>CAVTPQ010000024.1:0-128398 GCA_963736605.1 uncultured Alphaproteobacteria bacterium | reverse complement strand
GAAAGGTTGTCTGTCGGTATCGCGCCACTCGTAATAGCCGTCGGCGATGACAAGGCAGCGGCGGCCGGCCCGCCATGCGGATCGGAAGGCGGGGCGGTTGTCCACACCTTCGGCGCGGGCGTTGAAGGTCGAATAGCCGATTTTGGCGTCCTTAGCCCAGGCCGGGATGAGTCCCCAGCGCATCGCAGTGAGCGTCCGTTGGCCATGGTTCGAGACGACGACGGGAAGCTTTGACGTCGGCGCTGCGTTCCAGCGCGGCCGGTAGTCGCCGATCTCGTCGAAGTCGATTTTCAGATCGAGTTTTATTTCGGAAACGTCGTCGGGCAGTTTGGCGCGGCCGCACATGGCAGGGCTCCGTTGGTTTGTCGGTGGGGCAGTCAATGAAAATCGCGGCTCTTGAGAATGCGCCACGACCCTTCCTGATGCGTCGGGCACGAAGGGTTCGGCAGGAAAAGCTCGCCGTCGCGCAGCGATGGTAGCTCGGCGGAAAGATCGAAAAAACTTTCCGCAACCACATGGATGACGAGGCCGGCACGTTGCAGCCGCCCACGTACGGCGAGGAAACGCGTCGTCATTACCGTGCGGCGGTTTTTGGCAAAGACTTTCGGCCAGATGATGATGTTGGCGATGTCGGTCTCGTCCTCGAGCGTCATGAACACGACGCCCTTCGAAGTGCCCGGCCGCTGCCGCACCAAGACGAGACCGGCGACGGTGACGAACGAATCCTGCGCCAAATGTTCGCCACGCAGCTCGGTATTGCGAATGGTGCCGAGTGCAGTGAGGCGGTCGCGAAAAAAATGCACCGGATGCGCTTTCAGCGACAGCCCGGTCGCGACGTAATCCTCCACGACATGCTCGCAGAGCGGCATGGCGGGGAGCGCGACGGCTTCCTCCGGGAAAAGCTCGTCGCTCAAATGCGGCGTGAGCAGCGGCAGCGCCAAGTCTTGTACTATATCTTGGACTATATTTTTCGCTTTGGCGGCGCCGCGCGGCGGCCGAATGCCGATCATGTCGAGCCGTCGCGCCGCCCATAAAGCGGCGCGCCGATCGAGCCCCAGCGAGCGGAACGCATCGGCTTCCGCCAGCCGTTCGATGGTGAAGCGCGAAACCCCGGCAATCGCTGCGAGCCTCTCGATCGAGGAAAAACCGTTGCCGCGCGCCACAATGAGTTTTTTCAATTCTTCTTCTGCAAGTCCGGCGATGAGGCGGAAGCCGAGACGCACTGCATGACCCCCTTTTGCGGGGGAGGGATGGGAGGGGGCGGTTTCCAGGGTGCAGTCCCAGGCGCTGAAATTGACGTCGGCGGGACGAATTTCGATGCCGTGCGCCCGCGCGTCGCGCACGAGCTGTGCCGGCTGATAAAAACCCATCGGTTGGCTGTTGAGGATGGCGGCGCAGAAAACGTCCGGATAGCGGCATTTGATCCACGCCGAGGCGTAAACTAGAAGTGCAAAGCTCGCGGCGTGGCTTTCGGGAAAACCGTATTCGCCGAACCCTTCGATCTGGCCGAAGCAATGCTCGGCGAAGGTGCGGTCGTAGCCGCGCCCGGCCATGCCGTTGATGAACTTGTCGCGGAACAAATGGACATTGCCGGTGTGACGGAACGTGGCCATGGCGCGGCGCAGCCCGTCGGCCTCGTCGGGCGTGAATTTCGCCGCCGCAATCGCGATCTGCATCGCCTGTTCCTGGAACAGCGGCACGCCGAGCGTGCGTTTGAGAACGTCCTTCAATTCGTCGGCCGGCCCATGCGCCGGAGCGGGGGAGGGGTAATGCTCCTGCTCGATGCCGTCGCGCCGGCGCAAGTAAGGATGCACCATGTCGCCCTGGATCGGCCCCGGCCGCACGATCGCGACCTCGATGACGAGATCGTAGAAGCATTGCGGCTTCAATCGCGGCAGCATCGACATCTGCGCCCGGCTCTCGACCTGGAACACGCCGACTGAATCGGCGCGCGACAGCATGTCGTAGACGGCCGCATCGTCGGCCGGCAGCGTAGCGAGCGAGTAATCCTTGCCGTAATGGGCTTGCAAAAGATCGAGCCCGCGGCGCAGGCAGCTCAACATGCCGAGCGCGAGCACATCGACCTTCATCAGGCCGAGCGTGTCGATGTCGTCCTTGTCCCACTCGATGAAGGTGCGGTCGTCCATTGCGGCATTGCCGATGGGGACCGTCTCATCGAGGGGGCTGCGGGTGAGCACGAAGCCGCCGACATGCTGCGACAGGTGGCGGGGGAATCCGATCATCTCGTCGGCAAGATCAACGGCTTGGCGGATCACCGGATTGCTCGGATCGAGGCCGGCTTGGCGGATGTGATCGTCCGGCAGGCCGTCGCCATAGCCCCATACGGTCTTGGCCAGCGCCGCGGTGACGTCCTCGGTCAAACCCAACACCTTGCCGACTTCGCGGATGGCGCGGCGCGAGCGGTAATGCACCACGGTTGCGCAAATCGCCGCGCGATGACGGCCGTAGCGCCGGTAAATGTACTGGATCACTTCCTCGCGCCGCTCGTGCTCGAAATCGACGTCGATATCGGGCGGCTCGCCGCGGTTCTCGGAAATGAAACGGGCGGACAGAAGATTACTTTTGTCCGGGTTCACCGAGGTGATGCCGAGGCAAAAGCACACCGCGCTGTTGGCCGCCGAGCCGCGGCCTTGGCAGAGGATTTCCTTGTCCTGATTGCGCGCAAAAGCAACGACATCGTACACGGTGAGGAAGTAGCGCGCATAGTCGAGCTTGGCGATGAGTTTAAGCTCATCGCGCAGGCGTTTTTGCACGTCGGCGGGAATGCCTTCCGGATATCTGTCGAGCGAATAGCGTTCGCGCGCGCCCGCCCAAGTCAAGTCCTCGAGATGCTGCTGCGCGGTTTTGCCTTCCGGCACCGGCTCGTCGGGATATTCGTATTTCAATTCGCCGAGCGAGAAGCGGCAGGCTTCGGCAATCTTAACGGTGCGGGCGATGGCGTCGGGAAAATTGGCGAACAACCGCGCCATCTCCATCGGCGGCTTGATATGCCGCTCGGCATTGATGGTGAGCCGCAAACCGGCTTCGTGGAGCGTGCATTTTTCGCGCACGCAGGTGAGCACGTCGGCAAGCGGCCGGCGCTCCGGCACGTGGTAGATAACGTCGTTGACGGCAACGAGCGGCGACCCAAGCCGGGCGCCGAGTTCGGCCAAAAGACCGAGCCGGCGCGGCTCGTCGCCGCGATGATAATGCACGCCGGCGAGGAAGGTGCGGCCGGGCGCGGCGCGCGCCAGAGCCGAGAGGCGTTCGGTAAACTCAGGCTCGTTTCCCGGATGCGGTGCAGCGTGGGACGCTGCACCGCTGATCCGGGATCGTTCCAAACTCGGAGTTTTTGACGATTCCGGGTCTGCAGCGCACCACTCCACTCCGTTCCGTGCTGCGCTGCGCCCGGGAAACTTTTGCGGCGGCAAGGCGATAAAAATCTGCCCTTCGCCGGCGCTGAGAATCTGCTCGAAGACGAGCTCGCATTCGCCTTTCTTGGCCTTGAGATTGCCCGCAGTGATGAGGCGGCAGAGCCGGCCGTAGGCCGTACGATCGGTCGGATAGGCCAGCACTTCGAACCCGTCGCTGGTGACAAGCCGCGTGCCGACGAGGAGCTTGATGTTTCGTTTGCGTGCTTCGTCGTAAGCGCGCACCACGCCGGCAAAAGAGTTGCGGTCGGCGATGCCGATAGCGGCGAGCCCAAGTTCATCGGCGCGCGCTACCATTTCCGGCGGATGCGAGGCGCCGCGCAGGAAGGAAAAGTTAGTCGTTACGGCGAGTTCGGCGTAGGTGCTCATCGGATTTACTCACGCAAAAAGCACCTTTACGCAAAAAGACCTTGCACGAACCAGCGTGCGGCCGCTGTTTCGCGCCCGTAAAGACCTTCGCGGTAGAGCCAGAAGCGATGTCCGCCCAAATCCTCGACGAGGTAATAGTCGCGCGTCGGAGCTTGGTGCTGCTCGCCCCCACATGGATTCCTGCTTGGATTCCCGCTTTCCGCCTTCGCGCTCCGCGCTTCGGCGGACTCCAAACCCGCCGTAGCTCGCCGAGCGAGCGTAGGCGGGTCGCGGGAATGAGTGGACAGACGTGGCTTACGCCACCACTCGGCGCCGATGCGTTGCGGTCCTTGCGCGCCGGCGACGTCGTAGGTCACGCCGCGCCAGCAAAACCGCCGCGGCGGACCGTCGGGCACCAGCGCGGTGACTTCGGCCGGTTCGGCGCGGGGCAAGAGCAGGAGCGGGCGTTCTTGCTCTGGCGCGGGCCAAGCCGAAACTTCGCCGTTAACAGGCGGCAGGATTTCGGCGCGCTCGGGCAGATGACTGGCGACGGGCGCGAAACGCCGCACGCTGTGCGGGCCGAGACGTTGGCGTAGCGCATCGATCAAGGCCGCGCACCGCTCGGTACGGTCGTCTTGCCCCCATCCCGACCCTCCCTCAGGGGAAGTCAGTTCGGTCTGCCGCGCCGGCATCGGTTCGGCGCGGATGACGGCAAGCCCGATGGCCTCGAAGCCGAAGCCGGCATCTTCCATCGCCGCAAGCGCTTCGAGCTTGAGATCGATCAGACGCGCCACATGGGCAACGCTGCGCGTCGGCGCGGTAAGACCGATAGCGATGGTTTCGACCGCGCCATCGACGCGATAGAGGCAAAGCCGCAACGCCCGTGCGCCGACATCGTCGCGGGAGAGCACATGGACAAGGTTTTGCATGAGCCGGCTGGCGCGGGCGACGACCGCCGCCGCCGTGACGATCGGCTCGAGTAAATATTGCAGGCTGTGATAGACCGGCGGCGCGACGATGGGGACCAGCGGCTCGTCGACGCGGCCGAGCGCCTGGTCGAGACGGCGCAGGAGTTCGGCGGCAAAACGCGCGGCGAAAGGCGCGCGCGGCTTGTCGATCAACGCGCCGATGGTTTTGAAGCCGAGCCGGCGTAGCGCCGTGCGGGTTTCCGACGATAGCCGCAAGGCTGCAATGGGCAGATCCGCGAGCGCCGCGGCTTCCCGGCCCGGGGGCAAAACAAACAAAGGCGCTTGGTGAAAGCGCGAGGCCGCCCAGGCGGCGCCCGGCGTGTCGGCCACCGCAAGCCGTGCCGCGAGCCCGAAACGACCAAGCCTTTCGGCAAGATCGGCGATCAATCTTTCCTCGCCGCCGAACAGATGTGCGGCGCCTTCGATGTCGAGGAAAAAACCATCGGCGCCGTTGTCCTCGCTCCAAAAATCTCTGCACAAGGGCGAAGCGGTCGGCGTGTAACGCGTCGCCCACAAAGCCAGCCGGCGCAGCGCGGCATCGTCGGCAGCGGCATCTACCGTGCGCACTTGCAAAAAACCCGCTTGCGCCCGCGCGTCGGCCAAGGGTTCGCCGACGGCAAGCCCCGCCGCCTCCGCCGCCTCGTTCAAGGCGGCGATGCGCGGGCCGCCGGTGCCGGCAATAGTAAGGACGAACGGCCGGTCAGGATCGACCGGCTTGCAAGAATCTTTTGCCTGCGGCGCCGTCGCCTGCGCCGCGAGAAAGCGCTGGATCGGCCAGCGCGGCAGCCAGACTGAAACGATGCGCGACATGATCGTACTCCACTACCCATTCGCCCGGTCGTCCGTTGCGAGCCCGTTCAAGTTGCAGATGCCATCGGGGGCGCGCGTAAAGACCGAAGCGGTCGCGCGCGGCTTCCGCCGTGCCGACGCGCCAACGCGTGGCTGCGGCGCTTGCTTCCAGCGTTGGCGCCGGCCGCAACAGCAACAGCGGCAGGCCGGCATCGCTGGCGGCGAGATGCAGCTTTTGGCTGGTCTTCAGATCGAGCTTGTCGATCATCCCGGCGACGGCGGCCGGCGCCGCCGAACGCAACGCCTCGGCTATCGCCCACAACGTGTCTTTGCGCTGTGCGGTCTCGATGAGGATCAGGCGTGCCGGATCGAGGCCGAGCGCGTTGAGGCCATGTCCGCAAAGGCGGCCATGCTGGCGCTGCGTATAGGCCGGCAGGACGAAGACGATCTTTTCCCTCCTCCCACCCGGCTCGCGCTGGCGCGTGCCCGAGTGCAAGCGTGTTAGGGGAGGGTTCACTGAGGTGCGGGCCAGCAATGCCACGATGAAGCCGAAGGCGGCCGGCAAAGCCGCCTGCATTTCGGGCACCACTTCATGCAAGGCGCCGCAGGCCAAGCCGCCCTCCGCCAAGTGGGAATCCACGGCGGCAAGGCCGAAAGGCAGGATTTTGTGCAAACCTTCTTGCCGCGAACCCTCATTCGCGGAAAGAAACCGCCGCAATTCATACATCACGGCGGCGCGGCTTCGCGTCCGGGAAAGCGCGCTTGGAAGCGTGCCGGAAAGAGTAGCGAGCTCCGTCATTTAGCCAGCCTCTCGAACCCTGTTCTTTAGGCCATTTGGCCGTGGATAAGGGTGTCAATGTTCAATGTATGTTCTAGAAAGGCAGTCTAGAACAAAAAGAGAACATTGCCAAGAGGGGCAAGCAAGAGGAATAAGCAGAAAGGGCGACGAAAAAGAGTGCCGCCACCCAAGCCGTGCGGTCCTTCGCATTGCATTTCGAGTCCGGCCGCCTAAACTGCCGCAGTGCAAATCACCCTTCGCAAACTGCTATTTGTCGCGGCTTTAGTGGCGGCGGCGCTGTGCCTCGGCATTCCGGCGAGTTCCGCTGGCACTTATGGCGACGAAAAGTGGTGCGCCGTCACCAATGATGGCGGCGATAACCTCAATTGGGACTGCGAATACGACTCGGTTCCCGATTGCGAGCCGGCCGTCACCCAGGGCAGCCGCGGCTTTTGCGCCATCAACCCCTATTATCGCCCGCCAGAGCCGCCGCCCCCGGGTCCGCAACGCTGACGACTGAAATAACAGGCAAGGACTGACGACAATGCCGGAAGCCGACAAGGAAGGCGAACGCTATTCCCTCGATCGACCGCAGCAGACGCCGGGCTTCTATCTGAAGGGCTCGCATCAGCTCGACTGGGGCATGAAAAATCGCATGGCGCGGGTGTTCAATCCGGCTTCGGGCCGCACCGTGATGCTCGCCGTCGACCACGGCTATTTCCAGGGCCCGACCACCGGGCTCGAACGCATCGACCTGTCGATCGTGCCGCTATTGCCGTCCTGCGATGCTTTATTCTGCACGCGCGGCATCTTGCGCACCGTCATTCCCGCCGAGTGCGGCAAGCCGATGGTGCTGCGGGCGAGCGGCGGTCCCAGCATATTGCGCGAGGAACTGTCCGACGAAGAGATCGCCATGGACATGGACGATGCGGTGCGATTGAACGCCGCCGGCGTCGGCATCCAGGTTTTTATCGGCGGCGAGCACGAGACGCGCTCGGTGCACAATATGACCAAGCTCGTCGATGCGGGCTTGCGCGCCGGCATACCGGTGATGGGCATCACCGCGGTCGGCAAGGCCATGGTGCGCGATGCCAAATATTTCCGGCTCGCCTGCCGCATCATCGCCGAGCTCGGCGCGCAATATGTGAAGACCTATTACGTCGACGAGGATTTCGAGACCGTCACGGCGTCGTGCCCGGTGCCGATCGTAATGGCCGGGGGCAAGAAGCTCCCCGAGCTCGACGCGCTCACCATGGCGTACAATGCCGTCCAGCAGGGTGCCTCCGGCGTCGACATGGGCCGCAATATTTTCCAATCCGCCGCGCCGCAAGCGATGATCGCCGCGGTGGCGGCCGTCGTGCACAAGAACATGAAGCCGAAAGAGGCGTTCGATCTGTTCAATACGCTGAAGACGAAAGGCGCGATGCGCGCGGCGTAAGTTAGAGCATGATCCCGAAAAGTGGATACCGGTTTTCGGAAAAGATCATGCTTGAACAAAATCTAGCCGTAAGTCCGCACCGGGCCAGAGCCGATCAGAAACCAGGCGACAGCGCCCGCGGCGATTGCGCCGCCGAGCGCGGCCAGCATCTGCGCGATCCACGAGGCGCTGCCAACCGTAGCTGCATTTCGACCCTTTTGCGCTTGCACAGCCAGCGCGAGGGCGGTTTGTGTGGCGGAAGCAGGCGCGACAGCCGCCGGATCGTTTGGCGGCGTCGCCGGCGGCGCGCCGCGTTGGACGGCAAGATCGAGCGTGTTGACTTGGTCCGCCGATTCCGTCTGCTCCGATTGACCGCTGACCACCATCGCGTCGGGCCTGGGATCGACGTTTGACGGTGCGGTAGCGGGCGCCGTTGCGGCGGCACTAGCAGCCGGCGACACCGTATCAACCGCGGGCGTGTCGCGGATCAATGCCAAGTTCGGGGCAGTTTGCGCCGACGGTTCTTCGGCGAATGCCGACGCGGCGACGGCGCGTTCGCGATGCTGGTGTTTGCTCTTCGCGATCTTTCTGACCGAGATGTGGCGTCTGTGCTCTGCGGCCATTCTGGCGTGACGCGTCTTCTTGGCAGATGTTTTCCTGATCGTTGCGTGCGCGGTTTTCGCGTGGACCGAATGCTTGCTCTCATGAGGCGGCCGCAGACCCGCAAGCAACGCTGGCCTGCCGACCTGCTGGCCCGGCGCGGTCTGCGCCTGCGCGCCACTGAGCGCCAGTGCTACAGCCATTGCCGCGATTGCCCCTGCGCAAACGGTGCGAAAACGACGCACTGCGTACTCCATTACCTAATCAGGCCGGCATTGGGCACAGCCGGCGTGACCGCACGGTGGCGCAATTGCGGATTTTTTCGCGCAAATAGCGGACAAAAAACGGCGTCGTTAACGCTACTGCGGCATCAGCCCAATTCGGTGATCTCTTCGGGGAAATGGTGCAAGCGCTCGCCCGGGCCGTTCGGGCCGATCAGATAGTTGTCGCAAAACCACGACAGCATGCCGCCTCGCATATAGGTCGGATGCACCACGATGTTCATGTCCTTTTCGATATTCATCGGCTCGTCGCTGCGGATGAGCGGACGCTCGACCAGATCGTAGCCCTGGCCGTGGCAATGCAGACGCTTTTCTTCCGGCCGGCCGTTCTTGCGCATGAAGTCGTTATAGGCCTCGAACACGTCCTTGCACCGCGCGCCGGGCTTTAACAGGCCGAGATTGAATTTGCGGGCTTCGAGCGCGAAGGCGTACTCGTCCTTCATCTGTTGCGACGCCTTGCCGACCACGCAAGTGCGGCCGAGCTCGGTATACATGCCGCCGGGTCCGGCATCTTCGACCAGAAGCGCCACCGCGTCGCCTTCCTGAATGACGCGGTTCTGATAATGGCGCGCGGCGAATTGCGCCGGCTTGCCGGGCGGCATCGAGGCGCACAGATAGATGCCGTGCTCGCTGCCGTGGCGTTGGCTGTAGCATTGCGCGATCGCGGCGATATCGCGGTCGCGCATGCCGGGCTCGACAGCGGCAAAGGCGGCGCGCATGGCGCCGTCCTGCATGGCCGCGGCGCGCCGCACCAGATCCTGTTCCTCGGCGCTTTTGATGACCTTGATACGATCGACCAGATCGGAGGCGTCGACGAACTTGGTGTTGGAGAAGCGCCCCTTTTGCAGGTAATCGACCATCGCAAACGACATCTGATAGGTGCCGACCAGGCCGATGGTGCCGCCGGCATAGGGCGCGAGCGCCTTGGCCGCGAGTTCCGGATCGTAGGGCGCGGTGTAATAACAGGAGGCATAGCTCGGCGTCGTAAACCATTGTTTGACGCCACGGCGGGTGCCGTCGCTCTTGCCGTTGAGTTCGGTGACGCCGCCGAACGGGCCTTGGCTCACCAGCGTCATCAGATCGTCGCGCGGGAATACCACGGTCAGCGGATAGCCGTTGGTCGCCGGCAGGTCGGTGAAATATTTGACGTAGCCGCCCATCTGATCGCTGTTGTTCTGCATCAACAGCACGTCGACCTTGTCGCGCTCTATTGCCGAGCGCACCGCGGCCCAGCGCCGCTCCAGTTCGGCGGTCGAGATCGGCGTCTGCAGGCGTTCGGACAGCTGTTCCATCGCGCTTAACTCCTAATGAGGCACCACGTTGATCATGCCGCCGATGTCGCCCTTGAGAAAGCATCGCATATTGGCCTCGACGGTGGGCAAAGCATAGTCGATATAGACGTCGCAGAAGCCGCCCTGATGCGTGGTGATCAGCACGTTCTGCATCGACCAGAACGGATGATCGGCGGGCAGCGGTTCCTGGTTGAATACATCAAGCGCGGCGCCGGCAATGCGGCCCGATTTGAGCGCCTCCACCAGCGCCGGCTCGTCGACCACGCCGCCGCGCGCGAGATTGACCAAAAAACTCGAAGGCTTCATTGCCGCAAGCACCTTGGCATCGATGCTGTTGCGCGTCGCTGCCGTTAATGGCGTCAAGAGTACAAAAAAGTCGAAGTCGCCGACGACCTGCAACAGTTCGTCGCGGCCGTGCATGCGGTCGAAGCCGGCAACCGGGCGCGGCGCCGAACTCACACCGACCACCGTCATGCCAAACGCTTTGCATTTCGGCGCCAGCGCCTCGGCGATCAGCCCGATGCCGAAAATGCCGACCGTCTTGTTGTGCAGAAGCTGCGCCGGCCAGCGCCGCCATTGCCGCGCGTCCTGGGCCCGTACCGCGCCCGGCAGATCGCGGGCCAGCGCCAGCATGGTCCCAAGCGCGGCCTCCGAGACCGGCGGACCATGAATGCCGCGGACATTGGTGACGATCACATCCTTGCGCAGGGTCGGTTGGTCGATGAGGTTGTCGACGCCGGTGCCGAGCGTCTGAATCCATTTCAGGTTTGGCGCCTGCTCCAGGATTTTTGCCGTCATCATCGGCGTGAACGTGATCAAAGCGTCGGCGGCCGCAATATGGGGCCCGACCTTGGAGTGGTGATCGACGAGCGTCATCGGCACGCCGGGAAAGCGCTCTTGCAAGCGGTCGCGGTATTGCTTGCGGATCGCCTCCGTCAGGCCGAGCAGAATGAGGACATTGGTCATCGAGGCGGGCACCGGCACCGCGCCGGGCTGACGTCATGGGCGGGTTGCGGCTGTCTTATATCTTCTTGTGCGAAGCCGCGCCAAGGTGTCGCGCGCGCGGGTGACCTCGGGTAACATCAGAGCTAACCGGTCCGGATCGGGGCCTAGCGGGGAGCCACTTATGTCCATCGACCTGTCCACCGTGAACTGGACTTACGTCGCCTTGATGGCGGCCTTCGTATTTGTCGCGGCGTTCGTCGGCGGCATCATCTCGTTTCGTAATCGCGTCGGCGCCGCGGTGGTCGCCGCCATTCTATTTGCCGCCATGTTTGTGGCGTGGAACTACTATCCGCACCCGCAAATCCAGCTTCCCATCATAGGGACATACACAACGCCCGGCGGCGGTTGAACCTTTCCGCCGGTCCAGCTATGCGTATGTAGGTTTTGTCCGGGGGAAATGGAGCGGTCATGAACAAGGTCTATGCGGATGCACGATCCGCACTGGCCGGGTTGCTTAAGGATGGCATGACCATCATGGCCGGCGGCTTCGGCCTGTGCGGCATCCCGGAAACCTTGATCCTCGCCATCCGCGATTCCGGGGTCAAGAACCTGACCGTCGTCTCCAATAATTGCGGGACCGACGGCAAGGGGCTCGGCATTCTGCTCGACACCCGCCAGATCAAGAAGATGATCTCCTCCTATGTCGGGGAGAACAAGACCTTCATGCAGCAATACCTCGCGGGCGAGCTCGAGATCGAATTCAACCCGCAGGGCACGCTAGCCGAGCGCATCCGCGCCGGCGGCGCCGGCATCCCCGCCTTCTTCACCAAGACCGGCTACGGCACCAAGATCGCCGAAGGCAAGGACACGCGCGAATTCGACGGCGAGCGTTACGTGATGGAGCGTGGGCTGGTCGCGGATCTGTCGATCGTCCACGCCTATCGCGGCGATACCGAGGGAAACCTTGCCTATCGCAAGACCGCGCGCAATTTTAATCCGCCGATGGCGACCGCCGGCAAGGTGACCGTGGCCGAGGTTGAGCACTTGGTGCAGCCCGGCGATATCAATCCCGACCACATCGTCACGCCCGGCATCTATGTCAAACGCATGATCCACGTGCCGATGGCGACCAAGCACATCGAGCAACGCACGGTCCGCAAGCGTCAAAAAGCCGATGCACCCGCTGGAACCGGCGAGGAAGTCTGACAGGAGTCGAAGCAATGCCCTGGACCCGCGATCAGATGGCCGAACGCGCCGCCAAAGAGCTGCGCGATGGCTTTTACGTCAATCTCGGCATCGGCATTCCGACGCTGGTGTCGAATTACATTCCGGACGGCATGAGCGTGCAGCTGCAATCGGAGAACGGCATGCTCGGTACCGGGCCATTCCCGTTCGAGGGCGAGGAAGATCCCGACCTGATCAATGCCGGCAAGCAGACCGTCACCGAGCTGCCGACCACGAGTTATTTCAACTCCGCGGACAGCTTCGCCATGATCCGCGGCGGCCATATCGACATCGCCATCCTCGGCGCGATGGAGGTCGCGGAAAACGGCGACCTCGCCAATTGGATGATTCCCGGCAAGATGGTCAAGGGCATGGGCGGCGCCATGGACCTGGTCGGCGGCGTCAAGAAAGTCGTCGTCGTCATGGAGCATTCGGCCAAGGGCGATTCCAAGCTCAAGAACCGCTGCACGCTGCCGCTCACCGGCGCTGGCGTCGTCGACATGGTGATCACCGACCTCGGCGTCTTCACGCTCGACCGCCACGGCGGCGGCTTGACGTTGATCGAGCTGGCGCCCGACGTCACGCTCGACGATCTCAAGGCCAAGACCCAGGCGAGCTTCAAGGTCGTCAATACGCTCAAGCAGTAGCGTCGGAGGGGCGGCTTGGAGCTCAGGCGTGTTCGCCGACCCCGCGCGAAGCTTCGAACAAGAACCAGGTACGGCGCTCGGCCTCGTCGATCCAGATTTCGATCAGGCTCGCGGTCGCCACATCGCGGTGCTCGTCGCACAGGTCGTGGGTTTCCCTTAAGTTGGCCGCCAGCTGTTTGTTGTCGTCGCGCAGCTCGGCGAGCATATCCAATGGCGTGACGAAATCGGCGTCATTATCTAGCACCCGTTGCAACCGGCCGATATGGCCGATCGAGCGAATGGTGGTGCGTCCGATCTTGCGGATGCGTTCGGCAATCGCGTCGGTGGTGGCGAAAATCTGATCGGCCTGCTCGTCGAGCATGAGGTGATAGTCGCGAAAATGCGGACCGGAGACGTGCCAATGGAAGTTCTTGGTCTTGACATAGAGCGCGAACATGTCGGCAAGCGCGATATTCAACGCGCCGGCAATGTCCTGCGTGGCATTCGACTTGAGGTCCGTCGGCGTCGCGAGCGGAGCAGTTTGTAAGGATTTAGGATCGCGCGGATTCATCTTTCATCTCCCGATTTTCAAGCTGTCGGCGCGAAAGCCGGATGAAACTTTCGCACCGCGAAAAATCCCAGCACAACGAACAGCACCAGAACGACACCCTGAGCGACGAGAAAGGGCGGTTCGGATTGTGTCGGCGCCAGGGCGTGCAGCGACGGTATTTTCATGAACGATTGGACGACGCCGACGAACACGTCCAGATAAAGTGCCGCCAGCGCGGCGACGACATAAATCCAGCGCCAGGTGCCGGCGAGCTGGAACAAATAATAGCCGATCACTGCGATGGCGAGGAGGACGAGGGTGAGGATGCCGATCGCGCGGGGCGGATCGAAGCCGAATGGCGGCAGGGGGAAGCCGGTCACGCTGGTCAGGACGGCGGTGGCGAGGAACAGCACGGTCCAAGCGCCGAAAGCCCTTCCGGTTAGCAGGCCGTACAACACGATAAGGCCGGCCACCATTTCGACCAAGCTGATAAGAACGTGAAATTCGAGAAGCGTCATGTCAACCCTCCGCGATTTTTCCGGCTACCAATGAAGACTAGATCAATTTTGGCCGCCTCGATAACTCCCGGCGATAAGGGGCACCGTACTTTACACGATGGCGCTCTTGCCGTGGCGGCCTCAATAAAGATGCGATGGCTAAGACACCAATTTGTGACACCGCTTGGCAGGTTGCGATCCAGGACCGGTGGGGTGGGTTGTTAGCCCGAAGAGCCGCCATGCGCTAGTTTCGGCCTTAACCGGCCTTTGCCCAAATGACAGAGGCCGCCTTTGCCGTTATTGCTCGACGCTCAATCCGTCGGGAGGACGCCGCGCTTGTCGTGGCGTGAATTCGCTTCATGAATGACGAGCGCAGCGAAAGCGCCATATGGCCGCGCAGTGAAGCGATTGTCGCGCAGCAGGGACCCGCGGGTTTTGCCGCGCCGCCGGCAGCGGCGGCCGCGCCTGGACTTAATGCCGAGCCGAAACCGCTGACGCACGGCGAAAAGCGGCTGATCGTCATGAGCATGATGCTGCCGGTGTTCCTGGGCTCGGTCGATCAATCGATTCTCGCCAGCGCGCTGCCGACCATCGGCCGGGTGTTCGGCGACATCAACGAGCTGCCATGGGTGATCACGTCGTACCTGATCGCCGCGACCGCGCTCACGCCGCTCTACGGCAAATTCGCCGACATCCACGGCCGGCGCGTTACGCTGTTGATCGCGCTGGTGATCTATATGGCCGGTGCGTTCATCTCGGCATCGGCGACCAGCATGCTGATGCTGATCTGCGGCCGCGTCGTGCAGGGTATGGGCGGCGGCGGCATGATTTCGAGCGCCCAGATGGTGCTCGGCGACATGGCCCCGCCCAAGGAGCGCGCCAAATACTACACCTATTTCTCGATCGCATTCACCACCGCGGGCGGCTGCGGCCCGGTGCTTGGCGGCTGGATTTGCGATCACCTCTATTGGTGGATGATTTTTTTATGGAAAATCCCGTTCAGCATCGTTGCCATGGGGCTCGCCGCGAGAACGCTGCGCCGACTGCCGCGACACGGCAGGCCGCACCGGCTCGATTTTCTCGGCGCGGTTCTGGTGATGGCGGCAAGCTCGTCCTTCATGCTGGCGCTCAATCTTGGCGGCGTGCGTTATCCGTGGCTGTCGGCGCCGGTGCTGGCGCTGCTTGGCGCCGCTGTGGTCCTGGGCGCCGGTTTCGTCGTGCGGCTTCTCACCGCCGTCGAACCGCTGATTCCGATCGCCATCCTGGCCGATCCCGCCGCACGGCTGACCATTGCGGCACATTCGTTCGGCTGGGGCTCGATCGTGTGCCTCAATATTTTTCTGCCGATGTATCTGCAAAGCGCGCTCGGCTGGTCGGCGACCTCCTCGGGACTGAGCCTGATGATTTTGATGGTCACGCTCAATATCAGCGCCGGACTATCCAGCCAGCTGATCGGCCGGGTGCGGCGTTATAAACTTTTGCCGCTTTGCTTTCTCGTCGTCGGACTAGGCGCGGTCGTCGCACTCGCCTTCTCGGCCGGGGGTATGAGCTCGCTGAAATTCGAGATCATTTTGTTTCTGATCGGCGTCGGTTTCGGACCCACGGCGCCGCTCACCCAAGTGGCGCTGCAAAATACCGTTTCCATTCACAATCTCGGCGCGGCAATCGGCACGATGAACTTTGCGCGCACGCTGATGGGCACGATGCTGATCGCCGGTTTCGGCGCGGTCATACTGGCCAATGCGCCGGTCGGGGCGGCACCGGGTTCGCTCGGCCACGCGTTTTTGGGCAGCGCGTCGGTGGCGACGTTCCAAACGGTTTTCCTTGCCATTGCCGGCACGCTTGCGGTTTCCTTCCTGGCGGTGATCCTGCTTGAGGAAAAGCCCCTCGGCGAAACCCTTCCCAGCACCGGCCGCTAGGCTCGTCACCGGCAATTAACGCAAAAGCAGCCGCATCCCCCGAGGCTGCACCGAATGCCCTTGCGCGGCGGCGCCGTTCGGGGGCAATTTGACCTCGGTGCTGGGAGCTGTCGGGTCGCTGGGGCTAAGACTCTGAGGAAATGCGGGAATTCACTCTAGTCCGTGTGCCTCGCAGCATCAAAGATTTTTCCCAGGCATTTGAACCATTTGGTCGTGAGCGGCGACCAATTCGCGAGCCGACTCTATGGCGATGCACGCACCGGCTGATGAAGCGCTGATCGGTCGAATTGCCCGAGGCGACCGGCTGGCGATGCAGGTGCTGTTCGCGCGGCACCATGTGCGGATCTATCGCTTTGTGCTGCGTTTGTTGCGTGACGAGATGGCGGCGGAGGACGTCATCGGCGAGGTGTTTTTGGACGTCTGGCGGCAGGCCAACCGGTTTGAAGGCAGAAGCGCGGTTTCGACCTGGCTCATCGCCATCGCACGGTTCAAGGCGCTGTCGCAGTTGCGCAAGCGGCGCGAGGACGGGTTGGACGACGAAGCGGCGGAATTGATCGAGGAACCATCGGATGATCCGGAACTTGCCCTGGCAAAAGTCGATAAGGGCGAAAAATTGCGCAAGTGCCTCGCCGGACTGTCCCGCGAGCACCGCGAAGTCATCGATCTTGTTTATTACCACGAGAAGTCGGTGGAGGAAGTCGCTCGGATTATCGGAATTCCGGAGAACACGGTGAAGACGCGAATGTTCTATGCGCGCAAGAAGCTTGGAGAATTATGCCGAATGGCGGGAATCGATCGAGGTTGGCCATGATGGGCGCCGACGCGACACGCAATCCGGGCCAAAATGGCGAGCCCGGCGAGATCGAGGCGCTGTTGCCCTGGTACGCGGCCGGCACGTTGCGTCGCCGCGACCGTCAGCGCGTCGAGGAGGCATTGCGGCAAGACGCCGAGCTCGCACGCCATGTCGATCTGGTCCGCGAAGAGATCGTCGAAACCATTCACCTCAACGAAACTCTCGGCGCGCCGCGGCCGCATGTCGCCGACCGGCTGATGGCGGCGATCGACGCCGAGACCAATGCCGCGCATAAGCACGTTCCTGGCGCGGCCGCCGGGTGGCTGACCGGATTTTTCGCCAATCTGCCGCCGCGCACTTTGGCGGTGGCCGCGTCCTTTGCCGTACTCGCAATCGCGCTGCAGGCTTTCATGATCGTCGACATTTTCACCAAGCCGCAAAGCTCGTCCCAATTAGCCTCGCTCGGCAGCGCGCATCGCCACGGCACGTTTGCGATGGTGCGCTTCGCGCAAGCGGCAAGCGCCGCCGAGATCACGAATTTCCTGCATAATTATCAGGCCGCGCTGGTGGACGGTCCGACCGAGGGCGGGCTCTATCGCGTGCGCATCGCGATGAAGTCGCTCGCCAAAGAAGAGTTCGGCAAGATCATCGCGCGCATGCGGCAGGAGCGCGTCGTGGAGTCGGCCGAGCCGGCCGAGTCCGCTGAACCTGCCGAAGCCCCCGAAGCCCCCGAAGCCGCCGAGCCGGGCAAATAACCCGGGCCGTCTAAGCTATCCTATTGTCGGTACAGGTTTTTCCCTCGCTTGAACCTTTCTTGCCGCGGCCCGACGAATGATTGGTGGCGCAATCAAGCCCCATCGGCGCGCTACTCCCCGACGCCAGCGCCGATTTTAGACCCGCCCGGACTCGTCCCCTCCGGGCGGGTCATCGTTTTCAGGGGCCCAGCTTAAGCACGCTGCATCCGCCGCTGCGGCATAAATAGATCGGACGCTAATGTCCCTTTGCGCCTGCGCCGAAGATGGCGGAGAATGGCGATCGTGGGGGAATAGTAAGTGCGTGGCGATACCGTCCTCGAAACCGAGGACCTGACCAAGGATTTTGCCGGTTTCGTCGCGGTGCGCTCGGTCAACCTGCGCGTCGCGCGCGGCAGCATTCATGCCATGATCGGCCCGAACGGCGCCGGCAAAACCACCTGCTTCAATTTGTTGAGCAAGTTCCTCACCCCGACCCGCGGGCGCATCGTATTCGATGGACGCGACATCACCGCGCTTAAGCCGGCCGACGTCGCGCGGCTCGGGCTGGTGCGTTCGTTTCAGATTTCCGCGGTGTTTCCGCATTTGACGGTGCTCGAGAACGTGCGCATCGCGTTGCAGCGCCGGCGCGGCGGTTCGTTCGATTTCTGGCGGAGCAAACGCGTGCTGCATGCGCTCGATGAGCGCGCGTTAGCGCTGATCGCCGATGTCGGGCTTGCTCCTTATGCCAATGCGCTCGCCGTCGAATTGCCCTACGGCCACAAGCGCGCGCTCGAAATCGCAACCACGCTCGCGCTCGATCCGGAAATGCTACTGCTTGACGAGCCGACCGCGGGCATGGGCCATGACGACATCGGCCGCATCAGCGCGCTCATCAGAACGGTCGCCGCCACCCGCACCGTGCTGATGGTCGAGCATAATCTCAGCGTGGTCGCCGATCTGTGCGATCGCATCACCGTGCTCACCCGCGGCCAGGTGCTCGCCGAAGGCGACTACCAGACCGTATCGGCGGATCCCGCGGTGCGCGAAGCCTATCTCGGGACCGGCCATGATTGAGGGGCGCCTAGCCGAGACGCGCGCCATGCTGGCGGTGAAGGGGCTCGAAGCCTGGTACGGCGAATCGCACATTCTGCACGGCGTCACCTTCGACGTGCAGCCGGGCGAGGTGGTGACGCTGCTCGGCCGCAACGGCGTCGGCAAGACTACGACGCTGAAATCGATCATGGGCATCGTCGAGCAGCGCCGTGGCTCGGTGCGCTTCGAAGGCCGCGACCTCATTGGCATGTCCTCGGATGCGATCGCCCGTTCCGGCATCGCCTTCTGTCCGGAAGAGCGCGGCATTTTCGCCAGCCTGGACGTGCGCGAGAACCTGCTGCTGCCGCCGCAAGTGCGCCCGGGCGGGCTCGATCTCGATCGCATCTTCGCCTTGTTTCCCAACCTGCGCGAACGGCTATCAAGTCAGGGCACGAAGCTTTCCGGCGGCGAGCAGCAGATGCTGGCGATCGGCCGCATCTTGCGCACCGGCGCCCGCTTGCTGTTGCTCGACGAGCCGACCGAAGGTTTAGCCCCGGTCATCATCCAGCAGATCCGCGAGACCATCGGCTCGCTGAAGGCGCAAGGGTTTACCATTCTTCTGGTCGAGCAGAATTTCCACTTTGCCACCGCGGTGGCCGATCGGCACTACGTCATAGAGCATGGCCGCGTCGTCGACGAATTCTCCACCCCGCAACTAAAGGCGAATACGGCTAAGCTGCACGACTATCTCGGAGTTCTGATATACCGAACACAGGGCCAAAAAAGCCCGCATAAAGGGAGGTGCGTAATGCGATTTAAAGCTAGTCTGGCGTTTGCCGCCGCCGCGTTGATAACGACGGCCGCGCATGCCCAACCGGTCAACGTCAAGATCGGTGTGCTCACCGACATGTCGAGTCTTTACGCCGCCGACACCGGACCCGGCTCGGTCGCCGCCGCCAAATTGGCGGTGCAGGACTTCAATCCCGCCGCTCACAACATGACGGTCGACATCATCAGCGCCGACCACCAGAACAAGCCCGATGTCGGCTCAAACATCGCGCGGCAATGGTTCGACGTCGATCATGTCGACGCCATCGTCGACGTGCCGAATTCCGCCGTTGCGCTCGCTGTGAGCGACGTCACGCGGGAAAAGAACAAGGTCTTTCTGGTTTCCGGCGCGGCAATCTCCGATCTGACCGGGCCGAAATGCTCGCCCAACACCATCCACTGGACCTACGACACCTGGATGCTCGCCAACTCGACCGGAAAATCGGTGGTGAAGACCGGCGGCGATACCTGGTTCTTCCTCACCTCAGACTATGCCTTCGGCCATGCGCTGGAGCGCGACACCAGCGCGGTCGTGCTGGCCAATGGCGGCAAGATTCTCGGCCATGTCGATCATCCGCTCAATACCCAGGACTTCTCGTCGTATCTCCTGCAAGCGCAAGCTTCGAAAGCAAAGATTATCGGGCTTGCCAATGCCGGCGGCGACACCATCAACGCCATCAAGCAGGGCGCCGAGTTCGGCATCACGGCGGGCGGCCAGCACTTCGCCGGGTTGCTCGTCTTTATCGCCGACGTCGAAGCGATGGGACTGAAAGTCGCACAGGGCCTGGTTCTGACCGAGACGTTCTATTGGGACATGAACGCTGCCACGCGCACCTGGACCAAGCGCTGGCAGGTCGAACAGCCGGGGAAATTCCCGACCATGATCCAGGCCGGCATCTATTCGGCAGCCCTGCATTACCTCAAAGCGGTTGCCGCGCTCAAAAGCGCCAGCGACGGCAAGGCCGTGGTCGCCGAAATGAAGAAACTGCCGACCGACGATCCACTGTTTGGAAAGGGCGTGGTCCGCGCCGACGGCCGTAAGATTCACCCGGCCTATCTGTTCGAGGTGAAGTCGCCGGCGGAATCGAAATATCCGGGCGACGACTACAAGCTGCGCGCCACCGTCCCGGCCGATCAAGCCTTCCGACCGATGAAGGACGACAACTGCCCGATGGTAAGCGGGTAAATTTCTGCCTTACCCCGCCCGGCCCGTGCTTGCGCGCGCCCGGGCGGGGAAAGGAAGCGCGCGGGCTGTTGAGGACGAAGCGAGCGTGTCCGCATGTTCGAAGTATTCGGCATCCCGTCGCAGGCGCTGTTCGCGCAACTGTTGCTCGGGCTGATCAACGGTTCGTTCTACGCACTGTTGAGTCTCGGGCTTGCCGTCATCTTCGGCATGCTCAACATCATCAATTTTGCCCATGGCGCGCAGTACATGATGGGCGCGTTCGTCGCCTACATGTTGCTGCGATACCTCGGCATCGGCTACTGGGCGGCTTTGGTCGTCGTGCCGATCGTGGTCGGGGCAACCGGGATTCTGATCGAGCGGCTTTTTCTGCAGCGATTGCAGAAGCTCGACCACCTTTACGGGTTGTTGCTGACGTTCGGCTTGGCGCTGATCATCGAGGGTCTGTTCCGCAACTATTACGGCTCCTCGGGGCAACCCTATGACATCCCGGATGCGCTGCAAGGCGGGCACAATCTCGGCTTCATGTTTCTTCCTAATTATCGCGCCTGGGTCATCGCGTTCTCGATTGTCGTCTGCTTTGGCACCTGGTTTGCCATCGAGCGCACGCGATTGGGTTCCTATCTGCGCGCTGCGACCGAAAATCCGACGCTGGTTCGTGCCTTCGGCATCAACGTGCGGCGTATGGTGACGCTCACCTACGGCTTCGGCGTTGGACTTGCGGCGCTCGCCGGGGTGATGGCGGCGCCGATCTACAATGTGTCGCCGCAGATGGGCTCTGACGTCATTATCGTGGTGTTCGCCGTGGTGGTGATCGGCGGCATGGGCTCGATCATGGGCGCGATCCTCACCGGCTTTGCGCTCGGCATCGTCGAGGGCCTGACCAAAGTGTTCTTTCCGGAAGCCTCGAACACGGTGATCTTCATCATCATGGTCGTCGTGCTGTTCGTCCGGCCGGCCGGTCTGTTCGGAAGGAGCGCTTGATGGCGAGCGCCGCGGATACGATGCGGCTCTCCCGCGGAGCGGACCGTAATCTCGCCGTGGCGGCAACGGCGATGCTGGCGTTTCTCATCGCGGCGCCGTTCGTGTTCTATCCGGTCTTCGTGGAGAAGGCCCTGTGCTTTGCGTTGTTCGCCAGCGCCTTCAATCTCCTGATCGGCTATGGCGGGCTGGTCTCGTTCGGCCATGCGCTGTATTTCGGCTGGGCGAGCTATCTTGCCGCTTATGCCGCCAAGTCCTGGGGTCTGCCGCCGGAGCTGGCGATCGTCATTGGCACGGCGACAGCCGCGGCGCTCGGCCTCATTGGCGGCATGATCGCCATTCGCCGCCAGGGCATCTATTTCGCCATGATTACGCTGGCGCTGGCGCAGATGATGTATCTGGTCGCGCTGCGGGTCAAACTCACCGGCGGCGAGGACGGCATCCAGGATGTGCGCCGCGGGCAATTGTTCGGCGCTTTCGATCTCAACAACGAAATGATAATGTACGCCTTCGTTCTCGTCGTCGTGCTCGCCGCGTTTTTCCTGATCTACCGCATCATCAATTCGCCGTTCGGCGAGGTGCTCAAAGCGATCCGCGAAAACGAGCAGCGCACCATCTCGCTGGGCTATCGCACCGACCGCTACAAACTCGTCGCTTTCGTGCTGTCGGCGACCTTGGCCGGGCTCGCCGGATCGCTGAAAGCTTTGGTTTTTCAGCTCGCCTCGCTGACCGACGTGCATTGGACCATGTCGGGAGAAGTCATATTGATGACGCTGGTCGGCGGGCTGGGCACCATCTTCGGCCCGGCGGTCGGTGCCTTCATCATTGTCGCGATGGAAAACTATCTGGCGTCGTTCGGCCAATGGGTGCTGGTGATCCAGGGCGTCATCTTCGTCGCCTGCGTACTGACGTTTCGCCGCGGCATCGTCGGCGAGCTGGGAAACTGGTTGCGCGTAAGACTTTAAACCGAATCAATTTTGCACGCTGTTATCCACAAACTAAAAGTCAACAAATAGTCCGCGTTGTCGCCACATTCATTTCGATTGCCGAATCAACAAACACACGTTGTTTATCCGAAAGCGCCGATTTTGACGGCGTTTTTGACTTTGCGCTTCTGGTTGCTCTTCCATGTCGGAACCGCAATTCGGTCGGTACGACAGTATCGCGCGCCGCTGGCTCGCACTGATCGAGCGTCGGCAGGAGCATTTCCTCGATTTGTGCGACAGCGGGCGCTGGCGGCACTACTTTACCGAGGCCGAGTTTCTCGACGAAATGCGCAAAGTATTGCGCGTGCGCGACCAATGGGCGGCGATTGCCGGCGTGCCGCTGAACGGTGAGGACCTGCCGCAAAGCGAGGCTGGCGAGCCGTCCCCCGCCGCAGCCGCTATCGGCGAGGGTCGCGGCGCCTACTTGGCGTGACTAGATTCCGGACCCGGGACGCGTTATCCACAGCCTGAAACTGCCAGCGGCGGCTGCGCGGATCGTTCCGTCATACGCCGTGGTCCTTCATCGTCTTCCCCCCTCCAGCCGCATGTGAGCATCGATGCCGAGCGCTTTGTTCTCACCGATAAAACTTGCCGATCTCAGTCTGCCGAACCGCATCGTCGTGTCGCCAATGTGCCAATACAGCGCCGACGACGGCGTCGGTAACGACTGGCACATGACCCATCTCGGCATGTTGGCGAACTCCGGCGCCGGCATGCTGGTCATCGAGGCCACCCATGTCGAGCGGCGCGGCCGCATTACCCATGGCTGTCTTGGCCTTTATTCCGATGCATGCGAGGCGGCGCTGGTGCGCATCGTCGATCATTGCCGCCGCATCGGCGGCGCCAAGCTCGCCATTCAGCTGGCGCACGCCGGCCGCAAAGCGTCGTCGCAGCGTCCCTGGGAAGGCGCCAAGGCGCTCACGGATGCCGAAGACGCCTGGCCGACGATCGGACCTTCAGCGGTGCCATTGGGGCCGGGCTGGCACACCCCACGCGCCATGACCGAAGACGACATGGCGTATGTCACCACGCTGTTCACCGACTCCGCCAAGCGGGCGCTGCGGATCGGCTTCGATGCGATCGAATTGCATTTCGCCCATGGCTATTTGCTGCACAGCTTCGCGTCGCCGTTATCGAACAAGCGCAACGACGCCTATGGCGGCTCATTCGAAGGCCGCATGAAATTTCCGCTCGAAGTCGTTCGCTCGGTCCGCGCCGCGGTGCCGCGCGCCGTTCCGCTCGGCGCGCGCATCACCGGCACCGAGTGGCTCGAGGGTGGGCTTACCGTCGACGATGCGGTTGAAATGGGCAAGGCGCTTAAGGCCGCCGGCCTCGATTACATCGATGTCTCTTCCGGCAATATCACTCCCGAAAGCCGCTGGCCCAGCGATCCCGGTTTTAACGTTCCGGCCGCGGAACGGGTGCGCCGCGAATGCGGCATCCCCGTGCGCGCCGTCGGCATGATCACGACTGCCAAGCAGGCGGAAGCGATCGTTGCCGAGGGCAAGGCTGATATGGTCGCCTTGGCGCGCGGCGTCCTCGACGACCCGCATTGGGGCTGGCATGCCGCGCTGGTGCTCGGCGCCGACGTGCCGCGTCCGAAGCAATATGCGCGCGCGGCACCGAAGCTATGGCCCGGCGCCGCCCTGCACGGGTGATGACGGAACGGGCCCGTAGCGCAGCGCGAGCCGCGCCGGCTCGACGCCAAAGTAATAGGCCAGCCGCAGCCGCCACATCAGCACGATGGTGCGGAGAACGCCGAAATGCTCCCAGCGCCGGCCGGACGTGACGACCGGCGCGCCGATGCAGTACGGCCGGCACAGACGTTTGAGCCGTCGCGACATCGCGACGTCCTCCATCAGCGGCAGTTCGGGAAAGCCGCCAACCGACACAAACGCCTCGCGCGTGACGAAGATCGCCTGATCGCCGGTGGCGATGCCGGTTAACCGCGAACGCCAATTGATCATGCGGGCGACGATCGCCAGAAGCGGATGCCGTCCGGCAATGCGCAGATCGAAGCGGCCCCAGGCGCGGTGCATGAGGGCTGTGGCAATCGAGCGGTCGGCGTTTTGCGGCAGCGCCGTATCGGCATGCAGGAAAAGCAGCACATCGCCGGTGCCGAGTACGGCGCCCGCATTCAACGGCGCGCCGCGTCCGCGCGGTGCGGCGATCACCCGGTCGGCGAACGGTTGCGCCAGATCTGGCGTGCCGTCGCTGGAGCCGCTGTCGACGACAATGATTTCGGCGCCGCGGGCGCGCAATGGCGCGAGCGCAGTGAGCGCGTCAACAATGATTGCGGCCTCGTTGAGCACCGGGACAACGATGGTGAGCCGACGCATGGCCTACGCCTTGAAGAGCGAATAAGTTGAAATGCAAACTTATACTCACGAACCAAATATGACTAATCCGATTCTTGTCGAAGTAACGCGCGGGCCGCTGGTGGAGAGCCGCCACCGCGGCGCCGTCGCGGTGGCCGATGCCGAAGGCCGCAACGTGCTCGCCGTGGGGGACGTCGGCGCGCCGATATTTCCGCGCTCGGCGATCAAGGCGTTGCAGGCTATTCCCCTAGTCGAGCTCGGCGCCGCCGATCGATACGGCTTGGGCGACGAGGAACTGGCGCTCGCCTGCGCCTCGCACAGCGGCGAGCCGGCGCACATTGCCGGCGTCGAGCGCACGCTGGCGAAAGCAGGCCTCGATGCCTCGGCGCTGCGCTGCGGCGCGCATTGGCCGATTGCGCAATCTGCTGCTTTTGCGCTGGCGCGGACCGGCGCGGCGTCGGCGCTACACAACAATTGCTCCGGCAAGCACGCCGGCTTTCTCTGCCTCGCTTGCGCGATGGGCGTCGAGAGGGACGAATATTTCCGTCCCGAACATCCGGTGCAACAGCAAGTCCATGCCGTGCTGGAAGATTTCACCGGCGCCGTCCTGGGACAAGAGGTCTGCGCCATCGACGGCTGCTCGGTGCCGACCTGGGCGATGCCGTTGCAAAATCTCGCCCGTGGCTTCGCTAAATTCGGCACCGGTCACGGCTTGTCGCGGGCACGCGCCGCGGCTGCGGCAGGCCTGCGCGGCGAAGCCGTGGTTCGTCGCCGGCACCGGACGGTTCTGCACCGAGATCATGCAGCTCTTCGGCGAACGCGTCTTCGTGAAAACCGGCGCCGAAGGCGTCTATTGCGGCGCGCTGCCGCAACAGGGGATCGGCATCGCCGTCAAATGCGACGATGGTGCCAGCCGCGCGGCACAGGCAATCATGGCCGCCATGATCGCCCGCCTTTTGCCGCTTGACGGGGCAGAGCGGGCGGCGCTGGCGCCTTTCATGCAGCCCGTCTTGCGCAACTGGAACGGCTTCGACGTCGGGACGATCAGGGTGACGTCGGCAATTTAGCTGGTATTACCGCACTCGGTTGCCGTCGATCGACAATTGGGCGTAGCGCTCGGCGCCTTCCTTGCTGAGATCGCCGGTGACCGTCTTGCCCCATTCCCTGCCGACAATGGCGCCGAGCCGTGCGCCAGAGACGAGATTGTTGGCGATGACCGCCGCACCGGCTCCGGACACGATGGAAACCGCAATGCCGAAGTCTGCGTCACGCACGATGTTTGCGGTAATGGTGACGTCGCGCAGATAGGGACCCCAGCCGCCCTGAATGCCGACGCCTTTGGCGCTCTCGATGACATTGCCGGCGACGACCGTGTCGGCTTCGACGCTGATGCCGATCGTATCATTGGGATCGCTGCCGGGCGGTTGTTGGCGCACGAGGTTGCGGATCAGGTTGCCCTGCACCACGCCGAGCCGGCCGCCTTTGTCGAAGTTTGTCACCGAGATGCCGACTGCTGCGCCGTCGACGATATTGTTGGCGATCACCGCGCCTTCGAAACCGAACTCGGCGTAGAGCGCGCATTCGCCCAGCCCGCTGCAGGTATTGCCGACGATCTGCAGGTTGGAGGCGCTGGTGCCGCGCACCGCGGAGAACGCGGCGTTACGAATGCGATTGCTGCGCACGATGACGTTATCGGCGCGGAAGATGTTGATGCCGTTGCCGTACTGGCCGGAACCGCCGGCTTTATTGGCGACGTCTTCGATGCGGTTGTCGAGGACGAGCGTGCCATCGTCACCGGGCTTGCCGCGCCAGACCAGGATGCCGCCGTTGCCGGCGCGCTGCACCGTATTGCCGGCGATGCGGAGGCCTACGGCATCGTTGGAGAAAATCGCGTAGTCGGCGGCGTCGATGACGGTGTTCCCCGTCACTTCGCCGGCGGTCGCGTCAAGCCTTATGCCGTCGCCGCCGGCATTGACGATCATGCAATCGGTCAGGCGCAGCGCGCGGCCTTGCGTCAAATGCACGAGGCCGCGCCCGTCGGGCAAAGCGACGTGATTGCCATCGAGAACGAGACCGCTGAGGCTGACGTAATCGCTGCCGGTCGATGCGAGCAGCGACGGCCCACTGGTCATGACCAGCCGCGTTGAACCGATGACTCCCGCGAGCGCCGCATAGGGCGGCAATTGCAGTGCGCCGGCGCGATAGACTCCGGGCGGCAGCCGCAGCAGCGATCCGGCTGCCGCCGCGCGCGTGATCGCACTCTGCAGAATTGCCGACTGGTCGAGGTCCGCATTCGGCCGAACGCCGAGCGTCGTGGCGTCGATTTCGGCGCGCGGGGGAGGCGGAGTCCCGATCATTTCGCGTGCCGCCACGGGCGTCGCCACGCCGGCAGAGGCGGCGCCGGCAACAGCGGCGAACAGACGGCGGCGATCGAACGTCATCCCGGACATTCCGGCGCAAATGGCGGGACAAAACTGGCAAAGATTGATGTTCGAAGACCCCCTTCGGGTCCTGCCGCGAATGCCGTTTTCGCCCGCAAGGTTAACGACGGCTTGCGGCCAAAAGCGCGATCAGCAGCGCTTCGGCAGCGGCGACCAGTGGCGGCAGTGAAAGTGAAGGCCGTTTCGAGCGCCGTCGCCGCGGCGTTAGTCTGACCGGGGGAATGTGGACGAACTGAACGAGGGGTCTGCCGTCCCGCGTTCGCTTCAAAGCCCGCCAAAAAGCATAGTTGCAAAGATAGCGGCCGGCGTCGTGCGACAGCCGCGCCGGAACTTGGGTCGGCCGCACCGCGGCAAGAAGGCGCATGGATGGTGCATTACCGCTACGCGATCGCGGCTCGCCTATCCCTATGACGCCAGACTGCGGACGGTTCCCGTGCGCATCAGGAAACAAGACCGAGACGGCATTGCGGGCGCTAGTCTCGACACAAAGCTCATGGCGGCGCCCGGCAAGTCCGAAAATCAGCACGATGTCGGGCTTCATCGCGAATAGCTTCGGCAAATCGCGGTCGACCGCCGCATAGGCGGTGGCGAAAATGTGCGTGCTGCGTTCGATGCCGGCCAAAGCCGGGCGTCGTCTGCGTGCGAGGGCTTCGACCAGCGCCGCGCTCGGATTGAACGGCCCTCCGGGAAACGGGCCAAATCCCGCAAGAACAACGTGCATATCGTCAAGGGCCGAGCAGGGCGGCAATTTGCTCGACCGCCGTGCCGGGCGCCATCCGGCCGGCGGCGACATCGGCCTCGATCCGCGGCAGGGCCGCCTTGAGCGCTCGGTCGGTCCGTAACGGCTCGAACAGCCGCTCTTCGAGCATGGTCCACATCCATTTCACCTGCTGCTCGCCGCGGCGCGTCGCAAGCTCGCCGGATGCCGTCATACGCTGGCGATGGTCGAGAATATGCTCCCATAGCGCTTCGATGCCTTCGGCTTTGAGCGCCGAACAGGTAACGACCGGCGGCGGCCAGTTCGGCGAGCGCGGCGAGAGGATGTGCAGCGCCGCGCCATATTGGGACGCGGCAAGTTTGGCGCGGGGCAGATTATCGCCGTCCGCCTTGTTGACCGCGATCATATCGGCGAGCTCGACCACGCCTTTCTTGAGCGCCTGTAACTCGTCGCCGGCGCCGGGCAGCGCCAGCACCAGGAAAAAGTCGGTCATGTCAGCGACCGCGATTTCCGATTGGCCGACGCCGACGGTCTCGACCAGCACCACGTCGTAGCCGGCAGCCTCGCACAACAGCATGGTTTCGCGGGTCTTGGCCGCGACGCCGCCGAGCGTGCCGGACGAAGGGGAGGGGCGGATGAACGCGTTGGCGTCATTGGCGAGATGCGCCATGCGCGTCTTGTCGGCAAGGATCGAGCCGCCGGTGCGCCGCGACGATGGATCGACCGCGAGCACCGCCACCCTGCGGCCCTGGCCGGTGAGCATGTGGCCCAGCGTATCGATTAGCGTCGATTTGCCGACGCCCGGCGCACCGGTAATGCCGACGCGCACCGCCTTGCCGGTTTCGGCCAATAGCGCCTGGGTCAGCGCGGCGGCAGTGTGGCGGTGGTCGGCGCGCTTACTCTCGACGAGCGTGATGGCGCGCGACAGCACGGTGCGGTCGCCGCTGCGGACGTCGCGCGCGAGCCGTTCGACTTCAGGAAGCGGGGGAAGTGAGGCCATGCGGTCTCATTGGCGGCATGAATCGATGGCATCTTACATCGTAGCTTGCGCTTTGATGCCAATGTTTTGGCGTCGTGATTTAGCGAAATGCAACCACGACGACGCGAAGAAAATTGCCCGGCGCTGGAATAGGAGCATTCTGAATTGACAATCCAAATCCGCCCGAGGAGCGCCAAGATTGATCTCGGAAAGACCCCGCTGCCGCCGAATTGAAGCCGCATCGCACCGCTGACATCACGTGCTCCAGAGCGACGCGGTGAGCTGCGTCATTTGTCCATCCTCCAGCAGGGAGACAATCGATGAACTGGGATCAGATTCAGGTCAATTGGATGCTATTCAAGGGCAAGGTCCGCAACAACTGGGTCAAGCTCACCGACGAGGACGTTACCCGCATCGGCGGTCGCCGCAGCGAACTGGTCGGCCGCCTGCAGGCGCGCTACGGCTTTGCCAAGGCCGAAGCCGAACGCGAGATCGAAGCCTGGATGAAGGCGCAGCGGCACGCTGCGTGATCGTCGGTGCTCGGCAACCCCCTCCGGAGGGGGGAGGGGATTGTCACCATGTGTCTTCGTCGCTTTTTGGCCGCGTCCCGCCGAAGATCGACGCGCCTTCGGGCGATCCCGTCAAAGCGCGCGCCTATTTCAGCCCCGAGGCGCGAAAGGCATCGACATATCGCTTCATCGTTTCGGCGGAGGACCAGACCGCGTTTTGCTTGATCCAGCTTTGCGACATTTCGGGCGCCAGCCGGCGCAGCTTTTGCAGCGCGTGCCGCGCTTCATGGGATTTGCCGCCGAGCGCGAGGTTGATAATGAGCGCCCGATGGGCCGTCGGTGAATTTGGGCTGTAGATGGCGGCGTTGCCGGCAAACTCTATCCCGCGGCGGTAGTTTTCGGTGGCAAACGACGCTGTCGCACGCACATTATCGTGCGCGCCGGCATAACCGCGCGCCAGCAAATCCCGCGGCGCCAGCCGTTCCGCCAAGTCGGCATGCGCGAAGGTCGGATCGTGGTGGCCGGCATAAGTCGAAGCGAGCGCCAGGAAGTAATGTCCGACGGCAAAGTTCGGATTGAGCGCGACTGATCGCTGGCACGGCAGGATCGCGTCCTCAGGCTGCCGCCAAATCGAGGCGTAGCCGAGCGCGGCGTGGGCCCAGGGCTCGTCGGGGTTGAGCGCCAGCGCCGCGCGCGCAGCCGCCAGCGCCGTCGGGATGACGTTGCGTCGGTCCGCCCAGCTCATATGCACGCGCAATGTGGTCACGATCGACAACAGGCTGCGAATTTGCGCCGAAGCTGGATCGATCGAAACAGCCTTTTGCAGAAGCTCGTGCGCGGCCGCCACATTGCCCTGATCGCGGGTATTCATCAGCGACAAGGCGCGCACCACGCATTCCCAGGCGTTCAACTGCATTGCCGATTTCCGCTGCGCGCGGAAATGCTCGGCGAGATACAGATGCGGCTCGACGGCAGTCAGAATTTTTTCGCAAATCCGGTCGTAAAATCTGAAATTGGGGTCCCCGTCCAGATCGTAGCGTTCCGCCCAGATTTGATGCTCAGCGAGGCCGTCGATGAGCTGCACGGTGACGCGGATGCGGCCGGCCAAGCGGCGGATGCTGCCGTCCACGAGGTAGCGAACGCCAAGCTTGCGGGCGATCTGGCCGGTGCCGAGCGATTGCCCCTTGCAGGCAAAGCATGACGCGCGCGTAGCAACGTACAACCAACTGACTTTTGCCAGCGCGGTAATCAGATCTTCGGTCAGGCCGTCGCTCAGCGAGTCCTGAGCAGGATCGCTGCTGAGATTTGTAAACGGGATGACGCCGATCGTCGGGTAATCGGCGAGCGCGGCGCGATTGCGGATTTCTTCTGCCGTGCGTGAAGTTCCGGCCGGGCTCGTTTCTTCGATAAGGGACCCGACAAACCGAAATCCCTTTTTCCGCACGGTGCGGATGAGGCGCTGCTCGCCGCCGCTGTCGCCGATGGCCGCCCGCGCCGCGCTGACACGCGTATCGATCGCGGCCTCGGACACGATGCGGCCGCTCCAGACCGCTTTCCACAGTTCGTCCCTGGTGACCAGGCGGGCGCGGTGGCGGATCAGATATTCCAGGACGTCGAAGACCTGCGGCTCGACCGCGCATAACGTTTTGCCGCGGCGAAGTTCCCGCCGCCCAATGTCGAGCGCGTAGTCCTTAAATCGGTAGATCAATACGGGCCCGCCTTCATCACGCGGCGGACAATAGCGAAAAATAAAGTAGGACCCAAGCCAACCTTTAGCTTTTCTTAAGGCGCGCACCAGCGCAGACGGCTAGCTTCGAATTCTTCCGTCGGGGGGCGCTTCACCCCGTGCCAGCAGGAAGACGCGAAGCAGGAGTCGGAGATGGCGCAGCTCGCTGCGGTCGGTTTGGTCGGCGTGTTGCTAACCGTCGCTGCAATCGTTTGGCGAAACCGGTCATTGCAAACGGGCAAAAGCAGAAGTCGCTTTCCGAGCTTCGGTTCGGTCGGCGACCTGCTCCGTGTGGTAGGCGGCAGGTCCTTACCCGTAGAGGGCTTCGAGGACTGGAAGCTGCATTATCTTCGGATCGCCATCTCCGCACTTCCTTCCCAGCGTCGGCTGGTTTTCCGGCCCAGTTTCCGGCCCAGTCACGACGGCGCGGCATTAGTCGCCGCGCAAATCGTCAAACGGCGAGGAATTAATCTCCAAGGGACTTGGCCATGCCCATGAGGGGGGAACTCGCGCCTCCGGCGTTGCGCAGCCATTGGAAGGTAAACGCGAACGACGAACTGACTTGGCGCCAGACTTGGCAGCAGGTCTGCGATGCAGTCAGCGCGATCGATCCGATCATCCTGCTGTTTTCAGGAACCGGCCTCTTGCTCTCTCTATGCCAAGCCATTCTTGATCCATCTTCCGCCGCTATCGCGGCGGCGCTGGCTCAGATATTCTGACGGCGGTGAGCGCGATGCCGGGCCGTCGCAGGGCATGACAGACTAAGCGTCCGGCAGCGGGATGAACTCGGCGTTGTCCCCGGGAACGGGCTCAAAGCGGCCGGCTTTCCAATCGGCCTTGGCCGCTTCGATACGCTCCTTGCGCGAGGACACGAAGTTCCACCAGATGTGGCGCGGTCCGTCCATGGCGGCGCCGCCGACTACTACGATATGCGCGTCGGTCGCGCCCTTCGCGTCGATGCGGTCGCCGGGCTTGAGCACCAAGAGCCGCTCCGGGCCGTGACGGTCGCCGGCAATCTCGATTTCGCCGGCGATGACGTAAATGGCGCGCTCCTCATGCTCGGCGTCGACCGGCAGGATGGTGCCGGCCTTCAGATGCGCTTCGGCAAACACGGTGTTCCAGCTGGTCACGACCGGCGAGCGCAGCCCGTGCATCGTCCCGGCGACGACGCGCAGATGGAGGCCGTCCTCACGCAGTTCGGGAATATTGGCCGCCGCGGTATGGACGAAAGCCGGCGCGGTCTCCTCGTCCTTCGCCGACAGCGCGACCCATAATTGCAGGCCGTGCAGCGGCTCGCCGCCGTCGCGATGGTCGGGCGCGGTGCGCTCGGAGTGCACGATGCCGCGTCCGGCCGTCATCCAATTGACGGCGCCCGGCCGGATCGGCAGCGCGGTGCCGAGGCTGTCGCGATGCACGATTTCGCCGTCGAACAAATAGGTGACGGTGGCGAGCCCGATATGCGGGTGCGGCCGCACGTCGACGCCGTCGCCCGCTTTGAACACGGCCGGGCCGAAATGGTCGAAGAAGATGAACGGTCCGACCATGCGCGAGCGCGCCGACGGCAGTGCGCGATGGACTTGAAAGCCGCCGAGGTCGACCGAACGCGGCACGATCAGCTGTTGCACCGCGTCGCTTGCGGGCGCGTCGCCTAGGGCGGGGTCTTTGCCGGGAAAGAAGCTCATTTGTCCCTCATTTCTCAGATCGCTTGGAACGGCTGCTCCTTCACCGAATTGACCAGGCCATAGAACACCTCGTTGACCTTGGGCCAGCTCGGCAGCTTCTTCACGTTGTTGAGCCAGCGCTGGACATTGGGATAGGCCGAGAAGTCGCAGCGGATGACCTCGCCAAGCGTCACCAAAGCGGCGCCGAAATAGTCGGCGATCGTGATCTGGTCGCCGCATAGATATGGCTTGTTCGGCCCGATCCAATAGTCGTTGAGGATTTGCAGCCAACGCTTGGCGTTCTGCTGACCGAATTCGATAGTGGCCGCCTGCGCTTCATCGCTGCGCCGCTTGAGATGCGGAAACAGCTGCGGATAGCAAAGATTGTAGGCCCATTCGCGATAGAAATTGGTGTTAAGCCAATCCATCACCTCATTGACCTTGGCGCGCTGTTTCAAGTCCTTCGGGTAAGCAGGCGAGCCGATCTTGTCGGCGAGATATTTCAGGATCGCCGAGCTTTCGGTCAAACGCAAATCGCCATCCTCGATCATCGGCACGAGATTGTTCGGATTCAATTCCGAATAGGGCGGTTTGTATTGCTCACCCGTGAACAGGTCGACTGTGACTTCGTCGACCGGAATCTTATTCTCGGCGATGAACAACCGGACCGGCCGGCTCGTCATCGACACCGGATGCATGTACAGCTTCATGGCAATATCCTCCCGCGTACGCGTCATTATCGACCTAGTTTAAGAACCGGCCGTGACCTGCGCCATTCACGATTGTTTTAGCGCACTCATCTTAGCGCGGCGACTATCTAAGTGGGCGCCTTGGTGGGCGGACTTGTGGGCCGTCTAGCGCCGCGGCTGTTCCGCCTTTGCCACCAAATCGGCAATAAAGCGCGGCTGCGCGAAGGCGGCGACGTGGACCTCGGGGGTCCAATACTTCGTCGGAAAGCCGCCGGCCTTGCGGTAGCGTTGGGCGATCGTCTTCACGCTATGCCGCCGCAGCCGCTTGTCGTCGGTGGCAAAACCCATGGCCATGTGGCCGCCGACATAGACTGGGATGGCGGCGACGTAGCAGGTGGCATCCGCAAACAGCCGCCGGAATTTTTTCATGGTCGAGGTCAGCTCGTTCTTCTGGAAGAACGGTACCCCGTTCTGCGTTACCAGTACGCCGCCCTCGTTCAAACAGCGCGCACAGCCGGAATAAAACTTCTCGCCGAACAGGATTTTCCCGGGTCCTTGCGGATCGGTGGAATCAACGATGACGATGTCGAAGCGACGGTCGGTCTTGGCGACATATTTCGCGCCGTCGTCGATTATGGATTCGAAGCGCTTGTCGGAAAAGACCGGCCCGGTGAATTCGGGAAAATGCTCCTTGGCGAATTCGACCACCTTGGCGTCGATTTCGACCTGGGTGAGGCGCTTGACGGCTTTATGCTTGAGCACTTCCTCGGCGATGCCGCAATCGCCGCCGCCGACGATGAGGACGTCGCGCGCATAGCCGTGAGCGAACAGCGGCACGTGCGACATCATCTCCTGGTAGATGAATTCGTCTTTCTTGGAAATCTGGGTGGCGCCGTCGAGCATCAGCATCTTGCCGAAAAACGGCTGCTCGAACAGCACCAGGTGCTGGTGCTCGGTCTGCAATTCGTAAAGCACCTTGTCGACCTGAAAGCTCATGCGAAAACCGAGATCGTCGAACAGCGTCTCGGCAATCCAACGCTTCTCGGCCATCAAAACCTCCCATATGAAAACGGCCGGGACTTGGCCCGGCCGCTCAACATTCGTTCCAAGCCGCCGGGCTCAGGCGTTTTGACCGCGCAGCAGTTCGTTGACGCCGACGCGCTTGGCCGAGAACGCCTCGCGCAGCACCGGAATGCAGGCGTCCGGATCTGCCGAGCCGCACATGAATACGTCGAGCGCGGCATAGCCGATTTCCGGCCAGGTGTGGATGGAGATGTGGCTCTCCGCCAGCACCGCCACGCCGGAAACCCCGCTCGGCTGAAAGTGATGCAGATGAATATGCAAGAGCGTCGCGCGGGCAGCCTCGACACAGCGCCGCAGCGTCGCCTCGATATGTTCGATGTCGTTGAGACGCTTGGCGCCGTGCAGATCGACGATCAAATGCACGCCGGCGCAGCGGACGCCATTGCGCGTGGCGAAATGATCTTTGCAGTCGGCTCTACGGTCGTTCTGGCGATCTTCCTCCGGTGCCGGAGTCGCCACTTTTAGTCGGGTCTTGCTGTCTTCCTTTCGGGCGGTACCTGGGATCCCCAAGCCCTTCACCGATCGTAAGAGGGCGTGTTGGCTCATGCCGTCCTCCCCAACCTAGATCAGAACCCGAGATGCCGGCGAGCCGGCGCCACGGAAAGCGAAAGCCGCTCGATCAGTCCACGCGAACCGACCAACAGCGGCTAATTCCCCACATAAATGCAATCAGCATGGAGTCAAGAAGATTCTGCAAGAAAACCTTTAACGCTTCGTCACGATCATTGCGCGGCGGCGCGCAAAAGCGATACGCGCGACGCGGTTCGCTCCGATCGCAGTCGTTCGCGGCACGACGCCGAGCACACGCGGCGCCCAAGCGCATACCAAGAGCCGGCTGCGATACACGCCAGCAAAACGACGCAGGCTGCATCCGCGCAACGACGGACGCAGTCGTAAAAACCCCGATGGTAAGGCGCTTTCTCGCCCGCGCGAGATGCCGAGCGTCGCTTTTGCCGCGGACCGAGAGCGTGCCACTCGGACATTCGTGCGCGATGTTCTATGATCCGCCCAGTCTCAACGCGCCGCCGAAGAAGATCTTGCGGCCGAAGCCGGGTGGCAGACCAGAAGGGAGAACGAACATGCGACGCATGATTGGAGCTGGAGTATTTTTGATGCTCGCGGCGTTGTTACCGGCGGAGCCTGCGGCGGCGCAGGATCCGGTCGCCGGCGCAATCGTGGGCGGCGCGCTCGGCGGCATTATCGGCGGCGCGGTCGGCCATGGCGCCGGCGGCGCGGTTGCCGGCGCGGTGATCGGCGCCACCACCGGCGCGGTGATCGCCTCGGAAGCGCAACGCCGGAACGGCGGCTATTATTGGTGGCGCGGCGGCTGCTATTACCGCTATCCGAACGGCAATTGGCTGCAGGTGCAGCCGGGCTATTGCTCGTATTGAGTTTGGATCGCGCCACCGTGAGGGCGGGTTGCAAACCCGCGCTTACGAATACGCGGGTGCTTGGATCAGCCGTTAACGGCGACCGCCGGGGGGACCATCGGCGCGGCCGGTTTTTTCACACGGGTGCGGAAGAAGCTGAGCACGCGGCGGGCGGTCTCTGGCTGCAACCGGTTGAAGCTCGACAATGCGTGTTCGAGGTCCTTCGCCGACATGCCACGATCGGCCGCGCGCAGCAGCAGGACTGCTTTGGTCGTCGTCGTCGACAGGCCGGCCACCTTGGCGAGAATAAGGATGATCTCGGCGCCGGGATCGAGCAACGCGCGCTCGACGACGTCGATCGGGGTGTCGCACATGATCGATAGCGCGATCGCGGTCTCTTCGAATTTGCGGTCCCGCGCATATTGGTAGATTTCGGACTCGCCGATCCGCCGGATGCGGTTCTGCCGCTCGACGGTCGCTTGCGCGGCGGCAAAGTCTGGCGAGGCATTGCGGGCCTCGTTGCGGATGCCGCCCACGACCTCGGCCACGACCCCGTCGATGGCGGTGCCGGCTTGGGGATTTTCGGCGGCCAGCCGTTCGCGCACCGCGCTGGAGGCCCGGTCGAGGAGCACGAGAAAATGCTGCCTCGGGATGTCCGAACGCAGCCCCACTTCGGTCGCCAGCGCGTCGTCGCCGGTCGAACGCTTGACCAGCATGCGAAACCCGGCGTCGGAAAACCGCGCACCGACGTTCCTGACCACCGAATGAACCACATCGCGGTCGCCGCGCTCGACCAGGACGTCGGTCACGGTCTCGCTCAGCGACGGGCGTTGCGCGATGGCGAAAAGGTGCCGCTGGCTCTTATTGTTGCCGGCGCTGACCAGGTCGCGATCGTCAAGCCGCGGGGAATGCGCGAGCACGGGGCTTGCGACCTCGATGTCGTCATCGAAGGCCAACATGTGGATCACGTTAGTCGGTGCGTTGGCGATCGGCGCCAGCTGTTGCGCCAGCTTGGCACGCGCCTTGGCCTCGATGGTGTTGACCAGGCGTGCCATGACGTCGTCGAAAACGCCGATCTGGTCCTCGGAATAGTGCTCGGCGCCGTTGATGAACAGGTCGGTGATACGGCTGAGGATGTCGATCCGACGATTGATGTTCCCGGATGCGAGGGCGCCCTCGAGCTCGTCAAGAAGAGGAAGGGTACGCATCACAACTCCGGGCGCCGCCACGCCGTTGAATTGCCGGTAACAATGCATTGAGAACGGTGAATAAAGCCTTTCACGCGGTCTCCGCTGGCGCCGGGAGCCGGGTTAAGAGAGTGCTAACCGGCGAGGCGACGGCGCAATTTGCGCAGGGTTGGCGACGCGGTGGCGGGCGGAAGCTCAGGCCGAGCTGGTGCGGCGCCGGCCGACGAAGATGCCCATGCGGTTTTGCACCTCGACGGGGACGCGGTAGTCGCGCAGCACAGGCCGGGGGTCGCGCAGTCCGCACGCTTCGCGCTGGACCAGGAAGCACCACAATGCGTCGCCGGCGTTCTGCGCCAGACGTGCGCGCGTTGCGGTCGGCTCGCGATGGTCGCGATCGTATTCGACGAGCGCTGCGAGCGCCGCTTCGAGCGCACGGCCGAGCCGGCCGAGCGCGGAGGCCTGCTCCTGCGCGATTTCGTAATCGAGCGCAGCGACGCGCTTAGACGTCTGCGGGGCCGATCGTAAGCTCATGGCGATATATCTGGTGGAATCAAAGACACATTTCCAGGCTAGTCAGCGCTGACGTTCCCATGTCACCACCGAGACGCCGGCGGAGGCGTCGAGATCGCGCCGCGCGCCTGGCGTGAAGCCGCGCTGCGTGAGCACATCTTCCGGCGTGGCATTCGGGCCGACTTCGGTGAAAACCGCAAGGCCACCCGGAATTTTTACCCTGCCCGCGCGGGAGAGGTGAAACGCGTCGTAGAGCGGCAGAAACAGGCTGAACACTTCGGGGCCGCCGATGACCGCGATCGTGCCGTCACTGACGCCGAGCCGGTCAAGCGCCTGGTCGAGGCTGGCGCCGAGCGGATTCCATAGGAGCGCATTGGGATGTGTCGGATCGGGCGCGATGGTGGCGGTTTGGCGGGTCACGATGAGCCGCTTTCGCCGCGCGGCGCGCGGTCCGCCTTCGTGGGAATGCCGGCCGTGCACGACGACCGCGGCACGATCAAGCGCTCCCTGGAAGAAGCGCTGATCGGCCTCATTGCGGATCGAATCCGGCATCTCGCCTTTGGCGTCGGCGAGCATGCCGTCGGCGGAAACGATGACATAGCCTTCGATGCGGCGCACCAGCCGACTTTAGAAGACCGCCAGGTACCGCAGCAATGAAATTAACGCGCGTTCCGCGGGTTCGGGTCCGCGCCGCATCGCGGGGCTGCATGCGATCGCGTTTTGCCCTATATTGCAGCCACGACGGAGGCTGCGATGTCCTATTCGCCCAGCCTGATCATGATCCAATTCCTCGCCTGGGTGGCGGATCGTCCGCGTACGCGTGAACAGGCGGTGGAAGCCTGGCACAGTTGTCCGCACATTTCGGTGTGGGAAGATGCGGTTGTCGACGGTCTCGTGCGCACCGAAAACGATGGCCATCGCACGATCGTGCTGACCCGCCGCGGCCGCGCCGTGCTCGAACAGGCCAAAACATCCGCAGCTGAAGTGACGGCTGCTTGCGCTTCTAAGTCAGCACCTCGCCGCCCGGCCGCGGTGGCACTTCGAAGGCGTTGAGCACGAAGCCGACCATGCCGTAGAAGCCGGCGCAGCTGACCGCCTCGACGACGCCTTCGCGGCCGAAGGCGGCCACCGCGCGGCCAAAGGTTTCGTCGCTCACCGTCTTGGTTGTGAGCAATTCGGTGACGAGGTCATAGATCAGCCGCTCGTCGTCGCGCGAGAAAGCCGGCCGCTTATTGGCGCGGATGGCGTCGACGGTTTGCGGCGACAAGCCCGCTTGGCGCGCCAGCGGCTCGTGCACCGACCAGGCATATTTGACGGTGGCGCCGCGGCACATCAACAACGTGATCAATTCGATCAAGCGTTTGTCGAGCCTGGGATTAACGCGAAAGCAGTTGGCCAGCCCGTTGGCGGGCTCGGCGATGTCGGGAGTATGCATCCACACCGAAAACGGGCCGCTCAGCTTGCCGCGCGGCCGCGTGCGCATGATGTCGTCGTAAAGTTGCTGCTGGCGCGCGTCGAGACCTTCTCGTTTGATGTCGTCGATGCGGGCCATCGCGGTCCTCCTATTTCAACTCCGCCGAGCCGTCGCCGCGGATCGCGGTAACGTAGCGCGCCACCGAGTTCTGCACGATCGCCTTGCCGTCACGAGGAACGATTCGGTCAAACCAGGCGCCGTAGATGATGTCGAAGGGGTAGGGCTCGAGCAACACGCCGATCCGCTCGACCGCAGGCGCCGACAGCGGAAAGAAATTCGGATAGCTGCGCATGAAGCTTACGAAATTACGGTTGGGCAGAACCTGCACGATGTCGCCGGACAAAAGCGCGCCGTGACCTGCGGCGCCTTGCGCCCAATGCAGCACCGTGCCGCCGGCGAAGTGGCCGCCGCAACGGATCAGCGTGACGTCGTCCGCCAGCGGCAGCGTATCGCCGTCCCAGAATTGAATGGCCGGATCGGTCCGCATGACCCATTGACGATCGCCGGCATGCAGATGGATCGGCGCTTCGAAGGCGCGCGCCCACTCGACCATTGACGCATAATAATGCGGATGCGAGATGGCGATACCGATGAGGCCGCCCAGCGCCCTCACAATCGCGACGGTTGCTTCGTCAAGGAGCGATATGCAGTCCCACAGCACGTTGCCGCGCTCGGTGGCGAGCAGCAGGGCGCGCTGCCCGATGGCGAATGCTGGCATTGTGCCGATGCCGATCAGATTTTTTTCGTGCTGACGGAAACAGTTGAAGTGGCTGCGCGTAAGCGCGTCGTGCGTCGTCCAGGCCTGGCCGGCCGGCGGCACATATTGGCGGTCCTCGTCGCAGATCGGGCAGCGCTCGGGCTGTTTTTCCGAGGGCGCAAACTGGGTGCCGCAGGTGACGCAGATGAAGGCCGGCATCGGCTTAATAGACATGAAAAGCACGGCGCCGCAAAGCGCCGTGCTTCATTTGCGGCCAGTGCCGCTTTAGCTCAGCACCTTGTACTTCTTGAACCAAGCGATCATTTGCGCCCAGGCATCTTCGGCTGCCTCTTTGCGATAGCTCGGGCGATAGTCGGCCTCGAAGCCGTGCGGCGCGCCCGGATAGATGTGGAATTCGGCCGTCTTGCCGGCAGCTTTCAACGTGGCTTCCATTTGCTGCACCTGCTCGACTTTGATGCCGGCGTCTTCGGCGCCGTAAAGGCCGAGCACCGGCTCCTTGACCTCGGGCGCAAGCTCGATCGAACTCTTCGGCGCGGCTGGATTCTTATCGATCAGCGTGCCGTAGAATGCGACGCCGGCTTTCAGATCGGGATTGTGCGTCGAATAGTGCCAGACGCTCCGGCCGCCACGGCAAAAGCCCATGATGCCGAGCCGGTTGCCATCACCGCCTTGCGACTTCGCCCAGGCCGCGGTGCTATCCAGATCGGAAAAGAGCTCCGTGTCCGTCTTGGTGTTGACGATCGGCAAGATCTTCTGAATGTCGTCCATCTTGGTGAGATCGACGCCGTCGCGGAAATAGTAGTCCGGCGCGACCGCGAACGCGCCGAGATGGCCGAGGCGGCGGGTCACGTCCTTGACCCATTCGTGCAGCCCGAAAATCTCCATGCAGACGAGAATAATCGGCGGGTGCGCTACCCCGGCCGGGCGCGCGTAATAGATCGGCATCTCCCCGTCCGACACTTTGATTTTGGTGTCGCCGGCATCGAGGCCGTTGCCGTCGGTATGGATGGCGTCGGCGCGCACCGGACCGGCGGCGAGCGTATAGCCCGCGGCTGCCGCGGCCGTCGTCGACATGAATCCGCGCCGCGACAGCGCCGGCATGACTTTGGCGAGCCCGATCACGTCGGACGGCAGCCGATGCTGGTTCATGTATTCCTCCCTGTTTCTTGCACTGCCGGGCACAGCGCTGAGCGAGCGAAGCATAGTGTGACGAGGGAACCGGGCCAAGGCCGCCCCGCCAGCGCTCCGATAAACCCCATCGCTCTATCGAAAGTCCGGTTCCCGGTGTGCGGCAAACGGGCGATTGCATTGTGCCCGCCAACCCATTATCTGGAATTCAAACGCAGGTTTGAAAATCGGAAAGGCAGAGCGCCGATGACGCGACCATCCGAGGTCACGCGCGAACGGATCACCAAGGCCGCCGAGCGGCTGTTCGCCGAACGCGGCTACGACGGCACCAGCATTCGCGCCATCGTCGCCAAGGCGCGGGTGAACCAGGCGGCCATCAATTACCATTTCGACGGCAAGGACGGACTTTATCGCGAAGTGCTGCGCGCCGCCTTTCGCGCCATGACGGAAGATCAGCTCGCGCATGCGGCTGAGGTCAAGACCATGTCGCGCGAGGAGGCGCTGCGCGCATTCATTCGCCGCCAGCTGCATCCCTTGATGGCGCGCGACGAGTTCAGCCGCCACATGCGGATTTTCAATTGGGAGACGGTGCGCCCGACGCCGGTATTTCGCAGCCTGGTCAGCGAGGAGGCGGCGCCATTCATGGGCCTGGCGGCGGACATCGTGCGCCGCTTCCTGCCCGATGCCGATCATCGCACAGTCACAGTCGCGGCCATCTGGCTGATCGGTCAATGCAGCGTATTCCTGCGCAATCGCGAACAGCTGGCGCAGGCCCCGATCGGGCTCAACCTCGACGATGCGGCGGTCGAATGGCTGGCCGGGCTGATCGGCCAATGGCTTGTCAGCGGTCTCGGCCGGCAGGCCTGAACATCGTGGCGGGGGTCGAAAACGGGGGAATGCCGCAAAAATTCCTTTTTCCCGGCCTGCCCGCGCCCAGAACGGCTGTTTGAAATTCAATCGCTCGTTTGAAATACAGAAGGCCGGTTATGTCGCTGAGCGGAATCAGGACGATGCAGCAGAATTGGGTGACGCGGACCGAAGCGCCGTGGCTGGCGCGCTTCCTCGGCAAACTCGCGCTCGACATCCTACCCGCGGCCTTGGCGAGCTTGATCGGCGGGTTCCTATTCACGCAATATCATTTCGGTCACGCCGCGCCGCCGCAATTGGTCGACGTGCAGCCGGCCTCGCCCGAGATGATGGCGATGGTCCGCGACGAGCACGCCCTGATCATGAATTACCTCAAGACCCAGATGGCGGCCGAGAAGCGTCGCGACCTGGCCGAGGACGCCGATACCGCCCGCGCCGCGGCGGAGGCCCGCGCGGCGGCGGACGCCAAATTGGCGGACGTCTTGTTCGCGTCGCAGGCGACGGCCCAGCAAAGCGCCGCGTCTGCGGTGCCGCCGAAAGCGGCGCACGCGCATGCCAAACCGGCCGCCGTGCTCGCCGCGGCGCCGCACGCACCGCTTACCATCGCGCAAGCTAATCCTGTCCAGAATGACGCTGTCGCGGCTGACGCCGCCTCTCGCGAAAACGCGGCGCGCGAGCCGGATGCGCTTCTCGACAATCCGTTTGTCGCCAAGACGCTCGACATCAAGGACCATGTCGTCGCCGCGACCCGGCGTGTCGTCTCGGTCATCGGCGAAATGTTCGCCTCGGTCGGCGACAGCATTGGCGGTGCGATGTCCGGCAGTCGACAATTCAACTCGGCATCATGAGCCCACGTCATGAGCCCACGTCGCAGGCGCGGACGGCGTAGAATGAATTGGCGCCCGCCTCCTATGCACAGGACCTGTGCACAACCATCCAAGAGTGTGCCAATATGTTACTGAATTACCATCAATTTGCGCTGTAAATGATGCCTTTTGGCAACAGGCCTTTGATTTCCGACTGGCGAGTCTTGCCGGGTTCCGTCACCATCGGTAAGCCATAAAACACGGACGGGGAACTGCCACCGCGGCACCGGGTTTTGCGCATTAGGGCCAGATCGAAGGTCGGGATCCGGGCATCGGCTAGGCCTTGTAGAGACATTTCGTGCGGACAGGAATCGTAGTGTCGGGAGAATGCAATGCGTTCGGCCGGTAATTTCAATTCGGAATGGGGCTACCTCGCTCCCGCGCCGAGTTTTATGCGCACGGCCCGCGTTGTCCTTGTCGCCACCGCCATTGGCGCGACCGCCGGCGCAGCCGTAGTCCTGTCACTGATCGATCGCCCGGCGGCTGAACGCGACAAGACAGCATCGATCACCGCGCACGCCATCGTGACCAGCGTGCAGGCCGCCCCGGCCACGGCAATTCCGGCGTCAAGTTCGGCGTCCGCCGCACTCGTCGCGCCGGTCAAAGTTACAACGGCCGTTCCGCCGGTGGCCGCGCCGATGGCGCAGCTGCCGGCCGTGCAAGTGCCGGCGCCGGTTGCTTCGGAAGTCACGCCGATCGCCGCGCCACCCGCCGCGCCACCAGTCGTGATGCCGCCGCCCGCCGCCACGCAGTCGGCGGCGATCAATCCGTCCGTTTCGGAAAGCGCCGACGTGAACGGTGCCAGTACGGCTCCAGCTCCGGCGCAAAAGCCGGTGACAGGAATTGCCTCGCTGTCGGATGTGCCGCGGGCGAGCGACGCGGCGCCTACCGAGGCGCCGGATCAGGCGATGATCCCGCCGCAGACAGTGCCGCCGGACAAGAAGCTAAAGCATCATGCCGCCTATGCATCGAACGGCAAATACAAGCCGGCGGCCGGCCTTGGCACAGTATTGCGGCGGCTGTTCAGCACCCACACCGGAACGTCATATTATCCGAGCCGCTGATAGCGGTTGGTGGTCTTGGCCAGGGCTTCTCGCCAGGGCTTCTCGTTGCGGCATCAGCCGGACGACGTACGACGCGCGCGCCGTGCACATTCAGCTTGCGGCGCAAACGAACTACAGCCGCCCGCCGAGGCTTGGCGGGCGGCAGCAGGAAAGCCGAACGAAGAAGGTTAGGTTACTTGCACTTACCCTTCTTGACGGCGGCGCCTTGCGCGGCCCAAGCGCCCTCGAAGGTCGGCGCCGTCGCGACGACGGCCCAACCGGTACCAATCGGCTTCGCGCTGGAATCCCACCAGATGCGGCAATAGCCGAGCTCGAATTTCACCACGGCGAAGTCAGCGCGCGCCGGTACGGACGCGGCAAAGCTCAGCCCCAAAACGCCAACGGCAAATACCAAACGCTTCATTGTCAGCTCCCTGTTGTGCCTACCCGGGAACTTTCCGATAGTACGGGCTCGAACTTGAGGCAAGCCCATACCGGGTTCGGTGTGCGACTAATGATCAAGTGAGGCAGGCGGGCAACATTGGAGAACAGACTATGCCGGAAGTCGTCGTCTATATTCTGGAAGGCCGTACGCTCGAGCAGAAGCGCGGCTTGGTCAAAGACATCACCGACGCCGTGGTGAAGAATGCCGGTACGACGGCCGACCATGTCACCGTCTCTCTGGTCGAGACGGCGAAGACGTCGAAAGGCAAAGGCGGCGTGCTGTTCAGCGAGATGGCCCCGCGCTAGCAAGCATTACGGCTGGATTTTTGCAGCGCCCGCGGCCGCGACGCCGCGGGCGCGGTCACGCTTTTTGGGCCGTCAAAATTGCTGTGAGTGCGTTGCACAATAGACTTGCTGCAATGCGGTAAATAGCTGATAATAGGTGTTGAAAGTTCAAAAGCCGAAACAACGGCAGGTCGAGGTGCGACATGAGCGAGGTATGGGATACGAAGGATGGCCGGCGCCGGGTACGGCGCGATCCACCGACCCTTGAGGATGCCGTCCTGGCGGCGCAGGGGCTGAGCGACGATGTCGACGCCCAGATCGAGATCGTCATGTCGCTGATGCAAGTGTCCGCCGAAGCGGCGCGCGGCGCGGTCCTGAAAATGGGTCAGCGTAAGGATACCAGCCGTTTTACCATCGTCGGCCGCGCCGGGGCGCCTCGCGCCGTCGTGGTGGAGCGCCGCCCGTCGCGCGCGGCGGCGTTGCGGCCTAAAGCCAGCGTCGGTTACCGGGGTCGGATATAACGCGCGCCGACACCAACCGGTGCCAGATGAACAGGACCAGTACCGCGCCGATGACGGCGCCGATCAGGCCGGCGCCTTCGTCCGGTTGGTAATGGCCGATTGCTTGGCCGATAAACGTCGCGATGAATGCCCCGGCGATCCCAAGAAGCGTCGTCAAGATGAAGCCTGAGGGATTGTTGGCGCCGGGCGCCAAGAAGCGCGCGATGATTCCGGCGACGAAGCCGATAAGAATGATGCCGATAAAGTGCATGACGATCCTCGCAATGTTTTCGCCGCGACGACGTTCGCAGTTATGATCCTAACAGATCGGGCGGTAGTCAATCCGCCTGACGCCGGTCGGTTCCGCGACGCCGGCGACCGAGGCCGCTGTGACGGCGCGCCCCGATTGATTATATTGTGACCGCGCTTGGATGACGCCCAAGTGTCAGTGCGCGTGCTATTGTTGACACCTTATCGGGTCCGCCATGACAAAAACCATTGTCAAGCCGCGCACCAAGGTCAAAACCAAGACGCAGCGGCCGCCGCTTTATAAGGTGATCCTGCTCAACGACGATTACACCCCGCGCGAATTCGTCGTGCTGGTGCTCAAGGCGGTCTTCCGCATGAACGAGGATCAAGCCTATCGGGTCATGATGACGGCGCACCAGCGTGGCGCCTGCGTGATCGCGGTCTTTACGCGCGACGTCGCCGAGACCAAGGCCAAGGAAGCGACCGAACTCGGCAAGAGCAAAGGCTATCCGCTGTTCTTCACCACCGAGCCGGAAGAATAGCGGCCGATTGCCGGGAACGTCGCCGGCATCAACGCGTTGTTCGGCGGCGGCGATCGCTACGAGGATCAATGACGGTCGGTTATTTGCCTTGGATCGACAGTCCGCCGGGGCCGACATTGATATGCAGGCCCTCGGGCTGGTGGCGATCTTGATAGAGCTGATAGCCCATGACGGCGACCGCGATCACTAAGGCGCCGACGATCAGATAGAGAATATTGCTGCGAGTCACGGCCGGAACCCTCTCAGAATAATCGAAGCGCGAACTTAGGATATGACGGCGACGCGCTATTTGATCTTGAGCAATTCGACGTCGAAGATCAGCGTGGCGTTCGGCGGAATGACGCCGCCGGCGCCGCTTGCGCCATAGCCGAGACTGGGCGGGATGATCAGTGTGCGCTTGCCGCCGACTTTCATGGTGGCGACGCCTTGGTCCCAGCCGGCGATGACCTGACCCTTGCCGATGGGGAATTCGAATGGCTGGCCGCGATCGACCGAAGAATCGAATTTCTTGCCCTTCTTGCCGTTCTCATCGAGCCAGCCGGTGTAATGCACGACGACGGTCTGGCCGGGCTTCGGCGAGGGACCGGTGCCGACCTTGGTGTCGATGATGCCCAATCCCGAGGCCGTGGTCGTGACCGGCCGCGCGTGAGCGGGCGCGGCTGACGCTGCCATTGCGGTGATAACGGCGAGTGCGAAGAAAGCGCCGGCGCGCGGGAAAGCTCGCATTGTTCTTCTCCTTGGGAACGATGGGCCGACGTTAAGCCACGTCCAAAACGGCGATGCAAGGTGCTGCGCGCCGCGCAACTGATCGCGCCCGCGCCAGCAGGCCTGACGGAAAGCGGCGCATTTATTGGGGATCGCTTGCTAAGCGCGCCGCCGCGCCGGCACCCGATAGGCCATGCGGGCATGGCCGGCGCAATAGGAGAAGCCCGTAACCGCCTCGTTGCCGCAAAAAGCGAAATCCGCCGCGCACGGATCGCCGATCGGCCAGTGGCACTGGCCTTGCGCCAGCTCGACGAGCGAGCAGCGTTGTGCGGAGTCGATCGACACGGGCTCTGCGGCTTCGCCGCCGGCGAGGCTTGGCGCTTGCGCAAACATCAGGCGCAAAAACTGGCGCTGCGGCGAGAGCCGCGGCTGCCGGACGCGTGGAGGGCAGGAACGCGCCGGCGCAGCCGCGGGCCGCCCCGGCGACAGGCCGAGGCGATGGATTTTGCCGATGACGGCGTTGCGCGTGACGCCGATTTCGGCGGCGATCTGACTGCAGGACAAGCCGGAGGTGACGCAATTGCGGAGCTGTTCGACCCGCTCGGGGGTCCAAGGTGAGTTGGTTGTTGGGGCAGGCGTTGGCGTAGTTGTTGCGATGGTCGTGGTGTTGAGCATGAAACGGCCTCGTAAAATGCCGCGGCCTGTTCTGGGCCGCCGACAGGGTGAGGGCCGCGCGCAACAGGCATTCGCGAGGGCCGCTAGTCGCAGCTACGCGCATTCGGTGATCGCGGCGCGCATCACGCCGCGATCACCGAGCCGCATCCGCGCTGAAGCGATTGCAAGCCCGCCGCTTTGAATGGGACCCGTACGCCGGACCGACCGGGGCCGCTTTAGCTTTGTTGTGCGAAAAACCCTCGCCGGCGCCTAGCGTTTCACGATTCGAGTCGCCTGCCAAGAGTTTTAACGTTATTATAACCAAGTTTTAACTGCGAGGCGTACGGTTCCAAAGTACGATTGCCAAAGATGGCGCGACCCGAAAATCGCTCGGAAGCCAAGGCCTTAAGCCTGACGCTGCCGCTGGAAACCTTCAATTACCTGGCTTTATTGGCGACCCTCGGCAAGCTCGGCCGCACCGAGAACGAGGTGGCGACCCACATTCTGGTGCGCGAGGTCTATGCCATGCACGCCGCGCGCTTCCACGAGACGCGCATCCCGCCGCCGCCGGACGAGGGCGGGTGAGGGCCGTGCGATTGTGTTGACAGTACCTAAATTATAGGTACATATTTTAGGTACTAAGGAAAGTACCTCAACATGTCGAAATACAGCGCCCTTGGCGACTATCTCAAACGCCAGCCCCGCGACGCCGTGCCGATGACATTCGGTGAGATCGAAAAGATCATCGGCGCCAAGCTTCCGGCGTCCGCGCATAAGCATCGGCCGTGGTGGAGCAACAATCCAGACAATAGCGTGATGACGAAGGTGTGGCTCGATGCCGGCTTTCAAAGCGAGCAGGTCGACGTACCTGCGCGCAAGCTGGTGTTCCGCCGGGTGCGCCGGCTGCCGGCGGCGGTGCAGTCAGGAGATGAGAAGCCGATTCATCCAGCTTACGGCTTTATGAAGGGCCTGGTCCGCATCATGCCGGGCACCGATCTCACCCAGCCGGCCGACCCGGAATGGGCGGACCGGCTCGATGCGCTCTACGGCCCCGAGAAAAGGGAGGAGTGAGTGCAGCCGCTGTTGTGGGATACCTGCGCGGCGATCTGGATTTATGAGAAGGCGCGGCTTTCGCAGGCCGCGCTTGACGCGATAGGGAGAGCTTACCACGAGGGTGCTCCGTCCTACGTTTCGCCGATCACCGCATGGGAGGTCGGGATGCTGGCCTCGCGCGGGCGCCTGCAGTTGTTGATCAGGCCCGATCGCTGGTTCGCCAACTTGTTCGAAGTGCCCGGCGTGAGGCTTGCCGACATGTCGCCGGACTTGTTGATCGCGTCATCTTATTTGCCCGGCAGGCCGCCAAAGAATCCGACCGACCGCATCATCGCCGCAACGGCACGCGAGCTCGGCGCGACCCTCGTCACCCGCGACCGGGAGCTGCTCGGCTACGGCGAGCAAGGACATATCGCGGTGGTGGAGTGTTGAGGGCTCACAACGGCCCGCCGGGCGGCACCAGCAAATCTTCGTCGGCGAGCAATTCGCGCAAATCGCCGATCGCCTCGATGGCCGCTTCTTCGCTCGTCACCGCTTTGAGGCGGCTCCACACTTCGCGCCACGGCGCCGGCCGGCCGAGCCGCATCGCTTCGTCGACATAAGCGCGGGCCTGCTTAAGCGTCGTCAGCCGGCGCGGCTTCGGCGTATCCTTGACCACGATGGGCGGAGCGATCGGGAAGCCGTCCATTGCAACCGTCAAATGAACCATTCACGTCGGACCTGCGCTCGGGGCGAGCAGCTTGGTCTCTGCGGCGGCAGCATAGCACGGATGCGCCGAGCGGGTAGGGCGCAAGAGCATATCATATTGCGCATTCCGTCTACGTCCTCAGTGCTTCCGCGCTTGTTTCCATCCATTCGGTGCCGCGGCATCAGAATGTTGTGAAGTGCGCGCCCGCGCGAATTCGCCTACATCGCTTGCGGGGCGATGACAGGCACAGGTATCGAAATGAATCGTCCCGCCGCGCCCGCCGCTTTCGCGTCATCCGCGAATACTCCCGCCGCAACTTCCGGCCCCGCCGCTGCGTTCGAGCGGTACCGGCCCTATGTGCTGAGCATCCTGCGCATCGTGGTCGGGCTTCTGTTCCTGGAGCACGGCATGGCGAAGGTGTTCGGCTTCCCGCCGCACGGCCACATGCCGGTGTTCCCGGAGACCGAGTGGTTCGCCGGCCGGATCGAGGTCGTCGGCGGCACGCTCGTCGCGCTCGGCCTGTTTACGCGCGCCGCCGCCTTCATCGTGTCCGGCGAGATGGCGTTTGCCTATTTCATCAGCCACGCGCCGCGGAGCTTCTTTCCGCTCATCAACGGCGGCGAAGCCGCGATCCTGTTCTGCTTCGTGTTTTTTTATCTGGTGTTCGCCGGCGGCGGGCCGGTGAGCCTCGATGCGCTGGTGTGGGGGAGGAAGCGGTAGAGGACGAGTTCAAGCCGCGCGCTCGGGCTCTCGCGTCATGTCGCTGCGGCCGGCCAGCAGACCAGCAATCGAAATATCTTCGTCGAGGTCTTCCCAATGCAGTCCGACGCGACTGATCTCCACCCGCGCCCGCGCATTCGGGCTCGCGCGCAAAAGCCGCGGAAACCACGCCAAGGGGACGCCCAAAGTGCGCCCGTCGGTCAAATCGACCCACATCATATCGTCGTCAAAACGGACGGCCGTTGCCGAAATGGTCATCCCATGCCTTCAAGATCAGGGTTCGTCGTTCCGAGACGATGCGTAAGATACGCGCAAGTTCGCTAGAATTAAAGCCGTAGCTCTCCGCGATGGCAACGTCTGGCTCCAGCCAGATTTTTGCGTCCCTGCCGCCGCCCTTGACGTGCACGTGCCGTGGCTCGCGCGGAAGCCCTTCGTTTGAGAAGAAGTAGTAGCGTAGGCCACCATCGCGGAAGACGATTGGCATCGTTCGCCCCAATCCGATCGCCAGTATATCATTTGTGGCGCGGATCGAAATCCGGGATATGTTTGCTGCCATGGCAGGATACATCGCACTGGTGCACAAGGACCAAGACACGAGCTATGGAGTGAGCTTTCCCGACGTGCCGGGCTGCATCTCCGCGGGCGACACGTTCGAGGAAGCGGTGACGAATGCCGCCCAAGCGCTCGCGGGACACTTCGCGGCGATGAAAACCGACGGCGAAGGAATCCCGGCGCCGCGCAGCTACGAGCAGCTCAAGCGCGATCCGGATTTCGTCGAAGACAGCGCCGACGCCATCGTGACGATGGTGACGCCGCGCGCGGCGATGGCGGCGGCGGAGTAGGGCGCAATAGCGAAGCGTATTGCGCCGCACGACGTCATCGGATTGGCGGAATACGCTGCGCTATTCCGCCTCATGGCAACGTTTGCTATGGGCGCTTGCCAAGGCTCATGATCGCGGTGCCCATCGCGGTCGAGCCGAGCGTGACGACGAGGCCGAACAGCAAAAGCCCGATCGCGACAGCCGGCGAGCGGTCTGCGAAGATCAGTTCGCGCAGGTTTTCGGGATTGAGCGCCAACAGCCCGACCAGCATCAGCGCCGCCGCGGCCACGCCGATGGCGAGGTTGATGAGCAAGAGGCGGAATAGAGGCTGACGGATAGGACGCATGGGGGAAATTTAGGGGCGAAGTGAGGCGACGTCATGCCCTGATGTCGCGCGCCTCGGTCCACCTGCATTCGCTCCTCACAGATGGCCGAGCAGGCAAACCAAGTTGACCGTGCAAGCGGCCATGAGAGCGACGACCAGCATTCGGTGCATCGCGGGCTCCAAGAATCGCCAAAAGAATCGCGCGCAAAGCATGAGCGAGACTCAGGCTCAGAGTCCCAAACTTTGTTTTTTCCGGGATTCATATCTCGTTTACAGAATCCGGCGCGATTCTCACCTGTCGTAGGGTGGGCTGAGCGCAGCGAAGCCCACGCGGATTTTTCAGAGGCGAATCGGATCGCGTGGGCACGGCGCTTCGCGCCTTAGCCCACCCTACAGACGCTCGATTCCTGGCGCCAATGAGCGCATTGTCTGGATTGCTCGACAACGACTTCCTATTTCATGCTGGTGGGGAACCGGCGTTCGGGCGACCAGTGGAATTCAAGGAGGTCGGCATGCAGGCGACAGGATTTCAACGTCCGGCGGCGGCGCTTTTCGCGGCTGTTTCGCTAACCGCAATGATCGCGGCATTCGCCATCGGCCAAGCCCGAGCGCAGCAGACGGTCAATCCCGTCCCGCCACCGCCGCCGCCGACTTTCAACCCGTCAACTCCATACACCGTGCCGCAAGCGCCGTATGTGCCGGTATCGCCGACGGCGCCCAGCGGCCTGTCGGGCTCCGCGCCGGCGCTGGCCTCGCCTGCCATCGTGTCGCCGCCTGCCGTCACGCCTCAAACGGCCAATGCGCCCGCGGCGGCAAAGCCCGCTCCATCGCGAAGGCATGCCCACCATCACCGCGGCGTCCGCCACCGCTGGAGCAGGCGCCACGCCCGATTCCATGCCGTGCGCGTGCTAGGCCCGTCCTACTATCCGGGCTTGGGCGAATTCTATCCGCCCTATGCCAATCCCTGCCATTTCAGCCGCGTGTGGTCCGGCTATTACGCGGGATCTTGGGCCTACAGTTGTTCTTGGTGAGTGCGTAGGATGGGTGGAGCGAAGCGATACCCATCAACAATCTGGGAGGTTGCATGATGGGTATCGCAAGGGCTCCACCCATCCTACGCGCTACAGTTGTTCTTGGTGAGTTGCAGAGTTTGTGACGGGGTCTGCGTTCCGTCACCCTGAGGTGCGAGCGTAGCGAGCCTCGGGCACTCGGGCCGCATCCTTCGAGGGCCGCTTCACGGCCACCTCAGGATGACGGGATCAATCCGAATGTAGCCCGCATGGGCGAAGCGATATGCAGGGATTTTGCCGGAGAGGTTGACCCCGGATGTTGCTTCGCTCATCCGGGCTACGCTTGCTCACATCGGGGTCGAATACGACCCATCACTCACTCCGATAGAAGTTCCTCATCGGTCCGCAGCACAGAGTCCAACTGCTTGCGTATCCGAGCACGGGGCTTTCCCCATCGCTTCAGGGCTCGGGAAACGGACAAACCGAGTTTGTCGCGAAATGCGCTGTAAGCGTCCCATTCTTTGTCGCGAGGGATAGTGCGGTCTAGCTCGTGCTGAACATATTCATCAGCCTCTCTGGGCGTCGGATACCGACCTAGCCATCGGATATGATGCGACAACACACCGAGGATTTTGCGGTCCGTCGCGTTCGTACGGATGCCGGCTAAACGCGAAAGGGTGATCAGGGCATGCGTGCCAGAAAATATTTTCTTTGCTGCATTGCTTGGAAGTGGAAACTCAAACTGAGCGATCCATTGGGCCTTCATGGCGCACTCGACTGACATGCCACCAAGCATAAGTGCCACTCTATGATGGTCCACACAGAGCACCGGAGACTCGTCCTTAAGAGCGACACTTTGCTCCCGGAGGATCCGGGCAGATCGATGCAGCGCGTTGGATTGCATAATCCACATCCATGGGTGATTTAGCCGCTGGAAGAACTGGCGGGCCTTGTGCTCGCGGTACCATTTCTGCTGCATCTCATCCCAGGAGACCATTCTGCCGAGAGTATCATCGTAGGTGCTTATCCATGGTTCTTTGCTGCGCTTGGACATTTTTCTCGGACCTCATGGCGGTCATTCAACGCGTTATCTGTTGAATACTAAAGAATTAATATACGAGGAGGGAAAAATGTCCGTCGTGACATCGTGCAGATTGTCGAGCTGCAACTTAATCGCAGAATTCCACCCTGGTACGGCAACAAGTCGATATTCTCTTTGATAATCGAAATTTGATGATTTCCAGAACGGCCCCGTCGGCCCGGTATAAGAATCCGGCCCGTTGTATCTAACAAATCCCGCGATCAATTCTGACCCAGCAGCCCGCGCCGCATCACGCACGCGCTTCAAAAACTCGCTTCCGTTCGAAATCAGCACGACTGAATTACCGAATTGAACATTTAGAGGGTCAACCGATGGTGAACTTGGGTAAGAAGCAGGCCAGTCGATTGCCAGCATACAGAACACGTTGCATGCGTTTTCCTTAGGGGAAAACGTGGTCGGAGCTGCCAGATCTGAGGGGCGGATAGTCGTACTCAAGCTTAATTGTGGGACTTGGAGAGCGATGCTTCCAATGTCACGAGGCTGAGCGATGAACGTCGTTCCTTCAAACGGGTCAGCTCTCAGTTCATCATGTTCGAGAGCTGCAAAGTAGGAAAGAGTTTGCATGTACAGCAGCCCATTGCGAAGCTGCTCCAGGTGTTCACGCCTCCCAAACTTGCAGAGAACGATATTCCGCTTCGTCGGTTCGTTGGCCGGCTTTTCTGGTCGATTATTGATCATTCGTCCTCGGGGCGACTAAATTAGTTGCTATCACCAAGGGTTGCAATACTCAGCGGAGAGCTTGGCCTCGGCAAACCCGGAGGTGGGCAAAGCGAAGGTGCCTACCGGAGAAATATTCGGGCCGGATGACCGCCAAGGGCTCGTCGCGTTCGCAACGAAGCCCCCTACGCTTGCTGAAATGACGGCGCCAAACGACGCCACCTGTGAACTCAGAATCTCGATAAGAGCCAGTTTCTATTGCAGGTCGAATATCTTATTTCTCCGGATCTACGCTTGTGACCCGAAAGCCCTTGCGTTGTTGCTCCCGCAGGAAGTCAGCAACGCTCTGGGGCAGTTGTCGGAGCTGTCCAGTCGTGCGACGTTGCATTCGTGCAAGTTCCTTCGCTCGCACTCTTGCAGCAGGCAAGCTTATATCGAATCGTTGCGCGATTTCTTCTGGTGCTAGGAGCATATCACTCGACCAAGTATGAGGGAGCGAGGAAGGCGCCAGCAAAGCGTTCCGCCTCACGCTCCTCTTGTTTTATCTGTTTAACTAACCTTTCCTGCAACGCGCCAGCCTCCCCACGATGTCGAACGCCGCTATGCTTCAGCCAGATATGTCCTACTTCGTGGGCGAGCGTGAATCGAGCACGTTGACGACGGCTATCCGGCGCAAACATGCTGTTGGCGGCGCAGAATGTGCTTTCGCGAATGTGAAGAATTTTGTCGAAGGCATCGAAGTAAGCTTCGCCATCGGGCATTTGGTCGTCTGGAACGCGGGCGTAATTTTTGATTAATCCGTGATGTTTGAGCTTGATGACGACGGTGATCATGTCCGGGCGAGTCTGAAATTCGATCCCGAGCAGAACCCTCAGCGAACGAGCTGCCTTCTCGAAGTCTGCATCTTCGTAAAGCGGCATGATCGCCCCCTTTGATTGTTAGCTACACCCCGTCGTCCCACCGCACGTATCGCACTTCAAACACGTGCCGTTGCGCACCAGCGTAAAATTCCCGCACTCGCCGCAAGCCTCACCCTCATAGCCCTTGGCTCTGGCCTCGGCGCGTTTTTCCGCCGCGGCCTGCTTGGCGTGGCTGCGGGCGTCGACGCGGTTGACCTGCTCGAGCTGCTGCGCGGGGGAGAGTTTTTGCTCGGGCTCGGTTTTGAGTGCGGCGGAGCCGGCGAATTCCGCGCGCGGTCCGGCAGTGGTGAGCGCGGTGACGTTCGAAGCCACCCCACCCCGTCCGCCTTCGCTCGCTCCGCGAGCTCCCGCCTTCGCGAAGCCCGCTTCGGCGGGCGAAGCAAGGTCGGAGGCCGACCCGCCCCCTGCAGGAGAGGGTGAAGCATCGCCGCCTTGCATCACTTTGAGCCGGTCGGTGCGCGAGCGGGTGAGGCCCTTGGAGACGAAGCGCGCGTCGGGGGCGGGCTTGCCTTCCTCGACGCCCTTGCCGAGCGCGTCAAAGCCTTCGCCGCTCGGATCGACATGGGCGAGGTCGAAGCGCGACAGGTAGCTTACCGCCAGCTCCCGGAACACGTAGTCGAGGATCGAGGTGGCGTATTTGATCGAGTCGTTGCCCTGCACCGGGCCTGACGGATCGAAGCGGGTGAAGGTGAAGGCGTCGACATATTCGTCGAGCGGCACGCCGTATTGCAGGCCGAGCGACACCGCGATGGCGAAGTTGTTCAGGAGCGAGCGCAGCGCCGCGCCTTCCTTGTGCATGTCGATGAAGATTTCGCCGAGCTTGCCGTCGTCATATTCGCCGGTGCGCAGATAGATCTTATGCCCGCCGACCACGGCTTTCTGGGTGTAACCTTTACGCCTATCGGGCATGCGCTCGCGCTCGCGCATGACCACGATGCGCTCGACGACTTTCTCGACGATCTTTTCGGCGAGGCCTGCGGCGCGCGCCGCCTGAGGCTTGTCGAGGAAGGCTTCGATGACGTCCTCGTCCTCTTCGTCGTCGGCGATGAGCTGGCTTTGCAGCGGCTGCGAGAGTTTCGAGCCGTCGCGGTAGAGCGCGTTGGCTTTCAGCCCCAGCTTCCAGGACAGGATGTAAGCGTCCTTGCAGTCCTGAACGGTCGCCTCATTCGGCATGTTGATGGTCTTGGAAATGGCGCCGGAGATGAACGGCTGCGCCGCCGCCAGCATGCGGATGTGGCTGTCGACCGACAGGTATCGCTTGCCGGTGCGGCCGCACGGATTGGCGCAGTCGAACACGGCATAGTGCTCGGGCTTCAGATGCGGCGCGCCTTCGACCGTCATGGCGCCGCAGACATGGATGTTGGCCGCCTCGATCTCGCGCTTGGAAAAGCCGAGATGCGAGAGCAGGTCGAAACTCGGCGCGGCAAGATCGGCCGGCTCGACGCCGAGCGCATCGCGCAGGACGTCGACGCCCAGCGTCCATTTATTGAAGGCGAATTTGATGTCGAAAGCGGTCGGCAGCGCCTTTTCCACTTTCTCGATCGCTTCGGGCGTAAAGCCCTTGGCTTTCAGTGTGCCGTGATTGATCGCGGGCGCCTGGTCGAGCGAGCCGTGGCCCACCGCGTAGGCGATGATCTCGGCGATCTCGCTTTCCTTGTAGCCGAGCACGCGCAGCGCCTCCGGCACGGCGCGGTTGATGATCTTGAAATAGCCGCCGCCGGCGAGCTTCTTGAACTTCACCAGCGCGAAGTCGGGCTCGATGCCGGTGGTGTCGCAATCCATGACGAGCCCAATGGTGCCGGTCGGCGCCACCACGGAAGCTTGCGCATTGCGGTAGCCATGCGCCTCGCCGAGCTCGACCGCGCGATCCCAGGCGCGCTTGGTGTGCTCGATGAGTTTTTTGTCCGGGCAGGCCTTGTGGTCGAGCGGCACCGGCGGCGTCGTCATCGCTTCGTAGCCGGTGCGTTCGCCGTAGGCGGCGCGGCGATGGTTGCGCATCACCCGCAGCATCACGTCGCGGTTTTCGGCAAAGCGCGGGAAGGCGCCGAGCTCGGCCGCCATTTCCGCCGACGTCGCGTAGGAAACTCCGGTCATGATCGCAGTGAGCGCGCCGCAGATGGCGCGGCCGGCTTCGGAGTCATAGGGAATGCCCGACGACATCAGCAGCCCGCCGACATTGGCGTAACCGAGGCCGAGCGTGCGGAAGTCGTAAGAGCGCTGCGCGATTTCCTTCGACGGGAATTGCGCCATCAGCACCGAGATTTCGAGAACCACGGTCCACAGCCGCACCGCGTGCTCGTAGCCTTCGACGTCGTAGAGCTCGCTCTTGAGCGTTTCGCCGGTTGCGGCGGCGGGAAGGGCAGGGGTGTGGAAAGCGAGCAGGTTCAACGAGGCGAGATTGCACGCGGTATCGTCGAGGAACATGTATTCCGAGCACGGATTAGACGCGATGATCGGCCCCGACGCGGCGCAAGTGTGCCAGTCGTTAATCGTGGTGTGGAATTGCAGCCCCGGATCGGCGCTGGCCCAGGCGGCGTAGCCGATCTTCTCCCACAGATCGCGCGCCTTCACGGTCTTGGCGATCTTGCCCTTCTTGGTGCGCCAGAACAGATCCCAGTCGCGATCGGCGTCGACCGCTTTGAGGAATTCGTCGGTGACGCGCACCGTGTTGTTGGAATTCTGGCCGGACACTGTGAGATAGGCTTCCGAATCCCAATCGGTGTCGTAGGTCGGGAAGTTGATGTCGGTATAGCCTTGGTGGGCGAACTGGATGACGCGGCGGATGTAATTGTCCGGCACGTGATTCTTGCGCGCCGCCTTGATCTCACGGCGCAGCACCGGATTCTTTTCCGGATCGAAGCAATCGTCGCCCGAGCCCTCGCAGTTCACGCAAGCTTTGAGGATCGAGCGCAGGTGCTTCTGGTTGATTTTTGAGCCGGTGACGAGGTTGGCGACCTTCTGCTCCTCAAGCACCTTCCAGTCGATGAACTGCTCGATGTCGGGATGATCGACGTCGAGGATCACCATCTTGGCGGCGCGGCGCGTGGTGCCGCCCGACTTGATCGCGCCGGCGGCGCGGTCGCCGATCTTCAAAAAGCTCATCAAGCCGGACGACTTACCACCGCCGGAGAGTTTTTCGCCCTCGCCGCGCAGCTTGGAGAAATTCGAGCCGGTGCCGGAGCCGTATTTGAACAGACGCGCCTCGCGCACCCACAGATCCATGATGCCGCCCTCGTTGACGAGGTCGTCGGCGATCGACTGGATGAAGCAGGCATGCGGCTGCGGATGCTCGTAAGCCGTGGCCGATTGCACGAGCTTGCCGGTCTTGTAGTCGACGTAGAAATGACCCTGGCTCGGACCGTCGATGCCGTAGGCCCAGTGCAGGCCGGTGTTGAACCATTGCGGCGAGTTCGGCGCCACCATCTGCATCGCCAGCATGTAGCGGTGCTCGTCGAAGAACGCCTGCGCATCGGCCTCGGTGGTGAAATAGCCGCCCTTCCAGCCCCAATAGGTCCAGGTGCCGGCGAGCCGGTCGAACACCTGCTTGCAGGAGACTTCGCCGGTAAAGCGCTCGGCTTCCGGCAGTTCCTTGAGCGCCGCCTCGTCGGCCACGCTGCGCCACAGCCACGACGGGACGGTCTCCTCCTCGACCTTCTTGCGGCGGGACGGCACGCCGGCTTTGCGGAAATATTTTTGCGCCAGCACGTCGGAGGCGACTTGCGACCATTGCTCCGGCACTTCGACGTTCTCGGCGTGGAACACGACCGAGCCGTCCGGATTGCGGATCTCGCTCGTGGTCAGACGGAACACGATGTCCGCGTAGGGCGATTGTCCCTCTTTGGTGTAACGCCGCTCGATCCGCATTTTCTGCCCCTTAAATCCTGGTGTTTCGGTATCGGTGGCCTACACGCACAATATAGGACACCGACGATTTCCCCGCGACGCAGCGGAAGCATTCCGCGGCGCCGACCTCACCCCTGTTTCTGTCTGCCACCCAACCCGCCCGGCTTTTGCAGCCGGTGTTGTCTTGGCACGCACCCCACGAACTCCTCGGCGGCTCTCCCTTCGGGCGCAAAAATCCACGCTCGCGCCACGGCGGCACGGAGCACTCCCGCAAACCCTTTTTGGAGAGCCCGGCGGACTTCGTTACCCACGCGCCGAACTTGTGAAGGCTAGGCCAAGCCGGTCGCTTACGTCAAGCTTTAGTATGAATTTCTGAATCAACCACTAAATGTGGGGATTACGGGGAAGAATCGGGAGGGGATGCGCAAGTATCGGAGATTCGGACTGAATCCGAAAGAGGCACGCTGCGGCGAACCGGATTCTGGCGTTCGCAATCCAACTCTGGCGTGCCGAATGGGTGCTTGCGCGTGCCCGGAGTCGCGGCCGATGGGAGGGTCGGGTATCCACCTACGGCCAAGCTGTCACGCCTGTGTCACGCAATGGCGGGGGTTTTCTGCCGATTCCGAGTGAGATAGTCCGGAAAATCGGGGGTTTCTGTGCTTTCTGCTCAGGGGCCTCGCGCTAAGGCCTTGGAATCGCTAACGAGACTCAGGCGCTCGCGCTTTGCGATCGCGGCCGTCCACAGGAATCGCGTTCTACCCGGCCGCACGGCCCGCCGCCGTCACCATTTCTCCTGCCGCGGGCGGCCCCTTTTCAATTAACCTTAAAGAAGTCTTACTTTTCGCTTCGGCTGTGGTTTGCTTGACGGGGCAGAAGGGGCCGCCAATAACCTTTTGGTAATGTGTGGGGCTTTGTTCCAGCGTGCGATCCGCGCGGGGCGCGTCATTGCCTGTGCCGCCCTGGTGGTGGGCTGTACCCAAACCATCCGCAACGATCCGATCAATCAGCCGCTCACCGCCAATCCCGCCCAGGTCGAGGCTGCGCTTTCGCCCAGTGTTCCGGACAATTACGACGACATGGTCGTGGCGCTGTCGTTCTCCGGCGGCGGCATGCGCGCGGCGGCGTTTTCCTATGGCGTCCTGACCGGCTTCGACCAGACGCGGGTGCCGACGCGCGGCGGCTCGGCGTCGCTCCTTGACCGGCTCGACTTTCTCTCCGGCGTCTCCGGCGGCTCGGTGCTGGCGGCCTATTACGGGCTGCGCGGGCGTGCGGCGCTGGCCGACTTCAAGCAGCGCTTTCTCGACGTCGACGCCGAGCAATCGCTGCAGACCAATCTCAGCCTCGGCAATATCGCGCGCGGGCTGCAGGGCGGCGTCAACGACGCAACGGCCTTCCCGGTCTGGCTCGACGCGCATTTGTACAGCCACGCAACGTTCAAGGACTTGCTCAGCCGGTCGCGGCCGCGGGTCTGGATCAATGCCTCTGACATCTATAACCGCACCGCCTTCATCTTCGCGCCGGTGACGTTCAGCGCGCTGTGCAGCGATCTGTCGAGCTATCCGGTCTCGCTAGCGGTTGCCGCTTCCGCGGCCGTGCCGGTGGTGTTCGCGCCGATTGTCATTCAGAACTATCCGGGCGGCTGCCCGGTCGGGCTGCCGAGCTGGGTGCAGCGGGTGCATGACAATCCGAGCGCGCCGCCGCTGATCAAATCCTATGCGGATGCGCTCGAGCGCTATCGCTCCGGCGAGATCAAATACGTCAAGCTGCTCGACGGCGGCCTTGTCGACAATTACGGGCTCGCCGGCTTTACCATTGCGCGGCTTGCCTCCAGCACGCCTGACGGTCCGCTGGCGCCGCAGGAAGCGGTCAAGCTGCGGCGCTTCCTGTTCCTGGTGGTCGATTCCGGCCGGGCGCCGGATGGCAAGTGGTCGCAAACCATCCCCGGTCCGTCAGGCGTCGATCTCATCATGGCGACATCCGATACGGCCACCGATTCCGGCGCGATCGGCAGTTATTCGGCATTCGACGCCACCATGAAGGATTGGCGCGAGCAACTGATCCGTTGGCGCTGCGGCCTGTCCGAAGCCGAACGCAGCCGGCTCGGCGCGCCGCCCGGCTGGAACTGCCGCGACGTCGAATTCTTCATCAGCCGTATTTCGTTTGACCAGCTGGGTCCGGAACGTTCGGCGGCGCTCAATGCCGTCGCAACGCGATTCAAGCTGCCGCCGGATCAGGTCAATATGCTGATATCCGCCGGCCGCGACGCGCTTGCCGCCAATCCCGCCTTCGTCTCGTTCATGAGATCGCTGCCGCGCGCGCCCGCGCCGCGGTCGCCGCCTCGGGCGGCGCCGGTCGCCACCGCGCCGGAATTGCCTGCCACGCAGCAGGCGCGGGCGAATTAGATTTATTCTGCCGCCGCCTTTGAATGGCCGAGCCGGCGGTTGAGCGTCGCGAGCAGCGCCTCGGCGGCCTCGGCGATCACCGTGCCCGGCGGAAAGATCGCTTCGGCGCCGGCTGCTTTCAGCGCGGCATAATCCTGCGGCGGCACTACGCCGCCGACCACGATCACGATATCGCCGCGACCGAGTTTTTCGAGCTCGGTCTTCAGTTCCGGCACGAGCGTCAGATGCGCGGCGGCGAGCGAAGACACGCCGATAATATGCACGTCGTTCTCGACCGCCTGGCGGGCGGCTTCAGCGGGGGTAGCAAACAGCGCGCCGATATCGACGTCGAAGCCGAGATCGGCAAAAGCGGTGGCGATCACCTTCTGGCCGCGGTCGTGGCCGTCCTGGCCGATCTTGGCCACCAGGATGCGCGGGCGGCGGCCTTCGTTGTCCTCGAATTCGGCGACGAGCTTTTGCACCCGTTCGACGGCGTCCGTCATGCCGACCTCCCGCCTGTAGACGCCGGAGATCGCCTTGATCTCCGCCTGGTGACGACCGAACACCTTTTCCAGCGCCAATGAAATCTCGCCGACCGTCGCCTTGGCGCGGGCCGCATCGATAGCAAGCGCAAGGAGGTTGCCGTTGCCGCCGGCGGCGTTGCGCGTCAGCGTATCGAGCGCCTCGGCGAGCGCTTTGGGATCGCGCTCGCGCCTTAATCGCGTGAGCTTATCGAACTGCAATTGCCGCACCGCCGCATTGTCGACTTTGAGAACGTCGATCGGGGCTTCGTCGCGCGGCCGGTATTTGTTCACCCCGATCACTGCCTGCGTGCCGGAATCGATGCGCGCCTGGGTGCGCGCGGCGGCCTCTTCGATGCGCAGCTTCGGCAGGCCCGCTTCGATCGCGCGCGTCATGCCGCCAAGCTCCTCGACCTCGGTAATGTGGCCGAAAGCCTTGGCGGCGAGATCGTGAGTGAGCCGCTCGACATAGAACGAACCGCCCCACGGATCGATGATGCGGGTGGTGCCGCTTTCCTGCGCCAGTACGATCTGGGTATTGCGCGCGATGCGGGCGGAGAAATCGGTCGGCAAAGCGAGCGCCTCGTCCAGCGCATTGGTGTGCAGCGATTGGGTGCCGCCTTGCGTCGCCGCCATGGCTTCGATGGCGGTGCGCGCCACGTTGTTGAAGACGTCCTGCGCGGCAAGCGACCAACCGGAGGTCTGGCAATGGGTGCGCAGCGAAAGCGAGCGCTCGTCCTGCGGATCGAATTGCCGCATCAGATTGGCCCACAAGACGCGCGCTGCGCGCAGCTTCGCCACTTCCATGAAAAAGTTCATGCCGATGCCGAAGAAGAACGACAGCCGCGGCGCAAAACGGTCGACCGCCAAATTCGCCGCCATACCGGCGCGGACATATTCGACGCCGTCAGCGAGCGTATAAGCGAGCTCCAGATCGGCGGTCGCTCCGGCTTCCTGCATGTGATAGCCGGAGATTGAGATAGAATTGAACTTCGGCATATGTGCTGAGGTGTAGGAAAAAATATCGGAGATGATGCGCAGCGACGGCTTCGGCGGATAGATGTACGTATTGCGCACCATGAATTCTTTGAGGATGTCGTTCTGGATGGTGCCGGAGAGCTTTTCCGGCGGTACCCCTTGTTCTTCGGCGGCGACGATATACAGCGCCAGCACCGGCAGCACGGCGCCGTTCATGGTCATCGACACCGACATCTGGTCGAGCGGGATGCCGGAAAACAGCGTGCGCATGTCGTAGATCGAGTCGATCGCGACGCCGGCCATGCCGACGTCGCCGGAGACGCGCGGATGATCGCTGTCGTAGCCGCGATGGGTGGCGAGGTCGAAAGCGATCGACAGGCCTTTTTGGCCGGCGGCGAGATTGCGCCGGTAGAACGCGTTGGAATCTTCGGCCGTCGAGAAGCCGGCATATTGCCGGATCGTCCACGGCTGCGTGACGTACATGGTCGGGTAGGGGCCGCGCAGAAACGGCGCGATGCCCGGATAGGAATCATGGCCATCGAGGCCGTCGCATTCGGCCGCGCCATAGACGCTTTTGACGGCGATGCCTTCGGGCGTCTGCCAGGGCGCGGTCTGCACTGGCGCCGCGCCAGGCGTGTTGGCATAGGCAACTTGCGAAAAGTCCGGGATGCGGCTCATGGTCCGTTCTTGCGTTCACCCGTTCTGCGCCAGGATATCGTAAGCGGCGGTCAGTGTCGCCAGGGCGTCGCAGCCCTCGTAAATGAAGGACTGCACGCCCGCTGTCCGTAGCGCCGCCTCGCGCTCGCCCGGTCGCCCGGCGAGATAGACGCGCTTTGCGCCGGCCGAGTGGAGCGCCGCCAGCGCAGCGGCGGCTTCTTTTTCATAAATTTTGTCCGATGCGCAAAGACAGGCCAAAGCGGTGCCGACGGTTTTATAGACAGGCGCAAATTCGGGCCCCGGGCTGCTGACGGCCTCAATGCCGCCGATTTCGAAGAAATTCTTGGCAAAGGTCACGCGCGCGTTGAATTCCGCGGGCGTACCGAGCGTCGCCAGGAAAATTTTCGGCCGCGCCCCGGTCCTGGCGAGAATTTTGTCGGACCGCTCCCGCAAGTCCTCGAACGGCTCGGCAAGCCGGATGCGGGGCAGCGCCGCCGCGGTCACAGTGGCGGGCTCGTCGTCCGGCACTGTGCGCGGCGCGACGTTAAGCACGGTGGCTGCTGTTTCGTGAATGTCAGGGAATGCATTGGTGCCGGTCAAAACGTCCTTGCCGCGGGCGACGGCTTTCTGCCGCTCGGCGCGCATCGCGGCGACATTGTTCTGGATTGATCCCGATTCCAGCGCCGCCCATGCGCCGCCGGCTTTTTCCAACTCTTGAAATATCGACCAGGCGGCCGCACAAAGCTGCTGCGTCAGCGCCTCGATGGCGCCGGAGCCTGCCGCCGGATCGGCGACGCGGGCAAGGTTCGATTCTTCAAGGAGGACAAGCTGCGTGTTGCGGGCGATACGTCGCGCGAAGGCATCGGGCAGGCCGAGCGGCGCCGTATGGGGCAGTACCGTGATAGCGTCGGCGCCGCCGAGACCTGCCGCAGCCACCGCAATGGTAGTGCGCAACATGTTCACGTATGGATCGCGCCGGGTCATCATTCGCCAAGCGGTTTCGGCTGTGAGCAGAACCGGTTTTGGCGCGAGCCCGCTGGCCGCCTCGATGTGCGCCCAGAGTTTTCGCACCGCGCGGAATTTCGCCATGGTCAGAAACTGATCGGCGTCCGCCGATAGCCGGAAGTAAATGGCGTCACGCGCCGCATCGAGCGCCATGCCACCTTCCTTGCCGCCTGTTTCGAGCGCGCGCAGATAAGCGACGGCACTTGCAAGCGCGAAGGCAAGCTCCTGCGCCTCGGAGCCGCCGGCATTGTGGATGACGCGTCCATCGGCGACGGCAAAAGGTCCGCGAAAGCCGGCGCCGGCAATCCTGCTAATCACGGCGGCGAAGTCTGGCGCCATCTCGTTCCAGGATCGTGGGCTCTTGCCGGATGCGGCAAAGCCGCCGATCGGATTAAAACTCGTTCGCAAATCGACTGAGGCCGGGGCGATGCCTCGAGCTTTGATGAAATCGGTCAAGTCGCGAACGACGCGCCGGGTCTGCGGCGAAAGGTTAAGGTCAATGGCGACGCCGGCCGTCAGATCGATGCCGTCGAGCACCCGTGCAAGCGATACCGACGCGTCGAGGCCATAACCGTTGGCGCTCACGGAGCCTGCGAAAACCAGCACCAAGCCGGTCGCCCCGCTCTCTAAATCCTCGCGGGCTTGCGCATTGGCCGCTGCCGGATCGGGATGATCGACGCGCTGCAGCAGCGTCCAGGCAGCGCCGGCGGCGCGCTCTGCGATGGGCTGTGCGCCGCGCGCCGGCTCGTACAGCGGCTCGATGGTCAGCCCGTCATAGGTCCGGCTTTCGAGCCGCGAAAACGGCGCGCCTTTGAGCGCGGCGTCGACCAACTTGCGCCAATCGTCGTGCGTCGCTTTCGGAAAATCGCCTGTAAGCGACTGGGGTTTGGAAGCCGACTTTTCAGAAACCGTCATGTTCTCAGAAGCCGTCATGTTTTCAGAAGGCGTCATGGACGCAAAATGCCATGTATGGCCGAAAAGGGCCAATATAGCGTGCCGTGCAATTGCCGTGCCGGGCTCGAGCCTATAAGGGCGGCAGTTTCTCGATGCCGCTTGTGTCCAGGCGGGCCAATGCGTCGCGCACACGGATGCCGCCGATTGCGCGCTCGGGGGCAATCTCGGCAAGCGGCGCCAAGACGAAGGTGCGCTCGAACAGGCGCGGATGCGGCAGCGTCAGATCTGGGTCGTCGAGGACAAGCTCGTCGTAAGCAAGAATATCCATGTCGAGCGTGCGCGGCCCCCAGCGGCGTTCGTTGCGACGGTCGCGTCTCAGCGCGCGCTCAACCTTGAGCGCGCGCGCCAACAGATCGCGAGGCGGCAGCGAGGTGGCGACGGCGATGACGGCGTTGATGAAGGGCGGTTGGTCGGTGACGCCCCACGGCGGCGTGCGGTAATCCGACGAGCGTGCCTTAAGCTGCACCGCAGCGCCATCGCACAGCATTGCCACCGCCTGGTCGAAGGTCGATCGCACGTTGCCGACGTTGCCGCCTAGCGCGATCAAGGCTTCGGCAAAAGTCGGCGCCGAAAGCTCAACCATGGCTGCCGGCGCGGGCGCGCTCGATCGTGATGCCGACGTCGTCGAACGTGGCGGCGATCGGCGCGTGCGGCTTGTGGACGGTGACGCGCACCGCGCGAACGTCCGGGCAGCGTTCGAGCAAAGCTTCGGCGACCGCCCCGGCAGCTGCCTCGACTAGCCGGTAGCGGCGCGCGCAAAACGCCTCGCTCACCGTCTTCACCACCATGTCGTAGGACACTGTGTCCTTGAGCTTGTCGGTGCGCGAGGCCGCGGCGAGATCGACATCGAGGACGAGATCGAGCCGGAACGTCTGGCCGACCTTGGCTTCGTGCTGCATGACGCCGTGATAAGCGTGGAGCGCGAGCCCGCTGACGAAGATCGCGTCGCTCATCGCGCGCGCCTGATTGCGGCGGCGATGGCGAGCGCCTGCGCCGTAGCGGCGACATCGTGGGCGCGGATGATGGCGGCGCCGTTTTCCGCCGCGATCAAATGCGCGGCCAGCGATCCGCCGAGCCGCTCGGTCGGCTCGGACGGCGTGATCGAACTGATAAAGCGCTTGCGCGATGCGCCGACGAGGAGCGGCAGGCCGAAGCTGTGAAACTTTTCCAGCTTGGCGATGCAGGCCATGCTCTGCTCCGGCGTCTTACCGAAGCCGATGCCGGGATCGAGCACGATCCGGTCGCGCGGGATTCCCGCCGTCCAAGCGATTTCGAGTGAGCGCGAAAAGAACTCATCGACGTCGGCGATGATGTCGATATTCGGATCGGCGGTTTCGCGATTGTGCATAATCACGACAGGCGCGCCGTACTCGGCGACGACGCGGGCCATGTCGGCATCGCGCTGCAGGCCCCAGACGTCATTGACGATGGTCGCACCGGCTTCGAGCGCCCAGGCCGCCACGGCGGCTTTGCGCGTATCGATGGAAACCGGAATGCCGATCGTGGCGACCGCCGGCAGGACGGGTTCAAGCCGCTCGCGCTCTTCGTCGAGCGAGACCGGACGCATGCCGCCATAGGGGCGGGTCAATTCCGCGCCGATATCGATAATGTCGGCGCCCTCGGCGGCGAGGCGCCGGGCCTGCTCGATCGCCGCCGGCGGCTGCAAGAACCGGCCGCCGTCCGAAAACGAATCCGGGGTTACGTTGAGAACGCCCATGAGCAATGGACGCGCCAGCGGCCGGGCTTTGGCCAACAGCTGCGTCAGCACATTTTCCGGCGCGGAACCGGCGCGGCGGGGCTCGCTTGTGGCCGCCGTTTTGGCCATCATCCGGGTCATCCCAAGCGGTAATTGCCAAGCGGTAATTGCCAAGCGTATTTCGCCGTCGCTTTGCGCGGTCGCTGAGTCTAAGTCAAGGCATGGCGCTGTCAAGACATGGCGCTTGGGCGTCCGGCGCGCGACAAGCTGCCAACTCTAATAGCGGATGATGGGCTGCAGCCCCTTGGCGTCCTCGATCCAGCGTATCACCATGCTCACCGAGGGCAGGACGCCCACCAACTGGCGCTTGCTGTTGGCTTCCCTCATGGCGAGCGCAAGCCGCTGCGGATTGCGGAAGCGAAGTTCGTTGGCGGTGCGCACGCCGACGACCCGAAGCAGTTCGGAATATTCCCAGCCGACGCCCTTGATGCGCATGCGATCGGCGGTGGTCACCCAGTCTAGAACGCGCTTCTCGTCGGCGCCGGTCATTTGCGCAAGCTTCAGCCGCTGCTTTGGCGTTTTGGCCGAGCGCAACAGCCCGACGGTGGTGCGGATCCCGTCCGACTTGAGGATCGCAGCCATGTCCGTTCCGATCCCCTGAATTTCGGTAATGGGATACGCCATCGATGTCTCCCCTCAACGCAAATCTCGTCGCGGCAACTACATTCGTACTCAAACGCACTCATACAAACTGCGCCAAACCGGGGATTGCGGCGACAATTTCGCCGACGGCATCCTCGCCAGCCTTCTCGCGGGTATAAGCGATGACTGCCCGGGTGACGCTCTGCACCTGACCCATGGTCAACCCGGCCGACATCAAGCGCATACCCGCGCCCATTACCCCACCCATCGCACCGCCGAGCCCACCGCCGCCTTCACTCGCGGCTTTCTGGATCAAGGCTTCGGCTCCGGGGAGCTTGGCCAATAGCGGCTGCACTTTGTCGGCCGGTGCTTCCTTGGCCAGGAAGTCGAGGATAATGCCGACCGCCGTTTCAGCGGCAGCACGATCTATCCCGACGTCAGCGACAAGCCGTTCGATGAGTTCGTCCATTGCCCCACGCCATTCCCGCACTTTCGGCAGGTTTTCGCCATATTGTACGCTTGGCATGGGCGTGACAAGCAGATGAGGCCGATTTGCCACACAAGGACCCGACAAGCGTTTCGGAGCGTTGCAAACATGCAACGGTTTGGTGGCGTGCCGCGATGGAATTGACGAAAGATGCCGATTATAAACAAAAGCTGTGATCCGCAGGCTCGGCGGCGCGAATTCGCAAGGTGAGGCCATGACGCCAACGGACGCTCTGCCCAAGGTGCTTGATCGCGTCGACCGCGATCTTCAAGCAAGTCTCGATCGCTTATTCGCGCTGTTGCGCATCCAATCGGTGTCGACCGATCCGGCCTTTGCGCCGCAATGCCAAAAGGCGGCTGAGTATGTCGCGGCCGACCTGCAAAGTCTCGGCTTCGAGGCCAGCGTGCGCCCGACGGCGGGCCATCCGGTGGTGATCGGCAAAAGCGGCAACGGCAAAGCCGTTCCCATGCCCGGCGGCCGCGCGCCGCGCGTCCTGTTTTACGGCCATTACGACGTACAGCCGGTCGACCCGCTCGACCTTTGGCAAAGCCCGCCATTCGAGCCGCGCATAAAGACGCTGGACGATGGCCGAAAGATCATCGTCGCCCGCGGCGCCTGCGACGATAAAGGCCAGGCGATGACCTTCATCGAGGCCTGCCGCGCTTTTAAGGCGGTCACCGGCGCGCTGCCGCTCGACATCACGATGATGATCGAAGGCGAGGAGGAATGCGGCTCGAAAAATCTGTTCGGTTTTGTCCGCGACAATGCCGCGGAGCTCAAACGCGATCTCGCTTTAGTCTGCGACACCGGCATGTGGGACGGTGAGACGCCTTCCATCACGACATCGCTGCGCGGGCTGGTTTACGAGGAGGTCAGACTGACCTGCGCCGATCGCGATCTTCATTCCGGCCTGTTCGGCGGCGCAGCGCGCAATCCCATTCACGTTCTTGCCGATATCATTTCAGCGCTGCACAAGCCGGATGGCTCGGTCGCCATTCCCGGCTTCTACGACGGCGTCCATGAACTGCCGGACGACATCAAGGCCGACCTCGCCGGCTTGGGCCTCACGCCGGAGAAATTTTTGCAACCGGTCGGCCTGAAAATTCCGGCCGGCGAAAAAGACCGCATGCTGATCGAGCAAATTTCGACGCGGCCGACCGCCGAGGTCAACGGCATCATCGGCGGCTATACCGGGGAGGGGGCCAAGACCGTCATTCCCGGCAAGGCGATGGCCAAGGTCTCATTTCGTCTGGTCGGCGCACAGGACCCGGAAAAAATCCGCAGCCGTTTCCGCGACTTTGTCCGCGCGCGCGTTCCGGCCGACTGTACCGTCGAGTTCGGCAATTTCACCAGCGCGCCCGCGTTCGAGGTGGCGTTCGACAGCCCGGCGCTCGCCAAAGCGCGCGCCGCGCTCGGCGAGGAGTGGGGCAAGAAGGCGGTGACCGTCGGCGGCGGCGGCTCGATCCCGATCGTCGGCGATTTCAAGACCGTGCTCGGCATGGATACGCTGATGGTCGGCTTCGCGCTCGACGACGACCGCGTGCATTCGCCGAATGAAAAATACGATCTCAAATGTTTCCACAAAGGCATCCGCAGCTGGGCGCGGATTCTGGCGGCGCTGGCGGGGTGAGTTGACATATCGGTGCGCAGTGAGCTGCTGCGGCTGACGACGGGTTATGCCTGCGCGTCCGTCGAATCTGCTTTGGGCTCGCCGATAATTCGGTCGGCGTCGCGCAGGGCGACATAGATCGCCGGGATGACCAACACCGTCAGCAAAGTTGACGACGCCAAGCCGAACAACAGCGAGATCGCCAGGCCCTGAAAAATCGGATCGAGCAGAATCGTGGCCGCCCCGATCATGGCGGCCAGCGCGGTCAGAAGAATGGGCTTGAAGCGGACGGCGCCGGCCTCCAGCAGCACCTCGCGTAAAGTCTTTCCCGCCCCCGCGCCGTGGCGGATGAAGTCGACCAGCAGGATCGAATTGCGCACGATAATGCCGGCAAGCGCGATGAAGCCGATCATCGACGTGGCGGTGAACGGCGCGCCGAACAGCCAGTGCCCGAGGATGATGCCGATCAAAGTCAGGGGAATCGGCGTGAGAATCACGAGCGGCAGCTTGAAGCTGCCGAATTGCGCGACCACCAGAATGTAGATGCCGACGATCGCCACCATGAAGGCGGCCCCCATGTCGCGGAAGGTCACGTAAGTGATTTCCCACTCGCCGTCCCATAATATTGTCGGTTTGCTCTCGTCGTCAGGCTGGCCGTGAAAGCGAATGGTCGGCCGCTCGAGCGCGCCCCAGTCGTGCGCTGCAATGCGCTTATCGACGTCGAGAATGCCGTAGATCGGCGCTTCATAGGCGCCCGCCAGTTCCGCCATGACCATGTCGGCAAAGCGCCCGTCGCGACGGAAAATAGTAGGTGAACCCAGTTCGTCGGTCACGCGCACGACATCGCCGAGCTCGACCACGGTCTTGTTGCCGGGCACACTGTTGGCCGGCACCGGCGTCGAGGCCAGCAGCTCGCTCCATGACAGATCGCGCTTCGGCAGGCGGACGACGATTTCGATCGGATCGCGGTCCTCGCCGCGGTGCGAATAGCCGACCCTGGTGCCGCCAAACAGCGCCTGGATCGTGTCGTAGACGTCGCGCTGTTCGACGCCGAAGAATTCCAGCCGATCCTGGTCTATCGAGATGCGCAGGCGCGGCTGCGGCTCACCGATCGAGTCATCGATGTCGACGATGTAGGGAACCGAAGCGAAGATTTTTTTCAATTCGGCGGCGACGGCGCGGCGGGTAGTCGAATCCGGCCCATAAACCTCGGCGAGAAGCGTCGCCAGCACCGGCGGGCCGGGCGGCACTTCCACGACGCGTGCCACGGTGCCGGGCGGCAAGGTCACCGACTTCAGCCGCGCCCGCAAATCGAGGGCGATGGCGTGGCTGGTGCGTTTGCGTTCGCCGCTCGGCGCCAGATTGAGATGCAGTTCGCCGAGTTCCGGCGCTTCGCGGATATAATAATGACGGACCAGGCCGTTGAAGTTGAATGGCGCCGGCGTGCCGGCATAGGTTTCGATCGAACGGATTTCCGGCAGCTGCCGCGCCACGTCGGCGATGGAAAACAGGGTCCGTTCGGTTTCTTCGAGCGTCGCCCCCTTCGGCAGATCGACGACCACCGACATTTCCGACTTGTTGTCGAATGGCAAGAGCTTCACCGTGACGCTCTTGGTCGCGAACAGCAGGCATACCAGCAAGGTCGCCACGCCGACGCCGATCAGAAAGCGCCACGCCGACCGGCGCGAGCGCACCACCGGCGCGGCGAAGCGGCGATAGAGGCGGCCGAGAAAACCTTCGCCATGGGCGGCTTCGTGCCCTTGCGGCGAACTGCCCTGCGGGTGCAGCCGCAGCATCAGCCAGGGCGCGATCACCATGGCGACGAAGAACGAAAACAGCATGGCCGCCGACGCATTGGCCGGGATCGGCGCCATGTAAGGTCCCATGAGGCCGGAAACGAACAGCATCGGCAACAGCGCCGCCACCACGGTCAGGGTGGCGACGATGGTCGGATTGCCGACCTCGGCCACCGCTTCGATGGCCGCCGTCATCCGCGCGCGGCCGTCCTTCATCGCCCAATGCCGCGCAATGTTCTCGACCACCACGATGGCGTCGTCGACCAGGATGCCGATGGCGAAGATCAGCGCGAACAGGCTGACGCGGTTGATCGTATAGCCCATCGTCTTCGAGGCGAATAACGTGAGCAGGATGGTGGTGGGAATGACGACAAGGGTGACCAGAGCTTCGCGCCAGCCGATGGCAAACGCAATAAGAACCACGATCGACACTGTTGCGAGCGCCAGATGGAACAACAGTTCGTTCGCTTTGTCGTTGGCGGTTTCACCGTAATTGCGGGTTACGGTGACGTTGATGTCGGCCGGGACAAGCCGTCCCTCGACAGTTTTCAGCCGTGCCAGCAGGTCCTCCGCCACCACGACGGCATTGGCGCCGGAGCGTTTGGCAAAGGCGACGCTGACCGCCGGCACGCGGTTCCAATTGCCGCCTTCTCCCGGCGTTTCCATCCAGACCCGGTGTTCCTGCGGGCTCGGGCCGATCACGACGGACGCTACGTCACGCACATAGACCGGACGGTTGTCGCGCGTGGTGACGAGGAGAAGCCCGATATCGGGAATGCCGGCTAGCGTTTGGCCCCCGGCGACATTGCGCATCACGTCATTGTCGCGCACGCTGCCGGACTGGAATGAGCGATTGGCGCCGCGCACCTTGTCGATGAGTTGCTGCAGTGTCACGCCGAAGAGCGCGAGTTTCTCCGGATCGGGTTCGACGCGGATCTGCTGCGGATTGCCGCCCGAAATATAGGTCAGGCCGACATTCTCCGTCTTTATCAGTTCGGTCTGCAGCTTTTCCCCGAGCTCATAGAGATCCTTGTCGTTCCATCGTGCCGCGGCTTGCGGCTTCGGCGACAGCGTCAGCACCACGACGGCAACGTCATTGATGCCGCGGCCGACGATCAGCGGCTCGGGAATGCCGACGGGAATACGATCGAGATTGGCGCGAATCTTTTCATGTACGCGCAGAATAGCGTCGTCGGCATTGGTGCCGACCAGGAACCGCGCCGTCACCAGGACGCGATCGTCCACCGTCTGGCTGTAAACGTGTTCGACCCCGTCGATGCCTTTGATGATGGCCTCGAGCGGCTTCGTCACCAGCTCGACGGCATCCGGCGCCTTCAGCCCATCGGCAACGACGTGGATGTCGACCATGGGCACGCTGATTTGCGGCTCCTCTTCGCGGGGAATGGTGAGAAGCGCGATCAAGCCGACCGCCAGCGCCGCCAGCAGGAACAGCGGCGTCAGCGGCGAACGGATCGTTGCCTGGGTGAGGCGCCCCGACAATCCGAGTTTCACGGCCGCACCAAGACGTCGCCCGCTTTTAGGCCGGACAGGATTTCAAGCGCGTCCGGCATGTCCGGCCGCGGCAGTTGCCGCCCGCGCTGCACCGGCACGTCAATGACGGCATTGGCGCCGGTGCGAATGCGCGCATAGTCGATGCCGAACCGGGTGACGATAAACGAACCGGGCACGATGATGCTGGTGCGCTCGCCGGCTGATACCCACACGCGGATGCGTTCGCCGACGAAATAGTCGCCAAGGTCAGCCACTCTCGCGTCGGCGATCACGCGGCCGTCCTCGATCTGCGGATAGACAAGGCTGATCGTACCAAACTGTACGCCGCTCTTGCCGATATCCTCGCCGTCGATTCGCACCGGGTCGCCGGCTTTGAGAAAGCGGGCATGGCGCTCCGGCAGGCGCAGCCGCAGCACGAAATTTTGCTCTGCGATGGTGGCGACGGGTTCCCCCGCCAATATGACCGTGCCGGTCGTGACCGGAACGGTGAGCACGCGGCCCGCAGTCGGCGCCAGGATTTTGCCTTCGGTAACCTGTTGTTCGATTACCGAGCGCTCGGCCGTGCGCGACTTCAACGAATTGCTGGCGACGTCGAAAGCGGTCTGCGCCGCATCGAGGCTGGCCTTCGCGGTCGTGCCGTGCGCAAACAGTTCCTGCGCCCGGTCCAGATCGGTCTTGGCTTTGGCAAGCTCGGCCTGCAGGCCGGCGATCTGTGCGTCGAGCGCCTTCATCTGCAGCGCGAGTTTCTCGTCGGCGACGGTCGCCACCACCTGATCCTGCTCGACGTGATCGCCGCGCTGTACCGCGAGCTCCACCACGGTGCCGCCGATCCTCGCACGGGCCGGCTCGATATTGGCGCTCTCGACCGTGGCGAACACGGCCTTCTCGTCGGCGACCGTCTGTGGCGCGACGGTAAAAGTCTCCTGAGCTAGCGCGCGCTGGGCGAGCAACACGAGCGCGGCAGCCGTGACGATAGCGGCACGCATTCTTCCCCTCGTCATGCGGGACTTTGCCATGATGGTCCGTGTCACCCGGATCGCGGGTGCAGTCATTGATCTGCCGCAAGACTCCGGCGCCGTGCCGGCGATGCCGCATTGCCTCGGGCCTTGGGGACACAAGCCGCGGCCGGCGCGCAGTAGACTCGATAAAGGGTGCGCACCAGTTCGCGCGCTTGCGGGCTGCCGATCGAATACCAGATGGTCTGCCCGTCGCGCCGTGCGGTGACCAGTCCGTCCTTGCGCAACAGCGCCAGATGCTGGGACACGGTCGAGTCGCGAATGTTCAAGAGCGCGGCCAGTTCGCCCACCGAGCGCTCTTGCTCGATCAGTTGGCAGATGATGATCAGCCGGTGCCGGTTGGCCAGCGCCTTTAGCATTGCGCTCGCCTCATCCGCCGCGGCAAGCATGTCAGCTACCTGTATTTTCATAGTTGCGTATATACGAAGATTCGAATATATAGTCAATGCCCGGTCGAGGGATGATCTTCATCCCGCCAGGCAGCGCCGCCGGTTCGCAGCCTGTTACGTCAAAGCCAGCACCGGCACAGCAACTTGGAGGCTCTCGTGAACGTCGATCGTGCGGTATTCGTTTTTGCCGGCAGCGTGCTGCTTCTCAGTCTCGCGCTGACTTGGCTCGTCAGCCCGTATTGGCTGCTGCTCGCTGCATTTGTCGGTCTCAACATGATCCAAGCGGCATTCACCGGGTTCTGTCCGGCGGCAATCGTCTTTCGCAAGCTCGGGGTGAAGGAAGGTCCTGCCTTCCAGAGCCCGTCTGCCAAAGCCTGACCGCGAAGCGGATGGGCCTCGCCGCCGGCGCAGCATAGTTGCGCTGGATCAATGCGGACGAACGCTTGGGGTGGTGGGTTTAGCCGAAAATGCGAAGAGGCCTCGCGAAAAGGCCCAATAATTGAATATTTCAGGAGGAAAAGATGGCTCAGGTCGTTGTGCTCGGCGGCGGCATCGGCGGCGTTTCGTGCGCTTACGAGCTGAAACAGGCGGTCCGCAAGGAAGACCGCATCACTCTTGTCTCCAACAAGCCGTTTTTCCAATTTACGCCGTCCAATCCTTGGGTGGCGGTGAAGTGGCGGTCGAAGGACGACATCATCATTGATCTTGCCTCAGTGCTGTCGAAGCACGGCATCGAATTCAGCGCCGTCGGCGCCCAACGCGTTCATCCAGAAGAAAACCGCGTCGAGCTTGGCGATGGTTCGTCTGTGACCTACGATTATCTGGTCGTCGCCACCGGTCCGGAACTGGCCTTCGACGAGATCGAGGGGCTTGGCCCAGAACACAACACCGCTTCGATTTGCGACGTCGATCATGCGATGCGCGCGAACGGCCGCTGGGAAGAGTTCTGCAAGAATCCCGGTCCGATCGTTGTCGGCGCCGTTCAGGGCGCCTCTTGCTACGGTCCCGCCTACGAATTCGCCATGATCATGGACGCCGACCTGCGCAAGCGGCGCATACGAGACAAGGTGCCGATGACCTTTGTCACGGCGGAACCCTATATCGGTCATCTCGGCGTCGGCGGCGTTGGCGACACCAAAGGCATGCTCGAATCCGAGATGCGCCAGCACCACATCAAATGGATTACTAACGCCAAAGTCGACAAGGTCGAGCCCGATAAGATCCACGTGACCGAGGTCGACGAGGACGGCAAGCCGAAAAAGGCGCATGAGCTGCCATTCAAGTTCTCCATGATGCTGCCGGCTTTCCGCGGCATCGCCGCGGTGCGCGGCATCGATGGCTTGGTCAATCCGCGTGGCTTCGTCATCGTCGACAAGCACCAGCGCAATCCGAAATTCGCCAATGTATTCGGTATCGGCGTGTGCATCGCGATTGCGCCGGTTGAACAGACGCCGGTGCCGGTGGGCGTGCCGAAAACCGGATTCATGATCGAATCCATGGTGACCGCGACCGCGCTCAATATCGGCGACCTCGTTCGCGGCAAAGCGGCGACGCACGAAGCGACCTTGAACGCCATCTGTCTCGCCGATTTCGGGGATTCCGGCGTCGCCTTCGTGGCCATGCCGCAAAATCCGCCGCGCAATGTCAACTGGGCCTCAAGCGGGCGCTGGGTGCATGTCGCCAAGGTGGCGTTTGAGAAATACTTCTTGCATAAGGTTCGCGCCGGCACGACGGAGCCATATTACGAAAAGGCCGTGATGAAATTTCTCGATATCGGCAAGATCAAACGTCCGGCTGCATAACGCGCACCAGAGTCGCGGCCGCTAGCCGCTAGCATAAATTTGGCAATCGCGTCTCGCGTGTTGTCAGACGAGGGCGACGTCGCCGGTTTTCTTACCCTGCGGATCGGTGCGGCGCTTGCGGTTTTGCAGGAGCGTGAGTTGTTGGCTTGCTGAATTGTCACGCCGCACGATGCGGATGATGTGCTCATAGAGCGACTTCGGCGAGACCGGCTTGACCAATAACTCGTCCGCGCCCGAGCTTCTTACCGTCAGGGCCGCAGCTTTGGTCAGATATCCCGACAGGACGATGATCGGCGTCTTGTGGGTGGGCGATTGTTCTTCCTTCACCATCCTGATGAAGCGAAGTCCGTCGAAAATGGGCATGACAAGATCGGTGATGATGATGTTCGGCATTACACTGCGCGCGAGCTCGAAACCCTCAACGCCGTTCGCCGACTCGTAAACCTCGCGGCTGCCAAAGCCGAGCAGCATCGAGTGGATCAGCCGCCGGGAAAACGGCTGGTCGTCCACGACAAGAAAACTTGTCCGCGAAAAATCCAGCGGAAATGACGAGCGGCTGACGGACAAGGACATGGTCTAGTGCCGGCGCGTTATAGCCGCATCACAGGGCATTGACGGCACGAGCGTCCGGCTGATTTCTCGCCGCGACGTTGAGATCGTCGACAATTCGGGAAACGGCGCTCCTGGCGTTTGCCAGCGCGGTGCAGATGCGGCTTTTACTGGGTGATTCCGGCCAATGAGACAGCGTGCTCTCCTGCTGTTCGAGGGCGATCATCAGATTTTGCAGCTTGGCCAAGACCTCTTGCGGCTTGGCATCGAGGAAATGCGCCTGCAGGGTGCGCGAAAGAAAGCGTAGGACGTCAAGGTCGACGGCTCGCGACAACAACGTGCCGTGATCCTCGATCGCGTTGACCGCTTTCGACATTGACTGTCCCCCGTCCATCACCCTACGAGGCGAGTTCATACAGCAATTGCGGTTCCGGCGGATTGAGAATAGGCAAAATTGCTGTCAGAAATTGCCTGACGTCTTAACCGATCGTTCACCATAACGGCGATGCCGAGAGAGTGGATGCGGCTCTGTGCGGAAGTTCGGCTGCCGCGGCTGGCTATAAATCGAGCCAGCCTTGCGTCGAGGCATAACGCACCAAATCCGCCCGGGTTTTCAGCCCGAGCTTCTCGAGGCCGCGAGCCTTGTAGGTCTCGACGGACTTCACGCCGACGTCAAGACGCGAAGCGATTTCCTTGTTGGTCAAGCCCAAGCCCGCCATTTTTAGAACCGCGGTCTCGCGCTCGGTCAGCGCCGGCGCCGCGTTGTGGTGCGGTGACGGTTTGTTGTAACCGCGCTTGCCGTCGACGACCCGTCCCGAGATCGCCGGATCGACATATGTTCCGCCGACCATGACGGCGCGAATGGCGTGCACGAGATTTTCCACAGCCGAACGCTTCAAGACATAGCCGCGCACTCCGGCCTCCAGCGCCTGATTGAGGTAGGCCCGGTCTTCGTGGAGCGTCAGCATCAGCACACTCATCTCCGGGATTTCTGCGGCAAGACGCCGGCTGAGCACGATGCCATTGATCTCTGGCATCGAAATGTCGAGCACGGCAACATCCGGCCGTTTCTCGCGGATGACTTTCAGTGCGGCCAGTCCGCTCGCCGCTTCGCCGACCAGTTCGAAATCGCCTTCCGCCCGGATGAGATTGCGCAGCCCGTCGAGAACGATGGGATGGTCGTCGGCCAGCACGATACGGGTCTTATTCATGCCGTCGACCTCTGGCCGTCGAGCGCGATGCGGGCGAAAATTGTGGTGCCGGCGCCGATCGCGGATTCCACGTCGAGCGTGCCGCCGATGAGCGAGAGCCGCTCGCGCATGCCGTCGAGCCCGAGTCCGCGGTGATTGCCGGCTCTCGAACTCTGCGCGGCGACGTCAAAGCCGCAGCCATTATCCTCGACGATCACCTGCAGGGTCGCATCCGGCCGTCGTATGATGACGCTGACGTCGGACGGTCGGCCGGCGTGTTTGACAATGTTGGTGAGGCCTTCCTGCACGACGCGGTACACCGCAGTGGCGATTTCATTCGGCACCTCATCGAGGTTCGGATCGTCGCAATGCAAGTCGACCTCGGTGCCGCATTGCTCGCTCCATTCGGCGATGTAGCTCGCGAGGGCCTTGCGCAAGCCGAGCTCGTCGATCGACGGCGGCCGCAATTCCCATGCAATCCGGTGCAGCGTCTTGCCCATCTCCTCCATTCTTTTACGCACGAGATGCAGCCGTTCGCGCGCCGCGCCGGAGGTCAAGGCATCGATCTCGTTGAGTTCGAGAATGGCGGCGATCAGGCTTTGTCCGGCTTGGTCGTGCAACTCGTGCGACAGGCGCAGGCGCTCATTTTCCTCCGCCATCGACAGATGGCGGCGCAGCCCGGTCACGAGGTGCGATTTTCTTTCGCTGTCCGCCGCCAATTGCGAGTTGGCGCGCGACAAGTCGCTCAATAGACGATCCCGTTCCGTCAGCAATGCCGCGGTCGGCAGCGACCAGAACGAAGTGATGGCGATGAACGCCTGCAGGCCGAAGATTCGCTGCGACAATTCGGGCTGCGAAAGAAACAGCGGCTGGCCGATATCCATAACCACGAAGATGCTGGCTATGACCGCGACCATGAATGTCGCCGCCGTGGCGCCGATGACGCCGAACCGCACCGTGGCAAGCAAGATGGCAGGCGCGATGACAAAAATGACGGGCCGAAAATAGACGGCGCAAATGCTGACCCCGACAAAAAGCGCGAGAATAGCCGCGGCCTCCGACAGGCGCTGCTTTATTCGCAATGCACGCCATTCCTTGGACATGACGCTGACCAGGAACGGCACCAGAATGACCAATCCCAGCGCATGACCGGGATACCAATTCCGCCAAACCGCGGTCCACGGGACATTATGTGCCAATCCATAGGCGCTGGCGCTGATAAGCGTGCTTCCGATCGGCGCTACGCCTCCGACGATGAAGATGAATGTGAGCACGCCGTTAAATGAGGTCAGGTTGGATGAACCGATTTGAAACGCCGACAGTAACGCCAATGCGCTGACGACCTCGATGCCGTTTGCCGCCATCAACGTCGCGGAAAGTGCGGGGCTGTTGCCGGTAAGGAAGCTGGCAAGCGCTGTTGCCGCAGAACCGCCGACGATGATCGAGGTATAATTGGTGAAGCTGCGCGCATGGCACAGCAAGGTCGCCACCATGATCGCGTTGGCTGGCCACAGCGTGGAAACAAGATTGGAATACCGCGAAATAGCGATAGTGAAAGCCGAGACGGCAAATATCACGACCGGCAGCAGCAGATGATAAGCGAGCGGGAGATTCGGGAGCGGCTCGCCGTCGGCGTCCGCGTCGAACGTCGGCCCGTTCGTGCGCGGTTGCGCGGCGGGTATCGCGGCAGACGGCTGACCCTGAGCGAGGGCGGCGAAAATATGCGCAGGTAGTATCGGCATGGTCACCGTATCACGGCTCGCCGGACCTGACGGCCGCAGATGCAGTCGAATCGGTCCGGCCGAGCGTTCGAATAGCTCACGCAAGGCAGCCGCCGCAATGGCGGAACGCAGCCAATCCTTAAGCCTTACTCCGTCGCCGCGGCGATCAGCCGTGGACTCACAAAGCGCTCCAGCCGGCCGGCATGGGGATGCAACAGCGACCAATCGTCGACCGGCAGATCGATCACGACGAGCCCCGAAGTCGGCAGCTTCTCGTTAAGCTGTTCGCGCATATCCACATCGCCCGAGGCGATCAATTGTAACGCGAGATCGTGAAGCCCCGGATTATGACCGACCACGACGAGCGTGTGCGCCTTGCGCGTTTCGCCGATGACGCCGATGAGCGTTTCCGGAATGGCGTTATAGATGCGCTCGTCGCTGACCGTCCGCGGCGCTTTGGCGAAAGCTGCGGCGACCAACGCCCAAGTCTCCTGTGCCCGTTTTGCCGGAGAGACCAGGGCAAAATCGGGAACGAGGCCGTGGTGCGCCATATAGGCGCCGACGACCGGCGCATCGGCGCGGCCGCGTTTCATGAGCTTGCGGTCGCGATCGCGCTCGCCCGGCACGGCGCGCTCGGTTTTGGCATGGCGGAGCAGCATCAGACGGCGCATCGCAGTAATGTCGCTTTCCGGGCCTAACGTGTCTAGTGCTGCGGAGACGAACTCCCTACATTGCAACGGCATGCCGCGGGAAGAGCGTCGTAAAGCGCCGTCATGAGCGAACCGGATACCAACGCCTATGGCGACAGCTGGTACGCCGCAACGATGGTGGAGGCGCCGCCGCGGCCGCCGTTATCGCTCGATCTCGACGTCGACGTCTGCGTGATCGGCGGCGGCCTCGCCGGCCTGACGACGGCGCGGGAAATCGCGCGCGGTGGCTGGTCTGTCGTGCTGTTGGAAGCCGGCCGACTGGCGCAAAGCGCGTCGGGCCGCAATACCGGCTTCGTGCTGCCGGGTTTTGGCGCCGACGCCGACAAACTGATCGCCCGGGTCGGTTTCGAGCGCGCCAAGGATTTGTGGTCGCTGGCGCAGGCCGGTCTCGATTATGTCCGCACCACGATCCGTGCTGAAAACGCGCCCGGCATCGACCCGCAGAATGGCTGGCTCTACGTCTCCAAAAAAGACAACAGTGATGAATTCTTGAGCTATGTCGGGCTGCTCGGGGAATTGGGTTGCGAGATCGAGGGCTGGCCGACCGAGCGGGTGCGCTCGGTCCTGCGCAGCGAACGCTACTTCTACGCCATCAACTATTTGCAGGCGATCACCGTCCATCCGCTCAATTATGCGCTGGCGCTTGCGGCCGCCGCCGAACGCGACGGCGCGCGTATCTTCGAACATACGCCGGCTTTGTCGATCGATCCGACCGGCGTGCGTAAACGCATCGTCACCGCCGGCGCGCGATTGCGCGCCAACCATGTCGTGCTGTGCGGCAATGTGCAGCTTGGGCGGCTGATGCCGCGCCTTGCCGCCACGCTGTTGCCGATGACGACCTATGTGATTACCACCGCGCCGCTCGGCGACCGTCTCGCCGGTGCAATCGGCTACCGCGGCGGCGTCAGCGACAGCGACCTGGCCGATAATCACTACCGCGTCGTCGGCGGCGATCGCTTGATGCTGTCGGGCCGCTCGACGGCGTGGCTAAGAGATCCGGGCCGCTACGTCGGCGCACTGACCGCGGATATCAAAAAAACTTATCCGCAGCTCGGCGACGTCACGGCCGACTATACTTGGGCCGGCACATTAGGTATCACGATACACTGGATGCCGCAGATCGGCGAGCTTGGTCCGGGCGTCTGGTTGGCGAGCGGCTTCGGCGGACATGGTCTCAACACCACCGCGATGGCCGGCAACATCATCGCGCGTGCGATCGTCGAAGGCGACGAGACCTGGCGGCAATTCACGCCATTTGAATTGGTTTGGGCCGGCGGCGTATTTGGCCGAGCCGCCGCGCAGGCGCGCGTCTGGATCAAAGGGCTGCGCGACCGCTTCGAGGAGCGCCGCGCCAAGGCGCGCGAACTTTCGCATCGCCTGGCGCGTGAAGCCGAAATCGCCCGGGCGGTGCGGCAGGTCGCGCCGGAACAGGAGCCGGCGGTGCAAAGCCTGAATGTGCCGGAAGCGGCGGTATCTCCGGCGGCGGATTTGGCCGCCCGCGAAGAGCCGGTTACCGCAGCGGAGTCCATTATTCCCCCGTTTGGCGACGCGGACGACGCCGGGCGATCGGAGCTGCCGGTGCAAAACTCCACCGCCGCGAGCCGGCCAAAGCGAAGACGGCGTCGCGGAAGCGCGAAAACCGGCACCGGCGGCGACGCCAGCCAGGGCGCCGATCAGGACGCCAAGCCTTAGATCGGGTCTGGCCGAACAAATCGGCAACAGGTTCGCCGCAAATTCACCATTCGGCATTTCCCGCCTTCGCTCCGTGGCTCTGTTTGCGATATGATCGGCGCGGATCCGGGACAGCCGGACGGGGTGGGTGGCCATGGTATCGGCTGGTTGGCGATTTGCGCTTGCATTGTTTGTCGTTGTCGCGCCAGGCGTCGCCGTGGCCGCCGATCTGCCGCAGCAGGCGCCGCCGCCGCCGACTGCACCTGCGGCCTACTTGCCCGCCGTTCCGGACTGGATCGTCACCATAGGAGCCGAGGGCCGAATTATTCCGGCATTTCCTGGCGCGTCCGACAAAAAGCTCGGCTGGTCGGCGCTGCCGCTGTTCAGCATTCGCAAAGAAGGCACGCCGCCGGACTTCTTCGGTCCGCGCGACAGTTTCGGCTTCAATGTCCTCAACCTCGGAGCGTTCCAGCTCGGTCCGGCGCTGCAATTTATCAACCAACGCAAGGCCTCGTCTTACGCCGAGCTGAACGGCTTGGCGGACGTCAACTATGCAGCGCAATTGGGTCTGTTTGCGAATTTCTGGCCGGTATCGTGGCTGCGGCTGCGTGGCGAAGTCCGCCAAGGCATCGGCGGCGAAACCGGCGTGACCGGCGACGTATTCCTGGATGCCGTCGTGCCGATCGGGCAATGGACGCTATCCGCCGGCCCACGGGTGACATTGCAAACGGCCGCGGCGACATCGCCCTATTTCAGCATTACCGCAGCGCAAGCCGCGGCCGCGTTTGCTGCGCAACCGGGCCTGCCGCTGCTGACGGCCTACAACGCCGGCGGCGGCCTCTATTCGTACGGTGCCGGCACGCAGCTGCAATACACGTTCAACCCGACATGGACCGCCCATGCCTTTGTCGAATATCAGCGGCTGACGGGCTCCGCCGCGGATTCGCCGCTGGTGACGCAGCGCGGTTCGCCGAACCAGCTCACCTACGGTCTCGGCGCCACTTATTCCTTCAATATGCACCCGCTGTGGTGAGCGTCAGCGCCCCTCGCGCCGCGTCATAAAGGCGAGCCGCTCGAACAGGTGCACGTCCTGCTCATTTTTGATCAGCGCGCCGTGCAGCGGCGGAATGAGCCGTTTCGGATCGCGCTCGCGCAGCGTCTCCACCGCAATATCCTCGACCATCAGAAGCTTCAGCCAGTCGAGCAGTTCCGAGGTCGACGGTTTCTTCTTCATGCCGGGGACGTCGCGGATTTCGTAGAACAGTTTTAGCGCTTCGGCGACCAGGCGATGCTTGATGCCGGGGAAGTGCACCTCGACGATCGCGCGCATGGTGTCGGGATCGGGAAAGCGGATGTAATGGAAGAAGCAACGCCGCAAAAACGCGTCCGGCAATTCCTTCTCGTTATTCGAGGTGATGACGACGATCGGGCGGCGGCGGGCATGGATGGTTTCGCCGGTCTCATAGACGAAGAACTCCATGCGATCGAGCTCCTGCAGGAGATCGTTCGGAAATTCGATATCGGCCTTGTCGATCTCGTCGATCAAAAGAACGGGGCGCTCGTCGGCAACGAATGCGTCCCATAGCTTGCCGCGCTTGATGTAGTTGCGGATGTCTTTGACGCGGGCATCGCCCAGCTGACTGTCGCGCAGCCGCGTGACTGCATCGTATTCGTAAAGTCCCTGCAACGCCTTGGTGGTCGATTTGATGTGCCACTCGATCAAGGGCGCGGCGAGCGCCTTGGCAATCTCGATCGCCAGCACGGTTTTGCCGGTGCCGGGTTCGCCCTTGACCAGCAACGGCCGCTCCAAGGCGATCGCGGCATTGACCGCGACCTTGAGATCGTCGCTGGCGACATAGGCGCTGGTGCCTTCGAAACGCATGCTTTTCCGTTCGTTTGTCGGTTCACGAAATTAGAACATGCCGAACTTGGCGCTTACAAGACGCCGTCGTGCAGCCGCGCGATTTCGATATGGCACAGAAGCTCTGACGCCTCGGCAAATTTTGCCTGCGAACCGGCATATCCGTACCAGGGGGAATTACTCTCCGGACACAAGCAATTGAAATAACTTGATAATTTCGTGGCACGCGGCTTGCTGTCTTCGGCTGCGAGTGCGGCTGTCCGCCGCTGTCGCGTTGAGATCGAGTTGGAGACAAGTCATGGGTATCTTCGATGCGTTGACCACCGCAGTGGCTGGTCTACAGGCGCAATCGTTCGCGCTGCAGAATATTTCCGGCAACATCGCCAACTCGCAGACCACCGGGTACAAAGAGACCGACACCACCTTTCAGGATCTGGTCTCCCAAGCGGCACAGAACGAGCAGACCGCGAACGGCGTCATCGCCAACTCGGTCGCGACAAACACCGTGCAGGGGACCATCAACTCGACGCAAGTCTCGACGGATATGGCGATTAACGGCGACGGTTGGTTCGTGGTCGCGCAACCGACGGGCTTTACCGACAATCAGCCGGTTTTTTCCGGCGTCACCGATTTCACCCGCGCCGGCGATTTTCAATTGAACGCCAACGGCAATCTGGTCAATGCTGCCGGGTACTATCTCATGGGCATTCCGGTCAACGCGATAACCGGGAATCCCGAAGGCAGTGTCCCGCAAGTATTGCAGTTCCAAAATAATTTCATCCCGGCGCAAGAGACCACATCGATTACCTATGAGGCCAACCTGCCGAGCACGCCCACTTCCGGAATGGTCAATCCCAGCGATTATGCCAACAATCCGATCGCCGGATCGGAAATCATCGGCACCGGCGCGACGCTATTGCCGGACGCCGCGGCGACCGGGACCGGCACGGTCGGCAGTCTCACCGACGCCACCGCGCTGACGTCGCTGGGTCTTGCCGCCACCGACACCGTTTCGGTCGGCGATGGCACCAACACGACGGTTTATACGGTCACCAATACCAGCACCGTGGGCGATCTGATCAACGCCATCAACTCCGGCGCTTCCGGCAACGCGGCGGTGACCGCCACACTCACCGGCGGCAACATCGTGCTGACCGGGAACAACGATACGGCCACGATCTCGGTCAGCGGCAGCGCCGCCAACGATGCCGCCGATCTCGGCTTCGGCGCCGCGAACGATACGTTCCCGCCGACCAACCTGCTGACGCAAGGATTGAGCGGGAAAACACTGACCGTTTCGGTCGGCGGCGGCGTGCCGCAGGTCATTACCTTCGGAACCGGCGCCGGCGATGTCGAGACAATGAGTCAATTGCAGGCCGCCGTTCAGGGCCTGACCGGCGTGATCGGTTCCGTGAACACCGCTAACGGCAATATCAGCCTGTTGGCGACCGACCCGACGGCGACGCTCGCGGTTGCGGGCACTGCGTCGCCGTCGACCTTCGGTATCCAAACTCCGTCCGTCGCGCCGGGCAACAGCACCGTCATTGGCAGCGATCTTGCTACCTTTACCAGTCAATCGATCTCCGGCGGCTCCATCACCGCCTACGACAGCGAGGGCAATCCGCTCAATACCCAATTCCGCTGGGCGCAAGTCGGCAACAGTTCCAGCGGAAGCACTTGGAATTTGTTCTATCAGACCAATTCGACTGCAACCGGCGCGCAAGCCGCCTGGCAGAACGTCGGCGAGAACTTCATCTTCAATTCCAGCGGACAGCTCGTCCAGCCGACGTCAAGTGCGCTCAATATACCGAGCTTGACCATCAACGGCGACACGCTGAACAACGTGGAGATCAATTTCGGCAGCAACGGCTTGACCCAGTTCGCCAATACCAGCGGCACCGCGCAGGTCACCCAGCTCCAGCAAAACGGCTTCGCCGCCGGGCAGCTGCAGTCGGTCGCGGTCGATAGCCAGAACCGCGTGGTCGGCACTTTCACGAACGGCCAAACCATCCCGTTGGCGCAGATTACGTTGGCGACTTTCAACGGCGAGAATTCGCTGCAGGCGCTCAACGGCGGAGCTTACGCCGCCACCGCCGATTCCGGCCCGCCGATCTACGGCGCCACCGGCAAGATCGACGGCAGCTCGCTGGAAGCCTCCAACGTCGATATTTCCACCCAGTTCAGCAACCTGATTGTGGCGCAGCAGGCCTATTCAGCCAACGCCCGCGTCATGACGACGGCGAACCAGATGATCCAGAGCTTGCTGCAAGTGATCCAGTGATTTCGGTTGGTGAGATTGCCCGGTCGCCGCCATGAGCATCAACCAGGCGCTGTCCGCCGCACTGGCGGGCGTCAACGTCACCCAGCAAGCGCTGTCGGTAATCTCCGGCAACGTGGCGAACGCCAATACGCCAGGCTACGTCGACGAGAGCGTCAATCAGGTCGAAGTCGGGATCAGCGGGCAAACCGGAGCGGAAGTCGACGTTACCGGCGTCAATCGCAATCTCAATACCCTGTTACAGAGCCAGTTGCGGACGGAAACGTCGGGCGGATCGTACGCCGACACGACCGCGCAGCTCTATCAGCAACTGCAGCAGATTTACGGCACGCCGGGATCCTCGTCGTCGTTCGACGCGATCTTCAATAATTTCACCAGCGCGTTGCAGACGCTGTCGACCAGCCCGAGTTCGTATTCGGCGCAGAGCGGTGCGATCAGCGCCGCGCAAAGTGTGGCGCAAAACCTCAATTCGATGACCGCCAGCATCCAGCAGCTGCGTGGCCAGGCCGAAGCGGGCATCGCCAACGACGTGCAAACGGCCAATACCGCCCTGCAGCAGATCGCGCAAATCAATCAGCAGCTTGTGGCCGCTTCGCCGGACACCTCCACGGCGACGCTGGAGGATCAGCGCGACCAGGATATCACGCAGTTGTCGCAGCTGATGAACGTCAACGTGGTGCAGGGCAGCAACAATCAAATTTCCGTCTTCACCGGGACCGGTCAGCAACTGGTCGCCAACGGGCAGGCTTCGCAACTGTCATTCAACGACGTCGGAACATTGTCGGCGACATCGCAATGGAGCGCCAATTCCAGCCAGGACACCGCCGGCACCATAACGCTGACATCGCCCGGCGGCACAACGACCGACCTTATCGCTGCGAACGCCATCCAATCGGGCCAGATCGGCGCCTATATCCAGATGCGCGACACCATCCTGCCGCAGGCGCAAGCGCAACTCGACGAGCTGGCGAACCAGATGTCGCAGGCGTTGTCGAACCAGACGACGTCCGGCACGGCCGTAACTTCGGGCTCGCAAGCCGGCTTTACCGTCGATGTCGGCGCACTGTCCCCGGGCAATACCGTCCAGCTCACTTATACCGATGCGCAGAATAACTCGCACACCGTCACCATCGTCGCGCTCGGCGCCGGCGGCACGCTGCCGGCGCAGCCGGCCAATGCGAGCAATCCTGTGGTGGGAGTTAATTTTGCCGCCGGCATGAGTTCGGTGGTGTCGCAGCTCAATGCCGCGCTCGGCACGAACCTGCAATTCTCCAATCCGTCCGGCACCGTCTTACAGGTGCTCAATAACGGCGCCGGCAACGTCGTCAATTCGCTGTCGGCGACTTCGACCGTCACGTCCTTGCAAAGCGGCAGCCCGCAACTGCCGTTGTTCACCGAGGACGGTCAGCCGATTACTGGCGCCATCACCGCCTCCGGTTCGCAGACCACGGGCCTCGCCGGGGTGATTCAAGTCAATCCGGCGCTCGTCGCTTCGCCGTCGAGTTTGGTCGCCTATGCATCGAATACGGCCGCCGGCGATCCGACGCGGCCGAATTTCCTGCTCAGCCAGATGACCAATGCGGTGCTGACCTACTCGCCGGCAACCGGCCTAGGCACCGCCTCGGCGCCCTATAGCGGCACGCTTTCGCAATATATGAGCGCGGTCGTCAGCCAGCAGTCGCAGGCCGCGAACGCCGCGACCAATTTGCAGCAGGGTCAGGACACCGTCCTCACCGCCCTACAGCAGCGGTTCAACGATCAGTCCGGCGTCAATATCGACACCGAAATGTCGAGCCTGATTGCGCTGCAGAACGCGTACAGCGCCAACGCCCGGGTGATGTCGACGGTCGAGCAGATGATGAACGCGCTGATGCAGGCGGTATCGTAATGAGTATCACCGGACCCGGATCGATCACCGCGGCCAATGTGATCGCCCAGAACAATATGATGACTCAGCTCAACACGCTGGGTCAGGAATTGGCGAGCGGGCAGGCGGCGCAAACCTATTCCGATCTGCAATCGCAAGCCGGCGTCACGTTGGCGCTCAACGCACAACTCTCGGCCATCGGCGGCTATAGCAGTACCGCGACGACGGTCGGCACGACGCTGAGCGTCGCCCAGTCGGTGCTGACCCAGCTCGGCACGGCCGGCAGCTCGATGGTGCAGGCGATCAGTCAGCAAGGTGCGTTCCAGCTCAACAATAACGGCCAGACCACCGTCCAGGCGACCGCCGCGGCGCAGCTCGACAACATCCTGTCGCTGCTCAACACCCAGGTCGGCAGTAACTATATTTTTTCCGGCAGCGCCGATAATCAGCCGTCGGTCGCGAGCGCCAGCGCCATTCTCAACGGCAACGGCGCGCAGGCGGGCTTCACGCAGGTGATGGCGGAGCGGCTGCAGGCCGATCAAGGCGCCGCCGTTCCCCCGCTCGGCCGCCTGGTCATTCCGGCGGCGGCGGGTTCCACCGTCTCGATCGGCGAGGACGTCGCCGGCTCGCCGTTCGGCTTCAAGCTCGCCGGCGTGAACTCCAGCCTGACCGGCGCGGTGGTCACTCCCTCGGGCCCGCCGACGGCTTACTCGATCGATCTCTCCGCATCCAATCCAAACCCCGGCGATTCGATCGCGTTCAGCCTCACTCTGCCCGACGGATCGAGCCAAACCATCGCGCTGCAAGCGACCGCGGCAGCGCCGCCGGGCGCCAACCAGTTCACCATCGGCGCGACGCCGGCCGATACCGCGACCAATCTTCAGGCCGCGCTGACGACCGCGGTCCAGAATCTCGCGCAGACGGCACTGCCGGCCGCCTCCGCCATCGCCGCCGCCAATAATTTCTTCAGCGGCGAGACACAGGTCACTGGCACGAATAATGCCAACACTGCGCTCGCAAGCGCAACGGCTTCGACGCAATCGACGGCCGCTCTCACCTCCACCGGGTTCGGCGAACTGCAAAACGGCGACACGCTGACTTTCACGCTCGGCGGCACGTCCTTCACGGCTACCTACGTCACCAGCGGCGCTGTCGGCAATCAGTTCACGTCTCTCACCGACCTGCAGACTCTGTTGAGCACCGCCTTCAACGGGCAAGCTGTCGCAACTCTGCCCAACAGCGGACCCGACAGCGGCGGCCTCGTTTTGACCAGCGACAACCTCACCCAAAACTTCACCACGGGCGGCGCCAACCACATCGCGGCGCCCGCCACGGATTTTGCCGCCACGAATGCGAACATAACTCCGGGCAGTGAACTGACGATTAGCGACGGCGCTCAGACGACGACCCTCTACTACGTCGCCAGCAATGCCAGCGCCGCCAACGGCACCTTCAGCACTCTCGACACCCCCGGCTCCTCGCTCCTTGCCGCCATCGCTAACCCAGCGTCCAGCGTCCAGGCCACGATCATCCCCTCTAATAATGGCGGCGCGCTCGAGCTGACCAACGCCAACGGCTCGATCGCGATCGGCGGACCTATCGGCGCCGCGTTGGGCTTCTCGCCGGCAGCTGTCGACAACAACGTGAACCCGCCGCTGCGGGTCAATGGCCCGCCGTTCAACACGGCGACCGCGCTGGTGGCCGGCACGACGGCCAATACCGTATTCTGGTACACCGGCGAAAACGGCAATACGCCGGCGCGCCAGACTGCGACCGCGCAGGTCGGTCCCTCGTTGACGATCGATTACGGCATGCGTGCCAACGAACAGGCTCTCACCACCTTGGTCGCCAACGTCGCAGTGCTCGCAGCAACGACCTATTCGACAAGCGATCCGAATGCGCAAACGAATTATCAGGCGCTGAGTCAGAAGGTTGCGGCGAACCTCGATGGTCAACCGGGCAGCCAAACGGTCGGCGATATCGAAGCCGATCTCGCCAATGCCCAGACGACCGTCAGCAACGCCGGCACGCTGAACACGCAGACACAAACGACGTTGCAGGATATGTTGCAGAATATCGACGGCGTGAATCAGAACCAGATCGGCGAAGATATTCTAACGCTGCAGAACAGCCTGTCGGCGTCGATGTCGGTGACGGCGCGGCTGGCGCAACTGAGCCTGGTTAATTACCTCGCGCCGGTCACGGGATGAGCGGAGCTAGGCGGCTTCCGCTGTCCTGACAAAGATCGAGTCGGCGGCGCAGGTGGCATTGCGTCCGAAATTGTCGGTAAAACGCGTGTCGACCAAATACGCGCCGGGATGCGCGGCGACGAATTGCCGAAGCGTCTCGCGCTTTACGTCGCTATCTTCGACCACAAGATAGTCGCCGGGCGACAGATATTTGTGGAAGTGCTCCAGCACCGCGCCGACGTTGTGATGGGCGTCTTCGACGACGAGCCAGGGATGCGGCTCCGCGCCAAGGAGCTGCGGATCGAACAGGTGCTCCGGATCGGAGCAATCGCCCTGGCGATAGTCGACCCGCGGATGCGCGATCGCGACCTTTTTGAGGTCGACCGAATGAACACGCCCCTCTATGCCGCAGAGCTCCAGATTGTCGGCGAACCAGACGGCGCTGGCGCCCAAGCCCGACCCGACCTCGAAAACGGTCCGCGGGCGAAGCTCGGCGATCAGCGCCGGATACATGGCGAAATCGAAGACGTTCTTCATCAGCGGCATGCCGCGCCAGCGCATCAGCGACGGAGCGCCTTGGCAGGTGAGCAGCACGTCGACGCCGAACTCGGTGCCGAATCGCGGATGATAGTGGGCGCCCGATCGCTCGCGTTGGGAAAATTCGACGAAGCGTCCCTGCTGCCAGCGGTCGAGAAACAGACGCAGCCGCTGCAAATCCCATTGCAGGCTCTGGTCCTGCGCCTGGGCGCGCTGCGCATTTTCGCGAACACTGTCTTCCCACGAGCAGGAAGGGTCAAAATTGAGCAGGCGAGTAACGACACGTGTGAACCAGCTGTCGAAAATGCTGAGCAGGCCGTTCTGCTCTTGCCGGACTTTTGTCCGCATCTCGCCGGAAAATCTGAGCGCGGCCGCCTTCAGGTCGTCGCCGGAGATCAGATCCGCGTCAGTCATCATCGGCTTCCGTCTTGGCTGCGCCCGCCGAGGCGTCGGCGAACTGCGACGATAGATCGCCGTGAAATGTCATCGGGCCGACGTGGGCAAGCCGGCTTTGAAGATCCGCCCAAATCTCGCCTCCCATGCCCGTCCACCGCTTGCAGAACGCAAAGTCCTCGCTCAAATAGGTGCCGTCTTCGGCAATCATGCATTCGAATAAAGCGAAACGGTTGCCGCCTGCGGCCGCGGCGTCGATCGAGTGATCGCGCTTGTATTGCAGCTGCGGATAGTGCGCGCACATTCTTTCCAGCGCCTGCCGCCGGATCATAAGAAAGCCGGTGCCGGCGTAGCGTACTTTGACGAAGCCGCCCTTTTGGATGACAGCGCTCGGATCGTCGACTTCAAATACATATTTTAAGGCCGCCGCGGCCGGATTGGGGCGAGCGGCTTCCATCGTCGTCTTGATCCTATCCCAATCGATCCGCTTGATCGGATAGACCGCGGCGCAGATATCGGCGCCGCATTCGATCAGCCGCAATACCTGTTCCGGCTCGAAACCGATATCGGCGTCGATAAACAGCAAATGGGTCGATTCCGGATCGTCCAGGAATTGCGAAACCAGGCTCGCCCGCGCGCGCGTTATCAGCGCGTCGCCGTCCTTGAACAAAACCTTGAGATTGAAGTCGCTGTAGCTGCGGACCAGCTTTTGCAGCTTGTACAGCGACGCCGTGTAGAGAACCGAAACCTGTCCGCCGAAGCACGGCGTGGCAATGACGAGATTGACATAATTGGGCATCGATGGGCTGGGCACGGGGCAAGGCTCGTTCGTCAACTTCGCGCGGGCATCGCGCTCCAAGCCAACACCCGCTCTGCAATTATGGTTAACCAATAACCAAGAGGAACGGTTAACAGCCGATTAAGCCGCCGCGCCAAAATCCCTGAATCGATCGAAATTGGTGCAGCGATAGCGTGGCTGTGAGCAAAATGCCGGTATGCCGCAACCTGAATTAGCTATCTAAGTTGCACTGCAAAATCTGGAGTGCCGGCGAAAACGTCGCAGATTTACGCGTCTTTAAGCGAATTGCGGCAATCCTCCGGCAGCCGATCCGTTTGATCGGAATCTGCACTCGCCGGTACGGCACGTACAGCAAGTGCAAGCCAGTACGGCCTGTAACCAGAAGGGTACCACTATGTCTGACATCACTCTAAGCACCGGCATCCGGCAGAACCTGCTGTCGTTGCAGCAGACGTCGGCTGACCTGACCACAACTCAGGAGCAGCTGGCGACCGGCAAGAAGGTCAATTCGGCCTTCGACAATCCGACCTCCTACTTCACATCGCAGTCGCTGACCAACCGCGCCAATGACCTGAGCGCGCTCCTTGACCAGATCGGTCAGGCGCAACAGACGCTCAATGCGGCCAACGACGGCCTGACCGGCCTGACCAGCCTGCTCGAACAGGCTCTGTCGACCGCGCAACAGGCACAGCAGGCGGTAACGGGCACCGTGACCTATAGCGGCACCCAGACCGGCAGCGCCATCGCCGCCGACACGACGCAGGCGGTCAGCACGGCGACCTTCGCCAATGCGGTCACCGCTTCGACGCCTTCGGTGCAGACCGAGTCTACTTTCGATGCCGCGGGCATCGCGCAGCTGGTGACTGGCAACGAGTTGACCTACACGCTCGCCGGCAAGACCGTGACCGCGACGTTCGGCGGCGCCCTCAACTTGACCACCAATACATTCAACACCCTCGCTGACTTGGCCAACGTTCTTCAGAATGGCACCGGCGCCAGTGGCAACCTCAGCACCGTCGCGCAGATTACAAACGTCGGTCCTGGCACCAGCGTGCAGGTGCTCGGCGACGATCTCACTCACAATCTGACTACGACAGCGTCCCAAGCTGCCGGTGCCAGCTTCAACCTGAACGCTGGCAATTTCACGGGGAACACCAACGCCGCCACTACCGGCGATGGATTGACGATTACCGACGGTGAAGGTCACTCGTCGACTTTCTACTACGTTGCCAACAACGCGGTGACTGCAAACGACACCTTCACGAGCTCGGCCAACTTGATCGCCGCTATCGGCGGTTCAAATCTGGCCAGCACGATCACCCCGACCGTTCCCGGTGCTGGTGCCAACGCCGGCAAACTCGTGCTTTCTAGCCCGGATGGTGCGGTCACGGTCAGTGGAGCCTTCGGCACCACCGATTTGGGGTTCTCGGGCACTGCGTATAAAAACAACTACAACTTGACACTGGCCGCCCTCACCCCCGACAGCACGCTGACGGTCCAGGTCGGCACGGATGCGGTAAATACGCTAACGTTCGGCAGCGGCAACGGCCAGATCTCGACCCTGGCGGGGCTCAATACCGCGCTCGCGGCCATCGGCGATATCAGCGCAACGGTCAACGCGCAGAACAAGATCGTGTTGACGCCGACGAGCTCAAACATCGTCACTATCGGCGGCACCGCGGCGACAGTCACCGCACTCGGCTTCTCCGGCGGCGTCACCACGCCGACGGCGACGGTCGTCACCCCGAGCTCCACCCGCGCCACGTTGCAGAACAACTACAATGCGCTCTTGACGCAGATCGACCAGCTCGCCGGCGACTCGTCCTACAACGGCGTGAACCTGCTCGCCAGTGGCAACCTGACGGTCAACTTCAACGAGAACGGCACCAGCGGCCTGACCATCGCCGGTGTGAACTTCAGCTCGACGGGACTGGGTCTGTCCGCAATCAGCGGCAACGGCTTCCAGGACAACACCAACATCACGTCCACGGAATCGGCGATCAATACTGCGATCACTAATGTCCGTGCCCAGACCGAGACGTTCGGCACCAATTCGTCGACCATCTCGACGCGGCAGACGTTCGAAACCAACCTGATCAACACCTTGCAGACGGGCGCCAGCAATCTCGTGTTGGCGGATCAGAACCAGGCCAGCGCCAACCTGCTGACCGAGCAAACCCAGCAACAGCTGGAAATCTCCGCACTGTCCATCGCCAACGAGGCGAACCAATCGGTGCTCAAGCTGTTCGGCTAATAGTCTTCTGGTACAGGCCTTCTGGTGAGGACGGCGGGGCGAAAGCCCCGCCGTTTTCCTTTTGGCGCACCGGTCACGGCGGGCTCACGGTGAAACTGCCTCCTCGGCCGCCGCTCGCCATTTCGTTACTCGCCGGCGCCGCAGCGGTTAGCGGTGCCTTAACTCGCATCCGTAACCATGGTTCGGCGTCCCGGAGTTTCAGCGTGCCACTGAAGATCGAACTCAAGCCGAACGAACGGGTCCTCCTTGGCGACTGCGTTGTGACCAATTCCGACCGGCGCACGCGTCTGGTGATCGACGGCGAGGTCGTCATCCTGCGCGAAAAAGACATCATGTCGCTCAGCCGCGCCGATAGCCTGGCGAAACTCATCTATCTGGCCGTGCAGTTCATCTACACCACCAAACGGCGGCAGGAGCATCAAGCGCTCTACTTCCGCCTGGCGGCCGAATTCCTCAAGGCGGCGCCGGGCGCGAAGCCCTATATTGAGCGTATCAACAATCGAATCTTAACGGGCGAGCCCTATAAAGCCCTAAAGGAAGCGCGCAAGCTCGTCGCCTACGAAAAGGACCATCCCGACATGCATTACGCCGCCAACGCTTACGCGAAGACTGCCCTTGAAACGGCAGCGCCGCGCGAACTCGAGGCAAACTTGCTCCTGCAGGCGGCAGCAAAATTGCAGTCGGTTTACGATTCCTGGCGCGACAAGCCGACGGGCCTTAACGACGCAATCCTGTACAATCGCCGGCTTTGGACGATTTTGCTTGACGCAGTGATGAGCGAAAACAACAAATTGCCGGTCGCGGTCCGCGAGAATATCAGGCGGCTCGGCGTTTATGTCATGGCGGAGACGTTCTCGCTCATGACCAAACCGGAGCCTGATCACCTCACGTCGATCATCAAGATCAATCGCGGACTTGCCGCCGGCCTGCGCGGCAAGGCGTAAGGTCCGGCGACTTACGGCAAATCGATCAAGCGGCGCGCGGCATGTCCAGTTTGAACCGTCCGCGCAGATGCGGTATGCGCTTCACATCCATTTTTGCGGCAAGCATCCGCAAATAGAACAACTCTTCCTTGGTGGCAACTGCAAAATCGGAAAACTCGCGTTGCCCCTCGTGAAAATCGTCGTCCGATAGCGCGTCTTCGAACAGGTCGAGCCAGCCGGATCCTTCCACGTCGCCGCCGGCGCCTTCGTGAAACAGCATTTTTTGCCGGTCGCGGATGCAAGCCGGAAGCTCCGAAGGATATAAGTCATAGAGCGCGCGCAACGGCGCCTTTCCGATTGGCGCATCGCCGGATTGCTTGATCAGGGCGGACTCATCGAGTTCGCTCGCATAATCGACCACCGTTTGGTCCAAGAACGGCTCGCGTATTTCGAGCTGGAATTGCATCGAACAGCGGTCGACTCTTTGCAAATTCGCTCGATGCATCATGCCCAAACATTGTTTCTGCACATAACGCCCTGCGTCGTTCGATTGCCTAAAGGCGTTTTCGAGCGGCGAGTAGCCCGCGAACAACTCATCTGCGCCTTCGCCGCATAAGGCGACGCGAAAGCCGTCTCGATGGATGCGCTGCGAGAGCAGATAGGTGTGGATGCTTGGGCGGATCACCGCCGGTTCGAATGTTTCTACGGCGTCGACGACCATCTTGAGGAGGGGAAGAGTCTTGGCGCAATGCGCTTCGATGGCCACCTCACGGAGATCGAGACCAGTCTCGTCGGCATACCGTTTGGCATAAATATGATCGGGCGCGTTGCACCCTACGGCGATGTAGCCCGGCATGGCAGGACAGAACCGCCGCGCATAATGCATGACGAGCGTGCTATCGATGCCGCCGCTGAATAGTCCCGCAACCGGGAGGTCCGGCGGCATGCGGATGCGCACGGCTTCCGACAGAATACGATCCAGATCCCGCGGCGAGGTGGCGTTCAAGGCCGCTGAGGACGGGAGTTCGTAGTGGCGTCCGCAGAAATTGCGGGTCAACAAATGGCCTGGGGGCAACAAGAGGACGTCATCGTCTTTGGTCGTCTCTAGCAGCGGATGGATTTCCGAGCAGAACAGAAAGCCGTTAGGGGACCGTATCAGGTAGAGTGGCTTCACCCCAAAAGGGTCCCGCGCAGCAAGGAATTCGCCGGTCGCCGTGTCGACCGCGACGAAAGCATACATTCCCGCCAGACGTTTAATTCCATTTTGGCCCCAAGCCCGGAGTACGTTCGCGACAACTTCCGTGTCGCATTCCGTTCGGAAGCGGACGCCAAGCGCCTCCAATTCCCGCCGTAACTCGGCGTGATTGTAAATTTCGCCGTTGAACGCGACGAGAAAGCGTTCATCAAAAGACGATTGCGGCTGTGTGCCATGCGCCGCGTCCACAATTCGTAGGCGGCGCGTACACATGGCGATATCGTTTCCGACCATGACAAGCGGATCGGTAACGTCTCCCCGGTGCAGCATGCCAGCGATCAGACATCGGACTGCCGCCTCGGCGCCATCCCAACCGATGGCAACCGCTACACCGCACATATAGCCTCCGCGATTGCTGGTGAAGCCGGACGAGCCGCCGCGAAAACTGCAAAGCGCCGACCTTACCGAAAGCGTCAGCACGAAGGTAACTCGTTAGGGTTAACGGTTGGTTCCGCTCGGCAAAGGCGCCTCTGGGAGCGGGCGAAAGGAATTTGGGCGGCGGGGGTGGTGTCAGGCCAACAAATTGACCAGTGAGCCGGTCAATCCGCTGCTTGCCAGCAGCGTTTCGGCGGTGCCGCCGGTCTGGAGTGCGAGGGCCGAATTAAACAGTGTGGCCGGGGAAGTGTTGGTGGACGCCCCGGTCGAGCCGCTCGTTCCTGTCGAAGTGGATGCCGCCGATGTATTCCCAGTCGCCGAATTCGACGGGCTGGACGAACTGGAAGAGCTCGAAGAGCCCGATGAAGAGGCGGTCGGCTGGAAACTGTCGTTGTTATTGCCGAAACCGACATCCGAAGCAAAAGTGCCGCCGACAGAGACCGAATCAGTCTCGTTGTTGGCTGTAATGACAAGGTGGCCGGTCCTGTCGAGCCCAGCCGTCACATTCGCGTTCTTCGGTCCGCTTGTGTTGATGGCGTCGATAAGATCGCTGACCGTGTCGGTTCCGGTGGACGCATAGGTTGTCGTGTTGGTGCCGTCGCTGACGGTGATTAAACCGTTCGGAGGAATCCCGAGGGTCAGTAGAGACGTGCCGGCGGTAAGCGGGATCGTACCGGTTCCGGTCGCGGCTGCGCCATTAGTGGGGCCGCTTGGCTGCGACGATGACGAGCCGCTCTGCGAAGCTTGAACCGCGCTTTGCAGCGCGGCCGTGAGCTGGGATTGGACGCGGGCCAGCGCGGTTTGGTTCGCGATGCTGGCCAAGCCCTTTGCTTCGTTGGTCATGTCCGAGCCCATCGCGGAAATCAGGTCATTGCTGGCCGTCGTCGCCTGATCCTGGGCCTGCGCCTGTTGCCAGTAGTTTTGGTCCTGTTGCCAGAACGAGGCGCTGCCTAAGCTTCCGATTCCCATGGGTTTCGACGCCTTGCCAAACCTGCCACTCGCACGGCTAGTGATGCACCATCGCAGTTAACAGAGTCTCGATCGCGGAGAAATTCACGCCCTGTTAACCATCATGGCCGACCTTGGTTTTTGGGCGAGAGGGGCGCGAATGAGCGTCCTGGGATTCCGGCAGCTCCCATGCTGCGGATAAGGATGCCATGACGAAGCAACGGACCGCGCGGGGTTCTCGACCTGGCCACTCTTTCGAGCAGGCACTGACGCTGCATCGGCAAGGGCGGCTCGACGAGGCCGATCGGATCTACGACGCTATCCTCGATGCCGATCCACAGCACAGCGACGCGCTGCATCTGTCCGGATTTCTCAAGCATCAACAAGGTCGATCGATTGATGGTTTGCGCCTGATCGCCGCGGCGTTGAAAAAAAGGCCCGGGTCGGCAGACGTGCTCACGAGTTACGGCGTGATCCTCGACGCCCTTAAGCGCCATGAAGAGGCGCTGGAGAGTTTCGATCGGGCGTTGGCGCAGCAGGCCGGCGACGCCGTCATACACTACAACCGAGGTAACGCGCTCAAAGGTCTCGGCCGCTACGAAGAGGCGTTGGCGAGTTATGATCGCGCGCTGGCGATCGCGCCCGACCTTGCCGAAGCCCACCACAATCGCGGCAGTACGCTCGCCGAGCTCGATCGGCGCGAAGAGGCACTGGCGAGTTTCGATCGGGGGCTTTCGCTGATCCTTGAGCGGGCAGGCATCAAGACCCCAGACGGTATCTCGCTTGCGCTGCGTGAGCGCAGCGATGGATCGTTCGAAAAGCTCGATAAAGCACTTTTCGCCAATGCCAATAGCACCGACACGCTGAACAATCGCGGCCAGGTTCTAAACCGGCTTAAACGCCACGATGAAGCAATTGCGAGCTTTGACAGGAGTTTGGCGCTCCGCCCGGACCAATCCGATGCGCTCTGTCATCGCGGCGAAGCGCTTGCTGCGATCGATCGTTTTGGCGATGCGCTGGCGGATTTCGCGCAGGCGCTTCGGATTGATCCAAATTGCTCCGACGCGCATCTCAAGCGCGGCAATGCTTTGTACGCATTGAATCGAACGGACGAGGCGCTGCGTAGTTTTACCGCCGCACTCGCGATCATGCCGGAGAGTGCCGAGGCGAATTTCAATGAGGCGCTGAGCCGGCTATGCCTCGGCGATTTTCGCCAGGGCTGGCAAAAATATGAGTACCGCTGGGAAAGGGCTGAATTTGCCAAGGAGCGGCCGACCTATCCGCGTCCGATGTGGCGCGGGGAAAAGAACCTACAGAACAAGACGATTCTCCTCGTCGCCGAGCAGGGTCTGGGCGATACCATCCAGTTCGCCCGTTACGCACCAATGGTTGCGGCGCTCGGCGCAAAGGTGCTGCTTGGGGTCCGACCCTCGCTCACCGCGCTGATGGCAACCGTTCCCGGCGTCTCGCAGGTGTACGGCGGCGGCGAGGTGCTGCCCGAGTTCGACCTGTATTGTCCGCTCTTGAGCTTGCCATTGGCGTTCGAAACCGCACTTGAGACTATTCCATCCCAGGTTCCGTATATTCGGCCTCCCGAAGACCGCACTGCCAAATGGCGCGAGCGCTTGCCGCAGAACGGCCGGCTCCGGATCGGAATTTGCTGGGCTGGCATCGCCGGGCACCAGAACAACCGCCGCCGCTCAATCCCTATCGAGCGCTTCGCCACGATACTTTCGGTTCCGGGAATCGATTTCGTCAACCTGCAAAAGGAAGTCGGCGAGGCGGAGGCGGCGATCTTGAGCGAGCACGGCGTCAATCAGCTCGGGCAGGAATTCACGGATTTTGCCGATACCGCAGCCGTCGTCGCGATGCTCGATCTGGTCATATCCGTCGATACCTCTGTCGCGCATCTTGCCGGCGCGATGGCCAAGGCCGTCGGCGTGCTGCTACCATTCTCCCCGGATTTCCGGTGGATGCTCGATCGCACAGACAGTCCCTGGTATCCGACCATGCGTCTATTTCGGCAAAGCGCGCCCGGCGATTGGCACGGTCCGCTTGCGCGGCTGCACCAGGAACTTACCAGTCTCGCTCGCCGGCGTGTAAACCCAGCATAGGCGCTAAGAGGTGCGGCTCACGGCGAGCGGCCGGCCGTGCTTTGGATTCGGCGCCGCGGCCCGTCCGGTTGCGCCATAGATCTGTGGGGCGGCCTTGCGGGCGAGATCGCCGGACAGCCGGCGCATGATTCCTTCCGACACCGCATGCGCGGTGGCCAGCACGATCATGTTCTTCTGCAAAATGCCGCGGAACGTTTCCTGCAGCCGCAGCATCGCCGCGCAACGGCCGGGTGCGGATTGCCGCAAAAATTTTGCGTTTGTCTTCAGGCGCTCGCTGGCCGCGAACAACCGGCCGGCGAGCTCGGCCTTGGCCGGTTCGAGGGCAGCAGCGTTGCGGATGCGGCCGGCATGGATCAAGCGCGTCTCTTGTTCGAGGAGGCCGCCAAGTTTTTCCATCAATAAAGCGAGATCGTCGATCGCCTGCTCGGCTTCCGCGGCCGTTGCGATTGGATTCATGACGTTAGACCCTGTTCCTTGAGCAAGGTGCTGTACACCATCGGCGCGATGCCGATGCCGCCGGCCTTGGCAAATGATTTGGCCATCTGCTCGGTCATGAACGAGCGCCAGATTTTCAGTGCGCCGCTGCCGCCGAACGGACCGTCGCCGTCGATGCCGGTGAACATGTCCTGGAACATGCTGCTGAGAAAATTGGCCTCGAAATTCTGCGCGGCTTCCTTGGCCTTGCCTTTGAGCCGGAGCGCGGCTTGCGCCTGGACGCTCGCCGCATCCCCAATCGAGGACAGCGAAGCGCCGAGATCGACGGGACTTAAGCTTGTCATCACATCACCTCGATATCGGCCTGGATGGCGCCGGCGGCCTTGATCGCCTGCAAAATCGTGATGAGGTCGCGCGGCCCGATGCCGAGCGCATTGAGGCCGTCGACGATTTGCTGCAGCGACACGCCTTCGTGGACCATTGCGAGCTTTTTGCCTTCTTCTTGCACGCCGACTTGGGTGCGCGGCACCACGACGGTGCGGCCCTTTGACAGCGGCGCCGGCTGACTCACCTGCGGCGATTCCGAGATCGTGACGGTGAGATTGCCTTGCGCGACCGCTACCGTCGAGACGCGCACGTCGCGGCCGATGACGATGACGCCAGAGCGCTCGTCGATGACGATCTTGGCTTCTTCGTCCGGTTCGACCTGCAATTGCTCGATCTCGGTCAATAGCTGCACGATGTTCTGCGGAAATTTCTTCGGCAGCGTAAGCTGCACGGTGGAAGGATCGAGCGGCTCGGCAATCGGCGCGCCGATATAGTCGTTGATCGCCTCGGCGATGCGCTTTGCCGTGGTGAAGTCGGCGTTGCGCAAGGCGAGGCGTAGCTGCCCGACGCTGTTGAGCGCGAATTCGATCTCGCGCTCGATGATGGCGCCGTTGGGAAGCCGCCCGACGGTCGGTACGCCGCGGGTGATGCTGGCAGCTTGGCCCTGGGCCTGAAATCCGCCGATGGAAAGCGAGCCCTGGGCGACCGCATAGACGTTGCCGTCGGCGCCTAAGAGCGGCGTAACCAGAAGGGTGCCGCCCTGCAGGCTTTTGGCGTCGCCCATCGCCGAGGCGGTCACGTCGATGCGTGTGCCTTGCGTGGCAAAGGGCGGCAGGTCGGCGGTGACCATGACGGCGGCAACATTGCCGGTGCGAATTTGCTGGCCGCGGATGTTGACGCCGAGCCGTTCCAGCATCGCCTGCAGCGATTGCTTGGTGAAAGGCGCGTTATTGAGCGTATCGCCGGTGCCATTGAGCCCGACGACGAGACCATAACCGATCAGCTGATTCTGCCGCACGCCTTCGATATTGGCGAGGTCCTTGATGCGCGACATCGCCGCCGCTGGCGTTGCGGCACAGGCAAAGATGACCAGCGCGGCAAGCGCGGTTCGACACGTCCCTCTCATCTCTTGCTCCCCAAGAGGCCGGACGGCGTTAACAATGCCAATTGCGTGCCATTGGCGCGGTACCGATAAGTATTTGAAATAAAAAGACTATATTTCGAGAGCGCGCCGAACGGCGCGGCGGCGGCCAGCATCCCTTGCCGGTTCGGGCAATTCTTGCCGGTTGGGTTTTACCGGCCATTAACCATAAGAGCACACCTTCTTCTTATGCGGGTTGAGGGACCGAACCGGACGGCACTGGCGACGGCGCCCACCGCGGCGCGACGGGCGTCAAGCGGCACATTCTCGCTCGCCCAGACGGACGCCCCGCAAGCGCACAGCGCGGCGGTGGCGCTACGAACCTTGGGCGGTATCGACGCTTTGATCGCGCTCCAAGGAATCGAAGACCCGGTAGAACGCCGGCGCCGCGCGGTCAAACATGGCCGCCGGGCGCTCGATGCGCTGGATGAGCTCAAGATCGGGCTCCTGGCGGGGACGCTGGATCAGGCCACAATGCTGCGGCTCAAATCCGTCGCGGCCGATCTCCACGACGGCTCCGGCGACCAACGACTGGACCAGGTCCTGGCGGAAATCGACCTCCGGGTAGCTGTCGAACTGGCCAAAGCCGGCATGGCCTGAGCTCTGGCCTGAGCTCTGGCCTGAGCCCTGGCCTGAGCCCTGGCCTGAGCCCTGCCTGAGTTCTGGCCTGAACTCCGAAAATCCGCGATTTTTGCCTGCTTCTGTTACCGCACCGGCGACGCGGCACGCGCCGCGGCGTCATTTATGGCCGCTCGATAACGGAATCCGGCCGACCCGCGCTGCGCCTGACATGATCTTTGTTGTCACTGTCATGGACCTTGGATATAAGCCGCCGCGCGAGGGGGGCCTCGCGATTGTAGGGGTGCGGGAGTAAACGCAAAATGCAGTTGTTAAAGGGCAGGAACGGTCGAGCCGCCGACAAGCCCGATAAGAACGGTAAGGGCGAGGGAATCGTTCGACTGGAAGAAAGACTGTATCGGCCAACCGACAAAGAGCCGTTCATGAACGAGCGTCAGCGGGACTATTTCCGGCTGAAATTGCTCGATTGGCGGGAGGACATCCTCAAGGAGGCCAGGGAGACGCTGCAGCATCTCCAGGACGAGAGCCAGAATCATCCCGACCTCGCCGATCGGGCGTCGTCGGAGACCGATCGGGCGATCGAACTGCGCGCCCGGGATCGCCAGCGTAAGCTGATCGCCAAGATCGATGCTGCGTTGCAACGCATCGAAGACGGCACTTACGGCTATTGCGAGGAAACCGGCGAGCCGATCACGCTGAAGCGGCTAGAGGCGCGGCCGATCGCAACTTTGTCGATCGAAGCCCAGGAACGCCACGAACGGCGCGAGCGCGTTTATCGCGACGATTGAGCCGTAGCCGGGATTGCCTTGGTGAAGCCGGGCGACAGCCGGCTGCACCGATTTTCAGCATTTATAAACCGTCGTCGCAACGGCAGGCGATCATCTTGATCTGCGTCAATACCGTTTCGCTTCATCGCGGCTCTTAGTTCGGCGGATTTTTACTCGGCCGACGTGCGACGTGCGTAAATTCCGGCGAAGAACCGCTGTCGCCGCGGCGACGTGGAATGCGGAAAGGGCCTCGAATGGATAAGAGCGATGACACCGTCGCCGCCGCTCGCCGGCTTTTGGTGGAGCGCAGACGCGGCTTGATAAAGTCGCTGGGTTTGGCGCATCAGGACGAGCAATTGGAAGCGCACATGGATCTTATCGTCAGGATCCAAGCCGTTATCGACGTGATCGATCGGGTCACGCGCGAAGAGGTCGTCGTGCAATGATCGAGCGCCGCGCGCATCCCCGGCATAAGACTTTCATCAAAGGACGAATCTATTTCAACAACCGGCTCTCCAGCATGGATTGCATCGTGCGCGACATCGGCGAGCATGGCAGCCGGCTCGAATTCTCCGAGAACGTTGCACTGCCGGATGTGTTCGAGCTCTATCTCCCGAACAAAGACGATTACTTCCAAGCCCATGTCATATGGCGCAAGGGCAATAACATCGGCATCACCTGGACGCCCGAGGCAATCTTGAATCCGCGCTCGGAGTCGGGCCGCACCGACTATCACCTCGCCGATCGCGTGACGAAACTCGAACGCGAGGTCGCTCTGCTGCTAAAACGGATCGACGCGCTGGAACGCTAAGCGCGTCACAGCGGCTTTCTCTGTGCGGACCGTTAAGTTTTTGTTTACCGCGTTCGTTTACCGATCGTTAAAGATCGGGCGCGGAGTTCGATGTCGAACGGGTCGGCACAGCAGCACTCGCAAACAAATTCATCGCGCCTCCTGCGACGGGCGCTGCGAGCGCATGACAACGGGGATCTCGCCAAGGCTGAGCGGCTCTACAACGCGGTACTGCAATATCATCCCGAAAATTTCGAAGCGTTGCACGGCCTCGGACAGCTGCAGTGTCAGCGCGGTCGTCTCGACACGGCACTGACGCTTATTCAGACAGCGCTCAAGAGCGACATCGGCCGCGCCGAAGGATTCGCGAGCCTCGGCCTGGTTTTCCATTTGCTGGGTCGATTCAAGGATGCGCTATTAAGCTACGAGGAGGGACTGGCGCTCGATCCGGGCCATGTGGAGCTTCTCAACCGCCGCGGCGTGGCGCTGCTCGAGTTGCGCCGGCCGCTTGACGCGTTGGCGAGCTTCGAACGCGTGCTTGCCGTCGATCCCGATCACCTCGATGCGCTCGGCAATTGCGGCAATGCACTGATCAAGCTCAATCGACCCGAGGAAGCGATTGCCGCTTACGACCGAGCGCTCGCCATCGTGCCCGAGAATGCCAATCTCTTGACCAACCGCGCCGTTGCCCTGCGGCGGCTCGACCGGCCGCGCGAAGCGCTGATGAGCGCAAGCCGTGCACTCCTCAACAATCCGAACTTCGCCCAAGCAAGATTTGTCGAGAGCGTTGCGCGCTTGACGCTCGGCGATTTTGCCGCGGGTTGGCAGGGCTATGAAGCGCGTTGGTCGGTCGGGCTTTTGGCATCCCAGCGCCGCAGCTTCATGGCGCCGTTCTGGTCGGGCAAAGAGCCGCTCGACGGCAAAACCATATTGCTGCACGCGGAGCAGGGGTTCGGCGACACTATTCAGTTCGTGCGCTATGCGGCGCTGGTCGCCGGGCGCGGCGCCGAGAAGGTCATTGTCGAAGTGCAACGTGAGCTCGTGCCGTTGCTGACGGGCGTTGCCGGCGGTGCGGCGGTGATGGCGCGCGGCGAACCGCTGCCGGTTTTCGACGTGCACTGTCCGTTGCTCAGCCTGCCGCTGGCCTTCGCGACCGAGCTTGCCACAATCCCGGCGTCGATCCCGTACCTCGCGCCGCCGAATGCCGGGGTTGCGGCCTGGCGCAGCCGGCTCCCCGAGCGCCGGCCGCTCATCGGCCTGGTCTGGTCCGGGGATCCGATTCACGACAACGATCTCAACCGGTCGATCGGTCTTGCAACGCTGGCGCCCCTGCTCGATTTGCCGGACGTCGCGTTTGTCAGCCTGCAGCATGACATCCGCGAGCGCGACCTGCCGGTTCTACAAAAATTGCCGAACTTGCATCGGCTCGAATCGAGATTTTGCGATTTTGCCGATACGGCGGCTGCGATCTCCCTGATGGATGCCGTCATAGCGGTGGACACGGCGGTCGCGCATGTGGCCGGCGCGATCGGGAAACCGCTCTTGTTGCTCCTGCCGTTTGCCGCGGATTTTCGCTGGTTGCGCGAACGGCAAGACAGCCCTTGGTACCCGACCGCGCGGCTCTACCGGCAGCCAAAATTCGGCGACTGGGAGAGCGTGATCGCCACGGTGCGGCGAGACTTAATGCGGGCGGAGTTTTTTTTGCAGCGCAAGCTCTCGGCGTAGGCGGAACGGTTGCGGCCTCCGGCGGGGAGCTGCCGGAGGCCGCGGCGTGTCGGGATCGACGTTACACATACGCGACGCGGATCCCGGGGAGGGCGGGTATTGAGTAATCAACCTAGAACGGCAACAGCACGTTGAGCGCTTGCTGGCCCCACGGCGGCTGCTGAATATCGGACAGGGTGCCTTTGCCGCCATAAGCGACGCGCGCCTCGGCGATCTTGGCTAGGTCGATTTGGTTGTCGCTCTCGATGTCTTCCGGACGCACCACGCCGGCGACCACAAGCACGCGCATTTCCGCGTTAAGCCGAACTTCCTGCTTGCCTTCGATCACCATATTCCCGTTCGGCAGTACCTGTGTCACGACCGCCGCCACATTCGTCAGCAACTGATCTTGGCGGTTGATAGTGCCGTTGGCGTTGCTCTGCGAGTCGGTATTGGCGGTGATGATGCTGCCCGGCAACACAGCCTTGGCCGGATTGACGATAGTGTTGGCGCCGATGAAATTGGTTATGCCGGAATCCTCGGTCGAGGTGCGCTGGACCTGTGTCTGATCCTGAAATTGCGCCGTGTCGTTGATGTTGACCTTGACCGTCAATATGTCGCCGACCTGATGGGCGCGCTGGTCCTTGAAAAACGCGCGCGAGCCGTTGCGCCACAGCGAGTTGGGATTGAACGAGGCCGGTTGCGGCGTGGGCATCGGCATTTGCACGGGCTTATATCCGGGCGACGTCGTTGGATTGGACACCGGCGATAGCGGCGGCGGATTGCCTATATCTTTAAGCCTGTCGAGCGATGCGCAGCCAGAAACGCTGATAGCGACCGACGACAACAGAGCACAACGCAGCAGCAAAATACGTTTCGACATTGAACAACCTCTCACTCGCGACACCCGCACAACTTACTCAGACAGCTCCGTCGAATTATCGACGACTTGCGCCGTAACCGGACCGATCGTTACGCGGTCCGGCCCGGAAACGACGGCCTGAACCACGCGCTTGGACTCGGCGTTGAGAACGCCGATCGTGTCGCCGAGCGCGCCGGCATCCTTGGCTTGACCGCGCAGCGTGAGCATAATGCCCGGCACTCGATAGACGATGGTCACGGTATCGTTGCGGGCGACGATTTCGGGCTTCATCAGATCGGCGGCAGCGAGCGGCTGACCGGGACGCAAGGCGTGCCGCGCCGCAAGCCCGACCGCGGCGTTGCCGTCCGTGAGGGCGACGCTGCCTTCCGTCTTGGGCCGTCGCACCACGGTGAGATCTGACGCCTTGAGCACATCGCCGCGCTCGATCGGACGATCGACGGCAATGGCATCGATGGTCTCGATGGCGGTGCCGCTATAGCGCGCCGGTTGACGGTGCAGCTCGATGCTCTCGGGCATATCGAACGTCACGTCGAAGCGTGTCGTGCGCGGGTCATAGGACAGCGCGAGCACCTGCAATTCGCCGGTCACATTGGGCTCGATTTGCAGCGTGCGCACGTCGCCATCAAAGTTAATCAAGATATTGCGTGCATTGCCGAAGCCGTATTGGCCGGACAGCGCCTGAGCGATGCGGGCGGAGATTTCCCGCGCAGCGATGGCGCGGCTGGCTCGCGTCACGATGACCTCGGCAAGCCCGCGGGTGTCGATGCCGATGAGCTGGTGCGGCCGGATGGCGTCGATAATGCGATCGGTCGGCACCGCCCCTGTCGTGCCGAGATCGGGCGCGCGGAAGATCGGCACGTCGGCGACTGGACCGGCATTTTCGACGAGGTCGCCGATGGTGACGATATCGCTCGCGACCGTGACGTTGGCTTTTAGCGCCGGCATCGCCGCGGGCGCCGGGGTCTGTGCGGCCGCTTTGCCGCCGAGCGCCAGCAGCAAAGCGAAGCATGCGATCATGAGCCGGGTCATGGTCGAGACCTTTCTCATTTCATGAGTTGCGAGGTCGTCTGCAACATCTCGTCGGCCGCGGTGATGACCTTGGAATTCATCTCGTAGGCGCGTTGCGCCGCGATCAGATTGGAGATTTCGACCACCGCTTCGACGTTGGATTGCTCGAGGTAGCCCTGTTGCAGCGTGCCGGCGCCATCCGTGCCGGCGAGCGTGTCCTGCGGCGTGCCCGAGGCCGGCGTCGCCGAGAACAGATTGTCGCCGTTGCCCTGCAGGCCGGCATTGTTGGAAAACCGTGTAATGGTCAATTGCCCGAGGATGCTGGACGTGGTGCTGCCGGGCAGTTGTACGGACACTTGGCCCTGCTGGTTGATGGTCAATCCGCTTGCGTTCGGCGGGATGGTGATGCTGGGCTGAACGACATCGCCCTCGGCGTTGACGATGCGGCCCTGCGCGTCCTGCTGGAACGAGCCGTCGCGCGTATAGCTGAAAGTGCCGTCCGGCATCTGAATCTTGAACCAGCCGTCGCCCTGGATGGCGACGTCGAGCGTATTGCCGGTCTGCTGCAGCGAGCCCTGCGTCATCAGACGCGGCGTGCCGACGGTCTTGACGCCGGAGCCGAGCTCGATGCCGACCGGCAGGATGTTGCCCTGATCGGAGGCCTGCGCGCCGATGCGCTGGACGTGTTCGTAGAGCAGATCCTGAAACTCGGCGCGTTGGCTCTTGAAACCGGTGGTCGTCATGTTCGCGATATTGCCGGCGATGACCTGGACCTGAAGGTCCATGGCCGCCATTCCGGTCGCCGCAGTATCAAGCGCACGCATCTTACCGTCTCCCGAACCTTAACCCTTACGAACTCGGCGTCTGCGACAGCTGCGCCAGCGCGCCGCGGCGCTGGTCGCTCTGCTGCTGGAGAATGTTGGCGATATCGGTATAACTGCGCGTGATCTCGATCAGTCGCGCCATTGCGACGACGCCGTTTACGTTCGATTTTTCGATCGCGCCTTGAACCACATAGGTGTTGGCCGGCGTCGGGTCGGGCGTGACGCCGGCCGGTGCCGCAAAGGTCGAGCCGCCGTCCTTTTGCAGAAGCTGCGGCTGAGCGAAGCTGACGAGTTGAAGATTGCCGCGGGGCGAATCGGCCGTAGCATTGCCCTCCTGCACCGTGATGATGCCGGTCGGGCTGATGACCACGTCGTGATCGGTGGACTGGAAAGTGATCGGCCCGGAACTGCCAACCACCTGATCGCCATCGCTGGTCACGAGCTGGCCGGTAGCATTGATCGAGAGCGCGCCGTTTCGCGTATAGCGCTGCTGGCCGTTCGGCGTCTGTACGACAAGATAGCCGTTGCCATTGATGGCGACGTCGAGCGGGTTGCCGGTGTGCTCGACCGCGCCCTGGCTCATGTCGATCCAGCTGGCGCGATCTTCGACGTATCTGATGCGCCGATCCTGGCCGGTGAAATTTTGATCGCTGGCCCGCGGCATGAGATATTGCTCGAACATCGCGTTGTCGGCCTTGTAGCCCGTGGTGTTGATATTCGCGATATTGTTGGCAATGACGTCGAGCTCATGGGTGAGCGCCATCTGCCGCGACAGGCCGACGAGAAGGGCGTTCTCCATCGGTACTCTCCCCTGGTGCGACGAAAATGCCGTCCGCCGACATCTTCGTCTGCGCGCTAAAGCTGCTCTCCCAAGCCGGCTTGCAGCGCCGATTACGGAGGAGTGGGTTGCAGAAGCCGTGCCAATGGAAAAATCGATGACAAAACAACGAGGTAATGCTTGACGGGGGAACCGAGGAGCGGGCAGAAAAGGCCGCCCTCAGTGTCGCACCCGGCAAATAATTCCCGCCGCGGCGATGGCGGCAAGTATCCGTTAACCATTACTCCCTAGCTTCAAAACGACGGTGCCACATCCGGCGCCGAGTAGCGCTCGCAACATTGGTATTGCGTTCTGTCCGGCCAGCTGCGTGCGCCCTCACGCGAGCGGGAGCGGTGATGGCAACGACGAACGAAGCTCAGACAGAAGACGAAAAAACCGAAGCCGAAGGCGAGGAAGGCAAACCGGCTCCCGCCAAGCGAAAATTGTCGCTGAAAGTCATCCTGATCGCCGTGGGCGGACTGGTCGCCATCGGCGGCCTTGGTGGCGGTGCCTATTTCTTCTTCTTTGCGCACAAGAGCGAGGCTGCGACCGCTGCCAATCAGGTCAAGCCGCCGGTCTTTCTCGACATGCCCGACGTTCTGGTCAATCTCTCGAGCGGCGGAAGCAACGAGCGCACCCAATATCTGAAAGTCAAAGTGGTGCTCGAACTGCCGGATCAGGAACTGTCGGCGCAAATCCAACCGGTTATGCCGCGCATCATGGACACCTTTCAGACTTACTTGCGCGAATTGCGCCCGACCGATCTGGACGGCTCCGCCGGATTATACCGCTTGAAGGAAGAGCTGACGCGCCGCGTCAACGCCGCGATCGCGCCGAACCATATTAACGCTGTGCTGTTCAAGGAGATCGTCATCCAGTGACGGTCGCAGCCTGAGATTTACCGGACATGCCCGCGAAAGATCAGATCGATAACGACGCGCTCGCCGCCGAGTGGGGCGTCGCGCTTGAGGCCGAGCAGAATGCGGCGGCTGCCGCCGCGACCGAAGCGCCACCGGCGGATGAACAGACCACCAGCGAATCCATGGCGTCGCAATGGGCGACCATGGCCGACGACGGTCATTTCATCCAGACCACCAAAGGCGGCGCCGAGCGCGTCCTCACGCAGGACGAAATCGATTCGCTCCTTGGCTTTAGCCTCACCGACATTGCGCTCAACGACAATTCCGGCATCCGCGCGATCATCGATTCGGCGATGGTCTCCTACGAGCGGTTGCCGATGCTGGAGATCATCTTCGACCGGCTGGTCCGGTTGATGACGACCAGTCTGCGCAATTTCACCTCCGACAACGTCGAAGTATCGCTCGACCGCATCACTTCGGTCCGCTTTGGCGACTACCTCAATTCAATTCCGCTGCCGGCGATCCTCGGTGTGTTCAAGGCCGAGGAGTGGGACAATTTCGGCCTCGTTACCGTCAATTCGAGCCTGATCTATTCGATCATCGACGTGTTGCTCGGCGGCCGGCGCGGCCAGACCGCGATCCGCATCGAAGGGCGGCCCTACACCACGATCGAGACCAATCTGGTCAAGCGCATGATCGAGGTCGTGCTTGCGGATGCCGAGCTCGCGTTCAAGCCGTTATCGCCGGTGAAATTCAACATCGACCGGCTGGAGACCAATCCGCGCTTCGCCGCCATTTCGCGGCCGGCGAACGCTGCGATCCTGGTGCGGCTGCGGATCGACATGGAAGATCGCGGCGGCACCATCGAGTTGCTGCTGCCATACGCCACCATCGAGCCGATCCGCGACGTGCTGTTGCAGATGTTCATGGGCGAAAAGTTCGGCCGCGATCCGAACTGGGAAGGACATCTGGCGACCGAACTGGGCCAGGCGGAAATCGCTGTCGATGCCGTGCTTTACGAGGCGCGGCTGCCGTTAAAGCAGATTATGAAACTCGATGTTGGCGACACGCTGATGCTCGAGCTTAAATCGGACGCGCCGGTGATCGTGCGCTGCGGCGACGTCACGCTGACGGAAGGGCGCATGGGGCGCGTCGGCGACCGCGTTGCGGTGCGCGTCGGCAAGCCGTTGCGCAAGCCGAATATGACTTTCGCGATGTTCGAATCCGCGGCCGGCTCCGGCAACCGGATGGAGGCACCATGACAAACGGCATCGGAATAATCATCGACGGCTTGGTGGCGATCCTGCTGATGGTCACGATCGGCTACTGCATGATGCTCAATCGCCGGCTAAAACTGTTGAAAGCCGACGAGCAGTCGCTGCGGGCGACCATCTCGGAACTGGTCACGGCGACCGAAATTGCCGAGCGCGCCATCGGCGGATTGAAGCTTACCGTGCACGAATGCGATACCGGCTTGGGTGAGCGGCTGCGCAAAGCGGAGCGCGTCACCATCGAGATCGAGCGCACCGTCGTCGCCGGCAAGGAACTATTGGGCCGGCTGTCGCAGATTGTGACCGCCGGGCGCAGCAATGAGCATCCGGTCGCGCCGCTCGACGAGGCACGTCGCAACGAGGCCAAAGCCGACGCCAAGATGGAACCCAACACGGAGATCGAGACGGGCGCCAATAGCAAACCCAATACCCGGACCGATGCAAGGGCGGTGGCCGCAGCGGCGGAAGCCTTCGCCGCGAGGGTGCGCAGCAAAGTGCATGGTCTTGCGGCATGATTCGTTACATTCGGGATCTGCGGCTTATTCCGATTGCGCTGATCGCGAGCGCGTGCCTGCTGATGCTCAAGGTCGCCGATATCGCTCTGCATAGTTCCTATTTGTTTTCGGGCAACAATGCGGTGCCGGGCGACGGCGACGTCTCGGTCGTTCGTCCGGTGCCGGACGCAACGGCGCCGGCCGGATCGGCGCTGTCCTGGGCGCAGCAGATGTTCAACTTTCCCGACGGCGGCGGCGCGGCTCCAATGCCATCGGCAGCTCCGATCGTCAGGCCGCAAATCGCCGAACGCGACAATCCGGATATAACCGGCTCCGTGAAGACCGAGCCGGCGAACACAAAAACCGGCCCGGATGCGGGCAGCGGACCGTCGCCGCCGCTCGGCAAGGACGGCAAGCCGACGCTGCCGCCGAGCGGCACAGTGATCCCGACCGACGGCGCGGCGCTGCCCACCGGCGCCGAGCGCGCCATTCTCGAGCGATTGCAGCAACGCCGCGAGGAGCTCGACAACCGTGCCCACGAGCTCGATATCCGCGAGAGCCTGATTCAAGGCGCGCAAAAGCGGATGGACGCCAAGCTTGCCGAACTCAAGGACGTCGAGGCGCAAATCAAAGCAGCGACGCAGCAGAAAAATGACGCGGAAAAGGCGCGGCTAAAAGGCCTCGTCACCATGTACGAGAATATGAAGCCGCGCGACGCCGCAAAAATCTTCGACGAACTCGATCCAGATGTCCTTCTCGAAGTGGCCGCGGAAATCAATCCGCGGACGATGGCGGACATCGTGGCGCAGATGTCCCCGGACGTCGCCCAGCACTTGACGGTCGAGCTTGCCGACAAGGCGCAACACCAGGCCAAGGACAGCGACGCTAGCGCCGCCAACCTGCCGAAGATCGAAGGTCAGCCGGCGACGCAATAGGCAAGCGCTCTGCCGCGCCGCTTGGGCGGCTTGGCCGACCGGATCCAAAAGGCGACAGGCACTGCTACATAAGATCCTGTAATCATTGAGTTAAGCCGACATTAAGCACAACAACTTACTGTAACGGCCGTGGCCGGCATCGGGGACGGTGCAGCGGCCGCGAAGGCGCGTCCGCCTGGCTGTCGGTCGAGTTCGGTTGAGTCGGTTTTGAGTTCTTCATGGCGTGCGGTCGCACCACCCAAAGGCTTGGTCTTCGCCGCCGCCTTACGCGCTGCAGCAAAACCGCGGCCGCTCTTGCTGCTTTGATCCTTGCCCTTGCCGCGCCGTCCGTCGTCGCCGCGCCATCCGCTCCCGCGCCGGTCAAGACGACGCTCGCCGTTACCACCAGCGACGGCTATGCGCGGCTGGTATTCACGGCGGGCGAATATATCGACGGCGCCGCGCGCCAAGCCGGCAATGTGCTGATCATCAGCTTCAAGCAACCGCTCGATGTCTCGGTCAGCCGCGTGGCGCAACAGGCGCCCGATTATATCGGTGCGGCGCGGCGCGATCCCGACGGCAAGGCCGTTCGCATGGCGCTGGAGCAGAGCGTCACCATCCACAGCATGGCGGCCGGCGAAAAGTTTTTCGTCGATTTGCTGCCGACGACATGGAGCGGCGTGCCGCCGGGACTGCCGCAGGACGTCGTCGACGAGCTGGCGCGGCGCGCGCGCGAGGCCGAGAAATTGCTGGAGCGTCAGCGCAACGCCGTGCAGGCCAAGAAACTTGCGCCGATCCGCGTCCATGTGGCGAACCAGCCGACCTTTACGCGCTACGTCTTCGCCGTGCCGAGCCAGACCGCGGTGTCCGCCGATCGCATCAAGGACAAGCTGGTCCTTAAATTCGATGCGCCGGTTACGTTCGACCTTGGCGACGCCCACGCGGCGTTGCCGAAAGCGGTCCACGAGATCTCCAGCGAAGTGGATAACGATACCTCCCTGGTCCGTTTCATCCTTGCCGCCAATGTCGATACGCGCACCTTCCGCGACGAGTTGGGCTACGTCGTCGACGTGGTCAATGCGCCGGCCGATCCGGACGCATCTGCCGCGCCGGAGACGGCGCCGGCGACGCAACCGGCGCAGCAAGGCGCGACGGGGGAGGGCGGTACCGCGCCAAGCCCCGCGCCAAGCCCCGCCCCAAACCCTGTGGCAAGCGGTGCACCAAGTCTCGCCGACGCAGCGGCAAAAATTTCGGCCGCCGCGGCAAGGCCGGGACCGGCCCCGGCGCCGCCAAGCATAGCGCCGCCGCCGCCGGCGCCGGTTGCAGCACCGCCGAAACCGACAACGCCGCCGCCCGCAGCAGCCGCAACTGCGGCCCCGACCACGCCAACCGCGCCGCCGCCGGCAACGGCAGCCGCTGCGCCGCCGCCGCAGCCGCCACAGCCGCCGTCGCCGCCACCGGCAAAGGCCGCTGTTGCGCCCGCCTCACAGCCGCCGTCGCCACCGCCGGCAAAGGCCGCCGTTGCGCCTGCCTCACAATCGCCGCCGCCGCCACCGGCGCAGACCACCACTGCGCCGGGCTTGGAGCAGCGACCCACCGTGCATGGCGCGCTGCCGATGCCGTCATCGGCCGATGCCGCCAAAAACGACGCACCGGTTCCGCCGGCTCCGGCCGCCGTTCCGCCGCAAGCCGCGCCCGCTGTGCCGAACAAAACAAGCCAAGCCGCGCCGTCGCCTCCGTCCGCACCGAGCGAGGCCGACAGCGCCGGCAAGATCGCCGTCGAGCTCAGCCAGCAGGGCGCCGACCTGAAATTGTCGTTCGCCTTCAAGACGCCCGTCGGAATGGCGGTGTTTCATCGCGCCGACACGTTGTGGATCGTGTTCGATTCCAAGGCCGCGATCGATTTGAGCGCGCTCGACGGCGAGCCGAGCCGCACCGTTCGCAGCTACGATTTCAGCCAAAGCGGCGACGCCGACATCGTGCGGCTGAAGCTCGACCGTCCGCGCTTGTCCAGCGTCGCCGCCGACGGCGCGGTATGGACGCTGGATATCGGCGATACCGTCCTCGAGCCGACGCACGCGCTGGACATCACCCGCAATCTGATCGGGCCCAATCGGTCGAGCGTCTCGATCCCGTTCGACAACGCCCAGCACGTGCACGAGATCGCCGATCCCGACGTCGGCGACAAGCTCTTCGTCGTCACCGCGCTGGCGCCGGCGCGCGGCTTTATCGACGAGCAGGATTTCATCGAATTCCATGCGCTGGCTTCGACCCAGGGCGTGGTGATCGAGCCGCTCGCCGACGACCTCACCGTGAGTTCTGGTTCCCGACAAAGTCATCGTTACCCGTCCCGCCGGCTTGACCTTGTCGACGTCGCTGCAGACCTTGCTGCAGGGCTCGGGCGTGCGGCAGGCGATGTTCGATTCGCAAGTCTGGGGCTCCGATCGCCAGGGTTCGTATTTCCAGCGCCAGTCGCATCTCATCGATATCGCCGCCGCGGCGCCGCCGCATCAGCGTCTGGCGCCGCGGCTCCAACTGGCGCGCTTTTATATCGCGCGCGGCATGTATCCGGAGGCCAAGGGCGTGCTCGACGTGGCGCTGGCCGACGAACGCTATTCGGCCGAGAGCGGCTCCGCTTCGGTGCTGCGCGCCGTCGCCGAAATCATGATGAACCGGCCCGACGATGCGCTCAAAGACCTGGCCACGCCCGGCGTCGGCGATCAGCACGACGCGCCGCTGTGGCGGGCGCTTGCCTTTGCGCGGCAGGGCCGCTGGGCCAAAGCGCGCGAAGCCTTCAAGACCATGGCGGCGGCGGTGGCGACGCTGCCGGTCGAGCTGCAGCGCGTCGCACTCAAGGATGAAATGCGCTCCGCGATCGAGGTCGGCGATTTCAACGGCGCTTCCGACGACCTCAACGATTTTCAGACCATCGGCATACCGCACCAGATGGAGCCGACCATCGCCGTGCTGATGGGACGGCTGGCCGAGGGCCTCGGCCGCAAGGAGGACGCGCTCGCCGCCTATCGCACGGCTGCCGATTCGTGGGATCGGCCGGCCGCCGCGCAAGGCATGTTGCGCGAGACCGTGCTGCGCTACCAGCTCGGCGATCTCAAGCGCGACGATGTCATTGCCGCGCTCGAAACGCTGACCACGATCTGGCGCGGCGACGAGACCGAAATCGAGGCATTGAAAGTCCTGGCGCATCTCTACACCGAGGAAGGCCGCTATCGCGACGCCTTCTATGTCATGCGCAGCGCCATGGCGGCGCGCCCGGATTCGGCGCTGACCCGGCAGATCCAGGACGAGGCCGCGGCGACCTTCGACGCGCTGTTCCTCACCAACAAGGGCGACACGTTGCCGGCCATCGATGCGCTCGCTTTGTTCTACGACTTCCGCGAATTGACCCCGATCGGCGCCCGCGGCGACGAGATGATCCGGCGGCTTGCCGACCGGCTGGTCGCGGTCGATCTGCTCGATCAGGCCGCCGATTTGTTGCAATACCAGGTCGATCATCGCTTGCAGGGCGCCGGCCGCGCCCAAGTGGCGACGCGGCTTGCCGTCATTTATCTGATGGACCGCAAGCCCGAGCGCGCCTTGGCCGCGCTGCGGGCAAGCCGCGCCGGCGCCCTGTCCAACGATTTGCGCGATCAGCGCCTGCTTCTCGAAGCGCGCGCGCTGTCCGATCTCAGCCGCCACGATCTCGCGCTCGAAGTGATCGCCGACGTGACCGGGCGTCCGGCCGAGCGGCTGCGCGCCGATATTTTGTGGGCGGCGAAGCGCTATGACGAATCCGCCGAGCAGATCGAATTGATGTATGGCGACCGCTACAAGGATTTTACGCCGCTCGACGACGACGAGCGGGCCGACATCATGCGCGCCGAGGTCGGCTATGCGCTGTCTTCGGACCAGCTCGGGCTCGGCCGTTTCCGCGACAAATATGCCGCCAAGATGGCGGCGACGCCGGACGCGCGCGCCTTCGAGATCGTGTCCGCGCCGCTCGGCACGAGCGGCGATGAATTCGCTGCCGTTGCCCATGCTGCCGCCTCCGCCGATACGCTGGAAACCTTTCTGCGCGAGATGAAGACGCGCTATCCGGATTCGAGCGCGGTTTCGCCGGCAACCGAACCGCCGCCGCTGCCAGCCGCGCCGAGCGCATCATCCGCGCCGCCGCAGACGCGCCCCGCACTGCCGGATCTGGGCCCCGATCTGGGACCGCTACCGCCCGCCCGCGCCGCCGGCCACACCGCGGAGCGGTAATTTTTTTCCCGCACGAAAGCGGGGGAAGGGGCGCGGCTTCGCTCATCACCTCCCCCTGCAGGGGAGGGTGAAGCAACACGTTCCCGTTCCCGCGAACGCATCCGCGCGCGAGTGTTGTCAAACAGCGATGTTTTCTTTTCCGTCATCCTGAGGCGCGAGCGGAGCGAGCCTCGAAGGATGCCGGCCGAGGAGTCCCGGGCCGCCCCCTTCGAGGGCCGCTTCGCGGCCACCTCAGGGTGACGGGTAGAGCTCCGTGGAACCTCCGGCAATTTTTCGTTTCACGCGGACGAACAAAGAAATAAGGGAAGCGGAACGCCGGCAAACGCGGGTAACACCTCCCGCACGCAAACACGGCGCGCGGGTCGCGCCACGGAAAGGGCGGCTTGCGCCGCCCCGTCCGCTATCGGGCGCGCTCGCCTGCCGGCGTTCCACCACGGCTCTCGCCAAGGGGACTTACGTCACCCAAGGCGCAACCCAGGCCATGCTTCCTGGGACTTGGTCCGACGCATGATCCGGAAAAGTGGAAACCGGTTTTCCGAAAAGATCATGCGCAAGCAAAAACCGCTTGCGGGCGTTACGGCGCTCTATCGCACTATCTTTCCGCAGATGACGAATTGCTTGCCGGAAGAAGAGGGCGCGCAATTGCGTTTCGACTTTGAGGCAGAATTGGCGCGGCTGAAAGCCGCGTAAGGATTTTTCTCCCGGATTTCGCTCCGCTCAATCCAGGCTACTTGGGTTCGCGCGCTCTCGCGCTCGTTGACGCCGCGCATCACCTCACGACCCCCACCCCAACCCCTCCCCACAAGGGGGAGGGGAAAAAAGTATATTTCAGCACCCATCGAAATATCCCTTGACGCGCCGGCTTTATTTCAATACCCATTGAAATATGAAAAAGCCCGATGCCGTGGCGGCTTTGGCCGCGCTGGCGCAGGATAATCGCCTCGATGTGTTCCGGCTGTTGGTGCAGGCGGGGCCGGCGGGGTTGCCGGCAGGCCACGTGGCGCAAAAGCTCAAGCTCGCGCCGAACACGCTGACGTTTCATTTCGATCGACTGCGCGATGCCGGCTTGGTGACGGTGCGGCGCGAGGGGCGTTCGATGATCTATGCGACGCGGTTCGAGACCATGAACGCGCTTCTCGAATTCCTCACCGAGAATTGTTGCCAAGGCCGTACAGAAGAATGCGCACCTGTGGCCGCCTGCGCCCCGGTTGCCGCGCCGCGGGCGCGCCGCAAGGAAAACGTGGCATGAGACTTTATCTGTTCGAGCACTGCTCGCTGTGCTTTCGCGTGCGCATGACGGCGGCGCTCAAGCGCCTGGCTCTGCACGAAAGCGTGGTGCGCGACGACAATTCCGCGACCATGATCGATCTGGTCGGCAAGCGGGTGATCCCGATCCTGGTGAAGGACGACGGCGTGCCGATGCTCGAAAGCATGGAGATGGTCGCGCATATCGAAAACTTCGGCGCGCCGGTGTTGACCGGGCCGCAGCGCGGCGAGGTCGCCGCCTGGGCCGAGCGCGCCGTGGCCAAAACCGCGCCGCTCACCATGCCGCGCTATCCGCTGCTCGGCCTGCCGGAATTCTCAACCGCCGCGGCGCGCGATCACTACACGGCGCGCAAACACAAGACATACGGCGATTTCGCCGAACTGCGCGCCAAGACGCGCGAGCAGATCGACGCGCTGATGCCCGAGCTCGAGACGCTCGACCGTCTGATCGAGAGCCCGGACGCGGTCAACGGCACGCTGTCGCTCGACGATATCCGCGTGCTGCCGCTCCTTCGCTCCGCCGCCGTCGTCAAGGGTTTGCGCTTTCCGAGCAAGGTGCGGGATTATTTCGAGACCATGATGCGCCGCATCCGCTATCAGCCGCTGCCGGCGGTGTAAGGAGAACCAGCCTATGAAACGCATGCATGTCCACGTCGCCGTCGCCGATCTCAAGCACGCGATCGGTTTTTATTCGGCGCTGTTCGCGGCGGCGCCGTCGGTGGTCAAGACCGATTACGCCAAGTGGATGCTCGACGATCCGCGGGTCAATTTCGCCATTTCGACGCGCGGCCGTGCGCCGGGCCTCGATCACTTGGGCATTCAGGTCGAGGACAAGACGGAATTGCACGAGGTCTATGCGCGCCTGCGCGAGGCCGGCGGTCCGGTCATCGAGCAGGGTGAAACCGCCTGCTGCTATGCCAAGTCGGAGAAATCCTGGATCGAGGATCCGGCCGGCATCGCCTGGGAGACGTTCCACACCACGGGCGAAAACACCGATTACGGCGACGGCACCGGCGAGCGCGACGCGCGCGTGGCCAATGCCAAAGCCTGCTGCGTGCCGACGGCTTCCGTTGTCCCGGAAACCGCATCGGCTTGTTGCGCGCCCTCGACCTCCGCCGCTCCGGAAACCGTATCGGCCTGTTGCAAATAAGGATGTCGGTGGAAGCAGAAAGCGCCGTTCATAAACGTGTTGCCGGGCGCCGTTATACCAATGGCAAGTATTTATTTGAGCATGATCTTTTCCGAAAACCGGCATCCACTTTTCGGGATCATGCTCTAGTGCTGGCGCCCAGCAACAAAGGGAGGGGCAAATGATTGAAGTGGTGGAGAAAAAGGTCATCAACGTGTTGTTTCTCTGCACCGGAAATTCGGCGCGCTCGGTCATGGCCGAGGTGATCCTCAACCGGGCCGGGCAGGGCAAATTCAAAGGCTTTTCGGCGGGCAGCCAGCCGAAGGGCCAGATTCACCCTTACACCCTCGATCTGTTGAGAAAGCTGCATTACGACGTGACCGGGCTGCGGTCGAAGAGCTGGACGGAATTTTCGCGGCCCGACGCGCCGAAGCTCGATTTCGTTTTCACCGTCTGCGACGATGCGGCGAAAGAAACCTGCCCGGTCTGGCCGGGCCAGCCGATGACCGCGCATTGGGGTATCCCCGATCCCGCGACCGCCACCGGCACCGAAGCGGAAATCCGCTTCGCCTTCGCCGATGCGCTGCGCATGCTGACCAATCGCATCAACATTTTCGTCAGCCTGCCGCTCAGCTCGCTCGATCAGCTCAGTTTGCAAAAGCGGCTCGACGCGATCGGCACCGCCAAAGACGCGCCCGGCAAATCGGCAGCGCCCGGCACACCGGCCTCGGCGGCCTGATGACGGAGGAGCCCGCGCCGCTGTTGCGCCGCCTTCTCGCCGAGGGTCTCGGCACCGCGATCCTGGTGGCGACCGTGGTCGGCTCGGGCATCATGGCCGAGCGGCTCGCCGGCGGCAATCAAGCCATCGCGCTTCTCGGCAATACCATTCCGACCGGCGCCATCCTGGTGGTGATCATCACCATTTTCGGCCCCGTTTCCGGCGCGCATTTCAATCCGGCGGTGTCGCTTGCGTTCGCCACGCGCGGCGAAATGCCGTGGCGCGAGGTGGCGCCTTATATCGTGGTGCAATGCGCCGGCGGCGTCGCCGGCACCATGGTCGCGCATCTGATGTTCGACCTTGCGCCGCTTATGATCGGCATCAAGAGCCGCGAAGGCCCCTCGCAGTTGTTTGCCGAAGCGGTCGCCACCTTTACGCTGCTGCTGACCATCTTCGGCGGCTTGCGCTATGCGGCGGCGGCGGTGCCGTGGCTGGTCGGGCTCACCATCACCGCGGCCTATTGGTTCACCGCGTCGACCTCGTTTGCCAATCCGGCGGTGACGCTGGCGCGCGGCTTTACCGCGAGCTTTTCCGGCATCGCGATCGCCGACGTTCCCGGCTTCATTCTGGCGCAACTCGTCGGCGCCGCGATTGCCGTGCCGGTGTCGCTGACGCTGTTTCCGGCGCCGCGCCGAGCCGCGGCGGGCGAAGCGTTGGCGCGCGAAAAACTGGCGCCCGGGGAATAGCGTTGCTTAAACTGAATCGCTACGCGCGAACCGTCATCCTGAGGTGCGAGCGGAGCGAGCCTCGAAGGATGCGGCCGAGGAATCACGGGCCGCCGCCCTTCGAGGCTCGGCGCTGCGCGCCGAGCACCTCAGGGTGACGGGAAATACTTCAGCTACGTCCGCCGGCCGGACAAAATCGCGCTCTTCTTGTCCTCGTATTCTTCTTTCTGAATCTCGCCTTTGGCAAAGCGCTCGTTGAGAATCTGCAGCGCGGAGTGGCTCGGATCGCCCCACGCCGACGAAGCGGCCCCCCAATGATGCGCGCCGCCCGGCGAGCGGGCGAAATAGAAAATGAGGATGCACACCACGATCACCAGCAGGATCAACATCGGAAACATCTCCCAAGACGAGCCGCCATAGGCGCCGCCCCAATAGCCGTCGCGCCACATCATGTGGCCCGGACCGGGCCAATAATAATCGGGCGGCGGGCCGCTCGGCGCGCTCGGTTGCGCTTGCGTCTGCGCGATCGCCTGCAACGGGGCGGCGAGCAGCGTGAAGGCCAAGATGGGAAGGGTGGCGAATTTCTTCAACATGGTCGCACCTCTTCGGCTGCACCTTTTTCAAGCAAGTGTGCCGGGCGCGGCGTCCCTTTGCATTGACCTACATCAAATCGGCGGGGCGAACTCATAGCCTTTGGCTATGAGCAAAATTTCGATGTGCGCGCCGCCGCGCCGCATGATGACGCGCGCTGCAAGCATGATAGAACGCGCGCGGAGTTTTTTTTGTCACGGAGACGAATATGAATCTCACCACGTCGCTTGCCATCGCGGGTTTGCTCGGCGCTGCCGCGCCGGCGATGCTTGCGGCACAAGCGGCCGAGCCGACCACGCTGACGATTTTTGCCGCCGGCACGCTGGCGGTGCCGTTCAAGCAGGCGACCGCGCTGTACGAAAAGCAGAACCCGGGCGTCACCGTCCAGGCGCAGTTCGGCGGTAGCGTCAAAATGGCGAAACAAATTACCGACCTGCACCAGGATGCCGATATTCTGGCGGTCGCCGATTACAACGTCATTCCGAAATATATGTTCGGCACGCCGCCCTACGCCGCGTGGTATGCCGGCTTCGCGCGCAACGCCATCACCTTCGTCTATACCGACAAGAGCAAGTTCGCGAACGAGATCGACGCCGACAATTGGTACAAGGTGCTGGCGCGGCCCGGCGTCGAAATCGGCCGTTCCAATCCCGACACCGATCCGTCCGGCTATCAGACCGTGCAGATGCTCGATCTCGCCGAGAAATATTATAAGGCGCCGGGCCTCGAAGACGGCGTGCTGAAGAACGCGCCGCTTGCCAATATGCGCGACACCGAGACCTCGCTGATCGCGGCGCTGCAACTCGGCCAGATCGATTATCTGGCGATCTACCGGTCCGACGCCTTGCAGCATCATCTGAAATTCATCGACCTGCCGGCGCAGATCAATCTCAGCGATCCGGCCGATGCGGCCGCCTATAAGCAGGGCGTCGCGCATACCAAGAACGGCGATCTTGCCGGCACGCCGATCGTCTATGCCGTGACCATGGTCAACGGGAGTAAGCAGCAAGATTTGGCGGCGAAATATGTCGCGCTGCTGTTGGGACCGGCGGGGCAGGGGATCATGAAGGACAACGGCTTCGGCACGTTCAGCCCGGCCTATGCGGTGCATGCCGAAGCGATGCCGGCGGAGTTGCGCAAACTGGTCCAGCCGTGGCCTTGTTCGTAACGGCGGCGGCGCCAGCGCGCGAGCGCGCCGCGCCGAGCCGGCCGCGCGGGCTTTATCTGTTGTGCTGGTTTCTCGGCAGCGTGCTGACGGCATTCCTCGTCATTCCGCTCGCCGCGCTGACATTGTCGCAGCCCTTTTCGAATGTCGCAGAAGCCGCGCGCATGGCCGACGTGCGCGACGCCATCGTGCTCAGCCTCGAAGGCGCGTTCTTGTCAGCGACGCTCGCCGCTTTCGCCGGCGTGCCGCTGGCTTACGGCTTGGCGCGCACGAATTTCGCCGGCAAAGGCGTGATCGCCGCGCTGATCGATCTGCCGCTCGCGGTGCCGCATACCGTCGCCGGTATCGCGCTCCTCATGGTGTTCGGCCGGCAAGGCGTGCTGGGCGAACCGCTCCAGGCGCTGGTCGGGCTCAAATTCTGGGGTACGCTCGCCGGCATCGTGGCGGCGATGCTGTTCGTCGCCGCGCCTTACACCGTCAACGCAGCGCGGATCGGCTTCGAGGCAATCGATCCGCGGCTGGAGAAGATCGCACGTACGCTGGGCCTCAGTCCGTGGCGGACGTTCCTGCGCATTACGCTGCCGCTCGCGCGGAAGAGCATCATGACCGGCGTCACGCTGACTTATGCCCGCTCGATCAGCGAGTTCGGCGCGGTCGTTATCCTGGTTTATTACCCGATGACGGCGCCGGTGAAGATCTACGAGCTGTTCCTGCGCTTTGGGCTCGACCAGGCCGCCGGCGCCGCGGTGCTGCTGCTTGCCGTCTCGCTCGGACTGTTCTTGATCTTGCGCGCGATGTCGCGCAACGCGCCGGAGCGCGAGAACCGATGACGGCCGGCGTCGCGGTCGAAGCGCTCACGCTGACGCTCGGCGCCTTCCGCCTGGATGGCATCGATTTTTCGCTGTCGCGCGGCGAAATCCTGGTCGTTCTCGGACCGAACGGGGCGGGAAAATCCGTCACGCTGGAGACCATCGCCGGCTTTCACCGGCCCGACAGCGGCCGCGTGCGCATCCGCGGCCGCGACGTCACCGCGCTGGCGCCGGAGCGGCGCAAAATAGGCTTTGTGGTGCAGAACTTCGGACTGTTTCCTCACCTGACTGTCGAAGAGAACGTGGCGATCGCCCGGCGCAACCGGGTTGTGGGCGAGTCCGCACTGCCGCTGCCTGGCGATCCCGGTGCGCTCCTGAGCCATTTCGGCGTCGCGCATCTGGCGCGCCGGCTGCCGGCCGATTTGAGCCCGGGCGAAAAGCAGCGCGTGGCCTTGGCGCGGGCAATTGCCGCGGCGCCGGACCTGTTCCTGTTCGACGAGCCGTTCGCGGCGCTCGATGCGCAAAGCCGCGGCCAGTTGCGCGACGAGCTGCAAACGTTTTTGCGCGCGCTTACGATCCCGGCGATTTTCGTCACCCACGACCACAGCGATGCGTTGATGCTTGCCGACAAGATCGTGGTGTTGCGCGACGGCGTCATGCTGCAAAGCGGGCCAGCGGCCGAGATTTTCCGAAAACCCGCCAATGCCGTCGTCGCGCGCTTCGTCGGAGTGGAAAATATTCTCGACAGCCGCATCGTGGAGGTAAGCAGCGGCATTGCCACGGTTGCCGTCGGCGCGCGGACGCTGCGCGCGCCCGCGCCGGTTCAAAATGATGCCGCCGGAAAAGCGGTCCGGTTGAGCATCCGCGCCGAGGACGTGACGATTTCTCCGTCCTCAAGCAGTGGCGCGCCGATACCTGAACACAATCGCTTGGACGGCAAGATCGTTGGCCTGCGCGCCCTTGGTCCGCTCGTCACTGTCGAGATTGACGTCGGCTTTCCGCTCAAGGCCTACCTGCTCGGCCCGCAGGCGCGCGCGATGAATCTCGGCCTCGGCAATCCGGTCGCGGTGGCGATCGATATTAACGCGGTCCATCTCATGATGGACGGCGATGCCGAGGATTTGTCTTGATCTAGGTCAATGCTGCCATTTGCGGCGGCGGAGATTTTGTCATTTGCGTAGCGGCGCAAGCGCGTGATGCTGGTAGGTGTCGAGCGCGCAAAGGGCCTCGAATATGTATTGCCGAATATTGGTCCCGATCGACGGGAGTGCGACTTCCAATCTGGCGCTGAAGGAAGCGATCAAGCTGGCAACAGACCAGCATTCCTCGCTTCGGCTTGTTCACGTTGTCGACTTGACCTTGGCCTATTCGGACGCAGCGGCGCCATACGCTTTGCAGTACCAGAAAGCACTGGAGGCCGAAGGCCAAAAGCTGGTCGCCGATTGTTCGGCGATCGTCCGCGATGCAGGAATTAAATTCGATACGGCCTCGCTCGTTATCGACGTGATCGGTCAGCACATTTACGACGCGATCGAAGAGGAGGCGAAGCGGTGGGGCGCCGATCTCATTGTTATCGGAACTCACGGCCGCCGGGGCGTCCGCCGGCTATTCCTGGGCAGCGTGGTCGAAGGCCTCGCCCGCGTTTCGAGCAAGCCGGTGCTGCTCATTCGCGGAGCATGACGCCGGCTAGGGTGTGGCGGATCGATCAGGGGGCGTTAGGGCGGCGCGTCATGGCCATTCCGCTGTGTGGTTGTGCCTTCGGTCCCTTTGCCGAAGAAACCGGAAATCAGTCCAAGAATCCCCTGCATCGGATGCATCGAAACCGTGGAGCCTGATGCTTTACCGCCGCGTGCCAGCCTGACTAGACCGGCGATCAGGGCCGCTCCCATCAAAAGCAGCATCGGCCACGGCAAGCCGGCGAGCAGCCGCGTCCAGTTGGACGACGACACCACATCGATGGCCACGTGCTGTTTGCGCAGCTCCGGGAGCAGGGCGGGGTCGCCGAAATCGGGAACACGGCTGCGAAAAATTTCTTGTGACGCGGCCGTGTTCGCATGCGGCTCGCCGATCGTATGTTTGAAATTCCCGTCGATCTGCGTTCCCTGGAAGGTGACGCTGGCGACGTTGCCGGCGTCGAGCTGATCGAGAAAATCGCTGTAGGAAATCGCCGCCGGCCCACTGACCATTTCAAAGACGCCGAGCGCAGCGAAGGCCACCAAGAGGATGGCAAGAGTCCACATCGCCGGCCGCAGCCACCGCCGCCGACCGCCGGAATCCTCAAGTTTGTCTGGCATCTGTTTCGTCCTAGCCCACCTTGAACACCGCCGTGACCGGCCGCTTGATCTGATCGAGGATCAACGTGAAGACCGCCACGGCGGCGAAGATCGCCAGCACCAGCCGCGCCGGCAGCGGCGCCATCAAGGTACCCGACAGTGCGAGACTGGCGACGATGCCGATATCGGTGGCGGACGAAGCGAACACCCATTTGCTCGGCAGCGACGACCACAAGCGGCGCCGCTCGCGCAGCACGTAAATGAGGCCTTGCGAGCCGAATAGCACCGTGACGAAAGCGAAAGTTTGCAGCTCCGCCGGGCCGAGCCCGAGTTCGAATTTTGCGGCGGCGAGCATCGCCGTCGAGAAGGCGAGCTTGCAAGCGCCGAGCACGATGGCCGCGCCGGTCACGCTGCGCATGCGCCATTTGCTGGGCGACGGCGACGGGCTTGCCCGATCGGTGGTCAGCGACATGGCGAGAACGTCGTTCGTCACCAGCATCAGCACCATCATCACCGGCGTCATCACCGCTTGGCCGGTCACGACGAGGCCGATCGCCAGAAACAGCACGATCTCGATTTTCTTGGTCAGCATGTTGAACGTGTAAGTGAGAAGCCGCCGGAAGCCGACGCGGCCTTCGCGGACGGCAAAGACGATGCCGGCAAGCCCCGGCTCGGTCAGCACCATCGCTGCCGCCGCCTTGGCGACGTCGGTGGCCGAGGCAACCGCGATGCCGATCTGTGCCTGCCGCAACGCCGGCGCGTCGTTGACGCCGTCGCCGCACATGCCGACGATCATTCCGGCGCGCTGCAGGGCCTGCACTAATTTGAATTTCAGCTCGGGCACCACGCGGGCGAAAATGCTGTGGCTTGCGACGCTCGCCGGGTCGGACAGAGTTTCCGCCGAGCAAACCTCGCCGGCAATGCCGACTTGGTGAGCGATTGCCGCTGCTGTCACGGCGGAGTCGCCGGTGATCATGACGGTGCGAACGCCCATGTCGCGCAGGTCGGCGATCAGCTTTGCCGAATCCGCGCGCGGCGGATCGCTGACGGCGATCAGGCCGACGAGACGCAGCGCGTCGGCGGCGCCGTAGGCAACCGCAATCACACGATGGCCTTGGCCGGCGAGGTTGTCCACCAAAGCGCGCGCATTGTCCGGCAGCGCCGCCGCTTTCGAGACGATTTCGAACGCCCCTTTGATGACGCGGCGTTCGGTTCCTTGCGGATCGACGATAAAAGCCTCGGAACTCTTGGTCGCCGGATCGAACGGAACGAACCGCACCAGCCGCTCGGATGAGGGCCGCGCCGCGGCTTTGGCGGCGGCGCCAATGGCCGCGTCGATCGGGTCCTGATCGGCGTCCGAGCTTGCCAGCGCCGCCAGCGCCAGCACGCGCTCCCGATCGAAGCCGGGCAGCGCCACGACATCGACGACGTTCAACACGTTACGCGTCAGCGTCCCGGTCTTGTCGGCGCACAACACCTCCATGGCGGCGGCTTCGTGCACGGCCGAGAGGCGCGTCAGCAGCACGCCGCGCCGCGCCAGGGTCTGCGCGCCGAAGGCGGCGGACAAGGTGAATGTCGCCGGCAGCGCCGCCGGAATCGTCGCCAGCAGCGCGGTCAAAGCCAGCGCCACGAGATCGCCGGGCGGAAACGCGGTGGCATAGGCGTAAGCGATGATGCCGACTGCCACGGTGGCGTTGACCAGCGCCAGATTGCGGGTCGCGGCAAAAATCGCGGCCTGCTCGCTGCTGGCGGAATGGGCCGTCCGCACCAGCTCCGCGGTGCGGCCGAAAAAAGTCCGCGATCCGGTCGCAGTGACTTCGGCGATCGCCTGACCGCGCCGCACTAGCGCCCCGGCGTAAACCGCGTCAGCTGGGTTCGCGTCCGTCGGTACGGATTCACCGGTAAGCATGGATTGGTCCACCATCACGGCGCCGGACACGATGCGCGCATCGGCAGGCACCAGCGCGCCAAGGGGAAGCCTGATGACATCGCCGGGCACCACTTCGGCTGCCGCAAGCTTCAGCCATTTGCCGTCGCGGCAGGCGAGCGCCGTCGGCGCAAGACGTTTCTTGAGCGCCGCGAGTGCCGCGCCGGCGCGGCCTTCCTGGATGAAGCCCAAGGTGGCGTTGAACAAGAGCAAAGCCGCGATCACCGCCGCTTCGACATATTTGCCGAGCCCGATCTCGATGACGAAGGCGGCTTCGAGCAGCCAGCCGATCGGCGACCAGAATTTCGCCAACAAACTGCGCCAGCGCGGCGCCGGCGCTTCGCTGACCGCGTTGGGACCGAACTCGGCAAGACGGCGGCGGGCTTCGTCGCCGGTCAGGCCGGGCGGCGTGGCGATCGCCGTTTGGCGTTCGGCGGGGTCGAGAAGGCTGGCATCAACCATGATGCTCCGTCCGAGAGCTGCAAATGACCAAGCTTACGAAGCGCGCTGTACCAGTACCATGTAATGCTCCGGGCTCTGTCGCCGCTCATCGAGCGTCGCCAAGCCCGCGGCGTCGCACCAGGTACGCAGTTGCTCGGACGTCAGTCGATGATCCCGTGGCGGTCCGTGTTCGCAGGGGCCGTCGGGGCGGAATTCGGCGATCACGGCTAATCCGTTTGGCTTCAGCAAGCGCGCGACGTTGCGCATAATTGCGGGCGGATCGTCCGTATGATGCAGCACCATGGCGACCAGCGCGGCGTCGAGCGCGACGCCGGGGAGCTCGAGCTTGGCGGCGTCCGCGGCGAAGGTTTTGATGTTGGCGATGTGGCGTTCCGCTTGCAGGCGCTCGAGATAGGCAAGCGCTTCGGCCGAAGGATCGACGGCATAGATCAGTCCCGTAGGGGCGACGCGGCTGGCCAGCAGAAGCGTCACAAATCCCGGACCGGGTCCGACATCCAGAACGCGATCGCCCGGTTTCAACCGGAGCGCATCCATCCAATCGCCGACGAGAACGCCCCGCTGTACCTGGCGGGCATAAACCTCGTCCCAGGTGAGATGGCTTAAATCCTTCCGATAGGCCGTTTCCTGCATTGCATCCCCGTCGCGGTTTCATCGATTGCGCGGCGATCAACCGCGGCCTGTGCTACGCGGTCAAAACCTTGCGCCGCTCTTCATATTCCTCGCGGCTGATTTCGCCGCGGGCGAAGCGCAGCTTCAATTCTTCTAGCGCATCATGCGGCTTGTGCTTGCCGCTGGTCATCTTGTGCGCGACAAACATCACGCCCATCACCGCCACCATGATGCTGCCGGCGACGAGATGCGGGGAAATGCCTTCGATGATCGAATCCCACATGGCGGTTTCCGTTTCTCTTTTCGCCTCCAACACCACCCTAGAGAATTATCATGGGTTGGCAATCTGACGTTGATTCAGATCAAGGTCCGAGGGAACCGCCATGCTTTCTGATTTTATGCGCCCGCCTGACGGGAGGTCGACAACTCACCCCGACCGTTGGGGGGCTCAAGGCCGGCGCCGTGCAGTTGTTGCCCAAGGCGTAAGCTGCGAAAACACGACACGTCTACAAGAAAGAATCTAGTACGGCGGCGGCATCTTGTGGTGGCCGCTTGACATCGAATTGG
>CAVTPQ010000023.1:0-13326 GCA_963736605.1 uncultured Alphaproteobacteria bacterium | reverse complement strand
TTGCGGCACCCGATCAGGCCACGTTTCGAGCTGGTGCACAATTTTTCCGTCGGGCGCCTGGTGGCAGTTGGACTTGGGCTGACGATCGTGCCGACGACGGCGATCCCGAGCCTTGGTGCAGAAAAGCTAAAGATCATCGATGTGAAATCGCCGCGTATCTTTCGTGAATTGGGCCTGATGTCACGGCCGAATTATAGGCCATCCCCGTCGGTTCAAGCATTCATGAGGGTCCTTGACGACGTGGTTCGAGCGGCAGCCGGCCGGCGGCTGACGTCCGCGGCCTAAGACCGGCTCCAGAGCTGCTATGACGTTCTTGCGTCCAACCAATTGGCGAAGCGAACAATCCGTTCGGCCCGTTGTTGCCCTCCCGCGCGCTCCGTTCACCAACTTGATCATGCTCACGCGCGCCCGTGGGGTGCGCGGCGGCTGATGGCCAAACGATGGTGAGGTCGACTTCGCCGCGTTCCCGGGGGGTGGCTTGATAATGCCCCTTCGATCGGGCGCAGAGGTCCCCGCGATTTGGCCCTGACCGCTGGTTTACCTTGGGTTGAGATACATTCGGACGAGCCATTGATGCGCTCCGCCGTTGGCAAGAAGTATCCGATATCATTGCAAGGATTTCGCCACAATGCTTGGTTGCAATTTTTCCGCAGTCGTGGCCAACTAGGCCTGCCGAGTGTGAGCGCGTGACCAAAGCGGCTGGATCGCCGGGCACGAGCGGCGGCAGTTTCTGGCCATCGGCAGTGAGGGAGTGTCGCGTCGATGTGGGACATCGGGCATGGCGGCAAGGACACCGCGGGAGCGCTTTCCGCCATGCCGGTACAGCAACGCCGCATTTCCGCCGACGACCCGCGCAACTCGGGCGAGGACGGTCCGAAGTGGCGCTTGGCAGACTGGAGCACCGCGGCGACGGTGCGCTCCGTCGCCAGGCGTCGCCTCGCGGACAAAGACCGTGGGCTTCCGTTCTCGCCGGAATTGGTGCCGCTTTTGTCTCACGAATTGGTGCGTAACCGCGACGATGCAGTTCAGAGAATTATTTTAGGTCAAAAATTGCACAGCTATTTCCGCTTCACGACCCACCTCGAACTCAAAGCCGTACTGCCAGCCTGCACGATGATCGGCCTGAAGGAATCCGCAATCCGCACCACCGATGAATTCGCCCATGACGGATTCAAAATAGCGGTCGACGAGGCGCACCACGCCTATTGCGCCGAGGATATGAAGCAGCAATTGACCGCCATCACCGATATCCGTTCTTATCGCGAGCGGCCGCCTGCTTTCTTGCGCACGCTGGCCGGCGAACAAGATGCGCTCGACGGCAAATTCAAGCAGCTCGCTCTGTTCGCGTTCACCTGTGTCTCGGAAACCCTCATTACCAGCAGTCTTGCCAATGTGCCGGCGGACGAGCGGGTGATCCGGGCGATCCGCGACGTGATCATGGATCATGCTCGCGACGAAGCCAAACACCACGGCTATTTCTCTTGCTTCATGGAAACCATGTGGGCCCAGCTCACAGTTGCGGAAAGAGACGCCGTCGGTCCGTTATTCGTCAAGTTCATCGGGACATTCTTGTCGCACGACGCGGAAGCGGAATCGGATTGGCTCGAAGCCGCGGGTTTCGACGGCGCCGACAGAAAGCGGATCGTGGCGGAGAGCTACAAGGCGATCGATCTGCGCAAGATTCACCGCCAGGCATCGAAGCCCACAGTGACGCTCATGAGCCGGTTTGGCATGCTCGACCATCCGGCAACTTTCGACGCCCTGGCGGCGGCCGGATTGGTGGAATGATCGCATGGAATACAATGCAAGTCTCAGCGTCCAAATCGCCGAGCGGTTTGGTGGCGCTGTCCCGGGAATTGGCGGACTCCGTCAGGCAGGCAGGCCGATCCGTTGTCACGGTCCACGGCCGTGAAGGCCTCGCCTCGAGCGGAGTTCATTGGCGGCGGGGCATGATCGTCACCGCCGACCACGCGCTCGACCGCGATGAGGAGATCCGCATTGTATTGCCGGACGGCGGTACCGTTCGCGGCGCGTTGGTCGGACGCGATCAAAGAACGGATCTCGCCGTGCTGCAATTTCGTGCGGTCGGGCTGCCGACCGCTCAGTTCGGCGATGCCGCAGCGCTGCGGGTCGGGCACATGGTGTTGGCCATCGGCCGGCACAGCGAGCGCGGGCTGAGCGCGAGCTGGGGCGTTATCAGCGCCTTTGGCCGCCGGCATGCGTCGGCCGTGGACGGCAACCGGTCGATTTACCTCGACCTGACGATCTATCCCGGTTTCTCGGGCGGACCTCTGGTCGCCGATGGCGGCCGCATCGTGGGCATCAATACTTTGGGCTCGCGCGGGCTAGCGCTCAGCATTCCTAATGCGGTCGTCGAGGATATCGTCGGCGACCTTCTGCACGAGGGCCGCGCTTGGCGCGATTAGCGCATGTGCCGCAAAAGTGGAAATCCGCTTTGCATAAGGGGCATGCTGCAACAAACAGCTGGGATGTGCCGCGCTTTGTGCGAACGGCCGGCAATAAAATGAGACCGGATTTGATAGGATCATCGCGTCCGCTGATGCGCGAATTGGAAGATATCGCCAAGCGCTTGCGCGCCTCGACGGTGAAGGTGCAGAGGGGGCGGAGCGGCGGCGGATCGGGCATTATCTGGCGATCGAACGGCCTCATTGTCACCAACGCCCATGTGGCTCCGGGTCCGCAAGCCACGGTCAGGCTGGCCGATGGCCGTGTGCTGAAGGGCACGGTGAAGGCGCGAGACTACGAACACGATCTGGCGGCGCTATGGGTGGCGGCGCATGATTTACCGGCGGTCACGCTTGGCGATTCCGAGGCGTTGTTGGTCGGGCAATTGGTCTTTGCGATCGGCAATCCCCGTCACATCGCCGGCGCGCTGCGAATCGGGATCGTTCATGCTTTCGGCCGCGCCTCCCCCGCGTCCGGACGGCGTTGGGTTGAGGCCGATATCGATCTGCCGCCGGGCTATTCCGGTGGTCCGCTCAGCGATGCGGCTGGGCGAGTTATCGGCGTCAGCAGCATGGCGGCCCGCGATGGACGCGGTTTCGCAGTGCCGAGCAAAATCGTCGAGGCATTTCTGGGCGGCCTGCCGGCACAAGTTGCCGGTTTCAGCCGAACGCAATAATCGGGATCGCCGCCGCCGCGCCGTCGGCTCTTAAGACTTCAGCGCAGTAAAATCCGGCGACCCGTTGCTCCGGGTAATCCTGCGAGCCGGCCGGCCATTAGCCAAGCCGCTCAGTGACCTTTCGCGGGCGCTTCCTGGCCTACGGCGCCCCCCGGCGGGCGCCAGCGTGGCCTTTTCAGCTTGGGGCTTTGTCTGCGCGGGGTTGCAATCTTAAGTTTAAACTTTCATAATTACAACTTAACGTTTAGCCCGCCGGGGTAGCCCTATGTCCGGTGGTGCCCAGCAAATCGTCACCGTCAGTGGTGCGGGTGCTTTTGTGAACTTTCCGAGCCCAAGGACCGGCCCCGTCTTTGCGATCGCGCAGTCGGTCCTCGCCTCGCGCAAGGAATATCAGTCTTTTCTCAACGGCGGATCGCGCGGCGAGTTTGGCGCCTTTTTGGATTCGATTGCGCCGGATTTGATCGCAGCGGGACTGCCGCCCGACGACGTGCATTTCGCCAAGCGCTATCCGCAGTCGCAAACGGCCTTCGTCGGCGACACGCTGCGCAGCTTGGCCGGCATCGGGATTCTGCCGCGGCCGGATTACGATGAAGCCGGCTACGAGCTTCTCGCCGATCAAATACGGGAAGATTACGATCACGGGCCGTTTCGCACTTATATTTATCCGGAAGAAGTGCGCCTGTTGTTCGCGATCGCGGACATCGTCCGTCCGAAATCGGCGATTTTTCTCGGCTCGTATTACGGCTATTGGGCGCGCGCTCCCTTGAGCGTCATTGCCCGGCACGGCGGACGCGCGGTGCTGGTGGATCCCGATCCGAAAGCCCAACAGGTCGCGCGTCGCAATCTGAAGTCCGCAGGCCTGCTCGACGCGGTCGAATTGGCGGAAACGACGGGCCAGGACTATCTGCAAAAGACTGCGGACCTGTACGATCTGGTCGTGCTGGACGCGGAAACCCCACGCGATTTTCCCGACCCGCAGCAACGCGGCAAAGCCGTTTACGGACCGCTCCTGACGCGTGCGCTCGCGCGCCTGACGCCGGACGCGCATTTAGTTTGCCACAACTACTTGTTCGAAAACGTCGCGGATTGTCGATTTTTCGATCGCATCATCGACCGCAATCGCGACGAATTGCGCGCGTTCCTCGATATCGCTGCGCGCGAATTCTCCGGTCTCGTCGAATGCACCAGCACCGAGGGTGTCGGAGTCGGAAAACGCCGGCGAGCGGGCGAGCCAGCGCGGCAAGCCGCAAATGGGAGGTCACACGATTCATGACGAATCAACCGAGACGCAGCAAAGCCAAAGAGGAGCGAACCATGGAAAAAGGCACGACCAGGAGCACGGAGAAGCTGTCGGACGCGATCGATCAATACAAGTCGTCGCTGGCGATGGGCGCCAAGATTACCGGGAAGGTCACCGAGGAGGACGACAAGCTCTGGGTGGTCTGTAAATCCGCAGTCGGCAGTCCGGTCTGCGTCGAGTTCAGGCGCGCCGACGTGCTCGAAGTGCAGCAACGCGGCGATGCCGAAACTGCAACCGTGTCGGTCAAAGACAACGCCGACTACACCGTCACCGTTGCCGGCGTGGTGGGCCACGAAGACGATCTGCCGCGGGGCCTGCGCGACATTTTTGCCGCGACTTCGGGCGGCGGCGGCCGCAGGAGCTGACGCCTGCTTGACCCCGTCGCGCCACGCCCGAAATCGGCGCGCACGCCGCTTGCGTCCGCCGATGGGCCTGAATTGCGCCAGACCATGCGCCTTCGCCCCGGCAGTCCAAGGAGACAAGACAGATGATCGCGCGCGAAACCGCGGCCTCGCCGAAGAAGATCGTGCTCGCCTATTCCGGCGGCCTCGATACGTCGGTGATTTTGCCGTGGCTGAAGGAACGCTACCGCGGCACGCAGGTCGCGGCTTTCGTCTGCGACCTCGGCCAGGGCGACGACATGAAATATATTTTCGAGAAAGCCAAGGCGAGCGGCGCCGACGAGGTCGTCATCCGCGATTGCCGCAAGGAGTTTCTGGAAAACTACTGCTTCCCCATGCTGCGCGCCCGCGCGGTCTACGACGGCGATTACATGTTGGGAACGGCCGTCGCCCGTCCGCTCATTGCCCGCGAGCAGGTGATGGTGGCGCGCGAGCTCAACGCCGACGCGGTGGCACACGGCGCCACCGGCAAAGGCAACGATCAGGTCAGATTCGAACTGACTTACATGGCACTGGCGCCGGACCTCAAAATTGTCGCGCCGTGGAAGGACCCGCAATTTCAGCTCAACAGCCGGGAAGCCGCGCTCGACTATGCCAAGGCCCACAACGTGCCGGTCGAGGCGACGGTCAAGAAAATCTATTCGCGCGACGCCAATATCTGGCACATGTCGCACGAGGGTGGCGAAATCGAAAATGCCGCCCAAGAGCCGGCCGACGATTGTTACGTGCTGTCGCGTCCGGTGGCGGCGGCGCCCGATGCCGCCGAATACGTGACGGTCGAATTCGAAAGCGGCATTCCGATCGGCTTGAACAATGAGAGATTGGACAGCGTCGAGCTGATATCGCGGCTGAACGCGATCGCGGGACGGCACGGTGTCGGTCAGGCGATATTGATCGAGAATCGCGTCGTCGGGTTGAAATCGCGCGGCGTCTACGAGACCCCGGCCGGAACGGTGCTGTACGAGGCGCACAAGTCGCTCGATCAGTTGTGCTGCGAGCGCGACCTGTTTCACTACAAACAGCATGTATCGGTGAAGCTCGCCGAGATGATCTATTACGGACAATGGATTCATCCGTTGCGCGAAGCGCTGCAGGCCTTCGTCGATCACGCCAATCGCGTCGTCACCGGGTCAGTTCGCGTCAAGCTCTACAAGGGCCGCGCGGTCGCCGTCGGCGCCAATTCGCCATTGGCGCTTTATGACCAGGAGTTGGCCAGCTTTTCGATGGGCGACTACGACATCACGGCGGCCCGCGGCTTCATCGACCTGTTCGGATTGCCAATGAAGCTCAGCGGCAGACGCCAGGCGAAAGCCGCCGCCGCGGGCAGCGCCGGCGCGTCGTGGCGGAACCGCAGCGCATGAGGAATTTCATCGCCATCGCCGACGGGTCCCCGGTCGAGATCAAGCGCGTCCTGCAACGATCCGTGCAATTGCGCGAGGAGAAGCGGCGCGGCGTGCGTCATCGTGCGGTGCTGGATCGCAAGACTCTGGCGCTGATCTTCGAAAAACCGAGCCTGCGCACCCGCGTCAGCTTCGAGCAGGCGATCTACGAATTGGGCGGGCACACCATCGCGCTGGGCTCGGAAGTCGGCCTGAACAAGCGCGAGAGCGTGCGCGATGTCATCGGCGTGCTGGAAGGAATGGTCGACGGCGTCGTGGCGCGGGTGTTCGAACATCAGAAGCTCCTCGATATGGCGCGCTTCGGCGGCATTCCGGTCGTCAACGCGTTGAGCGATCTGTTGCATCCGTGCCAGGCGATGGCCGATGCGCTCACGCTGTGGGACGAATTCGGCGAGGATCTGCGCGGCAGGACGCTGGCCTTCGTCGGCGACGGCAACAATATCGCGCGCAGCTTGGCGGTGCTCACCGGCAAACTCGGCATGAACTACAGGATCGCCTCGCCGCCCGGATACGAAATCGCGCCGGCCTTCATCGCCGAGTATCTGTCGACGCCGTGCCGGCCGGCGCCGAAATTCGTGCGCGATCCGCGTGAAGCCGTGCACGGCGCCGATATCGTCTACACCGATATCTGGGCGTCGATGGGCCAGGAGCACGAGCGCGAGACGCGGCGCAAGGCGTTTGATGGCTTTCAAGTCAACGGCGACTTGCTGAAACTCGCGGCTGCGCACGCCATCGTCATGCACTGCCTGCCGGCGGCTCGCGACGCCGAGATCGCGGACGACGTCAAATACGGCGGGCAGAGTCGAATCTTCCGGCAGGCGCACAACCGGCTTCACGTTCAGAAAGGTTTGCTCGCGGTGCTGTTCGACGGCGGCGTGGATTAGGAGTGCGCCGGCCGTCGCGCCGGCGCGGTGGAGGAAACATGGCGTACAAGCTTGCGGTGGATCGCAAGATTTTCGATGCGTTGCCAGGCTACCAGGCCGCCATCGTCTACGCTTGCGATCTAGCGAACGGACCGAGCACCGAACGGACTATAGCTTGGCTCCGCGATGCCGAGTGGGAAGCACGCAGCCGGTTCGACCGCGACTCGCTCAAGGACGATCCGCACATCCGCGCCTGGCAGGACGCGTTCGTCAAATTCGGCGTGAAGAGAGGCAAATATCCCGCCTCGGTCGAGTCGCTGCTCAAGCGGGTCGTGTCCGGCAAGGACTTGCCGGCCATCAACGCGCTGGTCGATGCCTATAACGCGCTCAGTCTGCATCACGTCATTCCCGTCGGCGGCGAGGATCGCGACCGGCTGGCGAGCGATCTCGAGCTCCGCTTGATGTCCGGTACCGAAACGTTCGACACGGTGAATTCGGGCGAGCCCATCCTCGAACGCGTCGATGCCGGCGAAGTGGCGTGGTGCGACGCCGAAGGCGTGACGTGCCGGCGCTGGAACTGGCGGCAATGCCGGCGCACCGCGCTCACCGAAAATACGCGAAACGCGTACTTCGTGCTCGATCGGCTGCCGCCCTACCCCGAAGAACGGCTCCAGGCGGCGATGCAGGATCTCGAACGGCGGATTCTGCAGCTCTCTCCTTCGGCCAAGGTGACTCACGAAGTGCTTCGCGCCTAGTCGCAACGAGGCGCCGCGAGGCGTTCAGAGGATTGCAAATGCGAGGATATCTCGAAGTGCCGGATGAGCGGACCTTGGCGGTGCTGGACGCCGTGGACTACCGCGCGCTGCGCAAGCAGTTCTTCGGCGCCATTATCGACGACGGTTATCTGGGTCCCGACCTGGAGGATTTCTCGCTGGTGCCGCGCGTGTTCCCGGCGAGCTATATGCGCATGATCGAGGACGCGGCGCGGCATTTGACCGGAGCGATCCTGACGCTGGCGAGCAAGGACAAGCAATTCATTCTCGATCGTCTTGCCACCGACGCGCGCTGGAACACGCTGATCGGACGACACGGCATTCTCGATCAGGCGCCGGCGCGATTGGTCGGAGAATTGCGCTACGATTTCGCCATTGCCGGCTCGCTCACCGCGGACAATCCCCCGCAGCTGATGGAGATCAACGGTGCGGCGCTGGGGCTTTACGCATTCGCCAGCTTCTTGCCCAAGACGCTCAAGGCGCTGGTCGACCTGGACCACCTAACCTACACCGACGTGGCCGAGAGCTTCGTCGATCTGTGCCGTCGCGTCGGGCCGCAGATCGCGAGCTTCTTCCCCGGCAACCTGTTCTGGGGCGATCATTTGCTGGCCGAGCATATGGAGAGCCTGCACCTGATCACGCCGGTCGACATTCCCAACGCGCATTTGTGGCCGCGGCTGCGGCACGCCGATTGGCGCTTCGACGGCGACGGCAAGCTGTCGCTGTTCATCGACGGGCAATGGCAGCGCATGGACGGCTTTCGCTGGGCCCGCGTGTTCACGCCCCGCGACGTCGAGAAATTCGGCGACTTGCTCGCCGGCGTGATCCGTAGTCCGACCACCGTTTACATGTCGCATCCGCGGGTCGAATTCGCCAGCAACAAAGGCGTGCTGCCGCTGTTGTGCGACGAACGCTTCCTCAAGACCGAGTTGCACATTGCCGAGCCGGCAAACGTCACGCGCTACGTCACGCCGAGCCGGTCGCTGGCGGAGGTCGGTTTTCCCAAACGCCGCGATTGGAAAGATCTGGTGATCAAGCACAATTTCGGATCGGGCGGCGAAGGCGTTTTTGTCGGCGAAGCGATCGAGGGAGCGGCTGCAAAAGTGGACGATCCCGCCGGCTGGATCGTGCAAGACCGCCACGAGCTCAATCAGATGTACGCGCGGCTCCTGTTCACCAGCGATCGTCCGCTGCGAATGGATCTCGGCGTCTTCGTCAACTACGACTTTTACGACGGCAAGCTGCAATATTTGCGGGTCGCCGGCGTCGTCGCGCGCGGCTCAAACCGGCAATTGGTGAACGTGACGCAGGGCGGCGCCGCGATCCCGGTGTTGTGGCCGACCAGCGCCGCCCCTTAGCCGCCGACAATCCGAAATTTCCAATCGAGGGAACAGTCCAGACCGGAGCGGCCGCCATGACAACTTTCGCGAGAATTAGAAATCGCGATGCACTCGATGATGTGCGTGCGCAATGGGATCGTTGTTCGGGTGCCGGCGAAATAGCGGGCCGCGATGACGCCGAGCCTGATTTCTGCAAAAGGCAATTCAGCGTGATCTTGCTGCTCAGCGCTTCGCGCAGCGGCGCCAGTTGGCTCGCCGAACTGTGCGCCAGCAGCGCCCGCTTGTGCTCGCTGCCCGGCGAGATCGATCCGTTTCTGCTGCTGGCGCTCGGAGCGCCGGACGTGGCGCGCGGCGAATCCGACGCCTTGGACGCACGCCACGCGAATGCCTCTGTCGGCCGGCTGTTGTCGCGCTACCTCTCCCCCTATGCCGGCAATCAGTCGCCGGCCGAGCAACTGACGCCGCGACGCCGGTTCCAGATCGCCATGCGGTCGCTGCTGCAATGGCCGGAACTGCATGAGCGGATGGACGAGGTTTTCGACGCGATACGGGAAGCGTTCGAAGCGCCGAGCGGCGGCTCGCGCGAAGCGCGGATGGTCGAGTATCTGGCGCGGCTCAAAGCATTGCTGCCCGGTCTCAATCCCTATTTTTACGACGTCGATCCGGAGCTGATCCGGCAACGCTTTCCGGATGAGCGAATCCCGGCAGGACCGCCGCGCGACAGCTGCATCATCGAGGAGCCGCCGTTCGTCTGCGAGTCGCCGTGGGCTTGCGCGCTCGATGGCGCAAATCCGGACCGTCCGCTTCTGCTCAAATCGCCGAGCAACGCCTATCGGCTGGATTTCCTGCGCGCGCTGTTTCCCAACGCCGAAATCACGGTGCTGCACCTTATCCGCGATCCGGCCGCGAGCGTGACCGGCCTGATGTCGGGCTGGCTGCATCACGGCTTCTTCAAACACCGCATGCCTGAGGGTACGCTCGATATCGAACGCTACGGCCGCGCCGACCGGCCGTGGACCGCGGCCTGGTGGAAGTTCGATCTGCCGCCGCACTGGCAGCACTATGCGCACCGTCCGCTCGAAGAAGTGTGCGCATTTCAATGGACCAGCGCCAATGAGCACATTTTGCGCTGGGTGGAGCGCAACCGCTCCGACATCAACTATGTGCAGACCAGCACGCAGCGACTTACGTCGGACCTCAACGGCGAGATGGCCCGGCTTTTTGCCGAACTCGAGATCGAGCCCGACGCCGGCCTTAAGCGCGCGCTGGCGCTCAACCGGCGCACCATGGTCTCTTACGGCGTGTCCGACGACGCTCGCATCAAGTTGCGCCGCCTCGCCGCGAGCGCCACGGCGGGCGCGCGCGTGCGCGATCTGCTCGACGCCTTCGTCGACGCCGGCAGCGGGCCGGCGCTGGAGATTGCGCAGCCTGAAGCATCGGCGTGAGCGCGGCGAATCGGCCGCGGAAATTTGGAAATTTGGCGCGCCAGTCGGAATAAAGCTTCGAACACCTATGTTATTGATATTAAGATATAATTTTAAGGCATAACTGGTCCAATGGATACGCCTTGAATTAGGTGTAGCGCGCGGGAAATCTACACCCGCTGCCCGTGACATCTCTTCCACTTCTTGCCGCTCCCACAGGGGCATTGATTGTTCCTGCCAATCTTGCCTTTGGCTTGGGCACTCGCAATCCGCCGCTGCTGCAACGTCACGCCTTTCGCGCGTAGATGCTCGATCTCTGCCTCTGGCACTCCTGCAAGAGTTACATGACGCAGGTGGGCACCGTACAGCTTTCCGTCTTTGTCGTATTCAAATTCGACGAGGCGGCGAACTGCCTTGTCGTCAGCCAACATGACAACACGGGTGTGTTCGATCGCAAGTTGCGCATTCCGTGGCGCGTCGGGAGACCAAACAAACTGAGTCATCTCCATCCCGCCATACGATGACAGCGGGCGCGACCGTTTGAGTTCTTTATTTTCCTTCAGCGCGTTTTCGATCGACGAAGCGAGTGTGTCCCGCCAGTCGCCAGCGCCATCCAGGATGTAACTGGATAGTTCCGCTCTATGCGGCTCGTTCGAGGCACCTAACAGATCAATAATTTCGGCAATCCGGCTCGACATCTTCTGTCGAGGTTTTGGTGGCGCATCGCCAACCAGCACGGCGCTGAAATATTCGTTGACCGGCGTCGTGTAGCCGTCGAACTGCATCTTGTCGGCATTCTCGGAAAGCTCCTCCGCATATTGGGTGTAGTTGTTCTCCGTGATGTACATGCCGAAGTGATCCATCTCGTCGTTGAGATCGACCTTGTCCGACCGTCCCGCTCGTACGCGCTGTTCGACGAAATGCAAGAAGATCAACGGATTGTCGAAAAGCTCGGCGTACACCCGAAGATCGTCGAGCGAGAGCGGCCACAACGGCCGCTGCCCGACATCGATCCCGAGCGGCGCGAGATGCTGCGCGCGGGCCGCTAGCGCAGTGAACGCATCAAGCGTGATCGTACAAATGGTAACATGCCGGAAGTCCGAGCGCCGCAGTTTCTTAATTTCGTTGTGTTCTGCATCGGCAATCGAGACCTCGGGGGCGCTTTCCAAGAAATTGACAAACCGGCTTCCTTGCCGGGCTGGCGCTTGGAGAAGCGTGCGAAGGGATACAAGATGTGCGTCGAGATCGTTCGCGGGCGATGTGTACGTAAAGGCGCCGCCCTTCACCTCGATCACGAAGAGGTGGTCTTCGTAAATCAAAATGCCGTCGGCCTCGTGCCACTGCGCCGGGCCGTTGCCGACATTCCACCTGTAAAAAATGGGACGGTACACGCGCGCGCCGGGCAGCAACCGCGTTAGGTACGTGAATGGCAGTTCTTCGGACGCCGCCTTTTGACCGTCGTTCCACGGCTCCTTGTAGGCAGGTTCAAGCTCAACAACGATCCGCCGCAATACGCGGTAGATGTTGTCGAACAGGCTGAAGATGTCGAAGCAATAGGTCGAGCCGTTGAGCCGGATAAACGGTCGCCGCATCACCGGCCAAATGCGCAAGGGCCATCCTGCAAATTCGCCCGGCGCGAAGAATTCCGTATTTTCGCCGGGTGAATAGCTCAACTCGTCAAGCAGCGCCTTGGGCAGCGCCGTGTTTTTTCCAACATCGAATAGATCAAGCCCGAACATCGCGCCCGCAAACCTGTCGCGCCGGGCGGCAAGTTCAGCGTCTTCGAATACTTTGGCCATCAGCGTTTCGAATTCTAGGTTTTCATGCTTCGCGGCAAGCTCATCAAGCCGAGCCATTGACTTCGCGTGCAATTCCTTCATGTCGGTCGCGATGTCCATGAGGCCATGCGTAAGTCTGGTCAAAATCTTGTCGAACTCGGTCGCGAGTGCGGCAGCGTCCAGCCCGAACAGCTTTGACAGAACGTCCGAATGCGGGGCGAGCACATCGAGCAACGCCTGTCGCTCGTGAAGCTGATAGCGCTTGCCTCGAATGTTCAGCCAGAGTGTTTCCGCGCGAAACCGGAACTCCTCAAGCCTCATGTCCAGTTGCGGGTCTTGAGCCCTTCGCTGTGCCGTCATGCACATCTGATAATCGAGCGTGAGACGCCGGAACAACGTCTCGACATCCGCTTTAAGCTTGGCCCAATCTTCTTCGCTTACGTTGTCGGCGTATTGCTCGGGCTTCACCGATACGATCACGCTTTGCACGTAGTCGACCATCCGGGCTGCTGCGAGTTTTTCTGAATCGCCCGCATCTCTCCCGCCCAAGCCGACAATCATTGCGGAATATTCCCACCACCCCCGCTGAAGCAGGTTGTCAGGGGGCAGGCGAGCGATCTGTGCCGCGATTGAGGCAACAAGCGCGTCTATCTCGCCGACCGTGATGGGATACTGGGCCACCATCCGCGCTTGAGCGGCATCAACTTGCTCTTGGGTTGCCCTTGAGCGACCGAGCACCACCCTGCCGAACCGCGCGAACTCCATCGGCCCGGCGGCGAAATAGTCGTCAGGTTTTACGTTCTTGGCCTTCCTCTTTTTCGACTTCGCCACAGGGGCTCTCCCGCGCGAGGCCACGCTATCTTGAAATGGCGCGCCCGAAGAGATTTCGAACTCCTGACCCCCAG
>CAVTPQ010000022.1:0-423114 GCA_963736605.1 uncultured Alphaproteobacteria bacterium | reverse complement strand
CCCCGCCGAACTGATCCGGCGTATTCAGCTCTGGCTTGCCAAGGCGGCGCGCGGCGAGCTGCACGACACCGCGCAGCCGCCCGACCCGCTGTTCTTTGTCTCGCAACTCGCCATCATCATCCCGCGGATGGCGCTGCAAGCTTCGGCTCGAATTCCTGCGAACTGATCGGCTTTGTCCGGCAAGTAACTCCGCGCTCATCATCACCCGTGCCATCGCCGACACGGAGCCGCGCCGGAAAGGCGCGCCTGGATTCGTCGTCATTCAGTTCCGCGCGCAATCGCAATCGATGACGCGCCTGCGGCACGCGCCGGTGACGCTTGCCGCGCGCTCGATGCCGAGTTGCGGCCGTCGGCATCAACCTCAACGACGACATCAAAAACCAACTCAAGGCGTGGGCGGGCATTGCCAACGACAGTGTCCGGCGCCTCGCGTCCCGCCTCGCCGTCGTCGTGGTCTTTCCAGTCGCGCCAACGGAGGAGACCGCCGACGATTTGCGTGCCTTCATCTCGCTCGACACGGCCGGCCAGATCGGCGTCAACTGGGGTGTGCTGGCGAACTCCAAGGCGGCCGGTGTCGCCGGCGCCGACGACGTCTTTGTCCGCGCCGTTCCCCTAGGCACGCCAAGCCTCGCCGACATCGAAATCGAGGATGCCCAGGTTCACCTCGCGTTTGACCGCGAACTCGCCGCCGCGGTGGCGGGGCACACAGCCCCCGACCGCCGCCACGCGGTCCTGGTCGGAGCCGGAGCGCTGGGATCGCACATCGCGTTGAACCTGGCGCGCGAGGGAGCTTTTTCGTGGACTGTTGTCGATAGCGATTACTTGCTCCGCACAATCTGGCGCGCCACGCTCTGCTGACCAATGAACTCGGTGCTCCGAAGGCTTTAGCGCTGGCGCGCCAGATGGGCTTGCTGCTCGATAGAGCCTTACCGCCGTGGTCGGCGACGTCACCAAACCCGACGCGGAGCTGGTGCAGGAGTTCGCTCAAGCCGATGTTATCATCGACGCCTCTGCGTCGGTCGCGGTCTCGCGCTACCTTGCCGATCTGGACAACACCAACGGACGGCGCGTCTCTCTGTTCTTCAATCCGGCCGGGACGGCCGTGGTGCTCCTCGCCGAAAGCGGCGACCGCTCGGTCACGCTGCGGGACCTTGAAGGGCAGTACCACCGCCTTGTACAGACCGATCCCGCTCTCAAGGATCATTTGAGCGCGGCACCGGGCCTGCGCTACAGCGGTTCGTGCCGCGCGCTGACCAACCGCATTCCGGCGACCCGCGCAGCCCTGCTGAGCGCGCTGGGCGCGCGCGGCTTAGCCGAGGCGCTTAAGAGCGACGCGCAAGCCGTGCGCGTCTGGAAAGCTGACCGCCACGGCGGGGTCGGGGTCATCGAGCATCGGGCGGCGCGGCCGCACCGCGTGGGCCATCGGCGCGCGGACAATCACGTACGACAACGATCTTCTCTCGGAACTCACGCGACTTCGCGACAGTCGGCTGCCGCGTGAAACGGGCGGCGTTCTTCTCGGCATCGCCGACATGAGCCGCAAGTCCATCCACGTCGTGCACGCCTTGCCCGAGCCGGACGACAGCCGCGGGAGTCGCTGAGGGCTTTGAGCGTGGCGTCGTCGGCCTCAAGGCTGCCGTCAGCGCCGCCGTCGAAGCCTCGTTGCATCAGCTCAGTTACGTCGGCGAGTGGCATTCGCATCCGCGAAGGTCGTCGCCGCTGCCGAGCACCATCGATCTCGCGCAAATCGTCTGGCTCGGCGACGAACTTGAACACGAAGGCTTGCCGGGACTGATGGCCATCGCCGCCGAAGACGGCGCGTTCGCGTTCGTGCTGGCGGGGCCGAGGACGCGCGCGCCATGAACACGCCGGTCGCCTCCAAGATCGGCTTGGCGCTCTCGGGAGGCGGTTCCCGCGCCATCGCCTTCCATCTTGGTTGTCTCCGTGCGCTCAACCAGCTCGGGCTTCTTGACCGCGTCGCCGTGCTCTCGGCGGTCTCGGGCGGCAGCGTGATCGGCGCCTATTTTCATGCCCACTTCTACGCCCATGGTGGCGACTTTGCCTCCTTCGAGGCGAACATCCGCGCCCTGTTGGCTGAAGGACTTGTGGTGCCGATGCGCCGCAAGCTGTTCAGCGCTGTCGGCATCAAGGTCGCCGCCGCCTTCATCGTGGTCGGAATCGTCGCGCTCGGCGTCGCGCTGTTGAAAGCGCTCCTGATGGCCGCGCGCCTGATCACGCCGCGTTCGCTTGCGGCGCATGTCGAGCGCTTCGACGTGCGGTCGCCACTGCATCGCTTTGCCAGCCGGACGACGTTGCTTGAAGCGGCTCTCGATGATCTATTGTTTAAGGGGGCGTCGCTGAACGACTTGCCGGCGCAGCCGCATCTCGTCATCAACGCCACGGAACTCAGGACCGGCTCGGCGTTCCGTTTCGGCACAATGGAGTCCGGTTCCTGGCGCTGGGGCAAGCTCCATCGCAACCATGTATCGGTCGCGCACGCCGTCGCCGCCTCGGCGGCCTACCCGCTCTTTCTTCCCGCGTTCGACGAGACCCTGACTTTCGAAAAGGACGGCGCGCTCAAGACTACGCGCGTGATACTGACCGATGGCGGCATCTACGACAATCTCGGCCTCGGCTGTCTCTGGCCCGACCGCTCGCCGGATGTGAGCCTCAACGTCATTCCCGTCGATACGATCATTTGCTGCTCGGCAGGTTATGGCCTGCGCCAAGACCCGCCGAGTTAATTTATTTTTGCGCGGATGCTCAGCGTCTTTAGCGCCATATTCGATCGGGCGCAGAATGCGTCGATACACCGGCTGCACGAGGCGCAACGGACCGGGCAAATCAAAGGCTTCGTGTTCCCGTATCTGGGGCAACAAGACCGGCAATTGCCGAATCCTCCACCGAACCTCGTGCGCCGCGAAGAAGCGCACGATTACCCCACCGATTTCAGCGCGATGTCCAAGGTATGGATCGATCGCCTCAGCTTGCGCGGCGAGCAACTGACCTTATGCCTGATTCGCGCCTATATTCCTGATCTCATCAACGAATTGTCTCGCGTCTGAGAGAACTCGCCATGCGCATTGATATCTTCAACGTCGGTTACGGCCAGTGTGCCGCAATCACCGCCCCCAACGGGCGGCGCATGATGCTCGATTGCGGCGACCGCTGAAATGCGACAGTAAGGTCGATCTCGACGCAATCCTCAAGCGAACAATGCGTGCGGCCGTCTCTAAGTTCCTGTGATGGCTGATCATGTGCTCAAGTCCGAACCGTAACCGACGCGAGAATTCGCGATCACTGTGACGGTCGACGGACGCGTCAAGGTGACCGTCGTTTTGTTGCTCAAAGCCGGCGTTGAGGTTGCGGTGAATGAAATAAAAACTCAGCCGCCGCCGAAGTTGGTGGGTTAGAAGCCGATTTTGTCGATCCATTTTTTGAGTATTGGCACGGCGAAGCCCTCTCCATAACCGGCGGCGACTGTTCGTTCCTCATGTCCTAAGATCGCCCATCGAATATCTTCCGGGCACTCGGCGGCGCGCAGTCGATCTTGCGCACGATGCCGCAGTGAATGGACCACCTTGCGTGGATCGGTGATCCCGATGTCATCCAAAAACTTGCCTAAGCGTTTCGACGCCATATCCGGCGGGTCTAGGTGCTCGGTCACAAACAACCGCCCTTTGATAACCTTCGGCAGATGCTGCAACACGCAAGCCGGTAGAGGTACGCGGCGCAACGATTGCTCAGTCTTTTTGCCGACTATGACATAGCGGACACCGCGCTCTTTTATTTCGCCGTCAATCTCGAATGCCTCGCTCAACCGCATGCCGGTGGCCGCGAGAAAACGGAATAGCTTTTGATCGAAATCACTAAGCTTATCGAGATTGCGCTTGACTAGCCTCATATCGGCGTCGCTGAGCGGAAGCCGTCTAACTCTGTCGCTGCGTTCCGGCACGATTGAAGCAAACGGGTTGAACCTCAATCGTCCTTCTTTAATCGCGAGATTGCAGGCGGCCGTCAGCCAGCCGACCTTTTTCGCAATCGTTGCGCTCTTGAGCCCGCGGGACTCGAAGTGCGCGACTAACTTGCGGCCATCATCTCTGTCCGCGTCTTTCAATGGCTTATCGCATAATGACCTAAACAACGCCCAAACGGTCCGGGCCTCTCGCTCAAAATAGCCGGTTATGTTGGCGTGTTTCAGGTAGGTTTCGAGGACGGCATCGTCGCCATTCTTTATCGGCGCGGCTTCGCGCCTAAGCTTCGCCAAGTCAATGATTGGTCCGATGCGTCGCAATTCAGCGAGGGGCTTTGTCGTACCGTCATCGACAAGGACGGCACCCATGGGCATATTCACGAGCCGCCGCGCCGGGCCGTTCGGCTCGGTCTTTATCAAGGCACCAGCGGCATCGAGGTAGATCAATTCGCGCGTGGTCGCTATGACGCGCTCGCCATTCAGTCCCATGTGCTCGCCGGGATCAAGCGTGTAAGGCGTCATCTCAAGACGGGGGCGCGCGGCCGATAGGGCGGCTTTATGTGCGGCAACCATCGGCGCGGCTAGCATCTCCGCCTCTCGACGGTCGGACGTGCGTAGCGACCTCTCAGTTCGCTGGTTGCCGGCGCGGAGCCGGATCCACCAATTCGTTGAGCCATCGCGCCGGAACAAGTAGCTGCCGTGTCTTGCTCTCGCCATGTCCGATCTCCCGTGGGCGACAGCGAGTATATAATGGCGACAGTCATTGACGACACTAAAAGGCGACAGCAATTGGCGACAGGGTAAATGCCGACGAAATTGGCACTTCTTTCACTTTTTCAGTCTAAGGTTTCCGTCCTCCCGGGCCCACCACGCAGCCCGTTCTGTGCGAAGTGTGCATGCTCCCGGCCATCGGCCGCCGCCTCATTCGAGGTACGGGCGACCCACCCTTTGCCCCTGTTCCCCTTGGCCAAGTCATAAAACCATAGCGTTTATCGTAAATATATCCTACCGTAAGTTGTAGGATCGGGCCAGTTCCTTGACATTGGAACGGGGTCCGGGCCGGGGACAGCCGCCAGAATCTTTGCCCACACAGCAACAGAGATCGCGGCCAGTGATGGGGAGCGTCAGATGAGTAACGAGATCGCCTATTGCAAGATTTTTCCGACCATCGGCATCGCTCGCGTCGGCAACAGCCAGGAGCGCAACGGCTTCTTTATCGGGCCTGAAGGGCTTGAGCCGCCGGCACTATCCGATGAGCGCCGTTTCACCGATGCGGCGGGCGCGGTGTTGCGCCAAGCGGCGCGTTTTAGGGTTTATGCGTTTGACGCCAAAGACGCCGTGATCGGCGAGCTGACGGCGCAGGAAGCCGAGCTGACCTGGAGCGTGTCGCTCGCAAACAAGAAGCCGGACTGGTTTGAATTTAACGGCGGCGCCGAGGCGCTTGCGCAGTTCGAGACGCCGGAAAAGGACTCCTGGGATCGGCGCAATACCTCGATAAAAGGCGACGAGCGAAAGCGCCGGCTGATAATCGATCCCGGCGCGCCGGTCACGATCACAGGCAAGGACACTTGCAGCTCTGCTGCATCAGAATATTCCTTTATCGGGAAATTTCAGGACGCAACCAACGTTTATCTGGGCGAGCTTCGCACCGACGAAGAAGGACGCTTGCTGGTGCTCGGCGGGCGGGGACATTCTGCGGCTGTCGACGAGACCGGCGTCGACGTTTCCGGAAAGAAATGGATTACCGATTACGCCAACAACGATCTCTGGCACGACGATACGAGCGATGGTCCGGTGGAATGCAAGGTCAAGCTTGGCGGACGCGATATACCGGTCAAGGGCCGCGCCTGGGTGCTGGTTACGCCGCCCGATTTCGCGCCCGATATCGGCAGCGTGGTGACGCTATTTGATGTCATGGAGGACGTTGCCCTCACCCACGGCCTTTCTCACCCTGGATTGCCGGACCCGATCGGCGCTGACGATGTCGAATTCTGGCGCGATATTTACCCCATTCTGTTCCGGGCGTCGGCCATCAGCTGGGTCAGCGATCTGTCACTACGCGGACACGCCAAGGGCAAAGCCGGTGACTTTACCGACGAAAAAACCCTCCAGCTGCTGAGCGATCCTCACCACGAGAGCGGCCGTCTATCGCGTGAAGCTATATTCAAGCGCATTCGCAAACCGCGAGAACTTGCCAGCAACGAGGAACAGGCCGCGCAGGCGAACGGCTACTACATGCCGGCGCTGTCCGGAAACGAGGGCGATGCGACAACGGGCGACCCGACGACGTGGTTGACGGTCACAACCCTTCAATACAAGCGGCTCGAGGCCTGGGCACAGCATCGCTTCAGGCCGGGCACGCGCCATACCGCCGCCCGACCGGATCCAGCGCATCAACCGGGGATTCTTACCCGCACGGCGCTCGATGCCTGCACCGGCGGACCTTTCTATCCCGGAATTGAAATGACCGCGATTGCGCATTCGCCGCTCGCCTATTCAGAGGCCTATCGCCTGGCGGATCATCTTGCGGCGGGCGATATAACAAAGTTCATGGCCGTGCCGTGGCAGGCCGACTTTTTCGAGTGCAACACGCACTGGTGGCCGGCGCAACGTCCGGATAGCGTCATTACCGACCGGTCGGCGGAGGAGCTGCAGAAATCTTTTCCCTATGAGGGCACGCATGGCGAATTGAGCCGCCTCATGCTGGTGCGGCAGCCGTGGGCGCGGGGCGTCGAATTCCGGCGACCCGATACGGCCAGCATCGAAGCGTTCTTGTTCCCGCCCCCTGAGGAGACCGTCGCTCAGTCCGACTATATCGACACGCTCTGCGATAACCTCAGAACGATCTTTTCCGAGATTGTCGATAATGTGCAGCCGAGCGAGCATGCGCCTGCCGAGCGACTTCCCAGCCTAGGCCGCATACAGTTTATCGTGCAGGAGCAGTTCGATCGCTTCGGCGGCAGGTACTTCCATTTTGCCGTTCCCTCGCCGGAGGAATTCCAGCACAGCGAAAGTCGAACGGAGCATCCGCCACGCAAACCCACGAAGAAAAAATCGGCCAGCAGGCGGCGCGCGGCCCATGAGCAACGGGCCGACACGCTGCCTTCGCGGCGTGCGGACGCCGATTACGCCGAGTTTATAAAGAGCCGGTGCACGGATTATTGCCGGACGATTCTCGAAGCGATATCGGTCGCGGAAGAAACCGCGGCTCAATATCATGCCCGCATCTCGCAGCTGTCGAATGCGGTCGGCGGCTTTACCAGCGGGGTTGGCGACTACGAAGGCTCGGTTCGGGAGGATTTCGATAGCAACAGCAGCCATTACCATAACTTGCGGATGATCGAGCTTGGTCAGTGCGCCGGCGACATCCTTTATCTCGACTGGTCGCGGTGCAGCGGCGACAACGGCATGGTCAAGCACTGGTCGGATCTGGGTTTTGTCGTTCGCCGCACGTTCGTTTCGCCCGAAGAGCCCGATGCCAAGCCTTCGGTGGCGTATGTCGAAAGCGAGCGCAACGGGCTTGAGGGTCTGCAGTACCGCGATTTCTACTACATGCTGTGCAATATCGACCAGTTTCCGGAAATGTACGAGTTCAGCTCCAAGATCGTCGATCAGTTCCTCGGCGTGGCGCGCCACGCGATCGAGCATCAGACTTATACCGACTCCGGCGCCGTCATCCTCGAAAAGTACTTTGACTACGACAAGAACACCTTCGAGGCGAAACTGGAGGAGATCTACGACTTCTATCGCGATCAGGCCGCGCGGATGAAGCCTTGGGAGCTCGATGAGGCGCGGGCCGATATCGTGAACGATCGGGTCCATTCCGGTCCATACAATCAAAATGACGGAGCGTGGCTGCGATTCATCGCCAATACCGGAACCTTGGACGACGTGCGAGGATTCCTGTTCGACGTGTGGAGCGACGAATTCGGCAACGGCAATCCGGCGCTTCACCACGGCAATCTTTTCACGACGTTCCTTCGTGGCCTCAATATCACGCTGCCCGAGGTGGCCTCGCGCGAGTATGCGGATCATCCGAAGTTCACCGACGGGGACTTTACCAGCCCGGTGTTCCAGCTGGCCATATCGCAGAATTCCGATCGATATTTTCCCGAGATCATCGGCATGACGTTGTTCCTCGAATGGGAGGTGTTGGAACTCGCCCAGACGATCAAGAAACTCGATTACCACGGGATCGATTCCCAATTCTGGCGCATGCATGTCGGCATCGACAACGCCGTCGACGGACACGGGGCGAAGGCGCGCAACGCGGTCAATGTCTACCTCGACAATGTTTTGAAGGAGAGCGGCCGGGAAGCGATGCGGCGGGAATGGAAACGCATCTGGACCGGTTTTGTCGCCTTTGCGACTGCCGGGATGAATTACCTCGGCATCGACGACGTGGTCGCTCATCGCCGTCCGCCGGCGATGACGGACAAAATCAAGGCGCTCATGGCGCGCAAGCAACATTATGGAAGTCTGAACCACGCCAATAGAAAGCTGGGCGCCAATCGGATCAACGATTGGTTCGATGATCCGGACGGCTTCGTCGACGAGCTCGCCCATTCGGCCTTTGTCGTTCCCGGTAATCCGACGGCAAGCCGGCTGCTGAATTATCTGACGACGTTCGACGGGCCGATGTACGAGGTGTTCGACGCCGACGATGTCGCCTTATGGCGAGACTGGATTCTATGGCTGGGCTGCACCGGAGATACCGCGACCGTCAAGCAATACCAGACCAAAGCAGAGTCGATGCTGTTGTTGTTGCGAGAGTTGCGCAGTTCGGTGGTCGGGACGGAAGGCCATTTCCGTTACAAGCTCGAAGGCAAGCCGTTACATGAATGGTTCGCCGGCGATCTCCTCGAATTCATGGGCGCGCTCGGGCGGCCGGATAACCCGTGGGTGGTGCCTTGGGATGCGGAGAACAGCCCGCTGGTCCGTGATTTCACCGCCGGCGGCAATCGGATGGCGCAGGCCTTGGACACGCGTTTTCCCGCGCTCGGCAACCAGGTCGGTCGTTTGGTCATCGTGCGTTGGATCAATGCCGGCTGTCCGATGCCCCACGAGCCCGCGCCGGTTTCGAGAATCCGCTCCGAACCGCTGGCGCCTCGCCGCCGCGTTCGGAGCTTGGTGCAGGAATTCGGCATCGGCTACGTCCACTGAACGCCATGACCGGGCGCGGCGGCAAAAGCCGCTTCGACATCTGTATCGTTGGCGGTGGACTGGCCGGCGCCATTGCGGCTCGCGTCTTGGCCGGCGCCGGCGCCCGCATCGCAATGATCGTACGCGATCGGCCCAATTCGGACTTCGCCGTCGGAGAAACGGTTCCGGCGGAGACACGGCCACTGCTCAAGCGCCTGGGGCTCGATTGTCTTGACGCTGATCTGCATTTGCCGAGCGCCGGGACCATGGCGCGCTGGGGCTCGGATGTCGCGCACTTTCGCGAGGCGATCCTGAGCCCTTACGGCTGCGGCTGGCATCTCGATCGCCGATTGTTCGAGCGGCAATTGATCGCCGCCGCGGTAAAAAGTGGCGCCGCTCTGCTCGACAACTGCGCCAGAATCGAAACAGAAACAACGCGCACCGGCTGGCAATTCCGGATCGAAAGCGCCGGGCGGCAGATTGGCGTGACTTCAAATTACGCCGTGGACTGCACCGGGCGAGCGGCGCGGTTGGCGGTTGAAGCCGGCGCACGGCGACAAATTCACGATAAGCTTATTGCGATTTGGTGTGTTGCGGAGGAGTCCGACGGTCGATTGAATCCCGACCGACGCATTTATTTGGAATCGGCGCCGGACGGTTGGCTCTATAGCGCGCAAATACCGAATCGGCGCCGGGTCATGGCGTTTTTTACCGACGGCGACTTGTGCGATGTTTCACGCTTGAAATCGACCGCGAATTTCGCGGATTACGTCGGCAACTCTTTTCATCTGAACACGGTCACTGCCGGTTCGAAATGCTGCATTGTCGCCGGCCCTTTCTGCGTCAATGCGGCCAGTACGAGATTGGCGCAGGCCTACGGCGATCGATGGATCGCGGCCGGCGACGCAGCGCAGGCGTTCGATCCGCTCTCCTCGCAAGGCATCATGGCGGCAATCCTCGGGGGCAATAACGCCGCCGCCGCGCTGATCGCGGCGCATTCGGCGGACCATTGCGCGCTGGAGAAATTGCAGGCCGATCTCGACGCCAAATACGCCGCCTATCTGGCCGAAAGGCAGGTCTATTACCGCGCCGAACGACGCTGGGTGGAGCGTCCCTTCTGGCAACGTCGTCACAGCGATTTTCCGGCCGAGCGCCGAGAGTTCGGTGCCGGCCAGTTCGCTTAAACCAGCCCGCTTTAAGCCCCCTATTGCAGATGATAGTGTCGCGACCAAAGAGCCGCCAAAAATCTGCATTGGGAGGACTTCGCGACCATGCTGAATAAAACCATTGACCAGATTTTGCCGGGTACCGCCGCACGCCTGCCTGGCAAAATCGCGTTGATCTTTGGTGAGCGGACGCTCACCTATGACCAGCTTGAGCGTCTGACCAATCGGGCAGCCAATGGACTGAAGGCGCTCGGCGTCAAAAAAGGCGACCGCGTCACGCTGTTCGCGCCGAACAGCGTGGAATGGGTGGTCTGCTATTTCGGTATCGCCAAGGCCGGCGGCGTCATCAATCCGGTCAATGCCATGCTGACCGCGGAAGAGCTCGCCTATGTCGTCAAGGATTGCAGTGCGAAGGTGCTGATTACGACGGCCGAGCGTGCCGGCTCCGCCTTGTATCTCAAGAACGACGGCGATTTGAAGGAAATCGTCATCCTCGGCGGATCGGCGATCGCAGGCGCGATTTCGTTCGACGATCTCTTGTCAGGGCAAGCCGACGCAGTCGAGCCACCGGGCAACGCTCCCGAAGAACTGTCGACGATTTGCTATACCTCCGGCACCACCGGTTTCCCCAAGGGCGCGATGCTCAATCACCGCAGCGTGGTGCTCAACGCGGCGATGACCGCGGCCATGAACATACGGACCGAGCGCGACGTCCAATTCACCGGGCTGCCGCTGCCGCATGTCTACGGCACAGTCGTGATGAACTTGAGTTTTCTCCTCGGTCTTAGCTTCGTGATGCTGGAAAAATTCGATGCCCGGCAGGCGCTGGAAGCGATCGAGCGTCGCAAGGTCAGCATCATCGACGGTGTGCCGACGATGTATCTTTATATGCTGGCGCATCCCGACTTCGGCAAATTCGACTTGTCGTCGCTGCGCGTCGCCGTGGTCGGCGGCCAAGCCATGCCGGCGGCAAAGTCCGTCGAATGGCAGGAACGCAGCGGCGCGCCCATTCTGGAGCTGTGGGGCATGACGGAGCTGGCCGGCCCCGGCATCATGCAGCATTCCTATTGCGAGAACCGGTTGGGCTCGGTCGGCATCATGATGCCGTTCATGCAAGGCCGCATCGCCGACCCGCTGGATGCGTCGAAGACGCTGCCGGACGGCGAGGTCGGCGAATTGATGGTCAAGGGGCCGTTCAACATGCTCGGCTATTACGGCAACGAAGCGGCGACCAGAGAAACCATCGAGCCGGACGGCTGGCTGCATTCCGGCGATCTCTGCAAGATGGATGCTGACGGTTATTTTTATATCGTCGACCGCAAGAAGGATATGATCCTCACCGCGGGTTACAACATCTATCCGGCCGAGATCGAGCGCGTCATTGCCGGGCATCCGGCGGTCGCCATGGTCGGGGTCGGCGCCAAGCCTGACGCGATCAAGGGCGAGATTGCCAAGGCCTATATCGTGCTCAAGCCCGGTGCGAGCACGGATGCCCAAAGCATCCTCGATCATTGCCGGCAGCATCTCGCGGCCTACAAAATGCCGCGCGAGGTACAGTTTGTTCCAGCTCTGCCGACAACGTCGTCCGGCAAGATCATGCGGCGTCAGCTCAAAACGCTGGATCAGGATGTGCGCGTCGAATCTGGCGACAATTCCGCCCACCTGCGCGTCGGCGTCGCTTAAGCGCCGATCTTAACCGCTCACGCGCCGAGTTCGGGCGCGGCCTCGGCCTGTTTGCGCGCCGCTTCGGCGCGCTCGGTCTCGCCCAAAGCGGCCAAGACTTCGGCGTAGGAGCGCCAGTTTGCCTGCCTGGTCCCGCGGCTGCGCACCCGCTCCGAAAAGAGGTTGCGGGCCACAGGCAGGTTGCGCGCCCGTACCGCGGCATCGCAAATGATCTGCGCGAACAGGTCGCGTTGCGCGTGGCTGCCGCCGATCGAAACGATGTCGTTGCGCACCGTCCATAACAGGTCGCACGCCTTGTCATAATGACCCTGCTCGTAAGCGAGGATGCCTTCGCACAGCGGGATCAAAACATTTTTGGTCGCCTGCGCCCGCCAGCCTTCGCTCTGCTTCGCAAATTCGGCCATCGACTTGATGTGGCGGCGGGCAACGTCGAAATCCCCGCGCGCCGCCAGTGCAAGACAGAAGTGCGCGTCTCTAAACGGCAGCATGTGATCGTGGATGCGCGTCTGCGCATGCTCGGCAAGCGCGTTCCAGCGGTCGCCGATGTCGACGCCGCTCAACTGCAGCCGTTTGAGCAGCGCCGCCTGATTGGACACGTCGACATAGGTCTCGGAATTCACCGAGCACAGCGCATGGTCGTAGAGATCGAGTGCGCGGTCGTAGTCCCCTTGGGCCAGGAAGAACAGAGCGGCGTGCCACCAGACATGGGCCTTGAACGGGTTCTTATCGGCCCATTGCTGCGGTGTGTAGGCGAGCCATTTGACGCCCTCGGCCGAGCGGCCTTGCATCTCCAAGACATGGGCAACAGAGTGAATGGCCCAGAGGTCGCCCGGATTGCGTTCGACTGCCTGGCGTCCCCACCGCTCGGCATCCGCATAGGCGCCGCATTCTTCGAGCGCGTAGGCATACATGCCTTGCACGCAGCCGTAGCCGGGCACCTTGTCATCCCATTCGCCGAGCACGCCGGCGATGACCGCGCGCATAACTTGGCTGCGCCCGGCGTAAAAGCTCATCGTGTGGTGCAGCTTAAGCGCCATAAGATCGAGCGGACATTCCGTGAGTATTTCTTCCCAGTGGGAGCAGGCCAGCATGATGTCGCCTGCGGCCCAGGCTTCCAGCGCGCGCACGTGGCGGCGCTCGCGGGACGTCGCCGCGGCGAGGTTGGGACGGATTTCATCGAGCGTCTGCCCGACCTTCGACAGGATCGCTTTGTTTTCTAGCATCAGGAGGAAGTAGCCGCGAAAGCATAGCGCCAGCACGAAAGCGGCATCCTGTTCCAGCGCCGAGCGGACGTGCCCGAAAGCGGTCGTGCGGTAATCGAGATAGTCGGTCACGGCCGCATCGATGTGCGTGGCGGCGCCTTGGCTCGCCGTCGTCAGCGCCAGTCCTCGGCTATCTGCGTGCATGCGTGTTCCCTCCGATCCGCCCGCTCACACCTCGCTTGGCAGCACGCCCAATCCCTGCAGCACACGCTCCGGCGTCGCCGGAAATTCGTGAATGTCGCCGCCGCGGCGGTTAAGCGCGTCCGCCACCGCACAGGTCACGGCGCCGAGCGCGCCGATGATCGAGCCCTCGCCGCAACCTTTGAAGCCGCCCAGCGCCGCGGACGGCGTGTTGGCGTGATGTAGCTCAATGCGCGGAATATCGAGCGCCGAAGGCACCAGATAATCGGCCAGCGTCACGGTGCGCGGCTGGCCAGTCTCGTCATAGACGAGTTCCTCCAGCAGCGCCTCGCCGATGCCCTGCGCGATGCCGCCGATGATCTGGCCTTCGACCACCGCCGGGTTGATGATCGTGCCGACGTCCTCGGCCGCGACATAGCGCACGATCTTGACTTCCCCGGTCTGCGCATCGACGTCGACCACCGCGATGTGGGCGCCGCCGGCGAAGCTGCCGAATTTGGGATCGTAGAACGAGGTGACTTCGAAGCCCGGATTGAGCTCGGGCGGAATGTTCTTGGCGGAAAAATAGCTCTGCTCCGCCATTTCGCGGATCGGCAGCGTTTTGGATCGGTCGATGGTTTGGATCACGCTGTTGACGATGGTGAGCTCGCCGAGCGGAATCCCCAGAAGGTGCGCGCCCAAGGCGAGGATGCGCCGGCGCAGCTCCTTGGCGGCTTGGATGACGGCGCCGCTGCCGAACACCGCCGTTCGCGACGCGAAGGTGCCGAAACCATACGGCGCCATGGCGGTGTCGTTGTTCACGCAGGTGATATCGTCGAGCGCGATGCCGAGCTCGTCGCACGCCACCTGACGCATCGCCGTCATGATGCGCTGGCCCTGGGACGGCAGCGCCGCCGCGATGGAAAGAACGCCCGTCGTCTCCAAGCGCAGCGTCACCGCGTCGCGACCCGGCTGCAGCAGCGTTCCCGGGCCGACCGCCGTGCTGGTGCCAAGCCCGGTGAGCTCCGCATAGCAGGCAACGCCGATGCCGCGCAATTTGCCGGTGGCGCCGGCGTCGCGCTGCTCGGCGCGCAATCGTTCATACTGCGCTTTGGCGACGGCGAGCTTCAAGCAGGGCAGATAATTGACGTTGTCGTGCACCAGGTTGTTGGCATTGCGGTAGGGCATCGCCTCGATCGGGATCAGGTTGCGTTGGCGGAGTTCCACGGGGTCGAGCTCGAGCCGGCGCGCGACTTCGTCCAACAGCAGTTCGAGCGAGGCCGATGCCGTTGGCCGGCCGACGGCGCGATAGGGGCCAACCGGCGTCTTGTTGGTGGCGACGCCGCGGGTCCGATAACGCATCGCCGGAACCTTATAGGGACCCGGCATCAGACCCGCGGTTTGCAGCGGTTCCATGCCCGCCGACCACAGATAAGTGGAATAGGCGCCGACGTCGACGCAGACGTCGGAGCTCAACGCCAGGATGCGGCCGTCGCGGTCCACCGCCACCGCCACCTCGATCGATTGGTCGCGGGCATGGGTGGAGGCAACCATGTTTTCGAGCCGGTCTTCGACCCACTTCACCGCTCGGCGCAGCGTCAGCGCGAGAAAAGCGCAGACAAATTCCTCCGGATAGATCGAGGCCTTCTGCCCGAACCCGCCTCCGGTATGCGGGACCACGACACGAATGTCGTTCTCGGCCAGGTGAAGATGATTGGCGAGGTAGTGACGCACGACATAGGGCAGCTGGTGGCTGATCCACAGCGTCAGGCCGAATGTGCTTTCCCGATAGCCGGCGACGCAGCCCCGGCTTTCCAGGCAAAGCGCCTGCTTGCGGCCGATCTTGAACTTGCGCTTGACCACGAGGTGCGCGCGGGCAAACGCTTCGGCCACATTGCCGCGTTCGTGTTCGCGCTTGATCAGGTGGTTATTCGGGCAGGTGTCGTGGACGAGTGGCGCGCCGTCTTGCTCGCCGAGCCGCGGATCTGTCACCACCGGCAACGGTTCGTAGTCGACGTCGATCAGCTCGGCTGCGTCTTCGGCGGTGGCGCGATCTTCCGCTACGACCGCGCAGATGGCCTCGCCGCAGAACCGGACCTGGTCGACGGCGAGCCAGTGCTGGACCGACTCGCCGCCGGAGAAGCGGTTGGGCATGCTGCGGAACGGCTCGACTTTTCCCAACAGCTCCTTGCCGGTCAACACCGTGATCACGCCGGGCAAGGCCCGGGCCTTCGCCGTGTCAACCGAGCGGATACGCGCATGCGCGTGCTGGCTGCGCAGAAAAGCGACGTGGTACATGCCCGGCAAGCGGATATCATTGAGGAAGCGGCCGTCGCCTTCGACCAGCGGGATCGCTTCGTCGGGCAGCACCGGCGAACCGACCGCTCTCTGATTGACGAAGCGCGCATCCGACATCAAACGATCTCTCGCTTTTCCGCGGTCTGCGCGTCCCGTGCCACCGCCAGCACGGAATCGACGATCGCCTGATAGCCCGTGCAACGGCAGATGTTGCCCGACAGGGCTTCGCGCACATCCTGCTCCGACGGATGCGGATTTTCCCGCAACAGCTCGATCGCCGTTATCAGCATTCCCGGCGTGCAATAGCCGCATTGCAAGCCGAAATTCTCCAGAAATGCTTGCTGCATGGGATGACGCGTTCCATCCGCCGCGCGCAATCCCTCGATGGTGATGATCTCGGCGCCGTCCGCCTGCACCGCCAGCGTCAGACACGAGCGCGCGCTGCGCCCGTTCAGCGAGACCGTACAGGCGCCGCATACGCCGTGCTCACAGCCGAGATGCGTGCCGGTGAGATGCAAATGATCTCGTATGAAATCTGCCAGCGACAGACGCACCGGCACGGTCCGTTCGTAGACTCTGCCGTTCACCCTCAGCCGGATATTTTGCTCGCGCGCCATCGCTAATGCGCCCCTGCGCGCGCCAGCGCCGTCTTAAGCGCGCGCTTGGCCATGACGCCCGCCAGATGCCGGCGATAGGAAGCGGAGGCGTGAACGTCGTCGGCCGGCTCGACCGCGGCCATAACCCTTTCCGCCGCTTCCGCGAAAGCATCCTGGCCTTTATCGGCGCCCAGGCGCCGTGACGTGAGAACTTCTTCCGCCGCGCGTGCGCGGAATGGTCCCTCGCCCATGCCGACAATGGTCAGCCGGGCGCGTTCACACATGCCGTCGCGCATGGTCAGCGTGGCGGCAGCTCCGGCCATAGCGAAATCGCCGAGGCGGCGGGCGAATTCGACAAATCCCGCGCCGGTGCCCGGCGGCGGCAACGGATAACGAACCTCGACCACTATCTCGCCGGGCTGCAGAGCGGTCGACAGAATTCCGGTAAAGAACCGTTCGGCTGGAAGCTCGCGGCGGCCCGCGGCGCCGGCAATCACAATTGTGCCGTCCAAAGTCACCAGCACGCTCGGGTGCTCGGCGGCCGGATCGTTATGGGCGACGCTGCCGCACACGGTTCCGCGATTCCTGATCGCGGGATGCGCGACTTGTTTGGTTGCCTCGAACAGCAGCGGCCAGCCGGCGTGCACCCGGTCTTCGTGCAGCAGATCGGCGTGCCGAACCAGCGCGCCGACGGTCAGGTTGTCCTTTGCGACGTCCAGGCGGTTGAGCGCCTCGATCCGATTGATGTCGACGAGAACGTCGGGATTGAGCAGCCGACAGTTGAGCATCGGCATTAGGCTCTGGCCGCCCGCCAAAACCCGGCCGTCGCGTCCGGCGTCGGCCAAGATGCGCAGCGCCTCGTCCAGACTGCGCGGCGCGTAATAATCGAACCATGCCGGCTTCACGAGTGTCGCAACCTCTTGTCAGGGGAGCCAAAGCGGACGCCACTATCCTTGTCGGCACTTACCTGCGGGGGCGGCAGGGCACCGCATAGGTCAGGACTTTCATAGGTAAGTACTTTACTATATGCGGCCGCCGCCGCTAGGGTGTCAACGCGAGGCGCAAGCCATAAGGCAAAGCTATGGACATGCAACTGAAGGATCGCGTCGCGCTTGTCACTGGCGGCACCCGCGACGTTGGCCGGCAGATCGCGCTCACGCTTGCGGCGGAAGGCGCCGCGGTCGCGGTCAATTACCGGGATTCCGCCGACGAGGCGGCATCTGTCGTTGCTGAGATCCGTGCGCAGGGCGGCAAGGCCGATTCCTATCAGGCCGATCTCGCCGACCACACCTCGGTGCAGGCGATGATTCAAAAAATCGTCGCCGACTTCGGCGGTCTCAATATTCTGGTGAACAATGCCGGACTGGCGATCCGCAAGCCGTTCAAGGACACCACGCCGGAAGAATGGCGCCGCCAGATCGACGTGAATCTCATGGGCGCCATCCATCTGTGCCACGCCACGGGCCCGCATCTGGAAAAGGGCGGCGACGGGCGGATCATCGCGATTGTCGGCGACTCCTCGCGCGTCGGCGAGTCGGGGCTTTCCATCGTCGGCGCCGCGCGCGCTGGCGTCATCGTCCTGATGAAATCGCTGGCGCGCGAAATGGGCCGCACCGGCGTCACCGCCAACACCGTTTCGCTCGGCCTCGTCGAAACCGGCCACGATCCGGAATGGCTCAATGCCAATCGCGATAAGCTCGTCCGGCTCTATCCGGTGCGCCGGCTCGGCCGCCCCGACGACGTCGCGCCCACCGTTACGCTCTTGGCCTCGCCGCGCAGCGGCTGGATCACCGGCCAGGTGATCAGCGTCAGCGGCGGCTATTGCATGGTGTGAGCGGTCGCAACCATGAAAATGCATCTTCTGCCTTGCGGTCGGCTGCGCATGCGCAAGAGCATTTTCCTGCCCGCGGCCGAGCGCAGCGAAACCATCGAACTTCCGGTGTCAAGCGCGCTGTTGCGGCATAGCCAGGCCAATGTGCTGTTCGATACCGGTTGCCATCCCGCGGTTGCGGAAGATCCGGAGGGCCGCTGGGGCGGGCTCGCCAAGCTGATGATCCCGATCATGCAGCCAGGCGCGCACGTGCTGACCGGACTCGCCGAGCTCGGGCTTCTTCCCGACGACATCGACGTGGTGATCAATTCGCACCTGCATCCCGATCATTGCGGCTGCAATGCGTTTTTTCGCAAGGCCACTTTCCTCATTCACAGCGACGAGCTCGCCGCCGCCCGCGCCCCCGGCAGCGAGTCAGCCGGCTACCTCGCCGCCGATTGGGATCAACCGATGCCGATCGACGAGATCGCGGGACAGCGCGACGTCTTTGCCGACGGCCGCATCGTGCTGCTGCCGCTGTCCGGCCATACGCCCGGTTCGCTCGGCGCCTTGGCGCAGCTCGATCGCAGCGGCACGTTTTTGCTCGCCGGCGACACCGTGAGCCTGCGCGAGACGCTCGACACCGGCATCATCCCGCGCAACACCTGGAACGGCGAGGCGCTGGCAAAATCATTGGCCGAGGTGCGTCACATCGAATCCTCGGGCGCGACTATCCTGTGCAGCCACGACGCGCGCCAATGGGACGGCCTGCGCAAGGGGGCCGACGCCTATGACTAGGCGGTACGCGATGACGCGAGCGGAGCGCCGCTGACATGTCGCTTCGCTTTGCGCTCCTTGGTCTGCTCGCGGTCGAGCCGGCATCGGGCTACGACCTCAAGCGCGCTATCAATCGCTCGACTTATTTCATCTGGAACGCCACCGGCCCGCAAATCTACAACACGCTGCATAAGCTGCAGGAGGAAAGCTGCATCACCAGCCGTTTGCTGGCGCAGGACGGCAAGCCGGACAAACAAATTCATACCATCACCGCCAGAGGGCAGGCGCGGCTTGAAGAATTCATGAGCGAACCGATCCGCGCCTCGGTGACGCGTGACGAGGTTTTGCTCCGCATCTTTTTCGGCAACTTTGCCAGCAAGAAAATCATCAAGCGCGAGCTTGATTCTTATCTGCAACGTATCCGTCACGAGCGCGCCACCATGGAGGCGACCGAAGCTCGCATCAATGCGCATCCGGGCCGCAAGCATGAAGCGCGGCGGTTCCAGCTCCTTTCGCTTCGCATCAAGGTTGCCCAGTACCGGGCGATGGAGCAGGAACTGGTCCGCTTTCTCGGCGACCACGCGGACAAAGATCGAGCAAGGAAACAACGCGCGCGCGCCGGCAGAGCCTCGCCCAAGAATGCATTGCGAATTTCGGGCTCGACGAGAATGTCGCGTGGCCGGTCAAATTAGGGGCGGATGTAGCTCCAGCCCTGTTCCTCAAGCTCGCTGAGCCGCACGACGCCCGCCGGGACAATTTTGGCCTGCGGGATGATGGTGATCGCGTGACCTTCGTGCTTTTCCATTGCTTGTAGGGTGTTGTTGCAGGCCGAAAATGCAAGCTTGGCTGGGAAGGTTGCGTCGCTACTGGCCATCCGGGCGATGCGGTCTTTGACCGGTGACGTGTCCGCGCGCAGCATGTTCAGGCCCGGGCCATAGGCCACGACTTCGACATCCACGTCTTCACCCTTGTCGCGGTAGTACTCGATGATGTTCTCGGCATTGTTGAGCGCAAGGTTCATCACCGCGGGATCGTTCTGATCGACCTGAATGGCAATGCGGTGCGGCTTGCCGCCTTGCGCGTGCGCGCCGGTTAGCGCCAGGAGGCCGACGGCGAGAGCAAGGACGATGCTTCGAATGATCACAATCATGATTTTCTCATTGGTTGATTCACGGACGGACGAGCGTGTAGCCCTTTTCGGCGAGGGCGAGGATCTGCGCGACGCCGGCTTCGACCGGCTTGGCGTTTGGATTGAGCGGCACACGGTGTCCGGTTTCTCGCTCGATGGTTTCGACCGTGTTCATGCATACGTCGAATTTCACGCCTTGCGCCACGAGACTGTCGACGAGCTTGCGGTTCGGGCTATCGGCACGCAATAGCGCAATGCCGGGGCCGAAGGTGACGACTTCGATGGCGATCCTGTCAGGGCCGTAGAATTTTAGGAGGTTATAGGCCACGCTGATGACCAGACTTTGCTTTTTCGCATCGTCGTCGGAGAGCTGCAGGACGAGATGGTGGTCGGCGAACGGCTTGTCGGCGAGTGCGTTGTTCTCGGCCGCTGCGGCGGGCCGCGGCTGCATCGCCGCAAATAGCGACACCGCGCAGGCGGCGGCTAACCCGGCAGTAATCGGCGCCACAGTGCGCAGACGGACACGTGCCATCGTGCTCAGCCTCCTTGGTCAAGCCCCGGATTATTGCCGACGCCCTTGAGCATGACGCGGTTGGCGCGCTTGATTTTCACGGTCTTTTCCGCCCGCAAATAGCCGGCAACGACTTCGCTGACGGGCTTGCCGGTTTGCGGATTGACCGAGGCCCAGCCAGCGACGCGATAGCTCTTATCTGCATCCAGCGCCTTGCCGTCGTCGAGCGTCATGTCCGATATGCGCTGTCCCGCCGCTTCATTCGGCGCACAGGCGTAATTCATGCCGCCGATACGAACCATGTCGCCGCCCTGCTGATAATAGGGATCGGGATTGAAAAGGTTATCGACGATATCCTCCATCGCCGCCTTGATCTGGCCACCGGTCATGTCGGTCACATAGACCTCGGGATAGGTGATTGCGGTTTCCGCGAGTACGTCCTCCATGGTGATCGGCTGACCCGCCAGTATGGTCGCGCCCCAGCGGAAGCCCGGCGACAACGCGATTTGCGCATCGAGTTCGTGGCGGAGCGCATCGCAAATCACTTGGTCCATCGGACCGGTGAAATTGCCGCGCCGGTACAACAGCTCATCGGCGGTGGCCAGTTTCTCGCCGAACTTCGCTGCATGGGGCGCGCGCAAGCGCTCGATCAGCGCCTGCATCTCTGGATCGGGCTTGATCAGGTTCGCGTAGATCGGCAGCAAGCGGTAGCGCGCATTCTTCACGCTGCCCTTGCCGATATCGAGATCGAGCACCGCGAGGAATTTCCCGCTCGATCCGGCATTAGTGACTAGGGTTTTGCCCGCGGCATTGGCGATCATAGTGGGCTGCGGCACGGCGTCGTGGGTGTGCCCACCGAGAATGACGTCGATCCCGGTGACGCGGCCGGCGAGCTTAAGATCGACGTCCATACCGTTATGCGACAGCAGCAGAACCGCATCGACTTTGTCTTGCTGGCGCAGTCCATCCACCACTTTTTGCAGCTCGGCGTCGCGGATGCCGAACGTCCAATCGGGCGTGAAGCGCTTGGGGTGCGCGACCGGCACATAGGGCATGGCCTGGCCGATGATGCCGATCCGATGGCCGTTCAGGTCCTTGATCGTCGCGGGCTTGAAAACGCGGCCGGATGCGGAATCAAAGGCGGGCGCATTGTTGAAAGCGGCCTCGTCGGTCAGGAACACGTTCTGCGCCAAAAATTCCCCTTTGAAGCGGTCGAGATTCCGGCGCACGACTTTTTCGCCATAGGTGAACTCCCAATGGCCGGTCAGGACTTCGATGCCGAGGAGGTTGGCGACTTCGACCATATCCGCGCCTTGCAGGGCGTCGGCGAGGCCGCTGCCTTGCCACAGATCGCCGCCGTCCAATAAAACCGAATTGCCCGCGCCGGCTTCGCTGCGCAGCCGGTCGACCAGGGTCTTCAGATGCGCGAAGCCGCCCATATGGCCGTAGCGATGGGCAGCCTCCTGATAATCGAGGCATGTGAAAGCGTAAGATGCGCGGCTGTCCGGGTCGATGCCGAAATGTTTGAGAAAAGCCCGGCCGACCAGATGCGGCGGTTGGCCGGCCATCGCGCCGACGCCGATATTCACGCTTGGCTCGCGGAAATAGACCGGGAGGAGCTGCGCATGGGTGTCGGTCATGTGCAGCACGCGGGCATTGCCGAAGCGCCCGATATCGTAAGGGTCGTCGTCGGCCGCCAAGCCGATGCGCGGCACGACGCCGGAGAGCGACGCTGCCGCGAGAACCTTCAATACGTCGCGGCGACGCATCGCAACACTCCTGATGCTGGTTCAAGTCAGCGGATGACGGCTTGGGTCCAGGCCTTTTCTTGCTCTTTGGCCTGCGCGATCGATGCATTGGCAAGCGCCTCCGCCTGCTCGGCGTGCTTGATCGCGTCGTCGAAATTCCCGCCGTCGGCCGCTTTTTTCGCCGCCTTAAGCGCGTCTTCCGTCGTCGTCCATTGGTTCTTGAGTGTGGCGGCTTGATTGTTCGCCGCCTCGGCCTTGGCGTAAGCCGCCTTGAAGTCATCCGCCGATGCCGCCAACGCTGCGGTGGCCAAACCAGTCAGCGAAAACACGACGGCAAATCTGATCAGAGCATGCATGTGCATAGGATTTCTCCCCATACGCTCAGGGACGCGCGCCCGGTCCGGAGATCGGCAGGCCGTTGCTCATGTAGGACAGATAGTATTCGACATCCCGGTAAAGCTCGTCCTCCGCCTTGAGCGGAACTCCGCGCACTTGGCTGTTGCAAGTGATGAATCGGCGGCTTGTCGTTCCCATGCCGCCCCATTCGGAACGATAGATCGGCAGCGCCGCGACCAGTCCGAGCGCGGGCGCGAGAACCTCGGTGCGGATATGATCGCCGGCGCTTTGCACGTGACAGCTGGCGCATGAGAAGTTCAGCTGGCCGCGGCGGGTATAGAAATATTCCTCGCCCTTGCGATAGGCGGCGAGCGCGCGCGGATCGTTTGGAATCTTGATGTCGAACGGCTTGCCGCGCGACGTGTAGGCCATATAGGCGGTCAGCGCCGCCATATCGTCCTTGGTATAATCGAGCGGTTGTTCGCCGTTGGTCTCGCGGCATTGGTTGAGCGCCACGTCGAGCGTGATCACCTCGCCCGACTTGACGTCGAAATAAGGATAGTTCTGGCGGATGCCGAAGCCCTTGTTCGGAAAGCAATCCGCATAGGTCTTGCCGTTCTTGAACGGCGTCTCGAACATTTGCTTGCCCTTATCCAGCGCGAATTGGTAGGGCGGGAATGCGTCGATCTCCACCCATTGTTTGCGCAGGTCAGCATCCATCGAATAGGGCCCATTGACGAAATCGTTCAGCGGCACTATGGGAAATCGCTTGGTGAAGTAATTGCGGAAGGCCTTGAAGTCGGCTTTCGGATTAACGGAGTCGGCTGCGGATGCCGGCGGCGCAGCCAGGCAGAACAGCGCAAGTGCGAGTAAGACTGCGCGACGCATAGACGCCCTCCTCAGTTCGACGGCACGTTACCGCTCTACTGAATTTTTCCGACCAGTGAATCGGTCGTGCCTTTATTGTCGACCCAGCTGATCGTCAGGTCGTCACCCTTCTGCGCGCCCTTGAAGCTGAATTTGATATAGGGATCCTTGGACACCGCAGGGCCCCAATAAGCGATGAAGACCGCCTTGCCGGCGTGCTCGAATTCCACCACTTCGATGTAGTGCGGCGGAATGAGATTGCCCTGCGCGTCCTTGACGAAACCGGAATCCATGGGGTGCTGCACCAGCGCCTGCACGTCGGTGGTGTCGCCGTTGGCGACCGCGCGTATGCGAATTGTCGATGCCATTGAATTTTGCCTTTTGCCGAGTTCCGGTCAGCCGCCGCAGCCGCCGACCGTGACTTTGACCTCTTTGCTTGCGCTGAACACTTTGTCGCCGGACGCGACCAGCGCCACGACCTTGCTGGTCTTCGCCATCTTCAGCCGGTTGGACACCGTCGGGAGTGTACCCGGCGGAATGGGATAGTTCGCGGCGAGTGGAAACGGATTTTCAGAGACCAGGATGGCGATCGAGGTGACGTCGGGAAGCGTCGTGGAGACGGAGATCGGCACCACGGCGCCGTTCTCGGCGATTTCCGGTGCGTCGAGATTGACCTTGTCGGATGCTTCCGGCGTCTTGCCATAGAGCGCCTTGATCGCGTCGGCCTCGGTCTTCTGTGCAAAGGCGTCCTTTGGCCATTTCGCCGGATCGGCCGCAGCGCGCGCCCGGCTCAATGGGGCGGCGCCGGCAAGGCCCAGTCCCGCCAGCGCTCCGGCGATTGCGCCTTTGACGACGGTCCGCCGCGTCTGGCCGCGCCGCACAGTCGGGTTTTTGCTCACGTTATTCTTGTCCATTTCGACGCAGCGCTCCTATCGTGTGTAAAGAAAATCGATGACCGACTCGATTTCCTGCTTGGTCAGTATGAGGTTCCGCCCGAACGGCGGCATGACGGTGAGCGGGTTATGCTTGGTCTCGTCGAAGATGATCGCGGCCAGCTCCTTGCGGTCGGGATAACGCGTTTTCATGTCGGACAGCGGCGGGCCGACATTGCCCGGCGCATCGCCGCTTTTGATCTCGTGGCAAGTCAGGCAATTGCCCTTGCTGCGGTCGAAAGCAAGCGTCTCGCCGGGCATGGGCGGTGACGCTGACGGCTGCGCCGGCTGAGCGGCCGCGGCACTTACAAAGAAAGGCATGGTGTTCAACACCGCGCCGGCGACGAGCGCCGTCATTCGCGCAGACTTGATTCGTGCAGACTTGATCCGCGCAGACTTGCGTCCGCCTTGCATCGCACCCTCCTGCGAGGCTTTCACCGTCACTGGGCTATTTCCCCGTCATCGTGTCGAGCGGACCCGTGGTTTTAGGCGTCAGGTCCTTGCCCTCTGCGGATGAGATGATTTTCACAGCCTTCGGATCGATGCAATCTTTCATGCACTCTTTGGCTGCGGTGTCGGGACGCGGGTCCTGCCACGTGAAGTTGTCGCGATTCGGCATTTTGACCTTGGGCAGACTGTCGCGATCGGCGACGAAATTGGCCGGCACGATATTGTTGAAGTTGAGAATATAGGCCACTGCGGCATAGACGTCGTCAGCGGACAAGGTGTGCGGCGCCGAAAAAGGCATGGCGCGGTTGACGTAGTCGAACAGGGTGGGCGCATACGGCCAATAGCTGCCGACGCTCGGCTCCGGGCGATCGCCGGTCAACGTGTGCTCGCCGCCCATCAGCTTCGGATAGCGGCCTTCGCCTTCGCCGAAGGTGCCGTGGCAGGCGGCGCACTGTACGGCAAAGACATCGGCGCCGTGGTCGACGGTGCCTTTGCCCGGCGGCAGACCGGCGCCGTCCTGGCCGTGCACGTCGATATTCCAGCCCGCCATCTCGGCCGGCGTCGCCGGCTTGCCGTAACCGAAATAACCGGGCCCCGCGGCGTCGGCGGCAAGACCCGACAGCAACAGGACCGCTAATCCGCTCATTCCCGCGCAAGCGGGAATCCAGCGCAAGTATGCGAGCGGCCTAGCCCTAGCCGAGCTGGACATCGAAAACGCTCCCGTCCGGCTTGATCTGCCAGGTCTGGATGGAATTGTTGTGATAGATCGGATTAGAGCCGCGCACTTTGCGCAAGGACGCGATGGTCGGCTGCACATAGCCGGTCTCATCGACGACGCGCGATTCCAACAAAGCCGGTTGTCCGTCCCAACGCCAGGGAACGGTAAAGCGCGTGAGCGCCTTCGACAGGATCGGGTCCTGGAGCTGGGCGGTGTACCAGTTCCCGCCGCCGTCCAAAGAAACATCGACTGCCTTGACCTTGCCGCGGCCGCTCCAGGCGAGGCCGCGCACTTCGTAGAGGCCGGGCGCTGAAACGGGCTTCTCCGGGCAGGGAAAGGTAATGACCGATTTCGCCTCGTTGACCCAGGTGAAGCCGCGCGCCTTTCCGTCGGGCATCAATTCGGTATATTTCGAGGTCTCTTCGCGGGAGAACCACGGCTCATCCCCGACCTTGATGCGGCGCAGCCATTTGACGCTGACATTGCCCTCCCAGCCGGGCACCAAGAGCCGCAGCGGATAGCCTTGTTCCGGGCGGAGCGCCTCACCGTTCTGGCCGTAAACGACGAGACAATCGTCGAGACATTTTTCGAGCGGCAGGCTGCGGTTCATGCGCGCGGCGTCGGCGCCTTCCATCATCACCCACTTGGCCTCCTTCTTCAGTCCGACCTCGTCGAGCAAGGTCGAGAGCTTGACGCCGGTCCACTCGGCGCAGCTCAACATGCCGTGCGTGAATTGCAGGGAATTGAGCTGCGCCTCGCGCCATTCCATGCCGCCATTGGCCGGGCATTCGATGAAATGGATGCGCGACACCGACGGAAACCGCATGATGTCGTCCATCGTCAGGATAAGCGGACGCTCGACCATGCCGTGGATCAAAAGCCGGTGCTGGCGCGGGTCCACATCGGCGCGGCCGGCGTGATAGCGCTCGAAAAAAAGCCCGTTCGGAGTGATGATCCCGTCGAGCGACTGCAACGGCGTGAAGCTGACCGACGATTCCGGCGTGGCGGTGAGCCAGGGCACGTTGCGCCGGATGACGTCCTTTTCGAAGTCGGATGGTTTGCCGTAAGGCCGGTGGACGACACCGGGACCGACCGCCTGCGTCCAATCCGGTTCGGCCGGCGGCGAACTCTCTCCCGCCGCGGCTCTCGCTGCGCGACCGAGCATCGCACCGCCGGCCATTGCCGCGCCGATGCGCAAGATCGACCGTCGCGAGCTATGCCCACGGACTTGCCGTATCGGCCCGGACATTCTGCTTCCCTCCCGGCAACGCCGCAACGCAATCTTACCAGCGCTTGACGGCAGGTTTTTGTTGCCGCCGCTTGGCAAGAGGAGTAGCCTTTATCAACGAGTCCTAAATTAGTCAATTCTAAACGACACCGCTAGAGTCCTGCCTGCTGAGAATTCGACAATCGCGAGCCGCCAGATGGATGCCACGTCACCGCTGCCAAGAACGCCGCTACCAAGAAAAGTCGCGCCTACCCGTCGCCGTGCGGCGAATGGCTCACGCCGTCGACGCGGCGGCTCCGAGCTTGAAATGCTCGCCACGCAAGCGGCGAGCGCGGCGCGCATGCTCAAGCTGCTCGGCAACGAAAACCGCTTGCTCATCCTGTGTTGGCTCGCCTCGCACGGCGAGATGAAGGTCGGCGACATCGTGGAAGCGGTCGGATTGAGCCAGTCCGCACTGTCGCAGCATCTTGCGCTGCTGCGCGCCGACGGCTTGGTCACGTTCCGTCGCGAGTCGCAGACGTTGTACTATCGTGTCGGCGATCCCCGCGCGGCGCGGATTCTCAAACTGCTTAAAGAAATCTATTGCGGCGATCTCTGATGCGCGGATTCGCTGCGCCGGCGGCTGCGCGGGTCGGCGCCGCGCGAATTTTGGCCGGGCTTATTCCAGCGCTCGTTTCGATCTGGTTTGGCGACGCCGTTTTGGCGGCGAGCCCCGCGCCATACGCGCCGCTCACGCATCCGCTTATCGTCGAGCAGGTTCCCGGCGAGCCGATCTACTACACATTGGGGCAATCCGGGCGTTCCCAACCACGACAACGAGGGCAATACCTCCAACGCCGGCTTCGTCGTCACCCCGGACGGCGTCGTGGTGTTCGACGCGCTCGGCACGCCAAGCCTGGGCTGGAATTTGCTTCAAGCCATCCGCAAGGTCACGCGCGAGCCGGTCGCTACAATGTCGTCAGCCATTATCACGCCGACCACATTTACGGCTTGCAGGCCTTCAAGGATCACACGTCGAGCATCATCGTCGCGCAGGAACGCGCCACCGAATACCGCGAGGACGAAGAAACGTCCGGCGAGCGTGCCAACCAGCGGCTCGACCAGCGCCGGCAGGCACTGGCGCCGTGGGTCGACGAAAACACGCGCGTCGTGCCGCCGGATATCACGTTTAAAGAGCAAGCGACATTATATCTGGGGGGCAAGCGCTTCGAACTGATCTATGCCGGACCGGCGCATTCCGCGAGCGACTCGATGATGATGGTCGAGCCCGACCGTGTGTTGTTCGCCGGCGACGTCGTGCAAAACGGCCGCATTCCGTTCATGAATGCCGACGACGTGGATACCGCCAATTGGCTGCGCAGCCTCGACAAAGTGGAAAAGCTCGATCCGAAATTCATTATTCCCGGCCACGGCCATCCGTCGACCGACGCCAAGGACGCCATCGCGTTCACCCGCGATTACATTACTTATGTGCGCGCCGCCATGGGCAAGGCGGCCGCGGACTGGTCCGATTTCGATACTGCCTATGCGCACACCGATTGGTCCAAATACAAGAATATGCCGGCGTTCGATGCCAATAACCGCGGCAACGCCTATCGCATCTTTTTGGAAATGGAGCGTTCGGAATTTAAAACCCCGAAGCAGTGATGGGCGTCGGGGGGGCTGTCTTAAGGCTGTCACTCCGGCGGATTGACCGGCGAAGTATTGGAGACTGTCGTTTGCGGCGTGGTGGGTTGGGCGACCGGCTGTCTTGCCGGGCGGACTCGCCTCACAATGACGCGGCGGCGTACCGTTTGTGGCGATTCCAATCCGAACTGCGGCGTCCATTGATAAGCCGGTTGCGCAGCGATGAAATTCTGCCTGGTTGACGGGGCGGAAGCGGCGGGCCGCGATCTCTGCAAGCGACGCCCGATGATCGGTCGACGGCGACGCATCGTGCGTGCGCTCGTACCCGGCGCGGCGGAATTCGCGCTCTCCGGCACGATTTTGGTTTCCGGCACGGAGAGCGGCACCGCGGCCGCAGGAGTCCGCGCCGCCAGATCGTCGGCGGCGCTCGGCTTGGCGTCTTGTTGAGTGTCCCGGGCGGCGGTCGAGCCAGTGACAGCAGAAACCGGCGTTTGAGAAACACTATCGGGAGGCGAAGCCGCCAAGGCTGGCTCGGGCGCCGGCGAATTTATGGCAGGAGTTTTGGGGATACTCGCAGGCGAAGCAGGCGACACGGCCGTCTCGGCCGCCGACGCAGCCATAGGAACAACCGGCGCGGCTTCAACGGCGGCTTCGTGCTCGGATATGACGGCTCTTCCGGCGGGTTCGACAGCGGCAGGCGGCGGCTGCGCTTGGAAGCGAAACTCGAACGGCACTGCCGTATTCACGACTTGTGCCGGGGCTGCATCGTTGGCGCCGAGCTGCATAGGCGCGTTGGCGTTCGACTCGCGCAAAAAAGAATCGTGGCTGACACGGAATTCAGCGAAAAGGCCCAAAGCGCAGCTGATGCCCAGGATCGAGGCCAGCACCGCCACGATCATCAGGCGCACATTCGGAAACATTCGACCTCGCGAACGCCCCGCGCGATCCGCCAATCACCACGGCCTTTATCGGCCTAAGCGCCATGATTAATGAATCACGGCCGCGAGATCGTCGTCAGAGTAGGGCCGGACGGTCCCACATTCCAGCGCGCGCGAGACTAGCTGAGTCGCCGGATGGGCAACATTAAAAATGCATCCCGGCGGAATCCGCGCAGTGCCGCATCAGCGTTTGCCATAATTCAACGGGATGATCGCGTGTTTTTGGATTGGCGCGCGCGATTGCGGCACGCACGCCATGGAATCATCCAGGCAAGATCATACCACCGCCCAATTAGATGCCGAGCATCAGCCCTCAGACCGCGCGGGGTCGCGTATCGTAAAAAGCGCGTCCGGTTTTCAAGCGCGGCATTTGGTGGGTGTCAGACGTTGCGGATCTGCAACGCGAGTGTGTGTGTTGCGTAGCGCGTAGATCCGCCGCTCGGGGGGTTAGCTATGAGGGCACTGCGGCGGCCCGATCGGCCAATTCCGGTAACATGCGTATTGGCCGTGGATTTGCTGCCCGCAGCAATTTCCCGACGATTCGGTCCCAGTGAGCGCGCCGGTCCGCGACCATTGCCGGCTAAGATTAATCCAGTTGCGCTCGGCGAACGTCTGAACGCCAACTCGATCGTATCGGCAATCTCAACACTACTGTTTATCGGCCACGACTGGCGCGTCGCAGAGTCTATCGACGTCAACAATCCCTAGCGCGCCAGCGCCAATGACTGAAGGAGACGAACACTCGTTTCGTAACATCGGAGCTTGAAAGCAATGGGAGGCGATCATGAGTTCTCCGATCCATCAAGCAGAAGACCTGGATCCGGCATTACGATACGCCCCGCGGTGGGCGCGAGACCGAGTCTCGCCGTTACCGGGACGGCCTCTGCCGCCGCCGGCGGCAAGGCCGGCGCGAAGAGCAAGGCCCGAATTCAGCGGCGACCGCGCCATGGTCGAGCTGCAGCGCCAGCTCATTCTTGATCCCGACGCTATCCCGGAGCCGCTTGCTGAGGACGCCAGCGCCCTGCGGCCGATCGTGCTGCGCTTCTCGGCGGTGATGGGACTTGCGGCGCTCATCGCCTGGGTCGTCGTATCGCTGCCCGGCATGAAGAAGGCCGGCGAAATCATGCCGCCCGATGCGAAGCCGCCGGTGCTGGCGGTCAATCCCGTCAAGCCTGTCGATCTTGTTCAAGCGCAATCGACGGACGCCGCGCCGCCCGTGAACCAGGGACTGCCGGCGATGAACGATCCCGCGCCGCCGGCGGCATCGCCAAGCCCGTTGGTCGCCTCGATTGCGGCGGCGCCTGGAATCGTGGCTTCGCAACCGGCAACCGTTCCGTCCCAGTCCGTGTCGATGTCGTCGCAACCGGCAGCCGCGCCATCGGCGGCGGCGGCCGCGCCGTCACCGACCAGCAATGCGAACATATTGCATATCGATAATGCAGAGATCACCGCGATGATCAAACGCGGCAAGGACCTTCTGATGAGCGGCGATCTCGCCTCGGCGCGACTGTTGCTGCGCCGTGCAGCCGACGCCGGGAGCGCCGACGCCGCGCTCGCGCTCGGTGCGACATTCGACCCGGTCGTCATTCGGCGTCTAGGCGCCATCGGCATGACGCCCGACATCGCGCAGGCCCGCCAATGGTATCAACGAGCTGCGGATCTCGGCTCGGCGGCCGCCATGGGGCAACTGGCGAAACTGGAGCAGACGCAGTAGCGCGGCGGCGCCGCGAAAACTCGAACGTCCGTCGAGGACGAGACCGGCCGATACGCCGCGCCGGCGCCGCATCGTCAGCGAATGCCGGCGCGCATGAAGCTTTGCACGAATTGTCGCTGGAATAAGAGAAAGGCAATGAGCAAGGGCGCCGAGGTCATCAGCGTTGCGGCGGTAATCACCGACCAATCGATGCCCTGATCGGCGGAGGCGAAAATCTGCAAGCCGACGGTGAGCGGCCGCGTGCTCACCGAATTGGTGATGATCAGCGGCCACAAGAAGTTGTTCCAGTGATAGCTGACCGAAACTAGGCCGTAGGCGATGTAGACCGGCTTGGCCAGCGGGACATAGACTTTGAGCAACACCTGCAGCGGTCCGGCGCCTTCGACCCGCGCCGCTTCGTCGAGTTCGCGCGGCACGGTTTTGAAGGTCTGGCGAAGCAGGAAAATGCCGAAGGCCGAGGCCATGTAGGGCAGGCCGATCGCGGGAATCGTATCGACCAGGCCGAAGGCGGTCATGGTGCGGTAATTCTCGACGATCAATACGTCCGGCATAATCATCAGCTGCAGCAGCACGAGAATGAAAGCGATGTCGCGGCCGGCGAAGGGAAAACGCGCGAAAGCGTATGCCGCAAGCGTGCACAGGACGAGCTGCGTTGCGAGAATCATCGTCACCAGAATAAATGTGTTGAGGAAATAGCGTGCAAAAGGCGCGGCGTTCCATGCCTTGACGAAGTTCTCCACCGTCAGCGGGGCGTCAAGCACGAAATGCGCCGAATATTGGCTGGGGTGGATCGCCGCCCAAACCGCGTAAGCGAGCGGCAGAATCCAGATGATCGCGAGAAGCCACGCGCCGGCGGCTTCGAGCGCCGCGTTGACGCGGCTTATTTTCTCCACCGCCGCGCTCATTGGTAGTGAATCCTGCGGTCGAGAATCAGGAATTGGCCGAGCGCCGCCACAGCGAGCAGGACCAAGAGCACGACCGTCAACGTCGCCGCGTAAGCGGTATCCCAGAACTTAAAGCCGACCTCGTAAATGTAGAACAACAGCAACGCGGTCGTATTGTCCGGCCCGCCCTGGGTCATGACTACGATATGATCGACAAGCCGGAACGAGTTGATGATAGCGTTGACCAGCACGAACAGGGTGGTCGGCATCAGCAGCGGGAAGGTGACCCGCCGGAAAAAATACCAGCGGCCGGCGCCTTCGATCGCCGCGGCTTCCGCCAATGCCGGCGATATCTGCTGCAAGGCCGCGAGATAGAAGATCATGAAGAAGCCGGCGTCCTTCCAGACCGCAACGGCGATCAGGCAGACGAGCGCGGTATGCTGGTTGCCAAGCCAGTTATGCGCCGTAACGCCGAACACGCCGAGAACCTGATCCAATAGTCCGTAGCCAGGCGAATAGAAGAACAACCAGATATTGGCGACCGCGATCATCGGCAGCACAGTCGGCGTGAAGAAGGCGAGCCGCAGGAAACCACGGCCGGCGATCTTGCCGTTGACCAGGATCGCCATCGCCAGCGCCAGTGCGATCGTCAGCGGAATGACGCTCGCCGCGTAGAGGACGTTGTTTTGCAGCGCCCGCCAGAACACCGGGTCGGCAAGCATCGTTTGATAGTTATCGAGACCGGCAAAGACCGCGCCGCGGCGCCCGCGCGGAGTGGAGTAAAAGCTATCGATCAACGTCTCAACGGCGGGATAATGCGTAAACGCGACCAGCAGCACGGCGCCCGGCAGCAGCAACAGCCAGCCGTAAATGTGCACCGCAAGCGCCGGGCCGCCGCGGGCGGTTCGCGCCGGCGGCGGCGCTTGCGCGGCGGCAATGGGCTCGGCGCGGTGCATTACTGATAGGGTTTGAGGATGCGCGCCGCCTCCTGTTGCGCGTCCGCCATTGCCTGTTGCGGCGTCTTGGTGCCGGTGAGCGCCGCCTGCAGGCCGTCATTGAGCGCCTTGGTGACGCGCTGATTGTCGTGCGTCGACAATTCGGCGACGGCATATTTGAGCTGGTCGCGGGCGACGGCCGCGGCCGGAAAGTCCGCGACGTATTTCTTCATCGTCGGGGTATCCCAGGCGTCGGGCCGCACGGCGACATAACCGGTCGCTATGCCCCAGTCCGCCGCGCGCTCGGGCGACGTCATCCACTTGACGAACTTGAAAGCCGCCGCACGCTCTTCGCCGGTCATTTTCTTGAATAGATAGAAGTTGCCGCCGCCGGTCGGCGAGCCGCGGCCTTGATGCGCCGGCAGCATGGCGACGCCGAACGGAAACTTGGCGTTGGCGCGCACATTGGTCAGGTTGCCGGTCGAGGTCCACATGATCGCGGTCTTGCGCTCGAAGAAATCCTTCGGCGTCGTGCCCCACTCGATGGTGCCCTCGGGCTGGATTTTGTACTTGCGGCTGAGGTCGACCCAATATTGCAGCGCCTGAACCACGGCGGGCTTGTCGAAATAGGTCGCGGTGCCCGCCTGATTCATCAGCCGCACGTCGTTGGCGGTGGTCAGTCCTTGGAATAGCCAATAAGGAAAGCCGGTGGAGGGAATTTCGATGCCCCACTGGCTGACATTGCCCGACGCGTCGCGCTTAGTGAGCTTGCCGCCGTCGGCGATCAGCTCGTCCCAGGTGCCGGGCGCCTTGTCTGGATCGAGGCCCGCCTCTTTGAACGCATCCTTGTTCCAGAACATCACGATGGTGGAACGCTGGAACGGAATGCCCCAAGTTTTGCCGCTGGTCTGGCTGTTCTCCATGAAGGCGGGAAAGAACGACTTCGCCCAGGCCTTGTCGGCGCCGGTCTTGAGCAGATCGTCGAATGGCGTAATGGCGTCTTCGTCGATCAAGGTGAACATGTCAGTTGACAAAAGGACGGCAATATCCGGCGGCTCGCCGCTCTTGAACGCCGTGAGCGCCTTGGTCAAAGTATCCTGATAGGTGCCGGCATAGATCGCGTTGATCTTGATTCCGGGATTTTCCTTTTCGAAATCGGCGGCGTAGCCGTCGATGATCTTTGTGATCGGGCCGCCGACGGCGACCGGGTAATAGAACGACAGCACGATATCCTTCGCCATGGCGCCTGAAGTCATGGCGCCCGTTGCCATGGCGATCAGGACGGCACCGGCGATCGTCGCCAGCCATTTCATTCTCGCGTAAAACATTTTTCTCCTCCTCAGACGGGACATTCTTGCGCGACGCCCGATTCGCCCGCGACGAAATCGACCGCGTCGTCGCGGCGTTGTCCGCTTGCAGCGTCGAACAAATGCAGGTTTTCGGGATTCCAATGAACGCGGATCGTAGCGCCGGCAGGGAACGCGGCTTTGCCGGGCACGCGCGCCGCGAGCGTCTGGCCGCCATACGCACATGTGACAATGGTGTCGGCGCCGAGAAATTCTACGCTTTGCACTCGCGCCGGGACGCCGATGTCGCCGAGTATGACGTGCTCGGGCCGGATTCCGAACAGAAACTTTCTCGCCGCCGCCGAATCCGAGTCAACGGGAAGGATGTTCATCGGCGGCGTACCGATGAAACGCGCCGCAAATGTCGTGGCGGGACGCGCGTAAATCTCAGCCGGCGGCGCTGCCTGCTCGACGCGGCCGTCGCGCATGAGGATGACGTGGTCGGCCATGCTCATCGCTTCGCTCTGGTCGTGGGTGACATACACCATGGTGATGCCGAGCTGTTGCTGCAGCGCGCGAATCTCGCGGCGCATTTCGGCGCGCAATTGCGCGTCGAGATTGGACAGCGGCTCGTCCATCAAACAGACCGGAGTCTCCGCGATGATGGCGCGGCCGAGCGCCACGCGCTGCTGCTGGCCGCCGGAAAGCTGGGATGGCTTGCGTTCGAGCAGGGCATTAAGACCGAGCAACGCCGCGACACGGCTAAGCCTTCGCGCGCGCTCGGCCGCCGGCACCTTGCGTACGCGCAGTCCGAACAGAATGTTCTCGGCGACGGTCAAATGCGGGAACAGCGCGTAGGATTGAAACACCATCGAGATGCGGCGCTTGGCCGGGGCGAACTCGGTCACGTCCTGCCCGCCGATGTAAATCCGGCCGCCGGTGACCTCTTCGAGTCCGGCGATCAGCCGCAGCGTCGTCGACTTGCCGCAGCCCGAAGGCCCGAGCAGGACGACGAGCGAGGCTGCGGCGGCCTCGAAGCTCACGCTATCGACGGCGCGTGTCGTGCCCCAATACTTGCTGACGTTCTGAACCGAGATTTGCGACACGGTGGCTTCCTGCTCGGCCGTGGGCGTTCCGCAAGACCGCCTCGCGATCGGGTCACGATGCCGATAAATCATTGTATTGTGAAGCCCGTGTTGCGGAAGCCTCGAATCGCCCCGCCGGATCGGGGAATCGCAAGAAAAGAGGGAAGAAGCGCTTGGCACGCTACGTCCTCGCCATCGACCAGGGCACCACGTCGACGCGGGCCATATTGTTCCGCGCCGACACGTCGGTTGCCGCGATCGCGCAGCAGGAATTCCCGCAGCATTTCCCGGCCGATGGCGAGGTCGAGCACGAGCCCGAGGATTTGTGGAGAACAACCGTCGCGACCTGCCGCGGCGCCATGCGCGAGGCTGGCGCAAGCGCCCAAGACATCGTCGCCATCGGCATCACCAACCAGCGCGAGACGACGCTATTATGGGAGCGCTCGACCGGACGTGCGGTTCATCGCGCCATCGTCTGGCAGGACCGGCGCACCGCGGATTTATGTACGCGGCTCAAAGCCGCCGGCCATGAAAAACTGTTCGCGACAAAGACCGGACTTTTGCTCGACCCGTATTTTTCCGGCACCAAGCTCGCCTGGCTGCTGCAACATGTGCCGGACGCCGCCGAGAAAGCCGCGCGCGGCGAACTCGCCTTCGGCACGGTCGATACGTATCTGCTGTGGCGGCTCACCGGCGGCAAAGTTCACGCCACCGATGCGACCAATGCCTCGCGTACCTTGTTGTTCAATATTCGCGACGGCCGCTGGGACGATCGGCTCTTGCAGGTTTTGAATGTGCCCGAATCCGTGCTGCCGAATGTCCTCGATTCGTCGGCGGCGTTCGGCGCGACCGATCCGGAGATTTTCGGCGCCGCGATTCCAATTTACGGCATCGCCGGCGACCAGCAAGCAGCCTTGATCGGGCAGGCTTGTTTCGCGCCGGGCATGCTCAAAGCCACCTATGGCACCGGTTGCTTCGCGCTGCTCAATACCGGCCACACGCCGGTTCAGTCGAACAACAAACTCCTGACCACCGTCGCCTATCAGCTCGACGGCAAGCGCAGCTATGCGCTCGAGGGCTCGATTTTCGTAGCCGGCGCAGCGGTGCAATGGTTGCGCGACGGCCTGCATATCGTGGCGAGCGCCGCCGAGACCGGGGAGCTTGCGCAGGCCGCGGATCCGACGCAGGAAGTCATTCTCGTTCCGGCTTTCGTCGGCCTCGGCGCGCCTTATTGGCGGCCGGATGTGCGCGGCGCGCTGTTTGGCCTGACGCGGGCGACCGGTCCGCGGGAATTGGCGCAAGCCGCGCTTGAAAGCGTCTGTTTCCAGACTGCCGATCTTCTCTCCGCGATGAAGGCCGATTGGCGCGAGGTCGATAGCAAGCTCAAGACCTTGCGCGTCGACGGCGGCATGGCGAATTCCGACTGGTGCATGCAGCGCCTCGCCGACATTATCGGCAGCACCGTCGACCGTCCGCAGATCAAAGAAACCACAGCGCTCGGCGCCGCTTACCTCGCCGGCTTGCACGCCGGCTTTTTTCCGGAGCCGGATCGGTTTTTGGATCGCTGGCGCTTAGAGCGTCAGTTCAAGCCACAGATGGATGCCGTGGTGCGCGAACGAAAATTGGCGGTCTGGGCCACAGCCGTTCGCCGCTTGCTCGCGTGAAATAATAAGACGCGCAAGATGTGCATGAATGCGCCCCGGCAAGCCATTGCGGCGGCTGCAAAAGAATCTTGAAGCGTCCTGCCGGACTGGCGGAGTTTGCGAATCACGGCGATCGCAGCCCCGAAAACCTTATGGAATTTACTCCCGCATGACGCCCCAGCGCTCGATCGTCATTATTTCAAGCGTTCGCAGGAACACACGTTCGAGCAGAAGGCCGACGACGCCCACCACGAACAGCGAACCGAACACGATCTCCGAGTTGAAATATTCCTGCGCCCAATAGATGCGATAGCCGAGACCGGCCGACACCGAGACTAGCATTTCGGCGACCACGAGGATGCGCCACGCCCGCGAGAATCCCTGCCGGTATCCGGTGATGATGGAGGGCAGCGCTGCTGGAATAAGGACGCGCCAGAACAACCCAAAGCTCGATGCGCCGAAGGCGCGCCCGGCGCGGATTAGCGAGCGGTCCACGGTTTTCACACCCGTCCAGGTGTTGAGCATCACCGTGAGCGCCACTTCGTAGATTAGGATCGAGATAATGGCGAGGTCGGTCAGACCGAACCAGATCATTGCCAGCGGGAACAACGCCGTTCCGGGAATGGCGAGCAGGAAATTCATCGGTGCGACGAGAAACTTCTCCCAGAGCCGGAAATAGCCCATGAGCAAGCCGAGCACAGTGCCGACGACGATGCCGACAGTGGTGCTCTTTATAAGCCGGTAAAGCGTGGCCGCGATGTCTTGCAAAAGCGTGCCGTCGTAGGCCATTTTCGCGATCGCTGCGAAAATCTTGCTCAATGGCGGCAAGACTGCGGGAGGCACATGACTGAGCCGCACCGCAATTTCCCACAACAGCATGATGCAGGCGAGCGGTACGATCGTCCACAGAACGTTTTCTATGACGACCGACCAGCCGCCGCCGACACGTATTTCCTCCGTCGACTCCGCGTTCGTGTGCGGTTCTTGAATGGGGCTCGCTATAGCCATGCCGATTTCCTCCATAGCCGCTCGGCTTGCTCGACGCGAAAGACTATACTTTCCGTCGAGCGACGACGAGCCGTGCCCGCAATAGTTCGGCACCTTCGCGAGACCGCGGCTTCAGTGCGCGGATGCCCGCAATCCGTCTGATATGGTGACAAGCCTTGCAAGCTTACGCAGATGGTCGGCGACGAATGTGCGGGTCGGCGCATCGGTAAGGCGGTTAGCCGCGTCGAATTTCGTTTTGGCATTGCCGATCATCACTTCTGGTCCGTTCAGCACCTGCGCCTCGAGATAAACGAAAATCTGGCGCAGATGATAATTGGCAAATGCAGCGCCCAGCGCGCCATTACTGACGCCCATGATCGCGATGGGCTTGTCTTTGAACGGTTGATCGGGGCGGCGGGACGCCCAGTCTATGGCGTTCTTGAGCAAGGCCGGCACTGAACGATTGTATTCAGGCGAGGCGATCAGCAGCGCGTCGGCGGTTTGAATGCTCTTGCGCAGATGAGCGACGGACGGCGGATAACCGGCGTTCCGCACATCGTCGTTGTACATCGGCAGCGGCGCGAGATCGTAAATTTCGATCGCCATCGCCGGATGTGCCAAATTCTGCGCTGCGTGCAACAGCGCGGTGTTATAGGAATCGCGGCGTTGACTGCCTGACATGGCCAGCACGCGAATTTGACGGTGCGCCGCGCTGTGCGCGGCTTCAATGTCACAAGCGCGATGCATGGGGGAGTTCCGGCGCGGAGGACGCTGCCGCCGCATCAGGCATCACCAGACCATCGATAGCCGCGGTGATTCTGCCGTTCCTGATGGGCAAGCAGGAAGCCGGCAGGTCTTGGACGATCTCAATGTCCGATGCCACGACGCGGCGATGAAATTCAATCAACGTGTCCATCATGCCGGCGATGTGCTCGTCGTGCAGAACCAGCACCGACCAGGATGACGCGGCCAGGGCCGCAGTGGCGCGACCAAGCCAGTCCGTTTTGGGCTCCAGCCAATCGCGCGGCACGTTGTTCCAGGTCGCTACGCTGAAGCGGTGTTCGACGAGATAGTCGACGGCGTCCCGGCTCAACAAATGCGGGCCAAGCGAGCCCTTGCCGTTCGGCCTGAAGAGTTTTTGCGGATGAGCGAGCGCGCCGAGCAAACGCTGCGTTTCGCCGATCTCATGCTCGACATGGCGGCGGGTGCCGCTCACGCCGAGCGGTTCACCGTGGCTGTAGGTGTGATTGCCGAGCCAATGCCCTTCGGCGTGGGCGCGGTTGGCAAGCCGGCGGCCTTGCGGCGTCCGCAAGCGGTCGCCGACGGCGAAGAATGTCGCCTTGATCGAGCGCGCGGCGAGGAAGTCGAGCACCTTGTCGGTTGCACTGGGCACCGGTCCGTTGTCGAACGTGAATGTCAGTCGCTGCATGAATTTCCGGACGTAGCGCTGCGATGGAAAAGACGAGGAGCGCAGATCAAGGAGCGTTAACGCTCGGTTTTGTCAGGCGCAGGAGTTCGCCGGTGCGGCGATAATGCGCCACCAGGCGCTGAACCGCGAGGTCGGCATCGCGTGCCAGAACCGCGGCGGCGATTTCGTCATGCTCGCCATCGATATTCGGCCGCTCATAGGAGCTCAGGCGCGCCGTGTAACGGTACCGATTGGCTTCGTTGTAGAGCTGGTTCCACAACCGCAGCAGAGTGTTTGAGCCGCAGGCGGCAACCAGACTCCGATGGAAGGCGCGGTGACAGCGCTCATAATCGATATTCGCGGTTGCGTTCACGTCCGGTGGGACGCGCGGCGTGCGTGACAGATGAAAGCGCGCGACGACGATGCTTTCCTCCCATTCCTTGCCGCCTTTGGCGATTGCCTGGCGCACCGCGCGTTCCTCAACCCAGCAGCGCAGGGCCAAAAGCTCGTCGAATTCCGCGTCGCTCATTTCAGCGACGCGAAAGCCGCGCTGCTCCAGCCGTTCCACGAGGCCGTCGGCCGTCAGCAGGCTCAGCGCCTCCCGAATTGGCGTGGCGCCCCTGCCGTAGTGATCGCGCAGCAAGTCGATCTTCAGCTTGAGCCCGGGAGTTAGCCGGCCGCGAATAATGTCATTGCGTATTCGGTCGTAGATGTCGCTCGTGCGCGAACGGACCGTCTGGGAGCGGCCGGGCGAGTTCAAAATCGATTGGGACAGCTCCCACATCGGCAAAAAAATTATCGATATTTTACAGTTTAGTCAATGCATAGAGAAATATCGATATTTCTATTGACCCATTTGTCTCTGCAGCCTTATGGTTTCTCCTCGTGATCGAGCCAAACAATCAAGGTGAAATGGGGGGAATCCGGCGATGAGAGCGCTCCCAGGCGTCGTGCTGATTGCTTTTACGCTGTGTATCGACGCGCTTCCCGCGGCCGCGCAGGTTCACGTCAGCGTCGGAATGGCCAGCGGCGTCAATCAGGTTACTTCGCTCATCGCTGACGAGAAAGGGTTCTTCAAAGACGAGGGACTCGCCGTCGATCGCAAGCCGATCGCACGCGGCAATCTTGCCGTCGAGGCTATCGCTTCCGGTTCCATGCAGTTCGCGGAGGTTTCAGACGTCGTCTTTTTTGCCGCGGTGACCCATGGCATTCCGCTCATAGCGCTTGGCGATGGCTCTCGCGGCTTTACCGGCAAGATGATCGCTGTTCCGGATCACCGCCCGGTGAAAACGCTAGCCGACATGAAAGGCGATCACATCGGACTCCAAGTCGGCACCGGTTTACAGGGCGTGTTTTTGATGCTCTTGCAGAAGGAAGGCCTCAAGGAGAGCGACTTTAGGACATCGAATGTGCGGGTCGTCGATATGCCGACTGCCATGGAGTCCTCACCCCCGGCATTCGATGAGGTGTTGGGCTGGGATCCGATGATGACTCGTATCGTTGAATCGGGCCGCGGCAAGGAAGTGATCAGCGCCGAACAATTCCAACAAATGGCCGGAATTACCTACCCGTTGCTGCTGGTCGCCTCGAAAAGCTACATCGACGGCAATCACGACACCGTCCAGCATTTCGTCAACGCCTATGCTAAGGCGCAGAAATACGTTCGCGAGCATCCGGACGATGCTCTGCAAATCTACATGCAGACCATCCGTCAGTCCGGCGCCAAGCTCGATGAAGACGTGGTCAAGAAAATGATGTTCGAAGTTCCGAAATTTATCGGGGTCAATATCATTCCCAGCGATTGGACCGAGTTAGGAAACAGCCGCGATTTTCTCTTTGCGAAGGGTCAAATTCAGGACAAGCCCGATCTCAAGGCGATCATCGATCCATCCTTTGGCGATGCCGCGGAAGCCCGTATAAAGTAGTCTCTGTTGGGCAGTTGGACATGCTTCGCGTGCGGCCGATGGCGCGGATAGACGATTATGGGTGAGCTACGCGTCGAAGGCTTGAGTAAGACTTATGCTCGCCGGGAAGGCTGGAACCGCACCCGGCACCTGCGGGTGTTCGAGGACATTTCGTTCACCGTGCGGGACGGTGAATTCGTCAGCATCATCGGCTCGTCCGGATGCGGCAAATCGACATTGCTTGGCATCGCCGCCGGGCTCGCTGAAGCGAGCGCCGGCGTGATTACCCTCGACGGGCGGCCGATCCACGGCCCGGGCCTCGACCGCGGCGTCGTCTTTCAGGAGTTTGCGCTGTTTCCCTGGCTGACCGTGCTCGGCAATATCAAGTTCGGCCTCCGATCGAAAGGCGTGCCGCGCGCCGAACAAGACCAGATTGCGCGAAAATATGTCAGGTTGGTCGGGCTGTCCGGTTTCGAGGACTACCACCCTTATCGCCTGTCCGGCGGCATGCGACAGCGTGTCGGACTTGCGCGGGCTCTTGCGATCGGGCCGTCGGCGCTGCTCATGGATGAGCCATTCGGTGCGCTGGATGCGCAAACGCGCGAGGCCATGCAAGGCGCGCTGAGCGAAATCTGGAGCAAGACCAAGATCACAATTCTATTCATCACTCACGATATCCGCGAGGCAATCTACCTGTCGGACCGCATTCTGGTCTTGAGCGGACGGCCGGCGCGGGTATCGCTCGAGCTCCCGGTGGACTTGGAACGGCCGCGTCTGCGTCACGATCCTGTCTTCCGGCGTCACGAAGCGATGCTGGAAAACGCGCTCGGCGCGCCCGCCGCCAACGACGCCAAGGGCGTCACGTGAACTGCCCCGCTGTGAGACAATGGTGATGTGAAATGCCAGTACCGAAAACGAATCTATCGCCGAAGTTCGATATCACGCGGGCCAGTCACATCGCCTTGACGGTGCGCGACTTGGCAGTTAGCCGCGCGTTTTATACCGAAGTGATCGGGTTGCAGGTGAGCGATGAAGGCAATGACGGTGAAATTTATCTCCGCGGCGTCGAGGAGACCTGTCACCACAGCCTGTTATTGCGGCACACGGACAAAGCTCCGATCTGCGAAACGCTCGGATTCCGGGTGCGACAGGACGAGGATCTCGATCGCGCGAAACGTCATTTCGACGACAGCCGCATCGAATCGACTTGGATCGAACGACCGTTCCAGGGCCGCACGCTCGCGCTGCGGGACCGCGCCGGCATTCCGCTCGAATTTTGCGCCAGCATGCCGACCCAGCCCCGGCTTCACGACAAGCCGCATCTTCAGCGCGGCGCCGGCGCATTGCGGTACGATCATGTGCAATGCCTGGTGCCGGACGTTGCTACGGCGGGTCGTTTCTACACCGACCTTGGTTTCCGCATTTCGGATTACTTCGTCGAACATCCGGACGACGACGATCCTCTCGGCCTATTCATGTTCCGCAAGAACAATCCGCACGACATCGTCCTGCTCACGCGACCCGGCCCGCGAATGCACCATTTCGGTTATATCGTCGGCGAGACGCATCATCTGTTCCGCGCGCTCGACACCGCCGGCGCCATCGGCTTTGCGGCAAATTTCGAGCGCGGGCCTGGGCGGCACGGTCAGGGACACGTCTTTTATGTGTATTTTCGCGATCCCGACGGCCACCGCGTCGAAATCCTGCCGCCGCCGATCCAGATCATCGATTTGGATGACGAGCCCCAGCGTTGGCACAGCGGTAATCGCTTCACCTGGGACTTGCCGCCGCCGAAAAAGTGGCTGTATCAGGCGACGCCCTTCCAGGGCACTCCGGTGGTTGAGCCGAAAGCGGTGCAGAAGCTGTATTCGCTCGAGGATTTTCTCAACACAGTGACTTGATTTCGATCCGCTACAAAAGCGGGTCGATCAAGATGGAGACCGCCCATTGTCCAGCCGAATTCCCCTGCCGGACCTCGCATCCTTAAGCAAAGAGCAGCAGCAGGTTGCTGACGAAGTTGCCGCCGGTCCGCGCGGCGAGGTGCGCGGCCCGGTACGTGTTTGGCTGTATAGTCCGGAGCTCGCCGCCCGAGCTCAGAAGCTCGGCGAGTTCCTGCGCTGGAACACCGTTCTCGAACCGCGCATTTCGGAGCTCGTTGTTCTCGTCACCGCCCGTCATTACGATTGCGATTATATTTGGTTCAATCATGCTCCGCTGGCGCTGAAGCATGGCCTGTCGCCCGTGGCGATCGATTGCATAAAAAATCGGCGAGAGGCGACGTTCGCGGCGACAGACGAAGCGGCGGCCTTTGCCTTCACGTCCGAAATGCTGAGCAACCATGCTGTGAGCGACGCCACGCTCGGCAGGGCCCGCGCCTGCTTTGGCGATCGCGGGACGATCGAATTGACTACGATCATCGGCCATTACCATTCGGGAGCAATGGCTCTATCGCTTGCCGAGATCGATCTGCCCGATGGATCGAAGATGTGTTTGCCGCGATGACGGCGCGTGTTCCGCAACACGGCCGTCATCGCCGCTTTCCGTCGGCTGGAAAGCCTTACGGTTTCCAACCCTGCTTCCACGCCGGCGGCGTTTTGCCATCGATGAGGATGAAAGCGATGCGGCACGGTTTGGTGCCGTTATTGACCCAGGCGTGATTGGTGGCCTGCTGCACCAACACGTCGCCGGCTTTGACGTGGATCTCGCCGTCGTCGAGCAGCATGTCGATTTCGCCGTCGAGCACGATGGCGTAGTCGATGGTCCGGGTGCGGTGAGTATTGGCGTGCCGCGCATAGCCTTGCGTCGCCGGATCGATGCCCATCGAAAGGAGGATTTGATGATGATCGACCGGCGCCGCGTTCGCCGGCATTGGCGCGAAATCGACGATGCGGAAGATGGTGCCGTTGGCGGACGGCGGCACGCCGACTTGCGTTTGCGCCCGGTCGGCGGCGCCGGCGACGTCGACCGGGGATTCGCTCGTCACCCATAACAGCGTCATGCCGTTGCCGCCGGCGCTGCGCTGCTTTGCCGGCAGCGCACTGTCGAACAGCGCGACCGCTTTGCCCTGGGCGTCATGGCCCGTCACGATTCGGCGCGTCGATTTCAACTCCATAGGCGAGTCCTCCTGTGTTCGTCGTAGATTGCCGCGAACTTGCTATTGCACGGCGCATTAGACGAATATGCTGGCATTTGCCAAGCCGAAAACCAAGCTTGCCATCAAGCAAAGCGAGTTGGTATCGGCGCGGTCGCGGGAGGGTTGAGTGAGCGTCGAGGCGTCGCGTCCCAAATCGTCGTCACAATTATTGCAGTCAGCGGAAAATCCCGGACCGCATTACGACCGCGCGCCGACATTCACCTCAATCGCCCGCGATATCGACGTCATGGTGCCGATGCGCGACGGCGTCAAAATCTGCATCGACGTCTATCGTCCGGGCGCGGGCGGAAAATTTCCTGCATTGTTGGCGTTCGCCATCTACAACAAGGACTTCCAGGGTCCCGACATGGCGGCAGCGCTGCCGCCGCAGCCGGCCTGGTCGCCGCTGTGGACCGGTCCGCTGGAAGCCGGCGACACCAAATTCCTGGTCTCGCGCGGCTACGTCCACGTCATCGGTTCGCCGCGCGGCGTCGGCAAATCGGAAGGCGGCGGCTCGCGCGAATGGGACTGCTACGATCTGATCGAGTGGATCGCGGCGCAGGACTGGTGCGACGGCAATGTCGGCATGGTCGGCATTTCCGGCTTCGGCGCCGAGCAGCTTGCGGTCGCCAAGAAACAGCCGCCGCATCTCAAAGCGATCTTCCCGTTCGATTCGCGCGGCGCCTATGGCGAGCTCGGCGGCTTTCGCGACGAATATCCCGGCGGCGTCATTCACCTGTTCCGTTATCTGGTCGGCCATTTCTCGGCGATGCATCAGCACAAGGGGCCGCCCGGCTCGTTGCCGGCGGAGCGCGAGAAGTTGTGGCGCGACGCCATGAACAATCCCGACTACAAGATGTATCCGCATGTCTACAATCTGATCGCGCAAAAGGGCCAGCACATGCCGCCCTACTACAACGTGCTGGTCGATCCGTTCGACTCCGAGGCGGCGGTGCAAAAAAGCGAGGCGGAATTCGAACAGATCAAAGTGCCGACCTATACCGGCTCCGGCTGGTACGGCTACACCTACAAGACGCACCTCAACGGCTGCCAGCACTGGTACGGCAACATCAGGGCGCCGAAGAAGCTGTTGCTCGCCGGACCGGCGCATCTCGAACGTCCGTACCACACGTTCCACAGCGAAGTCTTACGCTGGCACGATCATTGGCTCAAAGGCATCGACAGCGGCATCATGGACGAGGCGCCGGTGCGGTTTTGGGTCATGGGGGCAAACGAGTGGCGCAGCGCCAGCGATTGGCCGCTGCCGGAGACGCAATGGACTAAGCTCTATCTCAAGAGCTGGGAGCGGCTGACGACCGATACGATCGCGCCGTCGAGCGCGACCGAGACGCAGCCGCCGGACGCGTTCGTGCAAATGCCGCCGTCGCAGACCGGCGCGATTGCGCGGCTGCGCTACATGACCGATCCGCTGCCGCACGACGTGCTGGTGGCCGGGCCGATCGCGTTGACGCTGTATGCATCGATCGATCAGGACGACACCAACTGGATCGTCATCGTCAAAGACGTCGGTCCCGATGTGTCGGTGTTGAGCGTGCGCGAGGGCGAGCGCGAGGTGCCGCACGATCTGCCCGAGCGCGAGATCACCCGCGGCTGGCTGAAGGCCTCGCACCGGGCGATCGATGCCAAGCGCTCAAAGCCGTGGTGGCCGTGGCATCCGCTGACCCGGGCGGCTTGGCAGCCGGTCACGCCCGGCGCCATCGAGGAATATCAGATCGAGGTCATGGCGACGGCGAATTTGTTCAGGAAGGGCCACCGCATCTGCCTCGATATCACCAGCCTCGATCTGCCGACCGGCGTCGCCGGCGCCACCAACGCGGAATACGTTCCGTACCACATCTGCTCGAGCAAGACGGTGCTGCACAAGGTCTATCACGACCTCCAGCATCCCTCGCATCTGCTGCTGCCGGTTATCGCGGAGTGAGCGCCGGTCTGCTAGATTGTCGCTCCATGATATTCGTCGATGAGAAAGCTGCGGTGGTAGGCGATATTCCGGTGGTCGATCTGCGTGAGGGCGGGCCGCCGCACCACGCGCAAAAAAACGCGCCGCGGGCGCGTGCGCTGCGCGACGCCTGTCTCGGCTTTCTGCCGCGCGCGTCGATGCCGCTCGTGCCGGCGCTCGACTGGGCGTCGCGGCGCTGGCTGGCGCGCTCGCGTTCGCCCTATGTCGATGAGATCGGAAAAATCGCGGCGGTGCTCGATTTCTCCGGCGTATGGCTCCTCAATGCGTCCTATCAATGGGCCTGCACGTCGCTCGCAATCGAGCACAACGGCGCGCCGTGGATTCTCCGCACGCTCGATTGGCCGTTCCTCGGGCTCGGCCGCTATGCCGAAGTGGCGCATATGCATGGCGACTGCGGCGATTTCTACAGCGTCACCTGGCCGGGCTATGTCGGCGCGCTGACCGCCATGGCGCCGTTTCGCTTCGCCGCTTGCGTCAATCAGGCGCCGATGCGCCGGCGCACCGCGCATCGCTGGCTGCGGCCGTATGATTTTGCCGTCAATGCGCATGCGATCTGGCGATCGGCGGATCTGATGCCGCCGGACCAATTGCTGCGCCGGACCTTCGAGCTTTGCGCGGATTTCGCCGCGGCGCGCCACATGCTGGAGACGACGCCGGTGGCGCGCCCAGTGATCTTCGTCCTGGCCGGCTGCGCCGCGAACGAGCGCTGCGTGATCGAGCGCACCGAGACCGATTTCGTCACCCGCGAGGAGGAAACCAGCGCCGCCAACGATTGGGTGCCGTGCCGGGCAGGTTGGGAAGGCCGCATCGGCACGCGCCGCTTCTTGACCAGCTCGTTTGCCGATGCGGCGGGCTATAGCCGCGCGCGCCGCGAATCGCTGAAGGGATGGGACGGCGCGGCGTCGGCGCCGAGCTTCGATTGGGTGCGCGAGCCGGTCCTCAATCCCTACACCCGGCTTGCCGTCGCCATGTGTCCGGCCGAGGGCGTGTTGCGCGTGCGCGGCTACGACCGGTCGGAGGCGTTACTGCCGGAGCCGGTCACCGGAATTTGCGAGATCGCAGTGCCGTCTGCTCCGAAGGCCGCCTGAAGCCGGTGCAAAAAGCACCGCAACTACCACCGTATCGTCAAAATAATACATTCAATACCAATGACTTAGTGGGAAACAGCCAAACTGTGCTTGCGATCACATTTCGCACTGCAAACTCCGCTTAGAGTGCAATCAACGCTTAGCCTGCCGGATATGGAGAAAGCCATGACCACCACCACAATGACCAGCTTCCGGACCCACCGCTCATTTAGTTGGGGCCGGATCGTCCGCCGCATCGGCGAGTGGCAGCGTCGGTCGCGCTCGCGCTATGAATTGGAAGGACTGAGCGACGCAACGTTGCGCGATATCGGCATCACCCGTTGCGACGTGCACCGCGAAGCCCATAAGCCCTTCTGGATGGCTTGATCGAAAACCTCTTCGACGCACGTTATATCCGGCATGCGAGGGCCGCCTGGCGAAGGCGGCCCTTTCGCTTTTGCGGGATCGCAGCGGAGTTCGTTTGCAGGCTGGGCGTCAATTTTTGTAGCATGACGCGACACTGCGACGAGTAAGGTTCCACAATGCCCAAGATCAAAACAGCGGATGGCGTCGGACTCTATTACGAGGAGTCAGGCGCCGGGACGCCGGTCGTGTTCGTGCATGAGTTTGCCGGCGATTACCGCACCTGGGAGCCGCAGATGCGCCGCTTCTCGCGCTCGCATCGTTGCGTCACCTACAGCCAACGCGGCTATCCGCCGTCCGACGTGCCGGGCGATCCGGCGCGCTATGGGCAGGATATCGCGCGCGGCGACGCGATCACGCTGATGGATGCGCTGGGCATCGCAAAAGCCCACATCGTCGGCCACTCCATGGGCGCCTATACCGCGCTCCACGTCGGCTTGCGCCATCCCGAGCGCTGCATTTCGGTGACCGCGGCCGGCTGCGGCTGGGGCTCGCTGCCGGATCCGGCCGCGCGTCAGGCGATGCGCGCGCAAGCGGCGGAAACCGCGAAAATGTTCACCGCGAAAGGCATGGTGCAAGCCGCGGCGATCTATGCCGATGGCGCCACGCGACAAGCGCAAAAATACAAGGATCCGCGCGGCTACGCGGAATTCGCGCGCATGCTCGGCGAGCATTCGGCGCAAGGCCACGCGCTCACGATGACGATGCTGCAAAGCAAGCGCCCGACGCTCTGGGATCTCGAAGCGGACCTTAAAAGCTTCTCCGTGCCGCTTCTCATCATTGTCGGCGACGAGGACGAGACTTGCCTCGACGGCAGCGTCTTTCTCAAACGCACGGCGCCGACCGCTGCGCTGCTTGTCATTCCGCGCTCCGGTCACACCATCACCAGCGAAGAGCCCGAAGCCGTCAACGCCGCGCTTGCCGAGCTATTCGCCGCCGCGGAAGGCGGCCGCTGGCTCGCGCACCGGCCGCCCGCGGCATGAGCGCTCCCGCGGGCACGACGGCCGAGGGCGCGCCGTCTTTCCTGGCGCCGTTTCGTCATCCCGCCTTTGCCGTCATCTGGACGGCGACGCTGATCTCCAATGTCGGCTGGTGGATGTACAGCGCCGCATCGGGCTGGCTGATGACGAGCCTCAATCCCGATCCGTTGATCGTCGCTTTGGTGCAGGCGGCGAGTTCTTTGCCGATTTTCCTGTTCGCCATTCCCGCCGGCGCGCTCGCCGACATCTTCGACAAGCGGAAATTTCTGATTGTCGTTGAATCGCTGACGACCGCGGTCTCCGCGGTCTATGCAGCGATCGTCGGGTTTGGGCTGGCGACGCCGGGCAATCTGTTGCTGTTCACCTTCCTAATCGGCGCCGCCGGCGCCTTGACCGTGCCGGCGTGGCAGGCGGTCGTGCCGCAGCTGGTTCCCAAGGACGATTTGCCGCCGGCGATTGCCGCCAACAGCGCCGGCGTGAACGTGTCGCGCGCCATCGGCCCGGCGCTCGGCGGCATGACGATATCCGCCTATGGCGTCGTCGCGCCGTTCTGGGCCAATGCGATTGCCAATCTGGCGATCGTCGGTTCGTTGCTGTGGTGGCGGCCGCGACGAGGCGCCGTAACATTGTTGCCGGCCGAGCGCTTCGGCCAAGCGATTTTGGCCGGACTTCGCTATGCCCGGCACAACCTGCATCTGCGCTCAACGATGGTGCGGGCAGCCGGATTTTTCCTGTTCACCAGCGCTTACTGGGCGTTGCTGCCGCTTGTCAGCCGCGAGCAGATTGCGAAGGGCCCGGGGTTTTACGGCGTGCTGCTCGGCGTTATCGGCGCCGGCGCCGTGGCCGGTGCATTTTTCCTGCCCTGGCTGAAAGGCAAACTCGGAGCGGACCGGCTCATGGCGCTCGGCGCGCTCGGCCAGGCCGTGGCGATGGTGCTTTACGGTCTCGCCCGCGAGCCGGTAACGGCGCTGCTTGCGAGCGCCATTGCCGGGGTGTCATGGATCGCTGCGCTGGCGACGCTTGGCGTCTCCGCACAGGTCGCGTTGCCAGATTGGGTGCGCGCGCGGGGTCTTGCCCTCTACACGACGGTGTTCTTCGGTTGCCTGACGCTCGGCAGCGCCGCCTGGGGCGAGATTGCCGCTCGCGTCGGGTTGCCGGCCGCGCATTTCCTTGCCGCCGCCGGCACGGTTGCGGCGATAGCGCTGACCTGGCGGTGGAAACTGCAGACCGGCGCCGGCGTCGATCTGACGCCCTCGATGCATTGGCCGGCGCCGATCACCGCGCAAGCCATCGAACAGGACCGCGGACCGGTGCTGGTGACTGTCGAATATCGCATCCGGCCGGCGGACCGTGAAGAGTTTCTCGAAGCGCTGGCGAGGCTCGAACACGAACGCCGGCGCGACGGTGCCTATGCCTGGGGCGTGTTCGAGGATGCCGCCGAGGAGGGGCGGATGGTGGAGACCTTCCTTGTGGAGTCGTGGATGGAGCATCTGCGCCAGCACGAGCGCGTGACCAATGCGGACCGCTTGGTCCAAGACGCTGTGCACCGCTTCACTTTGAGCGGCGCGCCAAAGGTGACGCATTACATCGCGGCCGAACTGTAACGGATCCACTCCGCGCAATTGTCCGCGAATTTGCTGAACGACCACTACTGGAATGACTCTGGTCGAAAAAAGGAACTTATACCGGCTCCCGGCACGCGCCTTCAATGAACGTTTCGCCCGGCGGACATTCGGTCGATGTCGGCGTCTGACCGCCCCCATTCGACGTGGAGTCAGATCCATTGTTCCAGTTGGTCGGGTCGTCCTCGCGGTGGCGGCGGATCAGGGTTTTGTCCTTCTGGCCGAAATAGAACCGCACGCCGCCCCAGGCGCCGTGATCGGAATTTTCGCCGACGCGCGCTTCCGCGAACAAGGCCGCCATTACGCCATGGCTCATGGGCATGCCCCACTCAGCGCCGAAGGCCGCGGCATTCTTGCCGCCGAGGTAGCGATGGCCGACATACAGTTCCAGGTTATCGATCGGGTAGTAGGCGAGATTGACCTCGTCGAAGAAGCGCGTCCTGACATCGAAAGTCTGGATGACCGTCCCGACGGTGCCGGAAGCGCTGTTGCCGAATTCAGCTCCGGCCACGCCCTGCACCGTCCACCGTCCGAAGTACCCTTCAGCTTCGGGCCCGACGTGACCGGCGCGCACCCCGCCGAACTCATCCCATTTCGTGAAATCGCCATAGACGCCGAGCAGGCCCTGCGCCGGGTTGCGCCAGAACAAATGACCGGCGACCGTGCCGATGAAACGTCCGTCGAAACTTCCGCCGTTGAGATCGACCTGTGCGCCGAATTCGCATCCAAGCGGCACAGCGAGCGCCCCTTCGCCCTCGTAGTAAGACTTATCGCCGAACGAGCCGCCGAAACCGCCGAGCTTGCCGTTCACGCCATCGACGGCCTGCGCGCAGCTTTGCGACGGCGGAGCTTTAACGGCCATGTCGGCGCTGCGTGCCGCACTGGAGGCGAGCACGACGCCGGCAATGGCGCCCCAGATCGCTAACGGTCGCACTCGCAATCTCCTGACCTTCGCCGCATGCCCCTTCGCTTACTTTGCAAGAAGGCATCGCGGAAAGAAACGGTTAGTCTGCGCACAGCGAAAAAGCCGACAAGCTGTGGCTGCCGCGCCACACAGTCATTCGTCATCGGCGCGGTTGGCTGCCTGGATCGAAGTTTTCAGCCGCTTGGGCACAGGCCGGGTACGCGTGCGGAGGGCGTCTTTGAGATCATGCAACTGACGCTTGGCCGCCTTCGTCGCCTGGGTTTCGACCGAACGATATTTCTTGATCAGGTCGCAGCCAAATCGCGTGAGCGCGGCGCCGCCGCCGCGCGTGCCCCCGGGCTGGGTGGTGACCACCGGTTCGCGGAAAGAGCGGTTCAAATCGTCGACCAGAAGCCAGGCGCGGCGGTACGACATGTCGAGCGAGCGAGCGGCTTGCGAGATCGAGCCGGTCCGGTGGATTGCTTCCAAAAGCCGGATCTTGCCGGGGCCAAGCGCTCCGGCCGAGCCGAAATCGATACGCACCGTCAGCCGCACGTTACCCACCGATACGTCGCTCATCGATCACCCCGCGGTACGATAGCGCTTTCGGCGTGGCGAATCGACTTCTGTACGGGCTCCAAGCGCTGTGGCAGTCTGCAAGCCTTTCCGCCACGCGCGGCGGGCTGGTGCATTGTCGAGGGGTAGGGAGGGATTTATGAGCGCAATAAGAAGCAACAACCGCATGACCGTCGCAACATTCTTTGCTGCGGCGGTAGTGGTGATGATCGGACTTCAGTCACCGGCTGCCGCCCAAGCCAATCCGATTGTCATGAAGCTCTCAACGGCGACGCTCAATGATACGCAGCATGAATGGCTCAAGCGATTTGCCGCCGCAGTGGAGAAGGACTCAGGTGGCCGCATCAAGGGTGAGGTCTATCCGGCGAGCCAGCTCGGCGCCATCCCCCGGCAGATCGAGGGCACGCAATTCGGCGCGATCCAGGGCTGGGTCGGACCGCCGGAATTCCTCGTCGGCGTCGACGAACGCTACGAGGCGCTGAGTGCGCCGGGTTTGTTTTCGAGTCGTGACCAATACTTGCGCACCATCAACGATCCCGCAGTGCACGATATGATGCTGGGGCTGGGCGCCAACAAGGGCCTGGTGGGCGCCGGCATATTTCCGATCGGACCTTCCTCGATCATCACCAAAAAGCCGATCCACCGTCTTGCCGACTTCTCCGGCTTGAAGATTCGCGTGTTGGCTTCGCAATTTCAGCTCGAGCTGATCAAGCGCATGGGCGGCTCGCCGGTCGCCATGACGCTCGCCGACGTTCTGCCGGCGCTGCAGCAGGGCGCACTCGATGGCTCGCTCACCACGATGACCCAATACACGACGCTGCACTATATCGACGCGGCCAAATACGTGACCGAGACCGATCAGCCTTACGTCACCTCGATTGCCGTACTCAGCAAAAAATGGGTCGACGGCTTGCCGCCGGACCTGCAGAAAATCGTGCACGACGATGCGGCCAAGGTGTCGAACGATATCGTTCCGTTTGTCATTCAATTCTTCGACGCGCAGCGCAAGATTTGGCTGGATTCGGGCGGCCAGGCGAACAGACTGCCACCAGCGGACCAGGCTGAGCTAATCGCCAAAGTGTCCAGCATCGGCGTCGATCTGTCGGCGTCGAAGCCCGACTTGAACGCGGCCGTCAAAACCGTCTTCGCGGCGGCGGCGAAATACAAATAGTACTGTCTATTGCAGCGCTTTGTGCGGCTGCAGAATCCTATGCAGCCGCGGCGGCGTGACCGGTAGTTCGGTCACGGCGCCGGGCCGGCCAAGCGCGTCGTCGATAGCCGCGGCGATAGCGGCGCCGACGGCATTGGCGCCGCCTTCGCCGGCGCCTTTGATGCCGAGCGAATTGAGCGGGCTCGGCGCGTCCTCGGTGATGAGCACCTCGATCGGCGGAATTTCGCGCGCCGTCGGCATGAGGTAATCGGCCAAGTTGACGCAGAGCGGCTCACCGCCTGCATCGTAAAGGAACTCTTCGAACAGCGCGCCGCCGATGCCTTGCGCGACGCCGCCGGCAATCTGGCCGTCGACCAGCATCGGATTGACGGCTTTGCCGATGTCATAGGCGACGAAAAAGCGCTCCACCGCGACCGCTCCGGTGCCGCGGTCGACGCGCACCACGGCAAAATGGATCCCGTACGGATAATTCATGTGCTGCTGCTCGAACAGGCCGTCGGCGGAAAGCCCTGGCAGCGCGTCGCCGAGGAGCTTCGAGCCGGGATTGAGCGCACGCGCGATGTCGCCGAGCGCGATCGATGGGCCTTGTCCTTGGGCGGCATTCTTGCGCACCACCGTGCCGTCGATCACGTCGAGCGTTGCGGCGGGGGTTTGCAGGAGGCCGGCCGCGGCGGCGAGCGCCTTGGCGCGCAGCTTCGTCGCCGCAATGCGCGTGGCTTCGCCGGTCATCACCGTCACTCGCGACGCGAACGTGCCCATGCCGAAGGCGATGCGGTCGGTCTGGCCGTGCACCACGCGCACGCGGCGGTAATCGACGCCGAGCGCATCGGCGCAGATTTGCGCGATGACGGTCTCCATGCCTTGGCCGACCGATGTCGCCCCGGTCACGATTTCGACGGTTCCGGAGGTATCGATGGAAGCGCGGACGCTGTCGTAAGGTCCAAGCCCGCTTTTTTCGACGAACATTGCGAGGCCCGCGCCAACCGCTTCGCCGGCGCCACGCCGGCGCTTGAGATCTTGCTGCAGCCTGTCCCAGCCGATTGCCGCAAGCGATTTGTCGAGGAGCCCGGCGTAATCTCCCGAGTCGTAAGTCATTTCGGTGCCCAGCGTATCGAGATGCCGGGCGTACGGCATCTCGGCTGCGGCGATGAGATTGCGGCGGCGGATTTCGACCGGGTCGAGGTGCAGGCGCGCGGCGACCGCGTCCAACAATCGCTCGCGCACGAACGTGCTCTCGTAACGCCCCGGCGCGCGATAGGTGCCGCACGGTGTTTTGTTGGTGAGCCGGATGCGTCCGATCATGCGATAGGCGCCGATGCGATAGGGCCCGAGCATCATAGTGGCGGCGAGATCGGGCACCGTCGCCGCATGGGTGCGCACATAAGCGCCCTGGTCGTGGAAGAACTCGCCGTCGATGGCGAGGAGCCGGCCGGCTTGGTTGACGGCGGCGCGGACGCGGTAATGCTGCTGGCGCGAGTGATTGGCGGCGATGAGGTGCTCGCGGCGGTCTTCGATCCATTTCACCGCGCGGTTGAGCCGCACGGCGCCGAGACAGGCGAGCACGTCTTCGGGATAGAGCTCGCCGCGCACGCCGAAACCGCCGCCGGTATGGCCTTCACGCAGATGCACGGAGGAGGGCGGCGGCCCAAGCATGCGCGCCAGGCTGTCGCGGTTCCAGTGCGGCACTTTGGCCGCGCCATAAAGCTCAAGCACGTTGCGCGCCGCGTCGTATCGCGCGATGGCGCCGCGCGTCTCCAGCGGCACGCCGCTGTGCCGGCCGATCTTAAGCTCGAGCGCGACGATCTCATGCGCTTTGGCAAAAGCCGCCGCCACGTCGCCATAGCCCTTACGCACGATCGCGGCTTCGGTCGAATGGCCGGCGTCGAATTCCCCGGGCGGCGCATCGGCGGCAAGCAGTTCGGGCAAGGCCTCGATTTCGACGGCGACCAAGTCGGCTGCGTCTTCCGCCGTATAAGCGTCGGCTGCGAAAACGACCGCGACCGGCTCGCCGACATAGCGAACGCGCTCGCTGGCGAGGATGGGCTGGCGGTAGGGCTCGAGTCCCTCGATGCGGGTGAGGCGAAAATCGATCGGCGGAATTTCGGCGACGTCGGCTGCCGTCCAGATGGCGGTGACGCCCGGCATCGCGCGCGCCGCGGCGGCATCGATCGCGACGATGCGGCCATGCGCGTGGGCGGAACGGACTACGCGCATGTGCAATTGATGTGCAAACGAGATGTCGGCGGCGAAGCGGCCCTGTCCGGTGACGAGCGGGCGATCCTCAAGACGCGGCAGCGAGCGACCGACATAGGTCATGGCACTCGGGCCGATCCGTGTGGAGAGGTCATTGCGTGTCGTGTTCGTGCGCGATTGCATCAAGATGTGCGGTCTCGTTGATGCGCCGGATACAAACCTTTCCGCCGTCGATATCAATCTCATTGAGGCAGCAGGGTTCCTGCGCGATGCGCCAATAGGCCGACAGCGGTAGATCGAGGAATCCGAGCAATAGCGCGCGATTCACGTTGTCATGGCCGACCAGCACGATCGTCTCCTCGGCATGGCGGGCGAGCACCATGCGCACCGCGTCTGCGAGCCGCGCCGCAACGTCTTGGAGCGATTCGCCGTTGGGAAAGCGGACAAGATGCGGCGTGGCGAACCAGGCGGCAAACAGCATCGGATCGAGCGCCTTGGCCTCGGCGAAAGTCTTGAACTGCCAGGCGCCGTAATCGATGTCGTTGAGCGCATCGCAGGTTTTGGCAGCGATACCGCAGGCCTTGGTGATGGCGGTTGCGGTTTCGATGCAGCGGCCCAGCGGGCTCGTATAGATATGACTCGGCTGCCAGGCACTGGCGATGCGTTGCGCCAGTGCCGCGGCCTGGGCACGGCCGCGCGCGGTCAGCGCAAGCGGCTCGCGACCGCGAAATCGCTCGGGCTTGATGCCCTCGACGTGGCCGTGCCGGGTCAGCAGGATCTTCGCCATGGAGGACGGCTATTTCCACCCCAGTCGTTCCAGAATTGCGCGTCCCATTACCCACTCTTTGTCCGCCGCCGAAAGAAAATCGAGCGTCTCGGTGAAATGGGTGACGCGTTGCTTGTAGGTAGCTTTGGCGTAGGAATTCGTCAGATCGGTGCCCCAGTAGCAGCGGCGCGGGCCGAAGGCGTCGAACAGCCGGCGAATATGTACGGTCATGTCGCGAAACGGGTAGGCTTCGTTGGAGTAGAACGGCGTCGTCGACAGCTTCACCGAAACATTCGGGTATTTGGCAAGCGCCGCGGTCTCGCCGATGGCCTCCGCCATGCGGGGACTCTTCGCAACCTCTCCGGTGACGCCGAGGTGGTCGGCGATCATTTGTAATTGCGGATGACGTTCGGCAATAAGTGCGAAGTTTGGCATTGGCGCGCCGTAGAACATGATCGGCAGGCCGTATTTTTCGGCCAGCGGCCAAAACCATTCCACCGTTCCATCTTGCAGCCAGGACCATTGCTGCGGATGAAACGTCAGCCTGATCCCGACCATGCCCGGCTGCTTTTTCCAGTCCGGCAACAGCGCTGCCGATTTCGCATCCTGCACCTGAATGCGGCCCATGATGGAGAAGCGGCCGGGATAGCGCGCCACGGCCTCAAGTGCGCAGTCATTGCGGTCGCCTTCCCAGGATGGCGGCACGATGACGGCGCGAGAGACGCCCGCCTCGTCCATCATCGGCACGAATTTATCCGCGGTGAAGGGCTCCGGAAGCTGCGCGACGCGGTTAGGCAACCACGGCCGGTCCGCCGTATTGGCTTTCCAGAAATGAACTTGCGCGTCGACGATCATCGCTGCCTCCCCGGGTTTCCTTGAAGTCTGCCGCGTGCGGCGGCGCGCCGCAATGCCGCGATCTTATTCGGTCAAAGCCGGCGCAGTGGCAGCGACCAAGCCAGCAAGGTGCCGCATCCGGTGAAGGTGGCGATGGTGAGGAAAGCGGCGCGGAAGGCGTCGCCGATCTCGGCATGCACGATCGCCTGCCGCGCCGGATCGAGCGATGCGATCGCCTCCGGTCCGTGTTCGATAATGGTGCCGAACAGGACTGCCGTGTCGCGGTCCGTTGCCGTGAGGATCGAAAACAGGATGGCGGCGACCGCGGCGGTGCCGAAGGCGGCGCCAACCGAGCGGGAGAACTGCACCATGGCCGCGCCGGTGCCGAGCAGCCGGGGGCCGGAAACGGCCTGCACCGTAACCTGGACCACGCCCATCACCGTGCCCATGAACAGCGCGATCACGCAGAAGGCCCAAGCCATCCCGCCGGTCGAAAGATGCGGAATCCAAAAGCCGATGAACAACAGGCCCGCAGTGGCGCCCATCAATCCAAATGTCGGGAATACCGCGGTGTAGCCCGTCCTGGTCACCATCTGCCCGGTAAGCATCGAGCCGATGCCGATACCGGCGGTGAGCGGCAGCAGGATCAGGCCAGTCTCGCCCGGCGAAGCGCCGCGGACGGCACGCAGATAAATCGGCAGAAACGTGATCAGCGAAACCAGCGCCGCGCCGTGCAGCGCCGCCATGGCGTCAGCGCGCCAGATCGAGGGCTGCCTGAACAGTTTCGGCGGAATGAGCGGCGCTGCCGTGAGCCGTTCCTGCCAGGTCAGCAGACCGAGCGACACCAGGCCGACGGCGAGCATGGCCAGCGCCATCGGCAGCGCGCTGAGCTGCATGCGCTGCACCTGTTCGAGCGCCAGGATGACGGGACCGACGAAGAAGATGAACAGCACCAGTCCCGGCGCATCGAACGTGGTGCGGCGGCGGTCGCCCTGCCGCGGCGGAATGCGAAACACGAACAACATTGCGAGTAGCCCGAGCGGAATGTTGATCAAGAAGATCGACTGCCAGCCGAACGCCTGGGTCAGATAGCCGCCGGCGACGGGACCAAAAGTGTTGGAGCTGACCGCTATGCCGGCAAGATAACCCTGATAGCGGCCGCGTTCGCGCGGCGGGATGGCTTCGCCGATCAGTGCTTGCGACAAAGTCATCAAGCCGCCGCCGCCGAACCCCTGCAGCACGCGGAACGCGGTGAGGAGCTCGATATTGGGTGCGAGCGCGCAAAGCACGGAGCCCACCATGAACAGCGCCAGCGCCAGCACCATCATCAAGCGGCGGCCGAACGTGTCGCCGAGACGGCCGTACACAGGCGCGGCGATCGTATTGGCGATCAAGTAGGAAACCACCACCCAAGAGGCGCGTTCGATTTCGCCGAGGCTCGATGCAATGGCCGGCAGCGCGGTGGCGACGATGGTCTGGTCCGCGACCGCCAGAAACATCGGCAGCATGATCGGCGGAAAGACGGTGAGGAACTGCGCGGCCGTCGACGGCTCCGTAACCTCTCGCACCGCATCCGGTTGCGCGGCGGGTACGGTTGCTGTCGCCGGCGCAGCCGCCGGCTCGACAGTGGAGCGATCTGCAGCTGCCGGTTGGTCGAGCGATTCGTTCATTGCATGTGTATGGCGAAGTATGTGTATTGGCGGACGTTTGGCGACAATGCTGGCACAGTGAGCGGCCGGCATAGCATTGGCCAATTGGGGACTCAGAAAGACAATTTTCTACTTCTTCCGCCTTTGAGTCACGACGAAAACCGGGTGGATTGGCACCCACCCGGGTCAGCCGTCTTAGCGGCCAAACGGTTGCTTGCAGATACGCGCCGACCGCCTTGCGGCGGCCGGCTTTCTTATCGGCGAAGTTTCAGCCGACGTAGCTGACGCGTTCCTGCTCGCGCGCTTCTTCGTCGGTCTTCGGCTGCGCCGGCAATTGCAGAACCGTCGCCGCCTGGCCTTCGCACAATAGCGTCAGCAACACGCTACGCCCGTCAGGAAATTCGAGCGCATCGTGATGCGCGGCCATCTTGTCCTTGTTGACTTGCCGGAAGATGGCCGTTTGGTAGTTGATCGTCTTCGTCTTCCAGCCGAGCAGACCGGCCGGTAGGCAGGCGACTTCGCCGGCAAAGGCCAGCTCCGTGCCGGGTAGAATGCAGACCGCCATTCCCGGGTCATCGGACGCCGAGAACCCGCGGGTTCCGGTTCCGAAGTCACGCGTCACGAGCTTGTCACCGACCATGGCCGGTCTTGATCGCACGCTTTGAAGGCTAAAGTCACACATTGGCGACTCCTTTCTTCCCAGATCTTGCGCTAGTCAGCCCCGCAACCCCCTCGTCAACGACTCTAAGCAAGATTGGTGCCGCACTTTGGCGGCGGCAGGACATTTCAGCGCACACACGCAAACGTGTAACTGCCAGTTGTCGAGATTTGGCCTTGTGGCGCGCCGGGGCGGCGTTGTCAGCCACCCGAATTTACTGCTGCCGAAGCGCAGCAGAAAGCGCGAAGCGTGTGGCAATGCGCCTCACGCGGGCGCATTTTTCGGCAACGTGCCTGCGACAAAGGCGGTTCGGCGGCGTTGGCCGCTGATACGGCTTTATTCGACGGTGATGCCGCCGACCATGCCGTTCCAATCGTGGTCGGCGCAGCGCAGATCGTAGGTGCCGGGCTTGCCCGGGGTGAGGAATACGTCTTTGACGTCGCCGGGCTGCATCACCACCTCGGTGTGCTCGCGGTTGAGCACGTCCGGGTTGTTGATCTTGGCGGCGGCGAAGAATACCGGCGCCGTGAACTCGTGCGTCTCCTTGCCGTGATTTTCCAGATGCAGCCGATAGTGCACGCCATGCTTGAAGGTCAGATGGTCGGGTACGAACTGGTAATCGATCATCGTCACGTTCAGCGTCACCGGGTCCGGCGCGGCGGCGCCGAGACACAGTGCGAGCGTCGTCAACACAATCAGCTGCGCGGTCGTGCGAATTATGACTGCCTTCCCGGGCAAAGCCATCGACGTTCCCTCATTATTCCCGTGCACCGCGTGCGCCATGGCGCTACGGGTGCTTGCGTCGGTGAACTAACACGCTTTCGGCAAGGAAATTCCGCCGGTTCCTCACCAATGCTTTACATCAGTGTCCCGCCGCCATCTGCGCTTGATTTTGCACCCGCCGGACCATGACCAGGACCAGCGGAATCATCACCGCGGCGGCAACGGCGCAAACGTAGAATACGTCAATGTAGGCTAAAATCGTTGCCTGAGTTTGAATGATCTGGCCGAACAATCCGATCGCTTCGCTGTGCGCCGCGCCGGGAGAGGCGCCGCGGTGCACGAAATAGTTCGTCACCGCTTTCAGCGTGGACTGAAATACCGGCGAGGCGGGGGTCGTGTCTTCGGCAAGCCGCGATTGATGGAACTGAGTGCGCTGAGTCAGCACGACATTGGCGAGCGAGATTCCAATACTGCCGCCGAGATTGCGGGCGACATTCATGAGGGCGGATGCCTGATTGGTCTTGTTCGCCGGCAGTCCGTCATAAGCGACGGTGTTGATGGGAATGAACAGAAACGGCAGCCCGATCGTCTGATAGACGCGCACCCAGGCGAAATAATCGAAGCTGGCGTCGGGCGTAAGCGAGGTCGAGTACCACATCGACAACGCGATGCCACTCAATCCCAGCACCATCAGGTACTTCGGCTGAAAACGGCCGGTGACCTGGCCGGCGACCGGCATGATCAGCAGCATGGCCAAGCCGCCCGGCATCATGGCAAGTCCGGATAGCATCGCCGTGTACGGAAACGTCGTCTGCAACAGCTGCGGCATGATCTGGTTCGAGCCGAACAGGATCGCGCCGATCAACAGCATAGTAAAAAACGCCATACCGAATTGGCGGTGAAACAACAGCCGAATTTCGACGATCGGATCTTCCTGGCTGAGTTCCCACGGAATGAAGGCGAGGAACGACACCGCGGCGAGTACCGTGAACGTGACAATGGTGCCGGATCGGAACCAATCGTCGATCTGGCCGCGGTCGAGCACGACTTCGAGACAGGCAAGCGTTGCCGCGATCAATGCAAAGCCCACCCAATCGACTTTCAGTCCGCCGGCCAGACGCTCGTCCCGTTCGCGTTCGAGCACTTCGGGTTCGTCGACGAACCAATGCACCAGCGCCAGCGAAGCGAGCCCGATCGGCACATTGATGAAGAAGATCCAATGCCAGGAAAAATTGTCGGTGATCCAGCCGCCGACCGTCGGGCCGACCGTCGGCGCGACGATCACGGCGACACCGTACAGCGCGAAGGCCTGGCCGCGCCGTTGCGGCGGAAAGGTATCGGCGAGGATGGCCTGCTCGCTGGTCGGCATGCCGCCGCCGCCGAGGCCCTGCAGAATGCGAAAGACGATCAGCGTGGTGAGGTTGGTCGCCAGCCCGCAGAACAACGAGCTGATCGTGAACAGCGCCACGCATATCATGTAGAAGCGCTTGCGGCCGACGACGTTCGACAGCCAACCGCTCGCCGGCAGCACCACCGCGTTGGCGATGAGATAGGTCGTCACCACCCAGGTGCTTTCGTCGACGCTGGCGGCGAGACTTCCGGCAATGTAGCGCAGCGACACGTTGGCGATGGCGGTGTCGAGCACCACCATGAAGGTGGCGATCGAGACGATGACCGCGACGAGCCAAGGGTTGCGGTCGCCTGCCGCCGAACGGCTGGAATCCCAGCCCATCGACCGCGACTGATCGCTCATCGCACTTTGACCGTCGGGACTACCGACATGCCGGGACCGAGCAGGACGTCGGGCGGCTTATTGAAGACGATCTTCACCGGTACGCGCTGCACGATTTTGACGTAGTTGCCGGTCGCGTTTTGCGCCGGCAACAGGCTAAACGCGGTACCGCTGCCGGCTTGCACGCTGTCGACGTGGCCCTTGAAGGTTTGATCGGGATAGGCGTCGATCTCGATATTGACGGGCTGGCCTGGGCGCATGAGGTCGAGCTGGGTCTCCTTGAAATTGGCGGTGATCCAAACGTCGCGCGGCACGAACATCATCAGTACCTGGCCGACCGCGGCATAAGCGCCCTTCGCGGCGGTGAGTTGAGTCACCCGGCCAGCGACCGGCGCGGTAATGATGGTGCGCGACAGATTGGTCTCGGCCTGCGCCAGCTGCGCTCTGGCAGACTCCAGTTGCGCCTGGAGCACGGCATCCTGCTTCTCGGTTGCAACGGCATTGGCCTGCGCGGCCGCGAATGAGGCCTTGGCTTGCAGCAGGTTCGAGGAATATTGCTGCGCCTGTTCGACGGTGGCGGCGTCCTGCTTCTGTAGCCGCTCATAGCGATCGGCCTCCTGTTGCGCGAAAGCCAGCGCGGCTTGCGCCTGCGCCACCTGTTTGTCGGCTTGGTCGATTTTTGCCTCCTGGGAGGCAATTTGCGCGACGAGATTGTCGACATTCGCCTTCGCCTGGTCGCGCTGCGCGATATAGTCGCGGTCGTCCAGCCGGACCAGTTCAGTCCCCGCCTCGACCACCTGGTTATCGGTTACCGGCACGTCGACGACCGCGGCGGCGACCTCGGGGCTGATCTGCACCGTGCGGGTATCGATAAATGCATCGTCGGTCGATTCGTAGTTCCTGGCATGCAGCCACCACATGACGATGGCGAGGATCGCGATGGCGGAACCGAGGACAATGACGGTAGCCAAGCCCCGGCGTTGACCAATTTTTTCGAGCAGCGAACGTTTCGTCTTCACCCCGCCGGAAGCGGGCTTCGCTTCTTGGCCGGGCGCCGAATCGGCGCGGCGCTCGTTATCGACACGTTGATCCATGACCGACTTAAACGTTTGCCATGCCAAATGGGTTGCCGGCAGCGCTTTTTCAAACGCCCGTATGCCGGCTTGGCTTTTACCCGGTAATGGCGACGCAGGCCAGTCAGGACGGGCTGCCGCGGAATGCCGCGGAGATTTTCTGCACGAACTCGTCGAGTTCGGCCGGATCGAGATCGCTGACGGCCCAGAAGTCGAGGCCTCCGGCCGACCAATGGCGGACATTGTAGCCTTGCACCGTCCGGTCGGTCACAGTGGCGTGCGCGGCGCCCAAACGCTGCGCGACAAACAGATTGATCACGTGCTTGCGGCGTTTGTAGACGACCGAGGCGACCGGCTCGCCATCGATGTAATCGAGACGGCCGCCGAGCAGCGTGAAACCCTCGGCGGTCAGGTCGATCACCGGCGGCGCGACGTCGACCTTGCCGTCGAACCACGGCTTGACCGTGTGCTGGTCGCTCGTTTCCACGTCCATCAAATGGCCGGGTTGCAGCGAGCGGATGTGCGCCGAGACCACCTCGTCGGCGATCGTCTGCTCCCGATCGTTGCTGAAGACGGTGAGCACGAGAGTAGCGGCAATCGCCGCCGAAAGCGCGGTGCCGACGGCAAAGCCGCCGAAGAAAGTGCGCCGCGACGGCTGAAAGAATTGCCTCGGTCTGATGATTTCCGCCGAATCGTGCGCCGCAGGCATTGGCAGCGCCGCCTCGATGCGGCTGCGCAGATGCGCCGGCGCCGTCTGTTTGAGGTCGGCTCTCGCCATTGTTTCGTGTATGGCGCGGAACGCCTTGAGCTTCGCGGCGCAGCCGGCACACGTCGCCACGTGCGCCTCGACGTCGCGGGCATGCCCGGCGTCGAGCTCGCCGTCGATCAACGCATGCAGCAGGATTTCGCATTCGGCGCAGTTCATGGCATCGATCCTGGTACGGAGCCTTCCGCGACGTTCCAAGCCGAGCGCAGCATCGAGCGCGCGCGCGCAAGCCGTGACATCACCGTTCCGACCGGCACGCCAGCCACCTCGGCGATCTCCTGATACGACAATTCGTTGACCTCGCGCAGCACGATGGCCTCGCGAAACGGCTGCGGCAGCGCGGCGACGAGGCGGCGGATCGCGTCGTCGTCCTGGCGGCGCAGCAGCACGGCTTCCGGGGATCCCGGCGGCTCCTGCCACAGCGGCGGCTGTTCCGATGCCGGGTCGTCCTCGGCGTCATCGGCCGGCACGTCCTGCCTGCCGCGCCGCGCGAACTCCGCATTGCAGACGTTCCGCAATATCGCCAAGAGCCACGGTTTCATCGCTGGACCGCGATAGCTGTCAAAATGGCGCAACGCCCGCAGATAACATTCCTGCACCGCATCCTCGGCATCCGCGGCGTTGCGCATCAGGTAACGCGCCAGCGCGAAGACGTCGTCGAGATAGGGCAGCGCGGCGTCGCGAAAACGCCGCGCTCTGTCTTGTTCGGCATTCGCGTCGGCAGTCATCGTGGCGCGCTCGGCCGTCCAAAATACCTTCGGCGCTTCGCTTCGCAACCGATCGAGCATCGCTGCGTCGCATCGTCAGCCGTTGTTGGTTTCTACCACGATCGTGCCGGTCATGTGCGGATGGACGTAGCAGAAGTACTTGTAGGTGCCGGGCGTGGTAAACGTGAACGAGTAGCTGTCGTCGGTATCGAGCGCCTTCGATTTGGCGAAGGCGTTGTTTTCCGAGGCAATCCCGTGCGGGATATCGTCCCTATTCGTCCAGGTGACAGTGGTGCCCGCCTTCACCGTCAGCGTCTGCGGCGTGAAGGTGAAATTGTCGATCGATACGGCGCCGGCGCTAGGCTGCGGCGCATTTTGCGCCCAGCCGGGCAGCACGACCGCGGCCAGCAGCGTCGCCATTGCGGCGCCCAGGCCGGCCGCGACGAGCGCGCTACGCAGTGTGTTCGATAGGGACTTTGCGATGGAAAATTTTGCATCGAACATAGCGGTTTCCTTCAGCCTTGCAGCGGGCTGTCGATGATGGCGAGGCGCTGCTCGTTCTGCTTGAACGTGACGTCGGCGATGCCGAGCACGGTGCGCAGTTTGTCGGCCGGGAAGTCCTTTATCGGCCCGGGCGAGGGCGCGGTGCCCGGCGCGGGTTGCGGAAACGCGGTCGAGCGCGCGGTGTGGAACGTGACGTTGCCTTCCACCTTCTGCATGATCTGGTGGATGTGGCCGTTGAGCACGGTCACCGAGCCGAAGCGCTTCAGATATGAGAGCGCCTGGGCCGAGTCGTCGGTGCCCCAGCCCCATTCCGGATAGATAGTCCACAGCGGAATGTGCGCGAACACAACGATGGGGGTCGAAGCAGAATGACCTTTCAGATCGTCTTCCAGCCATTCGAGCTGCTCGGCGCCGAGATCGCCCATGCCGCCGCCCTTGAGATTGAAGACGTTGACGAGGCCAATGAAGTGCACGCCGTTGGCGTCGAATGAGTACCAGCCGGCGCCCTTGGTGCCGCGTCCGTAGCGATCGATGTAAAACTTCCGGTCGGGGTCGAGGAAATCGTGCTCGCCGGGAACGTAATGCACGTCGAGCCGCGCCTGCGAGATGACCTTATCGGCGTCGTCGAACTGCGCTTCCAGCGACAGGTGACTGATGTCGCCGGTATGGATCATGAAGGCCGGCTTCTGCGGCAGCGTCAGCGCATTGACCTTGACGATGGCCTCTTGGAGCGTGCCGAGCGCATTCGGATTGGGGGGTAGATGAAATCCGATGTGGCTGTCGCTGATCTGCAGGAAGGTGAGGCCTTTCGCTTCGGCCGCGGCTGCTTCGCCCATGATGCCGAGCGAGTGCGGCACGCCGCCGGATACGGTCCATAACACGCCGGTGCCGACCCAGGTCATGCATTCCAGCACTTTGCGCCGGCTGACGCCGTCGTCGCGATTGGATTCGCTCATTGCCGATCTCCTCTGAAAGGCCGATGGCCGCAGAACCTTGATGGCCGCGGCGGCTGTTCCGGCTTCCGAGGACAGGATTGAGAAGGGCCGCGGTTTATTCCCGGGAGGGGTGCGAAAATTTATGGGCAGTAAAACCAGGCCGCTGCTATACCCTGCCGGCCAATGAACAGCGCCGGGCGCGCCAGCAACGCGGAACTCATGCTGCAATCGGCAGTCTCATCGGTTGAGACGCGGGCCTCTTGGGTCGTCGCCAGCATGATCCTCGTGGTCATGGCGATCGCCTTCGGCGCGCCATGGATCACCGTCGTCGCACTCAAGGACATCGCCGCCGAGGTCGACGGCGCGCGTTCGGTGCCGGCTTTCGCCAGCGCGCTGATGTGGATCGGCTCCGGCGTCGGCGGCATTTTGATGGGCCGGATCGCCGAGCGGGTCGGCGTGCGCTGGACGGTGATGTTCGGCGCGGCGATGATTGCCGTGGGCTTGGCGCTGTCGACATTGGGCCTGTCCTGGCCGCTCTATGTCGGGCACGGCCTGTTCATCGGCTTGATCGGCATCGGCGGCATCAACGCACCATGCTACGTCTATGTCAGCCGCTGGTTCGACCGCCGGCGCGGCTCGGCGCTGGCCTTGATTTCGAGCGGCGCCTATCTCGCCGGCGCGATCTGGCCGTCCATTTTCGCCCGCGCTATCGCCTATGCCGGCTGGCGGCATACCATGCTGTACTACGCGGCGTTCGAGCTTCTTATCATCGCGCCGGCCGCCGCGGTATTCCTGGAGCAACCGCCGGATACGCCGCGTCACGCGATGCACACGGCCTCAGCGATTAAGCGGAAGTCGGTGATGGGCTGGCCGCCGAATTTGGTTTTTGCGCTGCAGATGTGCGCGATCTTCACGTGCTGTATTCCGATGTCGATGCCGCAAGGGCATCTCGTGGCGTTTTGCACCGATCATGGCATCAGCGCCGCAAATGGCGCGGCAATGGTGTCGGTTCTGCTCGGCGCGGCGTTTTTCAGCCGGCAAGTTTGGGGAGCGATCTCCGATCGGATCGGCGGCCTGTACACGATGCTTGCCGGATCGGCGTGTCAGGCGCTGGGCATGCTCGGATTTCTATTGACACAAAACGAAGCCGGCTTGTTCACGGTCGCGGCGCTGTTCGGGATGGGCTTTTCCGGCCTGGTTCCCGCCAACGTGCTGGCTTCGCGCGAACTGTTCCCGGTCAACGACGCCTATTGGCGCATGCCGACGCTGCTGTTGTGCAGCGGCTTCGGCATGGCGGCGGGCGGCTGGATCGCCGGCGTGCTGTACGATTATTTCGGCTTTTACGCGCCGGCTTTCGCCACCGGGCTCGGCGTCAATATTCTCAATTTCATGATCATCGGCGCATTGGCCTTGCGCCAGAGCCAGACCGCGCCGGCGTGAAGCGTTAGCGCGCCGCCGGGCGCAAATCGACGCGCTTGACCGGCGCGGCGGCTCTCGCCTCTACCGGCTTGGCGCGCGCCGCGCAGAAATCCTCGACCGCCGCGACGATGGCCGCGCTGGTGAGCGAGCGGCGCTCGGGGCTTGCCAGCTGCAATTCCTCCTGGCGGTTGACGATCGACCCCGCTTCGAGCAGCACCGCCGGCATGTGCGTTTCGCGCAGGACGATGAGCTGGTCATAGCGATAGACGCCGGCTTTGGCGTCGACCAGCTCGCGGCGGCGGTGACCCATCAGCGGCAACGTGTAATGCGGCGTATATTGCAAGCCGCGCGCTTGCAGTTCGTTGCCCAAAAATCCGCCGAACATCAGGCTGCCGGCGCGATCCGGGTTATCGTTCGAGATGAAAATGGCATAGCCAGGATAGTCGTCGTTATAGTGCTCGTCCAGACCCGCGTATTGCCAAGTCTGCAGGAGATTGTCCGGAACCGAATCGTGATGGATGGAAATAAACAAATTGGCATGCATGGCGTTGGCGCGCGCCGCCCGCTCGAACAGACCTTGCCAAGGCGCGGTTGCGGTGATGAGGAGGGTGGCCTCGTCGAAGCCTGAGTCGGCGAGCGACTGTTTGACCTGTTGGGCAAGCTGAAGATTAAACGCGTATTCCGGAATCCCCCGCGCGCTGATGGCGCCGGGCACATCGACGGTATGGCCGACGTCGACCACGACGCGGAATTTCGCCCGCTGGCAATTGTCCTGCTTGGCTGCGACAGGGGCCGGCTCCTCGCCTCGCGACGCTGACGGTGCGGCGAGGAGGAGTGCCGCTGCAAGCAACGCGCAGAGCGCCGGTCCGGCGTGCCGTAAAGCGATCATGAGGGCGCCTTCCTTCCGCCGTTACCACCGTGTCGGGCCGCGGACTTAATCGCGGAACCCACTTTATACCCAAGCCTGCGCTTGTGCACGGCGCGGTCCTGTCGTACCAAACGAGCCGAGCATTTGTTCGGTCAGGCTGGGTATTTAATGGCCAAGTTCGTCGGAATTTGCGTCGTTCTGTTTGTCCTTGCGGTCGGGCTTGTTGTCGTCAACCAGCCGCAGGATATGGCCGCATTATTCGGGGCGTTCCGCTCCGAGCCGCTGGCGCAGAAGCTCGCCTGGTTCCTGGTCGTCCTCATCCCGCTCGTGCTCATTCCCTCGGCGCTTTGGCTCTCCGATGCCTTGCTGCGCCAGCGCCGGGCGAACGCTGCGCTCGAACTGCGGCTCGGCGGCGTGCGCCAAGGCGTGCGCGAACTGACGAAGTCGCAGGCCGACGCCGATGCGGCGGCGCATCATCTCGCCCGCACCGATCCGGAGGCCGCCATCGGCGCGGTCACGCAGCGCCTCGCCGAGGCCGAACGCGTGGCGCAGGTTCAGGAAAACCGCAACGAGATCGGCGACCTGCAAGCCAGAGTCGACGAATTGCGCGCCCAGCAGCAGGCTCTGCGCGAGCGGCTCGTTCCGGTGTTGGAGAAAAGACGAGCCATCGAACAGCTCTTCGCCGACCTCGAGGGTCGCGAGAACGACATCGAGCGTTCGCTTGCCGAAATTGCCAGCGGCGACGATGCGACCGCGATTGAAGTGCGTCTCAACAACCTGATGGAATTTGTCCGCCGCGGCCATGAGCGCTGCGACGAGATCGATCATGCGGCGAAAACGATCGGCAGCCTGAAGGACGATTTTATCGAATTGCGGGCGCGGCTCGAGCCGCACGCCGCGGAGCAAGATGGGATCAAACGTCGGGTCAAGGATCTCAGCGGAGCCCAAGAGAAGCTGGCGGCGAATATCGAGGCTTTGCAGCAGACGCCGCAAGGCAGCCTGGCCGTGCGCGTGCAGGCGTTTGCCGACGACAAGAAGAAGCTCGAAGACGGCGTGGCAAACCTCGAAATGCAACTGTCCAGGTTGACGACGCTGCGCAAGGACGTTGAAGGCGTGTCGGCGAATTTCGATCGGGCGCTCGATCTGGTTTCGACGTCCGGCGCGGGCGACGCCGATCGCCGTCTTGCAGAGCTTTCGCAATTCGTCAAAGCGACGCAAGTGCGGCTCGACGAGATCGAACGCAGCACGGCCACTGTCGGCCAATTGCAGGCGAGGCTGGGCGACCTGCAATCCAGGCTCGTCCCGCTCGAATCCAGCGACGGCGGCGTGGCGGATCTGATCACCCGGGTCGCGGAGATTCGCGACCGTCTCGTCGCCAAGATCGAACGCATCGAAGCCGATGAGAACGGCGACCTGGCCACGCGGGTCAATGCGTTTCTCGAAACCAAGCAGGAACTCGAAAAACGCGTTTCGACCGTCAACGAGCATTTTTCCAAGCTGGCGACGATTCGTAACGACATCGCCGGCCTGTTCGACAAACTGTCGAGCGCGGCGGACGCGAACTGATCTGTATCCTCCATCAAGTTCTGCTGTATGATTTTGCCGCAGGGCAGGTTCGCGTTCGCACCATTTCGCCGGCGATCCGTTAAGCGCTAGCTTTCCCGGTAAGAGCAAGCGGGCCGGCACAATCGCCGAGCGCCGCAAAGGGAGGATCAGCATGAAGCGCGCATACAGCGTCGCGGCAATCGCTATCGCCGCATTCCTGGCAGCATTTCCGGCGCGGCTCTATGCGCAAAATGCCGTCAGCATCAAAGCCGACGATATCGGCGGTGTGGTCACCGGGCCGCATGGCCCGGAAGCCGGCGTCTGGGTGATCGCCGAGACGCACGATTTTCCCACCCGCTACGCCAAGATCGTCGTGACCGACGACCAAGGCCGCTATGTCGTGCCCGATCTGCCCAAGGCCAAATATCAGGTCTGGGTTCGCGGCTATGGGCTTGTCGATTCAGCCAAAGTCGATGCCGGGCCCGGCCAGCATCTCAATCTGACCGCGGTCCCGGCGCCAAACGACGCGGCCGCGGCAAAATATGATCCGGCGATCTACTGGTACGCGATGTTGAAGATTCCCGGAGAAGATCAATTCGGCGGTAAGAGCAACATCCCGGACAAAATCACCCAGATCGATTGGCTCACCACGATCAAGAATCAAGCCTGCGTCGGCTGTCATCAGCTCGGCCAGCTATCGACGCGGACCATTCCTGCGGCGTTCGGTGAGGCCAAGAACGGTGCGGAGGCCTGGGAGCGACGCGTGCAAGCCGGGCAGGCTTCGCCGCTCATGGTCAATCCGCTTGCCGGCAAGCTCGGCGGCGTGCCGTTCAAATATTTCGGCGAATGGACCGATAGCATTGCTAATGGCGCGCTGCCGTTCGCCAAACCGCCGCGTCCGCAAGGCGTCGAGCGCGATATCGTGATCACGGAATGGGATTGGAGCGCTCCCGATAAATATCTTCACGACCTGATCTCGACCGACAAGCGCAATCCGAGGGTCAATGCCTACGGCCCGCTCTTTGGTTCGACGGAATATGCGACCGACCACTTGCCGGTGCTCGATCCGAAGACCAACAAGGTCACCTACATCACGCCGCCGGAAGGCGTGGATGTGCCCGAAGCGTTCGGGCCCGGCCACGCGGCCATCGAAAAACCGACGGCGCCGTCGGCTTACTGGGGCATGCAACAGATCTGGGACACCAAATTCGACAATCACAACGACATGTTCGACGCCACGGGCAAGCTCTGGATGACCGGGACCAATCACGCGCCCGGCACGCCGGCGTTCTGCCGCAAGGGCTCGGACAATTCCTACGCCAAGGCGTTTCCGCTCGACAGCAACGAACGGCAATTGGCGATGTACGACCCGAAGGCGAAGAAGTTCACCTTCATCGACACCTGCTTCGGCACCCACCATCTGCAATTCGGTTTCGACAAGGACAACACCCTGTGGACCAGCGGCGCTGGCGTCGCCGGCTGGCTCGACACGAAGGTGTTCGAAGAGACCGGCAGCGCCGAGAAGGCACAGGGCTGGGCGCCGTTCGTGCTCGACACCAACGGCAACGGCAAGCTCGACGATTACACCGAGCCGGGTCAGCCGATAGATCCCAATAAGGACATGCGGGTCGCCGGCTCCGGCACCTACGCGGTGATGCCCGATCCTGTCGACGGCTCGATCTGGTACACTTGGGATGTGTTCGCCGGCAAAAGCGGCATCATCCGCTTCGATCCGAAGACCAAACTGTCGGAGGTTTACAATATCCCGATGCCGGGCTTCGGCCCGCGCGGCGGCGATATCGATTCCAAGGGCGTGGTCTGGGTGTCGCTCGCCAGCGGCCACCTCGGCAGCTTCGACCGCTCGAAGTGCAAAGGGCCGCGCAACGGCCCGAAGGCGACCGGCGATCAATGTCCGGAAGGCTGGAGCTTCTACAAATATCCGGGTCCCGGCTTCCAAGGCATCGGCGACAACAGCGCCGAGGCGAGCTACTACACCTGGGTCGACCAGCATAACGCGGTGGGGCTCGGCAAAGACGTGCCGATCTCGACGGCGGACGAGAATGACGGCTACGCGGCTCTGGTCGAGGGCAAAATGGTGATGCTGCGCGTGCCTTATCCGCTCAGCTTCTATGCCAAAGGCCTCGACGCTCGCATCGACGACCCAAAAGCCGGCTGGAAGGGCAGGGGCCTGTGGGGCTCCGAGGGCGACCGCACGCCGTGGCTCAAGGAAGGCGGCAAAGGCATGACCCCGATGGCCGTTCACATTCAGATCCGGCCCAATCCGCTCGCGGATTGAGCCTTCGGCGGAGCCGTCGGCGACATACCGCCCGGCGCGGCACGGCGCCGGGCGGCTTGCTTTTGCAACCGGCCTCTGCCGGTATTGTTATTTCGTGACATTTGTTTGAGGAGCCGAACATGGTTCGCGAGCCCATTCTGACGACAGTTGACGTTTCCGATCTTCGTCCGACCCAAATCACCGTCGGCATGCGCGAGGTCCTGGCGAAGCGTAAACGCTGGCGCGAGACCCCCGCCAAAAAGGGCGAAAAATTTCTCGGGCGGCACATGATTCCGGTGATCCTCGGCCCGAAACGGCGCAGCTACGTTATCGATCATCATCACCTCGCCCGGGCGCTGCATGACGAGGGGGTCAAGGACGTCGCGGTCACGTTCATCGCCAATTTAAGCAAGCTCGATCTCGACGCGTTCTGGACCGTGATGGACAATCGGTCCTGGATGCATCCGTTCGATGCCAAAGGCGAGCGACGGCACTACAAGGACATCCCCAAATCCGTCACTGGGCTGGTCGACGACCCGTTCCGTTCGCTGGCCGGCGAATTGCGCCGGGCCGGCGGCTTTGCCAAGGACACGACGCCGTTCTCGGAATTTCTCTGGGCCGATTTCCTGCGCCGGCGCATGAAACGCAATCTGATCGAGCGCGACTTCGATCACGCCCTTGAGAAGGCAATGCAGCTGGCCAAGACCGACGATGCGGGTTATCTGCCCGGCTGGTGCGGCCCCTCGCCGGAGGATTGATGGTCGTGACCGCGGAGACTCTCCTGGAGTAAGTCTGCGGAAAAGTGCCCATGAATGGCCAAAACGTCTCTGCTATATTGCGCGTGACCATGACGGAAGGGTGGGCGTAAGTGCACATGATAAGAGTACAATTTCGCGCCGCCGCGTCGGCGGCGCTGATCGCAACGGCGCTTGGCGGCTGCAGCGGCCTGAAAAAGGACGCCGCCCCGACCGATCCCAATGCCTATCCGGCCAGCTACCGCACCCAGATCGCAGCATTTCTGCGGCAATCGTTGAGCAGCAGGCCCGACTTCCGCGGCGCTCTCATCTCGCAGCCGACGTTGATGCCGATTGGCGACAGTCAGCGTTACATGGTCTGCGTGCAATTCCACGGTAATGGGCAAGTCAAAACCAAGGTGGCGATCTATTTCGCCGGCATGGTCTCGCAATTTCTCGATGCGACGCCGGAGCAATGCGGCACGGCGGCCTATACGCCGTTCACTGAGCTCGCCGCCGCACTGCCGCCGAGCTGATCGGCGATAGTCCTCTCAATGACCCATCCGGACAGCGACGTTCTGATCGTAGGCGCGGGACCGACCGGTCTGACGCTCGCCATCGACCTCGGCCGGCGCGGGGTGCGCTGCACGCTGATCGAGCAGAAGGAACGTCCGGCGTTTTTACCGAAGATGGAGCGCGTCAATGCACGCACCATGGAAATCTACCGCCGCATGGGGCTGGCGGACAAAATCCGCGCCGCCGGCTTGCGGCCCGATTGCCCGATGGACGTCTACATCATTCTTAAACTGACCGAGCCGCCGCTGTTGCATCTGACCTACCCTTCCGTCGAACAGGCGCGGGCGAAGACGCGCGCCAGCAATGACGGAACGCTGCCACTCGAACCCTATCAGCTGATCTCGCAATATACGCTCGAGCCGTTGCTGAAATCGGTGGCCGAGACGCTTCCCACGGTCACGCTGCGTTACGGTTGCGAATTTTTGTCGCTGCGGCAGGACGGCGGCGGCGTCACCGCGCGCGTGCAGACGCTCGACGGGCGCACCCAGAACATCCGCGCCGCTTATCTCGTCGGCTGCGACGGCGGCGCGAGCGCGGTGCGCCGCGAGCTCGGCATCGGGCTTTCCGGCGAGGGCAATTTGCTGGCGCTACGCCAAGCGCTTTACCGCTGCGACGAATTGTTCGACCGCTTGCCGATCGCCGGTAGTTCCGGTTTGGGCCCCGGCCACGGCCGGCACTACCACGTTGCCGACTCCCATTCCACGTTCCTGATCATGCAGGATTCCACCAAACATTGGACCCTGCATTCGGTCGTCGACACCGACGAAGACATGAAGATCGCCTTCGAGAGAACCGTCGGCGTGCCGGTCAAATACGAGATGCTGTCATGCGCGCCGTGGCGGCAGAATCTGCTGCTCGCCGACCGCTACGGCAGGGATCGGGTGTTTCTGGCCGGCGACGCCGTGCATCTCGTCATTCCGACCGGCGGGCTCGGCATGAATTCCGGCGTCGGCGACGCCATCGATCTGTCATGGAAGCTTGCCGCGACACTGGCCGGCTGGGGCGGACCGAACCTGCTCCAATCCTACGAGATCGAGCGCCGCCAGATCGGCGACCGCAATGTCGGCGCCTCGCGCTACGCCACGATCGGGCGGCGCAAATGGCGCGCGATGTGGCGTCCGAACATCGCCGAGGATTCGCCGGCCAGCGCCGCCACGCGCCAACAGCTCGCCGCCGTCGCCGATATCGAGCAGCGCAAAAGCAACGAGATGATCGGCGCCGAGCTCGGCTACCGCTATGTCGACTCGCCTGTCATCTGCAACATACCGGGCGGGCCCGAGCATCTGTTCCGCGATTATCAGCCAACCACTTGGCCCGGCGCGCGGCTGCCGCATGTCTGGCTCGCCGACGGCAGGCCGATGCAGGACCGCATCGGCGAGGGCTACACGATCCTCAAGCTCGGCGGCACGTCCGCCGATGCCAGCGGGCTCGAACGCGCCATTGCCGCATGCGGCGCGCCGGTCGCGGTGCTGGACGTGCCGGACCGGGCCGCCCGCGACGTCTACGGTTGCGATGTTATCCTCATCCGCCCGGACCTGCATGTGGTCTGGCGCGGCAACGCGGCGCCGGATGACCCAGCGCATGTCGCCGCCGTCGCAACGGGATATTTCTCGCCAGCCTTCTGACGATTGCTTGACGAGGCGCGCAGATCAGAGCTTGGCGATCGCTAAAGCGATCCCGCCGAGCGCGCCGACAATGACGACCACGAGCGGCGGCGCGCGCCAGACGGTCAGGAGCACAAAGCCGACCAGCGCCACGCCGAAATCTCCCGGCGTCCTGACTGAACTCGTCCAGACCGGATCGTACAGCGCCGCACCGAGCAGGCCGACGACGGCGGCATTGATGCCGCGCATGATCGCCAGCGCGCCCGCGCGTTTACGGAATGTCTCCCAGAACGGCAAGGTGCCGAGCAGGATCAAGATGCCGGGAAGAAAGATGCCGATCAGCCCCAGCGCCGCGCCGGCGACGCCGTGCGGCGACACCTTCACCACGGCGCCCAGATAGGCGGCGAAAGTGAACAGCGGGCCGGGAACCGCTTGCGCGGCGCCATAGCCGGCAAGGAAAGTGTCGTCGCTGACCCAGCCGGGGCTCACGAACGCCTGGCGCAGCAGCGGCAGCACGACGTGGCCGCCGCCGAAGACCAGCGCGCCGGACCGATAGAAGGCATCGAGCAGCGCAATGCCCGGCGCGCTTTCGATGCTCTGCAGGACCGGCAGGCCAACGAGCAGAACGAAGAACAGCGTCAACGCCGCTATCCCCATTGCGCGGCCGACCGGGATCGGCATATGCGCTCCCGCGACCGGTTGCGCGCCCCGGCACAACCACAGTCCGGCGATGCCGCCCAGTGCGATCGCCAGGATCTGCGCCATCGAGGAGGCGCTGAACAAAATGACGAGCGCCGCCGCCACGGCGATCGAGGCGCGCTCCTTGTCCGGGCAAAGTGTGCGCGCCATGCCCCAGACGGCCTGCGCCACGATGGCGACGGCAACGAGTTTGAGCCCATGCAGCAAGCCGGCGCCGACCGGGCCGATGAGCTCGCCTGCGCCGTAGGCGAACAGAACGAGCGCGATCGCGGACGGCAGCGTGAAGGCGGTCCACGCCGCCAGCGCGCCGCTATAGCCCGCGCGCATCAGCCCGATGGAAAATCCGACCTGGCTCGAGGCCGGGCCGGGCAGGAACTGGCACAGCGCCACGAGGTCGACATAGGCTTGCTCGTCGAGCCATTTGCGGCGGACGACGAATTCCTCGCGGAAATAACCGAGATGCGCGATCGGGCCGCCGAAGCTCGTGAGGCCGAGGCGCAAGAAGGCGGTGAAAACCTCTGCGCTATTGCCGATGGGCACGGCCGTGTTCGCCGCCGCATCTGGTCTTCCGCGCCCGTTTTCCATCGTGGCATTGTTGACAAGTTTTCACGCGCGGGCAACAGTTTAAGATCACGACGCGCACGCCGTGCGGCGCTGCACAGCAAAAATCAAAAACGCGCTCGTTCGGGGAGAATTGCATGACCGTCACGGTTCCGCAGGGGCTGGCACGCGAGACCGCCGCCATTGCCGCGGCCACGCGGGTGCGCTGGACCTATATCGCACCGACGCTCTTGGTGTTCTGGATCGTTTCCATGTTCGACAAGAGCAACATCTCGCTCGTCATTGCCGATCCGAAATTCCTCGACGAGATGCAACTGGCCGGCCAGACCAAATTGCTCGGCTGGCTCGTCGGCAGCCTGTTCATCTCCTACAGCCTCGCCGCCCCGGTTTGGGGCTGGGCGGTGACCCGTTACGGGCCGCGCAACGCCATCATGGTGAGTCTCGTCATCTGGGCGCTGACCTGCTTCTGGTCGGGCCTTTCGCAAAGCTATGGCATGTTGCTCGCCTCGCGCATCGGATTGGGCGTCGGCGAAGCGGCCTGCTATCCGGTCACGCTGGCTTTGGTCGCCAACTGGTTCGCGTTGCGCGAACGCGGCAAGGCGACGTCGTATTGGTGGATCGGCACCATGATCGGTCCGATGCTCACGGGTCTCCTCGTCACCAGCCTGATCCTGGCGGCCGGATGGCGCGGGCAATTCTACGCGCTCGGCGTCCTGGCGCTTGTCCTGCCGCTGCCGATGGTGTGGTTTCTGGTGCGCGACAGACCCGAGCAACATCCCGCGGTCAATGCGGCGGAGGCCGATCTGGTCCACGCCGGCGCCATCGAGAAGAACGACGACGCGCCGGGGCGGATTTTGAAGGACGTCAGCAGCGTTTGGCGCAATCACCGCTTCTGGCTGATGACCATTGCCATCTCGGCCAATGCGATCTTCTTCTGGGGCTGGTCCGGCTGGTTGCCGACCTACCTGCGCTCCGAGCGTCATTTCGCGTTCAGCACGTCGGGTTACCTGACCTTCGTGATCTACGGCTTTGCGGTGGTGACCATCCTGACCGTCGGCCGGGTGTCGGACCGCGTCTTTCGGCGCGCGCCGTTTGCCGGGTTGGGCTGGGCATCGGCGGCTGTCTTCCTGATGGCGGCGGCGCTGGCGCCGAGCCCGACCTGGAGCGTGGTGCTGATGATCTGCGCCTTGTGCGCGCAGCAGGTCGGAATTTCCTGCGCCGAGATGCTGATGCACAGCGTCGTCGGCACCCCGGACATGGGCAAGTCCCAGGGCGTGCGCGCCCTGGTCACGCAGATGTTCGGCGCGTTTTCGCCGGTCATGATCGGCTACATTCTGGCGCTCTCGGGCGGCGCCTTCATCGGCGCCTTCGCGGTTCTTGCCATCGCCGTGGTGATCGCGGCCGGTTGCATGGTCGCGCTGAGCAGGGAAGGATTTTGACATGAGCTTGCCGAGCATGACGATCGGCGGCGTGAAAGTGCAGGGCCTGAGCGACGGCACGCTGCCGACGTCGCTCGACAAGGTCGTCGATATGGAGCCGGCGCAGGCTGAGCGTTTGGTCGGCGGCACCGACAACGGCACGTTCCAAATTCCGGTGAACAATTTCGTCATCCGCCGCAGCGGTAACGTCATCATGATCGACGCCGGCGCCGGCAACACCATGTATCCGACGCTCGGCCGGCTGCCCGGCAATCTGCGCGCCGCCGGCATCGATCCGGGCGCGGTGACCCATATCGTGATCACCCATCTGCACGGCGATCACGCCAACGGATTGGTCGACGATGCCGGCAATGCGCATTACCCGAATGCCGAGATCGTCGTGCACGAGATCGAAGCCGATTTCTGGATGGGGCCGAACGGCGCCAATGACCCCGACAAGGTCAAGGCCAATCGCGCCCGCACCAAGATCAACTTAAAGCCCTATCTCGACCGTATCCACCGCGTGCGGGGGACGGAAGAATATTTAGGCTTCGTGCCGGTGGTCGCGCCCGGCCACACGCCGGGGCATACCTGCTGGCTGCTGACGGCGCCGGGCGGTTGCTTCATGGCGCTCGGCGACGTGGTGCACGTCTCGGCCATCCAGATTTCGCATCCGGATGCCAGCATGATCTACGATCTCGACAAGCATCAGGCGGTCAAATCGCGCAAGCGCATCCTCGACATGGCAGCGTCGGAGCGGCTCGCCATTGCCGGCGCCCACGTCAATGCGCCCGGTTTCGGTCATGTGGTGCGTAAAGGCGCAAGCTTCGCCTTCGAACCGGCCTGAACAATCCCACAGCGCCGGGAGGGACGAGGGCGCTATTCCGGCGCGCCCGCGAATTGCTATGATCGGCTGCAACTCGTCATCGAGGACATCATGACTCCTGTCGTCGCCATCGTCGCGCCCGGCGCCATGGGCGCCGCCGTCGGTAAGAGACTCGTCGACAACGGCCTTAAAGTGCTGACGTCGCTGCAAGGGCGCAGCCAGGAGACCGTGGCGCGGGCCAAGGCCGCCGGCATGGCGGACGCGAGCGACAAGGAAATCGCGGCCGCCGATTTCATTCTCTCCATTCTACCGCCCGGCGACGCGCTGGCGCTGGCCGAACGCTTTGCGCCGGCGCTGCAAGCCAGCAATGCCAAGCCGGTCTATGTCGATTGCAACGCCGTCAATCCGGCGACGGTCGAACGCGTCGCGAAGGCGATCGCGCCGACCGAATGCCCCTTTGTCGATGCCGGAATCATCGGTGCGCCGCCGAAGCCGGGCGATGCCGGGCCGCGCTTCTATGCTTCGGGCCCGGCGGCGCAGCGTTTCGCCGGCTTGCGCGATTACGGCCTCGACGTCCGTGTGCTCGGCGGCGCGGCAACCGCGGCCTCGGCGCTCAAAATGTCCTACGCCGGCATCACCAAGGGCACGCAGGCGATCGGCGCGGCGATGATGCTGGCGGCGGTGCGCGCCGGCTCCGCCGACGATCTGTTGGCCGAGCTGCAATCAAGCCAGAAGCAATTGTTTCCCTGGCTCAAGCGGCAATTGGAGCTGATGCCGCCGAAAGCCTACCGCTGGGTCGCGGAAATGCAGGAGATCGCCGGCTTCGTCGCCGACGATCCGGCGGCGCGCGATCTCTACGAAGGCGCTGCGCATTTTTACGAACGCTTCGCGCAGGATTTCGAGAGCGGCGACAAGAAAGACGCCGCTGCGCTTGAGGCGTTTCTGGGGAAGGGCTCGTCCTAGGTTCCTAGTCCGGTTTGTCCTGATAGCAGGGCTCCCAACCGAGGCGCGCATACCCGCTTTGGACCATGAACGACGCCTTTGCGCCGTCGAAAACCGGCGGCCATTTCGCCGTCTGACCACGGCGAAGTAATGTCGAAGACCTTCGATACGTGGCGTGATATCCTTTAGTAATTATGCCGGACATGATTCATCAACAACGAAATAGCAATCTGCATCGGGCGACGCAAATTCCCATCGTGCTGGAAGGAACGCTCATCATGGCAAAGACGACAGTCAAGTGGCTGACTTTTATTAGCCTGATCATTGGGCTCAGCGCACCGGGGTGGTCTCAAGAGGCCAACGCAGGAAAAACAGCGTACCTGTCTAGTTGTGCACCGTGCCACGGAGCGGATGCGAAGGGAAACGGATTTCTCAGCGCAGTGCTCAAGGTGCCTCCTGCCGACCTGACTACGCTCACGAAGAGGAACGGCGGCGTATTTCCACTTGCTGCTGTGAACGAGATCATTGACGGACGAACCCTAATCGCCGCTCACGGCACCCGCGACATGCCAATTTGGGGCTTTGACGTTATGGTTCGAAGTCGCGTCACGCTAATTGTCGATTACTTAAATTATATTCAGGAGAAATGATTGCAGGCTGTGAGATGGCTGCGTGGAGCATAGCTGCCGCTCACGAAAAAGGCCCCGACAAACATACCCATCGGGGCCAAGCTGCCTCTAACCATCAGAATGGAGCGCGTGTATGAAGAATAGGCACCGCGTCAAACCGATGACTAGGTAAGATTATTAGAGTCGAGGCGGTCGCAATTGATCCACATCAATGCTTGGACTTTATAAAGCCTAATGGTGCGAGCTCATATCAACCCTCTCGGAAAGCGGCGACTTTATGCAAGGCCAATCGGAGGGAAAGGTATCATCGTCGTGAAAACCATCATAAGATTGGTTGTTGTGGCTGCCACCCTGGTCGGAGCAATGAGTTTCGATGTTCTCCCCAGCCTGGCTTTCGGCGATGCTGCGTGGTGCGCGATGATAAATAAAGGAATGGGCGAGGTAATTTTGGATTGCCAGTACCGCACGTTCGAAGATTGCAGGGCAGGTGCAGCGGCCGATCGTGGCTTTTGCAATCTGAACCCAGCACCGGGCCCGTCTGCAGCCGCGGCAGCGACTGCACAAAGGCACAAAAAACGGCACACACAACAATATTGATGTTCTAGCGGTCTCCAGCCTCGCCCTAGAAGTTGGTTCAGCTCTTTGCTCCGCTTAGCTGTCGTCGAGTGAGGCGCAACATTTTCGGCCGCAAAGCCGGCACCCCGAAAGCGGAACATGCGCCGACGCGGACCCGACTGGCAGGTTCGCCGAGCGGCACAAATTACGCGCGAGTGGGTTTGAGAATAGGAGCATTCGAGCAACCTCCTTGGAGGCCCGCGCTGCGCGGGCGCCTCAGGATGAGGTGAACGGCAATCTCGCTCGCTATCGATTCAACCACCGCCGCGCGAAACCGAGTATTCCCTGCGGCAAGAAAATAATCATCGCGATGAAAACCAGGCCGAGCGGGATCAAATAGGGGAACTGATCGCCGAACGCTTGCGCCAACAGTTGCCGCGCCAGCTGGAAGAAGCCCGCGCCGACGATCGGGCCGACCAGGGTGCCGATGCCGCCCAAGACGTTGTAGATCACGGTATCGCCCGAGGTGAGAAAGTAGACGAAATCCGGCGCGGCGAATTCGTTCTGGATGGCGTAGAGCACCCCGGCTAAGCCCGCGAACAGCCCCGACAACATCACCGACATCATCTTATAGCGCTCGACCGGGTAGCCGATGGCGCGGGTGCGCGGCTCGTTCTCGCGGATCGATTGCAGCACCATGCCGAACGGCGATTGCGTGACACGCCGTAAGATCAGATACGATCCCGCCACCACCGCCAGAACGAACCAGTGCAGCGTCGTTGAGGAAAAGCGCGCGTCATAGATAAATGGGATCGACAGGTGCGGGCGGGTGAAAATCAATCCGTTCTCGCCGCCGGTCACGGCCGTCCAGGTAAAGATCATGACGTAGAAGATCTGGCTGAAAATGAGCGTGGTGATCGCGAAATAAATGTCGCGCAGCCGGATGGAGAAAAAGGCGACGAACAAAGCGGCGCCGGCCGCGCCGGCAAGCCCGGCCAGGATGGCAAGCCACAGGTTCGGCGGACTCACCAGCAACAGCGCTCCGGCGGCGCCGTACATGCCCAGGCCGAAAAATGCCGAATGGCCGAACGAGATCATGCCGGTGTATCCGATCAGAAGATCGGACGACATCGCCAAAAGCCCCCAGATCAGGATTTCGGTGAGGAAGCGGCGCCAGAATTCCGGCAACACCAGCGGCGCCACGATCAGCACCGCCATCACCGCGCAAAAGCCGATCCAGAAAACGGCGGTGTGGCTCAACCGCGATCCGTTGAGCGTGATTGCCTTATCGAGCGGTGCGGTTGTCATCGTGGCGACGCTACGAACAGACCGGTGGGACGGAACAACAAAGTGAGGATCAGGACGACGAACGAGACAATCACCGCCTGCGATGGGTCCACCCAGATCGTAGCGTAGGCCTCGAGCAGGCTGATGAAGATCGCGGCGGCGATCGAGCCGCCGAAATTACCCATGCCGCCGACCACCACGACGATGAAGGCCTTCAGCACCCAATCGAGCCCCATCGTGTGACTGACGCCGACCATCGGCGCGAACAACACGCCGCTCGCCGCCGCCATCGCGGCGCCGATGGCGAACACGCCGGTGTAGACCAGCGGCACCGGGATGCCCATGGCTTGCGCCATGACGCGATCCTGCGCGGTGGCCCTGATCCAGACGCCGAACTTTCCGTATTTCAGGAACAGCCAGAAGCCGCCGATGATGGCGGCCGACAGCACCGCGACGAGAATGCGATACCAGGGATATTGCAGATAGAACAGCGTGAATTGGCTCGACAGCGGCTCCGGAATCTTGCGCACCACCGGGCCGAATTGCCAGAGCGCGTAATTCTGCAGCACCAACGAAATGCCGAAAGTGGCGAGGATGGTGTTGAGCGGATCGCGGCCGATGAGCGGTCGCAACGCCACGATCTGGATCGCGGCGCCGAGCAGAGCGACGATCAGCGAGGCGCCAATCAACGCCAGCCAGAAATTTCCAGTCGTCGCGAAGACGACGAAGCCGATATAGGCGCCGAGCATGAACAATTCGCCGTGGGCGAAATTGACCACGTCCATGATGCCGAAGATCAGCGTCAGGCCGGACGCGATCAAAGCCAGGATCATGCCGGTGACGATGCCATTCACCGTCTGGATGATGATGAGGTCGATAGGAATGGCGTGGAAGAACTGACCGAGCGCGCCCATCGCTCACACCCCCAGATACTGCTTGATGACGGCGTGGTTCGCGTCGATCTCGGAAGCCGCGCAATGGTAGCGCACGCTGCCCTTCTCCATGATGTAGACGCGTTGGCTGGCGGCGAGCGTCAACGGCACATTCTGCTCTACCAACAGGATGGCGACGCCCTCGTTGTGCAGCAACTCGATGATTTTGCCGATCTGCGAGACCATGCGCGGCATCAAGCCTTCGGTCGGCTCGTCGAGTAGGATGATTTTCGGTTCCAGCATCATGGCCCGCGCGATGGCGAGCATCTGCTGCTCGCCGCCGGAGAGCGTGCCGCCGGCCTGGCTGCGCCGCTCCGCCAGCACCGGAAAGAACGCGAACACCTTGTCGAGCAGCGTGCGGCGCTTTTCCTCGGTCACGCCGTTGCGGTCGAGACCGGTGCGCAGGTTCTCCATCACCGTAAGCAGGCGAAAGATGCGGCGGTCTTCCGGCACATAGCCGACGCCGCGGCGCGCCAGCTTGTGCGGCGGCAAGCCCGTGGTGGCATGGCCTTCGAGCCGTACCGAACCTTGGCTCGGCTGCACCAGGCCCATGATGGTCTTCAACGTGGTGCTCTTGCCGACGCCGTTGCGGCCGAGAAGGCCGACCACCTCGCCGGGGCCGACGTTCAGCGAGACGCCATGCAATATGTGACTCTTGCCGTAATAAGTGTGCACCTCGTCGAGAACGACGAGGGGCGCGGCGGCGTCGGCCGAATGTGCCACCATGGCGCTCATGTCTTGAGATAGACCTCCAGCACCTTGGGATTCTCCTGGATCTCCGCGGGTGTGCCTTCGGCGAGAATGGTGCCGTAGTTCAGCACGGTGATGCGATCGGCGAGTTCCATCACCACCTGCATGTCGTGCTCGACGATCAGGATGGTGAGGTTTTTGGCGATGTGCCGCACCAGCGCCTTGGTCTCGTCGGTCTCGGCCTGACTCATGCCGGCGGTCGGTTCGTCGAGGCATAAGAGCTTGGGTTCGGTGGCGAGCGCGATGCCGATCTCGAGGTTGCGTTGCTCGCCGTGCGAGAGATTCGACGCCAGCTCTTCCGCCTTGGCGAGCAGCCCGACCGAATCCAGCGCGGCTTCCGCTTTGCTGTTGATGTCGGTCAGCGCGCTGTGGTGCGCGAACATGTTCCAGCCGTGCCGGCGCGATTGCGCGGCGATGCGTGCGTTCTCGAACACCGTCGCGTTGGGCAGAATATTGGTAATCTGATAGGAGCGCGCGATGCCCTTTCGCGAGATCGCGTTAGAGGGCAGCCCGGTGATGTCATCGCCGTCGAAGATGATGCGGCCGCCGCTCGGCCGCAACACGCCGGTCAGGCAATTGAAGAACGTGCTTTTGCCGGCGCCGTTCGGCCCGATGATGGCGTGCACCTGGTCGCGCGCGACTTCAAAATTGACGTCCGAAAGCGCCGAAAGTCCGCCAAAACGGACGGATAGCAGTTCGGTCTTGAGGATAGGCGCCGACTCCGCTCCCCGGTCGGTTACCGGGGAGCGTATGTCGATCGATGCTGCCGCGCGCACTTAGGCAGAGAAGTTACAGGCCGGCGGGACCACGGTCTTGTCGCCGGGCACTGTCTCTATGAGATGGTACGTTCCGCCCGAGACCGTGAAGATGAATTCGCGCGGGAAGGCCTGATGGTCTTCCTTGCGAATGGTCTTGGAGCCTTGCGGGAATTCGTAACCTTCCTTCAGCTCGAGGCCTTCGAGCGCCTCGATCAGCTTCATGGTGTCTTCGCGGCCCTGGAATTTCGACTTTTCCATCGCGATTTTCAAAGCGTTGAGCGCCTCGAAGTTCGAGTCCACATATTTGTCGGGCAGCGGGCCGGACGGGTCGATCTTCGCCAGCCGCGCCTTGGCCTCATCGAAGAACTTGTGGTGATAGGGCGTGTCGAGCGGGCCCTGGAACACCGGGATGTACCGGTTGATGGCGGTGAAGCCGTCGATCTTGTTGCCGATCGCGATCAGATTGGTCGATTCCGAGATCGAGCCGTCGCCGGCAAATTTGTATTTTTTGGTCAGGCCGAGGTCGTAAGCCTGAGTAACGAGGGTAACACCGTCCTTGCCGAAGAAGATGCCGAACAGGCCGTCGAAATCGCCGGAGATTTTTGACAGGAACGGCGTCATGTCCGGCGTGCCGAGCGGGATACCGGTGGTGCCGACCACTTCGCCGCCGTTCTTTTTGATCTGGGCGATATACGCGTCGCGCGTCGACTGACCCCAAGAATAATCGGCAAAGGCGATGTGCCACTTCTTGCCCAGCTTGGTCAGCGTCGGCGCGAAGGCGACCGCCATCGCCGGCGCGTAATCGTAGGTGCGGAAGCTGTAGCGGTTGCAGTGGCTGGTGGTCAGCGTGGTGTCGAGGCAGACGCTGATCATGTTGACGATCTTGGCGTCTTCCCACACCGGCATGCAGGCAAGGCAGATGTTGGAGAGGAAGCCGCCGACATGGGCGTCGATATTGTCCTCTTGCACCAGCTTCTCGGTCTTTTGCCGGGCGACCGCCGGCGAACTCTCGTCGTCGACGATGTCGAGTTCGACCGGGCGGCCGTTGATGCCGCCGCTTGCGTTGATGTGGTCGGCCGCCATCTGCAATCCGACCACCGCGGTTTTGCCGCCGGCGGCGCCGGCGCCGGACAGCGGCTGCTCGGAACCGATCTTGTAGGCCTTTGCGGCGCCGAACGCGGCGCGCCACGGCGCCGGGACCAGCATCATGGCGCCGATCGCGCCGCCGCCCCAGCCGACGAGCCGGCGGCGGGTGACCTTGCCGCTGTACCAGATGTCTTCAGCCCACTTCTGTTCTTTCCACTTCTCAGTCATCGGATGTCCCTCCTGCTGGAATTCACTTAAGCCCCGTGCCGCCGGCCCTTGACCGGGCTTGTTGCGAGCATTTTATGCCTTAGCAAACGCGATCTTGAGGCGAGTTTCAACCGAATTCGCGGCCCCCGCGCCGGCCCGAACGGCGGCGCCGCGCGTAACATCGTCGCGGCGTGGGGGCGGCTTTTTTCCTACCGGCTTGATGATAAAATAGGCAAAGCTCGCGGCGAACTGGAAAAGGAGAGTGTGCGATGGCAACGGCGGCGATGCGGCGGGACAATGCCGAGGCGCTTGTCACCGGCCACGCGGCGCGGCTTGCGATCCGCCGCAATCTGCATTCCGACCCGACCTCGGGGCTGGCGCCGGGTTTCGTGCAGGCCAATCTCGCCATCCTGCCGCAAACTTTGGCGCAGGACTTTTTGCAATTTTGCCGGCGCAATCCAAAGCCATGCCCGCTGATCGGCGTCTCGGCGCCCGGCGACCCGCACGTTTCGGAATTGGCCGACGATCTCGATATCCGCACCGACCTGCCGCGCTATCGGGTCTGGCGCGACGGCGTGCTGGTCGACGAGCCGACTGACATCCTTAAATACTGGCGCGACGATCTGGTCACGTTTGCGATCGGCTGCTCGTTCTCGTTCGAACAGGCCTTGCTCGACGGCGGCATCGAGCTGCGCCACATGACTTGCGATTGCACCGTGCCGATGTACCGCACATCGGTGGAAACGGCGCCGGCGGGGCCGTTCCACGGCCCGCTCGTCGTGTCGATGCGGCCGATGAAGCCGGCCGACGCCATCCGCGCGGTGCAGATCACCACGCGATTTCCCTCGGTGCACGGCGCGCCGGTGCATCTCGGCAAGCCGGAATCGATCGGCATCAAAGACATCGCCAAGCCCGATTGGGGCGACGCGGTGCCGATCCACGACGACGAGATTCCGGTGTTCTGGGCCTGCGGGGTGACGCCGCAATCGGTCATCATGGCGGTCAAGCCGGAATTCTGTATAACGCATTATCCCGGCGCCATGCTGGTGACCGACCGCCGCAACACCGAATTTGCCATCATGTAAATATCCGCCGTCATTCCGGGGCCGAGCGAAGCGAGGAGCCCGGAATCCATATTCGCTGACCTGCGGTTATGGATTCCGGACTTGCCGTTTCACGGCAATCCGGAATGACGACGAGCGGAATGACGATCAGAAAGCCCCCCATGCTCATCGACTTCCAGCAACATTACACGCCGCCGGAATTGCTCAAGGGCGACCCTAGCAAAGTCACGGTCGATCTCGACCGCGACGGCAATCCGAATTATCTGCTCAATCCGCTGCTCGCGGATCTTGCCGCGCATATCCGCATGATGGACGCGTCCGGCATCGATGCCGGCGTGCTGTCTTGCGGCATCGGCTTCGATCAGCCCGATCTCGCGCTCTGCCGGCAGATCAACGACCGCATGCGGGAAGCGGAGAAGGCGCATCCCGGCCGCTTCATCGGGCTGGCGCATGTGCCGGCGCTGAAAGCCGCCGAGGTCGCAGCCGAGTTGAAACGCTGCGCCGTCGAACTCGGCTTTCCCGGCGTCGTGATCGCGTCGGAATTGCAGGATCAGCCGCTCGATGCCGAGGCGTTACGGCCGTTCTGGAAAGCTTGCGCCGATCTCGATCTCTACGTCTTCATTCATCCGCTGCCGCGCGTCATCCGCTGGAGCCGCATGGATGCCGACGATCTCGGCCGCATGCTCGGCTGGGAATTCTCGCTGATGACGGCGGCGGTGCGGCTCATCAATTCGGGCCTGCTCGACGAGCTGCCGGGTTTACGGATTCAATTCTCGCATTTCGCCGGCGGCATCGGCCGCTATCTCGGCCGCATCCGCGGTTTCGAGCAGCGCAATAAATGGGGCACCGCGCTTGTGCCGCGCCACGGCCGGCAGCCGCGCCAGCCGTTCGATCATTATCTCGATCATCGCCTCTACTACGACATCGCCGGCTGGGCCGGCCCGGATCACGCCGCGGAATGGGGCGCCGACTGGGTGCGCTTCGGGCTCGACGAGCTTTCGTTCTCCCAGCTCGTCTTCGCCTCGGATTATCCGCAAGCCGTGCGCGAACCGGGCGAAGTCGCCTCTTATGTCGAAGCGGTGCGCGCGCTCGGCGGCAATGGTCGCGCGCTCGTGGCCGGCGTCAATACCGAGAAACTCATCCGCGATATCGGTCGCCGGCTCGCCGCACGCCATAAAACTTCGGCCAAGGCATGAACGACATGGCGGCGACTGACGCGGCGCGTTTTGATCCCGCCGCTAACGGCTGGGATCGGGTCGAGGGCCACAATTTCGGCGAGCTGGTCGGGCCGATCTGGCGCCGCGGCGACGCTTTGTTCGGCTTCGTCGCCAGCGAGAAACACCGCAATCACATCGGCCGCGTGCATGGCGGCATGCTGATGACCTTTGCCGATCAGGCCATGGGCATGACCGGCCGCCGCGCCACCGGCGAGAAACCGCACGCCACCATCGCGCTCAATATTCAGTTCGTGGGCGCGGTCGAGCTCGGCGATTTCGTCGAGGCGCATTGCGACGTGGTGCGCAAGACCCGCTCGGTGCTGTTCATCGAGTCGAAGCTGAAGGTCGGCACGCGCATCGTCGCCTCGGCCAGCGGCATCTGGAAGATTTTGGGGGAGCGGTAACGCTCCACCGGCACGTTTCCCGGGCGCAGCGCAGCACGCAGTGGTGCGCTGCAGACCCGGGACCTTCATAGGCACTGAGTGTGGGACGATCCCGGATCAGCGGTGCAGCACTCCGTGCCGCACCGCGTCCGGGAAACGAGTCACCCCCGAAACCGCGCCAACGTCCCGCCTTTCATCACCGAACCGGGCAGCGGATGGCCGACGATATCCTCGGCGAGCTTGGCGCATGCGATCAGCGCGTCGAGATCGATGCCGGTCTTGATGCCCATTTCGTGACAGAGAAAGACGAGGTCTTCGGTGCAGACATTGCCGGCGGCGCCGGCGTGGCCGGCGAACGGGCAGCCGCCGAGGCCGGCCACCGCGGCGTCGAAACGCGTCACGCCCATCTCCAGGCCGGCATAGGCATCGGCGATCGCGAGCCCGCGCGTATCGTGCAGATGCAGCGCGACGTCGAGATCGGGCCAGCGCTCGCGTAAACTCCCGACCACGCGCTTGATCGACAGCGGCGTCGCCCAGGCCATGGTGTCGGCAAGCGTGAGGTATTTGAGCGTCACGTCGTGCTCCGCCGCCACGTCAAGAATTTGCTGCGTGAGCGCGACCACGCGCGAGACCGGAATGTCGCCCTCGAAATTGCAGCCGAATGCCGCCATGATGCTGCCGCGCTCGACCGCAATGCCGGCCGACTTGTACATCTCCACGATCGCATGTTGCCCGGCGAGCTGCTGCGCGGCGGTACGGTTTTGATTGCGGATTGAAAATTTCTCCGAGGCGCAGAGCTGGATGGTGCCGGTATTGGTGAGGCGGCCGGAAAATTGCAGCGCGCGCTGGAAGCCTTTCTCGTTGAGCCACAACGCGGTGTAGGCGACGCCCGGCTGCGGCGTGAAGCCGCGCACCACGTCTTCGGCGTCGGCCATGCCGGGCACGTTTTTCGGATTGACGAAGGAGACGATCTGAATGCGGTCGAGCCCGGTCCGCGCCAACGCGTCGATCAATTCGATCTTGCGCGCGGTCGGGATCGCGCCTTTCTCGATCTGAAAGCCTTCGCGCGGCCCTTCTTCGGTGATGTGCACGGCGGCCGGCAAATCGCTCATGAGGCTCCTCCGGCGGTGACGACGCCGCGCTCGATCAATCCGCCAATCTCGTCCGCCGCAAGGCCGAGCTCGGCGAGTATTTCGCTGGTGTGCTCGCCGATGCGCGGCGCCTGCCGGCGCAGGCCGAAATCGTGATCGTTCATCTCGATCGGCAAGCGCGGCAGCTTGGCGCGCTTGCCGTTCTGGAAGGCGATGTCCAGCATGCGGCCGCCGGCATTGAGCTGCGGATCGTCGAACAGGTCTCCAGGTTTTGCAACGGGAGCAAAAGGTATGTCGATGCGGTCGAACACTTCGGCAAGCTCGGCGAGTTTGTGCCGCGCGACGATGGCGGCAACGAGCGGGCGGAGCACGGGCCGCGCGCGCACCCGATCCTCATTGGTATTATAAGCCGGATCGGCTAACAGATCCGGCCGCCCAAAATGCTCGCAGAAGCGGCGCCACTGGCCGTCGCTGGTGATGCCGACAAAGATCTGCTCGCCGTCGGCGGCAGCGAAGGGCTCGTAGATCGCCCAGGCGCCGTCGCGCGCCGGCATCGGCGGCATCGGCTTGCCCGTGACCACTTCGCCGGCCATGTGCGACATCATCAGAAACGAGGTCGATTCGAACAAAGCGGATTTGACCATTTGCCCGCGCCCGGTGCGCTCGCGCTCGCGCAAGGCCGCCTGGATGCCGATCACCGCGAACATGCCGCCCATGATGTCGACCACCGACGCGCCGGCGCGCAGCGGCTGGCCCGGCGGTCCGGTCATGTAAGCCAGCCCCGCCATGAACTGCACTACCTCGTCGAGCGCCGGGCGATGCTCGTAGGGGCCGCTGAGGAAACCTTTGAGCGCGCAGTAGACGAGGCGCGGATTTTTCGCCGCGAGATCGGCATAGCCGCAACCGAGCCGGTCCATGGTTCCCGGTGCGTAGTTTTCCAGGACGGCGTCGGCGGTTTGCGCCAGGCGATGAAGCAAAGCGCGTCCTTCGTCGGATTTCAGGTCGAGCGCCAGGCTGCGCTTGTTGCGGTTGAAGGTGGGAAAGAATCCGGCGGCGAAGCCGTAGAGCCGGCGCGTGTGATCGCCGGCCACCGGCTCGATCTTGATCACGTCGGCGCCGAGATCGGCGAGGATGAGCCCCGCCGTCGGGCCCATGATGGTGTGGCAGAATTCGAGCACGCGGATGCCGGCCAGCGGCAAAGTGGCGTGCGAACTTGGTCCCGGCGCGATCATGGCCATGCTCTATAATGAGGTAACGCGAGGGGAGGAAGCCATGCAAAAGTCATTCGTGCGCGGGCCGCGGGCGCAGACGCGCGCTTATTCGCCGGCCGTCATCGCCGAGGGCGGCAAGACCGTCTGGCTCGCCGGCCACACCGGCGCGGTGGACGACGCCGGCAAATCGCTCGCCGGCGATTTCGACGCGCAGTGCCGGCAGACCTTTCGCAACATCGAAAAGACGCTGGCCGAGGCCGGCGCAAAGCTTGCCGACCTCGTCACCATGACGGTGTTCCTGATCGACTCGCGCTACACCACGCGGATGACCGAGCTGCGCACGGAAATCTTCGCCAAGGACTTTCCGGCCAGCGCCGCGATCACCGTGGCTGGCTTCGCGCTGCCGGAGATGATGATCGAGATTCAGGCCGTGGCGGTGATTGCTTGAAAATCACCTCTCCCCGCTGCGCGGGGAGAGGTCGAGTGAGCGGAGCGAACGAGGGTGAGGGGGCCTCTCCGCGATTCTGAGCTTCGTAGCCTGAGCCCAGCGGAGAGGCCCCGTCACCCCAACCCTCTCCCCGCAAGCGGGGAGAGGGAGCCGCGAGGCCTACGCGCTCTTCCCCCGCGCCTCGTGAATCGCCCGCCATAGCACTTCCGGCGTCGCCGGCATCTCGACATGCCTGATGCCGAGCACCGAGAGCGCGTCGACGAGCGCGTTCGCCACCGCCGGCATGGCGCCGACGCAGCCGGCTTCACCGGCGCCTTTGACGCCGAGCGGATTGGTCTTGGTCGGCACCGGATTACTGTCGACGTGGAATCCGCTCATGTCGCCAGCGCGCGGCATGGCATAGTCCATGAACGAGCCGGTGAGGATCTGGCCTTCGCGGTCGAATTTGATGTCTTCCATCAGAATTTGCCCGATGCCCATGGCGATGCCGCCGTCGACCTGGCCGTGCAGCAACAGCGGATTGATCACGGTGCCGACGTCGTCGACCACGTTATAGGCCGCGATCTCCACCTCGCCGGTGTCCTCGTCGATCTCCAGCTCGCAGACATGCACGCCGTTCGGATAACTCGCCACCTTGCCGCTATAGATCGCCTTCTCGATCAGCCCGCATTCCATGCCTTGCGGCAGGTTTTTCGGATCGATCGAGGCTTTGGCGACCTCCTTGATGGTCAGCGTCTGGTTGGTCTTTTGGCTCGAAAATACGCCGTCGGCGAATTTGACGTCGGCGACCTCGACTTTCAGCATGTTGGCGACGATCGCCTTGGCCTTGGCCTCGATCTTCTCCGCGGCCATGGTGAAGGCCGAACCCGACATGGTGGCGGAGCGCGAGCCGCCGGTGCCTTCGGCGAAAAACACCTGGTCGGTGTCGCCCTGGATATAGGTCACTTCGTTGGGATCGAGGCCGAGCCGGTCGCACACGATCTGCTTGAACGCGGTCTCGTGGCCCTGGCCCTGATTGATGCTGCCGGAAAAGATCGACACCGAGCCGGTGCGGTCGAAGCGGATTTCGGCGCCTTCGAGCCCCGCCGCGGCCGAGCGCTCGATGGTGTTGGAAAAGCCGAAGCCGCGCAGCTTGCCGTTCTTCTTCGATTTTACGCGCCGCGCCTCGAAGCCTTTCTTGTCCGCTGCCTTGAGCGCCATATCCAGATTCTTTTCGAACTCGCCGCAGTCGTAGGTAAATGTCACGCTGGTCTTGAACGGCATGGCGCTCGGCGGAATGCTGTTGCGCTGGCGCAACTCCGCCGGATCGATGCCGAGCTGGTCGGCGGCGAGATCGACCATGCGCTCGATGACATAGCCGGCCTCGGGCCGGCCGTTGCCGCGATAGGGCCGCACCGGCTGGGTGTGGGTGAACACCGCGGTGACGTCGATATGCGAAGCCGGCGTGCGATAGACGCCGGCCAGCGTGCCGAGATTGCCGGTAAAGGCCGGCATGCCGACCTGCATATAGGCGCCGATGGCGGCGATGATCTTCGCCCGGAAGCCGAGGAAATGGCCGTCCTTGTCGAGCGCCAGCTCGGCTTCCGTGACGTTGTCGCGCGCCTGCGCGTCGCACAGAAACGATTCCGAGCGGGTGGCCACCCATTTCACCGGCCGGCCGACGAGCTTGGCGCCGAGCAGCACCAGCGCGACTTCGTTATAGACGGCCGACTTCATGCCGAAGCTGCCGCCGATATCGCCGCAGACCACGCGGATCTTGTTGTCGGGGACTTTCAGCACGAACTGCGACAGCTCGGTCTGAAACACATTGGTCCGCTGCAGCGTGGTGTAGATGGTGTAGCGGCCGTCGGCCGGCTCGTAGAGGCCGATGCAGCCGCGCGGCTCCATGGTCGCGGCGGTGACGCGGTTGATGACGAATTTGTGCTTGACGACATGCGCCGCGCGGGCGAACGCCGCGTCGGTCGCTTCCTTGCTGCCTTCGACCTGGATGAAGCCGATATTGCTCGGGCAGTCTTCCCACACCAGCGGCACGCCGGGATTGACCGCGTCGCCGGTCGCGACCACGGTCGGCAGCGGCTCGTAATCGACTTCGATCAGCTCAGACGCATCGACCGCCTGGAAATAAGTCTCGGCGACGACGAAGGCGACATAGTCGCCGATCATCCGCACGCGGTCCTCGACCAAGGCCGGATAACGCGGCCGGTAGCCGGGGCCGCCATCGCGGCGCTTCAATCCGCCGGGCACCGGCAGATCGCCGAAACCCGCGGCCTTGTAGTCGGCGCCGGTGAACACCGCGAGCACGCCGGACGCGGCCTTGGCTTTCGCCGTGTCGATCTTGCGGATGCGGGCATGCGCATGCGGCGAGCGCAGCACATAGCCGAACGCCATGCCGGGAAACGTCATGTCGGCGATATAGCGGCCATGACCCTTGACTAGCCGCGGATCCTCGAAGCGGGGAACGGGCTGACCGATCGCGTATTCACCCATCGCAGTCCTCACATTCCCCCACCCTTCCCTCCCCCGCTTGCGGGGGAGGGAAGGGTGGGGGCTTTTTCAAAAAGATGCCCGGCGGAACCGCCGGGCGTCGCGGGAAGGCGAAGTTTTACAACGGCGATGAGGCCCCTTCAATCGGCGTTTCCCGGGCGCAGCGCAGCATGAAGCGAAGCGGAATGATGCGCTGCAGACCCGGGACCGTCGCAGGCTCGGAGTTTGATACGATCCCGGAACAGCGGCGCACCACTGCGTGCTGCGCCGCATCCGGGAAACGGACGCTGATTTAGCGCCTATGCCTCTCACGGGGCCCGTCGCGGGAATGAGCGGAAAGGGCTATAGTTGTCCATCATGCCGGAAACCTTCGAATCCGCCCTGCAAGCGCGCGTCGACACCATGGTCGACGCCTGCACCCGTTGCGGCAAATGCGTCGAGGCTTGCCCGGTCACCGGCGCCGCCGGACTGGAAACCGCGGCGCGCGACAATCCGGTCGGCGTCATCGGCGGCGTCATCGACATCCTGCGCGGGAGCGAAGGAAACGAGTCAGCGCGCGCCTGGGCCGCCGGCTGCGTGCGCTCCGGCGACTGCATCGAGGCCTGCGACTACGGCGTCAATCCGCGCTTTCTGCTCGGCATGGCGCGGGTCGCCATGGCGCGGGCCAAGAACGACGCGGTGACGCTGCGCCGCGGCGGCGTCGAAGGCTTTCGTAAAGTCGCGCGCGACGTCAATCAGATGTTGCGCCTGCAACTCGACGATGATTTGCTCGCAAGATTAGGGCAGGGCAGAGCTAAAAACCCTCTCCCGCTTGCGGGGCAGCAACCAAATAACCCTCCCGCGCTTGCGGGGGAGGGCAGGGAGGGGGCCAGCGGCGATTCCCAGCCCGACTTCGTCTTCTACACCGGCTGCAACGTGCTCAAGACGCCGCATATCGCGCTCTTGGCGCTCGACGTCATGGACGCGCTCGGCATCAGCTACAGCGTCATGGGCGGCCCGACCCATTGCTGCGGCATTCAGCAATTGCGCTCCGGCGACCTCGCCGCGTTCGGCCGCATGGCCGAGACCACGCTCGACAAGCTTTCGCATAGCAGCACCAAGCAGGTGATCTCCTGGTGCCCGTCCTGCCACGTCCAGTTCACCGAGATGACGCTGCCGGCGGCGGAGCAGACGCGCGGATCGAAACCGTTCGACATGACGCCGTTCACGCTATTCGTGCACCGGCATCTCGACCGGCTGCGGCCGCTGTTGCGCCAGCCGGTGCCGATGCGGATCGCGCTGCACAAGCACCCCGGCGTCCGCGGCGTGGTCGCCGCGGCCGAGGATATTTTGCGCAGCGTTCCGGGCATCGAGCTCGTCGATCTGGCGCAGCCCGCGGTCGGGCTGCAAGCCAACGACTTAAAGCCGCTACCGGCCCATCGCCGCGCGCTGCAAGAAGCCGAGCTCAAAGCCGCCGAAGCGGCCCACATCGACGCCCTGGTCGCGCTCTACCACTCCGATCACCGCGAACTCTGCGCCCACGAGCGCGACTTTCCGTTCCAGATTTTGAATCTGTACGAGATCGTGGGCCTGAGCATGGGCCTGTACCACGAAGACAGCTTCAAGCGGCTGAAGCTGATGCAGGACGCCGACGCCGTCCTCGCCGATTGCGCCGATCTCGTCGCCAAGCACGGCCTCGACCGCGAAGCGACGCGGGCCGCGATCCAGACGATGCTCGACGAGCAGCCGGCGCCGTTGCGGGGCGGGGCTGCGCTGCATCCGTCATCCTGAGGCGCCCGCGCGGCATAGTAGCCTGCTCGAGAGCAATGGCTTTGCTTCACTCACCCGTCGCTATCTGTATTTGGCAAAGATTGCTTCGATAATTTTTTCTGCAACTGGCTTTGGTGATGCAAAAAACAGATAATATACGATCGCATTGTTACTGTTTTTCATCGGTAGCGGCTCCGGAACAAAGCTGAATCCTGCAATCTTTTTCAGGCGCTCACGGAACGCGGCGACGATCGCGTCATTGTCCTGCTTCACGCGATCGGGAGCCGAAAAGAGCTGAAATTGTGCACTGTCGGCATAGGCAGCTTGTTTCCACGTCTCGTCACCCCAAAAACGGGTCATGCGCTCGATGCCGCTTTGGGGCGCTCGCCCCGGATTTCTCCAGATCGCATTCCTATTCATATCCATGACGGGAAAATTGAGGAACATGTCGATTGCCCGCGTCTGACCGGCTTGCCGCATAACTTCCCAATCGAGGTGAAGACCATAGGGGTCGAGCAGGCACAAGGCACGATTGAATTTTTCAAATTGGATCGTTGGTAGAAGTTTCTCAGTCAGATAGGACGTGGCATCGTCGGTGACAATGTCGACATCCTCCGGTCCTGGCAAAGAGTCCTGAGATAAGTGGTCTTTTCCGGATTCATGTCGATGAAATAAAAATGATCAAACGTGGACGCACCTTTAGGGCGCGCGCGGGACTAGCCGCGTCGGCCGCGGCGTCAAGGATCGGGATCAAATTCGCCGCCGCTTCGACGCCCAGGCGCGAGATTCCGCCTACGCCCGTTCGCAAGGCGCGTCGAGCAGCGATACGTATGAGGCGACCCTTGGCCTCCTGCGAGATTTCGGCATCCGTCTTGGGCCGAAATTTTCCGCCGAGTCCCCCTGGCGTTCCGGCAGGCCAACCGGGATGCTTCGGATCGTCCGGACTCGCTTTACGAATTTCGCGCGGATTGGCATTGGCGCATTTGATGAGGATGTCTTGCGCCTCCAAGCTATCGCGCGCGGATTGATCGGGCAGATCGGGAATGCGGAGGTGCACCGCCGCGATCCGTGCCAAGCACGGGTCGTTGGCGTTCAACGCGGCCGCCACAGTCGCAAGCCCGGACATGAGCCGGTCGACCGCGATATTTTTCCGATAGGCGCAATCCAGCAAAGCTTCGATTTCTCTCCGCTCGCGAACCACAAAGCGATGATTGCGCCGCTCAATCAGCGGCGTGCGGCCTAGGAGAAGGCCCTCATCGGTGCAGGCGAGACCGAGATTGTCCTCGCCGCCTTCGCTTAAGCGCCACATCCGAATCATAGAACTAACGTCTCATAAATAGGGACATTGTCAACGTATGAGTGATCACTCTTGACATCTGTCCCCGATATAGATACATACCTGCGAATCAAATCTCGCCCTTAAAGGGACGCCGCCCGGGTGATGCCGGGCGGCAGGGGCGAGTGCGGTGCCCGCGGGCAAAGCTTCATCAGCTTCGCTCCCGGGCGGCTCGGGCATCATGCCTGCCGATACTACGATCGGCGCGTGAGGTGCTCACTGGACTGGGACAGGCGAAGGCGGGTAACGCCCGTTCAGACCAAGTCCCAGGAAGCATGGCCTGGGTTGCGCCTTGGGTGACGTAAGTCCCCTTGGCGAGAGCCGTGGTGGAACGCCGGCAGGCGAGCGCGCCCGAGAGCGGACAGGGCGGCGCAAGCCGCTCTTTCCGTGGCGCGACCCGCGCGCCGTTTGCGTGCGGGGAGGTACTGACCTGCGTTTGCCGGCGTTCCGCTTCCCTTATTTCTTCCTTCGTAGCCCGGATGAGCGAAGCGACATCCGGGGTGGACATTGAAGCTTCTCAATCGTTCCCGCATATCGCTCCGCTCATGCGGGCTACGGTCAGGAGCTACGGGCCGTTCGACATCGCTGTTTGACAACACTCGCGCGCGCATGCGCCTGCGAGAACGGGATCGCGTGACCACCTCTCCCCGCGTGCGGGGAGAGGTCGAGCGAAGCGAGGGTGAGGGGGCCTCTCCGCGATTCTGAGCGCCGCAATTCTGCGCCCGGCGGAGAGGCCTCCTCATCCCAACCTTCTCCCCGCACGCGGGGAGAAGGAGCGCGCAAGCGTCGTGGGAACGATGGAGGATATCAATCCGACTGGATATTGGCGTCCGTGACCATCTTCTTCCACTCGACGAGCTGGGCCTTGATGTAGTCGCCGAGCTCGTCGGGCGTCGAAGAGAAGCCCTCGAAGCCGACGTTTTTGAATTTTTGTTGGACATCCGGGCTGTCGATGATCTTGCGCAGCGCGCCGTTGAGCTTGGTCACGATTTCCGGCGGCGTGCCGGCCGGCGCGACGAGGCCCGCCCAGGCGTCGATGTTGAAGCCTTTGATGCCGGCCTCGTCCATCGTCGGCAGTTCCGGGAACAACGCGCTGCGCTTGATGCGCGTCACCGCCAGCGCGCGCAGCGTGCCGGCTTTGACATGCGGGATCGCGGTGGTGAAATCGGCGAACATCATCGACACGCGGCCGCCGATAATGTCCTCGAGCGCCGGCGGCGTGCTCTTGTAGGGCACGTGCAGCATCTTGATGCCGGCCCATTTCGCCAGCGTGTCGCCGGCGACGATGCCGGCAGTGTTGCCGCTGGCGAACGACAGCTTGCCGGGATTGGCCTTGGCATAGGCGACCAGTTCCTTGATCGAATGGATCGGCAGCTTCGGATCGATCACCAGCATCAGTGTGAAACTTCCGACGCGGGTGACGGGCACGAAATCCTTCACCGGATCGTAGGCCACATCCTTATGCAGGAATGGATCGGCCGAGAGCGGCGAATTGGTCCCCATCAGCAGCGTGTAGCCGTCCGCCGGCTGATGATGCACGTAGAGCGCGGCCAATGCGCCATCGGCGCCGGGCCGATCCTCGACCACGACGGGCTGGCCGAGCGCCTTGCTGAGCGGATCGGCGATGATGCGGCAGATGGTGTCGCTGGCGCTGCCGGGACCGAACACGGCGACGAAAGTAATTGGCCGGGTCGGATAATCCTCGGCGCGAACCGCCACGGTGAGCAATACGGCCGCGGCGACGGTTGCGAAAACGGCGAGCAGCTTTTTCATGTCTTCCCTCCCTGGTGGCGCAAATTTTTGCTTGCTGGCGTGTCGGCCTTGCGGTGGCGCACGCGCTTTACGGCCGGGGAGAATAGCAGATTTGGGAAGATCGTGTTGCGTCGATTTGCGGCATCGTAATTCGTAGGGGCGGGTTTCAAACCCGCCCCTACCGGCCACATCGAGGACAGAAGGTTATCTAATGAACGTGCCGCCGCGCAGCTCGGCGAAAGCCTGCTGCAATTCGGTCTGCGTATTCATCACGATCGGCCCGTACCAGGCGACCGGCTCCTCGATCGGCTTGCCGGAAACGAGGAGGAAGCGGATGCCTTGCTCGCCGGCCTGCACGGTAACCTCGTCGCCGCGATCGAACAGCACGAGCGAACGGTTGCCGGTCTGCTCGCGCGTCACGGCCTCGCTGCCGCCGTCGGTCTTCTCGGTCAAGACGCCCAACGGCGCCGACGAGCCGCGGAAATTGCCGGAGCCTTCGAACACATAGGCGAAAGCATGCCGCTCGACTTCGACCGGCAGGGTTTTCCGCTTGCCCGGCGGCACCGCAATATCGAGATAGCGCGGGTCGGCGGCGACGCCTTCGATCGGGCCGCGGCGGCCCCAGAAATCGCCGCACACGACGCGCACCCGGGTGCCGTCGTCGTCGACGATGTCCGGAATTGCGGCGGCCTTGACGTCCTGGTAACGCGGCGCCGTCATTTTCAGCGACGACGGCAGGTTGGCCCAGAGCTGAAAGCCGTGCATGCGGCCCGCCGCGTCGCCTTGCGGCATTTCCTGATGCAGAATGCCGCGGCCGGCCGTCATCCATTGCACGTCGCCGGCTTCGAGATTGCCGCGGTTGCCCAGGCTGTCGCCGTGCTCGACGCTGCCCGCCAGCACGTAAGTGATGGTCTCGATGCCGCGATGCGGATGCCACGGAAAACCCGCCCGATAATCGTCGGGCCGGTCGTTGCGGAAATCGTCGAGGAGGAGGAACGGATCGAATTCGGACGTCGCGCCGAAACCGAAGGCGCGATTGAGCTTGACGCCGGCGCCTTCGATGGTCGGCTTTGAGGTGACGATGCTTTTCACAGGTCGGATCGACATGGCGTTATCAGCTTTCCCCTATGATTTAATTGGGTGATTTCGTTGCCATAAAAATGGGGGACCGCCCGATCGGAACAAGAAGGCACATGGTTGATACCGCAAACGGCGCTCATGCCAGCGTGATCATGCCGCTCCAGAATTGCTGCGCGTTGCCGACATCGACGTCGTATTTGCGCACGAAGGTAAGCTTGCCGTCGGCGCCGACGCGCATCACCGTGATACCGGCGGGAAGCGACCCGTCCGCCGCGGACATGATGCTGGCGACGACCAGCAGCCGGCCGGTCGGATCGATGCCGAAGGTGCGCAATTGTAGGCCGCGGCCGTCGAGATTTTGGATGAGCGTCGGCTCGCCCGTCGTTTGATCTATGGCAAACACGGCGACGCTGTTCTCGCCGCCGGGGGCCGCTTGTCTCGCGCCGGGTCCCGATGCCGGAAAGGTCCGGTTGGTGAGATAGACGAATTTGCCGTTGGGATGAACGTGGATCGGTCCGGCGCCTTGCGGGACGGCCGTTTTTGGATCCGACAGCGTCTCCTTGACGAAGAGCGGCGCGCGGGCAAGGCCGGTGTCGTCGGCGAGGGCGTAGACCGCAAGCTTGTTCTGCCGCTCGATCGAGACGAAAGCCCATGGCTTCGTCGGATGGAAATCGAGATGTCGCGGGCCGAAGCCAAAGCCTTTGTCAGGTCCGTTGCCGGGAGCGATGGACGCGAGGTTGGTCAGCACGCCGTCGTTGCAGCGGAATGTTTTGATGGCGCCGGGATCCTCGGGCTTGCCGTCGCTCGCATTATTGCCGCGCGTGACCAGCATCACCGTGCGGTTGCCGGGCGCGGCAAGGATTTGATGGGCATAGATGCCGGTGTCGAGATTGCCGGGCTGCGCCACCGGCGCGCCGATGCTGCCGTCAGCTTCGATGCGATGAACGGTGACGTTGCTCGGCGTGTTGTAGGCCGTCAGCAAATATTTGCCGCTCGCGTCGACGCTGGCGTGGATCGGCCGCGACGGCAATGCCGCCGGATCGCCATGCGGACGCAAGGCTCCCGTCGCCGGATCGATGGTCAGCGCGCTGGCATAGTGCTTGTCGCCGGCAATGCCGGGTCCGCCGCTGCTCGACACGACGTAAAACGTTCGCCGCGACGGATGCGGCCAGGCATATTGAATATTGGCCGGCAGCGTCACCGCATCGCGCGCGGTCAAAGCGGCGCCGTCGACGTCGAGATCGTAGCGCGTTAGCACCGCGCCGACGCTGGCGTAATACACGGTCTTAGGCATGGCCGAATTTGGGCTTTCCGGATTTGGCTTCCGCGCAGCACGAGATGACGCAGCAAATATACTGCGCCGCAAAATATCCGGCAAATTTGCGCGACTTCGGCGGACGGTCTAGGCGTGCGATTTATTCAGCAGCATAGCGACCAACCCGTCGATCCGGGCGATGCTGCGAAAGTTCGCCGGCGTCATGTCGCGGTCCGGGATCTTCACCGCGAACTCGGCCTCGACCGCGAGCATGAGGTTGACGGTGTCGAGCGACGACATGCCGGCCTCGCTTAAATCCGCGTCATGGTCCACCGAACGGTCGAGCCCCCGCTTGGCGAGGATTTGGCGCACCAGCGCAGCGATGCGATCCGGCGTCGACGAATTGATGCGATCCAGCACGGTGAATTTTTCCCAAATGCAAACGCGAAAATTCGCGGCTTTCCGCAACCATCATCTCATGGCGGGCTCACCGGATGGTTAGCACTGGACCGGTTTTCGATTGGTAACCTTTACGCCAAAGAAGCGCGCTAATTCCCGATAAAAGCCGCGATGATTTGTGAGTTTTGCGCTAGCTGTGGCGCAACGATCGCGTCGAATGCGAGAGGCGGCACTTCCAGCGCGAGCTCATTCATGAACGTGCGAACCGCGACGGTTCTAGAAGTCGATCAAGACGTCAAAACAGCGCGTAGCGCCGCCCGCGGCATTCTCGCCGCGGCAAGCAATCTGCGCGTCGCCGACGTCGCCGATGTGCTGAAGCGCGCCAACAAGGTCGCCGCGGTTGCGGCGGAGCATGCCGCGGCGGTCGATCGCGATTCGCGATTTCCCGACGAGGCCATTGCCGCCGCGCGCGCCGAGCGGCTGCTCGGCATCGCGGTGCCGCGCGAACTCGGCGGCGAAGGCGCCGGCCTCGCCGAGATTATCGACATTTGCTACGCGCTCGGCCGCGCCTGCGCGTCGACCGCGATGATCTATGCGATGCACCAGACCAAGGTCGCCTGTCTGGTCCGCCACGGACGCGCAAGTCCCTGGTATCAGCTTCTGCTGCGCCGGCTCGCCAACGAACAATTGCTGTTCGCCTCCTCGACCACGGAAGGGCAGAACGGCGGCGACGTGCGCAACAGCTCAGCGCCGATTGTCCGCAATGGTTCGCGCATCCACCTGGAACGGCAGGCGACGGTCATCTCCTACGGCAAAGCGGCCGACGCCATCGTGAGTACCGCGCGGCGCGCCGCCGATAGCGCCGGTTCCGATCAGGTTCTGGTGACGTTCCTCAAGCAGGATTACACGCTCGAGCCGCTGGTCGGCTGGGACGCGTTCGGCATGCGCGGCACCTGCAGCGAAGGCTTCAAGCTGGTCGCTTCCGGTTCGAGCGAACAGATCGTGCCGGTGAGCTACGACAAGATCCACACCCAAACCATGATGCCGGTTGCGCATCTGTTATGGAGCGCGGCTTGGACCGGCATCGCCACCGCCGCAGTCGACCGCGCCCGCGGCTTTGTCCGCAACGCCGCGCAACGCGCCGGCGGGACGTTGCCGCCGGCCGCCGCACATCTGACGCGCGCCAACGCTTCGTTGCGAACGCTGCGCAGCCTGATCGCCAGCGCCCAGCAGCGGTTTGAATCTGCCGGGGCCGATCCGGCGCTGCTCGAAACCATCGATTTTCAGACCGGCATGAATCTGCTCAAAGTCAACGCGTCCGAGCTTGCCGTCGCAACCGTGATGAGCGCGATGCAGACCTGCGGGCTTTCGGGCTACCGCAACGACGGCGAGTTTGGCGTCGGACGCCATCTGCGCGACATCCTGTCGTCGCCGATCATGATCAGCAATGACCGCATCCTCGCCAATATCGCGGCGGCTTCGCTGCTGAGCGGCGCGCCGGACTCGCTTTGCGGCTAAATTCATTGCGGCCCTAAACGTTAGAAAAAGAGGCGTGAACAAAATGAACGTTGCATTCAAGCAACCGACCAGGCCGACGCATTCGCTCGATTCCATCGCCGAGGCGCTGTTGTTGCCGACCGGCATCGACGGCGTGTACGCGCGCACCGCAGTTTTCGAGCAGGTGATTGATGGCCTCACCGCGCTGATTTCACGCTACCGCGCGCCGGACGCCGAAGTGCTGCGGTTTCCGCCGGTGATGAGCCGCCGGCAACTGGAGAAATCCGGATATCTGAAGAGCTTTCCGCATTTTCTCGGCTGCGTGAGCTGTCTCGCCGGCGCCGAGGCGGATATCCGCTCAAGCGTCGAGCGCTACGAAGCCGGCGAGGATTGGACTTCCGGACTGGCCGCCGCCGATCTCGTGCTCAGCCCGGCCGCCTGCTATCCGGTCTATCCTTTGGTGGCCAGCCGCGGCAGCGTGCCCGCCGGCGGACTAGTCTTTGACGTCGCCTGCGACTGCTTCCGGCGCGAACCGTCGAAAATGCTCGACCGGCTGCAGTCCTTCCGCATGCGCGAATATGTCTGCATCGGCGCGCCTGAGCGGATCCAGGATTTCCGCGCGCGGTGGATGAAGCGGGCCGAGGGTTTTGCCGGCCAATTGGGTTTGCCCTACCGCATCGAGCAGGCCAGCGATCCGTTCTTCGGCCGCGGCGGCAAGCTGATGGCGATGAGCCAGGTCGAGCAGGAACTGAAATTCGAGCTGCTCATCCCGGTGCATTCGGAAGAGCAGCCGACGGCGTGCATGAGCTTCAATTATCACCGCGATCATTTCGGCACGACCTGGAATTTACGCACCGCCTCCGGCGCGACGGCGCATAGCGGCTGCGTCGCCTTCGGCGTCGATCGGCTGGCCTTGGCGCTGTTCGCCACGCACGGCGTCGAGCTTGCGCAATGGCCGACGCGGGTGCGCCAGGCTTTGATGATCTAAGGCTACACGCCCAAAATCGCGTATTCGGTATAGGCGAGGTCGCCGAGCCGCGGGCGCTGCGGGCCCTTGAAATATTTCGGCTTGCTGCCGCGGCGGAAAATTCCGATCAGCCCCGGTATCGGATCATTCACGTCGACGATGACGACGGCGCGGCCGCGCCGCGCGAGATAGCGGCCGATCGGTCCGGCGAAACGCGCGAAGTCTGCGATATCGCGGCAGTAGATCAGTTGCGCGCAGGGTATGCAGCCCTTGACCAGGCGAGGGCGGAAAACGAACGGATAAGCGCGCCCGGCGCTTACGGCCCACAGCCCGATGCAGCCGTGCCCGGTATGTTGCAGAAGGATGTCCCGCTCGTACGCATCGACAGCGATCGCCGGCGGCGAATCCGCGCCCAAGACCTCGACCGTGTCGTCACCGGACGCCCGATGCAATGCTGGGACACAGACGAAGATGCCCTCACTGTAGCGCGAAAAACCCTGCGCTTCGATGATCGGCCAGGTATGCGGCGCAGCCGAGACATTCATATAGGTGACTTCCTTGTGCCGCAGCGCCTGCGACACCAGAAGCGGCGCATAAGCCCTAAATGCCGGTTCGACATACCAGCTGGAGAGATTGCAGCGCGGCACGAGCTGGTCGCCGACGCGCATTGCCGAGCAAATCATCAGGATCGCGCCGACCAGCGTGCCGCCGGTTTCCAAGAGGTAACCATATTTCGGCAATCCAGGCGGCGGCTCGCGCCGCGTCAGCTCGTTAAGCGCGCGGTGCCAAAACTGACGATTGCGATTCGGAAATCCGCGCCGCAACAGTTCGGTAACGGCGGCAACATCGCTCTCGTCGATCTGTCGGCAGCGCAGTGCCGGCAAAGCGGAAACCATTCGCGTTGACCACGTCCCGTTCGTGAACTTGATCGTAATCGTTGCTGGAATATATCGGCGCGAAATGAACAAACCGTAGGTGTCGGCGCGATGTTGGAAAGAACCATGTCGGTAAAATTAACCATAATGGACCAGATGGAACAGATCGCGCGCGAGCACGGCAAGATCCTGGCGCCGTTGCGCGAGGATCTGGTGCTGTTGGATTCGGGCCTCGACTCGCTCGGCTTTGCCGTGCTGGTCGCCCGCCTCGAAGACAAGCTCGGCATCGATCCGTTCACGGCGTCGGAAGACGCGCTGTTTCCCGTGACTTTCGGGGATTTCGTGAAAGTCTATGAAAATGGCGCACACTGAGGCGCGACCGCTGCGGCAGTATATCGGCGCGGCGGAGCGATTCTTCTTCGATCGCAACGCGCGCGCCCGCATCGCCGAACTTGCCGGCGGAACGGCGTTCGGCGGCCGGCTCCAGGAATTGGCCGACAAGTCCGTCCTCGTCGCCACCGGCAGTCAGCTGACGACGGCGCTCGCCTTGATCGAGCTCGACGGCATCGCGCGCCGTCTCACCATCCTGCCGCCCGACGCCGATCCCGATCACTTCGCGGCAATCGTCGCCGGAGCGGACATCGATGCCGTGGTCGTCGATCGGAGCTCGGCGGCAAGCGCCGCTTTCGATCTCCCGGTCCGCGTCGCCTGCGCCGCGACAATCGCAGCGTCCGAACGGCTTCCGGCGCCGTCGCGGCAGACCGAGTGGGTGATGCTCACGTCGGGTACGACCGGGGTGCCGAAAATGGCGGTGCATACGCTCGCCGGTCTGACCGCGGCGTTTCGCGGCAGGCCGCTCGGCGACTCTGTAGTATGGGGCACGTTCTACGACATCCGCCGCTATGGCGGTTTGCAGATTTTTTTGCGCACCGTGCTTGGCGGAGTATCGCTCATCCTGTCCAGCGCCGGCGAACCCGTGGGCGATCATCTCGATCGCCTCGGCCGTCATGGAGTCACTCATCTGTTGGGAACGCCGACGCATTGGCGCCGCGCGCTGATGTCGCCGTCCATCCGCAATATCTCGCCGCGCTACGTCCGGCTGTCCGGCGAAATCGCCGACCAGGCGATCCTCGACAGCTTGCACAACGCCTTTCCGCAAGCCGTCGTCAGCCACGCTTACGCCTCGACCGAAGCCGGCGTGGCGTTCGAAGTCCGCGACGGCCTCGCCGGATTTCCTGTCGAATTCGTCGAACGCGTTCGCGACGGCGTCGAGATGAAGGTGCTGCAAGGCTCGCTGCGCATCCGCTCGCCGCGCGCCGCGTCGCGCTATATCGGCGCCGATGCCGTGCTGGCCGACCGCGACGGCTTTGTCGATACCGGCGACATGGTGGAATTGCACGGCGACCGCTATGTCTTTGCCGGCCGCCGCGGCGGCATCATCAATATCGGCGGCCTGAAGGTTCATCCCGAGGAAGTCGAAGCGGTGATCAACCGGCATCCGCAGGTACGCATGTCGCTGGTGCGCTCGAAAGCGAGCCCCATCACCGGCTCGATCGTGATCGCCGACGTCGTCTTAAAATCCGCAGCCGACGGCGCGGCCGGCGAGCTTGGTCAGGTCAAGGGCGATATCTTGAAACTGTGCCGTGACGCGCTGCCGCGCCACAAGGTTCCTGCGGCCATCAGCATTGTGCCGGCGCTCGATGTTGCGGCGACCGGCAAACTGGCGCGGCGCTATGGCTAAAAGGGCGGCCAAGAGCGCGCGCACCGTCCTGGTCACCGGCGGCAGCCGCGGCCTCGGTCTCGGCATTGCCCGCAAGCTGGTCGCGGCCGGCTATCGCGTCATCGCGGTAGCGCGCAAGCCCACCAAGGAATTGACTGCGGCTATCGCGCAAGCCAAGCGCGGCAAACGCGGTTCGCTGCACTTCGTCGCCTTCGACCTCGGCAATATCGATGAAATTCCCGCGCTGGTGCGAAACCTGCGCCAGGAATTCGGTCCCGTGTTCGGGCTCGTCAACAATGCCGCGCTCGGGCTCGATGGCGCGCTGTCGCTGATGCACAATTCGCAAATCGAAGGGCTCATTCGTGTCAACACGCTCTCGCCGATCGTGCTGACGAAATATGTTGTGCGCGGCATGATGTCGGAGCGTGCCGGCCGCATTGTCAATGTCGCTTCGATCATCGGCTTCACCGGCTATAGCGGACTGTCGGTCTATGCCGCAACCAAGGCGTCGATGCTCGGCTTCACCCGCTCGCTCGCGCGCGAAGTCGGCCGCCTCGGCATCACCGTGAACGCCGTGGCGCCGGGCTTCCTCGACACCGACATGACCCACGGCCTTGCCGGCGCGCAACGCGAACAGGTGGTACGCCGCAGCGCGCTGCGCCGCCTTGCCAGCGTGGACGACGTGGCCGACGCCGTCGAGTTTCTGCTCAGCGACCGGGCGGCGAGCATTTCCGGCGCGGTGCTGACCGTCGACGCCGGCGCGACGGCCTGAATATCCACATTTCGTAGTGGCGCGAGCGATGCCCGCGACCAAACACCGGTCGCCGGATAATGCACGATCGGCATAGCCTCGTGTCGCAATAACGGCTAATGATCCGTCCAAGGAAGCAATGGGGCGACGACACCTAGCGTGTCGTATGCCCGCAAGGGAGGATCACAATGAATTTGTCTCGCCGCCATCTGCTTGCCGCTGGCGCCACGACGTTTCTCGGCGGTGTCGTCGCGGCCCCGTTCGTCGCGCGCGCCGATCAGGCGAAGTTTACCTACAAATACGCCAACAACCTGCCCGATACGCATCCCATGAATATCCGGGCGCGCGAGATGGCGGCCGCCATCAAGCAGGAAACCGACGGCGCGTTCGACCTGCAGATATTCCCGTCGAGCCAGCTCGGCTCAGATACCGATACGCTCTCCCAAATCCGCTCGGGCGGGGTGGAGTTTTTCACGCTTTCGGGTCTGATCCTCGCGACGCTGGTACCGGCGGCCTCGATCAACGGCATGGGCTTCGCATTCCCGAATTACGATACGGTGTGGAAGGCGATGGACGGCGATCTTGGCGCCTATGTCCGCACGCAGATCGCCAAGACCAATCAGCTCCTCGCCATGGAGAAGATTTGGGACAACGGCTTTCGCCAGACCACGACCTCGACCAAGCCGATCAAGACGCCGGAGGACTTTCGCGGCATGAAGCTGCGGGTGCCACCGTCGCCGCTGTGGACGTCGATGTTCAAGGCGTTCGACGCCGCGCCGGCTTCGATCAATTTCAACGAAGTCTACTCGGCGCTGCAGACCAAGATCGTCGACGGCCAGGAGAATCCGCTGGCGATCATCTCAACGGCCAAGCTATACGAAGTCCAGAAATATTGCTCGCTGACCAATCACATGTGGGACGGATTCTGGTTCCTGGCGAACCGCGCCGCCTGGGAGCGGCTGCCGGCCGACATGCGCGCCGTCGTCGCCAAGCACGTCAACGCCGCAGGTCTGAAGGAGCGCGAGGACGTCGCCAAACTGAACGCGAACCTGCAGCAGGATCTGGCGGGCAAGGGGCTGATCTTCAATCCGCTCGATCCGGCGCCGTTCCGCGACAAGCTCCGCTCGGCGGGCTTCTATACCGAGTGGAAGGGCAAATACGGCGACGAGGCGTGGGCCATTCTCGAGAAATCGGTCGGCAAGCTGGCGTGACGCCATGGTCGAGTTTCAGACTCTGTCGCTCGCTGGTTCAAGCGAGGCGGGGTCTCGCCGCGGCGTAAGCGGCATGCTTGATGCTTGGCTCGGCGCCGTCGTCGAGCTGGCGGCGGCGGCGCTGGTTGCGGTCGAGATCGCGATCCTGTTCAGCGGCGTGGTGGCGCGCTACGTGTTCGACGCGCCGCTGGTGTGGTCGGACGAGTTGGCCTCGATCCTGTTCCTGTGGCTGGCGATGCTCGGGGCGGTCATCGCCTTTCGCCGCGACGAGCATATGCGGATGACGGCCGCCGTCGGCATGCTGCCGGCACCGGCGCGGGCGCTGCTCGATATCTTCGCCACCGGCGCGACGCTCGCCTTCCTTATTCTTATCGCCTGGCCCGCCTACGACTATGCGCTGGAACAGGTACCGATCCTCACGCCGGCGCTGCAGTTCACCGATGCCGTACGCGCTGCGGCGCTGCCGGTCGGCATCCTGTTGATGGCGGTCTTTGCGCTGCTCCGGCTCGCCACGATCGGATCGCCGCGCAACCTGATCGTCGCGCTTGGCGCCGTCGCCGCCTGCGTCGTGCTGTTCTGGCTCGTCGAGCCGCTGTTTCATCGGCTCGGCAACCTCAACCTTCTAATCTTTTTCGTCGGCGTCGTCGCCGCCGCCGTATTCGCAGGCGTGCCGATCGCGTTTGCCTTCGGCTTGGCGATCTTCGGCTATCTCGCGCTGACGACGCAAACGCCGGTGATGATTCTGGTCGGACGCATGGACGAGGGCATGAGCCATCTCATCCTGCTTGCCGTGCCGCTCTTTATCTTCCTCGGCCTGCTGATCGAAATGACGGGAATGGCGCGCGCCATGGTCGCCTTTCTGGCGAGCCTGCTGGGGCACGTACGCGGCGGCTTGCAATATGTCCTTGTTGCCGGGATGTATCTGGTTTCCGGGATCTCGGGCTCGAAGGCCGCGGATATGGCGGCCATCGCGCCGGTCCTCTTTCCCGAGATGAAAAAGCGCGGCACGAATGCCGGCGAGCTTGTCGCGTTGTTGGCCGCGACCGGTGCGCAGACTGAAACCATTCCGCCAAGCCTTGTTCTCATCACCATAGGTTCGGTGACCGGCGTATCGATCGCGGCGTTGTTCACGGGCGGCGTGCTGCCCGCCATCGTGTGCGCGATCCTGCTCTGCTTCGTCATTCGCCGGCGCTATCGACGCGAGGAACTTGGTCAGATCGAGCGCGCGACAAGGCGCGAAATCGGCCGCGCCTTCGTCGTGGCATTGCCCGCCATCGTTCTGCCGTTCCTGATTCGCGCGGCTGTGGTCGAAGGCGTCGCCACGGCGACCGAGGTCTCGACCATTGGCATTGCTTACGCAGGCGTCGCGGGGCTGCTCATTTACCGCCGCTTCGACTGGTCCGCGCTCAAGCCGATGCTGGTTTATACGGCCGGGCTATCGGGCTCGATCCTGCTGATCATCGGCACGGCGACCGGTATGGCCTGGGGTCTCACTCAGTCCGGGTTCTCGCGCTCGCTCGCGGCGGCGATGACTGGCCTGCCGGGCGGAGCGGTCACCTTCATGGCCGTATCAATCGCCGCCTTCATCGTACTCGGCTCGGTGCTGGAAGGCATTCCGGCAATCGTGCTGTTCGGGCCGCTGTTGTTTCCCATTGCGCGAGAAGTCGGCATCCACGAGGTGCACTACGCCATGGTCGTGATCCTGGCGATGGGGATCGGACTGTTCGCGCCGCCCTTCGGCGTCGGCTATTACGCCGCCTGCGCGATCGGCCGCGTCGATCCCGCCGCGGGCATGCGACCGATCTGGGGCTATTTGCTGGTGCTCCTGATCGGCACGATCGTTGTCGCCGCCGTGCCGTGGCTCTCGATTGGCTTTTTGCAGTGAACGCGGTTCGCTGCCCCGCGTGCGACAGCGTGCGGCTCACATGAGTTCCCGCTAAAGCCGAACCTTGCCGCCGTTGATGCGCTCGTAGAGCGCCAAGTCGAGCGGGATGTAAGCCTGCCGCGCCGGATCGTCGAAATAAATTTTGTCGCGCACGACCGTAACGTCGAAGCCTTCGCGCGCGAGCTCGTTCTTCTTGTGCTTGAACGTCGCCGTTGTAGCGATCTCATCCTGCAGCCGCAGGAACAGCGGGCGGGCATAGGCCGGCAGCCGCCGTGCGAGATGCCGGCGCAGCTCCGCAAAATCCAGCGTTCTATCGGCGACGAGCGTCGCCATTCCGGCTGCACCTTCGGTTCCGGGAACCGCAACGCCGTAAACGCTTGCCTCGCGAATGCCCGGAAATGTCAGCAGCGCCGCGGCGACTTCCGAGGTCGCCACGTTTTCGCCCTTCCAGCGAAACGTGTCGCCGATGCGGTCGATGAAGTAGAAGAAGCCGCGTGCGTCCCTGCGCAGCAGATCGCCGGTGCGGTACCAGGCGTCGCCGGCTTCGAACACGTTTCGCAGAATTTTCCGCTCGGTGTCCGCGGCGTTGCTATAGCCCTCGAATTCGCCGCCGGCGGCCTCCGCGGCGCCATCGCTGATCCGGCCGATCGCCTCGCCGACCTCGTCGGTCGTGCAGCGGATCGCGCGTCCTTGCCCATCGCGCGCCGGCTCGCCGGCTGCGGCGTCGAACTGCACCAGCGCCAGCGGAAAGCGGTGAGCGAGGAACGGCGGCACGCGGCCGACGGCGCCGACTTTGCCTTCGATGTTGTAGAGCGAGACGTTGCCCTCGGTCGCCGCGTAAAATTCCAAGATTCGCAGAATTGCGAACCGCGATTGGAATTTCTGCCAGGTCTCGGCGCGCAATCCGTTGCCGCAGCACAATCTTAAACGATGCTGGCGCTCGCGCGGGTGGTGCGGCGCATTGACGAGATAGCGGCAAAGTTCGCCGATATACTGAAACAGCGTGCAGTTCCAGTCGACGACGTCGTCCCAGAAGGTGCTTGCGGAAAATTTTTCGCGGATCACGACCGACCCGCCGCGAACCAAAAGTGCGCCGGTCGCCGCCACGCCGCCGATCGAATGATACATCGGCAGGCAATCGTACATGCGATCGTCCGGCCCGGTATTCATCAGACCTGCGAACCAGAGGCTCCATTGCAGCAGCCGCCGGTGGCTGACATTGGCCGCCTTGGGCAGGCCGGTGGTGCCGGACGTGTAGATCGTCAATGCGCGGTCCGCGATCGACGTGGCGCGGCGCTCTGCTGTCGTCAGCGGCGCCGCAGAAAACCGTTCGATCTCGCGATCGATCGGCAAATATGCGCGGCCGCCATGCGACCAGATTTTCGGCCGGCTGGACAGCGGCGCGGTGCGAAACTGCTCGATGCATTCGGCGGCGACGATCACGTGGGACGGCGCGACGATGTCGATGCAATGTGCAAGCGACGGGCCGCGCAATTGGGTGTTGATGAGCGACACGACGCCGCCGACCGACGTGATGCCGAGCCAGATCGCCATGTAGTCCGGCCGGTTCGGCATCATCAGGCAAACCGTTTGACCCTTGGCGAGATTTTGGTCGAGCGCCCAGCGCGCATAACGACGGCTGCGCTCGACCAGCGCGCCATAGGTCAGGGTGCCGCGCTCCGAGATCAGAGCCTCGGCGTCGCCTTGGATTTGCGCGATGTCCTCGACTGCGTCGAGCAAGAGGCGCTGCGGATTGCCGGCAATGGGCGCCGTCGCTTCGAGCGCGCGCACCCAGTCGTGTAGCGCGCCATCCGCGCCGCGGCCGGCGTGCGTCGGGCGATCGATCTCGGCCAGAGTCATACTTTAGCATCGCGCAACAAAGTGAATCTTTCGCTTCAACAATGGATAAAATTTGAACGAAATGTGCGCGGGGATGGCAAACAATTAACGTTATTCCGTCGAATTCGCGGCGCTTACGTTGTTCGGCTTTCAAGCCACGGATAAGAAACGCAACTGGCCTATAAAAGGCGTGTTTTCTGAATTGCGGCGGGAAGCATGAAAAACGAGACGCTGGCCGTTCACGGCGGCTACGAATCCGATCCGACGACCAAAGCGGTCGCGGTGCCGATCTATCAAACCGTGGCCTACGAATTCGACAGCGCCGATCATGGCGCCGCCTTGTTCAATCTTGAGGTCGAGGGCCATCGCTACAGCCGCATCAGCAACCCGACCGTGGCGGTGCTCGAACGCCGCGTCGCGCTCCTGGAAGGCGGCATCGATGCGCTGTGCGTGAGCACCGGCCAGGCGGCGTTGAACTATGCGGTGCTTAATCTCACGGCGCTGGGCACCAATATCGTCTCGGTGCCGCAGCTTTACGGCACGACCTACACGCTGTTCGGGCACGTACTGCCGAGCCAGGGTGTTACCGTGCGCTTTGCCGAATCCGACCGGCCCGAGACAATCGAAAAGCTCATCGACGAGCGAACGCGCGGGATCTTTTGCGAGAGCGTCGGCAACCCGGCGGGCAACATTTGCGACATCGGAGCACTGGCAAGCGTCGCCGAGCGCCACGGCATTCCGCTCGTCGTCGACAACACGGTTGCCACGCCGATCCTGCTGCGTCCCATCGACTACGGCGCCGATATCGTGGTGCATTCGCTGACTAAGTTTTTGGGCGGGCACGGCACCACGCTTGGCGGCGCTATCGTCGACAGCGGCAAATTTCCGTGGAAAAAGCACGCGCGGCGCTTTCCGCAATTCAACGAGCGCGATGCGTCCTATCACGGGCTCATCTACAGCGATCATTTCGGCGAGGCCGCCTACATCGCCCGCTGCCGCAGCGTCTATCAGCGCACCACCGGCGCCGTGCTGGCGCCGCTCTCCGCCTTCCTCTTGCTGCAAGGCATCGAAACGGTCGCGCTGCGGGTCGAGCGCCACGTCGAGAACGGGCGCCGCGTCGCCGAATATCTGCGGCAGCATCCGCGGGTCGAGTGGGTGAACTATGCGGGCTTTGCCGACAATCCCTATCATGCGCTGGCCGAGAAATATCTCGGCGGCCGCGCCTGCTCGCTGCTGACCTTCGGCATCGTCGGCGGTCTCGACGCCGGCAAGGCATTTTACGACGCACTGCGCTTGTTCAAACGGCTGGTCAATATGGGCGACACCAAATCGCTCGCCTGCCACCCGGCCTCGACCACGCATCGCCAGATGTCGGCCGAAGAGCAGCGCCTGGCCGGCGTGCGGCCGGAAATGATCCGGCTTTCCGTCGGCATCGAGCACATCGACGACATCATCGCCGACCTCGACCAGGCGCTGGCGGCGTCGCAGTCGCGCCGCTCGGCGTTGATCGCCGCCGAATAGAGCCACGGAGGACACGGCGGATGCCGCTTTTTTTGGATTCCGGCCGTTCACGATCGGCAGCCGAGCTCAACGCTGCGAATTGCATCACCGTCGGCCTCATCAACAACATGCCGGATGCGGCGCTTGAGGCGACCGAGCGGCAGTTCGCCGATCTAATCCGCGCGGCGACGCCGAAGGCCGTCGTGCTGCTGAAATTGTTCGCCATGCCGGAAGTGCCGCGCGGGGAAACCGCGCGCACTGCGCTCGCCGAGCGCTATCGCGACATTGCCGAACTTTGGCAAACGCCGCTCGACGGCCTGATCGTGACCGGCACCGAGCCGCGCGCCAAATGCCTGATGGAAGAGCCGTACTGGGAAACCTTGAGCAAGGTCGTCGACTGGGCGAAAGACCATACCGCTTCCACCATCTGGTCCTGTCTTGCCGCGCACGCGGCAGTGCTGCACAGCGACGGCATCGAGCGGCGCGCGCTCAAGCGCAAGCGGTTCGGCGTCTTCGATTGCCGGCTGGCCGCCGACCATCCGATGACGAAGCACTTTCCCGAGCCGTTATGGGTGCCGCATTCGCGCTACAACGACTTGCCGGAACAGGCGCTGGCATCGTGCGGCTACACGATCCTCGCCCGCTCGACGACCGCCGGCGTCGATACTTTCGCCAAGCAGGATGGCAGCTTCTTTTTGTTCTTCCAAGGCCATCCGGAATACCAGGCGGATACGCTCTTGCGCGAATACCGCCGCGACGCGGTTCGTTTCCTCAACCGCGAGCGCGAGGATTATCCGGCAATGCCGCTCGGCTATTTCAATGACGATGCGGCGGCCGTTGCCGAGGCTTTTCGGACACGGGCGTCGCGCGACCGGCGCGGCGAACTGATCGGCGAGTTCCCCAAATCCGCTCTCGAGGCCGGACTGCAATGCCCCTGGCGTGCGGCGGCGCTCGGTACTTACGAAAAGTGGTGTGCCTATCTCAGTGCACGAAAAGCGGAGCGGCGGACCATCGCCGCGCCGTCGCCGGGGCTGCGGCTACGCCGGACCTGGCGCGATTGGCCGCTTGGCACGCGCCAGGCCGCCGACGGTTCGGCGCCGTAAGCGCGCCTTAACCGTGGAATTTACGCTTTCTTCGGTAGTGGCGCGGTTTAATGGCGCCGCGAATGGCCTGGAGAATCCCGTGTCACATCCCGTCGTTTTTGCCGCTCCCGCCGAGACCGAGCTTCAGCCCGCTCCGCTTCCTCCGCACTGGGTCATCGAAGGCACGCCGCAGGCGCGTTCGAAGCGGCTCGCGACAAGCCCCGACGGCGCCGCGGCGGTCATCGCGTGGACCTGCTCTCCGGGCCGATTCAACTGGCATTATGTTGTCGATGAAATCCTGCACATCATATCCGGCGAGGTTTTCGTCACCGACGAGAAAGGCGAAAGCCGCCGGCTCGGACCGGGCGACGTCGCTTATTTTCCCGCCGGCAGCAGCAGCGTTTGGCATGTGACCAAAGAGGTGAGGAAGCTCGCTATCTGCAGGCACAGTATGCCGCGCCCGCTCGGTTTTGCGCTGCGCGCCTGGAATAAACTCGCGGCCATTCTCACCGGACCTGCCGAGCACAACGACGCGCTCGAGAGCAAGCCCGCAGTGGGCAGCGATCCCGAACGCGTGACCGCCGGTTAACGCCGCAGCCCCGGTTCGACGATGTCACGCATCCCGATCCGCCGCGTCATCACCGGCCATGGTGCCGGTCTTGGCGCGAAGACAAATGTCGCCAAGGTCATTCTCGATGGGCCGGCGACCAATACCAAGACTCCGCGGGACGGCGTCGCCTCGACGCTGATGTGGTGCACCGACGCGATGCCCGCGGATATTTCCATCGGCGAGAACGTCGAGGACATGGGCGCGCGCATCCTCGGCACCGCGCCGCCGGAAAACGGCTCACGCTTCATCGTCATGGAATTTGCCCCCGGCGTCGTTTCCGAAATGCACCGCACGGAGACGATCGATTACATCGTGATGCTGGCGGGCGAGATCGACATGGACATGGACGCAGGCAGCGTCAAATTGCGCGCCGGCGACGTCATGGTTCAGCGCGGCACCAATCACGCCTGGGTCAATCGCAGTACCGCGCCGGCGCGCCTCGCCATTGTTCTCATGGATGCAAAGCCGCTCGGCATCGGCCACCCGCGGCTGCGCGGTCAACAGGCGCGCTGATCAAAGCAGCACGGTTTCATCCATCGTCACGCGCGCCGGCGCAAGCGCCGCGGCAAGCGCCGGAAGCTTGGCGCGATCGCAGAAAGCGGGGATCACCGTTGTTGCCTGCGTGGCGTGCACCAGCGCGATGGTATCGGACAGCCGCGGGTGCACGTTCCAGCGCATCGCCTGAGCGCGGCCGCTCTTGGTCAGCCGCTCTGCCGGCGTTGTCGGGTTGACGTAGCCGGTGAACAGGATCGCTACCTCGGGCATATTTTCGAATTGCGGAATGAGCCGCGCGGTCGCGCCTGATGTGCCGTCGGCGGACGCCGCGAGCATGACGCCGCGCGCGCCGTCGATCGGTTTGACGATATCGGCGAGCCGCCTGATGTCGTCGCCGATGCCGGGTCGCAGTGCAACGGCGTCGCCGTTGCCCAACTGGCGAAGCGCTTTTTGCATCGCCGCGTCGACAAAAATATCGTCGACGCCGTGGCGCATCAGTTCGAGCGCGATCTCCGGACCACGCCCGTTGGCCGGCACCGGCAGTAACAGCGGACCACGCTCTACAAATGAAGCCAGACTGTCCCAACAGTCCGCGAGCGGCTTCTGGTAGTCGGCATAGGAGCAATCGATCAGTGCGGTTGCCGCCGTTTTCGCCGGCGGATCGTAGGCATAGAGCGTCGATTCCGTCGAATAATCGCCGGTATAGAGAAATCCGTCGCCGATGCCGAAGTGCAGCCAGACGCCGCCCGGCGCGTGGCCGTTGCGCCCGGTCGCAACCGCGACGCCGAGCACGTCGGCTTGACCGCCGACCGGCAGCGGCCGCGTGGCGATAGCCTCGGGCAAACCGCGCGTGACGATCTCGGTCGCATAGACCGGCGGATTGCCGAGCATTGGCAGGAGCGGCAAGCCGCCGACATGGTCTCTGTGTCCGTGGCTTAAGATCAGCGCATCGACAGGGCCGATAGCGGCCACGTCCGGCAGAGCGCCGGGCGGCGGCCCTTCGCCGAGGTCAAGCACGAGCCGCTTGCCGGCCGCTTCAAGGAGGAAACAGGCCGGCCCTTTGGCGCCGACGCCGGATATCAGCCGCAGCGAACCCTTGTTCATCGCATCAAATCCTGCCGGCCCCTCGGCCGGTCGCCCGACATTGACAACCGCAAGCCGCGTCCTTAATCAACCGGCAAAAGGAACTAGCTCCATGAAAGTCCGCAATTCGTTGAAATCCTTGCGCGGCCGCCACCGCGACAACCGCATCGTGCGCCGCAAGGGCCGCGTCTACGTCATCAACAAGACGCATCGCCGCTTCAAGGCGCGCCAAGGCTAACGCGCCAAGGCTAATCAAGGCTAATCGAACAGGCCGAATTGGCCTGCCCATTTCCGCCGCATTCCTCGCGCCTGATTGAGCACTTTTCCGGCTTGCCGCGGCGGGGCGGGCGAATAGACTCCTGAGCCATGAAGCTGCGATTCCCGATCCTTCTCGCTGCCGCCATGTTCGCGGCGCCGGCGGCGCAGCCGACATTTGCGCAAAGCCCGCAGGATTTGCTGTCGCTGCCGAGCGATTTGCCGCGTCTCGGCCACGGCGAGCCGACTTACAGTCTCGATACCTTGTTCAGCGCGTTGAAGATCGCGCCGGACGAGGTGAGCGCCAAGGCGATCGAAAATCGCATTTGGGCGCTCTGGATCGAATCCGGCAGCGACACTTGCGATCTGTTGATGACGCGGGTGAAGGATGCGATCGAGGAAAAGGATTACGATCTCGCCATCCGGCTCCTCGATTCCATCATCGCCATCAGGCCGGGTTACGTCGAAGCCTGGAACCAGCGCGCTACGGCCTATTATCTGAAAGACGACTACCCGCACGCGATTGCCGACATCGCCGAGGTGCTGGCGCGCGAGCCGCGTCAATTCGGCGCGCTGGCCGGGCTCGGACTGATGTTGCAGGACATCGGCGATGACAAGGATGCGCTCGAAGCCTACCGCAAGGCGCTCGCCATCGACCCTCACCTCGAAAGCATCCCCGACGTCGTCAAGACGCTGACCGAGAAGGTCGAGGGTCGCGACATCTGAGCGCGGTTTGCGCTTCGACCTATCCCGCAATTCGCGTATCTTCCGTCACCCTGAGGTGCGAGCGGAGCGAGCCTCGAAGGGCGACGGCCCGTGACTCCTCGGCCGTATCCTTCGAGGGCCGCTTCGCGGCCACCTCAGGATGACGGTAGGGAGCGCCATGATCGATATTAGCGAAGCCGACAAGCGCACGATCCGCGAACTCGTGGAAAACTGGGCGGTGTGGCGCGACGCGCGGCTATGGGACCGCTTCCGCACCGTGTGGCACGCCGACGGCCGCATGTGGGCGACATGGTTTCAGGGCACGTTCGAAGAATTCATCAAGGGCAACGACGAGGGCTGGAAGCGCGGCGTGCGCATCCTGCATTTTCTCGGCGGCAGTGCGATCGATGTCGCCGGCAATCGCGCGGTGGCGCAGACCAAAATGACGATCTCGCAGCGCGCGCCGGTCGACGGCGTGGTTTGCGACGTGGTCTGCACCGGGCGATTTTACGATTTCTTCGAGAAGCGCGACGGCCGCTGGGGCTTTGTGCTGCGCCGGCTGGTCTATGAGAAGGACCGGCTCGACCCGGTCGATCCGGCGGCAAAGCTCGTGCTCGATCAGGATCTGTTGCAACAGTTTCCGGAGGGCTATCGGCACCTCGCTTATCTGCAAACCAAGATCGGCTACAAGGTGAAAATGGATATGCCCGGGCTGGAAGGGCCCGACCTCGACGCGCTTTACGCGCAAGGCGCCCGCTGGCTCAAAGGCGAATCCATCCAGACCTAATTCTCTCACATCTTAGGGATCGAACCTCATTCTGGATTTTTTATTGAGCATGATCTTTTCCGAAAACCGGCATCCACTTTTCGGGATCATGCTCTAATGCATACGCTGGCTGTCGCCGCCGAAATTCTTGCCGCTGGCGCGGTCATCACCTTCATCGGCGCACGGCTGATCGAACGGGCGCATCCGCCGCGCGGCCGCTTCATCGACATCGGCGGGCTACGCCAGCATGTGGTCGAACTTGGCGCGGCCTCGGGCACGCCGATCGTTCTTCTGCACGGCGCCGGCTGCAATCTCGAAGACATGCGGCTGGCGCTCGGCGAGCGCCTCGCCGGGCGGCATCGGGTCATCTTGGTCGACCGCGCCGGGCTCGGCTGGAGCGAGCGCAAGGACCGCCGCGGCAGTTCGCCGGCCTATCAGGCGGCGCTGCTGCGCGATGTGTTGGACCGTCTTGGCGTTGACCGGGCCATCGTCGTCGGCCATTCCTGGGGCGGCGCGCTGGCGGCGAGTTTCGCGCTCGATCACCCGCAACGCTTCGCCGGCCTGATGCTGCTGGCGCCGCCGCTTTATCCGTTTGCGCGCAGCATGACCTGGCTCTATGCCCTGTTCGCGACGCCGATATTCGGATGGCTTTATGCGCGCACGCTGGCGCTGCCGTTGGGCTTGCCGTTCATCGGCGTCGGTCTGGGCTCGGCTTTCCTGCCGCAGCTGCCGCCGGGCCACTACATCAAGCGCACGGCCGCGCTTCTCTTGCTGCGGCCGTCGACATTTCTCGCCAATGCGCGCGACGTCGCCGATCTGCGGGCCTTCCAGGCCAAGGAGGCCAGCCGCTATGCCACGCTCGCGGCGCCGACCGTCGTCATCACGGGCGACCGCGACATGGTGGTCGCGCCGCCCCGTCACGCTTTTGTCTTTGCCGCCGCGGCGCCGCGCGCCAAGCTCGTGGTGCTGCCGGGCGTCGGCCACATGCTGCACCACGTTGCAGCGGAAAGGGTGATTGAGGAGATCGAGGAATTGTACGCCCGCAGCTATTCGCCGCCGCTGCCGTCACCACCCACATAAGCAATCCGCATGAAATTCGTCGCGCCGGGCGTGCCGAGCGGCAGGCCGGCGACGATGATGACGCGCTCGCCGGCTTTGGCGAAGCGCTCCTTAAACGCGATGCGGCAGGCGCGCTCGACCATGTCGTCTTGGTCTTTCGCATCTTCGTCGATGACGCAGTGGATGCCCCAGACCACCGACAATTTCCGCCCGGCCCCCTCCATCGGCGAAATGGCGACGATCGGGCATTTCGGCCGCTCGCGCGAAACCCGCAAGCCGGTCGAGCCGGACACCGTCCAGCAGACGATGGCCGAGAGGTCGAGCGTCTCGGCCACTTGTCTGGCCGCCGCCGCGATCGCGTCGGCTCCGGTTCGTTCCGGCGCGGTCTGCAGCATGTGCACCGACGGCAGATACATCGAGTCGTCTTCGACTTCCTCGGCGATGCGATTCATGGTCGCCACCGCTTCAACCGGGTATTGCCCCGACGCCGATTCCGCCGACAGCATGACCGCGTCGGCGCCGTCGAAAATCGCGGTGGCGACGTCGGAGACTTCGGCGCGCGTCGGCACCGGGCTCGCGATCATGGATTCCAGCATTTGCGTGGCGACGATCACCGGCTTGCCGGCGCGGCGGCAGGCGCGCGTCATCTCCTTTTGCACGCCGGGGACCTTTTCCAACGGCATTTCGACGCCGAGATCGCCGCGCGCGACCATCAGCGCGTCCGCAAGTTCGAGAATGTCGGAAAGCCGGGCCACCGCTTGCGGCTTCTCGATCTTGGCCATCACCGCGGCGCGCCCGCGGGTGATCTTCTTTGCTTCGGCGATATCTTCGGGGCGTTGAATAAACGACAATGCGACCCAATCCACGCCGGCGTCGAGCGCTGCTTCGAGATCGGCGATGTCCTTCGGCGCCAGCGCCGCCAGCGGCACGACGGTATCGGGCAGGCTGACGCCCTTGCGGTTCGATACTTTGCCGCCGACTTCGACCCGCGCCACGATGCGGGCCGGCGCGACTTCGGTCGCCACCAGGCGCAGCTTGCCGTCGTCGATCAACAGCGCGTCGCCCGGCTTGATGGCGGCGAAGATTTCCGGATGCGGCAGCTGCACGCGCTTGGCGTCGCCGGGCGCCGGATCGGTGTCGAGCGTGAAATCCTGGCCCTTGTCGATTTCCGCCGCGCCGTCCTTGAACGTGCCGAGCCGCAGCTTCGGCCCTTGCAGGTCGACCAGAATGCCGATCGGCCGGTTGTTCTCGGCTTCGACCGCGCGGATGCTCGCCACCAGTTCGCGCATGCGCTCGTGATTGGTGTGGCTCATATTGATGCGGAACACGTCGGCGCCGGCCTCGAACAGCCGGCCGATGACGGCGCGATCTCCTGACGCCGGACCGAGCGTCGCGACGACTTTGGTGCGCCGCTGCCGTCTCATCGCGCTCTCATGGCGTTTTTCACGGGGTTTTGCTGCCGCTCGGCAAGAGCGTCGAGGGCGCTGCGCCGGGAACGGTCTCGGACGGCATCGGAGCTGGCATGGGAGGCGGCGATGCGCCGAGCGCGGCCGCCGGTGAAGAAGCGCCGGACGGCCCCCCGCTGACCGCGGGCGGTTTTTGCGCCGGTTGCTCGCTCGATTCGGTCAGTTGCACGGTCCAGGCGCGCTGTTCGCCGGTGTCGACTTCGAAAAAGCCGGTGCGGTCGTAGCCGCGCGCCAGGCAATCGCCGATGCCGCGGATCGTAAATTCCTTGTCGCGGGTGCACATATAGGCTTGGCCCATCCATTCGCCGCCGCGATCGTAATCGATGGCGTAGACATAATAATAACGGGCGACAAGATTGCCTTTGAGCACCGTTTCGCAGCTGCGCACCGGCAAGTTCCACCAGCCTTCCGTGGTCCAGCCTTGCGCGTCCTTATAGCCGACGGCGATGCCGACCCGGCTCGACGTGTTGTTGCATAGCCGGAAATCCGCCGCGGCCGGTCCCGCTGAGGCCAGCAGCGTAGCCGCCGCAAGCACGCACAGCACCAGCGCGCCAGCCGCCGTATTGGTAAAGCCCGCTTGTCTCATTTCCGCTTCGGATTCCGCGTCCCAGGCCAGAATCGGTGTCAAATTGCCGGTCTGTCAACGACAATGGCGCGGAAGTCGGTGACGTTGGTGAACGTCGGGCCGGGCGCAAACAAATCGCCGATGCCGTTGAAAAACCCCGTGGAATCGTTGTCGGCGAGAAAGGCGGCGGGATCGAGGCCGGCCGCTGTGGCCCGCGCCAGGGTCGTGTCGTCGATAAAGGCGCCGGCGGGGTCGTCCGGCAGTCCCCGGCCGCCGTCGGTGCCGTCGGTGTCTGCCGCCAGCGCCGCAATTGCCTTGGTGGCGGCAAGATGAATGGCGAGCGCCAGGGCATATTCCTGGTTCGGCCCGCCACGGCCGCCGCCCTTGAGCGTAACCGTGAGCTCGCCGCCGGACAGGATCGCCATGCGGCGGTGGGTCGCGGCAAAGTCGCGGGCGAGCCGGGCATGCTCGGCGGCGACCTCGCGGGCCTCGCCCTGCAACCGGTCGCCGAGCACCACGCAGTTGTAGCCCGCTTCCCGGGCGCGGGCTTGCGCCGCGGCCAGCGCATCGGCCGGGCGGGCGATGATCCGATAGCTGGTTTCGGCAAAAATCCGATCTCCGGGCTTGGGGGATTCGTTATCGGGATCGTCCAGCGCGCGAGTTACGGCTTCGGGCAAGTCGAGGCGGTATTTGTCCACGATCGCCCGCGCGTCAGAGAGCGTCGTCGGATCCGGCACCGTCGGCCCGGAGCCGATCACCGCGGGATCGTCGCCCGGCACGTCGGAAATCGCGAGCGTGGCGACGCGGGCCGGAAAAGCGCGCCGGGCGAGCCGGCCGCCCTTGATGCGGGAAAGGTGTTTGCGGACGCAGTTGATCTCGCCGATATTCGCCCCGCTGCGCAGCAGCGCCAGGGTCGTCGACTGCTTGTCGGCGAAGGCGATGCCGGGCGCCGGCGCGATCCAATTCGCCGAGGCGCCGCCGGAGAGCAGCACCAGCACAAGATCGTCCTTCCCGGCCGCGTCGGCAAATGCGAGCGCACGTTCGGTGCCCTTCAGCCCGGCCTCGTCGGGGACCGGATGTCCGGCCTCGACCATGGCGATGCGGCGGGTCGGTCGGCCATAGCCGTGCCGGGTCACGGCAATGCCGTCGAGCCGCTCAGGTGCGATGCGCGCGAGATAGTGCTCTTCCGCCACTTCGGTGAGCGATCCCGCGCCTTTGCCGGCGGCGAGCACGATGAGCCGTCCGCGCGGCGGCGGTTCCGGCAAGTTCGGCGGCAGGCAGCGTGACGGGTGCGCGGCGCCGACCGCGGCGCGGAACAGGGATTCGAGCAATTCGCGCGATTGCGTCGCCAATTCGAACCTTTCACCGCACGAGTGCCGGCTTGGGACCACGAGCAGGGAACTATGGAAAGTGCCGGGCCGCAGCTTTATCTTTTCCATAGCTAACCCGCGGAGAACATCATGGCTACCGACCCCAATACCCGCACCGAACTCGAGGCCGCCGTCTACCGTCGCCTGGTCGAGCACCTGCGCTCGCGGACCGACGTGCAGAATATCGACATGATGAATTTGGCCGGCTTCTGCCGCAATTGCTTGTCCAATTGGATGAAAGACGCCGCCGACGCCAAAGGCGTGCCGATGACGAAAGACGAGAGCCGCGAGCTGGTCTACGGCATGCCATACGACCAATGGCGCGCCAAGCACCAGAAAGACGCCACGCCCGAGCAGAAGGCGGCATTCGAAAAAGCAAGCCAAAAGCACTGACGCCGTGCGGGCGAAATCGTTGCCCTGTGCAGAGCGTGGATGAATGCGGTCGCGGCTTGACGCAAGGCGCTGCACTTTCGAAACCTGCGGACTCATAGTGAAGGAGTCCCAGCAATGGCCACCGCCGCCGCCGCCAAAGACGACCAGCCCGCTCACCGCTTCGCCAAAGATCAGCTCAAGGCCTTCGTCGAGCGCGTCGAACGGCTTGAGGAAGAGAAGAAGGCGATCGCCGACGACATCCGCGACGTCTATGCCGAAGCCAAAGGCAACGGCTTCGACGTCAAGACGCTGCGCGTCGTGGTGCGCTTGCGCAAGCAGGACCTCAACGAGCGCAAGGAGCAGGAGGCCATTCTCGAGACCTACCTGCACGCGCTGGGGATGCTGGGGTAGCTGCTTATTGCAGCGACGCCGTGTGGGTCGTCGTCGCGTAGCTCACGGTCGAGACGAACACGATCGCCGTGCCGCTGAAATGATCCGGCGCGAGGCCGGGATTAGGATCGGCCGCGAACGTCATTTTCACGGCACTGCGCGGCTTGACCATCAACGATGCCAAAGCGCGGAAATCGCGGTCGCCCAGCGCCACGGTGGTGAGAAAGCGCTTGACGCTCGGCGACAATACAATGGCGCGCAGCCACGGATTGGCGAGATGCGCGCTATCCCTGATCACGGTCATCGAGGAGGCGCTAGCCGTCATGACCGCGGAAGCGACCTGATCGCCGGCGCGCTTGACCGCAATCGTCGTCTTGGCGGGGATTTCCTGCCGCGCCGCTAGCGCCGCGGCGCGCAGCGCCGCGATCCCCATGGCGGCAGCGCTGTTGGCTGACGCGTCGCCGCCGGCGTAAGCAAGTGCTGCTGCGCTGCCGTCGCTATGATCGATCGCACCGGTGGTGCTGTCCGTATCGGTGTCGGCCGCTTCGCTGCGGCGATAGGCAATCTCGGCCAGCGGATTGGCGACGGTCATTCCGTCAGGCGGACCTTCCCAGTAGCCCCGCGCGAGGATGACCTGGTTCGGCGTTGTCGGCGTTGTCGCAGTGGGAATCGGCCGGATCGGCGGGGCAGGGGACTGCAGCGGTGCGGAGGTGGGGGCGGGAGCAGCGGTAGGCAAAAGCCTCGCGACGTGGACGAGTTTCAGCTTGGCCATCGCACTCGCGACCTTGGCCTTCACCGCGCTTGCCACCGCCGGCTTCTTCTCAGTCTTCGGATCGAGACCGGCAAGCGCGACAGCATTCGGGTGCCAGGCGACCGGCGTCGGCGCCGCGTCGGCCTCTTCCTCTTCATCGCCGCTAGCCAGGCCCAAAAGCTTGGCAAAGGGATTTGCGGTGGGATTTGTCGGCAGAGGCCCATTGCTAGCCAGCACCGTGTCGATCTGGACGCCGGCGTTGCGGGCGGCTTCGAGCGAATTCTCCGACGGCACTGCGCCGTGCTTGGTGACTTCGGCAAGCGCCAGCGCGTAACCCGCCAGCGGCTTGCCATCGGTCGGAATTTGTACGGTGCGTCCATCCGGGAACACGTGCACCAATTGCTCGCGCGTCATGCGCGGCCACATGCGGATGCCGCCGACGTCCATGTGTACGAAGGGCGAGCCGGACTCGGGATAGAAGCCGACGCCGCCGCGCTGCAAGCGCAGACCGATCTCGCGCACTTGTTCGAGCGGAACGCCCGGAACGTAGAAGTCCATGGCGCGGCCGAGAATATGCTGGCTGTAACGCGCGACGCCCTCGCTGCGGCGGCGGAGCATGGCGTTGGTCGCCGGCGAGCGGTAGCCGCACACGACCTGGATCGGCTCGTTCGATCCGGTCTCGCGTTGCACCTCCCAGACCAGATCGATCAGGCGCGGATCCATGTCGGTCGCTTCGCCGCGCCGCCAGTCGCGCAGGAACCAGTCGAGCTTCTTCAGCGCGGCCTCGTCGTAGCGCCCGTCGCGCTTATAAGTGATGGTGATGTCCTCGTCGGTATGGATGTGGTGCAGGGAAATCGTGCGCGTCTCGCCCTCGGCGACCGCGTTTTGCAGCGCGCGCGAACCGAAGAGAAAAAACACAAGCGCAAGACCGCACGAAAAGCCGGCGCGCGCCGCGAACAATCGACCAGCAGTCAGGCGCGCATTGGCAACGTGCACTGGCAATCTCGCCTTGACGCGTTGAGAGCGTCATCCGCCACGGCTTTTACCGCGCGGTAACGCTAACGCATTGCTAATTTGGGAAGGGTTAACGAGAACTTGCCGTCACCCCATCCCCGACCCGGAAATAGGGCTAACGTCCTAGTGTGGCAAAATATGGCCGTTGCGCGACAAGCTGGGCCGACTGCCGCCCGAAGTGGGCAAAAGTGGTTAATATGCGTAAACCGGCCGGCTGCCGGGCGATCAGCGCTCGACGGTTTGGCTGGTTTCCTTGGCCCGGCTCACTTTCTTGGGGTGCGCGGCGGCGTGGCGCTTGACCGGCTGGGGTGGCGAAGGCGGGGCGGCATTAAAGCCGCCGAACAACCGCGAGAAGAAATTTTCGCCGCCACCGCTGCTGGCGCTCCTGCCGTCCGGATAGTAGTTCGCGCCTCCGAACAGGCCGCCGCGGCCGAACAGCGACGGCTGGTCCGGCATCGCCAGCACTTCACGATGGCTGATGTCCTCTTTGTGTTCGACCGGGATATCCGCGTCCTTGCGGTCGCCCTTGAGGATGGCGAGCAGCGTCTTGTCGCGGCCGTAGATATCGTCGCGGAATTCGAGCTTGCCGGCACTGTCGACGAACGCGGTCTGATAGGTCAGGTTGACCGGCACGAATTTCGGGAAGTCGATATTGACCTCGTTCGGGCCGAACATTTTCTTGATGCGCTCTTCGGTATAGCCGTCGTTCGGCCGGACCAGCGACAGCAGCACTTCGGCATAGTGTGCCGGATCCAGGACGCGCATGCAGCCGTGACTATAGGCGCGCTTGGCGTAGGCGAACAGGTATTTGTCCGGCGTGTCGTGCTGGTAGACCAGGAATTTGTTCGGGAAATTAAAGCGGATGCGGCCGAGCGCATTGCCGTCGCCCGGCGGCTGCCAGATGTGGACGGTGCCGTCCGGATTGCGGCCGACTTTCAGGCCCATGCGGTCGAGTACCGTGGGGTCCTGCTGCAAGGCCGGCAGGTATTCGTTGTTGACGATCGACGGCGGCACGTTCCAGGTCGGATTGATCGTGATGAATTTCATGTCCGCGGTCATGATCGGCGTCACGGTATCGGGCTTGCCGATCACGATTTTCGTCTTCCAGACCTGCTGGCCGTCATGCATCACCCGCAGCGTATAGTCGGGCAGGTTGACGATGACGTAGGTGTCCGGAAAATCGTGCGGTGCCCAACGCCAGCGTTCCATATTGGCGATGATGGTGTCCTCGACGTGATCGGGCCTGGGGCCGTTGATCGCGTCGACCGTGGCGGCAGTGAGCGTACCGGTCACGGCGATCTGGTGTTCTTTCTGGAATTTCTTCACCGCTTCGGCGAGCGCCTTGTCGTAGGTCGTGCCGCCGTCGCCGAGAACGCGGAGCTGCTCGCGCAATTCCGGCACGCGATTGTCCTGCATGCCGACTTTGAGCACCGGTCCGCCCGCGATCGCCGGCTTGCCCTTGTCGAGCTTGCCGGCGCGGATTTCGGCAAGCTTGGCCTTGAGCGCGAGATAGCCCGGCGTGTGCGGCTCAAACGAATCGAGCGCGGTCGCGACGTCCTTGGCGTCGGCGACGGTGGCGAGAACGTCGGCCGGCTCCGGCGCCGGTCTGTCGTAGGCGATATCGGCGGATACGCGCGACCAGGCGACGCGCCCGATGCTGGCGTGATGGGCATAAGTGATGACCGACATGGTGAGCTCGATCTCGGCATCAGCGAGATCGGCGGGCGTCGACAACGCGGCGAAATTCGGCACCGGATAATCGGACGGAAACAGGCCGTCGGCGTCGACATGGCCGAGATAGGCGATCGCCGCAGTCGCGCTGGCATTGGCCTTGCCGTCGGCGATCCACAGCGGCTTGTAGTTGCGGCCGGAATAGAAGGCGTCGATCTGCATCCGGTCCTTTTTGTTGCCGATCACGTGGTCGAACTTGCCGTTCGCGAGTTCGCGCAATTGATCGGATATCGCCGCGTCGGGGCCGGGAGGCGCGGCGGCCGGCGCCGCAGCCGTCTCGGTGCTGGAACTCGCCGGCGTGCCTATCGTCGCAGTGGAGGGAGCAGCCGGAGTTGGCGTCGCTTGCGCCGCAGGCGTGGGAGCCGCCGCTGCCGGGGTCGCGCCGGCCGTGCTGGGCGTTGGAGTTGCGGCCACCGGGATGGGGCTCGTGGTTGCGCCGCTCGAAGCATCCGACTTCGGCGCCGTCGGGGTTGCCGTTACGGGTGCAGCATCCTGTGTAGCTTCAGGCTTCGCCTCGGTTGCGGCCGGAGTTGCGGCTGCCGGAGCCGCACTGACCGGCGCGGCGCTGATGGGCCTGTCGCTGGCCGCAGTCGTGGGATCGGCGAAAGCGCTGCCGGCGGCTGCGCCCGAAAGCAATAGAGCGATGGCAGTCGAGGCCAGCAACCGATCGACACGGATCCCGGGCATTACGTATTCTCCCTCACGGCCAATGCGGCCGGAAAACGCAAACACATTGGGATAAATCGCCCCCAATCATGGCATTTGCGGCGCTTATTGCGCCGCGGCGGCCGCACCTTACGTGAGCCGCCCGAATTTGTCCTGTGATCAGCGGGCATAAATCAGGCGAATTTCGGAGGCTGTCGCTCTGCGGCCACGGCTTCGCTATCCCCTTCTCCCCCACCTTTCTCTCCCCCGCTTGCGGGGGACAGGCCGAGCGCTTCGAGCTTGCGATAGAGCGTGGAGCGGCCGATTTGCAGCCGCCGCGCCACTTCCGACATCTGCCCGCGGTAATGGGTAATGGCGTACCGAATGAGGTCGGCTTCGACATCGTCCAGCGGCCGTACTTCGCCCGCGGCATCGAGCAAGGGCAGGGCGTCGCCGGGCATTGGCGGGGGGAACGCGGCGGCCGAAGCGGGCGCCACTTCGCCATAGGGCATTGGGGCGAAAGCGGGCTCGAATACCTCCGCCGGCGCTACCGATGGCGCTTGCGCTGCCTCCGCAACCGCACCCTCAGGCGCGGCTGCGACCTTGATGCCGATTTGGGCTGCGATTTGCGGAAACTCATCGAGCCCGATGGCGTCGGATTCGGCGAGCACCACGGCGCGGAACACTGCGTTTTCCAATTGCCGGATATTGCCGGGCCAGTGATGGGCGGTGAGCACCCGCAGCGCCTCGGGGGTGACCACGCGGATGCGTTTGCCTTCTTCGGCGGCAAATCGCGCCAGAAAATGCCGGACCAATGCCGGGATATCCGCGGGACGCTCGCGCAGCGGCGGCACCGTGATCGGGAAAACGTGCAGCCGGTAGAACAGGTCTTCGCGGAAGCGGCCGGCTTTGACGTCTGCGATCAGATCGCGATTGGTGGCGGAAACCAGCCGCACGTCGACCTTCACCGGTTTGCGCGCGCCGACCGGCTCGACTTCGCCTTCCTGGATGGCGCGGAGAAGCTTGACTTGCGCCGCCGCCGGCAATTCGCCGACCTCGTCGAGAAACAAGGTGCCGCCGGAGGCTTCGACGAATTTGCCGACATGGCGTTCGGTGGCGCCGGTGAACGAACCCTTCTCATGGCCGAACAAAATCGACTCGACGAGATTTTCCGGCATGGCGCCGCAATTCACCGCGACGAACGGTTTTGCCCGCCGCTCGCCGGAACCATGGATGGCGCGCGCGATCAATTCCTTGCCCACGCCGGATTCGCCCGAGATCAGCACCGGGATAGTCGACGCCGCCGCCTTCTCCGCGACGCGGATGACGGCGTGCATCGTGGCGCTCTTGGTGATGATGTCGCCAAAGCCCAGCGTGCCGGACTGGCTCTTCTTGATCCGCGCCAGCTCGCCTTCGAGCGCGCTGGTATTGAGCGCGTTGCGCAGGCTGACATGCAGCCGCTCGGCGCCGACCGGCTTGACCACGAAGTCGACGGCGCCGGCGCGCATCGCCGACACCACATTGTCGATGCCGCCATGTGCGGTCTGCACGATCACCGGCACGTTGATCGCGGACTGGCGCATCTTTGCGAGTACGCCAAGCCCGTCGAGGTTCGGCATCACCAGATCGAGGATCACGCAATCGATCCGTGCGCCATCGGGCCCCGTGAGCAGCGACAGCGCCGCGTCGCCGGAGTCGCGCACGATCGTCTCGTATTCGAACTTGTGCAGCGTGGCTTCAAGGAGCCGGCACTGCACCGGATCGTCATCGACAATGAGAATAGTCATGCGTTCCCCGGTCCGCGGACAGCGGCACGCTGTCCCGTTTCGGGGCACTCTGCGGCAGGAGGCTTAAGGGGGTGTTAACCCGAGAACACCTCTCCCTGCTGTGCGGGGAGAGGTCGAGCGAAGCGAGGGTGAGGGGGCCTCACCGCGATTCTGAGCTGAGCGGATGGAGTGACGACGTTTCAGATATTTCCGCGAGTGAGAGCCCAGCGGAGAGGCCCCCTCACCCCGACCCTCTCCCCGCAAGCGGGGCGAGGGAGCCCGCGCGGGGCAGGACGCTTGCTCACACCCGCGGCGGCAGATCGGCGAATTTCCTCTCGCCGCGCAATACGGCCTGCAACTCTGACAACTCCTCGTCGCGGCGGTGATAGCCGCATGTCTCGATGTAATCGGCCGCGATCTTGAGCTGCTTCTCGGCCTCGCTCTTCAGCTCTTTGATTTGCTCGGCGCTCGGCACAGTAGGCTTCGGCGGATTGTCCTTCTCCAACATGCCGTTGAGCGGCGCGAACGCCTCGATCTTTGCGAACGCGAGCCGCGCGCGTTCCAGCGCCGCGTCGCAGAGATAGAGCCGCATCGGTCCTGGCTCGGCGATCTCTTCGACCTCGTCCAGATCGCGTGCGGCGCTGTCCCAGTCGCCAATGGTGCGGCGAAAGGCGGCGCGGGCGAGCAGACCTCTAGGCAAATAACTGTGTCGTCCGAACCGTTGAAAGCCAGTTATGCTCTTTTCAATATCTGCTAATCCAAAAGCGGCGGCTATCGAATTTCCTCTTTGGTGCTTGGTTGGGTATTTTATGGCAAGGCCGAGACTTGCTTTGCCGAGATTTAGATTGCTGAGAGAAATATCTATAATACGACCGGAAGGTTGAGCAATCGCAAGTGATTTTTGCGCTCTCTGGCGGACGGCTACCCATCGTCCTTTGCCGCCAATCAATTCATTATACTCTGCGCCAGCTACGGAAATTAATTGCTTCATGTCAGGGTAGAGCTTCAGTAGCTGCCGTTCAATCTCCACAAATATTTTTTCGGCCTCTTCGGCCCGCCCTGCCGCATGAAGGGCCACCGCGTAATTTGCACGATTTGCCAGCTTGTCATCTTCAATCTCACCGCGGTCACCGATCGGGATCGCGTTCGAGGCTTCAATAATAGCGCGTTCTATCTCACCTAGGATTAGGTGAACTTCGCTGAGATTGGATGTCTCCAAGCCGGCATTATCCCAGTTCTTCAAGTCTCTCTCTCTAATCGCGGAGGCCCGCAGGGTCGATAGTGCTTCTGAAAGGCGGACTTGGGCGAAGAGGCACGCTCCAGCTTCACTGACTACCCAGGCTTTGGCTTCCTCCGTAAGTCTCGCGGATGGCACTTCGTAGGGCTTATCGAAAAACCAGGAAATAGCTGCTAGGTCACTGCCGAATGCTCCAATTATATTCTTCGAATAATATTCAAGCTCATGACGTGAGTTCCGTCGGCAAATCCGGTCCGCGTAAATTCTTTCGAGCGCCTCTTGGTGTCGTTCAGCGCGGCAACCGTGAGATATGGCTTGATAGAGCGGCGCGAGACTTTCGAGCGTTGGGGTTTTCCCTTCACTGGTCGTGTCGCGCAGATGCTCGTACAGCCGACCATGGGCCGCCTTCCATGCCGTCTTGTTGGTTTGCCTAAGCCGCTCGCCAAACCACTCGCGTACCAGCGGATGGGCATCGAGGGCATCGGGCGCAGCGGGGTCCAGCGGCGCGACAAGCCGTACCTCACGCAGACGCGCGACTGCGCGCTGCCATTCGTCGTCGGTGAGCCTGACAACTTGGTCGGTAAGCCCCTTGACTACCGGGCTGGCTCGCAGCGCCTTGAGGCAATCGCCGCTCGCGGGCCGGTCGAACAGGCCGACTATGTGCATGGTCGCGAGCAGCACGGGCTGTCCGGCGAGCCATTCCCTCTCAATCGACTCCATTACGCGCTTGGCGTGGTCATGGCGTGGATTTTCAGGATCGGCAAAGTAGGCACGGATGTGGTCGCGGCGGCGTATTTCGCCGGCCTGCGTCTCCTTGAGGAAGGTCGCGAGCAAGCCGAGCGCCAGCGGATGGCCGCCGAAATCGTGAGCAGCGGCTTTCAGTTCTTTGTCGGTGCCCCACACACCGTTGTCGCGCAGCAGCGCTGCGCCGGCCTCGTCCGACAGCCGTTCGATATCGACGACCGGAGCGGTGCCGTCCTGCCAGCGGGCGATATCCTTGACTGCAAGCCGGCTGGTAAGCACAATTAACCCGTGCGCCTGCGCCGGCGGCGTTGCCGCAAAGCGCCGCAGCAGCGCGCGCACACCCTGGTCCTTCAACTGGCCGAGCTGCGTGTCGAGCCCATGCTGCAACGGCTCGACGCCGTCGAGCACCAGCAGCACGCGGCGTTGCATGATCGCCTCGGCGATCGCCTCGCCCTTTGCAGTGGCGCTCGTGGTCTCAAGTTTGATGCCGAGTTTGTCCAGCGCCCAGTTGAGGAATTCGTCCGCCGACGTGGCGCGCTCCTTTGAGCCTTGGCTGTAGAACGACCAGCCGAGCACTGCCTCGGCGCCGCGATAATTGTCGGCCTGCAATCGCTTGAGCCATTCGTTGACCAGCGCCGACTTGCCCGCGCCGCCCTCGGCGATGAGCGAGATAATGTTGGTCTTAGAGTCCGACCAGGCGTCGTCTAGCAGCTTTAATTGATCGTCGCGACCAACAAGATGTTCGTAAGGTGTCTCCGGCAAACCAGTGATATGGACGTATGACGGTTGCACTCCGCGCTTCGGCGGCTCCGGCTTGCGGCTTGTAATTTCTGCCGCAAGTTTTGTGATCTCGTCGGCAATCTCCGTCATTTTCTGGAGGCGTTCGCCGTAGGGGAATGACAAAAGCGGCTTCGCGTCGCGAGGCCTAACCACCTTATCCTTGAATTTATCGAGCGCAACCTTCGGAGTCGGTGTTAGAAGTAATGGGTAAAAGCAGATTTCATCGCCGGCCGCTTCGCGGTCGCGAGCGATCTTGATCTCTGTGTCAACGATGTAATCGGAAGCAGTCGAGTTCGCCGAGATAAGCGGAACGAAGATATCGCAAGCGCGCAGCTTGCGCTCGATTTCCGGCTTAAGATCGGTCCCGCCTGGTAGATGCTCGTCTACGAATAGCTCGAAAATGCCATTTTTTATCGCCGGCTGTAGATAGGTCCGCACGAAGCTGAGCCACTGGATTTCGCCGTCGCGCGGATGCTCCGGCTCGTCCTTGTGGCTGTAGCTGATAAAAATAACGGGTTTGGCCGTGCCCTCCGCCATGCGGTGCCCTCTGCAACTGATGCGAGAGTGCCTTGGGCGGCCTGCGAGTCAAGACCAGAAAGTCACGCTGGCACATGCGAACTCCCTCGCCCCGTTTACGGGGAGAGGGTCGGGGTGAGGGGGCCTCTCCGTGTTCCGAGCCTCGCAGTCTGAGCCCAGCGGCGAAGCCCCCTCATCCCGACCTTCTCCCCGCACGCGGGGAGAAGGAGACCGTTACACCCGCCGTAAAGGACTTACCGCACGCTCCGCAGCGTCAGGCTGGCGACGCCGAGTGCGAGATTGACGCCGACATTGCCTTCGACCGAGAGCGGCTGCAGCGCGATCGATTTGTGCGAGCCGCCAAGGAGCGCATTGGCGCCGACGCCGACGCCGAGCGACGCGCTGCCGGAGCCGCCGATATAGGTGCCGGCCAATGCGCCGTGGTGATAGCCATTGACCGGCGCGAACACCGCCCAGGTCATGACGCCACCGCCCTTGACGCCGAGATCGAGGCCGAGCCGGCCGATAGAGCCTTGGTAATTCTCCGCCGGGCCGTTATCGGGCTTGAAGCTGCAGCTGATCTTTTGATGCGAGCCGATGATGAGGCCAAGACTCGCGGATGTCTTGCAGGTCAGCAAGCCGATTTTGGTGCCGCCCGACTGCTGGGCCACGGCAGGAGTCAGCAATGCCGCTGCGAGCGCGAGGCCTAAAAGAGTACGAGCATGTTTGCGCATGAAGGGTCCCTCATGTTCGGATGGCGCGCCCCGCCCAACCATTGTTTTTTATTGCGCGGTAAAGAGCATAGCCGGCACCCGCGGGCAAGTTCGACGGCCCACCGCTCATTCGCGTCTTGATTCAGGGCCGCCGGCACCTTTGAATGCCGCGGTCTCGCACTTTGAGTTTTTAAAAAAATGCCCGCTCCCGATGCCAAAAATGTGCTCGCCGGCCTCTGGCGCAGCGCCGGTCACGACGACGCAGCATTGAGCCATGTTCGGTTCACCGGCGCCGAGCCGGTGCTGCCGTCGTCGTTCGCGGTGGGTACGGCGGCGCAGGCGACCATCGGCGCGGCGGCGCTGGCAGCCGCGGAGCTGTGGCGGCTGCGCACCGGAGGCCGCCAGGGTGTCAGCGTCGATATGCGCCGCGCCGCGGTCGAATTCCGCAGCGAGCGTTATCTGCGCGTCGACGACAAAGTGCCGGACGAATATCATGATGACATTGCCGGGCTTTATCGCTGCGGCGACGGCCGCTGGGCGCGGCTACACACCAACCTGCCGCATCATTGCAGCGGCCTGCTCAAGTTGCTCGGCGTTCCTCACGACAAGGCCGCGGTGCAGCGTGCGCTCGACGGCATGACGGCCGAGGCGCTCGAAACCGCGGCCGCCGAAGCTGGCCTCGTCGTCACCGCATGCCGCTCGTTCGCCGAATGGGATCGGCATCCGCAGGGCCATGCGGTAGCGAAGCTTCCTTTGTTCAGCATCGAGAAGATCGGCGATGCGCCACCGAAAAAACTCGCGGTGGCGGATCGGCCGCTGTCGGATGTGAAGGTGCTCGACCTCACGCGCATCATCGCCGGTCCGGTGTGCGGGCGCACGCTCGCAGCGCACGGCGCCGACGTGCTGCTCGTCACCGCCAAGCATTTGGCGTCCATGCTGCCGCTGGTCATGGATACCGGCCGCGGCAAATTATCGACGTCGATCGATCTGCGCGAGGCGAGCGGCCGTGAGATGCTGGCGGCACTTGTCCCCGCGGCCGACGTTTTCGTGCAGGGCTACCGGCCCGGCGCTATCGCCGCGCACGGTTTTGCCCCGCAAGACGTCGCCCGCATGCGGCCCGGCATCGTCTATGCCTCGCTGTGCGCTTACGGGCACGAGGGCCCATGGGCGCAGCGGCGCGGTTTTGACTCGCTGGTGCAAACCGCGAGCGGCTTCAACGTCGCGGAAGCCGAAGCCTTCGGCTCGCCCAAGCCGAAGGAATTGCCGGCGCAGGAGCTCGACCACGCCACCGGTTATTTGCTCGCCTTCGCGGTGATGACCGCGCTTAAGCGGCAGGCCGAGGAGGGCGGGTCATGGCACGTGCGGCTGTCGCTGGCGCAGACCGGCCATTGGCTGCGCCAGCTCGGCCGCATCGACGGCATGAAATGTCCAGACCCCAAAATCGACGATGTACGCGATTGCCTGGAAGAGGCGTCAAGCGCCTTCGGCCGGCTCACGACCGTGCGCCACGCCGCCGTCATGTCGGAAACGCCGCCGCATTGGGTGCGGCCAAGCGTGCCGCTCGGCACGCACCCGCCCCGTTGGCCGGGCTGATCTGGCGGCAGGTTCGGCTATAGTATTCGCCATCGACTGGAGCGCGGCCATGGTTGCCTTAAAAACGACGCTCGGCGCCTGCGCGATCGGTGTCGCGTTTCTCTGCGCAAATTCGGACGCCAGGGCTGAAATGGTTTTCTGCAATAAGTTTCCGCACTTGGTCTATGTCGCCATCGCTTACCCGCAGACCGACGAGATTCCAACTCCTGGGTTTCGCCCGGTTGGCTCAATATCGACACCGGCAATTGCGCGGAGTTCGACACGGCGCTTCACGTGACGGCGCTCTACTACCGCGCCGAAAGCGATACCTATCGCGACCAGGGACACTCGGTGAGCACGGTCTGGGGCGGCGGTGGCGATGGCAAATTTGCCATCCTGGAAAATTCGAATTTCAATTTCTGGAATGCGCAGACGAAAGTTCTCAACTCGAGGCTCGCGGTCTTCACCAAAATTGGCGAGACCACCGGAGAGGCTCTCTCGATGCGGCTCACATTCGAAGCCGACGGCACCCACACCACAACGACCATTCACGGCAACTCCGCCCCTAAGCAATAGACGATCGCCCGCGTCCAACCCTGCTTCTAGCACCATGTCATAGCGGCGACGCCGGGCAAGCCGCGCCTTGCGCCGGCCATGCCGCTACGCCACATCAACATCGGGTGAGGTCAGGTCAGCACATGCCGAAAACCGCCAAGAAAACTGTTGCCAAACGCTCGGCCGCGCATGCTCCGGCCGGTCGCAAAACCGCGCTCGGCAAACTGCCCGAGTGGAATCTCAACGACCTTTATTCGGGCCTCGACGATCCGGCCATCAAGCGCGATCTCGACCGCGTCGACGCCGAATGCGTCGACTTCGAGACGGCCTATAAAGGCAAGCTCGCTGCGATGGCGGGCGGGGCACAAAAGGACGCGTCGCAAGCCGGCGCCGCGCTCGCCGCGGCGGTGCGCCGCTACGAGGCGATCGACGATCTGATGGGACGGCTCGGCTCCTATGCCGGACTTGTTCATGCCGGCGACACGCTCGATCCGGCGCGCACCAAATTTTACGGCGACATGCAGGAGCGGATGACTGCCGCCTCGACGCATCTGTTATTCTTCACGCTCGAACTCAACCGCATCGACGACGCGATCCTTGATGCCGCGATGACCGATGCCGCGCTGGGCCACTACCGGCCGTGGCTCGAGGACGTGCGGCGCTACCGGCCCTATCAGCTGGAAGATCGCGTCGAGCAGCTGTTCCACGAAAAATCGGTGACCGGCTATGCCGCCTGGAACCGGCAATTCGACGCCACCATCGCCAAGCTTCGTTTCAAGGTTTTAGGCAAATCGCTCGCCATCGAGCCGACGCTCAACCTTTTGCAGGACCGCTCGGGAGCCAAGCGCAAGGCGGCCGCGGCCGCGCTGGCGCATACTTTTGCGGACAACGTGCAGGAGTTTGCGCTGATCACCAATACGCTTGCCAAGGACAAGGAAATCTCGGACCGCTGGCGCGGCTTTGCCGACATCGCCGACGCGCGCCATCTGGATAATCGCGTCGAGCGCGAAGTGGTCGATGCTTTGGTCGCGGCGGTGCGCGCCGCCTATCCGCGGCTATCGCACCGCTACTATGCGCTTAAAGCGCGATGGTTCGGCAAAAAGAAGTTGCCGCATTGGGATCGCAACGCGCCGCTGCCGACAGTTGCCACGCGCACCGTCGGCTGGACCGAGGCGATGGACACGGTGCTCACCGCCTACGGCGCGTTCTCGCCGAAAATGGCGGCGATCGCCGAACGCTTCTTTGCCGGTCGCTGGATCGACGCCCCGGTGCGTCCGGGCAAGGCGCCGGGCGCGTTTGCGCATCCGACCACGCCGTCGGCGCATCCTTATGTGCTGCTCAACTACCAGGGCAAGCCGCGCGACGTGATGACGCTGGCGCACGAATTGGGCCACGGCGTGCATCAGGTGCTCGCTGCGCCGAACGGCGCCCTGATGGCGCCCACCCCCCTGACGCTAGCCGAAACCGCAAGCGTGTTCGGCGAAATGCTGACGTTCAAGAAATTGCTGGCCAATACCCGCGACAACAAAGAACGCAAGGCGATGCTCGCCGCCAAGGTCGAGGACATGATCAATACCGTGGTGCGGCAGATCGCGTTCTATACGTTCGAGCGCGCCGTCCATACCGAGCGCCGCAGCGGCGAATTGACGGCGGCGCGCATCGGCGAGTTATGGCTCGAGGTGCAGCGCGAGAGCCTCGGCCCCGCGATCGAGCTGAAGCCCGGCTACGAAACGTTCTGGGCCTATATCCCGCATTTCGTCCATTCGCCGTTCTACGTCTATGCCTACGCGTTCGGCGATTGCCTGGTGAATTCGCTCTACGCCGTTTACGAGCATGCCGCGGACGGCTTCGCCGAGCGCTATCTCGCCATGCTGTCGGCCGGCGGCACCAAGCACCATTCCGAGCTTCTCGCGCCGTTCGGCCTCGATGCCCGCGATCCGAAGTTTTGGCAGGGCGGGCTCGGAGTGATCGAGCGGCTGATCGAGGAGCTGGAGGCGCTCGGATAGGGAGAATTTTCTCTAGGTATTTGGAATAGCTAGAATATTTCAATAATCTTAATACTTGACATCAATATTATTGACATCATAAAATATGTTCTCCATATAGAGCGGCAGTCAACAAGGGAGAACGTGTCATGCATCCGCGATTTGAATCCTACCGTACGACGGAGTTGGGAAAGGCAATCGAAGCTCTAGCCCGAAAGCCTGAACGCATCACGGAGTATCGCTTGCTGAGTCGTATTGGCGTGCCGGCGGTGGTTGCGTTGTCTTGGGATGTGAAGCCCCTCATAGAGGGCCTGTCAGAAGGAGAGCGGCGCGACGCGAAGCAATTCTGCGGTTCGGTAGTCGGCGATATCATGCGTGAGCATGGATACGAGATCATCAACGCGCGTGGTTCGGCGCAGGTAGGCGGAGTTTTTACTTTAGGAGCCGTTTGGGGGCCGACCGATGGGAGTCACGAACATGCGATGCAAATCGCGCGCGCTGGGATGAAAAAGTACAATGAAACATTCAAAGCACTCGCGAAGTCGTAGCTTAGTTTGAGTATGCCCAACGATCGCGAAAAAAACCGCTTCTCCGCCCGTGCGGCGCGCTATGCACGGGTCGGCGCCAATGTCGGCGGCGTAGCGGCGCGCTATGCCGGGCGGCGGATGCTCGGCGGCACGCCCGATCGCGCCTCCGACGCGACCGCGCTGACGTCGGCGCTCGGGCGGCTCAAAGGCCCGCTGATGAAGGTCGCGCAATTGATGGCGACCATCCCCGATCTCTTGCCGCCGGAATATGCCGCCGAATTGCAGAAGCTGCAGAGCGAAGCGCCGCCGATGGGCTGGGCCTTCGTCAAGCGCCGCATGATGGCGGAGCTCGGCCCCGACTGGGAGACGAAGTTCGCAAGCTTCGAGCATCAGCCGGCCGCCGCGGCCTCGCTCGGCCAGGTGCATCGGGCGCGCTCGCTCGACGGCGCGGCGCTCGCATGCAAGCTGCAATATCCCGACATGCAGTCCGCAGTCGAAGCCGACCTGGCGCAACTGGAGTGGCTGCTCGCGATCCGCCGCCGCTTCGATTCCGCGCTCGATACATCCGAGATCGGCAAGGAGATCGGCGCCCGTGTGCGCGAGGAGCTCGACTACCGGCGCGAAGCCAAGCACGTCGCGCTCTACCGCGAAATGCTCGCCGATGCCGACAATGTACGCGTGCCGCGCGCCTGGCCGGAATTGTCGACCGGCCGGCTGCTCACGCTCGATTGGCTCGACGGCACGCGCATGCTCGCGCACAAGAACGATCCGCTTCCCGTGCGCAACCGGCTGGCGACCGCGATGTTCACCGCCTGGTGGTTTCCGTTCAGCCGCTTCGGCGTCATCCACGGCGACCCGCATCTCGGCAATTATTCGATCTTCGAACACGACGGCGAACCTGCCGGCATCAATCTCCTCGATTACGGCTGCATCCGCATTTTCGCGCCGAAATTCGTCGGCGGCGTGGTCGACCTCTATCGCGGTCTCCTGCACGGCAAGGACGATCTCATCGTCAATGCCTACGAGACCTGGGGCTTTCGCAAGCTGTCGCGCGACGTCATCGACACGCTTAATATCTGGGCGCGGTTCATCTATGCGCCGCTCCTTGACGATCGCGTCCGCACCGTCGCCGACGGCGTGGCGCCGGCCGAATACGGCCGGCGCGAGGCGTTTCGCGTGCACCAGGCGCTCAAGCAGAAAGGCCCGGTCAAGGTGCCGCGCGAGTTCGTGTTCATGGATCGCGCCGCGATCGGGCTCGGCGCGGTGTTCCTGCACCTGCGCGCCGAGCTTAATTTCTATCGCCTGTTCAACGAGGCGATCGAAAAGTTTTCCCTTGATCGCGTCGGCAGGCGGCAAGCGGCGGCGCTGGCGCGGGCGGGCTTGGACTAGCAGCAGTCGCAATCGAGGCCTTCGAGCGCCACGAGCGCATTTTTCATGAATGCCGGCGGCAGGTCGTCCTCACTCACCTCCGCAAGCGGCTTGAAAATTTTAAAGTGATGCCGTCCCGCCGCCGTCCAGAACACGACGTGGGTTTCGATCGGCGGGCAGCCGGGCACTGCGCAAGCGATTTCCGACGCCATAATGGTTTCGTCATCGGCGAGCGCAAAGCGCGCGCGCGTCCAATCGCGCAGGCGATCGAGTGCCGCGCCGTATGCGGGGCGCCTATTGGGCGCGCGTAGGTCAAATGAACTAGCCATAATAGCGGTCTTGACGCGTTTTCAGTGCATCCTAGAGTGCGCCGGCATCATTTAACGATCAAGAACACAAACGAGGAGTGATCTTCAGTGGCCGAGCAAGTATTGGCGGCGGTACGCACCGGGCCGAGCAAAACCGAAGTCCGCGACTATCCGATGCCGGAGATTCCGGAGGACGCCGCGCTGATGAAGATGGAGGTCGGCGGCATCTGCGGCACCGACGTCAAGCTCTACAAGCATCCGCCGTCGAGCGCGCCGGTGATCATGGGCCACGAGAATATCGGCACCATCGCCAAAGCGGGACGCGAATTCGTGCGACGCAAAGGGTTCAAAGAGGGAGACCTCGTCTTTGTCGAGCATTATGTCTCTTGCGGCAAATGCGAATGGTGCCATGCCGGGCAATATCGGCATTGCGAGAACACCAATTGGCGCACCAATCCCGACGCCATCCGCTATGGCTACACCTCGGCGGAGAAGGCGCCGCATCTGTGGGGCGGCTTCGCCCAATACGTCTATCTGCCGTGGAACGCCGTGGTGCATCACGTGCCGAAAGGCGTTTCCGCCGAGCTTGCCGGCCTGGTGACGCCGATGGCGAACGGCGTCGAATGGTCGCTGTTCGACGGCGGCGTCGGCTACAATTCGACAGTGCTGATTCAAGGCCCCGGCCAGCAAGGCCTGTCGCAGACCGTGATCTGCAAGCAAGCGGGCGCCTCGCTGATCATCGTCACCGGCACCACCAAGGACAAAGCGCGCATGGACGTCGCCAAGAAACTTGGCGCCGACTACGTCATCGACGTGCAAAAGGAAGATCCGTTGGCCCGCATCATGGACATCACCGCCGGCAAAGGCGTCGACGTCGCGCTCGATTGCACCGCCGGCGCCGGCACCATTCCGATGCTGCTCGGTATCGAGGCGCTTAAGCGCAAGGCCGGCGTGATCGTGGCGCAAGGCGAGATGGCGCAGTTTCCGAATTTCCCGCTGGAGAAATTCTGCGTGAAATTCATCACCATGAAGAGCGCGCGCGGCCACAGCTATAAGGCCTGCGAGCTCGCTTTGGCGCAATTGGCCTCGAAGCGCTTCCCGCTGGAGCTGGTCACCACCCACCGTTTCGGGCTCAACGACGTCGATCTCGCCATCCGCTCGGTCGGCGGCGAGGGCGTGCCCGACGTCATCCATGCCTCGCTGATGCCGTGGATGTAAGGCTGCATAGAGAAGGCTCTTCGATGGACCCCATTTTCGTCACGCGCGGGGCGGCCGATGCGGTCCCGATCTGGTTTGTCACCGCGGCCAGCTATCCCGACGTGCGAAAAGTTCTCGGCGCGGAGCTCGCCGCTTTCGCCGATGCCGCCGGTTTCGAGCCGAAAGCGGGCCGCCATCTCCTGCTGCCGGGCAACAACGGGAAGAGTTCGCTTGGCGGCGTTCTATTCGGGCTTGAAGCAGCGGACGAAACGCCGGATCCGTTTCTGCCCGGCCGCCTGGCGCAGCATTTGCCGGACGGCGTCTACCGCTTCGCCAACGCGCCGCACGATGCGCGGCTCGCCGCGCTCGCCGTCGCGCTCGGGCTTTATCGCTTCACGCGCTACCGCAAGGCCGAGGCGCGGGCGATAAAGCTCGATCTGCCGCAAAGCATCGACCGCGACGACTTGGCCCACATCGTCGAAGCGGTGACGCTGGCGCGCGATCTGATCAATACGCCGGCGAACGACATGGGGCCGGCGCAGCTCGAACAGGCGGCGCGCAAGCTCGCCGCGCGCCACTCCGCCACGATCGGCGCCATCGTCGGCGACGAGCTGTTGGAGCAGAACTTTCCGCTCATTCACGCCGTCGGCCGCGCCGCCGCCGGCGCGCCGCGGCTGATCGATCTGTCGTGGGGCGATGCGGCGCATCCGCGCGTCACGCTGGTCGGCAAGGGCGTCTGCTTCGACACCGGCGGGCTGGACATCAAGCCCGACACCGGCATGCTCAATATGAAAAAGGACATGGGCGGCGCGGCAACCGCGCTGGCGCTGGCCTCCATGATCATGGCGCGGGGTTTGAAGCTGCGGCTGCGCGTGCTTATTCCGGCGGTGGAGAACTCGATCGCCGGCGGAAGTTTTCGCCCGCGCGACGTCTACACCTCGCGCAAGGGCATCACCGTCGAGATCGGCAATACCGACGCCGAAGGCCGCCTCGTCCTCGCCGATGCGCTGGCGCTGGCCGACGAGGACAAACCCGATCTCGTCGCCGATTTCGCCACGCTGACCGGCGCCGCCCGCGTCGCGCTCGGCCCCGACCTGCCGGCCTTTTTCACCGACGACGATGCGCTCGCCGCCGAATTGATGCGGCATGGCGCCGCCGAGAACGATCCGCTGTGGCGGCTGCCGTTGTGGCGGCCTTACGAGACGATGCTGGAATCCAAGGTCGCCGATATCAACAATGTCGGCGGCAGCCAGGGCGGCGCCATCACTGCGGCTTTGTTCATGCGGCGTTTCGTGACGGCAAAATCCTGGTTGCATATCGACCTATTCGCGTGGACGGCGGCCGCCAAAGCGGGCCGGCCCGAGGGCGGCGAATTGCAGGCGGCGCGCGCACTCTATGCGATGCTCGCCGCGCGCTACGGCTGAGCCGACACCGCGATGCGCGACTTCGATCCTCGCGTCACGCCGTTCCGCGCCGATCTCGCCGCCAAATTTCTCGAAGGCAAGGTGCCGGCGCCGCGTTACGTCGAGGGCCGCACTCTCGAAGTCATCGCGCCGCAGGCGCCGCTGCGGCACGAGCCGCGGCCCGACGCGCCGCTCTTGACCGAAGCGCTGCGGGGCGAACGCGTCACGATCTACGACACCAACGAGGAGGGCTGGGCCTGGGGCCAGCTCGCCGCCGACAATTATGTCGGCTGGCTGCCGTCGGTTGCGCTGGCGCCGCCCGGCGCTTCGCCGACCCACAAAGTCGCAAGCTTGCGCACATTCGCGTTCCCCGGGCCGTCGATCAAGCTGCCGCCCATTGACGCCTTTCCGTTCGGCGCCAAGCTCGTCATCGCGCGCAGCGAAGATCGGATGGCGGTGACCACAGCCGGATTCTATGTGCCGGCGATTCATCTCAAGCCGGTCGGCGACAACGAATCCGACTTCGTCGCGGCGGCCGAGCGCTTTACCGGAGTGCCGTATCTCTGGGGTGGCAAGACAGCGCTTGGGCTGGACTGTTCGGGCTTGGTGCAGATTGCGCTTTCGGCCTGCGGCGTATCATGCCCGCGTGACACCGACATGCAGGAACGGGCGCTGGGAAAGGCCGTCGGCGACGGACTCCATCATTCCGCTTTGAAACGCGGCGATCTGATATTTTGGAAGGGCCACGTCGCCATCGTGCGCGACGCCGCGAATTTCCTCCATGCCAATGCCTTCCATATGGCGGTCGCAGTCGAACCGATCGCCGACGCCATCGCCCGCATCCGTGCTACCGGCAGCGAAATCACCGGCGTGCGGCGGCTCGGGCGATAGAGGGCGAGGTGGCGTCGTGGCACTCGTCGGAGCATGTCCTTATCGCAAAACCGGTATCCACTTTTGCGGGACATGCTCTTGTGATCTACTCTTGAGTGAATTCGTCCCACCGCGGAGCAGGCGATGAGCACCGAACAACAACATCCGACTGTCCCATCGGTTAGTCCGCATGCACCATACCGCCATCTGCTCCACGTCAGTTTCTGGATCAGAGAACTGCCGTTCGCCCTGGTTCTGATCCTCACCACGATCGGCGTCGCTTATATGAGCTTCTCGAAGAAGCCGATCACCGGCTACTGGGAAATTCTCGCGCCGTTGATCGCGCTGGTTTGCGTCGGCGCCGGATGGGAAAATGCCGACGACAATTCAAAACGAATGCGCTTGATAGCGACTCAGGCGCTGCATTGGATCGCGTTCATCGTGGTCATGAACATGATGCTGCTGGCAAGCGTGCAACGGGATTTCAACGCCAGCGCAACCGGGCTCGCCATGTTTACATTGCTGGCGCTCGGCACCTTTACCGCCGGCGTGCATGTGCTGTCCTGGCAAGTGTGCCTGCTTGGCTTGATCATGGCGCTCGGCATTCCGGCGATTGCCTGGATCGAAAACTCCGCTTTGCTGCTTGTGCTGGTCGCCGGCGTGATCGTCGGCATTGTCGTCGTATTCTGGTGGCGCATTCACGAAAGCCGAACCCACCAGCCGACGTCATGATACCGCGTCGGGTTGTCCCGGATGCTGACCTGCCCGCTGCGGCAGGATAAGGAGGCAAGCAATAATGAACACACCGATCACCGCCGAGGCGATCGGACGGCTCAAGGCCAGCCCGCCGTCGCTGACCGGCTTGTCGAGAAAATCGCCGACCGTGGCGCCAAGCGGCCGCGTCAGAATGAACGCCGCCCAGAACAAAAAGACTCGCGAAATGTTTGTTCGGTAGTACAGGATGGCAAGCACCGCCAGGCCGGCGCCGAACACGACCGCGCCGCCATCGTAGCCGAGGCCGGTGTCGTCCGCCGTCCAATCGCCGAGCGCAGTTCCCAGCGTCTGCGAAAAGGTGATGGCCACCCAATAAAACGCTTCTACCTTCGGCGTGTTGACGGTTGCGACCGAGATCGAGCCGAGCGACCAATACCAGGCGGCAAGCGTCGCCATCAGGCAAACGAATAACAGCGACGAGCCGCCGGCATAGCCGATGCCCAAGGAACGGTCGGCAAAGTCGGCCATGGTCGTGCCGGCCGTGGTGGAGGCAACGATCGTGGCCCAGTACAGGAACGGATGGAATTTTTTGGCCGAGATTTGGAGCAACACGAAGACGACCAGGAGCGACAAAAATAGCGCCGTGCCGAGGAGGTAGCCCCAATTCAACGTCATCGTGACGGTATCGCCGCCGGTCTCGCCGAGCGTCGTTGCCGCGATCTTGATGATCCAGAACACCAGCGTGACTTCGGGAATTTTACCTGCTGTTCGTTCGACGGCGGCTGTCATCCGTTCTCCGCTGCAACAAGTAGCCCGGATTGAGCCAACGGGTCCGCGCGGCCCGATGACAAGCTCCGCGAAATCCGCGCTATGGCTGCGCCGCCTTCAGCCCGAGCGTCTTGGCGATGGCGGCGAGCTGGACACGTTGCTGGTCGACGCTGGCGGCGAATTCGGACGGCCCGCGGATCGACAAGATGGTGCCGATATCGCTGATCCGCTTGCCGATGGCCGGATCGCTATCGGCGACTGCGCGGATATCGGTCGCGATGCTCTTGCGTATCTCGTCCGGCATGCCGCGCGGCCCGAACAGGCCGAACAGGCTCTCAAAGGTCAACGCCGGGTAGCCGGCCTCTTTCGCGGTCGGAACGTCGGGTGCGGCCGGGGCGCGCTGACCGCTGGTCACGGCCAAGACCTTGATGCGGTCGCCATGCGCCAGCGGCTGGACGACCGCAAGCGACGTCGCCAGCACCTGAATGCGTCCCGCGGCAAGATCATTCGGCGCCTGCATAATGTCGCGATAGGGCACCTTGGTGATCTGCAAGCCCATACTTTTGATAAAACCGAACAACAGGAAATCCGAAATGCCATTGGCGGCCGCCGCATTGAGTTTCCCCGGTTGCGCTTGCGCCAGGGTCACGAGTTGGTCGAGCGTGTTGATGTTCGCCGATGTCGGAACGGAGATTGCCAGAACGACTTCGGAAACGCACACGATCGGCACGATGTCGGTTTTCGCATCGAATGGCAGCGTATCCTGGTCGTAGGGCAGCACCTCGAATACCCCGGCTGGCCCGAAGAACAGGGTGTGGTCGTCACGGGCGCCGACAAAGGCGTTCAGCGCGACCAGGCCGTCGCCGCCAGGGCGGTTTTCGACCACCACCGGCTTGCCCCAGCGCGCGGACAATCGATCCGCGAACAATCGCGCGGTGATGTCGGAGGCGCTGGCGGCGCCATACGGCACAATGAAGCGGACGGTTCGCGTCGGATAGGCTTGTTGCGCCTGCGCGCTGCCGGTGAATTGCAGTGTGGCCGCAACGGCCACGATTGCCAAAGCCGCGATGGCGATGAGCCTTCGCATCGATTCCTCCCCGGTGCCTTGGGAAAATATAATATCAGAAATTGTCCGGCGAGGCTTGGCGTTTTGCGCCATCCGCGCTTGACTGCGGCGTCGTGAGCCATGCTGGCGCCGCTGCGAGCGGTCCATTACCATTCGGGCCGATCAATGGGGTCGGAAGGGCTAATGCCGGGACGGGTCGAGGGTAAAGTCGCACTTATCACCGGGGCCGGTTGCGTCGGCCCCGGTTGGGGCAACGGCCGCGCCGCCGCAGTGTTGTTCGCGCGCGAGGGCGCGAAAGTCTTTGCCGTCGATAAGAGCGCGGAGGCAATGACCGAGACCGTCGCCCGCGTGGGCAGTGACGGCGAGATCGCGACGCATGTCTGCGACGTTCTCGACGACGCGCAGGTCGGCGCCATGGTGGCGGCATGCTGCAAGAAATTCGGCCCGATCGACATCCTGGTCAACAATGTCGGCGGCTCGGCCGCGGGCGGCGCCGCGGAAATGTCGGAGGAAAGTTTCGACAACCAGATCGACTGCAATCTCAAAAGCGTCTTTCTCGCCTGCCGGCACGTGATTCCGGTCATGATCGAGTTCGGCGGCGGCGCCATCGTCAATACGGCGTCGACTTCCGGCATCCGCTATACCGGCTCGCCGCAGATCGGCTATGCCTCGGCCAAGGCCGCGGTGATCCAGTTCTCGCGGGTGACGGCAGTGCAATATGCCGACAAAGGCATCCGCGTGAACACGGTTATTCCGGGCCAGATGCACACCCCGATGGTCGAAGCCCGTCTCGCCAAACAGCGCACCGGCGGCGACATCGAGGCGCTGCTCAAATCGCGCCTCGCGCGCATCCCGCTCGGCTTCATGGGCGACGGCCGCGACACCGCCAATGCGGTGCTGTTTCTGGCCTCCGACGAAGCGCGCTTCATCACCGGCACCGAAATCGTGGTCGACGGCGGCATGACCGCGCGGTGCGATTGATCATCCAGGACTGGAATATGACATGGCCATCCGCGCCGACGATCTGACCCCGACCATCGCGCCGCCGGACCCGAACCCGAAAAAGCCGCGGTTCAAGCTGCCGCCGCTTGCCTGCGATTCGCATTTTCACGTGTTCGGGCCGCACGCGAAATTTCCTTATGCGGCGAACCGGCCGTTCACGCCGACCGACGCGCCGAAGGAAGATCTATTTCGCCTGCATGCCTTCCTCGGGGTCGAGCGCGGCGTGTTCGTGCAATCGACCTGTCACGGCAGCGATCACGCGGCGCTGCTCGACCTGCTCGCCGCCGGAGCGGGCCGCTATCGCGGCGTCGCCCTGCTCGATCCGTGGACGCCGCAGGCCGAGGTCGATCGCTTGGACGACGCTGGCGTGCGCGGCGTCCGGCTGCATTTTTATTTTCCGCATCTTGGTGCGCCGATGCGGCGCGACGACATGCTCCAGGTGATCGAGAAGGTGGCGCCGAACGGCTGGCATATCGCCATGCATCTCGGCGGCCACGGCGTGCTGGACTATTACGATTTTATCACCTCGATCGAGGCGCCGGTCGTGATCGATCACATCGGACGGATCGACGTTGCCGAAGGGTTGCATGGCAAAACCTTCTCGGTGCTGCGCCGTTTGCTCGACCGCGGCAATATCTGGGTCAAGCTGTCGGGCACCGATCGCATCACCAAGCAGCCGTATCCTTACGCCGACGCCGTGCCGTTTGCGCGCGATCTTGCCGCGCACGCGCCCGAGCGTGTGGTCTGGGGCACCGACTGGCCGCATCCCAACCACACTGCCGTGCCCAATGACGGCGAGCTCGTCGATCTCATTCCGGAGATTGCGCCCGACGAGCGCACGCGCCGGCTCATGCTGGTCGACAATCCGGCAAAACTGTTCGGATTTTGAGTTCGGACATGACAAAGCAAACTCTCGGCAAAATCCCGCCCTATGCTTTCGGCATGCTGGAATTGCCGGCGCTGCCGCCGGGCATCGTCGATGGCTACCGCGCGTTGCCCGATCTCACCGGCATCGCCTCGGATGCGATGGACGAACTTGGCATCATCGGCGCCGTGCCGGCCGCCGTGCTACGGCCAAGCGATCCAACGGCGCGCGTCGTCGGCCGGGCGCTGACGGTGCGCAACATCCCCGCCAGCGCGCCGGTGCCCGACAAGGTCAAGAGCGGCGTCTCGGGCCTCGGCGAGATCGAGGCGCATAACCTCGCCGAGCCGGGCGACATCCTCGTGGTGCAAGGCGTCGATCAAGTCTCCAATCTCGGCGGCATGTCGGCCACGATCGGACACCGGCAGGGCGAGATCGGCGCCATTGTCGACGGCGGCGCGCGCGACGTCGATCATTCCCGCGCCATCGGGCTTCCGGTCTGGTCGAAGAGCGTCAGCCCGATCACGGGCAAATGGCGCGTCGAGACCGTTGCCATCAATAAGCCGGTCACGATCTGCGGCGTGAGCGTCGATCCCGGCGATCTGGTGCTCGCCGACGAGACCGGCGTCTGCTTTGTCCCGCGCCAGCGCGCGGCGGAAGTGCTGGCCCGGGCGCAGCGCAACGCCGCGGCCGAGAAATTGCGCGAAGACAAGATCGCTTCCGGCGCCCCGGTCGCCGAGCTCATCGGCCAGGTGAAATAACGCCGCTATTCGCCGGTAATGCCGAGCTTCTTGATCGTGTCCGGCCAGACCGAGAATTCTTTGGCGAGTTGCTCCGCAAAGGCCTCATGGCCGAGCATGCCGTGCATGCCGTTGCCGGCAAGGCGCTGCTTGATTTCAGGCTCCGCGATGACGGCAAACAGCGCCTGTTCGAGCCGGTCGCGCACGTCGGTGGGCGTTCCGGCGGGCAGCAGGACGCCGTACCAATTTTCCATGACCACGCTCGGCAGGCCGAGCTCCGTCGTTGTCGGCAAATCGGGCAACAGCGGCGAACGCTGTTCGGCAAACAAAGCAAGCGCCTTGACCGAGCCGGCCTTGACCAGCGGCAGCAAGACCGGCAAATCCGCATTGAGCATGTCGACGTGGCCGCCAAGCAGATCGTTGATCGCCGGCGCGGCGCCGCGGTAAGGCACGTGGGTTATTTTTACGCCGGCCGCGGCGTTGAGCATTTCGACCGCGATGTTCATCGTCGTGCCCGGTCCGGCCGAGCCGTAAGTCAGCTTCTGCGCCTTCGCTTTGTTGATGAGTTGCGGCAAGGAGGCGACGCCGAGGTCTTTGTTGACCACGAGCAAGGACGGCACAACCCCGACCAGCATGACCGGCTCGAAAGATTTGACCGGGTCATACGACGTCGGCGGCTTCAGGATCGGGCTGAGCACTTGCGATCCGAGGCTGGCGAGCAGCATCGTTTTGCCGTCGGGCGCGGCGCGCGCTACGTATTCGGAGGCGATTGCGCCGCCGGCGCCGCCCTTGTCGTCGACGATCACATTGGCATTAAGCTTGGGGCCCAGCCCGTTGGCCAGGATACGGGCCAGTTGATCGACCGGGCCGCCGGCGGCAAACGGCACGACGATCTTGATGGTGTCGGCGAGGGCCGGCGTCGTCAGGAGCAACGGCGCGGCGCAACACAAAGCAAGAAACCAACCCCGATGGCGTCGCATTTGCGTCCCCCCGCAGTTCAGTGTTCAGCACGCCACCTTACCGCAAGCGCGCGCCGCATCGACAATTTTCTGCAGCCCATCGCGGCCCGGATAGCCGAGGATGGCGACGCCGTCGACGATGAACGCGGGCGTCGCCGCAAGCCCCAACGCATTGCCGAGCGCGACATGGGCTTTCATAACCTTGGTGATTTCGTCGCTGTCGCCAAGTTCAGTCAAGGCATGTTCGTCGAAGCCCAGCCCGTGCGCCACGTCGAGCGCGCGCAGTCCGTCGGTCGTGCCGCGCTGCGAATAGATTTTACGGTGGAAATCGTAGAACTGGGGCGGCGTGCCGAGCTTGGCGACGGCAAGCTCGACGCGACTTGCCGCAATCGAGGCGATGCCGAGCACCGGAAACGGCACCAGCACCAGGCGAAGTTCCGGATCGACGGCGACCATGTCGGCAATATCGGCGGAGGCGATCCGACAATACGGACAGTTGAGATCGTAAAATTCGACGAGCGTCGTCTTGCCGTCCGGGTTGGCGGCAACCACCACGCCGGGCAATCTGTCGATCGGTTGGGCCAGCTTGACGCTGTGATTGGGCAGGCGTTGGCCGTCGTCGTTGACGAGTGGAAACTCCGAAATCATCTGCATCGAGCGATCGCGGCCCTGCGCGCCGGCAATCCCGCTCCAGATCATAAGCGCGACGCCGGCAATCGCGGTGGACGAGAAAATCGAGAGCAGCCTTTTCATCTGCGCATATATAATATCGCCGCTGCCCGCCGGGGAGACGCGATTTATTGCTCGACGACGCCCTCGGGCGCGGTTTCGAGCTTGAATGCGGCGGCGAACAGCGCGCGCGTATAGTCGGTCTTGGGGTTGCGGAACAGTTCGGCGGCGTCGCCCGCCTCGACGACCAGACCGTGCCGCATCACCACCAGGCGGCTCGCCAGCGCCGCGACGACCCGCAGGTCATGCGAGATGAACAGATAAGTGAGATTGTGCCGTTTCTGCAGGTCGCGCAAAAGGTCGACCATCTGTGCCTGGATGACCATGTCGAGCGCGCTCGTCGGCTCGTCGAGCACGATGAAACTCGGCTCCAGCACCACGGCGCGCGCCAAGGCGATGCGTTGGCGCTGACCGCCGGAAAATTCATGGGGAAAGCGAAAACGCATGTCCGGATTGAGGCCGACGTCGCGCAGGGCCTGAACGACCCGCTCGTCGCGTTGGCGATCCGGCATGTCCGGCTGGTGGACCTTAAGCCCTTCCTTGATGATGTCCGCGACCGACATGCGCGGCGACAGCGACCCGTAGGGATCCTGAAAGACGATCTGCATGTCGCGACGAAACGGACGCATCTCCTTAAACTTCAGCCCTTGCAGATTGTGGCCCATAAACGCGATCAAGCCGTCCGACGATATCAACCTTAAGATTGCGCGCCCGAGCGTCGACTTGCCCGAGCCGGATTCGCCGACGACGCCGAGCGTCTCGCCCTGGCGCAACTCGATGGTCAGGCCGTCGCAGGCTTTGACGTGCCCGACGGTCTTGCGCATCAGGCCGCGCGTTATGGGAAACCACACCTTGAGCTCGTCCGTTTTCAAGAGCACCGGCGCGTCGGGCCGCGGCGGCGCCGGGTCGGGCCGCGGCTCCGCCGCGAGCAGCGCGCGCGTATAGGGGTGCTCGGGTGCAGCGAAGACGCGAGCCACGGGGCCGTGCTCGACGATTTTGCCGTCCTTCATCACGCAGACCCGTTGCGCGATTTTTCGCACGATGCCGAGATCGTGGGTGATGAACAACAGCGACATGTGCAGTCGCGACTGAATTTCTTTGAGCAACGCAATGATTTGCGCCTGCACGGTGACGTCGAGCGCGGTGGTCGGCTCGTCGGCGATGAGCAGATCGGGCTCGTTGGCGAGCGCCATCGCGATCATTACGCGCTGGCGCTGGCCGCCGGACAGCTGATGCGGATAGCTCTTCAATCGTGTTTGCGGGTCGGGAATGCCGACCTGGGTGAGAACTTCCAGCGTCCGCGCGCGGGCCGGCGCTCCGGTCAAGCCGCGGTGCAGCAGCAGGATCTCGCCGATCTGCTTCTCAATCGTGTGTAGCGGATTAAGCGACGTCATCGGCTCCTGAAACACGATGGTGATGTCGTCGCCGCGCACCTTGCGCATGTCGCGTTCGGGGAGCTGCAACAGGTCGCGGCCATGGAAGGTGATGCTGCCCGACGGATGGCGCGCCGCCGGATAGGGCAGCAGTCTCATGATCGACAGCGCCGTGACTGATTTGCCGGAGCCGGATTCGCCGACCAGCGCCATGCACTCGCCTTTGACGATGTCGAACGACACGCGGTCGACCGCGAGCGTTTCGTGCCCGCCCGAGCGGAACGCGATCGACAGATCGCGCACGGAAAGACAAAGTTCCCCGCTCATGCGAACGTCTTTCGCGGATCGAACGCGTCGCGCACGGCTTCGCCGATGAAGATCAGGAGCGACAGCATCAGCGCAACGGTGAAAAAGCCGGCGAGCCCGAGCCAGGGCGCCTGCACATTGGCCTTGGCTTGCGACAATAATTCGCCGAGCGACGGTGAGCCGGGCGGCAGGCCGAAGCCGAGAAAATCCAATGCCGTGAGCGTCATCACCGACGACGACATGACGAACGGCAGGAACGTCATGGTCGCCACCATCGCGTTCGGCAACAAATGTCGGAACATGATGACCTTGTTGGATACGCCGAGCGCGCGGGCGGCTTGGATATATTCGAAATTGCGGCCGCGCAGAAATTCGGCGCGCACCAGGCCGACCAGCCGCACCCAGGAGAACAGCAGCAGAATTCCGAGCAGCACGAAGAAGCCGGGAACCAGCACCGAGGAAATGATCAGCAGCAGATAAAGCTCGGGAACCGACGTCCAGATTTCGATGAAGCGTTGAAACAAAAGGTCGGTCCAGCCGCCGAAATAACCCTGCACCGCGCCGGCGGAGACGCCGATAATCGATGAGACGATGGTCAGCACCAGTCCGAACAGCACCGAAATGCGGAAACCGTAGATCATCCGCGCCAGCACGTCGCGGCCCTGATCGTCGGTGCCGAGCCAGTTATATTCGAGCGTGCCGCATTTGGCGTAGCCGTTTTTGGCGGCGAATTCGCAGTCCTTGGCGTTCAACATCCAGGTCGGCTTGGAGGGAAACGCAGACGGCGGATTGTCGTTGATGGTGTTGTAGGAGAAACGGATCGGCGGCCAGATTTCGATGGCGTTGTGCTCGTCGAGAAATTTCTGCAAATGCGGGTCGCGATAATCCGCAGCGGTGCCCAGGTCGTCACCGAAATCGGTATCCGGATAGGTTATGAAGACCGGAAAGAAGCTCTTGCCGTCGAAGTGAATGAACAGCGGCTTATCGTTGGCGATGAATTCGGCGAACATCGTGATGACAAACAGCGCGAGAAAGATCCACAATGAACAATAGCCGCGGCGGTTCGCCTTGAAATTCCGCCAGCGCCGTGCGTTGAGCGGCGAAAATTCGAAGCCGCGCGGCATCCCGGCAAGGCCAAGCGGGCCGGCCGGCTCGAGATCCGGCTTAAGCTCCGGCGGGATGCCCGGTTCGATCTCGGGCTCGAGATTGTCGGCGAGGGTCTTGGCGTCCACCTCACACCTCCCGCGTCTCGAAATCGATGCGCGGATCGATCCACGTATAGGTGAGGTCGGAAATCAGATTTACGACGAGGCCGAGCAACGCGAAAATGTACAGATTGGCGAACACCACCGGATAATCGCGGTTAAGCACGCTTTCGAAGCTCAACAGGCCGAGGCCGTCGAGAGAGAAGATGGTCTCGATCAAGAGCGAGCCGGCAAAGAAGGCGGAGACGAACGCAGCGGGGAAGCCGGCGATGACCAAGAGCATGGCGTTGCGGAAAATATGCCGGTACAGCACCTGGCGCTCGGAGCAGCCCTTGGCGCGCGCGGTCAGCACGTATTGCTTGCGCAGCTCCTCAAGGAACGAGTTCTTGGTGAGCAACGTCATGGTGGCGAAAGCGGCAAGCCCCATGGAGACGATCGGCAAGGTGAGGTGCCAGAAGTAGTCCAGAATTTTTTCCCACCAAGGAAACTGCGACCAGCCTTCCGAGGTCAGCCCGCGCAACGGGAAGATTTGCCAAAACGAGCCGCCGGCGAACAGCACGATCAGCAGGATGGCGAACAGAAAGCCGGGAATCGCGTAGCCGACGATGATGACTCCGGACGTCCACACGTCTAACTGAGAGCCGTCGCGCACCGCCTTGCGGATGCCGAGCGGAATCGAGATCAGATAGCTCAAAAGCGTCATCCAGATGCCGAGCGAGATCGATACCGGCAGTTTTTCCTTGATAAGTTCGAGCACGCTGACGTCGCGAAAATAGCTCTTGCCGAAATCGAAGCGCAGATAGTTCCACATCATCAGGAAAAAGCGCTCGTAGGCCGGCTTGTCGAAGCCGAATTGCTTTTCCAGGCTTTTGATGAATGCCGGGTCGAGCCCTTGCGCGCCGCGGTATTTGGAACTGACGTCGAATTGCGAGCCGGCCTGCAAGGCGCCGTGCGCAAAATCGCCGCTGGTCGAGCCGGAAATACGCGACGTCGCGCCGGTGTCGCTGCCGCGGAGCTGGGCGATGACGCGTTCGACCGGTCCGCCGGGCGCGAATTGAACCACGACGAACGACACCAGCATGATGCCGAAAATCGTGGGGATCATGAACAGGATACGGCGGATGATATAGGCAGCCATCGAGTCCCGGCGGTTCTTATCTTTGGGCCGCTATCTTAAAGCCATTGGCGCGATGCGCCACCACTCTTGATGGCCCGGATTTAGCCGCGGCGTCGCATCCGAGCATGACGGAAACACGACGGAAAACGGCGGCGGCGACTTTATAGCATGCGACATACTTCCGCCTGCAAGTCCACCGCACTACCGAACCGGTCGGATTTTCGCCGCATTGGCCTCGTCATACCACCAAGTGTCGGGAATGCCGCGAAAATAGCGAGGTTGCGACGGCGGTCTGCCGAACACGTTCCAGTAGGCGATCCAGTGCGACGCCTTGTACCAGTTTGGAATCCAGTAGCGGCCGGCGCGGATGATCCGGTCGAGCGCGCGGCAGGCCGTCACCAGCGCGGGGCGTGAATCGGCGGCAATAATGGCCTCGATCAGCGCGTCGACCACCGGATCGGAAATGCCGGCGAGGTTGTTGGAACCATGCAGCGCCGCCGCCTGTGCAGAAAAATACGAACGCAGCGAGTCGCCCGGCGTGGCCGAGAAGCTGAAGCGGTCGATGGTAATGTCGAAGTCGAAGTTGTCGAGCCGCGCCCGGTATTGCACCGGGTCGACGATGCGCAGCGTGGCGTCGATACCGAGTACGCCGAGATTTTTGATGAACGGCATATGGTGCGGCTCGAATGACGGTTCGTCGATCAGAAATTCGACGGTGATGGGCTCGCCGCTCGGCAGCAAGCGCTTGCCGTTACGGAGGACGCAGCCGGCATCCTGCAAGACCTGCGCCGCCTTGCGCAGCAGCGGTCGGTCTTCGCCCGAGCCGTCCGAGACCGGCGGCATGTAGGCTTCGCCGAACACTTCGGCGGGCAGGCGGCCACGGAACGGCTCGAGCAAAGCGAGCTCGGCGGCGCTCGGCAAGCCTACCGCCATCAGGTCCGAATTCTGAAAGACCGAAACCGTTCTCCGATAGGCGTTGTACATGATCGTCTTGTTGGTCCATTCGAAATCGAACGCGTCGTTGAGCGCATCGCGCAGCCGAACGTCGGCGAACTGCGGCCGCCGCGTATTGATGAACCAGCCTTGCGCGCCGGACGGCGTGTCGTCGGGTATCTCGTCGCGCTTGACGCGGCCGTCCTTGACCGCCGGGAAATCGTAGCGCGTCGCCCAGAAGCGGGAGGTGAATTCCTCGCGAAACAGATAGGTGCCGGCCGAAAAGCCTTCGAAGCCGACGTCGCGGTCGCGATAATATTCGTAGCGAACGATATCGAAATTGCTCTGGCCGCGGCCGACCGGCAGATCGGCGCCCCACCAGTCCTTGACGCGAATATATTCAATGTAGCGGCCCGGCTCGAAGCGGCCGACTTGGTAGGCGCCCGAGCCGAGCGGGATATCGAGGGTGGATTCGTCGAACGGCCGCGTCGCGTAATAGGCGCGCGAGAAAATCGGCAGCCCGGCGACGAACAGCGGCACGTCGCGCGCCCGCTTCGGCGCAAAGCGCACGGTGACGGTCGCGTCGTCGTCCGCCGTAGCGCCGGCGAAATCGCGCAGCGACTGGCTGATCAGCGGATGACCTTTTTCTTTGAGTGTCGTGAGCGAGAAGGCAACATCGGGCGCAATCAGCGGCGAACCGTCGTGAAATTTCGCTTCGGGCCGGATGAAGAATTGATAGGTCAGGCCATCGGCCGAGCGCCGGACTTTTGCCGCGGCGAGCCCGTACATGGCGTCGGGCTCGTCGCCGGAGCGGACCATGAGGGAGGCGAAAGTCAGCTCCATGCCCTGCGCGGCGTCGCCCTTGAGGATGAAAGTATTGAGCGAATTGAAGGTGAGGAAGTTCTGATTGTAGATTTGATCCGGCCCGATCTGCGAGAAAGTGCCGCCTTTCGGCGCATCCGGATTGACGTAGCTGAAATGGGCAAAGTCAGGCGGATAGGCGAGGTCGCCGAAGGCCGACAGGCCGTGCGCTTCGATCGCCGCGTCGGCGCGCGCGTGTGTGTTTCCAAAGCGGACGGCGGCCGCGCCCGACAGCGCGCCGGCACTAAGTTTGAGGACGCGCCGGCGCGTGGGCTGGTTCATGCCCGGACGTTAGCCGGTCTTTGCGGCTTTTTGCGCGTCCCACCACCACACCGTCGGGAATCCCGACACGCCGTATTTCGGCAGCGGATCGGGGTGGCTGAAACGATCCCATCGCGCGGTGCGGGCTTTGAAGTAAGACCATTGCGGCACGACGTAGTAGTTCCACAGCAAGATGCGGTCGAGCGCTTTGGTGGCGGCTTCGAGATCGGTGCGGTTCTTGGCAAAAATGATCTTTTCGATCATTGCATCGACCGCCGGGTTTTTGATGCCGATCAGATTATCGGAGCCGGGCTGATCGGCGGACTGCGAGCCCCAGTAGCCGCGCTGCTCGTTGCCGGGCGATAGCGATTCCGGCCACGAATTGGTGATGATGTCGAAATCCCAGCCGCGCAGCCGGTTCTCAAACTGCGCCTCATCGACGGTCCGCACCGAGACCGTCATGCCGAGACGCTCGAGCGAAGGTTTGTAGAACAGGAATATGCGCTCGAAGCTCGGACCCGCGGAGAGGAATTCGACCGTATAGGGCTCGTTGGTCTTGGTGTTGACGAGTTGCTGGTCTTTGACTTCGTAACCCGCCTCTTTGAGCAGGCGCAACGCCTCGCGCAGATTGTTGCGCACTGCGCCGGGATTGCCGTTAATCGGATTGGTATAGGGCTTCTTGAACAGGTCGGGCGGAAGCTGGGCGCGCACGGTTCCGAGGAGTTCGAGTTCGCGACCGGTCGGCAGGCCGGTGGCGGCAAGGTCGGTGCCGTCGAAATAGCTGTCGATGCGCTTATAGGCTCCGAAGAAAATCTGCTTGTTCATCTCCTCGAAATCGAACGCGTAGTTGAAGGCAAGCCGCACCCGCGGGTCCTGGAATTTCGGCTTCCGAATATTGAAGGCGAAAGCCTGCATGAGACCGAAATTTCTGATGGGAAATTCCTCAAGCAGGACGCGTTTATCGGCGACCGCCGGGAAGTCGTAGGCGGTGGCCCAATTCTTGGCGAGGTTCTCGACGCGCCAATCGACCGCATCCCCCTTGAAGGCTTCCAGCGCGACGGTGGTGTCGCGGAAATATTCGAAATGCAGTTCGTCGAAATTGTCGCGGCCGATATTGACGTTGACGCTACCGCCCCAATTGTCCTTGACCCGCTCGTAGACGATGTTGCGGCCGGCCGAGAAATCCTTGATGCGGTACGGCCCCGAGCCGAGCGGCGGTTCGAGCGTGGTATCGGCAATGTCGCGTTTCTTGCCGTTGGCGTCGGCGCCCTCCCACCAGTGCTTGGGCAGGATGGTCAGCTGGCCCACGATCTGCGGCAGTTCGTGATTGCCGGGGCTGTCGAAGGTGAAGGTCACTTCATGATCGCCGGTCTGTTCCGCTTTGGCGACGTGGCGGTAATAGGCGGACGACTGCGGGCTATGCTTCTTGTAGGACTCGAAGGAGAAGATGACGTCGTCCGGCGTCACCGGCGTGCCGTCGTGCCATTTCGCTTGCGGCCGCAGCCGGTAGCTGACCGAGGAGAAATCGTCCGGATAGCTTACCGCCTCGGCGATCAGTCCGTATTCGCTCGATACTTCGTCGAGCGAGGGCACCGCGAGCGTGTCGTAGATCAGATTGATGCCGGCCGCCAGCGTGCCTTTGACGCCGGCAACGACCGCATTGAAATTGTCGAACGTGCCGTAAGCGACCTGCCGCGCGGTGCCGGCCCTCGGGGCCGCGGCATTGACATAATCGAATTGTTTGAAGCCGGCAGGATATTTGAGCTCGCCGAAAAGCGATGTGCCATGACGCCAAGTTTTGGCGGGCGGTGGCGCGGACGTCTGCGGCGCGGGTTGCGCCTGCGCCCGCGCGGCGGTGGTCCAGCCCAATGGTACGCGCGAGGCGGCGGTGGCAAGCAGCGCGGATTTCAGCAGCGATCGGCGGTCCACCTGATCCTCCCTAGGTTTGCGAAATAGCTCTCGTTGCCATTCATTATCGGCCTTTTCGAGTGCTGCGCCAGCGGGCAGGAGTGCGCCGCAACGAAATAGACTGCACATCGCCGTGCGACAGGGCGACGACGGTGCAGCGCCGATGAAAAACGGACGCTAGTGCTGCGCTGGAGCCGCGCCACCCGGAGCGGCAGGAGCCGGGGCTGCGGGCGGCGGATTGCTCGGAGCAGCGGCTGGAGGAGCCGCAGGGGCAGGCGCCGGAGGCGTTGCCGCCGGAGTTGCCTCCGCCGGTGCGTTCGCGGCCGGAGCGGCAGCGCCTTGCGCCGTCGGCAGCGGCAGTGGATGCGCCGAGAGCGTGTTGAGATAGGCGATGACGTCGGCGCGCTGTTTGCCGTTCGACAGGCCGGCAAAGGTCATGGCCGTGCCCGGAGCATCGGCGCTGGGCTTGGTCAGCCATTTGTTCAGCGCATCGAACGTCCAGTCGCCGCCGAGCTTCTTCAGAGCGGCGCTATAGTTGAAGTTCGAAACCGACGCGACCGGGCGCCCGACGACGCCGTAAAGGTCGGGGCCGACCTTGGGGCCCTGGCCTTCCTGGAAGTTATGGCAGGCCTGGCATTGCTTGGCGATCTGCGCGCCACGCTCCGGCGTTGCACTCGCCAGAAGCGTTTCGATCGGCGCTTCCGCCGGCGCCGTTGGCGCGGCGCCGCCCTGCGGCTGCTCCTGTTTCACCTCGATGACGTAACCCGGTTTCGCCGGCGGCTCCGGCGTGAAGATTGCACCGGACGCGATATGCATGGCGACAAGGACTAGGCAGGTTCCCAGCAAGGCGCCGAGAATCTTATTGATTTCGAACGAATTCATCGCGGGAAGGCTCCGCAGGCGAAGAGATGTGGGCAGTGCACAATTAGCCAGTTTGCCGCCCGTCTTGCAACCCGTATAAGCACCCGCAAGCGCGATGGCCGACGTCCTGATCCTTATTCCTGCCCGTGTGGCCGCGACCCGGCTCCCGGGCAAGCCGCTTGCCGAGATCGCCGGCGAGCCGATGATCGTGCACGTTCTGCGGCGCGCGCAGGCGGCCGATATCGGCCCCGTGGTCGTCGCCACCGACTCGGTGGAAGTCGCCGCGGCTGTGGATAAAGCCGGCGGCCGGGCGGTCATGACGAAGCCGGATCACGCCTCCGGCTCCGATCGCATCTTCGAGGCGCTCGGCAAGATCGATTCCGCTCGTCGCGTCGAAATCGTCGTCAATGTGCAAGGCGATCTGCCGACGATCGCGCCGGGGGCCATCCGCGCGGCGCTCTTGCCGCTTGCCGACCCTGCCGTCGATATCGCTACGCTTGCGGCGGAGATCAAAGTGGCGGCGGAGCGGGTTAATCCCAACGTCGTCAAAGTGGTGGGAACCCCGGTCGCGCCGACGCGGTTGCGCGCCCTTTATTTCACCCGCGCCCCCGCGCCTTCCGGCGAAGGCCCGCTCTATCATCACATCGGTCTTTACGCCTTTCGCCGCGCGGCGCTGGAACGCTTCGTCGCGCTGCCGCCGTCGCTGCTCGAGCGTCGCGAAAAGCTCGAACAATTGCGGGCGCTCGAGGCCGGCATGCGCATCGATGTCGAGATCGTCGATACAGTGCCGCTCGGCGTCGACACGGCGGAGGATTTGGAAAAGGCGCGCGCCATGCTAACGGGACGTTGAGGGCTGGAATCCGCATGACCAAGCGTAACAAGAGCAAGCGCCGCAAGATCGCGTATCAGGGCGAGCCGGGAGCGAACTCGGACCTCGCCTGCCGCGAGGCCTATCCGAACATGGAGCCGCTGCCGTGTCCGACCTTCGAGGACGCCTTCGCCGCGGTCCGCACCGGACGGGCTGCGCTCGCGATGATTCCGATCGACAATTCGGTGGCAGGCCGGGTGGCGGATATCCATCATCTGATGCCGGCGTCGCGGCTGCACATCGTGGCGGAATGGTTCCTGCCGGTGCAGCATCAACTGATGGCGCCCAAAGGCGCGACGCTGAAAACCATCAAGACGGTCGAGAGCCACGTCCACGCGCTCGGGCAGTGCCGCAACATCATCCGGACGCTTCGCCTCAAAGCCGTGGTCGGCGCCGACACGGCGGGAGCGGCGCGGGAGGTCGCGGAAGCGGGAGACATCTCGCGCGCGGCATTGGCGACTAAGCTCGCGGCCAAAATCTATCGCCTGCGCATCCTCAAAAAGGACGTCGCCGACGCCAAGCACAACACGACCCGGTTCGTCGTTCTCGCCCGCGAGCCGAAATGGGCGGGCCGCAAGGACAAGCGCGTGATCACCACTTTCGTGTTCCAGGTGCGCAACATCCCGGCGGCGCTCTATAAGGCGCTCGGCGGTTTCGCCACCAACGGCGTGAATATGACCAAGCTGGAGAGCTATATGGTCGACGGCAGCTTTACCGCGACGCAGTTTTACGCCGACGTCGACAGTCATCCCAAGCATCGCGCGCTTGAGCTCGCGCTCGAGGAGCTGGAATTCGTCTCAGTGCCGAAGAGCTTACGGATTCTCGGCGTCTATCCGGCGCACCGGTTCCGCGAGACCTTTAAATAGCGCATGATCCCAAAATGGCGTGCCCGGGACCGGATTCGGGGAATAGAGCTCCGTCCAGAACGTTCATGCTTATAAGAAAATCAGGGAATGCAGCCGATGAGCAACGATGAACAACCAAAAGTGCGCCGCACGTTGCAATTACGGTTCACCATGCCGACGGCGGATTCCACGCAGCTCGTCGCCATGATCAAGGCGGCGACGCCGTTCTATCAGATGTTCGGCAAGGCCGAAGTCCGTTTGCTGCAGAACGTCGACGACCCGGCCAAGTTTGTTCAGGAGATCGAATACGAGGCGGATCAGGGCTGGGAGCTCAACCGGCAGCGCCTCGCCAGCGATGCGCGGATGCAAACCTATTTGCAAACCTGGCGCACCATGTTTCCCGGCGCGCTCGAGATCGATGTGTTTCAGGAAGTGTGAGTCTCTCCGCTACAGCGCAGTGCAGCGGGAGAATGATTAGATTTTCTGATTATACTCGCCGACTTCCTTATGCGTGCGCAGCACCGCGTCGAGCGACTTGAACATGTCGCGCATGCGCGCTTCCGACACCGGGCTTTCGACGACCACCACCAGTTCCGGCTTGTTGGAAGAGGCGCGCACCAGGCCCCAGGTGCCGTCCTCGACCGTGACGCGCACGCCATTGACGGTGACCAGATCGCGGATCGGCTGGCCGGCCACCTTGCCGGCGTTTTTTTGCTCGCGCTCGAAATGCTTCACCACGTCGTCGACCACGGCATATTTGATCTCATCGGCGCAATGCGGCGACATGGTCGGCGACGACCAGGTCTTCGGCAACGCGTTTTTCAAGTCCGCCATGGTCTTCCCGGGATTGCGGTCGAGCATGTCGCAGACCGCGAAGGCGAAGATCAGCCCGTCGTCGTAGCCGCGGCCGAACGGCTTGTTGAAGAAGAAGTGGCCGGACTTTTCGAAGCCGGCGATGGCGCCGATCTCGTTGACGCGGCGCTTCATGTAGGAGTGGCCGGTCTTCCAGTAGTCGGTCTTGGCGCCGTTCTTGATCAGCACCGGATCGGTCATGAACAAGCCGGTCGATTTGACGTCGGCGACGAACAGCGCGTTTTTGTGCTTTGCCGAGATATCGCGGGCCAGCATGACACCGACCTTGTCGGCGAAAATCTCCTCGCCTTCGTTGTCGACCACGCCGCAGCGGTCGCCGTCGCCGTCAAAGCCTAAGCCGACGTCGGCTTTGCTCGCCAGCACCGCGTCGCGCATGGCGTGCAGCATTTTTAGGTCTTCGGTGTTCGGATTGTAGTTGGGGAAAGTGTGGTCGAGCTCGCAGTCGAGCGGCACCACCTCGCAGCCGATTTTTTCCAGGACTTGCGGCGCGAAGGCGCCCGCGGTGCCGTTGCCGCAGGCGCAGACGACTTTGAGACGCCGCTTGAGCTGCGGCCGTTTGGTGAGGTCGGCGATGTAGCGCGCCGGAAAGTTCTCGACGAATTGGTAAGCGCCGCCGGCTCTCATTTTGTATCGGCCGTTGAGCACGATGTCTTTCAGCCGGCTCATCTCGTCGGGACCGAAAGTGAGTGGCCGGTTGGCGCCCATTTTCACGCCGGTCCAGCCATTGTCGTTATGCGAGGCCGTGACCATGGCGACGCACGGCAGGTCGAGATCGAATTGCGCGAAATAGGCCATCGGCGTCACCGCAAGGCCGATGTCGTGCACGCTGCAGCCGGCGGCGATGAGCCCGTTGGTCAGCGCCATTTTGATCGACGCCGAATAGGAGCGGAAATCGTGGCCGGTGACGATCTGCGGCTTGACGCCAAGCTCGTGGATGAGCGTGCCGAGCCCCAGCCCGAGCGCCTCGACGCCCATCAGATTGATTTCTGATCCGAACAGCCAGCGCGCGTCATATTCGCGAAAGCCGGTGGCTTTCACCATCGGCTCGGATTCGTAGGCATAAGTATTCGGCTTGAGCGCAGCCTTTGGCTTGGGAAACATTGAATAATGGGTCCGAATCGGGAAGCCGCGCGCAGCAATAGCTTAAACGGCGGCGGACAGAAATAGCTGCGTACGCTGTCATGCCCGCGCAGGCGGGCATCCAGTAGTCACTGCACTTCGGGTCTTTTTTCGGGATACTGGATCATCCGCTTTTCGCGGATGATGACAGGGAGCGTTACTGTTCCAGAACGAGCTTGCCGTCCGAATATTCGAACCGCCGCAGCTTCGACAGGAAGGTGAGCCCGAGCAAATTGTCGGCGAGCGCGCCGTCCGGCAGCACCATGGCGGCGACGTCATGGACGACGATATCGTCGATCTCGACCCGATCCAGCATGACCGGCGCGGCGCGCACGGTGCCGTTGGCGGTCCGCACCATGGCGCGGTATTCGCTCTCCGCCGGATGGATGCCGAGCATCGCGGCATCGCGCGCCGTCAATGCAATCACCGAGGCGCCGGTATCGACCATGAATTCTAGGCGGGTGCCGTCGACGCTGCCGGCGACTTCGAAGTGTCCGTTGCGGCCGGGCGAGATGACGACCGAGCGCGAATCCGCAGCGCTCGACGCGGCCGGCGTCTCGGAATGCGCCGCCATCATTGTCGGCGCGGAATGGCCCGCGTGCATTTGCGCGGCATATTTCGGCACGACGACGCCGGCGGCAATCGCAAAAGCTGCAAAAATCAGGACGGCACGCATGACACTGGTCCGGCTGTTCGCGAGCACCTCATCATGCCACGGCGAACAAGGCGCTAATGCTGCGCGATCGGGCGCCCGATTTGCCGCCCGACGGTGAGCGAGGGATTACAATGATCGCTAAAATTTGCTCAAAGCCGCCGCATTGAGCATCAGCGATTTCAATTGCCCGCGCTGGACCTTGCCGTTGGCGCCGCGCGGTACGGCTTGCAACGCAAACAGCCGCACCGCGCCCGGGATGCCCCGTTGCCGCAAAATCGTTTCGAGCGTCTTCGCATCGGCATCCTTGCAGTCGACGGTGCCGACCCAGATTTCCGGCTTGCCGCCATTGTCGATCAGCACCGCGGCCGCGTCACTTGCGTCCCATTCGAGGCGCAGCAGATGCTCGACCTCGTGCACCGGAGAGATGTCGCGCACCGACGCATCGGAGAGATCATCGATATCCGCGGTGCGGCCGACGATGAACAAGCCGCCATCGGCGGTGATCCAGCCGATATCGCCGTGATCGGTCCAGGCCTCTTCCTCGCCGCTCTCCCGCTTTACGCGCGCTTTGACGATACCCAGTTCGCGGACAGGGAGTGCGCGGCCGTCCGGTGCGAACACGCCGATATCGAATCCGGGATGCACATAGCCGACAAAGCCCGGCTTCGACAGCACTTCGGCGGCTGTTGTCTCAGCGAGCAGGCCGACTTCCGACGTGCCGTAACGAAACCGGAGATTTTTGCACAGATAGGTCGCCGCGCCTTCGGCGAGCGCGCGGGTCGGAATGCTGCCGCCGGCCGCGACCGTGCGTAGGCTTCGCACCTGTGCGCCCATCTTGCGCGCCGCGCGTGATAGCGGGACGAGTTGGTCGGTCGCAGCGAGAATGAAGTCGATCGCAAACAGTTCGATCATTCTGATCGCCTGAAACGGCGATTCGGCAAAGCACAGCGTCTTACGGCTCGCCAGAACCGCGCAGGCCACCATGTAGCCGAAGATCGAGGTCAGCCCCGGCATCGCGAGCACGCGCCCGCAGTTGAAGATCGTGATGCCCGGCACGACATGGCGGCCGATATAGCCGATCGTGCTGTCGATGATCTTTGGCTCGCCCGTCGAGCCCGACGTCAAACTGCGACGGCAAACCACGTGCTCTTCGGCCGGAAAAGGTGGTGGCAGTTCGGGGCCGCTCAGCGGTGTCATCCCAAACCAGGCATCGTCGACGACGACAAAATTATTGGCAGGATTGAGCCACGACTTGATGTCGCGGTCGCTCAGCACCGCATCGAATTTCAGATCGGCAATCGTTGGTTGGCCCGGCAGGATCGCCATCGAACGGACGCCGATGCGGTGGGCGGCAAGCCCAAGCGTCATCTGCCGGATCGGGCTGTTCACGATGACCGCGACTAGTCCATCCCGTGGCACGCCCAGGTCGTGGATCCGGCGGGCGCAGTTCGCTATGGCTATCCCAAGCATGCCATAGGTGACGACGCGATCTTCCATGACAACGGCGGGCGTCTCCGGCTGGGCCCGGGTATTGTAAAGGATGTGGTCGAACCAGTTATTCATGGCATTCGGGACGCCGTCGACGCGGAACGCTGCCGATATTATAGGGACAGCGCACGGCCGCACAGCGTGCCTTCGCGTGCGGCCGGCGGAAGGGTGCGCCGATCGATGCGCTCAGAACTTGTAATTGAGGCCGGCGCGAGCGATTTGCGCGGTGAGATCGGCGGACGTGCTGATGGCGTTGGAATAAGCAATCCCGGTCGTAGTCGCGATCGTGCCGGAAGCCGTAATCGATCCGAACTTCACATAGAGGTATTCAGCCTTGACTGACCAAGCCTGGCTGAGCCTCCATTCGGCTCCGGCGCCGGCTACCCAACCGATCTTGGTTTCGGCGTCCGTCCAACTCCCGACACCCAGGAAGGTATTGGAATCGCGATAATTAAAGCTAGTGCGGAGCCGCGTGACGGCAAGGCCACCCGTTCCATAGACAAGGAGGCTGTCGAATGCGTAACCGACGCGGCCGCGGGCCGTGAGAAGCCAGTCGGCGTCGGTTGAGGAGCTCAGATTGATGGGCGAGCCGGGCACGAAATTGAGACCGGTGCCGAGAATCGTCGTCGATTTCGACGCACCTTTGAGCGTTTGTAGATCGGCCTCGACGCCATAAACGGCTGCGCCATTTTGCCAATTGTAACCTGCCTCGGCGCCGCCGGTGAATCCGGTTTTGGAGTATGACCCGGTCATCGCGGCGGCGATCGTGGGGCCCTGCGCGGGAGTCCCTGCGACGCAGAAGTACCCGGTGCCGAGAGGCTCTGAACAAGGTATGTTCGTTGTTTCTTGCGACCTCGACCAGGTCGCGCCCGCCGTGAGGCCGGCATAGAATCCTGACCAATCGTAGGTCGGGGAGGCGGCGAGTGCCGGCCCTGCGAACAATATCGGCAGGGCAGCGACGCCGCGCATCAAACGGCTTTTCATAGGCTGGAACTCGATTCCACTTGGCCTTCGACGTTATTATAGCGGGCTGTTTCCGCGAGGGCTGTTGCAAGGGCGCAACAATGAACAGGAATATGCTGGCGTTCGCCGGATAGGCGGAGGAGTGCCGAGTTACTACCGTCCCTCTATTTGTCTCAGCCGCTCCGTGGTTTCGCCCGCCGCGTCGGCGCTGCCGCGATCGGATCGTCGGGCCACGGATGTTTCGGATAGCGGCCGCGCATCTCGGCGCGCACCGCGGCATAGCTGCCGCGCCAAAAGCCCGGTAGATCGCGCGTCGTCTGCACCGGCCGGTGTGCGGGAGAAAGCAGTTCTATGACGAGTGGGATTTTGCCGCCGGCGATCGACGGATGGCGGTCGAGCCCGAACAGTTCTTGTAACCGGATCGCGATTTTCGGTCCGCCCTCGGCGGCATAATCGATCGGGACGCGCGAGCCGGTCGGCGCCTCGAAATGCGTCGGTGCCTCGGCCTCGAGCCGGCGCGGTAGCGGCCACGGCAGTAACGCGTGCAAAGCGGTGTCCAACTCGTCCGCTGTGATTTGGTCAATACCGGTCTTAGACAAGAGTGTCGGTGCGAGCCATTCGTTCACGCTCTTGGCCAGCGCCGCGTCGAACAAATCCGGCCATTCGTCACCTTCGCTGGCGCGCAAGAACATGACGCGGTCGCGCCACTGCAGCAGCGCTTTGCCCCATGGCAGCCGATCGAGGCCGGCGCGCGCGATATGTTTGGCGAGGAGTTTTGCCGTGCTTTCGTTCGGCTCGACCCGTATTTGTTGATCCGAAAGCGCAATCGCACCGAGCCGGCGGCCTTTGCGGCCGCGCAGGCTCATGCTCGCCGTGTCGAACGCGATCTCCTCGCGCGCTCCGATGCGCTCGGCAAAGCGCGCCTCGATCTCGGCCAGCGTGATCGGCGCAGCGGAGAGGATGCGGCCCGCCGCGGCGCTGCCCGTAAGCTCGGCCACGGCGAGAAAGGGTTCACGCGCCAGCGCAGATGCAGCATCGACATTTGCGCCGCGCCCGTTCGCCAGCAAAAATGCGCCCGCCGCACCGCCGCGGTTTTTGGCGATGCGTTCGGGATAGGCGAGGGCGATAAGCGCGCCGACACTCAATTCCCCTCCCCCTTGTGGGGAGGGGTTAGGGGTGGGGGTCGTGAGGGTACGCGCAGGCGTCGACGATTGACGTGCAGCCGTCGAAGCAACTCCTTCACCTCCCGACCCCCCACCCCGACCCTCCCCCACAAGGGGGGAGGGAGTTCGCCGCGCAAGCGGAGAGGTGTCGGACTTTGCGATCTCCGCCCAGCGCTCGGCCATGGCGCGCGCGTCGCGGCCGCGGCGCGAGCGATCGCGGCGCAGTCCAGCGAGCCTCTCGCGCAAATCGACGTCGTCACCGCCGAGCCCGCGCTCGCCGATGATCGCGGCAATCTCGGCGGCAAGCTGCGCTTCGCCCACGGCTGCGGCGTCGACCACCATGCGGGCAAGCCGCGGCGGCAGCGGCAAGCGGCGCAAATGCCGGCCTTCGTCGGTGATGCGGCCGTCGCCGTCGATGGCGCCGAGCGCGACGAGCAGCGCCTTCGCCTCGGTCAGCGCCGGTCGCGGCGGCGGATCGAGGAATGCGAGCTGTTCCGGAGCGCTGCCCCAGGCCGCGAGGTCGAGCGCGAAGGAGGACAGATCGGCGGCAAGGATTTCCGGCCGCGCATAGGGTTCGAGCGCAGCCGTCTGCGGCTCGTCCCACAGCCGGTAGCAGACGCCCGGCTCGGTCCGCCCGGCGCGGCCGCGGCGCTGATCCGCCGCGGCGCGCGACACCCGCACGGTTTCGAGCCGGGTGACGCCGACATCGGGCTCGTAGCGCGGCACGCGCGCCAGCCCGGAATCGACGACAATGCGCACGCCCTCGATGGTGATCGATGTTTCCGCGATCGACGTCGCCAGCACGATCTTGCGTCGGCCGGGCGGCGCCGGCGCGATGGCGCGGTCCTGCAGGTCGCCGCCGAGCGCGCCGTAAAGCGCGACCAGGTCGGTCGAGGCCTCAACGCGGTTTTCGAGCTGAGTTTGGGTGCGGCGGATTTCGGCGGCGCCGGGCAGGAACGCCAGCAGCGAGCCGCTATCGCTCCGCATCGCGCGGGCGATCGTGTCGGCGATTTGCGGCTCGATCGGGCGCGCGTCACGGCCGACATAGCGCGTCTCGACCGCAAAGGCGCGGCCCTCGCTTTCGATGACCGGCGCATTGCCCAGAAGTCCGGCAATGCGCGCGGCGTCTATCGTCGCCGACATGACGAGGAGCTTTAAATCCTCACGCAAGCCCTGTTGCGCATCGCGGGCGAGCGCGAGACCGAGATCGGCATCGAGCGAGCGCTCGTGAAATTCGTCGAACAGCACGGCCGCCACGCCTTCGAGCATGGGATCGTCGAGGACGAGCCGGGTGAAAATTCCTTCGGTGATGATTTCGATCCGGGTTTTACGCGAGAGCTTCGAGCCGAAGCGGACCCGCAAGCCCACCGTTTCGCCGACACGCTCGCCGAGCGTATGCACCATGCGCTCGGCGGCGGCGCGCGCCGCAAGCCGGCGCGGTTCGAGCACCAGGATGCGGCGGCTTTTCGCCCATTCCTCGCGAGCGAGAACGAGCGGCACCCGCGTCGTCTTGCCGGCGCCGGGCGGCGCCACCAGAACCGCAGCATTGTTCGCGCGCAAGGCCGCGGTCAGGCCCGGCAGGGCGGCATCGATCGGCAGCGGGGAATAGTCCACAGTCTCATCCAATGGCGGTGCTAATCAGGGCAAAGCACCTATATATTGGCCAACATGCCCGCAGCACAAAAAGCCCCGCCGAAGGCGGCAAAACCGCAACTTTCCGCCAAGCCGCTGAAGAAAGGCGATCACGTCTTTCTGGTCGACGGCTCCGGCTACATTTTCCGCGCCTATCACGCGTTGCCGCCGATCAACCGCAAGTCGGACGGATTGCAGCTCAACGCCGTGTTCGGCTTCTGCAACATGCTGTGGAAGCTCCTGCGCGACATGAAGCCGGAGGACAGGCCCACCCACCTTGCCGTGGTGTTCGATCTCTCCGAGCGCACCTTCCGCACCGAGATGTATCCCGACTACAAAGCGCACCGGCCCGATCCGCCGGACGATTTGCGGCCGCAATTTCCGCTGATCCGCGAAGCGGTGCACGCCTTCGACCTGCCGTGCCTGGAGCAGAAGGGCTTTGAGGCCGACGACCTGATCGCGACCTATGTGCGGCAGGCTTGCGAGGCCGGCGCCACCGCCACCATCGTCTCGTCGGACAAGGACCTGATGCAGCTCGTCAATGACGGCGTCGTCATGTTCGACACCATGAAGGACAAGAAGATCGGCCGCGCCGAGGTGATCGAGAAATTCGGCGTGCCGCCCGATAAGGTCATCGAGGTGCAGGCGCTGATCGGCGATTCGACCGACAACGTGCCGGGCGTGCCCGGCATCGGCGTGAAAACCGCAGCCCAGCTCATTGGCGAATATGGCGACCTCGAAACGCTGCTCAAGCGCGCTTCCGAGATCAAGCAGGACAAGCGCCGCCAGTCGCTGATCGAGAACGCGGAAGCCGCGCGGCTATCGAAGAAGCTCGTCACGCTCGACGATCGCGTCAAGCTCGACGTGCCGATCGGCGATCTCGCCGTGCACGAGCCCGATTACAAGCGGCTGATCGCGTTTTTGCGGGCGATGGAGTTTTCATCCCTGACCCGCCGCGTTGCCGAATTTGCCTCCATCGATCCGAGCGACATCGAGCCCGATGCCAAGCTTTCGGTGCACGGCGGAGCCTCTTCTCCTCGCCCGCTTGCGGGGGAGGACGACGCGCAAAGCGCGTCCGGAGGGGGCAAGTCGATTGCGCCGAGCAAGCCAGCCCCCACCCCGCCCTCCCCCGCGAGCGGGGGAGGGAGACCCGCGGCCGTGCCGGGATCACTCACTCCACAAAAGCTTGCGGCGGCACGGCTCGAAACCGCGCACAGCCAAAAATTCGATCGCTCCAAATACGAAACCGTGCGTACGCTCGACCGGCTCAAGGCCTGGGTCGAACGCGCGCGCGATGTCGGTTTTGTCGCCGTCGACACCGAAACGTCGAGTCTCGATCCGATGCAGGCCGAGCTGTGCGGCTTTTCGCTGGCGGTCGCTCCGAACGAAGCCTGCTACGTGCCGCTCAGCCATCGCCATGGCGGAGAAGGTGGCAAGGATAGTCTGTTCCCCGGCGAGATCACGCCCGACCAGCTTTCGGAAGCCGCCGCGCTCGAGACCTTAAAGCCGCTCCTGGAAGACCGTGGCGTGCTCAAGATCGGCCAGAACCTGAAATTCGACTGGCAGATTTTCGCCGTGCGCGGCATCGAAATCGCCTCCTACGACGACACCATGCTGATGTCCTATGTCGTCGATGCCGGCCGCTCCGATCACGGCCTCGATCCGTTGGCGCGGCGCTACTTCGACCACGAAACAATCGATTTCAACGAGGTGACCAAGGTCGGCAAAAGCAAACTGACCTTCGACAATGTCGACATCGCCAAGGCGACCGAATACGCCGCCGAGGATGCCGACGCGACATTGCGGCTTTGGCTGGTGCTGAAGCCGCGGCTTGCCGCCGAGCATGTGCTCAGCGTCTACGAGACGCTGGAGCGGCCGCTGTTGCGCGTGCTCGCCGATATGGAGCGGCGCGGCATTTCGATCGACCGGCAAGTGCTGTCGCGGCTGTCCGGCGAATTCGCGCAGGAAGCCGCCGGCCTGCAAGCCGAGATCAACAAGCTTGCCGGCGAGACGGTCAATGTCGGCTCGCCGAAACAGATCGGCGACATTCTGTTCGGCAAGCTCGGCCTTGAGGGCGGCACCAAGACCAAGACCGGCCAATGGGCGACCGGCGCGCGGCTGCTCGAGGAACTCGCCGAGCAGGGCCACAAGCTGCCGCAAAAAATTCTCGACTGGCGCCAGGTCTCGAAGCTGAAATCGACCTATACCGACGCGCTGCCGGGCTTCGTCAATCCAACGACGCATCGCGTACACACGAGCTACGCGCTCGCGTCGACCACGACCGGGCGGCTGTCGTCGTCCGAGCCCAATCTGCAGAACATCCCGATCCGCACCGAGGACGGCCGCAAGATCCGCCGCGCCTTTATCGCCGACGCGGGCCACAAGCTCGTCTCCGCCGACTATTCGCAGATCGAGCTGCGGCTCCTCGCCGAGATCGCCGGCATCGAGCAATTGCGCCAGGCGTTCCGCGAGGGGCTCGACATTCATGCCATGACCGCATCGGAAATGTTCGGCGTGCCGGTGAAAGATATGCCGGCCGAGGTGCGCCGGCGGGCGAAGGCGATCAATTTCGGCATCATCTACGGCATCTCCGCCTTCGGCCTCGCCAACCAGCTCGGCATCGAGCGCGAGGAAGCCGGCGCCTATATCAAGAAATATTTCGAGCGCTTTCCCGGCATCCGCGATTTTATCGAGGCGTCTAAAGAGTTCGCCCGCAAGAACGGCTACGTGGAGACGCTATTCAAGCGCAAATGCCACTATCCCGACATCCGCGCTTCCAATGCCTCCATTCGCGCGTTCAACGAGCGCGCCGCGGTCAATGCGCGGCTGCAAGGCACCGCTGCCGATATCATCCGCCGCGCCATGGTGCGAATGGATGCGGCTTTGGCGAAGCAGAAGCTCACGGCGCGGATGCTGTTGCAGGTGCACGACGAGTTGGTGTTCGAAGCGCCCGACGCCGAAGTGGAGAAAACGCTGCCGGTCGTCACCGCAGTGATGGTCGATGCGCCGATGCCGGCGGTGTCGCTGTCAGTGCCGCTGCATGTCGAGGCGAAAGCCGCGCACAATTGGGACGCGGCGCATTGACAATGTCGCTGGAACCATAGGGAACGCTCCATGGCGAAGGCCTATTGGGTGGTGACTTATCGATCCCTGAAAAATCAGGAGGCCTGGCAGGCCTATGTCAAACTGGCCGGACCGGCGATCACGAACGCCGGCGGGCGCATCCTCTCGCTCGGCACTCCGGCGAAAATCTACGAGTCGGGCATGGATCAATTGGTGGTGCTGATCGAGTTCGACAGCTTAGGCGAGGCGATCGCCTGCCACGAAACACCCGCCTACCAGGAAGCGCTCAAAGCCCTTGGCACCCGAAATGTCGAACGCGACATTCGCGTCGTAGAGGGCAGGGCGTAGCGCGAGTATGACATTGAATTATCTATTTTTCGCGCGTCTCGTAAAAGACATATGTTTGGTCGGTAAACACGAAATCCTTTTTGCTGATCAAGATGATGGTGTATTGGGTCTTTAGAGGCGGCTCCGTGGCGGCGGTGTCAAAGTATTGATTGCCTTCGATGCGCCAAGTCCCATGGGTGATATCCGGTTCTATCGGCAACATCGTCCATGTGCCGTCGGCCCTGTAGAGATAATCGTGCCGGGGCGATCCCCATTGACCGAGAAGAAGGCCTGACAGGGCCTTGCTATCGGAGTCGCTCGGCGCGGGATGCTGTTTGATCTCGTCTTCCATCGCCTGCCAGTCGTACGTCTTTCCGGCAATGGCCTGTTCGCGCAATCGAACAAGGCGGGTGATGTAATTCGACCGGTCCGCTTCGCTCGGATGGGAAATTTTCTCGTAATCGCGCTTGGCCCTCGCAAGTGCACCGACGTAGCGGCTGTAATCGGACTGCTGCGCGCGGGCGGCGATCGGCCGTGCGACCAATGCGCCACCGAGAAACGAGATGAAATCGCGCCGTCTCATATGGGCTCCAGCTCGGGCACCGACGCGCGGTGCCGACTGTTGGTCGCCGCTACCGAGCGGGAGGTTCAAAGGGTGGACACCCACAACTCATAACGAATATCGCGTCTTTATTGCGCGGTGAGCCCGCCGTCGAGCGTGAGCTCGGCGCCGGCGACGAAGCCGGATTCGTCCGCGAGCAGATAAACGCACAGCGCTGCGACCTCGGCGGGCGTGCCGAAACGGCCGAGCGGGACCATCGCCGCCATACGCTCGCGCGCGCTCGCCGGATCGCGGACTTGCGCGATCAAGCCGTCGATCAGTGGGCGGAGCGGCACGAAGTTGCTCGGCGTTTAATTTCTCATGCCTATTGTGCTTTATGTCCCGCACCCCATGTGAAGCATACAAAGGCAAGCAGTGGTTTGTCCGAGAGCTGCCCGTAAATCGGGGACATACCGAAATCTCCGTTCTCTCCAGGTGGCAGCGCAGGCGCCGTCGGCAGGCACAATAAAACTCCAAGTAGAGTTACGTTCGGCTCGGGTGCCGTCAGCACCCGCGCCCATTGCTGCGTGCGGTGCACATCCCTCCCATCGAAAAGGCAAAAGCCATGCAAGTTCCTTCAATTCTACGCGGCGAGTCGCGGACTCGTCTCCTCCAAGGAATAGCTACCGGCGCCGTCGCGTCTATGGTTATCGGGTTTTCTTGGGGCGGCTGGGTGACTGGCGGCGCCGCCAACAAACTTGCGGCTGAGCGGGCCGATAACGCGGTCGTGGCAGCCCTCACGCCGATCTGCGTGGAGAAATTCCTGCAGAATAGCGATGCGAAAGCAAACCTGGCAGCGCTGCAAAAGATCTCTTCGAACTGGGAACAAGGTGATTACTTGCAGAAGGGCGGCTGGGCGACACAGCCGGGGGCTACCTCCTCCGACTACCAGCTGGCCAGGGCGTGTGCAGAGAAGTTGGTCCAAGACAAAACTGCAGCCCAATGAACTGAATCCTAGGACCGCGGTGTTGAGGGGCGACAAATTTGGCCACGGTGAGGCTACTTAGCTCATGATGCTACTGACTGGAACGCCACCAATGACCACTCCCCATTACATCAATGAAAACAAATCCGACATGCGCGGCATCAAGCCCGGCTGGTACGCGGTTGAGGATGACGGCAACATCTCTTCTGGACCCTTTTCCAGCGTCGAGGCATGCGTCGCGAGAATCACTCAGCCGACGAACGGGACGATGGCCTCTAAGTTGCAGCGAGGGCCGGACTGAACCACTTTGCTCTCTACCGACATCCGGCGATCAGGGCGGCGTCAGGAGGTCTAACCAAAACCGCCCTCTAAAGGATTCAGTGTCATGACGGAAACCACGACTGCCGCCACCAAAGCCAAAACTTCGAAACACGCTGCCTCCGCGTTTGACATACCCGACTACGGGATTCCGAAATTCGCGATGCCAAAATTTGACCTGCCGAATATGGAAATGCCGGAAGCATTCCGTGAGATGGCCGAACAAGGCGTCGAGCATACCAGGGACGCTTACGCGAAGGCCAAGGCAGCCAGCGAGGAAGCAGCCAATATGCTCGAAAATACCTACGAGGCTGCCGCCAAGCATGCCACAGACTATAATCGCAAGCTTATCGAGATTACCCGTATCAACACTCGCGCCGGATTTGACTACGTCCATGAGCTGTTGGGTGTGAAGTCCCCGTCGGAGTTTATCGAATTGTCGACCGCGCACATGCGCAAGCAATTCGAAATCGTGTCCGCGCAGAATAAGGAACTCTGTGCGCTTGCCCAGGAGATAGCAACTGAGGCTGCCGGCACGATGAAGACAGGCTTGCCCAAGACACTCAATAAGGCCACCTGATCGCAAGGGCTCTGCCGGGCGGCGGCATGGACTATTGAGTTCACCTTCAACCGAAATGATGAAGGCCCGTGATTCATTCCGGGCCTTTTTTCTTGTTCCGTCGTCCGCTCTTAACTCAAAAGCGGATACACGCGCGGCTCATCGCCATGTCCACTTCGGGTCTAGGCTGTGTGAAAATGTGCGTGCGCGAGGAACGCGCAGAATTGTTTTCATTATTGTCTTCTCCCGACAGTGGTCGGCAGCGGTTTTGTTTTTCAAATTGACGAAGTCGAGATCAAATTTCTATCCGCGAATTCGATTTCGGAGTTTTCACACAGTCTGGGTCATTTTCGACCAGGACCAGCCCGGCAGTAAATCCCGCCATGTCGGCTAGGCCTCGAAAGCGGACGCAATTCGGGCCATGTATGCGGGACGAATCCTTCCCTCTGACAAAAGCTGCGCTGTTGCGGTGGCGCGACTTATTGCGCGGTGAGACCGCCATCGAGCGTCAGCTCTGCCCCGGTGACAAAGGCGGATTCGCCCGAAAGCAGATAAACGCAAAGATCGGCGACCTCGGCGGGCGTGCCGAAGCGGCCGAGCGGCACCATCGCCGCCATGCGCTCGCGCGCGCTCGCCGGATCGCGAACTTGCGCAATCAAGCTGTCGACCAGCGGGCCTTCGATGAAGGCCGGGTGCACGGAATTGCAGCGCACCGGCGGTTTGCGCCGCGCGCCATGCAGCGCCACCGATTTGGTGAGTAACCGCACGCCGCCCTTCGACGCACTGTAAGCCGCGAGGTTATGGCCGCCGACCAGCCCGGAGACCGACGAGATATTGACGATCGAGCCGCCGCTCCGCCGCATCAGCCGCATGGCGTATTTGCAGCCGAGAAACGTGCCGTCGAGATTGACCGCGATGACGCGGCGCCAGGTCGCAAACTCGGTGTCCTCGACGCTGCCGACGGCGATGATGCCGGCGGCGTTGACCAGGCCGTCGAGCCGCCCGGACTTTTGCTCGATGGCGGCGATCACGGCGAGCCAGTCGGCTTCGGAGGTGACGTCAAGTGCGTGGGCAACATTGCCGCGCTCGGCGAGATCGCTGGTGATGGCAACGCCGCCCTGATCTTCCACCACGGAGGCGATCGCCGATCCGATCGCGCCCGCAGCGCCGGTCACCAGAACGATCTTGTCCTTGAGCCGCGTCACTTGAATGGACGTTCAGCCATCGTGCCGCGCTGCTGTTTTTGTTTGAGCATGATCTTTTCCGAAAACCGGCATCCACTTTTCGGGATCATGCTCTAAGCCGCTTCGATCCGGATGCCGGCCTGCTCGCAGGAATTGGCGACGTCGCAGACGGTGGCGCGCTGCATGTCGCGTTTCCAGCGCAGATCGTCAAAGTCGGTGCCGCGGTGCATGGTGCAGCGATCATCCCAAATGACCAGATCGTGGACGCGCCAGCGATGGGTATAGATGAATTGGCGTTGCGTGGCGTGCGCCACCAGTTCGTCAATCAGCGAGCGGCCCTCTTGGTCCGGTATGCCGAAGATGCGGCCGGCGTGCGAAGCGAGATAGAGCGATTTGCGGCCGGACTCGGGAAGAGTGCGAACCAGCACTTGCGGCACCGGCGGCATGCCCGCCCGCTCCTCGTCGCTGAAATTGGAAAAGCCGAGCTTGGCCCGCGAGTTGAAGATCGAATGCTCCGCCACGAGCGCGTCGAGGCGGCGCTTCATGGCTTCGGGAAGCGCGTCATAGGCCGCCCGCTCGTCGGCAAATTCCGTATGTCCGCCGATCGGCGGAATCGAGCGTGCATAGAGCAGCGAAGCCAGCGCCGGCAGCCGCTTGAACGATGAGTCGGTGTGCCACAGCCGGTTGCCGAGCTGGAACATGCGCTGCCGGCTTTCCTTGCCCCAGAGCTCGTTGTCGGGACCCAGGTTTGAGACATCGGCGAACTCTTTGCGCACGCGCAGCTGCGCGTCCTTGCGATGCAGCGCGATCGTGGTCTCCAGCGGTCCGAAGGACCGCGCGAAGTCGAGATGCTGATCCTGCGACAGGTGCTGGTCGGGGAAGATCAGCACCGCGTAGACCGCGAACGCGTCTTTAATGTCGGCAAGATCGGACGGCGCCAGCGGCGCCGATAAGTCGACATCGCCGATCTCGGCGGCAAAGCTCGGCGTGACCGGACAGACGGTGATGGCCATGGTCGTTGCCTCCCGGCGCGGGTCTTTGTGACCTTGCCAGATTGAATCACAACGGGCCGGCGGCGGCAACGCCGGCGTGCCGCCGCGAAGACGAGAGGAGGACGAGCTTATTTCGTCCGCCGCGCTGCCTCGGTCACGATCTTATAGGCGTCGTCGAGCAACGGCTTAGTCTTGGAGACGTCGGCGCCGACGCTGGAAAACGTCTTCATCATGTCCGCCTGCTCGTCGGCCGGCAGGCTGATCAGCTCGCCGCCGGTGTCGGTCCAGCCTTTGCGCGCCTTGTTGACGATGTCGCTCGCCACCGGACCGATCGCGGCCTGTTCCTTGGCGGCGTCGTCGTCGACGATTTTTTGCAGGTCGGCCGGCAATGAATCGTACCAAGTCTTGCTGATCTCGACGATCGCATAGACCGCGGGCTGGCCGGTCTCGGTCACGTATTTCGCCGTGTCCTGAAAGTGCATCGGAGTCCACACCACGATGCCGCCGATGGCGCCGTCGATGGCGCCCTGCTGGATCGCCGGGATGACGTCGCCGAGCGTCATCGCCACCGGCGTCGCGCCAAGCCGGGCGATCGCTTGCGTCTGGAACGGCGAAGCGAGAACGCGGATCTTCTTGCCCTTGAAGTCGGCGAGGTGGCGGACCGGCGTTTTGGCGATGAGCGAGGACGGTGCGTTCATGAACAGCGCGACGCCGTGCAGACCCTTATTTGCGCCAAGGCCGAACATCAGTTTCTTGACCGCCGGGTCGGCCGCCAGCCGCTGCCCGTGCTCCATGGAATTGACCAGGCCCGGCGCCGCCATCACCTCGAAGCGTTCGTCGACGCCGACAAAGAATTCGGGCGGGATGAGCGCACATTGGATGGCGCCGAATTGAGTGCCTTCGATCTGCCGCGGGATCGAGCCCAGCTGGCTCGCCGGATAAATCTCGGTTTTGATGCGGCCGCCGGAATCTTTCTCCAGCGCCGCCGCATAGGTCTTGGCGAAGAAGTAGCTCGGATCGTTCAGCGTCGGCAGCGTCATCTTCATGGTGTAGGTCTTGTCTTGCGCGAGCGCGGCAGTGAGCGCCAGCGCCGTCGACAAGACAATTGCGCCGGCCGCCGCGACGGCCCGCGCGACGAAAATTCGCTTCACGATGTCCATGTTGCCCTCGGCCCCCATACGATATTGGCGGTCATCTTAGACCGCCGCGGGGAAATTGGTAAGCTGCCGCCGCGCTGTCCGGCGCGCCGCGGCGCGCCGGTTTGCCGCAGCAATGATAGCGCCGCGTGCACGCTTGCTCATCGGTGGTCCGGACCTATGACCGAGGCCTCAAAAACCCTGCCCTCGGGTCTCGATGCGACTTGCAGAACTACGTTCTTCGGCGCCAGATTCACGATCTGATACATCTCCTGCCGCATGTCCGGCATCGCCTGGTCGAGGTTGGTTTTGAGCGTTAAGGCGTGCGCGATTGCCGCCATGAAGCCGTCGCGGCTTGGCTTGGGATCGTTGAACATCACTTGGCAGCTTGTCTTGCCCTGGGGACCGGTACCGGTCACGACGATGTAGGACTGGCCATTCTGGCTGACCCGCCACATGCCGTTGACCTTCAGGGGGCCCTGTTGGGGAATGGCCGGATCGATCATCGAGACCCACTTTTGCTGTTCGGCCAGCGCCGCGACAGAATCAAGATTGTCGGCGGAGCCTTGGCACGTTGCCAGCAAAAAATCGGCCGCGGTCTGCGTATCGGGTGGGATCGGCGTCGCTGCCGCCGCGAGCGACACCCCGCTCAAAACGGCAAGCCCCGACAGGCAGCCAATAAGCGCGCTGCGCATGAAGGCCTCCACCTCGTCGTACGCGAACATTGGCCGCCGGCCCCGCCGTTTTGGTTCGGATTCCGGCCCGGGGGCGGCCCCGGCTCCGGCTCAGTTCAACCGCAGCTCGGTAATGTGCCGCGGATCCGGTTTCAGCTCGCCTTTCTCGACGCGCTTGACGATATCGACCAGCACGGCATTGGCGCGGCAGGAAAGCCCGACTTTCTCGCCCTCGCGCACCACCAAGCCGTTGAGGAATTCGATCTCGGTACGACGGCCCTTCTGCATGTCCTGGCCCATTGAGGGTCGCTGCCCGGATGCGGTACGGGCGGAGTCTTTGAAGCGCTGCGCGTCGGAGGTCTGCTCAGCCACCGCATCGCCTTCGCCGGCGCGCGCGATCGTTTCCGGCGGCAAGTGCAAAATTTCCTCAAGCTGATAGCCCTGTGCCTGGCCGACGCGGATTGCCTCGCTGCCGAGGCGGGTGGAGAAGCGGCGGATCGGATCGCTCTTGAGCATGTCGCCGCCGCCAAGCCCGGTGCAGGCGGAAAGTCCGTTCTGCATGGCGTTGGCAACGAGCTTCGACCAGCGCTCGCCCCACAGATTGTTGGTGACCTTGGCGCTGTCGGCGTAAGCGACCAGGCGGCAAATCTCTTGCGCGCGCTGGGTGATGCGGCCGTGCACCTCGCCGGCGCGAAACACGGTATGCGCCGCGCCGTGCTTGGCGGCACCGCGATGAACGAGTCCGGGCTCCGGCAGATTGACGGTGATGCTGGAGGCGATGCAGCCGAGCGTCTTGCCCCAGCCGACGATGCCGGCGATGGTCTCCTCGTTCATGCAGTTCTGCAGCGAGACGACGTAGCCGTCCGGCGCCAGATATTGCCGGATCAGCATGGTCGCCCAGGCGGTGTCGTAGGATTTCATGCACACGAAGGCGATGTCGACTGGCTTTTCCTTGGCCAGCTGCTGCGCGTCGGTCACGTGCATCGCGCGCACCGGCACGGTGAATTCCGGCTCCGTCATGGCATGCGTCACGCGCAAGCCGTGCTTGCGCATGTGCTCGACATGCGCCGGCCATGGATCGATGAAGGTCACGTCCTCACCGGCCTGCACCATATGGGCGCCGGTGTAGCCGCCGACCGCACCCGCTCCGACAAACGCTATTTTCTTGCCCACTATCTTCTCCCGCTTCCCCTGACGGATAAACGTCTTGCCTTGGATACCACAGCGCGCCGGCTTAGAGCATGATCCGGAAAAGTGGAAACCGGTTTTCCGAATAGATCATGCTCCATCAAAATACTAAAGCGTCAATCGCTTCAATCTGAAGCGATTGCGCTTTAGGCTGCGGACTCATAAAACCTGAGCCATAGCCGGAGGCAAGCGATTTTGAGCATGGCGAGGTAGTTCAGAGCATTGCGGTCGTAGCGGGTAGCAATGTGCCTGAACTGCTTGAGCTTGTTGAAGCAGCGCTCAATCAGATTGCGTTTCTTGTACTTGGTCTTGCTGTAGGTGATGCCATCGTAGCGGTTTGATTTTGGCGGGATGTGCGGCGTGCACTCCTGGTCCTCGATCAAATCCCTGATCCAGTCTGCATCGTATCCCTTATCGGCGATGACATCGGCTCCCGCAGGCAGATCGTTGAGCAGGAGTTCGGCCATCGGTTGGTCGTTCATCTGGCCGGGCGACAGCGCGACCTGCACTGGCAGGCCGTTGCCGATCACCCGCAGATGCAGCTTGGTTGTCAGTCCTCCACGACTTCGACCGATACAAGCGTCTCCAGCCTGTTTTTTTGGGCGGCAGCCTGCTGGTGGACGCGTACGATGCTGGAATCGATCATCTGCACCTTGCCATCATGAGCTTCGATGATGGCAGTCATCAGCTTGTCCCAGACCCCCGCCTTTCGCCAGCGATTGAAGCGGTTATAGACCGTTGTCGGAGGTCCATACCGCTCCGGCAAATCGGCCCAAGGCGACCCAGAGCGCAAAATCCAGAAGATGCCGTTGAGCACCCGGCGATCGTCAATCCGAGGAACCCCGCGTGGTTTGTTCGGCAACAAAGGCCGGATGGTTTTCCACTCAAATTCGCTCAGTTCGTAACGGGCCATGGTCAAGCTCCTTTGCAGAGCTTGAATCACCTTTCAGGTGATTTGCCTACCGTTTATGAGTATGCAGCCTAGTCCTGCGGCACCACCGCGACAGCTTCGATCTCGAACAGCGCGCCGTCATGCGCGAGCTTGGAGATTTGAATGGCGGTCGAGGCCGGCGGCGCCTTGGTGTTGACGTAACGGTTGCGCACTTCGAGGTAGGTCTGGATGTTCGCTATATCGATAAAGAAGGCCGTGACTTTGACGACATGCTCGAAATTGGCTCCCGCCGCGGCGAGCGCATGTTTCAGGTTTTCGAAACACTGCACCACCTGAGCGTTGAAGTCGGCGCCGGCGAATTTTCCGTCCGCCGTCATGCCGAGCTGTCCGGCGATATAAATCGTCCGGCATGGGGTTTTCGTCTCGACGACGTGGGTGTAGCCGCGCGTCGGCGGCATGGTCGATGGATTTTGAAAGCGATGGCCGGCCACGTTCGGTTTCTCCCGGTGTCAAGCATTTGCGGATGCGCATTATCTCCCATAATGCAAAGGTCGAAGCGTCATGGCAAACTGCGTGTGATGTCCGCCCGTTTTATCGCTTTGCTCATAGCCGCGACATTGCTGCCGAGCGCGGCCCACGCCGCCGAACTCGACGGCGCAAGTCTAGCGTGGCCGTGGCTGCTGCCGTTTGCCGGCATTCTGCTCACGATCGCAGTTGGACCGCTCCTCTTCCCCCGCTTGTGGCATCATCACTACGGCAAATTCGCCTTCGTCTGGGCGGTGCTGACGCTGGCGCCGCTGGCGGCGCTGCGCGGCGTCGATGCCGCGCTGGCCTCGCTGGCGCACGCTGTTCTTGACGATTATCTCGGCTTCATCGCGCTGTTGTTCGCGCTCTATGTCGTCGCCGGCGGCATCATGCTCACCGGCACGCTGCGCGGCACGCCGGGTGTCAATGCGCTGCTGCTCTTGTTCGGAACGCTGATCGCGAGCGTGGTCGGCACCACCGGCGCCGCCATGATATTGATCCGGCCGCTGTTGCGCGCCAATGCGGCGCGGCTGCACAACGTCCACGTCGTCGTTTTCTTCATCTTTCTGGTCGGCAATATCGGCGGCGCGCTCTCCCCGCTCGGCGACCCGCCGCTGTTCATCGGCTTTCTCAACGGCGTCGATTTTTTCTGGCCGGCGCGAAACCTGTGGCAGCCCACGGTTTTCGCCGCCGGCTGCGTGCTGGCCCTGTTCGTGGCGATGGACGTCTGGTTCCACTTTGCGGACCGCCGCGCCGCGCCGGTCGGCGAACCGGCGGCCGAGCGCGCGCCGTTGCGCGTGCACGGCCTGGTCAATCTTCTGCTGCTCGCGCTCATTATCGCCGCGGTCGTCGATTCCGCATTGTGGCAGCCGGGGATCAGCTTCACGCTCTACGGCACGGCGCTGCCGCTGCAGGATGTCGCGCGCGATGGGCTCCTGATCCTCGCCGCGCTCGCCTCGCTGTGGCTGACGCCCGGCACGCAGCGTGCCGCCAACGGTTTCACTTTCGAGCCGATCCTCGAAGTCGCGTGCTTGTTTGCCGGCATATTCGTTTGCGCCGTCCCGGTGCAGGCGATGCTCGATGCCGGCCATGACGGCGCCTTCGCCTGGCTCCTGACTGCGGTGACGCGCCATGACGGCAGCCCGCACCAGGTCGCCTACTTCTGGCTCACCGGCATTCTCTCGGGCATCCTCGACAATGCGCCGACCTATCTGGTCTTTTTCAAGCTCGCCGGCGGCAATGCGGCCGACTTGATGACGACGCTTAAGCCGGCACTGGTGGCGATCTCTATGGGCGCGGTCTATATGGGCGCGCTCACTTATATCGGCAACGCGCCGAATTTCATGATCTACGCCATCGCCACCGAACGCGGCGTCAAAATGCCGAGCTTTTTCGGCTACATGATCTGGTCGATCGTGGTGCTGGCGCCGGTCTTGGTTGCCGTGACTTACTTTTACGTAGCGCCACAATAATATTGCGGCAGGCGGCAGCCGTCCGCGCCGCCGATTACGGTTGCCTTCCTGTTGCGCCCCGGTTACGCGAATGGATGGGCTGAGACGGCGCCGTGACCGACCATTTCACACCGCACATCATTTTCGGCCTCGACCCGGTGTGGTTCGCCACCGTCCTGCTGTGCGTGACTTATGCGGTCATCATCTGGGACCGGGTCAACCGCGCCATCATCGCGCTCTTCGCGGCGGGCGTCGCGGTGCTGTCCGGCGCGCTCGATCAGGCCGAGGCGCTCAACGGCATCGACTGGAACACCATCGGCACGCTGACCGGGCTGATGATCATCACCTCGATCGCGCAGCGTTCCGGCGTGTTTCAATATGCCGCCATACGGTCGGCGCAGCTGGCGCGCGCGCATCCGGCCGCGCTGTTGCTTTTCGTTCAGCTGGTGACGTTCTTCGTCTCCGCGATCCTCAACAATGTCAGCACCGTGCTTCTGATCGCGCCGGTGACGCTGGCCGTCACCCGCGAACTGCAGATCGCGCCGTTTCCGTTCCTGATCGCCGAAGTGCTGGCCGCCAATATCGGTGGCACCGCGACGCTGATCGGCGATCCACCGAACATCATGATCGGCTCGCAGGCCGGACTTTCCTTCAACAGCTTTCTCGTGCATCTGGCGCCCATCGTAATCGCGATCCAGGCCGTACAGGCGCTGATGCTGCATCTGATTTGGGGCCGCGCCACGCACGCCACGGTGGAGAACCGGCTGCGCGTCATGACCATGGACGCGCGCGCCGCCATCGTCGATCTGTCGCTGTTGTTGCAGTCCGTGGCCGTGCTTGCCGCCGTCATCGTTGCCTTGATCTTCGAGGATCGGCTGCAGCTCGAGCCGGCGACCATCGCGATGGGCGGCGCGGCGGTGCTGATGCTGCTCGACAATTGGGAACACCGCAGCGACAAGCAGACCGTCAACGTGGCGCGAACGCTGACCGAGGTCGAATGGATCACGATCTTCTTCTTCGTCGGCCTGTTCATCGTCGTGCACGCCGTCGAGGTCAGCGGTTTGCTGCAACTTCTCGCCGGCAAGCTCGTCGCCGTCACCGGCAATAACATTGCAGTGGGAGGCGTCATTATCCTCTGGCTGTCGGCGTTCCTCGCCGCGTTTATCGACAATATCCCGTTCGTGGCCGTGATGATCCCGGTGATCAAGAGCATGGCGCCGGCCTTCGGCGGGCCTTCGCATATCGCGCCGCTGTGGTGGTGTCTGTCGCTTGGCGCCTGTCTCGGCGGCAACGGCACGCTGATCGGCGCCACCGCAAACCTCACCGTCGCCGGCATCGCCGAGCGCAACCGCATCGCCTTCGGCTTCGTCAAATATACGCTCTATGCCCTGCCGATGACGGTCGTCTCGATCCTCATCTGTCAGCTTTACGTCTGGCTGCGGTATTTCTGACCGGCGAATTCATATTTTCTTTGCCATACCCGCAGAACCAGGCGCCGCGCCGGCGTTCGGCCACAGGATGGTGAACCTTTTTCGCCATGCTTGCGTCCGGAAATGGCCGGGAACTGAGCCCCTAATTACGCCGTTGGTGAGCCGGGTTCGCGGTTCCAAAGAGGTATTGCCGTGGTGCGTCGGCGTTGCAGCAAGCACTCGATCGGGCATGCCGCTGTGCTCGCCGGCGTGTTGGCCGTCGTCGCATTCGCGCCCGCACCTGCGCAGGCCGGATTTTTCGACTTTCTGTTTGGCGATTCCCAGGACCAGCCGCCGGCTCCGCAGCCGCAATCCTACGCCGAGCCGCCGCCGCCGGCGCTCGGCCGCGTCGCGCCGGCGCCGCTCGGTCCGGAAAGCGTGCGCCAAGGCGGCGGCAGCTCCGGCCGCGTCGTCGCCTATTGCGTGCGGCTGTGCGACGGCCAGCATTTCCCGCTCGAGCACATGACCAATGCAACTCCGGTCGAGACCTGCCGGGCGATGTGCCCGGCCAGCAAGACCAAGGTGTTCTACGGCAGCGAAATCGGCGGCGCGGTTGCCAAGGACGGCGCGCGCTACGCCGACCTCGACACTGCTTTTATCTATCGCCAAAAGTTGGTCGCCGATTGTACCTGCAACGGCAGGAATGCGCGCGGGCTGGCGCCGTTCGATTTATCGAGCGATCCGACGCTGCGGCCGGGCGATATCGTTTCGACCAAAATCGGCCTGATGGCCTATACCGGTAAGCCCGGCCAGGCCGACGCCTTCACTCCGGTCGACCCTGCAAGCATTGCCGCCGAGCTGAACTCGGTCACCTCGCACGTTGCCGCAGCCCCCCGGCGGAGCGGAGAAACGCTCGCGGACGCGAATCCCGGGATCAGGCCGCAGCCGGCGCCGCCAATAAACCTCGGCGCCACTATGCGCGGTCAGATCGGGCGATAACGGGTGGCAAATTTACTTCCGCTTTCCGAGCATACCGCCACTCGCCCGACTTACTGGGGGTTCGATCAAGTCGCGAATGACCCAAACCGGCCTAATCCACCCTTATCGGCATTGGTCATTGTTTGCTAAGTTCATCTTCGACCTGTTCGCGATGAAGGGGTTGGAATATGAGCGCCACGCCTATGCCGGGAGTATCTCTCAAGGTCCTGCAACAGATGGACGGCCCGATGCCAGGCTATGCGACCGTCATCGTCGAATTGAAGGTTGCCGCCGGAACCGTGGTCGGACGGCACAGTCATCCAGGCATCGAAACGACTTACGTGGTGGAAGGCTATGCCGAACTCATCGTGGATCACCAACCAAGTCGTGTTGTTCACGCCGGGGAAGCGTTTCAAGTGCCGCCGAATACGGTTCATAGCGTGAAAGTCGGCGACAAGGACGCGAAGGCTTGTTCAACCTTGGTTGTCGAAAAGGGAAAGCCTCTTGTTATGCCCGCCTAAGGAGGCTGCGACGTATTCGGAGGTACCGGACTTACAACATGCCCGTTAGTGACCCATCGCGACATGCGGCCTTGAAACGGCTGTCGGTCGCTTTCAGCGCATAGCGGACATCGCAAGCCGTCCGACCGGACGCTTTTATGAGCTCACGGCCCGGTCAGGCCAAATATTTCACCACCGCTTCGGCCAACGACAGCGACGACGTCAGTCCCGGCGACTCGATGCCGAACAGATTGACGAGCCGCGGCATGCCGTGGTCGGCGGGGCCTGCAAGCAAAAAGTCGGCCTGGCCTTCTCCCGGACCGGATAGCTTCGGCCGAATACCGGCATAATCCGGCACCAGCGAACCGTCGGGCAGGTCGGGCCAATAAGTGCGGATGCGGGCGTAAAAGCTCTCGGCGCGACGCGGATCGACCGCGTAGTTTTCCTCCGCGATCCACTCGACGTCGGGGCCGAACCGCATGCGCCCGGCAAGGTCGAGCGTGACGTGCACGCCGAGCCCGCCGTCGATCGGCGTCGGATAGATGAGCCGCGAAAACACCGGCCGCCCGGCAAAGCCGAAATAATTGCCCTTGCCGAGAACGAGCCGCGGCACCTGTTCGGCCGGATAGCCGTCGATGCGGCGCGCCAGGTTTTGCGCGCCAAGTCCGGCGGCGTTGACCACGGCGTCGAATGGCGCGACGCCCGGGTCGCGGCCGCCGAATTGCACCTGCCACTGCGCCGCTTTGAAGCTCAGCCGCTCGACCGGGGTTTCGAACGCGATCATGCCGCCGCGATCTTCCAGCTCGCCCCACAGCGAGCGCATAAATGCGTGGCTGTCGACGATGCCGGTTTCCGGCGACCACAACGCGCCGATGCAGGACAGCTCCGCCTCCATGGCGCGGGCGGCATTGCCGCCGATCATCTCGACGCCTTCGACGCCGTTTTTCTGCGCTTGCGCCAAGATCGTTTCGACCTTGGCCAGTTCCGCCTCGTTGGTGGCGACGACGAGCTTGCCGCATTTGCGGTGGGGAACGCCGTGCGCGGCGCAAAACGCGTAGAGCATGCGCCGGCCGCGCACGCAGTGGATCGCGCGCAGCGTATCGGTCGGATAATACAACCCGGCATGGATCACTTCAGAGTTGCGCGAGGAGACGCCATTGGCGATGCCGCCGGTCGCCTCGGCCACGGTCACGTCATGGCCGCCGAGCGCCGCGGTGCGCGCGATCGCCAACCCGACGACGCCGGCGCCGATCACCAGAACCTGCATTGCGCTTCCGCCCTCATGCTTTCCCGGTTACAGCAAACGACTATATAACAGGCGCGGAAAGGGGAGGGCTATGTCTGGAAACATGGCTCTAGAAGCATGGCGAGTAATATGGCGGACAACGTCGTTCGAGTTTGCGCGCAAGCCGACATCGCGCCGGAGACGGTGAAGGCGTTCGAGGTTGGCGACAACCGGCTCGCGGTATTCAATATCGGCGGCGCGTTCTACGTCACCGACGACGAATGCACCCATGCTTCGGCGAGCCTGGCCGACGGCCTGCTGGAAGGCGACGTGATCGAGTGCTGCGTGCATTTCGGCGCGTTCCACGTGCCGACCGGGGAGGTGAAGGCGCCGCCGTGCGTGGTGGCGCTGCGCACCTACAAAGTAGTGCTGCAAGGCGACGACGTTTATGTCGATCTCGACCGCGACGCCGCCGGCGAGCCGGCGTGACAAGCGGTTTCGCCAGGACCGAAAATTCTCTATAAGCGACCGCATACGCACGCCAAAAGCGATCAAATGGAAACGCCCAAAAGGACACATCGATGTATCAAGGCCCCGGAGTGAAAACGATCCCGGATTTCCCGATCCCGGATAAGATGAAAGCCTGGGTGCTGGGCAATCCCGGCGAGCTGAAACTCACCGACAAGCCGGTGCCGGTTCCCAAGCGCGCCGAAGTCCTGGTGCGCATTGATGCGGTCGCGATCTGCGCCACCGATCTCGAAATCATCGAGCACGGTCCGCCGGCCTCGATCCTGGGCGGCATGCCGTTCAACAAGAATTTCACGCCCGGCCACGAATATATGGGCACGGTCGCGGCACTCGGTCCCGGCGTCGACGAATACAGAATAGGCCAGCGCATCACGGTCGAGATCCATGCCGGCTGCGGCCAGTGCAAGCGCTGCCGCGAAGGCATGTACACCTCGTGCCACAACTACGGGCTCAATTACGGCGACGTCGACAAGGGCCACCGCGCCAACGGCTTCACCACCGACGGCGGCTTCTGCGAATATCAGATCAACAATATCAACACGCTGGTCGCGATTCCTGACGCCATGTCTGACGAAGAAGCGACGTTGGTCGTCACCGCGGGCACCGCGATGTATGGGCTCACCGAGCTCGGCGGTCTCGTCGCCGGCGAAAGCGTGGTCGTCACCGGCCCCGGCCCGATCGGGCTTCTCGGCGTCGCCGTCGCCAAGGCGCTCGGCGCCCAGCCCGTGATCCTCACCGGCACCCGCGACAACCGGCTGAAAATCGGCAAGGAGCTCGGCGCCGATGCCGTCGTCAACGTGCGCAACGAGGATGCCGTCGCGGCGGTCAAGCGGCTCAATGGCGGTAAGGGCGTCGATTACGTCGTCGAATGCTCGGGCGCGCCGAATGCGGTCAACGAAGCGATCCGCATGGTCAATCGCGGCGGCAAAGTCTGCCTCGCCGCGTTTCCCCATGCCGAGACGCCGGTCGACGTCGCCCATATCGTGCGCAACAACATTTATCTCTACGGCATCCGCGGCGAGGGCAAGAGCGCGACGCATCGCGCCGAAGCCTTCATGTCGCAGAAGCGTTTTGACGCCACCAAAATCCACACCCACACCTTCGCGCTCGACGACCTGCCGACCGCGATCCGCTACGCCAAGGACCGCGTCGACGACGCGATCAAGGTGGTGGTGAAGGCGCGGGGCGTCGCCGCGCATCGCGTGGCGGCGGAGTAGGGGGAAGCGCGGCCCCGTCATGGCCGGACACACGGGTCCGATCTTCGGTCGGTCCGAGTGCAAGCTTGGCCGGTCATCCACGTCTTCTCTTTGCAACCGGTGCGATCGCGCTTCATTCGTTAAATGAATCGCTTCATCGCCGCCGTAGGGGCGGCCCTTGTGGCCGCCCTTTACGACCGCGCGCCAGGGCGCCCACAAGGGGCGCCCCTACGTCGCAAATAATGCGACTCTGCCCTTGACAATTGGCCCCCTTTTCGTTACATGGTGCGAATCAAATCTCGCCCTGTGGGGACGCTGTCCGGGTGATGCCGGGCGGCAGGGGCGAGGACGGTGCCTGCGGGCGGGGCCTCATCAGCTCCGCCTCCGGGCGGCCCGGGCATCTGCCTGCCGATACGACGATCGGCGCGTGAGGTGCTCACTGGACTGGGACAGGCGAGGTGGGTAACGCCCGTTCGGACCGCGTCCCAGGAAGCATGGCCTGGGTTGCGCCTTGGGTGACGTAAGTCCCCTCGGCGAGAGCCGTGGTGGAACGCCGGCAGGCGAGCGCGCCCGATAGCGGAAAGGGCGGCGCAAGCCGCCTTCTCCGTGGCGCGACCCGCGCGCCGTTTTGCGTGCGGGGAGGTGTTACCCGCGTTTGCCGGCGTTCCGCTTCCCTTATTTCTTCGTAGCCCGGATGAACGCAGCGAAATCCGGGGTGGGCTTGAAAGCTTGCTGATCGTACCCGCATATCGCTCCGCTCATGCGGGCTACGAGCTAGGACCTACGGGTCGTTCGACATTGCTGTTTGACAACACTCGCGCGCGAAACGCGCCGCGAGAACGGGATCGCTTGATCACCTCTCCCCGCGTGCGGGGAGAGGTCGAGCGAAGCGAGGGTGAGGGGGCCTCTCAGCGAATCTGAGCGCTGCAATTCTGCGCCCAGCGGAGAGGCCCCCTCATCCCAACCTTCTCCCCGCGCGCGAGGAGAAGGAGGAGTGTGCGTCGCGAGGATAAAACTTGTTCGGCGCGCGTTATTTTTTTCGGATGCGGAACGTCAGCAGCTTTTTGTCCTTGCGCGTCTCTTCCAGCGCGTCGCCGGTTTGATTGAGGAGGTTCGGGATGTCGATGCCGGCGAGCGGATCGGTACATTCCACGATCAATATGTCGCCGCGCTGCGCCTGGCCCAGCGCTTTCCTGGTCCGCAGCGCCGGCAGCGGGCATTTGAGGCCGCGCAGATTGAGCGTCTTTTCGGTCATTTCACGCGAGGGTCGTAGAACCGAGGAAACGTCCTTATCATAGCGGCGATGGCCAAAGAGACCAGCAACCAGGATTCCAGCAACCGGCATTCCGGCATTCAGCGCATTGCACGGCTGATGCCGCTCCAGGCGGTGCTTGCGCGCATCGATGCGCAGATCGAGGCAGTGAAACCGCAACGATGGGCAGTAGCCGCGACCCTTGGATATACGCTGGCTGAAGATGTCGTGACATCGGAGCGTCCCGAGCATCCGATCGCGTTGCGCGACGGCTTCGCAGTGGAAGCCAACGCAATTGCCGATGCCAGCTCCTACACGCCCATGCCACTGCAGCTACCGATCCGACGCATCGACGTTGGCGAGTCCATGCCCGAAGGCACTGACGCCGTATTGCCACTCGATGCCGTTGTATTCCGTGGCGAACACGCTGAAGCTATGGCGCCGGTCTTCGCGGGCGAAGGCGTATTGGCGGCGGGCGGCGATGCGGCGCCGCGTTCGCTCATGCGTCGCGCTCGCGAAAGAATGAGGTCCATCGACATTGCGGCCGTGGATGCAGCCGGAATTAAGAGCGTGCTGATTCGGGAACCCCGCATCGCCGTAGTCCTAGGCGTAGAGCCGACGCTCCCCCTCCGTGGGTTGCCCGGTCTTCTTGTTCGCTCGGTGTTCGAGGCTGGCGCCACAGTGTCCAACAGACCTGACATGACACTCGATTCCGCGGTGGCCGATGACAGAAACGATGCCATCATCGCATTCGGTGGCACCGGCAGTGGGCGAAACGACAGCGCTGTGCAAGCTCTCGCTCGGCTTGGTCGGGTCGAGACACACGGCGTTGCCATTTCGCCCGGCGAGACTACCGCGTTTGGATTTGCAGGCGCGCGGCCCGTCCTGCTTGTTCCCGGCCGGCTCGATGCGGCCCTTGCAGCCTGGCTTTTGATCGGCCGCGCCATTGCGGCAAGGCTTTGCGGCCGCGGCATCGAAGACAAAACTTTAGTGCTGCCGCTCAAGCGCAAAGTGACGTCGACCATCGGCATGACGGAACTGATCCCGGTGAGATGCGCCCAAGAAGGTTCAGCCGATATCATGGCGGAGCCGCTTGCATCCGGCTATCTGTCATTGACAGCGCTGGCGCGCAGCGACGGTTGGATCGCCGTTCCCGCCGACAGCGAGGGCTTTCCAGCGGGCGCCCAAATCGTCGTGAGACCATGGCCATAAAGCAACAACAGAATCCGCGCGGCGCGGCGATCCTCGACGCGGTGCGGCGCGCCGCGCGGCAGGAGCAATTCCTCGAAGTGGTGTCCGCAGCGGAAGCGCGTCGGCGCTTTGAGGCCGCCACCGACCGCGCGGTGCTTGCCGCAGTCTCCGTGAGCCTCGCCGCGGCGCTCGGCCGCGTGCTTGCGGGCGACGTCACTGCGCCGGTCGATGCACCGCCGTTCGATCGCGCCAATGTCGACGGCTTTGCCGTGCGCGCAGCCGATACGATCGGCGCCAGCGACGGCGCGCCGAAGCGGCTGACGCTCAATGCCGAGGTCATTGCCTGCGGCGTCGAGCCCGAACTCGAAGTGACGCCAGGCGCCGCAACCGCGATCGCCACCGGCGGGGTCATCCCGCGCGGCGCCGATGCGGTGGTGATGATCGAGCAAACCGAGCTGATCGAACATGACACGGCGCCCGCGATCGATCTGCGCCGCGCGGCGGCGAGCGGCCAGTTCATCTCCTATGCCGGCTCCGATATCGCGCGTGGCGAAACCTTGCTCCGCCGCGGCACGCAAATCGGTTCGCGCGAGATCGGCATGCTGGCGGCTTGCGGTTTGCCGGCGGTCGAAGTCGTGCGGCGCCCACGCGTCGCGGTGCTGTCGACCGGCGATGAACTGGTCGAGCCGGGCCGGCCGCTCCGGCCGGGCGGCGTCTATGACAGCAACGGCGCCATCCTTGCCGCGGCAATTGTCGAAGCCGGCGGCGAAGCGGTGCCGTTCGGCGCCTTCCCTGACGAAGAAGCTGTGCTCGAAGCGGCCATGCGCGAGGCACTCGATTCCTGCGATATCGTCGTGCTCAGCGGCGGCACGTCGAAGGGCGCGGGCGATCTGTCGCATCGCATCGTGGCGCGGCTCGGCAAACCCGGCATCCTCGTTCACGGCGTGGCGTTGAAACCCGGCAAGCCGCTGTGCCTCGCGGTCATCGGCGACAAACCGCTGATCGTGCTGCCGGGCTTTCCGACCTCGGCGATTTTCACCTTTCACGCCTTCGTCGCGCCGCTCATCCGGGCTCGTGCAGGGCTTTCGCCCGAAGCAGCGAAAACCGTCACCGCGCGCGTGCCGGTGCGGATCGCGTCCGAACTCGGCCGTGAGGAATTCGTGCTGGTCTCGCTGGTCGCCGGCGGCGACGGTCCGATCGCTTTTCCGACCGGCAAAGGCTCTGGCGCGGTGACCGCATTCTCACAGGCCGACGGATTTTTGGCGATCGACGCGCTTGCCTCGGCGCTCGATGCCGATTCAACCGCCGAAGTCACGCTGATCGGCGAAAGCGAGCGCGCGCCAGATCTCGTCATCATGGGCAGCCACGATATCGCGCTCGATGTCGTGGTCGGGGCGCTCGCCGAACGCGGCTTTAGCGCGCGCACCATCGCCGTCGGCAGCCTCGGCGGCGTCAATGCGGCAAGCCGAGGCGAATGCGATCTGGCGCCGGTGCATCTCGTCGACCCGGCGACCGGCATCTACAACAAGCATCTTCTCGCGCCCGGTCTGGCGCTGGTGCCGGGCTGGCGGCGGATGCAGGGCTTCGTCTTTCGACCCGGCGACCCACGATTCGAGGGCGGCGCGGCCGACGCCGCGCTCAAAACAGCGCTCGCCGATCCGGCAATCCTGATGGTCAATCGCAATGCCGGGTCCGGCACGCGCGTCTTGATCGACGGCTTACTGCGCGGCGCGCGGCCATCGGGTTACGCCAATCAGCCGCGCTCGCACAACGCCGTCGCCGCAGCCATCGGGCAAAACCGGGCGGATTGGGGCGTGGCGATCGAGCCGGTGGCGCAAATGTACGGTCTTTCGTTTCTGCCGATCGCTCCGGAGCATTATGATTTTTTGCTGGTCGAGGCGCGCCGCGAACGCCCGGCGGTGCAGGCCTTCCTTGCAGCCCTGCGCGATGAGGCGACCCGCGCCCGCATCCGGGCACTGGGCATGGAACCGGCGGATCCATGATCCATATATAATGACAACCATGCGCGTCATCGGTCTCGCGGGCTGGAGCGGTTCCGGCAAAACCACGCTGGTCACAAAAGTGATCCCGGTGCTGGTCGGCCGTGGGCTGAAGGTCTCGACCGTCAAGCATGCGCATCGTGATTTCGATACCGATCAGCCGGGCAAGGATTCTTGGCGGCATCGGCAGGCCGGCGCCAGCGAAGTCGCCATCGTATCGAGCCGGCGCTGGGCCATCGTCCACGAACTGGGCCAAGGACCGGAGCAAGAAGCCGAGCCGCCGCTCGGCGACATGCTTAAGAAGCTGAGCCCGGTCGATCTCGTTATCGTCGAAGGCTTCAAGCGCCATCGGCACCCCAAGCTTGAAGTCTATCGCGCCGTCGTCGGTAAGCCGCTTCTTCATCCCGACGATGATTGCATTGTCGCCATCGCCACCGACGCGCCATTGCCGCAGGCGCAGGTACCGGTCGTGATGTTCGACGATATTGAATCGATCGCCAATGTCTTGCAGGCCGAGGCATTGCCGCTGGAACAAATCGAGCCGTCGCGGAAAAAACTGTGATGGCGCAGCTTCGCGACGATTGCTTCGCCTTCGACGGCCCGCTGCTGCCGGTCGCCGAGGCCGAGCGCCTGATTGCGGAACGGGTCGCGCCGGTCGACGGCTGTGAGGCCGTGCCGCTGCGTGAAGCGTTAGGCCGCGTGCTGGCAGAAGACATCGTCGCGCCAGTCAATGTCCCGCCGTTCGATAATTCCGCCGTCGATGGCTATGCGGTGCGCGGCGACGATCTTGCAGCCGACGGCGAGAGGCGGCTTACCATCGTCGATCGCGTCACCGCTGGTCATGCTGCCGCGCATGCGGTGAACTCTGGCGAGGCGATCCGCATCTTTACCGGCGCGCCGATGCCGGCGGGCGCCGATAGCGTGTTCATGCAGGAGGACTGCCGCGTCGACGGCGATTGCGTCGTCGTGCCGCCGGGCTTGAAACGCGGCGCCAACCGCCGGCTTGCCGGCGAGGACATGCGGGCCGGGGCCATCGCCTTACCGGCCGGCCGGCGTCTTGCCGTGCAGCACGTGGCGCTCGCCGCCGCGCTCGGTCTGACCAAGCTTAACGTGCGCCGGCGGGTGCGGATCGCGCTGTTCTCGACCGGCGACGAGATCGTCGAGCCGGGCGCCGCGCTGCCGCGCGCTGCGCTCTACGATTCCAACCGCTATCTGCTGTCGGGATTGCTTGCGCGCTTTAACGCCGAGATCACCGATCTTGGCATCCTGAGCGACGATCCCGAGGAACTGAAGCGCGCGCTCGCCGCCGCGGCCGCCGATCACGATCTGGTGCTGACCTCGGGCGGCATATCGGCCGGCGAAGCCGATCACGTGCGCAACGCCGTCGAAAGCATCGGCCGGTTGGTGTTTTGGCGCGTCGCGATAAAGCCCGGCCGGCCGGTCGCCATGGCCGTGATACCAGCCGCCAATCGCAGCGCCAGCGCGGCCTTCGTCGGTCTGCCGGGAAATCCGGTGGCGGTTTTCGTCACCTTCGTGCGCGTGGTGCGGCCATTGCTGCTGCGGCTTTCCGGCGCCTTGCCCGAGCCGCTCGTCGCCATGCCGGCGCGGGCGACGTTTTCCTACAAGAAACGCAAAGGGCGGCGCGAATATGTGCGCGTCGCATTGCGCGCGGCGGCCGATGGTGCGATCGAAGCGGTCAAATACGAGCAGGACGGCGCCGGAGTTCTTACCTCGCTCACGGAAACCGATGGGCTGGCCGAACTCGGCGAGGACGTGACGGCGATCGAGCCGGGCGCGACGGTCGGCTTTCTCTCCTACGCGTCGCTGGTCGGCTAATGAAAGCTTGCCGCGAGCGAAACAACGCGTTCATCCAGGCCGTTGAACCCGTGATAGGCGCGGGCTTTGCACGGGTCGCCGGAATTTACGCCGCCATCGAGCCATTCGACGCGGGCCCGGCCGGCGGCCCAATGAATGAAGGGATCGACTCCGGCAGGCAAAGTCCAATGACAGCTGTCGTGCCGATGATGGATGACAAGGGTGTGCGGCAAATCTTTCGGCGTGCCCAGAATGCTGGCCACGTTTTCACGACCGCCGGATTCGTTGGTCAGGAAGCCGGACGTCAAAACGAGCGCATCCGGTCGAGCCCCGCCCGCGATGCCTTGCGCAGCGCGCAGCGTTCCGCGGCTGGTCGCGATGACTGTAACGGGGCGTTTGATCTCCGCCATGTATTTCACCGCACGCAACAGATTGACGCTTGCGTCCACGACAAGCACGGCGAGTCCGCGCTCAAAATATTGTGTTCGCGTTCGCACCAGCTGATTATTGAGTTCCTTGGTGATTGTGCCTTCAGGACCAACTCCAATGCGGCCTTCGCCGCCGGGCATCAGAATGACACTGGCCTTCGGATCGGTCGGCCGTAATAGAAGCGCTTTGGAATCGGCAATGCTGACGGTTTCTTGCGCAAGCGAGATCGAACTCATTAGGGATAGCTGGGCTAGCGCAAGCAAAATGGAACCAATGAGTTTTCGTTTCATGTTTCATCCGATTTCATCTTCTTCTGGTCATGCCCGCGGCCATTGCGCGGCGAGGATCTCGGCCCGCGCTGCGTCTTCCGGCGTATTGACGTTAAAGAACGGATCGACCGGCTCCGCCGGCCAATCGGCAATGGCCACGCCGTGCCGCGCCGTCCAGATTTCGATCTTGCGCATGCCGCCCTCGACCAGCGCGCGGCGTAGATCCTCGCGCAGCTCGACCGGCCAGAGCGCGACCACGGGATGGCGCCATTCGCCGGAGCGCGCGCAGGCCAGCGGCGTCACTGCCGCGCGGCGCGCTTCATGCAACCGCGCGACGAGATTTTTCGGCAGAAACGGACAATCGCCCGGCACGCTCAAGAGCCATTGGCAGTTTCGCGCATGTGCGGCGGCCCAATCGAGCCCGGCAAGAATGCCGGCGAGCGGACCGGCAAAATCCGGCACGCTGTCGGCGACCACCGCCAGGCCGGTATCGGCGAAACGCGCCGGATCGCCGTTAGCGTTGATGATGACGCCATCGCATTGCGGGCCAACGCAAGCGAGCACGCGTTGCAGAATGGTTGCGCCGCCGATGCGGAGCCGCGCCTTGTCGCCGCCGCCCATACGGCGCGCCAAGCCGCCGGCGAGCACCAGGCCGAGAGTCGGGGGAATGATCACGCGCGTTTCAGCTCAATCGTCATGCACCGCGGCCTTGCGGCGGTGCTTACTGCTTTCCTCCTCGACATAAGCGAGGTCCTGATCGAACACGATGCGGTCTTGCCCGGCCAGCGCGATGAAGCGCTTGCCGCGGGCGCGGCCGATCAGCGTCAAGTTCGCCTTGCGCGCGAGCTCGACGCCCCAGGCGGTAAATCCGGAGCGCGAGATCAGGATCGGTATCCCCATGCGCACCGTCTTGATCACCATCTCGGAAGTGAGCCGGCCCGTGGTGTAGAAAATCTTGTCGGCTGCGCCGACATGGTTCTTGAACATCCAGCCGGCGATTTTGTCGACGGCATTGTGGCGGCCGACGTCTTCCATGTAGACGAGCGGGCGATCCTCGACCGCCAGCACGCAGCCGTGGATCGCGCCGGCTTCGAGATAAAGCGACGGCGTGGTGTTGATCTTGTGGGTGAGCGTATAGAGCCAGGAGGTGCGTAATTTTACCGCCGGCAGCGTGACATTGTCCAGCGCTTCCATCAGATCGCCGAATACCGTGCCCTGCGCGCAGCCGGAGGTCTGCACCTTTTTCTTGAGTTTCTTTTCGTAGTTGGTCTTGCGCTTGGTGCGCACCACCACGACCGATAGCTCCTCGTCGTAATCGACACCGGTAACGGTGTCGTCGGGCAGAAGCATGTTCTGGTTGAGCAGATAGCCGAGCGCCAGATATTCGGGATGGTCGTTGATGGTCATCGCGGTCACGATCTCCTGCGAATTGAGGAAGATCGTGAGCGCGCGCTCGACCACCACCGCGGTCTCGATCGCGGCGCCGGTCTGGTCAATGCCTTTGACTCGCTCGGTCAGGCGCGGATCGTGCGGATCGGGGCGAACGAGATAATCGTCTTTCGGCGAATTCATGCCGTTAATGTAGGGGAACGTGCGCGCCGGCGGAAGCGGATAGGGGCGCACGGCAAGAGGCCCGGTCTGCCGCCGGGCCTCTTGTGTCGGCGCGGTTCCCACCGCGGCAGCGGCGGTTTTCTGCGCGGGTTGTAAGTCAAGACCCGGCCGTTATATTGCGCTCGCTTCCGTGATCCGGAGGGGTGGCCGAGTGGCTGAAGGCGCACGCTTGGAAAGCGTGTATACGGGAAACCGTATCGTGGGTTCGAATCCCACTCCCTCCGCCAAGAGCAATCCGGCGAACTTCTCCGATTGGCCGTGAGAAGGATATCCTATGCCAGGCTGCCGACGCGTTGAAATCCGTAGCCAGAAGCGCCTGTTCGACGATTTCTTCAAAATCGACGAAGTGATCGTTTCGCATCAACAGTACGACGGCAAGATAAGCCCCGACCAGCGGCGGCTCGTGTTCGAGCGCGGCGACGCCGTGGCCGTGCTGTTATTCGATAACGACGCCAATTCGGTTGTGCTGGTCGAGCAGTTCAAAATGCCGACACTGATCGGGCGCCGCCGCGACGATCCGGCAATTGCGAACGGCTGGATTACTGAAGCTGTGGCCGGAACGATCGGTCCAAACGAGACCGCCGAGGCGGCCGTCATTCGCGAAACGCTGGAGGAGACCGGCTACCAGATCAAAAGCCCTGAATTGATCTGCAAATTCTTTTCGTCTCCCGGCGGCTCGTCGGAACGAGTTTTTCTCTATTTCGCGCAGGTCAGCGAAGTGGCGAAGCCGAGCAAAGGTGGCGGAATAGGCGACGAGGACATCCGAGTGGTGCAAATCACCGTCGATGAATTATTCGACCGGTTGGCGAAACGTCAAATCGAGGATGCAAAACTTGTCATCGCAGCCTATTGGCTGCAGGCCCGCTTGGCGTCTAAGGGCGCAAGCGTGTGAGTAGGTCACTGGCCGCTCGGCGTGCGCACGCCGAACCAGGAATCGCGCACCTGCTGGTAGTGGATCGTCGGGTCGTAGATAGTGACCGGCAGTCTTAAGTCCTCCGCCGAAAGCCGGCCCACAGTGGCGAGCAGACTGTACGACGCGACCACCCGGTCGTGTTGCGCCACGATGAGATTTTGGCGCGCATTGACCAGAGCCTGCTCGGCATTGAGCACGTCTTGCGTCGTGCGTTGGCCGGCCATCGCCTCGTTGCGCACACCGGTCAGCGCCCGAGCGGCGGCGTCGTTTTGGCGTTCCGCGGCCTCGATTTGCGCCCTGGCCGCTTGCAGCTGCGCCCAAGCCTGCACCACATCGGCCCGGGTCTGATCACGCACTTGATCAACGTTCAGCCGTTGCTGGTCGACATTTTCTTTGTTGGAGCGGATGTTCGAATATTCCGCGCCACCCTGGTAAAGCGGAACCGATAGGTTCAGCGTCACCGTGTCGGTGTACAGCTTGGGGTTCGTTATAGTGGGAAAGATCTGCTGCTGGACGTTATATTGTCCGGTCAGCGTCGGCCACAAGGCGCCTTCGGCGATCTTAACCTGCAATTGCGCAACGTCGACCCCGTATAAGGCCGCGAGCACGTTCGGATTTTGCGCGGTGGCGACGACGATCGCCGCGTTGAGCGTCGAGGGCGCGAGCCGATCGACGGCCGAGGCGGGAGCGAGGTTTGCCGGCTCGTTGCCGATAATGCGCCGGTAATTGGCTCGCGTCGTCATCAGGGTTGACTCGGCGGCATGCATGGTGGCTTCGCCGGCCGCCAATTGCGCCTCCGACTGCGCGACGTCGGTCGACGTCACCTGGCCGGCCGCGAAGCGATTACGCGTGTCCTGGAGCGTACGTTGCAGCACACGAACATTGTTCTGCTGCACTTCGAGGTTCGCAGTGTCGCGCGATACGTCCATATAAATGGTCGCGGCGGCCAGCAGCACCGATTGTTCCATGACGCGCAGCGTCTCGCGCGCGGCGGAAACCTTGCTTTCCGCTTCGCGGACGCTATTGGCGGTTCGCTCGCCATTGAAAAAGGTCTGCGAGGCGGTTGCACCGACCGAATACGGTGTCGTCAGGCCTCTATCCCCGAATGCCGCGCCGTTAGGGACGAGGCCCGGGGTCGGCGGGATGATGTTCTTGGTATTGGTATATTCCCGCCCCACCGTGGCGTTGGCGGCGACCGTCGGGCGATAACCCGAGAGCGCCTGCGGCACGCCCTCGTCGTCCTGCCGGACGACCGCGCGTTGCGCGTTAAGCTGCGGGTTGTTCTCGTAAGCTCTGGCGAGCGCCGCCTCGATCGTCTCCGCCGTCGCCCGATGCGGCACTGCCATAACGAGCGCCATGCCGATTGGAATTATTGCTGCGCGCGCCCGCCCGATCCATCGCCGCGGCGCGCTTCGCCGCACCTTTGGAGCCATAGTTCCACTCGCCACCCATCAGCCCCAATTCGACCGGCGGCGACCTTAACGTGGGGCCGTTTGCCTTACAAGGTTATGGCCGTGTCGGAGTGCCTGCTCCGGCTGCGCCGCGCCATCAGCCGCAATTCGCGCAGCCCGAACATCAGTGTGGCGAGAATGAGCGGGAGAAAAAAATCGAGCACGCGGAACGTCAGCAATGTCGCGAGCAGGTCCTCGCGCTGATATTGCGGCAAGCCGATCAGTATCGCGGCTTCGACCACGCCGAGGCTGCCCGGGGTGTGACTGACCGCGCCGAGCAGCGTGGCGAGGACGAAGACAACGACGATCGTCGCGAAGCCGGCGATGGGGCTATTCGGCAGCAGCATGAAGATGGACAGCGACGCCAGGCAGCGGTCAAGCGTGCCGATGCCGATTTGCAACAGCGTGCGCTGCAGATTGGGCAAAGCGATCCGCCAATTGGCCCGGCCGACGATGCGCGGCCGCAATGTGAGCCAGATCAGATAGCAGCCGATGGCCAACAGGCCCGACAGCCCGATCAGCCGGTTGACCCACGGCGGCAGGTGATCGACGACGGAGAGAGCAGCCGGCGCATAGGCAACGGCGCCGCCGAGCACGAATATATTGCCGAGCCAGAACGTCATTCCGGTTACGAAGGCAATCTTGGCGATGTCGACGACGGTCAGGTTCCAGAACGAGTAGACGCGGAACCGCACCAGGCCGCAGGTCAGCGTCGCGGCGCCGAGCGAGTGACCGATTGTGTAGCTCGTGAAGCTCGCGAAGGCGACGACCCGCAGCGGAATTTTTTGCTTGCCGATCGTGTGCAGCGCAAACAGGTCGTAACAAATAAGATTGGCGTAGCCGGCGACCACCAGCGTTCCCGCAATCAGGATACGCAAGGACGACTGTGCCTTGAGCGCGGCGATGACTTTGCCGACATCGATACCGCGCAACAAATGATAAAGCGTAGCGACGGCGATCACGACGATTACGAAGCTGATGGCGAAACTGATCTTGTTCCGGCCGACGCCGCGGACGATCGTCTGGGTAAAGGGAAACGATGCTGTCAGGGCCAAATCGACTCCGTCGAACGAATCGTGGCGGCAAATTCCCATTCATTTGTAACAGCATTGTTACGCACGGAACCGCTTGCGGCGGCGAACCTTCGTGACCGTCATACGAATGAGATATGAAATCGTGATTCTCGCTGCATGCGATTCGAAAACATGATGGCCACGCTACGTTGGCCGAAAGTGCCGCAATGAAGGTCTTGGTCGCGACGGACGCGTGGCGTCCGCAGGTCAACGGCGTGGTGCGGACTCTGGGCTCACTGGCGCGGGCCGCCGCCAAGCTAGGCGTCGAGATCAGTTTTTTGTCGCCGGATGGGTTTTGGACCTTTCCGGTTCCGACCTATCCCGGGCTCAGACTCGCGGTGCCAAGACGCAGGCGCATCGCCGAGCGCATCGACGCCGCACGACCGGATGCGATCCACATCGCGACCGAGGGGCCGATCGGTCATGCAGTGCGGGCTTACTGCATCAGAAACGGCCGCCCGTTCACGACGAGCTACACCACGCGGTTTCCGGAATATATTTCGGCGCGCTCGCCGATCCCGCAGCAGTGGATTTACAATGCGCTGAGGCGTTTTCATGCCGCCGCGGCGGTCACGATGGTAGCGACGCCGTCGCTCATGACCGAGCTTTCGGAACGCGGGTTCAGCAACCTCGGCATGTGGACCCGCGGCGTCGACGTCGATTTGTTCCGGCCGGACCGCGCCATCGATCTCGATTTTCCGCGGCCGATCTTCATGACCGTGGGGCGGGTCGCCGTGGAAAAGAATTTGCCGGCGTTCCTCTCCCTCGATCTGCCCGGCAGCAAAGTCGTTATCGGCGCCGGGCCGCAGGAGGGGGAACTCAAGCGGCGGTTTCCCGCGGCAAAGTTCCTCGGCCAATTGGACAACGGCATCCTCGCCGCCCATCTGGCGGCGGCCGACGTATTCGTGTTTCCAAGCCGCACCGACACGTTCGGTGTCGTGCAGCTCGAAGCGCTCGCCAGCGGGGTTCCGATCGCCGCCTTCCCGGTGACCGGCCCGAAAGATGTCATCGGCAACAATCCGATCGGCGTCTTGAACGAGGATCTTCGCGCCGCCTGCATGGAGGCGCTCTGGATCTCCCGCGAATCGTGCCGCGAATTCGCGCTGCGTTATTCGTGGGAGAGTAGCGCGCGGCAATTCATCGGCCACGCCCGCAAGATCGCCGCCGGCGCCGCATCCGACGCCGAGATGGCGATCCCAATCGCCGAAACCGAGCCTCCCGCAGCCGAGCAAACGCTGGTGCCGGGTTGCAACACAAGGGTCACGCATGAGCACTCTGTCTGACATGGATCTAAACAATCAGATGGTCACCAAAGCCTATGCGCGATGGGCGCCGGTCTACGACCTCGTCTTCGGCGCGGTGTTTGAGCGCGGCCGCCACGCCGCAATCGCCGCGGCGGAGCGCATTGGCGGGCGCATTCTCGAAGTCGGCGTCGGCACCGGAATTTCGCTGCCGCATTATTCGAAGGAGTGCCGGCTTTGCGGCGTCGATATTTCCGCACCGATGCTGCGCAAGGCGCAGGAGCGCGTCGCCGAATTCGGCTTGAGCAATGTCGAAGGCTTGTGGGTCATGGATGCCGAGCATCTGTCCTTTGCCGACAATTCGTTCGACGTGGTCGTAGCCCAATACGTCATCACGACGGTGCCGAATCCGGAAGCCACGCTTGACGAATTTGCCCGCGTACTTAAGCCGGGCGGCGAGATCGTGCTGGTCAGCCGCGTCGGCGCCGAGGCCGGTTTGCGGCGCTCGTTGGAGCACTGGTTCCAGCCGGCGGCGCGCAAGCTCGGTTGGCGTACCGAATTCTCCTTCGAACGCTACTCGCGGTGGGCCGAACAAGCCTCCGGCATGCGGCTCATCCAGCGCCGCCCCATGCCGCCCCTTGGCCACTTTTGTCTGATCCGCTTTGGCAAGGACGGCGGTGCCGAGCGCGCTCAGGAAACCGAGCCAGTCCGCGCCGCGGGCTGATCACGTCATCAGAAATCCTTTCGCCGACAATCACGCCACTGTCACACGCTTATGCGCAGCAACGGCGGATCTGATTCCCTGTCACAAGGGATTCATCGAATCGCCATACCCAGACCGGACGGCTGCACGACGGAGAAACACAGCACATGGAAAACTTTTTGGATGCTCTACGGACCCAGCGCTGGGACGATCATCGCTACTATCACCATAGCCGGATCAATCAATCGCTCCATTTCGTCAGTGCGATGAGCTTCCTGTTTTCTTATGTGATGATATTCAAGGATCCAGCGATTTCGGCGCTGGCCGGCTGGCTGGTGGCGATGACGACGCGGCAAACCGGTCACTTTTTCTTCGAGCCGAAGGATTACGACGTCGTTAACAAGGCGAGCCACGAATACAAGGAAGAGATCAAGGTCGGCTACAATCTGCGCCGCAAGGTCGTGCTGTTGACGATTTGGGCGCTATCACCGCTGGTGCTGTTCTACAGCCCTCGCTTTTTCGGCTTGTTCACTCCGGCGGCCAATAAGACCGAATTCGTGCGCCAGGTCGCCATCATCTGGCTCGGGCTCGGCATCGGCGGCGTGCTGTTCCGTACCATCCAGCTGTTCGTCGTCAAGGACGTGCAGACCGGTCTCGTTTGGGCCACCAAAATCCTGACCGACCCGTTCCATGACGTCAAAATCTACCACAAGGCGCCGCTCGCCTTGCTGCGCGGCGAACTGATCGATCCCGAGATCGGTCTGCATCACTGGGACGAGGATGAGGCCGAAGAGCTGCCGCGGACCAGCTGACCGTTCATCGCGGTTGCGTCGGCTCGGCTAATGCTCGTGGCGTCCGCGCGGGGAAAACAGCCGGTGCATGATCATCTCCTTCAAGACGGTCCGCTTGATCGTCTTGTTGGTGAGCGCGGAGTTGCTCCACCACCAGCCGTCATCGCGCATCGCTTTTGCCGCGGCGAGGAAGCGGTCCATGACCGCCGCGAAATCGGCTTCGGTGTAGTTGAGGCTGAACGTCAGGCGGCCGGTGCCGGTCCAGGTCAGCGCCAACCCTTCGGCGCGCAGATAATACTGGAACATCCAGTTATAGCGCGACGGTTGCGTGTAGCAGACGGTCCAGATCGAAGACATGTTCGCGACCGCGACTGGCAGCGCTTCCTCCGCCAGGCGGGCATTGAGCCGCTGCGCGCGCTCGTTCCAGATTTGATCGAGCCCGGCGTAAATCGCATCGGCCTGCGGCGTTTGCACAAAGCGCAGAAATTCGTTCATCGCCGCCATGACGTAAGGATGCGAGTTGAACGTGCCGCGCGCAAAGCAGATGTCGCCCGGCCGATCGTCGCGGAAGCGCTTCATCAGCTCGCGCTTGCCGCAGACGGCGCCGACCGGCAGTCCGCCGCCCAGCGTCTTGCCGTAAGTCACGATATCGGCACGAACGCCGAAATAGTCCTGCGCGCCGCCCTTAGCGAGGCGGAAGCCGACGAAGACTTCGTCGAAGATCAGAACGATGCCGCGCTCGATGCAGACCGCACGCAGGCGCTTGAGCCATTCGGCATAGGCTTCGCGGTCGAAATGCGCGCCGCGGCCGCTGTCGACAAGCTGGGAGTCGGTCGCATCGGACGCGTTGACGTGCAACGCCTGCAGCGGATTGACCAATACGCAAGCGATATTGCGCCGCGTACGCAGGACGCGCAGCGTATCCTCGGACATATCGGTGAGCGTATAGGTCTCGTGCGCCGGCACCGGATTGCCGATGCCGGGCTGCACGTCGCCCCACCAGCCGTGATAGGCGCCGCAGAACCGCACCAGATGCGAACGCTTGGTGTGGTAGCGGGCGAGCCGCACCGCCTGCATGACGGCTTCGGTGCCCGACATGTGAAACGACACTTCGTCGTGTCCGGAAATCTCCCTGAGGATCGTGGTGTTCTCGATGATCACCGGGTGATAGGGGCCGAGCACCGGACCCAATTCGCGCACGCGCGCAATGCCGCGGTCGATCGTCTCCTTGTAGAAATCGTAACCCAGGACATTGATGCCGTACGAGCCGCTCAGATCGTAAAACCGGTTGCCGTCGAGATCGGTCATGGTCACGCCGCTCGTCGATTGGACGAAAGCGGTCGAGGGCAGGTCCGCGCTGACTTTGCGACTGAACTGAAACGGTACCCGATAGGCATCGGTGAATTTCAGATCGGGGATGGTCTCGCTTGCTTCGGCGGTGCGCCGGATCGTTTCGGCAAAGCGCGTTTTGTAAAGCGCGGCAAGACGGGCGAAACCGTCGCGCCGGCGCGCGGCGACGTCGGCCGGCGCGCCATCGCAGCAGAAAAATCGATCCTCGCCGTAGTCGTAGAACGGCACCAAAGCCGCAAGCCGTCGCGCTATCCGGGAATGGCCGGCGAGCGATTTGTGCTTGGCCTGCGACAGTTCAAGCCGCTTCTTCAAGGTCGCGACCGACATCGCCACGGCGCCAAGCCCGTAGAAGGCAAGACTCGTCGAGCCCCATGTCATCGAATCGCGGTGTAGCGCGGAGATTTTACAGTCCCATGACGGTGCGGACGCAAATCCTTCGAATATTCGAGCAGGAAGATATTAATTTCCTGCTGACCAACCGTATTCCGCGGCGCCTGGTGACGCAGTTTATCGGCTGGTTCAGCAAGATCGAGCAGCCGCTCATCCGTGACCTCTCGATCGCGACCTGGCGGTTGTTCTCCGACCTCGATCTCAGCGAGGCCAAGAAGACTGAATTCCACAGCCTCCACGATTGCTTCATCCGCGAACTCAAGGACGGCGCGCGCCCGATCGACGGTGCGGCCGATATTCTGATCAGTCCGTGCGACGCCATCGTCGGCGCTTGCGGCATGATCGCGGGAACCGAGCTCTATCAGGCCAAGGGATTTCCCTACACGCTGCAGGATTTATTGTGCGATGCTGATCTCGTCGCCGCGCACCGCAACGGCCGCTACGTGACGCTGCGCCTGACATCGAGCATGTACCATCGCTTCCACGCGCCCCACGATGCCCGCATCGAGCGGGTGATATACGTTTCCGGCGACACCTGGAACGTCAATCCGATAGCGTTAAAACGAGTTGAGCGGCTGTTCTGTAAGAACGAACGCGCCATGCTGCGGCTTTCTCTCACGGCGGGCGGCCAGACCGTGACATTGGTGGCGATTGCGGCGATTCTCGTCGCCAGTATTCGCCTGCACTGTCTCGAAGATCTCTTGGACAGTGGCTATCGCGGACGCAACGTTATCGCCTGCGACAGCGACGTTCGTAAAGGAGACGAACTCGGCTGGTTCCAGCACGGTTCGACGATTGTCGTGTTCGCGCCGGATGGGTTCACGCTTTGCTCGAATGTGAACGAGGGTGCCGCAGTCCGCATGGGACAGCCGCTCATGCGGCTGCCTTGAGGGCAGTGGCGCCGTCTCAGCTGGCCGCCTTTTTCAATTCCGCCGCTTTCGCGTCGTCAAGTTCCCTCGCGCGCAGGCAAGCGGGCCGGCCGCTGACGCGCTGCCAATATTGCTCGAAAGCCGGGCGCTTCTCGATCGTGCCGAACATCATGCCGAAGCCGATCGCCGAGCCGACATAAAGATCGGCGGCCGTAAAGCTGTCGCCGACCAGATATTCGCCGCGCGACAGCGCTGCTTCCAGCGTAGCGAGGGTTTGCGCGATGTTGCCGTAGCCCATCATCCGTTCGCGATCCGGCGGCGCCACAAAGTCAAGCGCCTTATTGGTCACCGCCGCCTCGACCGGACCCGCCGTGAAGAACAGCCAACGATAATAGGGCGCGCGCAATTTGTGCCCGGGAGGCGGTGCAAGGCGGCGTTCCGGAAAAGCGTCGGCAAGATAGGCGCAGATCGCCGCCGTCTCGGTGACCACCGCATCGCCGTGCCGCAATGCCGGCACCTTACCCATCGGATTGATTGCGAGATAGGCGGGCGCCTTCATCGTGGAAGCGTAATCGAGCACTTCGGTCCTATAGGGCTGGCCGACTTCCTCAAGCATCCAGCGCACGATGCGGCCCCGCGACATCGGATTGGTGTAAAAAACGAGTTCGTCGGCCATTGTCGGCTCCTCTTCTTGAGGGGGTGCTCGAGTGTGAGGCGCGAATGTGGGTCCTCAGAATTCGGCCGGCAATCGTGCCGGCGATCACTCGGCCGTGAGTATGCGATACATTTCGGCGCTATCGCGCGCTTTGCGCAGCGCCGCCGCGATCTTCGAATTGCGCAGCTTGCGGGCAATCGAAGCCAACGCGCCGAGCTGGTCGCCCGCGGGGGCCGTTTCGGGCAGCAGAAGCAGACAAACGATGTCGACCGGTTCGCCGTCGACGGCGTCGAAGTCGAGCGGTTTGCGCAGGCGGACCAGCATGCCGAACGGCTTCGTGACCTGATGGAACCGCGCATGGGGGATCGCCACGCCGCCGCCCATGCCGGTGGAGCCGAGCTCCTCGCGCTTGACCAGTTCGGCAAGGAGCCGGTCGGGAAGCACGTCGACAATCGCTCCGGCCTTGCGCGAAAGTTCCGCCAACAGCTTTTTCTTATCGGCGGCGGCAACGTCGGTGATGACATTGTCCGCTGAGAGAAAATCCGGGATTTTCATGGGGTTGCCGGCGCGCTCGATGCGGGAGGAGATAGTAGTGGAGCCACTGTGGCGAAGGTTCAATCGGGAGCGCGCAGCCGATAGCCTATACCGGTTTCGGTGAGAACATACTGCGGCCGTTCGGGATCGGCTTCGATTTTTTGCCGAAGCTGGCGCACATAAACACGCAGATACTGGGCGTCGGTCAGGTCGTCCCACAGCTCGCCGAGCAGAAATTTATGCGTCAAGACCTTGCCGGCATGCTGCACCAGCACCCGCAGCAGCTCGTATTCCTTGGGCGACAGTTTGACCTCCTTATCGCCGACCTTGACGATGCGGCGGACCAGATCGACCGAGAGGTCGCCGATCCGGAAGATCGGGCGCTCGCCCTGCGTTTGCAATTGGTGGCGCAGCGCGGCGCGCATCCGCGCCAACAGCTCGTCCATCCCGAACGGCTTGGTCACATAGTCGTCGGCGCCGAAATCGAGCGCTTGGACTTTGCCGGCCTCGTCGCCGCGGCTGGACAGGACGACGATGGGCACGCTTTCATTGCGGGCGCGAATTGTGCGCAATAGTTCGTGGCCCTGCACGTCCGGAAGCCCGAGATCGAGGATGATCAAATCCGGTGATTGGCTGAGAAGTTCGAGCGCAGTCTTGCCGTTGGGAGCTTCGAGCGTCTGATAGCCCTGTGCGGTCAGCCCCATGCGCAAGAGCTTGCGGATCGGAGGCTCGTCGTCGACCACTAGCACACGGAGCGGGGCTGCGGTCATGCGGCGACGTCCAGGCGTTGTCCCTGGCGCGGGATCGGCAGGTTGATCGTGAACATCGCGCCGCTGCGATCGGGGCGATTGGCGGCGACAATCGTACCGTGCATGGCTTCGACGAAGCCGCGGGAGATCGCTAGTCCAAGCCCCGTGCCGGCACGAACCTGATCGGTCTTATGGGCGCGGTAAAACTTATCGAAGATATGTTCGAGGTCGGGCGCGGGAATGCCGCTGCCCTCATCGAGCACGCGCAGGCACGCCGCGTCGCCGTTGCGCCACGCCTGGATCCGGATGGTTGTTTCCGGCGGGGCATATTTGGCGGCATTGTCGAGAAGATTGAACAGCACCTGCTCGAACAGTACCGCATCGAGCTCGAGCATCGGCAAATCCGGCGCCAGATCCAGCTCGACTTTGTGCCGGGACAGGATGCGGCTGGCGCGGCGCAACGCGCTGCCGACGATTTCACCGAGGTCGTGCAGCGCGACGTTCGGCGTGATGGCGCCGGCTTCGAGCTTGGTCATGTCCAGCAAATTGGCGATGAAGCGGTTGAGCCGCTCCGATTCGTCGATGATGGTGCTGAGCAGCTCGGTTTTCTCGCTCGCCGAAAGCTTATCCCCGAGATCGCGCAGCGTGCCCGCTGATCCGAGCACCGCGGCAAGCGGGGTTTTGAGGTCATGGGAGATCGACGTGAGAAGCGCTGAGCGCAGGCGTTCGGTTTCGGCGTTACGCTCGACGCGATCCATTTCTTCGACCAGCCTGACGCGCTCGATGGCGAGCGCGCCCTGATCGGCAAGCGCATCGAGCAAGCGCCGCTGATCGGGCGTCAGCAGCGGGCCGGGCTTATCGCTGTCGATTCCCATCACGCCGATGGCGCCGCGCCCGGTATGCATCGGCAGGAACAGGCGTTTGGCGCCCGGCAATGTATCCGAACCGCGGCCGGCGACGCGATTGTTCTCCCAGGCCCATTTCGCCGCGGCGATATCGGCATCGTCGAGAATATCCTCGGGCGGATAACCGGCCTTCACCGCGATCGTGCCGCGCTCGGGCAATAACAAAACCACCCGCACCTTCAGCATCAGCGCAGTCTGATAGGCCGTCGCCCACAGCACGTCGTCGAGCGTGCCGGTGCCGGCGAGCTTGCGGCTGAAGGCGTACAACGACTCGGTGGTCCGCGCCCGTTCCGTCGTCGCGACGGCCTGGGTGCGGCCGCGTGCGGCGACGCTGGAGACGATGACCGCGACGAGGGTGAAAAACCCGAACGCGGTGACATTGTGCGGATCGGCGATGGTGAACGTGTAAATCGGCGGCAGGAAGAAGAAGTTGTAGGCGAGCGCCGAGGCGACGCTGGCGAGAAGCGACGGCCACAGGCCAAAGCGAACGGCGACAGCGACGACGGCGGTGAGGAAAACGAGATCGCTGTTGGTTGGGCCGATCGCCGCTCCGATCAGCTCGGCGACGACAAGCGCCACGACGACTGCGGCCAAAGCGGCGCCGTAGGGGCGCGCGTCGAAAACATCGTTGCGCTCGGCGGGGCGCGTCGACTTCTTCGGAATCGGCTGGCCGGCAACGGTATCGCCGGCGATGACATGGACGCTAATATTGCCGGAACGGCGCACGAGATCGTGCACCACCGAGCCATGCACGATTTCGAACCAGCGGGTGCGTGCCGATTTGCCGATGATGATCTGCGTGACGTTGTTGGCCTGCGCATAGCGGATAACGTCCTCGGCGATGCGATGGTCGTTGGACGGCAAGGTGAGGGCCTCGCCGCCAAGCGCTTCGGCGAGCCGCAGCGTATCGGCGATGCGGTCGCGTTCTTCCTCCGCGAGCTGCAGGCTGCGCCGGCCCTCGACATAGAGCGCGACCCAAGGGCCATGCAGCCGGTCAGCGAGTCGCTTGGCGTAGCGCACCAGGCCGGCAGAGCGCAGATCCTCGCTGATGCACACCAAAATGCGTTCGCCCGCCGCCCACGGTCCTTGGATCGCATGCGCCTGCATTTCCGAGAGCAATTGCTCGTCCACCCGCTCGGCGGTGCGGCGCAAAGCCAGTTCGCGCAACGCGGTGAGGTTGGCGGGCGAGAAGAAATGTTCGAGCGCGCGCTCGGCCTGTTTCGGAACGTAGACCTTGCCCTCCTTGAGGCGCTGGATCAGGTCGTCGGGCGTCAGATCGACCAGTTCGACGGCGTCGGCGCGGTCGAACACGGCATCCGGCACGGTCTCGCGCACGCGCACATGGGTGATCTGCGCGACCACGTCGTTGAGGCTCTCGATGTGCTGGATATTGACGGTGGTATAGACGTCGATGCCGGCACTCATCAGCTCTTCGACGTCGAGGTAGCGCTTGGGATGGCGGCTGCCTTCGACGTTGGTGTGTGCAAGCTCGTCGACCAGCACGATCTGCGGCCGCCGCGCGATGATGGCGTCGAGGTCCATCTCGGCTAGCGCTTGGCCTTTATATTCGACGCGCCGGCGCGGAACGACTTCAAGTCCCTCTGACAGCGCTTCGGTTTCGCGGCGACCGTGAGTCTCGACGATGCCGACGACCACGTCGTAGCCGTCTTTTTTGCGCGCGTGCGCCTGCTGCAGCATTTCGTAAGTTTTGCCGACGCCGGGCGCGGCGCCGACGAAAATTCGAAGCTTGCCGACGCGCCCCTCTTCGCGGCGCGCCGCTGCAAGAAGCGCTTCCGGAGAGGGCCGATGTTCGGATTCGCGCCTTTGCTCCGCCATCGCTGATGGAATCTCAAGCTATAGGCGCTCGTCGCATTATCCGGCGGTCAACCGATCGAGCGCGAGATTGAGCAACAGGACGTTCACCTGCGGCTCGCCCAACAGGCCAAGCAAACGGCCATCGGTATTGTCGTCGACAAGCTTGCGGATGCGATCTTCCGGCAGATTGCGCGCCTTGGCAATACGGGGGACCTGGAAAAGAGCGGCCGCCGGCGAGATATCCGGGTCGAGGCCGCTGGCCGAAGTCGTCACCAGATCGGCCGGTACCGGCATCGACGAATTCTCTTTTTTCAGCTTCGCCATATCGTCTTTCACGCGGTCGATCAGCGCCTTGTTGGACGGTCCGAGGTTGGATCCGCCGGAATTGTCCGCATTGTATGGCGCGGCCACGGTCTTGGTCGGGTCCTTGGGGTCGGGCGCCGTCGTCGCCGACGGCCGGCCATGGAAATATTTATCGCTGTCGAATTCCTGGCCGATCAGCTCGGAGCCCACGACCTTGCCGTCGCGCTCGATCATGCTGCCGTTCGCCTGGTACGGGAAAATGACTTGGGCGATCCCGGTCATCGCCAGCGGATAGGCCAAGCCGGTAATCAGCGTAAGAGCGACCAGGACGACGATCGCCGGACGGATTTCGCGCAACATCGCAGTTCTCCTTAAACCAAGTGCAAGGCGGTGACGACGACGTCGATCGCCTTGATGCCGACGAACGGAATGATCACGCCGCCGCCGCCGTAAATCCACAGATTACGGCGCAACAGCGCCGCGGCGCCGATCGGGCGATAGCGCACGCCCTTGAGAGACAGCGGAATGAGCGTAATGATGATCAGCGCATTGAAAATGATCGCGGACAGGATGGCGCTTTCCGGCGTCTGCAGCTTCATGATGTTCAGCGCCTGCAATTGCGGATAGAAGGCGACGAACATCGCCGGGATGATGGCGAAGTACTTCGCCACGTCGTTGGCGATCGAGAAGGTGGTCAGCGCGCCGCGCGTCATGAGGAGCTGTTTGCCGATCTCGACGATCTCAATGAGCTTGGTCGGGTTGGAATCGAGGTCGACCATGTTGCCGGCCTCGCGCGCCGCCTGCGTGCCGGTGTTCATGGCGACGCCGACGTCCGCTTGCGCCAATGCCGGCGCGTCGTTGGTGCCGTCGCCGCACATGGCGACGAGCTTGCCCTTGCCCTGCTCGTCGCGAATGAGCCGCAGCTTCTCCTCCGGCGTGGCTTGGGCGAGGAAGTCGTCGACGCCGGCTTCCGCCGCGATCGCAGCGGCGGTCATCGGATTATCGCCGGTGATCATCACGGTACGGATGCCCATGCGGCGCAGCTCGGCAAAGCGCTCGCGGATGCCGCCTTTGACGATGTCCTTGAGGTGAACGACGCCGAGCAAGCGGCCGTCCTTGGCGACCGCGAGCGGCGTGCCGCCGGATTTGGCGATGGCGTCGGCGATGGCGTTGACTTCGTGCACGGTATCGCTGCTCACGCTCGGGCGTAGCGCCTGCGCGGCGCCGCCGCCCGCGGCCACTGTGGCCGGCGCGCCGTTGAGAAAACTCAGGATGGCGTCGACCGCACCCTTGCGGACCCAGGATGAGCCAACCTCGACGCCGCTCATCCGCGTCTGCGCGGAAAACGGAATGAAATTGGCGTGCAGTTCGGCAAGCTCACGACCGCGGATGCCGTATTTCTCCTTGGCCAGCACGACAATGGAGCGGCCCTCGGGAGTCTCGTCGGCGAGCGAAGCAAGCTGCGCGGCGTCGGCCAGTTCCTGCTCGGTCACCCCACGCAGCGGCTTGAACTCGGTCGCCTGGCGATTGCCGAGCGTGATGGTGCCGGTCTTGTCGAGCAAAAGCGTATCGACGTCGCCCGCCGCCTCGACGGCGCGGCCGGACATCGCCAGCACGTTGAAGCGCACCAGGCGGTCCATGCCGGCAATGCCGATGGCCGACAGCAGCGCGCCGATCGTGGTCGGGATCAGCGTCACGAACAGCGCCACCAGGATCACGACCGAGATCGTGCTGCCGGCATAATAGACGTAGCTCGGGATCGTCGCGGTCGCGAACACGAAGATGATGGTAAGCCCGATCAACAGAATGTTCAGCGCGATCTCGTTCGGCGTTTTTTGCCGTTCGGCGCCCTCGACCAGCCGGATCATGCGATCGAGAAACGTCGATCCGGGAGCGGCTGTGATGCGCACGCGGATCCAATCGGAAAGCACCTGCGTGCCGCCGGTGACTGCCGAGCGGTCGCCACCCGACTCGCGGATGACCGGCGCGGATTCGCCGGTGATCGCAGCCTCATTGACCGAGGCCATGCCTACGATCACCTCGCCGTCCGACGGAATCATATCGCCGGCCTCGACGAGAACGATGTCGCCGACCTTGAGGCCGGTGCTCGGCACCAGCCGATAGTTCTGCGAATTGCCCGCGCCGGTCAGGAGCTTGGCCTGAGTTTCGGTGCGTTGGCGGCGCAGCGTGTCGGCCTGCGCCTTGCCGCGGCCTTCGGCCACGGCTTCGGCGAAGTTGGCAAACAGCACGGTGAACCACAGCCACAGGATGATCTGGAACTCGAAGGCGATATGTCCGCCGCCGGTCGCGAGATCGCGAATCAAAATCACGGTTGTCAGCGCTGTGACGATCTCGAGCACGAACATGACGGGATTCTTCATGAGCGTGCGCGGATTGAGCTTGACGAAGGCGGAGCCGATGGCCGGCACGACGATCTTCGGATCGAACAGCGCCGAGACGGGCATGCTCTTGCGCAGGTGTGAGGTTTCCATCGAAGTCACTCCAAGCCTTAATTGGATGAGAAAAGCGTGCCGGCGTTGATCGCGAGTTGCTCGACGATCGGGCCGAGCGCCAGCGCCGGGAAGAAAGTGAGGCCGCCGACGATCACGATGACGCCGACGACGAGGCCGACGAACAAGCCGCCATCAGTCGGGAAAGTGCCTGCAGAAGCCGGCACCAATTTCTTGGCCGCGAGCGTGCCGGCGATCGCCATGGTCGGGATGATCATCCAGAACCGGCCGACGCCCATCGCGACAAAGCCGCTGAGATTGTAGAACAGCGTATTGCCGTTGAGCCCGGCGAAGGCGGAGCCGTTATTGCCGTCCATCGACGTGTAAGCGTAAAGTACTTCGGTGAAGCCATGCGGGCCGGGATTGTTCATCGAGGCCACAGCCGACGGCACCAGCATGGCGACCGCGGTCCAGCCGAGATACATCAGCGGCAGGACCAGGATGGCAAGCATCGCCATCTTGACCTCCTTGGCCTCGATCTTCTTGCCAACATATTCCGGCGTGCGGCCCACCATCAGGCCGGCGACAAAAATCGCGATGATGACGAACAGCAGCATGCCGTACATGCCCGAACCGACGCCGCCGACGATGATCTCGCCGAGCTGGATGTTGATCAGCGGAATCATGCCGCCGAGCGCGGTAAAGCTGTCATGCATGGCGTTGACCGCGCCGCACGAGGCGGCGGTGGTGATGACGGCGAACAGGGCCGAGCCGACGATGCCGAAGCGGACTTCTTTGCCCTCCATATTGCCGCCGGTGAGGCCGAGCGCGTTGAGCGCGTCATTGCCATGCGCTTCTGCCCAGTAGCAGAAGACGACGCCGGCGATGAACAACACGCCCATCACGGCGAGGATGGCCCAGCCTTGGCGCTGGTTGCCGACCATGCGGCCGAACACGTTGGTCAGCGCGGCGCCGAGCGTGAAGATCGAGATGATCTGCACGTAGTTCGACAGCGCAGTCGGATTTTCGAACGGATGCGCGGCATTGGCGTTGAAGAAGCCGCCGCCATTGGTGCCGAGCATCTTGATGGCGATTTGCGAGGCGACCGGGCCGACCGCGATGTGCTGTTTGACGCCTTCGAGCGTGGTGGCGTCGACATAGGGGCCCAGCGTCTGCGGGATGCCTTGCCAGACTAGAAACAGCGCATAGGGCACGCAGATCGGGATGAGGATGTAGAGCGTGCAGCGGGTGATATCGACCCAGAAATTGCCGACGGTGCGCACCGAATGCCGCGCAAAGCCGCGGATTACCGCGACCGCGAGCACGATGCCGGTTGCCGCCGACAGATAGTTCTGGTGCGTCAGGCCGAGCATCTGCACCAGGTACGACATCGTGTTTTCGCCGGCGTAGTTCTGCCAGTTGGTATTGGTGATGAAGCTCATCGCCGTGTTGACCGACAGGCCTTCTTCGACCGCGCTTTGCCCTTCCGGATTGAACGGCAGCAAGCCCTGCGTGCGCATCAACACGTAAAGAATCAGCAGGCCGCCGACGTGAAACAGCAGCATGCCGACCGTATAAGTCAGCGCATGCTGTTCCTGGCGCTCGTCGACGCCGGCAATTTTGTAGATCGCAATCTCGACCGGACGCAGGATCGGCGTCAGCCACGTGCGCTGGCCGTTGAACACGCGCGTCATATAGGCGCCGAGAACCGGCACGATCGCGATGATGATCGCGCAATAGAGCAGAATCTGGACCCAGCCGATGACGGTCATGGTCGTTGTTCCTTCAGAACAGTTCGGGCTTGAGCAGGGCGTAAATCAGATAAACGAGCAGCCCCGCTGTCACGAGACCGGCAAGCGAATAGTCGAAGATCATGACAGTTCTCCTCAAAGCCGGTCGCAGGCGTAGCAATAGGCGATCGATAGCGCGAAAAAGACGAAAACGATCGCCATCATGACGGCGTCCATCATCGGAACTCTCCGAATAAAAATTCCCCGGGCAGCAGCAAGCGCCCGTTGGCGGCACGCTGTCTTGATCTGCATCAAGTTCGCGCAAACTCCGCCGTTCACGCGCGATTAGGTGTCACCAATGGCATATGAATTCGAGACGTGAGCCAGGGCGATCGTATAGGAATCGTATATAGGTCATGCGGCAATGGGATGAATTTCACATCAGGGGCTTTGCTTCCCAATTCGTGCGAAGTTGCCGCCGGAGCCTGCAATCGGTTCCGTTGCGTGTATGACATTTTCGCAAATCTCACGCCAATCTGCGTGTTCGTGAATCTCAATCTTAATAAAGGGTGCCGGCCGCCAACCCAAAGTGTTCAATTATGGGGCCGAGTGCGAGAGCCGGCAGGTAGGTCAGGCCACCGACAATCACAATCACACCAAGGAGAAAGCAGACGAACAGTGTCCTGTCGGTTGGCAAAGTGCCGGCCGTGCGCGGAACGATCGGCTGTGCCGCAAGCGACCCGGCGACGGCCAGCACCGGGACGATGACTAGGAAGCGGCCGACGAACATCGCGAACGCGAGCGTGAGATTATAGAACGACGAGTTCGCGTTGAGACCGGCGAAGGCGCTACCATTCGTCGCCGCAGCAGACGTGTAGGCATAGAGGATTTCCGAATAGCCGTGGGGACCTGCGTTGCCGAGGCCGGCGAGGCCAGGTGGGACGACACAGGCGACCGCTGTGAGACCGAGTGTTGCCGCCGGCACACAAATCAAGGCGAGGATTGTCATCTTGATTTCCGATGAACCGATCTTCTTGCCGATAAATTCCGGCGTTCGGCCGATCATGAGACCGGCGAGAAACACGGTGACGATGCAGAACAGCAGCATGCCGTAGAGTCCTGAGCCGGGCGCCCCGACGATCACCTCATCGACCATCATGTTGCCGAGAAGAACGCCGCCGCTCAGCGGCATGAAGCTGTCGTGCATGGCGTCGACCGCTCCGTCCGAGGACGCGGTCGAGACATCGGCGAAGAGCACAGATCCGGCGATGCCGAAGCGCACTTCCTTGCCTTCCATGTTGCCGCCAGGCTGTTGCGCATTTGTTGTCTGGTCGACGCTCAATGCGGCGAGGGCAGGACTGCCGCCGGCCTCCAGAGGATACAAGGCGCCGACTCCGAGTCCGAACAGAATCGCCATGACGGCGAGAAGAACCCAGCCTTGCCGCTCGGATCCGACCATCCGGCCGAAGCAATTGGTCAAGACCGCACCCAAGAGGAAGATCAGCAGCGCCTCCGCAAGGTTGGTCAGCGCCGTCGGATTCTCGAAGGGGTGTGCGGAATTAGCGTTGAAGAACCCGCCGCCGTCACCGCTCAAAAGCTTGATCGCCTCCTGTGTCGCGACCGGACCGCGCGCGATGACTTGCAGGGCGCCCTCGAGCGTCGTCGCCTCGGCCGCCGGCGCCAGCGTCTGCGGCACTCCCTCGGCCACCAGGAATACGGCGGCTATGACGCAGATCGGCAGCAGCACGTAAAGCGTGCCGCGCGTGAGGTCGACCCAGAAATTGCCGATGGTGGTCGCATGGCGGCGCGCAAAGCCGCGGATCAGAGCGATAACAACCGCAATTCCGGATGCGGCGGACAAGAACGATTGGACGGCGATGCCAGCCATCTGGCTCAAATAGCTGAGCGTCGTTTCGCCGCCATAGGATTGCCAGCTGGTGTTGGTCACGAAGCTGACGGCGGTATTCAGCGCCAGATCGGGAGCGACTGCCGACTGCTCCTGCGGGTTGAGCGGCAAGGCGGTCTGGAGTTGCAGCAGTCCGTAGAGGGCGATGATTCCGAGCGCGTGGAAAATGAGCAGCGAGAGTGCGTATCGGTACCAATTCTGTTCGACTTCCGGCTTAATCCCCGCCAGTCGGTAGAGCGCTCCTTCGACCGGCTCGATCAGTGGATGCAACAAGGTGCGCTCACCGGCATAGACCCGCGCAAGATAGCCGCCGAGAGGTCGCGTCAGAAATCCGACAACGGCGGCGAACAGGGCGATCTGCAGCCACCCGCCAACTGTCATAAGGATTCTTCTTTATCGGCGGGAGGCGAAAGCAAATTATCGCACATTCCCGCGTAGGCTAGAGCGAGCGCAAAGCAGACGACCACGAGTGTCAACATGATGAGGTCAAGCATGGCACAAGAGTTTCGCCACCTGTATCGCTGAAGCCAATATTGTTTGGCATGCTGCGGCACTACGCATGGGAGTTCATACTCCTTCGGAGGAAGCTTCACTTCCCGGTCTCCGACTTTGAACATATGCTGCGCCAAGTCGACCGACAACGCGCCGGTGCGAAAGATCGGGCGCTCGCCATGAACTGCAGGGTGACGGCAGTGCCGCAAATGCGAATCGTTCGTCTCAGCCCCTAGTGCTCATTCGACACGCATGCGACGGTTTCCTATAGGCATTGTCGCTTTCAATTTGAATCTTAGGATTTTGCTTCATTGCGAGAGCCGTCTCGTCGGCATCAGCGCGCGTACGTGCGGGTTGAATCCTGGAATGGATGTGAAACGCGGGCCATAAGAAGTCGAGACGGGAGGCGAGATAACATTGTAGAAATTTCATAAAGGCCTCTTGCGAGGGTGTACCGTCTAGCAGAGGTAACGCGCCAATGCCGGGAGTAGCCCGTCTGAGCAAAATTCAGCGGCTTTCGGTTGAATTTCGTCCAGTCGGATGAGACCCTTAATCGCCTCTGAGCCGAATCGGGCATCCGGAATGCTTGAGCGCCTGCCTGTCCTGGTCCGTTCCGCGATGTATGCGCTTCGCGGGGGCTTCCTCATTCGGCCATTGGTCATCGCATTGATCCTGGGAACCGCGGGCGCCGTTCTCTCGTCTCTGGAAGAAGCCAGGCCGCAAATCAGCGGCTGGATCCCGAACATCCTTTTTCCGTCGCATCAGGATCCCGGCGTGGCCCAAGTGATCCTCAGCAGCATCGCCACTTCGATCATGACGGTCGTGTCGATTGTGTTCGCGATCCTGCTAATGACGCTGACGCTCGCATCGACGCAATTCTCGCCGCGCATTCTGATCAGCTTCGTCAGGGACCGCACCACGCAGTGGACACTTGGTGTGTTCCTCGGAACTTTCTCTTACTGCATGGCGGCATTGCCTGCCGCACGTGCATTGCCGCATCCATTTGTGCCCGTCGTGACCGTGACGGGGGCGATGCTGCTCGCGCTGGTGTGTGTGGGCTGGCTGATTTACTTCATCAACCACATCTCCCAATCAATCAGCGTCAACCACATCGTCGATCGAATTGCGCGCGAAACCGAGTTGGTCATCGAGGAACTCATGCCCTACCCGCGGGGGCCGTTCCCGTCATCGGATCGGAGTGAGGCGCCGCCGTCACAAGACGGACCCCTTCTCAGTCGGCGGTCTGGCTATATCCGCTATGTCGATATCAAGCACCTTATCGCCCTGGCGCAGGCCTACCGCATTTCGGTGCATTTGGAGCGTCGCGTCGGCCAGTTTGTGCCGGCCGGCGTTCCGATCGCGCGCGTGTCGAAACCGGAGCGCGTGCCGGCCGACCGTGCGCTCCATCTCATCGCGGCCTTCGATATCGGTCCGACGCGCACTATGCAGCAGGATGTTGAGTTCGGCATCATCCAGATCGTCGATATCGCGCTACGTGCGATGTCGCCGGCCGTCAACGATCCCAGTACCGCGATCAGCTGCGTGGACCAGCTCAGCCGAATCATGATCCTCTGGATTAGCCGCATGCCGCCGCCATCTCACTATTACGCGCCGCCGCACGTGCTGCGGCTCTTCGTGCCGTGGATGAGCTTCGATGGCCTGCTCGATACGGCGTTCGAGCAGATCAGGCACTATGCCGCTGCCGATATCGCGGTAAGCTTGCGGCTAGCGCGCGCTTTTCACGATATCGCAATCGCTACCGAGCATGCTGATCTTCGTACCGAACTGGTCGAGCGCGCGCGGCGTGTGGCGGTCGGATGCGCTGGGAACTTGCCCAAAGACGAGCTGGTAAAATTACAGCAGCGTATCGCAGCGATCGAGACCACTATCGTGGCCGAGGGGTGAGATGTTGCCGAATGCGGTCGCCTAATAAACGCTGTCGGCCGGCGCGACGCAGGGTGACGGCAGCGCCGCAATGAGAAACGTTGGCTTCAGCCCTCAGTGCTCGTTCCACAATGCCTACAGCAAGCCGGCCGCATGCGAATGGGCAAGGTGAAGGAATTGTGTCGCAGCGCCGAGCTTGGTGATCGCCGCGGCCGCCAGGAGCGCCAGGACCGTCAGCAACGCGGAAAGGTCGGGGCGCGTCTTGCCGCCTTCAATTTGAGCCTTAGGATTTCGCCCCATCGCAAGAGCCGTCTCGTTGGCTTCAGCGCGCGTGCACGCAGGCTGAATTCTGGGATGGATGTGAAACGCGGGTCATATGAAATCGAGGGGCAGGGCAAGATAGTATTGTAGGAATTGCATAAAGGTCGGCGCGTGACCGTAAATGAGGTTATCGCCATAGACGGCTGAGTTAGCGCGCGGTGCGGGTGTTTTCGAGCTTGGTCCGCCTGCGCCGGGGCTATCGGCTTTAGAGACGCCGGAATATGTTGTCGGCTGAGGAGTTGCGGCGGTCGCCAGGGCAGATCGTGCCGGAGGGGGAATGAATAGCGCAGATCAAAATCTGACGGCGATGCTGGATCGCGAACTCGATCGTTTGACGCAGAATCTGACATTCGACAAGCTGCTTATTCAACTCGGCCTCGATCCCACCAACGTCACGTGGCACGCGATATTCGAGCGGCTGATCGACGTCGCGTCGGCACATCTCAATTTTGCCAGTGCGTGTGCGCTGATCGGCGCGGTTTTCTACGGCGCGACTCTGCTGATGCGGACAATGGTGCCGCTGCGCGTTTTCGGCATCATCAGCGCCCTGTTCTTTATGGCCTATGGCGCGCTCGCCGGAGCGATGTCGACCTTTTTCATGTATTTGCTCCTGCTGCCCATCAACAGCTGGCGCCTGTTTCAAATGCGCAGCCTAGTCAAGAAGGCGCGCGTCGCCGCGCAAGGCGATCTATCGATGGACTGGCTCAAGCCGTTTATGAACCGTCGAATTTATCGCCGCGGCGATGTCCTATTTCGAAAAGGACAAGCTGCCAATGAGATGTTCCTGACGGTCACAGGAAAATTTCTCGTGTCTGAGATCGGCGTCGAACTGCCGCCCGGTCGCTTGGTAGGCGAACTTGGTTTTGTCACACCCAATAATCGAAGGACGCAGACGGTCGAATGTATCGAGAACGGCGAGGTGCTGGCTATTACCTATGACCGGCTGCTCGAAATCTATTTCGATAATCCGGAGTTCGGCTATTTCTTTCTCCGTCTCGCCAGCGACCGCCTGCTGCAGAATATCGCGCGGCTTGAAGGAGTCATTGCCGCAGCGGCGGCGGGGACGACGGCGACGGCGCCGCCGGTCGAGCTGCGCGTCCCGGACGCAAAGTCAGAAACAACACCGGCAACGGAGACGACAGCGCCGCCAGAACCGGCGAGCGACGCATCGACTGTCGCAGCAGAAGTGCATTTACCCGTCGTGATCGAGACCCCGTCCGATGGTCGGCGTGCAATTGCGGTAAAATTGGTCGAACGCTTTTCCTTGTGGTCCGGCGTGGCCGGAATTATCCCGGTGCCGTTCCTCGATCTGGCAGCCGTCGGCGGCGTGCAGATTGAAATGCTGCGGCGCATTTCACGGATCTACGGCGTTCCGTTTTCCGCAAACCGAGGCAAGGCGCTTATTGCCAGCCTAGCGGGCTCAATGATCCCGGCGAGCAGCGGGATGGGAGCCGCGAGCATGACCAAGAGCGTGCCAGTCGTGGGGATGGCTGTGAGCGCGGTCGTGATGCCGGCGTTATCCGCTGGCGCGACTTACGCGATCGGCATGGCTTTCATCCAGCACTTTGCTTCCGGCGGGACGCTGCTTGATTTCAATCCGCGTCAATATCGCGACTTCTTCAATGCTCAGAAGAAGCTCTGGCGCGCCCGATCAGGCGCCGGCCGGGCCGCTGCCAAAGGCGCTTGCGGCTCTCAAAGCAAGGCTTCCGGACGGTCTAATCGGAGCTTCTCCAGATCGCTTCCAAACTGGCGTAAGTATTTTCGCTTGCCGCATTAGTCCCGCAAACGTCCGCGCTCGGGATGTTTATGAGAGCGCGGTCGGTTTCTTATGCCGCCTTTATATTATTCCCTCTCGCGTGCTCTCGCTTCTTTACGGCCTTTGACGCCATTTTATGACGCGAGGTCGAGAGCTTCCATGCGCGAATTCGCAAAAACGTTATTTGGTCATGACCAGGCCGTTCTGCTTGATCGTTTGGACGAAGCGGTTCGCTTCGCGCCGCAGCCCACGCTTGGCCTTATTGCGAAGATCGTCGCCGGCGCGTGCACCCGTATTCCGGTGCTGACCAAGGCAGGAAAGGCCGCCCGAATCGACCGACTGGTGGAATCGGGCGCATGGGCCGATGCCGCGTTAACCCTGATCGAGCTGGAACTGCCGGGCTGGACGCTGCGGCGGCTGATCCGTGAAGACGGGCAGTGGCATTGCTCGCTGTCCCGGCAACCCAACGTGCCTGCCGCGCTCGACGATACGGCCGACGCCACTCACGAAGTCATGCCGCTCGCCATCTTGCTGGCTTTTCTTCAAGCTCGCCGCAGGACATTCGTTGCCGCGCAATCCGTGCCGACGGTGCCCGCCTTCGACCAGGCGCTGGCCGGGCCGAACTGTTGCGATAATTTCGCATGAGCGCAGTGGCGTTTTCCGTTTCGTTTACGCTCCTATGCCGCCTTTATGAGAAAGGCGCTCGCTTGGTCTCGAATTTATATGGCCTCAAGCGCAGATTCGGCGCAGCCAAAACAACGAGAAGGAGAGGGCCCAATGAGCGTCCTTTCTGACGACTTCAATCTAGAGCCTGCGAATCGCGCGGTGAAACGGCGGCGGTTCTGGCGCGGAATCGCCGAGCGGCTCGATGCGCTGGTCGCCTATCCGACCAAGCACGCGATCTCGGAACAGGAACTGCGCCGGGTCGACGATGACATCAGGCGCTGCCGGCAACTGATGGTGAAGAAACCGCAGCACCTGCGGAATGCGAGGCTCGGCGGCGTTTCGATCCCGAACACGGCTCGGGCCATGAAAGCCAAATAGCGTATCAAGACGATGAGCGGCCTCTTCAAGAATTTCGGCTTTGCCAGTTCCAGTGCGCCGCAAGGCGTCAGGCTCGCCGTGGCAAATTCCGCGCCGAACTCCGTCTCGCGCGGCCAAAGCCCCGCTGGGCGCAGTACGGTGGTCAATTTCCCCAAGCGGCCGGATCTCACGGTTCTCAGCCAAACAATCCCACTGTTCTACATCGCCCAGAACAAGCATGGATTCTGGGTGGCGCGCGAGGCGGAGGGCCGTTGCGGCGGCGTATTTGTGTTGCGGCGCTCGGCCGTGCGCTTTGCCCGCGATACCAGTGCGCCGGCGGGCTGCGCGATGATGTTTCTCAACGAATCGCTCGAACTCGATCTCGACAACGGGGGCGGCCGACATATCGAGATTATCGCCGCCGGCATCGACGTTATAGCGCAGCGCGCGCCGCGGCTCGCAGCCTTTGTCACGATGGCGATCGCCGAATGGCGCAAACTCGTTGCGCAAATCTCCCGCGCCTTTGCCGGCGAGCGGAGAAACCGCGCAGCGATCGAGCGCGAGCTGTTTCGCGGCCAGTACACGCTGTCGTCGAAGAACGACGACGACCTGCCAATTCCATAATTGGTATCGTTCGATATCGGATGTTATCTCAACGGCACCGCCCGCATGGGGCCGATCCGCAAACCAGCGTGGTCACTGCTGACTGACGCTCTCGCAAATATCCCTAATGTGCGGCTCTGCGACGGCGCGGTGCTTCCGACGGTGGGGCGGCGTCAATCCTTCGCCGGCCGTCCAGGCCATCGCTTGCCGGACCGCCGACCGGATCAAGATCATGGCCGGGCGCGGCGAAATTTAATGAGATTTGGCGAACGGCGTCGATGCTTATCACAAGGTTAGCAAACAAACGAATATTTGAGACACGCTTTCAAAAAAGGCGGCGCTGTGAAGCAACGGTTCGTCGCTGAGTAGTTTCACGTCATCTTTAGGAATCCCACGGCAAAACACTGCGTGAAGAACCTGGCGGCTCAAGCTCTTGTGCTGGGCGGCGTTGGCAACTGTTTAAGGACGCGCTCCCGCAACAGTAAGGGTTTTGTCCGATGACGAATGTCGTTCGCTTGGTCCGCGGCGCGATGCGCCAAGTGCGTCGCTTCCGCCGCGACGACGGCGGCAGCATGGCCATCATGATGGGCCTGACCGCAATTCCCCTTATCTTCGCCGTCGGCGCCGGCGTCGATTACGGCACCGCCAACATGGCGAAGGCCAAGCTCGATGCGGTGGCCGATACCGCTGCGCTCTCTGCGGTCGATCATCAGGCCATAACGGGCACGCCGGATGCGGCGCAGGCCACCGCGCAAAATACTTTCAATGCCGAAGCCGTGAATATTCCCAATGTCACGGTGAGCAATGTATCCGCAACCGTGGCCGATTCGACGACCGGACGGACCGCCGTGGTCAATTACACAGCGACGAAGTCCAACATGTTCATGGGCATTTTCGGCTATCCGACGACGACGATCACCGGTTCGTCGACCGCGCAAGCCGGCCTGACGACGAATATCGACTTCTACTTGCTGCTCGACAATTCGCCGTCGATGAACATCGCGGCGACGAGCGCTGGCATCGCGACCATGGTCGCCAACACGTCGGCGCAGGGTGGTTGCGCCTTCGCCTGTCATGAATCCAATCCCGCTGCGGATAACCTGGGCAATCCGGGCGGCGAGGACAACTATACGCTGGCAAAGAATCTGAGTGTGGTGACGCGGATGCAGAATTTGGCGAGCGCGACCCAGTCGCTGATGAGCTCGGCGGCGTCGATGGAAGGATCGAATCAGCAATATCAAATGGCGATCTACACTTTCAACAATTCCAGTCTCAACACCATCCAGCTGTTGACGTCGAATCTGACGAACGCGCAAGCGGCGGCTACCAATATCAACGTCGAAGAGGTCTACTCCAACAATTGGCTGACGAAAACGACTCAAAATAACGATACCGACACGAATTTCGAATCCGCCATGTCGGCCATCAACACGCTGATGCCGCTGCCGGGCACCGGCACGCCGGCCAGCACGCCGCAAGAAGTGCTGTTCATCGTCACCGATGGCGTCGACGACGAAGTGTCGTCGTCCTGCTCGCAGGCGCTTGACGGCAACCGCTGTCAGCAACCGTTCAATACCACCTGGTGCACGACGATTAAGAATCGCGGCATCCAGATCGCGGTGCTGTACACCGACTATCTGCCGCTGCCGACCAATTCCTGGTACAATAACTGGATCGCGCCGTTTCAGAGCAACATCGCTCCGAACATGGAAAGTTGCGCGTCGCCGGGGATGTTTTTCTCGGTCACCACTGACGGCGATATTACCGCGGCGATGCAGACCTTGTTCCAGCAGGCGGTGGCGGCGGCGCGATTGACGCATTAGAGCATGTCCCGCAAAAGTGGGAACCGGTTTTGCGAAAAGGACATGCGCAAACAAATAGCTAGAGCGAGATGTCGACTGGACTAAAAATCATCCTGCTCTAGCCGAACTAAATCCGCAGCAACACCCGTTTCACCCTTGCCGGTCGGCGGAGATGCGCTATTTTGCCCGCCTGCCGCGGCAGATCGCGGTATGCGGGTGTAGCTCAATGGTAGAGCAGAAGCCTTCCAAGCTTATGACGAGGGTTCGATTCCCTTCACCCGCTCCACCCTGCGCGTTCGGCGCTTCGATCAGTGAGCCGACCGTTAAGGACGACATCAAGGTCTTGCGCTAAGCGACGCCGAGAGGCATCTCTGCGCCGCGGACGCCTAGGAGTGTAGCTCAATGGCTAGAGCACCGGTCTCCAAAACCGGGGGTTGGGGGTTCGAGTCCCTCCACTCCTGCCAATCCGAGGGGCAGGAATCAGGCCGCCAAACATCAAATGGTTGGATGACTTGGCCTTACTAGAGCCCCTGATTCCCCGATCTTCGACGCCAGATACCTTGACGGTGCGGTGGGCCGGCAGTACTTAACAGCCATCGTCAGCGGCCCGGTAACGGACATCCGCGACGAGCATATTCCCCCAAAAGGAACCGCGGTGTCGGTCTCGTCCTTAGAAATCGGGCGGGGGAACGACTATTGGATTAAGCGAATGGCGAAAGTCAGTCCGTTCAAGTTTCTGCAGGAGGTGCGCGCCGAGGCGCAGAAGGTCACTTGGCCGACGCGCAAGGAGACCACCGTGACCACCATCATGGTGTTCGTCATGGTCGTCATCGCCTCGATCTTCTTCCTGCTCGCCGATCAGGTCATGCGTATCGCAGTGAGCTTTCTTCTCGGCATCAACTCTTGAGCTTTGCAATTCACAACACTCACGATCCAAATTGATGATCCGGAATTCATGACATGACGAGCCGATGGTACGCCGTCCACGCCTACTCGAATTTCGAGAACAAGGTGGCGGATTCGATCCGTGAGCAGGCCAAACAGCGCGGGCTGTCCGGCCTGTTCGAGGAAATCCTTGTGCCTAAAGAAAAGGTCGTCGAAGTGCGGCGCGGCCGCAAAGTCGACGCCGAGCGCAAGTTCTTCCCAGGCTACGTGCTGGTGAAGATGCAAATGACCGATGAAGCCTATCACCTGATCAAAAACACGCCCAAGGTGACCGGATTCCTCGGCTCCGACAACAAACCGATGCCGCTGGCGGAGGCCGAAGCGCAGCGTCTGCTGCAGCAGGTGCAGGAAGGCATCGAGCGGCCCAAGCCCTCGGTTTCGTTCGAAGTGGGCGAGCAGGTTCGCGTGTCGGACGGTCCGTTCGCCTCGTTCAACGGTACGGTGGAAGAAGTCGACGAAGGCCGCTCGCGGCTCAAAGTCGCGGTGTCGATCTTCGGCCGCGCCACGCCGGTCGAACTGGAATTCGGGCAGGTGGAGAAATTGTAGCCTTGTGGCCGGGCTTGTCTCGGCCATCCGCGTCTGGCTTGTCGGCGTTTAAGACGTGGATGCCCGGCAACGACGCCGGGCATGACGAAGAGAGAGTGAAGTCGTGGGAGGTGAGGCGGCTGCCAGCCGTCAATAGCCGCACCACTAACAGGAGTAGAGAATGGCAAAGAAAATCACCGGCTATGTAAAGCTGCAGGTGCCGGCGGGGGCGGCCAATCCGTCACCGCCGATCGGCCCTGCGCTCGGCCAGCGCGGCCTCAATATCATGGAGTTCTGCAAGGCATTCAACGCGCAGACCCAGAAGCTGGAGAAGGGCGCGCCGATCCCCGTCACCATCACGGTCTATGCCGACCGTTCTTTCACCTTCGAATTGCGTACCCCGCCGGTGTCGCACTTCCTCAAGAAAGCGGCCAAGCTCGAGAGCGGCTCGAAGACGCCCGGCCGCGATATCGCCGGCTCGGTGACCAAAGCCCAGGTCCGCGAGATCGCGGAGCAGAAGATGAAGGATCTGAACTGCGACACGATCGAATCCGCCATGCGCATGATCGAAGGGTCCGCGCGCTCGATGGGGTTAGAGGTGAAGGCATGAGCACGATTGGGAAACGCACGCGCGCGATACGCGAAGGTGTCGACCGCGAAAAGCTCTATCCGCTCTCCGAAGCCGTGAAGATGGTCAAGGATCGCGCCAAAGCCAAGTTCGACGAGACCGTCGAAGTGGCGATGAATCTCGGCATAGATCCGCGCCATGCCGACCAGACGGTGCGCGGGGTGGTCAATCTGCCGAACGGCTCCGGGCGTTCGGTGCGCGTCGCGGTGTTCGCCCGCGGCGCCAAGGCCGATGAGGCCAAGGCGGCCGGCGCCGACGTCGTCGGCGCCGAGGATCTGGTGGAGAAAGTGCAGGGCGGCGCGATCGACTTCGACCGCGTCGTCGCCACGCCGGACTTGATGCCGCTGGTCGGCCGTCTCGGTAAGGTTTTGGGACCGCGTGGATTGATGCCCAATCCCAAAGTCGGCACCGTGACCATGGACATCACCAACGCGGTCAAGGGCGCCAAAGGCGGATCGGTCGAATTCCGCGCCGAGAAGGCCGGCGTCGTCCAAGCTGGCGTCGGCAAGGCCTCGTTTTCCGCCGAAAAGCTGATCGAGAACATCATGGCCTTTGCGGATGCGGTGCAGAAGTCCCGGCCGGCAGGCGCCAAGGGCCACTTCATCAACCGGGTGGCGATTTCCTCGACCATGGGGCCGGGCGTGAAGGTCGAGCCGGGCAGCTTGTTCCCGAACGCGCAGCAGCCGCACTAAGTATCCCCTTCCCCATAATGGGGGAGGGCTTCATCACGCCGCCGCGCGCTTTCCCCACAGCGCCTGCGTCGCGATGCGCGCGCCCTCGACCAGCGCTTTCAGCTTCGCCCACATGATGGTCGGGTGAACGCGGCGTGCGAACGGGCTCTGCGCGAAGCCGCAATCGGTGCCGCCCATGACGTTCTCGCGACCGACGATCTTGGCGAGCCGCACGATCCGCTCGGCAACCAGTTCGGGATGCTCGACGATATTGGTGGCGTGACTGATCACGCCCGGGATCAAGATTTTTCCGGGCGCGAGCTTTACGCTCTGCCACACTCGCCACTCGTGCGCGTGACGCGGATTGGCGGCTTCGAATGAATAGTGGCCGACGCGGACCTGAAGGACGAGATCGATGATGTCCTTGAGCGGCACATCGAAAGCGTGCGGGCCGTTCCAGCTGCCCCAGCAAATGTGATAGCGCGAGCGCTCCTCGGGGATGCCGCGCAGTGCGTGATTGAGCGCATCGACCCGCAACTGGGCCCACCGCCGATATTCGGCGTTGGACATCGGCGGCACCATGCGCTCGTGCATGTAGGGCAGGAAGGCATCGTCGACCTGAACGTAAAGCCCGGCGTCGACGATCGCCTTATATTCCTGATGCAGGGCGTCGGCGAGCGCAAATAGGAAAGTCTCTTCGTTCTTGTAGTGCTCGATCTTGGCGCCGGGCGTCGCACTCGCGGGCGCCACAACCGGCAAGAACCCGGCCAATGATGGGGAGCGATCCTTCATCTGGGCGATGCCGGCGGTGAGATTTTTGATGTCGCGGCCGACCAGCTTTTGGCCGGAATAGGAGATTGCGCCGTTGACGACCACGCGATTGCCAAGCCGTTTGCCTAAGCCCGACGCCACGTCGTATTCCGCATAAAATTCCGGGAACGCTTCGCGATCGCGTCCGCCGGACATCGACGCCATCGGATCCTTGGTTTCCTCGGGCGTTGCCAGCCGGATTGTGATGCCAGATAGCCGCTTGTGGACGTAGAAGGCCCAGTTGGCGCCTTTGCTGAATTCGCCGTCGCTGACGATGTCGATGCCGGTTTCGGCCTGCTGGCGCACGATGTCGGCGACGGATTCGGTGAGGCATGCCTCGAACGCAGCCTCGTCATAGGGCTTGCCGGCCTCGATGGCGCGCCAGAATTCGACAAGTTTCGGCGGCCGGATCAGGCTGCCGACATGGGTGGTCAGGATGCGATCGGTATTTTGCGGCATGGGGTCGAGCCTCCCTTAATTATCTTGTTGGGATGGTAAGCCGCCGTGAAGCTTCGGCAAAGCCGCCGAAAATCACTTGGAAAATCACCTGGGAAATCACTTGGCAAGAGCGATGTTGCGGTCTAAATAGAGCCCATGGGCGTGCCGGCCCGGTTTGTCGGCGCGCCTTTGTGCGCTTCTCGAAAATCATGTGAGCGAGACTTTCCTCTTAGGGCACATCCTGTTCGGATTTTCTAAGAGGCTGGAAAGATTAGTGGATTCGGTAAGTGCATCCTGTCCGAGACTGCGGGCGCCGGCAACGGCTTAATTCGAAAGAGCCAGCATAGACGGGTGAAGGACAAGGGCTAGGCCTCTTACAAAGTCTATGCCCTTTGGTTCTGACCTCGATGGCCCGGAACGGCGCGAGCCGGCCCGGGGGGCAGGGTGTGAACGTCGTCCTGCCTGGGTTCTCCTCCCTCAAGGGGGAGGATTTGCGGGACGGCCGGCATCAACCGGGCGGTTCCGCGATTTGGACCGCCAGTCGGAGAGAGCTCTTGGATCGAGCGGCAAAAAGCGAAGCCATCACCGCGCTTGGCGAGGTCTTCAAGGCCACCAAGGTCGTCGTCGTGGCTCATTATTCCGGCCTTACGGTCGCACAGATGCAGACTCTGCGTCGGCAGATGAAGCAGGCTGGCGCGAGCGTGAAGGTCGCGAAAAACCGTCTCGCCAAGATCGCTCTCGAAGGCAGCGACGTCGCCTCGATCGCGCCCTTGCTCAAAGGGCCGGCCCTGATTGCCTTTTCCGGCGATCCGGTGGCGGCGCCCAAGGTCGCCGTCGATTTCGCCAAGACGAACGAGAAGTTCATAATTCTTGGCGGAGCGATGGGCACGACCACGCTCGACCCGAATGGGGTCAAGGCGCTCGCCGCTTTGCCCTCGCTCGACGAGTTGCGGGCGAAGATCGTGGGCCTGATCCAGGCGCCGGCGACCAAGATTGCGCAGGTGGTCAACGCCCCTGCCGCCAAGGTCGCTCGTGTGGTGCAGGCCTATGCCAGCAAAACCGAAAGCGCGGCTGCCTAAGGCATCAATTTCGAAGGTTAGAACCAAAGGACAAATCTCATGGCTGATCTGCAAAAAATCGTGAATGACCTCTCCAGCCTCACCGTGCTCGAGGCGTCGGAACTCGCCAAGCTTCTCGAAGAGAAGTGGGGCGTTTCGGCCGCTGCCGCGGTTGCGGTCGCGGCAGGCCCCGCGGCTGCCGCGGTCCCGGCGGCCGAGGAAAAGACCGAGTTCACGGTCGTTCTCGCCGCCGTCGGCGAAAAGAAGATCGAGGTCATCAAGGAAGTTCGCGCCATTACCGGGCTTGGCCTGAAAGAGGCTAAGGATCTGGTCGAGGGCGCGCCCAAAAACGTCAAGGAAGGCGTCAACAAGGACGAGGCCGCCAAGATCAAGGCGACGCTCGAAAAGGTCGGCGCAAAGGTTGAGCTTAAGTAAGCAGTGCTTATTTAAGGGAAATTCCCGGGCGAGCGGAGCGAGGCCCGGGGATTCCGAGAGAGGTTTAGTCGTGTGTAATCCGGTGATTCGGAACTTTGGCCGAATCGCCGGAAAATGCGGCGCAAATACAGGGCGTGTGACGCCTGTCCCGACGGTCGCGATGGATTGCGGCCTTCTGGAGAGTCGTCTTGATCGCCTCGGTACCACGAACCGCTGAGGCTTTTTGCCTTGCGGTGCGAGCGTGATGGTTTGAGCGGACGGTAACGGTAGCGAAGCCTGATGCCGGCGGTTCGAACCCGATGGTTCGATTGATCGAGAGGACATGATGGCGCAGACGTTTATCGGTCGGAAGCGCGTAAGAAAGTTTTTCGGAAAAATCGAGGAAGTCGCGGAGATGCCGAACCTCATAGAGGTTCAGAAGGCGTCCTACGACCAATTCCTGCTGGTGGTGGAGCCGCAAGGCGGGCGGCCCAACGAGGGCCTGCAGGCCGTGTTCAAGTCGGTGTTCCCGATTTCCGATTTCTCCAACACCTCGCAGCTCGAATTCGTGAAGTACGAATTCGAGCCGCCGAAATACGACGTCGACGAGTGCCGCCAGCGCGGCATGACCTACGCCGCGCCGCTCAAAGTGACGCTGCGGCTCATCGTATTCGATATCGACGAAGAGACCGGCGCGCGTTCGGTCAAGGACATCAAGGAGCAGGATGTCTATATGGGCGACATTCCGCTCATGACCAATAACGGCACCTTCGTCATCAACGGCACCGAGCGCGTCATCGTCTCGCAGATGCACCGCTCGCCCGGCGTGTTCTTCGATCACGACAAGGGCAAGACGCATTCCTCGGGCAAGCTGCTGTTCGCCGCCCGCATCATTCCCTATCGCGGTTCCTGGCTCGATATCGAGTTCGACGCCAAGGACATCGTTCATGCACGCGTCGACCGGCGGCGGAAGATCCCGGTCACGTCGCTGCTTTACGCGCTCGGCATGACCGGCGAGGAAATCCTCAACACCTTCTACAAGCAGGTGCCCTACAAGCGCGCCAAGGAAGGTTGGCGCGTGCCGTTCGACGCCAACCGCCTGCGCGGCTACAAGGCGATCAACGATCTGGTCGACGCCGATACCGGCAAGGTCATACTCGAAGCCGGCAAGAAGCTCACCGTGCGCCAGGCTCGGCAGCTTGCCGAGAAGGGACTCAAGGCGCTGCGGTTGTCCGACGAGGAACTGGTCGGCCATTACATCGCCGAAGACCTCGTCAATCCGAAGACCGGCGAGATCTACGCCGAAGCCGGCGAGGAGATCACCGGCACCGAGAAGAAAGATGGCGAGTGGGAAATCAACGTCGGTAAGACGCCGCTGAAGTCGCTGATTGATTTCGGCTACAAGGAGCTGCCGCTCCTTAACATCGACCACGTCAACGTCGGCGCCTATATCCGCAACACGCTGGCGATCGACAAGAATATGACGCGCGAAGACGCGCTGTTCGATATCTATCGCGTCATGCGCCCGGGCGAGCCGCCGACCATCGACACGGCGCAGAACATGTTCCAGTCGCTGTTCTTCGACTCGGAGCGTTACGATCTGTCCGCCGTCGGCCGCGTCAAGATGAACATGCGGCTCGACCTCACCGCCGAAGACACCATGCGCATCCTGCGCAAGGAAGACATCATCGCGGTGATCCGCACGCTGGTCGATCTGCGCGACGGCAAGGGCGAGATCGACGACATCGACCATCTCGGCAATCGCCGGGTGCGCTCGGTCGGCGAACTGATGGAAAATCAGTATCGCATCGGGCTTCTGCGCATGGAGCGCGCCATCAAGGAGCGCATGTCGTCGGTCGATATCGATACCGTGATGCCGCAGGATTTGATCAACGCCAAGCCGGCGGCCGCCGCGGTGCGCGAGTTCTTCGGCTCCTCGCAACTGTCGCAGTTCATGGATCAGACCAATCCGCTGTCGGAGATCACGCACAAGCGGCGCCTGTCGGCGCTTGGGCCGGGCGGGCTCACGCGCGAGCGCGCCGGTTTCGAAGTGCGCGACGTGCACCCGACCCATTATGGCCGCATCTGTCCGATCGAGACGCCGGAAGGACCGAATATCGGCCTGATCAACTCGCTCGCGACCTATGCGCGGGTGAACAAATACGGCTTCGTCGAGACGCCTTACCGCAAGGTCAAGGACGGCCGCGTCAGCGACGAGGTGATCTATCTCTCGGCGATGGAGGAAGGGCGCTACACCGTGGCGCAGGCCAATTCCGCGATCGATGCGAAAGGCCGCTTCACCGACGATCTCGTCGTCGTGCGGCATGCTGGTGACGTCCAGCTCATTCCGCCCGACAAGGTGGATTTCATGGACGTGTCGCCGAAACAGCTCGTTTCGGTGGCGGCGGCGCTCATCCCGTTCCTGGAGAACGATGACGCCAACCGTGCGCTGATGGGCTCCAACATGCAGCGTCAGGCGGTGCCGCTGGTGCGCGCCGAGGCGCCGTTCGTTGGCACCGGCATGGAAGGCGTCGTCGCGCGCGATTCCGGCGCGGCGATCGCCGCGCGCCGGACCGGCGTGGTCGATCAGGTCGACGCCACCCGTATCGTCATCCGCGCTACCGACGAGCCGGACCCGACCAAGCCCGGCGTCGATATCTACCGGCTGATGAAGTTCCAGCGCTCCAACCAGAACACCTGCATCAACCAGCGGCCACTGGTGAAAGTGGGCGATCAGGTCAAGAAGGGCGACATCATCGCCGACGGTCCGTCGACCGATCTCGGCGAGCTGGCGCTCGGGCGGAATGCGCTGGTCGCGTTCATGCCGTGGAACGGCTACAATTTCGAGGACTCGATCCTGCTTTCTGAGCGCATCGTCAAAGACGACGTCTTCACCTCGATCCATATCGAGGAATTCGAAGTGATGGCGCGCGACACCAAGCTGGGACCTGAGGAAATCACGCGTGATATTCCGAACGTTTCGGAAGAGACGCTGAAGAACCTCGACGAAGCCGGCATCGTCTATATCGGCGCCGAAGTGCGCGCCGGTGACATCCTGGTCGGTAAGATCACACCGAAGGGCGAGAGCCCGATGACGCCGGAGGAAAAGCTCCTGCGCGCCATCTTCGGCGAGAAGGCCTCTGACGTGCGCGACACCAGCTTGCGGGTGCCGCCCGGCGTGCAGGGCACCGTCGTCGAAGTCCGCGTCTTCAACCGGCACGGCGTCGAGAAGGACGAGCGTGCGCTTGCCATCGAGCGTGAAGAGATCGAACGGCTCGCCAAGGACCGCGACGACGAGCAGGCGATCCTCGACCGCAACGTCTATGGCCGCCTCGCCGAACTGTTGGAAGGCCGCCAGGGCATTGCCGGGCCGAAGGGTTTTAAGAAGGACACCAAGATCACGCGAGCGGTGCTCGAAGAATATCCGCGCTCGCAATGGTGGCTGTTCGCTTCGCCGAACGACAAGATCATGGCGGAGATCGAAGCCATTCGTAAGCAGTACGACGAATCGAAGAAGCGCCTCGAACAGCGCTTCCTCGACAAGGTCGAAAAACTGCAGCGCGGCGACGAGTTGCCGCCCGGCGTCATGAAGATGGTCAAAGTCTTCGTTGCCGTGAAGCGCAAGATCCAGCCCGGCGACAAGATGGCCGGCCGCCACGGCAACAAGGGTGTGGTGTCGAAGATCGTGCCGGCGGAGGACATGCCGTTCCTCGCCGACGGCACGCCGGTCGACGTCGTGCTCAATCCGCTCGGCGTGCCGAGCCGCATGAACGTCGGCCAGATCTTGGAAACCCACCTCGGCTGGGCTTGCGCCGGGCTCGGCTTGAAAATCGGCCACGCCGTCGACCTGTACAACGGCAAGAAGGATTCCAAGCCGCTGAAGGAACTGTTGAAGAAGGTCTACGGCGAGGAAGAAACCATCAAGTCGCTCGACGATAAGGGCCTCATGGAGCTCGGCAGCAATCTGCGCCATGGCGTGCCGATTGCGACGCCGGTGTTCGACGGCGCCAAGGAGGCCGACATCGAGCATATGCTCGATCTCGCCGGCCTCGATCATTCCGGGCAAGTGTCGCTCTATGACGGGCGCACCGGCGATACGTTCGATCGCAAGGTGACGGTCGGCTACATCTATATGCTGAAGCTGCATCACCTCGTCGACGACAAGATCCATGCCCGGTCGATCGGCCCGTACAGCCTCGTCACCCAGCAACCGCTCGGCGGCAAGGCGCAATTCGGCGGCCAGCGTTTCGGCGAAATGGAGGTGTGGGCGCTCGAAGCCTACGGCGCCGCCTACACGTTGCAGGAAATGCTGACGGTGAAGTCCGACGACGTCGCCGGACGCACCAAGGTCTACGAATCGATCGTGCGCGGCGACGACGCGTTCGAGTCCGGTATTCCGGAATCGTTCAACGTGCTGGTCAAGGAAATGCGCTCGCTCGGATTGAACGTCGACCTGCACAATTCCAAGCAGCAGCGCGGCGGCGACGGCAGCATGCCCGAGGCGGCGGAATAGCGAGGGAGCAGCGGCAAGCGTGCCGCTCTCCCAGTCGTCATCGCCCGCGCAGGCGGGCGATCCAGTAACCCGCAGATGCGGTGATTACTGGGTGTCCCGCCTTCGCGGGGCATGACAAATCAGGATTTTTCGGGCTGCCGCGGCAGCCAAGGAGCAGACGATGAACCAAGAGCTCATGAATCTTTTCAGCCCGCAGGTGCCGGCTCAGGTCTTCGACCAGATCCGGATTTCGATTGCGAGCCCGGATAAGATTCTGTCCTGGTCCTACGGCGAGATCAAAAAGCCCGAGACCATCAATTACCGGACCTTCAAGCCCGAGCGCGACGGGCTGTTCTGTGCGCGCATCTTTGGGCCGATCAAGGATTACGAGTGCTTGTGCGGCAAGTACAAGCGCATGAAGTACAAGGGCATCATCTGCGAGAAGTGCTCGGTCGAAGTGACGCTGTCGCGGGTGCGGCGCGAGCGCATGGGCCATATCGAATTGGCCGCGCCGGTGGCGCATATCTGGTTCTTAAAGTCGCTGCCGAGCCGGATCGGTCTCTTGCTCGACATGACGCTCAAGGACCTCGAGCGCATTCTCTATTTCGAGCATTACGTCGTGCTTGAGCCGGGCCTTACCCCGCTCAAAGACCGTCAGCTTCTGAGCGAGGACGATTACGTCAAGGCGCAGGATCAATTCGGCGCCGACAGCTTCACCGCCATGATCGGCGCCGAAGCGATCCGCGAAATGCTCAAGGCGCTCGATCTCGAGAAGATGGCGGCCGATCTGCGCCAGGAAATCATCGAATCGACGTCCGAGCTCAAGCCGAAGAAGCTCGCCAAGCGGCTCAAGTTGATCGAGGCCTTCACCCAGTCCAAGAACAAGCCGGAATGGATGATCCTCACGCACGTGCCGGTGATCCCGCCCGATCTACGGCCGCTGGTGCCGCTCGACGGCGGGCGCTTCGCTACGTCCGACCTCAACGATTTGTATCGCCGCGTCATCAACCGCAACAACCGCCTGAAGCGGCTGATCGAGCTGCGCGCGCCGGATATCATCATCCGCAACGAGAAGCGGATGCTGCAGGAGGCGGTCGACGCTTTGTTCGACAACGGCCGCCGCGGCCGCGTCATCACCGGCGCCAACAAGCGGCCGCTGAAGTCGCTCGCCGACATGCTCAAAGGCAAGCAGGGCCGGTTCCGGCAGAACCTGCTCGGCAAGCGCGTCGACTATTCCGGCCGTTCGGTAATCGTGGTCGGCCCCGAACTGAAGCTGCATCAGTGCGGACTGCCGAAGAAGATGGCGCTCGAACTGTTCAAGCCGTTCATCTATTCGCGGCTCGACGCCAAGGGCCTGTCGACCACCGTGAAGCAGGCGAAGAAGCTCGTCGAGAAGGAGAAACCCGAGGTTTGGGACATTCTCGATGAGGTCATTCGCGAGCATCCGGTACTGCTCAACCGTGCGCCGACGCTGCATCGGCTCGGCATTCAGGCGTTCGAGCCTGTTCTGATCGAGGGCAAGGCGATCCAGCTGCATCCGCTGGTTTGCGCGGCATTCAACGCCGACTTCGACGGCGACCAGATGGCGGTTCACGTGCCGCTGTCGCTCGAGGCGCAGCTCGAAGCGCGCGTCTTGATGATGTCGACCAACAACATCCTGCATCCCGCTAACGGCGCGCCGATCATCGTGCCGTCGCAGGATATCGTGCTCGGCCTGTACTACCTTTCGATCATTCGCGACGCCGTTGAGGGCGAAAAGCCCAAATTGTTCGGCGACCTGTCCGAGATCGAGCTTGCCTTGCACGAGAAGGTCGTCAGCCTGCATTCACGGATCAAATACCGCTGGGAAGGCCTCGACGAGAACGGCAAGCCGGTGTCGCGCTGGTACGACACCACGCCCGGCCGCGTCATTCTCGGCTCGGTCCTGCCGAAGCTCGCCAAAACGCCATACGACCTCGTCAACAAGCTGATGACGAAGCGCGAAATCTCCGGCATGATCGACACGGTCTATCGCCACTGCGGTCAGAAGGAGACGGTGATCTTCTGCGACCGCGTCATGGCGCTCGGCTTCCACCACGCGTTCAAGGCGGGCATTTCGTTCGGCAAGGACGACATGGTGGTGCCGCGTTCCAAGAAAGCGAGCGTCGATAAGACCCGCGAGCTCGTCAAGGAATTCGAACAGCAATACAACGACGGCCTGATCACGCAGGGCGAGAAGTACAACAAGGTCGTCGATGCATGGTCGAAGTGCACTGAGGAAATCGCGGAAGCGATGATGAAGGAGATCTCCACCGCGCGGCCGTCGGCCGAGAAGGGCCAGGAGGCTCAGGTCAACTCGATTTACATGATGGCGCATTCCGGCGCGCGCGGTTCGCCCGCGCAGATGCGCCAGCTTGCCGGCATGCGCGGGCTGATGGCGAAGCCGTCGGGCGAAATCATCGAGAGCCCGATCATCTCCAACTTCAAGGAGGGTCTCTCGGTGCTCGAGTACTTCAACTCGACGCACGGCGCGCGCAAGGGCCTCGCCGATACCGCGCTCAAGACGGCGAATTCGGGTTATCTGACCCGGCGCCTCGTCGACGTGGCGCAGGACTGCATCATCACCGATGTGGACTGCGGCACGACGCGCGGCATCAAGGTGCGGGCTATCATCGACGCCGGCACGGTCGTCGCCTCGCTGGCGAGCCGCATCCTCGGCCGTACCACCGCCGAGGACGTGCGCGACCCGACCAGCAACGAAATGCTGGTGCCGAATGCGACGTTGCTCGAGGAGCAGCATGTCGAACGCCTGGTCAATGCCGGCGTGCAGGAGGTGAAGATCCGTTCGGTGCTCACCTGCGAGACGACGAGCGGCTGCTGCGCCATGTGCTACGGGCGCGATCTCGCCCGCGGCACTCCGGTCAATATGGGCGAGGCGGTGGGCGTCATCGCCGCACAATCGATCGGCGAGCCGGGCACGCAGCTCACCATGCGCACGTTCCATATCGGCGGCGCGGCGCAGATTTCGGAGCAGTCGTTCGTCGAGTCGAACTTCGAAGGCACGGTGAAGATCAAGAACCTCAACGTCGCCCGCAATTCGGAAGGCGACATGATCGCGATGAACCGCAACTTGATCGTGGCCGTGCTCGATCCCGACGGGACCGAGCGTGCCGTGCACCGCATCCAGTACGGCGCACGATTGAAGGTCACCGACGGCGAACACATCAAACGCGGCCAGCGTATCGCCGAGTGGGACCCGTATACGCGCCCGATCCTCACCGAAGTCGAGGGTATGGTCGGCTACGAGGATCTGGTCGACGGTCAGTCGTTGACGGAAACGCTCGACGAATCGACCGGCATCGCCAAGCGCGTGGTCATCGATTGGCGCTCGGGCTCCGCCCGCGGCCAGCAGGACCTGCGCCCCGCACTGGTGATCAAGGACAAGGACGGCAAGATCCTCAAGCTCGCCCGCGGCGGCGACGCTCGCTATCTGCTGGCGGTGGACGCCATCATCTCGATCGATCCTGGCGGCCACGTGGGCGCGGGCGATGTCATCGCCCGTATCCCGACGGAAAGCGCCAAGACGCGCGATATCACCGGCGGTCTGCCGCGCGTCGCCGAACTGTTCGAAGCGCGTCGGCCGAAGGAGTCCGCGGTGATTGCGGAAATCTCCGGCACGGTGCGCTTCGGCCGCGACTACAAGAACAAGCGGCGCATCACCATCGAGCCGACCAATAAGGATGAGGAACCCAGGGAGTATCTCGTGCCCAAGGGCAAGCACATCCACTTGCAGGACGGCGATGTGATCGAGAAGGGCGACTTCATTGTCGAAGGTAACCCGGCGCCGCACGATATCCTGGCGATCAAGGGCGTCGAGGAGCTTGCCGGCTACCTCGTCAACGAGATCCAGGATGTCTATCGGCTCCAAGGTGTCGCTATCAACGACAAGCACATCGAAGTCATCGTTCGGCAGATGCTGCAAAAAGTCGAGATCGTCAATTCCGGAGAAACGGACCTCATCCAGGGCGAACAGGTCGACAAGACTGAGTTCGATGAGGTCAATGCGCGTTTCGCGGCGGAAGGCAAGAAGCCGGCGACCGCGCATCCGGTGCTGCTTGGCATCACCAAGGCCTCGCTGCAGACGCGGTCGTTCATCTCGGCGGCATCGTTCCAGGAGACGACGCGCGTGCTCACGGAGGCCGCGGTCAATGGCAAGGCCGATACGCTCGACGGCTTGAAGGAAAACGTCATCGTTGGCCGCCTGATCCCGGCCGGGACCGGCGCCATGATGAACAAAATCCGCGAAATCGCCGTCAAGCGCGATGCGCTCATTCTCGCCGAACGCGAGAAGGAAGCCGCCATCAAAGCCGAAGCCGCCGCCGAGCCTGTGGCGTTGCCCGCGGCGGAGTAACGCCGGCGCTTAAGACGAAAACGAGGGCCGCCCCCGGTGGGCGGCCCTTTTTCTTTTTCCGGACGCGGTGCAGCGCGTAAGCGGTACACCGCTGATCGGGGATCGTCGCACGCGCGGCATATGTTACGATCCCGGTTCTGCGGTGCAGCACTTCGCTACGCTAAGTGCTGCACCGCAGAACCGGGAAACAAGGAATTTCATGTCCGCAACAATCAAAATCCTCTCCGGCGGCGCCATGCGCTCGCTGATGGCCGACATCGTGCCGCTGTTCGAGCGTGCGAGCGGCGTCAAAGCCGAGGTCGAATTCCGGCTGACTTCGGTATTGCAGAAGGAAATCGAGGACGGCGCGGCTTTCGACCTCGCGCTATTGCCGCGGCCGGAGCTCGACGCGCTGGCGCGCGCCGGCAGGATCGCAGCGGACTCTACCGCCGACGTGGCGCGCTCAGCCGTCGGCTTCGCAGTGCGCGCCGGCGCGCCGAAACCCGATATCGGCACCGTCGATGCATTCAAGCGCGCGCTCCTCGAAGCAAAGTCGATCGCCTATAGCGACGGGCCGAGCGGCGCCTATATCGCGGATCTCCTGGATCGCCTCGGCATTGCGCTGGAAATGAAACCGAAGACGAAGCTGACAAGCCGTCCGGTTGCCGAGCTTGTTGCGGCAGGCGAGGCCGAGGTCGGCATGCAGCAGATCGTCGCCATTCTGCCGGTCAAAGGCGCCGAACTCGTCGGTCCGCTGCCGAGCGAATTGCAAAACGTCATTATTTATGCCGCCGGGCTTGCCGCCGGCGCCCCCGACCCCGCGGCGGCGCGCGGCTTCATCGATTTCATGCGGACCGCGGGGGCGGTGCGCCTGATCCGTGCCAAAGGCATGCAGCCGGGCTGATTGGTTGCCGGCAAATGTCGCAGATGTGCTTGCGCCATCGCACTTTTATGCCCATATCGGCTTGACTTGGGGCGGTAGCGCCGATACATACCGCCCACTTTACGGCAGGCGGTGAGCTTCGCCCGTCGGAACGGCCCTGCCGGGTCCCCTTGTAAGCTATTGAACGCGATAGCTTTGTTGGCACTTCTTGGGCCAAGGGACGCGGCGTGACGCCTCGACGAAGGAAGCTCAAACGCTGTCTCTGACTTCGGAAAGTCAGATTATTGGGCAAGACCGCGCTCGCATCGCGGTCCTCTGCGAAGGCCAAGCGCCCTTCCGCGCCGGGAAGCGGATGGCGCGGTTTGGTTTTGCGCGGATGGATTCGTGCAAATGCGACGAAGTGGACGACGACGAGGAGCGACGTAACGGATGCCGACGATCAACCAGCTCATTCGTAAGCCGCGGGTCACGCAGCACGCGAAGAAGAAGGTGCCGGCTTTGCAGGGGAGCCCGCAAAAGCGCGGCGTTTGCACCCGCGTCTACACCACGACGCCGAAGAAGCCGAACTCGGCATTGCGCAAGGTCGCCAAGGTGCGGCTGACCAACGGCTTCGAAGTCATCGGCTATATCCCGGGCGAGGGCCATAACCTGCAGGAGCATTCGGTGGTGATGATCCGCGGCGGCCGCGTCAAAGATCTGCCTGGCGTGCGTTATCACATCCTCCGCGGTGTGCTCGACACGCAAGGCGTAAAAAACCGCAAGCAACGCCGTTCCAAATACGGCGCCAAACGACCGAAGTAAGGAAACGATCGATGTCCCGCCGCCACAGGGCAGATAAGCGCGAGATCCTGCCGGACCCGAAATTCGGGAACGTCGTGGTCACGAAATTCATGAACTCGGTGATGCATGCCGGCAAGAAGTCGGTCGCCGAGAACATTGTCTATGGCGCGCTGGACATCATCGAGGGCAAGACCCGCGGCAACCCGGTCGGCGTTTTCCAGCAGGCGCTGGATAACGTCATGCCGTCGATCGAGGTCCGGTCACGCCGCGTCGGCGGCGCCACCTATCAGGTGCCGGTCGAAGTGCGCACGTCGCGGCGCCAGGCGCTCGGCATCCGCTGGATCATCTCGGCTGCGCGCGAACGCAACGAAAAAACGATGACCGAGCGGCTTTCCGCGGAGCTGCTCGATGCGTCGAATAACAGGGGGAACGCCGTAAAGAAGCGCGAAGACACGCACCGGATGGCGGAAGCCAACCGCGCGTTCTCGCACTATCGCTGGTAAAGCCGGCGACAGCGAAGGACCCCAAAAATGCCCCGCACAAATCCGATCGAGGACTATCGCAACTTCGGCATCATGGCTCATATCGATGCCGGCAAGACGACTACGACTGAGCGCGTCCTCTACTACACTGGCAAGAGCCACAAGATGGGCGAGGTGCACGAAGGCGCCGCGACCATGGACTGGATGGAGCAGGAGCAGGAACGCGGCATCACCATCACCTCGGCCGCGACGACCGCGCAGTGGAACGGTAAGCGGCTGAACATCATCGACACGCCCGGCCACGTCGACTTCACGATCGAAGTGGAACGTAGCTTGCGCGTGCTCGACGGCGCGGTTTGCGTGCTCGATTCCAATCAGGGCGTGGAGCCGCAGACCGAGACGGTCTGGCGCCAGGGCGACAGGTATAAAGTGCCGCGCATCGTTTTCTGCAACAAGATGGACAAGACCGGCGCGGATTATTTCCAGTGCCTGAAGGACATTGTCGATCGCCTCGGCGCTAAGCCGGTGGCGATCCAGCTCCCGATCGGCGCCGAGAACCAGTTCAAGGGTATTATCGATCTCGTCCGCATGGTCGGGGTGGTGTGGGACGAAGAGACGCTCGGCGCAAAATATCACGACATCGAAATTCCGGCCGATCTCCTCGATCAGGCCAAGGAATATCGCGAGAAGCTGATCGAAGCCGCCGTCGAGCTCGACGACGACGCGATGACCGCCTACCTCGAAGGCAAAGAGCCTGACGTTGCCACGCTCAAGCGGCTCATCCGCAAAGCCACCATTTCCGGCACGTTCTTCCCGGTGCTCTGCGGCTCCGCTTTCAAGAACAAGGGCGTGCAGCCGCTGCTCGATGCCGTCGTCGATTATCTGCCGTCGCCGGTGGACGTGCCGCCCGTGAAAGGCATCGATCTCAAGGGCAACGAAGTCGAGCGCAAGGCGTCGGATTCCGAGCCGATGGCGCTCCTCGCATTTAAGATCATGGACGATCCGTTCGTCGGCACCATCACCTTCTGCCGCATCTATTCCGGCAAGCTCGAGAGCTCGACCGGGGTGATGAACTCGACCAAGGACCGCAAGGAACGCGTCGGCCGCATGCTGCTCATGCACGCCAACAACCGCGAAGATATCAAGGAAGCTTTCGCCGGCGACATCGTCGCCTTGGCCGGCCTCAAAGAGGTCCGCACCGGCGACACGCTGTGCGATCCGCAGAAGCCGGTGATCCTGGAAAAAATGGAATTTCCCGAGCCGGTCATCGAGATCGCGATCGAGCCGAAGTCGAAAGCCGACCAGGAAAAGCTCGGCGTGGCGCTCGCCAAGCTCGTGGCCGAAGATCCCTCGTTCCGTGTCCATACCGATCAGGAATCCGGCCAGACCATCATCAAGGGCATGGGCGAACTGCACCTCGACATCAAGGTCGACATTCTCAAGCGCACCTACAAAGTCGACGCCAATATCGGCGCGCCTCAAGTCGCCTACCGTGAAAAGATTACCCGGCCAGCCACCGTCGACTATACGCACAAGAAGCAGACCGGCGGTCACGGCCAGTTTGCGCGTATCAAGATCGTCGCCGAGCCGAGCGCGCCCGGCGCGGGGTTCGTATTCGAGAACGAGATCGTCGGTGGATCGGTGCCGCGCGAGTTTTTCCCGGCCGTCGAGAAGGGTCTTGAAGGCTCGCTGGGTTCCGGCGTGCTTGCCGGTTTCCCGGTGGTCGATATCAAAGTCAGCCTCATCGACGGCGCTTCGCACGATGTCGATTCCTCGGCGATGGCGTTCGAAATTTGCGCCCGCGCGGCAATGCGCGAGGCCTTGCAAAAGGGCGGCCCCGCGCTGCTCGAGCCGATCATGAAGGTCGAGGTGGTGACGCCGGAAGACTATACCGGTTCGGTCATTGGCGACCTCAATTCGCGCCGCGGCCAGATTCAGGGCCAGGACATGCGCGGCAACGCCAACGTTATCAATGCGATGGTGCCGCTCGCCAACATGTTCTCCTACGTCAACACCCTGCGCTCCATGTCGCAGGGGCGCGCCACGTTCACGATGCAGTTCGACCACTACGCAGAAGTGCCGAAAGCCATCGCCGAAGAAGTTCAGGCGAAGTTCGCCTGACGAACATTCACAAGGATTAGAGAGACCCGAACGGAGAGTCCCCATGGCCAAGGAAAAATTCCAGCGCACCAAACCGCATTGCAATATCGGTACGATTGGGCACGTCGATCACGGCAAGACGTCGTTGACGGCGGCGATCACCAAGGTGCTGGCGGAGAAAGGTCAGGCGACCTATACGGCCTACGACCAGATCGACAAGGCGCCGGAAGAGAAGGCGCGCGGCATCACAATCGCAACGGCGCACGTCGAATACGAGACCGACAAGCGCCATTATGCGCATGTCGACTGTCCCGGCCACGCCGACTACGTGAAGAACATGATAACCGGCGCGGCACAGATGGACGGCGCCATCCTCGTCGTGTCCGCCGCCGACGGCCCGATGCCGCAAACCCGCGAGCACATTCTGCTCGCCCGCCAGGTTGGCGTGCCGGCGCTGGTCGTGTTCCTCAACAAGGTCGACATGGTCGACGACCCCGAGCTCCTCGAACTGGTCGAGCTCGAAGTGCGCGAGCTCCTATCGAAGTACAATTTCCCCGGCGACAAGATTCCGATCATCAAGGGTTCGGCGCTGATGGCGCTCGAAGACAAGAATCCGGAGCTCGGCAAGAACGCCATTTTGGCTTTGATGAAGGCGGTTGACGAATACATCCCGCAGCCGGAGCGGCCGAAGGATCAGCCGTTCCTGATGCCGGTCGAAGACGTGTTCTCGATCTCGGGCCGCGGCACCGTTTGCACCGGCCGCATCGAGCGCGGCGTCATCAAGGTCGGCGAGGAAGTCGAGATCGTCGGCATCAAGCCGACGCAGAAGACCGTCGTCACCGGCGTCGAAATGTTCCGCAAGCTGCTCGACCAGGGCGAGGCCGGCGACAACGTCGGTTGTCTGCTGCGCGGCACCAAACGCGAAGAAGTGGAACGCGGGCAAGTCCTTTGCAAGCCGGGTTCGGTCAAGCCGCACACCAAGTTCAAGGCCGAGGCCTACATCCTGACCAAGGAGGAGGGCGGCCGCCACACGCCGTTCTTCACCAACTACCGGCCGCAGTTTTACTTCCGCACCACCGACGTGACCGGCGTGGTGACGCTGCCGGAAGGCACCGAGATGGTCATGCCCGGCGACAATATCGCCATGGAAGTGACGCTGATCGTGCCGATCGCCATGGAAGAGAAACTGCGTTTCGCCATTCGCGAGGGCGGCCGCACCGTCGGCGCCGGTGTGGTGGCGAGCATCATCGAGTAGGGCAAACGAACTGTCGTCCCCCGCGAAGGCGGGGGACTTAGTATCCGCGGCGTTGCGGATGAATTTAGGGACTAGCGCTTACTGGATCGCCCGCCTGCGCGGGCGATGACAGGCAGAAAGACGGGACCATGAACGGCCAGAACATCAGAATCCGATTGAAGGCGTTCGATCACCGCATCCTCGATGCGTCGACGCGCGAGATCGTCAACACGGCCAAGCGCACTGGCGCGCAGGTCCGCGGCCCGATCCCGCTGCCGACCAAGATCGAGAAATTCACCGTCAATCGCTCGCCGCATATCGATAAGAAAAGCCGCGAGCAATTCGAAATGCGCACGCATAAGCGCCTGCTCGACATCGTCGATCCGACGCCGCAGACCGTCGATGCGCTGATGAAGCTCGATCTCGCCGCCGGCGTCGACGTTGAGATCAAGCTCTAAGGCGTGGAGAAGAAGAAAATGCGTTCCGGGGTGCTTGCGCAAAAAGTCGGGATGATGCGGCTGTTCACCGAGACCGGCGAGCACGTGCCGGTGACGGTGCTGCGGCTCGGCAATTGCCAGGTCGTCGGTCACCGGACCAAGGAAAAGAACGGCTACGTCGCGCTGCAGCTCGGCGCCGGCGCGCGCAAGGTGCAGAGCACCACCAAGGCCGATCGCGGCCACTTTGCCGTTGCCAAGGTCGAGCCCAAGCGCAAGCTCGCCGAGTTCCGAGTCGATGACGACGCGCTCATTCCGGTCGGCGCCGAAATCACCGCGGACCATTTCGTCGTCGGGCAATATGTCGATGTCACCGGCACTTCGACCGGTAAGGGCTGGGCCGGCGGCATGAAGCGGTGGAATTTCGCCGGCTTACGGGCGAGCCACGGCGTGTCGATCTCGCACCGCTCGATCGGCTCGACCGGAGGCCGCCAGGACCCCGGAAGGACGTTCAAGAACAAGAAGATGTCGGGCCATCTTGGCGTCGACCGGGTGACCACGCTCAATCTCAAGGTCCGGCAGACCGACGTTGCGCGCGGGCTGATCATGGTCGAAGGCGCCGTACCCGGCGTCAAAGGCGGCTGGATCACGGTGCGCGACGCAGTGAAGAGGAAACTGCCGGACGGCGTGCCAAAGCCCGGCAAGTTCAAGCTCGCCGACAATGCGGCCGTGGCTCCTGTCGCGGTTGGCCCAGCCGGGGAGGGTGCGTGACATGGAACTGCAAGTCACCACGCTCGACGGCAAGAAAGCTGGCTCGGTCACTTTATCCGATGCCATTTTCGGCCTCGAACCGCGCCCCGATCTGATCCATCGTTGCGTCGTGTGGCAACTGGCGAAGCGCCAGCGCGGCACCCACGAAGTGAAGAACCGGGCGGACATCGACCGCACCGGCAAAAAAATGTACCGGCAGAAGGGCACCGGCTCCGCCCGTCACGGCTCGGCGCGCGTCAATCTGTTTCGCGGCGGCGGCCGCTCGTTCGGCCCGCACACGCGCAGCCACGCCATCGGCCTGCCGAAGAAAGTTCGCGCGCTGGCCCTCAAGCACGCGCTCTCCGCCAAGGCCAAGGATGGCGGCATCATCGTAATCGAGGCGCTCGCCGTGAAGGAAGCCAAGACCAAGGCGTTGCGCGGCCATTTCGACAAGCTCGGCGTTGCCAATGCGCTGTTCGTCGACGGCGCCGAGGTCGCAGCCGAGGTGCGCACCGCGGCGCGCAATATTCCGAATATTGACGTGCTCCCGGTCGCCGGCATCAATGTCTACGACATCATGCGGCGGCGGAAGCTCGTTCTGACCCGTGCCGCCGTCGACGCATTGGAGGCGCGATTCAAATGACCACCACCGATCCGCGCCATTACGACGTCATCATCGCGCCGCTCATCACCGAGAAGGCGACCAACGCGTCCGAGTTCAACAAGGTCGTGTTCAAGGTCGCCATGACCGCGACTAAGCCGCAGATCAAGGAAGCGGTGGAGAAGCTGTTCGACGTCAAGGTCAAGAGCGTCAACACGCTGCGCCGCCGCGGCAAGTGGAAAATATTCAAGGGCCGCTACGGCCAGACCTCCGACACCAAGCGCGCGATCGTGACCCTCGAAGAGGGCCAGAAGATCGACGTCACCACGGGGCTGTAGGGAGCGCGCGATGGCACTGAGAACGTACAATCCGGTTACCCCGGGCCAGCGCCAGCTTGTTCTGGTCGATCGCGCCGGGCTGCATACCGGTAAGCCGGTCAAGGCGCTGACCGAAGGCAAAAACTCGAGCGGCGGCCGCAACAATAGCGGTTCGATCACAATTCGTTATCGCGGCGGCGGCCATAAGCAGGCCTATCGCACGGTCGATTTCAAGCGCCGCAAGTTCGACATGCCGGCCAAAGTCGAGCGGCTCGAATACGATCCGAACCGCACCGGCTTCATCGCGCTGGTCAAATACGACGACGGCGAACTCGCCTATATCCTGGCGCCGCAGCGGCTCGCGGTCGGCGACAGCATCGTCGCTGGCGAGCATGTCGACGTTAAGCCTGGCAATGCCATGCCGATCGCCAATATTCCGGTGGGCACCATCGTCCATAATATCGAGCTGAAGATCGGCAAGGGCGGTCAGGTCGCGCGCTCGGCCGGCACCTATGCGCAGATCGTGGGCCGCGACGGCGAATACGTGATCCTGCGGTTGAATTCGGGCGAGCAGCGCCTGGTTCACGGCCGCTGTCTCGCCACCGTCGGCGCGGTTTCGAATCCGGACAATATGAACGTTTCGATCGGCAAGGCTGGCCGCACCCGGTGGATGGGACGGCGCGGCCATGTCCGCGGCGAGACTATGAACCCGGTCGACCATCCGCTCGGCGGCCGCACACGCGGCGGCCGGCATCCGGTCACGCCGTGGGGCAAGCCCACCAGAGGCAAGAAGACTCGCAAGAACAAGTCGACGGCGAAGTTCATCATGATGAGCCGCCACGCGCGCAAGAAGCAGAAGTAGGAGCGACTATGACGCGTTCGGTCTGGAAGGGTCCGTTTGTCGACGGTTATCTGCTGAAAAAGGCGGATGCCGCGCGCTCGTCCGGACGTCACGAAATGATCCGCATCTGGTCGCGGCGTTCGACCATCCTGCCGCAATTCGTTGGCCTGACATTCGGCGTCTATAACGGCCAGAAACACATCCCGGTGATCGTCACCGAGGAAATGGTCGGGCACAAATTCGGAGAATTCGCGCCGACCCGCTCGTTCTACGGCCACTCGTCTGATCGCAAAGCCAAGCGCGCCGCGGGGCCGGGCGCGCCGGGCGCTGCTCCGGCCGAAGGCGGCGGCGCAGCGGCGCCGGCTGCTGCGCCGGCGGGTGGCGCATCGTGAGGTCGGGAGAGGTTCGATGAGCAAGAAAAAGCGCGAACGCGCCCTCTCCGACAACGAGGCGAAGGCGGTCGCCCGCATGCTGCGGATCAGCCCGCAGAAGCTGAACCTGTTGGCGCAGCTCATCCGCGGCAAGAAGGTGGCGACCGCGCTCGCCGACCTCGAATTTTCGCGCAAACGCATCGCCCGCGACGTGCGCAAGTGCCTGGAATCGGCGATCGCCAATGCGGAGAACAATCACGACCTCGACGTCGACGATCTCGTCGTGGTCGAGGCCCATGTCGGCAAGGCGATCGTGATCAAGCGGCATTCGCCGCGCGCGCGCGGCCGCGTCGGCGCGATTTTCAAGCCGTTCTCGCATCTCACCATCGTGGTGCGTGAGGTCGAGGCACAGGCGTAATCAGGAACGGCGAGGAGAGCACAATGGGTCAAAAGGTCAATCCGATCGGGCTTCGCCTCGGCATCAACCGCACCTGGGATTCGCGCTGGTATGCCGGCAAGGCGAGCTATGGCTCGCTGCTGCACGAGGACATGGAAATCCGTAAAGCCCTGATGGCCGAGCTCAAGCAGGCCGCGGTGTCCAAAATCGTGATCGAGCGGCCGCACAAAAAGTGCCGCGTCACCATCCACTCCGCGCGGCCGGGCGTCGTCATCGGCAAGAAGGGCGCCGATATCGAGAAATTGCGCAGGAAGGTCGCCGAGCTCACCGACAGCGACGTCGTGATCAACATCATCGAGATTCGCAAGCCCGAGCTCGACGCTCAGCTGGTCGCCGAATTGATCGCCCAACAGCTCGAGCGCCGCGTCGCCTTTCGCCGCGCGATGAAGCGCGCCGTGCAATCGGCGATGCGGCTCGGTGCCGGCGGCATTCGCATCAATTGCTCGGGCCGGCTTGGCGGCGCGGAAATCGCGCGCATGGAATGGTATCGCGAGGGTCGCGTGCCGCTGCACACGCTGCGCGCCGACGTCGATTACGGCGTCGCCACCGCGTTCACCACTTACGGTACCTGTGGCGTGAAAGTGTGGATCTTCAAGGGCGAGATCATGGAGCACGACCCCATGGCGCAGGACAAGAAGATGGCCGAGGGCGAAGCCGGCCGGCCGCGGCGCGACGCGGCGTGAACGAGCGAATGGGAATCGAGGCGTAAGCCATGCTGCAACCGATGCGAACGAAATTCCGGAAGGCGCACAAGGGCCGCATCCACGGCTTGGCCACGAGTGCCGCCAGCTTTGCGTTCGGCCAGTACGGCTTGAAGGCGACCGAGCCCGATCGGGTAACCGCGCGGCAGATCGAGGCCGCGCGCCGGGCGCTGACGCGCCACATGAAACGCTCCGGGCGCGTCTGGATCCGGCTGTTCCCCGACGTGCCGGTGTCGAAGAAGCCGCTCGAAGTACGCATGGGATCGGGCAAGGGCACGCCGGAACTGTGGGTGGCGCGGGTCAAGCCCGGACGCATTCTGTTTGAGATCGACGGCGTGACCATCGAGGTCGCCAAGGAGGCGCTGGCGCTTGCCGCCGCCAAATTGCCGATCAAGACCCGTTTCGTCGAACGGATCAGTGAGTAGGCGCGTGACATGAAACCGGCCGATATCAGAGCGATGACGATCGATCAGATCGACGACGAGGTGCTCAAGCTTAAGAAGGAGCACTTCAATCTGCGTTTCCAGCGCGCCAGCGGGCAATTGGAAAATACCGCGCGCGTGCGCGAAGTGCGGCGCGACATCGCGCGGTTGAAGACCATTGCGCGCGGCAAGCGTCCCGCGGCGGCGAAGAGTTAAGAGGAACAAAATGCCAAAGCGTACCCTGCAGGGCGTCGTGGTGAGCGACAAACAGGCCAAGACGGTGGTGGTGAAGGTCGAGCGTCGCTTTACCCATCCCATGTTCAAAAAGACGATTCGCCGCTCGAAGAAGTACTACGCGCACGACGAGAACAATGAGTTCAAGGTCGGCGACATGGTGTGGATCGAAGAGCATCGCCCGATTTCAAAGCTCAAGCGTTGGGCGGTGGTCCGGGGCGAGAAGAAGAAGGCTTCGTAAGCGTGATGCGACCGGAATTGAACGAGTGGGGTACCCCATGATCCAGATGCAAACCAATCTCGACGTGGCGGACAATTCCGGCGCGCGCCGCGTCATGTGCATCAAGGTGCTGGGCGGCTCCAAGCGGAAATACGCCACCATCGGCGACGTCATCGTCGTCTCGGTGAAGGAGGCGATCCCGCGCGGCCGCGTCAAGAAGGGCGACGTGATGAAGGCGGTGATCGTGCGCATCTCCAAGGACATCAAGCGCGCCGACGGTTCGATCATCCGCTTCGACCGCAACGCCGCGGTGCTGATCACCCCGCAGATGGAGCCGGTCGGCACCCGCATTTTCGGACCCGTGCCGCGCGAGTTGCGGGCGAAAAACCACATGAAAATCATCTCGCTTGCGCCGGAGGTGCTGTGATGGCGGCGCGCATCAAAAAGGGCGACAACGTCATCGTCATCGCCGGCCGCGACAAGGGGCGTACCGGCGAGGTCATTGCAATGCACCGCGACGACGGGCGCGTGCTGGTGCGCGGCGTCAATATCGTCAAGCGGCACCAGCGCCAGAGCGCCTCGCAGGAGGGCGGCATCATCTCCAAGGAAGCGTCGATTCACCTGTCGAACGTCGCGCTCGCCGATCCCAAGGACGGCAAGCCGACGCGGGTCGGGTTCAAATTCGTCGGTAAAGGCGAGGAGCGCAAGAAAGTGCGCGTCGCCAAGCGTTCGGGAGTCGAGATCGATGGCTGACACGGACGAAAAGCAAGCGAAAAGGCCCGAGAAAGGCCAGCGGCCGCCGACACCCGAGCAGGCCGCCAGGGCCGAGAAGGACGACAAGAAGGCCGCCAAGCAGGCGCGCGCCGACAAGGCCGCCGCGGAGGGCAAGGCTGGCAAGCCGGCGGCGCCGCGCGAGCCCGAGCCGCGCGTGCCGGCGCGCCTGAAAGTACAGTTCGAGGAGACGATCCGCAGTAAGATCGCCGAGCAGTTCGGCTACAAGAACCGCTTCCAAGTGCCGACGCTCGACAAGATCGTCATCAATATGGGCATCGGCGAAGGCGTCGCCGACAAAAAGAAGGTCGACGGCGCCGCCGCCGATCTCGGACTGATCGCCGGACAGAAGGCCGTCGTCACCAAGGCGCGCAAGTCGATCGCGACCTACAAGCTGCGCACCGGCCAGGCGATCGGCTGCAAAGTGACGCTGCGCAAGGCGCGCATGTACGAGTTTCTCGACCGGCTGATCAATATCGCGCTGCCGCGCGTGCGCGACTTCCGCGGCCTCAATCCGAAGAGTTTCGACGGCCGCGGCAACTACACGCTCGGCATCAAGGAACATATCGTGTTCCCGGAGATCGACTACGACAAGGCGACCGACATTTGGGGCATGGACATCACGGTCTGCACCACCGCGCGCAATGACGAAGAGGCGCGCGCCTTGTTGACGGCGTTCAATTTTCCGTTCCGGCAGTGAGGATCGAAGCGACCTCAAACGCGGGACATTGGGAGCACTAGATGGCGAAGAAGAGTTCGATCGAAAAGAACAACCGGCGCCGCCGGATGTCGAAGAAATATTCCGGCCGCCGCGCGCGGCTCAAAGCGATTGCGCGCGACAAGTCGAAACCGGTGGAGGAGCGCTTTGCCGCAACGCTGAAGCTCGCCGAAATGCCGCGCAATTCGTCCGCCACCCGCATCCGCAACCGCTGTGAATTGACGGGCCGGCCGCGCGGTTACTATCGCAAGCATAAATTGTCGCGCATCGCGCTGCGGGAGCTCGGCTCGAAGGGGCTGATCCCCGGCCTGGTGAAGTCGAGCTGGTAGGAGGAGCGCACGATGGCCATGAACGATCCGCTCGGCGATCTCCTGTCCCGCATCCGCAATGCGCAGATGCGCAACAAGTCGAAAGTCAGCTCGCCGAATTCGAAGCTGCGCGAAAGCGTGCTCGAAGTGCTCAAGTCCGAAGGCTATATCCGCGGTTACGCCGTGGTCGAGAAAGACGGTCGCGCCGAGATCGAGATCGAGCTGAAATATTTCGACGGCGAGCCGGTGATCCGCGAAATCGAGCGGGTGTCGAAGCCCGGCCGCCGCGTCTATACCTCGGTCAAGAACATGCCGCGCATCAATAACGGGCTCGGCGTGACGATCGTTTCGACCCCGAAAGGCGTCATGGCCGACCATGACGCCCGCGACGCCAATGTCGGCGGCGAAATCCTCTGCACGGTGTTCTGATGTCCCGTATCGGTAAGAGAGCAATCGCGGTGCCGTCCGGAATCACCGCCAATGTCGAGGGCCAGACCGTGAAGGTGAAGGGCCCGAGGGGCGCGCTGTCGGTCGCCTTGCACGACGACGTTGCGGTCAAGATCGAGGGCGGCCAGATCAAGGTCGAGCCGCGCGCCGAGACCAAGCGCGCGCGCGCCCAGTGGGGCACGTCGCGCACGCTCATCGCCAATCTTATTTCCGGCGTCACCAAGGGCTTCGAGCAGCGGCTCGAAATCAACGGCGTCGGCTATCGCGCGGCGGTGCAGGGCAAGAATCTGCAGATCGCTCTCGGCTACAGCCACGACATCGTCTATCCGATCCCCGAAGGCATCACGATCGCGACGCCCCGGCCGGTCGAAATCGTCATTACCGGCAGCGACCGGCAAAAAGTCGGGCAGGTCGCCGCCGAAATTCGCGAGTATCGGCCGCCGGAGCCGTACAAGGGCAAAGGCATCAAATATGCCGACGAACGCATCTTCCGTAAGGAAGGCAAGAAGAAGTAAGGCAGGCGCGCAATGACCAAGCTCAGCGACAGGTTCATGCGGCGGCAGGGCCGCGTGCGCGGCGCCTTGCGGCACGCCGCGGGCGAACGCAAGCGGCTGTCGGTGTACCGCTCGTCCAAGCACATTTATGCGCAGGTGATCGACGACGATCAGGGCGTCACGCTCGCTTCGGCCTCGTCGATCGAGGAGGCCGCGCGCGAGGGCCTGAAAACCGGCGCCAGCGTCGATGCGGCGAAGGCGGTCGGCAAGCTCATCGCCGAGCGCGCCAAGGAAAAAGGCATCAAGGACGTCGTGTTCGACCGCGGCGGCTATCTCTATCACGGCCGGGTCAAAGCCCTAGCCGAAGCCGCCCGCGAGGGCGGGCTTAATTTCTAAAGATCAGCAAACGAGTTCGAGCGATAAAGGCGCACAAATATGGCACGTGAACCCCGCGAGCGAAGAAACGAAGAGCGCGACAGCGAGTTCGTCGACAAGCTCGTGCATATCAACCGCGTCGCCAAGGTGGTGAAGGGCGGCCGGCGTTTCGGCTTCGCCGCGCTGGTCGTCGTCGGCGATCAAAAGGGCCGGGTCGGCTTCGGCCACGGCAAGGCGCGCGAAGTGCCGGAGGCGATCCGCAAGGCGACCGAAGCCGCCAAGCGCGCGCTCACGCGGGTGCCGCTGCGCGAAGGCCGCACGCTGCATCATGATGTCGCCGGCCGCCACGGCGCCGGCCGGGTCTATCTGCGCGCCGCGCCGCCCGGCACCGGCATCATCGCCGGCGGTCCGATGCGCGCGGTGTTCGAGACGCTCGGCGTGCAGGACGTGGTGGCGAAGTCGATCGGCACGTCCAATCCTTATAACGTCGTGCGCGCCACGTTTGACGCGCTCAAGCACCAGGATTCGCCGCGCTCGGTAGCCGCGCGCCGTAACGTCAAGGTTTCGACGCTGCAAGCGCGCCGCCGCGACGTCGATGCCGAAGCGCCGGCGGATTGAGCGCGGAGCCCGTCATGAACGCCGACAAGAAATCCGGCAAGATCGTCAAAGTCCGGCAAACCGGCAGCCCGTCGCGCCGGCACCACAGCCAGCGCGAGACGCTGGTCGGGTTGAAGCTCAACAAGATCGGGCGGGTCGCGGAACTTCTCGATACGCCGGCGACCCGCGGCATGATCGCCAAGGTCGCCCATTTGGTCGAAGTGGTGGAGAAATAAGCCATGGAGCTTCACGATCTCGCCGGCCGTCCCGGCGCGCGCAAGGTGCGCAGGCGCAAAGGCCGCGGCATCGGCTCGGGCAAAGGCAAGACCGCCGGGCGCGGCGGCAAGGGCCAGACCGCGCGCTCCGGCGTGCGCATCAAAGGTTTCGAGGGCGGCCAGATGCCGCTGCATCGCCGTCTGCCCAAGCGCGGGTTCAAGAACACGATGTTCGCGCGCAAGCTCAACGAGGTAAATCTCGGGCGCATCCAGGCGGCAATCGATGCCGGTACTCTCGACGCCGCGGGCAAGATCGACGCCGCGGCTTTGGTGAAGGCCGGCGTGCTGCGCCGGGCCAAGGATGGCGTGCGGCTTCTCGGCTCGGGCGAAATCAAGGCAAAAATCGCGCTTGCCGTCTACGGTGCCTCGAAATCGGCGGTCGCAGCGGTGGAAAAGGCCGGCGGCACAGTCGAAATCCTCGCGCCCAAGACGGAGGCGAGCGAGCAGGCGGCCTGACGACTATATAGGCCATCCCTATATAGGTAGAGGCGCATACGGAGCATTGGCGGATGGTCTCTGCAGCAGAACAACTGGCGGCCAATCTTAATTTCTCGGCGCTTGCCAAAGCCGAAGAGCTGAAGAAGCGCATCTGGTTTACGCTCGGCGCGCTGTTGGTCTACCGGCTCGGCACCTACATCCCGCTGCCCGGCATCGATCCGAATGCCTGGGACCAGATTTTCCAGTCGCAGCAAGGCGGCATTCTGGGCATGTTCAATATGTTCGCCGGCGGCGGCATCCACCGCATGGCGATCTTCGCACTCAACATCATGCCCTACATCTCGGCGTCGATCATCATCCAGTTGATGACGACCGTGTCGCCCACCCTCGAACAGCTCAAGAAGGAGGGCGAGGCCGGCCGCAAGATGATCAACCAGTACACCCGTTATCTGACGGTGGTGCTGGCGGCGTTCCAGGCCTACGGCATTTCCGTAGGCCTCGAAGGCGCAAGCCACGTGGTCAGCGATCCCGGCCTATTTTTTCGCATCTCGACGGTGATCACGCTCAGCGGCGGCACCATTTTCCTGATGTGGCTCGGCGAGCAGATTACTCAGCGCGGCATCGGCAACGGCACTTCGCTCATCATCATGTCGGGCATCGTCGCGCAATTGCCGTCGGCCATTGCCGGCACTCTTGAACTCGGCCGCCAGGGGGCGCTGTCGACCGGGCTCATTCTTATCGTCATCCTGATGGTGATCGCGGTCATCACCTTCATCGTCTTCATGGAGCGGGCGCAACGCCGGCTCCTGATCCAGTATCCCAAGCGCCAGGTCGGCAATCGCATGTTCGAGGGTCAGTCCTCGCATCTGCCGCTCAAGCTCAACACGTCCGGCGTCATCCCGCCGATCTTCGCCTCGTCGCTATTGTTGTTGCCGACGACCGTGGCCAACTTCACGGCCGGGCAGGGGCCTGGATGGCTGACCGTCATCACGACGCAGCTGGCGCACGGCCGGCCGCTGTTCCTCATTCTTTATGTCGGACTGATCGTTTTTTTCGCCTTTTTCTATACGGCGATCGTATTCAATCCGACGGAGACCGCGGACAACCTGAAAAAGCACGGCGGCTTCATCCCAGGCATCCGGCCCGGGGAGCGCACGGCCGAATATATCGATTACGTCCTGTCACGAATCACGGTAATTGGCGCGGCTTATCTTGCTGTTGTTTGCCTGTTTCCGGAGATACTGATCTCCTACGCAGCGGTGCCATTCTATTTTGGTGGCACATCCCTCTTGATCGTCGTCAGTGTGACCATGGATACTGTGGCGCAAGTTCAGGGCTATCTGCTGGCTCACCAGTATGAAGGCCTGATAAAAAGATCGAAATTGAGGGGGCGCCGTAGATGAGATTGATCCTGCTCGGCCCGCCGGGGGCTGGCAAGGGGACGCAGGCCCTGCGGCTCGTCGGCAAATACGGAATAGTACAGCTTTCGACGGGGGATATGCTGCGGGCGGCTGTGAAGGCCGGCACGCCGGTCGGTCGTCAGGCGCAGGAGATCATGGCGCGCGGAGGCTTGGTCCCCGACAATGTCGTGGTCGGCCTCGTCGGCCAGCGCATCGAAGTGCCGGACGCTCGCAAGGGTTTTATTCTCGATGGCTTCCCGCGCACCGTGCCGCAAGCTGTGGCGTTTGACCGCTTGCTGGAGACCAAAGGGCTCGGGCTCGATGCCGTGATCGAGCTACGCGTCGACGAGGACGCCCTGATGCGGCGCATCGAAAGCCGAATCGCCGAGATGAAGGCGCGGGCCGAGACGCTGCGGGAGGACGACAATCCCGAAGTGCTGCATAACCGGCTGCGGGCCTACCGCGAACAAACCGCCCCGCTGATCGCCTATTACCGGCAAAAGGGCGTGCTGCGGACGGTTAACGGCATGGCACCCATTTCGGATGTGACGGCCGCCATCGATAAACTGCTGCCGGCCGATCAGCCGTCGGGCCGGTCTCCCGCTAGCAAAAAAAAAAGCGAAGAGCTCAACCACTGAAATCGCGGCCCCTTAGGCAGCCCGGGGCAACCAGAATAGGAAAAAAATCCGCAAGTGCCGCAGCTGCGCCGGGCAGAAAGCCGGCCAAAGCCAAGGCAATGCTGCACAGGCCCAAGCGCGGCCGAAGCCACGGCCACCACTGAGCAAGTTTATACAAGAATCCGCTAGCCGAGGTTGACGAAAGCGCTTGGAATCCATTAATAAGCCTGGAATATCCAGGCGGAGATTTAGCAGCGATGCCAGGCCGGAGCGGCAGGCAGCGCTGGCTTTTTACGTTCGTGGCCTTCTCGGGTGACATTGGAACCGATGGAGAGCGGCCGAGCGCTACGGGTCATCCGTGGCCGAGCCGCCGTACTAAGTAACTGACTTTAAGTAACTGACTTGAGGAGTAACTGACTTGAGGAGTAACTGACTTGGCTCGTATCGCTGGCGTCAACCTGCCGACCAACAAGCGCATCGTAATCGCGCTGCAGTACATCTATGGCATTGGCGGCGCCAAGGCTCATGAAATCCTCGGCAAAGTGTCGATCCCGGAATCGCGCCGGGTGTCGCAATTGACCGACCAGGAAGTGCTGCAACTGCGCGAAATGATCGACCGCGACTACATCGTCGAGGGCGACCTACGGCGTGAAGTCGCCATGAACATCAAGCGGCTGATGGATCTTGGTTGCTATCGCGGTCTGCGCCACCGCCGCAGTCTGCCGGTCCGCGGCCAGCGCACGCATACCAACGCCCGGACCCGCAAGGGCCCGGCCAAGGCGATCGCCGGCAAGAAGAAATAGCGCGTGAAGCAGGGCTAAGTGACGGCAGCGGAGCCGCCGGCTCCGAGCCGTGAAAGGGTTCAGAATGGGTAAGGAAGCCACGCGCGTTCGCAAACGCGAACGCAAGAACATCGCTTCGGGCGTCGCGCATGTGAACGCAACGTTCAACAATACCATGATCACGATCACCGACGTGCAAGGCAACACCATTGCCTGGTCGACGGCGGGTACGATGGGTTTCAAGGGCTCGCGCAAATCGACGCCTTACGCGGCGCAGGTCGCTGCCGAGGACGCCGCCAAGAAGGCGCAAGAGCACGGCATGCGTACGCTGGAAGTCGAGGTCGCCGGTCCCGGCTCGGGGCGAGAGTTGGCGTTGCGCTCGTTGCAGGCGGCGGGCTTCACCATCACCTCGATCCGCGACGTAACGCCGATCCCACACAATGGCTGCCGCCCGCGCAAGCGGCGGCGCGTATAGGACATCCGGCCGATGGAACAAATGGAACATCTGCCGCCGCTTGAGCAGCAAACCAATTTTGGCCCCGCGGAGCGGAGTGGGGCGCGCGAGACGTTGGCGCCGCGCAACGCGATGGGTGATAACGTGACGATCCAGAAGAATTGGCAGGAACTGATCAGACCCAACAAACTGCAGGTTAGCGCCGGTACCGATACGCGCCGGTCGGCGACGGTGGTCGCTGAGCCGCTCGAACGCGGCTTCGGCGTGACACTCGGTAATGCGCTGCGGCGTATTCTGCTGTCCTCGCTGCAAGGCGCCGCGGTCCAGTCGGTGCATATCGACGGCGTGCTGCATGAATTTTCCTCGATTGCCGGTGTGCGCGAGGACGTGACCGACATCGTGCTCAACATCAAAGACATCGCCATCAAGATGCAGGGCGACGGACCCAAGCGCATGGTGGTGAAGAAGCAGGGACCCGGAACGGTCACCGCCAGCGACATCCAGACGGTCGGCGACGTCGTCGTGCTCAACCCCGACCTTGTCCTGTGCACGCTCGACGAGGGCGCCGAGATCCGCATGGAATTCACGGTGAACACCGGCAAGGGCTACGTGCCATCTGAGCGCAACCGTCCGGAGGACGCGCCGATCGGGCTCATTCCGGTCGACAGCCTCTATTCGCCGGTGCGCAAGGTCTCCTACAAGGTCGAGAACACCCGCGAAGGCCAGATTCTCGACTACGACAAGCTGACGTTGTCGATCGAGACCAACGGCGCCATCACGCCCGAGGACGCGCTCGCCTATGCCGCGCGCATCCTCCAAGATCAGCTCAACGTGTTCGTCAATTTCGAGGAGCCCAAGCGCGAGACCGCGCACGAGGCCATCCCCGATCTCGCCTTCAATCCGGCCTTCCTCAAGAAGGTCGACGAGCTCGAACTCTCGGTGCGTTCGGCCAACTGCCTGAAGAACGACAACATCGTCTATATCGGCGACCTGGTGCAGAAGACCGAAGCCGAGATGCTGCGCACGCCGAATTTCGGCAGAAAGTCGCTCAACGAGATCAAGGAAGTGCTGGTTCAGATGGGGCTGCATCTCGGCATGGAAGTGCCGGGCTGGCCGCCGGAAAACATCGAGGAATTGGCCAAGCGGTTCGAGGATCATTACTGATCTTCGATCGGTAGTCGGGAACGAGTGAGAATATGCGCCACGCCAAGACGCACCGTAAGTTCAGTCGCCGTTCGGATCATCGCAAGTCGATGCTGGCGAATCTCGCCGCGTCGCTGATCAAGCACGAGCAGATCGTTACGACGCTGCCGAAGGCAAAGGATCTGCGCCCGGTCGTCGAGAAGCTGGTCACGCTCGGCAAGCGCGGCGGGCTGCATGCCCGCCGTCAGGCGATCGCGCAAATGCGCGACCTCGCCATGGTCAAGAAGCTGTTTGACGTGATCGGCCCGCGCTACAAGGAGCGCAATGGCGGCTACACCCGCGTCATGAAGGCCGGCTACCGGTACGGCGATTCCGCACCGATTGCGGTGATCGAATTTGTCGACCGCGACGTCGATGCGAAGGGGCTCGATTCCGGACCGGTCCAGGAGCGCCGAGCTGAAGCGGAAGCACCCGCGCCGGCGTAAGTATCAGCGAGCACGAGGGGCGACATCGTCGGCCTTCTGCGGCCTCGGTCGGGTGCCTATATCCGAGCGCATGGAATTGGGGTTTTTCATGCCGCGTTTGCATCTTTTGGCCATTCCGGCCCTTGCCGCTGTCCTGCTCGCAATTTCGGTGGAGGGCGCCGGCGCGCAAGAGCGTGCGGTCCCGATTTCGCCGGCCCAGCTGCAGCTGTCCTTCGCGCCGATCGTCAAGCGCGTGGCGCCGGCGGTGGTGAACGTCTACGCCGCGCGCGTCGTCGAAAACAGCAATCCGTTTCTGGCCGACCCGTTTTTCCGCCAGTTCTTCGGCGTGGTGCCGCGCCAGCAGGTCGAGCGCTCGCTCGGTTCCGGCGTCATCGTCGATCCGTCCGGCCTCGTCGTCACCAACTATCATGTCATCGAAGGCGCCAGCGAAGTGAAGGTCGCGTTGTCCGACAAGCGCGAATTCGCCGCAGATATCGTACTCAAGGACCAGCGCAGCGATCTTGCCGTGTTGCGCATCAAGGGCGCCAAGGAGCGCTTCCCCACGCTCGAATTCGCCAATTCCGACGATCTGCAAGTGGGCGACGTGGTGCTCGCGATCGGCGACCCGTTTGGCGTCGGCCAGACCGTGACGCACGGCATTGTCTCGGCGGTGGCGCGCACCGACGTCGGCATCAGCGACTATCAGTTCTTCATCCAGACCGACGCCGCCATCAATCCCGGCAATTCCGGCGGTCCACTGGTCGATATGAACGGCCGCATGGTCGGGCTGAATTCGGCGATCTATTCGCGCTCCGGCGGATCGCAGGGCATCGGCTTCGCCATCCCGGCCAATATGGTGCGCGTGGTGGTGGCTTCCGCGGAGGGCGGCAGCGGGGCGGTCAAGCGGCCTTGGCTCGGCGCCAAGCTTCAAGAAGTGACGCCGGACATCGCCGACAGTCTCGGTCTGCAACGGCCGAGCGGCGCGCTGGTGGCGAGCGTCGTCGTCGACAGCCCAGCAGCGCGCGCCGGGATCAAGACCGGCGACGTCATCGTTAGTGTCGACGGCACCGCGGTCGACGATCCGACGGCATTCAATTATCGCTTCGCCACCAAGCCGCTCGGCGGCAGCGCGCAGATCGGCGTCATCCGGCAGGGCCACGCCATTGTCGTGCCGGTCGCCTTGCAGAGCCTGCCCGACATGCCCCGCGAGGAGGTCGAAATCCGCGCGCAATCGCCGTTCCGCGGCGCCACGGTGGCAAATCTTTCGCCGGCTTTGGCCGATGAAATGCGCCTCGATCCGAATGCCCAAGGTGTGGTTATCACCGACGTCGCCGATGGTTCGCCGGCGCAGTCGATCGGCTTCCAAAAGGGCGACATCATCGTTGCCGTCAACAATCAGAAGATCGCAAAGCCAGCCGATCTCGAGCGCATCGCCGGCGCCGGCAGCCGGCAATGGCGCATCACGCTCATGCGCGGCGGGCAGCAGATCTCCGTCATGTTTTCCGGATGAGCTCGCGCCCTAAGCAAAAAGGACCTAGCCTGTTCGCCGCCGCAGGCCTTGAGCATGATGCGCCGCGGCCGCTCGCCGATAAGCTACGCCCCGACCAGTTGGGCGACGTGGTGGGGCAGGATCATCTGCTCGGCCCCGATGGCGCGCTCACCCGAATGCTCGACACGCGCTCGCTCGGCTCCCTGATCTTTTGGGGGCCGCCCGGCACCGGCAAGACCACGGTGGCTCGCCTTCTTGCCCATGCCACCGAACTCTATTTCGAGCAGATCTCGGCGATTTTCTCGGGCGTTGCCGACTTGAAGAAAGTGTTCGACGCTGCGCGGCTGCGCCGCGAGACCGGGCAGGGCACTTTGCTCTTCGTCGATGAGATTCATCGCTTCAATCGCGCGCAGCAGGACTCCTTTCTGCCGGTGATGGAGGACGGCACCATTGTGCTGGTCGGCGCAACCACTGAAAACCCCTCCTTCGAGCTGATCGCGCCGCTGTTGTCGCGCGCCCGCGTTCTGGTGTTCAAGCCGCTCGACGCCGAGGCGATCGAGAAGCTGCTCGCCCGCGCCGAGGCGATCGAGGGCAAAAAACTGCCGCTCGATGAAGACGCGCGCGCTTCGTTGATCCGCATGGCCGACGGCGACGGCCGCGCGGCGCTGACGCTTGTCGAAGAAGTCTGGCGGGCGGCGCGCCAGAGCGAGACCTTCGATGCCGCGGGCCTGCAAGAGGTGGTGCAGCGCCGCGCGCCGATCTACGACAAGAAACAGGACGGCCACTACAATCTGATCAGCGCGCTGCATAAATCGGTGCGAGGCTCCGATGCCGACGCGGCGCTCTATTATCTCTGCCGTATGCTCGATGCCGGCGAGGACCCGCTCTATCTGGCGCGACGCGTGGTGCGCATGGCGATCGAGGATATCGGGCTTGCCGATCCGCAGGCGCTGGTCGTCGCCAATGCCGCCAAGGACGCCTACGATTTTCTTGGGTCACCCGAAGGCGAGCTCGCTATCGCCGAAGCCGTGATTTATGTCGCGACCGCGCCGAAATCGAACGCGACCTACGTCGCGTTCGGCGAGGCCATGCGCACGGCGAAGGAGGCCGGTTCGCTGTTACCGCCCAAACACATCCTCAATGCGCCGACCAAATTGATGAAAACCGAGGGCTACGGCTCGGGCTACGAATACGATCACGACACGGCGGAAGCGTTTTCCGGCCAGGATTACTTCCCGGAAGCACTCGGCCGCCGGCAGTTCTACGATCCGCCGGAGCGCGGCTTTGAGCGCGAGATCAGGAAGCGGCTGGATTATTGGGCCAAGCTGCGGCGCGAGCGGAGCGGCACTTGAGGGGCAGCCGCGGACCACGGCAGCCGGGCGGCGGCAAACAAATGGCCGGGCCAAGGCACCGACATCGCCATCTTGCTTCCGGTCACCCTGAGGTGCCAGCGCAGCGAGCCACCAAGTCGGCTGCCGCCGATTTGGCAGTTCGAAATCCGAAATCGGGTAAACCCGATTTCGGGCGGGGCGACGGCCCGGGCCGGGCGGCATCCTTCCAGGCGCGCCGGAACTTGTCATCGGGCCGGCCGGAGGCCGGACCCGTTGGGCGTGCACCTCAGGATGACCGGAAGCAAAGAGCGGTGGCTCCCGCTTTGATGCCGACCGGCGTTCAAAACGTCAGTGTGTCCGCCGACGAAGCCGGCATGCGGGTCGATCGTTTCCTCGAAGCGCGGTTTCCGGGGTTGAGCTTCTCCCACATCCAGCGCGTCATCCGCAAAGGCGAGGTGCGCGTCAACGGCAAGCGCACGCAGCCGAAGAATCGGCTGGAGGCCGGGCAGACCATGCGCATTCCGCCGCTGCGCCTCGACGCGCCAAAGCCGCGCGCGCCGGCCAATGCGGCCGACGACAAGACGCGGGAATTCCTCAAGTCCATCACGCTTTACGAGGACGCCGACGTCTTGGTGCTCAACAAGCCGATCGGGCTAGCGGTGCAGGGCGGCTCCGGCACCACGCGGCATCTCGACGGCATGCTGGAAGTCATGCGCGACGCGCACGGCCAGCGGCCGCGGCTGGTGCACCGGCTCGACAAGGACACTGCCGGGTGCCTGCTCGTCGCCAAGACGCGCTTTGCGGCGGCGGCTTTGGCCAAGACCTTCCGCTCGCGCGCGGCGCGCAAGGTCTATTGGGCGCTGGTCGCCGGGGTGCCGAAGGTGCAGCAAGGCCGTATCTCGACCTTTCTCGCCAAGGAGGAGCGCGAGGACGAAGCCGTCATGCGCATCGCACGGCACGGCGAGAAGGGCGCGAGCCATGCCGTGACCTATTACGCCGTGGTGGAAACCTCCGGGCCGCTCTTGGCCTGGCTCTCGCTCAAGCCGGTGACCGGCCGCACCCATCAATTACGCGCCCATATGGCCCATATCGGCCATCCGATCGTCGGCGATCCGAAATATTTTTCGCTTGAGAATTGGCAGCTGCCGGGCGGCATGCAGAACCGGCTGCATCTGCTGGCCCGCCGCATCGCGGTGCCGCATCCGCGCGGCGGCACGATCGACGTCACCGCGCCGTTGCCGCCGCATATGCAGCAGTCGTGGAATCTGCTTGGGCTCGACGCCAAGCGCTACGATCCGATCGAGGAGGCCCCTGTCGAATGATGCCGGCAGGAACAACGCGCATTGCGCGGGGTTTATCTCGATGACCCTGCCTTCGGCCAGACGAGGCGCGCATGGGTATTCGATATAGCCTGATCTGCGGATTTGCGGTCGCCATCGCCCTGAGCGTTGCCGCACAGGCGCGCGATTTCGAGATGGGCGGCGACGCCGATAATCCTTACTCGATCATGGCGCCGGAGCGCGGCGCCGCACCGCGTCACCGTGGAAAAGTATCCGTCAAAAAGCGGCACGTGACGGTGCCGCATCCGCAGGCACTCGCAAAGAAATATCCGCACGGCGATATATCCGTCGTCCGCGGCTCGTCCGGTTCGGTGCTGCCGACGCCGTTGCCGCGGACCGAACTTATTCCGCCGGAAGGCGGCGGCAGGCTGACGCTGCCGGCACTGCCGCAGCAATCAGGGCCGTCCGTGGTGCCGGGGGTGGCAAACCCGGTGCCCAATCTGCCGCACGGCACCGAGACATTTCAGGACCGCGCCTCGCGCTGCGCCTTTCAGTCCGGGCTCTATAACGTGCCCGGCACCGCACGCAGCCAGTACGTCGGCGGCTGCGTGCAGTGACTTGTGATCCGCTTCGCGGTTTATGATACGAGCTATGCGGATCAGGTCGTGGCACGATGAGCCCATCGTTCAAGCCGAAAACCATTTATGTCATTTACATCGCGGCCACGCCCGAAAAGGTGTGGCAGGCGCTCACATCGTCGGAATTCACCCGGAAATATTTCTGGGAGCGGACGATCGAGGTTGAGCCGAAACGCGGCGGCGTGTTCAAGCTCCGCCTGCCGGACGGTAGCGTCCATGTGCACGGCGAGGTCCTGGAATACGATCCGCCGCGCAGGCTTTCGGTAACCTGGCAGGTTGCCTGGCCCGAGGATTTCCGCAAGCTCCCCGCATGCCGCGTCAGCTACGAAATCGCGCCGGCCGGCGACGCGGTACGCCTCACCATGACGGAATCCCATTCGTGGGAGGTACCCGACGCGATCCTCTCCGGCGGCCGCATGGGCTGGCCGGCGATCCTATCCGCGCTGAAGAGCCTCCTTGAAACCGGCAAGGTGCCGGCGATCAAAATGGAGCCGCCAAAAGAAATGATCGAGGCGATCAGGAATCTTAAAGCCTGAAGACCGGACGCCGATCAACGCAGGCCGGCGTTAATCTTATCCAGCGCCGCCGAGCCTGGACACAAATCCTTCTCGCCCAGCGCATTGAGCGGCGCCTCGACCGTATTGAGATGGCCGTGCAGGTCCGCGGCTTCGTCCTCGACATAGAGCAGCCCGGTGACGATCTGCCCCTTTGAGGCGTGGTGCTGGATGAAGGTCATGGCGGCCAGCCGGTCGTGCACGTCGTATTCGGAATTCAATTTTCGTAACGCGATCGTCGTACCGTCGTGCTGCTCGACCAGTTCGACAGTGCCCGGAGCGTAGTCGACGTGGATCGGCGCGCGGCCGGTCATGACGTCGAGAAAATTGACCGCCTCGTTATGCTCGCGCACGTAATCGAAGCTCTTGGTCGAGCCGGCGTGGTTGTTGAACGCGACACACGGCGAAATCACGTCGATGAAGGCTGCGCCTTCGTGCTCAATCGCCGCCTTGATGATCGGCACCAGCTGTTTCTTGTCGCCGGAGAACGAGCGCGCGACAAAGCTGGCGCCGAGCTGCAACGCAAGCCCGACCATATCGATGGCGCTGTCAGTATTGGTGACGCCGCGCTTCGATTTCGAGCCGCGGTCGGCAGTGGCGGAGAACTGGCCCTTGGTCAGGCCATAAACGCCATTGTTCTCAACGATATAGACCATGTTGACGCCGCGGCGCATGCAATGGGCGAATTGCCCAAGCCCGATCGAGGCGGAGTCGCCGTCGCCCGATACGCCGAGATAGATCAAGTCGCGGTTGGCGAGGTTGGCGCCCGTGAGCACCGACGGCATGCGGCCATGCACGGAGTTGAAGCCGTGCGAGTTGCCGAGAAAGTAGTCCGGCGTCTTCGACGAGCAGCCGATGCCGGAAATCTTCGCCACCCGGTGCGGTTCGATCGACAGTTCGAAGCAGGCCTCGATGATCGCCGCCGTGATCGAATCGTGGCCGCAGCCGGCGCACAAAGTCGAAATCTTGCCCTCGTAATCGCGGTGGGTGTAGCCCAGCGCGTTCTTCGGCAGTTCCGGATGATGGAATTTCGGCTTGACGACGTAAGTCATGAAATCACCTGTAGCACGAGATCAGCTGGGTCATGACACCACCTTGCGCAACGGCGTCACTTTCAGCGCATCGAGATGTTCGCCGATGGCGCGCGCGATGAAGCGCGCGGTAATCGGCGTGCCGTCGTAGTGCAGGATCGGCACAAGCCGCACCGGATCGATGCCGCATTCGTTGACGATCAGCGAGCGCAGTTGCGAGTCGCGGTTCTGCTCGACCACGAATACGAAATCGTGGTCGGCGATGAAGCTCGTCACGCTGGAATGAAACGGAAAGGCACGCACCCTTAAGCGGTCGAGGTATTGGCCGTTGGCTTCCAGCATCTGGATCGCCTCGTCCATCGCCGGCGAGGTCGAGCCGAAATAGATTACGCCGTATTTGGTGGCCTTCTCGGCATTCGCCTGCAGCGGGCGCGGTACCAAATCCTTCGCGGTCTCGAACTTGCGCAAAAGCCGCTGCATGTTGTCGGCATAGGCCGCGCCTTCCTCGGTGTAGCGCGCATAGCGGTCGCGCGAGGTGCCGCGGGTGAAGAACGAGCCCTTGGTCGGATGGGTGCCGGGATAGGTGCGATAGGGGATGCCGTCGCCGTCGACGTCGAGATAGCGGCCGAAATCCGCGCCGGCCTCGAGCGCGGTGGCCGTCATCACTTTGCCGCGGTCGTATTTGCGCGCGTCATCCCAGGCCAGCGGCTGACACAGACGATGGTTCATCCCGATATCGAGATCCATCATGACGAAAACCGGCGTTTGCAGCCGGTCGGCGAGATCGAAAGCGATCGCGCCGAATTCGAAGGTTTCCCGCGGGTCCTCGGGGAACAGCAGCACATGCTTGGTATCGCCGTGCGAGGCGTAAGCGCAAGAGATGATGTCGGTCTGCTGGGTACGGGTCGGCATGCCGGTCGACGGCCCCGCCCGCTGCACATCGAATACGACGGCGGGGATTTCGGCGAAATAAGCGAGACCTAGGAATTCCTGCATCAGCGAAATTCCCGGACCCGACGTTGCCGTAAAGGCCCGCGCGCCGTTCCAGCCAGCGCCGATCACCATGCCGATCGAAGCGAGCTCGTCTTCCGCCTGGACGATCGCGAATTTGTGCTTCTTGTTTCCGGCATCGACGCGGAGCCGGCCGCAATAGCGGGTAAAGGCCTCCGCCAGCGACGACGACGGCGTGATCGGATACCAGGCGCACACCGTCGCGCCGCCATAGACGGCGCCCAGCGCCGCGGCTGCGTTGCCCTCGATGAAAATTCGGTCGCCGACGGCGTCGGCGCGCTTGAGCCGCAGTCCGATCGGATGATCGAGGTTCATCGTCACCCAGTCGCGGCCGAGATGGAGCGCGTCCTTGTTAGCGTCGAACAGCTTTTCCTTGCCTTTGTACTGCTCGGCGATGAGCTTCTCGATCTCGGCGACGTCCATGTCGAGCAGCGCGGAAAGCGCGCCGAGATAGATGATGTTCTTGAACAGCTGGCGCTGGCGCGGATCGGTATATTCGCGATTGCAGATCGCGGTCAGCGGCACGCCGATGACGCCGATGTCGTCGCGGAATTTCGACTTTGGCATCGGCTTCGTCGAATCGTACAGCAGATAGCCGCCCGGTTCGATCGAGGCTAGGTCCTTGTCCCAGGTCTGCGGGTTCATCGCCACCATGAGATCGGTGCCGCCGCGCGCGCCGAGATGGCCGGCTTCCGAAATACGCACCTCGTACCAGGTCGGCAGCCCCTGGATGTTCGACGGAAATATGTTGCGCGGGGCGACCGGGATGCCCATGCGCAGCACGGCGCGGGCGAACAGTTCGTTGGCGCTCGCCGAACCCGAGCCGTTGACGTTGGCGAACCGGACGACGAAGTCGTTTACGCTCTGGAGTGGCATGCTTGTTCCGCGTGAGTCATATCGATCAGGTATTTCTGCATGTCCCACGCGCCAGTGGGGCAGCGTTCGGCGCATAGGCCGCAATGCAGGCAGACGTCCTCGTCCTTCACCATGACGCGGCCGGTTTTCAGGTTGTTGGCGACGTAGAGGTCCTGGGTGAGGTTCTTTGCCGGCGCTTGCAGGCGTGAGCGAAGCTCGGTCTCGTCGCCGTTTGCCGTAAATGTGATGCAGTCCATCGGGCAGATGTCGACGCAGGCGTCGCACTCGATGCAGAGCTGACCGGTGAATACGGTCTGCACGTCGCAATTGAGGCAGCGCTCGGCCTCTTTCAGCGCCAGCTCGACGTCGTAGCCGAGCTCGACTTCGGCCTTGATGTCGCGCAGCGACACCACCTTCTCGCGATGCGGGACGCGGAAGCGCTTATCCAGCGTGATCTCGTTGTCGTAAGACCATTCGTGGATGCCCATCTTCTGGCTCGACACCGCGACCTGCGGCGCCGGGCGCACATTGATGTCCTCGCCGCGGCAGAGCCGGTCGATCGAGATCGCGGCCTCGTGGCCGTGCGCCACCGCCCAGATGATGTTCTTCGGCCCGAATGCGGCGTCGCCGCCGAAGAAGACTTTGGGATGGGTCGAGACAAAAGTTTTCGGATCGACTTTGGGCATGTCCCACTTGTCGAACTCGATGCCGCAATCGCGCTCGATCCAGGGAAACGCGTTCTCCTGGCCGACCGCGACCAGCACGTCGTCGCACGGAAACAGTTCGTCCGGCTCGCCGGTCGGAACGAGCTCGCGACGGCCTTTGGCGTCGTGCACCGCCTTGACCTTCTCGAACAAGACGCCGGTGAGCTTGCCGTTGTCGTGGGTGAATTCCCTGGGCACCAGATAATTGAAGATCGGAATGTCCTCGTGCATGGCGTCCTCCTTTTCCCAAGGGGACGCTTTCATCTCCTCGAAGCCGGAGCGCACGACGACTTTGACCTCCTCGCCGCCGAGCCGGCGCGAGGAGCGGCAACAATCCATCGCGGTATTGCCGCCGCCAAGCACGATCACGCGCTTGCCGATCTTATCGATGTGCCCGAACGAGACGCTGGACAGCCAATCGATGCCGATATGGATGTTCTTGGCTGCTTCCTTGCGGCCGGGAATATCGAGGTCGCGGCCACGCGGCGCGCCACAGCCGACGAAGACGGCGTCAAAGTCCTGCGCGAGCAGCGCTTTGAGGCTGTCGATGCGTTTGCCGCCGCTAAATTCTATGCCGAGATCGAGAATATACTGGCATTCCTCGTCGAGCACTTTTTCCGGCAGGCGAAATTTCGGAATTTGCGTCCGCATCATGCCGCCGGATTGCGGATCCTGATCGAATATAACGCAGGTGTAGCCCATCGGGGCTAAGTCCCGCGCCACCGCAAGCGAGGCAGGGCCGCCGCCAACAAGCGCGATGCGCTTGCCATTCTTCTTCTCGGGCGGCTTGGGCAGCCGGTCGCGGATGTCGTCCTTGAAATCCGCGGCGACGCGCTTCAAGCGGCAGATCGCGACCGGCTCCTTCTCGACGCGGCCGCGGCGGCAGGCCGGCTCGCAGGGTCGATCGCAGGTGCGTCCGAGGATGCCCGGAAACACATTCGATTCCCAGTTGATCATGTAGGCGTCGCTGTAGCGGCCCGCAGCGATCAAGCGGATGTATTCGGGAACCGGCGTGTGCGCCGGGCAGGCCCACTGACAGTCCACCACTTTGTGGAAATAGTCCGGGACCGAAATATCGGTAGGTTTCATCAACTCCTCGTACACGCAGCGACCCGCTCTTTACGCGGCGGTAGGAACGCTGCTGCGTGGATTTCCCTCTTCCGGCGGTCCCGTAGCCGAATCCGGCGGCGGATACTAGTAGAGAGGGGAACGGATTTCCACCGCTTCTGCCTTGTTATAACAAGGATTTCCCGCCGATGGCTGTTAACAAGAGCGCGACTGGGAGCGACCATTACCGGACGGGGTCCGGCGGCCCCGGCCCCCAGTCCCGTAGGGGTGATGTAACCAATTGAATATATGGGATAAATCGTCGAAAATGCGCGATCTGTTCGAAACCATCTTACGCGATGACCCGGTGACCGCGGCCCGCCGGGGCTCTCGGCCGGCTTTGCGGTCGCGCTTCTACGCCGCGGCCGGGGTGCATCAAGCCGAGGGCAGCTATGCCGTGACCCTCGACGACAAGCCGGTTCGCACGCCAGCCCGCCGTGTGCTTGCCGCGCCGACGCTTACGCTGGCGCAGACGATCGCCGCGGAATGGGATGCGCAGCCCGACCTGATCGATCCGGCAAAAATGCCGCTGACACGGCTTGCCAACGCGATCATCGACGGCGTCGCCGAAAAGCCCGCTCCAGTCGTGGCGGAACTCGAAAAATATCTCGCCTCCGATCTGCTGTTCTATCGCGCCGGCGCCCCGCAGCAATTACGCGAGCGCCAAGCGTCGCATTGGGACCCGATCCTCGCCTGGGCGCGCGATACGCTCGGTGCGCGTTTCAGGCTCGGCGAGGGCGTCGTTCATGTCGCCCAGTCCGAGGCTGCACTCAAAGCCGCCGCCATCGCGATTCCGACCGAGCCCTGGCGGCTCGGCGCTTTGCATGTAATCACGACGCTCACCGGCTCGGCGCTGATCGCGCTGGCAATGACGCGCGGCGCGCTAGCCGAAGACGCGGCATGGCAGGCCGCGCATGTCGACGAGGATTGGAATATGGAGCAATGGGGCAAGGACGAGATGGCATTGCGGCGCCGCGCGTTCTATTTCGCGGAGTTTGCGGCGGCGGCGATGGTGCTTAATTTGCTCGCGGAGTGAACGCTTCACCCGCCGGTTACGCTCATATGCCGCGCCAAGGCCGGCCGCTGATGGCGGCGGTCAATGATGAAATCGTGGCCCTTGGGCTTGCGTCCGATGGCTTCGTCGATGGCGGCGAACAGAAGATCGTTGCCTTCGGAAGCGCGCAGCGGCTTGCGTAGATCGGCCGCGTCTTCCTGGCCGAGGCACATGTAAAGCGTGCCGGTGCAGGTGACCCGTACGCGATTGCAGGATTCGCAGAAATTGTGGGTGAGCGGGGTGATGAAGCCGAGCCGGCCGCGGGTTTCGGCGATGCGCACATAGCGAGCGGGGCCGCCGGTGCGATAGTCAATGTCTTCAAGCGTGAAGCGCTTGGCAAGCTCGGCGCGCACCAGCGAAAGGGGTAGATATTGGTCGAGACGGCCGGCGCCGATTTCGCCGAGCGGCATCACCTCGATCAAGGTGAGATCCATGCCGCGGCCATGCGCCCACTCGATCAGCCGGGGAAATTCCTCGTCGTTGACGCCTTTGAGCGCAACCGCGTTGATCTTGATCTTGAGACCCGCAGCCTGTGCGGCGTCGATTCCGGCGAGCACCTGATCGAGCGCGCCCCAGCGCGTGATGGCGCGAAATTTTTCCGCATCGAGCGTATCGAGCGACACGTTGATGCGCCGGATGCCGGCCCCGGCAAGCGCGTCGGCATATTTGGCGAGCTGCGAGCCGTTCGTGGTCAAAGTCAGCTCATCGAGGGCACCCGAGCCAAGGTGCCGCGACAGCGAAGTGACGAGTGTCATAATGCCGCGCCGCACCAGCGGCTCGCCGCCGGTCAGGCGCAGTTTACGCACGCCGCGTGCCACAAAGGCCGAACACAGGCGGTCGAGTTCCTCAAGCGTCAGCACCTCGGACTTGGGCAAAAACGACATGTTTTCCGCCATGCAATAGACGCAGCGGAAGTCGCAGCGGTCGGTCACCGAGACGCGGAGATAGGTGATGGCGCGGCCGAACGGGTCGACCAGTTCCGGACGCCCGGCTGCGCCTTCGAGTTCCAAGTTTTGCAGGGTGGCTGGCGCGCTATCCATGTCTCACCAGATAATTGGGTGAGTGTGCCGGATAAAGCCCTGATCGTCCAGAATGTTTCCCGAAGGCGCGGGCGCCGCCGGTCCGTTATCGCGTTTGCGGCGGCGGCGGGAAGGGCGACGGCGAATTCGTCGGCGGCGGGGGTGGGAACACATTGTCCTGCGCCGGTTGCGTTTCGGGGGCGGCGATCGACGGCTGGGTCGGGCCCGACATCGGCCTTGGCGCGGCAGGCTTGGGACGTGCGACCATCTTGCGCGGCTTCGGCTTGACCACCTTACGCGGCGGGGGAGGGACCGCTTGCAGCTGCGCCACGACGGGGTTCGGCACCAAATTCGGCGGCGGGGTGCTGAACAAGGAGCCTTCCGGCTGTTGCACCGAGAGCTGAATTGTCTGCGGTACGTAGCCGTTGAGCGAAAAGGCGACCGCTTGGCTCGTCACCGGCAGCGCAAGCGAGCACGGCGTCGAACAGGTTTGGCCTTGTGCGGTCTGAACGTTCGCTCCCGGCGGCACGGATTCGAACCGAGTGACTTGGGGCGGAGGCGGCGACGGCTTGAACATGTCGGACGACGAGCCCGAACTCGAGCAGCCTGCCAGTGCGGCAGCAACGCACACGGCTATCGTGGCGGCGGCGAACAGCCGAAGACGCAACATAACGCACTCCCCGTGCCTGAGCTCGAACCTAGGCCGCTCGGGTTTTTGGGTAAAGCGGGAAGGTGTTTAACGCCTTGCGGCGCGAGCGACTGCTCAAAACGGCACAATGAATATCATGGCGTCATCAGCCGCAGCGGAGGACAGCAAAGAAATGATGGAACGACAATGATTTATCGGTGCCGCGCTGGGGTTCTCCCCCGGATGGCGCCGCCCGGGCCTGGGGCAGTTCTGTTAACCTTAATGTATCGTTTACTCGAGTGTGACCAGACGACCACACTCGATCGGTCACAAGCGACCGGCTTCAATGTCGCGGATCGCCGCCGGTAGGTCGGCAAATGAGCCGATGATCCGGTCGGGGCGCAAAAGCGAAATCGGCACCTCACTATAACCGAAATCCACGGCAATCACGGGCACCGTCGCGGCGCGGGAGGTGCGGATATCCGTTCCGGAATCGCCGACCATGATGGCCCGGCTGGCCTCGCCGCCGGCACGCTGGATCGTAAGCCGCAGCATCTGCGGATCGGGTTTTTGCACGCCGAACGTATCCTGGCCGCAGATCGCGGCGAAGTGCCGGGTCAGCTGCAGCATGTCGAGGAGCCTGAGCGAGAGCCATTCCAGCTTGTTGGTGCAGACCGCGAGACGATGACCCTCTCCGGCCAGGTGCTCCAGCGCCGCCTCAAGCTGCGGGAACGGGCGCGAGCGGTCGGCGATATGTGCGGCGTAATATTCGATGAATGCCGCGAACATCCGATCGAGCTCGGCTTTTGAACAGGCCCGGCCTTCGGCGGCGAGCGCCTTCTCGATCATGCCCCTCGCGCCGCCGCCGATCATTCGCCGGGCGGCGTCGTATTCGACCGGCGGCAGACCCTCCCGGGCGAGAATGAGGTTAAGCGTCGAAATCAGATCGGGGGCGGTATCGATCAGCGTGCCGTCGAGATCGAAAACGATGGTGAGCATGGTCTTCCCGGTAGCCGCGGTGGGGCGGTAACGCAAGGCTCTAGGATCGAAGTCGGAAGGCGGCTACACACGCTCGTCATGAACGTCGATGCTTGCAAACGGGCCGCGGCCGCCCGCGCGGTCGAACTGGTACGCACGGGTATGCGGCTCGGACTGGGCACCGGCTCAACCGCGCAGGCCTTTGTCGAATTGCTCGCTGCGCGCGTGCATGCGGGGCTCGACGTCGTCGGCGTCCCGACCTCGGAGGCCACTCGCGCCCAGGCGGCGCGGCTCGGCATCCCGCTCACCACGCTCGACGACACACCCGAGCTCGATCTCACCGTCGACGGCGCCGACGAGATCGCGCCCGATCTGACCTTGATCAAGGGCGGCGGCGGGGCGCTGTTACGCGAGAAAGTGGTGGCCTCGGCGTCGGCAAGAATGGTGGTCATCGCCGACGAGTCGAAATGGGTCCCAGTCCTCGGCCGCTTCCCGCTGCCGATCGAAATCGTGCCGTTCGGCGCTGCCGCCACCCGCCGCGCGGTCGAAGCCGCGGCCGCCGCGGCAGGATGCCCCGGGCCGGCGCCGCTCCGCATGACCCAGGACGGCCACGCTTTCGTCACGGATGGCGGGCACTGGCTCCTGGACGCCCAGTTGCAGCGCATTGCCGATCCGCAGGATCTCGCGAATAGGCTTGCCGGCGTTCCGGGCGTCATGGAACACGGTTTGTTCATCGGCCTTGCCGGGATTGCTATTGTCGCCGGTCCGCATGGGGTGCGGCTTGTCGAACGACCCTGATCTCAAGCACGAAGGGAGTGCGCCTATGTTCGCCAATTTCTCCACGCGTCACATGATGGTTCTGCTGATTGCGCTGTTTGTGATCGGTGTCGTTGGACCCGCCGCGGCCCAGGCCCCGGCCGCACCTCAGCCGTCGCCCGCTTCGCTACTGATAGCCAAGCAGATCGTCGAGATCAAAGGCGTCCAGAATATATTCGCACCGCTGGTGCGCGGCGTGGTCGACAAGACCAGAGATATGTTCATGCAGACCAACTTCATGTGGGCCAAGGACCTCAACGAGGTCACCGCCATCGAGGAAAAGAAATTCGCTCCTCGGGTCAGCGAACTGGTCGATGCGACGGCGCGCATCTATGCGACCCATTTCACCGAGCAGGAATTGAAGCAATTGCTCGCCTTCTACCAATCGCCGGTCGGCAGAAAGGCGCTGGTCGAGGAGCCCAAGGTAGTTCAGGAGTCGATGGCGAGTGCCGGCTCATGGGGAGACAATCTGTCCCAGGAAGTCATTGCCGACATGCGCCAAGAAATGAAGAAGCGCGGACACGATATGTAACGCGACAAAGCAACATGGCTGATCACGACGTCGATCTTTTCGTTATCGGGGGCGGTTCGGGCGGGGTGCGCGCCGCGCGCATTGCCGCCGAGCACGGCGCGCGGGTGATGGTCGCCGAGGAGTATCGGCTCGGCGGCACTTGCGTCATCCGCGGCTGCGTGCCGAAGAAGCTCTTGGTCTACGCGTCGCGGTTTCGCGGTGAATTCGAGGATGCCGCCGGCTTCGGCTGGACCGTGCCGCAAATCTCATTCGACTGGGCGACGTTGATCGCCAACAAGGATCGCGAAATCGCCCGACTGGAGGCGGCTTATGGCGCCACCCTCAACAAGGCCGGTGTCAAAGTGGCGAAAAGCCGGGCCGTCGTGGTTGACGCTCACACCGTGCAATTGGCGACCGGCGATCGCGTGCGCGCGGCCTATGTTCTGGTCGCGACCGGCGGCACGCCGAGTTACGGCGATCCCATTCCCGGCATTGAGCACGCCATCACTTCGAACGAAGCATTTCATCTGCCGGAGTTTCCCCGCCGCGTCGTGATCCAGGGCGGCGGCTACATCGCCGTCGAGTTCGCCGGCATTTTCGCCGGGCTGGGCTCCCAGGTGACGCTGGTTTATCGCGGCGAGAATATTTTGCGCGGCTTCGACGACGACGTGCGCCAGCACTTGCGCGTCGAGATGGAAGCGCACGGCATCAGGGTTCTCACCGGCTGCAAGGTGGCGGCGATCGAAAAAGCCGCCGGGCATTATTCGGTGCAGCTGACGAGCGGCAATCACATCCCGGCCGACCGCGTGATGTTCGCGACCGGCCGGCATCCCAACGTCGCCAAGCTCGGGCTGAAAGAAGCCGGCGTCGAGATCGCCGGCAACGCCGGCGTCGCGGTCGACGAATATTCGCGCACCACGGTGGCGAACATCTACGCCGTGGGCGACGTCACCAACCGCGTCAATCTCACGCCGGTCGCCATCCGCGAGGGCCATGCTTTCGCCGATACCGTATTCGGCGGCAAGCCAACGGCCGTCGATCACACCAATGTGCCGACCGCGGTGTTCTCCGAACCCGAAATCGGCACTGTCGGCCTTACCGAGACGCAAGCCCGCGCGCGGTTGGCGCGTAGCGACGTTTACAAGGCCATGTTCAAGCCGCTCAAAGCGACGCTCTCCGGCCGCGACACATCCGTGTTGATGAAGCTTGTCGTCGATGGCCTGTCCGATCGCGTGGTCGGCTGCCACGTGGTCGGCGAGGGGGCCGCCGAGATGGCTCAACTTGCGGCCGTTGCCGTAAGGATGGGCGCTAAGAAAGCCGACTTTGACGCAACGATTGCCCTGCACCCAACTGCCGCCGAGGAGCTGGTCACCATGCGTAAGAAGACGGCGAGTTTTACCAGGGAAGCAGCGGAATAAGCTAAAAGCGCGGAAATGCTGGGGCTGTCGCGCTATATAGCGCCCGTGTATAAGCATGCCGTTATCCGTCACCCTGAGGCGCGAGCCAACGGGTCCGGCCCGAAGTGGCCGGCCCGATGACAAGCTCCGCGAGTGCCGCTTCGCGGCCACCTCAGGATGACGGAGGTTGGAGATAGTGTGATGTCCAGGCTGTCAAACACGGTGAAGTGGGGCCCGGATTCCTGGCGCGGCAAGCCGATCCTGCAGGTCCCGGATTATCCGGACGCCAAGGCGCTTGCCGAAGTCGAGGCGCAGCTCGCCACCTTCCCGCCGCTGGTCTTCGCCGGCGAGGCGCGCAATCTTAAGAGGCACTTGGCACAGGTCGCGGCCGGCCAGGCTTTTTTGCTGCAAGGCGGCGATTGCGCCGAGAGCTTCGCCGAGCACGGCGCCAACAATATCCGTGATTTTTTCCGGCTGTTCCTACAGATGGCGGTGGTGCTGACCTATGCGGCGGCCTCGCCGGTGGTGAAGGTCGGCCGCATTGCCGGACAATTCGCCAAGCCGCGCACCTCGCCGACCGAAAAGCGCGGCGGTGTCGAGTTGCCCGTCTATCGCGGCGACATCATCAACGGTACGGATTTCACGCCCGAGGCGCGCACGCCCGATCCACGCCGGCAATTGGAGGCCTATCGCCAATCGGCGGCGACGCTCAATCTGCTGCGCGCCTTTGCCACCGGCGGCTACGCCAACCTGTCGAATGCGCATCAATGGATGTTGTCATTCGTCAAGGATAGTCCACAATCCAAGCGCTATCAGGATCTCGCCAGCCGGCTGACCGAGGCGCTCGACTTCATGCGCGCCTGCGGTATCGATCCCGAAGTGCATCCTGAAATGCGCACGACCGATTTCTTCACCAGCCACGAGGCGCTGCTGCTCGGTTACGAGCAGGCCTTTACCCGCGTCGATTCGACGACCGGCGACTGGTACTGCACCTCGGGCCACATGGTATGGATCGGCGATCGAACGCGGCAGGCGGATCATGCCCATGTCGAATATTGCCGCGGCATCAAGAACCCGCTCGGCCTGAAAACCGGTCCGACGCAGAAGCCGGACGAGCTTCTCAAGCTCATCGACTTGCTCGATCCGGATAACGAGCCCGGCCGCCTGACGCTGATCTGCCGCGTCGGCGCCGACAAGGTCGCCGATCTGTTGCCGGCCATGGTGCGCGCGGTCAAACGCGAAGGCCGCAACGTGGTGTGGTCGTGCGACCCGATGCACGGCAACACCATCACGTCGGTGACCGGCTATAAGACCCGGCCGTTCGACCAGATCCTCAAAGAGGTGCGCGGCTTCTTTCAGGTCTGTGCCGCCGAAGGCGTCTATCCCGGCGGCGTGCATCTGGAGATGACCGGCCAGAACGTCACCGAATGCACCGGCGGCGCCCGTGCCATCAGCGACGAGGACCTCAACGACCGTTATCATACGGTCTGCGATCCGCGGCTCAATGCGGAGCAGTCGCTCGACCTTGCGTTTTTGCTGGCCGACCTGCTCAAATCGAAACGCCAGCGTGCGGCGACGCCGTTGCCGGCCGTTGCGGGGTTGTAAACCGAGCGGTGTGCAGGCGGTTCCACTTGCCGGGAACTTGTTTTAGACCTTGGCCATGAACGAGCGTCCTGCCGACCGTCTGGCCATTGCCGTGGCGCAGCTCAACCCGATCGTCGGCGACGTGTCGGGTAATCTCGCATGCGCTCGCCGGGCGCGGGCGGAAGCCGCGCGCGAGGGCGCCGATATCGTCGCCTTCTCGGAACTCTTCATCGCCGGTTATCCGCCCGAGGATCTGGTGCTCAAGCCGGCGTTTCAGGCGGCGTGCCGGGCTGCCGTCGAGGCCTTGGCACGCGACACGGCCGATGGCGGGCCCGCGGTACTCATGGGAACGCCCTGGGTGGAGGATGGCAAGCTTTACAATGCCTATGTGCTGCTCGCCGGCGGCCGCATCGACGCCATCCGTTTCAAGGTCAACCTGCCGAATTACGGCGTGTTCGACGAGAAGCGCGTCTTTGCCTCCGGAGCGGTGCCCGGGCCGGTAAACTTTCGCGGCGTGCGGCTCGGCTTGCCGGTCTGCGAGGACACCTGGACCGACTGGGGCGATTACGAGAATGTCGTCGAATGCCTGGCCGAGACCGGCGCCGAAATCCTTATCGTGCCCAACGGCTCGCCGTATTGGCGCGACAAGATCGATGTGCGGCTCAATGTCTGCGTCGCGCGCGTCACCGAAGCGGGGTTGCCGCTTATTTACATCAATCAAGTCGGTGGCCAGGACGAACTGGTGTTCGACGGTGCCTCGTTCGCGCTCAACGCCGATCGCTCGATCGCCTTCCAGCTCCCGGCCTTCCGCGAAATGGTGGCGATGACGCGTTGGTCGCGCATTGCCGGCGGCTGGCGCTGCACCCAGGGGCCGATCGCGCCGGCCGAGCAACTGGATAATTCGGATTACGCCGCCTGCGTCCTGGGCTTGCGCGATTACGTCGAGAAGAACCGCTTCAAGGGGGTCGTGCTTGGGCTCTCCGGCGGCGTCGATTCGGCGCTGTGCGCGGCCATGGCGGTCGACGCCTTAGGGGCCGAGCGGGTGCGCTGCGTGATGCTGCCGTACCGCTACACCTCGCAAGAGTCGCGAACCGACGCCGCCGCGGTCGCCGACGCGCTCGGCGTCCGTTACGACATCGTCCCGATTGAAAGCGCCGTCCATGGACTTGAAACGGCGCTCAGCGCCATTTTTGCCGGCGCGCCGCGCGACGTGACCGAGGAGAATCTGCAGGCGCGCGCCCGCGGCGTCATCCTGATGGCGATCTCCAACAAATTCGGCTTGATGGTGGTGACGACGGGGAACAAGTCGGAAATGTCGGTCGGCTACGCCACTCTCTATGGCGATATGAACGGCGGCTTCAATCCGATCAAGGATCTCTACAAGACCGAAGTCTATCGGCTGGCGCGGCTGCGCAACGGCTGGAAACCCGACGGCGCGCGCGGTCCCGACCGTGCGGTCATTCCGGAAAACGTCATGATCCGGGCGCCGAGCGCGGAGCTGCGCGAGAACCAGACCGATCAGGACACGCTGCCGCCCTACGACGTGCTCGATCAAATTCTCGAACGACTGGTCGAGCGCGAGGAATCGACTGCCGACATTGTCGCGGCGGGCTTCGACCGGGACACCGTGATGAAGGTCGAGCGCATGCTCAATTTGGCCGAATATAAGCGGCGGCAAGCGGCGCCGGGGGTGAAGGTGACGCTGAAGAATTTCGGCCGCGACCGCCGTTACCCGATCGTCAATCGCTTCACCGATCCGGGCACGCCGAATGCCGCGGCCGCCGGCTCGACGGTCAAAGGCGCGTCAATGGCGAAGGCCGGCGCGTTGGACTTTTAGCGCCGCGTCAATGCGGCGTCGGTTGCGACTGAATTTGCGACGACGACAAGAAGGGCGGCCCGACGACGCGCACGGGGTGCTTGGCATCGTCGGGAGCGGCAGTGCTCGCAGGTGCCGGCGTCGGCGTCGCATTGGCGACGGGCTTGCTCGGCGCGGCCGGCAGCTTGCCGGCCGGCTTCGGCGGCTGCGACAGCGCTTTCGCGTTCTGGTCGGTCACGACGATGTCGCCGCTTTCGAGCGTCGAGGAGTCGTCGGCATTCTTGAGCGCGTCTTCCCAGCTCTCGCCTGGCCGGCGGCACGAACAGCCCGAGATCAGCTGCGTCCGGTAGCGATAGGCGGTCGGCAGTGCCGTATAGAGCTGGCCGTTGGTCGACACCGCCTGATCCATGCTCTCGCCCGGATTGCGGTAGGAATAGAGCGCGACATCGGCCGCGGGGCATTCGCGCTGGCACGTGAGCTGGTCCTCGGCAAAGTGAGACGGCAGCGTCGAATAGGAGATCGGGAAATAATAACCGTCGCAGCTGCGCACGCACACGGTGTGATAGGTGCCGTTCGGTGCGCCGTCGCCGTTCGGGTTCACGATCGTGCCGCCGCCGAACAGCGCGTCGAAGAATCCTTGCGGGCCGCCCTGCGAATTGGCCGCGGCGGTGTATTGCGCACCGCAGCTATTTTGCGCCAATTGCCCGATCAGCGCGCGGCGCTGGTCGGCCTGATTGGAGGTGCCGCTCTGCAGCTGTTGCAGATCGCTCGTCATGCGGTCGAGATCGCCGCGCATCTGCTGAATCTGCGACGTGATCGGGCCGCATTGCGGCGACAGCGCAGAGAACAGGGCGAAGAATCCCGAGCCGGCGCAGCCGGACTTGTGCGCTTGCGCGGTGGCGCGATCGATGTCGGCTTGTTTCTTGGCGATGGCGTCTTCAGATTGCTTGATCTGATCGGCGCGGGCCGGGTCGGCGCCGCCGCGGTCGAAAGCGGCGAGCTGGCCTTCGAGCCGCACGCAAACCGGATTGGTCGTCGCCGGATTTAACGGCGTTTGGTTTGGCGATGGCTGTGCTGACGATGGCTGATAGGTCGGTTGGGGGTACTGCGCCGGCTGATTCGGCGCCTGCGGAATGGGCGCCGGCGGGACCGGGTAGCCTTGCGCCAGCGCGGGCGCGGCCAGCGCAGCCGCGCCAACTACGGCGCCCACAATGGCGCCAACGATGGCGCCCATCGTGGTCTGCCGGCCGGCTTGGCCTAACCAGCGCAACTTATTGAGCATATTGGGTTCCGATCCGGTTCCGAACCTTCCCGCAAATGGGTCGCGGATAAGGCCCCGCAATGGTGACTAAAGTGTGAACGCGCTATAGTCACTCCGCGTCGGGCTGGTTTTCCGGACGCGCGCGGTCGAACGCGGGAAGCACCAGACAGGCGGCATCGACGCCGACGATTTTGGGGAATTTGTCCAGCGGCACTTTCAGGCGTCGGGCATTATTGACCTGCGGCACCAGGCAGAGGTCCGCCAGCGTGACCTTGTCGCCGCAGGCATAGGGACCGGGCTCGATCAGCGCCTCGAGCGCTTCGAAGCCGGTGATGACCCAATGATGGTACCAGGCGTCGATCGCGCTTTGCTCCTGGTGCAGCTCGTTCTTCAGGTAGCGCAGCGGGCCGATATTGTTGAGCGGGTGGATGTCGCAGGCGATCAGTTCGGCGAGCGCACGCACCTTGGCACGCGCAATCGGATCTTTCGGCAGCAGCGCCGGCTCGGGATGGGTCTCTTCGAGATACTCCATGATGGCGAGCGACTGGGTCAGGACGTTGCCGGCGGAAGTAACCAGAACCGGCACGCGCATCTGTGGATTGACGGCGCGAAACTCCGGCCGCTTGTTGTGACCGCCTTCCTTGACCAGATGGATGGACGCCGTCTCGTAGGCGAGGCCTTTCAGATTGAGCGCGATGCGCACGCGGTAGGCCGCCGAAGAACGGAAATAGGAATAAAGCTTCACGCATCCTCCATCGGGCCGTCCTGCTTGATCGTCTCGGCGACGAGTTGTGCCGATCGATCGGTGATCTGCCGCAGCGCGCGGTTGAACGCCTCGCGATCGCTTGGGGTGAGGATATCGGTCAGCCGCTGCGCGAAATCGAGCGCGTGGGGCGCCAGTTCCTCATAAATCGCCCGGCCGGGGCCGGTCAGCGACAGAAACAACTCGCGCATGTCCGCGCGGTTGGCTCTTCGCACGACCAGCTTGCGCTTTTCCAGCAGCGCGACCGCGCGCGACACCTTGGTCTTGTGCATATGGGTGTGAGCGCCGATCGCCTTGCCCGTCATCACGCCAAACTGGCCGAGCGTCACCAACACCCGCCATTCCGGCACGCCAATCCGGTAGCGCCGCGCATAGACCCGAGACAGCGCCTGGGAGACGAGACTGGCCACGACATTGAGCCGGTAGGGCAGGAACTGTTCGAGCTTTAGCGGCGCCGCATCGCCACCAGCGGCGGCGCCGGCCTTGCCCTCGATGTCGCTTTCTATCGCATGTCGACCAGCCATCGCGCGAAGATGAACGAAGTTGTTGGCCCACGCAACGGCATCCCACTGTGTTTGCGCGCCCTGGGCTGCATCCCAACAGTATTCAGGTGAATACAATGCCCCTTATCGGTGTTCTTATCATTGGCAAGCTGAAACGTGTGCGGCGCACACAAGTCCATGCTAACGCCAAAGTGATCGGTTCAGCGCGATGCCGCGATGCTATCATTTCTTGAAAAGACCCTGGTAAAGGGGCCTACTGCGCAAGTGAAACTGCAAACGTAGCAAACGTAAATGGGGGGAACATGACCACGGGCATGATCGACAGAAGGCGGTTGCTCTTTCCGGGCCTCGCCGGACTCTATGAGACATTTTCACCTGCGAGCTATTCCTTCATGCGCTTCGCCACCGGTGCGGTGCTGATACCGCACGGCATCCAGAAAATCATGTTGGGCAGCGCCGAGCATTTGGCTCCCTATATCGATAAACAGATGGGCGTGCCCTTTCCGTTGATGTGGGCTTATCTTGCGGTGTTCGCCGAATCTGTGGCCGCGATATGCCTCGCGGTGGGGCTTTTCACCCGTCTGGCGGCGTTGATCATCTGGATCGAGATGGGCGTCATCATCGTCTTTTTCCAATGGCAATTCGGCTACTTCTGGACTGCCAAGGGCTATGAATACGCCTTGTTGTGGTGGCTGCTCTGCCTCGCGATTTTCTTCCGCGGCGGCGGCCGATATTCGGTCGACCGGCTGCTCAGCAAAGAGTTCTAAATCTGAGAATTGTAGGCGCTGCGCCTCGTCATGCCCGGCCATGGCCGTTCGAAGAACGGCGCCGCGTCGCTTGCCGGTGTGCCGGGCATCTCTATTCGATGGGCACAGTGCAATTCAAATCGTCATGGCCGGGACGAACCAGGCCATGACGAGTCGAAATTAGCCGAGTTGTTTAGTTCAGCGCGAGCACTCGATGGCGACGAAGTTGTCGCAATTGCCGCCTTTGCAGGTGGTCGGGTCGCTGGTCGGGATGGCGCCGGTGATGTCGTCGCGATCGACCTTGCGGTATGACAGCGCTTGGGCGAATTGCCGCGACTTGCAGTAGGCGCTCGCCGCGGCCTCACCGCACGGCGCGCCGGACGCGAGGCAGCGGTCGACGCCGTAGCCGTCGCCGTCGTTGGCGATGATGAACATCCGCTTTTCGGCCTGGGCCGCGGCGGCGGCAAGAAGCACGGCCGCGGCGGCAGTCGCCGCAATCACGAAACGCATGGTTCCCCCACCCGGCGCTTGCGCGCCAACACCCGACCGACTTTCGATTCCAATAAAATTAAGAATGCGACCGCGGGGTTAAGCTTTCCTTAAGGGAGTTAATTTCAGGCCCGGCAATAGCTATCTCGGCTCTCATGTTTTCCGCGCCCGTGCAACGCGTATGGCGGTGCGATGGTGCCGTATCCACAGCACGCGGCGCGCTTTTCCGGGCGGGCGTGGCACGACAGCGACAGTTATGGCGGGCAAATGGGGACCTTGACGCCATGCGCCGCCTCACCCATTCTGCGCCCCATGAACGGTCACGCCTCCATCTGCGGCATTTGCCGGGAGATTATTCGCTAGCGTCAAACGCTGGCTGCGGCCGTCTTTTCTCACCGTCGAGATTTTGGACACGCCCGGCCAACAGGCCGATGGCGTACGATACGACTTCGCATGGTTTGATTCGACGATGGACCTGAAACTCTACGATACGCTCGCGCGCGAGAAGCGGGTTTTCGCGCCGCTCGATCCGAACAACGTGCGCATGTATGTGTGCGGGCCGACGGTCTATGACTTCGCCCATATCGGCAATGCGCGGCCGGTGATCGTGTTCGACGTGCTGTTCCGGCTCTTACGCCATCTCTACGGCGCCGACCACGTCACATATGTCCGCAACATCACCGACGTCGATGACAAGATCAACGCGCGCGCGGCGCAGGATTTCCCCGGCCTGCCGCTCAACGAGGCGATCCGTAGGGTCACCGAGACGACCGACCGGCAATTCCACGATGACGTCGCCGCGCTCGGCTGCCTGCCGCCGACCGTCGAGCCGCGCGCCACCGAGCACATCGCCGAAATGCGCACGCTGATCGAGCGGCTGGTCAAATTCGGCAACGCATACGTCGCCGAAGACAATGTGCTGTTTTCGGTGCCGTCGGATCCCGATTACGGCCAGCTGTCGAAGCGCCCGCTCGACGAAATGATCGCCGGCGCGCGCGTCGAAGTCGCGCCCTACAAAAAGGATCCGCGCGACTTTGTGCTGTGGAAACCGTCAAAACCGGGCGAGCCGGCGTGGCCGTCGCCTGCCGGCATCAAGGCGCCGGGCCGGCCCGGCTGGCACATCGAATGCTCGGCGATGTCGTGGAAATATCTCGGCGAGATGTTCGACATTCACGGCGGCGGCATTGATCTCGTCTTTCCGCATCATGAGGACGAAATCGCCCAATCGCGCTGCGCCTTCCATACGCCGGTGATGGCGAATTACTGGATGCACAACGGCTTCTTGCAGGTCGAAGGCGAGAAGATGTCGAAGTCGCTCGGGAATTTCGTGACGATTCATGAGTTGTTGAATGATTGGCCGGGTGAGGTGGTGCGGCTCAATATGCTGCAGACGCACTATCGTCAGCCGATCAACTGGACCGTCAATGGATTGCGCGAGGCGCAGAAGATCCTCGACCATTGGTATGCGCTGACGACGGACGCAGCGTCGGGATTCTTGTGTGCCGATACGCTCGACGCCTTGGCGGATGATCTGAATACGCCGAAGGCGCTCACCGCCTTGCACGAATTGCGTGCCGAAGCGGTCAAAGGCAGCAAGCCGGCCGCCGCATGCCTGAAGGCCAGCGCTCAAATGATAGGGTTGCTGGAAAAAACGACTACGGAGTGGACGGCATTCCGGCCGACATCGATCGCGGTCGACGAAATTCACGTCGCAAATCTGATTGATGCGCGCAACGCCGCGCGGAAAATGAAGAACTTCGAAGAATCCGACCGCATCCGCGACGAGCTCGCCAAAATGGGCGTCGTGCTGAAAGACACCAAGGACGGCACCACCTGGGAGATCGCGCGATGAATGCCCGCGCCCTGCCGCAACTCGCGCTGCGGCCGATGCTGCCGACCGACGTGCCGCTGTTGGCGGAGATTTTCCGCGCCGCCATCGAGGAGCTCGCCGCCGAGGATTACAGCGAGGCGCAGCAGGAGGCCTGGGCGTCTACTGCCGATGACCTGGATGAGTTCGCTGCAAAGCTTGCCGGCGAGTTGACGCTGGTCGCGACCTTTGCCGGTGCTGCGGTCGGTTTCGCTTCGCTTGCCGATAAAACGCGGATCGACATGCTCTACGTGCATCCGGCCGCGGCCGGGCAGGGCGCAGGCGCCATGCTGTGCGACGCGCTGGAAAAACTCGCCGGCGCGCGCGGCGCTAAGGAATTGACGGTCGACGCTAGCGACACGGCGCGCGGTTTCTTCGAGCATCGCGGCTTTTCGGCCAAGACTCGCAACACGGTGACGATTGGCGGCGAATGGCTCGCCAATACCACCATGACCAAGCCGCTCGCCCCGAAGGAGACCGCGCCATGAAACGCACCAACTCGCCATTCCAACGCCACTGGCTCTATTATTTGATCCTCAAATACGCTGTGATCGCCGCGGCGGTTGTCGTTTCGCTCTATACGATCTATCGCCTTTATCGCGGTTGAGAGATGCCATGACCGAACCGCGCTCGACTTTTCTCGGCTTACGCACCCATCATTTGGTGATCGCGCTCGTCGCGATCCTGATCGCGGTGGCGCTGGCGTCGAACTATCATCTGTGGTGAGACCGCATCATGCCGCGCGAACGCCTTTATCTGTTTGATACCACGCTGCGCGACGGTGCGCAGACCAACGGCGTCGATTTCACGCTTGCGGACAAACTCACGATCGCGCGCATGCTCGATGACCTCGGCATCGACTATGTCGAAGGCGGCTATCCCGGCGCCAATCCGATCGATACCGATTTCTTTGCCGAAGAGCGGCCGATGCGCGCCGTGCTGACTGCCTTCGGCATGACACGGCGGCCCGGCCGCTCGGCGTCGAACGATCCGGGCCTCGTGGTGCTGCTCGAGGCGCAGGCCGACGCCATCTGCTTCGTCGCCAAATCCTGGGACTATCACGTGCGTGTCGCGCTGGAGACGACGGAGGAGGAGAATATCGCCTCGATCCGCGATTCAGTGCGCGCCGCCAAGGCCAAAGGCCGCGAAGTGCTGCTCGACTGCGAGCATTTCTTCGACGGCTATAAGGCGAAGCCGGCTTTCGCGCTCGCCTGCGCCAAGGCGGCTTATGACGAAGGGGCGCGCTGGGTCGTCCTTTGCGACACCAATGGCGGCACGCTGCCGCACGAGGTCGAGCGCATCGTCGGCGAGGTCTGCGCGCAAATTCCCGGCGATCATGTCGGCATCCACGCTCACAACGATACCGAGCAGGCGGTGGCGAATTCGTTCGCCGCGGTGCGCGCCGGTGCGCGCCAGATCCAGGGCACGCTCAACGGGCTCGGCGAGCGCTGCGGCAACGCCAATCTCGTTTCCATCATTCCGACGCTGAAGCTCAAGAAAGAATATGCCGATAAATTCGAGATCGGCGTGTCGGACGAGGCGCTGTCGCGTCTTGCCCGCGTGTCGCATGCGCTCGACGAATTGCTCAACCGCGCCGCGGACCGCCACGCGCCCTATGTCGGTGAAAGCGCATTCGCCACCAAGGCCGGCATTCACGCCTCCGCGATCGTGAAGGAGCCCGCGACCTACGAGCACATCGCGCCGGAGCGCGTCGGCAATAAAAGAAAGCTCCTGGTGTCCGATCAGTCGGGCCGTTCCAACGTGCTCGCCGAGCTCGAGCGCATTGGGCTTGCCGTCGACAAGGACGATCCGCGCGTGACCCGGCTGCTCGACGAGGTCAAGGAGCGCGAGGCGATCGGCTATGCCTACGAAGCGGCCGACGCTTCGTTCGAACTCCTGGCGCGTCGTCTGCTCGGCAAGGTGCCGCACTATTTCGACGTCGAGAAATTCGACGTCAATGTCGAGCAGCGCAACAATGCCAAGGGCGAGCGCGTCACCGTCAGCCGAGCGGTGGTGAAGATCAGGGTCGGCAACGAGGAACTGATCTCCGTCGCCGAGGGCATCGGTCCGGTCAACGCGCTCGACCTCGCATTGCGCAAGGACCTCGGCAAATATCAGAGTTTCATCACCGGGCTCGAGCTCACCGACTATCGCGTGCGTATCCTCAATGGCGGCACCGGCGCCGTCACCCGCGTGCTGATCGAGAGCGCCGACGAGACCGGCGACCATTGGACCACGGTCGGCGTCTCCGCCAACATCATCGACGCCTCGTTCCAGGCGCTCATGGATTCCATCATCTACAAGCTGGTGAAGTCCGGGGCGCCGGCGTGAGACAAGTTCCCTCCCCCGCTTGCGGGGGAGGATAGGGAGGGGGCCAGCGGCATCTTCGCTTGCGCGAACACGTCAGACTTGCCCCCTCCGGCTCGCTTCGCTCGCCCTCCCCCGCGAGCGGGGGAGGAGAAGGAAAGCATCATGATCGACCACATCTCCATCGCGGTGCACGATCTCAAAAACGCCGAAGCCTTCTACGCCGCGCTCCTTGCGCCGCTCGGCCTGACCAAATTGCGCGAGTGGCCGGATGCAGCCGTGGGTTTCGGCAAGAAATATCCGGAGTTCTGGATCAACAAGCGCGCCGGGATGGACGCCGTGGCTTCAGACAGCGGCGTGCATATCTGTTTGCGCGCGCCCGATGCGGCGGCGGTTGACGCCTTCCACGCCGCGGCGCTGAACTCCGGCGGGACTTCCGACGGCGCGCCCGGTCCGCGGCCGGAATATTACGGCGGCTATTACGCCGCCTTCATTCGCGATCCCGACGGCAATCGCATCGAAGCCGTGACGTTTTTAAACAGTGCGACGGAATGACGGAACTCACAACCTTTCCGCCGGCACCGCCATCACCTTGTCCGCTTCGGCGACCTTGCGCGCCGCCTCGCGCAGCATCGGCATAATCTCTTCGACGCGCCGAGCGACCAGATAATCGACGCGCAGTGCCGGCGGCACGAATTTTACGGCGCGCATATGATCCACCAGCGCCAATAGCGGAGCCCAATAGCCGGCGATATTGGCGATCAGGATCGGCTTCTTGTGGCGGCCGAGCTGAACCCAGGTGAGCTGCTCGACCAGTTCTTCGAGCGTGCCGAGCCCGCCCGGCAGGGCGACAAAGGCGTCGGCGCGCTCGAACATCGTCCGCTTGCGTTCGTGCATATCGTGCGTGACGATGAGTTCCTGCGCGAGCCGCCGCGGCCGCTCGCGCTTGGTCAGAAATTCCGGAATAATCCCGGTCACCTCGCCGCCGTGTTCGAGCACGGATTCGGCGAGCGCGCCCATCAGGCCGACGGAACCGCCGCCGTAGATGAGCCGCACGCCGTTCTCGGCGAGGATTTTGCCGAACTTTTGCGCCGCCTCGATGAAGGCCGGCTCGGTCCCCGGGCTCGATCCGCAATAGACGCAGATCGCATTGATTTTGCTCATGGAGTCATTCTCATTAAACGGTAGATGTGGCGTCGATTCGTGTTTCCTGCAAGCCATTTGCGACCGCAAGGGCGGGTTTAAAACCCGCACCTGCTTGGCGTGCAGAGCGTGGCGAAAAGCTCTATATGACGGGAAACACGCGATGAGGAACGCCGGCAGCGCATTGCGGCCCGGTGCGGTCCGTTTTTCTGGGTGGCGATGAGCGATTTTCAAAGACCGACCGAGCACCTCAAGCGCGAGGTCAAAGCCGACGGCGCGGCGTTGCTGCCGACGCTCATCCGGCTGTGGCCCTATATCTGGCCGGCCGACCGCGGCGACCTGAAGCTGCGGGTCATATTCGCGACGGTTCTGCTTTTCCTTGCCAAGTTTGCCACCATCGCGGTGCCCTACACGTTCAAATGGGCGACCGACGCGCTCGCCGGCCACGGCACTGCGCCCTTCGCGGCAGGCAATTGGCTGGCCTGGGCGTTCGCTGCGCCGGTCGCGATGACGCTCGCTTATGGCGGCACCCGCGTCGTGATGGGGCTGCTCACGCAATGGCGCGATGGCATTTTCGCCAAAGTGGCGATGAACGCGGTGCGGCGCCTGGCGATGCTCACCTTCGAGCACGTGCATCTGCTCTCGCTGCGCTTTCATCTGGAGCGCAAGACCGGCGGGCTGACGCGCGTCTTGGAGCGCGGCCGCAACGCCATCGAGACCATCGTGCGCATGGTGCTGTTGCAGATCGCGCCGACCGTCGTCGAATTGGTATTGATCGTCGCTGTTCTGCTCGTGCATTTCGACTGGCGCTACGTCGCCATCATCGGCGTCACGGTGGCAGTCTATATGTGGTTCACCTATGCGGCGACGCAGTGGCGGATCGGCATCCGCCGCAAGATGAACGACAGCGACAACGACGCCAACGCCAAGGCGATCGACTCGTTGCTCAATTACGAGACCGTGAAATATTTTTCCGCCGAGACGCGCGAGGCCGCGCGCTACGACCGCTCCATGGCGCGATACGAGGATGCGAGCGTCAATGCCTATGTGTCGCTCGCCGTGCTCAATGCCGGGCAGGCGGTGATCTTCACCATCGGACTTTGTGGCGCCATGGTGCTGTGCGCCTACGGCATCGAGCGCGGCACCAACACGGTCGGCGATTTCGTCATGATCAACGCCATGATGATCCAGCTTTATACGCCGCTGAATTTCATGGGCATGGTGTACCGCGAGATCAAGCAGGCGGTGATCGACATTGAAAACCTGTTTTCACTGTTGTCGCGCCCGCCAGAAATCGAGGACCGGCCGGACGCGCCGCCGCTGCAGGTGCGTGCCGGCACCATCCGCTTCGAGAATGTTTCTTTCGGGTATGAGTCGGCGCGACCGATTCTCAAAGGACTGAGCTTCGATGTCGCCGCCGGCCACACCGTCGCCATCGTCGGTCCGTCCGGCGCCGGCAAGTCGACGATTTCGCGGCTGCTGTTCCGTTTCTATGAAGTGAGCGGCGGCCGCATCCTCATCGACGGCCAGGATATCCGCGACGTGACGCAAGCCTCGCTGCGCGCCGCGATCGGCATGGTGCCGCAGGATACGGTGCTGTTCAACGACACCATCCGCTACAACATCCGTTACGGACGCTGGGACGCAAGCGACGTCGAAGTGGAGGAGGCGGCGCGGCAGGCGCAGATCGACGGTTTCATCGCCCGCGCGCCGAAAGGCTACGAGACCGAAGTCGGCGAGCGCGGGCTGAAGCTGTCCGGCGGCGAAAAGCAGCGCGTCGCCATCGCCCGCACCATCTTGAAGGCGCCGCCGATCCTGCTGCTCGACGAGGCGACTTCCGCGCTCGACAGCCATACCGAGAAAGACATCCAGGACGAGCTCGACCGCGTGTCGCGCAATCGCACCACGCTCGTCATCGCGCATCGGCTCTCGACCATCGTCGACGCCGACGAGATCCTCGTGCTCGATCGTGGCGTGATCGTCGAGCGCGGCACGCACCGCGAACTCCTCGCGCATGCCGGGCTCTATGCCAGCATGTGGAACCGGCAGCGCGAAGCGCAGATGGCGCGCGAGATTCTGGCGACAGTGGACGACGAAACGGAAGCGCCCAATCGCAACCCGCCGGGAATTATCAACGAGCCCGAGCTGCTGCCCGCCGCGGACGCCGCAGAATAGAAATGTCGATTTACGATTCGATCCGCAGGCAAATCACGCCGATCCATCCGGAGGGCTATCCGTTCATCGGCGGCTTTGCGCTGGCGAGCCTCATCCTGTTTTGGCTATGGGCGCCGCTCGGCTGGCTGACGACGCTGCTGACGTTGTGGTGCGCCTATTTCTTCCGCGACCCGCCACGGGTGACGCCGGTGCGCGTCGGCATCGTGGTGGCGCCGGCGGATGGCCGCGTCAGCCAGATCGCCAATGCGGTGCCGCCGCAGGAGCTTGGTCTCGGCGCGCGGCCATTGCCGCGCATTTCCATTTTCATGAGCGTGTTCGATTGTCACGTCAATCGCAGCCCCGTTGCCGGCCGCATCGAGCGCGTCGTCTACCGCGCCGGCAAGTTCCTCAGCGCCGATCTCGACAAGGCGAGCGAGGATAATGAACGCAACGCTTTGCTGATTGCGACGCCCACGGGCCAGCGTATTGCGGTGATCCAGATTGCGGGTCTGGTGGCGCGCCGCATTGTCTCGTTCACCCGCGAAGGCGAAGCCGTCGGCGCCGGCCAGCGCATCGGCATGATCCGGTTCGGCTCGCGTGTCGACGTCTATCTGCCCGAAGGGACGCGGACGCTGGCGGCCGAGGGCCAAACCGCCATTGCCGGGGAGACGGTGCTCGCCGATCTGACGGCAGTCGAGGTGGGACGGACGTTTCGCGTGAGCTGAGAAGGCGTTAACGAGAACGGCACGCCGCGTGGCGGGCACGGCCGTAACCCGCTATATTGCCGGTATGGCCATGCCACCCCCCGGTTTCGGCGACACGCGGCGACGGCGCTTCCGCCGCATTCCCGTGCGCACACTGGCGCCTAATCTGATCACGCTGCTCGCGATGTGCGCCGGCTTGACCGCGATCCGGATGGCATTCGAGAACCGTTATGTGCTGGCGCTGGCCGCGATTGTGTTCGCCGCGATCCTCGACGGCATCGACGGCCGTCTGGCGCGCTTCCTCAAGGGAACCTCGCGCTTTGGCGCGGAGCTCGACAGCCTCTCCGACTTCGTCAATTTCGGCGTCGCGCCGGCGCTGATCCTCTATTTCTGGGGCTTGCATGACCTGAAATCGGCCGGCTGGATTGCCGCCATGACGTTTGCGATTTGCGCGGCGCTGCGTCTTGCCCGTTTCAACGTCATGGTCGACGATCCGGATCGGCCCGCCTGGGCCGGCAATTTCTTCGTCGGCATGCCGGCGCCGGCCGGCGCGATCACGGTGCTGTTGCCGATCTATGCGGTGTTCCTCGGTGTGCCGCGCTCGGGCTCTCTCACCTGGCTGACGCTGTTCTACACGCTTGGTGTTGCCTCGCTGATGGTGTCGCGGCTGCCGGTATTTTCCGGCAAACGCGTCGGCACCCGGGTGCCGCCGGAAATGGTCGGCCCGCTGATCGTGCTGGTGGTGCTGGCGATTGCGCTCCTGATCGCCTACCCGTGGATATTGCTGACGGCGGGCACGCTTGCCTACATCGTCAGCCTGCCGTTCGGCTGGCTGTCCTATCGCGGCTACGAGCGACGATCGCGCGAGAGCAAGGCGGCAGCCGCGCCTGCGCCACTGGCAGCATCCTCTTCGCCGGCGATCGTGCCCGGACTGGGCCGCGCGTCGGATGACGACGACCGCCCGGCGCGTCTCAATTGAGCCGCGGCGCTGGCGCGGACGAACGACCGCGAGAGATGTCTGTCGATGCGTGTTGCCCGGCGCAGCTTTCTGGCTTCGACGCTGGCGTCGCTGGCGGCTCCCGCCGTCATGCGTCTGGCGCGGGCCGATGCGCCGCCGCTTACCCTCAAGCTGCACCACGCGTTCTCGGCAGTGTCGAGCGTGCACGACAAATTCCTCTCGCCGTGGGCGCGCAAGGTCGAGGCGGAATCGAACGGGCGCGTTCGTATCGATGTTTTCCCCTCGATGGAGCTGGGCGGTGCGCCGGCGCAGCTGTTCGACCAGGCGCGCGACGGCGATGCCGACATCGTTTGGGCTGTTCCCGGTTTGACGCCCGGCCGCTTTCCTAAGATCGAAACGTTCGAATTGCCGTTTCTGCCGTCGCGCCGCGCGCTGGTCAGTTCACGGGCGCTGCAGGATTTCGCCGCGATCTATCTGAAAGACGAATTCGATGAGGTTCACCCGCTCTGTTTCTCCTGTGCGGATCGCGGCGTCATTCACGCTTATGCGGCGGTACGCTCGATCGAGGACATCAATGGATTGAAGCTGCATGTGCAGACCCGGCTCGCCGGCGAGGCGATGCAGTCGCTGGGCGCCCATCCGGTGCCGATGCCGAGCGCGGAGCTGCCGGTTGCGCTCACCGAACGGGTTATCGACGGCTGTGTCGATCCCTGGCACATGGTGCCGCCGTTTCGGCTGAACGATCTCCTCAAGACGCATACGGAATTCTCTGACCTGTCGCTGTCGAGCCGGACCTACCTATTGGCGATGAACAAGCCGGCCTATGAGCGGCTGCCGCGCGAGCTTAAAACCGTGCTCGACAATAATTCGGCCGAGCTTGCGGCTGGCATGGCCGGCGCGATGTGGGATGTTCAAGCCAATGCCGTGGCCGAGAACGTCGCCCAGGGCGGCGATGTGATCGTCACGCTGTTGCCGGAAGCGGTCGCGCATTGGCGACGGGCCACCGAGCCGGTCGTCGCGACCTGGCTGAAGGATATGAAGGAAAGCAAGGTCGACGGCGGCAAAATGCTTGCAAGCGCGCATGCCCTATTGGCCAAATACGCGACTTTGCCGGAGCCGCAGCCGCCGCAAACTCCGCCACCGCAGCAGGAGGCCGTGACCGAGCCGCAGCAGCCACGCTCGGCCGGGGTAACGACGGTCCCGGATTCGGCTCCTGCCCCGTCGCCGCCGTCGCCGCCCATTGCGAAACCGGCGCCGCCGCCGCCGCATATCGCCACTCAGACGCCGGCGCCGCCCGCGTCTATCGCCAAGCCGGCCGTCCCTTCGGCGCCCCCGGCAGCAAAGCCAATCCATGCGCCGCTACCGCGCATCGCGACGCCAGCATCCCCGCCGGCGCCGACAGCGCCGGTGGTGCAGCCCATCCCCACGGTGTCGGCGGCGCCGGTGGTGAAGCCAGTTCCGGCGCCGGCGCCAACGCCCGTGCCGGCGCCGCCGCCGAAGACTCTGGATATTCCGCTCTGAGAACTGCCGTTACAGCTGCGGCGGATAGCCGGGCATCAAATCGTAGGGGTGCGCCCAGCCGGGCAATGACTTGATGCGGTCAAGCCACGCGGCGATGTTCTTGTGCTCCGCCGCAATGTCGAAGCCGAATTCCTCGGCCGGATAGTAGAGATACGCAACAAGCGAAATATCGGCGATGGTCGGCCGGTCGCCGAGCATGAACGGCGCTTTGGCAAGCCGCCTGTCGAGGATCGCGAGGTTGCCGTCGATGCGGGCCTTGAGGAACGCCATCACCGCAGCATCGCCGGGCGGCCGGGCGAAATTTCGCAAAAAACGGTACGGCCCGAGAAAGCCGTTGACCTTCTGATTGTCGAAGATGATCCAGCGCAGCGCTTCGAGCCGCTCGTCCTCGTTCCCCGGCTTGAACCGGCCGGTGCGGTCGGCGAGATAAGTGAGGATTACGCCGGACTGGCTGAGCTTTTTGTCGCCATGCACCAAGACCGGCACCTCGCCCATCTCGTTGACTTCGGCGCGGTATTTCGGCGTTCGGGTCTCGCCGCCCTTGAAGAAGTCGACATAGATCGGCTGCCAATCGGCGCTGATCAGATTGAGCATCAATGCCGCGCGATAGGCGTTGCCGGATTGGGCGAAACAGTAGAGCTGATATTCGGCCATCACATCCTCAATGGCGATTGCGAAAATCGATCATGGTCTGGCGAGCGTAATCGCCGCGCCGTTGGCATCCTTGCCCTCGAAGTGGCCGCCGGTGAATGACAATTGGACCAGCATCTGCCCCTTGTAATCGTGGATCATCAGCGCGTCGTGATCGAAAGTCCACTTCCGGCTCGTGAAGAAATCGCCGGGACAGCCGCCGGCGGGAGCGATCTTGCCGTCAGTTGCGCCGGGCTCATCGGTGAGCGTCAGCAGGCAGGCGCTGCCGGCCGCAGACAGTTTCCATTTGCCGGCGAGATCGACCGGGGGCGGCTGAGCGGGTGAGGGTGGTGCCGGCGCGGCGACGGGCGGCGAAGCCGGTGGAGGAGGAGCCGCTGCCGTCTCCGGCTCGCCGCCGCCGAACCGAGCGGTATTGGTGCAGGCGCCAACCGCCGCGAGCGCGCACAACAGCGCGGCGATTTTCGTCCCGGTTGCGGAAAGATGGCTGATGCGCATCATGCCGTTCATCGGCAACCGGCAGCAGCTCACCGCATCGTCGGGATGATGAACTCCGCGCCCTCTTTGGTGCCGGAAGGCCAGCGCGCGGTCACGGTCTTGGTCTTGGTGTAGAACCGGATCGAATCCGGCCCGTGCTGGTTGAGATCGCCGAAGCCGGAGCGTTTCCAGCCGCCGAACGTGTAATAGGCGAGCGGCACTGGGATCGCGAAGTTGACCCCGACCATGCCGACCTGCACGCGGCTGGTGAAATCGCGCGCGGTGTCGCCGTCGCGGGTGAAGATGGCGACGCCGTTGCCGTATTCGTGCTCGGACGGCAATCGCACCGCTTCCTGATAGTCCTTGGCGCGCACCACCGAGAGCACGGGCCCGAAAATCTCCTCCTTGTAGATTTTCATATTCGGCTTTACCTCGTCGAACAGGCAGCCGCCGATGAAATTGCCGTTCTCGTAGCCCTGGAGCTTGAAGTTGCGGCCGTCGACGACGAGCTTGGCGCCTTCCTTGACGCCGCTATCGATATAGCCGCGCACCTTGTTGAGCAGCTCGCGGGTGACCATCGGGCCGTAATCGGCCTGCTGATCGGTCGATGGGCCGATTTTGAGCCCCTCGACGCGCGGAATGAGTTTTTGCATCAGCGCGTCGGCAGTCTTCTTGCCGACCGGCACCGCAACCGACACCGCCATGCAGCGCTCGCCGGCCGAGCCGTAGCCGGCGCCGATCAGCGCATCGACCGCCTGATCCATGTCGGCGTCCGGCATCACGATCATGTGGTTCTTGGCGCCGCCGAAGCATTGCACGCGTTTGCCGTGCGCGGTGCCGGTCAAGTAAATGTATTCGGCGATCGAGGATGAGCCGACGAAGCCAATCGCTTTTACGCGCGAATCTGTCAGCAACGTATCGACAGCCTCCTTGTCGCCATTGACGACGTTCAGCACGCCCTCGGGCAGACCCGCCTTGAGGAACAGTTCGGCGATGCGCATCGGCACCGACGGATCGCGCTCCGACGGCTTGAGAATAAAGGCATTGCCGCAGGCGATGGCCGGCGCGCATTTCCACAGCGGGATCATGGCCGGAAAATTAAACGGCGTGATGCCGGCCACCACGCCGAGCGGCTGACGGATCGAATAGAGGTCGATGCCCGGCCCGGCGCCCTCGGAATATTCGCCCTTCATCAAATGCGGGATGCCGCAGGCGAATTCGACCACTTCGAGCCCGCGCTGGATGTCGCCTTTGGCGTCGGCGAAGGTTTTGCCGTGTTCGGAGGACAACAGCCGCGCCAGATCGTCATATTGGCTTTGGATCAGCTCCAAGAACTTGAACATGACCCGGGCGCGGCGCTGCGGATTGGTCGCGGCCCAGCCGCCAAAGGCAGCCTGCGCATTGGCGATCGTTTTTTCGACCTCGGATTTTGCGGCCAGCGCGACCTTGGCCGCCACCTCGCCGGTATTGGGATTGAAGACGTCGCCGAAACGCCCCGAAGCGCCCTTCACCTCTTTGCCACCGATGAAATGGCCGATTTCACGCATATTCTATCCTCCCTAGGCGAAAGGCTCCGCAGCCGCGCTCATCTTGCTGCTTTTTTCCGGGGCGGTCATCCCCATCGTGGGTCTCAATAGCGCCGGCGGCCACGACAGGAATGAGCACACCCGGTCTAGCAAGGCGGCAAACGCCATCAGTAACCGTCCCTTAAGCGCAATGACCTTACGTATAAGGGCAATTGCGTAGGGCTCGCCGTCGCGGGTTGGGTGCGGTTTCATGGATATTGCCACGGGTCTCGGCCTCCTGGCCGGCGCTACGGTCGTGATGACCGTGATGCTCATGGGCGGCGGCCTCGGCATGTTCGTGAGCGACCACGCCGTCATTATCATTTTTGGCGGGTCTTTCGCCGCGACTTTGATCCGCTTTCCGCTGTCGTCGATTTTTCACGGCCTGCCGCTCGGCCTGAAATTCGTCTTTAGCATGCGCCGCATCTCGCAGCGCGAGCTCGTTGACGAAATCGCCGGCCTTGCGGAGATCGCCCGCAAGCAAGGCCCGATCGGGTTGGAAAAGGTCGAGATCGAGGATCCCTTTCTCGCCAAAGGCATCCGCTTCGTCGCCGACGGCTATGACGCCGAATTTATCCGTGACAATCTTGAGCGCGATCGCGACAATTTTCTATGCCATCTCGACGAAGGGCAGAAAATCTACCGCGCGATCGGCGACTGCGCGCCCGCCTTCGGCATGATCGGCACCCTGATCGGCATGGTGCAAATGTTCGCCAATATGACCGATCCGTCGAAGCTCGGCCCGTTCATGGCGACGGCGCTGCTCGCGACGCTGTACGGCGCGGTGGTGGCGAATATCTTGACCCTGCCGATCGCCGATAAACTGCATCTCAAATTGGCCGATGAGGAGATCAATCGCACGCTCATCATCGACGGCATCCTCATGATCCGCGAATCCAAGAGCCCGACGCTCGTGCGCGAGATGCTGATCGCCTATCTGCCGGAGAAACACCGCGGGGAGCCCGAGCCGGAGCCGGTGCCGGCCTGAGCGTGAAGATTTAAATCATGGCGCGGCGCAAGGAAGCACACGGCGGCGGCCACGGCTGGTTTGTCACCTTCGCCGATCTCATGGGGCTGCTCGTCAGCTTCTTCGTCATGCTGGTCGCTTTCTCCAATCAGGATCAGCAGAAGCTGCAGATCGTCGCCGGCTCGATGCGCGACGCCTTCGGCACGCAAACCAACGTGCGCTATTCCGGCATCATCGAGGTCGACGGCTTACCGACCCGGCCCAGGCTAAAAAATGCGGCACACGTCCAGCCCGAGGATGCCTCCGCCACGCCGACGCCCGACGAGAGCGCTCATGAGCGCCAATACGGCGGCAAGTTTCAGAATGACCAGGCTTTCGCGCTCGCTGCGGCATCGTTGCGCCAGGCGCTGGAGGATATGCCGGAGCTGACCGAAGCGAGTAAGCACATCGTGTTCGAGGAGACCAAGGACGGGCTCAACATCAATATTGTCGACCAAGATGGACGTTCGATGTTCCCGGAAGGCTCCAAGGAACCCTATGAGCGCACGCGGACGATCATTGAGAAAATAGCCGGCCCGCTCAAAGCGGTGCCGTACCGGATTTCGATTACCGGTCACACCTCCGCGTCGCAGGCGGCGCCGCAGCCTAACTACGGTCCATGGAATCTATCGGTCGATCGCGCCAATGCAGTGCGGCAAATCCTCGAGGAGCAGGGCTACCCGTCTTCGAATATTTACGAGGTGGCCGGGAAGGCCGATACCGACCCGTTGTTCCCGGACGATCCCTATATGGCGGCCAATCGGCGGGTGACCATCACCTTGATGCATGAAGCGCCGCCGGTTCCACCGGACTTGCAACCCTGACCGCCGGCACTGCCTATGCAGCCTTCGCCAGCGTTAGGGTTGATGACATAAGCCATTGATCCATCATAGATAAATCGCGATCGCTGGCGCGCATAGCCTTCCCGACCGGACGATATTATTTGCCTGTTCACGAGCTGCGCTTGAGCCGACTCGCGATTTATTCGGCTTAACTGCTCATGACTCTCCGGTTTGAAGGGTGTATAGGCGCGGCCCTGCATCGGTCGCGGTGCGGCACCAGGAACAGGGCGACGTCCTGTCTCAAAATTCATGGCAGATAGCGTAAGCGCTCCCGCGGCAGGGAGCGAAATGCCGATGAACGGCATCGGCGCCGCTCGTTCTGGCGCTGGTTTGTGGGGCCTTGCCGTTGGCAGTATCGGCGTTGTTTACGGCGATATCGGCACCAGCCCGCTCTACGCCTTTCGCGAAGCCATCATCGCCGCTTCGGGTCCCGAACACGGCGTACTCGAGCGGGCGACGGTGCTCGGCGTGATGTCGCTCATCTTGTGGGCGCTCTTCATCATCGTCACGCTCAAATATGTGGTGATCCTGCTGCGGGCCGATAATAACGGGGAGGGCGGCACGCTCACGCTGATGGCGCTTGCCTCGCGCGCCGTCGGCCGCGTCAGCAGGGCCGGCGGCATTGTTGCGCTGCTCGGCATCGTCAGCGCCGCGCTGTTCTACGGCGATGCCGTCATTACCCCGGCATTGTCGGTGCTGTCCGCCGTCGAAGGCGTCGATGTCGCCACGCCGGCGTTCCACGAATATGTCGTCCCGTTGACGGTGGTCATCCTGCTCGTCCTATTTGCCGTGCAGTCGCGCGGTACCGCCAAGGTCGCGGCCCTGTTCGGCCCGATCATGCTCATTTGGTTCGTAGCAATCGCGTTACCCGGTCTCGTCTGGATCGGCAACGATCCGGGCGTGTTGTGGGCGCTCAATCCGTTTTACGGCATCGATTTCCTCCTGCAGCACGGCATCGTCGGACTGTTTACGCTGGGCGCGGTGTTCCTCGCCGTCACCGGAGCCGAGGCGCTCTATGCCGACCTCGGGCATTTCGGCCGCCGTCCGATCCAAGTGGCCTGGCTCGCCATCGTCCTGCCGTCGCTGGCGGTCAATTATTTGGGGCAGGGCGCGCTGGTCTTCGCTCATCCGAAGGCGATCGAGAATCCGTTCTTCTTGATGTATCCCGACTGGGCTCTGATCCCCATGGTCGTCCTCGCCACGGTGGCGACCGTGATCGCGAGCCAGGCCGTCATCACCGGGGCTTATTCGCTCACCAGTCAGGCGATCCAGCTCGGGCTGTTGCCGCGGTTCGAAGTGCGCCACACCTCGGCGGAGCAGGCCGGCCAAATCTATATGCCGCGCGTCAATGGGCTGCTGTTGGTCGGCGTCCTTCTCCTGGTCGCGCTATTCCGTTCGTCGAGCGCGCTCGCCTCGGCCTACGGCATCGCCGTCACCGGCACCATGGTGGTCACCTGCATGATGGCGTTTATCGTCATCTGGCGGATGTGGCGCTGGTCGCCGTGGGCCGCGGCGGCGCTGATGGTGCCATTCCTCGTCATCGACCTGACCTTCTTATCGGCCAACATGCTCAAGGTCGTGCAAGGCGGCTGGGTGCCGCTGGCGCTCGGCGGCGTGGTCATGCTGGTGATGTACACGTGGCGGCGCGGCAGCCGGATCCTGTTCGCAAAGACCCGCCGGTTGGAAACGCCGCTCGACGATCTCGTGCGTATCCTGGAGAAAAAGCCGCCGCAGCGTGTCCCCGGCACCGCGGTATTTCTGACCAGCGATCCGAAAAGCGCGCCCACCGCGCTCATGCACAGCCTCAAGCACTACAAGGTGCTGCACGAAAAGAACGTCATTCTTTCCGTTGAGACCATGCATACTCCGCGCGTCGAAGCCGACAAACGCGTGCGCATCGAACCGGTCGGGTCGACCTTTATGCGCGTGCAATTGCGCTTCGGTTATATGGAGACGCCGAACATTCCGAAGGCGCTCGCGATCGCGCGCAAGCTCGGCTGGCAATTCGACATCATGTCGACGTCGTTCTTTCTGTCGCGCCGCGCGCTGCGGCCGGCGCCGCATTCCGGCATGCCGCGCTGGCAGGACCGGCTGTTCATCACGTTGGCGCGTTCGGCCAACGACGCAACGGACTATTTCCAGATTCCCACCGATCGCGTCGTCGAGGTTGGCACGCAAGTGACCGTGTGAGGTTTAGCGCCTTCACCTTCGGAGCGGGAGGCCGTAAGCTTGACTTTGCGATCTTGAGGAGGCCGCCAATGCCCGATCAGAATTCCACAGTGCGCGATCTGACGCCGCAGGAGGTCGCGCGCGGGCTGCAAGAAGGCCGCGTCTTGCTGGTCGATGTGCGAGAACCGAACGAAACTGCGGTGGAGCGCTTTCCCGGCGCCGTCGTGGTGCCGCTGTCGTCGTTCGATCCGGCAGCCATCCCGGAGCCGGCCGGGCGCGAGGTGGTATTCGCCTGCCGCTCCGGCCGCCGTTCCGTGACTGCGTCGCTGGCGGCGCAGGAACGGGGCTTTGCCTACGGCTCGCATCTCGCCGGCGGCATACTGGCTTGGAAAGCCGCCGGGCTGCCGACCGAGACATGATGAATTCGAGCCGAATTATTTTTGCCTTCGGCCTTGCGGTCTTTCTGGTTTCGGGACCGGCGCTGCCGGCCCAGCGCGTCGTCAATTATTATAATTGGTCGGACTATCAGGATCCGACCGTGCTCGACGATTTCACCAAGGCGACCGGCATCGCCGTTCGCTACGACACCTTCGATTCCAACGATACGCTGGAGGCGAAGTTGCTGGCCGGGCAGTCCGGCTATGACGTCGTGGTACCGACCGCTTATTTTCTCGCCCGCCAGATCAAGGCCGGCATCTTTCAAAAGCTCGATAAATCGAAGCTGCCGAATCTCGCTTATGTCTGGCCGGAGATCGCCAAGCAACTCGCGTTCTACGATCCCGGCAATCAGTACGCCGTCGATTATATGTGGGGCACGACCGGCATCGGTTATAACGTCAAGGACGCGGAGAAAATTTTGGGTCCCGACGCCAAGATCGATTCCTGGGATTACGCTTTCGATCCCGACAAGATCAAGAAGTTCAAGGATTGCGGCATTCATCTGCTCGATTCATCCGACGACGTCATGTCGGCGGGGCTGCACTATCTGCACCTCGATCCGAACACCAGCGATCCGGGCGACCTGCAAAAAGTTACCGACCTGTTGATGCGCATTCGGCCTTATGTGCGGAAATTCCATTCCTCGGAATATCTCAACGCGCTCGCCACCGGCGAAATCTGTTTCGCCGTCGGCTGGTCCGGCGACGTCAAGCAAGCGCAGCGGCGCGCGGCGGAGGCCAAGAGCGGCATCGACATCGGCTATTCGATCCCGAAGGAAGGCGCGCAGCTGTGGTTCGACAATCTCGCCATTCCGAAGGACGCGCCGCATCCGCAAGAGGCGCATGAACTGATCAATTACCTGATCAAGCCTGAAGTGGCGGCGAAGAATACCAACTACGTTTGGTACGCCAACGGCGACCGGCCGAGCCAGTTGATCGACCCGGCGATCCGCAACGACCGCACCATCTATCCGGACGCCGCGACCATGGCGAAGTTCTACACCATCGTCGCCCATGATGCGAAGACGCAGCGGCTGATCAACCGGCTGTGGACGCGCATCAAGACCGGGGAATAATGCTGCGACAATAAAGCGCCACACCAAGCGTGCCGGGGCCGCGCAGATCATAGCCCGTGGGCGCTCGACTTGTTCTAGTATCGCGCCCGAAAGCGATGGGAATTCGCACCAGAGGGGGAAGGGTCATGACAAAATTCACCGCACCATCGAAGCCGTCGCGGCGCAAGATTCTGAAACTTGCGGGCGCGGCTGTCGCCGGCGTGGGGGCGCCGGCGCTCGTTGGCGTCCGTTCGGCCTATGCCGACTATCCGGAACGGCCGGTCAAATTCGTGGTCGCCAACACGCCGGGCGGGCCGTCCGATATCGTCGGCCGCATCGTTACCGCCGCGCTCGGGCAATCGACCGGCAAGACATTCGTCATCGACAATCGCGGCGGCGCCGGCGGCAATATCGGCATGGAATATGTCGCGCACTCCGATCCGGACGGCTACACCATCCTGCTCGCGACCAATGCCGTTTCGGTGAATGTCGGATTGTACAACCATCTGCCGTTCGATCCGGTCAAGGATTTTGTCGCCGTCAGCGAGTTGGCGACGTCCCCGAATACCTTCGTAGTTAAGGCCGACTTGCCGGCGAAGACGATGAAGGATTTCGTAGCGCTCGCCCGCGACAACCCCGACAAATATAATTGCGCCACGCCGCCCATCGGCACGACCGCGCAACTGCAGTTGGAGCTTCTGAAAATCCGCGACAAGCTGCCGAAGCTCGCGGACATCGTATTCAAGGGCGGCGGCGACGCCATTACGGCGCTGCTCAGCGGCACCGCGCAGCTAAGCTCGGGCTCGCTGGCGCCGGCCTTGCCGCACATCAAGTCTGGCACGCTGCGCTGTCTCGCGGTCAGCGCCGCCGGGCGCTGGCCCGATCTGCCCGACGTGCCGACCATGGAAGAGTCCGGCTACAAGGACTTCGTGTTTGCGGTCGACTGCGTGCTGTTGGCGCCGGCCAAAACCCCGCCCGCTAACGTCAAATGGCTGGAGGCGGAGACGCTCAAGGTTCTCAAGACGCCGGAAATGAAGGAAAAGCTGTTCAAGGCCGGCTTCCTGGTGCGGCCGCAGGGCGCCGACGCCGCTTGGGCGCGCGTGACCAAGGAAATCGTCGCGTTCAAGCAAATCATCGACCAGGCCGGCATCAAGAAGATGTAGCGCGGCGCATGGTCCTGAAAAGCGGTCACCGGCTTTCGGATCGGATCATGCGCAAATAAATCGCATCGGCTATCGAGCAGCGCCCGGATTTTTGCGCCGAGCGTGCTGAACGAATACGGCTTGCCGATCATGTACACGCCGGGATCAAAACCGGCCACGATGGAGCTACGGGATACACCTTAGGGACAACATCTGAATTTTCGCTCGTCGGAGCCATGGTTAAAAAGGAAACCATACGACTCCAATGGGAGTGAGGATCATGCGGAGCGAGGACAACGTCTATTACCTGCGGGTTAAGCCCGCGCGCGCCATTGCAGCGGTTCGGGTGTAAAAACATTCCAGCGACGAATTTCTGCGGACCGGTTTTTATATCGTCGCCGGCGCTCTTGTCGGACTGGCGCTTGCCAATCTGGCTAGTCTATCGGGAGCGCTTTTGACGGCCTTGGATATTCTGCCGGCGCATCTGATTTAGCTCCTCACCGCCACCGGCGGTGCAGCCACAGCCACTGCTCGGGATATTGCCGGATCCAGCCTTCGATCACGGAAGTGACGGCCTGCATGGTGCCTTTGATGTCGACGCGGCCGCTGGCGTCGCGCGCCGGCTCGACCGGATCGGAGACCTCACCCCAGAAACTATTTTCGTCGGGCTTACGCGCGACACGCATGCCGTAGATCGGCAATTCGGTCTGCCGCGCCAGCATCGCGATCAGTGGATTGGCGAGGCAGGGCCGGCCGAAGAAGTTGACCTCGACCCCTTTGCTGTAGTGCTGGTCGGCGAGCATGCCGACGTGAATTCCGGATTGCAGCAGGCGGGCGAGCTTGACCGGCGCATCGAGCCCCGTCGGAATGAGTTCGCCCATCAGCGGCTCGCGCAGCTTGACGATGACATCGCTGACGGCGCCGATATTGGGCCGCCGATACAGCACGGCGGATTTCACCCCGATCAGTTTCGCGCCGACGCCGGGCAATTCCCAATTGGCGAGATGTGCGGCAAAGCCGATCGTCGCCTTGCCGCTCTTGGTGATCCAATCGTAGCGCTCCTTCGATTCCGGCGGATAGGTGATGACGTCCGGCGTCTGCCGGCCGAAGCCTTCGACGCAGAACTCGTCGAGATGGGCGAACTCAATGGCGATGCGGCCGAGATTGTCCCACACCCCGCCGAGGATTTTTTCAATCTCGGCGTTGGATTTTTCCGGAAACGCGGCGCGCAATTGCTCGCGGCCGATGCGATGCTCTTTGAACAACGGGCCGATCTTGCGCATGAACGCGCCGGCGAAATTGGCCATGCGCTTACGATCGGTATGCTTGATCGCGTCGAGGAGGCCGACGGTCAAAGCGCCGGCCGTCCTGTCGAGCAGAGGCTTCAGGCGCCCGGCCGCCATCAGAGCATGATCCGGAACAGTGGAAACCGGTTTTCCGAAAAGATCATGCTAAAAAATGACGATAATCTTGCCGAATACTTGCCGGCTTTCGAGCCGGCTGAGGCCGCGTTCGAACTCGGCGAGCGGCACTTCGGTATCGATCACCGGCGTTAGACCGGACGCCATCTTGGCGAGGCTCTCGCGGATATTGCGCATCGAGCAGCCGAACGAGCCGAAGATGCGGTATTGCTGCAGATAGAGCTGGAACAGATTCATCGTGATCGACTGGCCCGAGGTCGAGCCGCAGGTGACCAGCCGGCCGCCGCGCTTGAGGCATAACAGCGAGCCGTTGAACGTGTCGGGGCCGACATGCTCGAAGGCGACGTCGACGCCCTTTTTGCCGGTGAGCTTGCGCACGATGGTCTCGAAACGATCGGTCTTGTAATTGATGACGTGATCGGCGCCGAGCGCCTTGGCCTTTTCCGCCTTGGCGTCGTCGCCGACGGTGGTGATGACGGTGCAGCCGATGGCCTTCGCCATCTTGATCGCGGTCGAGCCGATGCCGGAGCCGCCCGCCTGGACCAGGATGGTCTCGCCCGGTTCGAGCTTGGCATTGTCGAACAGCATGTGCTGCACGGTGCCGAAGGCGACCGGCGCGCAAGCGGCGTCGCGGAAGCTCACGCCAGGCGGGATCGGCACCACAAGCCGCGTCGGCATATTGATGAGGTCGCGGGCAAATCCGTCGACATGGAAGCCCATGATCGAGGCGACGTTTTCGCAGAGATTATCGCGGCCCTCGCGGCAGGCCTTGCACGTGCCGCAGGTCAGCGCGCCGTAAGCGACGACACGGTCGCCAACTTTGCATGAGGTTACGTCCGGCCCTGTTGCGGCGATTTCGCCGGCCGCCTCGACGCCGACAATGAGCGGCAGCTTGCGCTTGGCAAAGGCCATGCCGCGCCAGCCCCAGACGTCGATGTGGTTGAGGCCGATCGCCTTGATGCGGATCTGAACTTGGCCCGGACCCGGACCCGGCGCCGGCGGCGCCGGAACTTCGAGGAGCTCGATCTTGCGGTCGGCTACCAGCGTAAGTGCGCGCATAGACTTTGCCGAGGCAGTCGCCTGGCGCGTATCGGTCAATGCCGTTTCGGCAACGCCGGTCACGCCGGCTCCCGCGTCAGCACCAGCGAAACGTTCTGACCGCCGAAACCGAACGAGTTGGAGATGACGCGGGTGACCTTCGCGTCACGCGCCACGTTCGGCACCACATCGAGCGGAATCGCCGGGTCGGGAACGCTGTGGTTGATGGTCGGCGGAATGCGCTGATGTTCGAGGGTGAGCAGCGAGAACACCGCCTCCACCGCCCCGGCTGCGGTCAGCGTGTGCCCGATCATCGATTTGTTCGACGACATGGGAATGTTGCGGATGCGCTCGCCGAATACGGTGGAGACGCCGAGGCATTCCATCTTGTCATTTTCGGGCGTCGAGGTGCCGTGGGCATTGATGTAATCGACATCCTGTGGCCCGACGCCGGCGTCGGCCAGCGCATTGCGCATGCAGGCAATGACCGGCTTGCCGTCCGGGCTCGATCGGGTGCGGTGGAACGAATCCGACTTCTCGCCGCAACCTTCGAGGATGCCCAGCACCTTGGCGCCGCGGGCAACGGCGTGGTCGTAATCTTCGAGCACCAAAGCGGCGGCGCCTTCGGCGAGCACGAAGCCGTCGCGGTTCTTCGAAAACGGCTTTGAGGCTTGCTCCGGCGGATCGTTTTGCGTCGACAGCGCGGACAGGAGCGAGAACCGCACCAGCGATTCCGGCGTGAGCGAACCGTCGGCGCCGAGCGCAAGCGCGGCCTGGCACTCGCCGCGCCGGATCGCTTCGACGCCGAGCTGAATCGCGGTCGCGCCCGAGGCGCAAGCCGTGGTCAGCGAGATCGGCGAGCCCTCGGTGCCGAAATGGTCGGCGAGATGCTCGCCGATGATGCCGTATTTGAGCGTCTCGTAAATCGGCGAAAATTGCGGCTCGTGCGCCACCCGCATGAGATCGGGATAGCCGGCATCTCTATCGGGTGCGGCCTCCTCGGCCATCTGAATACGGTAATGCCACTCGATTTCGAGCGGCGGCAGCGCGAGAAACAGCGGCCCGGGAAAACGGCCTTTACTGCCGATGCCGGATTGCGCAATCGCTTCTTCGCCGGCGAGCAGCGCAATGCGCTCGGACAGTTCCGCCGGCGGCATATAGTCCTTGTACACGTCGTCGACAGTGCCGGCGATCGTGGTGCGCAGTGAATCGAGCGGAAAGCGCGAAATGCGCCTGATGCCGGATTTGCCGGCGGTCAATTTCGCCCAATTGTCAGCCTTGCCGACGCCAAGCGAGGTGACTATGCCCATGCCAGTGACCGCGATCATCGGCCGGCCGGCTTTGTCGCGATGCGCACTTGCGGTGGGACGTGTTGAAGTCATGACACTCTCCGTCAATTCACCCGTTCGAGCAGCACCAGCCCTTCGCCGCGCCAGTTGCCGACGCTGGTGACGACGACTTGGGATAAATCGGGCGGACTGTCGCCGAAATCCCCAGTCCCCGTCGGGGCGAACAGCTTGCGATGCTCGATCGCCCCGCAGCCGATGCCCAGATTGGCCATAAATTGGGTATCGACGCCATGCCCGATATACGTACCGGTATTGCGTACGGGAAGGCCAATTTCCGCAAGCACGGCACGCTCGGCCGAAGTCGCCGGTTCGAGGCCTGCGGCCCCGGAAATCACCGCTGCATGGGAGCGGTCGACCTGGCCGGAAATCTTATCCCATTGCCGGCGCAAGGAGGCCTCGGTTCCACCGGGCCGGCGCACATTGCGGTCGGAAAACACCTGCGAAATCCGCGCCCGCGGTCGCGCGCCGCGGGCTTTGGCGTGGTCTCGGCTCTCCAGGACGAGGAAGGCGCCCATGGTTGCAAAGGCGATGCCGCCTTGGGGGCCGCGATCCCAAACCGGTGCAAACTTGTCCTTGAGCACCACGCCGCCGAGCTCGAAGGCCAATAGCACGTCCCAGCGCGTGCCGTGATAGGCGCCGCCGACCAGCGTCAGTTCGCTTTGCCCGGCGGCGATGCGCGCTTGCGCCACGCGCACGGCGTCGACGCCGGCAGGTTCCTCTCCCATGAAGGTGCGTGAGGAGCCGACGATGCCGTGAACGAGGGAGATGTTGCCGGCGAGCAGATTGGGCAGCTGCGCTAGAAACAAGGTCGGCCGCAGGTCGCTCATCAGCCGCTCGTTGAGATATGCGCCGGGCTTGTTGGTCTTGCGCACGCCGGCCATGATCGCGGTGTCGACCGAAATGTCGCGCTCGCCGCCGCCAGCGGCGACGATCATGTCGGTATGGTCGAGCACCTCGGCGTTGCCGACAATGCCGGCGTCGCTCAATGCCAGGCCGGCGGAATAGACGCCGACCCGCTGCCAGGTTTCCATCTGGCGCTGATCGCTTTTTTTCGGGATCTGCTTGTCGAAGCTCATCGGCGCGAGCTGATGCACGATGTAGGGTGCAAAGCTCTTGTCGTCGTAAACCGGCGGATCGCCGCGCTCGAGATGGCGCCAAGCCGCGTCCAGCCCCTCGCCCAGACAGGTGAGAAGACCGACGCCGGTGATCCACACCTCACGGCGTTCGGTCACTTCGCGAACTCCCTCGCTGGGAAATTGATGCGATCGGCCCAATCCCACAAACCGGCGCGCAGCTCGGGGCTCGGATAGGGGATGATGCGGTAGGTCAGTGTGGCGTCGCAAACGGCCGCGCCCTTGCACCAGCCTTTGGCTTCGCCGATGGCATAGCCCGATCCATCGTGCACGACTCTGCCCTCGAATTCGAGTTCATCGCCCGGAAAGACGGCGCTGCGGATCTTGGCTTCCTTGACGCCGGCGAGCGCCGGCAATCCGGTAAAACCCGTCACCGCGCTCACCAGCCAGCCGGTCGTCTGCGCCATGCATTCGATGAGCAGCACGCCGGGCATCAGCGGATAACCGGGGAAGTGGCCTTCGAACACGGTGCTCTGCATCGGCACGGTGCAGACCGCGCGCGCCACGCGTCCTGCGACGTTGACGTCGACGAAGCGGTCGATCATCTGAAAATATTCAAGACGCATAGGCGGCGCTCAGGCGCCCTTGGCAGCGATCAGCTCGTCGATCCGCTCGCACAGGTTCTTCAGCACGAAATACTGGTCGGTCGTCGCTTTGCCGTCATTGACTTCCTGAGTCCATTGTTCGAGCGGAAGTTTTATGCCGAACGCCTTGTCGATGGCGAAGGCAATGTCGAGGAAATCCAGACTATCGATCTCGAGATCGTTGATGGCGTGGCTTTCGGGCTTGATATTTTCACGCGGGATATCGCAAGTTTCCGCAATGATTTCAGCCACTTTATCGAAAGTAGTGGACATCGGGCGTGCTCTTTGGTCTGCAGGAATAAGCGCCGGCCCAGCCCGGCGCGAGCAAGCCCGTCGGTTTGGGCTCCTCAATGTGAACGCCCCGTATAGCGAAGGATGGGGTCAAGTTCAACGGCGGCAACCGCGGTAAATATTGCATTTTTGCCGGCGCGTAAAAGGCCGATTTGCTCTTGGCGCCAACAGCTTATCCGGCCGGTCTTGGCACGCGACCCATGCTGCCGCGCTTGATCGGCCAAGACATAGCACCTAAGGAAGCCCCCGAGAGCTCAGCCAGGAGTCTGCAATGCCGCAGGCGCTCGTGCGCAAGCGTTGTTTCGTGCAGATGACAGGCTACGAGCCGGTCGGACCGGAACACCAGCATCGGCGTTTCATCCGCGAAATGGCGCGGTTCCACAAAGCCTGGAACGTCCAAGGCGAGGTTTCGCCGCCGTTTCTATCGGCTGACGGCGCGGTGGCAAGCTGGACGGTCGACACGTTCGGACCGAACTGGCGCGTCACGACAGATTTTCACTGGTTTCGCTGGGACGACTTTGTCAGGGCCGACGGCACGCGAAGCGATTGGTTGCGTTTCCCGCTCGGCATCGCCGCATTGATGGAATTCATCCTGAGCGGAACGGTGGTGAAGTATTTCATCGTCGCCTGGCGCTACGGCAGTTTCTTCCTGTTTCCACTCCTTTACCTCTTCGGCATGGCATGGCTCTCGATCGGTTTGACGCGCTTTGCCGTCGGGCATCTTGGCCTGCCGTATCCAATTTTGATCGCGCCTTTGCTCTGGCTCGCTTTGTTCGTCGCGCTGAGATGGACATTCGGGCGATTCATCCATATCGGCTACGCGCTCGACGATTGGTATTTTGCGCGCGATTTCATCCATCGCGCGCGGCCGCAAGTCGAAGCGCGGCTCGATTGTCTTGCCCGCGAATTGGTGCGCCTGGTGCGGGAGACCGACGCCGACGAAATCGTCATCCACGGCCATAGTCTCGGCGCGCCGCTGTCGCTTTGCGTGGTCGATCGTGCGTTACGGCTCGATCCGCAGCTCGGCGCCCGCAAGCCGATTCACCTCGTTTCGACGGGCTCGTCGCTGCTCAAAGTAGCGCTGCATCCGGCGGCTGGCTGGCTGCGCGAAGCCGTCGGCCGGCTGGCGAATGCACCCGCCATTTACTGGGCCGAGTATCAGGCGCTGGTCGACATCATCAACGTCTACAAGGTCGATCCGGTGGCGGCGCTCGGCATGGCGGCGACCGGGAAACCGATGGTGAAAATCATTCGCATCCGCCTGATGGTGGATGAGCACACCTATCGGCGCTTCCGTCTCAATTTCCTGCGCATCCACCGCCAGGCGGTGATGGGGAACGAGCGGCGCTATTATTATGACTATTACATGCTGTGCTGCGGCCCGCTTCCGCTTGCCCGGTGGGTCGAGAGCCCGGATCCAGCGGTTGCGGCGTTTGCCGCCGATGGCGCGTTGTTCGAGGCTGCAGCCGGCAACGGCGTTGCCCCGGCGGTAGCCACAAACGCAACGGAGTAGTGCGTGACGGCGACGCTGTCCAAAATCATCTGGCTGGCCTTCGGCATCGGCTGGTCGCTGCTGCGGCTCAGCCCGAATCGCCGCGCAAGGAAAACGGCGGTGCGGTATTCCGGCCGCGATTTACGCGAATTCGCGTTGATGGCGGCTTCATTGACGGGCCTCGGCATCGTGCCGTGCATTTATGTCGCGACTCATATCCTGCGGTTTGCCGATTATTCCTTCGTGCCGGTAGCAAGTTACCTGGGCATTGCTGTCGATATCGCCGCCCTCTGGCTGTTTTATCGGACCCACCGAGATCTCGGCCACAATTGGTCGGTCAGCCTCGACCTTCGCGAACGCCATACCCTGGTCACAAGCGGCGTCTACGCAACGGTTCGGCACCCCATGTATGCAGGCTTTTGGCTCATGGCGGTGGCCCAGGCGTTGCTGTTGCCCAATTGGATCGCAGGGCCCGCCGGTTTAGTCGGTTTCGGCATCCTGTTTTTCGGCCGAGTGCGGCGTGAAGAGGAGATGATGATCGCCGCATTTGGCGATGAATATCGCAGCTATATGCAGCATACCGCCCGCGTCGTGCCTTGGTTATATTGATGGCTTTAGGCACGTTGCATTTTTGCTACAGGTTCGCGCCGGATTGCAGAGCATCGAGGAAAAGGGGGGAATTCGACCGCGAAATCTGGCAGTGCAATATGAATTGCTTAAGATAGGTGGGCTCGGATTCCAGCGCCGGGCCTGATGCGGCAAATCGTGAGGAGGTCATGAGAAGTTGGTGGCGTCTTACCACAATCGGCATGCTGACGGCGGCAATGATGCTCGCGCTCGGATCGAACCCGAGCATGGCGGCGCCGCGCGCGCATGTTTACTTGCTGCGCGGGCTCTTGAACATCTTCTCGCTCGGCATGGATACGCTCGCCGCAGAGCTCAATAGGCGCGGCGTCTATTCGACGGTCGACAATCACGCCGATTGGGAGTCGCTCGCCGATAGCGCGGCGGCAAACTACAAAGCGGGTAAGGAAGGGCCGATTATTCTCATCGGTCATTCGCTGGGCGCCGATGCGGTCATGACGATGGCCGCCTATTTGGGCAAGAAAGGCGTTCCGGTGGCGCTCGTGGTGCCGTTCGACGGCACTGGATCGTATACGGCGTCGGCCAATGTCGCGCGGGTGCTCAACTTGACGCAGCACTATTTCATGGCGCGCGGACCGGGCTTCCACGGCTCGTTGATCAATGTCGATCTGCGGTCCGATCCGAATATCGACCATCTCAATATCGATAAATCGCCGCGGTTGCATGCGCGCGTGATTGCCGAAGTGCTCGCCATTGTCGGCTCGCACCGCATCGAAACGCCCACCGTCGCCGCCAAACCGGCACCGGCCAGAGTGAGCACCAGCGCTGTCGGTGACGCGGTCAAGCCGGAGAGCGCACCGCCCGCGGCGGCGCCAGCCAAGACTGGCGAAAAGACTAGCGACGGCGCCGCAACAGCCCTGGCGAAGCCCGTTGCCGAGAGCGGCACGCCGGTCATCGCAGCGCCGGAAAAAAGCGCTAAACCGATAAGCTCGGACTCCGCTGCGGCGTCGGCGAAACCAGCGGGATCTTCGCAATAACTTACTGCTGCGGCGGCGCCGGCAATTCGATGGGAGCGCAATTGACGCGACCTTGCATCACGCAATCCTGGTCGCGCTCCATCGCGGCGATGGTGTCGGCGAGCCACGCCCCGGTACTGACCAGGAATGCAACGACCGCCAGCGCGATGACGTTCATCAACATGCGCTGCCGATAGTCGACGACTTCATCCTGGTCTTGTTCGTATTGAGCGAGATCGTCGGGCAGCTCGATGTCGGCTTCCGCGGCGTCGGAGTGGGCCGGCTGCGCCGGCGACATCGGCGCCGGTGGCTGACCCGGGCGGCGGAAGGGCAGCACTTGCCCGAACCCACCGGTGTCGTGCGGGTCAGGTTGGTTTTTGGCGGCCTGAGAACCACGCCGATTCATGGGCGTAGAATATCCTCCTGCGGTTAAATTATTAAGCGCGGAATTGCGGCGCTGGTCGGACCATGCGGAATGGCCCGGTCGCGTTCTGCCATTCCAAGACAACGCCAATTCCTTTAGATTTCAGCCGATGAATATGCGGCATCATGCACGCGCTCTGGTGGCGCTGGCGGCGGCGTATGCGCTGGCGCTGCAAGCGATATTGCTCGCCGTCGGCGGTCCCATAAGTGCCCGGGCAGGCGAAATCGACGTCCTGCCGATTTGCTCCAGCCTTACCGCCGGCCATCCCGCGCCGTTGGATCATACTGGCGGCTGCCCCGGGACGTGCCTCGGCTGTTGTTGCGGTCCTCCGTTGTGCCCCATCCCCGGGCCGGCCACGACTTATGTGCCGGCGCCGGCGCATACCATCGCCGTTGCCTCCGTTGCGGCGCCGGTCCTGGTCGTCGCCATCCCGGACGACCACCGCTCGCGCGCTCCGCCGCTTGCCTAAGTCACTCTCGGCGGCGGCAAAATTCTTGCCGCTTCGGCAAGCTTTCAACACGGAGCAAGTCCATGACGCATTTCACGATGCAATCCATCTCACGCGGCATTGCCGCGATCCTCGCGCTTCTCACAACGCCGCTCTTACTGGCGCAACTCTCGGCAAAGCCCGCAGTCGCCGCCGACTACGACGTCGGCTCGATGCACATCTCGCAGCCTTGGGCGCGGGCGACGCCGAAAGGCGCTGATGACGGCGCCGGCTATATGACGATTACCAACAAGGGCACGATGCCGGATCGTGTGAGCTGCGTGTCCGACGACGCCAGCACGCAATGCGTGATCCACAGCATGACCATGGAAGGCGGCATTATGAGAATGCGGCCGGTCGAGGGCGGCCTCGAAATCAAGCCGGGCCAGACTGTCACGCTCAGCCCCGGCGGCTACCACATCATGTTCGTCGACCTCAAACACCCGCTGGTCCAAGGGCAAATGGTCAAAGCGACGCTGAAATTCGATCACGCCGGCACAGTCGACATCGACTATCCGATCGCGGCGATTGGGGCGCCGGCGCCCGGCGCCGCCGCGGGCGGCGGGACGATGAACATGCAAGGCCCGAGCGGCGCCATGAACGGGCCCAGCGGTGCCATGAGCGGAACCATGAGCGGGCCCGGCGGCGCTATGACCGGCCCAAGCGGCGGCATGCAGATGAATAAGCCGTGAGCGCATGCGCCTCTCGCTGGCGCAGCGAAAATCGCTGCGCCGGTCTGCGGCTCGGTAAACAAATCCTTCACCTTACGATTGGTTAAGGCCGCTGGGCCTATAGGATTGTGACCCCGGTCATCATCCTGTGAGCATGAGCCCAGCCGATCCCAGCGAAACACCGAGCCGATCCAGGTCGAATTTGCCGTTGGCCGAGGACGACTCCGACGCCGCTGGCGCGCGCCCGCGCATCGCGATCGCGGAAGCGCTGCGCAACGATTGGGTTGAAGTCTGGTATCAGCCGAAGATCGATCTCAAGCGCAAATGCCTTGCCGGCGCGGAGGCGCTGGTGCGCATCCGCCATCCGCAGCTTGACGTGCTATCGCCCGGTGGATTCCTGGCCGACGTCGACGAAGACGGCGTCGTCGGGCTCGCGCAGCATGCGCTCGTCGCGACGCTGTGCGACTGGACCATGTTCGAGGCGGCCGGTTTCAATCTGCACCTTGCCATCAACGTGCCGGTCGGTGTCTTGCTGCGGATGCCGCTTTCGGCGCTGGTCGCCGAGTATCGCCCGCAATCCGAGCAATGGCCCGGTCTCATCCTTGAAGTCACCGAGGATCAGGTCGCGCGCGATATCGCGCTGGCCAACGACATCGCCGCGCAATTGCGCGGCAGCGGCATCTCGATCTCAATCGACAATTTCGGCGCCGGCTATTCGTCGTTTTCGAGCTTGCGCAATCTGCCCTTCGCGGAACTGAAGATCGACCGTTCCTTCGTCCGCAACTGCGCCACCGACGCCGCCAATGCCGCAATCTGCCAGACCGCGATCGATCTGGCGCACCGGTTCGGCAGCGCCGCGGCGGCCGAAGGCGTCGAAAATCAAGCGGACCTGCAAGCGCTGATGGTGATGGGTTGCGATTTCGGCCAGGGCGCTCTCATCGCGCCGCCGTTGCCGAAGGAGCGCTTCCTCGATCTCTTGCGCCAGCGCCTGAACCGGCCGCGCGGCGGCGCCGCGACGAGCCACCCAGGGCCGGTCGCGCGACCGAGCGGCCGCGTGGCTTGAGCTGTTCGCTGCGCTATTTCGGTTCGGCGAACGGCGCCTTTGTCCCTTCCGGCAGCGGCGCCTTGAACGTGTTGAGCGTCATCGACACCATCGCGTAATAGCCGAGGATGCCGACCAGCTCGACCGTTCCGGCGTCGCCGAGAATATTCTTCACGCGATTGAACGTGCCGGCGCTGACGCGCCGTTTGCCGTAGAGCTCCTTGACGAAGGCATAGATCGCCATTTCGTCCTTCGGCGCCGATGTCAGCGGCCGGCCGGCTTGAATGGCGCGGATGGTCCGCGGCTTCACGCCCTGTTTCTCGGCGATGACGGCATGCGCCACCCACTCGTACTGCGCCTTCCAGTGCTGCGCGGTGCACAGAATCGCCAGTTCAGAGAGCCGCGGCGGCACGCTGGTCTTAAAACGCACATGCCCGCCGAGCTTCTGCGCCAATTCGCCGAAGGCCGGCGCATGCAGAAAGACCGCGAACGGGCCGGACAGCTTGAATTGGCCGCGCGGGCCGGATTTTATGGATTCCGCCAGCGCGCGCTGCTCGGCGGTGAAAGTGTTCTCGGATAGCTCGGGCAGGCGGGGCGATTGCATACTTTTGGGCATGGTTTCCTCTTCAAGCGGGCTCGCTGACCCGCACGATTATTGTATCTTGATCGCTGGCTCGGAAATCGGCGGTAGCGGACGACAACGACGCGATAGCGAGCTTTCATCCCGCTGTCGAGCGCATTGCATTGGTGTTGGAGGCGGCCCACCACCCGCCATCGGATGTTACGACGCAACCGTGGATTTAATCGTGCATGCAAAGCTCCGGGTAAAGAGACAGTTTGACCGCGTCCTGAGACTATCGAAAGGGCACACGTGGCGCTTATACTCGGTGCGACGAGCCATCAGCACGCATTGGAACCGAGGAGACGGTCATGAACAAGCCGCAAACCAAGCAGGATACCGACCAGCCGGCCAAACAGGTCTACCGTGAGCTCGTCACCATCAACGGCAAGAACGTCGTGCTCGCCCACAACGAGCCGCCGGTGATCAATGCCGGCGTACTCGAATACGCGGAGATTTTCCGCATGTTCAATATTTTCGACGAGAAATTCTCGCCGACCAATATCGACAAGGCCGACGGCACGCCGTTGCGGCTTTACACTTCGGATCGCGTCAAGGTCGACGTCTCCAAGCGCCGCAAGCACGACATGGGCTTCTGGCATCGCAATATCGACGCCCACGAAATCATTTTCTGCGTGCGGGGCGCGCTCAAATGGGAGACCGAGATGGGCATCAAGATCATGCATCCGGGCGACATGCTGTTCATTCCCAAGGGCATCGGTCACCGCTCCATGCTTTGCGAAGATTCGACCGACGATAATGTGCTCATCGAGCTTAAAATCGCCGACGAGTTGACCTATGTCGGCGACAACAGATAGGCGGGCAAGCCGTGCTAAGCGTTGACTTGGTGATCGCCGGCATTGACTGGCTGATCACCGTCGATCCTGCCCGCCGCATCATCCGCGATGCCGCGATCGCCGTGACGGACGGCAAGATCGTCGCCATCGGCAAGACCGACGACATCGCCAAGGCCTATTCCGCCCTGCGCAAGGTCGACGGCCGGCATACGGTGGCGACGCCGGGATTCATCGACTGCCACCTGCATGCGTCGTTTCAGCTATCGCGCGGGCTGGCGGACGAGGCGAACGCGCAATCGTTCCTGTTCGACCGCATGTACCCCTACGAGGCTGCGCTCGACGGCGACGATGTTCGCGTCTCGGCGACGCTTGCCGGGTCGGAACTGCTTAGGCATGGCGTAACTTGCTTCATCGATCCCGGTAATTATCATCCGGAGGCGTCTGTCGACGGCGTGATGTCGACCGGCATCCGTTGCATCGTCTCGCGCTCGTCGTTCGATTTGACAAAATCAGTGCTCGGCATTTTGCCCGAACGCATGATCGAGTCGACGTCGGTAGCGTTGCAACGCGCCGAAAGCGTGCTTGAGCACTATGCCAAATCGGGCAATCCCCGGCTCGGCGCCAGCGCCTCCTTTCGCGGCCTTAACAATGCTTCCGACGAATTAATCGTCGGCCTCGACAAGCTCGCTCGCAAATACGGCACGCTGTTACAGACCCATGCGTGCTTTTCCTATTCGACGCACGATTCCAGCGTCGCGCGCACCGGGATGGCTGAAATCGAGCGGCTGGAAAAACTCGGCGTCATCGACGAACGCATGCTGATCGTGCATTCCGGCTGGCTCGAACCGGAAGAGCTCGCAATCCTGGCGCGGCGCAAGCCTTCGCTCGTCTGCGCGCCCAGTTCGAGCCTGCATAACGGCTACGGCAACTTCCTGTTCGGCAAGCTGCCGGAGCTGCTCGCGCTCGGCGTCAACGTCACGGTCGGATCGGACCATGCCAGTTCCGGTATCGTCGACATGCCCCAGGAGATACGACTTGCCTGCTGCTGCTACAAGGAAACGCGCGTCAATCCGCGCGTCATGCCGCCGGAGACCGGACTTGAAATGGCGACAATCAACGGCGCCAAGGCCGCGCTTTTGAGCGACCGCATCGGCAGCATCGAGGTCGGCAAGGAAGCCGACATCGTTCTGTTCGATACCAGGCGGCCGGAATGGCAGCCGTTGATCAACCCCGTCGCCAATCTGGTCTATAGCGCGACCGGCGATTCCGTTCGCGACGTGTTTGTCGCCGGCGAGCAGGTCGTCGCCGGCTCGCGTCTGACCAAGGTCGACGAGAGCAAGCTCTACGAGGATGTCCCGCTGGCGGTGTCGCGTTTTGCCAAGCACCTTAAATTCGAGCAGATGGTCCAATTGCGCTGGCCGGTGTCCTAGCTATTGCAGCCGCGATGGGCACAGCGCGGGCGCTCGCCGCCGCGAGAGGCGAGGTGGCGGAAAGTGAGGTCCGTCACCAGGATCGCTACCGGCGCCCTCCGCTCTTGCGTTTTTTTGCCGTTTTGCGCCTGGCGCTCGCCTTCGCCGGCATCAGGCCCGCTTTTTCGACGTGGCGCACCCAATAATTCCAGGCGCGGTTGGTCGACGGCGGCCGCACGCTGTGCTCCGAGGACAGCTTGATCTCGCCGGGCGACAAATGATCGACATGGCCGTGCGCCATGGCCTTGGTCTGCAGCGCGGCGTTCTCGCAGCCGTAAACGGTGCGGAACGTCATTTCGCGTAAGCTCGTGCCGGCGACGGTGGCGCCATGGCGGCGCATCAGCACCATCCAATTGTTGCCGAGCGCGCGGGCCAGCGAAGCGCCTTCTTCCGGCTTGACCACCAGCATATTGGTGTCGCCGAATTCGTCGTGCTGGTCCCAGAACGGCACATGGCCGATCACCGCGGGCAGATGGAAGACCGGCACCAGTTCGCGCCCCGAGATGCAGAACGGCAGCACGTCATGGGAATGATGGTGGCACACTGCATTGACGTCCGGGCGCGCCTTGTAGATTTCGCCGTGAATGACCCGTTCGCTGTACATGCGCAATTCGGTCGGCCGCACCGGCTGCGAGTCGAGATTCATTTCGATGAGATCGGAGACTTCCGCCAGTTCCGGCGCCTGATGGCGCGAGATGAAGTAGCGCCCCGGATCGCGCGGGTGGCGCACGCTGACATGGCCGAACGCATCGAGCACCTTCTGGTTGGCGAGAATGCGCGTCGCCAAAATCAATTCATGCTGGAGTTCGTGCAGTAGCTCCGCAAGACCGTCAGCCATCGTTGCCTCCCGAATATCGTGTTGCCTTTGCGCAGGCGGGCCTTTTGGCATTCCCAGGGCGATTGCGCTACAAATATTGCATGGCGGTCGCGGTCAAAGCCCTGTTCTTCGATGTGTTCGGCACACTGGTCGATTGGCGCAGCTCGATCGCGCGCGAGGCCGAAGCGATCCTCAAGCCACAGGGCTGCGCGCTCGACTGGCCCGCTTTTGCCGACGCCTGGCGCGGCGAATATCAGGGCGCCATGGACGAGGTGCGCACCGGCCGCATCCCCTTTTGCAAGCTCGACGTGCTGCACCGGCGCAACCTCGAAATCACGCTCAAGCGCTTCGGCATCACGGCGCTTGGGGAGGACGACAAGCGCCGTCTCAATCTGGCGTGGCATCGGCTCGACGCCTGGCCCGACGTGCCCAGCGGGCTTGCCCGGCTCAAGCGGCAATATCTGCTGGCGCCGGTGTCGAACGGCAACATTTCGCTGATGGTCGATCTGGCCCGGCACAATGATTTGCCGTGGGACGCCATTCTCGGCGCCGAGATCGCCGGCGACTATAAGCCGAAGCCGAAAGTCTATCTCGCTTCCGCCGCGGCCTTCGATCTCGCGCCGGATGCTTGCATGATGGTGGCCGCGCATTCGAAAGATCTTGCGGCGGCCTCAGCGCTCGGGCTTCGCACCGCGCATGTGGCGCGGCCGAACGAGCACGGTCCCGGCCGCGGCGAGGCGGCGCCAACCGTACCAGTCGATTTTGCAGCGAAAAGTCTCGAAGAGCTGGCGGAAAAACTCGGGGTGTGAATTTCGCAGTGCCTGCCGTCAGCGGCGAGCGAATATATGCTGGCGCGCGGCAATCTTCACCGCGGCGCGCTGCATCTGAACGGCGAAAATCGCGTCGGTCATTTGGCTCAAAAATCTCAGGGCGGCGGTCATGGCAAAGTCCCCTGTTAACGCTTCATTAACCATGCTCGTAAACTAAGCCGCACCACTGACGATTGAAGTGATCGCGGTCACAGTTCGGCGCTTTCGATGTAAGTCATTGATTATACACAATTACGGTTGCTAATTCAGCCGCCAATGGCGGGATAATCAGTATAGCCCGCCGCCGCGCCGCCGTAGAACGTCTTGCGGTCCGGCACATTGAACGGGCCGCCGCGGCGAAAGCGCTCCGGCAAATCCGGATTGGCGAGAAACAGCGTCGCGAACGAGACGAGATCGGCGGTGCCGTCGCCGATCGCGGCGTTAGCGTGCGCCAGATCGTAGCCCTTGTTGCCCATCAGCACGCCGCGCCAGAGTTTGCGGAAGAATTTCAGGTCCGGCATTTCGCCTGCGGCGATGGGGTCGCTCGCGGCCGGCTCGACGATATGCAGGTAGGCGAGGCCGAGCGGGTTGAGCGCATCGACGGCGGCGGAGAAAGTCGCCGCCGGATTGCTGTCGCTCATGCTGTTGAACGGATTGGTCGGCGACAGCCGCACCCCGACGCGCGCGCCGCCCCATTCGCCGACGATCGCCTCGGTCACTTCGAGGAGGAAGCGCGCGCGGTTCTGCGCGCTGCCGCCGTAGCGGTCGGTACGCCGGTTGGCGCCGTCGCGCAAAAACTGATCGACCAGATAGCCGTTGGCGCCGTGCAGCTCGACGCCGTCGAAGCCCGCTTCGCGGGCGTTGCGCGCGCCGCGGCGGAAATCCGCGACGATGCCGGCAATCTCGGCGGCTTCCAGCGCGTGCGGCGTGACATAGGATTTCATTCCATCCAGCGTCCAGGCTTGGCCCGCAGGTGCGATCGCCGACGGCGCCACCGGCAGCGCGCCGCCGGGCTGCAGCGACGGATGCGAGATGCGTCCGACATGCCAGAGCTGCAGAAAAATCCGCCCGCCTGCGCGATGCACCGCTTCCGTCACGAGCTTCCAGCCGGCGACCTGTTCGGCGCTGTGGATGCCGGGCGTGCCTGGATAGCCGAGCCCTTGCGGCGACACCTGCGTCGCCTCGCTGACGATGAGCCCGGCGCTGGCGCGCTGCGCGTAATAAGTGGCGTTCAGCGCCCCCGGCACATTGCCCGCCCCAGCCCGATTGCGCGTCATCGGCGCCATCACCACGCGGTTAGGCAAGGTGAGGGGTCCGAGCTGGATGGGGGAGAGGAGGGCGGGGGCGGGCATTGGCAGTTCAATCCGAATGTATTCGGGTAATGCGCACAGTTGCATAGGAGCAGCGAACGCAAAAGCCGTTCACCGAGCCAATGAGCGAATTCATTTACTCGGCAAGCGCCACTCTGTACGGTCGACAATTCTTGGCGGCATAATCGGGGGACGACTATGAACGACACTACGGCCGACGCGGCTCCCATGCATGGCGCCGGCGCCGCGACGCGGCTCATCATCGCGGCTTCCGTCGGCAACGCGCTGGAGTTTTACGAAATCCTGGTCTACGGCTATTTCGCCGTCATCATCTCGAAGGTATTTTTTCCCGCGGCCGACGAAGCCGTCTCGATTCTGGTCACCTTCGGCACTTTCGGCATCTCGTTTCTGGCGCGGCCGGTCGGCGCGATATTTCTCGGCGCCTACGGCGACCGCAAGGGCCGCAAGCGGGCGCTCACGCTGTCGATCCTGTTGATGACGATCGGCACCGGCTTGATGACGGTCATGCCGAGTTACGGCTCGGTCGGCCTGTTGGCGCCCATCCTGGTCATTGGCGCCCGCCTGCTGCAAGGCTTTTCGGTCGGCGGCGAGTTCGCCAGCTCGACCGCTTTCCTGGTCGAGCACCGGCCCGATCGCGCAGGCTTTTTCGGCAGCTGGCAATGGTCGAGCCAAGGATTTGCCGCCGTGATCGCCACGAGCTTCGGCGTGTTGCTGACGACGACCATGTCGGCGGCCGATTTGCAGGCGTGGGGCTGGCGCATTCCCTTTGCTTTCGGCCTGCTGATCGGGCCGGTCGGCTATTACATCCGCAGTCAATTGGCGGAGACGCCGGAATTCCTCGATGCCGGCGAAGCGCACGCGCCGTTGCGCGACCTGTTCGTCGACCAATGGGACCGGCTCTTGCTCACGATCGGCGCGGTCGTGGCTTCGACCAGCTCGCAATACATGCTGGTCTACATGCCGACCTACGCGATCCGCGAACTGCACTTGCCGCAAACGATCGGCTTTATCGCGGCGGTGGCCGCCGCCGCGCTGCAGACCGTGGTGGTGCCGTTGGTCGGCATCTGGGTCGACCGCGTCGGTCAGATCCGCGTCATGACCGGCGCTGCGATCCTGTTCGTGCTGACATCCTATCCGGCCTTCGTGCTGCTTGACGCCCACGCCTCGCTCGCCGTGCTGATGGCGATGGTGTGCTGGATAAGCTTGTTGAAATCTTTCTTCTCAGGCGCACTGCCGTCGCTGATGGCGAAGATCTTTCCAGTCTCGACGCGGGTCAGCGGCATGTCGCTGGCGTACAACATTGCGGTGCCGATTTTCGGCGGCTTTGCGCCGTTCTTCGCCCAATCGCTGATCGACCTCACCGGCAGCAAGCTCGCGCCGAGCTACTATATGATCGCCACCGCGCTGTTGAGCGTTGCGGCGCTGGTCGCGATCCGGCAGCGTTTCCGTCTCTAGGGAGGACTGCAGTGAGCGCGACGCCGCGCGAGCTTGTCGAGCGCTTTTACCACGTCGTCTGGAACCAGGCGGACGAGGCCGAGGCGCGCAAAATCCTTGCGCCCGATTTTCGCTTCCGCGCCTCGCTCGGTCCCGAGCTGCGCGGTCCTGGCGGCTTTATCGCTTATCTGCGCTCGGTGCGTGCGGCGGTGGAAAATTTCACCTGCACCATCGAGGAACTGATCGCGAGCGACGACCGCGCCGCGGCGCGGATGAGCTTTCACGGCCGCCACCGCGGCAATATGTTCGGCGTCGCCGCCACCGGCCGCGACATCCGCTGGAGCGGCGCGGCTTTTTTCAAAGTCAGCGGCGGCTTGATCACCGAGCTTTGGGTGCTCGGCGACATCGAGGCGGTGCGCCGTCAGCTCACGCCGGAGCAGCGCTTGGAATCGTTTTCGGTGTAAGCTTGGATTTCGTGCACGGCCGGCCGCCGGCAGAACAAGAACGATAAGCGGGACGGAGCGCCATGACCATTCAGCAGAACACCGACCACATCCAGACCACGCATATCGGCAGCCTGCCGCGCCCGCATGCGCTGCTCGATCTGATGAAGGCGAAATTCACCGGCCAGCCGTTCGACGCCGACAAGTTCGAAACGCTGCTGGCCCAGTCAGTGAACGATGTAGTGCGCAAGCAGGTCGACTGCGGCATCGAGATTGTCACCGACGGCGAATTCTCCAAACCCGGCTTCTTCACTTACATCCAGGAACGGCTCGAAGGCTTCGAGGCCCGGCCCGGGCAGAAGATGAAGCTGTTCGTCCAGGAGGTCGCCGCCTTTCCGGACTACTACAAGGAGTATTTCAAGACCGCGATGATGGGCGGCGCCATCGTCGCGCTGGCGCCGGTGGTCTGCGTCGGCCCCGTCAAATATCGCGGCGAGAGATTCGTCCGGCGCGACATCGCCAACGTCAAAAACGCCGCGGCGGCCGCTGGCGTTCCCGATCATCACGTCTTTCTGCCCGCCACCGCGGCGTCCGGTGTCGGATTGAACGAATATTACAAGAGCGATGAAGACTATTTTCATGCGCTGGCGGCCGAGCTCGGCAAGGAATACCGCGCCATCGCCGACGCCGGTATTCTGGTACAAATTGACGATCCGTTCCTGCCGGATATTTTCTTCGAGCCGGATCTCGACCGCACGCAGATGCGGCGCCGCGCGGAAATCTATGTCGAGGCCACCAACACCGCGCTTAAGGGTATCCCACCCGAGCGCGTGCGCTTTCACACCTGTTACGGCATCAACGAAGGCCCGCGGCTCTACGAGGCGGCGCTAGCCGACATCATCGACTATGTGCTGAAGATCAATGCCGGCTCGTACAGCTTCGAAGCCGCCAATCCGCGCCACGAGCACGAATATCATCTGTTCGAAACCGTCAAAGTCCCGGATGGCAAGGTGATTTGCCCGGGCATGATTACCCATGCCAGCAATATCGTCGAGCATCCGGAGCTGATCGCCGAGCGCATCATGCGCTTTGCCAAGCTGGTCGGGCGGGAAAACATCATCGCCGCCGCGGATTGCGGGTTCTCGTCGCAGGCGTTGTACCGGACCGAAGTCCATGAGACTGTAGTTTGGGAGAAGTTCAAGGCGCTGCGCCAAGACGCCGATATCGCAACCAAGAAACTGTGGCACTGATGCACGCCCCTTCGCCTTCGCTGAATTCGCGCCGCGCCATGCACGGCAACAACACGCTGCAGATCGGCCTGTTCGGCGCCAATTGCTCGTCCGGCCGCGCCGTGACGCTGGTGCCGGAGCGCTGGTCGGGCAATTGGACCGACAACAAGAAGCTCGCGCAGATGGCGGACGACGCCGGCATTGATTTTCTTCTGCCGATCGGCCGCTGGAAGGGCTATGGCGGCGACACCGATTACCAGGGCACCACGCTCGAGACGATCACCTGGGCCACCGGGCTCCTCGGCGCCACCAGGCGCATCACCGTGTTCGGCACCGTGCACGCGCCGATCTTCAATCCGGTGGTGGCGGCAAAGGAGATGGTCACCGCCGACCACATCGGCGAAGGCCGCTTCGGGCTCAATATCGTGGTCGGCTGGAACGAGGGCGAGTTCGACATGTTCGGCGTCGAACAGCGTGCGCATGAGGACCGTTACGACTACGCGCAGGAATGGATCGACGTCATCAAGCTCATCTGGTCCGACCGCGAGAACTTCGACTTCGACGGCAAATACCTGCACATGAAGGGCATTAAGGGCAAACCGAAACCGTTCGGCGGTGCGCGCCCAGTGATCATGAATGCCGGCGCCTCGGCGACCGGCCAGGCTTTCGCGGTGAAGAATTGCGATGCGTTTTTTCTGCAGGCCTCGCGCACGTCATTGGAGGAAAGCGCACAGCGCGTGCGCCGGGCCAAGGACGCGGCGCGCGCGCAAGGCTGCGAGATCGGCTGCTACACCGTCGGCGTCGTTACCTGCCGGCCGACCAAGAAGGAAGCCGAGGAGTATTTCCATCACTGCATCGTCGAGCGCGCCGACTGGAACGCCGTCGACAGCATTCTGGCGCTGAAGAACATCACACCGCAGACCGTGCCGATGGCGGAATTTCTCGCCCAACGCTCCGGCTATGCGCAGGGCATGGGCGGCTTGCCGATCGTCGGCGATCCCGATCACGTCGCCGCACAGCTTGCCGATCTCGCTAAAGCCGGCCTCACCGGCATCGCTATTTCGCTGGTCAATTATCTTAACGAGCTACCGTACTTCTGCGACGAGGTGATCGGCCGGCTGGAGCGCATGGGGCTGCGGGAGAAGGTGCGCGGCCGGTGACGCTCGCTGCTCCCTCCCCACAAGGGGAAGGGGAATAGCGTCACCTCTTGCTCACGATCGGCGTGCCGCGCTTTTTGTTGTAGCCGTGGATCGAGACGCGCTCCCAGACGCCGTTGACGTGATAGGGATCGCTCCTCGCGAAAGCATCGACCGCGGCGCGATCGGCCGCGTCGATGACGAAAATGCTGCCGACCGGAGTCTCGCCGTCGTCGGCGACCAGCGTGCCCGCCGTCACCACGTCGACGCCGTGCTCCGCGGATTTGTCGAGATGGATGCGGTGGTCGCGATAATGCTTCGCTCGCACCGGCAGGATGTCTTTCTTGTCGAGCGCGTGGACCACGAAATGCATGTCGGGCTCCGCGAATGTCGGAGCCGCATCCTAAACCCTCTCCCGCTTGCGGGGGAGGGCAGGGTGGGGGGCTCTCTGGTTCGCTCAGCGGGATAACTTGCCTTCTCCCGCGTTGCTTCGCTGGCGTCCTCCCCCGCTTGCGGGGGAGGAAATGATTTACGCCCTTCGCCGCGAAATCACGTAAGACTCGTCGAAGAACCACAGGCCGCCGCGCTCGCGCAACACCGAGCGCGTGGCGTCGATATAGCTACCGTCGGCGGCCGCTTGCGCCACGCGATCGTCTTCGACCTGCGCCACATAGATCGCAGCGTTCCAGGCGGCAAACAGCGTCGAGGTGCCGATCGATTCGGAGATTTCCGACGGCAGTGTATGCATCTCGTAGCGGAACAGCGAGCGGTTGTCGGCGTAGGCGTTGAAATTGAGCTCGCGCCCAGCCGGGCCGAGCTCGTGCTTAACCGCTTTGAGAATGTCGTGGCGGTCGTGAATGAACGGGTGGTCCTCCGGCCAGACTTTTTGGATGATTTCCATGCCGGGATCCTGGCCGTGCGAATGGATGGCGATGAGCCTGCCGCCGGGCCCGAGCGCGCGGGCGAGCGGCGCGATCACGCGCTTGGCTTTGAACTCCAGCGGCGCGCGGGCGCGGTAGGGCTGCGAAGCGATGACGAGGTCGTAGTCGGCGCGGGTGCCGCCAGCTTTGGGAATGATCGGATCGAGCAGGAAGCGGTGGTCGTCGCGATACATGACCAGCACCACCGGCCGTTCGTAGATCGGATTGCCGGTGCGCGCGGACACGCCGGCTTTCCAGTTCTGCGCCAGGAACGGCTCAAGCGCGATGATCTGTTGCTCGAAGCGGTGCGCCGAATTGCCGAGCAACGGCAGTTCGTGCCAAACCAGGCTCGACGCCGCATTGAGCGATTTGACGTGCAGCCACGGCGCGTCGGCATAAGCGAGATTGGTCAGCACCAGCACCGTCGACGGATGCTCGAAGAAACGGTCCGACATTTTTTGCAGCGTCAAGCGCACGTCTTCGAGCGAGATCTCCTTGCCGACGACATAGAACGGCATGTGGCTGAAACGGTCGTGGGCGGCGCGCATGACGCGAGTGAGCACCGAGCCGTCGCCGACACCGGCGTCGAAAATGCGCACCGCCGGCGGGTGCGGATGGATATGCGCCAATTCCTCGGAGACGCGGTGCGCGACCTCCCACTTTTCGCTGCAGGTATTGACGAAGAGCAGATACTTTTGCCGGTTGTCGAAGAAGCGGAAATTGCGCGCCGGATCGCCGGCCGTGAGCGGCGCCGCGGGCACCGCCGCTGCGATGGGGCGCGGCTCGCGCGCGCGCTCGATGATCGCGGGCCGCTCGCCTAGCGCCGGATGCGCCGCCATGAAACCGTGGATGCGGTCGAGCGTGTCGGTGGTGATGCGGCCGCCGTTGCGCAGCCGCGCCGCGAGCTTGCCGTCGTTGACGGCGCGGCGGCCGAAGGTTGATTCCGCTAGCCCCGTCTGGCGGCAATAGTCGGAGATTTCGGTAAGGAGTTGTTGTGCGTTCATGCTGACGTGCGGCGGAGCCACGCCGCTCCCATTGATCCGTTTCCTCGCCGCCGCGCAGGGCCGCTGACGCGTGCTTTAAGACTGCGCGGCGTTAAAGCCAGCGAACCAAATCCGTTGGGCAGGGGTCAACCACAATTTCGCCCACTCATATAGTGGGCAGATTGATGGGATATAACCCATCAATGGTGGGCAGGCATCGTCCGGCACACAGCCGCTGAACAAGCTGGGGAAAAGCAGCACATGATTCGCAGCAAGTGATTGATTCAATTATATAATTCTATATAGACTAGATACCCGGGACAATCGCAGTCCCCGTAACTCGTAGAATAGGTTGAGCCGAAGGCGAAACCAATCATGCAGAGGCTACGCCCGCCCTATGAGGCTCGGGAGTAACGGGTCGCGCCGCTTGCCAGATATTGATCGAACACTGCGCACACCGTGCGCACGAACGGTCGCGCATGCTCGGGCAGGCTGATACGGGCGCCGGCGCGCTCGACGAGGCCTTCTTTCGCAAACTCGTCGAGACGTGAGATTTCAGCGGCGAAGTGATCGATCCCGATCCCGTGCGCCGCGCAGATTTCGGCCAAGTCCAATCGCAAATTGCACATCAAGCTTGAGATGACATCGCGCCGCAGCCTGTCCTCGGCGGAAAGCGCAACGCCGCGCGACGTCGCCAATGTCCCGGCGCCGATTGCGGCGCGGTAGGCGACGCTGGTGGCGGCATTCTGCACATAACCCTGCGGCAGCGAGCCGATCGCCGAGGTGCCGAAGCCGATGAGAATCTCCGAACTCATCGGTGGTATAGCCCTGGAAATTGCGATGCAGCCTGCCTCCGCGTTGCCGGCGCGCCAAAGAGTCGTCGCGCCTGGCGAAATGATCGAGCCCGATCGGCACATAGCCGGCGCCGACCAGCATTTCGGCCGCCGCCTGGCTTTGCGCGAAACGCTCCGCGGTGCCGGGCAAGGCCGCCTCGGCAATGAGCCGCTGGTGCCGTTTCATCCACGGTACATGGGCATAGCCGAACAGCGCGATGCGGTCCGGATCGAGCTTGAGCGCGCGCGCGATGGTCTGCTCGAGCGTCGCCACGGTCTGATAAGGCAAGCCGTACATCAGATCGAGATTGATGCCGGCGGTTCCCGCCTCGCGGAACCACTCCACCACGCGCAGTGTTTGTTCGAAGCTTTGCACGCGGCCGATGGCGCGTTGCACCCGCGCGTCGAAATCCTGCACGCCGAAGCTGGCGCGAGTGATGCCGAGCTCTGCCAGCACTGAAGCATGGCCGTGCGTCACCGTGCGCGGATCGATCTCGACGGCGATTTCGGCGTCCGCCGCAAAGCGGAATTCCGCGCGCAGCAGCGCCGTCAATCTCCCGAAATCCGGCAGCGACAGCATGGTCGGCGAGCCGCCGCCCCAATGCAGGTGCGTGACGGCGCGCGCGCCGGCGATTGCGCTGACCGCGGCGATCTCGCGCTCAAGCAGCGCGACATAGGCCTCGACCGGACCATACCGGCGCACCACAGTGGTGTTACAGCCGCAATAGAGACACAGCTCGGCGCAAAACGGAACGTGAAGATAAAGTGAAACGGGCGCGCGTGGCGGCAGATCGGCGAGCCACTCCGCGTAAGTCGCGGCACCGACCTCCGGGCCAAATTGCACGGCGGTCGGATAGCTGGTGTAGCGCGGGACGCGTCGCTCCAGGGATTTTAGCAAGTCGGGTTGCATACTGACGCCGTGCTTTTTTTGCCCAACCGCCCCCGCTTTCGCGAGAGCGACTGGCCTTACGCCGCCAGCGTGGCGCGCTCAGCTTGCGGAATGGGCAGCGGCTTGTTGGCGCTGTCGAGAAACTCGACGGTGACGAAGGTCAGATCCGTGTCGCCGATATTCTGCAGGTCGTGGACCTTGTATTCGCCCGGCCCGTAATGTTCGTGGCGCGTTTCGCCGGCGCTGTAAGTGTACTCGCGCATTTCGCCGTCGTTGAAATATTGCCGGCCGCGCCCGGGCGTCGCCGCCGACCAGAAATAATCGAGTACATGGCGATGGAAGCCGACGCGTTGGCCGGGCTTGAGTTGAATCCGCCACACCCGGACCTTGTCGGTCTCCGAGATCAATTGCTGGCCGACGCAGCCGTTCGGATTTTGCACCTCGTGCTCGAATTCTTGGCGAATCGCCGCCGGCCATTGCTCCTTGCTGCGGCGATTTGTGGGCTTATCCATCATTGTGAGACTCACGGATGCTCTCCTCATTTTTGCGTTCAAATACGGCGGCGATTGCACCGTGCGTTGGCGTTGCGGTGCTAAATTTCGCGGTTGACGGTGAAATCCGCCGGCGGATCGGGTCCCCACAGGTAAAAGGAATCCTCAGGCGCCTGCACGCCCGGCTCCCAGGATTGCGCTGCCGGGATGTAGTCGATGTCGCAGGAATATTCGGCGTAACTGCCCCACGGGTCCTGCACGTAGTGGAAGTAATTCGACCCGAGCACATGGCGGCCGAGCCCCCAACCCTTGGTGTAGCCCTTGCCCGCCATGCGCATGGCGCCGAGGCCGACATCGTCGATGCCGCTCATGTCCCAGCTACAGTGATGAAGTCCCGGCGCTTGCGCCTGCGCGAAGGCCAGGACGTGATGATCGCTGCCATGGATCGCATGCATGAAAGCGACGCGGTCGGTCCGGTCCGACAGCCGAAGGCCGACGATTCCCGAATAGAATTCCACCGCCCGGTCGACAGCGGTGGTGAAGATCAGCACATGCGACAATCGCCGCGGCCGGACGACCGGCGCCTTGGCGCGAAGCGGTGCGCCGGGAACGCCTTCCGGCGAAGACGACCAGGTACCGGGCGTTTTATGATCCGGCGAGGTTTTGACGGCAACTTTGATTTCGACGAGCAGGCCTGCCGGGTCTCGCATCCAGAAGCCGTTGCTCTCAAATCCCTTCGGCGGGTCGAGCAGTTCGACGCCGCCCGCTTCCGCCCGTTCCTGCAAATAGGGCAGATCGTCCGGATAACAGCCGAAGGAAAGGTGATGCAACTTCTTGCGCTTGCCTTCCACAACGACGCCCCAGCGATGGTCGTGATTGAATGTCTTGAGCTCCAGCGCGCCACCTGCCGCCACAGCGTCGAGACCAAAATCCGAGTAAAACCGTTGCGCCGCCGTGATGTCAGGCACCGCGAGCACGAAGCGGTCCAGCGAATGCACGCCTAACCTCGGCTGATCGGTCGCAGGCACGTATCCACGGTTGGCTGTCATATTGATGTCCTCGGCTCGGGCCGGCGAGCTTGCCGGCATCGGATGCCTCATGCGGTATTGCGCAGATAGTCTTCGGTCGGCGGCGGCCCCCAGACAGATCGCGAATTCTTGCCGCGCCAAACTTTGGGCCGTTGCGGGAAGTCGTGATGCCACGGCCGCGGCTCGAAATAGCCGAGCTCTTCGTCTTTCATTTGATCGAGTTCGGTGTAGAACTCGACGACCTCCTGGTCCGGATTGAAGTGGTACGTCGAGACGTTATGGCCGGGCCCGTGCCGCAACGGCCCCCAGATAATCGGAATCTGCTTTTGCCCGAACAATTCGCAAGCAGCCTGGATGTGGGCGAAGTCCTTCACCTCGAAGGCGATGTGATGCATCTTGGCCTTTTTCCCGGTGAGGAAGTTCACGGTGTGATGGTCCGGTCCGCAGCGCATGAATACGAAGAAATCCTCAACCCAGTCGGAAACGCGGAAGCCGAGCACCTTCTCGTAGAAGTCGGCGACTTTCCTCGCATCGTCGACGACGAAGGCGACGTGACCGAGCTTTAGCGGGCCAACGCCGATCACCTGATGGTGCACACCGAGATGATTCCAGTCGGAGAAAATCTCGATCGTCGTGCCTTTCGGGTCCTGGAATGAAAGTAGCTTGGGGATGCCCGGAACCGAATCGTTGTTGATGTCGCTTCGGATCCCCAGCCCCTCAAGCTTCCGGCGCATGTCGCCGAAGTCCGAATTCGGTGCGACTTCGAACGACAGCCCGGTGCAGCGCGCGGTATCGCCACGTTCAAGCTGCACCACCAGTTGACCGATCTTGCTGGCGAAAAACGCCCGATTCTTTTCCTTCTCGGCGAGCACCAACCCGGCGATTTGCGTGTAGTAGTCGATTGAACGGTCGAGATCTGTCGTCTCGAATGTGGCGTGGCCGATTCTGCGTGCTTGGATCATAACGGTTTTCCCTGCTGGAAACGCTCATCTGCTCGTAGCGGTGTTCCCTTCATCCCCCGGTCAAATCACACCGTCGCCGGTGCGACTCCGGCGCGGACAATCAAGGCCTCCTTGCCGGCGTCTTTGAACGGCTGATCGGGCGGCAGAATCAATGATGCCGAGCGCACCTTGTGATGGGCGACATCGACGCCGGGCGGCAGCGTGCCTTTCTCCGCCATTTCCCGCGCGGCGCGCATCAGGCGATGGCGCGCCATGATGATGCCGTTATCGGTCGAGACCAGATTTTCCTTGGTCCGATCGACGATCGGTCCCATGCTCTCCTGCAGCGAGCCGTCCTGGATCGCGATGCCTTCGATGCCGCTATAGCTGTCGCCCCGCCTTTGCGCCTCGCGGTCCATCAGATAGTCATTGTCTTTGTTGGCGAGCGGCCGATAGCTGCCGGGCACGAATTTGCAGTGCACCCCTTTGCCGTCCGCCATCGCCTGGCGTTCGGCGTCGGAAATTCGGCGCGTCGGATGGTAGTCGTAGCTCCAGGCCCAGCAGTTCTCATCGTCGATCGGAATCCAAAAGTGGCCGTGAACCGTGTGGCCGCCGCGGGGCGCGATCATGGTGAAGGACGGCATGACCCATTGCGTGATGCGCCAATAATAGTTGCCGTCCTCGGCATCGCGGCGGGCGCCGATGTAAAGGCCGCCGGCGCTTTCCACGACTTCAAAGACCGGGCGGGCATCGTTGAGATTGTATTGGTTGCCCTTGGCGCCCTTGAACAGCGGGTCGGAGCCGATATTGCCCCGGTGCAGGAAAGAGACGTGGCTGGAATCGATGCCGCCCTCCATCGCTTGCAGCCAGTTGCATTCCTGCAGCCGCTTGGAAACGAACCGCTGCGCGTTCGGCACCAGCGCGAATTCCCATTCGGGCAGCGGCGGCTGCCGTTCCGGCGGTCCCATATAGGTCCATAAAATCCCGCCGCGTTCGACCAGAGGGTAAGACTGGACTTTTATTTTTTTCGCGAAGCCGCTTTCTTCCGGCTCCGACGGCACTTCGATGCACTGCCCATGAACGTTGAACTTCCAGCCATGATATGGACAGCGCAGGCCGCACTCCTCATTGCGGCCGAACCACAACGATGCGCCGCGGTGCGGACAGAACTCGTCGATCAGCCCATAGCGTCCCAGGCTATCGCGGAAGGCGACGAGGCGCTCGGAAAGCACCTTCACGCGCACCGGCGGGCAGTCGTTCGCGGGAAGCTCTTCGGCCAGCAGAACCGGGCTCCAGTAACACCGAAACAGCTGGCCCATCTGGGTTTGCGGCCCGGTCCGCGTGACAAGGTCGTTCTGTTCCCTCTTGAGCATTGCATCCCCGGAGCATTAGTTACGGAGCATTAGTTGCGGGCGCAACTAAGCTCCGCCAATCGGGACAGGGACGATTTGATCTAAATCAATTCCGGGCTGCATAGCTGTTCAGACACAAACGCCGCCACGCCGCCTTGGCTGGCGGCAATCACCTCGTGCCAGGCGGCGCGAACGCAGACAGTAAGGCGTCACGGCAGCGATCTGTCCTACCAATGCAATCCGCGCTACGCTTGCGCCCATAAAAGGAAACGCCAAGGAAAGTCGAATGCCGCGCTTTGCCGCCAATCTCGGCCATCTGTTCACCGAATATCCGCTGCTCGAGCGCTTCGGCGTCGCGGCGGCTTGCGGCTTTTCCGCCGTCGAGCTGCAATTTCCCTATGACATTCCCCCCGCCGCGGTGAAGGTGGAGCTGGCGAGGCACGGGCTGACGCAGCTCGGTGTCAACACCCCGCAATGCCCGGAATTCGGGCTCGCCGCGCTGCCGGGCCGCGAGCGCGATTTCGACGCCGCGTTCACCCGCGCGCTCGATTACGTCGTCGCCGTCGGCGGCACGGCGATCCATTGCATGGCCGGCATCGTGCCGGTCAACGAGCGGCCGGCGGCGGAGAAGGTTTTCATCACGAATATGACGCGCGCCGCCGCCGCGGCAGCCAAATCGAATATCACGCTGTTGATCGAGCCGATCAATCCGCGCGACCGGCCGGGTTATTTCCTCAGCCACGTCGAGCACGCCGCCGATCTCGTCAGCAAGATCGGCGCGCCGAACGTGCGCGTGCAGTTCGATTTCTATCACATCCAGATCGTCGGCGGCGATCTGATCAGGCGCTTCGAGAAATTCCTGCCGGTGATCGGCCACGTCCAGATCGCCGCGGTGCCGACGCGGCACGAGCCCGACGAAGGCGAGGTCAATTATCCCGCCGTGTTCGCGGCGATCGACAAATCGGACTATGCCGGCTGGATCGGCTGCGAGTACAAGCCGCGCACCCGTACCGAGGAAGGTTTAGGCTGGGCGAAGCCTTACGGCGTCGTGCCGAAACGGAGTTTCATTCATGCGTCTTGACGGCAAGACCGCGCTCGTCACCGGCGCCGGATCGGGCATCGGCAAGGCCATTGCCGAGACTTACGCACGAGAGGGCGCGCGCGTGGCGCTAGCCGACGTCAATCTCGACGCGGCGAAAGCGGCCGCCCGCGTCATCGGCAACAATGCCATCGCGGTGCGCTGCGACGTAACAAAGAAGGCCGATATCGCCGCGGCGGTCGATGAGACACTGTCGGCCTTCGGCGCGCTCGACATTCTGGTCAACAATGCCGGCGCGACCCACGTCAACAAGCCGATGCTGGACATCGACGAGGCCGAATACGACCGCATTTTTGCGGTCAATGTGAAAGGCGTCTTTCAGTTCTGCCAGGCCGTGGTGCCGCATTTCCGCAAAGCCGGCGGCGGCACCATCATCAATATCGGCTCGACCGCGGGCCTGCGGCCGCGGCCCGGCCTGTCGGCCTATAACGCCACCAAGGGCGCGGTCCACACGCTGACCAAATCGCTTGCGGTCGAGCTCGCGCCGGACCGCGTCCGGGTCTGCGCCATCGCGCCAGTCGCCACCGACACGCCGCTGTTGCCGAGCTTTCTCGGGCCCGCGCCGGGGCAGCGCGAAAGGTTCATCGCTACCGTACCGCTCGGCCGGCTGGCGCAGCCGCAAGACATCGCCAATGCCGCCTTGTACCTCGCTTCGGCGGATGCCGAATTCGTCACCGGCAATATCGTCGAGGTCGACGGCGGGAGGTGTATCTAGGGCGGAACTCGCTCCGCTCATTTTTGCCGGTTGGCCGACTTTTTGCAGGCGCAATTGTTGGTGTATCGTGCGTTGGTGGGACCGTAGGGACGGGTGGGGACCATGTGGGGTCGCAAACGCAAAGCCGATGCGCCGGCGAAGGACGCCGCGCCGCCGTCGCCCTTGCAAGAGGCGATGCATCAGGCGCGCGTCGAGGCCGCCGAGCGCACATCCGTCGTCGTCGACCTGCGCGACGCCGAGGTAGCGCGGCTTGAGCTATTGAACGAGGCGCTCGACCCGCTGTTTGCCGAAATCCCGGCCGAAGTCGAATTGTTCGACCGCGGCATCAGTCGCGGCGAGACGCCGCGGCTGTGGATCGATGCGGTGGCGCATGTCGCCATGGGCCGCGACAAGCGCGGCTACCGCTTTCTGCACGACAGCCGCATGGGCCGGCACGTGCTCGCCGAGTCGCACGAGATTCCGGAGATCGTGCAGGCGGTCACCACCTACGTCGCCCGCCGCCTCGTCGAACGGCAGCGCGCGCTCGCCGAAGATCCCGATCTGTTGGCACGCGCGCCAGCGAAGGAAGCCAAGCGTTACCGGCGCCGGCGGCGCTGGCGAACCTTCGGCGTGCTATTGCTCGGGTTTCTCATCGGCGTCGCGGCGCTGTTCGCCGTCGCTGTGCTGATGGCGACCGGCTCCTAAAACAGAATCCTTCGCTCGACTTCGCGAATGATGCCGTCGGGGCCGCGTTGCCGTGTAATCATTTCGCAGTGCCAAGTTTTTTTGGCGCCGTTCATCGCCGTGTCGATCTTGAACAGATGATAAGCGGCCGCGCCTTCCTCGCCGTGCGGCGCCGCGGCCGAGGCCGACGGCACCCCGACGGCGGGAATTTTCGCACTGTGCGGGCCGTCCAACCAAACCAGCGAGGAGCGATGATCGTGGCCGTGCAGCAAAAGGTCGGCGCCCTTTTCGGCCAATACGCGGCGCAGCGCCGACGCATCGACGAGGCGGCGCAGATAGCGCCGCAGCGGGCTAATCGGCGGATGATGGATCAGCACGACGCGAAAGAGTTCGCGCGTCCGATCGAGCGCTTCGGCGAAGCGGGAAAGCTGCCGCTCGCCGAGCCGTCCGGTCGCCATGAACGGTCCGGTCGGCACTCCGGTCGAGAGCGCGATCAGCGCTACCTCGCCACGCTGCCGCAGAAACGGAAAACGGTCGAAGCCGTCGTCGCCGCGCATGTAGTCGCCCCAGAATTGCGCCGGCATTTGTTCGACGCCGCGGACATAGACGTCGTGATTGCCCGGCAGCGTCGTGACGTCGCGGGCATTGCCGAGTGCCGCAAGCCAGTCGCGGGCGCGGACGTATTCGTCCGGCAGCGAGAAATTGACGAGATCGCCGGTCACCGCGATGTGATCGGGGATTTGCGTTTTCAGATCGCGCACGATCGCGTCGAGAACTTCGGGCCGGTGGATTCTCTTTCGTTTGCGCAGCCAATTGATGTAGCCGAGTCCGCGCTTGCTAAAAAGCTGCCAGCCGTGCGGCTCGCAAGCCATATGCAGGTCGGAAAGATGCGCGAGCGTGAACATTGCGTGAGCGATGCTTTTTCACGGAGCATGATCTTATCCGAAACCAGATAGCCACCCTCGGATCAAGTCCGAGGGCAAGCATTTTCGGGATCATGATCCGCTCAGCATCGCAGACACGTCATAATAAATCACGAACTTCCGATGAGGATGCCGACGGCGAACACCAAGACGCCGCCAACCACCACCTGGAATGCCGCCTGTAGGAACGGCGTATCCATGTAATGCGTGCGGATCCAGGCAATGGCGACCAGCTCGACCGCGACGACGGCGAAGGCGACGGAGGTCGCAACGTAGAAATGGGGAATGAGATAGGGCAGCGCATGACCGAGGCCGCCGAGCGCGGTCATCGTGCCGGTTACGGCGCCGCGCATCACCGGTGCGCCTCGCCCGGTGAGCGAGCCGTCGTCGGACATCGCTTCGGCAAAGGCCATCGATATGCCGGCGCCAAGCGCTGCCGCAAGGCCGACCAGAAAGGTCGACCAAGTATTGTGCGTGGCGAAGGCCGCGGCGAACAAAGGCGCCAGCGTCGAGACCGAGCCGTCCATCAAGCCGGCCAGGCCGGGCTGCACATATTGCAGCACGAACATGCGCCGCGCGGCCTGATCCTCGGAGCGGCGCGCTTGCGGCGTGAGCTTTTCGCCGAGCTCGTGGGCCAGCGCTTCGTGCTTGTCTTCGGCCGCGGCGAGCCTTCGCAGCAGATCGCGCACGGCGTCGTCCTGCGTGGTTTGCGCCGCGCGGCGATAGAAACGCGCGGTTTCGTATTCCATTTCTTCTGCGAATTTGCGCGTCGCGTCGAGGCTCAGCGTGCTGTTGAGCCAGATCGGCCGGCGCGCGACAAACCCCTTGACGTCCTGGCGGCGGATCAACGGCAAAAAATCGCCGAATTTCTTGCGATGAAGTTCGAGCAACATGTCGCGATGCCCGATCTCTTCCTGCGCCATGCGGTCGTACATGTCGGCGGTGTCGGGATAGGACGCGCGCAGCCGGTCGGCAAACGAGCGGTAGATGCGGTTATCCTCGTCCTCATTGGAGATCGCGAGCGCAAGAATTTCCTGCTCGTTCAAGTCGGCAAAGCGTTTCACAGGCTTCCCTCGACGGCGCACATTGGATGTGGCGGGTAAGACTATCTTAGAACAATTCTAATTATTGACGCGAGTCGGGAATACAAGATGGGACTTGATTCGATCCGTCGCCCTTTCGAGCCGGTTATCCGGAGGTTTTTGCACGCCTATTGGCGTTTTTCGCGCGGCCTTACGCTTGGCGTCCGCGCGCTTATTTTCGACGGCGAGGGCCGCGTCTTCCTGGTGAAGCACTCCTATGTCGCCGGCTGGCACTTGCCGGGCGGCGGCGTCGAGACCGGTGAGACGCTGCTCGCCGCGCTGGAGCGCGAATTGCGCGAGGAGGGCAATATCGAGCTGACCGAGCCGCCGGTCTTTCACGCGGTCTATTTCAATCGCCGGGCGTCGCGGCGCGATCACGTCGCGCTCTATATCGTGCGCTCGTTCCGGCAGATCGCGCCGCCGCAGCCGAACAGCGAAATCATCGCCCACGGGTTCTTCGCGACCGGCGAGTTGCCTGGAGACACGTCGCGTGCGACACGCGAGCGTATCGCCGAAGTGCTCACCGGCCGTGCTCCGTCCGAAATTTGGTGATTGATAGGCGGCAGAAAGCTGCTTTGCCGATTCTGCGGCGTGTCGTTCGATTAGCCGAAGCGGCCGCGGTCGTGCGGTGCGGTGAAATCGATCAGCGGACCGATCGGCACGATGCCGGTCGGATTGACCTGGCGCTGACTGCCGTAATAGTGCCGCTTGATGTGATCGATGCTCACGGTCTCGGCGATGCCCGGCACGGCATACAGATCGCGCAAGTAATTCCAGAGATTGGCATAGTCGGCGACACGGCGCAGATTGCATTTGAAATGGCCATAATACACGGTGTCGAAACGGATCAGCGTGGTGAACAGCCGCCAATCCGCTTCAGTGATTTGGTGGCCCACCAGATAGCGCTGCCGTGACAATCGTTCTTCGAGCTGATCGAAGGTCGCGAATATCGCGCGGGCGGCTTCTTCGTAGGCGGCCTGGCTGATGGCAAAGCCGGCGCGATAGACGCCGTTGTTGACGTTTGGATAGACGATGTCGTTGATGCGGTCGATTTCCGCCCGCAGCTCAGCGGGGTAGTAATCGGTGCGCACATTGGTGAACGCGTCGAAGGCGGAATTGAGCATGCGGATGATTTCGGAGGATTCATTGTTGACGATGGTGCGGCGCTTCTTGTCCCACAACACTGGAACCGAGACGCGCCCGGTATAATGCGGATCCGCCAGCAGATAGATTTCGGCAAGCGTCGCCTTGCCGTTGACGTCATCGCCCGTGCCGCCAAGTGCGGTGCCGAATTCCCAGCCGGTCTTGCCATAAAGCGGCGCGGTGACCGAAATCGAAATGGCATTTTCGAGCTTTTTGAGGCTGCGGAAAATCGTCGTGCGATGCGCCCACGGGCAGGCGTGCGAAACGTAGAGATGATAGCGGCCGGCTTCGGCCGCAAAGCCGCCTTCGCCGGTCGGGCCGGCGCTGCCGTCGGCGGTCACGAAGTTGCGAAAGCGGGTAGTCGGCCGGATGAAATGGCCGTCCTTGGTCCGTGAGACGTCTTCTTGCCAAGCGCCGTTGACGAGCAGGCCCATCGTCTTCTCCGGTTTTTCGTCTCGCTCAATCTAATCATTCCCGGCGCTCGCGATAGGGCGTGCCGGGCAAGCCCGCTGGACCTCGGTCGAGCGAGATGATAGGCGGCGGCACGATGAACGATGTTTCACTCACCATCCTGCCCGAGACGCCGGACGACGCGGCCGCGATCGAGCGCCTGCACGAGCGCACCTTCGGCCCCGGCCGCTTCGCCAAGACGGCTTATCGCTTGCGCGAACAGGCAGCGCATCGGCTTGACGCGTCGTTCACCGCGCGCATCGGCACGCTCTTGGTCGGCTCGGTATGGCTGTCGCCGGTTCGCATCGGCGAGACCAAGGCACTCCTGCTCGGCCCGCTCACCGTCGAGCCGGCATTTCGCGAGCGCGGCGTTGGCCAGGCTTTGATCGAACGCGCGCTCAAGGAGGCAAAGGCCAGGGGCCATCGCCTCGTCATCCTGGTCGGCGACGAGCGCTATTACGGAAAATCCGGATTCAAGCGCATTCCGCCCGGCCGTGCGACTATGCCCGGACCGGTCGATCCGGCGCGGCTTCTGGTCGCCGAACTGGAGGAGGGCGCTTTCGACGGCGTTTCGGGGCCGATCCGGCCGGATTGAAAGCGACCTACCGGCCCTCGCGCGCCCAGGCGCCGGCGAGGCTGCCGAGCAGCAGCAGAAGGCCGCTCATGCCGGCGAAGACCGGCAGCACGCCGATGCCGCGCACCACGCTGGCGTCACGCATTTTCAGGCCGATCCAGTCGTCGCCCTTGTAGGTATCGCCGGAGCGCACCGCGACGATGCGCGGCACATTAAGCCCTGAGCCATCGTCGAGCCGCACGGCGGCGCCGCCGGTCGCGTCGGTGAGCGGCGACAGCGCGCCGGTCGTCGACGTCACCTCGGCATATTCGAGCGGATTGGCGGGGCCGATATTGACCAGCGCATTGAGCTTGCCGTCGGTGGCGCGCCACAGTCCGAGTTCGTTCGCCGCCACGCTCGATTCCCATACGCCGGGTTGGGTCGGATTGAGTTTGAGCGTGCGCGTAGCGCCGGACGGCGAAGTCAACGTCACGTCGGCGACTTGATCGGCCATGGTTTGCCGCCGCACTACGAGATTGTGCCCGCTGACCGTGAGCCGCAGCGCCTCCTCTTCGAGATCCGGCTCCTTCATCAGCCAGTGCGAGAGCCGGCGTAAGAGATCCAGATGCGGGCCGCCGCCTTGGAAGCCACGCGCCCACAGCCAGAGTTGATCGGATAAAAGGAGCGCCACACGGCCTTCGCCTTCGTGCGACAGCACCAGCAATGGCTTTTGGTCAGGCCCCTGCATCACTGCCGTGCCGGTCGTATTCCTGGTGTCGACAATGCGAAACCATTCGCTCCAATGCGGCGGGTTGCTATCGGCGCCTTCAAGGCTGCGGGTCACTGGATGGCGTTGGCCGAGCTCCGTCAACGTCGGCCGAAACGCCTCGTCGGTGACTTCTCCGGTCGGCTCGGCCGGCAGGATCGCGTCAAGCGGCGTGTGCCAGACGCTGGTCGGGCTCGCGTAATCCGGGCCGGCCGCAACCAAGACCGCGCCGCCGTCGTGAACGTAGCGTGCGATGTTGTCGAAATAGATCATCGGCAGCACGCCCTGGCGCGCGTAGCGATCGAAGATGATGAGCTGGAACTGGTCGATCTTTTGCTGGAACAGCTCGCGCGTCGGGAAAGCGATCAGCGACAATTCGTTGATCGGCGTGCCGTCCTGCTTTTCCGGCGGCCGCAGAATGGTGAAGTGCACCAGATCGACCGACGGGTCGGATTTAAGGAGGTTGCGCCAGGTCCGCTCGCCGGCGTTCGGTTCGCCGGACACCAGCAGCACGCGTAGCTTGTCGCGCACGCCGTCGATCGAGACTACGGCGCGATTGTTGACTAGCGTGAGTTCCCCGGGAAGCGGCGACGCCTCGATCTCGACGATGTTCGCACCTCCATGCGGGATCGGAATCTCGACGCTTTGCGGCACGCCGACGGGAACGCTTCCCTGGTCGATCACGTCGCCGTCGCGGCGCACCGTCACCTCGGCGGTGCCGGCATTGGCGCCCTGATCCTCGACCCGATAGGTGATGGTCTGCGGCTGACCGACAATGCCGAAGCGCGGCGCGGCAATGAGCGCGACGCGGCGGTCGCGCTCGTTCTTGTGTCCGGTAATCAGCGCATGGACCGGCGCGGCAAAGCCGAGTGTGGCGGCGTTGGTGGGCACGTCATGAACGCGGCCGTCGGTGATCATGATGACGCCGGCGACGCGATCGGCCGGCACGTCGGCAAGCGCCGAGCCGAGCGCGGCGAACAATCGCGTGCCGTCGGTCTCGCCGTCCGCCTGTCCGGCTTCCACCACGCGTAGTTCGAGGCCGGGAATGTGGTTTAGCCGCTCGACGACCGCGGCGCGTGCGGCGTCGGTCTGCTGGGTGCGGTCGCCGAAACTCTGGCTCGGGCTCTTGTCGACGACGACGACGGCGATCGAGTTCAGCGGATCGCGATGCTCGCGGGTCAGCGACGGATTGGCGAGCGCGAGCACGATCAAGGCCAGCGCCAGCATCCGGATCGCGGCGCCGCGGCTGCGCGACACAAAAAGCAAGAGCGAAAACAGGCACGCCGCGGCGATCGCCGCCCACAATTCCGGAGCGCTGATCAGTGGAGCGAAGGCAACGCCGAGATTCAATGCGCTCTCCTATTGCCCCAGCCCTATTGTCCAAGCCGCTCGAGCAAGGCCGGCACATGGACCTGGTCCGCCTTGTAGTTGCCGGTGAGCGTGTACATGACGATGTTGACTCCGGCGCGGAACGCCATTTCGCGCTGGCGCGGCTCGCCGTCGACCATCGGCAGCATCGGCTGGCCGTCGGAGCGCGTCGCCCAGGCGCCGGCAAGGTCGTTGGAGGTGATGAGGATCGAAGACACGCCGTCGCCGCCGCGGGCGGGTCGATTCGTCGCTTCATCGTCGCCCGTCGACGGCAGCGCCTCGACCCACAGCTGGCCGGTATCGAAGCGTCCGGGGAAGTCGCGCAACAGGTAGAACGTCTTGGTCAAGACGTGATCGCGCGGCACCGGTTCGAGCTCCGGGATGTCGAGCGAGGAAAGAATCTTGCGCAGTTCGAGCATGCCCGGACTATTGGTCTCGCCGCCCGGCCCCGGCGGCGCCACCACGGCATCGCGGGTGTCGAACAAGACGGTGCCGCCGTCTTTCATATAGGTATCGATGCGCTTGAGCGCGTCGTCGGAGGGCCGCGGCGCGCCGGGCACGATAGGCCAGTAGATCAGCGGATAGAACGCAAGCTCGTCATGCGCGATGTCGCGGCCGATCGGATCGCCCGGTTCGAGCGCGGTGCGTTGCGCGAGGAAGAGCGTGAGGCCGGCAAGGCCTGATTTGCTGATCGCGTCGACGTCGGCATCGCCGGTGATCACGTAAGCGAGCTTGGTCTCCAGCGCCGATTGCGGCACGTCCGGATTGGGCGTTTCTTCCTGGGCGCGCGCCTGCACCAGCGTGAGCGCGAGCGCGGTAAGGACGATCACGGATGCGGTGGCGGCGCGCGAACTGCGCGGAATGAGACGCTGGATGCCGCCGCCGAGGAAGAGAACCACCAAGGTATCGAGCAACAGTAGCGAAAGCGCGATCAGGAAAAGCGGTCCGCGTAAATCCTGCGGCTCGCTGGTGCGGTAGATTTCATGGCTCGCGGTCGCAAGCGCCGAGAAATCGAGCGGCGCGAGGCGATCGTGCGGAGCCAGCGTATTGACGGCAAGGAGACTTTCCGGCGGTCCGTAAAAGCCCGGCGGATGGTCGGCGCTGGCGCTGCCGGAAAAGTCGGCCGGCACCGGTCGCGCCGTCGGCGGCGGTGCGACAAAGCTGCCGAAGCCGTCGAGCATGTGACTCGGCTGGATGACTTCTTGGACGTTGGTGGTTTTGGCGGCGGCATCGGCGGCTGGCGCGGTGCCTGAGAGCGCGACAATGCGTTTGAGCATTTCGACGAAAGTGCCCGACAGCGGCAGGTTCGACCACCGCGTATCGCCGGTGACGTGGAACAACACGATCATTCCCTTACCGCGCCGCGCCGCGGTGACGAGCGGCGTGCCGTCGGCAAGCGTCGCCCAGGTATTATCGCTCAACGCCGCGTCGGGCTCGGCCAGAACCTGGCGGGTGACGGTGACGTCGCTCGGCACCGGCATGCCGGCAAATGGGCCGGCGCGGGAGAAAGCGGCGAGTGGCTGCGGCTTGTCCCAGCTCAGCGCGCCACCCAGGATGCGGCCGCCACGCCGCAGCTTTACGGGAACGAGGTCGTCGTCGGACGCGGCAAGGCGCGGCCCGGCGAAACGCACCAAGACGCCGCCGTCCTCGATCCATTGCGCGAGCCGATCATGGGCGTCACCGACATTGCCGACGTCGGTCAGGATCAGCATCGGCAGCTTCTGATCGAGAAAACGGCTCACGGCATCGGCCGGCGATTCACCTTGCGTAATGCGCACGTCGGCAAACGGCGCGAGCGCGCGCTCGATGTAGAAGCTCGACGACAACAGCGGCTCGGCCATGTCGGCAATGGCGCCGGAGACGATGCCGACGGTGCGCCGCTGCCAGCGCTTGTCGAGCAGTTGCACCGCGCCGGCGGAGCGCTCGCCGGAAATCTCGATGCGCGCGATATCGTTGCGCAGCTCAACTGGCAGGTCGAAGCGGGCCTCGGTCTCGCGATCCGAAGTCTTGAAAGTGAACGGAGCCTCGCCGAGCGGCAGACCTTTGAGATCGAGCGCGCGCACGGTTCCGCTCTCAGCCGCGCCGGCCGCTGCGCGCAGCACGCTGACGCTGAGCGCGCCGGCCGCGTTATCGGTGCCGGTCAGCGCGCGGGCGCCCGGAACGCCTCCGGCGACGACGGTGATCGGATGCCCCGCGACCGTCTGCGCCAGCTTTTTCACGAAATCGGCGCCATGACCGAGATCGACGCTGTCGGACAGCCAGACCAATTCGACGTTTGGTTGCCTGGACAGAAACTGCGACAGCGACGATAACGTCTGGGAGCGGTCGACGCTGTAGGGCACCGGCCGGATCTGCTGCAGCCGCACGCGTGCCGAATCCGCGGTCTCCAATGAAATGTCGTGCGGTCCCTCGGACAGCGGAATAAGCGCGACGGCGCGGCGGTCGTCCTCAGCGCGCGCGATGATGTCGTCGGCGGTACGCAGGCGCGCATCCCAGGTCGCGGCGGCGGTCCAGCCGTCGTCGATCAGGATCGCGACCGGAGCGCTCGTTTTCGTCGTCGCCAGCGGCGGATGCCAGAGCGGGCCGGCAGCGGCGATAATGACGAGCGCGGCGAGCGCAAGCCGTAAGAGCGTGAGCCACCACGGCGTGCGGGCCGGGGTTTCCTCTCTCGGCGCGATTTCGAGTAGGAGCCGCGTCGGCGGAAAATCGAGACGGCGCGGCCGCGGCGGAATGAGCCGTAACAGCCACCATAGCACCGGCAGGGTGATGAGCCCGATGAGCACCAGCGGTTCGGCAAAGCCGAGCGGTAATCCGCCGATCATGCCGGCACCCTGGATGCGGCAGACGCATGCGAGCGCGCGGCGTTATGCGCGGTGCCGGCGCCGATGCGGGCATGCAACGCGAGGAGGAGCTCGCTCGGCGAACGGTCGGTGCGGTGAATCGTGAAGCTGAAGCCGAGCCGGTCGGTCTCGCTGCGAATCTCGGCGCGGTGGCGGGCAACGCGCGCGGTATAGTCGGCGCGCCAGGTTTCGGCGCGGCCGGCGGTGATGCGGCCGCCGCCTTCCGGCTCGATGAATTCGATACGGCCCCAATAAGGGAACGTCTCCTCGGCCGGATCGACGATTTGCACCACATGGCCGTGCGCGCCGCTGCCGGAGAGCTGCGTGAGGGTGCGCCGCACTTCGCCGATTTCGCTCCACAGGTCGGACAACAGCACGACCTCGGCGAGCGGGGAGGGTGCAAAATTCGGCGGCAGGCTCGGCCGCTCGTTGCGGTCATGCACGATCGCCTGCGCGATCAATTCGACGACGTTGCGGCTGCCGGTCGGCCGCAAGAGACCGGGAATGCCGACCCGCTCGCCGCCTTCGACCAAGACCTCGGCCAGCGCCAGCGTCACGACCAGCGCTCGGTACAGCTTGGTGTCGCGGACCAGCGGGGACGCGAAATGCATCGACGCTGAGCGGTCCGGCCAGATCCATACCGTATGTGCGGCCTCCCATTCCTGTTCGCGCACATAAAGATGATCGTCGCGCGCCGAGCGCCGCCAATCGACCCGCGCAGCCGGCTCGCCGGAAACGAAGCGGCGGTACTGCCAGAAATTCTCGCCCGGTCCAGCGCGGCGGCGGCCGTGCAGGCCGTGAATGACCGTCGCCGCCACGCGCCGCGCCTCCAGGATCAAGCGCGGCATGCTGGCGGCGAGCGTCCGGCCTTCGCCGACCGCCCGACCGGCCGCCGCAACGTCCTGGTATGTGCGCGAAGTTGAGCGCGTGGCCTCGGCCGCCATCCGCCTATCCGATCCGCGCCTTCAGGCGGGCAATCACCGCCTCGATGCTCTCGCCCTCGGCGCGCGCGCTGAAAGTCAGCGCCATGCGATGCTTGAGCACCGGCTCGGCAAGCTCGATCACGTCATCGATCGAAGGCGCGAGGCGGCCGTCGAGCAGCGCCCGGGCGCGCACCGCGAGCATCAGCGCTTGGCTCGCCCGCGGGCTCGGCCCCCAGGCGATCAGCTTCGCGCCTTCGCCGCCTTCCGGACCCGGACGCGCCGAGCGCACCAATGCCAGGATGGCCTCGACGACGGATTCGCCGACCGGAAGTCGGCGCACCAATCGCTGCGCGGCCATCAAATCGTCGGCTGTCATCGCCGCTTTCGGCCGCGTCTCCTCGGCGCCCGTGGTTTCGAACAGGATTTTCCGTTCCGAGTCGCGATCGGGATAAGTGACGTCGATCTCCATTAAAAAGCGGTCGAGCTGAGCTTCGGGCAGCGGGTAGGTGCCTTCCTGCTCCAGCGGATTCTGGGTGGCGAGCACATGGAACGGCTTTGGCAAATCGTGGCGCGTGCCGGCGACCGTGACGTGCTGTTCCTGCATCGCCTGCAACAACGCCGACTGCGTGCGCGGGCTGGCGCGGTTGATCTCGTCGGCCATCAGGAGCTGGGCAAAGACCGGACCGGAAATGAAGCGGAAGTTGCGTTTGCCGGTGGCGCTTTCCTCCAAGACTTCGGTGCCGAGAATGTCGGATGGCATGAGGTCGGGCGTGAACTGGATACGCCGCGCATCGAGGCCGAGCACGGTGCCCATGGTGTCGACGAGCTTGGTTTTGGCCAGACCGGGCACGCCGAGGAGCAGCGCATGGCCGCCGGAGAGGATGGTGATGAGCGCCTGTTCGACCACCTTGTCCTGGCCGAATATCACGGTGCCGATTGCGGCCTTGGCCGCGCGTACATGGTTTCCGGTCGATTCGGCCGTGCGCACGATCATGTCTTCGAGCTTTTCGAGCCCATCTCCGCCAGCAGCCGGCATGGCTAACTCCTTGTGTTAGGTCGTGTTCTTGCGTCGAATTGGATTCGCGCCATATGCGCGTATCGACGGCAGCCGATCTGCACGCCAATTAGGCACACAAGATGCAATATATAAGCCAGCTGCCTAGCAGCCGACTGTGCGCTGATTCTTTATCCATAGGAAACACGACGTGGTGTGGTCTTGGGTTCGGAGAAACACGGATGCAGAGTGACAATCTCAATCTCGCGAATGGCCCGGCCCCCGAAGTCCCATCTAAGCTCAGATTCAAGGCAAACCATGGCGAAGGAAGGGCAATCCGGCCTTGAGGCGATCACGGCTGCGCTAGGGCGCTCCGGCAAAGGGGCGCCGCCGGTCGAGTGCTGGAATCCGCCGTTTTGCGGGGATCTCGATATGCGGATCGCCACGGACGGAACCTGGTTTTATCTCAAGACCCCGATCGGGCGGCCGGCTTTAGTCAAATTGTTCGCTTCCGTCCTCAAGCGCGAGGGCGAAAACTACTTCCTCGTCACGCCGGTCGAGAAGTGCGGCATCCGAGTCGACGACGCGCCGTTTCTTGCCGTCGAGCTGAGTGTCGAGCGCGGCGGTATCGGGCAGGTGCTCAACTTTCGCACCAATGTCGACGATTGGGTCTCCTGCGGCCCGCAGCACATGCTGCGCTTCGAGCCCGAAGCCGGGACGGGCGGCCTCAAACCTTATCTTCACGTCCGCCGCGATCTGTGGGCGAAAGTGACGCGCGCGCTGTTTTTCGATCTTGTCGAGCTCGGCGAGGAGCGCAACATCGACGGCACGATGATGTTTGGGGTGGCGTCCAGCGGCGCATTCTTTCCGATGGCGCCCGCGGAGCAAATGAGGGATTTTGCGTGAACGAGCGAGCGACGAATTTGCGCCCTGCCGCAACCGATGACTTTTTCGAGCACGCGCGGGCACGGCTCAAACTTGAAGTGCCGCCGGCATTGACCGATCCGAATGCCGCGGGCGCACGCGGCGATCTCGATCTCAATCCGGAAATGTGGGTGCGCGCCGGCGTGAAGGCGACCAAGCCGGCCGCCGTGCTAGTGCCCGTTATCGATCGGCCCGAACCTACGGTGCTCTTGACCTTACGCACCGCGGAGCTCGCGAGCCATGCCGGCCAAGTCGCCTTTCCCGGCGGCAAGATCGATCCCGCCGACGAAAGCCCGGTTGCGGCAGCGCTGCGCGAAGCCAACGAGGAGACCGGCCTTGCGCCAAATCTCATCGAGCCGATCGGCTATCTCGATCTCTATCTGACATTTTCCGGCTTTCGCATTTTGCCGACGGTGGCGCGCGTCAAGCCGGACTTCACGCTTAAGCTCAATCCGCGCGAAGTGGTCGAGACTTTCGAAGTGCCGCTCGCATTCGTCATGACGCCGAGCAATCACCAGCGCAAAACGCGCGACTGGAATGGGTTGCAACGCGATTACTACGCGATTCCGTTCGAGAACCGCTACATCTGGGGCATTACCGCGGGTATTCTCCGAAACCTCTACGATCGGGTCTACGCCGCATGATCAGGCCAATCCTCACCGAGATCGGGCTGTTTATCGCCCCGTTCGTGCTTTACAGCGCGTTCTTGTTGGTGACCCGCGCCGGCGTGCTGCAGTCGGGGGCCTGGGCGATGCCGCGCATCGCGGCATTGGTCATCGCGTCGCTCGTCCTTATGGTCGGAAGTTTTCTGATATTGGCGCAGTTTTCCGGTGCTCCGCCGGGTTCGACCTACGTGCCGGCGCATATCGAAAACGGCAAGTTGGTGCCTGGAGCGACGCGGTGATGGACGATGCGCAGCTCGGCGACGCGGCTTGGCTAAGCGGTGGCGAGGTCGCGCGCCTCCTCGCCGTCCTCGGTCGCGAAGGCGAAGAAGCCCGCGTCGTCGGCGGTGCGGTCCGCAATGAATTGCTGCGGCAGGCGGTCGACGAAATCGACGTCGCGACGACGGCGGTGCCGGAGGAGGTCATGCGCCGCGTCGAAGCAGCCGGATGGAAATCGATCCCGACCGGCATCGACCACGGCACCGTCACCGTCGTCATCGACGGCAAACCGTTCGAAGTCACGACGTTGCGGCAGGACGCCGAAACCTACGGCCGCAAGGCGAAGGTCGTATTCGGCCGCGATTGGCGGACCGACGCCGAGCGGCGCGATTTCACCATCAATGCGCTGTCCGTTTCAGCCGATGGCCGGATTTACGATTATGTCGGCGGTGTCGCCGATATCGCGGCACGCCGAGTGCGCTTCATCGGCGCGCCGGCGACGCGGATCGCCGAAGACTATCTGCGCATCCTTCGGTTTTTTCGCTTTCACGCCTGGTACGGCAAAGGCCATCCCGACGCCGCCGGATTGCACGCCTGCATTCTCGCACGCGCCGGGCTCGAAACGCTGTCGCGCGAACGGGTGCGGATGGAGTTGCTGAAGCTTCTGCTCGCACCGCACGCAACACCGACGCTCGCGGTCATGGCGGAGACCGGCATCCTCGGCACGGTGCTCGGCGGCGTGCCGCAGCTCGCGAGCTTCGAGAACCTGGCGAAAGTGGAGGCGGCTATGGGCCTCGGCGCCGATGCCGCGCGCCGATTGGGCGCGCTCGGCGTTACGGTGAAGGAAGACGGCGAGCGGCTGGCGGAGCGGCTTCGTTTGTCGAATACGGAAGCCGAGCGGCTCGTCGCGCTGGAGCGCTGGTGGCGCGTATCGCCCGCCTCCGGCGATCAGCCGGCCCATGCGCTGCTCTATCGTCTCGGCCCGCAATCGTTCGCCGACCGTGTTCTCGTTGCCTGGTCGCGCTCATCTGCCGGCGCGGCGGACCACGCCTGGCACGAACTGGCAAATCTGCCGCAGCGCTGGACGGCGCCGAAATTTCCGCTAAAGGCCGCCGAGTTCATTCATCGCGGTCTTGCCGCAGGCCCGGCTTTGGGAATGGCGATGCGCGCGGCCGAAGAAGCCTGGATTGCGGCGGATTTTCCGGACGATCGTGCCGCGCTTAACGCCATCGCCGACCGGGTGGCGCGCGAAGTTGCTGCGCTTCGCTAAAAGCCTGCCGAACCTATGACGACATCCGCTCGCGCAGCGAGCGCAGACGCCTTCGGCTTCCGGTGGCAAATTCGCGCACCCGCGGGCGCACGCGCGCGATCATGCGGCGTGGCTGCATGCGCTCGACCTGCATTTCATTGCCGCGCCAGACGAAGTCGTTGCCGCGTAGCGCGCTGACGAACAGCACCGGCAGCAACAGATCGCGAATAATTCCGTAGAGCGGAGAGAGCGGCGAGACGTGCCAGCCGGCGGCGGCGGCGAGCGCCATTTCGGCGCCGTACCAAAGCGCCGCGAAGCCTGCCACGCAAAGCATCAGCGGCAAACCGAATGCGCCGGCCAGGAACGCGACACCGATCATCGGCAATATGCCGCCGGAAAAGATCTCAGGCAGGAAATAGAGCAGGAAGCTGGCCCGGCGCAGCCGCGCCCAGCGTAACTGGCGGTTCCACACTTCGGCGGCGCTGCGCCGGCCAAGCGGTTGCGCCAGCGGGCGATCGACGAGCCGCACCTTGAGACCGGCGCCGCGCACCACTTTGGTCGCCGCGGCGTCCTCGGCGACCTCCCTGCCGAGCGCCTCGATGCCGCCCGCGGCGTCGAGATCGGCGCGCCGCCACAGCATGGTTTTGCCCTGCGCGAATCCGAAGCCGAACGTGTCGACGATGTATTGCCAGCGCGCTTGGTAGGTGTTGAGGAAGGCACATTCGACTTCGGCCCAAACGCCGTCCGGCCGGCAGCCGATCGGCGGCGAGGCGACGAGCCCGGTATCGTCGCGCCAACTCGCGAACAGCCGCTCGATATAATCGCGCGGCATCAGCACATTGCTGTCGGCGATGATGATCCAGTCATGGCGCGCGGCGTGCCAGCCCTTGACCACGTTATTCAGCTTGGGATTCGGGCTCACGCGATCGTCGCCGACGAGCAGCCGCGCCGAGCGGGGCGGACTCGCCGCCATCAATGTCTTGACGAACGGCACGACGGGATCCTTTGCGGAAGCGACGCAGAACAGGATCTCGTAATGCGGATAATCGAGCTCGAACGTCGAAGACAGCGTCTCGGCGGCGTAGTTGTCTATTCCGCATAGCGGGCGCACGACGCTTACGGAAGGATTTTGGCTAACAGGAGGACAACTGGCGAATGGGGAAGGAAGGCTCGGCCCGCGGCGCGTGCTTCGGCGGAAGCGGCCGATCGCGATCGCGATGCTCGTGAGCTGAACAACGGTGACGGCGATACAGAATATTGCGGCGGCGAGAATCGGCGCTGTCATCGCCGGAACTATTAAGCAGCCGGCGTGACAGACCTGTGACTCGTTTACCTGTTTGCACGCTATTGCCGCATCCGCTGAGCCGCCGCGTTAACGATTGTTGTCATGGTCCTGCAATGGAATGATTTTATAAATCGATTCGATTGAAAACAGGTGCGAGATCACGCTCGGTGACGTTCGAGCCCGGCATAATAAAGTTCCGTACGCTCTTTATTTCCGATGTGCATCTCGGCGCGCGCGGCTGTCAGGCCGAGCATCTTCTCGACTTCCTGCGCTACCATGACGCCGATACCATTTACCTGGTCGGCGATATCGTCGACGGCTGGCAATTGCGTTCCGGCTGGTTCTGGCCGCAGCATCACAACGACGTGGTGCAGAAGCTGCTGCGCAAGGCGCGCAAGGGCTCGCGCATCGTTTATCTGCCGGGCAACCACGACGAGTTCCTGCGCGACTATTACGGCACGCATTTCGGCGGTATCGAAGTGGTCGAGACCATCATCCATCAAGCCGCCGACGGCCGCCGCTACCTGGTCGTGCACGGCGACGTGTTCGACATGGTGGTCAAGCACGCGCGCTGGCTGGCGCTCCTCGGCGACACCGCGTACGACCTCGCCATCCTGATCAACCGCTATTTCAACGCGATTCGCCGCCGCCTCGGCTTTCGCTATTGGTCGCTGTCGCAATGGGCGAAGCACAAGGTCAAGAACGCCGTCAATTATATCGGCGCTTTCGAGCAAACGCTGGCCGAAGAGGCACAACGTCACCAAGTCGACGGCGTCATCTGCGGCCACATCCATCACGCCGTGATGCACGACACGTTCGGCATCCGTTACATGAATTGCGGCGATTGGGTGGAAAGCTGCACTGCGCTCGCCGAACATGACGACGGCACTTTCGAGATCATCCATTGGATCGATAGGGCCGCCACGCTGCCGCCGCTGCCGGAAGAAGAACCGGAACTGCCGCTCGACGAAGACACCGAAATCGCGGCTTAATGCGCGGGCTTTGCTCTTGAGCGCCGCGCTGGCGTCCGGTCATACTCGCTCCTGGCATGGAGCTTTTCGCAACTATCGAGCGCTGGCCGCTCGCAAGTCCCTTCACGATCAGCCGCGGCAGCAAGACTGAAGCCGTCGTGGTAACGGTCGAACTGCGCGACGGCAGCCACCGCGGCCGCGGCGAGTGTGTGCCCTACGCGCGCTATGGCGAAACGCCGGAACGCGTCGTCGCGGCAATCGAAGCCGTGCGACCGGTGCTGCGGCATGGCCTCGACCGCGCCGTGCTGCAGGCTGCACTGCCGGCCGGTGCGGCGCGTAACGCGCTCGATTGCGCTTTTTGGGATCTCCGCGCCAAGCAAACCGGCCGGCGGGCATACCAATTGGCGGGACTTGCGGCGCCGAAACCGCTAATGACCGCCTTCACGATTTCGCTCGCTGCGCCGGACGCGATGGCGCAAGCGGCGGCACAAGCGGCCGGGCGGCCCTTGCTCAAGGTGAAGCTCGGCGGCGGCGAAGCCGACAGCGAGCGGATCGCGGAGGTGCGGCGTGCCGCGCCGCAAGCCGAGCTCATCGTCGACGCCAATGAGGGATGGAGCGCGGACAATCTCGCGCAAAATCTTGCCGCCTGCGCCAAAGCCGGCGTCACGCTGATCGAACAGCCGCTGCCGGAGGGCCGCGACTCGGCGCTTGCAGGGATGAAGCGGCCGATTCCGGTCTGCGCCGACGAGAGCGTGCACGATCGCGCTTCGCTCGACGCGCTCGTCGGCAAATACGACGGGATCAACGTCAAGCTCGACAAGACGGGCGGTCTCACCGAAGCGCTCGCGCTCGCGGCGGAAGCCGAGCGGCGGGGCTTGGCCGTCATGGTCGGCTGCATGGTCGCAACCTCGCTGGCGATGGCGCCGGCAATTCTCGTGGCGCAGCGCGCGAGCGTGGTCGACCTCGACGGTCCGCTGTTGCTCGCAAGCGATCGAGCGGCCGGATTGCGTTACGACGGCAGCCTGATTTATCCGTCTGAGGTGGCGCTGTGGGGGTAAGGCCAGCCATGATATGATTGCATTGACTGCGCTGTGAGCGCGGCAAGCAACGGCCGTAGAGCCGACGTAGTTGGGGAGGATCACGATGGCGACGAGGCGCAACGTTCTTACTGCCATTGCCACAGCCGGCGCCGCAATTCCATTCGCGATGAGCGGTGCGGCATGGGCCGAGCAAAAATATCCGGATCGGCCAATCAAGATGATCGTGCCGTTTCCGCCTGGCGGTCCGATCGATACGATGGCGCGGTTCTTGGCGGAGGAATTGGCCAAGCAGTTCGGTCAAGTCGTCGTCGAAAACCGCCCCGGCGCAGGCTCGATTATCGGGACTAAGTCGGTCGCCACCGCCGACCCCGACGGCTATACGCTGTTGTTCGGATCGTCCGGCTCGCTCGCGGTGTCGCCGGCGCTCTACACCACGACGGGCGTCGATCCGCGCAAAGCGTTTACGACGATTGCGACGGTGGCGCTGCTGCCGCACGTGATGGTCGTGAATAACGATGTGCCGGCTAAGAGCGTTGCGGAGTTCGTTGCCTATGCCAAGGCGCGGCCCGGTCAACTGAATTTCGGCGCTGGTCTCGGTACGCCGCCGCATTTGCTCAGCACGCTGTTCAAGACCGAGGCCGGCCTCGATATGGTCTTTGTGCCCTACACGGGTTCGGCGCAGTCGGTCACCGATCTATTGGCGGGGCGAACCCAGTTCACCATCGACGGGCTGGTGACGCTCTATCCCCTGATCAAGGCCGGCAAGCTGCGTCCGCTGGCGATCGCGCGCGCCGAGCGCTGGCCGGCGCTGCCCGACGTGCCGACGCTGGTGGAAAGCGGCTTCCCGGATTTCGTTATCGACGCCTGGACCGGCGTCGTGGCGCCGGTCGGCACGCCGCGAGCCATCGTCGAAAAGCTCAACGCGGCGATCGACGACAGCCTCAAGACGCCGGCCGCACAGGCACTCTTCACCAAGTTTTCCGCCGTCGCCAAGCTGGGCACACCGGGTGATTTCAAGATATTTCTCGCCGAGCAGATGCAGAAATGGGCGGCGATCGTAAAGATTGCCAATGCCAGGATCGATTGAGCGCACGCGCTGACGGTCCCTTCTCTTCGCCGAAATGGCCCGGCAGTTGTGGCGGTATCTAGGTAGTCCTCCCTGTCTGCTTGACCCCGCATTGCGGGCTAAGTGGGCTCGCGCATTCAGTGGATAATCTGTGGGTATCTCGGGGGCCCGTGTTCCTAATTGGATTGCGCGTATCGCCGTTATGCGATTGATTCGGTCCAGGCCTTGAAATGTCGAACGATCCACTGGCGCTGTCCGGCATCGACGTCGGAGTGCCGCAGGAAGCGGAGTACGACTCGGTCTACGCGGCGGTTACGGCAACCGAGCGCGGCCGTTGGTTTTTGACCGAGTTCGCAAACCGCAATCGCCACGCCGATACCGATTCGCTTATTGCCGCCATCGAGCGCATCGAGGCTGCTGTTCGCAGCGACGCGCCGGCAAAAGAATCGACACGCTTGCCTGACATCAGTGCCGCCGCCGAACGCCTCGCCGACATTGCTTTCGGACTGCGCGAACGCGCGGCCGATGCGACGCTGTGCGATGCACTTGACGCCGCTGTGAGCGAAATCTGCGCGGCCTGCGGTGGTGGCACGGAACACGACGACGCCAAAAATGGCATCATGCCTGCCGCTCGGAATCTAGCGACAACGCCGGATCAGACTACCGCCGAGCCGGCTCGCCAGGTTGCGGAGCTCGCGCTTGATGCGGATTCGCGGTTGTCCTCCGAACCCTTCGATATGCCGTTGCAGGACGGCGAAAAGTTTGCCGAAGCAGCCGCTGCGCTCGCCGCATCGTTAACCGCGCTCAGCGAGGAAGCCAAGCCGGGGAGCGCACTGCAAAGCACGTCTTCCGCCACCACCGTCATTCCGCAGCAAGCATATGAAGCGATCTCCGCACCGCAGCCGGCCACAGTGACGGAGCATGGTCCGCGCTGGCATATCGAAGCTCCCGACTTTGTGTTTCATCAGCCGCAACACGAAGAGAAGGGACGCGCGGTTGAGTCCTCCGGTCAGCCCAGCCAGCCGCATGCGCTGCTGCCGGGACCGCTGCTGCTGCCGAGCCCGGACGAAGATCCGGCGGAGTTATTCGAGCCGGCGCCGAAGCGCGTCGCCAGTCTGCCTCCTACCTCGCCAGTGATATCTGCTGCAAAGCCTGAGCCTACTCCGTTGGCGTCGGCAGCATCGGCAATCGGCCAGGCCGTTCGCGCGACGGCGATGCCGCCGGCGCGGAACCCGACCGGTCCGACGGTGCGGCCCCTGCCGCGGCCGGCGCCGGTCAACCCACTCGCGGCGTTGCGCGGCCTGACTGAGGAAGAGTTGATCGCCTTGTTCGGTTAGCTGCAGAACACGGTCCCGAAAAGTGCATATCAGTTTTCGGAAAAGGTCATGCTCAAACAAAATGCTAGAGCCCGGTTTTGATTCATCAGAACCAAAAACGGCTCCAGTCCGCCGCCGGCGGAAACATTACCGGCGATCCGCGTTGCTTGCTCGTCGAATACTCAAATTCTCCAATTGTCGCGTTCGTAACACGGCACGGAAGTTGCTTTGAGTGAATTTAAGCGGATCAACAACGACGTGCAGGCGTTGCGTGCTGAGTGCTCCGGGTCTGCAGGGCCATTCGTTCGCGGTCCGTCAAGTCGATCATCTGGAGGCCACGATGCACAGACTTACCAGTCTTGCTTTGACGGTGATGGCGTTGTGCATGCTTCTGTCGATTCCAAGTCACGTTTCCGCGCATGATGACGGTCGCTACGCCGGTTCGCCGCTGAAAGCCTGGTTCGACCAGCTGGCCAGCGGCAAGGGCCTATGCTGTTCGTTCGCCGATGGCGTCTCAGTCCAAAACGTCGATTGGGACACCCAGAACGGCCGCTACCGGGTCCGCCTGGACGGGAAATGGATTGTCGTGCCGGATGAAGCGGTCGTAACGGAGCCGAATCGCTTCGGCCAAGCGGTAGTTTGGCCGTATCAGGATGCGGACGGCGTGACACAGATTCGTTGCTTCATCCCCGGGACAGGGGCCTGAGCCTCGGTACGGTCGCCGTAGCGCGCGCTAGGCGACCAGCCGGGAAAACACGTCCGGATCGACATTGCCGCCCGAGAGGACGGCAACGGCGATCTTATTCCTGACGTCGACTTTGCCGGTCATCAGCGCCGCGAGAGCGACAGCGCCGCCCGGTTCGACCACGAGCTTCAATTCGGCAAAGGCAAACGCAACCGCGGCGGCGACCTCCTGGTCGCTCGCCACGACGCCGGCTCCGACCAGCGATTGATTGATCGCGAATGTGAGCTTGCCCGGCATACGCGCCATCAGCGCATCGCAGATGGTGCCGGTCAGCGCCGCATTCTCTTCGCGCTGGCCGCTGCGAAACGAGCGCGCATGATCGTCGAAGCCCTGCGGTTCCGCGGTGTAGATCATGGCGGCCGGCACCCGCGCCTTGATGGCGAGCGCGATGCCGGCGGTGAGCCCGCCGCCGGAGGCGGTGACGACCACAACGTCCGGGACAAGGCCGAGCGCGCCGAGATCCTCGACGATTTCGCGGCCGGCAGTGCCCTGGCCGGCGATGATCAAGGCATCGTCGTAAGGCGGCACCAGGATGGCGCCGCGCCGTGCGGCGATGTCGTTAGCGATCGCTTCGCGGTCATCGCGCGCGCGGTCGTAGAGCACGACTTCGGCGCCGAGCGCGGCGGTGCGCTCGCGTTTCGCGCGCGGCGCGTCGAGCGGCATGACGATGACGCAGCGCATGCCGAGGAGCCGCGCCGCCGCAGCGACGCCCTGGGCGTGGTTGCCCGAAGAAAAAGCCACGACGCCGCCGGCGCGTTGTTCCGGCGGAATCGCTGCGAGCTTGTTATAGGCGCCGCGGAATTTGAACGACCCGGTGCGTTGCAAGGTCTCGGCCTTGAGAAAAACGCGTCCGCCGGTCATGGCGTCGAGCGCGGCCGAGGTCAAAAGCGGCGTGTGCAGGGCAACCCCGGCCAAGCGCCGTGCAGCCTCATCGACGTCCGCGGCAGTGGGCAGTGCAACCGGAGCGTCCATCGCACCAACCATCGCACCAAAAAAACGGCGCCAATCCCGGCACCAATCATGGCGCAACGGTAGCGCCGCGATGGCGTCACAAGCAAGGGCGGTGGCGCCACGCAGCGGTGGATTAGCGGCGACGCCTCAGTCGAACCGGCCGGCCGCATGCGCCAGCATGGTATAGACCTTGCCGGTGTCCGAAGTCAGATAGTTGCGCGCCACGGCCGGGCCACGATCGCCGCGCGAAACATCGTCGAGGAGCCGCTCGAACTCGTGGATATAGTGCTCGACGGTCTGACGGAATTCGGGATCGGAGCGGTATTTGTTGCGAATTTCGTCGAACGCCTTCTGGCCTGGCTGCGTATAGAGACGCCGGGTGAAGACGCCGCGCTCGCCGCGCTTATAGCGTTCCCACAATTCCGCAGCCGCGTCGTGGTCGATCATCCGCGCGATGTCCACCGAAAGCGAATCGATCGAATCGATGCCCTCGCGCTGCGGCCGGTCCTCGCCGCGCGATGCTTCGCGACTGACGGGCGGGTTGATCGGTGGGCTGTCGTCCCGCGAGGCGCGGGTGAGCAGGTCGGACAGCCAGCCGCCGTTGCGCGGCGCGTTTTCGTCCTTGCCGCCCGGCACCGGGCTCAAATTGGGCGGACTGGTTCGTCGCGCCGGCGCGCCGGTAATGTCGCGCGGAGCTTGCGGCGGCGGCGCGGCGACATCCGCGCGCACCGGCCGGGCTTGCCCGCGTCCGCCGCCGGCGGCGAACAGCGGCTCGGCCTCGCGCCGCAACGGCTCCGCGGCATCGAGCGAGCGGCCATGGCGAGCGACGATTCGATTGAGCTCGGCCAAAGCTTCGATCTGATCGACGATGACGCGGCGCATTTGCGCCGTACTCTCGGCGGTCTCCTGCGGCAGTTCGAGAATGCCGCGGCGCAGCTCGGTCCGCGTGGTCTCGAGCTCCCGCTGCATCTCCGCCGCCATCAGCTTCATGCCTTCCATGATCTCGGTGAAGCGGCCGGCGGTTTGGGTGAACATGGCCTGCACTTCGGCGGAGGCCTCATCGTAAATCGAATTGAGCGCCTCGCCGGTGCGCAGTCGTTCCTCGTCGGAGGTCTTGCGCACCAGTTCGTACTGCTGCTCGATCGATTGTACGCTTTCGTTACTGCTCTCGGCGACGATGCCGGCGATTTCGCGCGCCCGCGCCGCTGCGGTATCGAGCGACTCGTCGAGCAGGCCGGAGAAGCGCTCAAGCCGCTGACCGAAATCCTCGGTTCGGGCGTCGAGCGTCGCAACCAGCGTCTCGATACTCGCGTGCCGCGTGGCGATCGACTCGTCGGTTCTGCGGTTGCTCGTGTCCAGCAATTCGACCGCGTCGGCCAGCGTCCGCCCGTGCGAGGTGAACTGGTCCGCCAGGTCGCCGAGGTCGTGCAGCACCTTGGCGGTGACGTTATTGAACGTGCCGAGATGCTGCTCGACCTTGGCGGTCGTCGCTCCGCTCTTGCTGGAGAGGTCGCTCATAGCCGCGACGAACTCGGACACGCGCGTCGCCATGGTATGCTCGATCGAGTTCATGTTCTCCTGAGCGCCGCTGAGCACTTCCTGCAGCAGGATGTTGGCCTCGCGCAAGCGCTCGAACAGTGCGGTGGAATCGGAGCGCAACATGGTGTGCGTCTCCATCATCTCGGCGACGGTCGCCGCCGCGGTCTGTTTCGACTCCTCGATCGCGCCCTTGGTCGCGCGGTGCAATTCCTCGAGCGTCCGCGTAATGGTCAGCTTGGCGGCTTCGGTGACGCCCACCGCGCCTTCCTGCATTTGGCCGAGCGTTCGGGTGATCGCGCCGGTCGCGTTCAGGCTGGCGTCGTTGATCAAGCGGGCGATTTCTTCGCTCTTGTCCATCATGGTCTGGGTAAAGACGAAGCCCTTGGCGTCGATCGCCTTTACCGCTTGATCGGTGGCGCGGGAGACCTCGCCGGCAAACTGCTCGCCTTTGCTGGTCAGCGCCACGATCAGACCATTGGCATTCTGGTCGAGCACACGCGTCATGTCGTCGACGCGCTGCGTCATCGCGCTGTGGATCTCATTGGCCTTGCCGACAAGGTTGCGCGAGACTTCGGTGCTCATGCCGACCAGTTTGCGTTCGGCCTCGTTGACGCTGCGGCCGATCGCTTCGGCGGTCGTCTGCGTGCTCTTGGCGAGAAGATCGGCGGCGGTGGTCGTGGTCTTGCCGATCGTTTCGTTGGCGGCCGTGGCGCTCTTGGTGATCGTGTTGCTCAGCGCGCCGGCGCTGCGATTGAGCGAAACCGTCGCTTCGGCGGCGCTGCGATTGAGCGCTTCGGTCGCGGCCGTGCTGGCGGCCGTGCTCTTGCCAAGCGCCTCGGTGGTGTTGACCGCCAGTTGCGTGAGCGCCCGCTCGGCGCTGGTCGAATTGGTCTTGATCGATTCCGACAGCTGCTCCATGCGTGAATTGAGCAGATCGGCGGCGTCGCGGCTGCGCAGTTCCATCTGGTGAACGACGGCCTCGGCGCGTCCGACCAAAAGCTGTTCCAACTGACCGATCCGGCCGTCGAGCGTGTTGGCGACCTCAAGCGCCCCCTTGCCGAGCGTCGAATCGATTTTTGCAATCCGCTCGCCGAGGGTGTCGGTGAGTTTGACCGCGCGCGCGTCGATCAGCGTCGTGACGTCGCTGATGCGCTTGTCGACTGCAGCGGCGACTTCCTTGCCGCCGTCGGCGAGTGCTTTGGCGATATCGACCACGCGCGCCGACAGCGCGTCCGTCAGGTTCTGTGAGCGGCTGTCCAGCGCCTCCTGGAAGCGCCCCAGGCGCTGGTCGAGCGCGGTGGTGACCTCATTAGCCTTTGCCGTCACGCGATTGTCGAAGCTGTCGACGTAAGTGCGCATCGACTCGGAAACATCCTGCGTGCGCGCGCCGAGCCGTTCGACGAGTTCGGAGCCGTAGGTCTTCACGGTACGGTCGAATTCGGCGAGATGCCGGGTGATCAGATTGCCGAGGGTCGAAGAATCGCGCGAAATCCTTTCGCCGAGTTCGGCGCCGGTGTGATTGAACATTTCCTCGAAGGCGGCCAGGCGCGTCGCCAGCATTTCCTTCACCGCGTCGTTGCGCGTCGCGATGACGCCGGCGACGTGCTCGGCGCTTTCGCGGACCTGATCGGTCATCGCCGAGCTGCGCGAAATCAACGTCTCGGCGATGCGGCTGCCGGCCTGTTGCAGCCTGTTCGCCACTTCGTTGCCGCGCAGATCGAGATCGACGATGAGCGATTCGCCGGAGGACTTGAGTGTGCTATTGACCTCCTCGGCGCGGATCGCGATCGCCTCCGCGAGTTGGTTCGAGGTTTCGACGATGGCGTCGGTCAGCTCCTGCGATCGCCCGACCATCAGATCGACCACGGCGAGCGATTTCTCGGAGAACGTTTCGGTGACCCGGTCGAGCCGGGAGGTCATCATATCTTCCAGGCCAGTGGCGATTTCGGCGAATTCCTCGCCGATGTGATTGGTCTTGAAATCGAGGCTCGAACCGAGCCGCTCGCTGGCCGAGGAAATCGCCTGCGAGGTCTCCGCGCTTGCCGCCTCCAGCCGATCCAATAGATCGCCGCCGCGGTCGCCCAATTGCGCGATCATGTTGTCGCCGATCTGGCCGAGGGTGAGCGTGATGTGCTCGCCCCGCTCCGCCAACGCGTGGGTGATGCGCTGCGCCGCGTCGTTGACCTGTTGGCCGACCAAGTCGCTGATCGTGGAAAGATCCTGGGTGAGATCGATGTGCACGTTGTTGATCGCGGAACGGACTTGCTCGGCCTGACCGACCAGCGTGTCGCGCTGACTGGCGAGATCCTGCAACAGCCCGCGCATCCGCACCTCGTTGTCGCTATAGGTGCGTTCGAGCGCCGCAACCTCGTTCTGCACCAGAGCTTCGAGCTCGCTCGCGCGCGCCAGCGCCCGCTCGACGCCGTCACCCATGGCCGCAACCTCGCGGCGGATCGCCTGCCCGACGGTGACAATGGAATCGCGCGCCACGCTCTCGGGTTCGGCAAGACGCATCGCGACCCGCGCCATCGACTGCGCGATCAGCCGCAATTCTTGCGCGCGCCAGGCCATGTGAGCCACACCGAAGAAAAAGATGATCGGCAACAGCGCCGCGGCGCCAAGCCCGATCATCAGAGCAATAGGCGAGCGGCCGGGTCCGAGCGCGGCATTGATATCCGACAGATAGGCAAATGACAGCGACAGGCAGCCGACAATCCATGCGACGGAAAACGCGGTGGCGACGAAATAGGACGAGCGGGCCGGCCGCCGCTGCAACGCGTGCAGGATCTGGCCGATCGATTGCTGATCGTCGTTGGCGGCGCGCGCCGTGGGGCTGGCGAGATCGCGCGTGCCCACCGCGTCGGAACTGAAGAGGTCGTCGCTTATCCGATCAGCGTTCGCGCCTTGCGCACGGCCCTCGGCGGGTCTGGACAGCAGATCGGCCATGCCCTCGGGCTGGCCTGCGGGTTGCTCTTCGTCCTGTCGGATATTGAGGGCTTCCTGGATCGCCGACAGCGCCGCCTCGGTCGGATCCTTCATCTTCTTCGGATAGTTGGCCATTTCGGTCGTCGCCTCGCGTGTTACGCTTGACTAGGACGGCCTGAGAACGCCGAGCATAGTGCTCGGCACTACCTTCAGGCCGCGCCACGAGCGCGTGATCTTTAAATCCCCGCCGGTTCCGGGGGCTTCCCCAGCAAGCCCTCATGTCACACCACGAGCGCCCATCCTATCGATCTGGCAGATCGAAGAAAACCGGTTTGGTAACGTCCCTTTAATCATCGTTAACGGGTTGTTCACCCTAGCCTCATTAACTTTGCCGGGCCGGGTGAACGCGCCAATGGTGTGCCAACAATACGGCCGCCTTTTGGCTAAGCGTCCCCTGGAGTGTGCGCCGCTCGAACCGGCCTTGGGTAAGAGTTTGCTTACTGTCGGCGCGAAATATCGCCGTCCATTTCCCTGTTCCGTAAGCCATTTGTGCTGTTGTCGTCGCCGCGTGTGCAAAATCGAACAGAACCCAAGAATGTCGGTTCGGCGGGGAGAACGTCATGACTGCGTCGCGCCAGATGACCGCGGCAAAGCACGATCGCAAGGCGAGCGCCATCGATGAGAGCCATCTCGGGCGAATGACGCTCGGCGATCGCCGGCTGGAACGAGAGGTCCTCGAATTGTTCCTGCGGCAAACCACCATCATGCTTGGCCGCATCGTCGATGCCGACCCGCCGCTGGTCGCCGCGGCCGCCCATACGCTGAAGGGTTCGGCGCGCGGGATTGGCGCCTGGCGTATGGCGGAGGCTTCCGAACTTCTGGAACAGGCGGCCGGTGGGGACGGCGGCGAAGACGGCCGCGGGCCTGATTTAGCTGAAGCGATTGCGGAACTTAAGGCGGCAAGCCTCGATGCCGGTTCAGCAATCGGTGCGCGGTTGACAAGGCTACTGGCCGAGCTCGGCCGCGAACGCTGATTGCGGCACGACACTCCCGCACTGGCGTGTTGCGGCGCGAGCCGATAGAAATGACCGGCAGCACACCCCGCCATACGCGCGTCCGATCAAGCCGACACCTTCATTCGCTCATTCCGCCATGGTTCAGATCACATTCATCGACTCCGGTGGCACTGCTCGTACGGTCGAAGGCGAGGTCGGTTCCACGGTCATGGAGACGGCGATCAAGAACGGGGTGCCTGAGATCGAGGCGGAATGCGGCGGCGCCTGCGCCTGCTCGACTTGCCATGTCTATATTGACGAAGCCTGGCGCGAAAAGGTCGGCGAGCCTTCGCCGATGGAAGAGGACATGCTCGATTTCGCCTACAATGTGCAGCCGAATTCGCGGCTGTCGTGCCAGATCAAAGTCCGGGAAGACTTCGAGGGGCTCACGGTGCGCACGCCCGACCGGCAAGCCTAGAGTGATATCGGTTCCAATCTGAGCTGATATGACTCTAGCTTTTTGATCGAGCATGATCTTTTCCGAAAGCCGGTGTCCACTTTTCGGGATCAAGCTAAGCTGGAACGATTCCAAGCATCGCTGGTATGAACTCCGGGCCGCCGAATTCGGCCTTCCCCTGCCGCGTTACGCAGGCTAGACACTCGCCACCCCCATCAACCCATCAATTAAGCGAAACTACGGATACGCTATGAGTGAACCTATCAAGACCGACGTCGTCATTGTCGGCGCCGGACCAATTGGCCTGTTCGCGGTGTTCGAGCTCGGCCTGCTCGACATGAAATGTCACCTCATCGACATTCTCGACAAGATCGGCGGCCAATGCGCCGAGCTTTATCCGGAAAAGCCGATCTACGACATTCCGGGAATTCCCTTTACCAGCGCGCACGGCCTGGTCGACGGTCTGCTGCAGCAGATCAAGCCGTTCAACGCGCAATATCATTTGAACGAAATGGTGGAGACGGTGGAAAAAATCGGCGATCCGCTGTTTCGCGTGAAGACCGATCAGGGCAAAGTATTCGAGAGCAAGGTCGTCGTCATCGCCGCCGGCGGCGGCTCGTTCCAGCCCAAGCGTCCGCCGATTCCGGGCATCGAGCCCTATGAAGGCAAATCGGTACACTACGCGGTGCGCAAGATGGAGGCGTTCCGCGACAAGCGTGTTTTAATCGTCGGCGGCGGCGATAGCGCGCTCGACTGGACACTCAATCTCGCCCCGATCGCGAGCCATCTGACGCTGTTGCATCGGCGCAGCGAATTCCGCGCCGCACCCGACAGCGTCAACAAGATGATGGCGCTGGTCGGCGACGGCAAAATCGATTTCGTCGTCGGACAAGTCACCGCGTTGTCCGGCAGCGACGGTCAAATCGGCAAGGCTATGGTCAAGACCAATGACGGCTCCGCATTCGAGATCGCCTGCGACGCGTTGCTGCCGTTCTTCGGTCTGACGATGAAGCTCGGCCCGGTCGCCAATTGGGGATTTGAGCTTAAGAATAACGAATTGATCCCGGTCGATACCGCGGCGTTCGAGACTTCGACGCCCGGCATTTTCGCCATCGGCGACATCAACTGGTATCCCGGCAAGCTCAAGCTCATTCTTTCCGGATTCCACGAAGCCGCACTGATGGCGCAGAAGGCCTATCACTACGTCTATCCGGAAAAGCGGCTGGTGTTTCAGTACACCACGTCGTCTTCCAGCCTGCAGAAAAAGCTCGGCGTTGCGCCTGAGCGTGCTCCTGCACCCGAGCGCGCGACGACCTGATTACGGCGTCCGCGGCGGGGTCGCCGCGGCAGCGGGTGGAGCGGCTGGTTGCGGCGCTGGCGCGGCTACCGGCGCGGGTCCGGGCGCCGTTGGCGGCGGCAGCGGTTCGGCTTGAATCGCGGGTGGCGCCGAAAGTCCGAGCACCCCGCGCACGGCCGGCAGCGCCGCGTCCGCCATCGCGGCATAGCCTTCGGCTGTGGGGTGCACCGCGCCGCCATAGACGGCGCTGAGCACGCCCCACAGCGCATCGTGGATGTCGCTCGGTTTCAAGATCGCGGGCATGCCCTCGGGATAAGTCATGGCGGTGAAATAACTGTCATTCGCCGTCCTGATCCAGCGCGCCCGCGGAGCGTAAGGACGATAGTCGCTGGGCGGTTCGCCGCAAGCCATCGGATTGTCGGGCGCGGCGTTCGGGTCGGTTTGGAAACTGTCGCCGTTCGTCGAAAAGCAATTGCGATCGAATTCCGGGTCGCTCGGCGCGCGCACGCACATGCCGTGCCGTGCAAACTCCGACTGATGGTCATCGACGAATGTCATCCTATCGACCGTGGGATCGCGGCAGGCTTTGTTGCCGTCGCAGGTGGCAAGCGTCCTGATCCCGGGCAGGAATTTAGTGTCGACGAATACTGCGGCGTCGCGCAGCCGCTCGCTATTGGCGCCAAAAGCCGGATGCACGTCCAAGCCGTCGCGACTGCCCGGACAGGGCTTATCGACCGCTTGCATGGCGGGGTTGGGATAGGAGACGAAAACCACACGGTCGAGGTTGCCGCCGACAAACGGTTTCAGTGCCGTACGCAGTTGCGAGAATTCGTCCGGCAAATACTGGTCCAGGGCCTTTGTCGCGTCGGCGACGCTGGCGATGGCGCCGCCCTCCTTGAGCAGGATCCGTTCCGTCGTCGAATCGACGATGACATTGGCGACGAGCCCGGCGAAATTCACGTCATTGGCCCCGATCGTCAACAGCACCATATCGAGGTTGCGCTTGGGGTCTTGCCGGTGCGTTGCGGCCATGAGCTCTTTGAGTTCGGAAAATTGCGCCGGAGCGGTGCCCGAGCAGCTTTCGATTCCCACCACCCATGGACAATCGTCGGCGCGCTGACCGGCGAACATGCCGGCGCCGATCGTCGCGCCGGTGCAGGCGAGCGGGGCCAAGGTCACGGCGATGTGCGGCTGCTCGATCGCGAGCGCGAGCGTGGTGCGTACCTGATAGCTGTACAGTGAACGGTGGCAGGCCGGATTCATCCACCGCGCGCCGTGGCGGTCCCAGTCTCTCGCGGCGGTGGGGCTAGACGGTCCGTTCTCACAGGACCGATCGTCACCGTAGCCGGCGCGGCTTGGACGGAAATACTGGCTGAAGCCGCCGCTGAGGAATCGCTTGAAGCAGAACCCGCCTTCCAGCTCCACCGCCCTGTCCGGATTGCCTTCGCCGGCGGCGATGGAATCGCCAAGCCCGGCGACGAGGATGTCGCGCACTGCGATCTCGGTCGAGACGCGCTGGGCTGTGCCGTCGCCGAGCGGGATATCGACCGAGGCAACGGTGGTGCGGCCGGACGGCACCCGCAGCTTGACCTCCTGATCGCATGGCGCGGTGGTCTGCTTGGACGGTCCGCTGCCGTCGTTGAAACTCCAGACACAGTCGGCACCTTGCGGCGCCGGCCCGGAAATGGTCGCGCCGATCGGATGGTCGCTCGGCGCAAGATAATTCTCGCGCACACCGTCGCGTTCGCAGGTGTCGACCAGGTTGCCGTAATTGTCGAGACATAGATTAGGGACGATATCCTTGGCCCAACCGAGACCGTCGGTCGCGCGTTCGAGCCGATCTTCGGCGGCAAGCACGCCATCGCCGCGGCTCGCCGCCGCCAGCCGCAGGAAATCGGCCTCGTTGCGGAACAGCCGAAAACGGTTCTTCACCTCCCAGACGATGTGGAAATCGCCCGTTCCCGCGAGCGGCGCAGCTGTTGCGGCGGGTTGCGCAGGCGTGCCCGAGCCTTGCGCAGAAGCCCCGTGGAGCGGGATGAGGAGGAATACTAGGGCCAGGATGCCGGGAAAGCGCATTTTTGTGGGTGGGAAGCGAGCGATAGTCCTTCTAGCACCCGGCTTGCGGCGGAAATGTGAGGGTGGCATCAGGAACGCCAAGCGGTAGGCCTCGTTACTCTCTTGTCGCAAGCCCTTGGCGCACGCAAGTTATTAAAATGCCGGATTCGCCGATTGTCGCCAAATGCGCCATTGCCGGCGGCGGCCCAGCCGGGATGATGCTCGGCTTCCTTTTGGCGCGCGCTGGGGTCGACGTCATTGTGGTGGAAAAGCATGCCGACTTTCTCCGCGATTTTCGCGGCGACACCGTGCATCCCTCGACCCTTGAGCTGATGTACGAATTGGGCCTGCTCGACGAATTCCTGAAACTGCCGCACCAGAAGATCGTAAAGCTCAGCGCCCAGATCGGCGACGAACGCATTACGATGGCCGATCTGAGCCATCTGCCGACGCACTGCAAATTCATCGCGATGATGCCGCAATGGGATTTTCTCAATTTTCTAGCGAAGCGCGGCAAACGCTACCCGACTTTCGATTTGCGCATGGAAGCGGAAGCGACTGACCTCATCGAGGAGGGCGGCCGGATCGTTGGATTGCGCGCGAAGACTCCAAACGGCGCGCTCGTGATCCGTGCCGATCTCGTCGTCGGTTGTGACGGACGGCATTCGACGGTGCGCCAATGTGCCCAACTCAAAAGCGAAGACTACGGCGCACCGATGGACGTCTTGTGGTTTCGCCTCACGCGCAAGCCCGGCGACGCTACCGATGCCTTCGGTCATGCCGAGGCCGGCAAATTGCTGGTGATGCTCGATCGGGGCGACTACTGGCAATGCGCCTATGTCATCCCCAAGGGTGGAATCGAGCAGGTGAAAGCCAAGGGTCTCGACGCCTTTCGGACGAGCGTGGTCGAGATGTCGCCATTTCTCGCCGACCGCATCGGCGAATTGAAAAGCTGGGACGACGTCAAGCTACTGAGTGTTACCGTCGACCGGCTGAAAAAATGGTGGCGGCCGGGCTTGCTCTGTATCGGCGACGCCGCACATGCGATGTCGCCGATCGGCGGCGTCGGCATCAATATGGCGGTGCAAGATGCGGTCGCCGCCGCCAACCGGCTGGCCGCGCCCCTGAAGGCGGGAACGGTGACGGATGATGATCTGCAGGCGATCGAACAGCGGCGGACTTTGCCGGTGCGGTTTACCCAGTGGGTGCAGCTCACCATCCAGAAGCGGCTGATCAGCCGCTTGCTGGCGAGCGAGCGGCGGCCGAAGCCGCCGCTGTTATTCAAGCTGGTCGAGACGGTCCCGGTGCTGCGGCGCATCCCCGCGCGGCTGCTCGCCATCGGTCTCCGGCCGGAGCATGTGCGCACGCCGGAGGCTACGGCGAGCTGACTTGGTGCGGTCTTAGCTGCGCCGCCGCAATTCAGCGTCCGCGCCGGCAAGAATTTCGACGAGACTCGCTTCGGCTTCGGCATCGCCTTCCAGCCGCTTGCCGACGGTCTCGCGCAGATGGTCGAAGGCGGCTTCGACGAGCGGCGGTAGCGTACGCCGGTTGTCGCGTTCGCCGCGGGCGTCGCGGCGCCAGCGGTTGATGCGTTCGCCGAGCGCGGTCAGCCGGTCGAGCACGACATCGGCGAGATCGCGATTGGCCTCGAGATAAGCGCGGCCTTCGTCGGTGATTGTGTAGAGCTTTCTTGAGCCTTCGCTCGCCGCGGTGACGTAGCCGGCTTCTTCCAGATAGGTCAGCGTCGGATAAACGATGCCGGGGCTCGGCGAGTACCAGTCGGCGGTTTTCTCCTCGACCAGCTTGATGATTTCGTAGCCGTGGCGCGGCGCTTGCGCGATCAGCGCCAGTGCAACGAGCCGCAGGTCGCCCTGCGCCAGCATACGTCCGGCCCGCATGTCGTCGGGGTTCATGTCGCCCCGTCCGCCGCCGTGCCTGCCGCCAAAACCGAAGCCGCCAAAGCGGCGGCGATGGTGCCGACCCGCGGCCCAGCGGCCGCCGTAAGATTCGTAATGTCCGTGCATTTCCAGTGTTCTCCAGTTAAAAGATATATCTTTAGATAGATCACGATGAGCTATAACGCAAGATATATCTTTACGATGAAAATTTCCCCATCGTCCCAAGAGTTTGCGGGCTTTCCTGGCGTAGCGACAGCGCCGCGGTCAGGACTAGAATGGCTTCATGTTCGCGACCTTTTTCCATGAGTTGAAACAGGCCGGCGTGCCGGTGACGCTGCGCGAATATCTGACCCTGATGGAGGCGATGGAGAAGGACGTCGCCTCGCGCCGCGTCGAGGATTTTTATTATCTGTCGCGCGCGGCGCTGGTGAAGGATGAGCGCAATCTCGACAGGTTCGACCGCGTGTTCGGCCACGTCTTCAAGGGCCTCGATCTGGTCGACGACACCCTGGCGGCCGAAATCCCCATCGAGTGGCTGAAGAAGCTCACGGAGAAATATCTCACCGAGGAAGAGAAGAAACAGATCGAGGCGCTGGGCGGGCTTGAAAAGCTTCTGGAGACGCTGCGGCAGCGGCTTGCCGAGCAGAAGGGCCGCCACCAAGGCGGCAAGAAATGGATCGGCACCGCGGGCACGTCGCCGTTCGGCGCCTACGGCTACAATCCCGAAGGCGTGCGCATCGGCCAGGACACGAACCGCAATTTCCGCGCCGTCAAAGTGTGGGACAAGCGCGAGTTCAAAGACCTCGCCGGCGACGTCGAGCTCGGTACCCGCAACATCAAGATCGCGCTGCGGCGCTTGCGCAAATTTGCGCGCACCGGCGCGCCCGACGAGCTCGATCTCGATGGCACCATCAAAGGCACCGCGCACAAAGGCTATCTCGATATTCTGATGCGGCCGGAGCGGCACAACACCATCAAGGTGCTGCTGTTCCTCGACGTCGGCGGCTCGATGGACTGGCACGTCAAGGCGACCGAGGAATTGTTCTCCGCGGCCAAGACCGAGTTCAAACATCTGGTGCATCTCTACTTCCACAATTGTCTCTACGAGAAAGTGTGGAAACAGAACGCGCGGCGCTGGACTGAGACGACGCCGACCTGGGATGTGCTGCATACCTATCCGCACGATTACAAGGCGATCTTCGTCGGCGACGCTTCGATGTCGCCTTACGAGATCGTGGCGCCGGGCGGCTCGGTCGAACATTTCAACGAAGAAGCCGGCCAGATGTGGATGGCGCGCGTCGCCGCGACCTATCCGTCCTGCGTCTGGCTCAATCCGGTGCCCGAGCGCGAATGGGACACCACCGCCTCGATCCGCCTGATGCGGCAGATTCTCGGCGGGCGGATGTTCCCGCTGACCATCGAGGGCTTGGATACCGCGATGCGGGAGTTGGGGCGATAATCCATCACGCGTAGGAGGTTTTCATGGCGGCCGATGCAAGCGCAACTGAAGCCGGCACCGTCATCGTGCGCGAGACGCGCCGCGGCTTGTTTCAGCAGGAAATCATCTCCGGCAAACATCATCTCATTGCCGACGAGCCCGTGAACGTCGGCGGGCTCGACTCCGGCCCGGGTCCATATGAACTCCTCCTTGCCGCGCTCGGCGCCTGTACGTCGATGACGCTGCGGCTTTATGCCGAGCGCAAGAAGCTGCCGCTTACGCGCACACAGGTCCGGCTCCGCCACAGCCGGATTTACGCCAAGGACTGCGCGGAGTGCGAAACCAAGGAAGGCATGATCGATCGCATCGAGCGCGTGATCGCACTTGAAGGCGACCTTACTGCCGAACAGCGCACGCGGCTGATGGAGATGGCCGACAAATGCCCGGTGCACCGCACGCTGCAATCGGAGATCGATATCCGTACGACGGAGGAACTGGTAGGGTCCTCCAAATAGCGCGGAAGTCTTTTAATCGAGCATGATTTTTTCCGAAAACCGGTATCCACTTTTCGGGATCATGCTCCAGCAAGCCGCGCGCAAAAAGTCGGGAGGGGCGCGCGTGATCAGCAGACGCGATGTGCTTTTGGCAGCTGCGGCGTTGGCGTCAGGCCTAACCGTGTCCGCACCGCTCCATGCGCAGGATTATCCGACCAAGCCGATCACGATCATCGTTCCCGCCGCGGCCGGCAGCCCGAGCGATTTCCCGGCGCGGCTGGCGTCGCAAGTTCTGCCGCCGCGCTTGGGCCAGCCCATCGTCATCGAATATCGGCCCGGCGCCGCCGGCGCGATCGGCGCGCGGGCGGCCGCGGCGGCAGCGCCCGACGGCTATACGCTGTTCATCGGCAATTCCTCAACGCTCGCCGCCATTCCCGCCGTGTCCGCGCATGCCGGCTACGATCCGGTCAAGAATTTCACGCCAATCGTCGAGATCATGCGCAGCTTTCAGATCCTCGTGGTCGATCCGTCTTCGCCCTGGAAGACGGTTGCGGACCTCGTCGCCTACGCCAAAGCCAATCCAGGCAAACTCAATTACGGCGACACCGGCACCGGCGGACTGCCCGATTTGGCGGCCCAGCTTTTTATGATCCGCACCGGCACCAAGATGACCGGCGTCTCGTTCCGTGGCGGCAATCAATCGGCGACGGCCATATTGGGCCATGTCGTCGACCTGACCTTCGAAACCGGTGCGTCGCTGGTGCCGCTGATCCGCGCCGGCAAATTGCGGGCGCTGGCGGTGCAGAATGACGCGCGTTCGCCGCTGTTGCCCGACGTGCCGACCATGGCCGAGGCCGGGGTGCCGAACTGCGAGGTGCAGACTTTCTTCGGGCTCGTCGCACCCGCCGGTACGCCGGCGGCAATCGTCGCTCGCATCAATGCGGCGATGAACGAGGGCATGCAGGCGCCGGACATGCAGCACCTGGTCGCCAATATCAGCAGCCAGAATAAGCCGAACACGCCCGCCGAATTCGCCAAATTCATCGCCGCCAATTATCAAAAATGGGTCGGCGTCGGTCAGACGGCCCACATCAAGGTTGATTGAACCAGCGATGAGCGGCGACGTGAACGAACTTGCCGGCAAGGTCGCACTGATTACCGGCGCAAGCCGCGGCATCGGCCGCGGCATTGCGCTCGAGCTCGCCTCGGCCGGCTGCGATGTCATGCTCACGGCGCGCAATGCCAAAGCACTGCAAGGCGTGGCGCAGGACATCCGCGGGCTCGGCCGCAAGGCGGCGCTCCACGCCGCCGATTTGACCGCGGACACCGAGCCGGCCGGGCTGATCGCAGCGCTGGCGCGCGACTTCGGCCGCCTCGATATTCTGGTCAACAATGCCGGCGGCACCAAACGCGGCGGCTTTTTCGTGCAGACCGATCAGGACTGGCGCGACGGCTTCAATTTGAAGCTTTTTGCGCATGTGCGCTTGTGCCGGCTGGCTTGGCCGCTGCTGAAGGCAACGCAAGGGTCCGTCGTCTTTATCGAGGGCGTCGGCGCCCGCGCACCGGTCGCCGACTACATGATCGGCGCTTCGGTGGTCGGCGCCAGTCTCGCCTTCATGAAGGCGCTCGCCGATCTCGGCAAGCACGACGGCATCCAGGTCAATGCGGTCAATCCGGGTTCGGTCAAGACCGACCGCTTCCGCCACCGGCTTGACATCATCGTGAAAAAGACCGGCCTCGACGAGGCTGCGGCGATCGAACGCCACCGCCGCGAGTTGGACATCACGCGCTTCGGTACGCCGGAGGATATCGCGGCCCTTGTGCGTTTTGTCGTCTCGCCGCGCGGCCGCTTGCTGCACGGCTCCGCGATCGACATGGACGGCGGCCAGAGCGTTCCGCTGCGCATGTCGAATTACGATTAGGCGCCGCGCCCCAATGATACTGCCGTGAACTCAATCACGCGAAACATTCCGGTGCTGATCGTCGGCGCCGGACCTGTGGGATTGGCGCTTGCCGCCGAGCTTGGCTGGCGCGGCATTTCCTGCGAGCTCGTCGAGCAATCCGACGGCGCGATCTCGACGCCGAAGATGAACGAGGTCAATACCCGCACCATGGAGTTCTGCCGGCGCTGGGGCATTGCCGAGGCGGTGCGCAATTGTCCCTTTCCTGGCGATTATTCGCTCGACGTGGTGTTCGTCACGAGCTTAACCGGCCATGAACTGGCGCGTATGCGGCGGCCCACGCGCGCGCAACAGAAGGCCGAAAGCTACAGTCCGGAACGCCTGCAAATCTGCTCGCAGCTTTGGTTCGATCCGATTTTGCGCGCGTTCGCGCAATCGCAGCCGTCGGTGACCTCGCGCTATCGGACGCGACTTTCCTCGTTCGAGCCGTCGGCCGACGGCGTGGCCGCGGAATTACACGATCTGGAAACCGGAGACCGCGAAACGGTCAAAGCTGACTATCTGGTCGGCTGCGACGGGGCGACCAGCGCGATCCGCGATGCGCTCGGCATCGGACTGAGCGGGCAGGGCGTTCTCGGTCACCCGGTGCATTTGTTCTTTCGTACGCCGGATCTGCTGGGCCAATGCGGCAAGGCGCCGGGCGTTTTCTTTCTTGCCATCGACCGCAATGGGCTGTGGGCGAACGTCCGCGTCATCGATCCGGCGAACGGCTTGTGGCGGTTGATGGCACTCGACAGCGACGGCAAGCAAACGCCGGAAACCGTCGATCGCGACGGCCTGCTGCATCGCGCGGTGGGTCGTCCCATCGACGTGGAGTGGAAAGGCGTCAGCGTGTGGACGCGGCGCTGCGTCGTCGCCGATCGCTATTCGCACGGCCGCGTTTTTCTCGCCGGCGACGCGGTGCATCAGCTGTCGCCGACCGGCGCGCTCGGCATGAATACCGGCATTGGCGATGCGGTCGATCTCGGCTGGAAGCTCGCGGCGACGCTTTCCGGCTGGGGCGGTCCGGGACTGCTCGCGTCCTACGACACCGAGCGCCGGCCGATCGGCCTTCGCAATGTCGGCATGGCGGCGGAATTTTATCTGGCGCACGGCGAATTCTCAGACGGCATCGCGGCGATCGAAGACGACAGCGAAACCGGGCGGCAATTGCGGACGCGCCTCGGCGACAGCCTCACTCGCGACGTCGGCCGCATGTTTCGCACGGCGGGACTGCAGCTCGGCTACCGCTACGAGCACTCGCCAATTTGCATTGACGACGGCACGCCGCCGTTGCCCGACGATCCGGAAAAATTCGCCCCCTCGGCGCGCCCCGGAAGCCGTGCACCTCACGCGATGCTTGCCGACGGCCGTTCGACGCTCGATCTGTTCGGTCGCGGCTTTGTGCTCATGCGCTTTGATGACGTGCCCACGGCCGCGCTCGATCAAGCGGCCAAGGCGCGTGGCGTTCCGTTGGCCGTCACGAATGTCGATGAGCCGGAGGTCGCGGCGCTCTACGGGCAGCGATTGGTGCTGGTACGGCCCGACGGGCACGTCGCTTGGCGCGGCGATGCCGTTCCGGAGAATGCCGGTAGGCTGGTCGACCGTGTTCGGGGATTAGGCTAGCGCGCGGCTTTGGAGAGGCGCGGCCGCGCTTCCGCAATGACCTCCGCAATCGCCGCGTCATTGCCCGGCGCCATGATGTGGACGCCGGCGACGCCGGGGATGGTCGACAGCTCTTCGATCAATTCGACGCAGATGCGCTCGCCCTCGCGCGCGGGGTCGCTGGCTTTTTCCAACCGCGCGATAAAGGCATCGGGAATGATGGTGCCGTAGAGGTGGCTTTTCATCCAGACCGCGGACTTCGCCGAGCGCAGCGGATTGACGCCGATCAGGATTGCAAGCTGTTTGGTCAGGCCCGCCGCTTCGAGCGCGCCGACATAGCGGCGCACGATGTTCGCATCCATGCAGAATTGCGTCTGCGTGAATTGCGCGCCGGCTTTGACCTTGCCGAAGAGCGCGTTCGGCTGCCAGCCGGCCGGTGGATCGATCGGCATATCGGCGGCGCCGATGAAGAACGCGGCCTTGCCGCCCACCTTGCGGCCGGTGGGCAGCGTGCCATCGTCGCGCAGCCGCCGCGCGGTCTCGATCAGGGTCTTCGAATCGATATCGAAGACCGCCTTGGTGTCAGGCTGATCGCCGGCTTTCGGGTCGTCGCCGGTCAGCAGAAGCAGATTGCGGATGCCAAGCGCGGCCGCGCCCATCATCTCGCTCTGCAGGGCTATACGGTTCTTGTCGCGGCAAGTGATTTGCAGGATCGGCTCGATGCCGGCCCCGAGCAGCAGGCTCGATGCCGCAAGCGCGCTCATATGGGCGCGGGCGCCGGCGCCGTCGGTGACATTGACGGCGTCGGCGAGGCCCTTCAGCCCTGCCGCCTTTTGCAAGAGCTCGGCCGCGTCGCAGGATACCGGCGGCGCAAGTTCCGCCGTCATGACGAATTGGCCCTGGTGCAGGCGTTCTTGCAAGGTGCGGGGCAGGGGGGTGCTGTGCTCGTTCATCGCGGCCACAGCGCATATATGCTTTACGAGACCACATCAAATCCACTGTGAATTGCCCACTTGCAGGGGCCCTTTTCTGGACAGGCAAGCGGGCGCTGGTTACAGAGTGCCCACCATGAGCGGCGTCAACGATATCAGGTCAGCCTTCCTCGGCTACTTCGCGCGTGAGGGGCACGAAGTCGTGCCGTCGTCGCCGCTGGTGCCGCGCAATGACCCGACCTTGATGTTCACCAATGCCGGCATGGTGCAGTTCAAGAACCTCTTCACCGGCCTGGAGAAGCGGCCCTATTCGCGCGCGGTGACGGCGCAGAAATGCGTGCGCGCCGGCGGCAAGCACAACGACCTCGACAATGTCGGCTACACCGCGCGCCATCACACCTTCTTCGAGATGCTCGGTAACTTCTCGTTCGGCGATTACTTCAAGGAGCGCGCCATCGAGCTTGCCTGGGATCTGGTGACCAAAGAATACGGCGTGCCGGCGGAAAAACTGTTGGTGACGGTTTATGTCGACGACGACGAGGCGTTCCGGCTGTGGAAAAAGATCGCCGGCCTGCACGACAAGAAAATTCTCCGCATCGCCGGCAGCGACAATTTCTGGGCCATGGGCGATACCGGGCCGTGCGGGCCGTGTTCGGAGATTTTCTACGATCACGGCGAGCACATCTGGGGCGGCCCGCCCGGCAGCTCGGAAGCCGAGGGCGATCGCTTTACCGAAATCTGGAACCTCGTCTTCATGCAGTACGAGCAGTTGCCGGACGGCAAGCGGATCGACCTGCCGCGGCCGTCGATCGACACCGGCATGGGGCTCGAACGCATGGCCGCGGTGCTCCAAGGCACCTACGACAATTATCAGATCGATCTGTTTCGGGCGCTGATCGAGGCGGTTGCGGATCTCACCCACGTCAAGCCTGACAGCGAGCGCAAAGCCTCGCACCGCGTCATCGCCGACCACTTGCGCGCGTCGTCGTTTTTGATCGCCGACGGCGTGCTGCCGTCGAACGAGGGGCGCGGCTACGTGCTTCGCCGCATCATGCGCCGCGCCATGCGCCACGCCGAACTCCTTGGCGCCAAAGAACCGCTGATGTGGAAGCTCGTGCCGTTGCTGGTGCGCGAAATGGGCCAGGCCTATCCGGAACTGCACCGCGCCGAGGCGCTGACCACTGAAACGCTCAAGCTCGAGGAAACTCGTTTCCGCGATACGCTCGAGCGCGGCTTGGCGATCCTCGATGAGGCGAGCAAGACGCTCAAGAAGGGTGACATGTTCGACGGCGTGACTGCTTTTACGCTTTACGACACTTACGGCTTTCCGCTCGATCTGACCCAGGATGCGCTTCGGCCGCGCGGCATCGGCGTCGATATCGCGGCGTTCACCGACGCCATGGAGGAACAGCGCAAGAAAGCGCGCGCCTCCTGGGCCGGCTCCGGCGAAGCCGCCGACGAGGCGGTGTGGTTCGCGCTTCGTGAAAAAGTCGGTGCCACCGAATTTCTCGGTTACGAGACCGAAGGCGCCGAAGGCGTCGTCTCGGCATTGGTGAAGGACGGCAAGGAGGTTGCCGCACTGAAACAGGGCGAGAGCGGCGCCGTCGTGCTCAATCAGACGCCGTTCTACGGCGAGTCCGGTGGGCAGGTCGGCGATACCGGCGTGCTCATGGGCGACGTGCGTTTCAAGGTCACCGGCACGCAAAAATATGCCGGCGATGTGTTCGCCCATATCGGCACGGTCGAAGAGGGCACGCTAAAAGTGGGCATCGCACTGGCGCTCGAGGTCGATCATTCGCGTCGCAGCGCGATCCGCCGCAATCATTCCGCGACGCATCTGCTGCATGAGGCACTGCGCCAAGTGCTCGGCGATCACGTGGCGCAGAAAGGCTCGCTGGTCACGCCCGATCGCTTGCGTTTCGATTTCTCGCATCCGAAGCCGATGACCAGCCATGAGATCGAGCGTGTCGAGGATATCGCCAACGACCTCGTACTGCAGAATTCGCCGGTGACGACGCGGGTGATGGCGCTGGATGACGCGCGGCAATCCGGCGCGCGCGCGTTGTTCGGGGAAAAATACGGCGACGAGGTGCGCGTCGTTGCGATGGGAGACGGCAGCGGCAATGCTTTAGGCTGGTCGGTCGAATTGTGCGGCGGCACCCATGTCAGGCGCACCGGCGATATCGGCATCATCTCAGTGGTGGGCGATTCCGGCGTGGCCTCCGGCGTACGCCGCATCGAGGCGCTGACCGGGAACACGGCCCGCGCCAGCGCGAATGTTTTTGCACGCCTGGCCAAAGCGACGGCATCCGAGTTGCGCGTGCCGGTCGAGGATGTGCCCAACCGTATTGCGGCGCTGCTGGATGAGCGCAAGCGTCTTGAGCGCGATCTTTCCGACGCGAAGAAGAAGCTGGCGATGGGCGGCGGCGGCAAGGCCGACGGTGCCGACGGTATCCGCCATGTCGGCGATGTGAAGCTCATGGCGCGCGCGGTCGATGGCATCGACCTCAAAGACCTGCGCAGTCTCGCCGATGAGGGCAAGAAGCAGGTCGGCTCCGGCATTGTCGCAATCGTCGGGGTCAGCGGCGACGGCAAGGCGGGCATCGTGGTCGGCGTCACCGACGATCTCGTTTCGCGCTTCAACGCCGTCGATCTCGTGCGCAAGGGCGCCGAAGTGCTCGGCGGCAAAGGCGGCGGCGGGCGGCCGGATATGGCGCAGGCCGGCGGCCCAGACGGATCGAAGGCGGATGCCGCGTTGGCGGCGATCGAGGCGGCAATCGTTTGATGGAGTCCGGCATATGGCCGAAATCCATTTCACCAGCCATTTGCGTAACCTGGTCCCCGAAGGGCCGTTGTCGGCGGCCGGTGCGACGGTCGGCGAGGCGCTAGCGAATCTGCTCGCCGCTCAGCCGCACGTGCGCGGCTATGTGCTCGACGACCGCGGCGCGTTGCGTCAGCATGTCTGCATTTTCGCCGACGGCGAGCGGCTGCAACGGGATTCGGCGTTGACGCGCAGCATTCGGCCGGATTCGAAGCTTTATGTGATGCAGGCGCTGTCGGGCGGGTGAAGTCAGCGGAGTGAGGCGACGATGAGCGATCGGCTATTGGTGGCGACGCGCAAGGGTCTGTTTGCGTTGGAGCGCGAACGGTCCGGCTGGACGGCACATCTGATTGGCTTTCCCGGCATTCCAGTGACCAATGCTTTGCGCGTCGACGGCACCATCTACACCGCGCTCAAGCACGGACACTTCGGGCCGAAGCTGCATCGCTCCGACGATGACGGTCGCACCTGGCGCGAATTGCCGGCGCCCGTTTTCCCCGCCGAAGCGGCAGGGGCGCCGTCGTTGTTTCAGATCTGGTCGCTCGATACCGGCGGACCGCATCATCCCGATCGGCTTTGGATTGGCGCCATTCCGGCCGGCCTGTTCCGCTCCGACGATCGCGGCGAAAGCTGGCAACTGATGTCGTCGCTTTGGAATGTGCCGGAGCGCGCGCGCTGGTTCGGCGGCGGCTATGACGCCGCCGGCATTCACAGCGTCTCGCCCGACCCGCGCGATGCGGAGCGCGTCTTTATCGCGATCTCTTGCGGCGGCGTGTGGGAGAGCCGCGACGACGGCGCGAGCTGGTCGGCGCTCGGCAAGGGGCTGGTCGCGCCCTACGTGCCGCCCGAGCAGGCGGAGGACCCCGCGGTCCAGGACCCGCATCGCGTCGTGCGCTGCGCGGCGGCGCCGGACGTCATGTGGATGCAGCATCATGCCGGCATTTACCGTTCGGCCGATGCCGGCGCGCATTGGACGCGGCTTTCTTTGCCGTGCGACGATTTCGGCTTCGCGGTGGTGGCGCATCCGCGCGATGCGCAGACCGCGTGGTTCGTGCCGGCGATCAAGGACGAGATCCGCATGCCGCGCGACGGCGCGTTCTGCGTGACGCGGACCAGCGACGGCGGTAAGACCTGGGAAATATTACGCGAAGGGCTGCCGCAGCGCGACGCCTACGATCTGATCTACCGGCATGGGCTCGACGTCGACGACAGCGGCGAGCGGCTCGCCATGGGTTCGACCACCGGCGCCGTGTGGACCAGCGATGACGGCGGCGAAAGCTGGGGCCTGGTCAACGCGCATCTGCCGCCGGTCTATGCCGTGCGGTTTGTCTAACGCGAATTTCCGAGCGATCTCACAGCTCGACGATCATGCCGTCTTCCGCGGTCTCGTACGGAAGCTTGCTGCGCTGCGCCAGCATGTCATTGCTCATATGTGTGAGGATGAGCCGCTTTGGCCGGATCTGTCCCAGATGCTGCTCGAGCAAATTCAGCGCCATATGCCCGGTGACGGCCTTGTCCCGCATATAGGCTTCGCAGATGAAGAGGTCGGCCTCGCGACCGACGTCAATCAGCGCCTCCGTCCATTGCGTGTCGCCGGAGAAAGCGATGACCTTACCCTCGGCTTCGAAGCGGAAGCCGAGACAAGGGCCGGCGCGATCGTCGTGCACGACGTGAAAGGCAGTGACATGCAGATGGCCGGCCGCGCTGCGCCTGCCGATTTCCAATTCTTGCAGCGTCACTGGAAACGACCACTCCATGCCTTTCGCTCCCGGAAAGGCGACGTCCATGATGCCGCCGTAGCGCGATTTGAGGCTGGGCGGTCCGACAACGGTGAGGCCATGCTTGCGTTTGAGGACATAGTTCGAGTCCAGGATGAAGAAGGGCAGTCCGCCGATGTGATCGGCGTGAAAGTGCGAGATGAAGATGGTGTTGACGTCGTTCGGGTTGATCGCAAGCTTGTTCATGGCGACAAGCGACGTCGCGCCGCAATCGATCAAGGCATTGATCTCTTTGCCGACGAGATGAAAGCATGTGTTGGATCGTCCGCCCGAGCCGAAGGCGTCGCCGCAGCCGACGAATTGCAGGTGCATGAAACATTCCTATGAAGTCAGTGCCGGCGTGGCGGCACCCTATGGGCCCTCGGCGCGAACAGTTACCATGACAGTTTCGCGTCACAATGCAGGGCAGTCCGTGATCTTGATCACAATCGCTCGGCGCGGCTTTTGATTGCGGGAGCAGGTTTAAGCCTTTGCTTTATCATTAAGTTTTCGCCTTTGGCCCATTTCCTTTTAGAGTTCTGCTATAGTCGCGGCCGCCGGGATACGGCAGTATAGTGATGACGTTGCGCCTTGATCGCAACACAAGCCGGCGCATTGTTCCGCTCCGGCAAAGCTTTAGGGGACCGCAGGGGTGCAGTTTCGGTCAAATAGTTGTGGCGTGCTGGCGGCGCTGGCAACGGCCGTTGCGCTCTCGGGCTGCGCCGACGTCGATTGGAGCACTCCGCAGGCCTGGTTCGCCAAGCCGCTCGACGTATCCGGACGTAAAGCCGGCTACACTTTTTCCGAACTGCAGGAATCGAAACAGCAGCAGCGCCCGATCACGGCGAACGATCTCGTCAACAGCAATGGCTCCTGTCCGCCGCCTGCGATCGCGCCAGCCCCGCCGCCCGCACCGGGCAGCCCTGTAGCGGCGCCCGCAGCTCCGGCTATGGACACCGCCGCGTTGCTCGGCGGCGGCGTCGCGCTCGGCATGAGCGAATGCGATGTGGTGTTCCGCGCCGGCCAGCCGAGCGCGGTGCAGATCGGCAGCATGCCCAATGGCGACCGCACCGCGGTCTTGACCTTCAACTCCGGACCGCGCGCCGGCATCTATCGTTTCCAGCGCGGTGCGCTTCGGGAGATGGATAGCGTGCCGATGGCGGCGGCTCCGCCGCAGACCGTGAAGAAAAAGTCAGCCAAAGCGGCCAAAGCTGCCAAGCCGAGCAAGGTGAAAAAAGAGAACGAGTCGTAGCCGGCGCTCCGAGCTAGATTTCGCTCCATTTCGGCAATGCAGACGTGCAGCGCGCCGGTCCACGCCAGGCGATCTCGTCGAATAAAAACGGCCCCGGACACAATGGCCGGGGCCTTCGTTTGCAGCTACCGCTATTCGCTTGCGATCAATAGCAGCGATTGACCCAGCGTAGCACCGGTCCGTAGGGCGTATAGACCCAGCGCCGAACCGTGCAGCCGCCGTAGACCGGGCCGGCGTAAACGCGAACGATCGGGCCGTGCCAACCACCATACCAGCCGCCGTGCCAACCACCGCCCCAATGGGCGGATGCGGAACTGGGTGCGAGTGCCGCGGCGCCGAGCGTGACGCACGTGGCGAGAGCGAGCATCGTCTTGCGCAGCATTTGAATTCTCCTCGGGTATGACGTTTCGCAGCGTCGATGTCTGTTAGTGAGGCGAACTGGCCTCCTGGTTCATGCCGCCGATGCTAGGCGGTGGCGGCTGAACCGGAGCTGAGAGCAAAATTTACCGCGGATTTATCGAGCTGAACGCGGGATCGCTGGCTCGTTCACCGCACATTCACGCAATTGTCACCCGCGCTTGCCGCGATAGAAAGCGAAGGTTATAAGCCGGCGCGGTTTCACCCCTCGTTAATGATTTCCTAAAGGACGATCTGATGGCGATCGAGCGTACGTTTTCGATCATCAAGCCGGATGCGACCGCCCGCAACGTGACGGGCGCCATCAATGCGTTGATCGAGAAGGCGGGCCTGCGCATCGTGGCGCAGAAACGGATGAGAATGTCCCGCGAACAGGCCGAGACGTTTTATGCCGTGCATCGCGCGCGGCCGTTTTTCGGCGAGCTCGTCGACTTCATGACGTCGGGCCCGGTCGTCGTGCAGGTGCTCGAAGGCGAAAATGCCGTCGCCGCCTACCGCGATCTCATGGGCGCGACCGATCCCGCCAAAGCCGCGCCCGGCACGATCCGTAAGCTGCACGCCCTTTCGATCGGCGAAAACTCGGTGCACGGCTCTGATGCCGCCGACACCGCGCAGAAGGAAATCGCTCAATTTTTCGCCGGCAATGAGATCGTCGGCTGAGCCCGGCCGCGGTGAGCTCGATCGCTGAATATTTAAATCCCGCGCTGTGGCGCGATTGGCTTCATGTCAGCGTCGAGCAACTTGGCTATACGGCATTCTGGTTCGCCGTCCTGCGGATCATCTTCGTCAATTTCCTGTTGTCCGGCGACAATGCCGTGGTCATCGCCATGGCCTGCCGCGAACTGCCGCCGCAACAACGACGCTGGGGCCTGGTCATCGGCGCCGGCGTCGCCGTGGTTTTACGCGTCATCCTTGTTGGCGTGCTCGCATGGCTGATGCTGCTGCCTTATCTCAAACTGGCCGGCGGCGTGGCGCTCGTCTTCATCGCCGCCAAGTTGCTCGTGCCCGAGGAGGCGGATCGGGACGAAATTCAAGCGGTCGCCCATTTGTGGCGGGCAGTCATGATCATCGCCGTCGCCGATATCGTCATGAGCATCGACAACATGATCGCCATCGCGGCGATCGCCCAGGGCAATATATTGTTGCTGGCCATCGGCCTTGCCGTCTCCATTCCGCTGATCGTGGCCGGCGCGGCTTTGGTTCTGGCGCTGTTGAGCCGCTTTCCGATCCTGGTTTGGGCCGGCACGGCGCTGCTCGGTTGGATCGCCGGCGAGATCATCGTGGCCGACGCGGCGCTGTCGACGCATCTGGCGGCGAGCTTCGGCGGGCAACTCGCGCGGCAAATCGAATTTGCGGCGCCAGCCACAGGAGCGGCGCTCGCAATTGCCGCGGGCGGGCTGTGGCGGTGTTGGCACGAAAGCAGAGCGACCGCAGTAGGCCGGCAAACAGGGAGTGCATAGCGCGGAATTCCGGCGCCCGCGCAAAAGTTTGCAGAAAGAGCGGCGTATTCTCACCGCGTGCGTCCATCTCTTCGTTACGATGTTGGCAATGTCCGCGTTTCCACGTCGCCGTCAGGATTTGTGCAGCCATGGTTGCGCCGCATTTTTGAGGCTTGCTGATCGCGCAATCGAGTTTTGGCCATCCGGCTGGTGCTGTCTTGCCGACACAAACGCTTCGGACTTCCCCCCAAAATCTTGCTTGTGGCGCTAGTCGCAGAATTTGCATGCCGCCTCTTTTGGCTGGCGTGCAAAGGCTGCGCCGGCGTCTTCGCTGACATCTGGAATGATTTAGGAGACAGACGATGCAGAAGGGCAGCGTCAAGTGGTTTAATCCGACCAAGGGCTACGGGTTCATCAAGCCGTCGAGCGGCGATAAGGACGTGTTCGTGCATATATCCGCCGTCGAGCGCGCTGGCTTGCGCTCGCTCAATGAAGGTCAGGAAGTCGAGTTTGAACTTGTGACCAACCGCGGCAGGACCTCGGCGGAAAATCTGAAAGTTGCGTGAGTCAAGCCCGGGACAGCCCGATTCTCGTAGCCCCCAGTTTCGCACCCGGGGGTTTTTTTGTTGCTTGCGCGGGTTGGGCTATCGCGGGCGCTTTGCATTGCCTTCGGGAGCAAAGGCTACCCGACCTTCGGCGACCAGGCGCAGCGCCCGCGGATAAATGCGGTGCTCGACTTCGAGCACGCGCGCGGCGAGCGTCGCTTCGGTGTCGCCCTCGATCACCGGCACCGAATCCTGAACGATGATCGGCCCGGAATCCGTCTCCGGCACGACGAAGTGCACGGTGGCGCCGTGTCGTTTCACGCCGGCCTCAAGCGCGCGCCGATGGGTATCTAGCCCCTTGAATTGCGGCAACAGCGCCGGATGAATATTCAGCAAGCGCCCGCTCCAGCGTGTGACGAACCACGGGGTGAGGAGCCGCATGAACCCCGCCAGGCAGACAAGATCGATGCGCTGCGCGCTAAGCGCCGCGTCGAGCGCGCGTTCGAAGGCTTCGCGGTCGTCGCCGAACGGCCGGTGATCGATCAGCGCGGTCGCAATTCCCGCCTCGCGGGCGCGGACGAGCCCCGGCGCATCGGGCCGATTCGACACGACCAGTACGATTTCCGCCGGATAATCCGGCGCCTTGGCCGCATCGATCAGCGCCGTCATGTTGGAGCCACGGCCGGAGATGAGCACGGCGACGCGCTTTTTGGCCATCCGGCTCACCGCGACAGATCGAGGTGTCCGCGATACTCGACGCCGCCGGTGCCGGCGACGACTTCGCCCAGCCGAACCACCGTCTCGCCGTTCTTGGCGAAGCACTCGCATGCGGCGTCCGCGGACGCGCGATCCAGCACGGCGATCATGCCGATGCCGCAGTTGAACGTGCGCAGCATTTCGGTCTCGCTGATGTTCCCTGCCGCCGCCAGCCATTTGAACACCGGCGGGACGGGAACGCGAGCAAGCTCCAACGAAACGCCCAGCCCCTGCGGCAACACGCGCGGAATGTTTTCGGTAAAACCGCCGCCGGTGATGTGCGCCAGCGCTTTGACTGCCTTGGTCGCGCGGATCGCGGCGAGGCAGGACCGCACATAAAGCCGTGTCGGCGTCAGCAGCGCTTCGCCTAAACTGCGCGATCGCTCGAACGGCGCCGGACTGGCCCAAGTCAGGCCGGCATCGGCGGCGATGCGGCGGACGAGCGAATAGCCGTTCGAATGCACGCCGGTCGAGGCGAGCCCAACGACGATATCGCCCGGCACGATGTCGGCGCGCGGTAAGACGTCGTTGCGTCCGACGGCGCCCACGGCGAAGCCGGCAAGGTCATAATCGTTCTCCGCATAGACGCCGGGCATTTCCGCGGTTTCGCCGCCGATAAGGGCGCAGCCTGCCTCGCGGCATGCCGCCGCGACGCCTTTCACCACTGCGGCGCCGACCGCCGGATCGAGCTTGCCGCAAGCGAAATAATCGAGGAAAAACAACGGCTCGGCGCCTTGAACCACAAGGTCATTGACCGACATGGCGACGAGATCGATGCCGATCGTGTCGTGGCGCGAGGTCTCGATCGCAATCTTGACCTTGGTGCCGACGCCGTCGGTTGCGGCGACCAGGATCGGGTCGGTGAAGCCGGCAGCTTTGAGATCGAACAGCCCGCCGAACCCGCCAATTTCGGCCCCAGCCCCTGCGCGCGCCGTTGCGCGCACCAATGGCTTGATCAATTCCACCATGCGGTTGCCGGCATCGATATCGACGCCGGCGGCCGCGTAGCGTGCCTCATCCACGAATGCCACCAATTCGGACACATGAGCCTCCCCCGCCAAGGGGAGGCACCGACCGCGCCTCCTACGTCGGAATCGGCGGGTGTGCAAGCGCGAGCGCGCCGCTATATTGCGTGTTCGACTATGGTGCGCCGGGGCGCGGTTTGAGTATCCCAAATCTAATCACTTTAGGGCGGATTCTGCTGGTGCCGGTCGTGGTCTGGGTGATCACGTCGGGGGAAATGCGCATAGCTTTCTTCCTGTTCCTGGCAGCCGGAATCAGCGATGCCGTCGACGGCTTCCTCGCCAAGAACTTTCACATGGCGAGCGAGCTTGGCGCCTATCTCGATCCATTGGCCGACAAGGCCCTGATCGTGTCGATCTATGTGTCGCTCGGCATCGCCAGCGCGCTGCCGATCTTCCTGGTCATCCTCGTCGTCTCGCGCGATATCATGATCATCGGCGCCTTCTTGCTGGCTTGGCTGGTGGGCCGGCCGATGCCGGTGCGGCCGCTTTGGACTTCAAAGGTCAATACGGTGGCGCAAATCCTGCTCGCCACCCTGGTCTTGGCCGAGCATGCCTTCGCGTTCGACGCCGGCTTAGTGACGGAAATCACCATGGCGCTGGTCGTCGTCTTGACCTTGCTTTCGATCGCCTTCTATCTCGCGGAGTGGGTCCGTCATATGAACTCATTCGGCGCCGGTCACTGATCGCTTCGAGCATGATTCCGTAATGTAGATGCCGGCTTTCGGATAAGATCATGCTCAATTGAATGCCCGCTTCAAGGGAGCGCAATGCACATCGAGCGCAACATCGTGTTCTGGAGCGCCGCGCTCGCCGTCTTTGTCGGCTTGTTGTGGCTGTTGAGCCCGATCCTGCTGCCGTTCGTTCTCGGCATGGCAATCGCCTACCTGCTCGATCCCCTTAACAGAAGGCTGACCAAGCGCGGCATGAGCCGGATGCTCGCTTCATTCGTCATTCTTGCCGGCTTCGTACTCGCCTTCGTGCTGTTGCTTCTCCTGATTACGCCGCCGCTGGTGCGGCAGCTTTCTTCCTTCATCGACAATTCGCCCGCTTACGCGCAACGTTTGCAGGCTCTGGTGAGCGACCCGAATCATCCGTGGCTCAAGCGCGTCGTTGGCGACAATCTCGCCAGCGGGTCAGCCGGCGATCTCATGAATCAGGCGATGGGATATCTGACCGGCGTCCTTGCTTCGCTGTGGGCGAAAGGGCAAGCGCTGATTTCGATCTTTTCGCTTTTGATCATTACGCCGGTTGTCGCTTTCTATCTGGGTTGCGATTGGGATCGGATCGTAAGTAGCGTCGATCAATTGATACCGCTGCAGCAGCGCGAAACGGTGCGCAGCCTGGCGCGCGAGATCGATGCGTCCATTTCGGCCTACGTGCACGGCCAATCCGGAGTGTGCCTGATCTTGGGCTCCTATTATGCGGTCGGTTTGACTCTGGCGGGATTGAGCTTCGGCTTTCTCATCGGCGTGGTTTGCGGACTCATCAGCTTCATTCCCTATGTCGGCTCGCTGACCGCGCTCGTCGTCTCGCTCTGCGTCGCGCTCGCGCAGTTCTTCCCCGAATGGGGCAGAATCGTAATGGTCGTCGGCATCGTGCTGGTCGGCCAATTCCTCGAAGGCAATGTGCTTTCCCCGAAACTCGTCGGCCACAGCGTCGGCCTGCATCCGGTATGGTTGATGTTCGCGCTGTTCGCGTTCGGCTATCTATTCGGATTCGTCGGGCTGTTGCTGGCGGTGCCGCTTGCGGCGGCGGCCGGCGTGTTGATCCGATTTGCGCTGCGGCGTTACCTGGCGTCGCCGCTCTACACTGGAACCCGGCCATCATAAGCCTCATGCCACTTCCCCCGCGCCAGCTCGCGCTCGCGCTCGATCACGCCGAGAGTTTTGCGCGCGAGGATTTCTTGTCGGGACTTTCCAATGAAAGCGCGCTGGCGCTCATCGACGCCTGGCCGGATTGGCCGGCGCGCGCCATCGCGCTGGTCGGACCGGAGGGATCCGGCAAAACGCATCTGGCGACGATCTGGGCGGCGGCGGCGGGGGCGCGCGTCGTTTCCGGCCGCACGTTTGGCGAAATCGATATTCCCGCGGCGCTCGCCACCGGCGCGCTGGTTATCGAGGATGCCGCCGCGATCGCGGACGAGCGGGCGCTGTTCCATTTGATCAACCTTGCCCGCGAGCAGGGCGCCTTTCTTCTGTTCACGGCGCGGACGACGCCGTCGCTCTGGCCGCTGGCGCTGCCTGACGTCGTATCGCGGCTGCGCGCCTTGCCGGTGGTCATGCTGCAAGCGCCGGACGATGCGATGCTGCGCGGCGTTATCGTGAAGCTTGCCGCCGACCGTCAGCTGCAACTCGACGAAAGCGTCGTGCGCTATATTTCGACGCATATCGAGCGTTCCTTCGCCGCGGCCCGCGCCGCAATCATTGCGCTCGATAAAGAGGCCTTGCGTCAGGGCCGCCCGCCGAGCCGGGCGCTGGCGGCCGAAATGTTTCGCGGTGTGGGCTAGCGCTTTCGCTTCCGGCGCAGCCAAGCGCCACGAATTCGTTCGGTTTGGTCGGCAAAAGTCCGTCCAGAAACGCGTGCCGGGCTTGACGGGACGCAGTTCTGCCGCGTTATCTCAACAAGTTACATTCATCGGATTGTTACAAACGTGGCCAACATAGCGCTCGAGGAGCACGGATCTGCCATGGCTGACCGCGGTCAAGCCACTGCCATTGCTCGTAAATCTGGGAACATGCGGCGACTGGAGGAGCCGTTGCGGTCGGCGGAGCCGGTTGCCCGGCATTCGACGTCGGACCTTGCTTCGAGCCCGGACCGTTTCATTAACCGTGAGCTGTCGTGGTTGAATTTCAATCGGCGCGTACTTGAAGAATCGGCCAATCCCAAGAATCCGCTGCTTGAGCGGCTGAAATTCCTTTCGATCTCGGCCAACAATCTCGACGAATTCTTCATGGTGCGCGTCGCCGGTCTCGGCGCGCAGGTGCGCGAGGGCATCAACACCAGAAGCCCCGAAGGATTGACGCCCGCGGAGCAGCTTGTGCGCATCGCGGAAGCCGTTTCGGTTCTCGTCGAGGATCAGCAGGCGCAGTGGCGCGAGCTGCGGATGCTGCTCAGCGACGCCGGCATCGTCTTGGTCGACGGGCAGGACATCACCAGGCCGGAGAAGACTTGGCTTGAGGATTATTTTCTGGGCCACGTTTTTCCGCTGTTGACGCCGCTTGCCGTCGATCCTGCGCACCCGTTCCCGTTCATTCCCAATCTCGGCTTCACCATCGCCTTGCAGCTGGCGCGCGCCAAGGACGGCAAGGCGATGAACGCGCTGATCCGCATGCCCAACCGGCTCGAACGCTTTGTGCGCCTGCCGCAGACCGGAGACAGCGGCGAAGTGCGCTTGATGACGATCGAAGGCGTGACCAGCCTGTTTATAGGCAAGCTGTTTCCCGGCTATGCCGTGAAAGGCCTGGGCGCGTTCCGCGTCATCCGCGACTCCGAAGTCGAGATTTTGGAAGAAGCCGAAGACCTGGTGCGGTTGTTCGAGACCGCGCTGAAGCGGCGCCGGCGCGGCATCGTGATCCGGCTCGACATCGAAGCGACCATGCCGGTTGAGTTGCGGCGCTTCGTGCAGCGGGCGCTCGGCGCCACCGACGACAGCGTGTTCAGCGTCGACGGCGTGCTCGCGCTCAATGAGATGGGGCAGGTCGCCAACCTCGACCGGCCGGACCTCGAATTCGAGCCCTACGCGCCGCGCTATCCCGAGCGCGTGCGCGACCATGGCGGCGACTGTTTTGCTGCAATCCGGCAGAAGGATTTTGTCATTCACCATCCGTTCGAATCGTTCGACGTGGTGGTGAATTTCCTGCAACAAGCGGCGCGCGATCCGGAGGTCGTCGCGATCAAGCAGACGCTCTATCGCACTTCGGCCAACTCGCCGATCGTCAAAGCGCTGGCCGAAGCCGCCGAAGCCGGCAAATCGGTCACCGCGCTGGTCGAGCTGAAGGCGCGCTTCGACGAAGAGGCCAATATCCGCTGGGCGCGCGATCTCGAGCGCGCCGGCGTGCAGGTCGTTTTCGGCTTTTTCGAGCTCAAGACCCACGCCAAGCTATCGCTGGTGGTCCGTCGAGAAGGCGCGTCTCTTGCGTCCTACGTCCATGTCGGCACCGGCAACTACCATTCGGTGACTGCGCGCATCTATACCGACCTGTCGTTCTTCACCTGCGACCCCAATATCGCGCGCGACGTCACCCGGATTTTCAACTTCGTCACCGGCTATGCCGAGCCTGCCGAGCTCGAGCGCATGGCAGTGTCGCCGCTGTCGCTGCGCAAGCGCATTCACGACCACATCGAAGAGGAAATCGCGCACGCCGAAGCCGGCCGGCCGGCGGCCATCTGGATGAAGATGAATGCGCTGGTCGATCCCGACATTATCGACGCGCTTTACCGCGCCTCGAGCGCCGGCGTGGCGATCGACCTCGTGGTGCGCGGCATCTGCTGCCTGCGGCCGGGGCTGCCGGACCTATCCGACAATATCCGGGTCAAATCCATCGTCGGCCGCTTCCTCGAACACGGCCGCATTTATTGCTTCGGCGCCGGCCACGGCCTGCCGCACCCGAAGGCCGCGGTCTATATTTCATCCGCCGACATGATGCCGCGCAATCTCGACCGCCGCGTCGAGGCGCTGTGCCCGATCCTCAATCCGACCGTGCACGAGCAGGTGCTCGATCAGATTATGGTGGCTAATTTGAAGGATAACGAGCAGAGCTGGCAATTGCTCGCCGACGGCTCGTCGTCGCGCATCGAGCCGGCGCCCGGCGAGGAAGTATTCAATTCGACGACATATTTCATGACCAATCCCAGCCTGTCCGGCCGCGGCAAGTCGCCCAAGGATTCGATCCCGCGCCTGCGCCATCGCCCGGAACGAATGTGATTTAGCAGCGAATCGCGTAGGCTGCGCTTGCCGCCCTCTGCCGGGCCCAAGGTGGCGCTTTTTGATCCATTCCATATCCGCGGCCAGCGGGCGGATGACGCCTTATATGATCGGCATGGTTTTGCGCCGAATTGATCGATGAGCCACGCCATCACTGACGCTCAGGGCCGTCTCGACCACGGTCCGCCGATCGCCGTCGTCGACATCGGCTCGAATTCCGTGCGGCTGGTTGCCTATGAGGGGCTGACCCGCAGCCCGACCGAGATTTTCAACGAAAAGGCGCTGTGTGGCCTCGGCCGCGAAGTGCAGTCCACCCGCTTGCTGGCCGCGGACGCGGTCCAGCATGCGTTGTCGACGCTCAAGCGCTTTCGCGCGCTGTGCGAGACCATGGGCGTCAAGAAGACGCTCGCCATCGCCACCGCCGCCTGCCGCGACGCCAAAAACGGCCCGGCCTTCATCAAGCTCGCCGAACGCACCATCGGCGCCTCTATCGACGTGCTGTCGGGCGGCCAGGAGGCCGAGCTCACCGCGCTTGGCGTCATTTCCGGCGTGCATCGAGCCGACGGCGTCGTCGGCGATCTCGGCGGCGGCTCGCTCGAACTGGTCGATGTCCACGACACGCGCGCACGGCATGGCGTGACCCGGCCGCTCGGCGGGCTGGCGCTCGCCGATATTTCGGCGAAGTCGGTCAAGAAGGCGGAGAAATTCGTCAAGAAGACGCTGAGCGGCCTGCCGGTGCTCAAAGCTTGCGAGGATCGCAACTTCTATGCCGTCGGCGGCACCTGGCGGTCGCTGGCGCGGCTGCACATGTGGCAGACCGGCTATCCGCTGCATGTGATGCACGGCTACGCCGTCCCCGCCGACGAAGCGCTCGAATTCGCCAAGCTCGTGCACCGGGTCGACGTCGAGACGCTGTCGCATATCGAAGTGGTGAACAATGCCCGGCGGCCGTTGTTGCCCTATGCGGCGCTGGTGCTCGAATACATTTTGCGCATCGGCAAGCCGCGGCAGGTGGTGTTCTCGGCGCTCGGCATCCGCGAAGGTCTGCTCTATTCGCTCTTGAAGAAGAAGGACAAGGAGAAGGACGCGCTGATCGAGGCGGCGCGCCATCTCAACCAGCTGCGCTCGCGCTCGCCGCGCCACGGCGAGGAGCTGATCGGCTGGACCGACCGTTTCATCGCCACCTCCGGTCTCGAAGAAACCGGCGAGGAACGTCGTCTCCGTCACGCCGCGTGCCTGCTCGCCGACATCGGCTGGCGCGCCCATCCCGATTACCGCGGCGAGCAATCGCTCAACATCATTGCCCACGGCGGCTTTTCCGGCATCGACCATCAGGGCCGCGCCTATCTGGCGCTGGCGGTGTTCTTCCGCCACGTCGGGCTTGTCATGGACGACGAATTGTCGCCGCGGCTGCGGGAACTGGTGTCGACGCGGCTCCTCGACCGCGCCCGCGTGCTCGGTGCGGCGCTCCGCCTCGCTTATGTCGTTTCCGCGGCCATGCCGGGCGTGCTGCCCAAGACCCCGCTCGCCATCGAGCGGCACCGCCTGGCACTGCGCCTGCCGGGCGATTATGCGGCGCTCGCCGGCGAGCGCGTCATGAATCGGCTCCGCTCGCTCGCCCGCCTGATCGGCCGCGAGCCGGTGCTGCTGATGGGCTAAGATGCTATGCTCCACGCGCTGCTTTCGTCGTCGCCAGGAGCCCCATATGGAAACGTCACGAAAAGAACCCGGCCTGATCGTCGCGCCGCTGACGCCGTTCATGGCGGACCTGACGGTCGACGAGGGCGCGCTCAAGCGCCAGATCGATTACATCGTCGACGACTGCCGCGCTACCATGGTCGTGGCCGCCGGGGTCGAGACGCAGGAATACACTTATCTCAGCTTCGAAGAGCGCAAGGCGTTGATCCGCCGCACCATCGAATGCGTCGACGGCCGCGTTCCGGTCATGGTCGGCATCTCGCATCCGTCGTTCAAGACTGCGATTGAGCTTGCCCACGAGGCCGAACGGCTTGGCGCGGCGGCGGTGCAGCTCTTGGCGTCGTTGCGGCCATTTGCCGGACCGCCGACGCAAGCGGATCTGATTGCCTATTTCGAGGCGATCGGCCGCGAGACGAAAATGCCGATCACGCTCTATCTCAATCCCGGGCCGGGAGCGGACGTGTCCATTCCCGACACCATCGCGCTGGCGAAATTGCCGAACGTGCAATTGATCAAGGAAAGCTCGCGCGACCTTGCCCGCGTGTCGCGGCTGATCGTCGAGATCGACCGCGCCTGGCATGCGCGCTATTTCACCACCATGCAGATGCTGCTGGCGACGCTGCAGCTTGGCGGTTCGGGCGCGACGATGCCGCCGCCGGGCTGCGAAATCGCGCGACACGTGATCGATGCATTCCTCGCCAAGGACTACGAACGTGCGGCAGAAATCCAGCTGCAGTTCGCGTTGTTCCCGTCGAAATGGATGCATCGCGGGCTCGCCCCGGCGATGAAGGCGGCGATGAATCTGATCGGCATTCCGACGGGCGAGCCCTATCCGCCTTACGCGCCGTTGTCCCGCGATGAAATGGCTGCGCTCGCGGCGACGCTGCGAACGACAGTGCTGGCGCCGCGGTTCAGGGTTACCGCGGCGGCGTGATCGGCGCACGCACGCCAAGAAAGAGTCGTTTAAGTCTTTAAACCGGCAGCCTGCGCGACCTGGGACCAACGGGCGGATTCGCTACGGATGAAAGCGGCGAACTGGTCCGGCCCCAGGTCCTCCGGTTCGAAACCCTGTTTATGCAGCACATCGACTGCGTCCGGCGCATGCATGGCCTTTTGCGCGGCGGCGGCAAGCTTTTCGATCGCCGGCCGCGGCGTGCCCTTTGGCGCAAGGAGACCGAACCACAGCGGGGTGTTGAAGTCGGGCATGCCGGCTTCCGCCATGGTGGGCACGTCGGGAAGGAGACTCGATCGCTTATCCGCGGCGATCGCCAGCGGCTTAACCTGGCCCGCCGAGATCTGGCCGAGCACGGAAGAGGCAATGGCGAAATTCATCGCGACGCGGCCGGCAATCAGATCGATTATGACTTGCGGACTCCCGGGATAGGTCACCTGCACCAGCTTGACGCCGGCGCGTTGCGCGTAGAGCTCGCCGCAGAGATCCGGCAGGCTGCCCGGGCCGACCGAACCGAACAGAATTTCACCGGGCTTGGATTTGGCCAGCGCGGTGAATTCCTTGACGCTGTTCACGCCGATTTTCGGATTGACCACCATGACGATGGCGCCGGTGGCAAGCAGCGCAATCGGCTCATAATCCTTGACGATGTCGAAGGCCGCTTCCGGGTGGGTGACCTTGTAAGTCAGCGTCGACAGCGCGCAGAGCAGCAGCGTATAGCCGTCATTGGCGGCGCGCGCGGCAAGTCCGGCGGCGATGCTCGACCCCGCGCCGGGCTTGTTCTCGACCACGACGTCTTGGCCCAGGATCGGGTCGGCGCCTTTGGCAAAAACGCGCGCAGTGATGTCGGAGGACGATCCCGGCGTGAAACCGACGAGGAGGTGGATTGGACGTGACGGATAGGCATCGGCCGCTAGGACGCGCAGCGGCGATAAGACCGCTCCAAGACCGAGCAGCGCGAAAGCCCTGCGATCAATGTGCAACATCGCGTTCCTCCCTCGGCCCGCCGCTCGCTCGCGACGACCGCGCGGCAGCTTCTGACGATATTATTCTATGATTTCGCGTGCATGAGTAGCTTTGCGACGACGCTACACGAATCTCCCGGCCGGATGGTGCGGAGCGATGTCGCACTCGGCGCGAGGCGGCTGCGTCCGCAAGCAAACTAGCGCCGCGGTTCAAGGTGACTGCGGCGGCGCAGCCTCGTCAAACGCGGCGCCGCGATTAAGGTGAATTCGCAGCCTGCGGATCGATCAGCGGCGTAATGCGCCGGATTGCCACGCGCCGGTTGGCCCGCTCGGGCGCATCCGTTTGAATCACGAGCCCCTGCTTGCCGTAGCCTTGGGTCACCAGATTCTCGGCAGGGACCTGGAATTGCTCGGTCAGAGCAACGGCCACTGCCTCGGCGCGGCGGTCCGATAGCGAGAGATTGTCGACATCGTTGCCCACCGCATCGGTGTGCCCTTCGATCAGGTAAACCTCCCGCGGATTGCGCGCGATCGCGCGGTTGAGCGCCTCGGCGATGAGCGACAGCCGGTCGACCTGATCGGGGGTGAGTTGCCACGACCCGGTGTCGAAATCGATGTCGAGGTCGACGCGCGGCATGAAATCCCGCAGGGATTCGCTGTAGCGCACTTCGTCCAAGGTGTAGGGCCGATCGATACGCTCGACCGGGGGCGCGATAAAGACGCCGTAGATGCCGGCTTCGTCTGCATGGTCGGCATCGACGATATAGCGGTCGCGCGGAATGCCGATCACCGGCGGGGGAACATCCACGAACATGCCGGCTTGCGGGCCGGCGAAACCGTTGTCGATGATCACGATCTCGCGGCCATCCCGGTCCCGCCGCACGCGCCGCAACAGTCGGCCTTGGTCATCGTCGGTGTCGATGATTTGCACGCCGTCAGGACGCAGCACGACGGTGTCGGTCTGGTTGCCGCGCCGCTCGACATGCACCTCGCGCGCACCGACCGCGAAACGGTCGACCTCGTTGTGGCGGATGATCATCCGGTTGTTTTCCTCGACGATGGTGCGGTCGGGCTCTTGAATGAACACCTGGTTTCCTTGGCGCACTTCGTGACGCTCTTGATGCAGCGCCTCGATGGTAGCGGTGGGCGCCTGGCCTTTCGGCGCGAGGAACTGGGATTTGTTGATCGTTTGGGTCGGTGGCGGTACCGCGCCCGGGTTGGCACTCGGCGCCGCGCGCTGGATGACCGTGCTGGGTTGCACGCCGCCGGCCGGGCCGGGATGTGTGCTCTGCGGAACGGTGGCCTGAGGCAGCGGTGGCGCCGGAATGTTGGTCCCCGGGTGCACGTTCTCCAGAGGTTTTGTCCCATTCGGCGGCGCCTCGTGTGGCGCCGGCGTTCCCGGCGCGTGCTCCTCCATCCGATGCTCGGGGGGTGTCGGCTGGTTCACATGAGGAGACTGAATTTGCGGCTGTAGTGACGGATGTTGTCCGTTCCCTTGCACTGGCGGCATCTCATGCGGCGGCGGCGCCTGATGAAGAGCGGGCGGCGGAGGCGCCGGATGTGGGGGTGGCGGTGGCGCCGGGTGTGGGGGCACCGGATGCGGAGGCGCCGGACGGGGAGGCGGCGGCGCCGGATGTGGGGGCGCCGGTGCTGGATGTGGCGGCGCTGGCGCAGGTTTCGGCGGAGCCGGAGCGGCAGGATGTGCGGGCGCTGCCTTCTTCTGTTCTGGGCCGGCTGGAGCAGCTTGAGCGAGCATCTCACTCTGCAACGGCGCCGCCGAGGCGCTCAGATTGTACGCGCCCATAGCCGACAGGATCGTGCTTGCAAGAAGAACGGATTTCGTAGCTCGCATTTGCTGACTCCCCGGCCTCAGCGCCTTCAACTGGTGGCCGCGTCGGCTACACACCATTGGTTGCCGACGCGTAATGAGCAGCAAGTACCGCAGCAACTGAGACTGAACTAAGGCGAATAACGTCATCACGCGTTCAAACGCCGACGGAGTTTCTCTTTCATGACAGCAGCGAGGGGAACTCAGTCACGCTCCACCGTCGCCACGCGGCCCTTTTCGATGGCGAGCGCCAGCTTGCCATGCTTGAGCGCCAGCGCCTTGTCGCCGAACAGTTCGCGCCGCCAACCGGTCAAAGCCGGCACGTCGGCATCGTCGCTGGCAGCAATGCGATCGAGATCGTCGACGGTGGCGATCACCTTGGCGGCGACGTGATGCTGCTCGGAAATCATGCGCAGCAGCACTTTGAGCAATTCCACGATCGCGGCGCCGTTGGTGGCCGGTTGCACGCGCGCCTGCAGCGGCAAGGTCTTCGGATCGCGCGCCAGCCCGCGGCCGACCGCGGCGACGATGGCTTCGCCCCAGCGCGACCGCTCAAAGCCCTTGGGCAATGAGCGCAGCGTCTTGAGCCGCTCGGCGGTGGTCGGCGCCTGCACCGCAATGTCGGCGATCGCCTCGTCTTTGAGCACGCGCGAGCGCGGCACGTCGCGGGTCTGCGCCTCCAGCTCGCGCCAGGCGGCGACTTCGATGAGGATCGCGAGCTCCCTGGGCTTGCGCACGCGAGTCTTCAGGCGCTTCCAGGCGTTCTCCGGCTCCATGCGATAGGTGTCGGGCGAGGTGAGCACCCGCATCTCGTCCTCGACCCAATCGGCGCGGCCGCGGTGCTTAAGGTCCTCGACCAGCGCCAGATAGACGGCGCGCAAATGGGTCACGTCGGAAATGGCGTAGGCCAGCTGCGGTTCCGACAGCGGCCGGCGCGTCCAGTCGGTGAAGCGATGCGATTTGTCGAGCGCGTCGCCGGTGATGCGCTGCACCAGTTGCTCATAGGAAATGGAATCGCCATAGCCGAGCACCATGGCCGCAACCTGGGTGTCGAAGATCGGATGCGGAATGAGCTTGGCGGCGTGCCAGACGATTTCAATGTCCTGGCGCGCGGCGTGGAACACTTTCATCACCCGCTCGTCCGCCATCAGCGCATAGAACGGCGCCAGATCGATGCCGGGCGCCAGCGCGTCGACCACGACGGCTTCGTCGGGCGAGGCCATCTGCGCCACGCACAGCAGCGGGTAATAAGTGGTCTCGCGCAGGAATTCGGTATCGACGGTGATGAAGGGATGCGCGGCCATGCGCCGGCACACCGCGACCAGTTCCGACGTCGTTGTTATTGGCTGCATTGCGACTGGGGTAATGAAATCTAGCGCCATCGGCGGCAGTGTGGTTCAGGTGCACCGCGCGTGGCAAGGCCCGCGTGGGTCCAAAAAGTCCGCTATCGGCCGCGAATCCTGGGCATAAAGATGAATTCCCAGGGGCTCGGCATGGCGCCGACCGGGACTTCGATGAGGGTCGGCCCGTCGCGATTCGCGAGTGCGCGCCGCAGCGCGCCGCGCAATTCCTGCGGACTGGTGGCGCGCAGTCCCGCGGCGCCGAAGCTTTCGGCAAAGCGCACGAAGTCGGGATTGGCAAGATCGCTGCCGATCAGCCGATTGCCGTATCGCTCCTGTTGAATACGCCGCACATTGCCGAAGGCGCCGTCATTGAACACCACCGCCACCAGAGGAATGCGGTGGCGCATTGCGGTGGCAAGCTCGTTGGCGGTGAACATGAAGCCGCCGTCGCCCGAAATCGCCAGAACCGGCACATCGGGCCGCGCGTGCTGCGCGCCGAGCGCGGTGGCAAAGCCCCAGCCGAGATTGTCCTGATAGCCGGGCGACAGGAAGGTGCGCGGTCTATAGACGGGAAAGGCGAGGCGTGCGGCAAAGCCGACCTGGGTGACTTCGTCGACAAAAATGCCGTCCTCCGGCAATTCGTCGCGGATTGCTTCCAGATACGCAATCTGGGGCGCAAGTTTTTCCAGGCGCTTGCGCCACGCGGCTTGGCGCTCCTGCATTTCGGCTTTGCGCGATGGCCGCTTGGTGTTGTGCGCCGGCAATTCGGCGAGCAGCGCCTGCAGGATCGGCTTGGCGTCGCCGGTCAGCGCGACGGCGGGCTTGTGCAGGCGGTTGTGCTCCTTGGCATCGGCATCGACGCGCACGATCGCCAGGTCGCGATCGACGCCCCATTGGCGGAACTGGGTGAGGAGCCGCGTGCCGACCGCCAGCACCACGTCGGCCTCGCCCCACAGGTCGCGGCCGAGCGGCAGCGTGACGCTCAACGGATCGCGGCTGTCGAGCACGCCGCGGCCGCGGCGATAGCCGAGCACCGGCGCTTGCAGCATGGCCGACAGTGCCGTGACCTCGTCGGATGCATCCTGCGCGCCGCCGCCGCAGACGATCATCGGCCGCTTCGCCGCGCCGAGCCGCTTCGCCGCACGGCGGATTGCCGACGTGTCGATTTTCGTTTCTGGAACCGGGAGCGGCGCCGGCACCGCGACCGCAGCGGATTTGCCCCAGACGTCGATGGCGCATTCGAGCGCCGCCGGTCCCGGCCGCCCGCTGCGCATCGCCCGCAACGCGAGTGCGGTGGCGCGCGCCGCCTGCTCGGGCTTGCGGATCAGTGCGCAGTGGTCGACCAGCCTTTTGATGATGCCGGTCTGGTCGCGGATCTCATGCAGGTGGCCGAGGTCTTTGCCGATGTCGGCGTCGGGGATTTGCCCGATCAGCGCCAGCACCGGCGCGTTCATGGAAAAAGCGGTGAGCAGCGCGGCGGAAGAGTTAAGGAGGCCCGGTCCCGGTACCACCGCATAGGCCGCCGCCTTGCCGGTCGCGAGCGCCGCGCCGAGTGCCATATAGGCGGCGCCTTGTTCGTGCCGGGTATGTACCGTGCGCAGCCGGTCGGAGAACTTGAATAACGCCTCGAACAACAGATCGTTCTGCACGCCCGGCAGCGCATAGACCGTGTCGAGGCCATGGGCGGCGAGTGTCGCCACCACCGCTTCCGCAGCGGTCATCGGCGCCGCGGCCGTTCCGGCCTTATTCCGCTTTTCCCGCTTCATGGTGCTCCCTGCAGCATTGAATGTGCAGATCACCGACGTTCTGTCGAGGGACTGGGCGCCCGCTTGACAAATCACGGGCCGCCATGTGGTTGTGCGCCACTTTTCACCACTTGGCGGAATTGAGCATGCACCGCTACCGCACCCACACCTGCGGCGCGCTTCGCGACAGCGACATCGGCGCCGAGGTCCGGCTCTCCGGGTGGTGCCATCGCATCCGCGATCATGGCGGCGTGCTGTTCATCGATCTGCGCGACCATTATGGCCTCACCCAGGTGGTGGCCGATCCCGACAGTCCGGCGTTCAAAGTGGCCGAGATGCTGCGCTCGGAATGGGTGGTGCGCGTCGACGGCAAGGTGCGTCGCCGCCCCGGCGGGACGGAGAACCCCGATCTGCCGACTGGCGCGGTCGAGGTCTATATCCGCGAGATCGAAGTGCTCGGGCCGGCCGGCGAATTGCCGATGCCGGTGTTCGGCGACCAGGAATATCCCGAGGAAACAAGGCTGAAGTACCGTTTCCTCGACCTGCGCCGCGAGCACTTGCACCAAAATATCATCAAGCGCGGCCAGATCATCGATTCGATCCGGCGGCGCATGAAGGAGCAGGGCTTCTTCGAATTCCAGACGCCGATCCTGACCGCCTCCTCGCCCGAAGGCGCGCGCGATTATCTGGTGCCGTCGCGCATCCATCCCGGCAAGTTCTACGCGCTGCCGCAGGCGCCGCAGCAGTTCAAGCAGCTCATCATGGTGGCGGGCTTCGACCGCTATTTCCAGATCGCACCGTGCTTTCGCGACGAGGATGCGCGGGCCGACCGCTCGCCTGGCGAGTTCTATCAGCTCGACCTCGAAATGAGCTTCGTCACCCAAGACGACGTTTTTGCTGCCGTCGAGCCGGTGATGCGCGGCGTGTTCGAGGAGTTCGCTGACGGGAAATCCGTGACCAAGGAATTCCCGCGCATTCCTTACGCCGAAGCTTTAGCAAAATACGGCACCGACAAGCCCGACTTGCGCAATCCGATCGTCATGCAGGACGTCTCGGGTATTTTCCGCGGTTCGGGGTTCAAGATTTTCGCGCGCATCCTGGAGACGAGCGCCACGGCCGCGGTGTGGGCGATCCCGGCGCCGGGCGGCGGCTCGCGGGCGTTCTGCGACCGCATGAACTCCTGGGCGCAAGGCGAGGGCCAGCCCGGGCTCGGCTATATCTTTTTCGCGATCGACAACGGCGCCGTGGTCGGCCGCGGACCGGTCGCCAATAATCTCGGTGCGGAGCGGACCGAAGCGTTGCGCGGACAGCTCGGCTTGAAGGACGGCGATGCCGTTTTCTTCGTCGCCGGCGAGCCGTCGAGCTTCGTCAAATTCGCCGGTCCGGCGCGCAGCAAGGTCGGTGACGAGCTCGGACTTGTCGCCAAAGATCGCTTCGAGCTGTGCTGGATCGTCGACTTTCCGATGTACGAATGGAACGAGGAGGAGAAGAAGATCGACTTCTCGCATAATCCGTTCTCGATGCCGAACCTGCCGGTCGACGAATTCCTCGCGCTCGATCCCGCGGATCACAAAAAGATTCTTTCGCTCAAGGCCATCCAGTACGACATCGTCTGCAACGGCGTCGAGCTGTCCTCCGGGGCTATCCGCAATCATCGCCCCGACGTGATGAAGAAAGCCTTCGCCATCGCCGGCTACGACGAGAGCACGCTGGAGCAGAAATTCGGCGGCATGCTGCATGCGCTGTCGCTTGGCGCGCCGCCGCATGGCGGCATCGCGCCCGGCATCGACCGCATCGTCATGCTGCTGTGCGGCGAGGAGAACCTGCGCGAGGTCGTGCTGTTCCCGATGAACCAGCGCGCCGAGGATCTGATGATGGGCGCGCCGTCGGAAGCGACGCCGAAGCAATTGCGCGAATTGCATATCCGCGTGGTCAAGCCGGATTAATCATTCGGCGGCGATGGCCGTCTCCTCATCGCACAGCGCGGCAACGATCGCGCCGAATTCCGCGGCCATGTCTTTGCGGCGCATCAGGCGCAACGCGAGCCGCAACTCGCCCAACACTTCGAGCGACAGCCTGTCGCCATAACCGAGCGCGCTGGCGATCTGAAAAGCCTTGCGTTCGTCGCGCCACCAGCGCTCGACCGCGGCGATCGCTGCGTTGAGGCCGCGGTTGGATAACATCGCGGCGCGCGCGCCAAACCGCGCGCGGACGGCCGGATGCTGCGGCCCGAGGCGGATGAGGCGCTCGACTCGCAGCTTGAAGTCGTTGAGCGCGGCAGCCTCGTCGAATGCTGTGCCGATTTGCGCCAAGGCGATATCCAGCGCCGAGCCGGTGGCGGTGCGGGCCGCGTGTGCGGCCATGCGGATACGTTCAGACTCGCGCGCCTCGCGCCGCCTGTGTGGCATCGCCTTTGCCCAAATTAGCTTCGCGCGCTATGTAACTAAAAGGGAGACCGATGTCAAGTCATGTAACAAAAAAAGAGACCGCAGGCCGGCAGCGGTAGCGGCGCGCACGGGCGCGATTCGGCTCGAATCAGGGAAAGAAAGGGTGGCCGAGGCTCAGAAAAGCTTCAAGCCGCACAGCACCTTGCCGACGATCTCCAGCTCGTTGAGCGGCACTTCCTCGGCGGCGTGGTTCGGATTGTCGGAAATAATCTTCACCCGCGGCTTGGTCGCGGAGCGCACCACCTGCAGGCGCTTGACGACAATGCCTTCGAAGGCGTCGCGGATGGCGTAAAGCCCGTCGGGCGAGGGGGTCTTATGCCCGGTATCGATGATGACGCGGTCGCCCGACATCAAGGTCGGCACCATACTGTCGCCGTTGGTGTCGAGCACCAGAAGGCCCGAGGCGGAGGTGTGCAATTGCTCGCGCACGAAGCTCGGCGGGAACACCCAACCCTCTGATTTTACTGGGTCGGCGTGCTTGCCGTCCTTGCGCATTTCGCGCGCCGGCACGCCGCCGCCGCCAAGCCCGGCGCGGGTGTCGAGCTCCGGCACCTGTCCGACCGCGGGACCGAGCGGCTCGTCGTGGCTGGCTTCCTCGCGCAACACGTCGCTTGATTCGATGTGGCCGCCGCCGGTGCCGGGATAGCGGCCCCACAGCAGCATTTGCTCCGGCGAGTAGCCGAGCACGTTGGCGAACGGCTTTAAGTGATCGAGCCGCATCCTGATCTGGCCGTTCTCCAGCCGCGACAGCTGCTGCTTGGAGACGCCGGAGCGTTTGACGAGCTCGGTCCGGCTCATGCCGCGCTCGACCCGCGCGTAAAAGAGGCCGGTCTTCGTGGGCTTTTGCTTGCGTGCCATGAGCCTATTGTCACGGATTCGGTGTAAATGCGCTAGACTCTAAAATTGTGACTTGACGCGCTCATTGTCCTCCCCTATGTGACGATTTGTCACCGAAACGGGTTCGGAGAGCGGGCGATGAATGACGACTGGCTGGATGAGGATATCGCGCTGCTCAAGCGGCTGTGGGCGCAAGGCGAGACCGCGGCGAGCATTGGCGCGAAACTCGGCGGCATCTCGCGATCGGCGGTATTGGGGAAAATCTTCCGGCTGCGGCTCGGTCCGGGCGCCGGCAAGAAGCCGGGCAGCGTGGGCACGAAAGCGTCCGGCCAACGCAACCAACCGGCGCGGCGCCGCGGCGACGCGCCGCCGCCGGTCGCCAAAGGGCGCTACGGCAAGACGCTGTTTGATCTGACCAACCGCTGCTGCCGCTGGCCCTATAAGCGGCCGGGCACCGACAAATATTTCTTCTGCGGCGCCGAGGAGGCCGACCTCGAAAACGGAATTCCCTATTGCCCGCGCCATATGAAGCGCGCCTATGCGTCGGGAAAGCGCGTGAGCTGACCGGCGCCCACAAATCGTCGCTGCAGTATTGGCGAATACGTTTAACATACCGGATACCAGTCCGCCCCGCTCGGCTTCGGCCGACGGGGCGTTTTTTGCGTTTGGATGGCATCCATGCGCGGGTGTGATCGCCTGCCGGCGGGCGTGCTAGCAGTCGGAAATCGATGTGATACAAGCAAATCCCACAGCGCGTGCCCCATTGGAGAGATCTCTAAGTGCCTGAGACAGTCGCCGAAATCCTCAATGCTTATCGAACCGGCGACGCCGCTCCCGCCGATATCGTCGCCCGTAGCCTTGCTCGCCTTCGCGCCCGAAACGATCCGGCGCTGTTCATCAGTCTGCGCGAGGAGAAGGACGTCATCGCGGAAGCGCAAGCGCTGGCCCGCAGCGGCGATAAAACCTTGCCGCTCTACGGCATCCCGGTCGCGGTGAAGGACAATATCGACGTCGCCGGCCTGCCGACCACGGCCGCCTGTCCCGCCTTTCTCTATTCTCCGGATAAGGACGCGACCGTGGTGGCGCGGCTGCGCGCGGCGGGCGCGCTTGTTCTCGGCAAAACCAATCTCGACCAGTTCGCCACCGGGCTTGTCGGGGTGCGCACGCCCTACGGCGTCGGCCGCAATTTGTTTGACGAGACGTTGATCCCTGGCGGATCGAGCACCGGCTCCGCGCTGGCCGTGGGCGCCGGTATCGTGCCGCTGTCGCTCGGCACCGACACCGCGGGATCGGGCCGCGTGCCGGCCGCTTACAGTAATATTGTCGGCTTAAAGCCGAGCCTCGGTTTGGTTTCGAATGCGGGCGTCGTTCCCGCCTGCCGGACGCTCGATTGCGTCTCGGTCTTTGCGCTCACCGTCGACGACGCGATGACGGCGCTCAAGGCGATCGCCGGCGCCGATGACGCCGATCCGTATTCGCGGCCGCGCGCGGTGGGCGTAGTCGGCGCGATGCCGGCCGGCGTGAAGCTTGGTATTCCACCGGCCGGCCAGCGAGTGTTCTTCGGCGATAAAATGTCGGCCGCCGCCTACGATGCGGCTTTAGTCAAGCTTTCCGACCTCGGCGCCACGATTGTCGAGGTGGATATGCAGCCGTTTTACGAGACGGCGCGGCTTCTCTACGACGGGCCATGGGTCGCCGAACGCTACCTCGCCGTGAAAAATTTGATCGATTCCGCGCCACAATCGCTTCATCCGGTGACCCGGCAGATCATTGCCGCCGGCGTGCGAGCCACGGCGGCCGACGCATTCGCGGCGTTCTATCGGCTCGAAGCGCTGCGCCGCGTGCGCGACCGCACGTTCCGCTCGATCGATGCGTTGGCGCTGCCGACCGTGCCCACCAATTATACGATCGAGCAGGTGCTCGCCGAGCCGATCGAGCTCAACAGCCGGCTTGGAACCTACACGAATTTCGTCAATTTGCTCGATCTGTGCGGGCTTGCCGTGCCCGCCTCGATGCGGTCCGACGGGACACCGTTCGGGATCACGCTGCTTGCGCCGGCCGGTGCGGACGCCATTCTCGCGTCGATCAGCCGTGAATTTCATCGCGCGAGCGGTCTGCCGCTCGGCGTACTCAACAAATTGTAGGATGGGTTGAGCAACGCGAAACCCATCGTCCGCGTCGCAAGCCACGGTGGGTTTCGCTGCGCTCAACCCACCCTACGCGTCGATCACGCTGACATGCGCGGCAACGACGCGCCAACCTTGCGTGAAGCGCACCCATGTCTGTGTCTGGCGACCCACTTTTCCGGGTGTGCTGGCGCGATGAAACAAAGTCGAAGCGACGGCGAAATCTCGCCCGTAAGTGCTGATGACGGTGTTCGACAATGTGCGCGCCAAGCCGACGGGCGAGCGCGCCGCGCGAAAGGCGCCGATCTCGGCAAAGCCGTAAAGATTCTCTGCGCCGCCATAGCGGATGGTGCGTTCGTCGTCGTGGAACATAGCGTCGAGCGCAGCGACATCGTTTGAGACTAGAGCCTTTTCGTAGCGATCGAATGCGGCTTTGACTTCGGCGACGACCTCCGGCAGGTCGATATCCATATCAATCTCTCCCTAGGATGCTTTTATCAAAGCGCTGGACGTATCGCCGCGACAACGCCTCTCACCTCCAGCGCATGGGCAAGGCGCAGTGCCACGTCCTCGCGCCATGGCGCCGCGATGATCTGCACCCCGATCGGTAGCGGTACCAGCGGCACCGGCACGGCGACGACCGGCAGGCCGATGAACGAGATCGGCTGGGTATAAACGCCGAGATTGGCGCGCACCGGCAATTCGGTATCGCCGAACATGAAGGTCTGCTGCCCGATCAGCGGCGCCGTGCATGGCGTCGCCGGCGCCAGGATTGCATCGACCTCATCGAACAGTTTGACGACCTGGTCGCGGTACCAGCGGCGGAATTTTTGCGCCTTGACGACCAATGAAGCCGGCGTCATGGCGCCGGCGAGCAGCCGGTCGCGCACCGCGGGATCGAAATCGCGAGCGCGCTCGCGCAGACGATTGAGATGCAGGCTGGCGCCTTCGCTGGCGGTGATGACGAAGGCCGCGGACCGCGCGCGCTGGGCTTCCGGAATGTCGATGTCGCGATTGGCGCCGAGCGCCGCCGCCACGCGGTCGATGGCGTTGCAGGTTTCCCCGCTATTGCATTTGAAATAGCCGCCGGCGACGGCAACGCGCAGATTCTCCGCGCCTCGGTCGAGAAGCGGCGTGACAGGCTCGAGCGGGCGATCGGCGCAGGCCGGGTCCTCGGCATCGAATCCCTGCATAGCATCATAGGCCAGCGCGAGATCGCGCGCGGTGCGCGCGAACGGCCCGAGATGATCGAGGCTGGCGACAAAAGGAAACGTGCGCGCCCGTGTCAGCCGGCCATAGGTCGGCTTCAACCCGAAAATACCGCACAGCGATGAAGGCACGCGGATCGAGCCATTGGTATCGGAGCCAAGCGCCAGCGGCACGAGGCAGCCGCCGACCGCCGCGCCCGATCCGCCGGATGAGCCGCCACTCATGCGCTCGTGATCGTGCGGATTGTGGGAGGCACCGTCGTGGATGTTCTCGCCGGTGAAATCGTAGGCGTATTCGCCCATATTGAGCGCGCCCATAAGAATGGCGCCGGCCGCTTCGAGCCGCTCGATCAAGACCGCGTCGCGCGTCGCCGGCGGCATGTCGCGGTTGATCTTCGAGCCGGCGAGCGTCGGCAGGCCGGCGACATCGAACAAATTTTTCACCGCGAACGGAACGCCGGCCAAGGGTCCGAGAGGCTCGCCGCGCGCGCGCGTAGCGTCGATCGCTTCGGCGCGCAGCAATGCGCGCTGCTCGGTGACGGCGGTGAAGGAGTTGAGCACCGGATCGCGCTGGCGAATACGGGCGAGCGTGGCCTCGATCACGCCCAGCGCCGTGCTGCGGCCGGACCCGACCGCGGCGGCGATTTCGGCAGCCGTGCAGAAATCGAAATCGGTCGCGGGCATGTCAAGCATGAGACACTCCGAACATGGAGGACTTGCTAAGCATGAAAGATTGGCGCGGGCTCGGCGTCGTCGGGGAGCGGAAATTCGTCGACCAGCGCCGCGTGGCGCAGGATCAGTTGCAAATTGAATTGCACGCCGGCCTCCCAGGACGGATCGAGCGTCAAGCCGAGCGCTTGCGCGCTTGCGGCGACTGAGGTATCCATGGCGTCGGGCTTTAGCGAACGCGTCGATTTGCGAGCGGCTTTGCGCTTCATGACGCGATCCTCGCTTGAGGCAAAAATCGTGCCGCGAAATGGCAGGCGACCTCGCGGTCGCCAAAGTGGCGCAGCGCCGGCATCGTGGTTTTGCAGGCATCGGTGCCGAGCGGGCAACGGCCATAAAAGCGGCACACGTTCGGATCCGGATCGATCGGGCTGCGCGGCTCGCCGGTAAGCCGAAGCCGGTTGCCATCCTCATGCAGGCGCGGCACCGCGGCGACGAGCGCCTGGGTGTAGGGATGGAGCGGGTGTTCGAAAACTTCGGCAGCGGGACCCGCTTCGACGATTTTGCCGAGATACATCACCAGCACGCGGTCGCACAAGAGCCGCACCACGGAAAGATCGTGGGAGACGAAGAGATAGCTCATGCCGAACTCTTTCTTCAGCCGCTGCAAGAGCTGAAGAACCACGACCTGAACCGACACGTCGAGCGCCGCGGTCGGCTCATCCAGCACCAGCAAATCGGGCTCGACCGCAATGGCGCGGGCGATACCGACGCGGGCGCGCTGGCCGCCGGATAGCTGATGTGGAAACCGCGTCAACAGCTGCAGCGGCAGGCCGCATTGGCCGGCCACGGTCTCGACGCGTTCCTTGAGCGCCTTGCCGCGCAATTTGCGCAATCGCCGCAACGGATCGGCGATCGCGGCAAAAGCGGTGAAGCGCGGATTGACGCTCTCGCCGGCGTCTTGGAACACCATTTGAATGCGGGCGCGATCGCGATCGCGGGCGAACACGCGTGCCGGCTTTAGCGCCAATTCTCGGGTCCCGAGCTTGACGCTGCCGACGCTGACGTCGATCAGGCGGGTCAGCGCGCGCACCAAAGTCGACTTGCCGCAACCGGACTCGCCGACAAGGCCGACGGTCTCGCCCTTATCAATGGCGAAACTTACGTCGTCGACCGCGTACACTTTCGGGAGCTTCTCCACGCCGCCGGAAATGCGCCGTTTCAGCCGCGCCCACGCTCCTGGTCCGCCGCCGACCGGAAACCACTTGGAGACTTCGGCAATGTCGAGCAGGGCGGTCATGCTGCACTCACGGTTGGCGCATCGACGGCTTGTCTCGCTTCGGGCAGCGGATTCCAGCAGGCAACGATATGCGCGGTATCGGGCGCTGCCTGCGGCAAGGGCTGCGCGCAGGTCGCGATTTTGCGCGGGCAGCGTTCGGAATAGCGGCAGGGCGGCAGATCGCTGCGACGCAGATCGGGCAGCGAGCCGGGAATGGCGGCCAGCTCGTCGAGGCTCGCCGCCGAATCCGGCGTTGCCGCGATCAGCTCCGCCGTGTAGGGATGCCGCGGATGCGCAAACAAATCCGCGGTCGGCGCATTCTCGACCACATGGCCGGCGTGCATCACGACAATACGCGCGGAGCGCTGGCCGGCAAGCGCCAAGTCATGCGTGATGAAAATCGTCGCCATGCCAAGCTCTTTGGCGAGATCGTTGATGAGATCCATGATCACCGCTTGCGTGGTGACATCGAGGCCGGTGGTCGGTTCGTCGGCGATCAAGAGCGACGGCTTTGCCGCCAGCGCGATCGCGATCATGACGCGCTGGCACATGCCGCCTGACATTTCGAACGGATAGGCTTTGGCGCGCCGCGCCGGATCGGTGATGCCGACTGCGCGCAGCATTTCCACCGCCTGCGCCGGCGCCGCGCGGCGCGACACATTGCCGTGGCGAATGAGCACATCGGCGATCTGGCGGCCGACCGGCCGGATCGGGTTGAGCGCGGTCCGCGGGTTCTGAAAGATCATCGCGATCTTGCGGCCGCGCACTTGCGCGAGCTCCTTCGGTGTCGCGGCAAGCAGATCGAGGTCACCGAGCATGGCGCGCCCTGCGGTGACGCGGCCGGCCGGATCGAGGATGCCCATGACTGCATAGGCAGTCACCGATTTGCCGGATCCGGACTCGCCGACCAGCGCCACGGTCTCGCCCTTGGCCACGCTGAAACTGACGTTCTCGAGCGCGCGCACGATGCCGGAGCGGGTGCGAAACTCGACGCTCAGCCCTTCGACGGAGAGCGCGGCAGCGATGGTCATACGCGCCACCTCATGTTTGTCGCCTCATGTACGTCTCCTCGGATCGACCATATCGCGCAGTCCGTCGCCGAGGAGATTGAAGCAGAACACCGCAACCATCAGTGCTGCGCCGGGAAAGAATGCGTTCCACCATTCGCCCGAGACGATGAACTGCGCGCCTTCGGCCACCATGATCCCCCATTCCGGAGTTGGCGGCCGCACGCCGAGCCCGATGAACGACAAGCCCGCGGCGTTGAGGATGGCGTAGCCCATGGTCAAGGACATCTGCACGACCAGGATCGGGAAGACATTGGGCAGGATTTGAAAGGCGAGGATGCGCCAATCGGCATTGCCGGACAGCCGCGCCGCCTCGACGAAACCGGCCTCGCGGCGGATATTGGCCTCGGCGCGGGCGATGCGCGCGTAGAGCGGAAAGTTCACGATTGCCGTGGCGAGGACGATATTCTGCACGGTATTGCCCAGCGCGGCGACAATGCCCATGGCGAGCACGAACAGCGGAAACGCCATGATGGTGTCGGCGATGCGGCCGACGATGCGGTCGGTCCAGCCGCCGAAGAATCCAGCAGCAACGCCGGCGAGCCCGCCCATCAAAAATACCAGTGCGACCGAAGCGACAGCGATGAAGAAATCGAGCCGCGTAGCGACGACGACGCGGCTGAACATATCGCGGCCGAGCTGGTCGGTGCCGAACCAGTGCTGCAGGCTCGGCGGCTTCAGCGCTTCGGCGGTGTCGCTGGCGAGCGGATCGTAAGGCACGATGTGGGGACCAAACGCTGCGGCGAGCACAATCAGAACGAACAAGGCAAAGGCAAAGCCGGTAACCGGATTTTCGCCCAGGACATAGCGCGAATGGCGAACGAGCGCAGTCAGGCTGCTCTCCGGCCGGGGGGTTGCCGCGATGTCGGTCATGCTTCGAGCCTCACGCGCGGATCGATCAGCCCGTAGAGGATGTCGATCAAAAGATTGAGCATGACGTACATGACCGCCATAGTCAGCACGAAGCCCTGGACCGGGGCGAAGTCGGAGGCGAGCAGCGCTTCGACCGCGTAGGAGCCGATGCCGGGCCAGGCGAATACCTTTTCCACCAGCACATTGGCGCCGAGCAGAAACGAGAACACCATGCCGAGCGTGGTGACGACCGGCAGCATGGCGTTGCGAAAAGCGTAAGTGATGATCACCGTGTAGGCGGAGAGCCCGCTGGCCCGCGCCGTGCGCACGAAATCCGAGGACAGCACGGCGAGCATCGACGCGCGCGTCATGCGCGTGATTGGCGCGAGCGAAAAAATCCCTAGCGTGAGAGCCGGCAGGATAAGCTGCTTGAGGCTCGCCATGAATGTTGCGGGATCGCCTGCGATCAGGCTGTCGATCAGATAAAAGCCGGTGACATGCGGCGGCTCGGTGAAGAAAACGTCGAGCCGGCCGAGCGGCGCAGGCGCCCAGCCCAGCAGATAATAGAACACGTAAACCAGGATGAGCCCGGTGAAGAACACCGGCAGCGACACCCCGGCGGTCGAAATGACGCGGCAGGCCTGGTCGATGAGCGAGTTCGGCTTGGTCGCCGCCAGAATGCCGAGCGGCACCGCGATCACGATCGAGACGAGAAGTCCGAGCAGTGTCAGTTCCGCGGATGCCGGCAACCGGTTGCGCAATTCGGTCGCGACTGGCTGGCCGGTGGTAAGCGAGGTGCCGAGATTGCCGTGGGCGAGATCGACGACATAGCGGCCGAATTGCTCGATCAGCGGCTTGTCGAGTTCGAGTTTGACTCGCACCTCTTGGATCGCCTGCGGGGTCGCGGCCGGGCCGGCGAAATACACGGCCGGATCGCCGGGCAGCGCTCGCGTCAACAGGAAGGTAACGACCACCACGCCGATCAGGCTCGGGATCGCCATCGCCAGGCGCTTGCTGATCATCGTCAGCATTTCGCATCTTTCACTAAGTGGTCGTCATGGCGGGCTTTGTCCCGGCCATCCACGTCTTGAATGCCTCACGCGGTTCGAAGACGTGGACCCCGGCACATAGGCCAGCGAAGCGATGGTGTTCTTCGCACGGTTTATGGCCGGGCATGACGCTAATCGGATCATGCCTTCACGAAACTGCGGTAATCGAGCCGGCGGTGGAACCAGTATTGATAACCAGTGATGTTTTTCTGCATCGCGACGTTGACATAAGGCTGATAGAGCGGAATGCGCGGCATGTCGGTGAAAGCGAGATCGACGAAGCCCTTCACATCCTTGTTGTAAGAGTCCCAATCGCCGGTGGCCGCCGCGGCGCGCGCGCCGTCGATCAGCGTATCCATCGCCGGCGATTGATAGTCCATGGTGTTGAAGATCGATTTGCCGGAGTGATAGCACCAGTAGAAGAAGTACTCGGGATAATCGAGCCAACCTGAAAACACGTTGGTGAAGAGTGGCATCGTCTTTTTGGTGAGCTCGGTGCGCCAGTTCGCGCCCGGCACCTTATTGATGGTCGTGGTGATGCCGATCTTTTGCAGGCTCTCCTGCACCAGTTCGCAGATCGGCTGATTGACGCCGGCGAAACCGAGATCGAATGAAATCGGCACATTGATGCCGGTCGCGCCGGACTCCGCTATGAGCTGTTTTGCCTTGTCGAGATCGGTGTTGAACTTGTGCGGCTGCGGCCAGGCGACTTCGGTCGGCGTATCGGCCGGCGCGCCGAACATCGGCTTGCCGAGCCCGTAGAGCACCACGTCCATGATCTTCTGGTACGGCAAGGCATAGGCCACGGCGTAGCGCACCTTTACGTTGTCGAACGGAGGGTCCTGCACGTTCATGCCGATATATTGGATGCCGTTCGAGTACGGTGTCGAGACGATGTTGAGCTTGCCGTCGGTCTTCAGCTCGGAAAAATCCTTGTTAGGCAAATCATACGAGACGTCGGCATCGCCGCGCTCCAGCAACGCCCGCCGATTGCCGGCGTCCGGCACAATGCGCCAGATGACGCGCTTGATCTTCGGCAACGGGCCGCCCTTCCATTTGTCGTTGCGCTCCAGCACGACCTGGGAGCCGGCGGTCCAGTTCGTCACCTTGTAGGCGCCTGAGCCGACGGTATTGAGCTTGGTATATTCGAGACCCCACGGATCCTGCGCGGTGGCGTTTTTCTTCACCAGCTCCGAATTGATGATGCAGGGCACGATGACGGCGAGATCGGGGATGGTCAGCCGGTCCTTCTTCATGAAGTCGACGCGGAACGTGTGGTCGTCGACGACGACGAACTGCTCGGGCTTGGTAAGCGAGCCGGCGCTCATCTGGAACGTGGGGAAGCCGCCGACCGTCACCGCGCGATCGAACGACCATTTGACATCCTTGGCGGTGACGGGCGTGCCGTCCTGAAACACGCCATCTTTGCGAAGCTTGAAGGTCGCCGACATGTCGCTGACGTTCATGTCCTCGGCGAGTTCCGGCTTGAACTTGCTCTTGTCGTAATACGGCGTGCCGTTCGGCAGCGTCTTCATTTCATGAGTGATGAGCCGATCGTAACAATTCCAGGACACTTCGTAGCCGGGCACGTTGGTGCCGACGCCGTGGATGTCGAGATTGTTTGGACCGCTTTCGGAGACGATGAGAAGCGTCTCCTGACGCGACTGCGCCTTGGCCGGCGACCAGATGGCGGGCGCGGGGACGGCGGCGGCCGCGGTCAATGCGGTCATCGATTTGAGAAATTCGCGGCGCTTCATCGAGGCCTCCCAGGGCTGGCGCGTCGTTGGCTGCTGGAAGCCTCCGCAAGCCGCGTGCCAAGCTGCGCGCCGCGATCGGCGCGGAATAAAAGCTCGTTTCAAAGGCTTTGCCGCCGTGTTGTGGCCGCGGCAGGAACACTTGCCGGACGGCCTGGGCAGTTGCCGCACATTTATTAGGCAATTGTCGCGAGGCGGTGCCGCGCCGGTCCTGGCCCCGATTTTGCACGTTTGTTCTTGTTGCGAGGCAGGAGATCGGCATGCCGTGCGTAAGAGTCGAAGCTGAACCGGCGCCGCTGGTCGTCGATCTCGCCGCTGCGGCGTACGTCATTATCGACATGCAGCGCGATTTTCTCGAGCCGGGCGGCTTCGGCGAAGCGCTCGGCAACGATGTCTCACGTCTGCGGGCGGCGGTGGCGCCGTGCGGCGCGGTGCTTGCCGCCGCGCGACGCTTGAATATCTTCGTTATTCACACCCGCGAGGGGCATCGGCCCGATCTGTCGGACGCGCCACCCTACAAGGTCGAGCGCGGCGATCCCGCAAACCGCATTGGCGCCCGCGGTCCGATGGGACGCATCCTGGTTCGCGGCGAGCCCGGTCACGACATCGTCCCGGAGCTTTATCCGCTCAACGGTGAGCCGGTGCTCGACAAGCCGGGCAAGGGGGCATTTTACCAGACCGACCTTGAACTGATGCTACGCAACCGCGGCATCGACACGCTGTTCGTCGCCGGCGTCACCACGGAGGTCTGCGTGAATACGACGGTCCGCGAGGCCAACGACCGTGGCTTTCGCTGCATCGTGCTCGCCGACTGCTGCGCCTCCTATTTTCCGGAATTTCACGATGCCGGCCTTGCCATGATCAAGGCGCAGGGCGGCATTTTCGGCTCAGTGACCGCATCGCCGCACTTGCTGCGGTCGCTGGCGGCCGTCGGCAGTCAGAAGATCGCGTAAATCGAAATTGAAATCTCCAGCACGCGGGGGAGTGAGATGACGACGACACCATCAACAGAATCGTACCGGCCGGCGCTGTGGACCACCGGCGATTGGAACGCGTTTTTCGGCTTCGGCACCAACATCCTGGTCAACATGCTGGTGCTCACCGGCCTGTTGCGGTTCGTGCTGAAAATGCCGGATTCTCTGGTGTTCGGTCGCATTCTCCCGGCGCTCGGCATGATGATGTGCCTGTCGACATTGTACTACGCGTATCTCGCCTATCGCTTGGCAAAGCGCACCGGGCGCAACGACGTGTGCGCGCTGCCTTCGGGCGTGAGCGTGCCGCACATGTTCATCGTCACCTTCGTGATTATGCTGCCGATCTCGCTTTCCACCCACGATCCGATCCAGGGCTGGGAAGCGGGGCTGGTTTGGGTGTTCTTCCAGAGCTTTATCCTTATGATCGGCGGCTTCATTGCGCCGATTATCCGCAAAATAACGCCGCGCGCCGCGCTGCTTGGAACGCTGGCCGGCGTCTCGATCACGTTCATTTCAATGCGTCCGGCGCTGGAAATCTACCAGACACCGGTGATCGGGCTCACTTGCTTCGCCATTATTATGGTGAACTGGCTCGGCGGCTTCAAATATCCCAAGGGCATACCGGCCGGTTTGGTCGCGATCGCCGTCGGCATGCTGATCGCCTGGGGCTCCAACCTTTTCGGCCTTCATTACGGCGGGCTGAGCGTCAAAGGCGTCGGCGACGCCTTTGCGAATTTCGGCTTCAACGTGCCGATTCCGGCCGTCAATCACGTGTTCTCGGGCTTTCACTATCTCGGCGTGATCCTCGTGACCGCGGTGCCTTTCGGCATCTACGACCTGGTCGAGGCGATGGACAATGTCGAGAGCGCTGAAGCAGCCGGCGATCCCTATCCGACCACCCGCGTGCTGACCGCCGACGGCATTGTCAGCTTGATCGGCTGCCTGATGGGCAATCCGTTCATTAACGCGGTCTATATCGGTCATCCCGGCTGGAAGGGCATGGGCGGCCGCATCGGTTATTCGGCGGCGACCGGGTTGATGGTGATCGTGCTGTCCTGGTTCGGCATCATCTCGCTGTTGCTGGCGCTGGTGCCGGTCGTCGCAATTTCCCCGATCCTTCTCTACATCGGCATGCTGATCGGCGCGCAGGCGTTCCAGACCACCCCCAAGGGTCACGCCCCCGCTATCGTTCTTGCGCTGACGCCGCATCTCGCCGGCTGGTGCAAGACGTTGATGGACGGCGCGCTCGGCGTCGCCGGGGTCAGTGCCGCGGCGCTCGGCTACGATAAGCTGTCCAGTGTCGGAGTGCTTTATCCCGGTCTGGAGACGCTCGGGGGCGGGGCGATTCTAAGCGGACTCGTGCTGGCAGCCATCGGCGCCAACGTCATCGATAAGAAATTCGTCAACGCCGCGGCCTTCGCGCTGGCTGGTGCCGTGCTGACGTTCTTCGGCTTCATGCACGGTCAAGCTGTCGGCATTGCGGTGACGCCGACGGTTGCGACGGCCTACGCGATCGTGGCGGCTTTTTTGTTTGCGCTGAGCCGCTACCCGGCACTTGCGCCGCGGCTGACGATGTCGGAGGAGGGGTTGGCCGCTACGCCGGCGGAATGAGACCTCACAAGCGGCTTGGGCACATCGTGGTCTGCTCATAAAGCAGGCGAAAGCGTGATGAAAAAATCATCCCGGCTTCATGCTCGTCACATTGGGCTAAAGGAATCAGCGCTTTAGAGCCATAGAAAACTGGCACATGCTTTGCGATGCAGCCTCAGAAGGGCGCCGTTCGTGCGCTCGCCCAATCAAAGCGAGGCTCATTCATGTCCAGCAAATCCATAACCACATATACGCTCACTCGCCGTGGCTGGCTCGTCGGAGCCAGCGGCCTTGCTCTTGGCTTGATGGGAGCTCTGCCGGCGCAGGCCGAGGATACGATCAAAGTCGGCATTCTCCATTCGCTCTCCGGCACTATGGCCATCAGCGAAACGACGTTGAAAGACGTGATGCTGATGCTCATCGCCGAACAGAACAAGAAGGGCGGCGTGCTCGGCAAGAAGCTCGAAGCGGTCGTCGTCGATCCGGCTTCGAACTGGCCGCTGTTCGCCGAAAAGGCGCGTGAGCTGATCAGCCAAGACAAAGTCGCCGTCGTGTTCGGCTGTTGGACCTCGGTGTCGCGCAAGTCGGTGCTGCCGGTGTTCAAGGAGCTCAACAGCATCCTGTTCTATCCCGTTCAATTCGAAGGCGAAGAGGGCGAGCGCAACGTGTTCTACACCGGCGCTGCGCCGAACCAGCAGGCCATACCGGCGGTCGATTATCTCATGAGCGCCGACGGCGGCTCGGTGAAGCGGTGGGTGCTGGAAGGCACCGACTATGTGTATCCGCGCACCACCAACAAAATCCTCGAAGCCTATCTCAAGCAGAAAGGCGTGGCGGACGAGGACATTCTGATCAACTACACGCCGTTCGGCTTCTCCGACTGGCAGACCGAGGTTTCCAAGATCAAGGCGTTCGGCTCGGCCGGCAAAAAGACGGCGGTGGTTTCCACCATCAACGGCGACGCCAACGTGCCGTTTTACAAGGAGCTCGGCAACCAGGGCATCAAGGCGACCGACATCCCCGTGGTCGCGTTCTCGGTCGGTGAAGAAGAACTGGCCGGCCTCGACACCAAGCCGCTGCTCGGGCATCTCGCCGCGTGGAACTACTTCGAATCGATTAAGACGCCGGCGAATGCCGCCTTCATCAAAGAGTGGCATGAGTTCATCAAGAATCCCAAGCGCACCACCAACGATCCGATGGAAGCGCATTACATCGGCTTCAACATGTGGGTGAAGGCGGTGGAGAAGGCGAAGACCACCAATCCCGACAAGGTGATTGCCGCGCTACCCGGCATCAAGCAGGCCAATCTGACCGGCGGTGTCTCCGAAATGCTGCCCAATCACTACATCACCAAGCCGGTCTTCATCGGCGAAATCCGCGCGGACGGTCAGTTCGACGTGGTGTGGAAGACCAAGGGCCTCGTGCCCGGCGACGCCTGGTCGCCCTATCTGCCCGGGTCGAAGGACCTGATAGCGGATTGGGTGAAGCTCAATTGCGGCAACTACAACACCGTGACCAAGACCTGCGGCGGTACTTAAGTCACGCCTGCGCCAAGGTTTGACGCCGACATCGCGGGGAGGCGGCGTCGCCTCCTCCGTATAGCGCCGGGGAACATTGCGATGCGTTTTGGCCGAGCTTGTCTCGTCGCGCTTGCTTTAGTCTTTGGCCTCGCCTTGGGCTGCTCGAACGCGCATGCTGCAAGCCTCGACGACGCCATCGCGCACTTCACCGCCGACGATTTCGACGAGACGCTGACCGGCGTCAAGGAGGTCGTCGGCAGCGACAGTCCGCGGGCGGAAATCATCATCAGCGCGTTGCAGAACGGCCAGCTGATGTTTTCCGCCGAAAAGAAGGCGGTCTACATTCAGGACGCCGCCGGCCATCTGTTCGACGCCGCCACCGGACAGCCGGTGACCGGCGAGCCGCCGGACGATCTCGATAGTGTTCATCTCAACAACCGGCTGCGCGGTGCCATCGATGCGGCGATGGGGCAACTGACGCTGCTGTCGCACGATCCGGAGCGGCGGTACCAGGCCGCGCAAGCGGTGTTCAAGTCGCGTGCGGTAAGCGCATTGCCGACGCTGGAAAAGGCCCTCGCCGCGGAGACAGACGGTCGCGTCAAGGTGGCGCTCGAACAGGCGCGTGCCGCCATCCTGCTCACGACGCCCGGCACCTCGGAAGCGGACAAACTAAAAGCGATTGCGATCGTCCGTGACCGCGGCGATCAAGATGCGCTGGGGCTGCTTTCGGACATTCCCGCTCACGAATCGCCGGTTGTGGCGAAGGCCGCAAGCGACGCGATCGGCGCGATCCAAACGCGGCTCGCGGAGTGGGGCGCGGTTCAAAATCTTTGGTACGGGCTTTCGCTCGGCTCGGTTCTTTTGCTGGCGGCCATCGGCCTTGCCATCACCTTCGGCGTCATGGGCGTGATCAATATGGCGCACGGCGAAATGGTGATGCTCGGCGCCTATGTCACCTATGTCGTGCAGGAGATCATCCGCAACAATGCGCCTGGGCTTTTCGATTATTCGCTGGCGATGGCTATTCCGCTTGCATTTTTGTTTGCCGGCTGCGTCGGGATATTGATCGAACGCTGCATCATCCGCTTTCTCTATGGCCGGCCGCTCGAGACGCTGCTGGCCACTTGGGGACTTTCGCTGATCTTGCAACAGGCCGTGCGCACGGCGTTCGGACCGAACAACCGCGAAGTCGGCAATCCGTCATTTATGAGCGGCGCGTTCGATCTCGGCGGCATCACCGTCACCTACAACCGGCTTTGGATCATCTGTTTTGCGCTTGCGGTATTCGTCGCGCTCTTGGGCATATTGCGCTACACGCGCTTCGGCCTGGAGATGCGCGCGGTGACCCAGAACCGCGCCATGGCGGCATCGATGGGCATTCGCACGAACCGGGTCGACGCGCTGACCTTCGGCTTGGGTTCCGGCATCGCGGGGATTGCCGGCGTTGCGCTGTCGCAAATCGACAATGTCAGCCCCAATCTCGGCCAGAGCTACATCATCGACAGCTTCATGGTCGTGGTATTCGGCGGCGTCGGCAATTTGTGGGGCACCTTCGTCGGCTCCTTCGTGCTCGGCGTCGCCAATAAGTTTCTCGAGCCGTTTGCCGGCGCCGTGCTCGGCAAGATCGCAATTCTCATCTTGATCATCCTGTTCATTCAAAAGCGTCCACGCGGCTTGTTTGCGCTCAAGGGAAGGGCGGTCGAGGCGTGAGCTCGCATATCCTCATCCGTTCGCTCGACCGCAGCGCGACCATTTTCCTGATTGCGGTGGCGGCTATTGCGATTGCGGTTCCCGTGCTCAACCTTGCGGTGCCGCAGTCTTCGGCGCTACACATTCCCACTTATCTGGTCGCGCTGTTCGGCAAGTATCTCTGTTATGCCGTGCTCGCCTTGTCGATCGATTTGATCTGGGGCTATTGCGGCATTCTCTCGCTCGGCCAAAGCGCGTTCTTCGCGCTCGGCGGTTACGCCATGGGCATGTATCTGATGCGTCAGATCGGCACCCGCGGCGTCTACGCCAATCCGATCCTGCCGGACTTCATGGTGTTCCTGAATTGGAAGGAGCTGCCGTACGCCTGGTATGGCTTCCAGCATTTTCCCTATGCCGCGCTGATGGTCGCGCTGGTGCCCGGCGTGCTCGCTTTCGTGTTCGGCTGGTTGGCCTTTCGCAGCCGCGTCACCGGCGTCTATCTGTCAATCATAACCCAGGCGCTGACGTATGCGCTGATGCTCGGCTTCTTTCGCAACAATTTCGGCTTCGGCGGCAACAACGGCCTGACCGACTTCAAGGACATTCTCGGCTTTAACGTCGAGGCGGAAACGACGCGCGCGGCTTTGTTCTCGATCACCTGTGTCGCGCTGATGCTCGGCTTCCTGGTCTGCCGGGCCGTTGTCACTTCGAAATTCGGCAAGGTGTTGATCGCCATCCGCGATGCCGAAGCCCGTACCCGGTTTCTCGGCTACCGTGTGGAGTCCTACAAGGTTCTTGTGTTCACCCTGTCCGCCTGCATGGCCGGTATCGCCGGCGCGCTTTACGTGCCGCAGGTCGGCATCATCAATCCGAGCGAATTCGCGCCCAGTAATTCGATCGAGGCGGTCATCTGGGTGGCGGTCGGCGGTCGCGGCACGCTGGTCGGCGCCGCGGTCGGCGCCATCCTCGTCAACTACGCCAAAACCTATTTCACGTCCGGCGTGCTGGCGCCGTACTGGTTGTTCATGCTCGGCGGTCTTTTCATCGGCGTGACGCTGCTGTTGCCGCGCGGCATCATCGGCAGCCTGCACCATTGGACGGCGCTGCGCCGCGCCCGGATATCCGCCGCGGCCGAGGAGGGCGTTACCGCGCCGCCGCCAGAGCCGCAGCCGGCGGAATGAGGAGCGGCCGATGAAAATTCAAGAACGACTGGCGCAGGCCGAAAATAAGGCGATGGAGGCGTTCGAGCGGACGCTACTTTACATCGAAGGCGTCACGGTATCGTTCGACGGCTTTCGGGCGCTCAATAACCTTTCCTTCGCCATCGAACCCGGCGAGATGCGCGCCATTATCGGCCCGAACGGCGCCGGCAAGACGACCATGATGGACGTGGTCACGGGCAAGACCAGGCCTGACAAGGGAGCGGTGATCTTCGACAAGTTCCACGATCTGGCGCGGCTCGATGAGACCGAGATCGCCGAGCTTGGCATCGGCCGCAAGTTTCAGAAACCGACGGTGTTCGACAGCCACACTGTGTTCGACAATCTCGAACTCGCGCTCAAGGCCGATCGCCGTGCGCGCACGACGCTGTGGTCGCGAGAGACCGCGGACGAACGCCGCCGTATCGATGAAATTCTGCAGACGATCCGCCTCACGAATGTGCAGAATCGCCTTGCCGGCCGTCTGTCGCATGGCCAGAAGCAGTGGCTCGAAATTGGCATGCTGTTGGCGCAGGATCCGAAATTGTTGCTGGTGGACGAGCCGGTGGCCGGTATGACCGACGCGGAGACGCGGCAGACCGCGGAACTGCTCAAGGAGATCAACCGCGAGCACACCGTCGTTGTGGTCGAACACGACATGACCTTCGTGCGCGACCTCGGTGTCAAGGTCACTTGTCTGCACGAAGGCTCCGTGCTTGCCGAAGGTACGATCGACGAAGTCTCGGCCAACGAACGCGTCGTCGAAGTTTATTTGGGGCGCTAAGGCATGATCCTGAAAAGTGGGTACCGGTTTTTGGAAAAGATCATGCGTCAAGGAATAAGCTGATGCTTGAAGCGCAAGACATCGATCTGCACTATGGCGCCGCTCAGGCGCTTCGCGCGGTGTCGCTCAAGGCTGAGCCCGGCAAAGTGACTTGCGTGCTCGGACGCAATGGCGTCGGCAAGACAAGTCTTCTGGATGCGCTTGCCGGCCATCTCCCGGTGAGCAGCGGCAAAATCACTTGGGAGGGGAGCGACATCACCGCTTTGCGGCCGCCGGAGCGCGCCCGGCGTGGCATCGCTTATGTGCCGCAGGGGCGCGAAATCTTTCCGCTGCTCACCGTTGAAGAAAATTTGAAAACCGGCTTTGCACCCTTGCCGCGCGGCGAACGCAACGTGCCCGACGACGTGTTCTCGCTGTTCCCGGTGCTCAAGGGCATGCTGCACCGGCGCGGCGGCGACCTTTCCGGCGGCCAGCAGCAGCAACTCGCCATCGGACGCGCGCTGGTGATGCGGCCGCGACTCCTCTTGCTCGACGAGCCGACCGAAGGCATCCAACCTTCGATCATCAAGGATATCGGGCGCGCCATCGATTACTTGCGATCGCTCGGCAAGATCGCCATCGTGCTGGTCGAACAATATCTCGACTTCGCCCGCGAACTGGGCGACCATTTCGCGGTCATGGATCGCGGGGCCGTCGTCTATTCGTGCAGTCGTGAGAATATCGACGAAGCGGCGCTGAAGCGGGCCATGGCTATTTAGAAATGGCTATCTGAAATGGCAAATTGGCTATTTGAAATTGCTATTGGACGCTCGATGCCAAAATAACTTCGATGCATTTCGATGAACAATATGTCGATGGCGACAGTGCCGCTGCGCAATGAAGTATTTGCCGCCAATCGTGCGACCGGACGGATTGCGCTTACCGTTGCGGCCGGTGGCGTCGGCAGCCGGCCTGCGCGCGTGCATGAATCGGGCTCGCTGCGGGTCCGCTTTCCGCATCGGGACGGCCGGGCTTTGGACGCGGTCATTGTCAATACTGCAGGCGGAATGACGGGCGGGGATCGTTTCGACCTGGATATCAACGTCGCTGCCGGCGCAAGGTTGAGCGTAACCACCGCCGCAGCCGAAAAAATCTACCGCTCGCTGGGTCCGGAGACGGTGCTTGCCGTGAAGCTCGCGGTTGGGCCCGGCGGGACGCTGGCCTGGCTGCCGCAGGAGACAATTCTGTTCGATCGATCGCGCCTGCGGCGCAAAATCGACGTCGATCTCGCGCCTGACGCCAGCCTGCTCGTAGCGGAAGCCAGTATTTTCGGTCGATCCGCCATGGGCGAAACGGTAGTCTCGGGATGCTTCTTCGATTGCTGGCGCATCCGCGTCGGCGGCTCCCTCATTTTTGCCGACTCCGTGCGCCTCGAGGGCGGTATTGCGCAAAGTCTGGCGGAGCGGGCCGTTGCGGCTGGCGGCGCGGCGGTGGCGAGCGTGGTGAAGTTTCCCGGCAGCGAGGAAGACGTTGCAGCGGTTCGCATAATGCAGCAAGACTTTACCGGAGAAGTCGGCGCATCCGCTTGGAACGGGCTCGTGGCCGTACGCTGCGTCGCTGCCGACGGTGCAGCACTGCGACGCGATCTTACCAGGGTGCTCGCCGCGCTCGGTGCGGGGCCGCTGCCGCGGCTGTGGACGAATTGAAGACGCCATGCAGCTCACGCCGCGCGAGAAGGACAAACTCTTGATCGCCATGGCGGCAATGGTGGCGCAGCGCCGCATGGCGCGCGGCGTCAAGCTCAATCATCCCGAGGCGGTCGCGCTGATCTCGGACTTTATCCTAGAAGGCGCCCGCGACGGCCGCACCGTCGCCGAACTGATGGAGCAGGGCGCGCACGTCCTCACGCGCGCGCAGGTCATGGACGGCATCGCCGAGATGATCCGCGAGATTCAAGTGGAAGCGACGTTTCCGGATGGCACCAAGCTCGTGACCGTCCACGAACCGATCAGGTGATCGCATGACTCCCGGCGAGCTGTTCATCAAGCCCGGCGAAATCGAGCTCAACAAGGGCCGTCGCACCGTGACGCTCACCGTGTCCAATACCGGTGACCGGCCGATCCAGGTCGGATCGCACTATCATTTCTTCGAAACCAATCCGGCGCTGAAGTTCGACCGGAGCAAAGCGCGCGGCATGCGGCTCGACATCGCGGCAGGCACTGCCGTGCGCTTCGAGCCGGGACAGACGCGTGACGTCACGCTGGTCGCAGTGGCCGGCAAGCGCACGGTGTACGGCTTCCGCGGCGAAGTGATGGGGAAACTGTAGGGGGCGCAGCCATGCCGGGGAAAATCGAGCGCACTGTCTACGCCGACATGTTCGGCCCGACGACCGGCGACCGCGTCCGGCTCGCCGATACCGATCTTATCATCGAGGTCGAGAAGGATTTCACCGTTTACGGCGAGGAGGTAAAATTCGGCGGCGGCAAGGTAATCCGGGACGGCATGGGGCAATCGCAAATCACCAATCGGCAAGGCGCCGTCGATACCGTCATCACCAACGCGCTTATTCTCGACCATTGGGGGATCGTGAAGGCCGACGTCGGCATCAAGGACGGCAACATTCTCGCCATCGGCAAGGCCGGCAACCCGAACATTCAGCCCAACGTCACTATTGTTATCGGCCCCGGTACCGAAGTGATCGCCGGCGAGGGAAAGATCCTCACCGCGGGCGGCTTCGACACGCACATCCATTTCATCTGTCCGCAGCAGGTCGATGAAGCCTTGATGTCGGGCGTGACGTCCATGCTCGGGGGCGGCACCGGTCCGGCGCATGGCACATTCGCGACCACCTGCACGCCCGGCCCGTTCCATCTCGGCCGTATGATCCAGGCCGCCGACGATTTTCCGGTCAATCTCGGCTTTGCCGGCAAGGGCAACGCGTCGCGCCCGGCGGCGCTCGAGGAAATGATCAAAGCCGGCGCCTGTGCGCTGAAATTGCACGAGGATTGGGGCACCACGCCGGCGGCAATCGATTGCTGCCTTTCGGTCGCCGACGACTACGATATCCAGGTGATGATTCACACCGACACGCTCAACGAATCCGGCTTCGTCGAGGACACCATCAAGGCCTTCAAAGGCCGCACCATTCACGCCTTCCATACCGAAGGCGCCGGCGGCGGGCATGCGCCCGATATCATCAAGGTGGCGGGACTGAAGAATGTGCTGCCGTCGTCGACCAATCCGACGCGGCCTTATACAAAGAACACCATCGACGAGCATCTCGATATGCTGATGGTTTGCCATCACCTCGATCCATCAATCGCCGAAGATTTGGCCTTTGCCGAAAGCCGCATCCGCAAGGAGACCATCGCCGCGGAAGATATTTTGCACGACATCGGCGCGCTCTCGATGATGTCGTCGGATTCGCAAGCGATGGGCCGGCTCGGTGAGGTGATCATCCGCACCTGGCAGACCGCGGACAAGATGAAGAAGCAGCGCGGCCGCCTGCCGCAGGAGAAGGGCGACAACGACAACGCACGGGTCAAGCGCTACATCGCGAAATACACCATCAATCCCGCCATCGCTCACGGCGTGTCGAAACTGATCGGCTCGGTGGAGAAGGGCAAGCTGGCCGATCTCGTGCTGTGGTCGCCGGCCTTCTTCGGCGTGAAGCCCGATTGCATCGTCAAGGGCGGCTCGATCGTCGCCGCGCCGATGGGCGATCCGAACGCTTCGATCCCGACGCCGCAGCCGGTGCATTACCGGCCGATGTTCGGGGCCTATGGCCGGGCTCGCACGGCATCGTCCTATGTGTTTGCGTCGAAGGCCGCAGTGAAGGCCGGTCTCGGCCGCAAGCTCGGCATTCAGAAAAAACTTGTCGCAGTGGAAAATACGCGAGGCAAGATTTCCAAAAAGAGCATGATCCACAACGATGCTACCCCTGCGATCGAGGTCGATCCGGAGACCTACGAGGTGCGCGCTGACGGCGAGTTGCTCACTTGCGCGCCGGCGGACGTGCTGCCGATGGCCCAGCGCTATTTTCTGTTTTGAGGAAAATGGGTCCCGCGACGATGCACGCCATTGCAATCAAGGCGGCGGACAGCTGGTCGGGGCGGCCGGCCGATTGCGTCGTCCTCGATTACGACGATCGTCATCGCCGGCGTTTCGCCATGACAGGCGAGAACGGTACTGCCTTCTTGCTCGATCTGGTCGCGCCGGCCGGTCTGCGCGGTGGCGATGCGCTGTTGCTGGAGGACGGGCGGCTGATCGAGGTGATCGCCGCGCCGGAAGCACTTTTGGAAATTCGCTGCGTCGATCCAAGGCACCTCGCGCGCATCGCCTGGCATATCGGCAACCGGCATGTGCCGGCGCAAGTGCTGACGAACGGCCTGCGCATCCGCCGCGATCATGTTCTTGCCGAACTGGCCCGTCAGCTCGGCGGCGAGGTCCTCGAGATCGAAGCAGTGTTCGATCCGGAGGGTGGGGCCTATCAAAGCGCGCAATCCCATGCGCGGCATTCTCATCCGCACGAGCATGTCTAAGGTGCGCCGCCTTGTCCGCACGTCCCCACGCAAGCAGGGACCCAGCCTGAATTCCCGCTGTCGCGGCAATGAGCGGACGAAGACGGATCGCCTCGAAGCAGCCGCGCTCTATCGGCTGATGACTTGGCTATCGCCGGCCTATCCGATCGGCGCGTTTTCCTATTCAAGCGGCATCGAGTGGGCGGTGGAGGCGGGCGACGTCGCCAATGCCGAGACGTTGCGCTGCTGGATCGCGGTCATGCTGAGCGCAGGCGCCGGGATGAGCGACGGCATTTTCTTCAGCCATGCCTATCGAGCGGTGCAGAGCGGCGACGATCCGGCCTTCGTCGAAGTCGCCGAGCTTGCGGCGGCATTTGTGCCGACCCGCGAACGCTTTTACGAAACGATCGCCACGGGCCGGGCTTTTCTCGACGTGACGCGAGCGGCCTGGCCATGTGCGGCATTCGTGAAGCTCCGGCAGCTTTGGGGTGGGCCGGTGGCTTATCCAATCGCGGTTGCTACGGCCTGCGCCGGTCACGGCATTCCGCTCGACGCGGCATTGCATGCGTTTCTGACCGCGGTCTCGTCCAATTGGACTTCCGCCGGCGTTCGCCTCATTCCGCTTGGGCATACAGACGGTCAGCGCGTCCTAAACGCGCTCGAAGGCGCGGTCACGGCAACGGCGGAGCGGGCCTTGATGGCGCGGCTCGACGAGCTCGGCAGCGCGGTGTTCCGTGCCGACATCGCCAGCGCCAGGCACGAGACGCAATACACGCGGTTGTTTCGCAGCTGAGGATGGGACAGTGCCTAGCTTAAATGGCCCGCTTCGTGTCGGCGTCGGCGGCCCGGTCGGCTCCGGCAAGACTGCGTTGATGGACGCGCTGTGCAAAGCCATGCGCGGGACCTACGATATCGCCGCCATCACCAACGACATCTATACCAAGTGGGACGCCGAGTTTCTGGTCCGCTCGGGCTCGCTCGACGCCGACCGCATCGTCGGCGTCGAAACCGGCGGCTGCCCGCATACTGCGATCCGCGAAGATGCCTCGATGAATCTCGCCGCCGTCGCCGACATGCAGGCGAAATTTCCCACGCTCGATCTGGTGTTGATCGAATCCGGCGGCGATAACCTTGCCGCGACCTTCTCGCCGGAGCTCGCCGATTTGACGATCTACGTGATCGATGTTGCGGCGGGAGATAAAATTCCCTCCAAAGGCGGCCCGGGCATTACGCGGTCGGATCTCCTGGTCATCAACAAAATCGACCTCGCCCCCCATGTCGGCGCGTCATTGTCGAAAATGGAGACCGACGCGAAGAGAATGCGCGGCGCCCGCCCGTTCGTCATGACCAATCTTCGCCGAGGCGATGGCGTGCCGACGATCGTCAATTTCATCGAAACGATGGGTGGACTGTCGAATCGGTAAAAAAGCGAGCGGAATCAATTGGCTGGGGAAC
>CAVTPQ010000021.1:0-220775 GCA_963736605.1 uncultured Alphaproteobacteria bacterium | reverse complement strand
CGGCGCTCGGCAGCGCGCACCTCGACAACAAGCTGCGCGAGGAAATCAACGAGATCGCCGATACGCTGCAAAGCAATCTCGACAAAGTCGTGCAACACCGGCAAGCGCGCCGATGCGATTGTCGAACATGCTGCTGCACTCCCGACAGGGCTCCGGCGACCATCGGCCCGTCGATGTCAATTCCCTGGTCGAGGAGAGCCTCAATCTGGCCTACCACGGCGCCAGGGCGGAGAAGCAGGGCTTCAAAATCACCCTGGAAAGGGCCTTTGACCCGGCCGCCGGCGAGGCCGATCTGTTCCCGCAGGAGATTACGCGGGCGCTGCTCAACCTGATCTCAAACGGGTTCTACGCCGCAACCAAACGTAAGGCGGAAGTGAATGGTGGCAATTATGAGCCTACACTGGCTGCCGCGACCAAGAACCTCGGCGACCGGGTGGAGATCAAAATTCGCGACAACGGCACCGGCATACCCCCCGAAGTCAAGGAGAAGCTATTCAACCCGTTCTTTACGACCAAGCCTGCCGGGGGAAGGGACCGGGCTAGGCCTGTCCATCAGTCACGACATCATCGTCAAGCAACATGGCGGGTCTATAGAGGTCGACACCCAGCCCGGTGAGTTCACCGAATTTCGGATCGTTCTGCCGCGTGCAGGGGCATCCCTTATCAAGTCGGGAGAACACCCGTGAACCCACTCATTCTCGTGGTCGACGATGAGCCGGATGTCGAGGTTCTATTCCGGCAACAATTCCGGCGCGATCTACGCGCGGACCGCTTCGAGATGGAGTTTGCGCAATCGGCCCCAATGGCACTTCAGTGCATTACCGACGCAGGGGACCGTTCACTCATTCTGATCCTGTCCGACATCAACATGCCCGGGATGAGCGGTCTTGAACTACTTCCCAAGGCGAAGGCGATGCGGCCCGATGTTCCGATCATCATGATCACCGCCTACGGCGATGCGGAGACGAAGCGTAAGGCGCTGGAACGTGGCGCTGAGGCGCTTCTGACCAAGCCAATCGATTTCGGGACGCTTCGGAGCGAAATCGACGTACGCGTTGAACGCGCCGCATAACCGCACAAATCCAAATTGACGGGCGCCATCCACCGACCGCCCGCGTTCGTGTCGCCTGAACACAGAATTGCCCCGTTAAATCTCCCCAACTTTGCTGCAGTGCATATGTCGCTTCCTGGCCCATCGCGACACATATTGCGTTGCAATTGCAGGTCGGCTGTTGGGGGAAGAAGCGGAATTACGGGGAAGTAGCTCTTGGGCCGTTCACGACCCGAATGCCCAATGTCTGAGTAGTGCCGACCTATGAACTGAGGGCTCAATATTCCTCCGCCAGCATAATGGTGACGACACGCTCGGTGACCGCGGGATCGGCCGGATCGGCGAGCGCTCCGTCAAGGTCGCATCATAGTAGTCGATCTTGAAAAAGATCGTATGGCCATCCGCCTCGAACGAGCCAAAGTCATGTTCTTGGTGCGGATCGTTGGCGTGGCAAAAGTCGTCGTAGACTTTGATTGTTTTGATGATACGGGCGACAGCTTCCGGTCCGCGAGCGCTGCGCCTGGCGTCATCACAGCACGGCCATGGCCGAGGTTCTGCCGCAGGTCATCGTTGAGTGCTCGAATGCGTTCGGTCTGGTGAGACTTGGTCTTGGTCGTCATGGTTGTCTCCGGTGTGATTGATGATGCCAAGGCGAATCCATTCGCCGCGACGGCACGGCTGCTGCCGACGCTGGATGGGCCAGGCGATGGGGTGGATTTCGGGTTGGAGCAAAGAAGACGACGGCCCCGATGGTGATGGTTGGCGGGGCCGCCGTCATGATCGCTCACCGGCAAGAGCAGATCGGGCTCACGGCGCGGGGCTAACCAGCGCGACTGCCGCGCGATGGCGTGAGAACTTGGGCAGCTTCGGGAAGTCCCGAAACCGCAGCGTGAGCATGTCGCCGTTGCGCTCGATGACGATGGCTTCCACCAGCCGTATTCGAGCGTCTCTTGCGCGATCACGAGATGACCAGGCGCGATCTCGTCCCAGCTCCTCGGCAGGCCCGAAGCGACCGCCGGCTGGTCTTCGTCTTTGCCGACGGCAGCCCGAGGCTCGGGCGCGAGCGCCACAATGATCTGGCTGTATAGATTTTGCCTGATGTTGGGCACGAAGCCCTTGCCGTTGGAGTAGAGCCGACCAACGGTCAGTTTCTTGGTCAGGGCAGACAACTCTTCGGTGGTCGCTTCATAGACCTTGAGGTCCATGAGCTGGGCGGTCTTGGCAACCAGATTACTGTCGGCGCCCTGAAACCGCGCGCCCCGCGGCTTCTGATCTTCGTCGTAGCCGAGCACCATCAGTGGCGCTGAGGTAGTGGACTGCGGAGTAGCCGCATTGGCTTTGGTGGTTGTCTTGGTCATGACAGGTCTCCTGAACGCCGAAGGGGCCCAGCGGGCCCCTTTGCGGTAAAATGGACAGGTTTTTGTAGTATTCCCGGACTCTGCCGGGCCGATCTTTGAGTCTCATGACAGTCATTCTCCTTAAAATGTAGTATTGAAAGGCCGATTCAGCCTCTCATTCGAATAATACTGTAGACTTTATACATCGTCAAACGCTTTAGTGGCGTCCAATGCCTTTCAAGTTATTGATATTACTACGTTTATTTGGGCTAATACGATCACAAAGCCTACGAATTTGGCAATAGATGTTGTCGCAAGACTTGCGATCATCGATGCGATTGCCGTTGCAGATGTCGAGCCCCGACTGGGCGCAGTAGCGCCAAATGGCGTGCTGCACGAACCGCGGGAAAACAGTTGGGAACCGGGGATTGAACGCATTGGCGTCGATTTGCTCGGCCGCCAAGGCGATAATATCGGCGCACCTGCCTGGCTGGTAGCAGGCTGCGCCATACGGATGCTCGGCACGGAGCCGGTGCAGGATGCCGGTACGGTGCAGAAAGTTGTGCACCAGCGTGTCGATGGCGATCATGCTGGCGCCGACCTGCCGCCAGGTCTCATAGCCCCGTGGGGCGGCCAACAAGACGCAGGACAAGGTCATGGTGAGGACCTTGTCCGACACGCCGTAGACTTCTCGCAGTGGCTCGATCAGGGCGGCGCGCAGCCGGGCAGGGCGGTCGGCATCATGCGGCCGGTCGGCTTCTCGTAGTTGCCGGTCGATCCAGCTGACCAGATTACCATCCGCAATGTCGCGAATAAAAAGGTAGAGAGAGTAGGCGGTCTGATTGAGCCGACCGTTGCGCAAGTCGTGGCTCGGCACTGGACAACCGCCGATGTGGTCGGGCTCGGCACAGGTGCGGCTAATCTTGTCGTACCGGCAGCCGTGGAAATGCCAGTAGCTTTGCAGCTTCGGACAGGTGGTACCGTGACGGAGTTTGGTCTCGATGTCATGCCACCGTGCCCGACCGTGCTGCTCCATGTACTCGGTGGCGACGCGATCCGAGATGCCTTGATAGCTGAGAGCCGCCATCAGCCAATCGAATAAGATTGCAGTATCGTGGCGCCGGATGGCGGAGGGAATACCCTCAGCCTGCAGCTCAGCGCGAATGTCGCTAATCAAGCTCGCCGAACCGGCCAGGCAGCAGACACCATGTATCACCCGAACAGCATGATCGAGCGCACCGGCGTTTGATGGCTGCGAGTGCAAGGCGGGAGTTGTGGTTCGTTTGGCTCTCTGGCTGGTCATTATCAAATGAGCGAGACCAGCTTGCGCTGCGCGTCGGTGTCACCGTCGATGTATCGCTGTGTCGTCTGGATTGAGCGGTGTCCAGCGAGCAATTGAACATCGCGCAACGAACCACCAGTCTTGTGAACGAGCCGTGCTGCCCGGGTGATGAACGTGCGGCGGCCGGAATGAGACGAACACCCTTCCAGGCCAATGGCCTGATACGCTGCGCTGAACCAGTTGACGATACTGACCGGCGTCATTGCACGGCCGCGCTCGGATCGGACAACCGGTCCCACGATAACTGTAACGTCGCGCCAGTGGCCCAGGGCGTCGCGAAGATCGGGGTGCATGGCAATGTGCCGTCCGCTTCCCTTCTTCGCGGCGTGGTCCCGCAACTCGATCGCAGCGGCGACTTCGTTTTGAGGACCCAAGACCATTGGCCAAGTCAGATTGGCAATTTCTCCGGCCCGCAACCCGGCTTTGAGCGACAGAAGGACGATGACGCGATTACGGATAGGATTGCGGGTAGTAGAAACGAACGAAAGGAGACGTTCTACTTGTGCATCGGATAGTATTTTTGCCTGTTTGCCGATCATGGCTATGTACTATCAATATTGATGCAAACTGTGACATCGAACAAAATAATATTCAAGGTTTGTTTGTTGTTCGCAGGCAGCGCGAACTTATTAAGAAATAGCGATTTCTTCACAAGTTATACGTTCTCCGGGCGTCTTCTCCTCGTTGACCAATGATCTACGTTCGTTCACACTGCCTAACCGACAAGGGACTGCGAGAGGCGCATCACCTTGTCTATGTCCCGGCCGAAAGTTTGGTCATTGGTGCCTAGCGGCCATTAGAGCTTGTTGCTTGGATTTCTTACCAGAAACTTGAAGTAAGGCGCGCCGTCATTTGTCACGAGTGCGACACAGTGTGTCATGCACCTGATGATGTTCCTGAGGAGGAGGGCGGCAATGGAAGAAATATTTGATGCTATCGCTGCGGCAACGCGGTGCGCGCCGTCCTGCACCAGCCATCGGTTGACCCGGCGCCGGACTAGGTTTGGTGGCGTCGCGGATCTATCGCGGAGCATCCGGCGATACAGCGCGACCTTCTCCGGACAGAAGATGTTCGGACAGTCAAGCAGCTCGACGGAGATTAGCAGCTATCTTGCTTCGAGTACGTCGAACAGCTGACGCTGTCGCTGTTCCTCAAAATGGCGCCGGCAACAACCCGGCTTCGAGCCATTAGCGTTTAACTTCTGATGTAACTTTGTCCAGCGCCCCACTAACTATCTCCTCGCAAAAACGGGATAGCTTCAAATACACACGCACGGACGTCGCTCGGATCAAGGTACCTAATAATCAGCTCATGCAGTTTCGGTTCAGAAAAAACGCGAAGAGTCGCTATGTCTATTTGCAACCGTCGCACGTTATCAAAGACTTCACGTCCACGGGCCGTCGTCTCGTCTGGACCTGAAATATATTTTCGAAAGGGATCACCAATTTCTGAGGGAATATTCTGTTCGTCAGGTACGCCTAGTGTTGGGTAGTCTATCACAATCAGTGGAATTTTGCTGCTTTCAAGCTCCTGGGCAATACACAGCGCCATACAGCTGGTAGCGAGCCAGCAACAACAACTCGACGGCGGCAGCACCTTTGGCACGATATGGTCGCCGACGAATTTAATTCTATGAATAACGTTGATATTTCAATATGCAAGCGGACGTAAGCGAAGGACCGCGAATAACTGCGAACAAAGGCGTGGCTGGGGAACTAGGATTCGAACCTAGATTGACGGAGTCAGAGTCCGCAGTTCTACCGTTGAACTATTCCCCAATTTGCGCCTGCGGTCCGTGATTTAGCCAAAAGAGCGTAAGCGCTTTCTCCAGCTGCAACGCACCGCCGCTGCGTGGCGTCTTGATCTAGGGCAATTCGGCCGGCTTTCCAAGTGTCGGATCATCGCGCCAAGGCGAGGCGAATCCGCCGCACGGGACTGGGCGGCGGATCGAGGTCGCGTCGTGAGGTCGTTGCGACTGCCTCCGCACCCTTGCTCCATGTTGTAAGTAATACTGCGCTGCTCCGATTTATACTTGAAATTATACAGTACAAAATCAGTAAGTAGTTATACCTATTCAGTATAGATTCACCATTATACATAGCTGTTGTTTACTGTCTCTCCCGATTCACTTATGCATTTTGGGTGGGGGACTATTCGATGAGCGTAGATGTTTTTGCCGATCGGCTGGCCCGGGTACGCCGCCGTTTCGTATCGACGCTGCAAGGCCGCATCGACGATACCGACGCGTCGATTCCGAAGCTTGCCGGCCACACGGCGGCTGCCGCGGCTGCCGTCGGCGAAGCCTATCGGTGCATGCACGGCATCGTCGGCGTCGGGCCGACCGTCGGATTTCCGGCGACCGGCCGCGCCGCTCACGACGTCGAAGACGTGCTGCGACCGGCGCAAAGCGAGCGGCGCGGCCTCTCCGATGATGAGATTGCGGCGCTCCGAGAACGGCTCCTCAGTCTTCGCGCCGCCGCAGAGCGCGAAATGCAGCACTTTTATTGCGATCTGAAGGTGACGCAGGACTGAGGGGTTAGGGTATGCGTATCTGGGTGGCGTGCAGCTTCGCGATTGCGCTTTGCGTCTCTACACAGGCGGAAGCGCAGCGGCGCTTGCCGCTACCGCTACCGCTGCCGCGACCCGGACACGCGCCGCACCTCGTTTCCGCCGAGCCGCCGGTGAATTCGACGACGCCGGCGCCGGCAATGCCCGCGCCCGTGCTGCGGCCAAGCGGTCCGCTCGCCGAAGTCACGCTGGCCGATATCGGCTTCGTCAATGGCTTGCGCTTCGCCAATCTGGGCGGCCATCACGAACTCTTCGTGCCGCTGCCGCAGCGCAGCGACGTGACGGTGAGCGATCTGGTGCTGGTGCTCGACGATCTCAGCGCGCACGAGGCGCGGCGCAATCTCGAAGTGCAGGTCAACGATCGTACCGTCGCCGCCATCGTCCTCGACGGCAAGAGCAGCGGCCGCGTCGTCCGCATTCCGCTCGGCAATACGCTGCCGAAAAACGGCTATCTGAAAATTTCATTTCTTTATTCCGGCGCGGCGACACTCGATCGCTGCATCGACGTGCGCTATGTCGGCGATAGCCTGACCATTCGGCCCGAGAGCGCGGTCGAGGTCGATCTCGGCCCGAACGAGCTCGATGTCACCACCACCGCCGCGCTGATGCCGCGTCATGTCGCCGTAGTACTTCCCGGCCGGCGCGTCGCGGCCAGCGAAATTGCCACGGCCATTACGGTTGCGCGATCGCTGATCGCCAGCGGCCGGCTTGTTACATTCTATCACGGCTATGGCTCGTTGCCCGAACTCGCCAAGCGCGACGACGAAGGGCGGTGGACCCGCGGCCTCATCGTGGTGGGGCCGCTGTCCGACACCATCGGCATCGTCGATAATCCAGTTACGCGGTTGGCGGGCGAACCGGGTTCGGTGGGAATGGTCGCTGCCGTTCGGATCGCGGGTTCGCCGGCGCTTCTGGTGTCCGACGGCAGCGTGGTGCGAGCCGGCCGGCTTTTCTCGAATCCGCTGCTGGCGGCTGGGCGCGGCATCGAGGAGGCAGCGGTCGGCGATGCTACGCCGGTATCGCTACCGACCGACCGCATCAGTTTCGACCAATTGCGCGTGGCGCCGGCGGAAGCCGAAGTGTTCGGCCGCGCCGATCTTGCTGCAGTCATCGACATGCGACGGCTGCCGCCCGGAACGCGTCCGGCGCGCCTTTTGCTCGATGTCATGGTGGCGCCTGATGGCGCCGGCGAGAAGGCCGTCGTCAGCGCGTTCGTCAACGAACGCCTGCTCGGCAGCACGGTTGCCGCGACCGGCGAAGCCACCCATCTCGATCTCCTCTTGCCCGACGGCCTCGTCGGCAACATTGCCAATGTCCGCGTGCTTATTCAGCGCGATAGTGCGCAGGGCGATTGCCGTTTCGAACCGCAGGGTTATCCGGCGCAAATTCTTGGCTCTTCTGCGCTCGTGCTGACCGGCGCCGACGCTACGCCGCATGATTTCTCCGACCTCACGTCACGGTTTTCGCAGCGGCTCGAACTTCTGCTGCCCAGGATCGCCGCCGAACAGCCAGATCGAGTGCTCGATATGGTCACCGAAGTGGCCGCGCAACTGTCCCCCGATACCGCGCCGCTTTCGGTCGACTTCATTCCCGGCGGCAGTGCGCCGCTGCCGGATGCACCGTTCATTGCGGTGAGCGACACGCCGCCGCAAGGGGCCGCGCCACGAGTGCGTTTCGATCTCGGTCGTGTCGCCGTGACCGACCGTGCCGGACGCACGCTCCTCGATCTCGGCGGTTTTGTCGGTGGTGCGGTCGCCCAAATCGTCGCCGCGGGCGACTATCCCGGGCTGTGGCTCAAGCCGTTGGCGCAGGACCAATCCATGCCGACGCCGAAGGACATCCACCTCGACCACGGCGATGTCGCATTCGTCGACGGCAACGGCGTCGCGCTGGCGATGTCGACCGAGCGCGATACTGTGGTGCGGATTTCCTATCCGGATCAGGTCTCGTGGCTCTCTGTGGCGGGACGTTTCCGCTCATGGATCATTGCCGGCCTCTGGCTGTTCGTGACGGCAGCGCTGCTCCTGATGTTGCAACGCATGTTCCGCCGCCGGCCGGCGAACCCGTCCGACTAGGCCATGCCCGAGTAGACCATGCCATTGTCGCCATCGGATCGCGCGCTGGGCGATCTCCTGGTCGGACGGCGGGTCATCTCCCTGCCGCAGCTCGACGAGGCCGTCGATCTGGCAGAGCGGTGGAACGTGCGGCTCGGCGATGCGCTATTGTCGCGCAACTGGATGGGTCCCCGACTGTACTACGAAGCCTACGCGCAAAATTTCGATCTGGCGTTTGTCGATCTCATGCGCGATCCGCCGGATCGCAAGCTGTTGCGGGCGTCGGAAATCGAACTCTATGCCAGCCGCTTGACGTTGCCGTGGCGGCGCACTGAGGGACGGCTTCTCATCGCCACAGCCGAGCCCGGCCCGGAAACGCTGCTGTTCGCGCGCGGCCGCTGGGGTGCCGATATCGAATTCGTCGTCGTTTCCAAGTTCGACATCGTTATTACGGTGCAGACCGCCTTCGCCAAGACCTTGTCGCGCCGTGCCGTGCTGGAACTGGCGGAGCTGGATCCGCAAATGTCGGCCCGTACGGTCTTTACGCCGCCGCAGCTGTTCGCTGCTTATGGAGTGTTGAGCGCTATTCTGGCAGGGCTTGCCTTCGCGCCGCTCGATACGCTCGTTTTGCTCAACATTGCAATAAGCATCTTCTATCTCGGCAATTTCGTCTTCAAGGGCGTTCTGGTTTCGGTTGGCGGCGGCCGTTCCGCCGATATTGGCGAGACGATTGCGGTGGAAGCGCGCGCGCTGCGCACCGAGGAATTGCCGGTATTCACCGTACTGGTGCCGATGTTCAGGGAAGCCGCGATGCTGCCGCAGCTCGCGCAGGCCTTACGCAATCTCGATTATCCGCTCGGCAAGCTCGACATCAAAATCGTACTCGAGGCCGACGATACCGAAACCATCGAAGCCGCGCGCAGCCTCGGCCTTGAAGGCGTGTTCGAGATCATTCTGGTGCCGCGATCGGAGCCGCAGACCAAGCCGAAGGCTTGCAATTTCGCGCTGCGCTTCGCCCGCGGCGAATATCTGGTCGTCTATGACGCCGAGGATCGGCCGGAACCCGACCAGCTGCGCAAGGTGGTGGCCACGTTCCGCCGCTCGCCGCCGAATACCGCCTGCCTGCAATGCCGCCTCAATTACTACAATGCCGGCGAGAATTGGCTTACCCGTATGTTCACGCTCGATTATGCGCTCTGGTTCGACCAGGTGCTGCCGGGGCTGGAGCGGCTTGGCATACCGATCCCTCTCGGCGGCACGTCGAATCACTTTCGCATCGACGTATTGCGCGAATTGCGCGCCTGGGACCCCTTCAACGTCACCGAAGACGCCGATCTCAGCATCCGCATCGGACAGAAGGGCTATCGCGTCGGCATTGTCGATTCGACGACCTACGAAGAGGCGAGTTGCCGCACCGGTCAATGGCTGCGTCAGCGCTCGCGCTGGATCAAGGGCTACATGCAGACGCTTCTGGTTCACACCAGAAGGCCGCTTCAGCTCATCCGCACATCCGGTATCCTCGGCTTTTTCGGCTTCATCTTCTTCATCGGCGGCACGGTACTAGCCGGTCTCCTCAATCCGGTATTTTGGGTGCTGTACCTAATCTGGCTTGGGCTTCCGGCCGCGAGCTTCGATCCGATCTTTCCTCAGGTGTTGCTGTTCCTCTGCTTGTTCAATTTGCTCGCCGGCAACGGCGCCTTCACCTATCTGCTGATGCTGGCGCCGATACGGCGCGGCTGGCTCCAACTCATCCCGTTTAGTTTCACGTTGTTCGGCTACTGGGTGCTCATCTCGCTGGCCGCCTATCGGGCGCTTTGGCAGCTCATCCGCGATCCTTTCTTTTGGGAAAAGACCCAGCACGGCGTGTCTCGACATGTCACGGCGCAAGTGCCGGCGGCCGAAGGCGCGCCAGGAATAATGCCATGACTATTGCGATCAGTAATGCCGGTGCGCGCAACCGCGTCGTGAACCGTACGATGGCGCGCATGCTCGCGGCCGCTCCGCTCGCCGCGCTGGCATTCGTCTCGATCCTGGCACTTACGGCTGTTGCCGTGAGTAACGGTTTGATTGCCGACGACGCGTTGCGGCTGTGGGCCGGCGCCAGCACCGCCGCCGACGGCCAGGTTCCATTGGGCCGCATCGTCGCGGCCTATCCGACTTTGCCGTTTCTCGCAACGACGCTGGTTGCTTGGCTGGCGCCGGCAGATACACCGGCGCCGGCTTTGGTGGCGGCTGGGCTTCTTGCCCTTATCGCCGCCGTGTGTTTCACGGCATTCCGCAAAGCGCAGCTGCCGAAGTCGGTGGCCGGCATCGCTACGTCGTTGGTGGCATTTCATCCGGCGCTGTTGCGAGCCGTCGTCGCCGGTCCCTCCGACATGTTCTTCGCCGCGTTCCTGCTGATGTTATGCGGCGCGCTTTACGATCTACGCGCCCGTAGCGGCACGTCGGAAGTGATGGGCGTCGGCCTCGCGCTGATGGCGCTCGCTTTCTCGCATCCGTTGGGCGCGGCGTTCGCGTTTGCCGCTATACCGTTCTTGGCGTTTGCGGTGCGTCCGGTTCTGGTCGCGCATTCAGCGTTCAATGTGGTCATAGCGCTGATTTTTCCCACTGTATTTGCGATCGCAGCTTTCAGCTACGTATCTTGGATTTTTCCGGGCGACGGTTGGACGTTTCTGGCGGCGCCGGCGCAGGGCTTGTCGTTATGGACGGCAGCCGTGACGCGCGCCTTTGGCGACCGCCTGTCCGGCTTGCTCTGGCTCTATGCCAGCTCGGCGATGGCCGTGGCGCTCGCGATCGGCGCGCCAATCGCGGTGGTCATGCTGCTGTTCGTGCGTCGGCGCCGGCCGCTCGTCGTGCCGGCCGAAATCTTCGCCGGCATCGCGATCGCTGCGACGGCGCTCAGCGTGCTGAGCGGCTTTTTCGGCGACCCGACCGCCATCGTGATTGCCGCGCCAGTTTTGGCTGCGACGACCGTCGTCCGCATCCCGGTTGCGCACGAACGTCCCGGCCTGACCATCGCGCTTTTGCTCTGGGGATGGTTCGGCGGGCTGGCCGGACTCATGCTCATCGATCCGAGCACCGTCAATTATTTGCACGGCGCCGCGGTGCGCGACGGCGGCGAACGGATCGACGCGCTGACCGCCGGCGGGGCGGTTGCTAAAGACGACGGCGTATTGGTCGATATCGACAATGCGCCGGCCTTTGTGCTCGGGCGCGGCCGCGTGCGCGGAATTCTCGGGCCGCAAAGCGAACCATTCACGCTCGCCATCCTGTTCGACCGCCTCGACACGCCTTACGTCGCGGTTCCGGACCCGCAAAGCAGCACCGGCGCCAACGATCGCCTCGACAAGGCGTTTCCGAATTTTTTCCGCGAAGGCGCTCCGGGTTATCGCGTCATATACCAAAATAATACTTGGCGATTGTTCGCACGCGCAAACGCAGTGCCGGCTCTCAAGAATTAATATTCGCTCGGTACGATGAAGAGCAAGAAAATATGAGTATAAATACGGAGGTGCCGATGCGGATACTGGTCATCGACGATTCGGAAGACTTCCGCGATCTCACTGAGGGGGCGTTGCTGTCCGCCGGCTACACCGACATCGTTACCGCGAGCTCCGGCTGGGAGGCGCTGAAGATCCTCGACGTCGGCCGCGATACCGAGGAGAAGCCGACCATCGATGTGGTGTTGCTCGACATCGTCATGCCGGAAATGGACGGCGTCGAAGCCTGCGCGCGCATCCGCAACGATTCGCGTTACGCCGATCTGCCGATTATCATGGTCACGTCGCTCGACGATATGAACTCATTGTCGAATGCCTTCGTGGCGGGCGCAACCGATTACGTCACCAAGCCGGTCAACCGCGTGGAGCTGATCGCGCGGGTGCGCGCGGCGTTAAAGCTCAAGCAGGAACTCGACCGCCGTCAGGCGCGCGAGCGGGAACTTTTGTCGTTTCTATCGAATTGGGGCGACCGCCGTTCCGGACTGTGGGTCGACGAGACCACCGGCTTGTTCGTCGGAGAAGTCGCCGAGGCTTATCTGTCGACTGCGTGCGGCTGCCGGTCGGGCGAGGATATCTCGATCGTCGCGCTGATGCTGGACCGTTTCGACGTCTACAGCGCGACCAATGGCGATGCCGCCGCGAGGGGCGTGATCGCCGAGGTGTCGCGGGCGGTTCGCCGCCTCGCGGCGACGATCGGCGTCGTCGCTGCATCCTATCGCAACGGCATGATCATTCTCGTCGCGCCCGAACTCGGGACCAACGCGGCGCGCGAACTTCGCGAGACGTTGCGCACGACGGTCGCGAAGCTGCACGTGCCGAACTCGGAATCGGTCGTGTCCGATTATGTCACCGCGAGCGTGGTGGCGGTCACCGGGCAGGTGAAGCGCGCCGTCGACCGCATCCATCTGCTGACCCAGGCCATCTCCTGTGTGCAAGACGCCGCCGCTGCCGGCGGTGACCGGGTCGTGGCACTGACCGCCTAACAATGAGCTGACGAGGTGAGCATTTTTCGGAAGTGATCGAGGGGAGTGGGAAGACCAGAAGCACGCTGTGATCCCATCGCAGCCAACGCGGCGTCACTGGTATCGGACGGGGTAAAGCGTGTTGACACGTTGCGTTGGTGCCGTGCTGTTGGTCATGGCTTCGCCAGCCGTGGCTTTCGCCGGGGCATGGACCTTGCCGGAAGGCACCGGGCAGTGGCTCGCGAGCCTCACCGCCGGCACGGCCACGAACTATTTCGACAATGGCGGTCTCAACTCGACGCCGCGCTACAACAAAGTCGAAGCGCAGCTGCTCGTGGAGTATGGCCTGACCGACCGGCTGACACTCATCCTCGATCCGGGATTGCAGCACATCGATATCGCCGCGCCGACTGATGCCCGGCGCACCGGTCTTGGCTATACCGAGTTCGGCGCGCGCTATGGCTTTTACGGAGACCAAAGCTGGGTGCTGTCCGGCCAAGCGACTTTGCGTCTACCGGGCACCACCGATACGTCGAACCCCGCCGCCATCGGCTATACCGACGTTGAAGCCGATTTTCGCGCGCTGCTCGGGCATAATTTCAAGCTCGGCGACATGCCGGCATTTTTCGATCTCGAAGCGGCGCAGCGCCAACGCACGGCCGGATTGTCAAGTGAATTCCGTGCCGATGCGACGTTCGGCGTGAAAGTGCTGCCGCAATGGCTGTTGCTGGCCCAGAGCTTCAACGTCATTTCCGAAGGCGCCGGCAATACTCTCTACGACGGCGGCAGCTACGAATACTACAAGCTGCAGCTCAGCGCGGTTTATTCTCTGACGCCGACTTGGGAGCTGCAGGGTGGCGGCTACACGACCTATGCCGGCCGTAATGCGTTACAGGAGAACGGGCTGATCTTCGGCGTCTGGCACCAGTTCTAGGGAAAAGTAATTTCAGCTGTGACCGCAGCTTTGGGTCCATGCGCATTGGAGAACATGTTCGGCCGGCTTACCTTGTACCGTGAAATCGGTATCGGCCAATCCGCCGGCATTCGGATCGGTGAACCAGCGCCAGATCATGACTCCGCCGATCGTCGGACGATCGAGAACCGTCAACCAATCGGCGAGTACGTCGGCCTGAAGCACCGGATCGGCCGCCGCTGCGCGCTCTTCCGCGCTTTGCCACGGTTTCGCCGCGGCGCCTGCCGCGGAGCGCAACCCGATTTCTGCGACCACGACTGGCTTTCTGTAGATCATCGCCAGCATATCGAGACGGTCGGCTGTCGCGCGCATCGCGGCGCGACGATAGTCGCGATCGTTGTCGCTGCCGAGCGGCGGGTAGAGCGAAACGCCGATGGCATCGAGCCGAACCCAGAACGGAACCGTCTCGGCTTCGTCGACATTATGCGCTACATAGAGCAAACGGCCGGAAAAAGCGGCGCGCGTTTTGGCGATAAGATCGTCCCATTGCGGCAATAGGGTGGTTTGCGACAGCTCGGTGCCGATCGCGAAGGCTTCGGCTTTCTCCTCCTCGGCGATCTGCGCGATATGCGTAATCTCGCGCTGATAGTTTGCAAACCATTGCTGCCAGTCCGCTTGTGAATGCATCGCGATAGCGCCGGCCCAGCTCTGCGGCACCCACACATGCGGTTTTACCAGGACGGCGAGGCCGAGCGTGTGGGCCTCCCGGATCGCGGCGCGCAATTCGTCATCATTCATATCCTTGCCGCGAACGAGGTCTGGACTGGCCGCGTTTGGTTGCCATAGGAACGGAATGACCGCGACCGCGGACGCGCCGAGCTCCTTGGCCTTGGCAAGCGCCAGCCTTGCCGATGTACTGCCGAACGGATCCGCAGCGGTCGCAATGACGTTAAAGCCGTCAAACCGCCGTTCCGGCATTGACTCGGAACGCGCATTCATCCAGGTGATCGCGGCGAAAATGACGGCGAAGGCGACAATGGGCCCCGACCACGACGGCGTCGTCGTCGTTTTGTTTGTCGCCCACCGCAGCCATGAGGTGATCGAGCGCATGGTCAGATCCGTCTCACCGCATGCAAATGGTCTTGCAGCTGGGAGGCGAGCGTCATCGGGTCGAACGGCTTTGAAATCACGCCCTGCGCACCCAGCGAAATGAACTGCTCAACCTCGCGGGCCTGCGCGCGCGCCGTCATGAACACGACTGGAATTTCGGAAGTTTTCTGATTTTTGCGCAATTTCGTCAGCGTGGTCGGACCGTCCATGCCCGGCATCATCACGTCGAGCAAGATCAGGTACGGCGACCATTCGGCGGCGGTCTCGATCGCTTCCGCGCCCGAGGAGCAGGCGCGCACCTGAAAGTCCGGATTGAGCGCGAGCGACATGTCGACGAGCTCGCGAATATCCGGCTCGTCATCGACGTGCAGTATGCGTATTGCGCTCATCCGAGTGTTCCGGCCGACGATCGGCGCCGCGGAGCACGTGCCCAGCGCTGCAATCCTGCCGTCACAACCGGAACGATCGGTTAATATGAAAACGTATCAAATAAGAATTCGATACGAGCAAACAGCTACGTAGCTTCCCTCATGTGGCCACGCAGCATAGCCGAGCGGGCTAGTGCCGCGATTTTGCCGGGCGGCTTTTTTTCTGCTCTTTGCGCATCCGCGCGCGAGCCAAGGCGGGTGTTCGCTCGGCGCCGACGGGCTCAGCTGTCGGTGTAGCCGTTTGCTTTAGCGCCGCGGCGTTCGTTCGATTCGGACTGTGCGACATCGGGCCCCACCAGTTTGACAGCGTATCGTCGCCCCACACTTTCGGCCGCTGCGGCCGGTCCTGATGCCAGGGCCGCGGCTCGAAAAAACCGAGCTCTTCATCGTGCATCTGGTCCATTTCGCAGAAGAACTCGATCACGACGCCGTCCGGGTTCTTGTGATAGATCGCGATGTTATGCCCGATAATGTGGCGCAGCGGACCCCAGCTGAGCTTGATATTGCTTTTGGCTAATAGATCGCCCGCGCGCTTGATGTCCGACCAGTCGCGGACCTCGAAGGCAATGTGATGGATGGCGGTTTTGGCATCGCGCAGGAAATTCACGGTATGGTGGTCGCGGCTGCAGCGCAGGAAGGCAAAAAAGTCGCCGCGCCAATCCGACACCCGAAATCCCAGCGTGTCGCAATAGAACTTCACCATGCCTTGCACGTCGGGGCATTGGTAGGCGATGTGACCGAATTTCAGCGGCATCACGCCGGTAAACGTGGCGTCGTCCGGCGCGAAGCTGCAATCGGCAAAGATTTCGAGCGTGGTGCCCTTGGGATCCTTAAAGGTCACGGCCTCGCGAATGCCGGGGGTGATGTCGCCTCGCCGCTCGCTTTTGATGCCGGCTTTTTTCAGCCGCGCAACGATTTCATCCGGATCGCTGCCCGGCGCGATCTGGAACGACAGTCGTGGCGCGTCGACCGCGCCGCCGCGCTCGAGCACGATCGCCTCCAGCCCGGCTTTGGTGGTGAGCACCGCCCGGCTCTTCTCGCGCGCGATGAGACTTAAGCCGACGATGCGCGTGAAGTAATCGATCATTCGCTCAAGATCGGGAGTGGTGAGCGTCGAGTGGCCGGCGCGTTTGATCTGTAACATCGGACGTCTCCCAAAAGCCTGGCCGTTAGGCCTCAACGCCCGCGCGCCGATCGCTCTCGATCGCGCCCAATTCGTGCGCCCGCACCGCGGTCTTGAGCTCGCCGAGAACCGGGCTCGAACGGCAGACGATGCTGTCGCCCGGCTTCACCGGGCTCACGCCGTCCGGCGTTCCGGTGTAAACGAGATCGCCCGGATAAAGCGTATAGAACTGAGAAGCGAATTCGATAAGGCGCCGGCAGTTATAGATCAGCTGGCTGGTATTGCTGTTCTGCCTGACCTCGCCGTTGACCTCGATCATGATCGGCAGCGAATCAGGATCCGGTACCTCATCGGCCGTCACTATCCACGGACCGAGCACCGCATAGCCGTCGACCGATTTGCGGAAGCTGCGGTCTTCGCGGCCGCGCACCGTCATGTCGAGGCCGAGGCAATAGCCGGCGACATAGTCGAGTGCCTTAGCCTGCGGAATGTCGCTGCCGGCCTTGCCGATCACCATCACCAGTTCGACCTCGTGATCGTTGCGGCGGTCCGGGAACCGCAGCGGAATGCCTTCGGATGGGCCGACCAGGGCGGAATTCGCCTTCAAAAACATTCCCGCTTCGAGAATTTTCGAAGACGGCGCGCTCACGATCTGCGTTCCGGGCTGCTGCGCGGCCTTTCGCATTTCCTCGATATGCGCCTGGTAATTGGTCGGTGCGCAAGTGAGCTTGCTCGGCCGCGCCACCGGCGCCAGCAACTTGACTTGCGCGATCGGCTGGCCCGGCGCCTTGTCGGCCATGCGCTCGATGCGCTCGCGCCATTGCGGCAAAGCCGCGACGACCGCATCGCCTTTCATCGCATAGGGCGACGCCTTGCGAATTTCCGTTTGCGCTTCGGTAACGTCGTGCACCAGGTTTCCACGCACGACGCCCAATCGGTCGTCGTCGTAGCGGCAAAGTTTCATATTCTGCTCCTTGACTGTTCCGGGCCGCTGCAACTCTTGTTCGCTGGCGCGAACAGTAGCAAGCAAACGGCAGTCGGGCAAAGGAGCGCAGCTTTGCCGTCCGTTCAGTGCGTGCGAGCGGCGCCGAATGTCGAGACGCTGCCGCCGGCATAGCCGGAGGTTTGTGCCTGCGCATAGCCGCTGCCGTTTGAAGCGGTTCCGGCAGTCGAGGTTGTGAGGGCCGTCATTGCGGCGCCGCCAGCGATTTCGCCCAGACTGTTCAAGCCCGCCCCGCCGGCGGCAGCCATCGAACCGGAGGAGCTGTTCCCATAGCCGTTCGCCGTGCCGTAGGAAAACGAGGTGCCTTGGGCGCTCGACCAAATGCTGGTGTAGCCACCCCCCGCGCCGAACTGCTGGGCCATGGCAGGAGCGGAGATCAGCAGGGCCACGGTAGCGACGATGCAACTGAGCGTTTTCATGCGGTTTCTCTACTTATGACGGACCGAAATTGGCTCGTCCTGAAGTCCGCGCCGGATCAGTGTCCGGTGCGGACTTGAGGCCGCGTCAGTTGACGTCCGAGGCTCTGTCAAACCAAGCTTGCTGTTCCGGCGATATTGGCCGGATGGGCGTAGAGGCGACATGGATTGGCGCTTCGACAGGCGCGTCGATGTCAGCGGATTTGAGGTCGAGAATGTATCCGACCTGAACCACAGGGGTCGGCGCCGGGCGATCGGCAGGCGCGCTGACGTCTTCCGGTGTGGTCGGGGAGGGGATCGTCGGCATGCTGGCGACATGCTCTGCGCCCTCGGCAGGCGGCGTCGGGCACGGCGATCCGGCAACGTCCATTGCCACAACCACGCGTCGATCCTGACACATGAGCGCGAGCGCAGCCTTGTGAAGTCCGAAGGCGTAAAGCTGCCGCGCCAAGAGACGGATCGTGCAGCCTTCGTCGACCTTCGTGCTGCCGAACGTGATGCCGCCGCCCATCAGCGAAAGGCCGCCGGACGTCGAGCCAAGACAGGTTTCGATGCCGGCTGCGGCGAGGCCCGGCGCGGCTATCGTCGGCGTCGTGATCACGTGGGCGGTCGTATTTGCCGGGCTGTTGATATTGACCATCGACGACGCCCCCGAGCTACTTCCCATGGTCATTTGGGCATGAACCGGGGTGGCGATAGTCAAAATGAGGAACGCAATCCACACACGCACGGCGCCGCACCCCGACCTAACGTCACGTGCTCACTTGCACTTGACGATTTCACTTTTTACGTTTGATTAACTTAGCAAAATGCGCACGTTGCTCTATTCGTAGAGTTGCGTAGCAGGCCGCGGAAAAAGCTAACTTAGGATAGTGTTAACTATATTTGGAAGCGCTGCAGGTGCGCTGCGCCAAACGATTTTTTCAATAGAGATGAGGAGCGCCGGCGCAGTCGTGCGCCCTCACGCGGCGTTCAGCGCGTCTCGCGGCCCGAAAATCCGAACGTCACCGTCGAAACGCAGAGAATGCTCACGGCGGCGGACAGCAGAAAGACCATGCGCGGCTGGCCGTTGTCCATCAGCATGCCGTAGACGATCGGGGCGATGCTGGCCCCGATATTGAAGCCGGTGCTGACGAATCCGAACACCAAACCGTAGGCCGTGGGCGGCGTCACGGCGCGCACCAGCATGTCGCGCGATGGATAAGTGACACCGACACAGAATCCGCTGAAGCCCATAATCAAAATGAGCAACGCTGAAGGGAAGTTGAAAAGTCCAACAAGCGCGGTGACGATTCCGCCCAAGGTCAGGCCTGACGCCGCGACCGCCGCGTGGTGGCTGGTGCGAGCGGCGAGGAAACCGCCGGCCAACACGCCAAGGGCATTCATGGCCAGGAGCGCGGTCAGCGCGGTGTTGGCGATGGCGGCCGGCGTTGCGTGCAGCGCGCCGAGCGCAACGACGAGATAGGTGTTGAGCCCGCCGCCCATGATCGAGGTCAGGATGAAATATCCAAGATTGAGCAGGATCGCCGGCGTGATCAAAAGACGCCAGCCGGTATCGACAACATTATTCTTGCGCGCTTTTGCGGCGAGTTTGGCGGCGTGTGTCGGGTCTAAAGCGGGCTCCGGCTGCGCGATCAGCGCCATGAGAACGAGGAAGCCGAAAATGGCGGCGCCGATATAGGCGCCGCGCCAGCCGAACATGCTCTGCAGGTAAAGCAGCGTGACCGGCGCGATGGCCGAGCCGACCATGCCGGCGAAGGTGTGGAACGAGAAGACGTGGCTCAATCGTTCGGCCGGGGCGTGGTGCGAGAGCAACGAATAGTCCGAAGGGTGGTAGACCGTGTTGCCGAGCCCGGCGACGCCGTACATCGCGATGAAGACCCAATATTTATCGACGATGCCGGCGACGGCAAAAGCGCCGCTGCTCAAGGCGAGGCCCACGATCAGCACCAGGCGCGGGCCGATGCGGTCGACGAGGAAGCCGACCGGCGTCTGCAACAGGCCCGAAACGACGTTGAAAACCGTCAGCGCCAGCGCCAGCTCGGTATAGCTCACCTTGAAATCGTTGCGCACGAACGCCAACAACGGCGCCAGCATGAGCATGTAATAGTGGCTCATCATGTGCGCGCCGCAGACAGCGGCAATGAGCCGCGACTCGGCAGGCCGGATCGAGTGGACGGAAATCGTTTGCGTCATTGCTGGCGGGTCGGCTTCGCGTCCTCAATCGCCCGCCAGATGCGGAACGGCGTCAGCGGCATATCGATATGGCGGATGCCGTAATCGGCGAGCGCGTCGATCACCGCGTTCATCATAGACGTCAGTCCGCCGGCGCAGCCGGCTTCGCCGCAGCCCTTGACGCCGAGCGGATTGGTTTTCGTCGGCACCGGATGATTGCCCAGGTCGAACAGCGGCACGTCTGCCGCGCGCGGCATCGCGTAGTCCATGAAGGAGCCGGTCAGCAATTGCCCATCGTCATCATAGACTGCCTTCTCCATCAGCGCCTGACCGATGCCTTGCACCACGCCGCCGTGCAGTTGGCCGGCGACAATCATCGGATTGACGAGCGTGCCGAAATCGTTGACGCAGCAATATTTGACCACTTCGACGGCGCCAGTGTCTGGATCGACCTCGACCTCGGAGATGTGGCAGCCGTTAGGAAAGGTCCAGGCGCCGGGTCCATCGCTGACATGGATGACATCGAGCGATTGCGGAGCTTCGGCCGGCAGATTGAGACCGTTGTGCAGTTTTTGCGCGATCTCCATGATGGAGATCGAGCGGTCGGTGCCGACGATGACGAATTTGCCGTGCTCGAAGGCAATATCGGACGGAGCCGCTTCCAGCACATAGCCGGCGAACTGCTTGCCCTTTTCGATGACTTTGGCGGCGCCTTCGACGATCGCGGTGCCGCTGTGCATGATCGACTTCGAACCGCCGGACCCGCCGCCCATCACGATACGGTCGCTGTCGCCCTGCACCAGCGAGATTTTGTCGAAGGGAATGCCGAGCTGTTGGCTTAAGACCTGCGCGAACGGCGTTGCGTGCCCCATGCCGAAATCGAGCGTGCCGGTGGTCAGCGTCACCGTGCCGTCGGCATTGAAGACGATGCCGGCGGACTCTTTGGCCGGTCCCGCCGTGACTTCAAGGTAGTTGCCGATGCCGAGACCGCGCAGCTTGCCGCGTTTGCGGCTCTCGCGCTTGCGTCGCGCGAAGCCTTTGCTGTCGGCAAGCTCCAGCGCCTGCTTGGTCAGCGCGGCGAAATCGCCGCAGTCGTAGGTCGCGGCCGACGCAGTCTTACGCGGAAATTCACTCGGACTGATGAGATTGCGCCGGCGCAGAGCGATACGATCGATGCCCATCTCGGCCGCGGCGGCGTCGATGAGCCGCTCCATGTAGTAGTTGCCCTCCGGCCGGCCGGCGCCGCGATAGGCGGTCACCTGGACGGTGTTGGTGAAGACGCATTTGGTGGAGACCTCCATCAGCGGCGTGCGGTACATGCCCTGCATGTTCTTCACCGCATTGGCCGTTCCCATGAACGGCCCGAATGGAGCGAGGAATGCGCCGACATCGGAATAGCTCGTCAGCCGGACGGCCAGAAAATGTCCATCAGCATCGAGCGCCAGTTCGCCGACAACATCGGCGGCGCGACCGTGACCGTCCGAGACAAAGCTTCCCGAACGCTCGTCGGTCCATTTGACCGGACGGCCAAGCGCTCGTGCGGCATGCAGGAGACAGATGTATTCCGGAAACACCATCGCCTTCATGCCGAACGAGCCGCCGACCTGACCGGTCAGGATGCGCACGTTGTTGGCATCGACACCCATCGCGTCGGCGATATTGGCACGCATGCCGAAGACGCCTTGCGAGCCCACGTGCAGCGTAAAACGATCACTCTCGTAGGCGCCGACCGCCGCCCGCGGCTCCATGCAATTGACCACGAGCCGGCTGTTGGCCATCTTCAATCGCGTGACATGCGCCGCTTTGGCGAACGCCGCATCGACCGCTGCGGTGTCGCCGTGGTGAAAGTCGAGCGCGACGTTGCCCGGCACATCGTCGTAGATGAGCGGCGCGCCGTCGTGGGCGCCGGCTTCGGCCGTCGTCACGATCGGGAGTGGTTCGATATCGAGCGTAACCGCTTCGGCGGCGTCTTTCGCTTGCGCTACCGTGTCAGCGATGACGCAAGCAGCCGGGTCGCCGACATAACGGACTTTATCCACCGCCAGCGCCTCGCGGCGCGGTTTCCGTAACGGCGTGCCGTCGCGGTTCGGCAAGCCGACGATGCATTTGAGCGTGCCGTAGCCCTTCATTTCGGCGCTGCTGTAGACGGCGAGCACGCCGGGCATTTTCCGTGCGGCGTCCATGTCGATCGAACGGATCTTGCCGTGCGCGACGGTGCTGCGGACCATGACCATATAAGCCTGGCCGGGCAGGCTGACGTCGTCGGTATAATGGCCCATGCCGCGCAACAGCATCGGATCCTCGACGCGCGGCACCGACTGCCCGACGGCGAATTTGGCGGTCGCCAATTCCTCCGCCGTTAATCCGTCCGCTCGGGGTTGGGCAGGCTGTTGCAAATTCATGACGATTTAATCCTGTAGCGCTTCGTCGCGGTGATAATGGACTTGCCAGACCGCGGCAACTGGGCGCGGAACATGGCTCATAGGCGGCCACGGCACAGTATTGCCCTGACGCCCGCCCCTGTTAAAGTTTCCACGATTTAGGCTTGAACGAATAGCCCGCAGCCGTCGAGCCAGAGGGGGCTTCGGCGCGGCAGGAAGGCATTGGATGAATGACGAGGCTCCGCCGCGGGGCGGCCTCGACGCCAACGGCGCCTCGCGCAATCGGTCTGAGCGGGGTGCTCGCTGGGGTCGCCGGACGCCGTATGGCATTCGTCGCGATAGCCATCGCGACGACGGGCGCGTGCCGGTCCAACAGCATCTCGGCGCGACCTATGCCGCGCTCGATCTCGGCACCAACAATTGCCGGCTCCTGATTGCCCGACCGACCGCCGACGGCTTCCGCGTGGTGGATGCATTCTCCCGCATTATCCGCCTCGGCGAAGGCGTGGCTGCGTCCCGCCGCATCAGCGAAGCGGCGATCACGCGCGCGGTCGAGGCGCTGCAGGTCTGTCGCGACAAGATGCGCGCACGCGGCGTGATGCGCGCACGGCTCATCGCCACGGCGGCTTGCCGCGCCGCCGAGAACGGCGAGGAATTCCGCAGCCGCGTGGTCAGGGAGGCCGGCTTGGAACTCGAGATCATCGATTCCGCGACCGAGGCGAGGCTCGCTGCGACGGGCTGTACCGAACTGTTCGATCCGACGGCATCGAGCGTCATCCTGTTCGATATCGGCGGCGGGTCGTCGGAATTGGTCCGGCTTAATCGGCGCCCGGGAAACGGCCGGCGCGGCCCGCCGACGCCCGATATCGTCGGCTGGGCCTCGCTGCCGATCGGCGTCGTCACGCTCGCCGAGCGTTATGGCGGCAAAGTCGTATCGCCCGATATCTACGATGCCATGGTGGAGGAGGTCGCCGCTTTCGTCGATCAGTTTGCGGCCGATCACCGCGACCTCGACGGCTTTCACACGCTCGGCACGTCGGGCACGGTGACGACGATCGCCGGCGTGTATCTGCGGCTGCGGCGCTACGATCGGCGGCGCGTCGACGGATGCTGGCTCTCGGACGACGAGATTTCGCGCGTCGTCGCCGAGCTGATGGCGATGAGTTTTGACGAGCGCGCGGCCAACCCTTGCATCGGCGCCGAACGCGCCGACCTTGTGCTTGCCGGTTGCGCCATCCTCGACGCCATCCGCCGCGCCTTTCCCAGCCCGCGACTGCGCGTCGCCGACCGCGGCCTGCGCGAAGGCATGTTGGTCGAAATGATGCGCGAAGACGGCGTGTGGGGAGAAGCCTGAACGCGAGGTCGATGTAAGATATGGCGCGGCTCAAGGACGAGAAACGCCGCACGCTGTCGTCGCGCACCTGGCTCGAACGTCAGCTCAGCGATCCCTATGTGGCGCGCGCCAAACGCGAAGGCTTTCGCTCGCGCGCGGCCTATAAGCTCGCCGAAATCGACGACAAGTATAAGGTGCTCAAGCCGGGCGCCCGCGTGGTCGATCTGGGCGCCGCGCCGGGCGGCTGGAGCGAAATCGCCGCGCGGCGCGTCGGCACTAGAGAGGCAAGCAAGGGACGCGTGGTCGCGCTCGATGTCCTCGATATGAAGCCGATCCCGGGCGTCGAATTCTTGCATCTCGATTTTCTCGAAGATACGGCGCCCGAACGCCTCAAGGCGATGCTCGGCGGCAAAGCTGACGTCGTCCTCTCCGACATGGCGGCGAACGCCACCGGCCACCGTAAGACCGATCATCTGCGCATCATGGCGCTGGCCGACGCCGCAGCCGCCTTCGCGCGCGAGGTGCTCGCCCCCGGCGGCGCGTTCCTCTGCAAGGTGCTGCAAGGCGGCACCGAAGCGGCGCTGCTCGCCGAGCTCAAGCGTGATTTCGAGAGCGTCAAGCACGTCAAGCCGCCGGCGAGCCGGTCTGACTCCGCGGAGCTTTATCTGTTGGCGCGGGGGTTTCGCGGGTAGCAGCATCGCCACCTTAGCGTGCAAGGATTCTATGAAAACTGATGGTATCGTGGTTCGGCTCGATAGCCGAACAACTGACCTCGTTCAAAAGAGGGAGGGAGGAATGAGAGGCAAAGTTTGGATGGTTGCTGCCGGTCTTGTTCTTGGTCTCGGCATCCAAAGCTTGGCCGCGCAGGACTATCCAAACGGCCCCGTGCGGATCCTCGTCCAGTTTCCGCCCGGCGGCGTGCCTGATCTTGCGGGCCGAACGCTGGCTGAGGGACTGAGCCAAGGATTCGGCAAGCCTTTTGTCGTGCAGAACTTGCCCGGCGCGAACGGCAACATCGCGACTGAGACGGTGGTGAAGTCCGATCCCGATGGACAGACTTTATTGCTGGCGACGTCCGGCTCGATCGCGATGGGGCCCAGTATCTATGCCAAGTTACCTTTCGATCCGGAAAAGGATTTGGCGCCCATCACGCTCGCCGCCTCATTCGATTTCGTCATGCTTGCCGCGCCCGATTTTCCCGCCAGTTCGCCGCAGGAACTCGTCGCCTTGGCCAAAGCGCATCCGGGAAAGCTGACTTTCGCTTCGTCGGGCTACGGCAGCGAACATCATCTCTCCGGCGAGCTGTTCAATGTGCTCACCGGCGCCGGCCTGGTGCATATACCCTACAAGGGTTATGGCCCGGCCACCGTTGACGTGATGGCAAAGCGGGTGGACGTCATGTTCGGCGCAATTCCTGCCGCGCTGCCGCTGATCCGCGGCGGAAAGCTGAAGGCCATAGCCGTGACCGGCACCAGCCGGTCGCCGGCATTGCCGAACGTGCCGACGTTCGAAGAATCGGGGGTGAAGGGGCTCGTGGTGCATTCGTGGGTCGGTCTTATGGCTGCGGCGCGAACTCCGCGGCAGATCATCGACAAGCTCAACGCTGCGGCAATCAAAGCTCTTCGCGATCCGGAAGTCTCGGAACGCTTTGCTGCAATGAGCCTGAATGTGCTCGCGCAAGGGCCTGCGGAATTCGCCACTCGACTCGACCAGGACACCAAAATTTGGGCCAAGGTCGTGAAAGATGCGGGAATAAAGCAGATCAACCAGTAACCGCTCAGTCAGGAAAATGGCATGCTGATCATTTCCAACGAGGACGTCGCGCGCCTATTGAACATCGATGAGGTGATCGAGGCGCTCCGCATCTCCAACCGCGAAATTGCTGAATACCGTGACAACCAGGAATTTCGTCTCAATCGCGCGCGCACCAACCATTATCTGCCGTGGCATAGCAAAGGGCCGGATGGCGACCGCCTGCTCGCGGGCGATGGGGGAAATGATCCGCGCGTCGTATACAATTTCAAGTCGATGGAAGGCGGCAGCCCACATTTCGGCGTTTGGGCGGTGCGCAGCAGTTCCGATCTGGTGCGGCTGTCGGCGGGAGCGTATGGCCCGACGCACACTTACATCCGCTACGGCAATCTGCCGGGCAACAAGGGCTATAGCGATTTGATTTTTCTCTACAACACCTACGACGCTCAATTTGAAGCGATCATCCAATCGGCGGCGCTGCAGGGCATGCGCGTGGCGGCGACCTCTGCCTTGGGCGCCGATTACCTTTGCCGATCCGACGTCACGAAAATGGGCCTGTTCGGCTCCGGCTGGCAGGCGGCCGCCAACCTCCGCGCCTTGCGCCATGTGCGGCCGACTATAAAGCAAGTGTTCGTCTTCAGTCCGAGCGAGGAGCATCGTTCGGGCTTTGCCGCGCGAATGGCAAAAGAGCTCAATCTCGATGTCGTTCCGGTGAGCAGCCCGGAACAGGCGGTGAAGGGAATGGATATCATTTGCGAGGCGTCGAGCGCCCGCAGTCCGGTTTTCGACGGCGCGCTGCTTGCCCCCGGCCAGCACGTCGTCTCGGTTGGCGGTGGCGACGAGCATTTCCAGCGTCGGCCCATTGATCCCAAAGCGGTGGCGAAATGCCAGTTTGTTGCGGCACACTCGATCGAAGTTCGCTACGGACTCGAGGAGATCGAGGATTGCATTGCCCAGGGCAGCTTGACCTGGGACCGCGTGACCGATCTGCCAGCTCTCGTCACCGGCCGCGTCAAACAGAAGCCTTCGGCCAACGACATTTCGTTCTTTAAGAACAATGTCGGGCTCGGCACGCAATTTGCGGCGGTTGGCGGACTGGTGCTGCAAAAGGCGAAAGCGTCCGGTCTCGGCTTTGCCGTGCCGCAGGAGAAAGTCAGCCAGGTGATGACCCGCTAGGAACGAGTCTTGCCTGGCGTTTTCTCCTCTATCGCACGCCCCGAAAGCTCGGCGCCGGCGTCGGGGGCGAGGCGATAGAAGATCAAGGCGGCGCTGGCTGCGAGCAGCGAGACAAACAAGAATGCCGGCGGGAAGTCATTCACGCCCACCGTCGCCGAATGTTTCAGCCGTAGCGTGATTTCGACGATCAGCGCGCCGACCGCGACGCCGGTCGATAACGACAGTTGCTGGGCGGCGGCCACCATCGCGGTGGCGCGGCTCATCTTCGCCGGCTCGATCTCCGCATAAGCGATGGTGTTGATGCTGGTGAATTGCAGCGATCGGAAGAAACCACCGGACAGGAGAATGGCGATCATGGCGGCATAGGGCATGCCGTGCACGAAAGTGGCGCAGGCGGCGAGAAAGGCGCTTGAGATGAGCGCGTTGTACAGCAGCACGTTGCGATAGCCGAAGCGGTTGAGCACGCTGGCGACGGCGGCCTTCATGAACATCGAGCCAAGCGCCGTGGTGAAGGTGATAAGGCCAGACTGAAACGGGGTGAGATCGAAGCCGATCTGCAGCAGCAGTGGCAGCAGGAACGGCAGCGCGCCGATGCCGAGCCGGAACAGAAAACCGCCATAAATGCTGGCGCGAAAGGTTGGCAATTTGAGCAGCGACAGATCGAGGATCGGCGCCGGCGTGCGATTGGCGTGGATAACGTAGGCCACGGATGACAGCGCGCCGACCCCGAGCAACGATGCGACGATGCTGGTCGGCAGGAAATCGAGCCCCATGGCCGAAAGGCCGAAGGCAAGCCCGGCAATGGCGAGGCCGGACAAAACGAATCCGACATAGTCAAACGGAGCGCGGTGTTCGACATGGACATTGGCGATAAAGCGCGACGCCAGTGCGATGCCGAGCAGGCCGATCGGCACATTGATCAAGAAAATCCAGTGCCACGACGCATAAGTGGTGATGAAGCCACCGAGCGGCGGGCCGCAAATCGGACCGATCAGCGCCGGCATGGTCACAAGCGACATGGCATTGAGAAGGTGCTTCTTATTGATGCTGCGCACCATGATGAGGCGGCCGACCGGCGTCATCATCGCCCCGCCCATGCCTTGGAGGATGCGGGCAGCCACGAATTCTTCGAGCGAGTGCGAGGCGGCGCAGCCGATCGAGCCTAAGACGAATATCCCGATCGCGGTGCGGAACACGTTGCGCGCCCCGAGCCGGTCGGCGGTCCAGCCGCTTGCCGGAATAAAAATTGCAAGCGACAGCAGGTAGGACGTGACCGCGAGCTTCAAGGCCAGCGGATTGGTGCCGAGCGCCCGCGCAATCGCCGGCAACGAGGTCGCGATCACCGTCGAGTCCATGTTTTCCATGAACAGGGCGGTGGCGACGATCAATGGGACGATGCGATCGTAGGGCGGCGTTTCTTCCATCGCGGCTTTCGGTTGGTGACGCGCCGCGCATGCGGCGCGCAGCTCGATATCATGCCAACCGCTTAGCCGCTTCCTCGACCATGCTCACGTCGGAATATTTCTTCACATCGATGTCGTCTTTGAGGAACCCGACCTGCTTTTGGAGCTGCAGGTTGCTCTGCAGCGCGCTCAAATTCGGCATGCCGTTCGGGTCGCGATATTGATCCTTGTCGGTAAAGGCCCACTCCATGCGCGCTGGCGGCGCCTTGTTGAGCCGCGCAACGATGGCGACCGCCTCTTCGTGATTTTTCGGATCGCTGTACCAGCGGATCGCGCGGATCGTGTCTTCGAGGAAATCGACTAGCGCCGCGTGGTTCTGCTGGATGAATGGCGTGCGCGCGGTCCACATCGTGAGTTGCGTGACGCCGAATGCGTCTTTTTGCGTGAACAGGCTATGCGCCATCGCATTGAGATCGGGATCGAGCGAGAACGGCGGCACCGCGCTGATCAGGTCGGCCTTCTTCTCGGCCAGCATCGCGCGCATGGCCGGGAAGGGGGCCTCGACGATGGTGTAGTCCCGGTTGGCTTCGAGACCGCTCCGGCGCAGGACCGCACGCATGGCGATATCGACGGCGCTGCCGATGACGTTGGTGGCGAGCACCTTGCCCTTGAGGTCGGCCACGGTTTTCACCGGACCGTCCTTGAGCACCATAAATTGATTGGTCGCGTGGCTCGCCACGCCATCCTCGATTTCGTCGCAGATGACGCGCAGATCGTCCATATGCGCGTTTTGGATGGCGAGGCCGAACGACGAGAAGGCGAGCGGGCCGATATCGAGCTCGCCGGCGGCGAGCGCGGTGATGACCGGCGGGGTGCCTTCGAACCGTGTCGCCTCGGCCACGTAGGACTGGCCGAAATGTTTGAGGATGTCCTTCTTCTCCAGCACCAGCGGGGCGAGCGAAGCCGGGATCACCACCCAGCCGCAACGGATATTGACCGGCGCGGCCCGGGCGATGCTGGGCGCCGCCAGTGCTGCGCCTGCGGCAATGCCGCCGAGGTTGAATTGACGACGATCTATGCACTTTTTCACGGCGATTCCTCCGAGTTTTCGCCCCTCTTGTCCCTTAGGGGCCTATCAATTGCAGTCAAGGCGTGCTATCGACCGCCGCCAACCCAAAAGCGGGTCATCGAGTCGGCCGAGGGACCTTCAGTTCCGCTCGTCCGCGAGGTATTCACCTCGATGCGATGGCCTGTCATATCGGGCCATGCGGAGTTGGCAATGGCAACGACTTCAAGAGACCTACCGCGCGAAGCATACACCTTCGATGACGTGCTGTTGAAGCCGGGACTGTCCGATGTCTTGCCCTCGGACGTCGATATCCGCTCGCGCATCACGCCCAACATCCAGCTCAACATCCCGATCGTCGCCTCGGCCATGGATACCGTGACCGAAGCGAACATGGCGATCGCCATGGCGCAGGCCGGCGGTATCGGCGTTCTGCACCGTAACCTCGAACCCGATGCCCAGGCCGTGCAAGTGCGCCAGGTGAAGAAATTCGAATCGGGCATGGTGGTCAATCCGGTGACGATCCATCCCGGCGCCACGCTCGCCGACGCCTTGGCGCTGATGCAGGAGTATCACATTTCCGGCATTCCGGTGGTCGAAGGCGGCAACGGCCAGCAAGGCAAAGCGCCCGGCAAGCTGGTCGGCATTCTCACCAACCGCGACGTGCGCTTCGCCACCGACAAGCGGCAAAAAGTCTCCGAGCTGATGACCAAGGATCGGCTCGTCACCGTGCGCGAAAGCGTCGACCAGGATGAGGCGAAACGGCTCCTGCATCAGCATCGCATCGAGAAGCTTCTGGTCGTCGATGCCGATTACCGCTGCGTTGGCCTCATTACCGTGAAAGACATTGAGAAGGCGGTGGCCAATCCCAATGCCTGCAAGGACGAGCAGGGCCGGCTTCGCGTCGCCGCCGCCACGTCGGTCGGCGAAGCCGGTTATGCGCGCAGCGAATGCCTGATCGACGCTGGCGTCGATCTCATCGTGGTCGACACGGCGCACGGTCATTCGCGGCGCGTGCTCGATACCGTGACCCGCATCAAGCGGATGTCGAACGCGGTGCAGGTGGTCGCCGGCAATATCGCCACCGCCGAAGGCGCCAAAGCCCTGATCGATGCCGGCGCCGATTCGATCAAGGTCGGCATCGGCCCCGGCTCGATCTGCACCACGCGGATCGTTGCCGGCGTCGGCGTTCCCCAGCTCACCGCGATCATGGACGCCGTTGAGGTGGCGCACCGGGCGAATACGCCGGTGATCGCCGACGGCGGCATCAAATATTCCGGCGACCTTGCCAAAGCGCTCGCCGCCGGCGCCGACTGCGTCATGATAGGCTCATTGCTCGCCGGCACCGACGAAACTCCGGGCGAGGTGTTTCTCTATCAGGGCCGTTCCTACAAGACCTATCGCGGCATGGGCTCGGTCGGCGCCATGGCGCGCGGCTCTGCCGACCGTTATTTTCAGCAGGAGATTAAGGACACGCTGAAGCTCGTGCCCGAGGGCGTCGAGGGGCAGGTGGCCTATAAGGGGCCGGTCGCCAACGTCGTGCATCAGCTCGTCGGCGGCTTGCGCGCGGCGATGGGCTATGTCGGCGCCAAAGATCTCGCCGAGTTCCATGGCAAGGCCGAGTTCGTGCGCATTTCCGGTGCCGGCCTGCGCGAAAGCCACGTCCACGACGTCACCATCACGCGCGAGAGTCCGAATTATCCGGGCCGGGGATAAATGATAGCCGCGGCCGACCCGTTCGCGAAAATACGCACCGCGACGAACACCCATCGCGCGCGGCATGGCTGCAACGCCTATCCGTATGATAACGGTCCGCTGTTAGCGGCTCTGGCGGGCGCGGCCAATGCCCGGCGCATTCTGGAACTGGGAACAGCGCTCGGCTACACGGCTCTGTCGTTTGCTTCGGGCGCGCGTGACGCGACCGTCGATACTATCGAGCGCGATCCGGAGCATGTGCAGCTCGCCCGCGACAACATCGCCGCCGCCGGCATGGATCACCGCATCACTGTGCATGAGGGCGATTTCGCCGCGGTGCTGCCGACGCTCGATCCCGGCTATGACGTCGCCTTCTTCGACGGCGGCACGCCGGTGTCGGCGCTGCATAAGACGCTGCGCACACTGCTGCGCACCGGCGGCACGCTGATCACCGCCAATCTCAACCATGGCGGCACCGCCGATACGGTGCGCAAGGCGCTGTTTGACGGGAAATCGTGGCGCAGCGCGCTGGTCGACGAAGACGGCGAGACCGCGATCAGCGTGAAACTTTAGTTTCGCTGTTAGCGCGATAGTTTGCGGCGTTATCGGAACATATTCCGCCGGGGTTGCCGCAGCCGGTCTAAGGAAAAGCCATGCCGCTCGATTTTTGCCACCCAACGGCCCCGCACAAAAAGCTGAGACTGCCGGAATGGTACGTCTCCAGCCTGATGATGGATCGCGCGCTCGATGCGATCTGCCGGCGCGTCAAGAAATTCGACCGCACACACGATATTCCCTATCTCGCCGGCTACAGCCTCGACGGCAAGACGATCTACATCGACCGCCACATGCCGCCGAGCTTCAAATTCCGCAGCCGCACCATCGACACCGACCGCTTCCTCATCCTGCATGAGGAGGTCGAGAAGACCCTGATCGATCAGCTTGGACTGCACTACCTTCACGCGCATCAGATCGCGACGCGCGCCGAGGAGGCGGCCGTCCGCGCCGCCGGAGTGGAATGGCGCGCTTACGACCGGTTCATGCAAAAGCATGTCAAAAGCATCGGCGACGAACGGTTGAAGAAGGTGCCGAAGGATCTCGATCTCAAACCCTATCGCGACGAGCACGATGACGATCTGCTGCGGCGTATGCTGTCGAGCGTCAAAGCCGGCCAAGCGCCGAAGGGCATCCACGTCCAAGACTTGGCCGAAGCGATCCAGGAATTGCGCAAGCGCGTCCGGCGGCATGAGACGCCCGGCGCCGATCGTGCCGCTGCCATCAAGCGCAAGATGAAATAGTGACTCCCGCGGCCCGCCTTTCAGCAGCCATCGAGGTTTTTGCCGACATCGAAGCGCGGCGCCGTCCGGCGGCCGATGCGCTCAAGGATTGGGGTCTGTCGCACCGCTTTGCCGGCTCCGGCGATCGCGCCGCGATTGCAGGCCTCGTCTATGATGCATTGCGCCGAAAATCGTCATCCGCCTGGCTTATGGGGGAGGCGAGCCCGCGCGCGGTGCTGATCGGCATGCTGCATCGCGAGCGCGGGCTCGATGTCGCGGCGATCGAAGCGCTGTGCAGCGGGGCGCGCTTTTCGCCCGCGCCCTTGAGCGATCAGGAGAAGGCGGCGCTCGTCAGGGGTACTCTCACTGCCGCGCCGGCGCATATCGAAGGCGATTATCCGGAGTGGCTCGATCCGTATTTGACGCGAGTGTTTGGCGACGAGCGGGCCGCCGAAGGCGTCGGGCTGGCAAGCCGCGCACCGCTCGACTTGCGCGTCAATACGCTCGCCGGCACGCGCGAGGACGCGCTGCCGGAACTTGCCCATCTCAACGCCGAGCCGACGCGATGGTCGCCCGTCGGCATGCGCGTTCACCTTGCGGCGGATGCCAAAAGTCCCGCGATTCACGCCGAGCCGCCATTTCTGAAGGGTCGTATCGAAATCCAGGATGAGGGCTCGCAGCTCGCCGCGCTGCTGGCCGGCGCCAAGCCCGGCGAACAGGTCGTCGACCTTTGCGCCGGCGCCGGCGGCAAGACGCTGGCGCTTGCCGCGGCGATGGAGAACCGCGGCCAGATTTATGCGACCGACACCGATAAGCGGCGCCTGGTGGCGATCCATGAGCGTCTCGCTCGCGCCGGCGCACGCAATGTCCAAGTGCGCACGCCCAAGAGCGTGGGCGACGTGCTGGCCGATCTCGCCGGTCGTGCCGATCTGGTGCTGATCGATGCACCGTGCACCGGCACCGGCACTTGGCGGCGCAATCCCGACGCCAAGTGGCGCATTCGGCCCGGGGCGCTGGCCGAACGCATAAAACAGCAGGACGCCGCGCTCGAACGCGCGGTCGCGCTGGTCAAGCCGGCCGGCCGGATCGCCTACATCACCTGTTCGATGCTGGCGGAAGAGAACGGCGACCGGGTCCGCGTCTTTATCGCCCATCACGGCGATTTTTCCGTGGAAAAGCCCGCAAACGTCATCAACGCGCTAGGCGAGCGCGCCTATCTTTTTGCCCGTGCGGTGCTTATCTCGGACGAAGGTTTGCTGATGACGCCGCGCCGCACCGATACCGACGGGTTTTTCGTCAGCATGCTGCGGCGTTCCGCATGAGGTGGCTGCCATAAAAGCCGTCATGACACAGCAAGATTCGCAATCCCACGATAAGATTCTCATCGTCGATTTCGGTTCGCAGGTGACGCAGCTGATCGCCCGGCGCGTGCGCGAAGAGAAGGTCTATTGCGAGATCGTGCCGTTCCAAAAGGCGGAAGCCGCGTTCCGCGAGATGCGGCCGAAAGGCGTCATTCTGTCCGGCGGTCCCGCTTCGGTGCTCGACAAAGACGCGCCGCTGGCGCCGCAGGCGATCTACCGGGCCGGGGTGCCGGTGCTCGGCATCTGCTACGGCGAGCAGGCCATGGCGGCGCAACTCGGCGGCAAGGTCGAGGGCGGCCATCATCGCGAATTCGGCCGCGCCGAGGTCGAGCTGACGACGGCGTCCGCGCTAACTGACGGCGTCTGGGAGGTCGGCCAGCGTTATCCGGTATGGATGAGCCACGGCGACCGCGTTACCAAGCTGCCGGAAGGCTTTGTCGCTTCCGGCACCTCAGCCAACGCGCCGATCGCCATGATCGCCGACGACAAGCGCAAATTCTACGCCACGCAATTTCATCTCGAAGTCATGCACACGCCGCACGGCGCTGCGCTGTTGCGCAATTTCGTGCGCAAGGTCTCAGGCTGCACCGGCGATTGGACCATGCGCGCGTTCAAGCTCGAAGCGATCGACAAGATTCGCAAACAGGTCGGCAAGGGCAGGGTGATCTGCGGGCTGTCCGGCGGCGTCGATTCCGCGGTTGCGGCCGTGCTCATTCACGAGGCGATCGGCGAGCAGCTCACTTGCGTCTTCGTCGATCACGGCTTGCTGCGGCTCGGCGAAGCCGAAAAGGTCATGGCGCTGTTTCGCGGCCACTACAACATCCCGCTCATTCATGTCGAGGCGGCCGACACTTTCCTCAAAGCGCTCGAAGGCGTCGACGATCCGGAGCAAAAGCGCAAGACCATCGGCAAATTGTTCATCGACGTATTCGAGGCCGAGGCGAAGAAAATCGCAAATGACGGAAAAGGCCTGCCGGAGTTTTTGGCGCAAGGCACACTCTATCCCGACGTGATCGAGAGCGTGTCGTTCACCGGCGGCCCATCGGTGACGATCAAGTCGCATCACAATGTCGGCGGTCTGCCCGAGCGCATGAACTTAAAGCTCGTCGAGCCGCTGCGCGAATTGTTCAAGGACGAAGTGCGCGCGCTCGGCCGCGAGCTCGGCCTGCCCGGCGCCTTCGTCGGCCGCCATCCGTTTCCCGGCCCGGGCCTCGCCATCCGCTGCCCCGGCGCCATCACCCGCGACAAGCTCAACATCTTGCGACTGGCCGACGACGTTTTCATCGAGGAAATCCGCCGCGCCGGTCTCTACGACGATATCTGGCAGGCCTTCGCGGTGCTGCTGCCGGTGCGCACCGTCGGCGTCATGGGCGACTTCCGCACCTACGATTATGTGGTGGGCTTGCGCGCGGTCACCTCGACCGACGGCATGACGGCGGATTTCTATCCGTTCGACATGGCCTTCATCGGCGCGGTCGCGACCCGCATTATCAACGAGGTCAAGGGCGTCAATCGCGTGGTCTACGACGTGACGAGTAAGCCGCCGGGGACGATTGAGTGGGAGTGAGGGGGCCGTTGGCGCCCGCTGCCTGCCCAATAATTGTGCGCTGCACAAATTTACGCCGCAGCGCGTAAAAAGCGCGCAATTTTGGCAGCGCTACCCAAGAAAAATCGACAATTTTGCAGTGACTTAAGGCTGGCACGCGCTTTGCGAAGGCAACCTCAGCAGGGTGGCCGGCCGCGATCGCGTCGGCGTCCACCCAACGGGAAAGGATGTGCCGATGACAACGCCGAACCCTACCTGGATTTCGGAATGGAACCCCGAGGATGAGAAGTTCTGGAATTCGAAGGGAAAAACGATCGCCAAGCGCAATCTCATTTGGTCGATTGTCGCCGAGCATATCGGTTTTTCGATCTGGCTGATCTGGAGCATCGTTGCGACCAAACTGCCGCAGGCGGGCTTTCATTACACGACGGATCAACTGTTTCAGCTCGTGGCGCTGCCGGGATTGATCGGCGCGCTTATGCGATTTCCCTACACCTTCGCGGTGACGACTTTTGGCGGCCGCAACTGGACGATCTTCAGTGCGTCGGTGCTGTTCATCCCGACGATCGCGCTCGCCTATTTCGTGACTCAGCCCGACACGCCGTTCTGGGAGATGATGTTGGTGTCGGCAACGGCAGGTCTCGGCGGCGGCAACTTTGCCTCCAGCATGGCCAATATTTCCTTTTTCTACCCGGACCGCATGAAAGGCTGGGCGCTCGGCTTGAACGCGGCGGGCGGCAATATCGGTGTCAGTAGCGTGCAGTTGCTGACGCCGATTCTGATGGGGCTTGGGATCATCAACCTCTATCAAGCCACGCCGGGCCCTGGGGGCGTCTATCTTCAAAACGCCGGCCTGATGTGGCTCTTGCCATTGGCCATCGCGGTGTTCGGCGCCGTCTTCTTCATGAACAATCTGCATTCGGCGCGCTCGACGTTTAAAGATCAGCTCGCCATTGTCGGGAGCAAACATACCTGGATCATGTCTTATATCTACATCGGCACGTTCGGCTCCTTCATCGGCTATTCGGCCGCATTTCCGCTGCTGATCAAGACCCAATTCCCGGCGGTTACGATCGCTATCGCCTTCCTCGGACCTCTTGTCGGTTCGCTGTCGCGTCCGCTCGGTGGCTTGCTCGCCGATAAAATCGGCGGGGCGATCGTGACGTTTTGGAATTTCATCGCCATGGGCGCGGCGACGATCGGCGTCATGTATTTCGTGAACATCAAAGATTTTTCCGGCTTCTTGACAATGTTCCTCATCCTTTTTGTCACGACCGGAATCGGTAACGGCTCGACCTACAGAATGATTCCCTCGATCTTCCGCGAGGAGAAACTTCATGGGGCGAATGGCTTAGGCGACGCCGGTCGGGCGCTTGCATTGAAAGCGGCCAGTATCGAGAGCGCGACCGCGCTCGGATTTATCGGTGCAATCGGTGCCTGCGGCGGTTATCTGATTCCGCGCGGCTTCGGCGCGTCGATTGCCGCCACCGGCGGTCCGCATCTGGCATTGGAAGTCTATCTGGCGTTTTATGCGACTTGCCTGGCGCTGACCTGGTGGTACTACCTGCGTAAGAGTTCTGTAGCGTCGAGTGCGCCGAATCTCGCCCAAGCTCGCGTTTAAGGCACATGAGCAGCGACCGCTCCGGGCGCGCGCGGCTTGTCGTCGTCGGCAACGGAATGGGGGGAATGCGGACGGTCGAGGAACTGCTGTCGCGCGCTCCCGACCGCTTCGAGATCACCGTGGTCGGTGCCGAGCCGTATCCCAACTACAATCGCATCCTGTTGTCGTCGGTGCTGGCCAGCGACAAGACGCTCGACGAGATCGTGATCAATTCACGCGGTTGGTACGACGAACAAGGGATTCGATTGGTTGCCGGGAATCCGGCGCTCGCGATCGATCCCGTCGAAAGGCGGATAACGCTCGCCGATGGCGAAGCAATCGCTTACGACAAATTGCTGCTGGCCACCGGATCGAAACCGTTGGCGCCGCCAATTCCGGGCCTCGGATTGCCGGGTGTGCGCGCCTTTCGCGACATTGCCGATGTCACGGCGATGATCGACGCCGCGAGCAGTCATAGCCGCGCCGTGGTGATCGGCGGCGGGCTCCTTGGCCTCGAAGCGGCCTGGGGATTGAAGCGGCGCGGCATGTCGGTGTCCATCGTGCATCTGATGCCGACGCTCATGGAACGTCAGCTCGATGCCGCTGCCGGCGCGCTGTTGCTGCGCGATCTCGAAGCGCGCGGCATTGGCTTCTTCACCAACAGCCAGACCGAAGAAATCCTCGGCAGCGACCGGGCGGAGGGAATATTGCTCGCCGATGGCCGCGAGCTTCCGGCCGATCTCATTGTGCTAGCCATCGGCATCCGGCCCCAAATCGATCTGGCGCGCACCGCCAAGCTCGATGTCAATCGCGGCATCCTGGTCGGCGACGACATGCGCACGAGCGATCCGGATATCTACGCGGTCGGCGAATGTATCGAACACAACGGCCAGCTGTTCGGTCTGGTCGCGCCGATATGGGAGCAGGCAAAAATTTGCGGTGCCCGGCTCGCCGGCGACGATACTGCGGTCTACATGCCGCCACCCGTCTTCACGAGTCTCAAGATAACCGGTGTCGACGTCTTCTCAGCCGGAGTGCTCGCCGCCACCGACGAAGCGGACGATGAAATCACGCTGCATGACGCCAAACGCGGTCTCTACAAAAAGGTCATTCTGCGCGATGACAGAGTCGTCGGCAGCGTACTGTACGGCAGCGTCGACGACGGCCCGTGGTACGTGCAATTGATGCGCGACAAGGTCGATGTTTCGCCATTCCGCGATCAACTCGTCTTTGGGCGTGGCTTTGCCGTGCAAAGCGAAGCAGCGCTGCCGAACGTGGATAGTGCGGCGATGGGCGAACCTGACGCCTTCGAGGCGACTACGGGGCAGCAGTGGCAGGCGGCGTAATTCGAACCACCTGTCCCTATTGCGGCGTCGGTTGCGGGCTGCGCGTTGCCGCCGACGGCGCTATCTCGGGGGATCCGGACCATCCCGCCAACCGCGGCCGGCTCTGCTCGAAAGGCGCTGCACTCGGCGATACGCTCGCACCCGACGGCAGGTTGCTGTATCCGCAGATCGGCGGCCGAACTGCTAGCTGGGATCACGCCCTCGATCTCATCGCGGCGAATTTCACCCGAACCATAGCCGATCACGGGCCGGACGCTGTGGCGCTCTATGTTTCCGGCCAATTTCTGACCGAGGACTATTACGTCGCTAACAAGCTGATGAAGGGATTCATCGGCAGCGCCAATATCGACACCAATTCACGGCTTTGCATGGCCTCGTCGGTAGCCGGTCACATCCGGGCTTTCGGCGAAGATGTCGTTCCTGGCTGCTACGATGATATCGAGGCGGCCGATCTTGTCATTCTGGTGGGCAGCAACACCGCATGGTGTCATCCGGTGCTCTACCAGCGTCTTGCCGCCGCCAAGGAAATGCGCGGCACCAAGATCGTGTCGATCGATCCGCGGCGTACTCCGACTTGCGACATCGCCGACCTTCACCTTGCGCTACGTCCCGGTTCCGATGTCGCGGTGTTCGCCGGCCTGCTGGTCCATCTCGCGGAAATCGGAGGCTGCGACGAATCATGGACGCGTGAGTTTGCGACCGGTTTTGCAGCCGCGATCGACGTCGCGCGGCAGTCGGCGCCTTCGCTCGGCGATGTTGCAGAGACTGCGGACGTTCCGGTGGCCGATCTTGTCCGCTTCTACGATTGGTTCGCCGCCACCGAGCGCACGGTGACGCTCTACTCGCAAGGCGTCAACCAATCCTCCTCCGGCACCGACAAGGTCAATGCGATCATCAACTGTCATCTTGCGACCGGGCGGTTGGGACGCCCGGGCATGGGGCCGTTCTCGCTAACCGGACAGCCAAATGCGATGGGCGGCCGCGAGGTCGGCGGCCTTGCCAACCAACTCGCCGCGCACATGAACTTCGCCGATGCCGCAGATGTCGATCGCGTGCGCCGTTTCTGGAAAGCACCGCGCATCGCTACCCGGCCAGGTCTCAAAGCCGTCGAAATGTTTGAGGCCGTGCTCGACGGCAAGGTCAGGGCACTGTGGATTCTCAGCACCAATCCGGCCGTCAGCATGCCCCGTGCCGAGCGCGTGCGGGCGGCACTCGCCGCTTGCCCCTTTGTCGCCGTCAGCGATTGCTGGCCGACCGATACGACGCGCTATGCCGATATTGTCTTGCCGGCCGCCGGCTGGGGCGAGAAGGACGGCACGGTTACCAATTCGGAACGGTGTATTTCGCGCCAACGTGCCTTCCAGAGCGCGCCGGGCGAGGCTCGACCGGATTGGTGGATGTTGAGCGAGGTGGCGCGGCGCATGGGTTGGCCGACGGCATTTGCCTATCGCAATTCAGCCGACATCTTCCGAGAGCATGCGGGCCTGTCGAGCTTTGAGAACCGAGAACCGAGACGCCGAATCTTCGACATCGGTGCGCTCTCCGATTTGAGTGACGAAGACTACGAGCGGTTGGCCCCAATCCGCTGGCCGATCATGCCAGGAAAGCGCGAGCAGTCGTCCGGCACTCAGCGGCTTTTCGGGGATGGCAGACGGTTCGCCACTCCGGACGGCCGGGCGCGCTTCGTGCCCACGGCGTATCGGCCGCCGGCCGTGCCGACCGACGATCGGTGGCCGCTGCTCCTCAATACAGGACGGGTGCGCGACCAGTGGCATACGATGACGCGCACCGGACGATTGCCGCGGCTGATGGCCCACCAAGGGGAGCCGTTCCTCGATATCCATCCCGCCGATGCCGCGCGACTATGCGTAACCGATGGTGGTCTGGCGCGGGTCGAGAGCCCGCATGGAGGCACCATCCTTCCGGTCCGCCTGTCGAATGATCAACGGCGCGGCGAGGTATTCGCGGCGATTCACTGGACCGACCGGTTCACCTCGGCCGGGACGATCGACGGGATCATTGGCGCTGCGACCGATCCCGTTTCCGGACAACCCGAATTGAAGGCGACGCCGGTGCGGGTAACGCCGGTAGCCACGCTATGGCGCGGCCTGTTGTTGCGTGGGTCCGAACAAGTGCCGAGTGGCCCGTACTACTGGGGACGAGTACCGCTTGAGAGGGGGCACGTCTTCACGCTGACCGGCTGGGAACCGCTGCCCAGCGGCCCCGGCAGCGAGATATGGATCTCGGCGTTGCTCGATGCGCCGCCGGCGGCCGAACTGGTGATTTACGCCGATCCCGGCCGCGGCAACTTCCGTTACGCCAGCATCGTCGGCGGCCGTCTGGACGCATGCCTATTTCTGTCCCGCAACCTATCCTCGCTGCCGCCGCGAGATGTCGTCGCGGCGCTGCTAAGCACGCGGATCGAACCCGAAATGCGAACGTATCTGCTTGCCGGAAACCCTGCCGGTGCCGCAGCGGTGACTGCCGCCGGGCGAACGATCTGTGCCTGCTTCGGGGTCGGCCTGCATACTTTGCACCGCACGATTGCGAGCCGTAAATTGACCAGCGTTGCCGAGATCGGTGCAGTTCTGCGCGCAGGGACCAATTGCGGATCCTGCATTCCAGAGCTCAAGTCGATCTTGGGCGAGACTCGTATGGACAACGACACGGCGGCCTGAAATCTTCACCGTGTTCGATTCATCCCAGCGAGAGTGGCCGCTTTGCCCATCACCATCTACGGCATCAAGAACTGCGACACGATGAAGAAGGCGCGCGCCTGGCTCGACCAGCACGGCGTCGATTACGCTTTCCACGATTACAAGACGGCCGGCATCGAGCGCGAGCGGCTGGAGCGATGGGAGAAGAAGGTCGGCTGGGAGATGTTGCTCAATCGCGCCGGCACCACGTTCCGCAAGCTGCCGGATAAGGACAAGGCCGGGCTCAACGCCAAGAAGGCAACGGCGCTGATGCTGGCCCAGCCCTCGATGATCAAGCGTCCAGTGCTCGATCTCGGCGGCGGCAAATTGCTGGTCGGATTTGCGCCGGAACTTTATGCCAAATCCGTGAGCACGCGCGCTTAAGCGCCTCATTGGCGTGCAATTCTTTCTACTCCCGGTCGCAAGCGCAAAGTTCTATTGCCACAATCGCGGCGAAAACATCGCGGCGCGGAACTTTCGAATTGCAAAATTGTTGAGAGCAAATCGGTGGCCACTTTGCCGCCACCAATGGACCATGCTTTGCCCGCCAAGCTGCGGCTCTCTACCGCGCGGCGGCGGGCAAAATCTGGGCTCGATCGTCGGGGACTAAATCCGAGACGTGAAATTCGGGGGCGAGTTTCTGTGAGGCTGGAGGTTGAAATGAAATTGCGTGCGTTCGTTGGCGGCCTGACGCTGGCCGCCGGCACTGTCGCCTGCGCGTGTTCGGTGCAAGCCGCCGATCTACCGATGCGCCCCGCGCCCGCGCCGGTGGCGCCGGTCGCCTATGCGCCGCCGGTCTATAATTGGAGCGGCTTCTACATCGGCGGCCACGTCGGCGGCGGCTTCGAAAATTCAACGTGGACCGATCCGCTCACCGGCGCCAGCGCCAGCTTCAGCGACAGTGGCTTTCTCGGCGGCGCTCAGGCCGGCGTCAACACGCAATTCAATTGGCTCTTGGTCGGCCTTGAGGGCGACTTCAGCTGGACGAGTTTGATCAAAGGCACCAGCACCGATACGGCGGGCAACATCATGACGACCAGTCCGCAGTGGACCTCGACGGTGACCGGCCGCGTCGGCGCTGCGTTCGACCGCTTGCTGGTCTACGGCAAGGGCGGTCTTGCCCTCGCTGAGGACGAGAGCACTTTCACGCCGGCCGGCGGCGCAGCCATCACGGACAATTTGACTCGGGTCGGATGGACCGCGGGCGCCGGCCTCGAATATGCGCTTACCGACAATTGGGCGCTGCGTGCCGAATACGATTATCTGGGCTTCGGATCGAAACAGCTCAACTTCGGCGCCGCGGGGACGACCAACGCCGATCTGAACGTCCAGGAAGTGAAGGCCGGGTTCGATTACAAGTTCGGCCCGTAGCGTGATGCGAGTGGCGAATTAGCGAGTGGCGAATAAGGGAAGCAAAATCGTGCTCCACTCGCCATTCGCTATTCGCCACGCACCATTCGCTAATTGATCTTGATCTTGGCCGCCGCGATCACCGGCGTCCAGCGCGCGATGTCGGCGTCGATGCGGGCGCGGAATTGCGCCGGCGTATCGGGGATCGGCTCCATCAATTGCGTCGTCAGCTTTTCGCGGATGGCGCGGGATTCGATCGCTTCGGTGACCAGGGCGCGGATACGCTCGATCGTGTCGTTTGACAGTCCGGCCGGCGCGATAAGGCCCATCCAGGCATCGGCTTCGACATCGATGCCGGCTTCCTTCAGCGTCGGGATATCGGGCAACAAGGCCGAGCGTGCGGCAGTCGTCACGGCGAGGATTTTCACCTTACCGGAACCGAGCTGCGGCACGACCGAGATCGCCGGCAGGCACACCATCTGGACGTCGTTACGGATCAGCGCCGTCATCGCCGCCGGTGACGAGGAATACGGGACGTGGACAAGTTGCGTGCCGCTTTTGAGCGCGATCGCCTCCATGGCGAGCTGCGACAGCGAGCCGGTGCCGATCGAACTGTAGGCGTATTTGCCGGGATTGTGCGCGATCAGGTCGACCAATTCCCGCGTCGTATTCACGCCGAGGCTGGTATTGACTGCAAGCGCGCTCGGTTGGGTCACCAACATGGTGATGAGCGCGATATCCTTCTTCGGATCGTAGGGTAGATTGCCGAACAAGAGCGTGTTGATGGCGAGCGGACCGCCGATGCTGATCCCGATGGTCGAGCCGTCGGGCGCGGCCTTGGCCACGGCATCGGTGCCGGTGTTGCCGCTGGCGCCCGGCTTGTTCTCCACGATGAACGGCACCTGGGTCTTGTCGTGCAGATAATCGGCGATCATGCGGGCCACCAGGTCGGGCGTCGCGCCGGCGCCGAATGGCACGACGATCCGCACCGGCGTGATCGGCCATTGCTGTGCGGCCGCTGAAACAGTGCAAAACAGGACGGCCAGTGCCGCCAGAAAGCCGCGCTTCATCGATTTCCCTCTGCGTTTCCCACCCGTTGCGTAAGACGTATCATGCTGGCGAAGGAATTCGAAGCGGAGGGGGATCGTGCGCGCCACGACGAAATTGCGGGCATTGCTGACATCGGGGCGCATTGCGGTCGCCCCGGGCGCATTCGACGGGCTGTCGGCCCGGCTGGTCGAACAGGCGGGTTTTCCGGCGATTTACGCAAGCGGCGGCGCCATCGCGCGCTCGGCCGGGTTGCCGGACCTCGGGCTTCTCTCCGTGAGCGCGATCGTCGAGCGGCTGGCCTCGATGGTGGACGTCGTTGCGGCGCCGATTATCGCCGACGCTGATACCGGCTACGGCAACGCGCTTAATGCCCAAGCCGCTGCGCGCGCCTTCGAGCGGGCCGGCGTCGCCGCCTTCCATCTCGAGGATCAGACCTTCCCGAAGAAGTGCGGTCATTACGACGATAAGAGCCTCGTGCCGGTGGCCGAGATGGTGCAGAAGCTCAAGGCCGTGCGCGATGCCTTGCACGACCCCGATTTCGTCGTTATCGCGCGAACCGACGCCATCGCCGTCGAGGGATTCCCCGCCGCGATCGATCGCGCCTGCGCCTATATTGCGGCGGGCGCCGACATGATCTTCGTCGAAGCGCCCACTTCGGAAGATGAAATCGCCGAGGTCGCGAAGCGCCTGCCGGGATGGAAGCTCATCAACATGTTCGAGGGCGGCAAGACGCCGCTTCTTCCGGTGCCGCGGCTGGAAGCGTTGGGCTATCACGTCGTCATCATCCCGAGCGACACCCAGCGCGCCGCCATCAAGGCCATGCAGCGCGTGCTCGCCGCAATCGCGCAAGACGGCAGCGCGGCGTCGATGCGCAGCGATATGGTCTCGTTCAAAGAGCGCGAAGCCTTGATCGATACCGCGGCCTATCTCGAGCGCGGCAAGCGATATGGCTCGTGAGCCCTGACTAAGCGTCATTGACAATAGGACCGCGCTCGCCATGATCGCGACCCCGACGTGACAGGCGAGGAGCCGATCATGGGACTTGCCGAAGAAATCCTCGGTCTTGTTGTCTTTCTCGGCGCGCATGTCTTTGTGACGATGCGCGACCGGCGCGCCGCGCTGGTCGCCCGGATCGGCGAATGGCCGTATCGCGGCCTGTTCTCGGTGGTCGCGATCGTCGGCGTTCTGCTCACCGCCTATGGCTTTGCGGACTATCGCGCGGCAGGCATGATTTTCGTGTGGTATCCGCCGGCCTGGACGCGCCACATCGTCGTCGTGCTGATGTGGCCCGCCAGCATTATGGTCGCCGCCGCCTATATTCCCGGCAACATCAAGCGGGTGCTCAAGCACCCGATGCTGGTGGGGGTCAAAACCTGGGCCTTTGCGCATCTGTGCGCGAATGGCGATCTCGGAGGGATCATCCTGTTCGGAGCGGTGCTGGCTTGGGCGGTGTACGACCGCATCACGCTGAAGCACCGCGCCGATCCGGGCGCGCCGCCAATCCCGGTGGGCGGCACCAAAAACGATATCATCGCCATCGTCGTCGGCACGATCATCTATCTGGCGCTCGGTTTCGTATTTCATCCGATCGTTGTCGGCGTGCCGGCATTCGGCACGCCGGCGCTTGGACATTGACGATGTCGGTGCAGGATCAAATCCGGCGGGCGACCGCGCCCGACATTCGCGCCCGCAAGGGCGGCGATCCGATCGTGTGCCTGACTTCCTATCACGCGCACACCGCGCGTTTGGTCGATGCTTATTGCGACGTGATCCTGGTCGGCGACTCGCTCGGTATGGTGATGCACGGGCTCGAAACCACGATCCCGGTCACGCTCGACATGATGATCCTGCAGGGGCATGCGGTGATGCGCGGCTCCAAGCGCGCGCTGGTCGTTGTCGACATGCCGTTCGGCTCCTACGAAGCCTCGAAGGAGCAGGCTTTCACCTCGGCGGCTCGGGTCATGAAGGAAACCGGCTGCGGCGCGATCAAGATCGAAGGCGGCCGGCGCATGGCGGAGACCATCGCGTTTCTGGTCGAGCGCGGGGTGCCGATCATGGGTCATGTCGGCTTGACGCCGCAGGCGATCAACACGCTCGGCTCGTTCCGCGCGCAAGGACGCGACGAGAGCGATTGGGCGCCGATCGAAGCGGACGCGCGCGCGGTGGTGGATGCCGGCGCCTTTGCCGTCGTGCTTGAAGCGATCGCCGAGCCGCTTGGACGCCGCATCACGGCGCAAGTCGCGATCCCGACCATCGGCATCGGCGCCAGCGTCGCCTGCGACGGCCAGATTCTGGTCTTGGAAGATATGCTCGGACTGTCGCCCCGGGTGCCAAAATTCGTCAAACGCTTCGGCGAGCTCGGCCCGTCGATCGAGCAGGCGATCAAGAGCTATGCGCAGGAGGTCCGCGCGCGAACCTTCCCGGGGCCGGGCCACGTCTATCCGATGCGCAAGGCCGCCGCTGGGTCTGCAGTAACCAAGCTCCCGGAGCGCGGTAAGGGGCCGTCGCGGGCCTAAAGCCCACACTGGTACGCATTAAACCATGAGGAATTGCCGCAGGCGTGCCGTCGCATTTTGCCTTGCTCGCGCCACATCATTACACTAGGTGCGACAAGGCTTTACCGGCCCCAGGTGCAGGTATTTCTGACTTCGTCGATGTGCTGCGCGTAGGACGGGGCCTGTCTACCGAGGCAGAGCCGATGCGAGATTTCCGGACCCAAATTGTCTGGGCGCAAACTGTTTGGGCGAATGAGTGGTTGCTGGGGCTTAAGACCGGGCTGGGCTGGGGACGGGTTGCGTGACCGACATATTCAATGAAGTCGATGAGGAAGTTCGTCGCGAACGGCTCAAGAAGCTGTGGGAGCGCTACGGCGTTCACCTCATTGCGCTGTGCGTTCTCATTGTCGTCGGCGTCGGCGCTTGGCGCGGCTATGAGTGGTGGCAGGGCAAGCAAGCGGCGCAGTCGGGCGCTGCGTTCGAACAGGCCGTCGAGCTGGCCCAGGCTGGCAAACATCAGGAGGCCGAAGCGGCCTTTGCCAAGCTCGCCAATAGTGGCACGGCCGGGTATCGCATCCTTGCGCGATTACGCGAGGCCGCCGAACTCGCACCGACCGACCGCGCCGCCGCCGTCAAGGCTTATGACGAGATCGCCGCCGACAAGAATGCCGGACAGATCATTGCGGATTTGGCGACGGTGCGCGCCGGTTATCTGCTAGTCGACACGGCGCCTTACTCCGAGCTTCTGGTGCGGCTCGAGCCGTTGACGGCGAATGACCGGACATTCCGCCACACCGCGCGGGAGATTTTGGCGCTGTCGGCCTGGAAGGCCGGCGACATGACTGCGGCGCGGAAGTGGACCGACATGATCATGGCTGATCCGCAGTCCCCGGCCGGAGTGCGCAGCCGCGCGGAAGTTTTGAGCGAACTCATCGCCGCGAGCAACAAGGGCTGAGCGGATGCCGATCTGGTGCAACTCGTCGCTGTGCCGTGCCGCCGCCGCGCTCGCGGTCATGCTTGTTCTGGAAGGTTGCACGCCGGGGGGTCAATTCGACCCGACAACACTCCTCAACAACGACATGTTCGACAGCAAGACGAAACTGAAAGGTCAGCGCGAACCGCTATTTCCCAACGGCGTTCCCGGTGCGACCACCGGGGTGCCGGCGGATCTGGTGAAGGGCTATCAGCCGCCGCCCGATCAGACGGACGCCGATGCGCAAAGCGCGCCGGCTCCGGCCGCAGCGGCAAAGCCGGAGGAAAAGCCGAAACCCAAACCGAAAGTCGCAGTCGCACGGCCGCGAACGCGGTCCGCGGTAGTCGAAAAACCGCCGGCCTCGACACCGACGCGGATCGACATCGGAGCGAAGGGTGCGCCTGCGCAGCAGCCCGCCCAGGCGGCTTGGCCGAATCCGCCGCCGCCGACCGCGCCATCGCCGCAATCGGGACAGTTCAGCTGGCCAGCGGCGCCGCAGACGGCCCCGGCCCAGCAAGCCGCGCAGCCGTCGCAATCGGTCTGGCCGGCGCCGCCGTCGACCGCGCCGGCGCAGCCTGCGGCTGCGCCATCGGCCGCACCAAATCCGCAATCGGGACAGTCATTCGATTCGATGTGGCCGAAACCCGCCGCGGGCAACGCGTCCACTCAATAGGTCCGAAGCTTGGTGCGGCAGGACCGGCCGCTGGCGGCGTTCCATCATGCGTAAATGATCTTTGTGAGCGGACCCGCCGCTGCGCTTGGCGGGTATTAGGATGATATACAGCGTCTCTCTTCAAAGCTCGGACCATGTCCTTCACTGTCGCCATTGTCGGCCGGCCGAATGTCGGCAAATCGACGCTGTTCAACCGGCTCGTCGGCCGTCGTCTGGCGCTGGTCGACGACCAACCGGGCGTCACGCGCGATCGGCGAGAGGGTGACGCGAAGCTCGGCGATCTTTCTTTCAAGGTGATCGATACCGCCGGCCTCGAAGATGCCGAGCGCGAAAGCCTCTCCGGACGAATGCAGGCGCAGACGGTGGCGGCGATAGGCCAGGCGGATGCGGTTCTTTTCCTTGTCGATGCGCGGGCCGGCGCAACGGCGGAAGATCGCGCCTTCGCCAATCTCGTGCGCAAGTCGGGCAAGCCCGCGATCCTGGTCGCCAACAAATGCGAAGGCCGTGCCGGCGCGGCGGGCGCGCTTGAGGCCTATGCGCTCGGTCTCGGCGAACCCGTCGCGATCAGTGCCGAGCACGGCGAGGGATTGGTTGATCTCTACGATGCGCTGCGCACTGCGCTGCCGGAAGCGACGGCGGAGCCGGAGCGCGAGGACGTTGCCGTCAGCGATCTCGGACAACAACCCATCCGCATCGCTATCGTGGGGCGGCCCAATACCGGCAAATCGACGCTGATCAACCGCTTACTCGGCGAGGATCGGCTTTTGACCGGTCCCGAGGCGGGCATTACGCGCGATGCGATTGCCGTCGATCTTAACTGGCAAGACCATCATTTCCGTATTCACGACACCGCCGGCCTGCGCCGCCGCTCCCGGATCGAGGAGAAGCTGGAAAAGCTTTCGGTGGCGGATGCGCTCAATGCCATCCGTTTCGCCGAGGTGGTCATCGTACTCGTCGACGCACAGACGCCGTTCGAAGAGCAAGATATCCGCATTGCCGACCTGGTCGAGCGGGAAGGGCGCGCGGTCGTCATCGCGGTCAACAAATGGGATCTGATCGAGGCGGAAACCGGCGCGCTGTCGCGATTGCGCGGCGCGGTCGATCGCATGCTGCCGCAGATCAAGGGTGTTCCGGTCGTCGTTCTGTCGGCAAAGAGCGGACAGGGCATTGATAAGCTGATGGAAGCGGTCTTGACGGCGCACGCGGTGTGGAATCGCCGGGCGCCGACCGCGGTGCTCAACCGTTTCCTGGCGGAGGCGATCGCAGCGAATCCGCCACCCGCGCTGCGCGGCCGCCGGCTGCGGCTCGACTACATCACCCAGCCAAAATCGCGGCCGCCGACATTCGTTCTATTTTCATCGCGCCCCAGCGAGCTTCCCGAGACTTACCGGCGCTATCTGATCAATGGCTTGCGCGAGAATTTTGCGCTGCCGGGCACGCCGATCCGCCTCACCATGCGGGCGAAAGCCAATCCTTACGCCGGGAAAAAACGCCGACGCTAAAGCATGATCCCGAAAAGTGGTCGCCGGTTTCCCGCCTTCGCGAAGCGCGCTTCGGCGGGCGAAGGAAGGTCGGAAAAGATCATGCTTAAATCAGCATTCACACCGGCGGCATGAAATCCAGGAGCTTGCCGGCGCGATAATCGTAAAGCTTGCCGGTGGCGGGGAAACTCGGCAGGCACAGATCGACGATTTTTTCCGCAACTTGCTCCGGCGTCGGCAGCGTCATCGGGTCTTCGCCGGGCATGACCAAGGCCCGCATCCGGGTGCGCGTCGGGCCGGGATTGAACAGGTTGACCCGCAGCGGCGTCGAGGTCGTCTCGTCGGCATAGGTCCGCGCCAGCGCGTTGAGCGCCGCCTTCGACACCGAATAGGGACCGGCATAGGCGCGGGCACTCGTGGCGGCGCCGGACGTGATGAACACGGCGCGGCCGGCCGTCGAACGCTTGAGCAATGGATCCATGGCGCGGATCAGGTGCCAATTGGCGGTGACATTGACCGCCATGACCTCATCCCAGTTCTGCGGCTCGACATGATCGAGCGGCGAGCGCTGGCCGACCACCGCGGCGTTGCCGACGAGCACGTCGAGCCGCTGGTAGCGCTCGTTCAGCGAGGTGGCGAGCCGGTAAATGCCGGGGTAATCGCGCATGTCGAGCGGCACCAGCGTCGCCGTATTGCCGGCCGCGCGCACCGCGTCGTCGAGCTCTTCCAGCGCGCCTTGCGTGCGTCCCACCGCGACGACGTGCGCCCCGGCGCGCGCCAGCAGCAGCGCGGTCGCCCGGCCAATGCCCCGCGTGGCGCCGGTGACGAGCGCGATGCGATCGACGAGCGGTTGCGTCATGCTCAAGAGGCTTACGGGTTCTTGTAGGTATCAGAACCGAATTCTAGCTTTTTGATTGAGCATGATCTTTTCTGAAAATCGGTACCCACTTTTCGGGATCAAGCTCAGCTCGCCTCGGCGAGCAACGACAACTGCCGCGGCGTCGCGTCTTGGGCGGTGCGGTCGGTCAGCGCGGTCGGGTATTCGCCGGTGAAACAGTGGTCGGTGAATTGCGGCCGCAGCGGATCGCGGCCTTTCTCGCCCATGGCGCGGTAGATGCCGTCGACCGAAAGGAACGCTAGCGAATCCGCGCCGATAAATTTGCGCATGCTTTCGAGATCGTGCGTGGCCGCCAGCAGCTTGTCTTGTTCCGGCGTGTCGATGCCGTAGTAATCCGGGTGCGTGATCGGCGGCGAGGCAATGCGGAAGTGTATTTCACGGGCGCCGGCGTCGCGCATCATCTGCACGATCTTCACCGACGTCGTGCCGCGCACGATCGAATCGTCGATCAGCACGATGCGCTTGCCGGCCACCACGGCGCGGTTGGCGCTGTGTTTGAGCCGCACGCCGAGCTGGCGAATGTGCTGGGTCGGTTCGATGAAGGTGCGTCCGATATAGTGGTTGCGGATGATGCCGAGCTCGTAGGGAATTCGCGATTCCTGGGCATAGCCGACCGCCGCCGGCACCCCGGAATCGGGAACCGGAACCACCACGTCGGCGGCGGCCGGCGCTTCGCGGGCGAGTTCCGCGCCGCAAGTCTTGCGCACGTTATAGACGCTGCGACCGCCGATCACGGAATCGGGCCGCGAAAAATAGATGTATTCGAAGATACAGGGCCGCGGCGGCATCGCCGGGAACGGTTTGTGCGAATGCGCGCCTTCCTCATCGAAGATGAGGACTTCGCCGTTTTCGACATCGCGTACAAATTGCGCGCCGATGATGTCGAGCGCGCAGGTCTCGGACGCGAGGATGGGGCAGCCGTCGAGCTTGCCGAGCACCAGCGGCCGGATGCCCAACGGGTCGCGGGCGCCGACGAGCTTCTTGTTGGTCAGACCAACGAAGGCATAGGAGCCTTCGAGCATGCGCAGCCCCTCGATGAAGCGATCGACGAAGCGATTGCGATGCGAGCGCGCAACGAGATGCAAGATCACCTCGGTGTCGGTCGTGGACTGCATCATGGCGCCTTCGCGCACCAGCTGGCGCCGCAATGTCAGGCCGTTGGTGAGATTGCCGTTATGGCCGACGGCAAAGCCGCCGGCGTTCAATTCGGCAAACAGCGGCTGCACGTTGCGCAAAATGGTTTCGCCGGTCGTCGAATAGCGCACATGCCCGACCGCTGCATTGCCGGGCAGGCGATCGATCACCTCGCGCCGGGAAAAGGCGTCGCCGACCAGACCGAGGCGACGTTCGGAGTGGAAGCGCTTGCCGTCGAACGAGACAATCCCGGCGGCTTCCTGGCCGCGATGCTGGAGTGCATGCAGGCCGAGCGTGGTAATGGCCGCGGCGTCGGGATGGCCGAAGATTCCGAATACTCCGCATTCCTCGCGGAGCCGGTCCGCGTCAAGATCGAGGAGGTCGGCTTCAGTCATGAGTTCCGGCCCTCCAGCCTGTCGAGCTCGCTATGCTGCTGATCGGGGTTTGCATCCGGCGTCTCGGTATCTTCCGGGTGCGGCTTCTTCAGCTTGTTTAAAATGGTGCTTTCGGGGTCTTCCGGCAACATCGAGATCAGCCATTGCCCGGTGCCGGCCAGGACGACGCGCGATTTGGCGCTTTTGACCCATTCCGGCTGGCTGCGGTCGGGAACGAGCCAGGTGAAGAATTGGAAGGCGACCACCACGATGATCAGCCCGCGGCCGAGCCCGAACAGGAAGCCAAGCGTGCGGTCGAGCGCACCGACGCGGCTGTCGAGCACCATATCGGAGACCTTTATGGTTAACACCGAGACAACCAAGAGCGTGATCAGAAATACGCCGCCGACCACCGCGACCGCGGCGACGATGTCGCTGTTAAAATACTCTTTGGCGTAAGGCAGCAGCTTGCCGTAGGAGTAAAGCGTCGCTGCGGCGGCCAAAATCCAAGCGGTGATGGAGAGTACCTCCCGCATAAAGCCGCGCACCATGGCGAGCAGCCCGGAGATCAGCATGACGACGATCAGTACGATATCGAGCAGCGTAATCGGCATTGGTTACCAGTCCGCTCGCCAGCTAATACCCGCCCCGCCCAGTTCCGCGGGCTGTATAGCCGGGCTCCGGCACGCCGTCACCCGTCTTCTCGGACGCTCAACAAGATCGGTCATAGTCCGGGCTGCGACCGTCATAAACCGATTGCGAATTTAGAGCTTTCGGGCGCGTGGTGCCCGGGAAACAGGCACCCGAATCGTTGCTAGACATCTTGCCGGCCGACACGACGGAGGGCCGGCATCCCGTCACGGGCGATATCGGCGACGAGATTGGCCAGCATGCCGATGGCGGACAGCGCGAAGCCGTCTGGAGCCTCGTTGTGTGCCGCCTCAGGGAGGATTGCCTTGGTGAAACCGAGTTTCTGCGCCTCTTTCAGCCGAGCCGCGGTTTGCGACACCGGGCGCACAGCGCCGGACAGCGAAACCTCGCCAAAATAGACGGCGTCGGCGGGGAGCGGCGCCCGCGCCAGCGAAGACACCAGCGCCGCGGCAGCGGCGACATCGGCCGCCGGTTCCTGAATACGCAGGCCGCCAGCGACATTGAGATAAACATCGTGGCCCGACAGCCGAACGCCGCAATGCGCCTCGAGCACTGCCAGCACCATCGACAGCCGGGCAGGGTCCCAGCCGACGACGGCGCGGCGCGGGGTGCCGAGCGAGGTCGGGGCGACCAGCGCCTGGATTTCAACCAGGAGCGGCCGGGTCCCCTCAACCCCCGCGAAGACCGCGGTACCGGGGCTGCCGAGATCGCGCTCGGACAGGAATAGCTCTGAAGGGTTTGCAACTTCGTGCAGGCCCGCGCCGGTCATCTCGAAGACGCCGATCTCGTCGGTGGGGCCGAACCGGTTCTTGATGGCGCGCAGAATGCGGAATTGCTGCGAGCCTTCGCCTTCGAACGACAGGACGGCATCGACCATATGCTCGACAACGCGAGGGCCGGCAATCTGACCGTCTTTGGTGACGTGGCCGACCAGAATCACCGCCGCGCCGGTGCGCTTGGCGAAACGGATCAGCTCTGCGGCGGAGCCGCGAACTTGGGTCACGGTACCCGGCGCCGCTTCAAGGGCTTGGGTCCACATGGTTTGAATTGAATCGATGACCAGAAGCCGCGGGGTCGCGCCTTGCGACAGTGTCGCCACAATATCCTCGACCGAGGTTTCGGCAGCGACCTCAACCATCGCGTCAGCAAGCCCGAGCCGCTCGGCGCGCAGCCGCACTTGCGCCGTAGCCTCTTCGCCGGAAATATAGACGGCGCGATGCTTGCTGCGCGCGAGGGCGGCCGCCACTTCGAGCAACAGCGTCGATTTGCCTATACCGGGATCGCCGCCGAGCAGCAGGACCGAACCGCGTACCAGGCCGCCGCCGGTCACGCGATCGAATTCGGCGACGCCGGAGGCAAGCCGCGGCGCGTCATGCGCCTCGCCTTTAAGGGCTTCGACGGCGAACAGCCGCCCCTTGCGGGAAGAGCGCCGCGGTCCTTCGGCGCCTTCCTCGACCAGCGTGTTCCATTCGCCGCAGGCTTCGCACTTGCCGGCCCAGCGCGAGAACGCCGCACCGCAATTCTGGCAGATGAAGTTTTGTGCGCGCGCCGCCATCTCAGGCCCCGCGATAGACGAGATGAGACCGCGGGCCGAGTCGGGTGAGAATTTCGTAGCCGATCGTGCCGGCGGACGCGGCGACGTCGTCGACGGTGATATCCGCGCCGATCAGCGTCGCCAAGTCGCCGCGATGCACTGCGGCGTCGGGAAGTTCGGTTACATCGATACAGAGCAGGTCCATGGAAATGCGGCTGACGATGGGACAACGCTTACCGGCAACGATCGCGGCGCCGCCCGGCCGTTCGTCGGTGCCGCTGCCGGCGCGTAACAGGCCGTCGGCATAGCCGAGCGCCACTATAGCAATCCGCGAGCTGCGCTTTGCGGTCCAGGTTGCGTCATAGCCCACTGTCTCGTCGCGCGCGACACTGCGTAGCTGCAGGATGCGGCCGGTCAGCTCGACGACGCTTTTCATCGGATTAGGGCGGCCCGGAGTTGGATTGACGCCATATAGTGCGGCGCCTGGCCGCGCCAGGTCGAAATGCATCGAATCGGACAGGAAAATGCCGGAGGAATTGACGAGCGAAGCCGGGACGCCCGGGTAAAGCCGGTGGAGTTCGCGAAAAAGCTGGATCTGCTTGGCATTGAGCGGATGGTCGGCAAGCTCGGCGCAGGCGAGGTGGCTGAGCAGAAGTGCAATGCCGTGATTTTCAGTCTGCGCGCGCGGGGCAAGCGCCGCCGCCTCATCCGGCGTGATGCCAAGCCGATGCATGCCGGTGTCGACCTGCAGCGCCGCGCCGCCTTGCCAGGCGTGAGCGCCGACGAAGGCGTCCCATTCGGCAAGCTCGGTCGTTGAGTTGATCACCGGCCGGGCATTGATGTCGATAAAGCCTTCGCCCCAATCGGGCGTGAAGCCGTCGAGTACGTAGATGGTGGCGTCGCGCGCCCGCGAACGCACCGCTCGCGCTTCGGCGAGATCGGCGACAAAGAACGTCTTGCAGCCCGCTTGCGACAGCGTCGTCGTCACCTGCTGCAAGCCGAGACCATAGGCATTGGCCTTGACCACGGCGGCGCATTCGACGGTGAGGAGGCGGTGCACCAACGTGCGCCAATTCGCTTCGATCGCGGCGAGATCGATAGTCAGCGTGCCGCCGGTCTCCGGGGTCATCGGAGCGGGGTCCGCTGGGGAAAGCCGTTTTGCGCGTGCCAAAGCCGCCTCCATGATCGCGTTATGGCTGGCATAGCGGCAGCGGTAAAGCGGGGCGCGGCAGGCCGCCTAAAAATCCGGCCGATGCGCCGAATCGAGGTTGGCAAAGCGCGTCACCGCCGCGTCGAATTGCAATTCCACGGTGCCGGTGGGGCCATGGCGCTGTTTGCCGATGATCACCTCGGCTTTGCCGTCGACCCGGTTGCCTTCAGCCAGCCATTCCTCGAATTTCTCGCGGTTCGATTCCATGGGCTTGCGCATCTGGTGATAATATTCCTCGCGGAAGACGAACAGCACGACGTCGGCGTCCTGCTCGATCGAGCCCGACTCGCGCAAGTCGGAGAGTTGCGGGCGCTTATCGTCGCGCTGTTCGACTTGTCGGGACAATTGTGACAGAGCGAGTATCGGGATGTTCAGTTCCTTGGCGAGTGCCTTGAGCCGGGTTGTGATCTCGGTGATCTCCTGCACGCGGTTTTCATTGGACCTGCGGCTGGAGCCCTGCAGAAGCTGGACGTAGTCGACCACCAGAAGATCGAGCCCGCGCTGCCGCTTCAATCGCCGCGCACGTGCCGCCAATTGGCCGATCGAAAGACCGCCGGTCTCGTCGACATAAAACGGCAGATTTTGCAGCTCGATCGAAACGTCCTTGATCTTTTCGAAATCGCCTTCGTCGATGCCGCCACGGCGAATCTTGTTCGACGGTATGCCGGTTTGCTCGGAGATGATGCGGGTAGCGAGCTGTTCGGCCGACATTTCGAGCGAGAAGAAGCCGACGATGCCGCCGTTGACGGTCGCCATGTGGCCGTCGGCTCGGACCTCGCCGGCCCAAGCCTTGGCAACGTTGTATGCAATATTGGTGGCAAGCGCGGTTTTGCCCATGCCCGGTCGGCCGGCAAGGATGATCAAATCGGAAGGTTGCAGTCCGCCCATCCTGGCATCGAGGTCGGTCAGGCTGGTCGCCAGCCCGGACAGGCTGCCGTCGCGTTGATAGGCGCGCGCCGCCATGTCGACGGCCGTGGTCAGCGCCTGGGCGAAACGCTGAAAGCCGGTATCGTACCGTCCGGTCTCGGCGATTTCATAGAGTCTGCGCTCGGCGTCCTCGATGTGGCTGATCGGAGTTGAGTTCGACCGGCGCGTCATAGGCCAGATTGACCATGTCCTCGCCGATCGCGATCAGATCGCGACGGATCGAGAGATCGTAAACGGTGCGGCCATAGTCCTCGGCATTGATGATGGTCGTCGCCTCGGCCGCAAGCCGCGCCAGATACTGGTTGAGCGAGAGCCCGGCAATGTCGACGTCGGCAGGCAAGAACGTCTTGAGGGTCACCGGCGTTGCAAGTTTGTTGGCTCGGACCAGCCCGCCGGCAAGCTCGAAAATGCGCTGATGGATAGGCTCGAAGAAATGCTTCGGCTCGAGGAAGTCGGAGACGCGGTAGAAAGCCTCGTTATTGACGAGGATTGCCCCGAGCAGCGCCTGCTCGGCCTCGATATTGTGCGGCGCGACGCGGAACGTCGGCTCCGGTGGCGCCTGCTTGCGTGCGGTCGAATCGAATACCGGCATGATGGATCAGAAGAATCGTCGGCTGTGGCCGATTTGCGGCATATGGCCGAAATACGGCGAGTGAAGAATTTGGGTTATTACTCAACATCGTGGATCACTCAACGACAGCAGCACATTGCGCATTCGCGTCCGTTACGCAACCACGCTTCGTCGATAGTCGAGCGGCAGCACAATGGGAAATCCTCATTGCGGCTGTCCCCGTTACCCACCGGACGCGATTGAGCAAGTCGAAAGCCGCGACGCGGCACTTGACGGAAGCGATTACGCGGCGTCGCCGCGCCGACTACTCGCCGGCGAGTTGCAGCGGCGTGGAATAGCCGGCTTCGATGCCGCGCAAGCGCGCCTCTTCGCGCGCGATGTAATCGCGCGTCGCCGGCGTCAGGCCCTTGCGCTTAGCGATCTGGATCTGGAATACGACCATATCGGCCTCGCGGAAGGCCATTTCGGAGCAGGCGAGGTAGAATTCCCACATCCGCACGAAACGCTGGTCGTAGAGCCGCACCACCTCGTCACGATGGGCGAGGAAGCGCTCGCGCCACGCCTTGAGCGTCTCGGCATAGTGCAGCTGCAAAACTTCCACGTCGGTGACGATGAGTTTCGCGCGCTCGATCGCCGGCAGCACTTCCGAGAGCGCCGGAATATAGCCACCCGGGAAGATGTATTTGGCGATCCACGGATTGGTAATGCCCGGCGGACTGCTGCGCCCGATCGAATGCAGCAGCATGATGCCGTCGTCGGCAAGAAGGTTGGCGCATTTACCGAAGAAGGTTTCGTAGAACCCGACGCCGACGTGCTCGAACATGCCCACCGACACGATGCGATCGAAGTGGCCGTCGACGTCGCGATAATCCAGAAGCCGGAACGTCGTCTCCTGCGTGCGGCCGCGCTCGAGCGCCCGGTTCTGCGCGCGCTGGAATTGTTCTTGCGACAGCGTGATCCCGGTGACGCGCGCGCGGGCAATTTCGGCGAGATAGAGCGCAAGGCCGCCCCAGCCGCAGCCGATATCGAGCACCGTGGCGCCGGGTTTCACCCGCAATTTGGCCGCGAGATGCCGCTTCTTGGCGAGTTGCGCATCGTCAAGCGACAGATCCGGTGAATCGAAATAGGCGCAGCTATATTGCTGATCGCCGTCGAGGAACAGCGAATAGAGCCGGCCGTCGAGATCGTAGTGGTGGGCCACATTGTGGCGGGCGCGGGACCGCAGGTTCAATTGCTGCAAGCGGCGGAACAGATAGCGCACGAGCCGCGACACTGCCCAATTCGGCGCGGCGACGGGCTCTTGACCCAGCAGGACCGCAAGCACGTCCGCAATCGAGCCTTGTTCGACCACAAGGCTGCCGTCCATATAGGCTTCGCCGAGCTTCAGCTCGGGGTCCATCAAGACCGCGCGTTGCGCCCTTGCCGTGGTGAAGCGCACCGCGACGGAGGGCACCCTGCCATCCCCGAGGGTATATGTAGACCCCCCCGCCGTCGTGACCGTAAAAGACCCGCGGCGGATATATCGACGTAAGAATATGAACAGCAACCGATCCACGGCCGCCTCCACGCTTTACAAAGCCCTTGCGCAGCCTGCGACGATTGGCGCTTCTTCCGCCTTGGCGGCCTTTCGGCCGCTTAGTCAGCCTATTGCGCGGGCGAGGTCTTCTTGGTTGCCGTCATTAAAACAAAATCCTCCGCAACCAGCAATGCCGCAAAAGTGTTATGGGCGGCTGCCGAGCCACGCTCGCAGTCGTCCGCCGTTAGGGTAAGGCTACCGGGGTGAGCATGATCATCAAGCCGCTAAGACTTGGGGAGGACGGTGTGTACCGGCGACTTGCGCCTGTGTTCGGGCTCGTTGCGGGCTTGGCCCCGGCCATGTTTCCGGCGCTGGCGCAGGCCCAGGTCAATATCGACCAGGGCAAGTCACCGGCCGAAATCTACTCATCGGATTGTGCAACCTGCCACAAGACCCCGCGAGGCCTGGCGGCCGGCAAGAACAGCCTGATGCTTTCGGCGTTTTTGCGCGAACATTATACGGCGAGCCGCGATCAGGCCGCAGCGCTTGCCGCTTATGTGCTCGGCGCCGGCGGCGCCGAACCTGCCCCCAAGCAAAAGCCGGACGTGGAGCACGCCAGGGCTGAGGAGCCCAAACCGGGGGAGCCCAAAACTGCGGCCCGTCCGGTACGGGCATCGGCGAAACCCGACGAGGAGAAGCGGCCGAAACAGGAAGAAGCCAAGCGCGAGGACCATCCGGCAAGCCCGGCGAGCGGGGAAAGGCATGACGTAGCGCCGGAAACGGCAAGCCGGGAAGGCAAGCAGGAGCCGGAAAACGCGGCGTCCGCTACGCACGAGCCTGAGCCGGTCGCGGCAGCGCCCGCCACGAGCGCGACCCCAGCTGCTGCCGAGCCGCCGAGCCCAGCAACAGGCCCCGAACCCACTCCGACTGCAAGTGCTGCGATCCCGGCGGAAGAGCAGCCAAGCGCCGGTGCGACCGTGCCGCGCGACAAAATCCCGGACTGAGAAGCGGCCGAGCGATCCGATCAGCTCTTTTTGGACGCCGGCGGAGTTTCGGCCGCTTCCGCGTTCTCATCCTCGTGCGACGCTTCGCCGGCTCCGGGCTCGAAGAATTCCTCCGCCGCGATGACCGCGGCTTCGGCTTCCGTCGCCTCGCGCACCTGCGTCACATCCTCGCCGCGCGCAATGCGTGCTGCCTCGTCCTCGTTGCGGGCGACAATGATCATGATGGTGCTTTCGACCTCGGGATGCAGCGAAATCGGCACTTTGTGCTGGCCGATCGTCTTGATCGGCGTATTGAGCGCGATTTGATTGCGATTGAGCCGGAAACCGGCATCGCCGATCAGACTGACAAGGTCGCGCGGCGACACCGAGCCGAACAGCTGACCCGCTTCCGAAGCTTGCCGTAGAACGGTGAAGCTTTTGCCGTTGAGTTTCTCCGCAACTTGCGCCGCCTCGGTCTTGAGCGTGAGCGAGCGTGCTTCAAGCTCGCCCTTCATGGTCTCAAAGCGAGTGCGGTTTTCGGCCGTCGCGCGCAATGCTTTGCCGCGCGGCAGCAGGAAGTTTCGCGCAAAGCCGTCCTTCACGCGCACGACTTCGCCCATCTGACCCAGTCGAGCGACACGTTCGAGTAGGATTACTTCCATGTCGGCCTCCTCAGCGGATCACGTAGGGCAGGAGGCCCAGGAACCGCGCGCGCTTGATCGCCTGAGCGAGTTCGCGTTGCTTCTTTGCGGAGACGGCGGTGATGCGGCTTGGCACGATCTTGCCGCGCTCCGAAACGAAGCGTTGCAGCAGCTTGACGTCCTTGTAGTCGATCTTGGGGGCGTTGGCGCCCGAGAACGGGCAGCTTTTGCGGCGGCGGAAAAACGGACGGCGGCCGCCGGCGCCTTGCGGTGACATCGCCATGTTCAAACCTCCACCGGGCTATCGGAATCGTCGGAGCCCTCACGCGGCCGCCGATCACGATCACGCGGACGGTCCCCTCGGTCGCCTCGATCAAATCGGTCACCCCGATCAAATCGGTCGCCTCGATCACCCCGGCGATCGTCGCGGTCACGATCGCGCTCGGCGCGGCGCATCATGGCGGAAGGGCCTTCCTCGAGCGCGTCGACCCTGATGGTCAAATAGCGCAGAACGTCTTCGTTGAGACGTTCCAGCCGCTCGATCTCGTTGATAGCCGGCGGCGGACCGTCGATATCCAGCAGCGTAAAATGCGCCTTGCGATTTTTGCGCAGACGGTAAGAGAGCGATTTCACGCCCCAGTATTCGGTCTTTTTGACCGATCCGCCAAGGCCTTCGATGACGCCCTTTAATTGCGCGGTCAATTCCTCGACCTGCTGCGTGCTGGCGTCCTGGCGCGCAAGATAGACGTGTTCATAGAGCGGCATAGATGCCCTTTCCTCATTTGCCTTGCTCGCCCAGGCGCGAAGCCCCTCGAACCCTTCGGGAAAGGCTCGAATGCTCTGAAGGCGGGAACACCGGACGCCGGACCACCAAGTATCCCTGCAAGTACAGTTACAAGTGCCCTTGCAAGGATTTTGCGGTCTTACCGCGCTTTAGGATTTCGGCGCGGCCGTCCGTTCAGCCCCCGGCCGGGGTCGAGCGGAAGGCGGCCTTATACGCGGCAGGGCAAAAAAGGCAATAGATCAGGAAATACGGCCGCGGTGATCCGCGTTCTGGATCAGCTCGGCAAGCCGTACGGCGAGTTCGACCCCTTCGCGCAACTGCTTGGTGCCGGCGCCATGGGGTGCCGACCCGCGCAGCTTTTTCATCCCGGCCAGCAGAGCCTCAAGGTTTTGCTCAAGGAGCAGCTGACGAAATGCCGGGTCCGAACGCGCGCGAGAAAGGTCGGCATCGGTCACCGGTGAGAAGGGGCTCATAACGAGGCGCTCGCGCTGAAATCCAGAGCAATATCGGCGAATTTGCCATTTTAACGAATTGCCGTTGTCGTTTTATTACGTCATCCACATCCTTGACATGTCCGTCATCCCGGTATCTTTCGCCCCTTCCCGGTACGGCCAATTCGAGTTTTCAGGCGGGCTTTGGACACATGGCGGCGGCGTTTGTGTTTCCCGGCCAGGGTAGTCAGGCCGTCGGTATGGGCAAGGCTTTGGCCGAGGCATTTCCGTCGGCGCGGCGGGTCTTCGAAGAAGTCGATACGGCATTAGGCGAACGGCTCAGCGGCATCATCTGGAACGGGCCGGCCGATGCGTTGACGCTTACTGAAAATGCCCAGCCCGCCCTGATGGCGGTCTCGCTTGCGGCGCTGCGCGCGCTTGAGGCGGAAGCCGGAGTCGATCTCAAGCGCGACGCGACCTTCGTTGCCGGACATTCGCTTGGCGAATATTCGGCGCTTGCCGCCGCTCAGGCATTTTCGATTGCCGATGCGGCGCGGTTGTTGCGCATCCGCGGCCGCGCCATGCAGAAAGCGGTCGCCGTCGGGGCCGGCGCGATGGCGGCGCTGATCGGTCTCGAACTGGACGAGGTCAAAGCGATCGCGGCGGAAGCGGCGAGCATCGGTGTCTGTGCCGCCGCCAACGACAATGGCGGCGGGCAGGTTGTCTTGTCGGGCGCCAAAGCCGCGGTCGAACGCGCCGTGGAACTGGCAAAGCTTCGTGGCGCGAAGCGGGCCATGATGCTCGCGGTCTCCGCACCGTTCCATTGCCCGCTGATGCAGCCTGCCGCCGACGTCATGGCTGAAGCGCTGGCGAAAGTTTCGGTCAAGCCGCCCGTGGTTCCGCTGGTCGCGAATGTTTTGGCGCGCCCAGTCAAGGAGCCCGCAGAAATCTTGCATTGTCTGGTCGAACAGGTCACCGGTACGGTTCGTTGGCGGGAGTCGATACTCTTTATGGTGCAGTCGGGCGTGACCGATTTCTACGAAATCGGTGCCGGCAAAGTGCTGACGGGCTTGATTAAGCGTATCGCGGATGCCGCAACCGCCTCGGCGATCGGCACGCCCGACGACCTGACCCGGTTCACCGCCGGGCGCGCTTGAGCTATTTCTGCTTGGCAGGCCAGGAGATCGAATGTTCGAGCTTACCGGAAAGACCGCGCTCATTACCGGGGCCACCGGCACGATCGGCGGCACCATCGCCCGCACCCTCCACCGTCAGGGCGCAACCGTCGCCATTTCTGGAACGCGGCGGGAAATCCTCGAGCAACTCGCGGGCGAGCTTGGGGATCGCGTCCATGTCATGGCGTGCAATCTCGCCGATCCGGTCGAGACGGAGGCTCTGGTGCCGCGGGCCGAAGAGGCGATGGGCCAGCTCGATATTCTCGTCGCCAATGCCGGCGTGACCAGAGACAATCTTCTCGTGCAATTGCGCGACGAGGACTGGGAACAGGTCATCGCCATTAATTTATCCAGCACATTCCGTCTCGCGCGCGCTGCCGTGCGGGGAATGATGCGGCGCCGTTTCGGCCGAGTTGTCGCGATCACCTCGGTGGTCGGGACCACTGGCAATCCCGGCCAGGCCAACTATGTCGCGGCCAAAGCCGGAATTACCGGGATGATAAAAGCGATGGCGCAGGAATATGCCAAACGCGGCGTGACGGCCAATTGCGTCGCGCCTGGGTTCATTGTCACCCCGATGACGGAGAAGCTCAACGACAAGCAGCGGGAAACGATTGTCGCGAAAATTCCGGCAAACCGCGCGGGCACCCCTGAAGAGGTGGCAGCCGCCGTGGTGTTTCTCGCGTCGAACGAGGCGGCCTATATGACCGGCCAAACGTTGCATGTAAACGGTGGAATGGCCATGATTTGAACGCGATAGGATCGGCAGCGGCGGCACGCGGCCGCGCTGGTCAACGCATTTGAAGTGTGGTAACCGAACCGAAATTGGGCTGGGGAGCCGGGAATGCCGGAGCGCGGGGCGAAACTTCCGCCTCTGATCGGTGTCGACCCAATTGAGTTGTCCGCCCCTGTCGGCAGGTTCGATGAAGAACTTGGACGGGTTCACAGCTAGGTCGATCGGGTCGCGTTGAAAGATGAGGTTGGAACGATGAGTGATATTGGCGAACGGGTGAAAAAAATCGTCGTGGAGCATCTTGGCGTCGAGACGGACAAGGTGACGGAGAACGCCAGCTTCATCGACGATCTCGGCGCCGACAGCCTCGACACCGTCGAGCTCGTCATGGCTTTCGAGGAAGAATTCGGTTGCGAAATTCCCGACGATGCGGCCGAGACTATTCTGACGGTAGGCGACGCTATTAAATTTCTTGAGAAAAACGCGAAGAGCTGACCGTCGGCGAGGCCCGGCAGCTATTGCATGGATTGCGCGATCTGCGAGAACTGCACATCATCGTGTGCGGGCTCGACGATATTCGAGCATATTCTTGAGCGGAGCGCGCGGGTTAGCCTAGGTTCCTGCCTTTGCCGGGAGTGTCCTTGATGCGACGTGTCGTCGTCACAGGTCTTGGATTAGTGACGCCGCTGGCTTGCGGGATCGAGGAAACATGGCGGCGTTTGCTGGCCGGCGACAGCGGGATCAAACGCATCGAAAAATTCGATGTCTCCGATATTACCTGCAAGATCGCGGGCCAAGTGCCGCGCGGCGACGGTTCCGAAGGCAGCTTCAATGCCGACGATTGGATGGAACCCAAAGAGCAACGCAAGGTCGACGACTTTATCCTGTTTGCGATGGCAGCCGCGACGCAAGCGCTCAATGATGCCGACTGGCATCCGCGGGAATATGACGATCAGGTGGTCAGCGGTGTTCTGATCGGTTCCGGGATCGGCGGCGTCGAAGGCATCGCGGAAACCGCCCTGGTCCTGCGCGACCGCGGTCCCCGGCGGGTCTCGCCGTTCTTTATCCCCGGCCGGCTCATCAATCTCGCCTCGGGATACGTGTCGATCGCGCATTCGCTCAAAGGCCCCAACCATGCCGTGGTCACCGCCTGCTCGACGGGGGCTCACGCCATTGGCGACGCCGGCAGGCTGATCGCCCTTGGCGACGCCGACGTGATGGTGGCAGGCGGTACCGAATCGCCGGTCAACCGCATTTCGCTCGCCGGCTTCGCCGCGTGCCGCGCGCTGTCGACCGGTTTCAATGACACGCCTGGACGTGCGTCGCGCCCCTATGACCGCGATCGCGACGGATTTGTCATGGGCGAAGGGGCGGGGGCCGTCGTGCTCGAAGAATACGAACATGCCAAGCGGCGCGGTGCGCACATTTATGGCGAGCTGATCGGCTACGGGCTATCCGGCGACGCATTTCACATCACTGCACCGGCCGAAGATGGCGATGGCGCGTTTCGTTGCATGACCGCCGCTATCCGCCGCGCCGGCGTATCGGCCGACGATATCGACTACATCAATGCCCACGGCACTTCGACCCCGCTCGGCGACGAGATCGAGCTCAAGGCCGTCGAGCGTCTGGTCGGCAACGCCGCCGGCCACATTGCGATGTCGTCGACAAAATCCTCGATCGGTCATCTGCTCGGCGCAGCCGGCGCAGTCGAATCTATTTTCTGCCTGCTCGCGATGCGCGACCAGATGCTGCCGCCGACTATCAACCTGGACAATCCCTCGGTCGCGACGGCAATCGATCTTGTGCCGCACAAAGCCCAAAAGCGGCCGGTCAATGTCGCGCTGTCGAATTCGTTCGGATTTGGCGGCACCAATGCCTCCCTGGTTTTCCGCCGGGTGGCGTAATAGTGCGAGCCAACACCGTTTCGCCATATTTGCTCCGCACTGGCCTGCGATCCACTGCAGATCCGGCCCGTAGTCGCTGCTATGGGCGGAGGCGGCAGAATCTCCGAGCGCTCGATTCCGACGGGCCAAGCATCCATTCAAAGTCGACCATGCAACTTGTAAATTCGGGTTTGCGGCCGTGACAGGTTCTAACGTTCCGCCGGGCGGCGAAAAGGCTGCGCCAAATTCACAGACGACCGTCGGGCGCGCCGCGGACAAACCTGCGCTGCAACCTGCTCGACCGACGGCGCCCATTTCCCCAAATCCGTCGAAGCCCGCGCCCATGCGCCCGGCTAACGCGCCTGCCGCAGCTCCACCGAGCCGTTCGACGCCGCGCCCGCAATCAATCGGTGAAGCTCTGCTTGGTCGCGACGCGTCCGCCACTGCGCCAACATCCTCACCAAGCCGCGCATCCGTGCCATACTCGCGCGAGCCGGGGCGAGGGTCGTCGGGCGCTGCCGATCCTTATCCGCCCATTGCGGAGCGGCCGCCGAATGGAAGTGGCATGACGGGCGCGGATACCAATCGCACCGATCCCAAGCGCATCGTGCCGCGTAGCCCGCGAACGGCAATCGAGCCAGACAAGGTCGAAGTGCCGACCCGACGCTCGGCGACCGCGCGGCATCCTCTCGTTGTTATCGGCAACGCCATCATCAGCATTTTCGTGCTCTTGGCGGTCTTGGCCGGCGTCGTGCTCTTCGTCGGCACCCAGCGCTTCGAGGCGCCCGGTCCGCTGCCGCAGGATCGCATCGTCAACATTCCGCACGGCTCCGGCATTCGCGACATTGCCGATGTTTTGACCCGCGAAGGCGTGATCGATCAGCCCTGGGTGTTCATCGGCGGCGTGCTCGTGCTTAAAGCGCGCGAGGGTCTCAAGGCTGGCGAATACGAGTTTAAGGCGCATTCGAGCCTGAGCGACGTCGTGGCGACCATCGTCGAGGGCAAAGTGGTGGCGCACCAGGTCGGCATTCCCGAAGGGCTGACGTCCCAGCAGATCGTCGCGCGACTATTGGCCGACGACGTGCTGACCGGCGACATCAAGGAAATACCGCCCGAAGGCAGTCTGCTGCCCGATACCTACAATTTCACGCGCGGGGTGACCCGCGAGCAAATGATCCAGCGCATGCAGCAGGCGCAGCAACGCGCGGTGGAGGAAATCTGGGAGCATCGCTCTGCCGATCTGCCGATCAAAACGCCGGAGCAGCTCGTTACTCTCGGTTCCCTGGTCGAGAAGGAGACCGGCAAATCGGACGAGCGCTCGCGCGTGGCCGCGGTATTTGTCAACCGGTTGAAACAGAACATGCGGCTGCAGTCCGATCCGACGATCATCTACGGCCTGGTCGGCGGGAAGGGTACGCTCGGCCGGCCGATCATGAAGAGCGAGATCACGCAGCCTACGCCGTACAATACTTACGTCATCAATGGACTGCCGCCCGGGCCGATCACCAATCCGGGCCGCGCCTCGCTCGAAGCGGCCGCCAATCCGGCGCGCACGCGCGAACTCTATTTCGTTGCCGACGGCACCGGCGGCCACGTCTTCGCCGAGACTTACGAGCAGCAAGAAAAGAATGTTGCGCGGCTGCGGCTGATCGAGACCGATCAAAAGGATCAGGTCCCGATCGACGACCAAATGAATTCGCCGCCGCCGCCGCTGGGCGCGACGGCCAATTCCGCCGCCCCGCCGTCGCCGCCGCCGCTGCGCGGCTCGTCGAAACCGCGCGTTCCGGCCGGCCATTGATCGCAGCCGCAGGCTCAATCGGCCGCAAGTGAGCCAGTGATCGCGGCTTGTTTCGGTGACTTGTTCCCGTGAATTGCCACCGTTAAGTTCGGCGCGATTCTTTTTTCGCTATTTTTGCCGGGGGATCGCAGTCCATGGCGCTTTCGAGCATGACCGGATTCGCTCGCGGCCATGGCGTGTCCGGCCCCTATAGCTGGGCCTGGGAAATCAAATCGGTCAACGGCAAGGGGCTCGATCTGCGGCTGCGCATGCCGCCGGGATGGGATGCCATCGAAGCGCCGGTGCGGGCGCGGGCTGCCGGGGCCCTGACCCGCGGCTCTATTCAAGCCAGCTTGACCGTCGACCGCGGCGGCGCGCAACCGGTCGTCCATGTCAATGCGGCGGTGCTCGACGCAATTTTGGCGACGATGAGACAGATCGCGCCGAGGATCGAGGCGTCGCCGCCATCGCTTGACGGTTTGCTCGCGCTCAAAGGCGTGATCGAAGTCAGCGATGCCGAGGAGCGGGAAGACGAGCGGCGCAGCGCCGAAGCAGCGGTCAGTGCTGGGTTTGCGGAGGTAATCGGTGCGCTCGGCGAAATGCGTCGTCATGAGGGTGCCGCGCTCGGTCGCGTGCTCACCGCGCGATTGGGCGAGATTGCTGCGCTGGCGGAGCGCGCCGAACGTGCTCCCGGACGCCGGCCTGAAGCGATACGGGCGCGGCTCGCCGAACAGATCGCAACACTGCTGGCGCAATCCGAACGCTTCGATCCCGACCGGCTGCATCAGGAGGCGATCATGATTGCGACTAAGGCCGACGTGCGCGAGGAGCTCGACCGCCTCGCCGCGCACGTCGCCCAGGCGCAGCATTTGATCGAACAGGGCGGACCGATCGGCCGCCGCCTCGACTTCCTCGCCCAGGAGCTCAACCGCGAGGCCAATACGCTGTGCGCCAAGGCCAACGATGTCGAATTCACCAATATCGGGTTGGAGCTCAAAGCCGCGGTCGAGCAATTCCGCGAGCAGGTTCAGAACGTCGAATAGGCCGGGTTGGTGGAAGAAAAATGGCGCGCACGGGGCAAAAACGGAAGCAAATTGCGCGGCGCGGCTTGATGTTGGTGCTGTCGTCGCCGTCCGGCGCGGGGAAGACCACGTTGTCGCGGCTCTTGCTGCGGGCGGATCGCACGATCGATTTATCGGTATCGGTAACGACGCGGCCGAAACGGCGCGGCGAGGTCGATGGGCGCGATTACCATTTCATCGACCGCCACCGCTTCGATGCCATGGTCAGAAAGGGCGAACTGCTGGAATGGGCCGAAGTGTTCGGCCATTGCTACGGCACGCCGCGGCGGCCGGTCATCGCCGCGCTGCGGGCCGGTCGCGATGTCTTGTTCGATATAGATTGGCAAGGCACGCAGCAGCTGCGCGAAAAGGCGCGCGACGATCTCGTCAGCGTGTTCATCCTGCCGCCGACAGTTGTCGAATTGGAGCGCCGGCTCAAGCGCCGGGCGCAGGACAGCAAATCCGTCATTGGCTCGCGTATGGCCAAAGCCGCCGGCGAGATGAGCCATTGGCCGGAGTATGACTACGTCATCGTCAACCGTGACAAAGCCGAGGCGTTTGCCGAAGTACGGTCGATCCTGGCGGCCGAGCGGCTCAAGCGCGAGCGGCAGATCGGGCTTTCCGACTTCGTGCGTGCGTTGCAGGCGAAGCTTAAATAACGCCTTCAGGCGCTAGCACCGCGCGTCCGACCACGCGTCCCGCGCGCAGATCGTCGAGCGCGGCTTGCGCTTGATCGAGCGGGCGTTCATGAGTCGGGATCGTGGCGAGCTTGCCGCTGCGCGCGAGGTCGATGAGTTCACGCGCCTCGGCGAGCGTGCCGGTCAGCGTGCCCTCGATTGTCATCGCCTTGATCACGATCATGGCGGCCGCTATCGAAAAATTACCGCCGAGCAATCCCGTCACCACGACCTTGCCGCCGCGGCCGAGCACTCCGGTTGCGAATTGCAGCGACTTTTCCGAGCCGACGAAATCGCAAACCGCAAGCAAGCCGCCGGTCGCCGTCATCACTGCGCGGCGGGCCTGCGGATCGGACGGATCGAAGGCTTGCGCGGCGCCGGCCGCAAGAGCCGCGTTGCGCTTTGCGGCATCAATGTCGGCGACCAGCGGCGGCTCGCGAAATAACGCGCGGGCAATGGCGAGACCCATCATGCCGACCCCGCCTAATCCGACCAGCAGCACCGGGCCGCGCTCGGCCCGGCTGCCGAGGTGCCTGAGCGCCGAAAAGGCGGTGAGGCCCGAGCACATCAGCATCCCGGCAAAGTCCGGCGACAGCGGCGCATAGTCGACGAGGTAGCGCGAATGCGGGACCAGAACGTGGGTGGCGTACCCGCCGTCGACGGCAATGCCGAGATGCCGATGCGCGGCGCACAGATTTTCGTCGCCGGCGCGGCACGCGGCGCAGGTGCCGCAGCCGATCCATGGATAGACCGCGACGCGGCGCCCAAGCGCCGCGCCCTCGGCCGCCTCGCCCGCGGCTTCGATGACGCCGGCGATCTCGTGTCCCAGCGTGAAGGGCAGGGTGCGGTCCTTGGTAATGTCGAGCCGCTTGTCGCCGCCCAGCGCAAAATAGCCGTCCTGCAGATGCAGGTCGGAGTGGCAGACGCCGCAACATTCCACGCGCACCAGAACTTCAGTGCCGCGCGGGGTCGGCAGATCGGCGAGGGTCTCGCAGAGCGGTTGGCCGTAGGCGACAAGGGATTGGCGGTGAAATTTGGTCATTGCGGCTTTTGCCTCTCAAGCACGAAGACCGCCATCATGCCCGATGATTGGGGGTTGCGGCGAGGGCCCGCGCCAGCGCGACATAGCCGGCGACAGGAATGTCCTCGGCCCGCGCCGTTGGGTCGAGACCGGCTGAAGAGATCAGGCCCAAGGCATCGCTGCCGAGCGATCGCAAGCTCTGGCGCAGCATTTTGCGCCGTTGACCGAAGGCGGCCTGGCTTGCTCGTTCGAGCAGCTTGCGCTCGCAAGCGAGCGGCGCCGCGCGCGGCACGATACGCAGGAGCGAGGATGTGACTTTTGGCGGCGGGACGAAGGCTGCAGCGTTGACATCGAACAAGATCCGCGCTTCGCAACGCCACTGCACCAGCACGGATAGTCGCCCGTAGCTCTTCGACCCGGGCGCCGCAACGATGCGTTCGGCGACCTCGCGCTGGAACATCAGCACGGCGGCATCGAACCACGGCGGCCATGGCTCGATGGAGAGCCAGTTGACGAGCAGAGCCGTCGCGATGTTGTAGGGCAGGTTGGCGATAATACGCACCGGGCCGGGCGGAAGCCGTGGCCTCGGATCGAAGCTGAGAGCGTCCGCCGCAACGATATCGAGCCGGTTCGGATAGAGTTCGGCGATCTCCTGCAGAGCAGCAATTGCCCGCTGGTCGCGCTCGACGGCAATGACCTGCGCGGCGCCGAGCGCCAGCAGCGCGCGCGTTAGCCCGCCCGGCCCGGGGCCGATTTCGACGACGGTCACTCCGGCAAGCGGTCCGGCCGCGCGGGCGATGCGGGAAGCGAGGTTGAGGTCGAACAGGAAATTTTGCCCCAGCGACTTTTTCGCGACAAGACCGTGTCGGCGGATCACCTCGCGCAATGGCGGCAAACTATCGCGAACGTCGCTCACGATGCGGCGACAGGCACCGCTCGCGCGGCGCTCGATGTGGCCCCGGCGAGCCGTGCCGCCAGCCGTACTGCGGCAACCAGGCTGGTCGGATCGGCGCTGCCGGTTCCGGCAATATCGAAAGCCGTGCCGTGATCCGGCGACGTGCGCACGAAGGGCAGTCCGAGCGTGACATTGACGGCGTGATCGAAAGCAAGCGTCTTGATCGGGATCAGCGCCTGGTCGTGATACATGCACAGCGCCGCGTCATAACTCGCGCGCGCGCGTTCGTGAAACATCGAATCGGCGGCGAGCGGACCTTTGGCGTCGATCCCCTCGGAAACAAGGCGCGCCACCGCCGGCGCGACGATCGTGCGATCCTCCTCGCCGAGCGTGCCCCCTTCGCCGGCATGCGGATTGAGCCCGGCAATCGCCAGCCGCGGATGCGCGAGCTTAAAGCGCGTGGCAAGGTCATGCGCGACGATGCGTCCGGTTTCGACCACGAGCTCGCTCGAAAGGTGCTTGAAGATTTCGCGGAGCGGCAGGTGGATCGTGACCGGCACGACCGCGAGTTCCGGCGACCACAACATCATCACCGGCCGCAGCGCCACTCCGGTCGCCTCCTGTACCAAGGTAGCCAAGAACTCGGTATGACCGGGCTCGGCAAAGCCCCAATTGTAGAGCACGTTCTTGGCGACCGGGTTGGTGACGACGGCCGCCGCCGCGCCCGCCATGACGTCGGCGACCGCGCGGCGGATCGAAGCCACCGCGGCAGGTGCGCTTGATCGATCCGGGTGGCCCGGTTCCGCCGTAACAGCGATATCGAGAGGCAACACCGGCAGTGCCGAATGAAATGCCGCCGCAGCCGATGTCGCGGTCACGTTGACGACGGAAACTTCGAGCCCAAGCTTGGCGGCCCGCCGCCGGAGAAATCCCGGGTCGGCGACGATGTAGAAGGGCGGTAGGTCAAGCTCCGCGCGCCGCCGCCAGATCGCGAGAGCCAGATCGGGGCCGATCCCGGCGGGTTCGCCGAGCGTCAATACCAAAGGTCGCACGAGCCTGCATCCATAATACAATCCGCAACAGACCTGCGCCGGATATGATCCGGGGTGGAAAGCGGTTGTCCGAAAAGATCACGCCTCACGAAACTGCTCTATTTGTATTCGATCATCGCTTGGCGCCGCAAATCGGCAAGGTAGCGCTTGGCCTTGGCGCCGAACTTCTTCTCGAACATCTGATCGCGTAATTTCCGCGCCTCCGGGGTATCGGTCTTTGACTCCTTTCTGGAGCAAACGGCAAACATCTGGATGCCCTCGTCCGTCTGCTCGGGCGGCGTCAGATGGCCGACTTCCGTGTTGTCGAGGATGTCGCGGAGCTGCTGGGGCAGGTCTGCCGAGGATTTGGGGACGGGGTCGCGGACTGCGACTTCCGGCAGTCCTTGAGCAAAGGCAATGCCGTCGGTGCAGCTGGTAAAGCGCCCGCGCAAAGCGTCGGCGTCGCGTTTTCGGGCCTCGTAGGCGGCTGGCGGAGAGCCATGCGGCACCACGAGGATGATCGGGCGCATGATGTACTCGTAGCCCACCTCGTCTTTTTGGCCGGGCTGGTTCAGCTTAAGCTCTGCTTCGACATCGGTGTCTGGAATTTCCAGGCTTGCCTTGTAGCGCCCGCGCACCAGACTGGTCCAGGCGATCTGAGCCTTAAGCTGCAGTTTGAGGGTTGCCGCGCTCGCGCCGCCGCTCGCAAGGATTTGCGATAGTTTCGGGGGGTCGACCCCCATATGGCTTGCCACGTTGGCGAACGCACTGTCCACGTCCGCATCCGTAGGTGCGATGTCGTAGCGCTTTGCCTCGCGCAATTCGAGGATTTGGTCGATGAGGCTGTCGATCGCTTCCTGCCGGGTCGGCGGTTTGTGGGTGCTCAGCTCCATGAATTTTGTACGTTGCTGAATGTCGAGCGACGTAATCGGCTCGCCGTTGACAAGCACCACAACCTCTTCTTGGGACCGGGCAATCGAGGCGAAGGCGAGCACGGTTACTGCGGCGAGCACCGCCACCAAAGCCCTGCGCCGGGCGCTGACTGCAATATGCGACGTCACTGTTCCCTCTCCCTCCACGGCAGGGCCCTGCCGGCTTGGCCGATCCGCCCCCAAAACTTGGCGACACCAATTCATGGACTCGCGGCGGAATTTAGAAAGAAGAACCCACCGGTGCCAAGACATCGGGCCCGAGCGTCCGCAAGCTGAATTGCAGCATGACCGTGCTATCCCTGACCGGAGTTGAATTCGCAATGGCAGTATATGTGTATCCGGTGAGCCAGTTCACGGACAACATGAAGCAGTCGTCGACGTAGCCAAGTCCGATGCGCGACTGGTCGATTTGATCGCTGGCAATATCGTAGCGGGCCGAGCCGAGGACGATCCAGTTCTCCGTCAGCTTGACCGATGCGCCGGCGAGCACGCCCTCACGGCGCGTCAACAGGCCGAGCAGGGGCTGCGCGGCATAATCGCCGTACAGCACTTGCAGCGTCCAGCGGTCGAAGTTGGCGCGGCTTTCGAACTCAAGGCGCTGCGGCGTGAACGTCGCCTCGTCGAAACGCCCACGCGCGGTGAACGAATAAACCTGATTGGGTTGATAGGTTACGCGGCCAACATAGTCCGAGACGGTCTTGTCGAGGCCGCTTTCCAGCCCGGTGTTGGTTATATCGGGAGCCTGGAACGAGTTCTGGCCGAACAGCTGGTAGGACTGCCCGAACAGCACATTGAGCGCGCCCGCCCGGTTGACCTGGGCGGTGTATTGCAAGCCGGCATTCACCCGGCTGCCACCCTCGACGCGATCCCAGCCGGAGAATTTATCGATCGCGAACAGGTTCGAATCGTCGAACACCAGGCTCTGCGAGTCCTCGTTTGGAAACCTTCCGATGCCGGTTTCGTTCGGCCGCAGAATCAGCTGGGCGATCGGTTCGATTGTCTGCGTGCCCCACGGTTCGACGTCAACGAAGGGGTAGTGATATTCGACCCCCGCCGCCGGCATGGCGCGTGCGAACTCGCTTTGCCCGGTCGCGATGTAGTTGGCAACGCCGGGCTCGTTGTCAACGTTGAGCGAAGCCACATCGCCACGGAACTGAAAGAACGGCATGATCATCTGGCCGTTGTCGGTAACCACCGTGCGCCGCCAATTCAATTCGGTGGATGCGCGCGTGTAATCTCCCGGTATGGCGCGCAACAGGCAACTCGTTGGGACTGCGGTATCGGCGCTGGCGCAGGTCCCGAGCGACTGAGCGGTCTGCGTGATCGACTGAAATTCAGCTTGCTGCCGGCTCAAGCTGGTCAGGTTGACCTTGTAGCTGAATTCACCGCCGAGCACCGGTTGCGCCAGGACATTGGAATAATCGAGAACGGGGTGGATGATCGGAATCTGCGCTTGGACGTCCTGTTCCGAGAAGCCGTAGTAGTAGATCGAACGGACGTCGAAATAGCTGCGTTCGCCGGCGCCGCTGAGATAGAGCTGTGAAACTCCCTGCGACGCGACCCCGGTTTGGAATGGATCGAATGCGCCGCTGAATTGTCGAAGCTGATAGTCGAACATGAACTGGGTATCGGTTACCAACAGGCCGGTCCATCCCCACACCCATTTGTCGCTCAGCGCGAACTGGCCCGCCGTCTGAATAGCGCCGCGGAATGATTGTGAGGTCGCGCTATCCACCCCGTCGCGACTGGCAAAGTATCCCGGATCCTGCTGGAAAATGCCGGCAGCTCTGATCGAGTAGGAACCGTCAAGCAGACGATGCCGCCATTCGCCTTCGAGCAACGCGCCCTGCTTGGTCGTCAGCAACGTGCCGAAGGTGAGGTCGTAATTTGGCGCAAGCGCCCAAAAATATTTCGGCTCAACGCCAAAGCCGTATTGCGAGGCCTCCGAGAGGCTGGGAAAGAGAAATCCGCTTTTCCGCTTCACCGTTGGGTCGGGCGCCGACATGAACGGGACGTAAGCCAGCGGCACGCCGAAAAATTCGATGCGAGCATCCTCGAAATAAAGCATCTTCTCACCCTCGTCGTGGATGATCCGCGCCGCCTGGACCTGCCAGAGCGGCGGTTTTTTGGGATCGTCCCTGCAGGGTTCGCAAGCCGTGTAGACGCCGTTTTGCAGGACTGTGTAGTTTCCTTTCGCGCGATCGGCGCGAGCCGCCGCAAAGCGGGTGTCGTCGGGCGTTTCAAGCCGCAGCGAATCGACAAAGCCGTCGCGGAAATCGTCGGTTAGATCGATGGTTTGACCGTAGGTGATCTTGCCATCCGGCTCGGTCAGCCGGACGTTGCCCTGGGCACGCAGACGCCTGGTCTTTTGGTCGTAGATGACCTGATCGGCCTCGATCGTGGCGCCGCCGTAATAGATCTGAACGTTGCCGACGGCGGCGACCGTGTTGTTGGTGTAGTCGTACCTGATCTCGGTCGCCTGCACGAGCATTGGCGCATTGGATTGCGGCGCCGGCTTTTTCGGCGGCGGCGGCCGGGGCGGAAAATGCATGAGGTTGCCGGCCTGCTGAGCGAACAGCGGCGCGGGCAGCAGCGTCGATCCGATAGTAAACGCCAGCAGCGCAGCGAGCGCCGTCGCACCAACGCCAACGCTACTACGCATGCCGGGACAGAGTGGGCTACGCGAACTCGCCACTATCCGTCCTCCTGGAACAACAACGCGACGAAACCGGTCAGGCCGCCGATAACCACCGGAATCCACGCCGCGGCCGCCGGCGGCATGAGTTCCGCTCTGCTCATGTCGTCGGTGATTTTCTGCAAGACGAACAACAGAAATCCGGCGGTGATGCCGCTCAGCACCATTTTCTGCACCCCGCCAAAACGGAAGAAGCGCAGGCTCACGGAAGCCGCGAGCAAGACCATCGCGGCGAGCAGAAATGGGCGTGCCAGGAGCTGCTGATATTGCAGGCGGTAACCGGCCGCGCCGAGGCCGGCGCGATCCGCCAGCTCAATATAGGTGGGTAATTCCCAAAACGGGACGGTCTCGGGTGTTGCGAAGCTTTCGCGCACCTGTTCAAGCGTGAGATTGGTGGCGACGTGGTAGCTGTCTTCGACATCTGGCGCTTTGCCGCTGGCATAGATGCGCGTGTCTTGGAGCTGCCAATACCCCCTCTCCAAAGTGGCGCTTTGGGCCTCGATCCGCTGCTGAAAATGCCCCGCGCCGTCGAAGGTGTAGATGGTGACGCCGCCGAGTTGTGCGCCTTGCTCGCGGCTGGTGCTGGCGTTGATGATGGCCGCGCCGTCGGCGCTTTTCTGGCGGACCCAGAACCCGCTGGTGCTCTCTTGCAGCGCCGACATGTTCTCACCCAACATATCGGCTTCGAGACGCTTCGAGCGCTCGTGCAGCATTGCGGCGACGGGGTTGTAAACAGTGGTGGCGACCGTGCCGAAGATGAAGGCCGCGACCATGGCGGGCGCAACGAATTGCCAGGCGGAAACACCGGCCGAGCGCGCGATGACGAGTTCAAGCCGCCGCGACAGCGTCAGGTAACACGACATCGCGCCGACCAGGACCGAGAACGGCATGATGCGTTCGGTGAGCTGCGGCACGCGGTACATCGAAATTTTGGCGAGCACCCACGCCGTGGCGTTCGGCCAGTCGGCGCCGCGGCGCATCAGCTCGACGTAGTCGATCATCGCCGCCAGAGCCACGACGCCGATGAAAGAGCCGACGACGGACGTGAGAAACCGCATTCCGAAATAGCGCGACAGCGTGCCGGTGATCATGGGCTGCCTCATCAGCTCGTCGCCCGTGCAATGCGTTCACCGATCGTGGTCGCGAGCCTCGTCACGGCCGCCGCCGGCTCCACAGCCTGGCCGCGCGAGATTTGCCACAAGCCCGCGGCGATCGCGCCGAATATCGCGACATACTGCACGGCGAGCACGCCGGGCACGCGTACGCCGACGATCACGCTGACGAAGCCGATGAGCCGCAGCAGCGATACCGCCCCGATCATTCCCAACAGCGCCAGCGTGCGGCTTTGCCGCGTGGTCTGCGGCGGGCCGAGAAACGCGAAAGCGAGGATGACGAAGGCGAACGGATAGAGCGGGGTCGTCAGCCGGTCATGCAGTTCCGATCGATATTGATCCGGCTGCGATGCGTAGAGCGCATCGTCGGCCCGCGGCCATAACAGTTCCCAGAGATATTTCTCGCGCACCGTATAGACGACATTTTGCGTGGCGCCGGCGAATTGTGACAGATCGAAAGGGTAGCGATCGAAGGTCACGATGCGCGGATCGCGCTGACCGGCTTCGAGCCGTTGGATGCTGCCGCCTTGCAGGACCAGGAACGAAGCCTTGTCGTTCTTCACGATCTCGCCCTGCTCGGCGAGATAGGTGGAGTGCACATTGGGATCGCGGCGGTCGTCGACGAAGATTCCGACCAGAAGGCCGTTCGGCCGCCGGTCGGCGATGTGGAAGGTGAGATTGCCGCCCACCGTCGTGAAGCGCCCCGGCTGCACGATATTGGTGAGGATGTCGGCGCGCACCTGTGCGCCCCAGTCGCGCAATTCACGCAAGCTGCGCGGCGAAACGTAGGCGGCGATGACGGCGACCAGAAGCGAAACGACCAGCGCCGCGGCAAGGAACGGCCGCAACAGTCGCCACGGCGACACGCCGGCCGCGTTCATCACGATGATCTCGGAATCCGAAGAGAGCTTGTTGAGGACGTGCGCCGCCGCCATGACCAGCGCGATCGGCGCCAGCATCATGATCAAGAGCGGGACGATCATCCCGGTGATGCCGACGAAGACGAGCAAGGTCTGGCGTTGGCTCGTGATCAGGTCGAAATCGCGCATCGCCTGCGTGAACCAGATCACGACGGTCAGGCTGACGAGGATGATCAGGAACGCGCCCATGGTGGCGCGAAACATGTAACCGCCGATCGACCCCATCGGACTGAACTTCCCCGCTGCCGGCCAACCCGTTTGCCGCATCGACCTGCCGACGCTGCCACCTGAGGGCCGCTCTCCCCAATGCGGGTATTTTCATGCTTTCACAAAGTGGCTTCGCCAAGGCAAAGCTATTGAACATGCACACTAAAGCGTTAATACGGCCGTTTGATAAAAGCGGCACGCTACGTGCCCGGTTTTGGCGCGAAAGGCAGCTTTGCACGACCGGCCGGTCCGGTTCATAACTTGGCTACCATAACCCCGCGGCCATCCTGGCCGCCAACGACCGAGCCAAAGGAACGCTCTATGGCCGCCGCACTCAAATTCGGCTTCACATCGTTCGCCCGTCCGCGTGGTGTTCTTATTGTGTTCTGCGAAGACAATCTAAAATTCGGCCCGGCAACGCAACGCGCGCTGTCGCCGCTGGGGGAAGTCGTGCGGCGGGCGGCCGCGGCGGATCGCTTTACCGGCAAGAACGGCGCGAGCCTCGACATCGTTGCTCCTTCCGGGCTCAATGTTCCACGGCTGGTGGTCGTCGGTATCGGCAAGGAAAGCGAGTTGAAATCGCGCGATCTCGTCAAGCTCGGCGGTATCGCCATGGGAAAGCTGCCGACAGCCGCGGCAAGTGCGACAATTTTTGCGGAATTCGGCTCGGGCGCGCTCAAGGCCGGGCAGATCGCCGATTTGGCGCTCGGCGCGCGGCTGCGCGCCTATACGTTCGATCTCTACAAGACCAAGCGCAAGGAGGACGAAGAGCGGCCAAGCAAGATCGAGCTGAACTTCGCCTGTGCCAGTCCGGCATCGGCGGAAAAGGCTTGGGCGCGGCACGCGGCGATTGCCGACGGCGTCGTGCTCGCTCGCGATCTCGTCAATGAACCGGCCAATGTGCTCTATCCGGGCGAGTTCGCGCGACGGGCGTCAGGCTTGAGCAAGCTTGGGGTTGGCGTCGAAGTGCTCGACGTTGCGGCGATGCGCAAGCTCGGCATGGGCGCGCTGCTCGGCGTCGGCCAAGGCTCGGCGCACGAGTCGAAGCTCGTCGTCATGCGCTGGAATGGCGGCAAGCGCGGCATCGATCCGATCGCATTCATCGGCAAGGGGGTCTGCTTCGACTCCGGCGGCATTTCGATCAAGCCGGCGCAGGGTATGGAAGACATGAAGGGCGACATGGCGGGCGCCGCCTGTGTCGTTGGCTTGATGCACGCGCTCGCGGCGCGCAAGGCCAAGGTCAATGCCGTCGGCGCCATCGGCCTGGTCGAGAACATGCCCGACGGCAAGGCGCAACGGCCGGGCGACATCGTCAAGACGATGTCCGGACAGACGATCGAAATCATCAATACCGATGCTGAAGGCCGTCTCGTCCTCGCCGACGTGCTGCATTACGTCAACAAACGCTTCAAGCCGAAATTCATGATCGACTTGGCGACGCTGACCGGCGCTATCATCGTGGCTTTGGGCCAGGAATATGCCGGCATGTTCTGCAATGACGAAAAGCTCGCCGAGCGGTTGACCAAGGCCGGCGAGACGATCGGAGAACGGGTGTGGCGGATGCCGCTCGGGCCCGAATACGACAAGATGATCGATTCGAAGTTCGCCGATATGAAGAATACCGGCGGCCGCCCGGGCGGCGCGATCACTGCGGCCCAATTGCTGCAGCGGTTCGTCAACAAAACGCCGTGGGCGCATTTCGACATCGCGGGAACGGCGTTGGGATCGCCGCAAACCGATATCAATAAGAGCTGGAGCTCCGGCTGGGGCGTGCGGCTTCTCGAACGGCTGGTCGAGGATTATTACGAGCGGTGAGGATGCTCGATGACAGAGATTCTCTTCTACCACCTCAAAGGTCAGACGCCGGAGCAGGTCTTGCCGGCATTGCTTGCGAAGTCGCTTGAACGCGGCTGGCGGGTCGTGGTGCAGGCGTCCTCCGATGAGCGCGTCGAGGCGCTCGACGCCCATTTGTGGACGTGGCGCGACGACGCCTTTCTGCCGCACGGCACCTGGCGCGACGCCGAAGCCGCCGAGCAGCCGATCGTGCTCACCGTCAACGAGGAAAACCCGAACAAAGCGAGCGTGCGCTTTCTCGTCGATGGCGCGAGCATGGCCGGCGACGCCGGCGGCTATGAGCGCATTGTGCTGCTGTTCGACGGGGAGGATCCCGACGCGCTCGAGGCGGCGCGGGCGCGCTGGAGCGAGGCCAAAGCCGCGGGCGCCCAGGTCACTTATTGGCAGGCCGATGAGAAGGGTCGCTGGCGCCGTCAGGGCTGATCCCGATCAGCTTCCAAGCCGACGTAAGCAAGTTTCATATCTTATTGATATCGTTAGTATTTCGAAGGCTTAATCATAAGCTTGTGCTGGCGGTTCAATCGCGCGTTTTCGGCACTATATTTTTTGCTCGGTCGCTAATTTGGATGCTATAGTTCCTTGCATGAACAAACATTCAGTGAAAAAGAAACGGCCCGCCAAAGCGAGCACCAAAACGAGCCGGAGTGCGGCGGCGCGTAAGGCGCCCACGCGCGCCGTCGCCGCCGTTCGTAAGCTTTCCGCCACGCGGCAGTCGGCGCGAAAGCCGGAGTCGCTCAGCGCTGCGAGAGTGACCGCTGTCGAGGTGACGACCATAACGGTCGCGCAGGTGACGGCGTTGGCTCCGGCGCTGAAGACGCACAAATATCGCGTTGGCCAAACTGTCTTTTACACGTCGAGCCCGATCAGCCGGCCCGGTGCGAGCGGCAGTTACCAAGTGGTCAGGCTGTTGCCGTCGGACGGCGACGATTACCAATACCGGATCAAAAATCCCGGTGAGGCCTTCGAGCGCGTCGCCAAGGAAAGCCAGCTCGAACTCGAGCACTAACCGGTCCGTTGCGCGGCTGGCGCCTGCCGTACCGCTGCGCCATACTCGCGCGTTGGCAAGCGGCTTAGTTGTCCCTGATTGGGGTGGTTGATGTTCGGCGTTGATCCCGACATCGGAAGCTCGGCGCTGCGCTTGTGGGTCGCGGCCGGATCGGCGGCGTTACTCGTTTTCGTTTGCGCGCTGGCGTTCGATTGGACCCGCACGAGGACGGTGGCGCGCGTCGGGGTGGTCGTTCTCGGCGCTGTACTTGGGGCGACGCTGGCTTGGGCTTTTCTCGATGCCGCGTCAGTCCGCGATCGGAGCGCCGAGCGGCGCGCTCTCGAGGCGCGCGCGGCTGAACTCAATGCGGAGAGCCTTGTGCCGGGTTCTCCACTGGCCTGCTTGAATGGTTTGGCGGGCGACGATGTCGAGGCCGCCTGCGAAAAGGCGCTGTTTGCCGCGCCTTCGACCGTGGCGAGTGCCACATCTTATGTCGCGGCGCGCTTTGCCTTACTCGCCGACATGGTCGCCTATACCAAGCGGGGCGGCGGCGGCATCAATAGCGTGTTGCTGCCGCTGCGCCATTCGCTCGAGGCCGATCGCTTTGGCTTTGTCGCGCACACGCTTGCCGTCGCCGACCGCTGCAGCAGCGATCATTGCGAGGCCCTGGCGCTATTGGACAATCCGAGCCAGGTGCGCGCAAACTTGAGCGGGCAAACGCTGGAACGCTATCTCGATCATTATCTGACCGTCTGGGCGAAGCCGCCCGAAGTTCCGGTCGCCGACGCGACGTCCGTATCGAGCGGCCAGCCGGGCATGTCGCCGCCGCACAAAATCGTCGATATCGACTTTCCCAGCGCCGCTTCGATCCCGGCGATCAGCATCATGAACCCCGAGCCGCCAGGGCCGCCGGGCGCCGCCGCCGTCGCGGCCGCAACTGCCGGCGAACCGAAGGCTCACGAAGCGCCGGCTCGCGAGGCATCGGCGCCGCCGATGCGGCGAGGGCGCAGGCAGGCGGCAAGCCCGCCCGCGCCGGCCGCTGCTGCCGCGCAGCCGCAGCCGCAGCCGACTGTGGATCCGGTCTGGTTGCCGGGAAGCGAGCCGAGCGCGCCGGCTGCTGCCGCCGCCGCCGCGGCGACGGCGGCGAGTGTTACACCTGCGCCGGCGGGGCCGGTGCAGCTCGGTCCATTTCAGCCGCCGCCGCAGGCGAGCGCCGGAGCAGCGCGCGCGCAATGAGTTGAAAGCGTCCGCGTTAGGCGATCTGATGCGCCCGCCATGTTCCGCTCTGTCCTCATTGCCAACCGCGGCGAAATCGCCTGCCGTATCGCGCGTACCGCCAAGCGCCTCGGCCTGCGCACGATTGCGGTCCATTCCACCGCCGATGTCGGCGCGTTGCACGTGAGGTCATGCGATGAGGCCTATTGCATCGGCGGCGCCGAGCCGCGTGAAAGCTATCTCGCGATGGAAAGCCTGATCGCGGCGGCCCGGAAGGCCCGTGCTGAATGCATTCACCCGGGCTATGGTTTCCTGTCCGAGAATGCCGATTTTGCCGAGGCCTGCGAAAAAGCCGGCATTGTCTTCGTTGGGCCGCCGGCGGCGGCCATTCGCGCGATGGGACTGAAGGACCGCGCCAAGACACTCATGGAAAAGGCCGGTGTGCCGGTCGTGCCGGGTTTTCACGGCGAACGCCAGGACGCCAAATTCCTCAAGGAGAAGGCCTACGAGATCGGCTATCCGGTGCTGATCAAGCCGGCCGCGGGCGGCGGCGGCCGCGGCATGCGCCGGGTCGATAAGCATGCTGATTTCGAGACTGCGCTCGAAGGCGCCATCCGCGAGAGCCAGTCGGCATTCGGCTCGGGCCGGGTCCTTATCGAGAAATACATCGCCGCGCCGCGGCACATCGAGGTCCAAATCTTTGCCGACCGGCACGGCAATGCCATCCATCTCGGCGAGCGCGACTGCTCGCTGCAACGCCGCCATCAGAAGGTGATCGAGGAAGCTCCGGCGCCCGGCATGAGCGCGCAATTGCGCGCGCAGATCGGCGCGGCGGCGGTCGCGGCGGCAAAGGCGGTGGATTATCGCGGCGCCGGCACTGTCGAGTTCGTCGCCGACGGCAGCAAAGAACTGCGGGCCGACGGTATCTGGTTCATCGAAATGAATACCCGGCTCCAGGTCGAGCATCCGGTCACCGAGGCGGTCACCGGCCTCGATCTCGTCGAGTGGCAATTGCGCATTGCTGCGGGCGAACAGCTGCCGCTCACGCAAGGTGAAGTCCGCTTCGATGGCCACGCCGTGGAAGCGCGAGTCTATGCCGAGGATCCGGAGCACGACTTTCTGCCGTCGACCGGTCCTATCGTGGCGCTGGAATTGCCGAGCGATATCCGCGTCGACACTGGCGTCGAAGCGGGCGCACAAGTCACGCCCTTTTACGATCCGATGATTGCCAAGCTCATCGCGCAGGGGCTGACGCGGGAGGCGGCGCTCGATCGGCTCGCGCATGCGCTCGACCGCACGCTCGTCGCAGGCGTGCGCAGCAATGTCGCGTTCCTGAGCAACTTATGCCGCGTCGACGAATTCCGCCACGGCAAAGTCGATACCGGCTTTATCGACCGCAATCTGGCACGGCTCGGCGCCGTGCCGCAGCCGCGCGACAATGCGGCGGCCGCGCTCGGCGTCGCGCATTTACTCAACACCGCGGCCACGAACGAGGCCGCGAGCGACGAAGACTTAACCGAACCCGAGTCGCCTTGGGATAGGCGCGACGGCTTCCAGCTCGGCGGCGAGCGTGCGATCGCTATCCCGATCGTGATCGACGGCGAGAACGCCGATGCCACCATCACCTATGCCGGGGACGGCGTGCGCGTCGCCGTCGACGGCACGGCGCCGGCGATCGACGGCAAGGTCTTCGAGGCGACACATGAGGCTTATGTGGTGCGGGCGGGCCGTCAAACCCGCGTTCGCATCCGCGATTTCTCCGCTCCGACCGCGGCGGCGAGCGCCAGTGACGGCGTTATCAAGGCGCCGATGCACGGCAAAGTGCTGGAAATTCTCGCCGCCGTCGGCGATCGCGTCGCTTTCGGTCAACGTCTTGCCGTGATCGAAGCGATGAAGATGGAACACACGCTGCGCGCACCGTTCGCCGGCGTTGTGACGCAGGTTCCTGTGCGTAGCGGGGCCCAAGTTGTGGAAAGCGCGCCGGTTATGGTGCTAGAGCCCGTCACGGAAAGTCGGGACGATATAAAGTAGGATTATGCCGCTTCATCTCATCAAGCTTTGCGTCGGTTGTGACTCGGTTCGCGATCTCGAGGACTGGATCAAGCAAAAGCTCAAAGCCGAGCGTAAAGCCGGCGAAAAACCCGAGCACATCCACCGCACGCGCATGGTGCCCAAGCGCGCCGCCGAGCTCACCGACGGCGGCTCGCTCTATTGGGTCATCCGCGGCGAGGTCATGTGCCGGCAGCGCATCCGCGATGTGCGGCCGTTCCGCGACAAGGACGGCATCGGCCGTTGCGGCCTCGTGCTCGATCCCAAAGTGGTTCTGGTCGAGCCGCGGCCATATCGTGCCTTTCAGGGCTGGCGCTACCTGGCGGCGAAAGACGCTCCGCGCGACCTCGACAAAGCGGTGAAGGGTGCCGCCGCCATGCCGGAAACACTGCGCCGCGAGCTGCGCGAACTCGGCCTGATGTGAGCCGGGCGCGTGCCTGCGGCGCCGGGTCCGGCATGACGTCCGGCATGGCGCTCGCCGAAACGATCACGTAAAATCCGCTTAAAGCATGATCCCGAAAAGTGAATCCCGGTTTTCGGAAAAGATCATGCTCAGTTAAAAAGCTAGAGCCTAATCGGTTTTGCTTCCCTCAAATCCGATTAGGCTCTAGACCGAGATTTAAGCGGTTTGGAGCAATAAGAATGATTATTGGCAGCGAGAAGGACGTCACCAAAGTCGTGCTCAAGGAGTATGAGCGCATCAAAAATCCGCGGCTGCGCGAGGTCATGGCGGCGCTGATCCGCCACCTGCATGAATTCGCCCGCGAGGTGAAGCTGACCGAGGAAGAATTCCAGGCCGCCATCGCCACTATCGTCGCGCTCGGCAAGCGCACCACCGACACGCACAACGAAGCGGTGCTGATGTCGGGATCGCTCGGCTTCTCGACCCTGATCTGCCTTCTCAACAATGGCAACCGCGGCCAGACCGAAACCGACGCCAACTTGCTCGGCCCGTTCTGGCGCATGGATTCGCCGCCGACCCAAAACGGCAACTCGATCGTGCGCTCCCCGACGCCGGGTCCGGCGCTGTTCGTCGATGCCTGGTTCCGCGACGCCGCGGGCAAGCCGATCGTCGGCGCCGAGGTCGACGTCTGGCATTCGTCGACCGAAGGGTTTTACGAGAATCAAGATCCGGTCCAGGCCGACATGAATCTGCGCGGCAAATTCACCACGGATAAGGACGGCCACATCAATTTCCGCAGCGTCAAGCCGGCCGGCTATCCGATTCCGATCGACGGTCCGGTCGGCGAACTGTTGCGCGCCGCGGGCCGGCACAATATGCGACCCGCGCATCTGCACTTCCTCACCTACAAGCCGGGCTTCAAGACGCTGATCTCGCAAATCTACGATCCGCAGGACCAGCACATCGAAACCGACGTGCAGTTCGGCGTCACCCGCCACCTGATCGGCAATTACATCCGCCATGACGAGCCGCGCGCGGCCGCGCCGGACATCAAGCCGCCGTGGTATTCGATCGAGCACAGCTTCGTCATGGAAAGCGGCACGGCGCGCCTGCCGCGGCCGCCAATCACCGGCAAGGCGCAAGGCGAGCGGCCGGAGATTCCGCATCTCGAAGCGGTGTGACGCTATCTACCCTCCCCCCTTGTGGGGGAGGGTAGGGAGGGGGGTCGCGAGGTGACGTGAGTGCGTCGACGTTAGTGCGACGCCTCCCGACCCCCACCCCTAACCCCTCCCCACAAGGGGGAGGGGAACAAACAAAACGGGGAGGAAAACATGAAACGTCGAACACTGCTCAAAGGCATGGCCGCCACGGCTGCGAGCGGGTTGTTCGCCCGTTCCGCTGCCGCCGACAGCGTCCTTAAAATCGGCATCAGCATGCCGATCACCGGCGCCGGCTTCAACGCCGTCGGCCGCCAGTTGCAGGCAGCGCTGAAGCTTTACATGGCGCAGCACGGCGACACGGTCGCCGGCCGCAAGATCGAGCTCATCATCCGCGACGACGGCGGCGCTGCCGATACGGCGCACCGGTTGATCCAGGAAATGATCGTCAACGATAAAGTCGACGTGCTCGGCATTGGCATTACGCCGACCGCGCTCGCCATCGCGCCGCTGGTGACCGAAGCCAAGAAGGTGACGCTGGTGATGAGCTCCGGCGCCTCGATCACCACCGCCAAATGTCCGTACTTCGTGCGCGCCGGCTTTCTGCTCAGCCAGCAATCGTGGATTCTCGCCGAATGGGCCGCCAAGAACGGCTCGAGCCACGTCGTTACTTTGGTCAACGAATGGGCGCCCGGCATCGAGGCGGAGACCGCGTTCAAGACTCGCTTCACCCAGGTCGGCGGCGCGATCGTCGAGACCATCCGCATTCCGCTCGCCAATCCCGACTTCGCGCCGTTCCTGCAGCGCATCGCGGATCTGAAGCCCGACACCGCCTTCATCTATTTCCCCGGCACCCAGGCGCCGATCTTCGCCAAGCAATTCGCCGAGCGCGGCCTTGCCAAATCCGGCATCAAAATTATCGGGCCGGGCGACCTCACCGACGACGACGGTCTCAACGCCATGGGCGACCAGATGCTCGGCATGATTACCGCCGGGCCCTATTCCGCCGCGCATAATTCGCCGCTTAATAAGACCTATGTCGCGGGCATCGAGCAGGCCAACCACTTCCGCCCGGATTTCGTTTCGCTCGGCGGCTATGACGGCCTGCATCTCCTCTACGAGGCGCTGAAAAAGACCAACGGCAATTCCGACGGCGATGCCTTGATCGCGGCGATGAAAGGCATGGCGTTCGAAAGCCCGCGCGGCCCGATCTCGATCGACGCCGCGACGCGCGACATCGTCAACAACATCTACATCCGCAGGGTCGAGAAGATAAACGGGCAGCTCTGGAACACCGAGTTCCAGACTTTCCCGAACGTGAAGGACCCGATGAAGAGTGGGTGAAGTCGCTAGATTGGAAGATTATCGATCAAGCGCGTCCCCCCAATCCGCGCTGCCACCAAAAGCCGGATTGGCTCGGCCGCTGGCGCGGCGAGCGGCGCCAGCGTGTCGGCGTTACGCGCTTCGAGGTAATCAATCGCAAAACCGGCGCGCGTAATCGCGGCACGGCCGTCGTCGAGCACCGCGGCAACAGGGCCGCCGGCCTTGATCCTATCGGCGCATCCTTTGAGCACGCGATAAAGCGCCGGCGCTGTGGCGCGCTCGTCCGGCGTGAGGTAGCGGTTGCGCGAGGACAGCGCGAGGCCGTCTTTCTCGCGCACGATCGGCGCGCCGACGATCTTCGTCTTTAGCCCCAGATCGCGGGCGAGCCGGCTGACCACTTTGAGCTGCTGGTAATCTTTCTCGCCGAACAGTGCGATATCCGGCTGGCATTGGATCAAGAGTTTGGCGACCACCGTCGCCACGCCGGCAAAGAAATGCGGGCGGTAGGCGTCTTCGAGGCCGACCGTGGCCGGGCCCTCGGGCACGATGCGGGTGGCAAAGCCTTCCGGGTACATCGTTTCGACCGCGGGGACCCAGATCAGATCGGCCTTCAACTCCTTAAGCGCCGCAAGATCGGCGGACCAGGTGCGCGGGTAAGTGCTTAAGTCTTCGTTCGGCGCAAATTGCGTCGGGTTGACGAAGATCGAGACGATGACCCGGTCGGCGCGGCGTTGCGCGATGCGGACTAGAGAGAAATGCCCTGCATGCAATGCGCCCATGGTCGGCACCAGCGCAATTGTGTGGCGGCGTGCCTGCAATTCGGCGATCGCGTGTCTAAGCTTGGGCAAAGTCTTGATGACGCGCGGATGACGTTTCGATTTTCTGTGATTCATCTTCGTCAGTTGCAGCGCGAGCACACCCGTTACGGTTTCGGCGGCGCGCGCGCGGTTAATGATTAACTTCGGCAAGCCGATGCTGTATCTTGACCGCACGCGTTGCAACTCGGAGAAATGTGAGTAACCCAAGGGTCGCGTCTGTCATGTTGATGCAGGCTGATGTCGGCAGGCCTTTCTCGGCGCATGTGATCGTTCTTGGTAACGAAAAAGGCGGCTCCGGCAAGTCGACCACGGCCATGCATGTCGCGGTCGCGCTGCTGCAGGCCGGCCAGCGGGTCGCCACCATAGACCTCGATTCCCGGCAGAAAAGCTTCACCCATTACATCGACAACCGGCGCGATTGGGCGCGGCGCGCGGGCATAAAATTCGAAATCCCGGCGCATTATTGCGTCGCCCGCGGCTTCGGCATGCGGCTCGACGAAATCGAAGCCCAGGAATTCGCCGCTTTTGCCGAGGCCATCAGCGCGGTCGAGCAAACCCACGACTTTATCGTCATCGATACGCCGGGTAACGATTCCTACCTGATGCGGCTAGCGCATTCGATGGCGGATACGCTGATCACGCCGCTGAACGACAGCTTTGTCGATTTCGACGTGTTGGGCACGATCGATCAGAGCACGTTCGAAGTGGCCGGAGTGAGCCACTATGCCGAGATGGTGCGCGAGGCGCGGCGCCAGCGCCGGCTGGTCGATGGCGGCCTCACCGACTGGATCGTGGTGCGCAACCGGCTCTCTACGCTTGGCTCGCGCAACCGGCGGCTGGTCGGGGAGGGGGTCGAGGGCCTGGCCCGGCAGCTCGGCTTCCGCGCCATCGACGGCTTTGCCGAGCGCGTCGTTTACCGCGAATTCTTCCCGCGTGGCCTGACCGCGCTCGATGACCTCACTGAGGATACGCTCGGCGCGCGGCCCTCAACCTCGCACGTGACCGCCCGCGACGAGGTGAAGCTCCTGATCGATGCACTGCGGCTGCCGATCGACGAACGCGGCAAGCGCCGCGCCGCGGCCCGCGCCGAATGGATCGCCGCCGCCGGCAAGCCGCTCGAGACCCACGATCTGTTGGCCGATTGAGGCCATTGCGCGCCCTGCCGCCCAGCGCCACCTTATGGCGAATCTTAAGGCCGCAAGGTCCCCTCGATGAGCAAAGACCGGTCCGACCGCGCGCCGGCGCCGACGCGTAATGCAACCAAGGAGCCAAGCGAGGCTCCGGCCACGTCCGCGCGTGCGGAAATCGATACCTTTCTGCATCAGGTCAGAGCGCTCGGCCCCGCCGGGGAGTCCGGCCAGCGCGGCCGGCTGATTTTTGCGCTCGATGCCACGATGAGCCGGCAGCCGACCTGGGATAGCGCCTGCCGGCTGCAGGCCGACATGTTTCGCGAAGCGGCCGCCGTCGGCGGACTCGACATTCAGCTCGTCTATTATCGCGGCCTGGCGGAATGCCGCGCCTCGCCCTGGGTCGCCGAGCCGGGGCGGCTCGGCGCGCTGATGTCGCGCATCGATTGCCGCGGCGGCCATACCCAGATCGGCAAAGTGCTGGCCCATGCGCGGCGCGAAAACGACACCTGCAAGGTCGCGGTGCTGGTCTTCATCGGCGACGCCATGGAGGAATCGCTCGACGATTTATGCGCGGCCGCTGGCGAGTTGGGCCTGCACAACGTCAAGGCGTTCATGTTCCAGGAAGGCTACGACCCGGTCTGCGAGCGGGCGTTCCGCGAAATCGCCCGCCTCACCGGCGGCGCCTTTTGCCGCTTCGCGCCGGGGGCGGCGCACGAACTCGCCGAGCTGCTGCGGGCGGCGGCGGCCTATGCCGCCGGCGGCATGAAAGCGCTTACGGACCTGAAAGCGCGGCAAAGCGCGGGCGCCGTCAAGCTGCTTGAGCAGCTGAAATAGCCAAGCTGCATAGAAGCCATGCCCGAAATTCTCCTCGGCATCGTCGTCCTTGTCCTCGGCCTTTGGGCGGTCAATTCCTTCTCCAAGGCCGACCCCAAACAAGCGGCGCGGGTGCTGCGCGCGATCGGCGGCGCCGCGGCTTTGATCTTCGCCGGATTTCTGCTGCTGCGCGGCGAGATCGGGGTCGCCGTGCCGGTCGGACTGTTCGGCCTCGGCTTGCTCGGCTGGGTTTCGCTGTGGCCGGCGACATTCGGCGCGCGCACGCAAAAAAGCGCGGGCCAGACCTCGCGCGTGCGCACCGACTTTCTCGAAATGGAGCTCGACCACGACAGCGGCGCCATGCATGGCCGGGTTCTCAAGGGCAAGCTTGAGGGCGCCGCGCTCGATACGCTCGACCGCGCGACGCTCATTGCTCTGTTCGGCGAGATCGATGCCGACAGTCAGAAATTACTTGCAGCTTATCTTGACCGCCGGGAGCCCGGTTGGCGTGAACACGCGCAAGGCGATGCGGGTGCGGGCGGTGGGCCGCGGCCGTCGCCCGGCGGCAAAATGACTGAAGAGGAAGCTTATCAGATCCTTGGCATTCAACCCGGGGCGAGCGCGGAGGACGTCACTCGCGCTTACCGCTCCCTCATGAAGAAACTGCATCCCGACCAAGGGGGGACGACGTATCTTGCGGCCCGCGTCAATGAGGCCAAGGACGTTCTTCTTCGCCGCCATCGCTGAGGTACTCCGAACAACAAAACCTCGCGTGGCCTCCCGTCCGTGATCGACGACGCTGTGCCCCGCTGGCTGGGGTCTAGGCGTAATTGAAAAAAGTTAAGACAGTTTTCCCGGCCCGCTTAGAGCCTAATCGGTTTTGATGGAATCAAAACCGGGCTCTAGCTTTTTGATTGAGCATGATCTTTTCCGACCGTCCTTCGCCCGCCGAAGCGGGCTTCGCGAAGGCGGGAAACCGGTATCCACTTTTCGGGATCATGCTGTAGGCCGAGAACAATCAATCCTTCAGCGCCATGCACTGGAAGTCGCTGCGCTTGAGCTCGCGGCAGGCGGCCTCGGCCGATGCCTGCTTGTCGAAGCCGGCGAAGCGGGCGCGGTAAAGCGCCTTGTCGCCCTTCTGGATGCGCTCGGTGAACGGATCCTTGGCGGCGAGTGCGGCATGCAGTTTGAGCTGCGCGTTGCTCAAATGCTGTTTGGCATCGTTCTCGTCGTCGAAGGCGCCGATCTGAATAAGCCAGCCGCCATGCGCATGAATCGGTCCGGACGGTATGGCGGTTTCGAGCTTGGCGGGTTGCGCGTCGGCGATCTCGGCGCGGTCCGGTTCAAGCGGCGCCTGGTCGACTCTGGCGGCGACTGGGGGAGGGATTTGGGCCGGCGCGGCCGGCGCGATCGTTATTGACGTGGGTTTGGCAGGCGCAGGCGGTGCGGCTTGCAGCGCCGGCGCCGGGACTTTGAGATCGTTTGTCGGCGCCGCCGATGCGACCACGGTCGGCCGCTGCTCAGTTGCTGCGGCTGGGATTTGCGAATGTACGCTCGGCTGAGCGGCAGCGACCGGCGGCGCGGGTGATACGACAGGCACCAGCATCGGCATCGGCGCCAGCGACGCCGTCTGCACCGGCACCGTCCGGTAGGAGATCGTTCGCACCAAAACCGGCTTGATCGGAGCGTCGGCGCCGGCGGCCGGGCTATTTGTGCTTGCCGTCGGCGACGGATCGGCGCGCGATGTGAAGGACGTCGACGTCAGCTTGGTAGACGTGAGAGGAGAATTGGCGAAAGCGATCGGTTCGTTGTGATGGATGGTGGCGTCGGCGATCATCGGCGCGGTGCGATGCAGCGCGGCTTCCTTGATGTGGTCGGCGATCAGCTCGCGCATACGCGCGTCGCGTTCGGAAGCGCTTGGACCGCCCATGACCACGGCGACCAGGTAGCGTCCGTCGCGATGCAGCGAAGTGAGCAGATTGAAGCCGGAGGCGCGGGTAAATCCGGTCTTGATGCCGTCGACGCCTTCGACCTCGCTTAAGAGGTGGTCGTGACCGCGGATCGTTTCGCCGTGAAATTCGAACGCCTGGGTCGAAAAGTACTTGTAGTAGCGCGGGAAGCGGTCCTGGATCGCGCGGCCGAGCAGGGCCTGGTCGCGCGCGGTGGTGATCTGATCGTCGTCCGGCAGGCCGGACGCATTAACGTAAGTGGTGTGGGCCATGCCGAGCGCGTGGGCCTTTTGCGTCATCAGCTTGGCAAACGCGTCCTCGCTGCCGCCGAGATATTCGGCGATGACGACGGCGGCATCGTTGGCGGATCGGGTGACGATGCCTTTGATCGCGTCCTCGACCGTGATGGTCTGCCCGGGCTTCAGCCCGAGTTTGGTCGGGTCCTGCTCGGAGGCATGGTCGGAAACCGGAAGCGGCGTATCGAGCTTGAGCCTGCCGGCGTCAAGACGCTCGAACAGCAGATAGAGCGTCATCACTTTTGTCAGGGAGGCTGGGTGTCGCAAGGCGTCGGGATTGGACGCCTGCAACACCGCGCCGCTATTGCCGTCGACGACGATCGAGGCGAACGGCGGGTCGTAACCTTCCGCGCGGGCGTGATGGTGATGCGCGTAAACGCGATGATGATGACGCGCGACGGCGGCATCGCTGTTGACGGTGAGAGCCGTTGCGACCGCGGCAAAGCCCAACAGGCAGCCCCGAAGCCCATTGCGGGCTCCGACATTCACCCATGCCATTGCGCACCCCGTCCCTGAACGCGCCTAGCCCCCGAAAGGCCGCCCGTTTTTGCACCTTTGGGCGTGTGCTTCCCTCACCGAACAGCAGCCGGCTTGCGGCCGCTTACGCCAATGAGAGAGGCATTTCCCTGACGCAAACGTTACCCGAACAACACGGTCAAGCACGTTAGGCGAACGCCCTTGCGAAAGGGTTAAGTCCCCGCTCCGCCACTATTTTGTGCATGCTGCCGTAACCCGTTGCAGATTTTTGTGCACTGCACTATAATATCATTGATGCCGCAAACGGCCTTTTCAAGGCAATGGGTCCAAGCGGCGTTAACCATCCAACACAGGCCGGTCGCCCCGGGGGAGCCATCATGACAACCGAAGAGATGCAGAAATTTGGCAAGGACAGCATGGAAACGATGATGTCGTCGTTCGGCGCGTGGTCGAAAAACGCGCAGGCCATCGCAGTGGAAATCACCGACTACTCGAAGAAGTCGATCGAGGATTCCGCCGCCGCCTGGGAGCGCCTCATGGGTGCCAAGACCCTGGAAAAGGCGATGGAGGTGCAAAGCGACTATCTCAAATCCTCGTACGAGGATTTCGTCGCCGAAGCCACCAAGCTCGGCGAGCTCTATGTCGATCTCGCCAAGGAAGCCTATAAGCCGTTCGAAGGTGCGCTCGCCAAAGCTTCGATGAAGTAATGGCTTCGATGAAGTAAAGACCGCGCCGATCGCGTGGCGTCGCCGAGACTTCTGAAGCATGATCCCGAAAAGTGGATTACCGGTTTTCGGAAAAGATCCTGCTCGAACCAAAGGCTAGCCTTTGGGGGGAAGGGCTGACTCGATCGCGGTGGCGATACGGGCCAAAAGCTGCTCGATCCGGCTGACGCGGAAGGCGATGTGTTCGAGCGCGTAGGCCGCGCGCTTGTCGGCCGAAGGCATGCTTAGGGCGTCGTAATCCGGCACGAACTCCTGCTCCAGTTCGCGTACCAGTCTCGCCCGCCGGGTGAGCTCGACCATGGCCACCTCCTGTCACACTTGCTGGTGCATTTTGGGCGATCAATAGCCGAGTCGCGCGGTCCGTACCAATCGGCACCGGCGGCTCGTTGTGGCCCTATCGCGATCGGCCGGCGCGCCGGATTTGCCGAATCGTCCGCGGTTGCGGGTAATTTGCCGGGATCGCCTTGCACGGGGCGATGAGCGGCATATCTGACGCCCTCGGCGACGCTGGAAGACAATATGAAAGTGCCAGAACTCGCGGCGTCGCGGCGGTGTTGACGCACGCCGACATTGCTATCGATTTGGGCTATCGATTTGGGCTATCGATTTGGCACGGAAAGCGCATTAGCTCTATCATGGTGTGTCGGGAGTCCCGAAAGCCGGAGTCCCGAAAGCCAGTGTGCGCTTGGATTGCGCCAATCGAAGGTCCGGAAGTCGAACGAACCAATGCCGCCGCTTGACGATACTATCGCTGTACGACCGGCCCGCCTGGCCGACGACGATCGCAAGCGCAAAAGCGATGGCGGTCCCGGCACTGCGGTCATTACCAAGACGAAGCCGCAGACCAAGCGGCCGAACCTCTATCGGGTTCTCCTGCTCAACGACGACTACACGCCGATGGAATTCGTGGTCCACGTCCTGGAGCGTTTCTTCAACAAGGATCACGAATCGGCGCACCGGATCATGATGCATGTGCATCAGCATGGCATCGGCGAATGCGGTATCTTCACCTATGAGGTGGCGGAAACAAAAGTGACGCAGGTTATGGACTTTGCCCGCAAACATCAGCATCCTTTGCAATGCATCATGGAGAAGAAGTGATTCCGGGGGGAAACTTCCAATACAAATGAAGAGAAGTTGAAATGCCCACGTTCTCGCGCAGCCTAGAACAGTCGCTTCACCGGGCGCTGGCTCTCGCCAATGAGCGCCACCATGAATACGCGACGCTGGAGCATCTGCTGCTGGCGCTGATCGAAGATCAGGATGCCGCGGCGGTGATGCGGGCGTGCAACGTGGATCTGGAAAAGCTGCGCCGCAGCCTCATCGCCTATCTCGAATCCGAATTGGACAACCTGGTCACCGACGGGGCGGAGGATTCCAAACCTACTGCCGGCTTCCAGCGCGTCATTCAGCGCGCCGTCATCCACGTGCAGTCCTCCGGCCGCGAAGAGGTGACGGGCGCGAACGTACTCGTTGCCATTTTCGCCGAGCGCGAGAGCCACGCCGCCTATTTTCTGCAAGAGCAGGACATGACGCGTTACGACGCGGTCAATTACATCAGCCACGGCATCGCCAAGCGGCCGGGCATGTCGGAAGCGCGCCCGGTGCGCGGCTCCGACGAGGAGAGCGACAGCAAGTCCGGCGACGAGCAGAAAAAGAAGGGCGACGCGCTCGACGCTTATTGCGTCAACCTCAACAAGAAGGCGCGCGAGGGCAAGATCGATCCGCTGATCGGCCGCGAGTCCGAGATCAACCGCACCATCCAGGTGCTGTGCCGCCGCCAGAAGAACAATCCGCTGTTCGTCGGCGAGGCCGGCGTCGGCAAGACCGCGATCGCCGAAGGCTTGGCGCGCCGCATCGTCCACGGCGAAGTGCCCGACGTGCTGCGCAACGCGACGGTGTTCGCGCTCGACATGGGAACGCTGTTGGCCGGCACGCGCTATCGCGGCGACTTCGAGGAACGGCTCAAGCAGGTCATCAAGGAGCTCGAGGCTTATCCGGGCGCCATTCTGTTCATTGACGAGATCCACACCGTGATCGGCGCCGGCGCGACCTCCGGCGGCGCCATGGACGCTTCGAACCTGCTCAAGCCGGCCTTGGCGTCGGGCACCGTGCGCTGCATCGGCTCGACCACCTACAAGGAATACCGGCAGTATTTCGAGAAAGATCGCGCGCTGGTGCGCCGCTTCCAGAAGATCGACGTCAACGAGCCGACCATCCCGGACGCCATCGAAATCCTCAAAGGGCTGAAGCCCTATTTCGAGGATTATCACAAGCTCAAATACACCAACGACGCGATCAAGGCGGCGGTGGAACTCTCCGCGCGCTACATCCACGACCGCAAGCTGCCGGACAAGGCGATCGATGTGATCGACGAATCCGGCGCGGCGCAGATGTTGCTGCCGGAAGGTAAGCGCAAGCGCACGATCGGGCTCAAGGAGATCGAAACCACGATCGCCACCATGGCGCGGATTCCGCCGAGGGCGGTGTCGAAGGACGACGCCGAGGTGCTGCAAAACCTGCAAGAGACGCTCAAGCGCGTGGTCTACGGCCAGGACAAGGCCATCGAAGCTTTGTCCGCCTCGATCAAGCTTGCCCGCGCCGGCTTACGCGAGCCGGAAAAGCCGATCGGCTGCTATTTGTTCTCCGGCCCGACCGGCGTCGGCAAGACCGAAGTGGCGAAGCAGCTTGCCGCCACACTCGGCGTCGAGCTGATCCGCTTCGACATGTCGGAATATATGGAGCGCCACACTATATCGCGGCTGATCGGCGCGCCGCCCGGCTATGTCGGCTTCGACCAGGGCGGGCTCCTCACCGACAGCGTCGACCAGCATCCGCACAGCGTCCTCCTCCTCGACGAGATCGAGAAGGCGCATCCGGACCTGTTCAACGTGCTCTTACAGATCATGGATCACGGCAAGCTCACCGACCACAACGGCAAGCAGGTCGACTTCCGCAACGTGATCCTGATCATGACCACCAATGCCGGCGCCGCCGACATGGCGAAAGCCGCCTTCGGCTTCACGCGCAGTAAGCGTGAGGGCGACGACATGGAGGCGATCGTAAAGCTCTTCGCGCCCGAGTTCCGCAATCGGCTCGATGCCATCATCACCTTCGCGCATCTGTCGCCCCAAGTGATCGCCATGGTGGTCGAGAAATTCGTCCTCCAGCTCGAGGCGCAGCTCGCCGACCGCGACGTCACCATCGAGCTCTCCGACGAAGCCACGCAATGGCTGATCGCCAACGGCTATGACGAGCTGATGGGCGCGCGGCCGATGGCGCGGGTGATCCAGGAGCACATCAAGAAGGCGCTCGCCGACGAGGTGCTGTTCGGCCGGCTCAAGAACGGCGGTCACGTGCGCGTCGTTGTCGTTACCGACGAGGCGGGCAACAGTAAGCTCAACTTCGAATATCCGGACGGCCCGGTAAAACCGCGGCCGGAAAAGTTGCCCGAGCCGCGCCGCGCCAAGGCCAAGCGGCGCTCCTCGCCGCGCAAGAAGCCGCCGGGCTCCGGCGGCCCCGGTGGCGACGAGCCGCCGCGCCGCGGCACGGTGCCGAAGGTGCCGCTGGTCAAGGTGTAATCGGTTCAGCCGGCGGATGAAGTCACCGCCGGTTCTTTTTCAGTTCACCCGCAAACCAGATCGCCAGTACCGGCAATGCCGCGGCAGCGCTGAGAAAGAGCGGCACGGCGCCGAGCCGGTCGATGACCAGCGCGCCGGTGGCGACGCCGACGGTCTGCCCGACAAAAATGGCGGAGGAGAACAAAGCCACCGCGGTGCCGCGCGCTTGCGGCGTCATCTGCGTGGCGTTGGTCTGCAAGGTGTTGTGCAGCATGTAGAAGCCCAGGCCGATCGCAATCGTAGCGACCGGCGCCAGCCACCAGGCCGCTGCGACCGCGAGCAGGATATAGCCCGCCGCGATGGCAAAGCCTCCGGTGACGGCGAGACGGGCTTGGCCGAGCCGGTAAACGAAAGTCTTGACCAAGGCGGCGTAGATGAGCCCGCCGATGCCGAAGCAGCCGACGCTCAAGCCGATGAGTGTGAAGCTGATGCCGAAGTGCGAATGCAAATAAGCGCCGATATAGGCGAAGGCGCCCCACAACAGCGCGTTCTCGATGAAGGCGGCGACGATGACGATGCGCGCGAACGGCGTCGTCAGCACGGCGGCATAATCGGCGACGAAGCCGCGGGTGGTCTCGTGCGGATGGCTCGGTTCGCGGGTCAGCGGATTGGTGATGAGCTCATAGACCAGCCCGGCGGTTGCCAGCGCGAATATTGCGGACAGCACAAAGAACACGTTGCGCCAGCCGACCAGATCGCCGAGTACGCCGCCGGCGGCTTGGCCGAACAACTGGCCGAGAATCTGTCCGGTCAGGTAGCGCCCCAGAATCGGCTGGCGCTGCTCGTAAGGCGTCACGTCGCCGACATAGGCCATCGAAATCGGGATGATCCAGCCGGCGGCCGCGCCGGTCGCCAGCCGCGTCAATGCGAGCTGCGGCAGCGTGGCCGCGACGCCGCACAGCGCCACCAGAACCGTGCCGATCGCGCACATCACCGCGACCGCGCGGTATTTGCCGAGACGATCGCCGAACGGGCCGATGACGAGCTGGATCGAGCCATGGGCGATGGCATAGGAGGTGACCACCATGGCGGCGGCGCCGATAGTGGCGTGGAAGTCGCTCGCGATCTGCGGCAACAGCGAATCCGTCACCCGCACCTGCGCCTGGCTGGCGAAGCCGGCGACCGCGAGCAGCATGATCGCGCGCCGCGGCGTTTGGCGCGGCAGCGATGCGGACGATGTGATCGAGGCGGGCACGTTGAATTAAGGAGCCGGTGAAAGGGTGTGGCGTTGACAGCCCGGACAGGCCGGGCTTTCTACCCCGCCAAACGGCGAATGCGAAATGATTGAAAACAGATACCAGCCCGGCGCGGTCGAACCCCGCATCTACGACGCTTGGGAGAAGGCCGAGGCTTTCCGCGCCGGCCGGCCGGAGCGGGCGGCGGCCGAACCCTATTGCATCGTCATTCCGCCGCCGAACGTCACCGGCTCGCTGCATATGGGCCACGCGCTCAACAATACGCTGCAGGACATTCTGGCCCGCTTCGAACGCATGCGCGGGCGTGACGTGCTGTGGCAGCCCGGCACAGACCATGCCGGCATCGCCACCCAGGCCGTCGTCGAGCGGCAGCTCGCCGAGCGCAATGAGCCGTCGAGCCGCGACATGGGGCGCGAAGCTTTCATCAAACGCGTCTGGGAATGGAAAGCGGAATCCGGCGGCACCATCATCAGCCAGCTCAAGCGGCTCGGCGCCTCCTGCGACTGGTCGCGCGAGCGCTTCACCATGGGAGAGCGAGGCGACCCTAACGAACAGATGGTCCGAGCCGTCCTTAGAGCATTTGTCGATCTCTACAACACTAAAACTGCTGATGGCCGCCGGTTGATTTACAAAGACAAGCGTCTCGTCAATTGGGATCCAAAACTTAGAACCGCTATCTCAGACTTGGAAGTTGTTCAGGTCGAAACCCGGGGACATCTTTGGCATATTAGGTATCCGCTAGCTGACGAATCACTTATCCATATCCGATTGCGTTCGATGAAGACGGCAATCCGCGAGATTGGGAACAGCGCAATTTCATTGTAGTTGCGACCACCCGGCCGGAAACTATGCTTGGCGATGTTGCCGTTGCTGTGCATCCTGAAAATAAGTACCTGAGTAAATTGATTGATAAGACCGCAGTCCTGCCACTTGTAGGCAGACCCATCCCGATCATCGGTGATGATTATGCCGATCCAGAGAAGGGTTCGGGTGCAGTGAAGATTACGCCGGCGCACGATTGCAACGACTTCGAGGTGATGCGCAGAACATCGCGACGCATCACGAGACTTGCGGCGTGACGATCTTTATCCGGTGCCCATCTTCGCTTAGCAATCCGTTTGACGTTGAAGGTTTTTTGCATGACGTCACGGAAATTCTGAGCGACTAATGTTTCTTGAAGCCGTCAGGGTAAGACCCAACGTCAACACGCAACTTTTTCAGAGGTTAGTCACCGAAGTTTTGACGGACCGTGCTAGACCATCGACTTGATGGACTCATCGCGATAAAGCACGTAAACGAATTGTCGAGAGGCTACGAAGAGCGTGGTCTAATAGAGAAGATTGAGCCGTACAATCACGTGGTCCCGCATGGTGACCGGTCGGGCATTGTCATTGAAGACTACCGCACCTTTCAATGGTACCTTGACGTAAAGGACCCTGCGGAAACGGCCATGGAGCCTGTCCGCTCAGGGGAAACGACATTTGTCCCGGAGCAATGGGAGGCAACGTTCTTTAATTGGATGGAAAACATTCAGCCATGGTGCATCTCACGTCAGATTTGGTGGGGGCACCAAATTCCAGTTTGGTATGGCCCAGTCTTTGCGGCGAGTGACGCCGAGAGTGAGTTCATAACTGACAGCTATGAACATTTGTGAGCTACACTGAAGATCAGGCAGTTCAGGAGGGCGCGCAATATTACGAGGTGAGGAGACATGTTGTCGTTGCCAATGAAGAGAAGCGGTCAATTTGATTCGCGAGCAAATTGGCCGAACAAATAAAATTATGCCAATTGGCGCGACCCTGACGTGCTCGATACCTGGTTCTCCTCGGCGCTGTGGCCGTTCTCGACGCTGGGTTGGCCGGATTTGGGTACAGAAAATCTAACCGCCATTGGCGAATTCTTGGTTTTGAAGTTTAGAGAATTGCAAAAGTGGCTTTGGCATTGCCTTGGCCGGCGTTGTCCGGATTTTTGCTCCCAAGCGTCCCTGATCTATTCCCAACCTCGACGCTGGTCACCGGCTTCGACATCATCTTCTTCTGGGTCGCCCGCATGATGATGATGGGGCTGCACTTTATGAAACAAGTGCCGTTCCACGACGTTTACATCCACCGTCTCGTGCGCGACGCCTCCGGCGCCAAAATGTCGAAGTCAAAGGGCAACGTTGTCGATCCGCTCGGCGTCATCGATCAATACGGCGCCGACGCCTTGCGCTTCACATTGGCGCGCGGCGCCGCGCAAGGTCACGACATCCGGCTTGGTCCGCAGGACGTCGAGAGCAACCGCAACTTCGCGACCAAGCTGTGGAATGCCGCGCGCTTTGCCGAGATGAATGAGTGTTTCATAGTATCGGACTTTAACCCTGCGTTAGTGAAAGAGCTGATCAATCAATGGATCATCTCGCAACTTGGCGACACGCTGGGCAAAGTCGAACTCGCGCTCAGCGATTATCGCTTCAACGATGCGGCCAATGCGATTTATCATTTTGTGTGGGACTTCTACTGCGATTGGTATTTGGAGCTCACAAAGCCAATCTTTGTCACTCCTCAGCCGAGCGATGCGGCAATGCGCGAGACGCGGGCAACCGTTCCCTATGTTCGTGATCAAATACTGAAGGTTCTGCACCCATTTATGCCCTTTATCACTGAAGAGCTTTGGGGAGTTTCCGAAAGAAATCGTAAGGAACCGATGCTTGCTCTTGCTTTGTGGCCAACTCGGCAACCTCATTTCGCAGGTGCGCACGAGGAAGTGGGATGGCTTATTGAGCTTGTCACAGCCGTGCGCTCGGTCCGTACGGAAATGAATGTTCCCGGTTCGTCGCCGATCCCGATCGAATTCATAAATCCATCGGACACGACAAAGCGAAGAGCGAAGCTTTGGGACCCTACGTTAAATAGACTCGCGAGAATTTCAGGTAGTACATTTCCTACCCAAGTGAAGCCCGGCTCCATTCAAATCGTAGTGGGCAGCGAAATTGCGGCGCTTCCACTAGCGGGCGTCATCGATCTTGCCGCCGAACGCGCTCGCCTCGCCAAGGAAATGGCCAAGGCCGACGCCGACATCGCTCGCGTCGATGCCAAGCTCGGCAATGCCAATTTCGTCGCCCGCGCGCCGGAAGAAGTGGTCGAGGAGGAAAAGGAAAAGCGCGAAGAGGCGCAAGCGCGCAAGGCCAAGATCGCCGAGGCGCTGGAGCGGCTCAAGGGCGCCGCCTGATGTTCGGCGCGGCTTGAGGGCATCGCATTGAGAATCTTCCTCGCCGGCGCGACGGGCGTCATCGGACGTCGACTGACGCCAATGCTCGTTGCTGCCGGGCACGAGGTGACCGGCACGACGCGGTCGGCCGAAAAGGCCGAGGCGCTGCGCGGGCAGGGCGCGCACGCGGTCGTCGTCGATGTCTTCGACCGTGCCGCCTTGCACGATGCCGTTGCGCGGGCGTGTCCCGAAGTCGTCATCCATCAATTAACCGATTTGCCGCGGGTATTCGATCCCGAGCGCCGCGGCGATGCGCTGCGCCGCAATGCTAGGCTGCGCATCGAAGGCACGGCGAATCTGGTCGCGGCGGCGCAGGCCGCAGGCGCCCGCCGACTGATCGCCCAGAGCATCGCCTTCATCTACGCCGACGGTTCCGAGCCGCATGCCGAGGGCGATGCACTCGCCGCCACCGACGGCGACGATCTCAACGCACTCACGTCACGCGGTGTCCGCGCACTCGAAGATGCGGTGCTCAAGACGTCCAGGATCGACGGCCTTGTCCTGCGCTACGGCCGGCTCTACGGCCCCGGCACCTGGTTCGAGGCTGCCCAGGGCCGCGGCCCGCTGCACGTCGATGCCGCGGCGCAGGCGGCGCTCCTTGCCGTCACCCGCGGCGCGCCGGGCATTTACAACATCGCCGAAGACGATGGCGCGGTGACGATCGACAAGGCCCGCCGGGAATTGGGCTTCGACCCGGCTTTCACGCTTAAGTAAAGTTCGGTCTACGCGCTGCGCTTGCGTTTGGCTTCGACATAGCTGCGCAATACGGCGCCCATGCGCGACTGATAACCTTTGCCGGTGCGTTTGAACCAGCCAATGACCTCGGGATCGAGACGCAGCGTGATTTGTTGCTTCGTGAGCGGCATCCGCAATTCGGCCTTGTCCCAGAAGCCGAGCGGAATGACGCCGGCATCCGGATCGGCCACCGCTCGCCGCTCGACCTCCTCGTCGGTCATCTCGCGAAACGCTTTGCTCAGAGGCTTTGGCGGAGGCATATCGTCGAGGCTTCTATACCTGACGATGCGCCCGCGCTTTTTGGTAGTTTTTGCGGTCATTCCTGCTCGCTTTCCATGCCGTGATGATTCGGACTTTGCCGTCCCGTTCGGTGAAGACGACCCGTATCACTTCGCCATTGTATTCTCCGAGAGCAATCAAACGTCTCTCGCCGTAATCACGTCGTGTGTCCTCGGCGGTCAGCATATAGCCACGGAATATTTCCGCGGCTTCCCGAAAACCTATGCCGTGCTTTCGCCTGTTGGCCGCGTCTTTGGCGCCATTCCACTCAAATTCCATTGCAATGTAGCTACAAAATGTGGTTATATCAATACGGAATGCAGTTTGTTCCTACAACTATTAGTATATCGCGGTTGCAGTCGCTGAAAACGGCTTGCTCAAAAACCGCGAGCCTTTCTCGCCATAGCGCCACGGCAGGTCCGCCGCCTTGGTAAGACCGATGCGTGGGCCGGCGACGACCTCCATCTCGCCTTCACGCGCGAACAGCTCGAATGGCGGCCGGTCGAGCGCCAAGCCGTAATGGGTCCCGGTGATGCCGAGCGCCTCGCACAGCCGGCCGGGGCCGGAGCACAGCAGCCTCTCGTCAGCCACACCGCGCCGCCGGCGCATGGCCGGGAGGCCAGCCGTCGGCTCGATGGCCCGGAGGAGGACGGCGCTGGCCGAGCCTTTGGCCTCGCAGACGAAGTTGAGGCACCAGTGAATGCCGTAGGAGCGGTAGACATAGGCATAGCCCGGCGGGCCGAACATCACCGCATTGCGCTCGGTTGGGCCGCGAAAGCTGTGCGCCGCCGGATCGGTATGGTGGTAGGCCTCGACCTCGACCAGCCGCCCGCCGACGCCGTTAACGAGGAGCGTCACGCCGATTAGATCAGGCGCAACCTCGTGGACGGAGCGGTTGAAGAAGCTCTTGGTCAGTCGTTTCGGCACGTCACATCGTTGCCGCCGCGCGACGGTTTGGTAAATCGGCCCTTAACCGGAACGCCCTGCGGCCGGTGAATCTGTTGCTCCGCGGCAACAGCAGTGGAACATTTGCTTATACCGCACTGCACCCACGCCCAGCGCCGCTTTTTAGCCATAGGATTTCTCGACATCGAGGGCCGACGGCCGGTCCAAAGGATTCAAGCCGTTTTGGATTGCAGGTCGTTGCGTACTTCCGGCCTTTCTTTGTTTGGGCCGGAGGAAAGGGGAGAAGGGGCTTTTGTTTGGCCCGCTGAAGTATGGACGCCAAAACCGATCTGAAATCGCGGCTGCCGAGCAGGCACGCGACCGAAGGCCCCGACCGGGCGCCGCATCGCGCGTTTTATTACGCGATGGGGCTGACGCGGGAGCAGATTCATCAGCCGTTCGTCGGCGTCGCCACCTGCTGGAACGAGGCGGCGCCCTGCAATATCGCGCTGATGCGCCAGGCCCAGGCGGTGAAACTTGGCGTCGCCGCCGGCGGCGCGACGGCGCGGGAATTCTGCACCATTACCGTGACCGACGGCATCGCCATGGGCCACGAGGGGATGAAATCGTCCTTGCCGTCGCGGGAAGTCATTGCCGATTCGGTGGAATTGACGGTGCGCGGCCATTCCTACGACGCCCTGATCGGGGTCGCCGGCTGCGACAAGTCGCAGCCAGGCATGATGATGGCGATGTGCCGGCTCAATGTGCCGTCGATCTATATTTACGGCGGCTCGATCCTGCCCGGCACGTTCAAAGGCCAGCCCGTCACCATCCAGGACGTCTATGAGGCGGTCGGCAAGTACTCGATCGGCGCGATGGATGACGCCGATCTGGAAACGCTGGAGCAGAACGCCTGCCCGTCGGCCGGTGCTTGCGGCGCGCAATTTACCGCCAACACCATGGCGACGGTCTCCGAAGCGATCGGTCTGGCTTTGCCCTATTCGGCCGGCGCGCCGGCGCCTTACGAGATTCGCGACAAATTCTGCTTTCTGGCCGGCGAGATGATTACGGATCTCATCGCCAGGAATATCCGCCCGCGCGACATCGTCACCCGCAAGGCGCTGGAGAACGCGGCAGCCGTCGTCGCGGCGACCGGCGGCTCGACCAATGGCGCGTTGCATCTGCCGGCCATCGCCAACGAATGCGGCATCAAGTTCGATCTCTTCGACGTCGCCGAAGTCTTGAAAAGAACACCGTATATCGCCGATTTGAAGCCGTCCGGCCGTTATGTCGCCAAGGACATGTTCGAGGCTGGCGGCGTTCCGTTGCTGATGAAGACGCTGCTCGACCATGGCTACATGCATGGCGACTGCCTCACCGTCACCGGCCGCACCATGGCCGAGAACCTGAAATCGGTGAAGTGGAACGCCGATCAGGCCGTCATCTATCCGGCCAACAAGCCAATTTTGCCGACCGGCGGCGTCATCGGCCTGAAAGGCAATCTCGCACCCGAGGGCGCCATCGTGAAGGTCGCCGGGATGGAGCGCCTGCAGTTCTCCGGTCCGGCGCGCTGCTTCGACGGCGAGGAAGCCTGCTTCGAGGCGGTCAAGCACAAGAAGTACAAGGAAGGCGACGTGCTGGTCATCCGCTACGAAGGTCCCAAGGGCGGTCCCGGCATGCGGGAAATGCTGTCGACCACCGCGGCGCTCTACGGCCAGGGCATGGGCGGCAAGGTCGCGCTGATCACCGACGGCCGCTTCTCCGGCGCCACGCGCGGCTTCTGCGTCGGCCATATCGGTCCGGAAGCGGCAGTCGGCGGCCCGATCGCGCTGATCCGCGACGGCGACATCATCCATCTCGATGGCGAGAAGGGAACGCTCGACGTCGAGGTGACGCCGAGCGAGTTCGAGAAACGGGCGAAAGCCTGGAAGCCGCGCGGAAGCGAATTCACGTCCGGCTATTTGTGGAAATACACCCAGCAGGTGGGACCGGCCCGCGATGGCGCGGTGACCCATCCGGGCGCGGCGGCTGAAAAGGCGTGTTATGCGGATATCTAGCGCACGCATTGCCGCCGGCGGAATGGTGGTGAGCCTTTTCGGCGCAGGCTGCCTCGCGCTCACGCTCTCGGGGTATGGCGGCGGTCTGGCGCCGCAACCGGCGCTTGCCTTCGACGGCACGACGTCACCGGCGACCGCATCGCTGTCGCCGAGCGACGGCTTGCGCGCCGGCGCGCATGCGCCGGAAGCCGGAGCCAAGCCGAGCGCTTTGACGGCGCTGCAATATGCAGCCGAGCAGGGCGAGCCGGTGGCGCAATGGAAGCTCGGCCGCATGTACGCCGACGGCGACGGCGTGCCGCGCGATGAGCTGCGCGCCTTCAACTATTTCAGCCAGATCGCCAACACCCATCCGGACGAGGTGCCGGGCACGCCGCAGGCGAGCTTTGTCGCCAATGCCTTCGTCGCGCTCGGGCATTACTTTCTGAACGGCATTCCGAATTCGCGGATCGAGGCCGATCCGGATCGCGCGCGCGAAATGTTCGACTACGCCGCCACCTATTTCGGCGACGCCGACGCGCAATTTGAGCTGGGCCGGCTTTACCTCAACGGCAAGCCGAGCGATCCACACCAGGCGGCGCGGTGGTTCCTGTTGGCCGCGACCAAGGGCCATTGCCGCGCCGAAGTGGCGCTCGGCGATATGCTGTTCCGCGGCCAAGCCGTGCCGCGGCAGGCCGCGCGCGGCTTGATGTGGCTCACGCTCGGCAAGGATTGCGCCGGCAACGACGAAAGCTGGGTCAAGCCGCTCTACGACACCGACTTCCAGCACGCCAACGACGACGAACGCGCTTTGGCGCTGGTTTATCTGGAAGATTGGCTGAAGGGGCGGCGGGATTAGGCGACGCTACTTCGCTGCAATATCCAAATCGATCCATACCGGGACGTGGTCGGACGGCTTTTCCCAGGTCCGCACGTGGCGGTCGATGCCGGCGTCGCCGAGCCGGTCGGCGGCGGCCGGCGACAGCAATAGATGATCGATACGGATGCCGTTGTTCTTTTGCCAGGCGCCGGCCTGATAATCCCAGAAGGTGTAAAGGCCTGGATCGTCGCTGGTCGCGCGCACGGCGTCGGTCAGCCCGAGATTGACCAGCGCACGGAACTCGTCGCGCGTCTTCGGCAGAAACAGCGCGTCGCCGGTCCAGGCCTGCGGATTTTTGGCATCGGCTGAGGTCGGGATGACGTTGTAGTCGCCGGCCATGATCAGCGGCTCCTCCAGTAACAGCCGATCGCGCGCGTAAGCAACGAGCCGTTTCATCCAGCCGATCTTGTAGGTGTATTTTTCGGTGTCCGGCGGATTGCCGTTGGGCAGATAAATGCTGGCGACCCGCAGCGCGCCGTGCGCTGTCGACACCACGCCCTCGATGAAACGGGCGTGATCGTCCTGAGCGTCGCCGGGCAGGCCGTTCTTGACCTCATCGAATGGAAATTTCGACAACAGCGCGACGCCGTTGAATGTCTTCTGCCCGTGCACCGCGACGTTATAGCCGAGCGCCTCGAATTCCATTCGCGGGAAGGCGTCGTCGACGCATTTGGTCTCTTGCAGGCAGACGATATCGGGCTTGCGCTCGGCAAGCCAAGTCAGCGCCGAATCGATGCGCTGTTTGATCGAATTGACGTTCCAGGTGGCGATGCGCACGGGCTAACGCCCTATTTTTGCTGGCGCATGATCTTATCCGAAAACCGGAAGTCCACTTTTCGGGATCATGCGCTAAAGCGCGAAACTTGTTCCGCAGCCGCACGAGGCGGTCGCCTTAGGATTATTGACCTTGAACGACGATCCGATCAAATCGTCGACGAAATCGATCTCCGATCCGGCCATGTAATTGAGCGAGACCGGATCGATCAGCACTGTGGCGCCGCTCTTTTCGATGACGACGTCGTCGTCGGCCCGACTCTTTTCGGTGTCGAACTTGTACTGGAACCCTGAGCAGCCGCCGCCTTCGACCGAGACGCGCAGCATGGTCCCGGCCGCCTCCCGGCCGAGAATTTCGCCGATCTTTCGTGCTGCCCGTTCCGTTACGGTGACGTTATCAGCCATTTTGGCTCCGAAATGGGAATGCGCCGATTGCAACCTTCTCAGCACGATAGTTAAGTGCGCCGAGAGTCAACGTCAATTGCCGGTCCGGCAGAGCTCAAGGCCGTCGAGTTCAGGACAATCGAGTTCAAAATCATGGAAGTTGCGACCACGCGTGCGCCCTATGCGTGCGACCCGGCCCACAGCCGCGGCCGGCTCCATGCCGAGCCTGCCAGTAAAAGCCGTAGCGCCTTTCGCCGCGACTGCGACCGCATCATCCACTCCACCGCCTTCCGCCGCCTCAAGCACAAGACCCAAGTGTTCGTCTTCGACGAAGGCGACCATTACCGCACGCGGCTCACGCACACGCTCGAAGTCACGCAGGTGGCCCGCGCGCTCGCCCGCCGGCTTCGGCTCGACGAAGATCTCGCCGAGGCGCTGGCGCTCGCCCACGATCTCGGCCATCCGCCCTTCGGCCATGCCGGCGAGCGCGCGCTCGCCGCCTGCCTCGCGGCGTTCGGCGGTTTCGACCATAACGCCCAGACCCTGCGCATCGTCACCGCGCTGGAGCGCCGCTATCCCAACTTCGACGGCTTGAACCTCACCTGGGAAACGCTGGAAGGCCTGGTCAAGCACAATGGGCCGCTGACCGACCGTAACGGAGCGCCGCTCGACCGTTACCGCTTGCACGGCGTGCCCGAGACGATCCTCGAATATTCACGGCTGCACGATCTCCAATTGTGGAGCTTCGCCGGCGTCGAGGCGCAAATCGCCGCCTTCGCCGATGACATCGCTTACGACGCCCATGACATCGACGACGGCTTGCGCGCCGAGTTGTTTCACATTGACGACATCGCTGCGGTGCCGCTGCCCGGTCGGATCATCGCCGGCATTCGCGCGATCTATCCGGGCCTCGACGATCATCGGGTTATCCACGAGCTGATCCGACAGCTGATCGGCCTCCTCATCGACGATGTCGTCGCCGAGACCGGGGGCCGGCTTGCCATGCTCGGCCCGCGCTCGGCGGACGATGTACGCAACGCCGCCTCGCCCGTTGCCGGCTTCTCGACTGAAGTAGGGGAGGCGGATCGCGCCATCAAAGGCTTTCTCAAGCCGCATATGTATCGCCATCCGCGGGTCATGCGCGTGATGGATCAGGCAGCCGGTGTAGTGCGCGACCTGTTCGCCCGGTACAGCGCGCATTCGGGCGATTTACCGGCGGAGTGGCAGGAGGGTCTCGCCGGCCTCGATGAGGCGTCGCGGGCGCGGCGCATCGCCGATTTCATCGCCGGCATGACCGACCGCTTTACGCTCGCCGAGCACGGCCGGCTCTTTGACTCGACCCCCGAATTGCGTTAGGCGCGCGGCGCGCACATGACGACAAAGAACATTTTCGCCGACTTGCTCGCGCGCGTTATCAGCGCGACCGATGACCTGATTGCTGCCGGCACCTTGCCCCCCGGCATCGACCGCTCGCGCGTTACGGTCGAGCCACCGCGCGATCCAAGCCACGGCGATGTTGCCACCAATGTCGCATTGGTGCTGGCTAAGGATGCCGGCAAGAAGCCGCATGAGCTTGCCGAGGAAATCGCGGTGAAGCTTCGTGTCGCCGACCTCGTCGTCGGCAAGCCACAAATTGGCAGCCCCGCCTTCATCAATCTCACGCTCAAGTCAGATGCCTGGATCGACGCATTGCGCAGCGCCGTCCGGCTTGGGTCCGATTATGGCAGAAGCGACGGCGGCGGCGGCGTGCCGGTGAACGTCGAATATGTCTCGGCCAACCCGACCGGGCCGATGCATGTCGGTCACGGCCGGGGTGCCGTGTTCGGCGATGCGCTCGCTAGTCTTCTTGCGTTCACTGGCTTCAAGGTGACACGGGAGTACTACATCAACGACGCTGGCGCCCAGGTCGACGTGCTCGCGCGCTCCGCCCACCTGCGTTACTTAGAGGCGCGCTCTAAGAATATCAGGGAAATTCCGGCGGGCCTTTATCCGGGCGACTATCTCAAAGATGCTGGACGAGCGCTCGCCAAAGATTATGGCAGCCGCTTAATGTTTTGGCCTGATAAGCGCCGCTTGCGTCTGCTGCGGGCACTCCATCGGCGGGGTATCCTGCGTGCACAGAGAGTAATGAGATTACAGCGTTTAGCGCGGCAGTTCTCGCGTTTGCTCGTTACTCCTAAGCGTCCTCAACTGCGCCAGCGTGCCGTTGATCTGATGATGACTAATATTAAGGAGGACCTTGCTGCTCTAAATATCAAGCAAGATGTATTTTTTTCGGAGCGGTCACTCACTCGGCCAGTCGACTTGGTGGGGAAGACTATCAATGAGTTACGTGAGCGAGGTTACGTTTATGATGGCCGCTTGCCGCCGCCCAAGGGCGCACCGATCGAGGATTGGGAGGACCGCGAGCAGACTTTGTTCCGCTCGACGGCATTTGGCGACGACGTCGATCGTCCGCTGATGAAGTCGGACGGCTCCTACACCTATTTCGCGTCGGATATCGCCTATCACGCCAACAAGATAGAACGCGGCTTTCGCACTTTGATCGACGTCTGGGGTGCCGATCATGCCGGCTATATCAAACGCATGCAGGCGGCGGTCAAGGCGCTGAGCGATGGCAAGGCCGAGCTCGACATCAAAGTTATTCAGCTCGTGAAGCTCATGCGCGCCGGCGAGCCGGTCAAAATGTCGAAGCGGACAGGGGAGTTCGTGACCCTGCGCGAAGTGGTGGATGAAGTCGGCCGCGACGCCGTCCGCTTCATGATGCTGTTTCGCAAAAACGACGCGGTACTCGAGTTCGATCTCGCCAAGGTGCGGGAACAGTCGCGCGACAATCCGGTGTTCTACGTCCAGTACGGTCACGCCCGCGCGCAATCCATATTTCGCAATGCGCGCTCCGCTTTTCCCGACCTGCCGGCGGACATAACCGCCCTGACCGAGGTCGCGAATCTCGAACGGCTTTCCGATCCGGCGGAACTCGCTTTGATGCGTCGAATAGCGCTTTATCCGCGCGTCATCGAGGCCGCTTCGACGGCCCACGAACCGCACCGAATTGCCTTTTACCTGTATGACTTAGCGAGCGAATTTCATGCGCTTTACACGCAAGGGACCGCCGCGCCTCATTTACGCTTCATTATCCAAGATGATCGACAAGTGACCGAGGCCAGGCTTGTGCTCGTACAAGGCGTGGCCACCGTACTCGCGTCGGGTCTCAACTTGCTGGGGGTCGCGGCGCCAAACGAGATGCGGTAATTCCTGCGCCTTTCGCCGTGACATCCGAAGTTAAGCGAGCGCAGATCGGGACAGAGTTCGCGACAAGCTTAGTAACGCGTAACGCCTGAATTCGGGGGCGAATCTTATGGCCGACAACGATTTCCGCTCTTACCGCAGCCGCGACGCGATGGCGCCTCGAAGCACGGCTACGCCGGCGCGCTCGCACTCCGACGATCCGCTCGCCGAATTGGCGCGCCTGATCGGCCAGAGCGAGCCGGCGAGCGACGCACGAAGCGGCTCCTCCTTCGAGGAGCCTGCCGGCGGTCTCGATTGGGCGGCTGAGGATCGTTACGCCCAACAGAACGAACCGGCCGACGAGAATTACGAAGCGCGCGCCGACGAACGCTACGCGCCGGTGCAGCGTACCGACATTCTTCCGTCGTATCGTCCCGGTGCATCCTCCTATGACAGCGCCGATGATCCACACCCTGGCAAGCAGTTTTCGCCTCCGGCGCGCAGCTTTAATGGCGCCCGCGATTATGGGCTGCCGGAGCGGTCACGTTTTCAGGATGAACAAGAGCCGGTGGAATCCTTAGGCCGGCAGCTGCCCGGCTTCCCGCCGCAGTCACCCGATGAGCGCGATTATGACGACCCGGCACAGCAAGGCGCGGACGATCAAGCTTACGCACTGGAGGACTACGAAGAGGAAATTCCGGCTGGGCGCCGGCGCAGCGGTTTTGTCGTCGTAGCCGCAGTCCTGGGGCTGGCCGTGCTCGGCACCGCCGGTGCGTTTGCTTACCGCGCCATGTTCGGCAGCTCGATGCTGCCCTCGCTGCCGCCGATCATCAAGGCGGAGGTCGGGCCGAACAAAATCGTGCCCAATAAGCCGAAATCGAACGCGTCCGATCTAGCGGATGCAAGTGTGCCTTCGGACGAAAAGCTCGTCTCGCGCGAGGAGCAGCCGGTCGACATGCCGGCGCCGGCAAACCCGGCGCCGCGGGTGGTATCGACCATTCCGATTTTCCCCGATCCGAATTCCGGTCAAGCTGGAGTTCCGAGCTCCGCGCAAGGTGCAGGATTGGCATCGGGCGGGCCGGCTTTCCCTGCTGCGCCAGCGAACGCAATGCCAGCGTCCCCTGCGCCGGCGCAAGCGAACGTTATCGCGACTTCGCCCGCGCCGTCGATTTGGCCGCCAGCCCCGCCAGTAGCGCCCGCTCCAGCCACGGGTGCGGCGTCCGGCACGCCCGCTTCATCGTCGAACACGCCGAGAAAGATCCACACGGTGATCATTCGGTCCGACCAGCTCGGGGCGGCAACTGCCGCTGCGTCGCCGGCTGCCGCGTCGGCCCAGCCACAGCCGCCTGCGCCGGCTCCGGTACCGGTGCGATCTGCGCCGCCTCGCGTTGCCGCGCAGCCAGCCGCAAGGCCGATGCCCGCGCCGCGGGCTGAGGCCAACGGTCCGCTTTCGATCATTCCCGATCAGGGCGGCGCAGCCCCGGCTCCCGCGCGGGTCCGCACGGCGATGGCGCGTCCGACCGAGCCCAATTCGACAGAGCGTGCCGAGGCGGCGCCGTCCGCCGGCGGTGGTTATACCGTTCAAGTTACGTCCCAGCGCAGCGAAGCGGGAGCGCAGGCGGAGTTCCGTGCGCTACGGGCCAAGTATCCCAGTCTGCTGAGCGGCCGCGAGCCGATCATCCGCCGTGCCGATCTGGGCGCGAAGGGGGTCTATTACCGCGCGCTGGTCGGTCCGTTTGCCTCGATGGACCAGGCGGCCGGGATGTGCTCGAGCCTGAAAGCCGCCGGCGGCACTTGCATCGTTCAACGGGATTAAGGCGGGGATTCCAGGGTCTTAACGCTTGACCCTCACGCGCGGCGCAAGCTAAGCGGCGTAGAGCGCAATCGCTGCAAAGTAACCCGATTGGCGCTCCGGATTTTGCTCTGATGCGCGCCTTTATCACCGGTGTGGCGGGACCTGCGCTGACGGGCGAGGAACGGCAATTCCTCAAGGACGCCGAACCGTGGGGCCTTATCGTCTTCCAGCGCAATGTCGCAGATCCCGCTTCCTTGCGCCGGCTGGTTGACGATTTTCGCAGCCTGGTCGGCCGTCAGGCGCCCGTCTTGGTCGATCAGGAAGGCGGCCGGGTGCAGCGCCTGGGGCCGCCGCATTGGCCGAACTATCCGCCCGGCGCCGCCTATGGCGCGCTCTTCGATCGCAATCGCGAAGCCGGGCTGGCCGCCGCCCGACTAGGCGCGCGGCTGATCGCGGCCGATCTCGCCACCGTGGGCATCGATGTCGACTGCGCGCCGATCGCCGACGTGCCTGTTGCGGGAGCCGATCCGATCATCGGGGATCGCGCCTACGGCGCGACGCCGGAAAAGGTGGCCGCCATTGCTGGAGCATTTGCGGCAGGTCTGATGGAGGGCGGCGTCCTGCCGGTGCTTAAACACATCCCCGGCCATGGCCGTGCCACAGCCGACAGCCATGAAAGGCTCCCGGTGGTCGGAACCGACCGCGCGACGCTCGAAGTCACCGATTTCGCCGCCTTCCGTCCGCTGGCGGGCCTGCCGCTGGGGATGACCGCACATGTTGTGTTTACCGCCATCGACCCGGTCGCGCCGGCCACGACTTCGATGACTATAGTGCGGCAGGTGATTCGTGATTCGATTGGCTTTTCGGGGCTCTTGATGAGCGACGACGTTTCTATGGGCGCATTGTCGGGCTCGCTTGGCGAACGCGCAAAGGCAGCGCTTGCAGCAGGTTGCGATATGATCCTGCATTGCAACGGCAAGATGGCCGAAATGCTTGCGGTCGCTGCCGCGGCGCCCCAACTGGTGGGCGAGGCTGCGCATCGGGCCGCCGCCGCGCTGGCGCTGCGAAAGCCGGCCGCGCCGGTCGACATTGCCGCGCGCCGCGCCGAATTCTCCAAGCTCATGGCGGGCTCCTGGCAGCCCGCATCGGGTTCCGCATGAACGCCGAAGATCAGTTCGAAGCCGAGCTTTCCGAGCGCGGCGCCGACGAGCCGGCGCTCGTGGTCGACGTCGAGGGCTTTGAAGGACCGCTCGACTTGTTGCTGACGCTGGCGCGGCAGCAAAAGGTCGACCTCGCCAAGATTTCCATTCTCGCGCTCGCCGACCAATACCTCGCCTTTATCGAGGCGGCGCGCAAAATGCGGCTCGAACTCGCCGCCGATTACCTGGTGATGGCGGCGTGGCTCGCCTATCTGAAATCGCGCCTGTTGCTGCCGGAACTGCATCCCGCCGAAGGCGTGAGCGCCGAGGACATGGCCAATGCGCTGGCGCAGCGCCTGCGGCGCCTCGAGGCGATCCGGAAATTTGCCGAGCAAATGATCAATCGGCCGCAGCTCGGCCGCGATGTTTTCCAGCGCGGCCAGCCGGAGCCGATTGCCGAGATCAAGCGGCCGCAATGGTCGGCGACGTTATACGACTTGCTCTCGGCCTATGCCGGCCGTCGGCAGACCCAGGCGAGGTCCTTTGTGCGCCTGCCCAAGCGCACGGTGTGGTCGCTCGCCGAAGCGCGCGAAGCGCTCGAACGACTGATCGGCCAGTCGATGGACTGGAGTCCGCTCGACCAATACCTCATCGACTATCTGGTCGATCCATCGCACCGGGCGACAGTGCTCGCTTCAAGCTTTGCCGCGGTGCTCGAATTGGTGCGCGAAGGCCAGCTTGAAGTGCATCAGCAAGGCTCGTTTACGCCGCTCTACCTGCGCAAACGCCAGAACGCAGCGGGCGGCAATGGTGCCGAGGGCAAGGTTGCCGAAGGCAAGGCTGTCCAAGGAATGGCAGCCGATTCGGGGAATGGGTAAGAGGGGACACGGAGCAATGGGGAAGGTCGCGGAAATGCGAGTGATTGTCGGCGACAAAGATGAACAGCAGGACCGCTCGGGAGAGCGCGCGGAAGAATTGCGCATCCTCGAGGCGCTGCTGTTTGCCGCCGAGGCGCCGCTCGACGAGAAGGCGCTCGCGGCGCGGCTGCCCGCCGGCATCGACGTGCGCGCGCTGCTGACGCAATTGCAGCGGGAATACGCCCCGCGCGGCGTCAATCTGGTCCGCGTCGGCGGCAAGTGGACGCTGCGCACCGCCAACGATCTCGCTTGGCTGTTGACCCATGAATCCGTGGTGACGCGAAAGCTGTCGCGCGCCGCCATCGAGACGCTCGCCATCGTCGCTTATCACCAGCCGGTCACGCGCGCCGAGGTCGAGGAAATTCGCGGCGTCTCTACGTCGAAGGGCACGCTCGACGTGCTGCTGGAAACTGGCTGGGTGCGGCTGCGCGGCCGGCGCAAGGCGCCCGGTCGCCCGGTGACCTATGGCACCAGCGAAACATTCCTGTCGCATTTCGGGCTCGATGCGCTGACCGATCTTCCCGGCCTCGACGAGCTCAAGGGCGCGGGCTTGGTCGACGCCACGCTGCCGGCCGACTTTTCTGTGCCGGTTCCCTCCGACGACCCGGCGCTGCGCGACGACGAAGAACCGCTCGAACCGGAGGATTTGGACCTCGGGCTCGCGCCGCGGACCGAGCGCACCGAGGAATAAAAAATCCTGCCCCGCGATAGCGGGGAAGGGGGACCACCCTGCGAAGCAGGGTGGTGGAAGGGGCGCGGACCCCGACGAAACTTTTGCGATGCCGGTGATACGTCGTGTCAATTGCCCCCTCCACCATGCTTCGCATGGTCCCCCTCCCCCGTTTCGCTTCGCTACACGGGGGCGGATGAAGGAATTCACCCTGCGGCGTGACGGCATTCCCGTCGTGCTTGTTTTTGCCGGCCCCGACGCCTAGTTTCGGCTAAAATCGGCATCTCGCCGCAGGCGCGCGCCATTGTAAGCGTATGGCGGACGGAGGATTTTATGGGTTCTTTGAGCATCTGGCACTGGCTGGTCGTCGGCGCCGTCCTGCTGCTGGTCTTCGGCGGCCGCGGCAAGATTTCGGATATGATGGGCGATGTCGCCAAAGGCATCAAAGCCTTCAAGAAGGGCATGGCCGACGACGACACGGCCGAAACCGCCGCCAAATCCGACGCGCCGATCAAGACCATTGACCATCAGGCGCCCGCCGATATCAAGCAGCGCGCCGAATCCGAGAGCAAAGTCTAGCGCAGGGCCTCTGTTGTCGCGCGGATCGCGGCCGCCAATGGTTCCTTGATTTCGCAGGCTTGAGCGGCGGCCGTGGCGGAGAGGGATGCCGCGGCGGAGAATCTTCCATGTTCGACATCAGTTGGACCGAATTTCTGCTCATCGGCGTCATCGCGCTGATCGTGATCGGGCCGAAAGAGCTGCCGACCGTCATGCGCGCGCTGGGTCAGTACACGCGCAAAATCCGCAGCATGGCGTCGGATTTCCAGAACCAGTTCCAGGAGGCGATGCGCGAGGCCGAGATGACCGACCTGAAAAAGCAGGTCGATGAGATGGCGAGCGATATCAAAAACTACGATCCGCTCAAGGACGTGCGCACCGATCTCGAGACGGTGGGCAAGGATGTTGAGAAATCGCTCAGTCCGCCTTCCGAGCCGAAGCCCGCCGAGCCGTCGGCGGCGGCGGCGGAGGCTCCGGTCGAACTGAAGCCGGAGGCCGCTGCCGCGCCGGCCTTGCCGCAGCCTGACGCCGGAATTCCGGTCGATACCGCTCCGGCGCCGGAGCCCGTCGCCGCCACTGCCGAGCCGGTGAACACCGAGCGAACCTGATGGCGCAAATCAGCCGCGAAGACGAAGACAAGGAGATCGAGGCCACCAAGGCGCCCTTGATGGATCATCTGATCGAGCTGCGCTCCCGCCTCATCAAAGCGGCCGCCGCCTTCGTGTTGGCAATGGTGGTCTGCTTTTTCTTCGCCCGACACATCTACAACATCCTCACCTGGCCCTACATCTGGGTGGCCGGCGCGGCGAACGCGAAGTTCATTTACACCGGCCTGCTCGAATATTTCGTCGTGCAACTCAAGCTGGCGGCGTTTGGCGGCGCCTTCATCGCGTTTCCTGTGATCGCGACACAGATTTATATGTTCGTCGCGCCTGGCCTGTACCGCAACGAGCGGCAGGCGTTCCTGCCCTATCTGATCGCGACGCCGATTTTTTTCGTGCTGGGAGCGCTCGTTGTCTATTTTGTCGTCTGGCCGATGTTGGCGCGGTTTTCGCTCTCCATGCAGCAGACCGGCGTTCCAGGCGAGGCGACCATCGAGCTGTTACCCAAGGTTGAGGATTATCTGTCGCTGATGATGAAGCTGATGCTCGCCTTCGGCATTGCCTTTCAGCTTCCAGTCATCCTGACGCTGCTAGGCCGTGTCGGCATCATCACCTCCGATCAGCTCAAGGCCAAGCGCCGCTATTTCATCGTCATCGCCTTCGTCATCGCCGCGGTGCTCACGCCGCCCGACGTGCTGAGCCAGATGTCGCTGGCGCTGCCGTTGCTCGCCCTCTACGAGGGCTCGGTCTGGTCGGTGCGAATGGTCGAAAAGCGCGCGGCGGCCGAACGCGCCGCGGCGGCGGCTGCTCAGGCCAAGCCGGCGGAGTGATTTTCTCCGCAACCCGCACGACTCGTTTGGCGTGCTAAGACGTATTCTTGATTCTTCCGGGACTCGATATGCACGACATCCGCTTCATTCGCGAAAATTCCGACGCATTCGACGCCGCTTTGGCGCGGCGCGGGCTTGAGCCGGAGGCAAAACGGCTCATCGCGCTCGATGAAATTCGGCGGGAAAAGATTTTAGCGCTCGAAACTGCGCAGGCGCGCCGCAATGCGGCATCGAAGGAAATCGGCGAGGCCAAGAAGAGCAAGGACGAGGAAAAGGCCAAGGCGCTACTGAGCGAAGTCTCAGCGCTCAAGGACTCCATCGCGGCGATGGAGGCGCAAGAGAAGGCGGCCTCCAAGGCGCTCGACGATGCGCTGGCGCAAATTCCCAACCTGCCGCTTCCTGAAGTGCCCGATGGCAAGAGCGCCGACGACAATGTCGAGCATCATCGCTTCGGCTCCCGGCGCGCTTACGCTTTCGCGCCGAAGCAGCATTTCGATCTGGGCGATACGCTCGGCCAGATGGATTTCGAGATTGCCGCGAAATTATCCGGCGCGCGCTTTGTTGTACTGAAGAAAGGGCTCGCGAGGCTCGAACGGGCGCTCGGCCAATTCATGCTCGATGTGCACACTAGTGAGCCGCATAATTACACAGAAGTCTCGCCACCGCTGCTGGTGCGCGACGAAGTGATGCGAGGAACGGCACAGTTGCCGAAGTTTGTTGATGATCAGTTTCTTGCAACTCGGACGATCACTCGAACAGAGTTGCTGAACGATGCGCTCAAATATGCAACAGACGCAGACAAGGAGGAATTTAGACGTGGTGAGATTGAAATCGGTCCGCTCGTAGATCGAATACTTGAAAGAGCACCATTAAAAGAGGACTTTTGGCTCATCCCGACCGCCGAAGTGCCGCTGACAAATCTCGTCCGCGAATCCATCGTCGACGAAGCGCAATTGCCGATGCGGCTCACCGCCTGCACGCCGTGCTTCCGCGCCGAAGCCGGCGCCGCCGGCAAAGATACCCGTGGCATGATCCGGCAGCATCAGTTTACCAAGGTCGAGCTTGTCTCCATCACTACGCCTGAGCAATCCAAGGACGAGCACGAACGCATGCTGGCATGCGCCGAGGAAATCCTGCGCCGGCTCGATCTGCATTATCGGGTGATGACGCTGTGCACCGGCGACATGGGTTTTGCGTCACAAAAGACTTACGACATCGAAGTATGGCTGCCCGGGCAGAACATGTACCGCGAAATTTCGTCGTGCTCGGTGTGCGGCGAGTTCCAGGCGCGGCGCATGAATGCGCGCTATCGCGGCAAAGAGGGTCGCAATGTCCGCCACGTGCACACGCTTAACGGCTCCGGCGTCGCCGTCGGCCGGGCGCTGATCGCGGTGATGGAAACCTACCAGCAGGCCGACGGATCGATCGCGGTGCCGGAGGCGTTGCAACCTTATATGGGCGGGATGAAAGTGATTGATAAACAATGACCCTCTTGTTCCAGCTGTTTATGAGCGAGCCGGAAGCTACTCCCTCCCCCCTTGTGGGGGAGGGTGGGGTAGGGGGTCGGGAGGGGAAATTGCTCCCGTCGACGCTTGCACAAAACCTCTCGACCCCCACCCCTACACCTCCCCACAAGGGGGAGGGGAATTGTTAGTTATGCGCATCCTGGTCACCAACGACGACGGCATTCATTCGCATGGCCTCGACGTCTGCGCCGAGATCGCGCGCACATTGTCGGATGACGTTTGGGTGGTGGCGCCGGAGTACGATCAGTCGGGCGTCGCGCATTCGCTGTCGCTGAACGATCCGTTGCGGTTGCGCGAAGTCGCCGAGCGCCGCTTCGCGGTGCGCGGCACGCCGACCGACTGCGTCATCATGGGCGCGCGCCACGTGCTCGACGGCAAAGAGATCGATCTGGTTTTGTCCGGCGTCAACCGCGGCCGCAATATCGGCGAGGACGTGATCTACTCCGGCACGGTCGCCGGCGCGATGGAAGGCGCCGTGCTCGGCATTCCTTCGATCGCGCTGTCGCAAGCCTATAAATCGCGCAGCGGCCAGCCGCCGTTTTGGGACACGAGTTTGCGCTATGCGCCGGACATTATCCGCCGCATCCTCAATGAAGGCGTGCGGCGCGACGTGCTGATGAATATCAATTTTCCCGACTGCCGGCCCGAGGAGGTCAAGGGCATCGCGGTGGCGGCGCTGGGTCGCCGCCGGCAGGAGCGGCTCCATATCGATGAGCGCAAGGACGGCCGCGGCAATCCCTATTACTGGATCGCCTATACGCGGCAGAACGCATTTAAATTCGAGCACGGCACCGATATCGCAGCGCTCGAAGACAACTGTATCGCGCTCACCCCGCTGCGGATCGACATTACCGACGAGCCCACCATGACGGGGCTCGCCAAGCTTTTTGAAAAAGGGGTTTAGTTTAACTCACGGCTCGGGCCAGCGCGGCATCGATAGCTTGCGCCAGCGCCTCGACTTGGAACGGCTTCTGCAGCGTGGGACTTTGCCGATAGGCTTCCGGCACGCCGCGCTCGCCGTAGCCGCTGGCGAAGACGAACGGCACGCCGCGCGCCACCAACACCTCGGCCACCGGGGCAATCGACTGGTTGTTGAGATTGACGTCGAGGACGGCGACGTCGAACTCGGCCGCTTTGGCGAGCTTCAGGGCTTCCTCAATGCCGCCGGCTTCCGCCGCAACGGTATGGCCGAGGTCGGTCAGCATGCCTTCGAGCAGCATACGGATCATCAATTCGTCCTCGACCAGGAAGACGCGCTTGCCGCCGGCTATACTTGGCGCAGTACTTGGCGCAGTGCTTGGCTCAGATGTCATTTCGTCCCCGTGCTGCGCCATAACGCCGGGTGGCGCCGTCGGTTCCATCCTCGGCACAACTTCTTGCGGCTACCGACGAACCGCCGTCACCGGCCAGCGGCAATCGCAGTATAAGCGATCATTGCATAGTGGTAAAAAGCGGCATGAATCGCGCATAGGCGAGGGCACGGTGGCCGCAGTTCCAGCAGCGGACGACGTCGAACGCATGGAGTTTCAGCTCGCGCTGCGCCGGCGCGGGATCAGCGACCAGGCTGTGCTCCGCGCCATGGACGAGGTGCCGCGCGAATATTTTGTCGCCCCGGGTTTCACCGAGAGCGCCTATGCTGACCAAGCCCTGCCGATCGCCTGCGGGCAGACGATCAGTCAGCCCTTCGTGGTCGCCTACATGACCGAAAAGCTCGAGGTCGAACTGCAGCACCGCGTGCTGGAAGTCGGCACCGGCTCGGGCTACCAGGCGGCGATCTTGGCGCGCTTGGCGCGCGAGGTGGTGAGCATCGAGCGCTATCGCACGCTTGCCGATGCGGCGCGCGAGCGGCTCAAGACGCTGGGCTACGTCAATGTGACGATCCGCTCCGGCGACGGCATGGCCGGCGCGCCGGATTTGGCGCCGTTCGACCGCATCATGGTCACGGCCGCCGCCGAAGAAGTGCCCGAGGCGCTCGCCGCTCAACTTGCCGAAGGCGGCAAGATGGTCCTGCCGGTGGGCCCGCGTCACGACGCGCAATACCTCGTCAAGCTGACGAAACAGCCTGGCGGCGCATTAACCCGTGAAAATCTCATTGCCGTGCGCTTTGTGCCGCTTTTGCCGGGTCAGGCACGCGAACTGTGACCGCGAAAACACTTAACAAGGCTAAGTAACAATCCGCGCGACACTTAAAGGCCTGTTTACCGCAACGGTGTCTATTCGCTTGTCCTTGTATTGCGTTCGAGTGAGTAACCATGTGCGCAGCGCGTCGGTCGGCCCCATGGCCGCAACTGGTTGCCATTTCATTAATCGGAATCGGTGTCGCGAGCTGTAGCGCGGATTCCGGCCGCTTCGGCGAAGGCTTCGGTCCCTCGAGCTCAACCTCCTCACGCAGCGACGTCACCGGCTCGATCCCGCAGACCGCGCCGGCAAGCCACGTTGACAGCCGGCCATTGCCTAACCTCGCCAGCGCCGATAACGGCTCGTCCGGCGGCGGCCGCGGCATGGGCTCCTATCAGTCCGGCGGCGAAGTTACCGGCTCGATCGCGCCGCCGCCGCCGCAGCCGACCTGGACGTGGGACGGCGGCACCGCGGTCACGGTCCGGCCGGGGCAAACCGTCGAAAGCATCGCGCGGGAGCACGGCGTGCCGGTATCCGCACTGATGGAAGCCAATCACATCACCAGCGCTGCCTCGGTGCAGCCCGGCGAGCATCTCGTCATCCCGCGCTATCGCCCGGCCACGACGGCGGCGATGCCGCCGCAGACGCGGATGGCCTCGACCGCCCCGGCAGTGACCGCGCCCTATGTGCCGCCGCGCGGCGGCTTGGTCGCGCCCTCGGGCGTGCATGTCGTGGCGCCCGGCGAAACGCTCAACAGCATCGCGCGGCTCTATGGCAAGCCGGTCATGATCATTGCGCGAGCCAATAACATCCCGCCGGACACGATGGTGCGGGTGGGCGAGCACATCGTCATTCCGGAGATGGGCGAGCGTCCGGCGCCGGTTGCGCCTCGCGCCGAGGCGCCGGTGGCGCCGCCCAGCACTGTCGCGACCGTCGAGTCGCCGCATAGCGCGCGGGTCGCGACGCCTGCACCCACGGCCGAGGATAACCCGGTCAGGGCGGCAGATACCGCCAGCGCCATGCCGAGCTTCCGCTGGCCGGTGCGCGGCCGCGTCATTGCCGCCTTCGGACCCAGGCCGAACGGCTTGCAGAACGACGGCATCAATCTCGCGGTGCCCGAGGGCACGCCGGTCAAGGCGGCCGAAGACGGCGTGGTTGCTTATGCCGGCAACGAGCTCAAAGGCTACGGCAATCTGGTGCTGGTGCGACACGCCAATGGCTTCGTCACGGCGTATGCCAATGCCAGCGAAATTCTGGTCAAGCGCGGCGAGACCGTCAAACGCGGCCAGGTGATTGCCAAGTCCGGCGAGACCGGCAACGTGACGTCGCCGCAACTGCACTTCGAAATCCGCAAGGGCGCGACGCCGGTCGATCCGGCGCAATATCTGAGCGGGGCGTAGCAGTCATTCCGGGGCGCGGCCGTCTGGCCGCGAGCCCGGAATCCATATTCGCTGACCGTGAGGTTTGTGATTATGGATTCCGGACAGCCGCTACGCGGCTTCCGGAATGACGAGCCAGAAAACTAGCTCGTCATCTTCACGCCTAATCGTCCGGCCAGATCCTGCACATATTGCCATGCCACGCGGCCGGAGCGCGCGCCGCGCGTCGTTGCCCATTCCAGCGCCTCGCGGCGCAACTCGGCGCCCGCGTACGGCACGCGGTAATGGGCGATATAGCTGTCGACCATGGCGAGATATTCGTCCTGGCTGCAGCGGTGGAAGCCGAGCCACAGTCCGAACCGGTCCGACAGCGAGACCTTCTCCTCGACCGCCTCGCCGGGATTGATCGCGGTTGCGCGCTCGTTCTCCATCATATCGCGCGCCATCAAATGACGGCGGTTTGAGGTGGCGTAGAAGATGACATTCTCGGGCCGGCCCTCGATGCCGCCTTCGAGCATGGTCTTGAGCGATTTGTACGAGGTGTCTTCGGCGTCGAAAGACAGGTCGTCGCAGAACACGATGAAGCGTTCGGGTCTATTGCGCAGAAGGGTCATCAGTTCCGGCAGTGACTCGATGTCCTCGCGATGAATCTCGATGAGTTTGAGCCCGGCGGCCGGATGCGCGGCGCCGATCGCGGCGTGGGCGGCCTTGACCAGCGACGATTTCCCCATGCCACGCGCGCCCCACAACAGCGCGTTGTTGGCTGGCAGGCCGCGGGCAAAGCGCTCGGTATTTTCGACCAGGAGATCGCGCACCCGATCGATGCCTTTCAATAGCGACATGTCGACACGGTTGACGCGGCGAACCGCCGCGAGTTTGCGACCTTCGGGGTGCCAGACGAAGGCCTCGGCCGCGGAAAAATCGAGCGCCGCGGGCGCGGCCGGGGCGAGACGTTCCAGCGCACCGGCGATGCGCGTCAAGAGAAGAGCGCCGTCATTTCCGGCAAGTCGGGCGTCAGGCCCCGGACCGGCGGTCTTTTTCGCCGCTTTTTTCTTGGAGCGCGGAGGAGATTTGGCCATATTTGCACCGGGTTGCGGCCATCCCCTTAGCGGGGCCGCGGCATGCTCGCAAGCTTGCTCAAGCGCGCCCGCAACATTGCAATTGGGCCAACGGCAGCTATAGTCCGCGCGATTTTGCGCGCAACAGCGGCCCTTCATCCCGGGCGGCGCGCTTCACTGCCCGCCCCCTTGGAGGAACAATGTTCATTACGCCCGCATTTGCGCAAAGCAATCCGCTCAGCGGCCTATTCGGCGGCGGCGACTCGGCCGGCATGATCACGTCGTTCATGCCGCTTATTCTGATCATCGTGATTATGTACTTCCTGATCCTGCGTCCGCAGCAGCGCAAGGTGAAGCAGCACCAGGAGATGATTAAGGCGCTGCGCCGCGGCGACACCGTGATCACCAATGGCGGTCTCGTCGGCAAGGTCACCAAGGTGGTGGACGACGATCAGGTCGAGGTCGAAATCGCCGACGGCGTGCGGGTGCGGCAGATGCGTTCCATGGTGAGCGACGTGCGCGCCAAGGGCGAGCCGGTCAAGGACGACAGCGCGAGCTGATCGCGTTCGTGAACTAAGGAAATTCGAAGTCCATGTTGTTTTTCACGCGGGGGAAGGCGGCGGCTATTGTGATCACGGCTCTGGTCGTGTGCCTGCTCGCGGTGCCGAATTTCTTCTCCGAAAGCGTGGTCCAGCATTGGCCGAGCTGGGCGCAGCGCCACATCGTGCTCGGTCTCGATCTGCAAGGCGGTTCGAGCCTCCTCCTTGAAGTCGACACCAACTCCGTTCGCAAGGAGCGGCTGCAGGCGCTCGACGAAGACGTGCTGCGCGTATTGCGCGAGGCGCGCATTCCGTTCACCGGCCGCGCTATCCGCGGCGACCACGTCGAAGTGCACATCACGCGCTCGACCGACGTCGATAACGCGCAGAGCAAGCTGCGCGCCTTGTCACAACCGATGGCCGGGTTTCTCGGCAGCACGGGGCAGCGCGACGTCGACGTCAGCGAAAACGCCGGCCTCGTCACGCTGGCGCCGACCGAACCGGCGGTCACCGAGCGAATCCGCCAAGCCGTCGATCAATCGATCGAGATCATCCAGCGACGCGTCAACGAGCTCGGCCTGGTCGAGCCGAGCATCCAGCGCGAAGGCATCGACCGCATCCTGGTGCAGGTGCCGGGCTTGCAGGATCCGACGCGGTTGAAGGAGATTCTCGGCAAAACGGCCAAGCTCGATTTCCGCATGGTCGATCTATCGATGACGGCCGAGCAGGCGGCGGCCACGCACCCGCCGGAGGATTTGGAAATTCTCGACGGCCAGAATCCAGGCGAGAAATATCTGATCGAGAAACGCGTGCTCGTTTCCGGCGCCGATCTCATCGACGCGCAAGCGAGCTTCGATCAGCAGACCAGCCAGCCGGTGGTCAACTTCCGCTTCAATTCGTCCGGCGCGCAAAAATTCGCCCAGGCGACGCAAGCCAATGTCGGCAAGCCTTTTGCAATAGTGCTCGATAACAAGGTGATTTCCGCGCCGGTGATCCGCACGCCGATTCTGGGCGGTTCGGGAGAGATATCCGGCAATTTCACCGTGCAGTCGGCTAACGATCTCGCGATCCTGTTGCGCGCCGGCGCCTTGCCGGCGCCGCTCACGATCGTCGAAGAGCGCACCGTCGGGCCGGGATTGGGGCAGGATTCGATCAATGCCGGCGAGCATGCCGCCTATGCCGGCGCGGCGCTCGTCGTCGTCTTCATGTTTGCGACTTACGGCCTGTTCGGTCTGTTCGCGAATGTGGCCGTTGCCATCAACGTCGCTATGATTTTCGGCGTGCTGTCGTTTCTCGGCGCGACGCTGACACTGCCGGGAATCGCCGGCATCGTGCTCACGGTCGGTATCGCCGTGGATTCCAACGTCTTGATCTATGAGCGTATCCGCGAGGAGGTGCGCGCCGGACGCAGCGCGATCAACGCCATCGACGCCGGCTTCACCCGCGCGCTCGCCACCATCCTCGACTCCAATATCACCACCTTCATCGCCGCAGCGGTGCTGTTCTATATCGGTTCCGGACCGGTGCGCGGTTTTGCGGTGACGCTCGGCGTCGGCATCCTCACCACGCTGTTTACCGCCTTCACGCTTACCCGGTTGATCGTGGCCTACTGGGTCCGCCTGTGGCGGCCGCGCACGGTGCCAATCTGACGCAAGAGATCGTGCCTAAACTGAAAAATCTCGTTTGAAAGAAATCCAGTGCGCCTCCTTCGCATCGTTCCCGACGATACCAAATTCGACTTCATGCGCTTTCGGCGCATCAGCTTTCCGATTTCGGCGCTGCTGTCGATCGTGGCAATTTTGCTCTTCTTTTATCACGGGCTGAATTTCGGCATCGATTTCATCGGCGGCACGCTGGTCGAAGTGCAGACCAAGGCGGGGCCGGCGGACCTCGCCAAGATGCGCGCAACCATCGGCTCGCTGCACCTCGGCGATGTTCAGCTGCAGGAGTTCGGCGCGCCCAACGACGTGCTGATCCGCATTTCCGAGCAGCCCGGCGGCGACCAGGCGCAGCAGGCGGCGATCCAGAAGGTCCGCGATGCGCTCGGCGACAGCGTCGATTACCGCCGCGTCGAAGTGGTCGGACCGAGCGTGTCCACCGAACTATTGTCGTACGGCACGATCGGGCTGGTGCTGGCGATCGTAGCCATCCTGATCTATCTCTGGTTCCGCTTCGAATGGCAGTTCGCGCTCGGCGCCATGATCGCCAACGTGCACGATTTGGTGCTCACCGTCGGCTTCATGTCGCTCACGCATATCGATTTCGATCTGACCAGCATTGCTGCGTTGCTCACCATTCTCGGCTATTCGCTCAACGACACGGTGGTGATCTACGACCGCATCCGCGAAATGCTGCGCCGCTATAAGCGGCTGCCGATGCCGGATCTGCTCAACGCCTCGGTCAATGCGACGCTGTCGCGCTCGATCGTCACCCATGTGACGGTGGCGATGTCGCTTTTGGCGCTGCTGTTGTTCGGCGGCCAGGCGATCCACAGTTTCACCGCGACAATGATGTTCGGCGTCGTGCTGGTCGGCACCTACACGTCGGTGTTCATCGCCTCGCCGATCCTGATCTATCTCGGCGTCGGGGCCGGACGCATGGGCGGGGCGGAAGAGCCTGAGCCGCCGGCCGTGGCCTCGGCGGCTCCGCCGGCAGTGGCGAGGCCAGCGGCGCCATCGTCGCGGCGCGCGCGAGCGCGCCGCTAGCGCCCTTACATGGAACGGCCGCATCTGCCACGCCAAGCGCCGATCGACGCGCATGGCGGCGGCGGGTTCCGCTTTGCCGGCATGTCGCATCGCGGCTCGCTGCTTTGCCTTCCGGACGGCATTTGGGCCTGGCCGATTTCAGCGCCAACGGCGCTGAGCGATAACTTGCTCGAACTTGTGTTCGCTCGCGCCGATGCGTTGGATTTTTTCATTCTCGGCACCGGCGATGCGCCGTGGCTGATGCCCGAACCATTGCGGCTGCGCTTCCGCGAGGCCCATATATCGGTCGACGTCATGACGACCGGACCGGCGCTGCGGACCTACAACGTGATGCTGCTGGAAGGCCGGCGCGTCGGCGCGGGACTGATCGCGATCGAATGATGTTAAGCTTCCGCGATGCAGGATGCTTTCGCTTATTGCGCGGAGCTGGTGCGGGGCGCGGATCGCGATCGCTATCTCGCCGCGCTGTTCGCGCCGGCTGAGCGACGCGAGGCGCTGTTTGCGCTCTATGCTTTCAATGTCGAGGTGGGGCGGGTGCGGGAGGCGGCGCGCGAGCCGTTGCCCGGAGAAATCCGCCTGCAATGGTGGCGCGATGTGCTCAGCGGCGAACGAGGCGGGGAGGCGGGCGCTCATCCGGTCGCAGCGGCACTGCTTCGCACTATCGAGCGGCACCGGCTTCCGACGGGCAAGCTCCTCGATCTGATCGAAGCGCGCCGCTTCGACCTCTACGACGAGCCAATGGTCGGGATTGCCGACCTCGAGGTCTACGCGAAGAGAACATCTTCGACGGTGATCGACCTCGCGGCGAAAATTCTCGACGCTGATGCCCAGCTAGCCGCGGACTCTGCCGGAACAGCCTATGGCCTTGTTGGCGTTATGCGCGCATTCCCGCTTCACGCCGCCCGGCATCAGCTTTACATCCCGGCCGAGCTCCTCGAACGTCACGGCGTCCGGGCCGACGATGTCTTTGTCGGCCGATCGTCCACCGGGCTGAATGCGGCGCTCGCCGAATTACGGACACTGGCGCGGCATCATCTCGCTACGGCGTGCCAGCGCTTGCGGGCGCTGCCGCGAGCGGCGGACCCGGCATTTTTGCCCCTCGCGGTGGTGCGGTCGGCGCTCGATCGTCTGGACCGCAGCAACGCATTCGCGCCGGCGGACATCTCGCCCTGGCGGCGGCAATGGCTGATCTGGCGTGCGGCGCGCAACCCAGCGCGGATCGCGCGCTGATCTTCCGTTCTTGAGCGAACGAGGGTCAGTCCACCTTGATGTTGGCCGCCTCGATGACCTTTCCCCATTTCTCGGTGTCGGCGACGACAAACTTGCCGAACTCGGCCGGCGTCATCGACTTCGGAACGCTCCCAACATTGGCAAACTGCGCCATGATCTTCGGATCGCTGAGGCTCGCCGTGATCTCGCTATTGAGCTTGCCGACGATCTCCATGGGCGTGCCTTTCGGCGCGACCACCCCGTTCCATACGATTGCCTCGTAGCCCGGTACAAATTCGCCTACGGTCGGGACGTCCGGCAGCGCCTGCGAGCGTGTATCGCTGGTCACCGCAAGAGCACGCAGCTTGCCGGCTCTGATTTGTTGGATCGTCGTCGGAATCGGGCTGAACACCACCTGGACCCGTCCGGCCAGCAGATCGGGCACGTAACTCTCGCGATAGTGCACGACCGTCATGGTGACGCCGGTCATCGTCATGAACAGCTCACCGGCCAGGTGGACGGAGCTTCCCTTGCCGGCCGTCGCCATATTGATCTTGCCGGGATTGGCCTTGGCGAACGCGATGAACTCTGGAACCGTCGCAGCGGAAAACGATGGAGCGACCGTCATGACGAGCGGCGTTCGGGCGACGCTTGCGACCGGCACGGTGTCGCGGATGAAATCGAAATTGAGCTTGCTGTAAAGCGTCGCATTGATGGCATTCGACGACGTGGCCATCAGAAGGGTGTAGCCGTCGGGACGCGCCCTCACGACCGTCTCGGTGGCAACATTGGTGCCGGCGCCCGGCTGATCCTCGACGATGAATTGTTGCCCAAGCCGTTCCGAAAGCCATTGACCGAGTACGCGGGCGAGGATGTCGGTCAGGCCGCCGGCAAAAAAGCCGACCATCAGACGCGCCGGCCGCGTCGGGTAGTCGAGCGCCGCAGCGCTCCATGAAAAAACCGGGAGCGCGGCAGTACCCGCTGCCAGACGCAGAAAACTCCTCCGTGGAAGTCGCATGGCGTTTCCCCGCGAGTTGGAGCACAGAAGCCGGTTATTTTTCCGGTTATTTTTGACGGCCGCCCGCCGCAGGATACACCAATTCGATGGCTGCGTTCAGGCGGCGATTGACCGAGTGGTGCAGGGATCAAAATGCAAACCGGTCGCGCAGATTGCGCCGCTCGGCGACGATGCGGCCGACGACCGCGCGCTCGGCATCGGTCTTGAGCAGCGGATCGATCAGGTCGAGCTGGTTCATCGCCACCAGTTCGAGAATCTCGCTGCGCACCTCGCCCTGCGCATTGCGCGGCAGCGCTTCGGCGACCTGCAAATGCTCGGGCTTCGCGTCACCGAGAAAGTCATTGAGCTCGCAGTCGCTCGCGCTGCCCTCGACAAAAGCGTAAAGCCCGGTGCCGGCGCGGCGGTCGGGATAGGGGACGATGGCGACGTCGCGCACTTGCGGATGCATGCGCAGCCGCGCCGCGATGACGGGAGCCTCCTGCACGAACCGCACGCCGCGACCCTCGCGGTCGGTAAAATTCAAACCGCGCGTGATGGCGTAATAGACCTTCTTTCCCGTCGCCATCCAGGCGCGGGTGATGAAGCTTTTGCGCGCCAATACGCGGCATTCGGTTGCGGTGAGTGCGTCAGGCGCATAGCGGCGTTTGTGCTTGAGGAGATGCCGTAAATCTTCGTAGCGCGCGAGCCGGAACAGAGCGTTGCCGCGGCGAAAGCAGGCGGCGAGCTGGAAATCCGTGAGACAGGCGCGGCCGTTGCCGTACAGCCAATTCTGTTCCTTGGCGAGATCGTTGTGGGCGATGCCGGCGCGATGGAGTTTGCGCAAAGCCGCCTTCGCCGAGCGGAAATAGGCGGCGTCGCCGTACGGCTTGGCGATGTGCAGCGGCACGCCATCGATCCAGCCCCGCACCAAGACGTTGCGTCCGGCAAAGAGCAGCGGCGGTGCGATGCCGAGCGGGCCGGCAATCGCAAGCGCGCGGCGTTCGCGGCGGAACAGCGCGTAGGCCAACGGCCGGCTCCACCACGGCACGCCGTCGAGCCGCCGCAGCACGGCTTCGACCTCGCCGGTCTCGGTGCGAAAGCGGCCGCGCTCGATAGTGGAAAACACATCGCGTTTGAGCACGACGCCGGAATGCCAGCGGTCGCCGAGTTCGGCGGGAGTGTCGTTCATGCGCGCTTCTAACACGGCACCGGTTATTCCGCCGCCGCGGACAGGGTGCCGGCGAGCCAAGCGTCAAGGTCGTTCAGCGCACGGGCACACAGCAGACGCTTTTTGGCGACCGCTTTGGCCGGTCCGCGCAGGCGGCTGCCGTCGGTGTCAGTGGTCGGTATCCGCGCCAGCGGCGGGAATAGCCCGAAATTGACGTTCATCGGCTGAAACGAGCCGGGACCTTCATCGATGGTCTCGATATGGCCGCCGGTGATGTGGCCGAGCAGGGCGCCATGCGCGGTGGTTGGCGGCGGCAACAGAATTTGCTCGCCGAGTCGTTCGGCTGCGGCGAAGCGGCCGGCTAGGAGACCGATCGCCGCCAACTCGATGTAGCCCTCGCAGCCCGTGATCTGTCCGGCAAAGCGCAGCCGCGGCATCGTTTTGAGCCGTAGTGTCGCGTCAAGCAGTTTCGGCGAATTAAGGAAAGTATTGCGGTGCAGCCCGCCGAGCCGGGCGAACTCGGCCTTGCCGAGGGCGGGGATGGTCCGGAAGATGCGCACCTGTTCGGCGTGCTTCAGCTTGGTTTGGAAACCGACCATATTGAACAAGGTGCCGAGCTTGTTGTCCTGGCGCAGTTGCACCACGGCGTAGGGTTTAAGCTCGCGCCGGTTCGGATTGGTCAAGCCGAACGGCTTCATCGGGCCGTGGCGCAGCGTTTCGCGTCCGCGCTCGGCCATCACTTCGATCGGCAGGCAGCCGTCGAAATACGGCGTCGTCTCGAAATCGTGGAACGCAACTTTGTCGCCGGCGAGCAGTGCGTCGACGAACGCGTCGTATTGTTCGCGCGTCAACGGACAATTGACGTAGTCGGCGCCGGAGCCGCCGGGTCCCGCCTTGTCATAGCGCGACTGGAACCACGCGATATCGAAATCGATCGAGTCGCGGTGAACGATCGGTGCGATGGCATCGAAGAACGACAGCGCCGCTTCACCCGTGAGACTGCGTATCGTCTCCGCGAGTGCCGGCGAGGTCAGCGGACCGGTAGCGACGATAGCGCTGTCCCATTTCGCCTCTGGCGCTGCGATTTCGCTGCGGTCGATCGCAATCAGCGGCTCGGCTTCGAGCGCGGCGGTAATCGCGGCGGCGAACCCATCGCGATCGACAGCGAGCGCGCCGCCGGCCGGCAGTTTGTGGCGGTCGGCTGCGCGCAACACCAGCGAATCGAGCCGACGCATTTCGGCATGAAGCAGGCCGATCGCGCTGCCCTCGGCATCGTCGGAGCGGAACGAATTGGAACAGACCAGTTCGGCGAACTGGTCGGTCTTGTGCACGGGAGTCGCGCGGGTCGGGCGCATTTCGTGCAGCACGACCGGTACGCCGCGGCGCGCAAGCTGCCAGGCGGCCTCGGAACCCGCAAGACCGCCGCCCACGACATGAACTGGATTGGATTTCCACATTTATCGTTCCAAACCGATGGGCAAAGTTAGCTTGGGGTAGGAGCCCTCGAGACTATCCCTTCAAGAAGGCGCCCACGCCGCTCTTGACAATGGTGCTGGCAATCGGGGCCAATACCACCATCGAAGTCGAGCCCAAACTGCCCAAAAGTGTTTTAAATGCGAAGGGCCACTCCGGAAAAGAGATTGCTTCCGACTTTTGATCTTCAAAAAATCTGATCTTGCTCAGAACGTCCGCGTTGAGCAGGTTGGCATCCGATATCTTGAGGTTCTTCAAGATGGTCTCGACAGTCATTAGACGCTCGCGCTTGTATTCGATCATCCGCTGATGTAGGGGAATCTGGCATACAACGAACGTTATGAGTGCCGCCAGGGCTGACGGCAAAGCGAGTATCCAAACCGGATTTTTCCAAGAATTAATCGGAAGATTGCCGGCCATAATCCCGAACACTGCGCTACTCAAATAAACACTCCAAGTCAAAGCGATCAGGAAATAGCAGTTTAGGAGCATATCTCCAGTGCTTAGTACGCCAAACCTGTGACCTTGAATTGAAATTTTAAAAGCGGTGCCAAAGCGCCAAATTATTCGCGTTCCGTAGACCATAGTGCAGAGGCCTACTCCGGCAGCAAAAGCGGATGCAGCAAGAATACATGCTGCAAAAGCATTTTCTAAACTCTGGACTCCAATGGGATAGTCATCCAAGGAATATCCAAGTAGCGCGATTAGGGCGACGGCGACGCCGGCCATGAACATAGTCGGCGACCCTTCAAAGATAGAAAGCTCCCGATTCCACCAATCATCAATTTTGGCAATGCTTGGGGGTATGTCGGTAATGAAGTTTTTTGTGTTGCGGCTCCAATCCAGCATCAAAAAATGACAAGCACGGACCACCGACGGTACCGCCACCAAGCCAATTGTTAGAAGAAGGCACATTTCCGAGTATGCCTTCGGATTGGAGGTGTTCAATGAGAGCGCAATTGACGCGCAACTCAATATAACGCCCACCATGATCCAGAATGCAAAGGGGTGTCCTCTCAGCGAACGGGGAATGAAATGCTCAAGCATCAGCGGACGAGTTGTCGGCTTGGCACTCGAACGATCTGGCTTTCGCTTTCCCTGTTTGTCCAAGTCCACGTTATTTCCGCCCGTTCCTGTTTTACCTTCCGTGGTCATGGGGACCTCGATGTAGTTGCGTTGTGGGCTCTTACGATTATTTTGCCACATCTTGTAATTGTAACATAACGAAGCAATGGCGCTTAAATAAAGTCGGCGCGTACTTTTGCGGTTGGCTGAAAATAGCCCCTCTGCTATAGGCGGGGCTTGGATCGCCGCTATATCAGGACCAGCAAGGTAAACCGCAGATGTCCGTTGACGCCGATACCGTCCGCCGTGTTGCGCATCTGGCGCGGATCGCGGTCGCGGAGGACGAGGTCGAAAATCTTCGGGGCGAGCTCAACGCCATTCTCGCCTTCGTCGAGCAGCTCGCCGAGGTGAATGTCGCGGGCGTCGAGCCGATGACCTCGGTCACGCCGATGGCGATGAAAATGCGCGAGGATAAGGTGACGGACGGCGGCATTGCCGATGCCATCATCGCCAATGCGCCGGCGCACGAGCATCACTTCTTCTTAGTTCCCAAGGTGGTGGAATGATGTGCCGCGCGCATCATTCCACCATCCCCGGGCTCGCGCTGCGAGACCCGGGGATCTGGTCAGGAAAGTCGAGGGCCTAAACGATGTGCCTCGCCTGCGAACAGGACGCCATTTGGCTCGCTTATCTTGACAGTCAGGGTTTGTTGAAGCCCGACGACCCGGCGGCCGTTGACGCGCTGTTTTCGGCATTCCCGGTTCAGCCATTGCCGGTACAGGCCGAATGGGACAAGCCGACGCCTGAGGCGCCCACCCAGGGTGTAGCAAATCCCGCTGCCAAAAATCCATTTTCCTGCGACGATCCTCAGGGCGAATGACCGATCTCACTGCGCTCACGCTGGCGCAGGCGCGCGACGCGCTGCGTAAAAAAGATTTTTCCGCGCTCGAACTTGCTGACGCGCACCTTGCCGCCATGGAGAAGGCGCGCGCGCTCAACGCGTTTGTGCTGGAAACGCCGGAGCGAGCGCGCGCCATGGCGCGCGAATCGGATGCGCGAATGGCGAAAGGCGAGGGCGGTCCGCTGGAGGGCTTGCCGGTCGGAATCAAAGATTTGTTTTGTACCGCCGGTGTGCGCACCACAGCCTGCTCGCACATCCTGGACAACTTCATTCCGACCTATGAATCGACCGTCACCGCCAATCTGTGGCGCAACGGCGCGGTGCTGCTCGGCAAGACCAATAACGACGAATTCGCCATGGGCTCGTCGAACGAGACCTCCTGTTTCGGTCCCGCCGTGTCGCCGTGGCGCAGGCGTAGCGCTGACGCCAAGCTTGTGCCCGGCGGCTCGTCCGGCGGTTCGGCGGCGGCGGTTGCGGCCGGATTGTGCGTCGGCGCCACCGGCACCGACACCGGCGGCTCGATCCGTCAGCCCGCGGCATTCTGCGGCATCGTCGGGATGAAGCCGACTTACGGCCGCTGCTCGCGCTGGGGGATTGTGGCCTTTGCTTCCTCGCTCGATCAGGCCGGGCCGTTTGCGCGCAGCGTGCGCGACTGCGCCATTCTGCTGCGTTCGATGGCCGGCCATGACCCGAAGGACACGACCAGCGTCGATCTGGCGGTGCCCGACTATGAAAAGGCAATCGGCGGCTCGGTCAAAGGCATGCGCATCGGCATTCCGAAGGAATACCGCATGCCGGGAATGGCCGTGGAAATCGAGGCGCTGTGGCAGCAGGGCGCGCAGTGGCTCAAAGATGCCGGCGCCGAACTGGTCGACATTTCCCTGCCGATGACCAAATACGCGCTGCCGGCCTATTACATCGTGGCGCCGGCCGAGGCATCGTCCAATCTCGCCCGCTATGACGGCGTGCGCTACGGCCTACGCGTACCTGGCCGCGATGTCATCGACATGTATGAGCGCACCCGCGCCGCCGGCTTCGGCAAGGAAGTGCGCCGGCGCATCATGATCGGCACCTATGTGCTCTCCGCCGGCTATTACGACGCCTATTATCTGCAGGCGCAGAAGGTCCGCACGCTGATCAAGCGCGATTTCGAAAAATGCTTCGCCGAAGGCATCTACGCCATCCTGACACCGACCACGCCGTCGGCCGCCTTCGCCATCGGCGAAAAGGGCCGCGCCGACCCCATCGAAATGTATCTCAATGACGTCTTCACGGTGACCGTGAACATGGCCGGGCTGCCTGGCATTTCGGTGCCGAGCGGGCTCGACGCGCAGGGACTGCCGCTCGGCCTGCAACTGATCGGACGGCCGTTCGAGGAAGAAACGCTGTTCGCGCTCGGCGCGGTTATCGAGCAGGCGGCAGGGAGCTTTAAACCAAAGTCCTGGTGGGGCTGAGACAACGTCGCGATTGCCTTCGGTCATGAGTTTATCGGCTTTCAAGCGCAGCCTATCGAGTAAACGTCCGTCGGCGGATCTCTCCCCGGCGCTTCAGGCGCTGTGGTGGGCAGGCAAGGACGACTGGGACAAGGCGCATAAGATCGTGATGGACGAGGACGCTGCGGACTGCGCCTGGGTCCATGCCTATTTGCACCGCGTCGAAGGCGATCTCGACAACGCTCGCTATTGGTACCGGCAGGCGCGCCGTAAAGCGGCAAGTGGCGAACTGGCGGCGGAATGGTCGGCGATTGCCGCTGCACTTCTAACAGCCTGAACGGCCGAATTGGTTACGGCGTGCACGCGCCGGGCGCTGCCGTTTGCATCTCAGTTCGCGCCGGTTCCGCCTGGACAGCATTGCCACGAGGTGGCATCAAGCCGGTGACCGATCGGCAAACGGGCGGCCAGCGATGAAAATTTTTCTATTGCGATTGTTTACCTGGTGGAACGGCCAGACCTTCGGCACGCAGTGGTGGACTTGGCTTTACGGCGAATTCGTCGGCGAGGACGAATTCGGCAATCGCTACTTCCGGACCAAGAGCGGCAAAATCGATCCGGCGCTCGGTCTCGAGCGCCGCTGGGTGATTTACCGCGGCATTGCCGAGGCTTCGATGGTGCCGCCGAGCTGGCACGGTTGGCTGCATCACACCGTGGATGTCCCGCCGACGCAGGAAAAAGCGAGAACGTATTCGTGGGAGAAGCCGCATCGGCCCAATCTGACCGGAACGCCGGCTGCGCACAGGCCGAGCGGATCGACGCTGGCGCAGGGCCGGCGCCCCAAAGCGACCGGCGATTACAAGGCATGGAATCCGAGCGGTCAGTAATCTGGTAGCAAGGCTGGGTGCGCCTGCGATTCCGGATGTCTGCCTCCGGTGGCCGATTCCTGATACGCTGAACCCTGTTTTTGCCTTATTCGACATGTTAACGGGGCGCGGCGGAAAAACGCCTCCAACCAGACCGCGCATAGAATTCATGGTTCGAATCGCCGCACTCATCGTCGTGATCGGCGCGACGCTTGCCGCTTCACCGGTTGCGGCCCAGTTCGGCAGCCCTTTCAGCGATTCGCCGCCGCGACCGCCGGCTGACGTGCCGAACGGGGGATTTCCGGCGCAGCCGCCGCCAGTTCAATATCCCAGTCAGTACCCGCCGCAGCAGCAATATCCAGCGCAGCAGCCGTATTTGCAGCCACAGCAATATCCGCCGCAGCAATACCCGGCACAGCGGCAACTTGCACCTGCGCCAGCGCCGGTGGCACGCGGGCCCTCCGGTATCCAGGCGCAGCCGCTGCCGCCGCCTCCCGGTGCAACGCTTGCTCCCGCCAACGCCAATCGCGGTAACGCGCCTGCGGCCGCACAGCCTCAGGGCGCCGCCGTTTCGCCGGCGCCGGCCAACTCGGCAACGCCGCAACAGTCCGATACTTCGCCGGGGCCCAGTTCACCGGGCCAGGAGGACGATACGACCGTCGTCGACACGCCGAGCGAAAAGATCGAGAACGGCCGCGCGGTGTTTGCCGGACTCGACAAAATCACCGGCCGCACCATCAAGTTCGATGCGGCGGTCGGCGAAACAGTGCAATTCGGTGCGCTGCAAGTCACGGCCCGAGCCTGCTACACGCGACCGCCGACCGAGCCCACCAATACCGACGCCTTTGTCGAAGTCGACGAAGTGACGCTGCAGGGCGAGATCAAGCGTATCTTCACCGGCTGGATGTTCGCATCGAGCCCCGGGCTGAACGCCGTCGAGCATCCGATCTACGACGTCTGGCTGACGGGATGCGAACAACCGTTGACCGGTCCGGTTGCGGAATCAACTCCGATGCCGCCTCCGCCAGGCACTCCTGGACCGGAGCCGATAGCTGCACCGTTGCCCCCGCCGGCATCCGCGCGCCAAGCCCAACCGCCGCGGCGGCCTGCCAAACCGCCGGCAGAGGAACCCGCACCCTCGACGGACGATTAGAGCAAGATCCCGAAAATGCCTGCCCCGGACTTGATCCGGGATGGTGCCGGGTTCCCGCCTTCGCGAAGCCCGCTTCCGCCTTCGCGCTATGCGCTTCGGCGGACTCAAACCCTCCGAAGCTCGCGTAGCGAGCGTAGGCGGGTCGGCGGGCGAAGCAAGGTCGGAAAAGATCACGCTCAGTCAAAAAGCCAGAGCCCGGTTTTGATCATCCTGCGGCGAGCCGCGCCAGCGCGGCCTCGCCGGAAACCGGTCGATCGAGTGCGAGCGCCCCGAAATCACCCTCGCCGACCAGCGCCGCGTCGAGCAGCTTGTGATAGACCGGCCGTGACACTTCGACGGCGCCGAAAGTCCGCAGATGGTCGGTGACGAATTGGGTGTCGAGTAGCCGGTAATGACCGGCCTTAAGTCGCGCCACCAGATGCACGAGTGCGATTTTGGAGGCGTCACGCGTGCGGTGGAACATGCTCTCGCCAAAGAAAGCGCGGCCGAGACTGACGCCATAGAGGCCCCCGACCAATGCATCCCCGTCATAAACTTCGACGGAGTGGCAATCGCCGCGCTCATAGAGCTTGCGGTAAAGATTGCGGATGCGGGCATTGATCCAGGTTCGAGTCCGTCCCGCACTCGGCTGCGCACAACCGTCGATGACCGCGTCGAAATCGCGATCGACGAGCACAGCATATCTGGTGGACCGTATCGTGCGCGCCAGCCGGTCGGGCACATGAAATCGATCCAGCGGAATAATTCCACGCCGTTCCGGTTCGATCCAGTACAGTGCCGGGTCCTCGGCGCTCTCCGCCATCGGGAAAATGCCGCAGGAATAGGCCTTCAGCAGCACCTCGGGCGTGATGTCGATGAACGCAGATTCGCGGCTCGCCATGCGGTTCGTTTAACCGGCTCCTGCCTCAAGGTTCAAGAGGCGGCAGCTGCGCCGGCGGGGTGTCGCGCTCCTACCAGCGAAAGCCGGTATCACCTTTCGGGATCATTTTCTCATTGCGGCTATTCCTCGACCCCGCCGCGGGCGAGAAAGTCCTCGAGCCAATGGATGTGATAATCCCCGTCGATGATGTCTTTGTCGCGGGCCAGCGCGCGGAACAAGGGCAGCGTCGTCTCGATGCCGTCGACGACGAATTCGTCGAGCGCGCGTTTCAGGCGCATCAGGCATTCGCTGCGCGTCTTGCCGTGAACGATGAGCTTGCCGACCAGCGAATCGTAATAGGGCGGGATCGTATAGCCGTGATAGACGGCGGAATCGACGCGCACGCCAAGCCCGCCGGGCGGATGGTAATGCACGATCTTGCCCGGTGAGGGGCGAAACGAAACCGGGTTTTCGGCGTTGATCCGGCACTCGATGGCATGGCCGTGGAATTTGACGTTCGCTTGCGTCAACTCAAGATCGCTGCCCGCCGCGACGCGGATTTGCTCGAGGATCAGATCGATGTCGGTGATCATTTCCGTCACCGGATGCTCGACTTGAATGCGCGTATTCATTTCGATGAAATAGAATTTGCCGTCCTCGTATAAAAACTCGACCGTGCCGACGCCGAGATATTGGATCCGGCGCATGGCGTTGGCGACGGTTTCGCCGATCTCGTCGCGGGTGCCGGCATTCAGCGCCGGCGAGGGACCTTCTTCCCAGACCTTCTGGTGGCGGCGCTGCAGCGAGCAATCGCGCTCGCCGAGATGGATGACGCGGCCCTTGCCGTCACCTAGCACCTGGATCTCGATATGGCGCGGCCGTTCCAAATATTTCTCGAGATAGAGCGTGTCGTCGCCGAATGCGGACTTTGCCTCGGCGCGAGCCGACATTAGCGCGCCGGCAAGCTCGCTTTCCTCACGCACCACCCGCATGCCCCGCCCGCCGCCGCCGGCCGCCGCCTTGAGCATCAGCGGGTAGCCGACGTCGCGGGCGAGACTATACGCGGCCGCATCGGTGCCGACGTCGCCGTCGGAGCCGGGAACGACCGGAATGCCGAGTTCCTTGGCGGCGCGTTTGGCGGCAATCTTGTCGCCCATCAGCCGGATGTGCTCGGGGCGCGGCCCAATGAAGTGCACATTATGTTCGGCAAGAATTTCGGCAAACCGCGCGTTCTCGGAAAGAAAGCCATAGCCGGGATGCACGGCATCGGCGCCGGTGATTTCGCAAGCAGCGAGCAATGCCGGGATGTTGAGATAGCTGTCCTTGGCCGCCGGCGGGCCGATGCAGACGCTCTCATCGGCCAGGCGCACATGCATGGCGTCCTCGTCCGCCGTCGAGTGCACCGCCACGGTGGGAATGCCGAGCTCCTTGCAAGCCCGCAACACCCGCAGCGCAATCTCTCCGCGGTTGGCGATGAGAATCTTGTCGAACATCAGCGGGCTCAACTCGGCATTCGCATCATTCGATGATCATCAGCGGCTCGCCGTATTCCACCGGTTGGCCGTCTTCGACGAGAATCTGCAGCACCGTGCCGGAGCGCGGCGCCGGAATCTGATTCATCGTCTTCATCGCCTCGATGATAAGGAGCGTGTCGCCGGCCTTCACCAGGCTGCCGACTTCGACAAAGGGCCTCGCCCCCGGCGCCGGACCAAGATAGGCGGTACCAACCATCGGCGAAGCGACCAGCCCGGGATGCTGCATCGGATCGGGACCCGCCGCGGCCGGCGTCGCAATGACTGGCGCGCCAAACGGCGCTTCCGAGGCTCGTGCTCGCCCCGCGGCGGCGTTGCCGTGCCGGGCGACGCGGATCGACACGCCGTCCCGTTCAAACTCGATTTCGGTGAGGCCGGTCTCGTCGAGCAGCTTCGCCAGGTCGCGGATCACGTCGTGATCGACGGTTGGCACATTCGCTGTCGGCGGACTCCCGGGCTTGCGCGCCACGATCACTCCTTGGCGTCAAGCATCGCGGCGAGGCCGGTGATGGCGAGCGCGTAACCGTTGATGCCGAAACCGCAGATCACGGCGCGGGCGGCCTTCGAGACGAAAGAGTGCCGGCGGAATTCCTCGCGGGCATGGATGTTGCTGATGTGCACTTCAATCACGGGCGCTGTCATGACCAGGAGCGCGTCGAGGATGGCGATGGATGTGGAGGTAAATCCCGCCGGATTGATCACGAGCCCTGCCGCCTTCTTGGCGTGTGCTTCGTTGATCCAATCGACGATGTCGCCCTCGTGGTTCGATTGGCGGAACGCGACCTCAAGGCCTAGTCGCTGCGCCGTCGTCTGGCACAGCTTCTCGACGTCGGCCAGCGTGGCGCGGCCGTAGATTTTCGGCTCGCGCGTGCCGAGCAGATTCAGATTGGGTCCGTTGAGGACGTGGATGGTTTTCGCCATTGGTACGCGCTGAGCCGGCTCTCATCGGCGTGGGCAAACGTCCCACGCCGGTTCGTTATAGGGAAGCCCCCTGCAAAGGGGAAGCCGGGGGAGGGCGGCCACGATACCGCCGCGGCGGCCACTCGGCAGGGGATTCCGCGCTTTGTCGAGCGACGGGCGGGATGAAGGGCGCAGGCTACTCCGGCATAGCTTTGAGTTTCGATTTCAGCTCGTCGAGCCCGACGGCGCCCACCACCACCTCATCGCCGACCACATAGGTGGGCGTGCCGCTGACGCCGAGCGCGTCGGCGAGATTCATGTCCTCGTCGATCGTCGTCTTCACCTCGTCGCTGCTCATGTCCTTCTCGAGGCGGGCCATATCGAAGCCGACCTCCTTGGCGACGGCGAGCGCGCGCTCCTTGTTGGCCGGGCCGCGGCCGCCGAGGAGCTTCTGGTGAAACTCGATGTATTTCTTTCCGGTCGGGTCCTGCATGCGTGCGGCAACGGCGACGTGAGCGGCCTCAACCGAGCCGGGACCGAGAACCGGAAATTCCTTGAGCACGAATTTGAGATTGGGATTGGTCTTCAGCAGCGTCAGCATGTCGGGCAGCGCACGCTTGCAGAAGGCGCAATTATAATCGAAGAACTCGACGACCGTTTCATTGCCCTGCGGATTGCCGAGCACCACTTGGTGCGGCGAGTTAAAGAGCGTGGCATTGTCCTTTTTGATCGTCTCGCGCGCCTTGGCGGCGTCTGCCTGCTTCTGTTGCTTGTCCAAGGCGTCCATCGCCTCCTGCAATACTTCGGGATGCGCGACCAGGTAGCTCTTAATGATGCTCTCGATTTCGCGACGCTGGTCGGTCGAGAAGGATTGTGCCGCGGCAGGCTGCGCCGCCGCGGGTGCCTGCATCGACGGAGCTTGCGCCCGTGCGAGAGGTGACAGCAGAACCATGGCTACGATCGCAAGTGCTATGCGCAGCGTCGGGATCATGTCGGTCGTCCTTTTTATGTTCAATTTCCTATGCCAATCAGCGGATTGGTCTTCAAGTTCTTATTGAAGGCGACAATATCGTCGGCGCGCACCCACCCCGGGGAACCGACTGGAAATCTCTGCTTGGCCCGTTCGGCAAGTTCGCGTGCGGTCTTGTGGTCGCCGCGCGCGAAGGCCGCCTGCGCCGAGGCGAGATCAGCGTCGGCGTAGTCGTTCTGGCGGCCGTATGCCATCGCCAGCGTCGTATAGGCGTCGCCATCCTCCGGCTCCTTGACGAGAGCGGTTCGAAGCAGCGGAATCGCCTCGTCGGACAGCTTGGCGTCATTGGTGGCGACCAGCGCCTGTGCGAGCAATATCTGAATGAGGGTCGGCATAGGGGCGAGCGCCACGGCGCGGCGCAACGGTGCGATTGCCTCCGCCGGGTGACCGCCTTCCAGGAGCGCCTGGCCCTTGAGCTCGTAAAAATAAGGATCGTTGGGCATCGCCGCAATCAAACCGTCGATCTGCGCAATTGCGCTGCGCAGATCGCCATACCGGTAAGTGGAAATAGCCCGCGCGTAACGGGCGGGCATGCTGGTGTCGGTCGCCGGGTAGCGGCGCAGCACCACGTCCGGGCGCTCGGTGAAGCCATAAAGCTTGGCCCGCATCATGTCGTGGCGGAATTGCAGTTCGGGCGGATCTTTCTTGTCCCAATAAGGTGACGATTTCGCCAACTCCTCAAGAGCAGCCATGCGTTCTTCGGGCGCCGGATGGTTCTGCAAGTAAGGATTGGAGCCATGCGCCGCGAACAAGGATTCGTCGGCGAAGCGTTTGAACGTATCGTACATGCCCTTGGCTGACTGATGCGTCGCGGTCAAAAATCGCACGCCCGCGCGATCGGCCGACTCTTCCTGGGCGCGCTGGTAGGCGAGCAGCGTGCTGATCCCGAGCGACTGGGGAGCGTTAATCAGGGCCCCGCCGACATTGCCCATGTCGATATTGCCCGAATGAGCACCCGCCACCAGGGCGCCGGCGCCCAGCAGCATGCCGACGATCATCGCGGTCTGCACATTCGCCAATTCCTGGCGCATTTTGGAGAGGTGTCCGCCGACGATGTGGCCGCATTCGTGGGCGAACACGCCGATAAGCTGATTGGGCGTGGTCGATTGCATCAGCGCACCGGTATTTACGAAAATGCGGTGTGCATCCATGACGAATGCGTTGAAGTCCGGGTTGTTGATGATGACGACCTGGACATTCTGCGTTGTAAGACCCGCGGCCTTGAAGATCGGCGCCGTGTAGTCGCGCAAAAGCTGTTCGATCTCGGCGTCGCGAATCATCGGGATGCCGGCATTGGCTCCCGTCTGGGCATGTACAGGAACGCTTGCCGGAAAACTCGTCAGCGCAACTGCGGCGGCGGTGGCGATCGCGGCTGCGCGCGAAGCTGGCTTCGTCGGCCCCACCTTGCTAGGAGATCGAGCGGCAATCATGTCCGGTAAGGTTTCGGCCCCGCGGTCCCGGGGCGCAAACTATGGGTCGAACGGGTTAGGGTCAACACGAGGCCGGCGCGTTGCCAGATCACAACGACGCGTCACGAAACCCGCCGAATGCGGCATCAGCGGGGCGGGGTGCAAGCGATGCCCGGGAGCGCGATTTAAGGGCGCTGTGATGCTTGAAAAGGCAAAAGGCCTACTGCAACCGTCGGCACGCAGCGGCGTGCCGCCCTTTATGGTCATGGATGTCATGGCCGCTGCAGCGCGATTGGAGGCAAAAGGCCGCCGCATCGTCCATATGGAAGTTGGGCAGCCGGCCGCGGGCGCGCCGGCGACCGCCGTCGCCGCAGTGCGCGCGGCACTGTCGGGCGGACCCCATGGCTATACCGAGACTTTAGGCATTGCTTCGCTGCGCCGGCGCATCGCCCGCGCCTATCGCGACTGGCACGGTCTCGACATCGATCCGGAACGCGTCGTCGTTACGACCGGTTCCTCGGCCGGCTTCATGCTGGCTTTTCTTGCCGCTTTCGAGCCGGGCGATCGCGTTGCGGTGGCGTTGCCCGGCTATCCGCCCTATCGACACATCCTGACCGCGCTGGGCTGTGAGCCGGTCTTCATCGAGACCAGCGCCGCTAACCGGTGGTCCATCACCAGCGAGAACTTGCTTGCGCAGCATCGCGTGCGGCCGCTCAAGGGTGTGGTGGTCGGTTCACCCGCCAATCCGACCGGAACCATGATGACCGCGCCGGCGCTCGCCGAATTGATCCGCAGCGCCGAAGATGCCGGCATCGCCGTTATTTCGGATGAAATCTATCACGGCCTGAATTACGCATTCGCGGCGCAGAGCGCTGCGACGCTCTCGGGAAACGCCATTATCATCAACTCGTTTTCCAAATATTTTTGTATGACCGGGTGGCGCATCGGGTGGATGGTGGCGCCGCCGTCGTTGCTTCGCGCGATCGAGCGGTTGCAGCAGAACCTCGCGATCTCGGTCCCGACCTTGTCGCAGATCGCCGCCGAAGCCGCCTTCGACGGCCGCGCCGAATTGGAACTAATAAAGCACGGCTACGAAGATAATCGCCGCATCCTGCTCGAAGGGTTGCCGCGCGCCGGCCCCGATTCATTTCTGCCGGTCGACGGAGCGTTTTATCTTTACGCCGACATATCTCGCTTCTCGGACGACAGTTTCGATTTCGCCAAACGCATGCTCGAAGAAGCGGGCGTGGCGGCGACGCCGGGCGTCGATTTCGATCCGCTCCACGGCCGAAGGTTCCTGCGGCTGTGCTACGCCGGGACGCGCGAGGAAATGCGCGAGGCGGTCGACCGGATCGGCCACTGGCTTAAGGGATAGATTTGGCGCGAGCGATGACGAGCGGTGAGTCGAGTCAATTGGATAGCGCTCTCGTGCTGTTCTCCGGCGGCCAGGATTCGACGGTATGTCTCGCATGGGCGCTCGAGCGCTTTGCCCGCGTCGAGACGATAGGATTCGCCTATGGGCAGCGCCATGCCATCGAGCTCGAAATGCGTCCGCGCATCCGTGCCGCGCTCGCGGCGCATTCGGCGCGCTGGCGCGACCGGCTCGGCGAGGATCACATTGTTCGCATTGACGCGCTGGCGGACGTTTCGGAGACGGCGCTCACGCGCGACGTGGCGATCGAGGTTTCCGAATCGGGACTGCCCACGACATTCGTGCCGGGTCGCAATCTCGTGTTTTTTTGCTTTGCCGGCGCGGTCGCCTATCGGCGCGGCGTCAAGCACATCGTGGCCGGCATGTGCGAGACCGACTTTTCCGGCTATCCGGATTGCCGCGATGACACGATCAAGGCGATGCAGCTGGCACTGACGCTCGGCATGGACCGGCGTTTCGTCATCCACACGCCGCTGATGTGGATCGATAAAGCCGGCACCTTTGCCCTGGCGCGCGAAATCGGCGGTGACGCGCTGATCGAACTTCTTCTCGCCGAGACCCACACCTGCTATCTCGGCGACCGCGAGCACCGGCACGCTTGGGGTTTCGGCTGCGGCGCGTGTCCTGCCTGCCGGTTGCGGGCGGACGGTTATGCAAAGTGGAAGGCTGCATCATGACGACTGAGCGACAGCGCGAGCGGGAAGGGGTGATCTTCCTCGTCCTGTTTGCGCTCACCATCCCCGCGGCCAATTGGCTGATCGGCCACGTCGGCACCGCGTGTATTCCGCACGGCCCGTGTGTGCTGCCCGTGGCGCCCGGCCTGATGGCGCCGTCGGGGGTGACGATGGTCGGCATTGCACTTGTCCTGCGCGATCTTGTGCAGCGGCGACTGGGCACGGTCGTATCGGCACTGGCGATCCTGTTCGGTAGCGCGCTGTCGGCAATGCTGGCCCCGGCCGCGCTGGTCTTGGCCTCCGCCGTCGCCTTTCTGCTTTCCGAATTTGCCGATCTTGCCGTCTATACGCCGTTGGCGCGCCGCCGGCTTGTCGCCGCCGTGGTGGCTTCGAGTCTGGTCGGCCTGGTCGTGGATTCGATTGTGTTTCTGTGGCTCGCCTTCGGCTCGCTCGATTTTCTCGCTGGGCAAGTCGTGGGTAAGGCTTGGATGGTGCTGCTGTCGATTCCTTTCGTGGCTTGGCTGCGCCGCCGCGACGCGCGGCTCGGCATCGTGCCGGCGTGACCGTGACCTGATACGAGGCGAACGATGAGCGATGCTTTATTCGATATTTTGCGCAAGGTGACCACCGCAACGATCACCACGATGCTTTTGAAGAAAGGCATCCGGCGCTGCTGGATGAACGGTCCGAAGCCGCTCGTCGCCGGCGGAGAGCGGCTCGTCGGTCCGGCTTTCACCTTGCGTTTCGTGCCGGTGCGCGAGGATTTGGCGACGCCGGAAAGCTGGGCCAGCCCGATCTCGACCCGCGCCGCGATCGAGGCCATGCCGGAAGGCGTCATTGCCGTCGCCGACGCGATGGGCGTGCCGAGCGCCGGCATATTCGGCGACATCCTTTGCGCGCGCATGAAAAAGCGCGACGTCACGGCGCTGGTCACCGACGGCGTGATGCGCGACCTCTCGGGCGTGCTCACCAGCAAGCTGCCGGTGTGGTGCGCGGGCATCGCCGCGCCGGCGTCGGTCAACGGCCTGACCTTCGTCGGATGGCAGGAGCCGATCGCCTGCGGCGGCTGCGCGATTTTTCCCGAAGACGTGATCGTGCTCGACGACGATGGCGCGGTGGTCATCCCGAAAGCCCTGGTGGAATTCGTTGCGCACGAAGGGGCCGAGCATGAGCTCTACGAAAGCTGGGTGTTCACCGAGGTCGAGAAAGGCGTCAAGCTGCCCGGTCTCTATCCGCCGAATGACGACGCCAAAGCGCGCTATGCAGAGTGGCGTAAGAGTAAGGTGTAGGTCGGATTTCGGCTCGGCCCGGTACGCCGGCATCACCGCTCCCGGTGGTTGCCCGCCGCGCCATCCGGGCTACGGAGCGTGAATGTTTTTCATCCTCTCCAAAACGCTCGGTTTCTTCGCGGTGCCGTCGAATGTCCTGATGGCGATCGGACTCGTTGGCCTGGTCTTGCTGTGTACGCGATTTCGGCGGCTTGCCAGCTGGTTGGTCGTGACCAGTCTCGTCCTTATTGCGCTTGTCGGATATTCGCCGCTCGGCCGGATGCTCATCGTGCCGCTGGAGGATCGCTTTCCCCCCTGGAATCCCGCACAGGGTCCGCCGGACGGCATTGTCGTCCTCGGCGGTGCGATCTCGCCGGGGTTGTCGTTGGCGCGCGGCGCCATAGCGCTCAACGATTCGGCCGAACGCATCACCGCCGCGGTTGAGCTGGCGCGGCGTTACCCCAATGCGCGCATCATCTTTTCCGGCGGTACGGCGTCGCTGTTCAAAGGGGCGCTGGAAGCCCCTCTCGCCGTGAAAGAATGGGAGGCACTCGGCGTGCCGCATGACCGCATCACCGCCGAAGAGCAATCGCGCAATACGATCGAGAATGCGGTGTTCTCCCGGCTTATCGCCCAGCCGAAGCCCGGCGAACGCTGGCTCCTGGTGACATCGGCGTTTCATATGCCGCGTGCGATTGCGGCGTTTCGGGCCGCCGGCTTTCCGGTCGAAGCCTATCCGGTCGATTGGCGCACCCGCGGCCCGATCGATGCAACGGCGCCCTTCCTTTCAATGATCGGCGGCCTGAGGATGACCGATTTCGCCGTGCACGAATGGGTGGGCTTGCTCGTTTATCGCCTCACCGGCCAAACCACGGAATTTTTCCCGGCTCCGTAACCGCAGTTGCCGGCGCAACCATTCATTTACCGATCCTTCATCGCTGCGGCTCGATACTTTGGTTTTGCACTCCGTCCTTTGGGGAAGGACCTTCATGACCTCGACCGATATTCCTGCCGCGCTGGACCAGCAGCCGGCACCAGCCGGCGCTCAGGTTCAATCCGCGAGGAGCGCTTGGGCGGAAACCGCGCTGACGGCGCTGTTTGCCGCGGCCGCTATTCTCTTCGTCTCGTTTGTCGCGGTCGTTACCGGGCTCGTCTGAGCCGATCGGCACCTTTTATTGCCGAATTGTAGCCGGATTTCGCGCAAGCGAAATCCAGGTTACAAGCGGCCATGACTTTGCATCTCATCATCGGCAACAAGAACTACTCGTCGTGGTCGTTCCGGCCATGGCTGGCGCTGAAGGTCGCCGGGATCGCGTTCGATGAAACGGTAATCTCGCTCGAAGCGAACGATTTCAAGGCGCGCGTTACCGTCTTGAGCGGCGCCGGGCGGGTGCCGGTTCTGGTCGACGGCGACGTGCGCATCTGGGAATCGCTGGCGATTCTGGAATATCTGGCGGAGAGATTTCCTGCCGCCGGTCTGTGGCCGAAACTTCCAGGCGCGCGCGCTCATGCCCGCGCCATCGCTTCGGAAATGCATGCCGGTTTCCTGCCGCTGCGGCGGCATTTGCCGATGAACGTGGCGCGGCCGGTCAAATCGCGCGCACTCGATGCCGGCGCAGCAACCGATGTGGTGCGCATCGATGCGATCTGGAGCGAGTGCCGCGCCAAGTTCGGCGGTCCGTTTTTGTTTGGTCCATTCGGCGCGGCAGACGCCATGTATGCGCCGGTGGTCTGGCGGTTTCACACTTATGCGGTCGAGGTCGGCGCTGCCAGCCGCGACTACATGCGGGCCGTTACGAGCCTGCCGGCGTGGTCGGAGTGGCGCGATGCGGCGCGCTGCGAATCCTGGGTGCTGCCGCACGACGAAGTCGATTGGCCGGAAGTCCCGCGTGAATGATTGCAGTGCCAACGACATAGGTCAGCCGATGCGCTGTGCAAGCTCTTCCAGCAGCGGCCGCTGATAGGGGAGTATCTTCACCATCGCGATCGGCAGCGTGAAATAGGCGACGCGGTCGATTTCCGGGAAGCTTTGCTGCCGGCCCGATCGCGGCGGCCACTCGATCTGAAATTCGTCGCTGGCAAAGCGTGCGAGATCGAAGTCGGCTTCGAAAGCAAAAGCGTGGACGATCTTTCCGCTCTTTTGGCTAACCGGAGAAAGTGCGATCAGCTCGGCATTGTCGGTCAGTCCCTCGGCGGTCAGGTTTGTCTCCTCGGCGAATTCGCGCCGCGCCGCCGCGATCAGCTCATCGCCGGGCTCCACCAGGCCTTTCGGGATGGTCCAAACGCCATCGTCTTTTTTCGCCCAGAAGGGCCCGCCGGGATGCGCGAGCAGGACTTCGAGTCCGTTCTCGCGCCGGTACGCGAGCAGCCCGGCGCTGATTTCTTTGCTGCGGCGCATCGGCGCAGGTCCCGGTTAAAGTGCGGCTCTCTACCGCAGTCCTCGCTAAATAGCCCCCATTTGCATGATTTTGTCACGATTACGCCGACAATGCCCACCGCTCGCGCGTGCTTTTTAGAGCGCGTTGTGAGAAGGGGTACACCGAACCAATTGCCTGCACGGGAGCCAACGCCAATGCGATATCGCTTTATCGCCACTCATACCGCTTTTGTTGCCGCTGTTCTCGCCGCTTTGGCGGTTCCTCTGGCGCCAGCCGTTAAGGCGGACGACGCACCCAAGGACGTCAAAGGCCTCTATCTTATGAGCGATTATCCGGCGGTGACGTTGCGCCCGGGCGAGACTTCGTCGATCAGTCTGCGATTGCAGAATTATGACATGGCGCCGGAGCGTTTGGCGCTGTCAGTCTCGGGTGTGCCGTCGGGCTGGACGGCGACGCTTCTGGGCGGCGGCCAACCGGTGGCTGCGGCGATGCCGGCGACGGATTCCAGCGTTTCGCTCTCGTTGCGGCTCGATGTGCCGAAGAACGCGGCCATAGGCACGCAAACGCTCACCGTTGCCGCTACCGGAAACTCGACGAATTTGCAGCTGCCGATCGCAGTGACGCTGGCGAAGGACCTGCCGGCGAAGCTTTCCGTCACGCCGCAACTCCCCGAATTGCGCGGCACGTCGAAGTCGAGCTTCGAATATCAGCTCAGTATCAAGAACGACAGCGGCAAGAAGCTGACGGTGAGCCTGTCCGCGCAAGCGCCGCAGAATTTCGACACCTCGTTCACCGAGCAATACGGCACGCAGGAGCTTAACGCGGTGCCGATCGACGCCGGCCAGAGCAAGGACGTGAAACTCAAAATCACTCCGCCGAATACGGCCGCGGCCGGCGACTACAAGGTCACCGCACGAGTGGCCGCGGAGGATGCTTCGGCAACCACCGATCTCGGCCTCGATATCACCGGCCAGCCAAGGCTCGACGTCAGCGGCCGCGAGGGCCTGGTGTCGACCCGCGCGTCGGCCGGGCAACAGGCCTCGGTGCCGGTCGTCATCACCAATACCGGCACAGCGCCTGCGGACGACGTCGAGCTTTCCGGCTCGGCGCCGAGCGGCTGGAAAGTCACCTTCGATCCGAAGACGGTCGATCGCATCGCTCCGAACGACAATAAAGAGGTGCAGGCCTTGATCACGCCGACCGACAAGGCGATCGCCGGCGATTATGTGACCACGATCCGCGCCGCAGCGCGCGGCGAGTCGGCCTCGACCAACTTCCGCGTCACGGTGACGACCTCGACCATGTGGGGCATCGCCGGCGTCGGCATTATCGGCGTCGCGCTTTTGGTCATGGTCGGCGCCGTGGCCAGGTTTGGCCGCCGATGAGCGAAAGCCCCATGACCCAAGACACGGTTATCGAGGCCAAAGGCCTCACCAAGAACTACGGGCCGGCGGTCGCCGTCGACCACGTTTCGTTTTCGGTCGGCCGCGGGGAGATTTTCGGCCTGCTCGGCCCGAATGGCGCCGGCAAGACGACGACCATCCTCATGTTGCTCGGTCTGACCGACATTTCGGAAGGCGAGGTCAGCGTGCTCGGCTTCAATCCGGCGCGTGAGCCGCTTTCGGTCAAACGGCGGGTCGGCTATTTGCCCGATACCGTCGGCTTTTACGACAATCTCACCGCCGCCGATAATCTGCGCTACACCGCACGGCTGATCGGCTTTCGCTTCGCGGAGCGCGAAAAGCGTATCGCCGAGGCACTCAATCGGGCCGGCCTTTCCGATTCCGCTGACAAACGTGTCGGTACTTTTTCCCGCGGCATGCGCCAGCGCTTGGGCCTGGCCGAAATCCTGATGAAGGGCGCGCAGATCGCGATCCTCGACGAGCCGACGTCCGGGCTCGATCCGCACGCCACCACCGAGCTCCTCGGCATTATCCGCGCCTTCAAGACCGAAGGCGTGTCGGTGCTCCTGTCCTCGCACCTGCTCGAGCGCGTGCAAAGCGTGTGCGACCGTGTCGCGTTGTTTTCCGCCGGCCGCATCGCATTGATGGGGTCGGTGCCGGAACTCGGCCGCCAAGTGCTCGGCGGCGGGTATGTGGTCGATATCGAAGCCGACGGCGCCGGACTTGCCGAGCGGCTCGCGCTGATCCCAGGCGTCAGCGGGGTGGAGAAAACCGGTATCGGCAAGCTTCGCCTGCACGCCGATCGCGACGTACGGCCGGAAGCCGCGGTCGAGGTTGTCGCGATGCACGGCCGCCTGAAATTCCTCGGCGTCCAGGAGCCGAGCCTCGAAGCGATCTATACCCGCTATTTCGAAGCTCTGCCCGAGGAGGCCGTGAAGGAAGGAGCGCGCCATGCAGCGTGAAGGCTCGGCATTTTCCGGGCTCGGCGTGGTCATGCTCAAGGAGCTGTCGGACCACCTGACCTCAGTGCGCATGCGCGTCTTGGAATGGCTCGTGGTGCTGGTGGCGCTGGCGGCGCTGTACGGCGCGATCCAGCAGATCAAGGACACCACCGCAGAGGATCCGTTCCTGTTCCTGCGGCTGTTCACGACGTCGCGCGATCCGCTGCCGTCGTTCGTCTCGTTTCTGTCGTTCCTGGTGCCGTTGATGGCGATCGGGCTCGGCTTCGATTCCGTCAACGGCGAGCACAACCGGCGCACGCTGTCGCGCATCCTGTCGCAGCCGATCTACCGCGACGCTTTGCTGTTCGGCAAATTCCTCGCCGGACTGATGACGCTTTCGATCAGCCTGGTCACGCTGTGGCTGCTCGTCATCGGGCTTGGCCTATTGATGATCGGCATTCCGCCCGGCGGCGAGGAGATCGCGCGCAGCTTCGTGTTTCTGCTGGTGACCATCGTCTACGCCGGCGTCTGGCTGGCTCTGGCTTTGTTGTTCTCGATCGTGTTCCGCTCGGCCGCGACTGCGGCGCTGGTCACGCTCGGCCTTTGGCTCCTCGTTACCTTCATTTGGCCGGTGCTGGCCGGAGCATTCGCGCAAATGATCATCCCTCCGGACCCGCGTTATATGGCGCTCGGCCTGCAGACGCCCGGGACGGCCGAACTCGAGCAAATCCTGGCGCGGCTGTCGCCGTCGACGCTCTACGCCGAAGTCGTCGTGGCGTTGCTCGATCCGACCACGCGTGCGCTCGGACCGATCTATCTGAGCCAGCTCCAGGGCGCGGTGCTCGGCGCGCCGCTGCCGCTCGGCGCTAGCGTCCTGATCGCCTGGCCGCAGATCGTCGGTCTGGTGGCGACTGAAATTCTGCTGTTCGTCATCGGCTATGTGATCTTCCAGCGCCAAGAAGTACGAGCTTAGGCCAAGTCAGCCGTTGCGCCCACGCGCGCGGCATAGTGAAATCCTCTTGGCAAGGGGGGATTCATGGCCGCCATCACGACGAGCGTCGATACCGCGTCGAAGGAATTCCGCGCCAATCAGGCGGCGATGCGTGCGCTCGTCGCGGAACTCGAAATGCGCCGCGCCAAAGCCGCCGCGGGCGGGCCGCCGCGGGCACGCGAGCGCCATCTGTCGCGCGGCAAGCTTTTGCCGCGCCAGCGCGTGTTGGCGCTCGTCGATCCCGGCGCGCCGTTTCTGGAACTGTCGCCGCTCGCCGCCGCCGACATGTATGACGATGACATCCACGCCGCCGGCATCATCACCGGCGTCGGCCGCGTCAGTGGCCGTGAATGCGTCATCGTCTGCAACGATTCCACCATCAAAGGCGGCACCTATTATCCGATGACGGTGAAGAAGCATTTGCGCGCGCAGGAGATCGCGCGCGACAACCGGTTGCCGTGCGTTTATCTGGTCGATTCCGGCGGCGCCAACCTGCCGCATCAGACCGAAGTATTTCCCGATCGCGAGCACTTCGGCCGCATTTTCTACAATCAGGCGACGTTGTCGGCTGCCGGCATTGCCCAGATCGCTGTGGTAATGGGTTCCTGCACCGCGGGCGGCGCCTATGTGCCGGCGATGTCGGACGAGACGATCATCGTGCGCAATCAAGGCACCATTTTTCTCGGCGGCCCGCCGCTGGTGAAGGCCGCGACAGGGGAGGTGGTGTCAGCCGAAGAGCTCGGCGGCGCCGACGTGCATGCCAAGAAATCCGGCGTCGCCGATTATTATGCCGAGAACGACCGCCATGCGCTGGAACTGTGCCGCCGCATTGTCGGCAACCTGAATACGAAAAAGGCCGTCGACATTCCGCTCGCAAAACCCCGCGAGCCGAATTACGATTTAAGCGAGCTCGACGGCATCGTACCGGTCGATCTCAAGAAGCAGTACGACGTGCGCGAGGTGATCGCGCGGCTGGTTGACGGCTCCGAGTTCGACGAGTTCAAGGCGCTCTACGGCACGACGCTGGTCACCGGCTTCGCCCATATTCACGGCATTCCTGTCGGCATTCTCGGCAACAACGGCATTCTGTTCTCGGAGAGCGCGCTCAAAGCCACGCATTTCATCGAACTATGCTGTCAGCGCCGCGTGCCGCTCCTTTTCCTGCAAAACATCTCAGGCTTCATGGTCGGCCGCGACTACGAGGCCGGCGGCATCGCCAAGGACGGCGCCAAGATGGTGACCGCGGTCGCTTGCGCGCAGGTGCCGAAGATCACCGTCGTCATCGGCGGCTCCTACGGCGCCGGCAATTACGGCATGTGCGGCCGCGCCTACGGCCCGCGCTTTTTGTTCACCTGGCCGAACGCGCGCATCTCGGTGATGGGCGGCGAGCAAGCCGCAAGCGTGCTCGCCACCGTGCGGCGCGACAATATCGAAGCCGAAGGCAAGAAATGGTCGCAGGTCGAAGAGGAAGAATTCAAGCAGCCGATCCGCGAACAATACGACGCCGAAGGCAACCCCTTTTACGCGACCGCGCGGCTATGGGACGACGGCATCATTACGCCCGGCGAGACGCGCCGCGTGCTGGCGTTGTGCTTTTCGGTGGCGCTTAATGCGCCGATTCCGGAGACGAAGTTTGGGGTGTTTAGGATGTGATAGCTTATCCGCGCTTACTTATTCCTAGACGACTTGCCGCCTCATCAACTTGGTCCGGAATTGACTTTAGAAAACTCAGCTCTTCGTCGTCGTAGGCGAGATCCACTCGATATGCTGAAATCAGAAGGAGAGAAGTTGCAACAATAAACATTAATGTCTCTCTGTTATTGCCATCGTGCAATGTGAAAAATGCAAATATGAGTGTCGAAAAGCCGGCTTGGTATAAGAGATGGGTGGATGCTGCGCGTAAGGGGCGCAGTCGTGCTTCGGAGTATTTGGTATATTCCTCGGTTTCGGATAATTGATGTATGATTCTGTTGGCGTCGCGAGTGGAGGATATGGCGAATTGCTCTTTTAGATATTTTCGTTGGTTTTGTTTCTGAACTTTGTCGTAGAGTGGCATGATGAAAAGATCATAAATCAGAGATCGATATACGAAATAAATGGTGGTGCCTGCAACGAGAAACGCTAACGTGCCGAGGACGCCAAGTGCATTGACGGTGGTCGTCGCGCTTTTAAAGTCATATGCGGTCCAGCAGCAAAACAAAGCGAACGATGCAAAGAAATATCGAACCGCTTCTGGAAATGAAAGCTTTGGCATTGGTTACTCCGTAGCTGAGCGGTACATTGCGGACGTTCGTTTCATCGCGCCTTCTTCCGGTGGACCTTGGGCAAATATCCCGCTTTTCGGCTCGCTTGGTCGATACGGACCTTCATGCCGGGACCGCGCGGAATAGCGACGCCGCCGATGTGAATGGTGGCGCGCCGGAACCATTCATTCGTGAGTTCTGGAATCTCTTCGTAGTCCTCCGGCTTGAGGGCGCGGGCCTCTCCCCTGGCGATATCGATGCGCAGAAGCGCAGATTTTGTCTTAGGCACCAGGGTTTTCTTCTTCGGAATCATCTGCGCCTCTTCACGGCTCGCCCATTAGTCGTCATGGCCGGACTTGTTCGGGCCATCCACGTCTTTTTGCCCGTACCGCCGCAAGGCGTGGATGCCCGCAACGAGTGCGGGCATGACGGCTTCATGGGGCTATTATAAGCTCATTCGCCACAAAATGACGGGGAGCCAGTCAAGCATGCCCAAAATCATCGAACACATCCACTGGCCGGACGCGCCGGACCTGTGGATGCCCTACGCGCCGGCGATCAAGGTCACGGGCGGCACCACCGTTTATCTCGCCGGCGTCACCGCGGCGCCGGTTTATCATCATCATCCGCACCGGCCGGAAGAGTTCGATGCCATGCCGCGCGACATGGCGGGGCAGGCCAGGGCGGCGCTGGAAAATCTCAAGCGCGGGCTGCAGGCCGTCGGCGCAACCTTTGCCGATATCGTCACCGCCGATCGTTTCGTGACTGACCTGACCGATCAGGATGCGCTCAACCGGGTCTGGGGCGAGTATTTTGGCGACGCCAAGCCGACGACGACAACGGTTCAGGTGGTGCGACTTGCCACGGACCCCCGTTGTCTGGTGGAGATAAACGCCATCGCGGTCATTGATTGAGAGGAATGGTTATGCCGGATTATCGAACAGTACTCATCGTCGGCGTCGGATCGGGGCTTTCCGCCTCGCTGGCGCGGTTATTTGCCAAGAACGGAATGAAGGTGGCGCTCGCCGCACGCCGTGCTGACAATCTGAAGGCGTTGGCGCAGGAGACCGGTGCAAGGGCCTTTGCCTGCGACTCCACCGATAAGGCACAAGTCGCAAAACTCTTTGCCGACGTCGAAGCCGCACTCGGGGCGCCGGACGTCGTCGTTTACAATGCCAGCTACCGGACGCGCGGCCCCTTCGTCGAGCTCAACCCCGACGAGGTAGCGAAGGCGATTACGGTCACCGCCTTCGGTGGCTTCCTGGTGGCGCAAGAAGCGGCCAAGCGCATGTTGCCGCACAGCCACGGCGCTATCCTTTTCACCGGCGCCTCGGCCAGCGTGAAGGGCTATGCCCAATCCGCGCCGTTCGCCATGGGCAAGTTCGCGTTGCGCGGGCTGGCGCAAAGCATGGCCCGCGAACTCTCGCCGCATGGCATTCATATCGGTCATGTGGTGATCGATGGCGGCATCAAGAGCGACCGCCGTCCCAATCCGCCGGAGAAGCCCGACGGCATGCTCGATCCTGACGCCATCGCGCAAAGCTATCTGCATCTGTTGCAGCAGCCGCGCAGCGCCTGGGCCTGGGAGATCGAGCTGCGGCCGTGGCTTGAAAAGTTTTAATGGCATGATGTCGAGAACGTCCGCCAGACTAATTCTGCCGGTGATCGCGGTCGTCGTCGCTGCGACAAGCGCCCAGGCGCAATACCGCCGCAGAATTGAGCGCGAGCCCAAGCAAGTCGAGCATCCGGCGCCGCCCGTGCCGGCCGACAAACGCGACCGGGTCGTAACCGCGCCGGGCGCTTTCGCCGGCCGGCCCTATTGGCTGGCACTGGCGCAGTGCGGCGGCATCTATTTCAAGCTCAATGTGCTGTACACCGACATCGCGGTCCACGCGCGCGCGGTCAAGCCGGATCCCAAGATCGCCACCGAGTACACAAAAAAGCTCAATGAGGCGATCAATACCGCGACCGTGTTCTTTGACGGCGCCAATCAGTTCTTGATGAACGATCGCGGCATTGAACGCGACGACGCGGTTCTCATCTACGACGGGCAGTCGCGCGCGGCCGGCGATCGGGCCAAGACCATCGACGAGGCATTGGCTGCGGCGCGATCATGCCCCGCGCTTTACGCGGCTTGCCAGCAAGCGCATCCCAAGGAATGCAGCGAAGAGCTGGCGCCGCTGAGCTGAGGCCGTGCAATGAGCATCACCAAAAAGGCGATCATTGGCGTGATGAGTGCGGCGGCGCTGCTAGCCACGCTTGCGGTGCGTGCGCAGGACAACGCCGCAGCGCCCCGGCCCACGGCGGCGCCGCAAGACGAGCCGTATCAGCCGAGCCTGCCCGAAATCATGGCGCACCAGCAGGAGCGCCATATCAAACTGTGGTTTGCCGGCCATGCAGGGAACTGGCCGCTCGCCGATTACGAGATCGGCGAATTGAGCGACGGCTTCGACGATGTCAGCAAAATGCTCGGCGGCGATATCGTGAAACAGCATGTCGGCGCTCCGCTTGAGGCGCTGCAAAAGGCGGTCGACGGTAAAGACAGCGCAGCCTTCGCTCCTGCTTTCGACAGCCTCAGCGCCGGCTGCAATGCCTGCCACCGCAAGCTTGACCACGCCTTTATCGTGATCGCGCGCCCGACTGTGCAGCCCTACAGCAACCAAGTCTTCACACCGCAAAAATAGCCGGAGCGCTCAATCGAGCGCCTTATAGAAACGCTCGTCATAAAGCGCGCCGGCAAGCGGCGTGAGCTTGTCGCGAAAGCTGCGCGTATGCGCGGCCATGGCGTGCGCGTCGAGCGCTGCTTTGCTGCTCCAGGCTTCGAGGACGGTGAAGTGATTGCTCCGGCCGGCCTGCACCAGCACTTGGTAAGCGATGTTGCCCGGGTCGTTGGCGGTATCGACGCCCATGGACTTGAGCGCCGTCATGCAATCGTCCTTGCCGGGAGGTATGACGTCGACATGCGTCACGACATAAATTGCGGCAGGTTGAGCCGGAGTCTTTGCCGAAGCCATGTAAAGCAGATTGTCGACGCGTTCGTCGTCGGGCGCATCCTCGATGGGCTTGAGCTTGTCGCGAAATTGGCGTGAGGTCGCTGTTTGATCGTGGGCGTCGCGCGCGGCTTTGTCTTTCCACACTTCGACAATCGCGAAGCGATTCGGCCGCGCGATTTCGTGCAATACGTCGAACCGCAGACTGCCGGGTTCCCTTCTGCTCGCGTCGCGATAGTGCTTCAGCAGCGAAGCGCCGCCGGCTATCTCATTCGGCATCAGTTCGACGTAGGTGACGACATAAGCGGCGCCATCTTGAGCGCGTGCCGGACTCGCGAGGACTGGCGCAAGAACAGCCAGCCCAACGGCAAGCTGAAAAAATGGGCGCATGAACGTTCGGCCTCCCAATGCGTTTTGAGGCAATGGTAGCGGCGGAAATTCGCGCGTCAACGCGCCGCGGCGATAACGGCTGACACAGATCTAATCGTTGACACAGACCTGGCGCATTTGGCGGCCATATTTTGATCAGCGTTTGTATGGAACAGGAGGCCAACCATGACCTATCGCGTTTATTCCGACCCGCGCGGCTCGCAATCCATTTCGCCCTTGGAGAAGGATCGCCATCTGTTCAAGGAGTTCAATTCACTCGACGAAGCCATGAGCTGGGCGCGTCACATCAACGACGGCGGCCGCGTCGCATTGCTGATCGAGGGCGATGACGGCACTCGGCTGACCAAGCAACAGATCGTGACCGCTCTGAAAAATCCGGACACGGAGCCGTCGGCCGAAGACGCGGCGTAGCGTCGTTACGAAATTTTCACGACGACGTTGCCCAAGACCTTGCCCTGTTCGACCGCTTCGTGCGCGGCGGCAATATCGCCAAGCGGAAAAGTCGCTCCGATATTGGTGAGTAGCGTGCCGGCAGGGAGGGCGCGTTCGATCCCAGCCAGCGCGGCGGCGCGCTCGGCCGCATCGAGTTCGTAGACGTAAATAAATTTCAGCGTGATGGCGTTGCGCAAAAAGAAGAACAACGGGACTTCGGACACCATGGCGCCCGTTCCATAGACGACCACCACGCCGCGTGGGCGCAGTACCTGGGGAATGAGCTTGGCGTTGGCGGCGATGTCCAATTCGACGATGGCGTCGACGCCTTTATTGCCGGTGATGGCCATCACGCGCTCACCAACATCTTCGCGTTTGTAGTCGATCGTGTAGTCGGCGCCGGCGGCGCGCGCCGCATCGGCCTTTTGCGGTGAGCTGATGGTGGTAATGACGGTGGCGCCGGCGGCCTTGGCGAATCGCACGGCATAGTGGCCGACCGCGCCCGCGCCGCCGGCGATCAACAGCGTCATGCCGGGCGCGGCGCCAGAGACCGCGATGGCGTGATAGGCGGTCATCGCAGGAATGCCGAGGCAGGCGCCGACTTCGAAACTGGTATTCGCCGGCAAGCGCACCGCTTGCGGCGATGGCAGCGTGACATATTCGGCGCAAGTGCCGAAGGCGCGCGCCCATTGGGCGTTCCATACCCACACCCGCTCACCTAGGCGCGACGACGGCACGTCATCCCCCACCATGTCGATTTCGCCCGCGCCGTCGCTGTGCGGGATCACGCGCGGATAGGCGATCTTGCGGGTCGAGCCCGAACGCGCCTTGGCGTCGGAGGGATTGACACCGGAGGTTGCGATTTTGACGCGGACCTCGCCCCGGCCGGGACGCGGCGTGTCGAATTCGCCGAGCTTGAGCACCTCGGCTGCAGGTCCATTGTGCTCATAAAACGCGGCGCGCATTTTGCTTCTCTCCCTTGAGGCGGTTACAGCTTGAGTCGAAGGTTACCGGAAGCGTTGTCGCGGGTCACATCCGATCGCAGGAAGCCCCGATAAGGCCATGATCCCGCGTTAATTTTCGGCTTCTCGACAGAGTCGGGCGGAACCGGCTTTATCCTTGTATTATCGAGCAATACCGCCATACTGCGCGGATTGCGCTGATCGCGGCACGGGGTGGGGTTTCTTGGAACAGCAGCAGAACATCGTCGCAAGCGCGTTGGCCGCGAGCCCGTGCAACGTGCTCATGATCTATCCGCGCTTTATGGCGGATTCGTTCTGGAATTTCTCGGAAGCTTGCGAACTGGTTGGGGCGCGCTATCCCGCGATCCCGCTCGGCCTCATCACCGTGGCGGCGTTATTGCCGAAGTCCTGGAACGTGCGGCTGGTCAACCGCAACACCGAAGAGCTTGCCGACAGCGATCTCGACTGGGCCGACATGGTGATGACCGGCGGCATGCTGTTCCAGCAATCGGATTCGTTGGAACTCATCGAAATGTGCCGTGCGCGCGGCCTGCCGGTCGTGGTCGGCGGCCCCGATGCGACATCCAGTCCGCACCGCTACGAGAGCGCGAATTTTCGTGTCCTCGGCGAAGTCGAGGACATCATCGGGAAATTCATCGCGGCTTGGGAACAGGGAAGCCGCGAGGGCATGTTCGTGGCCGAGAAATTCCAGGTCGACGTCACCAAGACGCCGGTGCCGCGCTTCGATCTGTTGAAATTCGAACAGTACCTCTACATCGGCGTGCAGTTCTCGCGCGGTTGTCCGTTCACCTGCGAGTTCTGCGACATCATCGAGCTTTACGGCAGGTCGCCGCGCACCAAGACGCACGACCAGATGCTGGCCGAGCTCGAAGCGCTCTATCGGCTGGGCTATCGCGGCCACGTCGATTTTGTCGACGATAACCTCATCGGCAACAAGAAGGCGATCAAGGCATTCCTGCCGACGCTCGAAAAGTGGATCGACCAGCACGATTATCCGTTCGAATTCACCACCGAGGCCTCGCTCAATCTCGCCGACGACGGCGAGTTGCTGGCGATGCTCAAACGGTCGAACTTCTTCGCCATTTTCGTCGGCATCGAAAGCCCGGACACCGAAACGCTGATCGCGATGCGCAAGAAGCAGAATACGCGCCGCAGCATTCCGGAAAGCGTGCACAAAATCTATCACGCCGGCATGTTCGTAACGGCGGGCTTCATCGTCGGCTTCGACACCGAGCGGGGCTCGGTCGCTGAACCGATGATTGAACTGATCGAGGAGTCAGCGGTCCCGATCGCGATGGTCGGCCTGCTCTATGCGCTGCCGAATACGCAACTGACGCGCCGGCTGGCGCGCGAAGGCCGCCTGCATGTCGACCACGATTCGGCGCCCGCCGGCAAAGGCGATCAGTGCACCGCCGGCGTCAATTACCAGACCAAACGCTCGCGCCTCGAAATCCTGCGCGATTACCGCCAGATCCTCGACCGGATTTACGATCCCGACGCTTTTTGCGGCCGCCTGGAGCGGCTCGCAGCCATGCTCGATTGCTCGGACCGCCGCAAGGAACTGCCCGAGGGCGATATCAGGCGCCGGCTCTCTACCATCAACATGGTGCATGAACTGCTGTCGCGCCTGCCGGAAGGCCGCGAGCGATTCTGGAAAGCGTTCACCACCTGCATGTCGAAGAACCCGCAGTCGGTCCGCGCCATCGTCACGCTGATGGCGTTCTACCTCCATGTCGGGCCTTACTCGCGCTACGTCATGAAGCAGATCGATCGCCAGATCGAAGATCTCGAAGCGGGCCGCTTCGTTGCGCCGAAACTGTTGCCGGCGGTCGAGCCGGAACGGGTCGCGGTGAACGCCTAAACCTCTAGCGACGCCAGCGCCGACAAATCGGGCACGACCTGCAGCGGCGGGTGGTCGGCATATTCGTCGGGCATGCCGGTGCGGTTGACCCAGAGCGTGCGGAAGCCGAACGCCGCCGCGCCCATCACGTCCCAGCGGTTCGACGACACAAACACGATCTCCCGCGGAGAGAGCGCGAAGCGGTCGGTGACAAGCGCATAGACTTCGCGCCGCGGCTTATACATGCGCACGGCGTCGACCGAGAGCACAGCGTCAAGGATCGGCGCCATGTCGGACGCCTCCACGGCGGTCTTCAGCATGGCAGGCGCACCGTTGGAGAGGATCGCGGTGGATAGGCCGCGTGCTTTAAGTGCGGCGACCGCGTCGCGCGCGTCCGGATAAGCATCGAGCTTCTGATAGGCTTCGAGAAGTCGCGGCCGCAATGCGCGGTCGACCGACGGCACGCGCGCGAAGGCGTAATCGAGCGCGCGCTGCGTCAGGGTCCAGAAATCGGCGTACTGGCCGGAGAGCGTCAGCGTCCAGCTATATTCGAGCTGCTTGAGCCGCCACAGTTCCGAAAACCGTTCCGCGTCCGGACCGGCCGCGTCGCGATGCCGGGCAATCGCGGCATGGACGTCGAACAGCGTGCCGTAGGCGTCGAAAACATAGGCTCTCGGCGTGACGTTACTCATGGGCAAATTTCCTTCGGCAAGCAATTCGAGGATCTTCGGCTTCTTAGTAGTGCGTTTTATCGATCCCCGGCACTGTGAGCAGCGAAGAAATCGAGCTGCCGCGAATGTCGTATACGCGCGCGTAGGCCACGCCGTCGCGCACGATTTCGAATAGCAGGGGCGCATCAAGCTTGGCGCAGTAGAACACGCCGAGCTGCATGGCGAAGTCGGCGCCCTTGGGATTCCAAGTGGTCGAGAACTGCGGCCCGAGCGCGACTACGACAGGCGGATGCGGACCGCACACCGCAACCGTCCATTTTCCGTGCGGCGATATCTCTCGGCGATCCGCGATATAGGCGAGCAACCGCCGCGACGCCTGGGTGAGCGATAGTCCCCAATAATCGAGCATGAAGTCGGCCTGCGCGCCGCGCACGCCGCCGGCGACATGATTGTAGTCCGTGTATTCGTAGGGATGCAGCCTGACCATGTCGACGATAGGAGATGCGATGCCGGCAATGAATGCCAGGCTGCCCGCGGCCATGGCGCTGGCGCCGTACTGCCGCAGCCGCGGAGCAATCCATCCCGCGGCAAGACCGCCAAGCGCGGCGAGGGGCGGGACTACGAATAGCAAATGGCGGATGCCGTTATAGAGGTAAGGCCGCACGACGATTGTGACCAGAACCGGGAGAATTGCGGCGAGCAGGACTGTAACAAGCGCGGCACGGCGGCCGACGGTGCTGCGGTCTTTTCGTCCCACCACGACGATGCCGCCGATAGTTCCGCAGATGCCAAGCGCAAGCATCAGTTCGGGCAGCTTGAGCGCGACGAGCGTCGGCACATAGCTCCGCGGCATTTGGGTGATCGGGATCAAACGACCGTCGAACAGCTCGCGCCACGGCTTTTCGAAGTCATGAGAAAAATAAGCGGCCGCCCGAATGGGATTGAGCGGCGCGAGCACGCTCCACGGCCAGACCAGGCCCATGACGAGATAGGCGAGGATGGCGCCGGGAATGAAAGCGGTCAAAAACGAGGCGCATTCGCACAAGGCGGGCTTGAGCGCGATTTCGCGCGATCGCACGAAAAGAAGAAACATCAGTGCCAAGAGCACGTCCACGACCGCGAAGCCGCCGAGGACGCGTGAGCCGACCGCGAGCCCGACGCCGACACCGCAGAGCGCAATCGTTGCGGGGGTCGCGCGCGGATATTCGTCGAACGCGCGCACAATCCCGAGCAGCGCAAGCGCCATCACCGTGGCAAACGGTCCATCCTTGGAATTGACGAACATATGCCCGAAATAGAGCGGGCAGGCCGCCAGCAGGAGGAGAGCGGCCAATCCGGCGAGTGGGCCGCCGATGCGCCGCCCCAGCCGCCAGGTCACGAATAGACCGATAAGACCGATCGCGGCGCCCACGAGCCGGCGCGTCGCGAACAGGCCGAACGGCAGGACTTTTGCTGCGAGCGCGGCAATGAGATCGAAGCCGCCGCCATACATGTAGACATTGACAAAGGACAGCGCGCGTTTGTCGGTAAAGCCGGACGCGAAGAGCGACACCAACAGGTCGCCATATTGGGATTGGGTATAGTCGTCCCAGCCGAGACCGTAATCGCGAAACGTAAAGGCGGCGATCGCCGCGATCAGCACCAATACCGCAATCGCCAACGCATCGAGACCGCGCGCGTCGGCAATCGCTTTCGAGCGAAAGGGAAGGGAGTCCACGGCAACGTGTTGCACGATCGGCCCGGCGTCAGATCGGCGCTTTTCGGCGCCGCCAAGTCATGAAGCGGGAATCCGATCCGAGCAATGCGTCAAATGTGCAGCGACACGAAAAGGCGGGGCACGAATGCCCCGCTTTATGCGCGGCCTGCAGTCGCGCGCGCCTATTTCATGGCCGCTTCGTACATCTCGGCCACATAATCCCAGTTGACCAGATTATCGAAAAACGCCTTGAGGTAATCGGGACGCCGATTGCGATAGTCGATGTAGTAGGAATGCTCCCAGACGTCGCAGCCGAGGATAGGCTTGGCGCCGTGCACCAGCGGGTTTTCACCGTTGGGGGTTTTCATGATGGTAATCTTGCCGTCTTTGACCGCAAGCCAGCACCAGCCCGAACCGAACTGCGTGACGCCCGCCTGAACCAAATCTTCCTTTACTTTGGCGAGCGGCCCGATGTCGGACGTGAGCTGCTTTTCGAGCTTACCGGGAAGCTTGTCGCCGCCGCCGCCTTTCTTCATCCACTTCCAGAAATGGATGTGGTTGAAATGCTGCGCGGCATTGTTGAACAGGCCGGGGATCTTGCCAAAGGTGCCCTTCACGACTTCCTCGACCGGCTTGTTTTCCCATTCCGTGCCCTTGGCCAGATTGTTGCCGGCGGTCACGTAGGCCTGATGGTGCTTGTCGTGATGGAATTCGAGAGTCTCGCGCGACATATGCGGCGTCAGCGCGTCGTAGGGATAGGGAAGTTCGGGCAGGGTGAATGCCATTGGTCTACTCCTCAATGTGAAGCCGAAACGGCGGGTATCAGGCGCAGGTGCAACCGTCAGGGAAAGCGAATGGTTCCTCTAAATAGGACCTTCGCAGGGGTTTGGGCAACGGCTGTGGAGCTCTCCAGTCAGGGCAGCTCGTCTCATCCGCCCGGCCAAGCTGGACAGCCATCATCGGATAAAAATCCTTGCGCGGCTCGGGCAGCGCCGTCACAATACTGCCTTGAAGCGGGCTTTTGGCGCGTGCAGCTGGAGCCGGGGATAGGCGTATGTACTTGCTTTTATTGGCATTTGGTGGAGCGTTGAGCGTCGCCGGAATATTGTTGGCGGCCACCGGCGTTTCGATCCACGACCGTACTTTCGACACGGCGATCGTGACGCCCGGCGTGGTAGCGGCAGTGGGCGGACTCCTGCTGATCGGCCTCGGTCTGGCGCTGCGCGTCTTGCAACGGATCGAACACGCGCTTGCGCAGCGGCATGTCGTAACGGCGCGGGAGCCGGGTGAACCGGCGCAAATTCCCTTGCCGAAGCCGGCGCTCCATCCGCTTGTCGCGGCGCCACCCGTGTCGGCCCGCGCAAAGCACGGTGACGATTTGCCGGAAAAGACCCCCGCTGTTGCTCGGCTCGAAACCACACGGGTGGTCGAAGAAACAGAATTTTCGTTGTCGCCAATCGCGGCGCCGGCACTGCCGACGAGCGTAGATGTTGCGATCGCTGAGGCCGAGAAAGCACGTCCGGCAAAGCGACAAAATGGTGGGGCGCCGGCACGGCTTACGCCACGGCTCGACATAAGTTCACCGCCGCGGAGCAGAGCCGACCGGCCTGACGGCCCTTCGTTCGATGCACTTTGGCCGAAAGGCCAGCGGCCGATGCGAGCCGCGCCGTCAGCTCTCGTGCAAGCGGCCGCCGCGCCCGCCGCTGCACCGGGTCTTAATACCGAAGCGCCCGTAGATACGGCTCAAGCTCTCGCGCCGGATGCGGCGCCAGAGATGGAGCCGGCGGTGTCGGTACTCAAATCGGGCGTCGTCGACGGCATGGCCTACACGTTGTACTCCGACGGCTCTATCGAAGCGCAGCTGCCGCAGGGCACGCTCCGCTTCGGTTCGATCACCGAACTGCGCAACCACATCGAGCAGAGCGCGTAGCCGCGCGTGCCGGCGGTTTTTTGCTGTATCGGGCGATTTCGACCGGCGCATAAGCGCGGTTTTCAAATAGCAATGCAATATATATTTTCAACTATAAGCAATCGGCCTTGCTATATCGCTGTTTTATTGCCTTTATTCTCTGGGACTAGTATAATTTAAGTTGATGTCGAGCATTTCACGACTCCCGGCACGAGATGCGACCATGGCAGAGAATTCGGGTGACAGCGTCTATATCCAACTCGCCGCCAACATCGTCTCCGCTTATCTGAGCCATAATTCGGTTCCGAGCGGCGAAATTCCTGGTCTCATCAGCCAAATTTACGCGGCCTTGAAGCGCGTATCGGGCGGTCAAGCGGCGACCGCTGCGGAACCGCCCAAGCCAGCCGTACCGATCAAGCGTTCGGTGACACCCGAATACATCGTTTGCCTGGAAGACGGATTGAAATTCAAGTCACTGAAGCGCCATTTGCGCACGCGCTACAACCTGACGCCCGACCAATACCGCGAAAAGTACGGTTTGCCGCCTGACTATCCGATGGTCGCGCCCAACTACGCGGCCGCGCGTTCCAAGCTTGCCAAAGATATGGGGCTCGGCCAGCAGCGTCGCCGGCGTCGCGAGCGTAGCTAAAACTTTCTACCGCGTCGGTATCAACGCTGCAGGACGCCGACCGCGCGATTGGCGAAGCTGAGCCGTTCCGACATGACCGAGACGATATAGCCGAGGAGCGCTTGACTGAGCGCAGGCTCTTCGCGCTTGATGCGCTCGTAGTTCTCGGCCGTGAGTTCGTAAAGCACGCTGTCGGCCTCTGCGGCAACGGTCGCGCTGCGCGGCCGCCCAGTGATCAGTCCCATTTCCCCGATCGTGGTATGCGGCCCCAGGCTGCGCACGCGCATCGTTCGCCCGTCGCCCATATCGACGACGATGCCGATGCGTCCCTCGAGGATGAAATGCATGGAAGCGGCCGGATCGCCCTCCCGGGCGATGATTTGGCCGGCCGGCACTTCGAGACGCCGGCAATATTCGGCCAAGCGGTCGGCCGTCGCGACGCCGCCCAGCGCATCCGACCACCAGGCCCGCAACGACCGCTCGCCGTCGGCGGCGGTACGGTGCGCTTCGATGATGTTCTGCTCGCAGAATTCGAGCGCGCGGTCGAGATCCGATGCGACGACGACGTCGTCGGAAACGAAGCGGGCGGTGCGAAAAGCGCGGCCCAGGTCCGGCTTGAGATTGACCAGCACGAGCCGCGTACCGCAGGCGGCCGCCGCCTGCTTGATTTGGGCAAAACTGTGCGTCGCCGACGAATCGATGCCGGTGACGAGGCGAAAATCGAATATCAAAAAACGGCAATCCGGCTGCGCCGCCAACAGCACCTTGACATGCTGATAGAGCCGATTGGCCGAGCCGAAGAACAGATAGCTCTGCAGTGTCATGCCCTGAATCTCCCGGCCGTAATCGGCCAGGAGCGACAGTTCGTACGGGCCACGATCGAGCGAAGAGCGGTATTCCGAGCCGTCGAAATTGAATTTGATGGCGTTGACGCGGCTCGCGCTCAGCGCAAAGGTGGCGCAACCGATCACGATCCCGATCAGCACGCCGGCGATAAAACCCGAATAGATGATCAGGACCGCGATGGCGATCAGCGACAGATATTCGATCAGTAACAGGCGCCGCGACGACAGGATCAGCCACTGATAGACGAGATCGGCACCGAGATAGAACAGGAGCCCGCCGAGAATATATTTCGGCACATAGCCGAGAAACGACGGACCGGCGAACAGCACGGCCGCCGAGATCGCAGCCACGGTCACGCCGCCGATGCGGCCGGTGGCGCCGGCGGTGCGGACCAGCATGGACCGGCTGAACGAGGTGCAGCTCACATAGCCGCCCAGCGCCGCGATCGCGACATTGGCAAGCCCGAGCACTTTGAGGTCGCGTTCGATATTGGCTTCGCTTCGGGTCGCGATCTCAAGCCCCGTCGTGTTGAGCAAAAAATTCGTAACGGTCACGAAAATGACTGCGAGCACGTCGCCCGCGAGCGATGGCAGCGACGACCACGGGAAGCCTTGCAGGGCTGCGAATTTCCACGGCAGCGTCAGGCCGGCCGCCGGCTGCAGCCCGAACAGCCAGCCGTTGTCTTGTGCGACGGCGATTGGCGTGCCGCTCGCGAGCAACACCAGATGTGTCACCGCGAGCGCGGTCAGCAGCACGCCCGGCAGGATGATCGGATTTTTGGAGCGACGCAGCAGCACATAGAGGGTGATTGCGACGATCACGCCGGCGGCGATCTTGGTCCAAATCGCGGCGTCGCCGAAGGCGCCGATATTGGCGAGCGTCGGTCGCTGATCCGCGACGACCTGGACCGCGCCGGTGATCAAGAGCCAACCGGTCGCGCCGAGGAATCCGCCAATGACCGGGTAGGGCACAAAGCGGATCGCGCGCCCCGCATGGGTGAAGCCGAGTATGCAGAGCAATAGTCCGGTCAATGCGGTCGCCAGCGCCATGGCGATCAAGGCCGGTTCGAGCAGATCGGTGCCGCCCGCGGCCACGAGGTGCTGCACGAGCGTCGCGACCAATGCCGCCAGTACCACCGAGATAGAGCTGTCGGGGCCGGCCACGGCGAACGGCAGCGAGCTGCGCAGCGCCACGATCGAGCCGCCAATGGCAGCCGACAGGAATGTCACCGCGATGCCGTAGGACAATAGATGCACGAGCGGACCCGTGAAGATGAGCGCCGCATAGGACAAGCAATAAGCGATGGACAGGATGCTGCAGACCGCGCCGGCAAAAACGTCGGTCAGGCCTGCGCGGAGTGTGTAAATGCTCAAGGGGAAGCCTCTACGCCCGATGAGACTTACAATACGATTGCCGGCGCGGCTTGAATACCCGCGCATGACACGCGGTCAGCGGCCAGGCAAAGCGTGCAGGTCAGGCAAAGCGTGCATGTCAGGCAGCCGTCGCCAGCGCCGCGCGTGCGTCGGAGCGCATGCGTTCGACCATGGAGCGGAAGCCGTTCGAGCGTTGCGGGGTCAAATGCTCGCGCAGCCCCAGTTCTTCGAACAGCTTGATGGCGTCAAGCGCGAGAATGTCGCCTGCGCTTTTGCCCGAATACATCGCGAACAGAATAGCGATCAGCCCGCGCACGATATGGGCGTCGCTGTCGCCGGCGAAGATCAGGATCGGGCCGCCCGCGCCGTTCGCACGCACCGTCGTATCGAGCCAGACCTGGCTGGCGCAGCCCTGCACTTTGTTGGCGGCGTTATGAGCGGCTTGCGGAAGTGGCGGCAGCTCGCGGCCGAGCTCGATCACATAGCGATAGCGGTCGTCCCAGTCGTCAAGGACCGAGAAATTGCCGACGATGTCCTCGATGTCAGCCATTGCGCCAAGGTGCCCAAAATCCGATTTCAGAGCCGGATCGTTCCCCACTATATAAGGTGCTCCGTGCGACAGGTCGACGTGTCCGGCGAGGGCCGATACGCGCGCGACGCGTGAATTCGCGCCTCATCCGATCGAATTGGGAATAGCGAAAGGTTAGGCCGCGTGCTTGATGCTCTTGCGCGGCGTCGGGGCTCGCCAAGCGGGAACCAGGTCGGCCGGGGTGAGCGTATTTTGCGAGGCTTGGTCCGCGGACGATTTGCCGGCAGGCGTCATGCTGCCACTGGCAAGCGAGCCGGTCACCTTGGGCGATTGGGTGGTCGGCTCCTTGGACAATTCCTTGGACGCTTCCTTGGACGCGAGAGTTTCGGTCAGGAAATCATAAAGCATCTTGGCGCCGGCCTGGGCCTTGTAGCCCAGTTCCGTGGCCACATGCGAGCCGACGGTGCAGGCGTCGGGCTGACGGGTGCAGAACTGCCGCAGATCGCCGACGGTGGCGGAAGCGGCCGAAATGGCTTGCGACGCGTTGACCTCGGTTGCCGGCGCGGCTCGCTCCGAAGAGCCGCTGGGCAACAGGATCAGCACCAGGCCGAGCCAGAACGCCATGCGCAATAGAAAGAACATGAGACCCACATCCCCTGCGGCATAGGTTGCCGCACCTGACGGGAAACTAGCAGGCAGCATTGAAGGCGGCGTTCGCTCGCCCGGTACGTTTTTGCCCATAATCGAACAGAATACGCCGCAAATTTTCGAACAATTGGAAAAAATATAGTTTAGCTAAAATTTTAGCGAACGCGCGAGACCGCGCTTCTTGCCGCGATTTCGGAACCGCAAAAGTGCAGCAACAGCGGGCCGGATTCGCCGCCACATTTGCTGCAAACATTTGGCAACCGTGCACGGCAACGGGAGATTCACCATGATGGGGATTTACCGGCGCGCTAATGCGCCGTCGCGATCGCGCCGCGCCCCATGCCTTAGCTTTCGCTTAAGCGGCCTCTGACACGATCCGCACTACAGAAAAAGGGGAGCGCGTCTCGCAAAGCCGGGCGTGCGTCGGGAACGTGGGCCTGTTCGCGCCAATACGCGACTATGTCGAAACGCTGGTGCATCCGTCGGCGCAACAGGATGTGCTGACGGCGGCGCGGCATCGCGCCTTTATCGCGCCTCGCCTGCTCGGCAGCATGGTGGCGCTGGCGTCGTTCCCGGTCTACCTGCTCGTGCGCGGCGCTCCGAGCGCCACCGAACTCTTGATATTTGCCTGGCTGATCGCGCCGATTCTCACCGCTTATTTTTTGTCCCGCACCGGCCGCTACGAGAGTGCCCATGTACTGTCTTCGCTCGCGCTCACCGGATTGGTGACGGCGCTTGCCGCGGCCACCGGCGGCATCGCATCGTTTGCCGCCATCTGGCTTGTGGTCGTGCCGCTCGAAGCGGCGCTTTCGGCGTCGCGCCGCGTCGTTGCCACCGCCTCGACCTTCGCTCTTGCCGCGGCCGGTCTGCTGATGCTGCTCGGAGCCGAACACCTGTTGCCGCCGCCTAGCGCGAGCGCACCCGAGGCGCTGGCGACGCTCGGCATCGTTTCGGCGGGGCTCTATGCGACCGGCTTGGCGCTCGGCGCCGAAGCTTTGGCGCGGACCAGCTTTTGGCTGCTTTATGCAGAGGAAGACCGTTACCGGCTCCTGGCGCGCAATATCGCTGATGTTATCACGCGGCATGGTCGCGACGGCGCGGTGCTGTTCGTGTCGCCGGCCGCCGAATCCTTGTTCGGATCGCACACCGGGCAATTGCACGGCCATGGCCTATTCGAGCGGGTCCACGTCGTTGACCGTCCGGCCTATCTGACCGCGCTGGGCGACGCCGCCGCTCTCGGTGAATCGCGTTCGGTCGAGTTCCGCGTTCGCCGCGAAGGCATGGATGCCGAAGGCCGGCCGACGACGGAATTCGTCTGGATCGAGATGCGTTGCCGGCCGTTGGAGCAGACGAGCGGCAAATCAAGCGGTGAAGATCGTCGCGAGGTCGTCGCGGTATTGCGCGACGTGACCGAGCGCAAATTGCAGCAGCAGGCGCTTCTGGACGCGCACGCCGAGACGGAGCGCGCGAACGCCGCCAAGAGCCGTTTCCTCGCCACCATGAGCCACGAGCTACGCACGCCGCTCAACGCCATCATCGGCTTTTCGGAGATGCTGATGAAGGAGGAAGCGTTGGCGCTCGATGCCAGGCGCCGCAGCGAATATGCGGGTCTCATCAACGGATCCGGCCATCACCTCCTGTCGGTGGTCAACGGCATACTCGATATGTCCAAGATCGAGACCGGCAATTTTGAGATCACGCCGGAGCCTTTCGCGCCGGCGCATGTCGTCGCCGCCTGCTGCGGCATACTCGCGCTGCGGGCGCGCGAGGCGGGCGTGCATCTCGAAAAAGTGGTGGCCGACGATCTGCCCGAGATGATCGCCGACAAGCGGGCGCTCAATCAGATTCTGCTCAACCTGTTGTCCAATGCGATCCGCTTCACCGATCGCGGCGGTGCGGTCACGATCAGCGTGCGTGCCGAGGCGACATACGTAACGTTCGTCGTCGAGGATAATGGCGTCGGCATCAGTGATGCAGACTTGGCGCGGGTGGGCGAACCGTACTTCCAGGCCGGCAGCTCCTACGACCGCCGCCATGGCGGCACCGGCCTCGGACTCTCTATCGTCAAAGGACTGGTGCAGCTGCATGGCGGCGAAATCGCCATCCGCAGCCGTGTCGGCGAGGGCACGCGCGTTACCGTGCGGCTGCCGCTCGATTGCGAAGGGTCACGGGCCGGGAAAAAGATCGTCGCTCCGCATGTCGCCGGCGTCATGAGCTATCTGCCGGCCAAGATTACGCCGCCGCCGGTCGGCGCCGTAATCGCACGCAAATCCGTCCACGACATCCCGGTGAAGAAAAGTGCGTAACCGCCGCATTGCCGATCGCCCCTTCTACGCGCGCGCCGCGGGCGTCGGCGGAGCATTGGCCCTTCGGCTGTGGGCCAGAGCCACGCGACGTCCAGTGGATTTATTCGCCATCCTTGCCGCGGTCGCGGCGAGCACCGTCATCATCGTCAATGCGGTTTTCCTGCAGTCGGGTTCGCATCCGGCGCCTTTCTTCGCCAATCCGAAGGCTTCGCAGGTCGCCGCCATTGATGCGCGCTGGCCGGCGCAGCCGGCGATTCCCACTCGTGCCGCCGCGACTGCCGCCCCGCCGCAACCGGTCGCCTTAAGGCGCGACGATCCGATCGCCGACTTGATCGGCCCATCGCCCCGCATAGCAGCAGTGCAGCGCGCCTTGTCCGATTATGGCTACGGTCAGATCGAGCCATCCGGCATTCTCGATGAGGCAACCAGTGCCGCGATCGAAAAATTCGAGCGCGAGCGCAAGCTGCCCGTTACCGGAGAGGTTTCCGATCGGCTGGTGCGAGCGCTGTCCGCTTTGGTCGGCCGCCCGCTGCAATAACGACTTCACTCGGTTTGCGGCGTCGCGCGGTTAGAGTCATATCTCCTCGGCCGAGGAGATATGAGCCGACGATGCGTCTCAAATCCGCACTCTGGGTTGCCGCCTATTTGCGCCGTTGTCAGGTTGAGGGCGCGTTCGCGGTCGTGCGCCGGCGCGGCGCGGAAGAGGCCGGCGCCGTATTCGTGCGCGTCAGCCGGCTCGACGGCACGTCCGACCTGTTCGGGCCGGCCCCGCAAAGTGCGGTCGATACCAGTCGCGGCGCCGACCGCACGTTTACGGCAAGCCTCGCCCAGCAGCCGGCGCCGGATGTGGCGGTCGAAGCCAAGCTCGAGCGCGAGATGAAATTCGATCCCGATCTCTGGATCGTCGAGGTCGAGAATCCTGCCGGCCGCAACTTTCTCGATATCGTGAGTTAAGAAACCTCGCGGCGTTCGCTGGACCGCTGTGCCGCCGGCGCCCGGCGCACCGCCGCGGTCGCGGTACGAGCGCGGGCGCGGGCCTCGTCGTTCCACGCGAGCAGCCGGTGTTCCACGGCGGCATGGTCGTGCCGATGTAATGCCTGCCAGATCGCGACCATATGTTCGGCGGCTCCGATCGGCAGTTCGTCATACAGGGCTGCGAGCGCGTGGACGCGTTCCACCGAATGGCCGACGGTCGTATTGACGAACAGCAGGATGCGATAGACGACGTCGCGCGGCATGATGATCGCCTTGGTGGCGATCACGATCGGCTCGCCCAGTACGTCGCTTCCGATGCGGCGTGCTTGCGCGCGCGGAATTTGCAGTGAATGCGCGAGATGTTGTGCGAAGCCCTCGCGGTCGCGAGCGAGTGCCGCAGCTTCCAGCTGTTGCCCGGCAGCGGCGTCGCGAGCGAGCTGGACGCGGCCCGCCGGCATCGGGGCCGCGATTTCGAGGTTGAGCAGAATGAGACGCCGCTCGTCCGCGCTCGCGGCAAAAAAGAGCTCGTTGAGTTCGCTCGCTATATCGGTCGCGATCAGATCAGGCGCTGGCGGGGTCTCTTGCTCATGTGCTGCGGATTCGGAAAGCTCGGTTTCCCGGACTTCCACAACCGGGGTGATCGGCGCCGCCGGTTCGCTTGTTTGCGCATTGCGCCTCAACGCTGGATGGGCGCGCACGGACGCCGCGACTTCAGGCAGATCGGCGGCCAGCTGCTGGATGACCCGTAGCGGCGGCGAAAGATGGCGCGCCAGCCGGCTCGCCACCGCCGCGCGCGCCGCGACATCCACGGCATCGAGCAGTCGCAGCGCCAGCTCGGTGTAATGCCGCTCCTCGTCGGGCGTGTGCGTCAGCTTCTGCACGTAGAGGTCGGTGAGGACGCGCAACAAGGTCGGCCGCATATCGACCCCGCTGCGCAGTCCGAGAAGGGTAAGGTTGTCGAGGCTCGACAGGCTTCCGCTTTCCATAACGCGTGGCTCGATCGTAACAGGTTCCCTGAGGGCGAATTTCGGCGTTAGCCTAAGTTGTGCGCGTTAGCGGAGCGTTAACCTTGCATGCCGCTTAATCATGGCGATGCCGATTTCCGCGCAACGGGGCAGAACGCCTCCTTGCCGGCGGCAGAGGAAAGCGGCTGGTGGGCAACGTTATTAAATTCCCGGACGACGGGCGCATTGTGCGCTTCGGCCGCGATGTGGCGGACGAGTCCGCAACGATCATCATTCTGCCCGTCATCCGGATCGAGCGCTACGCCGATCCGCGCGCCGAGGAGGCCGAACCCCATACGCATCCGCCGGCGGACAACGGCGGCCGCCGACGGGTGAGGCGCCGCTGAACGGGCTTTGGCAATGTCGCCGCGCGCCCGCTGCCGATGCGATCGAAGGGCGCTTTGTCTTGCCGTCCTTGTCCTGCTCGTTCTTTCCGGCTGCACCAGCATCGGCGATTTCGGCAGGCTGAGCGACCCGCTGGTCACCGATGGCATTCATGACTGGGTCGGCGAGCAGGCTGCCGCCAGCGTCGGCGCGCCGATCTCTGCCGACAATCTGACCGACGACGAACACACGCTCCGCGATCTCGCCTTTCCGCTGATCGAGCCGCCTTACGACCGAATCCGCTGGGATGCGGTAGTTTACGAATACGGCACCAAGCGATCGCTCCAGCGCGAACTGTGGGCGTTCGATCCGACCGCTTACTACCGGCACCTGCAGGCGGAAATGCTGCGCTCGAGCGCAGCGCGTTACAATCAACTGATCGACGACATCCGCAACGACATCGTGCGCGTCGGGCCCTTTTTTGTCGTTGCGCGGCGCGTGATCGATCTCGACCGGCGGCGCGAGGCGAGCATGGCGCAGATCCCCGATCTGACGCCCGCCGAGCGGGTCAACGCGCAAGCGCGCATCGGGGAGAACAGTTTGACGGTCGCCTGGGTGGACAAAACGCTGAGCCAACGTTGCGCCAGCTATCGCTTCGCGCTCGAGCATCTCGCGGTTGCCGAACCGCAGCCCGTTGCGGCCGACGCAGACCAGGTCCTTACCGAATTGCAGCAACAGATCGCGGCGAACCAGGTGGTGGTCGTGGCGCCGCGCTTCGCCGCCGTTCCGACCGCGGTGGCGGCCGCCAAATAATTTCAAGTAGTCTCACAGGTAATTTAATCTACTGCACCGGTTGGATGCCGCAGGTCGCGCCGGCCAGCGCTTGGCGCGCCATCGGCATCAGGCCGGGTTCCGGCGCCAAGGCGCGCAACAAGATCAGGCCCATCGTCGATGGCGACTCGATGATCAGGCGGTCCGCGGCGGTCACGTCTTCATCCTCGGGAAGCGCCGCATGCTGCGCGGGTGTCATGAGATCCAGTTCAATGGAGTGCCGGCCGGCGGCGCGGTCATTGATCGCGTAGTAGGCGATGCTCTCGCGCGTATAGAACGTGACCGACGTATAGGCTTGGCTCACCGGCGCAATGAGCTTAAGCGATCCGCTGGTCAGGTCGTAGCGGCATGCCGCGGCGGCAAATGCCGGATCCATGAATGGCATGATCGCTGTCTTGGCGGTCGGCGCCGTGAGCGGCACCACGGCATTGACGGGAGTGAGTGGCGCCAGCCGGGAGTAGGCATCTTGCGTTGCGGTATGCGGCATCGCCAGCACCGTCGACAAATGCACGATGCCGCCAAGCAGGATGGCGGCGAGAATCCACAATAGGCCGCGGATCATGAGCAGCCCTTTCGCACGATCGCCGGCATCGGCCCTTCCTTCGTCGTCCGCGTAGCCACGCCGATCGGCGTATCGTAAAGCCGCCACACCAACACGAATTGCTCGATCCCGCCCGTGGGCAGCCAATTGCCCGGTCGCGCCAGCGGCGCCACCGTGATCGTGAACCGACCATCGATGTCGCGCACAATTTCCTCGCTGGTGAAACCATGGCGATCGATCGTATTGGCGACAAGCCGGCCCGCGGAATCGTACAGCGCGACCGTCCAATAGCGCGCCGGCGGCGTCATGCCGCTGACGGTGAATGCGCAACGACCGTCCAAATTCTCGCCGGCATCGTCGGTATGGGCATAGAACGCAATGCCATCGCCCATTCCGGTTGGCAATTCGCCGCTGCGCGCGATACCGGCGCGCGCATAGGGATCGATGTCGACCGACCCGCTTTTCGGCCATGCCGTCCACGCGCCGATAGTCAACGCGCCGAAGGCGACGCTGCGCGTCAGCGTGAACCACGTCGCACCGAGGCCCAAAGCGGCCGCGATCAACAGCGTCAAGCACGAACCGAATAGAAGGCGCATGAGAAGACCAGATCGAACACGATAAAGCGAAGTCGGTTACGGTTTAATCGCCGCGGGGCGTAATGGCGGCATTGCGATCAGCCGCCGTCGCGAAAGTATCGGTCCGGTCGGCGCCGTCATCTTTGCCGCCATCGCGGGCGCCGAACGGTCCGAGCGGGCCGCCCTCTGCCGTACGCGCACGATCGGCATCATCCAACATATGCTCGACCTGGACCAGCGCATCGGTCCCCTTGCGCGTCAGCAGCACAGGGTGCGGCACCTCGTTGCCCTTGAACGACGCGTCGGCCACGGTCGGCGCATGCGAGGGCGGCGGCAAACCAGGGAGCGGCCGCAATTCGATGCCCTGATGCGCATACGCCATGATGTTGTGCCACGTCATCGCCGGCAGCGTGCCGCCGGTCATGCGTTTGGTGGGCGAAAAATCGTCGTTGCCCATCCAGACCGCGCCGACGAAATTTCCGGTGTAACCGACAAACCAGCCGTCCCGCCAATCGTTGGTGGTGCCGGTTTTGCCGCAAGTCGGAACGCCGTCGAGCTGGGCGCGCCGGCCGGTGCCGTTTTCGACCACCGAGTTCATCATCTTGATCATATTGACCGCCACTTCCGGGCTGATCACCTGTCTCGGTTTCGGTCCATCGCGATCGAAACGCCACACCAATTGACCGGAATCGGTGCGGACCTCGAGCGCGGCATGGGGCACCACGGCGCGGCCGAGATTGGGGAAGGTGGCGTAGGCGACGGCATGTTCGACCGGGTATACTTCATCGGCGCCGATCGGCAGCGAAGGCGTATCCGGCAACGGCGAGTGGATGCCGAAATTGCGCGCTGTCTGCACGATCATGGCGCGGCCGAGCTTGGGATTGCCTTTGCCGAGCATGATCGAAAGCTTGACCGGAATGACGTTGATCGAATGCGTGATCGCTTCAAGCAGCGTCACCGGACCGGAATAGCCGCCGGAATAATTATGCGGACACCAGTTGCCGATGCAGACCGGTGAATCCTCGACTATCGACGACGGCGTGAAGCCATTTGCCAGCGCGGTGGCGTAGACGTAAGGCTTGAACGAGGAGCCGGGCTGACGCAACGCGTCGGTCGCGCGGTTGAACTGGCTTGCGCCATAATCACGCCCGCCGATCATGGCGCGTACCCCGCCATCGAGATCGGCGATCACCGCTGCAACTTGGCTGGCGCCGTAATCGCGTCCGTACTGGCGCAGTTCGGATTCGACGTCGTGCTCGGCATAACGCTGCAGATTGCTGTCGAGCGCGGTGCGCACCACGAAAGACCGGGCGGTGACCGATTTCGGGAATGTCTCGACCAGCCTGCGCATCTCGTCGAACGCCCAATCGAGGTAATAGTTCGGCGCGTCCTCGGCGGCGCGATCAATCGGCGTCGCCGGGTTGCGCCGCGCGCCGTAAACCTGACCCTCGGTCATGAAGCCGTTGTCGACCAGATTATCGAGCACGACATTGGCGCGCGCGCGGGCCGCCGGCAGATTGACCAGCGGGGAGAATTTGGTCGGCGCCTTGAACAGGCCGGCGAGCATCGCCGCTTCGGCCAGCGTCACGTCGCGGACCGATTTGCCGAAATAATATCGCGCCGCGGCGTCGACGCCGAAGGCGCCGCCGCCGAGATAGGCGCGGTCGAGATACAGTTTTAGAATCTCATTTTTGCTTAGATGCGCCTCGAGCCACAGCGCTAGGAACGCTTCGTTGATCTTGCGCTGATAGGTGCGCTCGTTGGACAGGAACAGGTTCTTGGCAAGTTGCTGGGTGATCGTGGAGCCGCCTTGCACGACGCCGCCGGCCTCGGTGTTGGTGACAAACGCACGGAAAACGCCCTGCACATCGATGCCGTAATGGTCGTAGAAGCGGCGATCTTCGGTCGCCAGCGTGGCTTTAATCAGGTTGTCGGGCATTTCGTCGAGCGGCACCGACTCGGTGTGCTTGATGCCGCGGCTGCCGATCACATTGCCGTAACGGTCGAGAAAAGTGACTGCGAGTTCGGACTTTTTCAGCCAGTCGTCGTCTGAGGTCTGATGGAAGGCGGGAAGTGCGAGCGCCAGCATGAGAAATAGCCCGCCGGTCCCCAGCGTCGCCATTTCCGAAAGCGGCTCGATAAGCAGCCAGCGGCGCCAGCCGGCGACATGGGCGCGGTCCATGAATGCCGTGAAGCGCTCGTAGATTTCGCGAGTCCATTTGCCGCTCTGGAACACCGCAAAATCGATGCGCGCGTCGATATCGAGCAGCAGCCGCTTGAATCTCGGCCGCCAATCGTCGCCCGGGTCGGGGAACATATCGGTCACTTAAGCGCGCTCCGAAAACCGACGATCACGTTTGAACCCACAACAGTTGCCTTTGTAGCCGACGGTGATTTTGCCGGCCAACGTTTAGTTACGCCGCGCAGTCACACTGGGTGTAGTTGACCTCAAGGCGGCGGCCAATTCGCTCGCCTCGACAGGGTGAATGGAAATTGGGGGTAAATTTGGCATAGGGTGGCGTCGGCGGAGAACACCATGGCAACCAACGGCGGCGGCGCGGCAGAAGTTCCATTCTGGCGGCGCAAGTCATTGGAGAATATGACGGATTCTGAGTGGGAAAGCCTTTGCGACGGCTGCGGCAAATGTTGCCTCAATAAGCTCGAAGAAGAGGAGGGGGCGGCCGAGACCTTCTATACCGATGTCGGCTGCCGGCTCTTGGACGGCCAAACCTGCCGCTGTCGCGATTACGCGCACCGGCTCGAACTGGTTGACGATTGCGTCCACCTTACGCCGGAAACCCTCAAAACCATCAATTGGCTCCCGCCGTCATGCGCTTACGTGCTGCTCGCCGAGGGCAAGGACCTGTACTGGTGGCATCCGTTGGTCTCCGGCGATCCCGAAACGGTTCATATCGCCGGCGTCTCGGTGCGCGGCCGAGTGGGCGCATCGGAGGTCGATGTTCCCGATGAGGATCTTGAGGAGCACATCGTCAACTGGCCGCTCAAACTGCCGAAACGGGCGCGGCGAAGGTGAACTCCGCAAGCAACGATAAGGACGGATGCACCCCTGGTCTGCGTCGGCGACGGTTGCAAAGGCATGCCGCGCCGGCCAACTGATGCCGGCACCCATGCTTAAGACATGACCAGCGAAATCGTCTCAGAACCCGCCCACAGCATCGGTCCCGAACTGGGGACCGCCACGGCGGACGTTGCGCATGTCCAGCAGCATACGGGGCCGCTCGATCATGCCACGGTCCGCGCGATCGTCGCCGGCATCATGTTGGCGATGTTCCTGTCGGCGCTCGAACAGACCATCGTCGCACCGGCATTGCCGGCGATCGGCAAGAGCCTTGGCGGCATCGACGATCTGTCGTGGGTGGTGACGGCCTATCTCCTTGCCGTGACTGCAACGACGCCGCTGTTCGGGAAACTCTCCGACATTTATGGCCGGCGGCGCGTTCTGCTCTGGGCTATCGGCATCTTCATCGCCGGTTCGGTCGCCTGCGCGCTGGCGCAAGATATCTGGATGCTGATTCTGTCGCGCGGACTGCAAGGCATCGGCGGCGGCGGTCTATTGCCGATTGCGCAGACCATCATCGCCGACCTGCTGTCGCCGCGCGAGCGGCCGATCGTGCAGGGTCGCACTTCGATCATGTTCATGAGCGCCAGTATTCTCGGCCCGGTGCTCGGCGGATTGCTCACCGACCACTTCCACTGGTCGCTGATTTTCTGGATCAATCTGCCGCTTGGGGCCATAGCCTTGTTCATGACCGAGCGCGCGCTGCGCCGCCTGCCGCGCCACGATCGGCCGCATGAGCTCGACGTCATCGGCGCCTGTTTGATGGTTGGCGCCACCATTGCGCTGCTCCTGGCGCTGGCCTGGGGCGGCGCGCATTATCCGTGGACGTCGTGGCGAATCCTGACGCTGATTGCCTGCTCGGCGGCGCTATGGACGCTGTTCGCGATCCGGCTGTTAACGGCGCGCGAGCCGTTTATTCCGCTCGCGATCCTGCATGGCCGTGTCACCGCAACGATTACCTGCGCCGCCTTCTTCTCGATCGGCACCATCATCGGCGTGACCATCTACACGCCGCTCTACTGCCAAACGGTGCTCGGCGTCTCGGCGAGCCTGTCGGGACTGGTGCTGATCGCCTACATGGGCGGCGCAACACTCGCTTCACTGGTCACTGCCCGGCTGATGATCCGCCTGACGCACTATATGCGGGTGCCGATGGTAGGGCTGATCATCGCGGTAACGGCGCTCGCTACCCTTTCTGTCGATCCAGCGGGCCACTCGATCGGTGCAGTCGTGCTGCTCATCTTTGCTGTCGGTTGCGGACTCGGGCCGATGTATCCGGTGAGCACCATTGTCATGCAGAACGTGGTCAAGCCGCATCAACTCGGCACCGCGACCGGCACATTGAATTTTTTCCGAACGCTGGGCGGCGCAATCATCGTTGCGCTGTTCGGCGCTATCGTGCTCGGCGGTGTAAGCGACAGTTCAGGAGTCATGACGCTGGAAAAGATCGCGGCGGCACACGGCGATTTGGCGCCGGCGTTTCACTGGGTCTTCATCGCCGCGGCGGTGTGTCTTTCGATCTCATTCGTTTGTCTGTTCGCCGTCGAAGAGCGGCCGCTGCACGGGCCGGCGCGGCTTAGCGAAAGCGCTGCGGAGTAAAAATCCTCGCTACGGCGGAAGCGGCGAGCCCAGCGCCCGCGCCGTATCGATGATCCAGGCGCGGTAGCGAACGAGCGGGGTGATGCCGGTAAGCCCGCCGCAGCCGGCGGAAAGTTTCGGGCCGGTCGACCAGCTGATGACGCCGATAATCGCCAGCGTGCCATTGGTGTCGCGAAAGGCCGGCGCGCCGGAGTCACCGGCGCAGGCGCCGAGACCTGGGGCCTGCCCTTTGGTGCTCGGATCGAACAGGCGGATTTGCAAGGTTCCAGGTACTCCGGTGGCGACTAATGTCGCCGAACGAACCGTACCGCCGGTGCGGCCGTCACCGCGCACGGTGACGCCGTAACCCGCGACCACGAACGGGTCGCCGACGGCAACGGACGCGCCTTCGCCGGCGAGCGGCACCGGCGGGATTCGCGGCGGCAGCGGTTCGGCGAGCTTGATCAGCGCGACGTCCGCTGTCGCCAGATGCGCGAAAAGCCGTTTCAGATCGAATTGCGGATCGCGATCGATGCGCACGATTTCTTTGAGCACGGGGCGTTGCCCGGGCCCGCTGGCAACGAGCTTGTAGTCGGCGCCAGGTTGCACGCAATGCGCCGCGGTCAGCAAAAGATCGCGCGCAATTGCGGTGGCGGTGCAGGCGGTCCCATACGAGCCGAGGATCATAACGACGGAGCGTCCGACGCCATCCGCCGCCGCCGGCGCCCCGCCGACCATGGCCAAAACGGGCGACAAGCCTGGCGCGACGGTAATGGCGACCGCTTGCACCACCACCGCAAGCGCGAGAAACCGAAGCTGTCGCCCAGGCCTCACGTGGATCATCGGGTTCTCCTCCTGCCGTCCCCCAGCCAGAATAGCCGGATTTTTCGTGCTTCTGCGGCGGTTCGCCCTAAAACAGCCGTTCAGGCGGGGTTCACTACACGGCGTTTACAACACCCAGCATGGTTGCCCCGGAGCGATTTGCCTTTGCCGCTCTTCTTACGCTCGCTCTTGCTGGCGCCCCGGTCCGCGCCGACGACGCCGCGCACCCTGTGCATGCCGACGCGGCGCATCCAGCGCATACCGACGCCGACCACCCGGCGCATCCCGAGGCCGAGCATGCCTGCCTCAATCAGAAAGAGCGCCGGGCCGAGACTGAAAGCGGCAGGCTTATCCATCTGTCTAGCGCCATGCGGGCAGCCAAGCACCGGATGCCGGGGACGGTGGTGCGGGCGCGGCTATGCCATGGTCATGATGGGCTCGTCTACGTGCTGACAGTTCTTGCCCACGATGGCAAAGTGGCTCAGATCGCTGTCGACGCCGTGAAAGGCACTTTCGCCGGCGACCGCTAAGCGGAGTTTTTATTTGCGCCTTCTTGTTGTCGAGGACGATCCCGATCTCAATCGGCAGCTGGCGACCGCGCTCACGGATGCCGGTTATGTCGTCGACCGCGCCTTCGACGGCGAGGAGGGCCATTATCTCGGTGAGAGCGAGCCCTACGACGCCGTTATCCTCGACATCGGCCTGCCAAAGATGGACGGCATTTCGGTGCTGGAAGCCTGGCGCCGCGCCGGCCGCGCCATGCCCGTCCTCATCCTCACCGCGCGCGACCGTTGGAGCGACAAGGTGCAAGGTTTCGATGCCGGCGCCGACGACTATGTCGCCAAGCCTTTCCATCTCGAAGAGGTGCTGGCGCGGGTGCGGGCCCTGCTGCGTCGCTCGGCCGGCCACGCCAAGAGCGAATTCACCTGCGGTCCGGTCCGCCTGGATACCCGCACCGGCCGCGTCGCGGTGGAGGGCAATCCGGTCAAGCTCACCTCGCACGAATACCGGCTGCTGTCGTATCTGATGCACCACACCGGCCGCGTCGTGTCGCGTACCGAACTCGTCGAACATCTTTACGACCAGGATTTTGACCGCGATTCCAACACCATTGAAGTTTTCGTCGGCCGCATCCGCAAAAAGCTCGGTGTCGATGTGATCCAGACGGTGCGCGGCCTCGGTTATCTGCTGACGCCCCCCGATGCGCGCTAACTCGCTCGCGCTGCGCCTGTTCATTTGGGCGACCGGCTGGACGGTGGTCATCCTCATCATCACCGGCGTGGCGCTGTCCACGCTCTATCGGCACGCCGTCGAGCGCGCCTTCGACCGCCGTCTCGACGTCTATCTGCGCACTTTGGTCGCCGATGTCGCCTCGCCCGAGGAAGGCGCCGACAAATATCCGCAGTCGATCGGCGAGCCACTGTTCGAATTGCCGCTGTCGGGCTGGTACTGGCAAGTCACGCGGCTCGACACTCAGACGCCGGAAGTGCACGCGTCGCGCTCGCTGTGGGACTCCAGTCTGCCGCGGCTGCCCGACGAGAAATCGGCCGCCGATACCGAATATCGGCAGGGTTATGCGAAAGGTCCCGAAGATCAGGAGCTGCGTCTCGTCGAGCGCGATATCGATCTCGGCACCGACGGCCGTTATTTGATTGCGGTCGCCGGCGACGCCTCGGAGATCGACGACGAAACCGGCAGCTTCGAGCGCACCATCGTCATAACGTTTACGGCACTGACCCTGGCGCTGCTGCTGACCACGGCGCTGCAGGTCCGGTTCGGGCTGGCGCCGCTCGCGCGCATTTCCGAGAGTCTTGCCGCGATCCGCTCCGGCCGCGCCGAGCGGCTGCAAGGCAAATTCCCGGTCGAGATCGCTCCGCTCGCCCGCGAGACCAACGCCCTGATCGACGCCAACCGCGAGATCGTCGAGCGGGCGCGCACGCATGTTGGCAATCTGGCGCATGCCTTGAAGACGCCGCTGTCGGTCATCGTCAACGAGGCGGCGGCGCGCGGCAACGATCCGCTCGCTTATAAGGTTTTGGAGCAGACCGACATCATGCGCGATCAGGTGGCGCGTCAGCTCGAGCGCGCGCGGCTCGCCGCCCGCTCCACCGTCGTCGGCACGTCGATTGAGGTTCCCCCGGTCGTCACCGCACTCGCCCGCACCATGGAAAAGCTCTATCGCGCGCGCGACATCGCCATCGATGTCGACGTGCCCGAGCATGCGCGTTTTCGCGGCGAGCAGCAGGACCTCGAAGAGATGGTAGGCAATCTGGTCGACAACGGCTGCAAATGGGCGCAGTCGCGGGTGGCGATCGAGGTGATGGCGGATCAGCCGCAGTCCGACGGCGCCAAGCCGCGGGTGCGCATCATCGTCGACGACGACGGTCCAGGATTGTCGCCGGCCGAGCGCGAGCAAGTAGCGTTGCGCGGCCAACGGCTCGACGAGACCAAGCCTGGCTCCGGCCTCGGGCTTTCGATCGTGGTCGAGCTGGCAGGACTTTATGGCGGCGTGCTGACGCTCGGCACCGCACCGATCGGCGGCTTGCGGGCGGAACTGGCGCTGCCGGGCGGCTGAGTGCTAGATCGAGCGGTTGACGCCGCCGTCGACGACGATCGTCTGGCCGGTAAGGTAGCCGGTTTGTGGCGAACAGAGATAGGCGCAGAGATCGCCAATTTCGTTCGGCTGTCCCATTCGGCGCACTGGAATGGTTTCGCAGAAGCGCTTGAATTGCTCGTCGGGCGTTATGCCCAAACTCTTGGCCCGAGCGGAAAGTATCTCGGTGAGGCGATCGGTCATGATGGGACCGGGCGCGATATTGTTGACGGTGATGCCGTACGGCGCGAGATCCGACGCAATGGTTTTGGCCATGACCGTGACGCCGGCGCGAACCGAATCCGACACGACAAGATCGGTCATCGGCTCTTTCACGCCGTAGCCGGTCAGGTTGACGATGCGGCCACGTCCCGAGGCCTTCAGGGCCGGCAATGCTTCACGTATGAGGCGAACGGCGCTCATCAAATTGAGCTGGTAGGCAATATCCCAGTCGCCATCGTCGGCCTTTTCGAAGGGAGCGGTCGGCGGACCGCCGGCATTGGTGACGAGGCAATCGAGACCGCCTAATGCGGCAATGGCCTCGGCCACTACCCGCTTCACCTCCTCAGGCCGCGAAACGTCGGCTGCGGAATAACCGGCGGCGCTGAATTCCGCCGCCGCTCGCTTGAGCTCTTCCGCGTTGCGCGAACAGACGAAGACGTGGGCGCCTTCGTTGGCCAGTGCTTTGGCGCAGGCCTTGCCGAGTCCCTTACTGGCGCCGGCAATAAAGGCCTTGCAGTCTTTCAAACCGAGATCCATTGGGAAGCCTTTCGACGGCCGATTTCACGAGGCGAGTTGCAAAGATCAGCTGGACTGAACAGTGCATCTAGCGGAGTTTGTAGAGCGCATGCAGCCGGTTGCGGGTGAACGGCCTCACCAAGCCGGGCCAGCGCCCGGCTTCGCCAGCCTTCGCCCATGCGCGGCTCACCAAGACATGAGGGCCGTCGATCTCATAGAAAGCGCTATAGCGTGGGCTGGCCCGCTCGATCCGCTTTTCCTCGCCGCCGATGCTGATGACGAACGGCTCGCTCTCGATGCGGGCGGCGGCGTGCACACCCGGCACTTTTAAGAGATTGGGCACATGCTCGACGTCGTACACCTCGTTAAAAAGCGCCTCCTTGTCGGTATCCACATTCATGCTGGCGACGAACAGGTATTTGGAATTGATCGGCATCGAACCTTTCCCTCGCTACGGCTCCCCAGCCAGCCAGTCCACAGTGCTTGGCCGGCCCTGTCACGTGTGACGACTGGCGGTTGCCAAATAGGCATGCTCAAGCCGGTGCGGCAGATCGGCCTCGCCGGTTCTGGCTTCCAGTACGATCGAGCCGCGCGCGAGCGCATAGACGCGATCGGCGAGCGCCAGCGCTTTCTCGATCAACTGCTCGACCAGCAACACCGCGGTCCCGGCCTCGCGCAGCCGCTGCACCACCACGAGCACGCGATCCACCAATACCGGCGACAGGCCGGCGGAAGGCTCGTCGAGCATGAGCAGTCGCGGCCGTCGAACCAAACCCTGCGCCACCGCCAGGATCTGCTGCTGGCCACCGGAGAGCGCAGCCGCGCGTTGGTGGCGCTTGGCGGCGATTTCGGGGAAGAGCCCGAGCACTTCCTCGACGCGTGCGGCGCGCTCGCCGCGTGGCAGGTCGTAGGCCGCCAGCAGCAGGTTGTCGAGCACCGCAAGCTGCGTGAACACGCGATGTCCCTCGATGACATGTGCGAGCCCTGCTTTGACGGTATCGCGCGGACTGGCGCCGGCGAGATCTCGACCGCCGAAACGCACGCTTCCCGACCAGGGCAGCAGTCCCGACACTGCGCGCAACAGCGTGGTTTTGCCGGCGCCGTTGGGGCCGAGCAGCGCCACCACCTCGCCCGCGCCCACCGTCAGGTCGATGCCGCGCAGGACGCCGATCTTGCCGTAGCCGGCAGAAAGGCCGCCGATGTCCAGCAGCGGATCAACCGCCGAGATAGGCATTGACGACCTCCCGATGCGAGCGGATTTCGGCTGGGGTCCCGGCCGCCAGCATCCTGCCGAGATTGAGCACGGTGACGTGGTGGCAGATGTCGAAGATCAGATCGGCATGATGCTCCACCAATAGAACGCCGGTGCCGGCCCGGGCGATCGCCAGGAGCAGCGCGCCAAGCCGCCCGATCTCCTCGGCCGAGAGTCCGGCCGCCGGTTCGTCAAGCAGCAGGAAAGCCGGGCGCAGCATCAAAGCGCGAGCGATCTCCGTGAAGCGCAATTCGCTGTGTTGCAGTCGATCAGCTCGCACAGGGGCAAGGCGCTCCAGCCCAACCGCCGCCAAGGCCAGCATGGCGGTGTCGCGCAGCATGACTTCGTCGCGTCGATGGCGCGGCAGCAACAGCAGCGATTCGACGAATGTGCCCTCGCCGTCGATGGTGCCGCCGATCATGACGTTCTGCAGCACCGACGCGGAGCCGACAATGCGCGGGGTCTGGAACGTTCGCGCAATCCGCATGTGCGCGCGCCGGTGCCGCGCGAGGACCGGCAGCGCGGCACCGTTCAGTCTGACCGCCCCGGACTGCTGGGCGTAATAACCGGAGATGACATTCAGTGTCGTGGTCTTGCCGCTGCCGTTAGGGCCGATCAGTCCATGCACTTGGCCCGACCGGATCTCGAGATCGAGACCGTCGATCGCATGCACCCCGCCGAAGCTCAGCGCCACCTGTTCCAGCGCCAAGGCGCCGGCGTCGGGCGGCGCGCCGAGCAGGCGCTCGATCAGGTCGGGCCGCGGGATGATCGCGCGGTCGCTCTCGAGAGGACGGCGGTTCTTGAAGTCCAAGATCTCGGCAATTCCGCCCGGGATCGCAAGGACGATGACGAGCAGCAAAACCGCATAGAGAAACGTGGACCACGCGACCAATGGCGCAGCAAATTCCGGCAGCACCGTCAAAAGAATCGTGCCGAGGAGCGGCCCGAGAATGGAGCTGCGCCCGCCGATCAGGATGGCGATGAAGAACAGGATCGACAGGTCGAGCGTGAACGCGTCCGGCGTGATGTAGGATTGCAATGCAGCGAATAGCCCGCCGGCAACTGCAGCAACGGCGCCGCTGAACATGAACACTGTCCCCAACAGGGCGGGTTTTGAGATGCCGCTTGCTTCCGCCGCGACCTCCGCATCGCGGATCGCGGTGAGCGCGCGGCCGAAGCGGCTCGCCGCGACATTCGCCGTCATCCATGTGCAGATCGCCGCCAGGCCGAAGCAGAAATAATAGAAGCCCCACTGGGAAGAGAACGGCTTCGGGAAGATCGGTCCGGCAACGCCCACTCCGCCGCCGGTAACGCTCTGCCAAGCCAACGCCACCTGGGTGACAATGGTGGCAAAGCCAAGCGTCGTGATGGCGAAATAGAACGTGCGCAGCCGCAGCGCCGGCAGGCCGATGATCAAGCCGAAGATGGCGCCGACCGCGGCCGCAATCGCCAGCGCCAGATAGGGTGGGAACGCCGGCGTGACGTTGCCGGCCACGAGAACGCTCGTGGTGTAGGCTCCGAGCGTGAGCAGCGCCACCCAGCCGATTGCGATCTGGCCGGCGAACCCGACGACCAGGTTGAGGCCGGACACCAGCACCCAATAAACGCACGCACGGGTCGCGATCACGCCCCAATAGCCGCCGCCGAACAGTGGGAATAAGACGCCGACAAGCAGCAGCGTCAGCAACGGCAGCGCCGCGCCGATCGTGCTCGTGAAGCGCAGCACGTTAGTGCGGCCCGGACGCAATTGTGCTGCCGTCATATCACACGCGGCGTTGGAAGGCCGCGCCGGCAAGGCCCTCGGGACGCGCCAGCAAGACGATGATGAACACGGTGAAGACCGCCACGGAAGCAAAGATGCCACCGACCAGGAAGTTGGCGGCCTGCTGAAACAGCCCAAGCAGGAGGCCGGCGACAACGGCGCCGCGGTTGCTGCCCATCCCGCCCAGCGCGACAGGGACAAAGCCGTAGAAGGTCAGCAGCGGCGCATTACCGAAGAAGGCAAGAAGCATCTCGCCGCCGGTAAAGCCAGCGAGCGCGCCGATCGCGCCGGCGAGCGCATAGCTCGTCATGCGCAAGCGGCGTTCCGGCAGTCCGAGCGCACGCGCCGCATAGGTGTCCTCTGAAATCGCCAGAAAGGCGTGGCCGATCAGCGTGTGTCGATAAAGCAACTCCAAACCAACGATCACCACAACGCAGGCAAGCATTGGCAGCCAGAACTGCTGATCGAAACCGCCACGGGCGATGTTGAAGAGCCGCGGAAACGGGCGCGCATCCGTGCCCCACTCGATCGCGGTAAACTGCTGGACCATCAGCGCCAGCGCGAGCGTGGAGAGCACGTAGAGATGTTGGTCCAGGCTCTTGAGCACCGGCCGCACGGCGACGATCTCGGTGACGATGCCGAAGACCGCGCCGGCGGCAAGCACGAGGAGAAAGCCGACCGCAACGGGCATGCCCATGTGGGCGATGAACAGCGAGCCCAGCACGCCGCCCAGCATCCCGAGCGTGCCCGCGGTGAAGCTGAACACGCGCGACGCGGAGAACATCACGTTATAGGTGATGCCGATCAGTGCGTAGATGCAGCCGATCGCCACCCCAGTCGAGACGATCGATTCGACCATCGGATCAGGCGCTATAGCCCGGAGCCAAGTTGAACGCGCCGTCCTTGAGCGAATTGGCCTCGACCATCACCACTTCATCGTCCGGGTAGCCGTTGTGCTGCTCGGGGGTGAAGGAGATGTCACCGTAGACGCCCGGGAATCCCTTGAGTTTGTTGAGATAACCGACGATCTGCGCCGGTTCGGGGCCGACATTCTTCATCGCTTCGGCGATCATTCTTGGGGAATCGTAGCCAAGCGCGACCCACCACAGCAGCGTGTCGCCAAGGTCGATCTTGGCGCTCTTCAAACGATCGAGGAAGGCGGTAGTGCGGTCCGAAAGCTTATCCCCCGGGGCGTAACAAACCGTGCGGAAATTGTTTGGATAAACCTTCGCCCAGTATTCGGGTTTTTCCAGCAAAGCCTTGGTCTGGCCGGAGCCGAGCGTGGTCTGGCCAACGATCGGCACGTCCCAGCCCATGTCGCCGCGCGTGTTGATGATGCGGGACAGGAAGCCGGCATTCACGCTCCAGGGCATGATCGCTTCGGCGCCAGCGGATTGCATGCGCAACAGCTCGGGCTTCAGATCCGGATTGGCGGCATCGACGTTGCCCTGATAGACGACGTCGGCGCCCTTGGCCTTGAGCATCGGCACATAAGCGTTGACGGAAGCGGTCCCGTAGCCGGTGGTATCGCTGATCACGGCGACCTTCTTGCGCTTGAGCACGTCCAGCACGTAGCGGTTCGCGGCGCCGCCGATCTGTTGGTTGGTGGGCGCGTTGCGAAAGCACATCGGATATTTTTGCGGGTCGGTCAGACTATCGACCCAGCAGGGATGGACTTGTGGGGTGTTGGTCCGTGCCAGTAGCGGCACAACGGCCAGCGACTCGCCGGAATTGACTGGGCCGAAGACGACGCTCACTTTTTGTCCGCGGGTAAGCTCGGCCGCTCCATTCACCGCCTTCGTCGGGTCGCTCTGCGTGTCGCGGGTAATCAGTTCGAGCTGCCGCCCTTTGATGCCGCCAGCAGCATTGATTTCCTGCACCGCCAATTGAATTCCGCGATTGATCCCAATGCCGGTGGACGATGAGGGACCGGTGAGCGCCGGCAAATAGCCGACTAGGATCGGTTCATTTGCGGCGATGGCAGGCTTGGCAAGGCCACCAGCGATGGTAGCCGCGCTGGCAGACGCCAGCATTTGACGACGCGTCATCGACATTTTGATTTCCTCCCTGAGCTGGTCTTGAATGACTCCCGAAGTTTGTTGCGTTTCTTGAGGAATTAAGAGGCATTATAGCCTTGGCTTGATAGTCCGAAAAGCGCCCTGGTTCTCTTTCGGGCGTGGGATATTTCCCAGGATGTTTCGCCGGATCGCGCGCGCTAAGCGTCGTGGGCGGTCGCGTGGAATTTCGAAGTCTCGAGTAAAGAGCTTCCTTTAGAAGGAACGAATGCGATGGAACTCGGGCTTGCAGGCAAGACGGCGCTCGTCACTGGCGGCAGCAAGGGCATAGGCCTTGAGACGGCACGCGCGCTCGCACGCGAGGGCGTGAAAGTTCTCATCTGCGCGCGCCGGGAGCCGGCGCTTGCCGAAGCGGCGCGCGACATCATGCAGACCACGCAAACGAAGATCGAGACGCATCCGCTCGACGTGACCAAAGTCGAACACATCGAAACGATTCCGCGCATCGCGCGCGACAAGCTCGGCCGCATCGACATCCTCGTCAACAATGCCGGCACCGGCACCTACAAGCCCTTTCTCGAAGTGACCGACGAGGAGCTCATCGACGGCATGGCGATCAATTTCTTCGCGCAATTCCGCATCTGTCAGCGCATCGTGCCGATGATGATCGCACAAGGCGGTGGCCGCATCGTCAATGTGAGCGGAGAGACCGGGATCATGACGCTGAACCCGCCGTTTTTGGCCTCCTGCACAGGACCTGCGAAGGCGGCCGAGATCCGGTTTTCCAAGGTGCTCGCCAACGAACTCGCGGCGCATAATATCCGCATCAACTGCGTCATACCGGGTTTCATCAACACGCCCGAGCGCTTCGCCAAATGGGAACGGGAGCTTGCCAAGCGCCGGCTCAGTCCCGAGGATGCCGCGCGCGAGCGCTCGCTGTGGTCGAGCAATCAGGGCATGCGCGATACGCGCTGGGGCAAACCCGAGGAGATCGCCAATCTTATCGTTTTTGCCGTTTCAGACGCGGCGAGTTATATCAACGGCGCCGAGCTCGTCGCCGATAATGCCATGGATAAATCTTAAGCGGCGATTGCGGCCCTAGTGTCCGCAAGGATCATGTCCGCGCCCTTTTCGCCGATCATGATCGTAGCCGCGTTGGTATTGCCGGAAACGACCGCCGGCATGATCGAGGCATCGACCACGCGCAGCCCCGTAAATCCGCGCACCCGCAACCGTTCATCGACCACCGCTTTCGGATCCTGTCCCATGCGGCAGGTGCCCACCGGATGATAAGTGGTGGAGCCCCGGCGGCGGATGAAATCCAGCAACTCGTCGTCGTTGTCGCATTGCGCCCCTGGCTCGATCTCTTCGGCAATATGGCGCGCCATGGCGGGCGCTCGAAAGATGCGGCGCATCGCGGTGACGCCAGCCACAATGGTCTCGCAGTCCTTTTGGGTCGCCAGGTAGTTCGGGTGAATCGCCGGCGCCTGCCGCGGATCGGCGGATTTGATGCGCACGTAACCGCGGCTCTCCGGCCGCAGCAACACGCAATTGCCGGTCACGCCCGGGAACGGATGCAGTTCACCGCCGATGGTGCCGGCCGAGAACAGCGAAATCGAGCATTGGGAATCCGGCGTTGCCGACGTGGGAAGCGCGCGCACGAAACATGCGGACGAGACCGCCGGGATAGCGAGATAACCGCGGCGGGTGAGGATGTAGTGCAGGCCGTGCGTGAGCTTTCCGCTCCAGCTGCGCACCGCATCGTTGAGCGTGATCGGTTCCTTGCAGCGCAATATGATGCGGCCTGAAATATGGTCGTTGAGATCGTCGCCGACGCCCGCAGCGTCGGCGACCACGGGAATCCCGTGCGACTTAAGAAGCGACGCTGGACCGACCCCTGAAAGCTGCAAGAGCTGCGGCGAATTGAACGCGCCCGAAGCGACAATCACCTCGACATTGGCCCGCGCGCTGCGTTTGTCGTTGCCGGCAAGATACTCGACGCCGGTCGCGCGCCGGCCATCGAAGACGATGCGCGTGGCGAGCGCTTCCGGAACCACCTTGAGATTGGCGCGGCGTCGCGCCTGCTTGAGATAGCCCGCCGCGGTCGAGGCGCGCACGCCGTCGCGCATGGTGGTCTGGTAATAACCTGCACCTTCCTGCGCCGCCCCGTTGAAATCGTCGTTGCGCGGATAGCCGCATTGCACCGCCGCTTCAACATAGGCTTCGGCCAGCGGATGCCGGTCGCGCAAGTCCGAAACCGCAAGCGGCCCGCCGGTTCCATGAAATTCATCCGCGCCGCGTTCGTTGTCTTCCGCCTTGCGGAAATAGGGCAGGACGTCGTCGAAGCTCCAGCCGGCATTGCCGAGTTGCCGCCAATGGTTGAAGTCCTCCGCTTGTCCGCGGATGTAGATCAATCCATTGATTGAACTCGATCCACCGAGAACCTTGCCGCGCGGCGCGATAACCTGGCGGTTGTGGCAACCGGGTTGCGGCTCGGTCGCGTAGCACCAGTTGTAGCGGCGGTCGGTGAAAAGCCTGCCAAAACCGAGCGGAATATGAAGCCACGGATGCCGGTTGTTGGGGCCCGCCTCCAATAGAAGCACGCGATGCCGATCCGACACAGTAAGCCGATCGGCCAGAACGCACCCAGCGCTGCCGGCTCCTACGATGATGAAGTCGAACGCCTCTGAATTCGCCACGCGCTTTCCTCGGTTACCCCCACAATTCCTTCGACGCGATTCGCGCCCCCTCGCTGAGCGCCTTGAATTTCGCCCAGACGATCGAGGGGTGGACTTCCTTCGAGCCGGCGAAAGTGGCGAAGCCGCAATCGGAGCCGGCGATGACATTGTCGCGGCCGACGACGCCGGCATAGCGGACGATGCGCTCGGCGACGAGCTCGGGATGTTCGACCAGAATCGTCGAGTGCGAGATCACGCCGGGAATCAAAATCTTGCCATCCGGCAGCTTGACGGTCTTCCACACCTTCCATTCGTGCTCGTGGCGCGGATTTGCCGCCTCGAAGGAATAGGCGCCGGCGCGGATCTTCAAGATAATATCGACGATATCCTTGAGCTCCATGTCATGGATGCGCGGGCCCATATTGATGCCGTAGCAGGTATGGAAGCGGATTTTCTCCGGCGGGATGTCGCGCAGCGCATGATTGAGCGCCTCGACGCGGATTTCCGCCCATTTGCGGCAATCGGCGATGCTCGCTTCGGGATGGATGATGTAATAGGTGACGAGCCGCGGATCGTCGATCTGCACGAGAAAGCCCGCATCGACGATCGCCTGGTATTCCTTGCGCATCGCCTCGGCGATGGCAAAGACGTATTCTTCCTGCGACTTATAATAAGCATTCTTCTGCCAGTCCTCGATATTGGACGGCGAGATGGCCGGCATGAAGACTTCCTCGGCCTTTACGCCATTGAGCGCAGCTTTGAGGTTGTCGATGTCGCGCTTGAGCGGGGTGTGGCCTTTGTAGGTGATGGGTCCGGTGCAGACCATGTGGGTGTGCGTCGATGCCGGGTGAGTCTGCGCATAAAACTCCGGAAACGACCGTCCCTCGCGCGACGTCATCCATTGATTGCGCGGACCAGTCATCGTGTCGATCTCGTAGCCGCCGAGCCGCTCGTTGATATAGCTGACGAAGCTCGGCTTGCCGTATTCGCCGTCGTCGATCACGTCGATGCCGAGTTCCACCTGCTTATGCACGATCTCGCTGACGGCATTGCGCAAGCGCGCGGCATTGACGGCTTGATCGAACGCCTTGGCGCCGCCGCTCTGGACGAGATCGAGCAGGTCGGGCGGCCTTGGCAGGCTGCCGGCATGCGTGGTGAGGATGCGATCGGTGCTGTGTTTCATGGCTCTGCTCAATCGAGCGTGACGTGCGCTGACGTGATCACGTTCTTCCAGCGCTCGGTTTCTTCCGCAAAATATTTGGCGGTGTCCGCCGGCGAGCCGCCGACCGACTCGGCCGAGAGGTTGGCGAGGCGCTTTTGAATCTCGGGATCGTGGAGCGCTTGGTTGACGCCGGCATTGATCTTGTCGACCACGGCGGCGGGCGTGCCCGCCGGCGCCACGAAGGCGTACCAGGCCACAGCTTCAAAGCCAGGCAGCGTTTCGGCGATGGCCGGCACGTCGGGCAAACTCGCCATGCGCTTTGCCGACGCAACCGCGATGAGCTTCAGCTTGCCGGCTGTGACGAGCTGCAACGAGACGCCGAGATTGTCGAACATACAATCGACGCTGCCGGCGACGAGATCGTTGAGCGCCGGCGCCGAGCCGCGATAGGGCACGTTCTGCAGCTTGGCGTGCGCCATCATCTGAAACATCGCGGAAGTGAGCTGCGAGGTGGTGCCGTTGCCCTGCGTGGCGTCGGTCACTTTGCCGTCGTTGGCCTGGGCGTAGGCAATGAATTCCTTGATGCTGCTTGCTTTGACTCTGTCGGGGTTGACCACGAGCGCATTTGGCACGCGCGCCATGACGACAATGGGCACGAATTTGGTCGGATCGAAAGCAAGGTGCGGATAGAGATTTTGATTGATGACCAAGGGTGGCGGCGGCGATGCCAGCAACGTGTAGCCGTCGGGATCGGATTTGGCGACGACCTCGGCGCCGATATTGCCGCCGGCGCCGGCACGATCCTCGACGACGACTGGCTGGCCCCATTTGCGCGACAGCCAGTCGGCGAAGATACGCGGCATGACGTCGGCGGTGCCGCCGGCCGGGAACGGCACCACGATTTTCACCGTGCGCGCCGGATATTCCTGCGCCAGTGCCGGCGGGGCGAGATGAAATGTCATCGCCAGCGCAACGCCCGCAAGCACAAGGCTGCGCCGCCACGAACCAGCGCCGCTTATTTTCAGGATCATCGTTGTGTCCGTGATTATTGCGAAATCGGCGCCGACCATAGCCAATGCATAATCGAGCCGCCAGCCCGCCAGGCCGGGGCGTCACGGTCCGGCAATACGCATCGGCTATCTAAATCGGCGAGGCGCCGCTTGCGCGGGCGCGACGCTTGTGATCGTGCATCGTGCTTGCGTCCGTGGGCTGAGTTTGATCTTCTATTGCCGGGGGACGGGAGCGGCTTTGTTTACGAGAACTCGGGAGAATCTAAAAATGCGTGCACCGCATTTGGCAATTACGCTGGCGTTGCTTTTGGCCGTATCCGGTACATTGGCCGGGTGCGGCAAGGGCCCGCAAGGCGATGCAGGGCCGGCCGGTCCGCAGGGTCCCAAGGGCGACGCCGGTCCCGCAGGTCCGGCAGGTCCCCCCGGACCGCCCGGCCCAGCCGGGCCGCAGGGCCAAGCGGGTCCGCCGAGCCCGAGCATGCGGGTCGTCAAATCGGATTGCGTATCGGGCTGTACCGTGCGGTGCCAAGACGACGAAGTTCTGGTGACGGCCTATTGCGGCCCAACCCGGAATCAAGCGCAGTTCTTGGGTGAAAGAGGCGCGTCCTGCGGCCCGGCGGGGTCGGCCTCCAATACCCCGCTGGTCGCGGTCTGCGTCGGCTCGCCAAAATAGCCGCTGAGCTTATAGCGGTGGCGGCATGACTGGCCGCCACCTCTTCGTTGCTTAATTCGGACCCGCCCACCGGTCCGTGCCGGTCGCCGCCGCGACCGCGGCAGGCTTTATCGCATTGAATTCCTGATGGTTTGCGTAACGCCTTCTTAAGCGCCGGCCTATTAAAACGTTAAGGGTAAAGTCCAATGCAACGGTCTTTCGCCTATGACGAGCGATGGTCCATCCATCGAGCGGCTGCGGGAATATCTCCAGACGCTCAAGCCGGCGGCGCGGTCGATGCTTGTCCAGGAGCTTGAGCGCAACCTGTTACGCGGCGGAGAGAGCGCCGGCAATGAAATGGTGCTCCAGGAATTGCGTCGCGCCATTCGCGCCGACGCCCAGCCGGTGCCGCGGATCGGCGATGCCGCGCGATTGTTCTTCGCCCCGCTCGAGCCGTTCTTGATCGATACCCGCGCCGATCACAAGCGCATTGGCCGTATCGCGCGGGTCTCGCTCGAACCGATCTGGTCCTGGATCGGCCGGGATCTCATGCCTGCCGAAGCCAAGGCGCTGAGCGAGGACATCAACCGCGCCTTGTTCGCTGACGATCGCACCAAAGCCGAGCAGTTGGTTCGCGCGTTGCATGAGCGCGCCATTTTGCGCATGAAGGACGCCGTCTCCGGAATCGGTTCCGACGAAAGAGCGCGCCGACGGCTTGCCGTCCAGGTCGGCACGCCGCGAGCGATGGAAGATCTGAGCACGATGATCGCACTATTGTCGCTACGCGACGCGCTTGCGGATTTTGCCCGGCGGCTGCCCAATCACATCCGCGCTTTCGATCGCGATGAGATCGACACGGTCACGAAACAAATCGATAGCGTGGTGGCACAGTCGTCGGTCGAGATCGGCGGGATGCGTAAATCGGAATTTTTCCTCTACGGCCTCATTCTGGTGATGAACCGGCTTGCGGCGCCGTGGCAGCTCATTCGCATCGCCACCCGGGCCGCCGAGAGCGACGACACCGCCCGCGTTGCCGAAACTCCCTTTGCCGCCGCGGTCACCCTTGTGCTGGGGGAGGCTGAGAACATGGTCGGAGAATTGCGCTCCGAACTTCGGGCCGGACGCCCAGTCGTGTCGATGCTCAAAGCCATTCACGACGCGGCGCGCGGGCTGCGCTCGGAAATGGATCTGTCGGTCGAATCGGCGTGGAGCCGCCAGCTGACGGCGATCCGCGCCGAAGTTTCGAGCCTGCTGAAGGCCGAGATCGAGGCGACGCCCGGCTTCGTCCGCCGCCTGTTGCGGCCGCGCCCGGCCAAGGACATCGTCCCGGGCTCGCTACTCGACTCGATCGACGTCAACGAAGCCGAAATGCGGGTCGAATTTGTCGGTGCGTGCCGGCAATACGCCAACGAACTCGCCGTCAACGAAGTCACGACGCGCGCTCACTCCGAGTTGACGCTTTACCTGGAGACCGGCACCAAGGTTCTCCTCGATTCGCTACGCCATGCCGGCGACGGTGATCGACCGTTCCGGCAATCTCAGGTCGATGCGGCAATCCGGTTTTGCCGAACCGTGTTTGGCTCCGAATACGCAGGTCTCCTCGCCAAAGCAGCCGAGGTCGCGGTGCAGACCGGAACTGCCGAGCGCCGGCCGGCCCGGGCATGAGCGCCGGGCCGCATCCGGTCGCGGCGAGACCGTAGAATCGAGCCGGTGGAGTGCGAAATTGCCGCGCCGCGGTTCCCATTGCGGCCGCATTCGTGCCGTGTTGTAACGGCGCGGCGCGTCGGCCGCTTCCAGGCCGCAATATCGCGTGACGGCCCGGTCCGGCGGATGGACAGCGCCCTTGGAGCGCTGAGGCCAAGACTGCTGAGCCAAAACTGCTGAGAACGACAGCTTAATATGACGCCTTGAATCAATGGTGCTTTGGCTCATTTTTGCAGCGATGACCGCTGCGGCAGTCTTTGCCGTGGTGTGGCCGCTTGGACGGAAACCTGACGCCGTCCGCGGCGGTAGCGATCGGCTGGTCTATCAGGACCAGCTCCAGGAGATCGACCGCGATCGCGCCGCCGGCCTGATCGGGGAGGCGGAAGCGGAATCGGCTCGCGTCGAAATATCGCGTCGGCTGTTGGCCGCGGCGGACGCCGAGGCACCGGCTGCGGCCGCGCCCGCATCGTCGATGCCTTGGCATCGCCGCGTCGCGGCGGTTGCCGCAATCGTCGTGGTGCCGGCTGTTGCGCTCGGATTTTATCTTAAGCTCGGCTCGCCGGACGTTCCCGACCAGTCCGCCTTCGCTCGCACCAATGCTGTGGCGGGCCATCAATCGATCGAAAGCCTTGTCAGTCAGGTCGAGGCGCATCTTGCCAGCAATCCGAATGACGGTGCGGGCTGGGAAGTGTTGGCGCCGGTCTATCTGCGGATGGGCCGGGTTGACGACGCGGTCACGGCGTGGCGCAAAGCGATTGCGCTCAACGGCGAAAGTCCGGCCCGCGAGTCAGCGCTTGGCGAGGCGCTGGCGGCGACCGCGAACGGCGTGGTTACCGATGAAGCCAAGCAGGCCTTCCTAAAGGCAATCGCCGGCGATCCGAACGACGCCAAAGCCGGTTATTATCTCGGGCTAGCGGACGAGCAGGACGGCAACGCCGCCGCCGCCGCCGCCAAATGGCGCGCTTTGTTGGCACACGCGCCGCCCGATGCGCCGTGGGCGGATTTCGTGCGCGCGGCGCTGGCGCGCGTCACGGCCGCGCCGGCCGCTGCGAATGGGCCTACGGCGGGCGACGTTGCGGCTGCGGATTCGACGAACGAGGCGCAACGCACCGAGATGATCCGCGGAATGGTGCAGCGCCTTGCCGACCGGCTGCATGCCGACGGCAGCGACGTGGAAGGCTGGCTGCGCCTGGTGCGCTCCTACGCCGTGCTCGGCGACCGCGACAAAGCGAAGGACGCCGCTGCCGACGCCAAGCGCGCGCTGTCGGATCATCCCGACGAGATCAAGCGGATCGACGACCTGGTCAAAGATCTCGGTCTGGCAAGCTAGATGAGGCGAAGGCAAAAAGAATGACGCGCAAACAACGACGCCTTACTCTGATCGGCGGCGGCCTTGCCGTGCTGGCGATTGCGGTCGCGCTTATGCTCAATGCGTTCCGCGATTCGATCGTGTTCTTCAATTCGCCGAGCGACGTGGTGGAAAAGCACGTCGAGCCCGGCACGCGCATCCGGCTCGGCGGCTTGGTCAAAGACGGCAGCCTGGTGCGCGGCAACAATCTCAGCGTCCGCTTCGAAGTAACCGACGGCAAGACCGAAATTCCAGTGACCTATCGCGGCGTCTTGCCCGACCTGTTTCGCGAAGGGCAGGGCGTCGTCGCCGAAGGCGCGCTCGACGGCGGCGGCGTGTTCAACGCCGACACGATCCTTGCCAAACATGACGAGACCTATATGCCGAAGGAGGTCGCCGACGCCTTGAAGAAGTCGGGTCATTGGAAGGATGATTACGCGCAACGGGCGGCGATGCCGATCGGCGGAGACAGCAAATGATCCCTGAACTCGGCCACTATGCATTGATGCTGGCGCTGGGGCTGGCGCTCATCCAGGGCATCATGCCGATCGTCGGCACCCGCACCAATGATCCCGTTCTCATGAGCATCGCCGCGCCGGCGGCGCTCGCGCAATTTGCCTTCGTCGCCACCGCGTTTACCGCGCTCGGCGTCAGCTACGTCACGTCCGACTTCTCGGTGCTCAACGTTTATGAGAATTCCAATACGCAAATGCCGCTGATCTACCGGCTCACCAGCATCTGGGGCAATCACGAAGGCTCGATGATGCTGTGGGTTTCGATCCTGACGTTTTTCGGCGCCTTGGTGGCGGCGTTCGGGACCAATCTGCCGGTGGTGCTCAAGGCCAACGCGCTCGCGGTCCAGGCCTGGATCGCCGCGGCCTTCGAACTCTTCATCCTCGTGACGTCGAATCCGTTCGTGCGCATCCCGAATGCGCCGTTCGAGGGCCAGGATCTCAATCCGATCCTGCAAGACCCCGGTCTCGCCTTCCATCCGCCGATGCTTTACCTCGGCTATGTCGGCTTCTCCATCGCATTCTCCTTCGCCATCGCCGCCCTGATTGAAGGCCGCATCGATGCCGCCTGGGCGCGCTGGGTGCGGCCCTGGGTGCTTGGCGCCTGGATGTGTCTGACGCTCGGCATCGCCGGCGGCTCGTATTGGGCCTATTACGAACTGGGCTGGGGCGGCTTCTGGTTCTGGGATCCGGTCGAAAATGCTTCCCTGATGCCTTGGCTCGCCGGCACGGCGCTGTTGCATTCCGCCGTGGTCATGGAAAAGCGCGGCGCGCTCAAAGTATGGACCATCCTGCTGGCGATCCTGACCTTCTCGCTGTCACTGATCGGAACCTTCCTGGTGCGTTCGGGCGTACTCACCTCGGTACATGCCTTTGCGGTCGATCCCCGACGCGGCATTTTCATTCTCGGCATCCTCATCGTCTTCATCGGCGGCGCGCTGGCGCTTTACGCCTGGCGCGCGCCGCTGCTCAAACAAGGCGGCCTGTTCGCGCCGATCTCGCGCGAAGGGGCGCTGGTGTTCAACAATCTGTTCCTGACCACTGCTTGCGCCACCGTGCTGGTCGGAACGCTCTATCCGCTCGCGCTCGAAGCGCTGACCGGCGCCAAAATTTCCGTCGGCCCGCCGTTCTTCGATTTGACGTTCGGCCCGCTGTTCATTCCGCTGATGGCGGTCATGCCGTTCGGGCCGCTGATGGGCTGGAAACGCGGCGATCTGTTGGGCGCCGCGCAGCGGCTGCTGGCGGCGGCGATGCTCGCGGCGATGGCCACCGTGGCGGCATTTGCGCTCGAACACGGCGGCCCGGTGCTGGCGCCGTTCGGCGTCGGCGTCGCCGTCTTCGTGATGGCCGGCGCGGTGACCGACATCGCCGAGCGCACGCTTTTTCTGCGGGTGCCGTTCCGCGCCGCGCTGCGGCGCGCCCTGGGATTGCCGCGCTCGGCCTGGGGTACGGCGTTTGCGCATTTCGGCATCGGCGTGACGTTGATGGGCATCGTCGGCGTCACCGCATGGGGCAGCGAGCGCCTCGCCGAGATCAAGCCCGGCGCCAGTCTCGACATCGCGCATTACCGGGTAACTTTCGACGGTACGTTCAACCGCGCCGGGTCGAATTATCGCGACGTCGTCGGCCGCTTCACCGTGCACAGGCTGAACGGAGAACTGATCGGCAATATGCAGCCGAGCCGGCGCGCTTTCCCGGACCGCAACATGGCGACCACCGAGGCAGCGCTGATGTCGCGCGGCGTCAATCAGCTTTACATCTCGATCGGAGATCCGAATAAGGACGGCAGCGTGCCGGTGCGGGTCTATTTCAAACCCTACGTGCTCATGATCTGGCTCGGCGCCGGGATCATGTTCTTGGGCGGCGCTCTGTCGCTCTCGGACCGGCGGCTGCGCGTCGGCGCGCCGCGCCCGGCCAAGGCGAAAGCCAAGGTCGGCGCCGTACCGCAACCGGCGGAGTGAAACGGTGAAATATCTGCACGCGCTCATGCTTCTCTTGGCGCTTGCCTGGTCGTTTCCGGTCCGCGCCGTGCAGCCCGACGAAATGCTGTCGGACCCGAAACTCGAAGCGCGCGCCCGCGCCATCTCCCAGGAATTGCGCTGCCTGGTCTGCCAGAACGAATCGATCGACGAGTCGGAGGCGCCGCTCGCCCACGATCTGCGCGTTCTTGTGCGCCAACGCATCGAAGCGGGCGACAGCGACGCGCAAGTGATGAACTTCATCGTGGCGCGCTACGGCGAATTCGTGCTGCTCAAACCGCGCCTGGAATGGCGTACCGCGCTGCTGTGGGGTACGCCGCCCGGTCTCTTGTTGATCGGGATAGTCATGCTCCTGATCGCGGCCCGACGCCGCCAAGGCGTGCGCGCCACCGCGGGCACGGCGAATCTGACCACGGCCGAGGAAGCCCGCATCGCGGAGCTGCTGCGCGGCGATGCTCCTTAGAGCATGATCTCGAAAAGTGGATGCCGGTTTTGGGAAAAGATCATGCCCAAACGAAATGCGAGAGCCCGGTTTTGATTCCATCAAAACCGATTAGGCTCTAGACGTCGATCAATCCGAAATATATCGCCTTTGCCACGGCGTGCGTCTTGTTGTTCGCGCCAAGCTTCTCAATGGCATTTCTGACATGTGTTTCGACCGTATTCGTCGAGAGTCGCAAGATAGCGGCAGTGTCTTCCTGGTTCTTTCCGCGTCCTGCCCATGACAAGACGTCGCGCTCGCGGTCAGTAATTGAACCGCGCAGCATTGGCAGACCGGTCGCGTCGAGAAAGCGACTCGGCCTATGCCGCGTCTTTGCAGAAAGATCGATAGCCTTTTGCGCCCAGTACAAGAGTAATGACGTGCAGTGCGAATCTTTCCTGCCTCAACATTGAAACAAATCGCTTCGGGCGATCGCTCCAAAAGAACGTGCAGACGCTGGAAGATTGTCTGCCCAGGTTGTCGATATAATGAAACGGAATGACCAATCCGTTGGTGAAACCGTGATCGCGTGCAGCTTCCATTGTTTTGATGGCGCCCGGCTTCCGTCGACCGGTCTGCTTGGGCAATGCAACCGCGTCCCAGTCGAAAGGTGTATTGGTGCGGCGCGCGATCGGCAGCATCGGATCGACGTGAACGAACTTGTTCGACCGATATTCGCGAAGCCAGGCTTCGCGGTGCGTATCGATCACCAGCGGATCATCGATGCCGGGAACCGACATATCAAGGAACGCGAATGACATAAATCCGCGGTCTTCGATTATTCGCTGCATTGTCGCCTTGAGGCTCTCAATCGATTCACAGCGCTCAATGCTGGCGATCGGCTCTTCGATGTTCCGCATATTCAAAACTCACGGATTTCCGTGATGGCAAGTTCTTCGGATCACCAGTCCAATTTCCCCGCGCGTTCATGCGCTGGGAAGCTACAATGTCTACGTCAAATCCGGTCTTAGCAACAATATTCCAACGCGAAGACAATCAGGAGTTGACTAGCTCGCTCGACCGCTTGCGCAAGGCACGGTTCATCGACGAGCGCGGCTGGAAGCTGCCTTCGCACTCCGGTGCCGAAACCGATCAATTTGATGGCCCCGATGCAACCTACTGCGCGCTCATCGTTGCCGGCCGCGTGATTGGTGGGTTCCGCGCGATCAGGTGCGACCGCCCCTATCTCGGCATCACATTGTTCCCCCAACTGGCGACCACGCGACCCTACCCGCGTCGCAGTGATTATTGGGAAATCAGCCGGTTCGGAGTGCTCCGCGATCACAAAAGCTTGGGCGTAGGCCTTTACGCGGTCATGTTCGGCTTTGCCGACATGGTGTGTGCGAACGCGTTGGTCGCAGTAACCGATCTCGGACACGAACGGCTCCTCAGCAAAATCGGAGTTCGCACGCGACGCTACGGTCCGCCGATGGCGCTGCGCCCGGACCAATCGGAAAGACCACTACAGGTTGTTGCCGGCGATATCCCGATCGCTCAGCAAAAACCGGAAACCGTGCGGCTTTTGAAGTCCTACGCCGATGAAATCGAGATTCGCAATGAAACACTGGTTCAGCGACCTGTCCGAATTTCGGCGTGACCCGCTGCGCTTCTTCTCAGAGCGCGGAACGAGGGCAAAGTCGCCCTTCGTCGAGCTCGCCATGGGATTATCGCCTGTTTATTTGGTGGCCGACCCCGCCTTCATTAAGCCCATCATGAAAGCGAGCGAAAGCTCGATCGATAAAGGCCGCTTGATTCATAAGCTGCAGAAACTCATCGGCCAAAGCTCGATGATTCTGAGCGGCAAGCGTCATCGCGAGCGGCGTGCAATCATTCACCAGCAACTGGCGCGCGGACTGGCTTGCAGCTATGTGCCGCAGATTTCGGCCATCATACGTCGCCACGCCGTTTCGTTGCTGCAGGAATTGGTATTCGACGCCCACGCCGCGATGGCGCCGCTGGCGTTGCAGATGATTTCGACGATCTTGTTCGGCGCCGACGCGCTTTCCACCGGCGACGAAAATGCGTTGGTCGAAGCCGTGCTCTCGATTGAGGACGACCTCGCAGCGGACATGTTCAAGATTCACCCCGATTGGCCCTGGGTTAGGCGCGCCAAAAAGCGAAAGTTGGCCAAAGCGCGAGAAATCATGTCGTTGGTCGTCAATCGCTCGCTCGATAAGGCCGGTGCAAGCAGCCTTTTGAGTTCCTTGCAAACGCTGAAACTTACGCCGCAGGAATTGACCGATGAAATCCTGTTACTGCTGTTGGCCGGTCATCATACAACCGGCTCGGCGGCCGCTTGGTTGCTCTATAGCCTCGCGACGAATCCAGGACTCTGTGAAGACATAGCGAAAGAGGCCCGCCGGATCTCCGGCAATGGTGGTGAAGTGCGCGCCGAGGAACTTCCGACGGCGACGCTCAGCTTGGGCGTCGTATATGAAACGCTTCGGCTTTTTCCATCCGCCTATTGGCTTTCTCGCGAGGCCAAACAGGTTGTCGAGTTTGCCGGTAAAAAATTTCGCCGCGGCACGTCATTTATCATGAGCGCCTGGCATCTGCATCGTGATCCGCGATTCTGGAAATCTCCGGAGGAGTTCGACATTCATCGCGCGCATATGAAAAATTCGGCGTTCATTCCATTCGGAGCCGGGCCTCGCGCCTGCGTCGGCATGGGCCTGGGGGTGCTCGAGTTACAGCTGCTTGCATTGGAGTTTGCGGCGGCATTGGAAATTAGATTGCTTTCGCCGTTCCCCGCGCCGTCACCGAAGGCGTCGGTCACTTTGATCCCACCGCCGATCGAACTGCAGGTCTCGGTGCGCGGTCACGCGAGCGCCAATCCGCGAAGTTACGTAACTCCTATCGTCAGAGCCGTATGACAGTCGCCGTCTGTTTTCGAAGATCGAGGGGAACGAATTAATGCGCACGAGCGATTCAAGCAGCTCTTGGCAAAGGGACCCCGCGGCAATCGACGTCTTGGCCATGCTAGTGGAATATGCCCTGGTCGAGAGTTGGGAAAACCGCCTTCCGACAGTTACATTCCTGTTGAAGATGGCGCGCCATGCGATACAGGCGGAGACGGCTTCTGACGGGTCGATGACGATTTTTCCGGATCGGTCAGATGAGACCATAATCTGCCCGTTCTGTGCCTCCGACCGTCCGGCATCTTCTTGAGGCGCTGGGACTGCTCGCCGCCGTCGTCACCATAGTGACCAGGTCCTCGTTGACATTTCGCGCCGCACGTCGCGACGACTGAGGCGTCGCATCAATATCCACCACCGCGCGGGTTGCGCATGTCGGCTCCCCGACATGGAATAAGCGATTGTTTTGAAAACATATTTTCTGCGGATTAGGAACATTACAAACTTTTAATGTGGCCGACAGAGCGCGGTAAGGCTTGCCGCCCCATGTTCCGCCCAACGCAGCTCCGTCGCGCGACGGAACGATCGTTTTTTGGAGACACGGAATGAACGGCAATTCCCTGCAATCACGCCGCATTCTATCGGCGCGGCGCGTTGCGCTTCTGGCGACTGCGATCGCCGGAATCGGTGCGGCAACATTGGTGCTGGCGCCGAACGCAAGCCCTTTTGCGACCGTGGCGCAAGCGCAGAATTTGACTGAAAAGGTTCAGCAGCTCCCGCAAAGACCAGTTGGTTTCGCCGACATCGTCGAAAAAGTGAAGCCGGCGGTGATTTCAGTGCGCGTCAAGATCGATCAGCCGGCCAGTTCTAGCGGCAGCGACGACAATCTTCCTTTCCCGCCGGGCTCGCCGTTCGAAAAGTTCTTCCGGCAGTTCGGTATGCCCAGCATGCCGAACGGCCATGAGATCATCACCGGTCAGGGCTCCGGCTTCTTCATTTCCAGCGACGGCTATGCGGTGACCAATAATCACGTGGTCCAGAACGCCGAGAACGTTCAGGTCACCGCCGATGACGGCAAGACCTATAAGGCCAAAGTCATCGGCACCGATCCGCGCAGTGACCTCGCTTTGATCAAGATCGACGGCAAGGACTTTCCGTATGTGAAGCTCGCCGATACGACGCCGCGCGTCGGCGATTGGGTACTCGCGGTCGGCAATCCGTTCGGGCTCGGCGGCACGGTCACCGCCGGCATCGTCTCGGCCCGCGGCCGCGATATCGGCGCCGGCCCCTATGACGATTTCATCCAGATCGACGCCCCGGTGAACAAAGGCAATTCCGGCGGACCGACTTTCGACGTCGACGGCAATGTCATCGGCGTCAACACCGCAATCTTTTCACCGTCCGGCGGCTCGGTTGGCATCGCCTTCGCTATTCCCGCCGACACGGTCAAAAGCGTGATCGCGCAGCTTCGCGACAAGGGCAGCGTCACGCGCGGCTGGATCGGTGTGCAGATCCAATCGGTCACGCCCGACATCGCCGACAGCATGGGATTGAAGCAGTCGGCCGGTGCGCTCGTTTCCGAACCGCAGAAGGATAGCCCGGCTGCCAAGGCCGGCATCGCCAGCGGCGACGTCATCACCTCCGTCAATGACGAGCCGGTAAAGGATGCCCGCGACTTGGCGCGCAAGATCGGCACCATGTCGCCCGGCACAACGGTCAAGCTCGGCACGATCCATCAGGGTGCGGACAAGACCGTGACCCTGACGCTCGGCACCTTGCCGGCCGAGAAAGAGGCATCGAACACGCCTGCTCACGAAGATGCCGGAAGCGAAATGCCGAAGCTCGGCCTCACGCTTGCGCCGAGCAGCAAAGTATCGGGCGCCGGCGGCAACGGCGTCGTGGTCACTGCGGTCGAGGAGGGTGGCGTCGCCGCCGACCACGGCTTCCAAGTCGGCGATGTCATTCTCGACGTGGGCGGCAAGGCGGTGGCGACGCCGGCCGACGTCAGCAAGGGGCTCGACGAGGCGCGTTCGTCGGGCAAGCACACTGTGTTGTTCAGGGTGAAATCGAGCGACGGCACGAAGTTCGTGGCGCTGCCGCTCGGCAACGCCTAGCGCAAAGGGGCGATCCGCCGGCATCCGTCGCCCCCGCTGGCGGGCGTACCCTGGGGGACGGGTCGCAAGACCCGTCCCCGCCGAATACCAACTCTACCTCCCGGCATCCGTCGCCCCCGCCGGGGTGGAGTAGGTAAGAGGGGGTGGCGGGCAATCGCTCGCTACCCCCTCGCTTTATTGACCCGCCCGCGGCCCGGGCGTGGCTACTCTGTGATCCCGATGTTATGGCTTAGCTCCCGGGATCGGCGCGGGACTATTATATAATTAGTGCTAGACACACACTCTTTGAGTGCGGCGACTGAACATGCGTCTTCTCATCATTGAGGACGACCGCGACGCGGCCGATTATCTGGTCAAGGCGTTCCGCGAGGTCGGCCACGTCGCCGACCAGGCCGGTGACGGCGAGGATGGGCTGCAGCTCGCTCTCGACGGCGAATATGACGTTCTGATCGTTGATCGCATGCTGCCGAAGCGTGACGGCCTGTCGGTCATCGGCGCTTTGCGCGCTAAGGCGGTCGAGACACCGGTCCTGATCCTCTCGGCGCTCGGCCAGGTCGACGACCGGGTCAAGGGGCTGCGCACCGGCGGCGACGACTATCTCGCCAAGCCATACGCCTTCTCCGAGCTTCTGGCGCGCGTCGAAGCGCTGGCGCGGCGGCGCGGCAGCCGCGGCGAGGAAACCGTCTACCGCGTCGGCGATCTTGAGCTCAACCGGCTGTCGCATGAGGTCAGCCGCGCCGGTCAGGAAGTGCAGCTGCAGCCGCGGGAATTCCGCCTGCTCGAATATCTGATGCGACACGCCGGTCAGGTGGTCACCCGCACCATGCTGTTAGAGAACGTTTGGGATTATCATTTCGATCCGCAGACGAACGTGATCGACGTGCACATTTCGCGATTGCGATCTAAAATCGACAAAGGCTTTGCGCAGCCGCTGCTGCACACCGTGCGCGGTGCGGGCTATATGATCCGCGACGGCGCTCGCTAGTTCGGTTGCGCGTTGCGTGTTTTGAGAACGAACGGGAGATCGCCATGACGCCGAGCAATGCCGCGCCGTTTATCGCGGCCCGTGATTTCCTGCTGCGCCATCGCGAGGACTACACTGCCGCCTATCGCGATTTCCAATGGCCAAAGCTCGAGCGCTTCAACTGGGCGCTCGACTACTTCGACGTCATGGCGCGCGACAATCCCGACCCCGCGCTTTGGCTGGTCGACGAGGACGCGGGCGAGACCAAGCTTTCCTTTGCCGCGCTGAGCGATCGTTCGAATCAGGTCGCCAATGCGCTACGCGCCCTTGGCGTCCACCGCGGCGACCGCATTCTGGTCATGCTTGGCAACGTGGTGCCGCTGTGGGAGTGCATGCTGGCGGCAATGAAGCTCGGCGCCGTCATTGTGCCGGCGACGACGCTGCTCACCCGCAACGACCTCGCCGACCGTTTCGCCCGCGGCCGCGTGCGCCACGTCATCGCCAGCGCCGATGCGGCGGCCAAATTCGCCGACCTGCCTGGGGATTACACCCGCGTCGTCGTCGGCAAGGAAATGCCCGGCTGGGTCTCGTACGCGACGGCTTATCAAGCGTCTGCGGAATTCACGCCGGACGGCGACACGCGGCCGGACGATCCGGTGCTGCTCTATTTCACCTCGGGTACCACGGCGACGCCAAAACTCGTCGTGCACAGTCACCAGAGCTATCCGGTCGGTCATCTGTCGACGATGTACTGGCTAGGACTGCGGCCGGGCGACGTTCACCTCAACATTTCGTCGCCGGGCTGGGCCAAACACGCCTGGAGCTGTTTCTTTTCGCCGTGGAACGCCCAAGCGGCGGTTTTCATCGTCAACCAACGCCGCTTCAATGCCCGCGGCCTGCTCGACACTATCGTGCGCTGCAGCGTCACGACGTTTTGCGCACCGCCGACCGTGTGGCGGATGCTGATCCAGGAGGAGCTTTCGGCCTGGCCGGTCCGCATTAAGGAACTCATCAGCGCCGGCGAGCCGCTCAATCCCGAAGTGATCGAGCGGGTCAAGGCGGCCTGGGGTATTACCATCCGCGACGGCTACGGCCAGACCGAGACGACGGCGCTGGTTGGCAATACGCCGGGCCAGAAACTGAAAGCCGGCTCGATGGGCCGACCGCTGCCGGGCTACCGCGTCGCGCTCCTCGATGCCAACGGCACGCCCGCCAAAGAGGGTGAGATCTGCCTCATGCTCGAGCCGCGGCCGACTGGCTTGATGCAAGGCTATCAGGGCGACGACGGCGGCATGCGCACGCAGCGTGAGCGCGTCTACCGCACCGGTGACGTCGCCGCAGTCGACGACGACGGTTATTTGACCTATGTCGGCCGCGCCGACGATGTCTTCAAATCCTCCGATTATCGCATCAGCCCGTTCGAGCTTGAGAGCATTCTGATCGAGCATCCGGCGGTGGCCGAGGCTGCGGTGGTGCCGTCGCCCGATCCGCTGCGGCTTGCCGTGCCGAAGGCGTTCTTGGCGCTGGCGCCGGGACAAAAGCCCGATCGCGATACCGCTTTGTCGATCTTTCGCCATTGCCGCACCGCGCTTGCTCCGTTCAAGCGGGTGCGGCGGCTCGAATTCTCCGAACTGCCGAAAACGATCTCCGGCAAAATTCGCCGCGTCGAGCTGCGGCGCGCCGAAGCGGCGAATCTGGACGCCGGCAAACGCACGGCCCTCGAATTCTGGGAAGATGATTTTTCCGATGACGAATTGGGCGTGCGGACTGAGAAAACACAGTGACGGCGCTCGGCAAACTTCTGCGCACCACGGCGTTCAAGCTGACGCTGGTTTATCTGGCGATTTTCGTCCTGTTCGCGGCGTCGCTACTTGGCTATTTCGCGCTCAATACCCGACGCTTGATCGACGAGCAGATCACCTCGACCGTCAACGGCGAAGTTAATGGACTGTCTGAACAATACGAGCAAGGCGGCATCCGGCGGCTGGTGATCGTGGTCGATCTGCGCTCCCGGCGCCCGGGTTCGAGCCTTTATCTGGTGACGACGCCGACCGGGGAGGGGCTTGCCGGCAATGTCGGCTCGCTCGAGCCAGGCGTTCTCGATCACCCCGGCTGGCTTGAGACCAATTATCGGCGGCTGGAATCCCCGGAAGGCAGCGATCACCGCGCCTTGGTCCGGGTCGTCCAGCTGCCGGGCGGCTTCCACTTGCTGGTCGGGCGCGACCTCGAGGAACGCGAGCGCCTGTTCGGCATCATCGCCCACGCCGGGCAATGGTCGCTGGCGCTGGTCATCGTGCTTGGGCTTGCCGGTGGATTCTTCGTCAGCCGCCGCGTGCTCAAGCGCATCGACGCCATGACCGATACGGCGCAAACCATCATGCGCGGCGATCTCGCCGGACGCTTGCCGGTCGCCGGCACCGGCGACGAGCTCGATCGCCTCGCCGATCACCTCAACGCCATGCTCGAGCGTATCGAGGCCTTGATGCGGGGCTTAAAGGAAGTATCCGACAATATCGCCCATGACCTGAAAACGCCGCTGACCCGGCTGCGCAATCGCTGCGAACAGACCCTGCGTCACCCCACCGGCGATGCCGCCTATCGCGACGCTTTAGAGTCGACCATCGCCGAATCCGACGACCTCATCCGCACCTTCGACGCGCTGCTCATGATCGCGCGCGCCGAATCCGGCCAAGCGCGCGACAACATGATCGAATTCGATGCCGCCGAAATCGCTCGCGATGTCGGCGAGCTGTACGAGCCGCTGGCGGACGAGAAGGGGATTTCGCTCAAGGTCGAGGCCAACGGCGCGGCGCCGGTGCGCGGCAATCGCGAACTGGTCAGCCAGGCGCTGGCTAATCTCGTCGATAACGCCATCAAATATGCGCGGCCGGACGGCAAAGTGAATGGCATGCCCACAGAGGTGCTGATCAAAGCGGGCAACGAAGGCGACCGCATTACGCTCAGCGTGGCGGATCGCGGGCCGGGCATTCCCGACGCCGATCGCGGCCGTGTGGTGGAGCGTTTCGTGCGCCTCGAACAAAGCCGCTCGGAGCCGGGCTCGGGATTGGGCTTAAGCCTCGCCTCCGCGGTGGCGCGCCTGCATGGCGGCGAATTGAAGCTCGAGGACAATCATCCCGGCCTGCGTAGCACGATTGCGCTTCCGCGTGCGGGACCGGCGGGGGCGGGATGAAACGGCCTGCGCGCGCAAAGCGGCCGCGGGAACAACGCCAGAAACAGGATGAAGGCGCATTGGTGCGGCGGCTTGGCGGCGCGTTGCCGTTGCCGCCTACGGCACAAGCGTCTGCGCGCGCCGCGGGCTTCCTTGCAAGCCTCAAGGCCAACGTCGCCGGCCGGGAGCTCAAAGCTTTCGTTCGTACGCATCCGTCATTGGCCGGTCTTCTCGGCGGCATCGCCGAGGCGGCGCCTTATCTCTGGGACCTGGTGCAGGCGGACCCTGCGCGCTTTGTCCGCTTGCTCGACAGCGACCCGGATGCGGCGCTCACAACATTGCTGGCCGAAACGAAGGGCGCCGCCGCTGCGGCGCATGGGCAAGCCGACGTGATGCGCTTACTGCGCCGCATGAAGGGGGAAGCCGCGCTTTTGATCGCGCTCGCCGATATCGGCGGCGTCTGGCCGGTCGCGCGGGTCACCGGCGCGCTTACCGACGTAGCCGACACCGCGCTTGCTGCCGCGGTGCGTTTTCTCCTGCGCGAGGCGGTCAAACGCAAGAAGCTTGCGCCGCCGGATCGCAAAAATCCCGAGGAAGCGAGCGGCTACATCGTGCTGGCGATGGGCAAAATGGGCGGCCGCGAGCTTAACTTCTCGAGCGACATCGACCTGATGGTTTTCTTCGATGCGGCTGCGGCAAAGCTCGCCCCTGACGTCGAGCCGGCGCCGTTCTACGTCAGCGTCACGCGCGGTCTCGTCAAGCTTCTGCAGGAGCGGACCGCCGATGGTTACGTGTTCCGGGTCGATTTGCGGCTTCGCCCCGATCCGTCGTCGACGCAGATTGCGATTTCGACCGACGCGGCGCTCGATTACTACGAAGGCCGCGGCCAGAATTGGGAGCGCGCCGCGCTGATCAAGGCGCGCGCCTGCTCCGGCGATCTTGCCGCAGGCGAGCGATTGCTTCGCGATCTCGCGCCATTCGTTTGGCGCAAATATCTCGACTACGCGACCATCGCCGACGTCCACGAAATGAAGCGGCAAATCCACGCCTATCGCGGCCATGGCGAGATCGCGGTCGAGGGCCACAATGTCAAACTCGGCCGCGGCGGCATCCGCGAGATCGAGTTCTTCGCGCAAACCCAGCAGCTGATCGCCGGCGGCCGCCACGGCGAACTGCGCGGCCGCAGCACTGTCGCCACCCTTGCCGTTCTCGCGGCCGACGGTTGGATCGATGCCGCCGCGCGCGATGAGCTGACGGCGGCGTACAATTTCCTGCGCCGCGTCGAGCACCGCTTGCAAATGATGAATGACGAGCAGACTCATACGCTGCCCGCCGACTCAGCCGCGCTCGACGATTTTGCCCGTTTCCTCGGCTTTGGCGGCCGCGCCGAATTTGCCGATGCGCTCGTTGTCCATTTGCGCAATGTCGAGCGGCACTACGTGCGGCTGTTTGAACGCGCGCCGGAGTTTCTGGCCAGCCAGCAGCAGCTGTCGTTTGCCGATGGGCCGGCGCAGGCCGAAACGCTCGATCGATTGGCGCAGCTGGGCTTTCGCCGGCCGCAGGAGGTCGCGGCTGCCGTGCAGAATTGGCGCAGCGGTCGCTACCGCGCGTTGCGCGGCGGGCAGGCGCGCGACAATCTCGCAGCACTCATCCCCGTCATCGTCGATCAATTCTCCCGGGCGGAAAATCCGGATGCGGCGTTTGCGACATTCGACCGGTTCCTCGCCGGACTGCGCGCTGGCGGGCGTTTTTTCTCGCTGCTACGACAGAATCCGGAACTGATCCGCTTTGTCGCGCTGATCCTTGGCACCGCACCGCGGCTCGCCGAGATCCTGGCGCAAAATCCGCACTTCATCGATCCGTTGGTCGAGCCGCGCTTCTTCGCCTCGTTGCCCGACGAGGCGCGGCTCGAAGCGGCGCTCGCCCGGGCGTTGGAAGAGAGCCGCGGCTATGAGGCGATCCTCGACGCCATCCGGCTGTTCGGTCAGGAGCATATGTTCCTGATCGGAGCCCGGGTGCTTTCCGGGGCGATGTCCGCCGAACAGGCCGGCGAGGCTTTCGCGCGGCTCGCCGACGTTCTTCTCCGCGCCGTGCATCAAAAGGTCAGCGACGATTTCGCCGCGACGTATGGCCGTATCTCTGATGGCAACAGCGCGATCGTCGCGCTCGGCCGGCTTGGCGCCCGGGAAATGACCGCGAACTCCGATCTCGACCTGATCGTGATTTACGATTTCGACCACAAGCACCCGAGCTCGGACGGCAAGCGACCGCTCTACGGCGCGCAATATTTTGCCCGCTTCACGCAGCGCCTGATCAGCGCCTTGACGGTGCAAACCAATTACGGGCGCCTCTATGCGGTCGACATGCGGCTGCGGCCCTCAGGCCGGGCCGGTCCGGTCGCCACCCAAATCGACGGCTTTAAAAGCTACCAGGAGAGCGAGGCGTGGACTTGGGAGCACATGGCGCTCACTCGCGCGCGGGTGGCTTCGGGCGCGCCCGATTTTTCGGCAAAGATCGAGGCGACGATCCGCGACGCGCTGCGCCGTAAGCGAGACGCGCGCATCATTGCCAATGACGTCGTCGAGATGCGCGCGGCCATCGCCAGAGAAAAAGGCGATGCAAATGTTTGGGACCTCAAATATGCCGCCGGTGCATTGATCGATATCGAATTCATCGCGCAATATCTGCAACTGGTTCATGCCGCAGCGACGCCGGAGATTCTCGATACCTCGACGGCGCGGGCACTGGAAAAGGCGGCCCGGCTTGGCGTGCTAAAGCCCGAGGACGCCGACGTGCTGCGCCCGGCGGTGCGGCTGTTTCACGATTTGACGCAAATCCTGCGGCTCTGTCTGCCCACCGCCTTCGATCCGAAAACGGCGAGTGCCGGGGTGCTCGAACTTCTCGCCCGCGCCGCCGACCTGCCGGATTTTCCCGCGCTGCAGGCTCATGTCGAGGAGACGCAACGACAAGTGCGCGACTGTTTCGTGCGGATATTGGGCAAGGAGCCGTAAGTCACGCCCCAAGCAATTCAGGCTGAAGCGTAGCGGCCGCTTCCGCCCCTCTTTCCGCGCGCGCCGGCGCCGTCGTCTGCACCGGCAGGCGGACCACGACCAGGGTGCCATGGCCGAGTTTTGAGCGGATGCGCATGACGCCGCCGTGCATTTCCACCAGCGATTTGGCGATGGCGAGGCCAAGGCCGGAGCCCTGATGGCGTTTGGTCAATTGACTCTCGACCTGCTCGAACGGCCGGCCGAGCTTGCGCAGCGCGTCCTTGGGGATGCCGATGCCGTTGTCGGCGATGGCGATGGTGACTGTGCCGTCGCGCCGGCGCCCACGCACCGTCACCGCGCCGCCGTCCGGGGTGAACTTCACGGCGTTGGACAGCAGATTGAGCGCGATCTGCTTTAACGCGCGGCGATCGGCATTAAGTTCGATGTCGGGGTCGACTTTGGCATCGAGCGTCAGTTGCTTTTCGCCGGCGCGCGTCGACACCACGCGCAGGCAGTCGGCGAGCACGGGCTCGAGCGCCACCACTTCCGGCGTGAGCCGGATGCCGCCGGCCTCGATCTTCGACATGTCGAGAATGTCATTGATGACGTCGAGCAGATATTCGCCGCTCTCGCGGATGTCGCGGGAATATTCGGTGTACTTCTCGGCGCCGAGCGGCCCGAACATTCCCGATTCCATGATCTCGGAGAAGCCGATGATGGCGTTGAGCGGGGTACGAAGCTCGTGGCTCATATTGGCCAGAAATTTCGACTTCGCCGCGTTGGCGTCCTCGGCGCGGGTCTTCTCCTCGGCGTATTTTTCCGCGAGATCGGCAAGTTCTGCGGTTTGCAATTCCAGTGCGCGGCGGGATTTGCGCAGATCGGCGATGGTCGCGATCTGGCGTTTCTCGCCTTCGATCAGCTTCTGCTCGTGCTGCTTGATCTTGGTGATGTCGGTTCCGACCGAGACGTAACCGCCGTCCTTGGTGCGGCGTTCGCTGATATGCATCCAGCGCCCGTCGTCGAGTTGCGCTTCGAAGGTGCGCGCGCCGCGCGGCTCGACGCCGTCATTGGCGACGGCGGTGCGGATGATCGGCTTGCGCCCGGCGGCGACGATCGCCTCGTAGCTGGTGCCCGCCGCCACGGCCTCGTCGGGCAGGTGATGCAGTTCCTGGAAATTCGAATTGCACAGCACCAGACGATTGTCGGCGTCCCACAGCACGAAGGCTTCGGGAATGGTCTCGATGGCGTCGCGCAGCCGCAAATCGGCCTCTACCGTCCGCTCGACCAGGCTCTTCTGCTCGCTGGTATCGACGGCGATGCCGATGAGATGGGGGCCGGCTTCGCCGTCCTGGCGCGCCAGTTCGCAGCGCACCCGTAGCCACAGCCATTTGCTGTCGGCATGGCGCATGCGGAAGGCATGGTCGATCGACTGCACCTTGGCGTCGGCGAGCTGGGTCGCCAGTTCGTATAAATTGATGTCGTCCGGATGGACGAGCGCATTGACTTCGCCGAAGGTGAGGAGGTCGTCCTTCTGCGGCAAGCCGAGTATGTCGTACATCGAGTGTGACCAGAATATACGGCCGCGCGCCAGGTCCCAATCCCACAGCCCGCAGCGGCCGCGGTTAAGCGCGGTATCGACGCGGCTCCGCACGGTGTCGTGGATAACGTCGGCTTCGCGCGCGCGCGTCGCCTGCCAATGGAAGGCAAAGCCGAGGATCAGCACCACGAAGCCGGTCGTGGCCGATAGCGTCGCCGTCAGCGCGGTGGTCGAGCGCCAATCGGCGAGCGCGTCTTTACGGCCCTGAATGACGGCGAGGAGGCCCACCGGATTCTTCAACGCCCGCACCGTAGCGAAGGCAGTTTCGCCGTCGGGCAGCGCGATCTCCATGGTGCCGGCCGCGGCGCCGAACGTGGTCAGCGGCTGCGACGGGCCGAGCACGTCGAGGATTTGGCGTCCCAACAGCTGCGGTTCGTTCGGCAGGGCGGCGACGATCGTGCCGTCGCCGTCGGCAACCAGGATGCGCCGTCCGGCGCCCGCCGCCCAGACCGGCAGGGCTTGCTGCAGCGCTTCGGAGCTGCGCGCGAGATGCATGCTGTCGCGCGGCGGGCGATCGAGTACCGTGGCGAAATGATCGGCAAGCGCCTCGATGGTCCGGGTGGCGTCGAACACGACTTGACGGCGGTGCTCGAGCACTTGCACTGCGGCGCCGACGCAGATCGTCACCATGAAGGCGACGATGAGAACCGGAACGGCGCGCCGTAACAGCGGCTCGGCGGTCAATAGGCGCCGATAAGCGGGATTGGCGATCGATTGCGCCAGCCCCTTGATCGAATCGGAACGTAGAGACGCACTCGCCGCATCGGCGCGCGCCATTGCCTGCCTCCGTTCGGATTATTCCGTCCACCGCCGTCGAAGAGGTGTGCCGCATCTCTCCGAATCGTCATCAATAGAATCGATGCGTGCTGATTTGTCGAGAGTCCGGAGTCAATATTTTTTAAGAATTATCCCGAAGTTTTTTGCAGTGCGGAAAAGGCCATCTGACCTCTCCCCCGCCATCGCGTGCACGCCTGTCGCTGCATCCGCGACCTAAAACAGAGTCAGATCAAACACGTAGAACGCATCGTCATTGCAAGCCAGTGGATCCGGCCCGAAGTCCGGCGAGCCGGGCCAGATCGCGTCTCGCGGTGACGGTGCCTGCGGTCAGCTTTCCGCCAGTGTGCGCGCCACGATGTCGTTGAGGTCGGGTGACAGCGCCGGCGCGGCGGCGACGCGGCGGAGCGCAACTTCGGCTTTGACGCGGCGTTTTACTTCGAGCGCCCGCCAGGAGCGAAAGGCACCCATCAAGCGCGCCGCCACCTGCGGATTCTTCGGGTCGAGCGCGAGGACGAAGTCGGCGACGAAGTCAAAGCCCTTGCCGTCGCCGCGGTTAAATTGGGTGTGGTTGGCTTGCGCGAACGAGCCGATCAGCGCCCGGATGCGGTTGGGGTTGGTGATCGAAAAAGCCGGATGCTTGGTCAGCGCGCGGACGCGATCGAGCGTCGCCGGCTCCGGGATCGCCGCCTGCAGCGCCAGCCACTTGTCGATGATCAAGGGATCGGCGGCATAGCGCTTGTAGAAGTCGTCGAGCGTGGCAGCGCGTTCCGGCCGGTCGTGCAGCGCCAGCGTTTCCAGCGCGGCCATGCGGTCGGTCATATTGTCGGCGTTCTGGTATTGAGCAAACGCGCGCGCGATCGCCGCCGGCGTTTCCGTCATCGCCTCCAGATCGAGGCAGATATTCTTAAGCGCGCGCCGCCCGGCGCTTTGCGCATCCGGCCGGTAGGGTCCGGGCGTGATCATCCGCTGATAAGTATCGGCCAGCGGCACGCCGTGCCGGTTGCCGATCGCCGCACGCAGCTTGCGGCGCGCGGTGAAGATGGCATCGGGATCGACGTCGCCGCCGATTTCGCGCGCAATGTCGGCCTCGCTCGGTGGCGACAGCGTCAGCGCGATGAAGGCCGGCTCGAGCTTGGCGTCGTTGAGAATGGCGCCGAGCGCGGCCATCAAGCCGTCGTCCTCGCGCAGCGGGCCGCCGGCGCGCACCGCCGCGACATTGGTCTTGAGCAAAGTCATGGCCAAAGTCTGCACCGCCTGCCAGCGGTTGAACGGATCGGAATCGTGTGCGGCGAGGAAGCGCAAATCGTCCGGTTCGAGCGGCAGTGCGAGCTTGATCGGCGCGGCAAAGCCGCGATTGAGCGACGGCACCGGCCGCTCCGCGACGTCGGTGAACAAGAAACTCTGGCTCGGTTGCGTCAGTTCGAGCACTCCGCGATCGAGCGGCTCGCCATTGAGCACGAGCGGCAGATCGCCGCTGTTCTTGCCGACCAGCCCAAGCGCGAGCGGGATTACCATCGGCTGTTTTTTCGGCTGACCCGGCGTCGACGGCACCGTCTGCGTGATGTCGAGCCGGTAGGTTTTTCCGCGCGGGTCGTAATGCGGCACGACTTTGACGTCGGGGGTGCCGGCCTGCGAATACCAGCGCATGAACTGCGGAAAAAAATCGCGCCGGCTCACGTCGGCGAAGCATTGCACGAATTGCTCGATCGTCGCCGCCTGGCCGTCGTGGCGCGTGAAATAAAGGTCCATGCCGTTGCGGAACGTGGCGGGACCAAGCAGCGTGCGGATCATACGCACCACCTCGGAGCCTTTTTCGTAGACGGTCGAGGTGTAGAAGTTGTTGATCTCGCGATACACTTCGGGCCGCACCGGATGGGCCAGCGGCCCGGCATCTTCGACGAACTGATGCGCCCGCAAGCCCCGAACGTCGCTGATGCGCTCGACCGCGCGCGAGCGCTGATCGGCGGTGAATTCCTGGTCGCGAAATACCGTCAGCCCTTCCTTGAGACAGAGCTGAAACCAGTCGCGGCAGGTGATGCGGTCGCCGGTCCAGTTGTGAAAGTATTCGTGCGCGATCACCGCCTCGATGCCGGCATAGTCGCCGTCGGTGGCGCTCGACGGCGAGGCCAGTACGTATTTGTCGTTAAAAACGTTGAGCCCCTTGTTCTCCATCGCGCCCATATTGAAGGCGGAGACGGCGACGATCATGAAAATATCGAGATCGTATTCGCGCCCGAACGCGGTTTCGTCCCAGCGCATGGCGCGTTTGAGACTGTCCATGGCGTAGGCAACGCGGTCCTCTTTGCCGGGCTCGACATAGATGGCGAGCTTGACTTGGCGTCCGGACATCGTGGTGAAAGTGTCCTCGACGCAGCCGAGATTGCCGCCGACCAGCGCAAACAGATAGGACGGTTTGGGGAATGGATCGTGCCAGACCGCAAAATGCCGCGACGTGCCCGGCAGGTCGCCGTGGCTGACGAGATTGCCGTTGGAGAGGAGAACCGGCGCCTCTTTCTTGTCGGCCTCGATGCGCGTGGTATAGACCGCCATCACATCCGGCCGGTCGAGGAAGTAAGTGATCCGCCGAAATCCTTCGGCCTCGCACTGCGTGCAATAGGTCGCCCCAGCGCGGTACAGCCCCATAAGCTGCGTATTGCCGGTCGGGTCGACGACGGTTTCGATTGTCAACTCGAACGGCCGGTTGGGCGCCTGCGCGATGGTCAGCCGGTCCGGCGTGGCGACGAAATCTTCCGCCGCTAGCGGCTTGCCGTCGAGCGCGAGCGAGTGAAGTTGCAACTCCTCGCCGTCGAGCACCAGCGGCGCCGGCGTTCCGGCCGCGTTGGGCTTGATCTTGAGCCTGGCGCGAACCGTTGTCGCCGTGGGGTGCAGCGACACGTCGAGATCGACGGTTTCGATGAGCCAATCGGGCGGACGATAATCTTGCAGGCGGACGGGGCGGGGTTCTTCGGTGCGCATGATGCGCAGTGATGTAGAGGCTTTGCGGCCCAATTAAAAGCGCGCTCGTCATTTGCCTGTGCTGAGCTTGGCAAAGCAACGCTCCAGCCGCGCGGCCCCGCGCTGCAACGAGTTCACGAAACGTGCGATTTCGGAGTTCGGTCTGCGCCGACGTTCGGCGTAGTCCAGGATGCCGGTCCGGTGAAGATTGCTTAACCGCAGATCCAGACCCAATAGCCCGGCGCAATCAGTCGCCAGCACGGACCAATGCCGTAGCCCCACCAATGGCCATGCCAGAAGTGGGGATGGCCGCGACCTATTCCGCGACCACCACCTCTGGGGCCGCCGCCGCCTCTGCCTCTGCCGCCCCCTCTACCGCCGCCGCGACCACCGCCTCTGGCTTGCGCAGCCGTATCGGTCGTGCTCATCACCAGACCCGAAACGCCGACGGTCACGAGGCAATAGACCCCGAGCAGGGCAGCTATTGCCAGACAGCGCGTCAAGAATTTGCGCGCACTGCTGTGTTGATTTCCGGCCATTTGATTGCCTGCTTGAAGGCTTTTCATTTTCAACTCCAAAGCGTAGCTCCATTCGAGCCCTTAAGCAAGGTGTGCCGGTCATCGATCTGCTCGCTGGCACAGCCCACAAAGTGTACAACCCAAGAGCAAACCGCCCCGGTATTTGTGCAATCTTCCCGCAATGTCCGGACTGCGGCGCAGTGTCGTCATAGAACGCAATGTCACCGAAACACAGTTACATAATCGGACTGAATACCTATGACCATGATGTTAGCGCGTGCCTGCTGCGCGACGGCGCGATCGCATTCGCCATCGCCAAAGAGCGAATTACTCGCGAAAAACACGCTACCGGCTTTTATCAGGAAGTCATCGATTATTGCCTGAACGCGGAGGGCATTTCCATCAACGACGTCGGATTGGTGGTGCGCAACTGTTACATCCTCCCCGTCGAGGAAATGGAAAAGCGCCTAGTTCATCAAGATATGCCGGTTTTTTTGGATGCCGATGAGCGAACGCAAGCATCAAAAAATCCTTTGTTTCTCTCAAATTCGATCAAGGTCGTGACGATCTCCCATCATCTCGCGCACGCCTACAGTGCCTTCGCCGTATGCCCCTTCGATGAAGGTGTGGTCATGGTCGTGGACGGTGTCGGCAGCTATAGCTCCGATGTCTGTGAAAGTTTTCCATTGACCGACAAAGCAAGTCCGTTGGCCCGCGAGTCGGAGAGCTATTATCGGTTCAACGGCGGCGAACTCGAAACCTTGAAGAAGATCTGGATGGAGCCCAGCCGCGGCTTTCTGAGTCAGGAGTTTTACAACATGCCGGGCCTTGGCGCTTTATACAGCCGGGTCTCGACCTATGTCTTCGGCGACTGGAACAAGTGCGGCGAGCTGATGGGCCTGGCTCCTTATGGGCGTCCCGAACAGACAAGGCCGCTGCTCGAATTGAAAGACGGCAGGTTGGACGTTCTCGATTGGTCCGAGGAATTCGACCGTCCATGGTTGGGCGACCGCGGGCAGGATTGGGAAGCCAGTCCGTCGATGCAGCATTGGAAAGATCTGGCTTGGCGCGTTCAGGATGACACGGAAAAAGTGCTCCTTGCCCGCGCCATTTGGCTACGCGAAATGACTGGCGCCAAAAATCTCTGCATTGCCGGCGGTGTCGCCCTGAACTGCGTCGCCAACGGGCGGATCGCGCGAGAAGCTGGATTCGAAAACGTATGGATTCAACCGGCGGCCGGCGACGATGGGATTGCTATCGGCTGCGCTTACTATGGACACGTGGCGATACAGAGAAAGCAACGCTCATTCGTTATGTGCCATGCTTATCTCGGCGTGGAATATACCGATAAAGATTTGCAAGAGTTGTTGAATAGGCCGCTCGTTCGCTTGGTAACGAAAGTCCGCCACAGCAAAAACATATGCGCCGACACGGCGCGCGCGCTCGCGGAAGGGCAAATTGTCGGATGGTTCCAGGGTCGCTCGGAATTTGGACCGCGTGCGCTCGGCAACCGCAGCATTTTGGCAGACCCGCGGCAAGCCGACATGAAGGATCGTCTGAACCAGCGGGTCAAGCACCGCCAGTCGTTCCGTCCATTTGCCCCCATCGTGCTTGCCGAAAGAGCAAGAGACGTCTTTGAGGGTGACGAGGACTCTCCATTCATGCTGCTGGCTAAACGGGTCCGCCCGGATTGGAGAAGTAAGATTCCCGCGGTTGTACATGTTGATGGCACGGCGCGGGTACAAACGGTTCGGCAGCAGGACAATGAGATTTTGTATGGGCTGCTTAAGGAATTTGAGGCAGTCACGGGCATTCCGGTGTTGCTGAACACCTCTTTCAATGTGAAGGGCGAACCGATCGTTGAAACGCCGGGTGACGCTTTGGCGTGTTTCCTCGGCACGGGAATCGACTGCCTTGTTTTGCGCGATTTGTCGGTTGCAAAGACTGCACTCCACAAATTTCTGTCCCCGCTCAATCAAGTGTATTCGGAAGTGGGCGTGATCGTCCGGACCGGGCTGGGCAAAGCGTAGGTGAGGCCTCCCGGCAGGAATGTCTCTCGGCCGAAAGTCTCACCGGCGATCGGCGGCTTCCAGGACGACGAATACGTGCTTGTCGGCAACTCATTCGTGATCGTGCCCTAACGCCCCGGCTCGGCATGGCCGATGACGCGCCGGATGGCCGGGAAGCGCCGGCGCAACCGGCGTTCCAGCGCGTCGACCAGGTCGTGCACCGCGGCCACAGAAAGCGCCGAATCGACGCGGCAATGAAAATTGACGATCTCGCCGTCGGGCGTCTCGCGCACGCGCACGTCATGCACCTCGGCGAGGTCGGGGATCTCGACGGCAAGCGATGTCAGGACTTCGCGCACTTCGGCGATCCGCGCCGCGGCGGCGTCGCGTCCGGAGAGCACATCGACGAGCAGCGGTTCGATGTGGGTTTCGACTTCGACCTCCGTTCCGAGCTCGTCGCGCACCGCCTGTTCGAGCCGGCTTGCGACTTCATGCGCGGCGGCAAGCGACTGCGTGCCTTCGACTTCGAGATCGGTTGAGACCGACAGACGCGCAGCGATCGTCTGCACCGCGACGTGGTGGATGGCCAGCCCGAGATCGCGCGCAATCACCATGACGCGCTCGCGCACGGTTTCGTCGTCGAGCGCGCGCGCCTCGGTGGTGATGGTGATTTCGGCCGATGGCAGCTCGGCACGGATGGCGGCGGTCAGCTGCTGCTTGATAGCGGTGACGCGGTCGAGCGGCAGCGTGCGGCTCACGGCGACGCCAAGCTCGATGAACAACACCGCGCCGGCCGGCCGCGCCCGCACCCGCTCGACCGCAACGACGCCAGAGACCTGGCGCGCGATGGTCGCGACGCGCTCGCTCACGCCGGCCGGCGCCGCGTCGGTCAGCGTATCGATGGTGCGCCGGCCGAGCCGCCAGCCGGCGATGCAGATGAACACCGCAACCACGATCGCCGCCGTGGCATCGGCCCAGCTGTAGCCCAGCGCCACCCCGCAAAGCCCGATCAGCACCGCGACCGACGACCACATATCGGAGGAAAAATGCAACGCATCGGCCTGCAGCGCCTCGCTCGACGTCGCCTTGGCGACGCGGTTGAGCGTGCGGGCGCGGAAAAAATCGACCGCGATCGAGCCGCCGATAATGATAAAGGCTGCCGCCGTCGCTTCGACTGCATGCGATTGCGCGCCGATGAGCCGCTGCGTTGCTTCGAAGATCACCACGGCTGTGAGCACGAACAGCAACGCTGTCTCGGCGAGCGCGGTGACGGATTCGACCTTGCCGTGGCCAAATTGGTGCTCGGCATCGGCCGGCTTGTCGGAAACGCGAACGGCGAAATAGGTGAGCAGCGTTGCCGAGAGGTCGATCAGGGAATGGCCGGCTTCCGAGAGGATCGCCAGCGAGCCGGTCATGAGCCCGATCACGGCCTTCGCCGCCGCCAGCCCCGCCGACGCAGCGATCGATCCGAGCGCGGCCTTTTCCTTGGCGTTCATCGGTGGCCCCTTGCCAGGAGGGGGTAACGGCGGCATGAGGCAGCGTCAATGCGCTCGGCACGGCATATCCGGCGGTCGATTTCCTGCCCCGAAAACGCTACATAGACGAAAGGAAATATTGGAATGCAAACTTGCAATTAAATCGCCGCTTTTCCGTCGCCCCGATGATGGAGTGCTTGGTCTGTCGGCGAATCTGTTTATTTTTCAATTTCTTAGGTGGCAGTCCTTCCGTGTATATCGTACTGTTTGTCGTACCACTCCTAAAGAGAAACACGCGTCTATCGAATTGTTGATCTCAGGAGTCGGTGCTGCTTGGCCGACGCTACACTAATGTCTGACTTTTGCCCGAAACCGAAGTGCCGAGACGTCCGCAATTTGGTCGCGATCAGGTGGAAAGCGGACATGAAGCGGACATGAAGCGGACATCGCGGAATCGACGCAGATGACC
>CAVTPQ010000020.1:5000-356665 GCA_963736605.1 uncultured Alphaproteobacteria bacterium | reverse complement strand
ACTCGAACCTCCAACCAAGCGGTTATGAGCCGCTAGCTCTGACCATTGAGCTACGGGCCCGCGCGACGCCGGCGCGAGCGAAGGTGACGCCAAACGACATTATATAGCAGGAGCCAGTTAGTCTTGCCGGCTCAGCAGGAACACCGCCTGCTCGCCGAACAGATTCCAAAACCACCACGGCATTTTCAGGCGCATCCGGCGGCCCCAGGCGTTGAGCGCCGCCGCCTGCTCCATTTTGGCGCCGACCGCGTGACACAGCTCGCGGAAGTCCTTGATGCTGCAGAAATGGATATTCGGCGTCTCGTACCAGGCATAGGGCAGATTGTCGGTGTGCGGCATGTGGCCGCCGAAGAATAGCTGCAGCCGGATCCGCCAATGGCCGAAATTCGGGAACGACACGATGGCGTGGCGGCCGATCCGCAGCATGTGCTCGAGCACGACGCGCGGCCGGCGCGTCGCCTGCAGGGTCTGCGACAGGATCACATAATCGAAGCCGTCGTCGGGATAGTCTTCGAGATCGGTGTCGGCGTCGCCTTGCACGACGGCGAGGCCCTTGGCGACGCATTCGTTCACCCCTTCGCGCGACAGTTCGATACCGCGGCCGTCGACGCCGCGGCTTTCAAGGAGCCGCAGCAGCTCGCCGTCGCCGCAGCCGACGTCGAGCACGCGTGCGCCGGGCTGCACCATGTCGGCGACGACCAGCAAGTCGACGCGCGAGCCGCCCGGGCCGCGCGCGGCTTCCGCCATGGTCAGATCGTGTTTGAGACGCGTCAGCATCGTCACCTCGCCGGCAACCCGCGCGCCTTGGCCGCGCCTTCCAGAAATCCACGCACGATCGCGAACAATTCCGGCTCGTCGAGCAGGAAGGCGTCGTGACCCTTGTCGGTCGTGATCTCCGCGAACGAGACACGCGCGCCCGCGGCATTGAGCGCATGCACGATAGCGCGCGATTCCGGGGTCGGAAACAGCCAGTCGCTGGTGAAGGAGATCACGCAGAAACGGGTCGGCGTCGCGCGGAACGCGTTCGCTACCGCGCCGTCATAGTCGCCGGCGAGATCGAAATAGTCCATCGCGCGGGTCAGATAGAGATACGAGTTGGCGTCGAACCGTTCGACGAAGGTGATGCCCTGGTGGCGCAGATAAGATTCGACCTGGAAGTCGGCGTCGAACGAAAACGTCGGATTGTCGCGGTCTTGGAAGCGGCGGCCGAATTTGCGGTGCAGCGCGGCGTCGGACAGATAAGTGATGTGCGCGCCCATGCGCGCGACCGCGAGACCGCGGCGCGGATTGATGCCTTCGATAAAGTACCGTCCGCCGCGCCAATCCGGATCGGCCATGACCGCTTGGCGGCCGACCTCGTGGAAGGCGATATTTTGCGCCGAATGCCGGGTCGCCGCCGCGATCGGCAGCGCGGCGAACACCCGGTGCGGATAGCTCGCCGCCCATTGCAGCACCTGCATGCCGCCCATCGAGCCGCCGGCCACCGCGAACAGCGACTCGATGCCGAGATAATCGAGCAGCATGGCCTGCGCGCGCACCATGTCGCGCACGGTGATAACGGGAAAATCGAGGCCCCAGGGCACGCCCGTTGCCGGATCGGTCGACGCCGGCCCGGAACTGCCCATACAGCCGCCGACAACGTTGGGACAGATGACAAAATAGCGCTCGGTATCGATCGGCTTGCCGGGGCCGACCATGGTTTCCCACCAACCCGGCTTGCCGGTCACCGGATGATCGTTGACGACGTGCTGATCACCGGTGAGCGCATGGCAGACCAGCACCGCATTGCTGCGCGCAGCGTTGAGTTCACCGTAGGTCTGATAGGCGATCTGCAGGGGAGCGAAATCGACGCCGGCGTCGAGATGCAGCGGATTGTTCGCGGCAAAGCGCACGACGAGCGAATGCGGATCGTCCGCTTCGCGGGCGCGGTCGGCAAGATCGAGGGTGGCGCTGACGTCGGCCATCGAAGTTTCCTTAAACGGCCGCGCTTCCCGGCGTGGCCTTGCCGCCGAAGTCACACTCATGACTTGGCGGCCAAAACCGCGTAAATAGGCCGCTTCCGCTCGGAGTCAACGTTTTCTTTGCTTTCGGCCTTAACGGCACCTATCAATCGGGCCCCGTTACTGGGTCTAGCCATGGCAAAACCGCCGCGCCGCGCCAATCAATCGCTCGCCGATCTGCGGCAGGAAATCGACCGCATCGACGAACAGATGCACGAGCTCCTGATCAAACGCGGCGAGATAATCGACCGCCTGATCGCGGTGAAGAAGAGCGAAGAAACCGGCTCCGCATTTCGCCCGGCGCGCGAGGCCGATATGATGCGCCGCCTGGTCAAGCGCCATCACGGCAACCTGCCGCTTGATACCGCCGAGAGCATTTGGCGCGTCATCATTTCGACCTTCACCTATGTGCAGTCGCCGTTTTCCGTACACGCCGACCTCTCCGCCGGCGACGCATTGATGCGCGATTCCGCGCGCTTTCATTTCGGCTTTACCGTGCCGTTCGTGCCCCATATGGGCGCCTCGAGTGTCGTCGAAGCCGTCACCGAATCGAAGGGCGATCTCGGCCTCATTCCCGCTTTCGCAATCGCCGGCGGCGGCCCGTGGTGGGCGGCGCTGGAATTCGCGACCGCACCGAAAATCATCGCCCGGCTGCCGTTCGTCGAACGCGCCGATCATCCGGCAGCCATGCCGGTTTTTGTGGTCTCCCGCGCCGCCGCGGACGCCATGGTGACCGAAACCGACGTTTGGAGCATGCGGGTTTCCGGCTGGAGCGCGGCGGCCGTCAACGCGGTCGCGGCGCTCGCCGACGTCATAGCCGTGCCCGACCGCGCCTTCGACGGCGCCGCGCTTTTGGTCTCCGTCGAGCATGGCGGCATCGACGCCGTCGCCGCGGCCCTTATTAAGATCGGCGCCACGATCCGTTCGTCGGCTCTCGTCGGCAGCCACGCGACCCGCTATACGATCCCCGCGAAAGGTTAAATCTGCTCCCGGTTCATGGGTGCGGATGAAGGAAGAGAGTAATGACTGCGATGCGTCCCCAGCCGCGACCCGGCGTGCTCGATATCGAGGCCTATGTGCCCGGCAAGAGCCGCGCGCCCGGCGTCGCCAAGGTGTTCAAACTGTCGTCGAACGAGACGCCGCTCGGGCCGAGCCCGCGCGCGATCGCCGCCTATCGATCCTGGGCCGATCATCTGGAGGACTACCCGGACGGTTCGGCGAGCGACTTGCGCGAAGCCATTGGGCGCGCCTTCGGGCTCGATCCCGACCGCATCGTCTGCGGCGCAGGCTCCGACGATCTCTTGCACTTGCTGGCGCACGCTTATCTCGTCGACGGCGATGAGGCGATCCACACCACGCACGGATTCCTGATCTATCCGATCGTGACGCTTGGCGCGGGCGCCAAGCCGGTGGTGGCGCCGGAGAGGGATTTCACCGCCGACGTCGATGCGATCCTCGCCGCGGTGACGAAGAGGACCAGGATGGTCTTTCTCGCCAATCCGAACAATCCGACCGGAACTTGTCTATCGTTCGACGAGGTCAAGCGGCTGCATCGCGGCCTGCCGGGCAATGTGCTGTTGGTGCTCGATGCCGCTTACGCCGATTACGTCCGCCGCAATGACTACGAAGCCGGCATCGAACTCGTCGCCACGTCCGACAACGTCGTCATGTGCCGCACGTTCTCGAAAATCCACGGATTGGCGGCGCTGCGGCTCGGCTGGATGTTCGGCCCCGCTCCCATCGTCGACGCCGTCAACCGCATTCGCGGCCCCTTCAACGTCACCGGGCCGGCGATCGCGGCCGGCGTCGCCGCCATCGAGGACGTCGAGCACCAGGAGCGCTCGCGCGAGCACAACACGCGCTGGCTCGACTGGCTGACGGGAGAAATCGGCAAGCTCGGCCTGAAAGTAACGCCGAGCGTCGCCAATTTCGTGCTGATCCATTTTCCGGAAACGAAAGGCCGCACCGCCAAGGACGCCGACGCTTTTCTCACCGCGCGCGGGCTCATTCTACGGCAGACCACGGCCTATAAGCTGCCAAATGCGCTACGGATGACCGTCGGCACGGAAGAAGCGAACCGGCTTGTCGTCGCGGCGCTGAAGGAATTCTTGGCAAAGCCGGCGTGACGCTGTGACCAACCCCACGCCGCTCTTTAATCGCCTGGCGCTGATCGGCGTCGGCCTCATCGGCTCCTCGATCGCGCGAGCGGCGCGCGCGCAGGGCGCCGCCCGCGAAATCGTAGCGAGCGCCCGCTCCGCTGCGACGCGCCGGCGTGTTGCCGAACTCGGAATAGCCGACCAGGTGCTCGAAACCAACGCCGCCGCGGTCGCCGGCGCAGATCTGGTTATCGTCTGCGCTCCGGTCGGCGTATGCGGCGAGATCGCCAAGGAGATCGCGCCGCATCTTGCGGCAGGAGCGGTCGTGTCCGACGTCGGCTCGGTCAAGGGTGCAATCGTGCGCGACATGGGCGCGCAGCTGCCCGCCAACGTGCATTTCGTCCCGGCGCATCCGGTCGCCGGCACTGAGCATTCGGGCCCGGATGCCGGCTTCGCGGAATTGTTTGTCGGTCGTTGGTGCATTCTCACCCCGCCCGAAGGCGCCGATTCCGCCGCAGTCGAGAGGCTCGCCGCATTCTGGCGCGCGCTCGGCGCCAATGTCGAAACCATGCCGGCCGCGCATCATGACCTGGTGCTGGCGATCACCAGCCATCTGCCACATCTGATCGCCTATACGATCGTCGGCACGGCCGATGAGCTCGCCGAGGTGACACGCTCCGAAGTCCTGAAATTCTCCGCCGGCGGTTTTCGCGATTTCACCCGCATCGCCGCGTCCGACCCGACCATGTGGCGAGACGTGTTCCTTGCCAACAAGGACGCGGTGCTGGAAATGCTCGGCACCTTCAATGAGGATCTTGCACAGTTGACGCGGGCGATCCGGCGCGGTGACGGCGACGCGCTGTTCGAGCATTTCACCCGCACCCGCGCCATCCGCCGCGGCATCGTCGAAATCGGCCAGGATTCGCCGGCGCCGGATTTCGGCCGGGCGCATCCCGATCTGCCGATCGAGCCGCTACCGCGGCCCTATGCCGGCGCCGACGACAAGTAGGGTCAATCAGCGCGCTTTGACGGTCAGCGCCTCATCGACCGCGCCGCGCAAGCCTGCGAGCGTGAACGGCTTTGCGATCACGTCGTGGATGATGGCGTCGAGGCCGTGGGCGCGCTCGCGTTGATCGGCGTAGCCCGTCATCAACAGAATGGTCAGCTCGGGATAGTCGCGCGCCGCCGCAAGCGACAGCGCGATGCCGTCCATGATCGGCATGCGGATGTCGGTCAGCAGAAGATCGAAATGTCCGTTTTCGCGCTGCAGCAGATCGAGCGCGTCGCTGCCGTCGCACGCAGTTTTCACGTCGTGGCCGGCGCCCGAGAGTGCGCGCGCGCACATGGCGCACAAAGCCTCTTCGTCTTCGGCGATCAGGATGCGAGCCATGATCAAGGTGTCCCGGCCAAAATGTCGTTGCGGTTGACGAAACGCACCAGCACGTCGTGGGAGTCCGGCGGCGGCGAGGCGAGCCGGGTGTGGAATGCGATCGCTACGCCCGGCGGGAGCACGGTACGCGGCGGGACGGCAGTCCAGGAATAGATTTCTTGCCGTGCGGCATTACGAACCGCGAAGCGCAGATGCGGCACGGTCACGCTCTTGCCGGTATCGTTGACGACGTTGCCGCCGATCACAAGGATCGGGACGCCGTCATGCTGCTCAGTCGTGGTGGCGAGGCCGTCAAAATCGAGCCCGCGTATGTTCACCGGCAGGCCGATCCAGGCATAGAACGACGCGGTCTGCGGCAAGGCGCGCACGAAATCGCCGCGCCAGCCGATGACGATGGCATTGGCGACGATCAGAGCCAGGATGCCCGACTGCAGCTGCGACAGCGGCCATTGCCACCGCTTGCGCTTGGCGCGCAGCGGATAGCGTCGCGCGGCAATGGTCTCGATGTCTTCGAGCGGCTCGGCGTGTGGCGGGACGTCAAGCTCCGTTTCGGCCCCGATTGGCGGATGTTCGGCCTCGGCTTCGGCGGGTGCAATCGGCGGCGATTCCACTTCGACCGAGGGTTCGTCGGTCGCGGCGGGAAATTCCGCGGTCTCAGCCGTGGCGGCCTCAGCCGAATAGGGTGGCGGAGGAACGACGAACGGATCGGACGCGGTCTCAGCCGGCGGTTCGGCCTCGGCGCTCATCGCGATTTCAAATTGCTCTGCTGGGGGCTCCGTGGCGGAGCCGGCTTCCGCGGCAGCGGCTTCCGCTACGGCCTCGACCGCGGGGCGCACTGGCGCCAACGCTTCGGCTGCGGCGATAAGCTTGTCTTTATGGGGCAGTTCGGCGTGCCAGATCGTGCGGCAGCGCACGCAACGCACCCGCCGCCCATCCGGCTGCAGGCTTGCCACGTCGACATCGTAGGATGTAGCGCAGTTCGGGCAGACGATCAGCATAGGACGAATCAGGGGCGCGGCACCTTTGGGGTGAGACCCTAACAGGCGATCTGTTAACGAATTGGAAACCAACCCGGCCCGGCAAGCCCGTCCTGCCAGGGGGTGCTAAGTTATTGCGCAATGGGCGAATCAGGTTTGCGGCCCAGCGGGGCACGTCGAAAATGGACGAGGCTCAGGTTCGGCGCAGGGGGTCACGTGTGAGGTTTTATCGGAGGACCGCGTGATCCGATTCGAGAACGTCGGCCTGCGCTATGGGCTGGGCCCCGAAATCCTGCGCGACCTCAGCTTTCGTATCGACGGGCGTTCCTTCCAATTCCTGACCGGGCCGTCGGGCGCCGGCAAGACCTCGCTGCTGCGCATGATGTTCCTGTCGCTCAAGCCGACGCGCGGGCTTATCTCAATGTTCGACTATGACACCGCGACCCTGACCAAGGACGACCGCGCGACGCTGCGTCGGCGCATCGGCATCGTATTCCAGGATTTTCGCCTGCTCGATCACATGACCACCTACGAGAACGTGGCGCTGCCGCTGCGCGTGCTCGGCAAGGAGGAGGCGAGCTACCGCGCCGAAGTGGTCGAGCTGTTGCAATGGGTGGGCCTCGGCGAGCGCATGTCGGCTTTGCCGCCGGTGCTGTCGGGCGGCGAAAAGCAGCGCGCTGCAATCGCCCGCGCCGTGATCGCACGGCCGCAGCTTTTGCTCGCCGACGAGCCGACTGGCAATGTCGATCCGAATCTCGGCCAGCGCCTGCTGCGGCTGTTCGTCGAGCTCAACAAATCGGGCACCTCCGTCGTCATCGCCACGCATGACATTGCGCTGATGGACGAGTACGACGCCCGCCGCCTGGTGCTGCACGAAGGACGTCTGCATGTCTACGATTAGCCATGTCTACGATTGAACCGGTGAAAACGATGGCAGAGCCCTGGGACGCGCGCGCCCCGGCGTCGTCTCACCTCTTGGCGCAGCGCGCTCCGACCCCGATCGTGCCGCGCGGCTCGATTGCGGGACGCTCGCTGACGGCCGTCGTCGCCATTATGACCTTCCTCGCCGCGGTGACGGCGGGAGCCGTGATGATGGTGGTCACCTCGGCCAGCGACTGGCAGTCGGCAGTCGGACGCGAGGTCACCATTCAGGTCCGGCCGGCTTCCGGCCGCGACATCGAGGCGGACGTGCGCACGGCCATCGCAGTCGCGCGCGGCACTGCCGGCATCGCCGAGGTGCGGGCCTATACGAAAGAGCAGTCGGAACAGCTCGTCGAGCCGTGGCTCGGTTCCGGCCTCTCGCTCAGCGAGTTGCCGATACCGCGCATGATCGTCGTCAAGCTCGCCTCCGGTGCGACGCCGGATCTTGCCGGCCTGCGCGAGGCGCTGACCGCGCGCGTCCCCAGCGCCAGCCTCGACGATCACCGCGGCTGGATCGACCGCATGCGCGACATGGCGGAGGCGGTGGTCGTCATCGGCATCGCAATTCTAGCGCTGGTTGTCGTCGTGACGGTGCTCTCGGTCACCTTCGCCACCCGCGGCGCGATGGCGACCAACCGGCCGGTCGTGGAAGTCCTGCATTACGTCGGCGCCACCGACGGCTTCGTCGCCAGCCAATTTCTGCGCCATTTTTTGCTGCTCGGCTTCAAGGGCGGCGCCATAGGCGGCGGCGTGGCTTTGGCGCTGTTCGGCATCCTGGGCGCGGCGAGCAGCTGGATTTCCGGCACCGCCGGGGGCGAGGAAGCGCTCGCCTTGTTCGGCACTTTCTCCGTAGGGGTTGGCGGCTATCTCGCCATTATCGTCCTGATCGTGTTGATGGCCGCGGTGACCGCGTTGACCTCGCGCCGCACCGTCAACCAGACGCTGGGTTCCATCGACTGAGGCAGTCGCGACGATTTCAACCGATGTCCCGATTGCGAAATTCGCACCAGTGCCGGAATCGCGGGTATAATTTCACCGCAGAGTTCTCGATTCCGGCAATGCACTTTGGCGCGAGGGACGCGCGCGCAGATGCTTAGTCTTAGGAGCGCGGTCAGAACGCGGCGCATCAGGTCGGTCGCCCTGAAGCTCGTGGCGCTGTGCGTCATCCTGCTGATCTGCGGCTTTGCCGGATTCATCTGGTTGTTGCCCAGCCGCCAGATCGCGCTCGACCGCAGCGCCGACGGCATCGTGGTGCTGACCGGCGGCACCTCGCGCATCAGCGATGCGCTGGAGCTGCTCGCCTCCGAACGCGGCAAAAGGCTCTTGATCACCGGCGTCAATCCGGGCACCACGACGGGCGATATCGCTCGCGAAGTCGTCAACTATACCGCTTTGCTGTCGTGCTGCGTCGACCTCGATTATTCCGCCCTGAACACCTACGGCAATGCGGTGCAGGCGCGACGCTGGGCGCGGCAGCATGGCTTCCGCTCGCTCATCGTCGTCACCTCGGCCTACCATATGCCGCGCGCGCTCGCCGAGCTTGCGCACCAGCTGCCGGACGCCGCGCTGATCCCCTTCCCGGTCGTATCCGACCGATTGCGCATCGAACCATGGTGGTCGAGCGGCGACACCACCCGACTGGTGCTGTCGGAATATCTCAAATACCTTGCCGCCAAAGTGCGCATGCGGTTCGACTTTTTCGACACCAGCGAATTGGCGACATCCGCAATCCGTCGAGCGTGAAGCCGCCTCCGGCAGGTTCTCCATGGCCCGATCATTTGCGACTTACATCCGGTCGCTCGCTTTCAACGTACTGTTCTATCTGAATTTGACCGCGCACATGATCGTGGCGCTGCCGACATTGGCGCTGCCCTATCCGTGCCTGCGCGTCTTCATCCGCTCCTATGCGCGCACCAGCCTGTGGCTGTTGCGCGTCGTCTGCGGCACCAAGGTGGAGTGGCGCGGCGTTGAGAAACTCCTGAAGGGGCCGTGCATCGTTGCCTGCAAACACCAATCGCTGTGGGAGACATTTTCGCTTTACGCCCTGCTCGACGATCCGGTTTACGTTCTCAAGCGCGAATTGATGTGGCTGCCGCTGTTCGGCTGGTACATGCGGAAAGCGGGGCTCATTCCGATCGACCGCAGCGCCGGAATGGCGGCGCTGGCGCGCATGACGGCGCGGGCGCAACAGGCGCTCGCCGGCGCGCGCCCGCGCCAGCTCGTCATTTTTCCCGAGGGCACGCGGCGCGCGCCCGGAGCCGAGCCAAGCTACAAGCCCGGCATCGTCCATCTCTATAACAAGCTCGGCCTGCCCTGCGTGCCGCTGGCGCTCAATTCCGGCATGTTCTGGCCGCGCCGGTCACTGCTGCGATTACCTGGCACGATCATCGCCGAAGTTTTGGATCCGATACCGCCCGGCCTCGACAAGGATACCTTCTTCACGCGGCTGCAGGATGCGATCGAGACCGCAAGTGCGCGGCTGATCGAGGAGTCAGGAAGAGGAATTCGAGCTCAGAAAGCGGATTTGTGATCGCCGGTTCCCGACTCCTGATGCCTGACCCCCGATTGCAAGTGTTCGGCAAGCAAATGCAAATCGCTCTCGCGATAGCCGAGCACCTCGAGTGCCTGCACCGTTTCCAACACATAATCGCGATTGGGCCCGGACTTGCCGTGGCCCTGCCGCACATGATGCAAGCTTTCGGCGAGCGTCAGCCGGCCGGCATATTGGACGTGGCTGCGGTCGACGACGTAGCACAGCGCCCGGACGCGGCGCCGCGCGTCATCCTCAAGCTCGATCTGCCGCATGGTTTCCAAATAGACCGTCGTGACCTGTTCGCGTCCGCGCAGATAGGCGATGGTCTCGGCACGCTTTGCGGCGGCGACGCGATAGCCGATACCGCGGCACATGCCGCCGCGATCGAGCCCGAGCACCAGACCGGGCCGCTCCGGCGTACCGCGATGGACGAGGGAATAGACGCAAAGCGCCCGGTGCAGGCCGACGAGCCGGGCCGGGACCCGTCCGACGTAGGCAAATCCCGGACGCCACATCAGCGAGCCATAGCCGAATACCCAGAGGTCCCCGGCTTCGTGCTCAGCGCTCGTGTGCATTGGGCCTCGATGTTGACTAAAGCCTTGTTTCGCTCGCCTAACAGGATGAGGACAGCGGCACAATGGCGCCGTCTTTCATAGGCCATAACAAGCAATGTCCGGCGAATCCCCGCTCAGCATGATGCGTTCCGCGCCGCCGCGGCTGCGCAAGCGGCCAGCGAAGGTGCGCCGATCGCGGCTATGGCTCTACGGGACGCCGGTCGCCATCATCATCGTCCTGGGCGTCGGCTTGAGTTGGGGCTGGTATCTCGCGGCTTCGATCGCCGACCGCACGTTGGCCGGGTGGATAGAGCGGGAGGCCAGGCTCGGCCGGGTTTACGCTTGCGGCTCACAGAGCATCGGCGGCTTCCCCTTCCGCATCGTCACCCAGTGCGACAAGGCGGCGGCGACGTTCAACAGCAACAACCCGCCGTTCGACCTCACGGCGACGAATGTCACCTTCTCGGCCGCGCTTTACCGCCCGACCCTGTTGCACGGCGACATTACCGGCCCCGTGACGCTGGCGAATCCTGGCCAGCCGCCCATTTTTGTTGCCAATTGGTCGCGCGCGCAATTGGACCTCCTCGGCCTGCCGACGGACCCCGAGGGCATATCCGTCAGACTCACGCAGCCGCGCCTCGATCGCGTCGCTGGCCCCGGCAGCGGGATGATATTCCAGGCCGATAGCGCCGATGTCGACGGCCGCATCATCCAAGGCTCGGCGCGCAGTAATCCTGTGATCGAGGCAACCGGACACTTCACGGCGGCGCTGGCGCCGAGCTTTCATCCTTTGCTCGCCGCGCCGCTGCAGGGCGACATCGATGCGGTATTGCGCGGTTTTAAGGATTTCTCGCCAAAGCCCTGGCCTGCGCTGTTCCGTGAAATGCAGGCTTCCGGCGGCGGTATCGACATCAAATCGCTTCGCATTGAGCGCAGCGATGCCATCGTGGTCGGCGCCGGAAACTTGACCGTGAACGAGCACGGCAGGCTCGACGGTGTTCTCAACGTCGCCGTTGCCGGCATCGAGAATATCGTGCCGCTATTGGGCATCGATCAGTTGATCGGCCAAGGCATCGACAAGCTCACTGGCGGCAGCGGTTCCCCCGATCAAGGGCTGAATGCGCTCGACCGCTTGATGCCGGGGCTGAGCGGCGTCGTGCGCGACCAAACTAATTCCAACCTGATCGATAATATCAAGAAAATGGGTCAGCCGACCGAGATCGACAAAAAGCCGGCCATCGCACTGCCGCTGCGGGTAGCCGACGGTGTGATCTATCTCGGCATCGTTCCGGTCGGCGTGGTGCCGGCGCTGTTTTGAGGTAGAGCTTGCTCGGCGGCGTTGGTTGGCGAGATTTAATCACGAAGGATCGTAGGTGGCCGCACTCAAGCCCGTTCCAATCTTCGACGGTCACAACGACGTGCTATTGCGGCTCAATCGCCGTGCCGGCGCGGAGGCGGTCACGGCCTTCCTGCAAGGCGAGGACAAGGGCCATCTGGATCTGCCCAAGGCGCGAAAGGGCGGATTTGCCGGCGGCCTGTTCGCGATCTTCGTGCCCTCGCCGAAACGCGAGAATGGCTCCAGTAGCAAAACACCGTCGCAGGAAACCGGCGGCGTCATCGCCAGCGACATTGGCAGTACTTCTGCGCCGCCGGCCGTCGACGCGGTGGAGGCGCAGCGTGTCGTCTTCTCCATGGCGTCGCTGCTCTACCGGATCGAGCGCGAGTCGCAGGGCCGCGTCCGCGTCTGCCGCAATGCCGGCGATATCGAAAGCTGCCTCGCCGACGATGTGCTGGCGGCGGTGCTGCATATCGAAGGTGCCGAGGCGATCGACGCGAATTTCGAACTCTTGGATGTGCTCTACGCCGCGGGGCTGCGTTCGCTCGGCCCGGTCTGGAGCCGGCCGAATGCGTTCGGCCACGGCGTGCCGTTCCGCTGTCCGTCTTCGCCCGACATCGGCCCCGGCCTCACCGATCTCGGCAAAGCGCTGATCCGCGCCAGTAACGCTTTACGAATTCTAGTCGATCTGTCGCACCTGAACGAACGCGGTTTCTGGGACGTCGCCGAACTGAGCACTGCGCCGCTGGTCGCCACGCATTCCAATGCCCATGCGATCAGCCCGCATTCGCGCAATCTGACCGATCAACAGTTGGCCGCAATCCGGCAATCCGGCGGCTTGGTCGGCGTCAACTTCGCGACGAGCTTCCTGCGTCCGGACGGCCGCCACGATAAGGACACGCCCATCGAACTGATCATCCGGCATATCGACTATCTGCTCGAACATTTGGGCGAGGACGGTGTGGGCTTTGGCTCCGATTTCGACGGCGCCATGATCCCTGCGGAAATCGGCGACGCGGCGGGCTTACAAATTCTGGTGCGGGCGCTGCGCGAGCGCGGCTTCGGCAAGCGGCTGATCGAGAAATTGTGCTTTCGAAATTGGTTGCGCGTGCTCGGCCGAACGTGGGCAATGGCGCAGACCAAGTAGAGCGCGCAATTTAGCGTTCGCGCCCTTTGTGCCAGCCGACCTGGGCGTTCGGTACGGAATCGGTCGAGGCAAAATACGGCTTGATGTCGATCAGCGGCGTATTGTCGAGGCAGTCGAGGCCGACGACCGAGAGCGTATTGCCGTCGATGCGCAGCAGCCGTGCCACCGAGGCTGCGATCGGGTTGGGCCGCGCCGGCGAGCGCAGCGCGAAGGTGCCGCGGCGCTCGGTGTAATGGCGCGGCGACTGCAGCACCAGATCGCGCCGCGCTTTATCCATCCAATAGAGCAACAGTACGTGGCTGACGGTCTCCAGGCCGCTAAGACCCTCGGCCCAGCGCGGATCGACTTCGACGGTGCAGACGGCGTCGGACTCGCGCGGATTCTTCGGGCAGTCTTCGCGGCGCTTCCACGGCGTGCGGATGCGCCCGATATAATAGAGCGACGCGTCGAACGCCGCCGGCAGCGCGACCGCGACTTCGCCCTCGCGCAGCCCGTACCAATCGTCGTGCGACGGCGCGCTACGCGCCGGATCTTTGGGTTTGGCCGCTTCGACCATAGAAGCAAAGTGGCATGCGTTTGGGCGAGCCGCCAGGGCGCTGGTGGCTCCTTATCCCACGGGGCCATATCCCATCGCGCTTGGGCTATTGCCCCGTTCTGCTTAATGATATAAAGATATCTTTATGTGATGTCGGCGCACGCATGGCGTCGGAAATAGCGCAATGACTCGCAATGACTCATGAGCAACTGACTTTCGCCGCGCTGACCGGGACGCTCAAGGCCGCGGGCGAAGCGACGCGGCTTCGCATCCTGACGCTGCTCGCGGAGGCCGAACTGACCGTCTCCGATCTCACCGACATCCTGCGCCAGTCGCAGCCGCGATTGTCCCGCCATCTGCGGCTACTTGCCGAAGCGGGTCTGGTCGAACGCTTCCGCGAGGGATCGTGGGCCTTCTTCCGCCTGGCCGAGCGCGGCGGCGGCGCCGACATCGCTCGCGCCCTGATCGCACGGCTCGATTCCGACGACACCACCATCGTCCGCGACCGCGAGCGGTTGACCGCGGTGCGCGCCGCCCGCGCCGCCGCCGCGCAAAATTATTTCCGGCGCCACGCCGCCGAATGGGACCGCATCCGCAAGCTCCACGTCGCCGACGCCGCCGTGGAGGACGCCATCCGCGCCGCACTCGCCGACAAGCCGATCCGAGCGCTGCTCGATCTCGGCACCGGCACCGGGCGCATGCTCGAACTCTTCGCCGGCGATATCGAGCGCGGCCTCGGTCTCGATCTGTCGCTCGACATGCTTTCGCTCGCTCGCGCGCGGCTCGATCGCGCCGGGTTGAAACATTGCAGCGTGCGCCAAGGCGACATTTACGACCTCGCTCTGCCGCGCAATTCCTTCGACGTCGTCATCATTCATCAGGTGCTGCACTTCCTCGACGACAGCGCGCACGCCATCCGCGAGGCGGCGCGCGTGCTGCGGCCGGGCGGCCGGCTCCTGGTCGTCGACTTCGCGCCGCACGATCTCGAATTCCTGCGCGAAGAGCATGCCCATCGCCGGCTCGGTTTCGCCGCCGAGACGGTGACGCAATGGCTGCAAGGCGCCGGCCTCGATGTGTTGCGGGAGCAAACATTGCCGCCCGGGCCTGAGGGCAAGATTGCCGTATCGCTGTGGTTGGCGCGCGATCCGCGCATCGCGCTCGCCCAACCCGCCGCGCGTGAGGTGGCCTGATGAATGCGCCGCGCCTGAGCCGCCTGGAGGCCGGCGCCGAGCGCCGCTTGCGCGTCTCGTTCGAATTTTTCCCGCCGAAGACCGCGGAGATGGAGCAGTCGCTGTGGCAATCGATCCGGCGGCTGGCGCCGCTCAAGCCGAATTTCGTCTCGGTGACCTATGGCGCCGGCGGCTCGACGCGCGAGCGCACCCATGCGACGGTCAAGCGCATCCTGGCCGAGACGCTGCTGACGCCGGCGGCGCACCTGACCTGCGTCGCCGCGACCCGCGCCGATATCGACGCGGTGATCGAGGCTTATGCGCAGGCCGGCGTACGCCACATCGTGGCGCTGCGCGGCGATCCGGTCGGCGGCATCGGCGAGCGCTACGCGCCGCATCCGGGCGGCTATCGCAACGCCGCCGATCTCGTCGCCGGCATCAAGCGATTGGTGGACAGCAAACGCTTGGCCGACATCGAAGTGTCGGTCTCCGCCTATCCGGAAAAACATCCGGACAGCCCGTCGATCGCAGCCGACATCGACATGCTCAAGGCCAAGGTCGATGCCGGTGCCACGCGGGCGATGACGCAGTTCTTTTTCGAGAACAGCCTTTATTTCCGCTATCTCGACCGCGTGCGCGCCGCGGGCATCGACATCCCGATCGTGCCCGGCATCCTGCCGGTGCAGAATTTCAAGCAGACCGGAAATTTCGCCGCGCGCACCGGCGCCTCGATTCCGGCCTGGCTCGCCGAGCGCTTCGACGGCCTCGACGACGATCCGGCGACGCGCAAACTGATCGGTGCCGCGGTCGCCGCCGAACAGGTGATCGATCTCGTCGATCACGGGGTCACCGATTTCCACTTCTACACCATGAACCGCGCCGACCTGGTTTACGCGATCTGCCATCTGCTCGGGCTGCGCCCTGACCATAGTGCTGCGCCGCATGCGAAATCCAAGGCGGAGAAGGAGCGCGCGTAATCGATGAGTAGAGCCGTGCCGCGTTCCAAAACCGAAACCGCGCTGCGGCGCCTCGCGGCCGAGCGCATTCTCGTGCTCGACGGCGCCATGGGCACGATGATCCAATCGCTCGGGCTCGACGAAGAAGGCTTTCGCGGCGCGCGCTTCGACGCCTGGAACCGCGAAGTTCGCGGCAACAACGATCTGCTCAATCTCAGCCGGCCCGACGCGGTGCGCGCCATCCACCTCGAATATTTCCGCGCCGGCGCCGATATCGTCTCGACCAATACGTTTTCCTCGACTCGCATCGCGCAGGCCGATTACGGCATGGCGGAGATCGCCTACGAATTGAATGCCGAAGGCGCGCGGCTCGCCCGCGAAGCGGCCCGCCTCGCCCAGGACGAGGACGGCCGCGAACGTTTCGTCGCCGGCGCCATCGGTCCGACCAACCGCACCGCCTCGATCTCGCCGGACGTTTCCAATCCCGGCTTTCGCGCCATCACCTTCGACGCGCTGCGGCTGGCTTATGCCGAGCAGGTGCGCGGGCTCCTTGCCGGCGGCGTCGATGCGCTGCTGATCGAGACCATCTTCGATACGCTCAACGCCAAGGCGGCGATTTTCGCCATCGCCGACGAGCTTAAGGCCCGCGGCATCGCCGTGCCCATTATGATTTCCGGCACCATCACCGACCGCTCCGGCCGTTTCCTGTCCGGCCAGACGCCGGAAGCATTCTGGAATTCGATTGCACATGCCGTGCCATTGTCGGTCGGTCTGAACTGCGCGCTCGGCGCCAAGGAAATGCGCGCGCATATCGCCGAACTCTCCCGCGTCGCCGACACTTTGATCTGCGCCTACCCGAATGCCGGCTTGCCCAATGAATTCGGTGGTTACGACGAAGACCCCGAGGCGATGGCCACGTTGATCGGCGAATTCGCCGCGGCCGGCCTGGTCAATATCGCCGGCGGCTGCTGCGGCACCACGCCCGAGCACATCCGCGCCATCGCCCGCGCCGTCGCCGGCAAGACGCCGCGCGTCATTCCCGAAATCACCCCGCGGCTGCGGCTGTCCGGACTAGAAGCCTTCACGCTGACGCCGGAAATTCCGTTCGTCAATGTCGGCGAGCGCACCAACGTCACCGGCTCGGCGCGGTTCCGCAAGCTCGTCACCGCCGGCGATTATCCGGCGGCGCTCGCCGTGGCGCGCGATCAGGTCGAGAACGGCGCGCAAATCATCGACATCAATATGGACGAGGGCCTGCTCGATTCCGAGAAGGCGATGACCACGTTCCTCAATCTGGTCGCCGCCGAGCCCGACATCGCCCGCGTGCCGGTGATGATCGATTCCTCGAAATTCTCGGTGATCGAGGCCGGGCTGAAATGCGTGCAAGGCAAGGCCGTGGTCAATTCGATCTCGCTCAAGGAAGGCGAGGATGCGTTCGTCCGCCACGCCGAACTGGTGCGCCGCTACGGCGCTGCCGTCGTGGTCATGGCGTTCGACGAAAAAGGCCAGGCCGATACGCTGGAGAAAAAGCAGACGATCGCCGCGCGCGCCTACGACATTCTGGTGAACCGCGTCGGCTTCCCGCCGCAGGACATCATTTTCGATCCGAACATTTTTGCCGTCGCCACCGGCATGGAGGAGCACAACGGCTACGGAGTCGCTTTCATCGAGGCGGCGCGTTGGATCCGGGCGAACCTGCCGCACGCGCATATATCCGGCGGCGTGTCGAACCTGTCGTTCTCGTTCCGCGGCAACGAAGCGGTGCGCGAAGCCATGCATTCGGTGTTCCTCTATCACGCCATCAAAGCCGGCATGGATATGGGCATCGTCAATGCCGGCCAGATCGCGGTCTATGACGACCTCGATGCCGAATTGCGCGAGGCCTGCGAAGACGTCGTCCTCAACCGCCGCGCCGATGCCGCCGAGCGGCTCTTGGCGCTTGCCGAGCGTCATCGCGGTCACGGCAAGGAGAAGAAGGAAGCCGATCTCGCCTGGCGCGAATGGCCGGTGGAGAAGCGGCTGTCGCACGCGCTGGTGCACGGCATCACCGATTTCATCGAAGCCGACGTCGAGGAAGCGCGCCACAACGCGCCGCGTCCGCTCGCCGTGATCGAAGGTCCGCTGATGGACGGCATGAACGTGGTCGGCGATCTGTTCGGTTCGGGGCGGATGTTCCTGCCGCAGGTGGTGAAGTCGGCGCGCGTGATGAAGCAGGCCGTCGCCTATCTGATGCCCTATATGGAGCAGGACAAGGACGGCCGCGCCCATGTTTCGGCGAACGGCAAGATCGTGATGGCCACCGTCAAGGGCGACGTGCACGACATCGGCAAGAACATCGTCGGCGTCGTGCTCCAGTGCAACAATTACGACGTCGTCGATCTCGGCGTCATGGTGCCGGCGGAGAAGATTCTTCAGGCTGCGAAGGAAGAGCGGGCGGACATTATCGGATTGTCCGGTCTGATCACGCCCTCGCTCGACGAAATGTGCCATGTCGCCGCCGAGATGGAACGGCAGGGTTTTGACGTGCCGCTGCTGATCGGCGGCGCCACCACGAGCCGCGTGCACACCGCGGTGAAGATCCATCCCAACTACCGGCGCGGCCAGGCGGTCTATGTCAACGACGCGAGCCGCGCCGTCGGCGTGGTTGCGGCGCTGCTGTCGCGCGAGGCGCGCCCGCGCACCGTCGGCGATATCCGCGCCGAATACGCGCGGATCGCGGCGGCGCATGCGCGCGGCGAAGCGACTAAGCAGCGGCTGTCGCTTGCCGATGCGCGCGCCAATGCGCTCAAGCTCGACTGGTCCGGTCGTTGTACGCCGCCGGCGCCGCAGTTTCTCGGCACCCGCAAATTCGCCGACATACCGCTTAGCGAACTCATCGACTATATCGACTGGTCGCCGTTCTTCGCCACCTGGGAGCTTAACGGCAAATATCCGGCGATCCTCGACGACAAAAATGTCGGCGAGGCGGCGCGCAGCCTGTTCGCCGACGCCCAAGCGATGCTGCGCAAAATGGCCGATGAGCGCTGGTTCCGCGCCAGCGCGGTCATTGGCTTCTGGCCGGCGAACGGCAACGGCGATGACATTCTCCTCTTTGCCGACGAGGCGCGCAGCAAGCCGATCGCGACGTTGCACACGCTGCGCCAGCAACTGGCGCGCCGCGAAGGCCGCGCCAATCTGGCGCTTGCCGATTTCGTTGCGCCGCGCGCCAGCGGCCTTGCCGACTATATCGGCGCCTTCGCGGTCACCGCCGGCCTTGGCGAGGACGCGGTGGTCGAGCGCTTCAAGCATGCCAACGACGACTATTCGGCGATCATGGCCAAGGCGCTGGCGGATCGTTTGGCGGAGGCACTCGCCGAGCGCATGCATCAGCGCGTGCGCCGCGAATTCTGGGCCTATGCGCCCGACGAAACGCTCGGCGGCAGCGAGCTGATCGCCGAAACGTATCGCGGCATCCGCCCCGCGCCCGGCTATCCGGCGCAGCCCGATCACACCGAGAAGGAAACGCTGTTCAAGCTGCTCGACGGCGAACGCGCCATCGGCGTGAAACTTACGGAGAGTTTCGCCATGTGGCCGGGGGCATCGGTGTGCGGGCTCTATTTTAGCCATCCCGACAGCTATTATTTCGGCGTCGGCAAGATCGAACGCGACCAGGTCGCGGATTACGCCAAGCGCAAAGGCTTCTCACTCGCCGAAGCGGAACGCTGGCTGGCGCCGATCCTCAATTACGATCCGCTGGCGGGGGCGCAGACCGCGGCGGAGTAAACGCAGGCCACTCTTTCTCCCCGCGCGGCGGGGAGAGGTGATCAAGCGATCTCGTCCTCGCGACGCGCATGCGCGCGAGTGTTGTCAAACAGCGGTGACGAACGCCCGTAGCTCCTAACCGTAGCCCGGATGAGCGGAGCGATATCCGGGTACGATCAGCAAGCTTTCAAGCCCATCCCGGATTTCGCTTTGCTCATCCGGGCTACGAAGGAAAAAATAAGGGAAGCGGAACGCCGGCAAACGCAGGCTAACACCTCCCGCACGCAAACACGGCGCGCGGGTCGCGCCACGGAAGGAGCGGCTTGCGCCGCCCTTTCCGCTCTCGGGCGCGCTCGCCTGCCGGCGTTCCACCACGGCTCTCGCCAAGGGGTGTGTAGTCCCTTGGTGACGATCCGGGCCAGGCTTCGTGGGCAAACCGTTCAAGGGGCGGGAGTCACTCCGCCGACAGCCTGCTCACATCCAGCGACGCACCTCGCACGCCGGTCGTAGTGCCGGCAGGCATGATGCCCGGACCGCCCGGGAGCGCAGCTGATAAGGCTTCGCCCGAGGGCACCGTCCTCGCCCCTGCCGGCCGGCATCACCCGGACGGCGTCCCTTTAGGGCGAGATTTAACTCGTACCCATATGTAACGAAAATGGAGACATGTCAAGGGGCAGAGTTGCATTATTTGCGACGTAGGGGCGCCCCTTGTGGGCGCCCTTGTAAAGGGCGGCCACGAGGGCCGCCCCTACGGCAATCTTACCCGCCCATCTTCCGTTTGATCGCCTCTTCCAGAAACAGCGCCGCTTCGAGCGTTGCGCGGTCGCGGCCGAAACGGCCGACGATTTGGATGCCGAGCGGCAGTTCGTTCTCGCTCAGACCTGGAACGTTGACGCACGGCGCGCCCATCAGCGTCCAGAGCCGGTTGAACATCGGATTGCCGGTCGCGCCCAAGCCGTGCGGCGCGGCGCCGGGCGCCGACGGCGTCAAGATCACGTCGAAATCCGCCATGGCGTCCGCCAGCGCTTGCCGCCCGCGGCTGGCGGTGCGGCGCGCCGCGTCGTACTCGTCGGCGGAGATCGCCACCGCGCCGTCGAGATGCTCGCGCAGGCTTTTGTCGATGCGGTCGCGGTAGCGCTCGTATTCGAAGGCAAGCGCGCGGATATTCTCATAATCCTGGATCGTATATTGCGCCTCGTAGGCGTCTTCCAGGATCGGCGGCAGTGTCAGTTCCGTCACCTTCGCGCCGGCTGCCGCCGCGATGCGCGCTGCGGTCTCGACCGCCTCTTGCATCGCGGCGCTCGCCTGCGGCCATAGATGCGTGCGGGTGAGCGCGATGCGCGGCGCCGCGGGCGCGCCGCGGTCGACGCGAAGATCACGGTCCAGCACTGCCGCTGCCGCGAAGGCGACATCGGCGACGCCTGAGCCGAATAGGCCTGCGGTGTCGAGATGCCAGGAGACGTCCTTCACCCCAACCATGGGGATGAGCCGGTAGGACGGCTTGAAGCCGGCAACGCCGCAGAACGCGGCGGGCCGGATCACCGAACCCGCCGTCTGCGTGCCGAACGCGATCGGCACCATGCCGGCGGCGACGGCGGCGGCGGAGCCCGCCGACGAGCCGCCCGGCGTATGCGCTGGATTGTGCGGATTGCGCGTGACCGACGGCACCAGCGACGCGAACTGGGTCGTCACGGTCTTGCCGATCATGACGCCGCCAGCGCGGCGGGTCAGCACCACGGCCGTGGCGTCGGCCGGCGGCCGGTAGCCGGCATAGATCGGCGAGCCATATTGCGTCGGCAGATCGGCGGTGTCGAAAATATCCTTAAACGCCACCGGCACCCCGCGCAGCGGCGATGACGTGAGGCCGGGCGCGTCGGCGGCGCGGCGCGCGGCGTCGAGATCGAGCGCAACGAAGGCGCCGACGTCCTTCTCGCGCGCGGCAATGGCCTTCGCGCAAAGGTCGACCGCGTCGTGGGGTTTCAGTTCACCAGCCTCGATGCGGCGGGCAAGATCGAGCGCGGAAAGCATCGGGTCCCCCAGGGATCAGTAATCAGTAATCAGGGATCAGGAACTAATGCAACCTGAGGCCTGATGGCTGATGCCAGATCCCTGTGATGGTAAACGTCTTATTACGCTTCCCACGGGTCCGGTTCATTGAACAGTCCTTAACGGAATTCCTCGCATTGTCCGCGCATGACGCGCGGAGTTCGTTGGTATCTCGTCAGCTCCCTCGTCCTCGTCGCTCTGGTCGCCGTCGCCGGCTGCAGCCATTACATGCTGGCCGAGCGCGAGCCATGGCGGCACGAGGCGGAACTCACCTGTCTGAATTCCGGCGCGGAGAACGACACGGCCGGACGCGTGCGCATCGCCGCCATCGAAGGACCGGGCGCTTGCGGTATCGATTATCCGCTGCGCGTCTCGGCGCTGGGCGAAAGCGCGCCGCTGTCCTACGACGACAAACCGGTGCCGCCGGGCGCGATCCCTAATTCGTCGATGCCGCGGAATTGGCCGGGAGCGCCGCCCGCCATTCAGTCCAATCCATTGCCGCCGGTGCAAGCCGGCGCACCACAATCTTATCCGTCACCGCAGCCCTACCCCGCGACGGAAGCTTACCCGCCGCCGCAATCCTATCCGGCGCCACAGCCGGCCGCGCAAATCGGCGAGCCGCTGTCGCTCGAGCCGCCCGGAATGCCGGACAACGACCTCGGCATTCCGGGCGGCCCGCCGCATCCTTATTACGGCGGTTCCAGCGCGCCGATCTATTCGCCGGCGCCACCGGCAAGTGAGCCGGTGCCGCCGCTCGGTCCTCCCACACCGACGGTCACCGCTTCCACGGTACCGGTGCAGGTGCAGCCGCCGGCGACGCTGGCCTGCCCTGTGATGTCCGCGCTCGATCAATGGATCGCCGGCGCGGTGCAGCCCGCAGCGGCGCATTGGTTTCGCCAGCCGGTCGTCGAGATCAAGCAAATCTCGGCCTATTCGTGCCGCGGCATGAACGGCAATCCGAATGCGCATATTTCCGAGCACGCCTTCGGCAACGCACTCGACATCGCCGAATTCGATCTCGCCGACGGCCATAAGATCAGCGTGCAATATGGCTGGCACGGCACGCCGGAGGAACAGGGTTTTCTGCACGACGTGCAGGCCGCCGCCTGCGATCAGTTCACCACCGTGCTGGCGCCCGGCGCCAACGTCTATCATTACAATCACATTCACGTCGATCTGATGCGGCACTACAACGGCCGCCATATCTGCGAGCCCTCAGCGATACCCGGCGAAGTCGCCGCCGCGCGCGCCCGGTCGCAATTTGCCGCCCAGCATTACGGCGATCCGCGTATCACCGGCTCGATCAAGGCCGGCGCGCCGGAACGCCAGCGCGGCTATTCCGGCGAGGACGACGACAGCCTGCCCGACGCCGTGCCGGGCGACGATTGAAATCCACTGACATTCGAGGATTGACGCTCTTGCACCTCTCCCCACTGGGCAGAGGCGAATGTCCGATCACGGAATTCACTTATTGTACCGAGATATTAAGCTGCTTAATCAACCGCGCTAATTTGTCGGAATCATCTCGTACGATTTGGGCGTACTGATCGGCCGTGCCACCTGCCGGCGCCTGCGCCTGATCGAGAAAGCTTTGGCGGACCTTGGCGTCGGTGAGCGCAGCATTCACCGCCGCGTTCAGCCGCTTGATGATTTCCGGCGAGGTCCCTGTGGGAACGAACACGCCCGTCCATTGATCGATCACAAGCTCCTTCAAGCCCGCCTCCTGGAAAGTGGGCACATTGGGCAGTGCCGGCGAACGCGTGGCCGTCGACTGCGCGAGGAGATACAGCGTACCGGCCTTGTAGTACGGAATCAGCGGGGTCGTCCCAAGGGAGCCGAGCTGGACGTTTCCCGCAATGAGATCGTGGATTGCTTCTCCCCCGCCACGATAGGGCACTTGAACGAGGTTGATGCCGGCCAGTTGCGCGTACCAAAGCGCAACGATCGCCTGTTGCGAGCCTACCCCGCTTCCGGTCGCAAAGCGCATGCCCGGCTGTTGTTTGGCTTTGGCGGTCAATCCGGCAAGTGTCGTGACACCGAGCGAAGGATGCGCCGCCAAGGCGATAGGCTGCGTTGACAGTTCGATCACCGGCACCAAGTCGTGCAATGGATCGAAGTCCATTTGATAGATATGACGATTGCCGCTGACCGCATCGGTTCCGATCAGAACCGTGTACCCATCGGGCGCGCTTTTTGCGACGTATTCCATGCCGATGTTGCCGTTGGCACCGGACTTGTTCTCCACCACAACCTGCTGTCCGAGTGAGCGCGACACATAATCGCCGACGACCCGTGCAGCGACGTCGGTGGAACCGCCGGGCGGAAACGGAACGATAAAGTGAATTGGGCGGGTCGGCCAATCCGCCGCCATTGCTGCCGGCATCGAGAGTGCGAGACCCAATACGCAAATGACGACTCGCAATTTCAGCATTCCATGCCCCTCTTCTTTCCCGTCCGGCGCCGGATATGGTATCGGCTATTTTCCCACCGCACTAGCCGCGCCACAAAACCTGTCGCGGCTCTCAGGATCAAGCAATCGACATGCCCTACTCCAAGTATCTTCCCGAACACATGGGCTCCATCAAACTTGTGACACCGGGACCATTCATCGCCGGCTCCCACGCTGAACTCGTGCTTGTCTATAACGCCGGCACCTTCGGCATCGACGACACCGGAATGGTGAAAGTATCGTGGCGGACCACATCGGACTTGAGCAAACCGCAGTTCAGCAAGCCCGACGCTCCGAACTTCGCTACGGTCGAAGCAAGCAACGGCGCCAAGCTTGAAGTGTGGTTTGACCGCCTCAATATCCGTCCTTACGCCAATACGCTGCTCATTCGCGTCGGCAGGGGTTATCTTCGCGCCGGCGACACCCTTACCATTCGGCTCGGCGATCGCCGGCAAGGCTCGCCAGGTCTGCGCCTGCAAACCAACGTCGAAAAGAACGTGCTGCTGCAAACCTCGGTCGACGCGTTTGCCACCTATAAATTCTGCTTGCTGCCCGAGCAGCCGGTCTTCGATCTGGTGCCGGGGCCGGCGGTCAAATGGAAAGCAATCTTGCCGTCCCTTGCGGTTGTGGGACAGCCATTCCGGCTTGGCATCGTCGCCGAAGACATGTGGGGCAATCCGACGGAGGATGCGGCCGGCACTTTGAAGCTGAGTTCCTCCCATCCGCTGCGTGGACTGCCCGACAGCGTCGCCGTCAGAAGAGGCGACGGTCCGCAGGTGATCGAAAACCTTGTAGCTGCCGACACCGGAGACGTAGCCATCACGGTTACGGCCGACGGCGAGCCGCTGGCGCGAGCCAATCCGCTGCGGGTCGTGACTGCCGCACCCTTACGGCGATATTGGGCCGATCTGCATGGTCAGAGCGGCGAGACCATCGGGATGGGAACGGCGGAAAACTATTTTCGCTACGCCCGCGACAAAGCCTTCGTCGACATGGTTGGCCACCAAGGCAACGATTTCCAGATCACCGATGGATTTTGGCAAGAGCTGAACGAGCTTACCGCGAAATTCGATCAGCCCGGCAAATTCGTCTGCCTGCCCGGGTACGAGTGGTCGGGCAATACCGGCATGGGCGGTGACCGCAACATCTTTTATCGCCGGGAGGGGCGGCCAATTCGCCGGTCGTCTCATATTCTGGTGGAGGGCGCGACCTCGACCGAGGCCATCCACACGGCGGACAAGCTATTCGACTTTCTGGCGCACGAGGATTGCCGGGTCATCGCGCACGTGGGCGGACGATATGCCGACATAGAATACGCTCATGATGCCCGTATCGAGCGCACAGTCGAGGTCCACTCGACCTGGGGCACATTCGAATGGCTCCTTCACGACGCGTTCGAGAAAGGCTTTCGTGTGGGCGTGGTATGCCACAGCGACGATCACAAAGGCCGTCCTGGCGCAACCATGCCCGGCGCCTCCACTTTTGGAGCCATCGGCGGGCTGTCCTGTTATTTCATGCCCGAATTGACGCGGGACGCGCTATTTGAAGCGCTGCGCCGCCGTCACCACTATGGCACGACCGGCACCCGATTGTTCCTTGAGGTGCGCGGCACCTTCGCGCGCGACGTTGTTGGGTTTTCCGAAGATCCGCAAATTGGTCCGGCAGAACAATTAACAGTGCGCGAAGCGATGATGGGCGACATTATTCGGCCGAACGGCGCACCAATGAAGCTATCGGTCGAGGCGATCGGGACAGCGCCCCTTGAGCGCATCGACGTTTTGCATGGCAAAGAGGTCGTCCAGTCGGAGCGGCCGTTTGCTCCGGACGACCTTGGTCGTCGCGTGCGTGTCCTATGGCAGGGCGCCGAATATCGCGGACGCGGGCGCGAGACCACGTGGCAAGGCAAGCTCGCGGTTACCGGCAATCGCATCGTGCGCTTTGCGCCGGTGAATTTTCTCAACCCCGAGCGCAAATTGCAGGAAACGGCTCCCGGTTCCGCGCTTACATGGACGTCGGTGACCACCGGAAATCTTGCCGGCATCGATCTATGGCTCGAAACCGCCCGCGCCGGTTCGCTCCGCGTCGACACGAATATTGTGTCGGGTGAGGTCGATCTGCGCAGCCTTGCCGATAACACGGCCATCTTTGAGGGTGGCGGCCTCGGCCGCAAGCTCAGCGTCTATCGCTTGCCGGAAACCGATTGGAAATCGCGGCTGACGCTTACGCACGATGTCCTATTCAAGGGCGGCAGCGATTTGCCGGTCTATGTGCGGGTCACGCAGGCAGACGGCCATCAAGCCTGGTCAAGCCCGATTTATCTCATTGATTAGGGCGCTATCTCTCCGCGCGCCGATAGCGGCGAGGACGACGACACTTTCCCGGAAGCCGTGCCGGGGGACGATTAATCCCCGCACATTCCCGCGCAAGCGGGAATCCAGTTCTAGGTCCCCACTTTTCGCGGGGACGAGCGGATAAGTGTTGCGTTTCAGTTGTGCCCCGGCATCCGCAGCACTGGCTTGATGGTAATGCCGGCCGAGGATTCCTGCGCCGCCAGATTGATGTCGGATAATTCGTAGAACGTGATCATTTTCTCGATCGGGAATTTGCCGGCGACGACCAGGTCGACCAGTTTGGGGATGAACTCTTTCGGCACGCTGTCGCCCTGCACGACGCCGCGCACGCTGCGGCCCTGCTGCAGGAATGGCATTTCGAACGACGCATCGGTGCCTTTGGGCGCGCTGCCGAGCAGCACGCAGGTGCCGCCCGGCATCAGCGCCTCGATGGCCTGGCGCAGCACTAGTGGCACCGCCGAGGTCTCGGCGGCATAGCGCACGCCATTGCCGGTGAGGTTGCGAATCGTGCCGATCACGTCGGGGCAGCTCCTGTAGTCGATCGTGCAGGTGGCGCCGAGCTCCTGGGCGAGCGCGAGCCGGTGCTCGTGCACGTCCACCGCAACGATCGGAGCGCAGCCGGCAATCTTCGCCGCCATCAAAGCCGACAGCCCAACCGCGCCGACGCCGAAGATGGCGATGCTGTCGCCGCGAGCGGGCCGCATGACGTTAAGCACCGCGCCGGCGCCGGTCTGGCCGCTGCAGGCGAGCGGGCCGAGTTGCTCGAGCGGCGCGTCTTTGCGCACTTTGACCGCCCAGCGCGCTTGCGTCAGCGCAAAAGTGCCGAACGAGGATTGCTGAAAGAACGCGCTGTAGACCGGCGCACCGTCTTTCGACAACAGCGTCGTGCCGTCATGCCGCGTGCCGCCCATTTTCAGCGTGCGGCCATGCAGGCAATGATTGGTTTGCTCCTGCCGGCAATTGTCGCAGGCGCCGCACCACGGATAGGACATCACCACATGATCGCCCGGCGCAAAGTCGCGCACCGCGCCGCCGACGGCGTGCACCACGCCGGCGCCTTCGTGGCCGTACACGGCGGGATAGGGACTGGCGAAATAGCCGTCGCGGCCGTGCAAATCGGTCTGGCACATGCCGCTCGCCACGACGCGGACGATCAATTCATCCGGCCGCGGCGCGGTGAGCTCAAGCGTGTCGATGACGAACGGGGCTGATTTTTCGTTGACGACGGCGGCCGTGATCTGCATCGCCGCATTGTGGAAACGTCGCACGCTTTCGTCAATGCGCCTGCTTACCCGTGTCTGTCGATCTTGTCTTGCGTCTTGGCTTCGAAATCGCTGGCGGCATGGCGTTCGCGCAGTTGTCCTTCCAGCGGTCCGGTGGCGCGGTTGACCATCCGCCCGCGCTTGACGGCCGGGCGCTCGCCGATTTCTTTCGTCCAGCGCATCAGGTATTTATATTCGTGCGTCTGCAGGAATTTGCGCGGGTCGTTGTAGGAGGCGCCGTTCAGCACGCCGTTGCCGTACCACGGCCAGATCGCCATATCGGCAATCGTATATTCGTCGCCGGCGATGAATTGATGGTCCGCAAGCTGCCGGTCGAGCACGTCGAGCTGGCGCTTCAGCTCCATTGAAAAACGGTCGATGGCGTATTTGATCTTCACCGGAGCATAGGCATAGAAATGCCCGAAGCCGCCACCGAGATAGGGCGTTGACCCCATCTGCCAGAACAGCCAGTTCAGCGCCTCGGTGCGCTTGCCATGATCCTTTGGTAGGAAGGCGCCGAATTTATCCGCCAGGTAGAGCAGGATCGCGCCAGATTCGAAAACGCGTTGCGGCGTCTGTTCGCTATAGTCCATGAGCGCCGGTATTTTGGAGTTCGGGTTCACCCCGACAAATCCGCTGCCGAACTGGTCGCCCTCACCGATCCGGATCAGCCAGGCGTCGTATTCTGCTCCGCTGTGACCGGAGGCCAGCAATTCCTCAAGCATAACCGTCACCTTGACGCCATTAGGCGTCGCTAATGAATAGAGCTGCAGCGGATGCTTTCCGCGCGGCAACGCCTTCTCATGCGTCGCGCCCGCGATAGGGCGATTGAGATGGCCATAGCGCCAATTGGGAGTGTCGTCCTTCTCCCAGACCCAAACTTCCGGTGGCGTATATTCAGGGGTCTCAGTCATGTTGCGATCTCGTGTGTCGCTTGATGGGTTGCCGAATGGATATCGTCGCGATCGGGCGCTGTCCAATCATGGCCATGAGCGTTCGACATGGCCAGTTACGTGAGTGGAACGTCGTTACTCGTCGATGGTGCTCAAACCTTACGCTGAGACGAAGTTGGCCAAGCCCCGGCCGCTGCCCAGTTGCAACGATGTCCAGGCGCGGACCAATCATCGGTCGTTCGCTTCCATCTGCCGCAGCACCGCTGCGCTTGGCCAGCAATCGACTTTCAAGCCGTTCTTCTTCTGATAATCGCCGAGCGCGGCGCGGGTCAGCATGCCGGCCTTGCCGTCGATCTTGTCATGGTAATAGCCGCGCGCGGTGAGGATCTGCTGCATGCGGTCGAGATCGGCGGTCGGCAGCTGCGCCACTTTGGCCCAAGGAGTTTCGAACGATGTCGTCTGGAACGATTCCGTTTGCGGCCGCGGGTCGGCGATGCGATCGCTGAGATGGCCGACAAACAGCACGTAGAGATCGGAGTAATTGTACTCCTTGATGACGAAATAATTCTTGGTGGCGAGGAACGACGGACCGTAGAGGCCGGCCGGCTGCAACAGCGAGACCGGCTCGGCACGCTCGGCGGCGGAGATCGCGCGGCCGTAGGCCGGCACGAAACCGCGCTTGAGCCAGTCGCCGATCGGCAGCGTGATATCCGGCACGCCGATGGTGCAATCGACGTTATCCGGCGGGTGAACCTCGTAGGCCCAGTGCAGGCCGGGCTGCCAGCCCTTGTCGAGGAGTTGCTTGGCGGCAGAAGCGAGCGCATCCGGCACCGAATGCCAGATGTCGGCGCGGCCAGTGTGCTCGAAATCCACGGCATATTTCAGATAGTCAGACGGCAAAAATTGCGTGAGCCCCATGGCGCCGGCCCAGGAGCTTTTCATATCGGCAAGCGTGACATCGCCGCGCTGCAGGATTTGCAACGCCAGCAGAAATTCCCCGCGGAATTTATCCTTGCGCTGGCCGAGATAGGCCTGCGTCGCCAGCACGCGGATCGCATCATGGGTGTCTGCGGCGCGGCCGTAATCGGTTTCGCGGCCGAAGATGGCGAGCAGGATCGGCGGCGGCACGCCGAATTGGCGCTCGATGGCGTCGAGCGGACCGCGGTATTGCGCGAGGAGCTTGCGGCCTTGCGCGGCGAGCCGTTCGATCGCCGGCTCCTTGAGATAATCCGCCGGCGTCTCGACGAATTCCGGCTGGCCCGGCGGCGGCTTTTGCGGCCGGCCGGGCAGAACGAGATCGGGCAGCGCGAGATCGGGCTCGAGCCCGCGCGTTGCGGCGTCGAACGTGGCGCGCGAGACTCCGAGCGATGCGGCTTGCGGCCAGAGCGCTTGCAGCCAAGCCTCGAAGGCGGCGTCGGCGGAAGCGGGATGAATGCCGAGCGCGCCGCTTAGCAAAATAATGCCGAGCAGAGCGCCGCAGAATTTCATCGCACCGCCAGGATGAACAGGCGCGGAAAGCGCAACAGCACCTTGCCGTCGTAGCGCGGCTTGTAGGCAGCGACGCACTTTGCGGTATAGGCGGCGAGAAATTTTTCGCGGTCCGCGGCGCTAAGCGGCGACAAGAACGGCTGCAGCGAGGAGCCCTTGAACCATTCGGTGATCGCGGCCGGCGACGCCATCACGTGGTTGTAGACGGTGTGCCAAATGTCGATATGCGAACAAGCCGGCTTGAGCAGATCGTAATAGGCTTCCGGCGGCGGCAGGTCGTCGCGCGGCGCCGCCTTGACCTCCGGGTGATCTTTCCATGGGCCGCTGTCGCCGACTTCCTTCTGAAACCGCAACGCCGGCTCGCGGGTATTGTCGGGCATCTGGATCGCCAGCACGCCGCCTTGCGGCATCGCTTCCAGGAGCCGCCGCATGATCGCCGGATGATCCGGCAGCCATTGCATCACCGCATTGCCGAAAATGAGGTCGGTGCCGGGATCCGGCGTCCAAGTCGCGATATCGCCCTCGACGAATTTGCAACTCGGCAGCCGCTCGCGCGCCTTGCGCAACATGTCGGGCGAGGAGTCCAGCCCGACGATTTCGGTCTGCGGAAAACGTTCGACGATCAGCTCGGTCGAATTGCCGGGCCCGCAACCGAGATCGACGGCAAGCCGCGGGCGTTGCAGCGGCACCTGCGCGAGAAGATCGCGCGGCGGGCGGGTGCGTTCATCCTCGAATTTGAGATATTGGCGGGCGCTCCAGTCTTCCATGGCGTTTGAGGTCCCGAGTTCGCGACATTCCCGGTCGATTCGATTATGCTGCGTCCTCCTAGCAGGAGTTTTCGCCGATGTCCCCCCGAAGTGCAGCGGTTTTTGTTCTGGTCGCTGCGGGCTTCGCCGGCGCCGCCACGGCGCAAGACAAAACGAGCGACTCGATACCCTGCGCGGCGATCGACAGTATCGGCACGGCGGAAATGGCCAATGACGGCACCATCACGCTGCACTTGCGCTCGCTGTGGCCGGACCCGATCGCCGAGGGCGAGCTGCGCTACGCGCCCGACGATCCGCAATATGAGGAAATCAAGCAACACCTCGGTGGCATCGCGCCGGGCGATATCAAGCCAGTCAAGCCGTGGTGCTAGATCGCGGCGATCAGCGCCGGCGGAATTGGTGGCGCTGCGGCGGTCGCGGGCCCGTTCCGGCGCGCTCGTCCTTGTGGCGGAAGATCATCCGCCCCTTTTCGAGATCGTAGGGCGAGACCTCGACCGTGACCCGATCCCCGGCGAGCGTCTTGATCCGATTCTTTTTCATCCGTCCCGCGGTGTAGGCGATCAGCGCGTGTCCATTGTCGAGCTGTATGCGATAACGCGCATCGGGGAGGATCTCGGTCACCAGGCCCTCGAATTCCAGGAGTTCTTCTTTGGTCATATCATGAACCTCTCGAATGTTCGGTCCAGCGCGGTTCGGCTTGAGCCTCACGGCGATCCGCCGCAGCATCGCGGCGCAGGAAGGCAACGGCAGCGATGCCGGATTCTCCGGATTGCCCGTTATGCGGCTCGTCGCGGCGCGGCTGCTCGCGATGCGGCTGCGCGCGATGCGACTGGCCCCGCTGTGACTGCCCGCGATGGTGTTGGTTGCCGTTGCCGTTGCGCCCGCGTTGCTGCCTGCCGCGTCCGTTGCCGTCCGGCCGACCGGGCGCACTCTTGACGGCCGGCGCCTCCGCGCGGTGCGGATGCGAGCGCCGATCGCTCATCGGCAGCGACATGCGAATAAGCTTTTCGATATCGCGCAGCAATGACATTTCCTCGGCATCGCACAGCGAGATGGCGATGCCGTCCGCACCGGCGCGGGCGGTGCGGCCGATCCGGTGCACATAAGTTTCCGGCACGTGCGGCAGATCGAAATTCACCACGTGGCTGATGCCATCGACATCGATGCCGCGCGCGGCGATATCGGTGGCGACCAGCGTCCGAACCTTGCCGGTGCGGAAGGCCGCGAGCACGCGCTCGCGCTGGCCTTGCGACTTGTTGCCATGGATGGCTTCCGCCGCGATGCCGGCCGCCACCAGCCGGCGCACGACTTTGTCGGCGCCGTGTTTGGTGCGGGTGAAGATCAGCGCGCGGTCGACCGTTTCTTGCCGCAGCACGTCGACCAGGATCGCCGGCTTGGCGGCGCGGTCGACGCGAATAATGCGCTGGTCGACGCGCTCCACCGTCGAAGCGCCCGGCGTTACCTCGACCTTGACCGGATCGCACAGCATGTGCGCGGCGAGCTCGGCAATGGCGCGCGGCATGGTGGCGGAGAACATCAGCGTCTGCCGGTTGGCCGGCAGCTTCGCCACGATTTTGCGGATGTCGTCGATGAAGCCCATGTCGAGCATGCGGTCGGCTTCATCGAGCACGAAACACTCGACGCCGCTAAGCCGAAGCGCATTGCTTTTGACGAGATCGAGGAGCCGGCCGGGCGTGGCGACGAGAATGTCGACGCCGTGGAAAAGGCTGCGGACCTGCGCGCCCATCGATACGCCGCCGATTACCAGCGCGGATTTAAGCCGCAGATGCCGGCCGTAGGCGCGGAAGCTGTCGAGAATCTGGCCCGACAGTTCGCGCGTCGGGCTTAAGATCAGGATGCGGCAGGTTTTGTGCTCCAGCGCGCGGGGGCTGGCGGCGAGACGATGCAGGATCGGCAGCGCGAAGGCCGCGGTTTTGCCGGTGCCGGTCTGCGCAATTCCGATGACATCGCGGCCCGACATCACGGTCGGGATGGTCTGTGCTTGGATCGGTGTCGGGGTTGAGTATTTCTCTTCTACGAGGGCGCGGTTAATGGCGTCGTTAAGCTTAAAGTCGTGAAAGTCGGTCAAAGAATCATCTTTCCGTTGTGCACATCGTCACGGCCGCTGCGGTAAACGCTGCGGCCCGTTGTGCGGGAGATAAAAAGACATCCCGCGCGATCTGGGCTGTCGATGAGGTTGAAAAGAGCGAGCCAGAAGCCAATTAACGGAGTTTAGCCGTCGGGATCCCGTACACGCGGCTCGCAGCGGGCCTGTAAAGGCCGCGAATCTCATATGGACTATTGATGTGACGGTTTCAAGGCGCGGCCGCTCCCCGTCCGGGGACACCACGTCATCCCGCCAAGGCTAGCGTTTGCCGCGACCCGCTTTGGCGGCTTTGACGGCTTTGACGGCTTTGACGGGGGTTTCAGGCGCCACGCCAGCCGCTTCGTCGGCCGCCTGCTTGGCCAGCCGGAGCGCCTTCAAACGCGCCATTTGTTCGCGAACGACGCGGCTATTGGCCTGATACTCCATCATCGCCTTGGCACCCTCTTTGGCGCGCTCTTCCTTCTTGAAACTTGCTTCGGCACGGGCCTTGGTCTCAGTCGCCCGTGCCTCACTTGCTCGCGTTGCCAATGTCTTCTCCTTTTGCGCGGGGAGCGCGCAATCCGACCTCCGGCATGCGTTCTAAAATACGCCCTCGGCGGCAGTCACTACCATATATATGAGTCGCAAGCCGAATTCGCCATGTCCCGCCGAGGTGAAAGCCCCGGATATCGCTTGCCGGTTGGCAGTTCGATTGACGCGCCGGGGTTATGGTATTACGTTTTGACGAAAGGTAATACCGAGGCAGTTATGATCACCACCGTGACCTCCAAAGGACAAGTGACAATTCCTAAGAGCGTTAGGGAAGCCGCCGGGATCAAGCCCGGCGATAAAGTCGTCGTACGCGCCACCGCATCGGGCGGGGTCTATGTCGGCCATCCGGATAAAGCTTCCGAATATGAGGAAAAACTGCGCGCCTTGGCCAAGCGCAAAATTATCCGCGGCGGCATGACCACCGACGAGTTTATGGAGTTCAGCCGCGGTGAAACGGCCACGTTTCGCCGCCGCGTGAAATGACTTTGGTCGATACCAACGTCCTGCTCGACGTGCTGTCGAATGATCCGCGCTGGTCGGAGTGGTCGCTTCGCCATTTGGCCCGGCGCGCCGCGCTGGGACCGCTCATCGTCAACGAAATCGTCTATGCCGAGATGTCGGCGCGAATGGAAAGCGAGTCTCAGGTGAAGCAGGCCTTGGGAAATCTCGACGTCGGCTTCGATCGCGTGCCGAGGCGCGCGCTGTTTCTTGCCGGCCAAAGCTATAGCCGTTACCGCTCATCCGGCGGCATCCGCAGCGGCGTCCTCCCCGACTTCTTTATCGGCGCGCACGCGCAGGTGCTTGGCTGTCCGGTGCTCACCCGCGACGTGCGGCGTTACCGGACATATTTTCCCGACGTCGAGCTCATTACGCCGTAGGCCGAATTACCTTGAGAACTTCTTATATTTGATCCGATGCGGAATGACCGTGTCGGTGCCGAGCCGGCGCATCTTGTCCTTCTCGTAGTCCTGGAAATTGCCCTCGAACCATTCGACGTGGCTGTCGCCCTCGAAGGCGAGCATGTGGGTGGCGATGCGATCGAGGAACCAGCGATCGTGGCTGATGATGACGGCACAGCCGGCAAAATCCTCCAGCGCCTCCTCCAGTGCGCGCAGCGTGTCGACGTCGAGATCGTTGGTCGGCTCGTCGAGTAACAGAACGTTGGCGCCGGATTTGAGCATTTTGGCGAGATGCACGCGGTTGCGCTCGCCGCCGGACAGCGAGCCGACTTTCTTCTGCTGGTCGGCGCCCTTGAAGTTGAAGGCCGAGCAATAGGCGCGCGAATTCACCTCGCGCTTGCCGAGCTGGAGCATATCGGCGCCGCCGGAGATTTCCTCCCAGACGCTCTTCTTGCCGTCGAGCGAATCGCGCGACTGGTCGACATAGCCGAGATGCACCGACTCGCCGATCTCGATCGTGCCGCCGTCGGGCTTCTCCGCACCCGTGATCATGCGGAACAGCGTGGTCTTGCCGGCGCCGTTCGGCCCGATGATGCCGACGATGCCGCCCGGCGGCAGCTTGAAGGTGAGATCGTCGATCAAGAGATTGTTGCCGTAGCCTTTGCGTAAGTGCTCGAAGTCGATGACGTTCTGGCCGAGCCGTTCGGCGACCGGGATCACGATCTGCGCGGTCTGGGTCTGCTTCTCGCCGGCCTTTTTGAGCAGTTCCTCGTAACGCTCGTAGCGCGCCTTGGATTTGGCCTGCCGGGCGCGCGGCGAAGCGGAAATCCATTCCTGCTCGCGGGCAAGCGTGCGCTGGCGCGCTTCCTCCTCGCGGCCTTCCTGCTCCAGCCGCTTCCGCTTCTGACCGAGCCAGGACGAATAATTGCCCTCGTAGGGAATGCCGTGGCCACGATCCAATTCGAGAATCCATCCCGTCACGTTGTCGAGGAAGTAGCGGTCGTGAGTGACGATGAGAATGGCGCCGGGATAATTGCGCAAATGGTTTTCGAGCCAAGCCACCGACTCGGCGTCGAGGTGGTTGGTCGGCTCGTCCAGCAGCAGCAGCTCGGGCTGTTCGAGCAAGAGCCGGCACAGCGCGACGCGGCGGCGCTCGCCGCCGGAGAGCTTGCTGACGTCGGCCTCGTCGAACGGGCAGCGCAGCGCGTCCATCGCCAGATCGACCTTGGAGTCGAGATCCCACAGCCCCTTGGCCTCGATCTCGTCCTGGAGCTTCGTCATCTCGTCGGCGGTCTCGTCGGAATAATTGACGGCGAGCTCGTTATAGCGGTCGACGATCGCCTTCTGCGGCGCCACGCCCTCCATGACATTTTCGCGGACCGACTTCTGCGGATCGAGTTGAGGTTCCTGCGCCAAGTAACCGACGCGGGCGCCTTGGGCGGCCCAAGCCTCGCCGGAATATTCGGTGTCGAGGCCTGCCATGATGCGCAGTAGCGTCGATTTGCCGGCGCCGTTGACGCCGAGTACGCCAATCTTGGCATCGGGATAGAACGACAGATTGATGTTCTCCAAAACCTTCCGGTTGCCCGGATAAGTCTTGGACAGGCCTTCCATATGATAGACGAATTGACGGGCCATCAGCGCCCTGCCCCTCTGGCTTGGCGCCGCGCGGCCGATCCGCCCGGTAAAGGCGTGACGACCGCGAAGGCGCTCATTTCGGGAAAAATCTTGGCGTTGATGTAGCGATCCGCCGCATCGAGGGCAAGAACGGTTCCGACAGCCGGTACTCGCGCACCGCGCGGCGGACCTTTGTTCCATTTTTACCGACTGCGCTAAAGCTTCGCTAAGCCTGATCACATTTACGGCCAAGCTCTGCCGAAATCGCAACAAATTTTAATGATTTCTCGTGATCATGAGTGTCAAACACCCGTTTGAAAATGGAACTGGCGTTTTATGGCGTGCGTTGCCGTTACGGAACGCTAATTCGGCGGCGACATCCCAAGAAAGGCCCCGGTGAAGGGCGAAGGGAGCGTATCATGTGGCGTGGCTTCTCGAAGGCGCTTCGCGAATTACTCGAAATCCCCGGCTATAGCTCGCGTTCGTACCGGCCCGACAAGCATTATATGCGCGGCCCCGGCCCGAAATGGCACGCCAAATACGGCAGCCTGATCAATAAGACGGCGCAGCCCACCTCACCCTCGCGCCCCATTGCCAGCGACATCGCCGAACACCGCGCGTAAGTGTCATTCCGGGGCGCGCGAAGCGCGAGCCCGGAATCCATAGCCACGATCAGTTCAGTACAGGCTCCGGCAGTGCATCAACCGCACCGGCGGCGTTTATGGATTCCGGGCTCCTCGCTGCGCTCGGCCCCGGAATGACGGGGCGCCCAATCCGCTTGTCTTGGCTCGGCCGTTATGAGACGGCTAAGGCCAACGAGACGCGTGTATTGGGGTGGGAATCATGGCGGTTCGCTGCGCAATTCTCGACGATTACCAAAATGTCGTCCTCAAGGTCGCCGATTGGTCGAAGGTCACGGGCGACGTCGCGCTCAAGGTATTTAACGAGCACCTCGGTGGACCGGACAAGGTCATCGCGGCGCTTCAAGGCTTCCAGATCGTCGTCGCCATGCGCGAACGCACCGGCTTTCCGAAAGCTGTGATCGACGCGCTACCCGACCTGAAGCTTCTGATCACCACCGGCATGCGCAACGCCTCGATCGACACCGAGGCGGCCAAGGCGCGCGGCATCACGGTCTGTGGCACCGGCTCGTTTGGCAGTCCGACCTCCGGCATCGCCATCGGGCTGATGCTCGAACTGACCCGCCACATCGGCTACGAAAACGCCCGGCTGCATGCCGGCGCCAAGTGGCAGACCACGATCGGTCCCGATCTCGAAGGCTTAACCCTCGGCGTGCTCGGCCTCGGCAAGCTCGGCACCCGCACCGCGACGATCGCCAAGGCCTTCGGCATGAAGGTGATCGCCTGGAGCCAGAACCTCACGCCGGAGAAATGCCAAGAGGCTGGCGTCGGCTATGTCGGCAAGGACGATCTGTTCCGCCAGTCCGACTTCATCACCATCCATATCGTGCTGTCGGCCCGTTCGCGCGGCCTGGTCGGCAAGAGCGAGATCGCTCTGATGAAGCCTTCGGCCTTCCTCATCAACACCTCGCGCGGCCCGATTATCGACGAGGCGGCGATGCTTACCGCACTGCGTGACAAGAAGATCGGCGGCGCCGGGCTTGACGTGTTCGACGTTGAGCCGCTGCCGTTCGACCATCCGTTCCGCACGATGGACAATGTCGTCATCACGCCGCATCTCGGCTACGTCTCGGAGCAGAATTATCGCGGCTACTTCGCCGGCGTGGTCGAGGACATTCGCGGCTTCCTTGACGGCAAACCGGTGCGGGTGATGACGTAATCTGCTATTCTGAGCTTATGACCACGCACGAGCAGAACGACTTTCTCGCTCTCACCGGCCCGGCAACGCCGATGGGCGATTTGGTGCGGCGCTATTGGATCCCGGCGCTGCTGTCCGCGGAAATCCCGGAACCGAATTGTCCGCCGGTGCGCGTCAAGCTCCTTGGCGAACGATTGATCGCGTTCCGCGACAGCGCCGGCCGCATCGGCGTGATGGATGAATTCTGCGCCCATCGCGGCGTGTCGCTGTGGTTCGGCCGCAACGAGGAACATGGGCTGCGCTGCCCCTATCACGGCTGGAAATACGACGTCACCGGAAAGTGCATCGAAGTGCCGTCGGAGCCGGTCGAAAGCGGCTTCTGCAACAAGATTAAGCTCACCGCCTACGCTTGCGTCGAACTCGGCGACGTCATCTGGATTTATATGGGCCCGGCCGCGCAAAAGCCGCCGTTGCCGAATTTCGAATGGGCCGCCGTCCCCGCCACGCACCGCTTCGTTTCCAAACGCACGCAGGAATGCAATTGGCTGCAGGTGCTGGAAGGCGGCATCGATTCCGTGCACGTCTCGTTTTTGCACCGGCACGATCTGCGCAGCGATCCGTTGCATGTCAGCCAGGGCGCCGAATTCACCCGCGAGACCGATGCGCGCTTCGAAGTGATCGAGACGAAGGGCGGCATGGTGATCGGCGTGCGGCGGCCGGCGACGCCGGGCAAGCTCTATTGGCGCATCACCCAATGGATCATGCCGTTCCACACCATGATCCCGCCTTACGGCGACAACGCGCTCAACGGCCACGCTTTCGTGCCGATCGACGACGAAAACTGCATGGTGTGGTGTTTTACCCACCATCCGGCGCGGCCGCTCTCCGCGCATGAGCTTGAAGTGATGCGAAACGGCGGCGGCATTCACGTCAATCTCATTCCCGGCTCGTTCCGCCCGGCGGTCAACAAAGACAACGACTACATGATCGACCGCGTGGCGCAGCAGCATCATAAATCCTATTCAGGCGTCAAAGGCATCGCCATGCAGGACGCCGCGATTCAGGAAAGCTGCGGCCCGATCCAGGACCGCAGCAAGGAAAACCTGGTCTCAACAGACAACGGCGTCATCATGGCGCGGCAACGCCTGCGCAAAGCCGCGCTTGCCGTCGCGCGAGGCGTTACGCCCGACGGCATCGGTCCGGCAAGCCACGCGGTGCGTTCGGCCGCGATCGTGCTGCCGGAAGGCGCGAGCTTTTATGAAGCCGCCGGCGACGCGCTCAAGGCCAAGACCGGCGTCGCGCACGCGTCGGTGTGAGATACAAAACTTTTCCTGCCCAACCGCGTTCGCGCGGCAAAGTCCGGCGACATTTCAGTTCTTCAGACGGCGCATGGCGCTAGTCGCTCGCACGCCGGAAGGCGTATCCCCGAAATAACTACGGAAGGCGCGGTTGAAATGGGAAAGGTCGGCGAAGCCCACTTCAAGGGCTATCGCCGCGATTTTTCGATTATGGCCTTCGTCATCGGTCAAGAGTTTCCCCGCCATTTCAAGGCGTTTCCGCACGACGTACTGCGTGAAGGTTTGCCCGGATTGTTCGAGCAGCACGTGAACGTATCGCGGCGTAATGCCCAGTTTCGCCGCGACGGTCGCCGCGCTCAAGCTTGGATTGGCGATCTGATCTGAGATCACCTGGAAAATCGCGGCAAGTCGCGCGGCGCGGACTCCGCTTTGCTCCTGAAGTCCGCGTGTATCGCCCTCGCCACCGAGCGCGAGAGCAACCAGATCGATAAGATGGTTGCCGAAGAACTGGCTAGCCGGGTGGTTACCGAGATCTTGCGCGAGGGTGCCTTCCAAATATCCGAACAGCAACCGAAGGGACAGGTCGTTGCTCAGCTTGGTTCCTGCAAAGCGACTGACGTCCGGCCTAACACCGATGATTTTGTCTCGCGGAATTGTTAAGACCCAAAATCGAGATGCGTCTTCCACACGAATCTTAGCCGCTTTTGCGTTGTCAATGACAAGACCGTCGCACGTAGTGATTTGATTTTCACACTTGCCTTGTGTCGCGCCAGCCAGACCCTGCTGCCACAGCTGGACAACGATGGCAACGTTACCATCGCTCAGGTAACTCCCGTTACGAATAAGGTCCGCCGAAGTTGTAGAAATATTGGCGATTGCCACCGCGCCGGCGCGTCGTATGTCGAGCACGCCACGAAATGGCATGGATCCAAGTCGCGTGATATCGGCCCCAATGATGTGCCGAAACATCTCTTCGCAGAACGCGGGAAAGCGATCGCGCTCGGGCAGAGCGTCAGTATTGAAAAATATCCGATCGGGCTTGTTGCCGGCCATAATGTTTGGTCGTCGCGCCAGTCCGCGCGTTCAACTGTAGGACGAATATACGCCGATGGCGCCTGACCGCAATTCTCTGTCAGCATATTTATTTCGCTGGCTGCATAGTCACAAAAATACGACATCGGCCGAAATACCGCGAAGAATTCATGTTTACTTCGCTGCCGGCAAATCGAATTCGTTATCATCCAAGACTGCCAGAACCTTCTCTGGTTCTCTGAAACTTGACCAAGTGGCGGGGGGCCGTTTGCAATGAAGCACATATCCATCGGCGTACTGGCTGCGGCGGCATCCGGCCTTAGTTTAAGCCAGGCATCTGCCGCCGATATGCCGCTCAAGGCGTCACCGCCGCCGCTCCCATATCGATGGTCGGGATTTTATGTGGGCGGCCATTTGGGAGGCGGCTGGCCGGGAAACGATCCCGCGACGGTGACAACGACTTTTTTTCTTGGAGGATTTCCGGCCTTTGCTCCAACGTCGTTCAGCAACTCCGGAGGCGGCAGTTTTCTTGGCGGTGCACAGGTTGGATATAATTGGCAGTTCGACGCGCATTGGGTGGCAGGCGTCGAAGCCGATTGGACGTCGACCAAGTTGAGCGAATCCGTTGGCGGCGCCTTGCCCGGCGGAGCTGCGGGTGGCTATGCTTCGACGTTGCGCAGGGACGTGAATTCGCTGATGAGCGTTCGCGGTCGTATCGGCTACGCCTCAGATGCTATGCTGTATTATTTTACCGGTGGTTTGGCCTGGGGCCACGCCGACTATTCGGCGAATACGGTTAGCCAATTTCCCAGTTTTCCGACTTCCTTCAGCAACACGGCGCAGGGATATGTCGTAGGCGGCGGTCTCGAATACGCCCTGAACACCAATTGGTCGGTTCGCGCCGAATATCTCTATTATCATCTCGACGGAGCCAGCCAGAACGCGCTCTCAATCGACGCTAACCCGCCCGGTACCGACGGCTTTGCCAATTACCATTGGAATGCGTTCCAGGTGAACGTCGTGCGCCTTGGCGTCGACTACAAATTTGGACCGTAGCGCACTTGATCCGTACCAAAATTAGCGACGCGGCCAATGGGCCCATGCAAACTGAACTCAACCCCATCGCAGTCGCTCCCGTCACTTTGACTTTCGGCAGCGACCACAGAACCATCTCACATCACGTACTTATCAGCCGATCACGCTGATCTTGCTCCAGCTGTGGAAACATCGGACTGTTAGGGGCGCGAGGCTGGCGGCTGGCCCGCCTTCAACCCCAACACTCGACGAGCATCTGGCGTGAACATCGTTGATCCCATTCTATGGCAATGCAAATTACAGCCTGACGCTCCCGCCTTGTGCATGCCGGGCGACCACCACGCCATTACAACCTACGCACAACTCGGGCTAATGATACGCAGCGTGGCGCGCCGTGCGCGGAGCTTGGGGCTCAAGCGCGGCGACACGGTCCTCATTGTTGTTGAACACCACTCCGTTCACACCGCGCTTATTCTCGGCCTGGCGCACGCTGGCGTCGTCACCATATCCGGCCGCGACGGAACATTTCCAAAAGGCTTGAAGATCGATGCCATCGTGGCCGATAGACACTTACCGGCTCCGAAAAATATCCGCGTCATCGTCGTAGACTTCTCGTGGACGATGGGCGCCGGCTCTCCAACCGATGAAAGGCTTCCCGACCGCGTGGGTGACGCGACATGCAGAATCATCTGTACGTCCGGAACGACGGGTGAAGCCAAAGCCGTTGCCTTCACCCACCGAATGACCAATGACCGGATACTGCGCTTCAACTATATCCTGGGGAGCCGATTTCCCACGTACAGCCGCATCTATCTAGATCTGGGATTCACCACGTCGCTTGGATATTTGTTTCTGATTCACACGCTGACGCGCGGCGGCCTGCTGATATTTATCGGCGACAGCTATCGTAACACGGCCAACGCATTGGATGTTTATGAAGCGCAGTGCTGGCTCGGATCGCCTGCGGGACTAATAAAGTTCGCCGAGTACTACCAAGATTCCCAGGCTCCCGGCTGCCGGCTACAAATGATATTCTGCGGTGGAAGCCTGCTCGCAAAATCACTGGCCGAGCGGGTGCGGAAAAATGTGTGCGATTACCTGATCGCAGGTTATGGCTCAACCGAAGCGAACATGACGGCAGCCGCGCCGGCGCAATTGATCGAGCAGGTCGAGGGTGGCGTCGGCTTCCTATTGCCCGGCGTGACGGTCGAGACCGTCGACAAAGCCAACAACCCGCTACCGCGGGGAAGCGAGGGCGTTATTCGGATTCGAAGCCCTTACACCGTCACGGAATATGTCGGCGACCCGGCGGAATCGGCCAAGGTGTTCTGCGATGGTTGGTTTTATCCGGGCGATATCGGATGGATTACGCCCGACAATATATTGGTTATCTCCGGCCGGCTAAAAATCGTCATCAACGTCGGCGGCGATAAGATCAGGCCGGAGGTGATCGAAAGTTCGCTGACGGCGATGGACGGCGTTGACGAGGCTGCCGTCGTGAGCGTCAACAATCGATTTGGCATCGCGGAGATCTGGGCCGTGATCGTGGCGGCCCCAAGCGTGACCGAGGCTCAAGTGTTCGATCATTGCCGAAACCGACTCTCCCTGCCGTTTGCTCTGACCGGTTTCATTCGGGCGGACAGCGTGCCCAAAAATCAGATGGGAAAAATCGATCGGGTGCGGATTCTTGACCTGATCGACCAACGGAGACATTTGAGTCGGACGGGAGAGACCCAATAGTTCTGTGTAGAACCCGATAGGTGGCCGTGCCGAGGCGCGCAGTATCGCATTGTTTCACGTCAGCGATCTTTTGTTCATTCCAAGTTCTGGAACGCGACGAACCGGCCAGCTGCCGTTCCAACCAGCCTCGCGTGCTGCTCGCAAACATGTCGCTGATATTTTCGACTAACCGTTCCAAAGCTGCCGGAATTGCAAGGCCACGAGCCGATCACAGGGAACGGACTCAGCGATCAGCCCGCTGGCCTTGGCAAACTTATTCAAGCCATCGACCGCCTCCGGCGAAATGATCGCGTCATAGAACGGCGCATCGCGCTCGATCAGCCGCGCGATCAGCGGCACCTCCTCCGCCGGGAACAGCCGCTCGGCAATCGCCGTGGCGCGCGAAGGCTCCGCCTTGAGCGCGGCTTGCGCTTTCACGATGGCGCGCACGGCGGCGGCGGCGATTTCCGGCTGCTCGTCGATCAATCGCTCGGTCGTCGTCAAAGCCGCGAAGTTGTGCCAGCGCGCGCCGGGCGGCCCGTCGCCCCGGCGCAGATCGAGATGGAGCTTGGCGATGCCGCGCGCTTCGCCGATCGCGACCCGCATGCCATTGCCCCAATAGGCGTCGGCAAGATTTTGCGCGATGGCGTCGACGCCGGCATGGCCCATGAAACGTCCTGCGACGGTCGGCGGCACCGGCACGATCTGCACCTTGTCGCGATCGAGATCGAGACCCGCATCGGCCAAAAGGTGCCGCAGCCCCAGCACCGGAAATTGCATCGACGACGAAATCCGCAGACCCTTCAGCGCGCCGAGATCGCCGCGCTTAACGTCGAGATCGGCGCGCACGGCGAGAAACCAATAGGAATGTTGCGCCAGCGCGCACAAGAGCTTGGCGCCCTTCCAGGCCGGAAAAGCGCGGGTCGCGGCATAAGCCGGGCCGCCGAAGAAATGCAGCGAACCGTCGCGCAAGCGCTCCGGACCATTGCGGGCGCCGAACGTGCGCTCAAGCTCGATATCGATGCCCTCGTCCTTGAAGAAGCCAAGCTCGACTGCCGCGGTCGCGACGAAATACGATGGCGAATCCAAGTCGGCAACCGCAAGCCGGAACATTCGAGGCGCTCCTGTAAACTCTTAACGCTCCGCCAGCGCCCGCTTGCGCCACAGCGCCCAAGGCCGCGCCGAGGCGCGCAGCATCGCCTCGTTCGAGGTCATTGCCTCGGCCCGCGTCATGAAATTGATCGGGCCGCCGATGGTGATGGCGGCCAGCTGCTGGCGCGCGTTGATCTCGGTGTAATAGGCGCGGAACACGGCATTGGGTAGCGACGGCCCGACGACCGAATTGCCGTGGCCGCGCATCAGCACCACCGCGGCACCCTTGCCGAGTTTCTTCGCCAAGTCCTTGCCGAGGTCCGGGGTGAGGATCATGAGATCGGTGCCGTCGCCCATGCTTTTGCGAATTTCGAACAGCGGCGTGCCCAGGCCGAGGAAGCCGGCATTGTGCAGCAGCGGCCGCAATTTCGCGCGCGTCACCGTGAACGGCACCACCGTCGGCGAATGGCTATGCACCACCGCGTTGACGTCCGGCCGCGCCTTGTAAATTTCGCCGTGGATGAAGCGCTCGCGGTACAAGAGCTTGCCGTCATCCTTGGGATCGACGGTCTGGCTGTCGAGATCGAGCAGCAGAATGTCGGCCGCGGTCACCGACTCCGGCGCGATCGAACGCGAGATCAGATAGCGGTGCGGATCGCGCGGATCGCGCACGCTGACATGGCCGAAGGCATCGAGCACGTTAAGCCGCGCCAGCGTGCGGTTGGCGGCGACGAGGTCATCCACGAGGTCCGGATCGAGGCGGCTTGCCGAGGCGGAACGGCGTGAGGCCGCGGAACGCGGCGAGGATTTAGCGTGCATCTATCGGATTTCCCAACGGGATCGGGCGGCGACCGTAACGGCATTCCGCGCCGGCCGGAAGTTGCCCCGAAATAGGTGTCATTGCCCGGGAATAGGCATTTCCCCCCAAAAAAATCAGGCTTGCACTATCGAGAATCATGTGGCAATCGCAATAACTGATATAAAAAACATGACTTCTAATGTCTAAGCCATGATCACTGCCGGTCAATTGCGGGCGTCTCGCGCCATCCTCGGCATCGATCAGCGCGCGCTCGCCGAATCGGCCGGCCTGTCGCTGCCGACGATCCAGCGCATGGAAGCGAGCGAGGGCGTGGTCCGCGGCAACGTCGATTCGCTGATGAAGCTTGTCGCAGCGCTCGACGAGCTCGGCATCGAACTGATCCCCGACAATACGACAAGCCAGGGCGGCGGCCGCGGCGTGCGGCTGAAGAGGGCGACGACGTGACGCTGACGATTGCGCTTGCCTCTGCCGCGGCTTTGCTCGCGCTCGCGGCGCTCGCCGTCGCGATCGGCCGCGCGGCGGCGGCAACCCGCATCATCTACGGCGCGTGCATGATCGTGACCGCGATTTCGCTGATCGCCGCGGCAGCGCATCTCGTCGGCGCGGCGGCGCCTTTGACCGTCACGCTGCCGCTCGGCGTGCCGTGGATCGGCGCCCATTTCCGGCTCGACGCGCTGTCGGCCTTTTTTCTGGTCGTGGTCGATCTCGGCGCCTTCGGCTCAAGCCTGTTCGCGCTCGGTTATGGCGAGCACGAGACGGCGCCGCAACGGGTGCTGCCGTTTTACGCAGCCTTTCTTGCCGCCATGACGCTCGTCGTGCTTGCCGACGATGCGTTTACCTTTTTGCTGTGCTGGGAATTCATGTCGCTTTCGTCGTGGGCGCTGGTGATGTCGCATCATCGCGTGCCGGAAAACGTGTATGCCGGCTACGTTTATCTGATCATGGCGAGTTTCGGCACGCTCGCATTGCTGCTCGGCTTCGGCCTGCTCGCCGGACCCACCGGACTTTATACCTTCGACGCGATGCGCGCCGCGCATCCGTCCGCGACGATCGGCGCGTTCGCCTTGATTTTGGCGCTGATCGGCGCGGGATCGAAAGCCGGCATCGTGCCGCTGCATGTGTGGCTGCCGCTGGCGCATCCGGCGGCGCCGAGCCACGTCTCCGCGCTGATGAGCGGCGTCATGACCAAGATCGCCGTCTACGCCTTCGTGCGCATCGTGTTCGAGCTTGCCGGCGCACCGGATTGGTGGTGGAGCATTCTCGTGCTTGCCGCGGGCGGCATTACCGCGGTGATGGGCGTGCTCTATGCGCTGATGCAGCACGACCTCAAACGGCTGCTCGCCTATCACACGGTTGAAAACATCGGCATCATCTTCATCGGGCTCGGCCTGGCGCTCGCATTCCAGACTTACGGATTGCCGTTCGCCGCGGCGCTGGCGCTTACCGCGGCGCTGTTTCACGTCTTCAATCATTCGGTGTTCAAGAGCCTGCTGTTCTTCGGCGCCGGCGCGGTGCTCACGGCGACCGGCGAACGCGACATGGAGCATCTCGGCGGCCTCATCCACCGCATGCCGCAGACGGCGTTCGTCTTCCTGGTCGGCTGCGCCGCGATCTCGGCGCTGCCGCCGCTCAACGGCTTCGCGTCCGAGTGGCTGACCTTCCAAGCGATCCTGCTCAGTCCGGCGCTGCCGTCATGGGGATTGAAACTGTTGGTGCCGGCGGTGGGCGGACTGCTGGCGCTGTCGGCGGCGCTCGCGGCGGCCTGCTTCGTCAAGGCCTATGGCGTGACGTTTCTCGGACGGCCGCGGACCCCGGTCGCCCAGACCGCCAAGGAAACCGACTTTTTTTCGCTGGCTGCAATGACGCTGTTGGCGACGTTATGCCTCGTCGCCGGAATCCTGCCAGGTCTGTTCATCGACGCCTTGGCTCCGGTGAATACGGCGCTGATCGGCGCGCACATGCCGCCGCAACTCGGCGCGCAATGGCTCGCCATCATCCCGATCACCGCGAGCCGCAGCTCCTATGACGGCCTCCTGGTATTTTTGTTCATGGTCATGTCGGGAACGCTTGCGGCATCGGCGATCCACCGCCTGGCCTCGGATCGGCTGCGCCGCGCGCCGGCTTGGGATTGCGGCTATCCCGATGCAAGCCCGGCGACGCAATACACGGCGATGAGCTTCGCGCAGCCGATCCGCCGCGTCTTCGGCACGACGGTGTTCCACGCCCGCGAACTGGCCGAGCTGCCGCCGCCCGGCGACATGCGTCCGGCGCGGCTCCAGGTCGAAATGCGCGATTTGATCTGGGACACGCTCTATGCGCCGCTTGCTGCCGGCATCGGCATCGCCGCCGACCGCCTCAACCGTCTGCAATTCTTGAGCATACGCCAGTTCCTCAGTCTGGTGTTCGCCGCGCTTGTCATCCTGCTCCTGGTGCTCGCCATATGGTCCTGATCCGCGATCTGACCATCCAAGTCGCGCAGATGCTGCTGGTGCTGCTGGTGGCGCCGCTGTTCGTCGGCTTCGTGCGCAAGGTCAAGGCGCGGCTGCTGCGACGGCAGGGTCCGCCGCTCATCCAGCCCTATCTCGATCTGGCGCGGCTGATGCGCAAAGAGGTGGTGTTGGCGGAGAGCGCTTCATGGTTGTTCCGGGTCGTCCCGTATCTCGTGTTCGCCGCGATCTGGGTCGCCGCATCGCTGGTGCCGACCTTCCGCACCGATCTCGTGTTCTCGTGGTCGGCCGACCTCATCGCCATCATTGCGCTGCTCGGCAGCGCGCGGTTTTTCCTGGCGCTCGCCGGTCTCGATGTCGGGACGAGCTTCGGCGGCATCGGCTCGAGCCGCGAAGTGATGATCGCCTCGCTCGCCGAGCCGGCGATGATCATGATCGTGTTCACGCTGGCGCTGATTGCGGGCTCGACGCAGCTTTCCACCATGGCCGCATTCATGGCTTCGCCGGCGGTCGGGCTGCGGGTCTCGCTCGGCTTGGGACTCGTCGCGCTCATCATGATCGCGATCGCCGAGAACGGCCGCATCCCGATCGACAATCCGGCGACCCATCTCGAACTGACGATGGTGCATGAGGCGATGGTGCTCGAATATTCGGGCCGGCATCTGGCGCTGATCGAGCTTTCCGCCGCGCTCAAGCTCGTTCTTTACGTTTCGCTGATCGCCTGCCTGTTCGCGCCATGGGGAATCGAATCGGCCGGCGCTGCAGTGCCAACACTCGCGCTGGGGGCCGCCGCCTATATCGGTAAGCTCGCCGTCGGCGGCTTTCTGCTGGCGCTGTTCGAGACGTCGATTGCGAAAATGCGCGTATTCCGCGTCCCGGAATTTCTTGGCGTCGCGCTGATGCTGGGGCTTCTTGCGACGCTGCTGCGGTTCGTGTCGGAGAGCTTCTGATGAGCCGGATCGATTTCGACGTCGCCCACCTGCTGGCCGGCACGCTGGTGCTGATCAGTTTTCTCGAACTTTACCAGGACCGCCTTTATGCGCTGCTCAACGTCTATGCGCTCCATGCCTTGGTCCTGGCGGCATCCGTCGCCTGGCAGGCTTTGATCCAGGATGCGCCGCATCTTTACGTGACTGCCGGGATTGCACTGGTGTTCAAGGCGATCGTCATCCCGGTCGTCCTGCACCGGATGATCGTTCAGCTCGGCATTCATCGCGAGATCGAGAAAGCGGTCGGCGTCGGTTCCACCATGCTGGCCGGCATGGGACTGGTCGCGCTGTCCATGGTGGTCATGCTGCGGGTCACCCACAACGCCGATCCGCTGGCGCAGGAGGACCTCGCCTTCGCGCTTGCGGTGGTGCTGCTCGGCCTGCTGATGATGGTGACGCGGCGCAACGCGGTCGGCCAAGTCATCGGCTTCATGTCGCTCGAGAACGGCCTGGTGCTGGCGGCGACCGGCGCCAAGGGCATGCCGCTCGTGGTCGAGATCAGCGTCGCCTTCTCGATCCTGATCGCCTTCATCGTGATCGGAATTTTCCTGTTCCGCATCCGCGAGCGGTTCGACACGGTGGACGTGCAGGCGCTCGACCAATATCGCGGAGAACGCCGATGAGGATCGACGCACTGACCGGCGTCCTTCTCATTCCGGCGCTTGCCGCCGCGCTATTGGCGGCGCTGCCCGGCTACCGCGTGACGGCGCGGCTCAACGTCGCGGCGACGACGCTGACGCTCATCTGCGCGCTGTCGATGTTTTTTCGGCGACCCCCGACGAGCGCCTATCTCCTGGTCGACGACCTCAACGCCACGTTCATCGTGCTCACCACCTTCGTCGGCTTCACCACCAGCGTGTTCAGCGCGAGCTATATCGGCCACGAGCTGGAAACCGGACGGCTGACGCCGCCGTTCGTGCGCTTTTATCACGCCATGTATCAGGTGCTGATGTTCGCGATGAATCTCGCGCTCGTCGCCAACAATATCGGCCTGATGTGGGTGGCGATCGAGATGGCGACGCTGACCACGGTGCTCATGGTCGGCATCTATCGCACCCATGAGGCGCTCGAAGCTGCGTGGAAGTATTTCATTCTCGGCAGCGTCGGCATCGCGCTCGCTTTGTTCGGCACCATCCTGGTCTACATGGCGGCGCGGCCGGTCGTCGGCGAAGGCCTCGACGCCATGGTGTGGACCGTGCTGGTCAAACGTGCCGGCGGGTTCGACCCGGCGATGCTCAACCTCGCCTTCGTCTTTCTCTTGCTCGGCTACGGCACCAAAGTGGGCCTCGCCCCGCTGCACGCCTGGCTGCCGGATGCCCATGCCGAGGGACCGACCCCGATCTCGGCGGTGCTATCGGGATTGCTGCTCAACGTCGCGCTCTACGCGCTGTTGCGGTTCAAGATGTTATTGGCGGCGAATGCCGGCGCGCTGGCGCCCGGGCCGCTGATGGTGACGCTCGGATTGATTTCGCTGGTGTTCGCCGCGTTCATGCTCTACCGGCGGCGCGACATCAAGCGCATGTTCGCTTACTCGTCGATCGAGCACATGGGCATCATCACCTTCGCCTTCGGCATGGGCGGCCCGATCGCCAATTTCGCCGGCCTGTTGCACATGACAATGCATTCGCTGACCAAGTCGGCGATCTTCTTCGCCGTCGGTCATGTCGCACAGGTCAAGGGCACGCAGCGGATCGCCGACATGGGCGGCCTCACCGAGACGCATCCGACGCTGGGCTGGGGCCTGATCCTCGGCGTGGTGGCGATCGCCGGGCTGCCGCCGCTCGGCATATTCATGAGCGAATTTCTGGTGGTGAGCTCGACCTTCGCCCGCGCGCCCGCACTCGCGATCATCCTGGTCTTCGGCCTGCTCGTCGGTCTTGCCGGACTTTTCCTGCGCATCAACAGCATTGCGTTCGGCGAGCCGCGCGGGCCGAGCGCCAAGGCGCAGGCGTCCTACGTGCCGATGTTCGCGCATCTCTCCATCGTGCTCGCCGCCGGCATTTACATGCCGCCGGCCTTGGTAGCGTGGTTTCAGAACGTTGCCGGATTGCTTGGGTAATCCGATGCCGACCGTCCTCGATATCATCAAGCAGGGCGAGCGAGCCGAGAGCCATCGGCCGTGGCCGCGTTTTGCCGTGACGGCGGACGCTTGGCGCCAGGCGGCGGGCGAAATCGCCGCCGGGCATGGTACGCTGCTCGGGCTCTGGGCCGAGCAAGCGGCACTGCCTACGATTCACATGGCGATCCTAAACGACGACGACGGCGGCATTGCAGTGGCCAGCCTTGCCTGCCCGGATGGAAGTTTTCCCTCGGTCGGCGCATTGCACCCGCCAGCCATCCGGCTCGAACGCGCCATCCACAGCCTTTATGGCTACGTCGCCGTCGACGCCCCGGATTCGCGGCCGTGGCTCGATCTCGGTTTTTGGAACGTGCGGCATCCGCTTGGCGCGCGCATAGCCAAACCGGCGGCGCACGAGGCCTACCAATTCCTTCCCGTCGAGGGCGAGAGCCTGCATCAGATTCCGGTCGGGCCGGTGCATGCGGGGATCATCGAACCGGGACATTTCCGCTTCACCGCCGGCGGCGAGACGGTGGTGCGGCTCGAAGAGCGGCTCGGCTACGTGCACAAAGGGATCGAGTCGCTCATGATGGGTGCTCCCATCGCGCAAGCGGCAAAATTGGCCGCGCGCACCTCGGGCGACAGCACCGTCGCTTATGGCATCGCCTTCGCGCATGCGGTCGAAGCGGCGCTTGCCATCGAAGCACCGCCGCGCGCGCAATTCTTGCGCGCGCTGATGGCGGAACTTGAACGGCTGGCGAACCATTTCGGCGATATCGGCGCGATCTGCAACGACGCGTCGTTCGCGCTCATGCACGCGCATTGCGGGATCTTACGCGAACACGTGTTACGGTCGGCGAACGACACATTCGGTCATCGGCTGATGATGGATCGGGTGGTGCCTGGCGGCGTCGCCGCCGATCTCAATCCCGACGGCGTGCCTCGCATCCGTGAATTGTTGTGGCAGGTCCAGCAGCGTTTTCCGCGCTTGATCGAGCTTTACGACAATACCGCGTCGCTGCAAGACCGCACCGCCGCGACGGGCATTCTGCGCGCCGATCTTGCCCGCCAGTTCGGCGCCTCCGGCTATGTCGGACGCGCGAGCGGACGCAATGTCGATGCCCGGAAAACGCCCGGCTACGCACCTTACGATCGGCTCGACTTCACAGTGCCGGTGCTGACGGCCGGCGACGTCAATGCGCGCGTTTGGATCCGCATCCGCGAAGTCGAACAAAGCATCGCGATCATCGAACAGATCCTGGATCGGCTGCCGGATGGGGCGATTGCCGCGCCGCTCGATAGCGGCGTTGCAGCCGGCGAAGGCCTCGGTCTGGCCGAAGGCTTCCGCGGCGACGTGCTGGCCTGGGTGCGCCTCGACGGGCCGCGCGTCGCGCGCGCTCACCTGCGCGATCCGTCGTGGTTTCAATGGCCGCTTCTCGAAGCCGCGATCGAAGGCAACATCGTCGCCGATTTTCCGCTCTGCAACAAATCGTTCAATTGTTCCTATTCGGGACACGATCTCTGATGCGCCGAACCTTATTTGAGAGCCTCACGCACCGGCCGCTGACCGAAGCGCCGCCGGCGCCGGACGATGCCGCGCTCGCCGAATTGGCGGCGAGCCTCGAGCGTGCAGCGCGGCGACGGCTTGGCCGCAGCCTTTCGATCCGGCAGGTGGACGCCGGCTCGTGCAACGGCTGCGAACTCGAAATCCACGCGCTCAACAACGCCTTCTACGACCTCGAGCGCTTCGGCCTGCGCTTTGTCGCCTCGCCGCGCCACGCCGACGTGCTTCTCGTCACCGGCCCGGTCACGCGCAACATGCGCCAGGCGCTCGAACGCACCTACACCGCCACGCCGGACCCGAAATGGGTCGTCGCCGTCGGCGGTTGTGCGGTGGACGGCGGCATTTTCGCCGACAGTTATGCCGTTGTCGGCGGCGTCAGCGCCGTCGTTCCGGTCGATCTGCACATCGCCGGCTGCCCGCCGACGCCGCTGCAATTGCTCAAAGGCCTCATCAGCCTGCTTGAGCCGCGGCCATAACCCGTTAACGCCTCGTTAGGGTTAACGGACTATTGCTGAACGGCCCTGCGGCTCCGGCGCGTCCGCGCCAGTTGCAGCGATCTGGCAGTCATTCCGGCAGCGATCGAGATGCGTTCGACCCGAACCCGCTTTGCACGCCTGTTCGCCTCGGCCGCGATCGTTGCCGCAGTCGCCGCGGCGACGGCGGGATGCCAGACGACGCAAAACACGGCAACGACCGGTTCGCTTACGCTCGCATCGAGCGACCGCTCCGACGCCGATTGGCAGCACGACATCCAGGTCTACGGTCCGAAATATCGCGCCGATCCGTCCAACGTCGAGGTCGCGCTGCGCTACGCGCAGGCGCTGCGCGCGACGCGACAGAGCGCGCAGGCGGTCGCCATCCTCGAAGAACTGTCGATGCGGAATCCGAACGACAAAGTCGTGCTCGGCGAATATGGCCGAGCGCTCGCCGATGTCGGCCATTACGAACAGGCGCTCACGGTATTCGACCGCGCCCACACGCCCGAACAGCCGGATTGGCGCATCCTGTCCGCGCAGGGCGCCGTGCTCGACCAATTGGGCCGGCACCAGGAGGCGCAGCGCCACTATCTCACCGCGCTCAAGATCGTGCCCAACGAGCCGTCGGTGCTGTCCAATCTCGGACTGTCCTATGCGCTCTCGAAGGACCTCAAGGACGCCGAGGCGACGTTGCGGCTTGCGGTCGCGCAGAACTCGGCCGATCCGCGGGTGCGGCAGAATCTCGCGCTGGTGGTCGGCTTGGAGGGCCGTTTCAGCGAGGCCGAACAGATCGCGCGCGCCGACCTGCCGCCCGACCAGGCGGCCGCCAATGTCGCCTATCTGCGGCAGATGCTGGCGCATAAGGGCAACACTGCGCTGACCAACCCGGCCGCACATTACGATCAGGGATCGAGCTAGGACGCGGTCTCATTACAGCAGAATGAGGACTGTCGTGCCACCGCGTCAGATGCCAATATCCTGATTTTACTTCCGCTTTCCAGGTCGAAACTGACCTATCTCGGACATTAGCCACCGTAAATTGACGCGCTGCCGAGGGTTTATCGGATTACCCTGTCCGCGAGCGCAAGAAATGATTCGGGTCGGCGACGGATTGCGAGTGGCTTAATTCGGCTAGTACCAGCGGGGTCAAAATCGTGAAATGGGAATATCAAATTGTCAGGGCAGATACCGTCGAGAGCTTCCAGTCCTCCCTCAATAAGCTTGGTAGTGAAGGGTGGGAGGCGACCTCTGGAGTCTACTCAGCAGGCGAGTCTAAAAAGGTTTCCCTTGGACAGGGAATGCCGCCTTCTATGACGGTTGGTGCTTCAATGTGGGTCGCTCTCATGAAACGCCCCATTCTGGACTAGCAACGGCCGCCACTGCGGGAGGCCACGCCCGCGATTTGGTCGCCATCGGACATCAGCGAAACGACGCTCATGACCCTTGAGCCGCCTCCTTATTCTTGCGACGGCCCTCGACAGGAATTTTCGGTGGCTTCTCCGGCCTATCAGGTCCCCACAGTTGACTGTAATAGGTGTCGGCCAAGTTGAGGGCGCCGATAGGATTGTGCGCCAGCACCCGATCTTTGGCCACCAGCACCGTCGTCAAGCCCTGGGCGTGTTTGAAAAACAGGCTGTCATGGCCGACGCAGAGGCCGAGCACGACGTTAAACTCGCAGCCGGCACGCTTGAGCAGCTCGGCCTGCCCCACCGGGTTACAGATCGCCTCATAGTTGCCAGGGCGAATCTTCTCCTCGTCCTTGATGCCAAGTTCCTCTTTGGGGATGCTTCCGTGCTTGCAAGCGACAGAGGCCACCTCAAACCCGTGACTCTCGAGGATGCCACTCAGGACCTTAGCGTGATCGACAAAACTGATGCAGGTGGCGATGCCTATTTTCTTGAAACCCATTCGCTTGGCAAACTCACAAATCTCTTGGACACGCGTCCACTGGCAGTAGCCCGTTGCCTCGACCACGGCAGAGACTTGGGAAATGCGGCGAACCTCCGCATCGTCGTATTTACTGGCCGCATCGTTGATGCCGTCCGGATCCACCTTCGTAGGGCAATACCCGGGACCACGTTCAGCCGATTCACCCACGCGACAGGCGCGCACATTGTCCGGGCAATATGCGCATGCGGGATCTTCATACTTCATGCCATGTCTCCGGCTTCGGGGCCTTCGAAATTGTGCTTGCTACAAATGCACCGATTTGCCGAGTACGAATTGATTTTAATCAACTCAATCCATCGGCCTCCAAGCGCGATGTCTGGTAATGGCCCGCCACGTCGGGTTAGAGCAAGGGCAGACCAGCCGACTTTTCGCCGCCGCCAGTCAGCGTGTTAGCTTCGAAGCAGTACAATTGATTTGGATCAAGGAAAGCGGCTCGACTGCGATTAGTTTGTTCCTCCCATACTATAGGAGGCGACGTATGCCGGGGAGCCTATTCAAGAGATCGGCTTCATGATGTTTGTCGGCGGCGGTCTTGTGCTATTTGCAGTTACCCTTGGTCGGTACCTGGACCCGCCGCAGCCGAATGAGTGGATACGATCCATTAGTGATTCGTGGTTGTGGTCTATTGGCGACGGGCTGATGTTAGGCGGCGCTTGCCTTGCAGAATTGGGGATGTTTCTCGGATATCTGGCGTCGGTATGAATCGATCCACAATGCGTGCATGAATATTTCTTTCACGCGCGTTGCCAACTGATCCTCGGAAGGAGCCATTGCGTCGCGTCGCTCAATGCGGAATTACCCCGTTGATCCTCCCCTAAATTGCTGCAGTGCATGAGTCTGAAACTGGCCCTTAGCGCCATTTCACTGCGCTGCCAAACTTCGACCGCTATCGGATCTAAAGCGGACTCGGCCCAGGGCATCCATGGGCGCGTTTTACGAGTTCGCGCCCTGAATCGTCCGCGGCGTGGATTCTATTGCAGTGCCATAACGCGGATCGCGGCCGGGCCGAGAATGACGACGAACAGAACCGGCAGGAAAAACACGATCATCGGCACCGTTAGCTTCGGCGGCAGGCCGGCGGCTTTCTTTTCAGCCTCCGCCATGCGCATGTCGCGATTTTCCTGTGCCAGAACCCGCAGCGTCGTGGCCAGCGGCGTGCCGTAGCGTTCCGATTGCTGCAAAGCGAGGCAGACCGCTTTGACGCCTTCGAGACCGGTGCGCTGGGCCAGATTCTCGTAGGCCTGGCGGCGATCCGGCAGATAGGACAATTCGGCCGTGGTCAACGTGAATTCCTCGGCCAGCGCCACCGATTGCGTGCCGACCTCCTCGCTGACCTTGCGGAACGCCGCCTCGATCGACATGCCGGATTCGACGCAGATCAATAACAGATCGAGCGCGTCCGGAAAGGCGCGCTTGATCGAAACCTGCCGGCGCGTGATCTTGTTCTTGAGGAACAGATTCGGACTATGCATGCCGAAATAGGCGCAGCCGATGCACATGGCGATTTTCAGCATCGGCGGATAGTCGAGATTGAGCACGACGAAAATATAAAACAGCGATGCCAGCAGCATAACCACCGGCATCGTCATGCGGAAAAACAGATAAGTGACGTAAGGCGCCTGCCCGCGATAGCCGGCTTGCACGAGCATCGCGTGCGCTTCTTCCTGGCCGACCCACTTCGACAGATTGAAGTTGTCGACCGCGCGCTTCATGTACAATCTCGGCGATTGTCGCAGCGTAACCTTGCTGCTCTGCGCCAACCGCTCGCGTTCGCGTTGCCTGATCTTCTCGCGTTCCAGCGCGACCGCCTTCATGCGCTTCGACAACGTATCCGAAGCCATGTACGGCATCGCCAGGGTCAACACCGTCGCGCCCGCCGCGACGGCGGCAAACAACATGGTGAGGACCTGGAGGTCGAAAAGCTGGCCGAAAAGGGAGCTCATGCCGCGCCGCCTCAAAAATCGAAATTGATCATCTTGCGCATCACCAGCACGCCGGTCAGCATCCAGGCGGCAGAGCAAGCCAGCATCACGCGGCCGAACGGGTCGGTCCACAGCAGGTCGATATAGGCCGGGCTCGTGATCCAAACGAGCGTCATGACCGCGATCGGCAAGGCGCCGATGATCGCCGCGGAAGCCTTGGCTTCCTGCGACATCGCCTGGATTTTCGCCTTCATCTTCTTGCGGTCGCGCAGCACCCGCGACAGGTTGCCCAGCGCTTCGGAGAGATTGCCGCCGGCGCGCTGCTGGATAAAGACCACGATGCCGAAGAAGTTGGCCTCGGGGACCGGAATGCTTTCGAAGAGTTTCAGCGCCGCTTCGCCGATCGGCATGCCGATCGTTTGCGTCTCGATGATTTTACGGAACTCGCTGCGCACCGGCTCGTCGGCGTCTTGGGCGATCAGTTTGAGGCTGTCGAGCAGCGGCAGGCCGGCCTTGATGCCGCGGACGATGACGTCGACGGCATCCGGAAACTGCGCAAGGAATTTATTCTCGCGGCGCTTTTTCAGATACGACAGCGCCCAAAACGGCAGGCCGCAACCGGCGGCAAAGCCGACGCCGAGCGCCGGGATTAGCCCGCCGTGCACGATCATCATGATGAGAAAGCCGCCGACGCCGAGCGCGCCCGCCGTGATCATGAACCGCCGCTTCGACCAATCCAGGCCGGCCTGCGTGAGCCGCACCGAGAGTGGCGGACGCTTGGCTTTTTTCCGCCGCTCCTCGATATCCTTAAGCGTACCTTCGACCTGTTCGCGCCGCGTTTTGCTCGCCCCACGCGCCGGCCGTGCGATCGGCTCGGCCCGCGCAACGCTCGCCATGCGACGTTGCGCTTTCTTCTCGCCGGAGAGGTAGGGATAAACGAATACCCATGCCACCCCGCCGATCGCGATCGCCACCAGGAAAAACAGGCCGTAGGTGCCCATGATTCAATCGTCTTTCAATCCGCGCGCTAGACTTTTTCCAATTCGCTGGCGGCTTCCGCCGCATCGAGCGCGGCCGCCAGACGCGCCTCCTCGCCGTAATAGCGCGCGCGTTCCCAAAACTTCGGACGGCCGATTCCGGTCGAGCGGTGCCGGCCGATGAGATTGCCGTTGGCGTCTTCGCCGATCAGGTCGTAGAGGAAAACGTCCTGGGTAATGATCACGTCGCCTTCCAAACCGATCACCTCGGTGATGTGGGTGATGCGGCGCGAGCCGTCGCGCAACCGCGCCGCCTGAACGACGACGTCGACCGATGCGCAGATCATTTCGCGGATGGTGCGCGAGGGCAGCGAATAGCCGCCCATCGTGATCATCGATTCCAGCCGCGACAGCGCCTCGCGCGGCGTATTGGCGTGCAGCGTGCCCATCGAGCCGTCGTGGCCGGTGTTCATCGCCTGTAGCAGGTCGAACGCTTCGGGGCCGCGCACCTCGCCGACGATGATGCGTTCCGGGCGCATGCGCAGACAGTTGCGCACCAGATCGCGCATGGTGATCTGGCCTTCGCCTTCGAGATTGGGCGGCCGCGTTTCCAGCCGCACCACGTGCGGCTGCTGCAGCTGCAGTTCGGCGGCGTCTTCGCAGGTAACGATGCGCTCGGTGTCGTCGATGTAACGCGTCAGGCAGTTGAGCAGCGTGGTCTTGCCCGAGCCGGTGCCGCCGGAGATCAAGGTATTGACGCGGCAGCGGCCGATGATCTTCAGGATTTCCGCGCCTTCGGGCGAAATCGTGCCGAACCGCATAAGCTGCTCGAGCGTCAGCTTGTCTTTCTTGAACTTGCGGATGGTGAGGGCTGGTCCGTCGATCGCTAACGGCGGCACGATAGCGTTGACGCGCGAGCCGTCCGGCAGGCGCGCATCGCAGATCGGCGAGGACTCATCGACGCGGCGGCCGACCTGGCTGACGATCCGCTGGCAAATGTTCAACAGCTGCTGATTGTCGCGAAACCGGATGCCGGTCTTCTGAATCTTGCCGGCGACTTCGATGTAGACCGTGCCCGAGCCGTTGACCATGATGTCGGCGATCTCGTCGCGCGCCAACAGCGGTTCGAGCGGCCCGTAGCCGAGCACGTCGTTGCAGATGTCGTCGAGCAGATCTTCCTGCTCGGAGATCGACATCACGATGTTTTTGATCGCGATGATCTCGTTGACGATATCGCGGATTTCCTCGCGCGCGGAATCGGCATCGAGCTTGGCGAGCTGGGCGAGATCGATCGCTTCGATCAGCGCGCCGAAGATCGTGCCTTTGACCTCGTAATAGGATTCCGAGCGGCGCGAATCGACCGCCGATGGCACTTGCTGCGGCGGAGCATTGGGCGGACCGCCGACGTTCGGCTTGCTGGTCGGCGCGCCGATGATCGGCGCGCCGAGGCCCGCCGAGGGAAACGGCGTACGGCCGGCCTCCGCGGGCGCGGCGGTAGGCGCCGGCGGCGCGGCAAGCGGCGGCGCGGTTACCGGCCGCGCGGCCGGGGCCGGGTGCTGCTCCGCAACGTTAGAACCGCCGGAAGTGGGACGCTTGCCAAACACTAACGCAACTCCAAACTTTCTACCCTAGTAGCTTCTCGAGCAACGGCGACAGCAGGCCGGACCGCTGCTTCTTCGGCTCGGAGCGGCCGGTCAGATGCTGCGCCATCTGCCTGAACAGTTCCGCAGTGCGGTGACCCGAGGAAATCTCGGCGATCATCTGCCCGTTATTGGCGGCCGCGCCGAATACCTGCGGCTCGAACGGAATGATCGCCATCGGCTCTTCGTCGAGCGCCTTGGCGAAATCGGCGGCCTTGATCTCGGGGCGTTTCGGCACCCCGACCTGGTTGAGGCAATAGCGCGGGTGATGATCGTTCGGCCGCGCCGCTTTGAGAAAATCGTAGATATTTTTGCTGTTGCGCAGGTTGGCGAGATCGGGCGCGGCAACGATCAAGACTTCGTCGGCGCCGACCAGCGTCTGTTTGGTCCATCCGGTCCATTGATGCGGAACGTCGAGCACGACGCAGGGCACCGTGGCGCGCAGCGAATCGAAAATGGATTCGAAGGCGTCGGCGCCGAAATCATAGACGCGTTCGAGCGTCGCCGGCGCCGCCAGCAGATTCAAATGGTCGGTACACTTGGCGAGCAGGCGGTCGACGAAAGCGGTATCGATGCGGTCGGGCGAGAACACCGCTTCCGCGATGCCTTGCGGCGGATCCTGATTGAAATCGAGACCGGCGGTGCCGAACGCCAGATCGAGATCGGTCACGACGGCATCGAGCTTGAGATCGTGGGCGATCGAGAAGCCGATATTGTGGGCGACGGTGGAGGCGCCGACGCCGCCCTTGGCTCCGACCACCGCGACGATACGGCCGACCGGCTTGGCGTCGGGCGCCGAAAACAGCCCGCAAACCGCGCGCACGATCTGCAACACGCCGACCGGCGAAATCAGATAATCGCTGACGCCGCGGCGCACCAGCTCGCGATAGAGCATGACATCGTTCATGCGGCCGATGACGATGACGCGCGTGCCGGCGTCGCAATAGTTGGCGAGCTGATCGAGGCCGGCGAGGATGTCGTCGCTGCGGTTCTCCGATTCGAGAATGATGACGTTCGGCGTCGGCGAGCTTTGATAGGCCTCGATTGCCGCCGTCAGCCCTCCCATCTGGATGCGCAAATGCGCCTTGGCCAGACGCCGGTCTTCGCCGGCCGCCTGGATGGCGGCGGCGGTGTCGACGCTCTCGCAGAAGGCCTGCACCGAGACGCGCGGCGCCGGCGCGATGTGTTCGTCGCGGCCGGCGGCGTCGGGGAGGCCGACCTCTTCCCGGACGGCCTGGTTACTCTGTTTCATCATGGACCGACATCACGTGTCGCATTACATGTTCACATTATTTGCCGACGTCGCTGATTTTGGCCGAATTCGTGTTGGCGCCCTCTTCAGTCGAGGGACTCTGGCCCGCAGTGTATTTCTGGAACACCGTGCTGCGGCGCATCGTATAGGCCGGGGTTTCGGCGCGCGGCTGGACGAGATCGGACGGATTGGCGACCTCGGCGGCGAGAGCGCGTTGCGTGGCGCAGCCATAGTTCCACGGCGGCTGATTCTCGAAATAGTCCCGATTGAAGCTTGGACCGATGTCCTTCGGCCACATGCCGCAAGGCCCGGCCTGGGCTTGGATTTTCGGATAGCTGATGCGGACCGTGGCCAAGTTCGGCCCGGTCGCTTCATAGGTCTGCACCGCGATGCTCTGCGCCGGCACGCCGCTCGCGGCCAGGATCGAGACGATTTCATGCATCGCGTCGGCGACCGCGCGCGCGTTGCTGCTGCCGACCGGCTGCGCCACCACCAAACCGCCGGTCGCCGCGCGTTTCCAACCCAAGCCGAATGACAGCACTTGCGCGCGTTGCGTCGGATTGAGCTCGCCGCGATTGGTGCCGATGAACAGTTCGAGCGTGCGGCTGGATTCCTGCAGCGTGATCGGATGCCGCAAGCGATAATCGGTCGGCACCTCGGGAACGCCGGTGACTTGCTGGTCGGTATTGCAGCCGCAGACCATGACGGCGCACGCCGCGGCGGCCGCGGCGCGCACCGCAATGCTCGCGGCGGAGCGGCGGCCGGCGGTCATCGCCTTGACAGTCTGCATCGTGGTCTCCTGCGGCCGCATCAATCGAGGATGAAGCCGTACTTGCCGTGGTAGCTGTCGGTCGGCGCCGGATTGCCGCCGACGCCGTAGATGCGGTTGAACCGGCCGAGCAAAATCGTCTCGGGATCGCTGGGATCGGCGAAGCCGTCGTCGGGCCGCGACAAGTCCTTCTGTGCGACCGCGCGCACAACGTAAGGCGTCACCAGCACCATCAGTTCGGTTTGCTGGTTGACGTAGTCGCGGCTCTTAAACAGCGGTCCGAGAATGGGAAGCTCCGCCAGCCCGGGCAGGCCGTTGATCGCCTGCTTGGTCTGGTTCTGGATCATGCCGGCCATCGCCAGCGAGCCGCCGGAGGGAATCTCCACCGTTGTCTCGGCGCGGCGGGTGCGGATCGAAGGAATGGTCGCGGTCGCGTTGCTGCCGGGCTCGGTGATGGTCAGCGAATTTTGCGAAGACAGGTCCGACACCTCCGTCATCACCTTGAGGCTGATACGGCCTTCGCTCAGCACCACCGGCGTGAAATCGAGACTGACCCCGAACTTCTTGAAATCGATCGACGGCTGACAGGTTTGTACGGTGCTGCCGGCGGTCGCGGCCGAACAGCTGTAGCCGTTGAGCACCGGGAATTCACCGCCGGCGACGAAAGTTGCGGATTCGCCGGAAATGGCGGTCAGGTTCGGCTCGGCCAGCGTATGAATGACGCCGGCCTGCTCCATGGCCTGCAGCGTCGCGCTCACCGAGGTAAAGCCGCCGGAAATGGCCGAGCCGCTAAGCGACTGCCCGGTGACGGAAAACGGATTTGTGTTGTTGAAGTTGACCACCGCGGTGCCGTAGTTCAGCGACCCGGCAAGATTGATGCCGAGTTGCTTGATGACGTCGCGCTCGACTTCGGCGACGACGACTTTGAGCATGATCTGATCGCGGCCGCGCACGATGATGGCGTTGACGATTTTGCCGGCCGGGACATCCTTGCTGCCGGGGCCGAGCAGTCCGCCGGCGATATCGTAGGCCTGCTGCGCCTCCTGCGGGCTCGATGCGCTGCCGGATAGGATGATGCCGTCGCCAATGCCCTCGACCGTAATGTCGGCATCCGGCAGAACCTGATGGATCGCCTGGCGGATGCCGTCGAGGTCGCGCGTTACCGCGATGTCAAAACCGGCGATTTGTTTGCCCTCGGCGTCGAAGAAGTACACATTGGTTTGTCCGACCGCGCTGCCGATAATGAAGACGCGGCGCGAGGAACGCACCACGGTGTTGGCGATCTTGGGATCGGCCACCAGCACATCCTTGACGTCGCGCGGCAGATCGACCACGACCGACTTGCTGATGCCCAGCGTCATCGGCTGCGATTCGTAATCGCTGGCGGCGACGTGGATCGTCTGCGTCGGCGCCGTGTTGAACACGACGTTGCCCGCCAGCGCCCGAGGAACGATGCACGAGGCGATGAGGAGCGCCGCGAGAGCTGCCGCCGCTCGGATCGATGCCGCTCCCGTCATGTCGTTTCCCCTCCGCGCGCTCAATGCCCGGTTCCCGCCGTGCTCACGCCGAAGCGCACGGTGTTGATCGACTGATCGTGCTCGTCTTCGTCTCCCTCGGGAGCACCCGAACGAGAATCGAGGATGCTGCGCAGCGTGAGAGAAATCGTGCCGAGCTGATGCGACAATTCGAGCGTCTCGGCCTGCGATTGGGTCAATTCCAGCGTAACGGTCTTGCCGAGAGCGACCTTGCTGTCGCCCTTCTGATCGATCGTCTGATCGACCGCCAGCACCCGCACGTTGCGCAAGATCGTGTCGCTGACGAACTTCTCGACGCCGGTCGACTTTTCCGCCGCCTTGTCATGGCGCGTCAGCACGACGTCGACGCGATCGTCGGGCAGGATGAAGCCGCCGGCGCTGGTTACCGCAGAAACGTCGACCGCGACTGCGCGCATGCCTTTTGGTAGTATCGCCGCCATGAAGCCCGAACCCTTCGCCATCACGACATAAGGGCCGCGAATGGGATCGCCCGCCAGCATCGCCACACGAACGATCGCGCCGACGAAATCGTTGATGGCGTCCGGCCGCTCGGACTTCTTGATGAAACTGGCGTTGGCGGCGGCCTTCGGCCAAGTCTGCCAACCGACATCCTGATTTGCGATCACTTGACCTCGGCTCAAATCCGATTTGGCCACCAGCACTTCGACCGTTTCGAGCGGCGGTGCGGCCGCCACCGGCGGCGGTGGCGGCGGCGCTTTGCTGCCGGCGGCCAAATACGCGGCGATGCCGCCGGCGGCGACAGCGACACCGAGTACGACAAGACGCGCGGCTTTCATTACGCTTCACTTTCCACGGGATGGCACGGCCGAAAACGGCCATCTGTGCTGGATTTCAGCAGCTAAACGTCAAGGCATGGTTAATGAGGCGTATCCAAATCGCGTTAATCTTGCGTTGACGCGCCTTCACATACGCGGCGGCGCGCCATGCAAGTCCCCATGCAAGACCGGCTTAGCTGCGCTTACAGGCCGACTGCCGTCATCCATTCCGTCTGCGGATAGACGAGCAGCGCGGCCGCGGCGAGCGCCACGCCATAAGGCACCCCGGCGCCCTGGCTGTGCAGCCGCTCCGCCCACTCCCGCCCCGCAAGCAGGCGCGGCAGCGGCATGGTACGAAATTGCACGATCAATAATGTCAGCGCCCCGCCGAGCAGCGACGCATAAACGAGATAGTTGAAGAGATTTCCAAAGCCCAGCCACAGAGCGGTGGCCGCCGCCAACTTGGCGTCGCCGCCGCCGATCCAGCCGCAGGAAAAGCAGACGAACGCAACGCCCAGCACGGTGGCCGCCGCTCCGACGTGGGCGAGCACCTCCGCGCTGCCGAAGCCGCTCAGCAGCGCAAGCACGACAAAGCCGGCGATAAGAATGAGCGAGACTCGATTGGCGATCGTCATCGTCAACAGATCGCTCGACGCGGCAAAGGCCATCATTGCCGGGAACAATGTCAACCTGACCGTTTCAATCAGCATGGCAGCATCGCCGTTCGATGTCGTCCGCTCGCCGGATCACGTCGTTGCAAAGCGAAAAGGCCCCGGCATGCGACCGGAGCCCTCTCGTAGCACTGAAGAAGAACGGCTGTTACTTGAGGGCGCCGGAAACGCTGCTGAACGTGGTGTTCAGCTTGGTGCCGAGGCCTTGGACGACGGCGATGATCGCAACCGAAATGCCGGCGGCGATGAGACCGTATTCAATGGCCGTGGCGCCCGACTCGTCCTTCACGAAACGCGAGAAAAGGGTCTTCATGAGTTGGCTCCTTAAGGTCCACACGTGGCTGTCTGAGCTGACCCAGCGGCTTTTTGCCCACCGCTTGGATCGTGCCAGACCGTATCGGGGATAAATTTCGAGGGGGTTAAATCGTTCGCCGAAACCCGCGGCTAATCGCGCTTTGCGCGATGTAGTTAACATCGCCTTGCGAAAATCGGCGACATGGGATTCGAACTCTTGACCCGCATCGCAGGCGGGCGGGCTCGGCCTGGCTTTCTTTACGATCGATACACCAAGGCGCGGCGGACGGCGCTGCAAAACTCCCAAAAGACACCGCGTTCCCTAACAGAAGATCGTTGCCGTCGCGTAAGCGGGCATCGCGCAACTTGCATCAAACACGGATCAGCCGGTCGCCTCCCGCAACGCTTCATCGCCCGCCATTCACGGCGTCTTAAGTGCAGGCTCGATATCAATAGCGGCGTCAACAAATCTGCGGGCGCAACCGCGCAGGCTTCAGGACATGACCCAGGAACTGCTGTCCTTTTTTATCAGCTTCGGTCAGACGTTTCTGAAGAACATTCCGATTTCGCTGGGGCTCGCGGTGGTCTTCACCGTTCTCACCTGGTTCTGGGCGTGCAATCCCGGCCGGGCATGGTGGCACAAGCGCGATCTTGTGACCGACCTGTGTTATTGGTTCTTCATCCCGGTCATCACGCGCTATTTGCGCATCGGCATGCTCGTCCTCGGCGCCGCCGTTCTGTTCGGTATCACGACCGCGGACGGTCTGGTCGCCTTCTACGACAACGGTCACGGCCCGCTCGCCGCGCTGCCGCTTGCGGCGCAGATGGTCGTTTTCCTGATCGGCGAAGATATCATCCTGTACTGGACGCACCGCCTGTTCCACGGCCAGCGCATGTGGCGCTACCACGCGGTGCATCACTCCTCCGAAGAGCTCGAATGGATCTCGGCGGCACGCTTTCATCCGGTCAATCTGTTTCTCGGCAGCGTTGCGGCCGACGTCGTCATGCTGCTGATCGGTATCTCGCCGAACGTGCTGGTCGTGCTCGGACCATTGACCATCGCGCATTCGGCCTTCGTGCACGCCAATCTCGACTGGACGCTCGGCCCGTTCAAATACGCGATCGCCGGTCCGGTGTTCCACCGCTGGCACCACACCGCCGCCGACCGTGGCGGAGAGAAGAATTTCGCGGCGACGTTCCCGATCTTGGACGTGCTATTCGGCACGTTTTATATGCCGGCCGGGCAATTGCCCGACAATTACGGGATCAGCGAGCGCGAATATCCGGCGAGCTTTCCCGCGCAGTTGGTGCATCCGTTCACCCAGTAAGAACCGACATCCACTCGGCACGACCGGCCTCGCGACCGCTGGCCGGATTTGGCCTTTCGCAGTCATCGTTAAACAAACGTCACTGGCGGCGGCACCGGCCGAAGCGGCCTTGGCCGACCGCGCCGATTTGCACTTCATTCACGAATTTGCAGTCAAGTGGATCGGTCGGTGGACGGCCTGTGTAATTGTCGAATCCGCGTAGCGTTTCGGAGCGTATCGATGACGGCGTTTTGCGGGCGCGGCAGATTGGCCCAGAGCGCGCTGGCTTGGCTCTTGGCTTGGCTCCTGGCTTGGCTCCTGGCGGCCGCCGTTTTTGCCGCGGTCGCCTCGCGGGCTATCGCCGAAGAGCCGATTTCGGTTCACATCGACCAAGCCAGAATCATCAAGCTTCCCGACCGTGCGGCTACCGTCGTGATCGGCGACCCGCTCATTGCCGATCTTTCGATCCAGCCCGGCGGTCTCGCCGTCGTCACCGGCAAGGGTTACGGCGCCACCAATGTGGTGGTCCTCGATAAAAGCAGCGCGGTGCTGATGGAAAAAACCATCGAAGTCAAAGGCCCCGACGAACCGATCGTTGTGGTCTATCGCGGCATGACGCGCCAAACCTATAGCTGCACGCCCGACTGCACGCCGCGGATGACGCTGGGCGATACCAGCAAGGACGACTTCGATAAGGACACCGGAATCCCGACCGACTACTTCAATAAGATACTCAATCAGGGCGTCACCCGCAGCAGTCAGGCCGTGGCCGCGGGCGCCGGCGGCGGACATTAGCAGGGACCCCAGCAGAGACCCCAGGCGCAGGGTTAGCGGCGGCTTAAAGCGTGCCCCGCCGTTTTCGGCGATTGCTGCAATGAATCGCCAACGCGCCGCTGCTATCGCTCGTTCGTGAGGCTTCGCGTTATTTGCGAGCTTCATCGGGTGAGGGCGCCATGTCTAATAAAGCTACGTCCGATCGAGCCATAGCTAATCGAGCCAATTCTAATCGGGTCGAGTCGTCTGTTCGAACGATGTCCAAGCGGAAGAGGTCCATGCGGGCCGAGTGTGCGCGGCTCGTAAAGGCATTTAGTTCGCAGACATTCGCGCCGCCGCTAGTCCGCCGTTTCATCACGCAAAGCGACGCCGGGACCACGATCGAATTCGCGCTGCTTGCGGCGCCTTTCGTCGCCGGCCTGTTCGCCATCCTGCAAACGGCGCTCGTCTTCTTTGCCGGCCAGACGCTTGAGACGGCGGCGGCGGCTTCGGCACGGCTCATCTTTACCGGCCAGGCGCAAACCGCCGGCTGGACCGCCGCGCAATTCAAATCGCAGGTCTGCAATCAGATCCACGGCATCTTCAACTGCAGCAGCGGGGTCTATGTCGACGTCGAGACCTACCCGTCGTTCGCCGCGGCCAATCTCGGCCTGCCGATACAGAATGGCGCATTGAATACCAGCGCGCTTGGTTACAATCCGGGCGGCCCGGGCGACATCGTGATGTTGCGGCTTTATTACCAGTATCCGGTGTACGTCAATTTGCTCGGCTTCAACCTGGGTAACTTGACCGGCGGCTACGATCTGTTCGCCGCCACCGCTGTCTTCAAAAACGAACCTTACGCATCGTCTTGAGGGGGCGCGCCATGAATTTTCTCGCTGCGATTGCCCGTTCTTATTCGCGCCTCACCGGCGACTGCCGCGGCGTTTCGGCCGTCGAATTCGCCATGCTGCTGCCGGTGATGTTGACGCTCTTTCTCGGCAGCGTCGAAGCCTCGCAAGGCATCGCCGCGGACCGCAAGGTCGAATTGACCGCGCACACGCTGGCCGATCTTTCGAGCCAATATACCGACATCACCAACGCCGAAATGACGAATATCCTCAATGCCGGCTCGGCGATCATCGCGCCCTACGCGGCGGCCAATCTCAAGGAAGTCGTCTCGGAGATTGCGATCGACGCCCAGGGCAATGCCACGGTGGTGTGGAGCGACACGCTCAACGGCACGGCGCTCACGGTCGGCACGATCGTCACGGTTCCGTCCTCGCTTGCAGCGCCGAACACCTATCTGGTGCTCGCCCAGGTCCAATACAGCTACAATCCGACCTACGGTTACGTCATGACCGGCACTTTGACCTTGAGCGATCAAAGTATCATGCGGCCGCGAGAGTCGGCCTCGATCGCACGCACGGCGTCGTGATCCGGTATCAGGTATCAGTGATCAGAAATCAGTAATCAGATCGAGCTGATTACTGATTTCTGTCATCTGACTTCTGGAATCGGCAGCGCCGTCGTCGACTTGATCTTTTCCATGGCGAAACGCGAGGTGACGTTTTTCAGCGGCACCGCGGCGATCAGGCGTTTGTAGAAGGCGTCATAACCGGCAATGTCCGGCACGGCGACGCGCAGCATGTAATCGACGTCGCCGGCCATGCGATAGAACTCCATCACCTCGGGCATGGCGGTGACGGTCTTGGCGAAGCGGTCGAGCCATTCCTGCGAGTGATCGCCGGTCTCGATCGAGACGAAGACGCTGATGCCGAGCCCGATGCGGTCTTGGTCGATCAGCGCCACGCGTTTGAGGATGACGCCGTCGGCTTCGAGCCGCTGAATGCGCTTCCAGCACGGTGTCGACGACAGGCCGACCCGCGACCCGATATCGGCAACCGACAGCGCCGCATTTTCCTGCAGGACAGAAAGGATTTTCCGATCTATGGCGTCCATTGGACCTATTCTTCCAATAATTCTGTAACCGGTCTATCTATAGAGAATAATATTCTAAATCAAGAGCGGCACCCCCTCCGCTCGTCCCCGCAAAAGCGGGGACCCAGCGGCTGGATTCCCGCTTACGCGGGAATGAGCGGGTTTGGCCGGGCCTGGCCCGCCAGGAAGGCCTCGACTTCGGCCCGTCTCGGGGCGCCGGCCGAGCCGCCAAGCCGCGTGCATTTAATGCCGGCGACCGCGGCGCCGAACCGCATGGCGTCGACCTCGCCGCGGCCTTCGGCCAGCGCCAGCGCGAAGCCGCCGTGGAGCGCGTCGCCGGCGCCGAGCGTGTCCACGGCAGCGATCTTGAACACCGGCAGGCGGCGCAGCGCGCCATTATCGAGATAGACGATGTCGCCTGGGCCATTGCTGACGGCGAGGAAGGCATCGGTCTGGCGCGTAATGCGTTGCAAGCCTGAGCCGAGATCGGAGAGCCCGGTCGTGACACGCAGGCACTCGGAGGAAAAAATAACGTGCGTGGCGATGCGAAACAGCGGATCGTCCTCCAGCGTCGGCCGGTCGCCGTCGAGCACCACGGGCAAGCCGCGCGCCCGCGCCGCCGCGCAGATCGGCTGCACGAAATCGGGATAGCGGTTGTCGGCCAGCACGGCGTCGGCTGCCGCGACGGCGGCCTCCGGTTCCGCCGGCGCGGTCACGGCGATGCGTTCGTCGCGATAGGTCACGATGGTGCGGTCGCCGCGCGCATTCATGAAAATCGCCGACAACGCCGTCGAAAGCCCATCGATGCGCTGACAGAAGCTGCAGTCGACGTTCTCGCGCGCGAGCGCCTTGAGCACGCGATCGCCGTTGTCGTCTTCGCCGGCGGGACCGCCCATCGGTCCGGCGAGCGCGGCGCGGCCGCCGAGCCGCGCAATCGCCACCGCCGCATTCGCCGCGCAGCCGCCATTGACGACGAAAAAGCCTTTTGCCTGCACCTTGCCGTCGGCGTGCGGAAATTCTTCGACGCGGAACACCTCGTCGAGCACGATGATGCCGGCGCACAGAATGCGCGGTGCGCCCGCGCGCCGAGCGGACATCTTAGCGGATGACATCGCAGCCATCCTCGACGAAGCTGCGGATGATGTGGTGGGCGATCGCCACCGGTGGCGGCGTGGTCAGGCCCGCCGGGTGCTGCCGCTTGAGCATCGCGGCGAGCTCGTCGCGCTCGAACCAGCGCGCGTCCTCCAACTCGTCGCGATCGACAACGATCGTGTCGGACAAAGCTTCGGCATGGCAGCCGATCATGATCGACGACGGAAACGGCCACGGCTGCGACGCAAAATATTTGACGCGGCCGACGGCGATACCGACTTCTTCCAGCACTTCGCGGCGGACCGCTTCCTCGATCAATTCGCCGGGTTCGGCATAGCCGGCCAGGCACGACCACATGGTCGGCGCGAAGCGCGGCGAGCGGCCGAGCACGCAACGCTCGCCGGCAATCGCCAGCATGATGACGACCGGGTCGGTGCGCGGGAAATTCTCGGCCTTGCACGACGGACAATCGCGCCGCCAGCCGGCCTGGACGATTGCGGTTCTGGCGCCGCAATTCGGACAGTGGGAATGCCGCGCATGCCAGGCGAGCAGCGCCTTGGCTTCGGCCAGCGGCGGCAGATGCTCTGCCGCGACCAGACCCTGCACCGCAATCGAGCGCAGGTCGGTGATCGTCAGATCGTTGCGCGTCTTGAGCGGTTCGATGGCTTGCGGATCGAGCCGCAGACCGAACCGCGGCGCCTCGTCCATCAGGCCGAGGAAGACGCTCTCATGGCCGCGGCCGAGCGCGCGCGCTTCGGCCGGCGCGAACAGCGGATCGCAGGTTGGCGAGGAAGCCTTGAGCACCACAAGCTCGCCGCCGATCACATAGACGCCGGCGCGCGTATCTGCGCTGAATTTTTTGATCGCCGCCTCGTCGCTGCGCAATCCGGCCGCGCGTTCGATCCGGCTCGGGGTGTAGCCGAGCTGCGGCGGCGGACCGAGATCGGGGCGGGGGGACACGATCAATGGCGATCGGTCGACATCACTCGGCCGCTTCGCGCAGCGGCCGCGGATGGAAGCTGTCGTAGAGCTCCGGGCGCTGCCATTGCGGACCGAGCAAGCCCTGCTTGGCGCCGCAAGTCGCCGACGAGCCGATTTCGTCGCGGGTCGAGCGCAGGTAACGCACCCGGTCCAGGCTGACGTCGACGACGCTTAGTCCGGCAGCGGTGCTCTCGAACAAAATCTCCTCCGGCGCCGCCACCATGGCGAGCCCGCGCTGGCCGTGATCGAACAGGTTTTGCGTCGTCACCACGATCGCCAGATTTTCGATGGCGCGGGCGAAGATCAGCGTCCGCCACGTCGCCCACAGCCGATGCTTCTCGACGCCGGCCGGCATGAAGATCAGCTCGGCGCCGCGCAAAGCGAGCGCGCGGGTCACCTCGGGCATATAGACCTCGCTGCACATCGCGAGGCCTACTTTGCCGTGCACGGTATCGAACACCGGATAATCGCCGCCGGCGACATATTTGAATTCCCAGGTCTTGCCGCCGGTATAGATCCACGGCCCGTTGGGATGACTGCGGCGGTAGCGCGCCGGCGCGCGGCCGTCGGGAAAGGCCATCGCGGTGAGATTATAGGCGGTCGCCGCTTTGGCATCGATCGGCTCGAGCGTGCCGAACACCACGTGCACGCCGTGCTTGGCCGCCGCTTCGGCGAGCGCCGCGGTCGGATCGTAGGTCGCCGGCATGCGCCACGGCCCCGGATAGCTTTCCGGAAAGCAGACGAAATGCGCCCCCTCGCCCGCCGCACGCTCGACCGCGCGCACCGCATCCGCGACGTTCTTCTCGTCCTCGGGCGGACGGTGCGAAATCGGCTGCACAACGGCAATGCGGAAGGTCATGGTCGTGCTCCTTTGGGCGTCGGCGCGGCGGTCTTGATGGGCGCCGGATTGAAGCTGCGGCGGTGGGGCAGGTCAAGGCGCACTCCCTCTCCTCGCTGCGCGGGGAGAGGGTTGGGGGTGAGGGGGCCTCTCCGCTGGGCGCAGGATCGCGGCACCGCATCCGGGAAACGTGAAGCACATAACAAAAAAATGGCCGGGATAAAATCCCGGCCATGACGCTGTGAAACATTTCCGATGCGCCGCGCTTTGCGCGACGCATCCCCATCGCGGCGGGGCTCAGTCCTCGTAAAACACCCCGTAGGCGACATCGATGACTTGGCCGGTGGTCATGTCGACCAAGAGCAGATCCGGTCCGTAGCGCACCCATTGATCGCCGGGCGGCGGCGGCTCGAGGCCGAGCTGGGCCCATTCGGGATAGTAGTAATCCGGCGCCAGGAACAGCGGCGGCAGAATCGCGCCGACGGCCCATTCCCGGTAGGCCCAGCCGTTCGGATAGATGAACGGATGAACGTGGACCCGGTTGAAATCATGGCCGTGGAAGGAGAAATGCGGACTGCCGGGCGGCGGGCCATGGGGGCCATGGGGGCCATGGGCAAAGGCCGGGGCCGGGCCGCCGGGACCGGGGCCGGGATGCACGAAAGCCGCAGGCGGCGGGCCTCCCGTCGGTCCGTGTTGCGGGCTGACCTGCTTGAACTGCGGATGGGGCTGACCACCCATTGGTCCGGCCGGGTGCGGCGGACCGACCTGCTTGAGCTGCGGATGGGGCGGGCCCGGCGGCGGCCCGTGCGGTGCGGCGTTCGGATGACCGCCCTCCGGCTTTTTGTGCTGGTCGTCAGCCTTGGCCCAGGTGGACGCCACCAGCGCCAACAGCGCGGCGATGGCGAGGACACGTATCGTCACGCGTAACATGACGGCTTCTCCTCTTCGATTCGTGCAGATTCGCCGCAACACTAGCAAATCGCCAAAGCGAAGTAAGCCGCGATGCCGGTTGCGCCGGTCAATGTCGCGTGAGCCAAGTGCGCGCGGCGCGCTGCGCGGCGGCGATCTCGGCGGACGACATTTCGCCGGCGATCTCGCAACGATGGCGCACCGCTTCGCTCGAGCCGCGCATGGCGGCGATGTTGAACCATTTGTGCGCGGAAACCATGTCCACGGGCCTGGTTTCGCCCGTGGAACACATCAGGCCACGCCGGAAAAACTCTTCCGCCTCGGCGCCGATCGGCATGCGGCGATCGTCTGTATTGCCTATCCTCGACATCGGAATGCTCCCTTTCACCTTTCGCCTGCGGCGATATTGGCGGCAAGCTAGCGGCAGGCGGGACGGCGGCGAAATTCGGGAATTCTCCATAAGGAGGTTTCCGTAAGGGGCGAAATCCGCCAATGATTTCGGTAGGCTGGCAACAGTACGTAGGGCGGGCAAAATCGCCGGCTGAATGCGAACCGCGTGGGCGCCGCACTTTCGCGATTTTGCCCACGCGGAACCGCACTCACGCTCGCGGCGCCCACCCTACGAAGACTTGGCCCTACGAAGACTTGGCCCTACGAAGACTTGGCCCTACGAAGACTTGGGAGGAATAACGCATGCCACGTGCGCCACGCATCGCCATTATCGGCGGCGGCATCGGCGGGCTGGCCGCGGCGCTGGCGCTGGAAGCGCGCGGCGCCGAGGTGATCGTTGCCGAGAAGTCGAGCGTGCTGAGCGAGGTCGGCGCCGGGCTCAATCTGTCGCCCAATGCGGTGAAGGCCGCCCGCGCGCTTGGCATCGAGGCCGCGGTCGAGGCGGTGGGATCGGTGCAGGATTTTCTGATCATCCGCTCATGGCGGAGCGGCCGGGTCATTTCGCGCGCGCCGCGCGGCGATTACCGGCAAAAATTCGGCGCGCCGCACATCACCGTGCACCGCGCCGACCTGTTGGAGATCTTAAGCGGCGCGCTCAAAGCGACGGACGTCCGGCTCGGCATGCGCTGCGTCGGGGTCGAGCCGGGCGAGCGAAGCGCCGTTGCGCGCTTTGCCGACGGCAGCGCGATCGAAGCCGACATCGTGATCGGCGCCGACGGCATCCATTCGGCGGTGCGCGAGAGCCTGTTCGGCGCCGACACGCCGCGCTTCACCGGCTGCATCTGCTGGCGCGGCATGGCGCCGATCGACGCCGTGCCGGCCGACATCAACACCAAGGACGGCGCGATGTGGATGGGGCCGCATGGCCATGTCGTCCATTACCCGGTGCATAGCGGCGAGCTTCTCAACATCGTCGCGCATATCGACAGCGACGCTTGGACCGAGGAATCCTGGACGCACGAATGCGACGTGGCGGAAGTGACGACGACCTACGCCAAATGGCACCGCGATCTCACCCGCATCTATCCGTGCAGCAGCCACTGGTACAAATGGGCGCTGTACGATCGCGATCCGCTCCCGCACTGGAGCAAGGGCCGGGCGACGTTGCTTGGCGATTCCGCGCACGCCATGCTGCCTTATCTCGGCACCGGCGCCGGCATCGCGCTGGAAGACGCTTGCGTGCTGGCGGCGACGATCGCGCGGCAGCCGGACGATCTCGGAGCAGCGCTCCTCGCCTACGAACGGCTGCGAGCGCCGCGCGCGAAAGCCGCCGTGCTCGGCGCGCGGGCGCGCGCCAAGGAGAACCATCTCGCCTCGCCATGGGCGCGGCTCAAGCGCGACGTCAAATTCGCGCTGCGCGAGCGCTTCGGCGCCGGCCGCCGCGGCGACAACACCGCATTCCAGGTCGGCTGGCTCTACGGCTACGACGTCGCGAAAGAGATGGGGTGAGGGCGGCTCGCTCTCCCTCTTCCCGCCCTTGCTTTCGCCCCCTCCCCGGCCGATATAGGAGCCGATCCAGCGCCATCGTCCTGACAATGACACAGCGTCGTCGGGGGATTCATGACAATCGCCGAATTGATCTATGAACAGGTAAAAAATCTCCCGGAGAATGCCGCCCGCGAAGTTCTCGATTTTGTCGGCTATCTCCGCGAGCGTGGCACGCGCGCCGATTGGCGCGATTTGATGACTGCACAGTCGCTATCGCTGAACTCGGTCTGGGATAATCCAGAGGACCAAGTCTGGAACGATGTTTGAACGCGGCGATCTTTTGCTGGTGCCGTTTCCCTTTACCGACTTATCAGCGGCAAAGCGCCGTCCCGTCTTGGCTCTCACCGCACCGGACAGCTACGGCGACTTTATTGCCCTTCCGGTGACCTCACGACCCCAGTCCGAACATGGTCTGCCGCTCCAACCTAGCGATCTTACGCATGGTCGCCTGCCCGCGCCGAGCTGAGTCCGTACCGACCGCATCGTCACGCTCAACGCCAGTTTGGTTGTCAAGGTTGTGGGACATGTCTCCGATCGCATCATTGCCACCGCCGTCGGCAAATTCTGCGCGCATATCGGATACCCGGAAACTCAGTAACGCCCGGCCACCACCCAGCGGTTATGGGCAAGCTTGCTTTCGCCCCCTCCCCGGCCGATATAGGGGCCGGGAGGTTGGCGGTGGACGAGCCACTCGCCAACCGGGTCAGGTCCGGAAGGAAGCAGCCCTAACGAGCGCGGTTCGGGTCGCTCGTCAGCCTCCCACCTTTTCATATAAATGTAGCCCGGATTGAGCGGAGCGAAATCCGGGAACGACCGATGGGCCCCTACGCCGCACCCTGGGTTTCGCTCCGCTCAACCCAGGCTACATCCTGTTTGCAATGAACGACGCAACGACACCATCCGCCTCCTACCGCGTGCTGGCGCGCAAATACCGGCCGGCCACTTTCGACGACCTGATCGGCCAGGACGCGATGGTGCGCACCATCGCCAACGCCTTCGAATCCGGGCGCATTGCGCAGGCCTGGATCCTCACCGGCGTGCGCGGCGTCGGCAAGACCACGACGGCGCGCATCCTTGCGCGTGCGCTCAATTACGAATTGCCGGACGGCTCGATCACCGCGCCGACCATCAACATGCCCGTGCTCGGCATCCACTGCGAAGCGATCATGGAGAGCCGGCACCTCGACGTCATCGAGATGGACGCCGCCTCCCATAACAGCGTCGACGACGTGCGCCAGATCAACGACGCGGTGCGCTACGCGCCGGTGTCGGCGCGCTACAAGGTCTACATCCTCGACGAAGTGCACATGCTCTCCGGCGCTGCCTTCAACGCGCTGCTCAAGACTCTGGAAGAGCCGCCGCCGCACGCCAAGTTCATTTTCGCCACCACCGAAATCCGCAAAGTGCCGATCACCGTGTTGTCGCGCTGCCAGCGCTTCGATTTGCGCCGGGTCGACGCCGCGCTGCTGGTGAAGCACCTGCAAGGCATCGCCGGCAAGGAAGGGATCGAAGCGGAGCCGGCAGCGCTGGCGCTGATCGCGCGCGCCGCCGAGGGCTCGGTGCGCGATGCGCTCTCGCTGTTCGATCAGGCGATCGCACACGCCGGCGGAGCCGGCAACTTGACAATGCCGGCGGGGCCCGTGCGCGCCGAGGACGTGCGGCAGATGCTCGGGCTTGCCGACCGCACCCGGGTGATCGATCTGTTCGAAGCGCTGATGCGCGCCGACATGGCGGCTGCGCTCACGGAATTGCGCGACCAATACGATTCCGGCGCCGATCCGGCCATGGTGCTCGGCGATCTCGCCGAATTCACCCATTTCGTCACCCGCGTCAAAATCGTGCCGAGTCTCGCCGACGATGTGTCGCTCACGGAAGCGGAGCGCACGCGCGGCCGCGCCTTTGCAGCGAAACTTTCGATGCGGGTGTTGGCGCGCTGTTGGCAAATGCTGCTCAAGGGCATCGCCGAAGTCGAAGCCGCCGGCCGGCCGGTCGATGCCGCCGAGATGGTCTTGGTGCGCATCGCCTATGCCGCCGACCTGCCGACGCCCGACGAGGTGATCCGTTCGCTCGGCGATACCCGCGGCGGCAACGGCGCTTCCCCCACCCTACCCTCCCCCGCAGCCGTGGGAGGGGGTGCAGCGCCGCCGCGCCCCGAACTGCGCTCGGAATCGCGCGGAGCGCGCGGGCCGCTCGCCTCCGCCGCATCCATCTCGGCGCCAATGGCGGCGCCGCGCGCATCGTCCGATCCGTCGCCGCGCGACGAGACGATGGAAGTCCGCGTCGTCAATTCATTCGCCGACCTGATCGCGCTCGCGGCCGAAAAGCGCGACCTCGCGACCAAGAGCGCGCTTGAGCGCGACGTGCGGCTGGTGCGTTTCGAGGACGGCACGCTCGAACTCGCGCTGGAACCGAGCGCGCGCAAGGCGCTGGTCGGCGAATTGTCGAAAAAGCTCGCCGACTGGACCGGCCGGCGCTGGATGGTTGCGGTCTCCGCCGAGGCCGGCATGCCGTCGCTGCGCGCGCAGGCGGAAACGCGCAAAGCGGAATTAAAGGACGTCGTGCGCGAGGATCCTCTGGTGCAAGCGGTGTTGGCGCGGTTTCCCGGCGCCGAAATCGTCGACGTCCGCCCGCCGGCCGGAAATGCCGAAGGCGTGGCGGGATCAGACGATCTGCCGGACGCACCCGCGAACGAAAGCGACTCCGATGCCTGACTTTCTCGGCCTGATGAAGCAGGCCACCGAACTGAAATCGAAAATGGAGGCGATGCAGGCCGAGCTCGACCGGCTCGAGGTCGACGGCGCCGCCGGCGGCGGCCTCGTCACCGTGAAGATTTCCGGCAAAGGCGACCTGCGCGGCGTGCGCATTGACGATTCGCTGTTCAAGCCCGACCAGAAGGAAATCGTCGAAGACCTTCTCGTCGCGGCGCATGCCGACGCCAAACGCAAGCTCGAGACCCAGCTCGCCGAAAAGATGCAGGCGCTCACCGGCGGCCTGCCGCTGCCGCCGGGGCTGAAGCTGTTCTGATGCCCATCACGCTGAAAGCGATTCCGGTGATGCGCGATATACGCCGCCGCGTTCCCTTCCCCCCTGTGGGGAAGGGACAGGGATCGGGGTCGCGAGGCGACGCGCAAGCGTCGACGCTTGCGCAAAACCTCCCGACCCCCACCCCTAACCCCTCCCCACAAGGGGGAGGGGAATAGATCATGCCCGCTGCCGCCGCCGGTCCCGAAATCGAGCGCCTGATCCAGCTGTTGGCGCGCCTGCCCGGGCTCGGGCCGCGCTCGGCAAGGCGTGCCGCCTTGTTTCTCATCAAGAAGCGGGAGTTGCTGATGGCGCCGCTCGCCGCCGCGCTACAGACCGCGATGGAGAAGATCGAGGTGTGCCGCCTTTGCGGCAATATCGATACGCAAAATCCCTGCACGGTGTGCACCGATGGGAGGCGTGACGCGTCGGTCATCGTGGTAGTGGCCGACGTTGCCGACCTGTGGGCGCTGGAACGGGCGCATGCCATCAACGCGCGCTATCACGTGCTCGGCGGCACGCTGTCGCCGCTCGACGGCATCGGGCCGGACGACCTGTCGATCGACGCGCTGATCAAGCGGGCGAGCGATCCGGCGGTCAAAGAGATTATCCTGGCGCTTAGCGCCACCGTCGACGGCCAAAGCACCGCCCATTACATCACCGACCTCCTGCACGAGGCCCGGGAAAAAGAGCAAGTGAAGGTGACGCGGCTGGCGCATGGCGTGCCGGTCGGCGGCGAGCTCGATTATCTCGACGAGGGCACGCTGGCCGCCGCCATCCGCAGCCGGACGCCGTTTTAGCGCCGCTGCCTGCAAAATAGCCAGCGAACGCCCGCTGCGCGACCAAGGTCCGCCTTTGCCCGCATATATCCGGGCGGAATTGCCGCGGTTTCGCCGCGGCCCAGTTTGGCCCGCCGCTTGCATAGCAAGGATCGGCGATCTCGGTCTCACTTACCGTGGCGAATTGAGGTTGCTAGAGCCCCGGCATTCCCGGCACCGGGGCTCTACTATTTTTGGACACCCCAAAACCGCAATCCGACCCCATTCCCCGCGCTTGCGCTCCCGGCGCCGCCTCCGCACATGGTGGTGTGGAACGAAGGAGCGCAGCATGACGGCCCAATTCATTGTCATCGTCCGCGACGGCGGACGATCCAGTAATCGGTGATGAGCGGCGATACGCAGCAGTGGGTTGGCTATTGGAAGCGCAGCGGCTACTGGATGCTCCGCCTTCGCGGAGCATGACGGGAAATGACCGACGACGTGCCGTTCGACAAGACGTTCGATCTCGAACCCGGCCGGGTGCGGGAGCTTGCGCCGGGCGTACGCGCGGTCGTCGCCAATAATCCCGGGCCGTTCACGTTCAAGGGCACGATGAGCTACATCATCGGCCGCGGCAAAGTCGCGATCCTCGATCCCGGCCCCGACGACGACGCGCATATCGCCGCGCTGCTTGACGCCGTGCGCGGCGAGACCGTGACCCATATTTTCGTCACCCATACCCATCGCGATCATTCGCCGGCGGCGCCGAAAGTCAAAGCAGCGACCGGCGCCAAAGTTTTCGCGCAAGGCCCGCACCGGCTGGCGCGGCCGCTTCATATCGGCGAGACGCGGCGGCTGGACGCCTCGGCCGACATGGAGTTTCGTCCCGACGTGGCGCTCGCCGACGGCGAGGTGGTGAGCGGCGACGGCTGGACGCTCGAAGCGGTGATGACGCCGGGCCATACCGCCAATCACATGGCGTTCGCGTTCAAAGAGGCCGATCTGTTGTTCGCCGGCGACCACGTCATGGGCTGGTCGACCACAATCGTGGCGCCGCCCGACGGCGCCATGAGCGACTACATGGCGTCGCTGCATAAGCTCGCGCGGCGCGCCGAGCCGCTCTATTTGTCCGGTCACGGCATGCCGGTGAGCGACGCGCCGCGCTATGTGCAATTCCTGATCCGGCACCGCCAAGGCCGCGAAGCCTCGATCCTGCATCGGCTCGGCAAAGGCGCGGCCGATATCCCGACCATCGTCAAAGCAGTCTATATCGGGCTCGATCCGCGGCTAAACGGCGCCGCCGCTTTATCGGTGCTGGCGCATCTGGAGGATCTGGTGGCGCGCGGCGTGGTCGCGACCGAAGGTCCTCCGTCGATCGAGGGCACCTATCGCTTGGCCGACGCCTTGCCGGGAGCTTGATGCGCCGGCGGCGCCGGCTTCTTCTCCGGCGCCGGCGTGGACAGCACGTCGTCGATATCGTCGATCAGGTTGCGCACCCGCGCGGCATTGGTGCCGAAATCGTGACGGCCGTAGCGCGAAGCCGAGCGCACATCGATGCGGGCGCCATCGGCGGTCGCCCGCACCCGCACCACGACGTCGTCGCGGAAGCCGAGGATCGGCGTGCGCGCCACCGCCTCGATAATGCCGTCGCGCACCGCACTGTCCTGCGGCGCCCGCGCATCGACGGCGCGCGGCAAGGCCGCTTGCGGCGGCCGCGCATCGACGACGCGCCAGCGGCGCTTGGTGATGACTTTCATGGCGGCGTTATACGTCTCCTGCGGCGTCGCCGTGGTGTCGTCCGGCGCGATGTCGGGATAGGCGGTGTTCTGCTGTTCGGCGGTGTAGAGCCCGGCATAAGCGATCGGATTGGCGTCGCGCGGCCGCAACCGGGCGATGGCATCGAATTGCGGCGGATCGATCGGATCGGTGGTGATGTCGTAGATCGCCGGCAGGCGGTAAGCCTTGACGCCGAGATAGGCCGGATAGGCGATGAGCGCGAAGCCGATGAACAAAGCGGCCGCCGCGTACCGGCCGCCGCCGATGCCGTCGCGCCAGATGACGATGCCGGAACCCAAGGCGAGCAGAATAGCGACGCAGGCCAGCATCAGGGCGCCGCCCAGCGTGGACAGCGCCGGGACGATGTCGAGCGCGCCCGAGCGCACGATAATGACGGCGATGAATGTCGCCGCGAGCGAAAACAAGGCAATGCGGCGCGCCCAGACGGCAAGCCGCGAGATCGGCTGATCGTTGAGGATGCGGCGGCGCATGGCGGGTCCGGCTAATGAGCGGTGACGTTGCCGGTAGCATTGGCCGGCAGTGGGGCGCAAATCTGTTTCAGCGCGCTCCAGTCCGCCGCGTCAAGGAGCGGCACTGGCGCGCCGGTGACCGCAACGGCGTCGATCGCGGCGATCCGGTCCTTGGTCTCCGGATGATCGAGCAGGAGTTTCATTCCCTCATTCTTGTCGCCGACGATGCGCTTGAGGATAACGGCGAGCGCATGCGGGTCGCCGCCCGCCTTTTGCATCAAATCCACGCTGTAGGCGTCGGCCGCCGCCTCGACCCGGCGCGAATAGGACGATTTCAACACGGTCCGAGCCGCGATGACGACGGCGCCACCGCCGACGAAATCGCCGAGCATCATGCCGAACAGAAACGACAGGCCCGCCGTCTGCAACACGGTCCGCGTGCCGTCGCGATGGGCGACGTGGCCGATTTCGTGCGCCAGCACGCCGGCCAATTCGTCCGGCGTCTGCGCTTTGGCGATCAGCCCGTCGTCGACATAAATGTGGCCGCCGGGCAGCGCCATGGCGTTGGGCTCGGCGCGGCGCACCACTTCGACATGGAGCGCAAACGGTAGCGCAGCGACCGCTTCGAGCTTACCGACCAGCCTGTCGAGCGCGGCGCGTCCCGCCGTTTCGCTCGGCGCCGCGCCGCAGGCGAAACCTGCTCCGAGATGCTGGTTGTCGAGCGCGCCGCGGATGTTCTTGTCGATCTCGTCGCCGAGCTTGTGCTCGACCGCAAGCGGAACGAACGGAATGATGCGGCTCGCCAGCGCCGGCAGGCCGAACACCGCGGTGACGACAAGCGAAGCCGCGGCGGCAGAGACTCAAAGCCACGACGTTGCGGCGCAGCCGCCGTTCCGCCGCACCGCCGCGATCGAGCGCCTCGGCGCGGTCTTCGATCGCCGCGGCGAGTTCCGGCGCGCGGATTTCGAGCCGCGCCAGCAAGGTTTCGCCGCGCCGGCCGAGGCGGAGCACGCCCTCGGGCGCCGACATGCGGCGCAATTCGGCATAGGTCCATTCGTCGAGCACGGTGGCTTGATCGCGGCTGCGGGCGGCGAGAATGCGCACCCCGGTTGGGCCGGCCTCAACGACGACGTCGTTGCGCGCACTCGACGTGCCGTCGAAATAGACGGCCGGTCCGCGCGGCGGCGCATGCATTGCGGGCGCATCAGTCATTTTTCCGCCCGTCGCCAAGTCTGCATCACAAGTCTGCATCAGATACCCCCGACGCCGAGCGCATCGACCAGTCCTTCGCCGAGCGCCGAGTCGGGCGCGCCGCTGGCGCGCACGCCGTCGAGCGCCTCCACGCCCGTCAGCTCGGCCGATTGCACGCCGAGCCGCCACATCGCGAAGGTGACCACGACCTGATAGATGGTCGAGGCGCCAAGTACCATCGTGACATAGATGGCAAGCGTGATTGCGCTGACGAGAAGCTCGGCCGGCATGGAATCGTGACTTGACCCGACCAGTTTGTCGCTGAGGAAAACGAACACTCCGCCGCATGCCGTCACCACGAGAAAATACGGCAGTAGGTAGAGCAGAAAGCGCAGATAGAAACGATAGACCTTTGCCGTGGATAAATGCGAGCGCACCGTCATAGTGCCGAAGCGCAGGCCGGAAATCCACCAGCGCATCATGACGGCGGCAAACAGCGGAAAGAGCGCCAACGCCATGGCGATGCTGATGCCGACCGTCGCCGTGACGACGACGAACACGTCGACCCCGGAGTTGCCGACGAGCAAGGCCAGCGGCTTGGTGGCGCCCTGCGCCATCATCGCGTTGAGCGCATTCCAATCGACCAAGCGGGCGAGCGCGATAAAGGCCAAGACCACCGGGCCGACGACAACGAGCCAGATCGGCAGCCCGCGCCAGAATAGCGCCGCGCCAGACCCGGCAAACGAGCCGTGCAGATCGCCGTAGCTGGTATGATGCATCTTGTAGCGTTGCAGGCTCGCCTGCGCCCACGGATAAGCGAGCCCGAGCGTGATGACGGCAAGCGTCCACCACAGCAGCGCATAGACCGCGTAGCGCCAGGCCGAGCCGTGCTGATCGAAACGCACGCCGCGGAACACCGTGCGCGTCAGCCGGTAGCGGCGCGCCCGGTACAGCGCGAACTGACTGAGCAGCACCAGCAGTAAAAAGCCGATGGCGGCAATTGCGGTCGTCGCGGTGTCGAGCGCCAGCGCGGCGGTGGCGATCGCGGTGTAGAGCGGACCGACGATGGTGACGGCGATCAGGAAGCCGCCCAGGAGCTCGGTGGCGAGCCCGGTATATTCCAGCGTCTCGCCGCCGATCTCGGTATGCGACCACAGGTACCGGCGCACGTCGGTCGCGAACCAGAAGCGATAAATGCCGAGCGTGAGCGCGAGCAGCGCGGCACCCTTGAGGCGCAGCCGCCAATAGGCCGCCTCCTTGCCGAGAAACTGCACCGCGCCCGCGCCAGCCGGCGCGCTCAAGGCATCAGCTGTCGTCATGACACCCGAATGATGACTCAACCAAATGCCGCTCGCATCCGCCGTCGCCGGCCCGTTTCGGGCGCCAGCTTACACTGCGAAATGTCCAATTTGCGAGGGCAGCGACGCCTTTGCCCCATTATAGGGACATGGGAGCCATAGGGACATGGGAGCGTGTTCGTCTTTGGCCATCAAGGGAAATTGCAGACTGCGCGGGGATCCGGTCGCTAGGATAAGCGAGCCGATCGGTCGGAAAATGGCTTATCGCTCAGCATCGGCATGCCACGGCGGCTTCGGGAACATGACCCGCTTCGCGCCGGGCAGAGTTGCCGGCGATATCCCGTAATACTCCCCGTTCTGCCACTGCCCGAGGTACCATGTATCCGTGTACAGATTGTCCTTCAGCTTAATCGGCCCAACGATGGTCTGGAACGTCCCCGTCTGCAGTTCCTTGATCACGGCAGCACGATCGATCTTGCCAACACGCTCGATCGCCTCCTGCAACATCTGAAGGGATGCGTACGTGATAGGGCTCGCCCACCCGTCCGGTTCTTGTCCAGTTATCGCGACGTGCCGCTTGACGTAGTCTCTGCTCCCAGGAGCATCGGGGTTCCAACCGCCGATTCCCATCACGCCTTCGACGTCGGCGCCGAAGCGCTGTTTGTACATCGGGAATGCGGTTCCGACGGCGGTGTAGAAAACCTTGGGATTGAAGCTCAATGCACGCGCTTGCTCGGTGATCGCCATCGTGTCGGGCGGATAGCTGAACGCGACGAAGACATCGGGGTTGAGCTGCTTCACCTCGGCCATGATCGGGCGCATATCCTGCAGGTCGTCGACTGGGTATGATCGGTCATAGACAAGCTCGAAGTCGCTCTTCCTTAAGACCCCGCGCGCGGCCTTTGCGAGCTCGGTGCCGAACTCATCGGCCACGCTCAGCATCGCCATCCTGCCGCCGATCTTGCCTGCGGCATGCAGCTTGGAGACCGTATCGACGAAGGCTTGCGCCGCCCCGGTCGACGTGCCGAGAAACCAGAAACTGTTCGGCCAGAGCTTGCCGAGTTCCGGAGCCTTGTCGCTCATCGCGGTCACAGCCAGATGTGGATATCCGGCGCGGTTGAGCAGCGGCCCAACGGCCAAATTAAGGCCGGTTCCCCACGGCGGAAGAATGAAATCGACCTTGTCCTGCGTGATGAGCCGCTCGACGGCCTTCACGGTATCGTCTTCGTTGCTGTGATCATCATACTCGATGACCTCGATCGGCACCCGCTTGCCGACGCTCTTGAGCATGATACCGCCGGCGGCATTCACCTCTTTGACCCAAAGGCGATAATTGGGGAGGACCGTGATGCCCGCGCCTGCCGCGTTCGGCCCGCTCAGCGAGATAGCATAACCTATCCTAATCGATTTGGGCGTTTGACCGAGAGCCGCAGTACCGCAAGCCATCATTCCAAAAATCGCTGCAGCAAACGCGGCCGTCGACCAGCGCTTTTTCATGGCTCTCTCCGGCGGCGAGAGACGCTACGTGGCTCGCACCGCCCCGACATCGCTACATCATCAATCCTAATCATCCGTCACGGCCGCGCCGCGCCGGTGGCGCACAACTAAGTACAAATACGTAAGCGGATTCCGTGCAAACGGCTTGTTCACGCGTCCAGCGCAAAAAACGACGGAATTCGTTTGTCAGGCGTTGACCACGTCTCCAACTGAGGCGGCAGCTTTCAACTCCGCTGACGATTTGATTAAGCGCGACCTCGTTAGATGGGCGGCCGTGATAAAGATAACCGCAAGTCTCTTGAAGGCGGATGGTGTAATGCCCTCGTCGGCTTGGCCGTACTCTTTTTTATCGTCGGCGCCGGCGAGGTGCTTAAGGTGACCGTCGATTCCTTGCTTTACTGGGATGCAACTGCGGCTGCGGAGACCTGGGCAAGATATGTGGCCGAAAATGTCACGGACATCGAAGAGATAGCCGACGGGCAGCTGCCGTCGGCGCAGAGCATGGCATTCCTCATTCAGGCGCAACAGATACGGAATGTCTTCGGTTTCGAAATCATAGATTTGCACGGCAACGTGCAGCTCAGTTCCGACGGTTTGAAGATCTCGAGCATTCATGGCGCCGCGCATGATAAGACCGCTGCACGTGTCGCAGCATTGGGCCGGCCGATCATCGCGGTGGAAGAGGGTACCCCGCCGGTCCGTCCGAAAAACTATTCGGAGGCCTATCTCCCGGTCATCGCCGATGGGCGTCCTGTGGCAATTGTGGCGGCCTATGTCGACCTGAAAGAACAACGCGATCATTTCCGCAATACATTCTTGCTCGCCGCCCTGGCCCTGTGCCTGCTCATCGGCGGTGCCGTCAGCATCCCGACCATCGCTTGGTACCGTCGAACCAAGGAAAAGCGGCGCGCGGACCGGCGCATACGCTTCCTCGCGCATCACGATGCGCTGACCGGCTTGGTGAATCGGGCCCAACTGACCGAAACGTTGGATAGGGTTTTGGCAACGTTACCGTCCGGCGGCCAAGGCCTTGCCGTGCATTTCATCGATCTCGACCATTTCAAGAGTATCAACGATACTATCGGTCATGACGGCGGCGACTTTCTGCTCAAGACTTTCGCCGAGCGCTTGTGCGCGGTAACCCGGCTCGACGACGAAGTAGCCCGGCTTGGCGGCGACGAGTTCGTCGTGGTGCAGACCGACGTCAACAGCAGGGACGAGGCCGAAAAGTTCGCTCACCGCCTCGCGGCCACTTTGAACACGCCCATCCGGTTCAACAATCGCGAGCTTTATGCCACGGTGAGCGTCGGTCTTGCGCTTGCACCGGCAGACGGCAACAACTCTGAGCGGTTATTGAAATGCGCGGATCTGGCTCTCTATAGGGCCAAAGCCGACGGCCGCGATTGCGTCCGCTGCTTCTTGCCCGAGATGGATGCCACGCTGCAGGCTCGCATGACGCTCGAAAGCACGATCCGCAATGCGGTTCTTCACGATGGCTTCATACTTCACTACCAGCCGATCTTCGAACTCGCCGGCCATCGTCTTATCGGCTTCGAAGCGCTCATACGTTTGCCTGCGGCGGACGGAACACTCATCCCGCCGCTGGTCTTCATTCCCGTTGCAGAAGAGCTGCGACTTATCGGCGCGATCGGAGCGTGGGTGTTGCGGGAGGCGTGCCGAACCGCCGCAACTTGGCCGAACCACCTCTCTATCGCCGTGAACATATCGGTATCGCAGTTCGAAGCCGGCGGCGTCTGCGACATTGTCGCCGCGGCGCTCAAAGAGGCCGGGCTGGAACCACAGCGACTCGAGCTGGAGATCACCGAGAGCCTGCTGCTCGGTGACAGCGAGTCCGTCATGGCAGAGCTGCGGACCCTCAAGGCCATGGGCGTGGCGATCGTGATGGACGACTTCGGGACGGGGTATTCAAGTCTAAGCTATCTGTGGCGGTTCCCGTTCAACAAGATCAAGATCGACCGCAGCTTCATGAGCGGGCTCGACAGTTCCGGCCGGGATGCCGAGACAGTGGTGAAGACCATTATCGCACTCGGACGTGAGCTGGACATGCGCGTCACCGTCGAAGGCATTGAGACCGCCAAGCAAGCGGCCTTTATCAGTGGGGCCGAGGGCGATCAGGTTCAGGGGTTCTTCTTCGGACGGCCGGTGCCTGTATCCGAGATCTCCGCCGAGATTTTAAAGGATTTCCCGCGATATCTTCCGACGAAACCGCCAACAGGTACAGGTACGCGCGAGGCTCGACCAGGGATCGCGAAGTCAGCGGCCGGATAGTACCGCGATTAGGTCGATCGAAACGCTTCGGTTACGCAACAAACCACGCGGATGACGATGAGCCCCAATAACTATGGGCCGGCAGGATACTTTTCCAATATGATGTAATTTGTGAGTGTTATAACTTCTTTCGCGCAAGACATCCCAAGCCCAACCGAGGTCCGGAATGGGTCTTCGAAATAAAACCTTGCCTGCGATTTTAGGAGTCCAAGGCCTGCTCATCGATCAGCTGTTCGAGTTCGACTTGGATGCTCTCGCCCGGTGCGCAGCGATGACCGGCGCCTGAGCCGAGCAACATCCGTGCTTCCTCGGCGGTCTCGGCCTCGACGCACCATTCCTCGATGCGCGTCACCACCATCCGGGCGTGAAACAGCCGCGGCTTGGGTTTTTCCGCGGTTCTCGGCGGGTATTTCGGGTATTTCAGTGCGCTCGTTGCCGGCATGATCTGGGCTCGCGAATCGTCGAATCGGGACGAGTCTAGGCTCACTGCCGGGTAGTGTCTCAGTTTGAATTTGGGGAGCCTTGACGCGGCTATCGCGGGCCACGCTTGACCCGTATATGCTTAGCGGATGGAAGGAACACGCTCCGACTGGTTTATTACGGGTTCTGGGCGGTATATTGCGCTGGTTCTGCTACTATCCCTAGCAGTTCGCGTTGTGCATTCGGCTCTTTTAGCTGTGAAGCTCACAGATGAGGCTGGGTGCTCTGTCAAAATGTATTTCACGATGGTTTGGAGAAGCATTTTTGGGCTTCGCACACCATCGGACTATGGATACACCTTCATTCTTGGGACGCTTGAATTGTCAGCGTACCCGATTTTAATTGCGATTAATGCGTGGACGGTAATTGGAGCGTGGATAGGACTTAAAGCTCTTGCCCAATGGAAAGTTTGGGGAAGCGACCGCGCTACCTTCAATCTTTTCCTGATCGGAAACGCGATAAACGTGTTAATTGCGTTTTTCGTCCTTACCCAATTTGTCACCGTGGGAGGGGGCAATGCCCCGAGGCCCTAAAGGCGAAAAGCGCCCCGCCGATGTGATCGGCAACGCGGTCCACGTCATGCGGATTGCGACCGGAGAGGTTGAGGAGACTGCCCCAAAGTCGGGGCGAACGCGCTCAGGGCGCGCTGGTGCGCAAGCGCGGGCCAAGAGTCTCTCTGCTGAAGATCGAAGGAGAATCGCGAAAAAGGCGGCGGCGGCGCGATGGAAATAGTCAGACGCTCTTGACCAACCGAAACTTGATGCTTGGTTCAGCTCTGCCTATGCGTGTCACCATCTTCTCATCGGTGGTGAATAACGTAAGATTACACTCTCTGGCCTGAGCGCAAATCCAGAGGTCGTTCTCGTCAATCTGTAAAGTTTCCTGCGTGACGCGGTCTACCCATTGATCGATCCAGCGTGGACGCGCGCTGCGAATCAGGTTCGGCAGATGAGTAACTGCCAGATTCTTCCGTAACTCTGCATACTCGACTCCCGTGTGCTTCGTGATTTCACGGATGCCAAATTCCTGCGCGCGAACCATCATTTCTTCCGCTCGCGGATGAGGCTGACCCGTTGATGCTTCATGTAATGCGAAACCGAACGTCAACTCGGCAATCGTGATACGTGAGACAAATCTCGGCGCTCCGCTCTCTATCGCCTCGTCAGAGAGTCTTACGTTTTGATAATTTTTATGCTGCCCGTCGAGGAGGGCAGATACAACACACGTGTCTAGCAAATAGCCGTCCAATCACGTCAATCCATATATTCGCGCAGCGCCACAGCTTCCTCTGGCGGCAGCGGTTTGAAGACTTCCTGCACCCAAGGTTGCGTTGCCTTTTGGTATTGTTCGGAAATAAATTCGTGCAACGGAATGCAGGGTCCGAATTTCTCTGGAAGCCAATGCTTCCATGCGTGCCCTACGGGTCTTTCTTCGTTCCTAAAAAATTCCAACAGTTCCCGCTCGATACGAGGCGGAAGATCGTAAGCCTGCAAGACAGCAGCATCGATGCGAGTCAAGAGCCGTATCAATAGCTGATTATTATCAGCAAACAGTCGATCATCGTTCAGCGCGGAAATATATTCAGACACAAGCTCTGGAAGCTGACGCGGCAATACCAGTGGTATAGGAATTTGTCCGATCGCGGTGGCCCGAATACCTTTTGCAGGAGAGTGAATTGCAACGAAGGCGTTTGCGAGAGGGCCATTTATGACTGCCGCTAAGGCAAGTAGATCATTTTCGGACAGACCATCTTTGACCGGCCATAAGCCAAAAAATTGCTGAGAGTAAAGAAGCCCCTGTGCATCTAGCGCGGCTCCGATCCGCCATGCTCCACGGCTAAGCCGCCCCTCGTTTATGATCAGCTTTGGTCGATCCCATTCCTGACCATAACCACGACGAACATATTCGCGCCGATAATCCAGCCAAGACGGCTGATTCAAAATAAACTGGTGCAAGTGCCTCGCGCTCGACAAACCTTTGCGGAAACCCGACACGCGCTTGTCACTGAACGCCTTTGTTTGCTTGTACGTCCATTGCAACCCCCAACTCGGTTGCAAAAAATCCCGAAGGCGAGGATAGGACCGTAGGTAGCTCCACAGGTCCGCAAGATGTGCAATCCAAAGGTCTCCGGCCGGCTCTTCAGGGACAGGTCGAACAGCTATGCGCGTTCTAGTGATTTCTCCGGTTTTAAGAAACTCCTGTCCGTCGCGGTCGGCTATCTCTGTGGATCGCAATTTAATCAAAGAAGGCGCGGGAGGGCGCGGCTCGCGCGCGATTAGAAGCGAAGATTCCACCTGAGAATGGCGAAAGATACGATCTGGCACTTCGACTAGTTCGACCGCGCCATAAAGCTTTTCTATCCGCTTGCGATGTTCGGAAAATTGACGGTCGATGATGAAGCCGCGCGGTAACACAAACCCGAGTGCGATAGGGTGCGCGTCAAGCGCGGCGTCCAAGATTGCGCTCGGCTTTGAGTGCGTCCCTTTTGCAATCGCGTAGCGCGCGCGGTCTCTATCTGAGAAGGCTTCAAACGGAGGATTGCAAATGATGACGTTGCTAGCTTTCATTGCATCAGCAAGCGCGCCATCTTCAAATAGGTTTTTCTCGCGGATATGCCATCCGTTGTGGCTTGGATAGTCAGCGAGGATCAGAGACAGCATCGCGACTTCACACGCGAAAGTATCGACCTCATCGCCCGACATGTGCTTGATGAGAAATTGATGTCGCTGCTGGTCAGTCCAAGTTACAGGAAGCAGTTCGCGCAAATGGCGCAACGCGGAAGTCAATAGCACGGCGGCTCCTGCGAATGGTTCATATATTCGCAGTCGCTCCGGATCTCCAGAAAACTCGTGAAAGCCGAGATGGCAGACGATGTACTCCGCGACTTGTCGGGGCGTACTATGCGTTCCGAACGCCGCGCGAATATCCGGAGTTACGAGTGTGTTCTCGTAAACAAAAGCCAGGTCGTCTGAAGAAATATTCTGAAAATTGATTCCTACACGGATGTGTTCCCAAACGGCGGCGAATATTGCTTGCTTGGTCGTGCTCAACTGTGGCGGAATCGGAGTAAGTTGATAAAACTCGGCAATGGCGGCTAGGACGGTGTCCAATCGACTTGCATCCCAAGTTTTTGAAAGGGGATGCCCGCGGTCTTGCAAGACTTTCGCAGCTAGAAAACGAAAGACAGCACGAAACAAGGTGCGTTCGTCAACGCGCGGACGCCCAGTCCGAACGTCCATCGCTTGCGCCAAAGCGCCATTCAACAGGCGGTCAAGCTTTGAGTGAATCTCGCCTTCGATTGCCGGAAGAAGACCTAGATCGACAAAATCCAACTGATAGTGCGGATTGAATTGTCCAATCGATTTTGCCCGCTGAATCGATTGGGGACTCCAGTTGGCACTATTTGCATTAAAGAGTTCAGGCAGTTTATCTCGGTGCACGGTCGCGATCGCGCGCGGGCCTATGCCAGACCTGACTTGCCAAACTGTAACATGGTCTCCCTCAATGACGAACAAGAGAGGTGCGCCAAGCGCACGGTATTCGGAAACCAAATCGACAGCCGAGCGTTCATGTTTCTCTACGGCGGCGAACGCGGCGTTTCGGTATGATGGCGGTGAGTGAGTGAACGCAGCGAATAGAACCTTCCGATCAGTCGAAATGGAAGTAAAAACATCCGAGAAGATGTAGTCCTTCACAATGGCTGAATATCCAATTTTTGCAATTTGCTCCTGGAGAATATGCGCGGCAGTCATGCTGCGCCTCCTCGAACCATGGTTGGAGCAAATCGCAAATGGCCTTGTTCGGTTTCCTTCGCATCTTGAAGCAGCCACTCGCGCAAGTCGGTGATTATTGGGCGGCATGGAACGATGATGCCGATCCGGTCGAGCTGTGGAATGTGGGGCTCTGGGACAAACTCTACTCGCACGCGGGCCAACTCCAGCACCAACATCGACCGTTCAAAACCAGCCCAAGACTGGCTTCCGCATTGAGAGAACAAATTTGCAGCAACCGCGTGCAGAGCGCCGACGCGGACACCGGCATCCTCGGTCAACGCCTTGATCAGCGCCATCGCGAAAAGATCGCCATGTGTAAAACATGGGCGATAGCCGTTTCGATCGCCAAGCGGTGGGAGGACTTTCTTCCAGTGCTTAAAGGCGTCCTGGGTGAGCCCTAGAACCTCACGTATTTGACCCGGAGTAAGTTTCATCCGATAGGTCTACCTAAATGGGCGTTAACCCCCATTTAATATGCGATTCTTACCAAATCAACAATCGGAGAAGTGATAAAAATGCTTGTTATTTGAAAAATGCGTGCTATTATAATGGCATGAATAGGTTACCAATTGGGAAAAAAGTCCAAATCCTCTCCATGCTCTGCGAGGGGTCGTCTATGCGATCGATCTCGCGGGTGTGCGATGTGTCGATCAATACGGTCACAAAGCTGCTGGTGGACGCGGGAAGGGCCTGTGCGGCCTTTCATGATGCCAAAGTCCGGGGCCTGAAATCGCAGCGGATACAGGTGGACGAAATCTGGTCGTTTGTCGGGGTCAAGGAAGCCAACCTGCTTAGCGCCAAGACGGTCCGGATTGACGGGGGCGACGCTTGGACCTGGACTGCAATTGATGCCGACACGAAATTAATCGCGACGTTCCTGGTGGGGGACCGCGACTATCAATCCGGCCGCACGTTCATGGAGGACCTTAAGAGCCGCCTCGCGAACCGCGTCCAGCTAACCAGCGACGGTCTCAAAACTTATTTTTACGCCGTGCAGCAGACCTTCGGCGACGATGTGGACTACGCTCAATTGCATAAGATTTACGGCCGCGAACCGGGTGGCGAGCGTCGCTATAGCCCGCCCATTTGCATCGGCGCAGAGAAACGCCACGTCACGGGAAATCCCGACGAAAAGCACATCAGCACGTCATTCGTGGAACGGCAAAATCTCACGATGCGGATGCACATGCGGCGCTTTACTCGTCTCACCAATGGCTTTTCCAAGAAATTTGAAAACCACGTGTGGATGGTAGCCCTGTACACGGTCTGGTATAATTTCGTGAAGCAGCACAAGACGCTCAAAGGCTTGTCGCCTGCAATGGCTGCTGGAATTAGTGATACCCTCTGGTCGATGACCGATCTCGCGCAAATGATCGACGCGGCATCGTCAAAGCCAGGGAAACGCGGCCCCTACAGAAAGAGGGCAGACCTTGAGGCGCGGCAGTAATTTCGTAACTGCGATTGTCATATTCGCCGTTCTCGGCGTCCTTAGCTATCTCGGACCATGGCCGATCCTGACGGCGGTGTGGATCGTCGGCATTATCGTTGCTGGCTTTGCCTCGTTGAAGGAAGAGCGGGCCGCCCGGGAACAAGTGGATAAAAATTCAAACTGAGACACTACCCACTGCCGAAAAGAACAAAGAAGAAACGCTCGATAACCAACCGCCGGCGGATCGGCTTGTGGAACGCCGGTTCCCTGGTATCGTTGAATCAGCATTCCGTAAGAGTGGAGTAACATCGTGGCCCCGCGCGCGTATTGGAAAGGCTATCTGAAGCTGTCGCTCGTCTCCTGCCCCATCGCACTGTTTCCGGCGACTTCGGAGCGGGAAAAGATCAGCTTCCACCAGCTCAACAAAGAGACCGGCAACCGCATCCGCTACAAGAAGGTCGACGCCGATACCGGCGACGAGGTGGACAACGCCGATATCGTCAAGGGCTACGAGCTCGCCAAGGGCGAATATATCGAGCTCGAGCCGGAAGAGCTCGAAGCCGTCGCCATCGCAAGTAAGCACGTCATCGACATCGAGGAATTCGTGCCGCGCAGCGAGATCGACGAGCTTTATCTGCGCGATCCCTACTACATCGTGCCAGACGGCGAAGTCGGCCAGCAGGCCTTCGCCGTGATCCGCGAGGCGATCCGCAAGGAAGGCATGGTGGCGCTCGGCAAGGTGGTGTTCACCTCGCGCGAACACATCATCGCGCTCGAAGCGCGCGGCAAAGGCATGGTCGGGCTGACGCTGCGTTACCCCTACGAGGTGCGCAAGGAAGACGAATATTTCGACACCGTCGAAGACGAAAAGATCCCGAAGGACATGCTCGATCTCGCCATCCACATCGTCGCGACCAAGACCGGGCATTTCAAGCCGGCGGAATTCAAGGACGAGTATGAGGACGCGCTCAAGGATTTGCTGCGCAAGAAGCAGAAAGGCGAAAAGATCGAGCGGCCCAAGGAGCGGGAGCCTTCGAACGTCATCAATCTGATGGATGCGTTACGGCAAAGCGTCAAAGCCGACGGCAGCGGCGGCGCGCGACGCGCGCCCGCAGGCGCGAGCGCGAGCGCGCCCAAGAACGCTTCAAAGAAAGCGGCGCGCGCGCCGACGCGCAATCACGCACGGCATAAGAAAGCGGGCTAGAGCGGGATGACTTTTCCTTAAATCGCCATCCCGCTCTAGCTATTTGTTTGAGCATGTCCTTTTCGCAAAACCGGTTTCCACTTTTGCGGGACATGCTCTAATGCCGGGCAAGCGCGTCCAGCTCGACGACGAGACCTGGCGAGCGCTCGACCTGCTCGACCGCGACCAGATGAAGGACTTTGCGGAACTGGCCGACGAGGCGTTCCGCGATCTCTTGAAAAAGTACGGCCGGCCGGTCGACCTCAAAGAGGCGCTGCGGAAGAGCGCCGGCGTTTCCGCCACCGTGCAACGCTTGAAGCCGGGCAAGAAGCGGCGGCGCTCGTAGCGGCGGCCGCTAATCGGTTATGCGATGATCGTATCGGCCGTTCTGGCGCTCGCCGCGGCGTTCGTTGAAATGTCGGCCCGATAGCCGCCCGTCAATTTGACCGTCCGATCGTCGCCAGCAGCGGCGCGAGCCGCGCCATATCATTGCGGATATATTTGTCGAAGTCGGAAAGCCCGACATTCGTCGCCGGGGTGATTCCTTGCTGGCGAATTCGGGCCTGGATCTCCGGATCTTTGCCGACTTCGACGATGGCGTCGTGAAGCGTTTGCAACACGCTGCGCGGCGTCTTCGCGGACGCGAGAAAGCCGTACCAAGTGGCGTTGACGTAATCGACTCCCTGAGACAGTGCCGTGGGAATCTTGATCGGATCGCTGACAGGCTCCTTGTCGGCGACCGCGAGCGCCAGCAACTTCCCGTCCTGCAAGAGCGGCAGCGTAAATGCCTCCGGCGCGAAGGTGGCCTGGATATGTCCTCCAAGCAAGTCGGTGAGGATGACCTGGCTGTCGGTATAAGGGACATGGACAAGCTGCGTGCCGGTCTGCAACGCGAAATAGGCCCCTGCGATATGCGTCGCAGTGCCGATGCCCGCAGAGCCGTAATTGACGGTGCCGGGTTTTGCCTTTGCCAGCGCGACGAATTCCCGCAAGTTATGGACGCCAAGGGACGGCGCAACCGTGACGACGGTCGGCGCGATCCCGATCATGCAAATGCCCGCGAAATCGGCGATCGGATCGAACGGTAGATTTTTATTCATCGTTCCGAGGATCGCATGCGCCGAATTGGCGAGCAGGATCGTGTAGCCGTCGGGCGCCGCATTGGCGACCGTCTCGGCGCCGATCAGCGTGCCGGCGCCCGGCCGATTGACGACGACGACCTGATAGCCGAACCGCTGCGCCAGACCTTTGGCGAAGAGCCGACCTTGGATGTCCATCGCTGTGCCGGGACTTAGCGGCACGACGATCGTTATCGCCCGCGACGGATAGCGCTCTTGCGCTTGAGCCCATCCACAGGCGGCGGCGACAGCGAGAGCGAACGCGCACAATCTCACGAGCTTCACGGCTATTTCCTCCCGAGCGATTTTTCCCGTTACAGTCGTTGCGGTCAGGTCAAAGCGACGGCGCGCACCGGCGAGGCCTCCGCACCGATGATATTGAGCGGCAGCGCGATCAGCGTGAACCGCTCTTTCGCGATCCGGTCCAGATTCTTCAGATACGGCATGGTGATCACACCGTGCTCGCTCAACGTCCGCGAATTATGGAAGACGCGCGGTGCGTCGGGTTCGTCGTTGCCGTGATAGAAATCGTAGCCGACGATGACGACTTCCTTATCGATCAGCCATCGGGTTGCGCCGATGGTCAGATAAGGTGACAGCTTCATCCATTTGTCGGAGCCGCCGTCGTATGCGTTGTTGTGGTCGGTACGCAAGAGCACGCGGTCGCCAGGCTTTAGCCGCGCGCCAATCGCGCTTTCGAGATCGCCTGCGGTAATCGCCTTGCCGGGCATTTTGTCGCGCAGGTCGGCGATGATCGCCTCGCCGATGAAAAGCTCGAGTGGAAGTTGATGAATCTGCGTGCCGCCGCGCACGTTGTGCTCGGGCGCATCCACGTGACTGCCAGCATGCAGACGCATGTGCACGCCACGCACGATCTGGCCCGCGCCGCCCGGCGCATCGTGCTCTTTGAGCACCTCCATGGCGAATTGGAGGTCCTTCGCGAAACCGGCGGGAGTCCGCATGCCGAAATTTCGGGGATCGAGTTCGAGACTGATGTCGATGATCTTGCCGGCGGACCGTTCCATCCCGTTCGCTCTCCCTGACGATACCGGATATTCCCAGACCGGGGTTATTCGTGCAATGCTTCGCCGGAGGCAGTATTGCGGCGTCCGTTGCCGACGTGATCATCAGCCAGTGGGGGAATCACCGTGAAACTGCAATTACGCCGGTTGTCGTATGCCGTCCTGCTTGCCGGCCTGAGTCTGGGCGTGCCGATGGCGCATGCCGCGAATAAGCACGAGATCGCGCGCGGCAAATATCTTGTCTCCGTAGGGAGCTGCACCGACTGCCATACGCCGGGCAGTTTCTTCGGCAAGCCGGACATGACCAAATTTCTCGGCGGTTCCGACGTCGGATTTGCCATTCCGCAGCTCGGCGTCTTTGTCGGTCCCAATCTGACGTCCGACAAGGCGACCGGGCTGGGCAATTGGACGCCGGTGCAAATCGTCGGCGCAATCACCAAAGGACAAACCCCGCAGGGGCGCACGCTGGCACCCGTGATGCCGTGGCACAACTACGCCAATTTGACGAAAGCGGATGCGCTGGCGATCGCCACCTATCTCAAAAGCCTGCCGCCGATATCGCACCAGGTGCCCGGACCGTTCGGGCCGAAGGAGACGCCGACCACGTTCGTGATGACGGTGCTGCCGGGCGCGGTGTACGCCCATATCGCAAATCCGCCGCCGCCTCCCCCTGCACCGCCGCCGCCCGCGCCGGCGCAAATGGCTCCGCCGCCACCGCCGGTGCAAATGGCTCCGCCGCCGGCAGCGCCCGCGCCTCCCGCCTCGCAGGCGAAGTGACGCCGCGGAGGATAAGCTTCTGAGTTCGGCGCCGCGCCGAACTCAGATCACAGCCCCAACAGCCTCTTGCTATTGCCGCCGGCGAGCGCCGCGACGGTCGCGGTATCGAAGCCCTCGACCGACGCGATGTGGCCGACCGGATCGTATTCGAGCATGTCGAACGGATAATCGGTGCCGAGCACCACATGATCGGCGCCGAACACGCGGACCAGTTCGGCGAGCTGATACGGCGTGAACACCACGGTGTCGACATAGATGCGCTTGAGGTAGGCGGTCGGCGGTTGCGGCAGATCGCCGTGCGCGTCCGAGCGCGCGCCCCAGGCGTGATCGATGCGGCCCGGATAGGCGCCGAGATAGCCGCCGCCGTGCACCGCCAGTATTTTGAGCTTGGGATGCCGTTCGAGCACGCCGTCGAAGATCAGATAATGCAGCGCGATCGTCGTCTCCAGCGGATTGCCGATGACGTTATTGAAGTAAAAACGCTCAAAGCGCGACGCCTCGGTGAAACCGTTGGGATGGATCATCACCAGCACGCCGAGCTGTTCGGCCTTTTGCCAGAACGGCGCGAAGGCCGGATCGGACAGTTCCTTGCCGGCGACATTGGTCAAAACTTCGACGCCGGTGAAGCCGAGCTTGTTGACGCAGCGTTCGAGCTCTTTTGCCGCTTCTTGGCCGTCCGGCATCGGCACCGAGCCGAAGCCCTTGAGACGGTCGGGATATTTTCCGCAAAATTCGGCGATGCCGTCGTTGACGATCTGCGCGGCCTTCACCGCGACATCGAGCGGCACCGTGTAATAGCATTGCAGTGGCGGCGGCGCGATCATCTGCACGTCGATGCCCATGGCGTCGAGATCGGCAAGCCGGTGCTCGTGACCGCGCCGCGCGCTGATATCCGCGGCCTGTTTCTGGGTCAGCGCCTTGGAATCCGGCGTGGCGAAATGCGCCAGCGGCACGGTCGCCATATCGAGATGCGGGGCGACAAATTTCGCCGCTGCCGGCACGTCGACATGGGCGTGAATGTCGATGGTGACGCTCCGCGGCCGCACCTCGCGGCCGGGCTTGCCGTGCTTGCGCGCCGCAGTCGGGCCGTATTTGTTCCAGAGTTCGGGCATGGTCGTTCCTTGCTCGCATCTCGCCGCCGCAGCGGCGCGGATAGGGGGGCGCAATCTGCTCGATAGCGGGGTCCGGCACAACCGCCTTTTCGCTGCGCCATTCGCCGGACTGGCGAAATATCTTAGATCGAAATCTGACGGCCGATCTCGACCACCTGCTCGCTCGGCAGCCGGAAATAGTCGGTGACGTGGGTGGCGTTTCGCACCATGGCGGAGAACAGTTTCTCCTGCCAGACCGGCAGCACCGCGCCGCGCTCGCGGTGCACGATGATTTCGTGACCGACGTAATAGGTCACGTCGTCGAGCGGCACTTCGCAACCTTTCTTCTGCGCCTCGGCCAACAGACGCGGAATATCGGGGCGCTGCATGAAGCCGAAATGCGCGGTCACGCGCCACAGGCTGTCGCCTTCGCGCAGCACCGTCATCAGGTCTGGCCAACGCACGCGCGGTTTCGATTCGGTCACGACCCGCAAGATCACGACGCGCTCGTGCAGCGAACGGTTTTGCCGCAAATGCCAGAGCAGGACCGGCGGCACCCCGGTCGCGGTACGCGTGAGAAAAACCGCGGTCCCCGGCACGCGGGGAACGCCGCGCTTCTTGATATCGGCGAGAAACTCCGGCACCGCGACCGGCACCTGCTCCAAACTATGCGCGACGGCGACTGTGCCGCGATGCCAGACCAGCATCAGCCCATAGACGGCCGCGGCAAGAAGCAGCGGCACATAACCGCCATCGGCGATCTTCAGCGAATTCGCCGCGAAGAATCCGGTGTCGACAACGACGAACAGGCCGGCGATGGCGGCGCTGATCGCGATGCTCCATTGCCAAATCTCGCGCATGGCGATGTACAAAAGGAAAGACGTCATCAGCATGGTTGCCGAGACGGCAATGCCGTAGGCGGCGGCAAGATTGTCGGACTTCCGAAACACCAGCGTCAGCGCAATGGTGACCGCCATCAACAGCCAATTGACGACGCCGACATAGATTTGGCCGTAGCCCCGCTCCGAAGTCTGCTTGATGTGCAGGCGCGGCAGCCAGCCGAGCTGGATCGCCTGCCGGGTCATCGAGAAGGCGCCGGTGATGATGGATTGGCTGGCGATGATGGTGGCCACGGTCGCCAGGCAGATCAACGGAATGAGCAGCGATTGCGGGCACAGCCGGTAGAAGATGTTGTTGGCAATCGATTCACCGCTCAAGGCGATCGCCGACTGGCCCGCATAATTGAGGACCAGGCAGGGAAAAACGATCCACGACCAGGCGAAGCGGATCGGGCTCTTGCCGAAATGTCCCATGTCGGCATAGAGCGCCTCGGCGCCGGTCACGCAGAGGAAAATACCGCCCAGCACTAAGAAGCCGTGCAGCCCGCCTCCGGCGAGCAGGCGCACGCCATAGAGCGGATTGATCGCGAACAGCACCGACGGATTGCGCGCGATGCCCCACAGACCGAGCGCCCCGATCGTTACGAACCAGAACGCCATGATCGGCCCGAATGCGGCGCCGATGCGCGAAGTGCCGAGCGGCTGGACCGCGAACAGCAATGCCAGGATGACGACCGCGGCGGGCACGACGTAATAGGTGAAAGACGGCGCCGCAATTTCAACGCCTTCGAGCGCCGAGAGGACGGAGATTGCCGGCGTGATCGCGCCGTCGCCATAGATCAACGCCGCGCCGAGCAAACCCGCGACGATGATGGCCGGCCGATGCCGCCGCTTGACGCCGACGAGCGACATCAACGCCAAGATGCCGCCCTCGCCGTCATTGTCGATGCTCATGGCGACCGTCACGTATTTGAGCGACGTGACGACGAACAGGGTCCAAAACACCAGCGACAGGATGCCAAGGATGCGTTCCGGCGTGGCTTCGCCGCCGAGAAAATCGAAGGCGGTCTTGAGCGTGTAAAGCGGGCTCGTGCCGATATCGCCGAACACGATGCCGAGCGCCGTCAGGCCGGTGAAAGCGAGGGCGGCAGGGCCGGTCTTGGACACTGCGGGGTCGCTCACGTCACCGGGCGCCATCGAGGTCATGAGACAGCACAACGGCTGGCGAGCATCCAAACCGCGCGCATCCGACTTTCCTTTGCCCGCGCATTACCTCGGCGAAAGAACACATTACCTCGGCGAATCAAGATGGATCGTCGGGCGTGACACTATCATGACAAGCATAACTCGAGCCTTAGCGCTGCGGGCCGCACAGGCTGAGATCGCGCTCGGCGCGAAAGACGTTGCTGTAGAGGTTTGCGATCCACTGCCGTCCGCTGGAGGTAACGTTGAGATAGCGGATGGCGCTCTGGATGTGCGGCGACACGCTGTTCCAGTAGAACTGCGGATAGAGATCGGTGAGATCGGCCGGCGAAGTGTAGCCGAGTTGCTTGTTCATTCCGACTTCTTCGAACTCGAAATAAAGCGCATTCGCCTTGCGCAGGTAATGCGGATCGCCAAGCTGCCCGATCAGATCCGCGGCCCGCACCATCAAACCTTCTTCGTCGTCATCGTCCGGCGTGTACGGCGACGGGAAGCGGGTGAATTCGATGGCGCGGGCGATCCGCTCGGCGTCCAAAAGCTCGATCTTGGAAATGCGGTCCATCACGAAAAGCTTCGAGCGGTCGACGTGATGCGGCAACAGCGCGGCATCGGACGATCCACGCGGCAGCTTGGCCTTGTTGCCCTTGGCGTCGACGACGTAGCCGTCCGCGCCGTCGCCCTTGAGAATACCCCGCACGTAACCGATGTCGTGCAACAGGCAGGCGACGAGCAAATGCGCGTAATCGCTGGGATAGGTCGGGGTCAACAGCGATCGCCCTTTCATGATGTCGTAGCCGACCAGCGTCACCAGCATGGTATGCTCGACATTGTGGTAGAGCGCATCGCTATTGCCGATGCATTCGATCGCCAATCGGGCCACCGAAGGAACGAGCTCGGTCAGGTGGGCGTGCGTCGTAGCGAACCTGCGGCTCATGTGCTCGTGAAGGAAAGATCCGAGAGCCTCTGCCGCCAATTCGGGAACGGTAATCACGTAGTGCCCCTCCAAAACCCCGCAGCGCCATCGTGACGGTGCGCTTTAAGATTTGCAATATCGTTCCTGCCGATGTGACCGCGCGGATCGGCCAAGCGCTACCGGAATGGAACCGTCATCGTCAGTCATCGTCGTGACAAAGGAATGAATGAATGGCCCTCTGCGAGCCTAAGTGACATTCGCTAAAACACCCCGAGATGCTGGCGCAAATCGACGCCGTCGGCTTTGAGTTTCTCGGCCGTCGAGACCACGGCGACGCGGCCCGTGTTGAGAATGACGATATCGTCGGCAATGTCGAAAACGAGCTTCGGGCTCTGTTCGACCAGAACGATGGAAAGCCCGCTTTCCTTCAACTTGCGGATGGTCGCCATCACTTCGGCGACGATTTGCGGCGCCAGCCCTTCGGACGGCTCGTCCATCAACAAGACGCGCGGATTGGCCATCAGCGCCCGGCCGATGGCGAGCATCTGCTGCTCGCCGCCGGACAGGTAGCCGGCGAGCTGGCCGCGGCGCTCGGCGAGCCGCGGGAACATGGCGAAGACCGTGTCCGCGGTCCATGGCGCGTGGCGGGTGGCGAACCCGGCATGCGCGGCGACCATCAGATTCTCGCGCACGGTGAGGCTTTTGAAAACGCGGCGGCCCTGCGGCACCAGCGCGACGCCGTGCGCCGCGATCGATTCCGGCGGCAGCCGCGTCACCGCGGCGCCGAATACTTCGACGTTGCCGGCGCGCGGCGGCAACAGCCCGACACTGACATTCATGCAGGTCGATTTGCCGGCGCCGTTGCGGCCGAGCAGCCCGAGCAGCCTGCCCTCGCCAAGCTGGAACGACACCTGCTGCAGGACGTGGCTGTCGCCGTAGAAGGCGTCGATGCCGCGAAGCTCAAGCGCGCTATTCGCCAAGATAGACCTCCCGCGTGCGCGGATCGGCCACCACCTCGGCGCGGGTGCCTTCGACAATCACCTCGCCGAAATGCAACAGCGTGATGCGGTCGGCAAGATCGAGCGCGGTGTCCATGTCGTGCTCGATCATCACGATGGTGACGTCGCGCGGAATGGCGGTGAGCAGCTTGCGCACGTCCTGGCGTTCGTCGATCGACAGGCCGGCGAACGGCTCGTCGAGCAGCAGCAGTTTCGGATTCTGCGCCAGCGCCATGGCGATCTCGACGCGCCGCCGTTCGCCATACGAGGTCTGCGCCAGCGGCCGCGCGGCGATATGATCGAGGCCGACGCGCTTGAGCGCCGCGCGGCCTTGCTCGATCAAATGATGCTGCCGGTCGAGCGCAAGCAGCGGGTTCCAGCGCAGCGGCGACAGCCCGAGCAAAGCCAGCGTGACGTTGCGCTCGATCGTGTCGTGCGTGAACAATGTGATGATCTGATAGGTTCGCGCCATGCCGAGATGAGTGCGCTTGCGGCTCGGCGTCTTGGTAATGTCGCGGCCGAACAGCGCCACCGAGCCTGAGTCGGGCGCGATCTCGCCGGTGATGAGATTGAACAAGGTGGTCTTGCCGGCGCCGTTCGGGCCGATGATCAGACGGCGTTCGCCGGCGGCGACATCGAGATTGACATTGGTGGTGACGCGCAAGCCGCCGAACGATTTGCACAGATTGCTGACGGCGAGCGCAGGCGCAGTCACGGTTGCCGTCATGGCTGCAGTCATGGCTACAGTCATGGCTGCGGCCCCGTGGCGGATGCGGCCGTTGTCCCGGCCGTGTTCTTTTGCCGGCTCGCCGCCCGCCACGCCGAGCGCGTCAGCCGCACGGCGCCCGGCACCAGCCCTTCCGGCATGAACACGACAATGGCGACGAAAATGGCGCCAAGCATGAAATTCCAGCGCGTGATATAGGCGCTCACCACGTTCTTGACGATGACGACCAGCGCCGCTCCGACCACCGGCCCGAGCAGCGTTCCGGCGCCGCCCGAGATCACCATCAGCAAGCCCTCCGCCGAGGCGGTGAGCGCCAGCGCCTGCGGGCTGATGAACTCGGTGTAATAGACGAACAGAATGCCGGCGACGGAGGTCAATAGGCCGGAGAACATGAAGGCCCCGAACCGGATCATCCAGACGTGATAGCCAAGCGCGTTCATGCGGCGCGGCTGGTCGCGCGTACCGGCGAGCGCGGCGCCGAACGGCGAACGTACGAAGATCGCCACCGCCGCGACCGCGAGCAGAAAAACGGCAAGCGTCGCATCGTAAAAAGCGCGCGGCGAATCGAGCGATAGGCCGAATGGCGCCGGCCGCGTCGACACGCTGATGCCGTTGTCGCCGCCGGTGATGCTGATCCAGCGATAAGCGAGCCCCCAGATGATCTCGCCGAGCGCCAGCGTGATCATGATGAAGCTGATGCCGGTCGCCCGCAGCGCCAGCGCGGCAAAACCGGCGGTAGCGACAAGACCCGCGGCGAGCCCGGCCGGGATCGCGACGGCGTGGCCATACCCGGCGGCAAGCAGATAAGCGACGACATAAGCGGCGACGCCGAACAACCCGGCATGGCCGAGCGACACCAAGCCGGCATAACCGACCAGCACGTTGAGCCCCAGCGCGAACACCGCATAGAGCAGAACCTGGCTCGCGATATTGACGTAATAGACTTGCTGGATCGCGTACGGCACGGCGATCAGCGCCAGGATGGCGACGGCGATGGCGGCGCGGCGCGCCATGACGCCGCCTGTCAACTCACCCGTCGCCGGACTTGTCACTGGACTTACCGCGGGCCTGTTCACAGGATCTGACCTCCAAACAGACCCTGCGGCCGCAACACCAGGACGAGCACCATCGGCAGGAACAACACGAAATAGGCGAGTTCCGGCAGCAGCGCCTGGCCGAAATTGTAGATGAAACCGACGATGATGCTGCCGACGAACGAGCCGAGCAGGCTTCCGGTGCCGCCCAGGATGACGACGACCAGAGCCAGCGGCAGCATGTCCTGGTCGAGGCCCGGATAGACCGACAGGATCGGGCCGCTGATGATCCCGGCGAATCCGGCCAAGCCGGCGCCGAGCCCAAACACGACGGTGAAGAGCTGCGAGACCCGGATGCCGACCACGCGCGCCATCTGCGGATCATCGACGCCGGCGCGGATCATGGCGCCGAGCCGCGTGCGTTCAAGCATCAGCCACAGCGCGATGGCGAACACCACAGCGATCAGGATCACCGCCATGCGGTACAGCGGGAAAGCGGCGCCGGCGAAGCGAATGAAGCCGGCGAGGTGCGGCGGCGTCGCCACCGAGATCGGATCGCCGCCCCAACCCATCAGGCAGAGATCGGCGGCCATGAAGGAAACGCCGAGCGTCACCAGCACCTGCGCCAATTGCTGGCCGGCGAGCCGGCGCAGCAACAACCGCTCCATCAGCGCGCCCAATACCGCAACTTCGAGCGCGACGATGATCGCGGCCACCCAGAAGTTCACCGTAAATCCGAGCGCACCGGACAACAGCGTCGTGCCGAGATAGGCTCCGACCATGAACATCGAGCCATGCGTCAGATTGGGGATCCGCATCAGCCCGAAAATCAGGGAAAATCCGGCCGATAACAAAAATAACAGGCCGCCGAACGTCACGCTGTTGACGGTGAGCAGCAGCCAGAATGTCATACCCGCCGCCCTGCAGTTACGTAGCCCGGATTGCGCCGTGCTTTCCATCGGGCGCACCCTTGGCGCGACCCGGTGACGCAAACCGGGGACTGTCGCAAACACCGTTCCCGGATTTCGCGGAGCCTGTCATCGGGCCGGCCATTTCGGGCCGGACCGGTTGGCTCGATCCGGGCCGCGGTCACCGAAGAATACTCAGCACTTGGTCAGCGGCGGATAATCGCGCGAGTAGACCGGATGGGCCAGGAACTCCGCCTCCGGCCAAGTCCAGAACTGACTCACGTTCTCGTAGGTCTTGATGACCTCGTTCCACAGTTTCAGCCCGTATTTGGCGCCCTTGGTCCCGACACGGCGGACATAGAAGGTGCCGATGATGTTGTTGAGGTGGTCGAACTTAACGGGCCCGCGCGGCGTGTCGGTCAGATTGACCGCTTTGAGCGCGGCCATGAACTTCTCCTTGTCGCTGGCGTCGCCGCCGGTCGCCTTCAGCGCGGCATCGACCACCTGGCAATTGACGTAGAGCAGAGCGGCATACTGACCCGGAACGGCGTTGTAATTTTTCAGCATGCCGTCGATGAAGCGCTTGTTGGCGTCGGTTTCGACATCGAGCGTGTAGGGACAGCAGCTGACGAGGCCGATCGCTTCGTCGCCGTAGCTTTTCAGCAGCGCGTCGTCGGCGCCGGTTTCGCCGGTCACCACCGGATACTTCAACCCGGCGCTGGCATAGGCCTTCATGAAGCGCAGCGGATTCGACCCGGCGAAGCCTTGGCAGACGCCGTCGCAATCGCTGATCTGCGCGACATAGGGCGTGTAGTCTGGCGTCACCAGCGGCGGCCACAGCTTACTGACGACGCAGCCGCCGTCTTTCTGGAACGCAGCCTGGAAGCCGCCCATCTGCTCGTAGCCGAAGGCGAAATCCTCCACGATGCAGGCGACGCGCTTGAGCTTGAGTTCGGTCGCCGCGTAATGCCCCATCGGCTGCATCGCCTGCGACGAAGTTGCCGACGCGCGCAACAAGAATGGGTTCGGCGTACGTTGCGTCAGGTTGTCGGCCGCCGCCAGGCTGAGCGTCGGAATTTTCTGCTGCTGAATGTATTCGTTGATGGCATACAGTTCGAAAGCCGCAAGCGGGCCGAGAATAACGTCGACATTGTCGCGTTCGACCAGTTCCTGGACCTTGGTCTTGGTGCCGGCCGGATTGCCTCCGGTGTCGGCGGAAACGAAATCGACCTTGCGGCCGCCGATCGTATAGTTCGTCTCCTTCAAGAACGTGATCACGCCCTGTTCCATCTGGATGCCGCCCTGAGCGAGCGGCCCGGTCTTCACCGTCAGAAGACCGAGCTTGAACGGCTTCTCCTGAGCGATGGCGGGTGCCGGAAAACGGGTCAGCGCGGCGGCCGCGCCCACGGCGGTGCCGGCCAAAATCGCGCGGCGGCTGACGTTGCGAGACAAAAGCTTGCGAGACATTCGTATCCTCCCTTTGGCGCCTGCGGTTTTTGCGGCGCCTGCGAATTAGTGCGTCCCCTGCGCGATAGGCCTTAGGTCACGGCTTTCACGTTATCATTTCATGCACCCTGAGCGAAGCCCAGCCGGGATGCAAAGTCCGCTATTATCGTGTTTTTTCAACACTTCCGCAGCGGCGGATAGTCGCGCGAATAAACCGGATGCGCGAGAAAATCCTGCTCCGGCCAGGTCCAGAATTGACTGACATTCTCGTAGGTTTTGACGACCTTGTTCCAGAGCTTCAGGCCGTATTTGGCGCCCTCGGTGCCGCAGCGTCGAACACAGAATGTGCCGACGACGTTGCCGAAGTGGTCGAACTTGATCGGCCCGCGCGGCGTGTCGGTCAGACTGACCGCTTTGAGCGCCGCCACGAACTTGTCCTTGTCGCCGATATCGCCGCCGGTCGCCTTCAGCCCCGCCTCGACGACCTGGAGATTGACGTAGATGCCGGCAGCATAGAAGCCGGGGATGGCGTTGAAATTCTTCACCATCGCCTCGATGAAGCGGGTATTGGCCGCGCTCTCGAGATCAAGCGAGTAGGGACAACACGAGACGAGGCCGAGCGCCTCGTTGCCGAAGCTTTTGAGCAAGGCGTCGTCGCCGCCGACCTCACCGGTCACTACGGGATATTTCAATCCCGCATCGGCATAGGCCTTCATGAAGCGCAGCGGATTCGAGCCGGCAAAGCCTTGAGAAACGCCATCGCAATCGGCGATCTGCGCGACGTAAGGCGTATAGTCGGGCGTCACCAAGGGCGGCCACAGCTTGCTGACCAGGCAGCCGCCGTCTTTCTCGAAGGCCGCCTGGAAGCCGCCGATCTCCTCGTAGCCGAATGACAGATCATCGGCCAGCGCAACGACGCGCTTGAGCTTCATTTCGGTCGCGGCATAGTGGCCGAGCGGCTGCATCGCTTGCGACGACGTCGCCGACGCCCGGATCAGATAGGGGTTAGGCGTTCGTTGCGTGAGATTGTCGGCGGCGGCGAGGCTGAGCGTCGGCATCTTCTGCTGTTGCACATACTCGTTGATGGCGTAGAGCTCGAAGGCCGCCAGCGGGCCGATGACGACGTCGACTTTGTCGCGCTCGACCAGTTCCTGAACCTTGGTCTTGGCGCCGGCCGGAGCGCCGCCGGTATCGGCGGAAACGAAATCGACCTTGCGGCCGGCCATCGTGTAGTTCGTTTCCTTCAAATAAGTGAGCGCGCCCTGCTCCATCTGGATGCCGCCTTGGGCGAGCGGTCCAGTCTTCACGGTGAGGAGGCCGATCTTGATCGGCGCGGCCTGGGCGATGGCGGGACTCGGGAAACGCGCCAGCGCCGCAGCCGCTCCGGCCGCGCTGCTTGCCAACAACGCCCGGCGCGAAACTTTACGGGACACAGCTTTGCGCGACATCACATCCTCCCTTACTGCGGCGCCCCGTATCGATCGAGGCTTCCGACTATACCAACATAATCCCCACCCGCTTTATACGATTATTTTTTCAGCTTTTCAGTCCTCTCGGGCGGAATAACAGGCGCCAGCAGATACGGCCGCGCGGCGCCGCCAAAATGCAGGCCGGTGACTCCGCCAAAGATCTGCGGCGGCCGGTCGCGCGGATCGTCATGCAGAAACGGCCCGCAGCCGGTGAGCTCGTTCTTGAAATTCGACAGCCGCCCGCCGCGTCCTCCGGGATAGACGTAGTCCTTGCCGCGAATGGTGAGCGCGATGCGGTGCCCGGCGGGCACGACGATCGACGTCGGCCAGATCTCGATATCGAGCGCGACCACTTCGCTCGGTTTGAGCGGCTGGCTTTTCGTGTGGGTATGGTAGGGCCGGTATGGTTTCGACAGTTTCTTGTCGAGCTGGCGATGCGAGGCGCGCAGCCAGCCCTGACCGATTGGCGTGTGCGGATCGATGGCGCCCTGGAACACCACTTCCTTCAGGTCGGGCGAGAACACGCGCAGCACGACGAAAATATCGGCATCGCTGGTCGAGGACGAAACGAACAGTTTTACGGCCAACGGTCCGGTGATTTCCGTCTCATGCGCAAGCGGCGGCGTGAGAAACGTAACGCCGTCGCCCATCGCCTCGAAGTGAACCACTGTTTTTTTCTTGGCCGCCTTGTCGCCGAGCGAGCTGTTCGTGGGGTCGAGATAGAACTTTGTCCACTTGGTGCGCTTGAGCGGCCACCCCTTCTCCGCGCGCTCAACGAAGCGATCGACATGCCGCACCTGGAGCTGCACCGGCGGTCGCCTGTCCCAGCCGTTTTTCTTGCCGTGCAAAAAATAGTCGAAGAAGCGCAGTTGCAGATTGCGGCCGTAATCGGTGTAGAAGTGCGTCCAATGCTCGATGCCGTGCGCTTCGAGCCATTTTTGCTTCGACGCGGCGCGCACGAAACCTTCGAAATTGCCGCGCGGGTGTAGCCCCTGCCCGCCCCAATTGGCCGCCGATAGAAACGGCACCTTGACCTTCGACCAGACCGGCGAACGGGCGCGGTGATAATCGTTATCGAGCGGGTGGGCGGCGATATCGGCGCCGAAATTGCTGCGGTTTTTGGCGAGCTGTTCGTCGGAAAGAATTTCCGGCCCACAGACCAATTCGCCGTGCACGCGGCTTCGTTTGCCGCGCTCGCCCGAGCCGTATTGCACGGTCTTGACTTGCATGTCGTACCAATTGTCCCAGAACGTGCAGAGGATGCCGCCGTGGTGCGTCATGTCGCGATACCAATCGGCGGCGCCTTCCCAGATGCACATGGCGGAAAGATGCGGCGGCTCGAGCGACGCCACGTGCCACTGGTTGATGCCGTAATAGGAAATGCCGTTGAGCCCGACCTTGCCGTTCGACCACGGCTGCACGCCGGCCCATTCGATGCAGTCGTAGAAATCCTTGGTCTCGCGCGGCGAAAAATGATCGATGAAGCCTCCCGAGCAACCGGCGCCGCGCGAATCCACCCGCACGCAGGCGTAATGATGCGGCACCCATTTCTCCGGATCGGCGACTTCCCAGCTCTGATAGAGGTTGCTGGTGCCGGCGGCGACGTCGGGATGCTGTTCCACCATGCGCTGCCAGGCGCTCGGATAGCCGTCCTGAAAGGCGAGCCCCTTGGCGTAAGGACCGTAACTTAAGATCACCGGATAACGCCCTTCGGCGATGGGACGAAACACGTCGGCGCGCAGAATAAGCCCGTCGTCCATGGCGATCGGCACGTTCCAGTCGATGCGCATGCCGTCGCGCGTTTCGCTGCGCGCTTCAAGCGTCTTGCGGTCGCCCGCGACCGCCGCCATGCGGGCTTCGCCTTCAAGCGATGACATACGTTTTCCTCCGAGACTTCCCTGATTGAGCGGCAGCTTAATCCGTCAGACCGGCCTGGACAATTGTAAGGCGATACCTTACAATTTCCCTGGGACGGCAAGGATGCTGTCGATGTAGATTTGGAGGACTATCACTAATGAGCAGGAACCGGCTCGTTCGCGGCCTAAAGCCGATGCATCCCGGTGAGATGCTGCGCGAGGACGTGCTACCGGCTCTCGGCAAATCCAAGACAGAGATTGCGCGCTTGCTCGGCGTTTCGCGGCAGACGCTTTATGACATTCTCGATGAAAAGCAGCCGGTGACGCCGGGAATGGCATTGCGTCTGGGTAAACTCCTCGGCAATGGTCCCGATCTTTGGATCAATTTGCAGCGCGCCTATGATTTGGCCGTCGCCGAGCGCAATCTGGCAGCCAAACTCAAGAAAATACCGACGCTGACGGCGGCGTAGCTCAGCGCGCCTTCTTCTTACGCGATTTTCGCTTCACCCCCGCCATCCGCTCCAGCACGGCGCAGACGGCGGCGGTGTCTTCGGCGCCACGGCCGGCCTTCAGCGCCTTGTCATAGATCCGGCTCGAGGCATCGAACATTGGCGTCGGCACTTTGATCTTGCGGGCGTAGCTGCCGATCACGTCCATGTCCTTCTGCCACACCGAGATTTTCATGGTCGGATTGTCGTAACGATCTTTCACCATCATCGGCGCACGCAGCTCGAAAATGCGTGAATTGCCGGCGCCCGTTTTAATCAGATCGAAAATGAGCTGCGGCGGCAGGCCGGCCTTCATGCCCAGCACCATGGCTTCCGCGCTCGCCACGTTGTGGATGGCGACGAGCAGATTGGCGACATATTTCATGCGGCTGCCGTTGCCGAATTCGCCGAGATCGAACACGGCGCGGCCGAAGGCTGCGAACATCGGGCGCAAGCGCTTGATCTCGGCAGAGCCGCCCGACGCATAGACGACGAGGTCTTTGGCCTTAGCCTGAGCGCCGGTGCCGCTCACCGGACAATCGAGCAGCACGTGACCGGCCTTGTGCAGTACCGCCTGGGCGCGGGTTTTGTCGTCGATGGTGAAGGTGGACGCCTCGACGATCACGCGGCGCGGCAGGCCGGCTTTGGCGATCGCGGCGGCGGTCGCGGCAAGGGCTTCGGGTTTGGGTAGACTGGTAATGATGGTCTTCGCCTGGCGCGCGACGTCGGCGGCGCCGGCGGCGATCTCGACGCCGGCGCGCGCCAATGCCCGCCGACGCGCCGGCGAAATGTCATAACCGATGACGCGCCAGCCGGCAGCGACGAGATTTTCCGCAAATGCGCCGCCCATGATGCCGAGGCCGATAATGCCGACGACACCTTTGTTTCCCGAAACCATTCCTTGCCCGCTCCCTTTTTTCTGAAGGACGCGACGCTATGACACCCGCTCCACGCCTGCGCAAGCCGCTTTCTCGGCTCGCGCCAATCGCCTATCGTCCGCGCCGGGACGGGAAGCCTAGGAGACGTGGATGCGGATCGGTGTCGCCGGTGTCGGGAAAATGGGCGCGGCCATTGCGGCGCGGCTGATCGAGGTCGGGCACGAGGTCGCGGTCTGGAATCGCACGCCGGACAAGGCCAAGGCGGTCGCCGGCGCGACGGTTGCCGCGACGCCGGCGGAGCTGGTGCAACGCGCGGACGTCATCATTTCAAGCCTCACCGACGCGGCGGCGCTCGACGCGGTCTATAAGGGACCATCGGGGCTGCTCAGCGGCGGTGTCACCGGCAAGCTGTTCATCGACATGAGTACGGTATTACCGGCGACCGCAGTGGCGCTGGCCGAAGCGGTGCGCGCCAAGGATGCCGCCTTCGTCGAGTGCCCGGTCGGCGGCTCGACCGGACCGGCGCGGCAAGGCAAACTCATCGGACTGGTGGGCGGCGACGCCGCCGACGTCGCGCGCGCAAAACCCATTCTCGAGCAACTCTGCCGCCGCCTCGAACATGCCGGGCCGGTTGGCTCAGGCGCGGTGCTTAAGTTCGCGGTCAATCTGCCGCTGATGGTCTACTGGCAGGCCTTGGGCGAAGCGCTGGCGCTCGCGCATGCGCTGCCGGTCGATCCGGGACGGCTGATGGATTTGCTGAGCGACACCTCCGGCGCCGCCACCATCGCCAAAGTGCGCGCGCCAGGCGTTGCCGCGATGCTCAAGGGCGGCGATCCCGGTCCGGTCACGTTCAACGTCGACGGCGGCATCAAGGACATGAAAGCCATGCTCGCCGAAGCCAAATCGCGCGGCATCAACTTGCCGGTTCTCGAAGAAACCCTCGCCTGCTACGAAGAGACCAAGCGCCATCGCTCGGGCGCCGCCGAAATCTCCACCGTTTCGGCCTACTGGGCGAGCCGCGTTAAGCAGTAAAAAACTTTCAGCAAACACATCGGAGCCACCATGTCAGCCGTTACGCTTGCGCAAGCTTCCACCATCGTCGACGTCGCGCTGAAGAAGGCGCGCGAGCTCAAACAAATGCCGCAGACCGTGGTGGTGCTCGATCCCGGCGGGCATATCGTCTGCGCCAAGCGCGAGGACGGCTCGGGCATCATTCGTTTTGAGATCGCCGTCGGCAAAGCTTACGGGGCGCTCGGCATGGGCTGGGGCTCGCGCACGATGATGGAACGGGCGGCGCAAAACCCGAATTTCCTCGCCGCCATCGTCGCGGCGAGCGGCGGGCGGCTGGTGCCGAACCCTGCGGGAGTGCTGATCCGTGACGCGGGCGGTGCGATCATCGGCGCGGTCGGCATTTCCGGCGATACCGCAGACAACGACGAACTCATCGCGGTTGCCGGCATCGAGGCGGCGGGGCTGAAGGCCGATCCGGGTGGAACGAAGAAATAAATGCCGCCGAGCAAGCTGCCCGACGTCTGGCAGCGTATGGCTGGAGAGGGAGGGATATAAGATGAAACTGTTTTCATTTTGGCGCTCGCTCGCGACTTATCGCGTGCGCATCGCGCTCAACCTCAAAGGCATCACGCCCGATGAGGTGATCCAGGTCAATCTCATGAAAGGCGAGCAGCGCGAAGCGGCTTACCGCGCCATCAATCCGATGATGGCGATCCCGGCTCTGATCGACGGCGACGGGCCGGCCTTGTTCGAATCGCTTGCCATCGTCGAATATCTCGACGAGACCCACCCCAACCCGCCGCTGTTGCCGCGCGACCCGCGCGGGCGGGCCCGCGTACGCGGCTTAAGCCAGCTGGTCGCCTGCGATTCGCATCCGCTGATCGTGCCGCGGGTGCGCGAATATCTGGAGCACGAATTCAAGTTCGACGAAGCCGCAGTGCAGAAATGGTGCCGTCATTGGCACACCGCCGCGCTTACGGCCCTCGAAGCGCATTTGAAGGACAAAGCCACCGGCCGCTATTGCCACGGCGATACCGTCACGATGGCAGACATCTGCCTTGCCAGTCAGGCGGCGGGAGCGAAATATTTTGCGGTCGACACCGCGCCGTTTCCGACCTTCACCCGCATCGTCGATGCGCTGTCGCAAATCGATGCTTTCGCGCGCGCGCATCCCTCGAAGCAGCCCGGCGCGCCGGCGGCTTAATCGCAATTACCACCACTTGAAAAAGTGATGCAGCGGGCCGCGGCCGGAACCGACCTCGAGCCGGTCCGCCGCGGCGATGGCCGCGCTCACATAGGCTTTGGCCTCGCCCACCGCCTCGCCGAGCAAAAAGCCCTTGGCGAGCCCGGCGGCAATCGCCGAGGCGAGAGAGCAGCCGGTGCCGTGACCGTTGCCGGTCCGCAGCCGCGGCGCGGTGAAACGCGTGGAGCCGCTCGGCTCGACCAGAAGATCGACGGCCTCCGGACCGCCGGCATGCCCGCCTTTGATCAGCACCGCATCGGCGCCGAATTCCAAAAGCTTATTCGCCTGCGCCAGCATCTCGCTTTCGTCGCGCGCTTGCGGCGCGTCGAGCAGCGCCGCCGCTTCCGGCAGATTGGGCGTCAGCACATTGGCGTGCGCAATCAGCTTGCGCAACGCGCCGAGCGCGTCCGAACGTAGTAGTTTTTCGCCTGACGTCGCCGCCATGACCGGATCGAGCACGATGTTGCGTGCATGATGGCGCTCGAGGCCGGCCGCGACCGCGTCAATAGCCGCCGTGCTGCCCAGCATGCCGATCTTCACCGCAGCGATATCGAAGTCGGAAAACACGGCGTCGATCTGCGCCGTGATGAAATCCGCCGGCACCTCGTGAACGGCGAACACGCCCTTGGTGTTCTGCGCCGTCAGCGCGGTGATGACGCAAGCGCCGTAAACGCCAAGCGCGGCGAATGTTTTCAGATCCGCCTGGATGCCGGCGCCGCCGCCGGAATCCGAACCGGCGATGGTCACGGCGATGGGAACGCCCATCACGCGCCCCGCTTCGCCAGCATCGCGTCGACGATGGCGCGCAAGCTGCGCGCCGCGGCGGCGGGATCGGGCGCAAGCGACAGCGCCGAGATGACGGCGATCCCGTCGGCGCCGGCGCCGATGACCTCGGCGGCGTTGCCGGCGTCGATGCCGGCGATGCCGACGACCGGCAGTCGCGGCGCGCGGCGGTGCAGCGCGGCGATAATGCGCGCCAAGCCTAGCGGACCGATCGGCGGGTTCTTCTGCTGCTTCGACAACGTGACATAGACGCCGCCGGAGCCGACATAGTCGATCAGGTCGAGCGGCGCGGCTTCGGCCTCCGCAACCGATTTGACCGACAGGCCGACGATCGCATCCCGGCCAAGGAGCGCGCGGGCGTCTTCGATCGCCATGTCGTCCGGCCCGAGATGCACGCCGTCGGCTTTGGCGGCGAGCGCCACGTCGATGCGGTCGTTGACGACGAACGGCACGCCGAGCGGCGCCAGCGCCCGCTTGATCGCCCGCGCCTCCTCCACCATGGCGCGCGTCTCGCTCACCTTGTCGCGCAATTGCACGAGCGTCGCGCCGCCTTGGGCGCAAAGCCGCGCCAAGTCGGCGAGATCGCGCCCGCCGGCGCGTTCGGGATCGACGATGGCATTGAGGCGAAGATCGACCGGCATCACAAAACCCCCATCATCCTGCAAACGTTACACCGTCCGGCCGGGCTCGTGCAGTCCTTGCGGTTTGGTATAAGCTTATCGCCACGGTCCCGGAGGCGCGTATGATTCCCTTTTTCGTGCAGATCAAATGCCAGCTCGGCAAGTCCTACGACGTCGCCAGCAAGCTCGCCGACGCCGAGATCGCCTCGGAAATCTATTCGACCGCCGGCGATTTCGACCTCTTGGTGAAGTTCTACGTCGATCCGTCGACCGATATCGGCCATTTCATCGCCGAAAAGGTGCAGCCGATCCCCGGTATTGCCGATACCCGCACCATCATCACGTTCAAGGCGTTCGGAGCGGGATCGTAGCGACTTTTAGCGGTGCGTCTTGCGCGCCGCGCCGGCGCACGGCAGCGAGCTGATGCTCGCGCCAGATTACGAACAGGCCGGCGGCGGCGATGATCGCGGAGCCGAGCACGATCATCGGCGTCGGCGTTTCGCCGAACATCACATAGCCGAGCACCAGCGCCCAGATCATCGACGTATAGTCGAACGGCGCGACCACCGAGGCCGAGGCGTAGCGATAGCTTTCGGTGAGGAAAATATGCGCGGCGCCGCCGAGCAGGCCGATGCAGGCCAGCACTGCGAATTCGCCGCCGGTCGGCGTCAGCCAGCCGAACGGCCAGGTGACCAGCCCCGCCAGCGCGCAGCTGAGCGAGAAATAAAACACGATCGAGGACGTTGACTCGCTCTGCGTGAGCCGGCGGGTCTGGATCACGGTGCCGGCATTCGCCAGCGAGCCGGCCATGCCATAGGCGACGCCGGCAACGCTGGTCGCGCTCGCCATCGCGATGGTCAACTCGTCGCCGGACAGATGCGGCGCCAGCACCACCAGCACGCCGACAAAACCGATGACGACCGCGGACCAGCGGTAGACGCGCACCCGCTCCTTGAGCAGCAAAGCGGCGAGCGCCACGGAAAACAGCGGCGAGGTAAACGAAATCGCGTTCGATTCCACTAACGGCAGCCGCGCCAGCGCGCCGAAATTGCAAAACATCCCGACGATGCTGATGGCGCCGCGGCCGGCCTGGCCGAGCGGCCGCTCGGTGCGCACGATCGCCGCCAGTTCGCCGCGCCACGCATAGACCAGCATCACCGGCACCACAGCGAAGGCCGAGCGGTAGAACACCACCTCGCCGATCGGATAGCGCGCGCCGAGATAGCGGATCAGCGCCGACATCACGGCGAACAGCACCGCCGAGATCAGCTTGAGCACGATGCCCTTGCCGGTGTTCATTCTCAGTTCTTTTTCTTCGGCGGCGGCGCCGGGCCCTGCACTGGCGGCAGCGTAAAAATGTAATCGGCGATCGCGGCGCGATCCTCGTCGCCGAGCAGCGACGTGTTGCGGATGACCTCGGCCATCGCGCCGCCGGCGAAATCCCCGGACGGCATCATGCCGTCGCCGAGGAAGCTCGCGATGTCTTTTTCCGACCAGACTTCGGCGCCGTGCTGAAGCCCGACCGGCGTAATGTTCGGCACCCAGCCGTTGCCGTCGGGCGCCGGGCCGCCGGCGAAGCGCTCGTCCTCGACGATGCCGCCCAGCATGTTGCGGGGTGAGTGGCACTCGGCGCAATGGCCCGGACCGTTCACCAGATACGCGCCGCGGTTCCATTGCGCCGAGCGCGACGGATCGGGAACGAACGGTCCGCCGTGCAAGAATAAAAGCTTCCAGCCGCCAATGAGCCGGCGCTCGTTGAACGGGAACTTCAGATCGTGCCGGCGTACTCTGCCCGGCACCGGCGGCAGGGTTTCGAGATAGGCAAACAGATCGCGGACGTCGTTGAGCTGCATGTGCTGGTAGGAGGTGTAAGGAAACGCCGGATAGAGGTTAGCGCCGCCCGGCGATGTCCCCTTCCACAGCGCGGTGACGAAATTCGCCTCGCTCCACCGGCCGATACCGTCCTTGAGGTCGGGCGAGATGTTCGGCACGTAGAAGGTGCCGAACGGCGAATTGAGCGCCAAGCCGCCGCCGAGCCGGGTGCGATCGACCTTGTCGGGATCCTTGTTGGGGACGGCGTGGCACGACGCGCAGCCGCCGATAGCGAACATGGTGCGGCCGTTGTCGGGATTGGGCGTATAGGGCGGCAGCGCCGAGGCGGGAACGACCGCCGGCAGCGTGAACAGCCAGAAGGCGGCAAGACCCAACGTGGCGCCGGCCGCGGCGACCAGCGCGAACGCTCGCAATGTCGGCATACCATGGCCTCCCGGCCTCATTCCCAGTCATTCCATTAGCGCAAAAACGAAAGGGCGGCGCGCCCCCGCGGGCGGCCGCCCTTGTCACGCTGAGGGTTATGGTTCAGCTCTTCTTGAGACGGTAGGTCTGATGGCAGCCGCCGCAATCGTTCTTGCCGATATTGCCGATCGACGCTTTGAAGCTGTCGAGGTCCTTCACACTCGCGCTGGCCGCTTTGGCGTCTTCGCCGAACTTGGTGAACCGCGCTTTGAAGTCGGCCATATCTTCCCAGACCTTGGGGCTGGGACTGAAATCGTCGGCCGCCGGGGAACCGGCCTCGGATTTGGAGCTGTCCGGAAAAAGATTCGGCATCTTCGCCGCCGCGTCCTCGAACGTCGCAAAAATTTTGTGAGCCTCGGCCAGATCGAACGGCTTCTCGCCCTTCATCATGGCGGCGGCGGTCTTGGCGGCGTCGCCGTTGGCCTTCATCAGATCCTTGCGCGCCTTGATCGGGTCTTCCTGAGCAACGGCGACGCTCAGCCCTAGGACAATCGCAACGACGGCGAACACGATACGGGTCATGTGGTGGATCCCCTCTCTATTGCCTCGCCTCACGGCCGGCATTCCCTGGCGACAAACACTGGCGTCGTCGCTTTATTCCGCGCACGGCGGACAATACTTTACCATGCTCGATCGTGAAATGTCGGCTATTCCGCCGGCTGCACCGTGCTCTGCCGTTCCTTGCCGCGCTGCTGTCCGAGCTGGGCGATGTAGCGGGCAATGACGTAGAACACCGGCGTGAAGATCAGCCCGAACGCCGTCACCCCGATCATGCCGAAGAACACCGCGGTGCCGAGCGCCTGGCGCAATTCCGCGCCGGCGCCGATCGCCCAGACTAGCGGCGTCACGCCGAGGATGAAGGCGAACGAGGTCATCAGAATGGGCCGCAACCGCAGCCGCGTCGCTTCGACGGCGGCCTCCCAGCGCGTGCGCCCTTGGTCCTCCAATTGACGGGCAAACTCGACGATCAGGATCGCGTTCTTCGCCGCCAATCCGATCAGCACCACGAAGCCAACCTGGGTCAGGATGTTGTTGTCGAGGCCGCGCAGGATGACGCCGGTGATGGCGGCGACAAGGCACATCGGCACGATCATGATCACGGCAAGCGGCAGTGTCAGGCTCTCGTATTGCGCCGCCAGCACCAGGAAGACGAAGACCACCGCGAGCCCGAACGCGAACATCGCGGTATTGCCGGCTCTGATCTGCTGATAGGCCAGCGTCGTCCACTCGGTGGCGAATCCCTCCGGCAAGGTCCCGTCGGCGAGCTTGTCCATGATGGCGATCGCCTGGCCTTGCGAATAGCCGGGGGCGGCGGCGCCGTCGATCTCGGTGGCCGGATAGAGATTGTAGCGCGGCACGCGATAGGGACCGGCAATATCGTCCACGGTAGTGAAGGAGCCGAGCGGCACGGTATCGCCGCTGGAATTGCGCACCCTGATCTTCAGCACGTCGGCGACATGCTGGCGGTCCTCGTCGCGGGCCTGCGCCATGACCCGGAAGGTGCGGCCGAACAGATTGAAGTCGTTGACGTAGGACGAGCCGATATAGACTTGCAGCGCGTTGAACACGTCCTGGACGTTGACGCCGAGAAGCTGCGCTTTGATGCGGTCGATGTTGAGATAGACCTGCGGCGTCGAGGTTTCGAACAGCGAGAACGCCTGCGCAATGCCGGGCGTCTTGACCGCGGCCAGCACCAGCGATTCGGTGGCCTCCTTCAAGGCTTCCGATCCTTGCCCGGATCGATCCTCGACCATCATGCGAAAGCCGCCGGCGGTGCCGATGCCGAGCACCGGCGGCGGCAGCACCGCGACAATAAACGCGTCCTGGATGACCGACAGCCGGCGATTCAGCTGCGCCTGGATGGCGGCCGCCGATTGACGCGGATCGTGGCCGCGCTTGGTGTAATCGCCGAGCACCAGAAACAGCGCGCCGGAATTCGGCGCATTGGTGAACGTCGCGCCGGAAAAGCCGACGATGTTCACGGCGTGCGCCACGCCCGGTACGCCGAGCGCGATGTCGAGCGCGCGCTGCTGCACCAGATCGGTGCGGGCGAGCGAAGCGCCCGGCGGCAACTGCACGACGACGATGATATAGCCGCGGTCGACCTGCGGGATGAAGCCGACCGGGGTGGTGCGGAAGGCGTTCAAGCCGAGCCCGATGACGACGAGATAGATTGCGGCCATGATGACCACGCGCCGCACTGTTCTGGTGGCAAGCCACGAAATCCAGAACCCCACCTGTTCAAAACCGCGATTGAAATAGCCGAAGCATTGATGGATCGGCCGCTCCCACCAGCGGTCGCGATGACCGCTTTGATGCGGCTTGAGCAGCAACGCGCACATCGCCGGCGATAGCGTGAGCGAGACGATCAGCGAAATGATGGTGGCGCCGGTAATGGTCAGCGCGAATTGCCGGTAGAACTGGCCGGATATGCCGGCGATGAAGATCGACGGCACGAACACCGCGCACAGAACCAGTGCGATCGCGATCAGCGCCGAGCCGACCTCGTCCATGCTCTTGCGCGCCGCCTCGCGCGGCGCCAGCCCGGCAGCGATATTGCGTTCGACGTTCTCGACGACGACGATGGCGTCGTCGACCACGATGCCGATCGCCAAGACCAGGCCGAACAGCGACAGATTGTTCAGCGTGAAGCCGAACGCCGCCATGAAGAAGAAACTGCCGATCAGCGAGACGGGTATTGCAACAAGTGGAATGATGGCGGCACGCCAGGTCTGCAAGAACAGGATCACCACCAGCACGACGAGCACGATGGCCTCGCCAATGGTGTCGATCACGGCGTCGACCGACTGCTGGATGAATTGCGTTGGGTTGTAGACGATGGCGTATTTGACGCCGGGCGGAAACCGCTGCGCCAATTTCGCCATCAGCTCGGTGACGCCGTTGGCGGTGTCGAGCGCATTGGAGCCCGGCCGCTGGAAAATCGCGAGCGCGACCGCAGGGTCGTGATCGAGATACGAATTCGACGAATAATCGAGTGCGGCGAGCTGGATGTCGGCGATATCGCGCAACCGCACCACCGCGCCAGGCGTTTCCTTCACCACGATGTTGCCGAACTCCGCCGGCGTATCGAGCCGGCCGAGCGTCTGCACCGCGATCTGAAACGCGCCGGGACGAGCCACCGGCGGCTGGTCGAGCACGCCGGAAGCGACCTGGATGTTCTGCGCCTGCAACGCGCTGGTCACGTCGGTCGCGGTCAGGCCGAGCGATTGCAGGCGGTCCGGATCGAGCCAGATGCGCATCGAATAATCGCGGCTGCCGAATACGGTGATCGATCCGACGCCGTCGACGCGGGTGAGCGGATCGGTAACTTCGAGCGTGGCGTAGTTCGATATGAACAAGGCGTCGCGCGATTTGTCGGGCGAATAAAGGTGCACGACCATCATCAGGTCGGGCGAGGCTTTTGTCACCGTGACGCCGATATTGCGCACGTCGGCCGGCAGCCGCGGCTGCGCGATGGCGACGCGGTTCTGCACCTGCACCTGGGCGATGTCGAGATTGGTGCCGAGGTCGAACGTCACCTGGATCGAAAAGCGTCCGTCCGCCGTCGAATTGGACGACATATAGAGCATGTTCTCGACGCCGTTGATCTGCTCCTCCATCGGCGTGACCACCGTGGAGGCGACGACTTCGGCGCTGGCGCCGGGATACTGCCCGGTGATGTTGATGATCGGCGGCGCGATCTCGGGATATTGCGCGATCGGCAGGCGCGAGAACGCCACGCCGCCCAGGATCACGAAGACGATCGAGACCACGGCGGCGAAGATCGGCCGGTCGATGAAGAAGTGCGAGATACGCATTTACGGCATCAACCGGCTTTGGCTTGGTCGCCGGCCTTGGGCGGCGCGGCGGGATTGGCCTGCTCTTCCGCCTTCACTTTGACTCCGGGCTGCGCGTGCATCAGGCCGTTGACGATCACGCGGTCGCTTGCGAGCAAGCCGTCGCGGACGACGCGCAGGCCGCCGTCGATCTGGCCGAGCGTCACGTATTTTTGCCGCACGGTGCCGCTGTCGTCGACGACCAGCACGTATTTGCGCGCTTGCTCGGAGCCGATCGCGGCGTCGGGGATGAGCAGCGCCAGGTGCGGCGGCGAGCCGGGAACGCGGATGCGGCCAAACATGCCGGGCACGAATATGCCGTTTGGATTGGCGAATATCGCGCGGCCGCGGATCGTGCCCGAGGACGTGCTGATGGCGTTATCCACGAAATCGATCTTGCCGGTGTGGTCGAAATCTTTTTCGTCGATCAGCTTGAGCGAAACCGGAACGCCAGTGTCGACGCCGTCCTGTTGCTGACCCGCGGCTTGCTGACCCAATGGCGGATCGGATTGTTGGCCGGTTTGCTGATCGGCTTGCTTGTCGGATTGCTGAGCCGATGGCGGATCCGCCGCTTGATCGGATTTGCGGTTTTTGGCGAACCGCTCGTAGCGCAGATACGAGGCCTCGTCGAAGCTGAATTCGAACCGGATCGGATCGACCGAAACAATGGTAGCAAGGAGCGTGGTGTTGCCGCCGGCGCCGCCGGTGATGAGATTGCCGACGGACACGCGGCGGTCGCCGATCCGCCCGTCGATCGGCGCGCGCAGCTCGCTATATTGATCGAGATCGAGCTCGGCGGAATGCACCATCGCCTCCTGCGCGGCGACGGCGGCTTCCGCCACGTTCTTGGCCTGGGTGCGCTGATCGTAGGTCTGTTCGGTGATGGTCTTGTTTTGTAAGAGCGCCTGACCGCGTTGCAGATCGGCCTCGGCGAAGGAAAGATTGGCACGCGCCTGCGCGAGATTGGCGCGCATCTGTTCCAGCGCGATTTCGAACGGCCGGCGATCGACGGTGAAGAGGAGATCGTCCTTCTTCACCATCTGGCCGTCGGTGAAATGGATCGCCGAAAGATAGCCGGACAGCCGGGAGCGGATCTCGACCGAATCCACCGCGATGAAGCGGCCGACATATTCGTCGTAATCGACCACGGTGCGCTGCACCGGCTTGGCCACGGTCACGGTCGGCGCCGGCCGCGCCGCGCCCTGCTGCGAGCCGCGGTCGCAGCCGGCCAGGGCGACCAGCACCATGGCGGCGGCAGGCAGGACGCCAAGACGCGGCGTAGCGACGAATTTCATCATGCTTCCCTTCGAGCGTCTCGGCATCATAGGCGTCGGTCGCTGTCAATCACACGAGACGCATAGTCGCCGCACGGAGCGTGAGCCGCCGTTAACCCCGCGGCGGGCCAAATATTCGCACCTTACGGGCTTAAGCCATTGATATTACGGGGGTCTACCTACCGAATCCGCGGCGGCGCCATGATCGGGTCGGGCTCTGCTTGAACGACAAAGCCCGCAAACGTGGCCAAGTCGTGATCGGGCAAAAATGCGCCGGATCAGCCCCGCAGCACGGCCGCGGCCGCCAGCGCAAGCCACGCAGCGATCAGGATGAAGCCGCCGGAGGGTGCGGCAAACGGGAATAGCCGATCGGCGGTGAAAGCACGCAGCGCAATGTCGCCGGAAAACAAAACCGCGCCCAGCACCCATGCGGCCAGCACGACGAGCGCCAACGGCCGCCACAGTACGCCTTGCTGGATGAGCGCGGCGCCGCCGAGCACGGCGGCAGCATGAAACAGCAGCATGTAGGCGGCGCTGTCGAGGCCTGAGCCCGGCGCGACATGCGCGCCGGCCGCGGCCAGCACGATGCCGCTGGCGCCCATTACGCCGGCCAGCGCGATCAAGATCGTCAGCGCCATATCGTCAGACCCAGTTCGCCAGAGCCAGTTCGCCAGAGCCAGTTCGCCAGAGCCAGTTCGCCAGAGCCACGGGGACGCCGTCCTCACGCCGGCACTTCGCCCTTGAGCATGAGGCGGTACAGGTAGCGGCGCTCGTTCATGTCGTAGTCGGGATTGGCCTGGTGCATAACGCTGCGGTTGTCCCAGATCACCCAGTCGCCGTGGCGCCACTGGTGGCGATACTCGTATTTGTTCTGCGTGGCGTGCTGCATCAATTCGTCGATCAGCTTGAGCGCGTCGCCGTCATCCATGCCGACGATGGATTCCATGCGCACCGGATTGAGGAACAGCGCCTTGCGGCCGTTCTCCGGATGGGTGCGCACCAAGGGATGAATGCCGGGCGGCGGCAGCTTGGCGCGGCTCTCCTCATTGAGGCCGGACAGCGCGCGGGGGCTGTATTTGCTCTGATAGACGTGCACCGCCTTGAGCCCATCGATGCGCTGTTTGGTGGCGGCGGGCAGATCGTCATAGGCGTCGTGCATATTGACGTATTGGGTATCGCCGCCACGCGACGGCAGATCGACGGCGAACAATGTCGTCGCCTTGGGCGGGGCCGGATGATTGGAATGGTCGGTGTGGAAGGTCTCGCCCGGAATCATGCGCTTGCCGTTCACGATGATGTCGTTGGAGACGTAATAGACATCGGGATGGCCAGGGATGTGCTGCTCTTTGCGGTCGTGAATCTGCAGCTCGCCGAACAGTTGCGCCGCGGCTTTGAACTCGTTCGGATCGAAGTCTTGGTCGCGCATGACCAGCACGTGATGCTCGGCAAAAGCGCGATTGAGCACGGCGCGGGTCTCCGCGTCGACCGGCTCGGTGAAATCGATGCCGACCACCTCGGCGCCGGTGTGCTCGGTCAGCGGCGTAATGCTGAAGGACGTCATGGACGCTGCCTCCCCACGGTTGTTTTGCGTCAACGCTATCGCCAGCGGCCGGCCGGATCAAGCGGCCGACATGGTCGTCTCTCGGCACCGGCAAGGTCGATCGGCGACGGGTCGCGTCCGGCGCGAGTTAATCTAAGCGGCAGCACAGTGGCGGACAATGTGCGGCGGCCAGCAGCGCCGGTACGTCCGATTCGCAACGCAAGCGTCGATTATCACCGCGCCAGCGGCAACGTGATAACAAACAACAAATAACAACCAAACAATCGCCTCATTTGCCGGCGGACAAGGCGGCGAGAATTTGGCGCGTGCGTCCACGAAACAAATACATGCCATGCAAAAACGGGCAGCGCGCAAATCGCCAATGATGCTATGACGCCCCCTCGCCTCGTTGACGTCAACGAGGCGCACCCGTCCGCTCAGCCTCGCCAAGCTTGCTGTTTGGCGGGGCTTTTGTTTGCGGACGGCAACAACAAACGTGTAACGAGTAGGAGTCTAATCGTATGAAGTCGACGACCTTAGTAATCGCTGCTGCGGCCATCGCAGTGTTCGCGCAATCCGCACAGGCGCGCGAACATCATTCCCGGCACCATTATCACCGGCTCATGAGCCGCAACTCCGCGGAACCTCGATCGGGACGGACGCCCGGCGGTCAATTCGCGTGGCAATCGCAACCCTATGCAGCGCCCACCGCCTTCGGGTCTCCAGCTCCGCAATTCGAGGCCTATCCGCAGCACACCGCTTATCGCGGCCGCGACGACGGGCGCCCCACGGCGTGGTGCGGCTGGGAGATGCGGCGGCTCGTCGGCAGCGATCCCGGACCGTCGTTCAACCTGGCGCGCAATTGGGCGCATTGGGGCCGCTCCGGCCCGGCCGGCGTCGGCGCGGTCGTGGTCTGGCCGCATCATGTCGGCAAGATCGTCGGCCAGGAAAACGGAACGTGGATAATCGAATCGGGCAATGACGGCCACGCTTTACGGACCCGGCCGCACTCGATCGCCGGCGCCATCGCCGTCCGGTGGGGCTGAGCGCGATCGTACCGTTATAGCCTGCAACGACAAGGGCCGCCCGGCTGCCGGGCGGCCTGCTTGCTAATCGAACATCGACTGGCACGCTCGCTTAGGTGAAGAAATCCTAAATAGGCTTAATTGCACCGCTGTCGATTCATGAAAAAGTGAAGCCTTTCTGCGATACCTCCATCGTTAGAGGTGCGTGCATGAACATGTCGCCGAAGCGGCTCTTGGCCATTGACTTTTCCTCAGCTACGGCGCGGGAAGCCACCGATGCTTTGGTGATCTTCTCCTTGGCGATCCTCACCTACATGGCGATCGCGGAGTGGGGCGGTCTTACGCTCCTGCATAGCGTCCTGGGCATCGAGCCGGTTAAGCCGTCGTTCCTGTACTTCTTCGGCATGGCCTTGGTGCTGTTCAGCATGCGCCGGATCGGCGACCAACGGAACGAACGGGCCAAACGCGTGGCGGCCGAGCGTCACGCCCAGGCAGCTTCGATGCGCGATCCGCTGACCCAACTGCCGAACCGGCGGCAATTCCAAAGCGACGTGAGCGCCGCATTGAAGAAATCCGACAACAAGATGAGCGTGTTGTTGCTGGGTCTCGATCAGTTCAAGAAGCTTAATGAAGTGTATGGCCACGTCGGCTGCGACGAGGCGCTGGCGCAGGTGGGCGCGCGGATACGCGATCGCGCCGCAGCGGGCGACATCTTCGCGCGCATTGGCGACGACGAATTCGCCCTGTGCCTGGCGGGCGGCGACCCGGAAACCGCGCGCCGGATTGCCTGTTCGCTGGTCGAAATCGTCAAGAAGCCCGTGCAAATCGGCATCGAGCAGCACAGCATCGGCGCCAGCGTGGGGATCGCGCAGGCCGGCCGCGGCCACATGACCGTCGACGAACTGCTGCGCTGCGCCCACGTCGCCCTGTCACGCGCCCGGAATACCCACACCGAGTACTGCTTTTTCGATCCGAAGATGGATGCACATGTCCGCGAGCGATCGCTTTTGGAAAAGGATTTGCGAGCGGCGATCGGCGGCTACGAAATTCGCCCCCATTATCAGCCCATCGTCGATTTGAAATCGAAACGGATCGTCGGCTTCGAGAGCTTGGGCCGCTGGCAGCATCCGGTGAGCGGCATGATCATGCCGGATACGTTTATTCCGCTCGCCGACGAGCTCGGTCTGATGGATATGGTATCGGGTCAGCTGTTCGGCGACGCCTGCCGCGACGCGGTGAATTGGCCGGACGACATTTCGCTGTCGTTTAACTTTTCTCCGTCGCAACTCAGCGACCGAAAATTCGCCGATGCGGTCCTGACCGTCCTCAGCGACGCCGGGCTCCCGCCGCACCGCCTGGAGGCGGAGATTACCGAAAGCGCGCTGGTCGAAGACCTGGAAGCGACACGCCACGCCATTCAGACGCTGCGCAATTCGGGCGTCCGCATCGTGATCGACGATTTCGGCACCGGATATTCGAGCTTGTATCACTTGTACGAATTGCGGTTCGACAAGCTCAAGATCGATCGGCGCTTCGTCCAGGAGCTTGCCACCAGCAGCGAAAGCGAAGTGTTCATGCGCGCCATTATCGGCCTCTGCAAAGGCCTGAATTTGTCGGTCACGGCGGAGGGCGTCGAGACCGAGGCGCAAGCCGCGGCGGTGCTCGCGCACGGCGCGCAGCAGGCTCAAGGCTTTCTCTATGGCAAAGCCGTGCCGGCCGGCGAAGCAATGAAGCTGCTCGCCGCTCAGTCGGCGGTGCGGCTCGTAGCCTGAACCGACAAAACGCCTCAGCGAATCGGGACGCGGCGAGCGCCCGCGCGCCCTACTCCACTCCCGCCCGCCCGACCGCGACATAGCGGAAATTCGCGCGTTTCATTTCCTCGGCGCGATAGATGTTGCGCAGATCGACGATGACCGGCCGCGCCATCACGCCCTTCAGCCGAGCCAGATCGAGCGCGCGGAACTGCTCCCATTCGGTGGCGATGACGACAGCGTCGGCGCCTTCGGCGGCGCTATAGGCGCTGTTGCAATACTGCACCGCCGGCAGCAACGGCTTGGCCTGCTCCATGCCGGCCGGATCGTAGCCGCGCACCCTCGCGCCGAGGTCGTGCAGCGCGGTGATCAGCGGAATCGCCGGCGAATCGCGCGTGTCGTCGGTATTGGGTTTGAAGGTCAGGCCGAGCACGGCGACGGTCTTGCCGCGCACCGAACCGTCGAGCGCCGCGACGACCTTGCGCGCCATGGCGCGCTTGCGCTGCTCGTTGACGGCGGACACCGTCTCGACGATGCGCAATGCCACGCCGTGGTCCTGCGCGGTTTTCAAGAGCGCACTGGTGTCCTTGGGAAAGCACGAGCCGCCGAAGCCCGGACCGGCGTGCAGGAATTTTCCGCCGATGCGGTTGTCGAGCCCCATGCCGCGCGCCACTTCCTGGACGTCGGCGTCGACCGCTTCGCACAGATCGGCGATTTCGTTGATGAAGGTGATCTTGGTGGCGAGGAAGGCATTGGCGGCATATTTGATCAGCTCCGCCGTGCGCCGGCTGACATAGATGATCGGCGGCGTATTCAGATAAAGCGGCCGGTAGATTTCCGCGAGCACGTTGCGGGCGCGCGCATCGTCGGCGCCAACCACGATGCGGTCGGGATGCTTGAAATCCTGGATGGCGGCGCCCTCGCGCAAGAATTCCGGATTGGAGACGACCTGGATTTCGGCGTCGGGGCGCTTCTGGCGAAGGATGTGCTCGATCTCATCGCCGGTGCCGACCGGCACCGTGGATTTGGTGACGACGACCGCACTGGCGGCGAGCTGCGGCGCGATTTCGCGCACCGCCTCATAGACGAAGCTCAAATCGGCATGGCCGTCGCCGCGCCGCGACGGCGTGCCCACGGCGATAAACACCGCCTCGGCATCGCCGATGCGCGAGCTCTCGACGGCGAATTCGAGCCGGCCCTGGCGCATATTGGCTTCGACCAGATCGGCCAAGCCCGGTTCGAAGATCGGAATCTCGCCGCGATTGAGCGCGGCCACCTTGACGGCATCCTTGTCGATGCAGGTCACCTGGTGTCCGAAGTCGGCGAAGCAGGCGCCGGAGACGAGCCCGACATATCCGGCGCCGATCATAGTCACGCGCATGGCGTCTCCTGCTCCCGCTCCATCACACCTGGTCCAACCCCTGGTCCAGCCCGGCCTCGGTTTCCTCGATCTGCGCCGCGGATGAAATCGGTGCGGATTCGGCGGTCTCGGCACTGCGTTTCATCAGCGATACCCAGCGCCGACCAAACAATACCAGCACGAGTCCGCCATAGACCAAGCCGCCAAGCAACGCCAAAAGCGCCAGTTCCGATTCGTTGCGGAACCTGGACCAGGACGATAACAGTCGCGTGACGAGCGGACCGGCGATCAACAGAACCAGCGCGAGCGCGGCGCCGGCGGCGGCAAGCTTTAGCAGCGAAGCTTTGAGCTCGGCGTCGGCGGCGATGACGCGAGCGCGGTGCGCAAATATCAGCACCAGGATGAAATTGATCCAGGCGCCGATCGAGGTCGCCAGTGCCAGACCGACCTGCGCCAATGGCACCATCAGCACGATCTTGAAGACGATGTTGACGGCGGTCCCGATCAGCGCCGCCTTGACCGGCGTCGCGGTGTCACCGCGCGCGTAAAACGGCGCGACCACGCTGCGGATGAGGACGAAAGGTACGAGCCCGATCGTGTAGGCCACGAGCGTCATCGCCGCGGCGTGCGCATCGGCGGCGGTGAACGCGCCGCGCATGAACAAGGCTCGCATGATCAATCCGGGAACGACCAAAAAACCGACGACACACGGGATTGCCAGCAGAAGCGCAAATTCGATGGCGCGATTTTGCGCCGAGCGGGCGCCCGCCTCGTCGCCGGCAGCAAGGCGATGCGTCATTTCCGGCACCAGCACGGTGCCGACCGCAATCCCGATCACGCCGATGGGCAGCTGATCGATGCGGTCGGCGTAATACAGCGCCGAGATGGCGCCGGCCGACAGAAAGCTGGCGATGATCGTGTCGGCAAACAGCGCCAGTTGCGTGCCGGCCGAGCCGATAGTCGCCGGAATGAGCGCCGTGAAAAACCGCCGCACGTCGCTGTCCAGCCGCAGTGAGCGGAAGAAAGTCATGACGCCCGCTGCGAGCGTGTCGCCGCCGACCAAAGCGGCCTGCATGACGCCCGATATCAGCACGCCCCAGGCCGCGGCGTAGCCGGCGCCGGGGAAGAAGGCGGCACAGGCGAGCGTCGCCATCATCGTGAGATTGAGCAGGATCGGCGCCGCGGCGGGCGCCGCAAAGCGGTGCAGCGCATTGAGGATGCCGCCCCACAGCGTCACCAGCGTGATCAGCAGCAGATAAGGAAACGTGATCTGCGTCAGCGACACCGCAAGCGCGAATTGATGCGGCTCGCGCGAAAATCCGGGCGCCAGCACCTCGATCACCTGCGGTGTGAAAATCAGTGCTAGCGCCAAGAGCACGACCTGCGACGCGAACAAGAGCGTGAAAATGCGGTCGCCGAACTCGGCCGCCGCCTTCTCGCCTTCCTGGGTGCGAATGCGCGCATAGGCCGGGATGAAGGCGGCATTGAACGCGCCCTCGGCGAAGATGGCGCGGAAATGATTCGGCAACCGGAAGGCGACGAAGAACGCGTCGGCCGTCGGCCCGGCGCCGAGGATGGCGGCGAGCATGATGTCGCGCATGAAGCCGGTCAAACGCGACAGAAGCGTGTAGCCGCCGACGGTGAGAATCTTCTTGATCATCGTCGATTAGGTACCACGATCCGCTCGTCCCCGCGAAAGCGGGGACTCACCAGGTTGAAATTTGGGTCTGGAGTCCCGCTTGCGCGGGAATGAGCGGATCGTGGTCTAGGCTGCATACTCATAAACGGTAGGCAAATCACCTGAAAGGTGATTCAAGCTCTGCAAAGGAGCTTGACCATGGCCCGTTACGAACTGAGCGAATTTGAGTGGAAAACCATCCGGCCTTTGTTGCCGAACAAACCACGCGGGGTTCCTCGGGTTGACGATCGCCGGGTGCTCAACGGCATCTTCTGGATTTTGCGCTCTGGGTCGCCTTGGGCCGATTTGCCGGAGCGGTATGGACCTCCGACAACGGTCTATAACCGCTTCAATCGCTGGCGAAAGGCGGGGGTCTGGGACAAGCTGATGACTGCCATCATCGAAGCTCATGATGGCAAGGTGCAGATGATCGATTCCAGCATCGTACGCGTCCACCAGCAGGCTGCCGCCCAAAAAAACAGGCTGGAGACGCTTGTATCGGTCGAAGTCGTGGAGGACTGACAACCAAGCTGCATCTGCGGGTGATCGGCAACGGCCTGCCAGTGCAGGTCGCGCTGTCGCCCGGCCAGATGAACGACCAACCGATGGCCGAACTCCTGCTCAACGATCTGCCTGCGGGAGCCGATGTCATCGCCGATAAGGGATACGATGCAGACTGGATCAGGGATTTGATCGAGGACCAGGAGTGCACGCCGCACATCCCGCCAAAATCAAACCGCTACGATGGCATCACCTACAGCAAGACCAAGTACAAGAAACGCAATCTGATTGAGCGCTGCTTCAACAAGCTCAAGCAGTTCAGGCACATTGCTACCCGCTACGACCGCAATGCTCTGAACTACCTCGCCATGCTCAAAATCGCTTGCCTCCGGCTATGGCTCAGGTTTTATGAGTTCGCAGCCTAGTCCGCCAGCGCCCGGCGGACGGCCGCGATGATGCGGTCCTGCACCGGCGGCTCGAGATAGGCATGCATCGGCAGGCTGATGACTTCCTTCGACAATTGCTCGCTGACCGGCACGCCGCCGTCGGCCACCGGGAAGTCGCGATAGGCCGGCTGGCGATGCAGCGGCTTGGTGTAATAGATCGCGGTCGGAATGCCTTCCGCTTTCAACGCGGCAGCGAGCGCATCGCGGCGTGCTGGCGCGACGCGCAGCGTGTACTGCGCCCACACCGAGCTCGATTCGTTGCCCACCCGCGGCACCGCGGCGACGCCGGCAAGCGCGTCGGAATAGCGCGCCGCCACCCGATTGCGCGCGACGATCTCGTCGGGAAAAATCTTCAGCTTCTCGATCAGCACCGCCGCCTGGATGGTATCGAGCCGGCCGGTGATGCCGATCCGCGCGGCCTCGGAGCGGTCGGCGCCCTCGCCGTGCAGGCGCAGGCTCTTCACCCGCGCCGCCAAGGCGTCGTCATCGGTGAACACGGCACCGCCGTCGCCATAGCAGCCAAGCGGCTTTGCCGGAAAGAAGCTGGTCGCGGTCGCGGTGCTGAGCGCGCCGAGCTTGCGACCCTTGTAGGTCGCGCCGAAGGCCTGCGCCGCGTCGTCGAGCACCAAGAGTCCGTGCGCCGCGGCGATCGTGCCGATCGCGTCGTGATCGGCCGGCAGCCCGAACAGGTCGACCGGAATGATCGCGCGCGGCTTAAGCCCGCGCTTGCTGGCCGTGGCAACCGCGCGCTCGCAGCTTGCCGGATCGAGGTTGAAGGTCTCTGGCGCGACATCGGCGATGATCGGCGTGGCACCCAGCAGGGCCACCATCTCCGCGGTGGCGTGATAGGTGAAGGACGGACAGATCACTGCGTCGCCGCGGCCGATCTCCCACGCCATCAGCACCAGCAGTAGCGCGTCCGTGCCGCTGGCGCAGCCGATCGCATGCCGCACGCCGCCAAAGGCGGCAAGCGCTGCTTCGAATTCGCGCACCTCCGGGCCCTGGACGAACTGGCAATGCGCCAAGACGCGCGCCACCGCGTCGTCGATCGCGCGGCCAAGACGGCGCCGTTGCGCGGCGACGTCGATGAACGGAATCGGCTTTTCTGCAACGCGCGCGTGTTGATTCATGATCGGTATTGATTTGTTCTGATATCGATCCCAGCGGCAGCGGAAAGATTATTACCCGACAACGCGCCGCGGACCTTTGCGCTGCGGCACGGCCGAATGCGCGGATCGCGTGTCGAGGCAGCGGATGGCGATTTCAAGGCTGGCGACGGCTTCGTCGCCGGTCACGGCAGGCGATTGGCCGGTGCGGATGGCGCTGACGAAGGCGACGAGCTCCGAACGCAGCGGCTCCGCATAGCCGACCGACAAATGGCGCATCGAATAGCTGCCGTCGGGCTGGAAGCCGAAACATTCGGTGACTTGCAGCGTGAGAAGATCGCCGATGAGATATTTATCGCGGGTGGCGATGTGAATGGTGCGCGCCTTGAACGGGGTGAGCCAGTTGGTGTTGATATGCGCCAATACGCCCGAGGCGGTGCGGAACTGCAACAACGCGATGTCTTCGCGTTCGGCGACCGCGCTCGACGTCTGCGGTTGGATCTCGACGATTTCCGAGTCGGTGAACCAGCGGATGAGATCGATGTCATGCACGGCGAGATCGATGACGACGCCGACATTGGACATCCGCGGCGGGAACGGTCCGACCCGGGTGATGGCGATCGAAAGAATGTCCTGATCCTGGATCGCCCGCTTGATCGACTGCACCGCCGGATTGAAGCGCTCGACATGGCCGACCATCAACGTGACGCCGGCGCGACGCGCCGCGGCGACGATGGCGCGGCTCTCCTCGACCGTCGAGGCGATCGGCTTCTCCACCATGATGTGGATGCCGCGCGCGGCACAGGCGATCGCGACGTCGCGATGCAGATGCGTAGGGGCCGCGATGGTGACGGCGTCGACGCCGTGGCGCATCAGCGCGTCGACATCGTCGAAAGCGGCGCAACCAAGATTGCGGGCGACGGTCTCGCGGCGGTTGCGGTCGGGATCGGCGACGCCGACCAGCTTCACCCCCGGTAGCTCGGACAAGACGCGGGCATGGTTGCTGCCCATTACGCCCACGCCGACAACGCCGATACGCAACGTATCCGCGCCTAGTTTCTCAGCTTCACTCATGAGCCCCCTCGCTACACCGGAGCCGACCCCACGATTTTCCCGTAGCACGGCCTATGCCAACTGGCGACCGGGGGTCAGGGAAATTCCGTACACGAATTGCTTCATAGGCTTACGGCCGGCCTCAGCGCAAGCCGCATACGACGATAATATCACAATATATTCAAACGCTTAGAAGGAAAGAGATTGGGGCCTTAAACCCGGTGCCTCGCCTATTCACCGTGAGTCGACGCGCTCCCATGGCGTGTCGGGCACGGGTTTCGGCAAAGTTCTGCAATCCAGGATCGACTAGGAGCGGCGATAATCGTCTTCGATGCGGACGATATCGTCCTCGCCGAGATAGCTGCCGGTCTGCACCTCGATCAATTCGAGATCGATCTTGCCGGGATTTTCCAGGCGATGCTTGGCGCCGCTCGGGATATAGGTCGATTCGTTTTCGTGAAGAATCTTGGTCTCGTCGCCGATCGTGACGCGCGCGGTGCCGCGCACCACGACCCAGTGCTCGGCACGGTGATGATGCAGCTGCAGCGACAGCCGACCGCCCGGCTTCACCACGATGCGCTTGACCTGAAAGCGCGGACCCTGATCGATCGAGTGATACGAGCCCCAAGGCCGATGCACCTTCAGATGTTCCTCGGTGACCGCCGGCGCCACGTCCTTGAGCTTCTGCACCAGACGCCGCAAGCCGTCGCCGTCCTCGCGCTTGGCCACCAGCACGGCATCGTCGGTCGTGACCACGACCAGATTCTCAACGCCGAACAGCGCGACGAGCTGTTTGTCGCTCGTGACGTAGGAGCCGCGCGAATCGACGAAGACGACGGAGCCTGAACCGGAACCGTGGCCGGAATTGCCGAGGCCGTCGCGCTCGGAAAGCTCCCACACCGCCTGCCACGATCCGACGTCCGACCAGCCGTAGGAGACTGGCATCACGGCGGCACGCTTGGTGCGCTCCATCACCGCATAGTCGATCGATTTCGCCGTGGCGCGAGCGAACGACTGAGCATCGAGCATGACGAAGCCGAGATCGGCGCCGGCGTTCTGCACTGCGGCCTTGACCGCGGCGATGCTGTCCGGCTCGAAGCCATTATATTCGTCGAGCAAGAGACCGGCGCGAAACATGAAGTTGCCGGAATTCCACAAATAGCCCTCCTTGACGTAGCGCTCCGCGGTCTTGGCGTCGGGCTTCTCGATGAATTTCTCGATGGCGAAAATGTCAGCGCCGATTGAGGCGCCGGCGCGGATATAGCCGTATTCGGTCGCCGGCCGCGTCGGCCGCACGCCGAAGGTAACGATGTGGTCGGCGGCCGCCGCATCCGCCGCAAGGCCGCAGACTTTGGCGAACGCGGCCGGGTCGGTGACGACATGGTCGGCGGCAAGCGCCACGATCATGGGATCGCCGCCGCGCTGAACCGCGAACTCCGCACCTGCCGCGATCGCCGGCCCGGAATCGCGCCGCATCGGCTCCAGTATGATATCGGCCTCGACGCCGATCGCCGCGAGCTGCTCGGCGACCAGAAAACGATATTGATTGTTGGTGACGACGATCGGCCGGCCAAACAAAGCCGGATCGGAAACCCTGCGAATGGTTTCCTGAAACGTCGAGTGCGGACCAAACAACGGCAGGAATTGCTTGGGCCGGCCTTCGCGCGAAGCCGGCCACAGCCGCGTCCCGGCGCCGCCGCACATGATCAGAGGAATGATCGATTGAGCCAAGGTATGCCTGTCACAGATTGCCGCTGGAACGCCCCTTTAAGAGGACACCAGTGTGCCGCATGCCGGTTAAGAACCCTTAAGCGATAAACGGCGCGCAGGTGCGATTTATTTCTTGCGCAGTACGCGCCCGGCGACCGCGTCGAGCTTCTTCACAAGCTTGCGATCGCGCGCTTTCGGTGCGGTGATAAGCGCGTTGTCGAGCGCGCGGTCGGAGCCGATCGGGCACGGTTCGTGCTGACGAGGAAAATCCTTGGCGAGGCGCGCCACCAGCCGCGCGGCCTTCTCGGCATTCGCTATCAGCACTTTGATGATGTCCTGCACGGTGACGGCGTCATGATCGGGATGCCAGCAGTCGAAGTCCGTCACCATGGCGACGGTGGCGTAGCAGATTTCGGCTTCGCGCGCGAGCTTGGCCTCCGGCATATTGGTCATGCCGATCACCGAATAGCCGAGGTTCTTGTAGGTGAGACTCTCGGCCAGCGTCGAGAATTGCGGACCTTCGATGCAGACATAAGTGCCGTCGCGCACCACGCCGATGTCCTCGGCCATTGCGGCTTCCGCAATGTGGATGCGCAACCGCGGCGACACCGGATGCGCCATCGAGACATGGGCGACGCAGCCCCTGCCGAAGAACGAACTGTCGCGCTTGTAGGTGCGGTCGACGAACTGATCGACCAGGACGAACGTGCCGGGCGGCAGGTTCTCTTTGAATGAGCCGCAGGCCGACAGCGAGACGAGATCGGTAACGCCGGCGCGCTTGAGCACGTCGATATTGGCGCGATAGTTGATGTCGGACGGCGACAGCCGATGGCCCGGGCTGTGCCGCGACAGGAACACGACCGGCAGGCCGGCGATCTCGCCGATGCGCAACGGCCCCGACGGCGCGCCCCATGGGCTCCTGATGGTCTTCGACCGTACCTTTTCCAGGCCGGGAAGATCGTAAATGCCCGAACCGCCGATGATGCCCAGCACCGCCTTGGTCATGAGAAAGAGCTTTCCGCGAGGGGATCAGGACCGCGCCGTGAGGTTTGCCGGGACGCAACGGAAAAATCAATGATGCAGCAGCACCATCGAAATTTCAGGAATATAGGTGATGATCAACAATGCCGCGAAATTCAGCACCAGGAATGGCAGCACGCCGAGATAAATCCGGCTCAACGGCGCGTTGAAGATCGCTTGCGAGGAGAACAGATTTAAGCCGAACGGCGGCGTGTACATGCCGAGACTGAGATTGACCGCGACGATGATGCCGAAGTGAATGGGGTTGACGCCGACAGCACGAACGATCGGCAACAGCAGCGGAGTGAGGATCAGGATGGCCGCCGGAGGTTCGAGGAAGCTTCCTGCAATGAGTAGCCCGAGGTTGAGGCTCAGCAGCAGCTCCCACTTCGACATATGCAGCGCATCGATCGCGGCGACGATCTGTTGTGGGATGCCGCTGGTCGTCAGGAGCCAGGAATAGATCCCGGCCGACGTGACGATGAGCAGGATCTGTGAAATGAGAAACGCGGCGCTCAACAGGATCTGCCAGCAACGGCGGAGGTCGACCTCGCGGTAAATAACCATCGTCACGAACAGCGAATAGACCACCGCGACGCCCGCCGCCTCGGTCGGCGTGAACACGCCGCCATAGATGCCGCCGAAGATCACGGCGAGCGAGCCGATCGACCAGCTTGCCTCCTTGCTCGTCTTCCAGATCGTTTCCCAGTGTGCTTTGACGCCGAGCGGCACGCCTTTCAGCCTTGCGTAAATTATGACAAAGGCGGCGTCGATAACGCCGATGAGAAGGCTCGGCAGGATACCGGCGGTAAACAGCTGAACCGCGGACTGCTCCGCCGACACGGCGTAGAGGATCATTGCAATCGAAGGCGGGATGACGACCGCGATCGCGCCCGACGAGGCGATCAGCCCGACGGCAAAGCGGTCGTTATAACCGCCGTCCTTGAGCGAAGGATAAATCATCCGCCCCATGGCGACGACCGTGCCGACCGCCGTGTGCGACATCGCGCCGAATAATTCGGAGGCCGCGACGGTGGTCACCGCGAGCGAGCCGCGCACTCCGCCGACAATCGCCATGACCATGTTGATGATGCGCCGCGCGATGCCGCCCTGCGCCATGATTTCGCCGGCCAGCACGAAGAACGGCACCGCCAGCAGCGGGAAATTGTCGAGGCTGCCGAACATATAGGTCTGGATGGCGTCGGTCGGAATATCGCCGGAGACCGTCAGCACCGCGACGATCGAAGTCACGAGCAGGATCAGAAAGATCGGGAATCCGAGAACGAGCAGGACGACCGGCAGCCCGAAAAAGACGAGATAGCCCATCGTCGCCTCTTAATGCGAAGTGCCGGCTTCGCCGGCATTGCCGGCGTTGCGTCGCCAGCGCACGATCAGCCGGATGGCAACCAACAGCCCCATCAGGCTGTAGCCGATCGGCAGCATCGACTGCGGAATCACAAGCGGGAAATTCGCCGCCTGGCTGCGCTCGTCGAAGGCGGCAAGGTCGGCGATGACGGGCCAGGCGAATGCGGCCACGGCGATCGCGGTGGCAATCATCACCAGTTCCGACAGCGCATTGACGAGCTCACGCAGCTTTGGCGACAGCATGTTGACGACCACATCCATGCGGATCTGCCGCCCCTCCCAGGCGACGGCGCAGCAGCCGGTAAACACGCAGCCGACCATGAGGAAGAGCATGATCTCCTCGGCCCATGGAATTGAAATGCTGAAAAAATAGCGCCCGATGATGTTGGCGAAATTGATGGCTACGCTCGCGATCAGGAAAATCGCCGCCGCTGCGCGGGTGAGCGCAAGGAGCCAGCGAACGCCTTTGACTACGCCGTCGATCACTCTCGAACCTCTCGTGCCTCTCGCATGCGGCTCATCGCGGCCGGGGCCGGAACGCGGCTCGGCGTGAAAGCCACGCTTGCCGTCGTCCTCGGGTCCCGGCCGCGCAAGTCTCCCTCACTGGCTTGGCGCCTGCCGCGTCCGCTTCGCGGCATCGGCCACGATTTCGTAGGCGTCGTGGAGTGCCGGCTTCGACTTCGAAACGTCCTGGCCGACGCTGGCGAGCGTTTTCATCATCTCGGCTTGCTCGTTGGGCGGCAGGCTGATGAGTTCGCCGCCCTGAGCCACCCAGGCCTTGCGCTGTTCTTGATACATCTGGGTTGCCGTCGGATTGATCGCCGTTGAAACGGCGGCGCCGTCCTTGTCGATGATTGCCTGCAAGTCCTTGGGCAGCGAGTCGTACCATTTCTGGCTGACTTCGAGGATGATGAAGATGGCCGGCTGATTGGTCTCGGTGACGTATTTTGCCGCATCCATGAAGTGCAAGTGAACAAAGGGCCCGATGCCGGCGATCGAACCGTCGATGGCGCCTTGCTGAAGCGCCGGCAAGACGTCGCCGAGAGTCATCGCCACCGGCGTCGCGCCCAAGCGCTCGAGCGCCACGGATTGGAACTGCGAGGCGAAGATCCTGAGCTTCTTCCCCTTGAAGTCGCCAAGATGGCGGATGGCGGACTTTGAGATAATGCAGGACGGTTGGGCGATCATCAGTCCGACGCCGTGCAGTCCCTTATTGGCGCCCAACCCGAGCATCAGCTTGCGCACTGCCGGATCGGCGGCGACGCGTTGGCCGTGTTCGATGGTATCGACCAGGCCGGGCGCGGCCATCACTTCGAAGCGTTCGTCAACGCCGACGAAAAACTCCGGGGGAACGGCAGCCACCTGGATAGAGCCGAACTGGACGCCTTCGATCTGCCGCGGGATCGAGCCCAATTGGCTCGCCGGATAAACCTCGGCTTTGATCCGCCCGCCGGAATCCTTCTCGACCGCCGCGCCGAAGTCCTTGGCGAATTGATGCGGCGCGTCGTTGATAGTCGGCAGGGTTATCTTCATCACATAAGTCTTGTCCTCGGCCCGCGCGGCGCCGGTCGACACCGCCAAAGACAAGGCCAATGCGCCGGCGGCGAATGCCGCCCGCGTCACAGTTCGAATGCTCATGAAAGCCATGTTGCTCTCCCTTTGATGCGCATCAGTTCCGGGCGTAACGAAATCCCGTTCTTGCCCAGGCGAGCAGGAGACGGACATTCACGTTGCCCCGGCCGTGGCTTTTTTTATCCGGCGGACTGCCGCACCCGACAAACACCGGGCCCCACTACGATAGTCCGGCACCGAAGTTAGATGACCGCTGTCCCTGGGACAACGAGAATTTCCATTGGTCCGGCGGCACGCGACATCACGTCACCCGCCTGCATGCTCATCGTAGACTTTGCGCCGCCGCGGCGACTAATTGATAGGCAGCGTTGAGCTGCGGTTTCGCCTTCGAAACGTCTTCGCCGACGCTGGCGAGCTCATTGAGCATCGCCGATTGGTCGCCGGCCGGCAGGCTGATCAGCTCGCCGCCGTTGTCTGTCCAAGTCTTGCGCGCTTTGGCATTGAAATCGACCGCCCACGGATCGACGGCGACTGCTTCCGCAGCAGCGTCCTTGTCGACGATTTGCTGCAAATCCGACGGCAGTGAATCGTACCATTTCTTACTGAGTTCGGCGACGCCGAAGATGGCGGGCTGGCCGGTTTCGGTGACGTATTTGGCGGCGTCCCAGTAGTGCATGGTGGCGAAAACCGTGATGCTGGAGATGGCGCCGTCGACGGCGTTGTCCTGCAATGCCGGCAACACCTCGCCTAATGTCATCGGCTTCGATATCGCGCCAAGCCGCTCCATCGCGACGGTTTGAAACTGCGAGGCGAATACGCGGATTTTCTTTCCTTTAAAGTCGGCGAGGCGACGAATCGGCGTCCTAGCGATGACGGAGGACGGCGCCACCATGAACAGCGCCGCACCATGCAGGCCCTTGTCGGCCCCCAGTCCGAGCATCAGCTCGCGCACCGCCGGATCGGCGGCTAAGCGTTGTCCATCGGCCATCGATTTGACCAGGCCGGGTGCCGCCAGAACCTCGAAGCGCTCGTCGATGCCGGCCAGAAATTCCGGCGCAACGACCAAGCCTTGGATCTCGCCGAATTGCACGCCCTCGGCCTGCCGCTGGGTCGAACCCAATTGGCTCGAAGGATAGATCTCGACCTTGATGCGGCCGTCCGAATCCTTCTCGACCGCCGCCGCGTAATTCTTGGCGAATTCGTACAAAGGGTCGTCGACGGTCGCCAGCGCGATCTTCATCACATAGGATTTGTCGGCCGCCGCCAGCGCGGCGGACGACGCCGCAAGCGACGATAGGAATGCAACGGCGCAGGCGCGCCTTACAATTTCACGTCGCATGATCGACATAAGTGCCTCCGTCGCTCATGGCACACAACTGGCACATATGGCGGAAGCCGCGCCGACACGCGACCATCCGATTACTGGCTCGCGGTCTGCGCGGCCCGTGCGGCCGCGTCGGTCACTATCTTGTAGGCGGCGGCAAGCTGCGGATCCGACTTCGATACGTCCGCGCCGACGCTGGAAAGCGTTTTCATCATTTGCGCTTGCTCGTCGGGCGGCAGATTGATCTCCTCGCCGCCAGAGGCAGTCCAGGCGGCTTCGGATTTCTTGCGCATTTCGGCCGCCAGTGGTCCGATGGCGACGGCCTGCTCTGCCGCGTCTTTGTCGATGATCTTCTGTAAATCCGGCGGCAACGAGTCGTACCATTTCTTGTTGATCTCCGCGACGAGGAAGATCGCGGGCTGATTGGTCATGGTGATGTATTTTGCCGCATCGCCGAAGTGCATGTGGGTGAAGGGTCCCATGCCGGCGAGGGCGCCGTCGATGGTACCCTGCTGCAGCGCCGGCAAGACGTCGCCGAGCGACATCGCGACCGGAGTGGCGCCTAGCCGGCTCCACGCCTCGGTTTGGAATTTCGAGGCAAAAGTCCGCAGTTTCTTGCCCTTGAAGTCGGCAAGGTGACGTATCGCATCTTTGGCGATCACATCGGATGGTTCGGCCATGAATATAGCGACGCCATGCAGCCCCTTGTTGACGCCGAGCGACAGCATCAGCTTGCGCACGTCTGGATCGGCCGCGACCTTCTCGCCCTGAGCGAGCGAGTTGACGAGCCCGGGCGCCGCCATCACCTCAAAACGCTGATCGACGCCGACAAAGAACTCGGGCGGGATCACGGCGCATTGGATGGAGCCGAACTGCGTGCCTTCGATCTGTCGTGGGATCGAGCCGAGCTGGCTCGCCGGGTAGACTTGACCTTTGATGCGGCCGCCGGAGTCTTTCTCGACCGCAGCCAAGAAGTTGGCGCCGAATGTATCGGGGACATCGTGAATGGTGGGCGTCGAAATCTTCAACTCGTAGGTTTTTTCTTGTGCCCGCGCCGCGCCAAGCGACAGCGCCACAGCCCCGGCGAGCGCGCCCAAGGCGGCCAGCGAACGGACGACACGCCCACCTTTATTGCATTCCATAAATTCCTCCCTGTCGGCCCGGGATCAAGCATCCGCGTCGAGGCGGGGCCCCATGCCGAGACGATCAGGATACAGCAATTCCGCAACGAAGTGCGCGGAATTCCAGTCTGTGACGGACTGCTGCGCCGGCGCGCAGCTGCCCGACTACTGGCTCGGGGCCTGGGCTGTCCGCGCCGCCGCGTCGGTGAGGATTTTATAGGCTGTGGCTAGCTGCGGGTTGGATTTCGACACATCCGGGCCGACGCTGGAGAGGGTTTTCATCATCGAAGCTTTCTCGTCGGCCGGCAGGTTGATCAGTTCGCCGCCACTGGCGGTCCAGCTGGTAAAATCGTCCTTGAGCGACTGGACTGCGAACGGGTTGATGGCCACGGACTGTGCCGCGGCGTCCTTATCAACAATTTGCTGCAAATCCTTGGGCAAGGACTCGTACCATTTTTTATTGACCACGGCGATGATGAAGATCCCCGGTTGGTCGGTCATCGTCACGAATTTAGCCGCATCGACAAAGTGCATATGCGCAATGGGTCCCATTCCGGTGACGGCGCCGTCGATGGCGCCCTGTTGGATGGCCGGCACGACATCGCCGAGACTCATTGCCACTGGCGTCACGCCCAGCCGTTCGAAGGCCACGCTTTGGAATTGCGAGGCGAAAATTCTTATCTTTTTGCCATTGAAATCGGCGAGATGGCGGATCGGGGATCTTGAAATGACTTCGGCGGGCATGGCCATGAACAATCCGACACCATGCAGCCCCTTGTCGGCGCCGAGGCTCAGCATGAGCTTGCGCACCGCCGGATCAGCGGCGACGCGCTGACCGTGCAGTTGGGAATTGACAAGCCCCGGGGCGGCCATGATCTCGAAGCGCGGATCGAGGCCGACCATGAATTCCGGCGGAACGACTTCGCATTGAATCGAGCCGAACTGAGTGCCTTCGATCTGCCGCGGGATCGAGCCGAGCTGGCTCGCCGGGTAAACCTGGCCCTTGATGCGGCCGCCCGAATCCTTTTCGACCGCAGCCAAGAAGTTCGCGGCAAATGTATCTGGAACATCGTGGATCGTCGGCGTCGAGATCTTCATCTCGTAGATCTTGTCCTGCGCCTGTGCCACGCCAAGCTGCAGCGCCAGCGCCACGCCGAACGCGCCCGTGACGACGATTGAACGCGCGATACGTCCATGTTTGATGATGGTCATACTGTCCTCCCTGTCGGCAACGCTCGCGCCGCGTCGAAACGGCGTCGAACTTCCCCATGCCGAGCGATAAGGATACAACAAATCCGCAGGGACGGCGCGCGGAATTCCGCTCTGTGACGGACTGCCGCGTCTTGGTCCGCGAAACGTAATCCTTTTCCTTTAGACCTATTGTTTTCCAATCGGTTGCGCCTCGCCGGCAAAATTCGGCACGGCTTCGCGCAGCACCCCATAGATCGCCACGCGTTCGCCAGAATCGAGATCGCGCTGCAGTTTCGCGATCCAGCCTTGCACCACCGCAATCGACGGACAGACCGGCTTGGCGGCGACGACGCCTTCGATGCCGATATCGGAACTGCCCTCCTCGGCCGCGAACAGGATTTCGTTGAGCCGCTCGCCGGGACGAATGCCGGTGAAGATAATGTCGACGTCGCGTCCCGGTTCGAGTCCGCTCAAGCGGATCATCCGTTCGGCGAGATCGACGATTTTGATCGGCTGGCCCATATTGAGCACATAGACCGCCGTGTCCGCGCGCGCCGGACCGAGCGCATGACTTGCCGCCGTGATGACCAGATCGCAGGCTTCGCGGATGGTCATGAAATAGCGCACCATGTCCGGATGCGTCACCGTGACCGGGCCGCCGGCCTCGATCTGCGCCTTGAATTTCGGCACCACCGATCCGTTGGAAGCGAGCACGTTGCCGAAGCGCACCGCGATCATGCGCATGGGCGGCTTGCCGCCATTGCTGTGGCCGACATTGCCTGCCGCGTCCAGCGCCTGGCAGTACATTTCGGCAAGGCGCTTGGTGGCGCCGAGCACGGAAACCGGGTCGATCGCCTTGTCGGTCGAGATCATCACCATGGCATCGGCGCCGGCATTGAGCGCGGCATCGGCCACATTGACCGAACCGAAGACATTGGTCTTGATGCCTTCGTCCCAATCGCGTTCCAAGAGCGGCACATGCTTGAGCGCGGCGGCGTGAAAAACCAGGTTCGGCTTGAATCCGCCGATCAGTCGGAACATCCGCTCGCGGTCGCGGACATCGGCAATTCGCCCCTCGACCGCCGTCGTGCTCGATTTGACGGCGAGCTGCTCGAGCACGGCGTGCAATGCCGGCTCGGAATTCTCGATGACGAGAAGCCGGCCGGCATGGAAATTGACGACCCGGTCGCAGATTTCTGCGCCGATCGAGCCGCCGCCGCCGGTGACCACGACCGTCTTGCCCCTAATAAAGTTCTCAAGTCGCCCGTAATCGATCTTCACGCTCGGGCGCAGTAATAAATCCTCGACATCGACCGGCGCCAGCCGCAGCGCCTCCTCGCCGGCGCCGAGCGACGGCATCCGGCTGGCGGCAAGCCCGAGCCGGCGCGCCTGCATCAGCATCGTTTCCGGATGCAGCTCCGGCGCCAATGCGCTTGGCGTCAACACCAAGCGGCCGACGCGAATGCCTTGCGACCGCAGCGCGACGACGGTCGATTCAAGATCGCTGAGGAAGCCACGGACCGGGACGTCGCGCAGTTCCTGATCCTGATCGGCAGAGGACGGCGAGAGAATACCGACCGGAAGCACGTTTTTCACCGCGCCGCTCTCGATGGCGCGCAACAGCACTTCCGCGTCCGCCGCGCGACCGACGATCAGCGTCGGAACCGCCTCATGACCTTTGACTTGCTGCTGGGTCCGGGAGAGCCTGAACAGGCGATAGGCGATGCGCGGACCGCCGAGGAAAAACATCTGCAAGAACCAGTACAGCGCGATGGTGATCTTGCCGAAAAAGAACGTGCCGAACAGCGTCGGATACAACAGCACGTAGTCGAGCACGAGCAGCGAAATCGCCAGCACCGTCACCGCGCGGAAGATGTTGCGCAAATCCGGCAGCGAGGCGAACCGCCACTTCGCCATGTAAAGGTGGAAGTACCAATAGACTATTCCCGCATAGACGACGTAGCAGGGCAGCAGGATGAGAAGCCAATGGTAGCGTTCGGCAAGGCCGCCATTGTTGCCGTCGGCAAAGCGCACATAGAGCGTCGCCAGCATCGCCAGCGCGGTGACGACAAGATCGTGGGCGACGATAAAAACGCGGCGGGGATTGCGGAAAAATCCGATCATAGAGGCATTATAGCCCAGGCCGGACCGCAACACGAAACATCATATCGGCGCTCAGTACGACGTTCATTGCCGATGAAAGTCGCGATACCAGGCGATGAAGCTGCGCACGCCGTGTTCGATCGGCGTCGACGGGCGGAAACCGACGTCACGCATAAGATCGTCGACGTCGGCGCAGGTTTCCGGCACGTCGCCGGGCTGCATCGGGACAAGCTCGATTTTAGCCTTGCGGCCGAATTCCAGCTCCAAAAGCTCGACGACGCGGGAAATCTCCACGGTACGATTGTTGCCGATATTGTAGATTCGCCACGGCGCCGCGCTGCTCGCCGGATCGAGCTCACCGCCCGGCGCAGCGTCGCTTTTCGTCGGGGCGCGCGCAATGACGCGCTCGACTGCCTCGACGACGTCGTCGACATAGGTGAAATCGCGCCGCATGCGGCCGTAATTGAACAGTCTGATCGGCTGCCCTTCGGCAATCGCCTTGGCAAAGATGAACATCGCCATGTCGGGGCGGCCCCACGGACCGTACGCGGTGAAGAAGCGCAATCCGGTCGCGGGCAGCCCATAAAGATGACTGTAAGCGTGCGCCATCAGTTCGTTCGCCTTCTTGGTCGCGGCGTAAAGGCTGACCGGATGATCCACGTTGTCATGGACGGAATACGGCAGGTGCGTATTGGCGCCGTACACCGAACTCGACGAAGCGAAGACGAGATGCCCGGTGCGGCGATGGCGGCAGCCTTCGAGAACGTTCAAAAAGCCGGCGAGATTGGCGTCGAGATAGGCGTGGGGGTTTTGCAGCGAATAGCGGACCCCCGCCTGCGCGGCGAGATGCACCACCGGACCGAAATCGCCGTCGCGGAACACGGCTTCCGTGCTTTTGCGGTCGGCAAGATCGAGCTTGTGAAAGGTGAAAGTGCCGAATTGCCGCAACACAGCAAGCCGCGCCTCCTTGAGCGCGGGGTCGTAATAGTCGTTGATGCTGTCGATACCGACGACGGCGCGGCCGCCTTCCAGAAGCCGCCGCGCCAGCGCAAAGCCGATGAAGCCCGCCGCGCCGGTGACCAGAACTGGAGCTTGCGAGTTTTCCACGGGATCAGAGCCGCCAGAGTTCGACGCGTTCGGGCCGTTGCCGACGATCGAGCTGCGACTTCACGTCGAGCACGATGCCGCCATCCGCGCCAAGGAGTGTCGTCAGAAGCGCCCAGCCGCCGCGCACGAAGCTATCGTGCGCCACTGCGAATATCACGGCGTCGGCCGGACGCAATGCCGCCATCGTCATAAGTTCGATGCCGTATTCGTGTTTGACCTCGCGCGGATCGGCGAGCGGATCGTGCACCTGCACCGATAACCCGAACGATTGCAGCTCGTTGACAATGTCCGCGACTTTCGAGTTGCGCGTATCCGGGACGTTTTCCTTGAACGTCATACCCAGCACGGTGACCACCGCCGCGCCCTTGCCGCGCTTGACCAGCCGCCGCACGCATTCGCGCGCGACGCGTTGGCCGACGCAGTCGTTGATCTTGCGGCCGGCCAAGATGACCTGCGGATCGTAGCCAGCCTTTTCGGCGCGATAGGTCAGATAATAGGGATCGACGCCGATACAGTGGCCGCCGACCAGTCCCGGATAGAACTTCTGGAAATTCCATTTGGTGGCCGCGGCAGCGAGCACGTCGCCGGTATCGATGCCCAAACGCTCGAACAGCGCGGACAGCTCGTTCATGAACGCGATATTGAGGTCACGCTGGGTATTCTCGATGACTTTGGCCGCCTCGGCCACTTTGATCGACGGGGCGCAATGGATTCCGGCCGTCACCACCGACCCATAAACGTCGGCGACGATGCGCAAGGTTTTTTCGTCCTGGCCGGACACCACTTTGGTGATGGTTTCGAAGCGGTGGTTCTTGTCGCCCGGATTAATGCGCTCCGGCGAATAGCCGACGGTGAAATCGGCGCCGCAGCGCAGCCCCGAGGCGCGCTCGAGGCGCGGCACGCAGTCCTCTTCCACCGCGCCGGGATAGACGGTCGATTCATAGACCACGATGTCGCCACGGTTGAGGAAACGGCCGACGGTATCGCAGGCTGCAAATACCGCACTCAGATCGGGACGGCGCGCGGCGTCGATCGGAGTGGGAACGGTGACGATATAGAAGTCCGCCGCAGCCAACGCCGCCGCGTCGCCCGTATAGACCAGGGTCGGGTGCGCCAGGTCCGACTTTTCGACTTCGCGGGTGCGATCGACGCCGACGCGCAATTCGTCGATCCTGCTGCGGTTGACGTCGAATCCGATCACGGCCGCGCCCGACCGCGCAAACGCCACCGCCACAGGCAGCCCGACATAACCGAGCCCGATCACGGCAATCTTGCGCTGGTGCCCCAAAACCGAACCCTCGATCTAAACGCCCGTTGCAGCGAGCTTTCCTTAGCCGCGGCGGCGCCGCGCCGCAACAGCGCCGGCGATTACGCAAACAAAGACGCTCGCAGCATCGCTAAGCGATGAAGCACGGTCGAAAAACTTCATTGTTTGTTCCCGGTCGAGCCTATATGCACTTCCTATCGCCATTGGCGCGGAACGATATCGATGTGTGGCATTGCGGGTTTCGTCGGCGCTGCATCTGATTTTGCCGGCAGCAACAGCGACGCCATCGCCGAACGGATGGCCGCAAACCTGTCGCATCGCGGACCGGACGACCAAGGAATCTGGCGCGATGCCGAAGCCGGAACGGCGCTGGTGCATCGCCGGCTGTCGATCATCGATCTTTCGCCCGCGGGTCATCAGCCGATGCTGTCCGCCGACGGACGCTTCGTCATGAGCTACAACGGCGAAGTGTATTCTTATCAGCCGATCGCCGCCGAGCTTGCCGCGAGCGGGCATAAATTCCGCGGTCATTGCGACACCGAAGTCATATTGGAGTCTTTCGCCGCAAACGGCATCGAGCCGACGCTGAAACGGATGATCGGCATGTTTGCGATCGCGCTGTGGGACCGCCGCGAGCGGACGCTGACGCTGGTTCGCGATCGGCTCGGCATCAAGCCGCTGTATTGGGCGAAGTTCGGCGATCTGTTTCTCTTTGGGTCGGAGCTCAAGGCGCTGCGCGCGCACCCGGGCTGGACGCCGCACATTGACCGCAACGCCGTCGCCGCGTTCATGCGGCACAATTACATTCCGGCGCCGCATACGATCTATGAAGGCGTCCACAAGCTCGAACCCGGCGCGGTCCTTACTTTGCCGTGGCAGGGCGAACCGCAAATTTCTCGCTTCTGGGACGCCCGCGCCGTGGCCCGCAACGGCATGCTTCGTCCGCTCGAAGGCACTGACGCCGAACTGACCGAGCAATTGGAAACACTGCTGCAGGACGCCGTGGGCCGCCGCATGATCGCCGACGTGCCGCTCGGCGCATTTTTGTCGGGCGGCATCGATTCGTCGACGGTCGTGGCGCTGATGCAGGCCGCGCGCAGCGGCAGGGTGCGGACATTCTCGATCGGCTTCGATATCCCGGGCTATAACGAGGCGCCGCAAGCGGCTGCGGTGGCGCGCCACTTGCAGACCGAGCATACCGAACTCACCGTGACAGCGGGCGAGGCGCGCGACGTTATCCCGCAGCTGCCGGAATGGTACGACGAGCCGTTCGCCGATTTATCGCAAATTCCGACCTATCTCGTCTCGGCGATGACGCGGAAGCATGTCACCGTCGCGCTATCGGGCGACGGCGGCGACGAGCTTTTTGCCGGATACAATCGCTACCAACTGACGCAGCGGTCTTGGCGCGCGCTGTCATTGCTGCCGCGGCCGCTGCGCAAAGCCGCCGCGGCAGCGCTGACCGCAATGAGTCCCGATCGCTGGACTTTGCTCCTTGCCGCGCTGCCCTCGCGCATGCGGCCGCCGCAGGCCGGCGACAAGGTGCATAAAGCCGCCAGTGTGCTGCGCCTCGACAGTGCCGACGCGATCTACCGCCGCCTGGTCAGCCACTGGGAACCGGCCGAGATCATGCCGCAGGCGCGCGAACCGCAAGGTCTGCTCGACGACCCAACACTGGCGAAGGAATTCCCCGACCTGCTGGCGCGCATGCAATTCCTGGATCTGGTCACTTACCTGCCCGACGACATTTTGACCAAAGTGGACCGCGCCAGCATGGCGGTGGCATTGGAAGCCCGCGTGCCGCTGCTCGATCATCGGGTCGTGGAATTCTCCTGGCGGCTGCCGCGCGACGCCAAAGTCCGCGGCAACACCAGCAAGTGGCTGTTGCGGCAGGTGCTTTATCGCCACGTGCCACCGGCGCTGGTCGAGCGACCGAAGATGGGATTCGGCATTCCGCTCGGCGAATGGCTGCGCGGGCCGCTGCGCGACTGGGCCGAGGCGCTGCTTGAAGAACGACGGCTGCGGGAGGCGGGCTTGCTCGATGTCGCCATGGTTCGCCGCTATTGGCAGGAACATCTCGACGGCCGGCGCAATTGGCAATATCTCCTGTGGGACGTGCTGATGCTGGAGGCCTGGCGCGAACGCTGGGCCTGAACTTACCGCACGGGCGCTTTGATGCCGACGGCGCACCAGAACGGTACAGACCCCGAGAAATGCACGTCGGTGAAGCCCGCGTCCGTCAACATGCGCTCGATCTCGCCGCGGGTGAAACGTTTTTCCAGCCGCGTACAGAAGCGATCGTAGGCGTCGGTCCGCATCACGTAAAACGATTTGTCGGCGTAATAGGACAAGGGCAGGGCGCGCGCCGAAATTCCGAGACGCGACAATAGCCCGGCGCCGCGCGCCAGCGGCCAATAGACCAGCGCCGCAATCGTCTGGCTAAGAACGAGCCGAAGCGAATGCGGCAGCCGCGAGATCACAAGACGCGCCAGATTGCTGATCCGCCACAGCGCACGATACCAGGCGGGGCGATTATCGAGAGCGTAATACAGGTAGACCAGAAACGGCGCGCCCCGCTTGAGTTTGCCAGCGATGGCCGCGATTGCGGCCTGCGTATCAGGCACGTGATGCAAGACGCCGAGCGAATAGGCGAAATCCAGTGATTCCGGCGGCAAAGGAATTTCGGCGACGCTCGCAGCGTGGAAGCTGACGTTGTTCACGGGCTTGAGGTTCTGCCTGGCAACAGCGAGTGCCTCCGCGCTGGCGTCGAGCAAATGCAAATGTCCGACGCGCGGCGCCACCAGCACCGACCAGCGGCCGGTGCCGCAGCCGATATCGATGCCGACGCCACCACCCGACGGCAGCAAATGCCAGGGAAAAATCTGGAAATAATCGTCGAATATCTCCTGGCGCTGCTGCTGCGACAGGTGGTCGGTATCCTGCCGGAACGTCGACCATTCCCGGCCAAAGCCGCGCGCGACCTTCAGGTCGACATTTGTACTGCCGCTACTGGGCGGGCCCATGGTTCGCGTTTGTTAGGAATATTCGGGGTGCAGGTTTCAATTGGCCATACCAATGTGTACGGCTTCGTTCGCGGCATCAGATAGGATTTGCTCGACAGACATGGGACTCGACGCGACCATGGCCCGGTAAAGTCTCTCGTGTCGCTGAACACAGTCTTGGATCGAGAACTTTTGTTGTACACGCTGGCGTGCCGCGCGGCCTAGACGCGCACGTAGGCCCGGATCATTCGCCAAGCGCCGGATAGCCTGCGCGAGACTAGCCGGTTCCTTGGGCGGGATTACCAGTCCGCTTGTGCCATCGATGACCGCTTCCGCATTGCCGCCAACGTCGGTGACAATCGTCGGCAGTCCAGCCGCCATGCATTCGAGCAAGGCGATCGAGAAGCCTTCTTGATGCGAGCAGAGTATTCCAACGTCGCTTGCGCTCAGAATGGCGGCTATATCCTTCCTTTGACCGAGAAAACATACTTTTTCATCCAGTTGCAATCGCCGCGATTGATCGCGCAGTTCAGCGCCAATTCCGTCGTCGCGCCCCACGATAAGGAGCCGCCAATCGTCCGGAAGTTCGGATCGCGCGGCTGCAAGCGCATCTAAGAGATCGGCATGACCTTTGTAAGGGATCAGATTGGCCACGATCACCATAACAAGAGCTTCGGCGCCGAGACCGAACTGAGCGCGGGTGGCCTCTCTAAGCGACGCATCCGAGAAAGCATCGATCTCAATGCCATTGTAAATAAGGCCAAGTCGGCTAAGTGGCACGCCCTCCTCGTCGCGAAGCTGCTCCAACACTTTGCCGGATACGGCTAGAACCGCGTGCATTCGTTGATGCAAGAAGCGCTCGGCGAGCCGCGCAAATGGAGAGTTGAGCTGATAGATGTTCAGGCTCTGTCTGCTCATTATGCGAATCGGCACGCGCGAGATAATCGCGAGCGGCGCTCCGAACAGATAGGCGGCTGGAAGAAGAAAATGCACGATGTCCGGCTTTAGTTTTCGGAACACCGACAGCATATGGATGCCAGTCCTGGGAAGCCGCACAATTCGGCTCGCGATCGATTGCGAGCCTTTACCCATTGCCGATGACGGCACGATAACGTTTACCCCGCAACGCTCGAATTCCCCCCGCAGCGGACCGCCGTCCTCGAGACTGTAGACGGAGACGTTCCACCCGCGCCGCACCAGACTTTGCGCGATCGCCACGAGATGCCGTTCGGTGCCGCCGATGTCTAGGCTGCGCATCACATAAAGAATATGCGACTGTGGCACAGAATATTCTGCCCGCAACCTATCGCCAAAACCAGTTATTGGAAATCCTGCACCACCGCGGAAACAATTCATCCGGCCATCAAGAGAGCATGCCGCGCTGCTGCATGAAATCGATGATGCGGTCGGCGAGGTCGCTGGCGCTATCGTTGCGCGCATTGAGGGTCAATTCGGGATTGATCGGCGGTTCATAGGGCGAATCGAGGCCGGTGAAATTCTGCAGCTCGCCTCGCCTCGCCTTCTTGTAGAGTCCCTTCGGATCGCGTTGTTCGCAAGTTTCGAGCGGCGTATTGACGAAAATCTCGATGAATTCGCCAGGCGCCACGAGTTCGCGGGCCATTTCACGTTCCGCTCGGAATGGCGAGATAAAGGAGACGAGCGTGATCAGCCCGGCTTCGACGAGCAGCTTTGCCACTTCGGCGACGCGGCGGATGTTCTCGACGCGGTCGGCCTCGGTGAAGCCGAGATCGCGATTGAGCCCGTGACGAACATTGTCGCCGTCGAGCACGAAGGTATGCTTGCCGAGCGCGTGGAGCTTCTTCTCGATCTGGTCGGCGATGGTCGATTTGCCGGCGCCCGATAGGCCGGTGAACCACAATAGTGCCGGCTTTTGAGCATTGAGCCGCGCCCGCGCCGCTTTCGTCACTTCGAAGGATTGGAAGTAGGTGTTGGCGGCGCGGCGCAAGCCGAACCGGATCAGGCCGGCGGCTACCGTCGCGTTGCTGTGTCGGTCGATCAGAATAAATCCGCCAGTTTGCCTGTTTTCTTCGTAGGGATCGAAACCGATCGGCTCGGCGGTCGCCACATTGACGAATGCGATTTCGTTGCGGTGCAATTCCTTGGCTGCCAGGTGGTCGAAATTCCCGGTATCGATGCGATATTTGAGTTCCGTCACCATAGCGCCAACTGTCTGCGCGCCGGCTCTAAGCGAGTAGCCCCGGCCGGGAAGAAGCGGCGCTTCCGATAGCCACACGATATGCGCGGCGAATGCATCGGCACGCTGACCCGGGATTTCTGTCGAGCTGCCGCCGCGTAACAAAAAAGCGGCATCAGTCGAAGTCGAAGGGGTGACTTCGGACTTTGATAAACCGTCACCTTCAGGACAACTGCTTTTCTCGGATACGGAGACGACAGCAGAACCAGCCGCCGCGACGTTTCCGAACACGCGGGTTGCTTGTACGTCCAGGTGCCGGAGATCAACCGGCGATGTCATAGTCAAGGGACTGATCCCGCCGGCTGGGCACCGTATTGCAGCTTGATCCAGTCGCGATAAGTGCCGCTCTGGATCCGCCGCCACCAGGTTTCGTTGCCCAGATACCAGTCGATCGTGCGGGCAAGACCGTCGGCTAGACTTGTTGCGGCGTCAAAGCCTAGTTCTTGTGCTAACTTGTCCGCGCAGATTGCATAACGGCGGTCGTGTCCCGGCCGATCCTTGACGAAGGTCATCAGCGCGCGGGTACGTTCACCGTTGGCGGCGGGGCAATCGGGAAATCGCGCCGCAAGACCTCCATCCTCGGCAAACCGGCGATCAATCGTGTCGCACAGAAGACCGACGAGTTCGATATTCCGCATCTGCCGGCCGCCGCCGACATTGTAGGTCTCCCCCAAGCATCCCCGCTGCAACACCAGCGCGATCGCGGCGCAGTGGTCTTCGACATAGAGCCAATCGCGAATGTTGCCGCCGTCACCGTAGATCGGCAGTTTCTCTCCGGTCAGGGCGTTCACAATCATCAGCGGAATGAGCTTTTCCGGAAACTGGTACGGCCCGTAATTGTTGGAGCAATTGGTGATCGTCACCGGCAGACCGTGCGTATGCGCGTAAGAGCGGACCAGGAAATCACTCGCCGCCTTGCTGGCGGCATAAGGCGACCTCGGGTCGTAGCGCGACAGCTCGGTCCACGGCGCCTCGTTCGGCCCGAGCGAACCGAACACTTCGTCAGTCGAGATATGGTGGAATCTCCGTCCGGCGAACGAGGATTTCCACGCCGCCAGAGCGACATCGAGCAGAACGTGAGTGCCCTGCACATTAGTGCGCGTGAAGATTTGCGAGGCATGGATCGAGCGGTCTACATGACTCTCGGCGGCGAAATGCACGACGGTGTCGAAATCATATTTCCTAAATAGCCCTTGTACGGCTGCAGCATGGCAAATATCGGCGTGGACGAATTTGCAAACGTCATCGCTGCACAGCGGCGCCACGCTGTCGAAGTTTCCGGCGTAGGTCAGTACATCAAGGATGACAATGCGATCCGTCGGACGCGAATGGCGCCAGTAGGCGACAAAGTTGGCGCCGATGAAGCCCGCGCCGCCAGTCACGAGGAGGGTGGACAAAAGGTAAGCCTAACCTGCGTTGGCCGCCCGCAGCAGCGCGACAGTCTCACCGATGCCACGGCGCAGGTCGCCGGCGAAGTTGAACCCGCGATCCAAGAAGCGCCGACAAGAGACTTCGTAGGATAGCTGATTCATGATTGGGCTATTCACGAATGACAATTGCACTTGCGGCACGAATTCTCGAATGCAGTTGACAATTTCACGCACCGCCGCATTAAGTGTCAACACGTTGTAAATACGACCATCGAACAAATCATGACTGATCGCAAACGCGATTGCCCTAATGGCATCGGCGAGATCCAGATAGGGGCGTTTTTGTTCGTAAGCGGTATGCCAAATGCCGAGCGGTTGCGCCATGACAGCCTGCCAGCAGAATTTATTGATCGCGGTGTGATAGCGCATTCCGACCGAAGCGCCGAAGATTGTACCAAAGCGAAACACAATGGCCCTTAGGCCGTCGCTTTTGGCTAGAGATTGCACCAGATCTTCTTCCTTCAGCTTCGTGGTGGCATATGGACTCTGCGGTTTCAGCTCATCGCGCGTACAGTCTTCGGCTACTAGCGTATTCTGTGTCCCGTAGACGCTCGTTGATGAGAAATGAATGAGACGTACATCAGCGTCTCGGCACGCAGCAGCGACTTTTGAGGTCGCGTCAAAATTGTTCGCTTCAAGTTCCGCTGCACGATCAAATGTTCCAGCAGCGTCGGTGATCGCCGCCAGATGAATTACCGTGTGCGCCCCGGTTACGATTGGACGCAGGTCGATTGCGCGTACATCCGCCTCGATAAATTTATAGCGGCCAACAGCTGGAAGATCGAACAGTGACGCATAACGCTGGGTCATCATGTTATCCAGCATGACGATCTCGGCGCCCGGAAAGTGCAGTGGCAGTTGGCGTATCAGCAACGAACCGATATGGCCAAGCGCGCCGGTCACGACAATTTTCATAGGTGTACAGCCTTACGAAATGCCAGGAATTCGGGGTAATCGCGGATGTAGTCGTGCTCCTCGTAGCCCCGGTCGCAGAGCACGGCGAGAACGGAATCGGTCTGCCGAAACATCACAGTGTTCCAGATGGTTGGCGGTACCATAAGAGCGAGGTTACTCCGATCGAGGGCAAAAATGCGCCGGGTACAGCCATCATCGCAGACGATATCAATGACACCGTGGACGCAGAGCATGAACTGGGAACACAGCCGATGCGCGTGCTCGCCGCGCTTGGCGCCGCTCGGCGCCTTGACGGTAAACATCCGCGCAATGGCAAACGGCACAGCATTGTCGCTTTCCGCCACAACGACCTCACCGTCCAGCCGTGCGTGCCGCGGCAGCTCGATCGTCCGCACTGCGTCTAGATCGAACGCGGCGGCCGCCATGGCGTCACGGGGTCGCATGCGGCGCGCCAGCCGATGCTTGGGCGAAATAGTCGCGAATTCCAGACTGCAGATCGACTTGAGCGCGCCACCCGGTGAGCCGCTGGAACAGGCCAGAATCGCCAACAAAATGCCGGCGTTCGATCGGATGAAGGTCCGGCGGCTCCGGCACATGCCGCACTTCGACGCAGCGTCCGGTGCGGCGCAACGCCTCAGCCGCCACCAGACTGAACGCCTCAGCCAGCGTATGGCCCCGGCCGGTCGCAATCACATAATGTCCGCCGTCGCGCACCCGCTCCAAATCGATAGCCCGACAAAACGCATCCACCACATCGCCGACGAAGGTGAAATCCCGGATGTACTGGCCTTGACCGTAAAGCGTGAGCGCCTCGCCCTCGCCTGCCCGCTGCATAACAGCGTTAAGAATACCACGATTGGAATTGATCGGAGAGACCCCATAGCCATAAACGTTGGACAAGCGCAGGCTGCAAGCGGAAACGATGCCTTGGCGGGTCGCCTCTCGAAGGATCGTCTCGCACTCGAGCTTGTGCCGGTCATAGACAGAGCAAGGACGATCGGGCGTCTGCTCGCTCACGGGATTGGAGGGCCCATCGCCCACGATCGTGACGGTGCTCGCAAAGACCACAGGCATAGGGATGCCGGAACGCGCGATGGCACGAACCAGCGCATTTACAGGTTCGACACTGAAATCGCGGTCGCCCAACGGGTCGGCTTCGACGGCGTGCAAATCAGTGCCCGCGGATAAGTGCACGATCGCCTCTGCATGGCCTAACAAAGCGCACCAACTCGCCTCATCGCGAAGATCGGCCTGGATGTGCTCAACGGTCGCGCTTGCTCTCTCACTCGGCATAGCAGCCACGCGTGACACGAGGCGCAAAGCGCGCCCCTCTGTCGCTAGTCTCTTCACCAAGGCGCTGCCGATATAGCCGCGCGCGCCAGTAATGACGAGGGTTTTCACAACAGCCCTTTAGTCGTACCGACGATCTGAGGCAATCGCTCAGGTTCAAGCTCATAAAGTCTTGGATAAGAACTATCGCGTTGCGACACGACGGGCGCCTCGATCGGCCAGCGAATGTCAATGTCAGGATCATTCCAGACCAAGCCACCTTCGTCAGCATGATCGTACAGGCGACTTACCTTGTAATGCAAATCGGCGAAATCGCTCAGCACACAAAATCCGTGCGCAAAACCTGGCGCCATATACAGCTGGCAAGACCCCTCGTCGCTTAGCTCCGCCCCAAACCAGCGGCCGAAGGTTGCCGAGCTACGTCGCAAGTCGACTGCAACGTCGAATATTCGTCCACGCATCACCGTAACGATCTGTGCCTGCGGATGCCTGATTTGAAAATGCAAGCCGCGCAGAACGCCTCGGGCTGAGCGAGAGTGGTTGTCCTGAACGAACTCGTCGTCGATCCCCAAGGCTCGGTAACGTGGCAGCTGAAACGTCTCCATGAAAAAGCCGCGCCCGTCGCGAAAGCGCCTTGGCTCAATCAACAGCAGGCCCGCGAATTCGGTTTGCGCGGTATGCATTGTTCACAGTTTGGGGCAAGCGTTAATTTCAGGCATAGAAAAGCAATTGCGCCAACCGCTTGCGAGCGTTCCATGGCAGAACTTTTCCCGCGCCATTTATTACCCGGCTAACTGTGTTGAAAACACGCTCATCTCTTGACAGTTCTGGCTCAAAGAGTTGGCTCTGCGCCGAGAACCTTTTTCCTATCCATTCGTACAATTCCAAATCATGCGAATTGCATTCCTGTATAATTCCAATCGCACGGCGCGAGACGTCTCCCATACGCGGCCGCCGTTTCGTCCGCGCCTTGTACTCTGTCAATAAGCGTCGCATAGGCCACCCGTATACTCTACGTATCAGCAGCGCCAATTCCGTCATTTTATCGAGAGGCGCTGCCGCCAAGAAATGTTTTTCGATATTGCGTTTGGCTTGTTCGAGGTGACGGCGTTCGACCGCAGGGCCAGGAGTTTGCTGGCCAAATTGAGGCCGCGCTCCTTCAAACTCCGGACACCCACTAATGACGCGCACCTGATAGTCACGCAAATAGATGTCGTAGCGACTTTCAACATATTCCTCGAACCCTAGAAGGGCGCCGTCTTTGAGATAGGGCACGTTATCTTGAATGCGAAAGAAAAAATCCGATATTACCCTTTCAACCGGATGACGAATGATCGTGAAATATTTGGCGGGCCGATCAAACGCTCGGTGCAGGCCCATCGGCAGGTGACCGGTGACGTAGCGGATGCGCCGTAAATTATCGTAAGGATATGACTTTAAATGCTGCCGGCAAAATTCATACGGGGCGAGACCGAGACCGTTGAAGCGTTCGCTCTGGATCGCCATGGTATCGGAGACTTCATCATTACGGAATCCATGTTGTATCATGCTGTTGAGCGACGTGCCTCCCGTTTTAGGAATGTGCAAATGAATCAGGATATCTGGAGCGGTTGGGCGAGCCGCAACTTCTGAAGAAGCATCGTCGCTCTTCGCGCCTTTTCTATCGTGTTCGGTTATCATTAACTGCTTCATCCATGGGACGATGTAACTTTGCGATTCAACCCTCGCGTCATGAGGGTAGGCACCCATCCAGCGACTGGCCGCCACATTGAAACATTAGCGCCTTCGGTTTGACACCAGCGCTTCAACGGAAAACTCTTCAAGCATATGCCGACGGCGCTCCGTGACGACCACTTCGCCGGTGCAGGCTGAGCTACGTCAACTTGGGCATTGTCCCTCCGCTGGCTATATAATTTCACTCGGCATCCCCCTTGCGTAGGATGTAGATCACCAAGCCGTAGGTACCGACAATTTCCTGCCACTTGGTGTAGTACGGCATAAGGGAACGATCGAGCACCGTGAATGGATGTGTGGCGATGTAGCGAATGGTATTTGTTAAGTTTGGCGTGAGACCGTTGCGTTCGAAATATGCGTAACGGATTTCGGGCAGATCATCCCATTTTAGCGGTGGTAAACCCGCGGCGCGGCGCAAGAAATGGCGAAGCCAATGAAGCGGGGCCATTTGGTAGATATGCGACCCGCTTTTGACATCCTCAAGGGTTAGGCACAAAGTTTTGGCTGCATAGGCGGCGATCGTTCGGCGATTAAAGAAATAGAGATGACGCGGAATATCTTCACGGAAAAGATAGCGTGACGAAACGCTGTCCAAATTCGTCGTAAGCGCTATGAAAAGGCCACCCTTCTTCAGCAACCGCGCGGTTGCGGCAAATACGGACATCGGATCGTGCACATGCTCCATGACCGCCCAAGCTGTGACAGCGTCGTAGCGCGGAGCATCGGCCGGAATGTCGTCAAGCGATCGATAACAAGTGAAATCATCAATGAGTTCAGCATTGTCGGCCGTTTCGACACCATCAACGTCCCAGCCGAGCGTGCGGATGAATCTTGGAAAATCGCCATTGGCGCAACCGATATCCAACAACCGCGGCCTCCCCTCAACCGCAGCCGCATCAGCCGGCTCCAGATAAGCGGCTTGGCGCCGGTATCGCAGCGACAAACGCTCGGTGTAGGTTTTAAAGTGGTAGGTAAAGTAATCGCTTGGATAATAACGTTGAATCGCCGCCACAGTCGGCCTGGGATTGACGAACCCAAGACCGCACGCTTTACAGGCTACCACCTGAAACCAATCTTCGCGATGGTAGAATTCATCCGGCTTGCAGTAGAGCGGCGTAAATTCCCGCCCTCCACAGAGATTGCACGGAACGGTCTCCAAATCTGCCGTTACCGTTCCTATCATACTTCGCTCCCACGCGACGCAAATACGGAAAGCATAAGCGCCTCAGTATTTGACGCCAACGATTCTGTGGAGAAGTTTTCAATAATGTGCCTACGGCAACCTGCGGCGATTTTCTCGGCGTCGATACTGAGCCGCGCCAATTGCCGTTTAATCGCCTCAGCTAATGCAGCCGGGTCATGGGGGGGCACCACCTCGCCCCAAGGACCAACGGCAAGCCCGTTATCTCCCGCCTCCGTCACAACAGCGGATGTGCCACAGGCCATCGCCTGCACCAGCGCATACGACGTTCCCTCGGCCGATGCCGAAATCACCATTAAATCGAGCGCGTTGTAAATTGCCTCGATGTCGGTGCGCGCCGGTATCCACAAAGTCAGCGCCGAGATTCCCAGCTGTCCGCACAGAGTCACCAGGAAGTCTCGATATGCCGTCTGGCCGCTGCCAACGATTGCGAATCGCACGTGATCGCACGAGGATGCTATGTTCTCTGCAGCCTTAAGGAACGAGGGAATGTCCTTCTGCGGATCGAGGCGGCCGATCAAACCGACGAGACGATCGCCGTCGGCCATCCCCCATTCAGCCCGAATGCGAGTGCGCGCGACCGGATCAGGACGATAGCGGTCAGTGTCGACGCCATTCGGCACCATTCGCATGATCGCCTTCGGAAAGCCCTGATCGACTGCATAGTCGACGCCGCTACTGGAATTGGAGATGACAAGATCGGCGAACCGCGCGAAGCGGGCTTCCAGCCAATACGACATCCTCGTAACAAAATCGTAGGGAGTAAGATCGAGATAGGCCACGCTCACGCCCCATATCAACTTTAAATCCGGCTTGCCGAATCGCGCAGTCAGAGCAACCAAATTGGGAACCTGCATAACGGTGTAAAGTACATCAGGCTGGAAACGCCGCACCGTAGTCAGAAAACTCCACAAGAATACAAAGACGTCCCAGCGGCCCCGCTTGTGCAAGCATTCGAGCGCCACGCCTTTGTCCGTTAATAGGGCAGCTAGCGGATTTTTATCATAAAACGTGACCACCACGACCTCGTGCCCACGCTTTTTCAATCCTACGGCAACCTCAATCACCAGCATCTCTGCGCCACCGAAGGAAAGGTTCTGGTGCAGCAACATTATACGCATGAACGCCGGGGTCTCACGATTTTAGAAACAAAAGATTCGTCATATTGGGAACGCGCAATTCTGGAGAATAATTGTCCACGTTGTGATCAACGTCGCCGGCGACGTGGAAAGCTAGCTTATAGCCACGATCGCGCATCACGCGCTCAACATCGTCGAGGCTTAGAACCCACGAAGGAATCATATAATTGGTCTGGACGCGAACGAATGAGGCATGCCTTGTGAAGGGAGCATTGACAAGCAGTATCGCTCTCGCATTGTACTTTGCAAATCTATCTAAGAGACTCAAGGGTTCCGGAACATAAAGAACTGCCCAGGAGCTGTAGACCAAATCAAATTGCTCTCCGTCTTTTGGCATTTCCTCGCTGAAGCAGATCCGCTTTTCGCCCTTCCATCGACACCGGCTGGCTGCGCAGACTTCCGGTAGATCGACAACTTGATAATCCAATTCAGCCGAGTCAGGAATCGCGCTCATGAGATTACGAAAGTCTGTTCCCGCTGCTCCGCCAAAATCTAGAATCCGGAGCGGCTTTTGCGTTGCAAGCATTGCGACCGCGAGCGGCAAAAGAGAATGCGATTGGCCCAACATGGGCAAGTTGGTTGCCCCGTCACGCTTCAGCCTGCCTACATTCCTTTCAGCAGCCCTGACCAAAACTTGCCTGTCCGCCGTACGTATGTTCGGAACCTTGTCGAAGGATGGGTAAACTCCCGTAAAATGCGGTCTGCTTCTGAGGAGACCAAAAGGTCCATGCAACGCGAGAAAGCTCGCCAGTTTGCGTATCCCCCAAGGGAGCCGAGCGACGAGCGACCTAACGGTTTCTTTCATTGTGAACCGTTGAATGACAAGTCATGCGAGCGAACAGGCTCGCAATGTACAAAGCCGCCCAAATCGGAAGCGCCGTGAGGACGAGCGCTTTCGCCGGTAGCCCGTTCAAAGATTGCAATACGCTCCAAAGCGACTGCTTCGAAGCGTACGCGGCACTAGGTAACACGACTGCGGCCTTCAGAAACGGCATGGGCGAATACAAGAAATACTCCAAGTCATTGTTCAAGAGCCAAATATTGTAGTGCAAGCGTCCCGGGGCATTCTCATTTAGCGCCTTCTTCTTGGTCAGCGTGGTGCCCGTGGCATAATCGTCGACATAATAAATGCGGAAGACCTCGTTCACGTATCGAGTCTTATAAGTTTTCGCGATATCCAACCAAACGATGCCCTCAGGGGTGAAATGCGTTTTTGCAATCTCCGGAAATGGATACCGCCGCACCACTTCTGTCAGGGCCGCGCCCCATTTCTCGCCGCGCAGCCCATGGACGTAACGCTTCTCACGAAGGTTGCTGTCAAACGGATTGGACGGAAAGACATCGCCGATAATTTCTCCGTGCTGATCGCAGCACAAGCCAACCACCGCGAAAAATGACGCTCGCTCGGGTAGTGGTATGGCATTCCAGTGGTAAGTTATCATCTCCATCGCCCGTGGGGCGCAAGCGTCGTCTGAATCTAATGAAAGGAAGAACTGCCCGCACGCTTCGCGGATAGCGAGGTTGTGGGCGATGTGCTTACCGGAATGATCCTGCTTGAAATAGCGAATCGGAAAATCGGCGGCCTCGGCCCAGCGGGCGATCAATTCCGATGTATCGTCGTTCGAACCGTCGTCGACTATCAGCCACTCAAAATCGCGTGTTGTCTGCGCGCATAGACTGTCGAACACGCGATGAAGCGTATGCGCGCGGTTATAAGTGGGCGTAAAAACCGTGAAGAGTGGCGAATCTGGCATAGGAGAATGATCGTCAACGCGCGTAATAACCACGGATCGACGCCGCGACGCGATCGACCTCGGCATCGCTGAGCTCGGGATACATCGGCAAGGATAGGATTTGCTCGGCAAGCCGCTCGGTCAGCGGCAAGCCGTCGTTCGGCACTACGGTCTTCTCGGCATAGCCATCCTGGCGGTGCACCGGAACTGGATAATGCACGGCTGAGCCAATCCCATCGGCGGCGAGATGCGTCTTTAGGCGATCGCGCTCATCGCAGCGCACGACGTAGAGATGATAAGCGTGGCTGTCGTCGGCATGCCTTGCCGGCACCGCGATCGGCAATCCCGCAAGCGACTGATCGTAACGGCGCGCGATCGCGTCGCGCCGCGCATTGTCGGAGTCGAGATACTCGAGCTTGGCGCCGAGGATCGCCGCTTGCAAAGAATCGAGCCGCGAGTTCACGCCGACCTCATGCGTATTGCGCGCATCGTCCCAGCCATACTGCCGCAGGCGGCGGACACGCGACGCCAGATCCGTATCTCCGGTGATCACCATCCCGCCGTCGCCAATGGCGCCGAGATTCTTGGTCGGATAAAAGCTGAAGCAGGCAATATCACCGAGACTGCCGACACGGCGGCCGCGATAGCGCGCGCCCGCCGCCTGGGCGCAATCCTCCACGATATGCAATCCGTTGCGGCGGCCGATGGCGACGATGGCATCCATGTCAGCCGGCTGCCCGTAAATATGAACCGCAACGATCGCTTTACTGCGCGGCGTTATCGCCGCATCGATCCGCGCGGGATCGATCGTGCAATAGGCAGCATCGACATCGACCAATACGGGCGTGGCACCGCACGCCAGCACCGCTGCTACGGTCGCTACCGCGGTGTGCGATACCGTGATGACGTCGTCACCCGCACCAATTCCCAGCGCTCGCAACGCCAGGATCAGCGCATCGGTCCCGCTGCCGACGCCGACCGCTTCCGTTGCGCCACAGTAATCCGCAAACGCGCGCTCGAAGGCTTCGACCTCTTCGCCGAGAATATAGGCGCCGCTTTCCAGGACGCGCGTTATCGCGGTCTGGACTGCCTGGCGACGGGCACGATATTGCGCCAGCGGCGAGGCCCAAGGAATAGAGACCATCATGTTACGATTTTTACTTCGGGAACGTAGACGAGCCATCGCCCGCCTGCCGCAATAAATGCCTGTTCTTTCTCGCGGATCTCGGCAGCGTGGTTCCACGCAAATAGAAGCGCGCAATCGGGATATTTACGCGCGAACTCTTCATAAGGCTGCACCGGAATATGCGCGCCCGGCGACAGCTTGCCTTGTTTGATCGGCGTCGTGTCGGAAATGAACTCGACGTGGCCAGGCGTGATGCCGCAGTAGTTAATGACGGTGGTGCTCTTCGAGGTGGCGCCATAACCGACCACGCGCTTGCCCGCGTGGCGCATCCTATTGAGCTCTTCCATCAGACGGCTGCGCGAATGCTCGCAATTCTCCCTGAAGCGCCGATAGGTTTCGGCACGATGAAGCCCTTGTGTCGTCTCCTTGGCGAGCTGCTCGCCGACGCGCGGCGAAACCGCTCGACTGCGTGCGGGCGCGAGCATATAGCGCATCGATCCGCCGTGGGTGACCTGCGGCGCCACGTCGACAAGTTCGAGGCCATGGACGGCAAAGGCCGACGCGACCGATGTCGCCGAGAAGATGAAGACGTGTTCGTCGTAAATCTGATCGTAAGACGTCTTGGCTATCATGTCGCCCAGATACGGATCTTCAAAGATGAAAACACCGTCCGGCTTGAGCAATCGACTCACGCCGGCGGCCACGCCGGCCAAGTCCGGAATGTGGCACATCACGTTGGCCGCCAGAATCGCGTCGGCGTGGCCATGCTCCGCTACGATATCGTTCGCGAGCTGGCGGCCGAAAAACGCTGAAACCGTGCGGATGCCGTCCTTACGTGCAACGTCCGCAACGTTGACCGACGGCTCAACACCGAGATGACGCATGCCGCGATTCTTGAAATGACGCAACATGATGCCGTCATTGCTACCGAGCTCGACGACAAAGGGGGCAGACCGTCCGGAAAGGACCGTGTCCTTCACGGCATTGGCAAATCTCTCGAAATGCGACTGCATGTAGCGCGAGGTACTAGAGTAGAACGCATAGTGCTCATGGAACATTTTTTCCGGCCGGGGCTGCTCCACGATCTGGAACATGCCGCACTGCTCGCAGAACGCCGGCGCTAGCTCGAAAAAATATTCGTTCGCAATCTCGCTCGCCGTCAAAAAGCCATTGGCGATCGGCATGCGGCCAAATGACATAAAGGCGTCGATGGACGCTCCGCATACGCGGCATCTCGGCGACAAGCGACCGCTCATTCCAGACATCGTCTAGATACCATCGTGTTCCAGGAGGCGGCGCAGATAACCGGTGTAATCGCTGTTCGCTATTGATTTGATCAGCCTTTCGAGTCCGGCCTCGTCAATGTAGCCCATACGATAAGCGATCTCTTCCGGGCAGCCGATCTTCAAGCCTTGGCGTTCTTCGATGGTGTTAATGAACTCTGACGCTTGCAACAGCGAGCGGTGCGTTCCCGCATCGAACCAGGCAAAGCCGCGTCCAAGCCGCTCGACGTTCAGCCGCCCGCTCTCCAGGTAGACGCGATTGGCGTCGGTGATCTCGAGTTCGCCGCGCGCCGACGGCTTGAGCTGGCGCGCAACTTCGACAATCGACGCATCGTAAAAATATAATCCGGTCACGGCCCAATTCGATTTGGGATGCGCCGGCTTTTCTTCGATATGAATGGGCTTGTTTTGCGCGTTCATTTCCAAAATGCCGTAACGGCTGGGATTATTGACCCAGTGGCAGAACACGGTGGCACCACTCGTTCGACATGCGGCGCGTCGCACCATGTCGCCTAGGCCCGCGCCATAGTAAACATTGTCGCCGAGAATCAGCGCGCAAGGTTCGCCACCGATGAATTCCTCGCCGATGAGAAATGCATTGGCGATGCCGTCGGGCGCGGGTTGCACGGCATAGGCGATGCGGACGCCCCATTGGCTGCCGTCGCCGAGAAGCGCTTCGAAGCGCGGCGCTTCCGGCTCGGCCGTAATGATCAGAATGTCGCGAATCCCCGCCAGCATCAGCGTGGTCAACGGATAGTAGATCATCGGCTTATCGAAGATCGGCAGCAATTGCTTGGTGCTCACGATGGTCAGCGGCCACAGCCGCGTGCCGGCGCCGCCGGCCAAGACAATACCTTTTTTGACAGTCGACACAGACGCCGCCATGAATATTAGATAACCGCTCGTGATCGATCGTCGTCGAACGATTCAGACTTCGACAGTGCATACAGTCGTGTCCTACGCGCCATCAGTTCGTTCCAGCCTCCGGCCTCGACGAGTCGTCCCTCTTCGAACACGCAAACAGTATCGGCGGCCCGCGCCGCAGCGAGCCGATGCGCAACGAGCAGAACTCCCATCCGCTTTCGCAAGTCCTCAATGGTGCCAAGCAATTCCGCCTCCGTCTGGGGGTCCAGCGCGCTCATTGCTTCGTCCATGATGAGCAGCGCCGGGTTCATCAATAGTGCCCGCGCGACACCAAGGCGTTGCCGTTGCCCCCCCGAAAGCTTGACGCCCTGGTCACCGATAATGGTGTCGAAGCCTTCCGGCAGCAAATCGATAAACTCAAGAGCATTGGCGCGACGTGCCGCCATCTTGATCTCGTTCTCTGACGCAGCAGGATTTATCAGCGTTAAATTGTCTCTGATCGACGCATGGAACAACATCGTTTCCTGCGGAACATAGCCGATGGTCCGCCGCCAGGCGCCAAGCGGCGCCGATGCAAGTTCGTATCGACCCAGCCGGATCGACCCTGCACTCGGCTCTACTAAGCCGAGCAACGCATGCACAAGCGTCGATTTTCCGGCACCGGACCTGCCGACGATTGCAAGCAGGCCTGGGACCGGAACTGTCAGATTGATTTGATCGAGGACGACGCGCTCGCCAAATCTGACCTGAAGGTTTCGTACGGTCAAAGCTGCAGGCCGATCGATCTGCAATGGCTCGCTGGAGCTGTCCTGCCGCTCCGCTTCGGCTTGCGCAGCGGCCTGCAATTTGTTGATGGCTTCGATCGCATGTACGTTGGCATTGAGAGAATACAATTGCGACTGCACCGCAGTCAGCCGCGGAAACAAACGTCCAAACAACGCGATCACGATAACGACGTTTCCGGGCGCAACGCCCATCCCTCGTCCGGCCAACACCAATATGACTGCGAGCCCGATAAGACCGATGAGTTCAAGCACATTACGAACCGCCCCCGGCATCGCGCTGGCATCCGCATTGGCCCGTTCGAGCTTGCGCAGGAGCGGCTCGATCAGCGCGGCCGCGCGATCGCCGCCGGCGCTTGCCTTTATGAATTTTGCGGCGGCAAATTGGTCGTTAAGCGCGGACTGCAATTCCGCATTGAGAGGAGCCAAGCTTGCGCCGACGGCATAGCTTTTCTTGTACAGGCGGGTCATTGCCAGCGCCGCGACCAGCGCAAAAACGATGAGGCTCATGGTGACTTGCCACGCGATCGCGACCGACAAGACGACGTAGATGATGGCCACCACCAGGCTAGCCAGCAAAGTCAGGGCTAGCGTAAAAGCCCTGCCCAGTCGTTCGCACTCGGTAATGATTGCATTCGTCATTTCGCCGGCTTTTTTGTTGGCGATAAGAACCCACTTTGCTCGCATGAACGCCCGAAGGATTTCCCACTGACGTCGCGCCTGATAATGCCGACCGAGGCTGACCGTCCACCAATTCAGCACGATCGAAAGCGCTGCCTGTATGGTCGCAACGACGATCACGACTGCGAGGATGGCGAGCGTACTGTTTGCGCCGATAAATCCTAGGCTCTTATCGACGAGCCTATTTGCTGCGCTCTGGCTGCCAACTGCCGCGATGCCGACACGGCTCAGCAGCGGCAACAGGAGAATGACCGAAACGCCTTCGCTGACGCCGACAAGCGCCGTCCAGGCAATGAGCACCGGAAAGCGCCAGCCAAGACGCTCCGTCAGGTCGCCGAAGAGGAGACGATATGCGTTCAAGTTATTCTATTATTCTGACGTGGAAAGCTGCTTGATCAGCTTGTCCGTGCGTTGATTGCTCGCCACATACATGCTGCGCAAAATCCGGATGTCACGTGACGACAAGATTGGTGCACGCGCCCCGGGTAGAAGACGAGCGGCATGGGATTTCAGGGCGGATTTCACGCTTCTCGGCAACCGTTCAATGATTGGGAATAGCCGTTGGATTTTCGCAATTTGAGCGTGGGTATCATTTTCGCGCCGTTGTGGCAGGGGCCGCTCAGAAACCCCGATAAAAGAGCAGAGCTCGGCAGCAAAACGCTTTGGCGCATGGACGATATCCTCAAAGCGAAGGACGCGAACCCGATTGTTCCCGAAGACATCGACATAGGCGTCGATGGTGCGATCGAAGTGACCGGCCTGCAGGAGCACGATTCCGCTTGGAGTGGCACAGTAGTCAGCGAAGGAACGCTGAGTGCCGGGGAGTTGGGACATGGAAAATTTATACGCGGATTGCAGCCAGTCGGCCTGCTCACGAATCAACAACAGAACTTTCGCACGCGGATGGACTTTTTGAAGACGCGTGGCCGCTTCGGTAGGATCTACAATAATGTCGGCCTTCACCCGGTCCCAAGCGCCAGGGACGTACAAATAGCGCCGCCAATTCTCCAGTTCGCCAATCACGCAGACTGATTCGGCAACGCTCTCATCTCTGCTGACATGGATCTTGTCAGCACACGGCTTCTCAATGAGAGCCAAATTATCTGGAGTTGATTTTACAAGCAGTAGGTTTGCCAGACGATTATGATCGGTCGTTACTTCTGGATGGCTTGCTAAAAAACGACCAATAAAGGTGGACGCCGCTTTCGGGTAGCCAATATGGAGCACATCCGCCTCGGTGTGTTTACTGTCGTTTAGCGTTGTCATGAACACTGAGTTAGCTTGAAAGGATTTGCGCCTAAAGTGGCGTCGTTTTGCTTTCTGTTTGAGCACTAAACTAGTATCTCATCGATGACGTCCTATGCGCGAACATTATTTCTTCCATTTCTTTCGCAGATAGCCATTCGGATTGCCAGTGACGTTGCGCCCGTATTGATCACAATAGTGGCTATCGATTTCATAATCGTCGCTACGATCTCGCAGAAACTCAGCGATGGCACGTGCAGGCCCCCCCTTAAAATGGGCGTCAACCCCCATTTCAGTCACGGTGGCATCCTCGACAATGATATATTCCCCGGGCTGCAACAGCGGATCGAAAAAGCGCAGAACCGCAAGCGTGGGCGCATAATGATGGCTGGCATCTTCGACTACGAGCCATGGTCGGGCTAGGGAGGCCAGGAAATCGGACGTCAGCGTCGCCGCGAGTGCGTTCTGATTGCCTTGCAGAAAGGTGACATTCGTAGGCCTATAGGGTGGCGATGGAGGCCTCAGATCGACCGAGATTACGCGGCCTTCGATACCGAAGGTGTTGAGCATGTCCGCCATCCAAACAGCCGATCCTCCCGATAACGATCCAATTTCCACGATGGTGCGTGGCTTTGATTCCCAAATGAGTTGCGTGTACAGCGCGATCTCGACAGGATGCTTTTGCATCATAATGCCGCGGTAGTTATAGTCGAGTAAGCCGCGCATGATTGAAATGTGAAGCGCCGGCGGAATTGCTGTCCGCCATCCGCGTCCGTCTGGCAATGGCGGCAATCTCCGCTCAATGCCAGCGCGACGAAGTGCGCGGTACGGCATCTTAGCGACGAATTTCAACGCGTTGATGGCCCGACGCCGCGGTTGTTTCTTAAACATGGATCCGGGGCGTTCACCTACAGACGTCATTAACTCTGCTCCACGAAATTTGTTCAGTCGCCTATGAAGTCGAAAGACACCAAAGCCGAACGTTTGCACACAGCGAATGAATAATACGACTTAGAGACGAGAGCGAATGCAGCCACGCGATTGTCTGGTCGCATCAGCTTCGACGATAGAGACTATGATGATAGTAGGGAAACAACTCCATCGGGCGATCGGCGACAAGCTGCCAACTTGATGCCGGCCGATAAGCTTCAATGTAGACCGGCCGCGCCTGCTCGAGCGCGACGTCATCAAAAATATCAATCACGTCCCGGCAATACCCCAGGGAAAAGACATCTTGTAATCTATACAAATCCAGGGCCGCAAGGCCGACGCTCTTTGGATCATATTTTGCAATCGGATTCTTCGAATAAAAAAGACGACAGGTCGAGATTAGACGCTCCATGTAAGAATCAATAGTCGCAGGCGGCATTTCCTGAAAGCTATCAATATTAATTACCAGATCAGCTGATACGTCCTGCCAATTCCTTTCATCGGTCGCATCGATAAATCTTACCTTGTCATAATGTTGCGGAATCAACTTCGCCAGCGCGCGACGACTCAGTTCGAGAACCTGCGGCAAATCAATAATAGTATATCGGTCAAGCTGCTCAGCAGCACATAGCGCAAATAACGTGTGACACGTCCGTCCAAAGCCCGCACCGATCTCGATAACGGTTCGAATGGACCGCAAATCGGCGCTGGACTCGAGAAACGAAAACTCGTCGAGCGAAAGGAAATAATCGATGTTTATTTCGCAGGAGCGCAGCGTCACGGCGATCGGTTGCCCAATATCTACTTTCCCCAGTGCACGATAAAGCGCAAAGAAACGCTCCGGTTGCCGTTCCGCAGCCGTGTACAACATAAACTTGAAATATCTTGTTGTCTTGTCAGCCGGATCCCAAGCCGCCAACCGATTATTGGCGCCGCCTGGCCGACGGAAGATCTCAAGAAAACCATCGTCTGCTTTGGCAAACTGGCCCGCGCATAGCGACTTCCAGAGGCTAGAAACTTCCAGTGACATCGGTGTTGGATGGGCCCTGTTCTAGACGACCTTCGTGCGGGCTGCCCTGGGACTGTTGGGAACGGCCTCCGTGGTCGCGGGCGCGCGATGCGAGATCATCTTGAGACGGCGCCGAAGGCGAAAGCTCAAAAAGCCTACGAGCTGGAAAACGATTTTTTCTCGGATGTCGCGTAAGCGTGGGCCGACTGTTCGAAACTCTCGTTTCGAATTGACAAGACTAATGCCTTGATTGGCCAGTTGTCGCGCGGCCCGGGAGCTCCACTGGCCCTTCGTGACGATTTGGTCCTGATCGATGACAGGCCTCCAAACCGCGTAATGCGGCTCTTTCGTAACGATATGCTCGAAGTCCCAGATGGAGCCAGGCTGTAGTAAAAGCGATCCCAAATAAGAGCGCTTCCAAATAGCAGCCACAAGGGATGAATAATAAGGTTCAGAGAACGAGAGACGACGAAGTGGCCGCTTGCCCAGCCTTTTCCTAAAGAACTCGAACACCAAACCGGGAATATTTCGACTCAGCGGAATCAGGCTGACATACGCCAATTTCTGGCTGACCATCAGATCGGCAATCGCGTTGAGCTTCGCCCCATTGACCGGAGACATAAACAAGGCGTCTTCGAACGTCAGGAACACGTACTCGATCTCATCCGGCAAACTGTCGAGTTGATCGCCCAATTCGCCCGCCCAATCGAAAGGGTGCTTCGCTGGCACCGCCTTAAAGCCATACATATCAGGGGAATTGCTCGTAAATCCGACGTAGCGCGGCCAATCGCAATCGCGCCAGATCGCTTCTGCGTTTTGAAACACGATCTCGAAAATATCGCGCCCGCGATCGGAGCTTGAGACAAACACACAAAAACGGCTTGACGTCGGGCGCGTTTGATTATTTTCGTTGAGCTCTGTCATTTTTAACTGAACTGCATCGGCAAGACGGCCGGATATGATGCACGCATTTGAAGGGTTGAAGAGTTGCTCGAGATAAAATTCTCCACGCTACCGCACTCCGGGTGAGACGAGGTCACCCGAACACACGCAACACAAGGCGCCGCACCGGGCACCACTTACTCGGCGCACCTGCTAGGCACCGCGGCCGCGGCTAGGCCGCAGCGACCAGATCCGCGTCCAGCACCACTCGAACCTTGCGGCCCAACAGATCGAGCAGAATGGCAATCCGCTCGCGTTCCGCCATGCCTTCGAACAAGCCGAGACAGGACGTGAATGCGCCGTCGAGCACGCGAATCTTGTCGCCGGCGCGAAACGGCGGTCGGAAATCCAACTTGATGAAGCCGTCGGCATCCTCGCGGCTCTTTAATCCTTCGACGATGCCGTCAGGAACCGCGGTGGGATCGTTGCCATTGCATACCAGCCGGGTGACGCCGATCGTCGAGTAGATCGAACGCCAGCGCTGCGCCGCAAGGTCGACCGCGACAAACACATAGCGGGGAAACAACGGCGCCGCGACGGTCTCGATGCGGCGGGCATGGCGGCGTCGCTTCAGATAGCGCGGAAGGTATATCTCAAAGCCCTGGCGATTGAGATGCGCCGTCGCCTTCGCCTCGGCATGCGGGTGGGTGTGGGCAACGAACCAACGCGGATGCAGTGTCATGCGGCACTCTCCGTTGCACGAGCGAGGCGTATGCCAAGCAACGCCGGCACCAAGACGCGATCGGTATCGAGTTGGTTGACTACGGATTGCACTGATTCGCGCGTCGCTTGGAGATCGGTCACGACGAGTGCGTCAAATCCTCCCGGCACCGCCGCGATCGCGTTGACGACCGGCGTGCCGACGAAGAGGCTATTTTCGGATTTGGCATCGACCACCGCGACAATCGCAATGCCCTGTTCGAGCGCGCAGATCGTTGCGATTTCGGCAAGGTCGGAGACGCCAATTAGCGCGATCCGGTGCCAGCCGCGCGCATGCGCCGCCTTGAGCACGGACGAGCAATCGGCGCGGGCGCGCCGGAAGAATGAAAATGAGCTCGACAGATATTCGACGGTGAGCCGCGATTTCTCGGCGAAACCGTGCGGCGTCAGATAATAGGCATAGCGCCGCGGCGGGGCCTGGCCGATCTTCAAGAGGCCCTTTTTGACGCAGCGCTTGAGGTAGGCGTTGACGAGACCGAGCGCGATGCCGAGATCGGAAGCAAGCTTGCGCTGCGACTGGGCCCCATCGCGCTCGACGGACTCAAGGAGCCCCAGCACGATCCTGGCGTTGTCGGGTTCATCGTTGCGTGCCGCGTGGGGCATTGCTTAAGCCCTCCCATCCGCGGCTAGGAGTATCTTGTTCACGGCGTGAACGTCAAGCTGAATGTTCAAATGGTGAACACGTTAACATATTGAAAAATAAAGCAAATTTATTTCGAGCTTGGGACGCCGCCGAACAAACTGCTCTCCACCAAACTGCAGATCGCGTGCGCCGCCACGATATGAATCTGCTGAATCAGCGGCGTCTCGGGCGACGGTGCAGCCAGACAGTAATCGCATAAGGGCTGCATGGCGCCGTTGGCCGCGGTGCCTGTGAAGCCGATCGTGGTGAGACCCGCCTCGCGCGCGGCCTTCAGCGCCGCGACGATGTTCGGCGAGCGGCCCGAAGTCGAGATCGCGATGAACACATCGCCCTTTTGGCCGAGGCCGCGCACCTGGCGCTCGAAAGTACGCTCGAAGCCGTAATCGTTGCCGATGGCGGTGAGCACCGACGTATCGGCGGTCAACGCAATTGCCGGCAGCGGGTTGCGGTCGAAGTTCAAGCGCGACAAAAACTCGCCGGCGATATGCTGGGCATCGGCGGCACTGCCGCCATTGCCGGCGATCAGAAGCTTCCGCCCGGCGCGAAACGCAGCCGTGATCGCATCGGCGATCTCATGAACCGCAGCGCGTAATTTCACGTCCTCGGCGGCGCGCGAAAGCGTCTCGCACGAGCGGCGGAAGTGCTCGGCCACCATATCGTTCTGAGCGCGTATATTTTTGCTGTCGCTATCGGTCACGATCGCTCCCAAGTTGCTGTGGACCTAACATAATTTTATTGCGATATGAATGGCTATAGGCGCGCCATAACAAGGAAAGATTCGACGGATGCGGACTCTTGAATATCCGCTCAATGCCGAGGGCGTGTGGTGCGAAGTGTTAAGAAAATTCCCGCCCGGCTGTCCGGCACTGTTTTTGGATCGCGATGGCGCCCTCGTCGAGGAAAATGAATATTTGCGCCGCGTCGAAGACATTGCAATGATTCCCGGGGCCGCCGGCGTTATTGCTGCCGCCAATAAACGCAGCGTGGCTGTCGTGCTGGTGACGAATCAGGCCGGCATTGCCCGTGGCTATTACGGTTGGGCCGAATTCAAACGCGTGCAGCGGGCGATCGTCGCGGCCTTGGCCGTCGAAGGCGCGCGGCTCGACGCAGTCTATGCCTGCGCGCATCACCCCGAAGGCCGAGGCGCGTTCGCTCATCCGAACCATCCGGCGCGCAAGCCCAATCCGGGCATGCTGTTGCAAGCGGCGGCCGATCTGAAACTCGATCTGAAGAAATCCTGGCTCGTCGGCGACAAGGCCATCGACGTCGAGGCAGCGAAACGCGCCGGTTTAGCGGGTGCCATGCAAGTCGCTACCGGATATGGTGCCGCCGAACGCCAACGCGCGGCCGATCTCGCAACACCGACGTTCAAGGTCCGTTTCGGCCGATCGATTGCGGATGCAATGACGCTTCCGATTCTGCTGCCGCAAAATGTCTCTTGATCCGCGTCATGCCGAACCGAGCGCGCGGGGATCGCCGCCGCGGCTCCTTTATGTCGTCGCCGAGGACTGGGCTTTTCTTTCGCATCGGCTGCCGATGGCGCGCGCCGCGCGCGACGCCGGCTTCGAAGTGCACGTGGCGACCCGGGTCAACGCCGGCGCGGCGGCGATCGCGAGCGAACAATTCATTTTGCATCCGATCCCGTTCGCGCGCGGCAGCCTGTCGCCGCTAGCGGCACTGAAGACCATCGCGGCGCTGCGCCGCGTGCATCGCGCAATTAACCCCGATATCGCGCACCACGTGGCATTGCAGGCCTGCGTGCTGGGGATGATTGCGGCGGTCGGCCGTCCATGCGCCAGCGTCAATGCGTTTATCGGTCTCGGCTATTCGTTCACGTCGAATACCTTGAAAGCCCGGGCCCTGCGTCGGCTCTTAGGCACCGTGCTGCGTCTATTGGTCGATCGCTCGGGCAGCATCACGCTGGTGCAGAACGGCGACGATCTCGCGGCATTGATGTCGCTTGGCGTCCCAAAAAGTCGCATTGCACTCATTTCCGGATCGGGCGTTGACGTCAAGCGCTTCGCGCCGCTTCCGGAGCCACAAGGTCCACCGACTTTCGGTTTTGTCGGCCGACTGCTCGACGATAAGGGCATTCGCACGCTGATCGCTGCGCATCGCTTATTGCGGTCGCGCGGCTTGGATGTCCGGCTGTTGGTCGCCGGCACGCCCGACCCCGCCAATCCCGCTTCGGTGACGGAAGCGGAAGCAAAATCCTGGAATCACGAAGCCGGCATCACCTGGCTTGGCCAGGTCGGCGATATTGCCGGCCTGTGGGCCCGCGCGCACATTGCCGTATTGCCGTCGCGCCGCGAAGGCCTGCCATTATCCTTGATGGAAGCAGCCGCATGCGGCCGGCCGATGATCGCAAGCGACGTGCCGGGCTGCCGCGAAATCGTCATCAACGAGCAAACCGGCCTCTTGTTTCCGGTCGACGATGTGCTTGCCTTGGCGGATGCGATGCAGCGGCTCGCAGCCATGCCGGACTTACGCGCCCGTTATGCTACGACGGCAAGAAATCTGGTCGTCAAAAAATTCGCAGCCGACATTATCGGCCAGCAAACCGTCGATCTCTATTGCAGGCTACTGGCGCACCAAACCGAACGATGACATCAAGCGAGCGGCGTCGCGTCAGGTTTGGTCGAAAACGCGGCACGTCGTCGTAACACCACATCGTCAAACGCATATCGTTAAGTAGAACTATTCTTAGCGCTATTCATCATGAGACACCAGCATAGGCGAAGTTGCCGACGATCTGGCGGCCTTCTGTGCCTTCGGCTTTGGCGGCTTGAGAGTCTCGTCAATGTAAGTCGCTGCCTTGATTGCGTAGCTTCGAGTTATGTGGTCGCTATCGCGATACAGCGGCTTCCCAGTGTCATCAACGACTGGACAACGTTTCTGCGGACAAAGGTAGGGAATTGGATCGATAAGTATCGCTCCGCTATTGTCGGCTATTTCGGAAAGTATTTGATTGATTTCGTCATACCTTTTCTCAAAGCGGTCAAAATTAAAACTGATGCTTGAAATAGGCTTTGAGGTAATTTCGCCTAACCTTGACCCCACAAACATACTGGCTGGCGCGAGTTCTTCGCCATTTGGAATGTTGAGAACCAAAAAGACACTCTTTGCTCTCGCGATGGATCGTAAGAACTCGGTGAAACGCTCTTGATTTTCTGGCTTGATTAGTTCGTCCTTGTAATTAAGCCAGTCAGCCGCAATAGCAACGGCGCGCGTCGATACTTGGGTAATCCATATCTTGAGTTGCTCCATTGTGTGAGGGCACTGATCAGCACCTGAGACGATATCGGACAATAAATCGCACCATTCTTGATTGCCTACCATGATCGCCCCGTTCAATTTTGTGGGGTAGTCCCTGATATCCTGATCAATTCTCGGCGCGTATTGCTCCATGTTGGAATCGCCGATGAACAGAGTGTAGGTATCCAGCTTACTGTTTTCCGTGAAGTACCGCATTCCTTCAAGGGAATGGTTTTCGGACGCGACGGGCGGATACTCCCAATCATACCCAGCAGCCAAGATCTTAGTGATATGCTCATTCTTCAATCGCGAAAGGATATCGCCGTTGAGGATGGCCAATCCAATCACACCTGCGATCGCTACGGCGACAGCCAATCCTTGCGGTACTCGTGAGTTCGAAGAACGACGTAACGGGCGCTCAACAAAGCGGTAAGTCAAAAAGGCCAGCGCCACAGAGACGACAATGGTCGTCACTCTTTCGGTAGGTGTCAGCAATCTTCCTTTCACAATCTTAGCAAACACCAAAATGGGCCAATGCCAGAGGTACAGTGGATAGCTGATCAATCCAAATCCAACCATAAGGCGATTGCCCAGGATGTATCTGCTGATCCAGTTATTGAACCCGGCCGAGATCACCAAGAACGCCCCCAACGTCGGCAGCAGTGCCCAATACCCGGGAAATGCGAACTCTCTATTGAGCATGAATACGCTGAGAACGATCAACAGCAACCCGGCCACCGATCGTAGATTTCCAAACCTAGAAAGCCACTCACCCTTTTGCCTGACGAGATATGCGAGTACGCCTCCAACCATCAGTTCCCAGAATCGCGACAGTGGCGAATAAAAAGCGGCAACCGGATGGTGTCCCACGTTTAGAACATTGTACGCAAACGAGATGGACGCAATGGAAAGCGTCGCGAGAAGTAGGCCTCGCCTGTGTTTCCAAGCGAGGCCAAGAACTAGCGGCCAGAGAATGTAGAATTGCTCTTCGATTGCGAGGGACCAAAGGTGCAGTAAAGGCTTTGTGTCGCTGGCCGTGTCGAAGTAACCAGCCTCACCCCATAAAACAAAATTAGTTGCAAAGCCGGCCCCGGCGGCCAAGTCCTTTCCGAGGCGCCGGAACTCATCAGGTAGCAGCACGTACCAACCCACAATAAGTGTCGCAGCAATGACAATAACTAACGAAGGAAAAATTCTTCTAATGCGTCGTTTGTAGAAATCTAAATAACTGAATCGATCTCCCTCAATAGCATCAACAATGATTCCACTAATCAAGAATCCGGAGATCACAAAGAATATGTCTACTCCAACAAATCCTCCTTTAAAGAAATTAGGGAAAGTGTGAAATGCAATTACAGAACCGATGGCAATCGCACGAAGTCCATCAATGTCAGGCCTATATTTTTCCACGCTTCGATTACTTGCCGACATTCTTGCTGTCTGTATGCGTCCCTCTGGGCTGAATACATCGCAGATTGACACATTCAAGGCATTCACTCAACTCGGGTCCTCCTGGTAAAGCCTGAACTGGCATGAGTGCGCGGGTTTCTGGCGAGCAGACCGGACTTTTTGTTTCTGGTCGACGATGCGTCCGCTTTGGCGTAAGCTATGAAACAGCTCGCCAAAGCGTCGCAATTTCGCGCACGCTTGGAGCCGCCGCACGTCGCTTGGCGGTCGATAAATTCGCCGCGGACATTATCGGGCAGCAGACTGTGCGAACTTAATCGTCGAGCTTTAGACGCCCACCAAAGTCTCCCCATCGAAGGAGCTTGCTGACAGGCTGTGACCGCCGCTGCATCTGTGCTAATAGCCGCGATAAGGCTTGCAGATCCCATCTTGCACGCTGTAGCCCCTCGGGCAGCAGCCCGCATAGGTGCAGACGTAGCCGCGCGGCGCATAACCCGGGTCGTAGCCGTATGCCCTATAATGAGACCCGCCCTCCGGCCCCCGATAAGGCTTGCAGACTCCACCCTGCACACTATAACCCCTCGGGCAGCAGCCGGCATAAGTACAGACATAGCCGGGAGGTTCATACTGAGCATGAGCGGCGGGACAGATCCAAATAATGATCGACTCAACAAATCCAGCTGCCAAAACGGCGCTTGATAGCGATAACCCCCCAGTGCATCGCTTAAGCGTACCACAATGTCGCACCCAGACCACCTGCACGATGGCTGCGTAGATCGCAAACCATTGCCGCAAAATATGGTGACATAGTTGGAGTGCTGTCCCCCTTGTACCTCTGTCTATCATTTACCCGGTTTCCATGTCCGCGTTCAGAGTTGAACCCACGGCCTCAACCATTCTCATCGATAAACTCGACGCCATTTTTCCAAGGGGACCGCATTGGGTGTGTCACCAAGCTCGCTTTCCCCATTGGAGAAATAACTTACCCGTTCTCTCGACAAGAACCACTGTTCCGAACGATCGGAATCTCACGCCCGATTTGCTCACATCAAGCAAAAAGATTAACCGAACTCTGTTAATTTTCCTGTACGAGATCCGTCGTCGGACTTGTGACTGAAAGCGCATCGCGTTGTCGTAGCACCGTGCCACCTAGGACGCCGATGCCGAATACATAAAGCCAGCCATTATTGAAATCGAACAGGTGCGAATGCACGACGGAAGAGACAATATTCTCGACTGCGACCACCGTGCCGAACCAAGCGACAATGCCTTGACCGCGAAACAGCAGAAGGTGTGCAACCCACATAGCCCACAGCGCAGCCGTCCCAACAAGACCAAGCTCAATAGCGACGGCAAAAGTCTGATTGTGGGGATTGACCGTGGCCTCCGCCGCCACACCCGTCTTTCCGGCCGCAATCCGATGAAATTCTTCGGGTATCGAACCCGTGCCGTGGCCGACCAGGGGCGCCGACGCTATGATCGCGAGCGATTCTTTCAGAAACGCGATATGCTCTCCAATGGAAGTCCCCTTATCCGTGGTTCGATAAGCCTGAATTTCTTCGATGGATTGGTTCATCCGAGCGCGCAAACTGGGTGAAACAAACAACGCTACAGCGCCCATCGCGGTGGCCAAAATGACAGCCCCTAACACGCCCTTCCAGCGATACATCCGCCAACCGAGCAGACTAGCCAATACGGGAGCGACCGCAACTGAAATGCGGCTGATGACTACAAACGCAAAATTGGCGAGAAAAAGCGCGCCGATAACGAGGAACGCCGTCGCGGCGCGCCGACGATGTCTATTGTCATCGAGCGCCGCATAACCGAGCGCGCCAAATCCACAAATAAGAAATTCGGAGCCTTGAAAAATGTCATCATGCACTGGAACGCCCTCGACGACGTGGCCGCGCCAAGTCAGGCCCGGCGTCAGGACGAGTATGAACGATAACACGAGAAGAATGGTCACCGAGAGCAAAAACCCGTAAATCACCCAGCTGCCGTGCTCGGAGCGGCGGAATTGCGCCAGCAGCAATGGAATCATCAGGAGCCGGACAAAGCCATCGAGGCCGCCAAACCGCGCAGTCCAGCCGACATCCGCCCACAGCATGCCGAGGGCGCCAAGACACCATAACAGGACCGGAAGGCCGCCGGCTGGCGTTAACAGCTCGCGTTTGAGAGCGGCTGGATCCGATGTCGCCAATGCCGCCAGGAGCCAGATCGCAATGAGGATTCCGGTGATGCTGGTCGACCATGGCAGTGCGATCGCGACGCCCACAGCAAGCCAATCAGCCAACGGCGCGAAAGACGCCCGATCAAGGCGAGACGGAGTGGACAGTGCCGTCATCCGGCAAACCTTAGGGACTTCTCGATGGGCCGCAACATCTCGGAAATTGCGCGGTCAAGCAAGATTTTTGTGCTACAGCCTTCTTGCGTGAAAAGGCGGACGTAAGGTGCATCGACGAGCGGTGAACACCCTTCTGGGCGCCGCGCGCGCCTGCGATCCTCGCTGCGGAAGCACCGAACCAGCACGCCGGATTTTCGCCTCGCGTTGTGTAAATATGCGCACGAATTTGCGAGACTTGACGAGCTAAAGTCTCTGGCACTTAATCTCGCGCTCTCTTTTGGCGCCAAGCCTCTCGGCGATTTTTCCCGATGCCACAAACTTAAAGCCGGTTACCGGGATGGGACAATGACAGATCGCGTTGCATTGATTACCGGGGCGACCGGACAGGACGGCGCCTTTCTGGCCGAGCTGTTGCTCGGCAAGGGCTACATCGTGCACGGCATCAAGCGGCGGTCGTCGTCCTTCAACACGGCACGGGTCGACCATTTGTATCAAGACCCGCACGGGTCCGGCGTACGCTTTTTCCTGCACTATGGCGACATGACGGATTCGACGAACCTCATCCGCATCATTCAGGATGTGCAGCCGACCGAAATCTACAATCTCGCCGCACAGAGTCACGTGCTTGTCTCGTTCGAGACGCCTGAATACACGGCGAATGCCGATGCACTCGGCACGCTGCGACTGCTTGAGGCCATCCGCATCCTAAGGCTTGAGAACAAAGTACGGTTTTATCAGGCTTCGACGTCGGAGCTTTACGGGCTCGCCCAGGAAGTTCCGCAGCGCGAGACGACGCCGTTTTATCCGCGCTCGCCTTACGCGGCGGCAAAACTCTATGCCTACTGGATCACCGTCAATTATCGTGAAGCCTACAAGATGCATGCCTCGAACGGCATTTTATTCAATCACGAAGGTCCAACGCGCGGCGAGACCTTCGTGACCCGAAAGATCACCCGTGCCGTCGCCGCAATCGAGCTTGGCCTGCAAGACAAACTATTCCTTGGCAACCTTGCTGCGCGGCGCGATTGGGGCCATGCCCGCGATTATGCGGAAGGCATGTGGCTCATCGTCCAGCAGCCCGAACCCGACGATTATGTTTTGGCGACCGGTGAGGAGCATTCGGTTCGCGAATTCGTCGAAAAGGCTTTCGCCTGCGTCGGCCGGACGATCGAATGGCGCGGCTCCGGCCTCGCCGAGCAAGGCATCGATGCGCGCGACGGTCGTGTGCTGATCGAAATCGACCAGCATTACTTTCGGCCGACGGAGACCGACGCGCTGCTCGGCGACCCGTCGAAAGCGCGGCAAAGGCTTGGTTGGCACCACAAGGTTTCGTTCGACGAACTGGTGCGCGAAATGGTCGACGCCGATCTGCAAGACACGCGCCGCGACGGCGTCAATCGTCAGGTCCACGACTAAAGGCGAAAAGTGGATGCCGGTTTTCGATACGATCATGCTAAGAACCTAGGCGAAAATGCATGAGCGGCGCGCCCGTCATTTTCGACTTACGCGGCAGGCGGGTCTTCGTTGCCGGCCACGCCGGCATGGCCGGCTCCGCGATCATGCGCCGGCTGGAACGCGAAGACTGCGATATCATCTTCGCCACGCGCCGCGACCTCGATCTGCGGCACGCGGACGAAGTCAACCGTTTCATGGCGCAGGCCAAGCCTGACGCCGTGTTCGTCGCCGCAGGCAAAGTCGGCGGCATACGCGCCAACTCGGCCTTCCCCGCCGACTTCCTCACCGACAATGTCGCGATCGCGCTCAATACCATTGGCGCCGCCCATCGCTGCGCGGTAAAAAAGCTCGTCTATCTCGGGTCGTCTTGCGTCTATCCGCGGCTGGCGCCGCAGCCGATGGCGCCCGAAACGCTGCTGTCGGGCCCGCTGGAGCCGACCAATCAATGGTACGCCATCGCCAAGATCACCGGCATCAAGATGTGCGAGGCCTATCGGCTGCAATACGGCGCGGACTTCGTGTCGGTGATGCCGACCAATCTTTACGGGCCCGGCGACAATTTTCACCCCGACGACAGCCACGTTCCGGCGGCCCTGATGCGGCGCTTTCATGAAGCCAAGATCAATGGCGACACCAGCGCCGCCGTCTGGGGCACCGGCTCGCCGCGGCGCGAATTCCTGGCGGTCGATGATTTGGCCGATGCCTGCGTGTTCGTCATGAAGTGCTATTCCGATCTGCCATTCCTCAATGTCGGGACCGGCCAAGACCTGGCCATCGCCGACTTCGCCCGCGTGGTTGCTGAGGTGGTCGGCTATCGCGGCAAACTCGCCTTCGACATGTCACGGCCGGACGGCGCGCCGCGCAAGCTGCTCGACGTTTCGCGCATCAACGCGCTGGGCTGGCACGCGACGACATCGTTAAAGGACGGATTGCAACGCATGTATGCCGACTTTTTGGCGCGTTACCCGATAATCCAAGCCGAACCAGAGGAGCCACCCTCGCAGGTCTCATCCTAATATCGAAGTGTGATACGGCTCACGCGCCCAAGGGTGGGAATTGAGCCATTGACGCGCTTCGCACAATCAATGCGCCGAGTCATTACTGCCGGCGACAAGGCCAGATGACGAGGCCTCCGACCGCTAAAAGCCCGGTACGCAACTGCGCACAGTCGGCAAAATTTCTATGCTAAAGCGCATGGAGTAGAAATGTGGTTTCAGTTGCGCCGATGAGCGGCGACGTGGCGGTTTTCTGGGCGGCGCGCGTGACTGCGATCCTCGTTGCAGCGGCACTCGTCAGCGCGTTGCTAATCGTCGTCTTGCGTCCGCTGCTCGAACGTTACGCGATGGCGCAGCCCAATGCGCGCTCGTCGCACAAGATACCGACACCGCAAGGCGGCGGCATCGCGGTCATCACCGCGACAACCATCGTCTGCATCGCGGCGCTTTACTTTTTGCCGGCGGGCGCGGCAGGCACACTCCGGCTTCCCATCCTATTCGCCGCCGTCGTTCTGATTGCGGGCGTGGGAATGCTCGCCGACATCCATCCGGAGAACGTCGCGTGGCGGCTATTCCTGCAAACACTCGCGGTCGCGGCGGTCATTTTCGTGCTGCCGGCTGGATTGCGTGTGCTGCCGATTTTGCCGTTGCCAGCCGAACGCATCGCGCTTCTGATCGGCGGATTATGGTTCGTCAATCTGGTGAATTTCATGGACGGGCTCGACTGGATGACCGTCGCGGAGGTTGTCCCGGTCACGGCTGCGCTTGCGGTGATCGGGCTGTTCGGCCTCCTGCCGCCGGCTGCAATTGTCGTGAGCCTCGCTCTATGCGGCGCCATGATCGGCTTTGGCTATTTCAATCGTCCGGTCGCCAAGCTTTTTCTTGGCGACGTCGGTAGCCTTCCGGTCGGGCTTATCCTCGGCTGGCTCCTGATTTTGCTTGCCGGCAATGGCGGCCGCGCCGCGGCATTCCTGCTGCCATTATATTATTTCGCCGACTCAACCATCACGCTGATCCGCCGCGCGCGAAACGGCGAGAAGATTTGGCGGGCGCATCGCTCGCATTTCTATCAGCGCGCGACCGATCGCGGCTTTTCCGCCCTCGACGTGGTGGCGCGGGTGCTCGTGCTTAATTTTGGTCTTTGTTCACTTGCGGTCGCAACGGCCCTTTTTCCAGGTCGGCTCTATGCGCTTGCCGCGCTTATCGGCGGCGCAGCACTGGTCGCCTGGACGCTCGTCATCTTCGCGCGTGGCAGGCGATAGAGTTGCTCGGTGAGCTACATCGTCATGGAAATCCCACTCAATTCCGCAATATCGCCGGAACGCCGATGCTGAAGAAGTAGCGCGAACTGGGCAAGATGCGATGACCGACGATCACCGTAGCAATGGTATCGTTTACAGGCCAGATATCGACGGCTTGCGCGCGGTCGCGATTGTGCCGGTCGTCTTTTATCACGCCGGCATTGCGCCGTTTAGCGGCGGCTATGTCGGCGTGGACGTGTTTTTCGTCATATCCGGTTATCTTATCACATCATTCATCCTTGGACAGATCGATTGCGACAAGTTTTCACTTCGCAACTTTTATCTGCGTCGCATCCGCCGTATTTTCCCCGCCCTGTTCATGATGATGGCCTTTTGCGCCGCTGCCGGCTGGCTCTTGTTTACGCCGCATGATTATAGACGGCTCGGCGAGAGCATTTTCGCGACGGTGTTCTTCTCGTCCAACATCCTGTTTTGGCTGCAATCAGGCTATTTCGCCGCGCCCATAGAAGCGCGGCCGTTGCTGCACACTTGGTCGCTTGGCGTGGAAGAGCAGTTTTACGTCGTATATCCGATCTTGGTGTTCCTGCTATGCCGCTTTTTCCCGCGCCGGCTGATCGGGATCACGCTCGGACTGGCCATGCTGTCGTTCGCTCTCAACGTCGCTACAGTGGAAGCTCACCCAAACCTGGCATTCTTTCTGGCGCCTTCCCGCGTCTGGGAGTTATTTGCAGGCGCGCTGCTCGCGATGGGGGCGTTTGATTCGGAGCGCAGCGCCAAATGGAGCGAAGCCGCCGGCCTTCTCGGTGTCGCGCTGATCGGCTATGCAATTTTCGGATTTTCAAAGAACACGACATTTCCCGGCTTCGCCGCGCTCGTGCCGGCCATCGGAGCCGCAGGCATCATCTGGGCAGGAACGGGCCGCGGCGGGACTGTGACACGGCTGCTCTCGCATCCAGCACCGGTCCTCGTCGGGAAGATTTCATACTCGCTATATCTCTGGCATTTCCCGTTGCTGGCTTTCGCCTCCTATGTGCTCGTCGGCGGCCCGAGCCTCACGATACGGCTCGCGCTCATCGCGCTCTCGATCGTTCTTGCTTTCGCATCTTGGTTTTATGTCGAGCAGCCGGTGCGGCGAGGCCACTGGATTTTCGGCAATGCCAAAACGGTATTCGGAGCTGCAGCAGCGGCGCTCGTATTATTCGGCGGCTTCGGTCTGGCCCTGCATTTCACTGGCGGCTTGCCCAGCCGTATCGGAAAGCCCGGACTGCAAATTGTGGACAGCGAGAGCGACATCAACCCGGATCGCGAGCTTTGCTTGGCGATAGATGAGGACACCGACATTAGACGACGGCCATTGTGCAAATTCGGCGTTAGTGACATTGCGCCTCAGTTTGCGCTGTGGGGCGATTCACACGCCGAGAGCCTGAGAGCTGCGTTCGATGTTGCAGCGAAGAAAGCGCAGCGCGCAGGCATATTCTTTGGCACTGCCGGATGCATCCCGGAGCTCGGCATCTACAGAGGTGACTCCGGATGCCGCCGCGTGAACGATGCCATCGTCGAATATTTGCTATCCCAGCCGTCGATCCATAGCGTCATCCTGGCCGGCCGGTGGGGGCTGTGGGCCGAGGGCTCGCCATATAAGCACGAGGGAGGGCCACGTGTGTCCTTAGCCGAGGCGTTGGGCGTCGCTATAGACAATCATGCGGGCCTAGCAGCCGGCCTTGAACAGGCAATCGCCAAGCTCACCACCGCCGGCAAGCAGGTCTGGCTGGTCGGCCCGATCCCGGAGATCGGCTATGACGTGCCGCGCACGCTCTACTTCGATTCATTCGGCGTTCCTCGCAGCTTCCGTCTCCGGCCGACTCGCAAGGAGTTCAACGATCGGCAGCGGTTCGTCCTGGCTCTTTTTGCCGACCTCGCCAAAAAGTATCATGTGCAGGAGGTCTGGCCGCACCAGTATCTTTGCGATGCTCGCTTCTGTCAGGTGCAGAAGGATGGTCATCCGCTTTATATCGACGATCAGCATCTGACCCGGTCCGCGGCCCTATCAATGTCGACGATATTTGATCCGATCTTCGCCGACCCTCTCCTACCAGACCGTCCGGTGGCTGAAACTCGGTGATCACATCTGCTCCTTCGGGCGGGCGGCAGGAAGCGAGCTTCCCGACGAGTAGTCCTTCCGTGACATTGGAAATTATTTCGATAAAATCCCGTCGTATTTCCGAAAGCGAGCTCTTAGTCCACGGCTGGCGCGGGCCTACGCTGATCGAAACGGCGGTCGAACACGTGCTCGGCGATACGGTATTTCAGCATTTCGATCGCGCCGCCGACGATCATCCAGCCGCGTGTGCGCCGCATGCAATATTCGACGAGCGTCTCGCTTGGGCCGATGCACCCTAGACGGCCGTCCACACGTCCAGCCGTACAGGCGCCTCAACGCGAACGAAGCGCACGAGCTTCCCAACACAATTGCCGTCGGTGCGCGGGAAGACTGCAGTGATTCCGGAATTCGCAACTCTCGCACATAAAACCTGAAAGCTGACGGTCGGGTGTAATCGTGCTCTTCAACTTTTCAAGAACTTCGCGGATCAGCTGCATGATGTATTCCCTCAACTTGATGCAAAGATCTCTCTTTTGAGTATATTAGAGTAAGTAGACGACAAAACCTTGATTTGGATCAAACTAACTATTCATAATGCGACGTTTAAAGACCGACAGATGGCGCAGAATCGCGCTCAAAACGCAGCCTGTCAGATCAATTAGAAAGCCGTGCAGGCCAGAACTTCGTCCAAATGGGCGCGAAATTCTGCTGTTGCCGTCGTTCGCAAGCCGTGACGGTATTTACTAGTAACATCGAGACAGTCATCGGACCGACTCCGCCCGGCACCGGCGTGATGTAGGACGCTTTGGCAGCGACACCATCGAAATTAACGTCACCAACCAACCTGCCGTCGCTCAGGCGATTGATGCCAACGTCGATCACCACGGCGCCCGTGCGAACCATCTCCGGCTGAATTAGATTCGGGTAGCCTGCGGCAACCACGAGAATGTCAGCAAGAATCGTGAATTGCGCCAGATCCCTGGTCTTCGCATGACAGATGCAGACGGTCGCCTCGTGCTGCATCAGCATCAGAGCCATTGGCTTGCCGACGATATTGCTGGCACCGACCACGACGACATTCTTGCCCTCGAGTGGAATTTGCTCGTGTTCGAGCATTTTCAGAACACCGTACGGCGTGCAGGGGGGAAACACCGTGCCACCGACCACAAGCCCGCCGACATTATAGAGGTGGAAACCGTCGACGTCCTTGTCGGCCGATATGCTGTGCAAGATGCGGCTCATGTCGAAAGTCGGCGGCAGCGGTAGCTGAACCAAAATGCCATGAACAGCCGGATCGTCGTTGAGCTGGATAATTCTGTCGATGACGATCTCTTGGCTTACGTCGGCGGGATAATCGAACCGAAACGACTTGATGCCGACATTGGCGCAGGCGCGAATCTTATTTCGCACGTAGACTTGTGATGCAGGATCGGAACCGACGATGATGACGGCAAGGCCAGGCGGTATCCCACTTTGTGCAACGATACGCTGGACGCGCTCACGACATTCGTCGCGAATCTTCTTAGCAACCGCCACTCCATCAATTATCTTTGCTGTCATCGATAACCCAGTCGGAAGCTAATATCCGGCGTCCTTGCCGTCACACGCTCACTCTTTGGCTATACGTTTAGCGTAGGCATCGACGAAGTCCGCGGCGGCCTTGCTGCCGCGCGCAAACGACTTCATCGCTTCCTCGTGCAACAGACCTAGCGCCTGCATTTTAATCGCATTGGCTTCATCATTCTCAGTGATGTCTTCAACGTGTCGCGGCCGCGGCAGATCAACGTTGATAACGGCCCGGACCTGCGTCGGAATGTTTGTCATGATGAGAATACGGTCGGCAAGATAAATTGCCTCATCGATGTCGGTGGTGACGAAGAAAGTTGTGCGCCGAAATTCTTCATAGAGATTGGCGTAGTATTCCTGCATCAGCTTTTTCGTCATCGCATCGAGACCGCGGAATGGCTCGTCGAGGATCATGACATCTGGCTTGTTGATCATGGACCGCGCCAGTTCGGCACGTCGCTGCATTCCGCCCGAGAGCTGCGCCGGATATTTTTTGCGAAAGCCATCGAGACCGACTTTCCGCAGGAGATCCTCGGCAAATGAGCGTATTTCCGGCGTATCCTCGCCGCGCGCGCGCGGACCGAACATGATGTTGTCATACGTCGACATCCACGGGAACAGCGCGCTTTCCTGGAAGACGACAAGACGGTCGCGCCCGGGGCCGGTTACCAGTTTGCCGTCAAGTGTAATCGTACCGCTGCTCGGACGTTCAAAGCCCGCGAGCATGCGGATCAGCGTGCTCTTGCCGCAGCCGGATGGTCCGATCATAACTGTCAGCTTGCCCCTATCGAGGGTGAAGCTGCAGTCGTGAACGACCTGTTTAGCGAAGTCGCCGGCGCCGTAGCTCTTGGTCACGCTGCTTACCGTGATCTGACTGCCGAGAAAGCTGGAGGCGATCTGCGAACCTTGAACCATTTGTTGGATATTCATGTTTTAGGTCAGCTTTCCGAAAGCCAGGGCGTCATCCATTTTCCGATTTTGCGCAGCACCGCGCTCGATACGTAACCGGCAATGCCAATGCTGATCATGCCGGCGACGATCTGCGTGTACGAGCCGCCGACATAGGAATTCCAGATGAAGAAGCCGAGTCCCCCGCCAGCCGCGCCGCCTACGGAACCGGCGCTGCCACCTCCGGAAATCATCTCCGCGGCGACGACCACCGCCCAGGTGATGCCGACGCCGACGGTGGCGCCGACTACAATCGACGGTACCGTGGCCGGTAGAATGATACGGCGAAAGATGTCCCAGGTCGACGACCCCATTGAGCGGGCCGCCTGGAAAAAGCGAACATCAATCGCCTGGGCTCCGCCGATCACATTGATGACGATGGTGAAAAACGCGCCGAGAAAGGTAACGAAGGCAATCGAAAGCTCTTGGGTCGGCCAAAAGATGATGGACGCCGGCACCCAGGCAAGCGGCGGGATCGGCCGCAACACTTCGAAAACGGGAAAAGTGATGCCATAGAACGTGCGACTCACAGCCATTGCCAGGCCGAGCGGAATACCGATCACCATCGCGGCCAAGAAACCTTCAAAAACCCTCAGCGTGCTTAGTAAAGCACTGATCCAGAAGCTTGGATCTTGAACCAACACGATCAGTTCCTGCAGGACGGCCGTAGGTGCGGGGATTTGCGAAACCCACGGAAATGCAAATCCGAACAACGACTGCGAACGCGATCCGATCTCCCAAAAGATTAGGAACACCCCGATGGCGACCACGCCGCGCCAAAACTCTTCTCCAATGACGAAAGTCACGGCCTTCAAAGTGAATGCTTTCGCCATGCTCAGCGCTCCTTCTCGCCAGCGGCGAAGGCCTTGATCGCTTCCTCATGCACGGCGGCGGCCGTTTCATCCATGAATTCGCGGAAACGCTTGGTCGTGAGCACGCTGTAATCCCGCGGATGCGGGATATCGATATCGAGGATTTTCTTCGGCCGGCACGGCCTTGTCGTCATGATGACAACGCGATGACCGAGGAAGATCGCTTCTTCAAGGTCATGAGTAATGAAGAAGATCGTTACGCGGTTCTTGTAAAAGATTTCCAGCAGCGCTTCGTGCATCACTGATTTGGTCAGCGAGTCCAAAGCACGGTACGGCTCGTCGAGAAGAAGAATCTTCGGATCATTCATGAGTGCGCGAACGATCTCGACGCGTCGCCTCACGCCAGAGGAAATTTCGCCGGGATAATTGTGCTCAATGCCACGCAATCCAGCATCGGCCATCATACCGCGCGCCTTATCATATGCTTCGGCGCGCGATAGCCGGCCCTGCATGATTGGCCCGAACGTCACATTTTCGATGTTGGTCTTCCAGGGGAAGAGCGCGCCGTTCTGGAACACGACAATCCGGTCGGGACCTGGTTGCGCTTTCAGTCTTCGCGGTCCGCACAACATCTCATCATCGAGATAAATGCTGCCTGACGAAAGACTGTGGAAGCCCGCGATTGCATTAAGCAGAGTTGTCTTGCCGCATCCGGATGGACCAACAACCACCGTGATTTCGCCGGGCGGTACGTCAAACGTGCAGTGATCAACCGCTAGAATGCCGGCGTCATTCGTGCCGTATCTTTTGACGACCTCCACAATTCGGACGCCTCCCTTGCGGGCTGGCGCTACCCGAGCGGGCGAATAACTTCGCGTTGGCGCCGATTGCGCACTCACCTGTCGCCTCCCAGCGCCAGCTCGCGGATACGCCACTGCATCAAATAATCGCCGACAAGACGAACTGCGGCGCTGGTGACATATCCGACGATCCCGAGCGTGATCATGCCGATAACAATCGTCGGATAACGAACCATTGTGTATGAAGTATTGATTACATAGCCGAGGCCGTATTGTCCGGAAACCATTTCACCAGCGACGAGAGAAAACCAAGCGACCCCGACGGAAATCTGTAAGCCCGTAAAGATAAATGGCATGGCACCGGGTACAATCACGTGGCGAAAGACCTGCCAGCGCGTAGCGCCAAGACAATCTGCTGCGCGGATATAGGAAGCGTCGATTGATTCAACGCCGAGCATCGTATTCAGCGCTGTAGCGTAGAACGATGCCAGAAAGGTCAGGAAGATGATCGGCGTTTCCGAACCCTTGAACATCACGATTGCGAGCGGCACCCACGCCAGCGGCGGCACCGGACGCAAGAGTTCGAACACCGGGAAGACGTACTGCTTGAAGCGCACCGACCATCCCAAAAAGAGGCCGAGCGGAACGCCTATGGCGGTCGCGAGAAAGAAGGCGATCGCGATGCGGCGGGTGCTCACCCAAATGTGCATGTAATATTCGGGAGTGAAGACAGACAATCCATAGGTCGGATTTCTGCTAAACCACTCGCGCACTACCTCCGTCGGACCCGGCATCTCGGAGAAGCGGGGCAGTTTCCAGACCTCCACAGACAAGTACCAGAAACCGATAAAGAGCGCAAAGCCGATCAGCATCAGGTACGGGCGCGGGCTTTTCAGCCACAACAAGAAACGATGAATCGCGAGCGTAAGCGGACTGACATTGCGGATCCTATCGTCCGTCAGTGCCAGCGGCACATTCTTGTTCAGAACACGAACCGGGCTTACCTCGGTCATGGTGAGATTCAACTCATGCGCTCCCGCCAAACCGGCGTCTTGTATTGACGTCCAGTCATCCGCGACCGCATTCGGCGGTTGCGGCGACTGCAGAATCGTCACGGACCCGTATATGCCGAATCCGGAAGGGCTTTGACTTCTCCTACCGGTGCGGTCAGGCCACGGGCCTTCAAGATATCAGCGGTGAATTGCGGCTGGATAGCATCGGGACGAATCTCCGCGCTGATGCTCTTGATCTCGACAAGAAACTTGGAGGCTTTCTGAATGAGATTCGTTGCGTCCGGTGTAAAGCCGTAAGCAAGTGTGATGCGCGTGTCGGTTCCGCCACTTGATTTTGGTGTAGTACCGAAGGCCGAAGTCCATAGCGCCTTTTCCGGAAATCCGGTTGTTTGACTTTCCGCCATCTTCGCGATGTCCATGGCGTTCTTTGAATCGGCGAAATACAACTCGGAATCCAATTCTGCTTGCAGCCAGTCTTTGACCACATCGGGCCGCTGCTGAATCAACGCTTGGGGCATGACCATGAATCCGCCATCACTTTCATCGACGGAAGCGCCTGATGCGACCCGGCGGGCGAGTTTGTCCTGAACGATACGCGACGCGGTTGGCTCCCAGATCACCGCAGCGTCAAGCTTGCCCGCCCGGAATCCACTGGTGATCACCTCGATGCTCTGGTTCAGATATTCGGATGGTTCGATGTTGTAGCGCTTGAATACCGCCTGAGCGAAACGGTCGGTGCAGCTTCCCTTCGGCACAGCGACCGTCTTGCCGTTAAGCCATTTGATCGCATCTTCAGGCGAGTTGAATTGTGGGGCGTCGTTGCGTACCAGAAAGATATTGCATTGATCGTAACCGAGGCCCAGTACGGAGACGAGCCGAAGATCGCGGACCTCCGGATGACTGGTGGAGACGATGCCCGGCATATCACCGACGTATCCGACATCGACCTTGCCCGCGAGCATACCGTTCACAATGATTGCGCCCTGCAAGCCAACCTGAAAGCTGACCGTCGACCCTTGGGGCAGATATTTTTCGTAAAATTTCTTATCGCGCATGATCAGGCCCGACCATGACTCGGTGTAATAGGGCTGATAGCCAATGACGAGATCGATCGGCGTGCCGGGCTTGCCGTAATCCTTCTCCGCGGCGGCTCGCGCCGGCACTGCTGCCACGAGGGCCATTGTCACTAGGCTCATGGCGACGAAGGCGGTCAATACTGATTGTGCCGCATGCACTCGCGTGATGAGGTGCGCGCTGCCGAAGGAAACTCGGGGTGCGCAGCCGTTATGAGTCTGATACATCGCGTCCTCCCAGGTCGTAATTGTTTTCAATCGATTTCGAAACTCTGCGGTCCCTTCGATCGATTAGTTTTCGCGTAACCTCCAGCGCTTAACATAGCACACGAAGCCTGCGCCTGCGCCTGTCTTCGTCTGCACAGTTCTGTGGGCTAAAGGCCGCAGGGGCCTCAGCAGAGGCCTTCGTGGGTTTTACAGGCTCTTATTTCGATTTCGCCCAGCACATTCCGTCATCACCCCAGAACATGACAGCATCGAATGTGGTGGAGAAAATCGTTCCTCCTAATGAAACAATAGAGCCCCGCTATTACCGGCCGTCGCAAAGGGAAAGCACGGAATGCCGCGCCAACCGCAGATTGCTGGCTTTTCACTTTTATCCCCGAGGTGATTGCTCAATCTATTGATAGATAAGAAATTTCGATTTTTCGCCCGTAACAATGGTGGTTTAGGAACGCCAATTGGCTTATATTGTCAAAAATATTCACCGTTTCGGGCGTAGCAGGTGTCCTGAAACGTTCACGAATCGTCGTAGGAGCAAAACGCCGTGGCAGCGAAGAATCATCGCCAGTGGTTGGCCGACCCCAAACTCAAACCGACCGAATGGGTCGATAGCCGGATCTATTCCGATCCGGAGATTTTCGAAGAAGAACTTGCGAAGATCTTCAAGAAGGCCTGGATACCGGTGTGTCATGAATCGGAGCTGCCGCAGGCGTACGATTTTCGCACGACGTCGATAGCGCGCGAACCGGTGATTGTTTGCCGCGGCCCGGACAACGAAATTCGCGCCTTTCTCAACGTCTGCCCGCATCGCGGCATGATCATCGAGCGCCGTCCGTCCGGAAGCTTCCTCGAAGGGCAGGCCTCCGGCAATCCGAAGCGCATGACCTGCATGTTTCACGCCTGGCAATACGACTTGCGCGGCAACTGCGTTTACATCAGCCGCGAAAAGGAAGGCTTTCAGGAACGGCTGTGCAAGGAAGACGTCGGCTTGCGACGGCTGCGTTGCGAAGTGAAATTTGGCGGCTTCGTGTGGGTCAATCTCGAAGATAATCCGCAGACTTCACTGGAAGATTGGGGTGCAGCCGCGTTTGCCTGCCTGCGCAAGACTCTCGAAGCCGAGCCGCTCGAGGTTTTCCATTATCATAAGGCGATCGTGAACGCGAACTACAAGCTCTGGCACGACACCAACTGCGAATTTTATCACGATTTCATGCACTACCATAACCGCGTAACAGGCTTTAACGACGCCTACTTCGCGCGCAAGAATGAAGCGTTCGATCACGGCCACATTGTGGTCGGCACATTCGAGGTCAATTACGAAAAGTACGAAGGCTTCGACAGCCGCGCCGCGCTATCGTTTCCGCATTTGCCGCCGAACCAATGGTACATGATCGACCTGTTCCCGGGCATGAACTTCAACCTGCGCGGCTCGGCGTTGCGCTGCGATGTCGTCACGCCGCTCGGCCCGGACAAGGTGATGATCGAGTTCCGCGGCCTCGGCCTCAAGCGCGACACTCCGGAAGAACGCCAAACCCGTATCAATCATCATAATTCGATCTGGGGCCCGTTCGGCCGTAATCTGCACGAGGATCTCATCGGCGTTCAGGGCCAAGGCACGACGATGGCGACCGGTGCGGAGCCACGCCGCATTCTGCAGGGCCGTCACGAAAACCAGACGATCCATGACGAAAACGGCATGCGGCACTATTATCAGGAATGGGGCCGCTGGATGAATCGGCAGCCGAGCAAGCCGGACCTGCCTTATACGGAACCGGTATCGGTTGCCGCCGAATAACCGCGAACCTCGAACGGCGGAGCGATTCGCCGCTCGGGTACGCCTTCCTTCGGTGACATCGTGCGTGCGCGAAATGACGACGCAGGCGCGATGGCCGCGTTTCTGAATGGGGATCAGCAGTGGATTCGGCCGCTCTTGTTCGTGACACGATTTATCGATCGACCATCCTGCTCGATCAACAGGAGTGGAATGACTGGCTCGCGCATTGCCACGACGATTTCCAATACGCGATCCGCGCCTTTAGCCCGGAGATCAATAAGGACGTGACCTATCTCGCGCTCGATCGGAACGGGCTGGCGACCATGGTCAAGCTGTTGCCGAAACACAATACCGATCACTCGCCGCTGACCCGGCACACTTCTGTCTATACCGTTGACGTCGATGAAGCGGCGCAATCGGCGAAGGCGGTGAGTTCTGTCGTCGTCTATCAAACGCTGCTAGACGGCATCAATTCGCATATCGACGCCGGCGAAAGCCGCTTGTTTCTGGTCGGGAAATATATCGATACGTTCAAGATCGAGAACAACAAAGCGAAGTTCCTCAGCCGCGAAGTGCGAATCGAGAACCGGCGGCTCGACAAGGGCTCACACTGGCCAATCTGAGCAGCGATGACGTGGAAGCGTATATGCGATGCGGCCGAGGTTGCCGAAAACTCGGTGCAGCAATTCGACGTTGACGGCATCCCGATCGTGCTGGTGAATTACGGCGAGGGCTTTCGCGCCATTCCGCCGATTTGCCCGCATATGGAGGAGCCGCTGGCGGAATCAGGCGTCGTCGCCCGCTGTATTCTCACCTGCACGAAACATTTGTGGGCCTGGGATCTGCGGACGCTGGAAATGCAGGGCGAGACGGAAAAGCCCCTCAAGACTTACGAAATCAAGCAGGAGAACGGCTCGATCCTGGCGAATATTGAAGATGAACTCACCTACGAATTCGATACCGAAGACGACATGGACGACGATTTCTTCAAATAGCGGCGGCCACCAGTCCTGATGAAGATAACGGTCCAGCACAAAAGCGGCGAACTCTCCTTCGACTGCGGCGATCGCGAGCCGATCCTGTATGCCGGGCTGCGGCAAGGCATCAATCTGCCGTACGAATGCGCCACCGGAACTTGCGGAACATGCCGTGCCCGTGTCATGGCCGGCAGTGTTGAGGTCAGGTGGAAGGAAGCGCCCGGCGGGGCGCGGCTCAAGCCCGAAAAGGGCGACATCCTGATGTGCCAGACCTGGGCGCGTTCCGACTGCCTTCTGCGGGTCCCCGCGGAACTTGCGGTGTTGGACAAATCCCGGCCGGCATTGCGCCGCGGCGCGATCCGCAAAATCCGCAAACTGACGAGAGACGTCGCGCATTTCGATTTGCATTTGTCGGCGCCCATGACCTTCCATGCGGGGCAGTTCGTCGTCCTCGAAGCCGCGGGTGTAAGCGGCGGCCGCGCCTATTCGATGGTTAATTTCGCCTCTGACATCGACCGGCTCGCGCTGGTGCTCAAGCGCAAGCCGGGAGGACGCTTCAGCGACTGGTTCTTCGATGAAGTAGCGGACGCTGCGGAAGTGGAGGTGTTCGGCCCGCTTGGCCGAGCGGTGTTTCGTCCGGAGGAAAGCCGCAATATCGTATGCATTGCCGGCGGCTCGGGCATCGCCGGAATGATGTCGATACTCGAATGCGCCGCGCAGGCGGATCACTTCCGTACCCACAAGGGCGCAGTCTTTTTCGGCGTCAGAACGCTCGTAGACACGTTCTATCTCGAGCAATTATCGCGCTACGCCGCGGCCTCGCATGGCAACCTCGACGTCACTGTGGCCTTGTCCGACGAAGCCGCGGCGACGCCATTGCACGCGGAATTCCCCGCCCTCAGGCTTGCTGAGGGGATGGTCCATGATGTTGCCGCCAAAGCGATGGCGGAGCGCGACCGCAATGTGCTTGCCTATATCGCCGGACCGCCGATTATGGTCGATAGCACGATCCGCTCCTTGATTGCCGGCGGCTTCGCCATCCGAGATATCCGCTATGACAAATTCGGTTGATGCTCCCGGGAATGCCTTGGCAGGCCGATGGCAAACCTGCGCCCCCTGCGACTTGTCAGAGTTGGCGCAAGCGCGCGTGGAAGCGATCAATCTCGTGCAATGGTTGGCCCGGATCGCCAACAGCTACGTGACAGAAAGCGCCCCGGGGCACCATACAAGTCTCGAATTCCACCCTGCCGAAGCGGCCATCATCACCAAGCCGTTCGACAACGGTATCGCGCTCGAAATGCGCCTGCCGACGCTGAAGCTGCAATTTCTCGATAACGGCAAGCCGGTGCCTCACGTTTTCGATCCGGAAGAGCATTCTCCGGCGGAGGCTGAAGCCTGGATTCTGGTCGAGCTGTTGCATCGAGGAGTTGATCGGCAAAAATTTTCCAAGGAATTGCCCTACACGATACCGGGTCTGATGAGCGGCGACGCGGAAGATTATTCGCCGCAATTGTGCCGGCAGGGTCTCATGCAATTGATGGCCTTGTTCCAGGATGCGGCGGCGGTTCTTAATGCGGCCGCCCGCGCCGCCGGCGAGGATGAAATTTGCATCGTTTGCCTGCCGCAAACGCTCAATCTCACCAGCCGGCCAGATCATTCTGGAGCGAACCTCGGTGATTTCGGGTTTTCGCCTGGTGACGCGGAAAATTCGGAGCCGTACTTCTACGTCAACGGCGGCGTGAAAAACGGCTCGGCGGAAAGCACGACGCGGTCGGTACTCAAGGCGTCAGCGTTGATCGCCGAGAGCGATCCGATAGCGGCGGCGATCAAGCTCAGGAAGCTGAGGCCGGCTTGACGATAACCGCCGTCAGGCCTTCACACGCTCCAGCGTTTTCCGCTTTGCCACCGGTCCGTCGTAGATTACGGCCTTGTCACCTTCTAGGCGTTTCCGGAGCTCACCGGATTTGTTGAGCTTTTGCACGATCGAGACGAAAGCATTTGCCATGGGTAGCACAATCTCGCCCTCCGCCCAGAATAGACCGACGTCCTGGGTCACGATCGGATCGACAAGCCGCAATGCCCGCGTTCCGCGGTGCAGCCCCGGGGCGTGAGCGAAGTGTAACGGAATGAATGTGCACAACTCGGTGAACTGGACCTGGAACATAAGATGCAAAATCGATTCGGACTCGACCCGCGGGACGACTGGTGAACACCCGACGCTCTTGAAAACTTGATCCACGAAACGGCGCTCGTGCATCGAGGTGCGCAACATCGCCAGTGGAAGCTGCGCTGCCTCCTTCCAGCTGATCGTTTCGCGGTCTTGAAATTCCGGCCGATCCGGGACGAGCAAACTCAGTTGCTCGGTGTAGATGGGAAGCGTGTTTTTCCGGCCGAGATCTGCTTTGTCCAGATAGGTAAGCGCGACATCCAGCGCAAAATTGTTCAAGCCGAGCTTCATCGCTTCGTTGCCGATGAATTGCACGTCCGCGCGCACGCCGGGATACTTGGTGCGAACGATCTCCAGCAGATATGGAAGAACCGGAGACATCGACGGCATCGCACCGATCCGCAGATGTCCGGTGAGATGGTTCTGCATCATTGCGACTTCCTTTCGCATGGCGTCGCAATAGGCCAGCACCGCGCGCGACCAGACCGCCACGCGTTCGCCCTCGGCCGTCAATCCGTGGAAGCGTTGGCCGCGTCCGCGGAGAAAGATAGGCACTCCGAGTTCAAGCTCGAGCTGTTTGATTCCGCTTGATAGACTCGGTTGAGTGACATTGCAGCGTTGCGCCGCGCGGCCGAAGTGACGCTCTTCTGCCACGGCGACGAGATAGCGAAACTGCCGGATGAACATGTCCCCTCCCGCGACAATTGGAAGCTTTGAGCGTCATCCTACCGTGAAAATAGACGGGACTTAAGAAAAATCTTGGAATGCCCACCGGGCCCGCAGGTCGAATTTTTCACCCCCCACAACCGCAAAGGTTCTAGAAGTGTAAAAACAATGCCGTTCTGGCGCGAATCCGGATGATGTCGTTGGCAATATCGGAACTGATGTGGATTGCGCTCCTCGGAACGATATCCGGACTGATGATTGGATGCATCGGAATTGGCGGTGTTATCCTAGTGCCGGCACTGGTTTTTCTTGCCGGCATTCCGATCGAGGTGGCAATCCCGGCGGCATTGCTGGCCTATATACTGTCGGGGCTCGTGGCAACGACGGTATTCGCCCGTAACAAATCGATTCATTGGGGAATGGCGATAGGACTCTGCATCGGTGCAACGCCGACGGCGTTTGCGGGCGCATGGGCCGTTAGCGTATTTAATCGACTATTGCTGGAAGCCTGTTTGGGGCTGTTGACCTTTCTTTCCGGGCTCAATTCGTTGCGTACCCAGAAGATCGTCGAGGTTGCCGATACTAAGATCTCGAGCGGGGTCCTATTAACGGTCGGAGGTGTGACCGGCTTCCTGTCCTCTCTGACCGGTACCGGGGGACCGCTTGTCCTGGTACCCATCATGATCTCGATGAGCGTACCGGTTCTGACCGCCGTCGGCTTGAGCCAGGCGATTCAGCTGCCGGTCGCGATTGCTGCCACGGTTGGAAATATCCTCTACGGCAAGCTTGACCTGACCTTGGGCGGAGTCCTCGCCGCAAGCCTGACCGTCGGCTCGTGGTACGGCGCCAAGCTTGCGCATGTGGTACCGCGCGCAATTTTGCGCGGAATCGTATCTGTCATTCTTATCTTGATCGGTACGTTTATCCTCGCAAATGTGGGCTGGCGGCTCCTCGGGTGATTCTCTTCGATGGCGCTTGCGGATTTCGAACGGATCGACGATTTCGGCGACGCGGCAGCGGAGGCGAGAGCATGCCGCACCGATTGTGCATTGTTCGATTTCTCGTTTCTCGAATGCGCTCGGCTCGAAGGTATCGGCGCCAGAGGCACTATCGAGGCATTTACCGGACGATCGCTGGCAGCGTTGGACGTGGGCAAGATCTACTACGCGCTTCGCATCGGACCGGCTGGTGACGTCGTCGCCGATTTGACCGTTTGGAGGACAGGCCTAAACTCATACGAGGTGATGAGCGGGCGCCGCGACGACGTCGCGGATTTGCTAGGCCATGCCGGTCCCGGCATCACCATCAGCAATATTACGCCTGATACTGCCATTTTCGCGTTGCAGGGGCCCGGCTCACTCGACGCATTGCACCCGCTTGGCGATACCACCTCGATCGAACCGCTTGGGTATTTTCGGTTTTGCCAAACAAAGCTGAAGGGAATTCCATGCCGCATTGGGCGCCTTGGGTATACGGGCGAAGCCGGATTCGAAATTATCCTTCCGCGTGAGAGCGCGCGCGATCTTTGGCAGGCACTTTTGGTGCATGTAAGGCCCGCCGGATTTATCGCCGCCGACATGCTTCGGATCGAGGCAGGCTTTGTACTGTTCAGCAACGAATTCCGCTTGTCTGTTTCGCCACAAGAAGCGGGCCTCGGAAAATTCTGTCGATCTATTGATTCGCGGGCTTCGCAAATCAAGCTCATATCGTTTTGCGCCGATGCGAACGTCTTGCGATTGCCTTGGGAGCCATTGCGCAACCTGAAACGGCCGGTCACCCCAGGGGAAGTAGTGGTAACGTCTGCCTGCCAAAGCATTGCCGTCGGCGGTATCCTCGGTCTTGGCTACGTCGTCGCTGACACCGACATTGGCGCAACATTGAACGATCCTGCCGGCATATTTCGCAACATTAGGCGGATGCCGCTGCCATTCTACGATCCGGCCAAAAGTCGCCAGCGTCAGCCCTGGCGCTGATGGCATGGGCTTTTTCAGTGCGGAATGTCAAACATAGCCAAAAGCGAATATACGATAGTTGGTGCTTATTTGACTGGGTATCGTCCTAAGCGCCCCATGTGAGTTGCTGGCGGAAGTCGGCCAAATTAATGCCCCTACCGATCATTCCCCAGTCACCATCAGTGTTGTGAGCGAAAGGACTAATCATGGCAGACGCGCCGGCGCGACGGAAGGTTACGATCAACACGCTCAATGCCAAAATGAAGAAGGGCGAGCCAATTACCCAACTCGCCGCTTATGACTATCGCACGGCGGTCGTCGCCGACCGACTTGGCATGGACATCCTATGTGTTTCCGATACGGGGGGCATGATACTTTTCGGCCACAAGAGCACCGTCACCGTCAGCTTCGATGAAGTCATGATGATGTCGAAGGCAATTGACCGTGGCTCAAAATACGGTCTGCGCATGGTCGACATGCCCTACTGGAGTTTCCATGTTTCGCCTGAGCAGGCTGTCGAGAATGCCGGCCGCTTCGTACATGAAGCCAACGCCGAGGTTATGAAGTGCGAAGGCAACAAATATCACGCCAGAAATATCGAAGCGATCGTGCGTGCTGGTATCCCCGTTCAGGGTCACATCGGTATCACCCCCATGCGCATGCCGCAGTTGGGCGGTTTTACAGCCCAAGGCAAGACCGTCAAGCGCGCCAAGGAATTGGTCGATGACGCCAAAGCCATGGTGGATGCCGGCTGTTTCTCTATTCTATGTGAGGTGACGACGTCTGAGGTCGCTGAATATCTCGCGCAGATCTTGCCGGTTCCCGTAATAAGCCTCGGCGCCGGGAATTGCGGCCATGGCGTGCATATCATTTCTTCAGATCTATTTCATCTTTGGGAAGAGCACGTGCCACGCCATTCCAGGATCTACACCGATCTCATTCCGATCATGGAAGATGTTATTTCACGCTATATGAAGGATGTCGTGACCCGCGCATATCCGGGCGAAAAGGAAACTGTTTTCATGAGCCCGGATGAGTGCAAAGCATTTGCAACTGAAATGAAGTGGGAACGAAAGCTCGAAGAACTGCGCTCCCCGACGAAGAAAACCGCGTGAACTTGGTGGCGCGGCGATGCGCCGTCCGTCTTAAGGGTATAACGGCGGAAGCCCGAATTGCCGAGGCGACATGACAGATGCCAGCTGTTCACAGCGCTGCAGCGGAAGCACTGGTGGTCGTCGATCCCTCCCTCGATCGGCGGGTCGTCGGCGTCCTGACCGAGGCTTATGTGCTGCGCCGCTACGCCACGGCTCTGGAGGGACGCGCCGCGATCTAACCTGCGAATAGTTTTATTCACGATGCGGAGCGAGCGGGCCGCGGCTCAGCAAATTTGGTGATGATCTTTAGGAATTCCTGCGCTGCCTTGGACCGATACCGGTCGCGATGTTGCAGGACCAGAAAAGGGCGAGCCGGCAATTCAAATGACAGTGCGACAAGCGTGCCGGCGCGGAGCGCGGCCTCCACTACGAGTTCCGAGATCGCGGTCACGCCGGCGCCTGCCTCCACGGCGGCGCGCACCGCCTCGTTCGTCGGCAGTTCGAGAACTATATTCAGCGCTTCTGGCGATACGCCTTTGGCGGACAGTGCCGCTTCGAACTCTGAGCGCGTGCCAGAGCCCAGTTCGCGCAACACCCAATCGCCCTCGATAAGATCCCGCTCGGTCAGACGCTTTTTTTGCGCCCAGGGATGGCCGGCGCCGGTGACGATGGTCAGCCGGTCCTGATCGATCGTGTTTTGCTGAAGCGCGGGGTCCTCGACGCGGCCTTCGACGAAGCCGAGCTCGGCCGTACCGTCGATCACGGCCTCGGCGGTCTGCGCGGTATTGCCGACCGCGAGCTTGACCTCGATCTGCGGATAGGCGTTGCGGAAAGCGACTAAGCGCGGTGACAGCCAATAGCTCGCGATGGTCTGGCTGGCATGGACGCTGAGCGTGCCGCGCTTGAGACCGCTCATTTCGGACAGCGCGAGCTCCGCAGTGGTTGCGCGGGCGAGAACCGCGCGGGCTTCGCCTAAGAACAGCCGGCCCACCTCGTTCAATTCGATGCGGCGGCCGACCCGGTCAAACAGGGTGACGCTATAGCGGCTTTCGAGCGCGGCAATGGCCGCGCTGACGGCCGACTGGGTCAGCCGCAGTGCTTCGGCGGCGCGGGTGACGTGCTCGCATTCGGCAACCGCGACAAAGATACGAAGCTGCTCAAGCGTCATCACTCAAGAATAGGCGGTAAGCTTCACCAACACGAGCGCGAAAATGGAGATGAAGATCCAGGCCGCCGCGGCCAGAGCCAGCGGTTTCAGGCCTTCGGCCTTGAGCTTGCGGAAGTCCGTCTCCATGCCCATGGCGGCCAGCGCCATGGAGAGCAGGAAGGTCGTGCCGAGCACGATGGTGGCCTTCGGGGCGGCCGGGATGGTGACGACGCTGTTGAGGATCATCATGGTGATGAAGCCGAGCACGAACCATGGCATGGGTGGCGCGGCGGCGCGGGCGGACTCGCCCGCGGCGTGAGCGGCCCGCCGCACGGCGATGATGCCCAGCGTGATGACGACTGGCGCCAGCATCATGACGCGGGTGAGCTTGGCCACAGTGGCGATCTCGCCGGAATGGGCGCCGTCCTGGAAGGCGGCGGCAACCACCTGTGCGATCTCGTGGATCGAGGCGCCGCTCCACAGGCCGAAGGCGGCGGGACTGAGATGCAGCAAACCCGGCAGCAGCGGATAGAGCAACATCGAGAGCGAGCCGAACACCGTCACGCAGGCCACGGCATAGGCGACATCCTCGTCGCTGCCGCGCGTCACGGTATTGGTTGCGATCACCGCGGAGGCGCCGCAGATCGAGGTTCCGGCGCCGATCAGTTCGGCCAGTTTGGCGTCGACGCCCATCACGCGGCCGAGCCATTTGGTGAAGGTCAAGGTCGCAATCAACGTGGCCGCGATGACGCCGACGCCGGCGAGGCCGACCTGCGCAACCTGCGACGCCATCAATTGCAGTCCGAGCAGGATGATGCCCAGCCGCAGCACGCGTTTCAGGCTGAGCGTGACACCGGGCTTGGCCCACGCGGGAGTGCCGAAGACGTTATGGAGCGCCATGCCGATCAGCGTCGCCAGGATCATTGGACTGAGGATCGCTACACCCGGAATGCGGCGCAGTGCGAAGGCGAGTCCCGCCACTCCCGCCGTCAGCAAGAGGCCGGGGACGGCCGCGAAAACGCCGGAGCGGCCCTGCCGGGCGATCTGCGCTACCGGCGCGTCGGCGACGAAAACGGCTTCGCTCATTTCGGACTCCTGTTCGGAGCCAACATGCTGCGCTGCAATCGGCGCATCCAACTCATTATTCTTCTCATATCAGCCTGTAGAATCGATTGAACGCGCCGGCCACTGGCCGCCTGCGTCGTATAGACGGGCTCGCTTGATGAGGTTGGGGATCCGCAAATCCCGCAACTCCCTCTCGGTCGGTGCGCGCAACAGGAGCGCACGGAATTGAGCAGCGCGGCGCTTAACAAATTTCATCGAACGAAACGTTCGTTTGCGTGAATAGACGTAATCTCCGTGCTGCATTCAAATGATTGCTACTCTTCATTTCGGCGGCTATCGTGACGCCCAAAATCAGGACTGTGGAAGGAACGTCCGGCAATGTTCACCAGCAATCCGTTCGCCGAACTTTCGGCGTCCGTGCCACCCGCCGTCATGCAGACATACGTCGTCTTCATGGCCATTTTGGTCGTGGCCGGCACGCTGTTCGACGTCATCCATAAAAGGAGCGCTCGCTACTTCTTCGACAATTGGCGCAATTCCAGGAACAAGGCGAAGCAGCAGGTCGGCGGCGGAGAGATGGTATCCATAGCGGTCCAGACGGCCGTGGTTGATGTCATGACCTCAGGCGAATTCTGCAACATGCGGCGCAGAATCGCCCATCTCCTGACAATGTACGGGTTCGTGATTTATGTCGTGACCACTGCCGTCATGGTTTTCACATACCCAACGCCCGGCACTCCGGCGCCTGCCAATCTGGCGACGTTGTGGTACATCGGGGCTTTGATGGTTTGCCTCGGCGGTTACTGGTTTTGGTTTTTCATCCGGGTCGACGTCGCGGCGGAAGGCAATTCACCGTTCCGTTTCGTGCGCGCCGATTTGTTTATCGTCGCGCTCGTCCTGAGCGTGACATTCGGCCTGGTCTGGGCATTTGTGGAGACGACGGGACACGTCCGCACATCTTACCTGTTTTTGACGCTGTATCTGGTCACTACCACGGTGCTTTTCGGATCGATCCCGTGGTCCAAGTTCTCCCACATGTTCTTCAAGCCTGCTGCGGCGCTCGAGAAACGAGTATCGAAGGCCAACGGTTCAGCGCAGAATTTGCCGACGCTGACCCGTGACGATCCCGAACAACAGAAAAGACATTCCATGGAGCTGTTGCAAAACGCTCCGATGCAAATGGGACTTGGCATCAAGCGCGAAGCGCCACGCCACTATTAGAAAACAGCTCGAAAGTTCTACCGGAACAGCTAAGGAGCCGACTAATGCCAACCTTCGTCTATATGACAAGGTGCGACGGATGCGGACATTGCGTCGACATCTGTCCCTCGGACATCATGCACATCGATCCGACTTATCGTCGCGCTTACAACATCGAGCCGAGCATGTGCTGGGAGTGCTACTCCTGCGTCAAGGCTTGCCCGCAGAATGCGATCGATGTGCGCGGATATGCCGACTTCGCCCCGCTCGGTCACAGCGTTCGCGTCATCCGCGACGAAGAGAAAGGTACGATCGCCTGGAAGATCAAATATCGGAACGGCACGGAAAAGAATTTCCTGTCGCCGATCACGACCAAGCCTTGGGGCCAGGCCATCCCGAAGCTCGCCGAAGTTCCCGCGCCCAACCAGGAAATGCGCGACAGCCAGCTGCTGTACAACGAGCCAAAGTGGATCCGGATGGATGACGGCGGTTTGCATACCCTTCAGGCAGCCGGTCTCAAGCTGAAGAAAGGCGTGTATTACTGATGGCTTACAAAACGATCGTCGAAGACAACATCGACATCCTGGTCGTCGGCGCAGGCCTCGGCGGCAGCGGTGCCGCCTGGGAGGCCAGATTTTGGGGTCAGAACAAGAAGATCGTTATTGCCGAGAAAGCGAATATCGACCGCTCCGGCGCGGTCGCCCAGGGTCTGTACGCCATCAATTGCTACATGGGGACCCGGTGGGGCGAAAATAAACCGGAGGACCATGTCCGCTACGCTCGTATCGATCTGATGGGACTGGTGCGCGAAGACCTGCTGTTCGATATGGCCCGTCACGTCGACTCCACGGTGCACCAATTCGAAGAGTGGGGCCTGCCCATCATGAAGGACCCGAAAACCGGGCGCTATCTGCGTGAGGGGCGATGGCAGATCATGATTCATGGCGAGTCCTACAAGCCCATCGTGGCCGAGGCCGCCAAGAAATCCGCGGACAACGTGTTCAATCGGATCTGCGTCACCCACCTGCTGATGGATGACAGCAAGGAGAACCGGGTCGCCGGTGCCGTCGGCTTCAATGTGCGCACAGGCAACTATCACGTCTTCAAGTCCAAGACCGTGATCTGCGGTGCGGGCGGGGCTTCCAATATCTTCAAGCCGCGTTCGGTGGGCGAAGGTTCCGGCCGTACCTGGTATGCGCCCTGGTCGTCCGCGTCTGCCTATGGGCTCATGATCGAAGCCGGCGCCAAGATGACGCAGATGGAAAACCGCATCGTGCTGGCGCGTTTCAAGGACGGTTACGGCCCGGTCGGCGCCTATTTCCTGCACCTGAAGACCTATACGCAAAATTGCTTGGGCGAGGAGTACGAATCCAGGTGGTTCCCCGAACTTCAGAAAATGGTCGGAAAGGAATATCTGGATCCGGAAGCTTCGCACTTAACCCACAGGCCGATCCCGACTTGTCTACGCAACCATTGCATAATCAGTGAAGTGAACGCGGGCCGCGGCCCCATTCACATGGTGACCATGAAGGCCTTCCAGGATCCTCATCTGGAAGAGGTCGGCTGGGAGAACTTCCTCGGCATGACCATCGGCCAGGCGGTCCTCTGGGCTTCGACCGACGTCGACCCCAAGAACGAGAACCCCGAGCTGACCACATCCGAGCCCTACGTCATGGGCTCGCATGCGACCTGCTCGGGCGCCTGGTGCTCGGGTCCCGAGGACGTTTCTCCGCCCGAGTATTTCTGGGGCTACAACCGCATGACGACGATCGAAGGCCTGTTCGGGGCCGGTGACGCGGTCGGCGGCACGCCACACGCCTTCTCGTCCGGCTCGTTCACCGAGGGTCGTCTCGCCGCGAAGGCAGCCTGCAAATATATCGACGACGGCAAGGGCGAAGGCATCGTCGTATCCGACGAGCAGATCAACCGCCGTGCGAAGGAGATCTACAAGCCGCTGGAGCACTACAAGATTTACCGCAACGAGATCGTGGCCGGCGATGTCAACCCGCACTACATCAATCCCAAGCAGGGCTTGGATCGTCTGCAGAAACTCATGGACGAGTATTGCGGCGGGGTGACGGTCAGCTACATGACCAACGACAAGCTCCTGAATATTGCACTCAAGAAGCTCAAGGTCATGGAGGAAGATCTCGACAGCCTGGCCGCAAAGGATATTCACGAATTGCTGCGTGCGTGGGAGCTGAAGCACCGGCATCGCGCCGCAGAATGCGTTACGCAGCACACGCTGTTCCGCAAGGAGACACGCTGGCCGGGCTATTACTACCGCGGCGACGCCATGAAGGTGGACGACGCAAACTGGCACGTGCTGACTGTTTCGCGCCGCGATCCGAAGACCGGTGAATATGCTATGGAGAAGGCGCCCTGTTACCACTTGGTTTCGGCGGACGAATAACAGTTGCTCCGGCGGACGATCGCGTTGAACGTTCGCCTGGATGCAAAGAAAGACCAACATGTCGCTTTTGTCGCACTCTACAACTCCGGTCTTTCACGGTCCCAGAGAACCGCACGTGAACATTATTGAGAAAACCGACGAAGAGATACGGGCCATAGCCGAGCCTCTGTGGCGCGACCTCGTCAAGAATTCGAACGAAGGCAAGTACGGAGAGTTCGTGAAGAATTTCTCCAGCTCCATGGCGCTCGCCATGAACCAGATCACGGCCGGCCACCAGTTCGCCAACAGCGAGCTTGCCAGAAATCTGTCCGGACACTTTGATTATCTTGGCATTATCCGCCGCGGCGAGCATGTGACGGTTCTCTACCGGCAGCGCAGCACCAAAAAGGACGGTGAATGGCTGGGCCGGCTTGTCCTCGGCTATGAGGATGGAAAAATCAGGATTTTCGGTGCGTCCATCTTCTGAGCTGCCCGGATCCGACATGAGTGAATTCATCCACGATGGCAAATATGTCGAACTCACCTACAAGGTGACCGACAGGAAGTCGGGTCATGTGCTCACCATGGTCGAATTTCCGTTGGGTTATGTTCACGGACACAATGAAATTTTGGCCCCTTTCGTACACGCGCAACTGGAGGGCAGATCCGCAGGCGAGGTCATCGAGGTGCCGATCGACGGCAATCGGATTTTCGGCGCCAGAGACGAGGCGTTGGTTTTTACGGATCGCATCGAGAATGTTCCCGAGGAATACCGGAAGGTCGGCACTTCCATCCTCATGGAAAACGACAAGGGGCAGACACGCAGCTTTCTCGTGACGAGGATCGACGACAAGACGCTGACGGTCGACGGCAACAATCCGCTTTGCGGCAGAGAGGTCGTCTTTACGCTCGAGATCGTGACTGTGCGCGAGCCAACCGACGAAGAAGCAAGAGCGGGCGGAGCGATCGGCGCACAGGCGGCTATCGACCCGTCGCTCATGCGACCTGTTTGAATGGCAATCCCGGTTTCAACGCAAAAGGTGACATATGAGCGAGCAAAAACCGATCACCAAAGTTCCCGACGGCCACGCGCGCTTTCTGACGACGCGTCAGAAAGAGCCAAACGAAAAGGGGTTTGTCGGTTACGAAACCGTCTGGGAGCCGTTCCAGAAGGAAGTCGAATACAAGACCCCGAAACGGCCGTAGACTGTCATGTCGAAGCTCGTACCGCCGCACGGCTCGGAATCGGTCAAGCCGCTGCTGCTGCCAGAGACGGAGCGCGCCGCCGAGCGCCGCCGAGCGGAAAAGCTTCGTAAAGTTCCGCTCGACTCGCGTGCGGTCTCCGACGTGCTCATGCTGGCGATGGGCGCCTATACGCCGCTCGACGGCTTCATGCGCCGTGACGATTGGCGCGGCGCTTGCCAGGACATGAAGCTTGGCGGCGGCTTGTTCTGGCCGATTCCGATCACGCTTCCAGTCAGCAAAGAGCTTGCCGACAGCATCGGCGCCGAGGAAGAGGTCGCTCTCATCGATGCCGAGAGCGGCAGGATTCTCGCGCTTATGAACGTTCGCGAGAAATATTCGATCGACAAGCGGTTCGAGGCCGAGCACGTTTATCGCACCGCCGATCCCAAGCATCCCGGCGTAGCGAAGGTATTGGGCCAGGGCGAAGTCAACCTCGCCGGGCCCGTGATGGTGATCGACGAAGGCGATTACGTCGTCAAATATCCCAAGCTCTATATCCGCCCTGCGGAATCGCGGGCGATGTTTCTCGATCGGGGATGGTCGAAAGTCGCCGCCTTCCAGACTCGAAATCCGATGCACCGCAGTCACGAATACCTAGTGAAAATTGCAGTGGAGGTGTCGGACGGCGTTTTCATCCATCAAGTGCTGGGCAAGCTGAAGGAAGGCGACATCCCGGCCGAGGTGCGAACCCGCGCGATCCAGGCGATGATCGACAACTATTTCCGCCCGGGAACGGTCATTCAGGCCGGCTATCCGATCGAGATGCGCTACGCCGGCCCGCGCGAGGCGCTGCTCCATGCGCTGATTCGCCAGAATTTCGGCTGCTCGCACCTTATCGTCGGGCGCGACCATGCCGGCGTCGGCAGCTACTACGGCCCGTTCGATTCACAACACATCTTCGATCAGCTCTGGCCCGGCGCTCTCCTGACCAAGCCGCTGAAGATCGACGTCACTTTTTACTGCCGGAAGTGCTACGGGATGGCGACGGCGAAGACCTGTCCCCACGATCCGAAGCATCACATTTCGATCTCCGGCACGCAGCAGCGCGAAATGCTCTCGACCAACGCGGACATACCGCCCGAGTTCAGCCGGCCAGAGGTGGTGACGATCCTCAAGGAGTATTACGCTGGTCTACGATCGGCAGACCAGCATCCGGCATCATGATCATCGCGCAAATCTCCGATACTCACATAGCCCTCGATACAGCGGACGCCGACCAGAGAATACGCGATTTCGAGCGCACGATTGCCGACATAAACGCACTCGATCCGGCCCCCGATGTGATCGTCCACACCGGGGATATCGTCCATAACGGACGGCAAGACGAGTACGCTCAGGCTGCGGCCATTCTCGCGAAGGCGCGGGCGTCGGTCTATGTCCTGGCCGGTAACAAGGATAACAGGGCGAATTTGCGCGCCGCTTTTTCAGCAGGCGGATACCTTGCGCCCGATTCCGATTTTATCGACTACGCGGTTGAGGACTACTCGGTCAGACTGATTGCGGTGGATACGCTGAGTTCAGGCAGCAACAAGGGTGACTTTTGCCTCGAGCGGGCCAGACGTTTGATCGAAATGATCGATGCCGAGACCACCATGCCGATTGCAGTTTTTGCGCACCATCCGCCGTTTGAGGTTCCGGTGGGGCCGGACCCGCTCAATTTCGAAACACCGGAGATGATGGCGAGGCTGAACCAGGCTTTGCAGCACTCCGGGCGGGTCATCGCCGTTATCAGCGGCCATGTTCATCGTGGTACCGCGGGTCATGTCGGGAGCATTCCGGCGACCGTGATGCCGAGCATCGCGACGACGCTGCGCAAAGGCGAGTATCCGGCTCACATGAAGACGCGTCCGGTCTATCACGTCCACCGATTTGATCCGGTTTGGGGCTTTGCTACCGAAACACGGATTGTCGGAGCAGGATGATTGGCCGAATCGACATTGCATTAGCCGTGTCAATCACATCATAGGCGTCATGAAGGTGCATTCTTCCTAATTTGCGCTAACCTTCCAGAAAAATAATCCGCGAGCCTGTCGAAAGACAGAGCTCGGGACAATTCGGGGAGGGAAACGTGCAAAACGTCTCTGTCATCTATGACGAGAAATCCCAGCGCGTGGCCGACGAGATGGTCATGGCCGAGGCGCGGCTTATCGAACGGCGCAAACGGGAAGAGCAGCACTGCGACTGCACAGACGGCATGTTTCCGCGCTCAGCGCCGACCGACCGCCGTAAATTCCTGTTCGCGGCCGGATCGGTTGCGGGCATTGTCGGCTCAACGGCGTCGCTTGCTCAAGCCGCACCCGGCGCCGTTTCTTACGATGTCCCGCCCGACCCAACCAAGGTACAGGGCCGCCCTATTGGGGAGGATGGCGGATACGGCGCTCGCTCGCAATTCGAGACCGAAGTACGTATGCGCTTCCCCACCGCTAACGCCTACACGTCGTGGAGCTTTACTCCGCTGCAGAATATGGTGGGAAATACCACCGCTTCCGGCCTCCACTTCGAGCGCGACCATAACGGCATCCCGACGATCGATCCGAGCCGACACACGCTGGCCGTCCACGGCATGGTCGAGACGCCGAAAAATTTCAGCATGGCCGACTTGAAGCGGTTTCCTTTTGTGACCAGACGGCATTTCATCGAATGCTCGGGCAATGGGTTGACCGAGTGGAATAAGCCGACATTGAAGACGGTGCAGGGCACGCACGGCCTGCTCAGCACTTCGGAATGGACCGGCGTTCCTTTCGCGACGATCGCCCGCGAAGTTGGCCTCAAGGAGGGCGGCACCTGGGTGCTGGCCGAGGGGTCGGATGCTGCCGTCATGACGCGCAGCATCCCGCTGGAGAAAATGTTGAAGGATGCCCTCCTTGTCTACGGTCAGAATGGCGAAGCGATCCGGCCCGAGCAGGGCTATCCGTTGCGCCTGCTGCTGCCGGGCTATGAAGGCAATACGAACATCAAATGGTTGCGTCGCCTCGAGGTCAGCGACAAGCCGTTCATGACGCGCGAAGAAACGTCGAAATACACTGACCTCATGGCAAACGGCAAAGCGCGTCAGTTCACCTTGGACATGGAGGCCAAATCAGTCATCACCTTCCCGTCCGGCGACATGAAGCTGCCCGGGCCCGGCTTCTACAACATTTCTGGCCTTGCGTGGTCCGGACGCGGCCGCGTTCAAGCCGTTGACGTTTCCACAGACGGCGGCGCGACCTGGTATCCCGGGCGCATCGAATCCATCCCCGAACCGATGTGCACGGTGCGCTTCAGCTTCCCTTGGATGTGGGAGGGCAAGCCGGCCGTATTGCAGAGCCGATGCACCGATGAGACCGGCTACATTCAGCCGACGCTCAAGCAACTGATCGCGATCCGCGGCGATAACGGGCCCTTCGGATCCATCTACCATCTCAACGCCATCCAAAGCTGGGGCGTAGCAGCTGACGGGAGTGTGACCAATGTCCATGCATGACATAACCGTCGCGGTCGTCTGCTGGTGCATCGCTGCGGTTCCGCTGGCGCCGAAAGCACATGCCCAGGCGCAAACGCACTATGGATTTGGCACAGCGGCGTCGCCGCAGGATCTGGCGAAGTTCTTTGCCATACCGGCGGATGGGAGCGGTTTGCCGCCTGGCAGCGGCACTGCAGCCGAAGGCGCTAAGATCTATGCAAGTACCTGTGCCGCTTGCCACGACGATCATCTTGAAGGCAACCCAGCCAAGGGAATTGGCGGCGACAAGTTGATCGGCGGCCGTGGCACGCTCGCGAGCGCAACGCCAGTGAAGACCGTCGAAAGCTACTGGCCGTATGCGACGACATTATTCGACTACGTCAAACGAGCGATGCCGTTCTCGTCTCCGGGTTCGCTCAGCGATGATCAGGTCTACAGCGTTGTCGCCTACGTCCTCTCGGAGGCGAAAATCATCAAGCCGGCCGAACCAATGAATGCGATCACGTTGCCGAAAGTCGAGATGCCAAATCGAGACGGCTTTGTTCCCGACCCACGGCCCGAATTGGATCTATATCACTGATCGGCACTGGGGCCATTCGGTAGAGCCGAATGGCCCTCCCCATCCGCAAGCATAGGAACCGAATTCATTCCGCCGCCGGCGCCCGCTTGCGCTGGTCGAAACGGCGGTCGAAGACGTGCTCGGCGATGCGGTTCTTCAGCATTTCGATCGAACCGCCGGCGATCATCCAACCGCGCGTGCGCCGCATGCAATATTCGACCAGCGTCTCGCGGCTGTAGCCGAGCGCGCCCATGATCTGCACCGCTTCGCTGGCGACTTCGAAGCCTGCCTGATTGCACGCCGCCTTGGCGATCGCGGTCTCGTAGGCCGACGGCAGGCCACGATCGGCATTGGCGGCGGCGCGGTAGAGCAACAACTGCGCGCCGTCTAGTTTGATCGCCATTTCGGCAAATTTCCATTGCAGCCCCTGGAATTCGCACAACGGCCGGTCGAACTGTTTGCGGGTCGCCGCGTAGTCGCGGGCGGCATTGAAGGCGTAACGGCCATGGGCCAACGAGCGCGCCGTGTTGCCCAGGCGCTCGACATTGAAGCCGGCCATCTGCTTCTTAAAGCCGCCGGGCCCGAGCAGCACGTTCTCGGCCGGGACACGGCAGCCGTCGAAATGCAATTCGCACCATTCTTCGTCGCTCATGAAGGCCGACGGCGCACCGATTGAAAAACCGGGCGTGCCGCGCTCGAGAAGCACCGAGCCGATGCCGGCAAGTCCGGGGCCAAAGCGGACATAGACAAGGAAAATCTGTGCGTCGGGGCTAAACGTCGAAAACACCTTGCTGCCGTTCACGATGTAGTGCGAGCCGTCCGCCCGCGCGCTGGTCTTCAGGTCCGTGAGCGCTGAGCCGGCATCGGGTTCGGTCATGCCGAGAGACATTACCATCCGGCCGGCGAGCAATTCGCCGAGCCAGCGCGACTTTTGCTCGGGTGTCCCGTATTCGGCAAAGGTGCGTATCGGGCCGAAATTGCCGAACTGCACCACGTCGGAGCTGCGCGGACATTCGGCGGCGATCTGCTCGATGGCAATCACGGCGTCGATCAGGCTGCCGCCCTGCCCGCCATCGCTCTGCGGCAGCGCTATTCCCATGAGCCCGTGCTTGGCCATGAACTGCGCGACATCGAAGGGAAAACGCGGATCGTGCGCACGCTTGAGCGCGCCCGCCGCAAGATGCTCGCGCGCCAGACGCCGCACCGTTTCGGCGAACTGCTTTTGCTCCGCCGTAAAATCGAAATTCATCGCGTGTCCTGCGCTCCTTCACTTCAGCTGCAAGCCGGCGGCGCGGATGACCGCCGCCCACTTGGTTTCCTCGTGGTCGATGACCGCGGCCTGCTCGGCCGGCGTTCCAGGCTCCGGCTCGGCACCCTCATTGATGATGCGCTTTCGCACCGCCGCGTCCGCCAGCGCCTCATTGAGCGCCTTGTTCAATCTTTGCACGATCGGCTGCGGCGCGCCGGCCGGCGCGAGGAGCCCGTAACTTAAAGTGGCGTCGAAGCCCGGCAGGCCGGATTCCGCAAGCGTCGGCAGATTTGGCATCAGCGTGGAATGCTTGGCGGAGGTCACCGCGAGCGCGCGGATATAGCCGCCGTCGAGCCCGGCACGCGATGCCGGGATCGGATTGAAGCCGACCTTGACGAAGCCGCCCATCATATCCGTGACCAGCGGGCCCGACCCCTTCTCGATGATTTGCTCGACCTTCACGCCGGCCTGTTGCGCGAACAATACCGAAGCAAGGTAGTTGACGGTGCCGGCGCCGGGCGTGGCGACTTGATAGGGCTCTTTCGCACTCTTCATCAGCGCGATCAGCTCGCCGACATTGTGCACCGGCAAATCCTTGTACACCAACAGCAGCGCCGGCGCCGAGGCGATCAACCCGATCGGCGCAAAATCCTTGCGCGGATCGTAGCCAATGTCCTTGTAGATATGCGGGCCGGTGGCGAGCGTCGACGTGTAGCCGAGGATCAGCGTGTAACCGTCCGGGGCTGCGTGGGCGACCTCGCGCGTGCCGACCGTGCCGCTGCCGCCGGCATTGCGATTTTCGACCACGATGCGCTGGCCGAGCGCCGCGCTCATCTTGTCGGAGACCGCTCGCGCCATGATGTCGTTGGTGCCGCCCGGCGGCAGCGGAATGACGAGGACGATCGGCCGGTTCGGATAGTCGTCGGCCGCCTTCAGGCTGGACGCGCCAAAAGCGGCGATTGCCGCCAATGCCGCAAGGACGGTTACAAGCTTTAGCAAGATCGCCCTCCGTTTCATCCTGTACTGAATTTTCTTGTTGCGGCGGCGCCTGCCGCCGGCCGATATTGCCCAACCCTAGCTGGGGGGCCGGCCCGTTGTCATGTAGTCGTTGAGCCCAGTGTGGCAGTGACCATGGACGCCGGCCAGAGGGCGGATTAGTGTAGTGCATGGGCGGCATAGAATTGTCGCCGGTTGGCTGTGGTTTGACGCCGGGGGGCGTCGCGCTATGTCAGTCCGTGCCAAATTATTCTCGTCCACCTTTCTAACAACCCTCGCGAGTATGCTGTTCGGAGTCACCGCGGCCTCGGCGGGCACAACTCAGCCCGCCGGGCTACCTGCCGTCGATGGAATCAACGAGACGGCTGCCATCCTCGGCGGAGGTGAAGATGGCAAGGGTCTGTTCGCCGGCACCGGCTCGCTGGCCTTTCCGCTGGGCTATCAGTATGGCGCGGAATTTGACGGCGTTGCCGGCAGCTTTGACAAGCGGTTTCTCGACGGCGGCGCGGCGCATCTGTTCTGGCGCAATCCTGCGCAGGGATTGCTGGGCCTCTACGGCGATGGATTGCATTGGGGTTCGCCAATAGGCGGCGTCGATGTCGGCCATGCCGGAGGCGAGGGCGAAGCCTATCTGGGACAGTGGACGCTGCGGGCTGTGGCCGGCGCCGAGTTCGGCAACAATGCGACGACCGCCAGCAGCACGGTTACCGGGATACCCGGCGGCTTCATAACGACCACCACGCCGAACGGCGCCCTTCGGCATGTGACGCGTTTCTTCGACACCCTGACGCTCGAATATTACGTCACCGACAACTGGGGCGCATGGATCGGCCAGCGCTATCTCGGCGGCAAGAGCGCCGCCGCGGTCGGCACCGAATATGCGTTGCCGTCGAATGGCAATATCCTGCCGACGCTGTTCGCTGAAGCACGCCTTGGCGAGGGCAGCAACAATTACGGCGCCTGGGGCGGCGTGCGGTTCTATTTCGGCAACCACAACAAGACACTGATCCGGCGCAACCGTGAGGACGATCCGTCGTCGAACCTGTTCGACATTGTCGACACGCTCGGCCCCGGTTCCACGTCCAGTACCGGCACCTGCACAGGCGAGGGCGCCTTCATCAACGGCGAATGCGTCTTATCCAGCGACTATCGCCTCAAACGCGACGTCGTGCTGCTGGATCGGCTCGACAATGGCATCGGCATCTATCGCTATCGATATCTGTGGAGCGACACCGTCTATGTCGGCGTGATGGCCCAGGAAGTTGCGCAAATTACGCCGAGCGCCGTGATCCTGGCGTCCGACGGCTATTTCCGCGTTAATTATGCGCGGCTTGGCCTACGGATGATGACCTGGGATGAATGGACGGCAGGCCACGAAACCGCAATGGCCGCCTGACGTGACCGGACAGCCTAGCCCTCGCTGTCGGACATGCGCACATAGTCGAGATATTTCCCGGACGGTTGCCGCGGGATTTCCGGCACCTGCCGGATTACGAAGTCGACCGGTTCGGGCACGGCGGTGTGAAGCGCCGCCATCAGTTTTTCGGCGTTCTTGATCGGCTGCGGGGCGGACGAAACAAAACGCAATTCAATGCGCCCGCGTTCGATCTGCGCGAACTGGATTTGATCGAAACTCAGAAATTCGACTAGATACTTGGGGTGGCTGAGCTGCGGCCACCAGCGCCGGCCGCTGGGTAAAACAAAGAAGTCCCGCTCGCGTCCGGCGATGCGAACAAGGCGCCGCAACGTCCGCTCGTCAGTGGCCGGGTTGGGGTCGGCCTCGGCGAGGTCTCCCGGCGCATAGCGGATGAGCGGCATGGCATAATTATAGAATGGTGTGACCACCACCTCGCTAAGCCTTCCGTCAAGCAGCGATGGGTCGGCCGGCCGATTCAACTCGAGCAACATTGTCTCTTCGCTGACAAGCAGGCGGCGGACGCTCGGATCTTCCACTGCGACCAGGCCATATTCGGAACCCGAATATAGTTCCATCACCCGGCACCCAAAGCCGGTTTCGATTATGGTGCGCCGCTGCGGTGTGACAACTTCGCCGAGACACACAACAAGCCGAAATCGGCCCGGCGGCGGATCGCGCGCGAGCACCGCCAAGTTGCCCGGATATCCCATGACCACATCGGGACGAATTCGCGCCAGCCAGTCACGTTGTTGCTCCGCCGTCGTGCCCACATAAAACTGATAGATCTCCCGCGTGGCACCGCGAATGGTGAACTCCGAGCGCGTTCCCATGGAATCCCGGCTCTGTCTAGCACTCGCTCCCAGGATCCAGCCGACGGTGAGCCGCTCCGGCATTCCAGCCCAGACGTAACCCCGTTCCTGCACCGCAGTATTGGCGAATCCCTGGATCGTGCTGGTCCTGAATGCGAGCGGAGTTCCGGTCGAGCCTGAGGTGGTCCCCGTTGTAGCCTCACCGCATTCCGGCGGCGTCGATTCGGCATAGAGCTCTTTGCTATAAGCCTGCGCTTGCGATCGCGTCAGAACCGGAATCTCATCCCAACGCTCCCAGTCGATGCGGTCGTCCTTGGTGAACAGGACGTCGAGCCGCCCGCTATCGCGATAATACGGCACCGTCGCCCGAGCGTGGCGCAGCAGCCGCTCCAAAAGACGCCGCTGATAGTGCAGCGTCCGCTCCGGCGACTGAAATTGCGTGTGCAGGAGAGTTTCAAAAAACCTCTGCGTCAGCTCGCTCACGATGCACCAAGTTTAGCGGCCATAATACAGCATGACCGTATGCTTGGCTTCGGCGAAGAACAACCACCGTTCAACCAATACGCCGATCATCGCCACCGCCGCCGCGAGCGTCCAGCAGATTGGAGCGATCGCGCCCGTCGCTGCAGAAGCGACGATTGCCAACACGAGCGGCAGGACGAATCCAAGGCAGATCGCAATGACGCGCAGTTTTTGCGCGTGCTTGCGCGCTATGCGGAAACCCATTTCTTTGAGCAGATAATTCTCCGAGGTGTGCGGCGCCTCCAACAGCCGGACTTTGCCGAGGAAGCCGAGGCCGGTGGCGCTCTCGGCGGTGCTGGCACCCGATGCGCGTCGATGAACCGCCAATAGGCAAGCTTGAGCAGCAATGCCACCACGATCGTCGCGAAAGCCAGAAGGCCGGCGCCGGGCAACCGATAGCCGAACAGCGTCGACAGCGCCGCGAGCCAGAGCGCGCCCGTCATTGCCGAGAGCGCCAAATAATTCGGCACCACCCAGCCGTCGCGCCAAGCCGGAATCGGTTTGAGCGAACGGTAGATGTAGGCGGTGCAAATCCCCGTGATTACGCGGGAGGCGCGCGATCGCGCGCGGCGATGATGCCCAGGCCGATCGCGCCGGTCAGCCCGCCCAGAATGAGTCCGATCGGCATGAAAGTAAAAAACACCAGCATACCGGAATAGCCTTCGAAGGAGCTGGTATGAAAGACATTGATCCAGACGAAGCCGAGCCCCACGCCGATGACGCCGCCGGCTATCGCTCCCAGAATGAAGCCGATCAGCCCGAGCATGAGCACTTTCATGGTGCGCTCCAGGCGGGAGTTCTCGCGGCAGCGCTATTCGATCTGCGGGATGCCGGCGTTCACGATGATGTCGTGATATTTCTTGATTTCGTCGGCAATGAATTTCGCCGACTGATCCGGCGGCAGATACATCGTCTCGGCGCCCTGGCGCTGGAAGCCGGCACGAACCTGCGGATCGGCGACAGCCTCTTTGAGCGCGCCGTTCAGCTTGGTCACGATCGCTGCCGGCGTGCCTTTCGGCGCGAGCAGCGCAAACCAGCCGGAAACCTGATACTGCGGCAGGCCCGCCTCCTTGGTGGTCGGCGTATCGGGCAACACATCGAGCCGGTTCGGACCGGCGACGGCCAGCGCCTTGGCGCCTTTGGCCTGTAACGGCGCCGCGACGTTCGGATACCACTGGAAGCCGAGCGGCACTTGGCCCGACATCAGATCCGGCGCGTATTGCCCGATGTTCCGATACGGCACATGCGTGAGCTTCACGCCGGTGATCTGGCTGAAATATTCGCCGGCGAGATGCTGTGAACTGCCGATACCGACCGATCCGAAATTGAGTCCGGGATGAGTTTTGCCATAGGCGATCAGATCTTGCAGGCTGCTGACCGGCAAAGCGTTCGATACCACTACTACGATAGTGAAAGAGGCAAACGGCGAGATCGTCTCGAAATCCTTTTCCGGATCGTAATCGAGCTGCTTGTACAGCGTGACATTGGCGGCGACCGGTCCCGAGCCGCCGCCGAGGATCGTGTAGCCGTCCGGCGCGGCGCGTGCGACGTCGGCGGTGCCGATATTGCCGCCGGCGCCAGGCTTGTTCTCGACGACGATCGGTTGGCCTAAGAGCTTCGACATCTTGTCGAACAAGATGCGGCTGACGACGTCGCTGGCGCTGCCGCCGGCAAAGGGAATAATCGCAGTGATCGGCCGCGACGGATAGTTCTGCGCGGCGTCTTGCGCGCGCGCGGTACTCCCGACGACGATGAGCGCCAGCGCGACGGCCGCGCCGAGCGAAAACCTAATGCCATACTTCTTCACTGCGGGATTCCTTCGATGGGCGCTGAAACTGGAGCGTCGGTACCATGCGCTACCGACGACCTTATCCACACTACTTTTTCTTAAAATTCTTCTCCAGCCCTTGCCAGCCTTCGAAATAATCCTGTTGCAGCTCCGACGACTCGATCGCGTAGCGCGTGAGCCGCATCGCGTAGCGGCTTTCGAACATAAACGCCATCGTGTCTTCGAGCTTGTGCGGCTTGAGCTCCGCACGCGTGGCGCGCTGCCAGGTCTCGGCGTCGGGCCCATGCGCTGTCATGCAATTGTGCAGGCTGCAGCCGCCGGGCAGAAAGCCTTCGGCCTTGGCATCGTAGGCGCCGTGCAGCAGTCCCATGAACTCGGTCATGACGTTGCGGTGATACCACGGCGGCCGAAACGTATCCTCGCCGACGAGCCAGCGCGGCGGGAAGATCACGAAATCGATATTGGCGGTGCCGGGCACGTCGGACGGCGCGGTCAGCACGCTGTAGATCGACGGATCGGGATGATCGAAGCTCACCGTGCCGATGACCATGAAACGCGCCAGATCGTATTTGTAGGGCGCGAAATTGCCGTGCCAAGCGACGACGTTGAGCGGCGAGTGGTCCATCTCCGCCCCCCACAGATTGCCCTGGAATTTCGCCACCACGAGACACGGCGTCGTGGTGTCCTCGTAAGCGGCGACCGGGCTTAAGAAATCGCGCGGATTGGCGAGTCCGTTCGAGCCGAGCGGGCCCAGTTCCGGCAGCCGCAGCGGTTGTCCGTAGTTCTCGCAGATATAGCCGCGCGAGGGTCCGTCGGGCAGTTCGACGCGAAAGCGCAGCCCGCGCGGGATAACGACGATCTCGCCCGGCGGCGCCTCGACGACGCCAAGCTCGGTAACGAAGCGGGCGCGGCCTTGCTGGGGCACGATCAGCATTTCACCGTCGGCATTGTAGAAGCAGCGATCGGTCATCGAGCGGTTGGCGGCGTAGATGTGGACCGCCATGCCGGTCTGCGTCGCCACGTCGCCATTGCCGCCGACCGTCACGATGCCTTCGATGAAATCGGTCGGCTCCGTGGGAACAGGGATCGGGCTCCAGCGCAATTGCGTCGGCGTGGCGTCGACGTCGTTGAACGGTGCGCTGCGGATGAGCCCGTTATCGATGCGCACATAAGGCCGATGCACGACCGAAGGCTGAATACGATAGGTCCAGGTGCGGCGGTTTTCCGCCCGCGGCGTCGTAAAGGAGCTGCCCGAAATCAGCTCGGCATAAAGGCCGTGCGGGGGGCGCTGCGGCGAATTACGCCCGACCGGGAGCGCGCCCGGCACGGCTTCGGAAACGAATTGATTGCCGAAGCCGGACTGGTACTGAAATTCGGCGCGAGCGTTTTTGTTGTCCGCTTCGCGGAGCCTGGTTTCCTGATTCATCATAAACCTCCCGAACGCCCACGCCCGTGATCGCCCGCGGCTAGGCGACGAGCAATCCGCAACCCGCGTCATGGCCTGGATAGCTTCATTTCCCCCGCAACGACGGTTGGAAAATTGGTCGCGACCGTAACAAATATCCGCTTTCCGCGATCATGGCGCAAGCCGGCCAAGGTTCCAAGTTCCGCGGCCGTGCGCGTCGCCGCAATTCGCCTTGAATGACTCACAATCCGTCCCAAAAGCTGCCCGCTTGGACCGTCATGAGCGCCGCCAGAGGTCGAGGGAAAGCCTTCATTAATCAATGTTGGGACGGCGACACCGCGCGCCGCCGCGACACGTTCTGTGAGGGGGACAAGCATGCGTCTGATGCTTGCTTTTGCGATTCTGCTGCTGGGGCTGTCCCGCGCCGCGCCGGAACCGGATTATTCCCGCTACTTTACCGACTACCTGCATTCCGCCGGCGGCGAGGCGGCTTCGCCGCTCATTGAAACCGAATCCTCGGCCGAGCGAGCCGACCGGCTTGGCGTAGCATCGCTGCAGCCGCACGCGATCCCGATCGAAACCCTAAAGCCGGCCAGCGCCGACGCAAGTGCAGATGCCGATTCCGACGCCGTCGCAAGCACGGACGGCGCGTCCGGTCACGCCGGCGACCTGTCACTCAACGACCTGTGCAATGCGCTCTACACGTCGGCGCAGGACAACGACTTGCCGATTCCGTTCTTTGCCAATTTGATCTGGCAGGAGAGCCGCTTGCGCGACGGCGCCGTCAGCCGGAAAGGCGCGATGGGCATCGCGCAATTCATGCCGGAGACCGCCGCCGAAAGCGGGCTCGACAATCCGTTCGACCCGTTGCAAGCGATTCCGGCTTCGGCGCGCTTTTTGCGCGAGCTTCGCCTGCAATTCGGCAATCTCGGCTTTGTCGCCGCCGCCTACAACGCCGGCGCGCGGCGCGTCGCCGAATGGCTCGAACATCGCGGCAACCTGCCGCGCGAAACGCGCGGCTACGTCGTGCGCGTGACCGGGCTCCCCGTCGAAGCGTGGCGCAGTATGGCGGTCGACGACGACGCGCTGACATTCGTGCAGCACCTGCCCTGCCGCAGCCTGCCCGCCTTCGCCAGCGTGGAACAGGCACAATCCGAGCAAGTCCAGCTGCAGCAGGCAAAGCTCGAAGAGATCAAAATCGAAGAGGCCAAAGCCGAACAAGCCAAAGTGGAGCAAGCCAAGCGCGAAAAGCCGGCGGCCAAGGTTGCGGCCAAGCCGCACAGCGGGCGTGCCGCCGAGCGCAAGCGTGGCCGTAACCATCGTGAGCGCAGCGCCGCGCACGAGCGCACTGGCAAACGCGAGGCCGAGCGGCACGCGCGCAACGGCCGCGAAAAGCATAAAAGCACTTAGGAAAGAAACGCCGTCGCTTCAATCCACCGCGGCAGTCGCGGAGCCACGTCTGATGCCGAGCGTCACGATGCGCTGCAGCAAGTCCGGATATTCGATCCCGATGTGCTTCGCAGAAAGCGCGAATTCCTGGCTTTCCGCGATTTCGGGATTGGGATTGGCTTCGAGAAAATACGGCGTGCCGTCGGCGGCGAGGCGAAAATCGATACGTGCATAGCCGTCGAGCTGCAGCGTGCGATAAATCCGCTTGGCCATGCCTTGGATGCGCGCCGCCAGCTCCGGAGTTAGGTCCTTGGCCGGGCCGTGCCGGATGCCGCGGCGCTCCTGATAATCCGGATCGTGCTTGACCTTCTCTGTGGCGATGAGCCAGTCACCCTCGGCCATGTTCTGAAATTGCAGCTCCCACACCGGCAGCACGACCAGCCGCTCGTTGCCGACGATGCCGACATAGATTTCGCGACCCTCGATATATTGCTCGGCAATCGCCGCGGTGCCGATCCGCTCATGAATAAAGTTGACGCGTTCGGCGAGCTTCTCGTCACTGTCAACCACCGAGGCTTGCGAAATGCCGTAGGAGGCGTCCTCGTTGACGCTCTTGACGATCAGCGGCAAAGCCAGCCGCGGCGGGCGTCTGACTTTGCGGCCCTTCGGAAACACGGTGAAGTCCGGCACCGGGATGCGGTGGTAATGCACCAGCGTCTTCGACAAATCCTTGCCGCGCGCCAGCATCAACCCGCGCGGATTGCACCCGGTGTACGGCACGCGCATCAGTTCGAGATAGCTCACGACATTCTGGTCGTAGATCGCTTCGCCGCGAAACTGCTCCAAGAGCGTGAACACCACGTCGGGCTTCCAGGCGTCAATGTCCTCGCGGATCGGCTTTAACTCGTCATGCACGCCGAGCGGGCGAACCTCGTGGCCGGCGGCGCGCAGCGTCGTCACCACGTCGTATTCGGTTTTCCAGACGTTGATTTCCTGTTCGGTGAAGCCCTTGCTCGATTCCGGAGGTATCAGGTCCGGGTGAACGAGCAGCAGGACGCGCAGCTTTTTCATAGCGCGATCCATCTTCGCCGCGACGGCCCGAACAGCGCGTGCATGGTCTTGGCGGTCAACAGCACGGTGAATTCCGTAATCAGTTTGCGCTCGGGGCCGACCGCGCGCAGATTGAGCTCGCGGCAGCGCTGGATCATATCGTCGAGCACGACGTCGAAAGTGAGCTGATATTCGCCGGTCCATTTGGCGACCAGCTCGCGCACTTGGGCGCGGTTGCGCCGGATGAAGGTCGAAGCCGCTTCGGCGTGGCGATGCCTTGGATCGGTCGAGAACAGCCGCCGCAGATCGCGGTCGTAGGTTTTCGGCGTGTCGACGACGTAGAGCGCGCGCTTTTTCTTGTAATAGTCGCCGAGCGTCTGGCTGAGCCTGCCGAGCGGATCGACTTTCTCGCGATGCGTCAGCGTCGGCCGCTTGCCGGCGATCTCCGCCATCAGCTCGTCGACATATTCGAGCTTCTTGAGCGCCGGCCAGCCGGCATAGCGCGTGCGCCAATGCGAGCGCGGCCGCAGCCACACCGCGAAGGTCTCGGCAAAATCCTCGTCCGGATGGCTTTGCGCGTACCACAGCCGCAAATGCTGCACGTGATTGCGGCTGGCCGGATTGGGCCGGTAATAACGCGGATAGCGCTTCGACGACGGGCCGAACAGCTGCTGCCAGCGGCGGCGGCGATAGAGCTGATAGGCGTGGGTGACGACGTGACCGCATTCGTGGCGGAGAATGCGCATGCATTCGGACGTGGTGCCGCCCTCGACGTCGAGAATCATCTTTTTCTCAAGCCGCATCAGCCGGGGATGGGCCAGGTAGAACGGGATGGCGATGCCGGGAGTGTTTTCGGGGGAAAACCACTCGCTCGAAATCCAGGCATGCGGCCGCACCCGGATGCCATGGTCCGCCAGCTCGCCGTAGAGCCGGTGCAGGCACTTCTCGAGCCAAGTGCCTTCGATCGTCACTTTGAGGTCCTTGAGCCGGACCTCCAGCAACTCGTCGTCGGACAAGGACGCCCAAGCGAACTTCCTGCGAGATTTCCTACGCGGCATGATGCTTCAAAACCCGAACAAGGCATGCAAATGGTGTCACGACAGGGCGCTAGGGACAATCGCCTAACCGCCTCGCGCGCGCGGGCCGCAGTTCCCATTGCCGCGACCGGCCGCGTATGATGCGCTAATTGTTACGCAGGTGCCGGGACGCAAGCAACGTGCAGTCAAATATCGAGCCGGTATTGGTCGTCGGCGGCGGGCCGGTCGGGCTCGCGCTCGCCGGCGATCTGGGCTGGCGTAGCATTGCCTGCGTGCTGATCGAGCAGTCTGACGGCTCGATTTATCAGCCGCGCATGGACCTCGTCGGCATCCGCACAATGGAATTCTGCCGGCGCTGGGGCCTGGTGCCGGCGGTCGAGGGCTCGCTTTATCCGCGCGATTACGCGCAGGACAACATCTATCTGACGAGTCTCACCGGGTACGAACTGGGCCGCGAGCGTTTCCCCGGGATCGGCCAAGCACCGCCGCCCAAGGAAAGCCCGCAACGGCGCGAGCGCTGCCCGCAGAACCTGTTCGATCCGATCCTGCGCGCATTCGCGGCGTCGCAGCCAAGCGTAACGTTGCGCTACCGCACGCGGCTCGTCTCGTTTACGCAAAAAGTCGATCTGGTGACGGCCCTCGTGGAAAACACCGAAACCGGCGCGCGCGAGGAGATCATGGCGCGTTACATCGTCGGCTGCGACGGCGCGCGCAGCCTGGTGCGCGAAACGCTCGGCATCCGCATGTCGGGCAATCCGGTCTTGACCCACACCACGAACGTCATCTTCCGTTGCCCGCATCTGCTTTCGTTGCATGACAAGGGCAAGGCCTATCGTCACATTTTCATCGGTCCGGAAGGCACCTGGGCCACCATCGTCGCGATCAATGGCCGCGACGAATGGCGCTTCTCGCTGATCGGCGGATCGGAGCCGCACGAGTACACGACGGAAGAGATCAAAGCTGCGATCCGCCGCGCCGTCGGCTGCGACTTTGAATTCGAGGTTTTGAGCGTGCTGCCCTGGGTGCGGCGCGAACTGGTCGCCGAGCGCTATCGCAACGGCCGTGGCTTCATCGCCGGCGATGCCGCGCACGTCATGTCGCCCACCGGCGGCTTCGGCATGAACACCGGCATCGGCGACGCCGTCGATCTGTCGTGGAAGCTCACCGCCATGATCGAGAGCTGGGGCGGCATCGGCCTGCTCGATTCCTACAGCGCCGAGCGCCAGCCGGTCGGCACCCGCAACGTCGCCGAAGCAAGCGGCAATCTGCGGCGGATGCTTTCGGTCGGCCGACATGCCGATCTGCTCGATGCCACGCCGCAAGGCGCGGCGACGCGAGAAAGGGTCGGTCGCGAGTTTGGCGAAACGATGCGCCGCGAATGGCACACGCTGGGTATCCACCTCGGCTATCGCTATGAGGCATCGCCAATCTGCTGGCCGGATGGAACGGCCGCCCCACCGGACGATCCGAGAATCTATGTCCCGACGGCGCGGCCTGGACACCGCGCCCCACACGCAATCCTCGACGACGGCCGCTCGATGCTCGACTTGTTCGGCCCGGGATATACGCTTTTGTGCTTCGGCGCCGATGCGGCTGCGGCCGCGCCCGTCCTGGAGGCCGCAAAAGAGCGCAAGGTGCCGATGGCCTTCGCCGCCGTTGCGGAGCCGCACATCGCCGCGCTCTACGAGCGCAAATTCGTCCTGGTGCGTCCCGACGGCCATGTGGCCTGGTGCGACGACCGTATGCCAACGGATGCGCTGCACCTGATCGACGTCGTGCGCGGCGCGGCCACGGCGCCGGACATCGCCGCAGCAAAAGCGGCGGTGCAAGCGGTCGATATTTCGTCTAGTCTGTAACCATCATCAAAGAGGAAACTCCCATGCAGGCCCCATCCCGAGAAGACCTCGCCCGTTCCGGCACGCTTGACGAGCTTTATGGCAAGCTGGCGCAAGTCGGCATCGCGCCGGGGTGGAACAAGAAGGTCGCCTCGCTGTGGCCGGCGCCGAAGAAGAATTTTGCGCCGGCGCATTGGACCTACGAGCGGGCGCGCGGCGCGCTCGATGCCGCCGGGCGGCTGATCAATACCGAGCTTGCCGAGCGGCGCAATCTCATCCTGTTCAATCCGGCCTCCGGCGAAAGCTACGGCACGGTGCGCACCATGGTCAGCGCCTATCAGATGATCATGCCGGGCGAATGGGCGCGCGCGCACCGCCACACGCCGAATGCGCTGCGGCTTATTATCGACGCCGAGCCCGGCGTCTACACCGACGTCAACGGCGTCAGGCTCGCGATGGAGCCGGGCGACGTGCTGCTCACGCCGAATTGGTCGAGCCACGGCCATGGCAACAACAGCCGCGCCAGCGCCTATTGGCTGGATTTCCTCGACGTGCCGCTGGTGCAATTGCTCGAGCCGATGTTCTTCGAGCCGGCGGAGGAAGAGAAAACCCACGAGGCGTTCGCAGACGCGCCGCCGACCAAGGATTCGCCGTTCGTGTTTCCGCTGAGCGAAACCGAAAAGCGCCTCGATGCCGCCGTGCCCGATCCGACCGGCCCGTTCGGCACGCATGTCGAGCTCGGCAATCCGGCGATGGATACGATCGGATTGTCCATGATGCGGCTTGCGCCACGCGTCGCGACGGCGCCGTATCGCACCACGGCGAACAATATCTATGCGGTCGTCAAAGGCTCCGGCGCGACCACTGTCGACGGCGAGCGTTTCGAATGGCGCCGCGGCGATGTCATCGCCGCGCCGGCCTGGCGGCCGCATCATCACGAGGCCGCCGAAGGCGCGCTGCTGCTGCGGGTCTCCGACGAGCCGGTGATGCAACGGCTCGGCTTTCATCGCGTCGAAGAGCCGAAGCAGGCGGCGCATTAGCTGGCCATGCAAGCAGGCATCGGAACTACGGTACGCCGCAAGGAGGATTTGCGCCTTGTCACCGGCCGCGGCTGCTACAGCGATGATTTCAATTTTCCGGATCAGGCCTATGGCGCGGCGGTGCGCTCGCCGCATGCGCATGCGTTGATCCGCGGCATCGACGTCGCAGCGGCGCGCGCCATGCCCGGCGTGCTCGCGGTGCTCACCGGCGCGGATGCGCTCGCCGATGGGCTATCGCGCATTCCGCATCTCACCGCCGCCGGCACGCCGCCCGATATCGTGCTCACCAATCGCGACGGCTCGCCGGTACCGGCCGCGCCGCATTACGTGCTGCCGACCGACCGCGTCCGCCACGTCGGCACCGCGGTGGCGTTCGTCATTGCCGGAACGGTGGCGCAGGCCAAGGATGCGGCGGAAAAAGTGGTCGTCGACTACGAGCCGCTGCCGGCGGTAACCGACGCCAAGGCGGCGATCGAAAAAGACGCGCCGCGGCTCTACGACGATTTGCCGAACATCATGATCGACGCCGAGATCGGCGACGCCGCGGCGACCGACGCGGCGTTCGCGCGCGCCGCTTATGTCACGCGGCTCGACACCTGGGTCAATCGCGTCACCGGCGTGCCGATGGAGCCGCGCGCCGCCGTCGGTATCTTCGATGCGGCGAGCGGCCGCTACACGCTGTACGCCGGCTCGGGCGGCATCGTACGCCAGAAAAAAGAGATTGCGGCGATCCTCGGCGTACCGTTCGAAAACGTCCGCGTCATCGCGCATGAGATCGGCGGCAATTTCGGCACGCGCAACAGCTTCTTTCCGGAATTCGCGCTGGTGGTGTGGGGCTCGCGCCGCGTCGGCCGTCCGGTGAAATGGACGGCCGACCGCAGTGAGGCTTTTGTCAGCGACTATATGGGCCGCGACCTCACCGTGTCGGCAGAACTCGCGCTCGACGCGCAGGGGCGCTTTCTGGCGCTGCGCTCATCGAACCTCAGCAATGTCGGAGCCCATTCCGGCTCCTACGTGCCGCTGGTCAAGGGCGTCGGCTTAGCGACGTCCGGCTACCGTATTCCGACGTCGCATGTGCAGGCGCGCGCCGTGCTGTCGACGACGATGTGCACGACGCCTTACCGCAGCGCCGGCCGGCCGGAAGTCATTTACGTGATCGAGCGGCTGATCGACAAAGCAGCCCAGGAGCACGGCTTCGATCGCGTGAGCTTGCGGCGCCGCAACCTCATTCCACCGTCGGCATTTCCCTACAAGAACGCGCAAGGCATCGTTTACGATAACGGCGCCTATCGCGCGGCGATGGATCGCGCGATGGAGCTCGGCGATTGGCGAGGCTTCAAGAAGCGCCGCGCCGCAGCGCGCAAGCGCAAGCGGCTGCGCGGCATCGGGCTATGCTGTTACCTCGAGACCACCGGCGGCTATCCGCGCGAGCGCGCCGACATCACCGTGCATCCGCGCGGCAAGGTCGACGTCGTGGTGGGCACGCTCTCCAGCGGGCAAAGCCACGAGACCACCTTCGCGCAATGCGTATCTGAGTGGCTCGGCGTGCCGTTCGACGACGTCAACGTCATCGAAAGCGACACCGACGTCGTCAAAGAAGGCGGCGGCTCGCATTCCGCCCGCTCGATGCGGATGGCCGGCATCGTCATGGGCAAAGCCTCCGACGCCGTCATCGATAAGGCCAAGAAGATCGCCGCCCACATGCTGGAAACCGCCGAGGAGGATATTTCCTTCGACGCGGGCCGCTTCACCGTCAAAGGCACCGACCGCTCGGTCGGGATTTTCGACGTCGCGGCGGCCGCGGCGGACGGCAAAACCGTGCCCACGGAGTTAGGCGGACCGCTCGCCGCAACCTCCGACGAAATGATCCTGCAGCTCGGCTTTCCCTATGGCGCCCATGTCTGCGAAGTCGAGATCGATCCGCAGACCGGCGCGCTCGAACTTGTGGGCTACACCGCCGTCGACGACGTCGGCCGCGCCATCAATCCGATGGTCGTGCACGGCCAAACCCACGGCGGCGCCGCGCAAGGCATCGGCCAGGCGTTGTGGGAGCTTTGCGCCTACGATGCGCAGGGCCAATTACTGTCGGCGTCGTTCATGGATTACGCCATGCCGCGCGCCGACTTGTTGCCGTCCTTCACCACCGACATCTCGGAAGTGCTGACGCCGACCAATCGGCTCGGCGTTCGCGGCGCCGGCGAAGGCGGCACCACCGGCGCGCTCGGCGCCGTGGTCAATGCCGTGGTTGATGCGCTCGCCGAATTCGGCGTCACCCATATCGAAATGCCGGTAACGCCGGGGAAGATTTGGCGGGCAATTCAGTCCGCGAAGAAGTGAATTGCATATGTTCCGTCACCCTGAGGTGCGAGCGAAGCGAGCCTCGAAGGGCGACGGTTAACAAACAAGGAGCAACAATGCCTGACATTTTGACCAAGCAAGACGGACCGATCCTGCGCGTCACGCTCAATCACCCGGAGCGCGGCAACGCCGTCTCCGACGAGATGGTGGCCGAACTGACCGGCATCATCGCGGGTGCCGAAAAGACATCGAGCCTCGTCGTGCTGCGCGGCGCCGGTGCGGACTTTTGCGTCGGGCGCGCCATGATGGGCGCCGCGCCGGCGACCAATCCCGATGCCTACGAGCGCCGCGCCTTCAGCGACGTAGTGTTCGACTGCTACGGCGCGATGCGCGACGCCAAGATACCGATTATCGCCGTGGTGCAGGGCCGCGCGCTCGGCTTCGGCTGCGCCATCGCTGCCGCCTGCGACATCACGCTGGCCAGTGACGCGGCCATTTTTCAGGTGCCGGAAATGGCGCACAACATCTTGCCGACCATGGTGATGTCGTCGTTCGTCGACCGCGTGCCACGCAAGGCGATGAGCTATCTGGTGTACTCGCAAGCCGAGATCGGCCCGGAGCGCGCATTGAGCTTCGGCATCGTCAGCGACGTCGTGCCCGCCGCCAAGCTCGACGCCGCGGTCGAGGCCTTGTGCGCGGCGATCCTCAAGGCGCCGAAGCCGGCGATCTACGGCGTCAAGGAATATGTGAAAACGGGACCCGACATGGCGGTCTACGGCGCCGTCGAATTCGCCCGCAACCTGCACGCCACCGTCAATTCAGCGGGCGAGATGCGCAAGAAGCATTGAGGCACGGCGCTGGTGCGAAGCGACGCACCCCCCGCATCCGTCTTGCGGGAAGGCTGAGAAAAGGTTGAATATAGCAGTAAGCTCAGAATTCAATCGGCCCGCTGCCGAACAACAATAATAAGCGGCCATATTGGAAAGCCTTTGGGGAGGTTTCATGACTTTTGCCCGCGTGCTCGCGGCGTTGATGTTCGCCGCTTGTCTCTTCGCCACCGGCGCCGCCTCGGCGCAGACTTATCCCGATCGCCCGATCACCATGATCGTGGCGTTCCCGCCCGGCGGCGCCGATGACGCGACCGCGCGCATCCTTCAGGACCCGATGCAGAAGGCGCTCGGCCAACCGATCGTGATTGAGAATATCGGCGGCGCCGGCGGCATGATCGCCGCTGCCAAGGCCGCCCGCGCCGAGCCGGACGGCTACACCATCGTGCTGCACCAGCCGGCACTGGCCGCGGGTATGACGCTTTACCCCGACCGCACCTTCGACGCGGAAAAGGATTTCGTCCCCATCGGCCTCGTCAATATAACGTCAAATACGCTCGCGGGGCGTCCAACGCTGCCGGCAGACAATTTCAAGGAGCTGCTGACCTGGCTGAAAGCGCACGACGGGAACATCAAGGTTGGGCATCCTGGCGTCGGCTCGTTCGGTCACCTGGCCGATGTGCTGATCATGCAAGGACTGGGGGTCAAGGTCACACAGGTTCCCTATCGCGGCGCCGGTCCGGCGCTGGTCGACCTCCTCGGCGGCCAAGTGGATCTCAGCATCATATCGTCCGTGGTGGCCGGGCCCTTGGTCAAGGGCGGCAAGATGAAAGTGTACGCTGTGATCGGCAAGAGGCGGTTCTCGCAGCTGCCGGACGTGCCGACTTTCGGCGATCTCGGCTACAGCAAGCTCAATGTCGATTTTTGGCACATGCTGTTGGCTCCGGCCGGAACGCCGCGCCCGATCATCGACAAGCTCAACGCCGCGCTGCGCACGGCGCTGGCCGATCCCAAGCTGCAGAAGACCTATGCCGACGGCGGGATCTACGAATACCCGTCCGAACAGGAAACGCCCGAGGCCTCCGCCGCTTTGCTCAAGAGCGAAATCGCGCTGTGGGGACAGGTGGTCCGCGACAATCATATCGGGGGCCAGTAGGCGGCGGGCGCTCACGCGTCGGGATCGAGCGTAAACAGCTCCTGCGGGTGCGCGACGCCGCGCAGCGCATAGCGTCCCACCGAGACGAGTCGACGTTTGTTGTCCCCGACAGCGGCGAACGCCGCCGATATCAGAACAGGCTGATCGACCGAGCGGCACATCGCCGCAATGCGGCTTGCCTCGTTCACGGCCGGTCCAATGACGGTAAAATCCAGCCGTTCGCGGCTCCCGACATTGCCATAGAAGACTTTGACGACATGCAGACCGAGATACATGTCGGTCACCGGCTTGCCGTCCGCCACACGCCGCTCTTTCAATTCGGCGACGGCTCGGCGCGCGGCGATCGCGGCGGACAGTGCGGCGCTGCAGGCGTGTAGGCGATCTTCGGCGGTGAAGATGGCGAGAGTGCCGTCGCCGATCAGCTTGAGCACGTCACCGCCATGCTCATGGATCGCCGAGACGATGACATCGGAGTATTCATTCAGCATTGGAATGACCTGTTCCGGGACCGTGTCGGTGATACGCGTGAAGCCGCGCAAATCGCTGAACCAAACGACGGCGTCGATTTTTTCCGCCATGCCGCGCATGATGCGTCCGCCGAGCACGCGCTGGCCGGCGTCGCGGCCGAGATAGGTTTCCATCAGCGTTGCGGTCATGCGCGCGAGCGATACCGATTTGATGGCGAGCGCGAGATATGGCGCGATGCGCTCAAGCGCCGCGATTTGGCCGTCACTGAACCCGTCGGGCGTCCTGGTCGCCCATGACGAATACACGCAATCCATCTCGCCGATAGTGCCTTCGGCGGCAAAGCGGGTGATGATGGCGACATAGTCGGTCATCCCCGCGGCGAGCCAGTCCGGCAGGAACGAGAACTCGTCCTCGGTCACGGCATTCAGGCGGCGGCGCAAAAGCGTGTCGCCGGTTTGCAGCATCCGGTAGAACGGGCTGTTTCGCCAACGCTCGGCGGACTCGACGTCCCTTGGATCCGAGCCAGACGCGGCGAGCGTATCGGGGCTGGTGCGGCCATACTCAAGCATGGCGGATTCGGTGGGCCCATGGCCCCAGCGAAACAGCCGGCCTTCGTGGACCGGATGCAGCGTGTCGATAAAGACTTGGGCGCGACCCAGCGGAAGTCCGGCCGCGACGCAACGGTCGCACAATCCGGCAACGATGTCGGATTCGGGCGTGCCGGCCAGACCCGCCTGGGTCAGCCATGCCGACAATGCGGCGAAGGTGGCTTCGTTCATACCCGACTATATAAGGATTGTGCGCACCGACAGGCGGGCCGCATTCACGGAAGCACGTGCAGTCGCTTCGCTGGTGCGAGCTGTGTTTCTACCGCACAAATTTGTAGCGAAAACGCTCGCCGTCCGCCTCGATCAGTCCTGTCGTCGGATGCGGGAAATGGATCGGCAGCACGAATTTGCCGGTGCCGGCGGCCGCGCTCAAGAATTTCCGCCGCGACCGCCTGGCCTCTTCCTGGTCCCAGTCGAAGATCGTCGACCAATCCGGCTCGCGGACCTGCAAGGCGTGGTGCATCAGGTCGCCGACCACCACGGCTTGCTGGCCGCGCGAACGGATATTGACGCAGCAATGGCACGGCGAGTGACCGGGCGTCGGCGTCAGCCAGAACGTGTCGTCGAGCGCATAATCGTCGTCGACCAACAGCGCCTGGCCGGCCGCGACCACCGGCTCGCAATTGAAGCCCCATACATTGCCGCCGCCGCCCGGCCGGTTCTCGCCGCGCTTGTTCGACTCTTCCCAGGCGGCATATTCGCGCTTGTGAAAAATGTATTTCGCCTTCGGAAAAGTCGGCACCCATTTGCCGTTGCGCAGCATCGTGTTCCAGCCGGTGTGATCGATGTGCAGATGGGTGCAGAACACGTAATCGATGTCCTCGAAGCGCAGGCCGGCGGCGCGAAAGCCGTCGAGCCAAGGCTGCTTCGGGAAATCCATCGGCGGCGGATAGCCCTTGTCCTCGCCGGTGCAGGTGTCGATCAGGACCGTGTGCTTGGGCGTGCGGACGATGAAGGTCTGATAGGGCATCACCATCTTGCCGGACGCCGGATCGAACACCTCGCGATCCAGCTCAGCGAGATGGCGCCTGCCGATTTCGGGATCATAGGCGGGAAACACTTCTTCCGGTTTCCGCCACGGCCCGTCGCGCTCGATGATGCTGGTGATGGTGATGTCGCCGATCGTGAGCTGTTTCATACGGTCCTCGTAGTACCCTGGATTGAGCACAGCGAAATCCAGGGCAAGCGTGCCGGGCTCGAATGCTGCTCCCGGGTTTCGCTGCGCTCAACCCGTGCTACGATGCCGCCGCCTGTGGTCAGCAGATTTTCTTGAAACGCGATTTCCATTTTCGAACGTTGATGGGCGGAAGCACGTAAGAGCGGCCCTCTGCCGAAACCGTTAGCTTTTGTCCCGAATCCAGCAAATCGAACAGCCGCGATTCCAGCTGTTTCCACTTCTTCTCATAGAGACCGGGATTTTGACGCGCGTAACCGAGGTCCCATTGGACAAAGCCCGTCGTGTTGGGCGGGTAGCTAAGTCCCTCACCACTCTCGATTTCGCCCTCGAAATTCATTCCGTTTCTGGCATTGGCAATCGTTATGGCTGCCTTCTCGCCCTCTTTCTTGGGCGCGCCCGGATAGACGGCGTGTATCGCAAAAGCGTGTCCGCACCCCACCAAAAAAATCGTCCCGCCGTTCTCCGAATAGCTGAGTTCAGGATGACCCCGGTCTTCGGTGCCGAATTTCCAAACCCCATTCGCCGCAAATGCGAGCGACATGCCGAAGCAGGAAATCGTGGCCAAAAGCCCGAGTCGTTTTTTCAGACCGCTATGCATGTCCCCCTCAGCATGAGCGGCTCAAACGCCGCTCCCGGGTTTCGCGTTGCTCAACCCGGGCTACAATGCTCCGGCGGCCACCGCCGCCTTCTCGTTCGTGCCCGACTCCGGCATCAGCGCGGCGGCCTTCAGTCCCGCCTGCACCTTGGGTACCGTCGTCTTCACGTCGGTGATCGGCAGGCCGTGCGTCGGCGCGATGGTCTTGACGTCAAGCCGCGCGATGAGGTGATCGAGCCGGTCGCAATAGACGTTCATGTCGGCGAACTTGGTCCAGAACAGCGCGAGGTCGGCGAAGGTCGACGACACGTCCGGCAAATCGAGCGAGACCGCTTCTTCGGCGACCAGCCCGCAATGGCCGTCCTCGTGATAGTGGCTGTAGGCGAAGCCGTCGCCGGGGAACAGCACGCGCTCGCGAGTATCGAACCCCCACCAGGTGGTGCGCAGGTCGCGGATCACCGGCTCGACCGCCATCAGGCTGCGGCCGCCGAGCGCGATCTCGTCGCCTTCCTTCATCCAGCGCATGCGGTATTCGTATTGCGGGAACGCCAAGTGATAGTCGCTGACGTCGCCGACCAAGAGCGCATCGGGAAAGGTCTTGAGGATGCGGCCCAGTCCGCCGCAATGGGGCGTCTCCTGGTGGGTGACGAACAGATATTTGAGCGGCGCCACGCCGCGGGCGAACAGCTCGTTGAGGTGCCGCTCGATCACCGGAAAATCCTTGGGATGTCCGGTCTCGACCAGGATGGAGGCGTCGTCGCCGGCGACCAGGAAGGCGGCGTTGTAACCGTGATAGACCTTGCCCTTGTGGCGCTGCGCCAGGCAGTCGCCGATCCAGAACACGCCGGGTGCGATCTCGCGCGGCATTCTTTCGGCAACGGGCGTGTCGAGCATGCTTTTAGTATACGGCTTATCGAGCATGTTCAGCGCTCCTCGTCGCGGGTGACGTAGCGCGAGGTCGCCACGCTCTTGTCGCAGGTTTTGAGAAATTCATCGAGCATTTGATAATGCCGCACCACCACATTGCGGCCACGCAGGATGCAACCGTAGCCCGGCGCGATGGTCTCGATGTCGTATTTGTCGAACACGTTGCCGATGCCGCGGCGGATCGTATCGGTCGGCGCGCCTTCCAGCCACCAATAGCGGGTGTTGAGCATGAAGGAGCGAACGTCGCTCGGCGACGTCGGATCGTTGTCGGCCTCGGTGACGATCCAGGGCCCGGCTGCGGCGTCGCGCCAGACGTGGGTGAACATGTCGGATGAGAACAACGTGCGGGTGGCGCGGTCGTAGAGCCATCGCGTGGCGATAAGCCGGATCGGCGCCTGCATCACGTCGATCGCCCGGCCGACTTTGCCGAGCTCGATCGTGTCCGCCCGGGTCACCGCGGTGACCTTCATCTTCTTGAGGATGTCGCGGCCTTCCGCCTTGGCGCCGAAATCGAACCACAAGGCCGCGTCGATGTTGCTGGTGTAGCAGGTCTCGACGTTGAAATGGCCGGCGAAGCTCTCGACGTTGTTGATCGACATGAATTCGTTGAGCCGCAGCGGGAACAGCGACAGCGGCAGTCCGGGCGCGATCAGCGCCTCGATCTGCGCGCGGATCACCGGCTCGTCCTTGCCGAAGCCGGTGTCGATCAGCATGGCGGCGTCGGGCTGCGTGAGCAGGTAGCTGTTCACGATCGAGAATCCCCGAGCGCTCGCCGGATAGGAGCTGACCCGCCCGTCCAGCGCGAACGGATTCTGCAGTGCGTAAAGCCGGCCATCGGCGAGCGCGGCGACGCCACCGGTGAAGCTTTGCGGGGCACGAGCGTGTAGGAGCGTTTCCTGCGGCGCGAATGATGTTGTTATCGACATGTTGGCTCTAGCTTAACGGGCCTCACCGCAGAAGGGAACCGGCGCCGATCACCCGCCGTCCCGCCTTATCGGACGGGCAGGAATAACGTCACAGTTTGCCCTCGAAGGCGTCGGCGATGAACTGGTACGTCGCTGCATAAGTCATCCGCGTCGCCGGCTCATTCCATGCCGCCACGCCCGGCACGTCGGAACCCTGGTCGGTATAGGCGTGGTAGACGCCGGAGAAGATCAGCATCTGCCATTTGGCGCCGGCCGCATCCATTTCGCTTTCGAAGGCGTCGCGATCGGCCTTCGGCGCCACCGGATCGGGCGCGCCATGCGCGACCAGGAGTTTTGCTTTCACCGCGCCCTTCTTCGCCGCCGACGCGGTTTTCAGGTCGCCGTGGATCGACACCGCGGCGGCGATATCGGCGCCGTCGCGGGCGAGCTCCAGAACATTGCCGCCGCCGAAGCAGAAACCGACCGCGGCGCGGCGGCCGTCGATCAGATTACGCTTGCCCGCTTCCGCGATCATCGCGTCATAAGCGGCGCGGATGCGCTTGCGCTGCTCGACCGCGTTTTCGCGCAGCGGGTTGGCGAGCTTGGCGGCTTCGCCGAAATCGGCCGGGCGCGTGCCCTGCCCGTACATATCGGCAACGAAAACGACATAGCGGTCACCGGCGACGAGCTTGCCACGCTCCATGGCGGCGTCGGTCATGCCCAGCCAGTTCGGCGCCATCAGCAGTGCCGGACGCTTGGCGGAAATATTCTCGTCATAAATCAGCGCTCCCTCGGCAGTCAGCGCGCCCATCGTGCTATTGACGGCATAGGTGATCTTTTCGGCCTTCATGTGCTTCCTCCCCATTGGCGAGATTATAGCCTCGCACGGCGGAGTACGAAGCGGAACATCCGAGTATCTCGCTTGAAGATATCGCCCTCGCCGATCTGATCTGCCGCCGCGCGGACAAGCGCGGTCGGGCAAGCCGGCGCAGTGATCGCGACCGCGGCGACGATCAGGCCGCCAGCATCTTTTGCACCTCGTTGACCAGCTCGCGCAGGTGAATCGGCTTGGACAGCACCTTGGCGTGTTTCGGTGCGCTCGAATCGGAGTTGAGCGCGACGGCGGCGAAGCCGGTGATGAACATGATCTTGATGTCCGGATCGAGCTCGGCGGCGCGGCGCGCCAGTTCTATCCCGTCCATCTCCGGCATGACGATATCGGTCAACAGGAGCTCGAACGGCTCCTCGCGCAGCCGCTGGTAGGCGGACAGGCCGTTGTCGTAGGAAATGACCTCAAAGCCGGCATTTTGCAGCGCCTTGACCAGGAAGCGCCGCATGTCGATGTCGTCTTCCGCAAGCAGGATTTTGGACATGTTGGCTCGAACCCGGCTTACGCCGGCCCCCTACATTCCATAAGCCCGATGCCCGGTAAACATCGAGTGAAAGACGGCCATATAACGATGGCCGCGAATGGTCGTGGCGAGTCTCGACGCCTATGGACAATGGCCGCAGGCGCACGCTAGGGAACGTTGCCGGCTGGTTACTTGCAGGAAGCCCCCCAGGCGTCATGTCGGATATCCAGGACGAATTCGATCCCCCGTTCGAAGCCATCGAGCCGGCGGCCTGCCGTGGGCCGCTCCTGTTCAATTCGCCCCATAGCGGTCGTGTCTATCCAGCCGAATTCCTGCAAACCTCGCGCCTCGATCTGGCGACGTTGCGCCGCTCCGAGGACAGTTTCGTCGGCGAACTGATCGAAGGCATGGCGGCGCGCGGGTTCCCGACCATGCGGGCGCACTTCCCGCGCTGCTATGTCGACGTCAACCGCGAGCCCTACGAACTCGACCCGCGAATGTTCGACGGCCGGCTGCCGTCGTTTGCCAATACCCGCTCGATGCGGGTTGCCGGCGGGCTCGGCACCGTCGCGCGCGTGGTCGGCGACGCCCAGGAAATCTACGATCAGCGCATTTCCGTCGGCGAAGCGCTCCGCCGGATCGACGGCCTTTACAAGCCCTATCATCGTACCCTGCGCCGCGTATTCATGCGGCTGCAGCGCGATTTCGGCGCCGCCATTCTGGTCGATTGCCATTCCATGCCGTCCACCACCGGCGGGCGCGACGAGCGGCCGCGCGCCGATCTCGTGCTCGGCGACCGTTACGGCACAAGCTGCGTGGCGGTCGTCGCCGAGACGATCGAGCAGTGCCTGCGCGGCTTCGGCTATTCGGTCAGCCGCAACAAGCCTTATGCCGGCGGCTTCATCACCGAGCACTACGGCAATCCCACCACCGGGCTGCACGCGATCCAGCTCGAGATCAATCGCGCGCTCTATATGGACGAGCGGCGCTACGAGCGGTCGGCCTCGTTTGCCAAGCTGGCCGGCGAGTTCGAAGTGCTGGCCGACCGCCTCGCCACGATCCCCATCGAGGAATTGCGGCCTTATCGGGCGGCGGCGGAATAGCCAACCGAGCGTTAAAAGAAAAAGGGCCGCTCACCTTGCGGGAGCGGCCCAAGTCTAGGGAGGAAACGCCCAAGGAGGGCGACGGTAACGGGAGGGAACCTCTCGCTACCGCACTGCAACAACATACACCGCGTCGCACAAAACGCAAGTCCTGTTGACCTATTTCCCGGGGGGTTTTCCCAGCTTTTTGCCGCAAATTTAGGAGCTACCGCTCGGCGGCCGTTGCCCTGCTCCGAGGTTTCAAAATAAGCCGTTGAAAATCAATAGCTTGTTCTTCAGAACCCTTGTGCATAAAATTTGCGCCAAGAGACCACAAAGTAGCGCGCCGGCCGGACGCTCCGTTTTTGCATAGCGGATTAACGGCCCCTGTTGCCGGCAGGTCACGCCCGCGATTGCCGTTTCGCCAAAGCTCCGGTACTCGAACCGCAATAGCTGGGGGCACGCATGACGGCGATCGACTTTGCGGTATTCGTGGACGAACTCGCCACCGTTTCGGGCGAGACCATAAGGCCGTTTTTCCGCAGCGCGCTCGGCGCCGAAAGTCTCGGCCTCGAAAATAAGAGCCGTGCCGGCGGTTTCGATCCGGTGACCGCAGCCGACCGCGCCGCCGAAGCGGCGATGCGCGCGCTCATCAAACGGACATTTCCCGAACATGGCGTGGTCGGCGAGGAATTCGGCGCCGACAACGCGGACGCCGAATATGTCTGGGTGCTCGATCCGATCGACGGCACCAAATCGTTCATCTGCGGCATGCCGGTTTGGGGCACGCTGATTGCGCTCACGCGCCGCGGCGAACCGATCTACGGCCTGATGCACCAGCCGTTCATCCGCGAGCATTTCTCCGGCGACGGCCGCGGCGCCCGCTATCGCGGCCCGGCCGGCGATCGCGATTTGCGCGTGCGCGCCTGCGCCTCGCTCGGCGACGCAATTCTCGCCACCACTAGCCCGCTCCTTATGAACGCGGCCGACCGACAATGCTTCGGCCAGGTCGAGAAGGCGGTACGGCTGTCGCGCTATGGCGGCGATTGCTACGCCTATTGCGTGCTCGCCGCCGGTCATGTCGATCTGGTCATCGAGACCGAACTCAAGCCGCACGACGTGCTGCCGCTGATCCCGATCATCGAAGGCGCCGGCGGCATCATCACCACTTGGGAGAACGGCCGGCCGCACAACGGCGGCCGCATCGTCGCCGCCGGCGACAAGCGCGTGCACGCGCAAGCGATGGCAGTGCTGAATAGCCACTAATACAGCGGCGTGCCGGGAATGAAGGCGTCGAACGCCGCCCAGAATTGCGAACGGAAGCGGTCCTGCTCCATCAGGACCTCGTGCTGAGCGCCGACCACCACCAGATGCGAACCGGCGCGCAGCATGCTGGCAAAATCCTCGATCGCCGCATTCGACACCACGGCATCGTTGCCGCTGGCGACGATCAAGATCGGCTGGCGGATGCGCGCCGCATAGCTGCGCTCGCGCATCGCCCGCATGGAACGGAACGCCGCGTCCATCCAAGCCACCGTCGGGGCGCCGACCGAAAGCGCCGGCTCCGCCTCGATAATCGCGGCATTGCGGGCATAACGCACCGGATCGGCGGTGAGGATATTGCCGAGGAACGGCCGCGATTCGACGATGCTGGTATCGGTTCGCGGCACGTACATGGTGCCGAATCCGGCCATCCGCAGCGCGCGCACGACGAGCGGTCCGAAGCCCCTGGCATAATCGACGCCGCCGAGTTTCAAGAGCGGCGACGTCAGCACCATGCGGTCGAACCAGCGATGGCCGCGATGCGCGGCGCGGATCAGCACCGCCGCGCCGGTGGAGTGACCGATGGCGAAAATCGGCGGCGGACAATCCGGCAATACGATCTCGCGCATGAAAGTCTCGAGGTCGCTGTCGTATTCGGAGAAGTCGCGCACGTAACTCTTGCGCCGGTCGCCGAGCGCGCGGTCGGACAGGCCCTGACCGCGCCAATCCAGCGCCGCGACCGCGAAACCGCGCGCGCGCAGATCGCGCACCGTCTCGAAATATTTCTCGATCCACTCGGCGCGGCCCTGCAAAATGCACACCGTGCCGCGACGCCCGGCCGGCGGCTGCCAGCGCGCAAAGCGCAACGACACGCCATCCGGCGCTTTGAGCGTGCCGGCGACGAAATTATCCGGAACCGGATTGGCGGGAATCGAGACGAGTTTCATGAGTACGCGAGGTGAGCGGTTCTAAAGCATGATCCCGAAAAGTGGGCATCCGGTTTTCGGAAAAGATCATGCTCCAACAACAGATCTAGACGCTTATAGCAGCATCGCATGCAGCGTCATCTTGCTTCGCGCGTTTTAGGCGATGCCTGAGCAATCCCGATTTGACGTAAAATTCATCCGTAGAAACAATGCTTTATGCGCCTCTTGCGGGCTAGGAAAGCTTACCCATATCGATTTATGCGCAGGCCAATGAGGGCGGCGCAGCTTTGGGCTTGGCCCATAAGGGCGAGCCATCCGCATGTCGCTTCACAAGGAGGATATGCCATGCGAACTTTCGATCTATCACCCCTTTACCGTTCCACCGTCGGCTTCGACCGGTTGTTCTCGTTGCTCGATCAGGGCCTCGAGGGTGCTGCGCCGGGCTATCCGCCCTATAATATCGAGCGGACCGGCGACAATGCGTACCGCGTCTCCGTTGCGGTCGCCGGCTTCAACGAGCCGGAACTCTCGATCGTCGTCAAAGAGAACACGCTGAACATCCGCGGCGAGAAAAACGCCAAGGAGGAAGAGAAGCGCGGTGAGGTGCTCTACCAAGGCATCGCCGCCCGCACCTTCGAGCGCGTGTTCCAGCTTGCCGACTTTGTCCAGGTCAAGGGCGCGAGCCTCGAAAACGGCCTCCTGCACGTCGACCTCGTGCGTGAGATCCCCGAGGCGAAAAAGCCGCGCTCGATCCCGATCAACGGCAAGGGCAACGGCGCCACGGTGATCGAGAGCCAGAAGGCTGCGTAAGTCTTCAGGCACTCGGTGAACGATAAAGCGCTCCGGGATTCCGGGGCGCTTTTGATTCGTGCGCGGTTCGCGTGTGCCGAACTTTCGGAGGACGCGTGTGCGGGTCGCGTGCGAAGTGACGCCAATGGCCAGTCGCTGCATTTAGAGCAGTGCAGCGATATGTCTGCAATTGAGTGAACAGCGGAAGTGGCGGAAGCGGGCTCAAATGGGCGTGAATGACCTAAAGCGGCGCCTGGCTGCCAGACTCGATGCGACGCAACGCGTGCAACTACACCGACCTTTACTCTGGCGCGCTGCCGCACCGACGGAGCGACGATACGCACTAGGCTGCGGACTCATAAAACCTGAGCCATAGCCGGAGGCAAGCGATTTTGAGCATGGCGAGGTAGTTCAGAGCATTGCGGTCGTAGCGGGTAGCAATGTGCCTGAACTGCTTGAGCTTGTTGAAGCAGCGCTCAATCAGATTGCGTTTCTTGTACTTGGTCTTGCTGTAGGTGATGCCATCGTAGCGGTTTGATTTTGGCGGGATGTGCGGCGTGCACTCCTGGTCCTCGATCAAATCCCTGATCCAGTCTGCATCGTATCCCTTATCGGCGATGACATCGGCTCCCGCAGGCAGATCGTTGAGCAGGAGTTCGGCCATCGGTTGGTCGTTCATCTGGCCGGGCGACAGCGCGACCTGCACTGGCAGGCCGTTGCCGATCACCCGCAGATGCAGCTTGGTTGTCAGTCCTCCACGACTTCGACCGATACAAGCGTCTCCAGCCTGTTTTTTTGGGCGGCAGCCTGCTGGTGGACGCGTACGATGCTGGAATCGATCATCTGCACCTTGCCATCATGAGCTTCGATGATGGCAGTCATCAGCTTGTCCCAGACCCCCGCCTTTCGCCAGCGATTGAAGCGGTTATAGACCGTTGTCGGAGGTCCATACCGCTCCGGCAAATCGGCCCAAGGCGACCCAGAGCGCAAAATCCAGAAGATGCCGTTGAGCACCCGGCGATCGTCAACCCGAGGAACCCCGCGTGGTTTGTTCGGCAACAAAGGCCGGATGGTTTTCCACTCAAATTCGCTCAGTTCGTAACGGGCCATGGTCAAGCTCCTTTGCAGAGCTTGAATCACCTTTCAGGTGATTTGCCTACCGTTTATGAGTATGCAGCCTAGACCACGATCCGATCGAATTGAATCGGATCATGGTCCAGATGTGTTTGTTGGAGCATGATCTTTTCCGAAAACCGGTTTCCACTTTTCGGGATCATGCTCTAGCTTTTCATTCCCGCAGCGTGCGCGACTTTCGTCCAGCGGGCGATTTCGCTGTGCATGAAAGCTGCGAACTCGTCGGGGCCGGCATCGAGCGGATCGTCGCCCTGCGGGCGCAGCGCGTTCATCGCCGCCGGCGTATGCATCGCCTGACGAGCGGCGGCGGCAAGCTTGTCGACGATGGGCCGCGGCGTGCCGGCGGGCGCGAACAGGCCGAACCATAGGCTGGTGTCGACGTCGGGCAGTCCGGCTTCCGCCATGGTCGGGACGTCCGGCAGCGCGCCGGCGCGCTTACCGGTCGTCGTCGCCAGCGCCAGAAGCTTGCCGGCGGCGATCTGGCCGACGACGGTCGAGGCCGGCGAGAAGGTCATCAGCGTGCGCCCGGCGACCACGTCTTCGACCGCCTGCGGACTGCCCTGGTAGGGCACTTGCGTCAGCTTGATGCCGGCCTGCTGCGCGAACAGCTCGCTGGCAAAATGCGGCATGCTGCCGATGACGTTTGAATCGAGTGCCTGGTCCGGCTTCGCCTTGCAAAGAGCAATGAGCTCCTTGACACTGTGGATATTGCTCGCCGGATTGACGACCAGGATGATTGCTGCGTCTTCGAGGAGCGCGACGGGCTCGAAATCCCGGGCCAGATCGAGCGATGCATTGGGGTTGATGATCTGATTGGTGATGATGGACAACGTCCCCAGGAACAGCGTGTAGCCGTCCTTGGGCGAGTGCGCGACGTATTCGGCGGCGATGCTCGACCCGGCGCCCGGCTTGTTCTCGACCACGAGCTGCTGGCCGAGGATCGGCGCGGCGGTCTGGCTCAGCACGCGGGCGACAACGTCGGCGGCCGCTCCCGGGGTGAAGCCAATGACGACATGAACCGGCCGCGACGGATAGGCGTCCTGCGCAGCCGCGAGGCGCGACAGTGGCGGCAGAGCGGCGGTGGCCGCCGCCAAATGCAAAAATTTGCGACGCGGAAGTATCACGGCGTGCTCCCTAGGCTTGAGTTACTTTCCGCAGAAACGAAGGCGTCCGAAGCGAGTTTGATCTATTTTTCAGATTGCTCGCCCGCCGCAGGCACAGCCGCCGCCTTTAATTTCACGGAACACCGGCACGTCCCGCTGGCGGCTCTCTCATAAAACTACACCAGGCGTCGATGCCCGCGGAAGAGGGGACCCAGAAAACGCCGCCACGATGGAGCAAGCCCGTCTGGATTCCCGCTTGCGCGGGAATGAGCGGAACTAAAGGCTAGCCGAGGAATTCGCCGATCGCCGCGACCACCCGCTCCTGCTGCTCAAGCTGCGGCAGACGGCCGGCATGGTCGATGCGTTCGACCTTCGCGCCGGCGATGCGATGAATGCGCTTCTTCAAGCCGCGATCGACCGGACGGATTTCAGGAATCGCCGGCTATTAGCCGCTCATCCAGCAGCTTGGCGCACGCGAGCGGGGCGGCGTCAATCCAGCGTGATATGGCCGTCGACGATCACCTTGCGCCATTTCTCGTATTCCGCCTTGGTGAAGGCTGCGCCGTCCGGGAGAGTAGTGCCGCGCGGCTCGATGCCGAACTTGGCGAAGGCGGTCTTGACCTCGTCGGCCTGCAGCGCTTGAGCGACTGCGCCGTTGAGCTTTGCGAGCACGTCAGGCGGCGTGCCCGCCGCGGCATAGAGGCCGAGCCAGACCTCGACGTCGAAGCCGGGGAGGCCCGCTTCGGCAACGGTCGGCAGGTTCGGATAGACCGGGGTGCGCGTCTGTCCGGTCGTCGCCAGCGGGATGACGCTGCCCTTCGAGGTAAACGGCAACGCGCCGGCAATGCTCGAAAATTCCATCTGGATCTTGCCGCTCATGAGGTCGACGAACGAAGGACCGACACCCTTATAGGGCACGTGAGTAGCTTCGATGCCGGTGCGCTGGGCCCACATCACGCCGGCCAGATGCGGCGTCGTGCCGACGCCCGCCGAGCCGAAATTGAGCCTGCCGGGATTGACCTTGCCGTAGGCGACGAGCTCGGCGTAGGTCTTGACGCCGAGTTGCGGCGAAACGATCAAGACATGCGGCGACGAACAGACAATCGAAATCGTCACCAGATCCTTGAATACATCATAGGGCATACTCTTGTGCAGCGTCGGATTGATGACGATCGAAGGATCGATCAGTACGATGTTGTAGCCGTCGGGAGTTGAGTGGGCGACTTCGTCGACGCCGACGATGCCGCCGGCGCCCGGCTTGTTGTCCGCGACCACAGTCTGCTCCAGCACGCCAGTGAGCTCTTTCGCCAGCACTCTGCCGGCAAAGTCAACAATGCCGCCGGGCTGGTAGGGCAGGATGAGGTGAATGGGCCGTGACGGAAAGTTCTGCGCCCGCGCCGGCGCTGCGGCCGCGGCGAACACGATCGCCGTCGCGAACAGAATGTGCACGGCGCTTCGCAGGGAATTCATCTCGGTTCTCCTCGTTTCGGGTGCCGGCAGGTACCTAGCTGAAAAACTTTGCAATCGCTTCGACCACCGGCTCCTGCCGTTCGAGATGCGGCAAGTGGCCGGCCCGGTCGATCATTTCAACCTGCGCGCCGGCAATGCGCTGCGCAAACTCATTGGCATAGACCGGCGCGATGACGCCGTCGGCATTGCCCCAGACGATCAGCGTCGGCGCGGCGATGCGATGGATGCGCCGGGTCAAGCCGCGGTCGGCGACCGGCCAGACGAATTTGCCGGTGCAGGCCTGGGCCCAGATGAATTGCGACAGCGTCTCAATGCGCTCGTTCGCGTCGGTCGGAACGTCGAAGAAGCGCCGCGCCGCTTCGCTATTCGGATCGGCGAACAGCGCGGTCTTCCGCGCAACCTCGCTGAGCAGCATCCAGTTCTGCACCGGATGATCGTCGCGCCATAAGCCGACCGGATCGATCAAGACCAGCCGGCTGACCGCGCGCGGCGCGGCGGCGGCAAATTCCGCTGCCAGCAGTCCGCCGAAAGAATGACCGACCAGCGCCGGCGAGGCGAGCTCAAGTCTGTCGAACAATTCGCCGGTATAGACGACGAGATCGTGCCAGCCATCGAGCGCGTGCACCGAGTTCGGATCGCCAGCGCTGGTGCCGGGAAATTTCGGGGCGAACACCTTGTGGCGCTGGGCGAGGCGCGCCACGAACGCGCGATCGGGCGCAAGGCCCCAGGGTCCGTGCAGATAAACCAGCGGCAGGCCTTCGCCCGCAATCTCGACTTCGGTATCGATGCGGCCCTGCCAGAGTTTGAACCGGCGTACATCCACGGGAGCCATGTCTGTCTCCCGCCGTCAGGACGCTGCAACCGATGCAGCGACCTGCTCGCTGGATTTGGCGGCCTCCACCCTACCCTCCCCCGCAAGCGGGAGAGGGTTTGATGAGGGCTTCAGCCGCGCCGGCCACCAGCGGTCCTCGTATCTGTCGTCCCATTGATCTTTCAGATACGGCAGCACTTCGCGGGCAAAGAGATCGATATTGTTCTTGCACAGCTCGGTCGGCATCGAGCCGAAATGCAACAGCGCCAACAGATGGCCCATGCGCAACTCTTTGATGCCGTCGAGGAGTTGCTCGCGCACCGTTTTCGGGCTGCCGACGACGACAAAACCGCGCTCAAAGAAATCCTTGGCCTTGAGCTCGCGCAGCTTCACCTCGGCGCGCGGATTGTGATGCAGCGCCACCCGCAGCGCCTCGTATTCGAGGCAGCCGGGGATCGCTTGGTAATAGGGCGGCGCGTAGAGCAGCTTGTGGAAGAAATATTCGGCGTGTTCGGCGTAGAGATCCTCGGCCTCCGCGTCGGTCGGGGCGACGCCGATGAGCTGTAAAAAGCTGAAGCGATAGGGATTGTCGTCGCGCCCCTTGCGCGCCACGAGGTCCCAATAACGGTCGCTGACCGCCTTGGCGTTCTTGGCACCGTAGTAGCTCAGATGACAGAAGCAATGGTCCTCGCCGACCACGAATTCCGCCGTCCCGGAAATGCCGGAGCCGGGAATCCAGATCGGCGGATGCGGCTGCTGGATCGGCCGCGGCCAGAGAGTGACCATGCCGAGCTGATAATGCTTGCCGTTCCAGGCAAAGATCTCGCGCGCCGACCAGGCCTTGACGACGAGCGCCAGAGCCTCGCGGTAGCGTTCGCGCTGCTCGATCGGGATGACGCCGTTGGAAATCGTGGCGTCGGACGGCAGCCCGGTGGGAAATCCGGCGACCAGCCGACCGCCGCTGATGCAATCGAGCATGGCGTATTCCTCGGCGATGCGGGTCGGCGGCGTGGTCGAGGGCAGCGTCGAGCCGAGCTGCACGATGGCGACATTTTGGCCGTTAGTCTCTTTCGCCAGCACCGCCGCCATGATGCTCGGATTGGCCATGAAGCCATAGACGTTCTGATGGTGCTGGTTGGTGCACAGCCCGTGAAAGCCGGATTTGGCGGCGAACAGCAGCTCGTCGAGCGTCGCATTGTAATACTCGCCGACTTTCTCGGCATCGGCGACGTCGAACCACAGCGGATCGATGTAGGCCGATTTGTAACGCTGATCGAAATCCGCCGGCAGGCCGCGATAGGGCATCAAATGAAACATGCAAACTTTCACGGCGGCGCCTCCCGGCCAATACATTATTACGCAGCATGCTACGCGGTGGTCAGCGCTAGCTCAATCGCGCCGCGCGCCATTGCACGCCTGCGCACAGCACATGGCGCGAAATGACGCCACAGCGCTGCAGCGGCGGGCTCAACGCAGTCAATTGTTGATGGAAAGCGTGGACGGCGGTTTGTTCGGCTTCGCCGGCGCGGCCGGCGGCGGCGCCGCTTGCGCTGCGGGCGCGGGCGGCAAGACCGGCGCTGCCGCCGTGACGTTCGGCTTGGTATCCGGCTTTGGATCCGGTTTTGGATCGATCGGGGCCGACGGCGCGGGATCGATCGCGATCGACGGTTTGGCGTCGTCGGTGGATTTGCGTGACACAAACTCCGGGGGTCGCGGCCGCGGCAGCGGCGTGACGCTTGCGCCGGTAGCCGGATGCGCAGTTACCGGCGCCGCCGGAGCATTGGAGTCCTGCGGCAGTCCGTAGGGCAGCCGGACAATGCCGGGCCGGCCATCGGGTCCAGGACCATTCGGCTCTGCATCATAGGGCTCAGGATCATACGGCCCAGGACCATATGGCCCGGGACCATAGGGGCCGCCGTAAGCGCGCTCGCCGTAAACGCCGCCGCCATAGGGTCCGGCGTAATTCCCCGGGCCCGGCACGATGCGGTTGGCGTCGCGGATGGCGCCGGTGCGGGCGTCGAGTACGACGCGCATGAAGATGCCGCGGTAGTCGGTCGCCCGCGCCACATAGATGGTGCCCTCGCGCAACGGCGGCGCCAGCGGATCGAAGCCCGCCGAGCGCAGCGTGCGCATGATCTCGTAAGCCGAGACGAAGCCGGGGGCGGGCAGAGGCGGTGGCGGCGCCGCTCGCGGTGCGGGTGGAGGGATTTGCGGCGGCAGCGGCGGCACCTGCGCGCGCCCGGGCGCAACAGCCAGGACGAGGAATGAAAGCGCCAAGGTTCCGGTTACGCTCGCACGCACGAGTGATGCCCCTCCCCGTCAAATGATCTTAAAATACATGCTGGCGTCAGGGTTAGCTCCAATTGGGGCGGCGCTTGGGCGCAATCAGGATTTTTTGCATAGACCGACGAACCGATCGATGTCCTCGTCTTCTGTCGCAAACGACGTGACCAGGCGCACCAGGACATTGTCAGGTCCGACATCGAGGCTCTCGCTCGATCGCACATAATAAGTGGCGCCGGCGGCTTGCAGCTTGGCGTGAAGCGCGCGCGGCAGCGCCACAAAGATCAGATTGGCCTCGACCGGCCAGACCGGATTCAATCCGACCGCAGCCAGTCTTTCCGCCAGTCTGTCGGCCATGGCGTTGGCGTGGCGCGCCAGCTTGAGCCAGCGATCCTCGGCGAGATAGGCCAAGAACTGCGCCGCGATGAAACGATGTTTCGACAACAGATGACCGGCGCGCTTGCGCCGCTCGCCCATGAAAGCGGCACGCGCCGGATCGAAGATAACCACCGCCTCGGCCGCCAGCGCGCCGCCCTTTGTGGCGCCGAGCGACAAGACGTCGACGCCGGATCGCCACGTCATCTGCGCCGGACTGGCATTGAGCCGCACCAGCGCATTGGCAAAGCGCGCACCGTCCATGTGCACGGCGAGCGAGCGCGCATGGGCGAGCTCGGCAAGCGCCGCGATCTCGTCGGTGCGGTAAATGGTGCCGGCTTCGCTGGCCTGGGTGATCGAGAGCGCCGACGGGATCATCTGATGCGGGCTATGGCCACCATAGCCGGCAAGCGCCGTTTGCAGCGTTTCGGGAGCGATCTTGGCGCCGTCGCCGGCTAGGCCGGCCAGCTTGAGGCCATGGCCGAAAAATTCCGGCGCGCCGCACTCGTCGGTGGCGATGTGAGATTCGGCGTGGCAAAAGACGACGCCCCAGGGCAGCGAAACCTGCGCCAAAGCCAGCGCATTCGCCGCCGTGCCGGTCGGCACCAGGAACACCGCAGCCTCGCGCTCGAAAATCTCGCACAGCCGCCGTTCGACGCGTTGCGTCAAATCGTCGTTGCCGTAGCCGCGCACATAGCCGCGATTGGCCTCGGCGATGGCATCGAGAATGGCGGGCGCGATGCCTGCCGTATTGTCGCTGGCGAAATTCATTTTGCCGAACGTAGCGCGGATTGCGGTAATGGCACCATGATCGGTCATGATCGGTCATGATCGCCCATTGCGCGAAATCGCATCCCATGATCCACTCAAGGGGCGGAACGTACGCAAAAATCGGTGGCGACCGGAGTCAGGCAACGCCTTGCCTTCCTTTTTCTCTTTCCCGGGGCCGGAGGGGAACGAAAGGAAGGGGTCGGGCGCTTGTATTGGATTGCGGAATTTGCCATGTTCCGCATAGGACAGCATTGCTGTCCCAATTGGTGACCCAACCGCGCGCCGCCTCGGCAAGGGGCGGCAGACGCGGGGTCGGCTGCCGGTGGCGAGGGCGCGCCGGGCGGTGGCAAGAACAAGCAACCAGCGGCCGCGCTAAGCGGCACAAAGGTTGCCTCCAAGAAGAATGGCTCGCCCTTGGGCGCAAGCTCCCTTCGTCCCATCCTTCGCCTGCGGCGGATGGGAAGAAGGGGGGCGCAGAGGTGGGGTTGCGCCGGGACTTTGACGCCGCGGGCTTCGAAGTTCCGGGCGGAGCGCGAGTACGACGATGGACGCGTCTGGTTTCGGCTTGTTTGATCCGGCGCTGGAAAAGGATTCCTGCGGGGTCGGATTTATTGCCGACATCAAAGGGCGCAAATCGCACAAGATCGTCGAAGATGCGTTGACGATCCTGCTCAATCTCGAGCACCGCGGCGCGGTCGGCGCCGATCCGCGCGCCGGCGACGGCGCCGGCATTCTGGTGCAAACACCGCATAAATTTCTTGCCAAGAAGGCGGCTGAGCTAGGCATCGCCTTGCCGGAGCCCGGCCGGTATGCCGTCGGCGCGCTGTTCCTGCCGCACGATGCAGCCTGGCGCCAGGACGTCATGGACACTTATGCGGCGGTCGCCGAACGCGAAGGCATGACGTTGCTCGGCTGGCGCGACGTGCCGACCGACAATTCGACGCTTGGCGAGTTGGTCAAGCCGACCGAGCCGGTCATCAAGCAGGTTTTTATCGCCCGCGGTCCGAACATCGAGTCGGAGGACGAATTCGAGCGCCGGCTCTATATCCTGCGCAAGACCATCTCCGGCATTCTCTACGGCACGCGCGGCCGGCATGTCTCGCATTATTACCCGGTGTCGATCTCGTGCCGCACGCTGATCTACAAGGGCATGTTCCTCGCCGATCAGCTCGGCGCCTATTATCCCGATCTGCACGATCCGGATTTCGACAGCGCGCTCGCGCTGGTGCACCAGCGCTTCTCCACCAACACCTTCCCGGCCTGGTCGCTGGCGCATCCCTACCGGATGGTGGCGCATAACGGCGAGATCAACACGCTGCGCGGCAACAACAACTGGATGGCGGCGCGCCAAGCCTCGGTGTCGTCGCCGAAATTCGGCGACGACATATCGAAACTATGGCCGATCTCCTACGAGGGTCAGTCCGACACCGCGTGCTTCGACAACGCGCTCGAATTTCTGACCATGGGCGGCTATCCGTTGGCGCATGCGATGATGATGCTGATTCCGGAAGCCTGGGCCGGCAATCAACTGATGAACGAGGCGCGCCGCGCCTTCTACGAGTACAATGCCGCCCTGATGGAGCCGTGGGACGGCCCGGCGGCGATCGCGTTTACCAACGGCCGGCAGATCGGCGCCACGCTCGATAGAAACGGCTTGCGCCCGGCGCGCTATGTCGTCACCCGCGACGATCGCATCATCATGGCCTCGGAAGTCGGCGTGCTGCCGATCCCCGAGGAGGAGATCGTCACCAAGTGGCGGCTGCAACCGGGCAAGATGCTCTTGGTCGATCTCGACGAGGGCCGCCTCATTCCCGACGAAGAGCTGAAATCGCAATTGGCGCAGAGCCACCCCTACAAGAAGTGGCTGGAGCGCACGCAGATCCAGCTCGAAGACCTGCCGGAAACGTCGGAAGCGGCGCCGATCTCGAACCTGGCGCTGCTCGATCGCCAGCAGATGTTCGGCTACACCCAGGAAGACCTGAAAATCCTGATGACGCCGATGGCGACGACCGGCGAGGAGGCGATCGGCTCCATGGGCAACGACACGCCGATCTCGGCGCTGTCGGACCGGGCGAAGCTGCTGTTCACCTATTTCAAGCAGAACTTCGCGCAGGTGACCAATCCGCCGATCGACCCGATCCGCGAGGAATTGGTGATGAGTCTCGTCTCGATCATCGGGCCGCGGCCTAATCTGTTCGATCTGGAGGGCACTTCGAAGACCAAGCGTCTCGAAGTGCATCAGCCGATTCTCGCCAACGCCAACCTGGAAAAGATCCGTTCGATCTCGGAAGTCGGCCACGATCACTTCAAGTCACGCACGCTCGACGCCACCTGGCCGGCGGAAGCCGGCGCCGACGGACTTGCCGAAGCCATCGACGCCTTGTGCGGACGCGCCGAGATCGCGGTGCGCGACGGCATCAATATCATCATCCTGTCCGACCGCCGCGCCGGCGCCGACAGCATCCCGATCCCCTCCCTGCTCGCCTGCGCCGCGGTGCATCATCATCTCATTCGCGAAGGGCTTCGCACCTCGGTCGGCATCGTGGTGGAATCCGCCGAGCCGCGCGAAGTGCACCATTTCGCCTGCCTCGCCGGCTACGGCGCCGAGGCGATCAATCCCTATCTCGCCTTCGAGACGCTGGTCGCGATGAAGAACGAGCTGCCGCAGAAGCTCGACGACAAGGAAATCATCAAGCGCTACATCAAGTCGATCGACAAGGGACTGCTCAAGGTGATGTCGAAGATGGGCATCTCGACCTATCAGTCCTATTGCGGCGCGCAGATTTTCGACGCCATCGGGCTCAAGTCCGATTTCGTCGCCAAATATTTTACCGGCACGGCGACCCGCATCGAGGGCGTCGGCCTTGCCGAAATCGCCGAAGAAGCGGTGCGGCGGCATCGCGACGCGTTTTCCGACGCGCCGATCTATCGCTCGGCGCTCGACGTCGGCGGCGAATATGCTTTCCGCGTGCGCGGCGAGGATCACGTCTGGAACGCCGCGACGGTCGCCGCTTTGCAACATGCCGTGCGCGGCAATTCCTACGAGAAGTACCGGCACTATGCCGGCATCATCAACGATCAGTCAGAGCACCTCTATACGATCCGCGGCCTGTTCCGCATCAAGTCGGCCGAGGAGACCGGACGCAAGCCGGTGCCGATCGAGGAGGTCGAGCCGGCCAAGACCATCGTGCGGCGCTTTTCGACCGGCGCCATGTCGTTCGGCTCGATCTCGCGCGAGGCGCATACCACGCTCGCCATCGCCATGAACCGCATCGGCGGCAAATCGAATACCGGCGAGGGCGGCGAGGAGAGCGACCGTTTCAAGCCGCTGCCGAACGGCGATTCGATGCGCTCGGCGATCAAGCAAGTGGCGTCCGGCCGGTTCGGCGTCACCGCCGAGTACCTCGTCAACTCAGACATGATGCAGATCAAGATCGCGCAAGGCGCCAAGCCCGGCGAAGGCGGCCAGTTGCCCGGCCACAAGGTCGACAAGACCATCGCCAAGGTGCGCCACTCGACGCCCGGCGTCGGGCTGATCTCGCCGCCGCCGCATCACGACATCTATTCGATCGAGGATCTGGCGCAGCTCATCTTCGACTTAAAGAACGTCAATCCCGACGGCGACGTTTCGGTCAAGCTCGTCTCCGAAGTCGGCGTCGGCACCGTCGCCGCCGGCGTGTCGAAAGCGCGCTCCGACCATGTCACCATCGCCGGCTATGAAGGCGGCACCGGCGCCTCGCCGCTGACCTCGATCAAGCATGCCGGCTCGCCGTGGGAGATCGGCCTTGCTGAAACCCACCAGACGCTGGTCGCCAACCGTTTACGCGGACGGATTGCCGTTCAAGTGGACGGCGGCATCCGCACCGGCCGCGACGTCGTCGTCGGCGCGCTCCTTGGCGCCGACGAATTCGGCTTCGCCACCGCGCCGCTGATCGCCGCCGGCTGCATCATGATGCGCAAGTGCCATCTCAATACCTGCCCGGTCGGGGTGGCCACCCAGGATCCAGTGCTGCGCAAGCGCTTCACCGGCCAGCCCGAGCACGTCATCAACTATTTCTTCTTCGTCGCCGAGGAAGTGCGCGAACTGATGGCAGAAATGGGCTACCGCACATTCGACGAGATGATCGGGCAGATGCAGATGTTCGATCAGCGCAAGCTGCTCGCCCACGGCAAGGCGAGCGGGCTCGATTTCTCGAAACTGTTCATGAAGCCGGACGTGCCGCCGAGCGTGAAAATCTTCAATTGCGAAGAGCAGGATCACAAGATCCACGACATCCTCGATCGCAAGCTGATCGCGCAATCGCAAGCGGCGATCGAGAGGCGCGCGCCGGTGCAGTTGAGCTTCCCGATCCGCAACGTGGACCGCACCGTCGGCGCCATGCTGTCGGGCGAAATCGCCAAGCGCTACGGCCATGCCGGCCTGCCGCACGACACCATCGTCGCGCGCTTTACCGGCACGGCGGGGCAAAGCTTCGGCGCGTTTCTCGCCCGCGGCGTCTCCTTCGAGCTCGAAGGCGACGCCAACGACTATGTCGGCAAGGGTCTTTCCGGCGGCCGCATCGTGGTGCGTCCGTCCGCGCAATCCGGCGTTATCCCGGAACAATCGATCATCATCGGCAATACCGTGCTTTATGGCGCCATTGCCGGGGAATGCTATTTCCGCGGCGTCGCCGGCGAGCGCTTTGCCGTGCGCAATTCGGGCGCGGCTGCCGTCATCGAGGGCGCCGGCGACCATTGCTGCGAATATATGACCGGCGGCGTCGTGGTTGTGCTCGGGCCGACCGGCCGCAACTTCGCCGCCGGCATGTCGGGCGGCATCGCCTATGTGCTCGACGAGGACAACAGCTTCGCCTCGCGCTGCAACATGGCCATGGTCGAGCTCGAGCCGATGCCCGACGAGGAAGACATCAACGCCAAGATCTTCCACCACGCGCGTGACCTCGAAGCGCACGGCATGGTCGACATCATGTCCGATTTAAGCCGCTTCGACGGCCACCGGCTGCATCACCTGATATCGCGCCACGCCCGCTTTACCGGCTCGCGCATCGCGGCCAAGATTCTCGACGACTGGAAAACCTGGTATCCGAAATTCCGCAAGGTGATGCCGGTCGAGTATCGCCGGGCGCTCAACGAACTCAAGGCTGCGGCGATCGCGGCGGAATAGCATGATCCCGAAAAGTAAATTCCGGTTTCCCGCCTTCGCGAAGCTCGCTTCGGCGGGCGTAGCAAGGTCGGAAAAGATCATGCGCAAGAAAAACTAGAGCGTTCAGTGGGCAAGATCACCGGTTTTCTGGAATACGAACGCGAGGATCGCGACTACCAACCGGTCGCCGAGCGCATCCATCATTGGCGCGAATTCGTCCTGCCGCTGCCGGAAAAGGATTACGTCACCCAGGCCGCGCGCTGCATGAATTGCGGCGTGCCCTATTGCATGGGCACCGGCTCGGTAGCGCCCGGCTCGCCGGGCTGCCCGGTCAACAACCAGATCCCGGATTGGAACGACCTCGTCTATATGGGGAACTGGGACGAGGCCGCGCGCAACCTGCATTCGACGAATAATTTTCCGGAAGTCACCGGCCGCGTCTGCCCGGCGCCGTGCGAAGCCTCGTGCACGCTCAACATCGACGACAATCCGGTCACCATCAAATCGATCGAATGCGCCATCGCCGACCGCGCCATCGCGGCCGGCCTCAAGCCGGAACCGCCGGCAGCGCACACCGGCAAGAAAATCGCCATCGTCGGCTCAGGTCCGGCCGGCCTTGCCTGCGCGCAGCAGCTCGCCCGTGCCGGCCACGCCGCCCACGTCTACGAGCGCTGGGCCAAGGCCGGCGGCCTGCTCCGCTACGGCATTCCCGACTTCAAGATGGAGAAGATTCACGTCGACCGCCGCGTCGCGCAGATGGAGGCGGAAGGTGTCACGTTCCATTACGGCGCCCATGTCGGCGTAAACCTGCCGGCCGATAAACTGCTCAAGGATTATGACGCCGTCGTGCTGACCGGCGGCGCCGAAATGCCGCGCGATCTGTCGGTCCCCGGCCGCGAGCTCAACGGCATTCATTTCGCCATGGATTTTTTGCCGCAGCAGAACCGGCGCGTCTCCGGCGAGAAGGCCGACGCCGGCGCGCCGATCCTCGCCACCGGCAAGCATGTCGTCGTCATCGGCGGCGGCGACACCGGCTCGGACTGCATCGGCACCTCGTTCCGTCAGGGCGCGCTGTCGGTCACCAATTTCGAAATCATGCCGGAGCCGCCGCTGCACGAAAACAAAGCGCTGACCTGGCCGGACTGGCCGCTCAAGCTGCGCACCTCGTCGAGTCATGAGGAAGGCGTCGAGCGCGATTTCGCGGTGATGACGACCAAATTCACCGGCGAGAACGGCGCGGTGAAGACGCTGCATTGCGTGCGGGTCGACGCCAAGATGAAAGCCGTTCCCGGCAGCGAGTTCGAAATTCTCGCCGATCTTGTGCTGCTGGCGATGGGTTTTGTGCATCCGGTGCACGACGGCATGATCAAGAGCCTCGATCTGGCGCTCGACCAGCGCGGCAATGTCAAAGCCTCGACCGACGACTACAAAACCTCGATCGACAAGGTCTTCACCGCCGGCGACATGCGCCGCGGCCAGTCCTTGGTGGTCTGGGCGATCCGCGAGGGCCGCCAAGCGGCGCATGCGGTCGACAAGTATCTGATGGGCTCGACGCTGTTGCCGCGCTAGGGGCGCTCGCCGCAACACGCGCCGCGCGCTACTTCTCGTAACCCCGATCGGATAGTCTCCATCCGCATGAATCTATTCAATATCCGGCCGTCTATAGGTGCCGAGAATCCTATCCCAGAAAAAATGAATTACCGCAAAATTGCTGTCGTCGTGCCGATGATGAACGAAGTGCAGCTCCTGTTTGCGCCTGAACCATGCAAATTGCTGAAGCCGCGATCCCCCGACGTGATATTCCTTGTCGAAAAAGACGTGGGCATAAAACGACGCCGCCCCCGCGATTACCATCACCACAAAAAGATTTAGCGGCAATAAAAAGTAAGCGCACCCTCCGACGATAAATACCGGGATGAAGAAATAGGGCGTCGTGTTGCCTTCATCGCCGAGGTACCTCCGAGAGACAAGGTGATCGTCCGAATAGTGAGTGTGATGGAAGTTGACGTGATCGCGGAAAAACTTACCACCCATTGGATGGTGGGCCACTTTATAATGTATCAACGTCTGACCAAATGACATGACCAAATGCGTAGCGACAGCTGTCACCAGAATTAGCGAAAGTGTCAGAATCAGTGGCGACACCGTCTGGACCATAGGCGCTTCTTTCGGCTTAAGAAGCCAAACTAGCACCCTAGCCCTTGCGCGCCCACGCCGATAATGCCGCACCTCACCACGCCACGCATTCCTTAATTGTCAGGTCGACATCTCTGCCAGCGCCTCATCCGCAATTCCACATCAGTCCGATTGGCGTATAGGTCCAGCACGGACCGAAGCTGCCGCCATTCCAGCGGCCGTGGAAAAAGTGCGGTTCGCCGAAATAGTACCACCCGCCACCATACCAGTAGCTTGGCGCAAAGTCTGGAGTGCCACGGATTGGTTCCTTCGAACGATACATTGGAACGCTGTTGTTGGGTGGCTGATGATAGCCGGGCAGAAATCCATAACCGTGCCAGTGGTGGACAACGTGCCGCTTTCCGTGCACGGACGCGGCGAATGCGATGGCTGGACCCGATACGGAAGCTGCAAGCACAATCGCCAGCGTGAATTTGCGCAGCGTCAATTGGGTATCTCCATAGTGGCGACGTGCGCTTAGGTCAGCGCACGATTTCCTTCCTACAACTTTCGGCCGCGAGTGTCTCATTGATCCGCGGGCAGAGCCGGCCGCGCGAGTTTCTATCCCCTGATCCAGATCAAATCGCTGGCCGCGCCTGGGGCGCATAAGGAGTTAATGTGGCAACCGATATCGACCGCGCCATTTGACCGGGACCTTGTGCTCGCCGTCATCGACGACGAGGGGCCTCATGAGGTCGCATTCCCCTGCCGCCAGATTCCCGGCGGCTGGTTGAATGCCGAATCGAAGAAGTGGGTCCCGGTTCGTCCGACACATTGGCGCGAATGGATCCAAAAGCTCTAAATCGGCTTTCGTTCTTTCAAGATTTTTGCCAGCTTCGCCAACCCTGCCAAAATCCGTGACGTGGCTCGCCATCTAAAAAACCGCCCCGTGCTGTCTCCGATAGCGTATAGAACCCTATCGACGTTGTTCTCCCGAGTTCGCGAGGCTAGGGTCTTCAAAGACTAGGCGGGTGCGTCATGACTGATCAAATTAAAAATCCTAGTAACCGAGTAGACCGGTCGGCCGACGACACGTTTCTCGCATTCTGGCATGGGCAGGTGGTGTATCAGAACGGTCGGGTCAAGCGCTTTAAAACTGAAGATGAAGCTTGGGAATTTCTCGGCCGCTGCGATTTGGAAGGAAAAATCATCCATTGATTGAGGCTTCGTCCTCACCCGCGGCCACTGGCAAGAGCGTGCGTTTTTAGTAGCAATGTAGAATCTGTTGAGTAAGTCTCAGAATGGAGCGCGCAAGTGAAAGCGACAACGGGTCTCGATTTGCGAGTACGCGCCCCTAGCGCGATCCGACCGGCGCCGGCGGAGTAGGCGCGCCGTCGAGCTCGGCGCGCGGCGAGCGGCGCGTTTTTGCGGCCTCTGAATCGCTCGCCGGCTTCTTCTTTGCGTCCTTTTTGGCGTCGGCGGGCTTTTTCGCCTCGTCATGCGCGGTGGCGCCTTTTTTCGCCGGCTCCGCAGGCGACAGCGAAACCGGCTGCGGCGCGACATCGGCCGGCGCCGCGGGTCGCGGCCAGGAGAAGTCGTCGGCGCGGCCGGCGGCGGCGGCGATCGGAGCGCCGCGATCCAGCACTTTTTGCGCCAGCGGATCGGAGGCGAGCGGTGCGGGTTGGCTGCCGGCGCCGAGCAAGCCGCCGGCACCGCCGTCGCCGCTGCTTGAGACGGTGAGCGGCAACACCGGCCCGACATCGGGCCGCGGCGTACCGGGTTTGGCTGGCGACGCCTGCTCGGGCAGCGCGATCGGCGCGACATGGTTCGATAGGACGCGGCGCAATTCGAGATCGACATAACTGGCAAGCTTCACCGCGCCGGCCTTGGTGAAGTGCACGCCGTCGGCTGTGCGCAGCCGCCGGATCTGGCCCTCGAAATCCGGACCGTCCACCGCATAGCGGCCCTGCTCGTCGACGAAGCCGTCCCAGATATCGACGTAATAGATGCCGGCCCGCTCGGCGCGCTCCCGATAGAGCTCATCGAGATAGGCCATGTCGCTCGTCGACTTCGGGCCGCGCAGCGCCGGCAGCCCGACCCACAGCACCGGAACGCCCTTGCTCTTGAGCGCCGCGATCATTTCATCGATACGCTTGACGTAAAGATCGGCCCATAGATCGGTGTGGAATTCGTAAGCGTGGCCCGGAACGGGATGCTGCGCCGTGTTGTCCGCCCCGCTTTGCTGCGAGGCTGCCGCATCCGACGGAGCAGAACTTTTCTCCTGTGCCGCTTTCTCCTGTGCCGCTTTTTCTTGCGGTGATTGCTCCACTCCTTTGGCCGCAGCCGCGCCGTCGCGGTTCGGGATGCGGTCGTTGAGACCGAGCATGACAATAATGGCGTTCGGCTTTTCAGTCGCCAACTGGTCCCTGATCACCGCCGGCCAGTCGAGCTGCTCGTTTTTGGGGTCGTAGCGGATGAGGCCCGCACTCGCCCTTATCTCGCGCACCACGCCGGTGTCCGGTTGATCGGTGTAGGTCTCGTCGAGACCATAGCCGAGCCAATCGGCCATGGAATTGCCGACGACCAAGATCGTCGAGGTCGGCGGCGCCTCCAACTTACGCGGCGGCGGCGCCTTGGTGTAATCCGCGACTGGCGCGTGACGCTCGCCGCCGAAAAACGGGAACGAAAAGAAATCGCGCTGCTGCGGCTGCTGATAATAACCCGGAGCGGACGGTCGATCGCTCCAATAATAGACCTGGGCGGCCGCGGGTAGGGACGCGGCCGCCGCGCCCGCCGCAATCACCAGCGCGCCAATGAGCCGTCGTAAATTTCGCGTTGCCATGAACCGTTGACCTAAAGAACCTAACGCCCAACCAGACTAGCGCATCGCGGCAAAAAAGCCGACGCCTGAACCGAGCCGCTCGGCAAAGAATTTGCGCCGAGATAATGTCAAACTGAGGGAGGTTCCAGACGCATTACGCACGCCCCGTTTACGGCTGCCGCAACCGGTCGAGCACGTCGCTTGAGGCGAAACCGTCCGGAATCTGGCCGACCGAGGCCTGGAAATCGCGGATGGCGAGACGGGTGCGCGGGCCGATCAGACCGTCGGGCTCGCCGATAGCAAAGCCGCGGCGCGCCAGAAGCTGCTGCATCTGGTAGCGCTCGTCCAGCGTCAGCACGCGTTCGTCGCGCGGCCAGCCTTGCACCAACGGCGCGCCGCCGCGCATGCGGTCGGCGAGATGGCCGATGGCGAGCGCATAGGCTTCCGCGGGATTGTATTTCATGATGACGCTGAAATTTTTCAGCATCAGGAAAGCCGGCCCGCGCGCGCCGGCCGGTAGCAGCAGAAATGCGCGATCCTCGGGACGGGGAAAGGCCTGGCCGTCGGCGCGCCGCACCCCCAAGCTCTGCCATTGCCGCACGGTCATCTGCCGCGAACTGTCGGCCAAGAGATAATTGAAGTTTCGCGGCAGCGCGACTTCGTAACCCCAAGTCTGGCCGGGAACCCAGCCGTCCATCTTCAGGTTATTTGCCGTCGAGGCGATCACGTCCGGAATCGAATCGACGACGTCGCGGCGCCCGTCGCCGTCGAAATCAACCGCGTAACGCTTGAACGTGGTCGGCATGAATTGCGTCGGCCCGAACGCGCCGGCCCACGAGCCGACCAGGCGGTCCGGCGGCACGTCGCCGCGCTGCAGGATTTCCAGCGTCGACAAAAACTCCTCGCGGAAGAAATCGCGGCGGCGGCCGACGCAGGCGAGCGTCGCGGTCGAGCGGATCACCGGCCGATCGCCGGAGAGCGTGCCGTAGTTCGATTCGATGCCCCAGATCGCCGCGACGATATAGTGGTCGACGCCGTAGGCGCGTTCGACGGCGGCGAAGGTCGGCGCATATTGCGCCAGCAGTTCGCGGCCGTGCGCGATGCGGTCGTCGCTGACCAGGAGATCGAGATAGTCCCACGGCGCCTTGGTGAATTCCGGCTGGGCATCGAGCTTGTCCATGATGCTCAAGTCCGGCGTGAGCCCTGAGGTAAAGCGCTCGAAATTCGCCCGCGTGATGCCGCGCCGGGCGGCGTCCGGCCAGAGACCGGCGATGCAATTGCCAAAATCGGCGGCCGCCGCACGGATGGCATCGGCCGTCATCAGCGGATTGTCCGAAGCGCCGGACTGCCCGCTCCATTGCGTCTGGTCGTTCGAACCTGGAACCGGACTTGCCGGCGGGGGTTGAAACAGGCGCGTCAGCCAGTTGTCCGCCTGTTGCGTGGACGCGCCGCCGGCAAAAGCCGCGGCAAGCAGGGATAACGTAGTCAGACGAAACAAGAACTTGACGATGGCCATGGCGTCACAATCTCGACTTATGGCCGCCTCTGCGGCCACCTGCTAATGTATGTCGAATCACTAATAGGTTCTTGCCGCTGCCATCGGCATAGTTTGGACAATCATTTGGGCGACAAAGCGTACAGTTTTCCTCCTCCCCTTCCCGACCGCTCCGCATGAATACCGTCCGTAAAGCCGTCTTTCCCGTCGCCGGTCTCGGCACCCGGTTTTTGCCGGCAACCAAGGCCATGCCCAAGGAAATGCTGCCGGTGGTCGACCGGCCGCTGATCCAGCACGTCGTCGACGAAGCGCGCGAGGCCGGCATCGAGCATTTCATCTTCGTCACCGGCCGCAACAAGGGGGTCATCGAGGATCACTTCGACCGCCAGTTCGAACTGGAAATGACGCTGCTCGAACGGCAGAAGCACAAGATCCTCGACTATCTCAATCAGGACCTGCCGGTGCCCGGCTCGACGAGCTTCACCCGCCAGCAGGAACCGCTCGGGCTTGGCCACGCCGTGTGGTGCGCCCGCGAATTGATCGGCCATGAGCCGTTTGCGCTGTTGTTGCCGGACGTGCTGGTGCAGCACGAACAAGGCTGTCTGGCGCAGATGCTCGACGCGGCGCGCGACCTGCCGGGACAGGCCAACATCGTCGCCGTCGAGGAAGTGCCGCACGATCGCGTCGATCAATACGGCGTCGTCGGCGTCGGCGAACGCAAGGGCAAGATGTTCTCGATCACCAGCATGGTGGAGAAGCCGCCGGTCAACCGCGCGCCCTCGAACCTCATCCTCACCGGCCGCTATATTCTGCAGCCGGAAATCCTGGATATTCTAAGCACACAAGAACGCGGCACCGGCGGCGAAATCCAATTGACCGACGCCATGATCCAACTGGCGAAGAAGCAGCCGTTCTACGGCCTGCAATTCGACGGCCGCAGCTTCGATTGCGGCTCGAAGATCGGCTTTCTCGCCGCCAACGTCTCCTACGCGCTGGCGCGTCCGGACATCGCGCCCGGCTTCCGCGCCGAGATCAAAAAAATCATGAGCGAAATAAACGGCGGCAAAGGCTGACGCGATATCGGCCCGTCTCATCGCGGTCCATGCAGCAGATGGACGACGCCTTCTGAGAGCAGCAGCAGCCCGAGAATGAAGAGCAGAACATACGTGATGCGATAGAACTGCGCCGTCGGCACGATCCTGACCATCCAGATGCCGGCGAAGTTCGCCGCGACCGCAATCGGCAACAGTGCGAGCGAGGTGGACAGATTCTTTGCCGAGAACTGCCCGAGCATGAAATAAGGCACGATCTTGAGTACATTGACGGCGGCAAAGAAGATCGTGGTGGTGCCGACGAAGGTCATTTTCGGCAATTGCTGCGGCAGCGTGTACACCTGAAAGGGCGGCCCGCCGCCTTGGCTGGCGAACGACATGAAGCCGGAGACCGCACCCCAAAATAGCCCGCCCAGGACCGTGCTTTGCCTCGGCCGCGCCGGCGCCGTGCGCAGCCAAACCGTCGCGACGAAAGCGAGCGCCGTGATCCCGATCAGGATGCGGATGGCGTCGTCCGAAACATAGGACGCGAACAGCCAGCCGAGCGCCAGGCCAAAGCCGGCGCCCGGCAGCAGCACTCTCAGGTTCCAGCCGCTCCATTCGCGCCGGTAGACATGGATCGAGATTGCGTCCTGGCAAATGACGATCGGCAACAGCAACGCTGCCGCCTCAAGCGGCGGCAGATAAAGCGCCAATAACGGCGTCGCGCCGGTCGCCACGCCGGAAAAGCCGCCCTTGGCGAGGCCAAGAAAAATCACCGCGGGAATGGCCACCGCGTAGAACAGCGGCGCGGTGATAATCGGGGCCAGCATGCGTCTGCGTTACCATTCACGCCGCGATGCCCAGGGCAGCACGTCCAGCGCCATCAGCGTTTGAGCGTTCGGACAATAATCCTGCCACTGCGGCATCGTGGGATCGTGCGCAAGATCCCGCACGCAACGCCTCTTGCTTTCGCACAAGCTGCAGACGCGTTGCAGATCGCGGAACGTTTGCGGTCCGACCTGGGAAACTTCCGCCGGATCGAGATCGAGCGCGGCCATGCGGCGGAGCAAAAGGTTGGCTGCCTCAGGGCCACGCTTGGCAACGGCACGGAGTTCGGCAGGGGTCATGCGCACGTCGCGGGCGATGCGCTCAATTTCCACTTCGCCGCAGCACGACACTTCGGATGCAGAAGGCCCCCTCACCCAATCGCTCAACACTCGCCAAATCGCTTCAAAGGGTGATCGTCTTTCTTCGCCACCGGACAGGTTTGTCATGTGACCCTCCTCTCGTCGGCTAGCATCACTTTCCGGCCGATCGAGGCGAGCCCATTGATTTAGGTCAATTCCGACGCCTGCTAAGCGGCATGGCAGACCCGCTCGATTCGCGGGGTTGAGCCGTGCTGCCATTAGTCCAGGCTTAATTCGCTAATCGGAAAATAGCAGTGCGAGATTGGCTCAATGCCGATGCGACGTGACGGAATGTTTTCTGCTTGCCGGACGTGGAGCTGATCTCGCGGCCGGTGAGGTACTTATGTTCGGACAGCTGCGATTCCTGTTGGCCTATTTGGTCGTCGTCAGTCACCTGGTCGGTGGCGACTACTTGGCGCATTTCGGTTTCTACGCCGTGGTTGGTTTTTTTGTGATCGCCGGCTTCGTCATGACGTCGGCGCTCAACGAGGTGTATTGCTTTGACGGCGTACGGTTTTGCATCAATCGTGCGCTGCGGCTCCTCGCACCCTACTATATCGTAAGCGCGATCACGCTCCTGGTCGTCGCGGCTCTGCCGAGCCAGGCCGGCGAATATCTGAAATTCTGGCACGCCGATATGCAGCTACGCGATGTGCTGCTCAATTTCGCGGTGCTGCCCATGCAAACCACGGATCCGACGTTTCGTATGGTGCCGCCGTTCTGGTCGATCGCCATCGAAGTCCAGATGTATCTGATGCTCTACCTGGCGATCGCGCGGCGCTTCGGCTGGGCACTGGTCGCGTTGACCGCCGGACTTTGTTATCATCTGGCTTGCTCCTATGGGAATCTGGGCTGGGCGGCGCACTACTTTCCCATTCCATCGGCGGTGCTTCCGTTCGCGGCGGGGGCGGTCGTGTATTTTATGCGTCAGCGCGAATTGTGGAGCGTCGCTCCGAGCGTCGCTTTCGTAGCCTTTGCGGTCTGGTGCGCCAATATGGTCGTGGGCGGTTGGATTTTCCCGGATTCATATGTTTTTGGAATCGGTTACTATTTGGGAATTGTCCTGTTCACGATCGTTGTCGCCGGTTTCGCCGGGCTGCAACTGGCGCCGATGCTTGCACGGGTTGATCGGACACTCGGCGAATGGGCGTATTTCATCTTTTTGGTACAATGGCTGGCCGGCTTTGTCGTCGCCGTGACGTTCATGCCGGGACACTGGCGCGGCTGGACGCTGCTCGCGGTGGCGACGCCCGCGATCATCCTGGCCGGGGCCGTGTTGGCGATGTTGAATCGTTCTTTGGTCGAGCCGTTCCGCGAACTGGTGCGCGGCTCGTCCGATGACCGCCGCCGCCTAGCCGTCGCCGCGTCGACAATAGCCGGCACGCAATGAATTACAGCAAATTGCCGCGCTAATTCGCACCATTACTGATAAAGCTGAGATACGACGCGAGCGCCTCGATTTGATCCGGCGACAACTTGCTGGAAATATCGGGCATCGGCGGCCCGGCGGCGGCATGATAGCTCTCGCCCCATTGCTCGAGTCGCCTTTTCAAGTAGGTGTATTGCAGCCCGCCCAGACGAGGGATTTGACCGACACCCTCGGCATTGGGGCCATGGCAAACCACGCAGGCGACGATATTGTCGTCGGGCATGCCCTCTTGATAGATCGTTCTGCCGAGAGCCACGCTTCGCCAGTCGCCGTCACGGGCCGCCTGCGGCAGCAGCGTCGAAAAATAGATTGCAAGGTTACGCGCGGTTTGTGGAGCGAGGTTTGCAGTCGCGCCCCACATGTACTGCCGTGACAGAGGGTTGTCGCGGGTATGGGCGTGAAAATCCGCAAGCTGGTTCTCCAGATATTGATAGCGCTGGCCGGCCAGCCGGGGCGCCGGCGTATAGCCTTGCGCCGATCCGCCATGACACCAGGTGCAATTGCGAACGGCGAGACTCTCGGCGCGACCGGCCAACGACGCGCCAATGAGGAAACTCATCGCCAGGATTGCCACTTTCGACCGGGTGTATTTCGTCATCTGTCACCTTAAATCGCTGACGAAGGCGGCAACGGCTTCGATTTGCGACTTGTTCAAGCTGTGCGCGACCGGGCTCATGATAGCCGACGTGTCCGGTCGCGCCCGATTTTGGCCTCGTTCCTTTCCCCAATTCGTCAGCTCCTTGATGACGTAGGGATAGAGCTGACCGGCAAGGCGGGGAATTTCGCCGCTGCCCGTGGCGTCGGGACCGTGACAGGCGGCGCAGGCGGCGATGTTCGAGTCGGGCACGCCGTTCTCGAAAATATTCTTCCCGGTAGCGGCGAGGCCCCGCGGAGCGCCGCCGACCGGCCGCGGATTGAGCTTGCTGAAATTCTCGGCCAGCGCCGCGATCATGCCGGAGTTCAACGCATGGGCGACGTTGAACATGATATTGTTGGTGCGGCGATGCTCGATAAAGGCGCGCAGCTGATTTTCCAGATACTGGGGTTGCTGTCCGGCAAGCCGCGGGATCGGGAAGTAACCGCGATAGCCCTGCGCCGACGGGCCGTGACAGTCCTTGCAGTAGCTCAGCTTCGCCTGAATGTCCTGCTGCGGAGCGGCATCCCTCCTCATGTCCTCGGCGCGGCCGCTCCCGGAAGAAGCGACCGCCACAATGACCGCGAGCAACATTGTTCGTAAGCCGACGCCCGTCACAATCCGGCATCGCTTATGCCATAAAGCCAGCACTGCCTCGGCGGTTTGGAGTTTTTTGCGGGCGTGCACAGAATTACTCCAGAGTACTGAGATAGGCCGCGACGGCTTTGACCTGCGGCTGCGTCAAGTTGTGCGCAATCGGCGCCATGACATTCGAGTTGGTCTCGCCGCGCTCGCTGGCCCAATTCGTCAATTGGCTCACGAGATAAAGATAGAGTTGGCCCGCCAAGCGGGGAAATTGGTCGTTGCCTTTGGCTTCCGGGCCGTGACAGGAGGCGCATGGCGGAACGCCGGCATCGGGCAATCCTTCTTGAAAGATTTTCTCTCCCGTGGGCACGAGATCCTTTGGACCACCGCCGAGCGGTTTTGGATTGAGCTCGTTAAAATCGGTGGCGAGAGCTTTGATCATCGCCGGGCTCAGCACGTGCCCGACATTGAACATGATATTATTGGTTCGCTTGTGCTCGACAAAGCCCTGCAACTCGTTTTCGATGTACGCGATTTGCTGTCCTGCCAATCGCGGTATCGGATAATAGCCATTGAAACCTTGCGCCGACACGCCGTGACAGACTTCGCAATAAGCGAGCTTGGCCTCGACTTCTTTCGGCGAAACCGCGCCCGTGTTGGCGTCCTCGGCGCGGACCGGAGTCGCGGAGACGAGCGCCAACAGCAACGCATACCAAGCTGTTCTTTGTAGGCTCACGATCGTCATCAGTTTGGTCCGCATCGCTCGCTTGTTGGAACGGCTCGATCGCTTCCCGTCATCATCATCACCGCTTCCTCATGGCCAAGCGGAGACGTGGAAATTCAGACCGAGCTTGATGGTCTGAATGTTTTGCTTGATGTTTTCGGGACCCGACGCTTGGGTGGTTTCCTCTATGAACGTCACATTGCGAGTACCAAAGCCGTAATAGTCGTATTCGAGCTTGACCGACCAATCGTCCCATAGCGCCCATTCGACGCCGACCCCTGCGGTCCAGCCGAGCCTGCTCTCCAACCCGTCGAAATCGTACGTCCCAGCCGCGTCGGCCAAATTGTATCTGTCATCTACAAAGCCGACGCCGCCTTTGCCATACAGCATCCAGCGATCCCACGTGTATCCGACCCGCGCGGTTAGGCTGGCCAGGAAGTCAGTGGTTTCCTTGAAGGTTGCGTTGTCGCCGGGAACCACAACGGTGGTGCGGCCGCCGATGTTTCCGCCCGACGCCGCACCTTCGATGCCGAGGACCCAATTGGACGCGAATTGATAGTCGCATCCGATTTGGCCGCCGAGCATGTAACCGCTGATGTCAAGATTGGCGGAAGTGACTCCGGTCGTGGGAGAGAGAATCCCGGCATTATCGTTCAAATTCTTTCGACCCAATCCGCCGCCGGCATTGCCCCCGGCGTAACAGCTCGTCCAGGTGAAAGACGCAGGCGCCATTGGTGGCGCTGCGAGATCGGCGCCGAATGCAGCAGAGACGGTCAGCAGTGAAACCGCCGCGGCCCCGAACAGTGATGCTTTCATCGCGGACCCTCCGGAATACCCCACTACATTGCCAACCACAGATAGAGGAACAGCGTGTTGTTGGCACTGGCGCCGACGGTGGTACCGTTGAATTTGTCGTACCAAGTATATTGCAGCCCGATGCGGGTATTGAACCACGGCCATCCCGGCGCAGGACTGGTGATGAACGGAATGTAGGCGATCTCGGCGATCCAACCGTTGCTGTCCGGACTGAAGTTGGCATTATTTATATACAGCAGCGAATCGGTGCTTCCCCAAGAGCTGAAGTATTGGCCGGTGAGCACGACCCTATTGTCGTTGCCGTAGGCGAGCGAGGCATAGGCGCGCGCTTCGTTGAGTGTGTCGCTCGGGTTGGCGGCACCCCCGCTCGCAAAAGTCGCATCTAGCTTTTGGTATTCATGGATATAGCTACCACGCAGCGTGAACCAAAAATTGTCGCCCTGATACTGATACTGCGAATCGAAACCGAGGTCGGTGTATTTGTCCGTCAATGGGGAAGTCGCCGTCGTAACCAGTGCAGGCGTGGCCGGCGCAGACGGGGCCGACGTCCAAGGATGAACGTCGGCCAACATGCCGAACGTTCCGACCTCAAGCCAATTGTTGCCCCAGTGGGGTTCAAACGCCGCGCGCCAATAGGGCGCCGCATCGAACAGTCCGGGCGCTTTAAACGGATCGGTGCCCAGATCATTCTGCAAGTTGGGGTCAAGCGTGTGATACACCGACGCCTCAAGATAGAGCGCGTCGTTGAAATACGCGTATGCGCCCACGCTACCGACATGCGCCGGGAAGGCGCCGTCGATGATTGGGGTGGTTCCAAATCCTGAACCTAGGGTCGACACCGCGTAGGGAAAAGCCCATGCGGGGGTGGTATTCCAGGGGTCTTGGACGGTGGGGCCGTTATTCGCCGTGATGCCGTAGGTAACAGGAATGTTGCCGAGGCTCGTGGAGTCCGCATAGCGGATGTCGGTATTATCCCAGGTCCATGTATGGACGTATGGATCATTGCCGATATTGATCGTGGCTGGCGGCGCGTTATAGGTCAACTGCGCGAAAGCGCCGATGTGATCGGTAATGGCGCCGCCCCAGAAGAAGCTCAGGGGGGACACGACGACATTGTTATTGGTCTTGTACGGGTCGGTCGGCGGCGTCGCAGGCGCTTCGGTATTGGTGAAACCGACGATGGCCATCATCGAGATCGGCGGCACCCATTTCTTATCTTTGCTGTCGGTGGAATCATCGGAATCGGGAAACAGCGCCGTGCGGTATTTCCCGCCGCCATAGGTATAACCGCCGATTTTGAAGCGCCGTCCGTAAGGTGTCAGCCCGGCAAAATCGGTGTGACAGGCGCCGCAGGGCTGCCCGGTCTGGCGCGCAAAGCTCGGCAGCGCTTCCGCGCGCGAGGCAAATCCGATTGTCAGAAAGCCGAAAAGAACGATGACCAGCGCAGCCGAACAGACGAACCGCAGAAGCACCATCTGAGCAAATTGGCCGCGTCCGCCCTGCATCGTAAGACAATCAATCTCGACTTGTCGCACGCGTCTGAGCGCGCGAACAATGACTCGGGGGTGAAATCAGGTTAGGAAATAAACTTGCAGTCGGCTATGTGGAATTCAGCGCATGACGACTTTCCCCGGGGGATGATGCTTTTCGGCAACATAGCGGACCGCGCGCGGCGCTTTGCGGCTCAAATTGATTTCGATCAAAGAAAATAGCCAAGCAAAATGTGAGGTTTTTCATGCTTGTAGTCGATCTCGAATCGAGGTCATTGCGAGCAGACGGCGCGGTTTCCAGGGGGTACCGCGTCGTCTCATTATGAGCGCGCTACAGCGAAAGCTTGCGAGCAACGGCTTTAGAAAAGCGTGTCTTTTTTGACCTGGGTCAAGGGGGAAAGGGAAGCTGATCTGTATCAACGGCAGTGCCGGGCATACGGAGGCAGATCATGTCACCGCTGGCAAGGTGTGAGAATTCCGTTCTACTCCACGCGATGATGGCGAACCTTGGGATCGAGTTTGGCCCTGAAGATTTGGCGCGCCTGGAGCTGCGGTACCCAACTGCATTTCGACGTTGTCAGGCTTGCGCGGCTCGGGGAACCTGCCGCGAATGGCTCGATCACGGCACCGCAGCGACGAACTTTGCGCCGCGTTTTTGCGTGAACGCCGACATCCTGTTCGAATTGCAGTGCGATCAATCCGGCCCGCGTCACATCGCGGGCTAAAAGAGATGTTGGCAGTGCATGCGGGCGCCGACCGAGTCGGTCTCAGCCGGCCTTCTTGACCCAGAATTTGCACCAGCCGGTCGGGCTGATGGTGCCGTCGACCAACGTACAGGCACTCGGCGGCTGAAACAGGGAGCAATTGCCGCACTGCTGGTCGCCCTTCGGCGTGGCCTGATAAGAGACCGCCGTCTGCGCCATTTTTGCTGCAGCTTCTCTCACCGGAAGCAGCGAAACTACGGCTCCGGCCGCACAGGCTACGCTGCGAATGAGAGTGGTTCGCCGGGAAAGTCCGTTCGCTTGATTCTGCGATGTTTCTGTCATGTCGGCCTCTTACGGTGTATTGAAATTAGACCATAAACCCCCGCCGCGCAATTTGACAAAGATCAAAGCTACATCGTCAGCCGCCGCCGATGCCGGCACATTGGCTTACCCGTGGACAACTGACAGCAATTCCTCGATCAGACGCCGGACATCCGAAGGCGGATGCGGTCGTTATTTCACACGGAAATTTCAAATCATTCGCGGAATAATCGGACAAACGTCCTTCTGAGCCATCGGCTTGACGAATCCCGATCGAACCGCTCGTGCCAGTAGATTTTGATGTCATACGGCCGCAGCGGCAACGGCGGCTCCATGATTTTGATCGACACCAATTGCGAAAAGGCCTGCGCCAGCCGCCTTGGCATGATCACAAGGAGGTCCGAATTGGCGATGACCAGCGGCAGCACCATGAATTGCGGCACCGTGAGCCGCGGCGTCGCCACCAAGCCCTGCTTCTTGAGCTCGTCTTCGACGACGGTGTGCGCCATGCCGCTGGCGTCGGCCAGCGCGCGTGGCGATTTGGTAAAGGCTTCCGGCGACATACCGGAGCGGAAGTTCGGGTGATCGGCGCGTACGACGCAGACATAGCGTTCGCGAAACAGCACGCTCTGGCGAAATCCGGTGGTGAGATTGCGAAAAAAGCCGACCGCGACATCGACTTCTCCAGAGGCGAGCGCCATGCCGGGCTGATCGAGCGGGATCGGGCAAGCGCGAAGACTGGCCTGCGGTGTTTCCTCGGCCATGAGCGCGAGCAGCTTTGGCAAAATGACCATCTGCCCCACGTCGCTCAAATACACGTTGAACCGGCGGGTCGTCGATTTGGGATCGAACGGCGCGTTTGACGCGAAGCCGTCGAGCAGAATGTCGAGCGCTTTGCGCGCAGCGGTGCTCAAGCGCTCGCCGTATGGCGTCGGAAAGAAGCCGCTGCTGCCGCGCACGAACAGCGGGTCGCGAGTGCGATTTCGGAGCCTAGCCAAAGCGTGGCTGGCGGCGGATTGCGACAGGCCGAGCCGCGCCGCCGCCGCTGACAGCTTGTGCAGCTCCGACAGCGCCGCAATCAATCGGATTTCGCCAAATTCCAGGTCGTCAATATGCATGGCCTGCATATTGTGCATGAATATGGTTGAATGACTAGAGTAACACGCACGGCGCCGCCGTGAGGCATCATGGCGGCGAACTAGAAGCGATCGCGCGCAGAGGGAGATGGCCCATGAACAAGCCCTTCGAATTTCGGGGCGGCAAGCCGCTTGTCAGCGAACAGGCCGGGGTCGTCGTTAAGCGCGTCGGCGTCCCTCTCGGCGCCGAGATCAGCGGCGTTGATCTTCGCCAACCGTTGTCGGACGCGCAGTTCAAGGCCATCGAGAACGCGCTGGTCGACAATGAACTCATTATCCTACGCGATCAAAACATCTCGTCGGATGATCTCATGGCATTCGGCCGCCGCTTTGGCGAACTGACCGTCCATCCGTTCGCGCCCAACGAGGGCAAGAACGCTCCCGAACTCATCAAGTTCAGGAACGATGAGAAGACCCCGCCCTACGGCACCGACGTCTGGCACTCGGACGAGACGTTTCGCGCGGAACCGCCGATGGCGACCATGCTGGTTGCCAAGGAAATACCCGCCGTCGGTGGCGACACCATGTTCGTGAGCATGAGCGCAGCGTATGACGGCTTGAGCGATCGCTTGCAGCAGTTCATTTCCGGGCTCGACGGCATCCATGACATGAAACCGTTCCGCCCACTGTTCGGTACCTCCGCGGAGGAGCGCGGGAAGCTGCAGCATTTCGAGCTGATGTATCCGCCGCAGTTCCATCCGGTGGTGCGCGTCCATCCCGTTTCCGGACGCAAGGTGCTGTTCGTCAATCCGCAGTTCACGATCGGCATCAATGGCATGGAGGAGCACGAAAGCCGAGCGCTGCTCGACCTCTTGTTCCGGCAGGCGCTGGTGCCCGAATATCAATTCCGCCTGCATTGGGTGCCGCACACCATCGCGGTGTGGGACAACCGGTCGACCCAGCATTACGCGGTCCACGATTATTACCCGCAACGCCGTTACATGGAGCGGGTGACCATCAAGGGCGGCCCGGTCAGCGGCGTGCCGCGCGCGGAGCTTTCAACCATCCGCCGGCTCAAATATGTGGCGCCCGCCGGTGTCGACACCCACGGCGGCCACAAGCCGCACTGACACGCGCCAAACCGGATTCAGAAGCGGGCTGCGAGCTCGCCGCATTCAACGGGAGGAGCTAATGAACAGGCGGGAATTTAGTACATCGTTGCTCGCCGGAGCGACGCTCGTTGCCGCGCCTGCCGTGGCGCGCAGCGATACGGTCTACAATCTCAAGCTCGGCCACTTCATCAATGTCCAACACATATTCGCCCAATACCTGCAGCGCTGGGTCGACGAGCTGAAGCAGCGGTCGGACGGCAGACTAAACATCACGATCTTCCCGGCCAATGAGATGGGCCCGGTGCAGAACTATGTCGACTACGCGCGCACCGGCGTCGCCGACATCACCTGGTATCTGACCGGCGCCACGCCCGGTCGTTTCCCGCTGACCGAGATCATCCAACTGCCCTACATGGCCGGCAGCGCCGAGATCGGCACCCAAGCACTCAACGATCCCGAGGTGCTCAAGCTACTTGAGCCGGAATATGAGGGCCTTAAGGTTCTTTATCTTTTGACCACTCAGCCGGGCAACCTGCTCACCTCGACCAAGCCGGTGCGGACCGTGGAGGATATGAAGGGCCTGCGCATCCGCTTCGCTTCGGTGACGATCAAGAGCTTCATTGCCGCGCTCGGCGGCACCCCGGTCGGCGTGCCGCCGAGCGGCATTGCCGACGCCATGCAAAAGAACACGATCGACGGCTGCTTCCTCGATTACGGCGGCGCCGATACGGCGTTCCATCTCGGCGGCATCGTCAAATACTCGACCGAGATGTATTCCTATGTCTCAAGCTTCGGCGTGGTGATGAACCCGGCCTCCTATGCCAAGCTGCCGCCCGATTTGCAGAAGCTGATCGACGACACCACGCGTCCGCGCGTCGGCGAGATCGGCAAGCTCTGGGATTCCGCCGACGCTCCCGGCAAGAAATACCTTGTGGCCGAAGGCGATACGCCGATCGAACTTTCCAAGGATCAAGACTCCCTGTTCAAGAGGATCGGCGCCGACGACACCGCCAGGGTGCTTGCCGAGCTCGACCAGAAAGGCATGCCGGCGACCAAGGTCCACAGCGCGATGAAAACCGCCGCCGACAAATACGCCAAGACCTCGTTCTCGTTCTGGAAAACGTGAACGGCGCCGGGAATGCGTGCGTTTCTGACGGTGATTACGCGTTGCGCCAACTATGCCAGCGCGGTTTTTCTGGCGGCGATGATGCTTATCACCGTCGCCGACGTGGTGTTGCGCGCCGCATTCAATCTGCCGATCACCGGCACCTACGACCTGGTGCAGCTGTTCCTGGTCGGCACGGTGTTTCTGAGCATCCCCGACGTTTTCCTCCGCGATAGGAACATCGTCATCGATTTCGTCGATCATGTGTTCGGGTCGACAGCCATCGGCGCGCTCAAACTGATCGCCAACGTTTTGGCGATCACGTTTCTCGCCGTGCTGCTATGGCGGATGATCCCGCCGGCACTCGATTCGGCGAGATTTCACGAGGTGTCGCCCGACCTTTCGATCCCGATGGACGTGCATTGGGCGCTGATGATCGCGGGCATCGTCATCACGCTGCCGGCCGCCCTCTGCGTGCTGATCGAGAGCGCGCAGGCGCTCACGCGGCGGCGAGCCGGGCGATGAATCCGCAAACCGTCGGCGTTGTCGGCTTCATCGTCATGGTTACGATGATTTTTTTGCGGATTCCGGTCGCCATCGCACTCGGCCTCGTAGGCACGATCGGTTACGCGACGCTGAACGGCTGGTCGCAGGCACTGCTCGTGCTCGGCCGCGTGCCGTTCACGTTCGCATCGGCCTATGACCTGTCGGTTGTTCCCTTATTCGTGCTGATGGGTTCGATCGCCCGGCAGTCCGGCATGGCACGCGAATTGTTCCAGTCGATCAACGTCATGTTCAGCGGACGACGGGGCACGCTCGCGACCGCGACCATCGGCGCCTGCGCCGCACTCGGATCGGTATCCGGTTCCTCGGTGGCGATGGTCGCCACGATGAGCCACGTCGCCGTTCCGGAAATGCGCCGTGCCAAATACGACGAGCGGCTGGCGCTCGGCTCGGTCGTCGCCGGCGCTACGCTCGGCATTCTGTTTCCGCCTTCGGTGATGCTGATCTTCTATGGACTAACCGCGGTGCAATCGATCCCAAAACTGTTCGCCGCCGGCTTTATTCCGGGGCTGATACTGGCGACATTGCAAATCGGCGTGGTCAAAACCGCGATCTGGCTCAACCCATCGTGGGCGCCGGTCAGTCCGGCGGCGCCGTGGCGCGAGCGGCTGCGGGCATCGATCGGAATGTGGAAATTATTGTTCATTTTCATGCTGTCGATCGGCGGCATCTATGCAGGCTGGTTCAGCCCGACCGAGGCGGCAGCGGTCGGCACCTTCTCCACCATCGTAATTGCGACGCTGAGCGGAGGGCTGACATTCCAAAAACTTGCCGACGCGGCGCTCGAGTCGAGCCGGACCGCGGCGATGCTTTTCTTCATTCTGCTCGGCGCCATCATGTTCAGTTATTTCATCGTGCAGACGCAGCTCGCCACCAACCTCGCCGACTGGGTCGTCTCGCTGCATTTGCCGCCGACCGCGGTGATGGTCGTCGTGGTGCTGTTCTACATCGTGCTCGGCAGTTTCCTGGAATCGCTGACCATGGTTCTGATTACCGTGCCAGTGTTCGCACCGCTGGCGCAGGGGCTTGGCTACGACCTGATCTGGTTCGGCGTACTGCTGGTGGGGCTGATCGAAGTCGGAATGATCCATCCGCCGATGGGGATGAACCTGTTCGTGCTGCAATCGCAGGTGCCGGACGCCAGACTCGGAAAGATGTACGTCGGCAGCGCCATGTTTCTCGTGGCCAATGCGATTCTGATCGCTCTGTTGCTTGCATTTCCCCAGATCGCATTGTGGCTGCCGCGCCATTTGTATTGAGCCCCCCGCGGCGTTTGCAGCGGCCACACTTACTTCTGCAATCGCATGGTCAGAAGAAAGGTCGTGGCGGTGTAGGCGACGCCGCTGACGTTGGAGGTGAGCCAGTCTTGCCGCACCTCGCCCTTGAGCTGCATCTCGCGGTTTAATTTGTAGGTCAGGCCGGTGGCGGCGAAATAGTGGTTGTCGGTGCGGCCGAGACCGGCATAGTCGTCGTTCTCGTAGCCGACAATCGCATTGGCGATGAGCCAGGTCCGCAACGCGTGATCGACTTCGAGGCTGAAGCTGTGGCTGAACTCGCCCGACACGCCCTGCACGCTCGATTCGCTGACGCTCGATTGCGCGGTGAATTTCGCCGTGGTCAATGCCGTCGCCTGCCACAGCAGCGTACCGTCAACCGTCGCGCCGTTGATATTCGGCAGCGTCGGATCGTGGTAGTCGCGCTCCATATAGCCGACCGCGATCTCGCCGGTGAGCGAACCGAACAGATTGAGGTCGGCGCCGAGCTTGGCGCTCGAGCCGTTGGAGTTGCGATCTTCGCCGAAAATATCGACTTGCGAGTCGTGAATGCGGGTGTCCTCGTCGATCTCGACAAACGGCTTGAGATCGGGATCGATCTCATAGCCGACGCGCAAAATGCCGGCATATTGGTCGAAGGCGCGATAATCGAAATTCACGCTCTCGCCGTCGGTCAGTGTGCCGTCCGAATACATCGAGCGGTCGAGCGTGCCCTTGAGCGAGACGTCAAACCGGCCGAACTCTTCGGCGACGCCAAGCGTGCCGCCGACCGTGGTGTCGATCGGCAGCGTGGCGAGGCCGAACTGGATGTTCGGGCTGCCGGGATTGTCGGTCGATACGGTGGTGCGGCCTTCGAGCAGGATCTGCGTGTAGCGGGTGACGTCGAGCGTGCCGTCGACCTTGGCGTTGAGATAAGGAACGTTCAATGACGGCTGGAAATTGCTGTTGGGGTAGTCGGTATAGGAGCCGGTGATGTCGGCGGTGAGCGAATTACGCGACCAGTTGGAGCGCACGTGCAATTCCGGGGCGACGACCAAATACAGCGAGCCGGGGCCGCCGGGCGCGGCCTGCGGATTGGTATTGTATCCGGCCGACAGTTCGACCGCGGGCAGAATCAAAAACGAGCCGGCCTTGATGCCGAGCGCCTCGTAAGGATCGCCGGCGGCGATCGGCAGCGTGCCATGCGGCACCGTTCCGAGCGGGAGAGAATTCGGCGGCGGCGTGCCGGGCGGCGGTGTGCTTGCGGAGCCGAGAAAATATTCCGGCGGCGGAATTGGCAGGATTGCGCCGGGCCGGCTCGCAGCCGTGGCGGGATAGACCGCCGCCGGCGGATTGCTGATCGGTAGCTCGGTGGGCGGCGGCGGCAGGATCGCGCCCGGTCGCGACGCGGCCTTGGCCGGGAAGACGACAGGGGCCGGCAGCGACGGTAGCACCGGCGGCACCGACGAGACTTGCGGCGGCTCCGGCGCCACCGGCGCAAAGGTGGTTTCTCCCGGCGGCGCTAGAGCGGTCCCCCGGTCGGGCACCTGCGCTAAGCGTTTAGGCGGGACGTTACTGGAATTAAATCCGGTGTCGCCCGCACCGAAGCCGGTCGGGCTGCCGTAAACCGGCGTCGCGCCAATGCGCGATGGGGCGGAAAACGTTCCGGCAGGAGGCGCCTGATCGGGAGGCAGTGTTCCGGAGCTTCCCGGCGCAATAAAGCTCGGTGGATTATCGGGATTGCCCGGCAGCGAAGGCTGTAACAAATCGTCGTAGCGAGCGGGCGATGTCGGCTCTGCGCCACTCGAAGCCGCCGACTGCGCGCTACTTTGCGCCGGGGCCAGTACCGCAACGAATGCCAAAATGGCCAAGCGCAAGCAGACCAAGCGCAGGCGGACCAGGCCGGTGACGCTTCGTGGTCGGCAACGCCGCGGCACCTGCGACCTCCTCGCCTCGAAGCGGCCTGTCCGCGCCACCGCGCAGCATTGCGCCACGCGACGACCGGCACGGGCCGCCGGACGGCAGACCGCTGGTTAACGGAGTTAAAACGGATATGGTTAACGAGAGGTTGATTGCGGCCGACGGCGACTAAGGCCCTGCCCGGTTTCAAACTTTCCGTTCATAGCGCCGCCACGCCGGCACCAGAATTCCGGCAAACGCCGCGAATGCGGCGATCTCCGCCGGCCAAGGCCAGCGCGCGACCGAAGCGATGATGCCGACGAGCACGGCGGCAAAGCCGAGCCACAGCGCAAAGCGGCCCGGCCGCAGCGCCTCCATTGCAAACAGCACCAACGCCAGCGCGAACCAGGTCCACGACACCAGCGATCCGTCGTGACTCAGCGCGCTCACACCCAGCCCTTCAGCTCGCGCATGGCGAGTTGCCAGATCATCAGCATGCCGGCCTCGCTGTCGTTGAGGCAGGGGATGGCGGCAAAATTTTGCCCGCCGCCGCGCTTGAAGGCGCGCGCGTTGTCCACCGCGATCTCTTCCAGCGTCTCCAGGCAATCGGCGGAAAATCCCGGCATCACTACGACCAGATTCTTCACGCCCTTCTTAGCGAGCGCCTTGACCGTATTGATGGTGTAGGGCTCGAGCCATTTGGCGCGGCCGAAGCGCGACTGGAATGTCATCATCAATTTGCTTTCGTCGAGCCCCATCTGCGCCCGCAGCAGTTCCGTGGTGCGCACGCACTGGCTCTCATAGGGATCGCCCTTCGCCACGCAGTCCTTCGGCATGCCGTGATAGGACGCGACGATCACGTCGGGCGTGAACGACAGATTCTTCAGCTCAGCCTTCAGCGATGACGCCAGCACCTCGATGTAATAGGGATCGTCGTAATAGGCGGGCAGAACGCGCAACGCCGGCTGGCGCCGCTGCCGCATCATGAAACGGTACACCTCGTCGCACACCGTAGCGGTGGTCGCCGCCGAATATTGCGGATAAAGCGGCATGATCAGGATGCGCTCGCAGCCCCAGGTGACCAGCACTTCGAGCCGCGAAGCGATCGACGGCGACGCATAGCGCATCGCCCAATCGATGATCACGTGTTTACCGAGCGGTTCGAGAATGCCCGCGAGTTTTTCGGCTTGCGACCTCGTGATTGTCTTGAATGGAGATTCGTTCTTGTCGCGGTTCCAGATCTTCTGGTAGTCGCGCGCTTTGCGCCGCGAGCGGATCGGTAGGATGATGCCGTTGAGCACGAGCTTCCAAAGCCACGAGTCCTTCTCGATGACGCGGCGATCACTCAGGAACTCTTTCAGGTAGCGCCGCACCGCCCCCGGCGTCGCCGCGTCGGGGGTGCCGAGATTGACGAGCAGCACGCCGATGCCCGTCATGGCTTGCTCGGTCGGCCCGGTCGTCTCTGCGGCCGCCCTCGGCGCGGCTGGGACTGGGGCTGGGGCATTGTCTGCCGCTGGTTCTGCCGGGCTCGGTGACGGCTCAGCTGCCAGGACCGACTCGGCGGCGGCCGACGCCCCGACGCGGTTGTCCGTGGGCACCAGCGGCGCCTCGCTGGCGAGTTCGCCAATGGGCGCGGAATCGGGCGGTGAGTCAGTCATAATACCAAGCTACCATGTCCACGCCGTGCGGCGCGAGCTTACGGAAAAAAGTGGAACTCAAGCGATTTGCAAGCCGAGGGCGCCGGCGCCGTTGAGCCGGTCGAACATCATCAGATTCTCGAAAGCCCGCGATTTCTTCGCATCCGGGAACTCGGCGCCGAGACAATCGGCAAACTTGGCCCAGAGCTCGTCGTGCGACAGCGGGCGTTGGTGGCTGCCTTTGGCGTATTCGACCGGCCCGCTTTTGAGCGTCTCGCCGTCCATTGTCGTGATCTCGACCGCGTCGAAGGGCGCAAAGTTCGAACCCTCCTTGATGGCCGCCGTGCCCTCAAGGGAAACGCGCGGGAAGATCGCCTGCACCTCGGCACGACGCACGAAGTCGTCGGTCAATTCGCGCAAGCCCACCTTGCCGGCGACGAGCGCGGCAGCCATCGCAAACTGCATGCTGAATTTCGCTTCGAGCCCGGTTTGCGGGGCGCTGTTGCGCAGCATCAACAACTGCGTCTTGCCGGTCGAGACATGAATGCGCTCGACCTTGTCGGGGGTGAGGCCGTAGCGCCGAACCAGATCGAGCGCGGCGTCGATGGAGCGGTGCGTCGCGTAGCAGATCGGATAACGCTTGATATTCAGCCCGTGACCGAGGATGTGCCACTCCTTTGCCGCGGCGCTAAAGGGACGATCGAGCTCAGGCTTGCCGTCCGGCGACAGCGCCATCAGCAACCCTGCCGGATGCTCGAGCGCATCAAGCGACGCCGTCAGTCCGGCTTGCGCCAGGCGCGCGGCAATGACGCCGGCTTGCGCGGCGCGCCCGACCTGGAAGGATTTCGTCATGGTGCCGAAATTGGCGACCACACCCGACGACATCGAGGCGGCAATGGCCATCGCCGTCGCCGCGCCTTTGCCGTCAAGACCGCGCAATTTAGCGCAGGCCGCCGCGGCACCGACTGTCCCGAGCACGGTGGTCGGATGCCAGCCCTTGCGATGCAGCGGCGTCGGCTCTCGCACCAGGAGTTCCGCCCACACTTCGTAGCCCGCGATATAGGCCGTCAACATCTCGGCGCCGCTCGACCCACTCGCCTCGCCCTGAGCGAGGATCGCCGGGACCAGCACGGCGCTGGGATGGCCGTCGAGCGACACATCGTCGTAGTCCAAGACATGCGCGGCAACGCCGTTGATCAATGCCGCGGTCTCAGGCGTGCGCCGGGCGCCGGAAGGAATGAGCGAGGAAAGCGTGGCGCCGTAGCCGGAGCCGAGTTCGCGATCGACGAGAGCGATCTCAGGGTCGCGCGTCCCTGCAATTAGAACGCCGAAACAGTCGGCGATGCCGGTGCGCGCGATAGCGCAGCCTTGCGACGGAATTTGGCGCAAAGTCAGTTCGGCAACGAAGCGGCCGAGGTCGAGCGTAAGACCGCTCATTTGCTCCTCCGATGCGGCCCGCCGACTAATCCGCTTTATTCGGCCGCCTTGAGCAGGACCGGCGCGGCGGCGCGGAATTGCTCGAGCAGCGCCGCCTCATCCGCCTTGGCCGCCGCAAGATACCGCTGCTTGACATGGCCGAAGCCGCGGATTTTTTCCGGGATAGCGGCGAGACCGACCGCGAGATGATGGTTGTCCGGCGTCAAGCGCGCCAGTACCTCGTCGAGCATCGCCTCGTAATCTGCGATCAGCGCGCGCTCGGTGCGGCGCTCCAGCGAGCGGCCGAACGGATCGAGCGCCGTGCCGCGCAAAAATTTCAGCTTGGCCAACATGCGGAACGCCGGGAGGAGCCACGGCCCGAAACTCATCTTGCGCGGCAGGCCGGTCGCCTTGTCGCGGCGCGCCAACAGCGGCGGGGCCAGATGAAACTCGAACCGCAGATTGTCGCCGTCGAAGGCGCCGGCGACCTGCTTTGCGAACGCGCCGTCGGTATAGAGCCGCGCCACTTCGTATTCGTCCTTATAGGCCATCAGCTTGAACAGATAGCGCGCGACTGCGTCGGCAAGCCCGCACTTGCCGGGCGCACTGTCGGCCTCCACCGCCTTGGCCTTGTCGACCGAAGCCCGGTAACGCCGCGCATAGGCGGCATGCTGATAAGCGGTCAGAAATTTGACCCGCCGCTCCACCGTCTCCTCGAACGATTCCGACAGATGCTCGGCATCGCTTGCGACCGCGCCCGCGGGCTTCGCCAACGCCTCGACCGCGGCGCGGTCGATCACGGCGCGGCGACCCCAGTGGAACGCCGCCTTGTTCATGGCGACGGCCTCGCCATTGAGCGCGATCGCTCTCTCGATTGCCGCGGCCGAGAGCGGAATCGCGCCGAGCTGATAGGCATAGCCGACCATGAACATGTTGGCGCCGATGGATTGGCCGAAGAGAGCGGCGGCGATGCGCGAAGCATCGATGAAATACGCGTTATCGCGGCCGGCATCGGTGACGATGGTGCGTTTGAGCCGCTCGGTCGGCAGCGAAAAATCGGCATTGCGGGTGAATTCGCCGGGCAGGAACTCGTCGGTATTAACCACCATTTTGGTGGCGCCCGTCTTCACCGTGGCCAGAACCTTTTGCGTGCCGGCAACGATAATGTCGCCGCCGAGCACGAGATCGGCGCGACCGGCCGCGACACGGATGGCATGAATGCCCTCGGGCTTTTCTGCAAAGCGGATGTGGCTGAACACCGCGCCGCCCTTTTGCGCCAGCCCGGCCATGTCGAGCACGCCGACGCCCTTGCCCTCGAGATGTGCGGCCATGCCGAGGATACCGCCGACGGTAACGATGCCGGTGCCGCCGACGCCGGTCACGATGATATTGTAGGTGCGGTCGATCGCCGGCAGCTTCGGCTCCGGCAATGGCGCCAGATCGTGGTCGGCGGCGACGCCGGCGCCCTTTTTCAGCTTAGCGCCATGCACAGTGACGAAAGACGGGCAGAAGCCCTTGACGCAGGAAAAGTCCTTGTTGCAGCTTGACTGGTCGATGGTTCGCTTGCGGCCCCATTCGGTTTCGAGCGGCTGCACCGAAACGCAATTCGACTTCACGCCGCAGTCGCCGCAGCCTTCGCAAACCAGTTCATTGATGATGACGCGTTTATCGGGATCGGGAAAAGTGTGGCGCTTGCGGCGGCGGCGCTTTTCCGCAGCGCAGGTCTGGTCGTAGATCAGCACGGTGACGCCGGGAATTTCGGCAAGCTGCCGCTGCACGGTATTGAGATCGTCGCGGTGATGGATGGTGAGCCCGTGCGGCCACGCGGTGTCGCGCGGATATTTGTCCGGCTCGTCGGTCACCACGACGACGCGTTTCGCCCCCTCGGCGGCCACCTGCCGCGCGACCTGCGGGACGGTGAGCCCGCCGTCATTGGCCTGACCGCCGGTCATCGCCACGGCGTCGTTGAACAGAATCTTGTAGGTGATGTTGGTGTTCGACGCGATCGCGGCGCGGATCGCCATATAGCCGGAATGATTGTAGGTGCCGTCGCCGAGATTTTGGAAGACATGTTTGCGGCTGGAGAACGGCGCCTCGCCGATCCAGTTGGCGCCCTCGCCGCCCATATGGGTGTAGCCGAGCGTCGAGCGGTCCATCCACTGCGCCATGTAATGGCAGCCGATGCCGGCATAGGCTCGCATGCCCTCCGGCACTACCGTCGAGGTGTTGTGCGGGCAGCCCGAACAGAAATACGGAATGCGCTGGGCGACGTCCTTGGTTTCCGCGGCGATGCGCTGAAATTCCTTCAGTCGCGCCACGCGCCCGGCGATATCGTCGTTGCGGTGATATTTCAGGAGCCGCTCGCCGATGCAGATCGCGACTTCGTTCGGATCGAGCGCGCCCTTGACCGGGAACAGCCAGTTGCCGGCTTCATCCTTCTTGCCGATACAGATCGGCTGGTTGGCGGTGCCGTAGAGTTCCTCGCGGACTTGGACTTCAAGCAATGAGCGCTTTTCCTCGACGACAATAATGAGCTCGAGTCCGGCGGCGAATTCGGCGAGCTCGCGCCGGCTGAGCGGCCAGGCGCAGCCCACTTTGTAAAGCCGGATGCCGAGCTCGTTGCATTTGATCTCGTCGATGCCGAGCTCGTCGAACGCCTGACGGACGTCGAGATAGCTCTTGCCGGTGGTGATGATGCCGATTTTCGGATCGCGCCCGCCCGACGTGATGGTGCGGTTGAGCTTGTTGGCGCGCACGAAAGCCAGCATGGCGTCGCGCTTGAAATCGTGCAGGCGGGCTTCCTGCGCCAGGATCGGATCGTTGAGCCGGATATTGAGGCCGCCCTCCGGCATGCGGAAATCGTCCGGCGTAACGATATTGATGCGTTCCAGACTGGCATCGATGGCCGCCGTGGATTCGATCGTCTCGTGCATCGTCTTGAGCGCGGTCCAGGCGCCGGTGTAACGCGACATCGCCCAGCCGTAGAGGCCGTAGTCGAGCACCTCCTGGATCCCCGCCGGATTGAGGATCGGAACCATGACGTCGATGAAGTGATACTCGGACTGGTGCGCGGTGGTGGAGGATTCGGCGGTGTGATCGTCGCCCATCAGCGCCAGCGCGCCGCCATGTTTCGCCGAGCCGGCGAAATTGGCATGACGGAACACGTCGCCGGTGCGGTCGACGCCGGGACCTTTGCCGTACCACATGGCGAAAACGCCGTCGTATTTGCCCTCGCCGCGCAGTTCGGCCTGCTGCGAGCCCCATACCGCGGTTGCAGCGAGATCCTCATTGATGCCGCCCTGGAACCGGATATCGCTTTTCTCGAGAAACGGCCGGGCGCGCAGGAACTGGCTGTCGAGGCCGCCGAGCGGCGAGCCGCGGTAGCCGGTTACGAAACCCGCGGTATTGAGCCCGTTACGGCGGTCCAGCTCTTTCTGCATCAGGCAGAGCCGAACCAGAGCCTGGAAGCCGGTCACGAACACCCGGCGCTGGCCAAGGTCGTATTTATCGTCGAGCTTGACGTCGCGTAGCGCCATCCCAATAGGCCTCCAATGGCGGAGTTTGCCCTTCCGGACGCGAGATTGCCAGAGGGCAGGCTATGGCCGAAAATATGGGAGCGTGGCGCCGGCGGAACAACGCTAGCGGCTTGAAGCCCCACGCCTTTTGCAGGACGATTCGACGAACGGTTCGACGACCTGACGCTGGGCCGGCGGTTACGCCGCGCGGATGCTCCGGCGCAGTTGGCGAAGGATCGATGGGACCTCATGCGCAGGTTGCGGCCGGCTGAAGAGATAGCCCTGCGCCTGCATGCAGCCCTCGGCGCGCAGGATTTCGAGTTGCTCCTCGGTTTCGACACCTTCCGCCGTCGTGATCATGCCAAGGCTCGAACCCAGCTCCATGACGGCGCGGATAATCGCGACGCTATCGTTTTCCTTGCCGAGTTCGCGGATGAAGGAGCGGTCAATCTTGATCTTGTCGAACGGAAAACTGCGCAGATAGCTTAGGGAAGAATATCCGGTGCCGAAATCGTCCATGCAGATGGCGACGCCGAGATCGCGGAATTGATGCAGTGAGTCGCGCACCGAGCGGTCGTCCTGCAACAGCACGGTCTCGGTGATCTCCAATTCGAGCCGCGCCGCCGCCAGGCCCGATTGTCCGAGCGCGGATACGACGGACAGCGCCAGCGTCGGATTGCGGAACTGCACGGCCGACAGATTGACCGCGACGGTCAGTTTGGCCGGCCATGTTGCGGCATCGCGGCAGGCTTGCTTGAGCACCCAATCGCCTAGTGGCACGATCAGACCGATTTCCTCGGCGACCGGGATGAAGTCGTCGGGCATGACCAGCCCGAGCTCCGGATGATTCCAGCGCAGCAATGCCTCGAAGCCAGAGACTTCACCGCTGGCGATATCGACCAGCGGCTGGTAGTGCAGCTCGAATTGATCGGCCAGCAGCGCCTTGCGCAGATCGAGCTCGAGCTTGCGGCGCTCTTGCATCTGCGCGTCCATTTCGGGCTGGAAGAAATGGTAACTGCCGCGGCCATCGGCCTTGGCGCGGTAGAGCGCCATATCGGCGTTGCGCAACAGCTGGTCGGGCTCGCGACCGTCGGCCGGCGCCATGGCGATGCCGATCGAGGTGCCGATAATCAGCTGATGGCCCTGGACGTCGAACGGCTCGACCAGCGCATCGATAATTCGTGCGGCAAGCTCGCTGACGTCGTTGGGGCTGGTCTTGCGTTGGACAATCGCAAATTCGTCGCCGCCGAGCCGGGCCACCGTATCCGCTCCCGGGACGACCCGCTGCAGCCGTTCGGTGACAGCGCACAAGAGCGCATCGCCGACCGGATGCCCGAGTGAATCATTGACGCTCTTGAAACGGTCGAGATCGAGAAACATGACCGCCAGTTCGTCGCCGCGGCTCAACGCCTCTTCCATCTTGTCCTTGAGCAGGACGCGGTTGGGCAAATTGGTCAGCGCGTCATGGCGCGCCATATGCATGATTTTGGCTTCCGCCTGGCGACGCTCGGTAACATCCTCGTAGGTTGCCACCCAGCGGCCGTCGGACGTCGGGCTATAGAGACATGACACCACCTTGCCGTCGCTGAACTCGTACAAATGCGGAGCCCTGGCGCTCTCGGCGTGGCGCTGCTCGTGCTCCGCCAGCACCTCGTCCACGGTCCGGCGCGGGTGATTGCCGATGGCGACGCTGACCTCGATGACTTCCCTGAACGAAATGCCTGGCTTGATCCGATCGGGCGGCAGCCTGAATATTTCCAGATAGCGCCGGTTGAAGACTTCGAGCCGGTTCTGCCCATCGAACAGGCAAAGACCCTGCGACATATTTTCCAGCGCGGCATCGAGCAGCAGATTGGTTTCGCGCAGCGACCATTCCTGTTTTTTCAACCGGCTGATATCGCTGCACAGCACGATGAAGCCTTCGTCGCGCGTGGGACTGCGGCTGATGCGAAGCCAGCGGCCGTCTGCCATCAAGGTTTCGCTGGTGGCTTGCAGATCCTTGTCGCGCCTCGTCAGCATGTGGGCGGCATCGGCCGAGCCCTGCAATGCCCGTTCGAGTTTCGAGAGCGGCGTGCCGGGTCTGAGCAGGCTCGGCGCGAGCCCGAGAAACTCGGCGGCCTGGGCGTTGGCCAGCACGATGCCGCCGTTGGCGTCGACGACGACGACGCCTTCCTGCGAACATTCCAGCGCGTCGGCCAGCCGCGCCTGCGCCGAGCGACGCTGTTCGACCTCGCGATCCATCATCGCCTTGATGTTGTCGCGCATGACGCCCATGGCGGCGAGCAGCGCGCCCAGCTCATCGGCGCTGCCTTTGGGCACGGCGACGTCAAGCTTGCCGGCGGCGATGCGTTCGGCGACGCCGGATGCGACCGCGACCGGTCCGACGATGCGGCGGGCCAAGGCCCAGGCCACCAGCGCAGACAGCAGCAACGCGAGAGCGGTGCCGGCGATATTGAGTTGCACGTCACGCGCCACCGTGGCGCGCGCGCTTTGCCGATACAAGAAGCCGTCGCCGGCGGTGTAGTTCACGAGGAGATCGATTTGATCGTCTACCCTGTCGGCGTAGCGGTCGAGCGTTTCCCAATTCACTTCGGTTTGGTTGCCGTCGAGCAGCCGTTCGCAAATGCCCTTCCAGGCGCTTATCGCGTCCTGCACGTTCTCGGCAGCGCGCGTAGCGCGAACCGATTGCGAGCGTTCGGCCGCAATCTGCAGGTCGCCCGACAGCGATCTGCTGAGCTTGTCGATCTCCTTATCGAGCGCGGCGCGCGTTTGCGAATCGGTGGCGATCCACTGGCGCGCAAAAGCGGCGCGCATCGCGGCAAAATCGGCCGCTGCCGCGCGCGCGTAATTGATCGACATCAGCGATTCATCGAAGGTCTTGTCGACCAGCACGCCGGCGTCCTTGATGCCGAGCGTCGCATAGGCCCCGAGTGCGGCGGTGATGACGCTCATGATCAAGAATGCGACCAGAATTCGGCCACGGATGGTCATGCATAGCGCAGCGGCCCGCGCGACGCCGCGGCGCCAGCCGTCGATCAGACGAAACATCGGGGACGCAATTTGCCCAGCCGCCATGAGACGCCCAGCACTCCAATAATCCGGCTTAGAACCTATGTCGGCGCCCGTTAAAGCCGGGGCAGCGCGCGGCCCAATCTTCCGGTGTTCCTTAACGGCGTCTTAACTGCCGCCATTCACGCTGCAGGAAACCGCCGCGTCGGACGGCGTCTCCTGCGGCACGGACAAACGAGGCCAACCATGGGTTTAAGGACCGACTTCCTGCTCGCTCGTCGTTCCATTGCGATAGCCTTTTTGGCCGGCGCAATGACCGCGTTAGGGACGCTCATGGTGTCGGCACTGCCCCAAACCACCATCTCGCAGAAAGGCCGTGAATTTCATCCCGGCGAAATTACGATCAAGCGCGGCGACACCATACAGATCGTCAATGACGACGCAGACTTGCTGCATCACGCCTATATCGATTCGCCGAAATTCTCATTCGACTCCGGCGACCAAAGGCCCGGCAGCATAACGCCGATCACCTTCACTGTGGCCGGCGATTTCAACGTGCTATGTGCCATCCACCCCAAGATGCTGCTGGTGGTGCACGTCCACTAGCTAGCATGACCCCGAAGATTGGATGCCGGTTTCCTACCTTCGCGAAGCCCGCTTCGGCCGAGTCGAAAGTAATCATGCTCAAACAAAAAGCTCGCGACTAAAGTATGGTCGTACCGAACAACGCTGCGTGGGCGAAATAGTACGACGACAGAAACACCGTCAGTGACGCGGCATAAGCGAACGGAATCAGCCAGGAATGGCGCAGCCGCGCCGGCTCGCTGTAATCGTCGGCAACGATGCCGAGCAGCGCCACCACGATCAGCGAATGGCCGATCAGATCGATTTTGCCAAAGGGGAAGATTGCGCTCACGAACATCGCAGTGAGCATTATTGCACCGATCCGACGGACCAGCGGCGTCCACATCAACGAGAACGCGAGGGCGAATTCGACCGCGCCGGCCGCCCGCATGTAGAAGTCCGGCGTGAACCCGAGTGACATTTCCGGATGCATGATGAAGAGCGGATACGACCATTCCGGATAGGCCCACTTCTCGATCGACGCCCACATCAGCGTGATGCCGGCGGCCCAGCGCAACATGTCGAGCGGACGCGCTCCGAAAAAGTTGGTCTGCCCGCCGACCAACGCCAGATAGGCGGCGAAGCCGAGAAATACCGGATAGTCGGCGAGGTGGAACGAGCCATATTGCCAGACCGCGATGCTATAGATCACAAAGATGCCCAATGCCGATAACGGCATGGTCCGGCGCGATAGCATGCCCGCGGCGATGCCAAGTTGAATGGCGCCGACCAGTGTTGAATCGGCCTTGAGCTCGGGGGTGAGCAGGATACCGCCGACGCCCCAGATCGCGATAAAGAAAAATGCGCAAGCCGCGCGCGCAATGATTTCGAGATTATCGCGCACCAAGCGCGTCGCCCGGTCGAGGCAATGCAGCATGAAGACGCCTACCGGCGTACCTTCGAGCACGGCACCGGTCATGAGACCGAGTATCGACAGCCCGGTCAGCATTTCGAAGTCGGGACAGAGGACGTTTTCCAGGCCTTCCGGCTGCCCGGCGACATTGTAGGCACAGAACCACTTGACGTGGGCGCTGGCAGGACCAGCCAGCAACACATCGATAACGCACGCGAGCGGAATTGCGGCCGCAAACGGCAGCCGCTTGGCAAGCCGGCTCATAAGGAGGGCCTCCAGTAAGGTAAGCTACTTCGCAGACCAGATGCGCCGCCGCACGCAGCTCACTGGTCTACTTAAGGTTTTCTTTACCACAGATTTTAGGGAATCGGTAACCCTTCCGCCCTCGATGTTAGGTTTTGGTTAACCTTTGAATCGAGCGGACGGTCCCTGAACGGCCTTCGAGCCCGGATTACCTAGGCCTTTGGTAAGCACTCTCCGCTAAGAACCGCACCGAGTTCGTTCATTTGCGGGAGATGGCCGATGGCCGCCGTGGCGGGTCTGATTTCGGTGACAAGCGGCACCGTTGTCGCCTTTCTCGCTACGCGCTTCCCAGCCCATATCGAAGCCATCGAGACCGCGGCCGGCGCCTTGCTGCTCGGCGGCTTTGCCCTCATAGGCTGCGCGCTGCCGACGATGATCTGAACGATTACAAACGCCCGGCGTCAACGCGGCAGCGTAGGAACCGCGACATCCTTCGGCTTGCCGCTGAGCGTCTGCAGAAAAGCGATCAGATCCGACTTCTCGCTCTGCGCCAAATTGAGCCGATGGATCTCATCGTCGCGGCTCGGCCGGTCGATGCCGCCGCGATTGTACAGATCGATCACGTCCGCGAGCGTCGGCAGCGAGCCGTCATGCATATAGGGCCCGCGCCGCGTCACGTCGCGCAAGGTGGGTGTCTTGAACGCGTATTGCAGCTTCACCGACGTCGGAAATTGCCGGCCGCGGCCGATATCGTCGTTTCTTGCCACGCCGATGTCGTGAAACGACACGTCGGTAAACGCCCAACCGCTGTGGCAGGCGGCGCAATTGGCGTGGCCGTTGAACAGGATGAAGCCGCGCTTGGCCGCAGCCCCGATCGCCGTTTGATCGCCGCGGACCCAACGATCGAACGGTGCCTCGTCCGATACGATCGAACGTTCGAACGTGGCCAGTGCCTGCTCGACCTTGAGCATGGTAATTTTGCCTTTGCCGAATGCGGCGTCGAACGCGCTCACATAACCGGGGATCGCCGCAAGCCGATCGAGCAGAGCTTTCTCCGGCAGATTCATATTGTCGGGGGAAGTAATCGGACCGATTGCGACATGTTCGAGATCGCTGAAATGCCCGTCCCAGCCGAGCTTCGGCGTCCATGCGACGTTGAGCAGCGTCGGCGTACGTAGCGGGAGCTGCTTTTCGCCGATCGCTCGCGGCTGTCCGTCGGCCCATGACAGCCCGGGATTATGGCAGCTGGAGCAGGATCGGACCTTCGACCCGGACAGGAGCGGATCGAAAAACAACGTGCGGCCGAGCTCATACTTTGCGTGCGAATAAGGATCGTCTTTCGGATATGGAATCGCCGCCGGTCGATGGTACTCTTCTAATAACGCGTGCAGGCTGGCCTGATTGGCGCCAAAGAGCGCACCGCCGGCGTTCAGCAAAAGCAAGGCGGCGCCCAGCATTGCCGCGGCGTTCCTGATTACAGCAGATGGATGCGGCCGTTCCATTGTCTGACCATTTATCGCGCGCGGTTGACGAACCGTTAACAATGACTGCGCATCGAGACAGCGTGCCCAATTCGTCTCCGGATCATGGCGATCCAGCCGCGAAGGCGGCGGCCCCCTCTCCGCCCCGGGCTCGGCCTAACCTCCAACGGGGGCTGCGCGACGATGGCGCCGAGTGCTAGACTAACCTCATCCCACATGGAGACCGGCCCATGAACCCGCATGTCAAGCTCGCCACCGTTACTCAAGCGGACATTTCGCCAGCGGAATGGCAGGCCCGCATCGACCTCGCAGCAACCTATCGACTGATCGCCCACTATGGCTGGGGCGACGTCATCTACAATCATTCCTCGATGCGCGTGCCCGGCGAGGATCGCAAATTCCTGATCAAGCGGCATGAGCTTCTCTACACCGAGGTGACGGCGTCGAACCTCGTCAAGGTCAGCATGGACGACGATCTCGACGAATCCGCGGGCGTCAACCGGCCGGGCTTCACGCTGCATGGCGGCGTGTTGTCGGGGCGGCCGGACGTCATTTGCGCCGTCCACGTGCACACCGAGACCGGCATGGCGATCTCCGGCTTGAAGCATGGGCTGCGCATGGTTTCGCAGCCGGCGGTCCGCTTTCACGATCGCGTCGGCTACCACGATTACGAAGGCATCACCGAGGACTTCGGCGAGCGAACGCGCATCAACAAGGCGCTCGGCAAGAACCGCGCGCTGATCATGCGCAATCACGGCCTGCTCACCGTCGGCAAGACCGCACGCGAAGCCTTCGTGCTGATGAAGACGCTGCTCGAGGCGGCCGACATCCAGCTCAAGATGGAAGCGACCGGCAGCGAGCTCGTCGAGATCCCCGCTGCGGTCTGCGAAAAGACCGCGCATCAATACGAGCATCACGATTCCGGCCGCGGTTCGGCCGACTGGCCGGCTTATCTGCGCATGCTCGACGCGATCGATACGAGTTGGCGAAATTGAGCGGCTCGCGAAACACAAGAGAATAATCCAGATCCGGCGCTGTTCGAATGCGCGGCGGCCGTGAGCGCGCCGCCGCGGCGTGGAGTAATTCGTGAAGCGACCTAATTTCCTGTTCTTCATCACGGACCAGCATCGCGCCGACTATCTCGGTTGCGCCGGCCATCCCGTGTTGAAGACCCCGCATATCGACTCGCTGGCGGCAAGGGGCGCGCGGTTCGATCGTTTCTTCGTCGCAAGCCCCGTATGCATGCCGAACCGAGCCACGCTGTTGACGGGTCGCTATCCGTCGGCGCACGGCCTGCGGCACAACGGCAATCACTTAAGCCGCCGCGCCACGACCTTCGTCGAGGTGCTGCGCCAAGGCGGCTATAACACCGCGCATATCGGCAAGAGCCATATCCAGCCGATGACGTCCAATCCGGCGGTGCCACGCGTCGACCCGAAGACATTGGGGCTTTTGGACGAGGCCTGGAAAGACGATGGCGGCGATTACGGCGAGGAGACGCCGGAACGCTACGCCGGCGAAACTCCTTACGCTTTCAAGCTGCCCTATTACGGCTACGACCACGTCGACATGGTCACCAACCACGGCGACCAGGCGCATGGCCATTACGATCAGTGGCTGCGATCGCGATCGCCGCAAGCAGCGGCCTGGCGCGACCGCGCCAACCAGTTGCCGCATCATTACATCTGTCCGCAGGCGATCCGCACGCCTATCCCCGAGGAGCTCTATCCCACCGCCTTCATCCGCGACCGCGCGGTAGAGTGGCTCCGCAGCACCAAGGGCGACGACCGGCCGTTCTTTGCCTTCGTGTCCTTTCCCGATCCGCATCATCCGTTCACGCCACCGGGCAAGTATTGGGACCTCTATAAGCCGGAACAGTTCGAGGTGCGGCTTCCCTTCGAGGCGCACCGCAACCCCGTGCCGCCTCTGCGTTGGGCGCGGGCGCACATGCTCGACAACACGCAAGACACCCAATCTCAGGTCGCCTTCATGGCGACGGAGCGTCAGCTAAAGGAAGCCATGGCGCTGACTTGCGGCATGATCGCGATGATCGACGATGCCATCGGCGCGGTACTGGAGGAGTTGCGGGCAAGCGGCCACCTCGACGACACGGTCGTCATATTCAATTCCGACCACGGCGATTATCTTGGCAACTTCAATCTACTGCTCAAGGGCGCGCTGCCGCTCAAGAGCATCACCAATGTCCCGTTCATTTGGAGCGACCCCGCCGGACCCGAAGCATGTGTTCGCCACGCTCTCGCTTCGACCGCCGACCTAGCGCCGACCATCATCGAGCGCGCCGGGCTGAAGCCGTACTGGGGCATCCAGGGCAAGTCGCTCTTGCCGGCGATCCGCGACGATGCGCGCCCGCATGACCAAATCCTCATCGAATTTCAGGATGGCGCGCCGCGGCTCGGCTTCGCCGAGCCGGCATTCGTGCGCAGTCTCATCACCGACACCCACCGCCTCACGCTCTATAAAGGCGAGACATGGGGCGAGTTGTACGATCTCGTCAAAGATCCTGACGAGACGTGGAACTTGTGGGACGAACCGTCGCAAGCCGCCACACGAGCGCGTCTGACCGAACGGCTCGTCCAAGCGATGATGGACGCCGTCGATCAAAGCCCTCGCGCCGTGCGGCGCGCCTGAACGAGATCGACCGCGAGTTGGAGCCAACGATGCCGTTAAACAGATGACGTGCCCCCCCCCCGAATCAAGTCCGGGGCAGGCTTTTTCTGCTTCATGTTCCAAGCCGGACTGTCGCGCTCACTTTGCCGGCGCGTATTTGCCGCTGGTCTGCTTGGTGTGGACGCCTTCTCCCCCGCTCTGCTTGTGCTGCAGCCGAGTGATGCGCGCCCAGGTGCGTTTGAGGTCGTCGCGCACCGTGATGTGCAGCGTGCCACAACCCTCGCAGCTGAGCTCGATCTTGTCGCCGTCCATGAACGGGTTGAGCCCGCGATGGTTGGTGCCGGTCGCCAGAATATCGCCGGGTTGCAGTGTGTGAATGGACGTGACCCACTCGATACAGCGCCGAATATTGTGCGCCATGTCGCTGGTGTTGAAGTTCTGATACACGACGCCGTTATTGGTGAGCTTGATCTGCAGTTTTTGCGGGTCCTTGATCTCGTCGGCGGTGACGATATAGGGACCGATCGGGGCGAACGTGTCGCGTGACTTCATCTGATAGAACACGTTGGTTGGCGGCACCACGCCGCGCGCCGAGCCGTCGATGAAGTTGGTGTAGCCGAACACGTATTTCATCGCATCCTTGGCCTGAACATGCGAGGCCTTCCTGCCGATGACGACGGCAATCTCGGCCTCGCCCTCGAAAACGCTTGCCGCCATGTCCGGCAGCACCATGGTGCCGCGGTCGCCGATGATCGCGCTCGGCGACTTCATGAAGGCGTTGATCGGGGCGGGTTCCGGCAGTGTGCCATCCTCCATGTAATTCACCGCCATGCAGATGATGTTCTCCGGCTTGGGCAGCGGCGGCCGAATCTTGACCTTGGCAAGCGGCTTGCCCTTGCCCCTCTTGGCGGCGGCGGCGAGCTTGCCCTTGTAGGTGCTCCACTTTTCGATCACGCCGCGGATCACGTCCTGCGGACCGAGCGCCTTGATGCCCTTGGTCACGGCGGAGACGTCGACGATCTTGTCGCCGACCACAACGCCGAGCTTATAGTCGTCGAAAAACGCCAGTTTCATAACTTCTCCTTGGAGTTTCTTCAGAAAGTGAAATCGATGTGCTGGACGGCTGCAGATCAGGTGGCTCCATTAAGCTTTATGCGTAAGGAGAGGGCACGAAGCAAGCACTCCGCTCACACCCTATTCCCCGCGCTCCAGCTCCAGAAGTCGCGGCCTTCTTCGCGTAAAAAGCGAGCCAGCACCATATTGTGCACCTCGGACGCGCCATCGACCAGGCGGGCGGCGCGGGCGGCGCGGTAAATCCATTCCAGGATCGTATCCTTGGAATAGCCGCGCGCGCCGTTGAGCTGGATCGCGGTATCGGCCGCCTCGTGCAGCGTGTCGGCGACGTGCACTTTGGCCATCGAGATTTCCTTGCGCGCGCGGTCGCCGCGGTCGAGCTTCCACGCCGCGTGCATGGTGAGCAACCGGCCGATCTGAATGCGCTGCGCCACCTGGCCGAGCTTGATCTGCACGCTTTCGCGGTCGGCGAGCTTTATGCCAAAACCTTCGCGGTGGTTCACATAGTCCTGCGCGATCTCCATGCAGCGCTTAGCCTGGCCGAGCCAGCGCATGCAATGCGTGAGCCGCGCCGGGCCGAGCCTGATCTGCGTGCATTTCAGGCCGTCACCGACGCCGAGCAGCACGTTTTCGTCGCCGACTTCGAGACCGTCGAATTCGATCTCGCAATGCCCGCCATGCTCTTCGGGCCCCATGATCTCGATGCGGCGCACGATGCGCCAGCCCGGCTGGTCGCGGTGATAGAGAAACGCGGTCAGCCCGTGGCGCTTGTCGTCGGAGGTGCGCGCGATGACGACGAAATGCGCCGCGCCATCGGCGCCGGTAATGAACCATTTGCGGCCGCGGATGACCCACTTGCCGCCTCGCTTCTCGGCAACGGTACGCATCATGCCCGGATCGGAGCCGCCGCCCGGCGCCGGCTCGGTCATGGCAAAGGCGGATCTGACTTTGCCCTCGACTAGCGGCCGCAGCCACCATTCCTTCTGCGCCGGTGTGCCGGCGCGCGAAAGCAGGTTCATATTGCCGTCGTCCGGCGCCGAGCAGTTGATCGACAGCGGACCGAAAATCGAGCGCGCCGCTTCCTCATAGATCGCCGCCCAAGCGACTATCGGCAGGCCCATGCCGCCATAGTCCTTGGGCGATTGCGGCGCCCACAGCCCAGCTTTTCTGGCCTGCTCCCGAACCGACGCCAGCCTTGCGAGAGGAATATTCTCGTGCTCGGAAAAATTTTCCCGCTCGGATTCGAGCGGCAATACGTGGGTCTCGACGAAGGCGCGCGTACGCTGGCGTAAATCATCGATTTCGGGCGGAAGAGTAAAGTCCATGCCGGCGCCCCCCAATTGATTTTTGTCAAGGCAGGAATACGTGCATTCCGTAGGGGTTATACCGAAGCCAGGGGCGGGATGGAAACCCGAGGTGACGCCATCAAGCAAATGGCATGGGCAGTCGCCGGCGCTGCGGCGGTGCTATTTCTGAAAATTCCATCGAGCCAAGCTTTGGTCGGTGATGCGCCGTGGTGCGCGGTGGTTGAAATCGGTAACGGCGAAGTCGAGTGGGACTGCCAATACCAGACCATCGAGCAGTGTGTGCCGAACGTGTTGGCCGGCAATCGCGGGTTTTGCAATAACAATCCCTATTATGTGCCTCGTGCGGCTGCCCCGCCGGCGCACGCCAAACACTATGTGCGCCGCCACGTTTATCACTCCACGCATATCCATTCGCATTGAGCCCCGCGACGGCGCACCGATTTCCGGCGTTTCCACCCGAGAAATGGCCAAACTCGTGCATTGCTGCGCGAAAACGACAATGCGACAATGAGGTGAACGTACCGGCCATAGAGCTGGAGTTTCATGCTCGATTCACCACCAAGCGTACCGCAGTTTTCGCTCGATGCCGACCAGTTCGCGGTTCGCGACATGGCGCGCGTTTTTGCCGACGAACATTTTGCGCCGAACGCGCTCGCCTGGGACGAGGCCAAGCACTTTCCCGTCGCCGAGATGCGCAAAGCGGCCGCGCTCGGCATGGGCGGGGTCTTCATCGCCGAGGATGTCGGCGGATCCGGCTTGTCGCGGCTGACCGCCACGCTGATCTTCGAGGCCTTGGCGACCGGCTGTCCCACTGTCACAGCCTATATGTCGATCCACAATATGACGGCGTCGCTGATCGATGCCTTCGGCACCGAGGAGCAACGCCAAAAGTGGCTGCCGAAACTGTGCACGATGGAGCTGTTGGCGAGCTACTGCCTGACCGAGCCGGGCGTCGGATCGGACGCCGCGGCGCTGACGACACGCGCGATGCGCGACGGCGACCATTACGTGCTCAACGGGCAAAAGCAGTTCATCTCCGGCGCCGGCGCGGGCGATCTTTATGTGGTGATGGCGCGGACCGGGGGCGATGGGGCGTCGGGAATTTCGGCGTTCATCGTGCCGGGCGATACGGCCGGCATTTCCTTCGGCGCCAACGAACGCAAGATGGGCTGGAACGCCCAGCCGACGCGCGCCGTCATCTTCCAGGACGCGCCCGTCCCGGCCGCCAACCGGCTCGGCGAGGAAGGCTTTGGCTTTAAGATCGCGATGGCCGGGCTCGACGGCGGCCGGCTCAACATCGCGGCTTGTTCGCTCGGCGGCGCGCAAGCGGCGCTGGAAAAGACTCTTCGCTACATGAAAGAGCGCAAAGCATTCGGCAAGCGCCTCGACGAACTGCAGGCGCTGCGGTTCCGCCTCGCCGACATGGCGACCTCGCTCGAAGCCTCGCGCGCCTTGCTGTGGCGCGCCGCCGCGGCGCTCGACCGCGGCGATGCGGACGCGCCGCAGCTTTCCGCCATGGCCAAACGGTTCGTCACCGATAGCTGCTTCGACGTCGCCGATGCGGCGCTGCAATTGCACGGCGGCTACGGCTATCTGTCCGAATACGGCATCGAGAAGATCGTGCGCGATCTACGCGTGCATCAGATTCTTGAAGGCACCAACGAAATCATGCGCCTCATCGTGGCGAGGCACCTTGTCGGCCGATGAATGAAAAACTCGTTCTGGACGGCGACATTCTGGTTCGCGAATTGGGAGCGCTGCGCCGGATCACCCTGAACCGGCCGAAAGCCTTGAACGCGCTCACGCTCGACATGGCCGTGACCATGACGGCGCTTCTTCGGTCATGGGCGGACGACCCCGCAGTCGGAACGGTGTTGCTCGACGGCGCCGGCGAACGCGCGTTCTGCGCCGGCGGCGATATCCGCGCGCTCTACGATGCAGCGAAGTCCGGCGACCGTCTTCCCCAGCAATTCTGGGCGACCGAATACAAGCTCAATGTGCTGATCGCGCGCTATCCAAAACCGGTGATCGCGATCATGGACGGCTTGGTGATGGGCGGTGGCGTCGGGCTTTCGGCACATGCCGCCCATTGCGTCCTGACTGATCGCTCCGCAATAGCGATGCCGGAAGTCGGCATCGGATTTTTTCCCGACGTCGGCGTATCGTTCTTGCTGACGCGCGCTCACTGGGAACTTGGCACCTACGTAGCGCTGACCGGCAACCGCCTCAGCGCACAGGATGCTGCCATTTGCGGGCTAGGAAACTCACATATTCCCTCATCGCGCCTTAACGAGATTCCTTCAGTGCTCGCCGATTGCCGCAAACGCGAAGAAGTGTGGGTCGCGCTCGGCACGCTCGAAACGTCACTGGGCCCGGGAAAGTTACTGAAGGCACGGGACTGGATCGGACACTGTTTCAGCGGCGACACGATGGAAGACATCGTCGAGACTCTATCTGCCTGCGATGCCGATGGCGCACGGGAGGCGCTCGACGCGATGCGTAAGGCTTCGCCAACCTCGCTCAAGATCACGTTGCGAAATTTGCGTGAGGCCGCGTCGTTCAAGCGCGTTGAGGAGTGCTTCCGGCAGGATTACCGTATCGCGCTGGCCTGCATTGCCGGCCATGACTTCATCGAAGGCATTCGTGCGACGATTGTCGACAAGGACCGCGAGCCAGCGTGGCGCCCGGACACGCTCGAAGCGGTGACGCCGGAGATCGTCGAGCGGTACTTTAAGTCCGTGGGTGAGCTGGAACTGAAGTTCGAAAATTAAAGGGAGGACGCACATGCCGGCAATCGGCTTTATCGGTCTCGGCAATATGGGCGCGCCGATGGCCGCCAACCTCGTCAAGTCGGGCGAACATGTTCTGGGCTTCGATCTCGTGCCGGCGTCGCGCGAAACTTCGGCCCGAGACGGTGTGCAGATCGTCGCCAGCGCCAGGGGAGCAGTTGACGACGCCGACGTTGTCATCACGATGCTGCCGGCGGGCGAGCACGTCTTGTCGGTATGGAACGATATCGTGCCACAGGCGCGCCAGGGCACTCTGTTCATCGATTGCTCGACGATCGACGTGGCGAGCGCACGCAAGGCGCATGCATTGGCGGCCGCGCGCGGCATCGCCACGCTCGACGCTCCCGTCTCCGGCGGCGTCGGCGGCGCCAAGGCGGCAACGCTGACCTTCATGGTCGGCGGCACCGCGCACGCTTTCGCACGCGGCAAGCCGGTGCTCGAGCGCATGGGCAAACGCATCGTGCATTGCGGCGAGGCCGGCAACGGCCAAGTGGCGAAAATTTGCAACAATATGATCCTCGCCGCTTCGATGATCGCCCTCGGCGAGGCCTTCGTCATGGGCGAAAAGCTCGGCCTGTCGCATCAAGCGCTGTTCGACGTCGCCTCGGCGTCTTCAGGTCAATGTTGGGCGCTGACCAGCTATTGCCCGGTGCCCGGGCCGGTGCCGACCAGCCCGGCGAACAACGGCTACAAGCCAGGCTTCGCCGCCGCCTTGATGCTGAAGGATCTTAAGCTTGCGCGCGAAGCCGCCCGATCGGTGAAGGTGAAAAATGCCATCGGCGAGCATGCCGCCGAAATCTACGAAGAGTTCGCGCAGCAAGGCCACGGTGGTTCGGATTTCTCCAGCGTCATCAATTACGTGCGCGCGCAATCCGGCGGCGGCTAAGCGTTTTGATAGACAAAGCGTTTACCGACGGCAGTCGGCGTAACAATCTTGTCGCCGAAGCTGGCGACGAGCGCGGCCATCGCGCGCCAGCCGGTGCAATGCCCGGCAGCGATTGACGTGAGGCCGAACTCGCGCAGCGCATCGACCGTCTCAGGGATGATCTTCTCGGTTTCCCCCGAGAGATGAAAGCCGCCCATAACCGTATGCAGCGGAACATCGTTAAACATCGCGTGCGCGTGCTTGAGCACGTTGACGACGCCGGCATGCGAGCAAGCGGTGAAGACGATCAAGCCTTTACCGGCCACGTTCACAGCGAGCCAGCGTTCGTCGATGAGCCAGGGATCTGGCTCCCAGCCGTCTTCGCCTTCGGCATAGTGATTTGGCAAACCTTGCTCGAACGGCGTCACCCGAGGGATTTCGCCGCTGACATAGAACATGTCGTCCAGGAAGACATGAGGCTCGCGCGTCGCCACCACCCGCGCGCCGTGCGCGGCAAGTTCCGCGATGCTGGGTACCCCCACCATCGGCAACATTCCGCCATCCGGCAGTTTTCTGCCGCGCAGCCGAAACATTTGCGGATGCGCATAGAACGGCAGATCGCGATTGTTGCCATCGGCGCGAATCATGTCGATGGCACGCAGCATGCCGCCGGCGTGGTCCCAGTGCCCGTGCGAAAGAACCAGGCTCTCGACACCGCCGAGATCGAGGCCAAGCCGCTGGGCGTTGCGCTCGAACGTATCGGCTTCGGGACCGGTGTCGAACAGCATCGTATGTTTCGTATCGCCGCGATGTGCGGTGATCAGGCATGACAGCCCATGACTGGCGCAGCAGATGCACCTACCGGAAAGCACGCGCATTCCGTTGCGCTGCAAATACGAGAACTCCGTCTCGACGCCCGCGGGAACGCTGGAAAGACTGTCGGTCGCGTTGTCGACCAGAATGTGGATCTCCAATCGGTCCACTGGCTTAAGATCGGTCATGCCACCCTCGGAATTTCCGGCGCGAAGTCTCACGCACGATCGCCATGCAGAGCGCACAGCATAATGCGCAAAACATAGAGCCGCCAAGACGATAACGCCGGCCTCGACTTGATGGACCGGCCGCATTAGGTTGCGGTATGCTTTTGAATACACGCGGAAAATAATACCATCGACTAGATCCCGGCAATGGAGCCGGGCGAGAGCTAAGGCGACGGAGAGATTTTGCAGGTCGAGGCTCGGCGCGCATTTTGGCGGCGATTTGCGGGCGCCCTTGCGCCAATAGGTCTGCTTGTCCTTTCAGCGTTATCCGCCTCCGCCCAAACGCCATCCGATTTCGGCGGAAATCCGAGCCCACTGTTTCAAGGCATCCTGTCGCGGCCCTCCGATCTCAATAATACGCTGCAATACGCCGCCGCCGCGTCGGCCGACGATATCGAGTCCGCGATCGGCACCTATGAGCAGCTCTTGTTTTACAACCCAACGCTGTCGCGCGTGCGCTTCGAGCTCGGCGTCCTCTATTTTCGGCTCGGCTCTTACGAAACGGCCCGCGGCTACTTTAAATCCGCGCTGCAGATGCGCGACATCGCGCCGGATTTAAGCGAACGCGCGCAAGACCTGATCGCGATCATCGACAAGAAACTGCAAGTCGACCAATTTACCGGCTACGTGCAAACCGGCCTCGCCTATCAGACCAATCCCGGCGCCGGACCCGGGGCGCAGACGGTTTTGGCGTCTGGCCGCAGTTTCAACAGCAGCTTCTTCTCCAAGCCCGACTGGAATTGGTTCGGCGCCTTTGGGCTTAACTACGTCCACGATTTCGAGAACCAGAACGGCGATACTTTCGAGGCGTCGGCGGTCGGCTACGATGCGCAGGAGTTCAGGCTGCACCAATTCGATGTCGGTGTATTGGAATTGCGCGCCGGCCCGCGATTTGGAATTCCGACCGGAGATCCGAAAACGAGCCTGTCGATCAAGCCGTATCTGGTCGCCACCGGCGCCTTGCTGGCGGACGCGCCGTATTACGGCGGCCTGGGCGGCGGACTTACGCTGCACACCAATCTCGGCAATGTCGCGCTCGATCCTTATGCCGAAATCGTACAGCAGAGCTTTCGCAATTCGAGCTTCTATCCGCTGGCCAGCGGCTTGAGCGGGACGCTGTCGACCTATGGGCTGCAAGCCTCCGCGCCGGTGGCCAACGGCTTGACCTGGCAGTCGCGGCTCGGTTTCGGCCACTCTAGCGACCACTACGGGCCCTATAGCTACGACGTTTACGCGGCCGACCTCTGGCTGCCATGGACTTTCTCCTTCCCGGGCGACGGCCGCCTTTGGACGCTGATTCCATCGGCCGGCGTGAGCCGCTGGCTCTACGCCGCCCCCGATCCGAACATCGATCCGACGATTACGCCGCGCAGCACCGAATGGCGCGTCGGCCTTGGCTTGGATATTCCGATCTGGAAACAAGTCGTGCTGGGAACGCTGGTGCAATACCGCGCCGATCAATCCAATGTGCCGGCATTTACGATGCGAGACCTTTCGGTCTCGGCCGGACCGACGTTCAAATTCTAGAGGCAGGCCATGCGAGCTTACAGAACTGTCGCTATGTTGCTGGCAATTGCCGCGCCGACAAGCGTTCCCGCCGCGGCACAGCAGGTCGGTACCGCAACGGCAGTCAATCCGTTGTCCGAGAGCACGCCGCCCGGCGCCGCGACGGTGCCGCTGACGGTCGGCGCACGCATCATTCACAAGGAGCGCATCCACACGACGCCGAGCGGAACCGTTCAGCTCGCCTTTCTCGACAAGAGCACACTGAGCATCGCGCCCAATACCAGCATCGTGATCAATGAATTCGTCTACGACCCCGATTCCGGCAAGGGTCACATGCTGGCCTCGCTGACCCAAGGCGCGCTGCGCTTCGTCGGCGGTGCGCTGAGTCACGCGGGCGAGGCGTCCATTTCCACACCCGCCGCCGCCATCGGCATTCGCGGCGCAACGGTCACCATCGTCATCGACCGGTACGGCGTTCACGTCATTGACCAGTTCGGCATCATCACCATCCACAATGCCGCCGGCACGACGGTACTGAGCCGTCCCGGCTTTGAGGTGACGGTCTTGAGCTGGACCACGCCACCGGGTCAGCCTGAGCGAGTAACTTTGGCCGAGATCGATCGTTTGCTGGCTTTATTGACGAGCAAACCGGGCCAGAACGGCGGCGTACCGGGCCTTCACACCGTCAGTATCGGCGAGTGCGGCGTGCTTGGACTACGCAGCAATAACTGTCCCGACACGCCGTGGGTACCCACCGACACCGGCTTTAATGATGCCAACCAGATCATCACGCAGGGAACGCAGCAGGGAACCGGCACCACAGCGAGGCCCGTCCATCACGGTGGTTGATTTAACCGCCTGCTGGGTCGACGCAGCATCGTCGGCAATACCGCGACTAGATCGACGAGCGCGAAGAAGCTTCGCATAGACCAAAGTCTGCCCGAGCGCCCGCACCCTGCTACGCCGTGCGTCGCACGACCGTCATATCCACGGACCTACATTCTGCTAATCTCGCCGCTTCGATCTCGACTGGAGTACCGGCAGATGGATACAAAGCGGATCGACACTCGTCCTCTGGAACAGCGCCTTCACGACGAGATGGCCGACTCCGTCGACGAAGAGCTGGAATTGGAAATAGACGACGATCGGCTGTCAGAGCTGCTCGCACACGCTCCCGGCGCAAAGCCGCAGCAAGGCCTCGACCGTCACACCTATTTCAAGGAATTGCTGCGGCTGCAGAAAGAGCTGATCAAGCTCCAAGATTGGGTAGCGTACAAAAAACTCAAATTGATGGTCTTGTTCGAGGGCCGCGACGCCGCCGGCAAAGGCGGCGTGATCAAACGGGTGACACAGCGGCTCAATCCGCGCAGCTGCACGGTCGTTGCGCTGTCAGCCCCGACCGAGCGCGAGCGCTCGCAGTGGTATTTCCAGCGTTACGTGGCGCATCTGCCGGCCGCGGGCGAAATCGTCCTGTTCGATCGCAGCTGGTACAACCGCGCCGGCGTCGAACGGGTCATGGGGTTTTGCAGCGAAGCCGAGTGCGAGGAGTTTTTCCGAACCGTGCCGGAATTCGAGCGCATGCTGGTGGGCTCCGGCATCATTCTCGTCAAATATTGGTTCTCCATCACCGACGAAGAGCAGAATTGGCGTTTCTTGATGCGCATCCACGATCCGCTCAAGCAGTGGAAGCTCAGCCCGATGGATCTGGAGTCACGCCGGCGCTGGGAACTCTACACCAAGGCCAAGGAGGAAATGCTGGAGCGCACTCATATTCCCGAAGCGCGCTGGTGGGTGATCGAAGGCGTCGATAAGAAGAAGGCGCGGCTCAACTGCATGCATCATCTGTTGCAGCAGGTTCCGTACCGGGACGTTCACCACGACCCGATCACGCTGCCGCAGCGCGAGCACAAGCCCGATTACGCGCGCCACCCGGTTCCCAAGGATTTGTACGTGCCGGCGGTTTATTAGTTGGCAGCGCGGCAAGGCCTACCGGCTTGTCCAAATCAATACGATACCGGATGCCAGCAACAGCATCATGATCACGCGCGAATAGCTGCGATCGGCGATGCGCCGATAGATGAACGCGCCGAGCCGCGCGCCGGCGATAGTGCCGGGCAGCGCCGCGATTGCCGCAACCGCCACTTCACGTGTTAACAAGCCGGAGACCGCGTGCGAGACGAGCGCCAGCGACAAGATCGCCATATTGAAAATTTGCACGACCCCGCGGCGATGCTCCTTGGCCCAACCCCGTGCGTCGGTCCAGACCGCGGGGAGCACGCCGGACAATCCGGCAATCCCGCCGAGAATGCCGCCGGCGAACCCGACGGCACAATCAGCGGCACTGCCGCCCCATGTCATCTTCATCTGCGCCCGGCGCATCAGCACATAACTGGTATAGGCGACCAGGAAAACGCCGATCCCGATCTTGAACAGTCGCGGGTCGATGTGCGGCAGCAGGAACGTTCCGATCGGTACGCCGAGCAGGCCCGGCACGACGAAAGCGAGGACGTATTCCCAGCGGATGGTGCGCCAGATCATCGGCAGCGTCTGCACTTGCGAGATGGTCGAGCAAAGAATCACCAAGGTCGCCGCGACGGTGGGCGGTATCGCGTAGAGCCAGATGCCGAGCACCGTGAGCGCGGTGCCAAATCCGGTCAACCCATTGACCAGCCCCCCGGCCAAGGCGCCGACAAAGACGATAACGATCTGCTCTGATCCCATCGATCAACCGCGCAGCGCGACCATTTGGCCGCCGTCGGCGACAATGGTGGCGCCGGTCACGAAGCGCCCGGCGTCGGAGACCAGCAGCAGCAGCGGCCCGTCGAGATCGCGTTCCTCGCCGAAACGCCCGATCGGGATTTCGCGCTTGAGCGCCGCGCCGCGCTCGCTTCGCAGGTAATCGCGGTTGAGCTCGGTGACGATCCAGCCCGGCGCGATGGCGTTGACGCGGATGCCCTTGAACGCAAGTTCGAGCGCCAGCGCCTTGGTGAGCTGGATGACGCCGGCTTTGGCCGTGGCATAAGCGATAACGCCCTTGTCGACGCCGAAGCCGAGCACGGAGGCGATATTGACGATGGCGCCGCCGGTGCCAGCCGCCAGCATGCGCCGCGCCGCCTCCTGGGCGCAAAAGAACACGGCGTCGAGATCGGTCGAGAGGATGCGCCGCCATTCGTCCTCGGCAAGTTCGACAGCGCGGCCGGAACTCGCCACGCCGGCATTGTTGACGAGAATGGTGACCGTGCCGAAGACTTTTTCCGCGGTATCGAACGCAGCCCCCATCGCAGCGCGGTCGCGCACGTCGGCCTCGGCCACGACGGCCTTGCCGCCGGACTTTTCGATGCGCGCCTTTAAGGCATCGAGGCGATCGGCCCGCCGCGCCACCAGCACGACCGCAGCGCCGTTCTCCGCCAAAACTTCGGCGAAACGGGCGCCGAGCCCGCTCGACGCCCCCGTCACCAAGGCGACCTTGCCGTGAAGATCGAAAATGTCTGCTGCCGCCATAACTCCCTCGATGGAGATCCTTGAATAGAGTTAGAGGCGCGCTGCGCCGAGCACCCTAGATCTCGTTGACCGCTCCGTCGTCCAGGGCACGGTGAAGCTGCTGTTCGTCGAGCGCGCCTTCCCACTTGGCCATCACGATTGTTGCAACCGCATTGCCGAGAAAATTGGTTGGCGTGAGACCTTGCGACATCAGGCGGTGGATACCCAACACCAACGCGACGCTAGCCACAGGGATGCTGCTTTCGGCGCCGAGCGTCGCGGCAAGAACGACGAAGGCCGCCCCGGCCACTCCGGCCGCCCCCTTCGACGTCAGCAGCAGAATGAGCAGCAACCCTATCTGGTGCCAGATATCGAGCGGTGTATTCGTCGCCTGCGCCAGAAAGACCGAAGCCGTGGCGAGATAGAGGCAGGTGCCGTCGAGATTGAAGGAATAGCCGGTCGGCACCACCAGTCCGACCACGCTCTTCTCACAGCCGAGCTGTTCGAGCTTGGCGATCAGTCGCGGCAGCACAGTCTCGGAGGAGGTGGTCGCGATGCAGATGAGAAGCTCCTCCTTGATATAGCAGATCAATTTCATCAGGCTGAAGCCGCACAGGCGCGCCAGAGGAACAAAGGCGACGATAATGAACACCAAGCAGGTCAGGTAAAAGCCGCCCAGGAGCTTGCCCAGCGAGGAGAGCGAGCCGACGCCGAATTTGCCGACGGTGAACGCAATGGCGCCGAAAGCGCCGAGCGGTGCCGCCCACATCACAATGCCGACGATAAAGAACACCATCTTCGAGGCGATCTCGATGATGTCGACCAGCGGCTTGCCTCGTTCGCCAAGCCCGACCAGCGCGAAGCCCGACAATACCGCGATGAACAGGACCTGGAGGATGTTGCCTTCAGTGAAGGCGCCGACAAACGTATTCGGAATGATGTTCATCAGGAACGGTATGGCGCCGACCTCGTGCGTCAGCTTGACATAGGGCTCGACCACACTGGGATTGAGCTTGCTGACGTCGACATTCATGCCGGCGCCGGGCTGCATGAGATTCACCGCCAACAGCCCGATAATGAGCGCAACGGTGGTCATGACCTCGAAATAAACCAGCGCCTTGATCGCGACCCTGCCGACCCGGGCCATATCGGCCATGCGCGCGATTCCGGTCACCACCGTGCAAAAGATGATCGGTGCGATGAGCATGCGGATCAGCTTGATGAAAGCGTCGCCGAGCGGGCCCATGCGCGCGGCGAGATCGGGGGCAACGATGCCAAGCGCGATGCCAAGCCCCATGGCGATCAGGACCCATATCCAAAGCTGCGTCCACCATGGGTTGCGGCGCTGCACGCGCGTCGAAGCTGCGGCTGTGGCGGTCACTGGCGCTCCCGGGCTGGAAAGTCGGCAGAATGAGCAGGCATAAAGCCGATGCGGCAGCCATGTCGCAAGCCCCGGCGTGAAGCCGATAGCCGGCGGCGGCGATATATTCGATCATATTTCGCTTGGTTTCGCGGGCGGATTATAATGTAACTGATGCCGATGCAAACCGGCATTGCCCCCAGGAACCCGCTCCTATGGCGCAAGATTACAAAGACCACGACGAGTACGACCACGACCACGCCCACGGTTCGGAGCTTTCCGAGATGCAGTTGCGCGTGCGCGCGCTCGAGACCGTGCTGGCCGAGAAGGGTTACTTCGACCCCGCGGCGATCGACGTCATTATCGAGGCCTACGAGACCAAGGTCGGCCCGCACAACGGCGCCCGCGTCGTCGCCAAGGCGTGGAGCGACCCGAAATTCAAACGCGCGCTCGTTGCCGATGCCAGCAAGGCCATCGTCGCACTCGGTCTGATGAACCGCGTCGGCGACCATCTTATCGCGGTCGAGAATACGCCGCAGCTGCATAACATGATCGTCTGCACGCTATGCTCCTGCTATCCGTGGGAGGTGCTCGGCCTGCCGCCGGTCTGGTACAAATCGGCGCCCTACCGGTCGCGCGCGGTCAACGATCCGTGCGGCGTGCTCGCCGATTTCGGCGTCACGCTGCCGGCCGATACCGCCATCCGCGTCTGGGATTCCACCGCCGAGACACGCTTCATGGTTTTGCCGATGCGCCCTGCCGGGACCGAGGGCTGGAGCGAGGAAAAGCTCGCCACGCTGGTCACGCGCGACAGCATGATCGGCACCGGCCTGCCCAAAAATCCAAGGGATGCGTGATGGACGGTATCCACGACATGGGCGGCATGCACGGTTTCGGCAAAGTCGAGGCTGAACCGAATGAGCCGGTGTTCCACGCCGCGTGGGAGGGGCACTGCCTCGCCATCAACCGCGCCATGAGCTACGCCGGCGCCTTCAATATCGATCAGTCCCGCGCCGCCATCGAGGAATTGCCGCCCGAGGTTTATCTGTCGAGCTCCTATTACAAAAAGTGGGCGCTGCGGTTGGAGAACCTGCTCGTCAAGCTCGGGCTCGCCGACGCCGAGGAAATCAAGGCCGGCCACGCTTCGCACCCGGGCAAGGCCCTTAAGCGCAAGCTCAACGCCGCCGACGTGCCGAATTCGCTGACGCGCGGCTCCTTTGCCCGGCCGGCGCCGGCGCCGGCGCGCTTTGCGCCCGGCGATCGCGTGCGCACCAAGAACATCCACCCGGCGACGCATACGCGCCTGCCGCGCTATGCGCGCGGCCGCGTCGGTGTCATCGAGGCGTTGCGCGGCTGTCACGTCTTTCCGGACAGTGCCGTGCTCGGCAAAGGCGAGAATCCGCAATGGCTCTATACGGTCCTGTTCGAAGGCCGCGAATTATGGGGCGACGGCGCCGAGCCTTCGCTTAAAGTTTCCATCGAAGCATTCGAGCCGTATCTGGAGCCGGCATGAGCACCGACGCGGCCGCGCACCACGCGACGCAATCCGTGCCAAGCATCCCACGCAATGCGGAAGGTCCGGTCTTCCGCGCGCCCTGGGAAGCCGAAGCTTTCGCGCTGGCGCTGGCGCTCCATGAACGCGGCATCTTCACCTGGACGGAATGGGCGGCGACACTGGGCGACGAGATCAAGAAGGCACAAGCCGCCGGCGATCCCGACACCGGCGAGACTTATTATCATCATTGGCTTGCGACGCTAGAACGCATCGTCGCCGCCAAAGGCCTCGCCGATGCGAATGTGCTGACGCGTACCCGCGACGCCTGGCAGCGCGCCTGTGCGCGCACGCCGCACGGCACGCCGATCGAACTACACGCGAGCGATTTCGGCGAGTGAGCTTTCTTCGAGCAGCGTCCAGACAAGATCGGGCGCCGGCATTTGGCGCGAGCGCGCCACCCCCTGCCCCGCCCACAGCGAGATGAAATCGGCAATGCCTTGCTGTCCAGCAGCATTGCGCATCGGACGGGTGAGATCATTTTGCTGACGGAACGGCAGTATGGCGTGTTCCTTGCCGACTACTATGGCTATGAACCCATTTCTTAGTCCGCGCGCCGGCCGTCCGGAGAAGGCGCGGGTGATAACCGTCGTGTCCTTTTCGGCCTCGAGCAGTGCGCGTTTATAGACCGGCGGAGCGCCCGATTCCGGGCACGGCAGAAATGCCGTGCCGAGCTGCACGGCGGCAGCGCCACGCTGCATTGCCGCGGTAATGTCGCGCCCGTCCATAATGCCGCCGGAGGCAATCACCGGTACCGCAACCTCGTCACAAATTTCGCTCACCAGCGTGCTGAGCGGTATCATCGAAGCCTCGAACGGCCCGGCGAATGTGCCGCGATGCGCGCCCGCTTCGGCGCCTTGCGCTACGATCGCATCTGCCCCCGCTTGTTCCAGCCGGCGCGCTTCTTCGACCGTGGTCGCAGTGCCGGAAACAAAGATGTCGCGCTGTTTCAGCGCAGCGAGTTGCGCCGCGGATGGGACGCCAAAGGTAAAGCTGAATCCGGGCGGTCGCTCCTCCAGCACGGCTTCCAATTGTTCGTCAAACGGATCGCGCGGCAGCGGCGGCAAGACCGGCGGAGGCAGACCGAGCTTGGCATGGGCTTCGGTCATGATTTCAAGCATCGGCTGCGGGTCGATGTTGGATTCGTTTGCATAACCACCGGCGAACAAATTGATGCTGAATGGCCGATCCGTGATCTGCCGGATGTGGCGGATCGTGGCGGCAATATCGTCAGGCTTGGAATAAGCGCCGCCCCATGCGCCTAAGCCTCCTGCATTCGAAACCGCGGCGGCCAGCTCGGGGGTACCACCGCTGCCAGCCATCGGCGCGAGTAGAATGGGATGCTCAATGCCGAGCCGCTCCAATAGCGTGTGTTTCGCCATCGCCACTGCTCCTATCGATCATGACTTCACGTAAGCGGGATACTTGTCAACGCAACGAAAAATTCCGATGCTCAGCTATCTTAATCGATGAATGCCGGCTTCGGCCGGCGCGAATGATGGGGGGAACCATGTCGGTTGGCGATCGAGGCAATGCAGGCAAAACCGTCAAAATTCGCTCAAGCGGCGGCGGCGAGTTTGATTGCTATCTGGTCACGCCCAAGGCGGATGCGAAGGTGCCGGCAATGGTGCTCGCCTCCGCGATCCACGGCGTCGATGCGGACATTCGCGCGATCGCCGATGAATTCGCGGCCGACGGCTATATCGTCGCTGCGCCCGACCTGTTCTGGCGAACGATCCCGGGCCCGCTGTCCCGCGACGACGAGCGCGCCAGAAAACGTGCGCAACCGCGTCTCGAACGCATCAAGACCGGCGAAGCCGATCTCGCCGATACGCTCACATTCCTGCGCACGCTGCCGCAGTTCAATGGCAGCGCGGCGGTGATGGGATTCTGCTACGGCGGGCCCTACGCGATTTTAGCACCAAAACGGCTCGGCTATGCCGCGGGCATTTCCTGCCACGGCACCCAAATGCTCGATTACATCACGGAAATCGACGGCGTGCGCGAGCCGATGTGCATCCTTTGGGGCGAGAAAGACCACGCGGCGCCGGCGGAAGTGCAGGACGCCTATCGCGCCATCGCGCCGCGCATCAAAAATCTCGATTTGCACATTTTTCCCGGCGTGCTGCACGGTTACATGATGCCCGACGCGGGAGAGGCGTTTGACAAAAAGACCCGGGATTTTTCCATGGCGCGCGCTAAAGCGATCCTCGAGGGACTGCGCAACGGACGCGCCGCGCTGCGTCAGGCGTCGTAGAGCTCAATGCATCGCTGCGGCGCTGCGCGGCGCGAGCGCGCCGGGGTGGCGGATGACGTTGCCGGCGAGGCGGTGCGCGGCGCCCGCGGCTTCAACTGGAGTGCTGCCGGAAAGCCGTGCGGCGAGATAACCGGCGTTGAAACCGTCGCCGGCCGCGGTGGCATCGACCGGCACCAAAACTTCGGGCACGGGCACGAATTCTTGCACAAGTTCTTGGCCGCCGCCGGTCGCCACCAGCGCGCTGTTGGGGCCGTTCTTGACCACGATCTCGCCGATGCCGAAGGCCTGCAGCCGCGCCACCGTCGCCTCCGGGCTGGGATCGCCCCACAGCACGGCTTCGTCGTCGAAGGCCGGCAGCGCAATGTCGACGCGCTTGAGCGCTTCGATGAACACGGCGCGCGTGCGCTGCAGGTCGCCTTTCCAGCCGCGCGGCCGAAAATTGCCGTCGAACGCGATCTTGGCGCCCTGTTGACGCGCCACTTCGAGCACGGCGAACAGACGGCCGAGACCGTTGTTCGAGTAAAGCGACAGCGTGATGCCGGAGAAATAGATGAGCCGGGCCGTGGTGAGGCTTTCGGCAACGCGCATCCAATCGGGCAGTTCGAAGAGTTCGCGCGCCGGGGAGTCTTCGCGCCAAGTGCGTGCGGTCCGTGCCCCGGCAGAGCCGGTCTCGATCAGGCTCAAAGCCGGCAAGCGGCCCGGCACGCGCAAGATCAGATTTGACGACACGCCCTCGGCGGCGGCGAGCGCCACCGCGCTGTCGGAATAGGCATCGTCGCCGACGGCGGTGGCAAACGCCACGTCGATGCCGGCGCGTGCCAGATAGATCGCGGTATTGAACACATCGCCGCCGCAGGACAGCGCGAACGTCCCGTCGGCCCCACGCGCCAATTCGATCAACACTTCGCCGACGCAAATGGCGCGGGTATTCTGATCGGTCATCATCCTATTCTTGCGAAAGATTCAATGATGGGCGCGGCCGGTTAAAGAGGCAATGCTTCAGGCCCTCTCCTTAGCCACGCCGGCAACGGCGACCGGCGTCCGACGCGCCAACCACCCGCCGCGGGTGGCGAAATAGCCCAACGCGCTCAGCATTGCGATACAAAAACTGACCGGCCAGTCGGTGTAGTAGGCGATAGCGATGCCCAGCCAGGCTTCAGCCAGAGCCAACCCCGCCGACAGCGCCATGCCGCTCCACAGCCCGGCGACCAGTCGCTGCGCCGCTGCCGGCGGGCCGACCATGAGACTGAAAACGAGAAGGATGCCGACGATCTGGGCGCTTTCGGATACCGCGAGCGCGACGATGGCCAGGAAGGCGGTCGAAATAAAGCGCAGCGGCACGCCCTTGGCCTCGGCCAGTTCCGGCTGCAGGCTGGCAAAAATGAGCGGCCGCATGATCGCGGCGAGCGCCGCCAGCGTTATGACGCCGAGCCCGATCAGCGTTGCGATCATCGAGCCATCGACGGCCAGCACATTGCCGAACAGCAACGCCGTCGCTTGAGAGGCGAATGCGGTATAGTAGTGCAGAAACAGCAGCCCCAAGCCTAGCGCCAGTGCCAGCACCACGCCGATGGCAACATCGCGGCCGCTGAGCCGATCGCCCATCAATCCCATGACGACGCCGGCGGCGACCGTGACGCCGACGAGTCCCCAGACTGGCGCCATCCCGATCAGGACCGCGCCAGTCGCACCGGCGAAACCGATATGGCCGAGCGCGTGACCGGCAAAAGTCTGCCCGCGCATCACCAAAAAGTAACCCACCAGTCCTGATACCACGGCCGCCACGCCGGCGGCTGCAAACGCATTTCGCATGAAGTCGTATTCAAGCATCGTGATGATGATCGTGATGATGATCGTGGTCGTGATGATGGTCGTGGTCATGCAGGTGGTCGGCGCGTTCGACATCGCGCCCGCGCGACAGCACGAAGATATGTCCGTCGGCGCGCACGACCTCGATATCGGCGCCATAGAGTCGCGACAGAACCGGCGCCGTGACCACCTCCTCGACGGTGCCAAGCGCGGCATGGCCGTTACCGAGATAGAGCACGCGGTCGAGCGCGCCAATGAGTTGATTGAGCTCGTGGGCGCTAAACAAGACCGTGATGTTACGGTCGCTGGCGAAGCGGCGTACCAGCTCGATGACCGCTTCCTGATAGCGATAATCGAGGCTGATGAGCGGTTCGTCGAGCAATAGCAGCCGCGGTTCGCCGAGTAATGCCTGAGCTAGCAAGAGGCGTTGACGCTCGCCACCTGACATCTCTGCAAGCGAACGCTCGGCGAGCTCGAGCGCGCCCACTTCTGCCAGCGTCGCATTGATATTGACGCGGTCAGCGCGCCGAAGCGACGGCAAGCCCCAGCGTTCTCCGTGCAGCGAACTGGCTATGAAGTCGATGCCGCGCACCCGCAAATCCGGCAGCACCGTGCGCACCTGCGGCAGGTAGCCGATCGCCGGATTGCCGCGTTGCGGCGCGCTGCCGAATACGCGCAGTTGGCCCGCAGTCGCCGGCAACAGCCCGAGGATGGCGCGCATCAGCGTGGTCTTGCCGGAACCGTTGGGGCCGAGGACGCCGATGAATTCGCCCGATTTGATCGCAAAACTGTTATCGACAAGGACCTTGCGGCCGCCGATCATCAGCGTCGCATGATCGAGTTCGATGACATTCATGAGGAGGGTCCACCCAACGCGGTCTCGGTTTCGTTGAGCTCGCTCAACATCCAGTTCTGGTAGGACAGGCCGGGCGGACAAGTTTCCGTCACTCCAACCACGGAAATATTTGCAGCGCTCGCAAGATCGACGAGATGTTGCACGATCTTGTCCGAGGCCTGCTTGTTGTAGAACAACACCTGCAATTTGTGCGACTTGAGATCACTTTCGAATGCAGCGAAGTCGCCGGCGCTCGGCTCAGTATTATTCATGACCGAAAGCTGGAAGCGGCGTTCGAGCATTGTTAGGTGCAATGCGTCCGACATGTAGCCAAACACCGGCTCGGTTGCCGCCACGGTGATGCCGGCATACTTGCCGCGAATAGCGGCGATCTTGTCGTCCAGCGGCTGGAATGACGCAAGAAATGCGCGAAGGCGCATCGTGTAATTGTCGGCATGGGTCGGATCGGCCGCGCTGAGCGCCGCAGCCAGTGCCTTGGCAACCGCCGGCATCGTCGAGGGATCGTACCAAAGGTGCGGATTGTCGCCGGCCTTCTTGTGCATAAGATCGGCGGCGACAATCGTAACGCGACCGGGTTTGGGCGTCACTTTGAGCAGCCTTTCCATCCACGGGTCGTAGTTGGCGCCGTTATAGATGACCACTTGTGCCGCAGCGATCTCACGGACGACGGACGGCGTAGTCTCGAATAGATGCGGATCCTGGTCGGGATTGCTGAGGATGCTAGCGACCGAGACCAGGTCGCCACCGATCTGCTGCGCCACGTCGCCGTAGAAATTCTCCGCCGCGACGACGGCGATTTTGCCGCCTACCGCCCGAGCATCCGTGACGCCGGCCAATATGACCAGCGCCGCCGTTACTAGCCCGAGCGTGATCTTCATGAGCAGGCCTCCGCGGTTGCCTGCAAAACAGGCATGTCGGTCGTTTTTCCTTGTAAATCGCTATCAGTGGAGCGACCGAAATGTAATAATATAACATAACGGCGGAAACGCATACGGCCAAGCGGGCTTGCCGGGCCGCGCCGGCCACAACCTTACGAATCGGAGGCCATAGATGAATGGCCAGCCGAAAAAGCGACGCAATTGCATTAGAGAGATCGCCAGGTTCCCTTGCTCTTTTCTTTCTGCAAGCCTCGTCGTCTGGGAACTCGGTCGGTGTGGGGCGACCGCGGACACGGCGGCTCAATTCAATGAATTGGTTTCGATCGAGAATTCGATCAGGCGCACCGGGCCGTTCGCCTAACTTCGAAATCGGGGAACCATCGAGGCTTCGCCCGCGCTTCCGGCTTAAGGTGACAGGCGTATTGGCCCGCCTGACTTTCGTCATGGCTGCCTCCGCCGCGCTGTGGGCGACCAAAGCGCAAGCCCATCCGCATGTCTGGGCGACAATCAAGACCGATCTGCTCTATGCGACCGACGGGTCAGTGACGGGTGTGCGTCACGCATGGACCTTCGACGACATGTTCTCGGCTTTCGCGACCATGGGAATCAAAGCCAAAACCAAGGGCCAATTCACCCGCGAGGAATTGCAGCCGCTCGCCAAGGTCAATGTCGATTCGCTCAAAGGCTTTGCCTACTTCACATACCCCTTGATCGACGGGGTGCCGATGAAGAATGCCTTCAATGATGCGGTCGACTATTGGCTCGACTACGATCCCAAGGCGACGGTGCTCACGCTGCACTTTACGCTGCCGTTCAAGAAGCCGGCGACGGCGAGGGTGCTCAAAATCCAAGTCTATGACCCGGAGTTCTTCATCGACTTTGCTTTTGCCAAGAAAAATCCGGTCACGCTCGTTGGCGCGCCGCCGTTATGCGCGGTGTGGACCGAGAAGCCTGACGACCCGCATTTTCTGCCGTCGCAGAATCTCAACCGGTCGTTCGTTGCTTCCGAGGCCTTTGTCGGAATGGGCGCGGAATTCGCCAATAACATCCTGGTGCAGTGCCCATGAAGAACCCGTTCAATGCACGGCGCAATGATCTGACTGTCCTGGCCGCATTGCTGGTCGTTGTGGCGGTGACCGTCGAGAGCCATCCAGCGTGGGCCCAGGGCAACTTGTTCGGCGGGCCGCGCCCAGTTGCGATCGGCGGCATCGGCGGCTGGGTGCTCGCTAGACAAGCGATGTTTTACCAAGAGCTGGCCGGCATGATCCGCGCGGCCAGGAACAATGGATCCGCGCTTTGGGGTTTGATGGGAATCTCATTCGTCTACGGCATTTTCCATGCTGCCGGTCCGGGCCACGGCAAGGCGGTGATCTCGTCCTACCTCGTCGCCAATGAGGAGACCTGGCGCCGCGGCATCACGCTGTCGCTCGCCTCGGCGGTGATGCAGTCGTTGACCGCCATCACGATTGTCGGCGTCGCCGCCGTGTTGCTCGGCGCGACCGCCAAGCTGATGTCGGATACGGTGAACCTCATCGAAACCGTCAGCTATGTGCTGATCGTGCTGCTCGGTGCGCGGTTGTTATGGGTCAAGGGGCATGGCTTCTTCGGCGCGCTCCGCGACCTAAAGGCCGAACGCGCCGGCCACGCCGCCGGCAGCGACCCGCACACTCACGCGAACTGCAATCACGCGTACGACGCGAATTGCGACCTTCATCGCCAGACTGCGCAAGCGCAAAATCCGGCGCCTGCCCGCCTCAATGGCTCCGCCGCCGCAAACGAGCCGAAGCATTTTCATTGTCACGGCGATCATCACCCCCACGAGGAGCTTGACGTATTGCCCTGGGGTCATGCCCATGGCCCCGAGCCGGAGCAGTTGGCGGGACCAGGTGGCTGGCGGCGCGGCCTGTCCGCGGTGGTGGCCGTCGGATTGCGGCCGTGCTCCGGTGCGATCATCGTGCTCGTGTTCGCGCTGGCGCAGGGTCTGTTCTGGGCCGGCATCGCTTCGACCTTCGTAATGGGTCTCGGCACCGCGATCACGGTCGGCGCGGTAGCGACGCTTGCAGTCGGCGCCAAGGGGCTCGCTAAGCGCATTGCGCAAAAGCCCATCGGCCGTGGGGGCGTGCTCATGCGCGGCCTCGAGTTCGGCGCCGCCGGCCTCGTGCTCGCCTGCGGTATTCTGCTGCTCACTGGCTATATGGCGAGCGAGCGCATGGGGCTCTTTTAGCGGGCGCAAAGGCGACGCTGCTCAGTTTGGCTTGAGCATCGCCACCAGGCGTATTTTCTCGGCAACGTCCTTTGCGATATTCTTGGCAAAGCCTGCGCTATCGGCGAAATAATCCGCCGGCTGCAGGGTGTTCTTGACCACGCGCTGCGCGGCGTCGCTCTGCATGATCGCGATACAGGCTGTTTCGAGCTTGTGCGTCACGTCGGCCGGCATCCCGGCCGGTCCCAACAAGCCGCCGAAGCTCAGCGGCGCCACATCGTAACCCTGCTCCTTGAACGTCGGCACGTTGGGCAGCGAGGGATTGCGCGTCTCGGCAAATAACCCGGGCATGGAAAGCCCGCTGCCCGCCGCAGCCGTCAGCGGCACCGCGGCAAAGTCGATCTGGCCGGACCGCACGTTTTGAATTTCCTCGGCCGGTCCCTTGAACGGCACGTCGTTGAATTGGACCTTAGCCTCGTCCGCCAATTGGATCATGGCGAGATGCGGAATCGTCGCGATACCGGGAATGCCGACGGTCAATGCACCCGGTTTTTTCTTCGCGGCCTCGATGAGATCGTGGGCCGTCTTTAGCGGTGAATTTGGCGGCACGACGACGACCTGATCGTTCTTGAAGGTTTGGCAGATCGGCGTGAACGATTTGGCGGTGTATCCGGTCTCTTTGTTGGTGAGCGGCTGCACGGTGATCGAATAGGTCGCGGTGTGCAACAGCGTATAGCCATCGGGATTGGCGCGCGCGACATCGGCGGTGCCGAGAACGCCGTTGGCGCCCGGTTTGTTGACGATGATGAAGGGCTTGCCGAGCCGCGCCGAGAAGCCATCGGCCAGCACACGGCCCAAAATGTCCGCGCTCGAGCCCGCCGTGGCCGGAGCGATGATTTGGACGACACGCTCGGGGTAGCCCTGGGCGGCCGCTCCGGTCGCCATGGTCAAGCTCACGGCTAGGCTCGCGGCGATGATCGCACCTTTCCGCATCGCATCCTCCCCCGGTACGCGCGGTCGAGAACGATAATCGAAGGACGGCGCGGATCAAGCCGCAAGTTGGCGGCCGAGCCGACCGCTTCAGCCCGGTGATGCAAGGCGAGCCGGATACCTATATAGGAAGGGCCAACGGAGGGACGAATGACCGACGCAAAAGCTCAAGAAACGGCCCCGGAAAAAGCCCAGGACAAGGTGCCCGTGACCGTGCTGACGGGCTATCTCGGCGCCGGCAAGACGACGCTCTTGAACCGGATCCTGTCCGAGCCGCACGGCAAGAAATACGCCGTGATCGTCAACGAATTTGGCGAAATCGGCATCGACAACGACCTCGTCGTCGGCGCCGACGAGGAAGTCTTCGAGATGAACAACGGCTGCATCTGCTGCACCGTGCGCGGCGACTTGGTGCGCATCCTCGACGGGCTGATGCGGCGCAAGGGCAAGTTCGACGCCATCATCGTCGAGACCACCGGCCTCGCCGACCCTGCCCCGGTGGCGCAGACCTTTTTCATCGACGAGAATGTCGGACGCAGGACCAAGCTCGATGCGGTGGTGACGGTCGCCGACGCCAAGTGGCTCAACGATCGGCTCAAGGACGCGCCGGAAGCCAAGAACCAGATCGCCTTTGCCGACGTGATCTTGATCAACAAAACCGATCTCGTCTCCGCCGATGAACTTGAAGAAGTCGAAGCGCGCATCCGCGGCATCAACCCTTACGCCAGGCTGCACAAGACCCAACGCGCCAACATCGCTCTCGACGAAGTGTTGGGCCGCAACGCCTTCGATCTCGACCGCATCCTCGATCTCGAGCCGGCCTTTCTCGAAGGCGACGATCACGACCATCACCACGATCATGACCACGGTCACAGCCACGATCATCATCATGACCACGATCATGGCCACGCGCACGGCCACAAGCACGGCGGGCTGAAGCACTATCACGACGAGGAGATGCAATCGATCGCGCTGAAAAGCGATAAGCCGCTCGACCCGGACAAATTCTTTCCGTGGGTGCAGGATCTGGTGCAGAAGGAGGGCCCGAACATTTTGCGCTGCAAGGGCATCCTCTCCTTCAAGGGCGACGACGAGCGCTTCGTGTTCCAGGGCGTGCACATGATCCTCGACGGCGATCATCAGCGGCCGTGGACCAAGGACGAAAAGCGTCAAAGCCGCATCATCTTCATCGGCCGCAATCTGCCGGGCAAGAAGATCACCGAAGGGTTCGAGAGCTGCGTCGCCTAGGTCGCCTGGAATGAGCGACACGCGTAACGATACCGTCTCTGTCGTCGAACGTACGCGCGCCGTGGACGCGGGCGGCGCCGTCTTCGCCGCGCATTTTCTCGGCCGCACCGCCGTGTTCGTTCTCGGCGAAGAGGCGCTGCTGTTCGCCGAGCCGGGCGGCGAACTGCGGCGAATGGCCGTGCATAGCGGCGCGATCCTGGCCACCGCGGCCGACGGCGAACGCGTCGTCAGCGGCGGCGACGATGGCAAGCTGATCGCAACGGACCTGGGCTCTAGTCGCGTGCTGGCGAGCGATGCCAAGCATCGCTGGATCGATCATGTCGCGCTCGGACCCGACGGCGCGGTCGCCTGGTCGGCCGGCAAGACGGCGTACGTTCAAGCCAAGGAGCTGCGCAGCTTCGAAGCGCCCTCGACGGTCGGCGGGCTCGCTTTCCTGCCCAAAGGCTTTCGGCTCGCGATCGCCCATTACAACGGCGCCACGCTGTGGTTTCCGAACGCGGCGGGGGCCACGCCGGAAAAGCTCGAATGGAAGGGCTCGCATCTCGGCGCCACGGTGAGCCCGGACGGCCGCTTTCTCGTCACCACCATGCAGGAGCCGATACTGCACGGCTGGCGGCTGGTCGATCGCCAGCACATGCGCATGTCCGGCTACAGCACGCGCGTCACCTCGTTCGGCTGGACGCTCGGCGGTCATTGGCTGGCGACCTCCGGGGCGACACAGCTGATCCTATGGCCGTTCCAAAGCAAGGACGGCCCGATGGGCAAGCAGCCGCGGCTGTTGGCGCCCTCCGAGCAGTGCGTCGAGGTGGTCGCTTGCCATCCCAAGCAGGACATCGTCGCCGCGGGCTACGGCGATGGCATGGTGCTCCTGGTACGGATCGAAGACGGCGCCGAGATTTTGGCCAAGAAACCTGGCGACGCGCCGGTCACGGCGCTGGCCTGGAGCGCCGACGGCCTGTTCCTGGCCTGGGGCACGGAGAACGGCGGGGCCGGCATCGTCAACCTGACGTGATGGCAGAGGGCGTCATTGCGAGCAGAGCGAAGCAATCCAGGCTGATTGCCTTGCCGCTTTGCTCGTCGCAACGACTGCGCGGCTGGTCAGATCACGTATTGCCGCAGCGGCGGATAACCGTTGAAACCGACCGAGGAATAGGTCGCGGTATAGGCGCCGGCGGCCTCGATCAGGACCTTGTCGCCGATGGCAAGCGACACCGGCAGCGGATACGGCGTCTTCTCGTAGAGCACATCGACCGAATTGCAGGTCGGGCCGGCGATGATGCAGGGCGAGGTCTCGTCGCGATCGTGCGTGGTGCGGATCGGGTAGCGGATCGATTCGCCGATGGTCTCGGCAAGGCCATGGAATTTGCCGATGTCGAGATAGACCCAGCGCACCTCATCCTCGGGGCTGCGCTTTGCGATCAGCACCACCTCAGCTTCGATAATGCCGGCATTGCCGACCAAGCCGCGGCCGGGCTCGACGATGGTGTTGGGCAGGTTGTTGCCGAAATGCTTGCGCAGCGCCTTGAAGATGGCCTTGCCGTAGCTCTCGAGCTTCGGCGTCTTGCGCACGTATCGGGCCGGGAAGCCGCCGCCGAGATTGACGATCGACAGCGCAATGCCGCGTTCCGCACAGGTGCGGAACACCGCCGCCGCCGAGGCCAGCGCCCGGTCCCAGGCTTCGACATTGTGCTGCTGCGAGCCGACGTGGAAGGAAATGCCATAAGGGACGAGCCCATTCTTGTGCGCGTGTTCCAAAATATCGGCGGCATAAGCGGGCTCACAGCCGAACTTGCGCGACAGCGGCCATTCGGCGCCGGAGCCGTCGCAATGGATGCGGCAAATCACCCGGCCGCCGGGCGCGGCACGCGCCACCTTCTCGACCTCGGCCTCGCAGTCGACCGCGAACAGCGTGACGCCGAGCCGGAAGGCTTCGGCGATCTCGCGCTCTTTCTTGATGGTGTTGCCGTAGGAAATGCGGTCCGGTGTCGCCCCGGCAGCCAGCACGTCATGGGTCTCGGGCAACGAAGCGACGTCGAAGCAGCAGCCGAGATCGGCCAACAGCCTGAGGATTTCCGGCGCCGGATTGGCTTTGACGGCGTAGAACACCTTGGTGTCCGGCAGCGCCTTGGCGAAGTTCTGGTAATTTTCGCGCACGACGTCGAGGTCGACGACGAGGCAAGGTCCGTTATCGGTGCGATGCTTGAGAAATTCGCGGATGCGTGTGGTCATGCCACCCAGCTCCCTGATCCGGCAGGCGGCGTAGCCGCCGAGGTGAACCTCCTGCGACGTGCGCGGTCCCGCGTCATTGCGGAGCCGCATGCGTCGCCGTGATTGCTGCCTTGGTCCGGATGAGGGAGATCCCGTTCCGCACTGCTGGCAAAGATGGACAAGCCTCTTCGGTGTCCCCGGCATTAGCGCCGGCAGTAACCAAAAAAGCCCTTCCGTCGTTGCTTTAAGCCGCGTCGCCAGTGGAGAGCTGGCATTGCCGGTTTCGCCTCCGGCTGCCGGTCGCGGGAGCAAGGAAGTAGAGTCTCTTCCTTAGGCGGCTGTCCGGCCTCTTGTCCGGATGCCCACCGACCGACACACGGCCACAGGCACGTGCGAAATTGGGCAAAACCGAAATAAGCGATTTAGCCCACGCGTGCAAGCTTTTTAGTTTTAACGAAGAGTAAAACGCCGCTTCAGCCGTGCATAAGGCGCCATGGCGGCAGCGCAACGGAAGCTTTCAGTCCGCCACGAACGGCTCGACGTGGTGCGCGGCGCGCACGAATTGCACCATCACCGCGATGCCGCAGAGAATAAAGAGACCGTCGAGCAGGCGCGCGCCGAGCGTGCCGAGCGCGAACAGGTTGGCGATCGCCCAGCTGCCGGCAAACGCCGCGCCGAACACTTCGGCGCTGATCAGAATCGCCGCGCTGAGAACCGTCAGCACGTTCGGCCAGAGGATGCGGCGGGGGCGTGAAGGTGTAGAGCTGTCCATGGGGGGCGTCCTCTGCGGAGGCGGAGAATTAGGCCGCGTCGCGCGCGGCTTTTGCCGACAACAGGCCGGCCTCGACCAGGGCCACGCGGATGCGCTCGACCTCGGCACGGCCGAGCTTGACCAGCGGCGGCCGCACCACGGCGCGCGGCAGCCGGCCGAGCAGCACCAGGGCTTCCTTCATGCGGTTATGCATGTCGGCCCAAGGCTCGGAATAGAACACTTTCGCCAGCGGATAGATGCGATCATTCAGCCGTCGCGCCTCGGCGAGGTCGTTGGCCTTCACCGCTCGAAATAGCGCCGCCTGCAGGTCGGCGATGACGCTGCCGGACCCGGACAGGAGACCGTTGCAGCCCAGCACCAGCGAGCTCAACAGCCAGGCGCTGTGGGTTGAGAGCACGTTGACCGGCCGCTTGAGGCTTTGCAGCTCGCGGACATGCATCTCGTGCTGTGGAACATTGCCGCACCAGTCCTTGATGGCGCGGATGGTCGGCACCTCCTCGACCATCTTCAGGAGCGTATCGCGCGGATAGCCCTGCCCTGTCGCCAGCGGATACTGGAACGCGATCAGCGGCAGGCTCGTCGCATCGGCGATGCGCTTGAAATGCTCGACCGCCATGGCCGGCGATTGCCCGAGCGTGAACGGCGCCGGCGGGAATACCAGGAGCGCCGAGGCGTCGCCCTCCTCCGCCATGCGCGCGATGCGCGCGGCTTCGAGGCTGCCGTCGGCCCACACGCCGTTGACGATCGGCAGCCGGCCGCCGATCTCGTCCTGCGCGATGTCGAGCACACGGTGCTGCTCGTCGAAGCTGCAGGAAGCGACCTCGGTCGAATGGGCGTTGACGGTGATGGCGGAGAGCCCTTCGATCGCCGCCACGTCGGAGAGGTGCTTACGAAAGCCGCCCTCGTCGATTGCCAGATCGTCGGTAAAGGGCAGGATGACGGCCGGGATGACGCCGTGGGGCAGATAATGGGCGTGACGGGGCATTGTTCGCTCTCCTGGCGACTTTGGCAGTGCTGGTCGGATGACATATATCACGGCCGCACCCGCTTTTGGTAAGACCTCTCCCAATGCCCGAAACGACCCAAGCCCTTGCCGCCGCCAATCCGTTTTTCGAGGCCTGGACCACTCCCGAGGCGGTTCCGCCCTTCGACCGCATTGCGCCCGAGCACTTCCGGGAGGCCTATGCACGCGCGCTTGCCGAGCATGAGGCCGAGGTCGCTGCCATCGCGGCGGATACCGCGCCGCCGAGCTTTGACAACACCATCGCCGCCCTGGAATTGAGCGGGCGGGCGCTGGAGCGCGTCGGCAACGCGTTTTGGCTCCTCGCCGGCGCCCATACCAACGACGCGCTGCTCGAAATCGAGCGCGAGCTCTCGCCGCAGATTGCCCGGCATTGGAACAAGATCCATACCAATGCAGCGCTGTTCCACCGCATCGACACGGTGATGCGCGGAGCCGACACGCTCGAGCTCAACGCCGAGCAAAAGCGCGTCACCGAGCGCTACCATACGAATTTCCGCCGCGCCGGCGCGGCGCTCGACGGTGCCGCGAAAAAGCGGCTCGCCGAGATCATCGAACGGCTCGCCGAGCTAGGCACGGCGTTCAGCCAGAACGTGCTCGCCGACGAGCAGGCCTTCACGCTGCGGCTCAACGGTGAAGCCGAGCTGGCTGGCCTGCCCGGTTTCATGCGCGAGGCGATGCGCTCGGAGGCGCGCGACCGCGGGCTTGACGGCTATGCCGTCACGCTGTCGCGGTCGAGCGTCGAGCCGTTCCTGCAGTTTTCCGACCGCCGCGATCTGCGCGAAAAGGTATTCCGCGGTTTCATCATGCGGGGCGACAATGGCGGGACGACCGATAACAAGGCCCTGATCGCCGAGACGGTGCGACTGCGTGCCGAGCGGGCGCGGCTTCTCGGCTTTGCCGATTTCGCCCATTACCGGCTCGACGACGCCATGGCGAAGACGCCAGAGGCGGCGCGGCAGCTCCTCGACGCGGTGTGGGCCCCGGCGCGCTCGCAGGCGCTGGCCGATCGCGACGCCATGCAGGCGCTGATCCAGGAAGAAGGCGGCAACTTCAAGCTCGAGCCCTGGGACTGGCGCTACTACGCCGAGAAGCTGCGGCACCGGTTGTGCGAATTCGACGAGGCCGCGATCAAGCCTTATCTCAATCTCGATCGCATGATCGAGGCCGCGTTCTATACGGCGGCCCGCCTGTTCGGATTGACTTTCACCCGCGCGGACGTGGCGGTCTGGCATCCCGACGTGCGGGCGTGGGACGTGCGCGGCGCCGACGGCAACAAGGTCGGGCTGTTCTTCGGCGACTATTTCGCGCGGCCCTCCAAGCGCAGCGGCGCCTGGATGACCTCGCTGCGCGACCAGGAAAAGCTCTCAGGCGACATCCGGCCGCTGATCGTCAACGTCTGCAACTTCGCCAAAGCCCCGGAGGGCGAGCCGACGCTATTGAGCTTCGAGGACGCGCGCACGCTATTCCACGAATTTGGTCACGCGCTGCACGGTCTTCTATCGTCCGTTACCTACCCGACCATCGCCGGCACCAACGTCGCCACCGATTTCGTCGAATTGCCGTCGCAGCTTTACGAGCACTGGCTGCAGCGGCCGGAAGTGTTGCGCCGTTTCGCCCGCCACTATCGAACCGGCGAGCCGATGCCGGAGGAGTTGCTGCAACGGCTTATTGCCGCACGCAATTTCAATAAGGGCTTCGCCACCGTCGAATATATCGCCTGCGCCGTGGTCGATCTCGATTTCCATTCGCTGTCGCAGCCCGAGGAAATCGATTCCACGGCGTTCGAAGCCAAGGCGCTGTCGCGCATCGGCATGCCGAACGAGATCGCCATGCGGCACCGGCCGCCGCACTTTGCCCATATCTTCTCCGGCGGCGGCTATGCCGCGGCCTATTACAGCTACATGTGGTCGGAAGTGCTCGACGCCGATGCTTTCGCGGCCTTCGAGGAGACCGGCGACATATTCGATCCGGCGACGGCAAAGCGGTTGCGCGAAGCGATCTACGCGGCCGGCGGCTCGCAGGAACCTGCCGACGCCTATAGGGCATTCCGCGGCCGGTTGCCGAGCGCGGACGCACTGTTGCGCAAGCGCGGCTTCGAAACGGCCCCCTCCCTACCCTCCCCCGCATGCGGGGGAGGGTAGGAAGGGGCGAACATGGATTTGCACAGCGCCGGCCATCGCCGCGGCGTCGTCTGCGCGCCGCATTCCGCCGCCGTCGAAGCCGGCCGTGGCACCCTCGCCGAGGGCGGCAATGCGCTCGAAGCCATGGTGGCCATGGCCGCGGCGATCGCCGCCGTTTGCCCGCACATGAACCACCTCGGCGGCGACGGCTTCTGGCTCATACGCGAGCCGTCGGGCCGCGTGCGCGCCATTATGGCGGCGGGACCCGCCGGCCAGATGGCGAAGCCTGAGCTTTATCGGGACTACGAGACGATCCCGACGCGGGGACCGCTGGCGGCGCTGACCGTGCCCGGCGCCATCGCCGGCTGGATGCTGGCGTTGCACGCTGCCAAGGCCCATGACGGGAAATTGCCGCTTGAGGTCCTGCTCGCGCCGGCGATTACGCAGGCGCGCGACGGCTATGCGGTCACGCGCAGCCAGGCGCGGCTGACCCAGGAGCACATCGCCGAATTGAAGGATGTGCCCGGTTTCGCCGCGACATTTCTGGTCGACGGCAAGCCGCCGGCGGTCGGCGACAAATTGAAGCAGAACGCACTCGCCGCCACGCTGTCGCATCTCGCCCATACCGGTCTCGACGATTTTTATCGCGGCGACGTCGGCCGCGAGATCGCTGCCGATCTCGAACGCATCGGGAGCCCGGTCGCGCGGCTCGATTTGGAGCGCTACCGGGCGACGTTGGCCGAGCCGCTGCGCGTCACGCTGCCTACAGGCACGCTCTACAACACCGACGCGCCGACTCAAGGCGTCGTGTCGCTGATGATTCTGGCTTTGTTCGCGCGTTTGGGCGTGAGTGAAGCGGAAGGGTTTGATCATATTCACGGCCTGGTCGAAGCGACCAAGCGGGCGTTGCGCATGCGCGACCGCGTCGTCACCGATCCGAATTATCTGGCCCACTCGCTCGACCGCATTCTCGACGACCGTTTTATCGCCGGCGAGGCGATGAAGATCGACCGCAGCAAGGCGGCGCGCTGGCCGCTTGCCGCTGGCTCAGGCGATACGATCTGGATGGGAGCCGCCGACGCAAGCGGCCTCGTCGTCTCCTATATTCAGTCGCTCTATTGGGAATTCGGCTCCGGCTGCGTGCTGCCGGCGACCGGCGTGCTGATGCAAAACCGCGGCTCAAGCTTTTCGCTCGACGCCGGCGCGCTCAATTATCTCCGCCCCGGGCGGCTGCCGTTCCATACCCTCAATCCGGCGCTTGCCGTCCTCAACGACGGGCGCGTCATGGCCTATGGCTGCATGGGCGGCGACGGCCAGCCGCAGACGCAGAGCGCACTGTTCACGCGTTACGTCGATTTCCGCGAGCCGCTTTTCGACGCGATCGACCGGCCGCGCTGGGTGCTGGGCCGCACCTGGGGGGCGCCGCGCACAGCATTAAGGCTAGAACCGCGCTTTCCCGGCAATCTGGTAGATCGACTAGCCGCGGCCGGCCACGATATCGACGTGCTGGCGGAGCCCTATTCCGACGTCATGGGCCACGCTGGCGCCGTGGTGCTGCATCCGGATGGTTCCTGCGAAGGGGCCCACGATCCGCGCGCCGATGGCGGCGCGGCGGGGGTGTAGAAATGGAGGCGGCTCGCTACTCACGCCGCCCGAAGTGACTTGATGCGCTTCGCATCTTCCGGCTTGAGATTTTGCCGCGCCAATTTCAGATCGTAATGGGTCTGAAGATTCAGCCAAAACTCCGGGCTGTTGCCGAAGTACAAGCTCAACCGCAGCGCGGTGTCGGCCGTGATGCGTCGCCGATTATTGAAAATCTCGGCGATCCGGTTCGGCGAAATTCCAATCGCTTTCGCAAGCTGATTTTGCGAGAGACCATACTCCGCAAGAAACTCCTCCTTCAGCATTTCACCGGGCGTGACCGGTGCAAATTCATTCCGCGCCATCGCCGTGTCTCCTGCTAAACGACCCAATTTTCGAGAGACAAACCGGGTATATCGCGGAAATCAGCCGCGTTGTTGGTCACGAAAATGCAGCCGCTGCTGATCGCATGGGCGGCAATCATCCGATCGTAATCGCGCCCTTTTGCCCAGCCGCATTGGGCAATGATCCGGCCATAGGCAATAGCCGCCGATGCATCAAATGGCAGGACGGGCAGTCCGCGCAACAAGACTTCCAGCCGAGTCTGCCGGATTGCCGTAAATCTGGAATCTCTGTAAATCCCCCGCTGCAATTCGGCGAGACTCAACGCCGACAGCAAAACCTCGCCGTCATGCTGAGCTAGGTTATCGAGAACTCTATCCGTGCCGTCGCGGGCATGGATCGCGATGTTAGTGTCGATAAGGTAGGGCACGATCCAGCCTAGCCATTAATCCCGCCGCCGCAGCGGGACCTCGATCGGTCGCCTTTTTTCGACGCGACGCGGCTTAGGCATGCGCCGAAGCGCGGCAACGACATCGCTCATGGTGTTGCGCGCCGGGAAGATCGTGATGACGTCGCCCAGGCGAGTAATTTCGAGATCGACGTCCGTGTCGGTGTAGGCGAGCTCCGCCGGGATGCGTACGGCTTGACTGTTTCCCGATTTGAACGCACGGGTCCGGGGCATATGACGCTATCCTTCGCTATCATTGATATTATCAGCAACGGTCGTTTACGTCAATCCTCGTATATACATGCCGTTCGCCACACTCCCGGCTGTTGACAAAATGCAAGCTCGGCGGGAGGCCGCATCAATCGTGATGGGTCGCCAAGCGATTTAAGATTTCCGCTTCTTCGCTCTCGCGCGGGCATCGGCGACGATTTGCTTGAATACCTTCATTTCGACGACACCGGGCACTCGGAACGTGCCGACGATAAAACCGGGCGTGCCCTCAAAGCCGAATGCCTCGGCTTGGGCCTCGTTGCGGGCCAACAGATCGTCGATCGTCTTTTGATGTGCCTGGAGGTCCTTGATCGCCAAATCGACGTCGACGCCGGCCTTGGCAAGAAGTTCGGCGATACTTGCCTTTGTGAGCTTGGCATCGGCTCCGATCAGCGCATCGTGGGCTTCGGCGTATTTGTTTTGATATTTTACCGCCAGCGCCAGCTCGGCGGCGGCGGTCGAAATTGCGCCGAAGATCGGCCAGTCTTTCAAGACCAGTCTGATATTGCCGTCCTCCCGCAGCAATTGCGCCAGTTCGGGCGCCATCTTTTTGCAGTATGGGCACTGGTAATCGAAATATTCGACAACCGTCAGGTCCCCATTAGGATTGCCCAAGGACGGGATTTCGGGATCGCGCAGCACGCTGTCTCTGCTGAGAATGTCGCCCGGTTGCTCCGCGAACGCGACGACCGAAAGCGAAACGAGGGCAACGGCGATGGCGCAAAGAGACGCGAGAAAAGAGAGCCGCTTCCGGCTTCCGACAGCCTGCTCTGTCCTCATGGATAGGCAACCTCGCTATTTGTTCGTGTTGACCCGCGTGATGTCCCTGTCGTCGACATCGCGGCCAGGCAGGCAATCGATGCAGCAGTTGAGGAGCTCACTCCATCGGCAGCATGCCGAGCTTGTCCATCAACTCGCGGTCGCGGTCGCGGCCGGGATTGGGCGTAGTGAGGAGTTTCGGCCCGTAGAAGATCGAATTGGCGCCGGCGAGGAAGCACAAGGCCTGGGTCTCCTCGCTCATGTCCTCGCGGCCGGCCGAGAGCCGCACCACCGAGCGCGGCATCGCGATGCGCGCGACCGCGATGGTGCGCACGAATTCGATGGGGTCGAGCGCGCCCTGCTCCGCCAGCGGCGTGCCGGCGACCCGCACCAGCATGTTGATCGGCACCGATTCCGGATGCACCGGGAGAGACGCCAGCGTTGCGATCATGCCGACGCGATCCTCACGGGTCTCGCCCATGCCGACGATGCCGCCGCAGCAAACATGGATACCCGCTTCGCGCACATGGTCAAGCGTCTCCAGGCGATCCCGATAGGTGCGGGTGGTGATGATCTCGCCGTAGAACTCGGGCGAGGTGTCGAGGTTGTGGTTGTAATAATCGAGACCTGCGTTTTTGAGGCGGCGCGCCTGCGGCGCTGTCAGCATGCCGAGCGTCGCGCAAGTCTCGAGCCCGAGCGCCTTGACGCCCTCGACCATGGCACAAACGCCGTCGAGGTCGCGGTCCTTCGGCTCACGCCAGGCCGCGCCCATGCAGAAGCGGCTGGCGCCGGCGCTTTTGGCAGCGCGCGCCTCGGCGAGCACGGCGTCGAGCGCCATCAATTTTTCCGCGCGCACGCCAGTATCGTAGCGCGCGCTCTGCGGACAATAGGCGCAATCCTCCGGGCAGCCGCCGGTCTTGATCGACAACAGCGTGGAAATCTGCACTTCGGCCGGGTCGAAATTCGCCCGGTGCGCGCTCTGGGCGCGGAACATCAGCTCCGGGAACGGCAGCTCGAACAGCGCACGCAACTCCCCGCGCGTCCAGTCGTGACGCGGCGGCACGCTAGCGGGGACGTGGGACGGGGCATCGGCGGCAAGAGACATATTCGGGTGTATAACCCGTGGCCGGACTTACGGAAAGTGCCGCGCCAGCGTTGCCGTGGATTGAGCCGGCAACCGGAATTATAGAGTAGTCTTGCATGTCCGACGCTCCGCCAGACCGCCTCTCGACCGATCCGAAGAGTCCGCATTACGACGCCGAAGCGCTCAAGCGTGACGTCGGCGTGCGCTTCAAGGGCGTCGAAAAGACCAACGTCGCGGAATACTGCGTGAGCGAAGGCTGGATCCGCGTCGAGGCCGCCAAGACCAAGGATCGCTACGGCAATCCGCTGACGATCAAGCTCACCGGCCCGGTGGAAGTGTATTTTAAGGACGCGAAGAAGGCGTAGCATACGCACGTCAGTGCAGCGTCGCGCCGCCCTCAATCACACGAAGCTGGATTTGTCCGATCAGCGCCGCGCGGTCGGCCTCGGCCGCGGCCATCTCACGCGCTGTTTCCTTTGCGGTGCTGCCGTTCGAGCCGACGACGACAATACCACCCAGCAGCGCCGACACCGCGCACGCCATTATCGCAGGATCGAAGGCGATCGCGCCGAACAGCAAAGCGATGAGGACAGCGCCGCCAACCGCCGCGGCGACGCGCCCGGCCAGAATGAACTTGCGGCAGCTCTCGAGCTTGTCGGCCAGCTCTTCGATGCGCACTTCGAGGCGCACGATCTCCTCGTGCGGGTCGATGTCGCTAATGCCGATGTCAGCCATGGGCGCAGCATACACCGCGCGCCACTCTTGCCTCGAAGTGAGATTTACTCCGCCGCCACCCGCGTCGCCGGATCGATCGCTTCTACCCGCGCCGCGCAATATTTGAATTCGGGGATTTTGCCGAACGGATCGAGCGCCGGATTGGTGAGCAGGTTCGCCGCCGCCTCGACGAAGGCGAAGGGGATGAACACCACACCGTCGGGAATGGCGTCGTCCTGGCGCGCCATCAGCTCGACGTTGCCGCGGCGGGTGGCAACACGGATCATGTCGCCTGGCTTGATGCCGAGCTTTAAGATGGTGCCGCGCGACACCGATGCGACCGCACCCGGCTCGAGCGCGTCGAGCACGGTGGCGCGACGCGTCATGGCACCGGTATGCCAGTGCTCGAGCTCACGCCCGGTGGTGAGGATGAAAGGATAGTCCGCATCCGGGGTCTCGTCCGGCGCCTGGAGCTTCGCGGCAACGAGCTTGCCGAAGCCGCCTGGACGCGGGAAACCCTTGTCGAACACAACGTCGCGGCCGGGCTTGTCCGGCGCGTCGGCCGGATAGGTGACGGCGCTCTCGCGCTGCACGCGTTTCCAGGAGATATTATCGAGCGACGGCATCAGCGCTGCCATCTCGGTATAGATTTCATCCGGGCCTTTGTAGTTCCACGGCAGGCCGATGCGGCGGCCGACTTCTTGAATGAGCCACCAGTCGTGCCTCGTATCGCCCGGCAGCGGCAGCGCCTGACGTCCCATCTGCACCTGGCGATTGGTGTTGGTGACGGTGCCGTCTTTTTCCGGCCACGCCGAAGCCGGTAGCACCACGTCGGCATAGACGGCGGTCTCGGTGAGGAACAAATCCTGCACCACGAGATGCTCGAGATGCGCCAGCGCCTCGCGGGCGTGGTTGAGATCCGGGTCGGACATCGCCGGGTTCTCGCCCATGATGTACATGCCCTTGATCACGTCAGCGTGGACCGCGTCCATGATCTCGACCACGGTGAGGCCCTTCTTCGGCGGCAGTTTGGTCCCCCAGGCGTCCTCGAAGCGCGCCCGGATTTGCGGATCCTCGACCGACTTGTAGTCGGGAAAGAACATCGGGATCAGTCCGGCGTCGGAGGCGCCCTGCACGTTGTTCTGGCCGCGCAACGGATGCAGACCCGTGCCGGGCCTACCGATCTGGCCGGTGATCAGCGAAAGCGCAATCAGGCAGCGCGCGTTGTCGGTGCCGTGGGTGTGCTGCGAAATACCCATGCCCCAGAAAATGATCGCCGATTTGGCGCGGGCGAATTTGCGCGCCACGGTGCGGATGACGTCGGCTTCGATGCCGCAGATCGGCGCCATCTCTTCCGGCGTGTAGTCTTTGATGCTCTCGGCGAACTGCTTGAAGCCTTCGACATAGGTCTGAATGTATTGCTCGTCGTAGAGCTTCTCGGCGACGATGATGTTGAGCATGCCGTTGAGCATCGCCACGTCGGTGCCGTTCTTGAACTGCAGCATATGCGTGGCATGGCGCTTGAGCGCCTGGCCGCGCGGATCGGCCACGATCAAGGTCGCGCCGCGCTTTTTCGCCTGCTTGAAAAAGGTCGCGGCGACGGGGTGATTTTCCGTCGGATTGGCGCCGATGACGAAAATGACTTCCGAGTTTTTGCATTCGTTGAAAGTCGCCGACACCGCGGCGGAGCCGACGCCTTCCATCAGAGCAGCGACCGAGGAGGCGTGGCAGAGCCGCGTACAGTGATCGACATTGTTGGTGCCGAAGCCGGTGCGAACGAGTTTTTGGAACAGATAGGCTTCCTCGTTCGAGCCCTTCGCCGAACCAAAACCGGCGAGACTCTGCGGGCCGTCGCGGTCGCGGATTTTCTTCAAACCCGAGGCGGCGCGATCGAGCGCCTCGTCCCAGGTCGCTTCGCGGAAATGCGTCCACGGATTCGACGGGTCGATGAATTCGTGCGGAATTTTCGGCACGCCGTCCCTGCGGATCATCGGTTTTAGGAGCCGTTGCGGATTGTGCACGTAGTCGAAGCCGAAGCGGCCCTTGACGCAGAGCCGGTTCTCGTTGGCCGGCCCGTTCTTGCCGGTGACGTAGAGCAGCTTGTCGTCCTTGATGTGATAGGTGAGCTGGCAGCCGACGCCGCAATAGGGGCAAACGCTGTCGACCGAGCGATCCGCCTTACCGGTGAAGACGTTATTTTCGTCCACCAAAGTCGCCGGCATCAGCGCGCCGGTCGGGCAGGCCTGCACGCATTCGCCGCAGGCGACGCAGGTCGAAGCGCCCATCGGATCGTCGAAGTCGAACACGATCTTTTCGCTTTTGCCGCGGCCGGCCATGCCAATGACGTCGTTGACCTGCACTTCGCGGCAGGCGCGGACGCAGAGATTGCACTGGATGCAGGCATCGAGATTGACCGCCATCGCCACGTGGCTGCGGTCCGGCAGCGGCGTGGCACGGCGCGGAAAGCGCCCCTGTTCGAGCTGCATGCGTGTCGCGATCTTCCACAATTCGGAATCCGGGTCGTGCGCGTGCGCCCGATCCGGCTGGTCGGTCAACAAAAGCTCCGTCACCATGCGGCGGGCGGTCTTGGCGCGGTCGCTCTGGGTCTTGACCTTCATGCCGGGCGACGGGGTGCGGATGCAGCTTGCGGCTAAGACGCGCTCGCCCTCGATCTCGACCATGCAGACGCGGCAATTGCCGTCAGGCCGGTAGCCGGGCTTCGGCAAATAGCACAGGTGCGGCAGCTTGATGCCGAGCCGGCGCGCGGCGCGGAAGATCGTCTCGCCGTCGCGGACGTCGATTTCGCGGTCGTCGATCAGAAAGGTGCTGGGTTTTTGTTTTTGTGCGTTGCCATCGCTCATAGCATTAGCCTTCGCTCACCAATGTCCCAGCGGCTTCTTTAGTTCATCCGGGAAGTATTTTAGCACACAAAGCAGGGGGTTTGGCGCCGCCTGGCCGAGGCCGCAGATCGAGGCGTCGCGCATCAGCGCGGCGAGCTCGTCGAGGAGGGCAGCGTCCCACGGCCCTTTGCTCATCAGCTCCGCCGCCTTCTCGGTGCCGACCCGGCACGGCGTGCACTGGCCGCAGCTCTCATCCTCGAAGAATTTGATGAGATTAAGCGCCACGGCCTTCATATCGTCCCGATCGGACAGGATCACAACCGCATGGGAGCCTACGAAGCAGCCGTATTTTTCCAGCGTGCCGAAGTCGAGCGGAATATCGGCCATCGATGCAGGCAGAATACCGCCCGACGCGCCGCCCGGCAGGTAAGCCTTAAAGGTGTGGCCGTCGGCCATGCCACCGCAGAACTCGTCAATTAGCTCGCGGACGGTGACGCCGGCGGGCGCGAGTTTGACGCCCGGATTCTTCACCCGACCGGACACCGAAAAACTGCGAAAGCCGTTGCGGTCGTGGCGGCCCTGCGAAGTGAACCAATCGACGCCCTTCTCGACGATGTCGCGTACCCAGTAGAGCGTCTCGACGTTCTGCTCGAGCGTCGGGCGGCCGAACAACCCGACCTGCGCGACATAGGGCGGACGATGGCGCGGCAAGCCGCGCTTGCCCTCGATCGATTCGATCATCGCAGATTCTTCGCCGCAGATGTAAGCGCCGGCGCCGCGGCGCAGATGAATTTTGGTGTGCTTCGACAGGCCGGCCTTCTCGACCTTGGCGATCTCATCGATCAAGAGCAGCCGCACTTCCGGATATTCGTCGCGGATATAAAGATAAGTGTCGGCGGCCTCGACGATCCAGGCCGCAATCAGCATGCCCTCGATGAAGCGATGCGGGTCCCGCTCGAGATAGTAGCGGTCCTTGAAGGTGCCGGGCTCCCCCTCGTCGGCATTGACGGCAAACAGTCGCGGCGCTGGTTCGGCACGTACCAACGACCATTTGCGGCCGGTAGGAAAGCCGGCGCCGCCGAGGCCGCGCAAGCCAGCATCGCTGACGATCTTAATCATGTCGTCGCGGCTGCGCGTCCCGCTGATGCAGGCCTTGAGCAGCTCGTAACCGCCGCCATCCACATAAGCGTCAAAGGCGACAGGCGTCGGATAGGCATGCGCGTGCGCCGGCTTGGCCGCGGCTGCGGCAGCGCGTACCTCGTCGGCCCGCATGACTTGCACATGGCCGACGGCGCAGACCGGCGCGCGGTCGCAGGCGCCCATGCAAGGCGCGCGCACCACGCGCACGTTCGGGCCGAGCTTTTTCGGCAATTCGGCGAACAGCCGCTCAGCGCCGTTGAGCGCGCAGGACAACGAATCGCACACCCGCACCGTGACCGGCGGCGGCGCCGTGTCGCCTTCCTTCACCACGTCAAAGTGAGCATAGAAGGTAGCGACCTCGTACACTTCAGTGAGCGCGAGCCGCATTTCCTGCGCCAAAGCAGCAAGGTGGGCCGCCGAGAGATGCCCGTAGCGGTCCTGGATCAAATGCAAATGTTCGATCAGGAGATCGCGCCGAAGTTCGCGGTCGCCAAGAAGCGCACGCATTTCTTCAAGCGCCCGCGGCTCGACTTGACGACCTTTCGGCGTGCGCGGCGGCCGGCGCCGCCCGGTGCGCCCGCGCTGTTCAGGCGGCAATGTCGACGGCGGCTCGGTTAGGCTCATCGTTCTCTTTTAAGGCGCAGAAACAGCAATTGGAACTGGACTTCCTACGCCGGCGATCATCAACAGAACGCCTTGCCGCGACACTTGGCCTCATACTGCACTATCGCCAGTTCAAACAGGTGGGCGGACCGTGGAGCCCCGCCCAAGATCGGCCGATTAGGCTGCGCGCATTACATCATAACTTATTGAAAAGACGTGATTTTTATTGCCACAATGAAGCTGCCTGAGTCCTCGCAGGAAGAGTGATATTTTCTCCATTGCTGCCGGAGCGGGGAATGTTCCCATTCAGGCGAGACGCGGCCAGCACGAAAAACTGAACCCCCGGCAGCCCTTAACGATGGTCGAACTTGCTATTCACTTCACGCTATAGGAGATTTTTGCGCAATGCCTGGCGGCGCTTTCTCTCTCGAGACGGCGAAGCGAAGGCGAAATTAGTCGCCCAACAAGTCTTCATAAGAAGTCTGCCGAAACAAGCGACAGGGGAATCAAGGAGGACCGCGCGATGAGCTTTCTCGATCGTAGTCACACGATTGCCGGGCCCGGCTTCAACCGATGGATGGTGCCGCCGGCGGCGTTATGCATCCATCTGTGCATCGGCCAGGCCTACGCGTTCAGCGTGTTCAATCTGCCGATGACCAAGCTCATCGGCATCACGCAGTCGACACCGACGGACTGGAACATTCCCGAATTGGGCTGGATCTTCTCCATCGGCATCTTCATGCTCGGCACCTCCGCGGCGGTCTTCGGCCGCTGGGTCGAGGAGGGTGGCCCGCGCCGGGCAATGTTCACCGCAGCGCTGTGTTGGGCCGGCGGGTTCGCGATTTCCGCGATCGGCGTCTACATTCACAACATTTGGGTCGTGTATTTCGGCTACGGCCTGCTCGGCGGTTGCGGCTTGGGCATCGGCTACATCTCGCCGGTTTCGACGCTGATCAAATGGTTCCCGGACCGTCCCGGCATGGCGACGGGAATGGCCATCATGGGCTTCGGCGGCGCCGCCTTCATCGCCGCGCCGCTTTCGGTCTGGTTGATGAGCCAATTCTCGACCCCGACGCATGTCGGCGTCGCCGAGACGTTCCTTGTCCTCGGCGCGGTCTACTTCGTCTTCATGATGGTCGGCGCGTTCATCGTGCGTATCCCGGCGCCGGGCTGGGTGCCCGAAGGCTATACGCCGCCGGTGGTGGAGCAGAAGCTGATCACCAAGAATGACGTCTACGTCTACGACGCGCTGAAGACGCCACAGTTCTGGTGCATCTGGATCGTGTTGTGTATCAACGTGACCGCCGGCATCGGCGTTCTCGGCCAGGCTTCCGCCATGAGCCAGGACATGTTCCCGGGCAAAGTTACGGCGGTGGCGGCGGCGGGCTTTGTCGGCCTGATGAGCCTGTTCAATATGGGCGGCCGGTTCTTCTGGGCGTCTACGTCGGACTATATCGGCCGCAAGAACACCTACTTCGTGTTCATGGTGCTCGGCTTCCTGATGTATTGCACGATCCCCTATACTGGCTCGACCGGCAGTGTGGTCGGGTTCGTGGTGGCTTTCCTGGTGATCATTAGCATGTATGGCGGCGGTTTTGCCACCGTGCCGGCCTATCTGAAGGACATGTTCGGCGCCCGCTACGTCGGCGCCATCCATGGCATGCTGATCACCGCCTGGTCGATGGCCGGCATTTTCGGGCCGGTGCTGGTGAACTATATCCGCCAGTACAACATCGACCACGGCGTGCCCAAGGCGCAGGCCTACAACACCACCATGTACATCATGGCGGGACTGTTCATCATCGGCTTCATCGCCAACGCCATGATCAAGGCGGTGCACCACCGCTTCCACATGCGTCCGGACCATGAGGCGCTGAGCGGTCAGATTGCCGTCGACGCCGCCGGCGAACCTGCAGGCGCCTAAAGGGAGAAAACCATGGCAAACGAAACTCAGACCGGCACGACAACGTTGCAGCTGGCCCTCGCCTGGTGCCTCGTCGGCATTCCCCTGGCGTGGGGCGTGCTGCAAACGCTGGAAAATGCGATGAAGCTGTTCCAGTAAAAGCTTTATCGTCGGAAATACGAACGGCGCGGCCGCAAAGCCGCGCCGTTTTTCTATCCGCAGAGGATCGATTTCGGAGGCTACGCGACCTTTTCCTTTAAATGCGGGAACATCGCGTTGAGCGCTTCCTGGTCCATCTCGGTCTTGAACTTATGGCGGTCCTTCAGCGTCACCGCCTTTTGCGCGGCCGGTCGCGCACTGATCTCGTCGACTAGCCGCTTGACGTTCTTGAAGCCGTCGAGACCGCCCTCGCCGAGCACGCTCGGCAATAGGCGCGCCCAGCCCCACACGTTCATATCGACGATCGTATAGGTGTCGCCGAGCATGTATTTCAGCTTGGCCAGCCGCGCATCGAGAATGCCGGCATGACGCCGCGCCTCGAAGACATAACGGTTGATGGCGTAGGGAATCTTCTCCGGCGCATAATTGCGGAAATGCACCGCCTGGCCGAAATAAGGACCAACACCGGACGACACGAAGAACATCCACGACAACAGCTCGCCGCGCGCCTTGTCGGTCTTCGCCGGTAGGAACTTGCCGGTCTTTTCGGCGAGGTAGAGCAGGATCGCGCTTGAGTCGAACACCGTGACGTCGCCGTCGACGATGGCCGGCAATTTGGCGTTCGGATTGATCGCCAGGAATTCCTGCTTGTGTTGCTCGCCCTTGCGGGTATCGACCGGGATGGCGTCGTAGGGCGTACCGGTCTCTTCCAGGAACAGCGCCACCTTGGTCGGGTTCGGCGCGCCGCTACAGTAGAATTTGAGCATCGTTCTCTCCTTTTATTGCGTCATTGCGAGCGCAGCGAAACCATGCAGTTTAACGCCGTTTCGCCGCAATGACTGTTAGAACAACCCGACGATCTTGCCGTCGGGGCCGATATCGATCACGTCGGCCGCCGGGACCCTGGGCAGACCGGGCATGGTCATGACCTCGCCGCAGATCGCGACCACGAACTCGGCGCCGGCGGAAAGCCGCACCTCGCGCACGTTGACGACGTGATCGGCCGGCGCGCCTTTGGCATCGGCATTGGTCGAGAAGCTGTATTGCGTCTTGGCGACGCAAATCGGAAATTTGCCGTAGCCCATCGACTCGAAGTTGGCGAGCTGGTCGCGCACCGATTTGTCCGCGGAAATATCCTTGGCGCGATAGATTTCCTTGGCGATGGTGCGGATCTTTTCGTAGAGCGGCATGTCGTCGGGATAGAGGAACTTCAGCTTGCTCTTGCCGCTCTCGGCGATCTTGACGACGGCCTTGGCCACGTTGGCCGCGCCCTCCCCGCCCATCGCCCAATGATCGGCCATCAAGGCCTCGACGCCGAGCGATTTGCAGATGTCTTCGACCAGCTTGATCTCGGCCGCGGTGTCGGCGGAAAAGCGGTTGATCGAGATCACCGGCACGATGCCGAATTTCTGCACGTTCTCGACGTGACGCTTGAGATTGCTCATGCCGGCTTCGAGCGCCTTGAGGTTCTCGGTCTTGAGGTCCTCTTTCTTGACGCCGCCGTGCATTTTGAGCGCGCGGATGGTGGCGACCAGCACCACGCATGACGGCTCGATGCCGACCTTGCGGCACTTGATGTCCATGAACTTCTCGCCGCCGAGATCGGCGCCGAAGCCGGCTTCGGTGACGACATAATCGGCAAGCTTGAGCGCGGTGGTCGTCGCCAGCACGGAATTGCAGCCATGGGCGATATTGGCAAACGGCCCGCCATGGATGAAGGCCGGCGTGCCTTCGAGCGTCTGCACCAGATTCGGCGCCAGCGCCTCCTTCAGCAGCACCGTCATGGCGCCATGCGCCTTGAGGTCGGCGGCGCGGACCGGCTTGCGGTCGCGCGTATAGGCGACGACGATATTGCCGAGCCTTTTCTTGAGGTCGTCGAGATCGCGGGCCAGACAGAATATCGCCATGACCTCCGACGCGACGGTGATGTCGAAACCGTCCTCGCGCGGAAAGCCGTTGGCGACGCCGCCAAGCGACGACACGATAGAACGTAACGCACGATCGTTCATGTCGAGCACACGGCGCCAGGCGACGCGGCGCGCATCGATACCAAGCGCATTGCCCCAATAGATGTGATTGTCGAGCAGCGCGGCGAGCAGATTGTTCGCCGAGGTGATGGCGTGGAAATCGCCGGTGAAGTGAAGGTTGATGTCCTCCATCGGCACGACCTGGGCGTAACCGCCGCCGGCGGCGCCGCCCTTAACGCCGAATGACGGCCCGAGCGAGGGCTCGCGCAGGCACAGCATTGCCTTCTTGCCGATGTGATTGAGAGCGTCGGTCAATCCCACTGTGGTCGTCGTCTTGCCCTCGCCGGCCGGCGTCGGCGTGATCGCGGAAACGAGAATGAGCTTGCCGTTCGGCTTGTTTTGCAGCGATTTGACGAAATCCATCGACACCTTGGCCTTGTAGTGGCCGTAAGGTTCGAGATTTTCCGGCGCGATGCCGAGCTTCTCGCGCGCGATGTCGACGATCGGCCGTTTCTTGGCGGCCTGCGAAATTTCAATATCCGATTTGGGCGACTGATGTTGCGAGGCGGGCATGTTGGAGATCCATCAAATGGCGGCGGGAGGGGTCGAAGGCTCTGAACCCGGCAAGGTTCACGTGAACCGCGCCTTGACGGCGAGATTGACGGACTTCGCCCAATCGCCGGCTTCGACCTTTTTGCCGTCGGCGGGCTGAACGCGGGAGATTTTGAAGCGCCCGTCGGCGCAAACAACGGTGAAGCCGTCGGCTTCCACCGCGACGATTTCGCCGAGCTTGCCGGCGATGCCTTTCGGATCTTTCGCTGGCGCGGGCTTGGCGTCGAAGATTTTCAATTGCTTGCCGTCGAGCGCGGTCCAGGCGCCTGGCGCGGGATTGCAGCCACGGATGAGCCGGTCGATCTGCTCCCAGGGCTTACCCCAGTCGATCTTGGCGTTCTCTGCGGTGCAGCGGCCTTCGTAGGTCGCCTTCGCTTCATCTTGTTTGATGCGCGGCGCCTTGCCGGCCTTGACGAGATCGACTGATTCCATCATCGCATCGACGCCCATCGGAAACAGCCGGTCGAAATAAACCGTGCCGAGCGTGTCGTTGGGCCCGATCGGGGTTTTCTTCTGCAACAGCACGTCGCCGGTATCGAGCCCATTGTCCGGCCAGAAAATCGACAGGCCGGTCTCTCTCTCGCCTTTGATGATCGGCCAATTGATGGCGCTGGCGCCGCGATAGGCCGGCAACAGCGATGGGTGATATTGGATCGAGCCGTGGGTGGGGATATTGAGAAATTCCTCGGGCACGAACAGCGTCACGAAGGCCATCACTTGCAGATCGGGCTTCAAGGCTTTGAATTCCTCCCACACTTCGGGCTTTTTGTAGGAGTCCGGCTGATAGACCGGAAGCTTGGCGGCAAGCGCCGCCTCTTTCAGAGGATCGGCCTTGGCGCCCGGCTTTTCCGGCGCGACATAAACGGCAACAACATTCTCGCCGCGCTTGAGCAGCGCTTCCAGCACCGCCTTGCCGAAGGCCTGTTGCCCGTGAACCGCGATACGCATTAGAAAACCTCTCCCATTTTCTTCACCTCTCCCTGCGTGCGGGGAGAGGTCGAGTGAGCGAAGCGAACGAGGGTGAGGGGGCCTCTCCGCGACTCTGAGCCCTCAAGTCCAAGCCCAGCGGAGAGGCCCCCTCACCCCGACCCTCTCCCCGCGCAGCGGGGAGAGGGAGAAGAAGCTACGCCGCCTCCGCTTTGGCCGGCTTGTCCGGCGCGGTAATCGCGCCCGACGTCCTGATCTCGGCGACTTCCTTCTCGGAATAGCCGAGTACCTTGTACAAAATCTCCTCGGTGTGCTCGCCCAGCAGCGGCGAGCGGCGCACGTCGGCTGGCGAATCCGACAGCTTGATCGGATTGCCGACCGTCAAATATTTGCCGCGACCCGGATGATCGACCTCGACGACGGTGCCGGTCGCGCGCAGCGACGGCTCCTCGGCGATTTCCTTCATCGACAGGATCGGCCCGACCGGAATGTCACGCTTGTTGCAGATTTCCATGACCTCGAACTTGGTCATGGTCTTGGTCCATTCCTCGATGGTGGCGAAGATGTGCTTGAGCCGCGGCAGCCGCGCCGGCGGCGTCGCGTAATCCGAATCGGTCTTCCATTCCGGCTTGCCGATGAGATCGCAGATCGCGGTCCAGACCGGCGCTTGCGTGATGAAGTAAATATAGGCGTCGGGATCGGTTTCCCAGCCTTTGCATTTGAGGATCCAGCCCGGCTGGCCGCCGCCGGAATCGTTGCCGGCACGCGGCGTCGCCGCGCCGAACGGAACGCCTTCGCCGTACTGGCTGTATTCGGCGAGCGGGCCATGGGCGAGGCGCTGCTGGTCACGCAATTTGACGCGCGCGAGGTTGAGCACGCCGTCCTGCATGGCGCACAGCACTTTCTGGCCGCGGCCGGTGCGCACCCGCTGGTACAGCGCGCTGACGATGCCGAGCGCAAGATGCAGGCCAGTACCGGAATCGCCGATCTGCGCGCCGGTGACGAGCGGCGGGCCGTCGCGGAAGCCAGTGGTCGATGCTGAACCTCCCGCGCATTGCGCCACGTTCTCGTAAACCTTGCAGGCCTCATAAGGTCCCGGGCCGAAGCCTTTCACCGACGCGACGATCATGCACGGATTGAGTTTGTGGATATGCTCGAAGGTCAGCCCCATGCGGTCGAGCGCGCCGGGCGCGAAATTCTCGACCAGCACGTCGCAGGTCTTCACCAGCCGATCGAGAATCTCCTTGCCTTTCGGATGCTTGGAATCGATGGTGATCGAGCGTTTCGAACCGTTGAGCATGGTGAAGTAAAGACTGTCCTGACCCTTCACGTCGCGCAACTGGCCGCGCGTGATGTCGCCGACGCCAGGCCGTTCCACCTTGATGACGTCGGCGCCCATGTAAGCGAGCAATTGCGTGCAGGTCGGCCCCGACTGCACGTGAGTGAAGTCGAGGATTTTGACGCCCTCGAGCGCCCTGCCTGCCTGGCCCCAAGGTTTTGAGCTCGGCCGCGGCAAACCGTTGCCGTTTCGCGCCTTCGCCGCGAGCTTTTTTGCCGCGAGCTTCACGACCGACTTGGCGGGCTTTTTTGCAGCCTTCTTGGTCTTTGCCTTGGCGGTTTTCTTGCGCGTTGCCATCGTTTCCTCTCCTAACCTTGTCGAGCCCGAATCCGCGGTACGTCACTTCTTGCCAAGTGCACTCTTCGGGTTGAGGTTGCCGATCCTGCCGCTCTCGCTGCCGGCCGCCGGATCGATTGCCGCGTTGATCAGCGTCGGCTTGCCCGAATCCATGGCGGCGTTCACCGCCCGCCTGAGCTCGTCCGGCGACGTCGCGTTGACGCCGACGCCGCCGAACGCCTCGATCATCTTGTCGTAGCGCGAGCCCTTGACGAAGACGGTCGTTGCCGGATCCGAACCGCCGCCGGCGTTGACATCGGTGCCGCGGTAGATGCCGTCATTGTTGAAAATCACCACGCAGACCGGCAGCTTGTAGCGGCAGATCGTCTCGATCTCCATTCCGGAGAAACCGAAAGCCGAATCGCCTTCGACCGCGAGCACGGGCTTGCCGGTCTCGACCGACGCCGCAATGGCGTAGCCCATGCCGATGCCCATGACGCCCCAGGTGCCGACGTCGAGCCGCTTGCGCGGCCGATACATATCGATAACGCCGCGCGCCAGATCGAGCGTATTGGCGCCTTCGTTGACGAGGATGGCGTCGGGTCGCTCCTTAACGATGGTGCGAAGCACGCCAAGCGCGCCGTGATAGTCCATCGGCACGTTGTTGTTCATCAGCCGCGGCGCCATCTTGGCGACGTTCTCTTCACGCTTTTTGCTGACGGCGCTCGTCCAGTCCACCGGCGCGGCCGGCCACTTGGCGTCCATTCCGTCGAGCAGCGCCGCGACGCAGGAGCCGATATCGCCGACTACCGGCGCGACGATCTCGACGTTGGAGTCCATCTCCTTGGGCTCGATGTCGATCTGGATGAATTTCTTCGGCGCATCGCCCCAGGCCTTGCCTTTGCCGTGCGACAACAGCCAGTTCAGGCGCGCGCCGATCAGCATCACGACGTCGGACTCTTTGAGCACCGTCGAGCGCGCGGCGCCCGCGCATTGCGGATGGGTGTCGGGCAGAAGGCCCTTGGCCATGCTCATTGGCAGGAACGGAATGCCGCTTTTTTCGACCAGCACGCGGATGGCTTCATCGGCCTGGGCATAGGCTGCGCCCTTGCCGAGGATGATCAGCGGCCGCTTGGCGCTCTTGAGCACATCGAGAGCGCGCTTGACCGCCCCCGGCGACGGAATTTGCGCCGGCGCAGGGTCGATGACCTCGACCAGAGACTTCTTGCCTACCTCCACGTCCATCACCTGCCCGAACAGCTTGGCCGGCAGATCGAGATAGACGCCGCCGGGACGCCCCGACACCGCGGCGCGGATGGCGCGCGCCAGGCCGATGCCGATGTCCTGCGCATGAAGGACGCGGTACGCCGCCTTGCAGAGCGGCTTGGCGATGGCGAGTTGGTCCATCTCCTCGTAATCGCCCTGCTGCAAGTCGACGATTTCGCGCTCGGACGAGCCCGAGATCAGAATCATCGGAAAGCAGTTGGTGGTGGCGTGAGCGAGCGCGGTGAGGCCGTTGAGGAAGCCGGGCGCCGACACCGTGAGGCAGATGCCGGGTTTCTTGGTGAGGAAGCCGGCGATCGCTGCGGCATAGCCGGCATTCTGCTCATGACGAAAGGAGAGGACGCGGATGCCCGCGGCCTGCGCCATGCGGCCGAAGTCGGTAATCGGGATGCCGGGCACGCCGTAAATTGTTTTGATGCCGTTGAGCTTGAGCGCATCGATGACGAGATGAAAGCCGTCGGTCAGCTCCTGCTCTGCCGCATCGGCGGCTTCCGGCGCTTTCGCCTTTACTGCTGCGTCTGCCATGGGGAGTTCTCCCTATATTCAGTCCAAATAGTCCGCGTATTTCGCCACGTGGTCGGCAAGGCCGAGCGCGTGATCGCGCACCAGGGCCTCCGCGCGCACGGTGTCGCGCGCCTCCAATGCAGCGATGATGTGGATATGGTCGCGGATCGAGCGATCCACGCGATCCTTCTCGCCGATCGTCTTTCGCCGGATCATCCGCATGTGGGTGAAAAGATTCTCGGCGAGCGCCATCAGCACGCTGTTGCGGCTCAGCCGAATGATGGTCTGGTGGAATTCGATGTTGACTTCGGAATATTCGTCGAGATGGGCGCGCACTTCGCCGTTCTCGAAAGTGGCGAACATTCTGCGTAACGAGGCGATCTCATCGTCGCTGGCATTTCCTGTGATCAGTCGCGCCGCCATGCTTTCGAGCGCGGCCCAGGCGGTGATCAGCTCGATGACTTCGCGCTTGGTTTTGCGCACCACATAGACGCCGCGCCGCGGCACCGAGCGGACAAAGCCTTCGCGCTCGAGCTGCGCCATCGCCTCGCGCACCGGCGTGCGGCTGATGCCGAAATCGCTCGCCAGACTGCGCTCGTCGAGCCGGATGTCGCTGCGGCTGCCATAGACATCCATGCCGACGATGACGGATTTGAGCGCCGCATAGGCCTTGTTCTTGAAGCTGAACGAGGTATCGATCGGCTCCAGCCGCGGCCGCGAAATCGAAGCCAAGTCTTGCGAATCGATATCCGGCGCAGCGTCGCTTTTGGCGACGGAAATGCGATGCACGCTGGAAGACATAGAAGACGCTCGTAACCCTTAACAGACGCCTCAACCCCGGCCGAACGCGATCTTGTGCCGAGTGATTTGACGGTCCCAGGCCGCGTTCGGGCCGGCACCCATAGCGCACTATAATACATTATGCCAGAGCCAGAATGTCGCATTTTACAATGACTTTCGAAAACAAATCGGGCGCGGGATTGTTCCCGCGCCCGATTTGCCGAAACCGGAAAGGACCTCCGGGTTCAACCCTCGGCCATCATCTTCGCGCGCACCGGCTTGAGCACGAACAGCGCCAAGGCCACGACCACGAAATTCATGATCGCGGTGACGACGAATACCATGTGCCAGCCGCCGGTCGCATCCTTGATCAGATTAGCGACCGGCACCAGGAAGGCGGACGCCCCCTTGGCGGTGTAGAGCAGGCTCAAATTCACCGTCGCGAACTTCGCCCCGAACGTATCGGTGCAAGTCGACGGGAACAGGCTGAAAATCTCGCCCCAGGTCAGGAAGATCAGCGCCGCGAACAGAACGAATGCCAACGGTTGGTGGCCGGCCGAACCCAATGCCCAATAGGCGAGACCGCCAAGACCGAAGGCGAGCGCCATGGTGAATTCGCGCCCGATGTGGTCGGAAATCCAGCCGAACAAGGGACGCGCCGCACCGTTGGCAAGATTGTCGATCACCAAGGCTGCACTGAGAGTGGTGGCGCCGAGGAAGACCACGGCGTCGGTAAGATTGAAGTCCTTGGCGATCGGTGCGATCTGCGCGGTCGCCATCAAGCCCGATGCCGACACCATCACGAACATGATGTAGAGCAACCAGAACACCGGCGTGCTCAGCACCTCCACCGGAGAATAATTGCGTGACGTTTGCGGAACCTTGGGTGCGGCCGCGCCGGCCATTTCGCCGGGATCGGGCGATCGCAGCAGCCAAGCGACGACGAAGATGATGCCGCCCTGGATAAGCCCGAACCAGAAAAAGGCGGTCTCATAGCCGCTCGATGCAATCACCTCGCGGATCGGCACCACGGTGAGCGCCGCGCCGGCGCCATAGCCGGCCGCTGTCAGACCGACCGCGAGGCCGCGCCGGTCGGGAAACCACTTCACGGCAAGGCCGACGCAGGTCGCATAGATGGCGCCGCCGCCGATGCCGGCAAGCGCCGAGCCGAGATAAAGCGACGACAGCGAACCGGCACTCGAACAGACAATCCAGCCCAGCGCCACCATGACGCCGCCGAAGGCGACCATCAGTCTCGGTCCGCGCCGCGCGCCTAGCGTGTCGACGATCCAGCCTTCGATCGGCGTGAGCCAAGTCTCGAGCGCGATGAATATGCTGAAAGCGAGCTGGATTGCCGCGATCGACCAGCCGTGCGCCTTGTTCATCGGATTGACGAACAGCGTCCAGCCGTATTGCAGATTGGCAATAAGCACCATGCAAATGATGGCGCAGATAAGCTGCCGCCAGCGCGTCGCCTGCGCCGCCGATGCTCCGGACTCAACTACCGCGGTTGTTGCAGCCATAGTTTCCGTCCCCATTTGAATCTTCTAGTTGTGCACAAAATTTACACTACCCGGCGGCCATTTACGAGAGTGTCATGAAATTTTTCGCGTTCCGTGGCCATTCGTCACAGCGAAAACCGTATACTGGCACGCACACAAGTGCGAGCCAGCCCGCCGGAACAACAATGTGCAGTGCAACAAAATCCCATTGAACCGATTGCGACCGTCGCGCGTTCGCTAGGGGAGGAGTTCACCCCTATTTGCATCGGAACATTGCATGACTGTCCAGCAGGCGGCCTAGGCCTAGCAGATTCTTCCTTCGCCATTCGGCCACTTCTGTCCGCTTGCATACTTCGGCGCAGACCGTAGCGAGGCCACAGCCCGCGCCCATATAATAAGTCGCATGAGCACACCGCATCTCGACATGGCGGAACTCGGCGCCCTGATCGGCGATCCGGGACGGGCGAATATTTTAGCGGCGTTGATCGACGGACGCGCGCTCACCGCGACCGAGCTTGCCGGCATAGCCGGGGTCGCGCCGCAAACGGCGAGCGGGCATCTCGCCAAGCTCACGCAGGCGAATCTGCTGGCGCTGAAGAAGCAGGGCCGACACCGGTACTACCGCGTCGCGTCGCCGCTCGTCGGCAGCATGCTGGAAAGCATCATGACCGTTGCGGCCGTGCAGCTGCCGGCGCGCCGCGCACAATCCCGCGTCGACCACGCGATGCGCGCCGCGCGAACTTGCTACGATCACGTCGCCGGCCGGCTCGGCGTCGGCATTGCCGATGCACTGGTCGCGCGCGGCCACGTCGTGCTGGCCGACGACGGCGGCGAGGTCACAGCAGCCGGGACGGACTTTCTCGCGGGTTTCGGTGCGACGCCGGCCAAGCCGAGTGGTTCGCGGCGGACGTTCTGCCGGCCCTGCCTCGACTGGAGCGAACGGCGCTGGCACATCGCCGGGGCGGCCGGCGCCGCATTGTGCAACCGCTGCCTCGAGCTCGGCTGGATCGAACGCGGGAAAAACACGCGCGCCCTGACGATCACCGCCAAGGGCCGCCGCGGCTTCGCCGAGACGTTCGGCATAAACCTCGACTAGATCCGTACGACGCAAAAGGGCCCCGAGAGGGCCCTTTTGCGTTTGGTTGCGGGGGTAGGATTTGAACCTACGACCTTCAGGTTATGAGCCTGACGAGCTACCGGGCTGCTCCACCCCGCGTCAAACGTCTGATTTATCGAGGGATCATGTAGCAAGCCCCCCTCCATAAGGGAAGTGCAGCCGGCCCAATAATTCGTCATAATGTCATGGTGGGGCTCATCGGACAGTCATGCACGCACTTCTAGAACCGGTCATGGGCGAGAAACCAGCCTTGCAGCCGAAAGCGGCGATTGGCCCGGTCGTGCGCGCCGTGGCGACCGGTATTTTGGCGCAGGCCCGCGCCGCGATGCTCGATCCGGAGCGCTCCCACCAGGACGCCGTGCACGATTTCCGCCGCACCATGAAGGAATGGCGCGCCCTGATGCGGCTTTTGGCCCCGTTCATCCCGGATGCCCAACGCTGGCGGCATGAGGCGCGCGATTACGCGCGCTCGCTTGCCCATGCCCGTGACGGCGCCGCGGCGCTCAACGCCTTCGACAACCTTCTCGACAAGGGCATGGTGCTGTCGGAGCGCTCGACTGCGACCATCCGCAGCCGCATCGAAGCGCTGCGCGACAGCGAGGAACAGGCGGTGCTGACGCCGGAGCTGCGCGATCGGATCGTGGCTTGGCTCGATACGGCGGCGTCGGCCGTCGAGCAGTGGCCGCTCGATCCATTCGACTTCTCCTCCATCGCGGCGCGACTGACCGCGGGCTATCGCAATGCGCGCAAGCAGATCCCGGCCGACTGGTCGCAGGCGAGCGGCGAGGAATTGCACGTGTTACGCCAGCGCGTCGTCGATCTGCGCTACCAGATGGAGCTGATCGAGCCGCTTTGGCCGCGGTTCGGCCGGATGTGGACCGACGAGGCCGAACGATTGCGCGGGCGGCTCGGCCAATGCCAGGACCTCGAAGTGCTCAAGCGGTTAACAGAACCGCATCAACCGCTGGCGCATTGGCGCTCGCGGTTGACGCCGGCTTGCAGCGAACGCTCGACCGCGCTGGCGCATCGCGCCGCGCGCATCGCGAACCGGCTGTTTGCCGAACGGCCGAAATCGTTCCGCCACCGGCTGGAAAGTCTGTGGGAGCACGGACGGTAGGAAGGCAAAGGGCGAGTGGCGAATAGCGAGTGAAATTTCGTCCTATTCGCCATTCGCACATTTTAAGCGGTGGACAGGAAGCGTTTCAGTTCCTCCGCGACGCGCGCGATGACGCCGCCCCAATCGCCGGGCGAGATCTGCCGGAACAGCCGGGCCGTCCGATACCAAGGCGTCGTTTCGCCGTCGCGCGTCCAGCGCCAATCCGGTGCAAATGGCACCAACACCCAAACCGGGCGGCCCATGGCGCCGGCCAGATGCGCAGCGGCGGTATCAACCGCGATGACGAGATCGCACAGCGCCAGCACGGCGGCGGTGTCGCCGAAATCTTCCAGTTCGTCGCCGATATGCGTCACGCGAGTCTCGGCGGCGAGCGGCGCGGCGTCCTCGCTACGCACCTCGCGCTGGATGCTGACAAAGCTCGCCCCCACCCTGCCCTCCCCCGCTTGCGGGCGAGGGACTATGGATGTGGCGAACAGCGGCGCCAAACGCGCGAAAGCGATCGAGCGGTTGCGGTCATTGTCGTGGCTTGGATTGCCCGACCAGGCGATGGCGACGCGCGGGTGCGGCAGCACGTCAAGCCGCGCCGACCATTTTGCGACCTGAGCTTCGTTGGCCGACAAATAAGGGATTTGCGCCGGGACCGTGGCCAGTTCGGTGTGCAAGGCGAGCGGCAAGCTGCCGAGCGGACAATGCACGTCAAACGGCGGAGCCTCTTCGCCGCGCGCGATCACGGCGGCAACGCCGTCGAGCCGGCGCATCAGCTCCTTCAGTTCGGCCTGGACTTCAAGCACCACCTTGGCGCCGCTTGCGGCGATCACCGGCACATAGCGGGCGAATTGGATGGTGTCGCCGAGCCCCTGTTCGGCGTGAAGCAGCACGGTCTTGCGCGCGAGGGGATATTCGCCGAGCCACGGCGGCTTGCCGCGGCTCTTCTGCTGCGGCATGCCGGTGCGGCGCCAGCGCCACTCGTATTCAGCGAAGCCGCGGGCGTAGTCGCCGCGTGTGAGCAGCGCGAGCGCCCTGTTGAAATGCGCGTCGGCAAAATCCTTGCGGATTTTAAGCGCCTCGCCAAAGCCGGCGATCGCCTCGTCGAAGCGATTGAGCTGCATCAGCGCTTTGCCGCGATTGAGCCACGCCGTGGCGTATTCCGGCGCGATGGCAAGCGCCCGGTCGTTGGCCTCGACCGCTTTGGCGTAACGGCCAAGCGTAAGCAGCGCGACGCCGCGATTGTAATGCACCCCCGGATGGCCGGGCGCGACTTGCAGCGCAGCGTCGAAGTCAGCCAAAGCCAGTTCCGGAAATCCAAGCATGGCCCGGGCAAGGCCGCTATTGAGCCGCGCCTCGACATGGTTCGGCGCGCGCGCCAAGACCTGCTGAAATTCGCCAAGCGCCTCGGCCGGACGCGCCAGCGTGACAAGCACATTGGCGTGCTGATTGAGTATGGCGAGATCGTCCGGCGCCAGCGCGCGCGCCTTGTCGAGGCAGTCGAGCGCTTCCGGCGCGCGCTTGAGCGCGTGCAGTGCTTGGCCGAGATTGCACCAGGCGCCAGCCGCGCGCGGATTGGCCTTGACCGCCGCGCTCAGTAACTGCTGTGCTTCGCCGACCTGGCCTCGTTGCAGCTTGACCGTGCCGAGCAGATTGAGCGCATCGAAATTGTCCGGCACCGCCTTGAGCACGCGGCTGTAGATTTTTTCCGCCTCGCGCAGCTGACCTTGACGCTGCAAGGCGACCGCTTCGTGCAGCGATTGACCGAGATTGAACGGCCGCGAATTCATAAGCGATTGATCCGCGCGATGCGCCGCGTCACTTCCGCCGGTGTCGCATTGTCGGATTTCGTTTTCAGGGCGAGCGCCACGCGCGCCGCCGGCCGGTCGAGACAGCGCATGAGCCAGGCTCTGAGGTTCGGCACCGCGACGAGGTCCATGTCGATGGCCCGGCTGATGACGGCGGCGACGTTGAGATCGGCCACCGTGAAGGCGTCGCCGAGGAGATACGACTGCTTCGCCACGGCCGCGTCCAGCACCTTGAACGGCGCGGCCACGACTTTGAGCGCCTCCTCGCGCAAAGCGGCGTCGCGCTCGGCCGGCGGCAGCCGCACCGCATGCAGCGACCAGATATTGACGCCGCGGTCGACCTCGGCAATAGCCCAAAAGCTCCATTGCCAAGCCCGCGCCTCGCCTGCGAGCGAGGCCGGATAGAGCTTTCCGGGGGAATACTTCTTGGCGAGATAGAGCGTAATCGCCAGCGATTCGAACAGCACAAAGCCGTCGTCGACGATGACCGGCAGCCGCCCGTTTGGGTTGAGCGCCAAAAATTCCGCCGTCCGGGCGCCGGCGTCGCCGATCTCAATCGGCAGATGCTGGTAAGGCAGCCCGAGCTCCTCCGCCACCCACAGCGCGCGGAACGCGCGAGTGCGAGCGACGCCGTAAATGCGCAAGCCCGTGGTCATGCGTGACGGAATTGGCGAGGTTGTCCGACCGCTGTCAAGCTGCGTTGTCAAGCTGCGGCAAGGATCGTAACGTGCCGCCAAGAAACTGAAGGAATGGACATGGAATTCGGCCTTTTCTCGAACGGTTTTCGTCCGCACACCACCGCAGCCCAGACCTACGAAGAGGACCTCGCCGAAATCGTGCTGGCCGACCAGCTCGGCTTTCGCGACGTCTATATCAGCGAGCACCACGGCGAGCCGGTCTATATCGACAAGGTGGATACGCTACCACTGCCGGAGCTCTTGATGTGCAAAGCCGCGGCCCTGACCAAACGCATCCGCATGGGGGCGGCGGTCAAGCTCATTCACCTCGCCCATCCGGTCGACACCGCGATTCAGGCCGCGGTCGCCGATCACGTCATCGGCGGCGGCCGCTTCATCTTCGGCTTCGGCTCCGGCTTTCCGAGCCCGCTGTTCTCCGATGAGCGCGGGCTGTCTTACGCCGACCGCCATGAGCGCCTGCGCGAATCGCTCGATCTGATCCTCAAATGCTGGACCGCGAAGGAGCCGTTCGATTGGGACGGCAAGCACTGGCGCGGCAAAGGCATCGTGGCGACGCCGCAGCCGCTTCATGCGCCGCATATGCCGATGGCGACCGCGACCGACACCGAGGCGATGATCGATCTCGCTGCGACGCGCGGCTATACGATGCTCAGAGCTCAGCTTGAGCCGGCCTGGTCGATCAGGAAAATTGCCGATCGCTACATGCGCGCCGCCAAAGCCGCCGGTCAGCCCGCTCCGCTCAGCAAATTCGCCGTGGCGCGCTACGTCTATCTCGCCGATTCCCGCCGTCAGGCGATGGACGATCTGCGCGCCGACATCAATTACGAGCTCACCTATCAGATCAAGCGCGGGCTGATACGCATTCTCACCTCGAATTACGGCCTGTCGCTCAAGGCCGACGAAGTCACTTTCGATCAGCTCGCCGAGGCCGGGTTCTATCACCTCGGCGATCCGGACACGGTGGCGCAGGAGCTGCGGCAATTCTATGAGGCTTCCGGCGGCTTCGGCACGCTGTTGATCGTCACTGGAAAGAAGTGGGCCACGCGCGAAAAGGTGTTTCGCTCGATGCGCCTGTTCATGGAGCAGGTGGCGCCTAAGCTTCGCGACCTGGTGCCGGCGCGCGATCCAGACACCGTCGCGGCGTGAAGGCCCACGAACCGTCATCCTGAGGCGGCCGCGAAGCGGCCCTCGAAGGATGCGGCTGAGGCGCCCGGGCCGTACATCCTTCGAGGCTCGCTTCGCTCGCACCTCAGGATGACGGAAAATGAGGAGCGGGAGGAATTGAGATGCGCCTAGGAATGTTCATGATGCCGGTCCATCCGCCGGCGCGCTCGTTCACCGAGACGCTGGCCGAGGACGAGGAGAAGGCGCTTTACGCCGACAAGCTCGGTTTCGACGAATTATGGCTGGGCGAGCATTTCTCGGCGTCGAGCGAACCGATCCCGTCGCCGCTGATGTTCATGGCGAGCCTCCTGCCGCGCACCAAGAACCTCACCTTCGGCACCGGAGTGATCTGCCTGCCGAACCACGATCCGGTGACGGTTGCCGCGGAAGTCGCACAGTTCGACCACATGAGCCGTGGCCGCTTCATGCTCGGCATCGGTCCGGGCGGGCTGCTTTCCGATTTCGAACTGTTCGGCAATGCCGATCGCTCAGTGCGCGCCCGCAAGACGATGGAATCGATCGCGGTGATCCAGCGCATCTGGGCGCAGGATCCACCGTACGATTTTCCGGGCGAATTCCGCTCCGTCCGCCTCAAGGACGCGATCATTCCCGGGCTCGGCATCGGTACTATGCCGAAGCCGTTCCAGAAATCCGGCCCGCCGATCACAATGTCGGTGTCGAGCCGCAATTCACCAACCGCGCGCGTTGCCGGACAGCAAGGCTGGGGCATTCTGTCCGGCAATAATATGCCGGCCAACGCCGTCGCCACCCATTGGCAGAGCTACAGCAAAGCCTGCGCGGAAGCGGGCAGAACCGCGCGCAGCGAGAACTGGCGCGTATCGCGCAATGTGATGGTGGCGCCGAGCGATGTCGAGGCTCGCGAACGCGTATTCAGCGGGCAAGGATCGAACCGATATTTCTACACCTATATGCGCGAAGTGCTCTCCCGCGTCGGCATTCTGTCGGTCATGAAACCCGATCCAAACATGCCGGATGACCAGGCCACGGTCGAGTTCATTACCGAAGGCTGCGTCCTCTACGGCTCGCCGAAAACCATGCTCGACAAGCTCGTCGCCTTCCGCGACGAAGTCGGGCCGTTCGGCACGCTGCTGATGACCGGGCTGGACTGGAGCGGGCCTAACGGAGCGTGGGAGCGCGATTCGATGCGGCTTCTTGCGCAAGAGGTGATGCCGAAATTCCGCCAGCACGCGACGGCACAAGCGGCGGAATGATTAGCCCAACGCCTCCGCCACCGCCTTACCGCACGCCGCGGTATCGGCCGCACCGCCGAGGTCGCGGGTGCGCATTTTCGGCTCGGCCAGCACGCGCTCGATGGCTTTGACGATCGCAGCGGCAGCTTCGGTCTCGCCGAGATGCTCCAGCATCATCGCGCCGGACCAGATCTGGCCGATTGGATTGGCGATGCCCTGACCGGCGATATCCGGCGCCGAGCCGTGCACCGGCTCGAACAACGAGGGAAATCGGCGCTCGGGATCGATGTTGCCGGACGGCGCGATACCGATGGTGCCGGTGCAGGCTGGCCCGAGGTCGGAGAGAATGTCGCCGAACAGGTTCGAGCCGACGACGACGTTGAATTTGTCCGGCTTGAGCACGAACAGCGCGGTGAGAATATCGATGTGATATTTGTCCCACTTCACGTCGGGAAAACTCTTCGCCATCGCCTCGACCCGCTCGTCCCAGTACGGCATGGTGATGGCGATGCCGTTCGACTTGGTGGCCGAAGTCAGATGCTTCTTCGGCGTCTTGCGGGCGAGCTCGAAGGCAAATTTCAGCACGCGGTCGACGCCCGTGCGCGACATCACGGTTTCCTGCACCACTACTTCGCGCTCGGTGCCGGCGAACATGCGGCCGCCGATGGCGGAATACTCGCCTTCGGTGTTTTCACGCACCACCCAGAAATCGATGTCGCCGGGCTTGCGATTGGCTAGCGGCGACGGCACGCCGGGCATCAGCCGCACCGGACGCAGATTGATGTATTGGTCGAACTCGCGGCGGAACAAAATAAGCGAGCCCCACAGTGAAACGTGGTCGGGGACTTTCGCCGGCCAGCCGACCGCGCCGAAGAAGATCGCATCGTGGCCGCCGATCTTCTCCTTCCAGTCCTCCGGCATCATGCGCTGATGCTTCTCGTAATAGTCGTACGAGGCGAAATCGAAATGATCTTGGCGTAACTCGAAGCCGTACTTCTTCGCCGCGGCTTCGAGCACGCGCACGCCTTCCGGCACGACCTCCTTGCCGATGCCGTCGCCGGGAATGACGGCGACGTTGTAGACGCGATTGGTGGGCATGGATGAGATACTCCTTCGATTAGCAGATCATGGTCTCTGACTGCGCAAACCCGCGTTAAACTGCATGACTCCTTCGCCAGCCTGGTCCTCCATGGACGCAATTTTGTGGTTGTGCAAACAAGGGTTGTGTAGCATTAGTAGGGGGGCTGTTTTCATCAACTAGACGGGGATTGGCGTGGCAGTATCGGAAAACGAACCATTTGGCGCGCCCGACGGCGCAGCAGAGGACCCCGGCTCTTTTGTTGAATTCAAGGACATTGGTCTATGGCGAGATCTCGCCTTGAAGGATAATGACCGCCGAGCTCGTATTCTTGTTGGTCGGCGCGGTTCGGGAAAGAGCCGATATCTACGCAAAATGCAACTTTCCGTACAGAAGGAGGGTCTGCTAGATTTCTCCCAGCGGAGTGAAAAAATATCCTTGACCAATCTTAGATGGCTGCATCGTTCCTTTCCAGATCGTGCCGAGCGATTGGAAGTCTGGGAAGCTCTTTGGTCTTGCTCCATCTACGCGGGAGTTGCTTCCTTTCTACTTAACTCGCGTCATCGGACAGCCGTCGAGACCGTCCTTTCAGACTCCGACCGTAATTTCCTGACCACGGAAGCAAGAACCTACATCCCCTCCGGGCCGCGAGGGATACCGATTGTGGGCGCGCTCAATAACATCGTCGACAGTTATAATGACCGCTCTCGGCTGATGGCTTATGTCAACGATCCCGTCTGGCTGAACATCGAAAGCATCATCCTCGACGCAATTTCAACAACTACCCCGATTTTTTGCTTTATCGATGCATTGGATGACAATTATGCTGAAGCTCCCACCGAATCAACTGATGCCCAGCTAGGGCTGCTATTTTGGATTCTGAGAAAGATCGTCGATCCGACGGTGCAGAACCGACTTCATGTCGTAGTTACCGTCCGCGACGCGATATATTCTGCCTTGCTGGAATCAGATCACGGTCAGCGCTTCAACAACAGAATGCACATTCGATGCCTAGATTGGGATGACCGCTCATCGTCATTCTATTTGAGGCAAAAAATTATGCGGCTTCCTCAACAATTTTGTATTGGCGCCCGACGGGGGGATAGCCCTATCGAACAATGGTTGGGCTTTGATACGATCAGCAACTCAAAACGAGGCGGGGCAGAAGAAAAGGTCGAGGATTACATTCTCCGACACACACGATTCCTGCCGCGCGAAATCAATGAGATTGGAAACAGTCTTTCGAAGGAGATTCGAGCGCAAAAGTCCATCAACGGAGCAATCGAGCCGGAGAAGATTCGTCGCATCATTTCGTCAACGGCGCAAAGTTTCGCTCGTAACATGATCAAAGAGATTACCTTGCATTTGGCGGCGCTCGATCAAATGCCGGAACCCAAAGCCGACTCCCTGGGTGATTCGAAGTCCAGCCTCCGCGAGGTAGCTGCGACAGAACTTGCAAAGTACGAAGAATACGCAAGGTACATCAGTGTCGCCATTGCGGAATTTCTCGCTAAAATAAAATCTGAAAAGTTCTCATTTGCCGAACTCGAAGGAGCGCATCAAGCCTACACCGCAGCCGTACCATGGTGGTCGCCCTCTTCCAGAGGGCGGCCGATTCTCATTCAAGATGTCCTTTGGCAACACGGCCTCATTGGCTACCGCAGACGCGGCGATCCGGAACGGTGGGTTCGCTATTTTAATTCGGCCGCATGGGCTGAGGGAGATTTGAATGCCACCCTGCCCGAGGCTGAGCACTACTACCTGCACTCGGCGGTTCTCGATATCAGGACATTAACGACCGAGCCTACGGCGCCCATTCCCCATGTCGATTGAATCCAAAAGGTTTAATACTTGGAGCATGTTCAAATCCGAGTTTTCCAATTTCTTGCCAAGCCGTGCCAGCTCTGGCGAGCAGCCTCGCTTTGCGGATTACGTGTTTCGCGGGCAGATGGATGCCTCGTGGACGCTTGGACCTAGCTTCGACCGTGCCGTACCCGCTACAGTGAGCGATCGAAATGAGGAGTTCTTGCGTTGGCATCGATTTTTCAGGCACTTGAACCGTCACTTGGGAGATTCTTTGGATGACCTAGACGAGTTTGAAATCGACGCGCTTGCCCAACATTACGGAGCGCCAACTCGCCTTTTGGATTGGTCTTTGAGTCCCTACATTGCAGCCTTTTTTGCATTTTTCGATTCCTTGCGCTTTCGTCAAAAGGAAACTCGGGAGGTGGCGATTTGGGCGCTGCACGTTCCTTCGTTTCGGGCCAAGGCAGGGGATGTCTTCCAGCTTCGGACTGCAGTAGGACGAAAGAACTTTCGAATTCGAAATCAGCTCGGAAAATTTCTCATCAATAATAGCTTGTTTTCGTCTCTCGATGAGTACATCGAAAAGGACAACCTAGCGTTAGGGAACAGCTTGAAGAAGTTTGTCATACCTGCTGGCGAACGTGTGATCGCTTTGAATGATCTGCTGTTGATGGGAATTTCGCCGGTAGATATTTATCCGGACCACGAAGGTGTCGCAATGTACATTAGGCTGAGGCAGGTGCTAGATGGATATCGATTTGGCGGTTAAAATGGGATCTCGCCGCCACCCGAGGCACGGAACGCGTCGAACATTTCGGTGAAGCAGCGCAACACAATCGCCGAATCGATCGCGGTGAGATTGGGTTG
>CAVTPQ010000019.1:0-26554 GCA_963736605.1 uncultured Alphaproteobacteria bacterium | reverse complement strand
CGTAGGGCGCGCCATCAACATCGAGCACCCCATAATATCAAAGCACCCGATGTCCAACGCTCTCGAACTCTTGACGACCCGACGCTCCTTCAAGGCTGGCGAACTCACCGGCCCCGCCCCATCCGCCGCCGAGCTCGACACGCTTTTAACCGTCGCGTCCCGCGTGCCGGATCACGGCAAGCTCACGCCGTGGCGCTTTATCGTGTTCGAGGGCGACGCGCGCCAAGCCGCAGGCGACGTCGTTGCCGACGCCTTCCGCGGCAAATATCCCGACGCCAAGCCCGAACATATCGAGGCCGAGCGCAAACGATTTACCCGTGCGCCACTCGTCGTTGCGGTGGTGAGCCGCGCCGCGCCGCATGTGAAAATTCCGGAATGGGAACAGGTGCTGTCCGCCGGCGCCGCCGCCATGAATCTCGTTCTCGCGGCGCATGCGCTCGGCTACGGCGCCAATTGGATCACCGAGTGGTACGCTTACGACCGCAACGCGCTCGATGCGCTCGGGCTTGCGCCGCACGAGCGCATCGCCGGCTTCATTCACATCGGCCGCCCGCCGGGCGCGCCCGAAGACCGGCCGCGGCCGCCGCTCGACGAGATCGCCACGCGATTTTCTGTTTAGCTTGGCACACCGCCGAAAACAGATGAGGGCGCCGATCAAAGCCGGCGCCCTCGTCTCACGCCTACGCACACGACTTACATTCCGTTATTGGTCAAGTACTGCTGCGTCGCGGCATTCGCCGCATCGTCTTGTGCTTCGGTGCTGATCACGCTCTCGTCCATCTGAAAGGTGTCTTGGTCCGCCTGCTGCATGGCTTGGTCCGACGCGTCGATGGCCGCCTGTGACTGACTGTTATCGACCTCGACCGCCGCCGGACTTTGATCAAACACCTGCCAATTGTCGTCACTGGACGCAGCCGTGGCATGTGTGCCGGTAGCCCGCGATGCGTGGGTCACGAGCGGCACCGCAAACCCGCCGAACATGGCCGCAACGAAATCCGGAAGATCGAATTGCCGTTGCGTGAACTGAGGGTATTTGGCGGCCGCGACGTGGTGAACGACGTGATGCGCGGTACGCGGGGTCTTTGCCGCAACGTGGCCGACGTTGGCCGCGAACGCATTGCCGGCCAGCGCGAGCGAGGCGACGATGATTGTGGTACGGACAAGAGACTTGGTGACAAGAGACTTGGTGACGAGTGATTTGTTGGAGAGCGACTTCATGGCAACCTCCTTCGCTATCGGCTTCCGCCGTGGTAAATCCCCTAAACACTATGTCGCCTAGGCTAGGTGCACGGACGTGGAGCGCCGATGGCCGGCAAATTAACTGCCGTCCACTTTTTGTATTGGGATACCTTGTTTGATCAGAAACCGCTCACAATCGCGCGAGCGAGAAACCCGGCCCCGCGTCGCAACGTTCAGCAAGCGCCTGGATTGGCGGTGGCGCCCAGCCCATAAATGCTGTTATCGGGCGGCAAGTCGGCTGTGTCTTGGCCGGGCTCGGCCGGCTGATCGGATGTCGTCGGGGCACCGGTCATTCCGCCGTTGAGCGCCGAGGTGCCGCCGCCGATGCATGGCTGGCCGGTAATGGGATTTGTGCCAATTGCAGTTCCTGCTCCAGCTTCGGTTCCCGGCAGCGTGCCTGGCGTCGTCGGCGATACCGGAACTTCCGACTGCTGCGGAATGGTCAGCGAAGTTGACGGATTTTGCGCGTGCGCGATCGCCGCAAAGGCGGCCATAAAAAACATGGCACAAGCGGCGACAAAGATTGTCGCCAATGCAGCTTGCTCAACGCGTCGCGTCCTCACGGCAATCTCCGCTTCATTCGCTTGAGTGGTTCGTTGGCGCCGATTGGTTGCCGCCGTTCGAACCCCCGCATGCATAAAACGTTTGTCAAATGCGTCGGTTCCCACCGTGACGCAGCGCACCATTCACGTCACTGTTGCGCGGCAACCGGAATTTCTCCCCGCAACATCCACGGCACTGACCAAGATTCGTCACGGCGACGCCACAGACCGCCCGTAGCGTTCGTGCCGGCGGAGAGGGCAATCTAGGGAGGAAGAACTCATGGCTCTGCATGCTGAGACAGGGGTGCGGGCGCGCCTGGCCACCTACAGCAAGAACAATTGTCCGCAATGCAGCGAATGGCTGCTCGCTCCCGACTGGTCCGAATATCTCAATGACCGCTGCGTGCGGCACACTTGGTCGTGCGAAGCCTGCGGCTATCAGTTCGAAACTGCGGTGTTTTTCTCCGAGGCCGCGTAATCAACAGGCGGGCCGCGGCGGATAGGCGTGCCGCCGTCCGTTGAAATCCTCGATTGCCGAACAATCAGCGCTCAAATAACTCGGCCCGATCGGCGATTTGCCGTGGCCGCCGGGAATGTCGAGCACATAAGCCGGCTGGCACAGGCCCGAATAACGGCCGTGCAGCGCGCGCATCAGGTTTTGGCCCTCGGCGATGGTTGTGCGCAAATGCGCCGTGCCTGGCGCCAGGTCGGCGTGGTGCAGGTAATAGGGCTTGATCCGGCACTCCACCAGCGCCCGCAACAGCGCGCCGAGCGTTTCGACGTCGTCATTGACCCCGCGCAACAGCACGGACTGGCTCAGCACCGGTATGCCGGCATCGATGAAACGCGCAATCGCCGCGCGCGCGCTTTCAGTCAGTTCGCGCGGGTGATTGGCATGCAGGACGACGAACGTCGCTTTCGTGCTGCGCAGCGCGCGCACCAAGGCCGGCGAGATCCGCTCGGGCGCCGCGACCGGCACGCGCGTGTGCACGCGGAGCACTTTGACGTGGTCGATCGCCGTGAGCCGCGCCACCACGTCTTTGAAACGCCGCGGCGACAGCACCAGCGGGTCGCCGCCGGTCAGGATCACTTCCCAGATCTGGCGGTCGCTCCGGATATAGTCGAGCGCCGCCGCGAGCGCCGCATGGGACAGCCCTCCCCGCCCCGGCCCGACCATTTCGCGGCGGAAACAGAAACGGCAATAGACGGCGCAGGCATTGACGAGTTTGAGCAACACGCGGTCGGGGTAGCGATGCACAATGCCTTCGACCGGACTATGCGCCGCGTCGCCAATTGGATCGCTCAGTTCCTCCGGCTGCGATTCCAGCTCGCGCAGATCGGGAACGAACTGCCGCGCGATCGGATCGTGCGGATCGGACGCGTCGATCAAGTCGGCCACGGCCGGCGTGATCGCGACTGCATAGCGCGCGGCGACCTGCTCCAGCGCCGCAAGCCGACCGCGAGGCGCCAATTGTGCCGCGACGAGTTCGGAGGGCGTTCGCAACGAAAGTGTGGCTGTCATGACGGCAACTCCGGAATTGGCGTCCATAACACTTGATCGATGCGCGAAGCTCCCGTCGCCAGCATGACCAGGCGGTCGAGCCCAAGCGCGATGCCGCAAGCGGGCGGCATCTGCGCCAACGCGGCGATGAAATCCTCGTCGATCGGATAGCGCTCGCCATAGATACGCTGTTTCTCCGCCATTTCACGTTCAAGGCGGCGGCGCTGCTCTTCGGCATCGTTGAGTTCGCCAAAGCCGTTGGCGAGCTCCACGCCACAGACATAAAGCTCGAAACGTTCGGCGACACGCGGCGGATCATGTATTGAACCTTGCGCGGGCTGCGCCAGCGCCGAAAGCGCGACCGGATATTCGTCGAGAATGGTGGCGCGGCCGATGCCGAGATTGCCTTCGATCCGCTCCACCAGCACGCGGCTGAAAATATCGCCCCAGCTGTCGTCATCGCCGATGCGGATATTTGCCGCAGCCGCGGCGCGGGCAAAAAGCTCGCGATCCGGCGCGCCGTCCGGCAACGTCGCCAACAGATCGATCCCGGCAAAACGCGCAAAGGCGTCCGCGACGGAAAGCCGCTCGGGCTCGGCGAAAGCATCGGCGGAACGGCCGCGAAAGCTAAGCTGCCGCGTGCCCGCCGCCCGCGCCGCGGTCCGCAGAAGCGCGACACAATCTCCCATCAGCGTCTCGTAGCGCTCGCCGGCACGATACCATTCGATCAGCGTGAATTCGGGATGGTGCAGCGCGCCGCGTTCGCGGTTGCGAAACACTTTGGCGAATTCGACGATGCGCCGCTCGCCTGCCGCCAGGAGCTTTTTGCAGGCAAATTCCGGCGAGGTGCGCAGGTAGCGGCGCGACGATGTACCATCGGGCGCGGCAAGCGTGGTAGCGAAGGCGTGCAGGTGAATTTCATTCCCCGGAGAAACCTGCAGCGCCGCGGTGTCGACCTCGACAAAATCCTGGCCGGAAAACCACTCCCGCAGCGCGACTACGATCCGGCCCCGCGCCAACAGGACCGGCCGGCGGTCGGCATGAACGTGCGGGGCCCAAAAGGGCGAGGAACGGGGCGGAACGGCCGGCATGTCCTTGTTTATGAGCCTTTGCGGAAATAACTAGCGGTGACGCTCAGGATCGGTATGTTGCAGCCGGAATCTAAGCCATCAACATAGAGGAAACCGTGAGAGTCATCGCCAGCTCATTGCGAAAAGGCAATATTGTCGAAATCGACGGCAAACTCGGGGTCATTATGGCCGTCGAGAATATCCATCCCGGCAAGGGCACGCCGGTCACCCAGATGGACGTGCGCCGCATCGCCGACGGCGTAAAGGTCTCGCTGCGCTACAAGACCACCGACCAGATCGAGCGCGCCTTCGTCGAGGACCGCAAGCATCAATATATGTATCAGGATAGCGACGGCTTCCATTTCATGAACATGGAGAGCTACGACCAGGTCGCCCTGCCGGCCGACATCATCGGCGATCAGGCCGCTTATTTGCAGCCCGAGATGGAGGTGACGATCAGCATGCACGACGCCGTCCCGGTCGCCATCGAGCTGCCGCCGAAAGCTACGCTCGAAGTGGTCGAGACCGAGCCGACCATCAAGAGCCAGACCGCGGCCTCGTCTTACAAACCGGCCGTGCTGTCGAACGGGGTGCGCACGATGGTTCCGCCGTTCGTTACGACCGGCACCAAGATCGTGGTGATGACGGCCGACGGCAGCTACGTCGAGCGGGCGAAAGACTAAAGAGTTCGGATACACCGGGAGAATTGACAAGGTAGCTTCTGGAAGCTACCTTGTCCTCATGCGCTCGGTCGGCCTGAAAGTCCTTAAAAACAAGCTCAGTGAGTACGTCCGTTTGGCCGCTGGCGGCGAAACCGTGCTCGTCACCGACCGCGACCGCGTGGTGGCCGAAATCGTACCGCCGCAGCCGGGGCGTAGCCGCCGTGTGGCCGATGCCAATTACGCCGAACTGATCCGCAAGGGGCTTGTCGCGCCCGCAACCATCGTCGGCAAAGGTCCGCCACCACGCCATCCGATTATGACACTGGAAGAATTACTGAAAGACCTCGACGAGGCGCGCGCCGACCGTGATTTACCTTGACAGCTCGGTTGCGCTCGCCCGTGTTTTTGTCGAGCCTCGAAGCGTGCCGGATTCGTTTTGGAACGAACAGCTCGTATCGAGCCGATTGCTTGAATATGAGGTCTGGAATCGAATCCACGCGCGCGGGCTCACGCGTTTCCATGATGCGGTGCGCGAATTGCTCGGCCGCATCGATCTCATCGAACTCGATTCCCAGTTTCTCGCCCGAGCGCTCGAACCATTTCCGGTCGTCGTCCGCACGCTCGATGCTTTGCATCTTGCGTCGATTGAGTTCCTGCGCGACCGTCGCATCGATGTCGAGTTGGCGAGCTTCGACAAACGCATGCTGCTTGCCGCACAGGCGCTCCATATTCCTGTTTATCAAAGTTAGATCGCCGCTCGCATTGCCGCACTGTTTCTGAATATTTGTTCATTAGGACTTGCGCGCGCGCCCAATTCACCACTTGGCGGCACGCGAATTGCTAGCGATATTAAGCATCTCGGATTCGGGATTTGACGCGTGCGCGCTGCCGTACCCATTTTCCGCAGCCTCCTGGCAACGGGATTTGCCTGCGCGATGTTGCTCGGCTCCGTGCAGGCCGGCTTGAGCACGGAATGCAAGCCGAGCCATTTCCGGGCGCCGTATTTTATCAAGAGCATGGGCGCCTGCGCATTCGACCCCGAGACGCTGAGTTATTCCGGCACGCCGGTCGAGCAAGCAATGTGTCTGATGCGCGGCATGGACGCGACCAGGAATCTCGGACCGCCGCTTCAATCTCTCCCCCCAGGGCTCGCCAGCCGCATCGGCCAGACCACCGGCCTGCCCGCGCGCGAGACGTTAAGCGACTATCTCTCGAAGCAAAACCTTGAAACCGATTTCGCCGCCTATCTGTGGCAGCCGCTTTCGCGCGCCTACGACAACGATCCCGACGCGCCGCTGGCGCGCTATTTTGTGATTCACGATACCAGCGGGCCGAATTACGGACACCGCGCCTTTCCCGACGATATCGATACCGATCCGGAATATGAAAACCTCGCCGATTACGCCTGCTCGGATGGTTGGGGGCGCGCTCACGTCTTCGTCAATCGCACCGGCGAAATGTTACTGGCGCACGATTATTCGATTGCCTGGCGCGAGACCAAGTTCGAGCAAGCGGCAGAATTCGGCGGCGCGCTGCAAGGTCTATTCCTGCATAACGAACTCGTGCAGCCGCGCAAGAGCGCGCCCGGGCATGGCCGGCGCAACGACGCGCAAACACCCGATCCCGCCTTCACCGCCGCACAATACGACCGGCTGGCGCTGCTCTACACGATCGCCGGCGTGCGCAAAGGCAAATGGCTCATTCCGGCATTCCACGCCGCCATCGACGCGGACATTCCCAACGGCCACGACGACCCGTTGAATTTCGATATCGACAGCTTCGCCGGCAGCCTCGACCGTCTCGCCGAAAAGCTGGGACAGCCCGTGGTGGTTCAGGCCGCGCATCAGTGACGGCGTTCGCGACAAGACGCGCATCGATCAAGGCCGCCGCGGCCGCAGTTGCCGCCATGATCTTGCCGCGGGCTGCGAGCGCGGCGGCCTTGCCGTTCGATCGATGGCTCGAGGCGTTCCGCGCCAAGGCGATCGCACACGGCATCACCGACGAAACTTACACGCGGGTCATGAACGGCGTAGAGCCCGATACGACCGGGCTTGAGGCGATCCGCGATCAGCCCGAATTCCATCAACAGCTCTGGCAATATCTCAATCGCGCCGTCTCCGACTGGAAAGTGAGCGCCGGCAAGGAAAAGGCGAAGCAATATGCGCCGCTGTTGTCGCGCATCGAAAAGGATTTCGGCGTCGAGCCCGCCTTCATGCTCGGCGTCTGGGGCATCGAGACGGCGTTCAGCGATCCAATCGTTGCCAAAAATCACCTGCGGCCGGTCATTCCGTCGCTGGCGACGCTGGCTTGGGCCGAGCCGCGCCGCCGCCGTTACTGGGAGCAAGAGCTGATCAACGCACTGACCATCGTCCAGCGCGGCTGGAGCACGCCGGAACAAATGGTCGGTTCCTGGGCCGGCGCCATGGGCGCCACCCAATGGATGCCGGAAGTCTGGCTCCATATCGGCATCGACTACAACCACGACGGCAAGATCTCGCCTTACGGGCCGCCCGACGATGCGCTTGGCTCGACCGCGCGTTTTTTCGTCGAGCGCGGAAATTATCGGCGCGGCGAGCATTGGGGCTACGAGGTGCGCATGCCGGGCTCGCATGGCGGCGGCGCGGCGCGCAGCTATGCCGCGTGGCGGGCGCGCGGGGTCGTGCGCGCCGACGGCGCTCCGTTCCCGCAGCCGAAGGCGAAGGCACGGCCTTGGGTGCCGGTGCCGGGCGGCCCGGCGTTCCTACTCGGCCCAAATTTCTTCGCCGCGAAAAGCTACAACCCTTCCATGAACTATGCGCTCGCGCTCTGCCATCTCGGCGACCGCTGCGTCGGCGGTGCGCCGTTCGTGCAAAAATTCCCGGGCAGCGAGCCGCCTCCCACCCTTGCCGAGATCGAAGAAATCCAGCGCCGGCTCACCGCGCTCGGCTTCGATACCGGCGGCGCCGACGGCCGCCTCGGCCTCACCACGACGCTCGCGGTGCGCAACTATCAGCACGAGGCCGGGATCGAACCGGCGGACGGCTATGCCGGCTTAGGCCTTCTCGCCCGGTTGCGCAAAGGCTCATGATCCGGTTGGATGTGGCCGACCCGCCCCTCCAAGTCCTGAACAAGTCCTGACATGAGGAAATGCCCGCCATGACGCCGTCCCAATCTGCGACCGCTCGCGCCACCAATGCCGATCCCGCCGTTGCCGCGGTCGAGCGCCCGACACCGGCCGGCGCCAATGCGCCGGGCTTCGGTTCAGACGTCATCGCCGAGGCGCTGCGCTCGCTGGATATTCCCTATATCGCGCTCACGCCTGGGGCGAGCTATCGCGGCCTGCATGACTCGATCGTCAACTATCTCGGCAACACCAAGCCGCAAATGCTGCTCTGCCTGCACGAGGAAGCCGCCGTCGCCATCGCCCACGGCTACGCCAAGGTCACCGGCAAGGCCATGGTCACCGCCGTGCACTCCAACGTCGGTCTGATGCACGCCACGATGGCGATGTTTAACGCCTGGTGCGACCGCATGCCGGTCGTGGTGCTCGGCGCCACCGGCCCAGTCGACGCCGCCAAGCGCCGGCCATGGATCGATTGGATCCACACCGCGCGCGATCAGGGTGCGCTGGTTCGCGACTACACCAAATGGGACGACCAACCGGCGTCGCCCGCCGCCGCGCGCGAAGCCATCCTGCGCGGCGCCTGGATCGCCAACACCTTGCCGCACGGCCCAGTCTACATCAATTTCGACGCCGAGCTGCAGGAAATGAAGCTTTCCGAGCAATTGCCGCCGATCGACGTTGCACGCTACATGCCGCAGATTTCGACCGCGGCGCCGGCCGAACTCGTTCGTCAGGCGGCGGCCATGCTGAAAGACGCCAAGCAAGTCTTGATCCTCGCCGGTCGCGCTTCGCGCGATGTGAACGCCTGGAACGCGCGCGTCGCGCTCGCCGAGGCGCTCAATGCCCGCGTCGTGACCGATCCAAAGGTCGGCGCGAGTTTTCCGAACGATCATCCGCTCTATGTCGGCTCGCCGCGCGCGATCAATCTCGAGAGCGTCGAGGGATTGAAGAACGTCGACGTCGTTCTCAGTCTCGACTGCGTCGATCTCGCCGGCGCCATGCGCTACGGCGGACCGATGCCGGCGGCAAAGGTCATTCAAATCTCGCTCGACCACCGCATCCATTTCGGTTGGAACATGGATTACCAGGCGCTGCCGCCGGTCGATCTCATGCTGTCGGCAGATCCCGATCTCGTGGTGCCGGAACTGGTCAAGGAAATCGGCAAAAGCTCAAAGCCGCATGCGATGCCGAGCCCACGCAAGATTTCGGACAAGGAGCCGACCGGATTCACCAACGAACATATCGCGCGCAACTTGCGCAAGGTGCTGGGCGACCGGCCGGTAACTTATACCCATCTGCCGCTGTCGTGGGACGATAGCTGGGTGCCGTTTCGTCATCCGCTCGACTATATCGGGTCCGACGGCGGCGGCGGCGTCGGCGGTGGCCCCGGCATTTCGGTTGGCGCGGCGCTGGCGCTCAAAGGCTCAGGAAGGCTGCCGATCGCGATCTGCGGCGACGGCGATTTCCTGATGGGCGTCACCGCGGTGTGGACGGCGGTGCATTACAAAATTCCGCTGTTGTTCGTGCTCGCCAACAACCGCTCGTTCTATAACGACGAGCTGCACCAGGAACGCATGGCGCGGGCGCGCAACCGGCCGGTCGAGAACAAATGGATCGGCCAGCGCATGTCCGATCCGGAGGTCGATCTCGCCGCCATGGGACGCGCCCAAGGCGCGGTTGGCTTCGGTCCGGTCACCAAGCCCGGCGATCTGGCCGGCGTACTGGAAAAAGCCATCGCCGCGGTCGATGCCGGCCAGGTCGCCGTCGTCGATGTGCGCGTCGAGCCCGGCTATACCGCGGTGATGACGGCGGCGATGACGCGGGCGGGCACTTAACCAGACGGTCTAGCCTCGCGCGGAGGAACCAAGGATGGCAGTATTCTCCGCGCCCTGCGGCTGCTGTATGGCCCGGCGCCAGTTCCTGGCGACGGGCTTGGCGGCCGCCGCCATGATTCCCGCGCGTCATGCGCTCGCCCAAGCGTCCGCGCAAAATCCTGCCGCGAAACGGATCGACGTGCATCACCACTTCATGCCGTCGGCCTACATGAAAGAAGAGCATGAGCGGCTCAACTTCTCCCATGGCGCGGTTTCGGCAAATCAGCTGCTGTCGTGGACGCCGCGCCAGTCGCTCGACGTCATGGATGCCAATGGCATAGCGACCGCCATCGTCTCCGTGACCACGCCGGGCCCGTGGTACGGCGACGTTGCCGCCGGCCGCCGGCTGTCGCGGCTGTGGAACGACTATGCGGCCGAGCAAATCAATAATTATCCCGGCCGCTACGGACTGTTCGCAACGGTACCGTTACCGGACACCGAAGGCAGTCTTGCCGAAATTGAATATGCGCTTGACACTCTCAAAGCCGACGGCATCGGCTTGTTGAGCTCCTATGACGGCAAATATCTCGGCGATCCGAGTTTCGCGCCGGTCTTTGCCGAGCTCAATCGCCGCAAGGCCGTCGTCTATGCGCACCCGACCACGTCGAAGTGCTGCACCAGCGTGATGCCCGGCGTACCGCCGCAGGCGATCGAGTATCCGTTTGAGACGACACGAACTATCACCAGCATCCTCGTCAACGGCACGGTCTTCAACAATCCCGACATCCGCTGGGTCTTCTCCCATGGCGGCGGCGCCACGCCGATGTTGGCGGGGCGCATGGTCGAGACGGTCGGCCGTCATCCGAACGCGGCGAAATTCATGCCGGACGGCGTGTTGGCGGAGTTGCGCAAGCTTTATTACGACACAGCGAGCGCCGACACCGAAGGATCGATGGCCGCACTGCGCGTCATGGCGCCATTGAGCCACATCATGTTCGGCACCGACTACCCGTTTGTGAACGTCGCAGCCGGCGTCAAGCACCTGAACGAAGACGAAATGTCGGAGGCGGATCGGCAGGCAATCGATCGCGGCAACGCGATCACCCTGCTGCCTCGGTTCAGAATCTGAAGACCTGAATTGCCGCTAAGCGCCCAAGCAAAAACTTCGATGCCAGGAGGACATGATGAACGAAGCAGTTCCGCTCAAGACGCTCAAAGCGCAGGCGCTGCAACTGCCGCAGCATCGCGACGCCTTTTACGGCGGCAAATGGCATAAGGCGAAATCCGGCCGCTCAAGCGATACCCTCAATCCCGGAACCGGTGAATCGCTCGGCCCCGTCGCGGATTGCGGCGCCGCCGATATCGACGCCGCGGTGGCCGCCGCGAAGGCGGCGTTTCCGGCCTGGCGCGACACGCCGCCGCTCGAACGCGCGCGGCTGCTCAAGCGCATCGCCAATGTGTTGCGCGAGCATGCCGAGGAATTGGCGCTGATCGACGCCGCCGATTGCGGCAACCCTGTCGCCGAAATGGTCAAGGACGCGACCATCGCGGCGGCGCAGATCGAGTTCTACGCCGGCCTCGTCACCGAAATGAAAGGCACGTCGATCCCAATGGGACCCGACGTGGTGAACTTCTCGGTGCGCGAGCCGCGCGGCGTGGTCGGCCGCATCATTCCGTTCAATCATCCGTTCATGTTCTGCGCCGGCAAATCGGGCGCGCCGCTCGCCGTCGGCAACACCGTGGTGATGAAGCCGCCGGAGCAGGCGCCGCTCTCCTCGCTGCGGCTTGCCGAATTGATCGGCGATATTCTGCCGCCCGGCGTGTTCAACCTCGTGCCCGGCGGCCGGGAAGCCGGCTCCGCGCTCGCCTCGCATAAGGACGTCGCCATGATCGCGCTCATCGGCTCGGTGCCGACCGGCCGCGCGGTGATGAAGGCGGCGTCCGACACGCTCAAAGCGGTGATGCTCGAACTCGGCGGCAAAAATGCGCTGATCGCTTTTCCGGACGCCGATCCCGACGAAGTGGCCGACGGCGTCATCGGCGGCATGAATTTCACCTGGTGCGGGCAGTCCTGCGGCTCGACCAGCCGCGCCTTTATCCACGAGAAAATCTACGACGCCGTGCTCGCCAAGGTGAAAGCCAAGATCGCCCACTATAAACCCGGCATCGCCACCGATCCGGCCACCACCATGGGTTCGATCATCTCCAAGACCCAGTACGAGCGCATCCTCGGCTTCATCGACAGCGCCAAAGCCGAAGGCGCGCGGCTTCTCACCGGCGGCGGCCGGCCGAGCGATCCGGCGCTGGCGAAAGGCTTCTTCATCGAGCCGACGGTGTTCGCCGACGTGCAGCCGACCATGCGCATCGCACGCGAGGAGATTTTCGGCCCTGTTCTCTCCGTGTTCAAATGGAGCGACCAGGCCAAAATGCTCGAACAGGTGAATGCGGTCGAATACGGCCTCACCGCTTCGATCTGGACCAACGATCTTTCGACCGCGCACCGCACCGCGGCCGCGGTGCAAGCGGGCTTCGTCTGGATCAACGAAGTGTCGAAGCATTTCCTCGGCGCGCCGTTCGGCGGTTACAAGCAGTCCGGCATTGGCCGCGAGGAAAGTTTCGAGGAGATGCTCGCCTATACCCAGGAGAAGAACATTCACGTCCGGCTCAAGCCGGCCAAGGGGCGAGGATAGATCACAGCTTGAACGTCTCATACGTCGCCGGATGAAACAGTTCGTCGACAGAAACGCGGCGCGGCGACAGGCCTTCGGCGTGATGCTGCGCCAGGAAATAATCGAGCACCTTGCGGTTCGGCCCGACGCCGTAGGACCAGAAATCGTGGCCCATGAGGTCGCGCGCCTCCTTAAGCCGCTCCTCGACGAAGGGCAGCGTCACCTTGGTCGCGGACGTGTCGGAGAGCTTCTTTAGGCCCGCTTCTTTCGCCTGTTCGAACGCCTTGAACACGGCACTCGGCAGCCACGGATGGCGCTCGGCCAATTCGCGCCGGATGCCGACCACATGCATTATCGGGAAAAATCCGGTGCGCTTGAAATAATCCTTGGCAACCGCCACTGGATCGGGAAACAGCCAGCCGATATGCGGGTGGCCTTTTTCCAGAAGCGTCGGCGGCCGCGGCGCGATGAAGCCGTCGATCTCGCCTTCCTCGAGCAGGCGCGAAATGGTGGCGCCCTCCGGCGCATTATCGAGCCGCACGCCGGGCGGCAATTTCACGCTGATCTTTTCCGGCCGGCCGGCCTCTTCGATGCCGCCGCGGATCCAATGAATGTCGGAGCGTCTGACGCCGTAATCGTCTTCGAGGAAGGCGCGCGCCCAGACATTGGCGGTGAGCTGATATTCCGGCACCCCGACTTTGCGGCCCTTAAGATCTTCCGGGTTCCTGATGCGGTCGGTGCGGACATAGACCGAGGTGTGGCGGAAGGCGCGCGAGACGAAGGCCGGCACCGCGATATAGGGGCAATCCTTCTGTGCGGTCTTGACCGTGTAGCTCGACAGCGACAGTTCGCAGATGTCGAATTCGGCGGCGCGGAAAGCGCGGAAAAAAATCTCCTCGGGCACGAGCGTCATATAGACCGGATCGACGCCGTCGATCTGCACGCTGCCGTCGATCAAGGCGCGGGTGCGGTCGTAATCGCCGACCGCGACGGAGAGATTGAGCTTGGCCATTTCGCTTCCTTAGTGACATCCACAGTGATTTGCACAGTGACTTGATCGCGACAGATAGCCGCCTCCGGCGGGTCATGCCAAGATGCTATCGGAGGATTCGCTCGCCCATCACCAGCTTGCCCGGGATTCGTGATGAAATGTCACCGCGCCGTGTTGGTTGTGGCGATGCTGCTGCCTTGCACGCAGCGGGGCGCTGTGCTGGCCAAGGAGGCGATGCCGCACGTCTATAGCGATGCCGGCAACATCTATATCGAGCGCGGCGCCGCCAAGACCAAGCTCACGTCGTCGGAAATGGACGCCGATCCGGTGCTGGCGCCGGATGGCGCCTACGTCGTCTACACTCGGCAAGGACGCGGCCGCACCGTCCATGGCTACGATACCAGCCAGCTCTGCAGCACCGAGCCGCGACCCGACGAGCTGCGCCAGATCGCTGTCGACGGCAGCGACGACAAGCTTTTGCTGCGCGGCCGCAAAGGCAGCCCCGAACACCAGCTCTGCGATTTTCGCAACAAACAGTTCAGCTCCGACGGACGGCGGCTTTATTTCCTCACCCCGGGCTGGGCAACATCGGGCGCGCTCCACGTCATCGATATGCGTGACGGCGACGAGCGTTTCGTCATGCCGGCCAACGACGCTCTAGTGTTGAGTTTCTGCCCGAACAAATATAAGGACGACCTCGCCGTGCTGGCGCACCGCTATTTCCTGCTCGGCGGCAGCTACGATTGGTACTGGCTCTACGATACCACGGGTAAGAAAGAGCTAGGACCCCTCGGGGAGTTCGACAATCCCGACGACATGGTCAGGCAAGCGCATGGCGTCTGGTGCGCGAGTAAGCCCTGACCGTCTTACGGGCGTCCCGCGAATGGCTCCGCCGGCGCGATGTCGCTAAGCTTGAACTGCACCCGCTCCTCGCCCTGCCAGCGGTCGAGCGCGAAGGTGCCGGCGGCATGCACTTGGCGGCCGCGGCTGTCGCGGAGCGCCGCGCCGAGTTTCTGGCCCGCGGCGCGGAACGCGATCGCATTGAGGCCAGAGCCATCGGCGGATTTCAGCCGCACGCGCATATGCGCCTGGCCGACCTCCTCGGCATAGGTCACCGTATGCGCCGGCAGCGCAATCATCGGCTCGGGATTGCCCGAACCGAACGGCCCGGCGCGTTCGATCATGGCGACGAGATCGGCGTTTGCCGCCGCAGCCGTGACGGCGCCATCGATCATGAGCCCGCTCGCTCGTCGCGCTGTTTCCACATCGGCGCCGAGCGTGGCTTCAAGAAAGGCGCGCAACTCCGCGAGGCGGTCCTTGCGCAAGGTGACGCCGGCCGCCATGGCGTGGCCGCCGCCCTTGAGCAAAAGCCCCTCCGTTACGGCGCGCCGCACCGCGCGGCCGATATCGACGCCGGCGATGGAGCGGCCGGAGCCGGTGCCGATGCCGCCTGGCTCAAGCGCAATCGCAAAAGCGGGACGGCCAAATTTTTCCTTCAGCCGCGCAGCGACGAGGCCAACGACTCCCGGATGCCAGCCTTCGGCGGCGGTGACCACAACGGCGCCCTTTTCCTCAAGACCGAGCGCGGCACCCGCCTCGGCCTCGGCTTGCGCCAGCGTCGCCTGTTCGATCGCCTGCCGCTCCTGATTAAGCCGATCGAGCTCTCCGGCGATTTTAGCGGCTTCGATCGGATCATCTTCGAGCAGAAGTTTTACGCCGAGATCGGCGCGGCCGATGCGGCCGCCGGCATTGATGCGCGGCCCGAGCAAAAAGCCGAGATGCCAAGCTTCGGGCGGCCCGGAAAGCCGCGCCACGTCCATCAGGCTGACATGACCTACCCGCTCGCGCCGCCGCAGCGCGATCAGGCCCTTGGCGACGAAGGCGCGATTGAGCCCGACGAGCGGCACGACATCGGCGACGGTGCCGAGTGCTACATCGTCAAGCAGCGCGAGCAGATCGGGCTCGGCGCGCCCCGCATGCCAAAAGCCGCGCCCGCGTAACACCCGATTGAGCGCGACGACCGTCATGAAAGTCAGGCCCACGGCGGCGAGATAACCGAGCCCCGACAAATCATCGCGGCGATTCGGGTTGACGATTGCCGTCGCGGGCGGCAGCTCTTCGTCGGCCTGATGGTGGTCGATGACCACGGTATCGAGCCCGAGCTTTTTGGCCTCTTGGAGCGGCTCGATGCTGGTCGTGCCGCAATCGACGCAAACGAGAAGATTTGCGCCACGCTCGGCGAGCGCACGCACGGCTTCGATATTCGGGCCGTAGCCTTCGAACAGGCGGTCGGGAATGTGAATGATGGGCTCGATGCCGCATTGGCGCAGATATCGCGCCAACAGCGCGGCCGAGGTAGCGCCGTCGACGTCGTAGTCGCCGAAAATGGCGACGCTTTCGCCGCGTGTCACCGCGTCGGCGATCCGCTCCGCCGCCTCCTTCATGGCGGTGAGCACATGCGGATCGGGCATCGAGCGCTTGACGGTCGGATCGAGGAACGCGTCCACCGCGTCAGGCTCGACATTGCGGCCGGCGAGGATGCGCGCCAATAGCTCGGGCAGATCGTGACGCTGCGCGATAGCGAGGGCGCGCGCGGCGCCGCGCTCGTCGAGCCGGTCGCGCCACGCCCGGCCGGTCGCCGAGTTCTCGACGCCAAGGAATAAGCGACTCTCAGTCATTTCAGGTCATTCCGGGGCGCGCCCCCTTGGCGCGAGCCCGGAATCCATAATCCCAGTCAGCGCGAGAATTGCTCGGACGGTGGCTATGGATTCCGGACTCGCCACTGCGTGGCGATCCGGAATGACGCTATCCGATTCAATGAATTCGCATCAAGCGAACTTATCAAGCTTGCGGTGTTCGGCCCGGATCCAGCGCACAGTACCGCTCACCGAGCGCATCACCACGGTTTCGGTCTCGATCACATCTTTGCCGAACCGAACGCCGCGCAGCATGCGGCCGTCAGTAACGCCGGTCGCGGCGAACAGGCAATCGCCCCTCACCATGTCCTCGATCTCATATTTCTTGCGCGGGTCCTTAATGCCCATTTTGGCGACGCGTTCGCGCTTCTCGTCGGTATCGACGATCAGCCGCGTCTGCATCTGGCCGCCGATGCAGCGCAGCGCCGCCGCCGCCAGAACGCCCTCCGGCGCGCCGCCGATGCCGAGATAGATGTCGATGCCGGTTTTGTCGGGATCGGCGGTGTGGATGACGCCGGCCACGTCGCCGTCGGTGATCAGGCTCACCGCCGCGCCCACTTTACGCACCGCGGCGATCAGATCGGCATGCCGCGGGCGATCGAGGATCATAGCCGTGATCGCGTCCGGTTTGACGCCCTTGGCCTTGGCCAGTTTGCGAATGTTTTCGTCGGCCGGCGCATCGAGATCGACCACGCCTTTGGCATAGCCGGGGCCGACCGCGATCTTATCCATATAGATATCCGGCGCGTGCAACAGCGTACCGTCCTCGGCCACCGCAAGGGTGGCGATGGCGCCGGGCATGTTCTTGGCGCACAGCGTGGTGCCTTCCAGCGGATCGACCGCGATATCGACTTTCGGTCCGCGCTTGGTGCCGACTTTCTCGCCGATGAACAACATCGGCGCCTCGTCCATCTCGCCTTCGCCGATGACGACCGTGCCGTCGATCGCAAGCCCGCTCAGCTCGCGCCGCATGGCGTCGACGGCGGCCTGGTCGGATTTCTTCTCCACCCCGCGTCCGCGCAGCCGCGCTGCGGCGACCGCGGCGCGTTCGGTGACGCGGACGATTTCAAGCGACAGCGCACGCTCGAGGGCAGGTTGCGTCCGACCGGATTTCGATGACATCAAGCAAATCTCCAATCACGCTCTTTCGAGCCGGATGACCTGCGGCCGTCCGGATACGACCCGGTCGCGGCGGACCGCGGCGAGCGCTTTGCGCACCGCATCCTCGCTGGTCGCATATGTAATCATGATGACCGGCACCGCCTCGCCGGAACGGCCGGGCTGCGCCGCACCGCGCGAGCCGGCCGCAGCGCCCCGCGAGGCTGAACTATGCCGCTGCACGATCGACTCGAGCGATATATTTTGTTGCGCCAAGCGCCGCGCGATGGTGGCCGCGGTGCCGGGCCGGTCGCGTGCCAAGAGGCGAATGTAGTAACCGCCTTCATGATGTTGCATCGGCGCCTTGCGGATCGCCGTCATGCGCGCCGTCGGGCGACCGAATGGCGCGTTGCACACGCCGCGGGCGATGTCGGCGAGATCGGCGACGATGGCCGAGGCCGTCGCCACCCCGCCGGCGCCGGGACCGATCAGGGTGATCGGCGCCAGGCCCGCGGCATCCAATGTGACGGCATTGGTGACGCCCATCACTTGGGCGATGGCGGAGTCTTTCGGCACCATGGTCGGATGCACGCGCTGCTCGACGCCGGCATCGGTCTTCACCGCAACGCCCAAAAGCTTGACCCGGTAGCCGAGCTCGGCCGCAGCATCGAGATCGGCCAGCGTGATCGAGGAAATGCCTTCGACATAGACCGCATCGGGATCGATCCTGGTGCCGAAGGCGAGGCTTGCCAGGATCGCGAGCTTTTGCGCGGTGTCGTGGCCTTCCACGTCGAAGGTCGGATCGGCCTCCGCATAACCAAGCCGTTGCGCCTCTTTCAGGCACTCATCGAAAGCGAGCCGGTCCTGCTCCATGCGGCTGAGGATATAATTACAGGTGCCGTTGAGGATGCCGTAGATGCGGGTGAACGATGCGCCGTTCAAACCTTCGCGCAGCGTCTTCACGATCGGAATGCCGCCGGCGACCGCCGCCTCGAAATTAAGCGCAACGCCATGCCGTTCCGCGAGCGCGGCAAGTTTTTGGCCGTGACGGGCCAGGAGCGCCTTGTTCGCGGTCACCACCGGCTTGCCGGCGGCAAGCGCGGTCTCGACTGCCCGCTTGGCGGGATCGCCCTCCCCGCCGATGACCTCGACCAGAACATCGATCGATGGGTCGCGCGCCAGCGCCACGGGATCGGCGAACCAGCGAAACTTCTTCACGTCGAGATCGCGCTTCTTGCCGCGCGAGCGGGCGCTGAGCGCGACGACCTCGATCGGACGGCCGCAGCGCGCGATGAGCTTGTCGCGTCCCTCATCCAGCAGGCGGACCACAGCGCTGCCGACGGTTCCAAGCCCGGCAAGACCGACTTTCAGCGGCTCAGCCATAAAACGTCGCCAACCTGAAGGGAGGGAAGCGACGCTCGACTAACGCCGCGTCGCCAGAGGTACGACGTTGTGCAGCATTTCCGGGCCTGTTTCAAGAAAGCGCCGGATGTTACGGGCGGCTTGGCGGATGCGCTGCTCGTTCTCGACCAGCGCGATACGCACCTGGCCTTCGCCGTGCTCGCCGAAGCCGGCGCCGGGCGATACCGCAACGGCGGCCTTCTCGACCAAGAGCGTGGAGAATTCGACGCTGCCGAGCGGCTGAAACGGCTCGGGGATCGGCGCCCAGGCAAACATCGAAGCCGACGGCGGCGGCACCTTCCAGCCGGCCCGGCCGAACGAATCAACGAGCGCGTCGCGGCGGCGCCGATAGGTCGCGCGCATCTCGTTGATGCAATCCTCCGGCCCATTGAGCGCCGCCGTCGCTGCGACCTGAATTGGCGTAAACGCGCCGTAATCGAGATAGGATTTGACCCGGCCGAGCGCGGCGATGATGCGCTCGTTGCCCACCGCAAAGCCGATGCGCCAGCCCGGCATCGAAAAGGTCTTCGACATCGAGGTGAACTCAACCGCAACGTCCATCGCGCCGGGCACCTGCAACACCGACGGCGGCGGATTGTTGTCGAAATAGACCTCGGCATAGGCGAGATCCGACAACACCAGAAGCGAGTGCTTCTTCGCAAAGGCGATCAGCTCGCGATAGAAATCGAGGCTGGCGACACACGCCGTCGGATTCGACGGGTAGCAGACCACCACCGCGATCGGCTTCGGGATGGAAAACAGCACCGCGCGCTCGAGCGCACCGAAGAATTTGTCGTCGGCCTCGACCGGCACGGAGCGGATGGCGCCGCCGGCCATCAGGAAGCCGAACACGTGGATCGGATAGGTCGGATTGGGAACGATGATGATGTCGCCGGGCGCGGTGATCGCCTGCGCCACATTGGCGAAACCCTCCTTCGAGCCGAGCGTGGTAACGATCTGCGTTTCAGGATTGAGCTTTACGCCGAAGCGGCGCGCGTAGTAGGCCGCTTGAGCGCGGCGCAACCCCGCTATGCCCTTGGATGCCGAATAGCGATCGGTGCGCGGCTTGCCGACGGTCTCTTTCAGTTTCTCGACGACGTGCGCCGGCGTCGGCAAATCGGGATTGCCCATGCCGAGATCGATTATGTCGGAGCCGCCGTTGCGGGCCACCGCCTTGGCGCGATTGACCTGCTCGAACACGTAGGGCGGCAACCGGCGAATGCGATAAAATTCTTCCATGGGAACCCCGGCGGAGCGTCTTGATCAAATACTATACTAGGATCGGACTTTTATCACTTGGTTTCAGCGCCGGCAGTCTGCGGGCCATTTCCGCCGGCGCCCTGTATGCTGCCGGCACCATCGGCAGCGGGCGGCTTCTTGACGGCGGGAGCCGCGGCATTGGCCGATTGGTCCGCCCCCTGCGCTTCCGCGCTTAGGCGGTTGCGGTCGGTGATGAGGTCTTCGGTCGCCTGCTGAACCTGATTGTCGTCCATCGGCGTGTCGGCACGCGGCGGCAGCATATCGTGCACGGCCGGGAAAATCGATGGATAATCGGCGCCGGGCGAGCAACCGGACATGGCAACAGCTGCCGGAGCGACAATCGCCAAAACGGCAAACACTTGCGTCGTCACCCTTCGTCGGCGCTTCACAGTGGTCTCCGACTGCCTGGCAAAGCGCCCCGTTTCGTCCCCAAAGGGGCCCGAAAATCCGCCTCACCCACCCCCATAAGTCTCAAAAACTCCCAAGACCCCAATAATTTATGCTGATGACCTCAGAGATCACACAAGCTACAAAGCTAACGTGCTAATATGTCGAAACAAGGACATTGCCAGCTCTACCCCAACGATAGGCTATCAGAACGCGTTGAAAAAAGCGCCGGTCGGCACGCCTTGTGCAGGAGAGCGGCACCAGCCATTTCTGGCGAAAGGCCGGCTCTCTATGCGGCCATTGAGGAACGCTCGTGCGGGCTCCATCGCAAGAGCCGGTGAAGCAGCAACCGGCGCAGCAACCACCGATGAAAATCGGGTCGGTCGATGTCGAGGAGTTTTCGCGCAATCTAGCGCGACTCGTCGAGGAAGGCGGCCGTGCGCTCGCGGCCTATCTCAAGCCGCGCGAGGAAGGCCGCGACAACAGCGAATTCGCCGACGAAATGACCGAAGTGGTCAAGACGCTCGGTCAGGTCGCGGAATACTGGCTCGCCGACCCGCAGCGCACCGTCGAACTGCAGAACCGGCTGGGTAAGGCCTATCTCGAACTGTGGGCCTCCGCGGTGAAGCGGTTGGCCGGCGAAGAAGCGCCCCCCGTGGCGCGGCCGGCGCCGAGCGACAAGCGCTTCAGCGATCCGGAATGGACGCAAAACCAGTTCTTCGATTTTCTCAAGCAGGCCTACCTCCTCACCGCGGGCTGGGCCGACAAATTGGTCAGCGACGCCGCGGACCTTAATCCGCATACCAAGCAGAAGGCCGAATTCTATATGCGGCAGATCACCAATGCGCTGTCGCCGACCAATTTCGTCCTGACCAATCCCGAACTGTTGCGCGAGACGTTCGCCTCGAACGCCGACAACCTGGTTCGCGGCATGCATATGCTCGCCGAAGATATTCAAACCGGCGGCGGACACCTGAGAATCCGGCAGTCCGACGCCTCGTTGTTCGAGGTCGGCCGCAATCTCGCGATCACGCCCGGCAAGGTGATTTTCCAGAACGAACTGATGCAGCTTATCCAATACGCGCCGTCGACCGAGACCGTGCTGAAGCGGCCGCTGCTGATCGTGCCGCCGTGGATCAACAAGTATTACGTGCTCGACCTCACGCCGGAGAAATCCTTCATCAAATGGTGCGTCGACCAGGGCCTGACGGTGTTCTGCATTTCGTGGGTCAACCCCGACGCGCATCTGGCGCAGAAAGGCTTTGACGATTACGTGCGGCAGGGCCCGCTGGCGGCGCTCGACGCCATCAAAGAGGCGATCGGCGAGGACAAAGTCCATGCCATCGGTTACTGCGTCGGCGGCACGCTGCTCGCGGTCACGCTTGCCGCCATGGCGGCCTGGCATGACGACCGCATCGTATCGGCGACGCTGTTCGCATCCCAGGTCGACTTCACCTATGCCGGCGATCTCAAGGTCTTTGTCGACGAAGAGCAGGTCGCGGCTCTCGAACAACGGATGGCCGAGCGCGGCTATCTCGAAAGCAAGTCGATGGTGACCGTTTTCAATCTGTTGCGGTCGAACGACCTGTTGTGGCCGTACGTCATCAACAATTATCTGAAAGGCAAGGCGCCGTTCCCGTTCGACCTGCTGTATTGGAATTCCGACGCCACGCGGCTGCCCGCCGCCAACCACTCCTTCTACCTGCGCAATTGCTATCTCGACAACAAGCTGGCGAAGGGCAAAATGATGATCGGCAACAGCCCGATCGATCTCAAAGCCGTGAAAGTGCCGATTTATAATCTGGCTACGCGCGAAGACCATATCGCGCCGGCCAAATCGGTGATGGTCGGGTCGAAGCTGTTCGGCGGCGACGTGAAATTCGTAGTCTCCGGCTCCGGCCATATCGCCGGCGTGATCAATCCGCCGGCCAAGCAGAAATATCAGTTTTGGACCGGCCCGAAGCCGCGCAACGCCGACATCGATGGCTGGCTCGCCAAGGCCAAGGAACACCCCGGCTCGTGGTGGCCGGATTGGCTCGTTTGGCTGACCCGGCAAAGCCCGACCGAGGTGCCGGCGCGCATTCCCGGCGGCGGTGCGCTCAAGGCAATCGAGGATGCGCCGGGCAGTTACGTGAAGGTGCGGGATTGAGTATTTGCCGAAGTTTTTTCGGCCGTCAGAACCGCGAAGTCCGGTTCCCTACGGAAACAACGCGACCTGCTCGAGCCCCATCGTCTCCGGAAAGCCGAGCATGAGGTTCATGTTCTGCACCGCCTGGCCGGACGCGCCTTTGGTCAGGTTGTCGAGCGCGGCGCCGATGATGGCGCGGCCGGGGATGCGGTCGGCGGCGACGCCGATAAATGTCATGTTCGAGCCGCGCACATGCCGGGTTTGCGGCACGGTCCCAAACGGGAGCACGTGGATGAACGGCTCCTTCGCGTAAGACTTTAAAAGTACCGAGTGAAGATCCTGGGGCGAGACCTTGAGGCCTCGAACATAGATCGTCGAGAGGATACCTCGGTTCATCGGCACCAGGTGCGGCGTGAAGGTGACGACCACCTGCCGGCCGGCGGCCAAAGAGAATTCCTGGTCGAGCTCGGCCATGTGGCGATGGTGGCCGACGCCGTAGGCATGGATGCCCTCGGAGACTTCCGAGAACAGCATCTCCTCTTTCGCCGCCCTGCCCGCTCCGGTCATGCCCGACTTGGCGTCGATGACGATCTCGTCGGGGTCGATGGCCTTGGCTTTGAGCAGCGGAATCAACGCCAGCTCCGCGCAACTCGTGTAACAGCCCGGGTTGGCAACGAGCCGCGCCGTTTTGATCTTGTCCCGGTAGACCTCGGTCAAGCCATAGACCGCGCCCTGCTGCAGCTCGGGCGCGAAATGCTCGTGGCCATACCAGCGCGCATAGGCGGCGGGATCGGATAAGCGAAAATCGGCCGACAGGTCGACGACCTTCGTGCCTGCTGCGCGCGCCATCAAGTCTTTGATGACCTTCTGTGTCGTGCCGTGCGGCAATGCGCAGAAAGCGAGATCGAGCCCAAGGGCCTTCCAATCCGCCTCCTCGACGGAAGTCAGTTTGGGCAGCGTATAGGGCGAGAATTGCGGAAACACGTCGGCCATGGTCTTGCCGGCGCGGCGATCGGCCGTCAGCAATACGATCTCGACGCGCGGGTGGCGCAGCAAGAGCCGCACCAGTTCCGCGCCGGTATAACCGGAGGCGCCGAGTACGCCGATTTTTGCTTTGTCAGGCATAGTCTCACCTTACGCTTGAGAAGGCGTCAGGCCGATTTCGCGGGCAGGATATCAGGATGAGAGTACCGCGGAACCGGCGGCACGAACAATTACGCGCGAGCGCGCATCCGTGCCGTGTCGGCACGGCGGCGGCGATTGAAAAGCGCAACAGTCGATAACGACCTCTTCATGGGCGGCGATATAAGGCCGGTGCCGGAGGCCGTCAATGTGCTGATGGATTTGCCGCCTAAATGGCATAGTCGGGCGCATAGTGAGACTTAATTCGCCGGTCTCCGTTGCATGCCAAAACGTGACACTCCACATGGGTAAGGCCATTGGGTAAAGCTGTGGGAAAAGCTGCCAAATCGTCGAAGTCCGCCAAAACGCCGGACCTGTTCGCCGACGCGGGCGAAAGCCGGCGCGGGACCGCACGCCGTGTCACTAGCGCGTCCGCCCGCAATAGCGGCGAAGCCGGCTATACCGCCAAGCACATCGAGGTTTTGGAGGGGCTCGAGCCGGTGCGCCGCCGCCCCGGCATGTATATCGGCGGCACCGACGAGAAGGCGCTCCATCACCTGTTCGCCGAGGTCATCGACAATGCCATGGACGAGGCGCTGGCCGGTCACGCCGACTGGATCGACGTCGAGATGGAAGCCGACGGCTTTGTCGCCGTCACCGACAACGGCCGCGGCATCCCGGTCGATCCGCATCCGAAATTCAAGAACAAGTCGGCGCTCGAAGTGATCATGTGCACGCTGCACGCCGGCGGCAAATTCAACTCCAAGGTTTACGAGACCTCGGGCGGTTTGCACGGCGTCGGCGTCTCGGTCGCCAACGCGCTGTCCGAGCGCATGGAGGTCGAGGTCGCGCGCGGCCAAAAGCTCTACAAGATGGCGTTCGAACGCGGCAAGCCGAAGACGAAATTGCTGGATGCCGGCAAGGCGCCGAACCGCCGCGGCACCAAAGTGCGCTTCCGGCCGGACCCCGAGATTTTCGGCGCCAAGGCGCATTTCAAGCCGGAGCGCGTCTTCAAGATGACGCGCTCGAAAGCCTATCTGTTCGGCGGCGTCGAAATCCGCTGGTCCTGCGCCAAAGAATTGTTGCGCGGCGTCGATGACGTGCCGGAGAAAGCGACCTTCCATTTCGCCGACGGCTTGAAGGATTATCTGTCGGAAACGCTGGCCAGCGCGACGCTGGTGCATCCCGATATTTTCACGGGTATTGCAGGCAAGATCGGTGCACACGGGTCCGTTCAATGGGCGGCGGCTTGGACCGCCGATGCCGACGGCTTTCTTAATTCCTATTGCAACACCATCCCGACGCCGGACGGCGGCACTCACGAGTCCGGCCTGCGCACGGCGCTGACGCGGGGCCTAAAGGATCACGCCGAGCGCGTCGGTCAGGACAAACGCGCCGCCGCCATCACCTCCGACGACGTCATGGTCGGCGCCGGCGCCATGCTCTCGGTGTTCATCCGCGAACCGGAATTCCAGGGCCAGACCAAGGACCGGCTCGCCACCGCCGAAGCGCAGCGCATCGTCGAGCAGGCGATCAAGGACCCGTTCGACCATTGGCTCGCCGGCAATCCGCTCGCCGCCAACAAGCTCCTCGATTTCGTCGCCGAGCGCGCCGAGGAACGCCTGCGCCGCCGCCAGGAAAAAGACATCGCCCGCAAATCCGCGGTGCGCAAACTGCGCCTGCCCGGCAAGCTCGCCGACTGCACCGCCAACGCCGCGGAGGGCTCGGAGATTTTCGTCGTCGAGGGCGACTCGGCCGGCGGCTCGGCGAAGCAGGCGCGCGATCGTGCGACGCAGGCGATCCTGCCGCTGCGCGGCAAAATCCTCAACGTCGCCTCCGCCGGCAAGGACAAGCTCGCGCAAAACCAGCAGCTCGCCGATCTCGTCCAGGCGCTCGGCTGCGGCACCGGCGCGCATTATCGCGACGAGGATTTGCGCTACGGCCGCGTCATCGTCATGACCGACGCCGACGTCGACGGCGCCCATATCGCCTCGCTCCTCATCACCTTCTTCTACCGGCAGATGCCGCAGCTCATCGATCACGGGCATCTTTATCTCGCCGTGCCGCCGCTCTATCGGCTGTCCCACGGCGGCAAGAATTTTTATGCCCGCGACGACAAGCACCGCGACGAGATTTTGAAGAAGGAGTTCAACGCCAACGCCAAGGTCGAAGTCAGCCGCTTCAAGGGCTTGGGCGAGATGATGGCGGCGCAGCTCAAAGAAACCACCATGGACCCGAAGAAGCGCACGCTGCTTCGCGTCATACTCGCCGCCGACGACCGCAAAGATACCGAAAAATCGGTCGAGCGGCTGATGGGCGCCAAAGCCGAAGCGCGCTTCGACTTCATCCAGGAGCGCGCCGAGTTCGCCGACGAGGCGGCGCTGGATGTGTGAGCGTTGCTGCTCCGCTGCCCAACAAGCGCCGCTCGCTCAATGTCGGCTTCGCTCCGAAAGCGACTGAATTACTGCGCCGCCGCGAAACGACGCGATCGGCCAATAAGAGACGAACGACAGTGCAGCAATGTTATGATCATAACTTCGCCAGGGCCAGCGTACGCGACAATGCCCGGTATGCATTTTTGAGGAACGCGTTGCCAGTCGTCATCGTCGCCGGCGAGGACAAATTTCTCGACGCCACACGCGCAGCGTCAGGAAAATTGAGGAGTCAAAACTCGCTGACCACGTAAATGGCAGACTAGAATTTATAATTTAGTCCGAGCCTCACGATGTTCGCACTCAGAGAACTGAAGTTATGAGTAAAGGGAATAGTACCAGCGCCGAAGGAGAAACAGGGTTTGTGGTGAATGCCCGAGACGGAAAATCCACATACAAATATTCTGCCTTCACAGTCCGATGCGGATCGAAAGCGTAC
>CAVTPQ010000018.1:0-81873 GCA_963736605.1 uncultured Alphaproteobacteria bacterium | reverse complement strand
CCGGCCGCACCATTAACCCTGCCGCTCATTATTCCTCAATAGCTTATTGAACTGATTGGCTTTTTACAAAGGCTCCGCTACAAATAACGCTACAAAACGGTTTTGTAGCGGAGCCTCGATTGCCCCGATCTGCCTCCAAACTCGCGCCCACAAGTAAAGGCGGTTTTGTCGCCCGCAAGGTGATCCCGCTCGACGTGCATGAAGAGTACGCCAAACTGTACGGGCGGCGCACCGAAGAACGCCTGAACACCGGGCCGATGCCGGCCCTGCTTGCGCGAGCGAAATACCGCGAATGGTCCAGCGAGATTGAGGCGCGGATTGCCAACATCCGCGCGGCGCGAAAAGGGGAGGGGCGCACGCTCACCCCGAAGGAAGCGCGAGCTTTGGCCGGCGAGTGGTACGAATGGTTCACCGCGCGGATGGCGGCGAGCAATTGGCCGGCGGACGTATGGGAGGACTACCAGGCGCATGTGCGCTTCGAGCTTCATGGTCCAGCGATGGCCGGCGGCGTTTTCTCTGGCGACCCGCTGGATTTTTGGGAGCGGGATAGCGGAATGCGCGACCGCGTGCGGCCTATCATCGCCGACGAAGCCAAATCCCAGCAATTCTTAGCGGCAAAGCGGTTGGTCTTGGATTTAGCCTCGCGGACGATGTTCCTGGATTACGTGACGCGCGATTTCTTTGCCGCCGTGGCACTGCTCGCCCGGCGCGCCCGTGGCGACTATGGCCCGGACAAGTGGGCGGAACAGTTCCCGCGATCCCAAGCGACAGTGGACCCGAGCCTAACGCCATGGTCTTTGTTTGAACGTTGGGTCACTACGGCCAAGCCGGCCGTCTCGACTGTAGACCGATGGCGCGTCGTGTTCCTGCGGCTGCAAAGCGATTTCCCGAACACGAACGCTGGGGCCTTATTGCCGGAACAAATGCAGCAATGGGCGAACGGGCTTATCAATTCAGACAGGACCGCCGGCACGGTCGCTGAGGTATGGGTTAACGCGGCAAGAAGCGTGTTCGCGTGGGCAGTTGGTGAAAAGCTAATTTCGCGCAACCCATTCGTCGGCTGGCGTGTGACGGTGCCACGAAAAATCAGAACGCGCGAAACCAAGGCGTTCACTGACGATGAAATCGACACGGTATTAAGTGCCGCGCTGGCGGTCCAACATCGCAGCAAAGGCGACGCAGCCAAACGATGGTGTCCGTGGCTCGCGGCGTACAGCGGCGCACGCATGGGCGAGCTTACGCAATTGCGTGGCGTTGACATTGTAGAGCGTGACGGCATTCTCGCGATGAAAATCTCACCGGAAGCCGGCACGACCAAAACCGGAACCGCGCGCCTAGTGCCGCTTCATGAGCATCTAATCGAGCAAGGGTTCCTCGCGTTCGTTAAGACCAGCGGCAACGGACCACTGTTCTACAACGAACCGAAGGAGCCGGCGGCAGCTAACGATCCGACCAACCCCCGCAAGCCGCGCTATGTAAAGGCACGCGAGCATGTTGCCGCATGGGTTCGGGATATTGGCGTCAACGATCCTGAGTTGTCACCGAACCATGCGTGGCGACATACGTTCAAGGCCACGGGCTTTCGGTGCGGTATTTCCGAAAAGGTGCTTGATGCTATCGTCGGACATGCGCCCGCTTCTGTCGGCCGTCGTTATGGCGAGCCTACGCTTGCGGACAAGGCTCAAGAGCTGCGCAAATTTCCACGGTACAAATGACTTGCCGCGCCGCAATGATCGCGCTCAAACCGGAAAATTAGCTCAACTGGCGTTGACTACCGGCGGAATCTTCCAGCTTTCGTCACATCGGGTTAAACCGCCAACGCCAGCTCCGGTCCCTTGTTCCGTACGTCGCCGACGCGCTTATCGACCGGCCAAATTTTCAAGTCGGCGTCAAATCATCCAATACTCCGCCTGATGCACGCTTCATGCATTGCGAGGATGCTTATTTTCCTAGCCCGCTACACGTAGGGCTCCGTGAAAAAAGTAGGCCGCTTCCTAAGGCGGCCTACAGAGGTCTGCCCTGAACTGTCAGCCTACGTAGATGACGCGCTTCTGCGCATCCGCCTCGGTCGCGTTCGTTGGCCGCGCAGGCAGCTGAAGCACCGTTGCTTCCTGACCTTCGCACAGCAGCGTCAGCAGTACGGTGCACCCATCCGGAAATTCGAGCGCATCGTGATGCGCGGCCAATTTGTCCCGGTTGACCTGTCGAAAGATTGCCGTCTGGTGGTTGATTGTCTTCGTCTTCCACCCGAGCAGGCCGGCAGGCAGGCACGCAACGTCCCCGGTGAAGGCCAGTTCCGTTCCCGGCAGCACACACACCGCCAGTCCGGGATCATCCGCGGCGGCAAAGCCGCGCGTCCCGGCGCCGAAGTCACGCGTCTCGAGCTTATCGCCGACCTTCGCGGATCGCGAACGTACGCTTTGGAGGCTAAAGTCACACATCTCTAGAACTCCCTGTTGGAAGCCCCTTCAGCCCAATCAGATGTTAGCGCATTCGCGGTCCTCCTGCATCACACAAAATCTTGGACATTCAAGGCAATGCAACGAGCGAGGTTTCATTGCTGTGCGTGAAGACCGTTTTCAGCGCATCGGAGCTGGCAAAATCTCACACCGGCCTGACCCCACGATTGTGGCCGTAACGCCATGCCATCGCGATCATGGCTTCACCAAACCCCAGAAGCCGTGCTTCCGCCCGTGCGATTGCTGTAGACGCGCGATGAAGGTCGCATGCTTCTCGAGGTTCGCGTCATCGGCAACGCGCGGGGCCAGCCGGATACACGAGTGAAGGTCCCGAGCCGCGTAGGGGTACTGCTTTGACGATCCTCGATGCAGCACGCTCTCAACCATGCGACGGTAGAGGCGCGTTGCACCGGCCGGATATTTGTCTTCCAACGCTTCAGCCGCGGGGCGCAGTTTATAGTAAGCGCCACCATCTAATTCCTTCTCGCGCACCCGCACGATCTCGTCGGCGCGCTGTAAGTTCGGCCAGGCAACGAAGAATTCCAGCGCGGTGTCAACTGAGCGGTGCTTGGCGGCAATCCCGAACGCCTTTCGCTCCGCCTCGAAGTCTTCAAAATCTGGCAGGCGCTTCAGATACGCCCTTAGACTGTCGACGTTCAGGGACTTTTCGAAATACCGCCACCTCGCGTCCTGAGCCTCATTCTTTTTACCCAAGGCTTCCAGCGCTTCGACCATGAGGTCGATATGCGTGGTATCCTCATCGTCGAACGGCCGTCTCGATCGCTTGAGCCAATCTATGGCTTCGCCTGGTCGTCCAGCTCGGATCAGTCTCTTGGCGATATCGGGCGCGTAGGCCGCCTCCATCCCGCCCTCGCGCATTGCGGCGATATAATTGTCGACGTCACCCTCGATGTCTGCCAGAAGGGCGAGCCGGTGCGCCAAGTGGCGACGGCGTTCATCCACTTGCCATCCGTCTGCGGCCTCCGACTTCGGTATAGCAGCGAGCGCCGTTTTGGTCGCGGCTCGAATTTCGGCGCGACCTCTTGGCCCGAGAGCATGGCTGAGGTGTCCGATCATGGCCCCCGAGGAGCCGAAGCCATCTCCTTCGACGATCGACAGTACGCGCCGGGCGAGCTCGGCGGGATCGCTACCAGGGTCATCGGCGCAAAGGCGGCCGAGATCGACCATCGCCTGACGAAAAACTTCTTCGACGGTGCCGTAGTTATCGCCAGTGCGCTCAAGCACATCATCGGCTATGCCGATGAAGTCCCACATGCGCTCAAGCGCCGCCATCCGGTCCTGCGACGCGAGCGGGCCGGCGATGGTTTCGCGTAGGTGATCCAATTCTTGGACGATGTCCCTGGTCCTTTCCCAGACGATGTGGGATTTCGACCTGCCGATCGTGCGAATGCGCTTCTCGATTTCGGCTACGAGCTTGCCCGAGCCTTCTTTGCTGGCGAGCAGTAGCCCTAGTTTCCTGCGCAGAACCTTGTCGACTTTCGCGTGATCCACGAGCAAGCTCGCCAGGGCGGGCGCACCCATGGTTTCGAGCGATTCGGTGGTGATGCGTATCCGTTTTGCCGAGCGAGGGGCCATGCGAAACATTATAATGGCTGCAACGTTCGACAATACTGCAGACGGCGCCGTCTAGGTTATGAGGCTAAGTCACGCGACCAACATTGCCGCCCAATCACCGGCTTGAGCAGAATGGCATGCGTGCAACCGGTGATTCTGCCGCGCCGACCATGAAACACCCGTCCGAGAATCAGCCCCAGGAGGTTCTTGCCGGTCTCATCGAGCGCGTCACGTACCACAATGCCGAGAATGGCTTTTGCGTTCTGCGGGCCAAAGCGCGCGGGCATCGTGACGTCGTGACCGTTGTCGGCCATGCTGCAGCAATTGCAGCCGGTGAGTGGATCACGGCGTCAGGCGAATGGGTCAACGATCGAACACACGGCCAGCAGTTCAAGGCGCGGTTCCTGCGAACCTCGCCCCCGACTCGGCCGACGGCATCGAGAAGTACCTCTCGTCCGGCATGATCCGCGGCATCGGCCCGGCCTACGCCAAGAAGCTCGTGCGCGCCTTCGGCGAGAAAGTATTCGATGTCATCGAGGCGACGCCGAACCGGCTGCGCGAGGTTGATGGCATCGGGCCGGTTCGCGCTGCCAGCATTCTCGCCGCCTGGTCCGAGCAGAAGGCGGTGCGGGAAATCATGGTGTTCTTGCACAGCCACGGTGTCGGCACGGCGCGGGCAGTGCGCATCTACAAGACCTACGGCCCTGACGCCATCCAGGTCATGACCGAAAACCCGTATCGCCTGGCGCGCGACATCCGCGGCATCGGTTTCAAGACCGCCGACGCTATCGCAATGAAGCTTGGCATCGAGAAGACCGCCGTGGTGCGGGTCCGCGCCGGTATCTCCTATGCGCTGACCGAGGCGATGGACGACGGACATTGCGGCTTGCCGACGGAGGAACTGATACCGCTTGCCGAGAAGTTGCTTGAGGTTTCGCAGGAGCTCATCCGTACTGCGCTCGATCTCGAGCTGCAGGAGGGTACGGTGGTAGCCGACCGGGTTGGCGAAACGCCATGCGTATTTCTGACCGGCTTGCATCGGGCGGAGCGCACCATCGCCGAGCGGCTGATGCGGCTGGCAAATGGCATGCTGCCTTGGCCCTGGATCGATGCCGACAAGGCCTTGCCGTGGGTCGAGGGGCGTATCGGTCTTGCCCTTGCCGAAAGCCAGGTCGCAGCGATCCGGCTCGCACTGACGTCCAAGGTGTTGGTCATGACCGGTGGCCCCGGCGTTGGCAAAACAACCATCGTCAATGCCATTCTGCGCATCCTCGCCGCGAAGGGCACGAACCTTCTGCTGTGCGCTCCGACGGGTCGCGCCGCGAAACGTATGACCGAGGCGACTGGCTTCGAGGCCAAGACCATCCACCGGTTGCTGGAGGTTGACCCTAAGGGCGGCGGCTTCAAGCGCGGCGACGGCAACCCGCTCGACTGTGACCTGTTGGTAGTCGACGAGACCTCCATGGTCGATGTCATGCTGATGCAAGCGCTCATGAAGGCGGTGCCGGACCGGGCCGCTCTTTTGATTGTTGGCGACATCGACCAGCTTCCCTCGGTTGGGCCCGGCCAAGTGCTGGCCGATGTCATCTCATCCGGCTCGGTGCCAGTGGTACGCCTCACCGAAGTATTCCGGCAGGCGGCCCAAAGCCAGATCATCGTGAATGCCCATCGCATCAACCACGGTGTCATGCCGATCTTCGCAAACCTGAAGCCGAGAGCGACTTCTATTTTGTCGAGGCCGATGATCCCGAGACCGCGGTTCCGCGCATCATCGAGCTCGTCAAAACCCGCATCCCGCGCCGCTTTGGTCTCGATCCAATCCGCGATGTCCAGGTTCTCTGCCCGATGAACCGCGGCGGCGTCGGAGCGCGCTCCCTCAACATTGAACTCCAGGCCGCATTGAATCCGGCGGGAGAGCGCAAGATCGAGAGATTTGGCTGGACCTTTGCGCCCGGCGACAAGGTCATGCAGATCGAGAACGACTATGATAAGGAGGTATACAACGGCGACATTGGGTTTGTGGCGGACGTTGAGCCTGAGGAAGGCGAACTCACCGCTAGCTTCGACGGGCGCTCGGTCACCTATGGATTTGGCGAGCTCGACGCCCTAGTGCCGGCATACGCCGCGAGCATCCACAAGAGCCAAGGCTCGGAATACCCAGCCGTGGTGATTCCGGTCATGACGCAGCACTACGGCATGTTGCAGCGGAACCTTCTCTACACCGGCGTCACCCGCGGCAAGCGGCTGGTCGTGCTGGTCGGCCAGAAGAAGGCCGTCGCCATCGCGGTGCGGAACGTCTCGGGCCGGCGGCGTTGGTCGAAGCTGGCGGAATGGCTGCGTCCTGGTCCGCTTGCCTCACGGCAGATCAGCATGGCGGGTTGAGTCATGGTGGCAGCGGATTTTCTTCCAATCGCATCCGCTCCATCGATGTGGCTCGATCTCACCGACCGGCCGGTCGAGTGCCCTTACCGCCGATGCCCTTTGCGCCCAGAAGACGGTAGCGGCAGAACGTTCGTGCCCCTCTATTTCAACACTTTCGCAGCGCGACGATCCGCAGCAGCCCTGGCCGGATCGCGGTCCAGCGGATCACCGTAGCCGCCGCCCCCAGCCGTCATGATCCGAAGCAACGCGCCCTTACGCAACGAAATTTCCGATCCCGTGCCCGGCAGCTTCTTCGTCGCAGAGGGTTGATCGGGGTCGAGGATGAAGGCGCCGAGCCCGCCGCTCCGCCCACCGGCGAGGCCTTGAGCGGGAAATTTCTGCCGTGACGAGCGCGTTGCCAGCACGATGCCGTCGCCGATGATCCGGTAGTCGCGGCAGACGCCGAGACCGCCGCGCTGGCGGCCGGCGCCGCCGGAGTCAGGAATGAGCTCATAGCGCTCGACGCGCAACGGAAACTCCATCTCCATCGCCTCGATTGGCAGATTCGAGGTGTTGGACATGGTGACATGCATAGCGTCATCGCCGTCGCGCGTAGGCAGGGCACCCTGGCCGCCGGCGAAGTTCTCGTAGTTGACGAAATAGCGGGCGCGCTCCGCATCCCAGCCGGCGAGGATCGTACCCTGGAAATTTCCGTTGGCCGCGATCGCGCGCACCGGGGCCGCCTGGCCGAGCGCATTCAGCAGCACGTCTGCGAGCACCATTGCCGTCGGATTGCGCGAGCCTACAGCGGCCGGCGGCCGCGGATTGATAACGCTGCCCTCGGGCGCATTGAGCTGGATCACGCGGTAGACGCCTTCGTTGTTTGGAATGGTCGGATCGACTACGGCTTTGAGGCAGTAGATGACGGTCGCCAGAGTGTGCGTCAGCGGCACGTTCTTGCCCGAGCCCAGTTGCGGCGGACACTCGGAGAGATCGAAGAGCACGCCACTCTCATCGATCGTGACCGATGCTGCGACCTTGAACGGAGTGTCGGAGAGGCCGTCGTCGTCGAACCAGTCCTCGGCCTTGTAGGTGCCGTTGCACAGCACCTCGCGCAGGCGGCTGCGCATGCGCTGCTCGGTGGCGTCAAGCACCCGCTCGATCGCGGCCTGCGTCGAATCGAGCCCATAGCGTTTGTAGATCTCTTCGACGCGGATGCGGCCGCGTTCCAGCGCGGCCAGCTGGGCGAGCAGATCGCCATTGCTGAAATGCGGCGTCCGCGAATTGAGGAGAAACATTTCCCAGATGTCGTTGCGACGCACGCCGGCGTCGACGAGGCGCATAGGCGGCAGGCGCACTCCGTCCTGGAAGATGCTGGTCGAATCGCCGGAACTCGCTGCCAGGCACGCGGCCACCGACGTCGGAATGGTGCGCAACGGCCAGCGCGAAGGCCACCGGCTTTCCATCAATGAAGATTGGCGCGGCCGCCGTGCAATCGTTGAGATGGGTAACCCCGACAATATAAGGATCGTTGGCGAAAAACACGTCGCCCGGCTTGAGGATGTCGACCGGAAACCGTTCGAGCAGCGCGGGAACGAGTTTGAGCGTCGAGCCGAGGTGTGCCGGCGCATGGGTCGCGACCGACAGCGTGCGGCCCTGCATGTCGCACAAAGCCGTCGAACAGTCGGCGCGCTCCTTGATGTTCGGCGAATACGCGCTGCGGATGAGGCTTGCGCACATTTCCGCAGTCGCCGCCTCGAGCGCGCCGGCGACGATCTCGATCCGCGCTTGGCCTGGCCCGCCACTCATTGCGCCGATCCCGCCCTGGTCAGAAGAAGGTTGCCGCTCGGATCCGCCAGTGCGCTGAAGCCCGCCGGCACGATAGTCGTCGTGTCCATCTGCTCGATGATAGCCGGCCCCGCGATGCAATGGCCGGGCGCAAGCGAGGAGCGTTCATAGACGTCACAGGGCATGGCTGCGTCGCCATCATCGAACACGACCGGTCGGCGATCCGCGGCTTTGCCACACCGCTTTTCGTGCGACGTCGCGTCGGGACGCTGCGGCCGCGTGGTTGGGAGGATCGCGCGCAGGCGGAACGTCACCAGCTCAAGAACGCCGTTCTCGCGCACAAAGCCATAGATTTGCCGATGGGCCTCGTGGAAGCGTGCGCGGATCTGCTCGCGCAGCTCATCGTCGTCGAGTCTGACCGCGACCGGCAGCTCGAAATTCTGCCCGACATAGCGCACGTCAATGGTGTGGGTGAAAGTCATACTCGTCACATTGGCCCCGCTCTCGGCAAGCTCGGTCTGCGCGCGGCGCCTCAGCTCATCGAACACCGCATGCACGCGTGCGGTGAACCGCTCGCCGGCATCCGTCATTAGGCGGCTCATACTCAGATCCATGGCGACATCCTTGGTCAGAACGCCGAAGGCGCACAGGATGCCCGGACCCGCGGGCACCAGGATACGCGAAATACCAAGCTCCTCAGCCACCGCGGTCGCGAGGAGCGGGCCTGCGCCGCCGTAAGCTACCAACGTGTAATCGGCGGGATCGAGCCCCTTGCTGGTCGAGACGACGCGGACTGCCTGCGCGATGTTGTTGCCTGATACCGTAAGGATCGCGCTTGCCGCTTCTGTCACCCTGAGGCCCATCGGCTTGGCGACGAATTTCTCGATCGCCGAGGCCGACCGCCTCGCGTCGATCGGCAACGTGCCACCAAGTAGGAATTCAGGATTGAGCCGACCCAGCACGACGTTTGCGTCGGTGACGGTCGGTCGCGTGCCGCCGCGTCCGTAGCAGGCCGGTCCAGGATCGGCGCCGACGCTTTCGGGGCCGACGTGCAACAAGCCGCCTTCGTCAATCCACGCAACGCTGCTGCCGCCGGCGCCGATCGTATTGACGGCGACCGCGGTGCTGCGCACAGGTATGCCTTCGATATCGCGGTGATGGCTGAACTCCGGCGTGCCGCCGTGCACGACGCAGACTTCCGTGCTGGTTCCACCCATGTCGAAATTGATCGTATCCTCGATGCCGGCGAGCGCCGCTACGAAGCTTGCGCCACTGACGCCACCGCTAGGACCGGAGAACAGCGTATCGACCGGTCGCCGCGCTGCGAGTAGCACACGGAGCGCACCGCCGCTCGAACTCATGATCAGCGGTTCCGCGGTGATGCCGAGCCCGCGGACCGCGGCGGAGAATTCTGCGAGGTAATCGCCCATGCCGGGCAACAGGTAGGCGTTGAGCACTGTCGTGGTGAGCCGCTCATATTCGCGGAATTCGGGGATCAGCGCTTCCGAGGTCACCAAATGCACGCCGGGCCAAGCGCCGTGGACAAGCTCGGCGGCGCGCTGCTCGTGCGCGGGATTGGCGTAGGAATGCAAAAAGCAGATCGCGACGCTCACAATTCCCGCTTCGCGCAGCCGCCTCGCCGCCTGCACCACGTCGCTCTCGTCGAGAGGCACGAGAACGCTGCCGTCGAAGGTCACGCGCTCGCGCACGCCGAAGCGGTGCTCGCGCGGAATCAACGGGCGCGGCTTTGGCGTGAAGGGGTCAAACACCAACGGTCGCTTTTGCCGGGCAATCTCAAGCAGGTCACGAAAGCCTTCGGTCGTGATCAGACCGGTCGGCGCGCCTTTACGCTCAAGCAGCATATTGGTCGCGACCGTTGTGCCAAGCCCGACAAACTCGACATCTTGCGGGTCGATATTTGCGCGCTCGAGAAGGTGCCTGATGCCGTCGATCGGTGCGACATGTGGCGTCTTCGGCGTCGACGGGAGTTTGTGGAATGTTGTCCTGCCGTCCTCGTCGAGCAGGACAAGGTCCGTGAACGTACCGCCGACATCGATACCGATACGCACCTGCGCCATAATTTTACCCGGCCGCGTCGGCGACCGGGCGGGTCGTTCCGAACATCACGGCGAGGCCAGTGACCACCAGAAGGAAAATCACATAGGCCGCGGGCCCGATCGCGTTGTATTCTCTCTGTAGCGCGACCATCGCCGCCGGTGTCGCCGCCGCTAGAATGCCCACAAGCGTGTAGGAGAGGGAGGAGCCGGTGTAACGCAGCCGCGTCGGGAATTGCTCGGTGATGAAGGAGGCCTGCGTTCCCCACAGCGAGGCATGGATGACGAGCCCGATCACGGCGGCGAGGATGACGACGCCAGGTATCGCGGTGTCGAGAAGCCGGAACAAGACAAGGGTCCAGACGATGGCGAGCCCGATGCCCGCAAGATAGACCGGACGGCGTCCAAAGCGGTCCGACAGCGATCCGAAAAGCGGAATGGTCACGAGGTTCGCCGCAGAGCCGATGCTGACCGCGGATAAGGCGAGCGAGCGGTCGACCTTCACCACCTGAGTGAGGTAGGTGAGAATAAAGACGAACATCAGGGCGCCGACGGCGTCGGGACCAAACTTGATGGTGCAGCCCATGAGCACGCGTCGCCAATGGCTGCCGAGCACTTCGCTGACCGGCGCCTTGGCGATTTCGTCCTTGGCCTTGAGCTCGCTGAATTGCGGCGTCTCGGCGACGCGCGCACGCAGCCACACGCCGTAGAGGACGAGCACGACGCTGACCAAGAACGGAATGCGCCAAGCCCAGGCGATGAAGGCAGCATTGCTGGTCATGTAGGTAGTGACGCCGAGGGCGGCGGTCGCGAGCAGCGTGCCGCCGGGCGTGCCGCATTGTGTCCAGGACGCGTTGAGGCCGCGCCGCTTGGCGGAGCCATGCTCCACCGCGAGCAGTACGGCGCCGGCCCATTCGCCGCCGAGCATGATGCCCTGCACGAAGCGCAGCAGGACGAGCAGGATCGGCGCCAGCACGCCGACTTGGCCGTAAGACGGCAGCAGACCAATCAACGCCGTCGACGCGCCCATGGTACTGACCGTCGCAATCAACATCGGACGGCGCCCGATGATGTCGCCCAACCGGCCGCAAATGATGCCGCCGACCGGCCGCGCCACCATGCCGACGCCGTAGGTCAGGAACGCCAGCAGTGTACCGACGAGCGGGTCGAATGAGGGAAAGAATATCTTGTTGAAGACGAGACCCGACATCGCATTGTAAAGAGCGAAGTCGTACCACTCCAAAATCGTGCCGATCGCGCTTGCCGTCGCGACCCGGTGCATCGGTGTATGTTCCATCAACCGCTCCCCCGCGTGATATGAGGCGTCGGCGCGCCGTCCTTGAAGGCGCCACCTAGTCGTTTAAAGTCGCAACAAAGATTGCGCATTCAACGAGAAGAATTTGTCGGAAACAGCCTTGCCGAATGAAAAGGCGCGACATTCTCGCACCGTTTGGCCCAGAGGTCGCAAAGGGTAGGCAGTAGCAAATAGAAACTGATCCTGTAGTGCACCCTCGACCGCGTCGACATATCCCGATCCTCCTGGAGCGAAAAAATAAATATCGGGTGAAATAAAGACATTCGGATGCTTGAAGGCGACGCCTAACGTTTCCTGGATCCACGGCCAGCTGCCGTGGCCTAGCACGATCTTAAGCGCCGGATAACGTGTGGCGAGTTGATCGATTGGGACGGGATGAGTAGCGTTGATATCGGCGCCGGCATAAGGGCCGCTCATCACCACAACAGGTAGGCCCAAGTCGATGCAGGCTTCATAAAGAGGATTAAGCCGATCGTCGGCTGGGTGGCTGAGCAATTGGCGGCCTGGCTCTATAAAAATGCCTTTCAAGCCTAATTTTTCGACGCAGCGAACCGTTTCCTCCACCGCATTGTGTCTTGTGTTCGACGTATCGATGCCGCCAAAGCCGACGAGACGCTTTGAATATTTTGCCTGCAATTCGGCAATATGTTCATTCGGGATGTAAGCCTCCTTGAAAGGCTTACCCATGAACACGGCCGGGCTGTTGCGTCCGAGGACGACACCGACATCGATGCCGGCCTCGTCCATTTCCTCCCAAAACAGCTCAAGCGACCCTTCCAGGAATGCTCGAGAGAGCGTTGGCGCTCCCAGTCTGGCCGCCATCCACCCGACCCGCGGCGCGTCGAAGTATTGCAGGAAATATTCGGTCGGAGGCCGACAGCGAAAATCAATTACCATGGTGTCAGGATTCCATACGCATAACTCGCAAGGCGTTCTTGCTAAGAACTTTTTCTTTTACGCCGGGTGCGAAATCCCATTGCTCGAACGCTTGTACGCTCTCGACTAAGGGACGACTGGGGTAGGCCGTGCCGAACAGAATGCGTTCAGAGAGAAACGAATTGGCGGCACGGATATATTCCGCGGCGCCAGGCATGTTGACGCCAACCATGTACAGATCCGGCGACACGTAGATATTTTGGCAAGCGAAGGCGAGACCTATCGTCTCGTAAATCCAGGGCCACGCCGCATGTGAAATCACGATGTCGAGTTTGGGAAAGTCCCTTGCAACATCATAAAGCGGGAATGGCGCACTATATTCGACGGGGGCACCAACCATTACACACAGCAGATTGCTGAGGGATATGGAGATCGGTACGTTTCGAGCCTGACAGCTCTCGTACAGCGGATACAGCTTGCGTTCATTGGCCTTCAATGGCGGGCTGGAAGCGCCCGGCTCGATCGAAACTCCGACAAATCCTGGCCATCCGAGGCAGCGATCGAGTTCCGCAAGCATTTCGTCCTGAGATTTTCGAACGTCTATGCCGGCAAAAGAGACGAACCGATTGGGATAAGCGTTGACGACCTCGCGGATTTCCTCATTGGGAATGGCGCCGAGCGGCTCTGCGGAGTGCCGGCCCATCGCGACACCCCAGGTAATGCCGGCCTTATCCATTTCCTCCAGCATCAAACTCATCGAGCGCTGCTCAGCCGACGGTGGACGCGGAAAACCGACACGACTTGGATAGAATTGTACGCCCTTCTTATATTGCGGCTTTTCTATCCAACTCTTTGTTGGTGGACGCAGCCGCATATCGACGATCATATTTCCTCCGTACATTTCGTGCGCCGGACGCCTCGAGGTTATTTTGCCGTTGCTCCAGCGAGCGGATGGCGAACTTCGCCGCGCGCTCGATGTGCACGGTACTTGCCTGACAAGCGGCGTCCTCGTTACGCTCCTCAATCGCTTTGACGATTTTTTCGATTTCAGCGAGAGCAGCCTTGGTGCGTCCGGCCAGCGTTTCCGCTCTCAATAGTCTGATCCGATTATGTAATTGACTGAGGACGCGCTCGACAACGCGGTTATTGCAGCCGCTGAGCAGGACTTCGTAGAACTTGTTTTTGCGGTCGAGCAAAAGTTCCGAAGGGCTACCATTTTCAGCCTTTTTGAGGTCGCGGACCGTCTGTCTAAGGTTCTGCACCTGGGCAGGAGTTGCCCATCGCGTGAACAGTCTTGCCGCAAACCCTTCCAAGACGGAGCGTATTTCGTAAATCTCGGCCGCCTCCTCAATCGTAATCTCGGCGACGACCGGGCCGCGGTTCGGTCGTAACGTCACAAGTTGCTCAGCTTCTAATTGACGCAGGGCCTCACGCAGTGAAGGCCGGCTGACGCCAAGCATTTCGCATAGTTCGCGCTCGATCAGGCGCTCACCTGCATGAAATCGACCCTGCGTAATGGCGAATCGGAGCCGCGTTTCAATCTCGCGTCGCAGAGGTGCCGCGAGCGCAAAAATCTCAAGTTCACCCTTCATGGTCCGGATTGTAAGCTTGTCAGATTGTCAGTCAATCCGCTTGATTGAACTGTCCACGTTGATTACGCTCGCTCTAAGAAACAAGCGCAGAATCCGAAGGGAGGTCGCAAGATGAAGCTCCGATTCGTGCTGCTGACTGTGCTGCTGCTTATGGTTGGAGCTGCGGCCAGTCTTGCCCAACCTGTCGATGTGCAAAGTTATCCAAATCGTCCGGTGCACATCATCGTGCCTTGGCCGCCGGGTGGCGGCACGGACATTTTTGCACGTGCGATCAGTGAAAAGCTTCAACAATCATTGGGACAGCCGTTTCCGGTAGAAAATCGCCCCGGTGTGGCGGGAAACCTGGGCGCTGCGATTGTCGCTCGCTCGGTGCCTGACGGCTACACGATTATGATAGCAACGATAACGCTGGCGACCAGTCCCGCTCTTTACAAATCACTGGATTACAACGCAATCAAGGACTTCGCCGGAATAACCCTCATTGCTGGCGTTCCTCATATGCTGGTGGTGAATCCGGCATTACCCGCAAAGAACGTCAAAGAGCTGATCGCGCTGGCGAAGCAAAAGCCGGGCAAGCTGACCTATGCATCTGCGGGCGTGGGGAGTCCTTTTCAGATCGCCGCCGAGCTTTTCAAACAATCCGCGGAGGTCGATATCCTGCATGTTCCGTACAGAGGGGGTGGACCCGCCGTCGCCGCTGTCATCGGTGATCACGTTGATATGACATTTGCTAACCTGCTCGCAGTACTCCCGCAGGCGCGCGCCGGACAGGTCCGCGCTCTCGCTGTAACAAGTGCAAAGCGGTCAAGTGCGGCACCGGACGTTCCAGCAATCGCGGAATCCGGATTGCCAGGCTACGAGTTTACATCCTGGTTCGGAGCGCTGGCGCCGGCGGGAACGCCGCCTGGAATCGTTAAGAAATTGAATGTCGCAATTGTGAAGGCGCTGAGATCACCGGAAGTCTCAGTGCAATTATCCGAACAGGGTGCTGATATAATCGCAAGCTCGCCGGAAGAATTTGACGCCTTTCTAAAGAGCGAAACCAAAAAATGGCAAAAGGTCATCAAGGCTGCCGGCATTCAGCCAGAGTTATAGGTCGGTCGGGCGACTCCAAATCGCGCCTTTTGTCACGTCCTTGCTTGGAAGCAACCAATGCCGATTGTAACGGGTTTCAGTACACAAGAAGGTCGCGCGGATGTCGCGTTAAAAGTTCTGAACCCTGTTCGGTCGCTAAGACCATGTCACCAATGGAAGCTCCGGCATATCCTTCCACGAATAGATTGGGATGGACTTCAAACAGCATGCCGGGCTCTATAAGGTGGGGCTCGGCGGGAATCTTTGCGGTTGGATCGTAAGGTTGGGGAAATTCGGCCGAGCCGATAGGATCCTCGTAACTGTGACCTAGCGCATGACCGCCGCGGAACTGAAATTGCTCGCCAAGCTGCAGACCGCGCGCGATGCCGGCTTGGCCTACCGCGCGGAGATCGGCACCCGGCCGAAGCTGATCGAGCATGGCGGCGTGCATGTCCTGAACTATTTTGAAAATCTTCTGCGCTGCGTCACTCGGTGTGCCGATTGAACCGGTACGAATAGCATGTCCCCAATGCCCGTGAAAAATTAACATGATACCGAGAAGAGCCTGATCGCCGACTTGCGGCACATTTTGGTTTTCATCTGCGAGGTAACGGCAACGATCGGCGTTCGGACGAACGGTCAGCCAAGTCTTGCAATATTCGCACCCGAGTTGGCGCCCCACTTTTTCAAGCTCCGCTTGGATGTCCGCAACGGATTGTCCCGAATGCAGGGCAGGGCCGAACTGTTCAAAAATGCGATCGCAGATTGCTGCCGCCTGGCGATGATAGGCAATTTGGACACTGTCCTTAATGGCCCGCTGGCGCGCCAGCTCAGGCTCGCAATTCACCCACGCCGAGGCGCCCGCAGCAACAAGGGGTTCCCAAATGCCAACCGGTATTTCATCACGCCCGGCTAGAGCGACACGCTTGGCGGTTCGCGGCAACAATTCGACAACTGCCGCCGCGAATGAAGCGCCTCTGCCAAACCGTACATCCGCCAGTAATTTTCGCTCCTGCGCGCGCATATGCGCAAAGATGTTGGCAACCACCAAGGCTGGAGAGCCGCTCGTCGGTAAAACCAGCGCGGACGGAGCTGCGTCGCCGTCCCAGTCGAGCAGATAGCGAAGATTACCATGGCTGCGCGTTGCGGTGCCAAGTACACTGCCCTGGCCGAATACGACGATTGCATCGAATTCCTGCTGTTGGCCCCATTCTTGAAGTGATCTCATTCTTTCCGCGAGAACATCGGATTGGACGCAACTTCCTATATCAACCATGATCTCTGCTCATTGTGGTTGGGTAGGGCAATCATTATTCCGATTGCATGGTGAATTGAAGAAAACAGGGCTCGCCTTTTTCGCACCTCAAACATGGAACGCACGTCGATGTACATCACTGCACGGTCCTTTCCAATCCGTACTGAGTTATCGGTCTGGCTGATTTCGCTCGCTGTCTCCGCAGTCACTCTGGTAGGTCTCACTGTCGGTATGGCGGCCTATGCGCAAAACTATCCCAATCGGCCGATCAAGATGGTCGTTCCCTATCCGCCAGGTGGCGGTACTGACATCGCCGCACGGTGGGTCGCTGGGAAACTCAGCGATTTGCTCACGCAAACCGTGTTCGTCGACAATCTCGCAGGAGCGAATGGAAACCTTGGCACGGATTATATCGCAAAAGCAGCACCCGACGGTTACGTCATCGGGATGGCAACGCCCGGCCCGGTAACGGTAGGACGCAGCCTTTATTCTGATCTGCCTTACGATCCGCAGAAGGATTTGGAGCCGATTATCCTTGCGAATGGGAGCCCAATCGTACTCGCGGTCAATCCGGCAATTTCGGCGAAGTCGCTCAATGAACTGGTCGCCCTGGCGAAATCTAAACCAGGCAAGCTATCCGCTGCGCTGGTTTCGACCGGCTCGGTACCGCACCTGCTCACCGAAATGCTGAAAATGTCGGCCGGCATCAACATTCTCGACGTGCCCTATAAGGGGGGCGCGCCGGCGACGCTTGATGTGATCAGCGGCCAGGTCGATATGTTGTTCAGCGTTCTTCCGCTGATCCTCCCCAATATCAAAGCGGGACAATTGCGACCGCTTGTCATTGCTAGCAAGACGCGCAGTCCACTCCTTCCCGAGGTGCCGACGACTGCGGAGGAAGGTTATGGCGATGTTGTTGGCAGTGCATGGAATGGGATCGTGGCGCCCGCCGGCACGCCCAAAGATATCGTCGACAAGCTTAATGCGGAAACGTCGCAGATTCTTGTAACCCCGGACACCAAGCAACGCTTCAATCAACTTGGGATGGAATCGGTAGGCGGCGCCCCGCAGGACTTTGCAAAATTTTTGCAAGGAGAATCCCAGAAATGGGGAAAGGTCATAGCGGAAGCGCATTTACAGGCGCCTTGATCACGTTGTCTGCTCGATCAAACGCGCAGCGCTGTTCGTTCGGAAATGGTCCGAACTAAATAGAGGGCTAGAGATGTTCGACACCGTGGATCGCATAATAAATCTCGATATTGGCAAACGCGGTGTCGACAAGCTTTACGAACCGGCTCGATCGCGATCCGACGACGCATTAAGTGCGGCGGCGGCGCGCAAGCTGACAAAGCTTGCCGCCGGGGACCGCGTCATCCTCATCACGGGCTCGCTGACCCGCCCCTGGGTTTCTATGAATATTGGAGAAACGGACGGCCCCGTAGGCACCGCCGCGTTGGCACGAAGTCTTAGTTACGGTTTCAATGCAATACCCGTTGTGATCACAGATACCTCATTGCTCGAGCCGATCGGTGCAACGTTGCGCGCCGCTGGTCTTGTGGTCGTGACCCTTCCCGAGGCAAAGCGCGCAACGACAAACCGCAGATTCTGTGGCGTCGCAGTCACGCTCGGCTATCCGTTGCCGGATGACGAAGCACAAAAAGAGGCGAAACGGCTTCTGGACGAATTAAGTCCCACCGCGGTGATTGCGATCGAGCGCGCAGGAATGACGCCGCGCGGCACATACCACAATATGCTGGGTCAGGATTACAGCGAAGGACGAGCCCGAATCGATTACGTCGTGGAAGAGGCCGGTAAGCGCCATCTTCCGACAATTGGCGTGGGCGACGGCGGCAACGAGATCGGAATGGGCGCAATCGCCGACGCGGTCCACAAACATGTTCCCCATGGCGAGATTCTTTGTGCCAAAACGGCCACTGATATTTTATTACCAGCCGGGGTCTCGAATTGGGGCTGTTACGCGATTCAGGCCGCGCTAGCGATCCTCACTCAAAAAGCGGAACTTGCACATAGCCCGGCGCTGGAGAAGCGCCTCATCGAGGCCGCCGCGGCTGCCGGTATGGTCGACGGCAACACTGGAAAGTGTGAAACCACTGTCGACGGCATGCCGGTCGAAGTTCACATGGGCATTGTCCAATTGCTTGCAGCCACTGTAGAGCGCGCGCTCAGGACGGGCCACTAGGGTCTGGACTCACAACTTGATCCAATAGAGTGCCCCGACGAGGGTAGCGGCTGCGAGGAAGTTTCGGGCGAGTTTATCGTAACGCGTGGCGATGCGTCGCCAGTCCTTGATGCGGCAGAAGTAGTTTTCGATTTTGTGGCGCCGTCGGTAAAAGCGTTTGGGACAATAGGCTTTCCTGGTGGCATTGCTGCGGCTGGGGATGACCGGCAGAGCTCCCTCATCCTTGATCTGCTGACGTACTTTCTCGCTGTCGTAGGCCTTGTCGGCTGTAACAGCCAACGGCGGCCTGGGCGTGTCGAGCACATCGCCAACGACCTGACTATCGTGGACCTGGCCGCCGGTCACCGTGAAGTTCAGGGGGCGGCCTTTGCTGTCAACGATGGCGTGGATTTTCGTGGAGCGGCCGCCGCGGCTGATGCCGATCGCCTGATTTTGCTCCCCCCTTTTGCGCCGCTGGCTGCACGGTGGGCTTTCACGATCGTGCTGTCGATCAGATACAGACTGTCGCGCGATTTCGCTGCCAGTGTGTCGAAAATCCGCTTCCAGATGCCGCGTCGAGACCACCGGTTGAAGCGATTGTACGCCGTTGTGTAAGGGCCGTAGCGTTCCGGCAGATCGCGCCACGGCATCCCAGTGCGCAGCACGTAAAATATCCCGTTCATGATCTTGCGATCATCAGCGCGTGCGCTCTTGCGACTTTTGGGCATCAGTGGCTCCAAAAGAGCCCAGTCGTCATCGCTCAAATCAAATCGCATGACCCACCTCCGACCACGGTGAATCACATTCCGCGTTGCTTTTCAATAATCTATCTGGGTACAGACCCTAGCATTACAGTTGTGATTTTTTGCTGGCGCATTTGTTTGATTTCTGAATCCATGGGTCACCATGATTCGGAGATCATGGATGATAGGGGCATCGATTGAGACGACGCTTGAGTTGTGGGCATCGTCGCTGCGAGAGGTCAAGAAGCGGATACGTCCATTGTTCGCGCAGGAGCGCGCAGCTTTGAACGCGGGCCTGTTCGTGGACGGGCTGCTTGGCGACGAGCGTCGTAAAACCGGATGGATGCGCGCGGAGGCAGCGGGCGATCCTGGGCCTTGGCGGCAGCAGGCGGTTTTGGGCCGTGACCGGTGGGATGCCGATGCGCTGCGCGACCTGGTGCGCGACTATGCCACCGAGCATCTTGCGGACGAGAACGCGGTGCTGGTGATCGATGAAACCGGTTTTCTCAAGCAAGGCAAGGCTTCGTGCGGGGTAGCGCGGCAATACACTGGCTCGGCGGGCAAAATTACGAACTGTCAGATCGGTGTTTTTGCTGCCTACGTGTCGCGTCACGGCCATGCCTTCATCGATCGGGCGCTCTATTTGCCGAAGGGCTGGACCGACGATCCGGCTCGTCTGAAGGCCACATACGTGCCGGGCGACGTCAGCTTTTCGACCAAGCCTCAGCTTGCAGCCGAGATGATCGAGCGCGCCCTTGCAGCTGGCGTGCCGTTCCGCTGGGTTGCAGCTGATAGCGTCTATGGGGTCGGCGATATCGAGCGGGACCTACGCCAAGCCGGTAAAGGCTATGTACTCGGCGTCAATTCCAATCATTGGTTTGCATCCTGGGGCAAGCCGCAACGGGTTGTCGGCACCGCCGAGGAGATCGCAAAGACGCAGCGACGATCTGACTGGCGGCGTCTGTCGGCCGGCGCCGGAACCAAAGGACCGCGATTGCACGACTGGTGCTACCTCGAATTGGCCGATCTCGAAGGCGAAGAGTCCAACCTTTGGACACGAGGCCTGCTAATCCGGCGTAATATCACCAACGGCGATCTCGCCTACTTCACCACCTGGTGTCCGGCAGGGACTTCGATCAAAACCCTGGTCAGCGTCGAGGGCCATCGCTGGGCGATCGAGGATAGCTTCGAGACAGCCAAAAACGAGTTCGGGCTCGACCACAACGAGTTCCAGATCCTGGCACGGCTGGCATCGTCACGTCTCGCTCGTCATGCTCGCCTTCGCCATGATGGCCGCCATCCAACATCAGGCCAACAAGCCGGCGCCCAAAAAAACCAAGTCGAGCGCAACGCCAAAACATCCGATCTCATCCGTTGGTCGATCCAGGAAATCCGCCGCATAGCCCAACGTCTCGCGCGAAAGCGCATCCAACCCGCCGTTGTAATCGCATGGTCGCTCTGGCGGCGCGCTCATCAGGCCGCAGCACAGAAATCTCATCTCAAACAAAAATCACAACTGTAATGCTAGTATTACCCGTACTTCTCCTTTCGGCTTCGGATGACCCATCTGACGGTCACATCAGGCCCCAGTCCGGCACTTGCCGACGAGGTGGGGTTAGCTTCCGAGAATGGCTGTTATCGAAGGCTATCCGTTGGGTTCGGTCTTCAGTGCCGCCGGAACTTGATCGAACGCCCATTGATAGCATTCGCTCTTCCGCCAGGCGCACTATTCTCCAGCTTATTTCGATGCAAGCCCTGCCTGTTGAACCAATGTTGCCCAAATAACTTGATCCGATTTCAGGCGCTGGGCAAATGCGGCTGGTCCAAGATTGACGATGTCGGCGCCGATCTTGTCAAAGCGCGCCATGAGTTCGGGTGACTTTAGAGCGTCGCTGATGGCGCCATTTAGCTTGTTGATGATGGCTTCGGGTGTTCCAGCCGGTGCCATCACGCCGAAAAACGCAACGACGCGAAATCCCGGAAAGCCCTCTTCCGCAAAGGTTGCTACGGATGGCAATTTTGGGATTCGTTTTTCGGATGTCACGGCGATCGGTCGCACCGAGTTGGCGACGATATATGGCAAGGAGGGGGGAACGCCCCCGAACATCAGATCGATGCGTTTGCCAACGAGATCAGTAATCGCCTCAGTCGCACCCTTGTAGGGCACGTGCACCAAGTTGATACCGGCGCGGCTTTTAAATAATTCGCCGGCCATATGATGCTGGCTGCCGACGCCGGCAGAACCGAAGGTCAGCGGCTTTTTTTTTGCAAGCGCAATGACATCGGCTAAGGTGCGGACGTCTAGATTCGTGCGCGCCATTAAGACAAAGGCGGTCTCCGCAGATAAATTCACCGGGACCAGCCGCTTCAGTGGGTCTTCACTGTGATGGAGAAGCGGCGTTATCAATATTGGACCATCGGAGGCGAGCAGCAACGTATAGCCGTCCGGAGGTGACGCTGCGACGGCGTCGGAAGCAATGGTGCCGTTCGCGCCAGTTCGATTCTCGACAAAAAAACTCTGCTTCAGTCGCTTCGTCAATTGCTCGGCAATCGCACGCGCTACGATATCCGGGGTGCCACCGGCGGCGTAAGGTGAGAGGATTCGAACTTGTTTAGAAGGATATGTATCGTCCGCGCGAGCGGGTACCTGAGTCGATATCACGGCAAGTGCGACGATAAGTAATTGCAGAATGCTCTTGCGTGTCATTGCAGTCCTTCCAGGTACTTATGGTGCGAATAGCGACTCAGATTATTTTCTCTGCTTTAAGCTGGGCAATCTTATTGTCTGAGTAACCTAGTTCTTTTCGATAGATTTCATCGTTATGCGCTCCCATGGCGCAACCAAGAAAGTCTACCGATCCGGGAGTTTCAGAGAATTTTGGTACGACGTTTTGCACGACTGCCTCGCCAAGGTCAGGATCGGCGACGCGAATGAGCGCTTCGCGCGCAGCATATTGCGCGTCGCTAAAAATATCTTCAATGTCGTAGACGAGGGAGTAGGCAACTTCATGAGCGTCGAACTGTCGCACGATCTCTGACCGATCCCTTTTACCGATCCATTCGCCGACCAGACCGTTGATTTCATCTGAGTGGGCGACGCGGCTAACATTGTCGCGGAATTTCGGATTGTCGATGAGATCATCCCGTTGCATTGCCCGGCACAAGCGTACCCAAATATTGTGATTGCTGGCAGCCATGGCGAGGTATTTGCCGTCGGCCGTCCGATAGGTTGCGTTTGGCGCCGCATACGGCACGTGATTGCCGGTGCGCGTGTGTATTACCCCGGTTTTTTCGTACTGGATGGCATCAAAATCCATGAACCGGAACAACGCCTCATACATCGCCAAATCGATTGCTTGCCCTGAGCCCTTAAGCGCGTCGCGCTTGTAGAGGCTCACCATGACCGAGAACGCGCCGAACAGTCCCGAGACCAGGTCGCCAAGCGGATAGCCAGCCGACATTGGTGGTCCATCGGGTTCGCCAATTAGGTTGATGAGACCGCTCATGGCCTCCGCGACCCGACCAAATCCTGGTCGGTCCCGATAGGGGCCAGTCTGTCCAAAGCCTGTGATCCGCAACATGACCAGCTTTGGTTCGATCGCCCTTAAGACGTCAAAGCCAATTCCCCAGCGCTCCAGGGTGCCGGGTCGGTAGTTCTCGACCACGACATCACGGCCACGCACCAGATCCTTAAACACAGCGGCACCGGCGGGCTTGGCGAGGTCAAGTGTGATGCAGCGTTTATTGCGCGATATCCCCTTCCACCACAGCGAAACACCGTCGATGATCGGCTCGAGTTTCCGCTGTGTATCGCCAAGGGTGGGATGCTCGACCTTGATGACGTCCGCTCCCAAATCGGCCAGCAATACGGAGGCGAAGGGCGCGGAGACCATATTGCCAGCGTCAATGATGCGTACGCCGGTGAGCGGTTTCGCGTTGCTTGGCTTGGCGGCTGCTATGCGTTTCGCGGCCGCAATACGCGTCGCGTGACGGTCGTTCACGTGGTCGGCCCTTTGCGGCGGTTGCCAAGAAAGGCAGTGTCTCGGATCGCCCGCAAGTCATCGTCATATTGCATGAAAAGGCTAGCATCGATTTCGGTGCCCACTTTCCTTTCCCGAGCCCGCTCGTAAATCAGACGGCCGAGTGCGGCAAACTGGATCCCCATGCCCACATTATTGTTATGATACGTAATCTGCTTCGAGGTCGAGCGGCCGTGGATATTCTTTTTAATCAACAGCTCGCCAACTTCGTAGATATCGCTCCAGTCTAACGTGCCTTTGCGCAGGTGAGGATAAAGTTCAGGCTGTTTATCGAGCCTAACGGATTCCCTGGAATTCACTACGATTAGGTCGCTCTTGAAAACAGTCGCGTCGTCGGTTTCACGCCGCGGCAGAAAATAATCACTGCCGATCATCGTATTCACGTGCGTTCCTGGCTCTAGCCACTCTCCGTCGAAGACAGGCTCGTTAGAGCTGGTCGCCGTCGTTACGATGTCGCAACCGACAACGGCGTCACGCGGGTGATCGACTGCGACCGTCCGCACCCCAACGAACTCATTTAGTTGTTTAGCCACACGTTCTCGGCGTTCTTTGCGCGTGCTGTAAATCCTAATCTCCTCGATGTCAGTCACTGCGCATGTGCATTCGGCTTGTAGTAGGGCTTGTGTTCCGGAACCAAACAAGCCCATAACCTTCGAGTTATCACGCGCCAACCTCTTGGTGACGATCGCGCTCGTCGCAGCTACGCGGATCGGATTAAGATAGAAATCCTGAAGAACTGCGAGCAGCTCCGTCGTTTCCGTATCGAATAGAAAGACTGGCGCCGCGAATGCACCAGGGAAGCCCAACCGGGCATTGCCGCGCTTGCTTTGAACCGAAACCGTCGCGGAATTGATGCGCAGCCCCATCGACCTCATTCCGGGTACGATGCCGGCCATCTCATTGAACCAATAGTAATGATCCATGCGATCCTGGCGCGGATAGTAGATACGTCGGCGGGCCAGTTCCCGCGCTTCTCCCCGACCGTGCTCGACGAATGCTTTCTCGATGATGTCGATGCAATCGTCGGTCGAAACCAGGCCTGGCATGTCCTGATTCCGGAGAAAAAGCGTTGTTTTCATTAGGTTTCCCTCTCATGCACGCTACGAAGGTAGGTGGGCGGAGTTCTCCTGGTCAAATCAGAATTATTGTTCTGATTGATAAGATTCGCTATTGGACCGGCAACTGATCACCCGCGGGGGGTTGGGCGTTCGTTTCCGCCGCAGCAACTCCTTGACCAGCGGGACCATGCTGGCAAGGAACGCTTCGGCAGCGGGTGAAGGCTTGTAGTCGCGACGAGTCGCTACGCCGAGTGCGCGCACGAAATTGGCGTCGGGTACGTCGATAGCAACGGTGCCCGGATGTGCGATTACCGGGTAGGCTAGGCGAGGCAAAACAGTGATGCCGCAGCCCGCCTCGACAAGACCACCCAGCGTAAAGTGGTTAGATAGCTCGCCGGCGCATTCGGCTTTGAGACGGTGCTTTTTGAAGAACCGGTCAATCTCGTCGCGAACATAAGTGCCGCGGCACATAAGCAGCAGGGGATATTTTACAATCTCGCGCGGGTCGGAACACCCACGTTTCGCAAGCTTATGCCCCTTAGGGACCACAATCACGTAGCTGTCCGCGGCGACGAACTGGAAACGCAGATTGGATTTTGGCGAGGGCTTTGGACCGAAATAAAAATCGAGCTGGCGAGTCTCAACTTGTGTTTCGAGTTCTGCGGCCGTCTGATCGGAAAAGACGACGCGAATGCCAGGATATTTGCGTCGAAAAGTGCCGATTATCTCGGGTACTATGTAGCAGGCAAGCGTCGGCGTGGCCCCAACTCGTACCTCGCCCACTTCCAATGACGCAACCCTCTCAATGTCGAGCAATACATTGTCTAGATCACGCAGAATACCTTCGGTTCTGTGGAACAGAACCTCTCCTTCGGCAGTTAGGCTCACCGCTCGCGTTTGCCGGTGAAAAAGCTTTACGCCGAGTGCTTCTTCCAATTTTCTTATCTGATCAGTGATCGCCGGCTGGCTGCGGCCAACGGCCTTGGCCGTCTTTGCGAAGCTGCCCGTTCGGGCTAGGACTACGAAGCTTCGTAATCGAGTTAGCGTTACGGACATTTTGAGGGACTACGGAATGAGTTACTTACGGGTATGCCAGTATTGGCTTTCTGAGATCGTAACCATCAAACCGCTTGAGTTCATTTGCGCGGGTGTGAGTGGCACGTAGAAATCGCGCATAAAGCTGAAGCGCAAGCATATTAGGCAACGTGGGATAGTAGCGAAAGCAGGGATGGCGCGCGATATCCGAGTTAGGACCCAGATAGGGGTCGGGCATCTCTTCCGAGAAGAGCGGTTATCGGAGGAAATTACGTGATGCCGAACCTATCCGAAATATCCGCGAGGAGTGCCAATTCTCGCGAAAGCTGGATCCCAATCCATGTCGCAGACTGCACGCGGATCAAACTGGGCATGCTCAAGCACATTTAATAGGGGGCGATGCTGCTTTTGAATCATCTGCCACGCAGAGAGATACTTAACGCGCACGCGCGGTGGCAGGTCCATATTCTGCATGTGCGAATGGATGTTTCTCAAATAGGCGATGTCGTAGGCTAGGAAGAGTTCCAGCCCCAAGGGGGTGATTAGGTTCTCATCGATCGGATAATTATTCTCTTCGAAACTGATCTCATGAAGGCGTTGCATTAAATGCACATAATGGCAATGTTCATCATATTGATCGCTCGTAAAAAATTGGAGGTAAGGCACCAATTCATTTTCAATAAATAATCCGGCACACTGTATTTCACGCTCGCGCTGATAGGATCGTATGAGCGCACCGCCATAAAACGCCTCAATATTCTTCAGTTTCGAATGCACGAACTGTCCACAACAAATGTAAGCTCGAAAATGAATGTCCTGGCTAATTAATCGATAGAACAAATCGGCCGCAAATTCACACAATCGCGAGACGATCGCCGTAATGTCTTTAGCATCCCAGTCGAGGTCATCTTTGTTGTAAATTACGATCGTATCTGAAAATACGATTGTGCTGAATGACGGGTGCGTATGTGCGTTGAGGCTGTCGAGGCGCTCATATAGGTCCTTGACACGGTTCTGCATCACAAGCGAGCTGAAGCCGAGGATGTCTATATAGAGAAAATATTTGTTACGTTCGGTCGAATTGGCGCTCTCGGTCATGGCAAAATGGGTTAGCTGACCGTGCGGAGATCGCGCAAAAAGAGGGTAACGCTTGGTATCGTCGAGTGGTCAAACTGGCGCTGTTCAATCTTTCTTCTGAATTTAGGTATGAGCAGTTGGAATATTTCTCCTTTTCGAGTGCGAATTTCGGTCGCAGTGGCATGAGTGAACCCGGGGAGCTCATTAATGGTTTCCCGGCTCGCGAGACAGCGGACACGTCGACGATCAACGGTGGCCCAACCTATTAGAAGGCTACCTTCGAATCCAACTTCACGGTCGAACTCAATGGGCATCTACCAAGCTCCGGTGGCCGATACTTTGCAAAACTGAACATGCTGCAGTGTCAAATCATGGCAGACACGAGCCCGTCTGATCGCAGAAAATATCAGAATTGCGAATGTGGTTACTCAGTGTTTGTATACTTTTATGGCACGAAATGTCCATCAGTCTAAAAATTGATGCTCCCGCGCTGTGCTGGTTTGAGCGCGGCTTAGGGCCTAAGTACGATTTTGGCGGCGGCGGTCGCCCCCGCGTCGAGATCACGGAAGGCCTGCGGTCCATCCGCCAACGGGCGCTCCTCTAACCAGTCGAGTGGTCCCAGTTGACCACTGGCAATGGCGTCAAGGGTTTCGCGAAATTCGAGCGGAGTATAGCAGTAGGTACCCGCGACGATGATCTCCTGCAAAGTGATCTTGCGGACGTCCAGCCCCTCCGACCCCGGCAGCAATCCGACGTGCACGATCACCCCTCCTGGTTTGATCAAGGAGCTGGCCGCCGACCGCGTTGCTACTGATCCGACCGCATCAATGATGAGATCCATTGATGATTCTGCGGGCTCACCCCGTTCATTCGGCGCGTAACAATGGAAAGCTCCGGCGTGTGAAGCCGTTTGGCGACGGCCAGGATTGGGCTCACCAATCTGAATCGCTCGAGCCCCCTGCATTCCCAATACGAGGGCGCAGCCGAGGCCAATTGCGCCGCCTCCCAGCACCAAGCAACAGCTGGCCGAGATTGGGCGATGGAGCAGCCGCCCACCGAGATTTACAGCGTGATAGGAAACCGCAAGCGGCTCCGTAAGAGCCGCCTTCCTTGTTTCGAGATGATCAGGAATCCTAATCAGGTTTCGCTCAGGCACGCGTACGAGCTCAGCAAACGCCCCCGCACGCGGCGACATGGAGATAAGTTCGCGCGATGGGCACAGGTGGGGGCGGCCGGCGAGACACCAATCGCAGGTGCCACACGTCACAAGCGGATTGACCGCGACACGCGTTCCGGAATTCGGGCCGGTGACGATCGACCCAGCGGCTTCGTGTCCAAGTATGAGAGGAGGGGGACGGCGTGAGTCATGTCCGTGATAGGCGTGCATGTCCGAGCCACAGATGCCAACAGCATCGACCCGGACGATAACTTCATCATTGTGGGGTGTTGGTTCGGCCTGGTCTCGCAACACCAGAGCGTTCGGCTGGGTATAAACAAGTGCTTTCATAGCTGTTACTTCGCTGAGAATCCGCCGTCGACGAAAAGTGTCTGCCCAGTAACATAGCTGGACGCATCCGAACACAGAAATACTGCCGCCCCATATAGATCCGGCATTTCGCCGTTGCGACCGATTGCAGTCTGGGCTGCATTCTTTGCTGCAAGTGTGGGATCCGCAAATACTGGTGCGGTCAACTCAGTAGGAAAGAAGCCCGGCCCAAGTGCATTGCAGTTCACGCCATGCCTGGACCATTCTTCCGCGATCGCTCGGGTAAGCTGCACAATACCACCCTTCGCCGCGCCATAGGACGCCGAATTCGGAAACGCTCGTTGGGATTGCATCGATGCGATGTTGACGATGCGTCCCCAACCGCATTTTGCCATCGCAGGTGCTAACAGCTGCGTCAGACGAAATGGCGCGCGCAAGTGTATGGCCAGATGGCGGTCGAAATCCCCGGTCGACACCTCTTGAAACGGATGCCGCAAATTAAATCCGGCGGCGTTGATTAAAATGTCGATATGAGGCTTAAGCGCGCAGGCAGCTTCGACAGCGCGATCCGGTCCGACCGGATCCTCGAGATCCGCCACTATCGTGGCGGCGTCTATACCATCGACGCTGAGCTGTGCTGCGGCATCGGTAAGCTTGTCCTTGTGCCGCGCGACAAGCAGAACGTCGGCTCCGGCCAAACCCAAAGCGCGCGCCAACGCCAGGCCGATGCCGGAATTGCCACCGGTGACGAGCGCGGTACGGCCGGTCAGATCGAAGAGATTGGCGAGGTGAAACATTAGACCTCGATCGGCGGGCCCATGTCGAAGTTGTGTCCGGCGAAATATTTGCGCATGCGCTGGTCGGCTGTGCGGGCGTGTGCTTCCATTCCTTCCAGCCGCGAAATGCGAGCGGTGGCGGGACCCAGCGTCTTGCATGCCTCGCGATCGGCGCGCTGCCAGGTCAGCGGCTTGAGAAATTTATGCACCGAGAGACCCGCTGAGTAGCGGGCCGCGAGCTTGGTGGGTAGGATATGGTTCGGACCCGATGTTTTGTCGCCGAAAGCGACGGTGGTCTCTTCGCCTAGGAACAGCGAGCCATAATTAGTCAGCCGGGCGAGCCACCAGTCGAGATCGCCGGCATGTACTTCGAGATGCTCGCAGGCGTACTGGTCGGAGACTTGCGCTGCTTCTTCGCACGAAGTGCAGACGACAACCTCGCCGTAATCACGCCATGCAGCGCCGGCAGCTTCTTGCGCCGGCCTAGGGAGAAGCTTGATCAACTCTGGCACGCGTCGCATGACAATCTCAGCCAGCTTGCTGGAGGTGGTGATGAGCCAAGCCGGGCTTTCATGACCGTGCTCCGCCTGACCGACGAGATCGGCGGAGACGATTTCGGGGTCGGCGCTGGCATCGGCGATGATCGCAATCTCGGACGGTCCAGCAAAGACATCGATCCCAACCTTACCGAACAGCGTTCGCTTGGCCTCGGCCACGAACTTATTCCCGGGTCCGACAATGACGTCCGCAGGCTTGTTGGTAAACAGGCCAAAGGCCATGGCGGCGATCGCCTGAACACCGCCGAGGGTCATGACGATGTCCGCGCCCGCGATCTTCATGGCGTAGAGCACGTAAGGGTGAATGCCCTGACCCTTATAAGGTGTAGAGCAGGCCACGACCGTGCTTACGCCCGCCGCTTTTGCAGTTGCAATGGACATATAGGCCGACGCGATGTGCGCGTAGCGGCCGGTCGGGACATAGCAGCCGGCGACGTTGACCGGCACAAGGCGCTGCCCCGTCATCAGTCCAGGCAGAAGCTCTATCGAGAAATCGCGGATGCTCTCGCGCTGCGCCCGCGCGAAACGGCGGACTTGATCCACGGCAAAATCGATATCGCGGCGCACGGGTCCAGGCACTTTGGCCGTTCGCCGCTCGATTTCTTCGGGTGAAAGAACAATCTGGCCGATCCACCCGTCAAGCTTTTGTGCATAATCGCGTACTATCTGCTCGCCACCCGCTTCGATAGCGGCCAGCATCTCGGTCACGACCGTTTGCGCATTCCCGGTCTCCGTCTCAGCGTTCTTGGCTGCTCGCTTTAGGTACGTGATGGACATTGCCAGGCTCTCTGAGGGGCGGCCGGAGCATTCCGGCCGCCCGAACACGTCAGTTCGATTTGCTCTCGAACGCGGTCGCAAAGGCTTTCAATTTCGGATCAGAGGCGACCATTTTCATATAGTCGTCGGTAATGAAGGTCTTAACGTCCGGGGCAGTGGGCAAAGTTCCGGTACTAACCATGAAGTTGCCGATGTCTGAAAACCAGTGATCCACATCCGAGGCGCCCTTGCTCCGATCCATGATCTTGAGCTGCTGGTCGAGTACAAACACCGGCCTCAACGCAAATTCTTGGTCGATGGCCTGATCGGAAATATCGACGCCGCCTTGGGCGTAGAACGTTTTGATCATGGCGTGGGCTTCCTTGGGGTTCGCCTTGGCCCATCCCAAGCTGCGTAAATATACCGCAAGATATGCCGCGACATTTTTCGGATTTTGCTTGGCATAGTCGGCGCGCACGACAAGGGCGCCGGGGATGATCGCGCCAGCATCGGCGCCGCTGCAAAGCGTCTTGGCTTGGGCCTTTTCCGCGAGCGTATAATTGTTCGGTGCCCAAACGCCGGCGACATCGCCGTTATTGGACGTGATTGCCGAAAGATCTGCGCTTGGCCCATGTTGATGAATTGGACGTCGCTGAAGGCGATGCCGTATTTTTTGAGGCAGCTGCGAACGGCATAGTCGCCAGTCGAGTTCGTCGTCAGCAGAATACGCTCCCCTTTAAGAGTCTGCGGATTAGCTTTGAATGCGGCGTACTTATCGCCACGCACCATCATGACATTGGCCTTGGACTCGTCATTGGTAATGCCGATCGTCGGCAGGCCCGATCGTGCCGCCCCAAGAACCGCCGGGACCGAGCCGGTGCCGCCGACATCCCAGGAACCGGCTTGGGCAGCGGCAACTTGCGGCGCGCCGGCCGGAAATACTGAGAACGACGGGGCAAGACCAAGCTCCTTCCACCAACCTTTTTCAGTCGCGAGGTAATAAGGCAGAGCCCAGTAAACCGCCGGCTGGTAGCTCACGTTGATCGGTGTTTGCGCCTTGGCTGCCCACGGCACGCCAGCCAACAGCGCCGCCATAGTGACGGTAATATTCCATCGCTTCCACATTGTATCCTCCCTTGTTGGGCTCTCCGCCCCGTTGACTAGCGGTCCTGTCCGGTTTTCTCCTCACGAAGCGAACGCCAGATATGCGTACGCCAATGGATGAAGGACTCAAGGTCCATGACGTCCTCAATTCGTTCGTGGCGATCCCATTCCTCGGCCACGCGCACCGCGCGGACATCGATTACTTCTTTTATGCGTCCTGGCCTCCGCGTCATGATGGCGACGCGATCGGCAAGATACACGGCTTCTTCGACGGCATGCGTGACGAACAAAACCGTGCGTGGGTTGAGTCGCGCAATCCGCACGAGCTCTTCTTGCATCATAGTCCGGGTCTGGGCGTCGAGCGCACCGAACGGTTCGTCCATCAACAGAACGTCCGGATCGAGCACGTACGCACGCGCAATGGCCACACGCTGCTGCATGCCGCCCGAGAGTTGATGGGGGAAGGCCGCTTCGTACCCTTCCAAATTCATCAGTGCGATAGCCTTGGCCACACGCTCATTTCTTTCATCTCTAGGGACGCCCTTATTCCGCAATCCGAGCGCGATATTGTCGAAGACCGTCTTCCATGGGAATAGCGCAAATTGCTGAAAGACGACCGCCCGGTCGGGTCCAGGACCAATAACTCGGCGACCCTCAACAAGAACCGAACCCGCACTCGGAAACTCGAACCCTGCGACGAGTTCGAAGGCAAGTGGTTTTGCCACATCCGGACGGTCCAACGAGGGCAACGAACTCCTTATCGGCGATAGTAAGATTCACGTTCGCCAAGGCGACAAAGCCGATCTTGCCGACACCAAAAGTCTTCTGAACAGCATCGAGAGTGATTGCGGCCATTGCAGCGTCCTACGCAAATCCACGCTGCCGAACGGCCGATTCGATCCAGCGTAAGGCCACGTCGATAAGAAATCCGACAAGCCCAATAGCCGCCATTGCGCTCATGACGGTCGCAGTGGCAAGGTCGAGTTGCGCCTGCGCCATCATGAAGCCCACCCCGGTTGAGGCGACAATGAGTTCGGCTCCAATCAATGACTGCCAGCCGAGGCCGGCCGATACCCTTAGGCCCGCGACAATTGAAGCGGTCGAGGCCGGCAAAAGGACTTGAAGGATGATCTGAAGGTTGCGCGTGCCCAGCATCTGCGCTGCTTCGATCAGCGGTCGGCTGACGAAGCGTGCGCCGCGGTACGCGTTTATGAGACAGGGTGGGAAAGCGCCCGCAAAAATGATCAGGATTGGTCCGCCAATCCCAGTGCCAAACCACAATGCCGCGAATGGAACCCAGGCTATGGGTGCGATGAACCGCAACGCGTCGAAAACAGGCGACGCGATCTCATCGAGTATTCGAAACCAACCCATCAAGAGCCCGAGCGGGATACCGATGGCAGCGCCGAGCAGAAAGCCATAGGCGAAACGCATGATGCTCGATGCGAGATGCTGCTGCAGGGTGGCTCCTGCGAATGGGGTCGAAAGCAATTGGATGAATTGCTGGGCGACCTCATAGGGTGGGGGTAGAAACTGATGGGGGACCGCACCCGACAACGAGAGCAGACTCCACGCACCCAGGAAAAGGACCACACCGCCAGTGCCGTAGGCAATGCGCTCTGTCAGAGTCAGACGTTGAGAGGTGCCGCCAGACATTAGGATGTCCTTGCCATTTGAATCCAAGGCAGCGAGCGTGTTTCGACTTCCGCAAGCAGCCAAGTCATGGCCCAACCCAAAAACGCTACGCTTGCCATTCCGACAAAGATCATGCCCGGATAAATATCCTGCTGGGCAACATTTAGGATGCGGCCGAGGCCGTACAAAGCGCCAACAAGTTCCGCGGCGACAAGTGTTGTCCAACTTGCTTGCAGCGAAAGCCGCAAGCCTGTGAAAATCAAAGGCGCTGCGGCAGGAATGAGAACTTCGATTACAAAACGCAAGCGCGGCGTACCGAGCATGCGTGCGGCCTCAATGACATAGGCTTCAATCGTGCGTACGCCGGTAAAGCTGTTGATGACGGACGGCACAAACGCGGCGAACCAGATCACCATAATCTTTGCGGCATCGCCGATGCCGAGCCATAGGATTGCCAGCGGAATCCAGGCAAGCGGTGGGATTGGCCTGATGAATAGAAATATCGGATTGATGAAGGCCTCGGCCCGCCGGTTCCATCCCATCAACAGACCGAGTGAAACTCCGGTAACGGCGGCCACCAGAAATCCCAAAATTACCAGCTGCAGACTGTGGAGCACGTGCTGATACAGCAACCCGTTGGCGTAACCGGCGAAGGTCACCTGACGGAACGCGAACCAAACGTCGAAAGGGGAGGGAAAGCGGCCGGGAGAAATAAGCGCCAACGGCACTGTTGCGAAATACCAGAGCGCTACGAGAGCCGCCATGGTGGTCAGGCCGATTGCGAAGCGCTGGCTCATTGCCACGATACTCCGGCCAGGAGGTGTCGCGTATTTTTGCGCAGCGTTCCACGCTCGCGTTCGAGCGTCAACATAGCGACGGCATGCGTGACAAAACGTATTGAACTTGACAAGCGCGAAACACGGTCGATAGCGTGGGCTGTGTTAGCAGTCGGTATGAAACGTTCCGATAGATGGAACGGATACACGCTCGAAGATCCTCCTTTGTATAACTGTAAACAGTCAACTACGGTGTGCAATGGATCTCACGCACGGCGACGTCAAAAAGATCCTGGAAATCATCGATAGTGCTAAGCATCTCGACGAGCTTGAGCTCGTCTATGGTAGCTTGCGTTTGCATATTCATCGCGGCGCAGCGCCGATGCCCGCGGCGTCGCACGAGCCAGCGCCTGTGACAGCGCGACCGTCGCCCAAGATGCTTCCCGAGTCAGTACCCCGACTATCGGCCAAGCCGAAACAAATACTCGGCCCCGGCGACATGCCGATCCGGGCCCCCATGCTCGGCACATTTTACCGATCCCCGGCGCCGGGCGAGCGGCCCTTCGTCGAAGTGGGGCAACCGGTGAAAATTGACGATACAGTGTGTCTGATAGAGGTCATGAAGCTTTTCAGCTCTATTAAAGCAGGCGTCGACGGCGTGGTGAAACAAATTCTTCCATCTGACGGCAAGGTTGTTGAACTTAACGAAGTGCTGATCGTCGTCACGACGCACGTATAGGGCTTCGCAACATGATGCCTGATCCTACGTTCGACCGCGTCGCAATCGTTACCGGAGGTGCGGGAAGTCTCGGCCGTGCAATTGTGCGAGCATTGGCTCGCTCAGGGGCTGCAGTTGCAGTGGCGGACCAGGATTTTTCCGCAGCCCGCGATGTGGAGACCGAGATTGTTGCAACAGCCGGTCAGGCGCTTGCAATCGAGGTGGATGTCACGACGTCGGAATCAGTCGAACGCATGGTTGCCGCGACCATTACCCGTTTCGGACACGTCGATTATTTAGTGAACAATGCGGGCTTACTGGGTCCGATTAAGCCGCTGTGGGAAACCGATGATCGCGAGGTGGCCGCCGTGTACAACGTCAATGTTGGCGCGGTCTTTACGTGTACCCGTACGGTCATCCGACACATGATGACCAGACGCCGTGGGGCGGTCGTGACAATTGCGTCTGTGGCCGGAAAGGACGGTCCAAAAGATTTGTCGATCTATGCGTCTTCCAAAGCGGCAGTGATCGGCTTCACGAAGTCTTGGGCCAAGGAGCTGGCTCCCTATGGGATCCGAGTAAATTGCGTCTCACCCTCGCTGATCGAGGCAACCGGCATGAAGAGTCAGATGCCAGTCTCGTTCACCGAGGAGTCCGTTTCGCGCATTCCAATGGGTCGGCCGGCGCAAGCCGAGGAGGTGGCAAATGTAGTCCGCTTCCTTCTTTCGGATGATGCAAGCTTTGTCACCGCGGCATGCTACGACGTGAGCGGTGGCCGTGCGAGTTATTGAGCCAGGTTGTGACATGGGTCGATCTTCGTCATCCCAATCCTCACTCGCGTCGACGACGATCGATTGCGCAATAGCCCACGTCTTGTATGAAACACAAGGGCGATCATGTTAGACACTAGGCTCAGCGCCCCAGTCGATCCGGTTTTCAAAGGCGCCAATACAGTTCCGGAAATCGTAGTCGTCGACCAGACTTTTCGCGACGCCCACCAATGCCTCTGGGCGACTCGAATGACTACTGCGCATATGCTGCCCGTCGCCGAGCTCATGGATCGGATCGGATTTCAAAGAATCGAGGCAATTGCAGCCATTCAATTCGATGTTTGCGTGCGCTTTCTCAAGGAGGATCCTTGGCAGCGCGTGCGGCTTCTGGGCGAACGTATTAGACGTACTCCGTTGAGCTCATTCTTGCGCTCGAAGAATTTGGTATCCTTCGATTTCGTGCCGGATGACATCGTTGCGTTCTGGGTGGAGCGGCTAGTCGCCAATGGTATCCGCGATATCGGATCGTTCGATGGTCTAAATGATGTCGATAACATGCTGACGGCATTGGACGTTGCCCGTCGGCTGGGTGCTCGTACGATCGGAGCCCTGTCGTATTGTCTGTCCCCCGTCCATACCGACGAACTCTACGTGAAGACGGCAAAGGAGCTTGTCGAACGTGGCAAGGTCGATGCGATTTGGATTAAGGACGCCGGAGGATTGTTGACCGTTGATCGCATCCGCACCCTGATCCCGGCGTTGCGCAAGGCCGTCGGCAATACGCCGCTCGAACTGCACAGCCACTGTCTGACCGGGATGGCTCCGCTCGTCTATCTGGAAGGTGTAAAGGCGGGAGCGGATTGCATCCACACATCCATAGCGCCACTTGCCAACGGTGCGGCGCAGCCATCGTTGCAGTCCATGACGAAGAACCTTCGCGAGCTTGGATTTCGTCTCAATATCGACGATGCCGCCGTCGCGCAGGTCAGCGAGCACTTTCGCCGTGTCGCCGAACAAGAGGGCAAGCCGGTCGGTCAAGTGCTTGAGTACGACGCCTTCCACTACGAGCACCAAATCCCCGGCGGCATGCTGAGCAATTTCCGGCTTCAGCTTGCGGAGCTGGGTCTTTCCCACAAATTCCAGGAATTGCTTGAGGAGTGCGCGCGGGTTCGAAAAGAACTCGGATATCCGATCATGATAACGCCCTTCGCGCAATTCGTCGGGACGCAGGCCGTGCTTAATGTCGTGCACGGCGAGCGCTACCGGCACGTTCCTGACGAAGTCAAAAAATATGCGCTGGGCTATTACGGCAAATTGCTGGCGCCGATCGAGCCGAACGTCCTCGATGCAATCGTGAAAAACGGATCACCGCACATTGCTTTGAAGCCGGCGCCGCTCGAACCTGGGCTGGTCAAATTGCGCAAGCGATTTCCGAACGCGAGCGACGATGAACTGGCGCTGAGATCGATGTTTGTTGGTAGTCAGGTCGACGGTATGCTCGCTGCCGGGCCCATGCACACCGAATATTCATACGAAAAACCCCTTGTGCGCTTGATACGCGAACTGGCCGCTCGCAAGATCACCCGCGTTCACATAAGTACCGACCCGCCAAGGTAACGTGGCTGAGTGTTGCGCCTTGACACGGGTTTCAGTGCGTGCGTGGTCGCCGAAGTGTTGGAAGCGGTTTCACGGTTTCGAACGCGTGGCTCGCACGAAGCACGAGAGCATCGGCTCCCATTGCGCCAACGATTTGCAGGCCGATTGGAAGCCCATCCTCTGTCATCCCGCAGGGAATGGAGGCAGCCGGTTGTTGCGTGAGATTGAAGGGATAGGAGAGAGGGGTCCAATCGGTCCACTCCTTACCCCAGTTGCCGCTTGGCGGCACAGAATAACCGGCGTCGAAGGCAGGTAGCGGTACCGCCGGTGTCAAGAGCAGATCACACTTTTCGAAGAACCGGGCAAACGCAGCCGAGATTTTTGCGCGCTCAAGCTGGGCGTTGACGTACGCCACGGCGGGTGTCTCAAGGCCGCGGGCCGCTCGCAGAATAAGATCGGGATCTGCTTCGGACTGAGCGCGCTCGCCATAGGCGCGCAAAATGGTCGCTGCTGATACCCACCAAAGCGTGGCCCAGGTTTCGACCGGATCGCCGCCGACGTCTGGATCGGCTTCTTCGACATGGGCGCCGAGTTCCCCGAAGATCCGAACCGCAGATCTCACAGCTGCCTCGACCTCCGGGTCGATGCGTTTTGCATAGCCGAGGCCCGGCGAGTACGCGATCCGCAGACCGCGGATGCCATCGCTGAGGCCAGGTAGAAAATCGGGGGGTGGTGACGGCCAACTGTAGACATCGCGCAGATCGGTCGCGGCTATGATGGATAGTGCCAACGCCGCGTCTGCCACTGATCGTGTCAATGGACCAACGTGGCCGAGCGTCCCAAGCGGTGATACGGGCCACACCGGGACACGCGGACGCGTCGGTTTGATGCCGTAGCAGCCGCTGAATGCGGCTGGGATGCGAATCGATCCGCCACCATCTGTTCCGATCTGAATGGGCCCCATGCCGAGTATGATGGCAGCCGCCGCTCCGCCGGAGGAGCCACCCGGTGTCTTTCGCGTGTCCCATGGATTGCGTGTCACCCCCGTCAACGGGCTATCGGTGACCGGTTTCCAACCGAACTCTGGCATTGCAGTCTTGCCAATTATGATAGCGCCGTGCTCGCGAAGCCGGGCAACTGCCGGCGCGTCGTGTTGGGCCGGTTCGGCTGATGTGAGCTTGGAGCCGAACCGAGCCGGCATGCCGGCAGCCAGGATATTGTCCTTGACGCCGATCGGGATGCCATCGAGGAGGCCCCTGGGCGAGCCTGCCATCCAGCGGGCCTCTGACTGCCGCGCGGCGGTTAAGGCGCCCTGGGCATCGATATGGCAGTACGCATTGACGATGCCGTTGTTTTGATTGATTTGATCTAGGACGGCTTCAACGGCCGCTACCGGCGAAAGCGTCTTTTTCCGGTAGGAGGATAGCAACTCCATGCCGGATAAACAGGCGATTTCGCCGGACGCCATTTCCAAGGACCTGGTGTCATTACGTCTTGAGAGACGCCTGAGCCTTGTCCAAGAACGAGTAGTCCACGTACTTCATTACCCAGCTGTCAACGTCCTTCACCAAGTCCTCCGGAATTTTACCCTGCTTGGCTATCGCTGTCAGCCAAATGCGAGTCGACGGCATGTCGATGCGCGGCTGCGTGACGTCAACAGATTTCAGGGCGTTGAGATTGATCTTGTAGGAGTTCGGGTCGTTCATTTTCTTGGCCAGCAACTGGGCGGTCTTCTCGGGTCCATTCGCCTTGATCCATGCAATGCCTCGCAGCGTCGCGCGAATAAACTTCACGACTGTGTCGGGATTCTCTTTGATGTAGGCAGGCCGGAAGGCAAGCTCAAGGCTTTCGGCATTCGGAATCGGCGGCAGCTGCTGTATGTAGTGAAGCAGGTCCGGTGCCTGCGCAATTGCCGCCGCGGATGCCGGCTCCCACCCGATGAAGGCTTCAACTTCGCCTTTCTCGATCATGATCGCGACGTCGCTGATCTTCGCAGGGACGTGGTTGACCTTAAAGCCCTGGCTCTCCTCGATGTAGCCAAGGACTGCGTCGTGAATGGTGCCGATGCCGGGCGTACCCACGTTCTTTCCAGCAAGTTGCTTTACCGAGGTGTATTGCTTTTTGCCGACGATAGGAGCGTTCCCCTTGGTCGTTGACATGACCATCGTCACTTCGCCGCCACGAGCAGCAAACAACATATAAGGTACGATTGCTGCAGTAACGGCGTCCAGATTATTAAGATCAAGTAGGGCAGCAGGCCCGTTCGCATAGGTCTTGCGGTCGAGCTGGATGCCTTCATCTTTATAATAGCCATTCATATCTGCAGCCCAGATCGCGGCGTAGTCGACCTCTGATCCAGTCTGATCACCGAAGCGGACTGTCGTTAGACTCTGTGCGGCGGCCGGCGTTACCGTTTTGGTGGACGCGCCGACAAGTGCAAAGAGTGATACCAAAGCAGCGGTATTTTTGAATAACTTCCGTCTCGACTGCATGAATTTCCTCCTGTTTGGTTTTAAGAGCAACTTATTTGCGTTGTTGGTTATGCTCGCATCGCTGTTTTGGCTGATTCGGCTTCTTGGTTACGCAACCAGCGTACGCAATCGGCGCGAAGTCGCGTAAACTCGCTTGAAAGGGGATCTCGTGGGCGTTTGAGCGACACCGGCAGATCGGCAACGATGCGCGCCGGCTTTTCAGAAAGTATTAAAATGCGATCGCCAAGAAATACTGCCTCCTCGATATTGTGAGTAACGAAGATCACCGTGCGCACGTGTCTCTGCCATATATCGAGCACCTCGCGTTGCATACGTTCGCGTGTCGGCTGATCGAGACTGACAAAGGGCTCATCCATGAGTATGAGATCAGCATCGGTCGCGAAGGCGCGGGCGATCGCGACCCGCTGCTTCATTCCGCCCGAAATCTGATGCGGATAATAGTTTTCGAAGCCCTTGAGACCGACAAGGTCGATGATCTCGTGCACCTTTTTGGCAAGCTCGCCTGACCGTCCGCCCTTGATACGTAAGCCGGTCGCGACGTTGTCGAATACCGTTAGCCAAGGGAACGTAGAGGTTTCCTGAAATACAAATGAAATACTGTGACGCTTGGGATTGGCAGGAGTACCGTCGATCAGAACCGAGCCACGTGTCGGCTTTAATATACCGGCAAGGTAATCAAGCAATGTCGTCTTGCCGCACCCTGACGGCCCGCAGATGCAGACAAATTCGTTGCGCGCGACGGTAAATTCGAGATGTTCATGAACAACGAGGTTGCCGTATCTGTGCGAGGCGTCGACCTCAACCTTAGGGCGCTCGTTATCGGAATGTGCCTGCTTCATCGCAATCATAACCTACAGCGTCACTTGCCAGCGCCAGCGAAACAGATATTTTTCGATCAGCAACAGAATCTCATTCATCAAAAAGCCGATGAATCCGATCAGTAGCATCCCCACGATAACCTCGGGGACTTGGACCAACTCCGCGTAGTTCGTCATCATACGACCGAGGCCTGTCGAAATACCGCCAGCCAATTCTGCGGCGACAATTGTAAGCCACGCCGCTCCCAGCCCCACGCGCATACCGGCTAGAATATCTGGCATAACCGTGGGTACGACCACATGATTGAGAATCCAAAATTTGTTGGCGCCGTGCACAAGACCGACTTTGCGATGGATTGGCTCGACCCGCGCTACGCCGACAAGGGTCGATGTGAAGATGGGAAAGAAGGCACCGAGAAAAATCAGGAAGGCAAAACGTGTGAGGCCTGAAAAGAAGATAATCGCCAGGGGAATCCAGGCGATCGGGGGGATGAAGCGGAACGGCTCTAAGACCGCGCGCGTGCGCGCGTAGACTTTCGGATAAAGTCCCATCAAGAGGCCAAGCGGCACGCCGCCGAGGACGCCAAACCCAAACCCGACAAGAACGCGCTCGATGCTCGCCCAGGCGTGCGCCCAAAGGGAAATTCCAGACGTATCGCCGTGCACAGCAAGTCGAACGAATGCTTGGACCACTTTGACGGGGCCCGGGAAGAAAGGCGATGCGATTAGGATGTCGGCCAATTGCCACAAGCAGAGCGTTACGACTACAGCAAATAGGTTCCAGGCGACGGTCGTCAGTCGAGTGCCGACAACAAACGATGTCGCCGAGCGGCGGCCACCTTTCACAGTCGTCACGGTAGCCATGTTTCAAACCTTCTTCGGCTTTAGCTTCCAACTCTGTCTAATTGAAGCCCAAGTATGCAGGGAGAAAATTCGCGCTCACGACAGTTTCTTTCCATTGCTGCGATGCCGACGGGGCGAGGCAGGTTTGCCTACCGCAGTCATGTGGCCATCCCAACCTAGTTCTTTGGATATCCTCGCTGCACACTTGCGTATTTCCGGCAATTGGCCGCGGATCTTTGCCAAGGGTAACGTGGCCACGGGTGCCATGACGGCCAGTCCAGCAACGACTTCGCCCGCGCGATTATGAATAGGGACGGCCAGACAATTGACACCCGGAAGTAACTCCTGATCGTCTTCCGCAAAGCCGCGCCTACGAATTTTATCGAACTCGCGAGCTAGAGCTCGGACGTTTGTTATTGTGTTCTTTGTGCGGAATTGGAAGGAGCCTGAGCGCAAGATGTGCTTCTGCAATTCCTCAGGTCCGAAAGCTATGAGCAGTTTGCCGCTTGCCGTGCAATGAACTGGCATGGGTGCGGTGCTGCCGAGATCCACGCGCAATGGCGCAGTGGACTCGACCCATTCGACGGAGGAGAGATTACCAGCTCTCAGGATGACCAGATTGACCCGGGCACCAAGGCGCTCGGCAAGCCCGTTCATAATCAGGCGACGCGCGGCGTGGCTGCTACCGTAGCGAAGCGCCCCTATCGCAAGATCCTCAAGCGCAGCCCCGACGCGATAGCGGCGCGTCAGTGGGTCCTTCTGAACGAAGCCCGCTTGTTCAATTGCGCGAGCCAATCGATGAGTGGTTGGCTTCGGTAGTTTGAGTGCACGGCTAAGGTCAGCAAGCGCGACAGGCTGTCTGCTCGCAGCAAGGTGGGTCAGCAACCGAAACGCTTTCAAAACCGGCGATCGGTCCCTGTCGTCTGCTGGCACTGTTCCACTCAATGGAATGCCTCGTACCGACGAGCGACACGTCACGGAAGGCTAATGGGTGGCGCACTCCTGTCAAGGGAATGTGACAGGGTGTGACGTGGTGCGGCTGTGTCATTCGATCACGGTGCCAAACCCTTCCAAGCGGTCGTCGAGGCCAAGCGTCAGAGCGCCGTCACTGTCGCGCTTGATTGCGGTGCACGGACCGTAATAGTCGGCCTGTCTCTCGGTTTCGACCTTGTGGAATGCGGTCTCAAGAACGCGACCCACCGCAGGCCCTAAGCGGTCTAACTCAAATGTTGCGCGACCCCGGTCTTCTGCATGAAATCGCCCGCGCAGTATGGCTTCCCGGAGCGGGACATTGCCAAATAAGTGACGCACCAACGCGAGCCCTACGATCGACGCAATACGGCGTGCCCCTGGTGAGCCAATGGCAAGTGCACCGCCATCGTCCAGCCGGGCAATCGTCGGACACATATTGGTGACTCCATGGGCACGGTGACCGATGACCTTCGGCTCCGGATCGCACATCGCCGGCCCGCCGAAATTCATAATGACACCCGTCTCGGGCAGTACCCAGCGGCCGCCAAACCATAACTTCCCGTGCGTCAGCGTTGCTGCAACCAACATTCCGTTTTTGTCTGCGGTATTGAGATGACAGGTGTGGCCGCTATCCCCCGCGATCCTGACCGAAGATTTGAAAGCGGCCGCGCGGTTGATCCAATCCTCAATTCCATCGTCGGCAATGACGTTGCCCTCCTTGGTGCCGAAACGATAGCTCCACGCTGCTGCCATTCCCTCTGCCCAACGGCCGATGCTTTCGGGGTCCTCCAATTTGGAAATGGAAGCGATCTTACGGCCGGCAGCGACTGTCGCAAGCATACAGATCGCGCCACTAGTGGAAAGCGGGCCGGAAAAAAGAGCGAGATTTCCTAAGCGAAGAGACGGAGCCGGCGCAATCGAAATCGCATTCATTGCGTCGGTCCAGTCAGCGGGAGCGATTTTATGTCCGCCGTCACTCAGGCAACGACTACCGCTTGCTGCGATCGGGCCTTCATAAAACCATTGCGAACCATTGATCGCCATCTGTGCTAAGGTGAGAGCCAAAGCCGGCTGGCGGATTCGCAATCCCACGCCGGTCTTTGCCGGCTCGAAGCTGAAACATTCGCGGACAAACGGGGCATCCGCTATAGCTTCGAACGCGTGGCACAACGTAGTTCCGCACACAAACCCGCTGTCAGCAAGAACGATCGCCGGTTGGATGACTTCGGCCCAGCTCATCGTGCCAAAAGTTCGCAGGGCGGCAGATAATCCGGCTACCACGTTGGGAATAACGCTCGCGCTCGCACCGGCTGTTGCCGCGCTCAGATAGGTCTTCGTAGTGGCCAGAGGCGCCCACAAATTGAAGTCGACACAAGCGGGGACCTGACCCGCAGCGGCCACGATCATGTGGCCGCCGAAGCCGCCGATGCCAGTGTTGCATGGATCCGCAACGCAGGAGGCGAGCGCGGTCGCGACGGCAGCATCGACGGCGTTACCCCCCGCGCGCAGGATCTGGGCGCCAGCGGCCGCGGCCTCGAGTGAACTTGCTGTTACTGCACTGTTCCCCGGCACCCACTATCCTATCCGACTGCATCTCGCTTGGAAGACTGTAGTTCAGACTATCCCGGTTTTCCGGCACGCGTATCAGTCGATCAGAACGCCCGCGTTCAGGATGTTCTTCTTCATACGGCCTTTGACGCAGAACTTATGTGTTTGATTTTGTTGGCTCCCAAGGCCGGATTCGAACCAGCGACCAACCGATTAACAGGAAGCGCCTTGCATTTGTTGGCGTAACAGCTTCCAGATATGAGCGCGCATTCGCCCGAACGACACCGTTTCCATTACTTCTTCACTTTGCATACCGACCCAATTTTCAGCTTCGCGCGTCGGCCGGATCGGCATTACTTCGGCGATTTGTCCTGGCCCGCGCGACATCACCGCGACGCGGTCGGCAAGAAACAGGGCCTCCTCGACGCTATGCGTAATGAACAAGACCGTGCGGGGGTTGACGCGTGTGACACGGACGAGTTCCTCTTGCATGACCGTGCGCGTTTGAGCGTCGAGCGCGCCAAAGGGCTCGTCCATCAGCAGAACGTCGGGCTCGATCGCGTAAGAGCGCGCGATCGCGACACGTTGCTGCATTCCGCCCGACAACTGATGCGGATAACTATCCTCGGTGCCGGACATTCCCATAAGTTTTAGATATCGAAGCGTTATTTCGTCACGCCGCCGCCGATCGATGCCCTTGCATTTAAGGCCAAACGCGATGTTCTCCCGTACCGTCTTCCATGGAAAGAGTGCAAATTGCTGGAAGACGACGGCGCGGTCCGGCCCCGGGCCGCGCACCGGCTTTCCACCGACGCGCACCGTACCGGACGACGGCATCTCGAGCCCCGCAACCATTCGCAAAAGCGTCGTCTTGCCACAGCCGGATGGGCCGACGACCGCGACAAATTCCCGTTCGCCGATCGTGAGATTAATATCGTCAATCGCCCTGATGATGCTGCCGCCGCGCGGAAACACTTTAACAACATGATCAAAACTGATTTCGCTCATGAGGTATCACTCATGGTTTTCGATTTGGCCGCCGCCGACCGCGATTCCGCGAAGATCCTCATCACGTAGTTCGCACTCTCGATCCCGCCGTCCTCAAGTCCCAAGTAATGATGCCGACGGTCTTTGATCGAGTTGGTGCGCTGGCCGCAGGATCAAACTTTGACGAACCTCGAAGTGCCTGGAGCACTGTGCTCAGTTCGAGAATGCATCATCGCTTTAATCGCCCGTGTTTTCCGCGAATGTCCTGAGCTTCGGATCGTTCTCTACCATCAACAAAAACTTATCCGTGACGTAAGACTTTGCATCCGGAACATTGTTGATGATGCCTACCGACTTCATGAACTCTGCGACCTCATCGGACCATTTAGCCGCGTCAGATTGGCCGGTCGCGTTGCTGAATATCTTCAGCTGTTCGGACAGCGTGAAGGCAGGACGGTCATGCAGTTCCTGGGGAAGATACTTTTCCGGAATATTGACGCCGACGGATTTGAAGAACTCGCCGAGATACTGGACCGCCTCCGTTGGGTGCGCGCGTTCCCAGGCGATCGAGCGCAGATAGACCGCGAGAAATTTGGCGACGATATCCGGATGCTCCTTGGCGTAGGCCGGCACCACGAACAAGTTGCTGGTGATGGGAAGCCCGACGTCTCGGCCGTTGCAGATGGCTTTCGCCCCGATCGTCGATTCGAGAATGTACGTGTTAGGAGCCCAGACTTCGGAAATATCGTATCGCCCACTGGTCACTGCAGCGTTGATTTCGGGGGGAGACAAGTTGACGAACTTATATTCGCTCGGCTTCAACCCAAATTTTTGCTCGAGGCAGGCCGCCGCACCCCATTGGCCGGTGGAATTCGTTGTCACCGGGATGACCTTACCTTTGATTAGCGTGGGATTTTTGGCGTACTGATCGGCCTTCTCCTTGGTCGCCATGATCGTGATGATGGCCGCTTCCTCATCGGCAATGGCGATGGTCAGTAAGCCGTACCGGGCTGCGCCGAGCACGGCAGGAATATCTCCCGCGCCGCCCAAATCCCACGAACCGGAAGCGCCGGCTGCAACCTGGGGAGCGCCGGACGCGAAGGTCGACATCGTGGCTTCAAGCCCGACCTGCTTCCACCATCCTTTCTGGCTTGCGATGTACCATTCGAGCGCCCATCGCTGCGGTTGCTGCGAAACTCGGATAGCAACTTGCGCATTGGCTGCCGCCGGCGACGCAGCCACTCCGACGATCAGGACCAAATACGATAATGCCGCAAATAATCTGTTCATCGTTTCCTCCCTGTATGATTATCTTTGCACTTAGGTCGCCCGTCGAATAACGCGTCCTCGCGGGCAATCAGAGCATGGGCAATTTTCGCCCATTGGAATTTCACCCGTTCGTCTCTTGCTGCCCCCATTTCTTACGAATTTTGCCTTCCGCCATCCGCATCAAGTAATCGATTGTCGCACCGACGATGCCGATCGTCACCATGCCGGAAATGACAACTGCGGCATCCAAATTGCTTTCCCCCTGCACGATCATGTAACCAAGGCCAGTTGATCCCACGATCAACTCGGCACCTATAAGCGATTGCCATCCGAATCCCGCTGCCACGCGCAGCCCTGCCACGATGTGGGGAAGCGCGGCGGGGAGCAGAATCTCGCTGATGGTTCGCAGCCATCCGGCACCAAGCGTTTGGGCGGCCTCGAGCAGGGGGCGGTCCACCAGTTTCGCGCCCCTGTAGGAGTTCACGACGCATGGAGAGAATGCTCCGGCGAAGATGACCAGTGTGGGCGCAAGGAATCCGGTGCCAAACCAAAGAATGGAAAACGGCACCCATGCGATTGGCGGAACAAAACGGAGCGCTTCGAAAATAGGTGCGACCGCCCAATCTAGCCGACGGAAGCGTCCCATCGCCAACCCAAGGGGAACTCCGACCACCGCAGCCAAGACATAACTCAACGCGAACTTACGCAGACTGGCAACGAGGTGAGCTTGCAACAGAGAGCCCGAGTATGGTCGCTGCGTTAGATCGACGATCGTGTGGAGCACGATGACTGGGCTCGGTAAAAAATGTGGCGAGACGATTTCAAAGTGCGCGGCAAGGGCCCAGCACGCCATGAACGTTACAATGCCCAGCAACGACAGCGAGACGCGGTACAAGAGGTCACTTGACATGACCGCCGCATTGTCCTGCATCGCCGTCATTAGCGTCGCCACGGGATTAGCTGCCGCTCGAGGAGAGATAGAATCCAAGTAAAGAAGATACCGAGCATCGCTACAGCGACCATCGCGACAAAAATCATTCCGGGATTGAGATCACGGGTCGCGATGATCATGATGTGGCCCAAACCCGCAAACGAGCCAACTAACTCAGCTGCGACTAAGACCATCCAGCACGCCTGCAGTGAGATACGGAGGCCCGTGAAGATAGTGGGTAGCGCACCGGGAATGACAATATCGGACAAAATAGTCCACCCAGATGCACCATGTACTCTTGCCGCAGCGATCAGTACGGATTCGATATTGCGGACTCCCGTTTCGGTATTGATTACGACCGGAGCAAAGGCCGCCAGCCAGATGACGAAGACCTTCGCCGTCGTGCCGAGGCCGAACCACAATATTGTAAGCGGAATCCAAGCGATCGGGGCAATCGGCCTGATAATCTGAAAAATACCATTGAAAAGGTAATGCGCCGTCCGGCTTAGTCCCATTAGCAAGCCAAGCGGTATCCCCGTTAGTGCAGCGACAACGAATCCGGTGAGAACAAGTTGAACGCTCGCGAGTACGTGCTGAATCAGAGTTCCGTCCGCGTAGCCCGGCCCAAGAAGTTGAAGGAGCGAATCATAAGTGTCGGCTGGAGACGGAAATTGCAGCGGCCCCAGGATCGCGAACCAATCGGTGGTAACAAACCACGCGAGCAAAAGAACGACGACCGCGCCAGTGCCAAGTAGCCAGCGCCCAGGCTCAAAAATGTTGCCCTTACCGTGCATGACGACTTGTGCGCCTCTGTTTCACAACGAGCCTATGCCCTAAACCGATGGGGAAATATTCGTTGCCAGGTTCATCTCGACTTGCATTCAGGTGCACACCTTGGGGCCCGATTAAGACCAATATGCGTGCCACCGTCCGCTTGCGCCGCCCAAGGAGGCGAATGCGATCGTAAGCGAGCGTCGGATATTCAGTCCGCGGGTTGCGGCTCACGACCCACGCCCTCACGCCTGCGCACTACAACAAACTCTTTCCCTCTCTGAAAGCGTTTTCATTTTGACGCCAATTTAGAATGGACCTGCGGGCCCCTGTCAAGCGTCCGAGATTTCGATGGCTTTATTTCGCACTCCGCCGTTCGGAAACCGGGCGATGTGTCTCCCACAACAAACAACACTGCAACGCGCAGTCAGATGTCCCTGCCGGCGTGCACGGCTGGAGTTCTGCGCCCCGGGAATTCAATTAATTCGATGATATTTTCCTCCGGACCAAAAACGTAGATCACCTTGGTCACGCCGCCGCGCAGGACTTTCGGCGGATATGTCGTTCGCAGTTCGAGCGCCGCTAGCCGGCGATAGGCTTCGTCGACATCGTTGACTTCGAAGGCAATATGAGTGAACCCACGGTCTGATTGGCGACGGCCGTGCCGCTCACCAGAAGGGCTGTAGTACTTGAAAAGCTCAAGCCGATAACCGTCGCGGTGAAGCATCGCCCAGCGCACACATGCGTCCGGCAGAGCAACAACTGGCGCGATATCGGTCCGACCGTCTATCTCGCTTTCCAGGTCAAAGCCTAGCACCGTCACGAAAAAATTGCGCGCGGCCTCGAAGTCCTCGACCGAGAGGGCGGTATGGTGAGGCGCAACTATCAGTTCGCTCAACGAAGGGCTCGTTTGCGCCATAGTCCCTCCTGTTTTTCAGCTCTCGGGCCAACCGCCATAGGGCTGCCATCCCGAACCGGCAATCACACCGCCATCACAAGGAATGGTGGCACCGGTAACGGCAGAGGCGGCCGGCGACAACAAGAAAAAAATCACCTCCGCGATTTCCGAGGGTTGCATCAGTCTTCCCATCGGGGTCGCGCGCAGGATTGGCGTAAGATCGCGATGACCGCCGCGCTCTTTCGGTTTGAGAAAAGGAGTATCGGTCCAGCCCGGAGCGACGGCGTTCACGCGAACATTTTTTCTAGCCCACTGGACGGCCAAGGCCGCTGTTAGATTGATTACGCCGGCCTTAGCCGCGCCGTAGCCGAGCACTGGGCCTGGTTGAAACGCGAGAACCGATGCGAGATTGACGACCGCACCGCCGCCGCGCGCGGCGATCGCTCCGCCGACAACACGACAAGCGATAAAGGTTCCCTTGAGATGGGAATCGACCAGCCGACAGAACTCGGCCGTTGATGTGTCTTCGATCTTGCGCGGCACCGGAGGGATGCCAGCGCAGGTTACAAGACCGTTTATGGGCGGTATCCGCTGCTCGCAGTCTCGCAAAGTCCGTGAGAGGCCGTCCTCGTCGAGTGCATCGTATTCGGCCAAAATGACGCGTTTACCTAATCCGTCTGCAAGTGCTTGCATGGCGTCGCGGTTCACATCAACGATCACGGCCCAGCCGCCGCTCGCTAACACCCGCTTGGCGGTGGCCGCGCCGATGCCGCTGGCCCCCCCGGTAATAAGAACCGATAGGTGCGTGGCTGGGATCACCTCGGTATCCCCTCGAGAATATGGTCAAGGCCGCGCCGTACCTCCTCCGGTCCCGCAAGCGCCGCTTGTTCCAAGGGCTTCGATACTACTGGCGCTGACTGCGTTCCAGTTACGCGCATGACGGGCGCATCAAGCCAGTCAAACAGCCGCTCCTGCGCTTCCTGTGCGATCCGCGCCCCGTGCGACGTGCCGCGCGCGGTTTGTTCAACAATCAATAGCCGATTTGTCCTGCGGACGGATTGCTCAATAGTCTCCCAATCAAGGCCCAGTGGATCCAGCGTTCGAAGGTCGATGACCTCCGCATCAATGCCGCTATCGTGCGCGACATCCATGCAAACGCTTACCATGGAAAGATAAGTTAGCACCGTGCAGACGGAGCCCGACCTGACAGTGCGCGCACGGCCAAATGGGATACAATAGTCCCAATCGTCAAGCGGCACCTGTCCAACGGTTTGGTAGAGATCGTTATGTTCGACCACGAGCACGGGATCATTGCAGCGCAATGCGGTGTTCATCAGGCCGATATAATCGAAAGGAGTGGAGGGAGCGACAATACGCCAGCCCGGATAAAGGGCGAACAGTCCGCTCGCATCCATAGAGTGCTGCGAACCATATCCCGCGCCGGCAGAAACGCGCGAGCGTACGACCAAGGGCAGCGAAAAACCGCCGCCGAACATGTGCCTCACTTTGGAAATCTGGTTAAAGAGTTGATCGCCCGCCACCAGACAAAAATCAGGATACATGATCTCTACGACGGGCCGTAGTCCGTTCATCGCCGCGCCCAGGGCGAGACCGACAAATCCGTTCTCGCAAATTGGCGTGGCAACCAGCCGGTCGGCAAACTTTTCGGAAATGCCTTTTGTCGCGCCGGCGGTTCCGCCACGCAAGCGGTGTACATCTTCTCCAAGAACGAAGATACGACCATCCCGCGTCATATTACGCAGCATGACGCCCGAAATGACGTCGACGAATTTCATTTCGTGCAGGTCGGATGGAACAAACTCATCTGCTTCGCGCGTAGGTTCCGCCGTGACTTCAGAAAGGTTACCGCGGATTGCGGACTCAACCTCAGCAGCGTTGGGCCAAAGCGCCGTAGGTACGCGGCGGCGATTAGTTCCCGGCTCCCGCTCGGTCACCCTGTTGACTGCGTCTTCAACCAGACTTCGGGCGCGCGACGCGATCTCATCGATTTGGTCAGACGACACGACTCCGAGCGCCACCAACTTATCGGGATAGGTCTTCAGCGGGTCGCGTTTGAGCCACTTCTGCTCTTCGTGTTTGTCGCGATATCCGAAGGCGCTTCCGGGCGCCGGACCCTGCTGGTGGAAATGCCGGTAGGTGGCAGCCTCGACGAGCACTGGGCCACGATCCCGCCGAATGTAGTCGATCGCCCATTGCGTGGCCTTGCGGACGGCGAAGGGATCCATCCCATCAACTTCGATGCTGGGAACGCCGAAACATGGCCCGCGCGTGGTCAGGCGGCATTCACGGGTTTGTTCGCGAACATTGGTGGAGACCGCATAGAGGTTGTTCTCGAGAAAAAAGATGACGGGGCAATCGTACAACGCCGCCAGATTAATCGATTCGAGCGTCGTCCCCATCTGCAACGCTCCGTCGCCGAAAAATGTAACGGAAACGTTGTCTCGGCGGAGCAATTTGTCGGCGAAAGCGTAGCCGACTGCATGCGGCGGATTGCCTCCGACAATGGCGTTGGAGCCAATGCAGCCCGCCTCGGCAAAACGCAGATGCATCGATCCACCCCGGCCGCCACAAAAGCCGGTCTTAAGTCCCATGATTTCGGCCAATGTGCGCTCGACGACGTCGCGCATACTAACCGTAGGCTCAGCCTCGCGCGGATCGTAGCCCACGGGCATCGCCCAATTGAGCACCTTAGCAAGGAACTGATGATGCATGCGGTGAGTGCCATTGATCTTGTCATCTACCGCCAGCACGGACATGCATCCGACAGCACCACCCTCCTGTCCTATGCTCGAATGTGCCGGCCCATGAAGGAGTTGTTCGCTCTTCAGTTGCAACACTTTCTCTTCGAAGATCCGGATGATCTGGAGCTGCTCGAGCATTCTCGCAAGAGCAACGGGATCCTCCGTCTCCCAGTCGGATTGGGTCGGCTCGAAATGAGCCCATATCGTATCGGATTTGAAAGGCTTCAATTCAGGCATCATCATCCCTGCTTTTTTTCAAAATTACGCCGGCCGGACTTGTCGAAGGCCCGTCAGCCCTGATCATCCAAATGTAAGCGCTTTCAAAACTAAGCGATGAAGACACCCCACACAAGCGTCGATCGAAGCGTCGGCGCGCACGATCCAGATGTCTTTTTTATTCTGACTGCGCGGCACTCAACTTCTGGCTTGATTCGGTGGGGCAGTGGATTGCCGCCGCACCAGGTCAGCATGCACGTCGACGACTTCGGCAGCCTTGCCGCCGCTCAATCGTGCAATCAGGTATTCGGCTGCGCATTGCCCGATAAGATGCGGCTTGACGCGTACCGTCGTTAGCGACGGCGTGACGCATGCGGCCATCTCATTGTCGTCAAATCCGGCGATGGAAATGTCCTTGGGCACCGTCAGCCCCGATGCGGCGCATTCGGCCAACGCGCCGATGGCGAGAATGTCGTTTCCACACAGAACTGCTGTCGGTCGCGGCATGGCCTTCATGAGCATGCGCATAGCGGCGCGGCCCTCGCTAATAGAATAACGCCGTTCGAGAATAGGCACCTTGTTGAGATCGATACCGCGCTTAGCCAAGGCATCCTTATAGCCCGCGAGCCGGCCGGCAGCGCGATCGTTGTGGCGTGTGATGCCAGCGATTATGCCAAAATGGCGGTGGCCGAGGTCGAGCAGGTGATTGGCCAGTTGCCCGGCCGCATCGATGTTATCGAAGCCGACACATCCGTGGCCGAACTGCGACTCCAATGCCCAGGTGAGAATCAAAGGGATGCCTTTGGATTGAAGCCGGGTATAGACCGACAGCTCATGATCGGCTCCAACCAACATGAGGGCGTCGATCCCACGTTCGAGAAGCGCTCGGACTTCCTCAGTCTCTCGCGCCAAATCATACTCGCTAGTGGCGAGCAGCAGCATGTAACCTGCCTGATTGATGCGGGCCTGCAGCGCTTCCAGGCACTGGGCAAACAGACTGTTGTCCAGCGTTGGCACCACTGCGCCAATGGTCTTCGTGCGACGCGAGGCGAGCGCGCGGGCGGCACCGTGCGGCACATAATTCAGTTTCGCGATCGTATTGAGCACCTTGTTTCGATGTGACTCGCGAACGGTATCTGGGCGATTGAGCACGCGGGAAACCGTGGCGACCGAAACCCCCGCCATAGCAGCAACCTGCAGCACGGTGACGGTCGTATTGGGGCGGCGTTTTCGCTGTCGCGTTTTCATGGGGTCCGCGTTGCCGCGATAGGCAAGTTCAAATTAAGTGCCAATGAGTGAAACGAATCAAGATCAGCTTCTGCGGTGCCGGAGATATATCGGGACATTCACCGCAAGTGCCGCAAGGCGCATCGGAGGAAACTTGAGGAAGCCGCGGGCCATCTTCGTCTAAGTCATTGAAATCGTGCGCGTAACCTTCGGAAATCGAACCCGTCCCAGAGGTGACGATAAAATTCGCGCATGAGCGCAACAGATCAACGCCTTCACCTGATCACTGGAGCCGCGGTCGTGTTGCTCGGATGCAAGTAGTGAGCTTTTGGCTTTCTACTGACAGCGCACACGCCCACGACCAAGCCGCGCCGCAGCGAAGCGTCTGAGAGTGGTCCGGTAAGCCAGTCCGCTAACCGAGGCAGTCCATTGCTGCAGTCAGCGCGCGTTCAGCCTCGTTGACAAGACGCGCAACGATATCGCCTGCCGGCGGAATGTCGTCGATTAGATCTACGCCTTCGCCAGCGAAAACTACCGCGGTATCTACATCGCCTTGCGCCGCCGCATTCTTATAGCGCACCTTCTCGCCATCGAGTAAGGCAATGAGTTCTTGCTCGCGATCATGCCAACGAGCGGTGAAATCATTGCGCAGAGCGCGGCCGGTGATGTCGTCGGGCCAGTGATAACCGCGGACCATATCAAACACCGAAGTACGCACCGTGTTTTCACCTGAAGCGGCGAGAATACGCGCTTTCGCGTTCTCGTGTCCTAGGGACTCGACGGTGGCATAAAAGCGTGTTCCTACCAGTATCCCCTCTGCGCCAAGCGTAAGCGCAGCCGCAAGGCCGCGCCCATCGGCAATGCCGCCGGCTGCAACCACCATCGCATGTGGAGCGCGCCTAGAGACGAGATCGGCGAGAGCTGCCACAAGCGGTAATGTGGCACGGCGGGCACCATGGCCCCCGGCTTCGGTGCCTTGGGCGACTATGATCTCGGCGCCGGCGTCGAGCGCTTGCAGGGCATGTTCATGGCTCTGCACCTGACAAATGAACACGGCACCGGCTGTCCGTATGCGCTCAGAAAAGGCTTGCGGATCACCGAATGACAGCATCAGCGCAACTGGGCGGTGAGAAAGTGCGATATCGAGTAGGCGAGTGTTTTTGGCGAGCGACCAAGTGATGAAACCACAGCCCACCCGCTGATTGCCCGCTGCCGCGAATTCCCGTTCGAGCCATGCCGCGTCCCCATAGCCGCCACCGATTAGGCCTAGCCCACCCGCCTGGCTCACCGCGCCAGCTAGCCGGCCACCGGCGACGCTCCCCATGGGGGCCAGCAGGACCGGGTATCTGATTCCGAGTTTCTCGGTGAGGCGTGTACGCAAGGCCACAATGATGTTCTCCGCACTGCTATTGTTTACACTTCACTATGAAGATCAAACAGCGCTCACCAGCTGGACTGGATCCGATATATCCCCCACATGGGAGATTGGAGAAATCTCGCATGTGATGCGATGGCTTTGTCTCGGCCACGCTGATGATGTGCAACAGTTGGCCAAGGGTCCGTCCGTTCGTACAGTACTGAGCGCTTTCATTTTGAACATTCGATGACCACGCCAAATTCTGCAGCAGCATCGACCAACCACTCCCAGAACGCGACTGCGAAGCTGCGAAACATCGCAAATTCGTAGGTGGGCGCCGCGTCGACCTGCCAGAAATTCACGCCGATATGGGAAATAGTCGTAATCGCCGCGTCCCCTGGCCGAAAGGCACTTGGATGCAGATCGATCAGGGCTCCCTTGGCAAGAGTATCACGGGCGCGCGGCCCGCTGATCCGCACGATCGTACGGCCATCGGATTGGTCCATGACCGATGCGACCCCGGCAAGGGATGAACGCAACTGGCGTTCGAATCCGTCTCCCTCGTCGTTATCCTGCAACGCCAACCATTGTGAGTGGCCAGCCCAGGCGAACGCAATCGGACCTGGCCCCGTGTAGCGCGACATTCTGGGAAGTTCGAAGCCGAACACCTGCCGCACGCGATCGGCGAGGCGCGCTTCGGCGCCCTTCCGGGCCAGCACGCTGCAGATCGAGAGGCCGCTTTGCTCCGCAATCGCAACGCCCGGCACTTCATTTGTGCCGTGGGTGGCGGGCAGAGCCGCCGATCTGAGACTCGAAGTCGGCTTCAGGCGAAGCTCACACACGCAGTTTCTCCCCTGCAGGGTCGACAAAGCAAGGCATGCACACTTCGACTTCCACCTCACTGTCACGAACCGGATCGACCGCGCGTATCCGCTGGCCTATACGTTCCGGTCCGTGCTGCAGTAGACCCAGCCCGACCCAGGTTTCGACCGAGGGCGAAAACGCGACGGACGTTAGCACCCCTTGATCATGGGCGGCGTCCCTCTCGGCATCGCGCGGCAGGAGATGCGCGCCAGCACGGAGCCGTTGTGTTCGTTTGGTAGGCTTGAAGCCAACTAATTGCAGGCGAGAGGGCTCGGTCAGCGCCGAACGGCCAGCCAGCACGCGGCCGATGTAGTCCTTCTTTGTCGACATCATGCGCCCGAGTCCCAAGTCCCACGCCGTAGTCCGGCCGTCAATCTCATTACCCGCAACATGTCCCTTTTCGATGCGCATCACACTTAATGCCTCGGTGCCGTAGGGCAGCATTCCGAACGGTGCACCTGCCTGCATGAACAAGCGCGCAAGTGCATCACCGTAACGTGCTGGAACTCCAATTTCGTACGCAAGTTCACCGGAAAACGAGATTCGGTACAGGCGCGCTGCGATTCCACCGCAAATCGTAATTTCGCCCGCAGCCATGTAGGGGAATGCATCATTAGCGATGTCGCATTGCGGATCGACGATCGCCTGCAATGCTTTTCGTGCATTCGGACCTGCAACCGAAAACTGCGCCCATTGATCGGTTGCTGAAACAAATTGCACATCGAGTTCGGGCCACAGGACCTGATGGCAAAATTGCATATGTTGGAACACCCGGCCGGCGTTGGCCGTCGTCGTGGTCATAAAGAAGCGGTCATCAGCAAGGCGAGAGACGGTACCATCATCGAAAGCGAATCCATCCTCCCGCAACATCAGCCCATACCGCACGCGGCCCACCGGCAAGGTCGAGAACGTGTTGATGTAAAGGCGGTCGAGGAGGCTACCGACGTCGGCGCCTTGAAGTTCAATTTTGCCAAGCGTCGATACGTCGCAAAAGCCGACACCGGCGCGTACCAAACGAACTTCGCGGCTGACGGTCTGCAGCCAATTCTCGCCGGGTTTGGGAAAATACTGCGCGCGCAACCATGGGCCGACCTCAACAAAAACTGCGCCTTGCTCGTGCGCCCATGCATGTGACGGCGTCCTGCGAACAGGGCGGAACGACATACCGCGGTGATGACCCGCGAAAGCCGCGATCGCAACGGGCGTGCAAGGTGGCCGATAGCTTGTCGTGCCCGTCTCCTGTATCGAACGCCCCGTCAGGGCGGCCATCATGGCCAGCCCGACTACATTGGAGGTTCGACCTTGGTCGGTGGCCATGCCGAGTGTCGTGTAACGCTTCAGATGCTCGACGGAACGAAAACCCTCGCGCGCCGATAGCTCGACATCGTCGGTGGTAACATCGTTCTGAAAATCGACAAATGCCTTCTGCATCGAAGATGCAACGTGCCAGAGTGGGCGCACCTCAAAAATTTCGTCGTCGACTTTCGGCAGCTTGTCGCTGGCAGGTTTGAGTCCCAGTGCTTCGACCGCCGCCCGTCCTGCGCGGTTTCCCTGCGCGATACATTCGGCAAGCGTCATCGCCCCATTGGCGGCACCGGCCACGGTCATGCCTCTTGGCTGCGTATCGGGGACGAACGCCGCTATGTCTTCGTTCCACTTTGGACGGCCACCGTGATGGCAGGCGAGGCCAAGATTGGGATTCCAGCCGCCGGACATGGCGAGAGCATCGCAGCTGATGGTCTCGCGTCCGCTCGGCGTCTGGATGATCGCTGAGTGAATAGACCGGCCGCCTTTGGTCCCGACAATGGCGCCGCCAACAATAAAGCGTCCGCTGACGGTCTTTAATAGTGCGGCCGGAACCGCCTGCCGAGTATCGACGATTGCCGCAACTTCAATTCCATGTAAATGCAGTTGGCGGGCGGTTTGCCAGCCGTCGTTGTTGTTCGTAAAGATTAGGACACGATGTCCCGCTGCGACTGCAAAGCGATTGGCGTAAGTCCGCACCGCGCCGGACATCATCACTCCGGGACGGTCATTACCGCCAAAGGCAATCCCGCGTTCCACCGCGCCCGAAGCGAGCACCGTGTGCTTCGCCACGATACGCCAGAGTCGTTGGCGGGGTTGATACGCCGGTGGAACTGCCCGATGGTCGGATACCCGTTCAAGCGCGCCATAGATGCCGCCATCATAACAGCCGAATACTGTGGTCCGCGGCATCAGCCGCACGTCGGGAAAGGTCGCAAGTTCGGTGAATGCCGACTGAGCCCAGGACGCGCCCGATACGCCGTCGACTTCCTGCCGATCGGCAAGCAAACGGCCGCCGAGCACGAAGTCTTCTTCGCAAACGATCACGCGCAGTCCGGATCGTGCCGCTGCGAGAGCTGCCGCAAGACCGGCGGGCCCGGTGCCAACGACGAGGACATCGCAAAAGACATTAGCATGTTCATAGTGATCGGGATCGGCAGCATCGGCGGCGCGGCCTAGGCCCGCGGCGCGGCGGATCAGCGGCTCGTACACGCTTTCCCAGAACGCTGCAGGCCACATGAATGTCTTGTAGTAAAAGCCGGCGCCGAGCAGCGGTGAGAATAGGGAATTCAGCCGGCCCAGATCGAATGCGACGGATGGCCACGCGTTCTGGGTCCTGGCCTCGAGGCCGTCATACAATTCGATCGTAGTGGCCTTGGTATTCGGCTCGCGGCGCGCGCCTGAACGCAATTCGACTAGCGCATTCGGCTCCTCGGACCCGGCCGTCATGATGCCGCGTGGCCGGTGATATTTGAAGCTGCGTCCCACGACGCGTCGTCCCGAGGCGAGTAGTGCTGAGGCCAGCGTATCACCCTTGAGACCGCGGAGCACTTGCCCGTCCAGGGTAAACGCGAGGGCCGCGTTGCGATCGACCAGTCCGCCTTTATCCAGCCGAAACAACTCGTGGGCGTTGGACGAGGGCTTCATGAGGCGGCCGACGCCTTCGGCGCTAGTTCAGCACCGAAGATTTCATGAGTACGAGTATCGCGGGTGACCACTAGCCAAGCTTGGCACCCTGCGCCATGGTACCAAAATTCGCGATGCGAGCCGACTGGATTGTCGCGCATGTAGACGTATTCCACAAATAGATCGATCGCATCGCAAGCGTTCGGATCCGGCCGCCTGACCGTGGCATCACCGAGATAAGTGAACTCGCGTACATCGCGCTTGCCACATAAGGGACAAGGAATTCGCATGCGCCGTCTCAGTGTAGATTGGGCTGCGCACCCGCGCCACGCTCATCGATCAGCCGGCCAGAGGCATAACGGTCAAGGCGATAGGCGGCTGCTGCGGGGTAGGGCTCGTCGCGCGCGATCAGATGGGCAATGCACCAGCCGGCCGCTGGCGTCGCTTTGAAGCCGCCATAACACCAGCCCGCATTCAGATATAGGCCTTCCACGGGCGTACGATCGATGATCGGTGAGCCGTCCATCGACATGTCGACAAGGCCACCCCAGGAGCGCACGATGCGGACGCGGCCAATCAGCGGCATCATCGCCATGCCGCCTTCACAGACGTCCTCCATGGTCGGCAGATTGCCCCGTTGCGCATAGGAATTATAGCCGTCGATGTCGCCGCCAAACACAAGACCACCCTTGTCTGATTGGCTAATGTAAAAGTGCCCGGCTCCAAAAGTGATGACGTGATGAACAAGCGGTTTTATCCCTTCTGAAACGAACGCTTGCATCACGTGACTTTCGATCGGCAATCGTAGGCCCGCTAGTGCAGCGACGCGAGAACTGCTACCAGCAACGGTTATTGCGATTTTGTTCGCGCGGATGACACCGCGGGTCGTCTCCACCCCAATCACGTGTCCGGCGGCAATTTGGATTCCTCTGACCTCACAATTTTGCACGATGTCAACGCCTCGTCGGTCTGCGCCGCGGGCATAGCCCCACACCACCGCGTCATGGCGCGCAGTGCCTCCGCGGGGCTGAAGCAATCCGCCATGGATCGGGAAGCGTGAATCTTCGAAGGCGAGATAAGGTGCTAGATCGCGAACTTGATCGCGGTCCAACAGCTTGGCGTCGACGCCGTGCAGACGCATCGCGTTGCCTCGTCGAGCGAAAACATCGCGCTGCACGTCGGAATGATAGAGATTGAGCACGCCGCGCTGACTCACCATCGTATTGTAGTTGAGTTCGTGCTCCAACCCCTCCCAAAGTTTCATCGACCATTCATAAAATGGGATGTTGCCCGGCATCAGATAGTTGGAGCGGATGATCGTCGTATTCCGTCCTGCATTGCCCGACCCAATCCAATTTTTTTCCAACACGGCAATATCATTGATGCCGTGGTTTTTTGCCAGATAATACGCCGTCGCCAGACCATGTCCGCCGCCCCCGATGATCAAGACTTCGTAGCGATCCCGTGGTGCGGCATCGCGCCAAACCGGAGCCCAGCGACGATTTCCGGTAACTGCATTCCAGGCGAGTGCGAGAGCCGAATAATTCTGATTACGCATCGAGGCCACCCTCAAGCTTTGGCCGCAGCTCTTCGGCGAGTGTAGACCAATTGCATACCATTCGACCAATCGTGTCTGGTTATCAGAGTGCGTGCCTCCAATAGGAACCCCCGCTTCATACCGCAGAGCGACGCCGCAGAAAAGGTTCGCGGTGGCCCAAAAAAGGATTGCAATTGGTATCTGTGTGGTACAAACTGGCTGTCTCGGCTTTCAGTGCCGAGGTGCGGTAAAGAAATCCCCACGGCGGATCGATATGACGGTCTCGCGTCTTCCCTCGCATGTCAAATATTTGATTATTGGCGCCGGTGTGCATGGGTTGAGCACGGCTTATCATCTTGCACTTGCGCTCCAGGCCAAGGGCAAGGGCAGTGCTCAGGATATCTTGGTCATCGATAAGACGGGAGTTGCCGCAGGCGCGTCGGGCATCGCCTGCGGCGTGGTGAGAAATAATTATTTTCAGCCGGCGATGCGCGAACTTATGGCTGAATGTGTAGCGGTCTGGGAAAGCGATCCTGCCGCGTACCATTATCATCCCGTCGGTTATATTCAACTCAGTCCGCAAGCGATGTATGCGGATGTTGCTTCTATTGCGCAGCAGCAACACGATATTGGTTACGATTCTGAGTTCATCGAGGGTGCGACTGCGAGCGACAAATACATGAGGGGGCTTTTTGCCGACTGGCAGGCAAAGGGCATTACGTCAGTTTTGCATGAGAAGAAGGGCGGCTACGCCAACAACCGGGCGTCGATGGAGGGGTTGGCCAACAAAGCTCGCGGACTTGGCGTGCGCATTGTGGAAGGTGTGAGGGCTGTGGGCTTTCGCACCGGATCCAATTCTGGTGCGGTGACCGGAGTCGAAACGAACCATGGACCCATCTCTTGCGAGAAGATCGTCGTCGGAGCGGGGCCATGGGTCGCGGAAGTCTGGAAAATGCTTGACCTGCCGACCAAGATCGATGTGCTCGGCGGAGATGGAAAGCTCCATCGGGACGTACCCATGTGGACTTACTGGTGTTTGGAGGAGGGGACACTTGGCGTCGATCCTCGTCTTGGTTTGACGAACGACGGCGAGTTGCCGCCGGTCATTCACATCGATACTGACGCTCCACTCTACTCTGACGTCACGGGCAAGCTGATCACCGACAAGATGTGGGGAATTTATTACAAGCCGGACTTCAACTTTAATGGCATTCAGGGCGGCTCAATGCCATATCGCGTTGACAAGGTCGCCGACAAAGTTGTGGTCGATCCTTATGGCACCCAATCGCAAGAGTTCACTACGGGTGCTGCGTTCCGCGAAATGTGGTGCTCCGCCTTAGCCTTCTGCCACAAGCGCTACGAAGGAAAAATCGAACAATGGAAAGACGAACCTTCGGGCGGAATTGGCGCTTTCACGCCGGACAGCTTTCCGGTGTTTGATCAGTTCCGTGAGAGCGTGTACGTGATCGCCAATTCAAATCACGGTTACAAGATGATCGGCGTTGGCAAGCTTGTCGCTCAAGAACTGCTCGGCGCTCCAAGTCGTCTACTAGAGCCGTTCCGAATATCGCGTTTCGCGGCCGGGAAACTGCATCCGACGTCAAACAGTCCTTTCCCCTGGAGTTAGCACGATGACGGACTTGGAAAACTACACAAAACAAGACGGCCGCAAAGAAAAAATTCGCGAAGTGCGAGCGAAGATCAAAGAACTCGGAATCACCTATATCTATTATCAATTTATTTCAGTGACGGGCCGCATCGTCGGCAAGGGTGTGCCGGCGGACCATTGGGAAACGGTTGCCGATCGTGGCTTTCAGCTCGTCTATGGCGCGACTGCCAACCTGTTTACCGATCGGAACAGAGAGTATATCGGCTACGGCGCAGAAGCCTCAGAACTGATCGGCATTCCCGATCCGGAGACCTTTTGCCAATTGCCCTGGGACAAACGCGTCGGCCGCGTTTTCTGCACTCTCTTTCGCAATCGCGAGGAGCCGGAAAACCCGGGAGCTTTTTTGACATCGGATTGCCGGGGAAACCTACGGCGTATACACGAAGAGTTCAGCGCAAAGCACAATGGCTTGCAGCTGCGTCATGGCTGCGAGCCCGAGATGATGTGGCTCAAGAAGGATGAGCACGGCGAGCCGTCCGGCGGCGTCACCAAGCCCTACTGCTATCATATCGACCAGTTCGAGGTATTGCGACCGGTCTTTCTCAAGGTGATCGAATATGCCCGAGCCATGGGCCTCGACATGATCCAGGGAGATCACGAGGACGCACCCGGTCAGCTCGAATTGAATTTCACTTTCGACGACGCTCTGCGGACGTGCGACCGGCTGAGCACGTACCGGCAGATCTGCGCGCAGGTTGCACGTGAAAACAATCTCATCGCATGCTTCATGTCGAAACCATTCATGGGCGTGTCCGCATCGGGCTGCCATCAGAATCTGTCGCTGTGGTACGGCGGCAAGGATGAAGTGCTGACGTTCGACTACGACAAATTTCCGGGCATGACTGAAGTCTGCGCCTATCGCAGGGGGGGCGAAAACACGTTTCTGCCGGACAAAAACAGCGGCTCACCCAAGCCAGGCAAGATCGGGCTGCAGTCGATCGGCGGCATCATCGAACATCTTGATGGGCTTACGGCGATAGGGTGCTCAACCGTGAACTCCTACCGCCGAATGTGGGACACAGGCTTCTGGGCGCCGGTCTATCGCGACTGGGGATTCCAGAATCGCACTTGCGGGTTACGCGTGTCGGCTCCGGGACGATTCGAGTATCGAGCAGTCGATTCGATGGTCAATCCATACCTAATGGCCTCGGCCATCCTGAAAGCCTTCGATGACGGCATTACTCGTAATCTCGATCCTGGTGAACCAGAACAGCGCAACATCTATCACGCAATTGACGCGGGCAAGACAGTCAAAAAACTGCCGATGAATCTCGGTATGGCGCTGGACGCGCTGAACGAAGATGAAGTGATAAAGGCGGCTCTCCCGGGCGACATGCTGCGTGTTTTCAATCACTACAAATACGATGAATGGGCCCGCTTCATGGCTACGTGCACGGAGTGGGATTTGCGCACTTACATCGACTACTTGCCATAGGGAGGAATCGCATCATGTGCGGCATCGCAGGTCTTATTCATCGCGGTGGTAGAGGCAACATCGGAAGTGAGATGGTGTCGATGCTTCAGGCGATGAAGCATCGAGGGCCCGATTCGACAGGGTTTGCGCTTTACGGCGAGCCTCAGGGTGATCAAATTGTCATGCGCATCAAATTCGCCGAGCGGGACGACATTAAGTCTGGTTATTCGATGCGCGAAAAGATCAACGACCGAAAACGCGAGGTCGAGCACAGACTGGATTCGCTAGGGGCTGAGGTCGCGAGCGATCATTCTGCAACCGACTATGCTCACCAGTACCGATTCTCGTTCAAGGGGGACTTGCGAAAACTAGCGGATTATGTGGAGGACGTTGAGGGCGTTGAGATACTTTCAATCGGCCAGGGCCTGGAGTTGATCAAAGACTTGGGAGACGCCAACGAGGTAGCCGGCCATTATGACCTGGCTTCGTTCAACGGGACCCATGCAATCGGTCATACGCGCATGGCCACCGAATCAGACGTCGACATCCGCTCTGCCCATCCATACTGGGCATATCCGTTTCAAGACGTCTCGGTTGTGCATAATGGCCAATTAACCAACTATTGGACATTGCGTCGCGGTCTGGAAAGGCGTGGCCACCGCTTTGTTTCGAACTGTGACTCCGAATTCATTGCGGTGTATTTGGCCGATCAGCTAGACCGCAAATCAAGTCTGCAAGAAGCGATGGAGCGTTCGGTCAGCGAGCTCGATGGCGTCTTCACTTATTTGGTCGCCACTGGGAACCAGCTTGGCATGGCCAAGGACACGATGGCGGCAAAACCAATGGTGCTCTACGAGAGCAAGGATCTCATTGCGCTCGCTTCCGAGGAGGGAGCAATCCGAAGCATTTTTCCGCAAGAAATCGAAACATCCGATCCATACGACGGGGAGGTCCGCGTATGGCAAGCCTGAAGTCCCAGTCAAAGTCCCAAATCATGGGCCTCAACGCGGAACCTCTTTCTGGTCGCTCAATGGAGCACTTTTTCTCCGCGACTGAGGAGGAGAATTTTCTGTATCCCCACGGATTTTCCGTGGATTTCAACAAACGAGCCGAGTTCGATGCCACTGCACTTTCGACCACGGAGATAAACGCGAGAATTCGCCAGCTTATGAGTGAAGGCAACGGCACAGTCGTTGTCCACAATCCAATGGCAAAGCATTCGCTTGGCGTTGGCATCCTTAACCGCCTGCAACTGTATTTCGAGGGCAGTTTGGGATACTTCGGATGCGGCCTGATCGACGGACCGAATGTGCGGGTAAAGGGCCGCGTTGGTTGGTCCTGCGGCGAAAACATGCTCGCCGGCACCGTGTTAATCGAGAAAAACGCCGGCTCGTGCTTCGGCGCCGCTATTCGCGGCGGCGACTTGGTTTGCATGGGCGATGTGGGCGGTCGGACTGGAATCGATCAAAAAGGAGGAACGATCATCGTGGGCGGCCGGACTGGGGCGTTTTCAGCGTTCATGATGCAACGAGGCCGCATGATCGTTCTCGGCGACGCAGGCAAGAATCTCGGCGATTCGATGTATGACGGCATCATCTATGTGGCTGGCAGGGTTCAATCACTCGGTGTCGATGCCGTTGACGCCGAAATGACTGATCACGATGTCGCTTGGCTCAGCCGCAAGCTCAAGAACTATGGTCTCGACGCGCCGCGCGGCATCGCCAACATGCGGAAGATCGTATCGGGCAAACAATTGTGGAACTACGATAATCTCGAGCCCGCAGAAAAAAAGATCGTTCTTTGATCACCAGGAGGCCGAATTGGACGAAATTACGGACAATCGTTCGCTTGAAACCGGGCTGCGCAACAGCGATTCTCGATCGAAACGCAATCGAAGCATTCTCGGCCAGAATTTCCTATTCACGCCTACCGTCATCGACGACATTCACATTAAGGCGGAGCTTGGGCGCTACCGCATGCGCGGGATGGCGCTTTTTAAGAAGATTCCGAGTTGGGATGATCTGACATTTCTTCCCGGCACACTGACGCGTTTCGTCATTGAGGGCTATCGTGAAAAGTGCGAAACCAAAACGATCATCGGCCCGCGCGCGAAAAGGCCAATGGAGCTCGAGATTCCGGTTTATATTACTGGCATGAGCTTCGGCGCGCTATCGTACGAAGCGAAAGTCGCCTTGGCGCGCGGCGCCACCATGGCGGGGAGCGCTACCTGCTCGGGCGAAGGCGGCATGATTCCCGACGAGCGGCGTTTTTCGGAGCGGTGGTTCTATCAATGCATTCAATCTCGTTACGGCTTCAATCCTCACCATCTTCGGTTGGCGGATGCCTGTGAGATTTTTATCGGGCAAGGTTGCAAGGTCGGTCTTGGCGGGCACCTCATGGGCCAGAAGGTGACCGATCAGGTCGCGGAAATGCGGTCGCTGCCCGCCGGCATCGACCAGCGCTCTCCGGCGCGCCATCCCGATTGGCTCGGTCCGGACGATCTAGCGCTCAAGATCAATGAGCTTCGTGAAGCTACCAACGGGGAGATCCCGATTCAGCTGAAGCTCGGTGCAGCTCGCGTCTATGACGACGTTAGAATGGCCGCCAAATGCGGGCCGGACTCGATCTACATAGATGGCATGGAAGGTTCGACGGGAGCCGGTCCGCACATTGCGACCGAGGAAACCGGCATTCCAGGGATCGCCGCGGTTCGCCAGGCTCGCAAGGCGCTCGATGACGTCGGCAAGACCGGCGAGATCAGCTTGGTATATGCAGGCGGTATTCGCAACGGCGCCGACATTGCCAAGGCGCTCGCTCTTGGCGCTGATGCGGTGGCGATCGGAACCGCGGCCCTCATTGCTTTAAACTGCAACAAAGACATCCCTGAGGCGGATTATGAGGGGACCATCGGCGTTCCTGCTGGCTACTGCTATCACTGTCATACCGGACGATGTCCGGTTGGCGTCGCAACCCAGGACCCCGAGCTGCGAAAACGTCTCAATCCGGATGAGGCAGCGGAGCGTGTGTACAATTTCCTGCACGCACTGACGTTGGAATGCCAGATGATGGCCCGCGCGTGCGGAAAGACCAACGTTCACAGCCTTGAACCTGAAGACCTTGCAGCATTGACCATGGAAGCATCGGCGCTAGCAATGGTTCCGCTTGCGGGTTCTCAGCACACTGTCGGGCGACCCGACATGAATCGCTATTGAGGTAGCGTGGCATGCAAAAAGAAAATAGCAAGCAATCGGCACGGAACGACGATCTCGCCGATGAACATGAAAAGCAGACCGGGCAGCATATCGGCTATCGATACGACGTGAATCTACTGCCAGACTATTCGCGGCTCTCGCCGTTTTTGAAAAAGTACATCGAGATGATGGGTTGGGATGATCTTAATTGGCTGGAGGATATTCACCTCGGTTATGAGGAGGGAAGAGCCGCAGTGTTTGATCGCAATCTCAATGGCTGGGTGACTGTCCCGGACACCATTGTACTGCCCGAAGGTCAGCAAGATCGCGACATGGTTGCTCGTGAGTTATTGGTCAAGTTTCAGATGTCTCAACGAAACCCCTTGGATGCGCTTAAGGACGTCTACGACAAACGTTGACCGGTAACGACCGGTCGGATCAACGAACCGGAAGCTCGGTCGAAAGCGGATGGAAGCCGCTGTACGTGATTGCTCAAAGTAAAAAAAACTCGGAACTAGGAAAAGGACTTCACTATGACGCTGATGCATGATCTGTCGGTCACAGTTCGGCATGGTGACGGTCGCCTTGGACTCAAGGTCGAATTTACAACGCCTTACACTTATAAGGACGTGAATTGGCAAGGATCGTCGTTTTGTATGTTTTGCCACTACGGAACGCACGTCGACGCACCCAATCACTTTATTTGTGACGGCATTTCCATCGATCAGGTTCCGTTGAATCGGATCATGGGTCCTGCCGCCGTTATCGATCTTTCGGATTTCGATCAAGATGGAAAAATTACGAGCAGGGTGCTTGAGGATCGCGGGCGACACGTGGTGAGCAACGATATTGCCATTCTTCGCACCGGCTGGAGCGACAAGCATTGGGGAACGGATGCGTTTTGGAAGAAGGGTCCCTACCTTACGCCGGATGCAGGCGACTGGCTGGTCGAACGTAAAGTCAAGGCCATTGTCTATGATTTTGCGGAAGAATATGTCGTCCGCAATCAGGGTTTTCGAGGGGAGGAATGTGTTGTCCACCATAAGATTCTCGGCAACGACATTTTCAATATCGAATACGTGATCAACTTGGCAAAGATCGAGCGACCGCGATGTGCAATTATTGCGATGCCGCTGAAATTGGAAGGCTTGGATGGGGCGCCGTCGCGAGTGGTTGCGCTGGACGGTGTCGATCTACCGAGAGATTTCGAGATGAGATAGGCGAACTGATAGGCAGACGGTGGATGCAATGAAGTCGGGCAGGGCTCCGTCAAGGGGGCCAAACCCAAGCAAACGCAACGGTGGCAGAGTAATCTCCGCGGACCGGGGAGCGACGTTACCGGATCTGAGGCTGAGTCCGCGGGGCTCAAGCGCGATTGCCGGCCAGATTCGCCGCGCGATCATGAGCGATACCTACGCGTCGGGGGATCAAATACCACCGGAACGAGAGATTGCCCGCAAGTTCGGTGCTTCACGGACGGCTGTCCGCAATGCTCTTCGCGTTCTTGAAAAGCAGAAACTCATAACCCGGAAAATCGGAAGCGGAACATTCGTCGCTTACGATGGTACGCGGGCCGACGAGGAAATTGCCGAGATCACGAGTTCCTCTGGAATTGATAGAAGTGCGGCGCGCGCTTGAGCCGCATATCGTCCGCCTGGCGGTCCTTCATGGAACAGCGCGCGATCTAGGTTCTTTGGCCGATCTGCTTGACCAGCTAGAGGCCTCGCAGAACGATCATGACCGTTTCAGCCAGGCAGATCAGAGCTTTCACCTGGGGCTGGCGATCGCGACGCACAATCCACTGATCGTCTGGATGTATCGGCGCATTAATGATGTCCGGGGTCACGCACAGTGGAATAAAATGAAGGACAAGATCCTCGTATTGAAACGCATCGTCGAATACAACATCTCACATCGGTTGATTTATGAGGCCGTGAACCGACGTGACGCCGATGCGGCGGCTGAGTTGATAACCTCGCATCTTCTGGAAGCGCGCCGAGATCTCTTGGGTGCGAATTCAGCCTGATCCGTGAAGTTGAGCCGTCATGCCACCAAGCAGTACAGCAATTCGCGACCGACTATACGGCAGATCCGTTAAGGCCGAATTGTCGGTTTCATTTGAACGGCGACGACATGGCAGCATACCAATTCGCCGTTGCGGATGCGACGTATCCTTCCGCCTATTGACTGTGGCACGGCAAATCGCATGCAACAACTTGCTCTGTCTCAAGGAGGCGGCGGATCAGTGGCACGGAGACTGTCACAATTCGCGTGCTGTTGAGCATTCGGACAGGAGAAAGCATGCCAATGAAGTTCCTCCATTGAGAAGAGCCACACTAAGTAGTTGGCGCGGATGTCCGCTGATTGGTTCGCCGCGAGCAAGCCCACCCCACAATTTCATCGCGCGAATTTTGGTGTCATGAGCACCGCTATCCTAGAGACCAGGTCTGTGTCGAAATCATTCGGCGGCTTCGTTGCTGTCAACAACGTCAGCTTGCGGATCAGGGAGGGGATAATTCATTCCCTGATCGGTCCCAACGGGGCCGGTAAGACAACCCTGTTCAATCTGCTCTCCAAGTTTTTGAAGCCGACCAGCGGCGAGATTTTGTTCAACGGGAGGGACATCACGAATGTGCGTCCCGCAAAGTTGGCTCGGGCAGGTGTCGCTCGCTCCTTTCAGATCTCTGCTATCTTCGCGAACATGACTGTGCTGGAGAATGTTCGTATCGCGCTGCAACGAGAATACTGTCCAGCGTATAATTTTTGGCGTTCGCGGGAACTGGTCCATGAGCTGGATCATGCAGCGCGTGAGTTTTTGGCCGAAGTAGGGCTAGAAGAGTTCGCGGATCGGCAGGCTGGCGAACTCGCCTATGGAGGCAAGAGGGCGCTCGAACTCGCGACAACATTGGCGCTCAAACCCAAGGTATTGCTGCTTGACGAGCCCATGGCCGGCCTGGCCGCTGCCGAGACTGGGCGCATTACAGATCTCATCAAGCAAGTAGCAAAGAGCCGCACAATCGTTCTTGTCGAGCACAATCTGGGTGTTGTTGCCGATCTTTCGGACGAAATAACGGTCCTCCAGCGAGGTGAGATACTCGCATCGGGCAAATACTCCGAGGTGTCGCAGAATCCGGACGTCATCGAAGCCTACATGGGTACCGGCGATGTCTGAACGCAATGACGGCGGAGTGCGTTGCTTGACGGTGGCAGATCTCCATGCCCGCTATGGCGACTCGCACATTCTGCACGGAATGAATTTTTTCATCAACGATGGTGAAGTGGTGAGTCTGCTTGGACGCAACGGCGCGGGCAAGACGACGACGCTTAAGGCTATCATGGGGTTGGTTGTCGATCGAAGGGGATCGATACTATTGAAGGATATAGAGCTTGTCGGTCGGCAGGCGGAGGAAATGGCGCGTTTTGGAATCGGCTATTGCCCAGATGACAGGGGAATATTCTCTTCACTTTCGGTCGAAGAAAATCTACTTCTTCCACCGGTCATCAAGCCCGGCGGCATGCGGCTGGATGAAATCTACGAACTGTTTCCAAATATCAAAGAGCGGCTTGTGGCGTCGGGATCAAAACTCTCAGGCGGCGAACAGCAGATGTTGGCGATTGCAAGAATTTTGCGCACCGGCGCCCGTTTATTAATGCTCGACGAACCGACCGAAGGACTGGCGCCGCGGATTGTTCAGCAAATCGGGCGCGCGCTGAGAGAGCTAAAGGCGCGAGGCTTCACGATCTTGCTGGTCGAACAGAATTTTAGATTTGCATCGACAATCTCGGATTGGCACTACCTGGTTGAAAATGGCAAAGTCATCGACGGCATCTCCAATGAGAATGCGCTGCAAAGCCCGATGAGACTACGGCAATACCTGGGACTCTAACCGCTCTAATGAGCACGGAGGGTATCATGAAAGGTTTGAAATGGCATTTGACGCTCGCAGCCTTGTTGCTCTCTTGCGGGGGAGTCTGCGCGCAAGGAGGACCGGTAAAGATTGGCGTCATGAACGATCAATCGAGCATCTATGCCGATCTATCCGGCCTCGGCGGCGTCGAAGCGGCCCGCATGGCGATTGAGGATTTTGGTGGTAAGGTTCTTGGCCAACCAATCCAATTTGTAACTGCCGACATGCAGAATAAGGCCGATGTCGCCGCCAATATCGCCAATCAATGGTATGACGCCGACAGCGTTGATGTTATTGTCGACATGCCGAATTCCGCGGCGGCGCTGGCGGTACAGGCAATCGCGACGCAGAAGAAAAAACTGTTTTTGGTGTCTACCGGCGCGACGTCGGCACTGACGGGCGACAAGTGCTCGCCCTACGGAGCACAATGGACTTACGATACATATTCGCTGGGAGCCGGTACTGCCCGCGCACTGATCCAACAGGGCGCAAAGAAGTGGTACTTCATCACGGCGGACTATGCCTTTGGCCATCAGCTGCAGGCTGACACAACAAAATTCGTGACCGCTGCCGGCGGTCAGGTTGTCGGTTCGGCACTTGCCCCGTTTCCAAATCAAGACTTCTCTTCGTTTCTATTGAGCGCAGAAGGCTCGAATGCGGACGTCGTAGCTTTGGCAAATGCTGGTGGTGATACGATCAATGCCATTAAGCAGGCGCGCGAATTCAACTTCGCTAAATCGGGAAAACGATTGGCGGCCTTGCTTATGTTTATTTCGGACGTTCACAGCCTCGGCCTCGATGCCGCGCAAGGAACCATTCTGACCACAGGGTTTTACTGGGACCTCGATGATGCGACGCGAGCATGGTCGAAGAGGTTCTTCGAGCGAAGGCACGCGATGCCCACCATGACGCAAGCCGGTGTATATTCTGCCGTGATGCATTACCTCAAGGCGGTGCAAGCTAGTGGCACGAAGGATCCTTTGACGGTCATGAAAAAAATGCAAGAGACACCGGTAAATGACTTTTTCGCCAAGAACGGCAAGCTCCGGCCCGATGGTCGCATGGTGCACGACATGTATCTTGTCCAGGTAAAATCTCCCGCAGAGTCGAAGGCTCCGTGGGACTACTACAAGATCCTACGCACGATACCGGGCGCCCAGGCATTCCGTCCGCTACAAGAAGGCGGCTGTCCTCTCGTGACTCACTAGCCCACGGCAGCGACACCCGAGAGGACCGGCCGCCGATATGTTCGGAATTCCGCTCCCGGTTCTCTTGGGCCAGCTCATGCTGGGCATCATTAATGGCGCGTTTTACGCCACTATGAGCCTGGGTCTGGCACTGATATTCGGGGTGCTGAACATCATTAATTTTGCGCATGGCGCGCAGTATATGATGGGTGGGTTCTTTGCATGGATATTGTTGCAATATTTCGGCCTCGGCTACTGGTATGCATTGGGTTTGGTGCCCATTGTGGTTGGCGCAGTGGGGCTGGTCATTGAGCGGTTATTATTGCGCCACCTATACAGTCTCGACCATCTCTACGGGCTGCTTCTGACGTTTGCTCTTTCGCTTATTATCGAGGGAGTGTTTCGAGAAGGATACGGCGTATCCGGGCAACCCTACGAGATACCTGACAGCCTGCGTGGCGGCTTTGATCTCGGTTTCATGTATTTGCCGATGTACCGGGCATGGGTTCTTGCTGCATCGATCGGCATTTGTTTGTTTACATGGCTGGTCATCGAGCGGACAAGACTGGGAGCTTATCTCCGCGCCGCGACTGAGAATCCCATGCTAGTTCGGGCATTTGGAATTCGCGTCCCCAATCTGATAACGATGACTTATGTTGGGGGAGTGATGCTGGCCGCTTTTGCGGGCGTGCTCGCCGCTCCGATCTATCAGGTCAGCTCCATCATGGGTTCGAATATCATACCTGTCGTGTTCGCCGTCGTTGTGATCGGTGGATTGGGATCCATCTTCGGCGCGGTGGCCACCGGCTTCATGGTTGGGATACTTGAGGGCGTGACGAAATTGGTTTATCCGCCGGCGAGCAACACCGTCGTGTTCGTCCTGATGGTGATCGTATTGTTGCTGAGGCCGCAGGGTCTGTTCGGCAGGCGAAACTACTGACATGACCCTTTCCAGAGCCAGCCTGTGGATCTGCACGATTGCAGTCGCGATCAGTCTGCCGTTCTTCGTCTATCCCGTATTTCTGATGGAAGCTATCTCACTTGCCTTGTTCGCCTGCGCATTTAATTTGCTGCTTGGATATTCCGGGATTTTGTCGTTTGGACATGCTGCGCTGTTCGGTAGTGCTGCGTACGTATGTGGATACGCCACAAAAGCATGGCATTTGCCGACTGAAATAGCGATCTTATGCGGTGTCGCTGCCTCGGGGCTATTGGGATTTCTGTATGGTCTCCTCGCCACTCGCCAGCGGGGTATCTACTTGGCGATGATCACGTTTGCATTGTCGCAGATGATTTATTTTATCGCTGTGCAAGCGCCTTTCACCGGAGGGGAGGACGGGCTGCAGGGTATCCCGCGCGGCTACCTGCTGGGCGTCGTGGATCTTAGCGGTCCCTTCAGCATGTATTACTTTGTCCTTGGTGTATTCGTGCTTGCCTTACTGCTGATCGCCCGAATTATCGACTCTCCATTCGGGCAAGTCCTGCGGGCTATGAAGGGCAATGAGGTCCGGGCCGTATCGCTCGGCTATGACGTCGACCACATAAAAATCATTGCATTTGTAATGTCGGGCGCGTTCTCAGGGCTTGGCGGAAGCCTTCTGGCACTGGCTCTCGGCTTTGCAAGCCTGGAGAACGTGCAATGGCACGTCAATGGAGAAGTCATACTGATGACGCTTCTTGGCGGCCTCGGAACATTCTTTGGACCCGTCGTTGGCGCCTTCCTTGTCCTTTCGATTCAGAATTACTTCGCAAGCCTTGGAGGTGTCGTGACAATCGTCGAGGGGGTGATCTTCGCGGTGATCGTAATGACATTTCGTCGTGGGATTGTCGGTGAGCTACAGCCGATAATAGAGAGATTTTTTGGCAGGCGGATAAAGCTACGTGATAAGGCGACCACGTAATCACCGTGATGGGCAACAATGGCTGATAAAAGCCGTGCATTGTCTGGGCCAAGGCGCTCGATGCGTCGCGCAGAAATGCCTTTCCGCCCCAATTATTTTGGATGCATCGCTTGCAGCTGTAGTTAGCTACGTGGAGAGACGTCGCAATTGATCGAGTTCTGGCTAATCGACTGGAGGAGTAATGCGCATTGTAGTTTTCCAGCACGTGGACATCGAGCACCCCGGCGTGTTTCGAGTGTTTTGGGCCCAGCATGGTTACGTTTGGCGTCCAGTGGAACTCGACGTAGGAGAGCCTATACCCGAGCTGGATGGCTTCGATCTGATGGTCGTGATGGGCGGGCCGATGGACGTGTGGCAGGAAAGCGAGCACCCCTGGCTGGTTACCGAGAAGGCGGCCATTCGCCGCTGGGTCAAAGATCTTGGACGCCCATTTCTCGGTATTTGTCTTGGCCATCAACTCTTGGCCGACGCCCTTGGCGGCAGCGTGACGCCGATGGTTTGTCCTGAGGTCGGTGTGGTGGGGATCGAGTTAACTCCTGAAGGCCGGAGTGACCCATTACTGGCCGGCCATCCTAGGAGGATAGAAGCACTTCAATGGCACGGCGCAGAGGTTTCGAGGATTCCAGCGGGAAGCCGGATTCTGGCCTCCAATGCGACGTCTCGAGCTCAGGCGATATGCTGGGGCAAGCATGCATATGGCTTCCAGTATCACGTCGAAATCACTGCATCGACAGTATCGGAATGGAAAGACATTCCGGAATACAGAGCCAGCCTGGAACGAACGTTAGGCACCGAGGGTGCAGGGCAGCTTGAGAATCTCGTCGCAGCGAGGCTGCCGAGCTTTTTGGCGGCAGCGCGCCACATGGACGAAAATCTTGGAAAGATCGTACGTCATGTACTGTGAGTAATACGTTCATCGGGCGCTGCTCGGGGCAAGGCCGCGCGTCCGCGATCGGCCGGCTCGAGCGGGTCGGTCTGCCGCAGATGCCGCGTTAACCAGGTCTGTCGCCTTTTACGCGCGCGCGAAGGCCGCGCCGCCGGCAGCCTGACCCGCTCGATCTGGTTGAGCCGCCTGGGCGGCGCTGCGGTTGCTGACCGACGTCGCCGATTCCATTTTAGCAATTGCCGATCGGGGCGACGATGGATGGCCCCAGCGGAAGTCATTGATCCAAATGGTGGGCGCTGTGTAGGGATTGAACCTACGACCTCTCCCGCGCGAAGCGAACGCTCTCCCCTCTGGTCGCGCCCCGAAAATTGGTGGGACAATCTTGAAAATGCGCCTTGGAATTCAATTCAATGGGGCGTTTGGCAAAGGTCGGACACTATAAGCTAAAGGTGGAACACTATAAGCTATTGAATGTGTTGGATTGGGAAAGCCCTCCCGGGGCCCATCCACGCTCTCGGTCGGCGCCGCAAGCCTGCCCATAACTTCAGACTATATACTGCTGTTAACAGAGTAATTCTCACACGCCTGCGCTCCGCTCAAACGAACCATCGACGCTTGAAGATGACGGTCGATGCCGTGTTGTGCCGCAGCCTATAGCGAATGCAGTCGGCGGTGTGATCATTGAGCTTGTCCGGGATATCTTCCTTGTTGTTCTTAAGATCGCGTGGCAGCACGATCACGTAATCGAAAAACGACCGCACTCCTTCACAGACGAATAGACCGGCCTTCTCGCGCGCACCGTTTGCGCCCGGCACCGTCGCATTCAAGCGGCTGCGGATCGCCTGCCACCCTTGCATGCGCGAACCGGGTGACTTGTCGGCAGCAAGCCATCGGATTCCGGCGAAGCGCACGCCGTTGACGGTGGTCGGTTCCTCGAAATCCTCCGCAATGCTGCCGACCGGGCCGTCACTGGCACCTGGCTTGAGGTTGAAAATCATCGTATCGGCGGCGCCGGCATGAACGCACGAACGCCACTTGCCGGTGTGATCCTGCCAGCGCAGCCCGGCGTCGATCTCGCGCTCAATGATGCCATCGCGTAGCTGCGGCGTCGAGAGGCGCAAGCCAGTGTTGGGCGCGCGTCCTTGGCCGAACCACTCCATGAACAACACAATATCACCGCGAATGAAGTTGAACCTGCGGCCGTTCCAGATGATCGGCGAGCCGTCGCTTTCAGCAAACCACAGCACCGAGAATGGCGCGCTATCACCCCAATCGAGGCAGCGGTCAATGCGCCATGTCGCCGGTATCACTTCGGCTGGGAACGACGGCAACGTGACGTAGCGTTTCGCTGCGGGCCACAGGTCGCCGAACAGATCGCCGCTGAGAATCTCCCAGGAGCCGTTGACCCAACCCTCGAATTTGCCTTCGTCGACGGCCGCCGCCTTGATGCCAGCGAGATAGGACGGGTCGACACGTAACAGCAGCTGGTTTTCGGTGAGCTTGGCATAGACCATGCGACGCGCGGGGCCCGTGTCGTCCGCCTCGATCCGCGGCCCGATCAGAAAGTCGCCAAGCGCGTGATAGTCGCTGGCCTGATAACGCGTCTTCACCCAGTTGTGGCCAGCACCATCCGGATTGGTCGTCGCGCGGACCCGCAACGGAATGCCGGGGACGGTGCTGCGCAGCGTCGCCAGCATCATGCGCAGCGCTTTGTCATCGGCCCATTGCGTCAATTCCTCCCAGCCCTGCCAGGTGTAGGACGCACCCTGATAAATGGTGTAGTCGAGTGCCTCGTCGAAATATGCTAACTTTAGCGTCTCCCCGGTGGCAAAGCGCCAGAAACTTTGGTTTTGATTGTAGGCGGCGTCCGGGAAGATCTGTGAGATGTATTGTTCGGCCAACGACTTCAATTCGGCAAAGCCAGTCATCGATCGCCGGAACACAATGCCCTTCCAGGCTGCGCCCCATCCGGCGCCGACTTCCTGCAGGTAGTCGCTGAGCATAATCAGCGTTTTGCCGGGTCCGCGGGGGCCGCCCAGACAAACTTCCTTTTCAGGCGCGGCCAAAAAAGCTTCTTGCGCGCCGGGCTGCGCGCAGAGCAGGACTTGGCGTCCGTCCTCGAGAAAGGGCGCATAGCGTCCGTTGGTGAGCTTGAAGTGATCGACATGTACGCGCTGCATTGTTTCCTCCCGACAAAGGGTCGGCTCAAAATTGCTTTTCTAAATTTTTGAGAGCGGCGACCTGTGTGCTCGAGCAAAAGGCGTCAGGCCTCCGACTCAACGTACGAGGTGCAAATTCCCACACTGACCCTCTGGGAAGGCGGCCGACATCGGCCTCGACCCCGTAGCTGCCGCGCGAGAGAAGGATGTTCTCTACAAATTGAATCAGACGCGATGCTGTGATCGCGCATGCGCGGCGCGCAACGGTGAACAGAGTGTTGCGGAGAGCACAGAGCGATTTCCACAACCGCTCGCATTCACCATCTAAAACCCAGCGATGAAGCGGTGAATTAACGACGGCGTTTTCGGCGAAGCAATGAACGCCGAAACGCGCAGCAGAAACCCGCGCCATTGCGGGCTCGGCGCGCCGTTCGCATAGAACCGTAATATGGAACATGTGGCTGCCCTCGATTTGTTTGATTCAAATTTTACAAAAGCTGCGGTGATGGCCGAGGGCCGATGAGCGCGCAGCAGTTGCGTGTTCAACAACCATGATACTCACCGTACCTTGAAGCCGCCGGGCGGCACCGTGCCGTGACCGAAGCCCGCAGCGTCAAAACGCGCCGAGGCACGCCCCGGCGGAGCTGTCGGTGTCACGGTAGACCGCGGCGGCGCGTTGCGGTCATGCCGATTGAGCGGTCGAGGTTGGTCGGGTAGGGGAGGGCGCGGGTCGTTGGCTTGCGCTTCGGCGGCGCGCTTGCATCGTTCGGCGATCTCGGCACGTTCTTGCGGCGTCACCAGCTTGTGCAGAAACTGATTGACGTAGCCCTTCGCCAGCAAATCCTTCGCCGGCGTGACGCTGTGCGCGATGCCGGCGTCGCTGTACGCCTTGTCGATCGGTGATCCCGCGACGATGACGAGCTGAGGCAACGGCGGCATCAGCTCGCCGTCCTGGTCGTAGAACAGCGTGCACTCGACCAGTCGCCGGCCACCGAATGTCTGTTCGTATTCCTCGACGCTCAAAGCACGATCGGCAACGGCAAGGACGTTCGTCGGTGGTGGGGCGTCGCTGTCGGTCGAATCCTCGATCGCGGTGAAGTCGGCGTCGATCGCCGTTACGGGCGCTGCAGCTGACGTCGTGCCGACGCGCAACACGCCGCCGACTTCAACTTGATGCCGGATCGTCTCGCCGTAAATTTGCGGCAACAGCGCGGCGCATGCTTTGATGAGAAGCTGCGGATTCGGCGGTACCTCCTTGTAGGCCTGGATCAGTGCCCCGTTCTCGTCGCGCTTGAAGATGTCCTTGCGGTCGCGGGTACCGTGAACCAGTTGCCACAGGTCGGGATCGAGCGCATCGGCGGCGAGCTTGGGATCGACCTCCCACACCGGCTCGCCCTGTTGCTTGAACAGATATTCCCGCGTGCCGTTGATGGCGAGATCGCGTAAGCGCTGGTCGATTTTTTGAATGCTGAGGCGCCGGGCAAGGTGGACGTGGCGATGCCAGAACGCAACGATGCCCATCCACTGGATCTTGAACTCGGAGTCCTCGCGGCCATCCTTCTCCTGCGCGGCGCTCTCGGCTTGCCAGCGAAACACCGTCGTCGGTGAGATGTTGTATGCGGTTGCCGCCGTCTTGAGGCCGGTGAACGGCTTGAGGGTCATCGCGTCGAGGATCGACGTGAGGACAAGCGGATCGAGTTTCTGTGGCATGACGCCCCTCCTGATACGCCGGCGCCTTTTTAGCGATGCCGGCATCAGGACCCCGAAGGGTCCAACTAAAACTGCGCGCGCGTTCTGCTTAACGCGGGGGACCTGGGCGCTGTGTAGAGCCTTTGCGGGTTCCAGAGCGGCCAGCGGCAGCGATCTTGTGGGGGGACTAAGCGTTACGTAAACGCGGGAACCGCGGATTTCAAGGGGGCGCCGGGATAGCGACGGGATATCCTTTTGAAGCCTGTGACACGTCGTGACGCGTCGGACGGATACTTCCTAGGAGTCGGAGATTTCGTGCGCCCGGTGACGCGTGACACGTGCCGACCTTGCGCGCTGCCGTCGAGTAGTTCGGCGTCATGACCATGGCGTCGAGTAGAGCCGGAATGCGATCGCGTTTGTCGGGTCTGCCCATGACGGAGCCCTCCCTGAAAAGGCTAAACGAAAAAATCAAGGGGGGCTGAGTTTCGTTTTTAGCAATTATGCAGACATGGTTGCCGTCGGCGTCCACCTTGTCCGCCATGTCCACCTCACCCGTACTCACAATCGAAACGTGATTTCTCTCCTGTACTATGTACGGGAGTCAGGTGGACGAGGCGGACAAGGTGGACATGGTGGACGTGGCGCCATCCCGGCATAGGCCGTTGCGCTCCGCGACCAATCAGCCTATATCACAGTCAAGCGTGAAGGCCGCACATGCGGCCGAAGATGAGAATGGTCCGGTTTGGGTTTGGGCCATCCGCTGCGGGCACACTCGCCCCCTTGCGACCCGATAGGCACGCGACCAACGGCGAGGGACACAATCTTCCTCACTGACGATCGTCATCCAGTGTGGCCCGGCAACGGGCTTTTCATTCCTGGACAGCGCAACAGCGCGCGCTCTCCGGGATCAAAAACGGAGAGTGCCATGAATTTCCCCACTAGACCGAACAACTATGTTGCCGGCGCGAACTCGCATCGCTGACAAGAAGCGCCGCAACGCCTTCAATCGAAACATCGCCAAGCTCGATCCTGAGTACGTGCAAAAGCTGCGCGTCGAATCTCTGCGCGCGGCTCATGAGCAGCATCCCGGCGCCAGTCCCGAAGTCGTCGTGCGCGAAGCCGATCGACACTTCCGATCGCGGGTCGCGTTCCTGCTCGACGCGCCCGACGATATTGCAAAGGCCGACGCGCCGGCGGCATCGGACATTGAGCGCGTCACCAGCATGAGCGAAGCCGAGAAACTTGAGCGCATCAAAGCGTCTCGCCTTGCCAATCCTTCCGAGGCCGATGCCGAGGCATCTGCCGCGGCTCGTAAGAAGCTCTACAGCGAAGAAGATGCCGCGGGGAAAGCCGAGCGCGATGCGATCGCTGATGCTCAAATTGAGAAGGCTAGGCGCGGCATAGTGACGGCGGACTCCCCCACCAGCTCGACGACAAAGCGGGAGCCGCGCACCTTTGGCCCCAACAATACGCCGATCGACGACGAGACGTTCGCCGCGCAGGTAGCAGCACTGAAAAAGCGCGACGCTAAAATGCGGCCCCGGCGCGAAGCCATTCTAGAGCGGGCGCGCTTCCCGCTGGTCATAAGCAAGTTGAAATCCTTTGGTCTTAACGGGGGAGGCACCCCGGACTATTTGGCCGCGCCATTGCCGGGCAACACTCTCGATCGTTGCGTCTGGCATGGTTTTGCCCCTCTTGCCTGCTGCTGCACTGATGCAACCGGCTGTCAAATTATGACGCAGCCCGATCGCGTCGAGCTTGTGGAATTAAAGTCATGACCAACAAGTCGCCATACCGCGGCGCTCGTCTGTGCATCGGTCGAGGATGGCGGGTCGCGCCGCTGCTCAAAGGTTTGAAGAAGAAACCGCCGGCCGGTTATCAGACTTGCCAGTTGCCGGCGATCGCTCAGCTCGATGCGTGGGAAGCGGCGATGCCGGGTCGAAATTATGCCGTGGTCGGCACACCGTACCTGATGCTGCTCGACATTGACGTGCGCGACGAAAAGCGTGGGCTTGAATCTCTCGCCGAGCTGGAGCGTCAATATGGCGCATTGCCCAAAACGTTCACCGCGCAAACGCCAACCGGCGGCATCCATAAATATCTCCGCGGCTCTCACATCTTCAAAAACGGATTCCGGCCGGGACTCGACTGTCCACACTATGTCGTCGCGCCGTGGTCCATCGTCGACGGCAAGCGATATGAAGTGATCGACGCCTCGCCGCTGGCGCCGGCGCCCAAGTGGTTGCCGGAAGTGTTGGGCATGACTGATGACGATCCCGACGACGTTGACCAAACGCCGGCGATCGAGCTGGACCAACTGGCCAACATCGCGCGCGCGATTTTCCATCTGACACACGACGCTCGCCGCAGCATCGAAGGACAGAATGGCGAGTTTGCGTTGCTGATGACTGCGGCCGATTTGAAGGACATGGGAATATCGAAGTACCGCGCGATCGAGCTTTTGAACGAGCACTATAACCGTGCGCCATTCTGCGATCCGACTTGGCTTGTCGGTGACGGCGCCGTCGTCGATCGGCTCGATATAAAAGTCGCGAATGCTTGGCGCTATTTGCACAAGGTTCAACCTGGTGCCACCACAGCCGAAGCGGACTTCGCCGGCGTCCAGATCGACGACATGACCGCGACTCTCAGATGGTGGAATGAGTTTGATGCGCAGCCGGCGCAAGTACGGAAGCGCGCGACCGATGATGCGTACACTTTTCGGCGCCGGCTACTGCCGGCGACATGGAGGCGTAAATGAGTAAGCTCGAAAAGCTGTTGCTCGATCCGGGCAAGCCGGTCGAATGCGCGCATCACTTCAAGAATCTGAAACAGTCGCACGTATGGTCGCCACAGATTCGATGGTGGTGGGACTACAGTTTCGAGCACCACTGTTATAAGGAAGTTCCGCAAGCGACCATGCAGCATGACATGCAGTTATTCCTAGCGAACGCTGAGAAGCCGGGGCCTAAAGGTCAGGGCCGCGTGTCATTCGATCCGCATCCGGTCGACGTGAAAGTCATTTTGGAAGCTCTACAGAATGACGTACACCGCACCATCACAAAGCCGCCGCTGTGGCTCGACGACAAGCACGATGACATTGATCCGCGTTTGATCCTGCCGTGCGCGAACGGGTTGCTGAATATCAAAACGCGCGAGTTGATGGACCACACGCCCGCATTCTTTTGTAACTACTGTCTGCCGCACGGCTTCCATCCCGACCGGGAAGTCCCTGAGCTTTGGCTGCGATGCCTCAAGGAATGGTTCGGCGGTAGGCAACATCTGATCGATGGATTGCAAGAGGCGTTCGGCTACACGCTCTCGACCAATCGCAACTTGCAAAAGATATTCTTCGCTCGCGGCGTTCGCGGCAGTGGCAAGAGCACGACGTTTCGCGTGCTCACCGCATTGTGCGGCGAAACGCAAACCGCGTCGCTGTCGATCGGAATGCTCGGCGAGAAGTACGGCCTTGAGCCGTGCCTTGATGCGCTGCTGCTGCTGATCCCCGATTTGACCATGGCGAGTGAGTACACGACGGGCGAAGCGGCATCGCGGCTCAAATCCATTTCCGGTCAAGATGCGCTCGGCGTGCGCCGCGTCGGCATCACATCGGTTCCGAATGTTTATCTGCCTGGTCAACTTTGGCTCGGCGGCAATATCATGCCGAACTTCCGCGATGTGACGGATGCACTGTTGCGCCGTATCGTGGCGTGGCCGTTCGATTTCTCGTTTGAAGGCCGCGAAGATTTTGACCTGACGGATAAGCTCACCACGACGGACTCGCTCGCCGGGATTCTCAACTGGTCGCTCGCCGGCCTTGATCGGCTCATTGAGCGCGGCAAGTTCGATGAATGGCAAGAGAGCAAAGACATTAAGCGAGAGCTTTTGTTGCTGAGCAATCCCGCCGCCGCCTTTGTGACTGCGTGCTGTGATCTTAAAAGCGGCACCGAAGTCGACAAGGGTGTGCTGTACCAGGCTTATGCGGATTACATGGGTGAGCACGATATGGGCTCAGGTGTGCTCGACTCCACTCGGTTTGCAACCAAGCTCAAGGAAGCTGTGCAGGCAATGGGGCGCACACTCGGCGAATACCGCCGGCAGAGTGACGATGGTAAGCGTCCGCGCGCTTGGAAAGGGATTCGGTTGAATGCTGAAAACCGCGTGCGCTATTACAAGCATGATCCTGAGTTGGTCACCCTGTTCGGCGAAGTGGGACTTTATACCATCATGACCGAACAGGACTCCGGTGCGCCGGTTCCTAAAACGTCGAGCGATCGTGACTTCGGTACCGTCGAGTCCGGCACCTTGCATTAAGCGATATAGCGCCGGCGCGATCGAGCCAATCACGAGCCACCGTCGCACAAGGGGAAAACGACCCCAAGATTTGCCCTTTCTTAACCAAAGAGCAAATCCGGGTCGCACCCCCCTAAACTCCGGGCCGTCATCGTAACCTCAACGAAAGCCGGCACTAACGAATTTCACGGGGGCGGTTACGAGTACCTCCGCAATACCGTCCTGAATGCCCGCTCGTTTGGCGGGGGCAGCCGGCCCGTCGACATCGAGAACGATATCGGAGGTTACATCGGCGGGCCCATAAAATTCCTGCCCACGTTTTGGACCAATAACAAGAAAAGCTACTTCTTTGTCAACAATGAGGAGTATCGGTCCCGTGGCGGAACTATTACGCCTATTTCTACCGTTCCGGATGGCCTGATGAAACAGGGGAACTTCAGCGAATGGCCGAACCCGATCTTTGACCCGGACACGACGGCGGCTAATCCTGCCTATAAC
>CAVTPQ010000017.1:0-12960 GCA_963736605.1 uncultured Alphaproteobacteria bacterium | reverse complement strand
ACAACATGGAGCAAGATTGCAGAGGCAGTCGCAACGACCTCACGGACGCGACCTCGATCCGCCGCCGAGTGCCCGTGCGGCGGAACCGCCTCGCCTTCGCGCGATCATCCGACACTTGGAAAGCCAGCCGAATTGCCCTAGATCAAGACGCCGCGCAGCGGCGGTACGTTGCAGCTCGAACAGCGCTTACGCTCTTTTGGCTAAATCACAGACCACAGGCGCAATTCGGGAATAGTTCAACGGTAGAACTGCGAACTCTGACTCCGTCAATCTAGGTTCAAATCCTAGTTCCCCAGCCACGCCTTTGTTCGCAGTTATTCGCGGTCCTTCGCTTACGTCCGCTTGCATATTGAAATATCAACGTTATTCATAGAATTAAATTCGTCGGCGACCATATCGTGCCAAAGGTGCTGCCGCCGTCGAGTCGTTGTTGCTGGCTCGCTACCAGCTGTATGGCGCTGTGTATTGCCCAGGAGCTTGAAAGCAGCAAAATTCCACTGATTGTGATAGACTACCCAACACTAGGCGTACCTGACGAACAGAATATTCCCTCAGAAATTGGTGATCCCTTTCGAAAATATATTTCAGGTCCAGACGAGACGACGGCCCGTGGACGTGAAGTCTTTGATAACGTGCGACGGTTGCAAATAGACATAGCGACTCTTCGCGTTTTTTCTGAACCGAAACTGCATGAGCTGATTATTAGGTACCTTGATCCGAGCGACGTCCGTGCGTGTGTATTTGAAGCTATCCCGTTTTTGCGAGGAGATAGTTAGTGGGGCGCTGGACAAAGTTACATCAGAAGTTAAACGCTAATGGCTCGAAGCCGGGTTGTTGCCGGCGCCATTTTGAGGAACAGCGACAGCGTCAGCTGTTCGACGTACTCGAAGCAAGATAGCTGCTAATCTCCGTCGAGCTGCTTGACTGTCCGAACATCTTCTGTCCGGAGAAGGTCGCGCTGTATCGCCGGATGCTCCGCGATAGATCCGCGACGCCACCAAACCTAGTCCGGCGCCGGGTCAACCGATGGCTGGTGCAGGACGGCGCGCACCGCGTTGCCGCAGCGATAGCATCAAATATTTCTTCCATTGCCGCCCTCCTCCTCAGGAACATCATCAGGTGCATGACACACTGTGTCGCACTCGTGACAAATGACGGCGCGCCTTACTTCAAGTTTCTGGTAAGAAATCCAAGCAACAAGCTCTAATGGCCGCTAGGCACCAATGACCAAACTTTCGGCCGGGACATAGACAAGGTGATGCGCCTCTCGCAGTCCCTTGTCGGTTAGGCAGTGTGAACGAACGTAGATCATTGGTCAACGAGGAGAAGACGCCCGGAGAACGTATAACTTGTGAAGAAATCGCTATTTCTTAATAAGTTCGCGCTGCCTGCGAACAACAAACAAACCTTGAATATTATTTTGTTCGATGTCACAGTTTGCATCAATATTGATAGTACATAGCCATGATCGGCAAACAGGCAAAAATACTATCCGATGCACAAGTAGAACGTCTCCTTTCGTTCGTTTCTACTACCCGCAATCCTATCCGTAATCGCGTCATCGTCCTTCTGTCGCTCAAAGCCGGGTTGCGGGCCGGAGAAATTGCCAATCTGACTTGGCCAATGGTCTTGGGTCCTCAAAACGAAGTCGCCGCTGCGATCGAGTTGCGGGACCACGCCGCGAAGAAGGGAAGCGGACGGCACATTGCCATGCACCCCGATCTTCGCGACGCCCTGGGCCACTGGCGCGACGTTACAGTTATCGTGGGACCGGTTGTCCGATCCGAGCGCGGCCGTGCAATGACGCCGGTCAGTATCGTCAACTGGTTCAGCGCAGCGTATCAGGCCATTGGCCTGGAAGGGTGTTCGTCTCATTCCGGCCGCCGCACGTTCATCACCCGGGCAGCACGGCTCGTTCACAAGACTGGTGGTTCGTTGCGCGATGTTCAATTGCTCGCTGGACACCGCTCAATCCAGACGACACAGCGATACATCGACGGTGACACCGACGCGCAGCGCAAGCTGGTCTCGCTCATTTGATAATGACCAGCCAGAGAGCCAAACGAACCACAACTCCCGCCTTGCACTCGCAGCCATCAAACGCCGGTGCGCTCGATCATGCTGTTCGGGTGATACATGGTGTCTGCTGCCTGGCCGGTTCGGCGAGCTTGATTAGCGACATTCGCGCTGAGCTGCAGGCTGAGGGTATTCCCTCCGCCATCCGGCGCCACGATACTGCAATCTTATTCGATTGGCTGATGGCGGCTCTCAGCTATCAAGGCATCTCGGATCGCGTCGCCACCGAGTACATGGAGCAGCACGGTCGGGCACGGTGGCATGACATCGAGACCAAACTCCGTCACGGTACCACCTGTCCGAAGCTGCAAAGCTACTGGCATTTCCACGGCTGCCGGTACGACAAGATTAGCCGCACCTGTGCCGAGCCCGACCACATCGGCGGTTGTCCAGTGCCGAGCCACGACTTGCGCAACGGTCGGCTCAATCAGACCGCCTACTCTCTCTACCTTTTTATTCGCGACATTGCGGATGGTAATCTGGTCAGCTGGATCGACCGGCAACTACGAGAAGCCGACCGGCCGCATGATGCCGACCGCCCTGCCCGGCTGCGCGCCGCCCTGATCGAGCCACTGCGAGAAGTCTACGGCGTGTCGGACAAGGTCCTCACCATGACCTTGTCCTGCGTCTTGTTGGCCGCCCCACGGGGCTATGAGACCTGGCGGCAGGTCGGCGCCAGCATGATCGCCATCGACACGCTGGTGCACAACTTTCTGCACCGTACCGGCATCCTGCACCGGCTCCGTGCCGAGCATCCGTATGGCGCAGCCTGCTACCAGCCAGGCAGGTGCGCCGATATTATTGCCTTGGCGGCCGAGCAAATCGACGCCAATGCGTTCAATCCCCGGTTCCCAACTGTTTTCCCGCGGTTCGTGCAGCACGCCATTTGGCGCTACTGCGCCCAGTCGGGGCTCGACATCTGCAACGGCAATCGCATCGATGATCGCAAGTCTTGCGACAACATCTATTGCCAAATTCGTAGGCTTTGTGATCGTATTAGCCCAAATAAACGTAGTAATATCAATAACTTGAAAGGCATTGGACGCCACTAAAGCGTTTGACGATGTATAAAGTCTACAGTATTATTCGAATGAGAGGCTGAATCGGCCTTTCAATACTACATTTTAAGGAGAATGACTGTCATGAGACTCAAAGATCGGCCCGGCAGAGTCCGGGAATACTACAAAAACCTGTCCATTTTACCGCAAAGGGGCCCGCTGGGCCCCTTCGGCGTTTCAGGAGACCTGTCATGACCAAGACAACCACCAAAGCCAATGCGGCTACTCCGCAGTCCACTACCTCAGCGCCACTGATGGTGCTCGGCTACGACGAAGATCAGAAGCCGCGGGGCGCGCGGTTTCAGGGCGCCGACAGTAATCTGGTTGCCAAGACCGCCCAGCTCATGGACCTCAAGGTCTATGAAGCGACCACCGAAGAGTTGTCTGCCCTGACCAAGAAACTGACCGTTGGTCGGCTCTACTCCAACGGCAAGGGCTTCGTGCCCAACATCAGGCAAAATCTATACAGCCAGATCATTGTGGCGCTCGCGCCCGAGCCTCGGGCTGCCGTCGGCAAAGACGAAGACCAGCCGGCGGTCGCTTCGGGCCTGCCGAGGAGCTGGGACGAGATCGCGCCTGGTCATCTCGTGATCGCGCAAGAGACGCTCGAATACGGCTGGTGGGAAGCCATCGTCATCGAGCGCAACGGCGACATGCTCACGCTGCGGTTTCGGGACTTCCCGAAGCTGCCCAAGTTCTCACGCCATCGCGCGGCAGTCGCGCTGGTTAGCCCCGCGCCGTGAGCCCGATCTGCTCTTGCCGGTGAGCGATCATGACGGCGGCCCCGCCAACCATCACCATCGGGGCCGTCGTCTTCTTTGCTCCAACCGAAATCCACCCCATCGCCTGGCCCATCCAGCGTCGGCAGCAGCCGTGCCGTCGCGGCGAATGGATTCGCCTTGGCATCATCAATCACACCGGAGACAACCATGACGACCAAGACCAAGTCTCACCAGACCGAACGCATTCGAGCACTCAACGATGACCTGCGGCAGAACCTCGGCCATGGCCGTGCTGTGATGACGCCAGGCGTAGCCGCTCTCGGACCGGAAGCTGTCGCCCGTATCATCAAAACAATCAAAGTCTACGACGACTTTTGCCACGCCAACGATCCGCACCAAGAACATGACTTTGGCTCGTTCGAGGCGGATGGCCATACGATCTTTTTCAAGATCGACTACTATGATGCGACCTTGACGGAGCACTCGCCCGATCCGGCCGATCCCGCGGTCACCGAGCGTGTCGTCACCATTATGCTGGCGGAGGAATATTGAGCCCTCAGTTCATAGGTCGGCACTACTCAGACATTGGGCATTCGGGTCGTGAACGGCCCAAGAGCTACTTCCCCGTGAGTCCGCTCTTCCCCCAACAGCCGACCTTTGATTGCAACGCAATATGTGTCGCGATGGGCCAGGAAGCGACATATGCACTGCAGCAAAGTTGGGGAGATTTAACGGGGCAATTCTGTCCTTAGGCGACACGAACGCGGGCGGTCGGTGGATGGCGCCCGTCAATTTGGATTTGTGCGGTTATGCGGCGCGTTCAACGCGTACGTCGATTTCGCTCCGAAGCGTCCCGAAATCGATTGGCTTGGTCAGAAGCGCCTCAGCGCCACGTTCCAGCGCCTTACGCTTCGTCTCCGCATCGCCGTAGGCGGTGATCATGATGATCGGAACATCGGGCCGCATCGCCTTCGCCTTGGGAAGTAGTTCAAGACCGCTCATCCCGGGCATGTTGATGTCGGACAGGATCAGAATGAGTGAACGGTCCCCTGCGTCGGTAATGCACTGAAGTGCCATTGGGGCCGATTGCGCAAACTCCATCTCGAAGCGGTCCGCGCGTAGATCGCGCCGGAATTGTTGCCGGAATAGAACCTCGACATCCGGCTCATCGTCGACCACGAGAATGAGTGGGTTCACGGGTGTTCTCCCGACTTGATAAGGGATGCCCCTGCACGCGGCAGAACGATCCGAAATTCGGTGAACTCACCGGGCTGGGTGTCGACCTCTATAGACCCGCCATGTTGCTTGACGATGATGTCGTGACTGATGGACAGGCCTAGCCCGGTCCCTTCCCCGGCAGGCTTGGTCGTAAAGAACGGGTTGAATAGCTTCTCCTTGACTTCGGGGGGTATGCCGGTGCCGTTGTCGCGAATTTTGATCTCCACCCGGTCGCCGAGGTTCTTGGTCGCGGCAGCCAGTGTAGGCTCATAATTGCCACCATTCACTTCCGCCTTACGTTTGGTTGCGGCGTAGAACCCGTTTGAGATCAGGTTGAGCAGCGCCCGCGTAATCTCCTGCGGGAACAGATCGGCCTCGCCGGCGGCCGGGTCAAAGGCCCTTTCCAGGGTGATTTCGAAGCCCTGCTTCTCCGCCCTGGCGCCGTGGTAGGCCAGATTGAGGCTCTCCTCGACCAGGGAATTGACATCGACGGGCCGATGGTCGCCGGAGCCCTGTCGGGAGTGCAGCAGCATGTTCTTGACAATCGCATCGGCGCGCTTGCCGTGTTGCACGACTTTGTCGAGATTGCTTTGCAGCGTATCGGCGATCTCGTTGATTTCCTCGCGCAGCTTGTTGTCGAGGTGCGCGCTGCCGAGCGCCGTCCGCAATTCATCGATGAGTTCCACCGAGACAGATGAGAAGTTGTTGACGAAATTGAGCGGGTTCTTGATCTCGTGCGCGATTCCGGCGGTCAACTGGCCGAGCGAGGCGAGCTTCTCCGTCTGGACCAAACGGTCCTGCGCGGTGCGTAAATCCTCCAGTGATTTGGCGAGTTCGCGGGTGCGGGTTTCCACATTGTCGAATAGCCGCGCATTTTGGATCGCCAATGCCGATTGTGCTGCGAAGGTCTTGATCAGATCGACGGTGTTCTGTGTGAATAATCCCGGCATCTTGCGGCGGACCACCAGCATGCCGACGATTTCCTCTCCGCGCAGCAGCGGCGCCAATAGTCGCGCTCGGTAGCCGGCGCGCAGGATGATGTGGTTCACCTCCGAGGGGGCCTCATCCCTCAAGTCGGCGATCTGGATCGGCTCGCGTTGTGCGAAAGCCCGCACGACGTTCGGCTCGTCAAAGCCGATGTGCCGCTGCATTAACGCGCCAATCAACTCTTGATCCATACCGTAGGTGGCACGCAGGCGAAATTCTCGCATTCCATGGTCGTATCCATAAATCGCTCCGGTCTCCGTGCCGCAGAGTTCAACCGCTTTGGCGACGATAGTTGAAAGCACGGTCTCAAGATCGAGCGTCGAATTCACCGCCTGAGACACTTCGCCGAGCGCGCGCAACTCTCCGACCGAGCGGCCGAGCGCATCGGTGCGCTCCCGCAATTCGTCCAACAGGCGAACGTTCTCGATCGCAATGGCCGCCTGGTCGGCGAACGTTTCAACCAGGGCGATCTGCTTATCCGTGAACGGCCTGACCCCGCCCGTGTGATAAACCAATATGACGCCCAGCAACTCGTCGCCTTTGAGTATCGGCACCCCTAGAACCGTTCGGAACGTATCGATGGCCGTCGATCCGTAGGTATATTCCGGATCGGCCAAGACGTCGGGAATATGGACGGTTCGGCGCTCGAGCGCGGCGCGGGCGGCACCGCCATGCCGACCGGGACGAAATGGATTTTGCTGTATCCACTCCTTCATTTCCTGAGAAAGATTGAAACCCGCTTCCATCTGCAGCCACTCACCATCGAAGCGGTAGATGACCGCTTTGTCGGCCGCACACAGCTTGACTGAGCTTTCGGCCACGGCTTCGAACACCGCGTGGAGATCGAACGCCGAGCGGCTGATCACCTCGAGCACGTCGGAGGTGGCAGTCTGCTGTTGAAGCGATTCGGTGAGGTCGGTGGTGCGCTGGCGCAGTTCGTTGAACAGCCGCGTGTTCTCGATCGCGATGACGGCCTGGGCGGCGAAATTCTTGACGAGGTCGATCTGTTTGTCGGTGAAGGGGCGCACCTCTTGCCGGTAAATGGCGATGACACCGATTACCTCGTTGTCTTTGAGCATCGGCACATTGATAAGAGTGCGGGCACCGGCGTGTTCGACCAACCGGACGACGCCGGGATGGCGTTCCTTGTAGGATTTGTCTTCGGCCAGATCGCAAATGGCCAGAACGTCCCTCGAAGCGCAGACGCGAGCCAGCGGCGACGACGGGTCCGGATGGTACAACGGGCCGCGCTGTGCAACGGACTGGGCAAAAGCTGGCGGCGCATTGTGCAACGCACCGACACGAAATCCGCCGCTTTCGTGGAGCTGCAACACGCCAAACTCGGCTTCGCACAGCCGCGTCGCGCTCTCCAGCATGGCTTGGAACACCGGCTCTAATTGGCCAGGCGACGAATTGATGACGCGCAGCACTTCTGCTGTGGCCGTTTGCTGCTCCAGCGATTGCCGCAGTTCGTTGAACAGCCGCGTATTCTCGATCGCGATCAGCGCCTGGTCTCGGAAAGATTCGGCCTGGGCGATTTCAGCAGCCCCGAAGCTATTGGGTCGTTTTCCGACCAGCGTGAGCAGGCCAATGCACTCGCCCTCGCGCAGCAGCGGCAAATACAGCGCTGAGTTAACGCCGAGCTTCTCGTGAACGATGCGCTCGTGCTCGGGCAAGTCGATCAGCGACCAGTCCGGCAAGTGCAGCATTTTCTTGTCGAGAATGGCGCGCGAAGGAAAGTTAACGCCGGGATCGATCGGGAAATTCGTAGGTCCGAGGTCCGCAAGTGGTCCTTCCGGCGACGCACCGGCCGCGGGGGAAATGGTGGCGCCGTCGCACAACAGCACAATCACCAAATCGCAGCGGAGCAGACGCGCTGCGGTGAGGACAATGCTGTCGAATACCGGCCGCGCATCGGTCGGCGATTGACTGATAACGCGCAGGATATCGGCGGTAGCCGTCTGTTGTTCCAGCGATTGCCTTAGCTCGCTGAGCAGCCGCGTGTTCTCGATGGCGATGACGGCTTGCGCGGCGAAATTCGCTAACAGCGCCACTTGCCTGTCGGTGAACCGCCGCACTTCTTGGCGATAAATGGCGAGGACACCGATCACCTCGTTGTCTTTGACCATCGGCACCGCCACGAGGCTGCGGGCATTTGCAAGTTTGACCGTTGCGATCCGCATCCTGCTATCGGGAGCGGCCCTTATGTCATCGATTTGAACTACTTCCCGCATGTTGGCGACGCGGTACATCGTGCTTCCAGAGTCGGGTACAACGACAGGCTCACTTTGCAGGTATTCCCGGTACGCCGGCGGCGCGCCATGTGTTGCGGCAATACGGAAATTGTTGCCATCGCGGAGCCACAGATTTCCAAACTTGGCTTCGCAGATGCGCGTTGCATTTTCCAGCATGGCCTCGAACACTGGTCCCAACGCGCCGGGTGATGAGCTAATGACGCGCAGCACCTCCGCTGTAGCTTTCTCCCGCTCCAGTGCCTCGTCTCGCTCGCGGGTGAGACGTGCCATTTCTGTTACCTGGCCCGTCACGGTTGAACGACGTCTGGACAAGGCCTTTAGGGGACCAGAACGCTTTGGCGTCCGCCGTTTGTGGCGTCGCGCATTACTCCTCGTGCTGCCAGCTCTTGAGCGCCGCTTCATGGCCTCGCTCTCGGCTCAGGAAAGGGGCATCGTAGCGGGTCAGGCCAGCATACCGGAAGTGGCTTCATCGCGCCGCAGCAAACTTGGCGGCCCTACTTCCGGGATGGGTCAGGAACAACCGATTTTCGAGGTCGGCGCATTGTCCGCTTTCGCCATAACCGGACATACCTAAGCCGCTTTTGAGACGCGACACATGTTTGAACGGTGTGGGACGGAGGCGCTGATTGGATCGACGCACCGATTGCGGATGAGCAAGTTGCCGTTAGCGCCTTCTGGTAAGAAGGGATCGTATCCCGGAAGCCCTAATTCTCGGCACGCTTGCCACCAGCCGTAATGTGCGCACACGACCTTCGGGTGAAGCGAGTCATTGAATTTCGCTTGTAGTTTGATTTTCGCCATGACGGTCTCGACTGTCACCCATTCGCCGTCGCCAACGCCCAGGCCGACTGCCGTGACAGGGTGTATTTCGAGCACGGGCTCGCGGGCTTCGTGGCGAAGCCGCGGGATATTTCGATGCTGTTCATTGACGAACTGCACCGTACGAAAAAAAGTCAAAATCAGCGGTAGAGCCCCATCGGCCGACAATGGGCTCTCCGCTGGCTCGTCGTGGCGCGGCAAGGGGTCATAACCGGCACCGGCAAAACGCGTCGAATAAAGCTCAAGCTTTCGAGATGGCGTAGCAAAGCCGCGTGGGCGTGTTGTCTGCGAGTCGATGCTTTCGTACTTGCGATAGCGAGTCGTGACGGTGACGCTGGCTCCGAGTGGATGCGCGCGCAACTCCTCCAAGGTCAAGCCGGACGGCTCAAGTTGGTGGCGCCAAGCTTTCTCGGCATCGCCGCCAAAAAAATGCTCGCCGAGCCCGAGCCGTGAGGCGAGATCGAAGATAACCGCCAGGTCCGAGCGCGCGCCAGCCGAAGGCGGCACCACTGCTTTGCGCATCTGTACCCAACGGGACGCCTCAGCGCTGGCGCCCTTGGCGCCAGCCCCCGAAAATCCCATCTTGAGTGCTTCGTATTCCCAGCCTGTCGAAGCGGGTAACAGCAAATCGGCGAACGCCGCGCTGGGATTGGCGAACAGATCCATGTGAACGTAGAATTCGAGAGCCGCCAAGGCCTCTTTCCCGCGTTGCACGTCGCCTTGGTTTATCAGTGGATCGCTGCCGAAGCAGACCATGGCCCTGACCTTGTAGGGCCGTCCGGTCAGAATAGCCTCATAAACATTGCCAGCTTGTACATGCCCCGGATCGTTAGGCGGCCCGAGCGGATGATCCCCGATGCCGAGCCGTATCGCCGCCTTTTCCCTCGGAAGAAGGTGGGGGCCTTCGGGCGGATGGCTGGGCGGTGTGGCGATCAGCACATTGCCGCCGGGCGAGTCGAATTGGCCGGTCAAGGCATAGAGACAGCACACCGCGCGGTTGATCTGCATGGCGTTGCTGTGCATTTCCAATCCGGTCCAGGAAAAGTAGCAGGACAGCAGTTCGGTTGCGAAAAGTCTCGCCGCCCGCCGAACATCATCGGCGGCGACCCAGGTGATGGGTTCCGAGCGCTCAGGCGCGTATTGCGCAGCACGCTCGGCAAGGAGCGCAAAGGCTGGCCGGCAGGTCACCTCTGCGCCATTGGCGAGCTGGCAAGGAAAGCTCCCAGCGAGCGCTGCCTTGACGTCGGTGTCGGCATAGCCTCGGTCGGGTTCATAGGTGATTGGCGCGCCGCGGATAGTGTCCCAAACCACGAACGAATGGGCCGAACCCGCGGACGCTAGATCTCGGCCGGTAAGCACGCGCTGGGTATCGTTGCGGACCAGGAACGGACCGGTCGTCCAGTCACGGACGAAGCTCTCGTCGAAAAGCTTTTCCTCGATGAGTACGTGGATCATTGCCAGGGCCAGCGCGGCATCACTGCCGGGACGAACCCGCAGCCAGCAATCGGCGCTGCGCGCAAGATTGTTTCGACGCGGATCGATAACGATGAGCTTAGCCCCGCGAGCACGCGCCCGGCTGATACGTTGGGCGGCGGTTGGAAACGTCGCACGCGGATTTGCACCCCAAAGCAATATGCAGCGGGTGTTTTCATAATCGGGCGACGGCGTCGGTGTGCCATAGGTGTGCTTTGCGCCTGCGGACACATTCCAGGTGCAGATATGAATGGTCGACATACGGTTCGGGGTGCCGAACGCATTGCCCAGCCGCGTCAGCCACGGGGCAAAATCGGCAGAAGCGCCTCCGGATGGAGTTCCACAGGCGAATACCACCGCCTCGGGACCCGACTCCGCCTTGATGTGTGCGAGGCGAGACGCGACGGTCTCAAGCGCTTCGTCCCAGGAAATCTCGACCCATCCGGGATCTCGGCCACCTTTGGGCCGCGTGCGCTTCATCGGCTGCCGCAATCGGTCCGGCGAATAAACCAGCTCCGGTGCGGCTGATCCTTTGATGCAGATTCCGCCGTTGGGGTGCTCGGAGTCAGGTCTAATCTTGGTCAATCGGCCATCTTCGACGACCGCGACGACGCCGCACTGAGCAACGCACATCGGACAGTAAGTATGCACCGCGACGGTAGCCATGGCCCCTCCGTCACCCGGGATGCAAGTTTAAAAGCTATTGTATGACGTGTTTATTGCACCGTCGATCTCTCTTTCGGGTCACCCGCGTCGATTCCGCGATGTCCGCTTAGCCCCCGATCGCGACCAGCTCGCGGACATCACACTACGTCGGCGACGGGCCAAAAGAAGACTCCTTCGCTGCAACAAAAAAGTCGCTATTCGATCATTTCGTCGGCGGTGGCGAGAAGATCGGGCGGAACGCTGCTGAATTCGCCAACCGGATCGCGCACGGCGCGAAACCGTCGGAGCCGCCAGTCGAGCAATCGACCCGACTCACGCTGCGGGTCGCGGTCAGCTTTGCCAAGCTCGTGCCCGTACCGCAGTGTGCCTTCGGTCACAGCTCTTTTCCGAATGTCTCGATACTAATTAAGCGGTGAGGCAGCCGGAGATGTGCCATGACCATCCTCCCGCTCGATTTTGTCCGGTTCCCAGAGTTGATTTTCGTGAGCTTTCGCCGCTGGGCGCGCCGGCGCGCCAATGCCGAAGTAGAGAAGCTAAGCGACAGGACCTTAGAAGATATTGGGCTGGAGCCACCTAGACGTGATTTTGATGCTGTGAAGCCCTTCTGGATGCCATAAGCGGCGACGCCTATTGCTCCAATCACTGCCGAATCGCTGCGCTACGGCGAGCGTCGCCAAGCGCGGGCGTGACGAGTCACTCGGTGGGTTTGTTCGACGCCAGCACGGTGACCGGCGTCTCGCGATAGTAATCGGGGAATAGGCGCTTGAGGTTTGCAATCTTCGGCAGGTCATTGGACACGATGTACGGGTGATCCGGATGCAGGACAGCAAAGTCCTGATCATCGTCTGCGGCGGGATAAAACCCCGGCAAAGCCTCGACCTTGGTGACGATCGCTTTGGCAAAGACGTGTGCCGTGTTCAATTGCGCGATATAGGCCTCGGCGACGCGTTTCTGCTCGTCGTTGGCATAGAAAATCTCGGAGCGGTATTGCGCGCCCTCGTCGGGACCCTGATAGTTGAGTTCGGTCGGGTTGTGCGCAACCGAGAAATATATCTGCAGAATTTCGCCGAGCGAAATCTGCCGCGGATCGAACGTCACCTGCAGCGATTCGGCATGCCCCGTGGTGCCGGTGCCGACCATCTCGGAGTGCGCCGTCGCCTTCTGCCCGCCGGCATAGCCGGAGAGCGCTTGCGTGACGCCCTTGGCGTGCTCGTACACCGCCTGCGGGCCCCAGAAGCAACCGCCGGCCAGCACGATCGTCTGCAAGCCGCTCCCGGCCGGCGGCGCCGGATCGAGCGCCGGCGCCGGAATGACCACGGCCGGCTCGGCGGCCTGCGCCGGCATCGTGGCGGCAAGACCCAACAACGACACAAACAGCGTCGCGCACGCCAGCGCACGCGGTGTGAGGCCGCGACCCTCGCCGGCACCCGGCCATGTCCTGTCAGCCATCGGTTTCCTCCATGTCTTGCCGCGCAGACCGAACTATCCCGCTTGATCATTAGGAATCTATTGACGTGCTAATTTTTCATTAAGGCGCCTTACCGACGGGGCGAACAAAGCGGCGCCTCTTGACCACCCACGCTGCTTTCTATCGCCGACGAGGAAATCGAGTAATTGAGCGAAGGGGATCGCCGCGCGCGGCACATGCTGCGCTGCGCCGAAATCTCGCTGCCAATGTCGCAGATG
>CAVTPQ010000016.1:0-168979 GCA_963736605.1 uncultured Alphaproteobacteria bacterium | reverse complement strand
TTAACATCGCCCGCCTAGGCTCGCTTTCTGACGGGTCAGGCGACGGAACAGCATGGCGTTAGCTGAGCGAATACCGAGTTTGCGGGCGCTAAACCAAGACCGCCGCCGTCATCAGCGCGTCAAGGTCAATTTGCTCGGCCGCTATATGCTGCCGGATCGCCGCGAGTTTCCCTGCCAAGTCATCAATATGTCGCCGGGCGGTATGGCGCTGATCGTGCCCGTCGGCGGTGCGCCGGGCGAACGCGTCATCGCCTATGTCGATCACCTCGGCCGGCTCGAGGGCCAGATCGCGCGCGTCTTTCAGAATGGCTTTGCGATGACGATCTCGGCCACGGCGCGCAAACGCGACAAGCTCGCGGCGCAGCTCACCTGGCTCGCCAATCGCCATATCCTCGGCCTGCCGGAAGACCGCCGCCACGGCCGTATCGTGCCGCGCAATCCGGTCGGCCGCCTGGTGCTGCCGAACGGCGTCAATCTCACCTGCCGCGTGATCGACGTGTCGCAATCCGGCGCCGGCATCGCGTCCCAGGAGCGACCGCCGATCGGCGCGCTGGTGACCTTGGGCAAAGTGCAGGGGCGCGTGGTGCGCCATCTCGAAGACGGCTTCGCCATCGAGTTCACCCGCCTGCAGCACCCTGACTTTCTCGAAGAGAACGTCACCGGCGGGTAAACGCCGCTCCGCCAATTTGCAGCTTGGCGTGCGCCGCGCACCCGCGCATTTGAGGCCGGTTTCCTCCAGGAAAATACCTATCGAAGGCGGACGCGATGGCCGCGGCGGGCGGCGCGCGACCGCGCCAAACCCGCATGGCATGCGGCTTGTGCCGGCATCGCTACAATTTGATTCAAAATAGAATAGTTATAATTTTATACAATATTCGCGGAGAAGATCGCGCGACTTTTGCTGTGTCTTGAAGCGTTTTTACTTCAAATTGAGGGGTACAACTTAGCGGCGCTGCAAAATCTTTGTGCGAAACGTGACCCCGACGAGACGGGAAGGGGTCACAATGAATTCGGTTGCAAAAGCAATCCTCAAGAGCGGCGCGGCCGCAGGCGTAATCGCGCTGACGTTGATTGCATCGCCGAAAGGCGGCTCGGCACAGGAGCGTCCGCTGTTTATCGCGCTCGGCGGCGTTGCCCGCCCGCCGATCGGCTGGGTCGAGTTCTGCGTCGAATACGATCCGGAGTGCAAGACCAAACCATCGATGCCGCGCGACGTGGTGCTCTCGACCGAGGCCTGGAAGGACCTGCAGCGCGTCAATCTGTGGGTCAACAGCCACGTCAAGCCGATGACCGACATGGATCATTGGGGCATCGTGGAACGGTGGAATTATCCGAACGACGGCTACGGCGACTGCGAGGACTACGTGCTGCAAAAGCGCAAAATGCTGATGCAGGAAGGTTGGCCGCGCGAGGCGCTGCTCATCACCGTGGTGCGCGATCAAAATGGCGACGGCCACGCCGTTCTCACCGTCAAGACCGACAAGGGCGAGTTCATCCTCGACAATCAGAGGAACGACATTCTGGTGTGGTCGGAAACCGGCTACCGCTTCGTCAAGCGCCAATCGCAATCCGATCCGAATGTTTGGATCGCGCTCGGCGACACGGCAACCGCGCCGGCCACCGCCTCTTCGCGCTAGAGCATGCTCCCGAAAAGTGGAAACCGGTTTTCGGAAAAGATCATGCTCCAACGAGAAATTTAGAAACAGGACAAGGAGCTACACGACCCCGGTCACGTCCCCACCCCTCCCCGTCCCCAGACCGGGTTCGTGGCGGCCGGCTCTCCCCCAGGAGCCGGCCGCACCCCTTTTAGGGTGCAGGTTTACCCGCGTTTACAGGCATTTCCCGGCAAGTCACTACGTCCCGAAACGGAACGAAACGCGAAATTGACACTTCGACCCGTGGAAAATCCGTGGACTTTGTTCACTTGTCGTTCTGCTCATCGCAACCCTACGCACTGCCGTTGGGAAACCCTTCGACGCTGAGAAGGCCGAGCCCAATTCGGTATCGGGTTAGTGAGTTGAACTTGGAGAAGAGGACCAGGCCAAAAGCGGAACGGGCAACCGGGGTTTGTCCGGCCAATCTAGAGACACAAAAGTTCCGGCTTTCCAATCTGCGCCGTCGACTTTCACTGCAATGCAGTTCGCAAGGGTCCTTGCAAACGAAAAATAGCGGTGCAGATCATCCGCGACAGCACGGATTTGGTCTGTGGTGGCCTCCACCGTCTGCATCTCGCCGCCCTTGGTTGTCCGGTACAAATTGGACATGCTGTTGGGGCCTGCGGTCACAACAGAGTGCATCAAGAGATTTCTGTTCTCGATCAACGTGTTGGTTGCCCGGACGAAGTGCCTCACGAGATCATCTACAGTGCCGGACCATGCTCGGACGTGTGCCTCGCTTTCAATTCGCCGAGCACAGGCTTTCGTATTCGTGCGTAGAATGGTGCCTGCATCTTCCTCCGACATCGGGGCGACGGCCGCGAGCACCCATGCCATTGCTCGTTCGAAGTTGGCGAAGTTTACGCTGACAACCCCAAGCGCATGCATACTTTCCTCAGAGCCAGTCAGATAGACGGGCCATTTCGGTTTTATGGCCTGGTCCATAACCACCTACTGCCTAGTCATGAATACCACCGCGATTGCTACTCGGTCGAGTAAACGGACACGTGCCCGAACGCACCTTTGCAGTTCGGACAAAACTCATTGCGCTCTGGGCCAGTCACTAGTTGAATGAGCATTCCCTCTTTCTGCTGGCACACTGGACAAAAAGCATGACCAGCCGGCGTCCCGTCCAATCCCTTTCTATATTTGTAGCCGTTCGCCTCGATCGTCTCGGCGACAAGGAGTAGTTGCTCTTCTAGGAATTTGATTTCTTCCTTTTTAGACTGAATTTCGTCACGCGCCTCAGTCAGTGTCATCTTTAGATCGGCCAAGGCGCCAGTTAAATCGGCGATCTTCAACTTTAGTTCCGCGGCGTCGAAAGCTTTCTCAATTCCGCGCAAATCTTGCACGAGTTTCAGAGCCTGCGACGCAGTTGCGAATGCGGTCACGAAATCAACCATCGAATTTCCCTCATGGCGTTTATCACCCCAGCGCTTACCCCGCGATAAAAGGTGATCAAAAATCGTAAGAGTGCCAATCGTAGAATGCAATTATTGGTTGGCACTCTCGGAGAGATTTGAACTCCCGACCCTCAGATTCGAAGACTGCCTCAAGTTTTTGAAATCACTTGAAGCTGTTGGGAATCTCTGTCGGATTTACACGCGATAAGAGCACACGGTGCGCCTATTCAGCTCCCGCGTTACCGATACTGATATTCGTTGGTGTGGTGATCGCAGTGGTTGGCGATCAGTTTGCGAAGCTGAGTGTCGCCTCGGGTCAAAATCCCGGTCAATTGTTGGGCGGCCAAAATTCCGTATTTCACAACCCGAGCCAAATCTGGGGCGGCTCGAATATTGTGTTTGGCAATCCTGCACAAATTCAAATATCGGGCAATGCGTCCCAATGGACACCAATTCTGATAGCTCAAATTCTTATAACGATCGTTTTTGTCGGAGCGAGTTTATTTGTGATCCTGTCGAAGAGGTAGCCCCCGCCCTGCCCAGTGCCGCTAAACGCTATGACTGCTAATCGCCGGTGTCTCGCGATAAAGCCCCTGCGTGAGAATCACACTATACGCTATCAATAATTGCAAACCGCAGTTCATAATGCAATAAGAAATACCGACCGCTGCCGCGGCGAGGGAGGTGATCCATGCGCGTCGTCCGCACTGAGTTTTACTTTGCGCAGAAAGAGATAAATCTATCCGCAAGCCAGAAGCCACCGGAGTATCCTGGGATCAGCGTCGCGTGGTTTAAGAATCCTGATGTCGATGGTGTTGTTGAGTACATTGTGGAAGGCTCAAATCCATTGTTGAGCGGCTTATTGGACCAAGAGCCTGAAGAGGAAATGTTTGATTCCGAACCGAATATGGTTGTTGTTGAGGAGGCGAAACATTTTTTAGATGCATCATTATATGAAAGCGCAATGGCATCCTTGAGCGGGCCGTTGAGAAATAAAGAAATAGTAGACTATCTCCTACGGCAGGAAATCATCATTGAGAGGTCTCCGCCGGAAACCGTTTCGTTAATGAGTTTGCTCAGCCACGGTACTCATGTCGGTATTGGGTCTTTGCTAGGGTACACGATCGCGGGCGGGGACATACCTCTCATGTGCCTGACTGTGCCTGCTGGCGTAATGGTTATGGGTGCTGCGGCCGGAGTGTCGAATGGCCTCAAATCTGGTCTGCAAAAGACAATTGAGAAGCTCTTTAAAGTGACAAAATCTGCTGCGCCGGAAAGGCGGCGTCGACGCATTAGGAAGGACGTGGTGCAAGGCAAAATAACTGCAAAAAAGGAGCCGCCAGCTAATAAGGCATAAACGGCTACCCGACACCGCGTATCATGCCCGGCCTTTGTGTGCCGGCGCCTAAAGATTTGAATGGGGTGGCATCGCAGGATCCTAGCAATCCACGCACACCCGCTACTCTACAAACTACGATCTCGCGGGTATTCCTGACGCGGCGACCACCTCTTTTCACCGTTTCCACCAGACTTTATGAGAGGGATACACCCACATAGAGTGGATCCCCAAACTTACGCGACTTCCATGCAGCTCGTACAGAACGGCCCAGACATTCCTGATCACCTCATGCAGGCTCACGAGGAGGGTCGAGTCGTTTTTTTCTGTGACGCTGGGATTTCCTATCCGGCTGGATTACCTGGTTTCAAGGGGCTCGTCACCAAACTGTATGACTACCTCTGGCCTGCACCCGGTTCCGCAGACACCGAGTTAGGTGTTTTGATGGAACCGGAGGTGTGTCATGGAGCGACGGAAGTTTACACGAGAGTTCAAGCTTGAGGCTGTGCGGCTGATCAAGGAGCGGGGCGTGTCGTATGCCCAGGCCTCGCACGATCTCAGTGTGCATCAGTCACAGTTGCGCGGTTGGGTGAAGGCGCTTGCAGATGATCCGCAGCATGCGTTTCCCGGCCAAGGTCAGATGAAGCCCGAGCAGCTGGAGATCGCGCAGCTCAAGCGCGAGGTGATCAGGCTGAAGGCGGAGCGGGACATCCTAAAAAAAGCCGCGGCCTACTTCGCGAAGGAATCGACGTGAAGTTCGGTTTTATTGCGAAGCACCGGGGGATCTGGCCGGCGGGATGGTTGTGCGAGGCACTCGGTGTCTCGCGGGGTGGGTTCTATGCCTGGCTGACACGACCGCGCAGTCGGCGCAGCCAGAGCGATGAAGAGCTCAGCGCGAAGGTTCGCTCAAGCTTCCTCGCCAGCGATCGAACCTATGGCGCCAGGCGGGTGTGGCACGACATGTTGGCGGAGGGTGTGTCATGCGGATTGCATCGGATCGAGCGTTTGATGCGGCTACAGGCTCTCAAAGCCCGTCCGCGACGGCGTCGACTGCCGCCCGATCTGGGTGAGCGGCAGGTCGCCGCCGTCGCTCCCAACGTGCTCAACCGCACCTTCGACGCGCCCGCTCCCAACCGCAAATGGATTGCCGACTTCACGTATGTGTGGACAGCGGAGGGCTGGCTCTATGTGGCTGCCGTCATCGATCTGTTCTCACGGCGCGCGGTCGGCTGGTCGATGAGTGCTGAGATGACGGCCCAGCTCGTGACCGACGCGCTGGTGATGGCAATCTGGCGCAGGGGCAAACCCGATGCGCTACTGCATCACTCCGATCGCGGTAGCCAGTACACAAGCGAGCAGTTCCAGAAGCTGATGTCAGATCACGGTGTTGTCTGCTCGATGAGCCGTTCGGGCAATGTCTGGGACAATGCGGCGATGGAGAGCTTCTTCTCCTCGCTGAAGACCGAGCGCACAGCGCGAAAAACGTATCGGACGCGCGACCAAGCCAAGGCCGATGTGTTCGACTACATTGAGTGCTTCTATAATCCGAAACGCCGGCACTCGACGATCGGATATCTAAGTCCCGTGGAGTTCGAAATGCAGGCGGGATTCGCTTAGGCGCGTGTCAACCGAACCGGGTGCAGGCCACTCGGCACTTCTCCGACAGACGTTGAAAAGTCGGCAGTTAATAGAGGACAGTACGATACCGCAATTGGCTTGCTTGAAGGTCGGGTTGCAGGCGGTCGAGAAAAAGTCCGCCAACAAATTAGAATAATTTTGACCCCACCTAATCTCAAGCATCCGAGAGCTACTGCAACGCATCGAGCACTTATCGCCTTAGCGCGAAACAAGGATGGTCGGCATCGACTAATCACGACGAATTTCGACCGTATATTCGAAGAGATCCTTGGAAGCGGCAGCGATATTGCACGCTCAGCAGCTCCAAGATTGCCCGTACCGAAAATGCGCTGGAGCGGGCTCGTTTACTTGCACGGTCTGCTGCCCGAAAAGGTCGTTACTCCCGATCTTGATGCACTTGTACTTTCGAGTGGCGATTTTGGCCTCGCCTATTTAACAGAAGGCTGGGCAGCGCGTTTTGTGACGGAACTGGTACGGAATTACGTTGTATGCTTTGTTGGATACAGCATCAATGATGCCGTCTTGCGGTACATGATGGACGCCCTGGCCGCAGACCGTCTGTTAGGCCAATCTCCGACTGAGGTATTTGCCTTTGGAAGCTATTCGAAAGGTCAAGAGAGAAAGCAGCTGCTAGAATGGGGCGCCAAGCATGTTACCCCAATTTTGTATCAAGAGCATTCAAATCACTTTTATCTTCATCGAACGTTGCGAGCATGGGCCGATCACTATCGTGACGGAATTTTAGGTAACGAACGGATCGTAAGTCGATACGCATCCAATGCGCCACCTGCCAGCACCAAACAAGACGATGTCATAGGACGGGTGCTCTGGGCGTTAAGCGATCCAAGTGGGGTACCAGCAAAGCTCTTTGCAGAAATACAGCCAGTCCCACCCCTCGACTGGCTTGAACCGCTTGGTGAGGAACGATTTCATCATCGTGATCTTCGCCGATTTGGCATCCAGCCAAATGAAGAGGAGGATGAAACCCTTCGATTTAGCCTACTATCGAGATTTGCAAGTTACAAAGCAAGCAAGTCTATGATCTTAGTAAGTGATGGCCGCAACGCGCCTCCCTGGGATAAGGTGATGTATCAGATAGCCCGATGGACCTTGCGGCATCTGAATGATCCTAGACTATTGCTCTGGTTCGCGGATCAGGGAGGCAAAATCGACCAAAACTTCGCGCGTATGATCGCTGAAGCTTTAAAGCCCACTGCGACATCACCTGTCTCACCACACATGCGCACCCTATGGTCATTACTGCTAGCAGGACGAGTTAAATAGCCTGATGGCCATCGAGCTGTACGACTGGCAAGCACGCTTCAATCGCGAAGGCCTTACGTATGGACTTCGCTTGGAACTGCTTGAGTTGCTAAGGCCCCATGTCAAATTTAAAGCCCCTATTCGGCTATCCGACCACGCCGAACTCGGGGAGCCGTCAAATTCGGACGGGGAACCACGCATTAAGGATCTCGTAGACTGGGAAATCGTGTTGGGCGCCAATGATGTACACGACGCCCTAAGGACACTTCATCAAAGCAATTTGTGGCAAGAGGCCCTTTCAGGTCTGCTCCCCGATTTGACGTCCTTATTGCGCGAGGCACTCGATTTAATGCGACAGCTGGAGGGCGCCGACGATCAATCCGACGGGTCATATTATCAGCAGCCGTCTATCTCGGAACACCCGCAGAATCAAAAGTTCCGCGACTGGACCGCGCTAATTGACCTAACCCGGGACGCCTGGACAGCGACCGCTTCAACCAATCCAGGAGCTGCGCAAGCCGAAGTTCAACGTTGGCTGGCTATTCCTTACCCACTTTTCCGCCGGCTAACATTCTTTGCTGCAACGGAGACTGATCTTTTCCCGCCGGATGTTTCCCTCCAATGGTTGCTTATGAATGATAATTGGTGGTTATGGTCTGTTGAGACGGAGCACGAATCTTTTCGTCTGCTTACCAAACTTGCCCAGACACTTCCCGCTGACGATCAACGCTCACTTCAATTTGCAATCCTTGCAGGGCCGCCACGTAAGATGTTTAGAGACGACATCGAGGCTGAGAAGCTTCAGCGCGTTTTAGATCGTGAGATCTGGTTGCGCCTTGCAAAGTATAAACAATCGACCAACGTGCCACTGGCTAAGAATGCTGCAGAAAGACTTGTCCATATCTCAGAACGGTTTCCAGACTGGCGCTTAGAGGAGGACGAGAGCGACGAATTCCCGGTATGGATGGGAGATTCGGCAGACTGGTTCAAAAAGCTCAATACTCCAAAAGAACTCGATGCGCTTGAGAATTGGTTACGCATCGAACGCGATGATCTGACAAACGACGACTGGTCTGATCGCTGTAAGGACGATTTCCCCACGGCAGTCGCAGCACTGAACAATCTTGGTCAAGAGGGAATTTGGCCTACGCAGCGCTGGCGTACAGCGTTACAGGCATGGTCAGACCTATCACTCCTCTTACAATCCTGGGTTCAACTGAGAGATTTACTCATAACCGCGCCAGAGAACGTTATTGCAAAAATAGCCCAACCACTCAGCTGGTGGCTGCAGGCACTAGGCAAGGTCATAGTTGACAACGAAAATCAGTTTCTTGAACTGCTTCGCCGCGTGTTAGCCACTCAAGTAAGTCAACCCTTGGATGAAGCAGATGATCTACTCTTTAAGGCGATTAATCATCCCGTTGGCCAAATTACAGACGCCGCTTTCCGCTGGTGGTACCGCCAAGGATTAGAAGACGGACAGGGATTGAAAATTGAGCCTAAAGGCATCTTCACAGAACTCTGTGAGACGGAGGTTTTAAGTTTTCGCTACGGGCGCACGATTTTGGCTGCCAACGTCGTCGCGCTGTTTCGTGTTGACCGAAATTGGACTGAAAGTCATCTTTTACGTAACTTCGATTGGGATGTGAATGACCGCGAAGCGCGCGCGGCTTGGTCTGGTTTTTTATGGGCCCCCCGTCTACATGCGCCGCTCCTGGCATCAATAAAGTCACAATTTCTTGCGACAGCCATTCATTATCCTGATCTCGGTCAGTTTGGCGGACAGTATGCCAATCTATTGACCTACGTGGCCTTGGAAGTGCCGGAACCGTTTACAAAAAAAGAACTGGCCCTTGCCACGTCCCTGCTATCGGCAGGAGGGCTCGACCAATGTGCTCGTACTCTGGTTCAAGCTTTGAGTAGCGCGGGTGAGAAGAGGGTTGAGTACTGGCAAAACCGTATTCGACCATACCTCAAGGAAGTTTGGCCCAAATCCGTTGATCTCATTACTCGGCCCATCGCGAATTCATTTGCTCGACTTTGTATGAGCGCGGATGGCGCCTTTCCGGACGCTGTGTCTGAGCTACAACCTTGGCTGACACACGCCACCGGCGGAGACGTTACACTCCATGAATTTCGTGGTACGAGTTTGGCCAAGAGATTCCCCGACGCGGCTTTAACATTCCTAGATACTGTTCTTTCACACAATAGATTCTTCTTGGCAGATGACCTGAAGGAATGTTTGCGTGAAATAATTGAAGAAAAACCAAATTTCGAAAATGATCCGCGTTTCGAGCGATTAACCCGCTACGTACAGCAGCTCGGTGGCTGACAAATTGTTTTCGGCGTGATCACTGCTCGCGCCTGGGGATAACCCGGCGAGAGGTGGAGGCGAGCGGGTTATTATCAACGGCAATGACCTCCGAACCACCACGAACGGACGCGAACAGTCGCGAACGTTCGCTGGACCACCAATATACCCTCTCCATCGAGCAAACGGCCGAGCTTTACGCCAAGGCCGGCCACCCGCGCACCCCGCGGGCTATCCAGAAATACTGCGCCCTTTCAAAGCTGGATTGCCACAAGGTCGAGACCGAGACCGGCGAAAAGTACCTTGTCGCATCCTACTCAGTCGACCGTCATATCGCGTACATCAACGAGGTGCGAACAGTCGCGAACGGACGCGACCAGACGCGAACAGTCGTGAACATTCGCACTATGGAAAATAAGGGCTCCGAGGAGACGAACAGTCGCGAACAGCCGCGAACGGACGGGGCTGTTCGTGGCTCCGACGATCGATACGTCGTCCTCCTTGAGGAGGAAAACAAGTTTTTGCGCGGCCAAGTGTCCGTGAAGAGGACCGATGAAGCGCTCAAGGAATACCAGCTCGTTATCGCCATTGATCCAAATAATGAAGTCGCACGACGCAATATCGACTATCTCAGCACTCATGCCGTCAATGCAAATTCGAGGTAGGAACGTCAGAGCGAGTTTCCGTGGCGCCTTGCGGGAGACGAATCCGATAGCGTGTTGGCAGTGTACTGACCGGCGCACACTTTCTCCCTGCCGGGTGGGGCTCATCCCTAATTAGCTGGTCATTAGCTCGCGGGATACAAATTTTGCCGCCAGCCCGCTTTAAACTTTCCGATCACCGTGGAAAATCCGCGGAGTGCCTGCACCCTTCTCGGTAACTCATTGATCTTGCAGGCACCGCCCTTCCCTCCCCCAGAGACCGGCCGCACCTTTTTCTCCCACCTACGTCAGCTTCCGCTGAAGCACCACAATGTCCGCTTTTGGCAGAAGCGGACATTCTCAGCACGAGGCGCGACTTCCGAGTTGGGCCAATAGGCGACATCGCAATGATCAGTTGGAAATGAAAGAGGGCCGCACGCTATCTAGTCGAGCTAAACAACTTTGCTCTAGGACCAAAGCATATACCAACCCACTTTTTCGGAACAGTTATTTACGGTTGTATCGTAGTTAGGGACCTAGTTGCGTACTGACAACGGTGTCCAAATTCTTTGACACCTCTGGGCAACGCTGGGCAAGTACCTGACTCAGGGCGGCCTTCAGGGATGCCACCATTTGCGACTTAGCTTGTGGTGATACCTGCGGTGAGTTGATCATCTTCGCAAAACTTAATGAGTCAGCTCCGGCGTCCTCACAATCGCCAGATGCGTATTCCATTGGAATCAGGTCTGCCAAATCGTACGCCCGCGCGGGCATGGACATCGGTAAGTCGCCAATAGCATTCAATGCGGCCATGTATGATTGTCGACCTTTAGCGAAATCGCCGCTCGCGAAAAAGTACCGTCCTTCCATTCTCAATGCCTCAGAGTGCTCAAACGCAGTGAGGCCCGTCAAGTTCATTGCGCGTGCCACGATGTTCTTGGCGCTTTCCGAGTCGCCTGCCGTGAATGACTCGTTAAACAGGACCGTTAATTGCGATATTCCAATGTCTTTGTCGCTCAGATCGCGCAAGATTGCTCTGGCCGTTGATATATCGTTTAAGATACCGGTCGTAGTAGACGACGCCATAGCAAGCTGCAATTGTGGATTGGGATTTTGTGCCTGCAACTTTATTAGTTCCTGGCGCCGTTGGACGACAGAATTGACGGCCTCATTGAAATGACTCAGACGGCTTATACGGTCAGCTTCGGGTTTAGTTACGAACGCCTCACGAAGGGAACCGAACGTCAAAATCAAGCCTAAAAATAACGCGCTCGCGCTCGCGCTTGCGGTCAATCTTTTGAATAATGTTTTCTTGGTTTCGGTCTCTAATTGCGCGATGCGAGTCTCCTGACTTTTCAGCATCAGTAAGATTGCTTCATCGCCCACGGCTTGCGGTGATCCAGTTGTTGACATGTTGCGCTCCTTGAATTTCGGGGAGGGTCGAACGCATCCCCACCGTCCCGTTCCAAACTAAGCATCCTCCACGCGAACTCTGGCCAAGAACTGAACCCCCAACCATTCACTCGGAGTGAGTAGGCGTTCTCCAGGAGAGTACGGCCAAGGGTCCCGCACGGTCGCTCCCTGAATTTGAAACTGACCGTAAGCGTTTAGGACATAAGCCAGCGCTGTTAAGACCATGCAGTGCCCCAGAGCGCCAAGAAGCAGCGGATGGTTGCTGTCCAAATCTTGAGCCGCCGTAACGATGTTCGCAGAAATCACGTCGCCTTGAACGATAAAGGTGTTTCCAGAATCGTCAGTCCACGGCCTATTCAAATCGGAAAAGATTTGTGATGGTTGACCCGGTAGATTTACGATTCCTCCCCATGTCTCGTCCACTATTCGTGCCTGGGAAACAGGGTGTCCGTAGTATGCAAACACCATCGAGATGCTTGCTGCCCAGCACCACTCTGTCGTGTACTGACGCTCGGCCACAATGCCGATCAGAGGCGACGCGATTCCCACCTGACACTGCTGTAATCCGGGGCCGATGAGGCCACATTGCAGGAGCGCATGTGCAGAACCTGCAAAAGTCAGACTTGTCCCAACACCTAGAGCGCCGGCCAACAGGGACCTTCTGTTCATTCTGAATCGCCGCCGATACACCCGAACTGACCTCGATTTGGGAGGGCAGTGACCCACGCCTCCGCTATTAAGGCGGAGCTTAATACATCCTAGGGGTGAACGATCACGCTAGTCAATTGGTGATGGCTATGGACGCGATGGGTCTTGGCTGTGTAAAAACGCAATGGTGCGCGACAGCGATAGAATAAATGATGCTCCAAGCCGCCGGGTGATTCAGAATGATTCTTAAGCGCGCCCAATTTCGGTTGATCTGAGAAAAATCATTCTCGTCGCTTCTCAGTTTTTTGCGTTTTTACACAGCCTCGGTCAAACTGAGACCTTCGAACAGACCGCCGGCATGTCCGTTTAGCTCTCAAGAGCGGAAATGGCTCTCGCCAAATACTCGTGGAAAATCCGTGGAGCGCTTGAGCGCTCCACGGTAACTAATTGATCTCGCAGGCCCCGCCCTACTCTCCCCCAGAGACCGGCCGCACTTTTTTTGGCGACGTTTGCCCGAACATATTGGTCCGCGAGGGGCGTACGCAAGCCACTCCGAAATTTCGAAACATCTCTTTTGGGCTTAATTGCGAAATCAGTTAGTCCGCCGGTGATCAAAGTCACGACCGCTTAACAAGGTTCGAGAGCCGGCGGCATAACTCACGGGTTACCGGGGCTTTCAGGAAAAAGGTTAGCTGTGCACTAGCCTGTGCATACCCTGTGGATTCGACGCGCCTCTTACGCTGAGGTCTACCATTAGTTGCTCAACCCAAGGTAAGAATGCCCCGGGCTGATGAGGAACGCGACTTTCGGCAGTGTCGGTTAGCGACACGCCGAGGAGACGTGTAGGGGGCGAGATCGATGAAACGGTTCATGGCGCTGTCGTGCGTGCTGTTGCTCAATTCCGGTTGCGCAGGGCTCGATCCATCAAAGCTGATCCCAAGCGCGGTTTCTTCATTTCAGCAGGCGATCGCGGGGCAAAGTAAAACCGAAGTAGACTTGATCTCGGCGTGGCAGACCGAAAATGAAAGCCTCAAGTTCATCACGGCATCTGATTATAATTGCGGCAATCCCAACAGTGCACTTTACAAGGAATACGCATCATCCACAAATCCTGGCACTCTCGTTTCAAAACAGCAAGTCAACAAGTATTGGACAGCCAGCCTCAATTATCTGACTACTTACGTCAACTTGTTGAATGCAATCGTGAAAAATTCACAATCAGATGTCACGACCATCAATAACCTTGTTTCGTTCGGTAGCGGCGCCGCAGCAAACATTCCGGGCATATCATCCAGTGCCGCGGCCTCTGCTCTAAAGGCGCTGGGCACGGCAGCGACAGACGTGGTCGAAGTGCAAGCGGTCTATGATCTGAGTCTGGCCGCGCAAAAAGCCCAAGCACCGCTCACCGTCGCTGTCGGCTATCTAGAGAAGTATTACCCGGCGTTCGAGCAAAATGTTCAGATGGCATTCAATGCGTGGGATGAATGCGTACACGAAAAGCTGCTGTTTATTCGTGATGATCCACTCGGAAAAGTCCGGGGCTATAAGGCAAATTATTTCTTGACCAGCAACGGAATCGATCTTGACACGGCATACAGGGCGTATGTCGCGCAGAGAGCAACCTTCATGAGCGAGGCGACGGTCGCAAACCTAGCCTCCACGCTTAAGCAAATACTTACTCAAAACGCGAACCTCGCCAATCCGGGCATTACAATGCAGACCGTCCAATCTGCAGTTCAGTCGATTAACACCATCTACACCGATTTTTCCAATGCGGCGAATGCCGTACAAAGTTTTGGTACACCCGCGAACCCGGCGCCCGCACCTAAGCAAACAAAGAGCGCGAGCACGGAATTCAATTTAGCTTGGCTCGACGAATAAATAGGTATGGGCTCGAACGGCGCTTAATCAGCGAGTGCGATGGCTTCACCCTTGCCGTTTATCCACTTCACGCCTAGCGGATCATTGATCGCGAAAGCCTCTCGATCCGAGAATGATGTGTAAACTGCCTGCGGTACGACTCAAGGTGATTAGGTGGAGCAACCACCAAATACCGCCCCAATTGTTGATTGCACCAAATGACTTCGCTCTATAGGACGCGTGCGCAGCAACCACCCTTTTGGTGGTAAAGCGAGCCGTCCCCTACAATCTATCCCAAGTTAACTTTCTGCAAGTCTATCCGCGCGATAGGCGGTTTACACCGAGTCCTGCACAAAATCCCCCTCGCAAGCCAACTCGTATGATGATTTAAGCTGTCTTCCTCAGCTTCGAATTTGCGCTTGGCTTGCGATCCTTGCGTCCCGAAATTGTACCGATGTCCCGGAGCCTCACTGGCACGTTTCCCGGAAAGGTAACCATTAACTGAAGATCACCGCCGAGTGCCCGCACGTACTCGCGCAACGTCGATAGCTTCATATCGGCCCGCCGTTCGAGGCGCGACACGTAGACCTGCCGGCCGCTCAGACGTTGCGCAACTTCTTCCTGAGTAATCTGCTGGGCCTTCCGAAGGTCCCGAAGAGTAAACTCCTCCGCAATCAGCTCGGCAGCACGTTTCCTGATTTTCCGCTGACGCGCGGGTGGAAACGTTGCGAAGATTTTTTCGTAGGGAACGCTTGTTTTCATTTTCTCTTCCTCGTCCTCTCTAGTTCCTTCAAGTGCTCCGCAAACCTCTCATCAGCTTTTCGGATCAGAGACCTGTAAAACCGCTTCTGCGAAATGCCCGCCTTATCACCAGCAACGAGCAAAATTGCTTTGCGGGCTGGATCGAACGCATATGCAACACGCCACACACCGTTATCGGCCTCGAAGCGCAGTTCCTTCATATTCGAAAAGCGCGAACCGTCTAGCGTATCGGATGCTGGCCGTTTCATCGTCGGCCCCATCACCTGCATCTTTTCAACCAGAGCGGCGATTTCATCCTGGACCGGCTCCGCTAAGCCACGGAACTCGGGCACGAAGTCTCGATGAAATTCGACCCGCCAGTCCATGGCGGCTTATATCGTAAGAGATATATCCTCTGCAAGGTATATTAGGCTTTCATCGAGGGCGTGTCGGTGCGTCTGCCTCCCTCTCAGTTTTACCGACACGCCCTGCAGCATCATGGCCGGACGCACATCGATCGGCCAAGCGGTCGACCCTATGAGGGCCAACCTGGTGGGCTCCGAGCGGGTTCGCCGCCATCCCCACCACCGCGCTTGATCCGCCCCACCGTGCGGCTTCTCCCGCGGTCCCCGCGCTTGTCGGGTCCGGGTCCCCATTAACAGTCAAATTCAATAGCTGAGTGAACCCGAGTTCCGTATTCAGGCCGCAACTCCTTCCACCTCAACGAGCTTCTGGAATTCGAGGAGGATTTCCTGCTGGTGCTGGGCTAGATAGCGCACCACCCGCGCGTTGCCGAGGAGTTTGCCCAGATAGCCGTTCGCCAATACCAGATCGAGGTGATCCGTGCCGTAGGATTGCTCCGCAATCCGGAACTCCCGATCAAGATTGGCCGACTCCCGTTCCATGAGCGCGACCTGCTCACTCGACAGCCCTTTGACGGATTTCGGCCTGTAGCCTTCCGCTAGCTGCGCCTGCGGCGTCGCTGCGACGAGCGATCTGGCGTAGCCAATCGTGTATTTATTCATCGCGACCATGAGTTCGGCCGCCTCAATCTGACGCAATGGTGCCAGTTTCTTGAACTCCACCAACGCGGAGATCGCGACGTGTTTGTCTTTGAGAATCTCTGCCGCTTCACTGCATATTCCGTCCAGTAGGCGACGCTTTCGTTTGATGCTTGCGACATCAACGTTCAATGATTTCGCGAGGCGTCCCTCGGACACCCCGCGCTCGATTGCCTTTAGGATCATCCGGTGTTCTTGGATGATCGCAATGCGATTGACGCGCTTGTTATACGTAAAGGCCTCGTCTTCAATGGATATGAGGCACACGACCTCAGTTTCACCGCGGTCCTTCAGGGCCTCTATTCGCAAGTGACCATCGAGCAATAGATATTTGCCAGGATCGTTGCGATCGCGCGTCACGACTGGTGGCTCTACAATTCCGATCTCACCAATGGACGCAACGATTTGCGCATATTTTGGAGTCTTCTTGATGGCGTCAGATACGATCTTCAGTGGCTGAATGTCACTAATCGCCAAACGGCGACTGGCTCCCTCAAATCCCATCTGGACTGCTGTGTGAGCCCTTCTCGGCACGGTCAGGCCTGCGCCCAAGCCTGAATACGATCGCCGAGGTTTTTGGGAAGGGTATCCAATCCTTCGGCTCGCAGCAGCGTTATGAAGTTCTCCTCCGTGAACAGTTTTCGCATCGCCTCCGTTATGAAAATCAACCGGTCACGTGTCGCGTTTGCCTTTCGGATAAGAACGCGCTTGCGATCAACATCCTCCCGATAAACGCGGATCAAGGCAGTCGAGGATAGTGATTGCTCGCGCCTTTGCGATCCGCTGTGAAACCCTTTTCCCCTACGGCGCCTCTGTTCGATTAGGCGTTTGGCGATTATCAGCTTTCGGCCGCGCAATACCTTGTTTTCGTAGGCCTGCTGCAGAATGAACTGGACCTCGGTGTCGTCCGACTGTGCGATTTCAACCGCAATACTGACGGGAACGTGGCCTGATTCCACCGCTCGCAGGAGTCTATGCTCGCCATTCTCCAGAAGCCCGATGACAGCCTTTACGTATTCGACCGTCAGTCCGGTCTTTCGAGCAATATCTGGTTCCTCGTAGCCCCGGCTCTTAAGGCCCTGGATATCATGAAGCAGGTCGATGGCTCGATGCTGGCGCCTGGCGAAATTTTCAACCAGGCTCATGACTTCACAGTCTTCGGGGCTGGCGATCATCACGAGAGCAGGAATCTCGGCTTGGCCGAGTGCTTGATAGGCTTCCAATCGGCCTTGGCCGCAAACCAGTTCATAGCGTGGTCCGTCGGGAGCGTTGTGTTTAGTGACGCTGATGGGCCTCTTGAGGCCTAATTGTGCAATGCTCGTAACAATCTCCTTGAAGATTTTCTTATTTCGGACTCGCGGATTGACGACGGTAATCCGGTCCACCGGGATCATCGTGACTGATTGATGGGCTCTGCCGTCCATTATACGACCTCCATGAGCTTGGAACGGGCAGCCAATTCGAACAATGCTTCAAGGCTCTCAAAACGATAGGCGTCGAGCCAAAGGCCATTGTGTTCGGCAAGCCGAATTCGAGGCTCTGTCATGTCGATCCGAGGGAGAAGGTAGTAGTCGAGTGGGCCCCTATTAGACTGATCCATCCTCAGTGCGATCGTGATGTCGGGGCGAAGTCCCGCGTCGAACCGAATGTGCCAACGGAGCGATCCTGCGGCGGTTTCCCGGCATCGAACAATGGTTATTGAGGCCGTGAACTCATCATTGATCGTGAGGAGGTCGGTTACCAGGTCTTTTCTGACCTGGCCGCCGAAGCTCACGATGCCGGCAATTGCGTCTGCCACAATGTGCGGAAACATTCGTCGGAGGGTGCGATTGATCTCGATGTATTGGTAGTCACGATCAGGCGTGAATCCGACAAGCTCGTAAGCTCGCAAGAGACTGCCAAATCGACCGCTGTAGGCGCTGCTGGACGGGCCCTGATCGAACTCGTCAATGATCAGTCCCGAGAGGTATCCATTTGTTTCCAATAGGCCCCGAAGTATGTCCAACATCTCATCATTCGAAAAGCGATAAGCCCGCTGCCGAATGATGACCTGGGCTGCGTCGAATAGCTGTCGTTCAACGATGGGGTCGAATACGCCGTCTGCCCGGATCCACATTTCAGGACTGTTGTGAACGCGCTTTCTCTTAAGCTTAAAGGACGCGCGGTTCCAAACGTTGTTGCCGACGTATTTTTCGTTGATCAGGATTTGATGGACCGTGCCCCTCGTCCAGGATCGTCCGAGGTCGGTTCGGGTACCACGTGCATTTAGCAGTTCGGCGATTTCACCCTCGAGTTTTCCTTCCTCGACGAATGCCCGGTAAACCCAACGGACGGTGTCTTGTTCCTCGGGCGGTCCTGGTACCAGTACTACCCGGTCTGTTTGGATGCTCTTTTGCCCGCCTCTCGCGAGTTCGCCTTTAGCCGCACCACTTTGATCGATCAGCCGACGGCGAAGCCCGAATCCTGGCGGTCCGCCTTGGCGATAGCCGAGCTCGATAAGTCTACATTGGCCGGCAAAAACCTTGACTGAAAGCTCCCGGCTGTATTCGCCGGCCATTGCGCGCTTTACACCCTTCACAATGGTGGAGACTGGGCTGCCGTCGTTCTCGAACTGCTCGGCACAATACTGCGGCATTAGGTAGCAAACTCACCTAGCAACCTGTCGGCCTATCCTGCCCGCTCTGCTAGTGTGGTCGCCATGAATGACGATCGGCACCATTACGGCATGGCCGTCGGAATTGGATTGGCCATCATTCTCATTCTGATCATCGCCAGCATTTGGCTCGTCCGATGAATGCCTTCGTCGTTTCCGGCCTCGTCAAGCGCCGCGCCCAACTAGCAGGCGACATTGAGAAGGCACACGAATGCTTGCGGCGGATGGTGCTCGATTTAGAGAACCTGGACGCCACGATCCTGCAATTCGAGCCGGATTTCAAAGTCGAGGCGATCAAGCCAAAGGCGTTCCGACCGCCCAAGGATTGGAGCAACCGGGGCGAAATGACCCGCATTTGCCTTTCGATCCTGCGGCTGGCGAGCGAGCCGCTTACGTGCCGTGACATTGCCCTGCAATTGCTCACAGAGCGCGCCTTGAACCGTGAAGATCAACGGCTGCTGCGGCTCATGACGAAGCGCGTAGGAGTCGCTTTACGGGGCCAGCGGGAGAAAGGCGTCGTGCAAGCCGATCAGGGGCCCGGACAGTACATGCTCTGGGCACTCAAGCGCCTGTAACAATTCCCAATACTTTTTGATTGATCTTGTTTTTTTTAAAGGGGAAAACTTCCCAGAATAAAAGTTTCCCGGCCCTAATTGCCCGCGTTAAATTTGATTCAGCGAGGGCAAATGCGGCAACTAGGGCGGAAAAAGCCACAAAATCAGCGGTCAAATATTGCGAGGTAGACATAGGGTAATGGTAGCTTGAATTACGACGATCATCAATTCATCGCCCGCTGCCAATAGCCCTTCCACTGACGTGACACTGGATGTTTTAGTGCAGCGTCAGCCATCGCCAAATAAAGCTCGCCAGTGCTTTTCCGCCTATTGTCCTCACGCCATGACATTTCGTCGGCATAGGCATTGAGGTACGGGCCAGCAATGTGATGATGCGTTCCAATTTCGGCGCGACGCAGCCGGGAGAAAAACGATTCCGCCTGATTGGTGCAGGCATCGTCGGTCGAATACGCTTCCGAGTGATTGATGCGCTTCGTGAGATACTTGGCGTGCAAGGTATCCCAACATGACGCTTCGTCCGCGTACACGATGCTACCAGCCTTCACCCGTTCCTGAATTGTCGGCAGCGACAATTCCTCAGAGCGGCACACGAAAGGAAGCGACGAGCCATTCCGCTCCCGCATGATGACCACGCAACGGCGCTTGCCGGATTGGTTTTTCCAAAGCCGACGATCACGGCGATTATCCTTGTAGTTGGCGGGCTTCACGTATCCGCCAAAATACGCGCCGTCGATTTCCACATCGCCCGATACCTTGCGATTCTTGATTTCGTCGGCGAGAGCTTCGCGGAGTTTGTGGCTCAGCACAAAAGCCGTCTTGTATTGGCAGTCGAGATCGCGGCTCAATTGCAGGGCGCTATGGCCCTTCGCGCCGTTCACGAAGATCGCGATTGCCAGCAGGTAATCCCGAACTGGCAGCTTGCGACTGGCGAAGATCGTCCCGGACGTGACGCTGAATTGGTGCGAGCATGATTTGCATTTCCATAACTTCCGCGTCCGGTAACTGTAGAGGGCCGCACAACGGCACCGGGGGCAGTACGGCTCGCCCGCGTTGTCGGACCAGCGGACCAATTTAAACGCCTCAAAAGCTTCCTCATCGCTCATACGGGCCACCGTCGCTAACGAGAGCGACCGGGCGGCTGAGCGCAAACGTGCGTACGCGGCAAGCCGATCGATGACCTGGGTGCAAACGGCCAGGCGCTATCTTACCGTCTTCGAGACTGAGAGCGAGAATGCCCAGCGTGGAATAACACTTCCCATTGATGCCATCGGTTCCAGGAGAAGCGGACCCGTGATACCGGAGATTCGGATCGGGCATTTCCTTTCGCTCTGCGACGGCACAGGCATGCTTCAGCACGCAGTCCATTCGGTACCAGATCGCTCCCATGGCTATTGTACCGACGACAACGCTCGCGCTCTTCTGTTCTCAAGCTTGCTTACAGACCTCGGCGAAGTGCAATTATCCAGCTCAATTACCGCGCGCTTTGCAGCGTTCATCCAGCATGCTTGGAACCCAGACAGCCGTCGGTTTCGAAATTTTATGAGCTATGACCGCCGATGGCTGGAAGAGCAGGGCTCTGAAGATAGTCACGGTAGGACGCTTTGGGCATTGGCCGAATGCGCACGGAACGACATCGATCCATCTCGCCGCAGATGGGCCGCGGCGCTGTTCAAGACCGCGCTTCCCGTCGTCGAAGAACTCTCGTCGCCACGGGCCTGGGCGTTCGCGCTCCTGGGGTTGGACGCCTATTGCATGCAGGTCGCTGGCGACGTTCTCGCCAACCGTCTCCGCAGACTATTAGCCGACAGGTTGATGTCACTGTTTTCGACAACGGAAACCAAAGACTGGGTCTGGTTTGAAGACCTGCTCGCATACGACAATGCGCGGCTTCCGCAGGCGCTGATCCAAACCGGACTGACGACCCACACATCACCTTACATCGAGGTTGGTCTCCGATCCCTCTGTTGGCTCAACTCGCTTCAGACCACATCATCGGGATACTTTAGACCGATTGGGACCAAAAGCTTCGGCAGACACCGCCAGAAGCCAGAAGCTTTCGATCAGCAGCCCGTCGAGGCGTCAGCAACAATTTCCGCTTGCATTGCTGCCTGGCGGGCGGATAACAGCGCTGAGTGGCCGATAGAGGCGCTACGCGCGTTCCAATGGTTTCTGGGCGAAAACGACCTGCAGACAGCACTGACCGATCCCGAAACCGGCAGTTGCCTGGATGGGCTTCATCCGGATCGATCCAACGAGAACAAGGGTGCGGAATCAGTGCTATCGTATCTTCTGAGTCTTGTTGAGATTCGCCAGCTCAAGCGTATGACTGCGGTGGACCGAACGAGACCCGCATCCAAGTTCGTAGGCGGTGACGTAAATCGCACAATCCCCGCTCGAAAAACCCCAGAGGGCCTCTTTGTCCCAATTCCGATTCATGAATCGCCAGAGCTTATATCTGCGCCCGGACCCAGCACGGGTCGTCGTCAGACCCTTCAAACCGGCAACTGAGCCCCGAGACCTCAACCCCACCGATAAGGTCCGGGCCAATCATATCGTTGGCAGGGTACTTCGGCTCGATGCGGAAGCCGCCGCAGAACAATTGAGCGAGGTGCTCGACAATTTCGAAGGTCGACACAGAAATCTGATCGATATTTTCGAGACGCGCGCCGCAGATATGGAAGACGCGCTAGAACCACATGCCGAATTGAATACGGCGCAGCGGCGCCTGATCGGCGCATATTTTCTCAACGAATACTCATTCGAGGCGTCGGCCTTGTTCAACCCGAGCATCGTCCGACATCCCGATCAAACTGGCGCGCCGCAAAATGGCTGTCGCTTCATCTTGAGTCTACGCGCAGTCGGCGAGGGACATATTTCATCGCTGACGTTCCGATCCGGCACTATAGCTGCCGATGGAAGCGTCGCCGTCGATCCGCCCGCTCGTCTCGCGGCGGTCCCAAAGGTTCGAAGGCGGACGCCAACGCCAAATGGCGATGACATCGAAGTGATATTCCGGGATCACGAAGAGCTGAGCGAACGCATCATCTTTCCGATCACCGACGCTCAGGCAAACGGCATCGAGGATGCCCGATTCGTCGAATTCAATGACGGTGCACGAAAAACGTTCTACGCAACCTACACAGCGTATAGCGGCCGGGCAATTCGCTCGGAGCTGATGGAAACGGCGGATTTTCGATCATTCCGGATGACTCCACTCGGCGGAGCGGCGGCACGCAATAAGGGGATGGCGCTGTTTCCACGGAAAATCGATGGTCGCTATGCGATGATCGGCCGGCAGGACAATGAGAACCTCTACTTGATTTATTCCGATGACCTTTACACATGGGACGGTGGTCGATCCATTCTTCAGCCCGAGTATCCTTGGGAATTCGTTCAGATTGGCAATTGCGGCTCACCCGTCGAGCTGGACGACTGTTGGCTGCTGCTGACACATGGAGTTGGTCCGGTCAGGAAATATTCGATCGGGGCGACTTTCTTGGACAAGAAAGATCCGTCAAGGGTTCTCGCGCGCACGCGCAAGCCGCTTGTTCATCCTGAGCCCAACGAACGCGAAGGTTACGTGCCTAATGTTGTCTACACCTGCGGCGCGATGCGCCACAGCGACCGGATCATCTTGCCTTACGCGATATCTGACACCTTCTCCAATTTCGCAACGATAACGATTGCCGCGCTCATGGAGGCCGTTTCGAGCTGATGGCTGGTTCACTAATTGCCGTCGGTGCCGCGGCTGCGCAACGCACTAACGAAATCCGTTGCCAGTCATGATCATTATGTGCGGTGGATAAGGTACTGGTCCACAGTACCAGGAATAAACCGATGCAGGCACTCTTCATTGGACAAACTTATATTGACGTCACTTTTCTGACTGATCGGATGCCGACGGGCGACGAAAAACATGTGGCGTCGGCTTACGCTATCTCGTTCGGCGGCAATGCGGTCACCGCTGCCTTCTGTTGTGCAAAGTTGGGAATTGCGCCGGATGTACTGGCAACCGTTGCTGATGATTGGCTCGGCCGCATGTTCCTGGACATGTCGAGCAAATATGGGATTGCGGTCCATGCCAGGAAGGTCAGAACGTCATCATTATCGTTCATAATGCCGAACAATGGCAAGCGGGCGATAGTACGCTGTCGTGACGACGACTATCTTCACTCTTTCCCTATCCTGCACCTCTCAGGTTGCCGAGCGCTTCACGTAGATGGACATCAGCCGGATGCCGCAATTCATTACGCGAAGCTGTGCCGAGAAGCGGGGATACTCACCTCGCTCGACGGTGGAGGACTTCGATCGAATACTCACGAGCTCCTCGACTTCATCGACGTGGCGATCGTGGCCGAGCGACTATGCCAACAGATGAGGCATGAACCAGTGGCGATGCTTGATTATCTCAAGAGCCGGGGATGTCGGATTGGCGGGGTGACGCTCGGAGAACGAGGTTTGATCTGGTACGACGAGACAGGCGCCGTTCGGACGCTCCCTGCCCTTGCCGTCCCGTCCAGTCGAGTTCTCGATACCAGTGGAGCAGGAGACGTCTTCCACGGCGCTTACATTTATTCCTACCTCACCAATCCGACGAAGAGTTGGGAGAAACAGTTCCGCTTCGCGCAAGCGGCAGCTGCGTACAAGATCCAGCATCTCGGCAATGAGGCGGGCTTACCCACGCTTGCGGATATCGCAGCGGTCAAGCGCGAGTTCGAAGCGCCATCCTGATCCGGCAAGAAGGTGATGATCGAGAAGCACACTCAAAAGTCGAACTGGTCTGCGCGAAATCCGAGCACTAATCGATGTCCGCTTCTCTAATCGGCCGTTTGGGGTCAAGCGCTTTCTGACTGTCCGCCACCGTTGCAGTGTCGATGTCGCTCGCGGGCTCATGCTTCTCTTCGGAATCGGCACTAGGGCCCTTCCATCATAGGGTTCGAAGACGAGGTGGAACAATCTGTGGGTCGGCCTTGCCGTCAGAGTGACGGTAGGTCCAAGCGGACATGCGAACTCACCTCATCCATCGTCCCGCGAGGGACATCATTCCACCGCTCGGTGGGGTTCGAGTTTCCTCCTATCGCATTTGATCCGGCACGGTTTTCATGCTGCCGCCACGGCTTGTTCTCGGGTCCATCGGAACTCGGTACCGTCAACCCAGATGCGATGCATGATCACGGCCAGCCGGCGTGCCAGCGCTACGATCGCCTTCTTTATCCCGCGGCGCCTGGCGATCTGCATCGCCCAGGCCTTGAGCCAGGACCATCTCTTCGAACGCAGCATGCTCTGAGCTGCTTCGTAGAGCATGACCCGCATCATCTCATCTCCGCAGCGTGATATTCTACCGCTCCTATCAATCTCGCCGGATTGATACTTGGAGCACGTCAGTCCAAATACCGCCCCGACTGACTTGGATTTACGGAACCGAGCGGGCACGTCGACGGTGGCGCGATAGGTCAGCGCCACCACGGGGCCAACACCAGGGGTCGTCATCAGGCGACGGCACACCTCGTCATCCCGGACAATGGCCAGCAAACGGCGATGCAGGATGACGATCTGTTCGCGTAGCGCTCGCCGGACAATGAGTAGCGGTTCGACCAGCACAGCCAGGTCGGGTAAGTTCTCAACCAGCTCCTTGATGCGGGCCTCGAACTTCGCGTTTCCGACCATTCCAACCTTGAGGCCGAAGTTACGCAAAGTACCGCGCAGGTCGTTGTCGATGGCGATCGCCTTCGACTGCAAAAGCTTGCGATGGGTCAGCAGCATGCGTAGCTTCTGACTGCGTAATGTCTTCACATGTACCGGGCGATAAAGCCCCACTCGGATCATCTGCGCGATACCACGCGCATCGTTGCGGTCCGTCTTGTTGATCTGCGCCTTGAGCACCGCCCGCATATGCCGCGTCTCAACGCAGACCACCGGTAACTCTGCTTCGGCGAGAGCGCTGAATAGCCACTGCGACAGTGGTCCAGCTTCCAATCCAATCCGCCTGAAGTGGTAGGCGGGGTTCTTCAGCACCGCCAACAACGCTTCAGGTTCGCTCGCAACCTTCACTTCCCGAACGACCTTGCCCGTGTCATCCACAACGCAGACGCTCGTGTCCTTGACCGATACGTCCAGTCCAGCAAAATGGTCCATGCTGCGCTTCTCCTTCTGATGCTTGAGGCCGTGACTGCGGACCTCGTATTCACCATCAGCCTGAAGCGCAGCACCCAAAAATCTTCAGCTATCCACAAGCTCGCCGGCCGATTACCCCATCTGTGGGTCTAGGCTGTGTGAAAACTCCGAAATTGAATTTGCGGATGGAAAGTTCGCCTCAATTTTGTCAATTGGAAAAATAAACACGCTGGTGAACACCGTCGGGCGAAGCCAATGAAGAAAACAATTCTGCGGCTTCCTCGCGCGCGCACGTTTTCATACAGCTTAGATCAAACTGAGACCTTCGAACAGACCGCCGGCATGTCCGTTTAGCTCTCAAGAGCGGAAATGGCTCTCGCCAAATACTCGTGGAATATCCGCGGAGCGCTTGCGCGCTCCGCGGTAACTAATTGATGTTGCTGGCCCTGCCCTGCCCTCCCCCAGGAGCCGGCCGCACCTTTTTTTGCAGGTTGAGAAGACGCAGGGCGTAGTGAACCACCCTTCGATCGGGCCGCCTAGACCGCCACCATAAGCCTCAGGCGGCGACTGCCGATCTGCTCGACTTCGCTCGAATGAACGACAGAAGATCGGCGTTAATCGTCTCCGCTTGCGTGGTCGGCATGCCGTGCGGGAAGTCCTTGTAGGTCTTCAGCGTCCCGTTCTTCAAAAGCTTCGCCGACAACGGTCCGGCGGCGACATAGGGAACGATCTGATCGTCTTCGCTATGCATCACCAGCACCGGCACGGTGATCTTCTTGAGGTCTTCGGTGAAATCGGTCTGTGAAAAGGCGACGATGCCGTCGTAATGCGCCTTGGCGCCGCCCATCATGCCCTGACGCCACCAGTTGGCGATGATGGCCTCCGAGGGTTTAGCGCCCGGGCGGTTGCAGCCGTAGAACGGGCCCTCCGGCAGCGCGCGATAGAATTGCGAGCGATTGGCCGCGAGCTGGGCCTGCAAGCCATCGAATACGTCCTTGGCAAGACCGTTTGGATTGGTCGCCGTCTTCACCATCAGTGGCGGCACCGCGCTGATCAGAGCCGCCATCGCCACCCGGCTTTCGCCGTGCCGCCCCAGATAGTGCGTCACCTCGCCGCCGCCGGTGGAATGGCCGACGTGAATGGCGTTCTTCAGATCGAGATGCGCGGTCAGCGCCGCAAGGTCGTCGGCATAGTGATCCATGTCATGGCCGTCGCCGGTCTGGCTGGAGCGCCCGTGGCCGCGGCGGTCATGGGCTATGACACGGTAGCCGCGATTGAGGAAGAACAACATTTGATTGTCCCAGTCATCGGCTGACAGCGGCCAGCCGTGGCTGAACACGATGGGCTGACCTTTGCCCCAGTCCTTGTAATAAATCTGCGTGCCGTCTTTGGTCGTGATCATGGACATGTTTGCGTATGCCTTTGTTGCAAGTTGCGAAGCCAAGGTGCTCGCGCGCGAAGTGTCCACAGCGACAGAAGCGCGAGGCCCCGCGGGCATTTGTGACCGAGATCAATGTCGAGTTTGAGAACGTCGCCGCTTTGGCTTAGCACACGAACAAACCGTTAGTTCCCGATCTGAATCACCTGGGCTCACCAGGGGAGCCGCACAATGGGCATTGCGAAATAATAATTCAGCTTTGATTCCGATAGGTTGCGTGGCGGCCATATCTTTCACGCGATCAGCTTCGGCCCCCTCGCGTACTGACACCGAACATCAATGTCGGCACTGCCCGCGATCATTCTGATCGAACTCTAGTCGACGGCCGGCACCGTCGGCGGCTTGTTCCACTCCGCAGCGACATCGTAGCCCCAGATCCACGCCATCGAGTTCGACCGCGTCGGCCGTCGCGGGCTCGACCTTCTCCGATTTCAGATCGTAGTTGTGCTTGGCCCGAACGATCGCCGCGGAGCGAAGCTGGACGCCGTGCACGCGCGGGATGCGAACGCGGCGAAAATTCCGCAGCGCTGCGACCGGATCGCTAGGATCGGCCACAAGCCAGCGCGCCAGAATATAGGCATCTTCGAACGATTGACTGGCGCCCTGCCCGGCATTGGGCAGCATCGCATGTGCCGCGTCGCCGATAAGCGCAACGCGGCCGCGTCCCCAATTGTCGGTCAGTGGACGCGTGAACAGGCCCCATTTCGAGCATTGCGTGACGCGGCTGAGCAACGTCGCGAGCAGCGGCTCGGGATTCGGAAAACTGGCGCGCATGTCGTCGGGATTGCCGGGAATAGACCAGCCCTCCTCGACCCACTTGTCGGTATCTTCCTGAGTGACGATGTTCACCACGTTACGACCGCGCAGATAATAAGCGAAGAAGTGGCGGCCCGGTGCGAGCCATTGCACGTGCCCCGACGGCGCGAGCACCTCGGCCGGAACCTCGCTGTCGGGAAGGAGCGCGCGCCAAACCATTTGGCCGGTATAGGTCGGGTGGTCGTAACCATAGAGCGCACGGCGGACCAACGAATGAATGCCGTCGGCACCGATCACAAGGTCGGCCTCGCGAGTCGCACCGTTGGCGAAGACGAGCCCGACGCTTGCGGGCCGTTCCTCAAGACCGATCAGCCGATGATCGAGATGAATTCTTTCGGGATCGACGCCCCTCGCCAAGGCCTGCAGAAGGTCGGCGCGATGGAAGGAGTGAATGCCGGCGCCGAAGCGGGTCGCAGCCGCCGTCTGGTCGCGATAGTCGAGCGGCGCGCCGGAATTCATGTCGCGGGTGAGCACGCCGGGCGCGATGTTGGCGACGGCCGCGATCCGCTCGCCAAGCCCGATCGCGCGCAGCGCTTTGATGGCTTGCGGACTGACGTTGATGCCGGCACCAATCTCGCCGAGCTGCAGCGACTGCTCGAAGACCTCCGCCTGGAGGCCGAAGCGGGAGAGCGCGGCGGCAGTCGCCAAACCGGCCAGGCCGCCGCCGATGATGGCAATACGAATTTGGGGCATGGACCGCTCACGGCGGCAGCGTAGGAAGAAGGTTACGCGACCGGTTTTAGCCCCTTCGCATATTGCTTAAAGCGCTTTACGTAAATATCGGCGCCGGCGGCGATCATTTTGATCGCCGCCTCGTCGAGGGTGCGGATGGCGCGGGCCGGCGCGCCGACGATCAGCGAATTGTCGGGAAAGGATTTGCCCTCGGTGATGAGCGCACCGGCGCCGACCAGGCAGTTGTCGCCAATCTTCGCGCCGTTGAGCACGATCGCGCCCATGCCGATCAGGCTGTTGGCGCCGATCGTGCAGCCGTGGAGGATCACGTTGTGGCCGATCACGCAATTCGGCCCGATGGTCATCGGGAAACCCGGATCGGTGTGCAGCGTCGCGTTGTCCTGGATCTGCGAACGTTCGCCGAGCTCGATCCATTCATTGTCGCCGCGCAGCACCGCACCGAACCAGACGCTGGCGTCGAGCTTAAGCCGCACCTTGCCGATCAACGTCGCGGTCGGCGCAATCCAATAGCGGCCCTGTTCCGGCAAATCCGGCCGGTTGCCATCGAGTTCGTAGATCATGGCGAAGGAATATCAGACGCCGAGCAGCGCTTGAAGCGCGAGCACGACGACGGTTCCGGACATCAGGCTCCACAGGCCAGCGATCACGGTAGCCAGCATGACGATCTCGGCGCGGCGACCTTCGATGCGGCGGCCGCGGATGGTGTTGCGCATGATGATGTAAGGCGCGGAGAACATCAGGAGCGGGATGGCGGCAAAGCGCGCCGGTACCGGTCCCACTTCCAGGAGCCGGAAGCTCGGCAAATGCCGGCTGAACAGCGAATAGCCGCTGGCGCAGAGGCCGGCGACCGCAAAACCCATGGCAAGCGAGAAAAAGGATTCAATCGTCTGTGGCGAAATCGACGGCAGCATGGCTAGTCCCGGCGCTCTTTTCCGCGCAGCCATTGCAGAGGATGCGGCGCCCCGCTACGAAATGATTAAAGAAAGGTTAACGGCATCAATTCAGACTTGTCGGCCAAATGCTTATCCGCATGCAAATACTTGTCCGAATGAATGTCATGTTACGCACGATGGCGCTGGCGGCGGCGCTTATTGCTCTCGCGCTGGCATCGCCGCTGCAAGCGCGGCCGCTCAACATCGTGGCGATCGGCGCCAGCAACACGACCGGCTTCGGCGTCGGCGAGCAAAACGCCTATCCCGCAGTCTTGCAGACGCTGTTACGCAAGAAGGGCATTGCGGCCAATGTCACCAATGCCGGCGTCAACGGCGATGTCACCGCCGGCATGCTGCGGCGGATCGATGCCGCCGTACCCAAAGGCACCGACATCGTGATCTTGCAGCCGGGCGGCAACGATCTGCGTTTCTTCGGCACCAAGGCGGCGCGCGCCGCCAATATCGCGGCCATGGCGCAGCGGGTGCGCGCCCGCGGCATTCGCGTCATCGTCTATGATCCGGATCCGGTGCCGGCGGATTTTTACCAGTGGGACCACATCCACTTTAACGCCGCGGCGCATGCCAAAATCGCGGGCGTTCTTGCCGCGCAGATCGAGGCGTCGCTCAAGCCGACGGCGCCGTCGCAATCGGGCGCAGCGCAGCCGGCGCCAGCCAAGCTATAGTCTGCGAGCAAATTCGTCCAATCGGCCGGCCCCTGCCCTCTTTGCAGCGGCGGCCCATGCGATACTGAGGTTGATTCGCGCAAACCGACCGATATCGATGACGGCGCAGGCTGTTTCCCGACCTAAGACACGCCGCCGGGCGCGCGGCTTGCTGACGCTGCCCTTTGTCATTATCGCCGTTTTAATGGCTGGAGCGGCGGCCTTCGTCTCCTATGCGCTGTGGCCGACCTGGCCACGCCAGCCGACGCCGCTCGACGCGCCCGCCATTCCAATCACTGTGGCCGGCGTGCTGTTCGACGTGCCGCCGGCGGCAATCCGCGAAGCGGTGCAGCGCCATCCCGGCCAACAGGACCGTATCGATCTCACCTTCGAATGGCCGTCGCTGGCGCCGCCGCCCGCGGACGACAGGTCAGCGAAAAAGACCGCGCTGAGTGCGGAGAACGCCGCCGCGGCCGCCGCCGAACCCGAGAACCGCCGGCTGTTCGTAACGATTGCCGGGCTCGGCAGCGAACTGCCGCCACTCGATCGGCTGCGCACCATCTATCCGCGCTATGCCGAAACGAAAGCGAGCGCCGGCCCCGGCGGCCTGGCTATCCTGCCGTTTCGCTCCGGCACGCCCTATGACGGCGAAGACCTGATCTATTTCGGCACCAGTCCCGAGCAATTCTTTGCTTTGTGCACGCGCCCGGGCCGGATCGTGCCGGGGACCTGCGTTCACCAACGAATGCTCAGTGATGTCGAGGTGACGTTCCGATTTCCCCGCGATTGGTTCGGCGATTGGCGCACGATCGCCGCCGGATTCGACCGGCTCCTCGCCCAATTGCATCCGCAGCGAAATTGACGACAGGGCTGCGGCAGCGGAGCAAAGCGGTTCAAGCCAAATCCATATCCAAAATCGGCATTTCAAGAATATAGGCCCCGGGCCGCTTTTCATCGTCGACGAATAAAACGCCGATGAATTCTTCGCCCACGTAGATTTCGAGCGAGTCGCGTTTCTTCGCGCGCGGCACGACGCGGATGGCCGTATTATCGAATTTTCGCTTGAGATAGGCGTCCAAGCGCTTGATCCGATCGATGTCGGCGACTTCGCCCAAATCTATTTCCATGCGAAAATTATAGGAGAGATCGTCGTCTTCGTCGTCGAGGTTAAGATCGCCCAACCGCTCTTCGCCGATATAAACCTCGGCCGAATCCGCTTTCGTCGGCTGCGGCACCACGCGAAGGCGGGCATTACCGAACAGCTTCTTTAAATAGGCGTCGAGCTTCCTGACTGCCTGAACGTCCACCGCTATTCTCCTCGACCGGGATTCGGAAACTAGATAGCTCAAATTCCGTCCTGAAACATCTGATCCATAGTCCGCGCCGGTTCGGGGCAGCCGGCAACGCCGATGACTTTGGCCGGCACGCCGGCAACCGTCACATTGTTCGGAACCGCTTTGACCACGACGGAGCCGGCGGCGATGCGCGCGCAATGCCCGACTTCGATATTGCCGAGGATTTTGGCTCCTGCCCCGATCATCACGCCGTAGCGGATTTTCGGATGCCGATCTTCGTCTTCCTTGCCGGTGCCGCCCAGCGTCACGTCATGGAGCAGCGAGACGTCGTCTTCGATCACAGCGGTCTCGCCGACCACGAGACCGGTGGCATGATCGAGGAAGATGCCGCGGCCGATCCGCGCCGCTGGATGGATGTCGCACTGGAACACCGCCGACGAGCGGCTTTGCAGGTAGAGTGCGAAATCGCGGCGGTCCTTCTGCCATAGCCACTGCCCCAGCCGATAAGTCTGGATCGCATGAAAGCCCTTGAAGTAGAGCACCGGCTCGATCAGGCGATGCGTCGCCGGATCGCGGTCGACGGTCGCCATCAGGTCGGCGCGAAATGCTTCCCCGATCGCCGGCACGTCTTCGAGCGCGTCCGCATAGGCCTGGCGGATCAATTCGGCCGATACGGCAGAATGATCGAGCCGACCGGCCAGCCGATGCACGACCGCAGCTTCCAAGCTGTCGTTGTGCAGGACGGTCGAATAGATGAAGGTTGTGAGCTCAGGCTCGCGCCGCACGATTTCTTCAGCCTCGCGGCGGATGCGCGCCCAGACTGGATCGACCTTATCGAGTGCCGGTTTCGCCTGATACTGCGCCATCGATGTGTCTCCCGGAAAAAGCGGCTGACCTTCTATCATATTGGGCGGCAGATGGGCCAAAACCAAGGGGCAGGGTTTTTCGGCCAAAAGCCGAGCGAAATCAGGCCAATGGACTAGTTCACTGGCCGATTCGACAGGAATTCCAGCACCGCGGACTTAAAGACCCGATCGCCGACCGCCAACATGTGATCGCGGCCGGGGATGGTCAGGGCCTCCGCGCCCGGGATCAGGGCTGCAAGTTCTTGCGGCGAGCCGGCGATCGGGTCTTCGCTGCCGACCGCCACCAAAACCGGCACCGTAATGTGGGCGGCTTCCTCGCGGCTGAGCGTCTGGCGCGAGCCGCGCAAGCAAGCCGCCAGCGCCCGCAAATCGGATTTGGTCTGCTCGGCGAAAGCGCGGAACATGTAGGCGGTCGGATCGGACACCTCGGCGAGCGCCGGCGCTTCGAGCGCGTTGGCAATCGTGTCCGACAGCCCGACGCCCTCGACCAGGCGAATGCCCAGCCCGCCGAGCACAGCCGACCGCACCCGATCCGGATGCGACAGCGCCAGGAAAGCCGTGATGCGCGCGCCCATGGAATAACCCATGACGTCGGCGCGCCGCAGGCCAAGATGGTCGAGCAGAGCCCGCACATCCTCGGCCATGATCGCGCTGTGATAGGCGGCTGGATCGTAGAGCTTGGCCGAAGCGCCATGGCCGCGATTGTCGAGCGCGATGACGCGGCGGCCGGCGCGCGTCAGCGTCGTCCCCCAGCCGGGGCCGACCCAGTTGATTTCCTTGTTCGAGGCAAAGCCATGCACGAGCACGATCGGCTCACCCTCGCCCTCGTCGAGAAAAGCGATCTCCACGCCATCGTGGGAAAAACTTGGCATGGCCGGACCATAATCACGGCCGTGCCGGAATGGCCAGCACCCGCAATTCCGCTTCGCGCAGCCGGCGTGTCTTGTTGCGAAGCAAGACGCGCTGCGTCATACGTTCCACCGCGATCTTGCACGAGGCGCAGAAGCCGACGAGCGCGAGCGCGGCCCAGATCAACCAAAGCGCGAGATCGAACGTCGTCGCCGTAAGCACGATGGCGGCGCGGCCGAGCAGTTTTACAATCGCCCGGGTCTTGCCGCCCTTGGCGGCGGAAAGCCGCGCCAGCCGCGACATGTCTTGCGGCTCTTCGGCAACTGCGAGGCTGTCGATCGCCGCCTGTGTGCCGGCCTTGGCCTCGACGCGTCCGGTATTTTCCGCAAGCTCGATGAGGCCGCCCGCCGCCTCGACTTTCACCGCCTCGCGCGCCGCCCGCACCGCCAGAACCGGGCTGAGCCGTCCACTGCGGCGCGCGGCCTTGACCAGCGAAAGACCGACCCGTTCCGGCGCCGTCACGCCGACGGTGGCGTAGGTCGCGGCCGTGATGGCCATGCCGACGCCGGCGAGACCTAGAATCCACGGATCATAGTGCTCGCCCATGAGATAGCGCGTGCCCTCGCGCGCGGCATCGCGAATGTCGCCGAAGACGAAGAGATCGCCACAGGCGGTGCCGGCGAGACTCGCCATATCGGTGGGCTCGCCGGTCCATAAGCCATGAACAAATCGGCCGGCCGTATCGGCAACGGAGGAATGTTGCGCGCTGGCGTTCTTCACCTTGGCGGCCAGAGCCGGATCGACAGCAAGGCCGCGATCGGCGGCAAGCGCGACAAAGCTTTGCGCGAGATCGACGTCTCCGGACGCGAGCGCTGCGTTGATTTCGCGTTCCGCCACGTCCCGGTTAAACGTGCGGTCGAGCGCCTGATCGCTGATTCTGACCGGATCGTCGGCCACCGCGAGCCGGTCTCGCGCTGCAACGCCGCTACGAACGAGCATGATCGCGACAAGGGCGAAGACGACGGCGCAAACAAGCGCAAAGGCCGGATGACGCATCGCCCGGATGAATCGCCGCTCGCCCATCGTTTCGTGCCTATGCCTGCGCGGAGCCTCACCGAATCCGCAATATATGCCGGTAATTTGCGGCTTTTTCACAACAAACCGCCATGGCGACGCTTTGCTGGAAATCGCGCTGTGAGCCCGCTATGGTGCCGTCCGAGTTCGATAGCCGGATGGCAGCGCATGTCGGATACGATTGTCCCGCATTTCCACAACGATCCTGGCGTCGCGGTGATCGAGATCGGCGCCCGGGAATTCATGTGCGAAGGTGCCAAGCCGCCGTTCGACCATCCGCACGTCTATTGCGACATGGGCGACGATGCTGAATATATTTGCCCGTATTGCTCGACGCTCTATCGCCACGATCCGACGCTCGCGCCCAATCAAGCGCGGCCGGCCGAATGCGCCTTGAATGACGCTTCCGTCTAACCCTTTGCCGTGACGGCCTCGCGCAGCGTTATTGTCGCAGGCGCCGGCATGGGCGGGCTCACGACTGCGCTAGCGCTGGCGCGGCACGGCTTTCGCGTCACCGTGCTGGAACAGGCCGAACGACTTTCGGAAACCGGCGCCGGCATCCAGCTGTCGCCCAATGCCACACGCTGTTTGATCGAACTCGGCGTCGGCGACCGGCTGCAGCCGCATGTGATCGCGCCCGCGGCGTTGCGCGTACTGATCGGCCGCACCGGCCGCGAAATCGTGCGCCTGCCGCTCGGCGGGGCGGGCGAGCGCTACGGCGCGCCGTACTGGATTATCCATCGCGGCGATCTGCAGGCGGCGCTCGCCGCCGCCGTGGCACAAGAGCGTGACGTCTCGCTCAAGCTCGGCATGCGCGTGGAAGATTTCGCCACGCATTCGCACGGCGTCACCGTATCGGCGAGCGGCTCGGGCGGCGTCTGGCACGAGCACGGCCACGCGCTCCTTGCGGCCGACGGTCTGTGGTCGGAATCGCGCGCACGGATCGGGTTCAAGGAACCGCCGCGCTTTGCCGGCCGCACGGCGTGGCGGGCGCTGGTGCCGGCAAGCGAGGTGCCGCCGCAATTGCGCGAACCGCTGATCCATCTCTGGCTCGGCCGCGACGCCCATCTGGTGCATTATCCGGTCAAAGCCGGCACAGTGATCAATGTCGTCGTCATCACGACGGATAGCTGGAACGCCCCGGGCTGGAGCGCGCCGGCGAGCCGGATTGATTTGTTGCCCAGGTTTCCGGCCGCGCGCTGGGCGGCGCAAGCGCGCGCGCTGGTTCGTCAGCCTGAAACCTGGCTGAAATGGGCGCTCTACGATTACCGGCCGTTGTCGAGCTTCTCCTATGGCGCGGCGGCGCTCGTCGGGGACGCGGCCCACCCGATGATGCCGTTCCTCGCGCAGGGCGCGGCCATGGCGATCGAAGATGCGGTCGTTGCAGCGCGCTGCCTCGCGCGCATGCCGGACGATGCCGCAGGCGCGCTGAAGTCCTATTCGGCAATGCGGCGCCCACGCACCCGCAAAGTACAGCGGCTCGCGGCGAAGAACGGCGCGCGCTATCACCTCGGCGCCGTGCCGGCTATGCTGCGCAATGCGGCGATGCGCGCGATGGGCGGCGAGCGGCTGTTGCGGCATTACGATTGGCTTTACGATTGGCGGCCGCCTGCGGCTTTGTCGAGCAAATAAAACGACGGGACCACGATGCCAGCCACCGAACCGCTGTTCCCCACCACGATCGCCGGCAGTCTGCCCAAGCCGGCTTGGCTCGCCGTGCCGAACAAGCTGTGGGCGCCGTGGCGGCTCGAAGGCGACGAGCTCGCGACCGCCAAGGACGACGCGACGCTCTTGGCGATCAAGCTGCAGGAGGACGCCGGCATCGATATCGTCGGCGACGGCGAACAGTCGCGCCAGCATTTCGTCCACGGCTTTCTCGAAGCGGTCGACGGTATCGACTTCGACAAGCGCGTCGAGATGGGCATCCGCAACGATCGCTACAAGGCGATGTGTCCGACCGTCGTCGGTCCGTTACGGCTGCGCGCGCGCGTACACGCCCGCGAAGCGCGGCTGGCGCGCGCTCACACCAAGAGACAGCTCAAATTCACTTTGCCCGGACCGATGACTATCGTCGACACCATCGCCGACGCGCATTACGGCGACCGGGTGAAAATGGCCTTCGCTTTTGCCGACCTCCTCAACGAGGAGGCGCGCGGGCTCGCCGCTGACGGCGTCGACGTCATCCAGTTCGACGAGCCGGCGTTCAACGTTTACATGGATGCCGCCGCGGGATGGGGCATCGAGGCGCTGCACCGCGCCATCGACGGCGTCGCCTGCAAGAGCGCCGTGCATATCTGCTACGGCTACGGCATTCCCGCCAATATCGAGTGGAAGGCGACGCTCGGCGACGAATGGCGGCAATACGAGAAATTCTTCCCTGCGCTGGCCAAAAGCCGCATCGATCAGGTGTCGCTCGAATGCATCCATTCGCACGTGCCGATGAGCGTGATGAAGCTGCTTGCCGGCAAGGATGTGCTGATCGGCGCCATCGACGTCGCCACCGATAAGATCGAGACGCCGGAAGAAGTCGCCGACGTGATCGCAAAAGCGGCAGAATATGTTCCTGCGCAAAAAATCATCGCCTGCACGAATTGCGGCATGGCGCCGATGCGCCGCGAAATCGCCGCAATGAAACTGGAAGCACTCGCCCGGGGCGCGGCGCTCGCGCGCAAAAGATTCGGTTGATCCTTCCGCAAGCGCTGACAATTCCACGCATCGTCCGATCTGAACGCTGCCGCAGCCGTCGGTAGCATTTTGTTAAAGTTTGGCCGGTTGGATATGAGCAACGTCAAAAAGGGAAGCGCAATGCAAGTGCCGTTCGTGACCACCGTTTCGTTTGCCGACCGCGACGGCATGACCGTGCATCTGCAATACGGCGTTGCCGCTCCGAACGAGCGCGAAGCGCGCAGCGAGCTTGAGCGGCGCCTGATCAACCAAGAGATTTACAACTATTCGATTTCGGAAATCCGGCGTGCGACTTCGCGCGAAGCGGAATCGCTCAATTTGCCGGAAGGCGGCATCATCCTGCTGAACTGACGTCGCGTAGCCCGGATTGAGCGACAGCGAAATCCGGGAACGATGCAACGGCTCATATGCCGATCCTGGATTTCGCTTCGCTCAATCCAGGCTACATTCTCTCATCGATCGCTGCGCGAGATCACGTCGATCAACTCGGCGACCTTGCGCCGCTGCTCGGCCTTGTTGCCCGAGGCGATGGCGTGCTCGACGCAATGCGCGGCGTGATCGGCGAGGATCTCCTCCTCGGCGCGGCGCAGCGCGGCGCGCACCGCCGAGAGTTGCGTCACGACATCGATGCAGTAGCGGTCGTCCTCGACCATGCGCGCAAGCCCGCGCACCTGGCCCTCGATCCGATGCAGGCGCTTGAGCACCGATGACTTGGCAACCGCTCGCATGCCGTCTATATACCCCTACCGGGTACCTGTATCAAGGGCCAAATCCATCAAGGACCAAGTCGTGAACCCAGCCGTGCATTTGCTAAATGCGGAGACTACCGCTATCGATCCGATATGCGGCATGACCGTCGATCCGGCGAAAACCCCGCATCGCCACGACTACCGGCACCGCACCTATTATTTCTGTTCAGCCGGCTGCCGCGACAAGTTTGTGGCCGATCCGGAGAAATACCTCGAGCCCGGCGCCGTGCTGGAGCCGATGATGCCGAAAGGCAACATCTATACCTGCCCGATGCATCCCGAAGTCCGTCAGATCGGCCCGGGCGCTTGCCCGATCTGCGGCATGGCGCTCGAACCCGCGGTTGTCACGGCAGAGGCGCCGCCCAATCCCGAACTCGTGGATATGACGCGGCGGTTCTGGATCGGCCTTGTCCTGACGCTGCCGGTCGTGGTGCTCGAAATGGGTGGTCATTTTGTCGATGTCGACGCTTGGCTTAAGCCGCATGTCGACAACCTTGTCCAATTGGTATTTGCGACGCCGGTGGTGCTTTGGGCCGGCTGGCCGTTCTTCGTGCGCGGCTGGCGCTCGTTCGTGTCGCTTAAGCTCAACATGTTTTCGCTCATCGCCGTCGGCACCGGCGTCGCTTGGATCTACAGCGTCGTCGCCACGCTCGCGCCGCAACTTTTCCCGCCGGCATTCCGCGGCCACGACGGAGCGGTCGCCGTCTATTTCGAGGCGGCGGCGGGGATCACGGTATTGGTCCTGCTCGGTCAGGTATTAGAGCTACGCGCCCGCGAACGGACGTCCGGTGCGATCCGCGCCCTCCTCGACCTCGCGCCGAAGAGCGCGCGCCGGATCGCGGCCGACGGCGCCGAGGCCGAAGTCCCGCTCGACGCGGTTCTGGTCGGCGATCGCTTACGGGTGCGGCCGGGAGAGAAAATCCCGGTCGACGGAACCGTCATCGATGGGCGTTCCTCGATAGATGAATCGATGGTGACGGGAGAATCGATGCCGGTGACCAAGGCGGCCGGCGCAAAAGTCATTGCCGGCACGCTCAACCAGAGCGGCAGTTTGGTGATGCGGGCCGAAAAGGTCGGGCGCGACACGCTGCTGGCGCAGATCGTGCAGATGGTTGCCGCCGCGCAGCGCTCGCGGGCGCCGATCCAGCGGCTGGCCGATCAGGTATCGTCGTGGTTCGTCCCACTGGTCATTTTTGTTGCGCTGATCGCCTTTGCCGTCTGGTCGATCTACGGACCGGAGCCGCGGTTTACTTTCGCGCTAGTCGCTGCGGTGAGCGTCCTCATCATCGCCTGCCCCTGCGCGCTCGGCTTGGCGACCCCGATGTCGATCATGGTCGGCGTCGGACGCGGCGCGCGCGCCGGCGTCTTGGTCAAGAACGCCGAAGCGTTGGAACGCATGGAGCGCGTCGACACCTTGGTAATCGACAAGACCGGAACCCTGACCGAGGGCAAGCCGAAGGTCACCGCCATAATCGCGGCGGCGGGATTTAGCGAAGCCGACGTGCTGCATCTTGCCGCATCGGTCGAGCGCGCGAGCGAACATCCGCTTGCCGCCGCCATCGTCCGGGCCGCCGTGGACCGCAATATCGCGGCGGCCGAAGTCCGTGACTTCGATGCGCCGGCCGGCAAGGGCGTCACCGGTACGGTTGAAGGCCGCAAAGTCGCGCTCGGCAGTGCGAATTTTCTTACCGAACTCGGTGTCGACGCTGCGTCGTTGCAAACCGATGCCGACCGTCTGCGCCGCGACGGCGCCACTGTGGTGTTCCTCGCTGCCGATGCGAAAGCCGCCGGCCTGTTCGCCATTGCCGATCCGGTCAAAGCCACGACGCCGCAAGCGCTCAAAAGCCTGATCGACGACGGCCTGCGCATTGTCATGCTGACCGGCGACAATCGCGTTACCGCCGCGGCGGTAGCGCGCCGCCTCGGCATCACGGAGGTCGAGGCCGAAGTGCTGCCCGACCGCAAAGGCGCCATCGTCGAAAAACTGCGCCGCGAGGGCCGCGTCGTGGCCATGGCCGGCGACGGCGTCAACGACGCGCCGGCGCTTGCCTCAGCCGACGTCGGCATCGCCATGGGCACCGGCACGGATGTGGCGATCGAGAGCGCCGGCATCACGCTACTCAAGGGCGATCTTGTCGGCATCGTGCGCGCGCGGCGGCTGTCGCGCGCCACCATGCGCAACATCCGGCAAAACCTGCTGTTCGCCTTTCTCTATAACGGCGCCGCCATTCCGATCGCTGCCGGCGCTCTCTATCCCGCCTTCGGCCTATTGCTGTCGCCGGTCATCGGCGCGGCGGCGATGGCGCTGTCGTCGGTAAGCGTCATCACCAATGCGCTGCGGCTGCGGTTCGTAACCCTCTAAGCCGAGATCAGCCCCAGCTGTTGCGCACGCGCTTGAGGATATCGACCGGCGCATGCGCGGGCTGCAGCGGCACGGCTGTCGATGAGGCCTGCGACCAGCCGCAACATTCGAAATATTCCAGCAGTCCGGACGGAATGAAGCGGGTCCGCGCCGCATACAAATGCCGGTCGCCGTTACTGCGTTGGCCGTGCACGAAAAAACGTTGCGGCACGATGACGTCGAGCTGGTCCCGCGCCCGCGTCATGGCAACGTAAAGGAGCCGCCGCTCCTCTTCGATCTCGGCGCTCGATCCGGTCGCGAGATCGGACGGCAGACAGCCGTCGACCGCGTTCAAAATATGCACCGACTTCCATTCCTGCCCTTTCGCCGAATGAATGGTCGACAGGATAAGATAATCCTCATCGAGTAGCGGCGCGCCGGCGCGGTCGCTGGTCGCCTCCGGCGGATCGAGCGTGAGTTCGGTGAGGAAACGTTCGCGGCTTTGATAGGTCGCGGCGATTTGCACGAGCTGATGGAGATCGGCGGCACGCAAGCTTGCGTCTTCGTGGATGCGCTCGAGATGCGGCTCGTACCAGCGGCGAACGAGATCGAGCTCGGCGGGCCAACCCGCCGCTCCGGAGCGGACCAAACCAACGGCCTCGACGAATAACGGCCAGTGCTCGGCGGCGGCTGCGGGCGGCTTCATGCCGGTGAGCGCCTCGATCGGATCGGCGACCGCGGCAACGCGGTCGAGCGTCTTGGCGGCGATGGCCGGCCCAATGCCGGGCAAAAGCTGGATGACGCGGAAGCCGGCGACGCGGTCGCGCGGATTTTCCGCGAAGCGCAAGAGCGCCAGCATGTCCTTGATGTGGGAGGCTTCGAGGAATTTCAGGCCGCCGAATTTGACGAACGGGATATTCCGGCGCGTCAACTCGACTTCGAGCGGGCCGCTGTGGTGCGAGGCGCGAAACAGCACGGCCTGGGATTTGAGCGGCAACCCCGCCTCGCGGTTCTGCAAAACCTTTTCAACCACGTATCGCGCCTGATCAGTTTCGTCGCGCACGCTGACGATTTTTGGGCGCTCGGCAGACTTGCGCTCCGACCACAGATTTTTGGTGAAGCGCTCTTCGGCGAGACCGATCACGGCATTCGCCGCCGCCAGGATCGGCTGCGTCGAACGGTAATTCTGCTCCAGCGTCACGACCTCGGCGGGCGGCGCAAAATGGCCCGGAAAATCGAGAATATTGCGCACCGTCGCGGCGCGAAACGAATAGATCGCCTGCGCGTCGTCGCCGACGACGGTTAAGCCCTTGCCGTTCGGTTTGAGCGCCAAGAGAACCGATGCCTGTAGCCGGTTGGTGTCTTGATATTCGTCGACTAGAACCTGATCGAAGCGGGCCGCGACATGTTCCGCGATCGAGGGCTCCTGCATCATGTGCGCCCAATAGAGCAACAGATCGTCGTAATCGAGCACGTTCTGCGCCTGCTTCGCCTCGACATATTGCGCGAACAGGAGGCGCAGCTCATCCTGCCACATCGCGCACCATGGGAAGTTCGCGGTCAAAACTTCATCCAGCGCGGTCTCGCTGTTCACCGCGCGCGAATAGATCGCGAGGCAGGTGCCTTTGCTCGGGAAGCGCTCTTTGGTCGCCGAATAGCCGAGATCGTGGCGAATGAGATTCATTAAATCGGCGGAATCCTCGCGATCGTAAATCGTAAACGCGCGCGCAAGCCCGATGTCGTCGGCATATTCGCGAAGTAACCGCGCGCCGATCGAATGGAACGTGCCGGCCCAGGCGATCCCATCGGACATGCTTGACGAACGGCCGCGCGAAACATCGGCGAGAATGCGATCGACCCGGCGCGTCATCTCCGCTGCCGCCCTACGCGAGAAAGTCAACAGCATGATGCGGCGCGGATCGGCGCCATTTTCGAGCAGATGCACGACGCGATGCGCCAGCGTCGCGGTCTTGCCGGAGCCGGCGCCGGCGATGATCAAGAGCGGACCGCACTCAGCAAGCGGCAAGCCGCCATGCTCGACAGCGCGGCGCTGTTGCGGGTTGAGCTTGTCCAGGCGCGCCGCGAGCATGGTCACGAATCAATCGGGAACGGGAGACGACTGAATCACGGTCCCGTTTTGTTCGCAACCGGTGCAAAATCAGACGACGCGCCGCAGATGCGGCCGGTCGGGGCTTTTGCCGGCGAAAGCTGGCGCTGTGCCTCTTCTTGCTTCGCGGCCGCGCCTTACTCGGGCTGACTCGCATTCCCCCGCCCATCCATTATAGTTCGCGCCAGGGCGACCACCCGCCGCTGTCGGACGGATATTCACTGCAGTCCGGCTCGTCGCATCATCCGCCGTCAGAATTGCAGCACCATGATCACAGCACCCTCCCCGACGAGCGTTGCGCTGCTTCTGGGTTTGAGCTTTTTTCTCGGACTGGCCTTTGAAGAATTCTTCGCGCATACCGACGAGCGGCGGCCGGGCGGCATCCGCACGTTTCCCTTGCTCGCGCTGGCGGGCGGCGCGCTTTATCTGTTCGATCCCGTACACTTCCTGCCCTTCACCGGTGGTTTGCTCGTATTGGGCGCCTGGCTGTTCGTCTATTACGGCGCGCATGTCAGCGACCACGAGAAACAAGCCGCGACTGAGCAAAACAGCGACACCAATGCCGGTCTCGTTATTCCGGTGCTCAATGTGCTTGCCTACGTGCTTGGCGCCGCCGCCTTGGCGCTGCCGCCGTGGGTGGCGGTCACGATTACCGTGGCGGCGGTCCTGCTGCTTACCGGCCGCGAGCAACTGCACGCGCTGGCGCGGCGGGTGGAGATCAAGGAAATCGTCACCGCCGGCGAATTTTTGATCCTCACCGGAATTGTTCTGCCGCTGTTGCCCAACCATCCGGTGACCGCACTGACCGCGATTACGCCGCGGCAAGTCTGGCTCGCGCTAGTCGTCGTCTGCACGTTCTCCTATGCCAGCTATCTGGCGCAGCGTCATTGGGCGGCCGCGGCCGGCGGTCTGTGGATGGCGGCGCTCGGCGGCATGTATTCGTCGACCGCAACGACGGTCGTTCTGGCGCGGCAGGCGAAGGCCGATCCCGCGCTCAAGCGGCAAGCCCAAGCCGGTATCACGCTCGCGACTGCGATCATGTATCTGCGCATTTTGGCGGTCGTGGCGATCTTCAATTTTGAACTTGCGCGCGTTTTGGCGCTGCCGCTATGCGTGCTTTCGCTGGTCGGTTTTGCGATCTGCACGTTACAATATCAAATTGGCAAGCCGCCGCAGGAAGCGCCGGCACCGGCTGCGATGCATCTTGCCGCCAGCGTCAATCCGCTCGAACTTGGCGCCGCGGCCGTGTTTGCCGCGTTGTTCGTCGCGGTGTCCGTTGTTTCCGCCGTAGCCAAGTCCCAATTCGGCATTTCCGGCATCTACGGGCTCGCGGCCATCGTCGGCGTGACCGATATCGATCCGTTCGTCTTGAACCTGGCGCAGGGCGGCGTAGCGGGCGTGGGGAACGCCGAACTCGCGGCCGCGATCCTGATTGCTGCGTCTTCCAACAACGTCCTCAAGGCGGCTTACGCCGCATCTTTCGCCGGCGGTAAGGCGACGGCCCCGAGCGCGGCCGCGCTCGTGGCGCTCGCCATTGCCGGCGTCGCCATGGCGATCGCGATGGCGATGTGGCCACTGTAAGCCAAATCCGTATCGGGACGCGGATCAGCGGATGATCTGGTCGCTCTGATACTGGGTGGTGGGATTACAATTCTTCTCCGCCGCGGTGCGCTCTAGCAGTCTTTCTTCGCTGCGCACGGATTCGTAATCGGTCCGGTAGGCGAGCGAGCCGATCACGGCGCCGCCGCCGCCCTGGTCCGCCCGGTCCATCAGGTCGCGCAATTCCTTGTCGCGTTTGACCAGCTCCTTCCAGCGCGCAGCGAGGTCGTTGCAATGATAGGCGCTGTAGCGGCCCGGATCGATCAACAGCGAGCCCGCCCCGTTGCTGCAGCCGGCGAGCGCGGCGGCGATAAGACAGCCGAGCAGCCGAGAAAGTCCGCCGCATGACCGGCGCGCGTGTAGCGGAACTGCAGCGCCGCGCTGCCTAGCCACCTTCGGCCGGATACTGCCGATGTCGTCGTCTGATCTCATCAATGAGCCCATCCGCGCAAAACCCGCGCGAATTCCCCGTGCTTTAGCTGGCAGCTTCCTGCGCCGCAAATATGGCAAGGCTGCCGCTTGGGGAGGCGGACTCCCGCGGGCGGCGCTTAGCGGTGATCGGGAAATTTGACGCCAAGCGTCAAGCCGTCGCGCCAGATCACGCGACAGTGCCGGCGCGCGTCGCCATTCGGAGTCAGCAGTAAAATGAAAGTGTCCGGCAGCTCGACGTCATTCTCGAGATTAAGCCTGGCCCCGCTGTCCGAAATGTCGGAGATCGCGCAGGCAAAGGGCGGAGAATCTTTGTCTTTCAGGATTTTGGCGCCGTAATGGAACTGCCGTCGCGCCTTTTTACGCAATTCGGCCCGGTTTCGATAATTGCCGACAACGACCATCGAAGTCCCCCCACTCCCCGATCGAGCGGCGAAGCGGCGCAACCGCGGACCGTGGCAAAATCACATTAAAGGCGAGTAAATTGAGCTTGCCGCAGCGCATTCTCTCTTACGGCGTAAGGGCTTGGGCCGGCCGCGGCGACATCCCACTCTAGCCATATGTGTCGGCAGTGTTACATTCTCGTGAGGGCACGATGACGATGGTGAGTTAGCCGATGAGCATGAGTTGGGTCACTTGGTCGAACCCAGTTGCGGTCTGGTGGACCTTTCTGCTCACCGTCAGCGCGCTTAATCTCGCGCTTTTGCTCGGCCTGCACGCCTCCTATCGCAACAACATCTTTGGCAGCGGCAACCGCGCCTTCGCTATCGAACCGCTGGCGCTGCTTTGCGCGGCTTATGTGTTCGGCTGCGCCTTCCGCTCGGTTTTGCCGCGCGCCGACGTCCAGAGAATTTGCCTGTTCGACACCTGGCTTTCGAGCGTCCTGATCGGCCGTTCGATCGCCACCGTGGCCGAGCTTTGCTTCGCCCTGCAATGGGCCATCGTTTTGCGCGAACTGGCGAAGATTACCCATTCGGATACCGCAAAAAATATCGCCAAATTGATCGTGCCGCTGATCGCGCTCGCGGAATGCTGTTCCTGGTATGCGGTGATCTCGACGAACTTTCTGGGCAACGTTTTGGAAAACTCGTTGTGGACCGCCAGCTTCGCGCTCATCGGTATTGCGCTGGCGCGGCTCGCCTTGAGTTTCCGCGGGCCTGCGCGATACGCCATCGCCGCAATGGCTGCCGGCAGTGCCGGCTATGTCCTGTTCATGTGCAACGTCGACGTGCCGATGTACTTTGCGCGATGGCAGGCCCAGTTGGCGGACGGCCAGCAATATTTCGGACTACTTTCCGGCCTGCACGACCTCGCGACCCGTTGGGTCGTCACCCACAGCATCGCCCGCTGGCACAACGAAATCCCGTGGATGTCGCTCTATTTCAGCGTGGCCGTATGGACGAGCCTTTTGCTCGGCGGCTTTGGCCTGGTCAGGCACCTGTTGCCGCGCTACCGCGTCGGCCGGCCGCTGGTGAAAGCAACGCGCCGGCCGGTTGCAGTTGCGGTGCGCTCCCCTTCGCTGCCACTCTAAACACACCGCAGCGGTGTTTATAAAGATTGCGATCTGCCACGCTCGGGCTGACAATGTCGTCGCAATAGAGCCGTTGCTGCGGCAGCCGGCATCGGTCTTCCAAACAGAAAGCCTTGGGCGAACTTGCAGCCGGCGGATATCAGAAAATCCCGCTGCTCGGCGGTTTCCACGCCTTCGGCAACGACCTCGATGCCAAGCTCGTGCGCAAGCCCAATCACGGCCCGCACAATCGTTGCGTCATCGGCATTATTGGTCACGCCTCCGACGAACCGGCCATCGATTTTCAAGCGCGCCACGCGAAACGACCGTAGATAATCGAGTGAGGAATAACCAGTGCCGAAATCGTCGATGGCGAGGCGCACACCGACCCCGCGCAGCCGTGCGAATTCCTCGCTGTGTCGCTGCGTCGCCTCCATGAGGACGGATTCGGTCAGTTCCAGTTCCAACCGCTCCGCAGCGACACCGTAAGTGGCAAGAGCCTCGGTCACGACCCGATCGAGATCGCTGTCCAGCTTGAATTGCCCGGCCGAAACGTTCGCGGCGACGATCCGCGGCAGGATGGATTGCTTTTGCCACACCCCGATCTGGCGACAGACCTCTTCGATGACCCAATGCCCGATCTGAAGAATGCTGCCGCTCGACTCCGCGATCGGAATGAACTTGTCCGGCGCAAGCAGGCCGAGGGCGGGATGGTTCCAGCGCAGCAGCGCCTCCAACCCGACCACACGTCCAGATACGAGCTCCACTTGCGGCTGATAGTAGAGTTCGAGCTCATCTTTCTCCACCGCCAAACGCAAGCCTTCGCTGATCGTCACCCGTTCGCGCACTTCATGATCGAGTTCGCGGATGTGAAAACGAAAGCGATCGCGGCCCTCGGTCTTGGCGCGATAAAGCGCCAGGTCGGCTTTCGTCATCATCGCTTCGGGATCCGTGATATCCCGCCGATACGGAACCACACCGACGCTGGCACTGGTGTGTATCTGATTGCCATCGATCGACAGTGAAGTCCCGACGGTTCGGCAAATCTTGGCCGCCAGCGCCTCGGCTGCGGCGATATCCGTCATGTCCTCCTGCAGGACTGCGAACTCGTCACCGCCGAAACGAGCAACCATGTCGGTCTCGCGCACGCACGCCCTGAGCCGGTCTGCGACCACTTTGAGGAGAGCATCACCGGCGGGGTGCCCCAGCGTGTCGTTGACGTCCTTGAAGTGGTCGAGATCAAGATAAAGCACCGCGAAGGAGTGAGCGCCGCGTCTGGCGCGCGCGAAGGCGAGCTGCAGGCGGTCGAGAAACGCGACGCGATTGGCGAGCCCGGTCAGCGGGTCCGTGCGCGCGAGCTCGACGATCTTCTGCTCGGCTCTCTTGCGCGCCGTGATGTCGCGAAGGAACCAGATGCGGCCGAGATGGTGTTTCTTGTCGTCATAAAGCGGCGCCGAGTGCCGATCGATGATGCGACCGTCCTTGGTTTCCAGCTCGTCATGGCGCGTCATCTCCGGATGAGCATAAAGGTCATGGACCTGATCCAGGAACTCACTCTCATTCTTGACGTTGGAGGCCGCCATCCGCAACAGCGCTTCGTTGTTTCCGCCTGCCAGCAGCTCTGGCGGGACATTCCACAGGGCGACAAAATTCTGATTATACGCGGTGACTTGCCCGTAATGGTCGACAACAAGAATTGCTTCAGGTGAATTTTCGATAGCGGCTGTGAGCAAAACATGCGACGCCGCAAGCTCCTGAGCGGCACGTTTGCGCTCGGTAATGTCGGTGAGAATTCCTTCAAACGCGATCAAACTCCCGTCGCCATCGCGCAATGCAATGCTTTCTCCGGCGAACCAGACTTGCGTGCCGTCGGGCTTGTTGAAGCGAAATTCCGAACGGGTATGGTCGGTCTTCCCCGCCGCCAACGCCTCGAGGTTGGCGAGCGCGAGGCGGCGATCATCGCTATCGATCAATTGCGGCCAACCATCGGGCGTAGCCAGCAGCTCATCGGCTTCATAGCCGTAGCGGCGGATATTGTGGGACACGAACATCAGCAGATACGGTTGCCGTGGTCTGAGCCGATAGATCACCGTCGGACTATTCTCGACGATCCGGTTCGCGTCGGCCAGAACTTGCAAACGCCGCAGCGAGGCGATTGCCGCGCCGACCAACTCGGCCAGAATCCTGATAATGTCGATGTCGGCAGGCGACCAGTCGCGCTCGCTTCGGCAATCGTCAAAGCCGATGATCCCCCACCACTCACCTTCCACGAATATCGGCACGGCCAATACCGATTTGACGGCGCCCGATTCCATGAAACCCCGCGCGGCGGGATCGAGATCACCCGTGTGCCCGACAATCGTTTCGCCGCGCGCGAGTTTCGGCATCCAGGAGCCAAGTCCCACCTCGGCCATTGATTTGCCGATCGCTATAAAATCGGGAGGCGATGGAATGCCGGAAGCGTTCCAGACATAGTGTTGGCCGACGACGCCGCGTTGCGCTAATCTTGAATCGGCGCTTAGCAAAAGGATGTGCAGGCGGTCGGCTCCGGCGGCTTGGCCCACACGCTCCACGACCCTCGGCAGCGACGTGGTGAGGTCCGATGAGCGCAGTAGTTCCTTGGCGCCGATCGCGATCGCCTCAAGGATCGCGTCCCGGCGAAGGTTCGCCAAGGTGACGAGTGGATTTACCCGCCGTCCTTGATCTGCCATCACCTTGGCACGCGACGACTTCAAATTATGAGTCACGAAGGTCACCGCGATGCGCGTGGCGCACAAGGTCCCAAAAGCGAAAAGCCCCAAGCGAATTCGCTCAAATCTTAAGAGTCAGATATCGATGGGCCGTTGCGGCGATCGTTCAAATTGCAATCAACTCGACGAACGGCAGTAAACCAATCTTGGCGCGTGTGCGCGCGGTAAGGTCCGACGCGCCAAAAAGATAGGCAGTCCGCCGCGAATCCGATATTATTTTTGCGCTGATTCGCGTGCGCCCCGCGTTTATTTGGACGGCCGTGGAGGTGACGGGCATGATCATCACAGTGGCCACCATGAAGGGTGGCAGTGGCAAGAGCACGCTGGCGAGTTGCCTTGCGGTCTATTGGCACTTGCGTGGCCGGCGCCCGAGCCTGATCGACGCCGATCCGCAGCGCTCAATCATGCGGCTCGCGGCGCGCGAACGCGCGCTCGGCGGCGTCAGCGTCATCGAGGACGCTAGCGAAGACGCCGCGAACACCGCACGGCGCCTCGAAGCCGGCAACGGGCTGGTGATCATCGACACGCCGGGCTTCCGCTCAAGGACGACGCTGGACTGCCTGGCGATCGCCGACTTTCTGCTCATTCCCGTAAAGCCGTCGCCGTTCGACGTCGATCGCATGCTGGACACGGTCAGCATCCTGACCAACCGCAGCGATGGGCGCCAGCCGCCGTTCCGCTGTGTGCTGACCCAGACCACGCGCGAATCCATCGTCGCCAAGCACATCCGCTCGGAACTCACCGGCGCCGGCCTGCCGGTCCTCAATAACGAGATGGCAAACCGGGTCGCCTACCCGGAAGCAGCTTTGTGGGGCGCGACGCCGAGCCTCATCAGCTGGAAAGGACCCGCCGCCCGCGAAATCGCCGCGATCGCCGACGAGGTCGACATGGTACTCGGCGCACAGCAGGCTGCCGCATGACTCGCAAACCGCTTCCCAAGGCCATCACCCGACCGCTCGGCAATCTGCGGGGCTTTGACCCAACTACCGCCGCCAATAACGAGGCGGTCGCAGGCGCTGCGTCAAAGTTCGACAAAGTCGAGGCCGAGCCCGCGCTTGCAGTCTCATCCGCGCCCATCGCCAACGATCTTGCCGCCCCGGCGCCGGAGCTTTCGCAAAAGCTGGCGGCGCGACGGCGCGCGCTGGCGCGGAAAATCGTCAGCCGGCATAAGAACTATGCGGCGATGGGCGGCCTCGTGCCGTTGCCGGTGGTCAATATCGCCGGCATCACCGCCATCAACTTGCGCATGGTCAAGCAGCTGAGCGAGCTTTATCAGGTGCCGTTCGAGCGCGACCGCACCCGCTCGCTGATCGTCGGCTTGATCGGCGGCGCCGTGCCGACGGGTGTGGGCACCGCAACCTCGTCGACCCTGATGTGGATCGTGCCGGGCGGCATGCTGTTAGGGCTCGGCGCCGCGGCGGTCACCGCCGGCGCGCTGACCCGCGGCATCGGGCTAGTCTTCATCGAGAGCTTGGAGAGCGCCGCCGAAGCAAATTGCGCTACGGCTTCCGCGCCGTGAGGCCGATCATGGCGGACATGCCGCCGTGCGAAGAGCCTTCGTGAATTTCGCGCTCCTCCTCGACGAATTTCACGTCGTGAAAATCGCCGAACGCGTTTTTCAGCATCGCTCGGCTATAGAGGTTTACGAGCTCTTTGGGTCCGCCGGTGCCGTAGTCCAATTGCTTTGGCGTGTAGCCGTGGACGATCAATAGCCCGCCGGATTTGAGCGCGCGGCGCATACCAGCCCATTTCAAAGCGCGCTCGGCCGGCGAACTGAATTGCGTGAAAATTTCAACGACCACGTCGAAGCTATCAGCCGGATAATCCCAAGCGTGCACGTCCACTTGCCGGAAATCGACGTTGACGCCGCGTTCGCGCGCCAAAGCCCGCGCTTTTTTCTGCGCCGAAGGTGAGAAATCGATCGACACGACGTTAAGACCTTGTTCGGCGAGCCACACCCCGTTGCGACCCTCGCCGTCGGCGACCGCCAAAACTCGGCCGGACCGCGGCAGCAGAGCCTTGCAGGACGCCAGAAAATAGTTGGGCTCCTTGCCGAAGGCATAGTCGGGCACCGCATAGCGGGTTTCCCAGCGCTGGTATTCGCTCAATGACATCTCCGGGACTGTGGGGTTGCGGACTTCAGGCTAGCGGACAACTGCGCCGCGTTCGCCGTTTCGCTCGGCATTGTCGTCTTTCGCATCCGGTCCGACGTCGTCGCCGGGAGGATCACTCGGCTCATGCGGCACGCCGCATGCGGGAAACGGCGTGCCCGGAAGCAGCATCCGCCACAGCCGCTTTAAGTCTTCGCCAGGTTTGCAGGGTCGGTCGGCCATGGTTCCCAACATAGGGGCGCAATATGGCGAAGAACTGTCTGACGCGCCACAGGCCAAATCCACTCCCGTGCGGGCTGCAATTGAGTTACAATACAATATGCTAGAAGTATTCAGTCCGCGCCTCGACATACTACCGCCCGCCCAGAAAAGCCTCTGGCCTGACCTAGCGCAAACGCCCTCCCACTTCGTGCTTTATGGCGGGACGGCCATTGCGTTGCGCCTAGGCCACCGCCAGTCGGTTGATTTCGATTTCTTCTCTCCCACGACTTTCGAGCCAAACGCCCTGTTGAAAACTGTCGCCTACTTGAAGGGGTCGGAAGTACGCAGGTCAGCCCCAAACGACCTCACCGTGACGGTCGATCGCGGCGGCCCCATTCAACTTCAGTTCTTCGGCAACCTTGACCTGGGCGAGGTTGCGGAGCCGCAACTAGCCGAGGGGCCGAAGATCCAGGTGGCCTCGCTCTTGGACTTGGGGGGTATAAAGGCAGCGGTGGTGACGCAGCGGGCGGAAGTTAAGGACTACCTCGACATTCACGCCTTACTGACTAAATCCAAAGTATCCTTGCCTGAGATGCTTGCCGCCGGTGCGATTATCTATGGCGACCAGTTCGACCCTTTGCTGTCGCTCAAAGCGATTTCCTATCACGATGACCCAGCGCTCGCCGACCTTCCGAAGAATATCCGCAATTATCTCAGTGAGGCCGTGCATGCCACCGATCCGGCAAAGCTGCCGACTTTGAAGCCAATCAGGACGCGGGGACAAAAACCATGAAACCCCTTCCCTATAACGACGATCTCCTCTCGCTGGCGCCGCGCGTAATTTGGTTTGAGCCGCCTGAAAAGGCGCTCTCCAATCCAATCCGTTTCCTGGCCTACGTGATGACCTACGGCAAGGCGCGCGATATCGCGCTGATGCAACGATACATTGATTTGGATGATTTTCTGGAAGCGCTTGAACACGCACCGCCCGGCATCATCGATAAGCGGTCCTGGGCCTATTGGAACACGCGGCTCGGCCGCTATCCAGTGCCCCCAATGCCGCGACGGGTTATCCCAACTTAAAACAATTCCATCTGTCTGCGGCTCTCGGTGTCGCCCAGCCGAAACTCGCTGGGCGAGCGAAGGCTGGTGCGGACGGCCGGACTTGAACCGGCATGGGAAGTTACTCCCGAGGGATTTTAAGTCTTTTGCGGATAACAAAAAACCCTTATTTTATTGGGCTTTCTGATTATAAAAATCGAAGTGTGTAAGAAAGTGTGTAAGACAAAAATTCCTATCCATACCAGAATACCTTCAGCGCAAAACCCTAGCTTAGCCCCATGCTATATCGGCTCTCGCTTTAGAGATGACGGTACGGCCGCACAGAGCGCTCGCATTTTCCGTCATCATTGCGACGCACCGAACGCGGTGAGTTACTTCCGCTGTTCACTGAGTGCCGGCCGCCAAAGCGCGTCGATGGTCTCTACATTCCCGGATCCGAAAACCGGCACAAAGCCCACTATGTGGAGAGACGGCGTAGGTCCTTGATCTGGCAATGCCGAGGCGTCGACTCAAAGGTCACAGCGGCAAATTGAGCGAGAACTCCAATCCTTACCCATAAGAATTAAGGATCAGATGCGGGTTGCGCGACTGTGACAGCCCCGCCCGAGTTTTTAGCTCACTTTGACATTTGAAATCTTTGCTTCCGCTACGACATCTGGCCTGCACCCGGTTCGGTTGACACGCGCCTAAGCGAATCCCGCCTGCATTTCGAACTCCACGGGACTTAGATATCCGATCGTCGAGTGCCGGCGTTTCGGATTATAGAAGCACTCAATGTAGTCGAACACATCGGCCTTGGCTTGGTCGCGCGTCCGATACGTTTTTCGCGCTGTGCGCTCGGTCTTCAGCGAGGAGAAGAAGCTCTCCATCGCCGCATTGTCCCAGACATTGCCCGAACGGCTCATCGAGCAGACAACACCGTGATCTGACATCAGCTTCTGGAACTGCTCGCTTGTGTACTGGCTACCGCGATCGGAGTGATGCAGTAGCGCATCGGGTTTGCCCCTGCGCCAGATTGCCATCACCAGCGCGTCGGTCACGAGCTGGGCCGTCATCTCAGCACTCATCGACCAGCCGACCGCGCGCCGTGAGAACAGATCGATGACGGCAGCCACATAGAGCCAGCCCTCCGCTGTCCACACATACGTGAAGTCGGCAATCCATTTGCGGTTGGGAGCGGGCGCGTCGAAGGTGCGGTTGAGCACGTTGGGAGCGACGGCGGCGACCTGCCGCTCACCCAGATCGGGCGGCAGTCGACGCCGTCGCGGACGGGCTTTGAGAGCCTGTAGCCGCATCAAACGCTCGATCCGATGCAATCCGCATGACACACCCTCCGCCAACATGTCGTGCCACACCCGCCTGGCGCCATAGGTTCGATCGCTGGCGAGGAAGCTTGAGCGAACCTTCGCGCTGAGCTCTTCATCGCTCTGGCTGCGCCGACTGCGCGGTCGTGTCAGCCAGGCATAGAACCCACCCCGCGAGACACCGAGTGCCTCGCACAACCATCCCGCCGGCCAGATCCCCCGGTGCTTCGCAATAAAACCGAACTTCACGTCGATTCCTTCGCGAAGTAGGCCGCGGCTTTTTTTAGGATGTCCCGCTCCGCCTTCAGCCTGATCACCTCGCGCTTGAGCTGCGCGATCTCCAGCTGCTCGGGCTTCATCTGACCTTGGCCGGGAAACGCATGCTGCGGATCATCTGCAAGCGCCTTCACCCAACCGCGCAACTGTGACTGATGCACACTGAGATCGTGCGAGGCCTGGGCATACGACACGCCCCGCTCCTTGATCAGCCGCACAGCCTCAAGCTTGAACTCTCGTGTAAACTTCCGTCGCTCCATGACACACCTCCGGTTCCATCAAAACACCTAACTCGGTGTCTGCGGAACCGGGTGCAGGCCAATCTGCTGTGCCTTTGCGGGAGCAATTTGCTGTCAAGGAAATTATGACAGTGTACTTAAATCCGCCGGTGTGCGTTTTGCTAGCGGTAACAAACTCTACCCCAGTTTGAGTAGGATTGGTCGTTGAGTCTCCCGGCGCGCTCTTCTTCCTTTGGTATATTGTGTTGGTATCGACATCTTTGCCGTCAAATTTGAGGATCGCGCTGGCCTTCACATCGCCGTTGGATTCGCCCTCTTCCTTCGAATTCACCGTCAGGGTGTATTCGGTATCGCCGATAACAGTAATGGTTGTCGTTGCTTTTGTCGGCGGATCTATCACGCCTGCTGGTTCCCATACGACCTCGCCCTCTAGTGTCGCACCCGTCACACCATTTGCGCTTGAGTGGGTAGCGTCGCCCTTATAGGCGTTCGCTGTTACGGTGAAGTTGTTATCGGTTCCGGTAACGCTTTTACTGGCGGCGCTGTTTGCGCCGTCCGCGTGCCCCGTATCAATGTGCGTTGGCCAAGCTCCTTGTTTGATTGCGTACGACCCCATAGCACTTCCCCTTTGCCAATCTTGCTAATGCCGCGATGGACTCCGCACAACCTCGCTCATCGGTTCGCGTGATTTGCGGACACTTGGATAACCTCAAAGTCGTCTGTAAGACTGACACCCCGCGATCATCGTTAGCGACTGTTTTATTTCTTTCCTGTCAAGGCATCACTATTAAACTAGCGACCTAGTGGACTGCCAGCGACCAGTCGAGCGCCAATGACGGCCATGGACCATCGTTGCAGTTGCCTTCCGAAAACAGTTCTCGGAAGTCCAAATACGTCACAACATGATCGGAGTATCTGCTGATGATCGCCCCAACCGGTGGTGTCAGTGCGACAGATAAACATTCACCCCGAACTTGATCGTGTCATCGTCGCGCCTGAAGGCGTAATTGAAGGGCGGTGATGATGCCGGCGTGTTGAAGTTCGCAGTATCCCACCACGTGTGCTGGTATTGCAGGAACACCGACACCGGGTTTCCGAACAGCCGCCATGTACTCAGCTGATACTCGCCGCCGAGACCGAGCGTGAAGCCGGGTATGGTCGTGTTGCTCGATGCGGCCGTTGCGAAATTGACGTTGAGGGTTTGGTTCAGCCAGGACGCCCCAGCCAGTCCGTAAAGGTAGACGCCCGGCGCGGTGACGACGCCAGCTTTCGCTCCCGTGGTCACGATCCAATGCGTCGTGGTACCGAGAAGGAAGCCGGCGCCGTTGTGATTGATGGTCTGGTTCAACCAATCGAACGAAGCGAACGGGCCGACCACGATGTTGTTATTCCAGGGTCGGAAATTCCAGCCCGCTAAGACGCCGGCACCGAATGGATCTCCCGAATCCGAGAATTGATTGGTGACCACACCGGTAGCGGCGAGAGTTTCGGTGGACCGTACACGACCCCAGTTCTTCGCGAGTTCGCCGCCGATGTATCCGCCAGACATTGACGTTTGCGTCGTCGACGGACACGGGACGCGAACGAAGTCTCTGCCGGGAATTACAGAACCGTCTTGGTTGACGTGCGATGGCCTGCTGCGTTGATTAGGATTAAGGCCTTCCCTCGTCCCTTGCGGATAGGTGTCGACCGGTTGGCCCGTCGCCGCATCGGTCCATGAGCCGTCAGGCCCTCGCACGAAGTCTCTTCCGGGAATTACAGAACCGTCTTGGTTGACGTGCGATGGCCTGCTGCGTTGGTTAGGATTAAGGCCTTCCCTCGTCCCTTGCGGATAGGTGTCGACAGCTTCTCCTGTCTTCGCGTCTATCCAGCAGTAGTCTGATCCTCCACCCGCCGAATTGGTCTGGGCGTTTGCGGTTTGGCTGAATGCGCTAAGTGCCAGCGCTACAAAAACACACGCGGCGGTGATCGCACTTGACCGCGAATATAAACCTCGACCCATGACAGCCCCCGAGAAACGCTCAAGCGAACCACTCATCGCCGGGGGGGCAAGAGGTCGCCCCATATTTCAAAGGCAAAACGCCCGATTCCGGTCACCTGTAGCGTGTCGGTAACACTGGGTTTCCGTAACGCGGGCAGCAGCAAAAATATTATGGTGCGGGCGGCCGGACTTGAACCGGCACGGGGAGTTACCCCCAACGGATTTTCGTACCAGCTACGGCTTTCGCCGCCGCCACGAATGGCGTTTGTGGTCTGGACTATACCTTCGCCGTAGCGTGAGCCTTAGGCGCTGCCCGTCTAGTCTCTACACCTTCCCTTTCGGGCTTGGCTCGGGATTGCCATGTGACAGGTTTCCCCGACTTTGAGCAGTTCTACGTCTCGGGTTTCCCGCGAGCGCACTCAATTCCTTCAAGTCCGTTGCGTCTACCGTTCCGCCACGCCCGCATTGTAATGTTCACACCCCTTGCCCGGCTGACCGGACAACGGTCCTAACTTTGGACCTTTTAAGTCCCTTGCGTCTACCATTTCGCCACGTCCGCAGCGCTGCGCACGGGCATCTTTAGAGCATGCGCCGGAAAAGTGGAAACGGGTTTCCGAGCAAATCACACGCTCATTCGGCGTGCTTCTTGTCCTGCGAGACCTGCTGCTTCTTCTTTGGCGGCGCGGCGGGGGGCGCCGGGCGAACGTCGGCCCATGGATCGTTCGCCGTGCCTTTGTCGGGAATCTTCTTGGTCGCCGATTGGTACGCCCGATCGATCGTCTTGTCGCGTTCGATCTCGTCGGGCGTCTTTTGCTTGTCCTTTTGCAGGGAAAAGCTCGGCGTCGGAAACTGCGCCGACGCGGAGCCGGCCAGCACGGCCGTGACCGCAGCCGCACAAATCAATCTCGGCAACGTCTTGTGCAGGATGGTCATCACACTCATCGCTTCCTCATCCGTCAGTGTGCGGACGGCCATTGCTACTCCTCCGTAAAGACGTCCTCTAGTCCTTGAAAACATGACCCCACAGGTCGTCCCAATCCGCGCCGGAAATGTCGGTCACGCGGCCGTCTTTCTCGAAGAACTTATTGGGCACCTGGAACATGGCAAGCATAAGCCCGCCTTCCGGCGTCCAGGCGACATGGCGGCTGCCGGCCTCGCGCCAGACGAATTCGCCGGGGCCGACGGTAAAGCCCTTGGCCGGACCGTCTTTGTCGACGAGCTTGCCTTCCAGCACATAGGTCTGCTCGATCTTGACGTGCTCATGGTCGGGCAGCGTGGCGCCGGGCGCGAATTTCATCAGCGCGGTGACGAGGCCGGTCTCTTTGTCCAACAACAGGCCCTTGACCTCGCAGCCGGCAAATCGCGTCTTCTTCCATTCCATCTGGGCCGGCCGCACCACGTGCGAATGCGTGTCGGGCGTGTCGTGCTTTGATTTGGGCGTGACGGCGTCCATGGCGTTCTCCTCGATTGGGCTTGGCCGCATTATAGCCGAGGCGCGGTCTTCGCACTACAAGCCGGCCTCGCGGATCGGCGGCTGGAAGGCCAAGCCGGTATCCCAGGGAAAATAGATCCAGGTGTCCTGCGACACTTCGGTGATGAAGGTGTCGACCAGGGGCCGTCCCATCGGCTTGGCATAGACCGTGGCGAAGTGGGCGCGCGGCAACAGCGCCCGCACCATTTTCGCGGTCTGACCGGTATCGACGAGGTCGTCGACGATCAGCACGCCACCGCCCTGCCCGCCTCCTGCCGCCACGACTGCCGCCGCAACGTCCTTGAGCACCTTCAGTTCGCCCTGCCGGGTATGGTCGTAGCTTGCGACGCATACCGTCTCGATCAGCCGGATGCCAAGCTCGCGCGCCACGATCGCCGCCGGCACCAGCCCGCCGCGGGTAATGCAGACGATCGCCTCGAACGGCCCGGCATCGGAGAGCCGCCAGGCGAGCGCACGGGAGTCGCGATGGAACTGATCCCAAGACACCGGAAAGATCTTTTCCGGGTTTTGCGGTCTGTCCGGTTCGGGCGGTAGCATGCCTGCGATTATATCAGGGAATCTCGTAAACGGTGGTCTCGTCGGCCATGCCGCGTAGCGCCGCTCGCTGCTCGGAGGGCTGCAGGCTTAGGTCTTCAAGGATTTTTGCCGACTTCGGATCGTCCACCACGGGCTTGGTCACAAAAATGGCGCGCGACGACGCCAAGCCCTGCACGCGCGCCGCCACATTCACCGTCTGCCCGAAATAATCCTGGCTATTGTTGAGCGTAACGGCGAGGCATGGCCCTTCGTGAATGCCGATCTTGAGCAACAAATCCTCGTTCTGCCGTTCGGCGTTGATGCGGGTCATGGCGTCGCGCATACGCAGCGCCGCTGCGAGCGCCCGGTCGGGGGTGGCGAACGTGGCCATCACCGCATCGCCGATCGTTTTGACGACCGCGCCTGCTTCCCCCGCCACGATCTCGTTGAGCACGCCGAAGTGCTGGCGCACCAGATCGTAGGCGACGAGATCGCCCACGCGCTCGTAGAGCGCGGTCGAGCCTTTCAGATCGGTGAATAGGAAAGTGAGGCTCGTGATTTTGAGCTTCTGGTCCACATCGAGCGTATCGGTGCGATAGATGTCGCGAAAGGTTTGATTGGTGAGGAGGCGCTTCGCCGTGACAAAGGGCTTGCGCTTGCCGAGCAGGTGATGAAGGGCGTCGCCGGCAACCCATAACGCCGGCAGCACGCGGCGGTCGGTCCGGTTTTCGAGCGCGAGACGCAGCGGGCCAGGCCGCATTTCTACCGTTCCGGTCGGCGCTTTGACCTTGTTGAACACCATCGACAACGTCTGGCGCTCGTTGGTCGGTTCACCCTTGATATCGATGAACTGCGTGCCGTGCGTCACCGGATCGAACGCGATGACGAAAACGTTGGGCAACTGCACCGACAGCACCGCCCGCTCGCCGGGCGGCAGCTCGATCGAATCGATGGTGAACGCGGCGAGGCTCTTGTCCAAACTATCGGGCAGATCGACGCCCGAGCTCCAGAAAATCTGGCGGTAATACTCCGCTTCGGGAAGCGAATCCGGATCGTGGGCGGCGATGCGGCGCACGCGCGGGCTCACCGTGAAGGTAACCTCAACCATTTCGTCGAGCGTCGGCTTGTAGCCGCACGCGCACAGTCCGCAGGCATATTCCTCGTGATTGACGGTTTTGAGCGTCGTGCCCGCGTCGAGCACGCCACCGCAACCGGGACAGAGCACATTCCACGACAATTCGAACAGGCCGAGCCGCGCGGCATGGAGGAACGCGGCCAGCGCGCGCTCTTCATCGAGTCCGTTCTTGGCGGCGAAATCAAGCGCGTTGATTCGGCACAGCTCGCGATCGGGCGCGTCGCGGACCGCGCGCTCGATGGCGGCGACGCAATCGGCGTCGGCCGATTGGCGCAAGACGTTAAAAAGCGCTTCGGTTTCGCTCACCGCTAAAAATCCCGCTCACACCAAGCCGTGCCCGGCGAAAGTAAGCACGAGCCTTTGCTCAGACAAGGCGCATCGTGGTGACCAAGAGGTGACACGGCTCACAGGGAATTGATCCACGCCACCACTTGTTTGCGGGCAACCAACGGCGTCGTGAGATGGCCGGCGAAGACTTCAATATATTTGCTCTTCGGATTCTTCGCGGCGGCGTTGAAGGCGTATTCGGGTCCGCGACGGTCGATCGGATCGAGCTTGCCGACGACCCAAAGCAGCGGCAGCGGATGCGGCGCGGCGCCAATGGCGGCCGCGTTTTTCGGGATTGCCGCCGGGCCGTCGGGATCGAACATGCTGAGATAGACAAGCGGGGTCGCCGTCGCAATCAGTGGAATGCCCTGCGCCATATCGGGAAAAGTTTGCGGCACGTCGCCTTTGCCGTCGGCGACTAATTTCTTTGCGCGCGCGACCCCTTCGGCGACGAAGCTGCGCATGGCGCCGATTTCGGGCAAATGCCCGGGCGACAGCGCGACGATACCGGCGAGGTCGGCAAGCTCGGGACGGCGCGCGGCATAGCCGATCGCCGCATTGGCGCCCAGCGAGTGGCCGATGACGACGATGCGTCGCGCGCCCTTGGCTTTGAGCCCGGCAACGGCGGTATCGATCTCGGTCATCGCCTCGTCGTAGGTAGCAGCGTAGCGCCGGTGGAACGACCACGGCATTTCCGGCGTCGCTATCAGTGCGCCTTCATCCCGCAGCGAACTTAGAATTCCGCCGTTGAACGCTCCCGGCCAGCCAGCTTTGCCGTGCAGATAGACGATGCCGAAACCCTGCAGCTGGCCGCTCGCCGCCGCGCCGCACCTGCTCGGCGGCAACAGCGCCGCGGCAAGCGCGGTCAGCGCGCAGGCGAATAAGCGGGTGATCCGGCGCCGGCCCATAGCTGCGTTCATCGAGCGCCACGATTGAGGAACCTGGGAAGAATCACGGCCGCGATTGCGGCGCGGCAGTCAAGCTTTGGCAAGCTCGGCCTTGACACGTTCGAGCATCGCCTCGACCGCCGCTCTGGCGCCGGCGAGTTTTTGCGCATCGCGCGAGCGTATCACGACGTTAGTATTGGCGGCGCCCTTTTCATCCATGAACGGATATGAGCCGATCACCACGTCGGGATTGCTCTTGGCAATCTCGCCGAGTGCCGTGCCGATATCGCCTTCGCGACAGTCGGCACGCACCGTTTCCGAAAGCATCCGGACGCCGGTCTTAAGCTTCGGCGTAACGTATTCGAGCATCGCCTGCATCACGCTCGGTATGCCCGCCATCACGATCACATTGCCGATCCAAAAGCCCGGCGCGCCGGAAATCTTGTTGAGTACGAGTTCGCCGCCGACCGGAACGCGCGTCATGCGCATGCGCGCCTCATTCATCACGCCGCCGGTAGCGGCGACGCGCGCTTGCATGATTTCGACGGCGCGCGGGTGATAATCGATGGCGACGCCGAACGCCTTGGCCACGCATTCGGCGGTGATGTCGTCATGGGTTGGGCCGATGCCGCCGGTCGTAAACACATAGGTGTAGCGCGGCCGCAGCGCATTCACCGCGGCGACGATCTCCGGCTCTTCGTCGGGGACGACGCGCACTTCCTTGAGATCGATGCCGACGCCGGTCAGATATTCGGCGATGTAGCCGATGTTCTTGTCCTTGGTGCGGCCGGACAGGATCTCATCGCCGATAACGAGGACGGCAGCGGTGACGATGCCGCCTTCGATCTTGCCTGCGCCATTGGCCAAGCTGTCGGACATTGGCTCGATCCCCATACTCAACCTCCTCCTAACCCGACGACGGTGGCGGCTCAAGCATAGGACCGGTTTCTGCCTTTGCCGCCGGCAAAGCTCCTGTCGGTTCCAGATCAGCCGTCCCGGTGGTCAAACCGCCCAAAACATGAGCAATAATGGGAAAATGGCCGGCAACCAGGCCGTGACCTTGAGCGTTCGAATTGGCGCGAAGCTTGCTACAAGTAACGGTAACCGCAGGCGTTTACGGTGGGAGCGGGCCGGGGTCGACATGTTTGACGAAATGCGAGGCACCGGGGACGCCGTGCGACCGGCCTATGCCGAACTGTCGCAATGGCTCACCGAGGTCAAACCGGACGTGCTGGATTTCCGCCGGCGCGAGGCAGAGCTGTTGTTTCGGCGCATCGGCATCACCTTCGCGGTCTACGGCGATCCTGAGGCGCAGGAGCGCCTCATTCCCTTCGACGTCATCCCGCGCATCATCTCGGCCAAGGAATGGGAGACGTTGCAGCGCGGCCTCGAACAGCGGGTCAAGGCCATCAACGCCTACATCAAGGACGTCTATGGCCGCCGCGAAATCTTAAAGGCCGGCATCGTCCCTGAAGATCTGGTGTATCAGAATCCGGTGTTCCGGCCGGAAATGAACGGCCAGAAAGTCCCGCACGATATCTATGTGCATATCGCCGGCATCGATATCGTGCGGCTCGACGCCGACACCTTTTACGTGCTCGAGGACAATGCGCGCACGCCGTCCGGGGTCTCCTACATGCTGGAGAACCGCGAGATCATGCTGCGGCTATTCCCCGAACTGTTCTCGCGCTACCACGTCGCGCCGGTCGAAAATTATCCCGACGAGCTTTTGCAGACGCTGAAATCGGTGGCGCCGCCATCCGCATCGTCGGAGCCGAATGTCGTGCTGTTGACGCCGGGTGTCTACAATTCCGCCTATTACGAACATTCGTTCCTGGCCGACAAGCTCGGCATCGAATTGGTCGAGGGCCGCGATCTCGTCGTCAAAAGCGACGTCGTCTACATGCGCACGACGGAGGGATTGAAACGCGTCGACGTCATCTATCGCCGCATCGATGACGATTTTCTCGATCCTTTGGTGTTCCGGCCCGACAGCGCGCTCGGCGTGCCCGGCCTGATGTCGGCCTATCAAGCCGGCACCGTGACGCTCGCCAATGCGGTGGGCACCGGCATCGCCGATGACAAAGCGGTCTATAGCTACATGCCGGAGATCGTAAAATTCTATCTCGGCGAAGAGCCGCTGTTGAAAAACGTGCCGACTTGGCGCTGCCGCGAGGACGAGCACCTCGCTTATGTGCTCGATCGCCTCGAAGAACTGGTGGTCAAGGAAGTCCACGGCTCGGGCGGCTACGGCATGTTGATCGGGCCCAAGGCGGACAAAGCGACCATCGCTGCGTTCCGCGCCAAGCTCAAATCCGATCCGAAGAATTTCATCGCCCAGCCGACGCTGGCGCTATCGACCTGTCCGACTTGCGTCGAGGAAGGCATTGCGCCGCGCCATGTCGATCTGCGGCCGTTCGTGCTTACCGGCCGCACCCGGACGCGCATCGTGCCCGGCGGGCTGACGCGCGTCGCGCTCAAGAAAGGTTCGCTGGTCGTCAATTCAAGCCAAGGCGGCGGCACCAAGGACACTTGGGTTTTGGACAACTAAAGCATTCGATCGGGTACTGATGAAGCCTTAAGCACATGCTCTCGCGCACCGCCGATAACCTTTATTGGCTCGCCCGCTATGTCGAGCGTGCGGAATATATTGCGCGCATTCTCGACACCACGCTGCGGCTGACTGCACTGCCGCTCGCTTATGTCGGCACCACCAACGAATGGGAATCGGCGGTTGCCACGGCGGGTTGCGCGACCGCCTTCTTCGAGACCTACAAGGAGGCCAACGAAGAGACCGTCACTGAATTCCTCGCCTTTTCCACCGCCAATCCATCCTCGATCCGCAACTGCTTCGAAAATGCCCGGCTCAATGCGCGCGCGGTGCGCACCGCGCTGACCATCGAAATGTGGGACGCCATCAACAGCGCTTGGCTCGAACTCAAGCGCTGGGGCAACGGCCCAAGTTCGCGCGAGGAATGTGCGCGTTTCCTGCGCTGGGTGCAGAGCTCCTCTTTGCAGTTCGACGGTTCGGCCTACCGGACCATGCTGCGCAACGACGCCTATTGGTTCTCCCGGCTCGGCGTCTATATCGAACGCGCCGACAACACCGCGCGCATTCTCGACGTGAAGTACCACCTGCTGCTGCCGGTTATCGAGAAAGTCGGCGGCCCGCTCGATTACTTCCAGTGGTCCTCGATCCTGCGCACGGTGTCCGCGCTCACCGCCTATCACTGGGTCTATCGCGAGAACGTCAAACCGTGGCTTGTTGCCGATCTGCTCATCCTCAAGGATGAGATGCCGCGCTCGCTGGCCAGCTGCTACGAGAACCTGGTGCAAAACCTCGACCGCATCGCCAATGCCTATGGCCGCCAGGGGCCGGCGCAGCGTCACGCCCGCACCGTGCGCGCGCGACTGGAGAACTCAAAAATCGAGGACATTTTCCAGAGCGGCTTGCACGAATTCATCGACGAATTCGTCGAGGACAACAATCGCCTCGGCACCGCGGTTACGCAGCAGTATCTGCTGTAGCAGTCAGGGATCAGGGATCAGTAATCAGTAGTCAGGGATCAGACGCAAGAGGATAATGCCGTGCTATATCTTGCATCCTCAGCCCAGTGCCATTTCTGATTACTGATAACCGACTGCTGACTCGTGACATGCGCCTGCGTATCGCCCATTGCAACGTTTACCACTACGATCCGCCGGCCGCGGGCGTCATCCAAGTGCTGCGGCTGACGCCGCGAAACCACGAGGGCCAGTACGTGGTGCGCTGGCGCATCGACGTTTCGGCCGATGCACGGCTTGCCGCTCATGAGGATGCCTTCGGCAATCTCACCCACGTATTCTCCGCCGATGGGCCTTTTAGCGAGCTGTCCGTCGAGGTGGACGGCGAGGTCGAAACGCAGAACACCAACGGCATCGTGCGCGGCACCGTCGAGCAATTCGCGCCGAGCCTGTTTCTGCGCGATACCGCGCTGACCCAGGCCGATGCGGCAATCCGGAATTTTGCACACGGCATCCGCAGCGCCGCAGGCGGCGACATTCTCGCGGAACTGCACGCGCTCTTGGACCGGCTGTACGAGGACATGGTTCACGACACGGATGAAGCCGAGGGCGCCGCCAATGCCGCCGAAGCCTTTGCTCGCAAGCGCGGGCTGTCGCGAGATTTGAGTCATATCTTCATCGCCGCCGCGCACAGCCTCGGCATTCCCGCTCGCTACGTCGCCGGCTATTACTGCGGTAACGACGGGCCCACCGCGCCGGCGGCGGGTCATGCCTGGGCCGAGGCGGCGGTGCCCGATCTCGGCTGGGTTGCCTTCGATCCCGCGCATGGATTCTGCCCGACCGATGCGCATGTCCGCGTCGCAGTCGGCCTCGATTCGCTCGGCGCAGCGCCGGTGCGCGGCATGCGCTATGGGCCGGGCAGCGAAACGCTCGCGGTGGCGCTTAAGGTCGGCCAGTAGGCGCTGATCCTGGCCGCTTTGTCGGGCGGGATGTTATAGTGATCGCACGGCGGAGCTTGAGTCGATGACCTATTGCGGTGGCATTCTCGTGCGCGAGGGGCTCGTGATGTTCGCAGACACGCGAACCAATGCCGGTGTCGACAACATCTCGACCTTCCGCAAGCTGCACGTGTTCAAGGATCCGAAAAAGCGCGTCATGGCCATCGCGTCGGCGGGGAATCTGTCGGTCAGCCAGTCGGTGGTCAGCATCCTGACCGAAGGCTACGACAACCCGGAAACCGGCGAGCACGAAACGCTGATGAACTCGCCGACCATGTTCCAGGCCGCCCAGCGCGTCGGCCACGTCATTCGCACCATCCACGCCACCGAAGGCAAGGCGCTGGAAGCGTCCGACGTGAACTTCGACGTCTCGTTTTTGTTCGGCGGCCAGATCATGGGCGAGCGGATGCGGCTCTTCATGGTGTATTCGGCCGGCAATTTCATCGAGTGCACGACCGACACGCCGTATTTGCAGATCGGCGAGCACAAATACGGCAAGCCGGTGCTGGACCGCGCCATCAATTACGAAATGGATATTTACGACGCGCTGAAGGTCGGCCTGGTTTCCATCAATTCGACCATGCGGTCAAACCTGTCGGTCGGTTTGCCGATCGACCTTTTGGTGTTGCGGCGCGATACCTGCGATCCGGAACTGGTCTATCGCATCGAGCCGGGCGAGCCCTACTTCACCGACCTGCGCGAACGCTGGTCGGCGGCATTGCGCGCCGCCCATATCGGCATCCCGCGGCCGCCTTACCACAACAGGCGCTAGAGTCTTTGCGGTCCTGATCGCAACAGAGCCGCTCCGAAGACAATTAACTTCCGATTAACGACGGCTCGTGGAACCGAGCGCGCCACTCGTTCCACGCGCTTGTGCCCGCTTATTGCAAGCCATTGGAAAGCTTTGCTCCTTAAGGTCGAATCGAGCCAGTAAACGCGAAGGGTAGAAGCGTGTTGCCTTCGGCGCGGTTGCATATCGCCGGGGAAAGGAAAGGGTCGCGGTGGGACCAGGCGCGCCTGGTCATGCCGATCGGCGTCATTGTCGTTGTGGCGATCGCGTGCGTCATCGTCGCGGTGCTGACCTCGGCCCGGCGCGCCGACGAAGTCGCCTTCAATACCGAACAGCAACTGATCGCGCAGTCGATCACCGATCACGGCCGGCACGCGCTGCACCTCGTCGAAGTCGTAGCTGCGACGCCGAGCGCGACCGCCAAGATTCGCACGAGCTACGACCCGCAATGGGCCGACCAGCGAGTCGGACAATGGCTGGCAAAGTTTCATTTCAATATCGTGGCGGTCGTCGACGCGAACGACCACGTCGAATACACATATTCCGGCGTCGCCGCCGATCTCGGCACGAGCGACTTGTCCACCGAACTGGCGCCGAGCATCGGTCTCTTGCGTGGGCGGCTTTCGGCGATGCCGGCGCAAGCCGTTTCGCTGCTCGATGGCCAGAACCCCGCAAAGCCGGGCCGGGGCACGATTTTGGTCCAGAGCTTTCTCGGCAAACCCGCCTATGTCGCCGCGGTGGCGGTCGGGTCCGATGCCGATCTCGCGCCAGGCAATGACCACGCACCGATCGTGTTCGCCGTCAAATATATCGATGCGCGCTTGCTCGACAAGATCGGAGGCTATCTCGAATTGGCCAACCTGCGTCACATCGACGACCCGAGCCAAGCCGGCACGGATCGCTCTTTCGCGCTTGCCGACGCCCAGGGCGCCGTGGTCGCCCGCTTCGCCTGGAAGCCGACGCGGCCCGGCGCCGCGATCGTGGCGAGCGTGGCGCCGTTCATCGCGGTGGCGCTAGCCGGGTTCGCGCTCTTTGTCGTTCTCGGCATCCGCTATATGCGGCGCACCGCGGCGGAAATCGCCACCGGCGAGCGGCAATTGCGTCATCTGGCCTTGCACGATCCGGTTTGCGGCCTGCCCAACCGCATTTTTTTTGGCGAGCGCCTCGAACAGGCCATCAACAATGTGCGCGCCGGCGGGCTCTCCGCCGCGGTCTTCTACATCGACCTCGATCATTTCAAGGACGTCAACGATACGCTCGGCCACCACATCGGCGACGAGCTTATTCTCAACGTCACGCAGCGCTTGAGCCGGATCATGCGCGACGACGATCTGGTGGCGCGGCTCGGCGGCGACGAATTCGCCATCATCACCACCTGCGCCTCGGATTCCTATTCGCTGCAGGCGATTGCCGGTCGGATCATCGCCGCGGTCTGCGCGCCCTATGCCATCTCGGGCCACAACATCATCATCGGCGCCTCGATCGGCATCGCCGTGATCGACCGCCGCGCCGGCGACGCCGCCGACATTTTGCGTTATGCCGATATGGCGCTGTACCGCGCCAAGAACGAAGGTCGAAATCGCGCCTGCATCTACGATGCGGCGATGGACGCCGACCTGTCGAGCCGGAAATTGCTGGAAGGCGATCTGCTGCAAGCGATCAAGAGCGACGGCTTGCGCGCCGCTTATCAGCCGATCGTCAATGCTTCGGGCGATACCGTCGTTGGCGTCGAGGCGCTGGCGCGCTGGACGCATCCGACCCACGGCGAGATCCCACCGTCGCGCTTCATTCCGATTGCCGAACATTCCGGGCTCATCATCGAGCTCGGCGAATGGATGCTGCGGCGCGCCTGTCTCGATGGCCGCAATTGGCCGAATTTGATGGTTTCGGTCAACGTCTCGCCGCTGCAATTCCGCCGCTCGGACTTCGTCGAGCTGGTCGAGCGCATTCTCACCGAGACCGATTTCGACGCCAACCGGCTCGAACTCGAGCTGACGGAAAGCACGCTGCTCGGCAACCTCGAAACCGCGGAACTGTCGATGCTGCGCCTGAAAGCCATCGGCGTGCGCTTCGCGCTCGACGACTTCGGCACCGGCTATTCGAGCCTGCTCTATCTGCGGCGTTTCCCGTTCGACAAGCTCAAGATCGACAGTAGCTTCGTGCGCGCGATCGAGAAGGCGCCCGACGCCGCCGCCATCGTGCACGCCGTTGTCAGCCTCGGCCGCGGACTTGGCATGAAGGTCACCGCGGAAGGCGTCGAGACCGCCGAGCAGCATCTGTTCCTGCGCGCCGCCGGCGTGCATTCGATGCAAGGCTTCCGCTTCGGCAAGCCCGGCACCGCGGGCCAGATCGATCAGCGGCTGGCCTCGCCCGATGACTACCGCGTCGGCAGCCCCGACCAGGAAGTCGCGCTGGCGAGCTGAACCCACTCCTCCTTCTCCCCGCGTGCGGGGAGAAGGTTGGGATGAGGGGGCGTTGCCGCCAGGCTCAGAATCGCGGAGAGGCCCCCTCACCCGCCGCGCTTCGCGCGACGACCTCTCCCCGCGCGCGGGGAGAGGTGATATTGCGTTGCCCCACAGAACAACAGGGAGGCAAACATGGCCGCGCGAAAAGTTGCATTGGTGACAGGGGCCGGCACCGGGGTGGGCCGCGCGGTGACGCTGGCGCTGATGCGCGAGGGTTATGCGGTGGTGCTCGCCGGCCGACGCAAGGACATGCTCGAAGCGGTCGCCAAGGAAGGCGCGCAGACGCCCGGCGAAGCCTTGCCGGTCCCAGCCGACGTCGCCGATCCGGCCGCGATCAAAACGCTGTTCGCCAAAACCAAGGAAACCTACGGCCGGCTCGACCTCCTGTTCAACAACGCCGGCATCGGCGCCCCGGCGATGCCGATCGAAGAGATCCCGCTCGACAAATGGCAGGCCGTGGTCGCCACCAATTTCACCGGCGTCTTCCTGTGCACCCAGGAAGCGATCAAGATCATGAAGGCGCAAAATCCGCGCGGCGGCCGCATCATCAATAACGGCTCGATCTCGGCGCATACGCCGCGGCCGGGCGCGGCCGCCTATACCGCGACCAAGCACGCGGTCACGGGGCTGACCAAACAGACCGCGCTCGACTGCCGCGGTTACGATATCTGCTGCGGCCAGATCGACATCGGCAATGCTGCGACCCCGCTTACCGACCGCATGGTGCAGGGCGACGGCGTGCTGCAGCCCGACGGAACGAAGAAAATCGAAGCGCGCATGGCGGCCGAAGACGTCGGCCGCGCCGTTGTTTACATGGCGAGCCTGCCGCTCGACACCAATGTGCTGTTCATGACCGTGATGGCGAACCTGATGCCGTTCGTCGGGCGAGGATAATCCCGAAAAGTGGTCTTCCGGTTTTCGGATAAGATCATCCTCAAGTAAAATAGCTGCATGCTCTCCGACTGGCACGAATTTTACGGGCTGCTCGGCACCGCGGCGGCGGCGCTGGTGGCGCTCCTTTTCGTCGCGGCCTCGATCGGCGCCAGCGTGCTCACCCCCGAGCGTGCCGGCGCCACGCGCACCTTCATGAGCCCGGTCGTTTTCCACTACACCAACGTTTTGTTTCTCAGCCTGATTGCACTGGTTCCGACACAAACGCCGCAATCCTTCGGGCTGATCATTGGCACCGCCGCGGCGGGGAGCTTGGTCTATTCGATTGTTATTTTCGTTCGCCTGTTGCGCGATTCGATTGCCGACCTGGCCGACCGGCTCGCTTACGGCACCGCTCCGCTCGCCGCCTATACCGCGGGTCTCGTTTCGGCAGGCCTGCTGCTGACACGATCCACGACCGCAGGCCTCAACGTGATTGCCGGCGCGGCGCTGTTGTTGCTTGTCGTCAATATCCGCAACGCCTGGGACTTGCTGCTGGCGCTGGCGCGGCGATCCACGGAAGTCCAGCGGCGCGAAGATTGATCCCTAATAGTTGCAAGACGTCATTTCTCGACCGCGCTGACTATGATCTTCGTGCCGGCCTTCACCTTCGCGAGCGTCTTCACGTCGCCGAGCGCCTTCGCCCAGATATTGCAGGGGCTCGCCAGCCGCGTTTCGTCGGCTTGCGAAATCGGCGTGCGGCCGATGGCGATGGCGTGGCCGTCCGGCCAATAAGCGATCTCGCCGGGCGTGACCACCGCACGGGCATCCTTCTCCCGCGGCACCCTGACGGGGATCTCGAAATAAACCTCCTCGCCCCAGGTCAACGCCGAGGCGGTGATCGGCAGCGCCGCCGCGATCGCCTTTGCGGTCGGCGTGTCGAGCAGCTCGGCATCAAGGGTGAGCGAGGCGAATTCAAAGCGAATATGCATGAGCGTCTCCAGACTGATCCTAGCCGCTGAATTATTGCCCGCCGTCGCCACCGAAAAAAGGTCGCCTGCGGTAGAGCCGCAGGCGACGCAATTTCCAAGATGCGTATTCGAGCATTTTGTTTTTAGTTTCCCTGCGGGGCCTGAGGCGCCGGGTTGGCGGCCTGCGGCGGCGCGGCTTGCGGATTCGCCGCCAGATAATCCTCGTAGCTGCGGCCGGCGTAGTTCGGAGCCGTCGGTACCACCGACATTGGCACTACGGTGGCCGCAACCGGCGTCGTCGGGACTTGCGTGGCGTCGGCGCTGCCGTCGACCGGAGCGCTGGCGGATTCCTTGGTGCAGACGTCCGCGAACACCACGAGACCGCTCGGCGTATAGGTCTTGGTCAGGCAAGTGCACGGACCAGGCGCGGCCTCTACGACCGGAGCCGGCGCTTCGTCGACCACGTCATCGACGACGATCCAGCGGCCGAAGCGGAATGCCCAGTGGCCGTGATGATGGTGGTGGAACACCCAGTGGCCGGGGAAGTGGGGATGGCCGTGCGGGAACGGTCCGGGCACAATCGGATGACCGCGGCCCGGGAAGATTGGGGTCAAGGTGCGGCCGCCGTGACCCGTGAAGCGGGCCATCGCCATACCGCCGCCGCCGCCAATACCGCGGCCGCCGAAACCGCCGCCGCCAAAGCCGCGGGCATCGGCCGCCTGAGAGGAAAGGGTCGCCACGGCAACGGTCGCCGCGGCAGCGAGACTGAGGATCATTTTGCGTGACATGGTCGTTCTCCGAGGTTGGGGTTTGGTTGGGGGCTCAAGTGATTTCCAATGCCCGTGGGACAAAGGCCCCGGAGAAAGGTTCAAAGGTATTTTTCGGCAGCGAATTCCGCCCGATTACGTCTTGTTCAGTAGGACAAAGCTTTAAAACCCCGCAATTGCCCACGTAAGCTTGCCGAACACCCTGTGAAAAGCGAGACTTGCGGCGAAGCTGCGGCACCCGAAAAAGCGGCGCAAATTTTCCTTTCTTTTGCTTGAACCTGCGTGCCAGCCGGCTGCCTAACCTACGAGCCGATAGGCCCTGCCGATGCAGACGACTTCGGACGAGGTTCTGATCGCCAAGATCGCGCAAGGCGATCGGCTCGCGATGGAGACGCTGTTCGCGCGCTATCGAGTCCCGGTCTTTCGCTTCGTGATGCGCATGGTGCGCAACGAAACTACGGCAGAGGACTTGAACAGCGATGTGTTCCTCGACGTCTGGCGGCAAGCCGGAACGTTCGAGGGCCGCTCGGCGGTCTCCACGTGGATCTTCAGTATCGCCCGCTTCAAGGCGCTCAACGCACTGCAGCGGCGGCCGATGGAGGAACTGGATGAGGAGAAGGCCGACACGATTGCGGATCAGGCCGACGATCCGGAGGTCGCGCTGGCCAAGAAAGACAAGGCTGCGGTGCTGCGGCAATGCCTGCTTAAGCTCTCGGCGGAGCACCGTGAAATCGTCAACCTTGTCTACTATCAGCATAAGTCCGTGGCGGAAGTTGCGGGAATTGTCGGCATCCCGGAGGCGACCGTGAAGACGCGCATGTTCTATGCGCGCAAGAAATTGTCGGAGCTCCTTAGCGAGCAAGGCATCGAACGAGGCTGGCCATGACTACGGCGGACAACACGGCGCATCAGCGCGAACCGAGCGAAATCGAATTGCTGCTGCCCTGGTACGCGGCGGGAACGCTGGACCAAAGCGAAATGCGGCAAGTCGAAGCCGCGTTGGCCAGCGATCCGGAACTCGCCCGCCGCTACGAATGGGTACGCGCGGAATTCGCCCAAGAAACCTCGATCGGCGAGGCGGTGGGCGAGCCGTCGCCTGGCGACGTGCGGACGCTGTTCGGCAAAATCGACGCGCTGCCGGCGCGCCGGCCGAACCCGTCCATGAATTTCAGCGCACGGATCGCCGCGTTTTTGACCAGCCTTTCGCCGCAGACGCTCGCCTGGTCGGCGGCGGCGGCGGCACTCGTCATTATGCTGCAGGCAGGCGTGCTCGCCGGCTTCGTGTTCCAGGCGAAGAGCCAAGGCGGCTATCAGACAGCCTCGGCGCCGTCGGCCGCGCTCGGCGATGGCAGTTACGTTTTGATCCGCTTCCAGCCGCAGGCCACCGCCGCGGACATCGCCAATTTCTTGGCTGCGAACAAACTGAGCATCGTCGGCGGCCCGTCCGGCGGACAGCTTTTCCAGGTGCGCGTCGCGCCGACCAAGCTCGCCAAGGCCGACCTGACGCGCATCGTCAATACGCTGCAGAACGATAAGGTGGTCGGCTTCATCGCAATGACCGATTGACAGCCGGCGCTCGCGCTTCGATCCCTCGCCGCTTGAAGTCACGCGGCGCGACATTGGGAGCTTGCCATGCGAAGAAGCCCTTCGGACCCGCGGCACGTTGGGAGAATTCTGCTGTGCGGTCTGCTCGTCGCCGCGGCGTGTAGCGGCGAACCAAGCGCGGCGGCCGCGTTCGGCTTCGGCCGGATGGGCGGATTCGGCCGGCCGATGATGGGCGCGCCGGCTTGGCGGCGACCGTTCCCGCCGCCACGCGGCGGCGGCAGGGTTGTCCGGCGCTATCCCGGCCGGCCCGGATGGCCGACACGGCATTATCCGATTATCGGCGGCGGCGCGGTGGGCGGCGGCATTGTCGGTGGCGGCATCGTCGGCGGCGCCGCGGCGCGCAGCGGCGGCAACAATAACAATAATGGCGCCGCCGTTCCGCCCGGCAATACACCCTTCGTTCCCGACGAAATCGTCACGTCCTTCGCGCCGGGCACGACGCCGCAAGCGATCGATCAATTCGCGCGGCGCTACGATCTCACCCAACTCGAAACGCAAAGCTTTGCGCTGATCGGCGGTAGCCTCTATCGCTGGCGCATCGGCGGCGGCCGCACGGTGGCGAACCTCGTGCAAACGCTCGGAAGCGAAAACATCGTCGCCAGCGTGCAGCCGAATTACTTTTTCGCGTTGCAGGACGATGCCGCCAAAATTGTTCCGGCCAAAGCGGGCGATGCGGCGCAATACGTCTTGGCGGAGCTGCAAATCGCGCAGGCACAGCAGATCGCGACGGGCAAGAACGTTCTGATCGCGGTGATCGATTCGGAAATCGACGTCAAACATCCGGACCTTGCCGGCGCGATCGTGAAAAGCTTCGACGCGATCGCCGGTGAGCAAGCTCCGCATGCGCACGGCACCTCGATCGCCGGCGCCATCGCGGCGCACGGCAAGCTGCTCGGCGTCGCGCCGGGCGCCGAGCTTTTGGCGGTGCATGCGTTCGACGATACGCCGGGCGAGGCCAAGGGCACCTCTTTTGCGATCTATAAGGGCCTGCAATGGGCGGCGGACAACGCTGTACGCGTCGTCAATATGAGCTTCGCCGGTCCCGCCGATCCGATGCTGGCGCGCATGCTGGCGGCCGCCTTCGCCAAGGGCATCGTGCTCGTCGCCGCCGCCGGCAATGGCGGACCGCAGTCGGCGCCGCTCTACCCCGCCGCCGATCCCGACGTTATTGCCGTCACCGCGACCGACGACAACGACCATCTGTTCGCCATGGCCAATCGCGGCCGCTATATCGCGGTGGCCGCGCCGGGCGTCGATATTCTCGCGCTGGCGCCGGGCGACGCCTATGCGCTCACCAGCGGAACTTCGATTGCGGCTGCGCATGTCAGCGGCATTGCCGCGCTCTTGCTCGAGCGCCATCCGTCGCTCAAGCCAAGCGATATTCGCAGCATCCTGATCGCCACCGCCAAGCAGATCGGCCCGCCGGTTCCGGATTCTCCCTTCGGCGTCGGTCTGGTGAACGCCTATCGCGCCGTGAGCTGGCTCGATCGCAAGCCCGCGGGCGCCGCGCAGGCGAAGCAATAATCGTTTGAATTGAGCCGTGCCGCGGCTTTGAACCTCGCCGGGCTGCGCCTGTCTAACCGGTGCGTTCGATCTTTCGCCCGAGCCGGCGGACCGCCGGCAGCCGAGAGGAGCCGTGCCATGACTGTTCCTGCCATGAACATCCGCCGTCCGCTTATCATCTCCGCCATTATCATTCTCGCCATGGCTTGTCTGTCGCTTGCGGCGGCGGCCGTGCTCCCCGCCACCGTGCCGCTGCGCTTTAACGCGCACGGCGTCGCCACGGCCTATGGCAGTCCGCTTCCGCCGCTGGCGCTGATGCCGCTTGCCGCATTGGTGGTGTCGGCCATCTTTGCCGGCCTGGCGCGCGCCGAGCCGCGGCGCGAGAATCTCATTCGCTCGCGCCTGCCCTACGCGACACGCTGGATCGGCGCCGTGGTTATCGTGGCGATCGTCCATCTCTGGATCGTCTACACGCTCATTTCGACCGTGCGCGGCGCCGCGCCGATCGACCCGACGCGGCTGGTGTTCGTCCTGGTCGGCGCGATGATTGCCATTGCCGGCGGCCAACTCGGCAGACTGCGCTCGAATTTCATGATCGGCATCCGCACGCCGTGGACGCTGGCCGACGAGCGGGTTTGGAACCGCACGCATCGCCTGGCGCGCTGGCCGGCGATGCTGTCGGGCCTTGCGATCGTGCTTGCCGCGCTCGCCGCGCCGGAAGCGATCCTGCTCAAGCTCACCATCGCCGTCGTGCTCGCGGTCGGCGCCGGCCTCGTTCTGCTGTCGTATCTGCTGTGGCGCCGCAGCGACGCGCACCGCACGGGCGCGTGAGCGTTTCACCATCCAGCCTCGACGAGCCGAAGTCGAAACGTATGAACATTGTCGCCTCCTTGAACGATCTTGCCGGTCTTGCGCAACCGTTTGAGCTCCTGGATGACATAGCGATCGACGGTGCCGTCGTAAAAGTCGCGCGGCATGCACAGCCGCGCCTGGCGTTCGGGCCCGGCGAGATTTTTAGGCGTCGCCGTCAAAATATCCTCCCGCACGCGCCGTTGCACCTCGCGCGGCACGACCTCGATGGCGCGCCGCAGACAGGCTCTCACCTCGCCGCGGCAGGCACGGTCGCGTCGGCACGTCCTGTCCTTGCAGCCCCGCCACGTTTCGAAAGCGTCGCAATAGCGGCGCTGCTGGCGCACGGTCTCGGCCTCGAACCGGTCCGCATAGCCCGCGGTTGTCAGCTTGGGTTTGGTTTCGCGCATGTTTGTCTCCTTGGCGGTTGGCGTAGGGGCACCCCTTGTGGGTGCCCGCGCCGCGGCAGGCCCCAGGCCGTGGGCGACCACAAGGGTCGCCCCTACGACATGCAATCTCGTTCTCGCGGCGCGATTTTTTCGCCCGAGCTGTCAGATCATCCGTTTCAAATTCTCGCCCCTGACGAATGCAGGGCCTTTTCTCTTCTTCCCTTCGCCATCGAAAGCAAAAGGAAGCGGAACGCCGACAGACGCTGTTTCTCAACCTCCGCATTTGCGATGCGGCTCGCGCACTCGTACTCTCAGATTTAAAGCAGTTGGAAAAACTAGGAGTGAATATAACCAAATACGAAAGTTTCGACTATACTGCGACGCAGGCTATCGCCGCCGCAGCTCACTTCTTGGAATTTGATGCGCTACTCGTGCCGAGCGCGCGCTATAACGGTTCGAATTTGGTGATTTTCTTAGATCGACTCCGAACGCCGCCTGAACGCATAAATACTGACTTGGTAAACTGGACCGAATGGCGAGCTAGGATGAGACGATAGCATAGTGCTCTCAATGTTAGCGCGCTCACCTCTTTGTCAAAACAATGCCTGTTCATTTCTCTTCTTGCCTTTTCCCAGAGCGAATGATGCGTACTGACAAAAGCTGGGGCCGCTGCCTTTAATGCCAAACCTCCAATCGGCGCTCGGCGTGGTCGCCATTCTCGCCATCGCGTTTGCGATCAGCGAGGACCGCCGCGCGGTGCCGTGGCGGCCGGTGGTCACCGGGCTTGCCGTGACTTTCGGCTTGGCGCTGTTGATGCTCAAAGTGCCGCAGACGGAGATCGCCTTCGATTGGATCAACCGCGCGGTCGATGCGGTCGCCGACGCCACCCGCGCCGGCACCTCTTTCGTGTTCGGCTATGTCGGCGGCGGCTCCCCTCCGTTCGACGTCACGACGCCGGCGGCGCAATTCATCCTCGGCTTCCAGGCGCTGCCGGTGGTGCTGGTGATGAGCGTGCTGTCCTCGCTGTTGTTCTACTGGCGCATCATGCCGCCCGTCGTGCGCGCTTTTTCTTACGCGCTGGAAAAGACGCTCGACGTCGGCGGCGCCGCGGGGCTATCGACGGCGGCCAATATTTTCGTCGGCCAGGTCGAGGCGCCGCTGTTCATCCGACCCTATCTGGCGCAGCTCACGCGCAGCGAAATGTTCATCGTCATGACCGGCGGCATGGCCGGCATCGCCGGCACGGTGTTCGTGCTCTATGCGACGATCCTTTCCGCCGCGATCCCCAACGCCGCGGGCCATATCGCGGTCTGCTCGGTGCTCGGCGCGCCGGCTGCGATCCTTGTGAGCCTGATCATGGTGCCGGACCCTTACCAGCAGCACACCGGCGGCAGGTTCGACGAGGTGGAGCAGGTGGCGCATTCGACCATGGACGCCATCGTCAAAGGCACCGGCGCGGGGCTAGAGCTTCTTCTCAACATCGTCGCCATGCTGATCGTGTTCGTGGCGCTGGTGCACCTCGCCAATTCTATCCTCGGCCTCTTGCCCGACATCCTCGGCGCGCCGCTGACGCTGCAGCGCGCGCTCGGCTGGATCATGGCGCCGGTGTGCTGGCTGATGGGCATTCCGTGGAGCGAGGCGGTGACCGCCGGCGGCTTGATGGGGATCAAGACGATCTTGAACGAGCTCGTCGCCTATCTGCAACTCGCGGCGCTGCCGGACGGCGCGCTCGATCCGCGCTCCCGGCTGATCATGCTCTATGCGCTGTGCGGCTTCGCCAATTTCGGCTCGCTCGGCATCATGATTGCGGGGCTCTCCACCATGTGCCCGCAAAAGCGCGGCGAGGTGGTGTCGCTCGGCCTGAAGTCGATCGTGTCCGGCACGCTGACGACATGTTTGCTCGGCGCGATCGTCGGGGTGCTGACGCCGTAGCTCGGATACGTTCCCCGGACGCGGTGCAGCGCGAAGCGATGCACCGCTGATCCGGGGTTTTAGCACGCGAGGCCTTAAAGGCGCAGAGTTCGCGACGATCCCGGGTCTGCAGCGCATCACTTCGTGATGCGCTGCGCCCGGGAAACACTTCTGCAGGGCTTAGTGCAATCTAAACTCGCCGTCGACCGCGCGGATCTCGGCGGGTTTGATCAACCGCGCATGGGCGACGGTGACGGAGTGCAGCGGGCCCTCAAGCTTCTCCAGCCAGAAATTGAGGAATTTGTTCAGCACCGGAAAGTTCGGGCAGAGATCGTAATCCTGCCAGACATAGGTCTGTAACAGCCACGGATGGTCAGGCCGCCGGTAGAGGATGTTGGCGGTGGTCAATCCGTAGCCTTCGAGCTGACTGCGAAACTCTTTCGACACCATGGTGCCCTCCAATCCCGGCACGGAATGTTTCGAGACTCGCTCGTGCATTGCAAGCCTCAAAAGTGAATAAGTTGTTTAAACTCAAGGCACTAGCAGCATCCTTGTGTCGGTGCTAACAGCGCGGTTGCGACTACAGCATGGGACCGTAGGGGCGCCCCTCGTCGGCGCCCGTTGCCGACGTGGGCGGCCACAAGGGCCGCCCCTACGCCCGCCGCCGTTAACCAAGCGCAAGAGCGCCAAGCGCTCCTGTTGGCAATCCGCTTTGAGGAGTGCTAAATAATTTTGAGAGACCTCTTGTGGGCACCAAGACTACGCCCCAATTCAGCATCAAGCGGTCTGCCGAGGGACTCTTCAACGGCCGCTGTTCACACTCACAAACGTCTTCGTTTTCAATAACTTAGGAGGACACCATGAAGTTTCGTCCGCTTCACGATCGCGTCGTCGTCAAGCGCATCGATGCCGAGGAGAAAACAACCGGCGGCATCATCATTCCCGACACCGCCAAGGAAAAGCCCTCGCAGGGCGAGGTTATCGCCGTCGGCCCGGGCGGCCGCGACGAGGCGGGCAAGCTTATCCCCATCGACATTCGGGTCGGCGACCGCGTGCTGTTCGGCAAGTGGTCGGGCACCGAGGTCAAGATCGACGGCCAGGAGCTCCTGATCATGAAGGAGTCCGACATCATGGGCGTGCTCGACGAGCAGGTTGCCCGCAAGAAGGCCGCGTAACGTAACCCAACCCCGTCATCCTGAGGTGCGCGCCGCAGGCGCGCCTCGAAGGATGCCCCCATTGCCACGTCGCCCTTCGAGGCTCGCGGCATAGCCGCTCGCACCTCAGGGTGACGACTGGAAAACAGGAGAGACTTTAATGGCTGCCAAGGAAGTTAGATTCTCCGTCGATGCGCGCGACAAGATGTTGCGCGGCGTCGACATTCTCGCCAATGCGGTGAAAGTGACGCTCGGCCCGAAAGGTCGCAACGTCGTGCTCGACAAATCGTTCGGCGCGCCCCGCATCACCAAGGACGGTGTCACCGTCGCCAAGGAAATCGAGCTTGAAGACAAGTTCGAGAACATGGGCGCGCAGATGGTGCGCGAGGTTGCTTCAAAAACCTCCGACATCGCCGGTGACGGCACCACGACGGCGACCGTGCTCGCCGCCGCGATCGTCAAGGAAGGGTCGAAGGCGGTTGCCGCCGGGATGAACCCGATGGACCTCAAGCGCGGCATCGACCTTGCGGTCGAGACCGTGGTCGAAGAGCTGAGGAAGAACTCGAAGAAGGTCACTTCGAACGCCGAAATCGCCCAGGTCGGCACCATCTCCGCCAACGGCGACAAGGAAATCGGCGACTACCTCGCCAAGGCGATGGAAAAGGTCGGCAACGAAGGCGTGATCACGGTGGAAGAGGCCAAGAGCCTCGAGACCGAGCTCGACGTGGTCGAGGGCATGCAATTCGACCGCGGCTACATCTCGCCCTACTTCATCACCAACGCCGACAAGATGCGCGTTGAGATGGAAGACCCCTACATCCTCATCAACGAAAAGAAGCTCTCGGCTTTGAACGAGTTGCTGCCGCTGCTTGAAGCGGTGGTGCAGACCGGCAAGCCGCTTCTGATCGTTGCGGAAGACGTCGAGGGCGAGGCGCTGGCCACGCTCGTGGTCAACAAGCTGCGCGGCGGCCTCAAAGTCGCAGCCGTGAAGGCGCCTGGCTTCGGCGATCGCCGCAAGGCGATGCTGCAGGACATCGCAGTGCTGACCGGCGGCCAGGCGATCAGCGAGGATCTCGGCATCAAGCTCGAGAACGTCACGATCGCCATGCTCGGCAAGGCCAAGAAAGTGATGATCGACAAGGAAAACACCACGATCGTCAACGGCGGCGGTAAGAAAAAGGACATCGAAGACCGCATCACCCAGATCAAGGCGCAGATCGAGGAGACCACCTCCGACTACGACCGCGAGAAGCTGCAAGAGCGGCTGGCCAAACTCGCGGGCGGCGTCGCGGTGATCCGCGTCGGCGGCGCCACCGAGGTCGAGGTGAAGGAACGCAAGGATCGCGTCGACGACGCGATGCACGCGACCCGCGCCGCGGTCGAAGAGGGCGTTCTTCCCGGCGGCGGCGTTGCACTCTTGCGCGCCAGCGAGGCGCTCAAGAAAGTGCGTACCGCGAACGAGGACCAGAGGCACGGCGTCGATATCGTGCGCAAGGCGCTGTCCGCGCCGGCCCGCCAGATCGCCATCAATGCCGGTGAAGACGGTTCCGTCATCGTCGGCAAGATCCTCGAGAACTCGACCTACGGCTTCGGCTTCGACGCCCAGGGCGGCGAATACGTCGACATGGTCAAGAAGGGCATCATCGACCCGACCAAGGTCGTGCGCCAGGCTCTCCAAGGCGCCTCTTCGGTCGCGGGTCTCCTCATCACCACCGAGGCGATGGTTGCCGAGCTGCCGAAGAAGAAAGACGGCATGCCGGCCATGCCGCCCGGCGGCGGCGGGATGGATTTCTAAGTCCATAACCCAAGCCAATCTCGAAGGGCGCGGCGCAAGCCGCGCCCTTTTTTCTTGTTCACCGAATGACTAGAATGGCGCCAGAGAGAGAGACTTGCCGGCATGAACGTCCAACTGCCCGTACATATGGACCAACAGGACTTTCTCGCCTGGGTGCAGGGCCGCGAGGAACGCTACGAGCTCGATCGGGGGCGAGTCATCATGATGACCGGCGGTTCACGGGCGCACTGGCAGATCACCGCGAACCTGCTTCGCGCGCTGACCACACGCTTGGACCCGGAACGGTTCGCGGTGCTGCCCGAATTCGGCCTCGACCTTGGGCCCCATTCCATTCGCTTCCCCGATGTCGTCGTCGACGCAGCGGGGGAAGCGTCCGACGATCTGAAGGCAACCGCTCCGGTGCTGATCGCCGAGGTTCTGTCGCCGTCGTCGGAGCGGATCGACCTCGGCGACAAGGCGGCGGAGTATCTTCGCCTGCCAAGCCTGCTGGCTTATCTCGTGTTCGCGCAGGACGAGATGAAAGCCTGGGTGTGGACGCGCGGTCCAACGAATTTTCCGCCCAGCGCCGACGTGTTTGAGGGTGAAGGCGCCGTCGTCCGCATCGAGCGGCTTGCGATCGATTTGCCCTTTGCGGCGGTTTACGAGCGCGTACGATTCAAGTGAAAGCCGCCTAAAGCTGGTCCCTGCCCCGCGCTTACGCGGAAGCGCGCGCGTAGGCCTGATCGATCAGGCGCACGGCGCGCAAGCAGTCGTGCACGCTGATCGGCGGCGCTTTGCCTTCCTGCCAGTGGTCGAGCGCATCGCGCACCGCGGTGAAATAGGGCGCGGTCAGGTCGGTGCCGGTGAGGTTTTGGTCGCCCTCTTTGGTGGCGAGCTTCACGACGCCGTCTTTCATCGTGAGGATGGCGTCACGGCCGGCGAGCTTCCACTCGCCATCGGTGCCGTCGCGGGGAAATGTATTGCCGACCTCGACGGTGCCGAGAATGCCGCTGGCCGAGCGCAGCATCACCGTGGCGTAATCCTCTACCGCACAGTCATGCGCGCGGCGGCTGAGCTGCGCGCCCGTCACCTGCGCCTCCTCGCCGGTGAGATAAAGGAACATGTCCAGTCCGTGCGGGCCGAGATTGCGCAAGGCTCCGCCGCCGGCTTCCGCCGGATCGAGCATCCAGGCGCAGTCCCAGGCCGGATAGCGCGGCGGCGCCGGGCGGTTGATCCGCACATAGATATGCGACAGCGGGCCGAAGCGCTGTTCGGCGAGAAATTCGCGGGCGCGCTTGGCGAAGGCGCCGTAGCGCTGCGCCAAGGGCACGGCGACAAAAGCGTTTTGTTTCGCCGCTTTCGCGGCAACTTGCTCCACTTGTGCCGCGCTGATCCCCATCGGCTTTTCCATCAGGAACGGATAGCCGGCATCGAGTAGATCATGGGCGATCGCGGCCATCTGGCTATGCCGCCCGAGCGCCACCACGAAGTCGGGCCGGGTGAGCTCCAGCATCTTGCGGTAATCGGTGTAGGTCGGCGGGTTCCCCACCTCGGCCGCGCGCTTGGCGACAAGAGCGGCGTCGGAGTCTTGAATGGCGACCAGCTCCACATCCGGCATGGCGAGAAGATGACGCAGATAAGCTGCATCGTTGAGCGCGTGCCAATGGCTGACCTCTATGGCGGCGACGCGAATGGTCATGGCTGTCCTGTGCTCAGTTGCGCGTCCGCATCGGATGTCGTCATGGGCGGTTTAAGCCCAATCCGAGAATTTGCCGCGCTTGCGCCGGCGTGGCGACGTGATCGCCGAGTACCGCGATGATCTTCGCCGCCTTCTCGACCAGCGCCGCGTTGCTCGGCGCGAGCTTGCCCTTTTCCAGGTAGATATTGTCTTCGAGCCCGACGCGCGGATGCCCGCCGAGCAGCACGGTCTGCGCCACCATGGGAAACTGATGCAGCGAAATGCCGAAAGCGAACCACGGCGAGTTCGGCGGCAGCAGGTTTCGCATATAGGTCATGGCTTCCGGAGTCGCCGGCTGGCCCCAGGAAATGCCGAGGCAGATCTGGAACATGCCCGGCGGCTTGACATAGCCCTGCTCGATGAAGCGCTTGGCCAGCAGCAGATGGCCGGTCTCGAAGACTTCAAGCTCGGGCATCACGCCGGCCTGCTTGATCGCCTCCGCCATCGCTTGCAGATGATTGGGCGTATTGACGAAGACGCGGTCGCCCATATTGAGGCTGCCCATATCGAGGCTGCAAATGTCCGGCTTGAGCTCGACGACGTGGCGCACGCGATCTTCGGGCGATTTAAGCACGCTGTCGCGGCCGGGTTTCGATGGGTCGCGTTCGTCATGGGTGAAGCGCGCGCCCGGTCCGGTGGTCAGGTTGATCAGCACGTCGCTGCCGCTTGCCCTGATGCGCTCCACGACTTCGCGATAATGCGCGGTCTCCATGCTGGGCTTGGTGGTGTTCGGATCGCGCACATGGATGTGCACAATCGCCGCGCCGGCCTTGGCGGCATCGAGCGCCGAAGTGGCGATCTGTTCCGGCGTCACCGGCACGGCCGGATTGCGGCCGGGCGTGTCGGCGGAGCCCGTGACCGCGCATGAGATGATGACCTTGCGCTGCATGACCTCCCCCTGATGCTCGGCGAAATTGGCGAGCCGTGCGGGCCCGCAACGCCGATGCCCGCGCTTTATAGCCGGGCCGAACCGCAATGTCGCGTGGGAGGCCAAAACAGAAACGACCACGAGCGAGGGCGCGCGTACATCCGGCGTCGCCTGATCTCACCGTGGCCGTTGTGGCGATGGAGAAAGCCAACACATCTCCGCCACCACTTGCATTTGAGGTGTAACACCGCTCAATGACAGCCAAATGACTCCAAGATCAGGGCAAATCCGCATCGGCCAAATCTACGTCGGCATCGGCGGCTGGACCTTCGAACCGTGGCGCGGCGTGTTCTATCCGAAAGGACTGCCGCACGCCAAGGAACTGGCCTATGCCAGCGAACGGCTGACCTCGATCGAGGTCAATGGCACGTTCTATCGCTCGCAAACCCCGGCGACGTTCCGGAAATGGGCAAGCGAAGTGCCGGCGGGATTCGTGTTCGCGCTGAAAGGACCGCGCTTCGCCACCAACAGACGCGTGCTTCGGGAAGCCGGAGATTCCATCAAGCGCTTTCTCGATTCCGGCGTGACCGAACTCGGCGATCATCTCGGCCCCCTGCTCTGGCAATTCGCGCCGACGAAGAAATTCGACCCCGCCGATTTCGGCGGCTTTCTCGAATTGCTGCCGGAGAAATTCGATCGGCATCCGCTGCGCCACGTCATCGAAGTCCGCCACGACAGCTTCCGCACGCCGGAATTCATTGCACTGCTGCGGAAATTCGCAATGCCGGTCGTGTTTACCGATCACGCGAAATATCCGAACATCGCCGACGTCACCGGCGGCTTCGTCTATGCGCGCCTGCAACGCGGCAAGGACACGATAACGACGGCCTATCCGCCGAAGGACATTGACGCCTGGGCAGATCGGCTGCGATCCTGGGCGCAAGGCAAAGAGCCCGGTGACTTGCCGCGCGTCGGCCCGAAAGCCAAAGCGACATCGCGCAACGTCTTTGCTTACGTCATCCATGAAGGCAAAGTCCGCGCACCTGCCGGCGCGATGGCGTTGATTGCGCGCCTGAAGGCGTGAAAACTGCGGCCGTGGAAATTGTTTCAGCGCGGTGAAATGGCCGCGCGATAATTCTGTGACGGCGTCAATAATCGCCGTCATCTCGAATTCACATAATACCCGTTCAAGATTGAAGATCACCGGCAAAACAATAGCAAAATGCTAACGGCCACATTTTAAGACAAGGCGCGCGTACATCCGGCGTCGCCTCAATCATAAAAGTGGCCGTCACGCGACGGAACCGAGGCTCAACGCCGCATAACACAAATAGGTACGCAAAGGTGATTATGCAAGACCGCTTTTTGTGCGAAACTATAGGCTAAATCTCGTTCCTATGCGTTCTTACGCCAAGTGCCCGCCAAGTGCCGCAAGCCACGTTCGCGCGGCCCATTTTAAGGGAGAGGAATTATGACTCTGAATCAACCGACCAGTGCTGAGGACATCAGACGCGAAGTCGTGAGCACGATCCACGCCCATTGGGGCCTGTTCCTGTTCGAGGGCATTGTGCTTGTTCTGCTCGGCGCTGCGGCGATCATCGTACCGGTCGTTGCGACGCTGGCGTTTACGCTGGTGATCGGCTGGCTGTTCCTGATCTCGGGCGGCGTCGGCCTGGTCACGACGTTCTGGATGCGCAATGCGCCCGGCTTCTGGTGGGCGCTGCTTTCCGCGGCGATCGCGCTGGCGGCGGGCGTCATCCTGATCCTTTGGCCGATCAGCGGCACACTGTCGCTGACGCTGGTTCTGATCGCCTTCTTTGTCGTCGAAGGCATCGCCACGCTGATGTACGCCTTCGAGCATCGGGCGCAACTTTCCGGCCGCTGGGCCTGGATGCTGGCGTCGGGCATCGTCGACCTCATTCTGGCCGGTATCATATTCGCCGGACTGCCCGGCACCGCAGCTTGGGCGCTCGGGCTCCTCGTCGGCATCAACATGCTGTTCGGCGGCACGGCAATGATCGGCATGGCGCTCGCCGCGCGGCATCCGGCATAACGACCGTAGGGGCGACCCTCGTGGTCGCCCGTTCGGCCAGCAGCGGGCGCCCACAAGGGACGTCCACATGGAGCGCCCCTACGGATTGTTTATTCCGCCGGTTGCGGCAGGCGCGCTTTTTCCACGCCACTGGCGATCAACGCGATCAGCAGCACGGCGATGAGGAAGCCGAGCGCGATGATCGCGGTTGTGCCGAGCACAAGCCCGAAGCCGCCGCGGCCATAGAGCACGGCGATCATCGACACCGCCACGCCCGAGACCATGAAGGTGAGGAAATAGCGCACCGCATAGACGCGGCCGCGCCAGGCATCGGCGGTGTAGCGCGCGATGACGAGATCGTTCACGGTGATCTGGCCATAGATCGCAGCCATCGTGAACGCCAGCGCGAACAACAATGTCACGCCGCTGGCATAGGCCGCCCACACCACGCCGCCGAACTGTATGATGGCAAGCGCCGCGAACAAGATGTGCAGCGGAAAGCGCTCGACCAGCCGGCCGACCGTGATTTGGGCGAGCGCGCCGCACAGGAACACCGCCGTAGTCAGGCCGCCGACCGCGACCAGAGAAATGTCGTTGCCGACGCGCTCGTCGACGATCTTCGGCAGCGACACCGAGATGGTGTTGAACACCAGCCCGGCGCTCAGTGCGACCACGACGAACAGTCCGAAAATCGTCGCGGCCAGCACCGGCGATAAAGCGACTTCGGGCGCTTTCGAGCGCGCCGCCGCGTGGCCCGCTTTTTCCTCAGGCACAAGCCACAGATAGACCGCGCCGGTGACGATGCAGATCACGCCGGGGACGAAAAAGGCGCCGCGCCAGGACAACGCCGCAGTCAGCGTCGCCGTGATCCCGGCCGCCAGCGAAACGCCGAGATTGCCGCAGACGCCGTTGAACGCGAGCGTGCGGCCGCGCTGGCTGGCTTTCTCGATGATCATCGCGGTGCCGACCGGATGATAGATGGCCGCGAACACGCCGAGCGAAAACAAGGCCAAGGCCAGCACATAAAGCGACGGCGCGAAGGCCGCGCCAATGAGCGACACCCCGCAGCCGACATAGAACGCGAACATCAAATTGCGGCGGCTCCAACGGTCGCCGAGCCAGCCCGCCGGCAGCGAGAACAGCCCGAAAGCGACGAAGGATGCGGTCGCGAGCCAGATCAGATCCGCATAGGACCGGCCATAGACCACCACCAGATCGAGGACGACGGTCGGATAGATCAGGATGACGAAGTGATCGAGCGCATGCGCCCAATTCATAAAGCCGATCGCGAGCCGCCGCCGCGACAATTCCGCGGAACGGTCGCCGGTCATATCCGATTGTATCGTCGCTGAAACCGTCATGCTTCGATTCCCGGCCAATATCAAAGCTATAGCGTGCTGCGGCTCACGCACATACCCCATTCTTGCAGGGCAGATCGGCGGTTGTCTGGCGGTAGCGGCGACGAGTTTTCCACAGGCTGATTGCACCGCAACAGTAGCTTCATCTTGGCAAAGTAAGCGACCAGCATAACCTGCGGCGCGAATACGTAGTTGACACCACAAACGACTAATGCTAGTGTTTTGGCCATTGGAGATAGCCATGGCCAAAAAGAACCAGTTCGCCGAACCCCATTTTCACAACGAAGAAACCGCGCGGGCTTGGTTCGAAGCCGCCCGCTGGCCGAATGGCCCGATCTGCCCGAAATGCGGTTCCGAGAAGCATTACGCGACTAAGAAGCTTGGCCGTTACCGTTGCGGTGCCCCTACGTGCCGCAAGGACTTCACCGTTATGACCGGCACGGTGATGGAACGCAGCCACGCAAAGCTCACTCAGTGGGCCGCTGCGTTTCATATGGCGGCATCCAGCAAGAAAGGCTTTTCGGCGCACCAGCTACATCGTGAGTTGGGCTGCGAGTACAACACCGCATGGTTTTTGCATCACCGCGTCATGGAAGCGATGCGCCGTGGCGGCCTCGATCTGCCGCCCATGGGCGGGGAAGGCAAGATCGTTGAAGTGGACGAAACCTACTACGGCAACATCCCCGAAGCGCAGCGCCCGAAATTCACGACGAAGGGCCGCAAGTTTGATCGCAGTTCGTTCAATCCGAAATGGAGCAAGCGGGTTGTGGTTGCGCTTGTCGAGCGTGGCGGCGAAGTGCGGTCATTCAATATCCCGGCCGCTTTCGCCGATACAATCGTCAGTATCGTTCGCAAGAACATCGCCCGTGAGAGCCGTTTGCAGACGGACGAAAGCCGCCTGTATCTCAAGGTCGGTAAAGAATTTGCCGCACACGAAACCGTTAATCACTCGATCAAGGAATATGCGCGCGGCGATGTGACCACGAACACCATTGAGGGATACTTCTCTATCTTCAAACGCGGCATGAAGGGCGTTTACCAGCACTGCAAGGAAAAGCACTTGCATCGCTATCTTGCGGAGTTCGATTTTCGCTACAACTATCGTGAGGCGCTTGGTTACAATGACACCGACCGCACCATTGCAGCGGTACGCGGCGGCGAGGGTAAGCGCCTCACCTATCATCAACCTCACTAAGCCGGATTTTAAGTTTCAGGCGGCGCGGTTCCTGCGCTGGCGATGCAAGAAAAAGCGCGGAACGAACGGCCCGAGGTAGCACTTTCTTAAGTGATTCTATCGCGCTATTATCGCACTTGGAACCGCTGGAGAACAACATGGCAAAGCCTCACCAACGCGAAGTGGATGAGAACTTCGAGGCCTTTACCAAGCTTCTGCCGGAACTGATTAAGTCGCATCCCGGCAAGTATGCCGTCATGCACAACACTCAGATCATCGATTTTTTCGATAGCATAAGTGATGCCATTCGCTTTGGTCATGAAAGATATGGCGACATGAATTTTTCTGTTCAGGAAGTCAAATCTCATAATATCAATTTGGGCTACCATTCATATGCCATGCAGCCACATTCCGATTGACCCTGACGTTGGGCCGCGCATTGATTTAGGAGTTTCTGCTCCTGCATCTCTTCTGCCTCATGGATCGGCCGCGCCACAGGTTTATTGGTTTCGAGCGATAGCCGATACGGGCTGCACGCACACATCGATCCATTCGTCCGTGGCGGCGAAATGTGGCCTAAAGGTCATGAGTAAAGGAATGGCGAAAACGCCGGGCGGGAATGTCGCGGTGAACATTTATCACGGCGATCTTGTCCTACGCTCACTAATAAATTGGATTACTCCGTTCGACTGGAGATTTCCTGATCGCGGCATAATGGAAATGGTCAACGCCAATCCAGATTTTGATGCTCTCCTCGGTATGGATATTTTAGGATTGGGAACATTCACGACAACTGGCTTTATGCGCGCTTCATTCTGTTGGTAATTTAAACTGCGCGTTTCTTGCGCTGGCGGCGCCGCTTACGCTGAGGCTTTTTGCGCTCTAATTTTCGAGACTCGCCATGGTGAGTCGGAATATCCTTTAGTGGGGTGGGAGGGCCACTAAAGGCACCCTGCAAGATTTTCTGCAAGACTCGTTGTTCGTCCATGATTGTCATAACGGAATCCTACCGTGTCAGACGCCGTCTGGAAAATTCCCTCTGACCGCAGATTAGTTCCCACTGACAAGTTATTCGAGTCTATCAAGGCACTTTCTATCATCATAGATGCTGTGTTTACAGCTATTGGTGCTCTACGTGGACAGGGCACACCTAAACCTGGGTCGGGCAATATCGTTCGGGTGAACTGTAATCAAGTGCCATTTAACATTATCCTCCCACTTGGCGACCCTATGAACAGCGTAATTACTGGAGTATATCCTGCTTTTATCGATACAAAATTTGTTCCACATCAGCCACCGCCCATACCAACCCAACGTCAGGCTAGTCCGTTTCCAATAAAGCTGAACACTCAAACAACAATGCTATCGTTTATGTATCTCATTACTCCTATTTTCGTGGATTTTTGGGAAAAATATAGACCATGGATCGAAGATAATCAGCCAAAAGGAAAACCAGACCTTTGGGAAAACCCATTGAATTTTGCGCGGATGGTGCGCAATTGGATTTCACATCACCATGGTCATGTATTTTTTAGATATCCGGCAGAACCCAACGTCAGTTGGCACGGGCTTTCTTATTCGTACGCTGACAACGGAAAGAAGGTCATAGATGGCGATCTAGGGATGGGAGATTTGATTGTACTTCTCTTCGAAATCTCAGATACCCTTGATCGCTTGGGCTGCCCGGTAAACCCGTAAGGCAGCTTTCAATGCCGCCTCGATACTTTCGGGTGATGCGAACTCCCACACTAGGGGATAGTCAGCAAGCGCGGTCATCGCTGCATCAACCATCTCAGTTGTGATTTCATCCTGACATTTTTCCTTCGGTTCCATTTTCCGTCCTTTCTGCGGTTGGAACCGGAATCACGATTGGCACCGTTTTGAACGTCGGCCTGTCCAGGCGGGACTACATCTAGGCCGTTGTGGTGTCAACTACGCAATCCCGCCTGCGGTTGTTTCACGGGGCAGTGGGGGCCTCAGTGTCGGCGTTGCGCGTTGTTGGCGCGATGGCGGTGGCCGTCGCCAGTATGCTTTTGTGTGCTGTTGTGGGTCGAGCGGAAACCGCCGCACCCAACAACCCCTCGTTTCTTCTATTCGGCGGCACCGATCTGTGGCGCTACGGCGACTTTCTTTACGGCGGGACTCTGTGGTCGCCGGCCGGCCTGAACGCCGATGGCTTCACCGGTATTCGGTAGCAAACTCACCTTACCGGGGAGCCGTTAACCATGCCATTGGTTGAAGGTTTCTGTGCCTCTACCTGTCCGGTAGTCTCGCCTGAAAGGCCGGATTACAGGCTGGAACGGGGAGCCGACGGCGTAGCGGTCGGCCGTGGCGTCGTGACTAGGTCTGGCAACGGCGCAAACGCGTCGGCAAATAGGCTTTATTTCGGAAACAATTTCGATTGGCTTCAGCTGATCGAACCTGACACAGTTGATTTGGTCTATTTGGACCCCCCGTTCAATTCCAAGGCGCAATACAACCTACTTTATGAGACGCCTGACAATGAGCGCGAAACCGCTCAGCGAACGGTATTCCGCGATACGTGGACGTGGACAAAGGAAGCGGAGTTCTGCCTAGACCAGTGTTTGGCGGCCGGCGGCCGGGTTGCCTCAATTATGAAGGCACTCAATTCCGCTCTACAGCGAAGTGACACGATGGCGTATCTCGCCATGATGGCAGCCCGGCTAATCCTTATTCATCGGACCTTGAAACCGACAGGAAGCCTCTATCTGCACTGCGATCCAACGGCGAGCCACTATTTGAAAATTATTTTGGATGCCATTTTTGGTCCGGTTAATTACCGAACGGAAATCAGTTGGCGTCGTACCTCAGCGCACAATGACGCGAAGCAGGGCCGGCGTCAGTACGGCAACGTGCGCGATATTGTTTTTTTCTATACGGCAACTGACGAGTGGAAATGGAATCAGCAATATACGCCTTATGGGGATGCCTATCTCAGTTCGGCGTATCGTCATGAGGACCCCCTTACAAATCGTCGCTACAGAATGGACAACCTCACTGCCGCGAAGCCGGGCGGCGATGTGAGCTATAAATGGAGGATCAAAAGAAAATCGCCAAATGGAAATTGGGAAGGAGATGTTGCGGACGAATTTGAAAAACCCAAGGTCGGCTGGGAGTACTCCTTCGCATTGCCGTATAAGGGTAGATATTGGGCCTATTCGCAGGACAACATGCGGCAGATGGAGCGCGACGGAAAGATTGCGTACACGAAAGGAGGGATGCCAAATTATAAAGGTATCTCGATGAGATGCCCGGTGTTCCTCTGCAAAATGACTGGCAGGATATTCCGCCGGCTCCGCGTTCCGAAGCAATCGGCTACCCGACCCAAAAACCATTAGCTCTGCTTCGACGGATAATCGAAACATCGAGCAACAAGGGAGATGTTGTTTTAGATCCGTTTTGCGGGTGCGGTACGAGCGTACAAGCCGCAGCCGAACTTGATCGACAGTGGATTGGAATTGATGTTTCATATTATGCGGTTCGTTTAATCCGTCGTCGTCTCCAAGCTCATTTCGGAAAGTCTTTTGAGATTCCTGTTGAAGGTATCCCAGCTGACCTTGCAAGCGCGGAAATCCTTGCCGAGCGAGACCCTTACGGATTCCAGCAATGGGCGGTACATGAATTGGGTTGTCAATTATGGAACGATGGGAAAAAGGGCGCGGACGGCGGAATTGACGGTGAGATGTGGTTCTACAACGGCCCCGGACGCGAAGCCGGGAGACTTCTCGTTCAAGTGAAGGGCGGGAAGAAAACAATCGATCAGGTGCGCGCATTCAAAACAGTCCTTGAGGATCAGGAAGCACAACTCGGAATTTTCTTTTGCAGGGGCGTTGCGACACCTGAGATGACGAAGATAGCTGCGGCGCAGGGCTTTCATAGAATTGGGCAACAACAGTTTCCGCGACTTCAAATCTTCTCGCTTGAGTCATGGTTTGCTGGTCAGAGGCCCATATTGCCTGCACCGATAGCCATTACCGTTCCCAAGGATAAGATGGCTCAGAAGGCGAAGCGCATTCGCCGCCCTGATCCAACTCAACCACAATTCTATTTTGAAATTGAAGGCAAAGAGCAGAAAGTCGTGGAGGGTCAGGTTATGAATCCAGACATACTGCCAGATGATGCATTCCGTGCGAGCGACGCGGGCTAAGCTATTCATTCTCGACAATCCTCCACAGATATTGCCCCATAGTCTTTGTCTTGGTTCCGACAATAAGGCCGCGTTGCTGCATTCGGCGCAATGCCTTCCCGACGCGGCTTATGATGTCCGCCATCATGCGCTGATCTCGCTTGTCCTTATTCTCTAGCTGCACAAGGCGCTCGCAGAGATCGCGCGTTGTGGCGGGTCCGTGTTCGCGCAACTCCGTCAGCAAAAATTGCTGTAGCTGCCCGCGATAGAACAAGACGATGCGAGGCACGCGCATTGTTACGTCAATTTTTTGCGTATCACCAAGCCGCGCTAGTACGTGATTGATGGCGTCCACGTCGTTCGTCAGAACACCTAGCTGCTCACTCAGTCCCGCTATCTCTTGCATTAATTCTGCGCGCTTCTGGCGAAGCCCGTTGATGGTATGTTCGTAAGTTTCGGTGTTAGTCCGCATTTTTCTCGCTCCGCTGCCAATAGCCTTTCCATTGCTGCGAAACCGGATGCTTGAGCGCGGCGTCCGCAGCCATGAGATAAAGTTCGCCGTTGCTCACGCGCCTGTTGTCCTCGCGCCACGTCATTTCGTTTGCGTAGGCATTGAGGTACGGACCGGCGACATGGTGGTGGATGCCGATTTCGGCGCGGCGTAACCGGCTAAAGAAGCTTTCGGCCTGATTGGTGTTGGCGTCGCTTGTCGAGTAGGCCAGCGAATGATTGATCCGCTTCGTCTCGTAGCGGGCGTGCAACTGATCCCAATGGGCGGCTTCGTCGGCGTGAACAACCGCGCCGTTCGTCACGCGCTCGCGGATGGTCGGCACGGCCGCATCTTCGGACGGCGATACGAATGAAAGCGTCTTGCCGTTCCGCTCACGCATGACGATGACGACTTTGCGCTTGCCGTTTTGATTGCGGACAAGGCGACGGTCGCGCCGGTTCTCTTTCAAGTTTGCTGGCTTGATATAGCCGCCGAAATAACCGCCGTCGATTTCGACTTGGCCGGACGCTTGCTGCCCGTTTGTCTCAGCGCCGATTGCTTCGCGAAGCTTCATCGCCAGGACGTAAGCAGATTTGTATTGGCAATCTAAATCGCGGCTCAATTGAAGCGCGCTATGACCCTTCGCGCCGTTCACGAAGATCGCGATTGCCAGTAGGTAGTCCCGGATGGGCATTTTACGGCTGGCAAAGATCGTCCCAGACGTGACGGTGTATTGGTGCGAGCAACCACGGCAGCGAAACACCTTGCGGGTCTTGTAGGTGTAAGAATCGACGCAGCCGCAACGCGGACAGACCGGCTCGCCTTGCGTGTCAGACCAGCGAATGGCCTTGAAGGCGTTCCAAGCTTCCTCGTCCGACATGCGCACCACGGTCGCTAACGAGAGCGACCGGGCGGCTGAACTGAGGAGGAAGTGCTGCGGCATAGGGCCAACGTTTTCCGTTGACCTCATTGATAAGCACGGAAATAATGGATGTCAACGCAAATCGTTGGGGTTGACGAAAAGAATTTACCGGCTTATTTTGCGCCAATGTCGCCGGAACAGAGCCGAGCCGCACGGGCATGGCTGGATTGGTCGCAGGATGACCTTGCGGCCAAGGCTGCCGTTTCGCCCTCGACGGTGCGCGATTTCGAGAAGGGACGGCGCGTTCCGATTGCGAATAATCTAACGGCAATGCGAGCTGCCCTAGAGGGGGCAGGGATCGGCTTCGTTGACGGGGCGACACCTGGAATTACCTATAGCAAGAAGAAGCGCCGGTAGGCGCGGTGGACGGATTCCGGTGATTCTGGTAAGTTACACCGGAAATAAGGGTGGCCCCTTGTGGAAGGGGGCCGATCTGCGAAGCCCGATCCTTATGGAAGGGACCGGGAGGTGGAGGTAGCGGGACTTGCACCCGCCGGGGCCGTGGCTGGACAACCTCACCCCTGCACTGTGCACCCCCATTCTCAGGCCGGAGCCCTTGTGGCTCCGGTTTGCGTTCAAGCTGCCTTCTCCGTTTTTCCGGACACTTGCACGTCGATCTTGCCTTCGCCCTTGTAGATGAGCGTGAAGTTCTGCGCGGCGGCTTGGAGCCATGCTGCGCGGCCTTCAACGGTCCACAGCGTTCCCGGCTCCGGCAACGTTTCTAACAAGCCTTCGATGAATGGGTGATATTGGCCGCCACCACCACCGCTCCTGCGGCGTGGTGTCTTCTCCTCGCGAGGAGGAGGAGGCGCGTCGGCGGCCGCCTGATCGAGGGTTTCGGCCGCAGCCCCATTCGCGGTAGCACGCGGGCGCACAAGGCGATCCTCGGCGCTCGACGGATAGAAGCCCGCCTGCCGTGCCGACCGTTGCATGATCTGGCGCGCTGGCGTCGCCATCGTTGGAATGACGCCAAGAGTAACCATTTCGCGTTCAAGCGCCTTGCTCGGGGGCAGCAATTTGCCACGATACTTTTCAAAAATCCCCGAATAGAGCGGCACATTCAGGAACGCTGTTGCGCGGGCATCGGCTTCGGATTCCGCGGACACGACGCGCGCGCCAAGGTCGGTCAATTTGACTGCCGATTGACCGTCCTTTTCGATGAACCCGAACAGCTTTGCCGCCGCGTTCCGATTGCGAAAGTTGCCGCTCATCGTGACACCAGCCTGCGCTGCCAGTTCGTCGAGCGGGCACTTGCCAAGTCCTGAACGGTCATAGACGTGCCGTGCGATAGTTACGGCGGAATCAAGATCGTTGTTGGGAAACTCGATGGTTGATTGCGCTCGCGGCGCATCGGCCGTCGGCTTTGCCTTGGCCTTATCGAAATCCACCTTTTCGCCTGCCATAGGGACATCTCCTGTCCATGAGTCAGACGAACGATATAGGAACTTGTCCGGCCGCGCAATAATGATCTTGGAAATGCTGAAACATTTGAAAATTTAAGCTTATGGGTTTCCATAATCACTACTAGGAATCAATACCTCACTGGAGGCAAGGTGAGTTTGCTACCGAATACCGGGCTTCACGCTGAAGCTCCTCGTGAATGGCGGCCGCTACAGCTACAATTCAAGCGCGCTGCAAACCAAGATCGATGGCACCATGCTGTCCGGCGCGGCGCTGCCGGGCTTTCGCTTCGTGCGCAATGCACTCACCGTCGGTCTGTTTGCCGGCCCCGTGGTGCAAGACTATCGGCTTTCGCCCTACGATCCCGGCAGCCGGCTGCGCGGCCTTTATGTCGGCGCCCAATTGGCGACCGACGTTTGGTATCAGCCGACTGCGACTATCATGGCCGCGGTCAACGGCTCGCTCGTCTCGATCGGCCCGACCGGATATTTGCGCGGGGCGCTCGGCTATCGCGTGCTTGACGCCATGTTTGTCGGACCGGAAACGGCAATGCTGTGGTGCGGCAATTTCCAGCAGCTCGAAGTCGGCGCGCACCTGACCGGCTTGCATGTCGGCACAAGCGAATGGTCGGCCGGAGCCGGCTGGTCGATGGATTCCGACCGCCGCAGCGGTCCCTATCTGCGGCTCGGAGTCAGCGCCAAATATTGAGAAGGCGATCTCAGCCCTTCTCGTCGCAGGCCCAGGCGCGCACCACGCATTCGCGGCCGCCGAACTGGGCGCAGCGTTGCATCGAGGCGTTCTCGGCCTTGCCGAGGTGGGAATTGAGCGCCCAGCCGTAGGAGCCGCAGGGATTTTTGGCGTCGACCGCCATCGCCGCGCAGCCCTTGCGGACGACGCCGACCACCTTGCAATGGCCGCCGGAGCATTTGCTCATCGCTGCGGCGCGGGCGTCCGCCATTCTGCCGTAGTCGAAGCCGTAGCCGTAGGCGCCGCAGACGCTGACGGCGAGCGCGCCGGCGGCATTGGCGGCGCCGATTACGGCGACCATAAAGCCGAAGCTCGCCGCCACGAGTGCAAGCTTTCGCGCAATTGCGATCATGGAAAGCCCCTCCCCAGAGGATGGGCGAAGGCTAGCGGGGAAGGGTTGCGAGTTGGTGAACGTCGTTCCGGCGCCGAGCCCCGGGGGACGGGCGCCGCGTACCGCCGGCAATGACGCCTAGAGCCTTATCGGTTTTGATGGAATCAAAACCGGGCTCTAGCTTTTTGATTGAGCATGATCTTTTCCGACCTTCCTTCGCCCGCCGAAGCGGGCTACGCGAAGGCGGGAAACCGGCGGCCACTTTTCGGGATCATGCTCTATTGCGCCGCTTCGACGTTATCGGTCGAAACCTTCGGCGGTTCGGCCCTGACCTGGGTGGCCATGACCTGGGTGGCCATGACCTGGGTGGCCATGACCTGGGTGGCCATGACCTGGGTGGCCATGACCTGGGTCATGACCTCCTGCGACTGAGGCAAGAGATCGGCGGCCTTGGCGCCGATAGCGGTCACGAGCTTGGCCTCGACGCCGCGCCAAAAAGCGAAGCTGTTCAACCGCGTGCCTTCCATGGCGGCGAGAATGACCGCAGCCAGGAAGGGCAGGCTTTGGACCAACAGAACGCAAGCGAAAATATTGATCTCGTGGACCTGCTTGTAATTGGTGACGACGAGGGTCGCCGCGCCGACGAGCAGCAGCGCGGCGATGACCGCCTCCCAAAATGCCGGGAAATCGGGGCCCTTGCGGGAGACACCGCCCTTGGCGGTGCGCAGGAACGGCATGCGCTCGTGGATGACGCCAAGCCCGACCGAGCGGGCCACCGTCCATTGCAGCGACATGGCGGCGCAGACCGCGCCCAGCATCTGGCCGGCGCTAGCCCGCACCCGCAGCCGGTAAAGCGCGACGAAATGGGCGACCGAGACGCTAAAGGCGGCAATGATCGGGATGGTCAGAATGCGATCGGGCACCGCGATATTGGCAAAGGCAACGAACGGGACCCAGAGGATGTTCAAAAGCGCAACCACGACGCCGATGGCGTCGGAGCCCAGCCAGTTGAGCCAGCCGATGCCGTATTCGCGCTTCTGCTCGCGGGTGAGCCCAACCGCCCACGGCAATAGCCGTCGCCAGTGCTTGCGCACCAGCTGGAAGCCGCCGAAAGCCCAGCGGTGGCGCTGCCGCTTATAGGCTTCGAACGTGTCGGGCAGCAGTCCGTGGCCATAACGGCAGTTGGTGTAGTGCGCGATCCAACCGTGTTCGAGGATGCTCAAGCCCAGATCGGTGTCCTCGACGATGGTTTGCGACGACCAACCGCCGGCGTCTTCGATCGCAGCGCGGCGGATAAGGCACATGGTGCCGTGCATGACGACGCCGTTAAACTCGTTACGCTGCACCATGCCGATGTCGAAGAAGCCGGCATATTCGGCGTTCATGGCGGTGTGCATCAGCGAACGGCCGCCGTCGCGATGGTCCTGCGGCGATTGCACGAAGCCGACGCGGGGATCGGCGAATAACGGTGCCAGATCCTTCAGCCAGTCGGGATCGAGGACATAGTCGGCATCGATGGTGCCGACGATCTCGGCATCCGCCGCGGTGTGCGCAAGTGCGACGCGTAATGCGCCGGCTTTATAACCCTCGAGATTCTCGACCCTGACGAACTTGAATCGCTCGCCGAGCGCGCGGCAATGGTCTTCGACCGGCCGCCACAGCGCCGCATCCGGCGTATTGTTGATCACCACCACGCATTCGAAGTTCGGATAATTGAGGCGCGCCACGGCATCGAGCGTCGTGTTCAGCATGTCCGGCGGCTCGCAGCACGCGGGCACGTGGATCGATACTTTGGGCGCGGCGGCGTCGGGCACCAGCGACGGCGCATTGGCGAGGCGGCGCGGCGCACGGCCGAACGCAATCGCCGCGATCTCTTCCAGGCGCGACAGCGCGATGGCGACCAGCGGCACCAGAAGGACGATACCGAGGCCGAGCGCGAAGGCGGCGCCTGGCACGAAATAATGGCCCTTCCAAAAAGCGACGATCGCCGAGAACCAGGCGCCGACCGCATTGGCGGATACCGCCAACATGAGAGCCTGCGTGAAGCTCACCCCTGCCATGGCCAGGATCGGCAAGGACAAGAGCAGCCCGAACAATACCGCAAGGCCGGCGCGCTTGCCGTAATCGGGATCGGTGATCGGTCCGGTCCAGGAGAATTTCGGCTGTCGCGCGGCATCGAAGATGCCCCAATAGGGTCCGACGCCGCCTTCCATCGTCTTCCACGGCTGATCGATGGCTTCGACGATGTTGTAGTCGATGCCGTAAGCCTCGGCGCGGGTGACGAAGTCGCGCAAAACCTCGGCCTGCGCCATGCGGCCGGGATTGGCGTTATGGAAATTGTAGCCGGCGCTCGGCCAACCGAACTCGGCAATCACGATCCGCTTGCCGGGGTGCATCTGGCGGAGCTTGTCGTAGAACTCGATAGTGTGGTCGACCGCGGTCGAGGCGCTAAAGCCTTCCCAATAGGGCAGGATGTGCGCGGCGACGAAGTCCACGGCCGAGGCAAGCTCCGGATGATCCATCCAGACGGTCCAGATTTCGCCAGTCGTCACAGGGACCGGGCTCGATCGCTTCACCTTTTGGATGAGCTTGATCAAGTCCGGGACGCTCATTTCGGCGCGTAGCGTCGTCTCGTTGCCGACCACGATAGCGTCGACATTGCTGTAATGCCGGGCGAGGTTTAGGGTGGAAGCGATTTCCCGCTCGTTGCGCGCCTGATCCTTGTCGATCCAGGCGCCGACAGTAACCTTGAGGCCGAACTCAGCGGCGATGGGCGGGACCAACTCTGCGCCGCCGGTCGCCGAATAAGTGCGGATCGCCCGCGTATAAGGCGCAATGGCGGCTAGATCGGCGCGGATTTGCTCCGCGGTCGGGCGTGGACCCGAATCCGGATGCGAGGAATCCTTAAACGGCGAGTAAGAGATGCTGGCGAGCTGACCGGTGTAATCCGGAGCCGTTCCTTGGGGCCTCAGCAACGCCCAGATGCCGGCATGCACGCACGCTACGAGCGCGAGCACGGCAGCGACGGTGCGCATGGACTCTTACCAAACGGGGCGGACGACACGGGCCCGAACCTGCCCCCAGGTTCGACGATGGTCGTAAGGGTGAGGCAACCTTGCGAGCGGCGTAACTAAGCTAGCGTCCGGCAATGGCAAATTCAAGACAACAAAGTGCGAGCAACAACAGTTCGGCGTAAAAATTGCGGTTTCACCAGACGCCGGACCGCTACCGCGTCGTCGTCGCGGCGGGCGCCGCCGCAGCAGGGGCCGCCGCCACGGGCATGACTTCGAGCGACGGATTGATCCAGCAGGCCAGGACCCGGCCGTTCAAGCTGTCGGGCGTCTTTGGATCGATGGTGTTGGAGTGCAGCACCAGGCAGCGGAACGCAGCCTGGATATGGCCGCTCGGGCAGCCAAAACGGTCGTAAAGATCGAGGTGGCGAAAGGCGGTATCGAGATCGTCGCGCCAGAGCAAGCTGACCACCCGCCGGCCGAGCCACACGCATTCCGGATTGCCGGCCGGCCCGTTAAGCGCACGCTGTGCTTCGGCGTATTCATCGATCTTCTGGGTTTCCTTGGTATCCTTGGCAGTGTCCTGGCCGGCGGGCGCTTGCTGTTCCGCGGGGTTCGGATTGCTGCTTTGCGCCAAAGCCGGATGGATAAAGGGGCTCACGGGAACGATAAGCCAGGCGGCAAGACATAGTCCGCCAAGAACACTGAATACGCGCTGGGACATGGTTCCCTTGGATTGTTGGGCCAAACTGAGCCGGTAGACGGACGTTCCCCTTAACCAATTCGGCCGTTGGCTCGGCACTTCTTTGACGCTGGTTAGACGCCTTTGTGGCCACCGGATTGGGCCGCTATTGCGGCGGCCGCCCCGAATGGCTCCACGACACCACCCGACGAGAGAACACCCTAACTGCGGTCGTTTGTCCAGCATGCACGGCAGCGCGTGGCGGCCGGCAGCCGCGCTTGGCAGCGCGCTTCGGCAAGGCTAATGCGAGACGGTGGACCGCCCTCTCGACGGCAATTTTACCGGTGCAGCGCTGGCGCATTTTGCGCTCACGGCGCTGGCGATCGGCGCGGCATGGTGGTGGCTCGGCGCGCCGGTCCGGCTGCCGCCCTCCCCGCTCGCCAATGGCGGCAAGCTTTATTGCGTTTCGTATGCGCCGTTTCGCAACGGTCAGGATCCGCTCGTCGAGACGACCCGCGTCAGCGCGCAACAGATCGACGAGGATCTGACGGTCTTGTCGCGCTACACCGACTGCGTCCGCACCTATTCGATCGAGTTCGGTCAGGATCAAATCGCCGCCATTGCGCAACGCCACGGCATGAAGGTGTTGCAGGGAATATGGCTGTCCAACGACGCGGCAAAAAACCAGCGGCAAATCTCGACGGTCGTACAACTCGCCAAGAAATACCCGGACGTCATTCGCGCCGTCATCGTCGGCAATGAAGTGCTGTTGCGCGGCGATCTGTCGGTCACCGATCTTGAGTCCTTGATCCGCGAAGTGAAGGCGCAAGTTGCGCAGCCGGTCACTTATGCCGACGTCTGGGAATTTTGGCTGCGCTACAGCGACGTGCAAAACTTCGTCGACTTCGTCACCATCCACATCCTGCCGTATTGGGAGGATTTTCCGCTGCCGGCGTCGCTTGCCGCCGCCCATGTCGACGACATTCGCAACAAGATCGCCGCGGCCATCCCCAACAAGGAGATCGTGATCGGCGAATTCGGCTGGCCGAGCGAGGGCCGGATGCGCGAGGCTGCGCTGCCGTCGCCGTCGAACCAGGCGCGCGCGATCGAACAGACCGTGACGCTGGCGCAGCGCGAGAATTTTCGCCTCAACGTCATCGAGGCCTTTAACCAGCCGTGGAAACGCCAGCTCGAAGGTGCGACCGGCGGTTACTGGGGGATTTTCGACCGGGCCACCGCGGCGCCGAAATTCAGTTTCGACGGCAACGTGTCCGATCATCCGCATTGGCCAATGCAGGCACTTGCCGGAATCCTGCTTGCCGCGCTGAGCTTCGGCAGTGCTGCCATTGCCGGCAATAGCAAAAATACGCCGTCGCTATTGTGGCTGCGGATTGTCGCGTTGACGTTTGCGCCCGCCGTGCTGTTCGGCTGGACCATCGAAAGAGTGCCGATCGACAGTTTCACCGCTGGCGGCTGGCTACGCTCGCTCGCCTTCGCAGTCACGGCCGCGGCCGCACCGATCGCCTGCGCGGCCGCGTGTGCGGCAGGTCAAGGCGCGCCGCCATTCGCTGCGGTCTTGTCGCGTGCGGGCGGGGTGCACGGCGGATTGAGCCGCGGCCTAACCTTGATCCTGGGCTTGATCCTGATCGCGCTGACAGTGCTTTCGGTGCAGGCCGCGCTCGGCCTGGTGTTCGATCCGCGCTACCGCGATATCCCCTTTGCGCCGCAGAGCGGTGCCGCCATACCCTTCCTGGTGCTGCTGCTTTCGACGCCGCGCCGTTCGGGAACGCGCGCAATGGCGGAGACCGTCGCTGCCGCCGTGCTGGCACTGTCGGCCGGCTACATAGCGTTTAACGAAACTTTCGCCAACTGGCAGGCGGTCTGGCTGTGCGCCGGATTTATCGGCCTTGCGGTTATTCTGCTGCGGGCGCGGGACGCGCCAGGCTGAGCATCAAGAGGCCCGCGGCGAGCGCCGAAAGGTCGGCATTGTGCAACACGATGCCAAACCCCGCCGCCGCGAGCGCAACCGTGACCAGCACGAGCGATGGCCGGATCAGGTTGAGGAGCGCTGCGACCAGCGCCACGCCGCCGAAAACATCGTGGTTGAACAGGACGATGGACAGCCGGAAGGAGTCGCACAGCCAGGTCTTCAGCCCGGCCTGACAAGCCAGCTCGACGTTCAAATTCTCGATCGCCATGTAGCGGATATAGAGCGCCTCGCCGACCGACAGGAAAGCGACGATCAAAAGCCAATTGGTCTGGCGTGCGGTCGGCAGAAACAGCGGGCGGCGCATTTAGAGCATAATCCCGAAAATGCCTGCCCCGGACTTGATCCGGGGTGGAAACCGGTTTCCCCCCTTCGCGTAGCCCGCTTCGGCGGGCGAAGGAAGGTCGGATAAGATCATGCTCAAATCAACAATTTAGACCCTGATCCGATTCATTTGAATTGGACCAGGGTCTACGTCCTTTCCAGCTCCGCTTTCACGGCGGCAAGCGCTTCCGGCGTATCGACGTCGGTGAGCGCGGCATCGCCGGTCAGCGGCACTTCGACGACGGCCTCCGGATAGCGGCCGATCAGATAGCGCGCGCCGACGTCGCCCTCGACCGTCATCAGGTCGGCAAAGAACCGGCGCGACCACACCACCGGATTGCCGCGCTTGCCGTCGATGGTCGGCACCACGACCAGCGCGCCCTTGTCGGGATCGAGCGCGCCGATCAGGCGGTCGATCAGGCCGGCATCGACCTGCGGCATGTCGCCGAGACAGACGATGGCGCCGTCGACATCCGCCGGCAGCGCGGCGATGCCGCTTTTGAGCGAGGTGCCGAGGCCCTCGGCAAAATGCGGATTGTGCGCGAAGGTAACCGGCAGGCCGGCAAGCGCCGCCTCGACCCGCTCGCGCTGATGACCGGTGACCACAATCATCGGCCGCGCCCGCGAAGCAAGCGCCGCTTCGACGACGATGCGGATGAGCGGCCGGCCGCCGATCTCGGCGAGGAGCTTATTCGGGCCGCCCATGCGGCTCGAACGGCCGGCGCCAAGCACGATCGCGGCGATCGGTCGCCCGCTGTGCACCGGCTCCTCGCGCGGCTGCGGCCGGGTGACGATTTCCATGAGCAAGCCGCCGACGCCAAGCGCGGTGATATCCTCGCGTGGCACCGGCAGACCGGCCAGTAACCGCATGAGTACCCAGTCAAAACCATTCTCCTTGGGACTGCGCGCGCAGCCTGGCGCGCCGATCACCGGGCGGGAGCCGGCGGCGCCGATCAGCAACAGGTTGCCGGGATCGACCGGCATGCCGAAATGCTCGACGCGGCCGCCGATCTCTTCCAAGGCGGCCGGGATGACGTCGCGGCGATCGGCGATGGCCGAGGCGCCGAAGACGATGACGAGCTCAGAACCGGCTTTAAGAACTTCATCCAATGCGCGAGCAAGGGCCGCGCGCTCATGCGGCACGCGGCGCTCGGCGACGATCGTGGCGCCAGCGGGGGCGAGCCGCTCGGCGGTGATCTTTAGCGTCTTTTCGATGACCTTGGTCGCGAGCCCCGGCAGCACGGTCGACACCACGCCCACTTTACGGATGCGGTAGGGCGCGACGCGCAGCAGCGGCTTCTTCATGCCGGCAAGCGCGGCGTCGCGCGCGGCGCCGGCGACCGCGAACGGAATGATTTTCACCGTCGCGATCATCTCGCCGGCGACCACTGGCTTGTAGGCCGGCAGCGTCGCGAAAGTGATCGCCTCGTCGACGCGATTGAGCCGGTCGATCGCGTCCCTGTCGGCGACCAGCACGCCTGCGCTTTGCGCGAACAGATTGGCGCGGCCGGTGAAGGCGCGATCGACATGTACGCCCTCCCCGGCCACCGCTTTGGCGATCTCCGCCGCGGCGATGTCTTCGGACACGTCGCCCGGCTCGAGCCGGGCCACGACAATGTTCTTGATGCCGGCGGCTTGCAGCGCCGCCATTTCGGCGGCGCCGATCAGCGTGCCCTTTTTGAGTACGAATCCATTCTGTCGGATGGTGTGCACCGCCGTGGCGCCGAGCGCGTCCTTGGGCGCCACCGCACCGAATTTCATGACGCGGCGATAGCCCCCACCCTACCCTCCCCCGCTTGCGGGGGAGGGACAGGGAGGGGGTCGACTTCCTCGCGGAGCCGCTCGGTGATCTGGGCCATGATAGCGACGGCGATTTCGGCTGGCGAGATCGCGCCGATGTCGAGCCCGATCGGCGCATGAATGCGGGATATCGCCGCGTCGCTGACGCCTTGCGCCTTGAGCCGCTCGATGCGGCGGGCATGGGTTTTGCGCGAGCCGAGCGCGCCGATGTAGAAACAGTCGCGGGCGAGCGCATGCAGCAGCGCTGGATCGTCGATCTTCGGATCGTGGGTGAGCGCGACGAAGGCGGTGTAACGGTCGACATTGAGCGGCGGCAGCGCCTGGTCCGGCCACTCGGCGATGACTTTCACGTCCGGGAAGCGCTCGGGCGAAGCGAACGCGGTGCGCGGATCGACGATGGTCACGTCATAGCCGAGAATTTTTCCGATCGGCGCCAGCGCCTGGCTGATGTGAACGGCGCCGGTGATGACGAGTTGCGGCGCCGGCACATAGACGGTGAGGAATACGCGGCCTTCCGCCGTCTCTTCCATGCCGCTTTTGCTGGTGCGCAAATGCTCGGCGAGCAACGGCCGCAACGGATCCTTGGCGATGTCGCCCGACTTGACGAGCCGCTGCCGGCCGCTCTCGACATTGGTGACGACAATGGCGGCGCGGCGTGCGGCGCGTTCGGCATTCAAAGCGGCGAGGATATCGAGTTTCATGGCGCGACGACCTTACTCCACCTTCTCCACAAACACCCTGATCGTGCCGCCGCAGGACAGCCCGACCTTCCAGGCGGTCTCGTCGGCGACGCCGAATTCCAGCATTTTCGGTTTGCCGCTCTCGATCACGTCGAGCGCTTCGGTGACGACGGCACCTTCGACGCAGCCGCCGGACACCGAGCCGAGGAAATTGCCGTCCCGGTCGATCACGAGATTCGAGCCGACCGGCCGCGGCGCCGAGCCCCAGGTCTCGACCACGGTCGCCAGCGCGACCTCACGGCCCTTTTTGCGCCAGTCTTCCGCGGCCTTGAGGATGTCGTTGTCGGTTGAGAGCATGTGGGCCTCCTCTGTCTACTCCTTCTCCCCGTTTGCGGGGAGAAGGTCGGGATGAGGGGGCCTATCCGCTGGGCTCAGAATCGCGGAGAGGCCCCCTCACCCTCGTTCGCTTCGCTCACTCGACCTCTCCCCGTACACGGGGAGAGGTGAATTCTCATCGCTATATTTATTGGAATATAGCGCATTCAACTGATCCTATATAGGTCTTCACGCCACCCTTTGCATCCAGGCTTTCGGGTCGGCGGAGCCGCCGCCTTTGGTCAGCGCGGCGACCAGCTCGGCCATCGATTCGAGATTGTGGATCGGCCGGAATTCATCGACGTGCGGCAGCATGGTCTTAATGCCGCGGGCGCGCGCCTCGAAGCCCTCGAAGCGTAGCAGCGGATTGAGCCAAACAAGCCGCCGGCAGGAGCGGTGCAGCCGGTCGATCTCGAAAGCGAGCGTGTCGTCGGCGTCGCGCTCCAGCCCGTCGGTGATGAGAAGGACGATCGCGCCCTGGGTGAGCACGCGGCGCGCCCACAGTCTGTTGAAGGCACGCAGCGACGAGGCGATGCGCGTGCCGCCCGACCAGTCCGGCACCACCGCCGAGCAGGCGGCGAGTGCGTCGTCCGGATCGCGCTCGCGCAGCGCACGCGTGACATTGGAGAGCCGCGTGCCGAACAGAAACGTCGAGACGCGCTTTCGCGCATCGGTCAGCGCGTGGAGAAAATGCAGGAAGACGCGGCTGTATTGGCTCATCGAACCGGAGATGTCGAGCAACGCGACGATGGGCGGCGGCTTCGTTTTCGGCCCGATGAAGCGCAGATCGATGAAATCGCCGCCGCCCTTCATGCTGGCGCGCAAGGTGCGGCGAATGTCGATGAGATGACCGTGCACATGCGGCGCGAGACGCCGCGTGCGCACCTCGGCGAGCGGCATGACCAGCCGCTTCATCGCGTCCTTGGCCCTGGCGATTTCAGCGCTGGTCATTTGCGCGAAATCCTTGCGCTGCAGCACCTCGCGGTCGGACACCGTCATGCGCGCGTCGAGCTCGATCTCGCGCTCTTTTTTCAGTCTGTCGTCGAGACCGGAATAAAGCGCCTCATGGACGCGCGTCGCGCCCGCCTGCGGGGCTTGCGGCGCCGCCTCCGGCGCCTGCGGCATCATCATCGCCATGAGCTGATCGATGTAGCCGCGGCGGCGAAAGAAGATACGGAACGCCTGATCGAACAGGATGGTGTGCTCGTGGCGCTTTACGAACACCGCATGCAGCGTCCAGTAAAAATCCTCGCGGGTGCCGACGCCCGCGGTCTGCAGCGCTTCGAGCGCATCGAGCACCGCGCCCGGTCCGACTGGGATGCCAGCGGCGCGCAGCGCACGGGCGAAGTAGAGGATGTTTTCGGCGAGGCGGCCTGGTTGCTCCCTCTCCCCAGAGGGGAGAGGGTTGGGGTGAGGGGGTTCGGGCTTATCAGTCATCGCCAAATTATGTCCAGTAAACCGTCACCCTGAGGTGCGAGCGCAGCGAGCCTCGAAGGGCGACGGCCCGAGCGCCTGAGCAACATCCTTCGAGGGCCGCCTTCGGCGGCCACCTCAGGATGACGGATTCACTCCGCCGCCCGCAGCTCCGACTTCACCTCGTCGAGCAGCTCCTTGACCTTCGAGCCTTCGAGCTTGGCGATATCGTCTTGATACTTGAGCAGCACGCCTAGCGTGTCGGAAACGGTGGCCGGATCGAGCGCCACGACATCGAGCTCGGAAAGCGCCGCGGCCCAATCCAGCGTTTCGGCGACGCCGGGCGATTTGAACAGATCCTGCTTACGGAGCGCCTGCACGAAACCCACCACCTGCTCGGATAGCCTTTTGCTCACCCCCGGCACCTTGGTGCGCACGATGGCAAGCTCGCGCTCGGCGCTGGGATAGCCGACCCAATGATAAAGGCAGCGCCGCTTGAGCGCGTCGTGCACTTCGCGGGTGCGGTTCGACGTGATGACCACGATGGGCGGATGCTCGGCCTTCACCGTGCCCATTTCCGGAATCGTGATCTGAAAATCGCCCAGCACTTCGAGCAAAAAAGCCTCGAAGGCTTCGTCGGTGCGGTCGATCTCGTCGATCAGGAGCACCGGCGCGCCGGCAGTGTCTGGCTCCAGCGCCTGCAACAGCGGACGTTTGATCAAGAACCGCTCGGAGAACACGTCGTGCTCAAGCCGAGTACGGTCGTGCTCGCCCTCGGCCTCGGCGACGCGGATAGCGATCATCTGCGCGGCGTAATTCCATTCATAGACCGCCGCGGCAACGTCGAGGCCCTCGTAGCATTGCAGCCGGATCAGGCGGCGGCCGAGGGTCGACGACAGCACCTTGGCGATCTCAGTCTTGCCGACGCCGGCCTCGCCCTCGAGGAAGATCGGCCGGCCCATCTTGAGCGCGAGATAAAGCACGGTGCCGAGCGAGCGATCGGCGAGATAGTCGGCCTCCGCCAAGAGGTTGACGGTGGCGTCGATCGAGGCGGGGAGCGGACGGGGGGAGGAAACCGGGTTCATGCCGCCTGGATATAGGCCTTCCGGGCCGCGATCAAACCCATCCGGCTCCGCCGGGATGCGTCGGGATTCCCGGGTCGTATCCAACTCGGAGACGTTTGTCACTTTGTTGTTGACACACGTCACCGAAACGGTTAAGTAGGCTCCGTAACGGAGACCCCGCATGATCCATCAAGCCTGGCGTCTCAGTGAATATGGCGAAGACAATCTCGGCCTCGCTTGCACCGAGCAAGGCTTGGTGCTTGTCCGCGATTTCGACGGTGCCGTCTGGGGTAATTTGGACATTCAGGCTGGTCAAATTACCGGCAGGGCGGTCCAATTGATTGTGCCCAAAGGCAGTATGACCGATGCGCAACGAGCTATCATCGGTTGGGTCCGACAGATGGCAAAGCAAAATAACAGGCCTGTCGACATTATCGTTACAGAATTTTAGGAGTGAGAAATGCTCTACAAATGTTATTTGAAAAAGGGCACGGTTTATCTGCCGACCACGGTGAATCAGGGTATTGCTCGCTATATGGATGTCGATCCCGTCACGGGGGTCCCGGTTGTGGATACGGAACACTTACGGCGAGCCATGCTGAATACAATTCCCAAAGAAAACCCGTTTCGTGCTCCGACGGTCGAAGACGCGCGCAAGCCGCCGGTCATATTGAAATATACCGGCGACAAGAGCTGGTCGGCGTTCATGCGTGGCGCGTCGGCTTGGTCGATTTACGAAAAAGACGGAATATTCCAGATCGAACCCTACCGCGTGCATCAGAAGGGCTATTGGGAGCCAGATCGCGATCACTTCATAATATTTCCATCCGGAACGTCGATCGACGTCGTGATCGATCGCATGATTGCGATCTTGCAAGGCGCGGCGGGCGCTTCGACCAAACCGTCTCCTGCTGCAGGACGTAAAAAGAGCTAGCACGGGCGCCGAGAACCGCCGCCCGGCAGATCACGCCGCCGGCTTGCCGATCGCCTCCGCCACCGCCCGCCGCGCCAGCACGCCGACGAGATGCGCGCGGTATTCAGCGCTGCCGTGGATGTCCGCGTTCATGCCGTCGGCGGGGATGGTCATGCCTTCGAGCGACTTCGGCGAGAAGCGCTTCTTCAACGCCTCTTCGAACGACTTCACCCGGAACACGCCGTTCGACCCGGCACCGGTGACGGCGACGCGGATGTCGCTGCCGCGTTTACTCACGAACACGCCGACCAGCGCGAAGCGCGAGGCCTGATTGCGGAATTTCTGATAGGCCGCCTTCTTCGGCAGCGGGAAGATCACCTTGGTGATGATCTCCGTCGGCTCGAGCACGGTGGAGAACATGCCGGTGAAGAAATCGTCGGCTTTGACGCGGCGCTTGTTGGTGACGATGGTGGCGCCGAGGCCGAGACAGGCGGCCGGATAATCGGCATTGGGATCGTTGTTGGCGACCGAGCCGCCGATGGTGCCGCGGTGGCGCACCGCGGGATCGCCGATCATGCCGGCGAGCTTGGCCAATATCGGCGCGGCCTGCTGCACCACCGGAGAGGTGTTGACGTCGTTATGGGTCGTCATGGCCCCGATGGTCAGCGTGCGGCCGCTCTGCTCGATGCCCGACAAGCCCTCGACCAGCGTCATGTCGACGATCTGCGGCGGGCCGGCGAGCCGCAGCTTCATGGTCGGCAACAGCGTCTGGCCGCCGGCGAGCAATTTGGCGTCGGCGTTTTTGGTCAACAGGCCGGCGGCCTGGCGCACCGTTTGCGGACGATGAAAGGTGAAGGCGTACATCGCAGTCCTCCGTTATGCCGCGCGCGGCAAGCCTGATTTCTGAAGCGCCGCCCACACCGTTGCCGGTGTGGCGGGCATGGCGAGATTCTCCGTGCCGATCGCATTGGTGATGGCGTTGATGACGGCGGCCGGCGCGGCGATAGCGCCGGCTTCGCCGCAGCCCTTGATGCCGAGCGGATTCGACGGACACCTGGTCGTGGTGGTGCCGACCAACAGAACCGGCAGGTGATCGGCGCGCGGCATGCAATAGTCCATGAACGAGCCGGTCACGAGCTGGCCGTCTTTGTCGTAGACCGCGCCTTCGCACAGCGCCTGACCGACGCCTTGGGCGATGCCGCCGTGGACCTGGCCCTCGACGATCATCGGGTTGATCACGACGCCGAAATCGTCGACCGCGGTCCAGGCCATGATCTCGGTGTTGCCAGTCTCGGTGTCGACCTCGACTTCGCAGATGTGGCAGCCGGCCGGGAAGGTGAAATTGGTCGGATCGTAGAACGCGCCTTCCTTCAGGCCGGGCTCGAGCTCGGCGCCGGAGAATTTGTGCGCGATATAGGCGTTGAGCGAGACGTCGCCCCAGGCCGCCGATTTGTCGGTGCCGGCGACGCTGAATTTTCCGTCCTTGAATTCGATGTCGCCCTCGGCCGCTTCGAGCAGATGCGCGGCGACTTTTTTCGCCTTGGCCTCGACCTTGTCGAGCGCCTTGACCAAAGCCGACATGCCGACGGCGCCGGAGCGCGAGCCGTAGGTGCCCATGCCGAACTGCACTTTGTCGGTATCGCCATGCACCACCGAGATATTGTCGATCGGAATGCCGAGCCGTTCCGACACGACCTGGGCGAAGGTGGTCTCGTGGCCTTGGCCATGGGCGTGGCAACCGGTGAGGACTTCGACCGAGCCGGTCGGGTTGACCCGCACTTCGGCGGATTCCCATAAACCCACGCCGCAGCCGAGCGATCCGACGGCTTGCGACGGCGCAATGCCGCAAGCCTCGATATAGGTCGAAAGACCGATGCCGCGCAGTTTGCCGTGGCGCGCCGACTCGCGCTTGCGCTTGGCAAAACCCTTGTAGTCGGAGAGCTCCATCGCCTTTTTCAGCGAGGCGTTATAGTCGCCGGCGTCGTAGCTCATGATCACCGGCGTCTGGTGCGGAAAATTCTTGATGAAGTTCTTGCGCCGCAGCTCCGCCGGATCCTGGCCCATTTCGCGCGCGCCGACTTCGACCAGTCGCTCGACGACAAAGGTCGCCTCCGGGCGGCCGGCGCCGCGATAGGCGTCGACCGGGCCGGTATTGGTATAGACGGCGTCGACCTCGCAATAGATTTGCGGGATCTCGTACTGGCCCGAAAGCAGCGTTGCGTAGAGATAAGTCGGCACCGACGACGAGAAGGTCGACATATAGGCGCCGAGATTGGCGATGGTCTTGGCGCGCAAGCCTAAAATCTTGCCGTCGGCGTCGAACGCCATCTCGGCATGGGTGACGTGATCGCGGCCGTGCGCGTCGGCGAGGAAGGCTTCCGAGCGGTCGCAGACCCATTTCACCGGCCGGCCGACGCGCTTCGAGGCCCACAGCGCCACGACCTCTTCCGGATAGATGAAAATCTTGGAGCCGAAGCCGCCGCCGACGTCGGGCGCGATGACGCGCAGCTTATGTTCCGGCGCCATGCCGACGAAAGCGGCGATGACAAGCCGCGCCACGTGCGGATTCTGCGTCGTGTTCCACAGCGTGAACGCGCCGGTTCCGGAATCGTAATCGCCGATCGCGGCGCGCGGCTCGATCGCGTTTGGCACCAGGCGATTGTTGACGATGTCGAGCTTGGTGACGTGCTTGGCCGATTTAAACGCGGCATCGACCGCTTTGGCGTCGCCGAGGTGCCACTGATAGATCGTGTTGTTGGGCGCGATGTCGTGAATTTGCGGCGCGCCCGGTTTCTGCGCGGCCGCGGGATCGGCCACGGCAGGCAGCACGGCGTAGTCGATTTTGACTTTCTCGGCGGCATCGCGCGCCTGCGCCAGCGTCTCGGCGATCACCACCGCGATCGCGTCCCCGACGTGGCAAGCTTTGCCGCTGGCGAGCGCCGGATGCGCCGCCATCTTCATCGGCGAGCCATCCTTGGAATGGATCATCCAGCCGCAGACCAGGTTGCCGATCTTGTCGCCGGCGAGTTCGGCGCCGGTCAGCACCGCGACCACACCAGGCATCGCCGACGCCGCTTTGGCATCGATCGATTTGATCGCGGCATGCGCGTGCGGCGAGCGAATGAAATAGGCGAAAGCCTGGCCGGGCCGGTTGATGTCGTCGGTGTAATGGCCCTTGCCGGTGATGAAGCGCTGATCTTCCTTACGGCGCACTGCGGCGCCGATACCGGTTCCGCTCATGGTATTGCCCTCCGGCAACTACTCCTTGGCAAGGGAATCGCCCGCCGGCAATTCCCTCCCCGGTTCTTCCCTATTCGGCGGCTCTCGACGTCGCGCCGGCCCCGCGCATCGCGCGCGCACCGGCCGCAATCGCTTTGACGATGTTGTGGTAGCCGGTGCAGCGACAGATATTGCCTTCGAGTTCTTCGCGGATGGTGCGGTCGTCGAGATCGTTGCCCTTGCGCCGCACCAGATCGACCGCGGTCATGATCATTCCGGGCGTGCAGAAGCCGCATTGCAGCCCGTGGTTTTCGCGAAACGCTTCCTGCATCGGATGCAGCGGCCCGTCCGCCGGCGCCAAGCCTTCAATGGTCAGCACGTCGGCGCCTTCGAGCTGCAGCGCCAGCACGGTGCAGGATTTGATCGCCTTGCCGTTGACGTGCACGACGCAGGCGCCGCATTGCGAGGTGTCGCAGCCGACATGCGTGCCGGTGAGGCGCAGATTCTCGCGCAGCAATTGCACGAGCAGCGTGCGCGGATCGACATTGGCGCTGACCGGCTTGCCGTTCACTGTGAGAGAAACGGCTACCGTGTCCCCTGCCGTGGCCATGGGTTCCTCCTGGAAGATTCCGGTCGAACGTCCCGATTTGCCGGCGGTCTCATTCGCCGGCGGGGTTCGGGCGCGAATTCGAGGCGATTTTGCCGGATTTCGTACCCTGAACGGGCGTTACTGTGAACCGTGGCCTAGGCAGCGGTCAAGAGAGTTGATCGGGCGAATGGGCGGTTCGACGGCGGGCCGGTTCGCGCGGCGGCTGTCGCCTTATGTGGTCTTCGGATTGACCGCCGTCGCGAAGTTCGCGAAAAAATCGTCGGCGACTTTCTTGGCGGCGCCGTTGACCAGCCGTTGGCCGAGCTGCGCCAACTTGCCGCCGATCTGGGCATCGACGTCGTAGGACAAGAGCGTGCCGCCGTCCTTCGGCGTGAGCTTCACCGTGGCGCCGCCCTTGGCGAAGCCGGCAACGCCGCCGTCGCCCTGGCCGGAAATTTTATAACCGTGCGGCGGATCCAAATCCGACAGCGTGACCTTGCCTTTGAACTTGGCCTTCACCGGCCCGATCTTGACGGTGGCGACGGCCTGCATTTCGGTGTCGGAGAGCTTGTCGAGCTGCTCGCAGCCGGGAATGCAAGTCTTCAGCGTCGCCGGATCGTTGAGCTTTTCCCAAACCGTTTCCGGCGTGGCTGCAAGCTGGACTTCGCCGTTCATCGTCATCGCCATTGGCGTCACTCCCCGCATGCCAGGCATTTCGGCGACAATCGCTTACCGCCTCGCGCGGCCCGAGGAAAGGGTGCTAATAAGCCGCCGGACGCATGGGGGATAACCGATGCCGGATATCAAAGTCGACGACGGCTGCATCATCCATGTCGAAGTGGAAGGCCCGGAGCGCGCACCGGTGCTGATGCTGTCGAATTCGCTCGGCACCAACCTCCACATGTGGGACGACCAAATGGCGCCATGGACCCGCCACTTCCGCCTGGTGCGCTACGACCGGCGCGGCCACGGCCAATCGAGGGTGCCTAAAGGGCCTTACACCATGGCGCGGCTCGGCCGCGACGTGGTCGCGGTGCTCGATGCGCTCAATATTGCCAAGATCAATTGGTGCGGTCTGTCGATGGGCGGCATGGTCGGGCAATGGCTCGGCGCCAATGCGGCCAAGCGGATCGACAAGCTCATCCTTACCAACACCGCCTGCTACTACCCGGACAAGCAAGCCTGGGCGGATCGTATCGAGTTTACGCGTACGAACGGCATGACGGGTTTAGCAGGTCCCATGATGGAACGGTGGTTCACCAAAGAGTTCCGCGAACGCTCGCCGGCTGCCGTCGCGCGCATCAGGGACATGTTTGCGAAAACGGATATCGAAGGATTTTTGGGTTGCGCCGCGGCGATCCGCGACATGGATCACCGGCCGCTGCTGCCGAAAATCAAGGCGCCGACCTTGGTTATCGCGGGACGCTTCGATGTCGCCACGCCGCCGGCGATGAACGAGTTCATCCAATGCGAGGTTCCGGGCGCCCATTTCAAGCTGCTCGATGCGCCGCATATGGCCAATATCGAGCAGCCGCAGGCCTATGCTGACGCGGTGATTGGATTTTTGCGCGGCTAGCGCCCGTACGCATGAAATCGAGATCGATTAGCGGCGATTGGTCGATGCAAAGTCCTAAAACTCCCGGCCGATCAGCCGATCGAGCGAATAGCGCCCGCCGCCACGCAGCAAAATGGCGAGCGCTATGATCCCCATGAACAGGGCGTATTCCATGCCGTGCTTGCCCCACGACCAGTTGGGATAAAGCACGGCGAAACAGATCACCGCCATTTCGACAACGATGGCGGCAGCGACGATGCGCGTGAACAGTCCGAACGCAAGCATCAGCCCGCCGAAGAATTCGAGCGCGCCGATGCAATAGGCCCAGGCAAGCGGATAGGCCCAGCCGAAATTGACGAAATTACGCGACGCGGGAACGGCGTCATTGAGAAAAAGCTTGGCGAAACCGTGCGGGACCAAGATCAACCCTAGCGCGACACGGATCAGGGTGTAAGCGAGCGGCGCCAGCGTCTCATAGAGCGGCGCGGCGGCCGGCACAAACAGCGTCCTGCGATCAACCTTCGACGATGGTGTCATCAAATCCTCCCTGAATTGAGCGGCTGCAGACGACCTCGCCTGATGTGCCGCTTATTTGTCCGCTAACCTGTTCGTCTCCGCTGACGTCACCCGCCGCGCCGGTCGCGAAATTCGTGCGGCGTCGTTCCGGTCTGTTTGCGAAAGAATCGCGCGAAGTGCGACGGATCGGCGAAAGCGAGCTCTTCGGCAATCTCATGGATCGGCTGGGTGGTGAAGACGAGCTGGCGCTTGGCTTCGGTGAGCACGCGCTGGCGGATGAGATGGCCCGCGGTGACGCCGGTCGAGCGCTTGACGTGGTCGTTGAGCCGATCAACGGTCATACCGAGCTTTTCGGCGTAGAAACCGAGCAAGTGCTCCTTGCGAAAAAACTCGTCGACCAGCGCGCGCAATTGCGCGACGGTGGCGTCGGCCGGATACAAAGTGACGCTGCCGCCGCGCGCGCGGCTCGCCGCCAGCCGCGCCACGCCGACGGCGATCAGCACCAGGAGCCCGCGCATCGCCAGCCGATAGCCTTCGCGCGCCACACCGTGCTCCTCGGACAATTCCTTGCACAGCGCCGATAGCCGCGCGAGCTCCGCCGCATCGCCGATCGGAACGACGGGCTGCGCGGCGAGCATGCGCAAGCGCTGCAAGGCCTCGCCGGCGCGACCCGTCAGCGCGCCGCCAGCGTCTTCGGTGAAGCTCACCACCCAGCCGTCGGTCGCGTTCGGCTCGAAGCGAAAGCCGTGCGCGATCGCCGCCGGAACGAGAATCGCGGCCGGCGCGGTAAACGGCAGCTTCGCCAGATCGAATGCCATCTCGCCGCCGCCGCGTTCGATCAGCAGAATCTGAAACAGGTTGCAGTGGCGGTGTGCGCGAATGGTCCAGTCGTGGATCGACGAGCGCGAAGAGATAGTTTCGACGTGAATGAAGTCGAACGCGGAATCGTCCGGCGGATCGCCGTACAGATGAAACAGCGGCAGCGCGCTCGACATGGCGTCAGCATAGGCTGATCGCGCCGGAGAAGAAGACGGCGCAGCATCGCGGTCTCGGCTTTGCACAAAAAAAACGGCAGCCCGGACTGAACCGGGCTGCCGCCTTTGGGAAGGAACACCGTTAGCGGTTCATACCGCCCTGGCCGCCACCCTGTTGGCCGCCCTGCTGGCCGCCCTGACCGGGCTTGTTCTGGCCGCTCTGCTGCTGGCCGGGCTTGTTCTGTCCGCCCTGTTGCTGCTGGCCGGGCTTGTTCTGGCCGCCCTGCTGCGGGTTACTTTGATTTTGCTGCGGATTGTTTTGCTCGTTCGCCATCGGGACGCTCTCCGTGATTTTGAGAGGTTTGGAACTGCGCATGAACCCCCGCCCAATGCGACAACCGGCCAAGCAGGCGAAGGTTCCCCTGCTTGCGCCATGAGCTATGACCAACTGATTGAAATTTCAGAGCGAATTGTCGGGATTGCTACAAAATGCCGGGTAGCCGACGCGTGGTAACGCCTATACCGGCTTATAGGCGCGGTCGTGATAGACCAAGGCGGAGCTGGCCGGTCCGAGCCGCACCGCTTCGACCGCGCCGAACACGACATTGTGCGAGGCCATGACTTTGGTCTCGATGGTGCGGCAATCGAAGGCGACCACAGCGGAGGCGAGCACCGGCGCGCCGGTCTTTAGCGTCAGCCATTCGCCGACCGCAAAACGCTCGTCCAGATGCACGCCGCTTCTCCCGGCGAACAGGTCGGCGAGCTTTTCTTCGCTGGCGGGCAGCGTGTTGACGCAGAACACGCCGTTTTGCGCCAGAACCGGCGCCGAGTTGCTGCGGCGATTGAGGCAAACCAGAAGCATGGCCGGGGCATCGGACACCGAGCAAACCGCGGTGGCGGTGAAGCCGCTTTTGCCGGCCGCGCCCGCGGTGGTGACGACGTGCACGGCGGCGCCAAGCCGCGCCATTGCTTCGCGGAACGCCGGCGGCTCGATGCTCGCGATCGGCCCGGGCGCCACCGCGGTGAAGGCGCCGTCCATCGCATCGTCGGGCCGTTGGTCGATCCAGCTCATCTTACGTTCTGTCAACATCCGCGAAGGCGGATAATCTAGTATCCACCTTGCATCCCGATATTAGCAATAAGCGCGGCGCATACTGGATGCCACGCCGGCGCGGGACATGAAAACACTCACTCCGCCGCGCGCAGTTCTTCCGGCAGGCCCGGATAGGCGACGTCATCAGGGTTCAGCCAAGCCGGATCGGTCCAGCCGTGTTCATCGTATTCGGCCATGCATTGCTCGGCGAGCGCCGTCATTTGCGCCATCGTCCCCGAGGAACGCGCGTTCCACAGTGCTTGGATGCGGATGTCCTCGTGATTGCCGGCGTAATTGCGCTCGTAGAGCTCGTGCCGGCCGCCGAATTCGGTGCCGATGGCATCCCACAACAGCTTCATGATCTTGATGCGCTCCTTGTAGTCGATGCCGTAGGAGCCGCGCACGTAGCGCGCCAGGTAGCGGTCGATTGCCGGGTTTTTGAAATCCTTGGTGGAGGACGGCAAATAAATCAGCGACGAGGCGACGATCTTGTCGACGATTTCCTTGACGCGCCCGTAAGCGTCGCCGGCGAACACGCGATAGCTCGAGCCTGATTGCAGGTTCGGCAGCACCGCGCCGTTCACCCACGGTGTCGGATTCATCGCCATGGCGTCGGTCAGCGCCCAGAACAGATTACGCCAGGCGATGACTTCGCCGAGCATCGCCTGATTGCCGCGAAACTCATCGGAGCCGGCCGCGTGCAACGCCTTGGCGAGGATGCCGGCGAGAAAGTCGAGCTTCACGGCAAGTCGCGTGCAGCCCTGGAACTGATAGCCGGCCAGAAAGCCCGACTGCGGAAAGAAGATTTTCAATTTTTCCAGATCGCGGTGCAGCAGCACGTCTTCCCAGGGAATGAAAACGTTGTCAAAGACGAAGATCGCATCGTTCTCGTCGAAGCGCGACGACAAAGGGTAGTCGAACGGCGTGCCCATGACGCTCGCCGTCATCTCGTAGGACGTCCGGCAAAACAGTTTCACGCCCGGCGCGTTCATCGGCGCGATGAACATCACCGCCAGATCGGTGTCGTGCAGCGGCACGGCGGCGTTCTGGCCGAGAAAATTATAGTGCGTCAGCGCCGAAGCGGTCGCCACCACCTTGGCGCCCGACACATAAATCCCGGCGTCGGTGTCCTTCTGGATGGTAATGAACACGTCCTTGACCTGATCGACCGGCTTCGCCCGATCGACCGGCGGATTGACGATGGCGTGATTCATGAACAGCACGTTCTCTTGCGCGCGGCGGTACCAGGCCTTGGCGTTGCCGGCGAACTTGCCGTAGAAATCGTAATTGGCGCCGAGCGTATTCATCAGCGACGCCTTGTAATCCGGCGAGCGGCCCATCCAGCCGTAGGACATGCGCGCCCACAGCGCGATGGCGTCGCGCTGCGCCACCAGTTCCTCGCGCGAGCGCGCGGCGCGGAAGAATTTATGGGTGAAGCCCGACGAACCGGTGTCGGTCGGGCAGGTCAGCAAGCCCTTGGTCTTGTCGTCATGCAGCGCGTCGTAAAGCCGTGCGATCGAACGCGCGGCGTTGCGGAAAGCCGGATGCGTGGTGACGTCCTTGACGCGCTCGCCATAGACATAGACCTCGCGGCCGTCGCGCAGGCTCTCGATATATTCCGCCCCGGTGAACGGCCGGCCCTTGCCGGCGATGACGTCCTCGGATTTGACCCGGTCCATCGGGGTCTCCCTGATTTGGCTGCCAAATCTCGCTGCCCTGGCGTAGCCCGCGGGCGAGGTCGCGGCAATACCGGGTCTCGGCACGGCGCTCGGGGCGCTGCGGCACGGAGCGCGCGGCGTTGCCGCGCCGCGGCACCCCTGTTAAGCCTTAAGCCGGTTGTCGGCCGGGCAGCCATGCGGAGGTCCACAGGACGCATGGACGTCTTTCTCCAACAGCTCATCAACGGCATCACGCTCGGCTCGATCTACGGGCTGATCGCGATCGGCTACACCATGGTGTTCGGCATCATCGGCATGGTGAACTTCGCCCATGGCGACGTGTTCATGGTGTCCGCCTTCATCGCGCTGATCGCCTTCCTGATCCTGACCACCTGGCTCGGCATTTCCTCGATCGTGCTGGCGTTACTGATCGTGCTCGTCGTCGCGATGCTGTTCACCTCGCTGGTCAATTGGGTGATCGAGCGCATCGCCTACCGGCCGTTGCGCGGCTCGTTTCGCCTCGCGCCGCTGATCTCGGCGATCGGTATGTCGATCTTTTTGTCGAACTTCGTCCAGGTCACGCAGGGGCCGCGCAACAAATCGATCCCGCCCATGGTCAACGGCGAATTCGTGCTGTTCACGCATAACAACTACCCGGTCACCCTGTCGTACAAGCAGTTGATCATCTGGGGCGTCACCGCGGTCTTGCTGCTGGCGTTCTGGTATCTGGTGGCCAGGACCAAGCTCGGCCGCGCGCAGCGCGCCTGCGAACAGGACCAGAAGATGGCCGCTCTGGTCGGCGTCAATGTCGACCGCACCATCGCCACCACCTTCGTGATCGCCGCCGCGCTCGCCGCCGTCGCCGGCACGATGTACCTGATGTATTACGGCGTGGTCACGTTTTCCGACGGCTTCGTGCCCGGCGTGAAGGCCTTTACCGCGGCCGTGCTCGGCGGCATCGGTTCGTTGCCGGGCGCGGTGATCGGCGGGTTGTTGATCGGGCTGATCGAGACCATGTGGTCGGCCTACTTTTCCATCGATTATAAGGACGTCGCCGCCTTTTCGGTGCTGGCGATCACCCTGATCTTCCTGCCGCAGGGACTGTTCGGCCGCCCCGACGTCGAGAAGGTGTGAGGTGACGGCGCTCGCCAATTCCGCAGGCCATGATCCGCGCCCGCGCCCGGCGCTGGTCCATAGCCGGGTCGATGCGATAGCAGCGCTGCGCGATGCCGCGATCACCGCGGCGATCGCGTTCGGTCTGTTCCTGCCGCTGATCGGCTTTCAGACTGCAGTGAACGGCGAGAACGCGCTGATCCTGACGACGCGCTGGCCGCTGTTGTTCGCCATTGTCGCCGCCGTCGGGCTCGGCCGCCTCGGCTATTCGCTTCTCTTCGAACCGCGGCTGCGGCAGCGCGCCATGCGGCCGGTCGCGACCGCGCCGTCGACGTGGCGCGCTTTCGTCGGCAAATGGTTCGTTCCCTTCGCCATCGGTTTTGTCATCGTCTATCCGGCGCTGGTGCTGGCCACGGCCGGCTTCTCCCGCAGCGTGAAATGGATCGACAATTTCGGCATCCAGATTCTGATCTATGTGATGCTGGGCTGGGGGCTCAACATCGTCGTTGGGCTGGCCGGCTTGCTCGACCTCGGCTATGTCGCGTTCTACGCAGTCGGCGCCTATTCCTATGCGCTGCTCGCCAAAACTCTCGGTCTGTCTTTTTGGGTTTTGCTGCCGGTCGCCGGCATCCTCGCCTCGTTCTGGGGCGTTTTGCTCGGCTTCCCAGTCTTGAGGCTGCGTGGCGACTATCTCGCCATCGTCACGCTCGCTTTCGGCGAGATCATTCGCATGGTGATCATCAATTTCACCGCGCTGACCAACGGTTATGCCGGCATCGGCGGCATCCCGCGGCCGTCGTTTTTCGGCATTCCGTTCAACGCCGACGATAACGGCTTTGCCGCCGTGTTCGGACTGCCGTTCAGCCCGGTCTATCGCGTCATCTTTCTCTATTACGTCATCCTGGCGCTAGCCTTGCTGACCGCCTTCGTTACCGTGCGGCTGCGGCGGCTGCCGGTTGGCCGCGCCTGGGAGGCGTTGCGCGAGGACGAAATCGCCTGCCGCTCGCTCGGCATCAACACCACCAACACCAAGCTCACCGCGTTTGCCATGGGCGCGATGTTCGCCGGCTTTGCCGGCTCGTTTTTCGCCACCCGGCAAGGTTTTATCTCGCCCGAATCCTTCACCTTCCTGGAGTCCGCCACCATCCTGTCGATCGTGGTGTTGGGCGGCATGGGCAGCCAGATCGGCGTCGCTATCGCTGCGATCGCGATGATCGGCGGCACCGAGATCATGCGCGATCTCGATTTCCTCAAGCGCATTTTCGGTCCGACTTTCGACCCGACCCAGTACCGCATGCTCATTTTCGGCTTCGCCATGGTGCTGATCATGGTCTGGCGGCCGCGCGGGCTGATATCGACCCGCGAACCCTCGGTGTTCCTTAAAGAGCGCAAGAGCATTGCCGCCGACCTGGTCAAGGAAGGCCACGGCTAGCGAATGATCCCGAAAAGTGGGAACCGGTTTTCGGAATAGATCATGAGCCAACAAAATAGCGCGGCCGAAACTTTGCTCCGCGTCGAGCATCTGACCATGCGTTTCGGCGGCTTGGTCGCGATCGACGATCTCAGCTTCGACGTCGGCCAAGGCGCCATTACCGCGCTGATCGGACCGAACGGCGCCGGCAAGACCACGGTGTTCAACTGCATCACCGGTTTCTATAAGCCGAGCACCGGACGGCTGGCGCTGCGCCACGGCGACGGCGCGGTGTGGAACGAACTCGAAGCCCTCACCGCGTCCGGCGCGAGATGCGTCACAGACAAGAACGGCGCGCTTTATCTGCTCGAACGCATGCCGGATTATCTGGTCGCGCAACGGGCGCGGGTCGCCCGCACCTTCCAGAATATCCGGCTGTTTCCCGGCATGACGGCGCTGGAAAATCTGCTGGTCGCGCAGCACAACCGGCTGATGCTCGCCTCCGGCTATACGCTGCTTGGCGTGCTCGGACTCCCTTCCTACGCGCAGGCCGAGCGCGCCGCGATCGACAAGGCGCGCGGCTGGCTCGACCGCGTCGGGCTGACTGCGCGCGCCGACGACCCGGCCGGCGATCTGCCCTATGGCGCACAGCGACGGCTCGAAATCGCCCGCGCCATGTGCACCGACCCGGTACTGCTCTGCCTCGACGAACCGGCCGCCGGGCTTAATCCGCGCGAGAGCGCCGAGCTCAACGCATTGCTGCTCGCCGTCCGCGATGAGTTCCGCATCTCGGTGCTGCTCATCGAGCACGACATGACCGTCGTGATGGAGATTTCCGACAAGATCGTGGTGCTCGACTACGGCGTGAAGATCGCGGATGGCGCGCCCGAGGCCGTGCGCAACGATGCCAAGGTCATCGCCGCTTATCTCGGCGTTGCCGAAGACCAAGTCGGCGAAGCTGAAGCTGAGGCCGGCCTATGACCGCGCCACTCCTTTCCGTACGCGGTGTCACGACGTTCTACGGCCGCGTCATGGCGCTCAAGGGCGTCGATCTCGACGTCAATGACGGCGAGATTGTCACGCTGATCGGCGCCAACGGCGCCGGCAAGTCCACTTTGATGATGACGATCTGCGGCAATCCGCGCGCGCGCGAGGGATCGATCCGCTTCGCCGATCGTGACATCACCGCGTTGCCGACGCACGAAATCGCCAAGCTTCGCATTGCGCAAGCGCCCGAGGGCCGGCGGATTTTTCCGCGCATGACGGTGCTCGAAAATCTTCAGATGGGCGCGACCACAGCCGAGACCGCGACATTCGCCGACGACCTCGAGCGCGCGATGACGCTCTTCCCTCGGCTCAAGCAGCGCCTCGCCCAGCGCGGCGGCACGCTGTCCGGCGGCGAACAGCAGATGCTGGCGATCGCGCGCGCGCTAATGAGCCGGCCGCGGCTATTGCTGCTCGACGAGCCGTCGCTCGGGCTCGCGCCGCTGATCGTGCGGCAAATCTTCGACGCCATCAAAGCGCTCAATCGCGACGAGGGCTTGACCGTGTTCCTGGTCGAGCAAAACGCCTTTCATGCGCTCCGCCTGGCGCATCGCGGGTACGTCATGGTCAACGGCTTGATCACGCTGTCGGGCTCCGGACGCGAGCTCCTGGAACGGCCGGAAATCAAGTCCGCCTATCTCGAAGGCGGGCGATAGAGCATGATCCGGAAAAGTGGGAACCGGTTTCCCGCCTTCGCGAAGCCCGCTTCGGCGGGCGAAGGAAGGTCCGATAAGATCATGCTCCAATGAACCGGAAAGCGTCCATGGACAACGCAGCTTCCTCATTCGGCGGCTTCTTCTTCGAGGAAGGCTCGTTCGGCGTGTTCGTGCTGGTTACGGTCATCCTCGGCGGCGGCGCGGCGACGCTAGCGGGCCGGGCCGTCGCCGCGACCTGGCGGCCGTGGTGGCAGGTGGTGGTCTATGCGCTGATCCTGGGGCTGGCCGTCCGCTTTATTCATTTTAGCCTGTTCGGCGGCACGCTGTTGTCGCCGCATTATTATCTGGTCGACAGCGCCTTCTGCATGGCGTTCGGATTTCTCGGCTTCCGCATCGCCCGCGCCGCCCAGATGGCCGAACATTATCATTGGATCATTGAGGCGGCCGGTCCCTTACGCTGGCGCCGCAAGCCGCACTGACGTAATGTTGCGTCAACGGTTGCGAGAGCCGGCTCCATCCGAAGGAGAACGAGCAATGAAAAAGATCACCACGCTGGGTCTTAGTCTGAGCTTTGCGATTGCGGTTGCGGCATTGACGGCGGGAACCGCCGCCGCCCAGGTCAAGATCGGGGTCGCCGGCCCGATCACCGGTCCGAACGCCGCCACCGGCGCGCAAATGAAGAACGGCGTCGACCAGGCCGCCGCCGATCTCAACAAGGCAGGCGGCATTCTCGGCCAGAAAATCACCGTGGAATACGGCGACGACGTCTCCGATCCCAAGCAAGGGGTGTCGGTCGCCAACGATTTTGCTGCCGACGGCGTGAAGTTCGTGATCGGCAATTACAATTCCGGCGTCACCATTCCGTCGTCGGAAGTCTATCAGGAGAACGGCATCTTGGAGATCACGCCGGCTTCGACCAATCCGACGGTCACCGAGCGCGGCATGTGGAATATCTTCCGGGTCTGCGGCCGTGACGACCAGCAAGGCCGCGTCGCCGGTAATTACATCCTCAAGCACTTCAAGGGTAAGCGCATCGCCTTCGTCAACGACAAGACCACCTACGGCAAGGGCCTTGCCGACGAGACGTTGAAGACGATCAAGGCCGGCGGCATGGACTCCGTGCTCTACGAGGGCATCAATACCGGGGAGAAGGATTATTCGGCGCTGGTGTCCAAGATCAAAGAATCGCGCGCCGACCTCGTGTATTTCGGCGGCCTTTATACCGAGGCCGGGCTGATCGTGCGGCAGATGCGCGACCAAGGCGTCACCGCCCCGCTGATGGGCGGCGACGGCATCACTTCGGACGAGTTCGCCTCGGTCGGCGGACCCGGCGTCGTCGGCTCGCTGATGACCTATGGCCCCGATCCGCGCAACCGGCCGGAGGCCAAGGCAGCGGTGGCGGAATTCCGCGCCAAGAATTTCGAACCGGAGGCCTACACGCTCTACAGCTACGCCGCGGTGCAGATCATTGCGCAGGCGGCGACGGCGGCCAAGTCGCTCGATCCGAAGAAGGTCGCCGACAAAATGCATTCCGGCATGACTTTCAAAACCGTGATCGGCAACATCTCTTACGACAAAAAGGGCGATATCACGCGTCTCGACTATGTCGTGTATCGATGGGTGAAGCAGCCCGACGGCAAAATCACTTATGTCGAGCTGCCCGCGTCGCCGACAAACTGATCAGCCGATCTTTCCGAGCGACGGGAAGGTCTGCAGGAGCCAGTAGCTGGCCTCGCTGACCGTTCCCGTCAGAAAGGCGATGCCGGTCAGCACCAACAGACCGCCCATCGCCTTCTCGACCAGACCAAGATGCGCGCGGAAGCGGGCGAGGAAGGCTGCGAACGGCTCGACTGCCAGCGCTGCGACCAAAAACGGCACGCCGAGCCCGAGCGAATAGATGGCGAGTAGACCGGCGCCCTTGGCGAGCGTCGTTTCGGAGGCGGCCACGGCGAGGATGGCGGCAAGGATCGGTCCGATGCAAGGCGTCCAGCCGAGCGCAAAGGCAAAGCCCATCAGATAGGCGCCCCACAGGCCGACCGGCTTTGCCATTTCGAGCCGCTTCTCCCGCATCAGCCAGGCGATCGGCGTCAGTCCGAGAAAGTGCAGGCCCATGATGATGATGCCGACGCCGGCCAGCGTCGCGAGCGGTCCGGAATAGACCCGCAACAATCCGCCTATGGCGCTGGCGCTGGCGCCGAGCGCGATGAACACGGTGGAAAAGCCGAGCACGAACAGGATTGCGGCCGTGATGGTTTCGCGCCGCACCTGCGGCTCGGTTTCCGCGTCGGCGAACCGTTCGAGCGAAGTGCCGGTCAGATAGACGAGGTAAGGCGGCACCAGCGGCAAAACGCAGGGCGATAGAAAACTCAGCATCCCGGCGATGAGCGCGGCAACGATCGTGACATTCATGGCGGATCAAATGCACCGACCCGAGCGGCGATTGCAAGGCGGCCGCGTCGACCGCGCGGCCCCGGATTGTTACGTTGCTTGCCTCCTCGCAATGATGTGAACGGCCGGGCTAATATGCCCCATGCTGCTTCGCAACCTGATCACTGACGTCCCCGGGCTTAGAGTCGGTCATGCCGAGGACGTCCGTCTCGGCTCCGGCTCGACCGCGGTCATATTCGAGGAGCCTGCGGTCGCCTCGATCGACCTGCGCGGCGGCGGGCCGGGCACTCGCGAAACCGCACTGCTCGATCCGGCGCAGACGGTGGAAGGCATCGATGCCATCGCTTTGTCGGGCGGCTCGGCCTTTGGCCTCGATGCGGCGTCCGGCGTACAGGCCTGGCTGCGCGAACAGGGACGCGGCTTTGCGGTGCGTACCGCGCGCGTTCCGATCGTTCCCGCGGCCATCCTGTTCGACCTATTGAGCGGCGGCGACAAGGACTGGGGTCGTTATCCGCCCTATCGCGAATTCGGTTATGCGGCTGCGGCCGGCGCCGGTTCGATTTTCGCGCTTGGCAGCGTCGGCGCCGGCGCCGGCGCGACCACGGTCAATTGCAAAGGCGGCATCGGCTCGGCATCGGCGCAAAGCCCGGACGGTTTTCTTGTCGGCGCGCTCGCGGCGGTGAATGCCGCGGGCAGCGTCATCATTGGCAGCGGTCCGTGGTTCTGGGCGGCGCCATTCGAACAGAATGGCGAATACGGCGGTCGCGGCCTGCCCAATCCGTTCCCGCCGCAGGCGCTCGATCCACGTACCAAGGGTGGCACGCGCGAAAGCACGACGCTCGTCGTCGTCGCCACCGACGCGATATTAACCAAGGCGCAAGCGAAACGCCTCGCCGTGATGGCGCAATCCGGCCTGTCGCGCGCGATCTACCCGGTCCACAGCCCGCTCGACGGCGACGTCGTGTTCGCCGCCTCGACCGGACGCCGGCCGCTTGCCGACCCAACGCTTGGTCTGACCGCGCTCGGCACGCTTGCCGCCAATGTCGCGGCGCGCGCCATCGCCCGTGGCGTCTACGAGGCAAGCGCGCTGCCCATGTCGAAGGCGCTGCCGAGCTGGAAAGACAAATTCGGCCGTTAATACAAACGGATGATCTGCAGCAAACCTTAACTTGCGGCGGAAACCACGAATGGCATTCTCTACCGGCCAAAGCCTGGTTTTTATTGACTCGTCCCACGATTGCGCCTTCACTTCGCGGCAGGCGTTAAAGTGGATTTGTGGCGGAGGGTACGATGCGCGTCGTCGTCGTTATCTTTGCGGCGTTGCTCACATTGGGTCTTGCGGCGTTCGGAGTTGTCGCGGCCCAGAAACCGGCGGGCACAGGCTCGCTCATCGCTCTCGCGGAGCACATTTTATCGCCCGCGCAGGCAACGAGTGCACCGGCCGCGACCGGCGCACAAGCGGGTCAGTCGCAGGTTGCTCAAACTTCCCCGGTCCAGGCGCCAGTCATCAAAGTTTCGGGAACGACCCCTTCGGCAGAGCCCACTACGCCTACCGCCTCACCCGCCAAGCTCGTCGTTGCCCAGAGTTCTGCGGCAGCCGCCACCCCGGCACCCGCGCCGACTCCGACGCCTGCCGCAACGGGCGCCAGCACTTCGCCGTGGCCCACCACTTTGCCTCAGTGCAACAACCCCGACGCGCTCGGCATGTCGCGCATCGTCCAGATCGACACGACGGGCGGCCCCGCCTTCGGCACCGAGCACTTCAAGCAGTATGACTTCCTGCACGAGAAGGAAGTGGTGCTGACATTCGATGACGGCCCGTGGCCGGAAAACACGCCGATGGTGCTCAAGGCGCTGCAGGACAATTGCGTCCGCGCGACATTCTTCGAGATCGGCGAGCACGCCACCTGGGCTCCGCAATTGACCAAGCTGCTGGTGGACGCCGGCATGACGGTCGGCAGCCACACCTGGTCGCACAAGGATCTGGCGAAGAATCCGTACGCCAAGGATATCGAGCAGGCCAAGCAAGAAATCGAAATGGGCGTCAGCGCCGTGCATATGGCGGCGGCCGGCGGCCCGGTCGCGCCGTTCTTCCGCTTCCCCGACCTGCAAATGCCGGCCGACCTGATCGCTTATCTCGGCACGCGTAACATCGCGACCTTCTCCACCGACATCGACACTTTCGACTTCAAGATCCGCAAGCCGGAGGAAGTCGTCAAATCGGTGATGACCAAGCTCGCCAAGAACGGCAAGGGCATCCTGCTGATGCATGATTTCCAGCACGCCACGGCGGAAGCGATGCCGGAAGTCCTGCATCAACTTCACCTCGCCGGCTACAAGGTCGTGGGATTGGTGCCGAAGTTCGCGGTGACGACGATTCCGAAATACGACGATATGGTCAGGGCGCAGGACAAATACTCGTCCAGCAACAACACGCGGCCCGAGAACAGCGTCATCAAGACGATCAGCGAATAAGGACAGCTACTGCATGAACCGCTCCGCCGCGTAAGGCTGCGGATCGCAGTAAGGCGTCGCCCCGGTCATCATCTCGGCAAGCAGCCGTCCGGTCGCCGGGCCGAGCGTCAGTCCCCAATGGGCATGACCGCAGGCAAGCCATAATCCGGCTTGGCCCGGCGCGCGGCCGATGACCGGCCGGGAATCGGCAAAGCACGGACGCGCGCCCAGCCAAGTTTTTCCGCCAAATGGCTGCGCCTCGACCGCTTCGCCGAGTGGAAATAGCTCATGCGCTTGCGGCATCAGACGCTCGAGCTGCACCGGCGTCGGCGGCGCGTCGCGTGCGGCGAACTCGACACCCGTGGTCAGGCGAATGCCCTGTTCCATCGGCGCCAGGCAATAGCCGTTCTCGGCATCGAGCACTGGACGGGCCAGTGCGGCATTGCCTTCCCCGCGGAAGTGGCGGTGATAGCCGCGCTTGACCGCGAGCGGCAGTTTTATGCCGAGCGGGTCGAGCACATCCGGCAGCCACGGCCCGAGCGCGATGACGACCTCGCCGGCATCGAGCGGGCCGGACGCCGTATCGACGCGCCAATGCGGATCGACGCGATGCAGGGTACGCGCATCGCCGCGAAACGACAGCCCGCCGAGCGCCGCAAAGCGCGCCGCATAAGCGCGCGTCAAAGCAAGCGGATCGCTCACGCTGACCGCCCCGGTCCAATGCACCGCGTGGCGGAACACCGGCTTAAGCGACGGTTCGAGCGCATGCGCCGCGTCGCGATCGAGCGGGACATTGGCGATGCCGAGTTTGGCGGCAAGATCGAGCTCACGCTTAAGCACGGCAAAGGCCGCTTCAGTGCGATAGAGTTTCAGCCAACCGGTGTGGCGGAGATATTTGGTCGCGCCGGACTCCATGACTAACGCCTCGTGCTCGGCAACCGCGCGGGCAAACAAAGGCCGCATCGCTTGCACGGTTTCGACCAATCGCCGCGGCTGCGACGCGGCGCGGAAGGCAAGAAGCCAGGGCGCGATTTTGGGCAAAAACGCGAGGTGATAATTGGCGAGCGGCGAGCGTTTGAGCGCAATGCTAACAACCGTCGCCCAATCCGACGGGAATGCCGCCGGAAAGATGGTGTTGCCCTCGATAATGCCGGCATTGCCGTAGGAGGTCCCCTCGCCGGCCCCGCCGCGGTCGACCAGCGCCACCGACAGGCCGCGCTTGACCAGATGAACAGCGACCGAGGTGCCGACGATCCCCGCTCCCAGCACGATGACATCGGTGCGCGCCACGAAACCTCCGTAACCGTTAGAAGTGCGAATGTGGCGAGCCTGACGTTACCCGGCAAGTGCGAACCGGCGCAGCGATCTCGCGCAGGCTTTGGCGCGTTGCTCCGCGGCATATGACGTGTTAGGCGAACCCGTAATCCTGGAGATTTCGGTGTCCCGGCCCCTCATCATCGCCCCCTCGATCCTTGCCGCCGATTTCGCGAAATTGGGCGAAGAGGTGCGCGCGGTCGATGCCGCCGGCGCCGACTGGATCCATGTCGACGTCATGGACGGCCATTTCGTGCCCAACATTTCGATCGGGCCGGATATCGTCAAAGCGATCCGGCCGTGCACCAAAAAGCCGCTTGACGTGCACCTGATGATCGCGCCCTGCGATCCCTATCTTGAAGCCTTCGCCAAAGCCGGTTCCGACATCATCACCGTGCATGTCGAAGCGGGACCGCACATTCATCGCTCGCTGCAGGCGATCCGCGCGCTCGGCAAGAAAGTCGGTGTCACCATGAATCCCGGCACGCCGGAAAGCGCCGTGGAGCACGTTATCGATCTAGTCGATCTCATTCTGGTCATGTCGGTCAATCCCGGCTTCGGCGGGCAAAAGTTCATTCCCGATGCGGTGGAGAAGGTACGCAACCTGCGCACCATGGCCGGCGGGCGCCCGATCGACATCGAAATCGACGGCGGCATCACGCCGGAAGTCGCGCCGCTTGCGGCGCGCGCCGGCGCCAACGTCTTCGTCGCCGGCTCGGCGGTATTCAAGGACCGCACGCCGGAGAGCTATCGCGCCAATATTGCGGCGATCCGCCAGGCGGCGGCGCTGGTCCGTGGGGAGGCTGCCTAATGGGAATACTGATCGACGGCCAATGGCGCGATGAGGAGTTGCCGGCGGAAACCGGCAAGGCCGGCAATTTCCAACGCGTCGACAGCGTCTTTCGCGACCGCATCACCGCGGACGGCTCGTCGGGCTTCCAAGCCGAAGCCGGGCGCTACCATCTCTATGTCGCTTATACCTGTCCGTGGGCGCATCGCACGCAGATCTATCTGGCGCTGAAAAAGCTCACCGGCGCCATCAGCGTATCGATCGCCGTGCCGGGGCTGCGGACGCAGGGCTGGACGTTCGAGGACAATCCGGCTTTCCCCGACTGCACGCCCGACCGCGTCAATGGCTTCCGCTATCTGCATCAGGCCTATGCCGCGAGCGACCCGCAATATACCGGCAAGGTGACGGTGCCGACGCTGTGGGACAAGAAGACCAAGCGGATCGTGAACAACGAATCCTCCGAGATCATCCGCATGCTCAACTCCGAATTCGCCGGCATCGGCGCCGATCCGACGGATTTCTATCCGCAGCCGTTGCGCGAAGAGATCGACCGGATCAATGCGCAGGTTTATGCGAACGTGAATAACGGAGTTTACCGCTGCGGTTTTGCGAAATCGCAGGCGGCCTATGAGGAGGCTTACGACGCGCTGTTCGCCACCCTCGATGACATCGAGGCGCGGCTCGGCCGCCAGCGTTATCTGGTCGGCAACCGCATCACCGAAGCGGATTGGCGGCTGTTCCCCACTCTGGTGCGCTTCGACGTCGCTTATTTCTCGCTGTTCAAGTGCAACAGGAACCGCATCGCCGACTTTCCGAACCTTTTGAACTACATGCGCGAGCTCTATGCGGTGCCCGGCGTCGCCGAGACCGTCAAACCGCGCTATTACGTGATCGGCTATTATTCGATTGCGCGCGTCAATCCGACCGGCGTCATTCCCAAGGGCACGCCGGTCGATTACCGCAAGCCGCACGATCGCGCAAAGTTTGCCGCGTGATGTTTTGTGGCATGAACATGAAGCCTGGCCGATGATCCCTCGCTACACCCGCCCGCAGATGGCGGCGATCTGGACGCCGGAGACGCGGTTCCGCATCTGGTTCGATATCGAAGCGTATGCCGCAAGCGCCATGGCCGAGCTCGGCATGATCCCGAAGTCGGCGGCAAAGACCATCTGGGAAAAGGGCAACGCGGCGCGGTTCGACACCGCGCGCATCGACGAGATCGAGCGCGAGGTCAAGCACGACGTCGTCGCCTTCCTCACCCATCTCGCCGAGATCGTCGGCCCCGATGCGCGGTTCGTGCATCTCGGCATGACGTCGTCAGACGTACTCGACACCTGCCTGAACGTGCAATTGGTGCGCGCCGCCGATCTGCTCATCGCCGATATCGATGCGCTGCTGACCGCGCTGGAGCGGCGCGCGCGCGAATATAAATACACCCCGACCATCGGCCGCTCGCACGGCATCCACGCCGAGCCGACCACGTTCGGGCTGAAACTCGCCGTCGCCTTTGCCGAATTTTCCCGCGCCCGCGGGCGCATGGTCCTGGCCCGCAAGGAGGTCGCGACCTGCGCGATTTCGGGCGCGGTCGGCACCTTCGCGCAGGTCGATCCCCGCGTCGAAGCCTATGTGGCGGAGAAGATGGGGCTCGCCGTCGAGCCGATCTCGACCCAAATCATTCCGCGCGACCGCCATGCTATGTATTTCGCTACCCTCGGCGTGGTCGCCGCTTCGATCGAGCGGCTGGCGACCGAAATCCGCCATTTGCAGCGCACCGAAGTTTTGGAGGCGGAGGAGTTTTTCTCGGAAGGGCAAAAAGGCTCTTCGGCGATGCCGCACAAGCGCAATCCGGTGCTGTCGGAGAACCTCGTCGGGCTGGCGCGGATGGCGCGCGCCTATGTCATCCCGGCGCTGGAGAATGTCGCGCTGTGGCACGAGCGCGATATTTCGCACTCCTCGGTCGAGCGCATGATCGGCCCGGACGCCACCGTGACGCTCGATTTTGCGCTCAATCGCCTCGCCGGGATCATCGACAAGCTCATCGTCTATCCCGACACGATGCGAAAGAACCTCGACCGGCTCGGCGGCCTCGTGCACTCGCAGCGCGTTCTTCTGGCGCTGGCGCAAAAGGGCGTAGCGCGCGAGGACGCCTATCGGCTGGTGCAGCGCAACGCCATGAAAGTATGGGTCGGCGGCGGCGATTTTCTCGAGCTCCTCAAAGCCGATCCGGACGTGCGCAAGCATTTGAGCGAGGCGGAATTGGCCGCAAATTTCGATCTCGATTTCCATATGGCGCAGGTCGATACGATCTTCGCCCGTGTGTTCGGCCGAGCCTGAGCGCCGTTAACCATATTTCGGCATTCCACTGCAGTTTCAGGGGCTTCCTCTCCTTGCCCGACTCGGTCGCCTGACGTAGGTTTGCGCAACCGACGGAGGAGAGGGTTATGGGCCGTTTGGTACGCAAGCCGAAATTGCCGGAAGCCGCGCCGGCGCAAACGTCCGACTTCGGCGGCATGTTCCAATCGCGCGCGCAGCCGGTGGCGACTGCCGAGCCCGGCGACGACTATCTCATGCGGATGGTGAAATATATTCCGGCCGAGATCATCGGCTGCTCGATGCTGGTCAATGCAATCCTGGCGCAGGCGGTGGCTGCCGGTAACGGCACGGCCACGATGGCCGGGCTTTCCGTCACGACCATCGCGGTCGGCGCCCTCCTGGTCGGTTTGATTTTGACGCCGCTGTTCTGCTGGTACGTGCGCGAGGACGGCGACGCCTGGATCGTCAATGCCGTCGTCTCCACGATCGCTTTTCCGTTCTGGGCCTATCTGATGGGCGCCGTCGCCTTCGCCAAATTCCATGACGGCAATCTGGCGGCGATCCTGATCCTGACCGTCACCGCGGTGAGCGGGCTTGTCGCGCCGATCCCAGAGAAACCTAAGTTGCAAGAGCAGATGATCGCCAATCCGAAAGAAGGTCCGCGGCTGGTGGAAAGCCTGACGGCCTAAATTAAAACATCGCGCTGGTAAGGTCGCGCGATGGTCGAACGCAAAACCATCCTGATATTCGATTCCGGGCTGGGCGGCCTCACCGTCTACCGCGAGGTCGCGGCGGCGCGGCCGGACGCCGATTTCCTCTATGTCGCCGATGATGCGGCGTTCCCTTATGGGGCCATGGCGGAGCCGGCGCTGATTGCGCGCGTCGTCAAGCTGATGGACGAACTCATCGCCGCGCACCGCCCCGATCTGGTCGTCATCGCCTGCAACACCGCTTCCACCATCGTGCTCGCGGAATTGCGCAAAAAATTCGCGGTGCCGTTCGTCGGCACGGTGCCGGCGATCAAGCCGGCCTGCGCCGGCTCGGTGACCAAGCGCGTCTCCGTGCTCGGCACCGAGGCGACGGTGCAGCGCGAATATACCCGCGCGCTCATCCGCGATTTTGCGGACGATTGCCAAGTCACGCTGGTGGGGTCGAAGAAACTGGCGGGCTATGCTGAAGACGACCTTGCCGGCGTGCCGGTCGGCGACGCCGCGTTGCGCGAAGAAATCGCGCTGGCTTTCGTCGATGACGGCAAGCGCACCGACACCATCGTGCTCGCCTGCACGCACTATCCACTGCTGATCGAGCGCTTGCGGGCACTTGCGACGTGGCCAGTCAATTTTATCGATCCGGCGCCGGCGATCGCGCGGCGGGTGGTCGATCTGCTTGGCCCGGTGCCCCGGATGGCCAGCACTGGGGCGACGACCGCCGTTTTCACCTCGGGGCGGCCTCGGCAGGCGGTGCTCGGTCGTTTCGGCATCCAGGTGCAAGAGGCGGCGCTGCCTCCGGTTTGACACTGCGCGGGTTTCGCCCTAAAAACCGCGCACTTCGCGGGCCCTAGCGGCCCGCGCGGTGTTTCGCGACCCGCGGTCTAAGCCAGCGCTTCGGCTCAAGACCTGTCGGTTCCGGCAAACGGCCGGAACAGGAGGAGGGCGCGATCCTCAGCAATTATCGACACAACAGCGAGGACGCGAATGACCAAGCGCCACGAGGCGAAGTACAAGATCGACCGGCGGATGGGCCAGAACATCTGGGGCCGGCCGAAGTCACCGATCAACAAACGCGAATACGGCCCGGGCCAGCACGGCCAGCGCCGCAAGGGCAAGCTGTCCGATTACGGCGTGCAATTACGCGCCAAGCAGAAGCTTAAGGGCTACTACGCCAACATGTCGGAGCGGCACTTCCACGGCATCTACGACGAAGCGCGGCGGCTTAAGGGCGACACCGGCGCCCACATGATCGCGCTCCTGGAACGCCGGCTCGACACCGTGATCTATCGCGCCAAATTCGTGCCCACCGTATTCGCCGCGCGGCAATTCATCAGCCACGGCCATATCAAGGTGAACGGCAAGCGCGTCACCGTGGCGAGCTACCGCGTCAAGGTCGGCGACGAGATCGAGGTCAAGGAGAAGTCGAAGCAGCTTGCGCTGGTGCTCGAAGCCAACGCGCTCGGCGAGCGCGACGTGCCCGACTACATCGAAGTCGATCATTCGAAGCAGACGGCAAAGCTTACTCGCCTGCCGGCGATGACCGAAGTGCCCTACCCGGTGCAGATGGAGCCGCACCTCGTCGTCGAATATTACTCGCGCTGAGAAAGCCGCACGCCGGCTCGAGGGCGCGCTTTATTTGTAAACGCCGGGATCGGGCGGACCGGGCGGCGCCGGCTGCGCCCCGCCGCTCGGTGTACTTGTCGCATGCGTGGCGTGCGACGGCTTGGCGTGTTTTCCCTTTTTGCTCGCGGCATGAGCGGCAGCAAAGGTCGCAATACTCACGGCTGCGGCCAGCATCAGCGCCATGCCGCCTCTAACGGTTCTTGCGATCTGCATTTGAGCCTCCGGCACGCCCCTGATGGGAACATACACCGGCCGGCAAAGATTTATTCCAGAAGCCTGAGCCGCAAGGCGTCAGCTTGGACGGCCGCTTACGACGCGGCAGCGCTTTCCTTCACGGCGATGCCTTTGTCCTTCAACAAGGACTGCAACTCGCCGGCCTGGAACATTTCGCGCACGATATCGCAGCCGCCGACAAATTCACCTTTGACGTAGAGCTGCGGAATGGTCGGCCAATTGGAATACGACTTGATGCCGCCGCGCAAATCATCGTTCTCAAGCACGTTCAATCCCGTGTAGGCGACCCCCAGATAGTCGAGGATTTGCACGATTTGGCCGGAGAAGCCACACATCGGGAACTGCGGCGTGCCCTTCATGAACAGGACGACGTCGTTGGCCTTAACCTGGTTGTCGATGAATTGCTCGATAGACATGGAAATCACCCTTTGCAGTCATCGCTGGCGCCGCGGGCCGTTCTCCCGCGCCGAATCTCGCCCTCTGGCTTGCAATATATGTACTGCAAAACGCAGACAAAGCCCATCGGCAGCCGTCGTGACGGAACGAAGGAAACCCGAAACCGGGGAAAGCCCGTCACCGTTCCGGGATGCCGGTCTGCAGCGCCAAAGCGTGCAGCTTGCCGCCCATTTCCGCTTTCAGGGCGTCATAAACGATCTGGTGCTGCTGGACGCGGGATTTGCCGCGGAACGACTCGGCGATGACGGTCGCCGCGTAATGGTCGCCGTCGCCGGCCAGATCGCGGATCGTAACCGCGGCGTCGGGAATGTGCGCCCGGATCAATCGCTCGATATCGCTCGCCGCCATGGCCATGTGACGTCAGACCCGTGCGCGCCCTCGACTTTGCAGTGCCGCAACATTGCACTATCCGTAGCCGCTTTGTCACTGCATTCTGGCAAAAGCGAGGGGGATGTCATGGAGTTCACACGGCCGGCGCGCCCGCCATATAGGCCGGCAGCCAGGCTTCGAAGCGCCGCTTGATCTCTCCGACCGGCAGCGGCCGTTCGCCGTCAACCGCGAGAACCGCGCCGCCGGTCGCCCCGAGCCGCAGGAACGGCACGCCGGCCGCCTCGGCCCGTTGCATGACACGATGGGCGTCTTTCGCTGTGATGACATAGCGGGCCTGGTCCTCGCCGAACCAAAAGGCGTGGGCTGGGATGTCCGACGGCGCCGCCAATACAGCGCCGATGCCTGACGCCATCGCCATCTCGGCAAGCGCGATCAAAAGCCCGCCGTCGGAAACATCGTGCACCGCTGTGACCAGGCCGGCACGGATCAGCTCGCGCACGAAATCGCCGTGGCGGCGCTCGGCGGCGAGATCGACCGGCGGCGGCGCGCCTTCTTCGCGGCCGCAAATGTCGCGCAGATAGAGCGAGCGACCGAGCCAGCCGCGCGTCTCGCCGATCAGCAGGAGCGACTCGCCTTCGGCCTTGAACGCAACCGTCATCGATTTGGTGAATTCGTCGAGCAGACCGACGCCGCCGATCGTCGGCGTCGGCAGGATCGCGCGTCCATTAGTTTCGTTGTAGAGCGAGACATTGCCGGACACGACGGGGAAATCGAACGCGCGGCAGGCTTCCCCGATGCCCCGAATGCAGCCGACGAGCTGGCCCATGATTTCCGGCCGTTCCGGGTTGCCGAAGTTGAGATTGTCGGTGAGCGCCAGCGGCTGCGCGCCGACCGCGGTAAGATTGCGCCACGCTTCGGCGACGGCCTGCTTGCCGCCCACGAACGAATCCGCCTCGCAGTAGCGCGGGGTGACGTCGGAGGTCAGCGCCAGCGCCTTTGGGCCGCCGTTGATGCGAATCACGGCGGCATCGCCGCCCGGCCGTTGCACTGTGTTGCCGAGAATGACGTGGTCGTACTGCTCCCAGACCCAGCGCTTCGAGCAGAGGTCCGGCGAACCGATCAACTTTTCGAGCGCGTCGGAATTGGGCATCGGCGGCTTGACCGACGCAGCGTCGATGACGGGCTGCCGCCTGCTCTCGATGAAATGACGATCGTAGAGCGGCGCTTCGTCGCCGAGCTCCTTGATCGGCAGGTCGGCCATTAGCGCGCCGCCGTGGCGAACGACAAAGCGCTTGGTCGGCGTGGTCTCGCCGACGATTGCAAAATCGAGGCCCCATTTGCGGAAGATCGCCTCGGCTTCCTTCTCCTTCTCCGGCTTGAGCACCATGAGCATGCGCTCCTGGCTTTCCGAGAGCATCATTTCGTAGGCGCTCATGCCGGTCTCGCGGCACGGCACCTTGTCAAGATCGAGGGTGACGCCGAGATCGCCCTTGGCGCCCATCTCGACCGCGGAACAGGTCAGCCCCGCCGCGCCCATGTCCTGGATGGCGATGACGCAGCCGTTTTTCATGATTTCGAGGCAGGCTTCGAGCAGAAGCTTTTCCGAGAACGGATCGCCGACCTGGACGGTCGGTCGCTTTTCCTCGGCATCGGCGCCGAATTCCGCCGACGCCATGGTGGCGCCGTGGATGCCGTCGCGGCCGGTCTTCGAGCCGAGATAGACGATCGGCATGCCGACGCCGGAGGCCGCGGAGTAAAAGAGCTTGTCCTTCTCGGCGAGGCCGACCGCCATGGCATTGACCAGGATATTGCCGTCATAGCGGCGATCGAAGCGCACTTCGCCGCCGACGGTCGGCACGCCGAACGAATTGCCATAGCCGCCGATCCCGGCGACCACGCCGGACACGAGCGAACGGGTCCGCGGATTTTTCGGATCGCCGAACGACAGCGCGTTCAGGCAGGCGATCGGCCGCGCCCCCATGGTGAAGACGTCGCGCAAAATGCCGCCGACGCCGGTCGCCGCGCCCTGATAGGGCTCGATATAGCTCGGGTGATTATGGCTCTCCATCTTGAACACCACCGCAAGTCCGTCACCGATATCGATGACGCCGGCATTCTCACCGGGCCCCTGGATCACGCAGGCGCCCTTGGTCGGCAGCGTGCGCAAATGGATTTTCGAGGATTTATACGAGCAGTGCTCGTTCCACATCGCCGAGAAAATGCCGAGCTCGGTGAAGCTCGGCGTGCGGCCGATCAGCTTGACGATGCGCTCGTATTCGTCGGGCTTGAGGCCGTGTTCGGCGATCAGCTCAGGCGTAATGGCAGGTTCGTTCGAGATCACAGGCAGCGCTCGGTTCACTTCCCTCTCCCATATGGAAACAGCGAAGTCACGCCGCCAGCTTGAAGTGATCCACAAGCCCCGCGAACAGGCCGCGGCCGTCGGTGCGGCCCATGGCGGCTTCGACGTGGTTTTCCGGATGCGGCATCATGCCGAGCACATTGCCGCGCTCGTTGACGATGCCGGCAATGGCGTTCATGGCGCCGTTGTGGTTCCAGTTCGGGTCGACCATGCCGTCCGGCGAGGAATAGCGGAAGATCACCCTGCCCTCGCCTTCCAGCCGCGCCATGGTCTCGCCGTCGGCTATGTAGTTGCCCTCGCCGTGCGCCACCGGCACGCGGATCACCTGGCCGGCATTGTAGCCGCGCGTGAAAGCGGTATCGGACCGCTCGACCCGCAGATAGACGTCGCGGCAGATGAAGCGCAGCTGCGCGTTGCGCATCAGCACGCCCGGCAACAGTCCTGCCTCGCAGGCAATCTGAAAGCCGTTGCACACCGCCAGCACCAGCCCGCCTTTTGCGGCAAACGCCCGCACCGCATCCATGATCGGCGCGCGCGCCGCGATGGCGCCGCAGCGCAGATAATCGCCGTAGGAGAAGCCGCCGGGAATGACAATGAGATCGGTACCCGCCGGTAGTTCGGTGTCGGCGTGCCACACCATCACCGGCGCTCGCCCCGAGATGAGCGTCAAGGCGCGCGCCATATCGCGCTCGCGATTGATGCCCGGGAAAACGACGACGGCCGATTTCATCCCGTCACCTCGATGCGGTAATTTTCGATGACGGTATTGGCGAGAAGCTTCTCCGCCGCGCTCTTTAGCGCTGCTTCCGCGCCAGTACGGTCTGTGCCCTCAAGCTCGATTTCAAAGACCTTGCCCTGGCGCACGCTGGCGACGCCGCCGATGCCGAGCGATTTCAGGGCGCCTTCGATGGCCTTACCCTGCGGGTCGAGGATGCCGGATTTCAGCGTGACGGTGACGCGGGCTTTCATGGCCATTCCAATATGTAGCAATCGCGAAACCCGCAACCAAGCTTTGCGCTTCAGTTCGCCGGCTGGCGCGATTGCTCGAACAGCTGCCCGTAGCCGGCGAGACGGCCGCTCTCGCCGACCAGCCGCAGCGCCGCCCAAAATGCCGCCGTGGCGGAGGAAACGACCGGAATCCGGTGACTGGCCTCGAGCGGCTCTGCCACGCCCAGCGTGCGGAGGCCGCCGCAGGAAATCAGAATGGCTTCAGCCCCGTCGGGCTTGCTGGCGCTGGCCTTGGCGACGGCGCTGTCGCTGAGCGCAATGATTTCAGCCTCGCTCTTCTTGCTCGGCCCGCCGAATTCGAGCAGATCGAAGGCTTCGAGCGCGAGCACTTCGATGCCCGCGGCCGCCAGTAGTTCCTTCAAGCGCCGGTTGACGACGTCGGTATAGGCCGTCGCGACAGCGACGCGCTTGGCGCCAACTTCACGCAAGCCATCGATCAGCGCCTGACTCATGGTGCTGACCGGAAGCCCCGTGCGGGCGCGCAGGTCCTTGAGCAATTGCGAGTGCGCCTCGGGTCCCCGATAGAAGGTCAGCGAGGTGCCGATGACCATGATCGCATCGACGCCCTGCTTGGCGAGGTATTCGGCGGCCGGCAAAATGCCGTGCCACGCGGGATCGTAGCCTTCGGGCGTCAGCGCCCGCACGCCGACGCCGCGCGGAATGAAGCGCACGCCCGGATACATGATCGGACCTTCGAACGGCACCTCGTCGGTCGCAAAGGGAACGACGAGGCCGATGGTAATGTCGCGATGCAAGTTCAGCCCTTGACCAGGATCGGTCCGGAGCCCTGCGGCCGCTCGCCCTCGCTCATGATGCCGAGCCGCTTGGCGACTTCGGTATAGGCCTCCAAGAGCCCGCCGAGATCGCGGCGGAAGCGATCCTTGTCGAGCTTCTCGTTCGACTTGATGTCCCACAGCCGGCAGGAATCCGGTGAAATCTCGTCGGCGACGACGATGCGCATCAGATCGTTTTCCCACAGCCGGCCGGTCTCCATCTTAAAATCGACAAGACGGATGCCGACGCCGAGGAACAGCCCGGACAAGAAGTCGTTGACGCGGATCGCGAGCGACATGATGTCGTCGATTTCCTGTGGCGTCGCCCAGCCGAACGCAGTGATGTGCTCTTCCGACACCATCGGATCGTTGAGCTGGTCGTTCTTGTAATAGAACTCGATGATCGAGCGGGGCAGTTGCGTGCCCTCCTCGATGCCGAGTCGCGTTGACAGCGAGCCCGCCGCGATATTGCGCACCACGACTTCGAGCGGAATGATCTCGACTTCGCGGATCAACTGCTCGCGCATATTGAGCCGGCGGATGAAGTGGGTCGGCACGCCGATATCGTTGAGGTGCTGGAAGACGTATTCGGAGATCCGGTTGTTGAGGACCCCCTTGCCTTCAATCACCTCATGCTTCTTGGCATTGAAAGCGGTCGCGTCGTCCTTGAAATGCTGGATCAGCGTTCCGGGCTCGGGTCCTTCATAGAGGACCTTCGCCTTGCCTTCATAAATGCGGCGACGGCGGCTCATCGGCGTGTACCGGGGTTTGGTGAAATCCATGAAAGTGCCGTGGCTCCATTTTCGGATGTCGAGATCCGCGGCGGCGGCAAGGGCTAGCAACTCATTGCACGCGACTCAACTCAGCGGCTCCTCCGCGACATGAAAGCTAACCGAAGGAGAAGCGGAGTACAATTGGACATAGACCCGCGCGGCCCTCGCCGCAACGTCGATTTGTAGCGCCGATTGCGGTTGCCTTGACGGGGTACCCCCGATATGCAAGGCGGCGCGTGGTTTGCTATGTGAATTGCGATGTTCCACGCGCAAAGGCGAAGCCCAAGGCAAGCACATGACCACATTCGACAAGCGCGAAGAAGCCTTCGAAAAGCAATTCGCGCACAATGAAGAACTGAAGTTCAAGGCGACCGCGCGGCGCAACAAGCTGTTCGGGCTGTGGGCGGCGGAAAAACTCGGGCTCTCCGGCGCCGATGCCGACAGTTACGCGCTCTCCGTCGTCATGGCCGAGTTCGAGGACAAGGGCGAGCACGACGTCGCGCGCAAGATCCGCAAGGATTTCGACGCCAAGGGCGTCGAACAGTCCGATCACCAGATCGCCCGCACCATGAACGACCTCCTGGCCAAAGCAGTGGCCGACATCAAAGCGGGCCGTTAAGCAAGCCGCCGACTACGATCACAAGTTAGCGATTGGAAAGTAGCGCTCATCATGGCCATTCCCGCCTTCACTCTCGCCAAGCGGCTGCACGCCGGAGAGACCGTGTTCTCCGGCTGGTGCGGCCTGCCCTATCCGATCGTCGCCGAAACCCTAGCGCGTGACGGATTTCCCGCGGTGACGATTGAAAGTCAGCACGGCCTGTGGGACGTCGCCGGCATCCTCGCCGGCATTGCCGCGGTCCGCCAAGGCGGCGGCGCCCCGATCGTGCGCGTTCCGCTCGGCGATTTTGCGCTGGTGAGCCGGGCGCTCGATTTCGGCGCCGAGGGTATTATCGCGCCGATGATCAACACGCCGGCGGACGCCCGCGCCTTTGCCGCAGCGGCCAAGTTTCCGCCGACTGGCGAGCGCAGCTGGGGCCCGCATCGCGCGATGACGCTCGGCGGCGTGTCGGAGATGTCGACTTACCTGCGCGAGGCCAACGATCACGTCGTCACGTTCGCCATGATCGAGACGCGAACGGCCCTGCAAAATTTCGACGCCATCATCGGCACGCCGGGCATCGACGGCTTCTTTCTGGGCCCGTCGGATTTGTCGATCGCGCTGTCGGAAGGCAAAAACGTCGACCCGCTGTCGAAAGAAGTCGATCACGAACTCGACCGTATGATCGCCGGCGCGCAGAAGGCGAAGAAAATTCCGGGCGCCTATTGTCATTCCGCCGAGCGCGCGGCGGCGCTCGCCAAGCGCGGGGTAAAATTCCTCGCCGTTTCCAGCGATCTTGCCATGCTGCGCGCCGGCGCCGCGGCGGCTTTGAAAGTGCTTAAAGGCTAGAGCCTTATCCGTTCTGATTGAATCAGAACAGGGCTCCAGCATTTTGTTTGAGCATGATCTTTTCGGAAAACCGGCTTCCACTTTTCCGGATCATGCTCTAACTCACCGGGTCCTGCGACCGGCCCGTTGCGGCGCCAGGCGCGCGCCCGGCCACATGCGCGACAGCGTGCGGTCGCGCCAAATCCAGTGATGCACCAACGCGGCGCCGGCATGGATGCCGGCGAGGATCAAAAGCGCGTCGGCGAGAGTTCCGTGCAACGAAAGGATGCTGCGCGCCAGATTGCGGTCGACCGGCCATGGCGATTGCACGTGCCAGATGGCGAAAATTGGCAGTTCGTTGCCGCGCTTGAGCTGCACGATCATGCCGAGCAGCGGTACGACGAGTAGCAGACCGTAAAGCGTGAAGTGGCTCGCTTTGGCGGCGATCTCAATAAGCCGGCCGAGCGGCGTCGCCTCCGGCGGCGGCGGCGGATTGACGTTCCGCCACAACAGACGCACCAGCAGCAGCGCTGCCACGCATTGCCCGAGCGTCATGTGTACGAGGAGGCCGAGATCCCGCGGCGCGCCCTTGGGAAAGACATCGCCGAACTGACCGAGCAGAAAGCCGCAAATCACGAAGACCGCCGTGAGCCAGTGCAAAGTTTGCGGAATGGCGCCGTAGCGCGCTGTTGAATTTGCCAGTTGCATCTTCAACTGTAGTCCCTCGGGTGCTACTCTGCGGCGACCGTGAAAGCCAAGTCGCTCAATAAGCCTTTGTCGCTCAATAGTGACTGATCTGAGATCGAGCGATGGCCGCCTCGATCCGATCGAGCGCTGCCGCGATATCAGACTCGACTTCGCCGGCAAATATGGCAACGACCGTATAATTATGGGCCGCAAGCCACGCGTTTTTTTGCGCGCGCGCCGCCGCGGCAGCAGCATTCTCGCCGGCCGGCATCAGATCGATGACGAGCCGGAGCGGAAACGAGACGAAGTCGCAGATATTCTGGCCGACTGGAGTCTGGCGTTTAAAGCCGCGCCCGGAAAAGCGCCGGTCGTTGACGAGCGCGTTCCACAGCGCCCGTTCGGCATCGGTCGGATTGCGCCGCAACAGCCGCGCCAGACCGCGGACCGGTCCGCGTTCCTTCGGCACGCGGCCGGAGCCGTGCTCGGCGAGAAGCGCACGCAGCAGCTCGGCTTGTTCGCCGTCGAGCACACCGCCGCGCGCCGGCCCTTTGCGGCCTTCCGCGATCGCCATGATCACGCCATGCAGCGTTTGAATGTCCTGCCGGGTGGGCGCCATGCGGGTAAAAATATTGCGCAGGTTGATTTGCATGGTTTCGCGCTTGTCGGGGGGCCGGAAAAATTCGACCTTTTCCAGCTCGCGCTCGAGCGAAGCAAAGAACGCCAGGAGCTGCTGTTTCGGAGCGGCTGCGGATTTCTGCGGCATGGCGAAAGGCAGGCCGCTGCCGGCAAGCTTGAACCATTCATAGGCGACGATCACCACGGCCTGCGCCAGATTGAGCGAGGCGAAGGCCGGATTGACCGGCAAGGTGACGATAAGGTCGGCCAACGCCACCTCGTCGTTTTCGAGCCCATTGCGCTCGCGGCCGAACATCACGGCGACGGTTTCGCCGACCGCGATCCGCGGCGCCATTTCGCTCGCCGCTTCCGCCGGACCGATGACAGGTTTGGCCTGGTCGTGGGCGCGCGCGGTGGCGGCGAGAACGAACGCGCAGTCGGCGATGGCGCCTTCAAGGGTGTCGAAAAGCTCGGCTTCGTCGAGCACGCGGTCGGCGCCGGTCGCCATCATGCGCGCCTTATCGTTCGGCCAGGGCTGCCGCGGCTTGACGATGCGCAGCCGCGCCAAGCCGAAATTCGCCATGGCGCGGGCCGCAGCGCCGATATTCTCGCCAAGCTGCGGCTCGACCAGGACGATGACCGGCCCGGGCGGCGCGCTCCAGTCTTTGGTCTTATCGGTCCCTGCCCCGGGCATTCTTCCTCCGCGAACGGCGCCGCAAATGCGCGCTTATAACAGGATACGGAAAAGCCGGTGCAATGGCGGCAACGACCGGCTTTCTCCGCCGCCGCGCGGGTGCTATAGCGACGCCCGCCGGCGCGGCGGGGGCGCCCTCCATAACGCGCATCGTCCCTGCCGCTTCCATCCACTCCGCGCTGCAAAGGTCTTAAGCCAAATGAAGAAAATCAAAGTGGCCAATCCGGTGGTCGAGATGGACGGCGACGAGATGACCCGGATCATCTGGAAATACATCAAGGACAAGCTGATCTACCCCTATCTCGACATCAACCTGATGTATTTCGATCTCGGCATGGAAAAGCGCGACGAGACGCGCGACCAGATCACCATCGACGCCGCCGAAGCGACCAAGAAGGTCGGCGTCGCGGTCAAATGCGCGACCATCACGCCGGACGAAGCCCGCGTGAAGGAATTCAACCTGCACGACATGTATCGCTCGCCGAACGGCACCATCCGCAACATCCTCGGCGGCGTCATTTTCCGCGAGCCGATCATCTGCAAGAATGTGCCGCGGCTGGTTCCCGGCTGGACCAAGCCGATCATCATCGGCCGCCACGCCTACGGCGACCAATACCGCGCCACCGATTACAAGGTCCCGGGCAAGGGCAAGCTTTACCTCACCTTCGTCGGCGACGACGGCAAGGAGATCAAGCGCGAAGTCTTTCAGTTTCCCGGGCCCGGCGTCGCCATGGCGATGTACAACCTCGACGATTCGATCCGCGATTTCGCCCGCGCTTCGATGAATTTCGCGCTCAATCGCGGCTATCCGCTTTATCTGTCGACCAAGAACACGATCGTCAAAGTCTATGACGGGCGCTTTAAGGATATTTTCCAGGACATTTTCGACAGCGAGTTCAAGAGCAAGTTTGCGGAAAAGAAGCTCACTTACGAGCACCGGCTGATCGACGACATGGTCGCAGCCGCGCTGAAATGGTCGGGCGGCTATGTCTGGGCCTGCAAGAATTACGACGGCGACGTGCAGTCGGACACCGTGGCGCAGGGCTACGGTTCGCTCGGGCTGATGACCTCGGTGCTCACCACGCCGGACGGCAAAGTGGTCGAGGCCGAGGCCGCCCACGGCACCGTTACGCGGCATTACCGCGAGCACCAGAAGGGCCACGAGACCTCGACCAATTCCATCGCCTCGATCTTTGCCTGGACGCGGGGCCTCGCGCATCGCGCCAAACTCGACAACAACGCGGAACTGGCGAAATTCGCCGCGACCTTGGAGAAGGTCACCGTCGACACCGTCGAATCCGGCTTCATGACCAAAGATTTGGCGCTGCTCATCGGGCCCGACCAGAAGTGGCTCACCACCACCGGCTTCCTCGATAAGATCGACGCCAACCTGCAAAGCGCGATGGCAGTCTGAAACGACGTGTCGCAGGGCGCGGCTGACAATCGGATGCCGCGCTCCCTATCTAGGGTCCATGGGCAAGGCCACAATCAAGCCGAGTGCCGAACCGAGCGACGAGCCGCCCGCCGAGACGGGCGTCGGAAGGACGGGCATTGGCTCGATCATATTGGCCGCAGCGCTCCTCGGCATCCTGGCGGTGGCGTCGTGGTTTGCCGCGCGGGCTTGGATCTCGGTGCAAGGCCCGCCGATGCCGACCAACGGTTATGTCGCCATGACGCTCGGCGTCGTGTTCTCGCTATTGGTCGGATTCGCGCTGATGGCGTTGCTGTTCTATTCGAGCCGGCATGGTTACGACGACCGGGCCGCCGGCGAGCAGGCCAACGACTTGCCCGAAACCGATCGCGGCTGAGAGTTTCCGCCGCCGCCCGCCCCGTGTTGAACGCCGCCGGGGATTTGTCTAGCGTGCGGCCGCCTTCCCTGCCCAGCCGAAATTCGGAGCACATGATGCCAAAGACCATCCGTCTGCAAAGCGACAGCAACGCGCACGATCGGCCGTGGCGCGTCGCCGTGGAACAAGGTTTTTTCGCCGCTGAGGGTCTCGATGTCGAATACCACGAGGACAATCCCAAGGGCGCGGCCGGACGCGTCGCCGATTTTTCCCAGCGCTGGAAGGAATCGCAGCTGCAAAAAGGCGCGCTCGAAGTTTATCCGGTCTGCGAATGGGGTGCCATCGAACGCGTGCAGGCGCTCGGCGGCGGCAAGATCATCGGGCTCGACACCACGGTGCGCACCGGCGCATTGATGGTGCGCAAGGATTCCAAAATCCAGTCCGTGAGCGAATTGCGCAAGGTGCCGGTCGCGGTGACCTGGCATGCCGGCACGTTCTATGCCGCGATCGAAGTGCTCGAAGCCGCCGGCGTGCCGTTCGAGGACATCACGCTGGTTCATGCCAATGACCGGCTCGACGCGCTTTTGAGCGGCAAGACCGAAGCCACAGCGCTGATGGAGCCGCTGGTCAGCCGCGCGCTCGCGGCCGGCGCGCGCAAGATTGCCGATCTGCGCTGGCGCGGCGGCATCGTCGCCGGCGACGACGTCGACGACGAAACCGCCGCAAAACTGCGCCGCGCGCTCAACCGCGCCATCGAATGGCTGCGCGAGAACGAGCGCCGTTCGCGCGACGAGGTATTGCGCGATCTTGCCCCCGACCAGCGCGCTCAAGGGCTGATGCCCGAGCTCGTCGGCGTCAAAACCTACCAGGCGAGCGAATTTCAGGAGAAGGTGGACTGGATGCTCGACCGCGGTTTCCTCAAAGAGCCGCCGAAATACGGCGACGTGGTGCGCGGCAAATAACACAACGCGGCGTTCCTTCTCATAACAAAGCCCCCGGCGGGGAAGTCGCCGGGGGCTTAAACCCGCAGGGGGAAGCTGAAGATGGTGGAAGCCTTCCCGCCGCGGATCGAACGCCTTGAACCACACAATTGCGGCGAGAGATTGTACCATCCCGGCTTTCGCCCTGCCGCCGATCGGCGCAGCGAGGATCGAGCCGGCTGAACAGCGCAGTCGATTCCCGGCTGTCGATCCCGGCTAAAGCGCGGTGGCAAAGAGCGGCCGAAATGGCCGATTGCGGGCGAATTCCACGGAAAAGCGGTCGCGAGGCGAAATTCAGGTGGTCGCTAAGCCATTTAATTAATTACGTATTTGTCCGCATTGACGGTAATCGTGGCTGCTTTTCGGCAATTTAGTGACGGCTATCAACTTCATTTGAACTTTTGTTGCTTAGAACGCTTTCACAGTTGGACGCGACTAACCGGATGAGAGCGGACACGGTGCCCGTCACCTCCTTCGAATTAACCATGCGCGGGAATTTCCATCTCGCCGGATGACAGGGACTTTAGCCATGATCGACTTCTTCAGCAGGAAGGCACTGTTCGCGTTCGTTGCCGCAGCCGCCACACTGGCCTCGACCACCGGTTTCGCCATGCCGCGTTACGACGGCACCTGGAGCGTGCTGGTCATGACCAAGAAAGGCGACTGCGACCCCGGCTATCGCTATCCGATCCGCATCTCCAACGGCCAACTCGCCAACGCCGGCGACTCCGCCTTCACCATCACCGGCAAGGTCGCCGACACCGGCGCCATCACCGTCACGGTGAGCGCCGGAGGCAAGAGCGCGACCGGCTCCGGCCACCTTGCCGGCAATGAAGGCGGCGGACTGTGGAATGGCGGCTCCTGCTCCGGCTCGTGGACGGCCGAACGCCGCGCCTCGTAGGTCTTAAAGCATTTCCTTCCCCCACAAGGGGAGAGGGCTAGGGGTGGGGGTCGGGAGGCCTCGCACCGGCCCCGTCGATGCCATCACATCGCCTCCCGACCCCCCTCCCTACCCCAAGGGGAAGGGAAGAGTTTCAGGCCACCTGGATGGAGCTACCCTTCCGCGGCGTCGTCACCGTCCGCGGCGGCTTCGCGTTCTTCGCCGACAAGAATCTTTTCCGCGATGATGCCGGCATTCTGCCGGACCGCCGTCTCGATTTTTCCGGCGATATCGGGATTGGCCTTGAGAAAGGTCTTTGCGTTCTCGCGGCCCTGGCCGATGCGCTGGCTGTCGTAGGAGAACCAGGCGCCGGATTTTTCCACGACGCCGGCCTTGACGCCGAGATCGACCAGTTCGCCCATCTTGGAAATGCCTTCGCCATACATGATGTCGAACTCGACCTGCTTGAACGGCGGCGCCAATTTGTTCTTCACCACTTTGACGCGGGTCTGATTGCCGACCACCTCGTCACGCTCCTTGATCGCGCCGATGCGGCGGATATCGAGCCGGACGGAGGCATAGAATTTGAGCGCGTGGCCGCCGGTGGTGGTTTCCGGCGAGCCGTACATGACGCCGATCTTCATGCGGATCTGGTTGATGAAGATCACCATCGTATTGGAGCGGTTGATCGAGGCGGTGAGCTTGCGCAAAGCCTGGCTCATCAGCCGCGCCTGCAGCCCCGGCTGGCTGTCGCCCATCTCGCCTTCGAGCTCGGCGCGCGGCACCAAGGCGGCAACCGAATCGATCACCAGAACGTCGATGGCGCCGGAGCGCACCAGCGTGTCGGCGATTTCCAGCGCCTGCTCGCCGGTATCGGGTTGCGAGATCAGAAGATCGTCGACATTGACACCGAGCTTTCGCGCATAGATCGGATCGAGCGCATGCTCGGCATCGATGAAGGCGCAAGTGCCGCCATTCTTCTGGGCTTCGGCCAGAACATGCAGCGCCAGCGTGGTTTTGCCGGAGGATTCCGGGCCGTAGATTTCGACCACGCGGCCGCGCGGCAACCCGCCGATGCCGAGCGCAATGTCGAGCCCGAGCGAGCCGGTGGAGACGGTCTCCACGTCCATCGACCGGTTATTCTTGCCGAGCCGCATGATCGAGCCCTTGCCGAAAGAGCGCTCGATCTGGGAGAGCGCGGCATCAAGGGCCTTCGATTTGTCCATGGACGATCCTTCGACGAGACGAAGCGCTGCACTCATTGGTCGTGCTCCTTATGGCCGGGATTCGACGGACACGGAAGCGCCGCGCCCTTTACTCCCATCGGCCCGCTGGCAAATGGCGATTTTTATACTGTACACGATATGTTCTCCGTTCGCAATATGTTCTTAGAAAAAAGGGGCGATTATTGAGTTGACAAACCCTATTGGATCGGTAAGATATTGATAGGACTCCAAAAAGCAGGTTTTAGTCATGTCAATTCTCGCAAAAAAGTGCTTCCGGGACGAAGCGGCGGCTTTTGCCCATTTGGAAGGCGTTTTGTGGCCAGAAGGCCCGATTTGCCCGCATTGCGGCACTATCGGCAAAGCGGGCCGGTTGCAGGGTGTGCGGACGAAACCGAGCGCCAAGCACCCCGAAGGCGTCGTCCGGCACGGACTTTGGAAGTGCTACAGCAAGGAATGCCGCAAGCAGTTTACCGTGCGGATTGGCACGGTATTTGAGGCGGCCCATATTCCGCTGCACAAGGTTTTGCAGGCGGCTTACCTGCTTTGCTCGTCCAAAAAGGGCTTTTCGGCTCACCAACTCTCGCGGGCCTTAGAGCCCATCCGGGAAGTTTGGATTCATGACGAGGTGTTTACAGCGAGCCGCCTGAGCATGATGCGGATCATGGCGAGGCGGACAAAGGCGGCGACGGTCATAGCGTAACGCTCGAAGTCGCGAGCCAAGCGGCGATTGCGACTGATCCAGGCGAACGTCCTTTCGACAATCCACCTTTTGGGCAAGACTTCGAAGCCAGAAACGTCGGATCGCTTCACGATCTCCAGCTTCCATGCTCCTGTTCGCCAGACAGCGAGCGCCATCTTCTCTCCGGCATAGCCACCATCGGCAAAGATGCGTTTGATAAACGGGAACAGTCGTCTTGCCCGGCGCAACAGCAAGACGGCGCCGTCTCGGTCCTGAACATCGGCGGGATGAACGACAACGTTCAACAACAGGCCCAGCGTGTCGACCAGGATGTGCCGCTTGCGACCCTTGACCTTCTTGCCCGCGTCGTAGCCCGAAGGATCGAGCCAAGGCCCCCTTTTTGAGCACCCTTCGCGGTTTGCGAGTTGATAATCGCTACCGTCGGACTCGCTTCACGTCCGGCCTGTTCTCGTACCGCGACGTAGAGTGCATGGTGGATGCGCTCCAACGTGCCGTCCCAGTTCCACAGCTCCAGATAGTCGTACACCGTGCTCTTCGGCGGCAGGTCTTTTGGCAGGGCCTGCCATTGGCAGCCGGTCCATAGGATGTAGAAGATCCCGTTCAGCACCTCCCGCACGTTCACGGTGCGTTTGCGCCCGCCATGTCGTGCAGGCGGGATCATGGGCTCCACAATCACCCATTCGGCATCAGTTAAATCGCTCGGGTAACGAAGGCCACTGCGGTTCGCAGCTTGGCGGTGTTCGGGCTTCCACATCGGGCGCTCCATCGAGAATCAAGCGCCCACCAATGAATCACATCCGATTCATCAGACTCAAGAACTTCCCGGATCGGCTCTTAGAGATTGATTACAAGTCCGCTTGGTTTCTGGCGCACCGCCTTCGCGAAGCAATGCGGGATGGCACGCTAGCGCCGATGGGCGGCGGCGGTAAGTTTGTCGAATCCGACGAGACCTATATCGGCCGCCTGGAAGGCGTCCCCAAGCAGCGCCACGGCGGCGCACACAAGAACGTCGTTCTGACGCTGGTTGAACGTGGCGGCCCCGCGCGTAGCTTCCATGTTGGCAGCACGTCGGTTGCCGAGATCGTTCCTATCGTGCGTCAGAACGTGCGCCGCGAAAGTCACCTCATGACCGACGAGGCGCAACACTACAAAGCTTTGGGCAAGGAATTTGCCTCACACGGTCGCGTCGAACACAGCGCCGATGAGTACGTTCGCGACGGCTATATCCACAGCAACACGGTCGAAAACTACTACTCGATCTTCAAGCGCGGCATGAAGGGCGTCTATCAGCATTGCAAGGAAAAGCATCTTCACCGCTACCTTGCCGAGTTCGATTTCCGCTATTCAAACCGCGTCGCAACTGGCGTTGACGATGAAGCCCGATTTGATCGCGCGTTGGCTGGCATCGCTGGCAAGCGCCTCACTTATCGGGGACCTGTTGCGCCCGAAATCCCGTTCTGACGTGCCATGGCTGCATCCCCGCTTTGCAGCAAGGAAAGCGAAATCACGCTCGAAATGATCGAGGCGGCGGCTAGGATGCTTGCTGACCGATTTGAGTCTCTTCCGACCGAAGCATCCGCTCGTGAATTTGCTCAAGATCTTCTTCAAACGGCCCTAGACGCCAAGCGCGAAAGTCTCGCCAAAAATCTAGAAGCTGCTCCTGCAATACGAAAAACTGACGCTCAAATTCCTTGATTTGAGCGGCATTATAAACAAAAGAAGCGCGATAATTGGTAGTTCGTTTCTTCGCGCTCGAATCCCATGGCCAGAGGGCGCATAAGTTCAAATCAGTTGGCGAGCCACCGATTTGACCATGTGCAATCTCGTTACGTCGTGAAGACCAGCCGCGACAGGCTTTGAGTAGCTTAGGAAGCCGCGCGTGCAATTGCGTGTTTTTGTGAACTTCGAAGAAGGCGTCGGCCGCAGCCTCCACCATTCCAGCCCGGGCATCAAAACTGACAATAGAGCCATAAGCTCGTTCTGCTGGCGTCATGTATTCGACACCGCGAGTGACGTATTCGCTCTTTGGGCTGCAATCCGTCATGACCGATTCAAAAATGCTAGCGATGGCGTCTTCGGTGTACTGCCACGAGCTTAAGGCGCTTCCGACTGCCGCGTATAGAATTTCCGGATCGCGGTCATAAGTGGTAGGACGAGGCGGAATATCCCAAGGCTTTGGCATGGCGAAAAAGACCCAAATCCAGAAGTTTCGTGAAGCGGCTCGTGCGCATGAAGCGGACGAATCCGAAGAACGCTTTGACGCGACGCTGAAAGGCTTGGCGACGCACAAGCCGAGCGCAAAAGCCGGTTCTGACCGAAAAACCGACAAGAATAGTGCGAAGCCCGAGCACTAACGCGGCCCGGTTACTTCGCGAATTCCTGGATTCCCTCCCATTGCCGTCGTCGGCGACGCTTAGAAGCCGTGCTTCTAGGCGTCCCAATAGGGCCAGAAGGCCAGTTGGTCAGGCGATGATTGAAGGCGCAACTTATGCCACGAAGCGCGGGGTGCGCTCGGCACCCGTTCATAGTGGCCACGACGCCAACGCCCATACGACCTGACAAACACGTCCTTTGGCCCTTTGCCATGTGTGACCATGGCTGGGCTCCTTCTGTTTAGGCGGGGTCGTACCCGCCAGGCTCGTCCCACCTAGAGGGGACCCGCGCGATTGAGCCCGGCCTTGCGGCCGAATCAGAAGGACTGCCGGTGACGGCAACCTCAAGCGGTACGATCAAGTAGATGGATAATCAAGTAAGGGTTTGCGAAGTCCACAATCCCCAAAAAAGGGGGTACTGGCCCCTTTCGACCCCTCCGGGACCGAAGTGGTCCCTTTTGATTGAGAGTGGCCCCTTTTGAGAACGACTACTCTTGATTGATCTATCTCAATAACCACCATCGTCCCGTGTCGCATGATTATGACAATGGAACGACAATGCCCAAGCCAGAAGCCACTCTCACACCCCGAGAGTTGGAAGTTTTGGTCTTGATCGCCCAAGGAAAAACTGCCCAGCAGATCGGGGAAACCTTAGGCATCGCCAAGCGAACGGCGAATGAACACGCAGTGTCAATTATCAGCAAGCTCGGGGCTGCAAATCGCACGCACGCTGCGGTGCTCGCAGTGAAGAAGGGCATTCTAGCGCCGGATTGAGGCCACCTCAGTTGGCGGCCAAGGGCTCTCCCGTTGAAGATCGCACGTCGCCGACGGGGAATCCGACCCACAAATCTGGATTTTCCATAGCTTCTGGGTACCGCGAAGGGGCGCACACATAGGCTGTGCAATCAGACAACAGGCATGTCATGGCGAGCAACGTCGCCAGCGCGAAACTCGTTCCCGCATCCCGTGATCCCCGAATTGAGTCCAAATCTTCACGCTCTCGCTGAATCGGGTCAGCGAAAGAATTAACGAGGGCTGCCCCTTTTCAGGACCGCTGGTCCCTTTTGGTCAAAAATCGTCATAAGGGGCCAGTACCAAAAAGTGGGTACTGGCCCCTTTCCATCCCTACTGGTCCCTTTTGAAATTAAGGGTGGTCCTTTTCGAGATTGCGCTTAAGACTGCCACCATCATCGGTAGCGGCACTCGCCCAGGCACCGGTGGCTGAGAGACCCTTTTAGAGCTCCCGCCTGTTTTTGCAGGGAGCGCGCTCATGCCGCCATTTTTATACCGATGCCCAGTAACGGGCTTCAAGGTGCAAGGCTGGATTGCTGACGATCCAACGGAGGATAACGATGAGACTTTTGAGCCAGTGAACTGCACCGTTTGTTCGCAGGTGCACTTGGTGAACCCGAAAACCGGAAAGGTATTAGGCGCTGATAACGAATAGTCCGCCTCAGTTGCCGGCCAAAGGCTCTCCCGTCGAAGATCGCACGTCGCCCACGGGGAATCCGACCCACAAATCTGGATTTTCGGTACTGGCCCCTTTGCAACAGTTTTTCAATGGACTGGCCCCCTTTTGGTTTTGGAGGTGGCCCTTTTCCTGTGGAACAAATTTAGGTTGCAGTCGTTGTATAATAGATGGGCCATCTAACCGGCGATCGACTGCGCTTGTTTCTCATCGGAATCATCACGGCATCCGTCTGCGGCCTGATGATCTATGCTTCCTTTTTTCAGTTAGTGGACCTAAGCCCCCGTTCGGTCGCGCTCATCGAGCACGCGACAGGCATTCGCTAGGCAGGCCGTTTCAGTTGCCCTTTTCGCTTGGCCGTTCAGGTAGTTGGCCCATTTTTAAAATCTGAATGGTCCTTTTCGGATCAAGACCCCGCGTCGTTCCCTCTGCGCTTAGCGGCGTTCCCTCTGCGCTTAGCGGCCAGATCTCAACGGAGGTTTTCATCAACATAGAGTGAGAACGCCGCCGGGGAATAAATCTTGCCGATCGCCGGTTTCCACATAAGACGTGCGTCAAGGAGATCGAGCCATGACCGCGATGAAAATCATTCTGGCATTGGCGCTTCTCGCCAGTGCGACAACGGCCACTTTGGCGAATCCTCCAGGCGGCGCCTACATCCAATGTGACCCGCGCAGCCCATCATCGCCGGTTCGCTGTTCGCCGGACGGATGGTAGTCGCAGATCGCTTTGATTAAGCGGGCCCGAGCCTTCGCACATCCCGGCAGCGACATGCCGGCGGCGGTTCAGGCCGCGCCTGCGCCAACCGGAACGAATTCCGGTTGTGGGCACTACCGCCTACAACGCGTCGAGGCCGTATGCTCGTCGATGCCTCATACCTTCGGGAGAAAGCGCACTATTCCGTGGCTCTTGCGCGCAACTGTCCCGATTTGCCCACCGAGCAAGCTCTCGAAGCCCTCGGCGTCGATCTGATGGAAAAAGCCGCCGAACTCGAGCGCGACGGATCGCTGACCGCAAGCCACCGCAAGACGATGAGACGTTTGAGGCGGTCAAGTGCACGTTGTGCGCCCAGATGCATTTGGTCAATCCCAGAACCGGAAAGGTCCTGGGCACCGACAGCAATTAGACCGCCGGCAGTAGGTATTGACGCCGATTGACGGTGCCGGCGGATCGCTCACCTGTCGAGGATGCAAGAACCGGCACTGTCGTCTTTCCAGGATTTGCGGATCGAAGTCGCGGCTCATCGCCTGGTGATCCGCGCGATACTCGCCTACTTGGCTTGCGCGGGTCATGATTCCGCGCAGACACTGACGCAAATCTGCGGGATGCTTGAAGGAACCGGAGCCTATCCGGTGACGGTCAAGGATTGGGACGACGAACTGCGGCAAGCGGCCATTGCTCGCGCCCGCGACCGAATGGCCGATTTCATTGTCGATGCCCTCAAGGTTCCTTTAGCGCGCGCCTAGCCACCTCAACTTTGCGCCATGCCCGACCTGACCATGGTGGTGAAAAACGCCGCCGGCCGGACGGTGTTTTCAATTCCATTTCTTGCGATGTGGGCGCCGTCACGTCACCCCGCAAAGGCGGCGACGCGCTGACGTGGCGCCCCGATTGAGCTAAATCAATGCGGGTGCGTCGCCAAACCGTCATGGTCGCACCATGACTTATGTGACTCGCGAACAAACCAGACCGGGCTGCCCAAGTTGCGGCAAGCCGATGCATTTGGTGCGGACGATTCCGGGAATCGGCGGCCTGCCGGAATTGCGCGTCTATAGCTGCCGGCAATGCGGCGTCTCGCTGACCGAGGCCGAGGATCGGATCGAACTGGCGGGTCGCTAGCGCCTGGTGATGGCGTGACCGCGGCCCGACAATCGCGAAACTGGGCACGCCCGAGTGGCGGTGCTTTACTGAGGGCGCCGATCTGGAACAACGGCAATTCGCGGTAGCCTGACCGCGCTTTGCCGAGTATCAAGCTCTGTCATGCCCGAATTGCCGCCACCGGCACCGCCAGCATTTTTGCGCCATGACGAGTTGCGCAGCGTGGTCCGGCTGGCGCCGCTCATTGCCATCGATCTCGTCATTCGCAATGCGGCAGGCGAAGTTCTGCTCGGCTTGCGCAACAACGAGCCGGCGAAGGGATGCTATTTCGTCCCCGGCGGCATGATCTTGAAGAACGAGCGCCTGCGCGACGCCTTTGCCCGGATCGTGAAAAACGAGACGAATTGCGCCGCCCAAATCGAGAACGCCCGGCTCCTCGGCGCCTACGAGCATTTCTACGCCAACAACCGCTTCGGCGAGGCGGGCTACGGCACCCATTACGTGGTGCTCGGCTATGAACTGAAAATTGACGATACCGCGTCGATCAAGTCCGACGACCAGCACAGCGAATTGCGCTGGTGGGACGAAGCGGACCTGTTGGCGTCACCGGACGTTCACCACAACACCAAAGCCTACTTCCGGTAGGCCGTAACGGCCGGCCGCTTAACCTATTCACAAGTCTGGACTGTGTAATGGTTTGCCGGGGCGATCCCAGAATGGGGTTAGGTTTATGATGCGCGTGCTTCTTCGTTTTCTCGATGACGATCACGGGGCGACGGCAATCGAATATGGACTGATCGCGGCCGGAATCTCGGTCGCTATTATCGCCGTGGTCCAGGGGCTCGGGACGCAACTGAATACGACGTTCTCGAACGTCTCGGGCGCGTTGAAATAGCGGCTAGGCCGCGGTTCCCTCACGCCTCGATGACGATCTTCGGCGCCGCGCGGCTTGCGCCTTGCAAGCCGTCGCGCACGCGCGCGGCGATGTCGCGATAGATTTGCGCGAGCGGACTGTCCGGCGCGGTCGCGACCACCGGCAGGCCGGCGTCGGATTTTTCGCGGATCGCGATATCCAGCGGCACTTCGCCGAGAAACGGCACGCCGAGGCGTTCGGCTTCGTGGCGCGCGCCGCCATGGCCGAAAATATCCGAGCGCGTGCCGCAATGCGGGCAGATGAAGGTCGACATGTTCTCGACAATGCCGAGCACCGGCACGTTGACGCGGCGGAACATGGCGATGCCGCGCCGGGCGTCGATCAGAGCCAGATCCTGCGGCGTCGACACGATCACCGCGCCTTTGAGCGGCACCTGCTGCGCCATGGTGAGCTGCGCGTCGCCGGTGCCCGGCGGCATATCGACCACCATGACGTCGAGCGTGCCCCACTCCACCTCGCGGAGCATCTGGGTGAGCGCCGACATCACCATCGGGCCGCGCCAGATCATCGGCGTCTCTTCCTCGATGAGGAAGCCGATCGACATCACCGGCATGCCGTAACGCTCGATCGGCTTTAGCCGCGTACCGCCTATCGTCTGCGGCCGCTCGCGGATGGCGAGGAGTTTTGGCATCGACGGGCCGTAGATGTCGGCATCGAGTATGCCGACTTTCAGGCCGAGGTCGCGCAAGCCGAGCGCCAGATTGACCGCGGTGGTCGATTTGCCGACGCCGCCTTTGCCGGAGGCAACCGCGATAATCGCTGCCACGCCCGGGATGCCAGATGGCGACGGCGCCGACGGCGCGCCCGGAGCTGGGCCAGGTCTCGCGCCATGGGCATGCGCTGCGTGCGGCGCCGCTTGCGGGCGCTGCGGCGGCCTCGCTGTGGCGCCACCGGTCCCTGCCGCCCGTTCGGCGGTGAGCGCTACCATCACGGACTTGACGCCCGGCACGGTGCGGATCGCGGCCTCGGCGCGTTCGCGCACCGTCTCCCAAGCCTTCACCGCGGCGGCGTCGACCGTGATCGATAAGAATACTTTGCCGTCGCTGGCGACGATTTCGGAGAGTTTGCCCGTCGCCGGCAGGGCTGAGCCATCGGGGCTCGGAACCTTGCTAAGCGCGGCGAGAACGTCGTCCTTGAGGTCTGTCATGACGACCTACATAGGCCCCTTGGGCCCCTTGTGGTAGCGGTCAACGGCCCCGTTGACGAGCCGCCGCCCGACGGGCCATGAGCAATGTCAAATCGATGGAGGACACAATGGCGAAGGTCGCATTCGTAGGCCTCGGCGTGATGGGCTACCCGATGGCGGGACACCTCAAGGCCAAGGGCGGCCACGAAGTCACGGTTTACAACCGCACCGCCGCCAAGGCCGAAAAATGGGTCCGCCAATATGGCGGCAAGAGCGCGCCGAGCCCGAAACAGGCGGCCGAGGGTCAGGACTTCGTCATGGCCTGCGTCGGCAACGACAACGATCTACGCGAGGTCATGCTAGGCAAGGACGGCGTCTTCTCCGGCGTCGGCAAGGGAGCGATCGTGGTCGACCACACCACGGCGTCCGCTGAGATCGCCCGCGAGCTTTATGCCGAGGCGAAAAACCGTGGCTTCGATTTTATCGACGCGCCGGTCTCCGGCGGCCAGGCCGGCGCCGAGAACGGCTTGCTCACGGTGATGTGCGGCGGCGACGAGGCGCCGTTTGCCAAAGCCGAGAAAGTAATCGTGGCCTACGCGCGGGCGTGCAATCTGATGGGCACGCCGGGCTCCGGCCAGCTCGCCAAGATGGTCAATCAGATTTGCATCGCCGGACTGGTTCAGGGGCTCGCCGAAGGCCTGCACTTCGCCATGAAGGCGGGCCTCGATATCGAAAAGCTGATCGCGACCATCTCCAAGGGCGCGGCGCAGTCCTGGCAGATGGAAAACCGCTACAAAACCATGGTCGCCGGAAAATTCGATTTCGGCTTCGCGGTCGACTGGATGCGCAAAGACCTCGGCATCTGTCTGTCCGAGGCGCGAAGGAACGGCGCGCAGCTGCCGACCGCAGCGCTGATCGACCAGTTCTATTCCGAAATACAGGCGATGGGCGGCAAGCGCTGGGATACGTCGAGCCTGATTGCGCTGTTGAACCGTTGACGCGGCGTCATTGCGAGCGAAGCAAACCTAATCCACCGCCTGGATATTGGCGTCCTTGGCGAGTTGCACCGTGGCAGCGATGTCGTCTTTGACGAATTTGCCAAAGGCATCGACGCTCATTTGCTCCGGCTCGACGCCGAGCTTCGCCAATTTAGCGGCGATGTCCGGATCGAGCAGCGCCTGTTCCGTCGCGTCGTGCAGCTTGTCGACGATGGCGCGCGGGGTTTTGGCCGGCGCCGACAGTCCGACCCAGAAAATGAACTCCGCGTCGGGATAGCCGGCTTCGGCGATGGAAGGCACGTTCGGCAACAACGCCGCCCGCTTCGGCGAACTGACCGCAAGCACATTGAGCTTATCGCTTTGCAGCGCCGAAGCCGCCGCGGCGAGCGGAATGAAATAAAAGTCGATCCGTCCCGCCATCACTTCGGTCAGGCCATTTTCCTTAAACGGCACGTGGCGAACGTCGATCTTGGCGGCGAGGCGGAGCTTTTCGCCGGCCATATGCGATGAGGAGCCGACGCCCGCGGAGGCAAAGGTCAGCACGCCGGGTTTCGCCTTCGCCGCCGCGACAAGGTCGGCGACCGTCTTGAAGCCACTCTCGGTGGAGGCGACCAGCACGTTCGGCTGCACCCCGAACATAGCGACCGAAACAAAAGCCTTGTCCGGATCGTAAGGCAGGTGCCGGTGCAGCACTAATCCGGTCCCCATCGACGTCGAGCTGGTGACAAGGGTGTAGCCATCCGGGTCCGCCTTGGCGACGTCGGCGAAGCCGACGATACCCCCGGCCCCCGGCTTGGCCTCGATCACCATGGCCTGACCGAGGATCTGCGAGACCTTATCGAACACAACCCGGCCGACCGTGTCCGAAGCGCTTCCGGCCGGAAACGGACTGATGACCCGGATCGCTCGCGAGGGGTAGGAATCCGCGGCGCCTGCGGCCCTTATCGAAACGACTGCCGTGCCAAAAATGGCGCCGGCGAATGCGCGGCGTGTCAACACGTGAACCTCCCTAGACTTCATTCGATGGCGTGGGGCCCGCCGCTTGGACGGAAGTATTCCGCCACCGCCGTTGAGGCAGTGATAGCAGGTTTTGACGTTTTTTTGACAGGGTGACCAATCCGCGCACGTGCCGAGGGTCGGCAATCGAGCCGGGCGGAGAGAACTCTTTGCTAGGCCGCGGCACTCGGCCGGGCCGAAACCGCCTGATGCCAACGCCGCACATTGCCGAGCTCTTCCGGCACCACGAGCTTCGCAACCCGCATGAAATCGACCGCCACCAATGCGGTAATGTCGGCGACGGTATAGTTCGCGCCGGCCACGAAGGGCCGCTCTTTCAATTCGCCGTCGAGGAATTGCAGGAACGCCGCGACGCGCGGCTTGTTCGCCTCGCCCCAATCCGGCACCTGCGGCTGAACCATCTGCTTCATGGCCGGATGCTGATGCTGAAACACGCTGGCCACGGGGAAAAGCAGGTGCAGTTCCGCGCGCCTGTTCCACATTTCGACGAGCGCGCAGTCGAGCGCGCCGCGCCCGAACAGCGGCGGATCCGGATTGAGCGCCTCGAAGTAGCGGCAAATGGCGATCGATTCCGCGATCACGGTGCCGTCGTCCAAAACAAGCACCGGCACCCGCTGCATCGGATTGATCGCGGTAAAGGCTTCGGAGCGCTGTTGCAGCGCTCCCAGATCGACCTGCTCGGTCGGTACTTTGATCCCCTTCTCGGCCAGAAAAATGCGGACCCGGCGCGGATTGGGGGCGCGGCCGCCGTCGTAGAGCTTCATTAAGATTGCCTCCTCGTCATGGACCGGAGGCTAACTTATCGCCCCGATCCCAAACCGGCCAGCGCGGTATCCTCAACCGGAATAAATTGACCCCCATTACAAGCAAGTCTGATCATCGGTCAGGTGGGAAAGGCTCGGGCCGCAGCGTGCTGTGGCTTTCTGCCGCTCCCGCCATTCTGCCGTGCTAAGTCACGGAAGGAATACTCGATTTTTTGCATCTTTGATCGAGATCAAATTCAATCGAATAAATTTGACTTCACCCGCCACCGGATGGGTTTCAAACTACCACATTGAGCACTGCCGCATCGGCACGGGCAAATCACCTCGGCGGGGTCGCAATGAATCGTCGGGCCTTCATTGCTGCCGGTTCAACAGCGCTGTTCAGCGCAATGCTGTTCGACGCGGTGAAATCATTCGGCGCCGACGGCTCGCTTTCGGTTCGCGCGACGCCGAATGGACCGCTGATTACGCCAAATGGCGGGTTTTTTGTCTACTCGCAGATGCGAAATCCGCCAAAGCTGCCGCCCGCAATCGAGATCGACGGCTTGGTCAACACCTCGGCGCGATACGCGATTGAGGATCTCGCTAAAATTCCGCCGCTCAAGAAACTTCTGACGCTGGAATGTTTCGTCAACACGGCAGGCGGGCCGCTGATTTTCACGACGCCATTCGAGGGCGTGCCGCTGTCGGCGGTATTCGAGAAGGCAGGCGTCAAGCCGGAAGCGAAGGCTGCGCGCATCGAGAGCAGCGACGGACACCCGCCGTTCCTGTTGCCGTTGTCAGAATTGCAGCGGCCACAGACCATGCTGGTTGCGAAATTCGGCGGCGAACCCGTCCCGCTCCAGCATGGCAGCCCGTATACGCGATTGTTCATTCCGGGCGCCGGCGGCAATCATCATCCCAAATGGGTCACTCGCATCACGTTGGTCGACACGACCGGCCCCGAACACCCGGCGCCGCCGATGGCGGGGTTCCTATCGCCATCTCCGCCCGAGACCGTTGGCTCGATGGCGGGCGTCACCTTGACCGGTTACGCCTTCACCGGGCCCGAAGCGGTGGGCAAGGTCGAGCTGAGCACCGATAACGGCCGGACCTATCAGCCAATGCCGCTGCCGCCGCAACCGGATCCGAATATCTGGATCACCTGGGACCTCACGTGGCGTCCTCCCGAACCCGGCTTCTACGTGCTGCGTGTCAAGGCCACCAGCACCAGCGGCCGCAACCAGGATATTCCTGGCGTCATCGCGGTCGAGGTGCGCTGAACATGTGGTCCCTCCTGGCCGAACTCCGCGGAATCCGGCGCGCGCTGCTGACGCTGACGATGCTATTTTTCGTCATCATACTTCTGGAAGTCGATCTCGGGCACCGGGCGGCGATTGAGCGGCACCAGGATTGGGCGGTACTGGCGCCCGTCGTGTGGGTGCCGATCTCGCTGTTTGCCTTGATGGCGCTTCAGATCGCACCGTCGCCATTGGCGGCGGCGTTGACCGTGATTGCCATGGCGATCGGCGCCGCGGTCGGAATGATTGGCTCAGGCCTGCATATGATGGCGGCCGGCGTCGACCTCACGCATCTGAGCCGCGCATTCTCGCCGGCCGTTTGGGGTGGACCGGTTTCGCCGAACTGGCCGGTGTCAATCACGGTCGCATCATTCCTCGGGTTTCTTGCCGCACTCGGCGGCGGGCGCGAAGGTTTTCCGCGCGGTCTCGCCGGCCTGGCAACCGCAACCGCCTATATCTTGGTCGTGATCGGCATCGTATCCGCAGTCGTGCCCGCGCTCGTGATGACTAGCGCGACCTGCTTGGTGCTTGCCGCGTTGCTGTTGCTGGCCGTGCTCATCGGCACAGTGGCGAGCGCCGGCACGGAAAGGAGCACACCATGATGCGAAATGGTCTGCTCGTTCTAAGCGCGATCGTCATCGTCGCCGGTTGCTTCCTCGCCGCATTTGCGGCGTGGAGCCACGTGAACCATGCGCGCGCCATTGCTCTCGGTTTTGCCGACACCAACTTCAACTGGACTACGGCTCATGCACAGGACCGCGGCTGCAATGCCTGCCACGGCGATCACCTCGCCGCGGATGTCAGCCGGCTGGTGGTGCCGCGCGCCACGCCGGAATTGCACGGCATTTTCGCCACCAGCTACAACATTCCGATGCGGGTCGAGGACTGCATGATCTGTCACGACGGCGAATTCGCCGGCAACATGCACTCGCTGCATTTGCACTCGGCATCGTTCACCAATATGGGCGGCAATTGCAATTCGTGCCACGCGACGGTGAATGGCAAATTTGTGCTCTACAACGACGAGTCCCGTTACAGTATTCTCAACGGCGTAAAAACCATCCCGACGCCGCCCTTCTCGCAAACGTCAGGCGAAATTCGCGGTCTCGAAAAGGCCGCTGCGGCGAACTGATCGATGCTGGCCCGCTTGCTCATCTTCGTCACGGCGATGTTGTTCGGGCCTCTCTTTATCGAGGTCTATCTCTATCACCCGCTGATCGCGCTGGAGCATGACCCGGTTGCAATCGTGCCGCGGACCGAAGCCGCGCTTGCCGTATCCGCCGGCTTTCTCGTTCTCGCCTTTGACAACAAGGTAACTGCAATTCTCTTCGGCATCGTGGCCGCACTCGCGATTGCGGTCGGCGTAATTGGAACGGCTATCCATCTGGCGCTGCATGCAACGAGTTCTGGCGCAGCTCGCGACCGATCCAAGCGTATGGCTCGGCGGCCCGCCCCCACTCGTGCCGCTGACTTTTGCGGCGTCCGGATGTTTAGGCCTCATCGCCTTGGCAATGCCGCGACAGCGACCGTCCGGCTCTTCGCCTGTTGCCATCGGCCGCATACTCGAAGGACTCGCTGCACTGTGCGGGCTCGCCGCCGCGATCGCCGGATCGTTTGCGCAGGGCGGGGCGACGGCGTTCATGGCGGTGATGGCGGCGCTCGCCCTGGGCGCGCTCGGGGTGTTGGCGGAGATCGTCGTCGTCGTTTTCCGAGGTTTCGACAATCGAACCGCCTGAGACAGAACCGCCGCGCGAAACATTCCCAAGTCAGGATCCCAAGTCAGAATCCAAGTCAGAATCCCACGTCGGAATGGACTTCGCGATTTATGCCATCCCATTGAAACAACGGCCTTATCGCGTCAGATTTCGACCTGCCGGCACGCCAAATTCGTGGCCCAATTCCGACCGACGCCACGACAAATTCGCAATGCCCCAGGTGTAAACGAATGCTTGCCGAAGGCGTGGCTACGCCTGTGCTTAAGCCTCGTCTTAAGGAATTTGGGCCACTTTTGGCGAAATAGCGCCAGTCCCGGTCCGCGATGCCCAACACAATCAGCGAAACGCACGAGCTTGCTTCGCCGGCTGCCGCTCCGTCGACGAAGCGGCGGCTGGCATCCCAGCACGTGCGCGAGGCGCGCGACCGGCTCACTTCGACGAGCGGTACCCGGCCGGTTTTCGATTACGAGCTGCTGCGCCAATTCGCGCAGAACCGCATTTCCGCGTCGCCGGTCATCCTGCTCCTGGTCGTCACCATCGGCGCGCTGTCGGGGCTGTGGACCGGGGCGCTGATCTGCGGGGTGTGGACCGCCGGCGCGCTCGTCATCCATCTCGTCGTCATCCGCGCCTGCCGTGCGTTCCTCGAAGAGCCGCCGTCGACCGTGCAGCTGCGCCCCTGGCGCATGCGCTTCATCTTACTCGATCTGTTTTTCGGCATGGCCTGGACGTTCATCCTGATCAATCCGATCGGCATGGACGATCAGGCCGCAACCTTCATGCTATTCGTCATGCTGTTGGTCGTGGCGATATCGAGCATGCTGGCGTCGAGCCTGCCGATCGCGGTGTTCGCGCTGACCCTGCCGGTCACGATCGCGATCGCGCTCGATTTTGCCGCCAAACGCACGCTGCACGATTATATCCTCGCCATCATGGCGCTGACGGCGGAAGGCTATTTTTCGCTGCTCGCTTACCGGCTCTACTCGACCACGCTGGCGACGCTCGAGGCGCGCGCCGAAAAGGACGCGCTGATCGGCGAGCTCGAACAATCGAAGTCGGTCTCCGACGAGGCGCGGCGGCGCGCCGAGACCGCCAATATCGCCAAATCGCGCTTCCTCGCCCAGATGAGCCATGAGCTGCGCACGCCGCTCAACGCCATCCTCGGCTTCTCCGAAGTGATGAAAAGCGAAATTTTCGGACCGCACGGCGTGCCGATGTACAAGGACTATGCCGCCGATATCCATAATTCCGGCGTGCATCTGCTCAATCTCATCAACGAGATTCTCGATCTGTCGCGCATCGAGGCCGGCCGCTACGAGCTCAACGAGGAAGCGGTCTCGCTCAATCGCGTGGTCGAAGACTGCCACCATCTGTTGAAATTGCGCGCCACCAATCGCGGCATCACCATCCATGAAATGTTCGAGCCCGACCTGCCGCGGCTGTGGGGCGACGAGCGCGCGGTGCGGCAAATCTGCCTGAACCTGTTGTCGAATGCGATCAAGTTCACACCGCAAGGCGGTGAAATCTGGCTGAAAGTCGGCTGGACCGCTTCCGGCGGCCAATACATGAGCGTGAAGGACACCGGGCCAGGCATTCCGGAAGAGGAAATTCCGATCGTGCTCGCCTCGTTCGGCCAGGGCTCGAACTCGATCAAATCGGCCGAACAGGGCGCCGGCCTCGGCTTGCCGATCGCCAAAAATCTCATCGACCTGCACGGCGGCACATTTACGCTGAAATCGAAGCTGCGCATCGGCACCGAAGTCATCGTCACCTTCCCGCCGGAACGCGTCATGTCGGCGCTGGGGCCGATTTCCGAGAACGCGCCGCCGCTCCAGCCGCAGGCGGACACGTCCTCGGCCTCATCCACGCCCGACGATTCAACGAGCCGCGCCAAGCGGGCGCTGTTCGGCACAGGCGGATAAGGCAATCTTTAGCGCCGCCTTGCCTTCGCCAGCTTCGCGTCTATGGTGCCTCGCGATTCGCAAGGGACAATCGACGTGCGCCGGCGCCTGCTGTGGTTTCTCTTGATCGGGATTGCGATCGCAATCCTGATCCTGATCGCGCAAAACGGCCGCGGCACGGTCGGGCCATTGTCCGCCGACGAGTTCGGCTCGCTCGCCTACAAGATTGCGCTGCTGGTGTTCCTCACCGCGGCCGTACTGACGATGTTCCGTGAGCGATTTACGCACGCGATCACCGCGGCGCTGTTGTGGGTCGTGGTCGGCCTCCTCCTGGTGATCGGCTATTCGTACCGCTTCGAAATAAGCGAGGTGGCCAACCGGGTGGTGGCCGAGCTCGTTCCCGGCCACGTCGTCTCGCACGGGCGGACCGTCGAAGTGGCGCGCACCAGCACCGGCGACTTTGCCATTGCCGCACAGATCAACGGCGCGCGCGTTCATATGGTGCTCGATACCGGGGCGAGCTCGGTGGTGCTCACTCAGGACGACGCCAGGACCGCCGGCCTGCCGCTCGATCTGCTCGACTATTCGGTGAGCATCGATACCGCCAACGGCCGCACCCGCGCCGCGCCGGTGACGCTCGATCACATCGCCATCGGCAGCCTGGAGGAGAAGTCGGTCGAGGCGCTGGTGGTGCAGCCGGGCGAGCTCAAGACGAGCCTGCTCGGCATGAGCTTTCTCAACCGGCTGCAAAGCTGGCAAGTCAACGGCGACCGGCTGGTGCTCAAGGGCTATCCGTAGAAGTAGCCCGGATCGAGCGAAGCGAAATCCGGGACTCCCATCCCCGGATTGCGCATCGCGCAATCAGGGCTACAGAAAGCTAAACGTTCCAGAACAAGCTGACCAGGAACCGCGCCGACACCAGCAACAGAAAACACGAGAACGCTAGCTCAAGCGTGCGGCGCGAGAGGCGATGGGCGAGCCGCGCGCCATAGGGCGCGGCGAGACTCGACATCGGCGCCATCACCGCCACGCCGATCAGCGACACGAAGCCGAGCGACAGCGGCGGCAGCAGCGCATGGTGCGGCAGGCCGGCGAGCATATAGCCGAGCGTGCCGACGATCGTGATCGGCACGCCAAGCCCGGCCGACGTGGCAACCGCCTGATGGATCGACTTGCCATAGAGCGTGAGCACGATATTGGACAGCGAACCGCCGCTGACGCCCATCAGCGAGCCGGCCAGGCCGATGCCAAAGCCGTAAACCGTCATCGGCACCGGACCCGGCAGTTCGGTGCCGATATTCCAGCGGTCGCCGGCGAACAGGAATTTGGTCGCGATGGAAGTCGCGATCACGATGAAGGCGATCTTGAACACCGCCGGCGGCGCAAAGGCCGCGATCGCCGCGCCGCAGGCGACGCCGACTACGGCCGGAAGCGCCCACAGCCGGATCACGCGCGGCACCACCAGGCCCTTCTGCCGGTGCGTCAGATAAGAGCGCACGGTCGTCGGCAGGATGATGGCGATCGAAGTGCCGACGCAAAGCTGCATGCGCACGTCCTCGGCAACGCCGAGCAACTGAAAAACCTCGTAAAGCACCGGCACAATGACGGCGCCGCCGCCAATACCAAATGTCCCGGCGAGAATTCCGGTAATGACGCCGCCGACAACGACGGCGACCGCGAGCCAGGCGATCTCGCTCAACGGAACGCCAAAGAGCATGTTGGTGAGGTTACTTTCGAGGAACGCGAGCTACGCGGCGATGTGCGCCAATTCGCTGTCACTGTCCAGCGGCCGATCCGCGACCAATGCAAGCGCCGTTGCGAGGTATTCCGCGCTCGCATGCGGCGCGGCGGCGGCCCCGGCGAGATGCCGGCGGAACGCGCGAGCACCGGGCACGGCGCGAAACAGGCCATGCAGATGCCGCGTGATGGCGTGCAGCCGCGTACCCTGCGCCAATTCGCGCTCGATATAGGGCATGAGCGCCGCCGCAGCCGCCTTTGGCGAGGTGAAGCGGGCGGCCTCGGTAAAGATCAGCGGATCGATCGCCATGAGCCGCCACGGTTCCTGGTAGGCAGCACGGCCCATCATCACGCCGTCGACATGGTGCAGATGCGCAAGTCCCGCTTCGACGCCGACAATGCCGCCATTGAGAATGACGGTGAGCCGCGGATGCGCGCGTTTAAGCCGATAGACGCGCTCGTAATCGAGCGGCGGAATTTCGCGGTTTTCCTTCGGCGAAAGACCTTTGAGCCAGGCTTTGCGCGCATGCACGATGAGCGCATCGGTTCCGGCGCGCTCGACAGCCTGCGCAAAAATTTCAAGCGCCGGCTCCGGATCCTGTTCGTCGATGCCAATGCGGCATTTGACCGTGACCGGGATGGCGACGGCCGCTTTCATCGCGACGACGCAATCGCCGACCAATTCCGGCTCCGCCATCAGGCAGGCGCCGAAGCGGCCGTCCTGCACGCGATCGGACGGGCAGCCGGCGTTGAGATTGATCTCATCAAAACCCAGATCCGCGCCAATCCGCGCGCAAGCCGCGAGCGCGCGCGGCTCCGAGCCGCCGAGTTGTAGCGCCAGCGGATGCTCGGCCGCATCGTGACGCAACAGCCGCGCCCGGTCGCCGCGCAGCACTGCGCCGGTGGTCAGCATTTCGGTATAGAGCAGCGCGCGGCGCGTCAGCAGGCGATGGAAGAACCGGCAGTGCCGGTCGCTCCATTCCATCATAGGAGCTACACAAAAGCGCCACTGTGACGTTTTTATAAATACTTCAGTTTTTTTAGTCACTTGATAAATTTCCGATATATCTCATGTCGTACCATTTCCGGCTCATTTTGACCCATTTTCGCGTCCGTGGTACGATAAATTCGTATTTTGCCGACTGCGTCGTACCGCAAAACTTGATTATCGGAACGACCGATCAGAGGAACTGACATGATCGGTCTGAAAGATAAACCGACGGCAAAAGTCGGTACGACCATAGCACAATGGGGTACGACGACGGTGCGACCACAGCAAAGGCGAGCGCTAAATCTGTGGGCAGCACCGCAGTGACTAAGCTCGTGCGATGGAAGGACCAGGATGTTGCCGACTTCTCATACGGCCTGCCGCAATTGGTGTGCTCCCTCGCAACCGAAAAGCGTCTCGCACCCCACCGGGCGGCGGCCTTGCTTACCATATGCAAGGACCATGGCTGGTACGATTGGCGTCTTGGCGATGGGCTTGCGGATCTGTTGGCTCTCGCGACGAATGTCGATGAACAGAGAAGCATCTTCTCCGTGGTCTTCCGCAAGCTGAAGGTTGAGCATTCAAGCGGTGGCTGGCCGTCCGTTTGGGAAAGCTTGTTGGCTCTTTCAGAGAAGTTTCCGGGGGTGGTCAGCGAAGTCGACGTTGCTTCGTTGCGCAGGTTGTGGGCCGATGCGGAGAAGAAGAGGAACGACTTCAATGCACGTTCGTCTTCGGGCGGACCAACTGCAAGCATATATGTCGCTTGCCCTTGAGGGTAAGCCGCCATGCCGATTTTGGACCCGCTAAACCGGGAACACGTTCAATGTGTCCTTCGTCGCGAAGTTAATACAATTCTATTTTTTTCACAAGGTTCTCAGCTTTAATGCCCGTAATATCACGGGCTTGTTTATTTGCTGTCTGATCGTGCGACTTCTTAGGTGAGTTTCCTGCTTGATCTCGGGAGCCCGTAATAGGCTTCCTCGTCCAAGCCAGGCGTATGTCATCCCGACTCTGGCCTAGCCCAAAATGTCACAGGTCCTTTTTAAGCTGCGATATCAGTGCAGAATGCGCACGCCCCGCGCGTTTGGTGTTGATTCCGCCGTAAAATCTCGCCGTTATCTGGCTGTTTTTATGGCCCATGAGTTGAGAAACAAGCTCAATCGCCTCGGGATTCTCATCGAGTCTAGGTGCGGACTTCCCCCTAGGCGCTGCGTTTGCCGACGCGTCGCGAATTCAAAAAGTCTCGTTGAGCTTCAGTCAGACGACGAAACACGATAAAGGGCTTGGCGGGAGCTTGGTTTTCCGGAACCCGCCAGAGCTTGTCGGGCCTCAGAATTGAGGGCTCCTTCGCAATCGGCTTGGGCTGTAATCCGAATTCCTGCAGGCCACATGCCAACGCGAGGACTGCGTCCGGTGCGATCCAGATCGCCTTTAGGATGGATGCGTCGTGCGCACCAGCCCGAGCGAGCCCCTCGTGAGCCAAGTGAGCGCTCGCCGCAAGAAGATGAGCCACGTCGCGAAGCTCACTCCATGCACCTCTGAGCTGCGAATGTCCTGGTAAGTTGGGTTCGCACTCACAGAGATCGATCGCTTTTGAAATGCTGGTACCGCCGCGGAGAACTGCACACTCGTCATAGTCCATATCGACAATTAATTGGAATATATCTGCCACCCAGAGCCAGCGGCGCTGAACTTGGCCGATCTCGCCCGATAATTGATCAAGCGCCGCGCTCGCAATCGCATTCACTCCACCGAACATTTCAAAGGTGACATCTGCCGGCGACTCTAGGCCAGGTTCGTTCGCCCTCTCTTCAGAGGGCCGACCGAGCCGCGCTAAACAGCTTGCAACGAAGCTGTCTCGTCGATTTTCATTGTCCGGCCATGAGAGATAGGCGGTCAAAAGTGCCGAAATCTGGGGCAAAGGCGAATTATCTGCGGCAGACCTTTCCAAGTAGATCCTAACGCATTCCTCAGCCGAAATTGGTTGAGCAGGTAGTTTCGGTAGATTCATGATTCGCATCGGACTCCCCTCCGAACTTACGCTCCGGCACACCCTCAAGTGAGTCCGGTTAACGCCCGCTGAATCGCGAATCCCGGGTCGGCACTCCGATTTCAAATCGGAGAAGTGGCTATTTCGACTAATACTCGTAAATACGATTTAGGCAGTGACCGGTCGTGAGTTGCGTATTCATGTCAGATCAAGAGAAACATTCGGCGCCAACCCTGTTTTTGCTGATGGCGCAGTACAACGGCCAAACCGTGGTGCCACTGGATCAAGTGTGCCACGACTTTTTCGGACACCTGACGGTGGAGAAGCTTTTACGCAAAGCACTCCGCGGCGATATCGCTCTGCCGATCGTGCGGATCGAGACGAGTCAGAAAGCCCAGCGTGGCGTTCATTTGACCGATCTCGCCGCTTACATCGATAAACGAAGAGCGGCGGCCGTGAAAGAATGCCATCAGCTTACGGGCCAGCTGTGATAGAATTGAGCGTAGCCGCTCTCCCGATGCCACCACTAATGGCGCGATTGGGTTCGGATACCCTGTTATGTCCAACCTGGAAGCCCTCCCCGTCGAGATCCCAGTAAGCGACGTCGTTCGCGTTTCCGGATTACTGCGAACGCCCCCTCGAGCGCGAGCGTGTTACGTGCTGGCGCACGGCGCTGGAGCAGGTATGGATCATCCCTTCATGGCCACCGTGGCGGCAGAGCTTGCCAAGCGACACATCGCAACGTTGCGCTATCAGTTTCCGTACATGGAGCGGCGAAGCAGGCGACCCGATCCACCGCAGATGGCACAGGCGACTGTCCGCTCTGCAGCCGCTGCAGCGCTCAAATGGCTGCCAAAACTTCCACTCATAGCCGGAGGCAAGTCATTCGGCGGTCGAATGACGTCGCAGGCCCAGGCAAAGGCACCGCTGGAAAACGTGCGAGGGTTGGCGTTCTTGGGATTTCCACTGCATCCGGCCGGACGCCCCTCGCACGACCGCGCCGAGCACCTCTTTGACGTCAAAATCCCGATGCTGTTCCTACAAGGCACGCGCGACACTCTGGCGTCGCTCGACGAACTTCGGCCGGTTTGCAGAAAGCTTGGCAAGCTTGCAACGCTGAGCGTGCTTGCGGACGCCGATCATTCTTTTCATGTGCCGGCTCGGACCGGCCGGAACGACACGCAGGTTCTCAGCGAGGCCTTAGACGCGTTTTCTGATTGGCTTGATAGCGTGATTAAGCAATAAATATTGTGAAGCAACACACTCAACCTACTAAGAGCAAATAATGCTGAGGGACGATCGAGATCACGGACGTCGGCGAAGGGACACCGCTCGCAACGTACTTGGCGAGCCGCTTGAGATCTGCGCAATCAAACCAATGTCCGGGTTCTATCGGGACGGCTGCTGCAATACCGGGCCGGAGGACGTCGGCAGTCATACTGTCTGCGCCGTGATGACGGCGGAATTTCTGGAATTCTCGAAATCGCATGGCAATGATCTGTCAACGCCGGTGCCGGAATTCGGCTTTCCCGGCCTCAAACCGGGAGATCGTTGGTGCTTATGTGCTCCACGATGGCAAGAGGCTTTAGAAGCGAAGCAGGCGCCTCGTGTCGTCCTGCGGGCCACCCATGAGGGCGCCTTGTCGCACTGCTCGCTCGCTGATCTCAAGCGTTTGGCCGTGGATCTGGCCTAGTTTGCACGGCCGGCCGGCGAATACGGTGAGAGTACGACGCCGGTACGATCATGGCGTCGGCCGCGGCTGAAAGATCGCGAAAATTCGCCTGCGCAAATTCGGTCGGCCCCATCATCAAAAGCGCATGCGCCTGGCGCGCCGGGCAATAGAAAGTGGCGTCCGCTTTACCCCGGCGGATTCAACCGGTC
>CAVTPQ010000015.1:0-155098 GCA_963736605.1 uncultured Alphaproteobacteria bacterium | reverse complement strand
AGCGAAATATTTTAGCTAAACATGGTTCCCCATGGCGCCCGTTTCGGGCCGGAAGCTCTTGATTTATAGACCATTCTCGCTACATCGTTGTTCGCCGCAAAACACCCTTATCCGCGGTTTTTTTGAGCCTATAGCGAGCCTAAATGACGCTGACCGACATCGTCGTGCGCAACCTGACGCCCGAGCACAAGCAGCGCACCTATTTCGACGACAACCCCCGCGGCTTCGGCGTGCGCGTCGGCCCCGGCGGCGCCAAGACCTTCGTCGTTATTTGCGGCGCGGCGCGAGAGCGCATTACCATCGGCCGCTATCCGATCATCAGTTTGTCGCAGGCCCGCACCGAGGCAAAACGCATCCTCGCAGAACGGACGCTCGGCGCGAAGCGGCCGAACCACGTCAAGTTTGAAACGGCCCTGACTGAATTCGGCATCCAACATTGCAACCGCAAGAACCGCCCCAGTACCGCCAAGGAAACGAAGCGGGTCCTGCACAAGCACTTCCTGCCGCCGTTTCGCCGAAAATACCTGGAGGAGATTACCGACTCTGACATCAGCAAAATCATCGAGGGGCTCTCCGACACGCCTTCGGGTGCCAATCACGCCTTCACCGCCGTGCGAACGTTTTTCCGCTGGGTCGCAAAGCCGCCCCGCCGCTACATTCCCCACTCCCCCATGGCTGGGATGTCGCTTCCATTCGCACCAGTGAAGCGCAGACGCGTGCTCACCGATCGTGAGCTTGCGGCGGTGTGGCGCGCGGCAGAGGCCCGCGCAGACGATTACGGAATAATCGTTCGCCTCCTCATCCTCACCGGCCAGCGCCGCGGCGAGATCGCCTCGTTGCACAGCGCCTATCTAGAGGGGGACCTTCTAACCCTGCCGGAAGAACTGTCGAAAAATCACCGCGAGCATACCTATCCGCTGAGCAGCTTGGCCCAATCACTGCTGCCCAAGCAGGATGGATTATTCTTTCCTGCCAAAGCCCGCGGCACGCCGATAAACCACTGGTCGGAATGCAAGGCGGACTTCGACGCGCAGTGTGCTATCGCACCGTGGCAGCTGCGGGACCTACGCCGCAGCTTCGCCACCAAGCTCGCTTCCCTGCGCGTTGCACCACATATCATTGAGCGGTTGCTCAACCATCGGCTCGGAACACTCCAAGCCGGAGGCGAGCTAAGCGCAGTCGCGGAGGTTTATAACCAGCACCTGTACCTCGATGAAATGCGCGAAGCCGTGCAAATTCTGGAGACGTACCTTGCTTCAATCATTTTTCAAAATGACACGCAGATTAAAGCTGCCTGAAGATAATTAGTGACGCCCTGGCCGAGAGGCATATCAAAAAAATAGGCGGGTTTCCCCGCCTAAACTTTTTTTGCTCTTGTTCGGAGTTCCGTTAGTCAACCCACCGAACGTGATGAACGTCCACGTGTTCGAACCACAGATAGCCCGAACCGACATGCTTGAGATCAATGACAGTCATGCCGGCCTTCCAAGGCAGGAAAGTCCAGAAGTTAGGTACGGCGTCGTCCTCGGTAGACATCACGTCGAACGCCGGCACATCTTGTTCACCGTTGATGAAGATTTTTGCTTCAGCCCCGGCCCGCCCTCGGAACGACCAGTTAAGAAGCACAGCTCCATCTTCAGCAGTAGAAAGCTCAGCAAGTTCAAGTTCGACACTCACCATCGGTGCACGCAGATACGTGGACCTATTGATTGGTGTACCTGGAACGTTCGGTTCGTCTTCGTCAGTTCCAGGCGGATTTGCCAGCAGATATAGGCCCGCTTCGTACAAACTTTTCTGGGTAGCGGGTTCCACGGTAAAGTACGGAAATTTCGGATACTGCATCGGCCTGGGCATGAATTCGAGATCCTGCTCCAAGACAGCTGAGCAGAACACCCGTACCAAACCACGAATCAGATTATTTTTCAGTAGCGGTGCACGGGTGCTGAGGATTATGTCGCTATGTAGCGGCTCACGCATATCGCGCAAACCCTTCGCAACTCGTTCGTGCCAAACACCCCCGCGTTGTCGAGTTGCCAAGGGGGTCAACTCCCGCCCGACCTGAGAAACCAATTCCGCTACTGACGCATTCCAAGCAGTCGATGCAAGTTTGATTGGATCAAGCAAGCCCTCGCGGACCTTGCAGAAATCCCTTTCTGCAAATATTCCGCCAGGCTTGACAGCACCCAAACTACGAGTATTGTTCCTAATGGAGGAACGTTCCTGAATTGGGAACGAACCGTCGAAATTGGCCGACGATGTTCGGCTTTCGAGACAGGGTGCGGTTAGTGGACTGAGAGTGCGCATTGGATAGTCTCCTTTGTGCGCGTGGTTGCGAAAACCGCTCTCGGTCCGCGTCCGGCAAGGAGTTGCAACCTCCGAACCGACCGCATCCTGAACCTACGAGCGGGGCTTGGGACTATAGTTAATAGACACTTGCTGTCAACATAGTCCCGCCCCGCCTCGGCCAAAACCCAGACCACGGTCTGGGTTTTTTTGTGCGCCTCACATTTTGTCCGACGGCTGGAGATGTTTATGACGACATCAAAGAAGCGCCAATACAGGACGACTACGAAAGACATTCCCGATCGTCACGAAGACAAAAAATTCCCAACCGGCATTTCTTCGACAATTCTTGGCCTCCAGTACTTCTGGAACGAGATTGCGCACGGCGGCGAATCCGGCCTTACCCCAGAACAGTTCTGTGAGAAGACGGGATTTGCAGAGGTGTATGGAGCTGTTCAAGCCCTGTATACCACAAGAATGCCCGTTGATTCTAAAAACAGCGAAAGCCTTGGCCGAGTTATTCATCGCCTTATCAACCAGACGCGCAACATTGACTTCGTGGATTTGAGGTCGCTCGCTCAATTCGTTGGACTTCCCACAGGTCTCTTCCTACTTTTCACACAATGTGTGTCGGATGAGCGTCGATCCGGACCCGATAGCATCGCGGCACGTGAAACGGCACTTGCACTCATGGAGAGAATAGGACGCGTGGTCGAAGTAACCACACGATACATTCGTGAACGGCCGCCAAATCAACCTATCTTCCAACGAATTTACGATGATCTTGGACAGCAATATATGGCCGATATAGCCGTCCTGAAGCTGTGGGCCGACGCCTTCAACAACAAATAATATTCACATTTTTCTCAACTATTGGCTGCTCAAAACGCACCAGAGAGAACGCCCGCCCTCGGCACTGTGTCCGTTCAGCTTCTCCCTGAACCAGCCCCCGCAGCGTAAGCGCAAGTTGCCCGCAGATTACAACAATTCGCGAAATTCAGCCTCAGTCAGTCCTACATCTTTATTAATTTGCTTGAGGAGCCAGCGCGGCAGATCGCCTGCGTGCATCGCCACGGTCGTTATTATTCTGCCAGTTACCGGTTCGGCGTAATACCGATGACTTCCCTTCTGATGCGCAGCAACAAAACCTTCCTTCCGTAGCGCCCGATCAACGTCGTGCGCGGTGCACGACGGCAGCCGGCCACTCATACAATCATGGGCACCGTCACCATCAATCCGAGCGCAACGCCCTCGACGAGACGTTCTTCTGGAATTCTATCCCCGGCTCGTATCAGCGCCTCCAAATATCCGACTAGCGCCTCCTCGGCGTTTTTGATTGCTTCCTGGTAGGTCCGTCCCCAGGTGTGACAGCCGCGCAGAGCCGGAAAATATGCGAGGTAGGCGCCATCGTGTTCTTCGAGCTTCAGTGAATAGGCATACTTGTACTTTTTTATTGCCATCATGGCAATATACCACGTCACCTTTTGAACGAGACGACGTGCTGTCCGCGTAAAGCGTGTGGTTCTCACTCCCCTATCCACGGCCGCCGCCGCGCATCGCGAATGTGAATAATCCAGACTTCCTCACCTATCACTTCGTAATACACCTTGTAGGGAAAGCGAAGGATGGTGAGTTCGCGGATGCCCGGCTCATCGGTCTCCGGCGCCATAAACGGAAAATCGGCGAGGCGTGCGATGCGCCGCTCAATTAACTCTTTGACCGATCGTGCCGCGGCCGGAGCGCGTTGATCGATATACGCGTAAATGGCATCAAGATCGCTCTGCGCTCGGAGCGTATAGCGAACTCTCATGCTCCGCTGCGCTTGACACCATGCCGCTTGAAAAATGCGGCCATATCCTGATCGCTTACGAACTCACCCCGCTGCGCCTGCTCACGGCCTTCGTGAATTGCGGCGCGCGTCTCATCATCCAGCTGCACCGGCCCGGCCCTCTTTGAGGCCACCGACAGCAGCATTTCAGCCGCCTCATCCTGTTCGGATTCCGGCAGCTCCCGAACCTTGTTGATCGCGTCCTCAAGCAGCTTGGTCATAAAACCAGTATAGCACAGGAGGCCCTCTCATACCACCTGAGCTGCTCCACAAATTTAAGGCTCCATGAAGCGTGCCTGCATCTCGAATTGGGGATAACTGACCGGGCCATAGAAACCTGCGCTCTATTATTCTTCGTATGACCGACGCCCCGCCCCGCCCCGCTGCGCCCTTGGACGAATCCGCCTACACCCTTTCAATTAATGAAGCGGCTGACCGCTACGCCGCAGCCGGGTTTCCTCGACCTGTACGGCGACTTCAAAAATATTGTGCCCGCGGCGATCTCGAATGTCGAAAAGTAGAGACGCCTTCGGGAGAGCAATATTTAATTACTCCGGAATCAATCGAGCGACATATCTCCTTTATCAAGGAAACGTCCGAGCGCGCTCTGCCGCGCCCCGCCGCGCCCGAGCGCGCAGAGAATAATCTTTTAGTAATCGAGCAAGAAGGGGTCACGCCTGGACCCGTTCAGTCGCGCCCCGCCGCGCCCGAGCGCGCTTCATCTATTCACATGGCGCAGCTTGAGACACGCATCAATGAGAAAGACAATGAGATTCAATTTCTCCGTTCGGAAGTCGCTGTTAAAAATGACCAAATCAAGGACCTTACCGAGCGCGCGCGGGAGACAAACCATTTGATCGCCGGATTGCAGCGAATGCTTATACCGCCGCGAGGCGATCCCAACGAGCCGCGCTGATAGGGGATAACTAAGCGATTTGGGTGCGCAATGCCTTACAATAGTCGGTATGGATTACTCCTTGCCGCGGCGGATCGGCGACATCATAAAAGAACGAAACATCGAGCTTGTTGGTGCCGATCCCGCTACTAAGCATGGCTTCACACAGGTTCCTAATTTTATTCTGACCAAAGACGATGTTTCAGTGGGTGCTAAGCTCGCCTACGCCATGCTGCTTAAATACGCCTGGTACGATGATGGCTGTTTTCCTGGTCAAGCAAAGCTTGCGGAAGACATGGGCGCAGGAGAACGTAGCGTCCGTACCTATCTCAAGGAACTCGAAACTGCGAGCCTCCTCCACATAATCCAACGTGGGCTCGGTAAGACAAATTTCTACAAGCTCCAGGTGACAATAAAGAGCACTCGTCGCCGGCCATGAGCGGCAAAATTTGCCGGTCAAGAACGGCAACTGAAGCCGCACTGAACGGCAAATTCAGCCGGTCACTCTATTAAATAATACTCAGATTAAAAATACTGCTCGAAAAAATAATTCGCTCTTTCTTTTGAAAAAGGGGGAAAGAGCCGGCGCGACCTCCGAAAACAACAAGTGCACTCCGAATTGACCCGAAAACGCGCCAGGATCGCTTGGGAAGAGACCAAACCCACCGGACCGACTTTCCTATTTGTTCCTACAAATCTTTCGCTACAGCGCAATTTTAAGCGTTTAACGCGAAGTCCGGAATAGCCGGCGAAGGCGCGATTAATCAGGGACCGCCATAAGGCGTCACCGTCACCGCTTTTGGCGCACTACGTTGCACTATGTGCATCTTGCGTTCCCGGCGTGGCCGAGCGTACATTTTCCCGTCGGCCGCTAACCCGGCCGTTGCAACGGCCTCTTCTAACCGAGAGGTCTTGCAATGGACGAACTAGCAGTCGTGGACTGGAAGGGTCTAAAGGCGCTGGGTATTCCGTACTCACGCACACACATTTGGAGGATGATGCGGGCCGGCTCGTTTCCGTCCAGCTTCAAGCTTGCGGACGACCGGAACTCACATCCCGTGTGGTGGCTGTCCGATATTCGGACCTGGCTACTGGACCGCGCCAGCCGCAGGTTAGCCCTGCAACCCTCCGCTTAGCGGAGGGAACCCCGGCCCTCCAAAAGCCGGGGTTTTTCTTTGCAAATATTCTGGCGCCAATACGCAAACAGGTACGCAATCCTGTTTGCGTATGCACGGCGCGCGGAAAACCGCGCGGCATAAACACTTCCGCCACAACAGCCGCGTGGCTACCGCCCCGACCCAATGCCTTTCCCCTTGGTCTTATATAGCCGCGCCGCGCGGCTGAGACACAAGGCTATCGCCCATGGCCTACCGGCCAGGAGGCAAGCCATTGGGTCGGGGCGCAGGCGCGCACGACGGACTGTTGGGCGGACTTTTACCACTACAGCACGCGCGGCAGCGCGGCTGACTGCTCGCCCGGCCGCCTAGCGACCGGCGCCGGGCGAGGCGCAGCTTGGATCGCATATCGTTACCACGCGGTCAGAGGTAATCCTGTGCTATACTAATCCCGAGGCCTCAGCGCCTTTCCCAACTACCATGAACCCGAGACACAACATGCCCAAAGTGCAGGTCCACGGTAACCAAGTCACGCTGCCCGACGATCTGCGCAGCGTGCTGACGAGCGCAGCGGAGGATGCCATTGAGGCCGAGGAAGTCGAGGACGGCGTGCTCCTCAAACGTTCGCCCGCCGCCCGCCGCCGTGCCGGTCTTGCCGATATTCGCGGCGCCCAATCCGGCGTTCGCTATATCGGTCCCGAGCCGCGACCGAGCCCGGAGGAGGAGGAGCGGCAGATCGCGGAGATGCTCGCCGCGGACAAGACAGACGAGCGGCGCAAGCGCCAATGAGGCGCGCCGTATTCGACAGTTCCGTCCTCATTAGTGCCTATCTGCGGCCCGGCGGGGTATCGGACGAACTGCTTGCGCTTGCGGCCGAGCGAGGCTTCACGCTTATCCTTTCGCCCGACATCATCACGGAGACGTGGCGGAAACTGTTGACCAGCACCCGGCTCCGGGTGCGCTATCGCTATACCGACGAGCGCGCCCATTCTTTTGTCCGCGGCCTTCTGCGAATCTCAGAAATCATCCGCGATGTGCCGCCGATCACCGGCGTAGTCCGCGATCCGAGCGACGACATGATCGTCGCCTGCGCCGTTGCCGGACGCGCGGAGCGAGTCATTACGCGCGACCAGGACCTTTTGTCGATTGGCTCATATCAGGGCATCGTCATGGACACACCCGAGCAATTTCGGATGCTGTTACGGAAGGAAAAATAGCTCACCGGCGCGGCACCTTTCCCGTCGTGCATGCGATACTGAGAACGGAACAGTTCTTTCGTTCGCATCCCGCCGCACGACACCGACAGGCGTAAAGGCAGAACACATGCACGGCTCGCGCGGCGGGATATGCACGAATACGTCATCGGCAAATCCGGCACCGGCAAGAGTACCTTTCTACAGCACCACATTTTGCAAAATCCCGGCGGCTTCGCCGTGCTCGATCCGCATGGCGATTTGGCCGAGAAAATCGCCGATACTATTCCCTGCATATATTTCGACCCGGCCGACACAGCATTTCCGGTCGGGTTCGATCCGCACCATAACGTTTCGGTCCCCGATCGCCCGCTCGTTGCCGCGCAAGTCGTGGCATCCCTGAAAGCGATTTGGGCCGACAGTTGGGGTCACCGGCTCGAATACATTCTCATTAACTGCCTTCGTCTTCTGCTCGACAATTCCGCGCCAATCATTGTGCTGCCTCGGCTTGTTTCCGACGACCATTACCGCGCCGCGCTTTTGCGCCGATGCAGCGATCCCACCGTGACGGCTTTTTGGCTCAGCGAGTTCGATCAGTGGGACCATCGCTTTCGCGCCGAAGCCCTCTCACCCGTGCAAAACAAAATTGGTCAGCTGGTCGGCAACCCCACGCTGCGAAACATCCTAAGCCACAGCACGCTCAACCTTCCACGTATCATGAATTCCGGCCAACGATTGGTTGTGAATCTTTCGAAAGGCAAATTGGGTGAGGCGCCCTCCCACCTCTTGGGCGCATTGTTGGTTTCGGGTTTCGCCCACGCGGCCGAGAGCCGCGCTGGCATCCCCGAGCACGAGCGCGTCCCGTTCACGCTGTATGTCGATGAATTTCAGAACTTTGCCACCGAGAGCTTCGCTGACATTCTCTCGGAGGCTCGTAAATTTAAGCTCTCGATCATCGCCAGCCATCAATTTCTCGGTCAGGTGCCAGAATCGCTGCGGCAGGCCGTGTTTGGCAACGTCGGCCGATTTATCTCCTTCAAGGTAGGCACCGAGGACGCGCCCATCGTGGCGAGAGAGCTGGGATTGCATAACCCGGAGATGTTGACCGACCTCGCGCCGTTTGAGGTGTGGGAGCGCGCCGGCATGCAAGCAGAGTTTTTTAGGACCCATCCTGCACCACCCCCGCAGGGCCGCTCGCGAGCCAACCGCGCCACCGCCCGCGCACGCCATTCCCGGCCGCGTCAGCAGCTTGAGGAGCGCGTTGCAAAACTGATCGGCACAACCTAGCCTATCCGGGGGGCTCAGCCATGCCATTAGTCGCAGCCGTCGCAGCCTTTATTGTCTTCGGACTTGTCATGTCGGCGATAACCATCGGCGTGATAATTCTCGCCATCGGTGCCGCCATATTCGGCGTGTGCTATCTAATCTACTGGATTTACAAGAAGCAGAAGGAAGAGGAGCAACGACGCGCCGCAGCCGAGGCGCTGGAGCAGGAGAGGCAGGCTTTCGCGAGAATAACGCGGCAGGAAACATTGCGACTGTACGACGAAGCCTCCCGCCCGTATCCGTCCCAAGAGGCGTTTTTTGGGCTTGTTGTTGATGCTTTCACAGCCCTGAAGCCCGAGCTTCCTCCTCTCCCCGAAGAGACAACGAGCCAACTTGGTGCGATCGCGGTTGAAATCTACCGTCGTGAGTTGCCGCCACGGCCGCCGGTCATTCCCGAATTTGCCAATGCCGGCGAGGAACAAGCCTACCAAGCCGCTATCAGGCCGCTGGTCGCTCAAGCGCAAGCATTCGACCATCAGCTCATTGCCCAAGCCGTCGCCAAGAGCTTTCTCGCCTACTTAGAGCAGCTGCCGCGGCAGACCAAAGGGCAATTCACGGTATCCGTTGCCCAGCTGGTCAATCTTCCAGCCACTACTTGGGGCATGATTCAGCCGTTCCGCGATCCGCAGCTATTTGAGCGCGGCCTTTGTCGCTCCATCTGGAATACCTTTCATGAAAATGCGGTCAGAGCCGGCGGCGGCAATGCCCCGGTCTATCCGCAAGAATTCAAATCTGACTTACCGGCCGACAAAATCGCAGACCTCTATCTCAAGGATACTCCCTTTCAGCCGCTTCTGAAAATTCGTATTCCGTGGGGCTTCACCGACGAGGAGCGCTTCCAGCATCAATGGGTTCTGGGCAGCACCGGCTCCGGCAAAACCACGTATCTCTCCAACTTAATAAAAGCCGACCTGGAGCGCGTCGCCCAGGGCGAGTGTTCGATCGTATTGCTTGATAGCCAGCTTGCGCTCTATCAGCTCGCCAAGTGCAAATATTTTGCGCCGGGCCAGCCCTTGCATGGAAAATTGGTGCTCATCGAGCCGAACGCCCACCATCCCCTGGCGCTTAATCCGTTTCAAATCGGTCGCGCGCGGTACGCAGCCGACGACGAGCGGCAGATTAATGCCACCGTCGATTTGCTGACCTACGCGTTTGGCAGCATTTTTGAAGCTGACCTCTCGACGCTCCAATCCGGCGCCGCCCGCTACATCATCCGGCTCATGCTCGAAATCCCCGGCGCAAATATCGAGACCCTGACCGACTTCCTCACCAGCAAGAATTACCTCAAGCCCGAGTACCAGCAGTGCATTGCCAAACTCAGGGGACCCGCGAAATCGTACTTTGAGAACCGCTTCGAGCATCTGCGGCCCGATACCAAATCAGGCATCCTCGACCGCTTGTATATGCTCCGAGAGCACTCCGCGATCGACGGCATGTTCTGCGCGCCGGATTGCAAGCTCGACCTTTTTACCGAAATGCAGAACGGTAAGGTCATCATCGTCAACGCCGACAAGGATTACCTGACCCAAGACCGCACCGAAATGTTCGGCCGCTTCTTTATTGCAATGCTCCTGCAGGCGGCCCAGCAGCGGGCACCCCTTCGAGACGATCAAAAACTCCCTTGCTTCTGCTACATCGATGAAGCGCACGATTACATCCGCAAGGACCCGCGCGTCCCTGTGCTCGTCGATCAGGCCCGCAAACAGAAAGTCGGCATGTGCTTCGCGCATCACCGCGAAAGCCAGATCGACGACAAGAATGTCCTGTCTGCCCTCCAGCATACCCACATCCGCACCCGCTGCATCGAGCCGCGCACCGCCAGCGTCGCGGTCGGACCGATCGAGCGGACCAGGACCTACCTGGTCCCGATCGAGGATGTCAGCTTTGCGCGCGAGCCGCACATGACCCCGGAGCACTGGCGCCGGGTGCAGCGGGATATGCGAGCGCGCTACTGCATTCCGCCGCAGATCGCGGCCCATCCGTCTCCGGTCACGCAGAGCGACGCCACGTCTGATTTTTAGATGTAAAATATTTTATGGATGCATACCGTTGCGCCGTTTCCCGCCGTAGTGCCCTGCTCCGCACCGCGTCCGTTTTTATTTTAAAATATTTTTTCTACACCCTCGTCTATGGAGCGCACCTACAATTCCAGGCTTAATCCCACTTCCACCGGCCGCCCCGTCCGCGGCAGCTTCTATCAGCTCGCCGCGCTCGACCTCCTCCAGCATTACGATTGTCTGCCGTCCAATTACATCAAGGCCGCGGTGTTTCGCGAGGCACCCGGCTACTGCAAGGACGTGCTGCGGCTCCTCAAGCAGGAGAAATATATCGGCATCCCGGAAGAGGCCAAACACCATGAGAAGGTGCTCTCCCGACCGGAAATCTATGAGCTACTGCCCAAAGGCGAATTGCTGCTCCTCACACATGGCCGGCATAAGCCTCGCACCCGCCCCAGCGGCTTTCGGCATCAATTGCTCGCGTCGCTTATAAAATTCTCGCTGGACGTGGCACCGCGGGAATATGCCGGCCTGAAGTTGATGAGCGAGCAAGACATGCTCGCGCACGAGAAATGTCCCCCTGCGACCGCGCGCGAAGCAAACCCCTCTCACATCCCACTCGGCAATTTCGTCATTAAGCCCGACGCGCCGATCTTCGGCTATCAGTACCAAGCCAAAGCCCACATGTATTTTCACGGCTTTGAAATCGACCGCGGTACCGAACCGCTGCGGCCCGGCTCGTACCAGCGCCAATCCATCCAAGGCAAAGTGCGCCACTATCGCGACTACATCTCGCGTGGGCTCTACAGATCCCGCTACGGCCTCTCGCAAATCACCATTCTCTTTATCACCACGAAACCGCAGCGGCTGGCTGGTATGCTTGATGTGGTTGGCGAGGAATGCGCGCCCGACATCACCAAGCGCTTTGCATTCAAAGTGATCCCCGACTGGCACGAGAATTTTTCTCCCCCAACTGGTCACATGGTCTCTGAGCCGTGGGCGAGAGCTGGAGCGCCGCCACTCAATATCCTAGAGACCCTCAAGGAGACCGCAGAAAGGAAGAACATCTAAACACTTGACACCCATTATGAACAAACGAAAGACAGATCACAACGTCATCACCACTTTATCGCTATTACACGACGAGATGAAGGGCCATATTGTTGATGCGAAATCGAAACTCTCCCGCGATTACTCTATGACTTGGGTTTATAAATCTCCCAAGACTGGCATTTTATTTCCTCGCAGCAAGCGCCAAACAGGGCCGGAATTCGATCGTCGGCTCAATGTGATCTATCAGATTAAGGGACGTGAGTACGACGTGCGCAATGTTGCCAGCGGCCGAGGTGTTGTGATGATTGAAATGATCGAAAACTACCCTGATCCAAAAACGAGAAAAATATATCGCACACCGCTTGTGCTCGTCTTAAAGTTTTCCCGCGGCAAAGTCCGCACCGGCCGCCATTATTGTGATCCAAACATATCCCATTTGCATTTGTCTAAGCGAGCGATTGATAAGGCTTTCGCGCCTTAGTTGAGTCTGCTAGGTTCTGATTGTCATCCCAAGTGGCCAGAGGAGAACGAACCCATGGGCGGCCAGAATCACCAGCCAACCAGCAGCATACGCCTCATCGCCCCGTCAGCATGGTTAAGTCAGAAGCTCGGGGAGGGCTTTGTGGCAGTCTTGAATTCAAACAATCAGTTGGAGAATGCGATCATCGCCGCGGCCGACAAGCTCCATGTTGAATATCTTGCTCAAGTGACTCAATCCCCTTCCGCATATTTGGCTAACACGATTTCTCATTTGGAGGCTTCTGTTGCCAAACTTGATGAAATTCAGAGCGCTTACAAACATCTGCTCGAAGCAGCTGGCCTCGAACAGTACAAGGGAAACCCGTTAGCCTCGACTATCAAGACCCTTGGATTAGCTCGCCAATTCGAAGGCACTTTGGTGCTACCCTCTGTGAACGCTGAAGCATGGGCATCTGTCGAGGGGCGTGTAGCTGACTGCAATATACTGCGAACGCTTGAGTGGGAGTCGTCAGAATTTGATCGTCTGCGGGAGCCAACTGCCCAACTTATTGCCGACATTCAGGCCGCTCGTGCAGTCGTTGAGGGGGCAGGCAACCGGCCGTTTCTTGAAGCAGTCGAGTGGAACAGAATTCCACTTCGACAATCTTACGCACGCGTATTTTCGCTCTGGAATCACCTTCATGCGATGTTCCTGTATAGTGCACTGATGATGACGGAGCTTTTCTATAGAGCCAACGGATTCTCCAGCCTTCTTGAAAGCCACCCCGAAAAATCTCGACACGTCGCGTAGCTCACTGAGGAAAAGGCCCGCACCGATTAAAGGTGCGGGCCTCGCTACTTTAGCGTCTTCAAACTGTCCGTGTTCGATTACGCTTGATGGTCTTCAGGCGCCTCGCCGACATCTTCATTACCGAGCGGCGGGAGCAGTACAAAGCGACCGTCCCAGTTCAGCGGAGTGGTGGTCAGCTTGATGCTGAAACCATCGTCTCCCGAACGCAGCGGCCAGGCCGCCCCGATCGTCACCCAGCCATTTTGCACCTTCGCCCGGGCGATGTAGCTAGGCTGAGGCCGTTCCCGCCGCTGTGGACCTGTCGTTCTTTGATTGATGGTGCTCATCCGCATCCATCCTTTCTCCCGCTCTGAAGTGCGGGTGGCAACGCCCGCCAGTGCCGCGCGTCTGCCATCCACACTCCAGTACGACCCCTTCTGAAACTCATCTTACAATTGCCGGCAGACGCTCCCCCACATTGTCCACATCAGGAGGCGACCATGCCGTACATCGACTTTGCGGAAGTGAAATCAGCTGTTTCCATTGAACAGGCCGTGGAGCGATTGGGTCTCCGACTCTCTCGCTCCGGCAATCAATTTCGCGGCCCCTGCCCTATCCATGGCGGTAGCGACCGTGCGCTTATTGTCACGCCCGGTAAGAATCTTTTCTGCTGCTTCGCAACGGGAAAGGCGCAAGGGGGCGATCAGCTGGCGCTCGTCGCCCACGTCAAGGACTGCACAGTGCAGGACGCCGCCCAATGGCTCGGCGGTACGGTTACCGTAACTGGTCAACCAGTAACAGTTAGCAAGAACCGTACCGCCACCGCTCCGCAGAATGAGAAGGCGGGAGCCAACCCGCCCAGACCTACCTTCGACGCCGAAGCCTACGCGCAGCGGCTCGACCCCGCGCACGCGGCTTTGGCGGCGCTTGGGATCAGCGCGGAGACGTACAGGCTGTTCAAGTCGGGGTACGCCTCGACCGGCCTCAATCGCGGCCGGCTTGCGCTGAGGCTCGACGACCGCCAGGGCAATTGTGTCGGCTACCTGGGCTATGCGGTGACCGACCAGCAACAACCGAAGATCATTGCCCCCAACGGCGTAGCTCTAGCGGACCACCTGTTCGGCGCAAGTCGGGTGCAGCCTGGTCCGCTATACCTCGTTCGCGATCCGCTGCAAGTGCTCGCGGCCCACGAAAATGGGGTTGAAAACGTTGTGAGCTTCCTATCAGACATCACGGCACAGGCTCTCGTGATGCTCACGAGCCTCATGGACACAGTCGGATGCGATTCCGTCGAACTATTCTGAGCGTTCGGAAGGTTCGGCCACTGGCCCCGCTTCGGCGGGGCTTTCTTTTGCCTCGGCGGCAGTTGGCGCGGCGCGCGGTTCTATGGGGGTCGGGTTGGGTGGCCCGAGCCGAAGGCCGTACGCCGCGTGCAGCTTTTCCAAATGCTCTTGCCGTTCGCGCTCCGCTCTCTCCGGTGCTGTCTCGCCAAACACCTGGCGTTGATATTGCTCAATGTGCGCCGCTTCCTTCTCAGCTGCATTGAGCGCTCGATCTTCGGGGGAGAGGCGCTGTGCGCGTATAAAGGCAAAAAGACCACCCGACGACCGGCGTCTTGATTTGCTTTGACTGCTGCCGCTATCGACCAGGCCAAGACAGCGCGACCGCGATTTAACTTGGCCGGCTTCGCGCCAGCGCGTCTCCTCGTACAAATATTGGCGACCGTTGATGTTGCGAATGCGCGTGAATGTCATGCGCACGAAGTTGTGCAATTTTTATTCTGATGCAAATGTGCGCCGTTGCACATACTCGCCGTGAGGCAGCATGTCGCAAGGTAGCGCATGACGAGCATGGTGCGCAGCACCGTTGATGCGGCAGCGTCCGCCCCCGCAGGAGCGAAACAATCCTCCCTCTTTGAACTTCGCAGCTCTGCACCCGGGGCCTACGCCGCGTGAACTCAGCCCACCACGTTACGTGTGTGTGGCTTTCTGTTTTTGTGGTATCATTCTCCGCCATGATCGGCTTGCAACAAAAAATGAACGACGCGCTGATTATACAAAAAATTGGCCGTTGGAAGTTTTTTGTATTGAACTTATTTGCGTACACGATTGTAGTCATCCTCTATCTCTCCGCTCTATATGCTCCGCCGCTTTTAGATTATCAACTTTCAATTCCATATCTGATCATCGCAGTATCGCTTTTCGTAAATGTCATTGCACTCCTGTCTATCTCTACTATCCAAAGACTTCGAGATATTGGCTGGCCGCCATACTGGGCGGTGCTCGTGATGGTCCCATACCTAAATTTAGGCCTGTTTATTCTCTTGTCGTGGAAGAACGCTTCAGTTTGAAATGGCGACCCTCGGTCGGATTAACCACTCTATTGGAGCAAATACTGTTCCTACTAATCTAAGGATTAATGGTCCTGCGCTTGGGGAATTCAAGCTTAATTCTGGCGGCAACAAATCATATTTTTCGAGGATTTTTTCGACCGCCAGACTCCCAGCATCAGTCGGGTTAATCAACAAAGGAACAATTTCAAAATAAAGTGTGCCTAGCTGGTCAGCATTGAGAGTTATCACTGGTATTCCGTTTCTCTGCGATAATGTCACAGCTGGCGTCGACTCGGCCATTATTGTGTCGGAGAAGTTGGCCGTCAAAATCGGATTTATTTGATTCCGCCCCGGCGGCAAAATTGTAGCTGGTGTAAGCGTTAGCACACCATCGACGTAACTGATCGTGTAGTTCTGCGCGCTGGCTCCGCTCGGAATGATCGGATATGCACCCGCAGAAGAATTCGGCGTTGCGGGGGTCGAAAGCACCAGCCCGGATACGACACTCGGACCATCGCCGGCAACAAAACCACTATAGCTCGCGGTGAAAGACGGATTGGAATTGCCGACTTGCCGCGAGGCATTGTTGGCACCTATCACCAACGGTGCCGGGTTGATGATCAATGCTGATCCTAGGAATGTCAGCTCGTAATTCGGCGGCAGCGCCAAGGTTCCTTCGCCGATGGCATAAGAACCGACGTTCTCCCCTGTCGCCCGCGTGAGCGAGCCGCTGAAGGCATCCGAACCGCTCAGACTCCCTGACGTGATCTGATAGGCCAGCGCTGGGTCGGGACTGCCGTAGGTCTTCGTTTCCGGCTCTGCCGAGACGGTAATGAGTTGAAGCGCCGAGGGTGTAAGAGTCGTTGGAGAACTCGGCGGCGTTGAGCCTGCCGATTGCCACAGCAGATAGGGGTAACCGTTGTTGATCGCCGAATTGCTTCCCCACACCGTCGGATCAAAGCCACTCGGCAGCCCCGATTTGAACTGGGTAGTCGGCAGGCCGGTACCGCCCGCACTAGTCGGCTGCCCGGCTGTATCCGTATTCCAGTATGAATTTAGTACGCCGGAAGGACTAGAATTGGAATTGAACCCGATGAGCCCTCCCACGCTAGGCGAGCAGCAGCCGATACCCGCGGTATCAACCAAGCCAACCGCATACGATTGGGAGATGAGACCAACAGAATTATTGACACCAACAAGTCCTCCCGCAAAGTTCGGAACCGTTGGATCAGTAGCCGTCGTCTCCCCTGTCGCATAAGACTCTGTAATTGATCCATTGTTCTCGCCAACGAGGCCCCCTATTTGTCCACTATAGAGAGTTTCTGTAACTTTGCCGGTTGCATAAGATTGCGAGATGGTTCCGACGTTATATCCAACCAGTCCACCGAGTTGTTGGTCTCCAGTCACGTCCCCAGTTGCATATGATCGGCCGACGTTTCCCTCATTTAATCCCACGAGACCACCAAGATTGAATCCTGAGGAACTCGTCGCAACTGCACCGGTGGCATAAGAACTTAAAATTGTACCGGTGTTTGTTGCGGTTGTTATGTTCTCTCCAACTAGTCCACCAATACTACAAGTTCCTCCGCACGTCTCCGTTGAGGTAACCGTGACGGCGGCGTGGGACGAGCTGATCATTCCTACATTCTGAGCGACAAGGCCGCCTGTTGCTCCCCCACCTTGTGCTAATCCGCTTGCAAAGGAGTTAGCGATTGTGCCCGTATTTGTTCCAGCTAACACTCCAGCTAGTTCGTTTCCGACAACATTCGCATTGGTCACGCCAATATTTCTAACGACGCCTCCTGCCCCAACACTACCGAAGAGCCCGACCAGATTGGCGAATATGGATGGAGGAGGCTGGCGATCAATTGTGAGTTTATCAATCGTGTGTCCTTGCCCATCAAACAGTCCAACAAAAGATTGAAGCTCAAAAGAAGGCCCTTCCAGAACAAATTTACTCCCAATAGGCACAAAGCCTTCGCCGCTGTTCCAACTTGCGGTCCCGCTCGCGTCAATGTTCGTGCCAAGCGCGTAATCGCCCGAGAGATTGTTCTGAATATTTTGCAGATCATATATTGAGTTCACGAGCATGTACGCCGTGAGCTGCGACGGCACCGCGCTATTCGTCAGCACATTCGGGCTGTAATCGAACGGTGTCGTGTAGCTCGTCGCATTGACAACACTTCCGCCCGGGTTATCCGCCGGATTGTATAAGATTGATACTGTGCCGGTGCTGCCGGAGAAATCGAGCCTGGCAGTACCATTAAAATTCACGGTGCCGACACCGTTCCCGGTCGCATCGGCGCGCAAGACCAAATTGCCCGCGCCAGTATTCGTGACCGTGACCCCGCTATTGATATCGACATCACGGTACGCATTTAGCGTCAGCGTGTTTGCGTTTGCCCAACTGAGACTTGAGGCGAAGGTAATGTCGCCAGCTTCGTTCCCGGTCGTGCCTACCGTCGTAACGACAACATCGCCGGTCCCAAGCGCGTTTTCAATTGACGACGTGGTGATGATCTCACTTCCCGCGGTCGCGGCTATCGTCGCGTTCAGCGGGTCAAGGAGGAGTGTGCCGACGATCCCATTTGGCGCGCTGGTATCGACCGAGCCGTTGAAGCTCAGCTGATGTCCGGAGGTCTCAACAAAGCCACCGTTCCCCGATTGGACCCCGCCCTGAGCAAGTATCGTTCCATAAAACGTCGTCGTCTCATTTGACCAGACGATGACCTTGCCGCCGTTACCGGTTTCGGTGGCTGACGCGTTGATTTTGCTTGCCGCATCGACCGACACGGTCGTGGAATTTGGCACGTTATATGGCTCAAGGTACGTGCTCGGATTGGATACGAGGCTGGTGTTCGGATGGCCGCCGCCCCAGTCGCCACCGATCAGCACCGCCCCGCCGCCGCTAACACCGGAGGCATCGATGTTGGCGCCGCTGACCTGAACGTTCTCGCCGGTCACCTCAATCGTGCCGCCGCTCGTTCCTTTGCGCTTGCCGGCTGCCGAAAGAGTCCCCGACACTTTAACCGTTTGTATCGGCGCGCCCTCCGGCTTGCTCGCGCCGGTCGCGGCCCCAAGCACGATCATCCCGTTGTGCGTGCCGATGGTGTTTGCCTCGACGACACCCGTGTTGTTGATGACGGAATCGACAACCTGCCGCGCTGCGACGGCAGTCAGCTCCACCCGCCCCCCATCGGCCTTCAGCATGCCTTCGTTGCTGACCAGCGATTTCAGCGGCTGCCCGGTTGAGACATCAACGACCTGAGACGCGATTGCATCGCCGAGATTCAGTTGGATCAGCCGGTCGCCATAGAAGTCGAGCGCGAAGGTGTTGGCCGAAGCCAGTCCGACCTGCCCTAGCGTCGCCGTGATGGTGCCGGTGTTGCGCACGCCCGGCGCTACCAGCGCGGCGAAGCCCCCGGTCTGCGCGGTGATGGAGCCCTCATTCACGATTGATGCGTTTGGCATGCCGGGAATAGCGAAGTTGTACCGCCCGGCCATGAAATCGCTATTGGCGATATCGTGCGTGGTCGCCAGCAATCCGCCCACGTTTACTTTCGCGCCTTGCCCGAACAGGATGCCGTCGGGATTGACCAAAAAGACGCGACCGTTGGAAAAAAGCGAACCGAGAATTTGCGAAGGGCCAAGGCCGCCGGTTACGCGGTCAAGCTCAACCGAACTCGCGCCCGGCATAGTGATCTTCGTGCTTTCCCCTGCCCCGATATTGAACGTCTGCCAATTGATGATGGCGTTTTGGCTCGTTTGATTGACGACGACCGACGCGGTTCCCTGTCCCTGCACGGTCGCCGCGCCGCCAACGACCGTAGCGCCATTCGGCCCCGCGTGTGCCGAGGTGAGACCCAACGGCAAGAGCGCCGAAGTGACGAGGAACAAAGATCGCAAACGGCTCATCGCATGCGCCCCTAATATCTCGCCGCGACGATGAAGAAGAACCGCCAGTCGTCGCGCGGCCCCTCGATTGCCTTCGCGACAGAAAGATCGGCATCGACGTGATTGGACCAGCCCAGCCGGATCCCGGCTCCCACCGAAGCCGCGTCAGCTATGGCCGGTGTGCCGATCGACGGTTGGAGCGTGTACAGCTCGCCCCAATCGGTGAAAGTATAGAGTTGGGCTTGCGTGATCTGCCACGGCAGGGACCGGAAGTCGTATCGAAGCTCGCCGGTCGCTTCGATGCAGGAATTGCCCAGGATTTGCGAGGGATCGAATGCCCGACCGAAATAGCGGCCGCCGAAGCCGCACTGCTCGGGCGTCAAGAGCGGCGTGAAGGCATATTGGCCGTACGCCGCCATGTAGGTTGAAAAGTTTGCTCCGACCGGCTGCGTGCGGCCGGCATAGCCTTCTAGCTTGCTGAAATCGACACGGCCTACGGCGCGCGAGGCAAGTGGGTTGCCGTTTTGGGTGCTGCCGAGGCCCTCGATGCCTTGGCTGAAAATTGCATAGACCTGATTGATGCCCTGCCAGGGATCAGCGAAGTCGCCGTCCGCCCGGCCGCGCAATCCGCGCAGCCGGTCGATATTAAACTGCGTGCCCAGCACATCGCTCTCACTGTTGCTGGCGAAGAACTGGCCCGACAGAGTGAGATTCTTTTCGCGTGAGCGGATCACCGGATACGACAATCCCGCATCGCCGTACGGTCCAAGCGTGCGATATTGCAGCGCTTCGAGTGGCACCGTTCCCGGCGTGCCCCAGGCGTCGCTGAAATCGGCAAAGAACGCGAGCCCTTCACTATTGAGCACCTGCCGGTAATTAGCCGCTGCGTAGTTGAGTTCTTTCAGCGGCACCACGCCGGCATAGGTGAGCGTCAGCGCTTCCTGCCACCCGAGCAGATTGTTGAGCGTCGCGGAGCCGTAATATTCAAATGGTCCTCGCGCCGCCGTGCCGCGATTGTCCACGTGCGCATTGGCGTCGATCGGCTTCTCCGTTACCTCGACGACTAGAACCGAAGCGCTGGTTTCTTTGGACGGTTTTAAAGTCGTGGAAAACTTCAGGCCGGGCAAATCACCGGCCAAGAGTAGATATCGCTCGATGGTGCGGATATTGACCGGCCGCTCGGCCGTGATCTTCGCGGCGTAGTCGGTGAAAAAGTCGCGATATCGCGAAAGTTGGGGCGGCCACTCGACCTTGTCGATATAGCCTTCGACCACCTGAATGTGGACGACCGCCCCCTTCGGATTGAGGTTCTGCGGCGGCACAATGGCGCGCGACAGCACGTAGCCGTCATTGCCGTATTTGGCCGTGATGCGTTGCGCGAGTTCATAGATCGCCGCGAGCGACACGCGTTTGCCGATGAGGTTGGCATACAGCGGCGCCAGTTGCCCAGCGGAGTAGACCGTCGAGCCGGCAATGCGGACCCCGCGCACGCGCAGGAAAACTTTCTCGGCGCCCTTGGGTGCGACCGTGCTCGGCAGCGTGACGGCCGGGCCAGCGGGCTGTGCTTTAGGAGTGGGCGGTTGAATGAATCGCTGCCGTTCCCGTCCGGGCTGCTCGCTCGGCGGAATGACTTGTGCAACGGCGACGACTGGAACCGCCAACATCGCCAGCGCCGCTAAAACGCGGCACAAGCCGACAGCCATGCCCCATACCCCACAACCCCCAGGTCATGCTCGGCAATCACCGGTTCCGAGTCAACCAGTTCTCAACTGCATGCCATGAACGAATTTGGTACACTATGGCCAATAGTGTTTCAGGGCTTCATTTATCGAGCTAATTTCAAGATCGTATGGCCAAGGATTTCACGAAAGCTTTTCACTTCTCCTCAAAAACGCGCAAAACAATAGGGAAGTCGGTTGCAACACTATTGGCCATAGTGTTGCACGATCGAGCGCAGCAAACGGTCTCATCTCCCAGCATGGCCCGCCGGTCCCGCGGCTTTATGAGCCTCCATACGCCTTTCGGCGGACGCAAATATCTCAATGCCACCGAGCGCCGACGGTTCGCCGCTGCAGCCGAGACGATGCCTCCGCAGGTCCGCGTGTTTTGCCTTGTGCTCATGTGGAGCGGCTGTCGCGTTTCCGAAGCATTGGCAATCACCCCACTCTCCATCGATCGCGACGCCGGTATCATCGCAATAGAGACATTGAAACGCAGAAGGAGCCACGTCATTCGGCAAGTGCCGTTGCCGTCGCGAGTGATCGATGAACTCACCAATGTCTTTGATTTGCCGACGCGCGAGCAAGATGCCGGTCTCGCCGGGAGGCGTCTGTGGCAGTGGAGTCGAAGCACCGGGTGGCGTCACGTGAAGAACGTCATGAGGCGCGCAGGTATTTCCGGCAGCGCCGCCATGCCAAAGGGCTTGCGCCACGCGTTCGGAGTGGTTGCGTTCCAAGCTGTTCCGCCGCACATGGTCCAGCGATGGCTCGGCCACGCCTCACTGCGGACGACCGCAATTTATGGTGATGTGAGCGGTCGGGAGGAGCACCAATTCGCCAAACGTCTATGGGCTCGGTGGTGACGGCAACACAAGGCCCGCCGCCACCTCTTCCCTTCCAAAATCCGTGACGTGAATTTCGTGTCCCTTGCCGCGCGTAGCCGCACATTTCGGCTCGCCGAAACCGCACGTAAGGAGCGATGTTATACCTAATGCCACTCTCCTCAGAAAGCGAACGTCAATCTTCCCAAAATGATTTGAATCGATCCGGTGATAGCTCCGTGTATCGCACCGTGTGCTGAATATTTTTGTGCCCGAGATAGTGTTGCAGCGCTCGCGTGTCCTGTCCGTCATTCGCGAGCTTGTAGCCGCACGCATGTCGCAGCATGTGCGGATGCACTGAAAACGGAAACTTGCTTCCCTCTCCCGTACGCGCGATCAATTTGCGAAATCCGGCCGGTGACATCGGCGACCGGCGCTCGGTGAGAAAGACGTGCCGCGATTGAGGCTGCTCGCTGGCCTGCACCCGGTTCGGTTGACACGCGCCTAAGCGAATCCCGCCTGCATTTCGAACTCCACGGGACTTAGATATCCGATCGTCGAGTGCCGGCGTTTCGGATTATAGAAGCACTCAATGTAGTCGAACACATCGGCCTTGGCTTGGTCGCGCGTCCGATACGTTTTTCGCGCTGTGCGCTCGGTCTTCAGCGAGGAGAAGAAGCTCTCCATCGCCGCATTGTCCCAGACATTGCCCGAACGGCTCATCGAGCAGACAACACCGTGATCTGACATCAGCTTCTGGAACTGCTCGCTTGTGTACTGGCTACCGCGATCGGAGTGATGCAGTAGCGCATCGGGTTTGCCCCTGCGCCAGATTGCCATCACCAGCGCGTCGGTCACGAGCTGGGCCGTCATCTCAGCACTCATCGACCAGCCGACCGCGCGCCGTGAGAACAGATCGATGACGGCAGCCACATAGAGCCAGCCCTCCGCTGTCCACACATACGTGAAGTCGGCAATCCATTTGCGGTTGGGAGCGGGCGCGTCGAAGGTGCGGTTGAGCACGTTGGGAGCGACGGCGGCGACCTGCCGCTCACCCAGATCGGGCGGCAGTCGACGCCGTCGCGGACGGGCTTTGAGAGCCTGTAGCCGCATCAAACGCTCGATCCGATGCAATCCGCATGACACACCCTCCGCCAACATGTCGTGCCACACCCGCCTGGCGCCATAGGTTCGATCGCTGGCGAGGAAGCTTGAGCGAACCTTCGCGCTGAGCTCTTCATCGCTCTGGCTGCGCCGACTGCGCGGTCGTGTCAGCCAGGCATAGAACCCACCCCGCGAGACACCGAGTGCCTCGCACAACCATCCCGCCGGCCAGATCCCCCGGTGCTTCGCAATAAAACCGAACTTCACGTCGATTCCTTCGCGAAGTAGGCCGCGGCTTTTTTTAGGATGTCCCGCTCCGCCTTCAGCCTGATCACCTCGCGCTTGAGCTGCGCGATCTCCAGCTGCTCGGGCTTCATCTGACCTTGGCCGGGAAACGCATGCTGCGGATCATCTGCAAGCGCCTTCACCCAACCGCGCAACTGTGACTGATGCACACTGAGATCGTGCGAGGCCTGGGCATACGACACGCCCCGCTCCTTGATCAGCCGCACAGCCTCAAGCTTGAACTCTCGTGTAAACTTCCGTCGCTCCATGACACACCTCCGGTTCCATCAAAACACCTAACTCGGTGTCTGCGGAACCGGGTGCAGGCCACTTGCGACCGCTTCTTGTTTCGCTACACTTGCTTGGCACTAAGGGCCAAACCAAGTCCGGCTGCGGCTTGCGACCGCTTCTTGTTTCGCTACACTTCTCTGTTTCCTTTCGGCGCTCGTGTTGCAGCTGCGGCTTGCGACCGCTTCTTGTTTCGCTACACTCCGGCGTGCGCCGTTCCGCAGTCAATTGCCGCTGCGGCTTGCGACCGCTTCTTGTTTCGCTACACTGACTAGCGACATGGGCGACGCCAGCGAGCAGCTGCGGCTTGCGACCGCTTCTTGTTTCGCTACACTGGCGCGGCGGCGGCGGACGAGCCTACTGCGGCTGCGGCTTGCGACCGCTTCTTGTTTCGCTACACTGCGGAACGAATAGGCGCCGGGCGTTAAGCCGCTGCGGCTTGCGACCGCTTCTTGTTTCGCTACACTCTCCGGCGCCAATTCGACGGCGTCGCTATCGGCTGCGGCTTGCGACCGCTTCTTGTTTCGCTACACTTTGTTTGTTACGTCGGTGTTGCTGTTGTGCGCTGCGGCTTGCGACCGCTTCTTGTTTCGCTACACTATCTGATAAGGGTGACGTTCCGGTTCATCCGCTGCGGCTTGCGACCGCTTCTTGTTTCGCTACACTTCTTCTGTCTTCGGCTTCTTCGTTGTTCGGGCTGCGGCTTGCGACCGCTTCTTGTTTCGCTACACTCGCTACCAGCAACACCACCTCCGGCTTTGTGCTGCGGCTTGCGACCGCTTCTTGTTTCGCTACACTGATCAAATTATAAGCACGAAACGGCAACGCGCTGCGGCTTGCGACCGCTTCTTGTTTCGCTACACTGCGTTTGTGTGTGGCAACCGGATAAGCATGGCTGCGGCTTGCGACCGCTTCTTGTTTCGCTACACTGTCTCCGCACCGGCAGCATCAACCGCCTGAGCTGCGGCTTGCGACCGCTTCTTGTTTCGCTACACTATTGTTTAATAAGAGCACGCGTACCGAACAGCTGCGGCTTGCGACCGCTTCTTGTTTCGCTACACTCAGAGCGCGCAAGATGCCCGCGAGATTTGGGCTGCGGCTTGCGACCGCTTCTTGTTTCGCTACACTAGCAGCTTTCGCATTATTCACAAGCCCAGGGCTGCGGCTTGCGACCGCTTCTTGTTTCGCTACACTTTGCATACACGCCAGCGAACTGACCCTTCTGCTGCGGCTTGCGACCGCTTCTTGTTTCGCTACACTCGTATTAATATCGACACCAGTCGCCGCAGCGCTGCGGCTTGCGACCGCTTCTTGTTTCGCTACACTTAGCCTGTATCGAATGATTAGCCTGTATATAGCTGCGGCTTGCGACCGCTTCTTGTTTCGCTACACTGCCGACGAGTTCGTCCGGCCGTACGCTCTTGCTGCGGCTTGCGACCGCTTCTTGTTTCGCTACACTTCAAGCGGATCAACTGGCTACATCATTGGGCTGCGGCTTGCGACCGCTTCTTGTTTCGCTACACTGCAACACGAACAGGGGCGCGCCAATGACCAGCTGCGGCTTGCGACCGCTTCTTGTTTCGCTACACTTAATCAGGATTAGAGCGTCAAACACATTCCTGCTGCGGCTTGCGACCGCTTCTTGTTTCGCTACACTGACCCCATCGTAACTGCTTGAAAAAAAACAAAAAGCAGGCGATGGGATCATTAAAAAAGCTCCATTTGCGGCGGTGCCGTCTCGGTTTTCATCCGTTTTTTCCCCCAGAATACCTTTATTCGTGAAAACTGCCGGTCGGTGATCGTCAGGAATCGCACCTCACCGGCGGACGGCAGTTTCTGACCCATGCGGCCGACATGGGCGTCGGCGTTTTCAATCGACGCGCAATGGCGCGAGTAGACCGAATACTGCATCATCGTGAAGCCGTCGTCGAGCAACTCCTTGCGAAAGCGCGCATAGGCCGTTCGCGCGGCGCGCGTCTCGGTCGGCAGATCGAACATGGCGATGACCCACATGCTGCGCCACCCCCATGGCAGGTCCAGCACGCGGAGGGGCTGCGCCATTGCGTCAGTCCTCGGGTTCCGGAGCTAAGTCTGGCCCGAGTGGCAGGCCCTCGGGCAGGGCGAGAGTGCGGTCGCCGCCGGTGAGTGCGCGGGCGAGCGAAGTGGCGCTCGCTTGCAACGCCAGCAACAAGGGCAATTTGCGATCACCAACCGTGACTGTCTCGTTGAATAGCGACAGCAGCGCCGCGCGCACGGGGCGTTCGTCGAGCGACGGTGTCTCCGCGCGTTCGAGGGTCAGCAGCTTGACGCGCCAGTCAACGAAGGGCCGGTAAGGCTCGAAGAGATCGTCGGCGAGACAGAACGGATTGGCGCGATTCCTGTGAAAGACACCGAGCGAGGGAATGAGGCCGCTGGCGACAACAGCGCGCGCCAGCGCCGCGCGCACGATTGCATAGCCATAATTGAGCAGCGCATTGACGCCCTCCGCGCCTCGTTCGCGGCGAAATTCCTTGCCGAACAGCAAGGGCCAATAGCGTTGCGCGCCCTGCGCCTCGAAATTATCAGGATCGCCGGAGCGCACGCGGCCCGCCATGGCCGCGAGCCCGTTCGAGCCGGGTAAAAAATGATCGAGCACGCAGCCTTGCTGCTTGAGTTTCGCCGCCACGAGGGTACGCCAGATTTGCTTGCGGATCGGCTCAGACGCCTCGACTTGCGCGCGGTGCCGCTCGGTTTGCACGTGGTGGGCGTCGAGCGGCAGCATCATGCCGAGCGGCAGATGGTCTGGCCCCGTCACCATCAAGGTTGCGCCCGCCGCCAGCAATTCGGTAAACACCGATTGCGTGTAGATCGCGCGCCGGTCGTCGACGACTAGCACGCCGATGTCCTCGATCGGCGTCGTCGCTTTCGGCTGCTCGGGCCGCTCGATCACAAGCTGTCGATGAGAGACTGAGAGCCGGGTGCCCGGCGTTGCAATTTCGATGGTCTTTCGCAGCACGGGTGGATCAATCGTTAGCGGGTCGGATTCGACCGATGGGATCGACGCTGACCTTGCGCGCCTTCATCGCCAGAAGGGGTCCGGGGCTTGGCCCCCACATGCCCTCACCGGCAGGGGTGGCGTCGATGCTTTTCTTGAAAAAAATCTGGCCATTGCCGGACAGCTTCCTGACGACCCAAATGCCTTTGTGCTCGCCATCCGGAATCTCGATCATGTCGCCTGGTGACAGCGACATGACGAATTGATGGTCTTCCATGTCTCGGTGAACCACCACGCCATGTTTGCCATCACGCAATCGTTTTGTAGCCTCGAACAACGGAACCACTTCAAAATTCGGATCGCCGGCTGTATCTCTATAGATTGCTATGTGATGATTGTTGCTCATGTCCGCGAAACCGGTCGAGACCGGCGCCATCAACGCAAGTTGCTGCTTGCTGCGCAGACGGACCTTGCGGATTTCCGGCCCGCTTTCGCTGACGCGTGGAAAACTTGCGAATGCTTTCTTTGGATCGCCGCCATGCGCCGCGACCCAGTCGATCACCACGCGCCTGACATGATTGTCAACAATGTTTTCAACCTCGCCTTTTGACAGGCGCTCGACGGGTTTGCGGGTCACGAATAGGCGGTAGGTTCCGCGTTTCGTTTTTTCGTCAATGCCGGTGTCGCCGTATACCGTCTCCAGATGCAGCGGCCCCGACACTTTCTTGCGCACGCGATGCGATACGACAATCCCGGCCACGGCGCGCTCGACGTCGGCCCGGATGTTCGCCCAGGGTGGATCAACGATGGCGTCCGAGGGCTTGGCGCCGCGTCCCCTTTGATAGTCGCTTTCCGCCTCAAAATAGCGCGACAATTTCTGGGTATAGCCGCCATCGGCGCAAGCGACGACAAGAGCGTCGATGGCGTGGTGGCGATGATCCGCGCGCGTCTTTTCGCCGTCCTCGGCAAGGATATGGTTGAGTCGCCAACGTCGCCGCAGTTGTGCCGTGACTTTGCCGGTGACGGGCTGCACATGGACATTGCCGGTTGGCCCGATGTCGGGCCATAACCGCTTGAGGAATTCCGACGCCTGCCGCGCCGCATAGCCGGTATCATTGAGTTGGCGGCTGGCGAAATCGTCGGGCATGGATTCGGCGCAGAATCGCCTAGCCTTGCCGGCGTTCATCCCGTCCTTCCCCACCATTTTCCAGACGCGATCCTTCGCTGCTTGCCAATCCTCGGACCGACCTTGGAAAAACTCGTAGGGTATTCGATTGCCTTTGGCGAGGTTGATGTCCTTGCGACACAGGGTCTTGTTGCGAAAGGAATTATCGAGGGATTTTGACTTCGGCCAGATGTGTTCGATATCGAAGCGCGGATTGCTAGCAAAAACATCGTTGAAGCATATTGGGTCAGCGGTATAGGGACACTGCCTGCCGCATTCTTGCCACAGCAGCCATTTCTCCACATCGACATCCGAAGGGTTCGTGCGCCCCTTCTCGTTCAAATCGTCCCGCGCCTTCTTGCGCATGACCTCCTTTTTACGCATGCCCTTAGAAATTTCCTCACGCTCTCGCTTGGACTTGCCGACATCCCGCGCCAGTTCCACGCGGATCAAGTCTGGCTTGCCGTAAAGACCGATGAGATTGTTGACGACCTTGCGCATCTCGTTCTGCACGCGAACCACTGTCGGGTTGCGCACGCTTGCGATGCGCTCCACTTCCTCGCGTTGTGCCTGCGTCGCCTTCCTGTCGCCGCGCGGGCTCGGCAGGCGGTCGATCACTTCGCCTGTCGGCTGATCGCGTTGCGGAAAATTCTCGTCGCGCCACTTGGCGAAGTCTGGCCCAGCGATCAGCGCGCCAAAGCGCTCGCCTTGTTCGAGTTGCGGCAACAGGCGTTGCAAGGCCTTGGTGGAATAGGGCTCCCACCCCTGCGGAAAATGCAGATTGACGACGGCCTCGGCCTGCGTTGCTGAGGCCCCAAAGTCGTCGACGAGACGTTGCGCCAGAACCTTGCGTAGCGATTCGCGATCTTTCTCGCGCCGTATCACGACGCGCTGCGTTCCGATTTCGCCATAGTCCGCCTGCCAGAGACCCTCGGGAACGAAATCACGCAATTCTTGCTTGAGCGGATGCGAATTCCAGCACGCGCCGAAAATCTTTGCGAGATCGGCTTCGACGATATTGCCCTTGAGACCACCCTTCTCGTCGCCCGCCTCTAGATTGAAACGCAGCGTTTTCGCGCTTTCGTCACGCACCTTGAAGCTGGGTTCGAGCACGCGGCGCACACCGGGCCAACTCAAGGTCTTCTGTATCCTCAATGCCGCCAGAATTGTGCCACGCTCTTCCTTGTCTAGAGATCGCGCGTTGCCGCCGACGATTGCCAGATTGTTCACTTTCTCCAGCATGCGCCGCTCCTGCGAGAGCCAGGAACCCTTCGGGCAGAGCGGTTCGCCCGGCATGAGCGCACACTTGCCCAGCGTCGATTTGCGCCAGAACACCGGGCGCTGCGCGAAGATCGCTTCCTCGACCGCGCCATGAAAAGCCGCATCGCGCAGGACGGCGTGACGAGGCGCCTGCGCGGCGATGAGGCGGAAGAATTCTTCCTCGACAATCGCCCGTGTCGCATGTTCGCCGCGCCGTTTGGCGTCCGGCGCGCGGGCGGCTAGCGCTTGTCCCAGCGTTTGCCCCGAAACGTTCAATTCGGCGACAAAGTGCTTGCGCGCCTCTGTCGATTTCGCCTCGTCGTTTAGTTCGCCGTCCTTGGGCGCGGCCTTGGCTTTGCCGCGCCGCTTGGCGGGGGCCGCCTCTTCGCTGTCCCGTACTGTTTCGCTTTCCCTGATTTCCGCGAGATCGCGTTCCTTGAAATGGCGGCGCTTGGAAAGATGATACAGCGCGCGGCCGAGTTCGTGCGGCGTGAGTGGTTCGGATAAGCCTTTGGCACGCAGCGCATAGGGATCGAGCTTCATCACATTCCGCCATTGGTTGCCGCCGTAGGCCGGCAACAGGTCGCGTGACGCCAGCAATTCATTGAGCGAACGGCGGCGTTCGCGGCGGCGACGCAATTGCCGGCGCATCATGCGCTTAGCGCGGCGCTGCTGGTTGAGCGGCGTTCCGTCGGGATCGCGGGCTTCGGGGAAGATGCGAACGCCAAGGCGAAGAATACTGCCAACGTGGCGTGACTTGTCCAAGTTAACAAGAGCAAAACCGATTGATGTCGTGCCGATGTCGAGGCCAAGGATACGCATCACGAAATTCCGCGAGACTAAGACTATTGTTGAAATGGCGGGGCTATGCTACACGCTATTTTGTAGCGAAACGAGAGGTGGTCGCTTGTCGCAAGCAAAAGACCCCTTGAGCGGGCTGGGCGCCCCAAGGTCAATCCGCCCAAAACTAAACACCCTCGGCCGTGACCGGGGGTGTTGTTTTTTAACCTGCACAGGCACACCGGAAAGGGATGCGCAACGCAGAATGTCGCCAAGTATCAAAGTCGGAAAGCCCCAGTGCGCCAAATCCGCGTTCCCGGCAGCAAAGGTCTGGAATGAGCGCCTCCGACTGTCCCGACAATGACCATTTTTAGGACACTACGATGGCTGCGGTGACACTGCGACTACCCCAGCTCGATAGGCTTCTATGATCGCCTGGGCGATTGCTATGCCCAGTAAATTGCTGTCGGCCTCTATAGCGGACTCATCACGATCACATGCGGACAGAGCCAGGGCCGCGCCCTCGCGCTTTACAATCTCGGACGAGAGTTTGCTCGCCCATTTCCTCAATTGACCGTCTGTCATTGCGTTGCCCGTAGCGTTGGCCCAGGCCCAGTAAATCGATCTCGCTCATATAAGTGAACTTCGGCGACCGAACCTTCCTCAAGGGGCACTCCCCTTGCCGAAACCTTTTTGGCAAGCAGAGGAATTACATCATCCCTCAAAGCCGCCAAACCGCAGCAGTCCAAGCCAAATAAAAAATATTTCTATTGCCTTGAATGGCTGAGCCTATAGCGAGCCTAACGCTTTTTGTTATTTCGCTAAGTATTTGAAATCGCTGGCGCGCTCGGAGAGATTCGAACTCCCGACCCTCAGATTCGAAGTCTGATGCTCTATCCAGCTGAGCTACGAGCGCGGCGCGGGCACAATAGTCGGTTTGCCGCAAATGTCACTGCGTCCGGCGTGACCCACGCTGGTGCAGCGAGCCGATTCAGCTGGTGGCCGCGCCGCAGTGCGGAATGCCAATTCGTCAATAAGCGGATTTGCAAAAAATTGATTTTGCGACACGGAACCTTCCGGGAGTTCCGCGCTCATGCCCGGCCGGCTGAGGCAATATTTTGCCTCGGCCGGGGAACGCCGCGGGGCCGCCGAAGGTTATCCGTTAGACCCAACGATGGACGGAGACCCATGATGTCTGACTATCGCAGCAATTTCGATTACCGGTACCCGGAGGATCCGTTCCGGAACGATTCCCAGCTGGACTCCAATCTAGGCGCCCCAAGTGCCGCATGGGGTTGGATTGCCGCTGCCGTGTTCCTGGTGGTGGTTTTGGCGGTCGCTTTCGGCTTCGGCCATAAGCCGGGGCAGCTCGGCACCAATACAGCTTCGAACGACATAACCTCGCCCGCGGCCGCCCATATGGCCCCGCTGGCGGCGGTTCCGCCGCCGAGCGCCGCTCCAGCGTCCGGGACCCCGACGCCGCGAGTGACCGCGGTGCCAAATAGTCCGGCACCGAATAGTCCGGCGCAGTCGAGCGCCCGCCATTAGCGCAGCACGCCGACGGTAACACGACATAACAACGGCCCCGGTTTTCGCCGGGGCCGTTCGCGCATCGCTCAGACCACCGCTAGCCGCGCGCGCTTAAACCTGCGCGACGGACAAGCCCGACGAATCTCGCGCCGATCTCATGGCCGAGCCGCCAAACGACCTGGTAGTTGCATTCCTTGGCGAGGTCGTCCCCGCACAGCAGCAACACGAAGTCATCGGGAACCTCGAAACCCTCGACATGAAGCCGGACCCCGCCCGTCGAAATATCGGTGATCAGGCAATCGCGCGGCAACCCACCGTTAGCGAGCTGAATTTTTGCCAGGCGGTTGATGAGTCGCCGCCCGGCTTTGCGACGGTCGATAAGATTTCTTGAATTCATAAACGCCATAGTGCGGCGGCGGCCCCCTCCGGCGGCACTCATTCCGACTTCGGCAATGCAATAACAAACCGCCATTGCCGGGAGCCTAAAGCAGCGGCGCGCATTTTCTTTGCATTTGAGCGAAATCGCGCTAATCAAACGCCGAATCGACCGGCACGCGATAGCCGTTGGCGAGGCGGTTGGTTTCGTTGGCCATGCCGACCACCGCCATCAGCTCGCCGAACATGGTTTCGCTCATGCCCGCCTTGCGTGCCGCGGCACTATGGCTGGCGATGCAATAGCCGCAGCCGTTGGTAACGCTCACCGCGACGTAGATCATCTCCTTGGTGAGCGCATCGAGCGCGCCGGGGGCCATGATCTCTTTGATGCTCGCCCAGGTGCGTTCGAGCGTCGCCGGATCGTGGGCCAGGTATTTCCAGAAATTGTTGACGTCCGCGACCTGGCGCGTACGCTTGATGTCGTCGAACACCGCACGGACTTGCGCCGACGCGTCGCGATATTCGATTGGAGTGCTTGGCATAGCCGAATCCTTAAGTGCTGTGCGCCAGCGCCGAGGCGATTCCGGCGAGCGCGCCGATGAGCAGAATGACACACACAATCGCCTGAATGCCGAAGCCGGGGCCGCGGCTTTCGGCGGCTTTGGCGTAGCCGATCATGTAGACGATGCGGCCCGCAATCCAGACCACCCCGAGCGCCGCCGCGCCGATATCGCTGACGTAATAGGCAAACAACCACAACAGCGGCACGAAAATCGGCATCCATTCAAGCGTGTTCATCTGCACCCGGAACACACGCTCGAAATCCGGATTGCCCGTAGTGGCGGGCGCCGGCACGTCATATTTCCGTCGCGCCCGCGCCACGCGAAATCCGGTGGCAAAGTAAAATAGAATGGCGAGCACGGTGACGAGAGCCGTCCAATTCAGCATGGCGCAATCCCCTGAGTTGGCATGGACAGCTTAACCGTTCTCGTCGCCGCGCGGAGAAGATTCTCCCACGCAATCGCCATCTGCGGCAGATGCGATAAATTTGAAGCGATTTGACCGCGACCTGGTGGCGAGGCGGCAATCAGGATTCTACGTGCCGGCGAACCGGAGCATCGCCGACAGACTTGACCGTATGCCGGATGCCAAGAACCAGGAGTAGCGCCATGCCGAGCGCCATCAGCATGCTCATCGCCGACGATTCGAGCGTCACGCAAGAAGTCCTCACCGAGGCCGTGCATTTATCGAAGCTGCCGGTCCGCCTCACTTCGACCGACAACGGCCGCGACTGCCTGACCTTGCTCAATGGCGCCAATGTCGACCTCGCCTTCGTCGACGTGCACATGCCGGAACTGTCCGGAACCGAGGCGGTATGGTCCGCCAGGAAGCAAGGCAACCAGACTTTCGTCACCCTGATGTCGACCCCGCCCGCGACCGAAGCGGTGGAAGTGGCGATCCGGTTGCGCGCCTACGAGTTCCTGTTCAAGCCGTTCGTCGCCGGCGACGCGCTCGCCATCCTGAAGACCTATATCCGCATCACTTCCCCGACCAGAATCCTCATTGTCGACAATTCGTCGGCGGTGCGACAGATCGTACAGAAAATCGTCAACGGCAGCGTATTCAATTGCGAGGTTGCCGAGGCCGGCGACGGTGAAGCGGCGCTGGCACTCGCTCGCATGACGCCGTTCGACGCCGTGTTCCTCGACTGCAACATGCCCGGCCTGAGCGGGCTCGCCACCATCAAGCGGCTCCTTCTCATCCAGCCCATGGTCAAGATCGTGATGATCTCCGCCGAGCGTAGCCTCGCCACCGAGGACGCCGCCTTCGACAGCGGCGCCTGCGCCTTCCTGCATAAGCCGTTCACCTCGGAAGACGTCGATCACGTGCTGCACGCCGCCTTCGGCTTGCGTTCGCCGAACTTGAAGATGAAAGGCAGCGAACCGAGTTTCGACGTGGCGATCGAGGGCTCGACCATTCGCCTGGCGCACAAATCGAGCGGCCATATTTTCGAGTATTTGTGGTGCGAGCGGCCGCCCTATCTGCGCAACGCCGTAGTCCGTGCCGCTCCGGCTTGCGCCGTAGCGCCGACCCAGGTCGCCCCGGCCGCGGCCAAAGCCGCAATGCTGCAATTGCGTTCGGCACGGCTCGTGGCCGCCTAACCCGCCAGTAATTAGGCGACCGCCGCTTCTTTCTTCCGTTCGGCGGCGATGAGCTGGCCGAGCTCCGAGGCCGGCCGCGGCGGACTGAACAGGTAGCCCTGCACTTCGGTGCAGCCTTCGGCGCGCACGCGTTCGAGCTGTTCGGGCGTTTCGATGCCTTCCGCCGTCGTCGCGATGCCCAAACTCATGCCGAGCCCGGCGACGGCGCGAATGATGGCGACGCAATCGGGCCGCTCCGCCAATTCGCTGACGAACGAGCGATCGATCTTGATTTTATCGAACGGAAAGCAGCGCAAATAGCTCAAGCTCGAATAACCGGTGCCGAAATCGTCCATCGAGATGCGCACGCCGATTTCACGCAGCTGGTGCAGCGTCGCGAGGTTCGCCTCGGTTTCGCCGAGCAGCACCGATTCGGTGATTTCCAATTCCAGCCGATCAGACGGCAGCCGCGAATAAGCCAACGCCGTGAGCACGGCCTTGACCACGCCGCGGCTGCGGAATTGCGCCGGCGACAGATTGACGGCCACCTTCAATTCGTCCGGCCACTGCATCGCCTCGGTGCAGGCCTTGCGCAGCACCCATTCGCCGAGCGGGACAATGAGCCCGATCTCCTCGGCGAGCGGAATGAATTCCGCCGGCGCGATCATGCCGCGCTCGGCATGCCGCCAGCGCAGCAGCGCCTCGAAGCCGGAGATTGCATTGGTATCGAGATTGACGAGCGGCTGATAGAACAGCTCGAATTCGCCGTTGGCAAAGGCCTTGCGCAGATCGAGTTCGAGCATGCGCCGCGCCTGGATGCGGCGATCCATTTCCGGCTCGAAGAAATGCGCGGTGCCGCGGCCTTCGGCCTTGGCGCGGTAAAGCGCCATGTCGGCATTGCGCAAGAGCACGTCGGCTTCATCGCCATCGTCCGGCGCCAGCGCAACGCCGATCGAGGCGCCGACGACGAATTCGTGGCCGTGCACTTCATACGGCTTGCTGACGACCTCGATCAGCGTCGTCGCCAGCGTGCTGGCGTCATGCGGACCGGCCAGCGGGAACTGCACGACGGCAAATTCGTCGCCGCCGAGCCGCGCCACCATGTCGCTGTCGCGCAGGCATTTACCCAGCCGCTGCGCGACCGTCTTCAACAGCTCGTCGCCGATCGGATGGCCTAGCGTATCGTTGACGCCCTTGAAGTGATCGAGATCGAGGCAATGGACCGCGAGGTTCTCGCCATGTCGCCGCACCCGGCCGAGCAATTCGTTCAAGCGCTCATGGAACAGGACGCGGTTGGGCAGATCGGTGAGCGCATCGTGATGCGCCATATAGGCGATGCGGGCCTCGGCGTGCTTGCGCTCGGTGACGTCGACCACGGCGACCAGAATGGTGTGCTTGTTGGCAAACGGCAGCCGGCGGGCATAGGTGAGGACCTCGATTTCGCTGCCGTCGGCCTTGATATGGCGCCAAGTGCGGTCCGATTGGTATTTCTCGCCCACCGACCGCGCCACCTCGCGGTGGATGTCCCATTCATCGCGCGGCCACAGATCGAGCAGCGACATGCCTTGCATGCGGACGCGGCTATAGCCGTAATGCGCGAGCGCCGCATCGTTGACGCTCAAAATCCGCAAATCGCTCGGATCGTACAGCCACATCGGCACCGGGTTGCCGTCGAACAGCAGCCGAAACGACGCCTCGCGCTGCTTGAGATCGCCGATATCGGTGAGCGTCATCGACAACAGATCGCCGACCGCCGCGATGCCGACATTGACATGGACTTCGAGATTATTGTCGTTGCGCATGAACGCGAATTCGAACTGCTCGAACTGCCCGGTGCCGACGCCGGCGATGAGGCGCTCGATCATGCCTTGCGCGGAGGATCCCAGCGGCAACTCGGACAGCCGGCACCACTGTAATTTGTTTTCGTCGACGCCGAGCAGTTCCGCAGCGCCTTGATTGACGGCGACGATCTGGAAATCGACCGCCGCACCGGCGGCGTTACGAACGGCCGCAAGCGCCACGATCCCTTCGTCGGTCGAGCGGAAGATCGTATCCACCAGATTGTAGCGGGTTGCGGCCTCCCCGACATAGACGCCCATCAGCGGCGGGCCCCAGCGGCACGCCATCGGAAAAGCGAGCATCTCGTAAGTCTCGACCATGCCCTCGGCGACGCGATACATGCGATAGGGCACCGGCGCGCCGGCCTCGATCGCTCGGGCCAGCACGTCGTCAAACGCGATGGCGCAGTCGCGCGGCAGATCCTTAAGCCGCCTGTCGCGCAGATCGGAGCCGAGCAGCTCATGGACCTTCCGCCCGGCGCGGAGCACCTTGAATTCCGCGCTCGAACCGCCCTCAAAGAGAATAAGATGATCGCCGAGGCGGCCCAGACTGCCGAGCACGACGTCTTCGTATTGCGGCAGTTTCTTGCCGAGCTGGATCGAGCCGCGCCACATCCGTTCGATGACGGTCTTGTCCTCCAACAACGGCGGACAGTCGACCTTTTGCTTGCGAAGCGACGCGATCATGTTTGATGACTTTTTTGACGCACATATTTTTGCCGCACATGGCGGCGAAGTTTTCTTTGAACGGCAAACGGTCGAGCCGTTCGTTGGATTAATTCGATAGACGACAATTTATAAAATCGCGTTAAATGCGCTGCACTTTGTGTTCATGACTGTTATATGACGCCGATGTTCGCTGCTTGTTAGCTGTGACGTTGCCGCGCACTTACTGGACGCGAAAATTTTCTTGTTGTCGCGCAATGCGGCAGATGATGAACGAATTATCGCGGCTGCGATGACGCTCGTCGATTATGACAGTGTCATACAACGTGTCACACGACCCGAGCGGCACCCGATTGTCGCCGCTGCCGCGAGCGGGCACACTGTCCCGCATAAAAACGGAGGACACGCGCCATGCCGAAGACGCCGGATTATTTCGCCGGAAAAACCATCGTCATCACCGGCGCCGCAAGCGGCATCGGCCGCGCCACGGCGCTGATTTTCGCGCGCGAAGGCGCCAACGTCGTCTGCGCCGACATCAACGAACAAGGCGCGCGCGACACTGCCGCTGCGGTCAACAGCAAAGGCAGCCAGGCGCTGGCGGTGAAGACCGACGTCACTTCGCGCCAGCAAGTGGGCGACCTGGTTGATCGGGCGCTCGCCGCCTTCGGCAGCGTACAGTTCCTGTTCAACTCCGCCGGCGCCGCCTTCCGCCGCGCCAAGTTCCTCGACATCGACGACGCGCTGATGAAAAAGACATTCGCGCTCAACGTCGACGGCACCTTCTACGCCATGCAGGCGGTGCTGCCGCACATGCTGAAAAACCAATTCGGCGTCATCGTCAACGTCGCCAGTATGGCGCACCGGCGCGGCGGGCCTGGCTCGTCGATCCACTATGCCGCGGCGAAGGGTGCGGTGGTGACGATGACCATGGGAGTGGCCCGCGAATTCGCCGCCCAAGGCATCCGCGCTTTGTCGATCTCGCCCGGCCCGATCAAGACGCCGTTCCAGGACGCGGCGGGCTCCTCGCCGGAACTGGTGCAGCGATTCCTCGAAGACGTGCCGATGAAGCGCTTCGGCGAGCCTGAGGAAATCGGCGAGCTCGTGTTGTTCATGTGCTCGGACGCCTGCCCGTTCATGACCGCCGACACCGTCTATGTGAACGGCGGCGGCGGTTGGCGGTAACGATCACACCGCCGCGCCGCGCGGCCGCCAGTTCACCAAAAACACGCCGGCGACGCAGACCGCCATGCCGAGAAGCGACAGCGGCGCCAGCCGCTCGTCGAACAAAGCCCAAGCCATCAAAGCCGTCACCGGCGGCGTGAGATAGAAGAGACTCACCACGCGGGTCGCCGCCGCGCGGCGGATGAGGAAATACAGAAGCCAGACCGCGCCGAGCGACAGCACCAGCACGAGCCAGCCGAGCGCGAACAAAAACTGCGGCGTAAAATGCACGACGCGGGTTTCGAAACCAAGCGCGCCGAGCGAGAACAACAGTCCCGCCGCCGCATATTGGATGCACAGAGCCGGCCGCCAATCGATGCCGCCGCCGAAGCGTTTTTGATAGAGCGTGCCGACGGTGATGCCGCCGAGCGCTACGGTCGCCGCGATCCAGGCAAGCGGCGTCGCCTCGCCGGTTTCGATCTTGGCCTGCAGCACCAGATAAACGCCGGCAAGCCCGAGCGCCAAGCCGAGCCATTGCCGCGCGATGACGCGCTCGCCGAGCCAGCGATTGGCGACGGTCGAGGTCAAGACCGGCTGCAAGCTGACGATCAGCGCGACAAGTCCGGCCGACAAGCCGTTCTCGATGGCCACGAACACGCCGCCGAGATAAAGGCCGTGCACCATCAGCCCGGTCGCGGCGCTGTGCATCAGCCCGTTGGCGTGCGGCCATTTCGGCCGCGTCGTCGCGATGACGATAGCGAGCAGCGCCACCACCGTGATCATGCGCAGCGCCAGAAAGGTCAGCGGCTCGGCATAACCGAGTCCCAATTTGGCGCCGATAAAGCCCGAGGCCCATAACAGCACGAACACGGCCGGCGCCGCGAACACAGCAAAGTCTTCCAAACTGCGCGGCATCCTGTTCGGCACGGCTGCGGTGAAAATCGGGAAACGAGACCTAGCCCGGCCCGGCCTCGCTGCCAAAGGCCTTGAGGCGCATGGGCATCCGTACTACCTTTGCGTGTCTCGCCCTTTATCTGCGCGCTTTAACACCGCTTTCAAACTGGGGGTCCGTCATGCGCTCGATCGTCGCGTTGGTTCTTCTCGTTGCAACAAGTGTCGCCGCATTCGCGCAAAGTCTGCCGCCGTGGTCGGTGTGGCAGAACCAGCGCGGTTCGTTCATGAAGGTGTTCGCCATCGACCCGCAAGGAAACTTCACCGGCGTCTATATCAACAACGCGCCGGGCTTTAGTTGCCAAGGACTGCCCGGATTCGCGCTGACGGGACGCGCCAGGCGCGCTTTTGTGACGTTCAAGGTGGTATGGAACAACGGCATCCAAAACTGCAATTCCACCACCTACTGGAGCGGCGCCGTGAATGGCAACACGATGCCGACGCGATGGATCCTCACCGGCGCCGGCGGCACGCAGCGCGGCGCCGATCTGTTCACGCGCCTGCCCTGATTTTATGGAAAGATGCACTCCAGAGCGCGTCATCGCGCGCTCCGTTCCTCGACCATAGTCAAGATATCGCGCGTCCGGGTGACGCCGGCGGGCCAGGTCTTGTCGAAGTCGGCGATCAGCGGCTTTAGGCTTGGCGGATTCACGCCCGCTTCGAGCTTCCCCATGTCGGCGAATTGATAGACGGCGTAATGCACCCCCGCATCGACTGTGCTCCAGAACCGCCACGCCTTCTCCGCCTTGAAAACGGCCATCGCGCTCGGCAAATGGTCAGTCGAATACCAATGATCGAATTTTTGCCGCAACGGCTCCTCGACCACGGCGCGCACGACGAAAAAAGCTTTGGGCATTTGGTGGCCTCCTCAGTGATGTTGTCGCCAACGAGAATGGCCGCGGCGAGAAGGCTTGGCTACTCCCTCTCGTCGGCGGGAGCGAACATCCCGCCCCGCGATAGCGGGGAGGGGCGGACCATCCGTAGCTCGCGAAGCGAGCGAAGGATGGTGGGAGGGGCGCGGGCCGCGACGATATTTCTGCGACGACAACGAAGCGCCGAGTCAGAGGCCCCCTCCACCACGCTGCGCGTGGTCCGCCCTCCCCCGCTACGCGGGGGCGGATGCAACACGATCCCGTTCCCGCGGCGCGATCCGCGCGCGAGTGTTGTCAAACAGCGATGTCGAACGGCCCGTAGCCCGGATTGAGCGGAGCGAAATCCGGGAACGAACGGGAAGCCTTCAATGCCCATCCTGGGTTTCACTTCGTTCAACCCAGGCTACGAAGAAAGAAAATAAGGGAAGCGGAACGCCGGCAAACGCAGGTCACAACCTCCCCGCACGCAAATACGGCGCGCGGGTCGCGCCACGGATAAGGCGGCTTACGCCGCCCTTCCGCTCTCGGGCGCGCTCGCCTGCCGGCGTTCCACCACGGCTCTCGCCAAGGGGACTTACGTCACCCAAGGCGCAACCCAGGCCATGCTTCCTGGGACGCGGTCTGAACGGGCGTTATCTGGCCCTTTAATTCCAGCTTCGCTTCCGCCCGCGCTCCTATGTCCACGCGCACTGGTGGGATGTGGTTGTTTCTGTCACTCATACCGGCAAATTATCGTGCTTCCGTCCCGGCATCTCGACCGTCTTCCCCCGCAGCATCGCCAGCGCCCGGGCGATGCGCGAGCGGGTGGCGTGCGGCATGATGACGTCGTCGATATAGCCGCGCTCGGCGGCGATGAACGGCGACAAAAATCGCTCCTCGTATTCTTTGGTGCGCTTGGCGATCTTTTCGGCGTCGCCGCTATCGGCGCGGAAGATGATTTCGACCGCGCCCTTGGCGCCCATCACCGCGATCTGCGCGGTCGGCCAGGCGTAATTGACGTCGGCGCCGATGTGCTTTGACGCCATCACGTCGTAGGCGCCGCCGAAAGCCTTCCTGGTAATCACGGTGACCAGCGGCACCGTCGCCTGAGAATAGGCGAACAACAATTTGGCGCCGTGCTTGATCAGGCCGCCATATTCCTGCGCGGTGCCCGGCAGAAATCCCGGCACGTCGACGAAGGTGACGATCGGAATGTTGAACGCGTCGCAGAAGCGGACGAAGCGCGCCGCCTTGCGGCTGGCGTCGCTGTCGAGCACGCCCGCGAGCACCATCGGCTGATTGGCGACAAAGCCCACGGTGCGCCCGCCGATCCTGCCGAAGCCGATGACCATGTTACGGGCGAAGGCTTCGGAGAGTTCGAAGAAGTCGCCCTCGTCGACCACTTTGAGGATCAGTTCCTTGATGTCGTAGGGTTTGTTCGGATTGTCCGGCACCAGCGAATCGAGTGACGGCTCGATCCGTTCGACGTCGTCGAACGACGGCCATTCCGGCACGCCGGCGGACGCATTGGCCGGCAGGAAGTCGAGCAGCCGGCGCATCTGCAACAGCGTCTCGACGTCGTTGTCGTAGGCGCCGTCGGCGATCGAGGATTTGGTCGCGTGCACCGAGGCGCCGCCGAGCTCCTCGGCGGTGACGATCTCGTTGGTCACCGTCTTCACCACGTCCGGGCCGGTGACGAACATGTAGCTCGTATCGCGCACCATGAAGATGAAATCGGTCATCGCCGGCGAATAGACGTCGCCGCCGGCGCAGGGGCCCATGATCACCGAAATCTGCGGAATGACGCCGGAGGCGATGACGTTCCGCTTGAACACTTCGCCATAGCCGCCGAGCGCGGCGACGCCTTCCTGGATGCGGGCGCCGCCGGCATCGAACAGGCCAACGATCGGGGCACGGGCGCGCATCGCCATGTCCTGGATTTTGATGATCTTGCCCGCATGCGTCTCCGACAGCGAGCCGCCGAACACGGTGAAATCCTTGGCGAAGGCGAACACGGTGCGGCCGTTGACGGTGCCGAAGCCGGTGACGACGCCGTCGCCGGCGATATGGCTTTTCTCCATGCCGAAATCGGTCGAGCGGTGCTCGACGAACATGTCGAGCTCCTCGAACGAGCCGCGGTCCATCAACAGCTCGATGCGCTCGCGCGCGGTGAGCTTGCCGCGCTTATGCTGCGCCTCGATGCGCGCATCGCCGCCGCCCTTGCGCGCGCTGACGCGGCGGTCCTCAAGCCTGTCGAGAATGTCTTTCATTTTATTCTACCGATCCCGCTTTTGGCGGCCCCCGACCGGCCGGAAGTACATGTGAGTTTCATAGCAAGATGGGGGCCAAGCGTCACGTTTCCCCTCCCCCTTGTGGGGAGGGGTAGGGGTGGGGGTCGGGAGGTGACGCGACGACGCGGACCGGCGTTCTGCTCCCGTCTCCGCGGGAAACTTCCCTCCCGACCCTCCACCCTACCCTCCCCCACAAGGGGGGAGGGAAGAGATTGCTTCACCGCTTGTGGCCAGCCACCTCCTCCACGGCCTTCACGATGCCGGCATAGCCGGTGCAGCGGCAGAGGTGGCCGGAGAGCACTTCGCGGATTTCGGCCGTCGTCGGGTGCGGGTTGCGGGCGAGATAGTCGGTGAACGACATCAGGATGCCCGGCGTGCAAAAGCCGCATTGCAGCGCGTGATTGCTGCGGAAGGCTGACTGCAGCGGGTTGAGCGTGCCGTCCGGCGCGGCAAGCGATTCCACGGTCTTGACCTCGCGGCCTTCCGCCTGCACCGCGAGCGTGAGGCAGGAGCGCGTGGCGACGCCGTCGATCAGCACGGTGCAGGCGCCGCAAATGCCGTGCTCGCAGCCGACATGGGTGCCGGTGGCGCCGAGCCCTTGGCGCAAGAAGTCGGAGAGGAGCGTGCGCGGCTCGGCTTCCGCCGCAAGCTTGCGGCCGTTGAGCGTGAGCGCGATGCGCACGCGCTCGCTCTTGTTCACGCGGCGCATCGGATTGCCTCCTCCATCGCCAGCGGCGCGAGATTGCGCAACAGATCGCGCCGCAGCGCGGCGCTCGCGTGCAAATCCTCGTAGCCTTCGAGCTCCACCGCCCATTCGGCAACGGCGGCCGCGGCATCAGCCGCCGCGATACGCCGCACCATCGGCCGCCCGGCCATGCCGCCGACGCCGAACCGCATCATGCTTTTATCCTCGACCACAGCGGCAACCGCGATAATGGCGAAGTCGCCGTGGCGGCGCGCCACTTCGCGGAAGGCAACGCCCTGCCCTTTCGCCACCGGAAACCGCACGGCAGCGATCAATTCGTCCGCCGCGCGCGCCGTGGTCAGCATGTCCATCTGAAACGCATCGGCCTTGAGCACGCGCTCGCCCCGTTTTTGCGAGCGCAACACCACCTCGCCGCCGGCGACCGCGAGCGCCAGCGGGATTTCCGAGCTCGGATCGGCATGCGCGATCGAGCCGCACACGGTGCCCTTGTTGCGGGTCTGGAAGTGGCCGACGAAAGGCAGCGCCGCGGCAAGCAGCGGCAGCTTCGCTTTGAGCTGCGGCCACGCCATCAGTTGATTCTGCGTCACCGCGGCGCCGATCTCGATTGCGTCGCCGCGGTCGCGAATGGCGTCGAGCCCGGCGAGGCGCGAAATATCGATCAGCATCGCCGGATCGATCAGCCGCAGATTGAGCATCGGAAGGAGCGACTGGCCGCCGGCGAGAACGCGCGCGTCGTCGCCGTGCTCGGCGAGCAGCGCCAGCGCCTCGTCGAGCGTATCGGGCCGCACATAATCGAAGGGACGCGGCTTCATTTCTTACTGGCTTTCTCTGCCTGCGGCGGCTGCATCAGCGCGTGGATGCGGCGCGGCGTCGCCGGCAGGATCACTTCGCGTACGCCGAGCGCATCGGCGATGGCATTGGCGATGGCGGCCGGCGTCGACATGCAATTGCCTTCCGCCAGGCCCTTGGCGCCGAGCGGGGTAAACGGCGACGGCGATTCGTAATGCAGAATTTCGAGTTCGGGGATTTCGCTCACCGTCGGCACCAGATAATCGGCAAAGGTGCCGGAAAGAAACGCGCCCTCTTCGTTATAGGTAAACTCCTCGTAGAGCGCGGCGGCGATGCCTTGGGCGAAGGCGCCGCGGATCTGGCCCTCGGCGATGGTCGAATTCATGATGCGCCCGGCATCGTGCATCGACACATAGCGGTCGACGCGGACCTGATAGGTGATCGGATCGATCTCGACGCCGCACATGTCGAAGATGAAGCCGTAAGTCAGCGAGGTGTTGATGCGGTCGTCGCTCGACGGCGCTTCCAGCTCTTGCGGCGACCACACCCCGGTTTCGCTCAAGGCCGGGGCCATGCTTTCGGGCAGCAGCAGCGGCGACCAGTGCGAGGTGCCGGCGACGCGGCCGAACGGCAGCGCATTGTCGGGATTGGAGCGGCTCCTGATCTTGCCGCCGGCAAGCTCGACGTCGTCAGCGAGCACGTTGAGCTGCTTCGCCGCAATGCCTTTGAGCTTGTCGCGCATCTGCACCGCGGCCAGGTGCGCGGCGACCGCGGTGCCCGAGGCAAAGCGGCTCGAATAGGTGCCCGCCGCGATCGACCATTGGTCCTTCGCGGTATCCATTTCCAGAACGACTTCGATATCGTCGGTTTTCAGTCCAAGCTGTTGCGCGACGATCTGCGCCAGCACCGTTTCGTGGCTCTGGCCCTGCACCGTGACGTCGGCGGTGACGGTGACGGCGCCGAGCGGATCGATATTCACCGTCGCCATCGACACCGCGCCGCTTTTCGGGCCGGCCTTTTCGCGCGCGGCGTGCGTCATCAGCGTGGAGAGATAGCCCATATTCGACATCGCCGGCTCGACCACCGCGGCAAAGCCGATGCCGTAGATGCGGCCAGCTTTGCGCGCGTCGTCGCGGCGGCGCTTAAGCTCGGCGAGCCGGCCGTCGCCTGTGGTGTTCTCGACGGCGCGCGCATAATCGCCGGAATCGTAGAGCGCGCCAGCAGCGGCATGATACGGAAATTTTTGCGCCGGGATGAGATTGCGGCGAATGACGTCGAGCGGATCGAGCTTCAGCTCCACCGCGATGCGGTGCATCAGCCGCTCCAACGCCAGATAAAGCTGCGGCCCGCCGAAACCGCGAATGAGGCACGCCGGCATTTTGTTGGTGAGGACGACGCGGTTTTTCACTTCGACGTGTTGAATGTCGTAGGCGCCGGTCACCGCGCCGTGCATGCGGTAGAGCGGGCCGGGCATCGGCGCCCGCAAGAACGCGCCGTAATCTTCGAGTTGATCGAGTTTTAGCGCCAGGACGCGGCCGTCGTTATCGACCGCCGCCTCGATTTGCGTGACCCGGTTCGGGCCGGAACTGGCGGAGACCAGATGCTCGATGCGGTCCTCGACCCATTTCACCGGGCGGCCGGTGATTTTCGCCGCCAGCGCCATCAACACGACATACGGGAAGACCGAGAGTTTTATGCCGAAGCTGCCGCCGGAATCCGGCGGGATGCGCAGCCGCATTTTCGGTCCCGGCACGCGCAGCGCCCGCGCCATCACCGGATGCATCGAAAACGGGCCTTGGAAATTCGCCAGCACGTCGTAGCTGCCCTCGGCCGCATTGTGCTGCGCGACCACGACGTAGCATTCGATCGGCGTGAACGACAGGCGATGAAACGGCACGGTCATGGCGATGCGGCGATCGGCGCGGGCGAAGGCCGCTTGCGGATCGCCATAGGAGAATTCGCGCACCGAGACTTCGTTGGTCTTGGCTTCGGGATGGATGATCGGCGCCTCGCTTTTGCAGGCGGCGACCGGATCGATCACGGCTTCGAGCGGTTCGTAGTCGACCTGCACCAGTTCGGCGGCGTCCTCGGCGACGTAGCGGCTTTCCGCCACCACGAGCGCGACCGGCTCGCCGACATAGCGCACGCACTCGACGGCGAGCGACCATTGCCGCACCGGCGTCTTGACCGGGGCGAGGAACGGGTCGGTGAGCTTTCTGACCTCTTCGCCGGTAATGACGGCCCAGACGCCGTCATGGGCCAGCGCGCGCGCCGCGTCGATGCGGACGATCTCGGCATGCGCATGCGGCGAGCGGATGACGTGGGCGTGCAAAGTGCCGACCGCAACCGGAAGGTCGTCGGCATAGCGGCCGCGGCCCGAGAGCAGCGACGGGTCCTCCTTGCGTAGCGTCGGCTTGCCGAGTTGCTCGGACATGATTTTGTCTCGCCCTCCCCCTTATCTCTCTACATCGGCGATCCGCTATTGTCAGCACATCCGCATGGCGCGCTGTGCCGGCGCGGCGCGGCGCTGGCGCGGTGCGCGCTCCTCGATTAACATCCCATAGATCACGTCATTCCGGGGCCGAGCGAAGCGAGGAGCCCGGAATCCATATCCACGGTCCGTGATTATGGATTCCGGACTCGACGCTTCGCGTCGATCCGGAATGACCGGCAGGGAAAAGCGATGGATCAACCTGCGAATGGTTCCGGCATCGGCCAACCGGTGCGCCGCCGCGAAGATTTACGGCTGGTGCGCGGCGCCGGCCGCTACACGGCGGACGAAAATCTGCCGGGCCAGGTCTATGCCGTCATGGTGCGTTCGCCGCATGCCCATGCGCGATTGCGCGCTATTGCCACCGCCAAGGCCAAATCGGTGCCCGGCGTGCTCGCTGTTTTAACCGGCGACGACGTCATCGCCGACGGGCTAAAACCCATTCCGCATAAGCCGTGGTCGCCGCACCCGGCGGAAGCCACGCTGCGCAACAAAGGCGGCGCGCCGCCGTTCGAAGCGCCGCATTTTCCGCTGCCGGCCGACAAAGCGCGCTTTGCCGGCGAGGCGGTGGCGATGGTGGTCGCCGACACCGTGTATGCGGCGAAAAACGGCGCCGAGGCCGTCGAGATCGATTACGAGGTGCTGCCCGCCGTGGTGGAGACCGCCGCCGCGGCCCGGCAGGATGCGCCGCATGTCCACGACAGCGCCTCCAATGTCTGTTTCGATTCCGAACTGGGCGATGCCGCGGCGACCGAGGCGGCTTTTGCGCGCGCGACGCATGTGACGCGGTTCGAGACCTGGGTGCAGCGCGTTACCGGCGTGCCGATGGAGCCGCGCGGCGCGCTTGCCGAATACGACGCCGCGACGGGACGATTTACGGTTTACGCCGGCAACGGCGGCGCCGTCCGCCTGAAGAACGATCTCGCCACCATGCTCGGCGTGGCGCCGGAGGAGGTCCGCGTCTTGATGGGCGACGTCGGCGGCAATTTCGGCACCCGCGGCATGATCTACCCGGAATTTGCGCTGGTCGCCTGGGCCGCGAAGAAACTCGGCCGACCGGTGAAATGGATCATCGAGCGCCACGAATTGTTTTTGAGCGACTATCAGGCGCGCGATCTTGTCGTCGAAGCGGAACTCGCGCTCGACGACAAAGGCAAATTCCTCGCCATGCGCGGCTCGAACCTCGGCAATCTCGGCGCCCACACCACCAATTTCGCCATGGTGCAAAAGGGCGTGCAGATGATGTCGAGCATCTACCGGGTGCCGGCGGCGCATTTTCGCGCCCGCGCCACGCTGTCGAACACCGCGCCGACGCGGCCCTATCGCTCGGCCGGCCGGCCGGAAGTGATTTTCGTCATGGAGCGGCTGATCGATCTCGCCGCGCGCGAATGCGGCTTCGACCGCGTCGCGCTCCGCCGCAAGAATCTGGTGACCGAAACGGAGCTGCCCTACAAAAACCCGTTCAGCGTCGTCTACGACAACGGCGATTATATCGGCGGCATGGATCTGGCGCTCAACTTAAGCGACTGGGCCGGCTTCAAGAAGCGCCGCGCCGCGGCGAGAAAGCGCGGCAGATATCGCGGCATCGGGGTCGGCAATTACGTCGATATCTCGACCGGCGTGCCGCGCGAGAAGGCCGAAATCACGGTGTCGCCCGACGGTTTCGTCGAGCTCGTCATCGGCATCGTGTCGCAGGGCCAGGGCCACGAGACGAGCTTTGCGCAACTCATCACCGAATGGCTCGGCGTGCCGATCGAGTGCGTGCGCTTTGTGTCGGGCGACACCGATCGCGTCACCGTCGGCGGCGGCGCGCATTCCGGCCGCGGCATGCGGCTCGGCTCCATCGTCATCAAAAAATCGTCCGACGGCATTATCGAAAAAGGCATGCGCATCGCCGAGCAGCTTCTCGAAACCGCCTCAGCCGACATCGAATTCAAGAACGGTCAGTTCGCGGTGAAGGGCACCAACCACGCCGTCGGCCTGTTCGAGGTCGCGCGCGCGGCGGCGGCACGAGAGGATTTACCGCAAGATTTGCAAGGCCCGCTCTATGCCGCCTGCGACGAGACCGTACTGGAGGCGAGCTATCCCTACGGCGCGCATGTCTGCGAGGTCGAGGTCGATTCCGACACCGGCAAGGTCGCGCTGATCAATTATGTCGCCGTCGACGATGTCGGCCGCGCGGTCAACCCGCTCATTATCCACGGCCAGGTCCATGGCGGCATCGCGCAAGGCGTCGGCCAGGCGCTCCTTGAACATGCCTATTACGATCCGGAGAGCGGGCAGATGCTGGCGGGCTCGCTGATGGATTACGCCATGCCGCGCGCTTCCGATCTGGTGAATTACATCACCGAGCTCAGCGAAGTGCCGTCGTCGACGCATCCGCTCGGCATCCGCCCGGCCGGCGAAGGCGGCACGGTTCCGGCGCTTGCGGTGGTCGTCAACGCCATCGTCGACGCGCTCTCCGACTTCGGCGTCCGCCACGTCGAAATGCCGGCGACGCCGGAGCGGGTATGGCGGGCGATCGAACAGGCGCGCAACGGCCAGCACGCGAACGGACGCAACCGTGGCAGCTGAAGACCTCAACAGCCGCGAGTTTAAAAACATCCTGCTGATTAAATTGTCGGCACTCGGCGACGTGGTGCATACGTTCCCGGTGCTCAACACCTTGCGCCGGCGCTATCCCAAGGCGCGGATCGATTGGCTGGTGGCGTCCGACATCGCAGAATTGTTGCAGGGCAATCCCGCGATCGCCAATGTCATCGAATTTCCGCGCGACGAATGGTCGAAGCCGTGGCAGGCGGCGCCCTACCTCGGCGCGGCGCGGCTGATCGCGCGGCTGCGCGCTGCGCAATACGACCTCGTGCTCGATCTGCAAGGCCAGTTGCGCAGCGCCGTTTTCGCCTTCGCCTCCGGCGCGCCGGTGCGCATCGGCTTCGACAAACCGCGCAAGGACGTGTGGCGAACGCTGTCGCGAAAAATCCCGGACCAAGCGAAGCACCACGCCTGGCAGGGCGCGCGCGAAGGAAGCTGGCTGGCCTACACGCATCACATTGTGCTGCCGACACTCGATCTGCATCCGGTCGAGCGCTACCTCGGCGTCGCGCCCATACTTGGGCTTGACGACGGCGCGCCCGATTTTTCGTTCCCCATTCCGCCGGAAGCCGCGACCCGCATCGACGCGTTGCTGGACTACTACGACATCGGCAAAGCAAAGCCGCTCGTCGCCATGGCGCCCGGCACCAATTGGGAGACCAAACAATGGCGCCGCGACGGCTTCGCCGAAGTGGCGCGGCATTTTTTGCAAAAGGCATTTGCTGTTAGCTTGATAGGATCGGACAGCGAGCGCGCGCTGTGCGAGGAGATCGCCAAGCTTGCGCCGGGCGTCGTCAACCTCGCCGGCGAAACGACGCTGCCCGAGCTTGCGGCGCTGATCCGCCGCGCCACGATTTGCGTCACCAACGATTCCGGCCCGATGCATCTCGCGGTCGCACTCGATCGGCCTGTCGTCAGCATTTTCGGCCCGACCGATCCGGTCTGGGCCGGGCCTTACCGCCGCGCCGGCGCGGTGCTGCGCGCCGAGCTGCCCTGCTCGCCCTGCTATCTACGCAAACTGCGCGACTGCACCCACGGCCACGCCTGCATGGAGCATGTGAGCGCGGCCGCCGTGATCGAGCGCGTCGATGGCATCGTCGCCAAGCTGCCCGCCCGCACCAAGATAGCGGCGCCCCAAGCGCGGCCGCGTTAGCCGCACGGCCTGCAACAACATTGGAATCCACACATGGTCATGGTATTTGGCGAATGATCTGCCTGGGCACGATCCACAACGGACGCGGCAAAAAGGGGCGTCGGAATGCCGCTGATCCATGACGCCGAAGTCTGGCGAAAGAAACTTGCGGCGCTGCCGCTCGCGAGCTATGGCCCCGGCGAAACCGTGTTCAGCGAAGGCACCAGCACCGGGCGGCTCCTGATTCTCAAAAGCGGCGCGGTCAGCATCGTCAAGGGCGGCACCGAGATCGCCACGGTGGCGGAGCCCGGCGCGGTGTTCGGCGAGCTCTCCGCGCTGCTCGGACAACCGCATGGCGCCGACGTGCTCACCGTTGAAGCGTCGGAGTTTCATGTTGCCGACGCCGCCGCACTGCTCGGTCAAGACCCCGTCGCACTTCTCTACGTGACGATGGTGCTGGCGCGGCGCCTCGACGGCGCCAACCAAGCGCTCCTTGAACTGAAGGACCAGATCGAGGCCGGCGAACCGCCGGGCATGATCGAGAAATCAGTCGAGCGGATCCAAGGGCTGCTGAGCGCCATCGGCACCGGCTACATGCGTGCCGGGGTCGGCTACTCCATGCTTCCCCCGACCTAATACTCTCAGTGGTTCTTGGCGCTAAGATAGCGCGGGACCACGATGCGCTCGCCCTCGGTGAGCGCCGCATGCTCCGCCTTCTGATTGAGTTGGATCAGTGCCCAGAGCGGCACGTGGTACGTCGCAGCAATAGTCTGCAGCGTATCGCCGGCATGGGCCGCGACCGGCTCGCCCGAGTCCCAGAGTTCGATGGCGCCGGTCGGCGGCGGCACGAGCCGCAGCGGCACAGCCTCCCCGCCGCCGCCCGCGGCGGCCGATCTGACCTTGGCGGCCAGTTGCTCCTGAATGCGGTCGAACTTGTCCAGATTGATGTGGACGATCTCGGGGCGGTCTTTCAAATTGTAGCTGGCATAATGGCCGTGGAAGCCGCGCCCGGGCTCGAGGTCGCCGCCGCCCAGGATGTTGGAGGACTGGTAGAGGTTGATATAGCGCTCGACATTCGCCGGTATGGCGTGGGCGGCGCGGGTGGGATCGTAGGTGATGAGCAGGCTTACCGGGATGTGCGCGGCTTCTAGCGCTTCGGCAAATTGCACGGCGGAATCGCCGCCGATGGAATGGCCGATCGCGGTGATCGGCTTAGGATCGCGGCGGTAATCGGCGATGGCTTGGGCGGCGAGCGAACGCCACGACGAATAGCCCTCGATGTCGGCGGTGACGCCGGAGCGATCGATGCGCGCCGCCAATTGGTCCATGCCCCAATCGATCATGCCGATCAGGCCGCGGAACATATAGGCGCGGCCGTGCACGGCGGTCGCGACCTTTTCGCCTGCGCTTGGCGTTCCGAGCAGCGTCGCGGCTCCGCCGCCCGTGACGAAGCACGCCGCGATCAAGAACGCTGCAATGGCAGCGGCGATGTGTTGGGCTCGAACCATGCGGTCTCTAGGTTCAATATATGAACGCGGAAGAACAGACACAATTCGCTGACAACCCCCAGCCGCATCGACGCATTAGCATAAATCGGCGATCGGCCGGGCTTTTTCGTGGCAGCACCCCGTCTAAGCACCCCGCCGTCGCGTTTCTCCGCGAATCCCTGAGGAGAATCATGCGAGCCTCGCTTGATGCATCATCGTCCGGGTGCTGCGAGGTCCCGCTTCTGGTAAAGCAAAGGCCATGAAAGTCCTCACCCGATTGGCGGCGGGCGATATCGTCCTTTGGCGCACGTTCTGGCTGATCGGAATTCCGCTCGCTCTGGTTTGGGATATCACCGGGCTTAGCATGCTCACCGGATTTGGCGTTGGCGAGCCGTTTGTCGCGACGCTGATCATAGCGGTGTTCACGCTATCGAGCACCGCCATTCCATTTGTCTCGGTGGCCATATGGCGCAGTGCATCGCGCTATCCGCGCGAGGCCTGGTGGCAACATCTTCTCGCCTGGAGCGCCAAATTATCTGCCGCAGTTTCGGCATTGGCGGCGGCCGTCAGCTTTTGCGTGGTCTTGTATCTGGCGTTTTCTTTCATTTACGCGGGCGAGGCCCCGTTTTGATACGCTAATGGCCGGTGAGAAAGCCGAGCGACGGCTCATCACGCGGCTAATTGGAGGCCGTTTTCGTCAATCCGGCTGTCGGCGAGCCGCGATAGGTTCTCTCGGCATAGTCTTTCAGGTCGGCGGCCGTAAGCCGCCGCTGCGCGAACAAGTCTCCCGAATTCACCGAAGTCAAAATCCTCTCGATAAAAGCCGTCATCTCGCTTGGCTGCGGCTTCGCTTCGGGCCCGGCCGGCTCCGGCAATCGCGGTATTTCGGCTTGGGCGATCTGCACACCATCGTTGACTGGCGCGTTACTCTGCGCATGGTCTAGCTCATCCGCTGCAGGTTCGTGCCGCACCGACGCCGATAATTGTGCAAGCTGTTGCTTCGGCCGCTCTGCCGCCTCGACCTTGACCGGCGCTTGCGGCTTGGGCCTTGCGACTTGAACGATTTTCGGAAGGGCTTCGGTCGCCGGACTATTCTGCTCGTATCGCAGCGATGCGGGTTCAAGCTGGATCGAAGGCGACAGCTGTGCAGGCTTGAGCGGCTCCGGCGTTTCGACTATCGGCGCCTCGGCTTGCGCGGTTTCCAGGCGATCTTCGGTGGCGAACTTGGCGATTTCGCTTTTCACCAAGCTCCTAAACTGCGAATTGAACTGAGCCCCCGGATGGGAGTCGTTGTTGGTGATGTACTCGATATTGTCGCCGACCAGTTTCTTCGATCCCATGCCGCCAAACGTCATCCAGGGATTGGGATTATAGATTTCGATCATCCGTCCCACTTTTCCCGGCGTCAGAGGCGGATTCCAGCTCAGCATCGAAGGCTGCAGCGCAATGATCAGGTCGACATATTTTGCATTATTGGCGACAAAAACCGAACTGTTCGCGCCCAGGCTATAGCCGACGACGACCGTGTGCGTTCCCGGCGGCTGGCGGTCGAGGTCGTCGACCAAAGATGGCCAGGCCTGATGCACATAGGTCTCGACTTCGACGTCCGGCATCGATTTGAGTTCGGCGACCAATTCGACGAGCCCGATCGCCGGCAACGGTCCGAACATCGGCCACAACACGCCGATAAAAGTCTTGGCTTGGACTGGAGTGCCGATGAGCGAACAGCACAGCGCAACGGCAATTGCGAGCTTCTTCACGCGCCACGTCCCCGTAGACTGACTTCCCCGCTTACACAGAGCCGGGCAATTGCGGGGATTTATGGGACGGCAAGGGGAATCTTTGCGGATGAAAATGGGCGTGCGTTGACGTGCTTAATAGTCCGTGAAGAAGTTTTGGCGGCCGCACTGCCGGCAGGCTAGGGAGCTCAGCGGTCGCAACGCCCTAATGCCAATAGGGCGGATAGCCCGAAGTTTTTTCCTGCGCCGCAAGCAGCCGCAGCATCGCCGGCCATTCCAACACGCCGTAGGGTCGCCGCGTGCCGGGCTGGTAGAGATGCGCGGTATGGGCGAGCACGTTCTCGCCCGGCATGGTCAATTCGGCGCGCGCCGCCATGGCGTCGACCTGCGAACGGCAGGACATTTCGAGCTGATACATGGTGTTGAACGCCTGCTGGATGGTGGCGCCGCAGGTCAGAAGCCCATGGTTGCGCATGACCAGCGCATCGTGCGGGCCGAGATCGGCGACGATCCGCGCGCGCTCGTCGGTGTCTATCGCCGGGCCTTCATAGTCGTGATAGCCGATATGGCCGACGAAGCGGATCGAGGTCTGCGACAGCGGCAACAGCCCGCACTTCATGGCCGCGACCGCCATGCCCGCGCGGGTATGGGTATGGAGCACGCAGGCGACGTCCGGCCGCGCCTTGTGGATGGCGCCGTGGATCACATAGCCGGAGACGTTGAGGCTGTAATCGGTGTCGGGCTTGGCGATGATATTGCCCTCGACGTCGATCTTGACCAGGCTCGACGCCGTGATCTCCTTGTAGAGGAGGCCGTAGAGATTGATGAGCAGATGCTCGGTGCCGGGAATGCGCGCCGTGATATGGTTATAGATCAGGTCGGTCATCTCGTAGACGTCGACGAGGCGATAGCAGGCGGCGAGATCGAGTCTGGTCTGCCACTCTTGTGCCGACACCTCGTTACGGGTTGACTTGAAGTCTGTCGCGTAATTCACGGGCGTTCCTCCATTCCTGCAGCATAGCTTCCCCGATGCGCGATGTCAGGCCAGAAGTCAGCCGAAACGCGCCCTAAGAATCCGCTCGAAGTACCGCTTAAGAAACCAGTTTAAGTGAGTTCATCGGATGCCGGTCAAGATCGAGGAAACCTTACGCAATCACGTCAAAGATAAGCTCGCCCGCGGCGAGGTGGTGGCCTCGATGACGGTGCGGCTCGTTCGCGGCATTGAGATCGCGCGCATCGCCAAGACCGCGGGCTTCGACAGCCTTTATGTCGATATGGAGCATTCCAGTTTTTCGCTGGAAACCACCGGCCAGATCTGCATGGCCGCGCTGGAAGCCGGCATCACCCCTTTGGTGCGGGTACCCGGCCTCGCCGAAGTGTCCCGGGTGCTCGATGGCGGCGCGCTCGGCATCATCGCCCCGCATGTCCGCTCGGCCGCCGAGGCCAAGGACTACGTGCGGGCGGCGAAATTCCCGCCGCTCGGCGACCGCTCCGCCGCCGGTCCCCTGCCCCATCTGCATTACCGCTCGTTTCCGGCCGCCGAAGCCGATGCCGCGCTCAACGGCGCAACCTTGCTGATGGTGCAGTTCGAGAGCGAGGAAGCTTTGGCAAAGGCGGAGGAGATCGCCGCGGTCGGCGGCGTCGATATGGTGATGATCGGCTCGAACGACCTTTTGGCCGATTGGGGGTTACCCGGCCAATACGACCATGCGCGGCTGCGCGAGGCTTATGCCAAAACCATCACCGCCTGCCGCAAACACGGCAAGCATGTCGGCGTCGGCGGGCTGTCGTCGCGGCCCGAGCTTGCCGCCGAATTCGTGCGCATGGGCGCGCGCTATGTCTCGACCGGCACCGATCTCGGCTTTTTGCTGGCGGCATGCACGGCGAAAGCGAAGGAAGTGCGGGAGATGCGCGCCGAATGACGCCCACCAAGCCTTTTACCTACCACTCCGATCCGGTGCGCATTGTATTCGGCGCCGGCGCCATCGGCGCCCTCGCCGCGGAAGTCGATTTCCACAAAATGTCACGGCTCGTCGTGCTGTGCTCGACATCGCGCACCGATTTCGCGCGCCGCGTGACCGCAGGCATCGCCGATCGCTGCGTCGGCATATGCGATGCGTCCGAGCCGAATATGCCGCGGGTGGCTTTCGAGCGGTTTCTCGCCGACCTCAAGCAGCACAATGCCGACGGCTTTGTCGTGGTCGGCGGCGGCTCGCCGATCGGGCTGGCCAAAGCCGCGGCGGCCACCACCAAGCTGCCCTACATCGCTGTGGTCACCACTTATTCCGGCTCGGAAATGGCGGCGCGCTGGCGCATCGGCGTCGCCGCCAATCGCATCACCGGCGAAGGCCCGGCGGCTTTGCCGGCGACCGCCATCTACGATCCCGAACTGACGCTCGATCTGCCGCCGCGCGTATCGGCGGCAAGCGGCATGAACGCCATGGCGCATGCGGTCGAGAGCCTTTACGGCGTCGACACCAATCCGGTGGTGCAGACCATGGCCGAGGAAGCCATTCGGCTCCTCAGCATGAGCCTGCCGCGCGTCGTGCAAAATCCGCGCGATCTCGCCGCGCGGACCGACGTGCTCTACGGCGCCTGGCTCGCGGCAAATTTCCGCGCCGAGGTCGGGCTCGAGCACGCCATCGCGCAGCGCGTGCGGCAATGGTTCGATCTCGACCACGCCCACACGCACGCGATCGCGACCCCCTATGCGATCGGCTTCAATGCCAACGCAGCGCCTGAGGCGATGCGGCGCATCACCCGCGCGCTCGGCGTCGGCAACGCCGCGCGCGGCCTTTACGACCTCAATGTCCGCCTCGGCCTGCCGACCGGATTGAAAAGCCTCGGCATGCGCGAGGACGACATCGGCAAGGCGGTCGAGGTGGTCGCGGCGGTCGAGATCACCCATCCGAAGCCGGTTTCGAAGGCCGACCTTTTGAACATCATCACGCAGGCTTACGCGGGCGAGCCGCCGCGTTTCTGATACATTCGCCGTCATGAAAAGCGCTACCGCCGGCTCGGGAATGAAATGGGTCGGCCGCGCCATTCGGCGGTTAGAGGATCCGGCCCTGGTGACCGGGCGCGGGCGCTTCACCGCAGATCTTGCCGCCAGCCATCACCTGCGCTTCGTGCGCAGTCCGGTCGCCTCGGGGCGGATTGTGCGCGTCACCGCGCCGGACGGCGCGAAAATCATCACCATCGCCGATCTTACCGGCGCGCGGCCGATCCGGCCGATGCTGCACAAGTTCGGCTACCGGCCGATTGAGCAGTCCTTGCTCGCAAAAGACGTGGTGCGCTTTGTCGGCGAGCCGGTTGCTGCCGTTTATGCGACGACCGCCGCCGAAGCCGAGGACATTGCCGATCGGGTCGAGGTCGAGATCGACGGATTAGCTGCGGTGATCGACGCCCGTGACGCGCTCGCGGCCGATGCGCCGCGCGTCCACGACACCGGCAATGTGGTGGTCGAGGGCAACATCAAGACCGCGGACTTCGATGCGACTGTTGCTCAAGCTCACCGCCGCATCCGGCTCAATGTGCGCTCGCGCCGCCAAAACGCGACGCCGCTCGAAGCGCGCGCCGGGCACGCCGCGTTCGATCCGGCGACCGGCCGCACCACGCTCACTTGCGCGACCCAGATGCCGCATCTGACGCGCACCGCCATTGCCGATGTGCTCGGCTTTGCCGAGTCCGATCTGCGCGTGATTGCGCCCGATGTCGGCGGCGGTTTCGGCCAGAAAATGTCGCTGCCCGCCGAATATGTCGTCCTGGTGTGGCTGGCGCGGCAGCTCCGCAGCAGTGTCGCCTGGAGCGAGGACCGCCGCGAGAATCTGATCGCTGCTTTTCATAGCCGCGACCAGCATATCGAGATCGAAGGCGGCTTCGACGAAGGCGGCAAACTGATTGCGCTGTCGGCGGATGTGATCGCCAATATCGGCGCCTATTCATGCTTTCCGACCACCTGCGGCGTCGAACCGCTGATGGCCTTGGCGGAATTGCCGGGCCCATACGACGTGCGCGCTTATTGCTGCCGCGCGCGCGGCGTCGCCACGCACACCTGCACCATGGCGCCCTATCGCGGCGTGTCGCGGCCGGTCATCACCTGCGCCATCGAGCGGCTGATGGACAAGGCCGCCGCCGAGTTTGGATTGAGCCCCGTCGAAATCCGCCGCCGCAATCTGATCGCGCGCTTCCCCTACACATCGGCGACGGGGCTGGTGTTCGACGAAGGCAGCTATATCGAGACCCTCGGCAAAGCTGTGGCGCATGTCGATTTGCCGGCCTTTCGCGCCCGCCAGCGCGAGACACGCACCGCCGGCCGCTATCTCGGCATCGGCTTTGCGACTTTTTCCGAGCGCACCGGCTATGGCAGTCCGGCCTTTGCCGCGCGCGGCATGGAGATCACGCCGGGCTGGGAAACGGTCGAGATCGTCATGGACCCCTCGGGCCGCGTCGAAGCGCGCATCGGCGCCAGTCCGCACGGCCAAGGCTTGCGCACCACGCTGGCGCAGCTCGTCGCCGATCAGCTCGGCGTCGCGCCGGCCGACGTGCGCATCGTGCACGGCGACACCGATCGCACGCCCTATGGCTGGGGCACGTTCGCCAGCCGTTCGCTGGTGATTTCCGGCGGGGCCACACTCCTGGCGGCGCGAAAAATCCGCGAAAAGCTTCTTGTCATCGCCGGCGATGTTCTGGAAGCGGCGGTCGACGATATCGTGCTGGAAGACGGCAGTGCCAAAGTATCGGGCACCGATCGTATAGTCGCCATCGCCGCGCTGGCGCGCGCCGCCTACCATCAGGCCCACCGCTTCAAGGGCATGACGCCGGGATTGAGCGAGACGGCGCATTACGATCCGCCCGGCACCTTCTCCAATGCCTGCCATGTCGCCATCGTCGAGGTCGACGTCGAAACCGGCCGCGTCGCAGTCGAAAAATTTCTCGCGGTAGAAGACGCCGGCCGCATCATCAATCCGCTGATCGCCGACGGCCAGGTGCATGGCGGCATCGCGCAGGGCATCGGCAACGCGCTGTTCGAGGAAATCGTCTACGACGCGCTCGGCAATATCCAAACCGCCACGCTCGCCGACTACCTGCCGCCGACGGCTTGCGAAATTCCGCCGATCGAACTGCACCACATCGAAACGCCGGCGGCGTCTTCCGTCACCGGCGCCAAGGGTCTGGGCGAAGGCGGCGCCATCGGCGCGCCGGCCGCCGTTTTGAATGCCGTCAACGACGCGCTGTCGCCGTTCGGTGTCTCGATCGACGAAATCCCAGCGACGCCGCAGCGCATCCGGGCGGCGCTGCGCGCGGCAGGCCCACGCGCCTAGTTGCCAAATTGCGGCAAAGCCGTCTTGCAATCATAAAGTGTTATTCATAGCATAAGCTCGCTGTGGGCGAGTTTTGCCCAGGGGGGCGTTGTCATGTGGAATCTCACAAACCTGCCTGCCGTCCCGGCACCGGGTCTGCCGGCCTCGATCGACAAACAAGACGCCCGGGGCAATGCCGCTTTCGCGCTGCGCTACGGAACGGCCGCTGCCGAGGCGAAGCCTGCTCGCCTGGCGCAAACACCCAATGGCGACGAAGGAAAATACGCCGATAAATCCGCAACTTATTCCAAAGGCCTCAAGCAAAAAAGTTACGGCATCGTCGATCCGGATGCGTTCAAGGCGTTTCGCGCCGCCTTGGGCACGAGCGATGGCCTGACCGTCGGTTCGATGAATTTCGAGGACCCGAAGATAGTTCTGGGCGGCTATTCGCGGGGGCACCTGACGCCGCCGTATTACACGCAGCTCAACGGGCCGGCGGGCGCATTTGCTCTGCCGCTCGCCGGCGGCGACTCGCAAAACTTCGCCGCGCCGCCTGCATTCGAGGTCGACAGTATCGATTACGCGCTGGAATTGATCGAGCTTTATTGGGCGTCGCTGTTGCGCGATGTGCCATTCACTGAATATCGCATCAACGCCACCGCCATTGCGGCCGCCAACGGACTGACCAAGTTGCGCGCCAAGTATAACGGCCATTACTACGGGCCGGTCAACGACACCGACATGGTGACGCCGGATTTGTTGTTCCGCGGCGGCCCGAGAAAGATCGGTGACAAGATTTATTTCGCGGGCGAGGACCTCGGGCCCTATGTCTCGCAGCTGTGCATTCAGCCTACCCACCTCGGCGTGCAGCACATCGATCAGAAAATGCTGAGCTACATGGCGGGGGTCAATTATCTGACCGATCTGGACGATTGGTATGCTGCGCAAAACGGCAAAGTCAGCGGACTAAATGTCGCCGACGGCGTCCGTCGCTATATGCGCAACGGCCGGGCGCTCGCGAGCTACACCCATATCGACGAACTCTATCAGGCCTATTTTACGGCCTATCTGGTGCTCGGCAGTTTGGGCATGGCGCGCAATCCGTCAAATCCGTATGCCGCATATAAAAATCAAAAACCGTTCGGCACGTTCGGCGGGCCGGATATCGCTGCCACGCTCGGCGCCGTGGCCAAAGCGGCATTGAACGCCGTTTGGTATCAGAAATGGATCGTGCACCTGCGTCACCGGCCGGAGGCGGGCGGCAGCCTCGTTCATCTGACGATGACAAAGCCGGTCGGAATTCCGCTGCCGCAAGCGCAAGTGCATCAAGCGGTGCTGGATTCGGCCGCGCTCTATTTCAGCCAATTCGTGAATCACGATTTCGGCCAATCCGCGGCCCACGGCAGCTTTCTGCTGTCGCAGGCCTTCCCGGAAGGCTCGCCGACCCATCCCGCCTACCCGACGGGGCACGGCACCGTCGCCGGCGCCTGCATTACGGTCTTGAAATTCTTCTTCGATGGCGACGACGTTTTCCAGCATCCGGTCATGCCGTCGGTCGACGGCTTGGCGCTCGAACCCTATACCGGCACCAAAGATCTCACGGTCAACGGCGAGCTGCACAAGCTCGCGCATAATATTTCGTTCGGTCACGGCATCCATGCCGGCATTCACTGGCGCAGCGACACCGATCAATCGATCATTCTTGGCGAGCAGGTCGCTCTCAGATTCCTGCAAGACCAGGTTTTTAGCTACAGCGAAAAGGTCAAGGTGACGATGACGCTTCTCAACGGCGAGCAATGCACCATCACGAACCAATAGGACGTCCGATTACTGGTGCTCGCGCGCCGAGACGATCGCGAGATAGAGATACACGCCAAGCAGCGTCATCTCGACGAACACGATGAAAATGCTGCCGCCATAGACCTGCGGAAAAAAAAGCTCGACCGCCGCCATCGAGACGACCGATGTGAGCCACACCACCGCGCCCCACGCCGCCGCGAGCCATAGTCCCACCGCGGCAATGAGATCGAGCACGGCAAAGAACACGGTGGAGGTCTGCCAGGCGATGGTATGGGTCGCAAAACCGCCGTCGGGGCCCGCGCCGATGCCGCATACCTGGCCCCAATGATAAAGCCCCTTGATCAGCGACACCGCCGCCATGATGCGCAGGAATAGAACGAGATATTCGGTCCAGCTGCCGCGGTTGCCGCCATTGGTGGCCCGAACCGGCTCAAGAAGGTCGCTCGGCCGGGTCGGCTGCCGCTGCGATTGGTCGCTCATGATGTCCCCGGATGACCAAGAGGCAGCAGCACGGCAGTTTCGTGGCAGCAGTTCGTGGCAGGAGCGCCTAACCCGCAGCGTTAGTGGCCCGCCCAAGCCCGGTCAACGCCGCGAGCGGGCATTTATGGGGCTAAAAGTCTCGCTGGCGCTTAGTGGCACCTTAGGCATGGAAGGGGTAAAAAGGGGCGCGAAGAACGGAGACTGCTATGGCGATCAAATTCGGTCGGCCCTTGGAACAGCGCCGGCTCGCTCCGGTCGAGACCGACGCGCGGTCCGAGCGGCTCGATCTGGCAATCCGACCGCGCCGTAATCGCCGCGCCGAATGGGCGAGACGCATGGTGCGCGAGACGGTGCTCACCACCGACGACCTGATCTGGCCGCTGTTCCTGGTCGACGGCAGCAAAATCCGCGCCCGCGTCGACTCCATGCCCGACGTCGAACGGCTGTCGGTCGACGAGGCGGTGCGCGCCGCCGAGCGGGCCGCCAAGCTCAGGATCCCCTGTATCGCTTTATTTCCCTATACCGAGCCCGGCCGGCGCGACGAGGCGGGCTCCGAGGCGCTCAATCCGGACAATCTGGTCTGCCGCGCGATTCGTGCGATCAAGAAGGAGGTACCCGAAGTTGGCGTGCTGTGCGACGTGGCGCTCGACCCCTATACCAGCCACGGCCATGACGGGCTGTTGCGCGACGGCATCATCCTCAACGACGAAACGGTCGCGGTTTTGGTCCGCCAAGCCTTGGTCGAGGCGGAAGCCGGCTGCGACATCATCGCACCCTCCGATATGATGGATGGCCGCGTCGGCGCCATCCGCGCCGGCCTCGATGCGGCCGGCTTTGGCGACGTGCAGATCATGGCCTATGCGGCGAAATATGCGTCCGCTTTCTACGGCCCGTTCCGCGACGCAGTCGGCTCCAGCGCCACGCTGACCGGCGACAAGCGCACCTATCAGATGGACCCGGCGAACACCGACGAGGCGCTCCGCGAAGTGGAACTCGACATCGCCGAAGGCGCCGACATGGTCATGGTCAAGCCGGGCCTGCCCTATCTCGACATTCTGCAGCGGGTTAAGGACAGCTTCGGAATGCCCACCTTTGCCTACCAAGTCTCCGGGGAATATGCGATGATCATGGCCGCCGCCGGAAATGGCTGGCTCGATGGCGACAAGGCTATGATGGAAAGCCTGATCGCGTTTAAGCGCGCCGGCGCGGATGGGGTGTTGACTTATTTTGCGGCGAGGGTCGCGGAAAAATTGAACAAGGGCAGCTGACAAACCGCCCCCGCCCGGGACGTAAGGACGAGGCGGAAGTGATGCGTGAGTACGACGACGACAATATCCGGCTCTACACGCCGGTTTTGCAACGGGTCATCATACTGCTGGCGGTGATCATCGCCGTGCCGGTGGTGATGTGGACCATTACGACCATGGTCCGCACTTATGTCGCGCCCCCCAAGGTGCCGACCTTCCAGCGGCTAACAACAGAGAACCCGCCCTCCGATACCGCGTCCGTTGCCGCCTCGGCAGTCCCGGCGCCCGCGCCCACGGCCGAACAAGCTCAAGCTGCCGCACCGACGGCTCAGCTCGCCGATGCCGGAGCCACGGCCTCCGACGCGCATACCCCGCTTCTGGATATCAGAAAGCCTGCCGACCAAGCGCAGGCCGTCGCCTCTACCCCGCCGGCAGCCCAGCCCCAGATCGCGACGGCGGGACAGGCACCCATTGCGCCAAAGCCGGCAGCCTCGGCGCCCGCTACCAAAACGGCGGCGGCACAGCCGATAGCGGTCGCTTCCGCCCCGCCGATGGCAGCACCCGCTTCGGCGTCTGCCGCCCCGGCAATGCCGGCACCGCAGTCGACGAGCGCAATGCAGGCCTCCGCCAGCAGTCCCGGCAGTGCGGCGCCTCAGCCGGCCGCTCCAAGCAATATTGCTTGGCCTAATCCGAACACCACCGCGCCTCCGGCTATAGGATCGAGCGCCGACGCCGCGAATAATGCGGCGCCGAGCGCGCCGAAGGTCGCTGCGCCGCAGCCGCGCCCTTCGAGCGACGCCGCGAGCGAGAACATGCCTCCCGGCGAGCCCATCGCCGGCAGGGTGCCGCTGCCGCCGCGGCGGCCGATGCTCTTTGCCATGGTCCAGACCGCCATCCCGCTGCCACGGCCGCGCCCGGCGGACGCTCCCGCGGCCGCGCCCGCTGCGCCGACCGACGCTGTGGCGCCGAGCTACGATCCGGGCATGGAGCCGGGGCATTATTAGAGCATGATCCCGAAAAAGCCTGCCCTCGGACAACGATCCGAGGGTGGACGCCGGTTTCCCGCCTTCGCGAAGCCCGCTTCGGCGGGCGAAGGAAGGTCGGAAATGATCACGCTCAAACAAAAAGTTAGAGCCCGGTTTTGATTCCATCAAAATCGAAAAGGCTCTAGGCGCTGAATTCGACCGCGCCGGCTTCACTCCAGCGCCGCCCCGCCTTCCAGCCGCACCGGCTGATAACCCTCGTCCCTCAGCGCGCGGAAAATTTCCGCGGCATGCGTGCCGTCGCGCGTCTCCATGGTGATGTCGAGCTTGGCGCCCTTGGCCGGCACGTCGAGGAATAGGCGGTGGTGCTCGACGCCGAGAATATTGGCGCCGAGCTCGCCGAGCCGGCTGCCGATATGACCCAAAACTCCCGGCCGGTCGGGAATGGTGAGGCGGAACGACACGATGCGATCTTCGCGCTCCAATTCGCGCACCATAATCGAAGCGAGGATACGCGGATCGATATTGCCGCCGCACAGGATCAAGCCGACTTTGCGTCCGGCAAACCGCGCCGGCTCGGCCAGCATGGCCGCGAGCCCTGCGGCGCCGGCGCCTTCCGCCATGGTCTTCTGTAAAGTGAGAAAGGCGTTCACCGCGCGTTCGATCAGCGGTTCGTCGACGAGAATAATGTCGCGCACGAGTTCGCGCACCACCGGCAAGGTCAGGACGCCCGCCTTGCTCACGGCGATGCCTTCGGCAAGCGTGGCGCCGCCGCATGGCCGCTCGGTGCGATGGATCGCATTCCACATCGACGGATAGAGCGCGCATTCGACGCCAACGATCTCGATCGACGGTTTGACTGCGCGCGCAGCGATGGCATTGCCGGCGATCAGCCCGCCGCCGCCGATCGGAATCACCAGAACTTCGAGATCCGGCGCCTCCTCCAACATTTCCAGCGCAATGGTGCCTTGACCGGCGATGATGCGCAGATCGTCGAAAGGATGCACCCACACCAGATTGCGTTCCGCGGCGATCGCTTCGGCGCGCCCTTGGGCTTGCGCAAGCGTCTCGCCGTCAAGCACGACCGCGGCGCCCAGCGCTTCGGTTGCCTTGACCTTCACGAACGGCGTCGTCTCCGGCATGACAATAGTCGCCGGTATCGCCAGGCGCCGGGCGTGATAGGCCACGGCCTGGGCGTGATTGCCGGCCGACATGGCGATCACGCCGCGGCGGCGGTCCTCGGCCGTGAGCGCTGCGAGTTTTACGCAAGCGCCGCGCTCCTTAAACGAATTGGTGACCTGCAGATTTTCGTATTTGACGAAAATCTCGGCGCCGGTTAGCGCCGAAAGCGGCGGCGCCGCCAGCACCGGCGTGCGCAGCACATGGCCGGCAATGATGTGCCGCGCCGCTTCGATATCGGCGAGCGTGACCTTCACCGGCTGTGTCATTGGTCGTTGTTGGGTCATGACAGCGGCATTATACTGCCAATTCGATCATGACAGATTCTGGCCCAACCGCAGGTACAGGCGCGGGTCCTGCAAGCTCAGATTCTGGGCGCTCAGGTCCCGGACGGATCGGCGTCTCGCTCGACGTCAAACCGCATGCCTACGATCCGGCGACCGACCCGGAACTGTTCGAGGGCGTGCTCGCCCGCCGGGTCGTTGCCTTCATCATCGATGTCATCATCATCGCCATCCCTCTCATCGTGGGATGGATGTTCATTTTCGTGTTCGGCCTGGTCACTTTCGGCTTGGGCTGGGCGCTGTTCTGGCTGATGTCGCCCGGCTCGGTGATCTGGGCGCTGGTGTATTACGGGGTCACGCTGGGGGGCCCGGCTTCGGCCACCATCGGCATGCGCGCCATGGAGATCGAAATGCGCACCTGGTACGGCGCGCCCGCCTATTTCGTGCTCGGGGCCGTCCACGCCATCGTGTTTTGGATCAGCGTCAGCGTGCTGACCCCCTTTATCCTCGTGGTCGGCTTCTTCAATGCCCGGCGGCGACTGCTGCACGATATGCTGGTCGGCACCGTCCTGATCAATAATGCCACGCGGGCGGCTTCGTTGCGGGGGCGCGGCCCCGGCTAACGTCGAAAACGGCCTTTGACGCCGGGACGTGCAGGCGCGATGCTGAGGATCGGCCGGATTCGGCTGCCGGTCGCCTTGCCATGCTATAATCCGTCGTGACCCAGCACTCGCGCGATACACCGCAATTCTATCTCACCGCCCCCTCGCCCTGCCCTTATCTGGCTGGCAAGGAGGAGCGGAAGGTCTTTACCCATCTCGTCGGCGAGCGCGCCGGCGAGCTCAACAATATCCTTACCCAGGGCGGCTTTCGACGCAGCCAATCGATCGCCTACCGTCCGGCGTGCGAGAGCTGCCGCGCCTGCGTCTCGGTGCGCGTGGTCGCCAAGGATTTTCGCCCGACACAGAGCATGCGCCGCATCGTGCGCCGCAACGCCGACATCGGCAGCGAAATGCGGATCGCGGTGCCTACCTCCGAGCAATATGCAATCTTCCGCGCTTACCTCGATTCCCGGCACCGCGACGGCGGCATGGCTGACATGACCGTGCTCGACTACGCCATGATGGTCGAGGACAGCCATATCGAGACGCGCATCATCGAATACCGGCGCGGCGAACGCAGCAACGGGGACCTCATCGCCATCGCCTTGACCGACGTGCTCGGCGACGGGCTGTCGATGGTTTATTCGTTTTTCGAACCGGACCAGGCGGCGCGCTCGCTTGGCACGTTCATGGTGCTCGATCACATCGCGCGCGCGCGACGCATGGGGCTGGCCTACGTCTATCTCGGCTATTGGGTGCGCGGCTCGCGCAAAATGGACTACAAGAGCCGCTTCCTGCCGCAGGAACGGCTGATGCCGGACGGCTGGGCACGAGTAGAGTAAACTCCCGCTGTCAGTGCCGGGTCGGCTCGAGCATTCAGAGGGATTTGTCATGCGAAGATACAGCTCAGCCTTGTTTGTGGCCGCCGTGTTGGCGATCGGTGTCTGCGGCGCGTTTGCGCAAACGGCGCCGGCGACGACGGCCGACACCGCCAAAGGCAAGGCGCTGGTCGACGGCAAAGGCATGACGCTCTACGTTTTCGACCGTGACGCCGCCGGCACATCGAACTGCAACGACCAATGCGCTATCAATTGGCCGCCGCTAATGGCATCCGCCGACGCTAAGCCATCCGGCCAGTGGACCGTCATCACGCGAAAAGACGGCGGCAAACAATGGGCTTACAAAGGTAAACCCGTCTATGCCTTCAAGAAGGATACCAAGCCTGGAGATGTCAGCGGCGACGGCGTCAACAATGTCTGGCACGTCGCCGCGCCGTAACCGTTGCTAAATCGGCAGCTCGGCGAGCGACTTCAAGGCATAAAATTCAACCGGCTCCATCCGGCCCTTCACCGGCGCTTGATGCAGTGGATGGCCGACGAGCCGCAGGCCGGCGGCTTCGGCGGCTTGGCGCGATATGATGACGACGCAGTCATAGTCTTTGGTCAGGCTTTCCAGCCGCGCACAGGTATTCACGGTGTCGCCGATGGCGGTGATGATCTGCGACCGCGGCGGTCCCATCGCGCCGACGATTGCTTCGCTGTGGTGAATGCCGATGCCGATGCGCAACGGCTCGCGCAGATCGGCGCGCAGCCGGTAGTTCAGCTGATCGAGCCGGGTCAGCATTTCGCGGGCGCCGCGCACGGCGTCGGCGGCCCCGGTCGCCGGATCGGCGGCGTAGAGGCCGTACAGCGCCATCAATCCATCGCCGGTAAATTGCGAATAATGCCCGCGGGTAGCGGCGAGGGCTTCTGTCATGTCATGGAAGAACTGGTTGAGAATAAAGAGCACGTCATAGGGCAGCTTGGCTTCGCCTAAAGTGGTCGAGCCGCGCATATCGACGAAGACGACCGTGATCGGGCGCTCGCTGCCTTCCAGCCCGCCGCGCACGGCGCCATCGGCGGCGCTGGCGTCGGCCGCCAACAGCGGCATCACCGCGGTGTCGGCAATGGGGCGGATCTGGCAGGCAAGCCGCATCCCAGGCGTGGCGCCGATCCGCGACAGCGCTTTGGCCTCCAATCCTGCCGGTGCGGGGAGCCGGTCAAGGCCCTTGGTCACCAAGACGCGGCAGGTGGTGCAGCGCGCCCGCCCGCCGCACACCGAGGCGTGCGCTATGCCATGGGCGCGCAGCGTCTCGAGCACAGTGGCGCCGGGCAGGATCGGCACGCTGCGGCCGTTGGCGTGCGACAGGATCGGCGGCTTGCGGCGCCGATAATGCCAGGCGCGAATGCCGCGGCCGGCAAACGGCAAGAGTATCAGGCCGATCGCGATACCCCAGCCGATATCGACCATGCGATCGACCGCGGCTGCCGTCTGCGGCGTGAGATTGGAATCGCCGAGCGACGAACCGACGAAATCGGGATCGGCCTTGGCCTCGCGCAACACTTGATTGCCGCCGGTGACATAGCCGGCGAGCGCGAGCGTCGGCAGCAGCAGTGCGAAGCCGAAGAACAACGGCCGCCAGTTCGGATACCAGCGCTTGGTGCGCAGCCAATAGTGGATGCCGATGCAGGCATGGGTCCACACCGTCACCACAGCGATCATCTGCACGGCGCCAAGCCACGGGAACATCAGCCACTGAACGATGAAGACCGTGGTGTAATAGGTCGTGACGTCGAGCGTCTCCTCGGCGATGCGTGTCGCAACCACATGGAACATCAATAACACCGGAATGGACAGGCCAAGGCAGAGCTGCGTCCATTCCCAGCGGCTCAAACGCAGCGAGCGGCGGATGTAGATCGACCACAAGGCGTTGCCGTAGTGGACGAGAAACGCCGCGATCAGGATCGCGGTGCCGCTCCAAGTCCGCCACGGATACATCAGCACATTGCGCGTCGCCTCGGCGTCCTCGAAGGAGACGAGCAAGAGGCAATGCGCGGTCAGATGTCAGATGACGAAGCTGAGCATCACGAGCCCGCTCGTGAGCCGCAGCCGTGCACGCCATTGTCGAAAATCCGGATTCATCCCCGCACTCGGCCGAGCCTCAGGTGATCAAGGCCATTCAATAGGACTGCTTTGGATGGCGAAAATTCCCGACACAGGCGAGTATAGTCGGTTTTGCGCCGAATATTCGCCGCCAAGCCGGCTGCGAACGCCTCCTGGCGGACGGCTTGCGTCGGGGACTTCCGTGGTCAGGCGGCCGCGGTCTTCCTGCCGTTTTTCTTGGCCAGGATTTCCGTGAGTTCGCGGACGGGTACCGGCGGGCTATAGAAAAAGCCCTGCACGTCGGTGCAGCCGAGGTTGCGCACGAGATCGAGTTGTTGTCGGGTTTCGACGCCTTCCGCCGTCGTCGTCATGCCCAGGTTCTCGGCGAGCCCGGCGACGGCATGGACGATGGCGTCGGCCTCGGAACTATCGCCGAGCCCCTTGATGAAACAACGGTCGATCTTGATCTTGTCGAAGGGAAAGCTGCGCAGATAGCTCAGCGACGAATAGCCGGTGCCGAAGTCGTCCATCGAGATGCGGATACCGAGGGCGCGCAGCTGATGCAGCGTGCGCAAGTTGACCTCGCTGTTTTGCATGAGGACGGCTTCGGTGATTTCCAGCTCCAACCGATGCGGCGGCAAACGCGACGCCGCCAGCGCATGGAGCACCGCCGGCAACAAGCCCTTGCTCGCCAGTTGGGTCGGCGACAGATTGACCGCGACGCATACATCGTTCGGCCATTGCGCCGCGTCCCGGCACGCCTCTCTGATGACCCACTCGCCCAGCGCCACGATCAATCCGATCTCTTCGGCGACGGGAATGAATTCGGTCGGCGATACCATGCCGCGTTCGGGGTGGTGCCAGCGCAGCAGCGCCTCGCAGCCGCGCACCTCGTCGCGATCCAGGTTCAGCACGGGTTGGTAGTAGAGTTCGAATTCGCCGTTATCGAAGGCCTTGCGCAGCGCGACTTCGAGCGCGCGCCGCTCCTTCATGCGAGCGTCCATGTCCGCTTCGAAGAACCGGTAGACGCCGCGGCCGTCCGCCTTGGCGCCATACAACGCCATGTCGGCATTCTTGAGAAGCTCATTGGCGTCGCTGCCGTCCGCGGGCGCCAGTGCGATGCCGATGCTGGCGTCGATCACGATCGAGTGGCCGTGCAGATCGTATGGCGCCCGGATAGCTTCGGCAACGCGGCGCGCCAGCCGTTCCGCGTCGGACGCGCCGCCGACGTCGGTTTGAATGATAAAGAACTCGTCGCCGCCGACCCGCGAAATGGTGTCGGTCTCGCCCACGCAGCCGCGTAATCTATCCGCCACGATCCGCAACAGCTCGTCGCCGGTCGGATGTCCGAGCGAATCGTTGACGTTCTTGAAAAGATCGAGATCGAGATAAAGTACGGCAAGCCGTTGGCCGCGCTCGACGTGAGCGAGCGCCTCGCTCAGCCGCTCGCGCAGCAACACGCGGTTGGGAAGGTCGGTGAGCGCGTCATGGCGCGCCATGTGGGCGATCCTCATCTCCGCCTGCCGCCGTTCGGTGACGTCTTCGTGCGTCGCGACCCAGCCGCCGCCCTGCATCGGCTGCCGCGCGATCGCGACGGTCCGCCCGTCGGGCAGCTCGACGAATTGGCTGGTCGCCTGTCCGATTTGGATCTTAGCGCGCAGATCGTCGGCATAGTGATCGGGATTTCCGGCGAATGTCCCGTTTTCAGCCCGCAGTCTGATCAGATCTCGTAGCGGCATGCCGAGACGGATGTCGGCGGGGCTGTAACGATACATCGAAACGAAGCGCGCATTGCAGATGACGAGGCGCGCGTCGCCATCGTACATCGCCAGTCCCTGGGACATGTTCGACAGCGCCGCATCGATGCGCATGTTCTGCGCCTGCAATTCGGTCTCACGCGACCGCAGCTCCTTGGTGCGCTCGATCACCGTCTGCTCGAGATTGCGTTGAACGGCGTCAAGCTCCTCGATCATCAGCGACATCGACCGGTCGGTCCGCCGCCGGTCGCGATCGAACTCCTCGTAAGCCGCGATGACGAGCTTGGAAAGCTTCTCCAGATCGAGCAATCCGGATTCGTCGGTTGCCTTTACGACCTGTTGCGCAAACAGCTTATGCACGACGGTGACCCCTGGGTGGAACCGGCCTCAGGCAACCTCGGCCAGGGTGGTGACGGTCATCGTCTGATTGTGAAGCTCGCATTGGCCGGACTTCTCGTGCGGCGAAATCTCGCCGTAGGAGTAGAAGCCGAGCCGCAAGCTATCGCGGCCGAGTTCCGTTCCAACCGCCTCAACCTCGTCGATGGCGCGCTGGCCCATCAGCAAGCGGCGGCCGATACAGCTGACGAGGATCGAAAACCGCGGATCGCCGCCGTCGGCGCCGAGCTTGCCGCGGGCCTGCCTTGCCGCATCCGCCGCGCCAGCCGCGAGCCGATCCAAATTGCCGCGCATCAGTTGCGCCGTCCAGCCTTGCGGAATGTCGCCGGCAAAGGTCATCGAACGCGCCTCGCGATCGACCGCCAGCACGGTGCGCACGACCGCGGTATCGGGCTTTTCCAGATCGTAAACCTGGATCGGAAACAGCAAGGCGGAACTCGGCAGCCCCTTGGCTTCGTCGGGCCCGAGATATCTCTCATACAAATCGAGCGCCGGCTCGCCATCGAGCTCGAACAACACATTGCCGTTTGCTTTGGTCACTTGCCGGCGCGGGCCGAACAAATCCCAACCGCCGGCGCTGCCATGGCCGACCCGTATGGCCGAGCCATAGAAGCCGATTCCGGCGATAGTGCGCGCGCGGGGCGCACAATCGGCGCCGACCAGCGTTTCCTTAAAATCGGCGCCGTCGCCGGCCAGTCCCCCGGTCAGCGGGATGGTCGAGCCGATGACCTTGCTTACTCCGGCTACCAGCTCGCTGCCGTTGACATTCAAGCCGTCCGACAGCACGAACATGCCGGCAAGGTCGTCGGCATAGAGAGCCCGCCCGAGCGCCTCGCCGTAGTCCCGCGAGCGTTGCGGATCGGCAATCTCCTGCCGGCTCAGCCGCAGCCGGGTTGCATCAAAGTGAATGGCCGCGGCGACGACCTCGTCATCGTTGACGTCGTTATTGTTGATCTGTCCGCCGGTGCTGCAGCCCAGGATATGAGCCGCCGGAAACATGCTGCGCAACTCATTATAGCGGGCGCCGCAGGCCAGCGCATCGCGGCTGCCGAAATAGAGCACGAGTGAGGTTGCGTCCGAGTTATCGCCGGCCGCCGTCCAACCCGATCGCTTGTTCCAGATGATTCGCTGAACGCGCATCGATCGCTATCGCCAAGCTTACGGAAGCACCAATTGACCGTTGTGGCAGCCATCTAACGCGGAGCGTTTGAAAAATTTGGTAATGCAATGCGCAATCACGCGCCCTCAGTGCGCGATTCCGACAACAAGATTGACACTTGGCTAACGGCCGAGGGCGGATTGCGCGTATCGGCGTTTACGCCCCGTCCGGGCCGGCTCCATTCGCCGGCAGACCGCCGGTATTGTCGAATTTATTAGTCTTCGGAAAGCCCTTCGGCGCCAAGCGGCCGGCGTCGGCGCGGTTGCCGCGCCAATCGGCAAGTTCCTTCAGCGTCAGATTGAAAGCGCGGCCGGCGGAGTCGGTCCAGGTCAGGCCTTTCTCCACCTCGAAAGTCTTGATGTCGGAGAGCCCGCCGTCCTTGTGCCGCTGCAGGCGCACGCCGCGGCCGCGGGTCATGTCCGGCACCTGCTCGATCGGGAAGATCAGCATTTTGCGGTTTTCGCCGATCGCGGCGACCAGTTCCCCATCGGCCGGCGCCACGGCGCAGGCCGCATCGGGCAATTTGACGTTGAGCACCTGCTTGCCCTTGCGCGTGTTGGCAAGACACTCGTCCTCGGGCACGACAAATCCCCTGCCCTGGCGGCTGGCGACGAGGAGCTTGCGGCCGCCCTGATAGCGGAACACCGTAACGACGTCCGCCTCCTGTTCAAACTCGATGAAGAGCCGGATCGGCTCGCCGTGGCCGCGCCCGCCCGGCAATTTCGCCGCTTCGATGGTGTAGAAGCGCCCGTTGGTGGCGAAGATCAGAAGCTTCGACGTGGTCTCGGCAAAGAACGCAAGCTTGAGGCCATCGTCGGCTTTGAAGGCGAGAGCGGACAGGTCCGCGACCTGGCCGCGCAGCGCGCGGATCCAGCCCTTCTCGGAAACCACCACGGTGATCGGCTCGCGCTCGACCAGGGCTTCCTCGATGGCCGCCTCATCGTGCTCGGGCGCCTCGGCAAAGCCGGTGCGGCGCTTGCCGAGCGGGGTCTTTGGTCCGAACTTGTCGCGGACCTCCTTGATTTCGTCGGCGATTTTCTTCCATTGCTGCTTCTCGGAGCGGATCAATTCCTCGATAGATTTTTTCTCCGCGCGCAAATCCTTGTCCTCGCTGCGGATCTCCATTTCTTCGAGGCGGCGCAAGTTGCGCAGCCGCATATTGAGGATGGCGTCGGCCTGCACGTCGGACAATTTGAACGTCTTCATCAGAACAGGCTTCGGCTCGTCCTCGTTGCGGATGATCTTGATGACCTTATCGAGATTGAGATAGGCGACGAGATAGCCGCCCAACACTTCGAGCCGGTGTTCGATCTGGGACAGCCGATAGCGCGAGCGCCGCAGCAAGACGTCGCGGCGATGGGCCAGCCATTCGGACAGCGCTTCGGCAAGGCCGACCACTTTCGGTATGCGGCCGCGAATGAGCACGTTCATATTGAGCGGCACGCGGCTTTCGAGTTCGGTGAGCTTGAACAGGCTTTCCATCAATAGTGCCGGATCGACCGAACGCGAGCGCGGCTCGAACACGACGCGCACGTCCTCCGCCGATTCGTCGCGCATATCGGCGAGCAGCGGCAGCTTCTTCTCGTTGATCAATTCGGCGATGCGCTCGACCAGGCGCATTTTCTGCACCTGCCACGGAATCTCCGTGACCACGATCTGATAGGTGCCGCGCCCGGTATCCTCCGTTTTCCAGCGCGCGCGCACGCGAAACGAGCCGCGACCGGTGGCGTAGGCTTCGGCGATGGCCGCCGGCGGATCGACGACGAGACCGCCGGTCGGGAAATCCGGGCCCGGGACGTATTTGAGCAACGTCTTCGATCGCGCGTTCGGCTGTTCGATCAGATAAAGCGCCGCCTCGCACAGCTCGGCGACATTATGCGGAGGAATGGACGTCGCCATGCCGACCGCAATGCCCTGCGCGCCGTTGGCCAACAGGTTCGGAAACGCCGCGGGCAGCACGAACGGTTCCTGTGTAACGCCGTCGTAGCTTGGCCGGAAATCGACGGCGTCTTCGTCGATGCCGTCGAGGAGGAGCCGCGCGACCTCCGTCAAGCGCGCCTCGGTATAGCGATAGGCCGCGGCGTTATCGCCGTCGATATTGCCGAAATTGCCTTGCCCGTCGACCAGCGGATAGCGCGAGGCAAAGTCCTGCGCCAGCCGCACCAGCGCATCGTAGATCGCCTGGTCGCCATGCGGATGGAAATTGCCCATCACGTCGCCGACGATCTTCGCCGACTTCTTAAACGCCGCGCCGGGATCGAGGCGCAACAGCCGCATGCCGTAGAGGATGCGCCGGTGCACGGGTTTGAGCCCGTCGCGCGCGTCGGGCAGCGCGCGATGCATGATGGTGGACAGCGCATAAGCGAGATAGCGCTCTTCCAGCGCCTCGCGCAGCGGAATTTCCTGGATGCCGCTCGGTTCGGTGGGAATCACTTTCTTATTCATGGCTTAAGAGCGCTACCCCTGTTGCGGCGTCTGAACAAGGGAGGCGAGCGCGGCGACGAAGCGGGCGCGGACCTCCGGCACGGCTAGCCCGCGGGGGGCGAAGGCGTGGCGATCGAGAAAAAAACCGGTGAGCGCAAACGCGTCGGCGAGATCGCTCGCGGTATCCGGTTCGGCCTGTGTATGCAGGAATGCAGGAAGCCGCATCAGCTTGTCGCGATAGGCCTCGCCCGCAGCCCGCGATACGGCGCGGCCAGACCGTGGCGACACGTAGATCAGGTCGTCCGTCGCCCCGGTTGCGGCGCAGGACGACAGATCGAGGCCAAAACCCAGCTCCGCCAGAAAATTAAGCTCGAAGCGCGCGATCATCGGCGCGGCGATGCGAGGATCGTTAAGGCAATCCAGAATTGCGTCGAGCGCGGCATAAATCGCCGCATGCGGCTCACGCTCGGCGAGCAGTCGGCACAGTGCCGCAAGATGCGTCACGCCGTGGACGGCATGCGCGGCCGACAAATAACGCGCCGCCCGCAAATTCTGCCCTTCAACCGAATACTGGCCGAGATGATCGTCGAGCCGGGCGCGCCAGGTGGCGCGCAATTGGTTGCCCGGCTGCAGCACCCCGCGCAACCGCGTGCCGGCGCCGCCGCGCACCAGGCCGAGATGTCGGCCATGACCGTGCGTCATCAGTTCGAGAATGACGCTCGTCTCGCCGTGGCGCTTGACGCCGAGCACGATGGCTTCATCGGTCCATTGCATGGATTGTATTTAGTATGCCTGTCATCATCCGCGAAGGCGGATGATCCAGTAGACACAATGCCGAGACCACTGGATGCCCCGCCTTCGTGGGGCATGACAAGTCATTCCTTCGGAAACTCCAAGCCCATTTCGCGATAGCGCTCGGGATCGTCGCCCCAGCCTTCGCGGACCTTGACGTGAAGGAACAGATGCACCGGCTGCTCGACGGCTTTGGCGATATCGGCGCGCGCCGCCGCCCCGATCGCCTTGATCGCCTGGCCGCCTTTGCCGAGCACGATTTTGCGCTGGCTTTCGCGCTCGACATAGACGGTCTGCTCGATGCGCACCGAGCCGTCCTTTAATTCCTTCCAGACCTCGGTCTCGACCGTCGACTGATAGGGCAGTTCCTGGTGCAGGCGCAGATAGAGCTTTTCCCGCGTGATCTCGGCGGCGAGCTGGCGCAGTGGCGCGTCGGAGATTTGATCCTCCGGATAGAGCCACGGCCCCACAGGCACATGCGCGGCAAGCCAGTGTTTGAGATCCGCGACGCCATCGCCCTTGAGCGCCGAGATCATGAACGTCGCGGCAAAGGCCGCCCGCTCGTTGAGCTTCTGCGTCAGCGTGAGCAGTGTCGGCTTGTCGACCAAGTCGACCTTGTTGAGAACAAGCACTTTCGTCGGGCGGACATCGCTGAGCTTGCCGAGAATCGCATCATCGTCGTCGTTGATGGCCTTTTTGGCGTCGATCAACAGCGCAACCAGATCGGCATCCTGCGTTGAGCCCCAGGCGCTGCCGACCATGGCCCGGTCGAGCCGGCGCCGCGGCGAGAAAATTCCCGGCGTATCGACGAAGATCAGCTGCGCCGCTCCCTCGATGGCGATACCGCGCACCAGCGCCCGCGTCGTCTGCACCTTCGGCGTGACAATCGAGACTTTGGCGCCGACCAGCGCATTGAGCAGCGTGGATTTTCCGACATTCGGTGCGCCGATCAGCGCGACGAAGCCGGCGCGTTTCTCGTGTTCGGCTGTTTCAGCCATCGCGCTTGGCGATCTTGACGCCCGCGCGCGCCAGCATTGCTGCCGCCGCCGCTTGCTCCGCGGCGCGCTTGGAGCGGGCGACTCCCTCCGCGGGCGCAAAGGTCGGAAGCTGCACGGCGACGCGAAATTCGGGATTGTGGTCGGGACCCGAACGCGCGACTTCGCGATAGACGGGGGTCGGCAGCCCGCGCCCTTGCGCCCATTCCTGCAGGACGGTTTTCGGATCGCGCTGCGGCTGCGCGGTGGCGCGCAGGCGAACCTCCCACAGCCGCTCGACCAGTCCCTCGGCGGCTTTGTAGCCGCCGTCGAGATAGACCGCGCCGATCACCGCTTCGCAGACATCGGCGAGGATCGCCGGCCGGCTGCGGGCGCCGGCATTGGCTTCCGAGGAGCCGACCCGGATCGCGGCGCCGAGATCGATCGCGCGCGCGATGTCGGCGCAGGTTTCCTTGCGCACCAGGTCGGCGAGCCGCCGCGACAGTTCGCCTTCGTCAGCCTTGGGGAAGGTGCGATACAGCATGTCGGAAATGACCAGGCCGAGAACATGATCGCCGAGGAATTCGAGCCGCTGATAGCTGCTGGCGCGGTTGCGCGCGCCCTTGAGCGCCGAGATATGGGTGAGCGCGCTCTCCAGCATGGCGGCATCGGTGAAGCGATAGCCGATGCGGTCTTCCAGAACGGTTGCGGCGCGCTTGCGGCGGCGCGGTTCTTTGTGAGCTTTGACTTCAGCGTCGGCCGCAGCCGGCGCTCCGGCCGGCGGTTCGCGAACTATAGGGGGCTTGGCTTTCTTGCGGGCCACTCATCGTACCAGCGTGAACAGGCGGTTCCAGCGCACCGCCCAGGGCCAGCGCCACACTTCCCAAGCGTGGGTATCGTCGCGGATCGAGAAGAAAATGATTTGCGCCCGGCCGATCAGGTTCTCGTAGGGCACGTAGCCGACCTGGCTGAGCACCCGGCTGTCGGTCGAATTGTCGCGATTGTCGCCCATCATGAAATAATGGTCGGGCGGCACCGTGTAGACCGGCGTATTGTCGTAGAAGCCGTTATCGGTGAGATCGATGGTCGTATAGCTCACTCCGTTCGGCAGCGTCTCGCGAAAACGCTTGACCCGCTGCACGACGCCGTCGTCGTCGGTCACGTAATCGTCGATGCGCTCGCGTTTGACCGGCGTGCCGTTGATATTGAGCACGCCGTCGATCATCTGAATGCGGTCGCCGGGCAGCCCAATGAGGCGCTTGATGTAATCGATCGAGTTGTCCTTGGGCAGCCGGAACACCACGACGTCGCCGCGCTGCGGCGTCCAACTCGAAGGTATCCGTCCGGAGAAAATATCCGGCGAGAACGGCAGCGAGTAATGCGTGTAGCCATAGGAATATTTGGAGACGAAGAGATAATCGCCGACCAGAAGCGTCGGGATCATCGAGCCGGAAGGAATATTAAAGGGCTGAAAGAGAAATGTCCTGATGACGACGGCGATGATCAGCGCTTGGAACACCACGCGTACCGTCTCGGCGAAGCCACCCTCTTTGCGCTTGGTTCCTGTTTGCACGCTCATCAGCCTATCGTCCCGCATTCCACGCGCCCGCCCGCGACCTTGTAGCCTTTGCGACGCCTACAAAGCAATTGCACGGGGATTTCGCCGCGGGTCCCGGGCAGACTGGTTTTATCTAGGAATCCCATGCGCTTACCACCAGCGCCAGGCACATGACGAAATTTTCATCGCCGGTTCGGCGCCCCGGTTTCAACGCCTCCCTGCCGCGGTCAACCGCCCGCGGGAATCGCCGAGATGACGACGAAGGCATGCGCCATGGAGCCCTCGTCGGTAATGGTGACGTCGATCCGCGCCTCGTATCCCGGCGGCGTGATCTTCTGCAGCCGGCGCTTGGCGCCGCCGGTCAGCTCCATCGTCGGCCGGCCGCCCGGCAGGTTGACGACGCCCATATCGCGCCACCACACTCCGGCGCGCAGACCGGTTCCCAAGGCCTTGGCGCAGGCCTCCTTGGCGGCAAAACGCTTGGCATAGGTTTCGATCCTGTTGCGCCTTTTGTCTGCTTTCGCCCGCTCGGTCGGGGTAAAGATGCGATCGAGGAAACGCTCGCCGTGGCGCTCGATCACCTTGGCGATGCGGCGGGCATCGGTGATGTCGGAGCCGATGCCGAGAATCATGATGCGGCTCCGGCTCGCGACCGGCCGCGGTCCATGGCCGATCGCATCAGGCGCACCGCCGCGCCCAGGCCTGAGAAGATCGCCTCGCCGATGAGAAAGTGGCCGATATTGAGCTCGACGATGTCGCCGAGTTCGGCGATTTTTTCCGCCGTGACGAAATCGAGGCCGTGGCCGGCATGGACTTCAAGGCCGGCATTCCTCGCCTGTGCGGCGCCGCGCATAATGCGATCGAACTCGGCGGCGGCGGTCGCGGCATTGCCCGCCGCAAGCGCCTCGCACCAGGCGCCGGTGTGGATTTCGATGACGGGCGCGCCGATCGCGCGCGCCGCTTCGATCTGCGCCGGTTCGGCGGCGATAAAAAGCGACACGCGGATGCCGGCCGCCGCCAACTGGCCGACCGCCGCGCGCAATGCCTCGCGCTGACCCGCCGCATCGAGGCCGCCTTCGGTGGTGCGCTCGGCCCGCCGCTCGGGAACGATGCAGGCGGCGTGGGGCTTAAGCTTGCAGGCAATGCCGACCATTTCCGCCGTCACCGCCATTTCGAGATTCAGCGGCTTTGTGATGCGTTCCTTGAGGCGGACGATATCGTCGTCGACGATATGACGGCGGTCCTCGCGCAGATGCGCAGTGATGCCGTCGGCGCCGGCGGCGATGGCGACCTCGGCCGCCTTGACCGGATCGGGAAGATGCCCGCCGCGCGCATTGCGCACGGTGGCGACGTGGTCGACGTTGACGCCGAGGCGGATGGGAGGAGCGAACATAAAATTCTGCCCCCCGGCTACTTGGCCCAATTCTCGATTTTCAGATCGGGCACACGTTGAAATTCACGTTCGTTATTCGTGACCACAGTCAAATTCGCGCAGATGGCGTGAGCCGCAATCCACAAATCATTATTCCCGATGATCTGACCTTTTGACTCTAGAAGAGCTCGCAGCTCTCCATATGTCCGTCCGGCTTCAATGGGCAGTGGCAAGACCTCGATCATGTCTAGAAATTCCTGTAATTGCTCCGATGCTCGCGGTGGAGGCGAATCCATCTTTGCCGCGCCGTACATAAGTTCGCCGTATGTTACGAGTGAAAGCGCTGCCTCGCCTGATTTGAGCCGAGAAAACCGCGCGAGGACTTCTACGGGCCGACGGCGGCGCACATAAATGCAGATATTCGTATCGAGCAGATACCGTGGGGCCATTACAGGCCGTCTCGCTTTTGCGGCGGTTCGTTATGCGTCGCCTCGATCGCATCAACATCAATCGGGAGATTGGCGATGAGCCAGAATGCCCGCTCCATTCCTTTTGACTTCTCCCGGAGGATCACTTCGTCGCCACGCCGGTAGATGTCCACTTCCTTGCTGCGAAAGCGAAAGTCCTTAGGCAGCCGGACGGCTTGGCTGTTCCCTGATTTGAATACCCGAGCCGTTGCCATCAACTTCCTCCGTATATCCGACTATGTATATACATTGACGGAGGCGTGAAATCAAGGTGCTAAGACCAGAGAGGGCAAGCAATTACCCATTCACGCGCTCGGCATTGGCGACCACCTTCTTCGCCCGCAATTGCGAAATGATCGACGTGAGGTGCTTGAGATTATAGACCTCGAGATCAATGGTCAGTTCGGTGAAATCCGGCGATTGGCGCGTCATTTTGATGTTGTCGATATTGCCGTCGTGCTCGGCGATCACCTGCGCGATCTGTGCCAGCGTGCCGGGCGAGTTGACCGATTGCACCGCAAGCTGCGCCGGGAACCGCTGCGGCGCCTTATCGTCGATGTCCCAGCGCACGTCGAGCCAGCGATCCGGCTCGTCTTCGAATTGCTTGAGCGCTTCCGATTGGATCGGATAGATGGTGATGCCCTCCCCCGGCGTCATGATGCCGACAATGCGGTCGCCGGGAACGGCGCCGCCTTTGGGCGCGAAACGCACCGGCAGATCGCTATTGATGCCGCGGATCGGGATCGCCGCGCCGTATTCGTCGACCGCCGGCACCTTGAACTTCAACGCCCTGGCGAATTTCAGGCCGAACCAGCCGCTTTCCGACTTCGGCACGACCGGCGCGACGCGTTCGTCCTTGTAATCGGGATACATCGCGCGCGCGACGTCGGAGGCTTTCATCTCGCCGCGGCCGACCGCCGACATGACGTCGTCGATCGAGGCGCGCGCCAGCCGCGGCAAGGCGCCTTGCAGCTTCTCGTCGGAATATTCGATCTTGGCGCGCTCGCACAGCCGTTCCACCATGCGCCGGCCGAGCCCGGAATATTGACTGCGCACCGCATCGCGGGTCGCCCGGCGGATGGCATCGCGCGCCTTACCGGTCACCACGATCGATTCCCAGGCGGTGGGCGGCGCGGTCTGTGCCTTCGAAGTCAAGATCTGCACCTCGTCGCCGTTTTGCAGCGCCGAGCTCAGCGGTCCGATCTTGCCGTTGATCTTGGCGCCGATTGCCATATTGCCGACGTCGGTATGCACCGCATAGGCAAAGTCGATCGGCGTCGCCCCGCGCGGCAGCGCGATCAGCATGCCCTTCGGCGTGAAGCAAAACACCTGATCGTGGAACAGTTCGAGCTTGGTGTGCTCCAAAAACTCTTCCGGGTCGGAGCCTTCGGCAAGAAGCTCGATGGTGCGGCGCAGCCACGCATAAGCGCTCGATTCGCGCGCCAGCATTTCCGTCGGCGAGCCCAGTTCGTCCTTGTACAGCGCGTGCGCGGCGATGCCGTATTCGGCAATTTGCTGCATATCGCGGGTGCGGATTTGCAGCTCGACCCGTTGCTTGCCGGGTCCGATCACGGTGGTGTGGATCGAGCGGTAATCGTTCTGCTTCGGCGTGGAAATGTAGTCCTTGAACCGCCCGGGAACCACCGGCCAAGTCGTGTGCACGATGCCGAGCGCCTGGTAGCATTCGGCGGCGTTGCCGACGACGACGCGGAAGCCGAAAATATCGGACAGCTGCTCGAAGCCGACCGCTTTCCTCTCCATCTTGCGCCAGATCGAATAGGCGCGCTTGCGCCGGCCGGAGACCTCGGCGGCGATGCCGCGATCGGCAAGCTTTTTGGTGAGCTGCTGCTCGATCTCGGTGATCCAGCCGCTCGAACGCGCCGCAAGCGTTTCGAGCCGTTCGGTGAGGACTTTGTAAGCGTCCGGATTGAGTTCGCGGAACGCCAGGTCTTCCAGCTCCTCGCGCATCTCCTGCATGCCCATGCGGCCGGCCAGCGGCGCGTAGATTTCGAGCGTCTCATCGGCGGTGCGGCGGCGCGCCTCGGGCGGCTGATAGGCCAGCGTGCGCATATTGTGCAGGCGATCGGCGAGCTTGATCAGCAGCACGCGCACATCGTCGGCGATGGCGAGCAGAAGCTTACGCAGGTTTTCGGCCTGCTTGGCCTCGCGGGAAACGAGTTCGAGCCGCTTTAATTTGGTCAACCCCTCGACCAGAAGTCCGATTTCGTGGCCGAACAGGCGGTCGATCTCGGCGCGGGTGGCGTCGGTATCTTCGATCGTGTCGTGCAGCAGCGCCGCCGCGATGGTGGCATCGTCGAGCTTGAGATCGGTCAGAATCGCGGCGACTTCGAGCGGGTGCGAAATGTAAGGGTCGCCCGATGCCCGCTTCTGCTCGCCATGCGCGCGCATGGCGTAAACATAAGCGCGGTTGAGCAGTTCCTCGTTGGCGCTCGGATTATAGTGCTTGACCCGCTCGATGAGGTCGTACTGCCGCATCAGGCGCTTGCGCGCTTTGGGCGACGGCGCTTGTCCGTCGAGCGGCGCCAAATTCGGAGCGCGCGCCGCCGGCACCCGAGGTCTCGGCTGATTCTGCATCCGCGGCAGATCGATCGGCGAGCGCGCCATGACGGCCCTTTGGCGAAGCTTTGGCGGCCGGTCTCGCCAGCGAGAGTCGGCCAAAATCGCTTACAAAGATATCATGGCGCGGCGCCCGCGCCACAATGCGCTCCTCCCCACCCCATACGGACATGGTGAAGCGTGCCGACGAAAACCCGGGCAAAGCCGGTCTTGGTTAAGAGAGCCTGGAGCGGTGGACCGGACGAGCCGCGCGCAAAGCGCGGTTCACTCCTCTTCGTCCCCAACGTCGGGCTCGGGCTGACTTTCGGGAGGCGTCAGGCCTTCGAGACCCTTCAAGAGCTCTTCCTCGGACATGCGGTCCGTGGTGACGTCGGTATCGTCGGCGTCAACCCCGGTGCCCGGCGCCCCGATCAGCGGGACGGTCTCGGGTTCGGGCTCGTCGACCTCGACGTATTTCTGCAAGGAATGGACGAGTTCTTCCTTAAGGTCTTCGGGCGAAATGGCTTTTTCGGCGATTTCCCGCAACGCCACGACCGGGTTCTTGTCGTTATCCCGCTCCACCGCGATCTGGGTGCCCGACGAAATCATGCGCGCGCGATGGCTGGCCAAGAGAACCAGATCAAAGCGGTTCTCAACCTTGTCGATGCAGTCTTCAACGGTGACACGGGCCATTGAGCGAGGTTCCTTAAGGCTGTCCGGGGTCCCGCAACGGGACGTTGTCCGCAATGTGGCGCTTAGGTATCGTCCCGGGCCGCCAAGCGCAAGCCCGATTTTTGCTTGTGATTTTCACCCCATTTGCGACTTTGGATGCGAATGCCGGCGCTATATTTAACTTGGCGCAGGCGCGCGGCTCTGTTACCCAAAATTTCGCGAGCCGCTTTGCGGAGTTCCGAATCGTCATTCGGAGTTGCCGCGACCGCGTGCCGCAAGCCGTTTCGCCGTACCGAAGCTTGCCACGGCTCAATCCGGCGATAGTACTTGGTGGCAAGAGTAACATCGACCGTCGAACGTTTCCGACGGCGAGAACTTAGATTTAAAGAACGCCGGCATCGTCTCATTCATTGCGGTCGATCCGGTTTCATCACGAGACACAGTCAGAGAGCATCATGTCGGCACAGATGGAAAAGATCGCGTTATTCATTGATGGCGCCAATCTCTACGCCACGGCGAAATCGCTCGGCTTCGACATCGACTACAAGCGGCTATTGCGCGAATTCCAGTCGCGCGGCTATCTGGTGCGCGCGTTCTACTACACCGCGGTGATCGAGGATCAGGAATATTCCTCGATCCGCCCATTGATCGATTGGCTCGACTACAACGGCTATACCGTCGTCACCAAGGCGACCAAGGAATTCGTCGATCAGACCGGCCGGCGCAAGGTCAAAGGCAATATGGACATCGAGCTTGCGGTCGACGCCATGGAGCTCGCGCCGCACATCGATCAGATGGTCCTGTTCTCCGGCGACGGCGATTTCCGCTCGCTGGTCGAGGCGGTGCAGCGCCGCGGCGTACGCGTCGTGGTCGTCTCGACGATCTCGACGCAGCCGCCGATGGTCGCCGACGAACTGCGCCGCCAGGCTGACCAGTTCGTCGATATCGTGGAATTGCAGAATAAGATCGGCCGTGATCCCGGAGAACGGCCGGTGCGTGAGCCGAGGGAGCCGCGCGAGCCGCGCGGCGAGCCGCGCCACACCCCGCAATTCCTGCAGCGCAGCCCCGCCTCGCCGCGCCTCGAAGTCGAAGTCGAAGGTGACGAGTTCGAAGACGAATGATCGCAAAGTTCATCGACGCGTTAATCGCCAACTGAACCGGCAAGTTGACTGCCGCGATCGACCCGAGGAATAAGTCATGACGCGCCCGAGCGGGATGCCCGGCCGCGACTGTCCGCGCTGCCCGCGCCTGGTTTCATTTCGCAACAGCTGGCGCGAGCGCGAGCCGCAATGGTTCAACGCTCCGGTCGACTCGTTCGGACCGATCGAAGCCCGTTTGCTCATCGTCGGACTGGCGCCCGGGCTGCGCGGCGCCAACCGCACCGGCCGCCCATTCACCGGCGATTATGCTGGCGATCTGCTCTACGCGACGCTCAAGGAATTCGGCTTCGCCCGCGGCGACTATCGGGCCAACGCCGATGACGGGCTTGAACTGCTCGATTGCCGCATCACCAATGCCGTGCGCTGCGTGCCGCCGGAAAACAAGCCCACACCGCAAGAGATCACCAGCTGCCGCGATTTTCTCGCCGCGACGGTGAAGGAAATGCCGCACCTTGCTGCGGTGCTGGCGCTTGGCCGCGTCGCCCACGAGACATTCGTCGTCTCAAGCGGCGCGCGGCGGTCGCAGTTCGCCTTCGGCCACGGCCGGGCGCACGCGCTCGGCGCGCTCACCTTATTCGACAGCTACCACTGCTCGCGCTACAACACCAATACCGGAGTGCTTACCCCGCAAATGTTTCGCGACGTGATCGCCCAGGCACGCAAAGCGCTCGATGCGCGCAATGCGTAGCGGCGTTATTCACCGCTGCGCAGCCAGGCTATGACCTTCTCGGCGTTCTTGTCCGGCGGAAAGACCGGATAGAAAACTTTGACGATCGCGCCGTCGTCGATAACGAGCGCCATGCGCTTAAGCAGCGTCATCCCCGAGGTCGAAAATGTCGGCAGATCGATGGCGCGCGTCAGTTTGAGATCGGCATCGGACAGAATTGGAAACGGCAGATGCAAGCGCTCCGCCGCCTCGCGCTGATAAGAGGTATCCTGCGTCGAAAGGCCATACACGCTCGCCACACCGAGCGCCTTCAGTTCGGCAAAATGATCGCGAAAACTGCATGATTGCGGCGTGCAGCCGCGCGCACCGGGAATATCGTCCCAGCCCGGCGGGGCATCGACGCCGGGCACGCCGGTGCGCGGATAGATGTAGACGATCGCACGGCCCTTGAGCTTCGACAGGTTTACCGACGAGCCGCGGGTCGCCGGCAGCGCTAGATCCGGCAGCGTCATGCCAGAAAGATGCCGCGCCGCGCCGTCATCCCGCGGGACCGGGATATCGGGCGGAAGATAAGTTGGATCGTGCGTCCCCGGCGCTTCTCTCATTTCGCGTCTCCTGATCTTCGCTGGCGCATGACCTTATCCGAAAACGGGCTTCCACTTTTCGGGGTCATGCGCTGTACGACATGAACTCCATCAGCGAGCCGTCCGGATCGCGGAAATAAACGCTGGTGCCCGCCCCCTTGGCGCCGAAGCGCTGCATCGGCCCGCTTTCGATGCGAATGCCGCGGCGTTGCAGATGCGCGACCGCGTCGGCGATCGGCCCCATCCATTCGAAACATAGATCGCTGTTGCCGGGCGCGACCGGCAGCCGAGCGACCTCAGCGGGTCTTACCCCGGGGCCGTGCACATTGAGCTGCTTGTCGCCGAACCGGTAGGCATAGCCGGCCGGCCGTTCGACCAGCTCGGCGCCCAACACGGTCGTATAAAACGCATTCGAGCGCTGCCAGTCGGTGACATGGATCACGCAATGATCGAGCTTGGTCGGGATGGACATATCGATATCCTCCGCATTCACCCCTTTAGCCGCAGCAGGCGGCCGCGCTCGCGCTCCCACGAGCGCTTCTTCTCGGTCTCGCGCTTGTCGTAGAGCTTTTTGCCGCGCGCCAGAGCCAGCTCCACCTTGGCGCGGCCCTTTTCGTTGAAATAGAGTTTGAGCGGCACCAGCGTCATGCCTTCGCGCTCCACCGCGCCGACCAGCTTGTTGATCTGGCGCTTATGCAGCAACAGCTTGCGCGGCCGCTTCGGCGTGTGATTGAAGCGGTTGGCCTGCAGGTATTCCGGAATATTCGAATTAATCAGCCAAATCTCGCCGTCACGCGCATCGGCATAGGATTCCGCGATCGTGGCCTTGCCTTGGCGCAGCGATTTGACTTCGGTGCCGGTGAGCGCAATGCCGGCTTCGAACGTGTCGTCGATGAAATAATTGAAACGCGCCTTGCGGTTGTCGGCGACGACGCGAAGCTTTCTTTCGGCTTTTTCCGCCACGGCATAGGCCCCCGCGCTCAACGGCCCTTGAGCAGGTCGCGGATTTCGCCGAGCAACTGCACTTCCGGCGATGGCGCGGCCGGAGCCGGCGGCGGCGGTGGCGCCTCTTTGAGCCGATTGATGCCCTTGATGGCCAAGAACAGCACCCACGCGATGATCACGAAGTTGATCACCAGAAGTCATGAAATTACCCCAGGCCAGGACGGCGCCCTGCTTTCTGGCGTCAGCGAGCGAACTCGCGGTCACTTTCGCCGACAGCGGGATGAAATAGTTGGAAAAATCGAGCCCGCCGGTGACGGAGCCGATCAGCGGCATGACAATGTCGTTGACCAGCGAGTTGACGATCGCCCCGAATGCGGCGCCGATGATGACGCCGACGGCAAGATCGACGACGTTGCCACGCATGGCGAATTTCTTGAATTCCTCGAGCATCGCTCCCACCCTAGATTGGTCGAATGCCGCGTGCAGCGGTCGCGCGGCGAAAATTCGCGCTCGCGAAAACGGGCGTCGTCAGTTGATTAGGCCGGCATGGACCATGGCCTGGCGCACCGCCGTCTGCGCCTTTTCGGTCGCCGGCACCATCGGCAGGCGCAAGTTGCTGGCGCATTTGCCGATCAGCGACAGCGCATATTTGATCGGCGCCGGACTGGTCTCGACGAATAAATTGATGTGCAGCGGCGCGAGCTTGTCCTGCAATTTCAGCGCCGCGGCAAAATCGCCGCGCAAGCATGCTGCCTGAAATTCGGCGCACAGCCGCGGCGCCACGTTCGACGTCACCGAGATGCAGCCGTGGCCGCCGTGCGCCATAAATCCCAGCGCGGTGATGTCCTCGCCGGACAATTGATTGAAGTCCTCGCCCATCGCCGCGCGCTGCTGCGAGACGCGCGCCATGTTCGCGGTGGCGTCCTTGACGCCGGCAATGTTTTTCAGTTCGTACAGTCGCGTCATGGTATCGACCGACATGTCGACCACCGACCGCCCCGGGATGTTGTAGATGATGATAGGGATGCCGATCGCGTCGTTGATCGCCTTGTAGTGCGCGTAGAGGCCGTCCTGCGTCGGCCTATTGTAATAGGGCGTGACCACGAGCACCGCGTCGGCGCCGGCCTTTTCGGCATGCTGGGCGAGATCGATCGCTTCTCTGGTCGAGTTGGAGCCGGCGCCGGCCACGACCGGGACGCGGCCGCGCGCCTCGTCGACGCACCATTCCACGACGTCCTTGTGCTCGGCATGGGACAGCGTCGGGCTCTCGCCCGTAGTACCGACCGGAACCAGCCCGTTGGTGCCCTCGGCGATCTGCCAATCGACAAGCTCGCGGAACGCTTTCTGGTCGACGGCCCCGTTCTTGAACGGGGTGACGAGCGCAGTGAAGGAACCTCGAAAACTGGTTTTGGCGGACATCGCGCGCTCCATGTAACGCTCAGCGACGGTGGTTTACGGGAATGCCCCTGGTTCCGCTCCCGGCTGCCGCGCTAGGCAGCATAAATATCGGGTCACAGCCCGCCATGGAAGCCCCCAAGTGCGCTACGCGCAGATCCCTACAGTGGGGTAGACATGTCCCTGCTTTGCAGTGAATCTGCAAGCACGGCTTGACGAATACCTCCCAGCGGCCATGGAGAGTCAATTGGCTAGCGTTAGAGAAATCTTCCCAGATTTTGCGGCGGCGCTGGCCGCCTGCGGACCGGGTTACAACAATTCCGACATCGCAGACGTCATCGCTTACAAGACCGCGATCCCCGTGGACCAACGACAGTTTGCGCCGGAACAGGCGATCAATTCGATCTTGGCCGTTGGGATTGCTGCTGCAGAAATCCGCGACCGGCCCCTCACGGTGCTCGACTTCGGCGGCGGCTGCGGCTTTCACTATTTTAGGGTCGTTCCGACAATTCGCACGCCGCTGCGCTGGGGCATTGTGGAGACGCCGACGATGGCGGAGCGTGCGAGCGAGCTTTCGCAGGGCCGCTTCCAAGTCTTCACCGATGTCGCCGCCGCCGCAGACGTGCTGGGCCGGATCGATCTCATTCACGCCTCCAGCTCAATCCAGTATGTACCGGACCCGCTCGAGACTTTGCGAACGCTGGCGGCGCTGCGGCCACGATATTTCGGACTTCTCCGTTTTCCCGCGTGGGGAAGACCACCGATCGTCGGCCTGCAAACGTCTCCGCTGTCGGCGAACGGCATCGGTCCGATGCCGCCGAATATTCCTGACCGGATGATTACTTACCCGGTCAGCTTCACGAGCTTCGACGACGTTATGCGAATTTTCGCTGGTTACGAGATCGTGATGACGACCATTTCGCCGAGTTCGACGTATGAGATTCGCGGTCAGCAGGTTCAGGGTCTCAGCGTGATCTTCCGTGCCAAACAGGCGGCGGTGGCCGCCTAGTGCGGAAGGTTGCGATGCAACTATCTGAAAAAATACGTTGTTAATCCGCCGACTGGTACCTGATATCGCTCCGCGCCGCGGCGAGCGCTGGAAAACGCTGCTGCAATAAGTGTCGTTCTTCTTTCAGCCTGAGCTCATACGGGCGAATCACGTTTTCGACCAACACAGCTTGGCTGCGGCCGCCGCGAGGCAGGACTATTGCTTGGACTTCGCCGTTGGGTAACAGCTGCGTGGAAGCGAAGTGATAAAATACTAAAGGATCATCGTCGATCATCACAATATTATTCCTATTGCGTATGATATAGTTGTTCACGTTCCAGATCGCGAGATTGAAGCCCTTATGTTCGATGATCTTTAAATTTGGATAGCGCGCAGGCCAAGCATCGAGATATTTCTGATCGCCGAAGCGCCCGTCTTCAACCCTGTCGTAGCACCACGCTGTACACTCGGCCTTGTAAGTATTCAAGCAATCGAGGCCTTCGGCGCAGCGACGGTAGGTGATCCAGGCAACATTGAAGAGGCCGTATTGCACGTGGTTTCGGTACTCGAATGAAAATCGATGCGGCGTAATCGCGGTCGACGCCTCGCCGAGCGAATCGAGCACCGGCCGCGGCGACGTGAAGAAGTAAAGGTCGCCGTCAATGTAAGTGATGCGATCGGCGGTCGTTTGCGCAAACAGGTAATGCGGCAGGAACGGCGACAGCGTGAAGTAGTATTCGATGAGCTTGCGTGTCGGCTTTATCGACACGAGCTCGGGATACGTTTGTTCCAGCTCCGCGAGCGGGATGATCTCGACATTGGGCAGAGCAAGCTCGCGCAAAATGGTTTCGCAAAGGTCCGAGAGTGTCAGAACATAGATCGGCACCTTCGGCTCGAAACGATGCAACGATTCGATCATGAGCAGCGCACGGCTCAAATAGTTGTGGTCGAAATAGGTGCAATAGATGTCGTTCATGCGATCGCCCGTTATCGGAAGTCGCTCAGCTGGCGCGGACACTATCCAGCAAGGGCGCGCGCGCGCTCCATCACTGGGCCGAAAATCTGGTTAGCATATTGCCGTCCCGCCGGACTGAGCACTTTTTCCGACGATCCGCCGTGCATCCGCCCCACGAAGCGAAAACCTTGAGCGTAACCCCTCGCCAATCCGGGACGATAGAAAATGCCCGGGACCCCCTTATTGACCTCTTCAGATTCCAGCTTGCGCATATTGTCGGGTTTACCCGCTTCGATCGCCGCGGCAATCCGCTGCTCAGTTGCCTCTCGGCCGAAGAAGCTCAGGATTCGCTTCAATTCCTCAAGCGGTTGCGCCTTGAGCCGCTCGTAGCGGACGACAAGAAGTGGCAGATCGTTTTGATCGAGCCACGATTTGACGTTGTCCTTCCAGCTTCCCGCCCACGGGTATATCAAGCCGCCGGTGGTCACCCAGCGTTGGCAAAAGCGCTGGAACAATGCCTCGCGATCCGCCGGCGACGCGTCCAATAGGTCGTCTTCGCCGGTCAAATGCTTGAAATCCCATACCGACATCATGACGTCGATCGGATCGCGCAGCAGATAGACTACCCGGCTGGCGCGCTCACGAAGCGGAATGCGGAGACTGTAAGGAAAATGAACTTTGACGTAGCGGGGCACGTCGCTTGGCGGCGGGACCCGCGCCAGGGACTCGTGTACATCGAAGATATAGTCGCTATCGATGAGTCGAACGTCCTGTGGACGGTCGAACAAAATGTGGAACAGCATGAAATTCAGGTAGGTAATGCCCGATTTTGGGAAAGCCGCAATATAGGAAATGTCTTCCACGAGCTACTCGGTTGTTTATGATTTACTCGGTCATTTATGACTGATCGCAGGTCCGGCGACCCCTGGACATGGGGCATTTTTATATCCTATTAGTAGTCTATTCAACCCACCGCCGTCTCGGCGCATCAGAGCCGACTTGCTTCTGCGGCCCAATCATCGATATTAGATCCGTCGCGGGTTCGTGAAACCGCACGTTCAACTGCGTTTATGGCGGCCCGCACAAGTCGACGAATCTAAAGTCGAAATAACGACAGCGCACACATGAAAGTCCGCTAAGGGGGAGCGATGAATTACGACATGCACTCCGTTTCTTTGGTTCAGGATATCGGCACGGCCGTGCCGGAGCCGGCATTCATCACATATCGCGCGACTTCGGCGCTGCATTCGCGAAACATGCAGGAATTATTGGACTGCGTGCATGATTTCACGACCAAGATCGGTTTGTCCGGTTCTGCATCCATGACCGACTTGGAAGACTATTTTCGTGCGATGACTCAAAATCGGGCCTTCGGCATCCGTGGAACTACACCGGGCAACGGGACAATCTGGCTATTTCTCCTGGCGCGAATGTTGAACCCAAGCGTCATTGTCGAAAGCGGCGTTTATCACGGCTCTTCGCTCTTCACTTTCAGAAAGGCCGTTCCGGAGGCGAAAATATTCGCCTTTGATATCAACTTCACCACACTGCTTTCAAGGTTGGATGGCGTGGACTATCGCCAACATGATTGGGGCACGGACAATGTCCGCGCCCAGGGCGCCTCGGATTTGTGCTTTTTTGACGATCACATCAACAACTGCATGCGAATACGTCAAAGCTACGACCGGGGCTTCCGACACGTCGTGGTTGACGATTCTCCAGACCTCGGAGAGATCCACCAATTCCGCTATCCCGCGGTTCCCGCCATGTCGATGATTGACAATGATAAGTGGGCCGAGGGCGACACGATCGAATGGAATTGGAATGGGAGGCGCTTACGCTACACCTTTCGGATTGCCGATACCTTTGGTGTCAAGGAATTGATTGAGGGCGCCTACCGCTTTCCCAGCCTTAAACGTTGGACGGGGATGGAGGATGCATTCCACTATTACGTCAGGCTAAAGCCATCGAACTAGGCTGCATACTCATAAACGGTAGGCAAATCACCTGAAAGGTGATTCAAGCTCTGCAAAGGAGCTTGACCATGGCCCGTTACGAACTGAGCGAATTTGAGTGGAAAACCATCCGGCCTTTGTTGCCGAACAAACCACGCGGGGTTCCTCGGATTGACGATCGCCGGGTGCTCAACGGCATCTTCTGGATTTTGCGCTCTGGGTCGCCTTGGGCCGATTTGCCGGAGCGGTATGGACCTCCGACAACGGTCTATAACCGCTTCAATCGCTGGCGAAAGGCGGGGGTCTGGGACAAGCTGATGACTGCCATCATCGAAGCTCATGATGGCAAGGTGCAGATGATCGATTCCAGCATCGTACGCGTCCACCAGCAGGCTGCCGCCCAAAAAAACAGGCTGGAGACGCTTGTATCGGTCGAAGTCGTGGAGGACTGACAACCAAGCTGCATCTGCGGGTGATCGGCAACGGCCTGCCAGTGCAGGTCGCGCTGTCGCCCGGCCAGATGAACGACCAACCGATGGCCGAACTCCTGCTCAACGATCTGCCTGCGGGAGCCGATGTCATCGCCGATAAGGGATACGATGCAGACTGGATCAGGGATTTGATCGAGGACCAGGAGTGCACGCCGCACATCCCGCCAAAATCAAACCGCTACGATGGCATCACCTACAGCAAGACCAAGTACAAGAAACGCAATCTGATTGAGCGCTGCTTCAACAAGCTCAAGCAGTTCAGGCACATTGCTACCCGCTACGACCGCAATGCTCTGAACTACCTCGCCATGCTCAAAATCGCTTGCCTCCGGCTATGGCTCAGGTTTTATGAGTCCGCAGCCTAGAGCATGGTCGGCGACCAGTCCGAAGCGACACGGTCGTTTGCGGCATTGTCAGCCCTGCTTTCGCCGCAAAACTGCAATTTGTCGCAGCCGCTTCCCCAGGTTAGGGTTTCGTCAACCGAACCGGCCGAAGAGATTCGCCGCAAATCAGCGACACGCCCACCGGGAGGGAACGTGCCGGGTTTCCGTATTATCGTGCTCCTTGCCTGCACGTGGGTCCTGACTGCTGACGCGCATGCCGCGCCGCCGTCGGGGCAGATCCCCTTGCCGCGGCACCGGCCGGCGATCAAAGGCGAAAAGCTCGGTAACGCTGAGACGCCAACACGGGACGCCCAAAAGCCCGGTTCCTATCGGCCTGCGCCGCTGGCGATCGCGCCAGCCATTGCTCCGGCACCGCGCGAGCTTCCTCCCGCGCAAACGCCGATAGCGGCGCCGCCGCTGCACCCTGCCCCTCCCTTTGCCACCACGACGGCGACAACGACTTCGCCGCTGGATCTGTCGGCCGTGAAACAGGCCATCGATCTGGTGCGCAAGAGCCGCCAGAGCGAGGCGACCGGCGTCGAGGCTACCATTTCCGATCCGGTCGCCCGCAAGCTCGTGGAATGGGTGATCTTGCACAGCGAAGACGGCTCGCCCGATTTTTCCCGCTACGCCGCATTCATCGCCGCCAATCCGAGCTGGCCCGGCATCGAGACGTTACGGCGGCGGGCCGAAGCGGTGATGTGGCAGCAACACATCGAGCCGCTCGCCGTCATCGATTTTTTCCGCTCCGAACAGCCGCACACCGCCAAAGGTCGCTTCGCGCTGGCGCGCGCGTTGCTCACGCGCGGCGACGTTGCCGGCGCGGCGGCCGCGGTGCGCCGAGCCTGGCGCAATGACGGTTTTTCCGCCGATCTCGAGGACCAGGCGCGTGAGACCTTCACCGGCCTGATCACGCCTGCCGATGACGAAGCGCGCATGCAAGCACGGCTCTATGCCGAGGACGATGACGCCGGACTGCGGGCGGCGCATCATCTCGATGCGATGGCGCTCGCCGTCGCCAAAGCCCGCGCCGCCGTCATCAATCAGTCCCGCGACGCCAAGGCGCTGCTCGACGCGGTGCCGGAGGCGGCGCGCCGCGATCCCGGCTACATGTTCAGCCGTATTCAATGGCTGCGGCGGAACGACAAGATTGCGGAAGCCGCGCAATGGCTCAACGCCGCGCCGCGCGATCCCGCCGAATTGATTGACGTCGACCAGTGGTGGGTGGAACGGCGGCTGGTGTCGCGAAAACTGCTCGATCTCGGCGACGCCAGACTGGCCTATGAGGTCGCCAACGGTGCGGCGCCGCCGGAGAACGAAAACTACCGCGCCGAGCAGCATTTTACCGCCGGCTGGATTGCGCTGCGTTTTCTGCGCCAGCCGGCCATCGCGCTTGCGCATTTCGCCCGGATCGCCGACGGCGTATCCAATCCGATCACGCTGGCGCGCTCGTTCTATTGGCAAGGCCGCGCCGCGGAAGCGCTGGGGCGCGAGCAGGACGCGCGCGCGTTTTACGAAGCGGCGGCGCGTTATCCGACCGCCTATTATGGCCAGCTCGCACGCGCCCGGTTGGGTCTCGACGAAGTCACGCTGCGCGCGCTGCCGCGCGTGCCGACCGAGCGCCGCACGCTCGAAATCGCCCGCGCGTTCGAGATCCTCTACGCCGTCGACGAGCGCGATCTGGTCGCCACCATGGCAGCCGATCTCGGCGGCAAGGCGACCGACGCCACCGCGCTGGCGGCGCTCGCCGACATCGCCACGCACCATAACGACGCACGCGCCACATTGTTGATCGGCAAGGCCATGCTTGGCCGCGGCTATCCGTTCGAACGTTACGCGTTTCCCGACTTCGGCGTGCCGAGCTACCAGCAGATCGGACCCGCCGTCGAGCCTTGCGTCGTCTATTCGATCGTGCGCCAGGAAAGCGCGTTCAATCCCCACGTCGTCTCCAGCGCCAACGCCTATGGCCTCATGCAGGTTACGCCGGAAGCCGGCCGCGATACTGCCAAGCGATTCAACGTGGCGTTCAATCAGCGCCGGCTCGCCGACGACGTCGTTTATAACGCTCAGCTCGGCACCGCGGAGCTCGGCAACGATCTCGCCAGTTGGCGCGGTTCCTACATCCTTGCCTTCGTCGCCTACAACGCCGGGCCGCGCCGAGCGCGGGAGTGGATCGAACAATACGGCGATCCGCGCGATTCCCACGTCGATCCGATCGATTGGATCGAGCGCATTCCGATTTCGGAGACGCGCAATTACGTGCAGCGCGTGATCGAAAACATGCAGGTCTACCGCGCGCTGGTCGAAAACAATCCGAAGCTGTCGATCGAAGCCGACTTGCGCCGCGGCGGCTAGCGCTGCCCGCATTGAAAGTGCGATGTGTCCTCATCGGCAAGCGCCTTGAATTCGCTCATTCCCCCAAGCCATTGACAAGACATATAAAAATGGCTTCGCCCGGTAACCTGCAGGGGTATTTGCGTGGCGCGCAAGCCGACATTAAGTTGTGCCGCCCAAGCAGCGGACCGCCCGAGCAAGTGGATTGAGCGGAGCATGCCCTCCATGCCGGCAGATATTTTCGTCACCGCACAAGACGGATTGCGCCTGCACGTGCGCGAATATGGATCGCGCATCGCGCCGGCTTTGCCGATCGTGTGCTTGCCCGGCTTGGCGCGAACCGTCGCCGATTTCGACGCGCTGGCTCCGGCGCTGGCGAATGGCCCGCCGCCGCGCCGGGTGATCGCGATCAACTCGCGGGGACGCGGCGAATCGGACTACGACAGCAATCCGGAAAACTACAATCTGGCGGTCGAGCTCGGCGACGTAGTCACGGTCCTGACCGCGCTCGAAATCGGCGAAGCCGTATTCGTCGGCAGCTCGCGCGGCGGCCTCCTCACCATGCTGCTCGGCGTAGCGCATCCGACCGCGGTCGCCGGCGCCGTGCTGCACGATATCGGGCCGGTCATCGAGCCGAAGGGCCTGGCGCGCATCAAGAGCTATGTCGGTAAGCTGCCGCAGCCGCGCAGCTTTGCCGAAGGTGGCGAAATTCTTCGCCGCTTGTTCGACGCACAGTTTCCAAAACTCACGGCCGAGCAATGGCTGGCCGCCGCGCAACGCACCTGGAAGCTGGATGACGGCTCGCTCGTGCCAACTTACGACGTGCGCCTAGCTCGCACGCTTCTTGAAGTCGACATCGAGCGGCCGCTGCCGTCGATGTGGAACGAGTTCGACGCATTGGCGCGCGTACCGATTCTGGTGATCCGCGGCGCCAACTCCGACATCCTCTCAGCCGCCACGGTGACCGCTATGCGTGAGCGTCGCCCCAGCATGGACACCATCGAAGTCGCGGACCAAGGGCACGTACCGATGCTCGATAAACCGGATCTGATGCGCCGCATCGCCGAATTTGTCGGCAGATGCGAACTACCGGGTCACGCGATTGCCGTGAAGTAATCCGGCCGTTTTGCGCGAATGGATTCAAGAAGAAAATATATGTTAGGCTCGAGTCCTGCGTCACCAACGTAACGAATTTCTCTTGTACAGGTTTCATCTAAGTGGCCTGCACCCGGTTCGGTTGACACGCGCCTAAGCGAATCCCGCCTGCATTTCGAACTCCACGGGACTTAGATATCCGATCGTCGAGTGCCGGCGTTTCGGATTATAGAAGCACTCAATGTAGTCGAACACATCGGCCTTGGCTTGGTCGCGCGTCCGATACGTTTTTCGCGCTGTGCGCTCGGTCTTCAGCGAGGAGAAGAAGCTCTCCATCGCCGCATTGTCCCAGACATTGCCCGAACGGCTCATCGAGCAGACAACACCGTGATCTGACATCAGCTTCTGGAACTGCTCGCTTGTGTACTGGCTACCGCGATCGGAGTGATGCAGTAGCGCATCGGGTTTGCCCCTGCGCCAGATTGCCATCACCAGCGCGTCGGTCACGAGCTGGGCCGTCATCTCAGCACTCATCGACCAGCCGACCGCGCGCCGTGAGAACAGATCGATGACGGCAGCCACATAGAGCCAGCCCTCCGCTGTCCACACATACGTGAAGTCGGCAATCCATTTGCGGTTGGGAGCGGGCGCGTCGAAGGTGCGGTTGAGCACGTTGGGAGCGACGGCGGCGACCTGCCGCTCACCCAGATCGGGCGGCAGTCGACGCCGTCGCGGACGGGCTTTGAGAGCCTGTAGCCGCATCAAACGCTCGATCCGATGCAATCCGCATGACACACCCTCCGCCAACATGTCGTGCCACACCCGCCTGGCGCCATAGGTTCGATCGCTGGCGAGGAAGCTTGAGCGAACCTTCGCGCTGAGCTCTTCATCGCTCTGGCTGCGCCGACTGCGCGGTCGTGTCAGCCAGGCATAGAACCCACCCCGCGAGACACCGAGTGCCTCGCACAACCATCCCGCCGGCCAGATCCCCCGGTGCTTCGCAATAAAACCGAACTTCACGTCGATTCCTTCGCGAAGTAGGCCGCGGCTTTTTTTAGGATGTCCCGCTCCGCCTTCAGCCTGATCACCTCGCGCTTGAGCTGCGCGATCTCCAGCTGCTCGGGCTTCATCTGACCTTGGCCGGGAAACGCATGCTGCGGATCATCTGCAAGCGCCTTCACCCAACCGCGCAACTGTGACTGATGCACACTGAGATCGTGCGAGGCCTGGGCATACGACACGCCCCGCTCCTTGATCAGCCGCACAGCCTCAAGCTTGAACTCTCGTGTAAACTTCCGTCGCTCCATGACACACCTCCGGTTCCATCAAAACACCTAACTCGGTGTCTGCGGAACCGGGTGCAGGCCAAAGAGCATTATCTCCCGATACCAGTTAAGGCTGTAACGTAGGTCCGGCTTGCCTCTGACCTTAGCCCGCAACACCCGTAGGGATCCTGGTGGATTATGGTGCCATCCCCATGTTGAAAGCTAGCCTGCTCGCCCTGTCGGTCGCAATAATGGTGCTAGGGCTTGCCATCTATGCCTCGGGGTATCGCAAGCGAAAATTTCTAGACGTGCCCTTGCTGTCGGAGCACAGTAAGTTTTTTCTTGGCGGCATCCTCGCATTTTTTGGGCTTGTGTTGTTGGTCGTTGCCCTGATGCACGCGGGGTAACTCCGCAGACTCGACTGTGTGAAGACCTGCGGACTCAATGGCGATTTGCCAAGACGTGCGCGTGTCGACTGGATCGAACGCATCCCGATCTCAGAAACGCGCAATTGCGTCGCACTCGTGATCGATAACATGCCAGTCTATCGGGCGCCGGTCGAGAACGATCCAAAACTGTCGATCGAAGCCGATCTGCGCGGCTGTGTTTAGGAAGCGACTACATCAGGGATGTGGATCGGCTTTGCGCCGCTGGCACCGGATTTCGAGATTTTTCCCTCCTGATAGCGATCCCACATCATCGTATAGGCGGCTTCGATGTTCCGCGTTGTTCGTGCCGTATCGAACAGCGGACAGGTGCTTCGATTGCGCGCCAACCGCTCCCGTAATGATGCTCGATAAGCCGGATCGTGAACAAGCTTCAGGGCGAGCGCTTCGTATTCCTCCAGCGAGTGCGTGACCAACTCGTTGAGGCCGACCGCCTTGAGCAAGCTTGCCGCGACGCGGCCGGCGAATGTTGCGCCGAGGCAGGTCAGCAACGGCACGCCGGTCCACAGTGCGTCGCACGCGGTCGTATGAGCGTTATAGGGCAAGGTATCGAGAAAGAGATCGGCGTGCTGCAACCGCGCCAAATGATCGGCCGGATGCGGTGTTCGCGGCGCAAATATGATCCGTTCCACTGACACGCCACATCGCTGCGCCTCGCGGCGCAAATTGCTCTTCGCGGTCGGACTCAGCTCGCTTAGCCACAGCACGGCATGTGGTATCGCATTGAGTAGCCGCATCCAGACCTGGAACGTGGCCGGCGCAAGCTTGTAGGAATTGTTGAAGCAGCAGAATACAAACCCGTCATCCGGCAGTCCGGCTTCGCGGCGGCTCGTCGCCGTTTCAGCGATCACTCGCCGATCGTCGTTCACGAGATAACAATTCGGCAGCCAGACTACCTGTTCGGTGTAGAATGGGCAGTGCTCTTCGGGAATGACCGTCGCGTCGGCCAGGATGTAATCCGACCAGTCGCCGCCCATGGTTCCTGCATAACCGAGATAGTTCACTTGGATGGGAACGGGGTGCCGAGCAAAGATTCCGAGCCGTCCACCAGTCGTATAGCCCATCAGATCGACCGCGATATCGATCTCCAGGCGGCGCAACAGGTTCGCGATATCCTCTTCACCTTGATCTTTGGCATCAATGAAATGCTCGAATGCGGCCGTTAGTCTTCGACGTGTCGGCGTATCCTCATCCGATCCAAGCGAGATCGCCGTAATCTCAAAAATTGACTTATTATGATGTTCGAAAAGCCCCGCCATGAGGTAGGCAACGGGGTGCTCACGGAAGTCCGCAGAGAGATACGCTATGCGGATGCGTTGGTGTGAATGAATTTCACCGCGCCAGAGCGGAGGAAATGAGGGCTGCTCTTGCACATACCGCCTGGCGGCGCATAACTGATCTTCGACCGACGCTTGCACAGGAAGCAAGCAAAATGGCGTACTCGCCGGTATCTGCCTCCGGGTCAGCGACAACAGGTTTGCCGTGTCAGCCTCGAGGTTGCTCCAGTCGCATGAATAAAGCTTGGCCATGAGACGCAGTCCAGCAGCGTAATTCGTGTCGGGCTGAAGCTCGACTGCTTTATCATAAGCGAGGAACGCATCGGCGTGTTGACCGTGTTCAAAAAGTATTCTGCCCCGGGCGGTCCAGGCTTCCGCAAGGTCGGGCTGGATCGCAAGAGCTTCGTCGTAGCAGGCAAGAGCCTCGTTGTACTGCTGGAGATCGTTGAGCAAGCCGCCTCGGCACAGCCATGCTTCAGCCAGATCAGGCTTTAGCGCCAGCGCCTTTTCGCAGTCCGCGAAGCCGGCATCGTATTGCTTGAGCATGAGAAACAAATTGGCGCGGTTGAGCCACGCCTCGGCAAACTCCGGATCCAGAGTAAGTGCTTTCTGGTAATCGGCGAAAGCGGCCTCATACCGTTTGAGTACGGCTGAGGCATTGCCCCGGCTACGCCACGATTCGGCAGCATCGGGTTCCAAGGCGAGCGCCTTCTCGTAATCGGCAAGGGCGGCCTCATACTCTTTGAGCAGCAGAAAAAGACTGCCGCGGCCACGCCAGGCTGCTGGATGATCTGGCGCCAGTGTGAGCGCCTTTTCGAAATCGGTCGAAGCAGCTCCGTACTGCTTAAGCAACAGAAAGACATTTCCTCTGGCAACCAATGCTCGGGCCAGATTGGGGGCTAAATCCAGCGCCTTGCCATAAGCGGCGAGGGCATCGGCATATCGTTTTAAGACGGCGAGGAGGTTGCCGCGGCCAAGCCATGCTTCGGCAAGATCGGGCTTGAGCGCCAGTCCCCTTTGGTACGCGCTGAAAGCGCTGTCGTATTGTTTTTTTCGGGCAAGAAGGTTGCCGCGCCCAAGCCAAGCTTCGGCCGAATGAGGTGCCAGGGCCAAGGCCTTATCATAGGCTGCGAACGCTGCATCGTCCTCCTTGAGTTCGGCGAGCACGTTGCCGCGGCCGAGCCACGCATCCGTCAAGTCGGGCTTTAATGCGGCTGCGCGGTCATAGGCGGCGAGCGCCTGCCGGTATGACCTGAGATCCGCCAGCGCATTTCCCTTGTTGAAGAAGGCGTCGGCGTAGCCGGGATTGATTGCGATCGCGCGTTCAAAGTCAGCGATCGCCTCGCGATGCCGCTTCATCTGATTGAAGACGGTCCCCCGATTGTTCCAGGTTTCCGCCACGGCCGGATTGATGGCGAGAGCGCAGTTGAATTGGTGCAACGCCTCGGTGGGCCGATTTAACGACTTGAGAACAACTCCGTAATTGTACAGCGTCGCCTCGGAGTTTGGATTTTGCCCTAGTGCTTGGCACAGATATTGTTCCGCCTCGGCAAATTTCCCGAGTTGGGTCAGCACAACTCCAAGTAAGTTCAGTGCCGCTATTTGTTTGGGCTGGGCGCGCAAAACGGCCTTAAATCGAACTTCGGCCTTTTTGAGGTTGCCAGCTTTAAGTGCCGAGAGGCCTCGCTGCAATTCCCCGTGCTCGACGCCAGACATCGCCAAAAGAGTCCACCTATTCCAGTGTCTCGATTCCGAAGTTCACACGGGTTGGCGGCACGATAAAGCATCGCCAGAATTCTAGAATAGCAGACGAATCTTCCGAAAGCAGGATGTAGCAGGCTTCCCCAAACGTTCAAGTCGGGTGCAGCGCCGAGCCTTACGGGACGCCGACCATTTTCGTTACCGCCCAGCACGAGTTGCGGCTGCACGTGTGCGCGGATAGGGCCGCGGCTTTGCTCCACGTTTCCTTTAGACCTCGCCTCGCGAAGATGGCCGTGCGGCCGGCTAGCAGACTTCCAGCTCCAAGCTCTGCTCGGCACACAAGAAAAATCCCCGGCGGAGGACTCCGCCGGGGATTTCCGATTTCACGCCTCGATCAGACGATCAGGGCAGGAAGTCCTTGTGCATGCGGACGGTGACGTTCCAGGCGTTTTCCACGTTGTTGCCGCCGACCGGAACGCCCGCCCCCGCAATAGCCGGCCCAGGCGCGGGGAAGGCTGTTCCGCCCAGTTGCAGCGGGACAAGGCCGTTGAACGACGACGCGCTATTCAGGTGATTGTACATCACTTCGACACCAAGATAGAACGACTTGGTCACGTCCCATTGCAGGCGGGAGCTCGCGCCCCACACTGACCAGTTGTTGTTGCAGCCGGCGGTCGCGGTGAACCCGGTAGCCGCGGCAAATGCACCATTGCCGCCACCCTCGGCCAAGCAGAGGATGCCGTTGGCTTGGCTATTGTAGCTGACCGCTTCATAGGCACCGACGAAAGACTCATGCACCGACGGCGTCCAGTAGTGTTCGTAAGCCGCGTTGACGCTCCAGGCTGTCGTCAGATTACAACTCGTCGTCGAACTTGCCGCTATCGGCATAACGGCAGCGCCAGGACCGTTGGCAGCCCCGTAGACGCAGTCGCTCATGATGCCGTAGGCCGCGTTGTTGCTCTGCTCAGCCTCGTAGTTGCCCTGAGTTGGCTGGTTGAGATAGCGCAACGCACCCTGGGTGTAGTTGACCTCACCCTGGAAGTAGTCGCCCTGCGCGATCATTGGGAAGTTCAGCCGCAGACCTGCGCCGACGACGAAGCCCCACGCATCGCCCGGGTGACCGAGACCGTTTCCGCTCGCGGTGACCGGATCGTAATAGGTGGGGTTAACTTCATGCAGAGCGCCCATTACTTGCGCGCTGCCCCAGGTTTGGTCCACACGCAGGTTGGCGACGATGTCGGGCGCCTGGTACCCACCGTAGCCCAATTGGGCGTTATTGGCGGCGCCAAAAGTGCCGCCATTGATGATCGCTCCGGTGGCGACTGCGCTGGTCGCGCCCGTCACGGACACCGCCGTGAAGCTGGTGCCAGTGATCCCAAGAATCTGGGTATCCCGACGGTCTTCAGCCGAGACCGTCGCCGACAGCCCGTTGCCGAGCTGCGCGGTGTAGGCGGCAACCCACTGTCCGCCGTCGCCGGTGTCTTCAATCGGCATGAACGCGGCGCGATAGGCCGACGCGGCTGCACTGTAGAAGTCATAGAACGACTGCGTCAGACCGGCGGTGATGCCCGCCCACTGTAGGAAGGCGCGGTTCGAGCTGAACGTGCCTTGGCCGCCGCCGCTTTCACCGATGGCGCTGTCGGACAGGCCGACGTCGATATAGGCGCGCGCCGTGCCGTAAGCAGTCTGCTCACGGGCATCCGCCGTGATGTAACCGCGCTCGCGCACGACGAAGTTGCTCGTGCTCCGGTTGTTCTCTTGGCCGGACCACGGGCCCCAGGTCATGTTGCCGTTGTTGTTGCCCCAGGTCGCTTCTTCACGCGTCCAGCCACCGATCTTGATACACATATCGGTGCCCGGCATATAATAGAATCCCGCCCCGTAGAGGCTGCAGACCTTCACGTATTCGACCGGCTTGGCCTTAACGGGAAGATCAGCTGCCTGCCCCGCAGTAACCGCAACCAGACCGGCCGCGGAGCCGAGGAGGAGGCTTTTCACCATCTTCATTTTGAACCTCCAATTGTTTGCCGTGGGAGGGTTCTTTCCGCCGGGTGGCTAGCACCCCAAGAAGGTCCCCTTAGTCCCCAAAACCACCCGGTCTTTCCACTTCCCGAAAACACCGGACGAGTCGACTTGGGGTTCCCCCCTCCGTCGCACACACACCTTAGCCGACGGGTTCCCCCTGGCAATGGAGAACTGCCCGAGTCACAGGCCGCTTTGACCGATTTCGGCGGAGTGTTGCGTAAAAAACACGCAATCCATGACGCCTTCCTAAGCGGCGGCTACGCCAAGCTGTTTTTGGCCCTGGGCATTATTTCCTCTGTAAAATCAACGCGCTCTGGATTGACCTCGGCGGGGGAACGGCCACCCCAAACGGTCCGGCGCCCGTACTCGGCCGGAATCTCTCGAAACGGACGTGGCCGCCGGGTCGCCCGTCGCCAGCTTGTGCGGCTGAGCTTGTTGACAACCCCGATTCAGGATTCGCACGGCGGCGCTTGCACAAGGTGGCGGCGAAATTGGCGAACTTGTCATCGTCCGCGAAGGCGGACGATCCAGTAAATTCATGGCGACGAGATTTTCCGTTTCTTCAGTCTCTTCTCGCGTCGGATTGCCGCCTCATTGTCTGTATGTTGCTCGAAGTAAACTAGGCGATAAACGCCATAGTGTTTGGTGAACCCGGCGATCAGACCCATTCGGTGTTGGTAGATTCGCCGAATCAAATTGTTTGTTACGCCAATGTGGAGCGTTCCGCCCAGCCTGCTGGCTAAAATGTGGACCCAATACGAACGCTCGAGACTCATTTGCGGGCCTGGAGTTTACTGGATCATCCGCCGGAGCTTGTCATCGGGCCGGCCACTTCGGGCCGGACCCGTTGGCGGATGATGACAAGAAATCGATGATGCCGCTAAATGCCTTGGCCGCCGTTCGCAGCGCTGGTGACGGTCATTCGGAAATGCTGAATTTCCTTGCGCCCGCCGGCGAAAGTAACTTCCAGTTCGAATTCGTCGGCGCCATTGAAATTCGGCGCGGCGCGATAAAAAGCCACGAAGGCCGGCACGTCGATCGCCAAGCATTGCTTGACATTGGTCGCCTTGAGCGTGGCGCGCTTAACGCTGACGATGCCGTGTCCCGGCGCGCGGGCAAGCCGGATCGCCGGCAGCGGCCCCGACGTGCAGTCCGGCCGGATGCTGGTGTAGATGCCGACGCGCACGTTCTGCCCCGGCGCCACCTTGACCGTGCGTTCGACCAAAGCGGATTGCGCGCAGGCAAGCTGCGCCGAAGCAAAGAGAAATAAAGCTGCGCCGAACCAGCGATGTTTCATCGTCAGCTTCCAACCATCGCTTCGATCGTTACCCGATCGTTCCGAACTACGGCAGGCAATCTCCGTACGCGCCTCGAAGAGGCCTTTGAGCAGAACAAACACACTATATGTGAACTTCGTAAGCAAAAGGGTGCCGATACGGCGCCAAAGGAAGGGTTTCAAAGCACCGGCTCGCGGGCTCAAACTTTGGCCGGGTTCTGTGTTAGTGTGACTTCAATCGCGCGCGATGCGCGCGAGTCTTGACCCAGTAAAGCCCGTAAAATAGGGGTTTTCGCAATCGGAGAGGTGGCCGAGTGGCTGAAGGCGGCGGTTTGCTAAACCGTTATACGGTCCAAAGCCGTATCAAGGGTTCGAATCCCTTCCTCTCCGCCATCCTTCGCCCTTCGGGCTTCGGGTGGCAGGAGATTTCGTCTGGCAGGTGCCTTTCCAATTCTTGAGTATTGGTTCGATAAATCGCAAACAACGTCGCGCACCGGGTCGTTCAGGCCCAACGGCGTCTGGCGCCGCGGCCGCTGGAAACCCTGACACCCTCGCCAGCGTCTTTGCCGCTGCCGTTCGCTCTCATCAATCGGGGGCCCTTGCCGAAGCGGAGCGGCAATATCGGCATATTCTCACATTCGATCCCAATCATGCCGAAACGCAAAGCCGTCTCGGCGCAGTCCTCATGGCGCAGGGCAAGACTAGCCAGGCCATTATTCAGCTTGAGCGCGCAACCGCACTGGATCCCGAGCTGTTTGAAGCTTTTGCAAATCTGGCGCAAGCTTATCTGGCCACCGGACAGGATGTGAAGGCCGTCCAAGCCGCCTATCGCGCCCTTGAATTGCGTGAAACGACGTTGGGCAAGACGCTGTTTGCTCGCTGCGCGCGCAATGCGGTGTTCAGGTCAGACAAGGATGGCCGGGCGCGGCAATTGATGTTGCAGGCGCTTTTGGAAGACTGGGCGCCGCCACGCACGCTTACGCGCGCATTTCTTAGTCTCATCAAACTTGGTGGCGGCATCAACGATTGCATCGCGCGGGTCAATTCGGCCTGGCCGACCCGGCTGCCGGCTGCAGAATTGCTCGATCTGCCGGGGATGGCGGAACTGTCGGGCGATCAGCTGCTGCTTCGGGGTTTGCTCGAACGCGAGCCCATCACCGACATCGGTCTCGAGCGTCTCTTGACCAACGTGCGCTACGCTATGCTGACGCTGTGCCGCACAAGTGCGGGTGAATCGAACGAGAGTTTACTCGAGTTTTTCTGCGCGGTGGCGCGACAGTGCTTTCTCAACGAATATGTCTACCCCTTGTCCGAAAGCGAAGCGGCTCAGGCCATCGAGTTGAAAGCGGCGCTCGGCGATAAGATCAACGCTGGAGACCCCGTTCCGACGCTGTGGCTCGTGACGCTCGGTGCCTATTTCCCGCTGCATGCCTTGCCTGATGCTTGGTCGCTGCGTGACCGGCCATGGCCGCAATGCGTCGAAGCCTTGATCCTCCAGCAGATCACGGAGCCGGCTGAGGAACACCAAATCGCCGCGGCACTCCCTACTCTTACTGCCATCGAAGGCGCGGTGTCAGAGGCGGTACGCCAGCAATACGAGGAGAACCCCTACCCGCGCTGGTTCATAACGGTGCCGCCCGAAAAGACACCGCGTCGCGACGAGCGCACGGGCCCAGTTCCGGACATACTCATTGCCGGCTGTGGAACAGGTCTTTCACTCACCGAGATATCGCGCGCGCCGGTCGCGGCACGCATTCTTGCCATAGATCTCAGTCGCGCCAGCCTCAGTTATGCCAAGCGCATGGCGCAAAAGCTCGGCCTCGACGACGTCGAATTCGCGCAAGCCGACATTTTGAAGCTAGGCTCGATCGGGCGTGAATTCGATATCATCGACGCGTCGGGCGTCCTTCATCATCTTGCCGATCCGTGGCAGGGCTGGCGCGTGTTGCTGTCGCTGCTGCGGCCCGGCGGGACCATGAACATCGGCCTCTACAGCGATCTGGCTCGCCGCAATGTCGCTGCGGCGCGCGACTTGATCATCCAACGCGGCTATCGGCCGATCCCGCAAGACATCAGGCTCTGTCGGCAGGACATCATCGCGTCCGACGATGCTTTATTGAAGTCATTGACTGGGTCCCAGGACTTCTACACTACCAGCGAATGCCGCGACCTGCTATTTCACGTGCAGGAGCTCCGGATAACGCTGCCTCAAATTAAATCGTTCTTGGCGGAGAACGATTTGGATTTCGGCGGCTTCAACCTGGAACCCGCGGTTTTGCAAAAATTTACCGTGCGCTTTCCAGGACGCGGGCTCGCCGATCTCGATTGCTGGGATGCTTTCGAAGCCGAAGCGCCGGATACATTCCGCGGCATGTATCAGTTTCAGGTCCGCAAGCCGACGCTGCGATTCTTCTAAGCAAGACCAGCCGACCGCAATCTCGTCGCGAGGGTGAGGTCAGGCGGCGATTGCCGGCGCCGGCGCCGCGGTCGCTTCGTTGCTGCGCAGCCAATCGCGCGCCGCGCGCTGGGCGGCCGCGATGTCAACGTCGGACATCTGGCTGGCGATTTCGCGCCGCAGTCGCACCGCGTCGCCATTGCCCTTCATCGCCGCGAGATTGAACCATTTATGCGCGGCGACGAGATCGACCGGCGCGTCGCGGCCGACCGAATACATCATTCCGAGTTCGAACAGCATATCGCTCGCGGCCGGGCCTTGACCCAGCGGCGCCGTATTGCTGTCGAGTATTTCATAACGAGCCATAGCGAGCTCCCCTGTCCAAATCTTCTGTCCGGTCCGCTTGCGCGGTCCTTTGCCCCAATCGATACGGGATAATCCTCAGAAGATTTGAACGGTGGTTTAAGTAATGCGATGAATCGATTCTGAATTGCGCGACGCGATATGCACAACTTCGGCAACGTTTCATTAGGCAACTAGGCAACGCCCGCCGCGTCGATTATCTTACCGCCTTCCGGACAACGAACATCGAGGGTGCAATGAGAACCTGTAGCAGGGCGGCGACCGCGTTTTGGCTGGCAACGATCGTGCTATTCGGCTGGGCAGGCCTGATCGTGCCCGCGCTTGCCGCCAGTCCGCTCGGCACCTGGTACACCGCCGACAAGGACAGCCAGGTTCGCATCGCCAATTGCGGCGGCGCCATCTGCGGTACGCTGGTATGGCTGAAGGAACCCAACGATCCGGCGACCGGCAAGCCGAAGCTCGACAAGCACAATGCCGATGCCTCGAAGCAAAGCCGGCCGCTCATCGGCGTTCCGATCGTGCTCGGCATGAAGCCGAGCGGACCCAATGTGTGGGGCGGCAATGTCTACAATGCGTCAGACGGCAAGACCTATACCGGCTCCTTCACCATGACCGGCAACAACACCGCCGATCTCAAAGGCTGCGTAATGGCCATCCTCTGCAAATTGCAGACTTGGACCCGGGCGAAATGATCGCGGCTTAGAGCACGATGCCGAAAAAGCCTGCCCCGGACTTGATCTGGGATGGAGACCGGTTTTCGGAAAAGATCATGCTGCAACAAAAAGTCTACCGCGCGCGCTGGCCGAACAGCACGGCGCGCACTTTCGGATCGCGCATGTCGACCGTGGACGCCGCCTCAACGCGGACGGCGAAGGCGCGCTTGACCGCGGGCCGCGCGCGGATGGTCTCGAACCAGCGCTTGAGATGCGGAAAGTCGCCGAGGTTTTGGCCTTGCCGCTCGGCAAGCCGCACCCAGCCGACCGCGGCCATGTCGGCGATCGAATAGCGGCCGGCCAGAAATTCGTGCTGGGCGAGGCGCGCGTTCATGACGCCGTAGAGCCGATTGACCTCGTCGGTGTAACGCGCGATCGCGTAGAAAACCTCCTGCGGCGCGTAACGGCGGAAGTGGACCGCCTGCCCCGCCATGGGACCGAGCCCGCCGACCTGCCAGTACAGCCACTCCTCGACGGCGACGCGGGCGCGCTCTTCGCGCGGATAAAATTTTCCGCTCTTGCGACCGAGATATTGCAGGATGGCACCGGATTCGAACACCGAGATCGGCCGGCCGCCCGGGCCGGCCGGATCGACGATCGCCGGCATGCGGTTGTTCGGCGAGATTGCCAAAAATTCCGGAGCAAATTGTTCGCCCTTGGAAATGTCGATCGGCCGCACGACATAGGGCAGACCGCACTCTTCGAGCATGATCGATATTTTCCAGCCGTTCGGCGTCGGCCAATAATATAGCTCGATCGGCTTCCGGCGCCGCGACGCGTCACGTGCCGCCGCCGTTCGCCTGGCTGCGGCGGTTGCCTTCTTCTTCGAAGTCTTGTTCGACGTCTTGCGCGCGCGCTTCATATCGCCAGAAAGAAAAACGGCGCCGCGGATGTGCTCCACGACGCCGGTGAAAGTTTCGGGAGGAATTTGCCAAAACACCGAGGGCGTCGGCGAGATGGCTGAAGGGCAAGTGCGCTGACTGTTTTTGCCAGCGTGAGGTCCGGTTTGCCGTCTCTCGTCTTCGCCGCCGCATCGATGAAACGCGATCGCGAAGCTTGCACCTCCGTCCCGCCGACGCCCCCCGTCGCCCACCGGAACCGGCCCGCCTCGGAAGATCGTCGATCTATCCTCGACGGCAGCCGGCCCGTGTGACGCGATCTCCGACTAAACGAAGTCGAAGACCGATTGCGGCGTCAGCTACTTCTTCTTCCGACGCTTTACCGGTTTCTTCGCCTTAGCTTTCGCTTTTCTCTTCTTCGCCATTGCTGCCCTCCTAGCTTGAGTGGATGGCGATATCGGTCAGTGCAGTCGCGAATCGATCCGCACTACATCCCGATTACTACACAGGAAAAAAAATAACAGTGACTCCACTTAATTTTGTGTGTAAGCGCCGCCGCCCGCCGCCGCGTGCGCAACGCCCGGCGCACATGGCAGCGCCGTCGCGCCGAAAAATTTCTGGCTTGCGTATTTTCTCGGTAAATTTTCCACATGGCGCGAAAATGCCGATCAAATATGGGTTTTCATGACGTCACCGTTTTTGATTTCGCGGCGTTGACGCGTCAGATCGCGCAACGCGTAGGCGTTTTCGCCGGCGCGATGACTGGCGATGCGGCCCGCTGTCGCGCGGTGAAAAAAATTATGCACCGGACGGCTCGGCGGGTGCGTTTGCGGCTCCCACGGAGCGCAAAACGTGCGAATCAGTACCAACCGATTCGCGCGCGTGGCTTGTTCGGCGAGCGCTTCGCCGGTTCGGCTACGGCGCCGCGCGCAAGATTTTCGATTCCGATTTCGGCTTCGCGGAGAGTTTTAAGGGGCGCTCGGCGGCGCGTTCGGCGATCGCAAACGCCGCAAGCTTCGCGCTCAGAGACCGAGCTTCTTCTTGAACAGCTCGTTGACGGCCTGCGGATTGGCCTTGCCGCCCGAGCTCTTCATCACTTGGCCGACGAACCATCCGATCGCCTTCGGGTTCGCTTTGGCGTCGGCGACCTTATCCGGATTTCTACTTACGACGTCGTCGACGATCTTCTCGATCGCCGCAAGATCGGTGACCTGCATCAAGCCGCGCGCATCGACGATCGCCCGCGGATCGCCGCCCTCGCTCCATATGATCTCGAACAGGTCCTTGGCGATCTTGCCGGAGATCGTACCGTCCCCGATCAGGTCGAGAATGACGCCGAGCTGCGCGGCCGAGACTGGTGCCGCTGTAATGTCCACACCTTCCTTATTGAGCCGGCCGAACAGTTCGTTGATCACCCAATTGGCGGCAAGCTTCGGATCGCGGGGCGTGGGCCGGGGCGTCTTCCCGCCAAGAACTACTGTCTCAAAATAGTCCGCCGTCTCGCGGTCCGCGACGAGTCTGGCCGCCACATGTACAGGGAGCACATAGTCCCGCACTAAACGAGATCTCTTGTCGTCGGGGAGTTCTGGCAGACTTGCCTTGAGTTCGTCGATGTCCGCCTGTTTAATTTCCAGTGGCAAAAGGTCGGGGTCGGGAAAATAGCGGTAATCGTGCGCTTCCTCCTTTGTGCGCATGGGGCGAGTATCGCCCTTAATCGGATCGTACAGCCGCGTTTCTTGCTCAATTTTGCCGCCGTCCTCAAGAACTTCGATTTGCCGGCGCGCCTCGTAATAAATTGCTTGGCCGATAAAATTTATCGAATTGAGATTCTTGATCTCGCAACGCGTGCCGAGCGATTCACCCGGCCGATTTACCGAAACGTTCACATCGGCGCGCAGATGGCCTTTCTCCATATCGCCATCACAGCTGCCCAGATAGCGCAGAATGATTCGAACCTTCGCTATGAAGTTCATAGCGTCATCGAATGAACGAATTTCCGGCTTTGACACGATCTCCATCAATGCCACGCCGGCGCGATTGAGATCGACGAGCGACATATCGGGATGCTGCTCGTGCAGTAATTTCCCGGCATCTTGCTCCAGATGAATTCGCTCAATGCCAATAGTCGCCGTCCCGTTGTCCTCAGTGTCGATAGTGACCTCACCGCCACTGATAATTGGCGATTTGTACTGGCTGATCTGATAGCCCTGCGGCAGGTCCGGATAAAAATAGTTCTTCCGGTCGAATACCGATTTGAGGTTGATCTGCGCTTTAAGCCCGAGCCCGGTGCGCACCGCCTGGCGCACGCACTCGGCGTTGATCACCGGCAGCATGCCGGGCATGGCGGCGTCGACCAGCGCGACATGGGCGTTGGCCTCGCCGCCGAACGCGGTCGAGGCGCCGGAGAACAATTTGGCCTGTGAGGCGACCTGGGCATGAACCTCCATGCCGATGACGACTTCCCAGTCGCCGGTTATGCCCTTGATCAGCTTCGATTTCTTCGCCGGTGCGTCCATCGCGCGATTGCGCCGTAGCCGTTTACGTTGCCAAACCGGTTACGCGCTTCCGCCAAACACGGCAAGGCCCGCCCCTGCCGGCGCGGGAGCGGGTCGCAATCGTGGCAGCGCGATGCGAAGACGATCAGCCGCCGCACTTCGGCGTGCAGAAGCCGGTATAGCAGGGCAGCATGGCCGTGAACGTGCCGTTCACACAGAGTTGCTGGCTGCACCACTGCGTCTGCGGATTGCAGTTGAACGAGCAGATCGTGTTGGTGGCGACGAAGTGCTTCTTGTCGACGGCGCAGGAGCCGGGCGGCGCCTTCATCGCCTTGGCCGAGGCCATCGACGGCAGCGCGACCGCGGCCGCCAGCACTGCGATCTTCACGAACGACATCACACGCATGGTATCCCCCATATCCGACGCCCGGTATTATCTTACATCTCGGGAACCGAGGTGCAAGGCATCGCAGTTACGAAATCGCCTTGCTAGGATGTCCGGGACAACAGCACAGCCGCCGTGGAGGATATCATGGACGCCGTCGCCGAGAAGGATCGCCTGGTCGCGGAATTGACGGAGCCCCGCGCGCGCATCGGCCTGATCATCCCGTCGGTCAATCGGATGACCGAGCCGCAGTTCAACCACTACGCGCCGGACGGCCTCGGCGTCCTTGTCGCGCGCGGTCGCGTCGCCGGTCAGCCCGGCAAAACGGTCGCTGAGCTGACCGACGAGATCGCGCATGCCGCCGGCACGCTCGCCGATGCCGCACCGGACCTCATCGTCTTCCACTGCACCCACACCTCGATGAAGGAAGGCGCCGACGGCGAAGCGCGCATCATCGATCTCATCCGGCGCACCACCGGCATCGAGGCGCTGTCGACGTCGAGCCTGGTCAATGACGCGTTGCGCGCGCTCGGCGTCAAGAAGCTCGTGGTGTTGAGCCCCTATATGTCGAACGCCAACATCATCGATTATCTCAGCGCGGCCGGCTTTACCGTCGTCAAAGACGTCGCGCTCAAATGCAAAACCCCCGCCGATTTCGAGACCGTGACGCCGCAGCGCTGGCTGGAACTGGCGCGGGAAAACGACACGCCGGAGGCGGACGGAATTTTCCTCAGCTGCACCAATACGACGCAGATCGAGGCGGTGGCTGCGATCGAAGCGGCGCTCGGCAAGCCTGTGGTCAACAGCAATCAGGCGGTGCTGTGGGGCTGCCTGAAGCGGCTCAAGGACAAGCTCGGCGACGATCCGGCAATGCCGCAAAATCTCGGCCGGCTGATGGACAAGCTTGACGCCTAACGTCGGGCGCAAGCGCCCGCCTTTAGTCAACCGCGTTACCGCAGCCCGCCGGGTTGAATGTGCGTTGCGTTGTTGGCGGATTGCGGACGAGTTTTGCCGCGGGCCGGATCGGGCGTGGCGAAAAATTGCCGCCGCAATTCGGGCAGACGTCGTTGAGCCTATTGTCGACGCAATCGCGGCAGAACGTGCATTCATACGTGCAAATCATCGCGTCGGTGGCCGCCGGCGGCAAATCCTTGTCGCAGCATTCGCAACTCGGGCGCAATTGAAGCATCGCATCCCCCCGTTCACGCGACGGCGTGCAGGCGCGCTGCGACCTGCCTGCAAGTTTCTAATCGCTCCCGTTGGAACTGCTCGGCGGCGCGCCGAACCGTATCGACGACATCTTTGGGCGCCGTTGCAGGCGAGCCGCTCTGAAACGGCGGATCGGGGCTGTATTCCATTCCCAATTGGATTTGCTGAGCAATGGTTTCGTCCTGCAGCAGCGCCGCCAGCTGCAGACCGAAGTCGATGCCGGCCGTGACCCCTCCCCCGGTCATTCTATTGCGGTCGATCACTACCCGCTCCTCGATTGGGATCGCACCAAACAGCGGCAGGAACGGCAGGCTCAGCCAATGGGTGGTGGCCCGATAGCCCTTGAGCAAGCCGGCCGCGCCGAGCACCAGTGCGCCGGTGCAGACTGAGGTCACGTATTTTGCGTGTTCCGCCTGACTACGCAGGAACTGGAGCACGATTTCGTCGTCCATCAAGGCCTGCTGGCCGGGTCCGCCGGGAACAACAATGACGTCGAGTTGTGGGCAATCCGCACAGGTCACGGTCGGAGCAAGCACTAGCCCGCGATCGGTCCGCACCGGTTCGCGCGTCTTCGCGACGACGTGGACGACGGTGTCCGGCAGCCGGGCGAGGACTTCATAAGGCCCAGTGAAGTCGAGCTGCGTCATCGCGGGAAACAGCAACAATCCGATCTGACACGGTGAAGGATTGGTCGCCATGCGCTAGCTCCTCCGGTTGAATTGCAAACGCAGCGATTTTTGCCATGACAGGGTCGTGGCAGCAATGTCATAGTACATATGATTTTCTGCCAACACCTCGCGAGCCCGTACCGGTGCGAAAGGCAAAGAAAATGCAGCGCCTGATCGTAGTGCTGGCCTTCGAACGCGCGCAGCTCCTCGACGTCGCCGGGCCGGTGCAGGCTTTCGCTAGCGCCAGTGAAATCGCCAAAGACACGCGGGGCGCGCCCTACCGCGTGATCGTGGTATCGCGCCGCGGTGGTCCGGTCACGACGACCTCGGGGCTGCCGCTTGTTACTGAGCCGATTGCCCGCGCAGTTGGCAAATCGCGCATCGATACGCTGATCATACCGGGCGGCGCCGGCATCCATGACGCATTGCGGGACGCGCGGACCGTCGACTGGGTTCGCCGCCAAGCGGCATCGGCTCGCCGGGTCGCGTCGGTCTGCACCGGCGCGTTCCTGTTGGCGAAGACGGGCATTCTCGCCGGACGCCGCGCCACCACGCATTGGGAGTCATGCGCTCGTCTGCAGCAGCAGTACCCGGACATCCAGGTCGATCCCGATCCGATCTATGTCCGTGCCGGCCGGGTTTGGACTTCGGCCGGCATTACGGCCGGCATCGATCTGTGCCTGGCGCTGGTGCAAGAGGACCTCGGCCGGAAAGTCGCGATGCAGGTCGCGCGCCACCTCGTCGTCTTTCTCAATCGGCCCGGCGGACAGTCGCAGTTCAGCGCGCCGCTCGAAGCGCAGACGGCTGCCGCCGACGGCAACGCGCCCAATCGTTTTGCGCCGCTGCACGACTGGATCGCCGAGAATGTCGCCGGCGATCTGCGCGTCGAACGGCTCGCCGAGCAGGCGGGCATGCGCCCGCGCACTTTTGCGCGGATTTATGCGGCGAAAATGGGGGTTACACCCGCGCGCATGGTCGAGAAGATCCGCATCGAAGCGGTTCGCCGCAGTCTCGAAGAGACCGATCTGCCGATCAAACGGATCGCGGCGCTGTGCGGCTTCGGCCAGGAGGAGCGGCTGCGCCGCGCCTTCGGACGCCAGGTCGGCACGACGCCGGCGGAATACCGCCGGCGGTTTTAGAGCGTCACCTCAGCATCGCCGCCATCGGTTCCATCGCCACCTTGTGAAGCCGGGGATTGCTAGGTGCCTTGGATTAGGTCGAGGGTTTTGCTACGTTAGTGTGACGACGCAACGCGATTGCGTCGTTTCTGATGCATCACCCTACTCTGAGGAGAGCCACGGTGATCTCGATCGAAGTGAACGGAACTCCCCAACAAATCGATATCGAGCCCGACACGCCGCTGCTTTGGGTGCTGCGCGATCTGGTCGGCTTGACTGGCACGAAATTCGGCTGCGGCATCGCGCAGTGCGGCGCCTGCACGGTGCATATCGACGGCAAGCCGATGCGCTCCTGCTCGGTGCCGATCGGCGCCCTCAATGGCGCGAAGGTTACCACCATCGAAGGCCTCTCCCCGGATAATAACCATCCGGTGCAGCGCGCGTGGATTGCGGAGGATGTTCCGCAATGCGGCTACTGCCAGTCGGGGCAGATCATGGCCACGGTCGCCTTCCTGAAAGAGTTCCCCACTCCGACCGATGCCGATATCGACGCGAATATCACCAATATCTGCCGTTGCGGTACCTATGAACGTCTGCGCCGCGCCATTCATCGCGCCGCCGACGTGATGAAAGCTTAAGGGAGGCCGCGATGCATGGAAGCCGCGTCGCTTCAACTCTCAGCCGCCGTCACTTCATCCTCACCGCTGCCACCGCCGCCGGCGGCTTCATGATCGGCATCGGCGCGGCACCGGGCCGCGCTCGCGCCGCAACGGTCTCGGCGCAACCCTGGAACGACGACAACGCCTATGCGGCGAACGAAATCGACGCCTGGATCGCCATCGATCCGGACGACTCCGTCCTGATTCGCTACCAGCGCTCGGAGATGGGCCAAGGCAGCATGACCGCACTGCCGATGATGATCACCGAGGAACTGCAGTGCGATTGGTCGAAGGTGCGGATCGAATACGCCTCGCCCAACCGCAATCTGCGGGAAAATAACGTCTACGGTCCGATGGTCTCGGTCGGCAGCCGCTCGGTGCGGGGGTCGCAGAAGTTGGTGCAGCAGGTCGGCGCCAGCGCGCGCGAGCGCCTGATCGCCGCGGCGGCGGCGCGCTGGAACGTTGCGGCGTCGGAGTGCTCAGCCGCGCAGAGCGTGGTGACCCACAAACCTTCGGGCCAGAGCCTGCGCTTCGGCGAGCTCGCCGCCGATGCGGCGAAGATTGCGCCTGCCAAAGAGCCTGCGATCAAGACGCCGGCTCAGTTCACTTTTATCCCGCGGCCAATGCCGCGCATCGACGTGGTCCATAAGACCGACGGCTCGGCCAAGTTCGGCATCGACGCCCAGGTTCCGGGCATGGTGTTCGCCGCGATCACGGCTTGTCCTGTCCCCGGCGGCAAACTGAAGAGCGTGGATGAGTCCGTGCTCAACGGCGCGCCCGGGGTGCTGCAGGTCGTCAAGTTGCCGAACGCCGTGGCGGTGGTGGCGACCGATACTTACTGGCGCGCCAAGCGGGCGCTGTCGCGGCTGCAACCTGAATGGGATGTCGGCGAGGCCGGAAAGGTCGACAGCGAGCAGCTTTCGAAGGAGTACCGCGCGGCGCTGCCACAGCCGATGCTGACCGCGCGCAACGATGGCAATGTCGATGCGGCCATGTCAGGTGCGGCCAAGACGTTCGAGGCCATCTACGAGACGCCTTACCTGTCGCATTCGCCGATGGAGCCGATGAACGCGACCGTGCATCTGCAGCCTGACCGGCTCGATGTTTGGGTCGGGACGCAGGCGGCGGACGGGGCGCTCCAGGCGGCGGCCAAGGCCTCCGGTCTCAAGCCCGAGCAGGTTTATATCCATAACGGCTTCGTCGGCGGCGGCTTCGGACGCCGCGACGCCAACGACGAAGTCAGACAAGCCATCGCCATCGCCAAAGCGGTGCAGCGGCCGGTGAAGCTTGTCTGGACGCGCGAAGAAGACACCCGCCAGGACAAGTTCCGTCCGCATGCAGTGGTCGCCTTCAAGGCCGCCGCCGGAGCTGACGGAATGCCGACCGCATGGTCGATGCGGGTCGTCACCTCGTCGATCTTCGCCTCGCTCGGCAGGCCGTTCCCGGCCAATAAAGTCGAGCCGCAGGCGGTTAACGGCTTGGACAACAACGGCTACAACGTGCCGAACACGCGCGTCGAAGCGGCGATCAGGAACACGCACCTGCCGGTGTGGTTCTGGCGCGCGCCCGGCGTGAACCAGCACGTCTTCGCCATCGAGAGCTTCCTCGACGAGATTGCGCACGCGAGCGGCCTCGATCCCTATCAGGTGCGGCGCAAGCTCCTTGCCGGCAAGCCCGACTGGGTCAAGGTGCTGGATACCGCGGCGGAGAAAGGCGATTGGGGCAAACCGTTGCCGCCGGGCTCTGGCCGCGGCATCGCCATCTGCCAGGACGACGACAGCCTGTGTGCGCAGGTCGCCGAGGTTACCGTCAAACCAAGCGGCGAGGTGAAGGTCAACCGCGTCACCATCGCACTCGACCCGCGCTACATGGTCAATCCGCTGACCATCGCCGAGCAGGCCGAAGGTTCGGTGATCTTCGGCTTGAGCGCCGCGCTCTACGGCAAGATCACGATCAAGGACGGCGCTGCAGTGCAAGGCAATTTCGACACTTATCGCATGGTGCGCCTTGCGGAGGCGCCGAAGATCGACGTCCATCTGATGCCGAGCGGCGGCAAAGTGTGGGGCGGCATCGCCGAGGTGGCTACCGCGCCGATCAGCGCCGCGGTGGCGAATGCGATCTTTGCCGCCACCGGCAAGCGCCTTCGCTCGCTGCCGATCAGCGATCACGATCTGAGCGGATCGGCGTAGCCGACGCATTCGACAATCGGTGCGAGAGGCGGCTCGATGGCCGCCTCTCGCCAATCAACAAAAAGTCGGGGGGCGACGCCTGTTGAGGAGGCTGAGGGACGTGACGACAATTTCAAGGATGGTCTTCTGCGGGTTGCTTTTGCTGTTCGCAGGCGGGACATCGCGTGCCGACGAAAGCGTCAGCCCTCCGGGCAGTCGCGGCGAATACCTGGCACGGGCCGGCGACTGCGTCGCCTGCCACTCGGTCCCCGGCGGCAAGGCGTTCGCCGGCGGCCTCAAGATGGGCACCCCGCTCGGCGCCATTTACTCGACCAACATCACGCCTGACCCCGAGACCGGCATCGGCAGCTACAGTCTGGCGGATTTCGATCGCGCCGTTCGGCAGGGCATCGCCAAGGACGGCCGCCGGCTCTATCCGGCGATGCCTTACCCGTCCTACGCCAAACTCACCGACGCGGACGTGGCAGCGCTCTACGATTTCTTCATGAAGCAGGTGCCGCCCGTCCATCAGGCGAATAAGCCCGATGAGATCTCGTCCTATCTCAGCTTCCGCTGGCCGCTCGCGATCTGGAATCTCGTTTTCACCACAAGCGGCAGCTATGTCGCCAAGAGCGGCCACGACGCCGCATGGAATCGCGGCGCCTATCTGGTGCAGGGCCTTGGCCATTGCGGTGCCTGCCACACCCCGCGCGGTATCGCCTGGCAGGAAAAAGCGCTCGACGACAGCAGTGCGGACTATCTCTCCGGTGCGGAGCTCGACGCCTGGTACGCTCCGAACCTGCGGGGCGACATGCGCACCGGTCTCGGCAGCTGGTCGAAGGACGACCTCGTCGAGTTTCTCAAGCACGGCCACAACCGCGGCGGTACGGCGTTCGGTTCGATGATCGATGTCGTCAACAACTCAACGCCTTACCTGTCGGACAGCGACATCGACGCCATCGCGGATTATCTGAAATCGCTGCCGGCGACATCCACGCAGCAGGCTGTTGCCTATGACGATACGACCGCGGTTGCGTTGCGCAGCGGCCACGCATCGCAACCGGGCGCTGCCGTCTACACCGGCACCTGCGCCAACTGTCATGGGCTCGATGCCAAGGGCTTCACCCCGTATATACCGGCGCTTGCCGGCAACCCGATCGTGCTCGACAACGATCCGTCTTCGCTCATCAACTTGGTGCTGAACGGCTCGAACCCGCTCGTCGTCAAGGGCACGCCCGACGCCTACCGCATGCCGCAATTCCGGCTGCAGTTCTCCGACCAGGATATCGCCGACGTTGTCAGCTTCATCCGCAACGGCTGGGGCAACCAGGGGCCGGCGGTCACGGCCGCGCAAGTCACCGAACTGCGCAAGACGACCGACCCGACCAGCGATCAGGTCATCATCCTGAAAATGCGTTAGCCGTGCTGCTGGACCCTTGATCTTCGGAATCTAAAATTTGCAGTTCGCTTCAAGCCGCATGAGATTGACTCTGAACGATGCGCTTATGCCCGATCGAGGCAACTTTAAATTGTCAACTGTTGCAAAAATATCATAGGCCGCCGGTGTGAGCCGGCCTAGAATTCAGCTTTATTGGTTGGGCGCTGCGCGAGTCACCGTGCCAACCAAGGGGGCCTATGACATGAAAAGAATATTGATCGCGACCGCCGCGATTGTCGCGGCTTATCCCTTTTTGTCAACACAGGCGCACGCTCAAGCGCCGCCACCCGTCCCTCCTGCGGTTACCTACGCCGCGGTGCCGGTCCCGTGGTATGCCTTTGGTTGTCCGGCTTCGATCATACTTTCAGCAGCAGTCGCGAATTTCAAAGACAACCGGCAGCTGACCTATTGGGAGGCTTGGACCTGTGGTCTTCTCTACTGGGTGCCGATGCCGCCGCCACCGCCGAAACGAAGCCATCATCATCACCACACTTCGGCATTGACGGTCGATCGCCCGCGTCGCGGTTGATTCCTGCCGGCGTCGATAGCCCTGCGCATTGAGGAGCGCGGCTTACTTCCCCTCGCGCCAGATGCCGAGCGCCTGCTGCGCCGGGCGGTCGGAAATCGAGAACAGCACCGATTCCTTGCCCGCGATGTGGGAGTAACGCTTCCACGGCGGGATGACGAAAACGTCGTTCGGGCCCCATTGCAGCACTTTGCCGTCGACATCGGTCGAGCCTTGGCCTTCGACGCAGACAAAGATCGTGCCGTCGGTGGAGCGGTAGGGCTCGCCCTTAAACCCTTTCGGCAACATGGCGAGCCACGCGCCCATGGTCGGCAGCACCGAGCCGCCGGTGACGGGATTGGCGTAGCGCACCCGCGCACCGTGCCGCTTGTCGATGTCGCCCGCCGCCATCATGCGCGCGACGATCGGGCGGGTGCGCGCATAGGTGTAATTGATCACTGGCGTGCGGTTCATCGCCGGCGTGCCGTCAGGCAGCACGCCGGAACCGTAGAAGGAGAGCGAGTCGCCGTCCTTGCGCGTCGTTTCCTGGATCGGATCGTCGAAACTCTCGGAAAACGAGGTCTCGAAGAAGTTGACCGCCGGTACGTCGAGCACGTCGAGCCACAGCATCGGCTTGTTCGACGTATTGCCGTGATCGTGCGGCGCCCAGTTCGCGGTGATGACGAAATCGCCCGGCGACATGAAGGCCTTCTCGCCCTCGACCGCGGTATAGGCGCCTTCGCCGTCGAGCACGAAGCGGATCGCCGAGGCGGCGTGACGATGCGCCGGCGCATGCTCGCCGGGCAGGATCATCTGGATGCCGGCAAACAGCGTATTGGTGGCGCGCGACTCCCCGCGCAAGGCCGGATTTTCCAGGATCAAGACGCGGCGCTTGGCCTCTTCGGCGCTGATCAGGCTGCCCGATTCCATGACCAGCGATTTGACGTCGTCGAAGTGCCAAACGACCGGCGCGCAACGCGACACCGGCTCCTTGGTGACGATCGAATTCATCACCTTCCACAACGGCGTCATGTCGTGCTTGGCGATGCGCTCGTAATAGGCCTGCCGGACCGCCTCGATATTGTGTTTCGGGCCGGGCTTGCCGTTGGTTTTCTTCGCGGCGGCAACCGCCAAATTTTTCGCCGACATGGCGTCCTCCAAGGAATCTCTGAAGCCGGATGCTTTCAGACAATATAGTCAAAGCGCCTGGGGGCGGAAATAGCGATAAAACGAGCGAACAGCGCAGCTGCCATGCAGGACAGCGTGCGTCGAGACTCCGCAGGTACGGACATTGACCTGCCGGGGCAACGGCATAGGCTTGCCGCCAAGGATCAATCGCTTCGAGGGAGGTCCCGATGGCGCGGAGAGCGGACTTTCGGCGCATCGGCGTGCTGCTTCCGTCCTCAAACTCGGTGCAGGAGCCGGATTTCTGGAGCGTGCTGCCGAAGCACATCACGCTGCACGTCGCGCGCATGGCGCTGACCCAGGTCGAGGCCGATTCCACGCTGCGCATCGTCCAGGAGATCGAGACCGAGAGCCGCAAACTGGCCGACGTCGACGTCGACGTCATCTTCTTTGCCGCCACCGCACCCTCGTCGCGCAACGGCATCGGCTACGATCGGGAGCTGGTCGCGCGCATCGAAGCGGCAAGCGGCAAGCCGGCGACGACCGCCTCGACCGCGCTGCTCGAAGCGTTGCGTGCGCTGTCCGCCAAAACCGTCGTGCTCGGCGCGCCCTGGAGTGACGCCATCAACCGGACTGCGGCGGCGTTTATCGAAGCGAATGGCTTTAACGTGCTGGCGCAGGAAACGCTGGGCCTCGTCCGCAATCTGGACATCGGCCTGCTCGATCCGCAAACCGCCTACGACGTCGGACGCCGCGTCGACAGGCCGGGAGCCGACGCGGTCATGCTGGCGTGCGGCAACTGGAGCACGTTTGCCATCATCGACCGGCTGGAGCGGGATCTCGGCAAGCCGGTGCTGACGACGAACCAGGTCAGTCTGTGGCACGCGCTGAAGATAATCGGCAGCGCGCCGTTAAACGGGCTCGGCGTCTTGCTGCGCGACCATCTGGGCACCAGGCCCGGCGCTGTCGCGGCTGAGTAGCCGGCCGCCCATTCGGCTTCGCCATGAACGGCGGGCGCGCTAGCAGCGACCAAGCGCTATGCAGAGCATGATCCGCGCCCAAACCATGGCCGCCGTTTCGATCGTGGCAAGTTTTTTGCTGACGCCGGCTGCGGCGACAACCCCAGAAGATGCCTACATTGCCGCCCGCGATGCGGCGATCGCCAAGGTCAAGGCCGCCACGGATGCCGAACCAAAAAATCCAACCGGCGGCGACGAAGACAAGGTCATCGCGCTGGACAATCAGGAGCTGGCCGGCCTCGAAAAGCAGATGCGCACCATCATCGGTCCACTGGCGATCAAGGGGCTCGACGGCAAAAGTGCGATTAATCTCGACACGCTAAACGACGGCGATGAGGGCTTTGGACTGCTCGACGGCATGGTCTATGGCGGGGTCGACGCCAAGACCCGCGTGATCGTGACGACCGACAGTTTATTGCGGCACTGGCTGCAACAGCACAAGAGCTGGGCGGGCAACGAACTGCCGCAAGATCCAAGCGCGGCGGTCAAGGACCAGGATTTCTATAGCCAGGCGGTGCTCACCGATGCGGCCATCGTGCGCTTTGCCGATATTACGATCCGCAAACCGCCGGGCGCGGTTTTTGCTTACGCCATGCTCGCCGCGCGCACCCAAAGCGACATTCCGGCCAAAGCCAACGAGATTTTCATCGCCCTGGCTCAAGGCGGGCACGTCTTCATCGCCAACACGACCGAGTTCGGCGCGGTCGGGCCAATTCCAGCCTGCGAAACGATCCGCAACGGTTTGGCCAAGCAAGCCGCCGCGGCCGCTGATCAGAAGCAATCCGACGTGCTGAGCGCGAAATCCGAAGCTGAATTCCTGCGCTGTTTCGCCGAGAAGGCGCGGCAGCAATCCGGTTTCGCCGCCGCGACGAAAGCCGCACAGGCGCGGATCGACCGCCTGCCCTCGCGCTGATCTCCGGCGCGTCTCTTGGCAAGTCAATTATTGGTGGCGCCGCCGTCGACCGCGATGGTCTGTCCGGTGATAAAATCGCTGTCGGCCGAGGCCAGGAACACCAGTGCGCCTAGCAGATCCTCCGGGTATTCGTCGCGCTTGAGCGCCCGGCGCAGGATCGACGGTGCGCGCGAATGCTCCAGATGCTGGGGATTTTCATCGATCACGCTGTCGCTCAGCGTAAAACCCGGCGCCAGGTTGTTGACGCAGATATTGTGCTCGCCGAGTTCGCGCGAGACGGCCCGCGTGAACGCCGTCACGGCGCCTTTCGACGTCACATAGTGAGCAAATTGAGGAATGCCGCGGGCAACCGTGCCCGAGCTGATATTGATGATTTTGCCGTACTTTTGCGCAATCATCTGCGGCGCGACGTGTTTGGTCATCAGAAAGACGCCGCGGATATTGATCGCCATCACGCGATCCCACAGCGCGACATCGATTTCGGTGACTTTCTGCTCTTGTAGCGGCGCAAACAAAGCGGCGTTGTTGACCAGAATGTCGATCTTGCCGAAACGGTCCATCGTTTTGGCGACCAGCGCCTTGACCGCGCCCTCGTCGCTGACATCGGTGACGGCGCTTTCGACCGAATTGGCGCCGTGCTTGCGCGCCAATTCCTCGGCAATCGCCTTGCCGTCGGCGACATCGGCGATCATCAGCCGCGCGCCTTGCGCGGCAAGCGCCCCCGCATAGTGGCGGCCGATCCCCTTGGCGCCGCCGGTTAAAATCGCCACGCGGCCGTCGAGACGCGCCATATGTACCCTCCCCTTGTGTGAAGCTGTTGTTCAGTCTTTAGCGCCGTGCCGCTCGATGAACTTAGCAAAAGCGGCGAGTTGCTGCTTGACCATGTCTATGGTCGGTTGATCGGTGAGCGCCAATGTTTTCTCGTCGAATTTTTTCGCCGAGAAATTGACGAAGACTTCCGGCTTGCCGAACATAATCGCGTCGAGCGTGGTCAGCGCCATGCGCAGATGGTATTGCATGCGCGCGCCGCCGAGCAGGCCGCCCGAACAGGATTGCAGCGCGACCGGCTTATTCGTGAACGGCACTTCTTTCAAGCGCGACACCCAGTCGATCGCGTTCTTCAAACCGCCGGGGATGCTCCAATTGTATTCCGGCGAGACAATGATCACGCCGTCGGCTCCGCGGATGGCGTCGGCCCAGGCGGTCACGTCGGCCGGAAAGCCTGTGCTGTTTTGAATATCGGCATTGTAAATCGGAAACCTGTCCCATGCCGGCGCCGGCGCGATGGCCATTGCGGCCGGCGCCAGTGACGGCAGTGTCCGCGCCAGCGCGGCGTTGTAGGAAGCCTTGCGCAAGCTGCCGCAAATGCTGATGACGTTGAGTGTCTTGTCGGCCATACCGATCCTCTTAAGCGTCTTGCTGTTTATGAGCTCGATGAATTCAACAAAGCCGGCGCCACGATGTCCTTCCAACTGTGCGGCGGCGTCTTCAATTCGCCGTGCCGGCCCATGAAATCGGCCATTGCCTGCACGCCGTAAACCGCGCTGCCGAACTCGTCCTTGATGTCGCCGATCACCGCCGCCATTGCGGCGCCGCTGAGCGTACCGGACGGCTCGTGCGTCAAGAAGATTTGCGCCGCGCGACGCGGGTCGTCATGGATGATGCGGGCGGCCTCGTCCATCGCCTTGTCGACGACGCCAGGCATTTGCGGCTCGCCTTCGATAGTGGCCTTGGTCGCGCCCATCATGAGGAAGGAAAACCTGCCGGGGCTCACGTCGGACGACTTCAGGATCGGATGAACGTTGGCGTCGCGCAATGCGATTTCAGTGTAGGGCGGCGAGGCGAAATAAGCCGTCACGGCGCCGTTATCTTTGCTGGTATCTTCGCCGAGCGCGTCGACGGCATCCGCATGCGACAGCGCGACGACTTGGCCACGCAGCCGATCGTAGCGGCCGAAAATCTTCTCCGCTTGCAGCTCCAAGAGTTGCATCTGCGGCGAGGTCAGCGTCGGCACCGCGATGCGGTCGCTCGGCTTGAGATCGGCCAGCGAATGCTCGTCCGGCTGATTGCTCAGGAGCACGAGCGGCAGCGAGGTAACGCCGGAAACGGCAAGGATTTGCTGCGGCGTATTCTTGGCCTTCTCCCAGGCTGCCAGCAGCGGCGCAGTGCCGAACGGCCCCATATCGATGGCGCCGGAGGAAATCGCCGACTGCGCCTGGGCGGCGCCGCTAAGCCGCGGAAAGCTCACTTTGACGTCAAGCTGCGCCTCTTTCGCGTATTTCTCGACGAGCTTCAAATCTTCGCAGATATAAAACGGCAGAAACGCCAGTCCGTAGCCGATGCCGATCTTGACCTGTTGCTGCGCAAACGCCGGTACGAGCGTCGCAACGAGTGCCAAAAACGCGATAAGACCACGCAGCACCATATACATGACCTGTTCTGGACGAATTCAACCGCGGCGCCGGAGACTATAGTTCAGGCTCCCCTTCCGGGAGAGGGTGGCAGAAAAAATTCACGGAGCCGCGCGCGCCCCGCCATGGCCGCGCGCAGATCGAAGCCGTTGACGATGGCAAGCCGAAAACCGCCGGGCGGCATGGCGTGCTGCTCCGGCGCGCGGTTTTCGTGGAAGGTGATTTGGACGCTGGTGACGCCCGGCGCTGCCTTGACGTCGTCGACCAGCGCCGGCGGCGGATGCCGATAGCGGCGGCCGTGCGGCCCGAACAGCACGACGCTATAACCCTCGCTGCGATCGTCGTCAAAAAAGTCCCATTGGTGCCGCTCGTAGAGCCCGACCACGGCGTCGACCCAGCCCGGGCCATAGAGATCGGGCCATTGGTCGGAAAAGCGCAAATGCGCCTCGATGATGGTTGCGCCGATCGTTTCAAGATTGAGCATGCCGGTATAACCGGCAAGGTTTTTTTGCACCCATGCGCCGCAACGGGTTTCGATGCCGGCATCCGGTTCGGCATGCACGGTCCAGTAATCGAAGGTGCCCTCGCCCGCCGGTATGCCGGTGGCGTGCCGCCACCAGCGCGGCTCGCCGTCGACCACGGCGACGTCGGAGGAGACGTGCCGGCCGTCGAGCAGCGTCATCCAGAAATGGCCCGGCGCGTAGTGCTTGACGTAATCGGCTTCCGACGTCAGCACGCGGCTGCCGACGCCCATGCCCTTGAGATTGACGATCGGTTTGGAAAACACCGGATAAGACGGCGGCGGCACGCCGTGCGGCGCGGCGTCGAGTTTTTGGCCGAGCGCCAGCGCAAGCTTGTCGTAGACGAAGCGATGCGCCGGATACCATTGCCAGGCATCGCTGTCCTCGGTCGGGATATTGGCGGCGGTGTCGACATGCGCAAAATATTGCAGGCGCCACGGATCGACTTCGCAAATGGGCATATCAGGAACCGGAAATCAGATATCAGTAATCAGCCTCGCGGATCGTTCACTTGGTCCACGCCAAGACGCGAGTGTCAATTCTGAGCACTGACATCTGATTCCTGATACCTGATTGCGTGCACGCTAAAAAGGCCGTCGCTCCAGACCTGCACCGGCGACCAGCCGCTGCCGCGCGCCAGCGCCTGAAACGACCCGATGGTATATTTGTAGCTGTTTTCGGTATGGATGGTCTCGCCGGCGCGAAAGCTGACCGCCTTGCCGTTGACCTTCACCTTCTGTCGCTTGGTGCTGGCGAGGTGCATCTCGATCCTGTTGTGCCCGCGATTGTAGCAGGCGTGATGCTCGAACGTGGTCAGGTCGAAATTGGCGCCGAGCTCGCGATTGATGCGCGCCAACAGATTGAGATTGAATTTCGCCGTCACGCCTTCGGCATCGTTGTAGGCCGGACAGAGGATTTTCGTATCTTTGACCAGGTCGACGCCGATCACCAGCACCGCGCCGGCCCCGAGAATGACGCCGGCATGGCGGAGAAACTTGGCCGCCTCATGCGGCTCGAAATTGCCGATGGTGGAGCCGGGGAAGAATCCGACCCGCGGCAGCATGGCGCTGGCCGGCGGAATGTCGAAGCTTTGCGTGAAGTCGGCGACGACCGGATGCACGGCAAGGCGCGGAAAATCGCGCCGCAACTGCGCCGCGTCCTGCTGCAGAAAATCGCCGGAAATGTCGACCGGGACGTAGGCCTCCACCGTCGCGGCGGCGCCGAGCAAAATGCGCGCTTTCTTGCTCGAACCCGCGCCGAATTCGATCAACGCGCAGTTCGGCGGAAACAAGGACGCGATCGCCGGCGCATTGTCGCGCAAGAGCTCAAGCTCGCAGCGCGTCGGATAATATTCCGGCAGCTGCGTGATGCGCTCGAACAAAGCGGAGCCGGCCAAATCGTAGAAATATTTCGGCGGCAGCCGCTTCGGCTTCGCCGAGAGCCCGGCGAAGACATCGGCGGCGAATGGATCGGCCGTCTCGATGGACGGCGCCGCGCGCAGCGCGGCTTGTCGGGCGCTTGCCATGGAATTACTCAGTGTTGGTATTCGGCGAGCCGCAATCCGGAAAACTGCCAGCGCGCCGGCGGATAAAAAAAGTTGCGATAAGTCACGCGCGAATGGCCGGCCGGCGTCGCCAGCGACGAGCCGCGCAAGACCACTTGATTGATCATGAATTTGCCGTTGTATTCGCCGAGCGCGCCCGCCGCCGCCTTGTATCCGGGATAGGGCGAATAGGCGCTGCGCGTCCATTGCCAGACGATGCCGAACGCGTCGGCAATAGCGCCGCGTTTTGCCGCCACTTCCCACTCGCCTTCGGTCGGCAGATCCTGGCCGGACCAGCGGGCAAAGGCATCGGCCTCGTAATAGCTGATGTGACAAACCGGCTGCGCCGGATCGATCCGGCGCAGGCCGCCAAGCGTCATCGCGAACCAGGCGCCGTCGATCTGGCGCCAGTAGCCCGGCGCGCGCCAACCTTGCGCTTCGACGGTCGCGAAGCCGTCCGACAACCACAGCGTCGGCGTCGCGTAGCCGCCGTCGGCCATGAAATCGAGCCACTCGGCATTGGTGACGAGCTGCGGCGAAAGCCACACCGGCCGCAGCACGATCTGATGCGCGGGCTCTTCGTTGTCGAAGCAAAAGCCATCGCCGTCGTGGCCGATCGTATCGAGGCCCGACAGCACTGCAGCGGTAACGGCGCGCTCGTCCGCCCGCGGCCATTGCCAATCCGGATCGTAGGCCGGATGCGTCTCGTTGAGCGAGAAGGCGTGCAAAATGTCGGTCAGCAACAATTCCTGGTGCTGTTGCTCGTGATTAAGTCCGATCTCGATGATCGGCACGAGTTCGGCGAAATCGCTCGCGATTTCGATCAGCTGCGTCACCGCCGCGTCGACATGCGCGCGATATGCGGCGACCTCGGCCGCGCTCGGCCGCGTCACCAGACCGCGCTGCGGCCGCGCTGCGCGCGGCCCGGCGGAGACGTAATAGGAGTTGTACAGATAAGCGAAGCGCTCATCGAACGGACTATAGTTTTTGAGATAGGGCTTCAGCAGGAATTGCTCGAAAAACCAGGTGACGTGCGCGCGATGCCACTTGGTCGGGCTCGCATCGGGCATCGACTGGACGACCTGATCTTCCGGCGACAGCAAAGCGGCGCGGCGCTCCGTCTCGGCGCGCACGGTGCGAAAGGCCTGGAGCCATTTATGCCGTAGCTCGGCGGACGGCGGTTCGGCAGCGGCAACATCGCTCGCTGTAACGGGAGAAGCCGAACCGGCAAGCCGAAAGCGCTTGGAAAGGGCGGAGCCTGGCATTGATCAATGTCCGCAAAAGGCGGGATTTACTAGAATCTCAAAGGCTCGGGAGATAATCAGTCCCCGACGGGTTGGTTCCATAGATGATCGATCCGCCGCAGACTGCAATGCCCATCCGCCCGCCTAACGCGGATGTGATTGCACAACCGAAATCGACCGACAATCGCAGCAAAATTGTCCTAAGTCCATCTGCCGACGTATAGTTTGCCATCGGTTTGGCCATGCAGTTGGGCCCGATTTATCGCAACGCCGCCTAACGAGGCGAATCGACGGATGAGGCAACGGGGATGACGAAACGCACTAAGAAAAAGACCAGCGCGAAACCGATGCTGCCGCGCGAGCGAGCGGATTTTTCCGCAATCGCCGATCGTCCGCCGCTGAAGCTTCCGAACGGCGCGCGAATGGTATTCTGGACCATCGTCAATCTCGAAGTCTGGGACATCGGCAAGCCGATGGCGCGCCAAGTGTTGGCGCCGCCGACCGGAATGACGCAGCTTCCCGACGTGCCGAATTGGAGCTGGCACGAATACGGCATGCGGGTCGGCGTGTGGCGCTTCTTCGATCTCTACAAGCGCCTGAACATCCGGCCGACGCTGGCGATCAACGCGCGGGTCTGCGAAGATTATGCGCGCGTCGCACAAGAAGCAAAAAACGACCGTTGGGAATTCATGGGCCATTCCTACGAACAAGGACCGATTCACAAAGAGCCCAACCAGAAAGCGATGATCGCACGCTCGCTCGGCGTGCTGGAGCGCTTTTGCGGCAAGCGGCCGCTCGGTTGGCTCGGCCCGGGCCTGACGCAGACGCTGGAGACGCCGGATCTCCTGACGGCGGCCGGGATCAAATATATCGGCGATTGGGTCTATGACGACGAACCGACCACGATCCGCACCGTGAACGGACCCTTGGTGACGCTACCCTATACGATGGAGCTCAACGACATTCCGATGATGGCGGTGGCCCACCACGAGGCCGATTATCTGTTCAAGCGCACCGTCGACCAGTTCGACCGGCTTTATGCGGAGAGCGAACAGCGCGGGAAAATTCTGGCGCTCGCCATCCATCCGTATCTGAGCGGCCAGCCGCATCGCATCAAATATCTCGAAGCGATCTACGACTACACGCGCCGCTTCGACGGCGTTTTGTATTGGACCGGCGAAGAGATTTTGAATTGGTATCTGCAATGCACGGTCGCCAAGTGATCCGGGCCGCCGTTCTCTTCGCTCTTTTGGCCGCTGCCGGCACCGCCCACGCCGCCGCGCCATGCCGCACCGGCGGCCCCTTCAATGCGTGGCTCGCCGACCTGGAGCGCGAGGCCGTGGCGCAGGGCATTTCGCAAAGCACGATCGCGCAGGCCGCGCCGTATCTCACTTACGATCAGCGCATCGTCAATATCGATCGCGGCCAGCGCGTCTTCACCCAGACGTTTCTGGAATTCTCCGACCGCATGGCCGCCGCCTACCGTATCCAGCGCGGCCAGACGCTGATCAAGACATACGCGCCCGTCTTTGCCCGCATCGAGCAACAATATGGCGTGCCGGCGCCAGTGATCGTCGCTTTCTGGGCCCTGGAAAGCGATTTCGGCGCCAATATGGGCAATTACCGTTCGCTGCCTTCGCTGGTCTCGCTCGCCTATGATTGCCGGCGTGCCGATCGCTTTCGGGCCCAGCTGCTCGATGCCCTCCGCCTCATCCAGCGCGGCGACTTACGCCCCGACGAGATGATCGGCTCCTGGGCCGGCGAACTTGGCCAGACCCAGATGATGCCGTCGGAATATTACAAGTACGGCGTCGACTATGACGGCGACGGCAAGCGCAACCTGTTGCGCAGCGTGCCCGACGTGCTCGCCTCGACGGCGAATTATCTGGTTGGGCTCGGCTGGAAACGCGGCGAGCCGTGGCTCACCGAAGTGCGCGCGCCGTCGAATCTGCCATCTCAATTTCCATGGCAGCAAGCCGACCTCGATATCCAATTGCCGCGCGCCAAATGGGCAGCCTATGGCGTTACACTCGCGGACGGGCGGCCGCTGCCGCCGGATAATCTCCCGGCGTCTTTGCTGCTGCCGATGGGACGGCTCGGCCCCGCCTTCCTCGTCTATGCGAATTTCCAGGTCTATCTGCAGTGGAACAATTCGCTGGTCTATTCGACCACGGCCGCCTATCTCGCGACCCGCATCGCCGGCGCGGTCCCGCTCCACCGCGGCAATCCGCCGCAGGCGCTGCCGTTTGCCGACGTGAAAGCGATGCAGGTCATGCTCGCGCGCGCCGGTTACGATGTCGGCGCCATCGACGGCTTTCTCGGCTTGAAAACGCGACAAGCGGTCAAGGCGATGCAGCAGAAATACGGCCTGCCGGCGGATTCCTATCCGACGGCTGAGCTGCTCGCCCGCATGCGGGCCGGACATTAGGAACAAATATGACCAAGAAAATTCGCCGCGTCGTCACCGGCCATGATGCGGCCGGGCGATCGATCTTCGTCATCGACGCTCCGACCCCGCACGTGTTCAGCCGTACCCGAGGCAGCGCCATCGTGCATGAGCTTTGGGAGACGACAGGCACGCCCGCCGACAATCGCGGCAACGCCGACGCCATCGCGCGCGGTCATCGCCTGCCGCCGCCGCGAAACGGCTCGGTGTTCCGCGTCATCGAATATCCGCCGGATTCCGAGCGTCTCGCGGCCATCGCGCGCGAGCACGCGCTGCCCGACGATTCCGGACGCGCGGCGGCTGCCGACCGCAACAATCCGCGGCATCCCGGCTTTCATAAGACCGCGACGATCGATTACGCCATCGTCCTGTCAGGCGAGATCTACGCGATGATGGACGAGGGCGAGGCTTTGTTGAAGGCCGGCGACGTCCTCGTCCAGCGCGGCACCAATCACGCGTGGAGCAATCGTACCGCCGAGCCCGCGATTGTCGCGTTTGTGCTGATCGACGCCGAGCCCGTGTGATCGAGGTCAGGATTTTGCCCGCATCGTGACATAATAATGTGCGACTCCCGGCCGTGGACGACGGCCCGCGCCCGATGTTACACGACGGCGCAAGGGCCAGCCGAGCCGGGGGCGGCATCCTGTCTCGGGACTGACATCCAGTGTCTTTCAATTGGCGTCGCGATATTTCCTTGACCGCACCGAATGCGGTGGCGCAAGATGCTGAAAAGACAGCAGTTTTTCTTTATTCCAAACTAAAACAACACGCCGCCGCCTGGACCCAGCCAGCCATAATGTTACATTATAACGTCATATTCACTCGACACCGTGAATCCCGCGTGGGCGACGCCGCGCTAGCGAAAATGGAACGCATGAGATGAAGGATCGTATTCGCCGGCAACGATCAACTCCGCTCCGCGCCTTTGCAGGCTTTGCGGCCGCGGCCCTTGCCGCCGCGCTGCTGACCGCGATAGCGCTTTCGCCTTCGGCGTTCGCGCAAGGCAATTCCGCTACTGGCGCGGCGCCCGCTCCGGCGGCAACACCGGCTCCGGACGTTCCAGCCGCCGCGCCGACTGCACCTGCATCGCCCGTGGCGCCGTCCGCCGCCGCTCCGGCCGCACCGACAACGGGGGCACCAAGCGCAGCGGCGCCGCCGCCGGCCGCCTCGCCGAATGCGATGGCTCCGGCCTCAACGACGCCAACTCCGTCGGAGGCGATGGCGCCGGCGGCCGGGCAACCCCCGGCGGGCGAACCTTCGATCAGCAGCGCGCAGCTGCCGCAAGATCTCTCGCCCTGGGGCATGTTCGAGGATGCCGATCTTCTCGTGAAGATAGTCCTGATCGGGCTCGCCTTCGCTTCGCTGGTGACGTGGACCGTCTGGGTCGCCAAGACGCTCGAATTGCACACTGCGCGAAACGAAGTGCGTCAAAATCTGCGCATCCTCAACTCTTCAGCGACGCTCGCCCAAGCGCACGAGCAGTTGCGCGACGGCACCAGCCCGGTGTCCCTCCTCATGCAGGCCGCCGGTCAGGAAATCCGGCTATCCGCCAATCTGCGCGCCGATGGGCTCAAAGAGCGGATCGCCTGGCAACTCGAGCGCATCGAAATGGCGGTAAGCCGAAAAATCTCACGCGGCACCGGCGTTCTTGCCACCATCGGCTCGACCGCGCCGTTCGTCGGCCTGTTCGGCACGGTATGGGGCATCATGAACAGCTTCATCGGCATTTCCAACGCTCACACCACCAATCTCGCGGTGGTAGCGCCCGGTATCGCGCAAGCATTGCTCGCCACCGCGCTCGGCCTGGTCGCCGCGATCCCGGCGGTCATGATCTACAACGTGCTAGCGCGCCAGACGATGCATTACCGCGCACTCCTCGGCGATGCCTCGGCGCAGGTGATGCGGCTGGTCAGCCGCGATCTCGATCGCGCCAGAATGCCGATGACCCAAGCCGCCGAGTAAGCGCAAGTTAAGCCCAATGGCCATCCGTCTCGATCACGGCACCGACGAACTCAATGAAGTGCACGACATCAACGTCGTGCCGTTCATCGACGTGATGCTGGTGCTGCTCATCATCTTCATGGTGGCGGCGCCGCTGGCGACGGTCGACGTGGCGGTCGATCTGCCCTCCTCCACCGCGCCGCAGCAGCAGCGGCCGTCGAAGCCGGTTTACATCACGCTCAAGGCCGATGGCACGCTGGCGGTGGGCGACAACAGCGTGTCGCGCGATGCGCTGCCCGGCGTGCTCGCCAGCGCCACCGGCGGCAACAAGGAGGAACGCATTTTCCTGCGCGGCGACCGCGCCGTGCCGTATGGCGACGTCATGCAACTGATGAACGTTTTGCGCGATTCCGGTTACCTCAAAATCGCCTTGGTGGGAATGGAAACGCGTGAGGCGAAATGACCGCCCGCGACATGACCGCCGCTTCGCTCACCTGGTTCGACGACGACGACCCGCGCGACCTGCGCCGCTGGGCGATCGCCGCGCTGGTGGTGCTCGGCATCCACCTCGCGGCCATTGCCGCTTACGTTTACATCCACAAGCCGGACGAAATCGGCGACGACGCGGCGCCGATCGCGGTGGATTTTGCGCCGACCGACGACACCATCGATCAGCCCGAAATCGCGCCGGTTCCGGAGCAGCCGCCACAACAAATCGAGAAACCGCCGCCACCGCCGCCTCCCGAGCCGCAAGCCGTCGTCGCTCCACCGGAGCCGCCGCCGCCGCCAAAAGTCGAAGAGCAGAAGCCGCCGACGCCTGCCGTGCAGGCCCGCGTCAAAGGCGGCGCGCTGCAAGTCGCGCCATCGTATGTGACAGCCATTGTCAAGCATCTGGAGCGCTTCAGGCCGCCCTATCCGAATGAAGCGGAAGAAGGCACCGTGCTCGTTAAGTTTCAGATCGACCGGAGCGGCCATGTCCTGGAGCGGCATATCCTGCGCAGTTCCGGCCACGCCGATCTCGATAGCGCGGCGCTGGCGATGATCGATCGCGCGCAGCCGTTCCCGCCCTTCCCCTCGACCATGTCCCAGCCGGACGAATATTTCGATTTTCCGCTCCACTTTACCAACCGCTGACGAGTTCTGTGCATGCGCAGCAAGCCCGCTTTGACATCGGCCGACGTGAAGAAACTCATCGCCGCGTGCGAGGCCGAAGCCGCCAAGAACAACTGGGCGGTGGTGATTTCGGTCGTCGACGATAGCGGCATTCTGCTCGGCTTTGCGCGCATGGATGGCGCACCGCGGATTTCCGGCGAAGTGTCGATCGGCAAGGCCCGCACCTCGGCCATGACCGGACGGCCGAGCAAGTTTTTCGAGGACATGGTCAAAGCGCGACCGGCTTTCGTCGACTTTCCCGGCACCCTCATCCAGGGCGGCGTGCCACTGCTGCATGAGAGCGAATGCGTCGGCGGCATCGGCGTTTCGGGCGTGCAGTCGCACGAGGACGAGCAGATCGCGCAAGCCGGTGCCAAGGCGCTCGGCTAGGCTATCGCGCCGCGGCGAAAGTGAGCGTCAAGCCGAGCAGCGAAAACAGGCAGACCACTTCGAACGACGGATCGCGCCGAGCGCGCCAAATCGCAGCCATCACCGCGAGCATCATTTCGTATTTCCTTCCATGATCGGCGCGATCACGCGCGCCAAAACGGCTTGGCCTTTTCGGCTTCGACGCGCGCCGGATAGCCGATGTCCTTCAATTCGAGCTCGGACAACAGCGCCAGCTCATGGCGCCAGCGCATGCGCCGGCGCCACTCGCAAAGCGTGTCGATGATGCGGCGGCGCAACGAGCCGACTTGTTGCGGCGCGACGAAAACATTTTCGCGGAAAGAAACCGAATGCGTGGTCACGATGATCTCCCGTAACAGTGCACCGTTTACGGGCGATTCCGTCCCTCGCTTTTCTTAAAATCGCCTTTGACCATGAAGTACCGCTGACGAATCGGTAACCGGTCTCGGACGTCGCGCTATTCCTACGCACCCTTTGCGTCGAAGATTTGACACCGCGATGCTCGCACCATTGTCTGCGCTATCACTTCCAGGCGCATAAATAAAACATGCGCACGTGAGCGTCAGCAAATCGTGTGCCATCGCGCGAAAACTTTCGCGAAATCGTCATCACTCCGTGTTCCACGATATTCTGCAATACGCATCAACCGATTACGCGCTGTCGTCAAAACAGGCACGATGGCGGAAAAAGAGTCATCGCCGTGCACTTGAAAATTGAGATTTCGATGAGTGGGCAAATTGCGCGTTGATCGAGCAAGAATTTCGATTCGCCGCTATTGCGCCATTTTCTTCGCTGCGAGGACGAAACGCCCCTCGCAACGGCCCTATGGCCTAACTCAACCCGCTCGCCCGCGCCTGATCTTTCGCCATCACCGCCCAATCGTGTTCGGCCTCGCCGTGCGCCACCGCGCCGACCAGGCGATCGCGCCAAACATTTCCCGAGGGTAGCGGCACGCCGACCGCGCCGCCGGCTTCGAGCGCGAAATTGGCGTCCTTCAATCCCAATATCGCGCGCTGACCGGCCGGCTGGTAGCGCTCCTCGGCAATGATCTTGCCGTAGATTTTGTAGGCCGAGCAGGCGAACAGGCCGTCGGTCATCACGTCGAGAAAGACGTCGGGCACCACGTCGTATTTGCGGATGAGCGAGAATCCTTCGCCCATCGCCTCGATGGCGCAGCCGAGCACGAAATTATTGGCGATCTTGATCGCGGCGGCTGCGACCGGATCGGGGCCGGCTTCGAAGGCGCGCCGCGCGATGGCGATGAATAGTGAACGGCAGCGATCAAGGCTTTCCTTGCCGCCACCGAGCACCATGCCGGCTTGTCCGGAAGCCACAACCTCGGGCCGGCCAAGCATCGGGGTCGCGAGCAAAACCTGGCCCGCGTCGCCGTGCAGCTTTTTAAGCTGTTGCATTGCGGCGACGCTGTGGGTGCCGGCGCAGATATGAATGCCCCCCTTCGGCAGCGACTCCGAAAAGTCCGCCCGTTTTGCCGACGACTTCCAGCACCGCAGCGTCGTCGGCCAGCATAGTGAAAACCGCCTCGCCGTAATTCGCCGCCGCATGAATCGAATCCAGCTGCTTGGCGCCGAGATCGGTCAGGGCTTTAAGCTTCTCGGCGGTGCGATTATAGACGCCGACGTCGTGGCTGCCGTCGATGAGGCGGCGCGCCATGGCCTGGCCCATGCGGCCAAGCCCGATAAATCCGACTTTCATGACGCAATCTCCGTTACACCAATTGGCCGCGCACCCAGTCGAGTTCGCGGCAGACATAATCGACAATGTCGCCGGTCTTTAGATTGTCGGGCAGCACGTCCCAGGTATAGGTCTCGATTTCGAGCTGGCGCGACAGCGGCTTCTTCTTGTGAAAAGCCAGCGCTTCCTCGATGGCAAAGCGCGTGGTGCGGAACGGGCCGAGATCGTCGAGGAAGACCGGCACGTGGAAATGCGTGCGCCATTCGCGCGGCCCCGGATTCTTGTCCCACGCCGCAAAGGCGTCTTCGAGATTGAGAAAGCGGGTAAGCTTGCCGTCCTTCTTCTCGACCGTCTGGGTGAGATAGATGGTCTTGGAATAGCGCTTGAGCGTGTCGACGATCGACTGCGTCACTTCGGGGATGTGCAGTGCCGCGGCTTCCTGCAGCTTGAAGATCGGAATGCCGGCGTCGACCAGCTTCTGCAGGTTCTCGGCGATGTTCTCGTATTCCACCGCTTGGTGGCAGATGTCGAACACCACGCCGAGATGCCGGCGCAAGGCAACATGCGCCTCCGAAATCGGGATATGGGCGAGCTTGGCGAGCTTTTCCGCCGAGGCGCCGGAATAAAGATGATGGGTGAAATAATCGACCGCCTCGTCGGTGGTCTCCAGGAAGCAGTAAGGCTCGGGCTCGAGCGCCAGCGTCACCACGCGGCCGGTGCGCTCCTCGAGTCCGACGAGATGCGCCACCACGCGCATCACGTGGTCGGTATAGCTATCGACCACCGCTTTGTCGGTCACCCGCGGCTTGAAGCCGAGCGGCGCGCTCTGGATCGACGGCGAAATATCCTTCGAGCAGACGTCGGCCAGCACGTCGGCGACGTTCATGGTGTAGCGGGTTCGTTCCTCCGAGCGCCAATCCGGTTCGTAGACCTGCTCCTTCACCGTCGTGCCCTTGAACGCGCCGTAAGGAAAGGCATTGACGGTGTAGAGATACATGTCGTTGTCGCCGAGAAATTTCTTCAGCTTCTCGCGCTCGGCTTTGCTGTTGACCAGCGTCGTCGCCGAGTCTGCCGACAGCCGCAGCGACACGCCGAACGCCTTGTTGCCGGCCACCCGCGCCTTCACCTTCGGCACATAAGTGTTCAGGCTCGCCCACATCTGCTCCCAGTTGTCGCCGGGATGCACGAGCGTCGAATAGGTCAGATGGCCGAGGCCGTTGCCGAGATCCATTGTGTTCCTGCTTATCTTAATTCGTGATGCGATTCATTCGATCCGTCATGGCCGGACTTGTTCCGGCCATCCACGTCTTCAATTCGAGCCGCACTTTAAGACGTGGATGCCCGCGACATAGGCAAGCGAAGCGACGCCGTTCTTCGAACGGCTATGCGCGGGCATGACGAACGCAATTTCCGTCACTGCACCTTCTCAACCTTCTCCGAAGCCGCGGCGCGCACGATGGCCTCGGTTACGGCAACGCCATGGATCATCTGATCGTACGGGATCGGATAAGCCGGCCCGCCCTCAGCCGCCCTGGCGAAGGCTTCAAGCGCGGCGCGCGCGACATCCATGGTCGCCGCCTGCCAGGTCTTGGCCTCGCCCTTCACCGGTTGGAATTTGCAGGTGCCGAACAGTTTTGTGCGGCGTTCTTCGGAGGAGGCGCCGGCGACGTGGGTCACGCCTTCGAGCCGCAACCAGCCCTTTGAGCCGAACACCTGGAAAGAGAAACCCGGCCCGGTCGTCGTCATGGTGCCGAGATAGCCCGACATGCCCTCCTTCATCCGAAACAGGATCGAGGTCGTGTCGTCGGCATCGATTGGGGCGGCGCGGCGAAAGCTCTGGGCAAAGACGTGATCGATCGGCCCGCACAAATCGATCATGCCGTCGACCGCATGCACGCCCATCGGCATCAGTCCGCCGCACGGCGTTTCATTCTTGTCGGCGCGCCAGTGGCTCGGATTGATGAACAGCACATTGGGAAACGTCATGGTCGCTTCGACATGCAGGATGGTGCCGAGCTCGCCGCTGCGGATCATTTCGCGCAGCTTGACGATTTCAGGGTGAAGCCTGCGATTGTAGCCCAAGCCCAGCGTGACCCCGGCCTTGCGCACGGCGGCGACCGCATCTTCCGCCTCGCGCTTGGTCAGCGTGAACGGCTTCTCGCAGAACACGTGCTTGCCGGCTGCGGCCGCGGCGACCACCTGCGCGCCGTGCATCGAATGCGGCGTGGCCAGCACCACGGCATCGACGCTCGGGTCGGCGAGTATGGCGCCGTAATCAGCCTCAAGCTTAAAGCCGTGCTTTTTGGCAAAGGCCTCGATGTCTGGCGTCACCGTACGCGTCGCGCCGGCGACGAAGCGGATGACGCCGCTCCCTTCGGCCGATTCAACAACCGTCTTGCCCCACCAGCCTAGCCCGACAATGGCCGCTTTGATCATTGGCAATACTCCTTGCCGAAACTTTGACTATCTGAACGGCAGAAACGGCATGGCGTCGGCCGAATAATGCATCGCCACGATCAGGCAGCAGATCGCCCAGAACACGCAATATTCGTGACCGCCGATGTTCCACAGCCACTTGCCCCCGGTAACTTTCCACACTGCCCCACCGGCAATCAGCAAGTGAATGAAGCCAAGCAGGCCGGCATAAAACGGAAAAATCGCGAAGATAAGTCCGATCGCGATGAAGATCTCGACGACGCAGGAGACGTACATATAAAGCGCCGGCGGGTTGAACTTCGCCGCCTTGAAGAAACCGAGCGCCTCCGGCACGAAGAATTTTGCGTAGATATGCGGGATGAAGAACAGCCCGCAGATCAGGCGCAGGATGTTGATTCCCTGGGTGAGATCGAAATTTTGCCAATAGCCCGACATGGTCCTCCCCGGCTTTTCCGCCCCTACTTACCCTGGCCGTTTCTATATTGCCATTGAGAAACAGCGGCCGAGCAAGCCTTACGCGTCGAGTTCTTTGAAATAGCGGTAGATGCCCCATTGGCTGAATGGAATGCGCCGCTCCGAGGCGAGATAGGCCTTGATGCGTGGCCGTTTCGCGACGCGGTCGTGCAGCGCGACCAGCCCCGGAATTTTCTTCTCGAAGCGCTTCATGCGCTTGGGGAAGGCATAACGCATACCGTCGACGATCTGGAACAGCGACAGGTCGACATAGGTCGGGCTGGGGCCGACCGTGTATTTGCCGCCGTTCTTCTGCAGCACGCGTTCGAAATAGCCCAGCATTTTCGGCACCTGATAGCGCCAAAAATCCTTGGTGCGCCGCTTTGCCGCTGGCCGTTGCTCCTCAAAAAAGAGCCAGCCCGACACCGGGTGATGGGTGTCGTGGATACGCACGACGAGATCGGCGATGGTGAGCTGCAATTGATGCGCCCACAGCCGCCTCGCCTCGTCGCGCGGCGCGAGTTTCAGGCGCGGGCCGAGGAAGAACAGGATTTCCGCGGTCTGCGCGACGACGAATTTGCCGGCTTTTAGGAAAGGCGGCGCGTAAGGCGGATGCGCAACGCCTTTGCCGGTAAGCAGCTTCATCATCTTCGCCATGCCGCGCTTACCGGCCCGCGCGACATCGACATAGTCGGCGCCGGCTTCCTCCAGCGCGAGCCGGATGAATTCGCCGCGGCCCTGGATCGAGGGCCAATAGTAAAGCTCGTACCGCATGGGATTACGGCGCGGCCTTGTATTGCTCGTCGGTCACCGGCTCCATCCAGGTGACGTGCTTGCCGTCGAGCGCTTCCTGCATGGCGACGTGAACCATATTCGTCGTCGGCGCCGCGCCATGCCAGTGCTTTTCGTTCGGCGGAATCCACACCACGTCGCCGCCTTTGATCTCGCGCACCTTGCCGCCCCAGGTCTGCACCCGGCCGGCTCCGGAGACGACAAAAAGCGTCTGGCCGAGCGGATGGGAGTGCCAATGGGTCCGTGCGCCGGGCTCGAAGCGCACCAGGCCGGAGCGCACGCGCGCCGGCGCCGGCGCCTCGATGATCGGTTCCTGCCACACCACGCCGGTGAAACTATCGGCCGGCCCGCGCCGCGACGGCACCGAACCACAGGGCTTAATGTCCATAGTATTTCTCTCCCTAGTCATTGACGCCGGCCGGATGGGCTGACCGGCCGGCCAACGGTAAGATAATGGAAATCCCGGCGCCATACTCCGTCAAATTGTGCCTCTAGCGCGCGGCCGGTTTCATCGGCGACGCTACGCGAGACGCCCTGTGCCCCATCGATGGACAGAGGGAACTCGGCGCCGGCAGGTAGGCGTGAAGTTTGCAGCGCTTACTCGATATTGGTGCCAAATCATGGTAGTTCGGGGTTCATCCGGGGATTGCGCATCAAGCGAGTGGCGGCAGCAATTAGGTCTAACACTCAACCATCCGACCTGTCCCGGATGTCATCCAAATTGGAACTTGCGTGAGCGATTCCGCCATTCAGTCCGGAGCATTTGCCCGTCTTATCCGTGGCGGATTGAATACTCCGCTGGCACATTCGGCCATCGCCGGCGTCGTGGTCGGCGTATTTTCCATCCTGTTCTACGTGTCGTATGCGGCGCTGATTTTCTCCGGGCCGCTTGCACCTTGGCTTGCCTATGGTCTCACGGCGACGTTCATCACCGGCGCGATCGGCGGGGCGGTGACGTCATGGCGCAGCTCACTGCCGTTTGCGATCGGCGGACCTGACGGCTCGACCTGCGCGGTGATTGCCGCGCTTGTGGGCACACTCGCCGTGCGACTGCGGACAAACGGCCTCGACGATAGCCTGCTGACGACGACTCTGGTGGTGCTGGTGCTGAGTGCCGCGCTGACCGGACTACTCCTTTGCGGCCTCGGTCTGGCGCGCCTTGGCCGCGCCATCCGGTTTGTTCCCTATCCGGTGATCGGCGGCTTTCTCGGCGCGTCCGGGTGCCTGATGTTGGCCGGCGTGTTTCGCATCCTGACCGGCTATCCGCTGAGCGTTGCGAACATCGCCCATCTCCTGGACCTCGACGCCGCGGAAAAATTATTGGCAGGGACCGCAGTCGCGGCCTTTCTCATCATCGGGCGGCAGTATTGGAAATCGCCGCTGGCGATGCCGGCCCAGCTTTTGGTGAGCATCGTCTGCTTCTACCTCGTTCTTCTTCTTTTGAGAATTCCCATCGCCGATGCGCAGGCGCAGCGCTGGATGTTCACGATGCCGTCGGCACGGGCCTTTGCGCCACCGTGGTCGCTCACCTTCGCACGGGTGCCGTGGTCGGCATTGCCCGAGCTTGGCGCCGATTTCATCGCCGTCATGTTCGTGGGCACGATCAGCATCTTGCTCAATATCACTTCGATCGAAATGTCGACCAAACGCGAGGCAGTGCTCGATCGCGAGCTCAAGGTGCAAGGCATCGCCAACTTGCTGTGCGCGGCGCTGGGCGGCTACGCGGCCTGCCTGACGAGCACGCGGACGAAACTGAACTTCATCCTCGGCAAGGACAACCGGGTCTCCGGCCTGATGATCGCGGCAATGTCCGCGGCCGCCGTGTTCGTCAATCCCGAATTTCTCGGCTACATGCCCAAATGCGCGCTCGGCGGGCTGTTGGTGACGATCGGCTATGATTCGGCCAAGCGCTGGCTCGTCAGCAGCGCACGCCAGCTCGAGCGGCTGGAATACTTGTCCCTACTCGCGATCGCTCTGATTATTGTTTGGTGGGGCTTTTTGCCCGGCGTGTCGATTGGGGTGATCTTCGGCTGCGCCACGTTCGCCTTGAGCGCCGGCCGCATCAACGTCGTCAAGCTCGCCTTCGACGGTTCGGAATATCGCAGCTCGCTCGATCGCGGACCGCGGGAGCTTTCGCTGCTCGCGGCTCACGGCCGCGAATTACAGGGCCTGCGCCTGCAAAGCTATCTGTTTTTCGGCTCCGCCAACCGGCTCTACGAACACGTCAAGCTATTGCTGGCGGAAAGGCCGAAATGCCGCTTTCTGCTGTTCGACTTTCGGCTCGTCACCGGGCTGGATTCGTCGGCCGTCCATAGTTTCACGCAGATCAAGCAGGCAGCCGAGGCGCTGGGCGCGCGCCTGGTCCTGGTGCAGCTCACGCCCTCGATCGAGAAAGCTTTCGGCGACAACCAAGTCACCACCAAAAATGTCCCGGTCTTTGCGGACGTCGACCGCGCGCTCGAGTTTTGCGAGAACGCCATCATTGCCGCCCACAATGACGGCGACGGCGGGGTGCGCTCGCTGCGCGACTGGCTTGCCGAGGCGCTCGGCAACGCCGAGTTTGCCGACACATTGGCCGATAACTGCCGACGCTATGAATTCGCGCCGGGCGACGTCATCGCGCAGCAAGGCGGGCCTTCCGATTCCATGCACTTTATTATCGATGGCCGCGTCGGGATCATCGTCAGCTTGGAGGACGGCAGCTCGATTCGCGTGCGCAGTCTCGGGCGGCATACCACCATCGGCGAGATGGGTCTGCTCACCGGGCGTCCGCGCAGCGCCACAGTGCAGGCTGAAGTCGCGAGCGTGGCCTACGAGCTGCGGGCCGATGCGTTTGAGCGTCTCAAGGTCGAGCATCCCTCCCTGGTGCAGGCGCTGCTTACCTATGTGATCGGCCTGATGGCGGAGCGGCTGAGTTTCGCCAGTAGAGTCATCGGCGTTCTCCAACGCTGAGCCCCGGCATAAATTAACGATGTTTTGTGAGCGCGCGGCTTAGCGTTATAAGCAAGGCGGCTTATGACCAACACCGTGTCCTATATCATGCGTATTGCGCCCCAACTCCGGGCGCGGCCTCTCACCATGCTCGGCGCCCTGGTTGGGCTTGGCCTCGCGCTTGGCGCCTGCTCCAAATGTGACGTGCCGAACTTGTTGCCCCATCAAGCCGGGCCGCAGTCGTGCCACGACGGGCCGTCGCCGCAATAGCAGAAGCCAAGCGTGTCACGGTCGCATCACAAGTCGCCTCAGGAGTGCGGCTGCTCGGTCTTGGCGGGGGCGTCGCTTTCGCTCCTAAGCGCATCGTCGCCGGCTGAGCTCGGATCGACATTGCGCAGCATTTCATTGCGCGGGCGCCCATAGGCGTCGGCCAATTGTCGCGGCGAAAGGCGGGCCGAGGCATCCACCTTATCGTCATACCACCAGGTCCAGATCAGCCGCGCCAGCATTGCGATCAGCGCAAGCTGGAACAACAGACCGAGCACCGAAGCAACCCCGCTCAATTCGCCCACCACGCCGTGACCGAACAAGAGACCGACCACGCCCGAGCCGAGGAAGCCCGCGGCGAAGCCGCCGATCAGGTCGCCGCGGTTGAACAAGCCGCCGAGCGAACCGCCCGGATAGGTCGGCTGCGCGGCAGCGGGAACGAGCGAATTATCGAACGCGATGACGTCGTCGAAGTTGATCGAGTCAAAAGCGCTGCTACCGGCGAAGCTTAATCCGCCTTCGAGGCGCGCATCGGCCGCCTCGGTCCAGATCAGACTGAGCGCTAGCGCCATAAAAGTGGCGAACGACGGCAGCCATCGCGCCGGCATAAGACCGTGAGTTCCGACCAATCGGTGCACCGCGGCAGGTCCCTCGCATGCGCCCGGCGCGAGACCAGATGAAGCCGCGCTTGCGCTTGCATCTGTTTACGCCCGCGCCGGTCGGCGGCGGCCTGTCGCAAAGCGTCGCACGCGCCGATGTCGCACCGCAGCTGCGTCATTTGAGCATGCGTTGGGAGAAAGGCGGCGCAGCCGGACGGCCGCTCAGGCCGCCAGCGTCTCTTTCACTTCATTTACGAGCTGCTTGAGGGTGAAAGGTTTCGCCAAAAAGGCAAATTGCCCGTCGGCCGGCAGGTGCTTCTGGAAGGCGTCTTCGGCATAGCCGGAGACAAAGATGATTTTCAGGCTGGGATCGCGACTGCGCAGTTCGCGCAGCAGCGTCGGCCCGTCCATTTCCGGCATGACCACGTCCGACACCACAAGATCGACCTTGCCGCCGTGACGCTCCAAAATCTCGATGGCTTCGACGCCATTGGCAGCCTCGAGCACGGTATAGCCGCGCGAGGCGAGGCCGCGGGCGTTGAGCTGGCGCAGCCCGTCCTCGTCCTCGACCAGCAAGATCGTGCCCTCGCCGGTCAGATCGGCATTGACCGGGCGCTTGCCGGAATCGCCCGCCGCCGCTTCGGCCTCGGCGCCGCGCTCGGCCGCAAGCTCGCGTGCAGTCGCGACGTGGCGCGGCAGGAAAATGCGGAATGTGGCACCTTTATTTTCCGCGGAGTCGACATAGACGAAGCCGCCGGTCTGCTTGATGATGCCGTATACCGTGGAGAGACCGAGCCCGGTGCCCTTGCCCACCTCCTTGGTCGAGAAGAACGGCTCGAAAATCTTGTCGACGATTTTTGCCGGAATGCCGGTGCCGGTGTCGGCCGCCTCGACCAGCACGTAATCGGCAGCCGGCATGCCCTTGGCGTGGAAGCGGTCGCATTCCGGCGCCGTCACATTGGCGGTGCGCACCGTGAGCCGCCCGCCGTTGGGCATGGCGTCCCGCGCATTGACCGCGAGATTGACGATCACCTGCTCGAATTGCGAAATATCGACCTTTACCGGCCAAAGGTCGCGCCCGTGCACCACCTCGAGCGTGACTTTTTCGCCGATCAGGCGGCGCAACAGCATGGTGAGGTCGCTTAAGACCTCGCCGAGATCGAGCACTTGCGGGCGCAGCGTCTGCTTGCGCGAGAAGGCGAGCAGATGCCGCACCAGGCTCGCCGCCCGGTTGGCGTTCTGCTTGATCTGCATGATGTCGGCGAACGACGGGTCGGTCGGCTTGTGCGCGTTGAGCAGAAAGTCGGTCGCCATCATGATGGCGGAGAGCACGTTGTTGAAATCGTGGGCGATGCCGCCGGCCAGCTGGCCGACCAGCTCCATCTTCTGCTGCTGGGTGACTTTATTTTCGAGTTCGCGTTGCGCCGTGGTCTCGAGCGCGTAGACGATGGCCGCTTCCTGGTCGCGCTCCTCCTCCTCGACCGCGGTCACATAGAAGCGCCCGAACCGCTCGCTGTCGACGGCGAGCGTGGCGTCGACCGGCGCAATGTCGCCCTTGCCGAGCGCCGCCTGCGCGATGGCGGCGGCCAGCGCCTCGCGATCGCCTGCCGCGACGATAGCGAGAATGGAGCGATCTTCGCCTTCCTCGCCGCGCACGCCCTGGAACAGTTTTGCGAACAGCGGATTGGTGCGCACCACGCCGCCATGCTTGTCGATGGTCGCGATCGCCATGGGCGTGCGGTGGAAAAACCGCATGAAGCGGATTTCCGCGGCGCGCTGCGGATCGGTGCCGTCGTCGCGGGCGCGATTGAGCACCAGGGTGCGCGACGCGCCCGGCGTGCCGTCGGAGCCGTAGGCGAGCTTATGAAACACCCGCACCGGCAGCGTGCGGCCGGAGCGCGTGCGCAGATCGAGATCGAGCACCTCGGTTTTGACTTCGCCCGGCGCGCCGCGCAGCGTCGTCAACAGCGCCGCGCCGTCACCGGCGACCAGATCGGCAAGCTTCAGCCCCCCGGAGCCGACCTGCGCCAGATCCTGATCGAGCCAATTGGCCAGCGTCGCATTGAGATAGACGATGTCGCCCTTGTCATCGACCGAGAAGAAGCCGGCCGGCGCATGATCGAGATAGTCGATCGAATGCTGCAACACCTGAAACACATTCTCTTGCCGGTCGCGCTCGGCCGTGACGTCGGCAAGCGACCAGACCGTCAGCCGCGCGTCCCGCCGGCTAGCGCCGAGTGGACGGATCTTGAACCGCAACCAACGCGCGGGGCGGCCGCGTAGCCCGGCGATACGCACCTCCTCGTCAAGGCGCTTGCCCTCTCGGGCGGCTTTCAGGAGCCGATAAATCGCCTCGGACGCATCCGCGTCGCCGATGAAGGCGCGCTCGACCGGCCGCAAGTCGTTGGCGTCGGCGGCATCGATCAGATCGAGATAGGCCGCATTGGCATAGATGACGCGGCCGTCGTGATCGGTGACCACGGTGCCCTCGGAGGCGCCGTCGACGATCGCTTTGATTAGGGGATGGGGGGCTGCCGCCGCGGAGACCCGTAAGATGCCGCAGGCCAAAGCGAACAGCGAAAAGACGCCGACCGTGGCAAGCACAGCCAAGAATGCCAGGATATAAGGTTCGGCGTTATTGCCGCCGACCAATACGATGCCGGTTGCGGCGGCGACCAAGACGGCGGCGACCAGAAGCACCAGGATGATGCTGCCCCGGCTTGAGCCGGCGGCGCTGCGATCGATCGAGGAACGCGTCGCGACCCCGCCTGACGTTTCGGCAAAGGAGGCCCGGTCGATCGCGGTTTTACCCGCAGCTAAGGGGGTATTTTTGGCCGCGGTCAGGCGTGCAGACGGGGTTGCAGCAGACGGGGTTGCAGTCATGGGCTGCTCAGTCGTGGCCCGCTCGATCCTGGCCTGCTCGGTCATGCCCCGCTCTCAGTGCCTTGCGCCATTGAATTGCGCAAGGGGCTTTGCAAAGACGTACACAATTAGGCCGGCCCCAAAAATTAGCCCGGCACCAAGAATTAGCCCGGCGCCAAGACCGAACGGCGCAGTCGCATCACGTAGCCGATGATTTCGGCCACCGCGCGGTAGTGCTCTTGCGGAATTTCCTGGTCGATCTCGACCGTCCCGTACAAGGTTCGGGCCAAGGGCGGATTTTCGACCACTGGGATATCGTGGGCTTCCGCCACCTCGCGGATTTTGCGGGCGATGAGATCGGCGCCCTTGGCGACGCAGACCGGCGCGTTCATGCCGCGCTCGTATTGCAGCGCGACGGCGAAGTGGGTTGGGTTGGTGATGACGACCGAGGCCTTCGGCACCGCGGCCATCATGCGCTTACGCGCGCGCGCCATACGCAACTGGCGGATCTTGCCCTTGATGGCGGGATCGCCCTCGCTCTGGCGGAACTCCTCCTTCATCTCCCGCACCGACATTTTCTGCCGTTCGAACCATTGCCGGTACTGGAACAGGTAATCCGCCGCCGCGACGATGGCGAAGATCGCCACGACCGTACCCAGCATTTTCAGCGCCAGCGCGCGGGTGAACGGCAGGATGATCGCCGGATCGACGGCGATCAGACCGCTGATCCGCTGGCGTTGCGGCCATAGCAGCGCGCCGATGACCGCGCCGAACAAAGCGAGCTTGGCGAGCCCCTTGGCGAAATTGGCGAGCGCCTGTTTGGAAAACAGGCGGCGCAGACCCGCCGCCGGCGAAATTCGCGACAGCTGCGGCATCACCGGCTCGACGGAGAACAAGATGCGATGCTGGATGGCATTACCCAACAGCGCCGCGAGCGCCAGCACGAGTACGGGAATGGCGAGCACGGCAAGGATATGCGTCGCCAAGGCCTTGATGAGTTGATCGAGCGCCGGACCATTGACCGGGATTTCACCGGAATGCTCGAGCAAGCCGCGGAATATCGATTGCAGCTTGCCGGCCATCGGGCCCGCAAACACCATCAACATCAGCGTTCCGCCGCCGATGGTGAACCAGGTACTGACCTCGATGCTTTTGACCACGTCGCCGCGCTTGATGGCTTCCTCGAGCCGCCGCGGGGTGGGGTCTTCCGTGTGTTCGGTATCGTCGCGTTCGTCGGCCATCGCGGTTTTTTATTTGACGTTCGCCTAAGCGTGCGGAGCGAGCTGCGACAGCACGCCGCCGGCATAATCGAGAAACAAACCCATCATCGAGCCGAGCACCAGGAGCAGGAACAGAAAGCCGATCAGGATCGACAGCGGCAGCGCGATGAAGAACACCTGCATCTGCGGCATCAGCCGCGACAGCACGCCGAGCCCGAGATTGAACAGAAGACCGAACGCCAAAAACGGCGCCGATAGCTGAATGCCGATGCGAAACGCGCCGGATACGGTTTTGGTCATCAACGCCGCCACGTCGCCCACGGCGGGCACCTCGCCCGGAGCGAACAAAGTGTAGCTGTCGTTGAGCGCGGCGATGACGAGATAGTGCATGTCGGTGGCGAAGAACAGCGTGATGCCGAGCATGGTCAGGAAGGTGCCGAGGATGACGCCCTGCTCGCCCTGGGTCGGATCGACCGAGGTGACGAAGCCCAAACCGAGCTGCTGGGCGATCACCGAGCCCGCGACTTCCAGCGCCGAAATGGTCAGCCGCGCGGTCAGCCCGAGCACGGCGCCGATGATAATCTCCTCGATCAGCATCACGATGGCGGGCGCCAGCGCGCCGGGATCGATATGATAGTCGTCGCGATGCAGCGGCAACAGCACGGCGGCGAGCATCAGTGCGATGGTAAGACGAAGCCGCGCCGAGACGGTTTGCTCGCCTAGCCCCGGCAACAGCATGACCATGGTGCCGGTGCGCGCGAATACCAGCAGAAAAGTCGCGCCGAGCGCCGGCAGGTTGGAAATATCGATCGTCACGGCTGGCGCTCTTCCGATTTCCCCTCCCGCTTGTGGGGAGGCAATAACAAACCCGCTCAGCCGCTGGTGATGTGCGCGGCGATTCGTAGAAAGTTCGAATGCAGCGCGTCGGCCATGAACGGCAGTGCGACGAGGAGCGCGAGGAAGATCGCGAGGATTTTGGGCACGAACACCAGCGTCGATTCCTGGATCTGCGTAAGCGCCTGCAACAGCGAAACGGCGACGCCGACGATCAGCGCGACCAGCATCAGCGGCGAAGCGACCAATAGCAGCGTCACGATGGCATCGCGCGAGACGTCCAAAACTTCAGGGCCCGTCATTTCAACTCCATTTTTCTTCTCGCCCCGAACACGGAAGCGGCCTTTTTCAGATCGGCATCTTCAAAACGTCCTCATAGGCCGCGATCACCTTGTCGCGCACCGAAACGAGCGTCTGGAATGCCGTTTCGGTCTCGGCAACCGCGGTGACGACGTCGACCATATTGGCTTTGCCGGCGGCGACGGCTTGCGCTTGCGCGTCCGACTTTTGCGCCGCCGCCGAGACGGCATCGATCACGTCTTTGAGGACCGCGCCGAAGTTCGGGCCGGCATCTTGTCCCTTGTTGAGGCCGCCGGCGATATTCGCCGTGTCGTCGCGCATCTTCGCCAGCGCGGCATAGGCGTTCGCGGCAATGGTCGGTGTGGCCATGATCAGGTCTTTAAGATGTCGATGGTGAGCTGGAGCATTTTGCGCGTCGCGGTGACGACGTTGAGATTGGCCTCATAGGATCGCTGCGCATCGCGCAGGTCGGTCAATTCCACGAGCGAATTCACGTTCGGATACTTGACGTCGCCCTGGGCATTGGCGGCCGGATTGCCGGGCTCGTGCCTTATCTGGAAATCGGAACTATCGGTCTGCACCTGGCCGAGCTTGACCACGTCCGCGCCGATCGAACGGTCGAGTTCGGACGTAAAGGTCACGATCCGCCGCCGATAGGGATCGCCGCCTGGCGTCTCCGCCACCGAATCGGCATTGGCGATGTTCTCGGTGATGATGCGCATGCGTCCCATCTGCGCCCGCAAACCGGAGGCGGCGATGGTGAGCGATTTCATGAAGTCCATGCTCATGGGGAGTCCTGCGCGGGTCTGTCGGCGACGAAGCTTCGCCGCCTGCGTCACTCTTTGACCGCAAGCTTGATCAGATTGAGACTGTGCGTGTAGAGCTCGGTTGCCGCCTCGTAATCCATCTGGTTCGACGCCACTTTCATCATCTCGTCTTCGTGACTCACCGAATTGCCGCGCGGCCTGATCTCGTAGTGGCCGCTTTCGTCGGTGGCGAATTGCGAGCCGCCGACGAAAGCGGCGATGTGGTTCGGATTGGTTCGCTCCAGCGCCACCGATGCGGTCGACAATTCGCGCGAGAAATCCAGCGGCGCGAGGTCCTTGGCCTGGTAATCGGGCGTGTCGGCATTGGCGACGTTCTCGGCGAGCACCTGCTGGCGCGCCTGCTGCCACTGCATGCGCTCGCGCAGCATGGCAAGTATCGGAATGTCGTTGATCGGCATCGGCGGCGTCCCTATTGCGACCCGGCAGACTTTGCCGGGCCTATGGTTAATGGCGGGTTAAAACGCCGTTGGCGCCGGTTTTGCCATTAATCCGCCGTTTACCATGACAATGCTTCAGGCGTCGGTTTTGGCGGCGAAATCGGCTAGTATTTTTAATCCTTTGTTAGTAATCACGGCGGCAAATGTTGCCCGCGCTGTTAACCTTTGAAAGTTTATCGGCGCGCCGCGGCGAAACGGGGAGTTGTGCGGATGTTTGATACATTGTTCGGGGCGGAGATGCCGCTCGCCGTAAAATTCTTCCTCGCATTCCTTGTTGTGCTCGGCCTCATACTCGGCTTGGCGTGGGCGGTGCGCCGGTTCGGAGCCGGCCGGCTCGGCGGCGGCGGCGCGCGCGGCCGGCAGCCGCGTCTTGCCGTAATCGACTATGCCAGCGTCGACGGCCGCCGCCGGCTCATCCTGGTCCGGCGCGACAATGTCGAGCATTTGTTGATGATCGGCGGGCCGACCGACGTCGTCGTGGAACCCAATATCGTGCGCGCGGTCGCCGCACCGCGTGACCTCGCCACGCGTCCGGCCGCCGGAATCGAGGCGCTGCCGCGCGCTATTCCGCTGCCGGAGAACGGCAATGGCTCTTGGCCGTTGCAGCCGGAACCGGCGGGCGGGACGCGCCCTAGCCCGCGCCTCGAGCCGCTGCCGGACGAATTGCCGCGGCCGTTCCAGCCCGTCGCCGAGCCGCCGGCGCGTCCGCAGCGCGACACGCTCGCGGCGCTGGCCGACGAACTTACCGCACGGCCCGCCACGCCGGCACGCAACCGTCCCGCAGGCGCGCGTCTGCTACCGGACGAGCCGCCGGCGGAACCGAAGAGCGAATCTCGTCCCGAGCCGCGGCAAGAATCGCGGCAAGAAGCGCGGCAAGAACCCCGCATCGAACCGCGAGCAGAACCTCGCGTCGAACCGCCGCGCAAGCCCGTCGCACCGCCTGCTCCGATCGCCGCAGCAGCGCCGCCGGCGCCATCTCATGCTCAGGCGCCCGCTGCGGAAGCCGCATCCACGCCGGATCAAAGTCTGGCCGACATGGCGCAACGTCTGGAAGCAGCCTTGCGCAAGCCGGTGACGGAAGGCCGCCCACCGGCACCGACGGGACGTCCGGCGCCGGCTGCGGAACCGGCTCACGCCGAACCCAATCCGCCGCGCGTGCCGCGCCCTGCCGAGGGCAAGACCGCGCGCGCCGAAGCTAGGCCGAACCAGGGCAAGACGACACTCTACGACAGCCTCGAACAGGAGATGGCGAGTTTGTTAGGCCGTCCGACCAAACCCTGACGCTCGCAGCATGGGGCCGCCGCGTCCGGTTCACAACCGTAGCGGCCTCAGTAGCGGCACTTGTGTTCTCGGCGACGCCGCTCGCCGCGCAGGATATCAGCATCAATTTCGGCCAGGACGCCGCCGGCGGCGGCGGTGGGCTCAACGAGCGCATCATCCAATTGATCGCGCTGATGACGGTGCTGTCGCTGGCGCCGTCCATCCTGGTCATGATGACGTCGTTTACCCGCATCGTCGTGGTGCTCTCGCTATTGCGCACCGCGCTCGGTACGGCGACCGCCCCGCCCAATTCGGTCGTCATCTCGCTTGCTTTGTTCCTCACCGCCTTCGTGATGGGTCCGGTCTTCACCAACGTCTACAACACCGGCGTCAAGCCGCTGGTCGCCAATCAGATCACCGTCGATCAGGCGTTCGAGCGCGCCTCGGTGCCGCTGCGCGCCTTCATGGAAAAGAACGTCCGCGAAAAAGACTTGCAGCTGTTCGTCGATTTGTCGGGCGACAAGGCGCCGGAAAAGCCCGAAGACTTATCGATGCGCGTGCTGGTCCCGGCGTTTATGATCTCCGAGCTCAAACGCGCTTTCGAAATCGGCTTTCTGTTGTTCCTGCCGTTCCTGATCATCGACCTCGTGGTGGCCTCGGTGCTGATGTCGATGGGCATGATGATGCTGCCGCCGGTCGTGGTGTCGCTGCCGTTCAAGCTGATCTTTTTCGTGCTGGTCGACGGCTGGACGCTGGTCGCCGGCTCGCTCATTCAGAGCTACGGGAGCTGACCGCGATCGCGCGCGGCATTTGGGGCGCGCCCGGGCACCGCCGTGCAACCTAGCCTTACGCTCACCTTATTCGTCCTTAGCCTTGCGCTCTCCGGCTGTGCGATTGCCCCGCGCGTCCAAGCGGATGACCAAACCAAGCAACCGGCCACGGCCAACGCACAGCTCATCGAACAGTCGAAAGCCGCTATGGCCGCCTGCGACGCCAAATTTCCGGCCGGCGATCCAAAAACCGCAGTCGTGAGAAGGAAGTGCATCAACGACGGATTCGCAATCAAATTGCCGACCTTTGGACCGGATCAAGATTTGGTGCGGAGGGTCACGGCGGACAGCATGATCATCGCCGAGCAAGTTCAAAGCGGGAAAATGACAATTGCCGAAGGAAACGCCGCCATAGCCGAAAAATGGTCGAAAGCAGTAACAGAGAGTCAGCGGCGGGCAAACTCAAAAGATTCCGTCTTGGCGCAACAGAGCGCGGCAGCCGCGCAACAGCAATCCGCGGCGGCCGCGGAGCCCGCGGATGTCATCCCTGTCGCTCTTCCAGGTTTTGCTTGCACCCAAAACGGCAACATGACGACTTGCAACTAGTGGTCGGATTCTAACATTCGCATCCGGGTTCGACCGGCTCTTATGCGAATGTTAGAAATCAAAGGACCACTAGCGTGGCACAACGCCAGGGCTTGGCGCTTCGAGCGCGACATAGACCGTGCCCAGCACGATGCTGTAGGTCAGCAGCATAACGAGCGACAGCAAGGCGGGCCCAACACCCAGACCGACGCCGATCGCAAATGGCCCGAGCCCGATCAGTGGGAAGAAAATCAGCCCCATCAACACCCAGCCGATCAGGCCGAAGGCTAGTCCCTTGGTCGCGCCAGTGCGGCCGGGCAATAAGCGATGCGTTCGCGCAAATAAAAATCCAAGAATGGTCATGCCGTTCAGAAAGGTCAGCGCCCACGGCACAATGGCCGGCACGTTCGTGCCGACCCAATGACTGAGCGCGGTCTGAAAGCTCTGGTAGGGTTGAAAGTCCGGAAGCAAGCCGACCCGCGACTTGAAATACATAAACGAGAAATGGACGATCGAGCCGACTGAGCCTGCGATGATCGATCTCCAAATCCAGGATTTTACAATCATCTGCTTTAGCAAAGCGCGATCACGGAGGTTGCGCTACGACCTAATCGCGGCCCACAGGCTTTTTGTTTTGCGGTCCCCCTCCATCCACCAGCCGCAGATGCCAAGCGCGACAATGGCAATAACCGGACCGGATAGCCAATCCCAAATCGACATTAAAACCGGAAGCGCAATCCTGCTGGCGCCGGTCTGAAACCCGCCGGGAGCGAAAGTCGCCGGATTTTCCCCGGGTAGGTTTGTCGGCAAAACGACGCTGATGTGGGCGAGAGCTTCGCTACCGATTGCGAGCAACGCGATCGCGAGAATACCTGCGATCAGTCCTTGCAGCGCCATTTCCACCGCGATCTCACGGCGTACCTGCTTCTGTTCCCAGCCGATCACCCGCAGAATCGCCAGCTCGCGGCTGCGCTCAACCAGATTGCCGAAGACGAAGGTGGCGCCGAGCGCCAGCGCGGCAAGCGCGCCAGCGACGACCGCAACCGAGCGAAAACGGCCGATCGTTTGCGACACGCCGCCGAACAGTTGCAACATCGTGCCGGGCGACGTCACCGAGGCGTGGGAAAGCCAAGAGGCTATATGGTTTTTGACCGTTTCCGTTTGCGCCATGTCCGATAGCTTGAGAAACACTTGGTTGACCAGGTCCGGCGGCAAATTGGCCAACTGTCGCGCTTCGTTGATGTCCATATAGAAATTGCTGGCGACGATCTGGCTGCCCTGCTGGATATCGACGACGCCGACCACGGTGAATTGCACGCCGCCGATATCGACCGTCGATCCCGGCACTAGCCGATAGAACGCTCCGTAGTGCCGCTCGACTAATGTCTCGCGCGTACCCGCGGTCGGCAGCTGACCCTGGTAGAGCCAGTTCCGTACTTTGCCGGGCCCGAGTGCTGGAGCATCGGGTGTCAACGGAATGCCGCTGATCGAGATGAAACTACCCTTGCCGAGATTCCACAAAAGCACGAAACCGGCCGCCTCGGTCACGCCCGGCTCGGCGGCAAGCCGGTGCAACTCGGCGGCGGTGATCGGTTCTGCCGAATAGGGCAGCATGATACCCATCCGCTTAGGGACCGCCGATTGTGTGGCGCTGCGCTGCACGATCAGATCGGCGCCGAGATTGCGGAACGGCACGGTCGCAAGGTCGCCGAAAGCGCGGCCGAGCACGTCGAGGGTCGTGACCAGAGCGACCGCCAGCGCGATGCCGACGATCAATAGTGCGCTGCGCTTCCAGCGATAGGTCAACTCGCTGGACACATAACGCCAATGAATGATTGGTCTGGCCATCCTACATCGCGCTATTTGGCGGCAGTGCCGAGTGCCGCATGCACCGCCGCCTCGAAATCAGCGACGCTCCATGATCCATTGAGTCCCAACGGATTATCCGCCTTGGCCGGAAAATCCTTGAACTCGACGGCCGTGCCGTCGGGCCGTTTGAATTGGTCGCTGCCGTTGATCAGCAGCAGGATCGGAATGTGACCTTTCAGGCCGACCGCACTGATGCGCTTCTCGCCGGCGGGACTTTCGGCATCAAGTTCGATGACTTTCACTTGCGCTCCGAGGGTGGCAATAAAGTCACGCACCGGCTTCAAGGCGCTCTGCACCGGCCAATGCGACAAAGCGATGATCTCGACAGTCGGTGGAGTACCGGCGGCGGATGGCCGCACCAGCGCCATTGCCGTCCCTGCCAAAACAACCCTGAAAAACTCTCTACGCGTGGCCATAAATGATCCTTCCATCCTTCATCTCAACGACATTGCCGGCTTTTGCCGCCACATCGGAATCGTGGGTCACCATCAACAGCGCGGTGCCGTGGGTGCGGCCGAGATCGATCAACAGTTCGAGTACGGCCCCACCGGTCTCCTGGTCCAGATTGCCGGTGGGTTCGTCGGCGAGCAGGATGGACGGGCCGTTCATGAGCGCCCGCGCGATAGCAACCCGCTGCTGCTCGCCGCCGCTAAGTGTCGAGGGGCGATAGTGCAGACGCGCGCCAAGCCCCACCTGCTGCAACAGATCGACGGCGCGTTCATGGCGCTGCGCGGCGGTCGTTTCCATTGCGAAGAAAGCCGGAAGCAGCACGTTATCAAGCGCGGTGAGCGACGGAATGAGACTGAAGCCCTGAAAGACGATGCCGATCGAGCGCCGGCGCAGCTCGGCCATGTCGCGGTCGCTGGTGCCTTCGAGTTTTTGACCCATGATGAAGACTTCCCCGGCATCGGGCTTTTCGAGGCCGGCAATCACGCCGAGCAACGTACTCTTTCCGGAACCCGACTTGCCCATGATGGCGGTGAATTGCCCGGCCGCGAGCGTCAGATCGACACCTTTCAGCACTTCGACTTCGCCGTAGCGCTTTCTGACACCCTCCACCCGGATGGCTCGCTCGACCGCGGGCGCGGGACCGGCGCCCGGTAGCGACTTGAATTCTTTGGGCTTCGTCGCTGTCTCGTACATGCAAGGCTCCATCATTCGCCATGCAGCAGCGACCACGGCTGCGGCCGTGGCAGGGCGAGCACGGCTAGAACTGCAAACAAGCTGATCAAGATGCTGCCGGCCGTCGCGACGCTTGCGATTAGCAACGGGATCGACAGCGGTGCGGTAATGGTCTGGGTCCGATTGAGGGTGGCCTGCGGAATGAAGTGCGGGGTTGAGCTTAAATCCCAGGGCAGATCGACGGTGACCGACACATGCCCAAGCGCCAGCACGACCGCGAGCGCGAGGACGAGCCCGGCCACGGTGCCGATAACAGCAAGGGCAAAATTCTCGACCAACACCTGCTCGCGGATGTGCCGCCAGGACCATCCGATCGCCTGAAGGATAGCCATTTCGCGGCGCCGTTCCGCCACGGACGTTGCAGTCGCGCGCCACACGAATGCCGTCGCGAAAGCGCCGATCACCGCCGCAATGATCAGGCCCATGCTCTGCGACAGAAAGAGCACGCCGCTTAACGCCTGCCGCATCGACAGCTCGCTCGACACCACGCCCTTTTTGCCAAGCAGGTCGGTGATCTTGTTCACCACCGCTTCCAGTTGCTCCCGATTGGCCTTGACCAAGACGAGATTGGCGTCGTCAGGGCCGAATGGATAAAGCGCCCTGACCTCCGGCGCCGCGGTGGCTAAGGCTTGCGCGGGCGCGAGCGGCATATAGACGTCGGCGCGCACCACTGTGCCGGTCCGCGCAGAGTCGACGATGCCCGCTACCGGAAGCGTATCTTCGCCGACCTTAACATCGTCTCCGACCTTAACGTGATTGTTGTTGGCAAAATCGCTGTCGAGGAGGACGGCTTTGCTTTCGGCCGTGATCGGCTTGCCGGCGATGAGCAGAGTGCGAAATCTGGCGAGGCCGGCATCGCTGTCTTCGATGCCAAGGACCGATTCATAGCGATTGAGTTCCAGGTCCCACATATAGACCGCTCGCGTCAGGGATATGACTCCGGGCAATGCCTGGATTTGTTTGACGAGGCCTGCCGGGATCAACGCGTTGGGATGCGGGAATACGAGCCCTTCCAGTTTCGGCGGGATATCGCCTTGCGTTTGCACGACCACGTCGGCACCGACCGTCTCGATCGGCACCTGCAACGCGTTGCCGTATGATGTCGCCAGGGCGGTGAGCACCACGGCGGCAACGACCGCCAGCGCAATACTGATCACAGTGACCATCGATCGGCCACGGCGAAACGTGAGTTCACTGAATGCGTAGCGAAGCATCGCATCGAGACCTAAAGCGAGGTGCTTGCACCTTTTAACGCTGCGCGGCCTCAGTCTAATTGATTTCGATCAAGGGTGCGGGGAATGCAGGGACCGTCGGCTGCGACAAACTGCCCGGACCCATCTTGCCGTTGATTTGTGTCAATTCCACCTCCGCCTGACGAACGTATTTTGGTTTCGAGATTAAAAGTTAAAAAGAGGACATCGATGCCCTCACATTTCCTGCGCGTGCACACTTGGCCGGTGCTTCTGGTAGCTCTCGCAAATCTGTTTCTAATAATTTTGATCGGTCCCGGAGGTGCGTTGGCGGCCGATTCAAGGGCATTTGCTTTGACTGATCAGAATGGCAACGCCGTTACCGACCGCGACATGCTCGGACACCCCTATCTCATTTTCTTCGGGTTTACTCATTGCCCCGGCTGTACGACGCTCCCCAAGGTATCGGCCGTGCTGCGCGAGCTTGGACCCGAGGCCGACCGTGTAGGTGCGCTGTTTGTGACGGTCGATCCGCAGCGCGATACGCCGCAGGCAATGAAGGATTTACTATCGGCATTCGACCCGCATATTCGCGGGCTTACCGGTAGCGTGGCGGCGGTCGACGCGGTGCTGAAGGCCTACCACGTCTATCATCGCAAAGTGCCATTCACGGGTGGCTACGCCGTCAATCACACCACGACCGTTTTCCTCGTTGACAAGAATGGGAGGCTCGTCGGTCCATTTG
>CAVTPQ010000014.1:0-310995 GCA_963736605.1 uncultured Alphaproteobacteria bacterium | reverse complement strand
TGGCTCGTTAGCCGCCCGCGTCGCGGCCGCCTTCATAGACCACCAGATGACGCCGGCGCGGCGCCATGAAGCGGGGCAACAGACGGGTTTCTACTGAAGCCCCGATGTGCCGGCGGCCCCCCAGCGTCAAGGCGCCGATCGGGCTCGAACCTAGCCATTGCGGAATTTTCAACGGCGCCAAGATGCCGATGGTGCGGGCCAGGCTTGGCCGGCTGGCGCTGAGCGGCAGCAGCAGAAGCTCAAGGTCGACCGGTTCGCCGTCGGCGCTTTGCGCCGTCACGCCGGCGACCGTTCCGACGCGCTCGTCATCGAGAATGGCAAGCAGATCCGAGATCGTCGGCTGGCTCGCCGCAGCCCATAGGCTGATGAACGGCTCGCCTTTGAGCTCGCGGCCGAACAGCGCGCAGACCCGCGTGCCGGCGAGCCGAAACGGATGTCCCGCGCCGCCGTCGAGCGCCAGGATGAAGGCGTCGCTGAGCACTTGGCGAATGGCCCCCGGCTCGATGTCGGCGCGCTCCGGCGCAGCACGCTTGCCGCGCCGTTCCTGCCAATACGCATAGAGTTCCCGGCTCGCTGCGTGTTTCATAAACGCTCCCTGCCATCGTGCCGGCCCCGCACAGCTGTCCCTGATCGGGACAGCAATTGCGGCGAACGGCTGTTTGGCGGAATGCGGAGCAGGTCGCGTGCCGAGTGAGCGCGACGGTAGCGAAGGCGCCAACGCGCCCGCGATTAAACTTAACAGCACGTCGGCGTTGGCGCTGCACGCCAAGCCGCCTAGGGTGAGATCAGCGAATAGTTTTCAACGCGCCGCGCAAATTCCACGGCGGCGCTTTCCGGTTCAGGGAGGCGAGGGGATGTGACCGACGCTGAATGACATGAAGGCGCGAGCCCAAAATCTTCAGCGTCGACCGCGGAAACCCCGCGCAAGGTGCAAAAGGGAGGACCCCAACGTCCTCCCTTTTGTTTTTCTCTCTTGTTTCATGCGTTCGCCGCGACGTTGCGCTCGCACCGCTTGTTCTCGCCGCCACATGGGCCTATCTCAACAAGGCCTAAGGTGCGATCGGTGACGCAGCAATCCGAGCCCAATTTTCGCGAGCCCATTTTCAATGTGCCGCTGGTCGTTATTGCGACCGTCGGCGTTCTCGTGCTCATTCATGCCTTCCGCATGTTCGTGCTGACCGACGAGCAGGACGTCAATTTTCTTCTGACCTTCGCATTTATCCCGGCGCGGTACGGCACCGACATAGGTGTAGTTGGCGCATTTCCGGGCGGTTTCGCCGCCGATCTGTGGACTTTCTTCACTTACGCGTTCATTCACGCCGACCTCATGCATCTCGGCCTCAATCTCGCTTGGCTCATACCGTTCGGGACCGCGCTTGCGCGCCGGTTCGGACCGTGGCGCTACATCGTCTTCATGCTGGTGACGGCGGCGGTCGGCGCGTTGGCGCATGTTCTTACCCATCTCGGCGCGATGGAGCCGATGATCGGTGCGTCGGCCGCGATTTCGGGCGCGATGGCTGCGGCGATGCGCTTTGTCTTTCGACAAGACGGCCCCGTGGCTCACTGGCGCGAGCGTTCCGACGCCTTTTATCGCGTGCCGGCCGCGTCGCTCGCGGCGACACTGCGCGATCCGCGCTTTTTGTTGTTCCTTGCCGTCTGGCTCGGACTGAACGTGCTGTTCGGCTCCGGCACGATTACGTTCGGTACGGATGCTGGACAGGAAATTGCTTGGCAGGCGCATGTCGGCGGCTTTTTTGCCGGCCTCCTGCTTTTCGATGCATTCGATCCGGTCGTTCCGAGTGCCGAACTCGATACCGAGGTGAGCGGCTGAGCGAAATCGTGATCAGTTGCGTCACGCCGCCGCCGCAATGACCTGCAACAATTTCACCAGAGTCGGCGCTGGTCTGCGGGCGATGCCGCGCGGAACTCGATGCTGCATCGCAGCAGATGCGCTGACGCCGTCGGAACTCGGCGCCGACACAAACATTGAAGTCATTGCCCTTGCCGTCGCCGCTCCGCCGCCATGCGGGGCGTCAGGCCGTGAGGGTTAGGGAGGCTACGATGACTGTCAGCATCATTCTCGCGGCCAAAGGCCGCGAGGTCGCTAGTGTCGAACCCAACGCCACGCTTTCCTCGGTCGTTGCGCTTCTCGCCGAGCGGCGTATCGGCGCGGCGCTCATCCTGGGCGTGGACCGCCGCCTCGTCGGCATTGTCTCCGAGCGCGATATTGTGCGTGTGCTCGCCGAGCGTGGCGCCGCCGCGCTCGATGATCCGGTGAGCCGGATCATGACGCGCCAAGTCTCGACCTGCAGCGAGGGCGAGACCATTTCCAGCATCATGGAGCGAATGACCGCGGGCAAATTCCGCCATATCCCAGTCGTCGATCAGGGACGTGTCGTCGGCATCATCTCGATCGGCGACGTGGTCAAGTACCGGCTGCAGGAAATGGAGCGCGATTCGGCGGCGATGCGCGATTACATCCTGACCGCGTAACGGCCGCCGGCAGATCGGTCGCGGATCGGTCGTGGATCGGCTGCGGGGGAGCCTGGACCGCATTCCCCAGGCTAGAGCCCGGCGCTATGATGGCGGCTCGCGAGAATTGCGCGGGGAGGCGATCATGCGGCGGTGGGCTGTGCTGTTCGGCATCTTGTGGCTCGGCGCTGCGACGGTTGGAGCGCTCGGCGTTGCCAACGCCGCTGGCAGAATCCGGCTGGCGCAGACCTCGAACGTCACCAATTGCATGATGACCTGCAATTCACAGGCGGCCGCCTGCCAGACCACGTGTCTCGTCCCCGGGACGCCGCCGACGGGCGCCGCGACCGCGATCGGCAATGCCAATCTGAACACGAGCTGTCAGCTCAATTGCACGACCCAGCAGATCGCCTGCCACACAACCTGCGCGCAAAACTCGCCGTCGCCGTAGTGTAGTGCTCATCTTTTCGTCGCCACTGCCAGCAAGCCAGGAATGCCGAACGGCAGACCGATCCGGGACATTTCAATCGAATTTACTTCGAATCCGCCTCGTACAAGAAGTGTCGAGAGTTCGTGCAATCCGAAGTGGCGGTGAGTTGAAGGATGAGCAAACCTCCATTTTGCCATTGCAGACTTGTCGATGGCAACGATCGCCATCTTTCCTTGCGGACGCAAAACGCGTCTAGCCTCACGAATCTCGGACGCGTTTTCGCTCATGAAATAGATGACGTGGGTTGCGAGAATCCTGTCCACCGAATCTGTCCGATAAGGCAGAGCATCAAAACGGGCACACTGCAGATAAAGCCGGCGTTGTGCGATGGCTCGTCTGTTACGCCGAGCGGCTTGCAGCAGAATGCTTGAAGAATGGTCGACGCCGAGAATGTAGCCCCGCGGCGCCATTGCACTGAGCACCTCGGCGGCCCGGCCCGGTCCAATGCCGAGATCAAGGATTGCGTCGTGGGGAGTTACTTGCAATGCGCGAATTGCAATCGCGTTGGATTGGCGATTCAGCATTCCCATCAGCCATCCAATGAGATAGCCGCCCACGCCGGATGGCTTCCGCAACTGCCGGCCAATAGCAGCCCAGCCCAGCCCAGCCCAGCCCAGCGCTAGTGACGGTGCAGGCATGCCGGAAGCCGATCGAGCGACCGTCGTCTCCGGATCAGTTCTTTTGCATCTTTGCCAGGTCTTCCTGCATCACGAGCCGTCGTGATTTATCCCAGATCGGACGCTCCGGATGCGGCGGCAGAGCCAGCGCGCGCTGAAGCACTTTCTCCGCTTGCGGAAATTCGTGCTGTTCGTACAGGAAGTCGCCGTAGAAATAGTTTGCGTCAAGGCCGGTCGGGGCGTTGGTAACGGCCTCTTCCAGTAATTGCCTCGCTTTGGCTTTATCGCCGAAGCCGATCGGAAAACCGGGAACACGATAAAATAGAACACCCAGGCTGGTCGGCGCCCCGGCGTCCAGTACAAACGGATCGGCTTGTGCCACCGGCGCCAGAATATCGCGTGCTTGTTTTGCAAGGCCGAGAGCCTTGAATGGACTGCCGTTTTCGCTCGCCATGGATGCCTGCTCGCTGACTAATATTCCGAGCCAGATCACCGCTTCGGGACGATTCTGATATTTCTGAACCAGGCTGGCCGCGCGGTCGGCCAGTGCGGCCATTTGTTTTTCTTGCAGGTCCTTGTCTTGGACTTCGAATTTTATGTGCTCCCAATCGAGCGCCAGTCGCAGGATATCGGCATTGAGCTCCTTGTTCTCCGCAGCTCGGCTCGTTTTCTCCGCAGCTCGGCTCGTTGTCGGCGCTAGCAGGAAGAAGATTGTGCTGATCACGACAAGGATGGTTAGAATCCTGTTGGACATGGCGTTCCTCCTTTTGGGCTCAAGCGGCAAAGAGTGTCGACGCCTTGCGGTCTCCGCTGGCGACGGCAGCATCGACAAGGCGCGGAAATACCGCATTCAGGCGGGCGAAGATGTACTCGGGAAATCCGATATACACGTCCTTTTTACGCTGTTTGACCGCAGTCACGATCTTGTTGGAAATGATTTCGGGAAAGTCGATGCGCATGCCGGTCAGCTCGGCGTACCTTTTGATCTGTGACGTCAGCATTCCGGTGCGGACCGCGCGCGGCGCAATATATGTGACGGCGATTTTGGTGTCGGCGAGCTCTCGGCGAAGCGCTTCGCTGAATGCGCGAATGCCGGACTTCGCACTCGAATAGGCGGCAAAATTAGCCAATGGGACGGATCCGAAAATCGAGCCGATATTCACGATCTGCCCGGAATTGCGCCTCTTCATGGCCGGCAGACACGCGCTGCAAAGCGCCGCCGGCGCCACGAGGTTGACCATATAGCCTGCCTTCATATCGTCGAGCGGTTGTTTCTCGGCCGGACCGAAATACTGCACGCCGGCCATGTTGATGAGGATATCCGGTTGTTCTTCCGCGACAGCGGCGGACGCCCGGGCAATTCCGGCGGCGGTCGATAAGTCGACGACCACATGTTTGAGGCGGTTTATTTGCCTGCCGGCGGAGCGACGCGACATTACGGTAAGATCCGCGCCTTCCCGGAGGAGGGCGGCCGCCACGAATTGGCCGATGCCACCGGATCCGCCGGTAAGCGCAATTCGTTCTCCTGCGAGAGTCATATGCGTTTCCTACGAGGGCGGTTCATGGGCACATCAGACGCCGATCCGCCGTCACGGCTCACGAAATGGCGCGAGGGATACGATGAAGATCGATATCCCGAAATATGTCGCCATAGAGCCGGTAAAAATCGTTGGCGGTCTCGATGACTAAGGGCAGATGCCTTTGATCGATTTTGTTGACAAGGTTCGCAAAGGATTCGACATGACGGACGTCCAGATCACTGTGCGTTGTGAGATATTTGAAGCCACCATGCGCAGGCGATGTGACGGCTGCGCTGATGGCGGTGACGGCCGGTCCGGCCAGTGCGACAGCCATGCCCTCCAAAACGTGGATCATGCCTAACAGGCCATAGGGCGAAACGTGGTCGACGATGTAATAGGCATGACCGACCATGACCTTGCATGGAAGTCGAGGTGCGCCGCGCCGAACCATTTCCGGATCGCCGCTCAGGGCGTCGATATCCTCGAGAATCCAGAGCTCGTGCCCCCGCTCTTCGTCGATGTATTCGAATAAGGCAGATTGGTAGAGATAGTCTTCAGAGCCGCAGCGCGCCGCGGCTAGCGCCAGCAATGCAGCCGTATATCTGACGTGGTGGTAGGCTTGGCCGAGAAAATCCAAATACAATTCCTTCACGGCACCTTTTCCAAGAACCTCCTGAATGAGCGGAATCTCCAGGAATTTCTGGCGAGCGGACGCGGTATGCTGGAGCAATTGCTGGAATGGTGACATGCGAGTGCTCTACTACGCCGGCTGAAGGTGCAGAGCGCGGCTGCGTTCACGCACGATCCGCTTGGCTTCGCGACGGCGGGGCCGAAAATTCGGCGTCAGCAGTTCAAGATCTCTAAACTCGTGATCGGATATGGCCAAATAACCGCGCGGCTTGGCGTAGTCCGGCAGTCCGCGAGCCGCGAACGTGACCAAGTCGCGCATCGCGGAATCGTCGCCGCAGATTGAAGCGTCGTGCGGCACGACCAATGCGACCAGCTCGCTTTTATGTTCAACGACCACACAGCGCCGAAGATGGTTGTCGGCCGTCAAGACCTCCTCGATCCATTCCGGATTGATATTTCGTCCGGCCGCAGTAACGATCACGTCGTCTTTTCTTCCCGTTACCACCAGGAAGCCGTCAGAATCGAAATAGCCAAGGTCGCCCGTGCGCCAGCGTTCCGGTATTTTCGGTTCGCCGACATAGCCCTCCATGACGGTAGGGCCGGCGACTGCGATCTCGCCGTCATCGACGGTGACTTGAACGTCAGCCAGTGGTCGACCCACTGTGCCCGGCCGTCGCGCGCCCGGACGATTGACCGAGACAACGGAACTGCATTCGGAAAGGCCGTACCCTTCATAAACGGGCAGACCCTTTTCCCACGCCGCGGCGGCGAGCCGTCGCGAAATCGGCGCGCCGCCGACCGCAATAAATCTGAAGGAGCCGAGAACGTCCCGGTGGGCGTGCAGCTCATTCAGCCACGAGAGCAGCAGCTCAGGCACCAACACTGTCGCGGTCGGTTTTATCTGTTGAATACCAAGCGCGGAGGAAACTGTGGGTACGACGATCGAGGCGCCAGAAGGAAAAAGAATCGCGGCACCGACCGATAGAGGCAGATAGGTGCCGGCAATTTGCTCCAGCAGCAGTGAGTTCGGCAGCACCGATAAGTAGCGATCTGCCGCACTCGCCTGCGATGCCTGGGCAAGTGAAGCTACGCTGGCAAGCAATTGGCGTCCGCCCAGACGCACACCCTTTGGCTTGCCGCTTGTCCCGGAGGTGAAAATGATCCGCTGGGCATCGATCGTCGGTGAGACGTTGGCTATGCTCGCGGCGCCCAAGCGGTGAACCGTCAGACCAAGCCGCTTAGCGCGTTCGATTGAAGGGGAATCGGCAATCACATCGGTGAGCTGTGTCGTTCGAATTATGTGCGAAAGCTGGGCGTCGGAAAAAAATTCGGGCAGGGGGACGAGTTCCTTTCCGGCGAAAGTTAGCGCCAGATCGCAGATGACCTGATCCGGGCTCTTGGTGAAAAGGAGCCCAATGCAATGGGGTAGTTGGGTTGCCCATTGCGCATGTCCGCGCACCCGTTCGATCAGCTCATGATACGAAACCGTGCCCGTTGCCGATACGAGCGCGAGCTGGTTGCCGCCGATAGCCGCTTGTCGCGACAGCCGCTCAAAAAATTCGCGCATCGTCCGAGAACCGTGCCGCCATGAAAGCCGGCAAGTGGCTTTTTGCCGTACAGGCGGAGCGATGATCGACCGCCATAATTCGTGGATCATGTTCAAAATAATTTCCCCAGCATTCCGGATTTGGCACTCGGTCTCCGTGGGCTAGGCCCAATTCGAGCATTGACAGTCCGCTTCTCCGCAACAGGCCCCGTAATGGCCTTGTGGCGGTGAAAACGGCGACGTCAGTCTCCATGGCCCGCAGCAGCGCGATGAGCTGGCGCACGAAAGGCAGCGAATGCCCACGGCCTATGCCCGCTAAGTGGCAGACCTCTACGACATGATCGCGATCGACCACGCCGCCAAGTCGTTCTTTCAGGGTCTGCTCAATAGGCGCGTCGAGATAGCATTCCGACAGAAAAGGCTCATAGCCGAATCGAATGCCAGCGGCGCATTGGATCGTCCCGCCGTCGCTTAGTTGCGCAACGATTGTCGGCGCCAATGAGAGGAGATGCGCGGAGTAACGCTTCCAGTAAAGCTCGCGGATTTTTTCTTCGGCGGCGAAGCGCAGACGATCGGATCGCGGCACCACAACGAACATTGCAATTCCCCATCCCGTGCCAGACCGGCGGGCGAGTAGTGGACTTATTCGCTGACGGCTGCCTGACGGGTGCGCGGCAAGATCAAGGCAAATCGCTGCATCCCGTCGTAATTGTGGGGGCGACGGATGGCAAAAATCGCACCGCGCGGCCGCCCACCGAGCGCCTACCGGCCCCGTTAAATTACTCGCCGCTAAGCGGCTTCTTTAAGCGTCGGCGTTAGGCTGCGATCGCAAAATGCAGTGTAAATTGTGCTCCCCCCTCGGGGGAATCCGCGACCGATACGGAGCCCTTCAAAGCATTCATGATCCGGCGAACGATCGAGAGACCCAATCCGGCTCCCTCCTTGCTGGTTTCGCCGCGCCAAAATCTCTCGAAGATTTTCTCTCGAAATTCAGCCGGAACCCCCGGACCACAATCGCAAACCTCAACGGATGCACTGGACGTCACACGAATCCGAACGGCTTTGCCCGCTGGCGTATGATTGAGAGCGTTTTCGACCAAGTTGCTGATGGCGATCGTCACGACCAGAGCATTGCCGCGGATCAATACGGGCATGATCGGCTCGTCGACTTCGAGAGACTTCCGCGTCGAAATCGCAATTGGCCCCAGGCTCTCCGCGGCCTGACGTGCCGCAGAACAAAGATCGACCGGCTCGTCGAGAGGGACATTTAACGTCTCGAGGCGCGCGACCAAGAGCAACTGATGTACAATTCTGCTCATTAAATCGACGTCGTAACGTAACTTTCCAGCCACGCCGGCATCGGCCATCGTGTCGATATTTGCCGACAACACGGCTAGCGGCGTACGCAATTGATGGGCGGCATTGGCGTTAAATTCGCGCTGTCGCGTCAGGCCCTCGTCGAGTCGATCGAGCGCATTATTAAACGAAGTCACGAGCGGCAAGATTTCGGCGGGAATCCCAGCTGACGGCAAACGTAGTCTTGAACTTCCGGCGTCGATTTTCGTTGCCAGACTTGCAAGCTCTTTGAGTGGAGAAAGCGATCTCCTCACAGTTATGGCGCTCGTTCCGAGCAAGGCCAGAACGAAAGGAATGCCCAGCCATCCTCCGTCCATGAAAAATTCATTGAAGACGGCGGCATTCAGAGATTGCGTCATCGGCAGTGTCAGTTCAACCTGGGTAAAAAACACTCTCTGTCCGATGGCCGTTCGAACAGCGGCGCCCAGCATGCGGGTATCTGTCGCGTCGGGACGGTACTCGTAGAAATTTCGATCTTTCGCTTGAAAAAAGCCTGGTAGCGATCCGACGTGACGGCCGGACGTCGCCACGATCCTGCCGGCGCCGTCGCGCACTGCATACCGGTAGCTGCTGCCGGGATTGTTGTATGCCTCGGAGAGTTTCGACGGCAGATCGAGATCGACGGAGCCGTCAAGACCTAGCGAAATATATCTTGAAATCTCCTGCGCCTGGCTCACCAGGGTTCTCTGGCGAAGATATGTGTCAACCCGACTTTGCTTCAAATAAAGCCAGCCATAGGCGGCCGTGGCCGCTATGGCCGCCGTGATCGTGAGCCGAACAAGGATGCGTGACGAAAGGGACATATTTTAAGTTCATTCCTTGAGCAGATAGCCGATGCCGCGGAGCGTATGAATGGAAACCCGTGCTTCGATTATCTCGAGTCTGCGTCTCAGGCGCGATACCAATGCTTCGATCGTGTTCGGCGTCACGTCATCGCTGAGCCCATACACAGAATCCTCGAATAAGCGCTTGGGAACCACCTGATCGGCGCGCCGCATCAATAGTTCGAGCGCATCGAGCTCACGAGGCGGGATTGCGACTGTTCGGCCACCGACCTTCAGTTGCCTGGCCGATGTGTCGAGAGTGATGTTGCCAATATCGATCGTCGTTCCCAGTGGGCCGCCCGGTCGGCGAAGCACGGCTCGCAGACGGGCCGCAAGTTCCTTCATGGCAAAGGGTTTCAAAAGGTAATCGTCCGCACCGCGATCGAGTCCTTCCACCCGATCGTCGATGCCGTCCCGCGCCGTGAGAATAAGTATAGGCATCCAGCTCGCCACGGCGCGAAGTTCTTGAATCAAGTCGAGGCCGTCCCGATCCGGTAGTCCGAGGTCGAGAACAATTGCGTCGTACGAGATGCTTTTTGTTGCGGCTAAGCCTTCTTCGGCGGTCGCGAATGAATCGACGCCAAATCCAAATCCACTCAATCCTTCGACAATTGAATGCGCGAGGCGCTGGTGGTCCTCGATGAGCAGAATGCGCATGCGGCGGCCCAATTCGGCAAAAAAATCAGCTGTCGGATGCAGCCTCAGCCAACTTGCTGACGAGAACCTGACGGCATTCCGAAAGTATGAGTTTGACTGAAAGCGGCGACAAGTTCGCGCGGTCAGTGCTTGATCGCACCTGGTCTCGTTAGATCACGCAAATCGTGATGAAATTGCGGCATTTGCCGCTAATGACCCGGTGCGAGCAGTGTTCCGCTGTCAGCTCAATTCCGCGATCGATTCCGTGATCAATTCGATGGCCTTCTCGGTGGCGGCCCGACCGATCGCAATGGATTCGGCGGCGCGATGAAAATCGAGAAAGCCGATATTGCCGATCCGCGGCGTGATATGCACGTCCGGCGGATCGCCGGCAAGCCGCATGCGGGTGAGCCGATCCTGCATGATATTGAACGATTCGATCATCACCGTTGAGAAGCCCGGCCGGGCATCGTCGGCGAGCATATGCCGTTTGAGCGCGCGCTCGGCGCCGAACAGGCCGCGCAAGCGCGCAAAGCCGTTGACCGCATGATTGGCCGGCGCAATGGCTTGGCCGTCGCCGGGATCGGCGCCGTGACTGGCGATGGTGGCGCCGCGGCCGAATCTGTCGGCATCCATGTTGACCGCAATAACGACGCGGGCGCCGAGCGCGCGCGCGGCCGAAACCGGCACCGGATTGACCAGCGCGCCGTCGACCAGCCAGCGGCCGCCAAGATGAACCGGGGCAAAAAGTCCCGGCAACGCATAGGAGGCGCGCAACGCCAGCGCCAGCGAGCCGCGCGTCAGCCAGACTTCGTGGCCGGTCCCGATCTCGGTGGCGATTGCAGTAAAACGGATCGGCATATCCTCGATCGCAATGTCGCCGATCGATTCCTCCAACCGGTTCGCCAGCCGCGCGCCGCCGATAATGCCGGAGCCGCCGATGCGGACGTCGAGATAGCCGATAATGCGCCGCCGCGTCAGCGAGCGCGCCCAGTCTTCGAGCGTGTCGAGCTGATTGGTGGCGTAGCAGCCTCCGACCAGCGCACCCATCGATGTGCCAACAATAATGTCCGGCGTAATCCCGTGCGCTTGCAGCGCGCGCATCACCCCGATATGGGCAAAGCCGCGCGCCGCGCCGCTGCCGAGCACGAGCCCGATCGCCGGACCGCCGCGCTTGACGGCGAGGTGGCCGGCATCAACAGTTTTGCCCCGAACGTCGACACTACTCACCACGTCCTCGCACAATCTTTCTGTAGCGCTATCTTGCCTTCTGTAGCGCCATTTTGGCCAACAACGCCTGACGGCCGCAATCCATCATCGGCGCTTGCAAAAACCGCAACAAGCTGGACGGCAGGATATGGTGAAAGTGACAGCGAGTCAGCTAGATACCGCACTTACCTAATGCTGCTAGGGCGGAGTATTCGCCCCCGCGGCATGAAATTGCCGCGTTTATGATCGAGAAAAAACGCGATGTCAGGGTGGGGCTTGCGCAATTTTCGGCGGTGCGGCGTTGCGGCAGTTTGCGCTGCCGCGGCGCTTATTCTGTTGATGCCGGCACGGTCATCGGCGCAAATCCGCGCGCTGGCGCCGCCGCAGTCCATGGCGCCGGCGCCGCTCCTTCCGGGCGCCGGATCGCCCGGTGCGACCATCGTCACGCCCAATCCATTGGCGCCAGCGCCGTTCGCGCAAGCCGAGCCGATCGTGCCGGCCGGGCGCGTGGCGCTTGCGGTGGCCGCCCGCTACGGCCGCGATGCGCCGCTCATCGGCGCCGGGCTGATTTGGCGGGTCTATGCTGCGAAGCCCGATGCGACCGGGATCTTTCCCTTGATCAAGGAGGAACATACGGCGGCGCCGACCTTTGTGCTGCCGCCGGGCAATTACGTCGTGCATGCAAGCCTCGGGCTGGCAAGCGCCGCCAGGGCGGTGCAGCTGCGCGCCGAGCCTGTGCACGAAGTCTTCGAAATTCCTGCCGGCGGCATGCGGCTCGAGGGCCGCGTCGGCGATGTGCGCATTCCCACCGGACAAATATCGTTCGAAATCTATACCGGCAGCCAGTTTGCCACCGCCGAGCGCCGGCGCATCGCGCAGAACGTGATGTCGGGCGACGTCGTGCTCCTGCCGGCCGGCACCTACAACCTCGTGTCGAACTACGGCGACGGCAATTCGGTGGTGCGCTCCGACGTCAACATCGAAGCGGGCAAACTCACGGATATCGTGGTGACGCATCGCGCCGCGGTCATCACGCTCAAGCTCGTCAACAATCCCGGCGGCGAGGCGTTGGCCAATACGCAGTGGACGGTGCTCACCCCGGGCGGCGACGTCATCAAGGAATCGATCGGCGCCTTCCCGCGCATCGTGCTGGCGGAAGGCGATTACCACGTCATCGCCCGCAACGAGGGCAAGACCTACCAGCGCGACTTCAAGGTCATCACCGGCGTCGACGGCGAAGTCGAGGTGCTGGCGCGGTGAGCATTCTACCGCCTAGCGAGTTCACGCCGCCTTCCTCATCCGCGCCACATCCGGCGGCACCGCCTCCTCGGCGAGCGCCGCGAGCGCTAAATCGAGCGGCATGGTCTGCTGCTTGTCGCTGCCGAGGCGGCGGATCGACACGGTGCGCTCGGCGGCTTCCTTCTTGCCGACGACAAGCAGCGCCGGAACCTTCGCCAGCGAATGTTCGCGCACCTTGTAATTGATCTTCTCGTTGCGCAGATCGCCTTCGACGCGCAGCCCCAGCCGCCGCGCCGCCGCGATCGCCTCGCGCGCGTAATCGTCCGCGTCCGAGGTGATGGTCGCGATCACCGCCTGCAGCGGCGACAGCCATAGCGGCAGATGGCCGGTATAGTGCTCGATCATGATGCCGGTGAAACGCTCGAGCGAGCCGAACATGGCGCGATGCAGCATTACCGGCGTCACTTTATTGGAGTGCTCGTCGATATAGAACGCGCCTAGCCGGCCTGGCATGTTGAGATCGACCTGCACGGTGCCGCATTGCCAGTCGCGGCCGATGGCGTCGCGCAGCACGTATTCGAGTTTCGGGCCGTAGAAGGCGCCTTCGCCCTTGTTGAGTGTCCACGGCCGGCCGGAGGCCTCGAGCGCCTGCATCAACGCCGCCTCGGCCTTGTCCCACACCGCGTCCTCGCCGATGCGTTTCTCCGGCCGGTCGGAGAATTTGATGCGCACGTCGTCGAAGCCGAAATCCCGATAGATCGTCAGGATGAGGTCGTTGACCTTGATGACCTCCTCGGCGATCTGCTCCTCGGTGATGAAGATATGCGCGTCGTCTTGGGTGAAGGCGCGCACGCGCATCAGCCCGTGCAACGCGCCGGACGGCTCGAAGCGGTGCACCTTGCCGAACTCGGCGATCTTGAACGGCAGGTCGCGATAGGATTTCAGGCCATTCTTGAAAATCTGGATATGGCCGGGACAGTTCATCGGCTTGACCACGAAAGTACGGTCGTCCTCCTCGCGCGGTTGAATGAGAAACATCGAGTCGCGGAACGTCGCCATATGGCCCGACGCGACCCACAGCGATGAATCGATGAGCTGTGGCGCATTGACCTCGGCATAACCGGCCTCCATCTGGCGGCGGCGGATGTAGCTCTCTAGCGTCTGGAACAGCGTCCAGCCTTTGGGATGCCAGAACACCGAGCCGGGCGCTTCCTCCTGGAAGTGAAACAGATCCATCTCGCGGCCGACCTTGCGGTGGTCGCGCTTCTCCGCTTCCTCGATTTGCTTCAAATAGGCGTCGAGTTCCTCCTGCTTGGCGAAGGCGGTGCCGTAGATGCGCGACAGCATCTCGCGGTTGGAATCGCCGCGCCAATAGGCGCCGGCGGTTTTCATCAGCTTGAACGCGTTGCCAACCTTGCCGGTCGAGGTCATGTGCGGACCGCGGCACAGATCGAACCAGTCGCCTTGCTTGTAGATCTTGATCTCTTGGTCTTCGGGAATGGCGTTGACCAGCTCGACCTTGAACTGCTCGCCCATATCGGCGAACACGCGCTTGGCGTCGCCGCGCGACCACACTTCCTTGGTGAAAGGTTTGTCGCGCGCGATGATTTCGCGCATCTTCTTTTCGATCGCGGCAAAATCCTCCGGCGTGAACGGCTCGTTGCGGAAAAAATCGTAATAAAAGCCGTTGTCGATCACCGGGCCGATGGTGACTTGCGTGCCGGGCCACAGCGTCTGCACCGCTTCGGCGAGCACGTGGGCGGCGTCATGGCGGATCAGTTCGAGCGCGCGCGGATCGTCGCGGGTGAGGAACTCGATTCTAGCGTCGTGCTCGATCGGATCGGACAGGTCGGCAAGCTTGCCGTCGAGCGCCATCGCCACCGTGCGCTTGGCGAGCGACGGCGAAATGCCCTTGGCGATGTCGAGGCCGGTGGTGCCGGAGGCATAGTCCCGACGCGCGCCGTCGGGAAAGGTCAGCGCGACCATTGCTTCACTCCTGTTGCTCACTCCTGCGAACGAGCGCAGGTAAGCGCGACCGGACGAATTCAGTCTTTTACTCGTCGACCTGCCGAGTCCGGTTCGGCAAGGGCGGTAGGCGGGACAGGATTCGTCCCGCGCCATCGAGCGTAGCGCCAGGGCATATACCAGCGCGATTTTTCCGGCAACGTTTTGGGTACGAAATCGAGCCCGGACGTGCCCCACGGCTGACAGCGAAGGAGCCGCGCCAGCGTCATCCAGCCGCCGGCCCACAGTCCGAACCGATCGAGCGCCTGGTCGGCGTAATCGGAGCAAGTCGGCAGATGCCGGCAGCGAAAGCCGATAAGCGGCGACAGCGTGACGCGATACGCCCATATGAGGCCGCGGCCGGCGAGCCGTGGCGCATTTCGCGAAACTTGGCGCGAAAGATGGCGTGAAGCATCGAATAAATCGTCAAGATTCATGATCCACGCGACTTATGTCGTTTCCTGCGAAATTGACTGCGATGATAACGGCGGTCTTCTTTTTCGAAGCGTTTCTTTTTTTCCGGCGAGCCGAATTTCGTTTCGACACGGCCGTTCTTGTGAATATCGGAATAGCCGCCCTCGAGAATTTGGAACGGCCGCTTGACCTTTTTGAGGTAGTCGTATTGCGCCGATTTCGGTTGCTTGAGGCGGAACAGGTCGAAATAGGCCGGATAGACGAAATCGCTCATCTCGACGCCGTCGAAGTCGATCTTATCGTCCTCCACGACATCGCAGACTTCATAGGCCCACACCGTACCATGCGGTCCGTCGGTCCACAGCGTAGCCGACGGATCGACCAGCATTTCAAGCAACTCGTGGCAGGCGGTTACGCTGATCACTTCACCTGACTTGATAGCCGGTTTGACGAACACCTTGGCGATTGGCATTCCGCAAAAGGTAATGTCATGAAAGCTGCTGGAGCCGCGCTGCTCCGGATTGTCCAAGAATACCAGATGCCAGCATCCCGGCTTTGGCGTGGTGGATTTGACCAGCTTTGCCGGCGTGCCCCAGACCGGCACAAAGAGCTCGTCGAGAAACTTTTGTAACGCCGGCACCAATTTGTCGAAATCGACGCCGAGATCGGCGGTGGCTTTGTTGACGCAGACAACCGTCGGCATGAGGTCTCTGTTGAAGTCCGTCGAGTGTTTCGTCGGCATGATGCTCCCCACTCGGGCCACCCTCCGATCGGAATTCCGATCGCTGTGCCCGCCGCAGGGAATGTTGCAGGAAGTTTCCGTTATTGCAACCTAGAGTAATATTGTAGTACATTCTCAATCAAAGAGAGCGGGTTCAGTTTGTCGCGGCCTTGGCGCCGCGCTTGGCCTCGATCTGGCCGATGGCGTCGACCACCGCGTCGAAGGTCAGCAGCGTCGACGCGTGGCGCGCTTTGTAGTCGCGCACCGGCTCGAGCACGGCGATATCCGCCCATTTGCCGTTTGCCGGCGGCTCGCCGTTTTCCTTGAGCATTTTGCGCACTGTTTCGCGCAGTTCACGCAACTCGTTCGCCTTGGAGCCGATAATGTTGCGCGCCATGATCGAAGACGATGCTTGGCCGAGCGCGCAGGCTTTCACCTCATGGGCGAAGTCGGTCACGGTGTCGCCGTCCATCTTCAGATCGATGGTGACGGTCGAGCCGCACAAGCGCGACAGCGCCGTTGCCGTTGCGTCGGCATTGGACAATCGCCCGATCCGCGGGATGGTGCCCGCAAGTTCGATAATCCGCCGATTGTAGACTTCGTTTAGCATCGCAAAATCGGGAGTTTATCCGGGTTTGTTGAGTCTCTCCGCCAATCCACTATATAGGCGCTGCCGCCTCGGATTTGAAGTTCCGGTAACCCGGCAAATGGAGTGACGATGGACGCCGTCATCAAGAAATGGCCTTGCGAGCCGCATTCGGACCATGTGCGTGCGACTCCGGCGCCCGTCGAAAATCGGCCGTCGCGGGACGAGGCGGAGGCCGCGGTGCGCGCGCTGATCGCCTATCTCGGCGACGATCCATCGCGCGAAGGCCTCGCCGCGACGCCCAAGCGCGTTGTCGCGGCCTTGGACGAGCTTTATCGCGGCTACCGCGAAATTCCCGCCGATGCGCTCGCCCGCACCTTCGGCGAGACCGAAGCCTACGACGATTTCGTGCTCCTTCGCGATATCGGTTTTACCTCGCATTGCGAGCACCACATGATGGCGTTCCACGGCAAGGCGCATGTCGCCTACCGGCCGGTCGAACGCGTGGTCGGCCTGTCGAAGCTTGCCCGCCTCGTCGACGTCTATGCGCGGCGCCTGCAAACGCAGGAACATCTGACCTCGCAAATCGCGGTCGCCATCGATGAAGTTTTAAAGCCGCGCGGTGTCGCGGTGCTGCTCGAGGCCGAGCATACCTGCATGTCGATCCGGGGCGTCGCCAAGCCCGGTGTTTCCACCGTGACCACACGATTTCTGGGAACGTTTCGCGACAGCAACGAAGATCAGGTGCGCTTTGTGACGCTGGTGCGGGGCGTCGCCGAGCCGCGCTGAAGGCCGCGCTCGCCATCCATTCAGTGTATTACGCCGCCGGCATGACGCCCAGTGGAGCGGATTTGACATTCGCTGCCCACTTGGCCGCCAACTCGCGAAGCGAATGTCAAATCCAAAGCTCCACTAAAACTGATATTTGCTAGTGGTCCTTTGATTCTAACATTCGCATAAGAGCCTGCCGAACCCGGATGCGAATGTTAGAATCGGACCACTAGGCTGCATACTCATAAACGGTAGGCAAATCACCTGAAAGGTGATTCAAGCTCTGCAAAGGAGCTTGACCATGGCCCGTTACGAACTGAGCGAATTTGAGTGGAAAACCATCCGGCCTTTGTTGCCGAACAAACCACGCGGGGTTCCTCGGATTGACGATCGCCGGGTGCTCAACGGCATCTTCTGGATTTTGCGCTCTGGGTCGCCTTGGGCCGATTTGCCGGAGCGGTATGGACCTCCGACAACGGTCTATAACCGCTTCAATCGCTGGCGAAAGGCGGGGGTCTGGGACAAGCTGATGACTGCCATCATCGAAGCTCATGATGGCAAGGTGCAGATGATCGATTCCAGCATCGTACGCGTCCACCAGCAGGCTGCCGCCCAAAAAAACAGGCTGGAGACGCTTGTATCGGTCGAAGTCGTGGAGGACTGACAACCAAGCTGCATCTGCGGGTGATCGGCAACGGCCTGCCAGTGCAGGTCGCGCTGTCGCCCGGCCAGATGAACGACCAACCGATGGCCGAACTCCTGCTCAACGATCTGCCTGCGGGAGCCGATGTCATCGCCGATAAGGGATACGATGCAGACTGGATCAGGGATTTGATCGAGGACCAGGAGTGCACGCCGCACATCCCGCCAAAATCAAACCGCTACGATGGCATCACCTACAGCAAGACCAAGTACAAGAAACGCAATCTGATTGAGCGCTGCTTCAACAAGCTCAAGCAGTTCAGGCACATTGCTACCCGCTACGACCGCAATGCTCTGAACTACCTCGCCATGCTCAAAATCGCTTGCCTCCGGCTATGGCTCAGGTTTTATGAGTCCGCAGCCTAGAGTGCGCACCACCATATAGCTCGCCACCGCGACGATAAGGATGGCGAAGACGATATGCAGACGTCCGGTGCGCGACGCCAGCGTTCGCGCGGCGGAGGTGCCGATTAAGCCGCCGGTGGCGCCTCCGGTCACGAACAACAAAGCCAGCGTCCAATCGACGAGGCCTGAGGCGGCATAGTTCGCTGCCGTCGTCAGACCGAAGGCCGTTACGCCCAGGAGCGACGAGCCGACCGCATTGAGGATCGTCATGCCGGTCGCCAGCATCAGGCCCGGCACGATCAGAAATCCGCCGCCGATGCCGAAGAAACCCGATAAGACGCCGGCGCCGAGACCGATGCCGAGCAGCCAAGGCAGGTTTTCCTTGCTGAGTTCGACGTCGTGGCTTGGCGCGGCCGAGCGCTTGCGCAGCATCATGGCGGCGACGACGAGCATCAGCACGGCGAATGCAATCAGCAGCTTTTGGCCGTCGACCCATTTGCCCACGGTCGAGCCCAGCAACGCGCCGGCGACGCCGGCCGCGGCGAAGACCGAGGCGCATTTCCATTTCACATGACCGGCGCGGCCGTGGTGCAAGAGATTAGCCAGCGCGCTGGCGGCGACCGCAATGGCGCTGGTGCCGATGGCCACATGCGGGTCGGCGACGCCGACGACGTAGATGAGAAGCGGCACGGCGAGGATCGACCCGCCGCCGCCGACCAGACCGAGCGCGAATCCGACCAGCGCGCCGGAGGCGACGCCGAGCGCGGCCTCGGTCAGCGACGGCATCATCGATGTGCTCTTGGCGGGTTCTGGTTGGCCGATCCGATATTTTAGGCATTGCTTGTTTAGTGATCGCTCATATATTGGTCAAGCCCAATAGCAGGGGGATAAGTGCCATGCCCGGAAAGCCGATCATTCGCGCGTTTTTCGACGAGCCGACCAATACCGTGAGCTATCTGATCGCCGATCCGGCAACGAAGCAGGCGGCGGTGATCGATCCGGTGCTCGACTACGACCACAATAGCGGCGCGGTCGACACCCGCTCGGTCGAGGCGATCCTGCGCACCGCCAAGGAGCAAGGCTGGACGATCATCTGGACGCTGGAGACCCACGCCCACGCCGACCACCTGTCCGGCTCGCCCTATATCAAGGCCAAAACCGGCGCCAAGATCGGCATCGGCGAGCACATCAAGGACGTACAGCAGATTTTCCGGCCGGTCTTTTCCGCCACCGATCTGAAGACCGACGGCAGCGACTTCGATCATCTGTTCGCCGACGGCGAGCGCTTCAAGATCGGCGAGCTGACAGGCGAGATCCTCTACACGCCGGGCCATACGCCGGCCGACGTTACCTACAAAATCGAAGACGCGGCCTTTGTCGGCGATACGCTATTCATGCCCGATTATGGCACCGCGCGCGCGGATTTTCCCGGCGGCGATGCGCACCGGTTATATCGCTCGATCCGGCGGCTGTTGGCGCTGGCGCCGGAGACCCGGCTGTTCATGTGTCACGATTACAAGGCGCCCGGGCGCGACAATTATGCCTGGGAAACGACCGTGTGCGAGGAGCGCGAGAAGAACATCCACGTCAAAGAGGGCGTCAGTGAAGATACATTCGTCGCCGCGCGGATGGCGCGCGACGCCACGCTCGCCGCGCCGCGTCTTCTCTTGCCGTCAATTCAAGTCAATATCCGCGCCGGCCATTTTCCGCCCGCGGCCGCCAACGGCGTGCGCTATCTGATGATCCCGGTAAAGTTCAAAAATCCGGAAGCCGTCAGCTAAGCGCGACCGTCGTCTCGACAGCGCCGCCACGATGTGCCAGACGACGGCGTTTGCAGCGCGCGTTCGAGGTTACACCGTGTCTGAGGATTCATCGTTCCGATCGGCCGGCTCGGCTTCCGAGCTTGAGGAAGGTTTGGCGTTGACGCCAAAATTCGACGCCAACGGCCTCATCACTTGCGTGGCTACCGACGCGGTCTCCGGCGATGTGCTGATGGTCGCGCATATGAATGCCGAAGCGCTGGCCAAAACCATCGCTACCGGCGAAGCGTGGTATTACAGCCGCTCGCGCCGCGCGCTGTGGAAGAAGGGCGAAACTTCCGGCCACACCCAGCGCGTCGTCGAAATGCGCATTGACTGCGATCAGGACGCGGTGTGGATCAAGGTGGAGCAAGTCGCCGGCGCCTGCCACACCGGCCGCCGCTCGTGCTTCTATCGCGCGGTGCCGCTAGGCCGGCCGGGCGAAGTGAAACTCGAATTTGTCGGCGAGCGCGTGTTCGATCCGAAGGCGGCGTATCGTGGCAAGGACTGATCCGCATTGACCCGGCAATCCGTTCCGCCGGCGCGACTGCATGGATAAGCGGGTCATGTGCAGCCGACCAAACCACACTGAAGCTTTGCTGGGTCCAAATGATATCGACCCATTCCTGGAAGTTCACCATATCGGTGCTCGCGAGGGTCACTCGGAGCCGCCCGACATTTCAGTTTAGGCCGCGTACTCATAAAATCTGGCCCAATGTCCGCTTCAGTCGAAAGCGACCGAATTGCCGCGCGGCGCGATATGACGCGATGGGCTAGGCGCTGACTCATGCACCGCAACAAACAAGCGCATGAATTAGCTTATTCGATCACCTCGTCGGCGCGACCGAGCACCGGCAGCGGCACTGTGATGCCCTTGGCGGTCTTGAGGTTCAGGAACAACTCGACTTTCGTGCCCTGCTGGACCGGAAAATCACTGGGCTTCTCGCCTTTGAGAATACGCAATCGAGTTTTTGATCCAGATCAATTAGGTCGAGAAGCAGCGCGATCTATCTCGAAGTACCTTAATAGATCGCGCCGCTCTCCCGGCTTCCCAACCTCCGTAATCGATTCACTACATGCGTCGCAGTAGTAGGAATAGAGTTCCGGCAGTGCGCCGATGGCCGGGATAAGGCGCGTGAAACGCATCGGCTTGGCGCAGTTCGGACAAGAGGCGGGAGTTGGCTTTCGGTGTCCTTGCCGTCACCATGACGGTTGGATGACCGCCTGGCATTGAGCCAGATCAAACGGCCAATGTCGGAATTCACAGACCTAGCTTGCATTCCAAAATGGCGGTGACAAGATAGTAGCGCCTCAGGTTGGTCCTGAGTGGCATTTGACAGTCGGGGCTCCGAACGGCACCAGGGGGTACGTTTGGAGCCTCCCTGTTCTGGGTTCAGACATTCCGAAAGATTGCGGGTCACATTGAACGCTTCCCGCCTTTTTGACCTACATCAAAGGGGACTGCCAGCCGATCTCTATCAATTGCTGTGCCGGGCAAACGGAGGCAGATCATGTCCCCGCTGCCAACTTGCGAGAATTCAGTTCTACTTCACGCGATGATGGCGAGGCTTGGGATCGATTTAGGTCCCGATGACTTGGCGCGGCTAGAATTGCGATACCCGACCGCCTTTCGGCGCTGTAAGGCTTGTGCCGCCAAGGGCGCTTGCCTCGAATGGGTCGATCGTGCGGCTGCAACGAGCTTTGCGCCGCGATTTTGCGTAAACGCCGACATTCTGTTTGAATTGCAATGCGATCAGTCCGGCCCTCGTCGAAAGCCAAGCTGAAAAACCTGCTCGGCCGCGCTGGCGGCGACTAAATCGCGATTACCCGGCTTTCTTGACCCAGAATTTGCACCAGCCGGACGGGCTGATCGTGCCATCGACCAGTGTGCAGGCGCTCGGCGGTTGGAACAGGGAGCAATTACCGCACTGCTGGTCGCCCTTTGGCGTGGCCTGATAAGCGACGCCTGCCTGAGCCATTTTGGCGGCGGCCTCTCTCACTGGAAGCAGAGAGACGACCGCTCCCGCCGCGGAGACGACACCACGAAGAAGAGTGGTTCGTCGGGAAAGTCCGTTCGCTTGATCCTGCGGTTTTTCTGTCATGTCAGCCTCTTTTGCCCGCTTGAAAGTGTAAGTCTATCGCTGTCGAGCAACTTGACGAAGATCTAATCATCGCAGCCTTATTTATTTTTGTCTGCGCTAATTTTCATTGTGCACCAGTCAAAACGCAAAAGAGGCGACCAAAGCCGAAACCATCAGCTTCCTAGGAGCTGATCAGCTCGGCCACGGTCGCCCCTCGCACTCTCGGAGGAAACGAGGACAACATACGCGCTCCCCATTGGCCGACTTTGATCCTGATCAATTAGCCGCAGATATTTTTAATTGTGCTTTCGGCGCCATAGCCGGGAGTGACGTGGCGGTGACGTTGCGAGCCAGGTTCAATTGGTTGACTGCTGCGAACCAATCGCTTCAGAGAGGAGATAAAACCTCCCAGGCTTAACGGGGTGCCGTCCGGAATGCGGTTGGAATTCGGCGTGGCGCGATCTCCGGTAACATGAAGGTATCGTTTCAGGCTGCAAGGTCAATCGGCTGATCGATGGGCTTTGTGGCGAGTGTCTGCCAACCATCAACCTTGCGCATGTTGATCTGTCCTGAAGCGAGCAGCGCCCAGAACAGCATCGCAGCGGTGTCGGCAGATGGCAGAACAGTTTGAGTCTTGATCCGCCGCTTGAATTCCTCGTGCAATCGCTCGATGGCATTGGTGGTGCGTAAGCTGCGCCATTGGCTCGGAGGCAGGCGGGTGAAGGTGAACAAGCGTTCTCCGGCCTCCTCCAGGCTGTCGGCGACAGCGCGATGCTTGAGCCTCCATTTGCGGATAAAAGCCTTGCGGCGGATCTCTATCTCCTCAGGTGTCGCCGCGTAGATCATGTCGTTGTAATCCGCGGTGATCTCGTCATGCAGTCGCTCGGGGGCATGCGCGAACAGGTTTCTGTGCTTATGAACCGTGCAGCGCTGGACCGGCACGCCATCCCAGACAGAGGCAATGGCCTTGTCGAGTCCTGGCGCGCCGTCGACAATGAGGAACTCGGGTCGCCGCAGCCCGCGCTTGATAAGATCGTCGAGGACAGTGCGCCAGGCCTCGGCGCTCTCGCCGCCCATGCTCTTGATCGCGAGCAGCACCTTCTGGCCGTCCGCGCGCACACCGAGAACGACCAGCAGCGAGATGGCAGTCGCTTTGCGATCGAGCCGCACACGAACGACGGTGCCGTCGAGGATCAGGCGCACAATCGGCTCCTCGGCCAGCGAGCGGGTGTTCCAGGCATCCCAGTCGCTCTTTACCTTGCGCCATGTCCGGCTCACCGTGTCCTTGCCGACCGTTCCGCCGAACAAGGCCGCCAGCGCGCGACGCACCCGCCTTGTATTGGTGCCGGCGAGATACGTGCTCGCGATCAGGGCGTCGGCGGCAAGCGTGCGCCGCTGATAGGCCCGCAGCGCCTGGCTCTTCCATTCCGCCGTCTTGCCCTCGGAAGTGGTCAGCCGGGCGCGCGGCACCGCAATCTCGATCGGCCCGAACGTGCCTGTCAGCGACCGCGTCCGGCTGCCGTGACGGTGGCCCGCAACGCCGGCTCTTCCTTCATTGCCGGCCATCTGGCTTCGTCCGTAACGCGGCCGTGCCAGCACAGCGTCGAGCTCGCCGCGGATCAACTCTTCGACGAACTCACGCGCTCGAGCCCGCACCTCGGTCTCGATCGGATCAAACCAATTGTCGAAAAGATCAACAGCCATTTCGGCCGCAGGCTGCAAAGAATCAGGCTTCGTGGTATTGCTCGTCATGGCGTGGTCTCCAGTCCGACGCTTCAACGCCGGATGATTCGAGGTTGAACACCCCGGAGACTACGCCACCCTCAATTCCTACCAACTCCGCGACGGCACCCTTAACGGCCAAAATAAATGAAAAATTTAGCAGGTAGTTTAGTGGAGCGGCAATGTATTAGGTCAATAGTTGCGACTGCAACTAATGGGGCACTGGCGCGCCACGTTGACGAAAGTCGTTGGTTTGCGATGGCTCACATCGGCACCGATATTCAACACCGTTCTTCGCTTATCGAGCGCTTCAAAGCGTTGGAACACACCAAAATCTACGATCTAATCGCCGCTCTGCCCTTGATCGTCTGGTACGGGCTCTGTGTCTCAGCACGCTTTCCAGCTCTGGTGGATGAGATATCGGTTACCGACTTCGGCGCCATCGATCTCCGCGCGATTGTGGGTCTCATCTCCCAACTTACAATGTTGGTTTTCATCAGCACACTGATCGCTCTACTGATTTTCCGTGGCAAGCCTCAGGCTAAATCTGGGGGACTATTTCCACGTGCTGCCGCAATAGCGGGAACGTATCTCAGCGTGGGAATCGTCCAATTGCCGCCAGTCGAGCTTTCAAATCAGCTCTACTATATGTCCACGCTGCTGGCTGTCGTCGGCACCCTTTTCGCCCTCTATAGCGCGCTTAACCTTGGCCGATCGATCAGCATGATGTCGGAGGCGCGCCAATTGGTAGTATGCGGCCCCTACGCTGTGGTCCGTCATCCCCTGTATCTGGGTGAAGAGATCGTGCTTGTTGGGCTAACGCTACAATTCCTCTCGCCATCGGCCGTTCTGATTTTAATGCTGCAGTGTGCCTGTCAGGTCATAAGGATGAACAACGAGGAACAGGTGCTGTTGAGGACCTTTCCTCAATACAGGGAATACATGGCTCGGACATCGCGATTGATCCCGCACCTATACTAGCTGCGCGGATGGCATGGCTCGAAGGTACCCCGACGTTGGGTTTTATCTCTAGCCACCGATTTGCCAATTGGCTGCCAGGCGAGATTATTGTGCGGACGAGCAAACCACACTTCAATCGACACTTGATCGCAAAGAGCGCTTTCAGTCATGCGGCAACCGAACCTCACCTGCGATACGATGCCGTCCCCATCCGCGGCGACTCACCCGTCACATCCATTGTCTCTGTGGGGTCTTTGGCTGGCAGTATTCCTGGCGATTGCCCCCTTTATTGTCAGGCGCATCATCCTGCTTGGTGATGATAATTATCTCCACTGGATGGCAATCGATTACTTGGCCCGATGCATCTCCCTGATTGGAGTCATCCTTGGATTCCGCTCTGGCCTCCTCCAGTCGCCGCATCCACGAACCGGCTGGTTAAGTTCGCTTCTGGTTTTCTTGCTGCTATTTGCTGCCGAGTATGCAGAGCAAGCATTCGGTTTCCCCATACTCCAGCACTATTTTCGCTTCTTAGAGACATCATCTTGGCCCCCGATCTCAGATCCAACCCTTCGGATCGCGGATCTTTCATTGGGACTCTTGTTTGCTGTATTCGTCGAGGAAGCCGTCTTTCGCAAGTTCTTATTCGCAGTGATCGAGCGCTGGGTCCCACAGCAGCTTCCAGTCATCATCATAAGTTCAGCGGTCTTTGGGCTCGTTCATTTCACATCCGGTGTTGCGGACACAATGGTGAATGCGTTTGCGAACGGTATCTTTTTGGGTATCGCGTATTGGACAACTCGCCGTCTTTCAATTTGCGTCGCATCACATTATCTAATCGACTTTCTCATATTCAGTAACCATTGACGGCAAGCCGCACGGGCTTGCCGTTCCAAAGGGTAAGCTCCGCTAATCCGCCATTCTACGGGCTAGGCTGCATACTCATAAACGGTAGGCAAATCACCTGAAAGGTGATTCAAGCTCTGCAAAGGAGCTTGACCATGGCCCGTTACGAACTGAGCGAATTTGAGTGGAAAACCATCCGGCCTTTGTTGCCGAACAAACCACGCGGGGTTCCTCGGATTGACGATCGCCGGGTGCTCAACGGCATCTTCTGGATTTTGCGCTCTGGGTCGCCTTGGGCCGATTTGCCGGAGCGGTATGGACCTCCGACAACGGTCTATAACCGCTTCAATCGCTGGCGAAAGGCGGGGGTCTGGGACAAGCTGATGACTGCCATCATCGAAGCTCATGATGGCAAGGTGCAGATGATCGATTCCAGCATCGTACGCGTCCACCAGCAGGCTGCCGCCCAAAAAAACAGGCTGGAGACGCTTGTATCGGTCGAAGTCGTGGAGGACTGACAACCAAGCTGCATCTGCGGGTGATCGGCAACGGCCTGCCAGTGCAGGTCGCGCTGTCGCCCGGCCAGATGAACGACCAACCGATGGCCGAACTCCTGCTCAACGATCTGCCTGCGGGAGCCGATGTCATCGCCGATAAGGGATACGATGCAGACTGGATCAGGGATTTGATCGAGGACCAGGAGTGCACGCCGCACATCCCGCCAAAATCAAACCGCTACGATGGCATCACCTACAGCAAGACCAAGTACAAGAAACGCAATCTGATTGAGCGCTGCTTCAACAAGCTCAAGCAGTTCAGGCACATTGCTACCCGCTACGACCGCAATGCTCTGAACTACCTCGCCATGCTCAAAATCGCTTGCCTCCGGCTATGGCTCAGGTTTTATGAGTCCGCAGCCTAGCTCACCATCCTAAATCCGACAACGGCGCAGGCGCGGGAATTACGGTGACAGGTGCATTTTAATTGCCGCGCCAGTCCTCTCCCTCAAGGGGCTACGGGTACATAATAATGTCACCGAGTACAGGACGCCACTTGACACTTGTCCTCGTTTGAGTTACGGATTGTTGCGAATCAACCTCGTCCGAAAGGACGCTCCGTGGAGGCATGCCGCGGGGTGGGGCGAGGGCGGTGCCCGCGGGCGGATTTGCAGTCCACTCCCGGGCGGCCCGGGCATCAAGCCTGCCGGCACTAGGACCGGCGCGTGAGGTGCTCACTGGACTGGGACAGGCGAAGGCGGGTAACGCCCGTTCGGACCGAGTCCCAGGAAGCGTGGCCTGGGTTGCGCCTTGGGTGACGTAAGTCCCTTTGGCGAGAGCCGTGGTGGAACGCCGGCAGGCGAGCGCGCCTGAGAGCGGGAGGGGCGGCGCAAGCCGCCCTTTCCGTGGCGCGACCCGCGCGCCGGTTGCGTGCGGGGAGGTTCTAACCTGCGTTTGCCGGCGTTCCGCTTCCTTTATTTCTTTCTTCGTAGCCCGGATGAGCGAAGCGACATCCGGGATGGACATTGAAAGCTTCTCGATCGTACCCGGATATCGCTCCGCTCATGCGGGCTACGGGGATTTTGACATCGCTGTTTGACAACACTCGCGCGCTTTTCGCGCCGCGAGAATGGAATCGCCTTACCACCTCTCCCCGCCGTGCGGGGAGAGGTCGAGTGAGCGAAGCGAACGAGGGTGAGGGGGCCTCTCCGCGATTCTGAGCGCCGCAATTCTGCGCCCAGCGGAGAGGCCCCCTCATCCCGACCTTCTCCCCGCGCGCGGGGAGAAGGAGCGCGCCAGCAATTGCTCCGCGCGCGCCAAATGCGGCCGGTCGTACATCACGCCGCCGATGCCGACGACGCCGGCGCCGGGATTGGTGGCAAAGGCATCGACGATCGCTTGCGCCCATTCGAGCGCTGCCGCCGACGGCGTGAAGACGTCGTTGATGATCGGCACCTGCGCCGGATGGATCGCCATCTTGCCGACAAAGCCGTCGCGGCAAGCGTCCTCGCATTCGCGGCGAAAGCCGTCGGCGTTGCGGAAATCGACGTAGACGGTGTCGATCGCCGGCACCGCGGCGGCGGCGGCGCCGGCAAGACACAGCACGCGCGCCAGCCGATAGGGATCGAGAAAATTGCCTTGCGCGTCGCGATTGGCCTGCGCGCCGATATCGGCCGACAAATCCTCGGCGCCCCAAGTGAGCCCGATCAGGCGAGCGCTGGCGCCGGCAAAAGTGCCGGCAACGAACAAAGCGGCGGCAGTCTCGGTGGCAATGGGGAGGATTTTGATGGCGCCGTCCGGCAAGCCGTAGAGCGCCTCGCGCACCGCAAGCTTGGCGTCGGCGTGAATAACCGACGCGCCGCCTTCGGCCTTCGGCAGCATGATGGCGTCCGGTTGCGCCGCGGCGATGGCGTCGAGATCGGCGTCGGTCAGCCCGGTCTGCAAGCCGTTGACGCGCACCATCATGTACGGCCGCGCCGCGCTCGTCATTGCAGTTTTGAGAAATGCCGCCGCGCTTTCGCGGGCGCGCGTTTTGCCGTCGGACGCGATCGAATCTTCCAGGTCGACGATGATCGCATCGGCGCCGCTCGTCATCGCTTTGTCGAGCTTCTTGGCGCTATCGGCAGGAGCAAACAGGAACGAGCGCATCGATGGTCTCTCTTCACCTCTCCCCGCCGCGCGGGGAGAGGTCGAGCGAACGAAGTGAGCGAGGGTGAGGGGGCCTCTCCGCGATTCTGAGCTTCGTAGTGCGAGCCCAGCGGAGAGGCCCCCTCACCCCAACCCTCTCCCCGCAAGCGGGGAGAGGGAGGAGATCACTTCGGCCGCATGCGGATAAAGGCCTGGCGGCGGCATTCGGCGACGAGCTTGTTGTCCTGGTTATAGGCGCGGTGATGAAATTCGACGATGCCGGCGCCGGGCCGCGATTTCGATTCGCGCTTGCCGATCACTTCGGTGGTGCAATGGACGGTGTCGTTCTCGAACAGCGGGTGCGGGAATTTGACGTCGGTCATGCCGAGATTGGCGATGGTGGTGCCGACGGTCATGTCGGAGACCTGGATGCCGATCATCAGCCCGAGCGTGAACAGCGAGTTCATCAAGGGCTGGCCCCATTCGGTCTCCTGCTCGCAGAAATGCCGGTCGATATGGAGCGGCTGCGGGTTGAGCGTCATGTTGGAGAACAGCATGTTGTCCATCTGGGTGACGGTGCGCGTATAGCGGTGCTCGACCAGTTCGCCGGGGACGAAATCCTCGAAATAAAGCCCGCCCCGCTTATGCCTTTTGGCCGTTTCGATCGCCATTTTCGCCTCCTCCGCTGCCGTTAAGCCGATGTTTACCATAATCGTTAATGATCGCTAACGCTCGTAAAGCCGGTGGGAGCCGGCAGGGGAGCAAAAGCCATGCTGGTCGATCCCAGCAATCCGACCGCCGGCACGACGGTGACCGGCGCTATTCGCCAGGCGGCGCAAGCCACCGGGACGAGTTTCCAATACCTGTTGGCGACGGCCCAGGTCGAATCGGGTCTCAATCCGCGGGCGGGCGCCGCAACATCGTCGGCGCGCGGGCTGTTCCAATTCATCGACCAGACCTGGCTTGCCACCATCAAGCAATCCGGGCCGGCGCTCGGCTATGGCCAATATGCCGCGGCCATCACCAAGACCGCGTCCGGCCATTACGTGGTGAGCGATCCGGTCATGCGCAGCGCAATTCTCAAGCTGCGCAACGACCCGACCGCGAATGCGATCATGGCGGGCGCCTTCACGCAGGCCAATGCGGCGGTGCTGTCGGCGCGGCTCGGCCGCTCGCCGAGCGAAGGCGAACTCTACATCGCGCACTTCCTCGGCGCCGGCGGCGCAGCGCGGCTGATCTCGTCGGCGGCGGCGAATCCCAATGCCAGCGCGGCGAGCTATTTTCCGATTGCAGCACACGCCAATGCGTCGATCTTCTACGACCGCTCGACGGGTGCGCCGCGCAGTCTCGCCGAGGTGCGCAACGTTCTCACTGCGCGCTACGACGTGGCGGCGCGGTCGCGGCCGAGCATGCCGGCAAGCACGGTCGCACAAGCCGATATCGCGCCGGCCGATATCCCACCTGCCAATATCCCGCCAGCCCTCGCCGCTCCCAAGCAGGCATCTTCTGACAAATTGATGCCACACGTCGTGCGCACGTTTTCGGTCCATTCCGCCCTTGCTGCTCCGACGCCGGCGCTTGCTCAGACGCCCGTCGCTGCCGCGACGGTTCCCGATACCGCCGGCATGACCAGCGCGTTTGCCGATGCCAACCAAACGCACCCGCCGCTGGAGGACGAAATTTTTCACGGCCTGTTTCAAGATTCCGGCCGCACCGGTCCGGTCGCCGCCGTCGTGAGCCAGCTTTGGGGGGTGTCGAATACGCCGGCAGGCGGCGGTGGGACGCCCGCGCCATCTGCGGCAACACTGCTCGATCTGTTCAAGGACAACCAGCGCGGCTAGCTCCGTTTAGCCGCGGAAATCGCGGCGATTTATGGTGAACGATTTATTAAGTGCGGCACCCTAGGATCGACCCAACCGTCAATCTGCGTGGCGTGAGCGAGCCATGATCGTCCGCGATTTTCTGCAATGGGTCCGCACCGCGCCGGCCAGCGAACGGGCCGAAGCCACCAGCGCGCTCGCCCGCGCCTACCTTTATTCCGATCTGTCGTCCGACGATCTCGCCGCCGCGGAAGGCGCGATGTTGATGCTGCTCGACGATCCGTCGCCTTTGGTGCGCCGCGCGCTCGCCGACGCGCTGGCGGCGAGTCCCAGCGCGCCGCCCGCCATTGTGATCGCGCTTGCCGCCGATCAGCCGCAGATTGCCGCGCCAGTCTACGCGCTGTCGCCGTTATTCGTCGATGCCGACCTGGTCGATGCGGTCGCAACCGGCGGCGCCGCCGTGCAAGCGGCGATCGCCAGCCGGGCCGCGCTGCCGTGCTCCGTCGCCGCGGCAATCGCCGAAGTGGGCACGGCGGAACCCTGCCTGCTGCTCGCGGAAAATCCCAGTGCCGATATTGCGCCGCTCTCCTTCGACCGCATCGTCGAGCGGCACGGTCATCTCGCCGCGATCCGCGAGGCGCTCTTGCTACGCGACGACCTGCCCGCCGCGACGCGGCAGACGCTCGTCATCAAACTATCCGAGACGCTTGCCGGTTTTGTCGCCGGTCGCGCCTGGCTCGACGTCGATCATGCCCAGCGCATTGCCCGCGACGCCTGCGAAAAGGCGACCGTCACGATTGCCGCGGCGACGCCGGAGAGCGAACTTCGCGCGCTCATCCGCCATTTGTGCGCCAGCGGACAGCTCACCGCCGGCCTTATCCTGCGCGCGCTGTTGTCCGGCAATATCGCGCTCTTCGAGGAGGCGCTGGCGGAACTCACGGATATGCCGGTTGCCCGCGTTTCCGGGCTTATTCACGACCGCAGCAGCGTGGGTTTGCGGGCATTGTTCGAAAAAGCGCAACTGCCGCCGTCGACCTATCCGGCGTTTAAGGAAGCGATCGAGGCGCTCCGCGAAGGCGTCCTGCACGAGCCCGGCGGCGCCACCCGTCTCAAGCGGCGCATGATCGAACGCGTTCTCACCCGGTGCGAGGATGCCGATCTCGGCGAGCTGGCGCCGCTGTTGACGCTGTTGCGCCGTTTCGCGACGGAAGCCGCGCGCGAAGAAGCCCGGATGTTCTGCGACGAGCTGGTCGCCGAGGATTTTGCCGCGGCGGGCCACTCCGTGGCGGCATAGACCGTCTTACGTCCCGGCGGCGCCGGGGGCCAGCGGCGGCGAAAAGATGCTTTCGAGATAATCCGGCCGGAAGTCGTTTTCCCGCTTGAGGAACTCGTCGGTGACGTCGCGCAGACGCAGCGTCAGCACGCGGGCCATGTCGGCGAGATCCGGGCGGGCATATTCGCGAGTGATCGCGCGCACGGCATCGACGTGCTGATCGACGAGCGCGATCGGTATTTGGCCGATCTCGGGGGTGTGTTCGAGAAGTCGGCACAGGCTTTCGGCGACGCCGGCAGCCGCGGGATAGCCGAATGTCGCAGCCTCGCCCTTGATGTCATGGGCGGCGCGAAACAGCGCCTCGTGAGTGCGTTCGGTAAAGCCCTGGCGCATGACGTCCCGGCGCGCCGCTTCGAGGCGTTCGCATTCGGACTGCATCCATGCGGCGAATTCGGAAGACAGCAGGACCAGCGCCGCTTCGGCGCGCGCGACCGGATCGTCGTCGCCTTCCGCGGCCGGCGCCACGACCTTGCGCAGCTCGTGCGGCGGTGTAATGACTTCGTGATCGGCGTATGTCGCGACCGAGGGAGTATCGTCCTTGCGCTGGGCCATTGCGAATGATGCTCCTGGTCAGACCAAGACCTTGGCTTTATCGAGCAAGGGCTGTTGGCGCGTGACTTCCGCCTTGACGCCTTTGCGCCGTTCCGGCCCGACGTAGTTCGGATTGACGTTGCGGCGGCGGTCCGGGCCGAAATAGTTCTTGCTCTTGATGAACGGCCGCGGATTGGCGACGACGTTGAGAATGCGCTCGTAGAGCGCCTTGGCCGAGATCGGCTTGGCCAGGAATTCGGTGACGCCGGCATCGCGTGCGTTCATGATCCGCTTCTTCTCGGAATGTCCGGTGAGCATGATGATCGGCACATAGGGATTGGCGTTGGCGCCGGGCTGGCGGATCATCTGCGCCAATTCCAAACCGTCGAAGATCGGCATCACCCAGTCGACAATGATGATGTCCGGCATGTAATGGGTGAAGGCTTCGAGGCCGGCAGCGCCGTCTTCGGCTTCATAGACTTCGCGCGTGCCGAAGCCATGCAGCAGCGTGCGCAGGATACGCCGCATATGCGCATTGTCGTCGATGACCAGAAAACGCAGGCGATTGAAATCGATGCGAACCATACGGCCCCCTGCGCGGCCAACGCGACCACGTCAGCCTCGCAGGCTCGATCGTAAAGAATCGTCGTTAACGGTCGGTTAAGACTTCGGCGAACATCAGTAGCCGAATTGCTCGCTGAGGATGCGCTCGTCGAGGCTGTGGCCGGGATCGAACAGCATGTGCATGGCGGTTGCGTGATCCAGGCTGATCTCGACGGAGCGGACCAAGCGCACTTCGTCATGATCGGCGACGGCGGCGACCGGGCGCTTGCCGGCTTCGAGCACCTCGATCGTGACTTTCGCGCGGTCGGGCAACAGCGCGCCGCGCCACCGCCGCGGCCGGAACGGGCTGATCGGGGTGAGCGCCAAAAGCGGCGCGCCGATCGGGATGATCGGCCCCTGCGCCGAAAGATTGTACGCGGTCGATCCGGCCGGCGTCGCCAGCAGGATGCCGTCGGCGACGAGTTCGGCAAGCCGCTCCTTGCCGTCGATCAAGACGCGCAGCCGCGCGGCCTGATAGGTCTGGCGGAACAGCGAGACTTCGTTGATGGCGCGGTGCCGGTGCGCGCGGCCGGCGGCGTCGCGCGCGCGCATCAACAGCGGGTGGATGACGCTGACATGCGCGGCGGCGAGCCGCTCGACAAGCCCGTGTTCGGAGTACTCGTTCATCAGGAAGCCGACGGTGCCGCGGTGCATGCCGTAGATCGGCTTGCCGGAATTCATGAACCGTTGCAGGGTCGCCAACATCAGCCCGTCGCCGCCCAGCGCGACGATGACATCAGCGGTCTCCGGCCGGGCGTCGCCATAGCGCCTGACCAGCCGGCGGCGCGCCCGCTGCGCCTCGGGCACGTCGCTGGCGACGAAGGCGATGTGCTTGAATTTGGATGCGGGGCGGCGTTTCGGCATATTGATCAGGCTTCGCGCTCGGCGGCGTGGCGCTCGGGGAGATCGATAAAGGACAAACGAGATGGATACAAATGCGCGCGCGGTGTTCGTCTATACGACCTATCCCTCGGTTGTCGAGGCGGAGCGCGCCGGCCGCACGCTGGTCGAACGCCGGCTCTGTGCCTGCGTTAATATCCTGCCCGGCATGGTCTCGCTCTACTGGTGGCAAGGCGCAATCGAGCGCGGCGACGAGGTGGTGATGATCATCAAGACCCGCGCCACGCTAGTCGAGGCGGTGCGCGTCGCGGTGAGGCAGATGCACTCTTATATGACCCCCGCCATCCTGGTGCTGCCGATCGAAACCATCGATCCGGACTATCACGCCTGGCTGATGGCGGAGACGGAGAACGGAAGATGAGCTTCAATCCGCACCCGTGAAGCGAAACGAAGCCCAGGAAGGATAAAAGAGGCTAATACGTCACAGTGCCGTCGATCGCCGCCCTGAGCGCGGTATAGGCGCGGCAATCGGTGCCGCAGATGGTCTTGACCTTTTGGAGGTCGTCCTGGGCCTTGAGAATGTTGCCCTGTTCGGCCTGCCACATGCCGTAATAGGACCAGGTCAGCGCGTGGTTGGGATCGGCGGCGAGCGCGCGGTCGTACCAAACTTTGGCATCGTCATAGCGGCCGAGCTTGCGGCTCGCGTAGCCGATCAGCGTTGCCACGTCGGCATTGTCGTCGTAACCCATTGAACGCAGCACGGCGATGCCGTCGACATAGTCGGCCTTGTCGTAGATGAGGGCATAGGCCTTGTGCCAGCCTTTGTAGAACTCCTCCGTTGCGCTCGACTTCTTCGACTTCTTGACATGTGCCTTCTTCGTGCCTTGAGGGGCCGGCGGCTGCTGCGTCGTCGTTTGCGGCGCCGCGGGACTGCCGCTCTCGATGGCCGAGGCGATATTCGGCGCGCCGGCTGCGGCGCTTACGACAAGAGCGGCGGCAAGCAACGGGATCGTGCGCATGACCTTCCTCCGGTTCGGGGCGAATCGATAACACTCGCCAGCGGTAAACACCGGCAGCCTAGCAGTTCATCCCGGAACTCGCGCCCGGTTCCACACCGATCAGGGCCCAGAAATATCCCGCAAGATTACAAGAATTTCACGTAGGTGAACGATTTCTGCTGATGCACTTCAGCACGCGTTCAGCCCGCCGAGTTTAAACATGTGTTTGAAAACGGCGCGATGTCGAAATCGCCGCCGCGAAACAATAAGGAGAACGTTATGTTGAGGAAATTCGCCGCCGCGCTGGTCGCGACCGCCCTGATCGCCGGGCCGGCTTTCGCGCAATCGAATGGAAATTCAGGCGCGACGCCGACTACTCCGGCTGCTCAAGCCACCCAAGCCGCATCTTCCACCGCCGCCGCCAAGCCGACTGTCAAGCCGACCGCCAAAACGGCGAAGACGGTCAAGCACACGGCAAAGCACGTCCGCAAGCATGCCGCACGGAGCCCGAAGAAAGGCGCCGCAATGCACCAGGCGCGTCACGCCAAACCGGCAACGGCGCATCAGGCCGGTATCGCGAATACCGCGAAGCGGTCGTAACGAGCTTGCCTGCGACCCGGAATATGCACCCCACAAAGGTTGCGAACCGAGGCCCGGGTCGTACGCACCGGCTTGCGGGTGTCCGGCGGTGATTTGTCGTTCCCATCCGCAAGCCGGACTTAACGCATGATCCGGAATTGGTTTCGCGATCGTGCACAGCAAAGTCGTCCCGCGTCCAACAACAACGAATAAATAGCGCTCGGGATCAGGGAGGCCGGCTCGTCAGCCGGCCTCCGATTTTTTTGACCATAGTGCACCGCCAGGAGTGGAGGAGAATACGGTAGTGTGCTAACAATCTACGACTGGGAATTGCAGGCCCATACAATAACGGGGGATGTAACATGGGCACCGTGTCGTGGCTTCATCTATCCGACTGGCACCACAGGTGCCCGATTTCGGAAGATCGCAAAAAAAAGCGCAAGCAGCTCTTAGAGGATATTCAAAAGAAGACCGATGACCTCGGTCCGGTCGATTTTATTCTCTTCAGCGGCGATATAACCAATAGTGGTGCAAAGGAAGAGTTCGAGGAAGTCAGAACGCAACTAATCGATCCGATCCGAAGCCAACTTGGCGCCAGTGTTCCGATTTATTGCGTGCCGGGGAATCACGACATTCAACGTGCCAACATCGCGAATATCTCAGCTTCCTTGAGAAATCAGATCGCGAATCTTACGTCAATCGACGCGTGGCGAATATTCAACGATACTGTGAGTAATAATCCAGCCACCGCGACCGAGCTCAACGCGCCGCTTTCGAACTATTTCGATTTTCTCGATGCGTTGGGGTGCGGAGTTGATCGATCGAAGCTTCATAGCGTTCAGACGATCAAAAAACACGACATCAAAATCGGCCTGATGTGCATTAATACAGCCTGGAACTCGGCCCGATTCAATCTTCAACATGTTGAGCCGGCTGCTGGTGCCAAGTCATGGCTGTGGGATTACGGGTTGCTCCGCATTACCGAAGCGCAATTGCAAAACGCCATCGACGAGGTTGGTGCCGTCGATCTCGGAATTCTGATGATGCATCATCCCCTGCATTGGATCGATGAGTTCGAGCGCGCGAAACTCGAGTATACGCTTTTCAACTCCTGCCATATCGTCATTCACGGCCACGAGCATCGGCCCAATACCAGCCGAATTTCCAGCGCCTTTGGCGATCTTGTCTTCATACCCGCCGGCGCTACCTATGCCGCCGCATCGCCCGACGACCCGAATTATACGAGCGCATACAACTTCACCACGGTCGATACCAAATCGTTCGTTGGAACGGTGCATCATCGGATTTGGGAGGAGGTCAGGAGTCAGTGGAAGGAGGATGAACGATTCTGGGCCGATGGTCGATCACAGTTCGTAATGGCCAAGAGAAAGGACTACGATCGCAAGCTGGCTCACAAAGCGATCATCAACGCCGACAAACAATACATCCGTTCGGTAGGCCGCCGCGCAGTCAAGGACTACGAGATAACTATCAGCCACGATCCCGAGACGGTCGGCGGCGAGCCTTTCATCAAGCAACGGGTGAAGATTAGGTTGTTGTTGCGCGAGGGTCCTGCCGAAGACTTTTTATGCTCCACGGAAATCGATGATATGATCGTAGACCACCCCAACGAAGAAGTTCGAAACCGCGCTTATCATAAGATCAGAATTTCGGCCGGAATGATCCGCCAGAATACGGCGGAGGACAGTAATTGTGTTTTCAAGTGGGGCTGCAAAATAGATTCGAGGGAGCAGTGGATCGAATACGAATACGAAAAACTCGATCTGCCCAGCAACTACTACTTCTTCCAGCTTTCGCGATTCACCGACAGGGTCCAGCTAAAACTCCGACCGGCTGCGGGATATCGCTACACATACCAGGCCGTGGGCGGTTTTCCATCTAAGGAACCGATCAAAGACGAGCTTTTGAGTATCGATACGTTCGAGACCAATGAAATGATCCTGCCGAGCCAGGGTTATATCATTCAGTGGCGGCCGAATCATGAAAGATCAGCAAAGCCCAAATCTGTCGTAAGACAGAAGCAGCGGCGACCCAAAGAGGTGGGCGTTGGCCACGCCCGCGCACGTCGTTCAGGATAAATTGCGTTTCTTAGAATCTTGCGTTTGAAGCGAGGTTTTTCCATGGCGCGCATTGGCAGCAACAGGAGCTTCATAAGTTCGTCTGCCATTCGATCGGCACATGCTCGTAGCCGGTCGCAGTCTTGATCAGGTGGCCGCAAGCCGGGAACGGAAAGTGGTAGCCGGTGATCAGCATGCGGTCGGCCGCGGCGCGGTCGAAGATCGTCTTGCGCGTGGCCACGGCTTGCGGCCCGTCGACATCGAAAGCGGCCTGCCAATTGGGGTGGCGCGCGAAGACGGCGGGATGCTGGGCGGTGTCGCTTAACACCAGAAGCGACTGATTGCCGGAATGGATGGCAAAAACCGTATGACCGGGAGTGTGTCCCGGAGCGGGCAGGGTGACGATGCCGGGGGCGACCTCCATGCCCGGCTGGTAGTGGGTCACCTGCCTGGCGATATCGGCGAAAATGCGCCGCTGATTGAGGAAGGTCGGTTTTAAATCCGCCGACGCCGCGTTCAAGTTGGCGTCGTCCATCCAGAATGCCCATTCCGGTGCAGGCACCATGATCTCGGCATTGGGGAAGATCAGATTGTTGTCCTTGTCCTTGATGCCGTTGATGTGGTCGGGATGGAAATGCGAGATGACGATCTGGTCGACCGCGTTCGGATCGATCCCGGCAGCCATGAGATTGTCGCGCAGCTCGCCGGCCGAGGGCGAGATCTGGCCGCCGGTGCCGGTGTCGATCAGAACGAGTTTGGCTCCGGTATTGACGACAAGCGCCGTAAACGGCGTCGCCAGTCTGTCGTGCGGCATAAAGGCTGCATCGAGGGCGTGCTCGACTTCGGCGAACGGCGCATTGCGGATGAATTTGTCGGTGATCGGCCGATACCAGATGCCGTCATAGAGCGCGGTGAGCTCGTAGGATCCGATCTTATAGCGATAGACGGCGGGCGCTTGTTTGCCGGCGGGCGGTGCGGCAGCCGCGGCGGCATCGGCGCCAGCGCCGATTGCCGTCAGCGCCGTGCCTGCTAGGAGGGCGCGTCGCGTCAATGCCGGCATGACGTTTCTCCTCTTCGCCGGTGGATATCAGTTGCCACTCCCGGTTGCTTCCATCCTCACGAAACCGCCGATCTTGATGCAAGCATCCGTACCGGGAACCTGAACGAAGCCGGCGCCATACGCGCTGCAAGTCTTGACGCGTTCACGAACCGGCGCTTTCCCCGGAGCCGGCAATGGCGCCGGCTTGGGATCGGGGCTGGTCAGCGTCTGCGCGGCGGCGGCCGCGACGTGAAGTGCGGTCGCCATCACGAAGATCGCGAGCAGCGTGGCGGCCCGCCGCATCACAGCGTCTCGGCGAAGAAGTCGCGCATCAGCATGTAGGATTTGCGGCAGAGCTTTTCGTCGTAGCGCTGCGCGGCGGCGTTCGCCGTCGGATCGCAGAACGAATGCACTGCACCGCCGAACATCATGATCTGCCAATCGACCTTGGCCTTGGTCAGCTCGTCCTCGAAGGCGTCCATCATCGGTTTCGGCGTAACGGGGTCCGCCGCGCCGTGAATCGCCAGCACGCGGCCGTTGATCTTGCACGGCGTCCCGGCCAGAACCGGATTCGGGTTGGTGACGTGGAACACGACGAGCGCCTTGAAATCCGCGCCTGCTCGCGCCTGCTCGAGTACGTAACCGCCGCCCGCGCAATAGCCGATTGCCACGACTTTGGCGGCATCGGCAAGGCCGAGCTTTTGCGCTTCGGCCGATAACGCGTCGTAGGCCTTGCCGCCGCAAGCGAGCGTGAAGGGCAGGTTGTTGTGCACGGCGAGCATGCCGGCGCGCAGATCGTCGACCGTCTTCGGTTTAGCGCCGTAGCCGGCCCCGAACATGTCGGCCATCAGCACCACGTAATCCTTGCCGGCGACGGCGCGCGCCTGGCCGATCGTGTCGGGACAGACGCCCTTCCAGTCGGGCTGCATGAAGACGACTGGGCGTTGTGCCGCCATGGCGTCGTCATAGACGATCATGCCCTCGAATTGCCTGCCGTCGACCTGATACGGCACCTTCTTCTCGACCATTGCGCGCTCCCTCCTAGTGTCCCGAATCCGAAGTTCGCATGTACTCGAGGGCCGCTCTGATGCGAACTTCGGAATCAAAGGGACACTGGCAAAATTATGATTCTAGTGCGGTTTTTGGATTTGAAGTTCCTCTACGAGTTTGCGGCCCAATTGGAGGAACTTCAAATCCACCGCACTAGTAGTCCAATTCTAACATTCGCATCCCATTTCGGCACGCCCTCATGCGAATGTTAGAATCAAAGGACCACTAGCAATTATTAGTCCTAGTGGAGCTTTGGGATTTGACATTCGCTTCACGCGTTAGCGGCTGGGTGGGTAGCGAATGTCAAATCCGCTCCACTAGTGTCGGCGCGATGATACTAACCGAAATTGGGGAGCAATATTCCACCGCGATTTCGACGTGCGGGGAACCGGCGCTGGCCGTCCCATCCTGCGAGGTCGTTGCCGAAGTCCGCAATCGCATGTAGGAGCGTAGTCCGGAACGAAGGAAAGCAGCACCCGATGTCGAAGCAAGACATGCGCGCCGAGACGGAACGCCTGGTCAAAGAGGCTATGGAGCGCAAATCCGTCACGATCAAGCGGGGTGACACCCGTATCGAGGCGATCTGCGGCAAATGTGGCGCACCAAACCGCGTGACGGCACAGCCGGGACAAAGTCGGGTCACCTATAAGTGCAAGGAATGCGGCGCCGAACAACGGACGCTGTAGGCGGACTTGGCCGCGACAATGATGGTGCCGGGTGCCCGTATCCTCCCGACCCCGACTGAAATGCCATCGCGTCTCTAGAGACGACTAGGCGCTTAGTGTAGACTTGCCCGCAGAGCTGCCGGCGGAACGTGCCGACTTCCGTGAAGTCAAAGGCAGCGACTGTGCCCCCCGGCGGGCGAGCAATTTGAAGATAAATCGATATCTGGTTCGCGGGCGCCTTCTGCATGTGGGGAAGGCGCTCAAACACGGGGCCAACGCTATGACACTTCCCCGCCGCAAATTCTTGCATCTGGCAGTGGGCGCTGCCGCGCTTCCCGCTATTTCGCGCGGTGCCTTGGCGCTCGACTATCCGAGCCGGCCGGTAAAAATCCTCGTCGGTTTTCCCGCCGGCGGGGCGGTCGACATCGTCGCGCGCCTGATCGGCGATTGGCTGTCACGACGTCTCGGCGGCCAATTTATCGTCGAGAACCGGCCCGGCGCCGCCAACAACATCGCGACCGAAGATATGGTCCGGTCGCCGCCCGACGGCTACACGCTGCTTCTGACCAATCCGACCAACGCCATCAACGCGACATTCTACGCTCACCTCAATTACAATTTTCTGCGCGATAGCGATGCGGTCGCGGGCATCATGCGGGTGCCCAATGTCATGGTGGTGGGAGCGGCCGTACCGGCGAAAACAATTCCCGAATTCATCGCTTACGCCAATGCCAATCCCGGCAAGGTTTATTACGCATCGCCGGGCAATGGGACATCGCCGCACATGTCGGCGGAGCTGTTCAAGCTGATGGCGCACGTCCAGTTGTTGAACATCACCTATCGGGGCATGGGCGGCGGCGCCTATACCGACCTGCTGGGCGGGCGCGTGCAGGTCGCGTTCGACAATCTGCCCGGCTCGATCGGCTACATACGCGCCGGCCAATTTCGTGCCCTTGGGGTCACTACCGCCGTGCGTTCGGAAGTGCTGCCGGACGTGCCGAGCATTTCTGAATTCCTCCCCGGCTATGAAGTGAGCGCCTTTTATGGGCTTAGCGCGCCGAAAAGTACGCCAGTGGAGATCGTCGAAAGCTTGAACAAAACGGTCAACGCTGCGCTTGCCGATCCTGCGATGCGGAAGAAGTTCGCCGACCTCGGCGGCATGATGCTTGGTGGATCTCCCGCCGAATTTGGCAAGTTCATCGCCGCCGAAACAGACAAATGGGCCAAGGTGATCCACGAAGCCAACATTGCGCTCATGGAGTGAGCGCGATTCCCTTACGGTCTGATATTCGTGTCAGCGTCATGTCAGCTTCCCTGCCAATACCGGAAATAGCGCCCGCGCGAAGCGAACGCATTTCCGCGAGCCCGGCAATGCCGCACTCACCAGTGGGCGCGCAGGTATTCTTCGACGCAGGCGGCCGATGCTTTGGCATAAGTGCCGCGGCGGCTGACTACGGCTCCCGTGAGGTCGCGTAACGCCTGCGCCATTTCGGCCGCCTTGACCGCTACTGCGATACCGTTGAGCACCAGCGCGCCGTCGATGATAAAAGGCCGCTCGCGCGCGAAAAGCAGCATCGGCAGACCGCCCGCGGGGATGATCACTTCGGCGCCCGCGGCGACGAGCGGCCGGACCTGCTCGATGAAATCGGCGCGGACCTTGGCGTAACTGGCATCGTCGGTAAAGGCGCGCATGAATCCGGGCAAGTCCATCTGAATGGCGCGCACTCCGACCACGCGCTGATCGAAACAATGCGCCGCAATCTGACGCTCATGCCAATCGATGAATACCGGATCGATCGTCACCAGGCCGAGCCGGCCGCCCATGCTCAACGCCGCGAGCATGCTGGATTCGCCAAGGCCGATCACGGGGATATCGACCGCGCCGCGGATTTGCAGCAGGCCTGGCTCCTGGAAGTGGCCGATGACGAACGCATCGTATCCCGCGCGTTCGGCTTCCAGCGCGTTGCGGATCGTCTGGGCCGCGCAGCGAAATTCGGTCAACGCATGGAAATGCCGGTCGGGTGGATCGAGGCCGTGAACCTCGAATTTCACGCCGGGGCCGGCGGCCTTGTCGAGATAGGCTTGCAGCCGTTCGATGTATGGCTTCTGCTCGGTCGGATGGACGAAGCTCTGATACCAAATCCGGACGTAACGGGACGGTTCGGCCATAAGCAATCCCCGGTGCGAGTCAGTGGGCACGATGTTGTCGCACCAAGCGCCGGGAGCGCGCAATAGCTGGAGCTTGTTGCGGCGGACTGCGCCGAACCGATAGGAGTAGGTGCGATGGACGATATTTACTTCGAAGACATCGTCGTCGGCGCCACGCTTCATGCCGGCCCTTACATTATCCCCGAACAGGAAATGATGGCGTTCGCGGCGGCGTGGGATCCGATGCCGATGCATACCGACAAGGCTTACGCCGCGCAGCACGGCGGACTGACGGCGCCGGGAACTTATCTGCTGGCGGTCAAGCTCAAGCTCGTCCATTCGCTGCCGTTCCGGCGAACGGTGATTGCTTCGACCGGCTATGACGAAGTCCGCTTCCATCGGCCGGTGCATGCGGGCAAATCGGTGAGCCTCACGCTGGAATGGACCGGCAAAAGGCGCTCGAAATCGAAACCCGACAGAGGGATTGTGAGCGGACGCTATTCGCTTATCAATGCGGCGGGCGAGGTCGTGCTCTCGCATCTGGACACGCTTGTCATGCGATTGCGCGATCCCAACGCCTGAGTTCGCTTTATCGCGTTGGTTCGACGACGCGGGTCGCCATTGCGTAATGGTTGTTTGGGCCGCTGAACTTTGGAAAGGTGCGAAAGTCGGCGCGCATTTCGTGGCGGACCGGCGAATTGAGCGCATGCGTCAGCGCCTCGGCGCTATCAAATGCAACCTTATTGCGTTGCATGAAATGCACGCGTGGCCAGGACAATGCGCTGACCCAATCGAGCCGTGTATAGACTTCGAGCTCGCGGATTTCGGGAAACATCGCCATGTGGCGAATATGGTTCTGAAGATAATGGCCGTGCCAGGCATTTAAGTCCTCGGCCTCGCCTTCGTAGGAGACGAGATAGGTGCAGTACGGTTGCCCCAGCGTATTCTTGCGCGCCGGGTCCGGCACCGCGAAACGGCGGACCAGCATCGCCTGTTGGGTGACATCAGCTGCACTCAGCGCCGGAAATTCGTCCTGCGAGGTGAGAGACTCGAAATGGCCGCTCCGCGACAGCGTGGCTTCGAGTTCCTCCACTTCCGGGAAATAGAGCTGCAAAACCATCGATGGCGGTGCGCCGTCCTTCACGTAAGGGTCGCTTGCGCTCGAGGAGGTATGGACCAGGGCTTTAGCCAATCTCGGCGCGGCGCGCAGATGTCGCTCAAGCCTTGCCTGTTCGGCCGTGGACGGCTCGGTACGATATTTGAAGGTCAGAAACAGGCATGTCGTCATGGCGGCTGTTCTATGCGGCTTGGGCGTGGATGCAATATAAATTGAGCATGATACGGTCACCCTGGTCGTCGAGGACGCTGCTGCCTGGAGGAAAAGCGTGGAATTGGCGCAAGTGAGCTTGGAGGACAAGTATACCCTCCAATCCGGGCGCATCTATCTGTCGGGCATTCAGGCTCTGGTGCGCCTGCCGATGATGCAGCGCCAGCGCGACCGCGCGGCAGGCCTCAACACCGCGGGGTTCATTTCCGGCTACCGCGGCTCGCCGCTCGGCGGCTATGACAATGCGCTGTGGCAGGCGCAACGCTTGCTCGACCGGAACGATATTCGCTTCCAGCCTGGGCTTAACGAGGACCTCGCCGCCACCGCCGTCTGGGGCAGCCAGCAGGTTGGGCTGTTTCCCGGCGCCAAGGTCGATGGCGTATTCGGCATCTGGTACGGCAAGGGCCCGGGCGTCGACCGTTCGCTTGACGTGTTGCGGCATGCCAATTGGGCCGGGACCTCGCCGCATGGCGGGGTCTTGGCGATCGCCGGCGACGATCACGGCGCGCAGTCCACCACGACGGCCTATCAATGCGAGCAGGTGTTCGAGGCGGCGATGATGCCGATCCTCAACCCGGCGACCCTTCAGGATTATCTCGATTTCGGCCTGTTCGGATTTGCGCTGTCGCGATTTTCCGGATGCTGGGTCGGTTTCAAGGCCACCAGCGAGGCGGTCGACAGTTCGGCGTCGGTCGACGCCGATCCGCGGCGCATGACGATAGCCATGCCGCACGACTTCGAGATGCCGCCGGGTGGTGTCCATATTCGCTGGCCGCGGCCGGGCATGGACTACGGCCTTGAGCAGGAGCGGCGGCTGTTTGGACCGAAGCTCATGGCGGTTCGCGCCTTTGCGCGCGCCAATGCGATCGACCGCATCGTGATCGATTCGCCGCAGCCGTGTTTGGGCATCATCGCGACCGGGAAGGGATATCTCGATCTTCGGCAGGCGATGTCGGAACTTGGCATCACCGACGAGATCGCCGCAACGCTCGGCATCCGCGTCTACAAAGTCGGTCTTACCTGGCCGCTCGAATCTGAAGGCGCGTTGCGCTTCGCCGAAGGTCTCAAAGATATTCTTGTCGTCGAGGAGAAGCGCGGCTTCGTCGAAGCCCAGCTTATGCGCCTTCTCTACAATATGGACGCCGCGCGCCGGCCGAGCGTGGTCGGCAAGTCCGACGAGACCGGTGCAGCGCTCATCCCGAGCATCGGCGAGTTGACGCCGATCACTGTCGCGCGCGTGCTTGTCTCGCGGTTAAAGCGGGTGGGATTGGAAGAGCCGCTCGAACGGCAATTTCAGCAACGCTTGGCGCGGCTTGAAGCGTTCGAGCGTCCGCTTGCGGCGCCGGCATCCAAAATCGTGCGCGCGCCGTTTTTTTGCTCGGGCTGTCCGCACAATACCTCGACGCGCGTGCCCAAGGGCAGCCGTGCGATGGCCGGGATCGGCTGCCACAGCATGGCGCTGTTTATGCCCGGACGCGAAACCGCGACGACCACGCAAATGGGCGGAGAAGGAGTGAACTGGGTCGGACAGGCGCCATTCACAACCGAGAATCATGTCTTCCAGAATTTGGGCGACGGCACCTACTCGCATTCGGGCTTGCTGGCGATCCGCGCTGCCGCGGCGGCGGGCGTCAATATCACATACAAGATCCTCTACAACGATGCGGTGGCGATGACCGGCGGCCAGCCGATCGAAGGCGGCCTGAGCGTGCCGCAAATCGCGCGACAGGTTCTGGCGGAAGGCGCCCGGCGGATCGTCGTGGTGAGTGACGAGCCGGACAAGTATCCGGCGAACGCCGGCTTCCCAAAAGGAACCAACATCCGGCACCGCGACGATCTCGACACGGTTCAGCGCGAGCTGCGCGATACTCCCGGCCTTACAGTGCTGATCTACGATCAGACGTGTGCGGCCGAGAAACGCCGCCGCAGGAAGCGCGGCCTTTATCCCGATCCGCCGGCGCGCGTCTTTATCAACGATGCCGTCTGCGAAGGTTGCGGCGACTGTTCGGACAAATCCAATTGCATTTCGGTGCAGCCGGTCGAGACGCCATTCGGCCGCAAGCGGCGGATCGATCAATCGAGCTGTAACAAGGATTTCTCCTGCCTCAAGGGTTTCTGCCCGAGCTTCGTCACAGTGCGTGGCGGCAGTGTGCGCAAGCTTTCCGGACTGAGCGCCGGCGACGACGCTTTCGCTCCTCTGGCCGAGCCGCAGCTGCGAAGGCTCGACCGGCCTTACGGTATTCTCATCACCGGTATCGGCGGCACCGGCGTCGTCACGCTCGGCGCTCTCATCGGCATGGCGGCGCATCTCGAAGGCAAGGCCGTCACCGTGCTCGACATAACCGGGCTCGCTCAGAAGAACGGCGCGGTGACGAGCCATATCCGCCTTGCGCCGGTCGCTGACGATCTGCATGCCGTGCGGATTGCCGCCGGCGGCGCCGATCTCCTGCTCGCCTGCGACCTCGTGGTGGCGGCGACGCCGGCGGCGCTCGCGCGTATGCAAAGCGGGGTCACCAGAGCCGTGGTCAACAGCCACATGCAGCCGACCCCGGCTTTCATCTTCAACCCGGATGTCGATTTCGAGGCCGCCGCAATGCTGCAGGCGATCAAGGCCGCCGCAGGGGAGGGCGGCACCGATCTCGTCGACGGCACCGGCCTTGCGTCGGTGCTGATGGGCGATTCCATCGCCGCCAATCTGTTCATGCTCGGCTATGCCTTTCAGAAGAGTCTTGTGCCGTTAAGCCTCGCCGCTCTCGATCGTGCGATCGAGCTCAACGGCGTCGCGGTCGAAAGCAACAAGCGGAGCTTTATCTGGGGCCGCCGCGCCGCCGCCGATCGCGCGCAGGTCGAGGGGCTCGTGTACGATGCGCGCGGTGACGGAGCGGCGGCCGAACCGCAGGGACTCGATGCGCTGATCCAGCATCGCGCCGCGTTTCTCACCAAGTATCAGAGTGCGGCTTATGCGCGACGTTATCGTAACGCCGTCGCCGCGATCAAAGATGCCGAATCGACGCGCGCGCGCGGTTACTCGGGCCTTGCCGAAGCGGCCGCGCGCAACCTGTTCACGCTGATGGCTTACAAGGACGAATACGAGGTGGCGCGTCTCTATACCGACGGCGCGTTTGCCAAAAAGCTGCAGCAGCAATTCGACGGCGACTATACCCTGGAATATCACCTGGCGCCGCCGCTGCTTGCCGCGCGCGATGCGGCGAGTGGCGAGCCGCGCAAACATGCGTTTGGCCCGTGGATACTCAACGTGTTTAGGATTTTGGCGCCGCTGCGGCGGTTGCGCGGCACCGTGTTCGACATTTTCGGCTATACAAAGGAACGCCGCATGGAGCGGCAATTGATCGCGAACTATGAGACGACGCTTCGCGAGCTTGCGGCTTCGCTCAATCCTGACAACCACGCGCTCGCCGTCGAGATCGCATCGGTGCCGGCCAAAATTCGCGGTTTCGGCCATATCAAGCAACGCAACGCCGAAAGCGCCAAGGCTTGCGAGGCCGAGCTGCTGGCAATGTGGCGGAGCAAAGAAGCTCCCGCTACTGCAGCCTAAACTCCGGTCAGGATGACGGAGCGGACGCGAGCGCCGGCCAGGGCGCTTCGGGCTCATCGGGCGGGACCGAGGAGATGAGCGCACGCGTGTGCGGATGCTGCGGATCGGCAAAGACGGATTCGATCGGGCCCTGCTCGACGATCTCGCCGCGATACATCACCAGCACGCGGCTGCAGAGATGGCGAACGACGGACAGGTCGTGAGAAATAAAGAGCATGGCGAAGCCGAGCTCGGCGCGCAGCCGCGCCAAGAGATTGAGAAGCTGCGCCTGGATTGAGACGTCGAGGCCCGACACGATCTCGTCGGCGATCAGAATTTTGGGGATGTTGCAGAGCGCGCGCGCGATATTGATGCGCTGACGCTGGCCGCCCGACAATTGTCCGGGTAGTCGCGACGCGACGTCGGCCGACAGACCGACCTCCGCGAGCAATTCCTTGGTCCGTGCCAGGCGTTCGTCCCACCTCGCGTGGCGGCTGCCGGCTTCCATCGCCTGGGTGACGATACTGGCAATGCGCCGCCGCGGATTGAGCGCCGAATACGGATCCTGAAACACCATTTGCAAACTTCCGGCGCGGAGCTCATGCCTTCGCCTCGAAGCTGAAGTCAGATCCTTGCCATTGAGCAGGATGCGTCCGGCTGACGGCTGCTCCAAGCCGACCAGAAGCTTTGCAATCGTGCTCTTGCCGCTGCCGCTCTCGCCCACCAAGGCGACAAACTCATTTTCGGCAATGCGAAAGGACGCGTTCTTGACCGCGGCAACGGTGTGCGCCGCGCCAACTAAACCGCCGCTGACGGTATAATGCTTTTGCAGCGCCTCCACTTCCAGCACATGACGCGCGGACGTATGGGCTGCGTGCGCCTGGCGCTCCATCGTGGCGATGCTTGGCGTTGCCGCGGCGCGGAGGCAGGCGACGCGACGGCCGGTGGAGATCGCAAGGTCCGGCGGCTCGCTGCGCCGGCAATCCTCCGCAACGAGCGGACAGCGCGGCGCAAAATGGCAACCTGACATGCCGGCGAGCTGGCGCAAACTCGGCATCTGCTCCGGCATGACGTGGAGCGCGCGCCGATCGGCGCGCATCGACGGATTGGCAAGCAAGAGGCAGCGGGTATAGGGGTGCGCGGGGTTTGACAGAACGGCCCGGGCCGGTCCGCTTTCGACGGCGCGGCCGGCATACATGACAATCACGTCGTCGCAGATTTGCGCGGCCAGCCGCAGGTCGTGGGTGATAAAAATGACGGCGGTGCCGTGCTGGCGCTGCATGTCGGCGATCAGCCGGATGATGGGCGCATGCATGGTGACGTCGAGCGCCGTGGTCGGTTCATCGGCAATGACCAGGCGCGGATTGCTGGCAAACGCCATGGCAATGAGCACGCGCTGACACATGCCGCCCGACAATTGATGGGGATATCGCCGAAGCAATTCGCCGGCCTGTGGCAGCCGCGCGGCGTCCAGCATGGCCAACGCGCGCCGGCGGCGATCGCTGCTCCGAGCGCCGTCGAAACGCGCAAGGTGCTCGTCGAATTGTGCGCCGATCGTCAGTACGGGATTGAGCGCGGTCAGCGGCGCCTGCGGGATGAACGCAATCGCTCGCCCCAAAAGAGCGCGCCGTTGCGCCGGCGACATTTGCAAAAGATCCTTGCCCTCAAACGCCAGCGTGCCTGCCGTGATCGCAAAACCGGGCGGTAGAAGCTGGGCGATGGCGCGGCCGACCATGGATTTTCCCGCGCCGGACTCGCCGACGAGGCCGAGAATTTTTCCGGGCTCAAGATCAAACGACAGCGCGCGGATCGCGGGAACGACGGCGCCGTCGATGCGCGCGCCGACCACAAGATCCTTGGCCTGCAGGGCGGGCACGATCTAACGCCCCGTTTCCGCAAGCCGCGCGTCGAGCGTGCGGCGGAGCCCGTCGCCGAGCAGGTTGAACGCGGTTACCGTCAGAAATATCGCCATGATCGGCAGCAGCAAGTTCGACGGCGATTGATAGACGTATTGGCGCGCATCGGCGATCATCTGGCCCCAGGCCGGCTGATCGGCGCCAACGCCGAGCCCGACAAAGGACAGGATCGCCTCGACCACGACCGCGATCGCCATTTCCAGGCTGACAAGCGTGATCACGAGCGGCAGCGTCGCCGGCAGCACCTCGCGCACGATCGTTTGCCAATGGGTAAAGCCCAACAGCCGCGCCGCAGCGACGTAATCGTTGCGGGTCACGATCAGCACTTCGCTGCGCAACACGCGGCAAAACCGCGTCCAATCGACGAGGATGATCGCCAGGATGACCTTGCCGAGGCCGACGCCGAGCCCGACCATCAAAATGAGCGAAAGGATCACCGGCGGAAACGACATCCACACGTCGACCATGCGTCCGATGATCCAATCCACGGCGCCGCCGAAATAGCCGGAGATATGGGCCAGGATCGATCCGATGATCATAGCGCCAAGCGACGCAAAGAACGCCACCAGCATTGCCGTGCGGGCGCCGTAAATGAGCCGCGACAGCACATCGCGGCCGAGGCTGTCCGTTCCCAGCGGGTAGGCGGGATCGTCACCCGCCGCCCATGCCGGCGGCGTCAGGATCGAGAGCAGATTCTGCTCGTCGGGATCATGCGGAGCGAGCAAGCCGGCGAAGATCGCGCAGCCGGCGATGCAAAGGATCATGCCGAGCGCAATCAGGACCCTGGGCGAGCGCAGCGAACGGGCGAGGGGACCAGCCATCAGCGCACCCGCAGTTTCGGGTTGAGCACCACATAGAGACTATCGACCGCGGTATTGATCAACAGCACCACGACGCAATAGGTGAGGCCGATGGTCTGGATCAGCGGCAGGTCGGCGTTGCGCACCGCATCGACCATCAAATTGCCCATGCCGGGATACGAATAGATCACCTCGACCAGGAGCGTGCCGCTGAACAGAATTCCGAATTGCACGCCGGTCAGCGTCAGCGTCGGCAGTGACGCGTTCTTGAGCGCATGGCCGAGCAAGATACGGCGCTCAGAGAGGCCGCGCAGCCGGGCCTGCTGGATGTAGTCCTCGTGATAAACGTCGAACAGGCTCGAGCGCAAAACCCGCATGATGGTCGGCGAGAATGCCAATCCGAGTGCCACGGCGGGCAGGACAAGGTGCCGGCACGCGCTCACAAACACGTCGAAACGCCCGATCAGGAGCGAATCGAGCAATAGGAATCCGGTGATATGCGGTACGGGCAATCCCGGTGCGACTTCGCCGGTGAATGGCAGCGCGCGAAGCGCCACCCCGAACACGAACAGCAGGATCAGGCCCCACAGGAATTCCGGAATCGACAGCAGCACGATTGAGAATAGGTCAATCACGGGCTCCAAAATTGTGCCGCGTACGCGGAACAAGATCAGGCCGCCGCCAAATCCGAGGACGCCAGCGATTACCATGGCGGCGAGAGCGAGCTGAATTGTCGCCGGCAAGGTCGCCGCCACCAGCGATCCGGCTTGTCGGTGAAATTGGATTGACTGGCCGAAGTCGCCATGGAGCGCGCCGCGGAGCCAGATCACATATTGCTCCGGCAGCGGCCGATCGAGACCCATCTCGCGACGCTTGGCTTCGATCTCGGCAATTGTCGCGTTCGGCGGCAGCGACATGGCCGCTGGATCGACCGGCAGCGCCCGCAGCACGCAGAACAGGAGCGCCGAGACGATGAGCAGGATCGGAATCGCCGCCAGCAGACGGCGCGCGATCAGCTTGATGACGGTTGCGATCATATGGCTGCGCCTATAGCGCACGCAGCCAAGGCGTCAGCTCCACTGCAAGGTCTGCGGCAAGAGCCATCCATTGCCATACTTCGTATAGGCCAGCTTCTTTTTGCGCACGACCGTCACGACGCTCTGCAGCAAGGGCATGGTCGCTCCGTTTTCAACGGCGTAGCGTTCCAGATCACGGTATCCGGCAATCCTCTTGTCATAGTCGGCGACATTGAACAGCGCGAGGACCCGGTTACCGATGTCCTCGTCCTTCCACGGCGAGAACGGCATTTTCGGGTTGAGCTGGTAGCCAGAGAAAATCTCCGGATCGCCGGTCGCATTGTCCCAGCTATAGAGCGTCGCCTCGGGCAACTTGTTGCCGCGATTGAGCTCGAAATATTTGGCGTATTCGATGACCTGCACGTCGGCATCGATGCCGACCTGCTTCCACATCTGCGCGATGGCGCGGGCGATATCGTAGTCGCTGGGGAATTGTCCATTGGTGGTGGCGAAGCCGATCTTCACCGGTTTGTCGGGCGAGAATCCGGACTTTGCCAAAAGCTGTTTGGCGAGCGTGGGATCGTATTTGAAGGTGAAGTCGCTGAGATAGCCGGGCGTGCCTGGCGTCGCCAGCACCGAAAGCGGCACCGCGGCGCCGCCATAAAATGCCTTCGACAAAGCCGCTTTGTTGATGGCGTGATGCGCGGCAAGGCGCACGTTCTTATCCGCGAACACCAGATCGTTGCGCACATTGATCAGGATCACCCGCGTGATCGGATCGATCTCGGCGATATATCCGCCGTCCTGCTGAAAGCGTTGCACTTCGCGAACCGGGACATTGATGGTGCAATCGACCTGTCCCGATTGAATTGCCGCGACCCGCGCCGAAGGATCCTTGATGATCTGGATGGTGACGCGGGCGATCTTTGCCTTCGGCCCCCAGTAATTGTCGTTGCGCTCGAGCACGATGCGCGAGTTCAGCTCATATTCGGCGAGCTTGTAGGGTCCGGTGCCGACGGGATTTTTCAGGAAATTGTCGAGGCCTTTGCTCTCGATGTAGTTCTTGGGAACGATGTAGCTGCCGAGGAACGCCATCCACTGCGGCATGGTTGGCGCCGGCGAACTGAATTTCATCGTCGCCTTGGTCGGTGACTCGATGACGATGTCGTCCACCTTTCGCATGGAATTGGCGATGTCGAGCTTGAGGCCGGATTTGTTGCGCTCGAGGAACGTGTAGCGGAAATCCTCGGTCGTCATCTTGTCGCCGTTGTGGAACGTCACGTCGTCGCGCAGCTCGACCGCCATGGTCAAGGCGTCCGGAGCCAGATTCCAGGCCTTGATCAGATGCGGGATCAGTTTGAGATGCGGATCCTGATCGAGCGGCTGGTCGTACACGGCCTTGAAGATCGGCTGAGCGTCCGGCGTGAAGCGTTGATTGGGATCCCAAGTGGGCACGTCGTTCGGCCATCCGACGGTCGCGGCGTCATTGGCGGCGGCAAATGCACGGGCAAATGGCGCGGACGCGCCGATGCTCGTGGCCGTTCCCATGAGAAGTTGCAGGAACGCCCTTCGCTTCAACTCGAACGTCATGATGTGCTCCTCGTGCCCTGGCGACAATCTGCGATTATAGCTGCAATTCCCGTTCCGTCACGCCCAGCCTGAAGCCGGCTGCGACACTGTTTCCTACTCAGGCCTGGTACCGGCGGCGGCGGTCGCCTCGCGATCCCACGTGCCGGACGTGACGCCGCGATCGCGCAGTCTATATTTTTGCACTTTGCCATTTTCCGTCGTGGGCAAAGCGTCAACGAACTCGATGAAACGCGGTATGGCAAAACGGGCAAGACGCGGCCGGCAGAATTCGCTCAATGCGCTTTCGGTGATCGCACTGCCCGGCCGCCGCACGACGGCCGCCATTACCTCCTCTTCAGCAAGTTCGGAAGGTACGGCAAAGGCCGCCGCGGACGCGATATCGGGGTGGCTCAAAAGCACCTGCTCGACTTCGAAGGACGAGATATTTTCGCCGCGCCGTCGGATTGCGTCCTTCAAGCGGTCTATGAATCGAAAAGAATCGTCGGCCTCGCGGACGACGCGATCGCCGGTGTGAAACCAGCCGTCACGGAAGGCCTCGGCAGTCTTGTCCGGCATCGCAAAATAGCCGCTAGCGAAGGCGAGTTGATCGTCAGATCGCAGAATGAGCTCGCCCGCCTCGCCCGCGTTGGCTCCATTGCCGCTCTGGTCGAGCACGCGCGCATGATATCCGTCGCATACTTTCCCCATGCTTCCGGGTCGCTGCTCTGCGGTGGTGCTGCCGATGACGAAATTGGTCTCGGTCGAGCCATAGCCGTCGATCAACCGAATTCCGGTGCGTTGCTCGAACGCGATGTGGAGATTGGCCGGCACGCCGGGTCCCAGGCCGCACCGAACGCTGTGACTTCGTTCCTGCGTCGATGGTGGCCGAGACATCAAGATCGGCACCATGGCGCCGAGCACGTAAGCCGCCGTCGCACGATGGTCGACGAGGCTCTGCCAGAACCGCGACGCCGAAAAGCGCGGCTCGGCCACGAGCGTCGAACCCGACAACAAGGCTTGGTAGAAGGCGCCGAGCGCGTTGGAATGAAACAACGGCAGTGTCGTGCATAGAACGTCGCCTTCGCGGATCTCCAGGTTGCGAATGCCATTGACGCCCCACCAGAAATATTGCGCGTGCGGGCAGCACACGCCTTTCGACGGTCCGGTCGTTCCCGACGTGTAGAGGATCGCCAGTAATCGGGCAGGATCATTGGCGCCCGGACCAAGGGCCTCGCCGCGCGGCGGCAGGGTCGTGACGGCGACCCGATCGAACGGCGCCGCAGTCTTGTCGCCAATCATCCAGACGCGCTCCAGGGCGAGGTCCTTCATTTCGACGTGGTCGAACGCATCAAGCAATTCCGCTTCCATCACCAAAAGGCGGGCGCCGGAATTGCTCAGGATGTGTCGGAGCTGCGGTCCGCGCGAGGCGACGTTGATCATGACGGTGATGGCGCCGAGCCAGGCGCAACCGAGAAAGATTTCGAGGAATTCGGCGCGATTGGAACACATGAGCGCCACGCGATCGCGGGGTTTGATTCCCGCTGCAGCAAGCGTCCCGGCAAATTGCGCCGCGATCGCGGGCGCATCCGCAAAGCTCCAGCTCACGTCGCCCGCCGTGAACAGCCGATGCTCGCCATACCGGCGCGACTGCCGTTGCAGCATGACGGGGAGCGTCCGCTCCCCGGGCGGAAATGCGGCCAGGATGTCGGCGACGCTCATCGGCGTTTCTTCCGCATGCGGCCTTTCTTCTTGGCGCTGTCATGGGAGCCGCGCGCCGGCGCGCTCGCGGGCGATTGCACGAGCGCGAGAACCCGCAACGGGCTGCCGCTGCCTTCTTTGATTTTGAGCGGGGCCGCGATCACGACCGCGCCGGTCGGCGGCAACAGGTCGAGATTGGTCAGGCATTGCAGACCGAACCGGCCCGAGCCGTGCATGTAGTAGTGGCACGGATAAGGCGGCTTGAGGTGGAAGGCTTGACCGGCATCGGTCCCGATCGCTTCCGATCCAAATCCCAAGACCTGGCGGTCATCGACGAGGAATTCTACCGCGTCGGCATCGGGTCCGGGCGTGTGCTGGCCGGTCTCGTCGAGATTTTGGTAGGCGACGGGGTCGAGACGCTTCGACCAATCGGTCCGCATCAAGATCCACGATCCGGCCGGGATGCGGCCGTGACGGCGTTCCCAGTTGCGCAGGAAGTCCACGGTCAAAAGGAAGTCGGCGTCGGCTGCCGCTTCGCGCGAACAATCGAGCACGCAGGCCGGCGCGATGAAACGCGTTGCCGGAATTGTATCGGTGCTGTTGTCGGGCAGATGCCGGCCCGAAATCCAATGGATCGGCGCATCGAAATGCGTGCCGGTATGCTCGCTGCACGAGAAATTATTCCAATACCAGCCGGGACCGCGCGTGTCATAGCGGGAGGCTTCTTCGATGCGAAACGGCCAAGCCTGGCCCATTTCGGGAGGCAGCACGATTTGCGGGAAATCGGGCGACAGAGTCTGCGTGAGATCGACGACGCGGATGCGCCCGGCGGCAAGCTCGGCAACCAACTGCAAGAGCACGGGTTCACTCATCGGGGCATAACCGCAAGTTCGCGTTCCAGCGCCTTCGGGTTGTCGCGCCATCGCGCCAGCCAATCCTGCGCAATGTCGCCGGGGAAGACGTCTTCAGCCCCACCGCGCAGCGCTTCAACAATGTCGGCGGCAAGCCGGGCTGGCGCGATTTTCGGCGGCGGCAGCGCCTGATTCCATTCATCGTCGATCGGGCCCGGAAACACATTGATGACGCGCACGCCCGCCGGTGCGAATTCGGCGCGCAGGCATTGCGCCAGCGACAGCGCGGCGGCCTTCGAAGCCGAGTAGGTGCCGTGCGGCGGGAAATTCGAAAGCGCGAAGACGGAAAGCAAGTTGACCCAAGCGACGGCGCTCGACTGGCCGTCTGCGCCGCGCGCGCGTAGCGCCGGAGCGAATTCCTGAGCCAGCCGCAGCAGGCCGAAATAATTCGTGTCCATCTCGGCGCGCGCCACCTCGATGCCGTCGCGCGCGGCGATGCCGAAATTGCGGTGATGGTCGGCAGTGTTGACGAGAATGTCGACGCGTCCGCCGATCTCGCCGGCCAGATCCTTGACGGCGCGTGAATCGGTCAAATCGAGCGGCACCAGCGAAACCTGCGGCAGCTTCGACAGGCGCTCGAAGCCTGGCGGCTTTTTCCACGGCTCGGCATATCCTGCCCAAACGAGATCGGCGCCGGCGGTGACGACGGCTTCGACCAAAGCTTGCCCCAGCGATGTTTTGGCGTCCGTGATCAAGACCTTGCGGAATTTCGGATCGCAGGTCGTTTCACGGAGCTGGCGATCGTCGGCCATGTTCGGGGTATCCTTTTCGGGAATTGCGACCAGCGCCGCTTGGCCCGCCCGGTCGATATTGGCGCGCAGGCGCACGCGCGACGGTGCAGGCGCACAATCGCCGTGCAGGTGCGCGACGACGACCGGGCCGCAATCAAGCTTGATCATGCCGAGCCGCCACGGCATGCGCTCGCGATAGAACAGCTCGTTGCTGTGGTGGAGCGTCGTTTCCGAAACGAGCTCGCCCGCGCCATCTTGCGCCTGCCAGTCGAGCCGCTGCGACAGGCAAACGCGGCAGGCCTCACGCGGCGGATACTGTACCGCCCCGCAATCGCGGCAGACCTGCAGTTCTAAACGGCCGCGGGCTGCCGCCGCCGTCAACCCGAGCGCAACGCGACTGCGAAGACCGGGCGGCAGCGTCGGCACGCGTGTGCGCAGGATCGGGTTCTTGCGCGGCGGTCGCACCAATGGACGCGTCATCGTTATTGCTCCGCTGCAAGGATAGCGGCGCCGCTGCACAGCCCGCGATCGTAATTGATCATACCGAAGCCGCTCGCCAGACCAAGCCGCGCCTTGGCCACGGCGGCGCCAAGCGGGTGTCCGGTGACCTGGCGGATAATCTCGACCAGGCCGAGGAAGCCGCCGGCCGCGCCGGCCTGGCCGACCGATAATTGTCCGCCCGACGTGTTAAAGGGAAACGAGCCGTCGGCGGTGAAGCTATGTCGCCGAACGAAGTCCGGGCCTTCGCCCTTTTTGCAGAAGCCAAGATCTTCGATCTGCATGATGTTGATGACCGGGTAGTCATCGTAGGCCGCAATGACGTCGATGTCTTTCGGGCCGATTCCGGCTTGCGCATACATCTCGTCGCAGTCGAGCGCCCATCCGCCGCGATACTGAATTGGATCGTCGGGAAATGCGTTGTGCCGCTCGATGGTCGCCAGAATGCGCGCATAGGGCAAGCCGAGCTTTTCAGCTTCGTCGCGACGCAGCACTAGAAACGCCTCCGCGCCGGCGCAGGGCATTACGCAGTCGTAGAGGCGCAAGGGATCCGCGATCGGTCGCGCCGTCAGATATTCGTCGAGAGTGAGCGGCTTTTTCATCAACGCGTAGGGAAATTTCAGCGCGTTATCGCGCTGGGCGACGCAGAGCTTGCCGAAATCCTCAGGTTTGGCGCCATAGGTTCGCATGTAATAGTTGGTGAGAAAGGCAAAGCTCGCATTTGGTCCGCCCGAGCCATACGGATAGCTTGCATCGCGGGCGAATTGGCTGAAGGTCCCCAGATTCTGGCGAAACGAGTCGGTGTGGTTGGTATCGCCCGCGATACAGGCAACGGCCGCCGCGTCGCCGCTTTGAACGGCCCGCGCGGCGCGGCGTAGCGCGACGATCCCGCAAGCGCCGCCCATCGGAATGTGGTCTAGCCATCGTAAGGTGAGTCCGAGATGCTGCGTCAACCCGACCGCAGTGTCCGGAGTGAGCGTGAAGCTCGATACACACAGCCCTTCGACCGCGTCCTTGTGCAGACCGGACCGTTTCAGCAGTTCAACGAGGGCGCCGGCGAGGAACCAGTGTGCGCCGCGAATTGAGTAGCGCACATAGGGCACGGTCACCGGCGTGGTGACCACCACATCGTCGTAAGCGGCGCGCCTGTTGTTCATGATCAATGCGGCACGACAGCCGTGGCTTCGATTTCGACCTTGGCTTCATCCTCCACCAGCGCCACGACTTGCACCAGCGTCATGACGGGAAAATGCGATCCCATCACGCTGCGATAGGCCGCGCCGAGGTCGCCCAATCGCGACAGATATTCCTTCTTGTCGACGATGAACCAGGTCAGGCGGGTGATGTGCTCAGCGCTGCCCCCTGCCTCGCGAACAAGGGTGACGATGTTCGCGAGGGCTTGGCGTGCTTGCGCTACAAAATCCGGACTTTCGAATTGCTGCTCGGCGTTCCAGCCGACCTGGCCGGCGAGGAAAATCATGCGGCCTTCTGCGGCGATACCGTTGGCGTAGCCTTTCGGCCGCTTCCAGCTTTGCGGATCGAGTAGCGCATGCGGTGTTGTCATTGTGTGCGCCCCGGTTATGACGCGTTGTGCCGCAGGCGAAAGCGCTGGATCTTGCCGGTCTGCGTCTTCGGCAGTGCATCGACGAATTTGACGGAGCGCGGATATTTGAACGGCGCGATCGTCGCCTTGACGTGATCCTGTAGGCGCTTGACGGTATCGACTCCCTCCAGAACGCCTTCCTTAAGCACGACATGCGCCTCGACGATCTGGCCGCGACCCTCATCCGGCGCGCCGATGACCGCACATTCCTTGACGTCCAGATGCAATAACAGCGCCGCTTCGACTTCGGGTCCGGCGATGTTGTAGCCAGCCGAGATGATCATGTCGTCACTGCGCGCGGCAAAGTGGAAGTAGCCGTTGTCGTCCTGCGAGAAAGCGTCGCCGGTGAGGTTCCAGCCCTCGCGCACATAGTTGGCTTGCCGCTTGTCGGCGAGATAGCGGCAGCCGGTCGGGCCGCGAACCGCAAGCCTACCGACCTCGCCGCGCGGTTTTTCCTTCATGTCGTCGTCGACGATCTTGGCCTCGTAGCCGATGACCGGCTTGCCGGTCGACGCCGGCGCCGCATCGCCGAAGCGGTTGGAAATGAAAATGTGCAGCATTTCGGTTGAGCCGATGCCGTCGAGTATAGGCTTGCCGGTTTTGCCGACCCAGTCATTGAATACCGGCGCCGGTAAGGTTTCGCCGGCCGACACCGCCGCGCGCAGCGACGAAAGATTGGCGCCCTGATCCATCGCCGCCAGCATCGCGCGGTACGCCGTGGGTGCGGTGAACGATATCGTCGCCTTATAAGTCTCGATAATCTCGATCATATTGGCGGGCGAGGCATTCTCCAGGAGCGTTGCGGTGGCGCCGAAGCGTAACGGAAACACCGCCAATCCGCCGAGACCGAATGTAAATGCCAATGGCGGGGAACCGACGAACACGTCGTCCGGCGTCACTCCGAGAATTTCTTTCGCGTAACCGTCGGCGATGATCAGAAGATCGCGATGGAAATGCATGGTCGCCTTGGGCTCGCCGGTGGTGCCGGAGGTGAAACCCAATAGCGCGACATCGTCGCGGCCGGTCCGCACGGCGTCGAAGGTCACGGCTTTGCTCAGCGCAATGCGGTCAAGCTCGGCATCGTGATTGGCGGTGCCGTCGAAGCCGATTACCTGCTTGAGGTATTTGCTGGTCTTGGCGCAGGTGGCGAGCTCGTCCATCAGCCGCGTGTCGCACAGCGCCAGCGCGACCTCGGCCTTGTCGACGATCTTGGCAAGTTCGCCGGCACGCAGCATCGGCATGGTGTTGACCACTACCGCGCCGGCTTTAGTCGCCGCCAGCCAGCACGCAACCATCGCCGGATTGTTGGCCGCACGGATCAGAATGCGGTTTCCGGATTTTACGCCGAAGTCCTCGACCAGGGCATGGGCGAGACGGCTGGTCCAGTCGGAAAGTTCCTTGTAGGTGCGGCGCCGGCCGTTGCCGATCAGCGCGACGTGGTCGCCGAACCCGCGCGCCACCATGCGATCGGTTAACTCGACGGCGGCGTTCAGATACTCGGGATAGGCAAAGCCATCGAGCGAAATTTGCGGCCATTGCTGCGGCGGTGGAAGGTTGTCGCGGGTGAACGTGTCGATGTGTGCCGTAGGACCAAGCGATTGCCAAGCCATAATTATGCTCCCGAGAGCACTTGTCGCGCGATGACGACCTTTTGGACTTCGGACGCGCCCTCGTAAATCCGCAGTGCCCTGATTTCCCGGTATAGCCGCTCGACGATGTGACCGCGGCGGACACCGTCGCCGCCATGAAGCTGCACCGCCTTGTCAATGACCTGTTGCGCGCGTTCGGTGGCGAACAGCTTGGCCATCGAGGCCTCGCGCGTGACGCGGGCGGCGCCGTTGTCCTTGGCCCAGGCGGCGCGATAAACGAGAAGCGCCGCAGCGTCGATGTCGACCGCCATTTCGGCGATGTAGCCTTGCACCATCTGCAGATCGGCCAGCGGGCCGCCGAAAACTTCGCGCTTGCGCACTCGCTCGGTCGCTTCGTCGAGCGCGCGGCGCGCCAGGCCAAGCGCGGCGGCGCCGACCGTGGCTCGGAAAATGTCGAGCGTCGCCATAGCGATCTTGAAGCCTTCGCCGGGCGCGCCGATCAGAGTGGATGCCGGGATATGCACGCGCTCGAATTTAAGCCGCGCCAACGGATGCGGCGCGATCACGTCGATACGCTCGGCGATGGAAAGTCCCGCCGTGGCGCCGGGCACAAGAAAGGCCGAGAGGCCCCTTGCGCCCGGAGCTTCCCCGGTTCGCGCGAACACCACATAAATGTCCGCAATGCCGCCGTTTGAGATCCAGGTTTTCTCGCCGTCGAGAATGTATGCGTCGCCATCGCGGCGCGCGGTCATCGCGATATTGGCGACATCTGAGCCGGATTTTTCTTCGGTCAAGGCGAAGGCGGCAATCGCTTCGCCGCAGCGCGTACGCTTGAGCCATTGCCGCTGCTCCGCGCTGCCGAACAGGCTGACCGGGCCGGCGCCCAGGCCCTGCATGGCGAAGGCGAAGTCGGCAAGTCCGTCGTGACGTGCAAGCGTTTCGCGAATGAGGCAGAGCGTGCGCACATCGAGCGGGGCCGGCGCGTCGGGATCGGGCGCGGTGTGGGCGAAGAAGCCGTCGCGGCCGAGCTTTTGGACGAGTTCACGGCAGGCGGCATCGACGTCGCCGTGCGCGACCGGCAGATGGATCGCGCTCCAGCGCTCGATCGCTTCCGCCAGCGCGCGATGACGATCGGTAAAGAACGGCCAGCCGAGGAAGCTCTTGTCCGACATCAATCGCCCTCGAATACCGGTTTTTGCTTGGCGATGAAGGCGCGATAGGCGCGTTCGAAGTCTTTGGTCTGCATGCAGATCGCTTGCGCCTGCGCTTCGGCCTCGATGGCCGCATCGAGGCTCATCGACCATTCCTGAGCGAATTGGGTCTTAGTGATGCCGTTGGCGAAGGTCGGACCGGATGCGATGCGGCGCGCGAGCGACAGCGCTTCGTCTTCCAGCGCGTCGGCGGCGACCAGCCGATTGAAGAAGCCCCAGGCTTCGCCTTCCTGCGCCGTCATGGCGCGGCCGGTATAGAGAAGTTCGGCGGCGCGGCCCTGGCCGATGATCCGCGGCAGGATCGCGCAGGCGCCCATATCGCAGCCGGCGAGGCCGACGCGGTTGAACAGAAACGCAGTCTGCGCCTGTGGCGTCGCGATGCGGATGTCGGAGGCCATGGCAATGATCGCGCCGGCGCCGGCGGCCACGCCGTCGATGGCGGAAATAATCGGCTTGCCGCAATGGAGCATCGCCTTGACGAGATCGCCGGTCATCCGCGTGAAGGCCAGGAGTTGCTTTGTCTCCATGGCGACAAGCGGTCCGATGATGTCGCGCACGTCGCCGCCGGAACAGAAGTTTCCGCCATTGGGCAAAAACACCACGGCGTTGACATCGTCGGCGTAGGGTAGGGCACGGAAGGTGTCGCGCAGTTCGGCATAGGAATCGAAGGTGAGCGGATTCTTGCGATCCGGCCGATTAAGCTGGATTGCGGCGACGGTGCCATCCATGCGCCAAAGAAAATGCGCGGGCTTCAAGGCGGCCATTGCGCTCATGCCGAGCCCTCCCAATCGCTCCGAAACGATTTCAGCTTGGCCGACAATTGTTCGGCGTCGCGCACCGAGATGCCGCCGAGGAGTTCGTCGACCCAGCTTTCATGGGCTGCCGCCATATCGGCGAACGCGGCGCGGCCCTTGCGCGTGAGACTGACGAAGGAGGTGCGGCGGTCGCCGTTGCGTTGCGAGCGGACGACAAATCCGTCGGACACCAGCCGGTCGACGATGCCGGTGACATTGCCGTTGGAAACCATGAGAAAACGCGAAATTTCGCTCATCAGCATGCCGTCCGGTTTGCGATAGAGCGCGGCCATCACATCGAAGCGCGGCAGCGTCGCGTTGAACTGCGATTTCAGGCGCTCGCGTGCGACCCCTTCGATCAGCCTGCTCGCACGCAACAGCCTGATCCACAGGCGCAGCCGCGCCTTGCTGTCGGCTTCGCGGCGCTGGGCGGGCAACGGTGCGCTTACCATGTCTCGCCTCCGGACACCGAAATCGCCTGGCCGGTGATGGCGGCGCTCGCTTCGCCGCATAGCCACAGCACTACGTCGGCCACCTCTTGCGGCTGGATGAAGCGCCCCTGTGGATTGTTAGCCTCAAGCATCTTCCGCGCGTCGGCTTCGCCGACCTTCGTTGTTGCGACGATGCGATCGACAGCCCGGTCGAGTAGCGAGGTTTCGGTAAAGCCCGGGCAGACCGCATTTACGGTGATGCCCGCCTTTGCCGTTTCGATTGCCAAGGCCCGCGCCAGACCGACCACGCCATGTTTGGCGGCGACATACGGCGCTACATAGGCATAGCCTTTCAGGCCTGCCGTCGAAGCGATGAAGATGATGCGTCCCCAGCCGCGCTCGCGCATTCCGGCAAGCGCCGGCTTCACCGAAAAAAAAGCGCCCGTAAGATTGACGTTGAGTGTCTTGGTCCAAAGTTCGGGTGAAACCTTTTCGGCCGGCGCGCTCTCCGCCGCACCGGCATTGGCGACGACGATAGCGAATTTCCCGCGCGCCGCTTGCGCCTGCTCATACAGCCGCGCCATTGCGCCTTCGTCGGTCACGTCGGCGACCATCGCGAATATTTTGCCATGACCTGCCGCGGTCTTTTCCAGAGCCTCTTTGCGCCGCCCGCAGATGGTGACTGCAGCGCCCGCCTGCGCCAAGGTGAGCGCAATGGCGGCGCCGATGCCGCTGCCGCCTCCGGTCACAAGCGCATGTTTGCTTTCAGGCCCCATCGTCACACCGAAGTCATTGCCGGCTCGCCGCTGCCGGAAAGCCGATAGAGCTGATCGCGTCCAGGGAGATAGGGCAGGGGCCACGTTTCGCCGCGGTCACCGAGTTTTGCCGCGGCACGCAGCGTCCAATACGGATCGGCAAGATGCGGTCGCGCCAGGCAGACGAGGTCGGCGCGACCGGCCATCAGGATCGAATTGACGTGATCGGGCTCGAAAATGTTGCCGACTGCCATCGTCGCCATGCCGGTTTCGTTACGGATGCGGTCGGAGAATGGCGTCTGGAACATGCGGCCATAGATCGGGTGCGCATCGATCGAGGTCTGGCCGGCGGACACGTCGCAAATATCGACCCCGGCCTCTTGCAGCATGCGGCTGATGGCAACGGCGTCCGGTGGCTGGATGCCGCCGGGCCCGACCCAGTCGTTGGCGGAAATGCGCACCGAGATCGGTTTTTCCACCGGCCACACCGCGCGCACCGCGTGAAAGATTTCCAGCGGATAGCGCATGCGGTTTTCCAGCGAGCCGCCGTATTCGTCGGTGCGCAGGTTGGTCAGCGGCGTGATGAAAGAGGACAACAGATAGCCGTGCGCGCAGTGGATTTCGAGCATGTCGAAATTTGCGCGTTGCGCCATTTTTGCGGCGGCAACAAACTGCTCCCGCACGCGATCCATATCGGCGCGATCCATGGCGCGGGCGCGCTGGTTGCGTTCGGACCATGACGTCGCGGACGCGGATGCGACCGGCCAGTTGCCGCCTTTGAGCGGCGCATCCATCTCCTCCCAGCCAAGCTGGGTCGAGCCCTTGGCGCCGGAATGGCCGAGTTGGCAGCAGATTTTTGCGTCGGTTTCGCGGTGAACAAAATCGACAATGCGCTGCCACGCCGCTTCGTGCGCCGGCGCATACATGCCGGTGCAGCCGGGCGTGATACGGCCTTCCGGACTGACGCATGTCATTTCGATGCAGACCAGGCCGGCGCCGCCCTTGGCGCGTTCGCCGTAGTGAACGAGGTGCCAGTCGGTTGGACAGCCGTCGACCGCCTTGTATTGCGCCATCGGCGACACGACGACGCGATTCTTCAGCCGCATATCGCGGAGCTTGAACGGCGCAAACATCGGCCGTCGCACCTTGTTGTCGCCGGCCCCGGCAAGCCGCTGAAACCAGGCTTCCGCCCCTTCGAGCCAATTTCTGTCACGCAGCCGCAAGTTCTCGTGGCTGATGCGCTGCGAACGCGTCAGCAGCGAATAGTTGAACTGCACCGGATCGAGATGAAGGTAGCGTTCGACATCCTCGAACCATTCCATTGAATTTCGCGCCGCCGATTGCAGGCGCAGCACCTCGGTGCGGCGTTCATCCTCGTATTTCGCAAACGCCGCCTGCATGGTCGGCTCGCTGTGCAAATCGTTCGCCATCGAGACCGCGCTCTCCATGGCGAGCTTGGTCCCGGAGCCGATGGAGAAATGCGCCGTGGCGGCGGCGTCCCCCATTAGCACGACGTTGCGGTGTGACCACTTCTCGCAGAGCACGCGAGGGAAGTTCAGCCAGGCCGAGCCGCGAATGTGCGCCGCATTCGACATCAGGCGATGGCCGCCGAGATATCCAGCGAAGATGCGTTCGCAGGCCCGGCAGTTTTCCTCCTGGCTCATCGCGCCGAAGCCGAATTTCTCCCAGGTCGCTTCGGAGCATTCGACGATGAAAGTCGCGGTGTCGGTATCGAACTGGTAAGCGTGGGCCCAGATCCAGCCGTGTTCGGTCTGTTCGAAGATGAAAGTGAAAGCGTCGTCGAATTTCTGATTGGTGCCGAGCCAAACGAATTTGTTCTTGCGCATGTCGATGGCGGGCTTGAACTGGTGCGCGAATTCGGCGCGCGTCTTTGAATTCAGACCGTCCGCCGCAACGACGAGATCGTAGTGTTGCGCAAGCGCGCCGGCGCTGGCGACCTCGGTCTGAAAATTCAACGTGACGCCAAGCGCGCTGGCGCGCGCCTGCAACAGCATGAGCAGCTTCTTGCGCGCGATGCCGGAAAAGCCGTGGCCGCTCGAGACGATCCGCTGCCCGCGATAATGCACCGCGATGTCGTCCCAGTAAGCGAAATGGGCGCGGATCGCCGCGGCGCTGACCGGATCGTTGGCGGTAATGTTGTCGAATGTCTCGTCGGAGAACACCACGCCCCAGCCGAAAGTATCGTCAGGCCGGTTGCGCTCGAACACGGTAATGTCGTGCGCGGCGTCGCGCAGTTTCATGCTGATCGCGAAATAAAGCCCCGCTGGGCCGCCGCCGAGGCAAGCAATCTTCACGCGATGCCGCCTTCCTCCTGCATCGGCGCAAAGCATGACATTGCAGGCGATGTATTTCAAGCTTAAACGTTTAAGTTTGAAGGTTTATCCTCAAGTCCGCTCCTGTCTTCCGCATGCGGCCGCCATGTGCCATCATGGCGTTGTATTGCTTAGGGTTTTTCCAATGGCGCAGGGTTAAAGGCGGGGCCAATGAGTGGGAATCCAACGGTCGCTTCGGTCATCGGACGTGACCTTGCCGGCTATGGCGCGCGGCGCTGTTTCGGTCTGCTCGGCACCGCCAATTTCAAGGTGTCCCATGCGCTCGTCGAGAATGGCGTCGAGCTCGTTTGCGCGCGTCACGAATGCAATGCCGCCAGTATGGCCGACGCCTATGCCAAGGCGACCGGCGAGCTGACGCTGGTCAGCGTTCATTCCGGGCCGGGACTGACCAATGCGCTGACTGGGATCGGCGAGGCGGCGAAAAGCCGGACGCCGCTCGTGGTGCTGGCCGGCGACGTGCCGACCGGCGCGGTGAAGAATAATTTCTACATCGAGCAGGCCGAGATGGTGCGCGCGGTCGGCGCGGTTTCGGAACGGCTGCATACGCCTTCGTCCGCGCGCGAGGACGCACAACGCGCGGTGGTGCGCGCCTTGCGCGACCGTCAGACCGTGGTCTTAAGCATGCCGCTCGACGTGCAGAACGCCACGCTCGCCGGCAATCTCCCGCCGCTCGCATTGCCGCCGGCGCCGGGCCGCCTGCATCCCGATCCGCAGGCGATCAAGGAACTCGCCGAGTCGCTCCTTCGCTCACAGCGCCCGCTCATTCTCGGCGGCCGCGGCGCCGTCATCTCGGATGCCGAGCCGGCGCTGCTCGCGCTTGCCGATCGCGTCGGCGCGCTCTTGGCGACGTCGGTCTGCGGTCACGGCCTGTTTTCCGGAAATCCTTGGTCGCTCGGCATCAGCGGCGGCTTTTCCTCGCCCGTTGCCGACGAGCTGATTTCCGAGAGCGACTTCATTCTCGGCTTCGGCGCAAGTTTCACGCAATGGACGACGAAGCGGGGCAAGCTGATCGCACCCGGCGCCGTGGTCGCGCAGGTCGATATCGAGGCGCCGAAGCTCGGCTATCAGATGCCGATCCGGCACGCCGTGCACGGCGACGCGCGCGCGACAGCGGAGGCTTTGCTCATCGAGCTCGATCGTCGGGATTTGAAGTCTGCCAAGCCCGGCCGCCGCAGCGACGCAATGCGCGAGCGCATTCGCGCCGGCGACAATTATCATTTTCCTCACCCGGACGAATCGAACGCGCAATTCATCGATCCGCGCACATTGAGCAAAGCGGTCGACGCGCTCCTTCCAGCGGACCGCGTGGTGGCCTCGGACTCCGGGCACTTCTGCGGCTGGGTGCCGCGCTATTTGCGCGTGCCGAATGCGCGCGCCTCGTGTCTCAGCCATTCCTTCCAGTCGGTCGGGCTCGGTCTGCCTTCGGTTATAGGACTTGCCGTCGCCAATCCCGGTAAGCTCGCGGTGCTCGGCGCCGGCGACGGCGGCTTCATGATGTCGATAGCGGATTTCGAAACCGCCATTCGGCTGAAGCTGCGGCTATGCATCCTCGTCTATAACGACAGCTCGTATGCGGCGGAGGTGCACTATTTCGGCCGTCAGGGTTTTTCGACCGATATCGTGCGCTTCCCGGAGACCGATTTCGCAGCCATCGCCCGCGGCTACGGCGCGCGCGCGGCAACGGTGTGCACGCTCGCCGACCTAGAGCCGGTCAAGGCCTGGATCGCCGAGGGCGCGCCGGGCGTGTTTGTGATCGACGGCAAGATTAATCCAAACCTCGAAGCCGACTGGCACGCCGAGCACTTTCCGAAGGACACGCACTAAAAGACACGCACTAAACGTGGTGGCCTAGGGGGTCTTGCTGGGCTCGATACGTTCGAATGAAGCGGGCGGCGATCGCCGAGCGCCCGGTTAACGTGGGTTGATCGATTGAGTGAAAGTGAAAATCAGATGGTCGACCGTAGTGTCCGCAATGACTGACGCGTTGGGCACTGCAGTGGTTCGATCCTGCGGATAGTGGGTGTAGTGGGTGAGATGAAACTGATTCAGAAGATTGAGATTGGCCGCGACGGTCGGCTCGTCTGGAAGTCCATATTCAAGCGCCAACTGATACCATCCGAGCAGGTCATGCTGTTTTGGTTCATTGCCGGGCGGCTTCCCAGTCTCGACTGAATGTTGTGCGAACGCCTTGAGCGAGAGTTCGATCGCGTGCGTCAACAAGGCGTATTTCGGCCAATACTGTTCCGCGTTCCAATAGTCAGGAAGTCGCATCGCGGCGTCCCTGAACATTCTCGCTCGATGCAAGTATTGCTGGGCCACGTTTCCGGTCGGCCTGATCGAGAACAATGGTGGCTTCATGGCTCGCGCCGTCAATTTTCGTTCCTCTTGCCCGCAACGGTCAGCGGTTCAACTCCGCTGCGGTCCATCAAATAAGGCCCCGCCATCTTGCGCCGATCGCCAGCAGGGCAAGCAACACTAGCGCAACAATCGCCGACAGCCCGAAAGCGCCAGCCTGAAAATCGCCGTAGCGGATAAAAAGAGAAGGGTCGTTCATGTCACACCTCGCCATTAGGCTTTCTCACCTTGGCTAGTGCAGGACTTGACCGAAGTTTCAGGCAAGAGGTTCGCCCGTCCTGATGCGCTTCACTTCTCGTGGCGACGGAGCTCCCGCGCGCGGCTATTTTCGCGGTTCACCATTCGCTATCAGGAGTTGGTGCCGGGTGAGAGGATTGAACTCCCGACCAACGGTTTACAAAACCGCTGCTCTACCGCTGAGCTAACCCGGCATTATGGGGCTTTTTAGAGCAGCGCGGTGGAAAATGCCACCAGATTGCCACTGTAGGCCGACATCGGAATCGCCGTTTCCTTATTTAATGGCATCGCGCTCGGCGGCCAAGCGCAGGAGGTGCTTTTCGTGGATCGGAATGTCGGAAGCTATTTGCTTAGCCAAGCTCCGTATCCCGGCAATCATTTCGAAAATTTGTGTGCTCCAGGTCACGTCCACGTTTATCACTGGCTGCCGATCAAGCGCACTTTCCATCCTCTCGCCGAGCGTTTCTAATCGGGTCATGACAGTCGAGATTTGTGCGCCGTATCCGAATGGCGCGCGAATGGCCGAAGAACTCACGACATCGAGGGCCTGCGCATGGATTTGTCGAAGCGCGGACGCAAATCCCGCTGATGGCGCACCTTGCGTTGTAGGGGGGAAGTTGTTGGCAAAGTTCTCCAGATAGCTCCTTGCCAGTCGTAGCCTGTCTAGGTCGGTGGCGTAATTGTTGAATTGCTCTACAAGCGCGGCACGCTTTGCGGCGAGGGCCTCGGCAAGAGCCCGGTCGCTGCTTTCTATTGCTGCGCTGTAGGCCAGCCAACCTGCAAAGACGGCGCCGCCAGTCCCGATGAGTCCGGCAGATAGCGTCTCGCGAGCGCTCAAAAGGCAACTCGCGATCTTAGGAAATTGCCAAGAGCATTGATGGTCAATCGGGTAAATGTTCGACGCCAACAAAAGTGCAATGATCGCAGCGAGAATCGTTACGGCTACAATCCTAAGCTGGGCGTTGCGTCGATACATCAGCGGCACTGTCCAATGCCGCAGCCAAGAAAGCAAAAGCTACGGAAGGTTTTTCTATTCAAGAGAATCCCCGGGCACGATACAGGTCAGGGCTTCGCCGTCGCGATGGATTTGAAGCGGTCAAACGTGAGAGGTTCATACCCCAGCATCTCATTCTTCAGATTTGCAGCTAGGTTATTTGACCATAGGTAATCGAGCGACACTAAGTCGGCCTCTGAGATTGGTTGGTTGGTCTCCACCTTTTTTGCTACCGTTCTCAAGGCTCCGCGGAACGTCCATAGCCGAGTGTAGATGTCCTGGCTTAAGAATACCCCATATCTAGCGTGGCAAATGTTGAGTTGCTTGAGGAATTTTTTCGCCCACTCGGCGTCAGGTGGTGGCCCCTCGTCGCGCCGATCACTCGTGTTCCGCTGAACCGTGTAAAATAGTTCCTGATACGCCTCCATGCGCCTGCCGATGATATCGCGAATTTGTTCTTCTCGAAGTGAGAATTGAAGCGCCGAAATATCCGCCCCTATTTTGTCCACTGTGGATCGAGTTTGCTTGCTCGTGACCCATATAGTGACAATACCGCTAATAATCGCGGCAGCGACCTGCGCCGAGATTACTGTGGTAATGAGCTGGGGGAGAGTGAGGACGCTATCCATCAGCGTACCAAAACCATTCCTGTTACAGGGACTTTAGAGCACGGTAAAGAGCGCCTCAAGGCTCTACCGATCCCGCTACCTGCGCGCGGTGGCGAGAGGATTGGCCACTGCTTGCTGGCGCGAACCCGCGGACTTACAATTGCAACAATGATGAAACGATCCGGCGTAATTGCGATCGCATGCAGTCTCGCTGTCGGCCCCTTGGCGCTGTTACTCGCCGCGGTCCATAGCCCGGTCCATGCGCAATCGGCCGCTTTGGTGCTGTGCGACCGGGTGGCGGCCGATCCGACCGATCCGGACAAGCCGGCGGATGTCAGAGGCGCCGCCCCGATCGCGCCGACCGATGTCGCCACTGCGATCAAATATTGCAAGGCGGCGGCGACGGCCAAGGCGGCGGGTGAGTCGCGTCGCTCGCTGTACGAGCTCGGCCGCGCCTATGCCGCCAATCAGCAACCATCGGAAGCGATCGCTGCTTATCGCAAGGCGGCCGACAAGGGCAGCAGCTCGGCCATGGTCGAGCTCGGCGTTCTGCTCGCCAACGGCACCGGCGTGGCCAAGGACGAGGTTCAGGCGCGCACGCTGTTTCAGCGCGCCGCGGAAGCCGGAAATCCGCGCGGCGCCACCAACCTTGCCGCACTTTCGGGCAATGGCGGCACGCCGTCGGATCCCATCGAAGCGAGAGCTTTGCTTGAGAAAGCGGCGGCGACCAATTCCGCGGAGGCGGAATTCGAGCTCGGACTGATGCTGGCGAACGGCACCGGCGGGCCGAAGGACGACGTCGCCGCGCGGGCCATGTTCGCCAAGGCCGCCGCGCAGAATCATGCTGCGGCATTGGACTGGCTCGCCTCGTTTGAGGAAAGCGGGCGAGGCGGACCGGAGGATAAAAAGGCCGCCAAGGCGGATTACGAACGCGCGGTGGCGCTCGGCGACGACAATGCCAAAGCCGGTCTCGAGCGCTTGAAATGTCCGCTCGTTCTCACCACCAAGCGTGGCGATGTCTGGACCCATCTTTGCTTTTAGGCGGTGCACTAAGTCTTAGCGGCGGGGGCAGAGCTGGACAGTTTGCAAGCTCGGCGCCTTGTGCAGCAGTCATTGGGCCTTCATTCCCGATATTTTGACCAGCTCCGCCCATCTTGGGATCTCGCTTTTGATGAAGGCCGCGAATTCCGCCGGATCGAGCACGGCGACGTCGGTGCCCGTGAGCGCGATGGCGTGCTGCACCGCGGGCTTGGCCAATGCGGCGGCGGTCGTCTGGTAGAGCTTGGTGACGATTTCCGGCGGCGTTCCGGCGGGCGCGACAAGCCCGAACCAAGCCACCACTTGGTAGCCGGGCAGAACTTCTCCGATTGCCGGCACGCCCGGCGCCAGGTTGGTGCGCTGCGGCAGGGTTTCACCGAGTGCTCTCAATTGTCCGTTCTTGGCGAGCGAGCCGGCATTGCCCAGGTCGACGAACGCGTAGGTCACTGTACCGCCGAGCGTGTCCGTCACGGCCTGCGGCACGCCGCGATAGGGCACATCGATAATGTCGACCTTGGCCATGGATTTGAACAAGGCCTGCGAGACCTGCCCGCCGCCGCCGCCGAATCCGGCGGACAGCTTGTTCGGCTGGGCGTGGGCGAGATCGATCAGCTCCTTAAGACTTCTTGGCCTTGAAGTCGGGCCGCGTCATCAGCACGAAGGCGGTGACGCCGATCCGCGCAATCGGCGCAAAATCCTTCACCGGATCGTAGGGCAGCTTGGCGAACAGGCTGACGTCGGTCGCCAACGGCGAGTTTGTCGTCAACAGCAACGTGTAGCCGTCAGGCGCGCTCTTTGCCACGGCGTCCGCGGCAATCGTGCCCTGGGCGCCCGGCCGGTTGTCGACCACGAACGGCTGGCCGAGCGCATTTTGCAGTTCGTTGCCGATCAAGCGCGCCACCTCGTCGGTCGAGCTTCCCGCCGGAAAAGGAACGAGCAATTTCGCCGGATGGTTCGGATAAGTTTGCGCCGACGCGGCGACGGCATAGAGCAGGCTGCACAGCATGCCGGCGGCGGCGAGGAATGAACGCTGCATATTGTCTCTCCCGTAAATCAGATTACTTCGAGGATGTCGTCGACATGGCAAAGCTCTTCGCCCGCGTCAGGCGTGATGCGGCGAATCAAGAGCCACGCCCCGTCGCCCGGATTGTCCACCACCTCGGCGACGGTACGGTCTTTCTTCAATCTGATTTTCGCGCCGGGCGGCAGGTTTTGGATCGCCAGCATCAGAACAGGACCGTCAGGTTTTTGGACAGCAGGACGTTTTGATCCAAGATGATTTCACGCTTCGCCAGCTTCCAGCGGCCTTCGGTGTGGCGCAGCAAATCGTTCCGCTTGCCGACAAAGAAGTTGGTCTCGTCTTCGAGTCGGTTCTGATAGACGAAGAAACGGCTGCGCACCGACACTTCCTTGGGGGCTTGCAGGGAAGGGCGCATATCGAGGATCTGAATATTGCTGACGGTGTGGCAGACACGCGACAGCGGCTCTTCGGCCCAATGCACGCCGGTCATGATCTGCTCGATGCGCTTGGACAAAGTCCATTTGTCCTCGTCGAACCAGCTGATGTCCTGACCCAAGCGGGTATTTTCCTCGGCGGCGTGCCGGCCGAATTTGACGTTGCGGCGCATCGGCATGAAGTAGACGAGGTCGTTGTCGAGCAGATCGAGCCACTCGGTAAACTGCCGCTGATCCAGCAGTTCCGCTTCGGCGTAGAGGAAATCCTCCACCTCCTGCTTGAGCTGGAAGTATTCGAGACCCTTCATGCCCGTCCTCCCTGATGCGCGAAGCAACCCACGTCCAGCACCGTTCCCGAAATGACCGCAGCCTCGTCGGAGAGCAGAAACGCCACCGCATTGGCGACATCCGCAGGCGTGGCGCTGCGGCCGGCAACCGTTCCGGCTGTCTTGCGCGCGGCAAGTTTCGTGGCATTGCCATCGACGCGGCCGAGACTCATCCCGGTGACGATGCCGCCGCCGCCGGGGATGACGGCGTTGACGCGAATGCGATCCTGAAAATGATCGTAGGCGAGCGCCATGCTCAGCGCATGCACGCCGCCCTTGCTTGCGGCATAGGCCGCCATGTTCGGCTTGCCCCAGCCGGCGCCGGATCCGACATTGACGATGGCGCCGCCGCCGCGCGCGATCATGTGCGGCAGCACGGCCTTGCAGCACAGATAAACGCCCTTCAGGTTCACGTCGATGACGCGGTCCCACACCATTTCCGTCGTCTGCAGCACGCTGCCGAGCGGGCCGACGGCGGCGTTGTTGACCAGCGCATCGATGCGCGCGTAACGGCCCATGGCGTGATCGACAACACGGGCGACGTCCGCCGCCTTCGAGACGTCCGCCTCCATCACATCGGCGTCGAGGCTCTGTGCCTGTAATTCCTTGCGCAGCGCCGCGGTGCCGCCCTGCGCAATACTCGACAATTGCGGCGCATCAAGCCCGAACGCGACGACGCGCCAGCCGCGACGGGCGAGCTCGACGCTGATGCCGGCGCCGATCCCGAACGTGCCGCCGGTGACGATTGCGACCCGGGCGTCCATGCCATCAGTCCACTTTCATGCATTCGCCCCAGTGCCGGTAGAAGTTCCGGGCGTTCTGTTCGGTGATCTGGAAACTCACGTCGCCCGGCACCGGATCGTCGTGGCGGAAGGCATGCATCGACTGCTGATAGTTGTAGGGATAGCGCCGGGCGATGGTGCCTTTGCTCGCCGCCGTCGCGTAATTCCAGTTCTCCAGATCGTCCTGTTCGGTCATGCCGGCGGGCCCGGAATAGCGCATGTAATAATGGCGCAGGAAATCCTTGACCTCGGCCGGCGCGTCGCGGTCGACGAGGAAAAAGCGCCAGATCGTGGTCGAGCGCGCCCCGTTCGGATGCCAAGAGAACAGCGAGCGCGGCTGCTGTCCGTGATAGGAGGTGTTGGGAAAGATCGTGCCGGTCTTGGACACCATGCGCGCCCTCGCGCCGAGCCGCCGCTTGCGCTCCTCGTGACAGTGCCGGTAATACGCCTCGACGATCGGATTGTCCTTGAACGACTCGATGTACTCGTCGTCCTCGGGGCGCAGCGCGCTGTGCAATCCGTGACCTTGCGGAAAGCTCACCCAGATGTCCTGACCCTTGGGATTCTGGTTGTCGCGCCGCCCTTTGGCGCCCGACATCGCGCTTGGGCCGATGCCGACGAGATCAACCGAACGATGGCTGATATTGTGATAGGTGTCGCCGAGGAAATTTTCGGCGCCGAATTTCCAGTTGGTCGGCGCCGTCCACTTCTGAATGCCGCCCAAAACCTCGGAGCCGCCGTCGCGGCCGTCACGGCAGTCAAGCACGTAGTCGAGATGCGCTTTGGCATCGCCGAGATAATCCTCGAAGCTCGGCGCGGCGGCGTCCCAGGTTGCCCAGATCGCGCCCTTGTAGATTGCGATCTTGGCAACCTCGATCAGCGACCACTTGGAGCGGTCCAAATTGCCCTCGTACAAATTGTTGTACATCGGCACGCCGACCAGCCGGCCGTCGGTCGAATAACCCCAGGCATGGTACGGGCAGGTGAACAACGACGTGTTGCCGGCGTCGTAACGGCACACTTTCATGCCGCGGTGACGGCAGGTGTTCAGGAAAACGTGAATCTTGCTCTCGCGATCCCGGCACAGGATGACGGATTCTTCGCCCATGCGCGAGACGAAGAAGTCTCCCGATTTTTCGATCAGCGATTCGTGGCCGACGAACAGCCACATGCGGGCGAATATCTTTTCCAGCTCCTCGGCATAGATCCGATCGTCGATGAATATTTCACGGCTGATGTTGCCACCGCTGGCATCGATCATCTGGTCGTAGTTCGACATTGCGGCGAACTCCTAGGCTACGAGCTCTCGAGGAAGCGGATTTGTGCAGGCGCTGCGCTCAACACGGTCGCGAAGACTCATCAACAGGATCGCGGTTTGGTGTTGCAGCGCCATGTCGGTTCCTCCCCGGATTGTTGCTTGTTGGCGGTGCCGCAGCCCCGCCGCGTGATTGCCACTGCGAACGGAACCGGCACGCCACGCATCGTTGACAATATAGTAAGCTACGATACGGTATTGTCAACTTCATTAGTGTTGCGCCGGCAGCGGTTCGCAAGTCGCACGACAGCAAGGCACGTCATCGTCTTTGCCTTTGACGCCGTCACCAGGTTCCGGCCATAGTCGTTCGTTCGCGCGAGAATTGTCCAATGTCGACACGACGACCGCTTGTTCGTTACGCCGCCGCCGCGGATAAAGACACCGCGCCGGAGGACGTTCCGCCGGCGAGCGCGGAGCAGAGCCTCGGCTATCAGATCCGCTATGCTTATCGCGCCTTCGTCAAGGCATTGGCGGAGGAGCTCGGACCATATCGGGTGACGACCGGGCAGTGGTCGGCCTTGCGCGTACTCTGGGAAGAGGAGGGCCTCAGCCAAGTCGAACTGGCGCAACGCATGATGGTGGAAAAGGCTTCGCTCACCACGGTGCTGAAAGCGCTGGCGGCCGAAGGGCTGATCACCCGAACCCGCAATGCGGACGACCGTCGCAAGGTCAATATCTTCCTGACCGCTTCGGGCCGACGCTTGAAGAATAAAATCTTGCCGCTCGTCGGCAAGATCAACAATCGCGCGACGCGGCGGTTATCGGCCGCGGAGGTGCATCAACTGCATATCCTGCTGGCCCGGGTGATGATCAACCTGCGAAACTAGGCCATCGCAGCGCTGCGGCTATTGCATCCAATGCGCAAAGCAAAGTCCGACGCCCGTCATGGCGCGGGAGCGATAGGCGGGGACATAGGAAATCCAATCGAGCTTGAGATCTTTCGCCACCGCCGCAACGCAGATCCAGTTGCGGATTTCGGAGGAGCCGGTGTGCAACAGACTGGTCGGCAGGGACGTAAGCGTATCGTAATCCCGGCGCCGAATGGCGTTGACGACCTTGAAGTCCAAATCTTCATTGACCATGAAATGACTCAAGCCGCCGGACGCGAGGATTCCGACCCGCATGTCGTCCGGAAAGTTTGCCACCAATTCGCGGATCGCCAAGCCCAGATCGAAGCAGCGTTTTGGGCTCGGCTGGTTCGGCGGGTAATAGGTGTTTAAGAAAACCGGCACCATCGGCACGACTTTGTCCGCCATGTAGCGCCGGTGAATGAACGAATAGGCGTGGCCCTCGAATTGCTCGCCGACGAGTTCTTTCACCGCCGTGATATCGAAGTTACGTTGCATCAAGCCACTGATGATGTGAGCGCCCAAACCGGCGTGGCACGGATAGAATCGGTCGCTGCCGTCCTCCAGCCGACGGCGCTGATCGAGGAGATACCAGTCGTCCGTCGGCGTAGTCGGCGCGGCGGCGTTACGGATCTTGTCGCCGTAATAGATGCCGATTGCCGGCCGGCAGGCGTCCTTGAAAATCTCTCGCTGATCGTCGCCGATGACGATCAGAGCATCGAGTTTCGCGGCCGTGAGGTCGGCTTGCAGCCGGTCCATGCTTTTTTGCGTCGCCGCGTGACGTTCGCCGATCGCCTGCGGCGATATTTTCGCGGTTGCGCTTTCAGGCGCGCTCTTGAGCAGATCGTCGAACGATCGCGGCGTACCGTTGAGGTCGTTGATGGGGGCTTTGCAATCGACGTGATCGAACAAAGCCTGCCAGTTCTCGACCGCCGAGAACAGCATCGTGCTGTGCGAGGAACCGAATGCGGCAACGAGACGACCCATGAGACTCCTTTGCGCGTGCGCTCCCTCGACCTTGCTAATTGGTGCGTCGTTTCTTGTCTTGCGGGCGCGGCCAACGGCAAAACCGTATGGTTATATACGATAACTGTCAACCGCACGAAGCGGGATTGCGGCCGCGGCGGGAAGTCCAAAGCGGGGGATGCTATATTCCAGCCTGTGATCGATCGTGGCGCGCCCCAGGCGTGGCCCATTGTGAAGGAATCGCGAAATGGCTTCGTCTCGCCAACTGCGCCTCGGCGCGTTCATGCGGCCGGCGTCGATTCATACTGGGGCGTGGCGTTATCCCGGCGCCTGGCCGGACATGAATTTCAATTACGCGCATATCAAGGAAGCGATCCAGAAGCTGGAGCGGGCGAAGTTCGACGCGTTTTTCATGGCCGACCATATGGCCGTGCTCAATATGCCGATGGATGCGCTCAAACGCAGCCACACCTCGACGTCGTTCGAGCCGTTCACGCTGTTGTCGGCGCTGTCGCAGGTCACCGAGCGCATCGGGCTCGTCGCCACCGGCTCGACCACGTTCGATGCGCCCTATCACATCGCGCGGCGCTTCGCCTCGCTCGATTATTTGAGCGGCGGCCGCGCCGGCTGGAACATCGTCACCACCTCCAATCCGGACGCGGCGCTCAATTTCGGGCTGGAGGAGCATATGGAGCATGGCGAGCGCTATCGCCGCGCGCGCGAGTTCTACGACGTGGTGACCGGGCTATGGGACAGCTGGGCAGACGATGCCTTCGTCCGCGACGTCGAGGACGGCATTTTCTTCGATCCGGCGAAAATGCACGTGCTCGATCACAAGGGCAAATATCTCTCCGTGCGCGGCCCGCTCAATATCGCGCGGCCGATCCAGGGCTGGCCGGTGATCGTGCAGGCCGGCGCGTCGGAGTCCGGCCGCCAGCTTGCTGCGGAAACCGCCGAAGCCGTGTTCACTGCGCAGAGCGATTTGGCGGTCGGCCGGCAATTCTATGCCGACGTGAAGGGCCGCATGGCGAAGCTCGGCCGCTCGCGCGAGCACATGAAAATCCTGCCCGCCTGTTTTGTCGTCGTCGGCGACACGGTCGAGGAGGCGAAGGCGAAACGCGCCAAGCTCGACAGCCTGGTGAATTACGCCAATGCCATTGCGTCGCTATCGATCGCGCTCGGCCACGACGCGTCGAAATTCGATCCGGATGGGCCGCTGCCGGACAACATTCCGGAGAGCAACGCGTCGAAGAGCGGACGGGAGCGCGCCATTGCGCTCGCCAAGCGCGAGAACCTGACCGTGCGTCAGCTGGCGCAGCGGCTCGGCGGCTATTCCGGCCTCGCCATGGTCGGCACGCCGCAAACGATCGCCGATGAGATGGAGGAATGGCTGGAAACCGAGGGCTCCGACGGCTTCACCGTGATGTTTCCCTACCTGCCCGGCGGGCTCGACGACTTTGTCGAGCGCGTCGTGCCGGAATTGCAGCGGCGGGGTCTGTTCCGCCGCGATTACGAAGGCGCGACGTTGCGCGAGCATCTCGGCCTGCCGCGGCCGAAGAACAGGTTTTTCCAGAATGAACCCGCTGCGGCCGGTCGAATTGCGGGCGATTTCAACACGCCATAGAGTAGGGGTTCGGCTGCAACTTCGGCCGGAGGAAACGCAATGGCGGAGCTAAATCTGCGCCCGCGCCCGCACGACCGGCCTGACCAGATCGAGACGGCGAGCATCGATGAATTGCGCGCGCTGCAGCTTCGGCGGCTCAAGACGGCGGTGGCGCGCGCGGCGCAAGTGCCGCATTACCGAAAGGCGTTTGCGGCGGCGGGGATCGAGCCGGCTGACGTGAACAGCCTCGACGACCTCGCCAAACTTCCGTTCACGACCAAGGAAGACTTACGGCAAAACTATCCCTTCGGCATGTTCGCCGTGCCGATGAACGAGATCGTGCGCATCCACGCGTCCAGCGGCACCACCGGCAAGCCGACGGTGGTCGGCTATACCCGCGGCGACATCGACATGTGGGCCATGCTGATGGCGCGCTCGATCCGCGCCGCCGGCGGGCGGCCCGGCGACAAGATGCATATCGCCTATGGCTATGGCCTGTTCACTGGGGGCTTAGGCTTTCACTACGGCGCCGAATATCTCGGCTGCGCCGTGATTCCCGTGAGCGGGGGTTTTACCGAGCGTCAGGTCCAGCTCATCGTCGATTTCCGGCCGGATCTCATCGCCGTCACGCCGTCCTATCTGCTCGCCATTGCCGACGAATTCGATCGCCAGGGCATCGACGCGCGCCAATCGTCGTTGCGCGTCGCGATGCTTGGCGCGGAGCCGTGGACCGAGGGCATGCGCGCCGAGATCGAGCGGCGGTTCGATCTCGATGCGGTCAATGTCTATGGCCTGTCGGAAGTGATCGGGCCCGGCGTTGCCCAGGAATATGCCGATACCAAGGACGGGCTGACCATCTGGGAGGATCATTTTTTTCCCGAAATCATCGATCCCGATACCGGAAAAGCGCTGCCGGACGGCGAAGAAGGCGAATTGGTCCTGACCGCGCTGACCAAAGAGGCGATGCCCGTCATCCGTTATCGCACGCGCGACTTGACGCGGCTCCTTCCCGGCAACGCGCGCGCCATGCGCCGCATCGAGCGCATCAAGGGCCGCAGCGACGACATGCTGATCATCCGCGGCGTGAATGTGTTTCCGAGCCAGATCGAAGCCGCGCTTGCCACGGAACAAATGTTCGCACCGCACTACATTCTCGAAGTGACGCGGCCCGACCGGCTGGACGAGCTTGCCGTAATCGTCGAAACGCGCGAGCCGCTGCCGCCGGATGCGATGATGGTGCTGGCGGACCGCGGCGCGCATCTTATCAAGGCGCGGGTGGGCGTGACCACGACGGTGCGCACGGTGGCGCCCGGCAGCATCGAACGGTCGCAAGGCAAAGCCAAACGCGTCATCGACAAACGGCCGCGGAATTGAGCTATGGCAGTGGCACCGAACAAACGTTCGACAGATATCTATGACCATGCCGGCTTGCCGAGCGATGCGGTCGCCCCATGGCTTGCTTGCGACGGCGCCGTCGTCGGCGACCTGCGCCGCGATACCGAAAATTTATTGCGGCAATGGCAGATCGGCGCCGAGCTGATCGCGCGCCTGCCGGCAAAGCCGGCGCGCTCGGATGCGCAAGCGGCGGCTGCCGCCGCGATCGTGGCGCGTGACCGCGCAGCGCGGCAAAATTTCCTCTCCGCGCATGTCGAGGCGCTCTATCGCCGCCTGACCAACGATTTCGCGAAATTCGTGCGTGTCGAAAAATTGGTCCGCGATGCCGCCCGGCTCATGCCGGGCCTGGTGCCGGACGACAGCGAACTTTCGCGCGAGAACGCCTTGCAACAGCGCGATAAGGACGGTGCCGAGATCGATCAGGGCCTGTTTCTGTCGCACGTTCTCGCGCGACCCGCCGCGGGGATGCATCTGTGTCACGCCATGTTGCTGCCGCGGCCGGAGGCGGTCGAACACAGCCGGCGGTTCGCCGAGTGCGGCAAGCTCGCGCTCGACGGCGCTACCCTCGATCGCCGCGGCAAAGCGGCGGTCGTGACCATGCGCAATCCGCGCTTTCTCAATGCCGAGGACGAGACCACGCTCGACGGACTTGAAATCGCAATCGACGTCGCCACGCTCGATCGCGAAACCGATATCGCCGTGCTGCGCGGCGATACCGTGGAGCACCCGAAATATCGCGGCCGCAACCTGTTCTCGGCCGGCATCAACCTCACTCACCTCTATCGCGGCAAGATTGCCTATGTCTGGTACATCAAGCGCGACATGGGGCTGGTCAACAAACTGTTCCGCGGCGTCGCGCGGCCGGACGCAAGCCCCGACGAACTCTCTGGCGGCACGATCGAGAAACCGTGGATCGGCGTCGTCGAGGGATTCGCCATCGGCGGCGGCTGCCAGCTGTTGCTCGCGCTCGATTATGTGCTGGCGGCGAGCGATGCCTATATGACGCTACCGGCGCGCAAGGAAGGCATCATCCCGGGCGCGGCAAATTTGCGGCTCTGGCGCTTCACCGGCGACCGCATCGCGCGCCAAGCGATCCTCTACGGCCGCCGGCTCGACTGCGATACGCCGGAGGGACGGCTGATCTGCGACCAGATCGCGGCGCCTTCGTCGATCGACGCCGCGCTCGAGCAGGTGATCGACGGCTTTACCGGTTCGGGCGTCGTCAGCGCCGCCGGCAATCGCCGCGCCATTCGCGTCGGTCAGGAGCCGCTCGATTTGTTCCGCCGCTATATGGCGGTCTATGCGCGCGAGCAGGCCTTCTGTCATTTCAGCCCGGCGCTGATCGCCAATCTCGAGCGCCATTGGAACGCGCAAAACCGAGTCCTTTAACGCGCCGCCACGAAATTCATCTGGTCGAAGCGGCCCCGCTGGGCATCGTCCAATTTGTTTTCGAAGTTCGCCAGCGCGACCTGAATCGATAGCACCGAGCGCCATGTCGCATCGAGCCGCGCTTCGATGGCGTCCAAACGTGCGACTGCGGTCGGCGGCACGGTCATCGGACAATGCGCGTCGAGATCGTCGACCGCTTTGGCGAAGGCCTGTCTGACACTGTCCAAGGCCGGCTGTTGCGCGTCGGTCGGCTGCACCGATTTATCGATTTGGTCGATCGTCGCGTCGATTGCGGTAGACGACCTGCCGCAAGGCGGAGCTATCGCAGCGGACTGACTTTGATGATCGGCGGTCGGTGGGCTTGCCGGGACGGCCGCGAGCTTTGCTCTCTGGTCATCGGTGAGCGATTGTTCGAAATCCTGCAGCGGCTGACGAACGATAGCGACCGCCATGGTCAGTTCCTCGATCTGCGACTCCATCAGCTGCAGGCGGGCAATGGGCTGCGCCGGAAGCTCGGTCGGGCACGCCTTTGCCAGGAAACCGTCTGCCGCGCCGAGTGCGCCGCCAAGCTTCTGCAACAGCTGCACCTGATCGGGGTTCGGCGTCACTTCGGCCTGAACGCGTGCAACGATGGCATTGGCATCGACGGACGGCTGGCACAGCCGGCGGTCTTCGCTTGCCGGCAGCTTCGCAAAGGCGGTTGAGAAAATGCGCTCATAGCCGAGCGGCCACGGCGACGCATAATCGGGGAAGAACACGTTTTGAAAGATCGCCGGCAAAGCAAGGTTCGGATAAAGCAGCGCTGACGTCACGCCTTGGGGAGACTCGGAGTGCTCGAGGTCGGGCCGGTTGGCCCGCATATAGAGATGATGATGAAATCGAAAATGCGGAAAATAAAACGGCACGCCGATATGGAACGGGCCAAGACGCAGGCCAAAGGCCGCGGCAGGCGACGAACCAAAAATAACGCCTGAAAGCGCCGCCACCGCAAGAGAAGCGCCGACCTTTCGCATGATCAGGCACCCAATTGTTGAAGCACAATCTCAGAAAACGGACTATCGCTTGTCGGATTAGATCACGCCCGACTGAACCATTCAACGCGCAACAGGGCCGAGCGGTTCCATACGATCGCGGAGCTCGACGGACTCGCCTTGGCGCTTATTGCCGAGGCGTAAAAGCGGCACCAGTACGAAGGCGAAGGCGGTAAAGGCCGCGGAAATCAGGATCAGCGGCGGCAACGACTTGTGGAAAACGTGGGTGTAAAGAAATGAGCCGATATTGTCGGCAAGCGTGGTCGCGAGGTTGATGATCGACATCAGTATGGCAAAAGAGAACCCTTCCGCGCTTTGCGGGCAATAGTCGGCGGCGAGCGTGACGGTCGCCACGGTCGCGAGCATGGTGGCGAAGCCGGCGCAGAAGCTGATAATTGCGGCTGCCGGCTCATTCCAAAACAACAGGAATGCCATTGTGGCCACCGTGCCGATGGCAATGCTGAGATTGAGCAGTCTCTTCAAGGTCAGGCTACCGAAGAACTTTCGATACACCAGCGCGCCGACGACCCAGCCGGCCGAACCGATCGATCCCAAAATCCCGATATAGGCTTGAGAAAATTTCAGGTCGTCGGTCATGTGATAGTAGAGCGGCGTGCTCATGCCCGGGCTGAAATAGTAAAGAAACATGAAGCCGGCGACGATCCACAGCTGCCGCCGGTCGAAAGCCATCATCAGGCCGCGGAACGAATCCTTCATGCCTTGGACGTCGACCCGCCCTTTTTTCTCGGGAATCAAAAACACGGTGCCGGCGATGACGGCCAAAGGGGCGCAAGCGACGATGGCGGCGGCAATGTGGAGCGCCGTTGCGGGAGGCAGGCGCTGCACCAATTGGCCGCCGACGATAGCGGCCGTCATGGCGGCAATGTTGTACCAAAGCCATTGCTGATTGACGAAAGTCCCGCTCTGGCTCAGCCTTTGACCGTTCTCCACCAGCACCGCGCCGCACAAAGTGCTCGATATCGCCATCGCGTAGGCCGTGAGCATAAGCGCGAATGCGATGTCGGTCGGCTTGACAAGGTCGGTGACCCAGAAATATCCGCCGATCGCAGCGACATTGGCGATGATCAGGTAGCTTTTGCGCCGATAGCCGAACACCGGCACGAAGTCCGAAATGATGCCGTAGACGGGCTTGATGATCCACGGCAAGTTGAAAGCGGTGAAAAAGGCAGTGACCTGGAGCGGCGTCCAACCGTGAACTTGCTTCAGATAATAGGTCAGCGGCTGCGAGATCAGGCCGACGACCTGGCCGAGCCCTTCGACGACATAAACAACACCAAAGAAGATAAGCAGCTGACTGATATCGGCCTTGCACTTCGGCGTCTCGGCGGCCGGTACGGCAAGTGGCTGCTCGCTCATCTGATCGGTGCCCGAAGGATTCTCACGGTCCCAATCTATTATCTTGCCGGGGAATACGCGTCGATGGCGGCAGCGTCACCGATACCGAGTTTTTGAACGATCGTTTCGACAATCTCGCGAGGGTGCGGAACGATGGAAACGACGATTGCCCGTTCGTCCGCCTGGGGCGGTTCCAGCGCCTGGAACTGGCTGTCGAGCAGGCCAGGCGGCATGAAATGATCGGCGCGTGCGGCGATCCGCTGCGCGATCAGGTCGCGGTCGCCCTGCAGGAAAACGAGCCCGACGTCCTTCCGCTCACCCACCAGGATGTCGCGATAGGCGCGCTTGAGCGCCGAACAGGCGACGACGCCGCGATTGCCGGATTTCCGGGTGGCGTCGATCCAATCGGCGATGGCGTGGAGCCACGGCCAGCGGTCCGCGTCGTCGAGCGGCTCGCCGTGGTGCATTTTTTCGATGTTGGATTTGGGATGCAGCCAATCGCCGTCTTCGTAAATCCAGCGCAGGCGATGCGCCAGCATGGCGGCGATCGTGCTTTTGCCGGAGCCGGAAACGCCCATCACGACCAGGACGGCGACGTTGTCGGAAGGCGTCATCGCTTCCATGCTCAGTGCTCCGGCGCAGCCGTGCGGACAACCAGCCAGACGAGGTCGCCGTCGGCATAGGCGCGGCGCGCGGGGAGGTCTTCGCCGGAGAGGACGCGGCTCAGGATTGCGCGCTTGTCCGCGCCGTCGATGAGAAACAGCATTTCGCGCGTCGAAGCGAGCGCCGGAAACGTCAAAGTGACCCGCGGCACGAACGGCTCCATGCCGGCTTTGGCGATGCCGAGCACCCAGCGTTGCGTTTCGTTCAGCGCCGGCGAGTTCGGAAACAGCGACGCAGTGTGACCGTCGCCGCCGAGCCCCATCAGCACGAGATCGAACATCGGCCGCGCCGGATCGAGCCGCTCGGCGCCGTAATACGCCTTGAGGTCGTCCTCATAGAGCCGTGCCGCGCCTTCGGGATAATTGGTATCCGTCGCTATCGGATGGATGTTCTGCCGCGGCGCGCGGACGCGGTCGAGAAATAGGCGTCGCGCCGCGCCCATATTGCTGAGCGGATCGGTCTCCGGAACGAAACGGTCGTCGCCGACGAACCAGTGCACGCGATCCCACGGCACTTCGCTGCTCCAGGGATCTTCGGCCAGCAGGCGGTAAAGCCTCTGCGGACTGGAGCCGCCAGTCAGGGCAACCGCGGCGCGGTCCTTTCCGGTCACGCGATCGATGAGGCGGCGCGCCGCAGCTTCGGCGAGCGCCGGTGGGTCTTCGACGACGACGATTTTCGCGGGCGATTTGGCATCCATGATGCAACTCACGCGATCGGCCGCCAGCGGCGGCCATCCCTGGCGAGCAGCTCGTCGGCTTCCTTCGGGCCGTCGCTGCCGGCGCGATAGGTTGCGAGACCCGTTGTTGGTGCGTCGCGCCAGGCATCGAGAAATGGCTGCACCGCGCGCCAGCCTGCCTCGATGCCGTCGGCGCGCGGATAGAGGATCGCGTCGCCGACCATGCAGTCGTAGATCAGCGTCTCGTAGCCGGTCGCCGGCGCAATATCGAAATAATCCTCGTATTTGAAGGTCATGCCGACGCCGCCGATGGCGATCGTCGGGCCCGGAGTCTTGGCATTGAATTCGAGGCCGATGCACTCGTTCGGTTGAATGCCGAGGACCAGGAAATTTTCGGCCAGGCGATCGATCGGCGTGTCGCGGAACATGGCGACCGGCGCCTGCTTGAATTTGATCGCCACTTCGGTCTGTTTGGCGCGCAAAGCCTTGCCGGTGCGCAAATAGAATGGCACCTGCGCCCAGCGCCAATTGTCGATCATGAGCTTAAGCGCGACATAGGTTTCCGTGGTGCTGTCGGGCTTGACGTCCGCAGTCTTGCGATAAGCATCGACCGCGTGATTTTCGACGTAGCCGTCGCCATATTGCGCGCGCACGGAATTACGCAAGGCCTCGTCATGGCTTTGCAGTTGGACGGCGTCGAGCAACTGCGCTTTCTCGGCGCGCACCGCGTCCGCGGCAAAGCGCGAGGGCGGCTCCATGGCAATGAGCGACAGCAGCTGGAACAGATGGTTCGGCACCATGTCGCGTAACGCGCCGGTCGCGTCGTAATAATTGCCGCGGCGTCCGACGCTGAGCGATTCCGCGACCGTGATCTGCACATGCTCGATGTGGTGCCGATTCCAGATCGGTTCGAACAGTCCATTGGCGAAGCGCAGCACCATGATGTTCTGCACGGTCTCTTTGCCGAGATAATGGTCGATGCGAAAGATCTGGTGTTCATTAAGGATGCCGAGCAGCTTTTGGTTAAGTGCGCGCGCCGAGGCGAGGTCGGTGCCGAACGGTTTCTCGATGACCACGCGCCGCCAGGCGCCGTTCTCCTCGCGCGCTAGGCCGGACTCGCCGAGATGGCAGCCGATCGGGGCAAAGCCGGCGGGCGGCGTCGCCAGATAGAACAGCCGGTTGCCTCGGGTGCCGCGCTCGCGCTCGATGCGCTCAAGCTCGTGGCCAATTTTTCGATAAGTCTCGTTGTCGTCGGGATCGCCTTGGACGTAGGCGACACAGCCGAGCACGCGCTTGACCGCGCGTTGATCGATGTCCCGCGTGGCGAATTTCGGCAGGCTGGCGGCAAGATCGGCGGCAAAAGCTTCGCTTGACGATGCGCTCCTGGCGACGCCGATCAGCGCGAAGGCTTTAGGCAAAAGGCCCTCGACGGCGAGATTATAAAGCGCCGGCACAAGGAGCCGGTGCGTGAGGTCGCCCGATGCGCCGAAAATCACGAGGCAACACGGATCGGCCGCCGGTGCCGTGGTGGCGGCGGTCCGCGCACCGTTTCTGGCCGTCATGACGCTTTAGCCTTGCGGTCTGTCGCCCCCCGTTTTGGCTCAACGTGAGCGCCGAAGCCTTTGCGCATCGCCGAGAGGATCTTTTCCGCAAAAGTATGCTCGCGCCGCGAGCGGAAGCGGGTGTAGAGGGCGGCGGACAGCACGTCGGCCGGAACCGCCTCTTCGATCGCGGCCAGGACGGTCCAGCGGCCTTCGCCGGAATCCTCGACCACGCCTTCGAAGCCGGCCAGCTTTGGGTCGGCCGCCAGCGCGCTTGCGGTCAGATCGAGCAGCCACGAACTGATGACGCTGCCGCGGCGCCAGACTTCGGCGATATCGGTGAGATCGAGGTCGAAGCGCATTTCTTCCGGCAGGCTTGCGCTATTGGCATTCTTCAAAATATCGAAGCCCTCGGCGAAGGCCTGCATCAAGCCGTATTCGATGCCGTTGTGCACCATCTTGACGAAATGTCCGGCGCCATTCGGCCCGGCATGGATGTAGCCTTGCTCGGCGCGCGGATCGCGGCCGTCGCGGCCGGGCGTGCGCGGCACATTGCCGAGACCCGGAGCCAGCGCCTTGAAGATCGGATCGAGCCGGTCGACGATCTCCTTGGCGCCGCCGATCATCATGCAATAGCCGCGCTCAAGTCCCCAGATGCCGCCGCTAGTGCCGACGTCGACGTGATGGATGCCGCGCTCCTGCAACATTTTGGCGCGGCGGATGTCGTCCTTCCAAAAAGTGTTGCCGCCGTCGAGCACGACATCGCCCGGCTGCAGCAATTTCGCCAGATCGACAATGACCTCCTCGGTGATCTTGCCGGCCGGCAACATCACCCAGACCGCGCGCGGCGGACGCAGTTCTTGTACGAGCTTGTCGAGGCCCGATGCGGCGACGGCGCCGGCGCGTCTTACTTCGGCAATCGCCGCAGCGTCATGATCGTAGACGACGGCTTCATGGCCGTTCTGCATCAAGCGGCGCGTGATATTGCCGCCCATCCGCCCGAGACCGATCACCCCGATCTGCATGTCAGCGCTCCATTCACGCCAGCGAACGTTGCACCGCGGCTTCCAGTGCGGCGAGGCCCGAATCCAGATCGCCGTTGAGATGGACGCGCAATGCGCGCCGGTCGCGTTCGACGAGTACGTCGAAATCGCCGCGCGCTTGCGCGGCTTTCACCACGCCAAAACTCGCGCGCTGACCCGGAATGGGCAGATCTTTCGCATCGTCCGAGGTGATTTGCAAAAATACACCGCTATCGGTTCCGCCTTTATAGGCTTGGCCGGTCGAGTGCAGAAAGCGCGGACCGAACTCGAGGCACGTCGCGACGTGGTGGCGATCGCGCAAGGCAAGCCGCCAGGGCTGCAAGCGCGCAAGGTTCGCTTCGTCACGACTGAGATAGGCGAGGATGGCCACGTAATCGCCGGCGCCGAGACGCGCGAAGTGCGCTTTAAGCCAGCTTTCAATGCCGCCGTCGGCGCCGGCGCTGCGCAGCGCGTCGGCATTTTTGCGGTCGGTGAAGAGCGCGATCGAGGCATCGGAATAGACCGGTGTCTCAGGCGGCAACGCCCCTGTCTTTTCGAATGCGGCGGTCAGCTCGCGCGTTTTGATCTTGCTCGCCTCGACGTCGGGCTGATCGAACGGATTGATGCCGATCACCGCGCCGGCAACGGCGGTGGCAATCTCGAAACGAAAGAATTCCTGGCCGATGTGATCGACCGAGCTCGGCGCGATGCGGATGACGGGATGTCCGGCTTTCTCCAGCGCCTTGAGCTTTGTCTCATGGGCGTCGTCGGTTTCGCCTTGGCGCGCGAGATCGATAAAGCAGCGATCGTCGCCATAGACTTCAGGCCTGCCAATCGGCTCGCCGTTAACCGGGATAAGTCCCTTGGTTTGCTTTCCGGTCGACTCCGCGAACAGCTGCTCCGCCCAAGCGCCGAAACTGGACAGCGCAGGCGAGGCGAAGATCGTGATCTTGTCGCGGCCGCGCGCCGCAGCGGCGCCGAGCGCGATGCCGAGCGCAACGCCCGGATTTTCCGAGGGCGGCACGTCCGGCCCGCAGGAGCGCATCATCATGCGGGTCGATCGGACCAGCCGGGCAATATCGATGCCGGCAATGGCCGCCGGCACGAGCCCGAACGGCGACAGCACCGAATAACGCCCGCCGATGCTCGGCACGCCGTGGAAAATTTGACGGAATTTCTGCTTCTCCGCCCGTTTTTGCAGCGACGAGCCGGGATCCGTGACGGCGATAAAGTGCGCTCCGGCTTTGTCGGCGCCGACCGTGTCCGCGACGCGCTTTAAAAAATAGTCCGTCAGAACATTCGGCTCGGTCGTGCTCCCGGACTTGCTGGAAACGATGAACAGGGTCTTGCCGAGATTGAGCTTGGCATCGAGCGCTTCGATCTGCGCCGGAACGGTCGAATCGAGAATGCGCAAGCGCGGCCAGCCGCTCTTAGCTCCGAACGTCGTCGCCAGAACCTCAGGGCCGAGGCTGGAGCCGCCCATGCCGAGGAGCACGGCATCCTTAAATCCATCGCGTTTGATCTTTTGCGCGAATGCGGTGTAATTCGCGATCTCGGCATCGCCGACACTGTCCAGCCAGCCGAGCCAGCGATCTTCGTCGCTATTCGTCCATAGCGATTTATCGCGCTGCCAAAGCTTTCGGATATTGCCGTGCTTGCGCCATTCTTCTTCAATCTCGCTCACTTTCTTATCGAGCTGGTGGCCGAGAACGAGTTGCTGCGCGTCGACCTGCTGCTTGAGGATTTCGGTGCGTTTTTTGGCAATGGCTGCGAGCAGCTTGTCGGCGGCATCGGCGAACAGGCGCACGCCGTCCTCAACCAGCTTTCCGGTGACGGCCTCGAGCGAAATGCCGGTGCGGGCGAGCTCGTCCAAAGTGCGTTGCGCTTCAGCGGCATTTTCCTCAAGACTGTTACGCAACTTGCCGTGATCGCGAAATGCGTCGAGCGTCACCACCGGCATGGTGTTGACGGTGTCGGAACCGATCAGTTCCTCGACGTAGAGCACGTCGCTATAGGCCTTGTTCTTGGTGCCGGTCGACGCCCAAAGCAGCCGCTGCGGCTTGGCGCCTTTGTCCTTTAGCGCCTGCCATCGCGCGCCGGCGAACCGCTGCAAATAAATCTGATAGGCGAGCTTGGCATTGGCGACGGCGGTTCTGCCCTTCAGCGCATCGAGCCGCCGTTTTTCGTCCGGATCGTTGGCGCGGGCGATTTGTTCGTCGAGCAATTTGTCGACGGCGGTGTCGATGCGGCTGACGAAAAAACTCGCCACGCTGGCGATCCGCGAAGCATCGCCGCCGTCGGCGGCCAGCGCTTCCAGCCCCGCCAGGTAAGCCTCGACTACCTGCGCATAGACGGCTTGCGCGAACAGTAGCGTGATATTGACGTTGATGCCCTCGGCGATCAGCTCGCGGATGGCCGGCAATCCTTCGGGCGTCGCCGGCACTTTGATCATAAGATTTTTGCGGTCGATCTCATGCCACAGCCGCTTCGCCTCGGCGATCGTGCCTTTGGTGTCCATCGCGAGATAGGGCGATACTTCGATGCTGACAAAGCCGTCGGCCCCGTGCGTCGCCTCGAACACGGGACGCAGTACGTCGGTTGCTTTTTGAATGTCCTCGATGGCGAGCCGCTCGAACAGCTCGCCGGCCGACCGGTCGTGCTCCTGCAGCATGCGGGCGATGGCGTCGTCGTATTCGGTGGAATTGCCGATGGCCTGCTCGAAGATCGAGGGGTTCGACGTCACCCCGCGCAAGCCGTCTTCATCGACTAGATTTTTCAACCCGCCTTTGGCGATGAAGCCGCGCGACAGAAAATCCAGCCAGACCGCCTGGCCATGGTCTTGCAGGGCTTTGAGTGCATTCATTATCGCTTATTCCCTGTCGTCCTTGGCTTTGGCAATGATATTTGCGGCAATCTGATTCTTAGCGGCCCGCATTATCTTATCTGGAACGAAACCGAATTTCGCTAGGACGTCGCCGATCTTGCCGGATGCGCCAAAACCGTGCATCCCGACGATCGTGGCGCTCGGACCGGCATGGCGGTCGCAGCCGATCACGGGCGGAGCGTGGCTGCGTTGATGCGGCTTGCTGTGTCATAATCCAAGCGCGCAGCGGCGCGTAAATGAAAAATGCCCCAACTGGTAGAACGGTCTAAGTCGAGAGCCGTTCCATTATTGGCGGAGCGACAATTGGCAGACACCTGGCGGACTGCTGAGGCTCGCCGCGAGGCGCAATTGGCCGTGCGAGCGCCTTTGGCGGAGGAACGATGGTCAGGCAGGCGTGGAACACTGGGCGCGCGACATTATACAGCGCGGCCATCGGCGCTGTCGCCGCAGCGTTTAGGCTGCTCGCGCCCGAATCTCTTGTGTCATGGGGCGAGCCGCATTCGCTGGTTGCGATCGCGCGAGAGATTGTAGGCGCGGCGCTCGCCTTCGCGTTGTTGTGTGGGCTAGCCGCGGCGCTGCGTAATTTTATCGTGCGCCGGCTCGTCTCGCCGCAAATCAAATAGACAAAAAGAAACGGGGCGGCTCGATGAGCCGCCCCGGCGCTATTTGTTAGACGCTATGCGTCATGCGAGATACTGCGGTCCTTGGTTTCGGGCAGGAAGATCAGGCCGACCACGAAGCTCATTGCAGCGATGATGATCGGATACCACAAGCCCGAATAGATATTGCCCGTGGCCGCGATGATGGCGAACACGGTGGCCGGCAGGAAGCCGCCGAACCAGCCGTTGCCGATGTGATAGGGCAGCGACAGGCCGCTGTAGCGGATGTGGGCCGGGAACAATTCCACGAGCCACGCGGCGATCGGCGCGTAGACCATGGTGACGTAGATCACCAGGATGGTGAGCAGGACAATCGTCATCACGTAGTTGATATCCGCCGGGTCCGCGCTTGCCGGGTAGCCGCCCTTGGTGATGGCGTCACCGAGCTGCTTGGCGAAGTCCGGAGCCGTGGTCGAGATCGTCTGATCGCCGACCTTAACGCTCGCTTTGGTCCCCTCCGGGGCGTCTTCGTTCTGGTAATTCACCGAACGCGCAACCAGCGCCGATTTGGCGATGTCGCACGAGCTGGTGAACTTGGCGGTGCCGACCGGGTTGAATTGGAAATGGCATTCGGTCGGATCGGCGATCACGGTGACCGGCGCGGCCGCGAGCGCTGCTTCCAGCTTTGGATTGGCGAAGTGTGTCAGACCCTGGAAGATGGGGAAGTAGGTCACGACGGCAAGCGCAAAGCCCGCAAGGATGATCGGCTTGCGTCCGATCCTGTCTGAGAGCCAGCCGAACACGATGAAAAACGGCGTGCCAAGCAGGAGGGAAGTCGCAATCAGGATCGAACCCGTGACCGCGGGCACCTTCAGCGTCAAAGTGAGGAAGAACAGCGCATAGAATTGTCCGCCGTACCAAACGACCGCCTCGCCGGCGGTGGCGCCGAGCAGCGCTGCGATCGCAACCTTTAAATTGCCCCACTGGCCGAATGCTTCCGTCAGCGGCCGCTTGGACTGTTTACCTTCCTCGACCATGCGCAAGAAGACCGGCGATTCATTGAGCTTGAGCCGGATCCAGATCGAGACCGCAAGCAGAATGGCGGAGAGCAGGAACGGAATGCGCCAGCCCCATGCGGCGAAAGTCGGCTCGCCCTGGCTGGTGCGGATGCCGAGCACGAGCAACAGCGCCATGAACAGGCCGAGTGTCGCCGTGGTCTGAATCCAGGAGGTGTAGTAGCCGCGCTTGTTCGACGGCGCGTGCTCGGCGACGTAGATCGCCGCGCCGCCGTATTCACCGCCGAGCGCGAGACCCTGGGCCAGACGCAAGCAGATCAGGATGACCGGGGCGATCATGCCGGCGGCTGCATAAGATGGCAGCACGCCGATGAAGAACGTGCCGACGCCCATCAGGCTCATGGTGATGAGGAAGGTATATTTGCGGCCGATCAGATCGCCGAGGCGGCCAAAGAACAGCGCGCCGAACGGGCGCACCGCAAAGCCTGCCGCGAAGGCCAGCAAAGTGAAAATAAATGCGGCCGTGGCATTGACGCCGGAGAAAAACTCCTTCGCCAAAATCGGTGCGAGCGTGCCGTAGATGTAGAAGTCATACCATTCGAAGACGGTGCCGAGCGACGAGGCGAAAATCACGAGACGTTGTTCGCTCGTCATGCCTCCCGAGCGCGGCGCATTCACGGCCATCGTGGTCATTGGCGTAACCCCCCTTATGTCGTTGTTAGGGACCGCCCTGAGCCCGCGTTGCCGCGCCCCGGAGCCGTCCCACCGGGTAACGCTAAACCCAAGCCGTTGCGTTGTCTGCCCGCCAGAGGTCGTAAGCCGAAAGTTGTGGGTCGGGGCACCGGTTCGTTCGGCACGGCGCTGCGCCGCCGGCTTGCGCGGAGTAGTGTGCAGTTAATGTTACTAAATAATTCAGCCGCAAAAGTACCGCGTTTTAAACGAATTTCTCCTGCGCTTTCCATAGAGTGACCGGCAATTCGCGGTTGCCAATTCGCGGTTGCCATGGATCGCTCATGCGCCTTGCCCAAGCGGTTTTGCTGTCTGCGGTTACGGTTTCGCCGGCGTTCGCGCAACGCGCGCCGGAAATCGTCATTCCAGGCAAACCGGGCGTGCCCGTTTACATCGACGGCATCGACGCGTCGTGGGGGGTGGTCGAGGGCGACTTCGGGCTCGATCGGCCCGGCATGGTGACGCCAACCGTGATCTGGCGGCCGGTTACAGTTGCGTTGCCGTCGCGCGTTCCAAGTTATCATCCCGAAACCGGCAAGCGTCCCGGCTATGGCCGCTTAGAAATCGTGCCGCCGCCGGACCGCCCGCTGCCGCCGCCGGCGCCGACCTACTATCGCAGCTGGTCGAGCGGCTCCGCGCCGGGTCTCGTCACCGAATATCCACCCTATGCGCCGCCGACGGTCGTGGTTTCGCCGAACGACAATTGGCGGCGCCATTCATCGAAATCGAGCGGATCAGGTTCAGGTCACAAGTAAACGAGTAGGTCAGTAGCCAGTAAGGAGTGTCATGTCTTTCCATCGCGTTGTCGTCGTGGCCGTCGCCACGTTGTTCAGTATCGGTATGACGTCGATTGCGTCTGCCGGCTGCTGCGGGTGGGGCTATTCCGCCCCGATTACTTATGCTGCGGTGGCCCAAGTCGGCTATGGCGGCTACGGCGGCTGTGGCGCCTGCGGAGTGCCGACGGCGGCCGCGGTCTATGCGGCCCCGGTCGCGCCGGCCGTGCCGGCGCCGATTGTGGTCGCTCCGGTGGTGCCCACTGGGTTCGGGGGCCCGTGCTGCGGTTGGAACGGCTGCGGCAATTGCGGCTGGTCGGACTGGAGCGGCGGGCAGGGTTGGGGCGGCTGCGGCAATTGCGGCGGCTGCGGAGCGTGCGGCGGATGCGGCGGCTGCGGCCGGCCGGTCGCCTATGCGGCGCCCTCCCTCTATGTGGTCAACCAGGGTCCGGTGTATTCAGGTCCAGGCATCATGACCCCGTATCAAACCTACTCGCCGGAGACGGCCTACGTGGCCGCCACGGATTATCCCTACGTTCCGGGTTCCGGCTATTACGGCTACGGTCCGGGTTTATCCAATCCGCCATATTACGCGCATCCGTACTATCGGCCGCGCTACGCCTTCCGCGCGCCCATGGCCATGCATCCGTATATGCATCCCTATATGCATCCACGGTATTACGGTGCTCCGCGCTGGCGGCATTATCCGTAAGCGTCGCGTCTCGGATAAAAAATTGCGGAGGCCCGCTATATGGCGGGCCTTCGTCCTTTACGCCGTCGCGCGCGCGGCAATATAAAGCGCGAGCGCCGCAGCGTTCGACACGTTGAGACTTTTGATCGCGCCGGGAAGATCGAGCCGTGCCAGCCGGTCGCAGGTTGCTCCGGTCAATTGCCGCAAGCCTTTGCCCTCGGCGCCGAGCACCAGAGCGAGCGGTGGGCGAAGTTCGATCGCCGCGAGATCGTCCGGCGCGTTTCCATCCAAGCCGACGACGAGAAAGCCGCGTTCCTTCAATGCGACAAGCGCACGCGCGAGATTTTGCACGATAGCAATCGGCACCAGTTCGAGCGCGCCGGACGCGGATTTGGCGAGCACGCCGGTCGCCTCCGGGCTGTGGCGCGCGGTGGTGACGACGGCCGCCACCGCGAATGCCGCCGCGGTGCGTAATATCGCGCCGACATTGTGCGGGTCGGTAATCTGATCGAGCACCAGCACGACGCCGGTCGCGGGCAAATCCTCGATAGCGGGCGAGGGCAGGGGATCGGCCTCGGCAAGCAATCCTTGATGCACGGCGTCCGGCGTGAGCTGCGCCGCGAGCGTGTCGGGTCGGACGATTTGCGGCGGCAAGGGCGGCGTGATGCCTTCGTCGGCCAGGCGCCGCACCGCGTTCTCGGTCGCCAAGAACCGGCGGAAGTGGCGCGCCGGATTGGCGAGCGCCGCGGTCACCGTATGCCAGCCGTAGAGGATGACGGTGTCGCTTGGCGCGCGGTGCCGCGCCTGTTGCTGTTTGCGCCAGTGCTGCTTCGGCATGTCCGGGTTCTGTCACGCGGTCAGGACCTTGGCAATTCAAGCCTTTTCGGTTGACTAGCCGGCGCGGCCCAACCATATAGCGCCGGCGCCTGTTGCGCCCGCAATCTTGCCGCGCGTGCAGCATTTTTGGGGGAGAGTGTCCCGAGTGGCAAAGGGGGCGGACTGTAAATCCGCTGGCTTACGCCTTCGTAGGTTCGAGTCCTACCTCTCCCACCAGCCTTCGCGCTGACGCGCGCTACGACTTGGCAACCCGTCGAGGCCGCGCGAAAACTGCCACGCCTTATTTCGAGCTTCGGCCGGTTACTCGAAGGTCAAGGCCAGTGGCCGGCGACAGCTTGTTGAACAGAGTCTCAGCTTTGCTGATTTCCATAATAAAGAATTCCTTTCCCAATGAAGTAGCGCCACACTGCTCAATCGCTTCGTGCTTAAATGCCGCTTCCGCGATAGCTGCACTAGAACGGTCAGGAAAGCGCGCGGTGCGAGTGATCTTCCATTCAATTGTTGCGGTCCGGGGAAAGCTTAAGTTCAGCGCTTTCAGGCGGTTCTTGATGTCCCCACTGATCCCGATCTTGACTAGGCCCGTACCGTTTGGAATCGGCCGTCCCGCTAAAAGCTCAGGAAACGAAGGAAAACGCGCAAGATAAAGATTATGCGGTTTGTCCTGCACCTGAAATGATCGATCCCCGAAACTTCCGAATACCCCGCGCGAGGGCTTCAGGAAGTTTGAGATTGGCCCGGTCCGTGTGGGGGTTTCATTCAATGCGATGAGTGGTTCCCCAAACACGTTGACTTGCCTAAAGGGAACCTTTTCAAGGAGCCAGCGCGATTCCTCAGGTACCAACCATGTGCCAAATCTGGCGATGTAGCGTCCGTTTTTGGGGTCATAACTCTTCGGAAATACTTGGTTGACATCCAGATTATGGTCAGTGCGCCAAGCTCGCCGAACCGGCATCGCGTTTCGCCATTTTTCCTGACGTCCCAAAGCGATATTCCGCTTCTTCGCCGTGTCGGACATTTTGTCCCAAGAGTCGATTGGCGTGCGCTCGACATCCAGGACGCCCAGCAGATGATGCACGATCCGGCGGTCAGTCTCTGGGCTGGCCGCACCATAAATGCAGACCAGCTGCCGCTCATCGATCAGTCTGAACAGACGCTCTCTGTCCCCAGGGTCTGTGAATCCGAGGATACCCTCTTCCTCTGGATTGAATCCCCAAAACCCAGTCAGCCAAACCGAGGAAGTGGCGTCCAAAGTCGACATGTCAGTTTTCCACTCGTCGAAGAAAGTGACGATTACCATCGGGACATTCGACGGCCTAATGATTCAGTCATCCGCACGATAGAGTCTCTTACGCGCTGGTTCGCCGCCGCGAACAATAAACATTGAAACGGAGCCGAAGTAAGAAGCGCGTAACGAATTGGGCGGCGCGCCGTTAACTGCGCGCCCATCATTATTCCCGCAAACGATACGGCCCCAAAGAGCGGTCGCGGCGAAAAACTAAGGTGAAAAAATCCTGTCCGCAATGCGCACAATTTTACCGGCAATACACGGCCACAGAGCGGCGAATAAACCGTATTTTTAGCGTGTTATTTAAACTGATCTTAGACCCTCACCGATAGGTTGGCGCGATACGGCGGGAGACAGGGCCCGTCGACGAAAACAAAATTTGACTGGCCAAACAGAGTTGGGAAAGGCGTCACAATGAAAGCCGTCGCAAAGACGGTCGAGCCCGCCGATCGTGAGGCGCGTTTCGACCATATCCGGCCGCACTATCTCGAGGCGCTGACCTTGGTCGAGCGCCTGCATCGGCGTCTGCTCGACGTCATCAAAGACGAGTTCGATCGCCGCGGCCGCGCCGACATCAACTCGGTGCAAGCGCTGTTGCTTTACAATATCGGCGACAAGGAGCTGACCGCGGGCGAATTGCGCACGCGCGGCTACTATCTCGGCTCCAACGTCTCCTACAATCTGAAGAAGCTCGTCGAGATGGGCTTCCTCGATCACCAGCGTTCGCGGGTCGACCGCCGCTCGGTGCGCATCAAGCTCACCGAAAGGGGCCGCGAAGTGCGCGACACCGTCGATGCGCTCTACCAGAAGCATGTGCGCACGGTGGAGCAGGTCGGCGGCATCAATGCCGACGAGTTCAGCGTGCTCAATAAGGCGCTGCACCGGCTCGAACGCTTCTGGACCGATCAGATTCTCTATCGGCTGTGAGAGTCATAACATCCGGAGCATGATCTTTACCGGGATCATGCCCCGACGTCTTTCGCCGGCGTTTTCCGTTGTACTGGCGTAACTAAAGCCCCGGCGTGAATGCCGGGGTCTTTTTTTCGGTCGTTTATTTATGCTAACCCGGTCATGAGGGCGGCTTTGGGCTTTCGGGTTATCGGTTTTTGGCCGAATTGCGCCTTAATGCTCTTGCACACACCCGCTCCATGAGCCGATCGCACCACCGAGACGACGCCCGTTGCGACCGACGCGCCTTCCTGCGCCGTTTCGCCGGCGTGGCAACGCTCGCCGCCGGCGGGCTCATAGCCTCGCGCGCCGTCGCCGAGCCGCTCGATGATCTTCTTGGCGATACCGACCGCGGCGATTTCGGCCAGGCTTTCGACCAGGCCTCGCGCACCATTCACATGCCGAAGGCGACTGCGCCGACGCTGTCGCCGGCGACCGCGCAATTCACGCAGACCGCGATCAAGACCTACGACGATATCGTCACACGCGGCGGTTGGCCGGAGGTGCCCAAGGTCGACGAACTGCGGCTCGGCGACCGTCACCCAAGCGTGGTCGATCTGCGGTCGCGGCTTAAGGTTTCCGGCGACATCGATCCGAATGCGGTCGGCAACGATATCTACGATTCTTATGTCGAGGAGGCGGTGCGGCGGTTTCAGGCGCGCCACGGGCTCACCGTCGACGGCATTTTACGCGAAGTGACGCTTGATGAAATGAACGTGCCGGCGGCGACGCGGCGCGATCAGCTCAAGGTCAATATCGAGCGGCTCAAGACGCTGACCACCAATCTTGGGCCGCGCTATGTCGTCCTAAACATTCCGGCGGCGCGCGTCGAAGCCATCGAGAACGGACGCGCTGTCGAGCGGCACATTGCCGTGGTAGGTAGGCCGGACCGGCCTTCGCCGGACATCAACTCAAAGATCGTCCAGATCAATTTCAATCCGTACTGGACGGTGCCGGTGTCGATCGTGCGCAAGGATTTGATCCCGCTGATGCAAGACAAGCCGGATTATCTGACGCAGAACCACATTCGCGTTTACGATCCGAACCACAAGGAAGTGCCGCCGTCGCAGGTCAACTGGTATTCCGACGATGCCGTGCATTACACGTTCCGGGAGGATCCCGGCGACTCAAATTCGCTCGGCCGTATCCGCATCAATTTCCCGAGCCAGTACGGCGTCTATATGCACGACACGCCGCTGAAGAATCTGTTCGGCGGGGATTTTCGCTACGATTCGTCGGGCTGCTGCCGGGTCCAGAACGTGCAGGACCTGGTCGTGTGGCTGCTCGACGGCACGAAGGGGTGGGGCCCGGACCACATCGCGCAAGCGATCAAATCCGGCGATCAGGTCAATGCCAATCTGACCAAGCCGGTGCCGCTGCACTGGGTCTATGTCACCGCCTGGTCCGCTTCCGACGGCATCGTGCAATTCCGCGAGGACATTTATAACCGCGACGGGCTTGGTGGCCCAGCCATCCCGCCGACGGTGAAGCTTTAGGCCCGCATTTCAGCTCGCAGTTTTGCAGCCTGAGTCATGGGGCTACGGCCGATTTCAATATGGTCTGGCTGTTGGTCCGTTTTCGGGACGAAGCGGACATGGTCCGGCACGCAAAACCGGCCGGGTCGGTCGAAAATGACCCAAGTGCGACGTTAGCTCGCGCGTCGAGCAGCCCTAAATCTCCGCTCCTGTGTTATCCTGCGCGGTGCGTTGTCATAAGCCGGGGCGGATTATGAGGCGGCGTGATTTCATTTTATTGACTGGCAGCTCAGCGCTTGTTTGGCCGTTTGCCTCGCGTGCGCAGCAGTCGGCGATGCCAGTGATAGGGTTCCTGAACAGTGGCTCGTCCGGGCCCTCCGCCCAACTCGTTGCTGCCTTCCGTCAGAGCTTGATCGAAAGTGGTTATGTCGAGCACCAGAATTTGGCCATCGAGTACCGCTGGGCAGAGGGGGCTTATAATCAACTCCCGGGGCTAGCGACTGATTTAGTTCACCGTCGGGTCGACGTGATCTTTGCCGGCGGTCCTCCCGCGGCGCTGGCTGCGAAGGCGGCCACGAGGACGATCCCTATCGTCTTCACCAGTGGAGGCAACCCGGTCGAACTTGGTCTTGTATCAAGCCTCAACCAACCAGGCGGCAATATCACGGGAGTAAGCTTCCTGATCAATGAACTTGTGGCGAAGCGGCTGGAGTTACTGCGTGAGTTGGTGCCGGCAGCCACATCGATCGGCCTTCTAGCCAATATGGCCCGACCAAGTTCCGGGGCAGAGGTGCGGGCCGCGCAGGAGGCCGCACAGACACTCGGGGCAAGTCTCTATGTCCAGAGCGCCAGCAGCGCAGGCGAAATCGACGCAGCATTCGCGAATTTCACCCGGCATCGGATTAACGCCGTCCTGATCGGCTCCGATCCTTTTCTTAATGCTCAGCGCGACCAAATCGTTGCGCTGGTATCCCGCCTTGCGATCCCCACAATGTACAATCTACGGGAATACGTCGCAGCGGGCGGCTTGATAAGCTATGCACCCAGCATTGCGGACGTGTATCGCCAAGCTGGCGTCTACACTGCGAAAATCCTCAAAGGTGCGAAGCCAGCTGACTTGCCTGTGGTGCAGCCAACTAAGTTTGAGCTGGTGATCAATCTCAAAACGGCGAAGGCGCTCGGCATCGCGGTGCCGAATACGATTCTGGTCGCTGCCGACGAGGTGATCGAATAGCACACCGTTTGCCGCACCGCACTTTGTCGCCTATTGGCCCGTCGCGTCGTTTCGCGGCGGCGCACTAATTCAGTCGCTTTCGGAGCGAAGCAGACATTGAGCCGGATCTACGAATTCACGCCTAGGAGCCGACTCGGAAGCCGCGGCGACCGCCCAGACCGCGGGTTTCGATGAAACGCCCAATCAAGCCGGACGCTTTTGCCTCCTCGACATATTCCGAAAAGTAAGACCGCAGGCCGGGACGGTGCTTCGCCACCGCGATACCCACACGATTGATGCCGTAGCCTTCGTCGAGCACGCGCGAGCCCGGCAACTTGGCGGCATAATCGACCAGGATTGGGCGCGGCGCCGCGAAGGCGTCCGCCTTGCCGTTGTGCAGCGCATCGAACGTATCATCCGGCAGATCGAAGCCGACGAGCTCGGCATGTTTGACCATGCGGGTGAGCGCCATGGTGGAGGCGTGATTGCGCACCACAGCGATGCGAATTCCAGCGCGGTCGATATCGGCGAATTGGCGCAAGGATGAGCCGGCCGGCACCAGCAAACTGTAATCGAACTGGAACACTGCGGGCGTGAAGTCGATTTCGGCGGCCCGCGACGGCTCGATGCCTAAGAAAGCGAATTCGCAGCCGCCTGCCTTGATGCAGTCCAGCGCCGCGCGCGGCGTCGGTTGTTCGACGATGCCGAGCTTCAAGCCGAGGCGGGCCGCGAGCGCCCGGCCGATCTCCAGCATGACGACGCCCGGGCCGAGCCCGCGCAACTCTCCCGTGGCAGAATCTTTGGTGTATTGCGGCAGAAACAGCGCAAGCCGAATTTCGCCGGCTTGGACAATATCGGCGTTCCTTTGGTCGGCTGGCATGTGTTCTCGGGTGTGGGAGTGAAGCGACTTAATCTCTTTCACACGAATGGCATCGCTGCTCAATCGGGGTTACGATTTCGCCATGCCGTTCGCCCTGAATTTTTATCACGACCAAGTCGCCGCCGATGGGTCGACCGCCGCGGACTTGGCGCCCGCGCACCGTTTGCTTTACGTTCGGTACGGTCGCGCCGAGATTAACGGTCAAACGATGGGCGCGGACGAGGCCGTCTATTGCGACGCGCCGGTCGCGTTGCGGTCGGCGGCAGAGTGGACGCAAATCTGGCGCTGGGAGCTCGCGCCGCCAAATGCCGCGCCGGCGCTGCACGAAGGCGCAGCGATATTGTCCACCTTGCGCATGTCGCGCGTCATTGCCGGCTTGGCTATGCTCGAAGGAACGCGCTGGCTGTTTCGGCTTGACCGGATCACCAGCGCGGCCGGCCGCATCGCCGATCGTCATCAGCATCCCGGGCCCGGCATTCGCTGTCTGGTCGAGGGCACGTTCAACGTGCAGCAGGACGCCGAGTTGGCGCGCGACTTGGCGCCGGGCGATGCCTGGTGGGAGACCGGGTCGGACACGGTGGTAGCCTGGGGGTCGCGGCAGATGGCGGCAAAGTTCATGCGCGGCATGGTGCTGCTGGTGGAGTGGGAGGGCAGGGTGACGGGCACCTGGCTTTCCGGCCACACGCCGTCAAAAGGAAATTGGAAGCTCTACCTTGATCGCGTGATCGCGGTCTGAAAGGCTCGCGGCCGCACGGACCAATCCCTAAATGTAGCGGCGTTATCCGCACAAATATCCCAAGCCCTTGCGGGGCGCGGCTGGTATGATGCGCCAGAGCGGTGTATTCAGCGTGGCGGAGCGGGGAAGCATAAAGCGAGCAGGAAATGTCGGTCACCAAAGCAAAAATAGCGGATGAGGGTTTCTTCTCTGCCGCCCTCGCCGACAGCGACCCCGAAATCGCCGAGGTCATCAGGCTCGAACTCGGTCGCCAGCGCGATGAGATCGAGTTGATCGCGTCGGAAAATATCGTCAGCCGCGCGGTGCTCGAAGCGCAGGGCTCGGTGCTCACCAACAAATATGCCGAGGGCCTGCCGGGCAAGCGCTACTACGGCGGCTGCCAATTCGTCGATATCGCCGAACGGCTCGCGATCGAACGTGCGACGCGCCTGTTCGGTTGCTCCTTCGCCAATGTTCAGCCGCATTCCGGCGCTTCCGCCAATGCCGAAGTGTTCATGGCGCTGATGCAGCCGGGCGACACGTTTATGGGGCTTAATCTCGCCGCCGGCGGCCATCTCACCCATGGCTCGCCGGTCAACTTGTCCGGCCGCTGGTTCAAGGTCGTGCCCTATGGCGTGCGCCGCGACGATTGCCAGATCGACATGGCTGAGGTCGAGAAACTGGCCAAGGAGCATCGCCCGAAAGTGATCATCGCCGGCGGCTCGGCCTATCCGCGCATTATCGATTTCCGCCGCTTCCGCGAGATCGCCGACGAAGTCGGCGCCTATCTCATGGTCGATATGGCGCATTTTGCCGGTCTGGTCGCCGGCGGCGCGCATCCGAGCCCGTTGCCGCATGCCCATGTGGTGACGACGACGACGCACAAGACGCTGCGCGGGCCGCGCGGCGGCGCCATCCTGACCAACGACGAGGAGCTGGCGAAGAAGCTCAATTCCGCGGTGTTCCCCGGCATGCAGGGCGGACCGTTGATGCACGTCATCGCGGCGAAGGCGGTCGCCTTCGGTGAGGCGCTGCACCCGTCGTTTAAGCTTTACGCGAAGAACGTCGTCGAAAACGCCAAAGCGCTTGCCGAAACGCTCAAGGCGCGCGGGCTCGATATCGTCTCCGGCGGCACCGACACGCACCTGATGCTGGTCGATTTGCGCAAGAAACGCCTGACCGGCAAGGTGGCGGAGGCAGCCCTCGGTCGCGCCCACATCACCTGCAACAAAAACGGCATTCCGTTCGATCCGGAGAAGCCCACCGTCACATCGGGCGTGCGGCTCGGTACGCCGGCCGGTACCACGCGCGGCTTCGGCATCGCCGAGTTCCGGCAAGTCGGCGATCTGATCGCCGAAATGCTGGACGCGCTCGCCGGCAAAAATAGCGAAGAGGACGCGCAGGCCGAAGCCGGCGTGCGCGAGAAGGTGAAGCGATTGGTCGGCCGGTTCCCGATTTACGAGGGGTAAGGGATGCGGTGTCCGAGTTGTGGAAGCCTCGATACCCAGGTGAAGGATTCGCGGCCGACGGAGGATTCCTCCGTCATCCGCCGCCGCCGCGTCTGCCTCACCTGTAATTTCCGTTTCACGACCTTCGAGCGGGTGCAGCTGCGCGAACTGGTCGTGATCAAGCGCAACGGCCGCCGGGTGCCGTTCGACCGCGATAAGCTCCTGCGCTCGGTCGAGATCGCCTGCCGCAAGCGGCCGGTCGAGCCGGAGCGGATCGACCAGATGGTCTCGAAAATCGTCCGCGAGCTGGAAAGTTTGGGCGAAAGCGAAGTCTCTTCCGAAACCATCGGCGAGACCGTGATGGCGCATTTGCGCGAGCTCGACGACGTCGCCTATGTGCGCTTCGCCTCGGTCTATCGCAATTTCCGCGAAGCCAAAGATTTCGAGGCCGCGCTTGCCGAATTGTCGGGGGACGAGGCCGCCGAGTGAGGCCGCCGACGAGCGCGGTTACGGATGCTGTGACCGAAAGCCAGCGGTTAGATCAGCGCTTCATGGCGCTCGCGCTCGCGCTCGGCCGCCGCGGGCTCGGCCGCACCTGGCCCAATCCGGCGGTCGGCGCCGTCATCGTCAAGGATGGCGTGATTGTCGGCCGCGGCTGGACGCAACCCGGCGGCCGGCCGCATGCCGAAATCGAAGCCTTGCGGCGCGCGGGTGAGGCGGCAAATGACGCGACCTTTGGGGCGACACTGTACGTCACGCTCGAACCGTGCTCGCATCACGGCAAATCGCCGCCTTGTGCCGACGCGGTCATCGCCGCCGGCATTTCGCGGGTCGTGTCGGCGCTCGAAGACCCCAATCCGGAAGTGGCGGGAGAGGGCCACGCCAGGCTTCGCGCGGCGGGCATTGCCGTCGACGTCGGCATTGGCGCGGCAGAGGCGCGGCGCGACCACGCCGGACACATTTTTCGTTTTACCAAAGGCCGTCCGCACGTTCTGCTTAAGCTTGCGATCTCCGCCGACGGCAAGGCGGCAGCGGCCGGGCGCAAACCGGTTGCGATTACCGGCGAAGCCGTACGCGACCGCGTCCACCTGCTGCGTGCGGAGAGTGACGCCATCATGATCGGCATCGGCACCGCGCTTGCCGACGATCCGCTGCTGACCTGCCGCTTGCCCGGCATGGCCAAGAATTCGCCGGTTCGGGTCGTGGCCGACAGCATGCTGCGCCTGCCGCTCAATTCGCGGCTGGCGCAGAGCGCATACGACGCTCCGGTCTGGGCGCTCGCTGGAACACAGGCGCCGGAAGAAGCCGAGTTCAAACTGCTGGCGAAGGGAGTACAGGTGTTGCGGTCGCCGGAAAGCGCCGACCCTCTCGATCTAAAGGACGCGTTGGGGTTCCTCGCCGCAAAGGGTATCACCCGGCTCATGGTCGAAGGCGGCCCCACGCTGGCCGCCGCCTTCCTCGCCGCTGATCTCGTCGATGAGGCCATTTTGTTTCATTCTGCCAAGGTGGTTGGCCGTGACGGGATCGATGCGCTTGATGGAGCGGCTATGACGGCGCTCCGGGAGCGGCTAAACCGCACCAGTAGCGAACCGGTCGGGCCGGATCGGCAAGAGCTCTTCGAGCGAAAGTGAGTCATGTTCACCGGTATTATCAGTGACTTAGGCGAAGTTATTGAGGTTCAAGGAAAGGCTGAGGGATTGCGCCGGGTCACGATTGGCTGTGGCTATGCTCCGGATACGATCGCTATCGGCGCCTCGATCTCCTGCTCGGGAATTTGTCTCACTGTCGTCGAGCGCGGCCGGGCCGGAAACCGGTGTTCGTTCGCGGTTGATACGGCGGCTGAGACGCTGCGGATGACCACAGCCGCAAACTGGCAGCGCGGCGCCAAGCTCAACCTCGAGCGCGCGCTTCGGCTGGGCGATGAACTCGGCGGCCACATGGTCAGCGGCCATGTCGACGGCATTGCCGAACTCGTCAGCCGGGACGATTTCCTTGATAGCGCGGCACTTTCGTTTCGCGCGCCGGCGGAGCTCGCCCGCTTCATTGCGCCCAAGGGCTCGGTCGCGCTTGACGGCATTTCACTCACGGTCAACGACGTCAAAGGCTACACCTTCTCGGTGCTCATCATTCCGCACACCTTGAAGGTGACCGCGATCGGCTCGCTGCAGCCCGGTGCGCGCGTAAACCTCGAAGTCGATCAGATGGCGCGCTATGCCGCGCGTCTGTTAGACCATTCGCAAAGCCATGGAGTGTCGTGATGGCCGGGCCGCGGCGAGCCAAGCGTGACGAGATCCAGAGCACGGGACAAGCCAAAGGCGCACGTATCCTCATCGTCGAGGCGCGCTTCTATGACGATATTGCCGATGCGCTCTTAGCCGGCGCTACGAAAGCGCTCAAGGAAGCGGGCGCGGCATTCGATTGCTTAAGCGTACCGGGCTCGCTCGAAATCCCGACCGCTATCGCGATTGCGCTCGATGCCGCACCGCGGCGGCGCGCCTACGACGGCGTCGTCGCACTCGGCTGCGTCATTCGCGGCGATACCATTCATTTCGAGATCGTCTCGCAGCAGTCCGCGCGCGGCCTTATGGAGCTTTCCGTGGCGCGCAAAATCCCGATCGGCAACGGCATCATCACCGTCGATACCGAGGCGCAGGCCTGGGCGCGCGCCCGCGCCGAGGAGCAGGACAAAGGCGGCGATGCCGCACGCGCCGCGCTCGCTTTGATCGGCATCAAGCGGCGGCTCGGGAAACGATGATGGCCGACCACGCCCAGGAAGCGCGCAAAGCCAACAAACGTGGCGCTGCCCGGCTCGCCGCGGTGCAGGCGCTTTACCAGATGGATCTCGCCGGCACCGGCGTAAACGAGATCATGGCCCAGTTCGAGAACCACTGGCTCGGTAGCGAAGTCGAGGGCGTGCAATATCGGCCGGCGGAAGCGGCCTATTTTCGCGATATCGTGGATGGCGTCGTTCGCGAGCAGCGGCGCCTCGATCCGCAAATCGATGCGGCTTTGGCCCGCGGTTGGCCGCTCAAACGCATCGAAGCGATCTTGCGCGCGGTGTTGCGGGCCGGCGCCTACGAGCTCGCCTGCCGCTCCGACGTGCCGGCGCGGGTCGTGACGTCCGAATATGTCGACGTCGCCGGCGCCTTCGTCGACAAGGAAGAGACCGGCATGGTCAACGCCGTGCTCGACCAGCTCGCGCATGAACTCCGCGCGGCAGAATTCGCCGGCGGTTAGAGCGTGATCCGGAAAAGTGGAAGCCGGTTTTCCGAAAAGATCATACTCAAACAAAATGCTAGGGCCTGACGGCCCTAACTGGAGTGACGGAATGGCCTCCAGCGACGACACCTCGGCCGAAGACCGCTTGATCGCGCGCTATTTTCGCCCACTGGCGACGGCGCCGGGCGCCTTCGGTCTCGAAGATGACGCAGCGATCGTGACGCCGCCGCCCGGCTGCGACCTCGTGCTCACGACCGACGGCGTGATCGCCGGCGTGCATTTTTTTGCCGACGATCCGGCGGAAAATATTGGCCGCAAAGTCTTGCGGATGAATCTGTCCGATCTTGCCGCTAAGGGGGCAAAGCCGATCGGCTTTCTGATGTCGGTCGCCTTGCCGGCCAAGATCGAGGAGGCGTGGATCGCCGGTTTTGCCGCGGGGCTCGGCGACGACGCCAAGCATTATGCCTGTCCGCTGCTCGGCGGCGATACCGATCACACGCCCGGACCGCTGTCGGTTTCGATCACAGCCTTCGGCGCGCTGCCGCACGGCGCCATGGTGCGGCGCGCGACGGCAACGGCGGGCGATAGTGTCGTCGTCACCGGCACCATCGGCGACGCGGCGCTCGGCGTGTTGCTGCGGCGGGATCCGAGTCTCGCCAAGCTGTGGCGGCTTTCGGACGCTTTGTCCGCATTTCTGAACGACCGCTATCTGCTGCCGCAACCGCGCAACGCGCTGGCCGAGGCGGTGCTGCATCACGCTTCGGCTGCGATGGACGTTTCCGACGGGCTTGCCGGCGATCTCGCCAAACTGTGCCGCGCCTCCGGCGTTGCCGCCGAAATCGACGTGGCGCGCGTGCCGCTGTCCGGCGCCGCGCGCGCCGCATTGGCGGCCGACCCCGCATTGATCGAGACGATTCTGACCGGCGGCGACGACTATGAAATCGTGCTCACGATCGCACCGGGCAAGCTTGGCGCGTTCCGCGAAGCGGCGGAAAAAGCGGGCGTTGCGATCACCGAGATCGGCCGCGTGACGGCGGGGCAGGGCGCCCGCTTCATCCGCGACGGCAAGGCGCTGTCGTTTGCGCGACCGTCGTACTCGCACTTCTGAGCGAATGACGAGTGGCGTTACTCGCTATCTCGCAACTCGCTATTCGCTATAATGCCATTGGGAGAAACGCTCATGCACGACACGACGGCCATCAAACCTGCAGAATTGGTCGCGCCGCGAACCAGCCACTACGTGGAAAAGACCGCCAATCCGCGCTATGCCGAGCTTTATCGGCATTATCCGACCATCGATTATCTGCGCCGCGCCGCACGCAAGCGGCTGCCGCATTTCGCTTTCGAATATTCCGACGGCGGTTCTGGCAAAGAGGACGCCGGCATCAGGCGCAATTGGGCGGCGCTCGATGCGGTGGAGCTGGTGCCGCGTTATGGCGTGATGCCGTCGCTGCCGCCTTGCGATATCGAATTGTTCGGCCGCCACTACTCAGCTCCGATCGGCGTTGCGCCGATGGGCGGGCCGGCCATCGTGTGGCCGGGCGCGGACAAGCATCTGGCGCGCGCCGCGCAGAAGGCGCGCATTCCCTATACGCTAGGGCTTGCCGGCGGTGCCACCATCGAAGAGATCGCCGAAATCGCGCCCGATGTCTGCTGGTTTCAACTATATCGCGCCGCGCGTAACGATCACGCCATCGGCTTCGATCTGGTGCGCCGCGCCGCGGCGACGGACTGCAATGCGCTGATCCTCACGCTCGACGTGCCGGTGCGCACCACGCGCGCGCGTGAAGTGGTGGTCGGACTTGGCGGCAGCGGATTTCACCCCGGTCCGGCGATGCTGACGCAGATGGCGCTATCGCCGGGCTGGGCCATGGCATTGTGGAAACACGGCATCCCGCGCTTTGAAACGCTACGCGCCTACGCCGGCGCGAACGCCTCGATCAACGACGTGATCGCCTTCGCGCGCCGCGAGATGGGCGGCGCCTTCACCTGGGAGGAGGTCGCAAAATATCGCGACCGCTGGAAGAAGACCCTGATCGTGAAAGGCATCCTGCACCCGCAAGATGCCGAGAAAGCGATTTCGCTCGGTGTCGACGGGATGTTCGTGTCGAACCACGGCGGCCGTCAGATCGAGGCGCTGCCGGGCCCGATCGACGTGCTGCCGGCCATCGTCAAGCAAGTCGGCGACCGCGCGACGGTGATGTACGATTCCGGCATCCGCAGCGGCACCGACGTGGTGCGCGCTTATGCGCTCGGCGCTGCCGCGGCCTTTGCCGGCAAGGCGTTTCTGTGGGGCCTTGGCGCGCTGGGCGAAGAGGGACCCGGCCACGTCATCGACATTCTGATCGAGGAGACACAGTCGGCGCTCGGCCAATTGGGTGCGCACCGGCCCGACGAAGCGCGCTCGGTGGTGATACGCCACAATGGCGCGATCCGTTTTTGAACAATCGCGAAAGGAAAAGATCATGGCGAAGGCAAAACAGAAGACAAAGCTACGAAAAGCTAAGGCGGCAGCGTCGGTCGTGCGCCGGCCGAGAAATTCCCGCCCATCGCGGAGCAAGGCCGCGCCGAAGCGGACCCCGCGTAAGCAAACCTTCGTCGCCAGTCACCACAAGCCCGAGTCATTCGAGCAAGGGCTTCGCCGCTACGCGCAATATCGCGATCTCGGCATTGCTGCGGCGACCGCCGGCTTGGCGCGCGCGCATGTCATCAAGATGATCCCGCCTTGCGATCCCGCCGAGGTGTCGAAGCGGCACTATCACGACGTCGAATTTCAGATGATTTACGTGCTCAAAGGCTGGATCAAGGGTGAGTACGAAGGCGAAGGCGTGGTGACCATGGTCGAGGGCTCGTGCTGGCTGCAGCCGCCGAAGATCGAGCACACCGTGCTCGATTATTCCGACGACTGCGAGCTTCTCGAAATCATCCTGCCGGCCGATTTCGAAACCGTCGAGCTGGAATGACGGGCGGTGCGATGGCGTTATGAGCACAGTCTCGCGCGCGCACGATCTGTCCATCCTCAGCGAACTGGAGCGCAAGACGCTCTGGCTCGCGACCTGGACCATCCATCACGCCAACCATGTGCGCGAGAATACCGACGGCGTGAAAGTCGGCGGCCACCAAGCGTCCTCCGCCTCGCTCGCCACCATCATGACCGCGCTCTACTTCCACACGCTGCGGCCGGCCGACCGCGTCGCGGTCAAGCCGCACGCGGCGCCGAACTTTCACGCCATTCAATATCTGCTCGACCGCCAAACGCGCGAAAAGCTTGAGCGCTTCCGCGGCTACAAAGGCGCGCAATCCTATCCGTCGCGCACGAAAGATACCGACGACGTCGATTTCTCGACCGGCTCGGTCGGCTTGGGCGTCGCGCAAACTTTGTTTTCCTCGCTGGCGCAAGACTACGTGCGCGCCCACGGCTGGGGACTCGACCGACCGGAAGGCCGCATGATCGCGCTTCTCGGCGACGCCGAGCTCGACGAGGGCAATATTTTTGAGGCCATCCTCGAAGGCTGGAAGCAAGGGCTGCGCAATTGCTGGTGGATCGTGGACTATAACCGGCAAAGCCTCGACGCCGTGGTGCGCGAGGGCCTGTGGCAGCGCTACGAAAATCTGTTCCGCAATTTCGGCTGGGATGTCGTGGTGCTCAAATACGGCTCGTTGCAGCAGGCCGCCTTTGCCGAGCCGGGCGGCGAGGTGTTGCGGGCCTGGATCGATCGCTGCCCGAACCAGCTCTATTCGGCGCTGGTGTTTCAAGGCGGCGCCGCGTGGCGCAAGCGCTTGCTCGACGAGATCGGCGACCAGGGCGCGGTGACGCGGCTGATCGAATCGCGCAGCGACGAGGATTTGGCGCGGCTGATGAACAATCTCGGCGGCCACGATCTTGGCGCGATCATCGAGGCGTTCGACGGCATCGATCACGACCGGCCGGTTTGCTTCATTGCTTACACGATCAAAGGCTACGGGCTGCCCTTTGCCGGTCACAAGGACAATCACGCCGGCCTGATGACGCCTGCGCAAATGGAGACGTTTCGCCAAGCGATGAACATCCGTGTCGGCGAGGAATGGTCGCGCTTCGAAGGGCTGCACCTGCCGGCGTCGGAAATTCAGGCCTTTCTCGACCGCGTGCCGTTCGCGCGCGCCGGCGAACGCAGATTGCAGGCGCCGCGCATCGCCGTGCCGGAAGATCTCGCGGTCGCGATCCAGCCGCAGATGGCGACACAGACCGGCTTTGGCGCGCTGCTCAACGAGCTCGCGCGCGGCACGACGCCGCTTGCCGCCCGCATCGTCACAACCTCGCCCGACGTGACGGTTTCGACCAATCTCGGGCCCTGGGTCAACCGCCGGGGGCTGTTCGCGCGCGAAGCGCTGGCCGATACGTTCAAGAGCGAGCGCATCCCGTCGACCTTCAATTGGGAGTTCTCGCCCAAGGGCCAGCACATCGAGCTCGGCATCGCCGAGAACAATCTCTTCATCGCGCTCTCCGCGCTCGGCCTGTCGCACGCCATCAACGGTGAGCGATTGCTGCCGATCGGTACGCTCTACGACCCGTTCATCGCGCGCGGCCTCGATGCGCTCAATTACGCCTGCTATCAGGATGCGCGCTTTATCCTCGTCGCGACGCCGTCCGGCATCACGCTGGCGCCGGAAGGCGGCGCGCATCAATCGATCGCCGAGCCGCTGATCGGCATGGCGCAGGACGGTCTCGCCGCGTTCGAACCGGCCTTCGTCGACGAGCTCGCCGTGATCCTCGCCTTCGCGCTCGATTACATTCAGCGCGACGGCCAAAGAGACAAAGATGGCGAGCAATCGGAGCGTAATTGGCTGCGCGATGAGACCGGCGGCTCCGTCTATCTGCGCCTGTCCACGCGTCCGATCGAGCAAATCAAGCGCGAGATGACGCCGGAACTGCGCCAGGCCATCGTCGATGGCGCCTATTGGCTGCGCGAACCGGGCCCGAACTGCCAGGTCGTCGTCGCTTACAGCGGCGCGGTCGCGCCCGAGGCGATCCAGGCGGTCGGGTTGATGGCGGAAGATCGCCGCGACACAGGCTTGCTCGCGGTCACGTCCGCCGACCGGCTCAACGCCGGCTGGACCGCGGCATGGCGGGCGCGTGAGCGCGGTCTCGTTCACGCGCGCTCGCATATCGAGCGGCTGTTCGCCGGCTTGCCACGGCATTGCGGCATCGTCAGCGTCGTCGACAGCCATCCGGCGACGCTCGGCTGGCTCGGCGCGGTCGGCGGCCATCGCGTGCGTCCGCTCGGCGTCGAGCATTTTGGCCAGACCGGTTCGATCGCCGACCTCTACCGCCACTACGGCATCGACGCCAACGCCATCATCGCCGCCGCGCAAGCCATCGCGCCGGGCCGTCCGATCCGCTACTTGGGGGCGGCGTAGAACACTGTGTTGTCATCACTCGCGAAAGCGGGTGATCCAGTAAACGCAAACGCGAGATGTTTTCTGCATTGCCTGTGATTACTGGATTCCCCGCCTTCGCGGGGAAGGACAGTTTTTGAACAATGAGAAAGCCGAACATGCCGATCATCGACGCGCAGCTGCATGCCTACGAGCGTGATCATCCCGGCCGGCCGTGGCACGCCGCATTGACCGGGCCGCCCGAGGCCACGGGCGATCAGACGGTCGCGGTGCTGGACGCAGCCGGCGTCGACGGCGCCATCCTGGTATCGGCGTTCACGATGTACCGCTACGATGCAAGTTATGCGGTCGAGGTGCGCAATCGTTATCCCAACAGGTTCGCGCTGGTGAAGCCGGTCGATCCCGCCAACCCGGCCGTTGCGGAAGTGATCGCGGAATGGAAGCGCACGCCGGGCGCGGTCGGCGTGCGCATGCTGCTCCTGCGCAGCGGACTTGCCGAGGACGCCGCCGATCCGGGCCTCAACCGCGTGCTCAAAGAGGCCGCGCGTCTGTCGCTGCCGGTCAACCTGCACATCGCCGGGCGGCTCGACCAGGGCATCGAACTGATCCGCCGCAATCCCGATACGCAGATCATCGTCGATCATCTCGGACTGGTGCAGCCGCATGTGCCGCCCAAGCCGGCGGCGCCGTGGGCCGAGCTGCCGAAGGTGCTCACGCTGGCAAAACTTCCGCACGTCGCCATTAAGATCACCGGCGCCTGCACGCTCTCGCTCGAACCGTTTCCTTATAACGACATCTGGGATCCGGTCTGCCGCATGATCGACGCGTTCGGCATCGACCGCTGTCTATGGGGCACCGACTGGACGCGCGCGGTGAAATTCCTCACTTACGCGCAAGGCGTCGACGCGTTCCGTGTCACCAACCGCATCTCCGACAGCGACAAGGCCAAATTGATGGGTGGCACGCTGACGCGCATTTACGGCTGGGCGCCGCGGCAAGCGTGAATTGCGCGCGACCTTATCGCCAGTATTTTCCCGCCTCGGTCAAGCATTCCGGCAACATATTGTTTACCGAAAATAAAAGGTGGCGGCGCGAGGGAACCCCCTGTTGTGCGGTGCATTAATTGCGCAGCATCAGCGTCACGGATGGAAGCTATGCCCAGCTGCGACCGAGCCAAACGCTACCGCGATCGCGCCGAAGAATGCCTGCAAACCGTATCCAGTTCGCAAACTCCCGGAACCGGCGAAATCCACCTGCTCATAGCCCAATATTGTTTGCTTTTGGCCGCAGCGGAAAAAAGCAAGGCTTCGAGCGCGAACGACAACCGCGACCGGGCTACTGGAGATCATTGATGGTCGAGCCGCATCCATGCCGTCATGCGTAGGCCCAGGGCAATTCTCGGAAAGCGGCCATTTGCGACCGGGGCCGTGTAGCAGCAGCCGTGGGGTGCAGTAGCGAAGCAAATTGCACCCCGCGCGTTAAACTGCGGATTACGCCGGAGCCTGTCATCGGGCCGGCCACTTCAGGCCGCGGGCGTCGGGCTAATCCGTACGTGCCCCAGCAATTCCCGCAAAAGTCGGTACTTGAAACGCGGTCTAGCTCGCGAACTTTACACCCGGCCTCTGGCCGGCCCGGGCAGCGCCACGCCAATTATCGTGCTCACTCGACAACGCATAAGTGTCTGACAAAACTATCCGGTCCCGACCGGATTTCTTAGCTTCGTACATCGCGAGGTCCGCGCGACGAAGCATTCCATCCACGGCGTCATTTGCTTCCCATTCCGCAACTCCAAAGCTGCAGGTGATCGAGAACTCCTGGCACTCATGTTCGAATCGTAGGGCGCGAATGGACCGTTGCAGTTCGCCCGCACACTCAGCCGCGTCCGCAGCTTCACCAAATGCCAGCACGCAAAATTCTTCCCCGCCCAAACGGCCTACGGCACCGTCCATCGTTTTTGCCGCAATTCCAACCGCGGCGAGCACCCTGTCGCCTACCTCGTGTCCAAAGGTGTCATTGATGTGCTTAAAATGATCGACGTCAAACATGATTGCGGAGAGCGACTTTCCATTCTCGGCCGCGCGGCACATCTCTGCAGCACAATCAAAAAAGGCACGACGATTGAGCAGTCCTGTAAGGGGGTCCGTAGTCGCGAATTGAATCAACTGTTGCTTCATCGATGTTACTCGGTCCGCCAAACGCAGACGTGCACGCAGCTCATCCGCGTTCGGCGGCTTATGAATGAAATCGTCGGCACCGCTATCGAGGGCCAGGACGGCCAGATAGTAATCGTCGGTCGACGACATCAGAATCACGTGCAGCGCCCGACGGACCCCGCTCAATTTGCGAGCGGCGGCGCAAAGGTCGACTCCCGAGATACTGAGAGGCTGCGTGCTCGTTATTAGCGCGCGAACACTCGTATCCTGTGTGACGTAAGCTAGCGCCTCGCGTCCATCAGCGAAGGCAATGACATCATGGCTGCCGTCGCAAATGAGTTGCCTCATAGCTCGCTGAACGGCTCGACTCGGATCGACCAGCACGATGCGCATGACAAATCTGCCAATTCCGCAGAGCGTAGAGGCCAACAGTTTAAGGATGAATTAACTTTTTGCCGGGGGCGGGCGGCTGGGCGAATCGAGCATACGATCAAGCACCTACACTTGGGGATTCCGCTGCGGTCATTTGCGACCCGGCGCGAGCCGACGCAGGTTGGACGATGTCCGGCAGCCCGGTGCCGGGTGGAGAACGGCGCGCCGTGCCTAGGACACGTCGCGCCGCCCCAGGAGCATTACCGGGCGTACGCGCGTTACAAAAATGAATCGCCCGATGCGGCTCCTCCCCCGACGGAGGTGGGTTATCGGACCCTGCCGCTGCGGCAAAAGTTTGCGCAATCGCGGGCGAGTTTCAGGCGCGCCGATGGTCCTTCGCAATCTTTTGTCCGGCCAAATAGGTTCGGCGGGCGAGGTATGATGGCTTAAGATGCCGCAACGGGAAGGGTTTGGAATGTTCGGCAGAACGCTTCTTGGCATTTGCATTGGGCTCATTTGCGTTTGGCTTTTGGCGTCCGGCGCCGTGCCCGCGCTGGCGATGGACTGCCCGGTTTCGGGTTACGACCAGGTTGAAAAGAGCGTCACCGATGCGCCCTCCTGCGACGCTTCGATGCAATTACTCATGGCGTGCCAGCTTGGCTCGAGCAGCGACGTCGGTGTCGCCCTGCTCGTGATCAAGAAATGCGAGGGTGACTTTCTGGCGTCGCTGAGCGCCCGCGCGCGCCGCAGCTACGAACGCAAGGTCGGCGCCTGCGGCGATAATTTCGCCGGCCAAGAGGGCACGCTGTTCCAATCGATAAGGGCGATTTGCGCCGCCGAGGTGGCGCACGCCTATGCGATCCGGGCCGCCAAGGCCAAGAAGCAATAGCGTCAGGGCTTTCGCCGCCGTCGGCCCGTGGCCCGGCGGCTAATCTTGCATCCGCAGAGGCGCGGTGAAGCCGGCCCAGGTCAGATAAAGTCCGAGCCCGAGCGCTGGCAACAGATAAAAAAAGTAATGCTCGGCATAATGCATGCCGCCGAAGAGCTGCGTCATGGTTTCGGGCGTCACCAACAAAAGCACGAGGCCTTTGACGAGCATCAACCAACCGACCACGGTAATGACCACCGGCAGCGCGCCGCCGGACCAGACATTATGACCGAGGATGATCGCGAGGCCCACGGCAAGGCTGACGATGGCGTAGACAAGCATGACCGACCCATCGGCAACCGCGGCCTCGACCGTTGCACTGCCGCGCACCAGCAATCCAACCACAAGCAAGACGGTGAACAGGCCGATGAACCGCGCCAGGTAAATCGTAAGTCGGAACATGCGAACCTCCGTTATGTTGAATTACTGGGATACTACTGCCGCGGAAGACGTGGATGGCCGGAACAAGTGCGTTGGGCAATTCCGCCCTACAAACTGTCGTCATCCGCGAAGGCGGATGACCCAGTAACCGCAAAGATCCGAGTTTTTTGCTCGATCGCCGGCGATTACTGAATGCCCCGCCAGCGCGGGGCATGACAGCGAGGCTGCCAAACTGTCGTCTCTATTATAGAGACACGCCCTTGACACACGTCCCTTGTTCAGTTACAAACTGACGAATCAAAGCTCGCTCATCGAAGGGACGTCGACCGGTGACAGCCGATCGATGGGGCGGGTGCGGTTCCCGGGTGGGGCTTGTAACCTCGATCCGGGCGGTTCTGGGCATCGTCCCGTCCGGCGCGTGATCGGACTGCGAGGTGCTCGCTGCACTGGTGCCGGAGAGGGTACTCCCGTTTGCATCCGGTGGTTCCAGGAAGCGCGGCCCGGAGCCGAGTCGAGGTCAGGCCCTCGGCGCATAATCGCGGTGGAGCGCCGAAAGGCGAGCGTGCCGGAAACGGCGCGCGCCGCACGGCAGACGGTTTGCGCAATTTGCGCGAATTGTTTGTGGCGGCCTCCAGTTCGGATGCGTCTATCGGCGCTCCGCCTCCCTTCTTTATGTCGGGAGGTCGTTGGAAGGGCTTTCTTACAGTGGCGTGGCAAAGCTCGGATGCGAAGACGCATCGCGAGAACGGGATTGCTTATTCACTTCTCCCCGCGCGCGGGGAGAAGTCGAGGAGCGAAGCGACGAGGATGAGGGGGCCTCTCAGCGAGTTTGAGCGCCGCAGTCAGAGCCCGGCGGAGAGGCCCCCTCATCCCAACCTTCTCCCCGCGCGCGGGGAGAAGGAGGAGTTAAGGCCCGCTCCTGAGCATGACGGAACACTCGTTGCGAAGGAGGAAGCCTATGCACATCGGCAAGCGCAGCTTTCCCGGCCGGCGGACGCTCGAAGAGTGGCTGGCGATTCCGTTCCGCAAGCGCATTCCGTGGGTCTGGCGCGCGCAAGCCGACCTGTTGGGCTCGTTTCGGTTCTGCACCAACAAGCGCTGCCGCCGACACCGCATGTGCTGCAGCGACGAGCCCGAGGTGTGTCGGAAAAGGGTTTGGCGCATCAAGAAGGTGGTGCCGAAGACGCTGCGGAATGAATGGGCCCGCATCGATCGCCTGTCGTACCTGCCATACCGGCCGCAGGCGGAGCGTGGGAACGGCCTTGAGCGGACGGGCTAAAACGCCGGAAAAGCCGGCCCGCCGGCGTTGCGTGAGGGGGCGTTTTGTGCAATCTCCGCGGCGAATTTGCACCTCACACCTGTCCATTGTATGCGAGGCGGCCCATCCTTCCGGGCCGGCTGGATTCGGCCCTCTCAATAGACCGGGGATATTCCATGGAAACGTTGTGGCTCATCGTTCTATGCGGCGTATTGGCTATCGCCTACGCCATCTGGGCCACGCGCTCGGTGATGGCCGCCGACGCCGGCAGTGAAAAGATGCAGGAGATCGCCGCAGCGATCCGCGAGGGCGCGCAGGCCTATCTCAAGCGCCAATACTCGACCATCGCCGGCGTCGGCATCGTGGTCTTCCTCATCGTCGGCTATTTCCTCGGCTGGCTGGTCGCCCTCGGTTTCGCGGTCGGCGCCATCCTGTCCGGTTCCGCGGGTTTTATCGGCATGAACGTGTCGGTGCGCGCCAATGTCCGCACCGCGCAAGCCGCGATCTCCTCGCTCGCCGCCGGCCTTGAAATCGCGTTCCGCGCCGGCGCCATCACCGGCATGCTGGTTGCGGGCCTGGCGCTCCTTGGCGTCACGCTCTATTTCGGCTTCCTCACCGGCACGCTGCATATGGCGCCGAACGATCGCGAGGTGATCGATGCGCTGGTCGCGCTCGGTTTCGGCGCGTCGCTGATCTCGATCTTCGCACGGCTTGGCGGCGGCATATTCACCAAAGGCGCCGACGTCGGCGGCGACCTGGTCGGTAAGGTCGAGGCCGGCATTCCGGAAGACGATCCACGCAATCCCGCCACCATTGCCGACAATGTCGGCGACAATGTCGGCGACTGCGCCGGCATGGCCGCGGATCTGTTCGAGACTTACGCGGTGACCACGGTCGCCACCATGGTGCTCGCCGCGATCTTTTACAGGAGCGCCGGCGCCGACATGCTGCTGAAGATGATGATGCTGCCGCTGTCGATCGGCGGCGTCTGCATCATCGCCTCGATCATCGGCACGTTCTTCGTCAAGCTCGGCCCGAGCCAATCGATCATGGGCGCGCTCTATAAGGGCATGCTGGCGACCGCGGTGTTTTCGTTGATCGGTATCGCCGGCGTGATCTATGAGCTGATCGGCTTCGGTCCATTGCCGGGCGTCGCTTACTCCGGGCAGACGCTGTTCATCTGCGGCATCGTCGGTCTTGCGGTGACCGGCCTGATCATTTGGATCACCGAATACTTCACCGGGACGGACTACCGTCCGGTCCGCTCGATCGCGCAAGCCTCGGTCACCGGCCACGGCACCAACGTCATTCAGGGCCTCGCCGTGTCGATGGAGGCGACCGCTATGCCGGCGATCGTCATCATCGCCGGCATTTTGGTCAGCTATAATCTCGCCGGCCTGTTCGGCATCGCCATTGCGGTGACGACCATGCTGGCGCTGGCCGGCATCGTCGTTGCCCTCGATGCCTTCGGCCCGGTCACCGACAATGCCGGCGGTATTGCCGAGATGGCGGGATTGCCGAAAGAGGTGCGCAAATCGACCGACGCGCTCGACGCCGTTGGCAACACCACCAAAGCCGTAACCAAGGGCTATGCCATCGGCTCGGCCGGGCTCGGCGCCTTGGTGCTGTTCGCGGCCTACAACGAAGACCTGAAATTCTTCATCGCCGGCGCGGCCCAGCATCCGTATTTCCAGGGCGTGGCACCGGACTTTTCGCTGAACAATCCCTACGTGGTCGCGGGCCTGCTGTTCGGCGGCCTGTTGCCCTATCTGTTCGGCGCCATGGGCATGACCGCGGTCGGCCGCGCGGCGTCTTCGATCGTTGAGGAAGTGCGGCGTCAATTCCGCGAGCGGCCCGGCATCATGCAGGGCAGGGACAAGCCCGATTATGGCCGCGCCGTCGACATGCTGACCAAGGCGGCGATCAAAGAAATGATCGTGCCGTCGCTGTTGCCCGTGCTGTCGCCGCTCGTCGTCTATTTCATCATCTATTTCGTTGCCGGCGGCGGGGCGCAGGGCAAATCGGCGGCGTTCTCGGCGCTCGGCGCCATGCTGCTCGGCGTCATCGTCACCGGTCTGTTTGTCGCTATCTCAATGACCTCGGGCGGCGGCGCCTGGGACAATGCCAAGAAATACATCGAGGACGGCCACTACGGCGGCAAAGGCTCGGACGCCCATAAGGCGGCGGTGACCGGCGACACCGTGGGCGATCCCTACAAGGATACGGCAGGTCCGGCCGTCAATCCGATGATCAAGATCACCAATATCGTGGCGCTGCTCTTGCTCGCGGTGTTGGCGCATTAGGTCTCTTGCGCAAAGCAGAGTCCGACGAGCCGATAGCATTTAGCGCGCCTAAGAGCCCGCGCTTAAGACCCTTTGCCTTCGAGATTGTGGATGATGGTCGTGATCACGCTGAGGTCGTTGCCGCCGGTCGGCGTCGTCTGACTGACAAAATCGAAGACGTGGCCGTCCTTAAGGCCATATTCCGCGACCCGTCGGACTTTCCTGCTCTTGTCGAAATAAACGGCGATGACGCGCTGGTCGGTCACGCTGGTTTGCATGAACGAGATGGGGCGGTCGGCTTTCTGCGAGATGTAGTAGAACGCCTCGCCGCTGACGGTAGCCACCGTCGACGGCGTGCCGAGCACAAGCAGCACCTGCTCCTGCGAAGCGCCAAGCGGAATCTGCTCGAGCGCGCCCTCGGGCAACACGTAACCGCGCTGGAATGTTTCGCCGGTGCAGCCGACGAGCGCGAGCGTAAGAACGATAGCGCAAGTAGCCTTCAGCGGCCGGCTTCGGCTACGCACGAAATTGCCCCACATCCTAGTGCCCCGATTCCGAAGTTCGCACGTGCTCGCCGTCCACTCTGATGCGAACTTCGGAATCAAAGGGGGCACTAGCAACTTTACGACTCTCGTGCGGTTTTTAGGATTTGAAGTTCCTCCTCGAGTTGGCGGCCCGACTGGAGGAACTTCAAATCCACCGCACGAGTGCCTAACTTGCGAAAAGCCGTCGCGTGCCGTAACCCCAAAGCGCAAGATTGGCAATCGGCCGCCTTGGGGCCGGTCGTCGCGGCGTCGGTTAACCATATGATCTGGCGGCTGTTTCGTCCCAATTCCCAGGATCGGAGCATCGGCGAGCTCTATGGCGCGATCGTGGCGCAGGCGCGTTCGCCGGCCTTTTACCGGGACCATGGCGTGCCCGATACAATGGAGGGCCGCTTCGATCTTATTGTACTGCATCTGGTGCTGCTGATCGACCGGCTCGGCCGCAAGACCGGCGCGGGTCGGGGGATCGGGCAGCGGCTGTTCGACGAGTTTTGCCGCGATCTCGACGACAACCTTCGCGAAATGGGGGTCGGCGATCTCGCGGTGCCGAAGCGGATGCGCGCCTTCGGGGAAGCATTTTACGGCCGGCAAGCGGCCTATCTCGCCGCCTTTGCCGCGGCGGATGAGCGGGAGCTTGAGAAGGCGCTTAAGCGCAATATCTTTCCCGATGCGGATGTCGACCGCGGTGCGGTGAAGCTTGCCCGCTATGTCAACGCCGCGCGGCGCCAGCTCGAAGGCCAGAAGGACAGTGCCTTATTGCGCGGCGAGATCGCGTTTCCACAACCTCAATCTATCGCTGAAGCTATCGATCATGCCTAAATCCAAAGCCGAAAAATCGCCTGCCGCTCCCTGGCAGGTTCCCGTTGCGATCGACGATATCGCCGAGACGGGCCAGCATTTCGATCTCGTCGCCGACGCCGGGGTGCGGTCCGCGGTAGCGCGGGTCGCGGGATTGCGCGACCTGCCGCGGCTCGAAGCGCGCTTTGACGTGAACCGCCGCGGCGCGGGTGGTCTGCATGTCGCAGGGGTCGTGTCGGCGACGGTCGGGCAAAACTGCGTTGTCACGCTCGAGCCGCTGGCCAATGAGGTTGAGGAGGCGATCGATCTCGTCTTCGTTCCGCAGCGCACGCCCGTGCCGCGGGATGGGGAAACCGAGCTGCGCGACGTCAAATGGGGCGATCCGGAGCCGCTGATCGACGGAATCGTCGATTTAGGCGCGCTTGCCACCGAGTTCCTGATCCTCGGGCTCGACCCCTATCCACGGAAACCGGATGCCGTATTCGAGCCGCCGCAAATCGCCACGCCGGATGCGGGGCCATTTGCCGCCCTTGCCAAGCTGGCCAAGAATTAGGCTCGGCGCTTCAAATCGGGGCGTCGAACCGCTATTCTCATTCCGGTGTCGCATTCCCACCTACCGGACCTGGGTCACTGAATGTCGGACAAGGTCCGCATTGCTCTCGATGCGATGGGGGGCGATCACGGCCCCGCCGTGGTTGTCGCCGGAGCGGAACTGGCGTTGCAACGCCATCCCGCATGCGAGTTCCTGTTTTTTGGCAATGCCTCGCTGATTGCGCCGCTTATCGACGCCAGAGCAAAGCTCAAATCCGTTTCGCGGATCGTCCATACCGACATCGCGGTGCGGATGGAGGACAAGCCGAGCCAGGCGCTCCGCTACGGCCGCTGGAAATCGTCGATGTGGCTGGCGATCGATGCGGTCAAAAAGGGCGATGCGGATATGGCGGTGTCCGCCGGCAATACCGGCGCGCTGATGGCGATGTCGAAGTTCAATCTCAAGACGCTGCCCGGAATCGAGCGGCCGGCGATTGCGGCGCTGTGGCCGACGCTGCGCGGGGAGTCGATCGTGCTCGATGTCGGCGCTTCGATCGGCGCAGACGCCGAACACCTGGTCGATCTCGCGGTCATGGGAGCGGCCACCGCGCGGATTTTATTCGGCCTGCCGCGCCCGAGCGTCGGGCTTCTCAATATCGGCGTCGAAGAGGCCAAGGGCCTCGAACCGGTGCGCGAGGCCGGGCGCATCCTGCGCGAAGAGGGCCTGCCCGATCTCGACTACCGCGGCTTTGTCGAAGGCGACGATATCGGCCGTGGCAAGGTCGACGTCGTGGTCACCGAAGGCTTTGCCGGCAATATCGCGCTCAAGACCGCGGAAGGCACGGCGCGTCAGCTCGGTGAATATCTCAAGGGCGCGATGAACAGTTCGCTCAGTGCCCGCATCGGTTATCTTTTCGCGCGGGGGGCGTTCCGCCGATTGCGCGAACGCATGGATCCGCGCCGGGCCAATGGTGGGGTATTTCTCGGCCTCAACGGCATCGTCATCAAGAGTCACGGCGGGGCCGACGCGGAAGGTTTCGCGGCGGCCATCGAACTCGGGCACGGTGTGGTGCGTGACGAGCTGTTGGCGAAAATCCGGGCCGCGCTCGGCCGCACCCACAAGCCTCCGCAGCAGGCCGTCGGCGGAGCCGCCTCGTGACCGTAAAGCGCTCGGTCATGCTCGGCTGCGGCGGCTATCTGCCCAGCAAGGTCCTCACCAATGAAGATCTTGCCCGCAAGATCGACACGTCGGACGAGTGGATCGTTCAGCGCACCGGCATTCACGAGCGCCGCATCGCCGCGCCCGGCGAGCTGACGTCGCATATGGCGGTGCGCGCGGCGCAGGCGGCGTTGGCGCATGCGCATGTCGAGGCGCAGTCGATTGATCTCATCGTGCTGGCGACTTCGACGCCGGACAATACCTTTCCCGCGAGCGCCGTCTCGGTGCAGGCCGATCTTGGCATCACTCACGGCGCCGCCTTCGATCTGCAGGCGGTGTGTTCCGGCTTCATCTATGGGCTGGCGACGGCCGACGCCTTCCTCCGGTCGGGGGCTTTTTCGCGCGCGCTGGTGATCGGCGCGGAGACGTTTTCGCGCATTCTCGACTGGACCGATCGCGGCACCTGCGTGCTGTTCGGTGACGGCGCCGGCGCCGTGGTGCTCGATGCGCAGGAGCAGCCGGGGACGCGGGAGGATCGCGGCATCCTGACCGTCCGGCTCCGCTCCGACGGCCGCTATAAATCGAAGCTGTATGTGGACGGCGGACCGTCGTCGACCGGCACGGTGGGGCATTTGCGCATGGAAGGCCGCGAAGTGTTCCGCCATGCCGTGGCCATGATCACGGACGTCGTCGAGGATGCCTTCAAGGCCACGGGCTACACCGCCGCCGACGTCGATTGGTTCATTCCGCACCAGGCCAACAAGCGCATCATCGACGGTTCGGCCCATAAACTCGGGATCCCGCCGGGAAAGATCGTTATCACGGTCGACCGCCACGGCAATACGTCGGCCGCCTCGATCCCGCTGGCGCTTGCGGATGCGGTTGCCGACCGGCGCATCAAGCGCGGCGACCTCCTGCTGTTCGAGGCCATGGGCGGCGGCTTCACCTGGGGCGCCGCGCTGGTGCGCTGGTAGCCTCGAAACAGCTGCTAAGCCCGGTTGACTCGTCTAACGAGAAGCTAATATCCTTGATAATTCAGCACGATATCTTGATCGACGTTCGATCGATCGCCGTGCTCGGGGCTGGCGATGACGGGAAAGACGGTCACACGGGCGGATTTGTGTGAGGCGGTCTATCAAAAGGTTGGACTGTCGCGCACGGAATCTGCAACTCTCGTAGAGTTGGTGCTCAAGGAAATCACCGACTGCCTTGAGCGCGGTGAAACTGTGAAGCTGTCGTCGTTCGGCTCGTTTGTCGTGCGCAAGAAGGGCCAGCGCATCGGCCGCAATCCGAAGACCGGCAAGGAAGTTCCGATCTCGCCGCGCCGGGTCATGGTGTTCAAGCCGTCCGCCATTCTCAAGCAGCGCATCAACGGTGGGAATGACGGCGGTGAACCCTCCTCAAGCTGAGCAGCGATCGCTTGCTGCGTGCGGCTTGTCCATAAGTCTGCCTCTGGGGGTTGTGGGTGGAAAAGGCGCCGGATGCATTCCGCACCATCAGCGAAGTCGCTGACGAGATCGACGTGCCGCAGCATGTGCTGCGCTTCTGGGAAAGCCGATTTCCGCAAATCCGCCCGATGAAGCGCGGCGGCGGCCGGCGCTATTACCGGCCCGACGACGTCGATCTGTTACGCGGCGTGCGCCATCTGCTCTATGGCGAGGGCTACACCATTCGCGGCGTGCAGCGAATCTTGCGCGAGCAGGGCGCGACATTTGTGCAGAACGTCTGGCGCGCGGACGCCGAAGCGCTACCGCCGCAATCGGATGAAGACCGGGCCGGCGAGGGCATCGGACCGGAATCGACCGAGGAGCGGCTGGAGCCGAACCTGTTCGGCCTCTCTGACGAACGGCGCGAACCGAGATTGGAAGGTGCGCCGGCGTCGCAGCCGGAGCCGCCGCCTCGCCGCCTCGCCGAGGAGGCGCGGCACAAGCTGCAATCCGCGCTCGACGAGTTGGTTGCCTGCCGTCGCGTTATCGACGGCGCGCTCACCGGCAATTGAAATGCAAAATCTGCTGACGGCCGCACGGCAGTCGCACTGTTGAATTCGAGGCGATTATGCCGCCTTGACCGCAACTAAAGGATGTGATGCGCTTTTGCGTCTCTGGGGGGAGACGCCATGAATATTTCCATGAGCGGCCTTGAGGTGAAAGATAGCGACGTCCTCGACGAGGAGATTTCCGACGCCGCATTGGAGCTCGCCGCCACGATGGTACGAGACCGGACCGCAAGCCTGACGATCGCGTTCTGCAGCGGCCTCGACGAATGCCCGCGTCACCTGCCGCGTTAGCGTCAGTACTCACGCGGATTCAGTGCCTGCTTCGAACAGCCGGGAGACCTCACTGATTCAACACAAGTACGTAGTTGCCGTAGCGAAGGACCTTGTGAGTAACGGCCCATGCTCTCGCCTTGGCGCTTGTGACCAACTACAACTTCAATGATGTGAACAAAGAACGCGAAGCAACGTAGTAAGGGCGCGAACAAAGGCCAGCAGCCCGATCTCAAGAGAGCCCGCGCGGTTAGTCCACGCCGGGAAATGACTGTTGATCCCGGAAGAGCTTGCGACTGCGCCGCTGGACAACAGATGCGAGGTTTTTGTCTTTGCCCAATGTCGTTGAAAAGGCGTCAATTCCATCAAAGAACGCTGCCGCCAAATCCTCAATCCTGACCACTCTTTCTCGGAAACCGAGCGCTTTCAGTAACTCCATCGGCTTCTCAGGCGACCTGTCGCCCCAAGCATATAGAATACGTTTTGCCTTACCCTCCGCGCTTAGACGGCTGTCCATTGTATAGGTGTGGAGAATACCGCAGCGAGCGGCGTAAAGGTCCAAGCCTGATACACTTAAGCGGCTTTCGCACGTCATGTAGCCTTCTGCCCATTTTATAAAATCATTCCTTGACTGCTCCGGTTGGTCCATTGGTCTGCTTAGGTTCGCCATGAAGTCGATGCCGCAGTAGATCAACACCAAAGCAGGTAGCCGCAAATGATTAGAGAGACAAAGTTGGATCGCTGCGACGTGTGATAGGACGTTGCTTGAAAACGCATCGCCTTCCATCGGGGTGCGACCTTTCATTGTTGTCGTTTGCTCCACGCGCAAAAGCTGGCGGATAACCGACCTACGACCGTCGCTGTGTCGGGCGCCTCAATTCTTGCGAGGTTTCCACGTCATTGCTGTGTTCGCAATGCTGCCGTTGGGCATTTTTCCTTCTCCGTTTTTGACGTAGCCGAGGTGCCGCATATCTGCAGCGTCGGCAGTCAGTCGTGGTTGAGAGTGAACTTCGGTGTCACGCCCGGCTGGCTGACGAGCCAGAAACGGCACCGTCGCCACTTCCCCGGTTCTCATAGTCATCAATACTCTACCTTGAGGTCGAGCTTGACGGCTCCCACTTTGACACCCGCAATTCTCGCGACGTGTTCTCTCGCCCAATCCATCACTTCTGCGATGGTGGTCGGCTGTGCGTCGTTCCCTTCTGGCGTTGCCAAAAGCTCATCGCCATCGGACCATGTCAGGGCCTTGGCTTCCGCGAGAAGCATGTCCATGGGGTACGCGGCCACTCGCTTATAGTCTTTGATGATGCCCGAACCGACGCGCGACGGTGTTGGGCGATGATCGAGATCGAGACTCAGCCACATTCCGAAGTCGTCACGCACTACATGCCCGTCCTTGATACGAGCGGCGTAGGACTCATCAAAGCGTTTGCGCACGTCGCTTGCCGGGAGGATGTAGACCTCAACGTTTTTAGGTTCTTTTTTCGAGTCTGTGGTGGCGACGATGACCAAATCCACGTCGTCGAGGGTTTTCCATTTCTTACCCCCTTCGAGCGGCGGGAAGGCAATGAAGCGATCCCGAGTCGTGCGGATCGACGCGACCTCAGTCTTTCCGTCCTTCTGCACGTTCCAGACGTTAGAGAGGCCGCGACCCGGCACACGGTCCAGGGTGTAGCCCGCTTCGGCCGCGCCCTTCTTCCCGGCGTGAACCAATGCTCGCCATATCCGTGCGGTTTCGGATAACTCGTTCCAACTGTTTGACATTTTTCACTCTCCCTATTTAGTTTTGAATAACAGCTTCGTCATTCTGGAAACGTATGTAAACGTTATCATACGGTTTGTCAACTAATTATCGAACCAATTGCAAACCAAATAGCTAAATGGAGTTAAGTTTCGGAGGAATAATGAATTTTTGCCATCTTCGAAAAGGGTGTCATCCCTAGGTTCCCTAAGCCATCTGCACCTCCGGGGTGTCGGGTAGACTTGCCCCCTCCTTGCAACCGCGAAAATCCACCTCGTCCCGACTGGGGCGATGCACACTCCGGGTCTGGGTCGGGTCAATCTCTACCGACTTGGATTATTCGCGTAATGTCCGCTTCTCCCCAAAGGGGCCGGTGCGTTGCGCGTTTGTGATCCACGCCTAGCTACGCCAGAAATCCTTGAACCGCGTCGGCGACAGTTCCGTGTAGCGCACAGTGTGCTGGATGTTGCGGTGGCCGAGGTAGGCTTGCAGGGCGCGCGTGTCGTGTCCCTTATTTGCGAGCGAATAGCCACAGGCGTGCCGCAACATATGCGGGTGCGACTTGAACCCAAGTCTCGCCTCAGCCCCAGCCCGTTCGACCATGCGGGCGAAGCCGGCGGTGGTGAAGGGCGCCCCTCGCTCACTGGTGAACACGAACGGCGAGGCGGGCTCCTGTTCGCGCTGCAGGCGCCGCAGGGCGCGTAGCTCGTCACCAAGGATGGGGTGGGTCGCGGGAGTGCCGCGCTTGACCCTGCGGACGTGCAGCGCTCCCGAAGCGAACTCGATCTGATCCCAACGCAGATCGACAAGCTCGGCGGCCCGGAAGCCATGACGATAGGCCGTCAGGACCATAGTGGCGTCGCGATGCCCCCAACGGTTCTTCCTGGCGGCGGCCATCAGCCGCTCGACCTCAGCCTCAGTCAGGTGCTCGCGTGTGCGGAGGGCAGCGTTGGGGAGCCGCTTGGGTGTGACTGTTCGTTTTACGGTGGCTGGCGTGACCAGTTTCAGGTGCGACTTGGTCATGTGTTTGTGCCTCACTGTCCGACTGACTGTTCAAACAATGCGCGTTCTACGAACAGTCCAGCAACGACAAACGTGCTCGTGTTGCTGAGTCATTTTGACTCACTCACAGCCTCGTCACGGTCACCTAACATCAAAGCGATTTCGGACAGGGAAGGAGACTGCAAGATGGCGCACATTCCAGCGTGGGCTTTGGGTGCACTGATCGTCGGCGTGCTTTTCGATCTGCCAGCGTTCTGGCTTGCGATGGCTGTCATCGGTGCTGGTGTGCTGTCGGCTCTAATCGGCGTGTGACGCGAAGTCACGACGCGCCTGCTGGTGTATTCGGCCCTTTCGCCCTGTGCGCCCGGAGCGAACGGGTCCCTTCCGCGAGAAAATGCTCAGGTGACTTCTCAGCAATCGACTTTAAAAATTCCGCTAAAGCCCTCGCCGTTGTTGTTTGATTGCGTCGTGCAGAGTGAGCGCTTGGCCAAATGAACGGCCCCCGGCGCAGGGCTGACGAAAGGGTAGCTCTCTGACCCTTCGCATCGGTTCGCTGCGGGACATTGATATGTCCGGTTCCAGGGGCAAAGCGGAAGTGGCTAGGGCACGCTCGAAATGACGCGATTGACCCTGGCTGTGTAAAAACGCGGGAAATTGAAAAGTGACGAGAATAATTTTTCTCAGGCATATTCAAATCGGACTCGCTTGCGAATTTTTCCACACCTAACGGCGATTGGACGAATCGTTTGTTCTACAGCGCTGGCGCGTCGCGGGGTTTTTACACGGCCAAGACCCATAAGAGACATGGACGCCCCGTCTTCGCGATTTTGATATGGATCAATTGCACCAACAGAGCCCTCTGGTAGGCAGATTTCTGCCAGGGGCGTTCTGAGAAGTTTGGCATGAACCTCCGTGGCAAGGGAGAACAAAAGTTTGGCATGAACCTCCGTGGCAAGGGAGAACAAAGATGATTCGAATGAGTTTCGCTGCAGCTCTGCTCGCGGCATTCCTGGCGGCCCCGAACGCCTTTGCTCAAGGCAATCCTCCACATCATGAGTGGTGCCTGCAAACCGGGACGGGCACGGCGAATTGCGTCTACGCAACCCGAGCACAATGCCAAGCGGCAAAACACGGCGGCACGCAGCATTGCGTAAAGAATAACAATCCGTAGCCGAAGCGGCCTGGCGGGCCAGGCACCGTGTGGTGGCAATTCGCTTTGACTTTACGCTACGCCCCTATCTCGGGTGAAAGTGGCGAGGTTTGGCTTCGCTTGGACCATGACGCTGATTGGCTGGGCCGGGGTAGGCTTTGTTGGTTACTGGCAGAGCAAGAAGGGTGCGTTGCCTGCAGCCGCTTGATGCCGCCGCCAGGTGGCCTTTTCTGTTTCCAATACCAGTGACGAATGTCCGAGTCTGGCCCTGAGCGACAGATATTGCGACGCAAGCAAATGTCGGCGTTCAGGGTAACAGCGGACCTGCCGCGGAAGCCCCAAATCCGACGTTCCTGACCCAACTGAGACATCAGCGGCGGCGTTTTGCTGTGATGCACAACACGCGCTACGAATTCGGATTGCCCGATGGGTGATTGTGCAGGACGCGGTGTAAACGGCTCATATAGCTGAAAGGCTTACATAAAATTGGTTTGCGACTGGTCACAGGGAGCGGTGACTGGGGACGGTGTCTGGTGGCTGTTAGCGGCAATCCCGCTACGGCACTTTCGCTCACGTTCGATCACTGTCGGTCACTCAAGAGATTATCTCGACTCGGACCAAATCCTGTCTCGTTGGCATCGGCGAAGCGGGCGGCAAGCAGCGTTGCCCGCGCGCAACAGTGCGGCTCAATCGCGCGAATCCTCCCTGACGCCATGGGACGCGCTCTTGACCTGAACCCTCCACGAAGACTCCATTTGAGATGTCGCAATCGGTAACTGGGTCAAGAAGAATTAGCCGGGTCAAGGATAAGCAAAATGTTCATCCGCTTTGTCGTTTTGGCCGGTTCAACTTGCGCAATAGCGATCAGCGTCGTATTCGGCCTTTCTTCTCTCGCCAAAGCCCAAACGGCCGCAGTGTCCGGCAACTGCCCATATTGGATTGACGTTAAGACGGGCAAGCCACTGCCACCGAGTCAGACGGTACCCATCGGTGTGAGCCGGGAAGAGCTCACAAGGCTTCAAGACACTCGCGACGTCCATGCAAACGGCGCGAGCGGGCGAAGCTATTTCCGACAAGGTGACGGTCCGTGGACGGATGGTGCGACCGGCGGAACGCCGCCGACTGTACCCATCGGTGTGAGCCAGGAAGAACTCACAAGGCTTCAAGACACTCGCGACATCCACGCCCATGGCGCGAGCGGACGCGAGTATGCCCTGATTCCCTGTCCACCCTCACAAACCTCAGCGTCGACCGGCCTATACCTCGGTGGCGAACTGGTGAAGAACTGGGGCTGGGTGCGCTCGACCGAGCGCTCGGCAGCGACGGGCGCTGTCACCAGCCAGTTCAGCGACCGCGCCGATCCGTTCGGCGGCGGCGTGATTGTCGGTTATAAATTCGCGCCGTGGGCGAACAATATCGTCGTCAGCCCGTTCGCCTCGTTCGATTTCATCCGCGCGCCGGTCAACCACGTCTTCCCCGGCGGCAGCTATCTCGGCACCACCGACAACTTCGTCGGCACCGGCGGCGTCAAGATCGGCCCGCAGTTCGACATGGGGCTATGGCTTTACGGCATTGCCGGGGTGAGCGTGCTCAACGAGACGCTCAAGCTCAATTTCATCCCGGTACTGAGCACGCAATCAGCAACCGTGGCGGGCGCGACGGTCGGCCTCGGCGGCGCGATGCAGCCCGCCTTCCTGCAAGGCTTCGGCCATCCGGTGTCGCTATTCCTCGAATACCAGCACACCTGGTGGCAGGATGCGAATTTCAACACGCCGGCGGCGTCGCCGCTGTTCAATTACACTTTCCGCCGCGAGGACGACGTGGTGAAGTTCGGCTTCACGGTGTCGCTCGATCCGACGCCGCCGGCTACGCCGATTTACCCGGTCAAAGCGCTCCCGCCGAAATAGCGGCTATTTTTGCTGCGATGCACTTCGGTCGTTAATGGCCCATCGCGTCACTTAGTGCGGCGCAGCGATATGTCCGGTTCCGTGGGCAAACCGGAAGTGGCTGACTTGATGCTTCGTTCGCAACGCATCAGCCGCGTTGTGTCCGCGCGCGGTGCTGGCGTTTGGACTTTCTGGAAACTGTTTTAGGCTTAATCGGCATCAATCTGTCCGCTTGAAATTTTGCCAAGGCAATTTTCGCCTCAAGGAACGCGGCCAGCATTGCAAGCGGCATCGTGCCGCCACGCCGGTCGCGGTGAAAGCCGTGGTCAAAGGTTTCGCCCCATTTTGGATCTTCAAGCAGCCGAAGCGCTTCCGGTCCTGCCCGGCTATCTGGACCCATCACGGATGCAGAGTATGGAAATCCGTCAGAGCCGGGAACATAGAGAGACGCGTCGTTACTGAGTTTGCAATAGCCGAAGGTCCACCACCATCCCGGTAGCTCGCTTTCGATCAACTGAACGACGGCGTCAAGGCACCCAGCGTCGCGCCGCTTTGTCGGGGGTGTCAGTATCCGAAATTGCGAGCGCTGCCTTTAGTATCGTGCGGCGCTCCTCTGGTCGGAATGCCTGCGTCTCCCTCAGCTTCACTGACCGGGGCACGGTAACTTTGACCGTAGCGAATGGGTTGCGCGGGAAGAGCCTGCGCTCAACACCCCAGCCGAAAACCGTCTTGCTTGCGGTGATCCAGTTCTTCTTGACAGTACGAGCCGAACGCTTCGGCCCAATGAGGCTCCTTATCCAATCTTGTGCTTCGTCGGGCGTAATTGAAGCTGCGCTGCGGTCCTTGAAGTGCGCGGCCATCGCGTCAAACACGTAGCCCCACGTCTCTATCGTGCTCCGGGCTGGTTCCTTTTCGGCAGTCCACTTGTCGAATAGCTGTTTAGGCATCTCGCCATTGTCCGCCCCTTCGAACTTGGGAAACCGCTCAGCATACCTATCGTCCCCGTAGTCACCTTCGACTACGCGCATCAGCCTTCGTAATGCCGCTGCAAAATCGTCATAGAGCCAATAGAGAAAGCTCTCACGCCCTTCACCATTAAGCGTTAGCTCCTTCATTGCGAGAAATTGAGCGGTCTCGCCCACGTCCGCCAAAACCGGGTAGACCTTCCTTCTCAAGTCCGCGTCCTCGCGCCAGAGTTCGTCAGGATCGCTTCTTTCCCACTCGGCCTCGCCCACGGCCTCGCGCAACGCCTCGTGGACCTGTTCACGAAGTGCTTCCCATTTCCGAAGGTCGCTTGTGGGGTGCCGCGCGGTGAACCAGTGATACCATTCGCCCGCTAACGCTCGTGCTTGCTGTCTCGTAAGCGCGATGCCTTCGCCCTTGCGCCGCGCTCGGATAGCGCCGATGCGCCCTTCGACTTCCGCAAGCCAGTCACCAAATTGCCGCTTTAGGTCGTGGGGGTCTTTACCTGCAGCCGCGTGGAACTTGGCCTCCAGGCGCGGCCCGTACAGCGCGGCATATTCTTCACGCACGTCGTCGGGAAGCCGCTTACGAGCGCCCCAGGACCCGTTGGCATTTCTCTTGAGCCCGACCATCCGAAACGACCGCTTGTGGCGCGGCTTGTGTATTCGACTGGATCGTAAATGACCTACGGCTTCAGATAGATGCGACTTAACAGCGCCGTCTGAGTGGCGTTGGTCGGAGCGCCGAGATTTGAACTCGGGACCCCCAGTCCCCCAGACTGGTGCGCTAACCGGGCTGCGCTACGCTCCGAAAACGAACGGACTATAGTGGTCGGTAACCGAGCCCGCAACATCCGGTCGCCATTTGTAAATTCGCAAGATAAAGTGGCCAAACTTCCTTCCGGCTCTGTTTGATTCCATCGGATAAACCTTGAAGCGGCTTTTCAGCGCGACCTTCAATTCGCTGCGCGGGCTTCGCGACGGCATTACGACCGAGCCAGCCTTGCGCGACGAGGCCGTGCTGTTGGTCGTCGCCGTGCCGGCGGGATTTTTTCTGGCGCCCAGCGCCGCTTGGTACGTCGCGATGATCGGGGCCGTGCTCGTCATCCTGGCCGTCGAATTCCTCAACACCGGCATTGAGAAACTCGCCGATCACGTCACGCGCGAGCAACACAAGGACATTCGCCGCATCAAGGATTTCGGCTCGGCGGCCGTGTTCTGCGCGCTCAGCCTGGCGGGATTGGTGTGGCTCCTGGCGATTGCCGTGCGCTTCGGATGGCTCTGAAAATCCCGTTGAGCGGCCGTGCTGCGCCGGGGCCCGCCGCGGCGCGGATCGGTCCGTACACCGCCGCGATCGTCAGCGTGACGGCTCCCGCCGCATAGACGGCGGCATAGACGGCCAGAAAGCCGACCAGGCCGAAGTCGGCTACGAATGCGAACAGTGTTGCAACCAGCATCGCGACCGCGACGGCAGCGCCGTTATACGCCAGGCTTCGGAAGAAGCCCGTAAACTGCAGCAGGGCTTCTGACACGATTTGCAGGACGCTGGCCAGCAACAGCGCGATAAGTATCGGCGTGATCGCATAAGGAACAGTCGCGGCCGATCGCAGCAGGAACGTAAACAGCGGGCCGGCCGCGAACAGGAGCAATGCGCTCGCAATCGCGGCCGGCACACAACAGAGCCCCGCCGCCAAGAGCGTGGTGCGCACCAGCCGGTCAACGTCCCGCGCCGCAAGCGCCCGCGTCTGTTCGGGAATGGCGACATCGCAAATGGCAGCGAAGATGACGCAGGCGCCGCGGAAGATGCGGAACGTCACTTCCAGAATGATCGGCGCCGCGCCGAGACCGAACCAGACCGGCACCACGTAATAAGGAAAGGTCACAATGAACACGCCGCTTAGCGCGCCGGTGGCGCTTCGCGCTATTGAACGCTGGTTCAGTCTAATGAACGACAAGAACGCGCGCGCAACGCCGCGCAGGCGGGGCGCCAAGGCGCCGCGTTGCGCGAGTTTGGTCGTCGCGACGGCGAACAGCGCGCCCCACAGAATGTTGGAGCCGACCAGGAAGGCGTTGAGCGGCAAGCCGCCGAGCATCGCAAGCATCATCGCGATGTTGACGATACGGCGAACCAGCTCGAGTCTTTCGTAGAACACGAACACGTCGACCGCGATGCTGATGCTGCGCAGCGATGTCCAGGCTAGATTAAGTGTAATGTAGAGCAGGAACAGTGCCAGCTCGGACGCCCCGGCGAGCGTCGCTGCGGGTCGCGCCAGTGCGACAATGAAGCAGATCAGCGACGCGGCAAAGGCCAATGCCGCATAGAACAAAATGACGGCTGTTGCTTGGCGGGCGGCTTGCTCGTTCTTGCTCCCGGCGAGATGAGCGCCCCGCAGGTTGACGAACAGAATGTTTGAGAAGCCAAGGTCGGCAAGCCACAGCGTATAGCCGATCGCCGCGACCACGATGAAGATTGAAAACCGCTCCGGCGTGAGGATCCGCGCAAACACGAATGTCTGGATGAGACCCATCGCAACAGCGCCGCCCGCGGTGGAAAAGCGCAGCAGCGAGTAGCGGATCGAAATCAGCCGCCCGCGCGGCATTTCGATCGGCGTCGCATCGTCCGGGAAAGATCCGATGTTCGCGTGCATGACCTGATGTTCGGCTCTCTCTCTGCCTAAAGTTGCGAGGCAGCCCCTATCGCGACGCAACCGCGGGCGCTCCTCGCACGTCATGGGCGAGCCGGATCGGCCCGCGGATCATCAATCCCACCGTTGCCAGCGCGCCGCAGGTATAGACCGCCGCATAGGCGTTCAGGAATTGCACGATGTCGAGGTGCGCCCAGATCGCGAACGCCGCGACGCCGCTAAGGGCGGCGACCAAGCCGAATGAAATACGGGCCACTTCTTTGAAGAAGCCGGTATGCACCAGCACGCTATGCGACACCATCTGCGCTAAATTGCCGACGAGCAGCATGATGATGATGGGCGTGGTTGCAGGCGGCATGATGGCCGCCGGGCCGAGCAGTACGGCGAAAATCCGACCGGCCGCGAAAATCAGAACGCCGCAGACCGCGGCCGCCGGAATGCTGCACAAGGCCGCCGCCAGCCAGGTGGCGCGGACCATTGCCGGGCCGTCGCGGTCGGCCAGCGCGCTGGTCTGCCGCGGCACCAGGCTGTCGCAGGCTGCACTGTAGAATTGGTTGGCGACGCGGTACACTTTGAATGTCGTGTCGAGAATGATTGTCGGCGCGCCCAGGCCATAGGCCCACGGCACCAGGAAATAGGGAAAGTTGTAGATATAGGTCTCGCTGAGCGCATAAACGCCGCTGCTGAAAAGTTGTCTGCGGTTGCTGCGCAGAAATGCGACAAAATAAACGAAGTTGCGGCGAAAATCGCCGCCGAAAGCGTGACGTTGCCTTAGTTTCACAATGGCCGCCGAAATGGCAATGAGCCAGCCTGCGTTGATCGCGAGCAGAAAAACAAGCGTGGGCAGCCCAAGCAACAGCGCCAACAACGCAACGGTAGTTATGCCGCGGCGCAATGCTTCGAGCGTTTCAAAATGGACATACTCGTCGATTGCAATGCTGAAATAACGCAAAGCGACCCACGGCAGATTGATCGCATTGAATACGAAAAAAAGCGTCAATTCGGCGCTGTCGACGACTGAATAGTGAAAGCGGCTCGCCAGCGTTAGAAAGCATATGACCGATGCAGCGGCCGCGAGCGCGACATATAAAACAAAGACCATGGTCGCCTGGGCGGCGATTGCACCTAAAGCCTTGTTTTGCAGGAATCGGCGGCGCAGATTGACGAATAACACTTTCACTATGCCGACATCGGCCAGATAGAGCGAATAGCCGAGCGCGGCAAAAAAGATGAACAGCGAGAACCGCTCCGGGGTGAGCACGCGCGCAAACACAAAGGTTTGCAGCAGACCCGTGCCTAGTGTGCCGGCCGCCGTGGAGGCGCGCAGCACCATATAGCGGTAAGAGATCAGGCGCTTGCCAGTCATTTGAGCGGTGTGCGCGCGCAACACGATGGACGGCGTCGAGGTCGGACGCCGGTCCAGGTCACGCCGCTTCTCCAGCGGTGATGAGTTTGGCCACAGTGCGGGCCACCGATTCGGGCGAAAGCTGCCGGGCGATATCGGCGCGGGCGGCGTCGCCGAGGCGCTGGCGCAGCGCGGGCTCGGCGGCCAGGCGGCGCAGCCAATCGGCGGCATGCTCGACATTGGCCTCGGCCCAAAGCTGTCCGTCGGCTATGAACGCGCCGTCGTACGGATCTTGCACCGGCACCAAGTCATAGGACACCGGCGCCGAATTGCGCTCGTTCATGAAATCCATATTGCCGGACCATCCCGTCGCTACCACCGGCTTGCCGAGTTGCATGGCCTCCGCCGGAACCAGACCAAAACCTTCCGAGCGGTGCAGCGACAACACGATGTCGACGGCGGCGATCAAGCCGGTCATGTCCGCCGGCTGCAACATGACGTTGATGAGGCGGATGTTCGGCGCGCCGGCAATCGCCCGCTCGAGCGCGTCCCGCGCGATGGGCGAAGCGCCGTGGTCGATCAGCTTGATCGCCAGCAGGCGGTCGGACGCATCGCCGAAGGCGCGGCGGAAGGCGGCGATAGCGGCGAGGGGATTTTTGCGCGTAAAGGCCGAGCCCATGTGGAAAGCCGTGAGCACGATAAGCGCATCCGCCGGCAAGCCAAGACGCGCACGCATATCGGGCGTGGCCGTGACCGGCGGCAGCGGATGCGGCACCACGTGCACCGGCAGATCGGTCGCGGCGGCCACTGCGACGCGGGCCAGCTCGCTCGGCACCCAGACTTCGTGCAGATATCGCAGGCTCGGCAGCCAGGAATTTGGAATCCGCGGAAATTCCCAGGCCCAATAGCCGATGATGCGGCGGCCGCGGACGCGAGCCCGGCCGAGCGCCCACAAAGCATGCGGCAGAAAGGGCGCGTTGTGGTGGACGATAAGGGTGCCGCCGGACCCGGGAACGATAGGGCGACGGGCGGGACCTTCGAGTTCGGCCTGGCCGAAGGCTCCGCTGATATCGAAGGCCGCGGGCGCCATGCCGGCTGCTTCGAGGGCGTCATAAGCGAGACGGGCGCCTTCGCCGATGCCGCTCATGGTCGAGAACAGGCCGGCGATGGCAATCGGAAATCCGCCCCGCGGCGCGCGATCGGGAAGGGGAGCAACGATCCTGCTGACGCGTCCAATGATCTGCGTCCGGGTATGCTGCGGCAAACGCTGCCATAGCCGCCGCAATGGATGGCGGCGTGGCGGCGCGCGCCCGCTCTCCTCGCGCTCAGGGGGAGCCGGCGCAGCGACGCCGGGCGCGGACCGGAAAAAAGGCTGCAACGGCGCGTGCATCGCTCGATACCTATGGCGAACAAGGAGAAATGACGGCAAATGTAGCGGTCCGGTGCTAACGAAATCGTAAATTGACGGCATTATGCGGGCCGCCCGCATACCGCGCTGGCATAGCTTCGGCGGGTATGACCGGGGTTAAAGTCCGGTCTGAACAGCTTCGCGTACCGCCCCGCGCGGCGCCACATCCCACCGGTCGATCAGTCGCAAATATTGCTCCGCCATGACTTCGAAGCCGTAGGCCGGCGAAAGCCGCGCCAATTCACTGCCGATCTGGCCGCGCAGCTTTTGATCCGCCAAAATGTTTCGAATGCGCGCGACCCAGGCGGCCTGGTCGCCTTCGGGCAGCAAGAGCTGCGCGGTCAGGAGCGGCGAGGCGGCGAACATTTCGCGGAACGAAGGAATATCGGTGCACAGCGATGGCACACCGGCATGGATCGCCTCGATGCCGGCGAGGCTCAATCCTTCGTAGCGCGATGGGAATAGCGCCAGATCGATCGCAGAATAAAACAGGCCGATACGGCCATGCGCAATCGCGGGAACGATGCAGACCCGGTCCGCAATTCCCGCGGCCTCGATTTGCGAACGTAACGGTGCTTCGTCCGGTCCAATTCCAAGCAGAACCAGGACCGCCTCAGGCAGATTTTGAATCAGATCGAGGCTGAAACTCTGGTTCTTCTGATGGCTCAAGCGGCCGATCTGACCGAGGATGAGGCCATCGGCCGGCAGCCCAAGTGCAGTGCGCGCTTCAGCGCGCGAAAACGCCGTCGGAATGTCATGTCCGTTAACGACCACCGCCATGCTTTCGCGTCCGTAAGTCTCGGCAACGTTATTGGCGCAGGCAATCATGTGCGTATAGAGGCCGAGCCGGTAGACTTGGTCGTCAAGCGCCATCAGCGTCGGGGTCACGAACGCGCGGGGGCCGTGATAGGTGGGTATGCGGTTGCGGATGCCGGCGATACGGCCCGCCACGCCGACCAGCAAATTCGAGTATGGCTGCAGGCCGAACAGCACGTCAGGCTTGGATTGGCCTAACGCGGCGACGACGCGGAAGAACAGCGAGATAAGCACGACCGGCGAGCGCGAGCGCTTTGCCGGCACAAAAACACGTGCTCCGGGCGGCAGATCGCCGTCGGAGCCGAACAGGTACCATTCTTCGACATGGTGACCGCGCGCACGCATCGCCCTGGCGAGATTGCTCGCCAGGATCGAAGTGCCGCCATTGTCGTGCGCCGTGCCGAGAAAGACGATCGACTGCGGGCGGTGCGTTAGCTGTGCCGTCACGTAGGTTTCTCTGGGCATTACGGGAATGGTTGCATGCGGCCGTTAACAGATTGTTCCGATTTAGGTGGGCCTCGGTGCGGCTCGCCAAGGAGCTGTTTGATTGGCCGCCGCCAGTCCCCAAATAAGCCCGACCATCAGAAAAAAGTGGCGCCAATGGTCGGTGTCGACGACCATGCCCTCGACGAGCTCGCCGACGAAGACCGCATAAGCGGCAAGAAGATAGTATTGCCACGGCGACGTCATGAACACGGCGCGAAGTCCGATCATCAGTGTCGCTGCGACCAGCGTCAGATAGGTCACGCCGCCGAGCCAACCATAGACCAGAAAGCCCTGCATATAGACATTGTGCTGCTGCAGTCCGTAGGTATTGGCGAATGCAAAGGGTCCCATACCGTTCGGGCGATCGAGGATGACGCTCAGCGCCAATTTTTGCTCCGTGAAACGGCCGCCCGGACCGACATCGTAAGGTTGAATCGCCTTGGCGCGCTCCACGAACAAGTCGTGGACGGAATCGATCGATAGAAAAGCGATTACCAGCACAGCCATCGCGATGGCGGCGGCGAGCCCGAGCAAAATGATTCGCGAGCGCATGCGCGGCTCGGGAGTGACCGCAAGCAGGATCATGAAGCAGACAGACGCCGAAACCGCAAAATGGACCCAGGCGCCACGCGAGAAGCTCAACAGCAGGCCCCCCAGCAGAGCAACCATGACCGCGAGGTCGAGGAGCTTGATGCCGCGCGTCATGAGCCCGATCATGAGCAACAGCAGCGGAAAGATCAGAAACGGTCCGTAGACGTTCGGATCCTTGAACGTTGCGCTGACGCGCACTCCGTCCAGGAAAATGTCCGCGCCAGGTAGCAGATGGAAAAATCCGATATAGCCGGCCACGGTCGCTATGATCGCGGCCAATAGATAGGCGCGCCGCAAGATCATGAGCCTGACGAGATCGCCTCCGCTAAACAGGCACGCGAACAGAATGCCCGCGCAACCCAAATAGACCGAGGTGCCGAAATATTGCACGGCCTTCTCGTCGTCGCCGACCTGGACCAGGGACATGGCGCCGCCGATTAGCCATACGATTGTCAGTACCAGCAAAGGCGTTAGCCTGCGATCGAACGGGACGCGAGCGGTGATGCAGGCGATCAGCAGCACGAACATCATCACGTCGTGCGGCGACGGTTCGATGAAGGCGATCGAGCTCAGCAACACCGTGACGAAAAGTACGAAATTCAACAGCCGCTCGGCAAAGGCCGCGGAGCTGCCCGGATGTTCGATTGACAGCGCGACGGCCGGGTTGCGGGCGGCCATCAATAGGCGCCTTCGCCGCGGAGGAGCGCGAATGGCGTGCGCAGCACGATGTAAAGGTCGAACAGGATCGACCAGTTCTCGATGTAATAAAGGTCGTGCTCGACACGGCGGAGGATTTTTTCGCGGCTGTCGGTTTCGCCGCGCCAGCCGTTGATCTGAGCCCAGCCGGTGATGCCCGGCTTGACGCGGTGCCGTGCGAAATAGCCGTCGACGGCTTCATCGTAGAGGTGGTCCGCGGCCTTGGCCTGGATGGCATGCGGCCGCGGGCCGACCAGCGACAGGTTGCCGGTGAACACGACATTGAACAGCTGCGGCAATTCGTCGAGGCTGGTCTTGCGAATGAAACGGCCGACGCGGGTGACGCGCGGATCGCTCTTGGTCACAAGCTTGCTGGCGTTGGCGTCGGTTGCTTCCACATACATGGAACGGAATTTGTAAATCTCGACGAATTTGTTGTTAAATCCGTAGCGCCGCTGTTTAAAGATGATCGGTCCCTTGCTGTCGAGCTTGATGGCGATCGCTATCAAAAGCATGATCGGCGCGACGCAGATCAGCACCAGCGAGCCGATGATCTTGTCGAACAGCCATTTCATCACGACGTCCCAATCGGCGATCGGCCGGTCGAAAATATCGAGCACCGGCACGTGGCCGATATAGGAATAGGCGCGGGGACGAAACCGCAGCTTGTTGGTGTGAGCGGCGAGCCGGATGTCGACCGGCAGGACCCACAGCTTCTTCAGCATCTGCAGGATGCGGCTTTCCGCCGAAATCGGCAGCGAGAAGATGACGAGGTCGACACGGGTATGGCGAGCGAACTCAACGAGGTCGTCGACCGTGCCGAGCTTGGGAACGCCCTCGCAGCTTGTCGCGCTGCGCTCGTCGCCGCGATCGTCGAATACCCCGATGACGCGAACGTCGGAATCGCGTTGCGCCGCAAGCGCGCCGATCAACGCCTCGCCGCTGCCGCCGGCGCCGACCACGACGGTGCGGCGGTCGAGGCGGCCTTGCCGCGTCCATCGGCGCACCAGCAGGAATAGCGCACGCCGAAAGGCGATAAGCGCGAAAAGCCCGACCACGTAATAGCTGCCGAGCCAGGCCCGGGAGAATTGATCACCCGACTTCAAGAAATACGACGTGGCGACGGCGAGCAGAAACACCACCGACCAGGCCGAAGCAAGCCGCATATACTGCTTCTCATGTCCGCGGAACGCTTGGACCTGATAGATGTCGGCTACCTGGAACGCCAGCATCGACAGCAGGGAGATGCCGAGGATGCCGCCGATGTAATAGCGGGCCGAGTCGGCGACCGCCGCGACCAGCCACAGATAAAGGACGAGGCCGATTGTCGCGACCAGGGCGATCTCGATGACCCGAACGATGCCAGCCAGAACGATCGGCGAATACGGTTCCTTGAATCGCTGCGCCGCGATCGCAAGCGCGGCGGAAGACAGCGCGCGAGGCCCGGAGGTCTTCGCGGCCGCGCGCGGCAATGCCTTGACCGCAGACGAAACCGCAGCTGCTGTCTCGAATATCGTGCCTTGTTCGGGACCGGCCATACTCGTTAAGAAACTCCCAGTTACGCGGAGCGGCCATCCCCGCGCCGGCCATTTGCCCGCAACATAGTGAACAATCTTCAAAAATTGGTTATGTGAATTGAGCAACTTTTCGTGCTGCTATCGCTTCGCGGTAGGCCGCAAGATTGGATTCGACCATCGTGCACAGCGAGAACTCGTTGCGAACCCTTGCCTTGAGCGCCTGTGCGCCGGAACGCATCTCGTCCGGATCGTCGAGCGCGGCGGTAATAGCGCCGATCAACGCGGCAATGTCGTCGGGCGGAATAAGTTTGGCCGCTTGCGGGCCAAAAATTTCTGGATTGCCACCGACGTCGGTGGCGATAATCGGCAGTCCGGCGGCGGCGGCTTCCAGGACCACATAAGGCAACGACTCGGCGCGCGAGGGGATGACCAGCATGCGTCCCATGGTGAAGGCCGTGCGGGCCGGACAATGACCGATAAAGCGAACTTGATCGGCAAGCCCGAGCCGGTTCGCCAGCGCTTGCAGTTTTTCGGCGTCCGGCCCTTCACCCGCGATGGTCGCGCTGACGCGGCGGCCGGATTGCTGCAGGATGGCCAACGCCTCGATCAGCACATCGATCGCCTTCACCGGCCGCAACTCGCCGACACACACGATATCGGTGGCATCGGCCTTCGCTACCGCAGGTTCGAACTCGGCCTCGGCAATGCCGTTGCGCACGACACAGACCAGCGCGCGCGGCGGAGCGACGACCTTGCGATAAAGTTCCGCAATGTAACTACTCTCGAACAGAAATAGATCGGTGCGCGGATTGAGAATCCGCTCGAGCGCCCGGTAGAAGCCGCCGCTGAGCGTGCCGGGACAATAGACCAGCGATCCGCCGTGCGGCGTATAGGCACGGATCGCGTTCGGCGCGGCCGGCGTAAGCCGCGCCAGCGCGGCGCCCTTGGCGCCGTGCCCATGCAGCACGTCGGGCGCAAGCCTACGAAGCCGGCGCGAGATGCGCCACAGCGCATAGACGTCGCGCGGATTGAGCTCGCGCGCGATCGGAACCCGCTCCACGCCGAGCGCAAGCCGCGGGGCGAGTTCGGCAAGGATTGCGTCGGCACGCCCGCCGCCGGTCATGGAATCGACGATCAGGCCGACCCGATGGCCGCGTTCGATCTGGCCGCGCGTTACATCCACCACATGTCGAAACAGTCCGCCGAGCGGCGCCCGCAGAATATGCACGATCTTGAGACTGCTGGGAGCGAACGCGGCAAGCCGGGGCTCGATGGCGCCGGCGCGGCCGAAGGGCACGCGGCCGAGTGTCGGATGAATCGGGCGCGGATCGCCCATCTGCGGTCCTTAAACTTGATGCCAAAACGTTAAGCCGGATTGAGGGCCCCGGAGGTTAATAAATCCTCACGTGAGGCAGCGGCCTCGACGGAGGGCGCTCTTAACCACCGTGAGAGATCGCATGGCGGCCTTAACCGGATAGCAACCTTAATAGTTTGTGATCGGCTATGGCCCTGCGCTCTGTCGGCAAGTACGTTGCGAGGAGTTTCGGAATGAGTGTGGCGTCGCCGCCGCCGCGCGCGCGAGGACCGTCCGACGCCGAGCTGGATCTGTCGGCGCTCGGCGCGACACTGTGGCGCAAGAAATGGAGCGTTCTGCGCCCGACAATTCTCGTCGCGCTGGTCACGCTTTTTGCCGTGCAGGTGATTACTCCGCGATATCAATCAGAGTCGCGGATTTTCATCGAGAGCCGCGACAACATTTACTTGCGCCCCGATGTCGACAAGGACACCGCCCCCAATGCGGTCGACGACGAGGCGGTGACCAGTCAAGTCCAGATCATCCTGTCGCGCGACCTGGCGCGCGAGGTGATCAAGAAGCTCAAGCTCGGTGAGAAACCCGAATTCGATCCGACGCTCAACGGCGTATCGCCGATCACAGCCGTACTCGGTCTATTCGGTCTCGTCAAAGACCCGTTGAGCATGACTCCGGAAGAGCGCGTGCTCACAGCCTATTACGATCGGCTGACCGTGACGCCGGTCGAAAAATCGCGCGTCATCAATATCGATTTCCTGTCGCAGGATCCCGAACTTGCCGCCCAGGTCGCCAACGCCATCGCCGACGGTTATCTGATGCGTCAACGCGAAGCCAAGGAGGACCAGGCCAAGACCGCGGCGCAATGGCTCGCCGGCGAAATCGACACCATGCGGCAGAAGGTGGAGGAAGCGGAAGCCAAGGTTGAGGATTTCCGCGCCAAAACCAATCTCCTGGTCGGCAACAACAACACCACGCTTTCGGCGCAGACGCTCGGCGACGTCAATGCCCAGCTCGCCGCCGCGCGCGCGCAAAAAGCCGACGCCGAGGCCAAGGCCAAGATGATCCACGACATGCTGCGCTCGGGCCAGCCGATCGAATCCTCCGATATCCTCAATTCCGAACTCATCCGGCGTCTGGCCGAGCAGCGCGTCACTTTGCGCGCGCAGCTTGCCGAGCAATCGGCGACACTGCTCGACGGCCATCCGCGGATCATCGAATTGAAGGCGCAGATCGCGGACCTCGATAACCAGATTAGAGCCGAGGCGGAAACCGAAGCGCGGTCGTTCGAAAACGACGCCAAGCTTGCCGGCGCCCGTCTCGATACGCTCACGGCCAGCCTCGATCAGCTCAAGAACCAGGCGGCAACGACCAACGGGCAGGATGTGCAGTTGCGCGCGCTCGAGCGCGATGCCAAATCGCAGCGCGATTTATTGGAGTCGTATCTTGCCAAATATCGCGAGGCGACCTCGCGCAACAGCCTGGAGTCGACACCGGCCGATGCGCGCGTGATCTCTCGCGCGACGGTATCGAATGTTCCGGCCTATCCGAAGAAGCTGCCGACGGTATTGATCGCGACCTTCGCGACGCTACTGCTGAGCTCCGGCCTGGTGATGACCAGGGAAATCATGGCCGCCCCTGTTGGCCCCGCTCCGGTGCGGGTAGACCCGGCCCTCGGAATGTCCGACGCATTGGCACCGAGATTGGCGGCAATCGCGAACGAGCCGCCGCGGCCGCCTGCTGCCGCCGGCGTTCCCACCGGCTCGATTGTGAGCGTCGCCGACAACCTGCGACATGCCGGCGCCGCCGGCGAGCGGCTTGCCGTGTTCGGCGCTATGCCGGGAATAAACACGACCCAAACCGCGATAAAACTCGCGCGCGCCCTGGCGGACGATTCGCGTGTCGTCCTGGTCGGGCTCGCCTCCGGCGCCACTGCGATCAGGGGGATATCCAACGAACCGTCCGCCAATGGGCTTGCCGAGCTGGCCCGCGGCACGGCGTCGTTCGGCAGCATCATCACCAAGGACAAACTTTCACCGCTGCACTTGATCTCGGCGGGGCAGGCGCCAGTCGATCGGGTTGGTCTTCTTGCCTCGCCCGGCATGGTTACGAACTTCAACGCGTTGGCGCGCAGTTACGATCACGTGGTCATCGATGCGGGTGAAGCCGCCGGACCGGAGATCGAGCGCATCTCCGAAGTTGCGCCGAACGCCGTGCTCGTCACCGACACGCTGTCGAATGCCGCCACGACTTCGGCGCGGGATCGCCTCCTGGCGTCTGGATTCAGCGACGTGCGGATCCTCGTGGCCGGATACGGAACTCCCGGCGAGACCGCCGTGGCCGCGTAAAAGCCCGCTTTGCCGCGCAACGGTTGACCGGGCTTCCGCCTTGGCAAAAGATCATCGGTACGCTTCGACGAGGGAACGTCGGTGGCCGGCCTGAAACAGACGATCATTCGCGGCGGCTTGGAATCGCTGTATTTCACCGGCGCGTATATTGCGTTGCGGCCGTTTGTCGGCGGTGTCGGCGCAATTTTGACCCTGCATCACGTGCGTCCGCCGCGGCCGGACCGGTTCCAGCCCAATCGCCTGCTCGAAGTAACCCCGCGCTTTCTCACCCGCGTGATAAAGACCTTGCGCCGGTCGGGCCTCGATCTCATCAGTCTCGACGAGATGTGTCGCCGCATGATCGACGGCGATTTTTCGCGCCGGTTCGTCTGTCTTACCTTCGATGACGGCTATCGCGACACGCTGCAATGGGCCTATCCGATCCTCAAGGAAGCCGAAGTACCTTTCGCGGTTTACATACCGACCAGCTTTCCGGATCGCCTCGGCGAATTGTGGTGGCTGGTGCTCGAAGCGGTGATCGCGCGCAACGATCGCATCGGTCTTGTGATCGCCGGCCGCGATCGCAAATTCGACTGCGCTACAGTTGCGGAAAAACGCGCGCTCTATGACGAGCTTTACTGGTGGCTGCGCAGTAGGCCGACGGAAGCCGAATTGCGCGAGGTGGTTCGCAATCTTGCCGCCTTCTATCACGTCGATATCGCCGCATTCTGCGATGAATTGTGCATGAGCTGGCGCGAACTCGCAGAACTCGCGACCGACCCGCTTGTCACCATCGGTGGGCATACCGTTACTCACCCGATGCTGGCGAAGCTCGCCAGGGACACCGTGCGCTCGGAAATGGATTTGAGCCGCTCGGTCATCGAAGCGGCCCTTGCGGTGCGGCCGCAGCATTTGTCCTATCCGTTCGGCGATCGCTCTTCGGCCGGCGCGCGCGAATTCGAGATCGCCGCCGAGCTTGGCTTCAAAACGGCGGTGACGACGCGGCCCGGGGTCCTGTTCCCCAAACATGCGCAATGCTTGATGGCGCTGCCGCGGATTTCGCTCAACGGCGATTACCAGCGCATTCGTTACGTGCGCGTGTTGCTCTCGGGCGCGGCAACGGCGATGTGGAATGGGTTTCGCCGCCTGGATGCTGCTTAGCCCGACCTCCGGCTCATCCAGGAAACGATCGGCATTGCCGGCAAAACCCAGCCCAGGCCGGCGATCACGTAATAGGCAATCGACAGCGCGGCACTGTCATGGATCGCGGGAGCCTGAGCCAGCGCCATCGCGACCAGCGCCCACACAATGACCAGTACCAGAAGTGCGACGGTGCCGATGAATTTGCGCAGACGAATGGGCATGGCGGCGCAGTTCCGGGTTGATGTCGACCGTGTTGCGAGGGTAGGGAGCAGCACTATATGGTCCGCGCGCCCCCTACAAGCGACCGTGGTCGAGCGGAAATGGTGACCCGAGTTTCACATCAGACGCGCGCCATCCAGTTGTGGCTCTATGCCGTTGCCGTGCTTGTGCTTGCCATGGTTCTGGTCGGTGGCGCGACGCGGGTGACCGAATCCGGGCTGTCGATCACCGAATGGCAACCGGTCATGGGCGTGGTGCCGCCGCTCAACGCGGCGCAGTGGCAGGACGAATTCGAAAAATATCAGGCCATCCCGCAATACCGCGAGCTCAATCGCGGCATGAGCCTCGATGCGTTCAAGACGATCTACTGGTGGGAATGGACGCATCGGCTGATCGGCCGCACGATCGGCGTGGTGTTCCTGTTGCCGCTGTTGTGGTTTCTGTGGCGCGGCTGGATCGGCCCGGGATTGCGGGCGCGGCTGTGGTTGATTTTCTGGCTCGGAGCGCTGCAAGGCGCAGTCGGCTGGTGGATGGTGGCATCCGGCTTGGTCCATCGGGTCGAAGTTTCGCAATATCGCCTGGCAACGCATCTCGGATTGGCCTGCATCATTTATATCGCGGTCCTATGGACCGCGCGGCGGCTTGATGAACAGGAATCAACGCCGGCGCCTGGTGCAGTTCGCGCGACCGCGATCGGCCTGCTCGTTCTGATCTTGGGACAGATTTATCTCGGCGCATTGGTCGCCGGGCTGCGCGCCGGCTACGTCTACAACACGTGGCCGCTGATCGGCGGGGCGTTGTTGCCCGACGCCTCGCGCCTGTTTTTTGACGCGCCGCTATGGCGAAATTTCTTCGAAAACACGCTCACGGTGCAGTTCGATCATCGCATGCTCGCCTATGCGATCTGGTTCGTCGCGCTCGTTCACGCGGTCAATGTAACGCGCATTGTGAAAACTGGGCCGGTCGTCGCTGGCGCCGTCATTCTTGCCGCGGCGGTCACGTTGCAGGCAGCGCTCGGCATTTTCACGCTGTTAATGGTTGTGCCAATATCGCTGGCACTGATGCACCAAGCCATGGCGATGGTGGTGCTGACGGTCGCGACAATCCACGCCGCATCCGTCGCCGAACGCGCGCCGCGCGCGGTCGCCGCGCCGGTACGGGCGTGAAGACCGCTAGTCCGCCAGCGCCTGATCGAGATCGGCGATGATGTCGTCTTTGTCCTCGATGCCGATCGACAGCCGCACCACGTCGGGGCCGGCGCCGGCCTGGACCTTCTGCGCGTCGGAAAGCTGGCGATGCGTGGTCGAGGCGGGATGGATGATGAGCGAACGGGTATCGCCGATATTGGCGAGGTGCGAGAACAGTTTCACGTTCGAGACGAGCTTTACGCCGGCGTCGTAGCCGCCTTTGAGCCCGAAGGTGAAAACCGCGCCGGCGCCTTTGGGGCAATATTTCTGCGCGAGATTGTGATAGCGGTCGCCCGGCAGGCCCGGATAGCTGACCCACGCGACTTTCGGATGCGCCGCCAGCCATTCCGCGACCGCGAGCGCATTGTCGCAATGCTTTTGCATGCGTAGCGGCAGCGTTTCGATGCCGGTGAGGATGAGAAAAGAATTGAACGGGGAAATCGCCGATCCGATGTCGCGCAGCGCCAAAACCCGGCAGGCGATGGCGAAGGCGAAATTGCCGAAGGTCTCGTGCAGCACGATGCCGTGATATTCAGGCCGCGGTTCGCACAGCATCGGATAGCGCCGCTCGCGCGACCAGTTGAAGGTGCCGCCGTCGACGATCATGCCGCCGATCGAATTGCCGTGGCCGCCCAAAAATTTGGTCAGCGAATGCACGACGATGTCGGCGCCATGCTCGAACGGCTTGCACAGATAGGGCGTGGCGAGCGTGTTGTCGACGATGTAAGGTACGCCGGCGCGCTTGGCGATTTGCGAAACCGCCGCCATGTCGGTGATGACGCCGCCGGGATTGGCAATCGAACTCGGTGAAGATCGCCTTGGTTTTCGGTGAGATGGCGCGCTCGAACGAGCCGATGTCGTCGGGATCCGCCCACACGACGTTCCAGCCGAAATTCTTGAACGCGTGATTGAACTGATTGATCGAGCCGCCATAGAGCTTTTTCGACGCCACGAATTCATCGCCAGGCTGCAACAGGCAATGGAAAATCAAAACCTGCGCCGCATGGCCGGACGCCGCCGCAAGTCCTGCGGTGCCGCCTTCGAGCGCGGCGACGCGTTCTTCGAGCACCGCCGTCGTCGGGTTGCCGATGCGCGTATAGATGTTGCCGAAGGTTTGCAGCCCGAACAGCGAGGCGGCGTGATCGACGCTCTCGAACACATAGGACGTGGTCTGATAGATCGGCGTCGCGCGCGCGCCGGTGGTCGGATCGGGTTGCGCGCCGGCATGAACGGCAAGGGTGGCGAAGCCGGGAATGCGTTCGCTCATGGGTGCTTCCTCGTTGGCCGCTTGTTGGCCGATCGGCGTGGGATAAGGCGCTTGTGCTCGGTTTATAGGACCGGCCAAACCCGTCAAGCCGCGGCAAAGCCGTTCCGTTAACAGCACGGAGCCGCGGATAATCGCGCTGTCAAAAACGGCTACGGCGGAAGGCTGTGCTATCGTGCGGGAAGCGAAGGCAAGTTCACTTGAAGCGCTTAATCGCCTCGCGGCACGCCGGAGTGATTTTGCTGCGGTTCGCCATCAGGCAGTGCGCGACACGCTCGCGATCGGGGATGAACTGCCCACAAAAGACCTGGGCATCCATCATGCAGGCGCTCTGATCGTCCTGCTGATCGGCCACGGCGCCGGCCGGCGCAAGGCACAGGCAAAACAGCGCGAGCGCCGTGATCATGAATGATTTCATGACTTTCCCCAGGAGCGCCAAGGTATGAGCTCCTATGCATTAGACGCCAAACTAGTAAAAAAGTTCGATAAGGCAAAATCGAGGTCAATGGCCGCCTTCTTCGCGCTGCGCGCGGTCGGCCGCCTCGGTTGTGCCGCCCTGGGCGCTGCTGCGATCGAGCGTCATGCGCTGGATGCCGCCGATCGTCGCCTTTTTCGAGGACAGCGTGCGCGTGTTGACGCCCATCCAGGCAATTTCCGACGACAACCGGCCATATTCGATCTTGGGGCAGCGGTTCATCACCACTTTGAGGCCGTTCGCCTCGGCCAGCGCCGCCGCCTCGTCATTGCGCACGCCGAGCTGCATCCAGATCACCTGCGGCCGCGGCTTGAGCATCAGCGCCTCTTGCACGACCGCCAACGCATATTGCGAACCGCGGAAAATATCGACCATGTCGATCGGCTCGGGGATATCGCCAAGCCGCGCATAAATGCGCTGGCCGAGCATCGCCTCTCCAGCGTGTCCGGGATTGACCGGAATCATGTGATAGCCGCGCTCGAGCAGATATTTGAAAGCGAAATAGCTCGGACGATTTTCCTTCTCCGACGCGCCGACCATGGCGATCGTCTTCACGGTATTAAGGATGCCGCGAATATAGCTGTCGGGATAGGAATCGTGATTCATCGCCGGCGCCTGATGGTCAGCTGTGTTCGATCGGCAGCGTTTTTAGCGATCTTGCCATTTCGGCTCGCGCTTTTCGATGAAGGCGCTGATGCCTTCTTCGGCATCGCGCGCCAGCATATTGTCGACCATCACTTCCGAGGCATATTTGTAGGCATCGGCCAGCGGCATTTCGGCTTGCCGGTAGAATGCTTCCTTGCCGATTTTGACGGTCAGCGTCGATTTGGCGGCGATCTTGTCGGCAAGCTTGAGCGCTTCGGCGCGCTCATGACCGGCGGCGACCACGTGATTGACGAGCCCGATGCGCGCGGCATCCTGCGCCGAGATCAACTCGCCGGTGAGCAGCATTTCCATGGCGTGTTTGCGCGACACGTTGCGCGACAGCGCTACCATGGGCGTGGAACAAAACAGCCCGATATTGACGCCGGGCGTGCCGAACTTGGCGGCGTGCGAGGCGACGGCCAGGTCACAGCTCGCCACCAGCTGACAGCCCGCCGCCGTCGCCGTGGCATGAACCGCGGCGATGACCGGCTGCGGCAGCGTCACGATCTGCTGCATCACCTCGCTGCACATCCCCATAATGTGTTTGAAATAGCTGCGGCCGCGATCGTCGTCCTTGCGGTGCGCATTGAGTTCCTTGAGGTCATGGCCGGCGGAGAACGCCGGGCCGTTGGCGGCAAGCACGACAACGCGCACCGTGCGGTCGTGGGCGATTGCCGTGAGCGCGTCACCGAGCGCTTCCAGCAGCGCTTCCGACAAGCTGTTGCGCGCCTGCGGCCGGTTCAGCGTCAGGACGGCGGTGCCGCCCTTGTCTTCGCGCAACAGGATCAGCGACGAGGCGGCGGCAGCGGCGGCAGTAGCGGCTTGAGCGTTCATGTGACTATCCAGATTTTGGGCCTATCGGGGATTTTTGCTGTTTTTGCGGTCGCATCATATCCATTGTATCGGAGTACGCGGTTCCGGGGGAGGTAAACATGAGCGGCAGCAGAGAAAAGGCGGTGCCGAAATTGACGCGCAAGGAGCTCATTGACCGATTGCGCGCCGAATTCCCCGAAGCGTCTCACGCCATGGGCGACTACGAAATCGAGGAGGTCTGGCACGGCGGTTGCCGGCTGCGCCAGCGTTACAACGCGCGATCGTTGCGGCCGGGCGGCACGCTGTCCGGCACGACTATGATGTCACTCGGCGATTTCGCCATGTACGTGGCGGTGCTTGCCGCGGTCGGCTGGGAGCCTTTGGCCGTAACGACCAATCTGAACATCAACTTTCTTAAAAAGCCCGCAGCGCGCGATCTTGTCGCCGAGGCGCGCTTGATCAAGCTCGGTAGAAGGCTAGCGGTGGGCGAGATCGGCATTCGGTCGGACGGTGACGACGACCTCGTCGCCCATGTCACCTCGACTTATTCAATACCGGCCCAAGGCAGTTAGAGGTATTTTTATACCTCTCATCCAAGCATTTGAGAAATATCCGAAAAAAGCTGCTCATTGTGATTGACGCGCGGATATTCCGCGGATAAACACCCGCACTCCCAATCGGATGCGGAACAATCCCGTAGCCACCAACGGATGCGGATATGAAAACCTTTTCTGCCAAGCCCGCCGAAGTCGAGAAGAAGTGGGTGATGATCGATGCCGATGGGCTTGTCGTCGGCCGGCTCGCCTCGATTGTCGCGCTCCGACTGCGCGGCAAGCACAAGCCGACATTTACCCCGCATGTCGATGACGGCGACAACGTCATCATCATCAACGCCGCCAAGGCGGTGCTGACCGGCCGCAAGGTCGAGCAGAAAATCTATTACAAGCACACCGGCTATATCGGCGGCATCAAGGAGCGCACCGCAAAGTCGATCCTGGCGGGCCGCTACCCCGAGCGTATCGTCGAGAAAGCGGTGGAGCGCATGCTGCCGCGCGGGCCGCTTGGCCGCCGCCAGCTCGGTAATTTGCGAGTCTATCCGCGCGCCGATCATCCGCACGCGGCGCAACAGCCGGAAGTGCTCGATATTGCCGCCATGAACCACAAGAATACGAGGACCGCGTAATGGCTGAGACGATCCAGACGCTCGAAGAGTTGTCTTCACTCAAGCCTGCGGCGGCACCGCAGCCGCCCAAATACGTCCAGAAGCTCGATAAGCAAGGCCGCGCCTATGCCACCGGCAAACGCAAGGATGCGGTAGCGCGGGTGTGGATCAAGATGGGCGCCGGCAAGATCGTCATCAATACTCGGCCGGTGGAGACCTATTTTGCCCGGCCGGTGTTGCGCATGATGATCCAGCAGCCGCTGGTCGCTGCCAACCGTCAGGGCCAATACGACGTGGTCTGCACCGTTTCCGGTGGCGGTCTGTCGGGTCAGGCCGGCGCGGTTCGCCATGGCCTCTCGAAAGCGCTGATGCGCCACGAGCCCGACTTGCGTCCGGTGCTCAAGCGCGGCGGCTTTCTCACCCGCGATCCGCGCGTGGTCGAGCGCAAGAAGTACGGCCGCGCCAAAGCGCGCAGAAGCTTCCAGTTCTCGAAGCGGTAACGCGGCCGTCATTGCGAGGAGCCAACGGGCCCGCGCGAAGTCGCGCGGCCCGATGACAGGCTCCGCGACGAAGCAATCCGGGATCTGCTCAGCCGCTGGACTGCTTCGCTACGCTCGCAGTGACGAGTCGCAGAACGAAAATCAGAAAAACGCCAGCGTCCGAATCTCGATGCTCTCGCGCGGGCGGGCATTCGGCGGCGTATTCGGAATGTCGAACGCGGTATGCGCGGTCCAGCGGGCGCGGCCGTCTTTTTCCGAATCGAACACTTTGAAGACGTAGGCCTCCTCGCGCCGCATGCGCGGGAACCAGTACCATTTGTGCTTTGGATTGAATTTGATCGCGTAGGTCTGACCGATGCGGCCGGGAGCGCGCCGCTCCGAGACGATCATATCGTCCGGCGCCAGCGTTCGTGCGTCCGCCATGGCGAGCGGATAAGTCTCGACCGGATGGCGGATCGGCCGCCACACCTGGATGATGGCGAAGCGGCGCTTGAGCAATTCCTCCGCTTTATCCGGCAGGATATCGCACACGCGCTGCGGGGCCGACCATTCGGTGTAGTCGTTGTGCACGCGACGCACGACTTCGCGAATTTTCTTTGTCTCGCGCAGTTCGTCGTCGGCGGTGCGCAGCGTGTGGTCGAACACGACGACGCGCTTGGCGCCGCTCTCGGCTTTGACCAGTTCCACCATCTCCGGATAGTAGACGCGCTTGATCTCGGCCTCGTCGAAGAAATCCTTGACCTTGGTATAGTGATCCACGAAGCGGAAGCCGTTGCGCTCCAGGGCAAAATCCTTGGCATGCGGGCGGCCGTTATGGATGGCCACACGGCGCGGATCGGGCGTGCCGCCGGAGCGCGTGTCGCTGCCGCCGGGGCTGGCGACGATGGTGAAAACTTTGCTGCCGTCGTCGACGATGTAGTTGAGCGTCGCCTCGATCGTCGAAGGTTCTTTGGTATCTTGGGCGGTGTCGAGTTCTGCGGTAAGCGCCATCGGGAACTCCTGCGGTTTCCGTAATGTATGGCCGGAACGCGGCGGCGTGAAGGGTGCTTAAAATCGCACCACCGCGGTTTACCGGCCGGCAAGCCTGTTCGCGAGCTTTCCCCCGATAGTAACGCCTATGGAAGGCGTGGCCATTAGCTTGCCGCTGTCAGCGGTTGGTGGTAGCGCCCATGCATATCGATCTGCAAACGCTTTCGGTCGTCACCGTATTCGTTGCGGCGCTGCTCGGCGCGCTCCTGGTTTTCGCCGGCTTGCAAAACCACAGCGTTCGCGCCCCGATGTGGTGGGGCGCGGCCCATATCGTCAACGCGAGCGGGTTCGCACTGTTGACGTTACGCGGCGCCGCGCCGAACTTCGTGACCATTGATCTCGCCAACGCGCTGGTGCTGCTCGGTTACGGATTGACCTGGACAGGGGCGCGGATTTTCGACGGCCGGCCGATCCGACCGTTCCTCGTGCTGCTGGCGCCTCTCGTCTGGCTGCTGCTCTGCCGGATACCGGTCTTCGCCGACAGTGTGCCCGCCAGGATCATTTTCGCCTCGACAATGCTGGCACTATTGGCGCTGCTTGCGGCGCGGGAGTTTTGGCGTGGCCGCGACGAGCAGCTGATGTCACGATGGCCTACGGTTATCGTGCTGGTCGCGCACGCCGCGGTCCTGTTCGTGCGGGTGCCGGCCGTCCTGTTCAGTGCCACTTTCCGCGGCGATTTTGTTTTGAGCACCATGTCGTTTACGCTGTTGGCGTTCGGCACGCTGCTGTTCACAGTCGTCCTGGCATTTCTGCAGTTGAACATGACCAAAGAGCGCACCGAACTCAGGCATAAAATCAATTCGCTGGTCGATCCGTTAAGCGGCGTCGCCAATCGCCGGGCCTTTCTCGACGGCGCCGCGGGTCTGCTGGCGCGGCAGGAGACGGACCATGAGCCGCTCGCCATGCTGTTGTTCGATCTCGACCATTTTAAGCAAATCAACGACCAGTTCGGCCACGCCACCGGCGACACCGTGCTGCAAGCCTTTGCCGCCACGGCGACCCAGACACTCGGCGCCGATGTCCTGTTTGCTCGTATCGGCGGCGAGGAATTCGCCTCCTGCTTGACGGTCGGCGACCTCGACGAGGCTTACGCGATTGCCGATCGGGTACGGCGTAATTTCGCCGCCGTGGCGGCTCGCTTCGGCAACGATAGCTTGTCGCCAAGCGTGAGCGTCGGCGTGACGCTCGGATGCGATCCGCGAGCTACCGTTACGGAGTTGCTGTCCATCGTCGACCGGGCTCTGTACCGGGCGAAGGAACTCGGTCGCAATCGGGTCGAGCTGGAGACGCCGGCCGCGGCGGAAGTCAGTTCCGGATCGCCGTCGATTGTGCCGATCATCGGTCCGGATCGCTCGGCGAGCGCGCCGCAGTCGGCCGGCCGGCGTTGGCGCATCGCCTCGTGAGAACGTCCGGCAGTTGAGGCGATTTTCCGATACTACTATGGGACGCCCAAGCCGTTGCGAGTGTTGCAACGAGGACGCTTCAATTTTCAAAGTTTTTTTGAGCAAAGCCGCGCGATAGCCGATACACTCGGCAAAGCCTGATCGGCAAACGTTCAACACGGCTCCAATATCTATGATAGGTGGTTCTACCTATCGAAGTGAGGAGCTTTGCGTTCATGTTTGCCCGCTTGGCGGAGGCATCGACTTCGCTCGACATCGGCACGCTGTTCGTGATTGCAACGTGCGTGACCGCGTTACTTGGGCTGTTCCTGCTGTTCGCCTGGATGCAGGACCGGGTTCAAGCGCTTGCCTGGTGGGGAATAGCGTATCTGATCGGCGGATTTTCCGGCGTGCTGTGGCAGCTGGGCGGCGCTGTCTCGCCGCCATTGCCGTCATGGCTCGCGGACGCGTTGCTGTTTGTTGCGCTTGGCATGATTTGGAGCGCGGCGCGCCTGTTCCACGGACGACAGGTGAGGTGGGGGGCGATGTGCTTCGGCGCCACCGTATGGGCCGCCAGCTGCATGTCCTCGGCGGTGCCGCATTCGCCGGCCGCGCGCATCATGCTGAGCTCGGTCATCGTCGCCACCTATACGTTCCTGATCGCCGCCGAACTGTGGCGCGAACGGCGCAAATCGCTGATCCGGCGCTGGCCGGCTGTGTTCGTTCCGATGCTGCACGGCGCCATCTTTCTGTTTCCGGTGGCGCTGGCGAGCCTGAGCGTGCGCAGCCTTGCCACCGGCTGGATCGCGGTCTTCGCGATCGAAGTCGTGCTGTATGTGGTCGGCGCCGCCTTCATCGTGCTGGTTTTGGCCAAAGACCGCGCCGTCAATCGCTATAAGGCGGCGGCGGAGACCGATCCCTTGACCGCGCTCCTTAACCGGCGCGGTTTCTTCGCGGCCGCCGCTGCGCTGATGGCGGGCAACAAAACCCGCAAAACGCCGGTCAGCGTGCTCGCCTTCGACCTCGATCACTTCAAATCCATCAACGACCGCTTCGGCCATAAATCCGGCGATGCCGTGTTGGGTCTGTTCTCCAGAGTTGCCCGAACGAGTCTGCGCGCCGACGACGTCGTCGGCCGGATTGGCGGCGAGGAATTTGTCGCCATCATCTCGGGCACGCTCGCTGAAGCCTGCATTGCCGCCGAGCGCGTGCGCTCGGCCTTCGAAAAAGCCGCCGTGGCGCCCGGCAGCCCGCAAATCCCGGCAACCGTGAGCATCGGCGTCGCCTGCGGCTTGCCGGACGTATCGATTGACGTGCTTATCTCGCGTGCCGATGCCGTGCTTTATCGCGCCAAGGCGAATGGCCGAAACCGCGTCGAGCCGGACGATGAGATGATCTCAGCCGGCGCTGATCGCCCGGTCGACTGCCGGGCGCGGATGAAGTTGGCCGCGATGCCGGCCGGTTCGGCGCTCACGGTGCCGATCCTGGTGCGGTGACACGGCGGGCGCGTCGCGGCAGTGGCGAAACTCAAAGCGCGTGTCAATTAAGTGCACTGTCACCGTAATTCAGAGCACGTGTCAATTAAGTGCACTGTCACCGTAATTCGTAATTGCGTAATTGACGCCATCATCGTCAGCGGCGAGAATTTCATGCCGAGCTCGTGCTGGGCGGAGGCGACTTCGTGGTGGTGTAAGATGATACCTACATGCGCTGCACGCGTACTTTGACTATCGGTCTAACTTCATAGTCCTCACAATAAAGGATAATGCACCTTTGTTCTGACAATTCATTCACAAATTGGATCAATTGGTCGAACCCGATTAGTCGGTTACTAAAAATGATTCGTGTCCTCGAGCTTTTGACGATAACCGTTTTCAGTTCACTTCCATCAAATATCTGTCTTCTTTTCAGAACCTCTTCGACGCCAGACCATAATATCTTGGTGCGGCCGAGAAAGGACACGGTCTCAATAAATTCATGCGATACTCTGACTGTCGATCGGCTCTTCATTCCGAGATATTGAAGATAGACGACCGACAACCATACTGGAGCTGCGATTATGGCTGCGGTTGGATGGGAAAGGTATTTTGAAAATGTTGGCATGTAAGGGATGCCGCTAAGATTATAAAGAATGTAGAGGAATATTGCCGGCAACAGTGGGGCCAATAGCCAAGTGATAAAAGCCGCAGGATACCCAATTCTAATAAGAAGCGGGTGGAAAAACACACGAACATCCTTATCCGATCCGCCTGACATCATCATTATTTGAACGACGAGGGACTAATTGGATTTGTAGTTTCCTGTGGTGGCGAGCTAACGGAGAAAGTTTGGACTCCCTGCTCCGTGCCGCCGGTGCTTATACCAGCGGATGACGGCGCAAAAGGTGCTGGTAAGCCGCTCGGCGATTGCAACTCTGCTTGAAGAACATCCGTCAGTGAGGAAACCGCTTGCCCAGCGGCCGTGGTAAACCATTCGGGGAGGGTTGCAAGATCGGCGGAGCCAATGGCCTTCAGTCCGGCGGTGTATGCCGAAAATCCGCTTCCAGCTGCGCCAAACACACTTGAGTATAGCGTGTCAGTCGCACTGAATCCGGAATTAGTTGGACTAACGTACTGTTCCACGACATTTGTAATGCCGCCGGTCACCGCGCCGCCGATGACCTGTGTAGTCCCCGCCGAGACGGCTTGCGAAAATCCTGATCTGGCCAACGCTAAAGTGATGTTGGCACTTACGGCTTCGACGTTCAATGTCGCGCCTAACACGGCGCCAACGGCGGCGGTCGCGGCATATTCTTGCCAAGTCGCATTACTGCCCTTTTCGAGATAAAGGGCCAAAACGTTGGCACCGGCACCAATAGTCGCTCCGATACACCAAGGTGCGCAGTTTCCGCTTGGATCCGTAAGATTCAACGGATCATTCGCAACATAAGCATAGAGATTGCCGCCCGCCTGGTATCCAATCGGATCGGGCTGCATGAAGCGGCCCCACGCTGGCGCGTACATGCGGGCGCGGTAATAGTAGAGGCCGTTGGTCTCGGGATCGATGCGCTGGCCGGTGTAACCGAAGCTGCCATTTGGCGCGCTGCTCTCGCCGTAAGTCTGATAGCCGAACTTGGTCAGCGTGCCTGAGGTGGCGTCGAGCGATCCGACGAACGAGCCCTGGATGTCGGGGATCAGCGTCGCGCGCGTGCCCGATGCGACGTTCATCTGGTTGAGCACGTCGTTCGGGCCGAGCGCGTAAGCGTACCAGTTCCCGATCGCGCCGCTTAAGCCGTCATATTCCAGTACTTCGCGATTGCCGGCGTCGGTGACGTAAATGGTGGTCGTGCCGTTGACCGTCTTGCTCCTGCGGCGGCCTTGGGCGTCGTAGGCGTAGCTGGCGGAAAGCCCCGCGCCGCTCGCGGAGACGAGCCGGTTCTCGGCGTCGTAGCCGTAAGTGAAGGTGCCGTCGTATGTGAGATTGCCGTTGCCGTCATAGCTCGGCGTCACCGCACCGACCGCGGTGTACTGGTTGAGGTTGTTGGCGGTGTAGCCGACATTGGTCGCCGCCGCCGGATAGCTCCACCAGCTATTGTCGCTCACGCTCTGGCCGATGCGGCGGTTGGTTGGGTCGTAACCGAAGCCGAACGTTACGCTCGCGGCTGTCGGCGTCGCCTGCGCCGGGCTCCAGTTCGCCGTGAGCGGGCGGTTCAATTGGGATTACGGTGACACCTTACTATTTCCCCAATTTAGTTCTTCCAAGGCGAATGGCCGAAACCGCGTCGAGCCGGACGATGAGATGATCTCAGCCGGCGCCGATCGCCCGGTCGACTGCCGGGCGCAAATGAAATTGGTCGCGATGCCGGCCGGGTCTGCGCTTACGGTTCCGATCCTGGTGCTGTGACGAGGCTGAGCCTCAACAAAAGAAAAGGGCGCCGAAGCGCCCTTAAGTTGCATCGCTGACAAGCAATGCCGGGAGGATACCAACGCTTACGCCGAGTAATACATTTCGAATTCGACCGGATGCGGGGTGTGCTCGAAGCGAATGATTTCGCTCATCTTCAGATCGACATAGGCGTCGATGAAGTCGTCGTCGAACACGCCGCCGGCTTTGAGGAAGCCGCGGTCCTTATTGAGCTCTTCGAGCGCCTGGCGGAGCGAGCCACAGACCGTCGGGATTTTTTTCAGTTCCTTCGGCGGCAGATCGTAGAGGTCCTTATCGATGGCCTCGCCCGGATCGAGCTTGTTTTTGACGCCGTCGAGACCGGCCATCAGCATCGCCGCAAAGGCGAGATACGGATTGGCGAGCGGATCGGGGAAACGCACCTCGACGCGCTTGGCCTTGGGATTGGTCGTGTACGGGATGCGGCACGACGCCGAGCGGTTGCGCGCCGAATAGGCGAGCAGCACCGGCGCCTCGAAGCCCGGCACCAGCCGCTTGTATGAATTCGTCGTCGGATTGGTAAACGCGTTGATTGCCTTGGCGTGCTTGATGATGCCGGCGATGTAGGACAGGCACGTCTCCGACAGGTCGGCATATTTGTTGCCGGCGAAGACCGGTTTGCCGCCTTTCCAGATCGATTGGTGGCAGTGCATGCCCGAGCCGTTGTCGCCGTAGACCGGCTTCGGCATGAAGGTTGCGGTCTTGCCGTAGACCTGTGCCACCTGCTGGATGCAGTATTTGTAGATCTGCAGCCGATCGGCCATCACCGTCAGCGGCGAGAATTTCAGGCCGAGTTCGTGCTGGGCGGAGGCCACCTCGTGGTGGTGCTTTTCGACCGCGCAGCCCATCCGCGCCATGGCGGCGAGCATTTCCGAGCGCATGTCCTGCACCGAATCCTGCGGCGGCACGGGGAAATAGCCCTTCTTCGTCCACACCCGGTGGCCGAGATTGCCGCCTTCGTATTCGGTGTCGGAATTGGTCGGGAATTCCACCGAGTCGAGCTTGAAGCCGGTATTGTAGGGCTCCGCCTTGTATTTGACGTCGTCGAACACGAAGAATTCCGCTTCGGGTCCGAAGTAGACCGTGTCACCGACGCCCATGGATTTGACCATGCCCTCGGCGCGCTTGGCGATGCCGCGCGGGTCGCGCGAATAGGGTTCGCCCGTGGTCGGCTCGAGCACGTCGCAGACCAGCACAAGCGTCGTCTCGGCGAAGAACGGGTCAATGCAAGCGGAAGCGGGATCCGGCATCAGGCACATGTCGGATTCGTGGATCGCCTTCCAGCCGGCGATCGATGAGCCGTCGAACATCATGCCTTCGGCGAACGTTTCTTCCTCGATCTGGCTGATGTCAAAAGTGACGTGCTGCCACTTGCCGCGCGGATCGGTGAAGCGGAAATCAGCGTACTTCACGTCGCTGTCCTTGATCATTTTCATGACATTCTTTGGCGTCGTCATGGTATGCGTACCTTTCGTGGTGCTGTTGGATGCCTCGGCGTACTGGCTCAATTCTGCTGACGGCCGGCCGGCGTCGGCAGACGAACCAGCAATTCAGATGGCGTCTGTTCCGGATTCCCCCGTCCTGATCCGGATGGCTTCTTCGATATTTGAGACAAAGATTTTTCCGTCGCCGATCCGCCCGGTTTGGGCGGCGCGACGGATCGCCTCAATCGCTTTTTCAACCATGTCGTCACCGAGCACAATCTCGATCTTCACCTTGGGGAGAAAATCGACAACATATTCGGCCCCGCGATAGAGTTCCGTGTGCCCCTTCTGGCGCCCGAATCCCTTGGCCTCGGTGACTGTAATTCCCTGAAGACCGACCTCCTGGAGAGCCTCCTTCACTTCGTCGAGTTTGAACGGCTTAATGATCGCCTCGATTTTTTTCATCGCGTCTCTTCTCCCGGCCCCCTGATGAACGAAATCATCCCTGGAACCGAGCCTTGGTTAGCAGGTCCCGTGCCAAGGCCTTTCGTTCGTCAAAACTCCAATAGAATCATAGCGATATGGCAGCGTCCGACCCTGCTTGCACGGGTTCGGAATAGGCCGCCGCCGATTAATTAGTCACGCTGCCTATAATCTAGTCAATGGTTGAACGAGCCAAAGAGGCGAGCACCGCACGGTACTTGTAAAGCGATGCATTCGCTATGGTGCGACTGGAAATGCTTGAGCTCCTCACCAATCTCGAAATGACCCAGGCCGACCGGCTGACAATCGCCGGTGGCATTGCCGGCATTGGACTGATGGAAAACGCCGGCACGGCGGTGGCCGAAGCGGTGGCCGCGCGCCGGGCTCCCGGCAGCCGGGTCGTTGTAGTGGCCGGCCCCGGTAATAACGGGGGCGACGGCTTTGTCGCGGCGCGGCTCCTTGCTGCGCGCGGCTACAAGCCGGATGTGTTGCTGGTGGGAGAACCCAATCGCCTCAAAGGCGATGCTGCGCTCGCGGCGAAGAAGTGGAGCGGCTCGATCGCGCCGGCGGAGCCCGCCGGACTCGATCGGGCCGATATCATCGTCGATGCGCTGTTCGGGGCCGGCCTCGACCGCCAGGTCGAAGGGCTCGCGCGGTGCATGATCGAGGCCATAAACGCGCATGCGGTCCCGGTGGTTGCCGTCGACCTGCCGAGCGGCATCAACGGCACGTCAGGCGCGGTAATGGGCGTCGCGGTCAAGGCCGCGCACACGGTCACGTTCTTTCGGAAAAAGCCTGGCCATCTTTTGCTTCCGGGAAGACTCCATTGCGGCACCGTTTCCGTCGCCGATATCGGGATACCGGCCGCAGTGCTTGAACGCATCGCTCCACACACCTTCGAGAATGGACCGGCGCTGTGGCGCGCAAGCTTTCTGGTGCCGCGCCACGAGGGACACAAATACGACCGCGGCCATGCAGTGGTCGTTTCCGGTCCATCCTGGTCGACCGGAGCGGCACGGCTCGCGGCCCGCGGTGCATTACGCGCGGGAGCCGGATTGGTCACTATCGCAAGCCCGCGCGAGGCGCTCGCGGTCAACGCGGCGGCCAGTCTCGCCGTGATGGTGCGACCGGTTGACGGCGCCGTCGAACTCGCGACCTTCCTCGCCGACCGGCGTCTCAATGCGCTTGCGATCGGTCCCGGCATTGGCGTGAACGAGGAGACCTGCGAACTCGTGCTGGCGGCTCTGGCCGGCGATCGCGCCGTGGTGCTCGACGCCGACGCAATCACGAGTTTCGCCAAAGCGCCCCGGCGCCTCGCCGAGGCCCTGAAAGCGCGGACCGGAAAGGCCACGATTCTGACGCCCCACGAAGGAGAATTCTCTAGATATTTCGGATCATTGGACGCACGAACTAAAGTCGGTTCGAAGCTGGAAAGAGCGCGTCTCGCGGCCGAGATGACGGGCGCGACCGTATTGCTGAAGGGTGCCGATACGGTGGTCGCCGCAGCCGACGGCCGCGCCTCGATCGCCGGAAATGCGCCGGCTTATCTCGCCACTGCAGGCGCAGGCGACGTCTTGACCGGCATCGCGACCGGCCTATTGGCTCAGGGCATGCCCGCCTTTGAAGCCGCATCGGCCGCGACCTGGCTCCATGGTCAGGCGGCTACGGCATTCGGGCCCGGGCTCATCTCTGAGGATTTGCCGGAAATGCTGCCGCGAGTTTACCACGCGCTGCTCGGCTAAGATTGCGGGTTCGGACCGGCGTGAAACCGGGGCAATTTTTGTAGTAGCCTGTGCGCCTTGCATGATATAAGCCGCGCCACCGGGCCGCCGTGCGCGTCGCGGGCGTGGCGGAATTGGTAGACGCGCGGGATTTAGGTTCCCGTGACGAAAGTCGTGGGGGTTCGAGCCCCTCCGCCCGCACCACCTGGGCGGCTTTTTCCCCTTGCGCCATAAAGACTTGCGCCATTAAGAGTAGTGCCAATGCAGGTGACTGAAACTGCCGCCGCGGGTCTCAAGCGGGAATACCGCGTCGTCGTTCCCGCAACCGATCTGGAAGCGCGGGTCAACGAGCGGCTCGACGATCTCAAGGGTCGCGTGCAGCTGCGGGGCTTTCGACCCGGCAAGGTGCCGGTCGCGCATCTCAAGCGACTCTACGGCAAGTCTGCCATGGCCGAGGTCATCGAAGCCGCGGTGCGTGAGGTCAACACCAAGATCATCACCGACCATGGCTTTAAGCTCGCCACCGAGCCCAAAGTGGTGCTGCCGACGGAGGAGGGCGCAGTCGAGGGCGTCATCGCCGGCAAGTCCGACCTTGCTTACACGGTCGAGATGGAGATCGTGCCCCCGATCACGCTCGCGGATTTCAAGACCATCAAGCTCGAACGGCTGACCGCACCGGTCACTGACGCCGAGATCGATCAGGCGCTACAGACGATTGGCGAGCAGAACCGGCCTTTCACCGCCAAGACCGAAGGGGCGGAAAAGGGCGACCGCGTCACGGTATCGTTTCAAGGCACCATGAACGGAGAAACCTTCGAGGGCGGCTCCGGCGACGACGTGCCCATCCTGCTCGGGTCGGGCCAGTTCCTTCCGGGCTTCGAGGATCACCTCATCGGAGTCAAGGCCGGGGAGAGCCGGACCTTCGACGTCAAATTTCCCGAAAACTATCCGGCAACCGCCGTCGCCGGCAAAGACGCCACCTTTGCCGTGACGGCGAAGACGGTGGAAGCGCCCGGCGAGGTCACGACGGACGACGCCTTCGCCAAAACGCTCGGCTTGGAATCGCTCGCCAAGCTGCGCGACGCGCTGCGCGAGCGTATCGAGCGCGAGCACGCGGCCGCCTCGCGCCAGAAGATCAAGCGCGCGCTTCTCGATCAGCTCGACGCGCGACACAAGTTCGACCCGCCGCCGACGCTGGTCGAAGAGGAATTCAACAACGTTTGGCAGACGATCGAGAACGACCTCAAGCAGCAAGGCCGTACCTTCGCCGACGAAGGAACGACCGAGGAGAAGGCGCGCGAGGACTATCGTGCGATCTCTGAACGCCGGGTACGGCTTGGTCTGGTGCTTGCGGAAATCGGCGAGAAAAACAACATCAAGGTCACCGACGAGCAGTTGAGCCAAGCCGTCGTTGCGCAAGCCAGGATGATCCCCGGCCAAGAGCAGCGGGTCTGGGATTATTATCGCAACAACCCGGGCGCCCTTGCCGCTTTGCGCGCGCCGATATTCGAGGACAAGGTCGTCGATTTCCTGCTCGAGCTTGTCGAAGTGACCGACAAGCAGGTATCGCGGGAAGAATTATTCAAGGAAGACGAGGAATAAGGCGTTTCACGCACACAATTTACGCCTTGCTTGCGGAATTTCCGCGCTTATCTGCGGTAACGGCCTAGACGGATGCATCGCAATGCTCGTGCGGCAATGCGATCTCGAACAGCCGGCTTCGACAAGCCGACCGACTCAAGCCACACTGGTCGGCAGGCGGTGACTACGGAGCTCTAACTATCCCTCGGCGAACCGGCCTTCGGTGAGCCAATCCAGGTGACCCACTTCCAGGGCATCTTCTTCCAAGTGATCCACTTCAGGTGACATATGCGCGATCCGACCGAGACCTACATGCAGCACCTCGTTCCCATGGTGGTCGAACAGACCAACCGCGGCGAGCGGGCCTATGACATCTACTCGCGCTTGCTCAAGGAGCGGATCATCTTCATCACCGGTCCGATCGAAGACGGCATGGCCTCGCTTATCGTGGCGCAGCTTTTGTTCCTCGAGGCGGAGAATCCGAAAAAAGAAATCTCGATGTACATCAATTCGCCGGGCGGGATCGTAACCTCGGGCCTGGCGATTTACGACACCATGCAGTTCATTCGTCCCCCGGTGTCGACACTGTGCACTGGGCAGGCGGCGTCGATGGGCTCGCTATTGCTTGCCGCCGGCGCCAAGGACCTGCGCTTTGCGCTGCCTAATGCCCGGATCATGGTGCACCAGCCGTCCGGCGGGTTCCAAGGCCAGGCGACCGACATCATGTTGCACGCTCAAGAGATCCTGAACCTCAAGCGCCGGTTGAACGAAATCTATGTCAAGCATACCGGCCAGCCGCTCAAGAAGATCGAGGACGCGCTGGAACGCGATATGTTCCTCACCTCCGAAATGGCCAAGGATTTCGGCCTCATCGATAAGGTGATCGAAAAGCGGCCGGAGGAGCCGGGCCTCAAGAGCGAGCCTATCCTCAAGGGGGTGAGCTAAGTCCGTCGCGGGTGCTGCCATAAAAGTGGCCAATTCATCGGCCCAAAGCGGGGTTGGCCCCCCGGTCAAGCGTTTTCTCGGCATGTGATCCGGAAAACACACTGGCGCAAAGTCGTGTTATCGTTAATGGATTCTTGATTGGCACGCCGTTAGCATGTCCGCTTGTATCATATAATTGACTCTTGGCAGTGTGGCGGCTGATTGGGGTGTGGACTTGGGTGGTGCCGGGAGTGGGGATGCTACGGAATTTTAGCGCAGTGCCGCGTAGGATATAGAGTTGCGGTGCTGCGCTGGCGAAGACGGAGATTGGAATGAGCAAAGTTGGCGGCGGCGACTCGAAGAATACGCTCTATTGCTCGTTCTGCGGCAAGAGTCAGCACGAGGTGCGCAAGCTCATCGCCGGGCCGACCGTCTTCATCTGCGACGAATGCGTCGAACTGTGCATGGACATCATCCGCGAGGAGAACAAGTCCTCGTTGGTGAAATCGCGCGACGGCATTCCGACGCCGCGGGAGATCCGCAAAGTCCTCGATGATTACGTGATCGGCCAGGACCACGCCAAGAAGGTGCTCTCGGTCGCGGTCCACAATCACTACAAGCGGCTCAATCACCAGAGCAAGCACAACGACGTCGAGCTGGCGAAGTCGAACATTCTGCTGATCGGTCCGACCGGTTCCGGCAAGACGCTGTTGGCGCAGACGCTCGCTCGCATTCTCGACGTGCCGTTCACGATGGCGGACGCCACCACGCTGACCGAAGCCGGCTATGTCGGCGAGGACGTCGAGAACATCATTTTGAAGCTGTTGCAGTCGGCCGACTACAATGTCGAGCGCGCGCAGCGCGGCATCGTCTATATCGACGAGATCGACAAGATATCGCGCAAGTCCGACAATCCGTCGATTACCCGCGACGTGTCGGGCGAGGGCGTGCAGCAGGCGCTCTTGAAGATCATGGAAGGCACCATCGCCAGCGTGCCGCCGCAGGGCGGCCGCAAGCACCCTCAGCAGGAATTTCTCCAGGTCGATACCACGAATATTCTGTTCGTGTGCGGCGGCGCTTTCGCCGGCCTCGAAAAGATCATCTCCTCGCGCGGCCGCGCCACCTCGATCGGCTTTGCCGCCAGGGTGGCGGCGCCGGAGGATCGTAAGCAGGGCGAGATTTTCCGCGAAGTGGAGCCCGAGGATTTATTGAAATACGGGCTTATTCCGGAATTCGTCGGCCGGCTTCCGGTCGTCGCGACGCTGGAGGATCTCGACGAGCCTTCGCTCAAGCGCATCCTGACCGAGCCGAAGAACGCGCTGGTCAAGCAATACCAGCGTATGTTCGAGATGGAGACGGTGGACCTCACGCTCGCCGATGAGGCGCTGTCCGCCATCGCGCGGAAGGCGATCGACCGCAAGACCGGCGCGCGGGGACTGCGTTCGATCATGGAGAGCATCCTGCTCGACACCATGTTCGATCTGCCGAGCCTCGAAGGCGTCGAGGAGGTCGTGATCTCGAGAGAGGTCGTCGAAGGCAGCGCGCGGCCGCTCTATATCTATGCCGACCGCTCGGATCGCGCCGGCGAGACCGGCGGGGCGAGCGCTTAACGGGTGGGCGCAACCCACACCCGCGATTCGGCGTGCGGCCACTCGCTGCGCTTTCGCGGCGCGCAGATTTCCTCGAAAAACCGGCCTTTCTTGACAGGCCCGCGACGCGACGCCACCTATAATGCGCAGTTCGTCGTCACAGCGCATCCTGACGGGTCTCGATGGGCGTGCATAACAATAAGGACATGGGGCCATGACAAGCGCCGCCAAACCCAAGCCGCTCCTGACAGCCGGTGAAAGCCGGGCCTATCCGGTGCTTCCTTTGCGGGACATCGTTGTCTTCCCGCACATGATCGTTCCGCTCTTCGTCGGCCGCGAGAAGTCCATCAAGGCGCTCGAGGAGGTGATGCGTTCGGACACGTTCATCCTGCTCGCGACCCAGAAAAATGCTTCCGACGACGATCCGGCGACCGACTCCATCTTCGGCGTCGGCACGCTCGCGAGCGTGCTGCAGCTTTTGAAGCTGCCCGACGGCACCGTAAAGGTGCTGGTCGAAGGCGCCGCGCGCGCGCAGGTCAAGCGCTACACCGATCGCGAGGATTATTTCGAGGCGGAAGCCGAGGTGATCGCGGATTCCTCGGGCGATCAGGTCGAGGCCGAAGCGCTGGCGCGCTCGGTCGTCAATGAATTCGAAGGCTATGTGAAGCTCAACAAGAAGGTGTCGCCGGAAGTCGTCGGCGTGGTCCAGCAGATCGAGGACTATGCCAAGCTCGCCGACACGGTCGCTTCGCATCTCGCGGTGAAGATTCCCGACAAGCAGCTGATCCTGGAGACGCCCGTCGTCACCGAGCGGCTGGAAAAAGTCCTCGGACTGATGGAGAGTGAAATCTCCGTCCTGCAGGTCGAGAAGCGCATTCGCACGCGGGTGAAGCGTCAAATGGAGAAGACGCAGCGCGAATACTATCTCAACGAGCAGATGAAGGCGATCCAGAAGGAACTGGGCGACGAAGACGGCAAGGACGAACTCGCCGAGCTCGAAGAGAAGATCAAGCGTACCAAGCTGTCGAAGGAAGCGCGCGAGAAGGCGCAGCATGAGATCAAGAAGCTGCGGCAGATGTCGCCGATGTCGGCGGAAGCCACCGTCGTGCGCAACTATCTCGACTGGCTGCTCTCGATCCCGTGGAACAAAAAGTCCAAGATCAAGAAGGATCTCACGCTCGCCGAGCAGATCCTCGACGCCGACCATTTCGGCCTGGAAAAAGTCAAGGAACGCATCGTCGAGTATCTCGCGGTGCAACAGCGCGCCAATAAGCTGACCGGACCGATCCTGTGTCTGGTCGGCCCGCCCGGCGTGGGCAAGACCTCGCTCGGCAAATCGATCGCCAAAGCGACCGGGCGCGAATTCGTGCGCGTGTCGCTCGGCGGCGTGCGCGACGAGGCCGAGATTCGCGGCCATCGGCGCACTTATATCGGCTCGATGCCGGGCAAGATCATCCAGTCGATGCGCAAGGCGAAAACGTCGAATCCGCTGTTCCTGCTCGATGAGGTCGACAAGATGGGCGCCGATTTCCGCGGCGATCCGTCATCGGCTTTGCTCGAAGTGCTCGATCCCGAGCAGAACCACGCCTTCAACGACCATTATCTCGAGGTCGACTACGATCTCTCCCATGTGATGTTCATCACCACGGCGAATACTCTCAATATTCCGCCGCCGCTGATGGATCGCATGGAGATCATCCGCATCGCCGGCTATACCGAGGACGAGAAGGTCGAGATCGCGCGCAAGCACCTCATCCCGCACGCGATCGTCAAACACGGTCTCGATCCGAAGGAATGGTCGATCGACGACGAGGCGTTGCTCACGATCATTCGCCGTTACACGCGCGAAGCGGGCGTGCGCAATCTCGAACGCGAATTGTCGACGCTCATCCGCAAGGCGGTCAAAGAGATCATCATCTCGAAGAAGGAATCGGTTGCGGTCACCGATAAGGTGATGCCCGATTACCTCGGCGTGCCGAGGTTCCGCTATGGCGAAGTCGAGGACGTCGACCAGGTCGGCGTGGTCACCGGCCTGGCCTGGACCGATGTCGGCGGTGAGCTGCTCACCATTGAATCGGCCATGATGCCCGGCAAGGGCAAGATGACCGTTACCGGCAATCTGCGCGACGTGATGAAGGAATCGATCTCGGCGGCGGCCTCTTACGTCCGCATGCGTGCGGTGGCCTTCGGCATCGAGCCGCCGTGGTTCGACAAGCGCGATATCCACGTGCACGTGCCGGAAGGCGCGACGCCGAAGGACGGTCCGTCCGCGGGCGTCGCCATGGTCACCGCGATCGTTTCGGTGATGACTGGCATCCCGGTGCACCGCGACGTGGCGATGACCGGAGAGATCACGTTACGCGGCCGCGTCCTGCCGATCGGGGGCTTGAAGGAGAAGCTCCTGGCTGCGCACCGCGGCGGCATCAAGACCGTGCTGATCCCGGAAGAGAACGCCAAAGATCTTGTCGAGATCAACGACAGCATCAAGAGCGGGCTCGATATCATCCCGGTCTCGCGCATGGACGAGGTGCTGGCGCGCGCGCTTACCCGCAAGCCGGAGCCGATCGTCTGGGAGGAGGTGGCGGCAAAGCCCGTCGATGTTCCCGAGCCGGTCGTGGAGGAAGATTCCTCCGGGCTGACCGCGCACTGAAGCCGGCACTTATAATTGTAAACGGCGCCCTTGCGGGCGCCGTTTTTTCGCGCGCGAACGGCGGCATTATCGATTCCTTAGTCATATCGGTGTCGACTGCGACCCAGTAATCCGCACTGATGTATTGTGGAATGGCCGCTTGAGGGACTATCGGAAATGACTCGGTTTCCTCGCCCTGTGAAAAAGCATCCGTCCCCCGGCAATGGCGCAAGCCAGGCGCTTATCGTCGTCGTCGCGATCGCGGCGGTACTTGGGCTCGGCGCGCTGGCGACCGATCAATATATTGCGGCGGCGAAGCGTCAGGCGGCGGGGACGTACGAAGCGGCGAAGGGCGACGATATTTATACCGGGTCGATCCTCTACATGCCGGATACCAGCAACGTCTGCCACCAATGGCTGTTCGATAATCAGAACGGCCAATTCACCGACCAGGGCAGCGTCAATTGCGAGGAGGCCGCCGACCACGGCCTCGACGGCCCCAAGAGCTGGTCGGCCGCCCGTATTCGGGTCATCAGCACCGGGTTCCGCGATCACTAGCCCATCGCGGCAAAATTGGCTGTGCGCGGCGAAAAAAGTTTGGCTGAGGCTGCGACTTTCGCTACATTTTCCCTACGGGGCAGCGGCTGCGGCGTCGGGGGCTGCGCCGGGCAATAAATATCAGTCGAGGGACGCGTGTACAAAACCATTCATCCGCTCGTCGGATGCGTCGCGCTGGCGTTCGTTGCAACCGGTCTATCGAGTACCGCACTTGCGGCTGACGATTTTCCGTTCGCGGGAAATTACACCCAGAACGTCGCCTGCAAAGGCGACGGCAGCGATCCGGCCACCGCCAAAGTGACGATTTCGGCTCAGGAAATCGTGTCCAATGTCGGCGTCTGCACCATCCTGGATACCAAAAAGGATGGCGACAGTTATGCCGAACATGTCGAGTGCAAGTTCCCCAGCGGACCGCTGATGGGCAATATCACGTTCACGCCGAAGCCCGACAACACCGTCGAATTCGTCGACAGCAACGGCACCTACAAGGCGGTGCTGTATCGCTGCCCGAACTCGGCGCCGAGTGCCGCCGCGGCCAATAAGTGATCTGAATTTCGCGGCCGGCTTTAGCCGCCGAACAGGGAGAATCCCAAATGAGCTTTTATCAGGGTCTGCAGGCGGAAGTGGTGCCGTTTCGCGGCCATAACGGCGATACCGGCGAGGCCTATTACGCGCGACCGACGCGCGCCGGAAAATTCCCCGGCGTCGTCGTCATCCATCATTTGCCCGGGTGGGACGAATGGATCACCGAAGTCGTGCGCAAGTTCGCCCATCACGGCTACGCGGCGATCTCGCACCACCATTATTTTCGCGAGGGCGAGGGCAGTCCCGACGATATCGGCGCGCGCGTGCGTGCCGCCGGCGGCGTTGCCGACGCGCAGGTTATGGGCGACACCGCGGGTGCGATGGCCTATCTGCGCGCGCAGTCCAACAGCAACGGCAAAATCGGCGTCATCGGCTTCTGCTCCGGCGGCCGCCTCGCCTATCTTGCCGCCTGCACATTGCCGGGCATCGACGCCGTCGTCGATTGCTGGGGCGGCAACGTCATCGTCGACGATCCGAAACTCCTCAACGACAAGCGTCCGGTCGCGCCGATCGATCTCACCGAGAAAATGACCTGTCCGCTGCTCGGTCTTTTCGGCAACGACGACGCCAATCCGACCGCCGATCAGGTCAACCGCACCGAGGCGGTGCTCAAGAAGCTTGGTAAGAACTACGAGTTTCATCGTTACGACGGCGCCGGACATGCCTTTTTCAATACGTCGCGCGACGCCTATCGGCCCGATCAGGCGCTGGACGGTTGGAAGAAGGTCTTTGCCTTCTACAATCGTTATCTGGCGACGTCTGCCGCCAGTATTGCCGCCGAATAAATTCGGAGAAAACGACTATGTGCTCCTATATCGTTGAAAAGGCCGCCTTGGTCGGCAGCGCCAAGGGCCGCAAAGGCTGGATGCGGATCGACACCGCCAATGTCTATTTCGACCATCCCTATTACTCGACGCTCGATCATGTGCTCGCCATCGACTTCACCAACGAGGGCGAAGGCGGGCGCGACCGCGTCGCGGTCGAGCTTTCCGCCGATTCGGCGCGCGCGCTGGTCGAGCGCATCCTTGCCGCGTTGGCGAGCGGCGAGGCTGCGCACGCCGCGCCGGTGGCGATTGCAGCGGAATGAGGCGCGCGCCTAGAGCCTAATCGATTTTGATGGGATCAAAATCGGTCTCTAGCATTTTGTTTGAGCATGATCTTTTCCGAAAACCGGTATCCACTTTTCGGGATCATGCTCTAACGTACGCCGCCGGCGTTCACGACGGGGCCGGTGTATTTCTCGAAGCGCTTGCGCAGTTCAACGATATTCGGCTGATCGGTCAGAAAGGCGCGATAGTCGTTGATGATCTTGTAGGAGAAAATCGGCTTGTAGCCGGCCGGCGGCGGCACGTCGCCGCGTCCAGACCACGTTTCGGTGGCGATTTGCTGCGCCGGCTCCAGGAGCCATGTCAGGAACAATTTGGCCGCGTTGGTGTGGGGCGCATTTTTAAAGATCGCGCCGGTGAGCGGCCAGAACGGCGTCGCGTCGACGGTGGGGAAATGGGAGTCCACCGGCATTTTCTGTTTCTTCAACACCGTTGTGATGTTGTAGATCGAATCGAACGTGACCAGGTTTTGCCCGGAGCCGATGCTGCGCTGCTCACCGAGGTGGCCCTGAATGAAGTTCGGCTTGGTGGCCATGTATTTGTCCATGTAACTCCAGCCGTATTTCTTCACGATGTGGTAGAAGACCCACAACGTGACATCGTCATCCGCCGGATAGGGCGTGACCGCTTTTCCCTGGAATTGCGGTTTGAGGAAATCGAGAGCCGAGTTCGGAATGTCGACCGCGGCGACTTTCTCGGTGTTGTACATATAGGGCACGGCATTGACCATCGTCGCCCAATAAGCGCCGGCCGGATCCTTAAAGCTCGCGTCGATCTTGTCGAAGCCCGCGGGCTTGAAATCGATGAGCCGTCCGTTGTCCTTCCAGCGGACGAAATCGGCGATCGTCTGCAAAATCGCGGCGTCGACCTCGAGCTTGCCGGCAGCGATCTGCGCGTCGATCTTCTTGTCCAGCACGTTGGAAAAGCCGCCGCTGATCGACACCGTGATGCCGGGATAGCGTTCGTTGAACACTTTCGCCATGGCTTCCCAGGGCGCAGTCGGACCGCCGACATAGAGCACGAAGGCACCTTCACCTTTTGCCTTGGCGTAGAGATCGTCGAGCGACTGGGCGCTGGCCGGAAGCGCGGCGAGCGCGACAAAGCCCAGCGCGGCCACAAGCCCGGTGAGCCGGATAGCCATGATCGTCCTCCCCCTCTTTTTGTCGAGGATCATCGCCGCGTGCGCCTGCAAACACAAGCGGCCAGCGCGTGTACTCATTTCCCGTCTCGCCAAGGCTGCCGGCGGCGTGCTAACGGAGACATGTTAGCGTGCCATTGGCATGCATTCGCGCGTCGGCATTGATGAGGAAAAACGCCCAATGAAAATAATCGCTTACATACTTGCCATTATTTGCGTCATCGCCGCCGTGATGTACTACACAATGCAGGCCGGCTCTTTGCCGACATTCATGCCGGGCTATACTGAAGGCTCGACGCACATTCACCACCTGCATGCCTACGCTGCCCTCGTTGCCGCCGTCGTGCTGTTTGGCGTCGGCTGGTTTTCCGGCCGGCGCTGATACCTTTTTGTCGTCGCCGCGGTATTGTTGTTCCGGCGCGCGCCCTAGTCAGCGCGCCGTTACGCCGCGCCGCGCAGCTTACGCTGCACCCGTTCGTCGAACCGCGCCACGCTGACAACCACCCGCTGATGACTGCCCCCGCCGATCGATTCGAAATCATCGCGGGCTTCGACGCGGAACGTCACAGTGCGGCCTTCGAGCCGCACGACCTCCGCGGTTGCAGTCACCCGCAAGCCGACCGGGGTCGCCGCGGTATGGCTGACGTCGAGATGGATGCCGAGGCTCTGATGGCCGGAGGGTAGGAGATGCTCGATTGCCGCCAGCGCCGCGGCCTCGATCACGTTGATCATCACCGGCGTCGCCAGCACCGCGATCCGCCCGGAACCGACAAAGGGCGCCGTATGCTCGGGCCCAACCAGGATTTCGGAAGTGCCGGTCAGGCCATGCCTGATCCGGGCAAGGACATCGCTGATGCGGGAGGTGGAGGCCATGCCCGCCTTATAGTGCCAATTTGCGCCATGGTATCCGGCCGTCCATTCGGTGCTACTATGCTGCCCGATAGTCAGGGGATAACGCCATGCTTAGCCACGCTCATCGCACTATTTTCTTGGCCGCCACGCTGATCACCGTACTGCCTAGCGCACCGTCTTTGGCGGTGACGGCGAAGGAGAAAATGGCGACCTGTAAATTCGGCGCCGACGACCAGAAGCTGCAAGGCGCGGCGCGTGCGAAGTTTTTGAAGAATTGCATGGCCAACAGGAACGATCCCCGCGGTCCCGCCGCGGGAGCTGCAGCCGGAGCGCCGGCGCCGGCGCCGGCAGCAGGCGGCGCTCCGCCGCCGAAGCAATAATCGGTCCGTCAAAGCCAAGCCGATCGCGCGGCGCGCCAAACGCAAACGGCCGCCTAAAATAGAAATGACCATGGGGAGGAGATTATGAGTGTGCAAACCGCAGCCGCGGCCACGAGCCATTTCCGGCGCGGCTGGGTCTATGTCCTGACGCTGGCGCTGGTCACGATCAATTACATGGATCGTTCGGCGCTCGGCATCGTGGCCCAGTCGGTGCGCGGGGAGTTCAAGCTTTCGCCGGTCGAGATGGGCTACTTGTTCTCGTCCTTTCTGTGGACCTATGTGATTTGCCTGCTTCCCATCGGCATTCTGCTCGATCGCTTTTCCTCGCGAAACATCAATTCCATCGGCATCACGCTATGGTCGCTGGCCATGGCGGCGACGGCGGGCGTGTGGAGCTTTGCCACGCTGATTGCCGTCCGCATGGTCATGGGGGCCGGCGAGGCGACCTCTATACCGTCTTGCGGGCGCATTGTGCGCGAATGGATGCCGGCGCAAGAGCGCGGCGTCGCCAATGTGGTGTGGAGCGCCGGCAGTTTCGTCGGTCCCGCGCTGGGCGCGGTCGTCACGGCATCGATCGCCAGCGCGTGGGGCTGGCGCGCGGCCTTCATCGTCCTCGGCGCGTTCGGCTTCGTGTGGCTCGCCTGCAATCTGATCTGGTTCGATCGGCCCGAAAAGGTGAGCTGGCTTTCGGCCGATGAACGCAAAAAAATCCTCAGCGAGCGCTCCGCCGGCTCGCCCGACGAAGTCGGCGTGCACGGCAGCCCGGGCGTGGTGTTGGAGCTTCTGCAGTCGCCGTCGCAATGGGGCGCGATGATCGCGCAAGCCTCGGGCATCTACGCGCTTTACTTGTTGCTGTTCTGGATGCCGAGCTATCTGCAGGACACCAAGCACCTCACCATCATGAAGACCGGCCTCTATACCGCGGTGCCATGGGCGATCGCGGTGCCGGTCAGCATCGTCATCGGCCTTATCAGCGATCGGCTGTTGCGGAACGATACGCTCCTTGCCGGCGGCCGGCGCGCCATCGTCATCGCCTGCATCCTGCTATCCGCGGTAATTGTGTTCGTACCGTTTACCAACGATACGACGCTGATCCTGACGCTGTTCGCGCTGTCGCTGTCCGGCATCAACGCCATGATCTCGCTCAACCTGTCGCTGGTGACCGACCTCGTCCACCGCGCCAGCGACGTCGGCAAGGCGATAAGTCTGACGATCCTCAGCGGCAACCTGTGCGGCCTGTTGGCGCCGATCGTGACCGGCTATGTTGTGGCCGGGCTCGGCTCCTACGACTGGGCGCTGTGGATCGCCGGTGTTCTCTTGATCATCGGCGCCATCGCGCTCGGCACCATGACGCGCAGTGTCATTCTGCCGGCAGCGGCGCCGCGCGCGGCATGACAGGCGACAGCATAAAGGAAACGCATCATGACCACTGCCGTTCTCGACAACAGAACGACCGAATATGACGTCCAGGACGTCGAATACCTTCGCCACGGCGACAAGCCGCTGTTGGCGCGGGTGTTCACGCCGCGCGGGCAGGGGCCGTTCCCGGCGCTTGTCGAGTGCCACGGCGGCGCCTGGTGCCTCTCCGACCGCAAGACCGAGCATCTGCGCCATGAATTCATCGCATCGCACGGCATCGTATCGATTGCGCTCGATTTCCGTTCCGGCACCGAGGCGAAATATCCGGCCTCGGCGCAGGACATCAACTATGCGGTGCGCTGGGCCAAGCTCCACGCCGGCGATCTGAAGACGAAGCCTGAACTCGTCGGCATTTCCGGCCAATCGAGCGGCGGGCATTTGGCGATGCTTGTCGCCATGCGCCCGCACGATGCGCGCTACGCGGCGATTGCGCTGCCGGCCGGCTCGCCGCGGCACGACGCCAGCGTGCGCTGCGCCGTTCTATCCTGGCCGGTGATCAATCCGCTGTCGCGCTACCGCCACGCCAAGCGCACGCTCGCTGGCGCCAATGCGCCGAAGTGGCCGAAGAACATCATTCCGCGCCACGACGCCTATTGGCCGTCGGAGGCGGACATGGCCGAGGGCAATCCGATGCTGGCGCTCGAGCGCGGCGAAAAAGTGCAATTACCGCCAGCGATATGGTTTCAGGCGCGCGGCGATCTGGTGCACGACTACAAGGACGCCGATTCCGATTTTCCCGGCAACGAGCCGCAACGCTTCGTCGCCAATTACCGCAAGGCCGGCGGCGAGATCGAACTGGAATACATCGAGATGGAACGGCACGCCGGCCACACGCCGGATCTGTCGCAGATCGGCGGCGCCTTCGCCGACATGGTCAAGTTCGTCGGCAAGCATATCAAAGTTTGATCGCGGGCTCTCGCCGCGACCGGAATCGGGGGAGGGACGCCAATCACCTCCCCCGCGGCATCGGGCTCACCGAGCTCGAATGAAGCCGACGCCGATCGCGAGGATGGTCGAATCGCCGCGCGGCAAATGCCGGTAAGTCGCTCGCACTAGCCGAATTCGCGTTGGCGAAGGACGGCGTGAGGATTTGCTGAAACCCTCACGCTTGTCTGTTCAATTCGCGCCGCTTAAGCCGCGGCGCTGACTTGGCCGCTGGTCGGGACCGAGGCGATCGTCTTGAGGATCTGCGAGGTGATCGCATACGGGTCGCCTTGCGAATTCGGCCGGCGATCTTCGAGATAGCCCTTGTAGCTGTTGTTGACGAAGCTATGCGGCACGCGGATCGATGCGCCGCGGTTGGCGATACCGTAGGTGAACTCGGTAATGGCCGCGGTCTCGTGCTTGCCGGTCAGCCGCATATGATTGTCCGGGCCATAAACCGCGATGTGGTCTTGGCGCGCGGCATCGAACGCTTTCATCAGCGCCTCGAAATACTCTTTGCCGCCGACTTCGCGCATATAGGTCGTTGAGAAGTTGCAGTGCATGCCGGAGCCGTTCCAGTCGGTATCGCCGAGCGGCTTGCAGTGGAATTCGATGTCGACGCCGTATTTCTCGGTGAGCCGCAACATCAGATAACGAGCCATCCACATCTGGTCGGCAGCGGTCTTCGAGCCCTTGCCGAAAATCTGGAATTCCCACTGGCCTTTCGCCACTTCGGCATTGATGCCTTCGTGGTTGATGCCGGCGGCGAGACACAGATCGAGATGCTCGTCGACCATCTTGCGGGCGATGTCGCCGACGTTCTTGTAGCCGACGCCGGTGTAGTATGGCCCCTGCGGCGCCGGATAACCGCTCGACGGAAAGCCGAGCGGGCGGCCGTCCTTGTAGAAAAAGTATTCCTGCTCGAAGCCGAACCAGGCGCCGGGATCGTCGAGAATGGTGGCGCGCTTGTTCGAGGGATGCGGCGAGCCGTCCGGCAGCATGACTTCGCACATCACCAGCACGCCGTCGGTGCGCGCGGCATCCGGATAGACGGCGACGGGCTTGAGGATGCAATCCGAATTATGACCTTCGGCCTGCATAGTCGAGGAGCCGTCGAAGCCCCACAGCGGCAGCTGCTCGAGCGTGGGAATCGCGGCAAATTCCTTGATCTGTGTTTTACCGCGCAAATTCGGCGTCGGCGTGTAACCGTCGAGCCATATGTATTCGAGCTTATATTTTGTCATACCCGTCTCTCTTGGCTGATGTGAGCGTGTGCTGAAGCGTGCGCGGCCGAATACTGCGGCTGCTCGCCGCCTCCCGCCGATTTGCAAGCATTTTGTGTGCCAAACGGGGCGTTATTCCCGCCGGGTACAGTGGCGTGAAGAAATCCCGTCGATTCGGGAAGTACAGAAATGCCGTTCAAATAAGCAAAGACATGAACGCGGCTTGAATGCACATATTGTAGCCATTTGCTTATTTTCTGCGAGGCACATCGAACAAAAGACGAGCAAAGGATTATATTAAGAGAGACTCAGGAGACTCATTTACGACACGCGCGTTGATGATGCGCGCACGGCGATGGAGCCGACAATGACGACCAATATTTCCGGATCGGCGAAGATCTACACGTTCCCGCCACGCGGCCGCTTCGCGCTGCGCAGCCAAGGCGACGAACTGGTGCCGGCGAAAGTGCAGTTGCCCTACGGCGTGAAGCTCGTCTCCGGCAGCGGCTGGTATCACGACGAAGCGATCCGCAGTTCGACCGAATCCGAACAGGGGCGGAAGTACTAGCTCGCCGGCGGCTGCGCCGCAGGCTTTTTGCGCCGGACCCCGTCGGCGCGCGCATCCGACACCTCATTCCGGTTCGTTTGAGATACCGGGATCCAATTTGTGGTGCAGCCGTTCCGCGTCCGTGAGAATGTCGACGACGGCGGTGAAGGCGCCTGCAATCTTGTGCGGCAAACTCTCCGGCGGCGGCGCGCTGGTCTTCGTGGCGGCGGATTTTGTCCTCGCGACGGGCGTTTTCTTCGCGACGGGTTTGGATTTCTTCGCCGCCGCGGCCTTGCGCGGTTTTTTGGTAACTGCGATTTTCTTCTTAGCGGCTTTCTTCCTTGTTGAAGCTTTTATTTTTTTGCCGGCCTTCGAAGCCGGTTTCTTGCGTGTCTTTCTCGCCATTCCCGTTCCCCAAACGTTGCCCAAGGAATTTACGCAAAGAGCATAGACGGCCCATTGCCGCCGCGCCAGCGGTTTACAACCTAAGACGAAAATGCCACCATGCCGTGTATCATGCTGCGCGCCGCACAAGGAATTCGCATTACTGTTCCGGCCGCGCTGGCGGCGGCGGCGCCCGGCGCTGTCCCGCCGCAGCTGCCGGTGCCATACCATCCGCAAACCGAGAACTACTGGTGCTGGGCGGCCTGCGCGCAAATGGTGTTCGATTATTATCATACGAACACCTTGCAACAGTGCGATCTGGCGTCGCGCCAATTCAACCAGCTTTGTTGCGCGAACCCGTCCAGTTCGGCCTGCGATCAAGGCGAGTGGCCGGACAATGTTTATCCGAAATACGCAATGGGATTTACCAACCTCAATTCATCGATGACACTAAGCGACGTGACGGCGGAGATTTCGAGCGGCCGGCCGGTCGAGGTGTACTACGCCTGGACTGGTGGTGCCGGAGCGCATGTCGCTTTGATTATCGGAGTTTTCGACAATAACGACGTCTGGGTGCACGACCCGTGGCCGAGCTACGGTTCGGGCCGCCGCGCCTTTAGCTTCGTGCAATCAGCTTATGGTCTGGGAGCGTGGACTATTTCGTATAAGAACATCGCGCCCTTGCCGTCGACCGCGTCGGGAGGAGTTGCATCGACTGCGTCGGGAGCAATCGCATCCTTCGCGTCGACCGCGTCGGGAGGAGTTGTCTGATGGCTCGCGCGCCCGAGATTCCAGCTGCCGCACTTGCCTCGATCGCCAGCCAGATCGGCAGCCGGCTGCCGTCGCTTCGCGCGCCGGGCGCGGCGGCGGCCGCCCAGGCGCCGCAGATTTCGATCGGGGAAAGCTTTCCGGTTTATATGCTCGGTGTGGACGCGCTTCGCGCCGGCAACAAGAATTTACCCGACATCGCGCGCCAGACCGGCATTTGGCAGCACCAAATTCGTTATGGCGCGCAAGCCCAGGGCATCGCGCGCTCGACCGCGCCGCCGCCCGGCGCCGCTCCCGGCGCCGCGGGCTGGCAAGTGCAGGAAGTGGTGCATTCGCCGGCGGCGCCGCGCATCGACGAGGCGATCGCTTGGATCGATGCGCACGTGCCGCAGGACGCCGTCGCCTCCATTCTGCTGGTGCCGGCATTCTATCTGACCGCATTTTGGCTGCACGAGCCGGATCGCGATCAGGTCGTCATTGCCGACATGCCGCCCCGGCTCGGCGATCTGCAACCGCTGCAGCTTTACGCGGCGGATGAGTTTCTCGGCAAATTAGCCGCGCTGCAGCCGATTTCCGGCGTTCCCACCGGCCAGCCTCCGCCCAGTCGCGCGCCGTAGCGCGCCGCAAGCAACGCGACGATCACCGTGCCTGCCGATATTTGACCAGCGCGGCGCCGAACGCGGCGAACAGAGTGCGATTGACCGGACTGCGGTTGGCCACGTGCTCGGCATGCCATTGCACGCCGAGCGCAAAGCCCGGCGCCTCGGCGATGCGGATGGCCTCGATGGTGTCGTCCTCGGCCACGCCTTCGATGACGACGCGGTCGCCGGGCTTGAGAATGCCCTGGCCGTGCAGCGAATTGACGCGGATGGTCTCGGCGCCGAGGAGTTTTGCGAACACGCCGCCGGGCGTGAGCCGGACTTCGTGGCGCTCGGCATAGATGACCTTGGGATCGGGATTGATCTCGCCGTTTTCGAGCCGCAGCGCGCGATGATTCATGCGCCCGGGCAGTTCGCGGATCTCCGGATGGAGCGTGCCGCCGAACGCGACATTCATCTCCTGGAAGCCGCGGCAGATGCCGAACAGCGGCACGCCGCGGGCGACGCAAGCCTCGATCAGCGGCAAAGCGACCGCGTCGCGCGGCTCATCGTAAGGCTCGTGGCGCGGATCGGCTTCATGCCCGAAATGCCGCGGATGCACATTGGCGCGGCTGCCGGTAAGCAGCACGCCGTCGACGACATCGAGCAGGGCGCCGATATCGGTGATCTCTGGCGAGCCGGCAAAGATCAGCGGCAGCGCATCCGCGGCTTCCGCCGCCGCGCGTAAAATGCGTTCGCTGACGCGCTGGGCGGGAAACTTGCCTTCGGCCAGATGCGCGCTGCCGATGACGCCGACGACGGGTTTCTTGGTTGTCATTCCGCTATCTGATCATTGCATCATAGTCGGCGTGCGAGCCGATCCAGAACCAGACGAGATCGCTGTCGGATTCGATCGCCAATGCACGATAGCGTAATCCGACGCGCACGGACCAGAATCGCCCGACCTTCTTGAGCTGCAAGGAAGGATGCTGTGGATCTGCCTTGAGCAATGCATAGTTCTTGTCGGCGAGGACGCGAACCTGTTCGGGAAGCTTTTCATAAGCCTCCCAAAAGGTGCGGCTCGCGAAATGCCTCATAGCTCGCGGGCGCGGCCCTTGTGGAAATCGTCGATGGCTTGATCGGCCAGCCGATCGAGCTGACCGGCTTTCGCGTCGCGCTCGATCTTCTGGTCGAACCGCGCGGCATCGAACTCGTCGAACCAGGCGCGGAATTCCGCGAACTGATCGGGTGGCAGCTTGGCGACGGCTTTCTCAAGGTCTTCGATGGTCATGGGACAGCGTATAGCATACCCGTGCTAAGGAGTGGAGAACGGGGGTATTTAGCCGTGGCCTTGGGAATTACGCCACCAGATCGCGGAATTCGGGGTGCTTGGCGAGATAGGCGCTGACGAACGGGCAGCGCGGCACGATCTTGAGCCCGCGGCGGCGCACTTCATCCAGCACGCCGGCGACGAGCCGCGAAGCGAGGCCGCGCCCGCGCGCCGCGACCGGTGTCTCGGTGTGCATGAGCGTCATGACGTTGCCGGCGAGGCGATAATTCATAAACGTCGTCACGCCGCCGGCCTCGAACTCGAAGCGGCACAGCGCGGCGTTGTCGCGGATCGGGGAGGGCGGTTGGCTCATCCGGGCTACCCTTGCTACGATCAGGCCGGTTTGTGCAACTTTAAAAAAAGAATGAGATCGCTGTGAAGAAAAATTCTTGTGCGTTGGTGTGGCTGGCGTTCGCGTTGCTGGCGTTCGCAGTGCTGTGGAGCGATGGGTTGTTGGCCGGCGAACCGCTCGGCACGGCAGAAGCGGCCCGCGCCATGCTCGACCGCGCCGTCGCCGCGCTTAAGGCCGACCAAGGCGCGGCGCTGGCGGCTTTCAACGACGCGCACAACAAGGATTTCCGCGATCGCGATCTGTTCGTCTATTGCTTCAACACCGCCGATGGGAAATTCACGGCTTATGAAATGTCCGCGCTGATCGGCGCCGATATCCGCCAGTTCAAGCTTTACAACGAGCCGATGGGACAGCGCAGCTATGACGCCGTCCACGACGCGCCGGAAGGCACAGTCGTCAGCGTCGACTACCAGATGCCGAAGCCGGGGGAGAATGCGCCGTCGGCCAAGCAAGCCCTCGAAACCCGTGTCGGCGATCAGGCCTGCGGCGTCAGTTATTTCAAATAAGGAAGTGTCGGGGGCGATCCGGCAAACCAACGCTATGCGTCTGGGTGGTTAAATGCACTGGCACCGTATTTCCGTAATTCTGCTCATGAACGCGCGCTGAACTTGTCGAAGAGCCAATACATGAGCCCGCCGACAATTGCGCCCGCGATGACGGCGGTCACGACGGTCTGCAGGTCAATGGACGGCGCCCGCCACACCATGCTGGCCGCCCACAGCACGGCGAATAGGATGGCGATGGGGATGCGATTGGACTGCGGGCGTTTCACGATGACTCCCGAGACAAGGTCGGCCTGCTGCGAGCGGTTGAATGTACGGTGGTTGAACGGTTCTGCCACCGTCTAATTCACACGAGCGTCTTGGCCGGGCAAAGCCGTCCGAAGGACGGCGTCGCTTCGCTCGCCTATGTCACGGCCATCCACGTCTTGCTGCCGTGGAGGCCCAAAAGACGTGGATGCCCGGCACAAGAGTCTACACTTGGGCCCGCCAGAGGCGAGACCCGTGTGCGGGGCATGACGGAAGTGTGGTAGTGTTGCATCATGAAAACGAACGTGACCGCTCACCCAGGCCGTCTATTGAAACGCGAACTGACTGCGCGCGAGCTCAGCGCCAACCGCCTTGCGCTCGATATCGGCGTGCCGTCCGGACGCATCACCGACATCTTGAACGGCCGACGCTCGATCACGGCGGATACGGCCGTGCGCCTGGGCCGTTATTTCGGCAATAGCGCGCAGTTCTGGCTCGATCTGCAGAGCCAGTACGATATCGCAGTGGTTGAGCGTGAGCATGGCGTCGAGATTACCCGCCGGGTGCGGCCGGCCGACGCAGCATAGGCGCTCATGCCTCACCGCCAGCCGAGGACTGGGGCGACGTGCTTGAGGATCGCCTCGATGACGTGGGCGTTGTAATCGACGCCGAGCTGGTTCGGCACCGTGAGCAAGAGCGTGTCGGCTTCGGTGATGGCCTCGTCCTTCTTGAGCTGTTCGAGGAGCACGTCCGGCTCCGCGGCATAGCTGCGGCCGAACACAGCGCGCCTGTTGTCGCCGAGAAAGCCGATCGTATCTGCGCTCTCGCTGTCGCCCCCGAAATAGGCGCGGTCGCGATCGTCCACCAGCGCGAAAATGCTGCGGCTGACCGACACCCGCGGCTCCCGCGCATGTCCGGCCACTTTCCAGGCCTCGCGGAATTTCCGGATCTGGCCGGCCTGCTGGATGGCGAGCGGCTCCCCAGTCTCGTCGTAGATGAGCGTCGAGCTTTGCAGGTTCATGCCGATCTTGGCCGCCCATTCGGCCGTGGCGCTCGAACCCGCGCCCCACCAGATGCGTTCGCGCAGGCCCTCCGCGTAGGGCTCCAGCCGCAGCAGGCCCGGCGGATTCGGAAACATCGGCCGCGGATTGGGCTTCGCAAAACCCTGGCCGCGCAGCACGTCGAGAAAAACCTCGGTGTGGCGCCGCGCCATGTCGGCGTCGGTCTTGCCTTCCTCCGGCGCGTAACCGAAGTAGCGCCAGCCGTCGATCACCTGCTCGGGCGAGCCGCGGCTGATGCCGAGCTGCAAACGGCCGCCGCTGATGATGTCGGCAGAACCTGCGTCCTCCGCCATATACAGCGGGTTCTCGTAGCGCATGTCGATGACCGCGGTGCCGATCTCGATGCGTTTGATCCGCGCGCCGACGGCGGCGAGGAGCGGAAATGGGGAGCCGAGCTGGCGCGCATAGTGATGCACGCGGAAAAACGCGCCGTCGGCGCCGAGCTCCTCGGCGGCCACCGCAAGCTCGATCGATTGCAAGAGCGCGTCGGACGCTGTTCGCACTTTCGACTGCGGCGACGGGGTCCAATGACCGAACGAGAGGAAGCCGATGTGTTTCATGGGGGGTGAGGGAGGAAAGGGGAGGCGGTGGGTGTCGGCCTTATGTATGCACGCAGCTACGCATTGCCACGGCCGCTCGTCCCCGCAAAAGCGGGGACCCACTTTTCCGTCATCCTGAGGTGGCCGCGAAGCGGCCCTCGAAGGATGCGGCCCGATCGCTTCAGCAGGCACCCTTCGAGGCCCGCGCTGCGCGCGGGCACCTCAGGGTGACGGCGCAGATGCTTGCGTCATTTCCTGACCTGATCCGGCAATCCATACACCGTCAGCGAGCCGTCGCTGTTCTCGGTGACTTCGACGCCCTTGCCGCGCAGCCATGCGATGGTGTCGTCGCGGCTGAGCGGCCGGTGCGGGTTTTCGGCGGGAGCATCGGCGACCGGCATGCCGGCCGGCAGCGCCGCGCGTTTGAGATAGCCGCTGATCTCGCTCCAGCCGTTGCGCTCTTCGTAGCTGTCCTTGATGTACGGCATCGCGCCGTCGCCGCCCTTGAACTCGGTTTCAAAGTAGGCGCGTTCGCTGGCATGCAGCTCGCGGGCCGCACCGTCGGCATTGATGTAGATATAAGGATAAAGCGGCATGGTGTGTCGTCGCGCGGACCGGCAAATGGGTTCAAGCTAATGCCGTCATCGCCGAACTTAATCCGGCCATCCACATCTTGCTTTCAGCGTACCCGAGACATGGATGCTCGGCACCTAGGCGTTGAGCGAAGCGAAATGCAGGAACCCCAACCTTTTGATTCTGGCTTGTAAAAATACAATTTTTACGCGAAAAATGCACATCGGTTTTAGAATCATTTGGTCCTATCGCTCGGAGGCCCGCATGCTGTCGTTTGCCACTGAGTTTCCAGTAAATCGTTCATGCGAAGTCAACGAATTTGCACAAGCAGTTCGTTCTTGGATTCTTGCGTCCCCTCATACCGAACTCACCGAAGTTGATCTTCCCAATACTTTTGAAAGTGGAGAATGGTCGCTTCGAAAAGCAAATACCCACCTCCAAGTCTTGATCTCCACAGGAGGAGATGACTGTGCCGCCGTACGATGGAAAGGGCTCGACGGCGATTTGGAATGGGATACTTCCGTAGTCTTTTCGCGCCAGACGTCTGACTCATGGGTTGGAATACGGACATCACGCGAATCCATCCATACTATCCGACAACTCCCTCCTGCGAGGAAGCCAATCATTGTTCGTCAATTGATGCGATCCCTTGGGGGGCGTTGGACGGAGAACTTCCAGTTTCCGAAGTCGCTTATATCCTTGGCGACGAGCAGGTCGGTTTCGCGGCACGACTTATATTAGGAAGAGCTGGATGTCGTTTGCCGGTTGTCTATGTGAGCTGTGGCTTTCGAGGTGATCACATTGTTGATTTCGGCGCCTTGGCGAGCGATCTTTCGGGCATGGCGCATGTAGTAGTGGAGGCGACGCGAAGGTTCTCGCGTAGCCTCCAGACCGAAGTCAATTCTGAAAATGTGTATGGAGGCACGATCGGTATATATTGGCCCGACGGCAGCGGTCGGCGATCTTTTTTTATCGGACACGAATATGATGGCGCCATTGACATAAAACACGCGATTATAAAAGAAGTCAGAACGGCGCTGATGAATCGTCGTCCAATGTTCAGATGTACGTGGTCGGCTGTTCAAGAGTCCGTTTCAAAAACCGCATACGCATCCCTTAAGGCTTCAGGGTCAAACGAAGTTAAAGAATATGTTTTGTTATTTGATTCGGAAATTGAAGCAAAAAGACAACAGCTGTCAGAAGCAGAAGCGGAAATTGACCGCCTGAACAATGAAATCATAAGGCTTGAGACGCTTGCTGCTGTAGGCACAGTGACACTTCGTACAGGCCCAGAGCGGGATATGTACGACGGTGAGCTGAGGGAGATTGTTCGAGACGCGTTGCAGGATGCGGTAACGCATGTTCAGGCAGATAGTCGAAGGGAGCACGTTCTAAATGCAATTTTGCAAGCGACGCCTAAGTGGGAAGCTACGAAGGTCATGCGGGAAACATTGAAGGACATATTGCGAGGCTACAAAAATATGGCAAGCGCGACGCGCAAAGGACTTGAAAACATGGGATTCACAATTGAGGAACAAGGAAAGCATTATAAGCTCATCTTTCGGGACGATGATCGTTACACTTTCTCACTTGCGAAAAGTGGTAGCGACCATCGGGGCGGACTTAACGCCTCAACAGATATTTCAAAACGGCTATTTTAGCTTCTGTTTGTCGAGCTTGTGCTTTTTCAGCGTGTCGTGGCCAGTTGATGAGCCCTACCATTTCGCTCTGGACCTATGAGTGGGTGGCTGCCTAAGAATCCACACGCCGCGGCCTCCACACTTATTCTTCGGCGCATCCCCCGCGCCTCGCAATCCTCTTTCGCCCGATGGGCTACGGCGGACAAGCCACTGATCCTACTCCGCGGCCTCAACTCTTTTCGTCTTCCTCGGCGCATTCCCCTTGCGCGCCAGCACCGGTTTCAGAAACGCCCCCGTATAGCTCCGCTTCTCGCGCACCACGTCTTCGGGCGTGCCGGCGGCGACGATTTCGCCGCCGCCGTCGCCGCCTTCGGGGCCGAGGTCGATGATCCAGTCGGCGGTTTTGATGACTTCGAGATTGTGCTCGATGACGACGACGGTGTTGCCGGTTTCCACCAGCTCGTGCAGCACTTCGAGCAGCTTCGCCACGTCGTGGAAATGCAGGCCGGTGGTGGGTTCATCCAAAATGTAAAGCGTGCGGCCGGTGGCGCGCTTACTCAGTTCCTTCGCCAGCTTGACACGCTGCGCCTCGCCGCCGGACAAAGTCGTCGCCTGCTGGCCGACATGGATGTAATCGAGGCCGACGCGGTGCAGGAGTTTGAGCGGCTCGCGCACCCGCGGCACCGCTTTGAAAAACTCCAGCGCTTCCTCGACCGTCATGTCGAGCACGTCGGCGATGGATTTGCCGCGGAACAGCACGTCCAGCGTCTCGCGGTTGTAGCGCTTGCCCTTGCAGACGTCGCAGGTGACGTAGACGTCGGGCAGAAAGTGCATCTCGATCTGGATCACGCCGTCGCCCTGGCAGGCCTCGCAGCGGCCGCCTTTGACGTTGAACGAGAAGCGGCCTGGCTCGTAGCCGCGCGCGCGGCTCTCGGGCAGGCCCGCGAACCATTCGCGGATCGGCGTGAATGCGCCGGTATAGGTCGCGGGGTTGCTGCGCGGGGTTCGTCCAATGGGCGACTGGTCGATGTCGATGATCTTGTCGAGATGCTCGACGCCTTCGATGCGGTCGTAAGGGGCGGGGGCCTCGCTGGCATTGTTGAGGCGGCGCGCCAGCGCCTTGTACAGCGTGTCGACCAGCAGCGTCGACTTGCCGCCGCCGGAGACGCCGGTGACGCAGGTGAACAGGCCGAGCGGAATTTCGGCGGTGATGTTTTTCAGGTTGTTGCCGCGCGCGCCGACGATTTTCAGCGTGCGGGCGGGATTCTTGCGCCGGCGCTCGGGGATCGGCACGACGAGCTCGCCGGAGAGATATTTGCCGGTCCAGCTTTCCGGCGCGGCGATGAGGTCGTCGACGGCGCCTTGCGCGATGATATGGCCGCCGTGAATGCCGGCGCCGGGGCCGATGTCGAGCACCCAGTCGGCGGTGCGGATGGCGTCCTCGTCGTGCTCGACCACGATCACGGTGTTGCCGAGGTCGCGTAGCCGTTTGAGCGTTTCCAGAAGCCGGGCGTTGTCGCGCTGGTGCAGCCCGATCGAGGGCTCGTCGAGCACGTAGAGCACGCCGGTCAGCCCGGAGCCGATCTGCGAGGCAAGCCTGATGCGCTGGCTCTCGCCGCCGGAGAGCGTGCCGGACGCGCGCGCCAGCGTCAGGTATTCGAGCCCGACATCGACCAAAAATTTCAGCCGCTCGCGGATTTCCTTGAGCACGCGCACGGCGATTTCGTTCTGCTTCGAGGTCAGCCTTTGGGGTAGCTCAGTGAACCATGCGGCTGCGCCTTTGACCGACATTTCGGACACTTCGCCGATATGCAGGCCGCCCACTTTCACGCACAGCGCTTCCGGTTTTAGCCGATAGCCGCGGCAGGCTTCGCACGGCACGTCGGTAAAGTAGCGGGCGATCTCCTCGCGCGCCCAATCGCTGTCGGTCTCGCGGTAGCGCCGCTCAAGATTGGTGATGACGCCTTCGAAGGCGCGCTTGGTTTCGTAAGCGCGCATGCCGTCGTCGTAGGAAAAGCGGACTTCGGCGTCGCCGGAGCCGTAGAGGATGGCGTCCTGCGTTTTCTTCGGCAGGTCCTTCCATTTGGTGTCGAGCGTGAACTTGTAGTGCTTGCCGAGCGCGGTCAGCGTCTGCGTGTAATAAGGCGACGACGATTTGGCCCACGGCGCGATGGCGCCCTTGCGCAGCATGCGGTCCTTGTCGGGGATGACGAGATCCGCATCGATATGCTGCTCGACGCCGAGCCCGCCGCATTTCGGGCAGGCGCCGAACGGATTGTTGAACGAGAACAGCCGCGGCTCGATCTCCGGGATGGTGAAGCCCGACACCGGGCAGGCGAATTTTTCGGAGAAGGTGAGGCGGTTGGCGTCGGACGCCGCGGCGGTCGCGAGTCGCGTTTTCTTCTCACCCTCCCCTGCAGGGGGAGGGTCGCCGCGCAGCGGCAGGGTGGGGTCGTTCGACTGGCCCCCACCCGAACGCTTCGCGTTCGGCCTCCCCCCTGCAGGGGGAGGTGTTGAGGTCTGGGCGTCAGCGAATTCCGCGACCGCGAGCCCGTCGGCGAGCTTGAGCGCCTGTTCCAGCGAATCCGCAAGCCGCGCGGCAATATCCGGCCGCACCACGATGCGGTCGACGACGACGTCGATGTCGTGGGTGAATTTCTTGTCGAGCGCTGGGGCTTCGGCGATCTCGTAAAACTGTCCGTCGATTTTGACGCGCTGGTAGCCCTTCTTCATGAATTCGGCGAGCTCCTTCCGGTACTCGCCCTTCCTGCCGCGCACGACTGGAGCCAAGAGATAGAGACGAGTACCCTCAGGGAGCGCCATGATGCGGTCGACCATCTGCGACACGGTCTGGCTCTCGATCGGCAGCCCGGTCGCGGGCGAGTAGGGCACGCCGACCCGCGCCCAGAGCAGCCGCATGTAATCGTAGATTTCGGTGACGGTGCCGACGGTGGAGCGCGGATTGCGCGAGGTGGTTTTTTGCTCGATGGAAATCGCCGGGGAGAGGCCGTCGATCTGGTCGACGTCCGGTTTCTGCATCATTTCCAGGAATTGCCGCGCATAGGCGGACAGGCTCTCGACGTAGCGGCGCTGGCCCTCGGCATAGATAGTGTCGAAGGCGAGCGAGGATTTGCCGGAGCCGGACAGGCCGGTGAACACCACCAGCCGGTCGCGCGGAATATCGAGGTCGATGTTCTTGAGATTGTGCTCGCGCGCGCCGCGGATCGAGATCACGCGGCGGTCGGCGCGGCTGTTGTCGAAAAGATCGTTCATTACGGCGTCCGCTCGTCCCCGCACCAGCGGGGACCCAGAGGTTCGGCGATGTGGCAGCAATCTGGATTCCCGCTTGCGCGGGAATGAGCGGGAATGGACACCGCCAACTGCTGTCGGTTCTTGGCTAGGAACGTAGTGAGAACGGGGGCATTTTGCCAGAGCGCGATGGCGGCCTATTCACGCAAATCACCGCCAATTCCTGCGGATATTTTCGCAAGGCACTGCTGCAAAGCCGACCGGGCCGTCAGTCGCGCGGGGCAGTGGTGTCAGCAGGTCGGGCAGTAGGGCTGGCCGCCGGAGGCCCAATTGAAGCGGTAATTGAGCCCCACGGTCAAAGTGTGCAGATCGGAGCGAATTGAGAGCGGCGTGCCGAGGGTGGGATTGAAGCTCTCGGTCTTGGTGCCGAAATCGTAGAAGTCGTATTCGAACAGCGCCGAGAGATTTTCGGTCATCGCGTATTCCAGGCCGACGCCGCCGACGAAGCCGGAGCGGGTGTCGCTGATGGATTGGCTGCTGGTGGTGAAGCCGCCCAACAGGATGTCCTGGACATGCTCGATATGCATCCAGGCGCCGCCGCCTTTGACGTAAAACAACAGCGTGTTGGCGGCGTAACCGAGGCGCCCGGTCACGCTGGCAAACCACGTCGGCTTTGATGTCATCCGCTCCTGGTTGGTCAAGTTTGTATCAGTTTGCGTGTTCTGGCCGTTGATATAGGAGGAGCTCCACGAGGCTTGCGCGCCGACGACCACGGATGAGAACTGATAATCCACGCCGGCCTGCGCGCCGCCGACAAGTCCGACTATAGAGGGATGGAAGGGGGAGACGGGCGTGAGCGCCGCGGCGCCGGTCGCTTGCGTCATGTTCTCGGATAACAGGCCGGCGCCGACATTGCCGCCGACGTAGAACGCGGTCCAGTTATAAATCGCGGGCGGTACCGGCGTGGGCGGGTTATAGGCCGGCGCTACCGGCAAATCTGCAGCATAGACCGGCGCGGCAACAGCCATCGCCGCCAAGGCGAGCGCCGCCAATCCCAGACCAACAGACCTCATACGCGACCCCCCGCGGGCACGAGGTTTACGTGTCCGCGCCACACTACAATCGTTCTGCGACCCGGTGAATAGTGCAAAAAAACAACAACCCACCGGAATCACGAGACCAAGACAACAGACGCCGTCGAGCAGGGCTGTAAACCCTGCTCTCGCCTGTCACCGTTCAGCTAATTCCCTTAGCGGAACTTATAGTCGACGCCGAGGCGGACGATGTTGGCGTTGAAAGTGACAGTCGTCGCGGGCGGCCCACTGAACGAGGCATTCTGCAAATCGACGAACAGGTACTCGATCCGGGCCGTCCAGTTGTCGGCGAATGCGACCTCGACACCGGCGCCGGCCGTCCAACCGGCCTTCGACGCACTCGCGAAGGAACTGTTGGCCGCGCCGTTGGCGCCTTGTTCGATATTGCCGAAGGCGCCGCCGGCGGTGCCGTAGAACAGCACGCGATCGGCGGCGTAGCCGACGCGTGCGCGTAGCGTGCTGAGCCAGCTATTCTTCGTCTCGCATTGCACAGTGCCAAAGCAAACCGCAGGGCCGCCGCTACCCTGCATCCACGAGCCGTCGAAATCGCCCTCGATGCCGAACACGAAAGCGTCGGTCTGGAAATTAGCCCCGATCGTGCCCCCGGTCATAAAGCCGGTAACGCCAAAAGTGCCAGTCGTCGTACCGGCAGCGGTGGTTTGCTTGGAGTTGCCGAATGCATAGCCGCCGTTGGCGCCGAAATAGATACCGCCCCAGTTGTAGACCGGCGCCACAGTCGGAACGTAGGCGACGGGGGCCTGCGGCGGCGGAGCCGGCTGCGGAAGATCTGCCGCGAGCGCTTGTCCCGCGGCGGCGAACGCCAACGCTCCAGCTATCAACAATCGCTTCATTGCGACCCTCCAGTGCGTTGCGCGACCGCTCGAATTCGGTCGGTCAACCGGCTTTCGAAAACCGCTCAGACTTTGCCTCGACGGAATCACTTCCGTACCGCCGTCGCCGCTCCAATAAGTAGCTGATCCGGCTTGAAAAAGGTGTAACCCAAAAGCAACAGCCGGCGAGATTTCATTGCTCGTCGATTGGCGGGTTTGTGCCAGAATTTCCCTTTTGGGTCGGTATCGCCCCGTCCACAATCAGGTTGTCGCGTCGTTTTAGCCCCCTTGCAATTGTCTGGCCGAATAATTAGAACAAAAAGGGAACATAATTGTGGGGCGGCCGGCAATCATCGGGGACTGATGTGGATAACGCCGATGGTTCTTGCGGGGACCGGCATCGCACGCGTTATCTGCACCACGGTTTGGCTGTACTTGCGGACAAGTTTTGGCGGGCAAGTTTTGGCGAGCAAGTTACCCAGCGGAGAATGTTATGGCAGGCAGCGTCAACAAAGTGATCCTGATCGGCAATCTGGGCGCGGATCCTGAAATCCGCCGCACCCAAGACGGCCGGCCGGTGGCCAATCTGCGCGTCGCGACCTCGGATTCCTGGAAAGACAAGACGACCGGCGAGCGGCGCGAAAAAACCGAATGGCACCGCGTCGTTATCTTCAACGAAAATCTGTGCCGCATCGCCGAGCAATATCTGAAGAAGGGCTCCAAGGTCTTCATCGAAGGCGCGCTGCAAACGCGAAAATGGCAGGATCAATCCGGCCAAGACCGTTACTCGACCGAAGTGGTGCTGCAAGGCTTTCGCGGTGAACTGACCTTGCTCGATCGCGCCGGCGGCGCGGGAGCTGGCGGTGGCGGCGATAGTGGCGCCGACGAAGGCGGCGAGTTCGGCTCGCCGGGACCGACCCGCAAGGTTGCGGCTGCCGCCGCGGCTGGATCGCGCGGCGGAGCGGGCGCCGATATGGACGATGAGATTCCGTTCTGAGCGATCGTCATTGCGAGGAACAAAGCGACGAAGCAATCTAGGACTGGATTGCTTCGCTAACGCTTGCAATGACGAGTCGTATCCATGCTCGATCTGATATTCACCATCAAATTCGTGCATGTACTTGCCATCGCGGTGATGTTCGGCGCCTGGCTCTGCCTCGCCGTATTCATGGTGCTCGCGCATCGCTCCGGCAATACCTCGGTCGTCGCCGTGACGGCGCAATTTGTCGTCAAGGTCGAGCTAACGGTCGTGGCCGCCGCCATGGCGCTGGCGCCGCTCAGCGGCTTCCCGCTGGCTTTCGCCATCGGCCTTGCGCCGCTGCGCGAATTCTGGATCGTTGTTTCGAGCGCGCTCTATGTCGTCATGGCGGCGTGCTGGATCGCGACGGTTTGGATCGAGATGCACATCCGCGGCCTGACGCGGCAGGCGGCGCTCGAAGGCGTACCGCTATCCGCCGCCTATCGGCGTTTGTTCCGTATTTGGTTTGCGCTTGCCGGGCCGATCCTGATTTGCATGCTCGCGATATTCGCCTTCATGATCTGGCAACCGCGGCTCGATAACTAGAGCGCAATTGCTTCAAGCTGAATCGATTGACGCTCTAGCATATTGGTGGAGCATGATCTTTTCGGAAAACCGGTTTCCACTTTTCCGGATCATGCTCTAACCGGCCGGCGCAACAGTCTTGTCTTGTGCGGCGAGCGCGGTCAGCGCCGGCCCGGCCAATACGTAAGTCAGACATTGCGGCAGCGGTTGAAATCCGGCGCGCAGGTAGAAGTGTTGCGCGGAGTTGTCCGCCCGCACGGTCAGTTCGACGATCGGGCTGCCAAGCTCGCTGGCATAGGCGGCGACCCGCGCCATCAGCGCGCGCGCCACCCCATGCACGCGATGCGCCGGGTCGACGAAGAGGTCCTGCAGGAAAATCACCGGGCCGTTCCAGCCGGTGATCTTACGACGGCTGCATGTCGCCATCCCAATAACCTCGCCGCCGTCGGCGACGAAAGCTGTGAAACCGGCTTCGGGACCAAAACCGTCGCGCAGCCAATCGGCTTCGCTGGCGCGCAAAACATGAGCGGAGTCTTCGCCTTCCGCCAGCAGCCGTTTGAGTCGCATCAGCGCCGGGATGTCTCGCGGTTCTGCCGCGCGCACGCGAAACGGCGTCATATCCTGATGTCGAGCACGCTGCCGATTCTGCCGGTCGAATTGGACTGCGGCGCCGGGCTCGAACTTTGCCCGTCGACGTCGCTGATCGAAGCTCCGCTATTGCCGTTATGCTTGTGGTGACCGGAACTTGGCGACAATTGTTGAAGCGGCAGCGGCGGCGTCGCGGCAGCAGCGATTCCCGGAACGGGCATGGCTTTTCTCCGAAGCGAAATGCTACGCGATCATGAAATTTTATAGTTAATGAACGCTTAGCGGCTCACCCCGCGAGAACGCTGCGGATGCCGTCGACGACGTATTGCACCGCCAAGGCCGCGAGCAGCACGCCGAGCAGCCGCGACAGGACGATATTGCCGGTCCTGCCCAGTAGTCCGCTGATGCGTTCGGCGGAAACGAAGGTAATCCAACAAGAAAGAGCGATGAGCAGCACGACGCCAATGAGAATTCCAATCAGGATCATATTGCCGCTGGCGCGGGTGGCGAGCAGCAAAGTGGCGGTGATGGCGCCCGGCCCGGCGAGCAACGGGATCGCCAGCGGGAAGGCGGCAACGTTGCGTACGCGTTCCTCCAGTGCCTGTTCGGCTTCCTCGCTGCGTTGCGGATGGCGTCGAGCTGTTCCGGCGAATGGCGCAGCTGTCCGATCTCCTTGGCGAATTCCGGCCGGCCGCGAAGTTTCTCGGCCCAGGCATGGACATGGGGATGCAGCCGCGCGAACGGATAGCCGGCAAGCGACGGCCGGTGTTCGTAGATGAACCAGGCAATGTCGAGCACGCTTAAATCTTGGCCCATCAGATAGGGCTGTTTTGCCAGCGTCCGGTCGAGCGCGTCGAATTCGGCACGGAATTTTTGCGCCGACGCACGCGCCCGTTCGTCGGTGAAGCCTTCCTTGGCCGCGCGCTGCCAGAATTCGATCTGGACTTCTTTCTCATGATCCTTCAGGCCCCCCACCGTGCCCGCGCCATTGGCCTTGTAGCTTTCGAGCGCAGCCGCGGGCTTTGGCGGCCCGGGCGGCGCGAACACGAAGCGGAAGCTCAGCGTACGCAAATCGAGATGCAGATCGTCTTCGTGTCTAAGGAGCGCAGCGACCTCGTTCTCATGGCCGGCCGGGATCAGCCGCGGCGTCGGAAATTTCTTTTCGAGATATTGGATGATGTCGTTGCTCTCGATGTGCACGGCACCGTCATGGACCAGGACCGGCACCAGGCCGCGCGGATTGATGCCGAGAAACCACGGCTGAAAATTCTCGTTGCCGGGCAGATCGATGGGATGCGACTGCCACGGTATGCCCTTGAGGTTGAGGAAAATGCGCAGCTTCTGCGAGCACGACGAGCCCATGAAGTGGAGGACGTGCACGCCTTTCCAGCCAAGCACTTCGCGGGTTTTGATATCGCCGTCCGCAAGCTGAACCATAAGAGGGAACTCCCGATCGCGTTTTTTTCGCGCGCGCATCATAGGGGCTCGGCATGATTGTGCCAGCATCCTGGAGGCGACTTCCCGACAGGCTCTGCCACCGCCGCTGGAGCGATCCGAAGTGTCGCAATAAAGCCTTGAAAATAAACCGAAAAATCCTATCTTCCGGCTACCGATAAAGGTGGCTCAACGAGGCCCGATCGGCTATAAAATTTCATCCGATTCGTGAGGATTTTCGCTTTTGTCAGACCAGGATAATCCCCCGCCGAGCGACGGCGGGGCGTCCGATATTCGCCCGGTGTCGATCACCGAGGAGATGAAGAAGAGTTACCTCGATTACGCCATGAGCGTGATCGTGGCCCGCGCGCTGCCGGATGTGCGCGACGGGCTCAAACCCGTGCATCGCCGCATCCTCTATTCGATGCACGAGAACGGGCACACCCCAGACAAGAAATACGTCAAGTGCGCCCACGTCGTCGGCGACGTTATGGGCAAATACCATCCCCATGGCGACCAGTCGATCTACGACGCCCTGGTGCGCATGGTGCAGGATTTTTCCATGCGCTTGCCGCTGATCGACGGCCAGGGCAATTTCGGTTCGATCGACGGCGATAACGCCGCAGCCTACCGCTACACCGAATGCCGGCTGGCCAAGCCGGCGATGGAGCTGTTGCGCGATATCGACAAGGACACCGTCGATTTCCAGCCAAACTACGACGAATCCGAGCACGAGCCGGTGGTGTTGCCGGCGCGCTTTCCCAATCTCTTGGTCAACGGCGCCGGCGGCATCGCCGTCGGCATGGCGACCAATATCCCGCCGCATAATCTCGGCGAGGTGATCGACGCCTGCGTGGCGCTGATCGACAATCCGGCGCTGGGAATCGACGATTTGATCGCGATTGTGCCGGGACCGGATTTTCCGACCGGCGGCATCATCCTCGGCCGCCAGGGCGTCCGCGCCGCCTATCATCTCGGCCGCGGCTCCATCGTCATGCGCGGCAAGGTCGAGTTCGAGACGCTGCGCGGCGAACGCGAGGCGATCGTCGCCACCGAAATTCCCTATCAGGTCAACAAGGCCACTCTCGTCGAGCGCATCGGCGAATTGGTGCGCGACAAGAAGATCGAGGGCATTTCCGCGCTGCGCGACGAATCCGATCGCGACGGTTATCGCGTCGTCGTCGAGCTGCGTCGCGATGCCGTGCCGGACGTTGTGCTCAATCAGCTCTATCGCTTCACCGCGCTGCAGTCCTCGTTCGGCGCCAATATGGTGGCGCTCGAAGGCGGCCGCCCGCAGGTGATGAATCTGAAGGATATGCTCACCTCCTTCGTCGTCTTCCGCGAGGAGGTGATCTACCGGCGCACCAAGCATCTGCTCAGCAAGGCGCGCGATCGCGCCCACGTGCTGGTCGGCTTGGCCATCGCGGTCGCCAATATCGACGAGATGATCAAGCTCATCCGCGGCGCCAAGGACGCCAACGAGGCGCGCGAGCAATTGATGGAACGCGACTGGCCGGCGCGCGACGTTGCCGCCATGGTCACGCTGATCGACGATCCGCGCCATGCCGTGTCGCCGCAAGGCACGACCAAGCTATCGGCCGAGCAGACCAAGGCCATCCTCGATCTGCGCCTGCAACGGCTCACCGCGCTCGGCCGCGACGAGATCAAGGCCGAGCTCGACAAGCTCGCCGACGAAATCGCCGATTATCTCGACATTTTGCGCTCGCGCGCGCGCATTCAGACCATCGTCAAGGAAGAACTTCTCGCCGTCAAAAACGAGTTCGCCACGCCGCGCCGCACCCTGATCGTCGATCAGGAAGGCGAGATGGAAGACGAGGATTTGATCCAGCGCGAGGACATGGTCGTCACCGTGTCGCATGCCGGCTACGTCAAGCGCGTTCCTCTCTCGACCTACCGCGCGCAAAAACGCGGCGGCAAGGGCCGCGCCGGCATGCAGACGCGCGAAGAGGATTTCGTCACCCGGCTGTTCGTCGCCTCGACGCATACGCCGTTGCTGTTCTTCTCTTCGCGCGGCCAGGTTTACAAGGAAAAAGTCTGGCGGCTGCCGCAGGCCGCACCGCAGGCGCGCGGCAAGGCATTGATCAATATCCTGCCGCTGGAGCAGGGCGAGGCCATCACCACCATCATGCAGCTGCCTGAGGACGAAAAGACCTGGGACAAGCTCGACGTGATGTTCGCCACCACGCGCGGGACGGTCCGGCGCAACAAGCTGTCCGACTTCGCCGACGTGCGGCGCTCCGGCATCATCGCCATGAAGCTCGACGACGGCGACGCCATCGTCGACGTGCAGATTTGCAAGGAGGACGACGACGTTCTTCTGACTTCGGCGGCCGGGCAATGCATCCGCTTCGCCGTCGACGACGTGCGGGTGTTCCAGGGCCGCACCTCGATGGGGGTGCGCGGCATTGCGCTCGGGAATGATAAGGAAGGCTTGGGCGACAAGGTGATTTCGCTGTCGATCCTGCGCCATGTCGAAGTGAGCGCCGAGGAGCGCGCCGCCTATCTGAAGCGCGCCAATGCGGTGCGCCGCGGCACCAACGGCGAGGCGGAGGAGAACGGCAGCAACGGCGACGCCGAGGAGGCCGAGGGCGCGATCGAGCTCGGCCAGACCCGCTACGTCGAATTGTCGGCGGCCGAGCAATTCGTGCTGACGATTTCCGAAAAAGGCTTCGGCAAGCGCACCTCGTCCTACGAATACCGCACCACCGGCCGCGGCGGCAAAGGCATCGTCGCCATGGCGATCACCGAGAAGAACGGCCGGCTGGTCGCATCATTCCCGGTGGAAGAGAGCGACCAGATCATGCTGGTGACGGATGGCGGCCAGCTCATTCGCTGCCCGGTCGACGGCATTCGCATCGCCGGCCGTTCGACGCAAGGCGTTATCGTGTTCTCGACCGGCGAGGGCGAGAAGGTGGCGTCGGTGGAGCGGCTCACCGAGGAGGGCCAGGAGAGCGACGAGAACGGCGGCGACTAAGCGGGCTGTCGCCGAGACCGACGAGTTTTTGGTGGGCGAAATGGCGGATGCACCAGTCGATTTCAAGATATTGGCGGGGGCAGGCGTCCCTGTGCGCGAATTCAAGGCCGACGAAGTCATCTTCGAACGCGGGGATGCCGCGCAGGAATTGTTCATTATCCAGAGCGGCGAAGTTGAGATCCGCCTCGGCAATCGCCTCCTGGAAACGGTGCCCCAATACGGTATTTTCGGCGAAATGGCGCTGATCGACGCCGCGCCGCGTAGCGCGACGGCGGTGGCTGCAACGGACGTAAAGGTCGTCCCCATAGGGGAAAAGCAATTGTTATTCCTGATCAGCAACACGCCGCATTTTGCGTTGAACGTGATGCGCACCATGGCGCGGCGATTGCGCACGACCAATGTCGGCTGGTGAGCGAGAGATTGCGGCGAGCGCCCTCGGCGTGAATCTAGTGATGGCACTTGTTGATGTGCTGATTCCATAACCTGCCGATAAACGGCAGGAAGTCCCGCTCGACAGCATCCCCGTCGCCGCGCGATCGATTGCGAGCGCGATCAAGCCAACGCTGTAAAGATGCACGCCGGGGGCGACTGAATTGGGGTCTTGCCTGACTGATGCGACCCGCAGGGTCGCGCCCGGCGAACCGTTCGTGTGCTTGCCGCTATGTTGCGACCCGAACCAGTTACGCAACAATCATCGCGGTCTTTTGACCCGGTGGAAGCATTGAAACCTCCGTGTCAGAAAGCTTGCAGTAAAATTCTGGACCAATGAGTTGAATTGTCAAGAAATCATTCTACGCCGACTTGAGGCAAATTTTCGCCGGCTTTACGGCTCGGGAACCGCGGCGATGCTGCGGCGTTGATGGTTATCGTCTCAGCTGAGGGACTCGCCATGAACCTGATCGCTCATGAGGCTTCGGAGCAGCTTTCGCACGCGTTAGGCGAGGCAGTTGTCAGGAGTTGGGGCCGTCTGCCTCACGACGTTCAACGCTTCCTGTTCCAGCAAACCGTAAGCTCGCACGGGGAGCGAATGAGATCGCGGCTCGCCGTCTTCCTGCACGATACGCATCCGCGCACCTGTGCTGCGATCAAGGCTCGCGCGATCCTGGAGCCGGACAGTTTGGGTGGTTAATCGCGCGTCGGCGGGTCGCTCATGCATCCAACGAGCTGAAAATACTTGTGCCGCCGCAGCTAACTTTCTCGTATTTCGAGCATATATAATTAGGACTAGTCGCCTTGGAGGAACGAGGCAGTCAGGAAAAGTTATGGCCGAACAAGCGACAGCCGAGCGAATTAAGAGCGAACTAGCCACGGCCGGATTCGATTACAGCGCCGAGGCGGAACTATTCCCCAGCCGTTACCGCAAATCTAGGCGACAAGCAATTGCGTACAAGCGGTTTGGGCACGCGGCGGACGCGATCCGCTTCGCGATCGAGGAGCTTGCACCGGAGTTTCTTCTCGGAGCCTGTCTCGAAGTCGACGAGGAGAGATTTAACGGCGGAGAGATTCGTCGTTTGTACGAGAGCATCGACTATCCCTTGATCCGCGGCGCGGCGGCATAGCGCAATGACCGCGGGCTCGCAGGCCGGTCGTCTGCATTCATCATGACGCTCAGTTTTCCCAATCCGAGTCGCTTTTACGATGCAACGCGGCGTGCCGTGCGGTTTTGGGGCAACGATAGCGCGATGGAGGCATCGTTTTTCGTCGATGCCGATGCGTTGAAGAAAATTGAACCAAAGCTGCAGCTCGATGAGGTCGGACTTCTCAGCGCGTTCGATTCGAACCGCAAATTGATCTATGCGACTGCGGCTAAGGTTTACGATCGCCGTCGTAAAGGATCTTACGATCTGATGGCCGCCGATTTTTGATGCGGCCCGTAAGATGTGGGGCTCCGCACGCCGCGCATACTCAAGTTGTCCACAGGGCGGAACAATGCCGCTTTGACGCTCGCGCTCATCCGCGCAAGGTTGTGCCTGGATTTTAAGTCGGTGAGTGGTCAGTGCGTATGCGTTCTATGCTGGATCATTTGGCGCGAGCGCGCGAACTGCGTCGGCAAGCGGCCAAATGCCAACAGGCGGCCAAAGCCAGCGTCTCGCCGAAGTTCGGCGACTGCTACCGGCTGCTCGCCGAGAACTACGTGATCCTGGCGGAACTGGAAGAAGACTTCGTCGCCAGGGCGAATGCCACGCTCCTCGAAAATAGATTGATCGCCGCCGAATAGCGCGCTGCCCTGCGCCGCTTTGCGGTAGCAGGCTGGTCCGGGAATGGCGGTAGCCGGATGCGCGCCGCGCCGGTAACATTCGTCAAAACGCCAGCAACCCGAGGAAGCCGCCCCGATGTCGACTGCAGCAGCTTGGCCGATCATGCTCAAGGACGTCACCATTCATCCGGTCGTCGAGCAGCAGGGCGGATTCTTCGAGCTATTCGGATTTTTCCCGTCGCTTACCAAAGAGCTATTCGACGAGAACCGCTCGTGGCTGCAACCGACATTCGTCGACGCCAACAACAGACTGATGCTTTGCATCCAAAGCTTTATCATCAAGACGCCGCACCACAACATCCTGATCGACGCTTGCGTCGGTAATCACAAATCGCGGCCGACGCGGCCGTTCTGGAACATGATGAACAGCGACCGTTTCGAGAAGGGCCTTGCCGGCGCCGGCCTCGGCGTCGAGGACATCGACTATGTGATGTGCACGCATTTGCACGGCGACCACGTCGGCTGGAACACCCGCCTCGACAATGGGCGCTGGGTGCCGACCTTTCCCGAAGCGCAGTACATCATGGCCGACCGCGAGCTCGAGCATTGGACGGCGCGCGAGAAGGAGAATCCGCAAAGCGTGCCGTGGATCACCGACTCGGTGCTGCCGATCGTCGCCGCCAAGCGCGCACGGATCGTCAAGAGCGATTTCGCCTTCAGCGATCAGGTGCGGTTCATTCCGACGCCCGGCCACACCGTCGATCATTTCTCGGTGCTGGTCGGCCGGGCCGGCGACGACGCCCTGATCACCGGTGACATGATCCATTCGCCGATCCAGGGCAAATATCCCGACATCGGCATGATGTCCGATTATGATTCGCGCCAGGCAGGAGAAACACGACGCAAGGTCTTTGACCGTTTCTGCGAGGAGCGCACAATCATGTGCCCGAGCCACTTCCCGGGGCCTTCGACCGGGCGTGTGCGGCGCTGGGGCGACGGCTATAAATTTGTCGCCTTGGACAGCTGATGCGGCGGGGGCCAGCGAGATCGGCCTTGCCAGTGCCGTGCCGTAGCGCGTTACCGCCTTGTTACGTTTAGCGCGGTGAACCGGGCTGGATGACGGTTCGACTAAAGCTATTGGACGGTCTTACAAAAATGACGTGCGAGGCGATTTTACAATCTTGCGCAGCGATTTGCGGTATGTGAGACTGCCTTGTTCCCCCAGGGGCTGCTTTCCTAGGGTGTCTTTCAAGAGGTGGAGGAACTCATGCGCCGTTTCGGACTTTCGGTAGGTCTCGCGCTCGCGTTGTCAGGCGTTGCTTTTTCCGGATCGGCCTTCGCGGCCTGGCCGGCCTGCGCCGTCGGGACGTCCGTGCACAACCATGCGCGGATCGTACTGCATCACAAGACGATCGCGTCGTGCGCCGGCAACAATGGCTGCAAGTGCGTGTCTTGCTACAATCTCGACGGCTCGGTGTATTCGGCCTGTTACGCGCTCGTCGCGCCGATGCCGAAGTGACGTGAAGCGCGCGAACGCTTCATAACGTCGACGATCGCGTTCCTACGTTTTCTGACAGATTGCTGGCGCGCTTGCTCTGCTCGCGCGCCGGGTCTGTTTTTATTGCCGCTCGCGGTCTTTTCCAGGTCAGCCGATGTGTCAGCGCGCATGAAATGCGTGGGCTCGCCGTTCTGGGCCTCCAGCTCGCGCCTGCGACATTATCGTCCTGCGACATAAGGCCATAAAGCGTTTCGATGAGCGCGTGATTGAATTGAGCAGTTGGGGGCGGCCATGGAGGACGGCATGGCTGTCGATGTGGTGCTCTGGTTCATTCTCGCCGGCATGGTGGCGTTGATATTCTGCGGCAGTGTCTTCACGGCGCCGCGTAAGAAGCAGGCAAGCCTTCACGACGACACGCTCGATCGGACGTTCGACCGCGCGGCGTGAGGAGCCCCGCGATCGGGCAAGGTCGCTGGCTGCGATGTCACTCCGCCGCGATCACCGGCAGGATGAGCACCGAGGCGTGCGTCCCGTCGTGGTGGATGGTGTCGGTGCCCATCAGCGACGGATGATAGGGATGCGAGAACACCCCGTCGGTCGCAGGTGAATCGCCATTGGCGAGTTCCAGGCGGATGCGGTGGTCCTTCTTGAACACGTAAGCGACCGGCAGCACTTCGATGTCGAACTCGTAGATCTCACCGGGCGTGAGCGGCTGCGGATTAGTGTGGGTGTAGAACGGCCGCTGCGGCGTCGAGCGCGCCGCATCTTTCTCGCGGTGCGAGGCCTTCAGCCAGCCCTTCGACACCGGCGTAAAGGCCGGCTGCTCGCTCTTGGCGCGGGCCGCAGCATCCTGCGGCTGCTGGTCGGTAAGCTTGACGATGAATTGCGTATCGATCGCCGTCGATGACGCATAAAGTTTCAGCACGATCGGGCCGGTCACTTCGAGATCTTCCGCAAGCGGCGCGCTGGTGAAAGTAAGGACGCGCCGCGGCGGGTCTACCCGGCCGTCCGGTCCGGTCACGGCCACGCCGTTGACCCACTCCCAATCCGGATAGGTGTAGCTCGTTACTGCCTCGCCTGGCGCCGGTTTTTCGGTCGACAGCCCGCCGTCATTGAGCGAGGTGACGCTGCCCGACGGCCCTTTGCGCAGATAATAGGCGAGGGGGGTCGTGCGCTGCGGCGGCCATTCCTCTTCGGCGCGCCAGATGTTGGCGCCGCGCACGTAAAGCCGCACCGGCTCGGCGTCCATGAAGCCGTTATTCGCGCCTTTCAAATGCAGATCGTAAAACGGCAACAGCTCTTTTTCGTGGAATTCGATCTGATCGAACATCCGGTGGGCTTCGAAAGTATTGCGCGCGCCGGTGACGACCAGCTTTTTCGGCGCTTTGACCTCTTCGTAGCCGAGGATGTTGCCGCGCAGGTGCAGCCCCATCTTGCCCCAATGGCCGATCGACAGCACCGGGCACTTGATTTTGTCGAGCCGCCAATAGGGCGAGCGCTGCCGCCAAAACTCGTCGTCGAGCGGATGCTCGATGATGGCGCCGACGAGATCGAATTTCATGGGCGGCCGACCGTGCCGTCCGGCGAGGCGATGCTGGTTGTCGGCGCGCAGCGAGGTGTACCAGACCGAGCGATAAGAGCAGTAGATGCCGCCGTGATAATTCGAGCCGCGATACTGATCGACGAGGCCGTCGTAAGGCGCAATGCAGGCAAGGCCGGGCGGGTTGTAGGTCGCCATCAGCCATTGCGCCATGGCGTAATAGGATTGGCCGATGCCGCCGACGCGACCATTGCACCATGGCTGCTTTACGATCCAATCGATCAGCTCGACATAATCCTGCTGCTCGTTCAGCCCCATGAACTCGAACTCGCCTTCGGAGCGTCCGGCGCCGCGCACGTCGGCGTGGACATAGGCGTAGCCGTGGCCGACATACCATTCGATCGGGCCGGTCTCGCGCCACAGGAACAACGGATAGGCCGGCACGTCGTCCATTTCGTATTGATAGGGCGAGGCCGCAAACAGCGCCGGAAAACGTCCGGGGGCATCCGGGCGATAGACGCACAGCGAGATGCAAATGCCGTCGCGCATCTGCACCGTGACGCTCTTTTCGACTTTCATCGGATAATTCGGCAAGCTTTACCTCCCTGCGGACGCGCACAGTTGCCGCGAAGCGCCGAGCACATCTGCGCGGTTTAGCCGCTTGCTCGCACCCGGCATGGTGCGGCATTCTCTGCCGCAACGATAATAAATTATCACCGAGGAAATCACATGCGCCGCTGGATTCCCGCACTGCTTGCGCTCGCCCTATTACCCCTGCCGGCGGTGGCGCAGAACTATCCGACGCGGCCGATCAAGGCGATTGCGTCGCAAGGCCCCGGCGGCTTGAGCGACCTGTTCATGCGGGGGCTTGCCGACCAGCTCGGTCCGGCGCTTGGCACGTCGATCGTGGTCGAGGACCGCGCCGGGGCGGAAGGCACGATCGGCGCCCAGGCCTGCGCGGCGGCGGCGCCGGACGGGTACACCATCTGCATCCTTCCCGGCGAGACCGTCACTATCAACCCGATCATCCAGCCGAATTCCGACTTCGACCCGGCGAAAAGCCTGCAGCCGATCACCAGAGCATATTACCTGACGCAGGTGTTTGCGGTTGACGCATCGCTCGACGTCAAATCGTTCGCCGATCTGGCGAAGCTGGCCAAATCCAAGCCCAACGCGTTCAACTATATGGCGCCTTCGCTGTCGAAGGTCGCCTTCATGCAGGAGTTCAACAAGACGAACGGCACCGACATCGTGCGCGTGCCGTTCAAGGGCGGCGGCGACGCCGTCAACAGCATGCTCACCGGCACGACGCAAATCGCAATTTTCGGCATCGGCAACCTGGTGTCGTTCATCCGCGCCGGGAAGATCGTCGGCCTTGCGATCGACGGCGACACGCGGTCGCCGCTCGCTCCCGACATTCCCACTTTCAAGGAGATCGGTTACACCAAGCATATCGACGCGACCTTCTTCGGCATCTATGCGCCGGCCGGCACGCCGAAGCCGATCGTCGACAAGCTGTACAAGGCGATCGCCGCGATCGGAGCGAAGCCGGATTTCCAGCAGAAGTTTCTGTTCAGTCGCGGGTTGACGCCGGTGTTCAGTCCGCCGGACCAGTTCGCCAAGGAACTTGTCGACGACCGCGCCGAGGGCCTCGATGCGGTGAAAGAATCCGGTCTCTATCCCAACGTGAAGTAGTCCGGTGGACATGCCCGCCGCGGCAGGCAAGTTTTTTCGCCGCCTGCGGTACCGAACTGCGCAATAAAGTCTTTGCAACTTTGTCGTATTTTTGAATGGCTGCGGGCAATACGTAGCCGCACGGGTCTTGATCGTTTTGGTCTGTGCTCACAGTTTTCAATACTGCGAGCAAAAGGAGCTGGCGGAAGGAGCTGGCGGAACTATTGTCGAGCGGATTTGGCACGTGGATTGCATCGGCGCCAATTATGACCGATGAAAAGTATCTCTCGCTTCTATTGTGGACCATCTGCGTGCTGATGTTCGCCTGTGGCGTTATGGCGATCACGGAGCACCCGGACTGGTTTGGGGCCTAACTGAGCGGCCCATTTCGGCTAGGACGGCGGCGCAACTGGCGCTTCGGCAATGGTTGCCCGAACGGCGAGGACCATCGAGTACGTTGCAATTGCGTCCGCCTGCCAAGCGCGCGTGCAAACCGTGCTCACTCCCAATTATGCATCGCTGCTGCCTCGGACCCGGCAATTTTTCCGGTGACCAGGCATTCGGCTAGATTGCCACCAGAAAGATAGAGATAGCCAAAGGCGCTGCCCATTTCGCCGGCAGCGTAGAGTCGTGGAATCGGCTCGCCAAAGACATTGATGATTTGTTGGCGCGGGTTGTGCACCGGTCCGCCTTGGGTGTTGGAGACGACCGGCCATACTTCGCCGAAATAATAAGGCGGCGTATTAATCTTGGTCATCGTTTTTGGTGGTCGGCCAAAGTCCTCATCTTCATGCTGCGCGCACATCGCGTTCCATCTATCGAGCGTCGACTGCATTGTTTTGGTTGATACGCGGGTGGACTGAGCAAGCTCTGCCACTGATTCTGCCTTCTTGATGATTCCAAGCTCAACTTCGCGCAGATTGTCCTGGCTCCAAGAAAACGCCAGCCCCTTTTTGTTATAGGTCGGGGCGCCGATCTGATACATCTTGCGGCCGTTCTCGTCGTAGATCAGATATGAGGGAATCCGCGGAAAGATTTGCCGCACTGTATCGAAAAACTCCATCGGCCGGTGCGAGGTGTCCTGAGTGTAGGGCGTACATTCATTCATATAGCGCCGTCCGTCCTGATCGACGACGATCCAGCACATTTTGACATCGGCGTTGGGCTCAGTTCCTGGAAACCAATCCGGCAGGCGCTTGACGCGGATCGCTACCGGATAGCGCGTATCCGGATGCTTGAATCCATAGGAGCCGTGGACATGCCACATGTGCCACAGATCGGCGCCGAGATCTTGAGCCATGCGGATGCCGTCACCGGTGTTTGAGGTCGACGTCGCAGTGAGAACAGGCGCCTTTTCCCAGTACTGCCGCTTCATCTCCTCGTTCGCTTCGAAACCGCCGCAGGCGAGCACAACACCGCGCCTTGCCTTGGCCGCGACTCGGCGTCCGTCCTTGGTCCGGAACCATACGCCGAGCACCTCGCGCCCGCCGTTGGCAATCAGACGCTCCGCCGCGAACTCATAGCGAACGTCGATAGCTTTGGCGCGGTGGGCAACGTTGTCTTCGAGGACTTTGAACATCCGCCAGCCGGCGGCAGACGGGCGCGCCATCACATGAGGATAGGTTGCTTCCAAATCCTCGCATCCGGGAACATGGGCAATCTTGCTGTCGAGAAAGGTGTCGACGCCGGGAAATGGATAATTGCCTCTCTGCTCCTTCGTTTCCACCGTCGCTTTGCTGACCGCGGCGAGGGTGGCGATCTCTTCCTCCATGTTGGCCATCCCATCGGCCAGCGCCTGCAACACGTCGTCAGGCGTCCGGCCCGCGTTCGTCGCCTTGAGGTAAGCGAAGACGCCTTTAGGATTGCGCGTTCCTCTCATCGATCCGCCGGAGCAAATCGAAATTCCCCCCGGCGTCGGCTCTTTCTCCGCCAGCAATACGCTTGCGTTGCAATCAGCCGCGGCAATCGCGCTGCGTGCGCCGGCAAAACCATAGCCGACCACGATGACGTCGTAGCTCAAATCAAAATCCGGAATGGTCCCTGGCTGAGCGATGCTGTCGTTCATAAGAAAGTTCACTCCCTCGATGGCGGATTGCCCAAGACAATTTCTTAACTCGCGCTGGCGACAAGGGTCGGACCGTCGGCAAGCCCAGGTCCCGAAGTGCGATCGCTTATGCGCGAGATTTCTTCGTGCGGGATCGGAACACTATTGCATTGGCATGGCCTGATCCAGCGCGGGACAAATGAGTGCGTCGTGTAGCGCATGGCTGAGAGATTGGCACGCGCGGCGAGATGCACTTTACTCAAAAAATAAAAAACTGATGTGCTCAATGAGGAGTTGCAAAATGCACAATTTATTATCGCGATTGGGTAAGGTGGCGGTCATCGTGCTCGGGCTGGTGTCGAACGCTGCCGCCGATGACTATCCGAGCAAACCGGTGCGCCTGATCGTTCCGTTTCCGCCCGGCGGGAGCAACGACGTTGTCGGACGCCTGGTCGCTCAGCAACTCAGCACGCAATTGGGGCAGCAGGTCTTCGTTGACAATCGCGGATCGGCGGGAGGCGTGATCGGCACCGAGATGGCCGTCACCTCCGCGCCGGACGGCTACACGCTTTTGGTAGTGTCAATTCCGTTCGTTGTCGATCCGGCGTTGCACAAACTCAACTATGATCCGATCAAATCCTTTGAGCCGATTGCGCTGCTTGCAACCGGACCGGATGTGCTGGTCGTCAATCCCGCCATGCCAGTCAAAACGGTGAAGGAGCTGATCGATCTTGCTAAACAGAAGCCGGGTCAACTCAACTACGCCTCAGCCGGCATCGGCACATTCACCCATCTAGCCGGCGCACTATTTACGGAGTTGGCCGGCGTCAACATCGTACACGTGCCGTATCGGGGCGGAGGCCCGGCGATCCAAGACGTGCTCGCCGGACATGTCGGGATCATGTTCAGCTCGTTAATTCAGACCGCACCTTACATCAAAACCGGACAACTGCGGCCGTTAGGAACGGGAGGTACCGAGCGCAGTCCTACGCTGCCCAACGTGCCGACGATCGCCGAGGCCGGTGTACCAGGCTATGCGGCGGCAAATTGGTGGGGCATCCTTGTACCCGCCGGCACGCCGCTACCGATCGCGAAGAAACTCTACGATGCCATTCAGGTCGCTCTGAAGTCGTCGGATTTGCAAAAGGCGTTTGCGCACGAGGGCGCGGCAACAATTGCCATGAGTTCCGCCGACTTCGGTGACTACATTAGAAATGAAATCGCCAAATGGGGTCGTGTCGTTAAGGACGACAATATCCGAGCCCAGTAGGCACGCCCCGTTCGCTGAAATAGCTGTCAACTTATTGCCCGCGGCGCGCAGCGGAAGCGAAGCGCTTGGCCTCCTCGGCGGCGCGGAACAACGCCGCGGCCTTGTTGATGCATTCCTGCTGTTCGAAATCGGGATCGCTGTCGGCGACGATGCCGGCGCCGGCCTGCACATACATGGTGCCGTCCTTGATCAGCGCGGTGCGCAACACGATGCAAGTATCCATTTCATCGCCGGTGGAGAAATAGCCGACGCACCCGGCATAGAGCGAGCGTTTCTCCTTCTCCAATTCGTCGATGATTTCCATAGCGCGCACCTTCGGCGCGCCGGACACCGTGCCGGCGGGAAAGCCGGCGGCGAGCGCATCGATCGCATCGCGGTCGTGGCGCAATTTGCCATCGACATTGGAGACGATGTGCATCACCTGGCTGTAGCGTTCGATGAAGAACTGGTCGGTGACTTCAACCGTGCCGATCTCGGCGACGCGGCCGACGTCGTTGCGCCCGAGATCGAGCAGCATCAAATGCTCGGCGCGCTCTTTGGGGTCGGCAAGGAGCTCCGCCTCGAGCGCCAAGTCCTCGTGCGGCGTGGCGCCGCGCGCACGCGTGCCGGCGATGGGGCGGATGGTGACGATGCCGCGGCTGGTTTTGACCAGAATTTCCGGGCTCGACCCGGCCACCGCGAAACTGCCGAAATCGAGGAAGAACAGATAGGGCGAGGGATTGACGCGGCGCAGCGCCCGGTACAGCGCAAACGGCGAAAGTTTAAACGGCGCCTCGAACCGCTGCGACAGCACGACCTGGAAAATATCGCCGGCGGCAATGTAGTCTTTGGCGCGCATCACCATGCGCTTGAACTCGTCCGGCGTGGTGTTCGAGCGCGGCATGACCTCGAGCGGACCGGCATCGATGTCGGTGGTTGATTTGTCGAGCGGCCGGTCGAGCGCATCGACCACGGCCGACAGCCGCTCGACCGCGCGCGCCAGCGCCGCCTTTGCGGTCACCCCGGCATGCGCCCGCACCGGCGTGACGACAGTGATCGTGTCCTTGACCGCATCGAAAACGACGATCAGCGTCGGCCGCAGCAGCGTCGCGTCGGGAATGCCGAGCGGGTCCGGCCCCGGCGGCGGCAAATCCTCCATCAGCCGCACTATGTCGTAGCCCAGATAGCCGAAAATGCCCGCGGCCATCGGCGGCAGGGCAGGGGGCAGCGCGATGCGGCTCTCGCCGATCAGGTCGCGCAACGCCGTAAGCGGCGCGTCGTTGAGCGGCACAAATGCCGCCGGGTCGGTCTGGACGGTACGATTGATCTCGGCGTGCTTACCGTTGACGCGGAATATGACATCCGGGTCGAGACCGACGATCGAATAGCGGCCGCGCACGGCGCCGCCTTCGACCGATTCCAGCAAGAAACTCATCGGCGCCGAACCTTCGGACCGCGCACCGGCAACTTTGAGATAAGCGGAGACCGGCGTTTCCAGATCGGCGACGAGCGTCGTCCACACCACCTGCGGCTCGCCGGCCGCATAGCGCGCCGCGAAGGATTGCGCCGAAGGCTCGATGTGCATTTTTAGTTGCTGTCCGGCGTGCCGTTACCCATCGCCTGAGCCAGCACCGAGGGATTTATGGAGGTTCCGAGATCGGTTTCGAGCCAACCGACATATTGCCCTATCAAATCGTCGGACAATTGGTTGTGCACGGTATCCTCGATGTGCTTGGCGTCCGGCGAATTCGCATCGAGTTTCGGCGTCTTGATGTCGGTGACCTCAAAGACGATCCATTGCGTCGGATTGGCGCCCACGCTGCTGTCGAAAGCCTCTTTCGCGGTATGGAAGATCGCCTGCGTCATATTCGGCGAAATGTCGCCGCTCGAGCCGCCGCGCTTTAAGTCACTCGCGGTTTCGATCTTGAGATTTTCGCTACTAGCGAGCGTGGCGAACGGGTTGCCGTTCTTGAGCTTGTCGAGGAGATCGGCCGCCTTGGTCTTGAGCCGGGAAGCGATCTCGTCGTCGCGCCAGTGCTGCGTCACCGCGCCCTTGACCTCGTCGAGCGTGCGGTCGCGTGCCGGCGTGATGGCAGCGACGTCGTACCAGATATAGCCGCCGTCGACGTCGATCGGGTCGTTGTCGACGCCGACGTCGGAGGCGAAAGCGCCGCTGACGATGTCGGGACCGTGCGGCAAGTTGACGGCGATTTTGCCGTCCGGATCGCGGCCGGAACGGTCCACGTCGAAAGCGACGACGGGCAACTTCTCCTTCTGCGCCGCCTCTTCGAGCGTGCTGCCGCCGGCGCGATCGTCTTCGATCTTGTCGTGCAGATCCTGCATCTGCTTCTTGGCGCGATCGAGCGCAATCTGGTTGCGCAGCTGGAGCGCGGCTTCGGCGAGCGATTTTGTCGTCGTCGGCTCGACCTTGAGCACGGTGGCCAGGACGGCGCCGAACTGCGTCGGGATCGGCGCGCTCACCTCGCCCTCCTTGAGCGAGAACGCGGCATCGGCCACTTTGGGATCGATCATGCTCGATTTCGCCACGGTGCCGAGATCGATGTCCTGGGGCTTTAAGCCGCGTTCGGCGGCGACGTCGGTAAATCCGGTGCCGCTCTTGATGCGCTCGGCGGCGGCTTGCGCGTCCGCCATTTGCGGAAACACGATCTGCTCGATGTGGCGCTTCTCCGGCGTGACGAAGCTCGCCTGCCGCTCGTCATAGGCCTTCTTGATGTCGTCGTCCGAAATCTGCATCCATTGCGCCAGCGCCGCCGGCGTCACCGTGACGGTGTCGATCTTGCGGTATTCCGGCGCCCGGAACAGGATTTTACGCTCGTCGAAATATTTGCTCAGCTCCTGGTCGGTCGGCTGCGGGACGTCGCCGGCCTGGGTCGGGCCGAGCGACACATATTGGATGCTGCGTTGTTGATTTTGGAACTGATTGATGGCGTCGAGCCAGGCCTGCGGCAGCGTGATGTCGCCGGATATGCTGTCGACGAGCTGCCGGCGCAGCGCGGTCTGTCGCTGTGTCGCGATAAAGCCCTGCTCGGTCATGCCGACGTCGTGCAGGAACAATTCGAACCGTGAGCGGTCGAATTGACCGTGCTCGTCCTGCAGCTGTGGATTGGACGTGATGTTGCGCGATATCTCGGCGTTGGAGAGGCCGAGCCCGATCTTTTGCGCGAGCTGGTCGAGCCCGGCCTGGGCGATCATTTCACCGAGTACCTGGCGGTCGAGGCCAATCGCGTTGGCCTGGTCCGGCGGCAGTGGATGTCCGAGTTGGCGGCCGATCTGTTGCAAGCGGTCGTCGTAGGTTTGCCGGAACTGGGCGGTCGAGATTTCGGTCTTGCCGATGCTCGCCAGCGTGCCTTGGCCGAAGCCGTGAAAAATGTCGTTGATGCCCCAGATCGCAAAGCTTCCGGCGAGCGCGGTCATGACCACGGCCATGACGATCCGGCCGAGCCAGTTTTCGGAGACTTTGCGGATGCCGCGTAGCATTGGTCAGTAGTCGGGTCCAAACTGTTGAAATGACGGATGGCGCCGCACTATAAGGAGCGTAAGTTTTCGCCGCAACCGACGGGTTTTACTGCTAAAACGCCTCTTTTCCCGATGCAACCAGTCTGCTAACGCCTCGTTGTCGCAGGATATTGGGCCGATTCTTTGAGCCGACACGATGGCGCGCCGTCCGCTGGTCGCAGGCAACTGGAAAATGAACGGGCTTGGCGCCTCGATCGGCGAATTGGAAATAATTATCGCCGGCGCGCGGACGCTCGCGCAGAACTCGGCCGAGCTTGATATCATGGTGTGTCCGCCGGCGACGCTGACCGCAAGCTTCGCCAAGGCCGCCAGTGGCACACCCGTTGCCATCGGCGGCCAGGATTGCCACCCGCTCGCCTCGGGCGCGCATACCGGCGACATTTCCGCTGAAATGCTGCGTGACGCCGGCGCCCAAGCCGTGATCGTCGGCCATTCCGAGCGCCGCCGCGATCATGACGAAACAGATACGCTGGTGCGCGCCAAAGCGCTGGCGGCGCACCGTGCCGGCCTCGTCGCCATCGTTTGTATCGGCGAGACGCGGGAGGATCGCGAATTCGGGCAAACGCGTCATGTCGTCGGCCGGCAGCTCGATGGCTCGCTGCCGGACGCTGCCGTGGATACCGTCGTCGCCTATGAGCCCATTTGGGCGATCGGCACCGGAAAGACACCGACCCCGAACGATATCGGCGACATCCATGACTTCATTCGCGCGCGTTTGTGCGTGCGGTTCGGCGAGGCAGGACACGGCGTGCGCATCCTCTACGGTGGCTCGGTTAAGCCGGTGAACGCCAAGGAGTTGCTTGCGGTCGAAAATGTCGACGGCGCGCTGGTCGGCGGCGCCAGCCTCGATGCGGCCGAATTCCTCGCCATCGCGGGCGTTTATCGCTGACGGTGACATCCGCCCCCTTTACGTCTGCGCGGACCGGGGTGAGAGATCGAGCCATAGAATTGCCGCGCCGGATCGTGTAGAGAGCCCGGCGACTTCCTATATCGGGCCTTGGATAGCGGGGCGGCCCGGCTTGGCCCGGCTTGGCCGCAGGCGGATATCGAATGCTGAGCGTGATTATTGTTATTCATCTTATGCTGGTCATCGCCCTGATCGGCGTCGTCTTGCTGCAAAAATCCGAGGGCGGCGGGCTGATCAGTTCGACCAGCGGCTTTCTGACTGGGCGCGGCACGGCGAACGCGCTGTCGCGGACCACCGCCGTGCTGGCCGCGGGTTTCTTCGTCACCAGCCTGGCGCTGTCATGGCTCGCAAGCTACGAGCACCGGCCGGTCGCGGTCATCAATACGTCGGGGCCGTCGAGCCCGGCGCCGCCAAGCCCGGCCGGCGGTTCGCCGCCCGCGGCGCCCTTGAGCCCGGGCAATGGCGGTCTGTTCAATCAGCTGCAAAAGGGCATACCGGGCTTGCCGGCCGGCTCAAATCCGGCGTTCGCTCCGGAACCGAGCGGGCCGCAGGTGCCGCAGTCGAAGTAGCGGCGAGCTCCCGTTTGCAGCTGGCATTGCCGCGCCCGCCGGCTGGTCCGCTAATCACAGGGCTCTGGCTCGATGTTCACGTGAGAGTGCGCGTCTAAGCTAATGGAATTAAAGCGATTTCTTCCGGCGATTTTAGTGTCAATGCAAGGCGCGGCAGATATTCCGGAAAATCGCTCGTCGAATCGTGGAAGGGGCGCTAAGCGGTAGGTCCCATGGCGCGGTACATCTTCATCACCGGCGGCGTGGTCTCCTCACTTGGCAAGGGTCTGGCTTCCGCAGCGCTCGGCGCGCTGTTGCAGGCGCGCGGTTACAAGGTGCGGCTGCGCAAGCTCGACCCCTATCTCAACGTCGATCCCGGCACGATGTCGCCGTACCAGCACGGCGAGGTTTTCGTCACCGACGACGGCGCCGAGACCGATCTCGATCTCGGTCATTACGAGCGTTTCACCGGCCGGCCGGCGACGCGGCAGGACAACATCACCACCGGCCGCATCTATCAGGAGATCCTGCTCAAGGAACGACGCGGCGACTATCTCGGCGCCACTATCCAGGTCATTCCGCACGTCACCAATGCCATCAAGGACTTCATCCGCGACGGCAACGACGATTTCGATTTCGTGCTGTGCGAGATCGGCGGCACTGTCGGCGATATCGAGGGCTTGCCCTATTTCGAGGCGATCCGCCAGCTCGGCAACGATTTACCGCGCGGGCATGCCATCTACATCCATTTGACGCTGATGCCGTTCATCCCGTCGGCCGGCGAGCTGAAGACCAAGCCGACCCAGCATTCGGTGCGCGAATTGCGCGCCATCGGCATCCAGCCCGACATTCTGCTCTGCCGCACCGACCGGCCGATCCCGGAGAGCGAGCGCAAGAAGCTCGCGCTGTTCTGCAATGTGCGCGAAAGCGCCGTGATCGAGGCGCGCGACGTCGACAACATTTACGCGGTACCCGAGGCCTATCACGCCGGCGGGCTCGACTCGGAAGTGCTCGCCGCCTTCGGCATCGAGAACCCGCCCCCGCCCGATCTTGCCACCTGGCATCTCATCAACGAGCGCATCCGCAATCCGGAAGGCGACGTGACCATCGCCATCGTCGGCAAATATACCGGCATGAAGGACGCCTATAAGTCGCTGATCGAGGCGCTGTCCCACGGCGGCATCTCCAATAAGGTGAAGGTCAAGCTCGACTGGATCGAAAGCGAAGTGTTCGAGAACGAGGATCCGGCGCCGTTCCTCGAACATGTCGACGGCATTTTGGTGCCGGGCGGTTTCGGCCAGCGCGGGGCGGAAGGAAAAATCCGCGCCGCGCAGTTTGCCCGCGAGCATGACGTGCCCTATTTCGGCATCTGCTTCGGCATGCAGATGGCGGTGATCGAGGCGGCGCGAAACCTGTGTGGCATCGAGCAGGCCAATTCCACCGAATTCGTCGCCACGCCGGAGCCGGTGGTCGGCCTGATGACGGAATGGATGAAAGGCAACGAGCTGCAAAAGCGCGGCGTGCATGGCGATCTCGGCGGCACTATGCGGCTCGGCGCCTATCCCGCGGTGCTGCAACGCGGCTCGCGGATCGCCGAGATTTACAACGCCACCGAGATTTCCGAGCGCCACCGCCACCGCTACGAGGTCAACACCGCTTATAAGGATCGTCTGGCGCAGCACGGCATGCGTTTTTCCGGCATGTCGCCCGACGGTATCCTGCCGGAGATCATCGAATATGACGATCATCCTTGGTTCATCGGCGTGCAATTCCATCCCGAACTGAAATCGCGGCCGTTCGCGCCGCATCCGCTGTTTTCCTCCTTCATCGAGGCGGCGGTGGAGCAGAGCCGGCTGGTCTGATATCAATTACCTGCGACATTGCATTTGATGCCCGGTTTAACGCCGGGCATCGCCGTCTCATAAACAATCCTCGGAGGAAGCCCAATGCTCTACGAAATGCGCGTTTATCGCACCGTGCCGGGCCGGCTGCCCGCTTTGCTGAAGCGGTTCGAGAACACCACGCTGAAGCTCTGGGACAAGCACGGCATCAAGCAGGCCGGTTTCTGGACTACTCTGATCGGCGACTCCAACCACGAGCTGACCTATTTGTTGGCCTGGCAATCGCTTGCCGAGCGCGAGCAGAAATGGAACGCGTTCATGAGCGATCCGGCCTGGATTTCTGCGCGCGCCGAGAGCGAAAAGGACGGCCCGATCCTTGCGAATGCAAGCAATCAAATCCTGCAGCCGACAGCGTTTTCCGCCGTCAAGTAGGCGGAACGGACAACGGTTGACCCGGCGTGTCGCGGGCTTCATGGTCGCCCGCGAGGGTCGCTATGACGGCAAAACCAAATCCGATCGTCAGTGTCGGCAAGGCGCGGTTCGGCAACGCGTTGCCACTCGCGCTGATCGCGGGACCGTGCGCGCTGGAAAGCCGCGCGCACGCGTTCGACATGGCGGGAGCGCTGCAGGAAATCGCGGCGAAGCTCAGGATCGGCTTCGTTTACAAAACGTCGTTTGATAAGGCGAACCGCACCAGCGCGGCGAGCGCTCGTGGTGTCGGCCTCGACAAGGCGCTCGAAATATTCACCGATTTGCGCGACCAGCTCGGCGTGCCGGTGCTCACCGATGTGCATGAGCCGGAGCAATGCGCGCTGGTCGCCGAGGTAGTCGATATTTTGCAAATTCCGGCGTTCCTCTGCCGGCAGACCGACCTGCTGGTCGCCGCTGCGAAGACCGGGCGGGCCGTCAATGTCAAAAAGGGCCAGTTCCTGGCGCCCTGGGATATGACGAATGTCGTCGAAAAAATTACCGGCGCCGGCAATACCAATGTGCTTGTGACCGAGCGCGGTGTCTCGTTCGGCTACAATACGCTGGTGTCGGATATGCGGGCGCTGCCGGTGCTGGCAAAAATCGGTGCGCCGGTGATTTTCGATGCCACCCATTCGGTGCAGCAGCCCGGCGGGCAGGGCACGTCCTCAGGCGGCGAGCGCGACTATGTCCCGGTGCTGGCGCGCGCGGCCGTGGCGGTCGGCGTCGCCGGCATTTTCATCGAGACCCATCAGGACCCCGACAAGGCGCCGTCCGACGGTCCGAATATGATCCCGCTCAAGGATTTACCGCCGCTTCTTGAGCGATTGATGCGGTTCGATAAGTTGGCCAAACAGGCCTAACCCTGTATTCGCAAATTCACTACGGCGGCTATGAACAGCGAGCGGCAAGCCCACTGGGAGAACGTCTACCAGACCAAGGGCGAACGCGACGTCAGTTGGTTTCAGGAGCGTCCGGAAATTTCGCTCGTATTGATTCGGGCGACCGGCGTGAACGCCGACGCCGCGATCGTCGATATCGGCGGCGGCGCCTCGCGGCTGGTCGACGCGCTGCTTGACGCGGGCTTTGCGAACCTTAGCGTGCTCGATCTCTCCGAAAAGGCGCTCGCGACAGCCAAAGCAAGGCTGGGCGCGCGCTGTGAAAAAGTGAAGTGGATCGCCGCCGACGTGACCGCTCGGGAGCCGGTGGAAAGCTACGACGTGTGGCACGACAGGGCAGCTTTTCATTTTCTCACCGCGCCGCAGGATCGCGCCGCCTATGCCGCGGGCGTCTCGCGTGCCGTCCGTCCCGGCGGCCACGTCATCATTGGGACGTTCGCTCTCGATGGGCCCGAACGTTGCAGCGGATTGCCCGTCGTCCGTCACGATGCCGCGTCGATTGGCAAGATACTCGGGCCCAAGTTCGAGCTGATCGAGAGTCGGAACGACGCCCACAAAACGCCGATGGGAACCATCCAGCGCTTCCAATTCAGCCGGTTTCGCCGAACGAAATGAGACGGGATGTCTCGGAATTGAATTTCGCTTATTCTGGCTTGGCCGCGGTTTAGACTAGGCCGCTCCGTTTTCACTGCAACGACTGGAGCGCCGCAATTCCGCCCGTCCTGCGAGTAGCCTTCCTGGTGGTGTTCGCCTCGACGCTGTTCACGCGCGCGGTCGATCCAGTCGTGCCGAAAATCGCCCACGATCTGGGCATCGACGTCAAAACCGCGGCGTTGTTGTCGACCGCTTTCACCTTTCCCTATGCCTTCGCCCAGCCGGCGCTCGGCACCATCGGTGACTTCTTCGGCAAGACCCGGCTGATGAATCTGAGTCTCGCCATCGTGGTGACGACGACGCTAGTTTGCGCCTTCGCCCAAAGCTTTTCGCTTCTTGTCGCCATGCGGGTGCTCGCCGGAATTTTGGCCGGCGGTATTTATCCGGTCGGCGTGGCGATGGTGGGCGATCTGGTGCCGGAGGTGCACAAACGGCAGGTCGCGATCGGCCAGCTTCTTGCCGTGGCGCTGACCGGCAATCTGATCGGCGCCACGGTGTCGGGCGTGATCGGCGATCTCTTCGGCTGGCGCGGCGTGTTCTTCTGCATCGGCGCCTTCGGTCTCGTCGTCGCGGTGATCGCGTTCTTTGCGTTTCGCGGGCTCCGCACCGCCAAGCCGAAGCCTTTCAATGTCGCCGCGGTGGCCGCCGGTTTCCGCAGCGTGTTCGCCGATCCACGCGCCAAAATCTGCTTCGGCTCGGTATTTTTCGAAGGCATCGTCATTCACGGCATGTTTCCCTATGTGGCGCTGCTGCTCCTGATGGCCGGCCAGACGCATTCTTCGTTCGCCGGCCTCGTCATCGCAGGCTTCGGGCTCGGCGGCATCGTCTATTCGCTCGCCGTGCCGCTGGTGATCCTGCACTTCCACGACCGGCAATTGATGGTTATGGGCGCGAGCTGCGCGGCGGTCGCGTTTCTTCTGATCGCGCTCAATCCGGTCTGGTATGTGCTGGCCGGGGTCTTCGTCGTATTCGGCATTGGCTTTTACATGCTGCACACCTGCATTCAGCTTCACGCCACCGAACTGACGCAGACCGCGCGCGGCACCGCTTTGTCGATGCACTCCTGCGCGTTCTTCTCCGGCCAGGCGCTCGGCCCGATCTATTACGGCTTTGCCTATAGCCATGCCGGCACCAGCAAGCCGATGTTCATTGGGGCCGGCGTGATCCTGGTCGTTGGGCTGGTTTGTGCGCGGTTCTTGCGCCACCACCGTCCCGGTTTGACCCTTGCCGAAGGCCCCTAAAACCCCCATTATTCCCTTATCGGCCAGGGGTGCCGCGCAAAGTGCGCGGCTGAGATCAAACCCTTCTCACCCGCCGCTCAGAAACCCAAATAAATCGCGACTTTCTGACACTTCCCGAAGCCTTCGGGGACCATCGCGGGGACTACATCACTAAAAGTTGTGGTCCCGTCAAGTGGTCTCGTGTCATTTAGCGATTGACACTTCAACCCGGTTAGGATTATAGTCCGTCACTAAATAGAACTGACACGCCGCCGCGACGCCCGATCGCGATACCGGCAACACTCTGACGCGCACGAACTACCGCGCACCGGGCACCTCCTGAAAGTGGACACCATCGCTTCGCACGTTGCGGAGCACCGATCTAACTGAGCTTCGCCCGATCGCGAGGCCAACCGCTCATGCGTGTGCGCGAGCTTGGAGCAATGCTATGTCGAATGGTTGGGACAGTAAGACATTCAGCAATATCAGCGCCAGCACCGGGGCGTTCCGGCTCGCTGGTGGAAAATATTTATTGACCTGTTCTGCGACTTTCAATTCCGGCTCGGTCACGTTTGAAGCCTTGGCTGCTGATGGCTCTACCTGGCTGACGGTCGGGACTGCATTTTCGGCGGCGGGAACTCAGGTCGTTGATGTTGGCCCCGGTCAGTACCAATTCGCGATTGCTTCTGCGACGGCCGTTTATGCCAGCGTATCAGCGGCGGGGCAGGGCGCATGATTGAGCGGCCCAAAGGCTTCCACACTCTCAGCGAGCTTTCTCGCCTCTTTGGTCGGGGCAGAACTGCGCTCGTCTTCGCTGCGAAGCATGGGGACTTGGGGCAACCGCGACTGATCGGCCGCCGCAAATATTACTCACTGGAAATCGCTGAGGCCCATTACCGCTGCAAGGTGAGCCCCATGCAGCGACAGGCCGCAGAGGAAAAGTTGCGACCAATAACTTTCACTCTCGACGCGGCCACCCGACTTGTCGATTTGTCGATACGCCTTCGCGATGCAACTTGGATCGAGGTTTTGGCTGCGCAAGGCATAACAGATTTCACGTCACCGGAGGCCAGACGATGACCGAAGAAATTCCTCCCCACGAAAGAAAATTTCGTGTCGGCCAACGGCTAAAATCAATGAGCAAGCTGACGACGAAATATCACGAACACGCGCGCGGGGCCGCCGCCGCCATTGCTGCGCTGAAGGAACACTACGACGGCATGCAAGACGCTGCACTTAAAATTCGTTGCTCGTTCACTGATCCTGCCGTGCCATCCGAAGGCGATGTAGATAAAGCGATCGGGACTGAGGTAATGCGTGTGCTTGGTGTAGCAACAAGTCTCTTCCTGAACGTTGATGTTGCGGAAACCCTGGCCGCGCCGGTCAACATTAAGCCGCTCGATGCCGTAGCCTATCAAACCGCAGTCGCCCTCAACTCTGCGCTGTCGGCCCAGGTCGATGCCGAATATTCCGCCGCGTCACGGCAGATCACACTCGCACTCAGCACAAGATGAACCCCAACGGAGAAATCAGATGACACAGAACAATTACGCCAAGGTGTTCGGAGCGAACATCAAATACGACGCCAAAGGAAATCCGATTGAACAAGGCATCGGTTCGGCCGCTTACAACAAGGCGCACCCGATTGACGATTTCACGAAGCAGACGGTCGAAGACTTCCTGCCGAAGAACAAGAGCGGAGAATAAACGATGTGCCCCGTCGAACATGATCCTTATCAACAAGTGCGCCCGCTCGATCCGGTCACACTCGATCCGATCGTCGAACCCAAACGCGACACTGGCCCGAATTATTGGGACAGCGATCCCGACCGGGGCATCTCTCAGGCGGACATTCAGACGCTCGTTGCCGATGTCGAGCGGTATAACAAACACCTGCCACCGGATCAGCTTGCGGCCAAGGTGGCGGCCGTTAAGGCTGAGGCGGCCCACGCTGGCGTAACAATCAAAGAACCCCTCGACCCTCATCTGGTCGAAACTTATCGCGCTGCTGGCATGCGGCTGGAACCACAGTCCAGTGATTATCACGTTGACCTATCAAACATCGCTAGTGATCTGAAGCCGGACCAACTCGCGAATGTGCAGGCGGTAAGCACGAAATGGGCCGCCGCCCTGGGACTGTCGCCCGACATGGGGAGGGCGCTTATCGAGCAGATAGCGAGCGACGGGAAAATGCTCCGTTCTATGAGCGCCGACGAGCAAAATCGTTGGCACTCAAATATGGAGACGCAGGCGATCAAAACTTTTGGCAGCAAAGCCGCATTTGACGCTCTGAAGGCCAAAGCCGTAGCCGTGCTTGCACTGGCTAAGCCGTTCCAGGGTCCGAACGGGGTGGAGGACTTCAGCGGGGCCGTCCGCAACAGCGACGCCTTTCACGACCCGCAAATTCTGAGCTTGCTCGCGACACACCACGACATGGTGGAAGAACTGCGAAAGGCGGGCAAGAAATGACCCTAAGAAATTCGGCGGATACCTCTCCAGGGTCGCCGGATGCGGCACGAGTGATGAAACGTCTTTCACCGTTGCTCGTGCCGCTCAATTTCCAATTCAGCATCCCCTCCAGTGCTGGATGTAGGGCAGCGGCGGACGGTTTGACTTACGGGGCCAGGCCGTCCGCTGCGCCGACCTAACAAAGGAAATCGAGCCACAGAGAAGCTCCCATTCGTTATTTCGAAGTGCCCGCGACCTCAGTATCCCCTAAAACCACGAACGTAAAATGAACAAACAACTTGTTTCCTCAGATGACAGCGAAGACTTTGGCCCGGCTATGTCCGCGTGTCTGCCGAAAGAACGTGCGTTCATCGCAGCGTTGCTAGAGGGCAAGAGTGGCGCACAGGCAGCGCGGGAGGCTGCCTATGGCGCGGAGGATGGAACGTCCACCGCAGAGACAATGGCTAGGATCGCACATCGTACCTTGGGCCGCAGCCGTGTCGTTGACGCCCTGGCCGAGCAGTCACGTAAGACGATCCGTAGCCTGGCCCCAAGCGCCATACAGGCTGTCAAAGATATCCTTACGACCACATCGCATAAGGACCGCGCCAAGGTCGCACTCAATCTAATTGAGCGCATTGACCCTACTGTGCAGCGTGTGGACGCGCATGTGGTGCACGAAATCGTGGATCATCGGCGCGATGCAATTGAGCAATTGCGTTCCCTCAAAGCCCTAGGCGTTGCGCGAGAGAAATTAGAAGAACTGTTCGGCTTTACCGGCCTGCCGATGCTCGAAAAGCAACTAGCCGATCAGGATGCCAAAACCATCGATGCTGAGTTTACTGAAGTTTCTGACGTTGACGCGGCGATCGAAAAAGAAATGAGCCAGCTATGACCGCAGTTCACATCAAGGCAGAGACCGATGAAATTCCCGTTAGTGGCATCCGCAAGCATCTGAAAAAGCTGCACACCACAACGGAATATTTGCAACGCTATTGCCGGTGGAATTATTACCGGCCCCACCCCGACACACAGCTTGTTTTCCACAACAGCCATGCTGACGAACGATCGATCATTCTTGGCTCGCAACAGGGCAAGACGACTGCGGCCGGGTTTGAAATGGCGTTCTCCGCTGTTGATTGGTGGCCAACATGGCACAAGGGCCGTCACCCGTCGCCGCCGAACATTGAACGCGCAGCCAAATTCATCGGCTGGTATTGCAGCGTCAGCAGCCAAAACGTGCGCGACGGTGCGCAGGAAAAGCTACTCGGCAATATTGCTCAGAAAGACGGCTTAGGGACTGGTGCAATTCCTCTCGACTACATTGAAGGCATCACCATGTCGCGCGGCATATCCAATTTCGTGGACACAGTGACCGTGCGGCGTGAGACAGGTGGCATCGGTCTATTGCAAAGCAAGACCTATGAACAGAGCGTGCTGAGCTACCAAGGCACGCCCGTAGACCTGAGTTGGGTTGACGAGGATATGGGCTACGACGATCGAATTTATAACGAATTGCTCGCACGCACGATCAGCACCAATGGCCGAATCATCGTGTCGCTTACCCCCATGCTTGGCCTAACGCCAATCCGAAAGCGTTTCATCGATAACATCGGCAACCCGAAAATCTTTCAAGTGCGTGGCGGTATCGAGCAAGCCTTGCATATTTCTGCGGAGCGCCGCGCCGATATCATCGCCAGCATTCCCGAACGTGAGCGTGCAGCCCGCGTGTACGGATTAGAACAGCAAGGGCAAGGCGCGGTCTTCACGACCATCCCGGCCCTCATCACCTACGACCGATCGCCCGACAGCTTCCCGCAGGAGTGGCCGATCATTAACGCCTGTGACTTCAGCCACGGCGGCATGTCGGCATCGGCACACCCCTTTGCCTATGTGAGTGCGGCTTACGATCCCTCCACCGGAACGATCTACATCTTCGATGCCAAGAAATTCTTTCAGATGCTCCCTGAAGAACATGTGAAGCGGATCAAGGAAAGCAACAAAGTTTGGGACGCTAATTGGTTGTGGCCGCACGACGGCTCGCAAGTCGCACAGGCTGGTACGGGCGAGACTATCTCGCGCATGTATCGCCGCTTAGGTCTGCCCATGAGGCCAGAACATACGACTTTTTCGGACAAGGATGGTGGCGGGTATTCGTTTGAGGCAGGCATTGGGGAAATGGCTTCCCGGTTCGCCAACGGTACGTTGCTCGTGGCTAAGCATCTGCACGAGTGGTTCGTGGAATATCAAAACTACCATTACGACGACGGCAAGATCAAAAAGGTGGACGACGATTTGCTGAGCGCGACTCGCCAAGTCGTCATGGGCATTCGTCACGCCAAAGCACTCGATAGCGGCGGAGGCGTGTTCGATCGGATGTACGCCCGCAACAATCGGCCGCAGATTGCGGACGGAGTACACTTCCCGCTATTCGGAAACTGAGCAACGGAGTACGGCAATGAATGACAAACCTAACGACAAGACGCCTGAGAAATACAAGCCGGTCAACGATCCAGCGTATCGCGGGGTTGACCCTGACCGACCCGTTACGCGCGATCCAAAAAATCGTCGGCGACATGGCCCGCAACACCAAATCGCGGATGATGTGAACTTCGACGTTTTCAGAGCCAACACATGAGCTTTAGCAACCCGCCATCGCTGAGTGACCTAGCCCAAGCGTTACGGACGTTGCTCACCGATGAGCGAACGGCGGTATCTTTGCTGAAACATTATGCCAAGGTGACACGAGAGGAAGCGGAGCAAATATTTCGACGCGCTGATCCGATCAACGTATCGATGGCTGAGGCTATCTGTAATCTCGCTGGCGTACATCCAGGGTCGCCGTTCCCGATGCGAGACAAGATCGCCGCATTACGCAAGATGACCGTAGCGGCGGGCTGCACTGCGGCTGAGGCGGATACCGCGTCGGGCTTGGCTGATGCTTTGGAGGCCCGGTCAACTTGAACAACAGGAGGGCAAAACCCTGTAGGAGTGCAGAACGATGAAACACAATGAGCGAGAACGATTGGCCGATATCGGCCGCAGAATATCTAAAGCGACCTGTACCTAAGTGCGAGCCATTACCGGACGATGAGCTAGGCGCTGCAATCAAAGCGACGTGGCGAAAAGAACATGCCGACTATCTGGCGCTGATCCACTCGCGTTACCGAAAAATGCCGATCGGTGATGCGATCAAATGCGTTCGATTGGGCTACTCGTCCCCAGCTCACGCCATGACCGAGGGCGTTGTGAGGGACTACAGATGAGGGTGAGCACGGAGCCATTGCTTGAAAAAGCAAACGGCCCGGTGCTGGCGGGCCGTTCGTTAGACTGCGCTACGGAAGTTGATCCCAACCGCAGCAGAATGTTCGGAGGTACATGGAACGATCGAAATATAGAACGCAAAAATTAGAAAGGCAAGTCGAATGCATCACGAAATATTTCGACACCACAGCGCGGCGCGGTCGTTCTGAGTGATCTGAAACAAATTGTGATCGTCGCTCACACCGCGGCGCGGTCGCTCTAACAGTCGCCGCGGTTGCGCTACGGGTGAAACTGATAACAGTGTATTTCTCAAAGCTAGTGATCGACTGTGCTGGTTGTTCACTGATGTTTTGTAAGTCCGGCTTGATCCGCCGCAGTTCGGAGAAAATAAAATGGAGCGTTCAAATCAGAAATCAAAGCGTGAAGACCATCCAGATTTTAAAACCTTGGTGGCCTCTCGTGGCAGAGCGAAAACGGACAAGGTTCCAGATGCTGGCGTTCTGGCCGTGCTGAAAAAGCACAAGGACGCCACCGGGCATGTGCCGATCGAGCAATGCCTTGCATGTGCAGCCGCGCTTGACGCTCTCCCCAGGCCAGCAAAGCAAGACGAAAAGCCCGATCGCCAAACGTTGGCACTTGCAATGGCAGCAAAGGGTTTCCGGGTGTTCGCATGCAAGCCGAACTCAAAAGAGCCCGCCTGTTACTGGCAGCAAGAGGCGACCACTGATCCGGCCGTGATCCGTAGCTGGCCCACCGACGCCAATTACGGTGTTGCGATGGACGCTGAGCATCTCGTACTCGATCTTGACTGCAAGGGCGATACGAACGGCCGCGATGCGCTTGGTGGCCTTGAAATTGACTATGACGCTATGCCCCCAACATTCCGCGTCAGGACGCCAAGCGGTGGTGAGCATTTATATCTCACCGGCAATGCGCCGAACTCGGTTCGCAAGAAATCGCTAGGCGGGGCCATCGATATACGCGGCGCTGGCGGCTACGTGCTTGGCCCAGGCTCTACGATCGACGGCAAGTCTTATGAAATCACTGAGGACCACGACATTGCGCCCGCACCCGATTGGATTTTGAAGCTGGCTGCGAAAACAACCGTCGAACCCGCCACGCGTGATCCGAACGTTGAACTCGATACGTCTGGCGAAATCAGCCGGACGCGGAGCTATCTAAAGACAGCCGTTGCACAGGGCGACGTAGCGATCGAGTTCTGTGGCGGAAACGACCGAACCTACAAGCTGTTTAACGCGATCCTCGATCATGTCTCACAAGACGTGGCCTATGATCTTGTGGCCGGGATTTGGAACCCGGCTTGTGTCCCTCCATGGAGTGACGATGAGCTACGCACGATCCTGGACCACGCCGTTACGCACCGCCAAAATGAAATCGGTGCGAAAGCAAGTAAACCCGCGACGGAAGCATTTGCGGAACCCTTGGCCGATCTGCCAGCAGAGCCGTTTGCAAAGTGTGACGAGACGCCACCAAATGGTATGAGCCCGGATGAGTGGCGACGCCTGCGCTATAAATACCGGCTGCGTGATCCTGTTGAAGAAGCCAATCGGCCGCCGCTCACCTTTTGGGATAGCGAACAGCTTTATATCCGCACACCAGAGGGCGCAATTCTGTTCGTCTATGGGGACACTGGCACTCACAAGACCGGCGTGCACGCCAGTAAGGCAATCGATCTTGTATTCAATCACCCCAGCAAGCCACGAGTGTTATTTTTTGCTGGCGAAGGACCCTATGGATTTGGCCAGGCCCGTATACCAGCAATCTGCAAACACTATGGCCGCACCATTGATGACCTGAAAACAACCGGGCGCTTCCATCAAGTCAGTGCTGCGCCAATGTTGCTGAGTGACAACGACATGGCGGCTATCGCGGCCGAACTTAAGCTTAGTGGGTTCCGTCCAGATATCATCGTAATCGAGACATTCTCGCGGGCCGTCGCGGGAAATTACAATGCGCCAGACGTGTTCAACAAGGCGTATCAGAGCATCGATGGCATGCGTGAAGCATTCAACGCGCTAGTCATCGTCTCGCACCACGAGGGTAAGGACGTTGCGCGCGGCATGTCGGGTAACAAGCAACTCGAATGCAGCCCCGATACCGTGCTTTACCAATCGTTGGTCAATGACACGACTGTTGAAGTGCACGTCGAGAAAATGCGTGATGGCCGGGATGATTTTTCGATTGGCTATCGCGTGTCGCGCGCCAGCAATGGCACTCCGGTCCTGGCCGTGATGAGCGATGCAGACCTTAAAGCGGCAAAGCAAGGCGCGGAGCGAACAAAGGCCAAATCCCGCGATGAGACACAGGAAATCATAAACGAGTGCCTTGGCATATACCAAGAGCGCAAGGTCACGAATTGGGATAGCGCAATTCGTGAGACCAGCGAACTGGCCGATCTACTGTGTGAGAAAAGACATGGGCGAAAGCCGATGGAAAGCCAGCCGGACCTCTTGCAGACGTGGAAGACCTGGCGCGGGGAATTGTTTGGCATCCTCAGCAATGGTTCGCGGGCTCATGGCGGCAACAAGAAAATCCGATTTGGCCATATCTGCGATCGACAATCCGTGGATGGATGCAATACGCTATCCTTGCGTTGGTTCCCTAATTTCATTCAGGCCGAGCCCATGCCTGAAGATTTGCCGCCGGACACGTACCGGACCTTGCAATGATGTAGTGGTGGATGAGCGACACTAGAGAAACCGGAGCCATCGCGCGTGGCTTAGGCAAGTGGGGCATCGCAGGAGTTCCCCATAAGGGATGGACGTGCACTGACATAAAAGAGCTTGAGGGGGATGATCGCCAGACGTGTGAGATGTGCGAGACGATGCAGATTCGTTTCGTCCACGTCATGGAGCATCCAGGTTACGGCACTCTCGAATGCGGCTGCATCTGTGCAGGCAACATGGAGGGAAGCGTCCGCATCGCCAAAGACCGCGAGCGGGTGTTCAAGAACAGCCAACGTCGCCGTGCGGCCTTCCCGCGTGCCAAGGGCTGGCGCACGTCGATGAAGGGAAATCGCTGGATCACGCATCATGGCTACCGGGTCACGATCATCGGTGCGCCGGGCAGCTACAGGTTCGTTGCAGTGCCACCGGGTGCCCGGCCGGTCCAGAGCCGTCTCTATCCCACTATCGAAGCGGCGCAGATCGCGGGCTACGATTATGTGGCTCGCAATCTGACCGGCGTCGGCATGAAGGTATAGTGGCGCGCCGCTGTCTCCATCTGCTATCCGACACCTGTCTGTCCGGCCGGGCTGCAAGCCTTCAAAATGCTAGCTAAGTGCGAGCGCAGAAAATCAACTTAGCACGGGGATTAGAGGGCGGAATTGTAGGCGGGCGGAATTTGAAATTCCGTGGGCGGAATTTGAGGCGGAATTCTCGTGGCAAATTCCGTGTTCAATAAAATCAATAACTTAGAGGGCGGAAGACCAAAGCGGAATTTTCAGCGCCCTAATTCCGTGGAGGGCGGAATTTGGCTCAGTTCTTACTGGCCAATTACGACCTACCGGAAGGGAACTGTTTCAGCTTTTGTGTCAGAATTTTTATTGGCTAAAGATGACTTGTCCATATCGGACACCCCGCGCCTTGCATGTGCCCGCTGCCCCTGAGCCTTGCCGCTCGCTTCCAAGAATTTGGGCATTTTCCGCAATTCGCGTACTCAACCCCTCGAAATTTCAATTGACCCGCGCGGAACTCAGGGCGAGCCCGCCAATGGCCTCGATCGATGGCCCGACCATCCTTCGCGGCCCTTCGATTGGGCGCAGCACGGACGATCCTAACAGGCCATGCCGACTGGGGTCTGACAGGCCCAAGGGTGAATGCCGTCGTCAGGCATATGAAGAACCGGCGCTGGCGTTACTGCGGCTTGAGCCTGTGTGCGTGCGGCATCAAGCTGCGCGCGGCACTGAACGTAGGCAGGATCACCCCGGGTGGCTCCATAAGACACGCACTTGGCGTCATCTGCCGCCGCCTGCTCGGCTGCAATCTTGGCTCGGTATTCGGCACAGCCGCTCAGCATAATTGTACTGAGCGCCGCCATTGTTAGAAATGCTCGCACGCTGCTCCCCTAGAAGCCTCAGCGGTTTCTACTTATAAGCCACTTTCCCAGGCGTGTCCGCTTAAGGCGATCCTAGGCGGTCAGTCGCGCCAAATATCCTTGAATGGCTCCGGGCTCATGGCTGTATAGCGGACGGTATTGGTGATCGAGGCGTGGCCTAGGAAATGCTGTAGCCGCCTCGTATCCATTCCCTTGTTCGCCAGTGCGTAGCCGGTGCTATGACGCAGCATGTGGACGTGCACGGGGAACGGTAGCTTGGCAGCCTCGCCAGCGCGTTCAATCATGCGAGCGATGCCCATGCGGCCGAATGGCTGGCCGCGCTCGTTCACGAACACATACGCGGCCTTGGTGCTGTGCGTCGCTTGCTCGCGTTGCAGCGCCTTCAGCCCTGCCAATTCATCGCGCTCCAAATAGTGCGTGCTATCGTCCGAGCCCTTGAGCCTCCGCACGATGATTGTGCGCTTGGCCAGGTTGGTATCGTCCCATCGCAGGTCACAGGCCTCCGACACTCGCAGTCCGTGCCGATAGATCATGAGCCCGATCAGCCCATCGCGTTGCCCGTGTCTGTTCTGCTTAAGCGCAGCGAGTAGCTTGGCTACTTCGTCTTCGGTCAGATGTTCACGCACACGATAAGCCTCATTCGGCTTCCGTGTTGGCGCTACTGGTCGCATTACAGTGCTTTTCGTCCGTTTGTTGGTGTGCGATTTCATTGACGATCCTCCGGTGTTCAATGCATCACTGATCGCACAATAATATAAAATGTGACCAGTTGCAATGATTGAATTGTTCGTTGTCAGTGAGAGCCAGCAAAGATGTTGAGAGACGCAAGAGCATTCACCCTCCCGCGATCACTCTCGATCGGTCGCGATCTTTTAGGTCGAGCTTGAAAAGACCGAGGGTGGGTGCCGGGCCACCGTTGCCTTCAGGTCGCTGCGGAGAAATTCGCCCGTCGTGAAAATTTCGCGGTTGGTTGCCGGAAATCGAGCCGCGCGGCGCGTTAGTGCTATTCGTTTCGCGGTTTTTTGTGTAGCGTGTCCGACATGACCGAAACACCAAATCGCATTTCTGACGAATTGCGTGACGCGTTCGGCGAAGCTGTCTGCGCTCTGTATAATTGGCGCGTTGGCGAGAAGGAACCACGTATTACCCTGGCCAGACAACGCTTAACTGTGGGGGAAATCTGTAAGCGTGCGATGGTGTATTCAAGCCGAACACCCGTCGGCATTTATGACCGCGTTTTGAAAATGTTCGAAGAATTCAAGCACAGCCCTGAAGCACCCGATGAATGCGAATTGCCACGCCACGATTATTCCTATGCGACCGTCGCGAAATGCGTGCTTCAACTCTATAAGGCTCGCAAAGATCACTACGGACGCAAAGCAGCGCAGCAATCGAAATGATTCCAGTATGCTTGCGAGCTACGGTTCATTCCACTGCTACTAACCTCGTTAGGGGAACTGAAAGTGCGTCTGCAATTCTGGCCATGACGATCAGGCTGGGATTGCGCTTCCCGCGTTCAATTCCACCGACGTAGGTTAGATCGATTTTGGCTTCGAACGCCAGTTCTTCCTGCGTCAGGCCCTTCTGCTGACGTAGGCGGCGAACGTTCTTGCCCAAGATGAGTCGCCAGTCCCGCATTGCAGGATCGGGCACTATCGGGCATATAGTCTCTAGGGAATATAGTCCCTACATCGATATTTTTCACTTTGATCCAAGGCCGAGCATTCCTAGCCGCGCTACGCGGGAAGCATTCCATGGGACGAGGCGCAATGACAACAGGTGTGGTTGTCGAGGTAAAAACTCTGAGCGGCAAGTCGCTTTTTGCTTCAATTGTTCCTGTCCGAAAGAAGGTTTCTTACAACTCCACGCGAATTTGGCCGAAGGATACAATCGACATGCTGTCGCGGTCTTTTATGGCGACGGGTCCAAGGCACATCTTAGTGGAAGTTGAGGCAGCGGTCGCCAATAGGTACTCCCTTTTAGCGTTTGTGAGCCCCATCCTTGTGATCCAATATGCCCCGAATCAGTTGAGGCGCCTAAACGCTTTGGCCTTCGCTGATCTCATAAAAGAGCTTCTAGAATGCCCTGATCTGGGCATTGCCAAAAAGGGAAAACTGTTACCCGCACTTGAAAAGATTATCGACGATCGTGGCTTGGTTTTCGATCACTACGTTTTGCGATCGTTTGTATTTCGTCGCATACCCATTCTCGTGATTATGGACAAACCAGACCAACCGTGGCTGTCTGCGGACTAAATGCGCCGAAATGCGAACGCACTTGTCCCGACGTTGGCCGAACTGCGCCGAAATAGTTCGTGGTTTTGGCTATGGTGCGAACGGTGCTTGCATCACGCGCCCGTTGCGTTCGTGCCGCTCATGATCCGTTGGGGTGCTGACGCATCAAGCGACAAGCTCAGGCATTCCGCGCGCTGCACGCACTGCGGCCACAAGGGCGCTACGCTACAGCATCCTGGATGGCATGGTTCTGATATCGGCTTCGAACCGTTCCCCGGCTGACTGACCGCCGCCAAAAAGGAAAGTAGATTTATGACCGTTACGACGGATTGGATAACAGCCATCGGCGGCATCGGAAGCGCGATAGGAACGATTGGAGCAGTTGGTGTTGCCCTTTGGTTTTCGCAGGCGGAAACGAGACGGCGAAAACGAGAGGAACGATCACAGCAAGCAGAGCAAATCTCAGCGTGGTTGCAGATTGATGAAGCGGCGGAAGAGACAGGGGAGATGCATTGCGTAGTCCTCAATGGTTCCAATCAACTAGTATATGACGTGACTGTGAGTTTGGTTGCCGTTCACGGCGCATTTAGGCGAACTGCCGTGGGGATAGACCGAAACGGACCAAGCGGAGGTTATCAAACTTATGTAGGCGGTCCGTTTCCGCCGGGACAGCAAACACTTCCCATGAAATATCGAGGCGCTGCGCTGGCAGTGCGGTACGGAGTGGAGTTGGCCTTTCGTGATTCCCGAGGAAGATTTTGGATACGCGAAGGCGATGGTGATCTGAAAGAAGTAACTACCGATCCATTGGTGTTGTATGGATCAGGACGCCCCGGACCTGGGCCGGGGGCGATGGAAGTGCATGGTCATCCCTTGTAGTGCGGAACATTTTCATTCAGGTCAGGTCCGTCAACAACTAATTTGTACGAAGCCACATTGACTGCCAGCTTTCCGCCCATGCGCGGATATCTCGCAGCCGATCGCCTTTGGTTTTAAATTGTAGGCGCGAAAGCCCCTCATAAGGTAACGGCCAAATGAGCTATGAACGTCCGCACGGCCACGAAAATATCGTAGGCGTGCTGACGTGTATAAGATTGCTTGCCGTGCATTGAGTTATCGCGCCATGCCTGTTTGACATGTGCGAGATTGGCGCGGGCTTCTGCCCATTGTTCCCGTTTTCTTTTTTGCGATTCAGTCCTTTCGGGCATCGTCCTTATTTGGGGATCAATGTGATTCAGGATTTGGCCCCAAGTATCTTTTGGATTGATAGTAACGTGCAGCTTTTGCCCCATTTGGCGCAAGATTGCTTCCATCGCTCGTACTAGATGAAGCACGCAAGCGGTCGGCTGCTGTAGGGCTAGGCAGTTTCCGGCGTTCTCAATGTCGTAACTCGCCTTTTTGAATTTTTTGGATGCCTGCGGACCGAATAAGGCCGGTTGCCCATAAAATTGAACTTCGCGCCGATCAACTTGTAGATAATACTCATTCTCTAATTCATCTTGAACCCTGTTTCGCAAATGGTCGCAACGCTGGCCTAACTTGGGCAGGGCTTCGTTTTGTAATGCCGCCTGAAAGCGGTCTAGTTCTGGCCCTATCGCGTCGTTTAGATCGGAAAGAATACAGACCCGTTTCAGGTTTCCAATGACATCTTGCAGCATGAGTTTGATGCCGTGAATCTGTTCCATGTTCAGTGGCAAATTTACTGAGTTACCACTCATAATTTCCATTAGACGCAAGTCAGACAGCGCCCGGCCAAATTCGAGGGCGGCTTTTTTCAGCATGATATGACGCGATCCATTTTTAAGCTTCCGACATCGTGTAACGGGGAAGCTTTTCGATCTCTCTTGCCAAGTCTGCCAACATGGGGGCTCCATACGCGCGCCCAATCGATGCCGGGGCATGACCCGTCATTACATCGGATAGCCGCTCTGGAATGCCAGCACGCTCCGCAATCAGTTTGAACAGATGACGCCAAGCGTGGTTCGGCCTGATTTCCGGATCACTGACGCCAAGTGCACGGACCCACTCGCCAACCTTCTGAACAATGTGAGCGGGGAGGGGCTTGGCGAGTTTGCCATCATCCGGCCTAGGACCATAAAATAGGGGACGAGCGCCCCGTGATTTGACGAACTCAAGAAACCCTTGCTCGATAAGATGTGAATGAAGCGGCACGGTTCGCGGCTTTCGGTTTTTGATTGTGCCCGCTTCCGGGGTGAGGACCATCACCCATATGCCATCGCGTTCCGTTATATCCTGGCCCCGTAGCTGCGCGATTTCACCGGCACGCGCTCCGCTATAGGCGCACAGCCACGGCAGCCATCGCCTAGCATCCTTCAGCGCCCCGTCAGTAACCGTGAGCGCAGCACCAAGGATCGTCCGGGCTTCATCGTCAGTGAATGCTTTACTCTCCCGCGTCTCAATTTTACGCTGAACTGAAACCTTGATTTTCGTGAACGGATTATGCGCTAGGAGGCCCTGACCGATCGCCCAATTGCATACCGTCTTAAGTGCCGTCCGCCATATTGTGTTGACGGTGTACGCGGTGCGTTTCTCAGTCACGAGCGACTTAATCCAAGTGCGTGCATCTGCATCTGAGACGCGGCGAAAATCGCTCCATTGTCCCTGTGCGGCGGTAATGACCGGCCGCCATCGCCTGACCGTTCCCTCGGCTGGCTTAGTCTCGGTGACCCACTGCTCGAATAGGGCGGTTATCGAAATTGCATCTTTGGTCTGAGGTGCTTCCAGTGTCGGGAACGTTTCCACGATAGGATCGTAGCTGTAATCCCCGTCCGCTCTGCGGCGGATCAACGTGAGGGCGTCTGCATATCGAGGCGTAAGAGCGTCTAGGAAGGCGGCCCGGCTCTCTGACGTTAGTGCGTCGCCGTGATCGATAAGCCACTGATCGGCCCCCGCCGCTTGCGCTACATGGTCACGGACGCCAGCTAGCACGGTGGGATCAGACAGAAGCCGCTCGGTGCTGATCGTGCTGTCGAAGTCATCCCCGGCCATCGCAAGCGCCTCTAGCAATTCCTCTTGCGCTACTTCCCAGCTTGTCGGATCGCCGGGGTTGTTCTCATACTTGCGGACGAATTCCGTGTACCACTGGCCTACGCGGGCATGCACTTCCCGGTGGTCAAGTGTGCGCCGTTGGCCGTTGCGGGCAGCCCGGAGCGCCTTAAACCTTGCATCGATGGTGTTGCCCCATTCGGCACAGCGGACCCGCGCCTCAGCTTCTGTGAGGCCTGGCCAAGAGGCTTTCACTGACCATTTTTGGCCGAAGGCCTTGGCGTAGTCAGCCGCCACGTCGCGGGGTATCTTCACCCGCGCGGTGTAACCGGAGCCACGTGGGCGTAGTTCAGGCATCGTCACTATTTTTAGCATAGCTTCCCTCCGGGGACCATCACAGGGACCACCGAAAACGAGGAAAGTGCAGGAAAGACAGTGGTTTCTAGAGGCGGGGGAGACTATATCGAGTTTAAACCCGTCGAACCTGTCTGGGTCATTCCAGCGAAGGGAGCCGCGTTGGTCGGAACGAAGACAGTCCATTCGCCTATCGGCAAGCACCCCCGCGTCGTCATTATCGGCGCGGGCGTGGTCGGGCTCGGCATTGCCTGGCGCTTGGCCCCGCGCGCCGAGGTTTTGCTGTTCGACCGCGGCAAGGCCGGCGCCGGCGCAAGCCATGCTGCGGCCGGCATGCTTGCGGCGTGCGCCGAAGCCGAGCCCGGCGAAGAGGATCTGGTCGCGCTCGGCCGCGACAGCCAGGCGCGCTGGCCGGCCTTCGCCGGGGAGCTTTTGCAGGCGACCGGCATCGACGTCGAATTGCGCCGCGAGGGCACGCTGGTTCTGGCGCTGACCGCGGACGATCAGGCCACGCTGGCGCATCATCTGGAGTTTCAGCAAAAACTCGGCCTGCCGCTCGAATGGCTGTCCGCGGCGGCGACCCGGGTGAAAGAACCGCATCTTGCCGGTAAGATCGCAGGCTCGGTGTTCAGCCCGCAGGATCACCAGGTCGATAACCGCAAGCTCAGCGCGGCGCTGCGCATCGCGGCGGAAGCCGCCGGCGCAAAAATTCACGAGCACCAGGCGGTTGCGGAAATCGCCGTGCAGGGCGGCCGCGCCACCGGCGTCGTGCTGGAAGACGGAACCAGTGTTGCGGCCGATCGTATTGTGCTCGCCGCCGGCGCTTGGTCGCGCACTATCGCCGGACTGCCGCCCGACCGCCGGCCGCCGGTCCGCCCTATCAAGGGTCAGATGTTTGCGCTGCGCATGGATGCGAACGCGCCGCTGCTCAATCACGTACTGTGGGCGCCGGGCGCTTATCTCGTTCCGCGCCGCGACGGCCGCCTGATTGTCGGGGCGACCGTGGAGGAAAAAGGCTTTGACGAAACGATTACCGCCGGCGGCATGCTGACGCTGCTCGAAGCCGCGTGGCGCGCGATTCCGGCGGTCGAGGAATTGCCGATCGACGAAATCTGGGTCGGCCATCGGCCGGGCAGCCGCGACGATGCGCCGATCCTCGGCCGCGCGCCGCTGGAAAATCTGTTTTATGCCACCGGCCACCACCGCAACGGCATTTTGCTGGCGCCGGTGACCGCGGACGCCATGGCGCGGTTGATCCTCGACGACGTGGTCGAGCCGGCGATAAAACCGTTCGGCCTCGAGCGATTTCTGCCGGCGCGCGCGGCGGAGTAGGGGATATGACACAAACGACAATCGAAGCCACGATCCGCGTGAACGGCGAGAGCGAGCCGCTCGCCGTCGCGACACTCGATGCGCTGCTGGCGGAAAAGGCCGTCGACACGATGCAGCGTGGCATTGCGGTTGCGCTCAACGGTTCGGTCGTGCCGCGCGCGGCGTGGCGCGATACGGCGTTAAAACCCGGCGACAGCGTCGAAATCGTGCGCGCGCGGCAAGGGGGCTGAAGGAGAAAAAGATGTCCGATCCCCTCATCATCGCCGGCCACGAATTCGGCTCGCGGTTGTTTCTCGGTACCGCCGGCTATCCCAACCGCAAGATCATGCTCGACGCGATCGCCGCGAGCGGCACGCAGATGGTCACCGCCTCGATCCGCCGCATCAGCCTTGCCGGCGACGACGAAAGCCTGGTCGATCTGTTGGCCGGCCGCGTGAAATTCTTGCCCAACACCGCGGGCTGCCAGACCGCGAAGGACGCGGTGCTGACGGCGGAGTTGGCGCGCGAAGCGCTCGACACCAACTGGATAAAACTCGAAGTGATCGGCGATCGCGAGCTCCTCTATCCCGACGTCGAGGAGCTGTTACGCGCGACCGAACAGCTCGTCGCCAAGGGCTTTATCGTGCTGCCCTATTGCACCGAGGACCCGGTGACTTGCCGCAAGCTCGCCGATGTCGGCGCCGCGGCGGTGATGCCGCTCGGCTCGCCGATCGGCTCAGGTCTTGGCATTTCCAACCCGCATCTCATCGAGCTGATCTGCGCGCGCTCGCCGGTCCCGGTGGTGCTCGATGCCGGGATCGGCACTGCCTCGGACGCTACGCTCGCGCTGGAGCTCGGCTGTGCCGCGGTGCTGATCAACACCGCGGTGTCGAAGGCGCAAAATCCGGTGCTGATGGCGCAAAGCATGCGCGCCGCGGTGGAAGCCGGCCGCCTGTCGCGGCTCGCCGGGCGCATCGCCAAGAAGAGCCACGCCGAACCGTCGAGCCCGCAGTTCGGATTGGTGGGGACGTGAGGCAATTTGTAGACCGTCATCCTGAGGTGGCCGCGAACTAGCTCATCATCTCCCTTACCAGCGGTATCACCTTCGTGCCGAAAAGCTCAATGCAGCGCATGATCTTCTCGTGCGGCAGCGTGCCGGCCGAATATTTCATGTCGAAGCGCACGGCGCCGAGATCCTTGATCGTCGTGGCGATGCGGCGGGCGACGGTTTCTGGCGAACCGAGGTGGAGTGCGCCGCCGCCGACTTCCTGTTCGAAGGCCACCTTTGTAGTCGGCGGCCAGCCGCGCTCGGCGCCGATGCGATCGCGCGACGCTTTGTAGTGCGGCCAAAACTCCTCGCGCGCCTGTGCATCGGTTTCGGCGACGTAGCCATGCGAGTGGACGCCGATGGACTGTACGGGCTTGCCGAATTGTGCAAACGCGCGATGGTAGAGGTCGACATAGGGCCGAAAGCGCTTGGGATCGCCGCCGATGATGGCGAGCATCAGGGGCAAATCGTAATGTGCCGCGCGCACCACCGATTCCGGGCTGCCGCCGACGCCGATCCAAGTTCTAAGTGATCCAGTTCGTAAAGTGCCCTTTTCGATCGGCGGATAGACGTGCTGATTGGTTAGCGGCGCGCGCGTCGAGCCCTTCCAGGTCACGGTTTCATTGCGCAACACGGCCACGAACAGATCGAGTTTTTCCTCGAACAGCTTCTCGTAGTCGGACAGCTCATAGCCGAACAGCGGAAACGACTCGATGAAGGAACCGCGGCCGAGCGTGACTTCGGCGCGACCGTTCGACGCGGCGTTGAGCGTGGAAAATCGCTGAAACACGCGCACCGGATCGTCGGACGACAGCACTGTCACCGCCGAGCCAAGCCACATCCGTTTCGTCCGCCCGGCGAGCGCCGCGAGCACGACGTCGGGCGTCGAAACGGCGAAATCGGGCCGGTGATGTTCGCCGACGCCGAAAGCATCGACGCCGACTTGGTCGGCCAACACGCCTTCCTCGATGACGTCGCGAATGACTTGGGCGTGCGACTTGAGGCTGCCGTCGGGGTTGGCGGTGATGTCGCCGAACGTATCCAGCCCGAGTTCGATCTGTTGGGTCATGTCTTTTTTATGTAACTTCCTTGACGCTTTTGACTTGGTCATCGCGATTGTGACTGTGGCAGATTGATCTTCATCAAAGCCGGCCGATGGGAAATGGTACAGTTACGATTGGCCGTGAGCGGCGCAGCGGCGAAATATCGGTCGGTTGAGAATTTGAACTCCAGAGGGTCTGCCATGAGTTTCCGCGAGGCGATTTCGGCAGGATTTGCGAATTACATCGGATTCTCGGGCCGAGCTGCGCGGTCTGAGTATTGGTTCTGGGTCTTGTTCGCCGCGATCGGCATGCTGGTGACGAAGATGGTCGACACAGCGCTCTTCGTGGAATTATCGTCGACCGTGCCGTCGCCCTTGTACTCGCCGCTCAATTCTATCTTTATCCTTGTGCTGCTGCTGCCGAGCCTCGCGGTGGAGGTGCGCCGGCTTCACGACAGCGACCGCAGCGGCTGGTGGTTGCTGCTCGTATTGACCGGTATCGGCATCATTATGCTGCTCTACTGGGCAGGCCAAGAGGGCACGCCCGGTGACAACAACAGGTTCGGTCCCAATCCTTTGACAGATGAGGGACTGAAGCGCCGTCGCACAGCCTGAACTGCGACTATCGTGAGCGCGCCGTAGTTGACTTTTTTGCCTGCGGCTCGAGCGCGAGGTAAAGCGCCTTGGCTGCATCGCGCAACGCCTCGCGGTGGGCAATGTCGTCCGGCGGCACAGCCACGACGGTTTTTGCCAGATCGCGCAAGATTTCGGCGAACAAGGCGAAATGAAAATGTATGCGCACGGATTTGCGCTCGTCGTCCGCCCCTGGGCGATCGAGCGTGAGTGAAATTCCGGTTTCGTCGAGATGGGCGTCAAAGCGCGCGGTATGGGCGAAGGTGCCGATATAAAGCTTGTCCGGGTATTCCACCGCGACTTCGGCCTTGTCGGGAATTGGCTTTGTCATCGCATCGTGCCCTTCCTTGCACCTAAGTAGGATTCGATAATTCAATTTCGGGCGTTTCGGCTTGATTTGTGTCAAGCCGGCCGTGTTCTCAGCGGGCGCGCGATGCTTGATCCAGATCAATGAGAGCTTGTTACAATTGTGTGACATTAAATCTATGTATGAGCCGGCTGGTCAGCATAATCTCAACATCGCATTTCTGTGGCCGGCATTTGCCGCCGCCTCGGCAAGCGACATGGCTGCGGCACTGGCGCGGCATTTCACTAATCTTGCCGTCGGGTTGGACGGGCCTTCGGCCAAACAGCCGGAATGGGCCACCCCGCATGCGATTGCGCTTGAACTCGAAGCCGTCCGATTGCGCGATTTCTCGACGCCGGCGAAAAATTCGCGCCCGCACGGGTTTCCCGCCCTGTTATGCACGCCATTCGCGCTCCATGGCGCGGTCATCAGCGATCTTGCCGAGGGCCACAGCCTGGTCGCTGCTTTGCGCGCCGCCGGATTGACGCGGTTGTTCGTCACGGACTGGCGTTCCGCTACGCCGGAAATGCGCCATCGCGGCATCGACGATTATCTCGCCGACCTCAACGTGCTGATCGATCAGATCGGCGCACCGGTCGATCTGATCGGCCTGTGCCAGGGCGGCTTTATGGCGCTGATCTATGCCGCGCGGTTTCCGGAAAAAGTGCACAAATTGATCTTGGCGGCGGCTCCGGTCGACATAAGCGCCGGGACTTCGGCGCTGTCGAGCGTCGCCGCGGCGAGCCCATTGGCGATGTTTTACGAGATAGTGCGGCTCGGTGACGGCCTCGTTCCGGGACGCCGCGTGTTGAAACTATGGGCGCCGGATTCGGTGGCGGCCGAGGATATCCGGCAACTGCTCCAGACCGAAGAGCCGGCCGGTTCCCCCGCCGCTATCCGTCTCGAAACCGTGTTTCGCGACTGGTACGCCTGGACCCTCGATCTGCCCGGAAAATTCTTTCTCGATGCAGTGGAGAAACTTTATAAGCGCAACGAGCTTGCCACCGGCAGTTTCGTCGCCTTGGGACAAAAGATCGATCTCGGCACGCTTCACGTGCCGCTCTATTTACTTGCTGCGCGCGACGACGAATTGGTGGCGCCGGCGCAACTGTTCGCGGCCGAACGTCTGGTCGGCACTGCGCCGCATGATCTCCGCAAGGCGACCGCGCCGTGCCGCCATTTGGGGCTATTCATGGGCAAACACATTCTGCAAGACGTATGGCCCGACGTGGTGCGCTGGCTTGCGGATCCGATGCTTCGCCGCTCGGAGCAGGTCGAAGCTCGCGCTGCCGAGCGCGCCCACTAGTGGAGCGGATTTGACATTCGCTACCCACCCAGCCGCTAACGCGTGAAGCGAATGTCAAATCCCAAAGCTCCACTAGGACTAATAATTGCTAGTGGTCCTTTGATTCTAACATTCGCATGAGAGCGTGCCGAAACGGGATGCGAATGTTAGAATCGGACCACTAGCCTGCCGAAATCACTGCTGGAAGACGTAGGCCCCGGGCGCGTCGCCGAGCGGCTGTTGCCCCGGCATTCCCAGCGGCGGCAAGGTCGCTGCCGGTCCGGAGCGCGCGCCGAGCCATGCCACCCATTGCGGCCACCAGGAGCCATCAATCCGCCGCGCCTCGGCCAAAAATCGCTCCGGATCGAGATAATGATCGGGCATCTGCTTGGTGTGGATGCGGAACGTGCGTCCGGCGTGACCGGGCTCCGACACGATGCCGGCATTATGCCCGCCGGTCGTGAGCGCATAAGTCACTTCGCTCTCGATCTGCAGGTTGATCTTGTAGGTCGACCGCCAGGGAGCGACGTGGTCGCGCTCGGTGCCCACGGCAAATACCGGCACGCGAATATCGGTGAGCGCGACCGGCTCGCCGGCTGCCATGAAGCGGCTTTCGGCAAGATCGTTGTCGAGGAACAGCTTGCGCAGATATTCCGAATGCATGCAGTAGGGCATTCGTGTGGCGTCGGCGTTCCAGGCTATCAGATCCGTCATCTTTTCGCGTTCGCCGAGCAGATAATCGTGGACGATACGCGACCAGACGAGATCGTTGGAGCGCAGCATCTGGAAGGCGCCGGCCATCTGGCGGCTATCGAGGAAGCCTTGCTCCCACATCATGTCTTCGAGGAACGCGAGCTGGCTTTCGTCGATGAACAGCATCAGCTCGCCGGCCTCGGTAAAGTCGGTCTGTGCGGCAAGCAGGGTCAAGCTTGCAATCCGCGCATCGCCGTCGCGCGCCATCGCCGCCGCCGCGATCGATAGGAGCGTGCCGCCAAGGCAATAGCCGGCCGCATGCACTTTTTGGTTCGGCACGATGCGTGCAATGGCATCGAACGCGGCCATGATTCCGAGCGAGCGATAATCCTCCATGCCCAAATCGCGGTCATCCGGTCCGGGGTTTTTCCAGGAGACCATGAACACCGTAAAACCTTGCTCGGTGAGATATCTCACGAGCGAATTATGCGGCGACAGATCGAGGATGTAGTATTTCATGATCCAGGCAGGCACGATGAGTATCGGCTCGGGACGCACCTCGGCAGTGGCGGGCGCGTATTGAATGAGCTCGATGAGGCGGTTGCGGTAGACGACCTTGCCCGGGGTCGCCGCAACGTCGCGGCCGACGACGAAATTTTCGCTGCCGAGCGGCCGCTTGGCGCTGACCGCGCGTTCGAAATCCTCGGCGAAATTGGCAAACCCCTTGGCCAGGTTAAAGCCGCCGCACGCGACCGTGTGCTTTAGGATTTCGGGGTTTGTCAGCAGGAAATTCGACGGCGCTACCATATCGAGGATTTGGCGCGCCGCGAACTCGACCATGTCCTCGTGCTTCTTCGATACGCCGCGCACGCCCGTGGTGGCGTTGTGCCACCACTGCTGTTGCAGCAGGAACGCCTGAGAAATGAAGTTGAATGGCCATTGCCGCCATTCCTCGGCCGCGAAACGCCGGTCTTGCGGCAGCGGCTCGATGCAATCCTGCGTGCTCGGGCCTTCGACCGCGTAACGAAGGGCGTAGTTGCCAAACCGCAACGTCTTGCGGGCGGCTTTGTCCACAAGCTGAAGGCGCTTACCGGGCGCGGCGGCCAGATGCGTCGCCCAGTCGGAATAGGCTTGCATGAGCGCTGCCGGCGACAGTCCGCCGGTGAAACGTGCCAATGCCGCATGCAGCGAGCGGTCGGTGACATCCGCAAATGCCGTCACGGCATAGGGATCGCGATCGTCGGACGGCAAAACCGTCTCGGCCACCATAGAAGATTCTCTGGCCAAGCCCTTCCCCGAGCTAGGCAATAGTGTCTCGCGGTCGACCGGGGCGATTTCGGGCGCCATGACCTCTCTCAACGGTTGCTGGGTCTCGGGCATGGCATCAGCTCCGCACGAAAATTGAGCGTAAACGTGGTCCAGTTCGCCGTCCGTGACTATGATCCATGTCAATGTCTTGATAATGGCGCCGCGCAATATGGACGTCCCGAGGAAGCGAGTTCGTTCGTATGCCGTACCCGTCGAATAGCGATCTGCCGGCGTCGGTGAGGCATCACCTGCCTCCTCATGCCCAGGATATTTATCGGGAAGCATTTAACCACGCATTCGCCGCGCACGCCGGCGACCCGCGTCAGGAAGAGGCGGCGCATCGCATCGCCTGGGCCGCGGTGAAGCGGTCCTACGTCAAAGTCGGCGACAGCTGGATTGCACAGGGCGAGCGCTAAAAGCAGCCCCTGGCCGTTTGCGCAAAACTGCGTGCGGGGCTCTCAATCAATGGCCTTGAGGATCGCGCGCCGGACCAGCGTCTCGAACAGCGGCAGCTTGTAGGCGTTCTTGCTCAAAGGCGTGGCGCCTTCGAGCGCGGCGCGGCCGGCACCCGCGGCGACGGTTTGATCAATCCGCTTGCCCACGAGCGCGGCCTCGGCCGCCTTCGCCCGATGCGGCACCGGCGCGGCGGCGCCGAGAATGATCGCGGCGCGCTTGCAGGCGCCGTCCGCGTTTAGATCGACGACGACGGCGACGTCGGCGATCGGCCAATCGAAGGAATCCTTCTCGCCTTGCTTGAGATGGGCCATGCGCAGGCTGGCCGGCGGCTTGGGCAGACGAATAGCCGTTAGGATTTCCTGCGGCTTCAAATCGTTCTCGCGCTGCAAATCGCGCTCGGGCGGCACGAAAAAATCTTCCAGAAGGGTCTGCCGCGTGGCGCCGCCGGGACCGGTGAGCTCAATCGTTGCCGCCAACGCCACCAGCACGGTCGCTGCCGTCGAAGGATGTACGATGGCGCACGGCATGTTGTTGAAAATGGCGTGATACTGATTTTCTCCGGTGATGGCGAAGCAGTGGCCGCCGCCTTTACGAAGGCAGCGGAATGCCTCGGAACGGAAATACCAGCAGCGTGGGCGCTGGAGAAGATTGCCGCCCAAACTTGCGACATTGCGGATTTGCGGGCTCGCCGCACCGCGGAGTGCATCGGCCAGCGCCGGATAGCGTTGCTGCACCAAGTCGTTTTTGGCGAGAGACGCCAGCGTGACCATCGGCCCGATCTTTAAGCCGCCGTCGTCTTCTTCCGCGATGCGGTCCAGCCCCGGCACTTCGGTGAGGCTTACGATTTTCGACGGCTTCAGCAGACCTTCCTTCAACAGATCGAGGAGATCGATACCGTTGGCCTTCACAATCGCCCCGTCGCCTTGCTCCATGGCCTCGGGGGAAAGAGTCATTGCGTGCGCCACCGTGGTCGAAGCCGCGGCTGCGGCTTCTGAAACAGTTCGTGCAGTCGCCCAGGCGAAGCGGTTCATGGTTTCAGCTCCTCGCTGGTACTTTGCCGAGGGCGGTGAGAACCGCCGCCGGCGTCATCGGCAGATTGCGAAGGCGGATGCCGATGGCGTTGTAGACCGCGTTGGCGATGGCCGGAGCAGTGGCGATATTGGCCGGCTCGGCGATGCCGTAGGCGTCGGTCGCGCTTTGGCCCTGATAATTCTCCAGGATGATGACGTCGATGTCCGGCGTCTCGCGCGGGCCGACGAGCTTGTATTGCTCCAGGTTGGGATTGACCATGCGTCCGGTATGCGCATCGAGGATGCGATCCTCGAACAGCGCGTAGGAAAGTCCCATCAGCACGCCGCCATGCACCTGGCTTTCGATTTGCCGTGGGTTCATCGGCCGGCCGCAGTCCTGCACCGCGACCACGCGATCGACGCGCACAATGCCGGTCTCGGTATCGACCGTCACTTCGGCGAATTGGACGCCGCCCAAATCTTGCAACGCAAGCGCGGCATCGCCCATGCGGCGGCGAAAGCCGGCATAGTCGTCGCTGCGCGAGGCCACGGCACTGATGCGATCGTTGCGCAGCCTGGAGGCGGCGTCGCGGAAGCTTATGCTGCGGCTCGGGTCGGTTCGAACCGCGATTTTTCCTTCGCGCATGACCAGATCGTCGGCCGCCGCATTGAGCGAAAGCGCGGTCTCGCGAAATAGTTGTTGCTGCACGCGCCAGGCGGCGACGCGCGCCGGCGGCGTGATCGAGGCGGTGGTGCGGCTGCCGTAAGACGGCGGCCCGGGTGGAAATTCGGTGTCGCCGATGCGAACGGTGACGTCATCGGGCCGAAGACCGAGGGTCTCGGCGACGGTTTGCGCCAGAATCGTCGTGATTCCGGTACCGATGTCCTGCACGCTGGAGAGCACTTCGACCGAACCGTCGCGCATCAGCCGCACTTCGCAGGACGAGTTGAGCTGTACATTGGCGCCCCACAGCGACTGTGCCATACCGAGCCCGCGTTTCACCGCGCCCGGATCGGCGCCCGGTTTGTGACGGCGATGCCAGCCGATCCGTTCGGCGCCGATGCGGCGCTCCTCGCGCCGCACCGCGCTCGGATCGATCCGATCGCGCAGCACCAGTGGATCGAGCCCAAGCTTTTCCGCCAAATCGTCGATCGTCTGTTCGAGCCCGAAAGCGCCCGGGGTGTTGCCCGGCGCGCGCATCGCGCAACCCGGCCCGGCATTGATGAACACGTCGTGCTGGGCGCCTTCGAAATTCGGACAGGAATAAAGCGCCTCGGCATTGCTGCCGACGCCGGCGCCGAGACCGACGCCGGCGGTGCCGTAGCTTACAAGCGAGATGGCGGTCAGCGCGCCATCGCGCTTGGCGCCGATGCGCAGGCGCTGCCAGGTGCCCGGCCGGTTGCCGGCATCCATTTGCTCTTCCTCGCGCTCGAGGAAGAGCTTGACCGGCGCCTTGGCGCGGCGCGATAGCTCCACCGCGATCCTGCCGTAATTGCCGAGCGAGGATTTCGAGCCAAAGCCGCCGCCCATGGCGTCGACGATGACGCGCACCTTGTTGAGCGGCAGGCCGAATTCTTCCGCGAGTTCATGGCGCACGCCGGTGGTGAATTGGGTGGACATGTAGACGGTCAGCCCGTCCGCCCGCCAATCGGCGACGATGGCGTGCGGCTCCATGCAGCAATGGGTTTGCACCTGAGTGCCGTATTCGCCTTCGACGGTGAGGTCGGCTTGCGCAAATCCTTGGCCGACATCGCCGCGTCGGGCGACAGCGGGCCCGCGCACATTGCCGTTGAGCGGCAGGTTGGCGGCAGCGGGAAATCCCGACGGATGTCCGGCCGGTGCGGTTGTTTCGTCGTGAACCAAGGGTGCGCTTGGATTGCGCGCGGCATTCATGTCGGTGACGAACGGCAGCGCTTCGTACTCGACTTTGATCAGACGCAGCGCCGCTTCGGCCGCGGCCATCGATGCCGCGGCGACAGCGGCGACTGGGGCGCCGATATAGCGCAGCGTCGCGCCCGCAGGTTCATCGGGAGTAGCGATCGGCAGGATCGCGCGCACGCCCGGTGCGCTCGGCGCGGCAGACACATCGATGGATCGCACCCGCGCATGGGGGAGCGGCGAACGCAAAACGCGCGCGAAGATCATGCCGGGGAGAACGACATCCACGGTAAAGCGAGTCGCGCCGGTGACCTTGGCGCGGCCGTTCGGACGCGGGAACGATTTCCCGATCACGGCGAGTTCGTTGTTGGGGGGCAGCGGCGGCGGCTCGTCGGCGGGGATCTGTCGCGCCACGTTGCCGAGCCCGGCGCTGGCGATGCCCGCCGGAAAGGTCTCGCTGCGTAAATTTTGGTTCGCCATCGTCATCCCTTGCGTGCTTTGGCGGCATCGAGCGTTGCGGCGATGACGTGCGGATACGTGCCGCAGCGGCAAATGTGCCCGCTGATCGCGGCCCGGACGTCATCGGCGCTTGGCTCGGCATTGCGTTCGACAAGAGCCGCACAGCTCATGATCATTCCCGGCGTACAGAAGCCGCATTGCAGCGCGTCGTGATCGATAAAGGCTTGCTGCACCGGATGCAGCGTTTCGCCTTGTGCCAGACCTTCGATTGTCGTGACTGCACGGCTGCCGACTTCGATGGCGAGCATCATGCAGGAGCAAACCGGTTGGCCGTCGAGCCAAACGGTACAGGCGGAACAGGCGCCGCGATTGCAGGCGATCTTGGTTCCGGTCAGGCCAAGCGGCCCGCGCAACGCCTCGGCGAGCGTCATGTGCGGCTCGGCATGGACGATCCGCGTCACGCCGTTGATTTGCAGTGAAATGGGAACTGCATCCAGCCCGGCGGATGGCATGGCGTCATTTGCCGGTTCAGCCGCCGCGATAAGTGCCGACGTAGTGTTGAGCATGGTCGCTCCGGCCGTTGTCACAGCGGAACCTCGTAGGAACCACCGACGTGAAAAATCGCTGCGCACGTCGAGCCTCCGCGGTTGAAAGTCGCTGAAGATTGGCGGGAAATCGCCGCGATGGCCTTGATCTGGGTCAAGTTCCGCTAAAATCGCCTAAAGGTCGTCGACGAAAATCTGACATGGATCAAAGCGGTAATGCCTTCCGGGACGCATAAAGCGGCAAGTGACTTAGGAGGCGATACGATGCACGCGCCGCTGGATCTCAAAGCCAAGCTCGAAACGGTGACCAAGACAGTGACCAAGACCCGGACGAAGGCGTGGCCGTCAATTCTCGTCATCGCTGTCGCAGCCGTCGGCATTGCCGGCTATTTCGGGCGCGACACGCTCGTCACCTGGTTCGGCGGGGCGTCGGTCGCGCCCGCAATTTTCGTGTCCGGCAATATCGAAGCGCATCAGAGCGTGCTCGGGTTCAAGACCGTGCAGTCGCGCATCGTCGAGCTGCCGCTCGACGAAGGACAATGGGTGGATAAAGGTACGCTGATCGCTCGGCTCGACGACAGCGATTACCGCCAGCAGGTGGCGGTCAACGAGGCGGCGCTCGAAGTGCAGCAGCGCCAGCTTGCCGCTGCGGAGCAGAACCTTACGGCGGCTCAGCAAACGGTGGAGAGCGACGCCGCCGACCTTGTGTTCCGGAAGCAGGAATACGATCGCGCCGATTTCCTGCTGCAAAAGGGCTCAGGCACCGTCGAACAGCGCGACCTGACCTACGCCGCCTTGCGGCAATCGACCGCTGCGCATGAGCGCGACGTCGCCTTGCAGAATGCGGCCGACCGGCAGGTCGAACTCGCCAAGGCTACAATCCACAGCGCGACTGAAACACTGAAAATGTCGCAGATCGTGCTCGGCTATACCGTTTTGCGCGCGCCGTTCTCGGGCGTCATCGAAGTGCGCCAAGCGGAACTTGGCGAGATCATGGTGCCGGGCACGCCGGTGGTGACGCTTGCCGATCTCGATCACGTCTGGCTGCGCGCTTACATCAATGAGACCGACATCGGCAAAGTCCGCTACGGCCAGACCGCAACGGTCACCACGGATACTTATCCGGGGAAAAAATATACCGGCCGAGTCTCTTTCATCTCCAGCAGTGCCGAATTCACGCCGAAGAGCGTCGAGACCCATGCGGAACGGGTCACACTGGTTTATCGCATCCGCATCGACATCGATAATCCGTCGCACGAACTCGTGCCGGGCATGCCGGCCGACGCGACGCTGCGAGCTCTGCCGCCGGGTGAAGCATCGAGTGCGCCGCAGAGTGGAGCCCAAACTGCTCCACAGTCAGCGCCAAAGAGCATGCAATGAATGGGCGTCCTATTGTCGAAGCGAGTGGCCTGACTAAGCACTTCGACGCCGTTGCCGCGGTCGATGGCCTGAGCTTCACGGTGGATCGGGGCGAAATCTTCGGCTTGGTCGGGCCTGACGGCGCCGGTAAGACCGCGACGATGCGAATGCTCGCCGGCGTCATGCAGCCGGATGCCGGTAGCATCGTCATCGACGGCATCGACGTGGTGTCCGCCCCCGAGGAGGGCAAGCAGCATATCAGCTACATGCCGCAACGGTTCGGTCTCTATGAGGACCTGACCGTCGACGAAAACATCCGCTTTTACGCCGACCTGTTCGAAGTTCCGCCGAGCGCCCGCGAAGAGCGCGCCGAGCGGCTCCTGGCGGCGTCCGGGATGAGCCAATTCCGCACGCGCCTTGCCGGTCAGCTTTCGGGCGGTATGAAGCAAAAACTCGGTCTGACCTGCGCGCTGGTTCATACGCCGCGAATCCTGCTGCTCGACGAGCCGACCACCGGCGTCGACCCGGTCTCGCGGCGCGATTTTTGGCGCATTCTCTACGGCCTGCGCGAGGAGGGCGTGACCATCCTCATCTCGACCGCTTATCTGGACGAGGCAGAGCGCTGCAACCGCTTGGCGCTCCTGCACAGCGGACGCGTGCTTTATTGCGACACGCCGGCGGCCCTGAAACGGCACATGCCGGGCGCAATCGTCGCCATCTCGTCGTCCGCCGGCCGTGAGGCGAGGGCGGCCATTACCGAGCTCGAAGGCGTGAGCAACGCGCTCCTAGTTGGCGACGGCGTTCATGCGGTGGTCGACGATGCCGCTTTGCGGATTCCACAGCTGCGCGAGGCGTTGCAGCGGGCGAATGTTCCGTTTGCGGATATCGCGGTCGGCGAGGCGAGCATCGAAGACGTGTTCGTTGCGCTCCTGGAAAACGACCGGAGGCCGCAGTGAACGAGCACGCGCCAGCCGAGCCGCAGATCATTGTCGAAGATCTGGTCAAGCGCTTCGGCGACTTCATTGCGGTCGACCATGTCAGTTTTCGCATCGGCCGCGGCGAGATCATGGGTTTCCTCGGTCCGAACGGCGCCGGGAAATCGACCATCATCCGTATCCTCTGCGGCCTGTTACGCCCGAGCGCCGGGCGCGCGCTGGTTGCCGGCATCGACGTCGCCGACGATCCCGAGCAGGTGCGCGAGCACATCGGTTACATGTCGCAGAAATTCTCGCTCTACCGCGATCTCAGCGTCGAGGAGAATCTGAGATTTTTCGGCGGGATTTATCGCGTGCCCCATAAAGATCTCGCCGAGCGGATGCGGTTCGCAATCGATATGGCGGGGCTCGCCGGCCGCGAGAAGGCCTTGGTCTCGACCCTTGCCGGCGGTTGGCAGCAACGTCTGGCGCTCGGCTGTGCCGTATTGCACCGGCCGCCGATCCTGTTTCTGGACGAGCCTACTTCGGGTGTCGAACCGACCTCGCGGCGGCGATTTTGGGATCTCATCCACACGCTTGCCGCCGACGGCGTCACAGTACTCGTCTCCACGCATTACATGGACGAGGCCGAATATTGCCATCGCGCGGCGCTCATCAACCAGGGCCGTCTCATTGCCGTCGGCAGCCCCGAAGAACTCAAGCACACCGCGCTCGGCGGCGAACTGCTGTTGCTCGAAAGCGATAGCCTTGGACCGACGCTTGCCGCACTGACCGATGCGCCGGACGTTATCGATTGCTCCGTGTTCGGCAACGCACTCCATGTTTTGGTCCGCAACGCCACACGCAGCCTTACCGAGCTGCCGGCATTGCTCGAGCAAAAAGGCCTGCGGCCGACCCGCGTCGAACGTATCCGTGCGTCGCTTGAGGATGTTTTCGTGCAGCTCATCGCGCTCGATATGGCACAGAGGAGGCAGGCCGCATGAAGCTTCGCCGTCTCAGGGCCATTGCGGTGAAAGAGGTTTTGCAGATCTGGCGCGATCCGCGCAGCCTGATGATCGCCTTGTTGCTGCCGTTCACGCAGATGTTTCTGCTTGGCTATGGCGTTAATCTCGATCTCAAGCACCTTCCGGTCTGCACCTACGATCGTGAAGGCAGCCAATTGAGCCAGGACCTGTTCAAGCACTTCCAAGCCTCGCAGTACTTCACTATCGCCCGCAACGTGCAAAGTTATCCGCAGGTCGTGGCGGCCATCGACAACGCGGATTGCAGTTTCGCTATCGTCGTTCCGCCGGATTTCTCCGAGCGCTTGAACGACACCGGCACCGCGTCGGTGCAGGCCATTATCGATGCGACCGACGACAACACCGCCAACATCGCCTTCGGTTACGCCGCCGCAGTGGTCAACGGCTTTTCCAACGACGTTCAAGTCTCGTGGCTAGACCGGCAGGGCAAGCCGCTGCAGCAGATCCAGCCCATGGTGGTGCAGTCGCGGGTTTGGTTCAACGAAGATTTGGAAAGCAGGAATTTCATCATTCCCGGGCTGGTCGCCGCCATCATGGCGCTGGTCGGCGCGCAGCTCACCTCGCTGACCATCTCACGCGAATGGGAACGCGGTACCATGGAGCTTCTCATTTCCACACCAGTGCAACCCAGCGAGGTGATGATCGGCAAGCTCGTACCTTATCTGGTGCTCGGCTGGCTCGACGCCGCGTTTTGCCTCGCCATTGCGGCGCTGTGGTTTGACGTGCCATTCCGCGGCACGTTGTTCGCGCTATTCGTCACGACGTCGCTATTCCTTTTCGTGGTTCTCAGCATCGGCTATCTGATGTCGGTTTTGATCCGCAGCCAAGTCGGGGCAAGCCAAATTGCGCTGCTGGTGACCATGCTGCCCACCATGCTGTTGTCCGGGTACATATTCCCGATCGACCAGATGCCCGCGGTCATTCGCAATATCACTTATCTGATCTACGCGCGTTATTACGTCACCATCGTCAAAGACCTGTTCCTAAAGGGATCGAGTATCGCCGAGCTGTCGACGCCGATCCTGTTTCTCGTCGTTTACGCGACCGCCGTGATGGCTCTTGCGGCGCGCGCCTTTCGCAAGCGGTTGGATTGAGACGAGGACCGAACCCATGTTTGCCCGTATCGTCCCCATCCTGATCAAAGAGTTCATCGAGCTTAAGCGCGATAAATGGGCGCGCTTCCGCTTGATCGTGCCGACCCTCGTGCAAATGCTGTTGTTCGGCTATGCGGCGACCTACGAGGTTTATCACGTATCCACCGTGGTGCTCGATCTCGATCACACTCAGGAAAGCCGCGAATTGCTTTCGCGCTTTACCTCGAGCACGCGATTCGACATCGTCGAATTGGCCCAGACGCAGCAGCAAGTGACGCGGGCGATCAACACCAGCGCTGCCGCCGTCGGGCTCGTCATCCATGCCGGCTTTGCTGAACTTCTGGAGAAGGGTCAAAGCGCGCCGTTGCAAGTGGTCGTCGACGGCACCAATTCCAACACTGCGCTGATCGCGCTCGGCTATGTCAACACGATCGCGGCCGGCTTCGCGCAGGACTACGCCACGGATTTGGCGGAGCGCACGCTCGGCGTCCAGGGCATGCGGCAAGTGAACGTGACGCTCGAACAGCGGCCGTGGTTCAATGAGGATCTGAACGGCCAGTGGTTCTTCGTGCCGGGGCTGATCGGCACCTTGACGCTCGTGATCATCGTCAATCTCACCGCTTTTGCCATCGTGCGCGAGCGCGAGGTCGGCACGCTGGAGCAGATCATGGTGTCGCCGATCCGGCCGGCGGAATTTATTCTCGGCAAAACGGTGCCATTCTTCCTTATCGGCCTGGGCGAGGTCGCGCTCATCGTCGCGGTGGCGATTTTGTGGTTCCAGGTGCCGTTTGTCGGCAATCCGCTGGTGCTGTTTCTGGGATCGGCGCTCTTCTTAATGAGCACCTTGGCGCTTGGCCTGTTAATCTCGACGCTGTGCACAACCCAGCAACAAGCCTTCTCAATGAACTTTTTTATTCTCAATCCGTTTTTCATCCTATCCGGATTCAGCTTCCCAATCTCGAGCATGCCGAAAGTGCTGCAATGGATGACCTATGCGAATCCGCTGCGTTATTACCTTGTCGTCATCCGCGGCACCTTTCTCAAGGGCATCGGCATGAGCGTGCTGTGGCCGGAACTGGCGGCGATGGCCGCCATCGCTTTCATTCTGCTCACCACGAGCATTCTCCGGTTCCGCAAGTCGCTGGAATAGAACGCCCTATTTTTGCTGCGAAGATTTGATGCAAATCAATGCCGGGTGAGGTCGCTGGCGCGAAAAATAACGGTTGAAATTCACCTTGGAGGATGTGTTATGGCCGAAGCTACCAAACTGCCTGTAAAGACCGAGAAAGCATCTACGTCCCCGGCGGCCTGGACGCCATTTGAGAGCCTGCGCCGGGAAGTCGACCGCCTGTTTGACGACTTCGATGGCGGGTTCTTCCGCCCATTCCGTCGGCCCCTATTCGATGTCATTCCGGCAAAGTGGCCGACAGCGCCGGCCGTCGACTTTACCGACACGGAAAATGCCTACGAGCTCACAGCTGAATTGCCCGGCATCGACGAGAAAAACGTCGAGGTGAAGGTTGCCAACAGCGTCCTGACCATCAAGGGCGAGAAGCAGGAAGAAAAGGAAGAGAAAAAGAAGGACTATTACCTGCGTGAGCGCAATTACGGCTCGTTCGAGCGTTCTTTCCAAGTGCCCGAGGGCGTCGATGCCGACAAGATCGAGGCCAACTTCAAAAAGGGCGTGCTGACCGTGACGCTGCCGAAGAAGCCGGAAGCGCAGAAAGCGACGAAAAAGATCGACGTCAAGGCGGCGTGATCATAGGCTCGTAGCTGCGACATCGACTGCCCCGGATCGCCTAATGCTGCGCTCCGGGGCAATGTGCTTCTGGCCAATTCAATCAGCGCCCACGAAGACCTGTGGGACAGAATTGATTTCCCCTCTAGAATTTCTGTTTTCTGTTTCGGGGATTCCTGACATTTCGCTGCACTATCGTGTGAATTGAGAAGACTTTGGGATGCCTATTGGGTATTGGATAAGTTCATCCACGCCTGAGTATCGAGCACTACAATCGATTATTGGAGACCGTCACCGACGGGAATGAGCGACAGCGAATCCGCAAATTGCTTGCCGAAGAAATAGAGAAGAAACCCAACGGCAGCAAAAGGTCCTCGAATTGAGACCGTGCGCCCGCGCCCCGTGGGAGGCCGTCATCGCGCGCTGTTCGCTTGTAGATATGCCGTCAGCAACGCCGTCTCGTTGGGATCGAGGCCGGCATTAGGCGCTTGGGTCTTCATGATGGCCGGCCATTGATTCACGCTCAGTGAATTGGTTGCAGGAAGCTCGTGACACGAGCCACATTTCTGCGCGTAGAGTTCGCCGGCCGTTTTCCATACGGTTTGGACATCGACAACCAAGGCACTGGTTGCGGCCCATCCGTCGATCGTCACCGCCTGATAAACGGTGCCGCCGACGCTCTGCGAAGCGCTCGGGTTACTTTTGCCGGTGTAACCGCTCAGCAGCACGATGTGGCGGTCCGGCGTGGCAAAGACGATCGCACTGGCGCCTTGAGCCGACCAGCCGTGCACTGCGACATGCGTCGCAATGCCGGACTGGCCGAGGACGTCCAATGCGGTGCCGGGCTGGAGCGAGCCGATAGTCTTGCCTTCCGCTGCATCGAGCAGCGGCGTCGTTGCCTTTGTGTAACGCTGCGCGTCAGCGGCATGCAGGGCGTTCGGTGCGGCCTGCACGGCGATGCCGATTAGGACGCCACACGCACAAGCGAACTTTGGCGCGGCAACCCACATCCTACGCCTTCTCGGCGACAGCATTCTTCGCGGCGATTAGTCCCTGGACGATCGCCCGCGCCAAGCCATGTTGGCTGAACCCGCCCGCTGACTCGCCGCCGCAATAAAGGCCCGTTATGACCTGGCCGTGAAAGTCCACGACCTGACTCTTTGCATTGATGCGCAAACCGGCGCGCGTGTCATGCACCGCCGGTGTCGCCCAACCGGCGTAGAACGGTGCTTTTGCAATCTTGTATAGCGGCTTTGGCTTGCCGAAATCGTCGTCGGCGCCCATATCGACGAACGAATTATATCGAGAAACGGTCTCTTCCAGATTCTGCGCCGGCATCGGCACGCGCTGGTACTGCATTTTTATCGCGTTGGCGAGCTCGCCCAGCGTGTTCGCGGTGAAGAAGAATCCCCCATGGGGATCGACGTTCGGCGGCTTCGGGTTCCATTTCTCACGTTCGACCGCATCTGCATCGAAAATCGCCCAGATCGGACCTCCGCCATTGTGGCCGTCGCCGATGCCGGCCAAAGCCGCATTGAGATAGTTGTTGGGATTGTATTTGATGTTCTTGGCGTTCAAGTAGCTGTACTGTGTGTATGGCTTGATTGAATCAACGTCGTTCGCGGTGAAAGCCCCGGACGTCTCATCGTAGAACCTTTTGCCCAGCGTGTTCACCAAAATGACGTCTTGCCAGTTCATCACTCGCAATCCGGTGGCGCGGGCTTTATCGAACACCGCACTGCCGGGATTCCACGATTGGATCAACTGGACCATGGGCAGATAGTTGTACTGGGCGCCGACGAATCCAGGCTTGCTCAAAACCGAGCCGAATTCGCCGGTCTGATTGTAGAGGCCCCACAGCGATGCGCCGATCGCCATCGCGGCTAACTCGCCGCTGGCATCTTGATTTGACCACGGCATACCGGCGAGGCAGCAATATTCTTCGGTGAGGCGCGGGTCGAACATGCGCCGGAAATTGATATTCCCGGTCGAGCCTCCGGTTCCAATAATGACCGCTTTTTTCGCCTGGATGTTGAGCTTCTTGCCGTTGCTATCCACGGCAATGCCGAGCACGCGGCCGGAACTCGGTTGCTGCCGGTAGATCGCAGTCATCCGGTGCTCCAGTAGGAACTGCACGCCGGCCTTTCTGGCGGCCGCTTCAAGCGGGCCGGTTACTCCGGCGCCGATGCCGGTGACGGTCTGGATATCCGGATCAAGCGGTTTGCCGGTCCAGACATCGGTCCAGTTCATCGCTGCGGCATGCATGACGCGCGGCATCGAGTTGCCGGACGAGACGCCGTCAAACGAGTCGGGAGCCTTATCGATAAACACCACGCCGTGCGCGAGGAGCCAGTCGTAGGTCGTGGCGCTGTTGTCGACAAAGGCGCGGATAATCTCGCGATCATTGTAACGATAATCCGGGAAGCCATTTGGTTCCACGACCGACCAATCCGTCAGATCGCGGAAATAAATGTCTAGCGTATCTTGGATGCCGGCCTTCTTTTGCGCGGTCGTGCCGCCACCGAGAACAACATTGCCGCCACTCGTGGCTGCATGACCACCGACGTGATTTTCCGCTTCGACCAGGACCACCGATGCTCCGGCTTCCTTTGCTGCGGTCGCCGCAGGCAAGCCGACGGCGCCAGAACCGATCACCACCACGTCCGCCTCGCGATCCCACTTCCTTGGCGGTGATTCATATTGAGCGGAGACGCTGTTCGAAAATGCGAGGCTCGATGCGCCGGCCGCCGCCGTCGCAACCGTCGCATTTGCCAGCAGGTCGCGGCGAGAGAATTTTGTATTTCGGGTCATGTCGTCCTCCTCGGCGCTCAGCGAGTGATTTTAAGAAGCGTAAGAAAGGATGCCTTTTTGTGTCATTGATTTGGATCAATGACTGGGAATGAGGTTCTTAGTTATCGGGAAATCCCGCGGGCGTGCCGTCTAAAGCGACAGTCTAAAAGGCCCGCCAGTTCAGACGCGGATGAAGATTTTGTAACGATACAAGAAGCCGGCGAGCATGACGGCCAAGATCAGCGCTACGAGATTAATGAGAAGGCCGCCGGTGCCCTGGGTAACGACACGGTCGAGCAGACTTGCAAAGTCGCCGCCGACGAACCGTGCCGCAATCGACCAGAAATTGACGATGTCGTTGAGAAAGTAGAGCGCCAGCGCATTGGCACCGACCCATACAAAGACCGTCGCCCAGCGCCGCCATTGCCAGACGTCGATGATTTGATGCATCAGCGCCAACAGGATCGCGGAGTATCCGGCCGTGATCAAGACGAATGATGAGGTCCAGATCGCCTTGATGACCGGAAATTGCAGCGCCCAGAGATAGCCCGCGAGGAGAAGAAGGCATCCCGCCCTGATGAGCCAGATCGTCTTTTGCTGTTCGCTGACGCGACTGTCGCGCAACAACAGCCCGGCAAAAACGCCGAACAGGCACGTGCCGATCGCCGGCAGGGTGCTCAGCATGCCTTCGGGATCGCGGGTGACATCCCACAATCGGCCCGGCAGATAATTGTGATCGATCCAGTTGGCGAGATTGGCATCGGCGGCGTACGAAGGCGCGCCAATTCCCGGGACCGGGACAAACGTCATCAGCGCCCAATAACCGACCAAAAGGACGACAACGGCAGCAATCAAACCGCGCAAATTGAAGTTCAAAAACATCAGCGAGGTGAAAAAGTAGCAGAGCGCGATCCGCTGCAATACGCCCAAGAGGCGTATGTCCGCCCAGTGCTCGCTGATGCCGCCGTAAGCGATGAGGCCCATCAGGTAAAGCAATAGCGACCGGCGCAGCACCCGCAGATGGGCCTTCGCCATGCCTTCGCGCTCGACCAGGCGCGGTAGGGAAAGCACGATCGAAACGCCCGTGAGGAATACGAACAAGGGAAAGATCAGATCGTAGAATCTGAGCCCTTCCCAGGCGACGTGCTGAAATTGGGTGCCGAGAAAGCCGCCGGCGGCGTGAACGAGCGGACCTTTGCCCTCCGACATTTGCGCGAGCGCCACCATGGCGCCGTCGAAGCCCATGATCCAAAACATGTTTAGACCGCGAAGCGCATCGACCGAAGCGATGCGGGGCGGGTGGAGGACGGATGGCAAGTCGACGTAGCGCATCGGATCTCGTTTCTAGGCAAGCAAATCCAGTGCCGGACGCGGGCCCGGCAGCGTAAATAATAGTCTCGCTAAGAAGCGGCAGCTCCGCCTTGAGCTATCTCAACTGGGCAGCACCGGGCGGCACGTTGTGCCAATCGGTCCAGAATCGGATCGTCTTACGGTTTTGCCGCAACGACGGCCGGCGCAGCACGGCAACGGCCGCTGGGCTCTTCGACGCGAAAGTAGTCACGGCCGACGAAGGATTGATCGTAGTGGCTCCATGCCGTGCTCTGGTCGTAAGCGATGACGCCGGCGAGCGTTACCGCAAAGACCGCGCTTGCCATGTCGCGCTCGTGCGCGGTGAGGTTTTCGGGGAGCTTTGAACTGGCATAATCGACGTAATAGGCCCGGCGCACGCAGTCCATATCCGCCGCCGCATCGAGAGCCGCCTTCGCTGTCATCAGATGGTCGGAATGATCGGCCGGATTGATGTGGGCATCGAGGTCGGCGACGTTGAGCTGAATGAGCGGCGCGTGCGCGCGTTCGTATTTGATGATTTCGCGCACCGTCGCGACAAGGTCGCTCCAGCCATGATAAGTTGTCGAGCCATCGATGGCTGTAAGCGCAGCGATATCGCCGTCGGCGAGGCGCTTGAGCGACTGAAAGCCGGTACCGGCAAAGCCCGCACCCGACGAGTTGCCGTCCGGCAGGCGTAGGAAATATCCGATCGTGTTGCGGTAACCGACTCGGTAGATCGGGTGGCCGTTGAAGGTCGGATGCCCGGAGGAATTGGCGACCGGCGTCCGATCGGCATCGGCCATGAAGCGCATGGCATTCACCGCGCCGTTTTCGCGCGCCAGGTAGTAAGGATATTTGCGGCCGCCGGTGCCGGTGCCGAGGCCGTCATCGCCCGCGGTAACGTGGACGAAGACTGTTTTGGCAGCGCCGCCGACCACGTCCTCGAACGCGTTCGGAGCCATGAATAGCTGCCAGTCGTCTTCGTGCGCGGCAAAGTAAAACGATACTTTGTCAGACGTGACGGCATTGGCGGCGTGCGCAGCGAGCGGCGAAAGCAATGCCAGAATCGCGCAAGCCTTGCTCAGAGATCGCAACGGCAACATGACAACTCCCCAGCTGAGTCGGCGCAAAATAAATGAAGGTTTCGATCGAAATCAATGATCGAGTTCTTGTGCATCGCACAACGAATTCAACCAAAACGGCCAGATAGTTCGCATTGTCTAGGAAATTGCTGCCCTTGGTGCGGTGAACTGGGACCGAGGCACGTTGCCGCTGTTTCGAAAAGGGCCGCTCCCTTGATTTTAATCAAAGCGAACTAGCGACGGATAGAGCGAAAATGCATAAATTCACTTGCGTGAATTGACTCAAGAAGTCGAGGGAGCGGCGTCATGAACAGCTTATGGATCGTCATTCTCAGCGTGCTGACCATTTATTTGGCCTACAACGTGTACGCCAAACGCATCGACCGGTACATCATCCAGCCCGATGCTAAGCGGGCAACGCCCGCTCGCATGTACATGGACGGCGTCGATTTCATGCCGACCAGTCGCAACGTGCTCTTCGGTTACCACTTCAAGGCGATCGCCGCTGCCGGTCCGATCGTGGGCCCGATCACCGCCGCAAATCTCTGGGGCTGGTTTCCTTCGCTGGTTTGGCTCATTGTGGGCGTCGCGTTCATCGGTTGGGCGAGCGACTACTCCGCCATCATGGTCGCGGTCCGGAACGACGGCAACAGCCTGTCGGGGATCGCGTACCGGCTCATCGCGCCCCGCACGCGCACGATTCTGTTCGTATTCATCTTCTTCTATCTGATGCTGCTGGGCGGCGCCTTCGTCGGCATTCTGGCCGCCACCCTTTCGGCGCGGCCGGACGTCCCGTTTGGCATCATCATGCTTGCGCTAATGGGCCTTCTTGCCGGTCAGATGATGTACCGTTGGAAGATGGGGATTACTGCCGTCACAGTCCTGGTCGTCGCCATCACGCTTGGTGCCATGGCGCTTGGGCCGTTGGGGCAGCACCAGGGCGCGGGTGGGGCGATGGTGCAAGGCCCTGTGGCCTCCACCGTGACATGGGTGAACCAGCAGGTGGACAGCATCACTGGCGGCCAGCCGCTGTTCTCGGTCCAGGATCCGACAATGGCGGATCCGAGGATTCCGGTGCCGGGTGCGGACGGTAAACGCCCGTCTACGCCCGCGTATGACGCGGTCACCGGTCAGCTCAGGACATTGCCCAATTACCTGTTCTGGATGGTGTTCCTGTTTGCTTTTAGCTATCTGGGGGCGAATATGCCGATTTGGCGGTTCGCGCAGCCGGTGAACTACATCGGCTTCTGGATCACTTTCATAACCATCCTGCTGAGCGCGGTGGGGATGGTCGTCGCTCCGCTGCTCGGAATGAAGGATATGGCCGGCAACCTCATCGGTGCGTTCGCGCTGCCCGCCGTCAAGGACCTCGGGTTCGGCATTGTCGCTGGTCAAGCGTGGCAGCCGCTATGGCCGATGCTGTTCGTGACCATCGCCTGCGGCGCCATCTCAGGCTGGCATTGCCTCGTTGGTTCGATTGGGACCGCGCGGCAACTCGAATACGAGACCGACTGCCTGCCGGTCGGTGCCGGCGCGATGTTCGGTGAGAACGCGCTGGCACTGCTGTCGCTCACTGCCGTCTCCATCGCCGGTGCTGGCGGCGGCGGCGGCCGCTTTGCCCTGGGCGTCGGCAAGCTCGTGTATGCGGGAACCTTCGGGCTTATCCCCGAGAACCTCGGCACTGCGCTCGGATTCGGTACGTTCGTCGTGATCGTGCTCACGGTGACCATATTGGTTTTCCGTGTGATGCGCGTGACGCTCACCGAGTGGGTGGGCGACAGCATGCCCCTCGTGCGCAACACGCACGTGTCGACCTTAATCTCGATGCTCCTCACGCTTGCGCTCGTGCTCACCGGCACCTGGGTCTACCTCTGGCAGATGTTCGGCGCGTCCAACCAGTTGATGGCGGCCTTAAGCCTGCTCGTGGTGTCGGTGTGGCTCAAATCGGAGAACCGCAACCCAACTTACGCCCTGTTGCCCATGATCTTCATGTATGTGACCACGCTGGCGGCCACCGCCGTCACGGCGCGGAACCTCTACGTGACGATCGCGGCGAACCCGAAGATGACGGCGCTGCCTGTGGCGGGAGCGTGGGCCATGATCGCGGTCTCCGCGCTCTTGTTCGTGGCGGCCATCCTCATCGGGTGGGACGGGTACAAAGCCTACCGCCGTTACCACGCGACGCACGCGGCACGAGCCGCGCGTGCGACACCCGCGGAATAGGCGGGCCGGGGTCATGTCAGTCCAGCGTGCGCTCGGCGATGGTATGCACGGCTTCGAAGAAGTCGCGCGCCGGCTGCCGCTGATCGGGGAGGGAGAAGTGAATCTGGAAATGAGGCTCGGCGCGGCGCACGGACAAGCGCTTGATTGCCAGTCCGGCGCGCCGAGCCTCCGCCAACAGCACGTCGGCATAAGTGAGCGCCATATCGCTCCCATAATGTACGACGACGCCACCGGTGGCCGCGGCGGCTTGACGCACCTGCCATTCCGGCGGCACGCGCCGGAGCGCGTCGCGGCCGGACCAGCTCGCGGCATCGAGCGCTTCGAGCTCGAATTGGGGGACCCGGCGCAGTACCCCGCGAATGATGAGGATATCGCGACGGCCACCGGCGCGGCCGAGCGCCCACATCCAGGGCATGTCGCGCGCCTCAAGGAAGATGACCAGGGTCAGGCTGGCGAACGGAGCCTTGCCGTCCCGGATCACCATCTCGACGGCGGTCGAGCCCAGCCAGCGCACCGTCGTGCGCTGCCCGAGCGCCGGCAGGCCGTCCTGCATCCAGCGCATAAACGCGCTGCCCCTACGGACATTCCAGCTCGTGCCGGCGGCAAACCAGGCAACAAGCGCGACGGCGGCAATAGCAATGATTTCGGTCATGGTGGGCCGGACGATAGCACGCCGTTTATCCGCAGGTGGAGCCGGGCCCTGCGCGAGTTTCTTTACGGGATGACCGGCTATGAGATCGCGCAGCAGGCGCTGGAGATCCGCGCCTCGATGGAAACGCTGTTCATGATCGGCGTATTCGGCGATATGCTCGGCGTGCCAGTCCTCCCGCCCTATTACGGACTGCGCTTACTGCCCTGGGTAGTGCCCCAGATCGAGACCTGGAAGCGTCACGTCCTGCGCGAGCGCGACCTAGGCAGCGACCACGAACATCACCTGCATGGCCTTTGAGGGGGAACATGACCGAACACGCCGAGGAAACCGCGAAAAAGAGCATGTGGCAGGCCATCAGCGAGACCATCTACGGCATGGCGGCCCACGACATGAGCCGCGCGGCTCTGCGCACGCGCGCGTCGATGGAGCATCTCTTCATTCTGATCACGATGGGCGACTTGTTGGGCATCCCGATCCTCCCGCCATACTACAGCCTGCGGCTGCTGCCCTATGTCGTGCCGCAGATCGCTACGTGGAAGCGGCGCATGTTGCGCGAGAAGGACGTCGCGGACGCGATGTTCTAGGGGGCGGCGATGAGACTCAAGGACGTGTTGCTGCAACACCCCGAGCGCCGGTACATCATGTTTGGCGGTGGGGGTGGCGTCGGCAAGACCACTTTCTCTGCAGCAACGGCCTATTGGCTCGCGAGCCAGGGCAAGAAGGTGCTCGTGTTCTCGGTGGACCCCCAGGCATCGCTTACCGACATTTTCAAGCGCGATATCTTCGGCAAGGGGCCTGTGGAAATCATGAAAAACCTCTGGGCCCAGGAGATCGACGCCGACAGCCACATCCGTACGTACCAGCAGGAGGTTCGCCAGAAGATCCTCGACATGTATGGACTGCCTGCCGTGCCCGAAGAGATCGAGAACTACATCCAGGCGGCGAGCGCCGAGCCGGCGATGGAGGAGAGCGCAATTTTCGACGCCGTGGTCGATGTCGTGATGCAGGGTGACTACGACTACTACATCTACGATCTCGTGCCCCTTGGTCATGCGCTCTATTACCTGTCAATGGCGAAGGTCTACGATGAGTGGATCAACAAGATCACCAAGCTGCGGGAGGAGATGCGCGAATACGAGGAGATGGTCAGCCGGCTTCGGCGCGAGAAGGAGAGTGAGCAGGACCAGATCCTCAAGGAGCTTCTCTACATCAAAAACCGCATCAACACGTCGGCCGGAATCCTCACGGACAAAACGAAGACGGGCTTCTTTTTCGTGGTGATCCCAGAAGCGGGAGTCATCAAGGATACGCAAAAGGCGGCAAAGCTGTTTGCACAGTTCAACGTGCCGATCGCCGGTTACGTGGTGAACCGGGTCATCCCGCATGAGCTGCTCAACCAGAATATCCCGGAGTATCTGCGCCGCCGCATCGGCATGCAGGATCAGCACATGGGCGACTTGCGGACGGCCTTCGGCGACGAGGTATTGGCGTTGGTCCCGGAGATGGAGCGCGATGTCACGGGGCTGCCGATGATCGAGAAGCTCGCCACCATCATGTTTGCCTAACGGAGGATCGCCATGGCCGAGATCACGATGCCGATGGGCCGTTACCTCCGCGAGCGCCCCGCGCTGAAGTACCTCTTCTTCGGCGGCAAGGGCGGCGTGGGTAAGACGGTGTTCGCCGCCGCCGCCGCCATTGGGCTCGCCAGGCAGGGACGCCGGACGCTGCTCGCCTCGACCAATCCCGTGCACAGCCTGACGAACCTGCTCGGCCAGGACGTGCTCGGCAAGCACGTCGCCGTCGAGGGTGTGCCCAACCTGTGGGCCTACGAGATCGAGACCAAGGAGACCATCGAGCGCAGCAAGGTACAGATCCGGGAGAAGATCCGCTGGTTCCTCAAGTTCGCCGACATTACCACCAAGGCCGACGACTTCGTCGAGTCGGCGACGATGAACCCCGCGTTCGAAGAGTCGGCCATGTTCGAGAACATGATCGATCTCATGTTCAAGAACGAATACGACGTCTACGTCTTCGACACCGCGCCCACCGCGAACGCGCGGCGCCTGCTCGGCATGTCGAAGGTCTACGCGCTGTGGGTCAACAAGATGCTCAAGAGCCGTGAAGAGGCGCGGACTCTCCGGCAACTGCTCTCCTTCACGAAGAAGAAGGAGACGGACCCGCTGATGGAGTACCTCGTCTCCTTCCGCGACAGGATGGAGCACGCGCGCAAGCTTCTCACCGACCCCGCGCTCACGTCATTCTTCTTCGTGACGCTGCCGGAAGCGCTACCGATCGCGGTGGTCACGCGCTTCATCCAGTGGTTCAAGGACTTCGGGATTCCTGTTGGCGGTGTTCTCGTCAACATGGTCATTGACCCGGCTTCGGTCGGTCCGGACGCCGCGGCGTTCGTGAAGAACCGTGTGGCTATGCAGCAAGAACATATGCAGACGATCTGGCGAGAGTTCGACGACAGCGTGCGCGCCATCGTGCCGCTGTTCGAGACCGAGGTCCGCGGCGTGCCGATGCTGCAGCGCCTGTGCGACGCCATCTTCGCCGCTGACGGTGCGAAGCCCGTGCCCGTCCAGGGCGCCGGGCGCCCGCACGAAGTCGAGGCGCGAGCCTGATTACGGCGTTGCCTAGGGGAATTGACCCAATGGAAATTGACTCAGGTCAAAGCTGCCCGCGCGTCCATCGCGTAGTTTGCCGACCTAAATTCAGCCCCGAGCCCGGTCATGGAATGGGAGCGAATCCGAAAACGTCCTGAAGATTATTTTGGCGCCAACCTTCAGGACTACGAAGGCTACGCCAAGCAATTTTCATGGGCGCAAGCGCGGGCATTACTGGACGGTCTGCCTGGAGGCGGCCTGAATATCGCCTATGAGGCAGTCGACCGCCACGTGCTGGCCGGTCGCGGCGATAAGCTGGCGCTGCGCTGGATCGGCCGCGACGATCAGATTCACGATTTCAGTTATGCGGCGTTGCGCGCCCAGGCGAACCGTTTTGCCAACCTGTTGATCCAGCGTGGCGTCACCAAGGGCGACCGAGTTTTTTTGCTTTTGGGGCGCAACCCAGAGCTCTACATTGCCGCTCTTGGCACGCTCAAAAATGGCAGCGTCTTGTCGCCGTTGTTCTCAGCATTTGGGCCGGAGCCGGCAAAGGCGCGCATGACGATCGGCAACGCTAAGGCACTTGTCACCACTGAGGCGTTTTATCGGCGCAAGATCGAGCCGTGGCGCAAGGAACTCGCCAGCCTGGAACATGTCTTCCTCATAGAATGTTCAAGCAAACCGCCGCCTGGAACGATCGACATGAACGCGGCGATGGCGCAAGCGTCGGATTCGTTCGAGACGGTATGGACGAGTTCCGAAGACATGGCTCTGCTGCACTTCACCAGCGGCACGACCGGAAAGCCGAAAGGCGCCGTGCATGTGCATGAAGCGGTGGTCGCACATCATATCACCGGGCAGATCGCGCTCGACCTGCACCCAGATGATATTTTCTGGTGCACCGCCGATCCCGGATGGATCACCGGCACCTCATACGGAATCATATCGCCGCTGACAAACGGCGCGACAATGATCGTCGATCAGGCCGAGTTCGATGCCGAACGATGGTATCGCATTCTGGAGGATCAGAAAGTTACGATCTGGTACACCGCACCGACGGCGATACGGATGCTGATGAAAGCGGGCTCCGATTTCGTCAAACGGTTCGACCTGTCAAAATTGCGCCTCATGGCAAGCGTCGGAGAGCCGCTCAACCCGGAGGCCGTGGTGTGGGGCGCCGCAGCCTTCGGCAAGCCTTTCCACGACAACTGGTGGCAGACCGAGACCGGCGGCATCATGATCACGAATTTTTTGTCGATGGACGTGAAACCCGGGTCGATGGGGCGTCCATTGCCAGGTATTGACGCGGGCATCGTCGAGCACCTTGAGGGCGGCGAGGTGCGCGAGATCATCAAGCCAATGATCATGGGCGAACTCGCGTTACGACCGGGCTGGCCGTCGATGATGCGTGGCTATCTCAACGAAGAGGAGCGTTACAAAAAATGCTTCGTCGGTGGCTGGTACCTCACCGGCGATCTCGCAATGCGCGACGACGAAGGCTATTACTGGTTCGTTGGCCGCGCCGACGATGTCATCAAAAGCGCCGGCCACCGAATTGGCCCGTTCGAAGTGGAGAGCGCGCTGATGGAACATCCCGCCGTTGCCGAGGTCGGCGTGATCGGCATTCCCGATCCCGCGGCTGGCGAGGTGGTCAAAGCTTTCGTGGCGCTTAAGCTCGGATACGAAGCAAACGAAGCCCTGCGCAAGGAATTGCTCGGCCACGCGCGGCAGCGTCTCGGCCCGGCGGTGGCGCCCAAAGACATCGCATTCCGCCAGAACTTGCCGAAGACGCGTAGCGGTAAGATCATGCGCCGCCTGCTTAAGGCGCGTGAGCTTGGCCTGCCCGAGGGCGATATTTCGACCCTGGAGAGCGAGGAACGATGACCGTAACAGCTGACAAGCCGCGTCTGTCGCGCGAGCACACGATGGATCTTCTGAAGCAGATGATCCGCATCCGCCGCTTCGAAGACAAATGCTACGAACTCTATACGCAGGAGAAGATCCGCGGATTCATGCACCTTTACGACGGCGAAGAAGCGGTTGCGGTCGGCGTCATTCCGGTTTTGGAGAAGCGTGACCGGATTGTCGCGACCTATCGCGAGCACGGCCATGCGCTAGTGCGCGGCGTATCGATGAAGAGTGTGCTGGCCGAGATGTATGGCAAACAAGAGGGCTGCAGCCGCGGCCGTGGCGGTTCCATGCATTTGTTCGACGCTGCCACCAATTTTCACGGCGGCAACGCGATTGTCGGCGGCGGGTTGCCGCTTGCGATTGGGCTGGCGCTGGCCGAACACATGCGGCCCAGCGGCGTCATCACGGCCTGTTTCTTCGGCGAAGGTGCGGTGGCCGAGGGAGAATTCCACGAAAGTATGAATCTGGCTGTGCTGTGGGGCTTGCCCGTACTGTTCGTGTGCGAAAATAACCTCTACGCCATGGGAACCGCGTTGGCTATTTCAGAATCGGAAATGGACATTCAGAAAAAGGCGGCGTGCTATCGGATGGCTTCCGAGGCGGTCGACGGCATGGATGTGATTGCCGTCGAGGCGGCTGCTCGTCGAGCGATTCACGCGGTGAGGGAAAGCCGTAAGCCGTATTTTCTGGAATGCCGAACTTATCGGTTTCGCGCACATTCGATGTTCGACGCGCAACTTTACCGCGACAAGGCTGAGGTCGAGGCCCGACGCCAGAAGGGGCCGATTGCGCGTCTGCTAGGATGGCTACAAACCAATCAGATGATCCATCCGGACGATGGGCCGCGTATCGACGCCGAAGTCGATGCCGAGATCGCCGAGGCGATCACCTTCTCCGAAGCCGGGACCTGGGAGCCGGTCCAGCAGCTTACCCGCTTCGTTTATGCGGAAAGCGCCGCTGCGGCCAAAGGGTGACACGCCATGCAACAAACAGCCATCCAATCCGAAACGATTGAGACGACGTACCGCGAAGCGGTGCGCGATGCGATCCGCGATGCGATAAAGCGCGACGACCGCGTTTTTCTGATGGGGGAGGATGTCGGCCGCTACGGCGGCTGCTACGCCGTGACCAAGGGTCTACTTGCGGAACTGGGCCCGGAACGAATTCGCGATACCCCGCTCTCTGAGTCGGGATTTACTGGCGCCGGGATCGGCGCGGCGATGGCGGGCATGCGCCCGATCGTTGAACTCATGACGGTGAATTTCAGTCTGCTTGCCCTCGATCAGATCCTCAACAACGCGGCGACGCTGCGTCACATGTCAGGCAACCAGTTCGGCGTGCCGCTAGTGATCCGCATGGCAACCGGCGCCGGCCGCCAGCTTGCTGCCCAGCATTCGCATAGCCTCGAAGGCTGGTATGCGCATATTGCCGGCATCAAAGTGTTGGTGCCGGCAACTCTTGAGGATGCGCGAGGCATGCTCTGGACCGCTCTGGAAGATCCCGACCCGGTGCTGATTTTCGAAAATGTCATGCTTTACAATATGAGCGGCAAGCTTGCCGCCGATGCCGGGCCGGTCGACATTGATAAAGCTGCGGTGCGTCGCACCGGCCGCGATATCTCACTCATCACCTATGGCGGCTCGCTATGGAAGACGCTTGAGGCGGCAACTGCGCTTGCGTCCGAAGGCATTGAGGCGGAGGTGATCGACCTGCGCAGCCTGCGGCCGCTCGATGACGCTACCATCATGGCATCGGTCGCCAAGACTCGGCGGGCGGTCATCGTGGATGAAGGCTGGCGCAGCGGCAGCTTGGCGGCGGAAGTCGGCATGCGGATAGCCGAAAAGGCGTTCTGGTCGCTCGACGCGCCGATTGGCCGCGTCTGTAGCGAGGAAGTGCCGATCCCTTATCCCAAGCATCTCGAAGATGCGGCGATCCCGCAGGTCCCCAAGATCGTTGCGGCGACAAAGGCCGTGTTGGGACGAGCGTAAGGGCACGCCGTGGCCGAATTTCGCATGCCGTCGCTTGGTTCCGATATGGCTGCCGGCACGTTGGTTGAATGGCTGGTCAAGCCCGGCGATTGGGTCAAACACGGCGATATTGTCGCGGTGATTGAAACGCAGAAGGGCGCGATTGAGATCGAGACGTTCCAGTCGGGGCAGATCGAGAAGATCCTTGTTAATCCGCATACTAAGGTGCCGGTTGGCACCCCGTTGGCGCTGATTAAAGGTGAGCGCGAAGCCATGCCGGCCGCGGCCGCTCCACCGCCGGCAGTCCCAGCTGTTCCGCTCGCCATCGCGCCCTTGGGGCGGGCACCGATCGCGCCGATCGCGCCGCCTGTGGCGCTGGGCGCCACGCTGCACGTGCGGATTTCGCCGGCTGCGCGGCGGCTTGCCGAAGCACGTGGAATCGATCTCGCCACGGTGACGGGCAGCGGTCCAGGAGGGGCAATAACTTATGCGGACGTCGAGCGCCGTCTCGCCGCGGCGCCGGAGAAAAAGCCGGCACCTTCGCTTGATCTCAACGCGATGCGGACAGCCATCGCCGCCGCGATGACGCGATCGAAGCGGGAAATCCCGCACTATTATCTCGAGCATCAGGTCGATGTGACGCTTTGCGAGCAATGGCTAGCGCAGAAAAACGCGACGCTGCCACCGGACAACCGGCTGCTAATCGGGGCACTCGTAATCAAGGCGGTCGCTCTGGCCGCGCGACGCTTTCCGGCCTTCAACGGTTTCTATCGCGAGGGCAAATTCGAACCAGCCCAGGCGGTGCATGTCGGCGTGGCGATCGCCATTCGCGGCGGCGGGCTGACGGCGCCGGCCCTGCACGATGCCGATCAGCTACCGCTCGATGACCTGATGAGCCGCATGCGCGACTTGGTGCAGCGCACGCGCGCCGGGCGTATCCGTGGTTCGGAACTTTCCGATCCGACGATCACAGTATCGAGTCTCGGCGAACGCGGTGTCGAAGCGATGTACGCCGTCATCTATCCGCCGCAGGTTGCGATCGTAGGCGTCGGCAAAGCAGTGATGCGGCCATGGGTTATTGACGGCGCCATCGGGCCACGGTCGGTGATTACCTTGACGCTTTCCGGCGACCATCGGGTGACCGATGGACATGCCGGAGGGTTGTTCCTGGCCGATATCGGCAAGCTCTTGCAGGAGCCGGACAAGCTATGAGCGACATCGACATTCGCAAAGTGTTGCGGGAAGAGCTCAACAACATCGCGCCCGAAGTCGACATGGCTAGCGTGGATCCGAGCGCGGATCTCCGTGAAGTTATCGATATCGATTCGATGGATTTTCTGAACTTCATTACCGCCGTGCACCATCGGCTCGGTATCGATATTCCAGAAATCGATTATCCTAAGCTTGTTACGTTTGATGGGGCGGTTGCTTACATCGGCGCGAAACTCGGCGCGAGCAAAACGTAACTCGCCTTGGAACTATACGAAGAACGCCGTGCAATGATCCCGATGGAGAAGTAGCAATGACAGCGAATTACCCGGAACGGCGTCATCAACTGCAAGGACTCATGGTCCGGCTTGGCCGCGAGCTTCCCGGGCCAATGAGCGGCTTCGGCAATCTGCACAAGGCCGCGACTGCGAAGGGCGCGCTCGATGCCAAGGCCAAGGAATTGATCGCGCTCGGCATTGCGGTCGCCGTCCGCTGCGAATCCTGCATCGCTTTCCACGTGCATGATTCACTCGCGGCTGGCGCAACGCGCGCGGAAGTGCTGGAAACGCTCGGCGTCGCCGTGATGATGGGCGGCGGACCGGCTGCCATGTACGCCTGCGATGCTTTAACTGCTTTGGAGCAATTCGAGAGCGAGCGGAAACAAAGCTAGCGGTGACGACCGTAGATTTGGCTGAGCCGATTGTGAGCCCAAGTAGATGACGGCGTATTTGAGTTCGATCTTGCCGTGCTTGATCACGCTGACTGGATGATTTCGGTAAGACCTGCAACGAGATGATTGATATCCTCCTCGGTCGTGTAGGGCGCGAGGCTGGCACGCGCCGTGCCCTCGATCCCCAGCGCGAGCATCAGCGGCTGCGCGCAGTGATGGCCGTGCCGCAACGCCAATCCATAGGCGTCAAGCCCGCGGCAAACGTCTTCCGAACTCAAACCGGAAACGGTGAAGGACACGACCCCGCGCCGTTGCTCGGTCGTCTCAGGTCCTACCACGCGAATACGCTTGAGATTGGCCAGCCCGTCGAGAAGCCGCCCAGTGAGCCTCCGCTCATGCTCGGCGACAGCGTCCCAATCGAGCTGTTCCATCCAGCGGATCGCCGCCCCGAGCCCGACGGCGGCCCCGATCGGCGGAGTGCCGGCCTCGAACCGGCGCGGCGGGTCGGCGAACTCCACAGAGTTCTGGTGACACGCGCCGGATCATCTGTCCGCCCACCATGAAGGGCGGCATGTCCCCCAAGAGTTCGCCGCGACCCCAAAGGACACCGATCCCTGTGGGACCGAAGGTCTTGTGGCCCGAGAACGCATAGAAATCGATGCCGAGGTTCCGCACGTCGAGTGGTCCATGCGGCGCTCGCTGCGCGCCGTCAAGCACCACAGCGGCACCGACGGCGCGCGCGGCGGCGACGATTGGGGCGGTATCCGTTAGCGCGCCCGTTACGTTCGAGCAGTGGGTCAGCGCGATGAGCCGGCATCTCGAGGTGACCAATTCTCGCAACTTTGCGAGATCGAGTCTTCCGTCGGGTGTCATCGGCAGCACGCGAATGTTTGCCCTCCGGCGCCGGGCGAGTGCGCGCCACGGCAAAATGTTGCTGTGATGCTCCAGTATGGAGAGGACCATCTCGTCTCCCTCCCGAAGACGTTCGCCGAACGACTGGGCCAGAAGGTTCAACGAAGAGGTAGTGCCGTAGGTGAATACGACCTCCTGTGGCGAAGCCGCGCCGAGAAACCGTGCGACATCGGCGCGCGCAGCCTCGTATGCGGCAAGCGCCTCTTGGGCGAGCTTGTAGACCCCCCCATACACATTCGCGCGTAGGCTGGCGCCGAACCCCTGGAGCGCCGCGATCACCGCTTCGGGCATTTGCGCTGTCGCGGCACTGTCGAGATAGTGCAGGCCCGCGCGTGCAAGCAGTGGAAACTGACGCCGGATCGCTGCTGGATCCGACAGAAGTGCAGTGTCCGATCGCGGAATCATGGCCAAATGGTGTAAATTAGCAGGGACTGGTGTTTGGCGAGCGGCAGGCATTTTGCGGGTCGGCTCACGCATAGCAGCATTGCAGGATTTTTGAAAATCAAAAGGCGCCGGCCTGATAAAGGCGCTTGATTCAAGTCAATGCCGGAGGACGCGGGTGCGGCACACTGAATTTGAAATTCCATTTCAAAATATTGGAGAGCGGTATAGTGCCCAGCAACAGCCCAGCCAATGCGACAACCATGACCAAGCAAGGCGTCTCGAGTCAGCGGCTTGGGTATTGATCATTCCGTTCATTGCGATGCTGGTTCCGCGGTTGTTCGATTATCGTGATCAGTTGTCGCTCTTCTACTGGTATCTGCTACTTTTGATAAGGCTGACGGCCTTTCTCAGCAGGGTTTCTTCGGCGTCGCCTTCGCGACGATCGCCTTTCCACTCTTGTTCCTTATTTTCCCGCGCCTATGGGAGATCATCGTGAGCGAACCAGTCATCGCTGCAACATTCGAAGTCGACTTTATCCGCTATCTCGATCCCGCCGGAAAGCTCGTCAATGAGCTGCCGAAGGACGCTCAGGATCCGGTTACTTTGACAGCGCTGTATCGCGCCCTAGTGCGGACTCGCACCTTCGACGCCAAAGCAGGGGCGTTACAGCGCACCGGTCGACTTGGCACCTATGCTTCCTCAATTGACCAGGAGGCTGTCTCGGTCGGTGCCGCGAGTGCGATGCATCCGGACGATATCCTGGTTCCGAGCTTCCGTGAGCATGGTGGTCAGTTGTGGCGCGGTGCCACGCCGGTCGAGTTGTTCCTCTATTGGGGTGGCGATGAACGTGGCAATTACTTTGCCAACGCGCCGTATGACTTTCCGAATTGCGTGCCGGTGGGTAGTCACGCACCGCACGCGGCGGGCGTGGCGCTCGCTCTCAAGCTGCGCAAGGAGCCACGTGCGGTTGTCTGCATCTTCGGCGACGGTGCCAGCTCGAAGGGTGATGTCTACGAGGCGATGAATTTCGCCGGCGTCTGGAAGCTGCCGGTCGTGTTCGTGATCTCAAACAATCAATGGGCGATTTCGGTCCCCCGGCATATACAGAGCGCCGCACAAACCTTGGCGCAGAAGGCGATTGCGGCAGGGATTCCCGGCCAACAGGTCGACGGCAATGATGTGGTCGCGGTGCGCGCGGTCGTCGGCGCCGCGCTCGATCAGGCGCGCAAGGGTGAAGGCGCGCATGTCGTCGAAGCGGTGACCTATCGACTGGGCGACCATACGACTGCGGACGATGCCAGCCGCTATCGCAAGGATACCGACGTGACGCCGCATTGGCAGCAAGAGCCGGTCAGGCAACTCCATCAATATCTGACGACGGCGGGACTCTGGAACAAGAACGACGAAGACAACCTCCTCAAGCAGGTCAACGCCGAGATCGACGCCGCGGCGTAGGCCTATCTCGCAACTCCGGCACCGGAGCCGTCGGTTATGTTCGATTACACCTATGCGAAGCTTCCGGCCGACCTTGCAACGCAGAAACGAGCAATGCTGGAAAATCTCTCGGCGAAGATGCCCTAGGCGGCGGAGTGAAAAATGTCTGAAATAACGCTGGTTCAAGCCATCAATCTCGCGCTCGCGCGCGCCATGGCTGAAGATGAGCATGTCATTATTTTGGGCGAGGACGTTGGTGTCGATGGCGGCGTGTTCCGTGCCACCGATGGATTGTTCGCGCGTTTTGGCGCCGACCGAGTTCGCGACACGCCAATGTCGGAAGCCGGCATCGGCGGCATTTCGGTCGGTCTCGCCGCCGCCGGTTTCAAGCCGGTGGCCGAAATCCAGTTCACCGGGTTCATCTTTCCGGTGATCGACCAAATCAACAACCATGCCTCGCGCTTCCGCACCCGTACCCTCGGTCACCTCACCTGCCCGATGATCGTGCGGGCGCCCTGTGGCGGCGGCATCCACGCACCCGAACATCATTCGGAAAGCCCCGAAGCGATGTTTACCAACATTCCGGGCTTGCGGGTGATCATCGCCTCGTCGCCGCGCCGCGCCTACGGCCTGCTGTTGGCGGCAATTCGCGGTTCGGATCCCGTTGTCTTCATGGAACCGACCAAACTCTACCGCGGCGCGCGTGAGGAGATGGTAGATGATGGCATGGACTTGCCGGTCGACCGCTGTTTCATGTTGCGCGAAGGGCGGGACGTGACTCTCGTCGCCTGGGGCGCGATGGTTCCCGAGGCGCTGAAAACAGCGACCCAATGGGAAACCAAGGGCATCAGCGTCGAAGTGATCGACGTAGCGACGTTAAAGCCGCTCGATGCTGAAACCATTATCAACTCTGTCAAAAAGACCGGTCGTTGCGTGATCGTTCACGAAGCGCCGTTGACCGGCGGTTTCGGCGGCGAGATTGCTGCCCGGATCGCGCAAGGCGCGTTTAGCTCGTTACTTGCTCCAATCGAACGTGTCACCGGCTATGACATAGTCATGCCGCTGCCAAAGCTCGAGAATCTCTACCTGCCTGATGCGGCTCGTATCGGCAGTGCCGTCGAACGCGCAATGGCTTACGCATGAGCACTTTCAACTTGCCGGATTTAGGTGAAGGACTTCAGGATGCCGAGATCGTCGCTTGGCATGTGGCCGAAGGCGATCACGTTGTAGCCGACGAGCCGCTGGTTTCGGTCGAGACCGAAAAGGCAGTCGTCGAGGTTCCCTCGCCACGTTCGGGATATATCAAACGCCTTTTGAGCAAACCTCACGAGCGCGTGAAAGTTGGCGCGGCCATTGTTGAATTCGATGAAGCGCCGCATGTGGACACCGGGACAGTGGTAGGCAGTCTAGACGCCAATCCTGAAACACCTCCGGCTGCTGCACCACAGTCTGTGAAGCAAGCGACTCCAAGGCCGATGCCGGTAGCGTCGGCCTCCGTCAAGGTCTTGGCATCTCCGGCCATTCGCGCATTGGCGCATCAACGCGGCATCGACTTGACGAGAATCACCGGACGTGGACCGAATGGCACAATCACTCGTGCGGATATCGAGCGCGCCGCTGGCTCCGGTCGTGAAAAACCTGCGGCTGCGCCGCTGACCGGCATCCGGCGCAGCATGGCCATCAACATGGCCAAAGCACATGCTGAAGTGGTTCCGGCTACCGTGTGGGATGAGGCCGATGTTGGATCATGGTGGACCGGGCATGACGACATCACCGTCCGTCTGATCCGTGCCGTCTCCGTCGCTTGCGCTGCCGAGCCAATTCTCAATTCCTGGTACGACAGTCAGGCGATGACCCTTCAAACCTTCGATCGGATCGATCTCGGTATCGCAGTTGATTTCGAAGGCGGTCTGATCGTCCCCGTGATCCGCGACGCCGGCAAGCGTGAACCGTCGACACTGCGCGCCGACCTGAATCGGCTGAAGACGGCCGCACGCGCCCGTTCCATACCGATCGCCGATCTACGCAATCCGACAATCACGCTATCGAACTACGGGATGGTGGCCGGCCTCCAAGCAGCCCTGGTTGTAGTTCCACCACAGGTCGCGATCGTTAGCGCCGGACGGATTTTCCAGCAGGCGGTGCCGCATGAAAGCTCATTCGTGTTCACCCACCTCCTGCCACTGTCGGTCACTTTCGATCATCGCGTCGCCACCGGCGGTGAGGTAGGACAATTCCTGAGGGCAATGATAGACGACTTGCAGAAAAGCGGCTGAGCACAAGCACTGCGAATTAAGCTCGGCGTGCTCTTGCAGGCGCACTGTCAGCCATTTCACGCCAGCAAACGGCAGGGCAGCAGGTGGTTGCACGTCATCGCTACGTCGTATGGCTTTGCGGAGGCTATCCCAGTCGTGCCAGAACCCATGAAAGGATCGGAAATGAGATCGCCGGGCTGCGTGAATAATGATCGGCGGCAGAAATCGAATCTGACTTTGTAGCCGTGCTCACGCAGACCCGCTCGTTTGGTTGTCCTCAGGGCCCGGTCAGGATCTGAACACGTCGGCAGCCGGGGCGTAGGGCAGCCGCAGAGCATCGGCCACGGCGCGGCAGGTGATTTTGCCCGCATGGACATTGAGCCCATTTTGCAGGTGAATATCGTCGATCAGCGCCCACGGAAAGCCCTTGTCCGCTAGCGCGCAAATGAATGGACGCGTCGCATTGTTGAGCGCAAAGGTCGATGTCCGTGGTACCGCGCCGGGCATGTTGGCGACGCAGTAATGTACGACACCATCGACCACGAAGCTTGGCTGTGAATGCGTTGTGGGATGTGATGTCTCGATGCATCCGCCCTGATCGATCGAAACGTCGACGATGACCGCACCAGGCTTCATCGCCTTGACCGTGCCTGCCAGGACAAGTTTGGGCGCAGCGGCACCCGCGACCAGGGCTGCTCCGATGACCACATCGGCAGATTTGCAGAGTGCTTCAACTTCTGCCGGCCCGGCTGCAACGGCATGAACGCCGCTGCCGAAACTCTGCGAAAGCCGGCGTACCGTCCCGGCGCTGCGCGTGGCAATGGTGACGTCGGCGCCCATTCCGAGTGCGACCTCAGCAGCATGCGTGCCGACGACGCCACCACCGAGGATGACGATCTTGGCGGACGGCACGCCGTCAGCGCCGCCGAGCAGAATTCCGCGTCCGCCATGCGGACGTTCAAGGAAATGCGCCGCTACCTGGGGCGCCATGCGGCCCGCGATGGTCGACATTGGCGCGAGCAACGGCAGCTTTCCTGCCGTGTCGGTTACGGTCTCATAGGCGATGCCTGTCACACCCGATGCCATGAGGTCATTTGTCTGCTCAAGATCGGCAGCCAGATGCAGATAGGTGAAGACGATCTGGCCACGTCGCAGTTTCTTGCGCTCGGCCGTAAGCGGCTCCTTCACTTTCACGATCAGTTCGGCCTGCTGGAAAATTTGATCGGCTGTCGCGACGATGCCGGCGCCGGCCACGGCATATTCGTCGTCGCTGATGCCGGCGCCTTCGCCGGCCAGGGTCTCTACCATTACTTTATGACCGCTAGCGACCAAATCCCTGATCGTCGAGGGTATGAGCCCGACCCGGTACTCGTCTGTTTTGATTTCTTTCGGCACGCCAATCAACATGGTCATCTCCAGGCGGTGGTTACCGGACATCCGGTGTTGGGGGCTAAGCGGACATCGCGCTGACAGCATCGTGGAGTGCGCCCCTGGGGCCGGACAGGTTGAGGCTGGTGAGTTGACAGGGTGAGCTGGGCTTTCGAAGGATGAAAGCCATGGCCAGACAACGTTCGCACAGCATCGAGTTCAAGCGGCAGGTTGCACAGGAGTTTATTGCCGGAGAGACCCTGTACGGGCTTTCCAAGCGGCATGACATCTCGCGTCAGCTGATCCGCGTCTGGGTTCAGAAGTACGAAGCCGGCGCCTTAGATGAAGACGCCCAGGCTGCTGATCTGCTCCAGGGGTATGAAGCCAAAATTGCAGCGTTGGAGCGGATGGTTGGTAGACAGGCGCTCGAAATTGAGTTCCTAAAGGGGGCTCTGAAAAACGCACCGCGGCCGAGAAGCGCGACTACATCCGTCATTGTCGGCCCCGCGGCGTCTCCATCGCAGAAGGATGCCGGCTAATGGGGATCGGTCGCTCTACTTTTTATGACACGCCCGATGCTCGCGCGCGCGACCTGACCATCGTTGCGGAGATGAAAATGATTTGCGACGAGTTTGAAGCCTATGGCTACCGGCGTGTTGACGCCGAACTCCGCCATCGTGGCATTGTCGTCAACGCCAAGAAGATCCGCCGGCTCATGCGCGAGCATGCGCTGAATCCAAAGCAACGGAGGCGGTTTATCGCGACAACGGATAGCGATCACAATTATCCGATCTTCACCAATCTCGCGAAGAATACGAGCCTGGATGGCCCCAACCAACTGTGGGTGGCCGACATCACCTATGTCGCAATCGCGATCGGCTTTGTGTACTTGGCTGCGATCCTCGATGCTTGGTCCCGCCGGGTCGTAGGTTATGCCATCAGCCGCTCGATCGATGCACGGCTCGTTGTTGCTGCGCTCAAGGCCGCTATCAGCGCCCGCAATCCACCAAGGGGTTGCGTGCATCATTCCGACCGTGGATCACAATATGCCTGCGAAGACTATCGCGCCGTCTTGCGAGAGCACGGTCTCAAGGGCTCTATGGGCCGGCGTGGCAATCCCTACGACAACGCCAAGGCCGAGAGCTTCATGAAGACACTGAAGGTTGAAGCCGTGTATCTGATGGCCTACGAAACCTTCGAGGACGTTGCAGCCGATCTTCCCCGCTTTATCGACGAGGTCTACAACACTCGCAGACTCCACTCCGCGCTGGGCTATCTGAGCCCCGTGCAATACGAGGACCGCCACGCCCAGCAATCGGTCAAAAACGCCGCCTAAAATTGTCCACCCTCAGGGGCGCACTCCATCGATCTGTCGAGATTGACCTATAATCGACATGCGGCGATGGTTAGAGACGTAGCCAGCGCAGTATCTCGTTGCAGCCCTACGTGCGAGAAAATCGATGTCGACGAACCCGACTAGACAGGCGAATGGAGTGCGCCCCTGGGGCCGGACAGGTTGAGGCTGGTGAGTTGACAGGGTGAGCTGGGCTTTCGAAGGATGAAAGCCATGGCCAGACAACGTTCGCACAGCATCGAGTTCAAGCGGCAGGTTGCACAGGAGTTTATTGCCGGAGAGACCCTGTACGGGCTTTCCAAGCGGCATGACATCTCGCGTCAGCTGATCCGCGTCTGGGTTCAGAAGTACGAAGCCGGCGCCTTAGATGAAGACGCCCAGGCTGCTGATCTGCTCCAGGGGTATGAAGCCAAAATTGCAGCGTTGGAGCGGATGGTTGGTAGACAGGCGCTCGAAATTGAGTTCCTAAAGGGGGCTCTGAAAAACGCACCGCGGCCGAGAAGCGCGACTACATCCGTCATTGTCGGCCCCGCGGCGTCTCCATCGCAGAAGGATGCCGGCTAATGGGGATCGGTCGCTCTACTTTTTATGACACGCCCGATGCTCGCGCGCGCGACCTGACCATCGTTGCGGAGATGAAAATGATTTGCGACGAGTTTGAAGCCTATGGCTACCGGCGTGTTGACGCCGAACTCCGCCATCGTGGCATTGTCGTCAACGCCAAGAAGATCCGCCGGCTCATGCGCGAGCATGCGCTGAATCCAAAGCAACGGAGGCGGTTTATCGCGACAACGGATAGCGATCACAATTATCCGATCTTCACCAATCTCGCGAAGAATACGAGCCTGGATGGCCCCAACCAACTGTGGGTGGCCGACATCACCTATGTCGCAATCGCGATCGGCTTTGTGTACTTGGCTGCGATCCTCGATGCTTGGTCCCGCCGGGTCGTAGGTTATGCCATCAGCCGCTCGATCGATGCACGGCTCGTTGTTGCTGCGCTCAAGGCCGCTATCAGCGCCCGCAATCCACCAAGGGGTTGCGTGCATCATTCCGACCGTGGATCACAATATGCCTGCGAAGACTATCGCGCCGTCTTGCGAGAGCACGGTCTCAAGGGCTCTATGGGCCGGCGTGGCAATCCCTACGACAACGCCAAGGCCGAGAGCTTCATGAAGACACTGAAGGTTGAAGCCGTGTATCTGATGGCCTACGAAACCTTCGAGGACGTTGCAGCCGATCTTCCCCGCTTTATCGACGAGGTCTACAACACTCGCAAACTCCACTCCGCGCTGGGCTATCTGAGCCCCGTGCAATACGAGGACCGCCACGCCCAGCAATCGGTCAAAAACGCCGCCTAAAATTGTCCACCCTCAGGGGCGCACTCCAAACACATCATCATCCTTGGCGCTGCCGGGCGAGATTTTCATAATTTCAATATCGTCTACCGCGATGATGCAATGGTTCAGGTCGTCGCGTTCACCGCGGCGCAGATCCCAGGCATCAGCGGACGCCGCTACCCCCCAGCGCTCGCCCGCCCATTATATCCTGACGGCATTCCAATTGCAGAGGAAGGAGAACTGGAAGACCTGCGCCGGCGCTACCCGATCGATCAGGTCGTATTTGCGTACAGCGACGTGCCGCACGAACACGTGATGCATCTTGCCTCGCGCTCGCTCGCCATCGGGGCCGACTTCGCGCTGCTCGGACTGAGCCGGACTATGCTGAAGTCGTCCCTGCCGGTCATCGCTATTACAGCGGTGCGGACAGGTTGTGGAAAGTCGTCTATTGCACGCTGGCTCGCGCGTCGCCTGCGCGACGGCGATTGGCGAGTCGCAGTTTTGCGTCATCCGATGCCTTATCGCGATCTCGCCCTGGAGAGGGTACAGCGACGCCGTCGAGCCCAAGCTCGAATTCATCAACGTTCACTACACCGCTGCCGGCGCGATGCTCATGGGTACTCTAGCGTGCGTGGGCTACGAATATTCGGGAAAGACCTATGCCGGCCGGTTCCAGCATCAGCAGCCCTACACGCGATGCACCACTTGCCACGAGCTGCATACCGTCGCGGTTAAATTCGCCGCTTGCGCCGCTTGCCATCGGCAGGTCACAGACAAGGCTTCGCTCCGCGCTATCCGGATCAGTACCTCCGACTATGACGGAACGGGCGATGCGAATGAGGGTCTTGCCCGGGAAGTCGATCATCAGCGCGCGCGGTTGTTTTCGGCCATCGCGGCCTATGCCAAAACGGTCTCCGGAAAGCCGATCGTCTACGACCTTGAGACATTCCCGTACTTCTTTGTCGACACCAACGGTAACGGTATCGCGGACAAGGACGAGACGAAGTTTTCCAACCGCTACAAAGCGTGGACGCCGCGGCTGCTCAAAGCCGCTTACAATTATCAGTTTGTGACGAAAGATCCCGGCGCTTACGCGCACAACCCGACTTATGCGCTCGAGCTGCTCTACGATTCGATCGCCGATCTCGGCACCAAAGTCAGTGTCGATCTGCACGCCGTCAAGCGACCGTAAAGCGGCGAGGGGAGCCGGATCGCCGCTATTCGTAGCGCAGCGCCTCGATCGGATCGAGGCGGGCGGCTTTGCGCGCGGGGTAATAGCCGAAGAACACGCCGACCGCGGCGGAAAACAGAAAACCGCCGGCGATCGCCGCGACGGAGATCGGAGCGAGCCAGCCGGTAATCATTGCTATGCCGAGCGAGGTGGCGATCCCCATCACGACGCCGGCGAGTCCGCCGCTGACGCTGAGAAACACCGCTTCGGCGAGAAACTGCAGCAATACGTGCAGCCGGCGCGCGCCGATCGCCATGCGCAGCCCGATTTCGCGGGTCCGCTCGGTCACCGAGACCAGCAGGATGTTCATGATGCCGATGCCGCCGACGATCAGCGAGATCGAGGCGACCGCCGCCAACAACAGCGCCATGATACGGCTGGAGCTTTCCGCAGTTTCGACGAACTGGCTCAGGTTACGGATTTCGAAGTCGTTGACGTCGCCCGGCTTGAGGCGGTGGCGCTCTCTCAGCGTGGCGGTCGCTTGCTCGATGGCGGTCTGCACCTGGGGCTGGGCCACCGCCTGTACATAGATATAATTGACGAAACCGGTCAGTCGCGCCTGCAAATTATAGGGATTGGGCGGCGGCAGATAAGGCCAATTGAGCGGCGTTTGCACTTGCGTCGGCGCCGCCACGCCAAGCACTTTTTGCTGGGCTGTGGTGAACGGCAGCATGACCAGATCGTCCTGATCGGTGCCGAAAGGCGATTGACCCTTGGCGACGAACACGCCGATGACCTGCAGCGGCATGCTCTTGACCAGGATAAAGGCGCCGATCGGATTTTCGCCGGGATTGAAGAGCTCGCGATAAACCGTCTGGCCGATGACCGCCACGAGAGCCGCCTTGCTCTCGTCCTCGGCGGTAATGCCGCGGCCGGCGGCAATTTGCCAGTTTGTGATCGCCGCATAGCTGGCGCTCACGCCTTGGATGCTCGTCGTCCAATTTCGGCTGGCGTACTGCACTTGGCCTTGCTGGCGAATCATATAGCCGATTTGCGCCACAGCCGGATCGTCGCGGCGAATCGCGCGCGCATCCGCGACCGTGATCGTGCTGGCGCTGCCGTAGCCGGCGCGAATGCCACCCGTGGTGGTCGCGCCGGGCACGATAACGATGACATTGGTGCCGAGACTTTGGATTTGCCTGCGGACCGCTTCGTTGGCGCCCTGGCCGACGGCCACCATCGTGATCAGCGCGGCGACGCCGATAAATACGCCCAGCATGGTGAGCGACGAGCGCATTTTGTTGCGTCCGATCGCCTGGGCCGCGGTGACGAGCACCATGAGCCCGAATGCCAGATGCGGGCCGGCCGCACTGGCCGCGGCGGCGCGCGGCTGCAGGAGCGTCGAGCGTTCGGTCGCGGCGGGGGAGGGAGCCGCGGCGGCCGGCTTGCTGACGCGCTCGTCGGCAATGATCTTGCCGTCACGCATGGTCACGATGCGGTCGGCATAGGCGGCGATGTCGGCCTCGTGCGTGACCAGCACGATGGTCACGCCCTGCTCGCGATTGAGCAAGACCAGCGTCTCCATGATCTCGTGCGAAGTTTTGGTGTCGAGATTGCCGGTCGGCTCGTCGGCCAGCAGCAGGCTCGGCGAATTGATCAGCGCCCGCGCGATCGCAACACGCTGCTGTTGGCCGCCGGAGAGCTGGCCGGGCGTATTGGGCTCGCGGTCGCCAAGACCGAGAAATTGCAGCGCGGCGCGCGCCCGCGCGATACGCACTGCACGGCGCGTCGGCCCAGAGGCAGCGTAGTACAGCGGCAGGCCGACGTTTTCGAGAGCACTGGTGCGCGCCAACAGGTTGAAGCTCTGGAAGACGAAGCCAATCCGTTCGCTGCGGATGCGGGCGAGATCAGGTTCGTGCAATGCCGCCACGTCGACGCCTTCGAGCAGGTAGCGCCCGCTCGTCGGCGGGTCGAGGCAGCCGAGAATATTCATGAGCGTCGACTTGCCCGAACCCGACGAGCCCATGATGGCGACGAACTCGCCGGGCCGGACGGTCATATCGATGCCGCGCAGCGCTTCGACCTTGACGTCGCCGATCACGAAGGTGCGAGTCAGATTCTCGACCTTGATGAGCGGCTGCGCTAGTTTAGGGATGACTTGCTGCATCGGGCGCTATCTCAAAGGCGGGGCGCCGGCAGACCCGACACGCCGGTCCCTTGGCCGCCGCTTTCGGCGACGATGACCCGGTCGCCCGGTTGGAAATCGCCCTGGACGATTTCAGTGAAGTTGCCGTCGTCGAGCCCGGTGACGACCGGAACCGCCACCGGCGAGCCGTCGCGCAATACCCAGACCTGCGCTTTTGCCTTCGCCGGCGCGCCCGCCGCCGCAACCCTTGAAAGACCGCCCGGCGTAAATCGCAACGCCTGGTCGGGGACGCGCGTGACATCGGTTCTTTGATCGACGATGATCTGGGTCGACGCGGTCATTCCCGGCATCAGCGCCAGATCGTTGTTTTGGACACCGACCACGACATCGTAGGTCACGACATTCTGTACCGTCTGCGGCGACACGCGGACCTGGGTCACGGTGCCCTGGAAGATCCGCTGGGGATAAGCATCGACGGTAAAGGTTGCCTTGTCGCCGACCTTGATGTCGCCCATGTCGCCTTCGCTGGTGTTAGTATCGACCTCCATCTGCTTGAGGTCGGTGGCGATCAAAAACAGCGTCGGCGTCTGGAAGCTGGCGGCCACGGTTTGTCCGCCGGTGACGTTGCGCGACACCACCGTGCCGTCTACGGGCGACACGATGTCGGTGTAGCCGAGATTGAGTTTGGCGCCCTCAACGAGTGCCTGGTCGAGCTTGACCGTTGCCGCATCCTGGTTGACGACGTAAGTCTGATCCTCGGCTTGCTGCCGCGCGATCGAGTTCTGCTCGGCGAGTTTCTGATAACGCGCGAGATCCGTTTGATCCTTGTCGAGGATCGCCTGATCGCGCGCAAGCTGGCCGGAATATTGGTCGAACGTCGCCTGATAAGGGCGTGGATCGATCTTGGCGCAGACCTGGCCGGCCTTCACCTGGGTATTGTAGTCGCAATAAATGTTCTGGATTACGCCCGAGACGTAGGTGCCGACGATGACGGTCAGCACCGGATTGACGGTTCCCGTCGCCGTTACCGTTTTCGAAATGCTGCCGCGTGCAACAGGCACGGTGGTGTACTGGATCGCGCTTTTGCTGCTCAGCCCCCAGAGGCCAACGGCAATGCCGGCGATGACGAGCACGGCAACCGCCGTCGCGGCAAGCCAGTATTTTCTCAGGCCCGGCCAACTTCTTCTTGCGGTCGTCGGCGTCACCGGAAATTTCAGTACTTTTCCCCGGGCCTCGATCTTCGAAGCATCGCGCGGTGCATCTGAACTGAGACTCATCGTTCGCTCCGTTGTCTCAATGCGGCGCCGCAGCGGCGGCATGATCGGTTGGCCGGCAATGCCCGAATTCGGTGGTCACGGTGTTCGGGCCGTATTTCTGCCACACGATGCCCAGCGACGATCGGTCAATGCCGATGCTGACGTTGTCGTTGGCGCCGTTTATGGCGACGTTACTGATGGAAACGCTGGCGAAGCTGAAATTCTGGCTGCCGTCTTGTGCCGAAAGGGTTTTGGCTGCGTCATCGAACACGACGGTGATCGCTCGGCTTTCCGATCCAGGCTGGCTTCCGATATCGGTCAAGATGCAATCGAGTTGCGGCGTCGTGGCGAACGCACCACCGCCGCGCGCCAGAACGCCGATCAGTGCCGCAGCGACAAAGGCCGCCGATAACCGAGACTTTCGCATTCTCTCCTCAACCGCATATGGTGATGCCCGGTTGAGGTTAATATTTGCCCGAATCGGCCGCCGGACACATTGATTTGGGTCAACTTCGGTGGCGGACGGGTTTTAGGCGAAGCAGTCAAAAAAAGCTCATTATCTCATGGGATCCAGCAGGGATTTTCCCGAGTTCCTCGAAGTCATGCTGACAATGTTTTCTGGGTGAGCAGTCAGTGCGGGAAGCACGCTCGAATGCCGGCTATTTCTGCTGAATTCGATTCAGATAGTCGATAACGGCCAAGATGCGCAATCGTATGATGGCTTCGGGATCAATGGATGGATGGGTCTCGGAAGGGTTGATGCGCGGCCATACGTTCAATTGTCCGATCACATCTGGGCTGTAGCGGTCTCCCCAAATCGGCATCTCGCGCGTACCATGAGCTGCGACCGCTTTTCTCCCATCGATGATTTCGCAAACAGAGTTGAAGGGAAATATGCCGTTGTTGTTCTTGCTAAGGACCGTCAAATCTGCGGGCGGCACTTTGAGCTGAGAGGCGATCGGTCCGCCGCCCTTGCCATCGATTCCATGGCACGCGGCACATCCGGACTGATATTGGAGCTTGGCTTGGTCGGTATCCTGGCTGCGAGCCGTAGAACTTAGTCCTGTGACTATGACAATTATAGCAAACGCCGCCGCGACCTTAGTCATCCTGTTATTCTCCACGGCTCATCCAGTTTGTGTATAGCAAATCGAAGCGCACATCGGCCCGCTAGACCAGCGACCGATTTCACGCGTTAGTGGGGCTGCCACTCAAAAAATAAGGTCCCGGCCACAAATCTGGTCGGGACCCACAGGTCGATCTGCAGATTTTCCTTACTGCACCTTCTTGCCGGAGCTGTTGTAGCTAGGCCCCATGGCACCTGGCCCGCCGACATCGGTGCCGTGCGACTGGGCGCCACCCGGCGAAATCGGCACGCCTCCCGGGCCCGACGGGCCCGCCGGCTGGCCACCTACCGTGGTGGGCAGTTGCTTGCCCTGTGGCGCAGTATTAACGGGCAAGCCCCCCACTGTGCCATGCGGAGTATAGGCAGGCATCGGGCCCGCCGGCTGACCACCTACCGCGGCAGACGGTTGCTGGCCCTGTCTAGCGGGCGGGTTCGGCACGCCGGTAACTGTGCCCTGCGAAGTATAGCCCGGCACTTGCTGCTGCGCGAAGACTGGGATTGAACTCAAGGCGACGCCGAGGGAAAAAGCGGCGACGCCTATCGTGACGGTTTTGTAAATCATTGTAATCTCCTCGGGTATTGAGTTTGAAACGAATACTGGCAGGTCGCGTCAGGTGCATTGATCTGAATCAATAGTGAAAAATCCTATGCCTACGCCGACTGGCCCGAGTGCTTCTGACCGGCGCATCCCGACCCTGCGTCAATTAAACAGAGGCGGCAGGCAGCGCTGGCGCGTGGACGTCGGCGCAAGTGGGCCTCGAATCGATGAGCCAACCTGGCTTGATAAGCCAAAAGAGGGCCAGCTATTCGGCCGGTGCGACTTCCAACGCGAGGCGCGGGCGGAGGATATTGGCGATGCGGCGACCAAGGCGAAGGAAAGGTGCCTCGATCAAGTAATAGCCGAGCGCACCAGCGGCCAGACAAACTGGAACGACGGTGAAGATACAGACGATCTGCGCCGGCAGGTAGGGTTGCGCGATGATATGATTCCAAGTCCACGTCTCGATCAAGCTCAACAATGCAAAATGGAACACGTACAGACTGTAGGAGATACGGCCGAGGAACCGTAGCGGCCGGACATTCAAGGCACGCGCCAGCCAACGGCCCTGCGGCACAAGCAGATAACCGACGATGAACGCGGCACCAAATCCCTCGATATGGGTATGGTCCGTCGTGTTGATGAAGCCCAACAGATACAGATTGGTGGGCACCAATACTGCGAGTACAGCAATGACGAACAGCACGAATGCAAGGTACTCCGACATGCGCTCGATGGCGGGGGTAAACACCGTTCGGATCATCAGGCCGAACTGAAAGCAAAAAAAGCATATCGTCCAGAACGGAAAACCGCTGGCGTTCGATACCCACATCAAAAGGGCCAGGATCAAAATCTGGAATGGCGCGGAGACGAGACGGTTGGAAAACACCAGTATGGGGAATGCTGCGCTGGCCCACACTTCGACATGGAGGCTCCACAGCGGATAGAGGAGGCTGGTCTGCGGACCGTTGAAGCCGAACAATGCTTGTACCTGCAGAGCCAACACAGGGCCAAGCAGATCCCATCGAATGGGAGCGTTCATGATCACGCTTACGACGATTGCAAGGGCGATCGCCGCCCATGCTGCGGGCAGCAAGCGGAACGCGCGCCTGATGATGAACGCGAGATAACTCCGTGAGTTAAGCTCCGGTTCGCGTTCGAGGCTTTCGCCGAGCACAAACCCGGAGAGTACGAAGAACACCGTCACGGCGCCCGGGCCGCAGAATACGGAGGTTAAAATCAGGTTCGTCACCACCTCAAAGTTAAGATGGCTTAGCGTTTCCGGCCCCGCTCTAGCGCCGAAGATGTGGAAAAATACGACCATCAGCGCTGCGACGCCGCGCAAACTTTCAAGTTCCGTGTAAAAGCGGCGCTTGCTGGCTGGCCTCATGGTGGTAGCCGCTCGTGTTCCACGGTTGGTCACGTTGCTCAAGCGGTGGCTGCCGAGCTTCGAGATCTGCGAAGGACATTAGTTTTGCCGCAGCGCTTCGCCACACCGGACTCTATTGCATCTAGCGACATTTGCCGTCATAGCCGCCAGGAATGGCACAAACAAGTCGCGCAATGACATGAAGCAAAGGGGGCGGCGAGAGTCCTTTCCTTTCTCTCACCATCCGGCTTACTCAGCAAGCGGCTTGTGCCACATGTCAGTATCTCACTCGATCCAAATTTCTTCGGTACTCACTCGTCTGTTTAATGACGTTACGCGGATTGCCGTCGGTGCTGCAAGTGGTGTTGTGTGATGGTCTGGCATTTGATCCTTGCCCTTCTGCCTTCCGGAAATGACATTGATTTGGAGCAAATCGATCGCTGACCACACGGGAGGTCACAGCGCAGCATTAGAAGGCTGGTTGATATAGATCAAAGCAGAAAGATGACGGATTTATTATGCTTTGACTAAAGGAAGAATTCCGTGAAAGTCCGCTACGTAGTGATGCTGTCAACGATTGCCAATTTCGGGCTCGGTATTTTTGCAGCGCCAGCCCTTCGCTTGCGGGACGCCCCGCCTGCTTATTTTGTTACACTATTTGATACGGGATCAGCATCAGAGTTGATGAGTACCGATTATCCCTCGCTCGCTCCGGCAACATTTCAACCATTCGGCGGTCATTACATTATCCATAGTGGAAGGACGATCAGCTTCGATGGTCAGCCTCCGAAGCAAATTGTCGTCATTGCGTTCGACAGCATGGAACGACTCCAAGAGTGGCACGGCTCGGAGGCCTTCAAGCAATTATACGATGTCTATAAGATTGCGAAGGTTAAGGCCTTCGCGGTGGAAGGGGTGGTGCCAGGGGCCATGTGACAGTCGGGCATTTCGGCCATTCGCCTCGCCGGTACGGGAAGATAAGCGAATAAAACTTCCTCCTTCCGCGGCAGAGCGCAACAACGATTACCTCAGATTGAATCAGATCCGTGGCCGTGCTAGCGTTTTTTGCGTTAACCGGAGATAAGGCGGCGAGTGCTCATGGTTAGCACTGCTATCCCTGATGGCCGCCACGTCTTTCTCGGAATGGCGATGGCGACACGCCGCGAGCGGCAGGTCGCGATCGCCGTCGTGGCGTTCGTCTTATTCGTCGCCGTGGTGCCGTTTGCCCGCCTGCCGCTGGCGCAATTGCCCGTCTTCATTCCGAGTTACGAGGCAGCGCTATTCTTTATCGATTTGATTACCGCGGCTTTGCTGTTCGATCAGTTTGGGTGCCTGCAATCGAGCGGCATTCTGATCCTTGCCTGCGGCTATCTGTTCGACGCCTTGATGATCGCGCCGCATGCCCTAAGCGTCCCCGGAGTCTTCACGCGCACCGGGCTCCTCGGCGCCACAACCCAGAACACGGCGTGGCTTTATGTGTTCTGGCACGGCGGCTTCTCTCTGTTTGTGATCGGCTACGCGGTGCTGCGCCGCGTCGAAGAGAAGACGCCGCCGTCGGTGTCGCGGCGGGCGGGTCGGTTGATCGCCGCCTCTGCCGCCGGCGTCGCCTTGCTTGTGGCGGCGCTCACACTGCTTGCCACCTGGGGAAGCGACGCGCTGCCGGTCGTCATAATCGCGGCAAGCTTCCTGTTGACCACTCTATTGGTGGAGATGGCGCGCCTGCATGCCATTGCCGTCGGTGCGTCGGCGAGCGCGGAGGCGCAACTCGCGCGCCGGCGCGACCGCGGCGACCTCGCGGCGCCCCGCGGCGCGCGCACCGACACATTCATCCACCGCCAGAATATCGTGCATTATCGATCGCTCCTTGAATCCGGATCGTTCGACGAGGCGCAACGGCGTTCCATCGAAAAGCTCCTGGACGAAGAAGAGACCAAAATCCGGTCGGGACAGACGGGCGGTTGACCGCATGCCGAATGTCCTGGAGCATAGCCACACTCCACAGGCAATTCACGATCGCCTCACCCGGGGCCCGCGCAGCAGCTATCTTCGCGATTGGATTTACGGCGGCATCGACGGCACGGTGACGACCTTTGCGATTGTCGCCGGCGTCGTCGGCGCCCACTTGGCGGCGTCCATTTTGCTCATTCTCGGCTTCGCCAATCTTCTGGCTGATGGTTTTGCCATGGCGGCGAGTAATTACACCGGCACCAAATCCGAGCGCGACGATTTCGAGCGCGTGCTCGGCGTCGAGCGCCGCCACATCGCGCTGGAGCCGGCAGGCGAGCGGGAGGAAATCCGGCAGATTTTCGAAGCGAAGGGTTTTTCCGGCGATGACCTCGATCGCGTCGTTGCCGTGATTACGGCCGACCGCGCGCTCTGGGCAAAGACGATGGCCGTCGAGGAGTACGGACTTTCGCCGACGCTGCGATCTCCCGTGCTGGCCGCGCTGAACACATTTGCCGCCTTCATTTTGTGCGGTTGCGTGCCGCTGGTGACCTACCTGTTGCCGGGCGGACTCACGTCTTGCGTCGCGGCGACCGGCGCGACTTTTTTCGTCGTGGGCGCCATCAAGAGCTTTTGGTCGCCGGCAGGGTGGTTGCGATCCGGGCTGGAAGTGCTGCTGATCGGGATGAGCGCCGCCGCGCTGGCATTCGCGGTCGGCTACGGGTTTCGGATGCTGTTCAATTTGTCGGTCGCTTGATAGCCACGCCGACCGTGTTTCCTGAGGAAATCACGCCTCGTCATCGCATTGTCACGAAGGGCTCCATGCCGGCGGCAGCAAAATTGAAAGGCAGTACTTGATTTCGATCAAGCAGGGCTCGGCGAATGTCCCATATTGCTCTTGCTAACGACCGTATCAATCGTGTCAGTCCAATAGAGAGTTCGACAGAGGCGCAAATGGCTGAGGCGCGGATCGTTCCAGAGGCGCAATCGCCCGCTCGTCTCGGCACGCGATGGAGCGGAGTATCATCGCGACTGTCGAAACGTCGAAAAAAAAAGGCGCCGGCCAGTAATGCGGCCGAGACGGAGGAACTCTTCGATTTAAGCAAGATTGCGGGTGAACCGGCGTGCCAGAAGCTCGGGTCAAGCCCTGCCGGGCTTACGACCGATGAATCGGCGCGACGCCTGAAGATTTATGGACTCAATCTCGTCACCCGCGAAAGGCAGCCGACGATTCCTGAAGAGATTTGGAGCCGGTCGAAGAATCCGCTCAATGCGTTGCTGATCACATTGGCTGTTGTCTCGTATTTTCTGGGCGATGTCCGTGCGGCCATCGTGATTGTGGTCATGGTCTTTCTCTCGGTGATCACGGCGTTCATTCAGGAGCATCGATCGAACGAAGCGGCAGCCCGGCTTCGGGAAATGGTGAGAACAACTGCCAGCGCGCGGCGTGGCGCTGACGCCGAACATGCCGATTTTGTCGAGGTGCCGATCGAAACACTGGTGCCCGGTGATGTCGTGCGGCTGTCCGCCGGCGACATGATCCCGGCCGATCTGCGGCTGATCGAGACCAAGGATTTTTTCGTCAACCAGGCCGCACTCACGGGCGAGGCTATGCCGGCCGAGAAATACGCGCACGCCAATGATGCCCGCTGCGACACGGCGTTCGACTTGCCCAATGTCTGTTTCATGGGCGCAAACGTCGTCAGCGGTTATGCCACGGGTCTGATCGTCCGCACCGGCGGGCTAACTTTTTTCGGCCAGCTCGCCGATGAGATCGCCGGGCAGTATGTGCCAACGGCGTTCGATCGGGGCATCAACCGTTTCACTTGGCTGATGATTCGCTTCATCATTGTGATGGGACCGCTGGTTTTTTTCATCAACGGCTTTACCAAGCACGATTGGCTCGAAGCTCTGTTGTTCGCGGTGTCGGTCGCGGTAGGCCTCACCCCGGAAATGCTGCCGATGATCGTCACGGTTAATCTGGCGAAGGGCGCGACCGCCATGGCGCACGCCAAGGTCATCGTCAAACGCCTCAATGCCATTCAGAATATCGGCGCCATGGATGTGTTATGCACCGATAAGACCGGCACCCTGACGCAGGATCGGATTATCCTCAAGCGCCACTTGGACATTCGCGGCGAAGAGTCGGAGCGGGTCCTTCAGTATGCCTATTTGAACAGTCACTTTCAGTCAGGGTTGAAAAATCTGCTCGACAATGCCGTGCTCGAGCACGTTGACATCCACAGGATCCTAGGGATCGACACTGGTTACACCAAAGTCGACGAAATACCCTTCGATTTCTCGCGGCGGCGCCTGTCGGTCGTGGTCGCGCATGGGCAGGACAAGCACATTCTTATCTGCAAAGGCGCAGTCGAGGAGATTTTTGCCGTTTCCACCGAATACGAAATTGACGGCACCAAAGGCAAACTCGACGCCAGCCATTTCGCGGCCGCAAGAGACGAAACTGTCGCGCTTAATGAGGATGGATTTCGGGTCGTCGCCGTGGCGTACAAGGAAATCGAGCAGCCGAAATCATCGTATGCGGTGGCCGACGAGAGCGATCTCACGCTGTTGGGCTATATCGCCTTTCTCGACCCGCCCAAGGACAGCGCGCGGGAAGCGATCGCCGCGCTCGCGGCCAAAGGCGTGCAGATCAAGATCTTGACGGGAGACAACGAGGTCATCACGCGCAAGATTTGTCGCGAAGTGAAGGTTGAAATCGGCAATATCCTTCTCGGCAAACAGATCGAGCAAATGACCGATCAAGAGCTTGCCTGCGTGGCCGATCGCACGACCGTGTTCGCGAAATTAACGCCGGCGCAGAAGGGGCGCATTGTCGAAGCCCTGCACCTCAACGGGCATGTGGTCGGCTTTCTCGGCGACGGCATCAATGACAGCGCGGCGCTGAAGGCTGCCGATGTCGGCATATCGGTCGATACCGCTGCCGATATCGCCAAAGAATCCGCGGATATCATCCTGTTGGAGAAAAGCCTGCTAGTGCTTCAGCAAGGAGTGATCGAAGGACGAAAAATCTTCGGCAACATCACAAAATACATCAAGATGGGCGCGAGTTCTAACTTCGGCAACATGTTCAGTGTGCTTGGCGCCAGCGTGTTTCTGCCGTTTTTGCCAATGGCGCCAATCCAGGTGCTGACCAACAATCTGCTCTACGATTTCTCCCAAACGGCCATCCCGATCGACAACGTCGACGAGGAGTATATCGCTGCGCCACGCCGTTGGGATATCAGCAACATTTTCAAATTCATGATATTTATCGGGCCGATCAGCTCGATTTTCGATTACACCACTTATGGGATCATGCTCTACGTGTTTGACGCCTGGAGCAATCCGTCGCTGTTTCAGACCGGTTGGTTTGTCGAATCGCTTTTGACGCAGACGCTCATCATTCACATCATCCGCACCGCCAAGATCCCGTTCATCGAAAGCCGAGCCAGTCCGGCGCTGATCGCAACCTCGATTCTCATTAGTTTGGTCGGTATAGCCCTGCCGTTTACCTGGGCCGGCGCCGCGCTGGGGATGGTACCGCTGCCGCGACTCTACTGGCCGCTTGTTGCGGCAACGCTGCTGAGTTACGCCATCCTCACGCACGTGGTTAAGCAGTGGTTCGTTCGACGTTGGGGCATGTGAGCCTTGGCGTGGTGGAACTTGCCGCGCCGCGCAAGCGATGCGGCGCGAAGCCCGAAGTTGCGCCGGTTCAATGGATCAGGGCCTCTAGACTGCGATGCCGATGCCGAGAAGGATGGCATAAACGAGCGACAGCCGTGCAGCTCTTGGCGTTATCGGGCGGAGTTCTTGAAATTTATCGGTGGTGCAAACGATGCGCGCGACGGCGATCGCCTCAGGCAACGTCAGCAAAGGTAGAAGCACCCATGGACTGAAACGCAGCCCAAGCCAGAACCAAAAGGGCAGGGCGTAGGAAACAACCGTCAGCGCCACAAGTTCCCAGCGGGTCCATGAAATACCGAACCGCACCGGACCGGTCCGCCAACCCTTCAAAGCATCGAAGCTACGGTCCCGAATGTCGTCGACCAACAGAACATTGGTGACCAGCGCCCCTACGGGTAAGCCGATGACGAGTGCTTTGAGCGGAAGCGCCTGCGGCACCCACAGCGATCCTGCAGTGGCGCCGTAAGCCGGCGCCGCTTGCACGTAGTAAGCTCCGGCCACCGCGACGATGCCGAACATTATAAAGAAAATCGGATCGGCGATGCCGAGTCTGGTCAGCGAATACGGACCGAGTGAATAGCCGAGACTGGCCGCGCTTCCAGTTACGCCCAGGGCAATCACAGCAATACCGGCGACTTGGAGGAGGTAAGGGCCGGTCAAAGCGGCGAGCGCAAAACAGGCCACGATGGCCAACAGGAGCCCGCGCAGCGTCAGCGTACCATCCTTCAATGCTGCGAGCAGTTCCGGGTGCTCGGGAAGCTCGCTATGCCGGGAGATGAGCACATAGTTGTCGGTGAATACGCCGCCGACGTGAATGAACCAACTGGCCAGAAAACCGACAAACAAAGGCAGCGCTGCAAACACATGCTGATGTACGGCAAGCCCGGCCGCAACGATGGCCGGCGCGGCCGCGGTCGGTAACGTATGTCCCGGATAGAGCAGGAGGTCGATCCAGATATCGCGCCGGAATGGTGTCGTCGCGTCGGGCATGGAACCTCGTGTCCATAAGACATCGGAAAGCGCTGGTGGCGCGCAGGTATAATGGAGGCTCCGCCGATGGTCTAGTTCGGGCTCGCAATGGCGCGCGCGTCGCTCTGCCAGCGCGCGACTTCGGTAAGCTCAGTCTCTGGTCGATCGGAAATGACCGTGCCGCGGCCGAGATAAAGCGTTCCCGCTCCGCCATCGATCGAAAGCCAGTCACCTTCGTTGAGCACGACGTGCGGCAGGCGCGCGCAGCGGGCGTCGACATCGACGGCGAGTTCGGCGCAGCCGACGATACAGGGCTTGTCCATCTGCCGCGCCACCAGCGCCGCATGTGCGGTTCGACCGCCGACTGCGGTCACGATTCCGGAAGAAACGGCAAATCCCGCGACATCGGCGGTGCTGGTATCGGGGCGAACGAGAATGATGGGTTCGCCGTTATCCGCGAGACGCGCGGCGCTGTCCGGATCGAAAGCGGCGCGGCCGACGGCGATGCCTGCAGAGGCGCCGGTGCCGTGCCCGATCGCTGGTCCGACATCGGAAAGCCGCCTGGTCACGAGCCGTTTGAGATCCACGCCGTTCAAGCGCCGCAAGCCCTCAGCGGGGGCGATACGGCCGCTTTTGACGAAGTCGATGGCAAAGTGCAGCGCCGCCTGCGGCGAGCGTTTTGCCGCGCGCGTCTGCAATATCCACAACTTGCCGTCCTCGATGGTGAATTCGACGTCCTGTACGTCGCCGAATTCCCGTTCGAGCCGCATCAGGGCATCGCGCAGTTGTGCGGCAACGTCGGGCAACGACCGCGCGATCGCCTCCTCGGTTTCCGGGGTATGTCTTCCGGACACGACGTCCTCGCCCTGCGATGCGAACATCACGTCGATCACGGGCGTGGCGGCGCCGGTTGAAGGATCGCGCGAAAATGCGACGCCGGCGCCGGATGAAGCTCCGCTATTGCCGAAAACCATCGCCTGCACCGTGACGGCGGTGCCGCGTAAATCCTCCAAATGTTCGAGCCTGCGATAGGTGACGGCGCGATCGCTCATCCATGAGCGGTAAACTGCTTCCGCCGCTGCGTGCAGTTGTTCCATCGGCGTTTCCGCAAGCGCGCCGGCCTCATCCTCGATCGCTTGCTGGTACGACGCCGCAAGCCGCTCCAGCGCCTCGCCATCGAGCGCCTGTTCGGTCGCGACAGCTTCCGCGCTGATCATGTCGTCAAGCCGCGTTTTGAAGGTTGCCGGGCCGACCCCGAGCACGACCCCGCCATAGCTCTCGAGAAAGCGGCGACGGCAATCGAACGCAAAGCGCGGATGACCGCTCATGCGAATGAGGCCGTGGATCGCTGCGGGCGTACAGCCGACATCGAGGATGGTGTCCAACATGCCGGGCATCGATCGGGCGGCACCGGAGCGCACGGATACCAAGAGCGGACGGCGGCGGTCGCCGAACTGCTTGCCGGTGGCGTTTTCGAGGAATTCGATCCCTTCTGCCAAGCCTTCGGCGAGCCGTTGGCGCGCCGCGGGCTCGCGGTTCACGATCGCGGCGCAGAGTTCGACGGGCAGCACGAAGGCCGGCGGCACCGGCAGACCAAGCGCCGCTACGCGCGCCAGATTGGCGGCTTTTGCGCCGACGATCTCGGCGGCAGGCTGTTCGATCGATCCGGCGCCAATCCGCTCGATGCGCATGTGCTCGTCGCTTCCCTTACGCAGCAATATCGGCGAGCACGTACTCGCGCAATGCATGCCCGAAAGCTGCTAGCCGGTCCGTCGCGCGTTCCAGCGCGCCGGCAAGTTCGATGACGGACAAGGCGGTTTTCAGTTCGAAGCTGCCGGTGAGGATGTTGGTCATTACTTTGCGTTCGGCCGCGTCGCCCTTATGTTCGGCATCGATGAGCCGGCCGACGGCCGCGAGCGCATCCTCGGAATCGACGCGATGGCCCTCAGGAACTTCCGCCGCGGCGGCAGTGCCGATGGCGGCTGCCTCGGCGCCGCTGACAACCGCGACGCAAAGCTCGTCGAGCGGCTCGATCAGCTCGCTGGCCAGCCCGGCCGAAATGAGCGAGGCGACGAATGCCGCCTGTTCAAGCTCGTCGATGGCGTCCTCCATGTGATTGACCAGTCGTTCGATGTGGCGATCGGCGTCCAACCGTGCAATTTCCCCGCGCGCTTCCATTGCGATACGGTCGGCTTTTTCTTCGATGTGGCGCGCACTCGTCGCCAGGGTGACGCCGTCGAACCGGCGATTGCTTCGCACTTCGGCGAGGAAGCAAGCGACCGCGGCGCCGATTTCGCGGGCGAGGCCCGCTTGGCGAATGACGATGGCGAGGAGGGCGGTGTCGACGCGCTGCAGGTGGCGGACAAAGTCCGCCTCGATCCGGTCGCGCGCCAGCCGTATCGAGCTTCCTTGCAGCAACGCCTCGGCGGAAACCCGCAACACGGTTTTGAGAAAATCGACCGCCGCATTTCGCCCCAATACGCGGTCCAACTGCTCGCCGAACCCGATGCGGTTGGATGCCCCATGGCGAACCGCGGCGGACAGGAATTCGCTGCCGCCGAGCTCGAGAAAGCCGCGGTGACCGAAGCGATGCCGCGCCGCCCAATCGAGGATTTCGACGGCATCGTTTTTGGACACCCAGGTGCGCAACAATTTACGCGCTTTATTCCAGTCGATCAGAAACACAAGCGACGCGCCAAGCGCTTCGAGAAAAGCGTCGCGGTTATTGTCTGCGCCGGTCGGATAGCGGCCGGTGATGAGATAAAACACGCCGTCGTCAGCGAGGCCGGCCACGCTTTTGCGCTCGAGCCCGCTCCATTCCACCGCAAAGCTCTTGAATAGGCCGGCAAAAAATCTGGCGCGCGCCAAATGAACGTCGGTATAGGTGACAATCACGGCGTCAGCATCGACCGCGATTACGACGACATGCGCATCGGTCTCGCCGATATCGTTCTGGATGGTAAGCCGGGCCCCGACGCGCGTCGCAGTCGTCGCCAGACCGGGATGGCCGAATTTCAGCTTTTCGGTCGCCTGCACGCCGCGCATGAAGGCTTCGACCGCTGAGCGATCTTCGGGAAGCAACCCATAGACATGCGCTCCGGCGATCACCTCTTCGGCGTGGCCGGCGGCGAGGCTGTTGAGCGCTTTATGCAAATCCATGACCAGGCGATGCAGACTGTCGCCATCGTCGCTGGAGATCGCCGTCAACTCGGAGATTTGGGACAGCTCGATTTCGTCAGGAGCCTCTGACGGCGCTCCGTCGGCGAGCGACGTCAACCGCGACAGCGCGCTCTTGCCCTGTGCCGCGTCGCCGGCCTCGACGGCCCGAGCCATGGTCGAGACGTCGTCCCAGATCGCGGCCCGAAGATCGGCGAGGCCGGGGGCCGCGATCCGGCCGTTGGCGGTTTGATTGGCGCGGCGGGCCAGCGACTCCATGGCGACCGGATCGATCCCGGCATTGCGACATTCCACGGCCAGATCGAAAGCGGCGCCACTTGGATTTTGCGCATGGGCGGCAGCCGCTTGCAAAACGCTCAACCGCGCCTTCACGCGGTTGTTCGCCGCCAAGCCCCCGGCAATGCGGGACGGCAGCAACAGATCGGCTTGCCCAAGCTGTTCGATGATTTCGGATTTCATGGGTTGGCACCGAAGGTTCGGTGCCAACCAAGCATGTTTGAATGACCGTGATATTGAGCTAAATCATTCACGGAACCGTCACATCGCCCCCTTACGCCGCCGGAGCTTCGGCACGGGTCACGAAATCGCGGGTGATGCTCTTAATCATGGGCGTGCCGGCCAGGCGCATCACCATGCTCAATTCGCCTTTGAGATGATTGTGCATGATTTGCACGCCCTGGGCGCCGCCGAGCGCCGATGCATAGAGCGTAGGACGGCCGATCGCGACCGCGCTGGCGCCCAGCGCCAGGGCGCGGAACACGTCCTGGCCGCGAAACACGCCGCCATCGATAATGATCGGGGTGCGGCCCTTCAGCGCGTCAGCGACGGCGGGCAGTGTCGTCATCGGCGCCGGCGAATTATCCAACTGGCGGCCGCCGTGGTTGGAAAGCCAGACGGCGGAGCAGCCGTAGTGTACGCCCTGCAGAGCCTGCTTCGCGGTCAAGATGCTCTTGATGACGACGGGCAAGCCGGATTCCTGGCGGCAGAACTCGATATCGCTCCAGGACATGTCGCCTCTCATGTCCATCGCATTGCCGGTGCTGCCCGGCGTCTTGGGCACGTTGCCCATTTTGAGGTTCGGCAGTGCGGCGCCCTGCAGCCGCATTGAGCGTTCGCGGTTACTGGTGACGTCCACGTCCGCGGTTACGATGATCGCTTTGTAACCGACGGCTTTGGCGCGTTGCAGCAGTTCCCGAGCGAAACCGCGATCCCGCGGAATGTAAAGCTGGAACCACTTGGGTCCATCGCTGGCAGCGGCGATATCTTCCAGACTCTGCTGTGCAACCGAGCTGACGCAGTAGAGGGTCCCGGCCATTCCGGCGCCTTTGACATTCGGAATATCGCCTTGCGCATGGACCGAGGCCTGGTTGCCCATCGGCGCAGTGATGACCGGATAGGAAATCCTAGTGCCGAGGAGCGTGGTCGAAGTATCGGCGCTGCCGGTGCCGTTCATGAAGTCGGCGTCGATGACCCAGCGATTGAACGCGGCCATGTTCTCGCGCATCGTCCATTCGTCACCGGCGCCGCCGGAAACATAGGCGAAGCCGAACGGCGCCATGACCTTCTGCGCCTCGGCTTCCAGATCGCGCAACGTGACGACGTTGATCTTCTTGTCATTGTTCGGCACGTTACTGGTATCGGCTGGGGTTTCCGCAGTGGATTGGATGCTCGGAGCGTGGGCGACTACCGGACCGGGCAGGGCAATTCCCGCCATAGCGCCAGTCACCAGCAAATTCCTGCGATTGAGCGACATGATCAAATTCCTCCGTTAGATTCCCCCGGAGGCGACTAAACGGCTTGCGGTACGAATGAGCTTTGACCTAGGTCAAATGAATTAAAGTGCGAAAAGGCGTGTGACTTCGGTGCAGATTATTTTTTGCCGTCATCAAGGCGCGAGGCGTTATCCCGTTCGCGCAGATAGTCGTCGCTGGTGCGCGGCTTCGGCCGTTGCGGCGCGCCGTGGGGGTCGAATTCCTCTTTGCTGACGGCGGCGACGCGGCAGTCGTCGCACATTTTGATGACATCGAGACGTTTCGAACTGCTGGCATACATCCAATGCCGGCCTTCCAGCTTCTTGCTGATCCGCTCGATCGTGCTTTTGACGCCGAAGGGCTTGCCGCAAGCGATGCAGTAAAACGGCTCCTCCTCCTTCAGCACGCGCGCCGGTGCGGTGGCGGCAGCGAAATCGAGACGCGGCACCAGGCTGATCACTTTTTCCGGGCAAGTCGCTTTGCACAAGCCGCACTGGACGCAGGCATCCTCTGTAAAGCGCAACAATGGCCGCTCGGGATCGTCGCCGAGAGCGCCGGTCGGGCAGGCGGAGACGCAGGCAAGACATAACGTGCAGCCCGCCGCGTCGATTTCGACGCCCCCGAACGGCGCGCCGGCCGGCAACGCGACAACGTCGACCGGCGTCGACGCCACCGCGTGCAAGGCGCGCAGCGCGAGCCGCAGCACGTCACGCTTTTGCCCGGCGGGCGCGAAACTTGCCGGCCGCGGCGTTGGCGCATGGAGCGAAATCGCGCGCAACATTTCGCCAAGAACCTCAGAATCGTCTGTTTCGATCGTCGCCACCGACCCAAAACCAAGTGCGGCAAGGATCGGCTCAACAATTGCGATGGTCTGCCGCAGTCCGGCGATGTCGTGACGCGGCTTACTGCGGGTGAGAACGCGCACGGCGCTCGCGCCATAGGCGAAAGCCGCGGCAAAAATTTCTAGTCCAATCTGCGTCGTTTCGTTGATTTGTAACGGCAGGACATTTGCCGGCAGACCCGTAGCGTGGCGAGCCAGCGCGGCAATCAGTTCGTTGCCGTGCTCGGCATCGTGCAACAACAGGATCGGATTTTCTCCACCGGCCCCGCGGTAGACCGTCAGCAGCGCGCGCAACTTGCGCAGCATCGCGTCGGCAGGCGGCAGCGCATAGGCGGCGGCGCCGGTGGGGCAGGCGGCGGCGCATTCGCCGCAGCCGGCGCAGACCGCGGCATCGATCGCGACGTGATCGCGGGCCGGGACAATGGCCGCGGTCGGGCAAAGATCGAGGCAACGGCGGCAACCGACGATGCCCGAGCGCGCATGCGCGCACAAATCCGCCGTGAAGGTAATGTAACGCGGCTTGTCGAATGTGCCGACGAGATCACGCGCCTTGAGCACGGTGCGCAGCACGTCCGCTGGATTGCCGGGGTCGGCACGCAGATAACCGTCGCGCAGATCGGGCGCCGGAAATAGCGGTGCACCACCGGACATATCGAGCACGATGTCACATCGCGATTTGGCGCCGTCGCGCGGCGTTGCGAAGACGAGTTCGCTGCGGGACGACGGAAGCGGCATCGCAAATGCGTCGACAACGATGTCGAAAGCGCCGAGATGCCCCGAGGCCGATCGTATCGTGCCCTTGGCGACAGGAAAATCGCTGACGTTTCGCGGCGTAACGCCGGCGGAACGGCTGAGCAGCACGGTCACGTCGAGATGGTCTTTCAGCAGCGTGCCCGCCTCGACCGCCCGTTCGTCGCGGCCGTAGATGAGAATGACGCCCTCGCTCGAAAGACTGATCAGCGGAATTTCGGGTTGAGCCTCTCGCGCCGCGGCAATCAACGCGGCCATTTTGGGTCCGGCCTCGGCAGCCTCGTCCGACCAGCCTGCCATCTCGCGCAGATTCACGAAAGTCATCTCGGCGCCATCCTGCCGGGCGGCCTCGTGAAAAAGCGGCGCCTCCTGGGTGCAGCCGATCACGAGCGCATCGCCTTGCGCGGCCGCCGCCTGGAACCGCTCAAGCTCGGCGCGGCAAAGCTGGCGGGCGGTTTTGACCTCGGCGCCGCGGCAGACGCGACGCACGCCGTCGGCGTCGAGCGGCATCGTGTCGTCGCACGAGCACAGCAGGATTTGCAGCGGGCGTTTCATCTTTTCGTCATTCCCGTGTGTTGCGACCCGCCTGCTTCCGCTGGTGAGCTGCGGGGAGGAATTCGCCAAAGCCGGGCGCACGAAGGCGCAACGCTGCGGCCGGGAATCCTCAATCACGCTACGCAATACTATACTCTATTCCTCCGCTATTGTGGGGTGTGGCTGAAGGCCGCCAATCGGCGGAAGACGAGGAGCCCAAATGGCGCGCGATTCCTATGTTCGCATTCGCACCCCATTTGCGGACGACCTTGATCTGCCACCGCCGTTCCGCGCCATCGCGCTACGTGAAGCGGGCAACGCTTTTGCCCACGCGATCGGCGTGGCGGACAAGGAGGGCCCCGGCGCGCTCGTTCATGTTGGCCGTTACGACTTCGCCGAACTCGCGGTGGTGCTGGAGCCGGCGGAGCCTTTGCGCACCGCTCGTCGCGCGATCTATGCCGGGCTTGTAGCACTGACCGACGCGCTCGCTGCGGCCGCTCCGCCGGAGAAGCCGATCGACATCGTTTGGCCGGATGCAATAAGAGTCGATGGCGGTCTCGTCGGCGGAGCGCGCCTTGCCTGGCCGGCGCACGGCAATGAAGAAGCGCCGCCGACCTGGCTCGTTTTCGCGGCCGTGATCCGCACCGCCACCAGCGAACAGGACCGCGTGCTGCACTCGCACGCGACAGCACTCGACGCCGAAGGATTCCATATCGGCGCCGCTCAACTGATCGAAAGTTTTGCACGGCATTTCATGGTCGCCATCGATGCCTGGCAGCAGGACGGTTTTGCCGCCGTGGCGAGGAGCTACTTGTCGCGTCTTGCCCGGGAACAAGGCGTGAGCCGCGAGATCGACCTCAATGGCGACCTTTTGGTGCGCCGCGTTGGCCAGGCCGAAGTCGAACGTCGACCGCTTTTGCCCGCACTCGCAACGCCGTCATGGCTCGATCCGGAAACCGGCGGGCCGCATTGGTGACGACGCCATGAGCGATTTCTGGCTCTCCTGCGGATACCATCTGCTTGACCGCAATGCGGACGGCGATCTGTTGCTGACCGATGAGTTTCTCAAGGCCTATGTGGCGCGGCCGGAGCTTGCGCCCCCGCCCGACGCTTGCGCCGCCGAGCGCGCGCTTCATGGTATGCTGCTCGGCAATCCGCGACATCCTGTTGCGGCCGACGAAATCGCAGTCATCGCCGACCAAGACGCCCGCGAAAACTGGCAACTCATGATCGCGTTTCGCGATCATCTCATCGCCCATCACACGATCGAAGCCGCCTACCTGGCGCTCGTACGAAACGGCAAAGCCGTCCCGCCGCTTTTTCTCGATCAACTCGTCCACGTGATTCTGCGAAACGTACTCGACCAAACAGATGACGCCTTTTTCTTGCGTGCGGCGGAGATGTTCTTTCGCCTGCAGCGCCTCACGACTTACGCGGGATCGCTGATCGCGGCCGACGAGGAGCAAGTGCGAACCGCTGGCGCTTCGCCGCTGGTCGCGATGCTCGGCTTGCCGCCTGCGGGCGGTATCGAGGTGCTCAGCGATGCCAACGCCGCGAGCTATTGGGAGCGCAGCGATCGCTTCGATTTGGCGCTCGACCTGACGGCAGGACGCCGCGGCCTCGCCGCGCTCGGTGCGGTGATGGCGCGCTGGATTGAGCATTTGCTCGCCGTTGAGGTTGAGATCGAACCGGTGATCGAGCTTCGTGATTTGGCGTTTTCCTGGTATGTTGGACTTGACGTAGAGGCGACCCGATTGGGCGACATTCTTTGGAATGGCGGCGCGCTCGGCGAGGATGAAGACGCGCGCATCGTTGCCCTGTACCAGCTCATCTTTTCCGATCCGAACACGGTACTCGATCGCCTCGCTGGAGAGCCGGTCTATCTCATCCTCGCCATGAAGCCCGATGGAGCGTTGCGCATGAAGCCGCAGAATCTCGTGACCGGGCTGCCGATCCGGCAGCTGGAGGCCGTTCAATGAGCCTCGTCGAGCCACTGGTCCGCATCCCTGTCGGCGTTATCATCGAACGCCGCAAGGCGAAGAGCGCGTGGGTGAACTTCGTGTGGCGGCCGGTCGGAGTGCTCGCCGGCGTTCCCGATGCCGAGCCGTGGACGATGCTCGATGGCGACGTTGACCGCATGAACTTCTATGCCGGTGCTGCCGCGATCGAGCTGTACCGATCTGACGCTTCCGGCTATCGCGACAATCTGGCGACAGGTGCGCCGCTATTGTGGATCGTGCTGCGGCCGACCGGTCGCGAGCCGCCTTTTGAGATTGCTGCTGTCACGGCAGAGCCGAGCGAGGGCGAAGCTTTCACGGAGAGCGCGACTGATCTTATCGAAACCGTGCCGATGCCCGAGCCGGTACGCATCGCCGTCGCCGAATTTGTCGCCGCGCACCAGGTCGAGCGTCAGTTTGTCAAGCGACAGCGCGACCGCGCCAATCCCGAGGCGATGGCGCGGCGCGCGCCGGGGGAAGATCGCAAATGAGCGACCCGGAACACCTGGTCAAGAATTTTCTGCAGCGATGGTCGCGACGCAAGCGCGCGGCCGAGACGCAGGCGCCCGACACCACAGAGCCGCCGGGCCGGGAACGTAGGGATGCCGACGCGAACGCGCCTTTGCAGGTCGGAGCGCAAAGCGAAGCCAAACTGCCGGCGTTCGATCCGGCCACCCTGCCGCCGATCGAATCGATCGTTGCGGCGAGCGACATCCGCGCGTTCCTCGCCCCCGGCGTTCCGGAGGAACTCACGCGTGCGGCTCTTCGACGCGTGTGGGTCACCGATCCCAAGATTCGGGATTTCATCGGCTTGGCCGAAAATCAGTGGGACTTCACCAAGCCGGATGCCGTGCCAGGCTTTGGATCGCTCGTACTTACACCGGAATTGCGCCGCATGGTGGCTAGTCTCATCGGCGACGCCACTGGACAAACCGCGCCGCAGCAACACGCGAGCACGGAAGAGGCAGACCAAATTGCACAAAAGACTGGGGAAGAAGTACTTTCCGCCCCGGTTTTGCCGCGCGAAGAGGACGCTGCCGTCGCCGAAAGATCACACGCACGGACCAGTCTTGTTGCCTCCGGGGAGGCATCTGCAGAGTCCGCTAAAATCGTTTTGCAAGACCGCGAAGACGATATCGCAGTGCAAAAGCGCCTCGAACATGCTGATCAGGGTCCACGACCTTCCGATCGCAAGCACGGCGGCGCTTTGCCCATGTAGGACCCGTGACATAGCTTTTGGCTATTGACCTCGTCTGACGGTGGCTTAAGCTTGTTTGCGTTCGCATTTTCATAAGAAAAATAAATGCAGATGCGCGATCCGGGACTAGATCAAGCCATTAGGGCCGCCGGCGGTGTTGGCGCGCTCGCCCGGAAAATTGGCATTTCACAGCCTTCCGTATCGAATTGGGCTCGCGTACCGGCCGAACGGGTCTTATTGGTCGAATCGACCACCGGCATCGACCGCATGGTGTTGCGGCCCGATCTGTTTGGCCAGCGGGACGACGCCACACCGGATGCTGCCGGAGAGATCGACGAAATCGATGTCGCCCGCGCCCAGGAATACGCGCTGCTCGCCGTATTGCTGGCGCGAGCTCCCAGCGCCGATCTTATCGCCCGCCTTGCCACGCTGCGCGGTGACCCGTCTCCGCTCGGCGTTGCGCATGCGGCGCTTGCGGAGGCGGCGACCGCGGCGAGCGTCGAGCGGGTCGAGCGGGAGTTCTTCAACCTGTTCATCGGCATCGGACGCGGTGAACTTCTACCCTACGCATCGTATTATCTCACCGGCTTCCTCAACGAGCGCCCGCTGGCGCGGCTGCGCGCGGAGCTATCGCGACTCGGAATCGCGCGCGCCGAAGGCCACGCCGAGCCTGAAGACCACGCTGCCGTGCTGTGCGATATCATGGCGGGGCTCGCAGGCGGACGCTTCGCGGCGCCGCCGGGCGCCGACCGGGACCTTTTCGAACGACATTGCGCGCCCTGGCTTGGCCGCTTTTTTGCCGATCTGGAACAAGCGAGGGAAGCGGAATTTTATCGCCGGGTCGGAACGGTCGGTCGGCTGTTCATGGCGGTTGAAAACGAAGCCTTCACGCTCGCCGCATGAGCGCGGTGACGACCGAAGGGGGGGTGCAATGAAGACGGACGCGACGAAAGAAAAAGCTTCGGTACGGCGGCGGGACGTCCTGGGCACGCTCGGTCTCGGGGCTGGCGCTGCCGTCGCCGCCTCCGCTCCGTTGATCGAGCAAGCCGAAGCGGACGGCGAGGCCGGCGTGGAAAAGACCAAGGCCCGCTATCAAGCGAATTCCGCAGAAGTCCAGAATTATTATCGCGTCAATCGCTATCCGAAGTGAGGAGGCGGCCGTGCTGATCAGAAGAACCGAGCGTCAGGCCCATCGCGCCGCCTTCGCGCGCCAGGAGTCCGTCGAACGCGGCCTCGATCGCCGCACCTTCCTGCGCCGCTCCGGCCTCGCCGGCGGCTTGGCGACGCTGGGTGCGCTCTCGCTCGGCTCGGTGCGTAAGGCGGAAGCCGGCCCGCCGCCGCCCGCCGGCGCTCAGGTCACGACGCGCAAGACTCTGTGCACGCATTGCGCCGTCGGTTGCACCGTCCTCGCCGAAGTTGCCAACGATGTCTGGATCGGCCAGGAGCCGGCCTGGGACAGTCCCATCAATCGCGGCTCGCATTGCGCCAAAGGCGCCGCCGTGCGCGAACTGGTGAGCGGCGAACGCCGGCTCAAATATCCGATGAAAATGGTCAACGGGCAGTGGACCCGCGTGTCCTGGGACCAGGCGATCGGCGAGATCGGCGACCAGATTCTCGATATCCGCGCTAAATCGGGACCGGATGCCGTCTATTGGCTCGGCTCGGCCAAGATGACCAACGAAGGCGCCTATCTATTCCGGAAATTCGGCGCATTCTGGGGCACCAACAATACCGATCATCAGGCGCGCATCTGCCATTCGACCACCGTCACCGGCGTGGCGAATACCTGGGGCTACGGCGCGATGACCAACAGCTTCAACGACATTCGCAATTCCAAGACCATCCTCATCTGGGGTGGCAATCCCGCGGAGGCGCATCCGGTCTCGTTGCAGCATATCCTCGAAGGCGCAGAGCTTAACCACGCCAATCTCGTCGTCGTCGACCCGCGTCTCACTCGGACCGCAGCGCATGCAACGGAATATGTTCGGCTGCGCCCCGGCACTGATATTCCAGTGCTCTACGGCATGATGTGGCACATTCTAAATAACGGTTGGGAAGACAAGGAATTCATCCAGCAGCGCGTTTACGGTTTCGACGACGCCAAGAAAGAAATTGAGAAATGGACGCCCGAGGAAGTCGAGCGGGTGAGCGGCGTGCCGGGCGAACAGCTCAAGCGTGTCGCGCAAATGTTCGCGACGCAAAAGCCGGCAACGCTGGTCTGGTGCATGGGCCAGACCCAGCACTCGGTCGGCACCGCCAATGTGCGTGCGAGCTGCATCGCGCTACTCCTGACCGGCAATGTCGGCGGTCCCGGTATGGGCGCCAATATTTTCCGCGGCCATGACAATGTGCAAGGCGCAACCGATGTCGGGCTCGATGTGGTGACGCTACCGTTCTATTACGGCCTCGTCGAAGGAGCGTGGCGGCACTGGGGACGGGTCTGGGACGTTGACTACAATTGGCTGCAATCGCGCTTCGACTCCAAGCAGATCATGGAGACACCAGGCATCCCGCTCACCCGTTGGTTCGATGCGGTGCTGCTGCCGAAGGATCAAGTCGCGCAGAAGGACAATGTGCGGGCCATGTTTATCGAAGGCCACGCCAGCAACAGCATCACGCGAATTCCAGAGTCGCTGAAGGCGCTGGCAAAACTCGAACTGCTGGTGATCGCCGATCCGCATCCGACGACCTGGGCGTCGCTATCGGTGGAGGCTGGACGCAAAGACGGCACCTATCTGCTGCCGGTTTGCACGCAATTCGAAAGCTCCGGCTCGCGCGTCGCCTCGAACCGCTCGTTGCAATGGGGCGAGCAGATCGTCAAACCAATCTTCGAGAGCAAGGACGATTACCAGGTCATCTACCTGATGGCGAAGAAGCTCGGCTTCGCCGATCTTTTGTTCAAGCACATCCAGGTCGATGGCGACCGGCCGGTACCCGAGGACATTCTGCGCGAGATGAATCGCGGCAGCTGGTCGACCGGCTATTGCGGGCAGTCGCCGGAGCGTCTCAAGCTGCACATGTCAAACCAGAAAGACTTCGATTTGGTCAGTATGCGCGCCACATCGGGGCCGGCAAAGGGAGACTATTACGGTCTGCCGTGGCCGTGCTGGGGCTCGCCGGAGGTCAAGCATCCGGGCACGCCGCTCCTTTACAACACCAATCTCGCCGTCATGGACGGCGGCGGCACGTTCCGCGCCCGCTTCGGCGTCGAACACAATGGGGTGAACCTGCTCGCCGAAGGCTCCTATTCGAAGGATTCGGAGATCAAGGACGGCTATCCCGAGTTCACCTACGCCGTGCTCAAGAAGCTGGGCTGGGACGGCGACCTGAGCGCCGACGAACTTGCCGTAATCCAGAAGATCGGCGGCGCCAATCCCGACACCGTCTCGTGGTCGATCGACCTTTCGGGCGGTATCCAGCGGGTCGCCCTCAAGCACGGTTGCGTGCCTTACGGCAATGCCAAGGCGCGCATGAACGCCTTCGGTCTGCCGGACCCGGTCCCGGTGCACCGCGAACCGATCTACTCGCCGCGGGTCGAGCTGGTGGCCAAATACCCGACGCTGCCGGATGCCAAGCAATTCCGGCTGCCAAATGTCGGCTTCTCGGTGCAGAAGGCTGCGGTGGACAAGGGAATTGCCAAGCAATTCCCCTTGATCTTCACCTCGGGACGTCTGGTCGAATACGAGGGCGGCGGCGAAGAAACACGCTCCAACAAGTGGCTTGCGGAACTGCAGCAAGACATGTTCGTCGAGATCAATACCGTGGACGCGGCCGACCGGGGCATTAGAGACGGCGCCTGGGTCTGGGTGACCGGTGCCGAGAATGGCTCCAAGGCCAAAGTCAAAGCCTTGGTCACGGAGCGAGTCGGCAAAGGCGTCGCCTGGATGCCGTTCCATTTCGGCGGCTGGTTCGGCGGCAAGGATTTGCGCGCGAATTATCCAACCGGAATCGATCCGATCGTGCTCGGCGAAAGCGCGAATACGATCTCGAGCTACGGCTACGATCCTGCTACCGGCATGCAGGAGCCGAAAGCCACGCTCTGTCAGATCAGCGCGGCGTGAGGAGAGGCGATCATGGCGCGAATGAAATTCCTCTGCGACGCCGACCGCTGCATCGAGTGCAACGCCTGCGTCACCGCCTGCAAGAACGAGAACGAGGTGCCGTGGGGCATCAACCGGCGCCGCGTCGTAACTATCAACGACGGGCTGCCCGGCGAGCGCTCGGTGTCGATGGCTTGCATGCACTGCACCGATGCGCCGTGCGCGGCGGTGTGTCCGGTGAACTGCTTCTACACCACCGCCGACGGCGTCGTGCTGCACGACAAGGACCTCTGCATCGGGTGTGGCTACTGTTTCTATGCTTGTCCATTCGGCGCGCCGCAATACCCGCGCGTCGGAAATTTCGGTTCGCGCGGCAAAATGGATAAGTGCACTTTTTGCACCGGCGGCCCCGAGTCCGACAACTCGCCTGCCCAATATGAGAAGTATGGCGCCGATCGTCTGTCCGAAGGCAAGCTGCCGATGTGCGCGGAAATGTGCTCGACCAAGTCTTTGCTGGCCGGTGATAGCGATATCATTGCTCAAATCTACAAAGACCGCGTCGCCAAGCGCGGCTACGGCTCCGGCGCTTGGGGATGGCAAACCGCCTATCACGAAACGATCGAGACCTGAGAAACGCAGAGCAACGCGGAGATTAACGGAGATAATATCATGACGATGGTCTGCGCGCGTATTCGCCTCGTCGTTGCTGCGATTGCATTCCTCATGCTCGCCGCCGCCGCAGCGCCCGTTGCCGCCCAGCAAGCCGGTTCGGTCGATCCGAACGCCGCCGCCGTCAAGGAGCAGCAGTTGCTGCAAGATCACTATTTCATCCGCGGGCTTGGCACGATTCCGGATACCAAGTCATATGTGATCGAACAGCCGCTCGGCCGCGTGTGGCGGGCCGCTCACGAAGTGTGGCTGCACTGGATCGGCGCCGTCGTTATCCTCGGAGTGATCGCGTTGTTGGCGATATTTTATTTCGCCCGCGGGACAATACGCATTGAGAGCGGCCGCTCCGGCCGAACGATCCAGCGGTTCAATAGCTTCGAGCGCTGCACCCATTGGGTGGTGGGCGTGTCCTTCATCATCCTCGGCGTGACCGGGCTGAATATCACGTTCGGCAAGGACCTGTTGCTGCCGGTGATCGGCCCCACGGCATTCTCCCAATGGGCGATCATGGCCAAGTACGCTCACGATTTCTCGAGCTTCCCCTTCGTGCTCGGCGTCATCGTGCTCTTTCTGCTGTGGGTGAGGGAAAATATCCCGACCATGGTCGATGTGCGATGGTTCAAGGAAGGCGGCGGCATGGTGGGCGATAAGCATCCGCCGGCCTGGAAGTTCAATGCCGGCCAGAAGCTCTTGTTCTGGCTCGTCATCTTGGGCACCGTCGGTGTCGCCGCTTCGGGGTCCTTTCTGCTGTTCCCATTCTATTGGACAAACATTATGGGCATGCAGATCGCGCAAGTTATCCACGCTCTGATTGCCATGGTGTTCGTCGGGCTGGTGATTGCTCACATTTACATCGGGACATTGGGCATGGAGGGCGGCTTCGACGCCATGGCGGACGGCGAAGTCGATCTGAATTGGGCGAAGCAGCACCATTCGCTGTGGGTGGAACAAGAGCTCAGCCCAGGGCGCGCCGCCGCGCCGCCTGCGGGCGCGTCGACGAGACCGGCGACTTGATGCAAACGGAGTGCCGACTATGCGTGCATTTTTAATGGCGTGTCTGGCGACGTTAGTGATCGGCGCTGCCGGCTATTTTGCGTTTGATGCATTGCAGCAGCCGGCGGGCATTGCCTATGCGACAGAAGGTGCGCGCATCGATCCGAGCTGGAGCTGGCGCACGGTATTGACACCGCCTTCCGCGCAGCAATGCCAGCCGCGCAAAATAGGACAGTGGTTTTTTGTCGATTTGCGACGCCCGCGCGGTGAATCGCCCGTTTGCTCGGATTCTCAGTAGATCGATTTTCCCGTGACCGTTGCACGGGGCGTACGGCAAAGTCAGCTTGCGACCGTCTCCGCGATGCCGAGCTCGCGCAGCAATGGGCCGAGCTGCGCCTCATAAACCCGCCAGCGGCCGACCGCGCTCTTATAGATCGGCTGGCGCACTTGCGTCGCGCTTGCGGTGCGCACTGGCCGCTCGGTTTCGTGGAACGACAAGCAGCGGTCGTCCCAGGGCAGGGCGCAATATTCGACGATGCGGCGCGCCTGCTTTTCGAGATCGGCGACCACGTCCTCGTAACGCACGTCAAGGATGGCTTGCGCCGGCAGTACGCGGCGCCAATGCGCCATGAGCCGCTCGTAGCGTTTGTAATAGCGGCCGAGTTCGGCAAGATCGTAGGTGTGGTTTTGCTCGGCGGTGAAAAGCTTGGAGAAGCAGGAAATGCAGGTGTCGACCGGATTGCGAATGGAATGGATGATCTTCGCGTTCGGCAAGGCGAGGTGAATGAGGCCGGCGAAGTAGTAGTTCGATGGCATCTTGTCGGTGACCCGTTCGCCGCTTGGCGCGAGCTTGCGCACGTCGGCGACGTAGCGCGCGCCGATCTGGCGTAACGCCGCCGCATCGAGCGCCGGCACAAACTCTGGATAGCGGATGGTATTGCCGTCCGGTCCGCGCACGGCGAGAACGACGTCATTGAACGTCTGCAATTCGCCCGCGCCGTGCACCAGCGGATGGCTGGCGATGATCTGCTCGACGAGCGTGGTGCCCGAGCGCGGCATGCCGATCACGAATATCGGCATACGCGACGGATCGCCGCCGCCGGATTTCTGCGCGATCAATTCGCGCGTGAAAATGGCTTCGATTCGATCGAACAGAGCAAAGACCGACGCCTCATCATAGGCGATAGTCGCGCGTTTGGCGGCATTGCCGGAGAGAAGATGCGTGAACGAGCGCCGATAATCCTTCAGATCCCCGTAAGCCTTGCCGAGCGCGAAGTCGAGCTGCAAGCGGTCGGTCTTGGACAAGCCGTCGGTCTTCGCTGCCAGCGCCTCCATCATCGCAAGATGCGGATCGCCGGGCACGAACTTCTTGGAATCGGCGAGATTGACATAGACGCCGGCGATATTCGGATCGAGCCGGATTGCTTGCAGATAGGCGTCTTGCGCCTCGTGCAACTGGCCGAGCTCTTTGAGCACGTTGCCCATATTGTTATAAGCATCGGCGAGATCGGGCTTGAGCGTGAGCGCGCGCCGGTAATAGGCAAGCGCGCCGGCAAGGTCGCCGCGCTCGAAGGCGATGCGGCCGGCCAGATTGACGGCGTCATGGTTGTTGGCATTGAGCGCCAGTGCGCGCTCGTTTGCCGTTGCGGCGTCGTCGACCTTGTGCTGGTCGAGCAGCACCGTGGCGTAATGGACAAAGAGCTTTTCGTCGCGCGATTCGATGGTGAGCGCGCGGCGCATGAGATCGGCGGCTTCATCGAGCCGCTCCAGGTCCTTAAGCGCCAGGGCGAGGTTATCGAGCGTGTCGGGATTGTTCGGCGCGAATTCGAGCGCTTTGCGATAAACGGTCTCCGCTTCCTCGGAGCGCTTGAGCTCGCGCAAGCAGGTGCCGAGATTGTTCCAGGCGTCGGCGAAACTCGGCTGCAAATCGATGGCGCGGCGATAGTCCTTCTCCGCTTCGGCGAAACGCTTGAGGCGCTGCAGCGCGTTGCCGCGGTTGCTGTAAGCCTGGGCGAAATTGCTCTCCAGCACGATGGCGCGGTCGTAGAGGCTGAGCGCCTCGTCGAACTTGCCCTGGTCGAACAGCGCGATGCCAAGATTGCTTAGCGCGCCGGCGTAATTGGGATTGATCGCGATGGCGCGGCGGCCGGCGGCGATCGCCTCGTCGATGCGGCCGGCGAGCCGGCACATCTCGCCGAGATTGGCATGGTAGAGCGCGACGTCCGGCTTGATGGCGATGGCGCGGCGGATGTGATCGATCGCTTCGGCGGTCTTGCCCGACTGGTGCGCGATGATACCGAGCATGTGCACCGCCTCGGCATTGTCCGGCTCGGCGGCAGCTGCGCGGCGCGTCAACTCGTCGGCATCGGCCAAAAATCCGTGCCGGCGCTTCTGCTCGGCGAGAATGAGAGCCTGTCCCGGCGACGCCACTTGCGCCAGCGGCGCCACGGGCTTCGCGGCCTGCACGGCTTCTGCCGCGATGATCGCTGCCGCCTCCGCGGCGCGGCGCTCGCCTTCTGCCTTGAACGGCATCAGCCGCTCGTTGTCGCCTTGCACGACGGCTTTCAGCTCCTTTTCGACGCGCGCGATCACGTCGGCCTGGTCTTCGCCCTTTTTTTGGCGGAACAGGCGCATGGTCGGATACCAGGGATTGTCCTCGCGGTTGAGCAGCCAGCGCCAGTCGGTCACCCACGGCAACAGCACCCACACCGGCTTGCCCAGTGCGCCGGCAACGTGCGCTACCGATGTATCGACGGTGATGACGAGGTCGAGCGCGCTGATGGCGGCGGCGGTGTCGATAAAGTCCTCGAATGAGGCCGCCAGATCCTCGATCGGCGTTTTGCGTTTCAATTTTTTTAGATCGGCCGCGCGCGGGCCGTATTGCAGGCTCGCGAATGTCGTGCCGCGCACGGCAAATAACGGCGCGAACATCGATAAATCAAGCGAGCGGCGGGAATCGTTGACATGGTCGGGATTGCCCGCCCAGACGATGCCGGTGCGCAAGGCTTTCATTTTTGCGAGCCGGCTGTTCCAGCGCTGCTGCGCCTCGGCCGGCGCACGCAGATAGGGAACCTGGGCCGGAATGGTTTCGAGTCGCGTCTTGAAAGTCCGCGGCAGGCTCAACAGCACGGCGTCGCATTGGTAGGGCGCCGGATCGCCGCGATCGCCGAGCACGACGACGCCGGGCAGGCTTTCCCGCATCAAGCCGACAAGCTGCTGGTGCACGCGGAGCGTGACCTTGGCGCCGCGCGCGAGAAGGAGCGGCATGTAGCGGGCAAATTGCAGCGTATCGCCGAAACCCTGTTCGGCCTGCACATAGATATGCTTGCCCGTGAGGTTTTCGCCCTGCCACGGGATTTCAGGAAATTTCGGGCCCTTGCGCTCGGTCGAGCGCAGCCGCCACTCGTATTCGTCCCAGCCTTCGGCGAGATCCCCGCGCATCAGCAGCAGGATGCCGAGACCGGACCGGGCATTGGCGTGATGCGGCGCCAGCGCGATGGCGCGGCGTAACGCCGAAATGCCTTCTTCGAAGCTGCCGCTATGATGCAGCGTGGTGCCGAGATTGGCCCAGCCGTCGGCATAATTCGGATTGATCTCGATGGCGCGGCGATAAGCCGGGATCGCTTCGTCGAAGCGGCGCAAGGCATGCAGCGCATTGCCGAGATTGCTGTGCGCCTCGGCAAAATCGGGCTTGGCCGCGATCGCCTTGCGTTGGGCGCGAGCGGCGCCTTCGTAATCCTTCAGTTCGTAGAGCGCGACGCCGAGATTGCTGAGCGCCGCCGGCATCGTCGGCTCGATCTCGAGCGCGGCGCGCGCCGCATCGGCGGCAAGTTTCGGGCGGCCGGCGAGGCGCAGCATCTCGCCGAGATTGGCGTGAAACAGCGCCACCTGCGGCGCCAGCTTGGCCGCACGCTTGACGTGCTCGATGGCCTCGCCAAGTCTGCCGTTCTGGTGGGCGATGACGCCGAGCAGGTGTTCGGCTTCCGGCACGTTGGGCTGCGCCTGGAGGATTTGGCGGCAGACCGCCTCCGCCTCCATCAACTTGCCTTCGGTGCGGCAGCGCTCGGCGTTCATCAACGCCTCGCCGAGCGGCAGAAATGTCTGGTTGGCAGTTTGCTTGACAGGTTGGTCGATTTGGGCTTGCGCCATGAACCTTCGATTACCATGAGGCACCGCGCATGGCCAAGGCGCTCCACCCGAACCGGTAAATCTAGGTCGGGTTGCGATAGAAATTGTCCGGGCTAAAGAGCGGCGGCAGATGCCAGTACGCAACATAATCAAGATCGCGAATTTGCCGGATCAGATCGGGAGAATGGTCGCGGCGGTCGTTCTCCACATAGAGAGTCGGCCGAAAGCGGGCGATCGTTTCGGCTGCGCCGGCGATCACCGATTGCTCCTGGCCTTCGACATCGATCTTGATAAAGTGACACGCAGGCAGCTGCAGAGTGTCGATGCTCACCACTCCGATTTGCTCGCCGCCTTTATCGGCCAGCTCGACACCGCCGAAATTGCCGGGTTTGGCCGGATCCGGAACCGGCACAAACGCTCGGCCGGGCGCCCGTCCCGCGGCGGCATGAATAGCATGCACATTACCGGTCTCATTGAGCGCAAGGTTTGCGCACAGAAGCTGATAGACTGCGCGTTGCGGCTCTATCGCGACGATGGTGCCACCGGAGCCTGTGATGTGAGCGAGCGGAATCGTCAGCGCGCCGATATTTGCGCCGACATCTACCACAACCGACCCTGGCGAAGCGATTTGCGAAAACAGCATCGTTTCGCCGCGCGAATATTCGCCGTAACAATCGAGCGAACGGCCGACATAGATGTCATTGATGTTGTAAGCCATAAGTCCGTAGCGCGTTCTCTTGATCCGCACATTTCCATTGGCCAACAGAACCGCTGCGTCGTCCATTCCGTTGCTCTCCGCTTTCCCTCGAGAATGGCGGAAGGGGTGTCCGACGATTGTTGTCGATTCCTAATATAAATCAAATAGTTATGGTTTTGAGACGTTTAGTACCCACAACGATTCCCACAAAGCTTGGTTGCGAACGCACGCGGTCAACGGCGAACAAATATAGATCAAGAAAAAACGACGTTGCTCCATTTGTTGGTCCTCCTCTTCGTCCGCTCTGATACGCATCTCGGACTCAAGTCGGACATCATAGCAAGTCCGCTTTGGGCCAAACCCAGACATGGCGGATGTAAGTCGTACAAATAAAAAGCCGCCCGAAGGCGGCTCTCAATTCATACTCGATGATCTTGGATCAGGCGGCCGCATGGACAGAGTACATTGGACGCGCTTTTGTCTCTTTGGGCTGCCGTTTAAGCGACCGCGAGAGCTTGCCGGGCGGTGTTGCTCTTCCTGCGGCGCGACAGGTAGCCAACCAAGCCGAGGCCACCGGCAAACAACGGCAATGTCGCAGGGAGCGGCGTGGAACCGAGACTTGGTCCTGCAATTGAGAGATTGCCACCAGTAAGATACGAATCGTACTTGTCGTGGATCTGCCAATCGCCCGTATAGAGATCCAATATTAGAATATTACAGGTGCCGTTTGAGTCACACGTCGGTACGTCCTCCTCAACAGTGAGGGTGTACAGCTGGCCAATGGGACCGGATTGGATATCGCCATCCTGCAGATTAGAAGGCGTGATTGTAAACGGCCCGTAGCCGTCAATGCTCGAAGTCGTAACGCTTGTGAAGTAAGGTGTGATGCTTTGGTAGCTAAGATTCTCTGTTTGCGAAAGCGTCGTAAAATTTAGCGTGAGCACGCCTGTTCCCTCGGACGTACTCCCGCTATTATCAAAAGTAAGATTGTAGACCACGCTGGCGTTCGCTGACGCTGATAGCGCTGTCGCGAACAATCCCGCAAATAACAGTGCAGTCAATCTTGCTTTGATCATTTGAATCAGCCCCCCTTTTGACGGCGCGGATGCCGGTAGCCCCATGCGGACCGGGCATTATTCACAAATCTGCTGCGATGCACAATATAACTAACGATATACACGACCGTGAGTTTTGCTCAGTGGGGTCGATCCTGGGAGATACGCGAAGGGTCACTCTCGACAAACCGGTCCATAGCGAAGCCTCCCTGGGGGGTCGGGTGGCGATTTGCGCAGCATGCGCCCGCAAAGCGACAAAGTCGAGACATGAGGCGCGCCGCATTGCCTCGAACATGGCAAATCAGCCGGAACTTTTGCAGTATCCCCCACTCAAATGTCGCCGTTG
>CAVTPQ010000013.1:0-119305 GCA_963736605.1 uncultured Alphaproteobacteria bacterium | reverse complement strand
GACCGGTTGAATCCGCCAGGCAAAAGCAGACATTGCGATCTGACCGCGTCGTGTCGCTCACGAGCCAGAACCGAATGCGGCGAACTTCGCCAAGCTGTCCGAGTTCAAGCCTTAGAGTTCGTTCAATAGGGAGAGTGCCTTTGAGCTCTCGTCGGCGGATGCGGTCCGGGCGGGGGCTGATATAACGTATTGCGCTCGCAGAACCCACCCATCCCTTGCACCGTCACCATACATTGCTGGAAGCTGACAAAGCCGCAATTCATGCCACCGCCCATGTCGCCGCCGCCGTAGTCCGCGCACCATGGATAATTTTGCGCTTGCGCCGGAGTGCTGAACACTGCGGCGGCGGTCATGCCAAATACCGACAGCCATAATTTCACGGCCGCCTCCCGGATTTCGGGGCTGGATGGGGCGGTACGTATAAGTTGTTAGCTTGGCAGAATCCGCCGATCCCGCTCACGGTCGCCATGCATTGTTGAAAGCTTGTGAATCCGCAGGTCGCGCCGTCCCGGTAGCTATATTGAGCACACCACGGATAATTTTGCGCCTGCGCGCGCGTGTCGATCGCGGTCGTCATCAGCAAAAGCCCTAAAGCAAAGAGAAGACACTTCATGACGCGGTCTCCTTTGGATTGCGCTGACTCTCGGTTGTTAACACCGAACCTGATATTTTATTTCACTCCTCGCGCAATCGTCACATGACGCCGTCCGTGCCAAGGACTTGCTCGGCGGCGTGCCGAGCAGCGGTCCCCGGCGCCCAACGGCGATGCGTTTGCCTTGGAGTTGCCGCAATGACGGCCGCCGCAGGACGCCCGCTGCTTTACCGCAGCGCCAGGTGCTGGCCGTCGTAGATGGTCGGCTGGCAGTACAAGCCGAGCGCGGCGAGTTGGGCGCAAAGCTGCGCCGCCGTTCCCGGCTGCGCGATGGGCCCGGCCACCAGCCGTAGCTCGATGCGGTTGCTGTGCGGCACTTCCCGCACGCTGATGATCGGCTCCAAACCTTCGAAAAGCTGCGGATGCGCGGTGCGTATCGCCGCCCAGCGCATGCGCAGCGCTTGCAGCGTCAGGCCGCTGCCGATGTCGACGCCGAATGCGGTCTTCGGCAGCGGCGGCAACGCCGACTCTTCGGAGGCCTTGGTCGTGCCTGGCGCAGGTGTAGGCACGGGCACAACGGCAGACGGGAAGTCCACCGGCGCGATGGTGGACGCCGAAGCTGCGGCGGTGGCTACCACGGACGGTCCGTCTTCGACATGCCGGCTCGCACCGGCCGCCTTGATCTGTTTGGTGATCGACCCGGTGAAGTCGTCCACATCGTGCTCGACGGTGGCCAGCCGCGATTTGATCTGTTCGTCGTTGTCCTTCAGTCCGCGCACAGCGGCGGCGAGCTGCTCCGTCGCGGCCTGCGCGTCGAACGGCGGCGGCGCCGCAGGCTTTCCATGATGAAGGACAAGCGCGATGCGATCGACGGCAATGTCGCTGCGGCTCGTAAGCGTCACGACGAGTACTGCGCCGGCCGCTGCCGCGCCCCAGACCGCGAGACGCCGAAGCGTCTGCATCGTGAAAGGCCGCCGCGCCGCGCCGCGTTTCTCCCCAAGCGGCGCGTTAAGCCGTGGTGTTCCAGTAAAACCTGGCCGTTCCGCTTTCAGGGCCTCGGCAAGATCGACCATGTTCCGCACCGGCGGTTCCCCAACGAATCAGTGCTAAAAACTAGCAGAATTCTCTCCTTTGGCGTGTCGGTGCGAAGCGCTAGGGCCGCTATTGCGGCATTTGCCATCGCTGAATTCGCAGCTTTCGGCGCTTAATCGCCTCGGCTAAGACAACGCCGCGGAGGTTGCGATGGAAGCCCGGACGGCTAGTGGGACTTGCCTGGCGATCGTATTGGCGGCCGGAGAGGGCACGCGCATGGCTTCGGCGCGGCCCAAAGTGCTGCACGCGGTTGCCGGAAAATCGCTGCTTGCCCATGTGCTCGATGCGGTCGCCAAATCGGGCGTCACGGCGACTGCCGTCGTCATCGGCCCCGGGCAGGACGAGGTTGCCGCCGAAGCGCGGCACGTTCTGCCCGATGCCGGAATATTCATTCAGCGCGAGCGCCGCGGTACCGCCCATGCGGTGCTCGCCGCGAAGGCCGCGATCGAACGCGGGGCGGACGATATCCTGATCGTCTATGGCGACACGCCGCTCATTCGCCCCGCGACGCTGTCGCGGTTGCGCTCGCCGCTCGCCGCGGGCGCGGCGCTCGCGGTTTTGGGCTTTCGCCCCGCCGATCCGACAGGCTACGGGCGTCTGATTATGCAGGGCGACGAGCTGGTCGCCATCCGCGAGGAGGCCGACGCCGGCGCCGGCGAGCGCGCGATCACGCTGTGCAATGGCGGGCTGATGGCGCTCGCCGGCAATAGCGCGCTTGCCATCCTGGAGCGGATCGGCGACCACAATCGCAAGCGCGAATTTTATCTGACCGATGCGGTCGAGATCGCGCGCGGCATGAAGCTGCGCGCGGTCGCGGTCGAAGTCGAGGAGGACGACGTGCGCGGCATCAACAATAAAAGCCAACTCGCGGAAGCCGAAACCGTGGCGCAGCAGCGCCTGCGCAAGGCCGCGCTCGATGCAGGCGTCACGCTGATTGCGCCCGAGACGGTGTTTCTTTGCGCCGACACCAAATTCGGCCGCGACGTGGTGGTCGAGCCCTATGTAATCTTCGGCGAGAAAGTCACGGTGGAGGACGCCGCGGTCATCCATGCGTTTTCGCACCTTGTCGGCGCCCATGTCGGCAAAGGCGCTTCGGTCGGACCGTTCGCGCGGCTGCGGCCGGGCACGCGGCTCGGCGCGGGTTCGCGCATCGGCAACTTCGTCGAGGTCAAGGAAGCCGTCGTCGATGCCGGCGCCAAGGCCAATCACTTGAGCTATATCGGCGACGCCTTTGTCGGCGCCAACGCCAATATCGGCGCCGGCACCATCACCTGCAATTACGACGGGGCCGACAAGCACCGCACCACGATCGGCAAGGATGCCTTCATCGGGTCGAATTCGTCGCTGGTGGCGCCGGTCGAGATCGGCGAGGGCGCCTATATCGGCTCCGGCTCGGTGATTACCGAAAACGTGCCGCCGGACGCTTTGGCGCTGGCGCGCGGCCGCCAAACCGTTAAGGAAGGCTGGGCATCGCGCTTGCGTGGATTGAAATCGCTCGGCAGAAAGAAGCCCCATTCGCGCGATTGAGCCGGCGCCGGCGAATGTGTCACCAAACGAAAACTATTTTGATTGTCGCGATTTAAAGAGTTCCGCTTTAAAAGTTAACGGCGCTGCGGCGGCGTGTGAGGGGTCTTTTCGGCAAGATGTGCGGCATCATCGGGATCATCGGGCAGGAGCCGGCGGCGCCGCAGCTCATCGATGCGCTCAAGCGCCTCGAATATCGCGGCTACGATTCCGCGGGCGTCGCGACCCTCGAAGGCGGCAAGCTCACGCGGCGGCGCGCGGAAGGCAAGCTCAAGAACCTCGAAGCCCGGCTGTTGCGCGAACCCCTCCAAGGCACCATCGGCATCGGTCACACGCGGTGGGCGACGCATGGCCGGCCGACCGAGAACAACGCGCATCCGCATGCCACTGAAAAGCTCGCGGTCGTGCATAACGGCATTATCGAGAATTTCAGCGAGCTGCGGCGCGAGCTGGAAAGTAAGGGCGCCAAATTCGCCACCGATACCGATACTGAAGTCATCGCGCACCTCGTCACGGAAGAGATGAAGCGCGGCGCTTCGCCGATCGCCGCCGTCAAGGCGGCGCTGCCGCGGTTGCGCGGCGCCTTTGCGCTGGCGTTTTTGTTCGCCGGCGAGGAGAACCTTCTGATCGGCGCCCGGCAAGGCTCGCCGCTGGCGGTCGGCTTCGGCGACGGTTCGATGTATGTCGGCTCCGACGCCATTGCGCTGGCGCCGTTCACCGACACGGTGAGCTATCTGGAGGACGGCGATTGGGTGATCGTGACGCGCGGCGGCGCCGAGATCCACGACCGCGACGGCAACGTGGTGCGTCGCGCCGTACTGAAATCGCAGGCCTCGGTGTTGCTGATCGACAAGGGCAACCATCGCCATTTCATGGCGAAGGAAATCCACGAGCAGCCTGAAGTCGTCGGCCATACCCTGGCAAACTATATCGACATGACGGCCGAGCGCGTGGCGCTGCCTTTTGCGCTGCCGTTCGACTTCAAGAAGCTCAACCGCATTTCCATCGCTGCCTGCGGCACCGCCTATTACGCCGGCATGGTGGCGCGCTATTGGTTCGAGCAGTTCGCGCAATTGCCCGTCGAAGTCGATATCGCCTCGGAGTTTCGTTACCGCGACGTGCCGCTTGCTGCGGGGAACCTTGCGATCTTGGTCTCGCAATCGGGCGAGACGGCGGACACGCTCGCCTCGCTGCGCTATGCGCGGGCGCACAAACAGCACGTGCTCTCGATCGTCAATGTGCCGACGTCGAGCATCGCGCGCGAGAGCGACATCGTGATGCCGACGCTGGCCGGACCGGAAATCGGCGTCGCGTCGACCAAGGCCTTCACCTGTCAGCTGGCCGCGCTTGCCGCGCTGGCGATCGCCGCCGGCCGCGCCCGCGGCGCGCTTTCGGAAAGCGACGAGAAGGCGCTGGTTCGCGCGCTGATCGAAATACCGCGGCATCTGAACGACGCGCTCGCGCTCGAGCCTCAGATCGAGCAGCTGGCGCGCGATCTGGCCAAGTGCCGCGACGTGCTTTACCTTGGCCGCGGCACCAGCTTCCCGATCGCGCTCGAAGGCGCGCTGAAGCTGAAGGAAATCTCCTACATTCATGCCGAGGGCTATGCCGCCGGCGAGCTCAAGCACGGCCCGATCGCGCTTGTCGACGAGAACATGCCGGTGATCGTAATCGCGCCGCATGACAAGGTGTTCGAAAAGACGGTTTCGAATATGCAGGAAGTCGCCGCGCGCGGCGGGCGGCTGATCCTGATGAGCGACGCTGCGGGCGCAGCCGCGGCCAACGACGGGCAATCGATCGTGACGCTGACTTTGCCCACCGTGCATGCGGCGGTGGCGCCCTTGGTCTATGCCGTGCCGGTGCAGCTCCTCGCCTATCACACCGCCGTCATCATGGGCACGGATGTCGATCAGCCGCGCAACCTGGCAAAATCGGTGACGGTGGAATAAGGCCGCGCACCTCGCGCTACGGACCGCTGCGGCGGCGGCCGTGCAAATTGTCCCGTCGCCCGCTATATTTCGTCAGCCGGCAACCGCGACAGAATCGATGACCAACGACAATATTCAAAACACCGGACTGACACCGCCAGTCAAAGCCACGCCCGGCTTCGTCAGCCGCATCCGCACCTATTTCTTGACTGGACTGATCGTCGCCGGCCCGGGGGCCGTGACTATATGGCTGATCTGGTGGTTCGTAACCTGGGTCGACAACCTGGTGCGGCCGATCATCCCGGTGGCGTATCGGCCGGAAACCTACCTGCCGGTCAACATCCCGGGCACCGGCTTGATCATCGCCTTTGTGGCGCTCACCTTGCTCGGCTTCCTCACCGCCAATTTGATCGGCCGCAAGCTGGTCGCTTTCGGCGAGAGCCTATTGAGCCGCATGCCGATCGTGCGGCCGATCTACCGCACCGCCAAGCAGATTTTCGAGACCTTGTTCTCGAAATCGGATTCCAGCTTCCGCCGCGTCGGCCTGGTGGAGTTTCCCTCGCCCGGCATGTGGTCGCTGGTGTTTCTGACGCAATCGCCGAATGCCGAAATCTCCGAGCGCCTGCCGGCGACCGAGCACGTCTCGGCGTTCATGCCGTGCACGCCAAATCCGACGACGGGCTTTTTCTTCTATGTGCCGCGGCGCGACGTCGTCGATCTCGATATCAGCGTCGAACAGGCGATGACGCTGATCATGTCCGCCGGCATGGTGCAGCCCAGCGGCGAGCCGCAAAGCAATCTCGCCGCACTCGCCGAAACCGCCCGCGCCGCGCAAGCCGCGCGCAAAGCGCCGGCGCCGACCGCGGTGGAATGAGGCGCACGTCTTTCGTCTAGCCGAAAGGTATGTCAACTTCGGCGTAACTACCGGGAGCGGCGGCATCCACCACAACGGCGATACGCTGAGAATTCACTCTAACTCTTGACCATTTCGTGGTGCCGGTCAAAACGACCAGAGCGATCTTTCGTCCCGCAAGATTTTGCTGAAAACGGATTCTTCTGTCTGTCGTGAGCAATAGGTCAACTCCAGCTTCTTCTGCTGCGCTGAGCAGCGCGCCGTTATCGAGTTCGTCCCATCCTCTTGACTGAGCAGTAATGACCTCGTGGCCGGCAAGCGCCCGGATGAGGCCCTTTGGCGTTCCGTGATCAAACAGAATTAGCATTGACGGGCGCGGCGGGTTCTTTTGGTGTCGTGGCCTTGAGACTCTGCGCCACGAATTCGAGCACCTCCGTGATCTGCTCGCGGGTTACGTCGAATTGCTCCATCACTTCCTCGATGCTGAGGTCCTCGAGATTCTCGATCACGGTCGCAACGGGTAAGCGGGTTCCCCGGAATACCCACGCGCCGCTCACTTTACCGGGTATGCTTTCCACCGCCGGGCACCGGGACCAATCGAGTGATGCCATAGGACACCTCCTTTATTCTCATCAATTTAGCACATTACGAGCGCGGCAGCACGCGTGACCGACCGCGCAAAACGGACTGCTTTACCCCGCATCCAATAGCCTGATCGCCTCGTCACGGGCGAACAGATAGAGCAGGTCGCGCAAGCCCTGTCCGCGCGGCGATTTCAGTTTCGGGTCGCGCGTGAGCACCAACGTAGCGTCGTCGCGCGCTGCTCCGAGCAGCTTGGCGTGAAACTCGAGCCGGGCGATGCGGAAGCCAGGCTCGCCGCTCTGGCGCACGCCGAGCACGTCGCCTTCGCCGCGCAGCTTGAGATCTTCCTCGGCGATGCGGAAGCCGTCTTCGGTCTCGCGCAGGATGGCGAGCCGCGCCTTCGCGGTCGCCCCGAGCGGCGCCTTATAGAGGAGAATGCAGGTCGAGCGCTCGGCGCCGCGGCCGATGCGGCCGCGCAATTGATGCAGTTGGGCGAGCCCGAACCGCTCGGCGTGCTCGATGACCATAACGCTCGCCTCCGGCACGTCGACGCCGACCTCAATCACCGTGGTTGCCACCAAAAGGCGCGTCTCGCCCTTGGCGAAGCGTTCCATGGCGCGATCCTTGTCGGGCCCGCGCATGCGGCCATGGACGAGGTCGACCGCGTCGCCGAAGCGCTTGCGCAACGCCGCGTAGCGTTCCTCGGCGGCGGCCAGGTCGATGCTTTCGGATTCCTCGACCAGCGGGCACACCCAATAGACGCGGCGGCCGGCGTCGAGCGCGCGCGCCACCGCGTTGATCACTTCGGCCAGGCGATCGAGCGGCACCGCGCGGGTATCGATCCGCTGCCGGCCGGCCGGTTTCTCGCGCAGTTCCGAAATGTCCATGTCGCCGAAATAGGTCAGCACCAGCGTACGCGGGATCGGCGTCGCGGTGAGCACCAGAAGGTCGACCGCTTCGCCCTTGCGCGCCAAAGCGAGCCGTTGGTGCACGCCGAAACGGTGCTGCTCGTCAACGATCGCCAGAGCGAGATCGCGGAACGCCACGTTCTCCTGGAACAGCGCATGGGTGCCGACGATGAGGTCGATATCGCCGGCGGCGAGTGCGGACAGGATTTCGTCGCGTTCGCGGCCGCGCTCGCGCCCGGTGAGGATGGCGAGCCGGATGCCGGCGGCCTTCGCCAGCGGCGCGATGGTGGCAAAATGCTGCCGCGCCAGAATTTCGGTCGGCGCCATAAAGGCCGCCTGCCGGCCGGCCTCGATGACATGCGCGGCGGCGAGCAGCGCCACCACCGTCTTGCCGGAGCCGACGTCGCCGTGCAGCAGACGCAGCATGCGCTGCGGCTGCGCCAGATCGGCGATGATGTCGCCGACCGCACGGGTTTGCGACGGAGTGAGCGCATAGGGCAGGGCCTTGACGATCCGCGCCCGCAGCAAACCCTCGGCGGCGCTGCCGCGGCCGGCGCGGGCGCGCATATGCGCGCGAAGGAGCGCGAGCGCGAGCTGGCTCGCCAGCAATTCGTCATAAGCAAGCCGCGACCAGGCGGTGCTCCCTGGCTCGATATCCTCCGGCGCGGCAGGGCGATGCAACACGCGCAGCGCGTCGCCAAAGCTCGGGTAGTCATTGCGCTTGAGCCATTCCGCGTCTTGCCATTCCGGCAGCGCCGGCAGCCGCTCGAGCGCCAGATCGAGCGCCTTGCGGACCTGGTTCGGGTGCAGCCCTTCGGTGAGCGGATAGACCGGATCGATGAGCGGCAGCTTGGCAAATCCCGCCGCATCGACCACCCGGTCGGGATGCACCATCTGCAAATGGCCGTCATAGAGCGTCGCGGTGCCCGACACGTAGCGCAGCGCGCCTTCGGGATACTGTTTTTCCAGATAATCCCGGCGCGCGTTGAAGTAGGTGATCATCAGCGTGTTGGTGTCGTCGTAGGTGTCGATATTGTAGGGCGCGCGCGGCCGGTTCGGCGGCGGCGGCCGGTGCCGGTCGACGGTGACCGCGACCGTCACCACCGTCTCGGGAACGACGTCGGAGAGCTTCGGCTGGTTGCGCCGGTCGACAAATCCGGTCGGCAGATGAAAGAGGAGATCGACGACCCGCGGCCGCTCGCCGTCGCGCGCCAGAAGCTGGCCGAACAGCTTCTCCAACTTCGGCCCGATGCCGGGGAGAGCCGACAGCGACGCGAACAGCGGATTGAGGATCGGCGGGCGCATGGCTTCCTAGTGGCGTCTCCCGGGCGCAGCGCAGCACGGAGTGATGCGCTGCAGACCCGGGATCGTCGCAAACGTGGAGTGCGTGACGATCCCGGATCTGCGGTGCACCGCTGACGCGCTGCACCGCGTCCGGGAAATGGTGATTATTTTAGCGCCGATCACCCTCGACAGGGGCACAATCGCCGCTGACATCTTCGCTGCCGCCCTCTATATACCGCTCGCCCGGCACGTCCGGGCTTTTGGCGTTCGGCAAATCACGGGCAGGACGATGACGGAACGTTCGAGCCAAGGACTGGATGTACGCCGCCGCAAGCTGCTGTTCCGGGCGTGGCGGCGCGGCGTGCGCGAGACCGATCTGATCGTCGGCCGCTTCGCCGACGCGTTCATCGACAAGTTCGACGAGTCTTCGCTCGACGATTTCGAACGGCTGATCGAAGTGCCCAATGCCGCGCTCTACGCCTGGGTGGTCGGCGCCGAGAGCGTGCCCGCGGATTACGACACCGCGGTACTGCGGCAGCTGATCGGCTTTCATGTCCAGACCGCGGCGGAGCCAAAAGCGTAAATGGCGCCACAGGTCCCTCATTCCGCGCTGCTGAAATCGCCGGCCGAGCGGCTTGCGCCCGGGCGGGTGTTGACGCTGGCCGGCATTGCCGACGGCGCCGAAGGCTTGGTGCTGGCCGATCTCGCCCGCGCCATCGCGTCCGGCGCCAAACCGCCGGCGATTTCGCTTGCGGTCGTTTGCCGCGACGGGCCGCGCATGGCCACGGCCTCGCGCGCGCTCGCCTTCTTCGCCCCCGACATCGAAGTGCTGGAATTCCCGGCCTGGGATTGCCTGCCTTACGACCGAGTGTCGCCGCACGCCGCCGTGGTGGCACAGCGCATGATGACGCTCGCGCGTCTCGCCCGCGTAACGGGCCGCGAGCATCCGGCCGTGCTCCTGACCACCGTCAATGCCGCGCTGCAGCGGGTGCCGGCGCGCGATCTCATCGCCAAGCAGTCGCTCGCGGCGGCGCCCGGCAACATTCTGCCGATGGCCGGCATCACCGCCTGGCTCGATCTCAACGGCTTTAACCGCGCCGCCACGGTGCGCGAAGCCGGCGACTATGCGGTCCGCGGCGGCATCGTCGATCTGTTCGCGCCGGGCATGGACGAGCCGGTGCGGCTCGATTTCTTCGGCGACACGCTGGAATCGATCCGCAGCTTCGATCCGGAGACGCAACGCACCCATGCCGACCTGCGCGCGCTCGATCTGGTGCCGATGGCGGAGTTCCAGCTCACCAGCGACACCATCCGGGCCTTCCGCACCGGCTATGTCGCGGCCTTCGGCGCCGCCGGCCCCGACGACGTGCTCTACGAGGCCGTCAGCGAAGGCCGCCGCCATGCCGGCATGGAGCATTGGCTGCCGCTGTTCCACCAGCGCCTGGAAACGGTGTTCGATTATGTCGAGGGCAGCCCGATCGCCATCGAGCCGCTGGCCGAGGAAGCCGCGCACGAACGGCTGGCGCAGATCGAAGATTACTATCAGGCGCGCAAGGAAGCGCTCGATCATGCCGGCGCCGGCGCGCCGTATAAGCCGCTGCCGCCGGACCGGCTTTATCTCGCCGAAGCCGAATGGCGCACGCGCCTCGATAATTCGGCGCTGGCGCGGCTGACCTCCTTCGCCGCCCCACCCCCTCCCTTCCCTCCCCCGCATGCGGGGGAGGGAAGGGAGGGGCTCATCGAAGTCGGCGCGCATGCCGGCCACAATTTTGCTGCCGAACGGGCAATCCCCGGCGCCAATGTGTTCGAGGCGGTGGGCAAGCACGTGCATTTGCTACAAGCCGCCGGCAAGCGCGCCGTGATCGCGCTGTGGAGCGAAGGCTCGCGCGAGCGCATGGCGCATGTGCTCGCCGAGCACGGGCTCCTCAATCTCGCGCCGGTCGCGTCATGGCCGCAGGCGCTCAGCTTACCGCGTCCCCAGGTCGCGCTCGCGGTGCTCGGCCTCGAATCCGGCTTCGAGACCGCCGACACAGCGCTGATCACCGAGCAGGATATTCTGGGCGAGCGGCTGGTGCGCACGCGCCGGCAATCCAAGCGCGCCGACAATTTCATCGCCGAGGTGACGAGCCTCGCCGCCGGCGATCTCGTGGTCCACGTCGATCACGGCATCGGCAGATTTGTGGGTCTCCGCGCGATCGAAGCCGCCGGCGCGCCGCACGACTGCCTCGAAATCCATTATGCCGGCGGCGACAAGCTGTTCCTGCCGGTCGAGAACATCGAGCTTCTGTCGCGCTACGGCTCGGAGGAGGCCGGCGCCGAGCTCGATCGGCTCGGCTCGACGGCGTGGCAGACGCGCAAGGCGCGGATGAAAAATCGCATCCGCGAAATCGCCGGCGAACTGATCAAGGTCGCCGCCGAGCGGCAGCTGCGCGAGGCGCCCCGCCTCGCGGTCGGCGCCGGGCTCTATGACGAATTCTGCGCCGGATTCCCCTACGAAGAGACCGACGACCAGGAGGCCGCCATCGCCGCCGTCAACAACGATCTGTCCTCCGGCCGGCCGATGGACCGGCTGGTCTGCGGCGACGTCGGCTTCGGCAAGACCGAAGTGGCGTTGCGCGCCGCCTTCATCGCCGCCATGAACGGCAAGCAGGTCGCAGTCGTGGTGCCGACCACGCTGCTGTCGCGCCAGCATTTCAAGACTTTTTCCGATCGCCTTAAGGGGTATCCAGTCCACGTTGCGCAAGCGTCGCGGCTGGTGTCGGCCAAGGAGCTCGCCGCCGTCAAAAAAGGCCTCGCCGAAGGCACGGTCGACATCGTCATCGGCACCCATGCGCTGCTCGGCAAGAGCATCAGGTTCAAGGATTTAGGCCTCATCGTCGTCGACGAGGAGCAGCATTTCGGCGTCGCGCATAAGGAAAAGCTCAAGCAGCTCCGTTCCGAAGTCCATGTGCTGACGCTCACCGCCACGCCGATCCCGCGCACGCTTCAGTTGGCGTTAAGTGGCGTGCGCGACATGTCGATCATCGCTACGCCGCCGGTCGATCGGCTCGCCGTGCGCACCTTCGTCTCGCCGTTCGATCCGGTCGTGGTGCGCGAGGCCTTGCTGCGCGAGCGCTATCGCGGCGGGCAAGCGTTCTATGTCTGCCCGCGCATCGAGGATCTGGCCGACGCCAAGAGCTTCCTCGACAAGGCCGTGCCGGAAGTGCGCGTTGCCGTCGCGCACGGCCAGATGCCCGCGACCGCGCTCGAAGACATCATGGGCGCGTTCTACGACGGCAAGTTCGACGTGCTGCTCTCGACCACCATCATCGAGTCTGGCCTCGACATCCCGACCGCCAATACGCTCATCGTGCACCGCGCCGACATGTTCGGGCTGGCGCAGATCTATCAGCTGCGCGGCCGCGTCGGCCGCGCCAAGCTGCGCGCTTATGCGCTGCTCACGCTGCCGGCCGGGCGCAAGATCACGCCGCAGGCCGAGCGCCGGCTCAAAGTTCTGGAATCGCTCGACACGCTCGGCGCCGGCTTTCAGCTCGCCTCGCACGATCTCGACATCCGCGGCGCCGGCAATCTGCTCGGCGACGAGCAGTCCGGCCACATCAAGGAAGTCGGCTTCGAGCTTTATCAGCAGATGCTGGAAGAGGCGGTGCTGTCGATGAAAGCCGGCATCACAGCGCCCGCAGCCGACAAATGGTCGCCGCAAATCACCATCGGCACGCCGGTGCTCATCCCCGAAGATTACGTCACCGACCTGCCGGTGCGGCTCGCGCTCTATCGGCGGCTCTCCGAAATCGAGGACGAGCGCGACATCGAATCCTTCGGCGCCGAGCTGGTCGACCGCTTCGGCCCGCTGCCGGAAGAGGTCGAATATCTGTTGCAAATCGTCGCCATCAAATCGCTGTGCCGCCGCGCCAATGTCGAGAAGATCGAGGTCGGCCCCAAGGGCGCGGTGCTGTCGTTCCGCGACAACATTTTCGCCAATCCCGAGGGGCTCATTTCCTACATCGCCAAACACCCCGTCGGCGCGCGAGTGCGGCCCGACCAGAAAGTCGTGTTCTTCGACGAATGGGACACCGCGGAGGAGCGGCTGAAGGGCGCCGCGGACATTTTGCGGACGCTGGTGGGGATTGCCGAGAAGGGGAAGAAGGCGGCGTAGCGAAATATTCGCCTCGTCCCGTTGGGGGCTGGCCGGCGAGCAGCACTAGCTGCGAAGCCAAAATCGAACAGGCGGCCAATTATTTTATTTCTCCCGTTGCCAAAGCGCGATGTATGATTGTCTAATCTCGCATTTTCAACGTGAGGTAATTTGTCATGCTTAAGACGAAAGCGCTTTGGGTCGAGGATTTAGACACACCAGCCGAGCAAGCCGAAATGCTGCAACAGGCCGCAGCCATTGGTGCCAACATGCTCTGCGTACGCACGAATTCCGCGCTCCTTCACGGACTTATTCCAACGCTGAAGGGGCAAGGCTTCAAGGTGTATGGCTGGCGCTACCCACAAACCGAGAATACGGGGGGCAATTCAAGCCCAAATCCGCCAAACAACTCGTATGCGCCCAACGAGGCCGCTTACGTGGCCAATACGCTAATACCCGCCGGCCTGGACGGTTACATTATGGACATCGAAAGCGACGACAACAAAACGGCGCCCCATCCTTGGTTGGATTGTGACAGGACTGACAGAAACCTGACCCAATTGGCGACGGATTACGCGAATACGCTCAAGAGTGCCGGAGCCAATTGCGGCCGGTCATTCGTGCTTGGTCTGACGTCACATGCGAACGCTTTCAATATTTACCCAGGAACGCCGTGGAAGCCATTCATCGACGTGAGCGATGTGCTTATGCCGCAAGCCTATTGGAGATTCGACGATGGGAATTGCGTAACAGAGAACGGAGGAACACCAACATCCGCGATATCGATTTCGTACGCGGACTACAGCCAATGGAGGGTACCGATCCTTCCGATTGGCGGAGAGATGAAATGCTCTACCGGTGCTGAGATGACGAGTTTTGGTCAACTCATCGCGGTAAAGGGAATTACCGAAGGACATTTCTATACGTCCACAGACAACATTCCGCAGGAAGTCTTTGCGGCAATAAAGGTGCTGTAAGCACCTTGGATACGTTGAATGAAGTCTCGACCGGACAATTTACACGTAGAGGGGGAAACGTCATGTCTGACCAAGCGAGTGGCACATTCATCGCGGATGAAATTGACCAGGACTTCAAGCGAAGCCTTAAAGGTCAGAAGCGGTGGAGCTTTGCAAATTCAGGAGCAACTATTCTAATAGTTGTTTTTAGCGCTACAGCGGCCGTCTTAACTCAGACCAAAAGCAATTTCATCCCGCACACCCAAGATTTTGCAACATTGCTATCTCTTACGGTGGCGATTATTTCGACTATTCAATCAAAGTTGGGCTTCGAGCGAAAATGGGTTGCAAACCGTATGACGCGGAGTGCCCTGGAGCAGTTGAAAATTGACGAGAAGACTGGAGCTGACCCGGCCGAGTTAGTAAAAACGCTTAAAACGATTGTATCCAAGCACGATGAAGCAATCACCGGCACAAGCTCCAGCGGCTAACGTCGCCATCAAATCGCTGTGCCGGCGCGCCAATGTCGAGAAGATCGAGGTCGGCCCCAAGGGCGCGGTGCTGTCGTTCCGCGACAACATCTTCGCCAATCCCGAGGGGCTTATTTCCTACATCGCCAAACACCCCGTCGGCGCGCGGGTGCGGCCCGACCAGAAAGTCGTGTTCTTCGACGAATGGGACACGGCGGAGGAGCGGCTCAAGGGCGCCACGGATATTTTGCGGACGCTGGTGGGGATTGCGGAGAAGGGGAAGAAGGCGGCGTGAACCACGGGGGTGCCCTGCGGCGGCAGCCGTGGCAAACCATAGATGATTTTGCCGCTCCCGCGTGGTAATCATGCCCAGCATGAACAAGCGTCTCGAAACCCTGCTTGACCGCATCGCTACTTGGCCCCAGGAGGCGCAGGATTGGGCTGCGTTGGCGCTGGCCGAAGTTGAGGAGAAGGTCCGCATCCTCCAATCCCTGACGCCCGAAGAGCGGGCCAAGCTTGAGGCGCTGCGGGAGACTATCAACCGTTCGATCGAGCAGGGCGGCAGTTATACCGATCAGGAAGTCGCCGCCTATATCGAGCACGTGCACGCGGATGCGGAGCGCAAGGAGCGCTGATCGTGGCGCGCATTCGCTACACGGTAACCGCGCGCAACGACCTTGGGCAAATCTACCGATATATCAGAGAGCAGAGCGGAAGCGGCGAGACTGCGCGACGCTTCGTTCACGAGCTTCGTCAAAAGTGTAACGCGCTGGCTGCTGCTCCGATCGTCATGGGTCGTCCGCGAACGGAACTGCGCCCGGATCTGCGCAGCCATCCGCACAAATCGTACGTCATTTTCTTTCGCTACGTCGGCGACGTACTGGAAATTGTCAGCGTGATCGAGGGCCATCGCGACATTCCGGCGCTCTTTGGCGAGAACGAGAAAGGCTGAACCCAACGTGTGCCGCCCGCATAGCCGACCAAACCGGCGTGTCGTCAGGCAATTAAGTGCACTGTCACCGTAATTGATTTTTTTACGCTTGCTGGCCCGCGACCGCTCGATGCCATTCTCCCATCGCGCTGATGGTTTCGTTTAGCCTGTTATGTAGATGAAGGAAATGATCTCCGAACATGTCAACGATTTGAGCATTATATCTATAGTCTATCTTTCCTCGTTCGTTGCGTCCCTTTTTGCTGTAGATGCTGGGAACTAGGAACCAGCCCTTTCCGAACTCATCCACAAAACGATCTACCAATCCGTGCGCGATATCATTCCGGCGCCCCGCCCAACCGCTGCATTCTATCAAAAGAGACAAAGCGTTTTCTGCAAAGGGACAATCTTTCCATTCGCGCAACCAGCTTTCTACAGCCGCTCGTACCATTTGAATTCTGTTGTTTGAATTGGCGACCGAACAGTATGCGCGAAGGGCTGGAGCGGTTGGCGCAAAGTACGAACCCACCGTCACAAGTGTGAAGAGACTCGCTACTGCCTGTTCCAATAATTCCCAGTGCGATAGCGCTTTTCCAATTGCAACGAACAGCTCGTTTTCGCTCTTCACGCCGAATTCAGCCCATGGTCGGTCATCCCAGGGATTAGACATTTATTGCTCCCTCGTAAGCAACCGTAGGGTGGGCTAAGGCGCGAAGCGCCGAGCCCACGTCTCTGCTTCCACAACACATTCCGCGTGGGTTTTGGTTCGTTCGGCCCACCTACAGAACTACAAAAACTAAGGCTCGCTAAGACTTTAGTGCACTCAGCTCCGACAATGTTGGAGGAAATATCGAAAACCAGTTGAACCGAAATACGCGTTCGCACTCGGCGGGGAATTGATTGTCTTCGACAGTCGTCAAGCCGCCGGCAGGTAGGCCTGTTTGGCTGTCGACAACAAGTGTTGTCAATGCCGGAAGATTATTGGATTTACACCAACGCATGACGTGCCCAAGAGGATGAGCAAGAATGTCACCACGGCCGCCACCGTATCCCTCCATCTTCTCCGAGAGTATTCCGTAAGTGATTATCTGGCGGTTCGCAGCTAAACCAATCAGGATTTGATAAATCTGCAATGCTCGTGTGTGGTAGTGGCTGTCATCATTGAATTTAAGCACAGTCACTTTGATCTCTCCCGCGTATCCCCAAGGAATTCCGTTTGCGCCCGGAAGCGCGTCTATTACAAGCTTTGCGAGTATAGCCCAAAACCCAATGGATTGCCGGATCAAGTCCGGCAATGACGCTTCCGGACGGTCATTGCGAGCGCAGCGAAGCAATCCAGCGCGAGATTCTGGATTGCTTCGTCGCTTGCGCTCCTCGCAATGACGGTTGATCGAAATTCGCCTGTCCACATCCGACGCGGTAGAACGGCAACCATGGCCATCGCCGCCGCAACGCCGAAATCCACCTACCGCTGGCTCGTTCTGGGCGCGGCGACTTTCGCGCAGGCCTCCGCGTCGTTTGCCATGCTGGGCGTTGCCGCGCTCGCCGGCTTCCTGCAACAAGATTTCAAGCTGTCCGCCGCCGAGACCGGCTTGCTGATCACGGCAAGCTATGCCGCCCCGACATTCTCGCTGCTGTTCGTCGGCGATCTGCTCGATCGCAAGAGCGAACGGGCGATCATCGGCGTCGGCGCAGCGATCGGCGGCGGCGCGCTTGTCTTCGCGGCGACGAGCGGCAATTTCACCGTGCTGTTGCTTTGGTTATTTGTCGTCGGGCTCGGCTACTCAACGACGCAGCCCGGCGGCAGTAAATCGGTCTCGGCCTGGTTTCGCGGCGAGCGGCTCGGCCTCGCCATGGGCATTCGCCAGGCCGGACTGCCGTTGGGCGGCGCGGTGGCGGCGGCGATTTTGCCGGCGGTCGCGGCGACGTGGAGCTGGCGCGCCGCGTTTATCGCCGGCGCCGCGGCCGCGCTATGCGGCGGGCTGACCTTTGCGCTGATCTATCGTCCGCCGCCCGAGGCCGCCGATGCCGGCCCCAAACGCGCGGGCTTGACCTTCGCGGCGGTTGCCGGATTGCTGCGTCAGTCCTGGATGCGCAATGCGATGGCGGCGGGTCTCGCGCTGGTGAGCGCGCAATACGGCATCCTCACCTGGCTGATGCTTTATCTGCGCGACCACGCGCATATTCCGCTCACCCATGGCGCCTTGTTTTTATCGCTGGCGCAGGCGGCGGGCGTCGCCGGCCGCATCGGGCTCGCCGCGTGGAGCGACCGCACGCCCGGCGGGCGCTTTCGCCTGCTCACCTTAAGCATGATTGCGGTCGCCGGAGGCGTTTTGCTTTTGGTATTCGTGCCGCCGCAAACGCCGGAGCCGGCGCTCGCGGTGCTCGCCGCGTGGCTCGGTTTCTTCGGGCTCGGCTGGTACGGGCCATGGGTCGCCTATCTCGCCGAAACGGCGCCGGCAGACAAAGTCGGGCTCACGCTCGGCGCCGCCATGGCGATCAATCAGCTCGGCATCATCGGCGCGCCGCCGCTGCTCGGCCTCGTTCACGACTTAAGCGGCGGCTACACCGCGCTCTGGGGCTGCGTGGTTGCGGCGCTCGCGGTGGCGTACGCACTGACGGTACGGATCCGCAGCGAGCGGAAAGTGACCGAATAGCGTGGCCGCCCGGCTCAATGGCCTCAACGCGGGCGCCCACAAGGGGCGCCCCTACGTTAGGGTGCCCGAAGGGCACTCGTGGTCGCCCGCGAGCCTCACGGCTCGACGCGCAGCGGGTTTTCCCGATCGAATTCCCAACGCAACGGGTTTTCCTCGATGTAACGGCGAACGCGGGCTAAGTCCGGTTCGTCCCGAATAATGTGTTCATAGTAATTGCGCTGCCACACGCGACGATGAAACGCCGGCAATCTCCCACGTCGCACGCTTCGAATGTATGCGACGGTGAAAGATGATTTGAAACCGCCAACGATGCGGCCAATCGTAGGGGCGGCCCTTGTGGCCGCCCTGTCCTTGGCGAGGGCGCCCACAAGGGGCGCCCCTACGTCCGACAATACGAGAATGCCGTGGAGATGGTTCGGCATGACGACAAAGGCATCGACATCGAGGCCGGAAAACCGAGCCGGCAGATCGCGCCACAGCCGCGCCGCCAATTCTCCCGCGTCATTCAAGCGCATCGCGCCATCGACGACCTGCCCAAACATACAGGCGCGGCCCTGCGTACATAGCGTGATGGAATAGGCGCCAGCCTGCGCGTAATCGTATCCGTCCAGACGAAGCGAACGGCGGCGAAGGCGAGCCGGTTCGTCAACCATGCGCGGGCCACTGCATCGGATTTGCCCAACCGCTACGGACCCGGATTATAAATGGAAAAGATCGGATCGTGCGGTTCCCGAGCAAAGCACCGTGTCGTGTCGTGCGGTTCCCTCCTCGAACCGTGCAAAATCCCAAAATCTCCTTATTTCGGGCGCGACCGCGTCTCAAACAGGCGTTTGAATTTCAATCAGGCGTTTGAGATCGCGCCTCAATGCGCGCAAGCGGCGGATCAAGAGGTATATCATGTTGGCAATACAGAATTCGTTGCGGCCGGCCGGTAATCCGATCATGGCCGGGCCGGCCTGCCCGAACTGCGGGCGATCGATGCATCTGGCGCGCATTGCGCCGCGATCCGAAGGCCTGTCGGAGCTGCACATCTATCGCTGCGGCGAATGCGGCGTGTCACTCACCGAAGCGGCCGACGACGCTGCCGCGGCGTATCGCGGATAAAACGACGGGTCCGGCCGTCAAGCGAAGGACTACGGCGCCTCTCGCATCGGGGCGTCCGGTTCGGAGGGCGGCGCGAACAGCGCGGCGTAAGCCTCGGCCATGGCTGCCGACAGCGAATAATTCCGGGTCTGATTGCAGGGCGAGCAGAGAAATACGGTGCGCCGCATCTCGGGAGCGTAGGGGTGCGGCAGCGCCGTCACATAGACCATCGCGGCGCGGCATTTGGGGCAGGGCGCCGACATGTCTTTGGCACCCGCCGGGGCGATGTGCGGCGAGAGCTTTTGCACCAGGTCTGCGGTCGTCAGGTGATCGGTCATTGGGTCTTCAGTGCTAGGCGAATGCCGCCTGAACATCGCGGCTATTTTGGCCTCATACCATTGAGGTTTGGTTGATCGCCTAGCCGCGTTTTCTCTGAATGCGCCGCAGCAAATATTGTCACTCGTTCGGGAATTATGTCTTGCCAATCGTCCTGGATTTAGTTACATGATGCGAATCAAATCTCGCCCTAAGGGACGCCGTCCGGGTGATGCCGGGCGGCAGGGGCGAGGACGGTGCCCGCGGGCGAAGCCTCATCAGCTTCGCTCCCGGGCGGCTCGGGCATCATGTCTGCCGGCACTACGACCGGCGCGTGAGGTGCTCACTGGACTGGGACAGGCGAAGGCGGGTAACGCCCGTTCAGACCAAGTCCCAGGAAGCATGGCCTGGGTTGCGCCTTGGGTGACGTAAGTCCCCTTGGCGAGAGCCGTGGTGGAACGCCGGCAGGCGAGCGCGCCCGAGAGCGGAAGGGCGGCGCAAGCCGCTCTTTCCGTGGCGCGACCCGCGCGTCGTTTTTGCGTGCGGGAGGTGTTACCCGCGTTTGCCGGCGTTCTGCTTCCCTTATTTCTTCCTTCGTAGCCCGGATGAGCGCAGCGAAATCCGGGGTAGACATTGAAGCTTCTCGATCGTTCCCGGATATCGCTCCGCTCATCCGGGCTACGGCGAGGAGTACGGGCCGTTCGACATCGCTGTTTGACAACACTCGCGCGCAAATCGCGCCGCGAGAACGGAAGACGCTACGCCCGCATCCGCGTGTGCCGGCCCGAGGTGCGCTCGATGGCGCTGGCGAGATATTCCGGCGATTGCGCGCCGGTGACGATGACGCTCGAGCCGAAGATGAAGCACGGCACGCCGTCGATGCCGGCTTCCTTGGCGTTGGCGGCTTCGGTCTCGATGCGATCGACGTCGGCGTCGCTGGCCAACAGCCGCCGCACCAGCTCGCCGTCCATGCCGCAATCGACGGCGGCCTGGATCAGCACCCGGGGATCGGTGAGATCGGCGCCTTCGGCAAAATACAGCTCCATCAGCCGCTGCTTCATGCGCCCCGGATCGGTGGCGCTGCGCGACCACAGGATGAGGCGATGACAGTCGAGCGTGTTGGGCTGCCGGCCGATGCGGTCGGAATTATAGACGAGGCCTTCCATCGCGGCGGCGGCGACGATGCGCTCGGCGATCACCGCGTAACGTTCGGCCGAGCCGAATTTGGTCTCCAGATAGGTCTGCCGGTCGATGCCGTCGCGCGGGATCCAGTCGTTGAGGAAATACGGCCGCCAATTGATGGTGACGTCGACGTCGGGCGTGAGCGCGATGGCGCCTTCGAGCCGGCGCTTGCCGATATAGCACCACGGGCAGACGACATCGGACACCACGTCGACATGGACGGCAGCGCGCGCCTCGGCAGGATCGGCCATCGGAAAACCTTCGATTCGAACGGTGTCAGCCTAGCGCATATGTCGGTACGCCGGATACCACCTGCCAGACCGCAATGGCCATCCGCCTTAGCCGGCGGCCGTTTCGCCCACGACCCGCGCGATCAGGGAATCGATGCTGTCGGTCGGCTTCAAGGTGGCGAGCGTCACCGCGGTATCGATGCCGCCCTTTTTGGCCTCCGGCACCAGCATCGTGTTCTTGAGCACGCTGGCGATCCGGCGCGCCACGACATGGGCGGCGCGCAGATCGGTCTCGGTAAACACCGCGAAAATAGAATTGTCGGCTTCCCGGCAGGCGAAATCGACCTGCCGCATCAAGCGGCCGACCAGCCGCGCCGCATCGAGGATGAAACGGCGGTCGTGGCGCTCGAACGAGAAGCGCGCGATCGACAGGCCGACGCCACGTCTTTCGGCGTCGTCGACGGCGCGGTTGAGATCGCGCCAGAACGCGTCGTGGGCAAGCAGCCCCGTGTCGGGATCGAGCATGCCTTTGGCGTCGAGCGATTTGAGCATGCGCTTGAGCCTTTGGCTGAATGCGTGGGCTCGCACATAAGGCAAGAAACGCTCGACAAGCCTTTGCGGGCCTTCGGAAATACGTTCGAGATTGGCGAGCTCGATGGCAAACGGTTCGATCGTCGCGGGATGGCCGCCGAGCACGGCGACCGGCAGGTCGCGAAAGCGCACGTCCTCGGCCAGCACCGTCAACAGCGCCTCGACGATTTTGGGGCTAAAGCCGTCGCCGATCACCATGCCGTCGATGTCGCGGACGTTGAGCGCGCGCGCGGCGCTTTCGACGGAGAGCGCGCCGACCACGCCGACCCGCTCGCCGACCGCGACCGACAGGCCCGGATAGGAGCGGCCGCGCCCGGCGACGAGCACGCTGGCTTCGTCGAGCGGATCGGCGGTCGACAGTTCCGGCAGCTGTTCGCCGCGCGAAGCGAGCGTGCGCATGCGGCGCAACACGGTCCCGTGCAGCGTGCGGATGCGCAGCGCCGTCGACAGCCGCCGCACCAGCCGCTGCGGCGGCGCATTGGCGGCAATAGCGAATGCATTCGCAATCGACGGCACGCCGTCGTCGCGGGCCCGCGCGATAACCGGCATGAACAGGCCGGAGCCCTTCTGCCGCTGCTCGCCCAACAGGTCCGCAAGCGCGGCGGCGCGCGAACGGTCCGGGCAGGCATCGGCGAGAATGACCGCTTCGGGCTCGACAGCTGCCAGCGCGCTCGGTGCGTCGCTCCAGGTCGCTTCGATGATCGGAAAGGCGCCGGCCGCACGCAACGCGTCGACAACCTCGGGCGCTGGGCTGTCGGCAATAACGGCGAACGGACCTTGCAGCGCCATGGTACGCGGTTACGGACTTTTACGGATAACGGCAGCCTTGAGCATGCCAAAGCGCTGTTAATGTCCCGTCAACGCACTACCTGGGGCGCGCGTGAGACGCTGGGCGCGGCACTTATCCGGCGACCGCCTCGCGCAAAACCTGCTCGCCGCGCGCGCCAAAGGCCGCCGTGACCAGCGGATTGACGCCGAGCGCGTCCAGTGCAGCCGCCATGGCGCCAAGATCGGCAGCGGTGCCGACGAGGCGTTGGCCGGTCAGCGGATCGGGCAGTGCCGCGAGCGCCGCGCCGCCGTCGATGCGGCCGATCGTGGCCAAGAGCGTGCACAGCGGAAAACGATAACCGCCGACATTGACGATGCCTGAAGGCGGTCCGGTGACGGTGAGGCATTTGCTCACCGGATCGATTTGGACGGGATAGCCGCTATCGACAAAGCCGTCGCGGGCGATCTCGAAATGCGGCTGGTCGGAGCGCTCGATACCCGGCGGAAACACGTGCCGCGGCACCATCGGCCCGCGCAGCGCCAGGGTGTTGGTTTCAGTCTCGGCGAGTTCGACGACCGCCACCGCGTCCTTGGCCTCGCGCGGCGCGACGATCGGACCGAGCGGGATCGCAACCGGCCGGCCGCCCAAGCCGCGCCGCGCCGCGACAAAGCCCGCCTCGCCGAAAATCGGCACGTCGACGAGGACCGCGTCGCGTTCGGGCCATTCTGCGCTCGCGGCAAGTCGCTCCGGCGCATGCCAGGCGGCGAGCACCGTCGTCGGCCCTTCGCGCGCAAATAGTCCGGTCTCGGCGAGGCGAAACGCCACCGCAGCGGGCAGGATCAGCGTGCCGGCACGCTCGTCGCGGCGCTGGCGCGCGAAGACCTCCGCATCGAACGGGTGATGCAGCGACAGCGTGCCGCCGGTCAGGAGCCAGGGCACCAGCGTCAGGCAGATACCGGCGAACGAGGCAGGCGCGATGGCTGACAGGATGCTGGCGTCCTGTTCGAGCCCAGCTTCCAACAGCGCGCATAAGCCGCCGGCCAATAGTTCGAGATGGCGGCGCGCCACCGGCACCGGCCCATCCTCGCCGACCTCGAACGTCGTCACCGCAAGATGCGCGCCGGCATTGGCATCGCGCTCGAGCGGCGGCACGGGATCGAGCTTCGCCGCGGTGAATAGATCGTCGAGCGCCACCACGCCGTCGGGCAGGTTGGCGCCAAAGCCGCACACGTAGCGGATCGAAAACACCTCGGCGGCGACGCGCATGGCCAATTGACAATGTTCGCAATCGCCGACGCGGCGGCAAGCGATCAGCGCCTTGGCGCCGAGGCGCGCCAGCGCGGTGACGGCGTCGGCGCGGCGCCACAACAGCGGCAGCGGCGCCGCGATCAATCCGGCGCGCAGCACGCCGAGGAAGGTCAAGACATGCTCGACGATATTCGGCATCTGGATGCCGACGATCGCATCGGTCGGCAGCCCCATGCGGCGCAGCCGGCCGGCGATCGCCGAGATCATGCGGTCGGCCTCGGCATAGGTCAGCCGCAGCGGGGCGCCGTCGGTAAAGGCTTGCCGGTTCGGCGCATCGGTAAGCGCGATCGCCCCCGGCCGCCGCGCCGCCGCGCGACGAAACAAGTCGTCGAGCGTGATGCGGCTCTCCGCTTGCGCCGCCGCGTTCGCCGCGCCTGTGGGTGCGCCGAGAATCATCAGCGTATCGTAGCGCTGCGCATCATTGCAGAGTCTTCGCCGGTTGTTGCCGCCACCAGGTTTCCGGCAGGTAGCCGAATAGCGACGTCCGCGCCGGATGCCGGATGGAACTCCAGCGCGCCACCCATTGCTCGGGAAGATAAAACAGCGGGACGACGTATGAACCGGAAATCAGCACGCGGTCGAGCGCGCGTACCGCATCGACCAGATCGGGCCGCGTGCGGGCGCGCAACACGGCTGCGATCATCGCGTCGACCGCAACGCTCTTGACGCCCATGTAGTTGCGCGAGCCCTGTTCGTCCGCCGCCGCCGCGCTCCAGTAAATACTTTGCTCATTGCCCGGCGACAGCAACTCGTCCCAGCGGTATTCGATCATGTCGAAATCGAACGACGCCAGGCGCTCTTCATATTGCACGGAATCGACGAGACGAACCTGGGCGGCGATGCCGGCGCGCGCCAGCATGGCGGAGAAGGCGAGCGCCAGCCTTTCGTCGTCGCGGTTGGTCACCATGATTTCGAACGTGAACGGCCGCCCACTGGCGCGATCGCGTAGCGTCGTGCCGTTGAGCTCAAAGCCTGCGGCTTCGAGCAGTCCAAGCGCGCGGCGCAGCGTAGCGCGGTCGCGGCCCGAACCGTCGGTAACCGGCGGTGACCAGGTGCCGTCGAGCACGTCGGAGCGCACCGCATCCGGATAAGGCGCGAGCAGCGCCCGCTCCTGTTGATCCGCCGGGCGCTGGTAGGCCGACAGCTCGCTGTCGTCGAAGAAGCTCGCGCTGCGGCGATACAGATTGTAGAAGAAGTTGCGATTGACCCATTGGAAATCGAACAGCAATGCGATCGCCTGGCGCACGCGGATGTCGGCGAAGATCGGCCGGCGCGTGTTGAACACGAAATCGGAAGCGAATTTCGGCAACCCGCTGCGGAACGTTTCCTTGACGACGCGGCCGTCGCGTGCGGCCGGAAAATCGTAGCCCGTCTGCCAGCGCGTCGGATCGCTTTCGCTGCGCACGTCGTAAAGCCCGGCCTTGAACGCTTCGAAATAGGCGTTGTCGTCGCGATAGAAATCGAACCGCAGTTCGTCGAAATTCCACAGGCCCCGATTGATCGCAAGCGCGCGGCCCCAATAGTTGGGATCGCGCTTGAAGGTGACGCTTTTCCCCGGATCGACGGCGGCGACGACATAGGGACCGCTGCCGATCGGTTTGGCCAAGGTCGATTTCTCGAACGACGCGACATCGATGGCGTGTTCCGGAAGCACCGGCATCAGGCCGAGGATCAGCGGCAATTCGCGGTCGCTGGTATCGGCGAAAACGAAACGCACCCGGCGCGGGCCGAAAATTTCCGCCTTGGCCACCCGGGAATAATAGGTGCGGTGATTGGGCCGGCCGTGATCGCGCAACAGCTGCCAGGAGAACACCACGTCTTCGGCGGTCACTGGCGTGCCGTCGGAAAAATGCGCCGCCGGATCGAGCGTGAAAGTGACGTAGCTCCGCGCCGCGTCGGTCTCGACCGTTCGGGCCAACAATCCGTAGAGCGTGAACGGTTCGTCGTAGCTGCGCGCCATCAAGCTCTCGATGACATAGCCGCGCACCGGCTGCACGGCGAGACCTTGGACGATCAGCGGATTGAGACTGTCGAAGGTGCCGAGCACGCCCTCGATCAGCCGGCCGCCTTGCGGCGCGTCGGGATTGACGTAAGGCAGCGCCGTGAAGTCATCCGGCAGCGCCGGTGCGCCGTGCATCGCTATAGCGGGCGTGGCAGTAGCATCGGCAGCGGCGATCGCCGTTGGCGCCGCAATTGCCGAAGGCGCCAGGCCGACCAGCATCGCCGCCAGCAACTGAGCGCCGCTGCACGCGGCCTGCATTCGAGATCCGACGGTTCGCAGGGCTTCCTCGGGGGACAGCGCTTAGCGCGATTCGGTCGACTGCCCACGAATGTAGCATGGAGCGCAGCAGTGGCTCTCCGCCCCAGGCGCGGCGTCGGCCTATAACGCGATTCCGAGCGCGGGCTTTATCTGGCCGCGCAATTGCGCTATTGGGCCGGGCCTAGGGGCGATAAGGGGTCACGGTGTTGCCGTATTCTGCGTCGATTGACCGTCCCGCGGGGGACGGCGCGGCGCGGCAGCGAATGCCGGCTGTAGCGACATCGGATCATTGCCAGTCAAGTCTGACCAGGCACTTCGACCAGCTCGCTTCGATCTGGCTCGGGTTGCAGGTGGCGGCACGAAAGAGGAACTGCATCTCATGAACTATTGCAACGCGTCGGCGCCGGCTCGGCCGGTCGGCCGCACGCTCGCCGCCATCGCTAAAGGATCGGCCAAAAAATTGGGCCAGATGGCGGTGCTCACCGCTGCACTTGCCGTGGGCCTGCAGATTGCGTCCGGCTCGCTCGCTTTCGCGCAAGCACCGAAACCGGCCGCGAAAAAGCCGGCCGCACCTGCGGCGCCGGCCGCACCCGCGCCGCAGCCCCAAGCGCCGGCCCAAGGCGAGCAGCAGCAGCAGCCGGTCCAATTGATCTATTCGCCGTGGACCAAGTTCTGCCTGAAGAACCAGAACGATCCCAATTCCAAGCAGGTCTGTTTCACCGGCAAGGACGCCCGCATCGAATCCGGCATGCCGGTGGTCGCCGCCGTGCTGATCGAACCGGAGGGCGAGCCGAAGAAAATCCTGCGCGTCACCTTGCCGCTCGGCATGCAGCTCATCCACGGCACCCGCGTGATCATCGACCAGAACCAGCCGATGACGGCTCCTTACGTGATCTGCTTCACCAATGGCTGCATGGCCGATTACGAGGCTACCGCCGACATGATCGCCAAGATGAAGAAGGGACAAGGCCTCGTGGTCCAGGCTATCAACTCGACCGGCCAGCCGATCAGCCTCGTTTTGCCGCTCGCGGATTTCGCCAAGGCCTATGACGGTCCGCCGACCGATCCGAAAGTGTTCGAGGAGCAGCAGAAGAAACTGCAGGACGAGTTGCAGCGGCGCGCCGACGAAGCGCGCCAGAAGCTCGAGCAGCAGCAGGGCGCGCCCGGCGCTGCCGCAACGCCACCCGCAGGCGCACCGGCGAAGTAGTAATATTATAGTTCGGATGGCTGGGGCCGGGATTCATTCCGAACCCGGCCATTTCGATAAGCTGAGTTAGATGTCATCTGGATTCCCGCTTCCGCGGGAATGAGCCGACGAGGGTGCCTTAGTGCATCATCGCCGAGCGCGGGCGATAGCCGCCTTTGCCGTCCTTGACGAAAACCTCGGCGACCTGCGGATGGCGCACCGGCTCGCCACTGTTGTCGGGCAATAAATTCTGTTCCGAAACATAGGCCACGTATTCGGTCTCCTCGTTTTCGGCGAACAGATGATAGAACGGCTGGTCCTTGCGCGGCCGCACCTCGGCGGGGATGGCCTGATACCATTCCTCGGTATTGTCGAACACCGGATCGATGTCGAACACGACGCCGCGGAACGGATAGAGTCGGTGCCGGACGACTTGGCCGATCTGGTACTTGGCGCTTCGAATCTTTTCCATCGCAGCAGGTATTTTACCGCTTCACAGGGGCAATAAGGCAACGATTATGCCGCACTTCGTCGGCACCGTATAACTCCTTATCATAGCCCGTAGCGCTGCCCCATTTCCGGGTCCTTCTCGGCGACGAGCCCGGCCAAGTCGACCAGCACTTTGGCCTGTTTCCAGGTCGCGTCGTCCTGCATCTTGCCGTCGATCATCACCGCGCCGCTGCCGTCCGGCATGGCGGCGATGATCTTTTTGGCAAAGGCGACCTCGGCCGGGTCCGGCGAGAACACGCGTTTGGCGATGGGCACCTGGTTCGGATGCAGCGTCCAGGCGCCGACGCAGCCCATCAAAAACGCATTGCGGAACTGCGCCTCGCAGGCCGCGCTGTCGGCAAAATCGCCGAACGGGCCGTAAAACGCCTTGATGCCCGCCGCGGCGCAGGCATCGACCATTTTCGCGATCGTGTAGTGCCAAAGGTCCTGCTGGTAAGCCGGCCGCGGCGCGTCGGGCGCGCCGGCATCGGCCAGCACCTTGTATTCGGGATGGCCGCCACCGACCCGCGTCGTCTTCATCGCGCGGGAAGCGGCGAGATCGGCGGGACCGAGACTGATGCCGTGCATGCGCGGCGAGGCGGCTGCGATCGAGGCAACGTTATTGACGCCCTCGGCCGTCTCCAGGATGGCGTGAATGAGGATCGGCTTTTTCACGCCATTTTTTGCTTCGAGCTGGGCAAGCAGCTGGTCGAGATAATGGATGTCCCAGGCGCCCTCGACCTTCGGCAGCATGATGACGTCGAGCTTTTGCCCGATCGCGGCGACGATTTGGCAAATGTCGTCGAGGACCCAGGGCGAATTGAGCGCATTGATGCGCGTCCACAAACCGGTCTCGCCGAAGTCGCAAGACTTCGCCATTGCGATAAAGCCTGAGCGCGCCGCCTCTTTGGCGTCGGCCGGGATTGCGTCCTCCAGATTGCCGAGCACGACGTCGACCTGGGCGACCAGCTCCGGCACTTTTGCGCGCACTTTCTCGATATGCGGCGGCACGAAATGAATCATGCGCTCGAGCCGCAACGGCAGTTCGCGTAAGGGAGCCGGCGCGCCGATCGCGAGAGGTTTGAAAAAATTGCGCGGCAGTTTCATGGGAGTACCAGGAATTCCTTACAGCAAACGGTAGGATGATCGAAAAGCCTCGCCAAGCTGCTTTTGTCGGCAGCGCTGCCTAGGAAATAGCGCTCCTCACACCATCTCGCCGCGCATCAGCCGCGGCTGCGAGGCGGCCGGCGTCACGCCCTCGCGCATTAGCGCGCGCCGCAGTGGGCCAATGCGGTCGACGAGGTAGAGCGACATCCCCCGCGCGCCGTGGGCCGGGAAAAAATCGGTGAGCAGGCTCCGGTTCAACAAGTCGACGGCAATGGTTCGGCTGGTCACATCGGCGCGCCGCTGTCGATCATAGCGGGCCAGCACGTCGGGCGCGCCGATATCGAGGCTTTCACGCCGCGCATCGGCGACGATTTCGGCAAGGGTGGCGCCGTCGCGAAGACCGAGATTGAGACCCTGTGCACCGATTGGCGGCACCACATGAGCGGCCTCGCCGACCAGCGCGACCCGCGCGCGCGCGAAGGCGTCTGCAGTTTCGATCGCCAACGGGAAAACGCCGCGGTCAGGCTCGACTCGCATCGTGCCGAGGAGCGAATGGGCGCGGCGCTCGATCTCAGCGGAAAGCGCCTCGTCGGGTTTCTCCGATAATCTTGCAGCGTTTGACTCGTCGAGGACGCAAACCAGGCTAGAGCGACGGCCGGGCAGGGGAACGAGCGTGAACGGGCCGCTCTCGGTATGGAATTCGGTCGAGGTGTCGTCGTGCGGCCGGGCGTGGGCGAGATTGAGCGTCAGCGCCGTCTGGGGATAATTCCGCCGCCGCGTGGCAATGCCGGCCGCGGCGCGGGCCAGCGATCGCGCGCCGTCGGCGCCGACGATGAGCCGGACCCGCGCTTGCCCATCGGTATATTCAACAGTAACGCCGTCCGCATCGGGCTTGATCGCAAGCGCCGGAACAGCGATGCGCGCCAATCTGAGCGCGGCGGCGCGGGCTTCAAGCGCGGCCATCAGATACCGGTTCTCGATATTGTAACCGAACGCCTCCAGTCCGATTTCCGCGGCGTCGAAAAAGACCTCGGGTGCGCGAAACAGCCGGTGCGTGTCGTCGACGATGCGGAGCCTTTTCAGCGCCGCCGCATCGGGCACGCACGCTTGCCACGCACCCAACGTTTCCAGCGCGGTGACGGAACCCGAAAGCAGCGCGGTCGTCCGGTGGTCAGGCTTTGCCGCCGGCGCCAGTAAGAGCGTGTCAACGCCCGCGGCCTTAAGCGCAATGGCGCAGACGAGACCGGCTGGTCCGCCGCCGACCACGGCGACTTCGGCGCTACAAGGCTTGCTGGTCACGTTCATAATTGGCATTGCTACATGCTTTCGAACTGCCTGACATTTAAGGCCGAATATTTCACAAGAACAGGATGATTGGGTACGAATTTCACTTTCACGTATAGACTTAGCTTATGGACCCAACCGCACCGAGAAGCGAGCCGAAGGCGCTGACTGCGGCCGCGTTTGCCGTCCATGTCTTCACCGCTTGCGGCGCCGGCTGCGCGTTGCTCGCCCTGCTTGCCGCGGTGCATGCGGATTGGCCGCAAATGTTCGTCTGGTTGGGGATCGCACTTTTCATCGACGGCGTGGACGGCACTTTTGCCCGGCGGCTGCACGTTGCCGACGTGCTGCCGCGTTGGTCGGGCGACGTGCTCGATCTCGTGGTCGATATTCTCAATTACGTGTTCGTGCCGGCCTTTGCGTTGGCCGCAAGCGGGCTATTGCCCCAAGCGACCTCCATCCCGCTCGGCATCCTCATCGTCGTCACCGGATCGCTCTATTTTGCCGACCGGCTGATGAAAACTTCCGATTATTACTTTCGTGGCTTTCCGGCGCTGTGGAATGTGGCGGCGTTTTATTTGTTCCTGCTCAAACCCACGCCATGGCTCGGCGCCGGGCTGATTGTGGCGCTTGCGGCGCTGACTTTCGTGCCGTTTCATGTCGTCCACCCGGTCCGCATCGCGCATCTGCGCGCCTTGACGACAGGCGCCCTGATCCTGTGGACGCTGCTTGCCATCTTCGCCGTGGCGCGCAATCTCCAGCCCGGGTTCTGGGCCCTTGCAGGTTTGTGCCTACTTGCGATCTATTTCGTCGGCGTCGGCTTTCTGCGCCGGCATCATCCGTAACTTGGGAGTAGCCCGTGCCACGACCTGTCCTTCTCATCGCCGGCGGCAGCCGCGGCATCGGCGCCTCGACGGCGCGGCTTGCCGGCGAACGCGGCTACGACGTCGCCATCAATTACGTCCGCAATGCCAAGGCCGCGGCAGAGGTCGCCGAGGCGGTGAAGAAATCCGGCGGCAAAGCCGTGACGCTGCAGGGCGACATGTCGAAAGAAGAAGACATCGTGAGCGTGTTCGGCGAAACGACGCGCACGCTCGGTCCGGTCACGCATTTTGTGTACAGCTCCGGCGTCGGCGGCAAGAATTCGCGGCTTGATGTCGCCACCGCCGACACCATTCGCGAGGTGATCGACATTAATCTGTTCGGCTGCCTGATCTGCGCCCGCGAAGCGGTGCGACGGATGTCGACGGCACAGGGCGGTAAAGGCGGCTCGATCGTATTTCTGTCCTCGATCGCCTCGGTGACCGGCGGCGCCGGCGAATATGTGTTCTACGCCGCCGCCAAAGGCGGCGTCGACGCGCTCACCATCGGCTTGGCGCGCGAAGTGGCGAAGGAGGGCGTGCGGGTCAATACGATCCGGCCAGGCCCGACCAGGACGGAAATCCATGAACCTGGACGCTTGGAACGCATCACGCCGCTCCTTCCGATGGGCCGGCCGGGCGAACCGGATGAGATCGCCGAAGCGGTGTTGTTTCTGCTCTCCGACGCCGCATCCTATATCAGCGGCGCGGTGCTCAACGTTTCGGGCGCGCGGTGAGCGGAGATTGGTCGCGTCCGCATTCGGGCCTTGATGCCGGCTTTAATCCGTCGGGCAAATTCCGTGCTCAGTCGGGTATTTGTGCCGGATTGACCGAATGCGGCGCTGCGGCTGGTTTTGGTGGTCGCTGCGGCATGGCTGACGCCGCGGGCGGTCGTTCGGCGCTCGTACTTCCTCCGCTTCCTGGCGGGGTCACGCTGTTGCGAATTGCGGCGCTTGCCGGAACCGCGCCGATTGACGCCGGCTTCGTGGCAACCGACGGCGGCGTGCGGTGTCCGCCGACGATGGCAAGAACCTCGCTGATCACCTGGGCATGCAGTCGCGGCGACTTGTCGATGTTGAGATGATCGATGTTCGGATCGCCGCTTAAATCGACATTGCGTAGCGATCCCCGGAAGCCGGGCCCCGGCCGCATGTGGGCGTAATCGCGCTGCGTCAGGTTGAGCACACGGGCGACATTCGCCGAAGCCGGAAACGATTGGGTGGCGTCAAACGGCACCACGAGTGCCACCGGGACACCCTTGTCGCCCAAATAGTCGGCCATCTCCATGACGGCGTCGGCGCCGAGCGAATGACCGATAAGGATGATCGGTCCTTCCTTCCCGGCCTTGTAGTTCGCCGCGGCCTTATCGGCGATTGCTTTCCAGTCGGTATGACTGTGCGAGGAGGCATCGACGCCACGCTTGCGAAGTTCGTCGGCCAAGGTGTCCATGCCGAGCGAGAAAACGTCGGCCAGCCCGCGAAACAGGTAGACATGCGCGCGCGGTTGCGCCATCCCCGGCCTTGATCCGAGGACGAGCATCATTGCGAACGAAACCAGCCCGATCGCGGCAAAACAACGCCAACGTCTCATCACCACCTCAAGGCCTGCTATCTGCAATCTTCGTTTCAAGACCGTCAAGGCGCCTGAAAACGGACTATCGCGCAACGAGTTTAAGGCCATGCGCTGACCGTCTTGTGTTCGAGGCCCGGCCGCCTATGATCCCGGCCGAGCTTTTTCAACGATAATTCGAACGTGTTCAAAGGAGAGGAAAATGGTTGCGGCAGTACGCGTGCATAAGACGGGCGGGCCCGAGGTTTTGACTTATGAGGAGATCGAACTGCCGGCGCCAGGGCAGGGCCAAATCCGGGTCAAGCAACACGCCTGCGGCGTCAATTTCATCGACACCTATTTCCGCATGGGCATGTATCCGTCGCCGGTTGGCCTGCCCTTCGTCTCCGGCAACGAGGGCGCCGGCGAAGTCGTCGCCGTCGGCCCCGGCGTCACCGACATCAAGGTCGGCGATCGCGTCGGTTACGTCGTCGCGCTGGGCTGCTACGCGTCGGAACGCAATGTACCTGCCGACCGCGTCGTCAAGCTTCCCGCGAATATCACCTACGAGCAGGCCGCCGCCATGATGCTCAAGGGCATGACGGCGGAATATCTCGTGCGACGCACCTTCAAGGTCGAGAAAGGCATGAACGTCTTCGTCCATGCCGCCGCCGGCGGCGTCGGCCTAATCTTGTGCCAATGGGCCAACCATCTCGGCGCCAATGTCATCGGTACGGTCGGCTCCAAGGACAAGGCCGCGCTCGCCAAGGCCAATGGCTGCCATCACACCATCCTCTATCGCGACGAGGATTTCGCCGCGCGGACCAAGGAAATCACCGGCGGCAAGTTGTGCGAGGTGATTTATGACGGCATCGGCAAGACCACATTCCCGGCATCGCTCGATTGCCTCAAACCGCTCGGTTATTTCGTGAGCTACGGCAGCGCTTCGGGACAGATCGACGCCTTCAACATCAACATCCTGCAGACCAAAGGTTCGCTGTTCGCCACGCGCCCGACGCTCAACACCTACGCCGCCAAGCGCGGGGATTTATTGGCCATCGCCAACGATCTGTTCGACGTGGTCGGCAAGGGCGCGGTTAAAATCCCGATCAATCAGAAATACGCGCTCAAGGATGCCGCCAAAGCGCACAAGGATCTGGAAGGCCGCAACACCACGGGTTCCTCGATCTTGGTGCCGTAACTCGGCGTCGTTCCGGGTCGCAGTGATTATGGATTCCGGGTTCGCCGCCTCGCGGCGGCGCCCCGGAATGACGGGACCGTGATGAGAATCTGGGGTTATTGGACAACGCTGGGCTGGGCCGTTCTCGCCTTCCTGGCGGGGCAATTCCTTGGCTTTGGCCTGCTGCTCTGGCTGCGCGCCGGCACCTGGAACACCGTCCTGCAAACGCCGTTCGACGGCGTCCTGGTCACACTGTTCATTTTCATCTCCAACCCGATCACGATCGGCGTGCTTGCGTTCGCGGTGTGGCTGCGGCACACGCCGCAAATCGAGTATTTCGCGCTGCACTGGCCGCAAGGGCGCGACGTGACGCTCGGCCTCGCTTGCCTCATCGGGCTGATCGCACTCAGCGACGGTGCGCTCTACCTGAGCGGCCGCGATCTGGTGACGACATTTCAGCTGCAATCCTACACCACGGCCGCCGCGGAAGGCTGGCTGCCGGCCATGCTGGTCGGCGCCATCGTGATCGCGCCGGCCGGCGAGGAGATCATGTTCCGCGGATTTCTGTTCCGCGGCTGGGCGCGCTCGGAACGCTTCGCGTGGCCGGCGATCGTTGCGATCTCCGTGGTGTGGGCGGGCCTGCACGTCCAATACGACTGGACCGGCGTGCTGCAGATTTTCGTCATCGGCCTGTTCTTGGGCTGGATGCGCTTGCGCAGCGGCTCGACGCTGCTGACGTTTGTCTTGCACGCGCTGTTCAACCTTGAAGGCACCTTGGAAACCGCGATCCAGGTGCATTATTTCGCCAAATAATTTTCGGCCCCCCGGCAGGGTACGCTATTGGCCGAAAATGCGGCCCAGGGCGTCGGCCGTCTTGCTCGGTCTGCCGCCCGGTTGCGGCGGCTGGTTTGGCTTCTGCCGCGGCAGCCCGATCACCGGTTCGGCAAAGCGCGCGATGGCCGCAACCGTATCGTCGAGCGGCACGGTCGATCCTGCCGTCTCGCTGACGACGATCGCCAAGACCCGCATGCCGCGCCGGAACAGCGCATCGAGCGCGGTCAGTGTATGGCTGATGGTGCCGAGATAGCTGCCGGCGACCAGGATGAGCGGCAGTTGCAGCGCCATCATCACGTCGAGGATGGTGCGCTCGCCATCGAGCGGCACCATGATGCCGCCGACGCCTTCGATCAGCAGAATATCCCGCCGCCGGTCGATTGCGGTCTGGCAGTATTTGATGACCGTATCGACGTCGATCCGACGCCCTTCGCGCTCGGCCGAGAGATCGGGTGACAGCGCGGCGCGAAACCGCCACGGCGAAATCCGGTCGATCTCCTGCTCGGTCACCGGCAGGCCCAGCGCGTTCAACAGGATACCCGGATCGCTCGCCGCGGCTTGCGCCGGATCGTAGCCGCTGACGACCGGCTTGATAGCGTCGACCAAGCGGCCCATCTGGCGCAGGTGCTGGATCAACGACGCGGCGACGTAGGTCTTGCCGACGTCGGTTCCGGTCCCGGTGATGAAGATCGCGCTCACGAACTACCGCCTCAACACGCGGCTTCGCACCACGTCTGCGAGCCGCGCGATCTCGGCATCGGGATGCTGCGCGGTGAAGGCAAAACGCAGCCGCGCGGTGCCGCCCGGCACCGTCGGCGGCCGGATCGCGATCACCAGAAAACCCTCGTCGCGCAACAGGTCGGACGCGGCAAGCGCCGCCTCGGTCTCGCCGACGATCACCGGCACGATGGCGCTCTGCGCCTCGGGTAGATTGAGGGCGCGGGCGAAATCCTTGGCCTTACGCAAGGGCAGGGCGGCGTAAGCCGGTTCGCGCTCGATCACGTCAAGCGCGGCAATCGCAGCGGCAATGACCGGCGGCGGCAGGCCGGTCGAATAGATGAAGGTGCGCGCGCGGGTTTGCATAAAATCGATCACGGCGCGCGAGGCGCACAGATAGCCCCCATAAGCGCCGACCGCTTTGGACAGCGTGCCCATTTGCAGCGGCACCTCGAATGGCATTTGCGCCGCGCCATCGGCAAAGCTCGAACCGCGGCCGCCGCCGACGACGCCAAGGCCATGCGCGTCGTCTGAGAGAAGCCAAGCGTCGTAGCGCTGCGCCAGCTGTGACAGCGCGGCAAGCGGCGCCAGATCGCCGTCCATCGAAAAGACGCCGTCGGTCGCGATCAGCGCCCGCGTCTTGCCGCCGCGATGCGCTGCCAGCAGCGCTTCGGCGTGATCGGCGTCGGCGTGGCGATAACGCTGCACGGCGGCGCCGGAAAGCTTGGCCCCGGCATGGATGCAGGCATGCGACAGCTCGTCGACGATGATCAGATCATCCGCGCCGATCAGCGCCGGGATGATTCCGGTATTGGCGAGATAGCCGGAGCCGAACACGCAAGCCGCCTCTGTGCCCTTCAGTCGCGCCAACTGGCTTTCGAGCTCGGCATAGAGTGGGTGATTGCCGGTCACGAGCCGCGACGCCCCCGCGCCGACGCCGTAACGTGCGGTGGCTTCGATGGCCGCGGCGATCACCTCGGGATGCTGGCTGAGATTGAGGTAGTCGTTGCACGAGAACGACAGCAGCCGCCGGCCCTCGCGTTCGGCCCAAATCCCGGCGCGCGCCGTAACCGCCGGTGTCCGGCGCAATTTCGCCCGTTCCAGCGCATTCAGTTTCTCGCCGGCGAAATTATCGAGCGAGCGCATTGTTTTCGTTACCCTCGAACAAACGTGACCTCAGGCGGGCCCGGAGGCACAATGACGCCACTTACCTTCCATGAAAGCGCCGAATGTCGGGCAATACCAGCGAAAACAAGGGGATGGGACAGACCGCGCGCCCGGCTTGGTATGCCGCCGGCCTCGACCATGTCTGGCTGCCCTATGCGCAGATGAAGACCGCAAGCCCGCCGCTTGCGGTTACGGCAACGCGCGGTTGCCGCATCGTGCTCGCCGACGGACGCGAGCTGATCGACGGCATCGCCTCCTGGTGGACCGCCTGTCACGGCTATAACCACCCGCACATCCGCGCCGCGGTCGAAACACAGCTCGCAGCCATGCCGCACGTCATGTTCGGCGGGTTGGTGCACGAGCCAGCGCTCACGCTGGCGCAGCGGCTCACCGGCATGCTCGCGCCCGGCCAACTCGACCGCGTATTCTTCAGCGATTCCGGCTCCGTCGCCGTTGAAGTCGCGCTGAAAATGGCGGTGCAATACTGGCGCAACCGCGGCATTCGCGGGCGGAACCGCATCGTTTCGTTCAAGGGCGGCTATCACGGCGACACCACCGGCGCGATGGCCGTTTCAGACCCGGAAGGAAGCTTCCACGCCGCGTTCCGCGGGCTGTTACCGCAGCAGATCGTGCTTGACCTGCCGGTCGATGATGCAACTACGGCGGCGCTTGAGCGAACAATGGCGGCGCGAGCCGATGAGATCGCGGCCGTGATCGTCGAGCCCCTGGTTCAAGGCGCCGGCGGCATGCGCTTTCACGACGCCTGCGTGCTTAAGAATTTGCGTGCACTGGCAGACCGCTATGAGCTTTTGGTGATCTTCGATGAAATCTTCACCGGGTTCGGCCGCACCGGCGCCATGTTCGCCTTCCAGGACGCCGGCGTGGTGCCGGACATCATCACGCTGTCCAAAGCGCTGACCGGCGGCACAATGCCGCTCGCCGCCACGATCGCCAGCCGAAAAGTTTTTGAGGCGTTTTGGTCTGACGATCCGACAAAGGCGCTGATGCATGGGCCAACCTTTATGGCGAACCCGCTGGCTTGCGCCGCGGCCAATGCCTCGCTCGATTTGTTCGAGCGCGAACCGCGGCTCGCTCAGGTGGCAAAAATCGAAACGGCGCTCCGGCAAGGCCTCGAACCCTGCCGCGCACTCGCCGGCATCAAAGATGTGCGGGTCAAAGGCGCCATTGGCGTGGTCGAGCTCGACCGCATTGAAGACCTCAACACCTTACGACAGCGGTTTATTGCAAAGGGTGTTTTTATCCGGCCGTTCGGTACGATCGTTTATCTGACGCCGGCTTTTACCATCGCTGCGGACGAACTCGTGACATTGATGGATGCAATTCGAGGCGTGCTCACCGAGCGCGCGTGATCACCTCGGCTCACCGGCGAAACTCTGGCGCAGCGCCGAGAGTCGTTCCAGAGCAGCGGGCGGTAACGGGCCTTTTTGAACCGCGGTGACGGCATCCTCGAACTGTTGCAGCGTCGCCATCCCGACCAGGATGGTGCCTATTGGCGCGTTGGCAATCGCAAACCGCGTAGCAGCTTCAGTCAGGCTTTCGGCAAATCCTTCAAGGATCAGCGGCATCAGGCGGCGGGCGCGCGCCACATCGGCGTCGTAGCTCATGGCCGAGCCGATGGGTACGGGCGGCGCACTCGCAATCGAGTGACGCTCGGCCGATCCGGACAGCGCGCCGCCGGCGAGCACACGGATGGCGATGACGCCGGTGCCGGCAGCCTTGGCGTGATCGAACAGCCGTCCATAGTCCTGTGCCGGATAGTTCGCCGGAAGCGCGGTCGCGGCGGACGGGTTGAGCATGTTGTAAACCACTTGAGCGCTGTCGAGGCGGCGCGAGTCGATTACCTGATGTAGCGCGGGCGTGTCGCCGACCGCAGTGAGTCCAAGAAATCGGGTCTTACCCTGTTGGCGGAGCCGCTCGAATGCCGGCACCACCTCGTCCAGCACCTGGCGGACGCTGAGCGCCTCGCCGCCGCCTTTCTCGGTAATCGCATTGTGCAAATGGAAAATGTCGACCCGATCGCGGCGCAGCCGCCCGAGGCTGCCTTCCAGCGACTTCCCCACGGCCTCGGCGATGCGGCCGAACTCGGCGCTCGCCAGCCGGACCTTGGTGCCGACGACCGCGTTGGCGGGTTTGAGATTTTGCAGAATGCGACCGAGATTCTTCTCTGACTCGCCGTTGCCATACTGCACCGCGGTGTCGAAGTAATTCACGCCGACCTCGAGCGCGCGTGCGATGGCACGCTCCTGGTCGCGCGGATCGCCGCGCACCATCAGTCCGCCGACAGCGCCGCAGCCGAAGCCCAATAACGAGAGCTTCATGCCGGTGCGGCCATAAACCCGCATTTCCATCATCGTTCTTCCGCCCGCGTAGTGGCGGGCGGCTCCCGCTCCAGGATCATTGTGTCAGGTGATCGGCTTACCGCGGATGTCGATCGCCCGCTCGATCTTCAAGAGCGCCCCGATGCCGGTATCGGCGCCGACATGGGTCTGCTCGCGCGGCAGCAGCTTGGCAAAAATCGCATCGTGAATGGGCCCGCTCTCGTGCAGCTCGACATTGCCGAAGAAACGCAAGAAACCGCTTTCCAAGAGCCCGTCGCGCTGCGCCTTGAAGTTCGAGTACATCACGCACACCCGCTTGTCGTGCGACAGGTTCTCCAGCGCCGTGCGCTTGGAGCGCTCCCAATAAGCCAGATGCGCGTCGTCGAACACGATCATGCTGCCCTTGACCGAGATATTCGGCCCCGCCGGGCCATAAGTGGCGACGAGACAGGGACAACCGTCGTCCCAGGCGTTGCGAATGAGCGTCTTGATCGTGTCGGAAAGCGGCATGGGGCAATGACCTATGGTTTTCGGGGGCAAGCAACTTAACACGCCTATCAGCGTCCGAGTGAAGGGAGCAAATCCTCGCCCTAATAGCCGACGACAGTGCCGTGAAGATCATAGGCATCCGCCCGTTCGATCTTCACCGTCGCGATTTCGCCGACGCGCAGCGGCCGGTGGCTCGCGACATAAACTGCGCCGTCGATCTGCGGCGCGTCGCTTTTGCTGCGGCCTTTGGCGGTCCCCGATTTGGCATCGACCTCGTCGATAATGACGCGCTCGCGGCTACCCACTTTGCGTTTAAGCCGCTTTTGCGAAATCACCTGCTGGTGCGCCATGAAGCGATGATAGCGCTCCTCTTTGACCGCATCGGGCACGGGTGCGGCGAGGTCGTTCGCCACCGCGCCGGCGACCGGCTCGTAGCGGAAACAGCCGACGCGGTCGAGTTGCGCCTCGTCGAGCCAGTCGAGCAGCAGCGAGAAATCCTCTTCGGTCTCTCCGGGAAAGCCGACGATGAAGGTGGAACGGATGGTGAGGCTCGGGCAGATGTCGCGCCAAGCATGAATTCGCTCCAGCGTTTTTTCCTGCGCCGCCGGCCGGCGCATGCGTTTGAGTACCGAGGGGCTTGCGTGCTGGAACGGCACGTCGAGATAAGGCAGCACTTTGCCCTCGGCCATCAGCGGAATGACCTCGTCGACGTGGGGATAGGGATAGACGTAGTGCAGCCGCACCCAGACGCCGAAGTCGCCAAGCGCGCGGGCGAGATCGAGAAATTTTGACCGCACTTCGCGGCCTTTCCACGTGTTCGGTGCGTATTTGAGGTCGACGCCATAGGCCGAGGTGTCCTGCGAAATAACCAGAAGCTCCTTGACGCCGGCCGTAACCAGCCGTTCGGCCTCGCGCAGCACGTCGGCGGCCGGCCGCGACACCAGATCGCCGCGCAATTTGGGGATGATGCAAAAGGTGCAATGATTATTGCAACCCTCTGATATTTTTAGATAAGCGTAGTGCCGCGGCGTGAGCTTTATGCCCTCCGGCGGGATCAGATCGGCATAAGGATCGTGCGCCGGCGGCGCGGCGCGATGCACGGCCTCGAGCACGCTTTCATATTGCTGCGGGCCGGTCACGGCGAGCACGCCGGGATGCACCGACGTGATCTTTTCCGGCTCAGCGCCCATGCAGCCGGTGACGATAACCCTGCCGTTTTCGGCCATGGCGGCACCGATGGCCTCGAGCGACTCCCGCTGCGCGCTGTCGAGGAAACCGCAGGTATTGACGATGGCAAGGTCGGCGCCCGAATGCTCGCGGGTGAGTTCGTAGCCCTCCGCGCGCAGCCGCGTGATGATGCGCTCGGAATCGACGAGCGCCTTCGGACAGCCGAGCGAAACGAAGGAAATACGGCAAGGGGGCTTAGTCTGGCGGTTCATTTGCCGCGGTTCATAGCATGGTGGCCGAATGCGAGGCCGAAATTCGGCTACCGTGCAGATAGGCCTCGCAACGACATTCCGCCACGAAAAAGCCGGGCCGGCACCCTGATTTCACCCGTTGCGGGGCCCATTGCTGGAAGCCGTTCGGGGGAAATTAAGGATTTGGCGGTCTCCTCCGGCCAGACGAGTGGTGGGTCCTGATTCTTGGAATGCCATCCTTTCGGAATTCTTTGCCGACGAACCGGCGCAGCGCAGGCTGATCGACCGGGCGTTTCGGTTTGGGCGTGCGAAATGCGACGCCGGAAGGTTATGCTGCAACCGAGGCATTTTATCGTTTTGCTGCTTGCCGCCTGCCTCACCGGCTGCGGCGGCTATGCCATGTTTGATCCGAGCGCTGCATTCACTTCGCCCGGCAAACAAGCCGATTGGATGAAAAGCGACGGCCAAGCTCCAGTGGCTGAAGCAGCGGATTTTGAGACCACCGGATCGGCGTCTGCCGTATCGGACAAGACGGAGTCCGCGACCCAAAGCTCTCTGTTCACGCGTGCTTCCCAGGCTAAGTTCGCCGATCCGCCTGCGCCCGCCGCCACCCCGGCGAAGCCGGCCGAAAAACCCATCGCGGTCGCCGATGCGGCCGATGTCTCCGTTCCCGTCGCACCGCCGCCGCAAGCTGTCGATAAGATTACGCAGCCGCGCGGCCGCGCCTACCTGTTCCGCGGCGTCGCCGGCCTGATCTATTCGCGCGGCATCGATACGCTGGCCGCGCGCATCAGGCGCATTGGCATCCCCGCCAGCGTGGGGACTTATTTGCTGTGGCGCCCGACCGCCGACGACGCGATCCGCGATTATCGCCGCGATCCGCAGCCGATCACGCTGATCGGCCATTCCATGGGCGGCGATTGCGTCTTGGACTTCGCCGAGATGCTCAACCAGGCCGGCATCCCCGTCAGCCTGCTCGTCACCTACGATCCCACCCGCATCGCTGACGACGTGCCGCCCAACGTCCAGCGCTATATCAACATCTACCAGTCGTCGAATTTCATGGGCGGCGGCAATGTCGTGCAAGGCTCGCGCTTCCACGGCCACTATGCGAGCTACAACTTGAAGGACCACGCCGAGATCGTTCACATCAATATCGAAAAGGCCGATCGCATTCACGAGCAATTGGTGGCCAAGATCGCCCAGCTTGCCCAGACGCCGGCCGATGCCGAAGGCGAGGCGGTGCCGATCCATTTCGAGGTTCCGGCCGACGCCGCCATCGAGCTGTGGGACTCCGGCCTTCCGGTTGCCGCCCATGCCGGCGACACTTTGAAGACGCTGGCCGCGACCTACCACGTGCCGCTGTGGGCGCTCGCCCAGATCAATTCGGTGCCGGAACGCGAGCCGCTTGCCGAGGGCCAGCGCATCGTCGTGCCGCGCCACCTGGTGCCGATGCAGATGCCCAGCACGGTGACGAGCTACGCGCCCGCTGGACGTTGAGTTGCAGGCAGCGTCGCGCTCAGCAGTGCGGCGCCAAGCATAGCCCGCTTGGCTCAAAGCAACGCCAGAACGGCACCGGCGTCGATTTACCGCCGACACACGTATAGACTTGGCACCAATGGAGCTGATCGCAATCGGCAATGCAGCGTCCGCTTGATTGGGCGCAAGCGCCGGTCAGCTTTTTGTGCTTTGCCGCCAGCGCCGGAGACAACGATGCCAAACCCAGCGCAAGTACGAGCGCGCCGGCGACCACGGTTCTCACAATCAAATTCGTCGGCACGGCGTAGCCTCCCAAATGTTTCTGCAAACAGTTCATTGCGACAAACAAATTTCCCATAATCGCGGTTTGCCGACAAGGAGCGACGCGATGCGGCTGCCCGATCCACCGTTGCTGTTGGTCACCGACCGCGCCCAAGCCCGGCGCGCGCTGAACGAAGTCGTCGCGGCGGCGCTGACAAGCGGCTGCCGCTGGGTGAGCCTGCGCGAAAAGGATCTGCCCGAGGACGAGCAGGTCGTCTTGGCGCGCATGCTCATCCCGATGGCGCGCAAATATGGCGCGCGCCTCGTGCTGCATGGCGAGGCGGCGCTGGCAAGGCTTGCCGGTGTCGACGGCGTGCATCTGCCGTCCGGCAGCGATACTGCGGCGGCGCGCGCGCTGTTGGGTGTCGAAAAGCTGATCGGCGTGTCGATCCACACCGTCACCGAAGCCGAAGCGATCGATCCGCAAGCCGCCGACTATGCGCTCGCGGGACCGGCCTTCGAGACGCCGAGCAAGCCGGGCTACGGACCGGAAATCGGCCGCAAGGGTCTTGCTGAAATCGCCCGCGCTTGCCGCGTGCCGGTGCTTGCCATCGGCGGCATCAATACGGCACGCGTCGGCGAGGTCATGGCTGCTGGCTGCGCCGGCGTCGCGGTGATGGGCGGCGTAATGCGCGCGGCCGATCCGGCGCTTGAGGTCAGCGCGCTGATCGCGACGTTGAAGGGTTATCCGCGCGCGCGATAGGTGGCGACACCCTGATCGGGCGTCCAGACGCCCGCGGGCAGTTTTCCGGCCTGCCAGAACACGTCGATCGGCATGCCGCCGCGCGGATGGAAATAGCCGCCGATGCGCAGCCATTTCGGCTTGAGCAGCGCGACGAGCTTCTTGCCGATCGTGACCGTGCAATCCTCGTGGAATGCGCCGTGATTGCGAAAGCTGTTCAGATAAAGCTTCAGCGACTTTGACTCCACGAGCCAGTCCTTTGGCACATAGTCGATGACCAGCGTGGCGAAATCCGGTTGCCCGGTGACCGGGCACATCACGGTGAATTCCGGGAAGGTGAAGCGTGCGACGTAATTCGTGTCGGGATGCGGATTGCGCACGCGGTCGAGCACGGCCTCTTCCGGCGAAGCCGGAATCGGGGACGGGCGGCCAAGTTGCGCCGTTTTCTTCGCCATCGCTTACCTGCATGCCTTGCTTTGGCGGGGCATGACAAGAGCCTTGCCAATCCTGTAGAAGCCCGCGACAGGAGAAGCCGGGAGCTTTCATGACCGCTATCGTCGACATTATCGGCCGGGAAATTCTCGACAGCCGCGGCAATCCCACGGTCGAAGTCGATGTGGTGTTGGAGGACGGCTCTCGCGGCCGTGCCGGCGTGCCGTCCGGCGCTTCGACCGGTGCGCATGAGGCCATCGAATTGCGCGATAACGACAAGGCCCGTTATCTCGGCAAGGGCGTGCGCAAGGCGGTCGAAGCCGTTAACGGCGAGATTTTCGATGCGCTTTCCGGCATGGATGCCGAAGCGCAGGTCAAGATCGACGAGACCATGATCGGCCTCGACGGCACGCCGAACAAAGCCCGGCTCGGCGCCAATGCCATTCTCGGCGTGTCGCTGGCGACCGCGAAGGCTGCGGCTACGGCGAACAAGCTGCCGCTCTACCGCTATGTCGGGGGCGCCGCGTCGCGGCTTTTGCCGGTGCCGATGATGAACATCGTCAATGGCGGCGTGCACGCCGACAACCCGATCGATTTTCAGGAATTCATGATTGTGCCGTTGGGTGCGCCGTCTTTTGCCGAAGCGTTGCGCGCCGGCGCGGAAATTTTTCACACGCTGCGCGCGGCGCTGAAGGCCGCCGGGCTCAATACCAATGTCGGCGACGAGGGCGGTTTTGCCCCCAATCTGCCGTCGGCGGAGGCCGCGCTCGATTTCGTTTTATCGGCCATCGGCAAAGCCGGCTACGGCGCAGGCAAGGACGTTGCCCTGGCACTCGATCCGGCGGCGAGCGAATTTTTCAGCGGCGGCGCTTATCAGTACAAAGGCGAGGGCAAAACCCGCTCGATCGACCAGCAGGTCGATTATCTCGCTGACCTCGTCAAGAAATACCCGATCGTGTCGATCGAAGACGGTATGGCCGAGGACGATGCCGCGGGCTGGAAAAAGCTGACGCAGAAGATCGGCGGCAAATGCCAGCTGGTCGGCGACGACGTATTCGTGACCAACGTGGCGCGGCTCGCCGACGGCATCAAGAACGGCATCGCCAATTCGATCCTGATCAAGGTCAACCAGATCGGCACGCTCACTGAAACGCTCGCCGCGGTCGAATGCGCGCACAAGGCCGGCTACACGGCGGTGATGTCGCACCGCTCGGGCGAGACCGAAGACTTTACCATTGCCGATCTCGCGGTCGCCACCAATTGCGGTCAGATCAAAACCGGCTCGCTCGCCCGCTCCGACCGCACCGCCAAGTATAATCAGCTGCTGCGCATCGAGGAGGAACTCGGCACGCAGGCGGCCTATGCCGGACGCGCGGCGTTCAAGGCGCTTGGATAGGTTCCAATCTTCCGTCCTTGTCCGGTCAGCGCGAACGGAGCTATACCCTTCATGTTCTAGCCGGTACGGGTGGGCAATGGACCAAACGCTTGAATTGAAGCCCGGCGATCGCCGTCTCGCGGTTGAGAGCCTGAGCGATTTCATCGCCGGCTCGGTCGATGCCGCGGCTTCGTTCGACGCGCCGTTCACGCATCTGGTGTTCGACCGCGTCTTTCCCGACGATATCTACGCCCTGATGCTCGCCAATATGCCGGAGGCGACCGACTACCGGCCGATGCATGGCCGCAGCAAGGGTCACGACCTCACCGACGGCACCCATACGCGGGTGAAGATCGATCTGTTTCCGGAATATATCCGCCACCTGCCGCCGCAGAAGCGTGCGGTCTGGGACCTCGTCGGCCGCGCACTGTGCTCGCGCCCAGTGAAGGAAGCCTTCGTGCGGCGTCTTGCGGCGCCGCTGCAACGCCGTTTCGGGCCCGGCTACGCCAAGACCGGCATGTATCCAATTCCGATCCTCACCCGCGACATTCCCGGCTATCTGATCACGCCGCATACCGACACGCGCTGGAAAGGCATCACCGTTCAGCTTTACCTGCCGCGCGACCGCGCCAACACGCATATCGGCACGATCTTCCACGAAAAGCTTGCCGACGGCTCGCTGCCAAAACGCAAGCAAATGTCGTTTGCGCCGAATTCCGGCTACGCCTTTGCCGTCGGCACCGACACTTGGCATTCGGCCGATGCCGTCGGTCCCGAGGTGAAGACGCGCGACAGCATCTTGCTGACCTATTTCGTCGATGCCGGCGCACTCCGCTTCCTGCGCAACCGCGGCAAGCGATTCGGCAATTTTGTGCTCAGCGAAGTCCGCAACCGGCTGCCGTAGAGATGGCGTGTCCCGGGCGCAGCGCAGCACGAAGTGTTGCGCTGCAGACCCGGGACCTTCCACTTTCCGAGCCACAACGATCCCGGGTCTGCGGCGCACCACTGCGCTTCGCTCCGTGCTGCACCGCGCCCGGGAAACGAGTGCATTAATCCGGTTTTAAGCCGCCCCCTGACATGCTGGCCCCATGGTCACCCGCAAACGGCTGCGCACGATCCTCAATGCGCTCGCGCTCTATGCCTTGGCGGCATTGCTCATCGGCTATTTCGGGGTCAACGCCTATAGCGGCAACCGCGGGCTCAAGGCCAAAGAGGTGATCGACCGGCAGTCGGCGGCGCTGAGTGCCGAGCTCAACCGCCTCAAGATCGAACATGCGCAATGGCAACGGCGCATTGCGCTGTTGAAGTCCGACGATATCGATCCCGACATGCTGGACGAACGCGCGCGCGCGCTGCTCGATTATGTCGACCCTAACGATCTGACGCTGATGTACGATAGCCAGCTCCATGGTGCGGCAACCGCCACGCCTTAATTATAGCCCTTGAACTTAGCGCCGCCGGCCCCGAAATTAATTTCTCCGACAAGGAGTTGGCCGCCGGCTCTCATCGCCTGCGGGAGTTCCCCAGACTTTCGCAATTCGGCGTTTTCGGCTAAGGGTTGAGGCCCGCCCGAAGTTTTCGCTGACAATGGCGTTTCGAGGACAATAATGGCCGTCGCCCAGACCAAGCAAACGGCTCAAGACACACAGGGTTTGCTCCCGGCCGCGGACCTCGCGGCGAACGACACATCCGGCCCTGCGTTCGACAAGGAGCAAGAGCTCGCCGCGCTGCGGCAGATGCTGCTGATCCGCCGCTTCGAGGAGAAGGCCGGCCAGATGTACGGCATGGGCCTGATCGGCGGCTTCTGTCACCTCTATATCGGCCAGGAAGCCGTCGTGGTCGGCATGAAGCTCGCCATGCGCGACGGCGACCAGATGATCACCGGCTATCGCGACCACGGCCACATGCTCGCCTGCGGTATGGATCCGAAGGGGGTGATGGCGGAACTCACCGGGCGGCGCGACGGCTATTCCAAGGGCAAGGGTGGCTCGATGCACATGTTCTCGCTGGAGAAGCAATTCTACGGCGGGCACGGCATCGTCGGCGCGCAGGTTCCGCTAGGTACAGGTCTGGCGTTTGCCAATAAGTATCGCGGCAGCGGCGACGTCTGCCTCACTTTTTTCGGCGACGGCGCGGCGAACCAGGGCCAGGTCTATGAAAGTTTCAACATGGCCGAGCTGTGGAAACTGCCGGTCGTCTATGTCATCGAGAATAATCGTTACGCCATGGGAACTTCGGTGACGCGGTCGTCCGCGCAAACCGATTTTTCCAAACGTGGCGCGTCGTTCAATATCCCGGGCTCGCAGGTCGACGGCATGGACGTGCGCGCAGTGAAGGCGGCCGCCGCCGACGCGATCGCCTGGTGCCGCTCCGGCAAAGGTCCGACCATTCTGGAAATGCTGACCTACCGCTATCGCGGCCATTCGATGTCGGATCCGGCCAAATACCGCACCAAGGAGGAAGTCGACAAAGTGCGCACCGAGCACGATCCGATCGAGCAGGTGCGCAAGCGGCTTCTCGACAAGAAATGGGCGAGCGAAGACGAGCTGAAAAAGATCGACGCGTCGGTCCGTGCCGTCGTCAACGAGGCTTCGGAATTCGCCACCCACGATCCCGAGCCCGATCCTTCCGAGCTTTATACCGACGTTTATCGCTGAGCGCGATTTGCCGCGCCGCCAAGTGCGCTTAATGTGAACTTGATCTGAGCTTGAAGTGAGCCGCCATGCCGACTGAGGTATTGATGCCCGCCCTCTCGCCGACCATGGAGAAGGGCAATCTCGCCAAGTGGCTCAAAAAAGAGGGCGACAGCGTCAAATCCGGCGACGTCATTGCGGAGATCGAGACCGACAAAGCCACCATGGAAGTGGAGGCGGTCGACGAGGGCACGCTCGGCAAAATCCTGGTGCCGGAAGGCACCAACGACGTCGCAGTCAATACACCGATCGCCATGATCCTCGCCGAAGGCGAGGATGCCGCAAGTCTCAAAGGCAACGGCGGGGCGCCGAAGCCGCAAACCATGGCCGAACAACCATCGCGTCCGGCCGAAAAGGCCGAACCCATAAAGCAGGCCGAAGCGCCCGCGCCGGCTAAGATCGGCACCGCCGCTCCTCCCGTCAAAGAGGTCATGCCCGAGCCCGACGTGCCGGAAGGCACCGAACTCGTCACCATGACCATGCGCGAAGCCTTGCGCGATGCCATGGCCGAGGAAATGCGCCGCGACGGCGACGTCTTCGTCATGGGCGAGGAGGTCGCCGAATACCAGGGCGCCTATAAGGTCACACAGGGCCTGTTGGAAGAATTTGGCGCGCAGCGCGTCGTCGACACGCCGATCACCGAACATGGCTTTGCCGGGCTCGGCATCGGCGCGGCGCTTGCCGGACTAAAGCCGATCGTCGAATTCATGACCTTCAATTTCGCCATGCAGGCGATGGATCAGCTCATCAACTCGGCGGCGAAGACGCAATACATGTCGGGCGGCCAGGTCAAGCTGTCGATCGTGTTCCGCGGGCCGAATGGCGCCGCTTCGCGCGTCGCCGCGCAGCACAGCCAGGATTATTCCTCCTGGTACTCGCACATTCCCGGACTGAAGGTGATCGCGCCGTCGACCGCTGCCGACGCCAAGGGCCTGCTCAAGGCCGCCATCCGCGATCCCAATCCGGTGATGTTTCTCGAAAACGAAATTCTCTACGGCCATTCCTCGCCGGTGCCAAAGCTCGACGACTACGTGCTGCCGATCGGCCGCGCGCGCGTCGTGCGTTCCGGCAACGACGTCACCATCGTCGCCTGGTCGATGGGCATGACTTACGCGCTCAAGGCCGCCGAGGAGTTGGCCAAGGACAATATCGACGCCGAGGTGATCGACCTGCGCACGCTCAAGCCGATGGATACTGATACCGTCATCGAGTCGGTAAAGAAGACCGGCCGCCTCGTCACGGTGGAGGAAGGCTGGAGGCAATCCGGCGTCGGCGCCGAGATCGCCGCCCGCGTGACGGAAGAGGCGTTCGACTATCTCGATGCTCCGGTCATGCGCGTCACCGGCAAGGACGTGCCGATGCCGTATGCAGCGAACCTGGAAAAGCTCGCGCTGCCGTCGGTTGCCGAAGTCGTCGAGGCGGCAAAGGCCGTCTGCTATCGATGAGCAACAACAAACCCGCGCCCGCGTTCGAAGCGCTCGCCGTGCCGCCGCCCGCGCTGGAGCAGGGCGGTTACGAGGTGCTACGGGCGGCGATCGTCGAAGGCAATCTGCACGTCTCGCTGCGACGCGCATTTGACGAGCCCGAAACGTGGGGCATTTTGCTCGCCGACATCGCGCGCCACATCGGACGTATTTACGCGCTTGAGTCCTCGATGCGCGAAGATGATGTGGTGGAAAAGGTGTGGTCCATGTTCGAGGCGGAACTGGACCGTCCGACCGACATCGGAACGACGAACGCGGTCAGCTGACATGCCCATCAACATCCTCATGCCGGCACTGTCGCCCACGATGGAGAAGGGCAATCTTGCCAAGTGGCTCAAGAAAGAGGGCGACGCGGTCAAGACTGGCGATGTCATCGCCGAGATCGAGACCGACAAGGCGACCATGGAATACGAAGCCATCGAAGATGGCACGCTGGCCAAGATCGTGGTGCCGGAAGGCACCCACGATGTGCCGGTCAATGCGCTCATCGCCGTGCTGGCGCAGGAAGGCGAGGACGTGAAAGCCGCCGCGTCGGCTGCCGCGAAGGGACCTACACCGGCCGCCCGAGCCCCCTCATCCCCATCTTCTCCCCCTCGGGGAGAAGGAGCAGCCCAGCAAGCCGCCGCGCCTGCGACTGTACCTGCGCCGATTTCGCGAGAAACGAAAACTCCGCCCCCATCGCCAGCACCGTCCGCACCCTCTCCCCAGCGGGGAGAGGGTGGGGGTGAGGGGGTTCGGACCAACGGCCATGCAGCCGGTGCCAATCGCATTTTCTCCTCGCCGCTGGCGCGCAGGTTAGCGAAGGAGGCCGGCATCGATATCGGCCGCATCCAGGGCACCGGTCCGCACGGCCGTGTCATCGCCCGCGACGTGGCGAAGGCGAAGGAGGGCGGCGGACTCCGCGCACCTGCTGGGGCGCCCCTAGCAACCGGCGTAGCAATCACGCCGTCGATGACGGACCAGCAAATCCGCGCGCTCTACGAAGACGGCAGTTACGAAGTGGTGCCGCACGACGGCATGCGCCGCACCATTGCGCAGCGGCTCACCGCCTCGGTGCAGACCATTCCGCATTTTTATCTGACCGTCGACTGCGACATCGGCAAGCTCATCGACGCGCGCGAGGAAATCAACAGCAGCGCGCCGAAAGACAAGGACGGCAAGCCTGCCTACAAGCTTTCAGTCAACGATTTTGTCATCAAAGCGCTGGCGCTCGCCTTGCAAAAGGTGCCTGACGCGAACGTGACCTGGACCGAAGCCGGCATGCTCAAACACATGCACTCCGATATCGGCGTCGCGGTGGCGATGCCGAACGGCTTGATCACGCCGATCATACGCAATGCCGAGGTGAAATCGTTATCGGCGATTTCCAACGAAATGCGCGACCTCGCACTGCGCGCCCGCGACCGCAAGCTCAAACCGCACGAATATCAGGGCGGCACCACCGCAGTCTCCAATCTCGGCATGTACGGCATCAAGGATTTCACCGCCGTGATTAATCCGCCGCACGCCACAATCCTGGCCGTCGGCACCGGCGAAGAACGCGCCGTGGTGCGGGATGGTAAAATCGTAGCCGCTCACATCATGAGCGTGACCATGTCGTGCGACCATCGCGCCGTCGATGGCGCGCTCGGTGCCGTGCTGGTCGGCGCGTTCAAGACGCTGATCGAGAATCCGGTAATGATGTTGGTGTAAAGATTTAGGCACGCGGCGCTTTTTAACTCCGTCGGCATGAACCTGCAGCGAGGATGACGGCACATAGCGTTATCCCTATCTGTCGACCGGAGCTGTACCCATGTTGGCAAGCAACGAGCCGGCGGTCTCAGTCCGGCCGGTTTTCATCGGCTGGATTGCGTTATTGGTCCAGCTGCCATTTCAATTGTTTTTCACGATCTGGTGCGCCGTGTTCTTCGGCGGGATGCTCCAGGCAAGCGGGCTTTTTGTCGGCTCGCCGCGGCTTGCCGGCGCGCAGCTGCCGTTCATCGTTTTCGGCGCCATCGGCTTTTTTGGCGTTCCCGCCGTTGCTTATCTCGGCAAGAAGCTCAACTACAGCCGGACCGAATATCGCTTCTTCAACGATCACCTCGAATTCGAGGAGGGCTTTTTCTCGATCAATGAAAAAGTCATCCGTTATCGCGACGTGAGAGAGGTCACCCTGCACAAGGGCATTTTTCAACGGCTTTACGGCCTCGGCACGATTTATCTCGCCACATTGGCGACCGGAACAAGCCCATGGGGCTATAACTCGGGAAGCTTCAATCCATTCAATGCGCTCGGCTTCGGCAATGTGTCCGCGAGCGGCGTAAGCGTCCGCGACATCACCGATCCGGACCAGATGTTCGAAAAAATCAGGCAGCTCGTCGACGCGCAGCGCGGTTGAAACGCAACGCGCCTTTCAGGCCGGATCGAGCCCCTTGGCGCGGAATACGGTTTTCGCCTCTGGTGATTGCAGCATCTTGATCGCCGCCTTCGCGGCGTCGGCATTTTTGCTGCCCGGCATAATGCCGGCGGCGAATTCCGTGACCATGTTGAGATCGCCAGGCAGAAAGCCGACGATTTCGGCGCCGCCGACATGCAACAGTTCCGGCTTTTGCTGCACAGCCAGTTCGGCCTCGCCGGTCGTCAACAGCGCGGCGGAAAACCCGCCCGCCGGCGGAAATTTGGTTTTAGGCTTCATTGCTTCGGCGATGCCCATGCGCTCCAGCAATTTGGCAAAATAAACGCCGCTGGCGCCGCCGGCGGACGGCTCGCTGTAAGCGATGGATTTGGCGGCAAGCAGCGTTCGCTTGAGCGCTTCCGGCGTAGAAATATTCGGTTTCGCCGTGCCCGCCTTCACCGCGATCGCCACGCCTGAGCCGGCCAAGGTGACGTCGGATCCCGGCGCGATCTTGCCCTGCTTGCTCAGCTGATCGATGCCGGCACGGCTAAGGATCAGCACGTCTGCCGTCTCGCCCTCCTCGATGCGCTTGACCAGCATCGGCGCGGTGCCCCAAGTGACGGCGAGCTTGTGGCCACTTGTTTTCTCGAACGTCTCGAACAGCTCTTCCGCCGCGCTGCGCACGCCGATGGTGCTGTAGATTGCGATCTCAGCCATGTTGGTAAAAGTCTTGGGTTTGGGCATCCTTCTTGCTTCGCTTTATATCGCGTGCGAGTGAGCCGCGGGAACACAATTATCTGCCGATCCTATGGACGATCTCATCGCAGGCTATCGCCGTTTTCGCGTCGGCACCTGGCGCGCCGAGAGGAGCCGGTTTGAGGAACTGAGCCGGCTCGGGCAACGGCCGCGGGCGCTGGTGATCGCCTGTTCGGATAGCCGGACCGATCCGCAAGTGGTGTTCAATGCCGCGCCGGGCGAGCTTTTCGTCGTGCGTAACGTCGCCAATCTAGCCCCACCTTACGGTCCGGACGAGAAGCCGCACGGCGTCAGCTCGGCCATCGAATTCGCGGTGCGCGCCTTGCGGGTGCGCGAGATCGTGATCATGGGTCACGCCATGTGCGGCGGCATCCACGCGCTGCTGAACGGTGCGCCGTCGGAAGTGTCCGATTTCGTCGGGCAATGGGTGCGTATCGCCGAACCGGCGCGGCAGCGCGCCATCCAAGCGCCGGTAGAGCAACAGCAGGACCTCTGCGAGCACGAGTCCGTCCGCCTGTCGCTTGCAAACCTCATGACCTTTCCGTGGATTAAAAGCGCGGTCGAAGCGGGCGAACTCGAGCTCCACGGCTGCTTTTTCGATATCCGTTCCGGCGTGCTCGAGCGCCTCGGCGCGGATGGAATTTTTCACCCGATCCCGGACTAATTTTGCCGAACAATGGGGCGGCATGCCACTGGACCTGTTACTACTCACGGGACGTTCGGGCTAAGCTTGTCGAGCGGACGAAGCGGCAACACAATGGAACCATGCCGATATGGAATTGGGATTGAGAGACCGCATAGCATTTATCACCGGCGCCAATCGCGGCATCGGCGCCGGCATCGCGAAAGCCTTTGCGGAGGAAGGAATCCACCTCGCGCTTTTTGCCCGAAACATTCCGCAGTGCCAGTCGGTCGCCGACGAGATCAAGAAATCGACGGGCGTTCGCGTCAACGTCGAATATATCGATTTTCGCCAGCCCCAGACCTTGCCACCCGCGGTGAAGCGTGCCGCCGAAACGCTGGGCGGCGTCGATATTCTGGTAAACTGTGCCGGTGGAGCGAAACGCGGTCATTTCCACGAGGTGAGCGACGAAGACTGGGACAATTGCTTCGCCGTAAAGCCGCTCGGCCTGATCCGTATGACGCGGTCGGTCCTGCCCTATATCGAACGCTCAAACCAACCCCGTATCATTAACTTGGCCGGCACGCGCGGCCGCGAGCCAAACGCATTCTCCGCGGTCGCCGGTCCGATCAACATGGGCACGTTGAGCCTGACCAAGCTGATGGCCAACGAGCTCGGCGGCAAAGGCATCACCGTGAATGCCATCAATCCCGGATCGACAAACACGAGACGATGGACAAACCTCATCGAAGTTTACGCGCGGGAACACGACGTGAGCCGGGAAGAGGCGGAGAAGGCTTTAGTGGAGGAAGTACCGCTCGGACGCGTCGTCGATATTGCGGATATTGCCGATTTGGCCATTTTCCTCGCCTCCGCGCGCGCGGGAATGATTTCGGGAACGGCTATCAACGTAGATGGCGGCAGGTCTCGAAGCATCTAGCCGAAGCAAGCGCAATCCGCTGGGAGGAGGAATTCGTGAAATTGTCGCGCCGGAACATCCTGCGTCTGGCGGCTGCCGTGGCCGCCCTCCCGTCCATTCCAGGCATGGCCAGAGCGCAGGGCTACCCTGCGCACCCGGTGCGAATTGTCGTCGGCTTTGCAGCGGGCGGCGGTCAAGACAAGCTGGCGCGCCTGATTGGGCAATGGCTGTCCGAACGGCTTGGCGAGCAGTTCATTGTCGAAAACCGGCCGGGCGGCGGCGCCAATATCGCCCCGCAGGTCGTGGCTCGCGCGGCTGCGGATGGCTACACGTTGCTGCTGGTCGGTCCGCAGAACGCAATCAATACGACGCTGTATGTCGATCTCGATTTTAATTTTCTCCGCGACTTCAAGCCGGTCGCCAGCATCAGCCGTGAGGCAAACATCATGGCGGTGAACCCGTCGCTGCCGGCCAAGACGGTCCCCGAATTCATCGCCCTGGCCAAAGCCAACCCCGGCACGATCAACATGGCATCCGCCGGCATTGGCAGCGCGGGGCACGTTGCCGGCGAGCTTTTCGAAATGATGGCCGACGTCAAATTGCTGCACGTGCCGTATCGCGGCTTGGCGCCGGCGCTTACTGATCTCATCGGCGGACGCACCGACGTATGCTTCGCCAATCTGTCCGGAGCCATTGGATTCGTCCGGGCTGGCAGGTTGCGAGCCCTTGCGGTGACCACGGCAAAGCGCTCGGAGGCGCTGCCGGACGTGCCGGCGCTCGCCGAGTTTGTTCCAGGTTACGAAGCCAGTTCACTGTTCGGCATTGCGGCGCCGAAGAATACGCCCAGAGATATCGTCGATAAGCTCAACCACGAGGTCAATGCAGCGCTTGCGGATCCCAATTTCAAGGCAAGGCTTGCCGCCGAGGGTGCCGCTGTGCTCGCCGGTTCTCCCGACGACTTCGGCAAGCTTCTCGTGGACGAAACGGCAAAGTGGGCCGGGGTGATCAAGTTCGCGGGCATCAAGCCAGAGTGAGCCGAACCATAATGCCTCTACGTTTCATAAAGCGCCATTTGGCGCGCTGCCTGACTGCCATTACATCGGGCCAGTGATGCCGCGACAAAAGCCGGCGTGGCGGCTAAAAATACGTCGAGGCGGCCCGATCGCGCGAGGAATGCATGGCTGACACGGCTTTCGACATCATCATCATCGGTTCGGGTCCGGGCGGCTATGTCTGCGCCATTCGCGCCGCACAGCTCGGTTTCAAAACGGCCATCGTCGAGCGCGACTATCTCGGCGGCATTTGCCTCAACTGGGGCTGCATCCCGACCAAGGCGCTGCTGCGCTCTGCCGAGATTTTCCATTATCTGCAACATGCCAAGGACTACGGGTTGTCGGCCGGCGAAGTGACATACGATCCATCGGCCGTGGTGAAGCGCTCGCGCGCAGTATCGAAGCGGCTCAACGACGGCGTCGGCTTTCTGATGCGCAAAAACAAAGTCACCGTGATCTGGGGCGAGGCGGCGATCGATGCGCCCGGCAAAATCACGGTGAAACCCTCAAAAAGCGAAGCGCCCAAAGGCGCGCTCGGTCCCGGCGCCTACCAGGCCAAGCACATCATTATCGCCACCGGCGCGCGGCCGCGCGTGCTGCCCGGCATCGAGCCCGACAAGAAAATGGTCTGGACCTATTTCGAGGCCATGGTGCCGGAGCGCATGCCGAAGACGCTCCTTGTCATCGGCTCGGGCGCCATCGGCATCGAATTCGCCTCGTTCTATCGCACGCTCGGCGCCGAAGTGACCGTGGTCGAAGTCCTGCCGCAAATCCTCCCCGTCGAGGACGCCGAGATTGCGGCCTTTGCGCGGAAGAGTTTCGAAAAGCAAGGCATCAAGATTTTCACCGGCGCCAAAGTGACCAAGCTCGACAAGAAGGCCGACAGCGTCACCGCGACCATCGACGACGGCAAGGGTGGTACGCAGACGCTCACCGTCGAACGCGTCATCTCCGCGGTCGGCGTGGTCGGCAATATCGAAAATCTCGGCCTGGAAAAGCTCGGCGTGAAAACCGAGCGCGGCATGATCGTCATCGACGGTGCGTGCAAAACCAATGTGCCGGGAATTTATGCCATCGGCGACGTCGCCGGTCCGCCGCTGCTCGCCCACAAGGCCGAGCATGAGGGCGTCATCTGCGTCGAAGCGATCAAGGGGTTGCATCCGCATCCGATGAACAAGCTCATGATTCCGGGCTGCACCTATTGCACGCCGCAGATCGCCTCGGTCGGGCTGACCGAACAGGCCTGCAAGGAAAAGAAGCTCGATTTCCGTGTCGGACGTTTTCCTTTTGTGGGAAACGGCAAGGCAATTGCCATGGGCGAAGACCAGGGCCTCGTCAAAGTCATCTTCGACAAGAAGACCGGGCAACTTCTCGGCGCGCACATGGTCGGCGCGAAAGTCACCGAGCTCATTCAGGGCTACGTGGTGGCGATGAATTTGGAGACCACCGAAGAAGAGCTCATGCACACCGTGTTCCCGCACCCGACGCTGTCGGAGATGATGAAGGAAGCGGTGCTGGATGCCTATGGCAGGGCGCTGAATATTTGACGCTACCCGACCAACCCCGTCATCGGCTTAACACCACCGCTGCCGGGGAAAACATTCTGCGCCAGCGCGCGATCGCCGGCACGCAGGTGATCCTTCAGCACGCCCTTGAGCACCGCGCGCAGATCGGTAGTCGGATTGAGATCGCGGTTCTGGTAGAGATTGGCAGATTTCAGCCCCGGCCAATCGGCGATGACACGGCCGCCCTTGAGCGCACCGCCGACCAGAAGCGCCACCGTCGCGGTGCCGTGATCGGTGCCTTCGGTGCCGTTGATACGCGCCGTGCGGCCGAATTCGGTAGCAAGGGCGACGACGGTGTCGCTCCACGCCGGTCCCATATTGCTCTTGATCGCTCCGAGCGCGTCATCGAGCGAACCGAGGAGCTGCGACAGCCGGCCGTTGGCGATGCCTTCGTTGACATGCGTATCCCAGCCGTCGAGCGCCAACGCGCCGACACGCGGGCCATCCGGCTGCGCCAGAAACTTTGCGGCGGTGCCCGCGGCCTCGGCGAAATAGGCGCGCACCCGCGCCGGACCGGGACCGCCGGGTCTTTGTCCCATGCCCATATCGCCCGACAGCTCGATGGCGTTGAGCTTCGAATTATCTTCGAGCGCGCTTGCAAGTTTGGGGTCGGAGTGGCGGTAGAGATCGAGCAGGCGCGCTACGGTATCGCCGCTTGCCGGCATGACCCGTTGCGGCGACCACGATAGGACCGGCGCCGATCCGCGCACCACAAGCGGCGTCACCGGACCGACCGCGAAGACTTTGCCCGCGCCGTTGCTTCCACGCGGATCGACACGCCCGGCCGCCGCCAAACCGGCCAGCGCCCGATTGAGCCAGCCGCTCTCGCTCGGACCCGGCTGCGGCAGGCCGCTTTCGAGCAAATCCTGGCCATCGAAATGCGAGCGCTCGCGATAGGGCGTGGCGCAGGCGTGAACCACGATCGCCTCGCCCCTTTGGAACATGCGATGCAGATTGGGCATTGCCGGGTTGAGCGCAAAGAAATCATCGAGCTTGAGCGCCGGCGATTTGCCGCCAAGCGTGAGCGCGTTGTCGCCGCGCAATCCTACCCAGTCCGGATCGCCGACCGGCGCGACGGTGGCAAGCCCATCGAGCGCGCCGCGCAAGATGATCGCGAGAAAGCGCGGATCGCGGCCTTCGGCATAAGCAAGATTCGGCAGATAGGCCCAGGCGAACAGCGTGCCGGAAGCAAGCAGGAATTCGCGGCGCGAAGCAGCATGCAGTCTCATTTTCGTCTCCGTAAAATCCTCAGCTGCGTAGAAACTCAGGGGTCATGACGAGAAGCGCCAAGGCTTGGCGGCGGGTTTCGGCACGCGCGACCGTCGCGCGGGTATCGGCCGAAGCAAGCGGGCCGAGGCTGTTTTCGAGGAGCGCCAAGGGGTCTACCGCAGGCACCCGTCCAACGAAGGCATTGGCGATATCGAGCCGATGCGGCACGCCGTCAATCCAGGCCGCCTCCGTGTCGGAAAAACCGTTCGGCGCCGGCGGCCGCCACAACGGCTCGCCGAGCGTGGTTTGCGCATTCATCACGAGACCGATCGGAACCACCGCCTGCGCGCCGGTGAGGCGTAGCACGGCGGCGACCCATTGCGCGGGCGCTTTGAGCTTTTGCCGCTGCGGCGTCCAGGATTCGTCGGCCGCGACCAGAGTTTTGGCGACCTGCTTCAAGTCGCCGTCGCTGTCGTTGAAGGTTTTTTCCAGTTTAGCGACCAGCGAAGGCGGCGGCTCGTCGGCGACGAAGTGCGAGGCAAGCTGCTGCGCAATATGTCGCGCGGTGGCCGGATGCCGCGCGAGGTCGGCGAGCACGGCACGGCCCTGATCCATGCCGGTTTCCTGATAGCGCTTGCCGAGTACGGTTTGCGCGCCCGGCTCGTGCAGGCGCGCGTTGAAGACGAACTCGCCGCCATGGATCGGCTCGCCCGGCGGGATCCAGGTCCATCCGGTGAGCACCTTGGCGAAGCTAGTGACATCGGCTTGCGTATAGCCGGAGCGGACGCCAAGCGTGTGCAATTCGAGCGTTTCGCGTGCGAGATTTTCGTTCAGCCCCTTGTCGCGATTGATGCCGGCGATCGAATTCGCCCCCATCGATTCGACGTTGTCGAGATAGAACAGCATTGCCGGATGGCTTTCGACCGCTTGCAGCAAATCGGCAAAGCGGCCGAGCACGTGCGGGCGGATCGCCTCGCGCTCGTACGGTCCGGCCATTCCAACGATCTTATCGGCGGAAATGCAGAAATGATTCGACCAGAACCAAACCAGCCGTTCGACAAAACCGATGTCGGCATTGGCGGCGGCATCGGTGCGCGCCTTCGCCTCGTTTAAGAGAAGCTGCTGCGGCAGCGGCGACTCATGCGGTCCCGGCCCGGCGTCCGGCATGGCTGCTTTTACAGAGTCCGTCATGGTTTGGTCCGCCATGACCTGCGCTTCGCCGCCGGCCGCGGCCGCTTTCTGAATGCGCTGGGCGAGTATTTGCTGTGCGCGCCGCGCGGCCTGAAAATCGAATACCGCGCGCGCCGCTTCGGCGCTCGACGGCAGATCGACTTTCAGTGCGCCGGCGGCGGGTCGATCGAGATCGGCGAAGAGCGCGCCGCGCGGATCCGTAGCGATGACGTCGATCTGGCCGGCCGCCGGGCCGAAGCCGAATCTGTGCAAGGCAAGCGCTGCCGCTTCTTTTCCAGAAACCGCTGTGCCGCTAACACTCATAATATCCTCACGCGACCACCCCTATCGCAGGGAGATCAGCATGCGTTTTATTGTGGCAAAAGTTACGGTGCGAAGCGGGAAAAACGTAGTCGAAACCTAACAAATTATTCATGCAAGGCGTTCGGCGGTGCTGCCGCAACGTGCGGAACCCGAGCCTTGCGGCGCGGCGAATGGGGCCGTAAGTATTTGGCGCGGGCAAATCCCGCTTAGAATCTCCATATAGCGCGCATGGCCGTTCTGATCGACAACGTGACTGACGCCGCCGACCGGCCCCGTCACCCGGAAAAGGCGCATCGGCCGGACCAGCCGGCATTGCGCAAGCCCGACTGGATTCGCGTCAAGGCGCCGGTGTCGTCGGGCTATCTCGATACACAGCGGATCGTGCGTGCGAACGGCCTGCACACAGTCTGCGAAGAAGCCGGTTGCCCCAATATCGGCGAGTGCTGGGAGCAAAAGCACGCCACGTTCATGATCATGGGCGATACCTGCACGCGCGCCTGTGCCTTCTGCAATGTCAAAACCGGATTGCCAGGCGCGCTCGATCCCGCCGAGCCGCAACACGTCGCCGAGGCGACCCGCAAACTCGGGCTCGCCCATGTCGTCGTCACCTCGGTCGATCGCGACGATCTCGACGACGGCGGGGCGGGGCATTTTGCCGCCGTGATCGGCGCAATCCGCGCGCTTTGTCCGACCACCACGATCGAAGTGTTGACGCCGGACTTTTTGCGCAAAGGTGGCGCGGCGGAGACCGTGGTCGCGGCGCGCCCCGACATTTTCAACCACAATCTGGAAACCGTGCCGTCGAAATATCTCACCGTGCGGCCCGGCGCGCGCTACTTTGCCTCGATCCGGCTCCTGCAGCGCGTCAAAGACATTGACCCGCAGATGTTCACCAAGTCCGGGATCATGGTCGGGCTCGGCGAGGAGCGGAACGAGATTTTGCAAGTCATGGACGACTTGCGCGCCGCCGGCGTCGATTTTCTCACTATCGGCCAGTATTTGCAGCCGTCGCGCAAGCATCATCCCGTCATACACTTCGTGCCGCCGGAGGAGTTCAAGGCGCTGGAGACAATCGCCTATGCCAAGGGCTTCTCGATGGTGGCGGCAAGCCCGCTGACGCGCTCGTCGCATCACGCGGGCGAGGATTTTGCACGGCTGAAGGCGATGCGGTCGGCGCGATGATTTGATGCCGCAATTTTCGACCAAGCGGCGGGTGGCGCACTCCGCAACCGACATGTTCGATCTCGTCGCCGATGTCGAGCATTACCCGGAATTCGTGCCGCTGTGCCGATCCCTTCGCCTCCGCCAGCGCACCACCGACGGCGAGGGCAGGGAGGTGATCGTCGCCGACATGACGGTCGCCTACAAGTTGATCCACGAAACCTTCACCAGCCGCGTGACGCTCGATCGCAAGAAATTGGAGATTCTCGTCGAGTATCTCGAAGGCCCGTTCCGCAAAATGAACAACCGCTGGAGGTTTCTGCCCGTGGGAGAAGGTGCTTGCGACGTCGAGTTTTTTATCGCTTACGAATTTCGCAGCCGCACGCTCGGTCTTCTCATGGGAGCGATGTTCGAAACCGCTTTCCGCCGCTTTTCGGCGGCCTTCGAACGGCGCGCCGATCAGGTGTACGGGAAGCAAGCCGGCTAGGGGATTTCAGACTCTTAACTATCCCGACTGATTGATCGCTAAAGCGATCGAATTCGCGCGCCCGACCGCCGATAATGTCAGGCCTGACTTTGAGGTGCTTGGCTATGTCGCGAATTTATTTACGAAGGTTCGTCGCGATTGCCGCGGCATGTCTGCTTGCTATCGTTTTTGCCCAGGTCGGCGCCGAAGCCCATGGCGGCGGCGGCGTGCACGGCGGCTTCGGTCCGGCCTTCGGCCGCGGATTTTATGGCGGCCACTTTCACAGCTTTTATTGGCGCGGCTTTCAGCACGGCTATCATCATTATTTCCGCCACGACCACTTCGAACATTACTTCGCCCTGCATAATTTTGGTCATTGGGACGAATACGGCAGAGGCGCTTATTTTGGTGGCTGGCGGCCCGGCCATTGGCACGCCGCGTCCGGATTCGGCGGCGGCGGACACTGGCACGACGAAGGCGTGTGGCACCGCTGAAAGACTTGCGCTGCTGAAAGACTTACGCTGCTGAAAAATTTGCGCTTCAGTCGGACACGTCCTCGGCAAGCATTTCAATGAGTGCCAGCGCTTCAGCGACGGAGCGCAGCCGTACGCGGCTGCGTCCGATCTTGCCAAATCGCCGGCGGCGGGCGAGCCGCCGGCCCTCACGAGTCGCGGCGGCGAAGTAAACAAGCCCAACGGGCTTTCGGGCCGAACCGCCGCCGGGACCAGCGATGCCGGTGACGGCCACGGCAAGATCGGCTTGCGATTCTTCCAACGCGCCTTTGGCCATCGCCGCTGCGGTCTCGCGACTGACCGCGCCATGGCGCGTCAGCGTCGCCGCCGGGACACCCAGCAGTTTCTGCTTGGCCTCATTCGAATAGGTGACGAAGCCGCAATCGACTATGTCGGAAGAGCCGGCAATTTCGGTCAAAGCCGCGGCGACCAGGCCGCCGGTGCAGGATTCAGCGGTGGCGACACGAAGCCCGCGTGCGCGGCAAAGATCGAGGACCCGCCGTGCGGTGCGGCGCAACGCCTCGTCGATCATGCGGCGCTCCACGGCAGCCGGATCGTTGCCGTCGCCATTGCGACGATGCCTTCGCCACGCCCGGTAAAACCGAGCTTCTCGCTTGTCGTCGCCTTGACCGCGACGCGCTCAACCGCGATGCCGGCAATCGCGGCAATGCGGGTGCGCATGGCGTCGCGATGTGGCGAGACGCGCGGCGATTCGCACACGACGGTGACGTCGAGATGCGCGATGATGCCGCGGCGCGCGCGCACCCGCTCGCAGGCAAAAGCGAGAAAGCGGTCCGACGATGCACCCTTCCATTGCGGATCGGATGGCGGAAAGTGCGTGCCGATGTCGCCCTCGGCCAGCGCGCCGAGAATGGCGTCGACCAGCGCATGAAGCGCGACATCGGCGTCCGAATGTCCGGTTACGCCGCGCGAATGCGGCATGCGGATGCCGCCGAGCATGATATGATCGCCGTCGGCGAAGGCGTGCACGTCGAAGCCGTTGCCGGTGCGCACGTCGGCAAGGCTGGCGAGGTGCAGAATCTCGGCACGGGCAAAGTCGTCGTTGGTCGTTACCTTCACGTTGCCGGTCTCGCCTTCGAACACGCTGACGCGGTGGCCGGCCCATTCGGCAAGGGCCGCATCGTCGGTAAAGCTGTCGAGCCCGGCTTCGGCGGCGCGGCGATGCGCATCGAGGATCAGATCGAAGGCAAAGGCCTGCGGTGTCTGTACGACGCGCAACCGGTTGCGGTCGAGGGTCTCGACGACAATCGCAGCGCCGTCGATCGCTTTCACCGTGTCGGCAATGACGATGCCCGGCACGGCGGCGCCCGCAGCCTTGCCGGCCGCGATGGCGCGGTCGATGAGAGCGCCGCTCAGAAACGGCCGCGCTGCATCGTGAATGAGGACAAGCTCGGGCGCGCTAGCGGCCAACACCTCAAGCCCGGCGCGTACCGAGGCTTGTCGCGTTGCGCCGCCTGAAACCGGCGCCGGCAATTTTTGCAGGCCCGCGGTCGCCGCGCGATAAATACGCTCGTCGCTCAAATTGATGACCGGCTGCACAACGCCGATCTGCGCGTGATTGAGGAAAGCACGCAATGTCGGCCGGATCATCGGCTCGCCGGCAATGTCGCGATATTGCTTTGGCACATCGCCGCCGGCGCGCTCGCCGCGTCCGGCTGCCACGACCACGGCGGCTACCGTACCCGTCATGAATTCTCTACTCCCGCTCTTGCGATGGCTTTAGCGGATGGCTTTAGCGCATGTCGACGCGATCTGCGAATTGGCCCGAACGCCCTTGGACCTCAGGCCGTCGCGGATTTGCACAGGTTAGTTATATTGCAGTGCAGCACTTGCGCTGCCCGACATTTTGGCTAAACTCTATGCAACAATGCTGTGACGCCTATTTAGTGTGCATATGGCATCTTACCTTCATCGAACGCCGAAAATCGGGCGGTTCCTCAATATCGGTCCCCTGAGGATACCGAATCCGGTGCTTTTGGCGCCCATGTCTGGGGTTACCGATGCGCCGTTTCGGCGCCGGGCCGAGGCACTGGGTGCAGGCCTTGTCATCTCGGAGATGACTGCTTGCGCGGCACTTGCCGCTGGCAAGCGCGGTGCCCAGCGGCGCGTCAAGAACCAGGGTGGGGGATTGCACGTCATCCAGCTTGCCGGCTGCGAGGCGCATTGGATGGCCGAAGGCGCGCGCATCGCCGAGGCCACTGGCGCCGCGATCATCGACATCAACATGGGCTGTCCAGCTAAGCACGTCACCAACGGCGAGTCAGGATCGGCGCTGATGCGCGATCTCGATCACGCGCTCAGCTTGATCGAAACGGTGGTGCGAGCCGTCAAAGTGCCGGTCACGCTGAAGATGCGGCTGGGCTGGGATGACCGCAGCCGTAACGCGCCGGAACTGGCGCACCGTGCCGAGGCGGCCGGTGTTGCCCTTGTCACCGTGCACGGCCGCACGCGCTGTCAATTCTATCAGGGGCGCGCCGACTGGGCGGCGGTGCGCGCGGTCAAACAGAGCGTGTCCATACCGGTCGTGGTCAATGGCGACATCCAAAGCTTCGAAGATGCGGACTTGGCCCTGGAGGCCTCCGGCGCCGATGCCGTGATGGTCGGCCGCGGCGCGCAGGGTAGGCCGTGGTTTCCCGGCCGGCTCGCACATTATCTCGCGACTGGGGAACGCAACGCCCCGCCCACGCTCAGCGAGCAGCTTGCACTGGTCAGCGTGCTGTACGACGAAATGCTCGCGCATCACGGCGTCGATATCGGACTGCGCCACGCCCGCAAGCACCTGGGCTGGGCGCTCGATACCGCTGCGGCGACGGCCGGCGCGCCGCTGCATCTGCTTAAGGCCCACCGCAGCCGCGTACTGACCGGCACCGATCCCGCGCTGGTGCGGCGCCGTCTCAGCGACGCGTTCGACGCATTCGGCGGATCGACCGCGGCATGGAGGAGCGCCGCATGAGCGCAGTCGAGCCGCTGCCGACGACATGGGCCGCCGACGCAGTGCTCAATGCGCTGCCGCACCCCGTCATCGTGGTGGCGTCGGACGGCAAAGTGGTCGACGCCAACGTTGCCGCGGAATCGTTTTTCGAAGTTTCGGCGCCGCTGTTGCGACGGCATCTGCTGCGCGACCTCGTGCCGTTCGGTAGTCCCTTGCTGACGCTGATCGAACAAGTGCGCAAACGCGGCGCCGCCGTCAATGAATACAAGGTCGATCTCGGCACGCCGCGCAATCCCGGCGACCGGCTGGTCGACCTGCACGTCGCCCCGCTGCCGGAACAGACCGACTATGTCGTGGTGATGCTGCAGGAGCGCACCATCGCCGACAAGATGGATCGCCAGCTCACGCATCGCGGCGCCGCGCGCTCGGTGATTGCGCTCGCCGCCATGCTTGCCCACGAGATCAAGAATCCGCTGTCCGGCATCCGCGGCGCGGCGCAACTCCTCGAGCAATCGGCGAACGACGACGACCGCACGCTGACGCGGCTCATTTGCGATGAAGCCGATCGCATTGTAAAATTGGTCGACCGCATGGAAGTCTTCACCGACGAGCGCCCGGTCGAACGCGAACCGATCAATATTCATGTCGTGCTCGAACATGTGAAGCGGCTGGCGCAATCCGGCTTCGCCCGGCACATCAAATTCATCGAGGATTACGATCCGTCGTTGCCGTCGGTGCTGGCGAACCGCGACCAGCTTATTCAGGTGTTTCTGAACCTCATTAAGAATGCGGCCGAGTCGATCGGGGAAAATACCGCTGGCGGCGAAATCGCGCTGACGACCGCCTTCCGCCCCGGCGTACGGCTGTCGCTGCCGGGCGCCAATGCACGCGTTTCTTTGCCGCTCGAATTCTGCGTCAGAGACAACGGACCAGGTGTGCCCGACGAGCTGATGCCGCATTTGTTCGATCCGTTCGTCACGACAAAGCCGAGCGGATCGGGTCTCGGGCTCGCTCTGGTCGCCAAGATCGTCGGCGACCACGGCGGCATCATCGAATGCGAATTGCAGCCGCGACGCACGACCTTTCGCATCCTCATGCCGAAATATGCCGCGACATATAGCGGTGAGGCCGCCGAGCCGGACGGCGTCCTTCAGCCACAAGGGAAGCATTGATGCCCGCGGGAAGCATTCTCGTCGCCGACGACGATGCGGCGATCCGGACGGTGCTTAATCAGGCGCTGTCGCGCGCAGGCTACGAGGTGCGCTCGACCGGCAACGCAGCCACCTTGTGGCGTTGGATCAGCCAGGGCGACGGCGATCTTATCATCACCGATGTGCTGTTGCCCGACGAGAGCGCGTTCGATCTGTTGCCGCGTATCAAAAAGGCGCGGCCGGATCTGCCGATTATCGTCATGAGCGCGCAGAATACGTTCATGACGGCCATTCGCGCCTCCGAGCGCGGCGCCTACGAATACCTGCCGAAGCCGTTCGATCTCAAAGAACTGACCGCGATTGTCGGCCGCGCGCTCTCGGAGCCGAAGGAAAAAGCGCGGCCGCCGGCTAAGGTTGAGGACTTCGAATCCATTCCCCTGGTCGGCCGTTCTCCGGCGATGCAGGAAATCTACCGCGTGTTGGCGCGGCTGATGCAAACCGATCTGACTGTGATGATCTCGGGCGAATCCGGTACCGGCAAGGAGCTGGTGGCGCGTGCGCTGCACGACTACGGCAAACGCCGCAACGGGCCCTTTGTTGCAATCAACATGGCGGCAATCCCCCGCGACCTGATCGAATCCGAACTTTTCGGCCACGAGAAGGGTGCCTTCACCGGCGCCAACAGCCGCAGCTCCGGCCGCTTCGAACAAGCCGAAGGCGGCACGCTGTTCCTCGACGAGATCGGCGACATGCCGATGGAAGCGCAGACCCGGCTCCTTCGCGTGCTGCAACAAGGCGAATACACCACGGTGGGTGGCCGCACACCGATCAAAGCCGACGTGCGCATCATCGCGGCGACCAACAAGGACCTGCGCCAGCTTATCCAGCAGGGCCTGTTCCGCGAGGATCTGTTCTTCCGGCTCAATGTCGTTCCGCTACGGCTGCCGCCGCTGCGCGAGCGCACCGAGGACATTCCCGATCTCATCCGGCATTTTTTCACGCTGGTGGAGCGCGAGGGATTACCGCCGAAACAGATCGACCAAGCTGCCGTCGAACGGCTGAAACGGCATCGCTGGCCCGGCAATGTGCGCGAACTAGAAAATCTGGCGCGCCGGCTCGCAGCGCTCTATCCGCAGGAAACGATCACCGCCGCCGTGGTCGACGCCGAACTGTCGCAACCGGTGCTGGCGGCGCCGGGCGAGACCAGAAGCGGCGATGAGGACCTCTCCAGCGCCGTCGAGCGCTATCTGACGCGCTATTTTTCCGGATTTGACGAAGGTCTGCCGCCGCCCGGCCTCTATCACCGCATTTTGCGGGAGGTCGAAGGCCCCCTGTTGTCCGCGGCGCTGACGGCGACCCGCGGCAATCAGATCCGCGCCGCCGATTTGCTTGGCGTCAACCGCAACACGCTGCGTAAGAAAATCCGCGATCTGGATATTCAGGTCTATCGCACCGGCGGCGGCTGAGCGGAGCACCGCCGATTCGGCATAACGACTTGGGGACCTAAACCGCCCAGTAATTGTCGCAATCGGGCAACATTGTTGTATAAAAGCATCACTTGGGGGCGGGGGGCCGAATTCCATCCGTCGGCAGATTCTCCTTTTACGTCTAGTGGTTGGAAGGGTCCGGGAAGCCCAAATGACGACTGTCGATCAGGTCGCCCCGCTGGCTCCGGCGGCCGCGGCGCCGATGCCGGTGACCCCGCTTGATCCGGCGGCTACCCCACCGATGCCGGTCGCCTCGCGGCTGATTGGACCGATTGCGGACAGTATTGCGCTGTTCTCGGCGGCGCTCACTCTCCTGGTGCTCTCTGGGATAACCCCGATCGAGCCGGTCCATGCATTGGCTACCGCGCTCGATTTGCTGCGCTCGCTGATTCACGGCAGTGCCGCCCCGGCCGCGACACCGACCTCGCTAATACAGGCCGGGATCGTAGTTTTGCTGCTCATCGGCAATCTCATGACCGACGCTTTGTTGCTGCTGGTACCGATGCCGATGTCATCACGGCTGGTAGGGGCGATCGCGCTTGGGCTTGCGCTGCTATGGGCCACCGTCACATTCCTGGTGCTTGGCGGTCTGACGCGGATCGCGCCTGTCGATGAGGTGGTCAAGCAGCTGCTGCTTGGCAATGCCGTTACCGGTGTCCTCCTACTCGCCATCATCGGGCGCGAAGTCTGGGTTGTTATCCAGGCGCGCCGGCGCGGTCGCGCCGGTTCGCGGCTGCACATTCAGATCGTCAGTCTATTCTTGGTGATCGCAGCGGTGCCGACCGTGCTCGTTTCCGTCGTTGCCTCGACCACGCTCGATCGCGGGCTCGACCGTTTCTTTTCGACGCGCACGCGCGCCATGATCGAACAGTCGCTGATCGTCGCCAACGCCTATGTGACCGAGCACGCCGCCGAGGTGCGCGGCGAAGACATGGCGATGGCCTACGACCTCGGCCGGGCGAAGCCGGTGTTCGACCAGGACCGCGATCAATTCCGCAAATTCCTCGCCGCGCAAGCCACCGGGCGCAATCTCTCCGCGGCGCTCATTCTCAAGTCCGACGGCTCGATCGTCGAGCCCGACGGCATCGCCATGGATAAGAGATTCGTCCGGCCGTCAGCGCAACTGCTTGCCGAGACCAGCGAAACCGAGCCCCAGGTCGCGTTCATCCCGGAAGGCGACAATGTCGCCTCGGTCGTCAAGCTGAACGGTTACGACGATATGTATCTCTATGTCGCCCGGCTGCTCGATCCGCGAGTCGTGCAGCAATTGCGCAATACCCAGGAGAGTGTCGGCGAATACGCCAATCTCGAAGAGCGGCGGCTCGGCATCCAGATCGCGTTCGCGCTGATGTTTACGGTCATTGCGCTGATCGTTCTGTTGTCTTCCGCGTGGATCGGACTGGATTTCGCCAACCGGCTGGTCGCGCCAATTCGTCGTCTGATCGGCGCCGCCAACGTGGTGTCGACTGGGAATCTGAATATTCAGGTGCCGGTACGCCGCTCCGAAGGCGATCTTGCCCAGTTGGGCGAGACCTTCAACAAGATGACGCAGGAGCTGCGCACGCAGCATGACGATATCGTTCGCGCGCGCGATCTGATCGACAGCCGGCGGCGGTTCACGGAAGCCGTGCTTGCCGGCGCCAGTGCCGGCGTCATCGGCGTCAATGCTGACGGCCGGGTTTCCATTCTCAACCGCTCCGCGGAGCGGCTGATCGGCCGCATCGAGAGCGACGTGCTCGGTCAGCCGCTGGCGGCGATCGCGCCCGAACTCGCCGAGATTTTTCAGTCCGCGCAAGGCGGCAATCAGCGGCTGGTGCAACGTCAGATCACGCTCACGCGTGACGGCCAGGAGCGCAACTATTCGGTGCGCGTGACCAGCGAGCAGTCGAGCGAATCCGACCACGGCTATGTCATCACCATCGACGACATCACCGAACTGGTGCTGGCGCAGCGGTCCTCGGCCTGGGCCGATATCGCCCGGCGCATCGCGCACGAGATCAAGAACCCGCTCACCCCGATTCAACTTTCGGCGGAACGGCTGCGCCGCAAATACGGCAAGACCATTACCGAAGATCCGGCAGTGTTCGAACAGTGCACGGAAACTATCGTGCGCCAGGTCGACGATATCAAGCGCATGGTCGACGAGTTCTCGCGGTTCGCCCGCATGCCCAAAGCCGTCGTCGCCGACGATGACGTCGCCGATACCGTGCGCCAAGTGGTGTTCCTGTTGCGCGTCGCGCATCCCGACATCGATTTCGAGGTCGAGTTGCCCGCCGAAACCATGACGGCACGGTTCGATCGACGACTGATTTCGCAAGCGCTGACCAATATCGTCAAGAACGCGACCGAGGCGATCGGGGCGGTGCCGGCGGCGGAGCTTGGACGCGGACGCATCGTGGTCAACGCACGGCGCGAGGGAAACGACGTGGTCATCGACGTGGTCGACAACGGAATCGGTCTGCCGAAGGAGAACCGGGCGCGCCTGCTCGAACCTTACGTGACGACCCGCGAGAAGGGCACCGGCCTCGGACTCGCCATCGTCGGCCGCATTCTCGAAGAGCACGGCGGCAAGCTCGAACTGCGCGATGCTTCCGAGAAAATACCGGGCGCGCGCGGCGCCTGGATGCAATTACGCTTCGGCGCGGAGCCGGTATCGGCGGCAGCGGCCGCTGCCGAGCCGGCGGTCGAATCCCGCGCGGCGGCAGAGTAACCAGGCAGGATAGGGCGGCAGATCATGGCATCCGATATCCTGATCGTCGACGACGAAACCGATATTCGCGAACTGGTCGCGGGCATCCTGCAGGATGAAGGCCACGGCACCCGCACCGCGCGCGACAGCGACGAGGCGCTTGGCGCGGTCGTCGCGCGAAGGCCCAATCTGGTGTTTCTCGACATTTGGCTGCAAGGCAGCCAACTCGACGGCCTGCAACTGCTCGACAGCCTCAAACAGGAGCATCCCGAGCTGCCGATCGTGATGATTTCCGGACACGGCAATATCGAGACCGCGGTTTCGGCGATCAAACGCGGCGCCTATGATTTCATCGAAAAACCGTTCAAGGCCGACCGGCTCCTCCTGGTCGCCGAGCGAGCGCTGGAGAATTCGCGGCTCAAACGCGAAGTGCGCGAGCTCAAGCAGCTTGCTCCGCTCGCAGCGACCTTGGTCGGCCATTCGCCCGCCGCCAACCAGTTGCGCCAGACCATCGAAAAGGTAGCGCCGACCAACAGCCGCATCCTCATCGTCGGTCCGTCCGGCAGCGGCAAGGAACTCGCCGCCCGCACCATTCACGGCCATTCGGCGCGGGCCGACGGTCCCTTCGTGGTGATCAACGCCGCCGCCATCACGCCGGAGCACATGGAAATCGAATTGTTCGGCGTCGAAGGCGGCAACGGCGCCACGAACCGCAAGGTCGGCGCGCTCGAAGAGGCGCATGGCGGCAGCTTGTTCATTGACGAGATCGCTGACATGCCGCGCGAGACCCAGAATAAGATCTTGCGCGTTTTGGTCGATCAGACGTTCCAGCGCGTCGGCGGCATTACCAAAGTGACGGTCGACGTGCGCATCGTCTCCTCGACCAGCCGCAATATCGAGGCTGACATCGCGGCGGGAAAGTTCCGCGAAGACCTTTATCACCGGCTGTCCGTCGTGCCGATCCGGGTGCCCGGGCTCGCCGAGCGGCGCGAGGATATTCCGGAACTGGTGGAATATTTCATGGGGCAGATTTCGCAGAATACCGGACTACCCAAGCGCAATGTCGGCGCCGACGCGCTCGCCGTGCTGCAATCGCACGACTGGCCGGGCAATGTGCGGCAGCTGCGCAATAACGTCGAGCGCTTGATGATTCTCGCCGGCGGCGACCCGGCGGCCGTTATTACCGCGTCGATGCTGCCGCAGGACGTCGGCTCGATGATTCCGAACATGCCGAACGGCAACGGCGGCGAGCATCTGATGAGTCTCGCTCTGCGCGAGGCGCGCGAAGTCTTCGAACGCGAATATCTGCTGGCGCAGATCAATCGCTTCGGCAACAACATTTCGCGCACCGCCGAATTCGTCGGCATGGAACGGTCGGCGCTGCACCGTAAGCTCAAGGCGTTGGGGATCGATTGATCGGGCGTCAGTAATCAGGCATCAGGGATCAGATATGCTGTGCTTCCCGATCCCTGATTACTGATCCCCGATGTCCAGAATAGCCTACGTCAACGGCCGTTACCTCCCGTTCCGCGACGCCAAAGTCCATGTCGAGGATCGCGGCTACCAATTTGCCGACGGCGTCTATGAGGTCTGCGAGGTGAGGGGCGGGCGCCTCATCGACGAGCGCCGCCATATGGCGCGGCTACAACGTTCGCTTTCAGAGTTACGCATCCGCATGCCGATGTCGCCCGCCGCGCTCGGCATTATCCTGCGCGAGGTCGTGGCGAAGAACCGCATCGGCTACGGCGTCGTCTATCTGCAGATCACCCGTGGCGTGGCGCGGCGCGACCCGGCCTTTCCGTCGCCGCAGACCCCGCCGAGCGTGGTCGTAACGGCGCGCCCGCTCAATATGGCGCGCAACGAGGCGCTGGCCGAAAGAGGCATCGCGATCGTCAGCGTGCCGGACAATCGCTGGGGCCGCGTCGATATCAAGACCACAGGCCTTCTGCCGAACGTGCTGGCGCGCCAGGCGGCGCTCGATCGCGGCGCGCGCGACGCCTGGTTCGTCGACAAAGAGGGCAAGGTCACCGAAGCTGCCTCCGCCAATGCCTGGATCGTCACGACCGCCGGCGTGCTGGTCACGCGGCATGCCGACCACGCCATTCTGCGCGGCATCACCCGCACGGTCGCCTTCGACGTCGTCAAGGCGCAGGGTCTGACCGTGGAGGAGCGCGGCTTTACGCTTGCGGAAGCCTATGCCGCGCGCGAGGCCTTCGAAACCTCGGCAACCCAGATCGTGATGCCGGTGGTGAGCATCGACGGCCATGTTATCGGCGACGGCAAACCGGGGCCGGTCGCCAAGGCGTTGCGGCGAGAGTTTCATAGATTTGCGGACACGGCGTGAACACGCTCAATCGATCGGCTGAACTGTAAAGCCGGCTGCCGGTTCGCCGCGCTGATACTTCTCCCACATCATCTTGAACGCAGCTTCGATATGCCGCGTCGAGCGCTCGGTGTCGAACAGCGGATGGGTATCGCAGTTGCGCGCAAGTTTCGTTTTGAGCGACGCAAGGAGGATGGGATCCTGGGCAAGTCTTAGCGCCAAGGCTTCGTATTCTTCCAGCGACCGAGTTATGAGTTCCGGAAGTCCGATCGCCTCCAGTAAGCTTGCGCCGACGCGTCCTGCAAAGCCTTCGCCCAAACAGGTCAGCACCGGAAGCCCGGCCCAAAGGGCATCGTTCGCGGTAGTGTGCGCGTTATACGGCAATGTATCGAGGAACAAATCCGCCTGCCGATGCCGCGCCAAGTGGTCGGCAAAAGGCACCCGTGGGGCGGCGATCAAGCGCTCCGCGGCGACCCCACGTCGTTCGGCTTCGCGCCGCAGATTGGCCAAGACCGATGGATTTGGCGCGTACATCCACGCCACGCTGTTTTCGATCGTGCACAGCAGCCGCATCCAAATATCGAAGATTTCGGGCGTGATTTTGTGGGGATTGTTGAAGCAACAGAATACGAAGGCATTATCCGGCAAACCGCATTCACGGCGCGTCGGAGTGCTGTCGAGATTCGGTCGGCGATTATCGTTGACGTGATAGCTCCCAGGCAGCCAGACGACGCGTTCGTCGTAATAGCCGCGATGCTCGTCGGGAATGACCGTCGGGTCGGCGACGATATAGTCGAAGTAGCTCGCCCCCATGGTGCCGGGATAGGCGAGATAATTGACTTGGATGGGCGCGGGTCGATGCGCAAATACACCGACGCGATTGCCCCCGGTGAAACCTGAAAGATCGACCAAAATATCGATTTCGAGCTGCCGAATGAGTTCGGCGATCTCGCGGTCGCTGCGCTCTGCGGCGTCGATGTATACTTCAAAAGCATTCTTGATGCGCTCTGCGATCTGATCCTCACGATACATCAATGAAATAGCGACTGGTTCGAACTGCGCGCGATCGTGCTGCTCGAACATGCCTGCGACCGCATATCCCACCGGGTGCCCGTAAAAATCTCCCGACATGTAGGCGATACGAATTTTGTCGTGCGCATATCCCTCCCCGTTCCACAGCGGCTTGGCGGAGGGAGGACAGCTATCGGCAACGAAATGGCGCGCGCATCTGAGCTGATCGGGCGGGGATCCTGAAAACGCCAGCATCTGAAACGGCCAAGGGAAATCTACTCCCTTTCCTACCGCCGCGAATAGATCGGATCGTTCGGCAGCGATATTCGTCCAATCGCAAATCTGCATCTTTGCGTAAAGCCGACAGCCTTGCGCATTGTTAAGAGCATCGGCCGATTTAATCGACAGGGCCTTGTCGTAACTCGCGATCGCCTCTTCGTATCTTTGAAGCGCGTAGAGAACGAGGCCGCGATTGAAGTGGACTTCGGCATAGTCCGGCTTTATTGCCAACGCCTGGTCATAGCTGGCGAGCGCTTCCGCGTATCTTTTGAGTTCTTTCAGGGCATTGCCGCGATTGGTGTGCGGCTCGGCATAGTCGGACCGGATGGCCAAAGCTTTGTCATAACTTGCAAGCGCTTCGGCAAATCGTCGCAGATTCAAAAGCATATTTCCGCGGTTGGAGTAGGCCTCGGCATAGTTAGGCTTGAGGGCCACCGCGCGGTCGTAGCTTACAAGTGCGTCCTCGTAGCGTCGGAGATTTCGCAGCACGTTGGCGCGATTGAAATGCGCTTCGGCATAGTTCGGCTTCAGCGCCAGCGCCCGATCAAAGCTTGTAAGCGCGTCGCCGAATCGTTTCAGCTCTTGAAGAACGCTGCCGCGATTGAGATGAGCGTCGACATAATCGGGCTTGATCGCCAGGGCTTTGTCAAAGCTCGCAAGCGCTTGCGCAAACCGGCCGAGCTCCTTCAACACGGCGCCGCGATTGTAGTGCGCATCGCCATAGCTGGGCTCAAGCGCCAAGGCTTTGTCATAGCTCTTAAGCGCCTCCTCGCTACGCCCGAGCTTCTGTAGCACGAGTCCCAGATTGCAATGCGCGTCGGGATATTTCGGATTGAGCTTGAGAGCCTTGCGGATCGATTGCTCCGCCGCGTCGCAATCGCCACGCTGCAGGCTGATGAGTCCGAGGAAATGCAGGGCGGCGTAATTCTTCTTGTCGCTGGCAAGGAGGAGCCGATACAGGAACTCGGCCCGGGCAAGATTGCCGGTCTGGTGGGCCGCCAACGCGTCCTTCAGTGTCGGTGCGGTCGAAGCCGGCGGACTATGCGAAAAATGCGTGGCCATTGCGTTCTGCACCAACCAGGTCTTCGTGGCGTGCCGCCATTAAATGACTCCCTCTATATCGGCGCTGTTTGCTGCGAGCGGCCTGCTGCCGCAAAGGTAAAGACGAATCTGATTTTCGTAGCATTTGAGCGCCGCGCCAATCGCTTGGTGCATGTCGAGATATTTGTAGCTGCCAAGCCGGCCCGCAAAAATCACGTTTTCTATCCTCTGCGCCGCGTTCCTGTACTCGCGAAAGATGCGCTGATCCTCGACCGTGCCAATCGGATAAAAGGGCTCATCGGCGGCGGTCGCAAGGCGTGAAAATTCCCGCGCGATCACGGTCGCGCCCGGCGTATATCGCCGCTCGGGATGAAGGTGCTTGAACTCGTGAATGCGGATGAACGGGACTTCGGCGTCGGCATAGTTCATCACCGCCGTGCCCTGAAAGTCGTCGGTGCCAACGGTTTCGCGTTCAAAATCAAGCGTACGCCAGCCGAGCAGGCCGCAGCGATAATCGAAGTAGCGATCGATCGGCCCGGTATAGACGATCAACTGGTCGGGCGCGAGAAATTTGCCGATGTCACGAAAGTCGGTGTTCAGCGCGATCGTGATTTTCTTGTTGGCGAGCATGTTGCCGATCAAGGCGGCATAGCCTCCGAGCGGCAGTCCTTGATATTTGTCGCTGAAATAGTCGGCGTCAAAATTCAGACGGACCGGAAGCCGCGTAATGATCGATGCCGGCAGAAGCCGCGGATCAGTCTGCCATTGCTTGGCGGTGTAGCCCTTGATGAAAGCCTCGTAGAGCGAGCGTCCAACCAGCGAGATCGCTTTTTCTTCAAGATTGCTTGGACCGACAATGCGTTCCGATCCAATTTCCGATTCGATCAGCTCACGCGCTTGCGCCGGGGTCAGTTGACGTCCAAACAGCGCGCAAATGGTGCCGAGATTGATCGGCATCGTGTAGACTTGGCGACGACGAACCGTGAAAACGCGGTGCCGATAGTCGGAAAAATCTCCGAATCGGGTAATGTAGCTCCACACATTTTCGCTCGACGTGTGGAAGATGTGGGAGCCATAGGGGTGATATTCGATCCCCGTCGCGGGATCGACCTTCGACCAGCTATTGCCGCCGATATGGGATCGCCGGTCGATGACCAGAACGGGAACTCCGGCCTCGTTGGCGACACGTTCCGCCACCGTAGCGCCGAACAGACCAGCGCCGACAATGACAATCCGATACTCGCTGAGTGCCGGTGAACTCACGGACACCGCCGAAAGCCTGCCATGAACTTGATCCGAGGTGGAACCCGGATTTCCGAAAAGATCACGCCCCGACGGAAAAGCCAGAGCGTGATCCGATTCAACTTGTTCGGATCTCGTCTGAGCGAAATGAGCTATTTCGGTGACAGGTCAAAGTTCAGAGTGAAAGCAGCCGTTCCGCTGACATGGTTGGGATTGGTGAGTGTGTAGTTCAGTCCGGCGATAGTCGGAGACGGCGCAGTCACGCTATGATTGGAGAGCTGAAAGTCCACAATATAGGCGGCGCCAAAACTGGTCGGGACGCCATAGAACGTGCCGAGATAATACTGAATTCCGGCGCCGGCCGCGGGATTAGCGGTCCAATAGGTCTGCGACGCTGCGGCAACGCCCCCAGGGGCTTGGACGAGGTTGAAGCCGAATTTTTCATTTTTAATGTCAGCTCCGCCGAAAGCCTCAAACGACAGATTTTGAATCGGAACTCCGACATTCTTTGCCGGGATTGTTACGCCGCCATAGAGCGGTACGGCTATGTTTTCTCGCAGATTAGCCGTGCCGGTCGTGGCGACCGGGCCACCGAGAGCCGGCATCGGAGCGCTCGACGAGTTATCGATCGGGGCCAGCACGCCAGTGCGGGCGAACAAAGTTACGCCGTTGTCGCCGGCGGCCGGCGTGCGCAACGAAACAGTCGCGCCGGCATGGAAATTCGGATCGTGTAGGTTTGTGGGAGGATCATTACAGGCACTCGGATCGGCCGCATTCCAACAGAACAAGGTCGGGTTACCACTCTTGGTCCAATAACACCCGGTAAAAGGTGCCCCTCCAGACAGCAGCACTGCCGCAAGAATATAATTTGCGCTGGACATCCGGATCGCGAACAAATCGAACTGCGTCTGCGAGCATATTTTGCCCCCGCAAAATGCCGGATCACGCCGAGTATTCCGTGGAACATACTGCGGAAAGCCCGCGATCGCGCAAGGGACGATGATTGAAATAGCGTTAAGAAGGGCGTGAATTCCGTCATCTGTGGCGCTGCGGCAACACTACGGGCAGGGTCTGATCTCGGATCGTGAGCCAAACTTAAAAACAGGGGCGTGGCCCTGACTGGCACGAACCGACTGGCATGGGCACAAACAGCGGCAAAATCAGAATTATTTGCCAAGCGATCGGCAATCTCGGGGCTGTCGGGCCATCGGCGCTTTTATGGCCGGGGCGTTATCGGCGCTTGCGCTGCCGCCCTTCGATCTCTGGCCGATCCTGTTTGTTACATTTCCTGTCCTGGTCTGGCTCATCGACGGCATTGCACGCGGTGCATGCACGTCAGCGTGAATTACACCCGCTTGGATCGGTTGGTGCTTCGGCTTCGGCTATTTCCTCGGTGGGCTGTATTGGTTCGGCTATGCCTACCATTATCTGGTCGACACGGCCACGCTCGGCTGGCTTCTGCCAGTCGCGGTCATGGTCATCCCCGCATATATCGCCATTTATACAGCGCTTGGCTTAGTCCTGGCACGGCTCTACTGGCCGCAGGGACCCGTTCGCATCGTCTCGCTCGCCGTGGCGATGACAATCGGCGAATGGCTGCGGGGTCACCTCATCACTGACTTTCCCTGGAACGCGATCGGTTATGCGCTGACGGGTCCGCTCGTTCTTGCGCAAAGCGCGGCGTGGATCGGGATTTGGGGACTTACGTTTTTCGCTGTTTTGATTTTTGCGGTGCCCGCCGTTCTAGCCGATGAGCTGTTCACCGCACGGCATACCTGGCTTCCTCTAATTGGCGGATTCACGCTACTCGCCGCGCTTGCTTTAGGCGGATCGCTCCGGCTTTCACACAATCCCACCGATAGCGTTCCCGGCGTGCGCCTGCGTCTCGTGCAGCCCAACCTGAAAAACGATAGCGACAGCTTCGCTCCTTCAGAGCTGCAGAACCTGGCGGACCACTATCGCGCGCTCTCTAGTATGGTCACACAGTCTCGGCCGCATGGGCTGAGCGACGTGACTCATTTGATTTGGCCGGAGGATCCACTGCCATTTTATCGCCTTCCTCCGGAAGTGATGAATTTTCTGCCCTCAGGAACTGTCCTGATCACCGGTGGCCTGCGAATAGTCCGACAGCAAAATAACGACGGCCTTGGCGCCTATAATTCTATTTTCGTTGTCGATCATAACGGAAATGTTCTGACATTCTACGACAAGATGCATCTCGTGCCATTCGGCGAATATATTCCGTTTCAAGCGTGGCTCGAGGCGTTCGGGCTTACGCGGTTTATCAAATCGGCGGGCGGACTACTTAGGGGAAGCAACCGGCACAATCTTGCCACTCCGAATGCGCCGGACTTCTTGCCTTCGGTGTGCTATGAAATCATTTTTCCCGACGAGATTGCGTCTCGTGAAGACCGGCCAGGTTGGATCATCAATGTGACGAACGACGGCTGGTTCGGCGCAAGTTCGGGTCCTTATCAGCATTTCCAGCAGGCACGCCTACGAGCAATCGAACAGGGATTACCTTTAGTTCGAGCAGCGAATACCGGTATCTCTGCCATCGTTGATCCACTGGGGCGCATCATTGCAGCGCTGCCCCTCGACACCGAGGGCATTATTGATGGCGAACTGCCACGTGCACTTTCCCCAACGTTCTACGCTCGCTATGGAGATTGGGGCGTCGCACTCATGATCGGAATAAGTTTACTCTTCCTGGGCTTTCACCGTATCGCCACCGAACGTAATTCACGGTGACAATATGGGGATGTTCTCCCGCTTCATTCGCTCTCGCACTTCGCCGGATACGCAACACCCATGGATTTATTTGTAATTCCTTATCCAGCGATCGACCCCGTAGCCTTTCACATCGGACCGCTCCCGATCCGTTGGTATGCGCTTGCCTATAGCGGCGGTCTCATTTCCATCTGGGTTTGCGCCCTCGCCCTCATCAAGCGAGACGCGTACTGGAATGGTCTGGATCGACCAAAGCCAGCCAGCATCGATTATCTCATGCTCTACATTTTTTTCGGAACGGCTATCGGCGGACGCCTGGGCGAAGTGGCGATCAAGCCCGCGATCTATTTCTCTCATCCCGTCGAGATTATCGAAGTCTGGCGCGGCGGCGGCCTGTTCTTCGGCGCCATGATCGGTGCCGGCATTGCGGTGTGGATTTTCGCTTACCGTAACCAATGCTCGTTCTGGACCGCGCTCGATATCTGCTCACCCGGAGCCGCGATCGGCGTGGCCTTCGGCCGGATCGCAAACTTCGTTCGGCCGGAGCTTTGGGGGCGCCCGAGCGGCGTGCCTTGGGCCATGGTCTTCCCCGGCGCCGGCCCGCTGCCACGCCATCCTAGTCAAATCTACGAGGCTGCGCTTGAGGGCCTCGTTCTATTTATCGTTCTCGTCTTTGCAATTCGCCGCGGCGCCTTGCAGAAGCCCGGCTTTGTCTCCGGGCTGTTCGCGTTCGGCTATGCCGTAGCGCGCATCTTCTGCGAGTTTTTCAAGGAGCCCGATCCCGAGCTCCTCAATTTTTCGTTCGGTCTCACAATGGGAATGATATTGAGCATCCCGACACTCATCGCCGGCGCGGTGGTGATGGTGCGGGCGTCGTACCGCCGACACGCAGCCGACAGTTGACGCTTGAATAAGCCCGCGAAACCTTACTCGGCCGCGCCAATCGGGACGTGGGTCGTGTCGATCGATAGCCCGAGGGCGGGGCGACGGCAGGCCGGCCCGGTTGTGGCCGCAGTTCCATCGGCGGAGGCCGGCGCCGCCGGCGCCCAAAACCTTGCTCCCAACTTGGGCTTGCAACCTTCCCCGCCGCGCCCTCTAATGGTCGATCTTTCGGGCGGTCCGGCCCGAATTTGCCGGAGGCGGCCGAGGGACAAGCAAGAGTGAGTAATACTGACCGGTAAGAGAAGGCACTAAGAAACGACCCGCGGGGCAGGGGCCCGCGGTACAAAGAACGGAACAACGGCCATGGCAGCCGACCGCGCACAAAACCTACAAGACACCTTCCTCAATCACGTCCGTAAAAACAAAATCCCGCTCACCATCTTTCTGGTGAACGGCGTCAAGCTTCAGGGCGTGGTGACCTGGTTCGACAATTTCTGCGTGCTGTTGCGTCGCGACGGGCATTCGCAGCTCGTCTACAAGCACGCCATTTCGACCATCATGCCGGGGCACCCGGTCCAGCTGTTCGAAGGCGCCGAAGAACCGCCGGCTGGGGACTAGAGTTTATTGGAGCCGCGCCGCGACACGCGCTCTGAGCGGCTGAGCTCGAAAGGCTCAGCGGACGGCCGTCCGGCGACCGGACGCGCGCTGGTCATCGAGCCGGCGCTGCGGCGCGCCGCTGCGCGCGCCGATAGCGCCGAGCGAACGGCTGAGGCCAAACTCGACGAAGCCATCGGGCTTACCCGCGCCATTGATCTTTCCGTCGAGCAATCCGGCATCGTCATGCTGCGCGCGCTGCATCCGGCGACCTATCTCAGCAAGGGCAAGGTCGAGGAGATCGCCGGGCTCGTCAAAAGCTTCGAAGCCGGCATCGTGGTGATGGACTGCGCGCTGACGCCGGTGCAGCAGCGCAATCTCGAAAAGGCCTGGAATGCAAAAGTTCTCGACCGCACCAGTCTCATTTTGGAGATTTTCGGACGGCGCGCGCGCACGCGCGAAGGCGCGCTACAAGTCGAGCATGCGCATCTGACCTATCAGAAGGGCAGGCTGGTGCGAACTTGGACCCATCTCGAGCGCCAGCGCGGTGGCTTCGGCTTTCTTGGTGGGCCCGGCGAGACGCAACTCGAAGCCGACCGCCGCATCATCGAGGAGCGCCTCGCCAAGATCGAAAGCGAGCTCGCTAAAGTAAAACGCACGCGCGCGCTGCATCGCGAGAGCAGGCGCCGCGTGCCCTATCCGATCGTCGCGCTGGTCGGCTACACCAATGCCGGCAAATCGACGCTATTCAACCGCATGACGCAGGCCAGCGTCTTGTCCGCCGACATGCTGTTCGCCACGCTTGATCCGACGCTGCGTGGCGTCGCGCTGCCGCATGGCGCGCGCATCATCCTCTCCGACACGGTGGGCTTTATCTCGGACCTGCCGACCATGCTGATTGCGGCGTTCCGCGCCACGCTCGAAGAAGTGGTGGAGGCCGATGTCATCCTGCACGTGCGCGACGTGTCGCACGAGGACGCCGAGGCTCAATTGCACGATGTCGAGAACATTCTGCACCAGCTCGGCATCGATCCGCACAACGACACTACGCACAAGCGAACGCTGATTGAAGTCTGGAACAAGATCGACCGCCTCGATGCCGCCGAGCGCATGCGGCTGACAAACATCGCCGAGCGGCGAGGCGAAACGGAACGGCCGGTGCTGGTTTCGGCGATCAGCGGAGAGGGTCTCGATGCGCTCGCCGCGGCCATCGAGTCACGGCTCGCGGCCGGCCGCGTGCTTATCGAGCTCGAGCTCGATCCCGCCGACGGCGCAGGCGTGAGCTGGCTGCACCGCCACACCGAAGTCATCGCCAAGACTTTCGACGCCGAGGGCCGCATCGCGATGACAGTGCGGGCCGCTCCGGACCGGGCGCAGGCGGTGCGCGACAAGTTTGCGCCAGCCCGACACTAAAGCGCGGACAGGTCAAGCCTTGGCGTTCGTATCCCCGCGTGCAAACAGGTCGGCAACGAAAGTCCGTGTGCGGGTCAGATGCTCGCGCAGCAATTCGATTGCATGGGCATCGCGTTGCAGCGTCGCGTTGAGCAACGCACGATGTTCGGCAGTGATGTCGCGCACCAGTATATCCGTCGAACTTTGCATCAATCGCAGAGCTCGGTAACGTTCGGTCTGCTCGACCATTTGCTCAATAAGACGCAACAACCGCGGCGCCGGCGCGGCCGCCACCAGGGCGGCATGGAAGGCGCGATGCCGCGATTCCCATTCAACCGCGCGCGCAGTGCTATCTTGTTTCGGCCCGGCTCCGGGGAGCGGTGCGCGTTCGAGCCGATGGCATGCCGCGAGCGCCGCCGCTTCCCAGGCGTCATCGCCGTGTTGCATCGATAGGCTGAGCGCCTCCGATTCCAGGACAATGCGTATGCGGTAAATATCATCGAGGTCATCGTTAGACGGTAGCGGCACGCGCACACCCCGGTGCCTCGTTGCGTCCAAGAATCCTTCGCCTGTGAGGCGGGCCACCGCTTCGCGCAGAGGACTAATGCCGCAGCCATAACGGGCCAGCAGTTCGCGTGTCAGTAGGGCCGCTCCAGGAGCGAAGACCCCGCTGAGGAGATCTGCCTTGATCCGCTCGTAAGCGTCGTCGGTCAGGGTCTTGCGGACCGACGCATCGGGGACGGCATCGCGGGTAAACATATTTAATTCTCCCAATGAATCGAGCACGTTGTCAACTTTTTCCAATTCTCGATATATTTTCCAAAATCGCTTGACAGGCCGACCTGCGGGGCACGATCATTTACTTGAAGCAGTGAGGGGACAAAACGGCGGATGTGGGCATTGGCGACGGCGAGGATCGACGGCAAACCGACGCCATGCTTGCGGACCGGGGGCAAGCTTTTTCCTTTTCCGATCATTGATCCCGGCCTGCCGGAAACGCTGCTGGACCTGTTCACCGACTGGCCGGCCCATGCCGCTCGACTGCAGCGCCTCGTCACGACCTGCGAGAGCGAAAAACTGAAGCCGATTGTTCCAGGCGAGCACGGCACTGAGCTGCTCGCACCTTTGCTTTATCCCGGCAAAATCTTGTGCGCCGGCGCCAACTATTACGACCACATGGCCGAGATGGGCTTCCCAAATGTGAAAAAGGAGACGCAGCGGCTGTTCTTTTTCTTCAAGCCGTCGCGCAACGCCGTGGTCGGGCCCGGCGCGACGGTCAAAATGCCGCGCGGCACCCTGAAATACGATTGGGAAATCGAACTCGCGGCGGTAATTGGCAAAACCGCGCGCTACGTTACGCCGCAGCGCGCACTCGATCACATCGCTGGCTACACGATCGGCATCGATATGTCGGCGCGCGATTTCAATATGGCGCCCGACCAATTTTACAAGTTCGACTGGGTGGCGGGTAAAGCGACCGATACCAGTTGCCCGCTGGGCCCATGGATCGTTCCCGCCGCAGCAATTGCCGACCCGCAAAAGATCGCGCTCAAGCTGGCGGTCAACGACGAGATCAAGCAGAATAGCAGCACCGACAAGATGATCTTCTCGGTCGCCGAACAGATTGCACGCGCCTCGGAAATCATGACGCTCGATCCGGGCGACATCGTTTTGACCGGCACCCCCGCCGGTGTCGGAGTGCCTAAAGGCATTTTTCTGAAAGTCGGCGATCGAATTGACGCGGAAATTGCGGGCATTGGCACGCTTTCCGTCACCATTGCCGGAACGGCTTGAAGTTGGGCGACAATGTCGGGCTTGCAGCACTGTTGGAGCGATGAAGGAGAAAGAAAGCGATGACGACACGCAGGACATTCATCGCCGGAGCATTGGCCGGCACATTTCTCGGCAGCAGCCGCCGCGCCGGCGCCCAGAGTGCAACGCAGATCCGCATTTCGACCGCCGCCCCGCCGTCGGATTTCCTCACCAAAGCCCTTAATCAGCTCAAAGCGGACGTCGATAAGGCCGCCGTCGGGCTCGATGTCAGCGTTCACCCCGCCTCAACGCTGTTCAAGCAGGGCACCGAAGTCCCCGCCATTCAGCGCGGCAATCTCGAAATGAGCACGATGACCACCTTCGAGGTGGCGCAGCAAATCCCGCAACTCGGCTACTTCAATCGCGCTTATCTGCTCGCCGACTACGATCAGATGCGCCGCGTATTCGACGGACCGATAGGCGACGACTTTCGCAAGGCCGTCGCGGACAAAATGGGCATCGAAATCCTGGCGACCCATTACCTCGGCACGCGTCAGGTCAACCTCCGCCAGAAACGCAGCGTCAAGACGCCGGCCGATCTCGCCGGCATCAAGATGCGTATGCCCGCCGGTCCGGAGTGGCTCCTGCTCGGCGATACGCTCGGCGTTACGCCGGTGCCGATGGGCATGCCGGAAGTCTATCTGGCGTTGAAGACCGGCACGGTCGACGGCCAGGAGAATCCGCTGTCGATCCTCAACGCGGCGAAATTCTATGAGGTCACCGAACAGGTGGTGCTCACCGCACACATGGTCCAGCCGGTGTTTTTCAACATCGGCAAGCCGGTCTGGGACAAGCTCGACGCCAGGCAGAAAAAAGCCCTGGGCGACGCTTGCCGCAAGGCGGCTAAGAGCGGCGACGATGCGCGGCTTGGCGATGAAAAGGCGATCGTGACGGCGCTGAAGGCGCGAGGCCTTTCGGTCGACACCCTCGATCTTGCGCCGTTCCGCGACAACGCCGATCGCGTTTACGCCAAGTCCGACCTCGCCAAGCAATGGGACACTGCCGGGATGCAGCGCGCCCAAAAGGCCTGAGGCACTATGCCGGCGCCGGACAACGGATCGGAGCGCGGCGAAGCCGGCGAGCTTCGGCTCGCGGCGCGGCTTCGCCAAATCGCCGATTGGACCGCCGCGGCGATGTTTGCTGCGGTCTTTTTGATCTTCAACTACAAGATCTTCACGCGATACTTCGAGCACAACGAAGCGGTCTGGGCCGACGAGGTTTTGGTGATCCTGTTCATCTGGATCATCTTCTGGGCACAGGCCTTCGTGGTACGCGACCGCGACCAGATTACCTTCGATCTCTTTTATCGGCTCCTTCCGGCGCGCGGTCAGCGCATGGCGGCGCTGTCGCGCCATGTGCTGGTCGGGGGCGTCTTCCTCTGGTCGCTTCCCGGATCGCTGGGCTACATCCGGTTCCTGTGGCGCGAGCACACGCCGGTGCTCAATTTGCCGCTCGACCTGGTCTATTCCTGCTTCGGACTGTTTCTGGTCGCCGTTGTCGTTCGTTCGTTCCTCAGCGTGAGAAAGCTTCTCGGCTCGCGCTGGTGGAACGAAATCTGAAATAGAGGACGCCCCGTGTCGGAAGGGCTATGGGTTCTGCTCGGCGTCTTCACGCTGGCGGCGGTCCTCGGCGCACCGCTCGGCTTGGCGATGCTCACCGCCGGCTATGTCTACCTGATATCGACCCATCAGGACGTCGGCCTCGTCGTCGATCAGACGATGAACGGCCTCTATAACAGCTATCTGTTGATCGCCGTGCCGATGTTCATCTTCGTTGCCAACATCATGAACGCGAGCGGCGTGATCGAGCGGCTGATGAGGTTCGGTGCGGCCATGGTCGGCCATCTGCCTGGCGGCTTGGCGCAGGTCAACGTGGTCACCAATCTGATTTTCTCGGGCATGAGCGGCAGCGCCGTTGCCGATGCGTCGGGTCCAGGTCTGGTCCTGGCGCGCATGATGGCGAAGCAGGGCAACTATCCGCGCGGTTTTGCGGCGGCGACATCGGTGGTCTCGGCGACGTTGGGGCCGCTGATGCCGACCTCAATTCCGATGATCTTCTATGCGCTGATCGCCAATGCCTCGGTCGGCGCCATGTTCCTTGGCGGCCTCGTTCCGGCCGGCTTGATGGCGCTGTCGCTGATGCTCGTCATCGGCGTGATGGCGCGCCGGCGCGATTTTCCGCGCGAAGAGCGGACGAGCTGGTCGCAGACGCCGGCGGTGCTCGGCCGCGCCTTGGCGCCGATCGCCCTGCCAGGCATCCTGCTCGGGCTGATTTATTCCGGCGTTACCACTCCGACCGAGGCGGCGGCCATTGCCGCGACCTATGCCTCGCTGCTGGCGCTGATCGTCTATCGCACGTTGAGCTTGCCGCAATTGCTGGCGGTCATATCCGACACAGTGCGAGCGACCGCGATGATCGCGCTGATCATGTCAGGCGCCTTTGTCTTCAACTATGCGGTGGCCGACGAGGGCGTACCGCAACTCATCCAGAGCACGTTCCTGCAATGGAATTTATCGCCGACGGCGTTTCTGCTCTGCGTCGATCTTTTGATGCTGCTGCTCGCGGTGGTGCTTGACGAGGTCACGATCTTGCTCGTGATCGTGCCGCTATTGGTGCCGATCGCGCAGGGGCTCAACATCAATCTTATTCATTTCGGCATCGTCGTCGTCCTTAATATGATGGTCGGCCTGACGTTGCCGCCGCACGGCTTGTTGCTGTTCGTCATGAGCGGGCTGACGCGCACCCCGCTTGCCGAAATCTTCCGCGAGATGCCGCCCTTCATTATCGCCATGCTGGCGATCGTGATCGCGGTAACGCTGGTGCCAGAAATCGCGCTCTGGCTGCCGCGTGCGGCCGGACTGCTGAACTAGCGCCGGTTTTCCTGCGCCTTGGCCTCATCCCACAGCGCATCCATTTCGGCGAGCGTGGCCCCGGCCGGCGATTTTCCCCGCGCGGCAAGCGCGCGCTCGATGGCGGCGAAGCGGCGTTCGAATTTCTGGTTGGTCTGCCGCAGCACCGCTTCCGGATCGGCGCGCAGATGACGCGCGAGATTGACCACGGCGAACAGAAGATCTCCGACTTCGGCGGCGCTGGCCGCGGCGTCAAGTTCGGTCCGATTGAGCTCGGCTTCGATCTCGTCGGCTTCTTCGCGGATTTTGCGCAAGACCGTGCGCGGGTCGTTCCAATCAAAGCCAACTTTGCTCGCTTTAGCCTGCAATTTTAGCGCGCGGTTGAGGGCAGGGAGCGTCACCGGCACGCCGGCGAGCGCGCCTTCACCGCCGCCAGTGTTGCTTTTCCGGGCGGCTTTCTCCTCGGCCTTGATGCGCTCCCATAAGCCCTCGACGGCTTGCGGCGTGTGCGAGCGTTCGCTGGAAGATTCTTGGCCGAACACATGCGGATGCCGGCGGATGAGTTTCTCGGTGATGCTCTGCACCACGTCGCCAAAGTCGAAGGCGCCCTGTTCCTGCGCCATGCGGGCGTGGAAGACGACTTGCAAGAGAAGATCGCCCAGCTCTTCGCGCAGATCGGTCATATCGCTCCGCGCGATGGCGTCGGCGACCTCGTAGGCCTCTTCCAGCGTATAGGGCGCGATGGTCGAAAAATCCTGCGCCAGGTCCCACGGGCATCCGGTTTGCGGCGTGCGCAACGCCGCCATGATGTCGAGGAGCCGGCCAATGTCGCGGGAAGGGGTCATCGCAGAATCCTGTTAAAGCTTCGCGCGGAGCATGATCCGGAAAAGTGGAACCCGGTTTTCCGGAAAGATCATGCTCTATAAAAATACGAGAGCGCAATCGATTCTGTTTAAATCGCTTGCGCTCTTGCGCGGACCCTAACAGATCGAATTAACGGCTGCGACTGGCGCTAACGGTTACTTCTGCGCGGCGCGGCTTGCCTCGAACAGGAACCAGGTGCGCCGCTCGGCCTGGTCGATGAAATTTTCGAGAAGGCTCGTCGTTGCAACGTCCTCGTACTTGTCGGCGATCTCGTGCGCTTGCCGCATCGAGACAACCAGAGCCTTGTTGTCGCTCATTAATTCCCGCAGCATGTCGAGCGGCGGCACGAAATCCTCGTCATTGTCTTCGAGCGTCTGAAGTCGCGCAATGTGGCCGATGGAGCGCAGCGTCAAACCGCCGATCTTGCGGATGCGCTCGGCGATGTCGTCGGTAATCGCAAAAATCTGTTCCGACTGCTCGTCGAGCAAAAGATGATAGTCGCGGAAGTGGGGGCCGCTGACGTGCCAATGGAAGTTCTTGGTTTTGAGGTAGAGCGCGAAAACGTCAGCCAGGACCTCGTTGAGCTTGGCAGAAATCTCGCGCACCGCGTCGGTGGAAAGATCGGTCGGCGTATCGAGGGAGGAGGCCACTTTACGGCGCGTATCGAGGGCTCGGACTTTGTTGTTCACGGCATCACCTCTGGGATGGAATGAATAAGAAAAAGATGCGGCCCGCCAGGGCTCGCATCTGCCGAAGAGCCGGGGCGGGGTTGCAAATCAACGCCCGCACGACGACCTTGGTTCCATATTCCGATCCGACGATGAGGCGAGGCGATGCCTGTTTCCGCCTATTTTCAAGCGGCCTTTTTCTTCCTTCTGGCGGTGGCGGCCCTGTTCGCTTCGGCTGGCACGTTCGCGATTGCCGCCTTCTGGATTTACCTCGCGATCTTTGCGGCCGTCTTCGTAGCCTCGTTCCTTTGGCTCGACCCCGATCTGGCGCGCGAGCGGATGCGGCCGGGCGGCAAAAAGCCGCCGCTGGCGCTGCGGCTGTTTTCGGGCGTGCTTTTGCTGCATTGGATCGTCGCCGGGCTCGATCGCGGCCGTTTCCATTGGAGCGACAGCGTACCGCCATGGCTCCAGGTGTTAGGCCTAATCGCGGTCGCCGGCGCCTACGCATTCGCCCTCTGGGCGATGTACGTGAACCGGTTCTTTTCCTCGGTCATCCGCATCCAGTCGGACCGCGGCCAATACGTCGTGACGACCGGACCCTATGCAGTCATTCGCCATCCTGGTTACACGGCCGGGATCGTCATCATGCTGGCGAGCGGCCTGGCGCTCGGATCCTGGCTAGCGGCTGCGTTTCTTGCGGTGACGACGCTGCCGTTTCTCTTGCACCGCGCGATCACGGAGGACCGGATTCTTCAAGCCGAGCTTCCGGGCTATCGGGACTACGCCGCACGCGTGTGCTGGCGGCTCATTCCGGGCATTTGGTGAGAGGGGGCAGGGATTTGGCTCAAAGTTTAAATGTCGGCTTTCATGACATGATTCGCATAAGACATATTATGGAATATCTGCCGGCGATGTTTCACTTGACTTACCCATCCGCTAGGTTTAGGCTGATTCTATTGGAGATATTCAGCCATGGCCCAGCCCGTCCTTTCCTATTCCCGGTTCTTTAGCGAAGAGGCCGCCTTCGATTACGTCGAACGGCAATTATGGATGGAAGGCCCGACGTGCCCGCATTGCGGGGCGCTCGCCGAGAAGATCGGGCGGCTCCAAGGCGTCCGTTCCAAGCCGAGCAAGAAGAACCCCGAAGGCGTCGTGCAGGTCGGTCTGCGCAAGTGCTACGCCTGCCGTGGCCCGGCCTTTACGGTGCGCAAGGGCACGATTTTTGAGGATAGCCACCTTCCCTTGCGCGTGTGGCTTCAGGCGATCCACCTGCTTTGCGCCTCGAAGAAAGGCATCAGCACGCGCCAACTTCAACGGATGCTTGGCTGCGGCATGAAAACCGCGTGGCACCTTGGACACCGCATCCGCGAAATGATGAACCCGGATAAATCCAGCCCGGTCGGCGGTGAAGGCAAGACGGTTGAGGCCGATGACATGGAATTGGGGCGCTCGCATAAGTCCCGTCGCCGTCCCGATGGCCGCAAGAGTAACGTGAAGGTTCTGAGCCTTGTCGAACGCGGCGGCCCGATCCGTTCTATGGTCATCGACCATCGTGGGATCGGCGGCCTGTTCTACAGCCAGCTTGATCGGCGAAGCCGCCTCGTGACCGACAGCGCGCCCGTGTTCAAATATCAAGCGGCCAAGCACGAAGCGGTTGACCACTCCAAATACGAATGGGCGCGCGGCGACGTTCATACGAATACGCTGGAAGGATTTTTCAGCATCTTCAAACGCGGTATCGTCGGCGTTTACCAGCACATCGACGCCAAGCATTTCGACCGATACTTGGCCGAATTTGATTTCCGGCAAAACACCCGCGCCAAGATTGGTATCAATGATGTGCAGCGCGAGGCGATTGCGGTCAAAGGCGCGAAAGGAAAACGGCTGACCTACGTAGCAGCTTACGGCGAAGCGTGAGCCCGCCGCGCCGTTTCAGTTAAAGTTGCCTTTTGAGGAATGACTATTATCTGGTATCCTGCCTCAAAAGCGTGCGTTGCGTGAGCGATTCTCGCCGCATGTGTGAGGCAATTCGGAAGGCCGAGCATCATGGCGCGCATCAAAGTCCGTCTCATCATCAATAAAGGCCGCCATGGCGCGCCCATGGCGAAGCTTGGGAAGATTTCGGAACAGGCCGAAAAATTCCTGAAGGTGCTGGCGGCTGACTGCGACATCGAAACGCATCCCGGCGAATGGCTTGCGGTGAATTTTGGAAACGGCTCCGTTGAGTACGACGCCGAATTTCAGGGAGACGTAAATCAAGCTGACGCCGAGATATTCGCGCGTAACCTGGAATTTCTCGCGGATTTTGATCCAGACTCCGAAGGCTTGAACGCCGCAATTAAGCCCGCCACGGCGCTTGAGTACGCGCGAATAGGCGCGCTGATCGATCCAGATGAAGAAATTGGGCTCGGTATTTATTCGCCCTTCGCCCGCACTCCGAAAATGAGGACGATCACATATCGGGTGAGCGCGGCGCTTAAGCGAGAAATCGAAGCGCCCGTGGTCTCCTACGGCTCCGTCCAAGGAATTTTGCACGCTTGGTTCAAGGAAGCCAAAGAGCCGAATTTTCAACTGCGGGAATTATCCACTGATGTGCTGGTGAGAGTGCACTACCCGCCCTCGCTGTATGCGGATGTTGCCAAGGCGGTCCAAGAGAGGACGACTATGCTGATGGTTTCCGGCAATATGCTTTTTGACCGCGCGACGCGGCAGGCGACGGAATTACGTGCTGACCGTATCGAACTCATGAAGATGCTTTCGACTGCCGAATTTGAAGAGTTTTTCGGCAGCGCGCCCGATTTCGTCGCGCAAATCGACGATGAGACGTGGGCGAATGAGTAATGGCCAAAAGGTGTATTTGGACGCTTGCTGCTTCATCGATATGGTGAAGACGCACATCAAGAAGACTCTGGAAAATGACAGAGAACTTGATGTTTGGCACTTAAAGCGGCTTCTCGAAGCACACCGAGACAAGGAAATTGAAATCTTTACTTCAACCTTGTCGATAGCCGAATGCAGCCACGGCGGCGATGGCGACATAAGTCCCGCCGTAAAATCGGAGTTCACCCGTCTGCTGATGTCGGGCCAATATGTGCGGCTCGTTCAACTAACGCCGTTTATCGCAATCGACGCGCGCGATCTGCGATGGGCGCACGGGATACCGCTTCGCGGAGCGGACAGTATTCACATCGCGTCCGCGCTCGCTATGAAATGCGACGAATTTCTCTCGGCAAACGGAAGATTGAATCGGCTGAACTTGGTCAACACGACATTGGCTAAACTTGGCTTGCACGTTCGGAGCGGCAGGGATACGCAATGCCTACCAGAGAAGTACAGGCAACTGTCGCTTGCCGACCATCCGAAGAAGAACTGAAAGATATGGAACGCAAGGCCAAACCCAAGCCCGACGACCCGGCGCAGTACAAGCGTTTTCTTGAGGCCGCCTGCGAGGCCGAAGCTGATGAAACCGAGGAGGGGGCCGATCGGGCGTTCAAGAAGATAACGCGACCGCCGACTGGGCCGCGCAAAACGAAATGATTTTGTCCGGCATGGCATATAGCCCCAAGCAAGGGCTTGTGCTCGGGGTGATTTGTCTTGCGTTGGTCGGCTATATGCTTCTCCGGGGCTTCCGAACCGGAACATTTCCTCGGGCCCGTCCACTTGTTGGTAAATTGCCGCCCGAGATGGGCACCGTCATTTCGCGAGATAAGAATCCGCGTCAATTTTGGACAAATGTCTGGTGCGGCATAGTAATGATTGTCATCTGCGTTGTGGGGATCACGCTGAGTATTCTAGAGATGATCTTCCCACAAAATTAGGCTTGACCCATATCCAGCGGGATGGGTAAGTCAAGTGAAACATCGCCTATCTGCCTATACATCAGGTTTTACGGGCTTTCTGAAACGGTCAACGTCATCCCGTCGAAAGCCGGCACCACATGCACGGGCAGTTTGCCGCGCAAAACCTCGTAATCGAGGTCGGCGTGCAAATTGGTCAGGATGGCGCGGCGTGGCTTGAGCCGCTCGATCCAGGCGAGCGCGTCGTCCAGCGAAAAATGGCTCGGATGCGGCCGGTAGCGCAGCGCATCGACGATCCAGACATCGAGGCCAGCCAAGGCCGCGACGCTTTCCGGCGGCAGGCCGCTGAGGTCGGCCGAATAGGCAAGTTTGCCGAAGCGGAAGCCGAGCGAGGGAATGTCGCCGTGCTCCTGGCGAAAGGGTAGTGCCGCGATCGGGCCGCCCTCCCCGGCGATGGTCACCGGCGTACCGGCCTCGAGCCGGTGCTCGGTCACGATCGGGGGGTATTCGCTGCCGGGTGGCGATTTGAAGCAATAGCCGAATTTGACGTGCAGCGACGCCGCGGTCGGTTCGTCGAGATAGACGTCGACGCGCCGCCGCCGCTTGAGAAAGAAAGCGCGCAGGTCATCGATGCCGTGGGTGTGGTCGGCATGCTCGTGGGTGTAGAGCACGCCGTCGAGCCAATCGACGTCTGCGTCGATCATCTGCTCGCGCAGGTCGGGTGGCGTGTCGACCAGGATGCGCGTCGCGCCGCCGTTCACGCCGGAGCGCTCGACCAAGAGCGAGGTGCGCCGGCGCCGGTTCTTCGGATTCTTGGGATCGCAATCGCCCCAGCCCAGGGCCGGCCTCGGCACGCCGGCGGAAGAGCCGCAGCCGAGAATGGTGAATTTCAGCGTCATTTGCAAAAATCGTTTCGGGATTATGCTGCTGCCGCAGCAGGTCGCGGAACTTTGCTAAACAAGCGGAAGAAGTTTGCCGTGGTCTGTCGCGCAATTTCTTCAAACGACACGCCGCGCGTCTCGGCCAGCACTTTTGCGGTCTCGACCACAAAAGCCGGCTCGTTGCGTTTGCCGCGATATTTTCCGGGCGCGAGATAAGGCGCATCGGTTTCGACCAGGATGCGGTCGGCCGGCAGCTCCGCTGCGATCGCGCGCAGCGCCGCCGAATTCTTAAACGTCAAAATGCCGGTGAAGGAGACGAAATGGCCGAGCGCGACCGCGCGGTGAGCCAGTTCACGCCCGCCGGTGAAGCAGTGCAGCACCGCCGGGAAGGCGCCCTTCCCGCTCTCCTCTTCGAGAATCCGCGCGGTGTCGTCGTCGGCCTCGCGCGAATGGATGACGAGCGGCAATCCGGTCGCGCGCGCGGCCGCAATGTGGGCGCGAAAGCCGCGCTCCTGCGCCTCGCGCGGCGAATTGTCATAGTGGTAATCGAGGCCGGCTTCGCCGAGCGCCACGACTTTGGGGTGCCGGGTGTGCGCGACGAGATCGGCCGCGGTGACGTCGAGTTCTTCATGGGCGTAATGCGGATGGGTGCCGACCGAGCAGAAGACGTCGGGGAAACGCTCGGCGATGGCGAGTAGCTCGGGCTGGCGCTTCACGCGCGTGGATATCGTGACCATGCGCTCGATCCCCGCGGCGCGGGCTCGCCCGACCACGGCGTCAAGCTCCGTGGCAAAATCGGGAAAATCGAGGTGGCAATGGCTGTCGATGAGCATGGCTATTGGGCGGCGCGACTTTCGGGCTCAACATAACGCGGAAAGATGGCGGCCGGCGCCGGAAGTTTCGCGCCCGCGGCGACGCGGTGCTTGTCGCCGAGAAAAGCAAATGTCCGGTCGCCCACTGGGACTGCCAACAGATCAAGCAGTTTTCCGGCCGAACTGGGCATGAAGGGCAGCGCCAAGATCGCGATCTGCCGCAGCACTTCGGCAGTCACATAGAGCACCGTGCCCTGCCGCGGCGGATCGGTCTTGGCCAGTGCCCACGGCGCTTCGCCGGCGAAATAGCGGTTGGCATCCGCCACCACGGCCCACACCGCATTGAGCACCTGATGCAGTTGCTGCGTCGCCATCGCTTCGCGCGCCTTGCCGATCAACGCGTCGGCGGCGCCCAAAATCGCCTGATCGTTGGCGCTCAACGCGCCCGGCTGCGGCAGCACGCCGCCCAATGCGCGCGCCACCATCGTCAGCGAGCGCTGCGCCAGATTGCCGAGATCGTTGGCGAGATCGGCATTGATGCGATTGACGATCGCCTCGTGGCTGTAATTGCCGTCCTGGCCGAACGGCACTTCGCGCAACAGGAAATAGCGCAACGGATCGACGCCATAGGCATCCGCCAGCGCGAATGGATCGATGACGTTACCGACCGATTTCGACATTTTCTCGCCGCGGTTGAACAGAAAGCCGTGGGAGAAAATCCGCCGCGGCACCGCGATGCCGGCCGACATCAGAAATGCCGGCCAATACACGGCGTGGAAGCGCACGATGTCCTTGCCAATAACGTGCAGATCGGCCGGCCAGTATTTCTTGAATTTCTCGCTGTCGGTATCGGGAAAGCCGACCGCGGTGATGTAATTGGTGAGCGCGTCGACCCACACATACATGATGTGCTTGTCGTTGCCGGGCACCTTGATGCCCCAATCGAAGGTAGTGCGCGACAGCGACAGATCCTGCAAACCGCCGCGGACAAAGCTCGCAACTTCGTTCAGGCGCTCTTTCGGCAGCACGAAATCCGGCACCTCGCTGTAGAGCTTGAGCAGCGGCTCGGCATATCTGGACAGCTTGAAAAAGTAGCTCTCCTCCTCGACCCATTCGACCGGCGTGCCATGCGGACCGAGCCGCGTTCCCTTGTCGTCGAGGCGGGTTTCGCTCTCGTCGTAATAGGCTTCGTCGCGCACCGAATACCAGCCGGAATATTTGTCGAGATAGATATCGCCGTTGGCCTCCATGCGCTCCCAGATCGCAACTGACGACGCATGGTGGCGCGCTTCGGTGGTGCGGATGAAATCGTCGTTCGAGCATTCGAACCTTTTCACCATGGCCTGGAAGCGCGGCACGTTGCGCTCGACCAGTTGCCGCGGCGTCAGGTTCGCCTTGGCCGCCGTCTGCAGCATTTTGATGCCGTGCTCGTCGGTGCCGGTGAGGAAGAACACGTCGCGGCCATCGAGCCGCTGGAAGCGCGCGATGGCGTCGGTCGCGATCGCCTCATAGGCGTGGCCGATATGCGGCGCGCCATTCGGATACGCAATCGCGGTGGTGATGTAATAGGGCTTGCCGGGCAAGTTTTGCTTTGCGGACATGTGGGTTGGTATCAACCGCGCGTGGCCTCGGCAAGCAAGCCGAACACGCTGAAAACCAGCGGCTTTCGCTCCAGATTGTAGATTTCGGCGTCGCGCGCCGCACGATTAATGCTCTCGGAGGCGTCGGCGAGGCGATGGGCCCGGACAAGCGCGTTCGGCTCGCGCGTTAGGCGCTGCGACAGCCAGGCATTGACGGTGTCGACAAAGGCGGCAAGCGGTTGCGGGTCGGTTCCGGCCAGCGCTTCGCCGAGCGCATGGAGCGCCTTGGCGTCGAGCGCCGGCAGCCGGTCGAGGAGATCGAGCGCCTGCTGGCGCAGCGCCAATGCGCCTTCGTCGAGGAATGCCAGAGCGCGCGCCACCGAACCGTCCGCCGCCGCGGCAGCTGCGGCAATATCGGGATCGTCCGCCGCGGCTCCCGTCGCGGCGGCAAGCGCCGCCGCCACATCGGCCGCACTAAGCGGACGTAGCGTCAGGATGCGGCAGCGCGAGCGCAGCGTCGCCGGCACGCGCGCGGCGGAATGACTGACCAGGAGTAACAGCGCGCGCTGCGGCGGCTCCTCCAAAACTTTCAATAGCGCATTGGCGCCGGAACGGTTGAGTTCGTCCACCGCATCGACGATAGCGACGCGCCAGCCGCCCTCGCCCGCCGTCGAGCCGAAAAACGTCACCGTCTTGCGGATGTCTTCGACCGCGATCTGCTTGTGCAACACGCCCTTGTCGTTGAGCGTGCGTTCGATGACGAGAAGATCGGGCTGCGCCTGGGCGACAATCCGGCGCGACACCGGATGTTTGGCATCGACGAACAGCGACGTCGCAGTCGCAACGTCGGGGGCGGCCGGATCGGGGTGCGCGAGCACGAAGCGCGCCATGCGGTAGGCGAGCGTGGCCTTGCCGATGCCGTGCGGCCCCGCAATCAGAAAGGCGTGCGGCACGCGGCCGGAGCGATAAGCGGCAAGCAAGGCTGCTTCCGCCGGCGCCTGGCCGAACAGCGCGGTTGTCGCGCGCGGCGGCGGCGCTTCGTCGAAGCCGCCATCTTCGTCGGTTGCGCGCGGGCTCACGACGCGCCGACCTCGCTGCGCCGGCGTTCGCTATTGACCGGGAAGGTCATCGGATCGAGCCTTGAGCCGACGGCGTTCCAGATTTTCCTTGCCACCGCCTCCTTAGGCCCACTGGCGTCGATGACGACGCAGCGCTCCGGCTGCTCGGCCGCGATCGCAAGATAGGCCTGGCGCAGCTTTTGATGAAACTCCACGTTTTCCGCCTCGAAGCGGTCGGGCTTGGCGTCGCCGCGGCGCAGCTTTACCCGCTCCAGCCCCAGCTCAACCGGCACGTCGAGGACCAATGTGAGGTTGGGCGCAAGATCGCCGATCGAAACGCGTTCGAGTCCCTTGATCAGCCGCTGATCGACTTGGCCGAGGATGCCCTGATAAACGCGCGTGGAATCGGCGAAGCGGTCGCAAATCACCCATTTGCCGGAATTGAGCGCCGGCAGGATGGTGCATTGCACGTGGTCGTCGCGCGCCGCCGCAAACAGCATCGCCTCGACCTCCGGCCCGAACGGCTTTGCCGCGCCCGACAACAGCACGTGGCGGATGATTTCGGCGCCCGGCGAGCCGCCCGGCTCGCGCGTCAAATGCACGGCAAGCCCGAGCGCCTCCAAACGCAGCGCCAGCATCGCGGCTTGGGTCGACTTGCCGGTGCCCTCGCCGCCCTCGAACGTGATGAACTTGCCTCGCATTGCTCAAACCCGTGCCGCCGCAAACAATGGCCGTGTCAATTTATCAACAGCAATATATACAGCTATTTCAACAGTTTACGTGAATCTCCGCAGACACCGCGTGCAGATCGCTGATGCACAGTGACCGCAATATAAGGGGCTTCGGCCGCTTGCGCACGCGCCAATCAAAGCTTGGCAACACCGGCCCGCAGCAGGCCGATAATCAGCTCAGTCGCCCCGTCCATGGCGCGCTGGGTCATGGTGCCCTTGCCGACGTCGTCGGCGGCCTGCAGCGGCACATCGAGCGCGAGATCATCGCCGCGCCACACTTTCAACTCGCCAATGGTCTGGCCTTTGGCGATCGGGGCCGGCACCGGACCGGTATAGACGATGCGGGCATTGAGCCGCTCGGTGTTGTCGCGCGGTATCATCACTTTGACCAGTCCGGGACCGATGAGCGGCACGTAGCTGCGGTCGCCCCCGAACACTTTTGCTTCACCGACGGTCTGGCCTTCCGCGAACAGGACTCGGGACATGAAGCCGTGAAAGCCCAGATCCAGCAATTTGCGCGCTTCGTCGGCGCGCTCTTTGTCCGTCTTTGCTCCCGTGATCACGACGATCAGGCGCAAATTGTCGGTGACCGCGGAGCCGACGAGATTGAATCCCGCTTCCTTGGTCTCGCCGGTCTTCAGTCCATCGGCGCCGATGCCCATGCCCAACAGCGGATTGCGGTTCTGCTGGTGGATATTGTCCCAGGTGAAATCGCGTTGGCCGAACAGCGGATAGAGATCGGGATAGGTCTGGATGATGTGACGCGTCAGTTCCGCCATGTCGCGCGCGGTAACGCGCATATTGGGATCGGACAGACCGGTCGCGTTGGTGAATGTCGAGTTCTGCAGCCCAATCTCGCGCGCCCGCTTGGTCAAGAGCTCGCCGAACGCGGTTTCGTTGCCGGCGAGCGCTTCGGCAACCGCGATGCAGGCGTCGTTGGCGGAATTGACGATGATGCCCTGGATCAGGTCCGACACGGCAACTTTGCTGTGGATGGCCGCGAACATGGTCGAGCCGTGCGACGGTGCTCCGCCCTTGCGCCAGGCATTCTCGCTGATGGTGTAGGTGTCGTCGAGCTTGACGCGGCCGTGCTTGATCTCGTTGAACAGATATTCCAGCGTCATCAGCTTGGCGAGGCTCGCCGGCTCGACAGGCTGTTCGGAATTTTTTTCGTACAATATACTGTCGCTTTTGGGATCGAGCAGGATCGCGGTGGGCACGCTGGTTTGAAATCCGCCCTCGGGCTTTGTCGCCGCGGGCGGGGCGGCGCGCACCGGCGCCATAACGACGCCAAGGCCGGCGCCAAAGCCGACTGCCGCGGCAAGCGCCGCGGCTGCCAGATGGCGAAGTCTCCTCCCCCGCAGAACTGGCCGATATGGTTTCCGCAAACCCGCCTCCAACTCACACGCGCTCTTGTATCTCGCGCCGGCTAGGCCGCGCGCAAGGCTACGATTGGAGCCTGGAAAAATGGCGCGGCGGGACTTCAACCAGAATGGCAGCCTAGATCAATAAAGCCCCCGACCATTGAGGAATTGGTCGGTGCCGTCGGCGCTTTCTGGCGGATCCGCAAATGACATCGCGTGCGTGGGCCCAGGCGCGTACGACGCGTCGGTAGCGGTAAGGCCGGGCATGGCGCTAGCCAGCCGTTCGGCGCGGACCGGCGGCGGTTGATTGGGGAAAGCCGGCACAAGCGGCGTTGCGGCAAGCCGCACGTCCCACGGCGCCGGCGCCGGCGCGTTCTCCCGAAGCGTGGAGGCCAGCACGCGGTCGTCCGATCCTTCGATCGGCGCGCGTCCGACATATTGGACACGCACCCAGGCGATGCCGCGATTGGTGAAGCCAAGGAGATGGGCGGCCCGCATCGAGACGTCGATGATGCGGTTGCCATGATAGGGGCCGCGGTCATTGACCCGCACGATCAGCGAGCGCCCGTTGCTCAGGTTCGTCACCCGCACATAGCTCGGCAACGGCAACGTCGGATGCGCGGCGGAAATGGAGCTGTCATCGAAAATCTCGCCGTTGGCGGTGGCACGGCCGTGGAAATCGGCGCCGTACCAGGAGGCCAGCCCGACGGCGTTATAATTCGGGTCCTCCTGCGGGACATAGACGCGGCCGCCAACCATATAGGGCGAGCCGACCCGATACACCCCGCCGCCTTTGGGCACCGGCTCGCCGGGCTCGACCAGCCGAGCGCTCGGCGACACGCCATACCGGGCGTCGATCCCGCCGCGATTGGCGCAATTGGCAACGAGGAGGCAAAGCACGGCGCAGGCGCCAAAAGGCGCAAGCCGTCGCAATGTCGAGCTGAGCCGACCCCGCATCGCCCCCCCGTCCCGAATGGAAATTTATCGAATTCTAGCGTGGTCAGATTGTGGCGGAAATGGACAAGGCCGGTTCCATAGTGAACGGATCATTGCGACGCTGCGCATGGCGCATCCAATCTCCTCCCTCGTGGCGGGAAAACTTTTCAAACTTTGCGGGTAGCTTTGCGGGACGGCTCGTTCTAATTCCAAGCCGCTGCGGAAGGGTGGCCGAGTGGTTTAAGGCACCGGTCTTGAAACTCTCACACGGCCGTCCCGTCCTATGCTTGCCAATTCCGAACAGGCGCGTTTCATTGCAGTTTCCTTGAAAGGACGTCCCGTCTTGTGCCGCCCCATTCGCGGCCCTGCTTGACGGTCCGGTGGCAATTCGGGTGGCAAAGTAAAGACATTTCTACAGCCGCGAAATGGAGGAGAGCCAGTAAAGGTGCGCGAGCTTATTGACGGGGGCCTCTCGCAGACGACGCCCACGCGGTAATGATCGAAGGGGAGAGAGATCGCAAGATCGTGAAAAAAGCTGATGCCAAAAAAGCCTTTCCTGAGCTTTGTCGCCTTTGGCGCGAGGCCCCCGCGGCTACCCGCTGCCGGATGGAGCGACGCATTACAGCTTCTCCGACTTCAAGGAGTGGCTGCAGGAAAATCATTATTCCTCTTATCTCGATTTCCGCTCAGTGCGAGGCGGAAATGACGACGCGGAGGATTGGTTCGACAGGGAAATGAAGCAGAGCTGGTGGAATTAGAGCGTCTATGTCGGCTCCGTCGCTTCACCGCACGCGCTATAGCTCAATTGAGCCACCCCTCCCGCCAGTGAGGGCGCATCGCGCGATGCACCCTCAATTTGAGGGTGCCACCCTCTTTGTTCTGAGGGCTGGCCAATTGGCCAGCCCTCAGTGACGCCCTCACGCCCTCGCCGGCGGCGGCCTGCTCTGTGCCTTCCAGAAACGTGTCAGCGAGACGCCGGTCGACAACAAGACGGCCGTTGCGCCAGCCGCGAGAGCCGAGCGAGCCGACCGGCGCCCCACGGCATTCATGGTTGCACCGGCTGCCGCGCAAGAAACGCCTCCAATAGCTCGCGCCGGAGCGCGGCATTTTCCGCAGTTGTAACGGGAAGGATCGCAAGCTTAGTGCGGGTCTCCGAAGTCAGATGCCGCCCGAGGTTAAAGCCGTCGCCGTCGATGAGCCAGTCCAGGCTCACACGATAGGTCTTGGCGAACTTGACCAGTGGAAGCGCCCTTTGAGTGGGATGGCCCGACTCCCACTTACGATAGGTCCGCAAAGTCACCCCATACCCTTCCGCCGCTTCCGGCTCGGTGATACCGAGCGTTAATCGAGTGACGCGGAGCCTCAGGGCGAATTTCCGATCGTCTGCCGCGCGGCCATGCCCGCATGGCGGCTCAATTAATGCCGGTCCCGTTTTCATGACTTCTCTCCCATCGTCAGTTCAGCGACGCAGGTTGGGGGCAAAATTCGGCATCGCATCGCCGTTCATTGCGAACCCTTCCCAGATTTTCACTACTTCATTTATCTTCTCGTCGACGGCGAGCGCCAATCGCTCAAGGGCATCATTCATCTCGTCGGTGTCCATGGCGACGCGATGCTCTCCGGCGACCGCCATTACCAGCGCCTTCGTCAGGCCGCGCGCGTCGAGCAAAGGCGCTTCCATTTCCGAGAAATCCGGCCGTTGTGACGCTTCCGGATCTCGGCTCGCCGCGAATGCGTATATCGATCGGAGGAAATCCACGATTTCGCGGTCGTTCTCGAAAAAGGGTTTTCGCCGTCGGTTTGATTCATCGAGAAAATATTGCAGGAGCATCCTCAGCCCCTGCAAGGTGCGGGGCGAAGTCGCCAAGAGCTCGCGGCGCGCAGCTTCCTCTTCCGCGACTGCGATTTTTTCCTTGCGCCCACCTTCTCTCGATCGAGAGAATTCCGTCGTGGCGCGGCGGTGACGATGAATTAACGCGGCAATCGAGCTCTCAGAGCCTCTCGCCGATTCGAGGGTTATGACATTGTGTCGTGACGACGATGGAGACATGGCTTCCTCACTGGCTGTGGGTGAATGCACCAGCCAGGGGGAATGCCGCTCAGTTTTTTTGCTATTGTCGATTCGGTCATCCGATGCCCTCTGGTGCGTCGGGTGGCAAGTGGCGGCGGGTCGCGTTCCAGGCGATCCGCCGCTGCGCATTAAATACGAACGGTTGGCTCCCTTCAAGCCTCGCTGTGCCATCGCCGGTGACAACGGGGCTTTCCCCTTCTGGGGCCCTATTAGGCCGGGTTTAGAAGGCCCCCGGTGCGCATTTGCGCGATGATAGCCTCATTGACTGACTGCCTGATCATTTCGCTGGTCTTACGCGCGAACGTCGCCGCCGTGCGGTTGGTATCTTCGGCGCTCATGCCGGCCGGAATGTTGTTGTGAATTGTAATATTCGGCGCGACGACATGCGTCGCACCGCCCCTGGCGCCGTTTATGTTGACCGGGATCGCGCGGCCATCAGGCAGCGGCACATAGGCCTCCGGTCCGGATCCTTCGCCGAAGATCGCCATCTGCGCACCGCGCGCGACGCCGCCTGAGGCGTAGCGATTGAGCCGCAACGGTCCGCGCGAGGTCATGATGCCGCCCATTGCCATACGCGAACCGGCATAGGCCAAGAGCCCGGCGGGACTATCTGGATTTACGCCAGCGCCGCCGGCCGAGACCGGCAGCCCAAAACCCATCATGCCGGAGAAAATGTTCTCCATGCCACGCGCCATCGGGCCGATGATGGCAATCTTGATCATCATCTGCTCGATCATTTGCATGGTCGACATGGCAAAATCGCGAAACGCTTCCTTGCTCTTGTGCGAGTTCATCGCGATATCGGTCAGCGTCGTTGACAGCTTGTCGAGCGTACCGGTGCCAATCTTATCGAGAGTTTCAGCCACGTCGGGCGTCTGACCCATCTGGGCGAGGCCCTTGAACGCCGAGTTGCGCACCTGCTCTTGCTTGTAAGCTTTCTCGGCCTCGATCTCCGTTCGCGCCAGCGCCGCCCGCTTTTCACCTTCGCTGCGGATATAGCCGTCAGCCTCGTCTTTTTTCAATTGGATCAGCTTCTGGGAGAGAATTTCGCTCTCGGATGCGATGCCGAGCTGCATGCGTGCGGCAATGGTTGATTTTTGTTCCGCCTGCTCCAGCGCCCCAAGCTTTTGCGCATATTCGCTGGCGTTGATATCGCCTTTCCGGAATTCGAGGTTGAGCTTTTCCATGGCGAAGCCGAGCTTTTGCGGCGCCGTCGCCGCATCGCCCAGCGCCTTGATGCGCTTCTCAAGGTCCTTGAGCGCATCGTCCGCCATGAAGGGCAATTTCGGTTCGATAGCTTTCATCCCTAGCGCGCCGCGAACGCCGCCGGTATTGACCGCGCCGGCAACGCCGCCGAGCGTCAATTTGCTCTGATAATCGCCAGTATCGGACGGCCCGTAGATGCCGCGCGGCTGCCGCGCGGCCTCGATCGTCGCTTGGTCGGCGGACTCCTTCATTTGGCCCGCGAGAGCAAGATTGCCACCTTCGCCCGCGGCGAACGCGCCGTAGTAGCCCAGCATGCGCTGCGCCCACTCGCCCCAAGTCTCAGTCGCCGTCGCCTCTTTCATCTCCTTGGCGTGCAGCGCCATACGTTGCAGGGCCTCATCGGCGGCCTTAATCCGCTTGAGAGTGTCCTCCGCGAACATTGATGCCATTAGGTCTTTGGTGACCTGCTCGGTATCGACGATCTCTGAGCGCAGAGTGGCGAGCCGCTTGAGCAGACCGTCGTCGAGCACCTTGCCGGCATTTTGAAGGCCCGACGCTCGAGCGCCAAGGCCGCCGCTGGAAGCCACTTCCGCCGCGAGCTGTCCCTGCACCGCGCCCTGGCGGCCGAACGCCGCCTGCGAAATCCCCGCCGCCGTTATCTTGTCATGGGCCTGGCTGATGGCGCGCCCGATCAGATCATAAGCGGTAGCGACGTCCTTGGCGCCGGCGACCTGATGCGCAAGCTGCGGGCTGATGCGCTTTAAATCATCATAGAGCGTGCCGGTGCCCTGGCGCGCCATGTCGAGATTGGTCGCCAGCCGCTGCAGCCCGATAGAGATTTGCTCGCTCGATAGCGAAAACTTCGCACCCTCCGAAGTCAGCGCCTGCACCTGGCCGGTCGAAAGACCGGTCGCGGCAGCGAAATTGCGCAATTGCCCGGCGCGGTCGCCGAGCTCCTTCGCCGCCTTCGACATCTCATACATGATGGCGACCGCGGCGCCGATGCCGGCGGCGACCGTGAGCCCGATCGGGCCGAGCCCGACCAAGAGCGTGCCGAGCGGCCCAAGCGATTGCGCGGTTTGCTCGAAGCGCTGCTTGAGACCGGCGACCGTCTTATCGACCGCCGAAAGCGACGTGTTCGGATGTGCGGCGGCCGCTTCGATCTTTTTTAGCGCCGCCTGCCCGTCGCTACCGAGCTTTTCCAGCGCGGCGCGCACCGTCTCGGCGTCGACGACGGAAAGACGAACCGAGACGTTGCCCGTTGTTGCCATGACTTTAGTTCCTCATTTGTGGCGCGAGAAAATCCAGCACGCTTTCGAATGAAACCCCGATCGCCTTTTCGACCGCGTCGGCAATCGCAGGGAGGGTCAGCAACTGTCGAAGAATTTCGCGCGGCGTTGTAGTCTCGGCAATCGGAGCATCTAACGAGGTGGCGAGAGCGACGATCGCGCTATCTGTTCTAAATCCCTCGGAAAGGTCGACGAGGAGCTCGCCGGCGACGTGCTGCAGAAGCCACCACCTAACTGCCGCGCGGTGATCCGGCGGCTTGAAGTCAGCGGCGATCGGCTCAGGAAGTTCGCGGAGATCGTCCCGCTCGTTCGCAAGCCACTCGTCAAAATTTCTGCGATCCTCATCTGTCGCGCGGCGAAACCGAATGAACGCTCCGCCGGTCCCAATCTCGACGTCAACTATTTCTCCGCTGGCGGCCATCTGTGCTGGTTCCTTATTCAAGACGCTTAGGACGCCTTGCCCTCCCCTCGCATTTGACGCTAGAACGCGAAGTTGCTCAACCGACGGATAGAAGCCGGCCGGCGCGCGCCATGGACGAAAGCGCACCGGCCGCAGGCCAAGCAAGAATTCGCTCCGCGCTCTCCAGCTTGACCACTCCCGCGCCGGGACAGGCAGTCACCGGCAACGAGAAAACACGACCCCCAAGAGTTCGGCGGCCGGCGAGAGAGCCCAATCACGCGCCGGCCGCCTCCTTCGACAGCGTCGCGACTATCGCGCCACGGCCAAACGAACATTACGGTCCGAAATTGCCGCGGCGACCAAGTCACCAAGGCCGACGCGATCGAAATCACCCCACACGCGATCGAGCCACGACCGCACATACCCCCGCAACATCCGCGACCGCGCGGGATCGCGCGCGAAGGCCTCGAATGAGACGCCGAGTTTTTGAAGCGCGTCGCAAGCGTCGGCGGTCAGATGCGGGACCACGACCGTTGCGCCTTCCATCTGGCGCATCTGGGCAACAAAGCGCGCGTCCTTTTCGAGCTCGACGAAGTCGCCCTCGTTGATAAAATTCTTGACGACGAAGTGACGCGTGCCGCCGCCGATGATCGAGGCCGTCTCGGCGATCTCGCCGAAGGATCTGTCGGTCGGTCCTAGAATGTGGAGAAGCGCGAGATTAAGCGCGCCCGAGCGCACGTCATCGAGCAGCTTTGCCTCGTCGAGTGCCCGCAACGTTTTCGAGAATTCGCCGGCGCGAATGTCGACCAAGGTCACGCCGTCGATCGTATCGAACACGGCCATCTGCCCGCGGGTGGTCGCGATATCGACCACGGTCGCGGCGGCGGCGAAGCGCGCAAGATCGCCGCGGCCGAGCTCTGTGTCATACAGGCGACCGTTCGCACCGCGCGCCTGCAGGTAGTCCGCCGTGACGCGCGCGACGGTCGTTTTGCCGACGCCCCCTTTATCGGCGCCGATCAGGATAATCAGTGGCTTCCTGGCGTTCATCGCTTGCTCCTCTTGAAACGGATGGCCCTTGGGCCGGAGAGTGCTGAAGTCCCAATTTCGCGGGCGTTGCCCCGCATATTTCCGCTCGGCGCGGCGCGAGGTCCCCCCAATAGGGGAGAGCTCTTTGCGCTCACCGTGCATTGCCTCGCCGCAGGATTTCGGGATTCGAAGGCCCAGCAGATCGGATGACGGGTCCGAATGCCGGCTGCTTCGCAAGCGCGCGTTTTTGTTCCGCGATAACCTCATCCCAGAGTGCCGCCGAGCTACGGGTTGCCGGTTGCGGGTTGCGGCCACGAATTGCCGGTGCAACTGGCGAAGGGGAGCCGCTTCGCTGCGCGCGTTTCGCCGCGGCGGGGAAGGACCGGCGGACCGGGAGCCTACCTGCCAGCGGAATGGCAGCGCGCGCCGTTTTTCCCGGCTGCGCAAATTTGCGCACGCTTGGCGTCGTCGGTGCGGGATGTCGAGCAAAAAATTCGTTCGTCCGGCGCTGGCCAAACTCGGCGGTCAGCACGCGGCCGGCCTCGGAGCTGGGCCCCTGCGCAGCGAAGAATGCATTCACCCGCCGCACGTCGAGCACACCGACGAGCGTCGAATATGCACCGATGCGGCGGTTGAATCCCCTCTTGGCATCCTTCCGGAAGCGCTTGGCGGCTTTCGCTGCGATCTCAATCGGCACATTCGCGGCAATGAAGAGCCGAGCGATTTCAGGCGGCCAACCCGCATCGGCGCATATTTTGCCGATCGCGGCGGCTATGGGAGATTGGGCGGCGGCCATCGTCATGCCCCTCCGAACAGCGGTTCGGGATCGGGCAATTGATCGGAAATGCCGAGTACGGCGCGCGGGTCCGCGTCCGGTCGGCGCAACGCCGGAAAGCGTCCGTCGCTGTTGGCCAAAGTTATGAGCGCTTCCTCTTCATACTCGGTCGCGAGCGCCAACGTGCGCGTCATGGCGAGTTTTTTCTCGCGCTCGTCCGGTTCGAGCGCTTCCTTATCATCGGCTGCGCGATCAATCTCGAGGTCGAGGCAAGCGATCAAGGCCTTTTGATTAAGCCAGGCGAAGCACGCCAGCGCATCGAACGTCGTCGTCCTCGTCGTGGCGCGACTGCCGTCCGACAAGGGCGTGTTTCCCGGATTATCAATTTCAGGCCACGCGATCTTGCCCCCGCGCTCGACGAGATCAAACAGGTCCGGCCGGCCGCGCTCTATCAAATGAGCCATCTCGTCGCGCATGAGTTTTTTGGCCGCATTGGACGTGATCGGCGCCGCTTCGATCCTAGCTATCTTCGCGCGCAGATCCTTCAATCTGCCGCGAACGCGCCCGATTGCATCGAGAACGATTTCGCCCTTTCGGATTTCTGGCGCCGGCTGGTGCTCGACGAGTTCCACGCCCGTGCGCGGCAACCGCTGAACATATCGATCGAGCGCCTCAATCAGTCGGGCTTTTTCGTTGCGCTCGCTCGCCGCTTCGTTGGCCGCGGCCGCGGTTTTTTCCAGCGAGAGCTCGGCTTCGCGGACCTGATCCGCGATTTCCAAAACCTCGGGATCGTTTTCGGCCAGGCCGTGACCGGAGCGCCCATCTGACGCTTCTTGCTTGCGAGGCGTCACAAGGCGATTGAGCCAATCTCGCCGAACCTGTCTAGTTTCGAGGAGCTGCTGCCGACGATCCTCCAACGCCCGCCAGCGGCCACCCGCGGCGACAAAATCCTCGCGAAGTCCCTGCAGTTTTAGGCGCGATGGTGGGGGCAGTCGAAAGCTCGCGTCGACCGTAATGCCGCCGGGCCCGACCCGGTTCTCCGGAAGCGGCGTCACGCGCCTCCTGTCGTCTGAATAAAGCTCGGGAATGCGAGCCTCGTGAATAGTCATGGGCAAATCCTCGAATCAGTCACCGTTGCATCTGGACTCTCAGCGGGTTGGTTGGCCATGAATACCGCGAGTTCGTGGCCAGCGGATTTTCGCGCGAGAATTCGCCTGATCGTTCTGGCGGTCAGCGGCTTGTCCCGGATGCGCAGTAGGTTCCAAAAAATTTCGTAGATTGACCCGACGCGACGCGGCGGGCATTCGCCGCATTTTTTCTCGCGCAGCCACGCTGTCGATGCGTAGTTTGTGAGTTCCCGCGAAATTTTCCGCGCAATGGCCGCGATCGGCAAATTTTCGAAGCGCGGAGACGCCGCGGCGTGCCGCAGCAAATCATCGATCTGCTCGTGTGCCGCTCTCGTTCGCAAAGATCGCTGCCCCGGTCGCAACTTCAGACCGAAAGCTTGGTCGATCGAGCAGCCCGAGCGCCAGCGATCGACCGCTTCGCAAAATTGCCGGCCGGCGTCAGTCCCGGCGAACGCGCTCGTCTCGATTTGCTCGCGCAGTCGCTCAAGCAAATGATTTTGGAGGGCGCTCATGGCCCGACCGACCAGGGGGGCCTAACCCGTAGGTGGACCGCCGAGGGGGTGCCCACCTGTGGGCATTCGGGAGCGCGCCATGCGCGCCGTGCATGTAATGCGCTTTCTGCATGGATTGGCTTTAGGGAGTTTAGGCTTTCTAAAGTCAGTCTGGCTGGAGAACCCGAGCAGCTTCGCTGCCCGCATTTGCTCGCGCCGGGGAAGGACCCGTGCAGCACCGGGAGCCTGCCGAGCGGCAGAGTGGTAGCGGCCAGCGCCCGCACAGATCGCGGTTGCGCGCCACTCACGCCGCCGCTCCGTCGCTTCGCGATTGCCTTGGCGGAAAGAGCGCAGGCATCCAAATGCCGCGGCGCTTGGCTCCGCCGATGATCACAACGTCGGCGAGCGGCATGCCGTCAGCGCCTCTGAATTCGAGCCATCGCAGGTATGGCTTCGAACCTTCGAAAACGAATGTGAGGCCCTGGTCGCGGGCGTGCTTCCCGAATTCTGTCAGCTCTTCATCGGCTACCCCTTCCTGCGGCTGAGACGATGGCTCGGTGAGAGAGGGTTTAGGTGAGAGTTTTTTATAATCTGTATTTTCTAGATTCTTTACTTTCTGATTCGTGTGCTGGTTAACCGCGCGCGGTTCAACCGTGTGCGGTTCAACCGTGTGCGGTTCAACCGCACGCGGGTCATCCGTGTGCGGTTTTCGTGCGTGCGGTAAAACTGCAACGCCTTCCCTTTGAATCGCCGTCGCCACGTCGTCGGGCATACCGACGAAATAGTCGTATGCGCCCCAAAGGCCGTCATTCTGATGCGCCTGCTTTTCGGATCGCGCCATATAGCCGGCCGCCATCGCTTCTTTGAACATCCGCGATAGCTTCGTGCGGCCGAGCGGTTTTTCGCCGGTACGCGAGAGCGCCGTCGCCATCCGGCCGGGTTGAACGCGCCATGTTCTTGGCTTCGACAATATCCAGGCAATCATTGCGCGCGTATCGACGCTCAACCTACGATCATTAAAAATTGCGTTCGGCAGCGACGTATATTCTCGCTCGCATGCAGGGCGGATGATCATTTGATCAAAACCGCCAGGATTTCCGAAAGAAATTCAGTTCGCGTAGCAGCACTCGCGACGCTCCACGCCTCGCGAAGCGCCAGCAGTTCCGGCGCTCGCTTCTGCGCCATGGCCTCGCGCGTTCGACGAGAGATTTTTGCGCGGACCGCAGGGTCCCGCATTTTCCGTCGCGTCAATTCGCCGTGTGCGGCGCGCCTTTCAGGCGTCCACTCGCCGGAATTTTTACCCATGATGTAATCGAGCGGTGCGGGCTATTCGCACTGAGGGCCGCCACGGAGCGGCCAATCCCCCGAAACCAATCGGTCGAACGCTACCCTCGGAACGAGCACCAGGCGCCCAATTTTGATTGTGGGAATTTCGCCACGTTTGGCTGCCTCGTAGGCGCCGTTCCGGCTAATGCCGAGACGCTCGGCAGCTTCCGGTATGGTCAAGGTCGCTTTTTCGCGGGTCATCGGACCTCCGATTTTATTGATGTGGAAACGCATCACAAAATAGCTAGACATTCCCTCTTGTCAAGATTTATGACGTGAATTAACATCACTTAATAAAAGAGGATTGGAGAGGGCGCGATGGGATTGAAACCGAAGACACGCGGCCGGCCGGTAAAATTCGAAAAAGGAGAAAGAACGCGCGGACCGCTAACCGTCCGGTTGCGCGATAAGGTGCGTGACGAGCTTGAAAAGTCCGCCATCGCAGCGGGACGGTCACTTTCGGAGGAAATGGAACATCGGCTGGAATTGAGCCTTGCCCAACGCGACCAAATCATTGGCGCTTGGGGGCCCGACATTTTTGAAATTTGCCAGAGGCTGGCGCTTTCGGTTTGGCAGATCGAAGCGCTGACCGGCAAACGCTGGTTCGAGGATGCGAGAACTTATAAGCTTTTCAAATTTACAGTGCTCAAAATAATCGAGAATTTCAGGCAGATTATTGCGCAGGAGTTTGCCGAAAGTGGGCCGCGGAGCAGCCGACTTACGCTTGATCAACCCGCCGGAAAACTCGCTACGGCCCTGGCCGACCTCGTCGGCGCCGGGCTACCGATATGGGCGAAGGAAAGTGAAGAAAAACGCCGCGCCAGGAGAGCAACCGCCCTGCAGGAATTCCATGACCGTCTTAAGCGCTCGGGCGCGAGGCCTTTTGCCACGGGGGACGAATCATGACCGGCCATATCCGGCGCCGCGGCGCGCATTCTTTCGAAATAAAGTTTGACGCCGGCCACGATGAAAAAACCGGCAAGCGCCTCACGCAGTTTCACACCGTGCGCGGGACGAGAAAAGATGCCGAGTTTAAGCTGGCGGAGCTCGTCGCCTCGGTCGGCAAGGGCTCATACGTCGGCCGCTCGACCCTGACGGTCCGTGAACATGTCCAGGCCAGGATCGAGCAATGGGAAGCGCTCGAAAAAATCACGCCAAAGACTGCCGAGCGCTATCGCGAACTCCTCGAAAATCAAATCACGCCATACATAGGTGCAGCCGCTCTTCAAAAATTGAAACCCGCCGACGTCGAGCGTTGGCATGCCACGCTTAAGACCTCCGGCCGAAAAGACGGTCACGGCGGATTGAGCTCTCGCACGATCGGCCACGCGCACCGACTTTTATCGAAAGCTCTCAAGGAAGGCCTTCGACACGATCTTGTCGTTCGCAATGTTGCCGCGGCCGAAGCGCCTCCGAAGGTTGATTCCGAAGAGGTCGCTGTTTTGGACGAGGGTCAGGTTAAAGCTATTGTCGAGAAACTGCGCGGGCGCGCCATGTATCCGCGAGCAATAACTGCTCTCTTCACCGGCATTCGGCGCGGCGAATTATTGGCGCTGCGATGGCGCCATCTCGACCTAGATTCAAAAAATCCTGAACTCCGGGTCCGGGAAGCGATCGAGGAGACCAAGGCACGCGGGATTCGTTTCAAGGCGCCAAAAACTAAAAATAGCATTCGAGACGTGACCCTCCCCGATATCGTCGTCGATGCGCTGCGCGGCTTGCGGCGCCAGCAGCTCGAGCTCCGGATCGCGCTCGGCCTTGGCAAGTTGCCGGACGATGCGCTTATTTTTCCGAGGCTTGACGGCACTGCACAATCGCCCCGCGCGTTCTCAAAGGATTGGTCCGACGTGGCTGAGAACATCGGCTTTCCGCAGATCACCTTCCACGCGTTTCGCCATACGCACGCGTCGCACCTGATTGATGCCGGAATTGATGTTGTAAAGATTAGCCGGCGCCTGGGGCATGCATCCCCGACCGTCACCTTGAAGATTTACGCCCACCTTTTCCATAGACGGGACGATAAGAGTACCGATGCAATCAATGCGGCGGTGGGCCGTGCTCTTGCCATGAAGGCGCCGAGCGAAAGCGGAGAAACGGGATCTCGATGAGCGAGCCGGGTTTGCGAGAGTTTTTGAAGGCAGCGACCGAAAATGAGACGGAGTGTCTGTCTGAGTACCCCGATTTCATAGATTTTATCGACAAAATTGACGGTCTTTTTCGAAGGTTTCTTGCAGATGAAATACGCGGTGATCCAATGGCGGGGACGCTTTTTATCAATGCGCACGCCTCGTTCTTGGCGGCCTGCCGCATCGCGGTCAGCGGACAAAGTCCTCCCACCTTCATGGCGCTTAGGGGGGCGCTAGAGAGCGCCCTGTTCGGCCTGATAGCGTCGCGCAGCGAAGAAAACAGATCAATCTGGCTCGATCGCGACAGGAATCTAAAGCGCAGCCGGAAACTCTATAGCGCGCGGAGCGCCCTCAAACTTCTCGAGGACGACGATCCAAATCTGTGCGCCATGGTCGCTGAAGCGTATGAGCTTACAATTGAGTTTGGCGCACACCCCAACGCGCGGTCTGTGATGGAGCATTTGACCATTGTCGAAGGACGCAGCGTGACCCTGACCTATTTGCAGTCTATGCCATCGACTGCCTTCGTGCGCGCCGTCCTCGCGTGCATCGAGACGGGTTTGATTATCATCTATGTTTTTCCGCATGCATTTCCCGATCACGGAGCGGCGATAGCCATTCACGGAGAGGCCGCTAAAATTCGGGAGGAACTCGACCAATATCTCAGGGACCACAAATTTGTCGAGCAGTCGCCGTAAGATTCGAACGAGGAGGAGCTCTAGGGCGAAGGCCCGGTGGCAATCGGGTGGCAACGTTCACATTTGTTCTTAACCGAACCTATCGTAAGCCATTGATGTTGCAGACACGGAAGGGTGGCCGAGTGGTTTAAGGCACCGGTCTTGAAAACCGGCAGGGCTCGCAAGGGCCCTCGTGAGTTCGAATCTCACCCCTTCCGCCATTTTGTCGTTCGCATTTGTTCGCCAACGTTCAAGAAACCCCTTTAACACTGGGACTTCTTGTCCTATATTCGGACTGCAGCCGTTCGCGGCAATTCGCTCCTTTCCCACAAAATTAGTGGGTAAAGAGTAAGGTTCGAGTATGGCGGACACTTGATGCTGATCATCGGCAAACTCACCGCGATGAAGGTGGCGCGAGAGCAACGCCCGGGCATGCATAGTGACGGCGGCGGTCTTTATCTGTGCATTGCCCGAGGCGGCACGAAATCCTGGATCTATCGCTTTTGGGTGCCCGAGCGTGATGGGATGACCGGCGAGCTCGTGATCGATCCGACAACCAAGAAGCGATCCGGCCGCGTCCGCGAAATGGGGCTGGGCTCGTGCATTACTGTGTCATTGGCGGAAGCGCGCGAGCGCGCCTTGGAATGCCGAAAACTCCGCGAGAAAGACATCGATCCGATCGACGCCCGCGAGGCGGCGAAGCGCCAAGCCGCGCTTGAGCGGGTCAAAGCTTTAAAATTTAAGGACGCGGCGGCGGCCTATATGGCGGCCCATCGCGTCGCCTGGAAGAACGACAAGCACGCGGCGCAGTGGCCCGCGACGCTCACCCGATACGCCTATCCGATCATCGGCGATCTGCCCTTGCACCTGATCGATACTACGCTGGTCATGAAGGTGATCGAGCCGATCTGGTCCGAAAAGCCTGAGACTGCCAACCGGCTGCGCGGCCGCATTGAAACCGTGCTCGATTGGGCAACCGTGCGCGGCTATCGCCACGGCGAAAATCCGGCGCGCTGGCGCGGCCATCTCGACAAGCTCCTGCCTGCGCGATCGAAGGTGCGCAAGACGCAGCATCACACCGCCCTGCCCTATGCCGAACTGCCGGCATTCCTGGTGAAATTGCGTGAGCAAGATGGCGTCGCAGCACGCGCGCTCGAGTTCACGATCCTGACGGCGGCCCGCACTGGCGAAATCATCGGCGCGAAACGAAGCGAAATCGACACGAAAAACAAGCTCTGGATCATACCGGCCGCGCGCATGAAGGCGGCCAAGGAGCATCGCGTGCCCTTGTCGGATCGGGTGCTCACAATTGTCGAGGCTATCGGCGCCGGTGGCGACGACAAGGATAGTTTCGTGTTTCCGGGGCGAAGCGACGGAGAGCCGCTGAGCAACATGGCTATGCTGAAACTGCTGCAGCGGATGGGACGTGCGGGTCTGACCGTCCATGGCTTTCGGTCGACGTTCCGCGATTGGGCTGCAGAGCGGACGAATTTCGCCAACGAAGTTATCGAAATGGCCCTCGCGCATTCGATCGACGATAAGACAGAGGCGGCCTACAGGCGCGGGGATCTCTTCGACAAGCGGCGCCAGCTCATGGAGACGTGGTCACAGTATTATCTAAAGCCGGCGGCCTCAGACAAGGTAATCCAATTGCGGTCCCTTTGAATTAGAATTGTGTCGCACAGCCACCCTAGCCTGCCTACTCCGCGGCCTCCGACGTACCCATCGAGAACTGGATCTTCGGTGGCAGGTTGGTCATAGCGTAGTGAACGAACTGCTCGCCGAGCGCCGTCAGTTCGTAGGCCTCGGTATCGTCGAATGCCGATTTCATGACCTTGGTGGCACCCTTCGGCGCCGGCGGCGCCTTCCGCTTGGCGAGGAAGTTGCCCGCGTAGTCAGTCTCGCGGTGCTGCCGGATGATGCCGCCGGTGCTGAGGTCACGGAACAGAAGCTTGAATAGATCGGCTTCGGGCGAATCCTCGCGCATCTGCGGACGCCCGAGCTTGTGCCAGACCTCGCCGCGTGTGATCCCGGCGCTGTTGTAGATGGCGCCGACGACCTCAAAGTGGAATTCCGAGTAATCCTTGATCCACTTCAGGAAGAGCTTCACCACTTCGTCGCTGGTCAACTTCGACGCAGCGGCGTTCACCAGGACGTTCCGGACGAAGACGCGCTTCTCCTCGCTCTCGGTACCCGCCCAGTCCCGGAACGCCTTGCGTAGCAGGCTTTGAAACTCGGCGCTCTCCACGCGCTTGGCGATCTCCTCGTCCTGCATGTCCAGGCGGGCCATAATTTCGAGGATGGTGCGCTCTTTCTCTTTCATCTCTTCGGCGAGCATCCTCAGCCAGTGCTCGACGAAGCGGTTGACGCGCTCTTGCTCCTTCTCGCCCCAGGCTCCGGCGGCAGCCGACAGAAGGCCGCCAGCCAGCGGGATGGCACCGCTCACGGTGTTGAGCACGCCGCGCGCTACCATCGCGCCCTTGGCGGGCTGCGGCAGCTCTGGCATTCCAGCTGACGGCTTGTCTTCGTCGGACATGGCGGCGACCTAACGGCGGACCGTGAAGCTGCGGTGCCCGGTATCGCGCTGGCCTTCGGCAGCGATCTCGGCCTTGCGCCGCTCGGCCGCCTGGGAGACGGCCTGCTCAAGCTGAGGCTTGGCCTGCTGATATTCCTGTCGGAGCACGTCGAGGTTTCCCTGGACGACCGTGCAAAGCGTCGTAACTTCGCGGTCCGCGTTCTGGTCGTCGGGAATCGTGAAGCTGATCGAGTTTTGCCCGAGCTCGACAGCGTGGCTGAGCATCGTCGAGCGCGATGGCTGTATCTTTAGCGTATCGGCGTCGCCTGTGAAGGGGACCGAGACCCGCAGCCGCTTGATCTTTACGGCGCGTTGAAAGCCGTAGTCGTTGACGACGCGCTCTTCCTCGATGGGATCGGCGACGATTGCCGCTGGGTCGGTATTCAGCCGGGCGACGTCGATTTCGTATTTATCGACGATCTTCTGCAGCTCGCCGCCGAGCCGGGGATCGGAGAACAGGTTACGGTCCAGCCCGTTCACCTCGGCTACGGCACGCTGCTTGATGTTGTCCCAGACGGCATACCACGACTGGAAGAAAAGCCGACCCCGCATGCATCTCCCCTACCTGGAATAATTGTATCGACATGGGGTCCCGAGCCCTGAACTTCAAGGCGAGGTAGAAAAAGTTTTGCCCTGCACCTGCGCATGGCATCCTTCGGCCTTTCGTGAGGATCGCTCCTCACCAAGGACGAGGTGCGGCGGCTGGCGGTCAACTTCGCCAAGTTGCCGGACTTAGTGCGGAAGCCGTAGAATTTCGTTCAATTTGGATATCGACTTTGAGTCTTAGTTCGCGGACGCGACCCAGCCGGGGGCTGGTACGTATTGTTTTGGATACAGAAGCCGCCGATACCCCTCACGTCGGCCATACACTGCTGGTAGGTCGAGAACCCGCAATTCATGCTACCGCTCATGGAGCCGCCGTATTGCGCGCACCAGGGATAATTTTGCGCTTGGGCTGGAGTGCCGAACACTGCCACGGCGGTAATGCCGAGTATGAACAACAATGACTTCATACAATTATTTCTTTTTTTGATCTTCTTCGTATTTTTTGAGCCTTGCTTCTTCTTCGAGAAGCAATTTTAGGATGTCCAGACGCTGATTGGGATCGGTAGTGATCTTGAGCATTGCCCGATAGTGCTCGATGTTTTGCCGTATGACAAAACGTTCCACAACGGCCTCCCGGGATCGCCCCCAGCGTTAGCCATTGAGCTATATCAATGCACCATTGTGCAGATCAGATGACCGTCCTTCAATGGAAAAGGTATGGCATCCAATCGCCACGGCTCCGGCAGAGGTCGATCTGGAGCTAAGTATCTATGACAATGGCGGATATCACGCGCTCGCGTTTCCCTGTCGGCGCGATGGGTTGGAGTGGCGCGACGTGCGAGCCCGTCGTTCCATGTCGCTTGAGCCGACCCACTGGCGGGTTTGGGATCATCAACGCAGTTGACCACGGACTGATAGGCACTGAGGGAGAAGAACATGGCAAACGTTTACATCGAGGCGCGCCCCAAGGGACGGCCTGAGGGGAGCCAGATCGACGATTATGTCGTTGAAGACCACGCGAACGGTGTGCTCAATACTTTCAAGACGCAGCGCGACGCGATCGATTGGGCGAAGAAACAGGGACACGCCCCTCTCGTCGCTCGCGTCCGGCACCTGAATGATAGGAAGAGGCCTGATCACTGGCGGGCGGCCTAAAGCGGGCGGCCTAAAGACGTATCCGGTTCCTTGCTGCGACGTTGCGGAGACGCCATGCCGGATTTGGTTGATCGGTTATACGAAGATGCCAAAGACTATTGATCGCTTAATGAAAGCCGCATCTCAGCGCCAGAAAAAATCAAACTCTCAAGTCGACGACTAAGCTGCGTTCTCCCAGAAGCGGACGTATCGCAACGCCGCCCTAAGTGGCGCCACGCTCCCTGATTGCTGCTTCGGCCTCGGCTATTTTCTTATCCACCCGCTTGGACCAAATTCGATAAAAAAGTTCCCACCCGTGTTTCATCCCGAGCGCGTACGGTAAGGCAAAAGCCCGAATTATCGCGGCTCTTTTAGCCGTCTGTGGAATACGTACTAATATGCGTTGACTAATTTGCGCTCAACCAGGACGTTTATGGCATTCGAATCGGAGGGATAGCTAATGGCAAAGCGCAGCGGCCGAACAATCATCATGTACCGAAGCGCGAAAACAGGAAAAGCGGTCTCAAAGAGTTACGCGGATAAACATCCTTGCCCCACCCCCCCTGCGGTACTGCCACCAAATTTCACGCCAGCTTTGTAACGGGCGACTTTTGAAATCCTATCGGGCTTTTCCACATCCACGCCACTAGTTTCCGGAATGCGTGCAGGGGTTAGCTCAGCGGTAGAGCAGCGGTTTTGCAAAAAGCTACTCCAACTGCCAGAAACAAGCGTGTCATGCCGGAAGGTGCGGACCCACCGTCGGACCCTCGGTGTCGCGGTTGTCGGCCGTCCTGGGGAGATCGGCCCTCTCCAGATGTCTATGCGAAATTGATGAATTCGCTTTTCGCGCTAGAGGTCGGCGTAAGAAATCAAAAGATTGATCGCTTATCCCATTCGACTGGCCTCGTGAGAAGCGCGATATCGGTGGGGCACTGTCTAGGAATTGAAATGGTGAGCTCCAACGCGTTATATCTGGCGACGATCTGGGCGATCCCCGTGATCATCGCCATAACATTTCATGAAGCCGCGCATGGCTTTGTCGCGCATCTTCTTGGCGATGACACGGCCTGGCGGCTTGGACGAGTTAGCTTTAATCCGGCAAAGCACATCGATCCCTTTGGGACGATCCTATTGCCGGGCATCCTGCTATTGCTGCACGCGCCATTTCTCTTCGGCTATGCCAAACCGGTGCCAGTCAATTTTCGCGCACTGCGGTCGCCTCGACGCGACATGGTACTGGTTGCGGCGGCCGGACCTGCCATGAACATCGCGCTTGCGGTTATCGCAGCTTTAGCATTCCACATCGTCGGTTATCTGCCCGCCACCGGTGCGCAATGGCTGGCGGACAACTTGAAGAACGCGCTGATTCTGAACGTCATACTCGCCGTATTCAATTTATTCCCGCTGCCACCTCTCGACGGCGGACGCATCTTGGTGGGAATTCTCCCGAAGACCGCCGCTGCACCTGTAGCCCGGCTGGAGCCGTACGGCCTAGCAATCCTGATCGGTCTCCTCATCATCTTGCCGATGTTGGGGGCCCAGCTAGGCGTGGACCTCAGCGTCGTCTCGCACGTGATAGCCATTTCGTCGGGCGCCATCATCGAAGTCATACTTTATGTCACCGGTAACGGCTAAAGAGAATTGGGGTCTGAGGGGTGGGAACCTGCCTCAGTGCAACTGCTCGTTTTTCGATAGTTGGCTTCGCTGGTTACGGTGTCAATTTTGCCGGCGTTTTCAATGCCGTTTCGGTCTGCACTGCTCGTACAAGAAGCATACGAGCAGACGTCACGGACTGCATTGCCAAAGCGACTTCCGCTCTTCCCTCAAAAGCCGACATTCGATTGCAGTGCGGTAAGTGTCGTGATGGGACAACAGCGGAAATCGGCGATCTTCGGTCAATCACTTTGTCGGTGGACTATTGAGGCGTCTGCGGCACTAGCGGACAATCGTCAGGCATTGTCATAAAATAATTGTCGACGTCCGTTGTGACATAACCCGGTGGGGCCGCGATAGGGACCGATCCCATGCGATTGATACCCGTTGTATAGAAGAGATAATTCCAGCCGGTATTGGAGTCTGAATCAGTGGCCCAATTGCCGTTAACAGTCACGACGCTCCCTTGATTCAATTGCTCCCAGGCGGAGCCGACCGGATCGCCTTGGGCGGCCGCGATGCCTGCGGCGATCCCTTCACCAATCCAGCCTCCGATCATTGCTCCGAGATACGTGCAAGCCGCCGCAACGACCGCTGCAACGATCAGTGCGACAAGTGCGCAGAGCAGGAAGAAGGGTCCCGTCGCTGCACATCCGGCAGCCTGAAGCGCAGCGCCAGTGGCCACGCCGGCAAAATAGCCGAGCACGACTCCGACAGCTGCACCAGGTATCGCGCCGACCAGAGAACCGATCTTGGCACCACACGCCGTCTGGCTTTTGATCATGCAACGCAGCATGGCCGCGCCCGCCGGATTACAGAGCACCCAGATGGCATTCTGGGTCACATAATTCCAATATTTGGACTGCACAATGAGGTCGAATTGTCCGGATGGGCCCATGGCAAAAGGAGCAAAGATGTCCATTGCTGTCGAGCTCAAATCGCTCGTGTCTTGAACAAAGCCCGAGCAACAGATCGGTACGTTGTCGGGCAAGCTGCGGATACAACCATCAGGCTTCAAGGCGTAATACACTAGAAGCACGCCAATGGCGGCGGCACCGGCAACACAAGAGGCAATTAAAGCAGCTGAAAGGACACCGAGCGGAGCCAGTATCGATCCGAATATCACCTGGAAAGCGCCTGCGACTGCACCAGCAATTCCCAAGATAGCTGTGAGCCCGCCGGCAATAATAGGAATCGCCGTGAAGACCCACCAATCAGAAAGCGACTTCGGTACTGGGCTTGGCTGTTGACCGCCGCAAACAGGAGGGGCACTCATCGCGCGGCTCCTATCACGTTGCCCGTCGAAGTCCGGCAGCGGATTTGGCAGATTAGCCAACCCAACAGCGCGCCCAGATAACTACATACGATGAGTGCCAGTGCGGGATGCGTGGTGTGGTAGGCTAGCGGTCCGAGCAGCACGCCGATCACGATGCCAATGAAGAGCGCCAGCGCCAACACCGTCCAGAAGGGAAAGCGGGTGACTATGCAGGTGTAAACGGTAGCGATCACCATCGTGACTAACGCAACGAGGACGCCGTCGGCAGCAAGCTGTAAGACCGTCGGTTGAGCGGTTGTGGTGCAGCAATCGAGACCGGGTAGCAGGGCTACAAGAAACCCGACGGCGCTGCCGGCGATAAGGCCGAATCTTACGCAAAGCGTCGCATACATGTCCGCCTCATGCGTCGATTAAAATCACGATGCTCACGCCGCCCAAATAGGCGCCGCCGATGGTAGCGAGCACATCGACGGTTGCGCTGACCTCGGTCCCGGGTGGAGAAGGCGGGATTGAAGCTGGCACGTTTACGGTTGCCGTGACCGTTTGCGCCGCCCCGGGGGCCAGCGAAAACGTCGCCGGCGCGATAGTGGCCCATGACGACACGCTGGCGGGACCCGCAGTCAGTGCAATTGTCTGTGTAGAACCGGTCGGATTTCTTACGTCGAACGTCCAACCAGCAGTCCGCCCCGAAATGCTGGTCTGAAAGGTCGCAATTGTCTGTTCGCCCTGGTTGTTAGTCGTGTTGCCGTCATAGGGATGGTACACGTTCACGAACAGGCCATAGTAAAACCCCTTGTTATTCAAGATCGCCGGCGGGGTTGGCCAAGTGAGCAATTGCTCACTGCCCGGAAAACCGGACCGTGCCAAATCAACGAACTGCGAAGAAATCGGCATTCGAGGTAAGCCTATGCCGAATATGCTCCAGCTCAGATCCACCCGCGTCTGGAACGCCGAACAGTTTACCGAGAGATTGCGGACCGTCGCTGTCACGCTGGCCGGTAACTTCTGCGGCCAAAAATCAAGGCTAGTAATGTCCTGGTGATAGAAGGTCGGAAGGCCGCCAGTGTCGAAGATCAGACGTTGGTCGTAAGTAGCGGGGTCTGGATCGTGTACAATGTCCTTTGGAACGCGAAGGCAGCAACTCGCGCGCAAAGGTGGACGCTGCAATGAATTGCAAATCGATTTGCGTCCAACCGAATTAGGTGTCCGCATAACGCTGCCCGTCGATCGAGACCGCACGAGTAAACTTCAGAATGAACGAAACCGTAGCGCATTCTAGAGTTGTACGCAAGTCCCGCAGTACGTAGTCTGAATTTTTCGTTTGTAGGGACCGCAAGTTTTCGGCCATAATAACTCAAACTATTGTTTGTATTCTATTGCTGCGCCAAATGCGCCAGATCACGACGAAAGTCAGAATCCTAACTTGTGCGCCATGGTCCTGCGGAGTTGCATTACGTTTGAGCGGCCGCTTAGGGGGCGACACGCTTCCGTGTTTCCTTAGATTTCGAGCGCACTGCTGAATGACAGCAATCGTGATCAAGCCCCCGGCAAGGGTCGAGCATTTGTTGCACTGCAAATCGACAGCCGCCGCGATGACCGCATTGGGTCAATTTCGACCGATTG
>CAVTPQ010000012.1:0-120184 GCA_963736605.1 uncultured Alphaproteobacteria bacterium | reverse complement strand
GGTCCCGCCACCGCAGCCCACTTCCACGGCCCGGCCGAGGCCGGCAAAAACGCCGGAGTGGCAATATGGATCTCGGAGAGGGCAAGCCCTTCCCCAGCCCCTTCAAGGGTTCGGCGAAGCTCACCGACGCGCAAGCTGGCGACCTGATGGGCGGTCAGTGGTACGTCAACATTCACACCGCAGCGATTCCTGGCGGCGAAATACGCGGCCAGCTCACCAAGTCGTAACCGCGCCGGCTCGTTGCGTTGTTACTGGCGCTATGTGACCCGCCGGTCCTGCGGTACTCATAGACCGGCGGGTTCGTTTTTGTTCGAGCGTGCTCCCGACCAGGCTCACGCTATTGCCGCGGAATATGCGCGCCCTCGATCACCTTGGTCCATTTCTCGATATCGGAGCGCATCCGCGCGTCGATGTCCGCAGGCGTTGAAGCCTCCGCGTCGATGCCGAGATCGAGCGCGCGTTTCTTCAATTCCGGGTCGGCGAGAACTTCGCGCAGGGCGGCATTGAGCTTCGCCGACGATCGCGGACGGCGTGCCGGCCGGGGCGTAAAGCGCGTTCCACGACGTGACGTCGAAATTCGGCACGCCCGCCTCTGCCACCGTCGGAACATCCGGCAATTCCGGCGAGCGTTTGGCGCCGCTGGTCGCAAGCGCCCGCGCCTTGCCGCTTTGCAGGCTCGGTTTTAGCGCCGCGTAAAACTCGATTTCAGTCTGGATATCGCCGCGCAACAGCGCCACCAGTTCGTCCGGCGAGGTGCGAAACGGCACGATGACGATATCGGCCCCCGCCATCGACTTGAACAGCTGCGACGTCAGGTTTTGCGTTGAGCCGACCACGATCGAGCCGAGATTGAGCGCGCCCGGCTTGTCGTGCGCCGCTTTGAGGAGATCGCCGAGCGTGTGGAAGGGCGAGTTCGCGGCGACGACGATATCGAGATCGAAATAGCCGAGCGCGGAAATCGGGGTGAATTGCTTCACCGGGTCGAATGGCAGATGGCTGAACAGCGGCACGCTAATCGCCGTGCCGTTGGTAAAGAAGGCCAGCGTATAACCGTCGGCGCCGCCTTGGAGCACAGCGTGCGCCGCGGCGATGCCGCCGGGTCCCGGCATATTCTCGATGACGAAGTTCTGGCCCAATTTCTCGCCGAGCTTTTCGGCGACCAGGCGCGCGGTGATATCGGCAACGCCGCCGGGCCCAAACGGCACGATAACGCGGACCGGGCGGTCCGGATAAGCCGCTTGCGCCGGCGCCGGCGCGGCTACGAAAATCAGCGCTGCAAGCAACAATGCAAAAGCCGCGAACTGCCGGTTGATGACAGCCCGCGCAAAATCAGCACTCATACTAAGCATACCTCGGTCTCCACGTGGTATTTTTGGATTGAGCTGGCGGCGGTTCATTGGGCCGGAATGTCGCGCTTGGCCGACCACTGTTCAGTCGTTTGCGCCACATAGTCGGCAAATCGTCCTGCCGCTATCGCCGCCCGCGCACCCGCCATCAGCTCCTGATAGTAGAACAGATTGACGACCGACAAAAGCGTACCGCCAAGCGCTTCACCAGCCTTAAAAAGGTGATGCAGGTATGCGCGCGAAAAATCGCGCGCTGCCGGGCAATTACTCTCGGCATCGAGCGGCCGCGGATCCTCGGCGTGGTGCGCATTCTTGATGTTGATCGGGCCGAAACGGGTGAAGGCAAGCCCGTGGCGGCCGTTGCGCGTCGGCAAGACGCAATCGAACATATCGATGCCGCGCGCGACGGCGGCGAGAAGGTCCGCGGGCGTGCCGACGCCCATGAGATAGCGCGGCTGGTCGGCCGGCAGCGCCGGCGCGGTCGCCGCGACGACTTGGCGCATCACCTCCGGCGACTCGCCGACCGCGAGACCGCCGATGGCGTAGCCGTGAAAGCCGATATCGATCAGCGCGCGGGCGCTTTCTTCGCGTAAGCCTTGATCGTCACCGCCCTGCACGATGCCGAACAAAGCGCGTCCGGCGGGTGCATTTTCGAAGGCGCGCTTACAGCGTCCGGCCCAGCGCAGCGACAGCGCCATAGCGCGCTCGATGTCGTGCTTGTCGGCGGGCAGCTGGATGCATTCGTCGAGCTGCATGGCGATGTCGGAGCCGAGCAGGTTTTGCACCCCGATGGCGCGCTCCGGCGAAAGCTCGACCATGGCGCCGTCGATATGCGAGCGGAAGGTTACGCCGGCCTCCGCGACTTTGCGCAAAGGCGCAAGCGACATGACCTGATAGCCGCCAGAATCGGTGATAATCGGATAGGGCCAGCTCATGAAGGCGTGCAACCCGCCCAACGCCGCGACCCGTTCGGCGCCCGGCCGCAGCATCAGGTGATAGGTATTGGCAAGCATGATATCGGCGCCCGAAGCGCGCACGTCGTCGTGATGCACGCCCTTGATCGCGCCTTGGGTGCCGACCGGCATGAAGGCGGGCGTGCGCACCAAGCCATGCGCGGTCGTGATCTCGCCGGTGCGCGCGGCACCGTCCGTGGCGATCAGACGGAATGAAAACGGCTTCTGCATCACGGCATCATGGAGAGCGATTTACTGGGCACGGCCACCTCGCTAATCTCGGACCAACCCAAAAGTGGGTCGGCCCCCGGCGAAGGAGATAGACCATGGCTTATACGCTTGACCAGTTCGCGGCCGATTGCCGCGCGGCGCTGCTCAAAGATCCGGGCCCTGCCGGCCGGGAACTCGTTCGGCAATACACCGAAAAGGCCTGCGCCGACCCGGAATTTGTCGCAACGCATCTGGGCCCGCATGCGGATGCCGAACGGAAGATCCTCTATGAAGACCCCAACCTGCATTTCTGCATTCTCGCCCACATCTACAAAGGCGCGAAGTCGAGCTCGCCGCACGATCATGGGCCGAGCTGGGCGATCTACGGCCAGGCCGCAGGCGTCACCGAAATGACCGACTGGCGGCTCGTCGAAAAGCCGTCGAACGGCCAGCCCGGCAAAGTCGCCAAGGTGCGGACCTATAAGATGACGCCGGGCATGGCGCATCTGTACGGCGAGGGCGTTTTGCACTCGCCGCGCCGCGAGAGCGACACCCGCTTGATCCGCATCGAAGGCATCGACCTGACCAAGGTGAAACGCGATAAGTTCGAAATCGCCGCCTAGTGGAGCGGATCGAGCAGCAAGACGGTGGCACGCGTTATCGAAACAGCAAACACGCATCGCCGTAGGAATAGAAGCGATAGCCGCTGGCGATGGCGTGCGCATAGGCGCGCCGCATCACGTCAAGCCCGCTGAAGGCAGAGACCAGCATAAACAGCGTCGAGCGCGGCAGGTGGAAGTTGGTCAGCAACGCATCGACCGCGCGGAAGCGGTAGCCGGGCGTGATGAATAACGCGGTCTCGCCGGAGAAGGACTTAAGCGTGCCGTCCTCGACGGCCGCGCTTTCCAGCAAACGCAGCGAGGTCGAACCGACGGCAACGATGCGGCCGCCGGCGCGCCGCGTGGCGTTCAACGCCGCGGCGGTTTCAGCGGACACGCTGCCCCATTCGGGATGCATTTTATGGCCTGCGGTGTCGGCGGCTTTGACCGGCAGGAAGGTGCCGGGCCCGACACGCAGCGTCACCCGACAAAGATCGATGCCGTGTTCGCGCAGCGAAGCGGTCAGGGCGTCGGTGAAATGCAGCCCCGCGGTCGGCGCCGCGACGGAACCTTCCTCCTGCGCAAATATGGTCTGGTAGTCGGTGCGGTCCCGCTCGTCGACGTCGCGGCGGCTTGAGATATAAGGTGGCAACGGCATATCGCCGCGCTCGGCCAGCGCCTGGTCGAGCACCGCCCCAGTGAACGCGAAGGCGAGCGTCACCTCGCCGCCCTCCTCGCCCTGCCCTTTTTGCTCGACCGTGGCGTCGAGCTGTTCGAGAAAGCAAACCCGACCCTCACTGCCGAAGCGGACGATATCGCCGACCGCAAGGCGCTTCGCCGGCTTGACCAGGGCGCGGAAACGCGAATCGTCGAGTCGCTTGATCAAGATCGCGGCAATCGCGGGCTCATGCTCGCCGCGGCCCAAGCGGCGGCCATGCAGATTGGCGGGAAAGACTTTGGTGTCGTTGACGACAAGAGCGTCGCCGCGCTGTAACAGCGCCGGCAGATCGCGCATGATGCGGTCTTCGAGCTCAACCGCCGCGCCAGTAACGGACGGCTGCCGCACCACCAAAAGCCTGGCCGAATCGCGCGGCGCCGCCGGCCGCAGCGCGATGCGGTCCTCCGGCAGGTCGAAATCGAAGACGTCGGTGCGCATTGGTTCATTATGCTATTGGGCGTTGGAGACGCCTATCGCAACCCTTGGCACGGCGGAGTAGTGTTTCAGTTTGAAAAAAGGCCGTCTAGATGAATTGGATTGTCGCACTGATTGGCGGGCTTGGCATTGGCTCGTTGATTACTTCAATCGTAGGCCATCTAATGACCCGCCGCGCGGCGACCAATGACCGCTGGTACCAAGAGAAACGAGAAGCCTATTTAGGGTTACTCAACGCGTTACATGATGCAGCGGTGAAACCATCTGAGGAACATTCGAAAGCATACGCGCTGTGGCAAACTCGGTGTGCCCTGTTCGGATCACCTGCCGTCGCCAATTGCGCACAGATGATGGTTGATACCAACGATGGTCCGTACGAAGAACGAAACAAAGCCTTCAAAGGGTTGGTTGAGGCCATGCGAACGGACCTAAGAAATTCAAACTAAAACACCCCCGGCGGCAGGCAACGTGACTCCAAACGCGACGAGCTGCGCCGTGATCCAGGTGAAGCCCGGCATCGGCGACGTCATCTGGCACCTGCCCTTTATCCGCGCCATCGCCGGCGTCGCGCCGGGGGGCCGTGTGACGTTCCTGGCGCCGCCCTCGAGCCACGCCAAGGAGCTCCTTGCCGCAGAGCCGGCGGTCGCCGAGACGGTGTATTTCGAGCATACCGGCTCCGAGCTGCAGCGCGGCATCAATCTCGTCCGGCTGGCCGCGCTGCTACGGCGCTGCAAATTCCGCTCGATCTGGATTCTCGACCGCACCACGCGGCCGGCACTCGCCGCACGGCTTGCCGGCATCCCGGAGCGCATCGGGCTTGGGCTCGGAGCGCAAAGTTTCTTTCTCACCAATCCCGGCATCGACCACAGTCATTTCCACGATCATCCGATCAATTGGCTACGCGCGCTGATGGCGGCGATGAAGGTGCCGCTGGCATCGACCGAGCCCGATTTGCATCTTCCCGGAATAACGCTCGCCGCCGTCTCCGACAAATTCAAGTCTTTCGCCCGGCCATGGATCGTGCCCGGCATCGGCGCCTCGCATCCCGATAAGGACTGGCCGGATCGACATTGGGCGGAATTCGTTTCGCTGCTGCGCGGCCGTGTCACGGGCACCGTGTTCCTGGTCGGTGGCCCGTCGAATGCCACGCGTGCGGAAAACTTTATCGCCGGCAGCGCCGGTGCCGCCACCATCAATGCGTGCGATCTCGGCCTCACCGAAGCCGCTGCGCTGCTGCGCCTTGCCGACCTTTTCATCGGTCCATCATCGGGTCCGATGAATCTCGCAGCTGCCGGCGGCACGGATGCTTTCGGATTGTTCGGCTCGACGCCGGTTCTGACCTATTCGCGCTTTATCCACGCCATCGAGCCGCCGGGCGGCCAGTCGCCTGACGGGATGCAGCGGATATTGCCGATGCATGTGCTCGAGACGGTCGAGCCTCACCTGTCCCGGCAGAAAGCCCGGGCATGAAAGCGGCCGCCACGCCGGCCTAGGACGTGTACCCATAATTCCAGTTTGACGTCCGCTTCGGCCCGATACCGACCGAAGTGCTGCCTTGCCGCGAAGTGACGCGAAGGGCCAATAGCTGACACGGGCACTGTAAGAGAGCCAGAGAAAGATTCAGCGGGACCGGTCCGCCAAAAGGCTTACGTATCACGGTAATTAGGTAGTTCCTCCCGACTGTGGGTTTTATGCCACAGCCACGGAAACTTTCAGCGATTTCACTCCAAGCATAACGCGAGGCGCTGGCAAACATTACGGTGACGTGTCGAAATCGAACTTGGCCAACGCCAGCGGAGCAGAGTGATGAAGAAAATTCTCGTTGCTGGCATCGTCTTAGCGGCATTCTGTGGTGTGCCGGCGCTCGCCGCCGACATGCCGGTCAAGGCACCACCGCCATCCGTCGCGGCGCCAACCTATAGCTGGACCGGCTTTTACGGAGGCGGCAACGCAGGCGGCGCATGGGGAAATTTCGACCCGTCAACCGTAGCAGTGCTCAACCCGGTAACAGGTCTTACTGCCGGGAACGCCGCACTAGTTACCGCCCTAGGAACAACGCTGAGCATCAAACCTGATGCGTTCGTTGGAGGCTTCCAGGCGGGCTACAATTGGCAGACGGCTAATTTTGTCTACGGCTTCGAAGCCGATATTGAATCTTTCCACCTGAGTGGCAACTCGACTTCCGCGGCTGCGTCGGGTCCGGTCACCTTTACACTCGGGGCGTCAGCCAGTGCGACTTGGCTGGCTACCGCACGTGGGCGTGTTGGCGTCGCAGCCAACAACTGGTTGTTTTATGCAACGGGTGGTGCTGCATTCACCCATCTCAGCGGGTTGTTCACTTATGCCGACACGGTGCCTCATACCGAGGCCGCGTCGTTCTCCAATACCAAGACCGGCTATACAGTGGGTGGAGGTGTCGAGGTCGGAATTTGGGGCTCATGGACCGTCAAGGCCGAGTACTTATACGTCGATTTCGGCTCGGTATCGGGGTCCGGCAATCTGAGTGCGCCATTAGGTGGGCAAGTCCTCCTCCATAGCATTGACCTGAAAGCCAACATCGCGCGCCTCGGCCTGAACTATAGATTTTTTTAGCGCACGCGGATACCGCTCCGGATACGGGGCGGCTTCTATAGAGGGCGCAAATGGAATGGTCCGGCCGTGCTCCTGCCCCCCAAGCGATCGAAGCTGACCACGGGCGCCCAACCGCAATGGCGAATGAGCCTTTTGCAGTGCGTCAATTGACGATGGCGAAGTGACGTGATGGGTCATTTGCGACCGACACAGCCGGTCTTGTCTGCCGGCTGATGTCTGCTTCGCCCCAACAGATGGGGTAATCGGCCGGCGAGCTTGTGGATAGCTGAAGATTTTTGGGTGCTGCGCTTCAGGCTGATGGTGAATACGAGGTCCGCAGTCACGGCCTCAAGCATCAGAAGGAGAAGCGCAGCATGGACCATTTTGCTGGACTGGACGTATCGGTCAAGGACACGAGCGTCTGCGTTGTGGATGACACGGGCAAGGTCGTTCGGGAAGTGAAGGTTGCGAGCGAACCTGAAGCGTTGTTGGCGGTGCTGAAGAACCCCGCCTACCACTTCAGGCGGATTGGATTGGAAGCTGGACCACTGTCGCAGTGGCTATTCAGCGCTCTCGCCGAAGCAGAGTTACCGGTGGTCTGCGTTGAGACGCGGCATATGCGGGCGGTGCTCAAGGCGCAGATCAACAAGACGGACCGCAACGATGCGCGTGGTATCGCGCAGATGATCCGAGTGGGGCTTTATCGCCCGGTACATGTGAAGACATTACGCAGTCAGAAGCTACGCATGCTGCTGACCCATCGCAAGCTTTTGCAGTCGAAGGCGATCGCCATCGACAACGACCTGCGCGGTACTTTGCGTAACTTCGGCCTCAAGGTTGGAATGGTCGGAAACGCGAAGTTCGAGGCCCGCATCAAGGAGCTGGTTGAGAACTTACCCGACCTGGCTGTGCTGGTCGAACCGCTACTCATTGTCCGGCGAGCGCTACGCGAACAGATCGTCATCCTGCATCGCCGTTTGCTGGCCATTGTCCGGGATGACGAGGTGTGCCGTCGCCTGATGACGACCCCTGGTGTTGGCCCCGTGGTGGCGCTGACCTATCGCGCCACCGTCGACGTGCCCGCTCGGTTCCGTAAATCCAAGTCAGTCGGGGCGGTATTTGGACTGACGTGCTCCAAGTATCAATCCGGCGAGATTGATAGGAGCGGTAGAATATCACGCTGCGGAGATGAGATGATGCGGGTCATGCTCTACGAAGCAGCTCAGAGCATGCTGCGTTCGAAGAGATGGTCCTGGCTCAAGGCCTGGGCGATGCAGATCGCCAGGCGCCGCGGGATAAAGAAGGCGATCGTAGCGCTGGCACGCCGGCTGGCCGTGATCATGCATCGCATCTGGGTTGACGGTACCGAGTTCCGATGGACCCGAGAACAAGCCGTGGCGGCAGCATGAAAACCGTGCCGGATCAAATGCGATAGGAGGAAACTCGAACCCCACCGAGCGGTGGAATGATGTCCCTCGCGGGACGATGGATGAGGTGAGTTCGCATGTCCGCTTGGACCTACCGTCACTCTGACGGCAAGGCCGACCCACAGATTGTTCCACCTCGTCTTCGAACCCTATGATGGAAGGGCCCTAGTGCCGATTCCGAAGAGAAGCATGAGCCCGCGAGCGACATCGACACTGCAACGGTGGCGGACAGTCAGAAAGCGCTTGACCCCAAACGGCCGATTAGAGAAGCGGACGTGAGGCCGGTAACGACAGGCTTCGTCTTAATGAGTCCACGCCCTAGCCAAAATATGGCGGCTTACTTCACGTCGGCCGCCACCTGCATTTTAACAATGCGGTCGGGATTGGACGGCGGCTCGCCGCGCTTGAGCTTGTCCACCACGTCCATGCCGGAGACCACTTCGCCGATCACGGTATATTGGCCGTTGAGAAAGGCGCCGTCGTCGAACATGATGAAGAACTGGCTGTTGGCGGAGTTCGGATTGCGCGACCGCGCCATGCCGACGGTGCCGCGCACGAACGGCTTGTCGGAGAATTCCGCCTTGAGATCCGGATAGGACGAGCCGCCAGTGCCATTGCCGTGCTCGCCGTCGCCGGTCTGCGCCATAAATCCATCGATGACGCGATGGAACGGCACGTCGTCATAGTACTCTTCGCGCGCCAAGAGTTTCAGACGCTCGGCATGTCCCGGCGCGATGTCGGTGTGCAGCTTGATGACGATGGTGCCGGGCGTGGTTTCAAGGATGAGCGCGTTTTGCGGATCGACGCCCGCGGGCAATTCATTGGCCATCTTCGATGTCCTCTACTTCACTGGGATCAAATTTACGCTACGGCACGACGGTCGCAGTCTTGATGTAATCGAGCTTGGGAAACTCTTTTATCAGATAGGCGTTCCCTTCGCTTTGGATCCGGCCCTGCTCCGGCCCGCCACCGCGCGGCGCGCCCTCGCCGTAGCCACTGAACAGGCCGTCGACGACGTTCATGCCCGATACCACCTGACCGAACGGCGCAAAGCCTTGGGCATCGAGTTTGCCGTTGTCGGCGTAATTGATGAACAGCTGCGTGGTGCGAGTATTGGGACCGCGCGTGGCAAAGGTGAGCATGCCGCGCGCATTGCTCTGTTTGACCGGATCGTCGAGGATGGCGGCGTCGCGCCATGCCGCTGCGACGTGCGGGTCGGCACTGATGCCGAATTGCACCATGAAGCCGGAGACGACCCGGAAGAAGCGGGCGTCGTTGAAGAAGCCGTTCTTGACGAGGTTATAAAACCGGTCGGCGCCATTGGGCGCCCAATCGCGATGCACCTCGACGACGAACGCACCCTTGCTGGTGTCGAATTTGACCTTGTAGGTCGCCGGCGCCTGCTGGGTGAGCGCCGCGGGATTGGTGAGCGCCTGGCCGAAGGCCGGCGCCGCGATCGTCAAGGCAAGCAGAAGGGCGGCAAGCGCGCGCATATCGTCTCCCGGGTAGGATTTTAAGCTTTGGCGAATTTCTGTTTCAGCCGTGCGACGACCTGCGCCGGCACGAAGGCCGAGACGTCGCCGCCCATGCCGGCGATTTGCCGGACCAAGGTGGCGGTGATGGAGCGAACGGCCGGTGCGGCGGGCAGGAATATGGTCTGCACTTGCGGCGCCATCGCGGCATTCATGCCGGCCATCTGCATCTCGTAGTCGAAATCGGTCGAGTCGCGCACGCCGCGCACCAGCACGGTGGCGCCGGCGCGCCGCGCGGCGGTCACGACCAGATCGGCGAAAGTCGTGCAGGCGATTTCGCAGCCGGCGGCGCGGCCGAGCGGCGTGCAAATCTCGCCGAGCATCGCGAGCCTGTCGTCGGCCGAGAACAGCGGCGTCTTGCCGGGGTGGATGCCGATCGCCAGCACCAGCCGGTCGGCAAGCTTTACGGCCTTGCCGATGACGTCGAGATGGCCGTTGGTGATGGGATCGAACGATCCGGCAAACAGCGCGACGCGGGGTGAGGGTCCTGGCATGGCGGGCGGTCTAGCCCGCGCCCGGAACGACCGCAAGGTGGCTTCGAGTTATCGCCTGGGAGATGAGCGCGGCGTCTGCCTTGGACCCCTGGATGGCGAGACTCCCATAAACCAGGCCCGGCGCGGCGCAAATACTGATGTGTTTGCAGAACCTTACGTGAATCCGCCAAAATGTGACGGCCATCAATGCCGCTTTTGGCGATCCCGGTAACTTGGCGTCAGATGAAAAGCAACCAAACACGCAGTGAACGCGTTGCGTTCAAGAAGCGTCAAAGATTGCAGACAGGGATGGGTGTCATGATCAAGACCGTTTACGCCGTCGCCGTCGCTGCGATCGTGGCGGCTTGTTTCGTCGCGTTCCCGAGCTTGTCATTCTCAGTTCAGGCGAGTTCGCCGGTGCCGGGCGCCAAGGGCGATCGGGCCGACATCCGGCCGCTTGGTACCCACTGCTCGCAAAATGCCTGGCCCTATTTCGAAGCCGCCTGCCTGCGCGATGCCAGTCGTCCGCTGCAACAGCCGCAGCAAGCGCGGGTCATCGCGGAGAATTACTCCCACTGAGGCCGAACGAGTGTTTCGCTAAGCCGGAAAGTTTGCCGTACCACACGTTGCCACTTTCGGCGGAAGGTGCTTCCCCACCTTCCGCCGATTTTATTTGTTCGGCGCCGGCCGCTTATTTTGCCCCGCGATTAAGCCCAAGCGCCGCAATGATCGGCGACCATTTGGCGGTGTCCGACTTGATCTGCGCCGTGAAGTCGGCGGGCGTGCCGCCGAGCGGGTCGATGGTCAGCTTGGCCAGCGCCTCGAGCAGTTGCGGCTTCGTCAGGCCCTCGTTGATCGCCATGTTGAGCTTGGCGATGATGGGCTCCGGCGTATGCGCCGGCGCCAACAGCCCGGTCCAGGCGGTGGTGACGAAATTCGGATAGCCGCTTTCGACCATCGTCGGCACGTCCGGCAATTGCGGGATGCGTTTTTTCGTGGTGACGGCGAGAGCGCGCAATTTGCCGGCCTTGATCAGCGGCAACAGAACCGTCGTGCTTTCGAAGGTCATTTGCACATTGCCGGCGACGAGATCGTTGATCGAGGGACCGCCACCTTTATAAGGCACGTGCACGATATCGATGCCGGCCTGCGCCTTGAACATTTCGCCGATCAGATGCGGCAAGACGCCGATGCCGCCGGAGGAGAAGTTGACCTTGCCGGGATTGGCCTTGGCGTAAGCGACCAGTTCGGCGACGGTCTTGGCCGGCACCGCGGGATTGACCACCAGGATGTTGGAGGTCGCGGCGACGAGCGCGATCGGAGCGTAGTCGGTCAGCGGATTGTAGCCGGCGTCGGGATGCAACAGCGGCGCGATGACGAGCCCGCTCGCGCTTGAATAAAGCAGCGTGTAGCCGTCCGGCGTCGCCTCCGCCGCATCCTTCGACCCGATGGTGTTGCCGGCGCCGCCGCGGTTTTCGATGACGAAGGCCTGGCCGAGCGCGGTCTGCAGATAATTTGCCGTGATGCGCGCCATCACATCGACCGGGCCGCCCGGCGGCGTCGGCACGATGATCTTGACCGTCCGGCTCGGATAATCCTGCGCTTGTGCCTGTGCGGGGCCGCCGTTGCAGCCCACCGCCAAGACGCCCGCCAGCAGGACCGCTGCCGGCATCGCGCGCGATAGGACCCTTAACGCCCACCCTTCGCACCGTCGGATCATCCGTTTCCCCTTTTGTCTCGTTCTTCTACGGCAAGTAGACTAATCTAGTCGGGATGATCGGCGATTTAACCACTGCCTTGACCCTTCCCTTGGCGCGTGTCTAGAGCATGTCGCGCAAAAGTGGAAACCGGTTTGCGAAAAGGACATGCTCCAACAAACATCCAGCCGCACATTATGATTGTTCTGATCGACAATTACGACAGCTTCACCTTCAACCTGGTGCACTATTTCGGTGAACTGGGCGCGGAGGTGGAGGTGCGTCGCAACGACAAGGTGACCAGCGGGGCGGTGATCGCCGCCGATCCCGACGCCATTGTGCTGTCGCCGGGCCCCTGCACGCCCAAGGAGGCCGGCATCTGCCTCGATCTGATCGCGCAAGCCGCCGCGACCATCCCGATCCTCGGCGTGTGCCTCGGTCATCAGGCGATCGGCGATGCCTTCGGCGGCAAAGTGGTGCGCGCGCCGACGCCGGTGCACGGCAAGCTCTCAGAGATCCGCCACCAGGGCAGCGGAATTTTTCGCGGCATCAATGGCCCGTTCAAGGCGACGCGTTATCATTCGCTGGTCGTAGATCGAGACACCATGCCGCGCGAATTGACGGTCACCGCGGATACCGACGGCGGCCTGGTCATGGGGCTGGCGCATCGGACGCTGCCGACGCATGGCGTGCAATTCCACCCCGAAAGCATCGCCTCGGATCACGGCCACCTGATGCTGAAAAACTTTCTCGACATCGCCGCGGCCTGGAATACTTCGACTGGGCGGCGCAGCGCCTCACCACCCGCGGTGGCGCGCAAGACGCCGGCGCGGGTCAATTGAGGGCGGCATCGTGACCGTGGAGTTCAGGGCGCTCATCGGCAAGGTTGCAACCGGCGCCGCGCTCGGCCGCGACGAAGCGGCCACCGCGTTTGAGCAGATGATGGCCGGCGAAGCGACGCCGTCGCAAATGGGCGCGCTCCTTATGGCATTGCGGCTGCGCGGCGAGACCGTCGACGAGATCACCGGCGCGGTGACCACGATGCGCGCGAAAATGCTCCGCGTCGAGGCGCCGCCCGACGCCATCGACGTGGTCGGCACCGGCGGCGACGCCTCGGGCTCGTTTAACATTTCGACCTGTGCCGCGCTGATCGTCGCCGGCGCCGGCGTGCCGGTCGCCAAGCACGGCAACCGCGCCCTGTCGTCGAAGTCCGGCGCGGCCGACGTGCTGGCGGCGCTCGGCGTCAATATCGATCTCAATCCCGAGCAGATCGGCCACTGCATCCGCGAGGCCGGCATCGGCTTCATGTTCGCGCCGACGCATCATCCGGCGATGAAGAATGTCGGGCCGACGCGCGTGGAGTTGGGTACTCGTACTATCTTCAATTTGCTCGGTCCCTTATCGAACCCGGCCGGCGTGAAGCGGCAGATGGTCGGCGTGTTCTCGCGGCAATGGACCGAGCCGCTGGCGCAAGTGTTGAAAAATCTCGGCGCCGAAAGCGTCTGGGTGGTGCACGGCTCCGACGGGCTCGATGAAGTCACGACGTCCGGACCGACCAGCGTGTCGGCGCTTGAGAACGGCATCATCCGCAATTTCGAGATCTCGCCGGAAGACATCGGCTTGCGCAAGGTGAAGCCCGAGGAGCTGCGCGGCGGCGATGCGGCGACCAATGCGCGGGCCGTGCAAGAAGTGCTGGAGGGCAAGCAGACGGCGTTCCGCGACGTTGCCTTGCTCAATGCCGCGGCCGCCCTCGTCGTCGCCGGCAAAGCAAAGAATCTAAAGTCGGGCTTCGAGCTCGCCGTCCATTCGGTGGATTCCGGCGAGGCCGAAGGCCGGCTCGATCGGCTGATCGTGGTCTCCAACGATGGCTGACATTTTGGCCAAAATCGAAGCCTATAAACGCGGGGAGATCGCCGCGGCAAAGCGCGGCCGCTCGCTCGCCGCGCTCGAAGCCGACGCCAAGGCCGTCGGCGCGCCTCGCGGATTCCTGCGCGCCATCGAGCGACGGCTTGTCGACGGCGATTACGCGCTCATCGCCGAGATCAAGAAAGCGAGCCCGTCAAAGGGACTGATCCGCGAACGGTTCGATCCGGCAGTGCTTGCCCGCGCCTACCAAACTGGCGGCGCGACCTGCCTCTCGGTCTTGACCGACGCGCCCTCCTTCCAGGGCAGCCTGGATGATTTGCGGCAGGTGCGGGCGGCCTCCACTTTGCCGGTGCTGCGCAAGGATTTCATGTACGAGACTTACCAGGTCACGGAAGCCCGCGCTTACGGCGCCGATTGCATTCTGATCATCATGGCCGCGGTCGAGGATGCCTGCGCCGCGGAGCTCGAGCAGGCGGCCTTCGCGCTCGGGATGGATGCGCTCGTGGAAGTCCACGATGAGAAGGAGTTGGAACGGGCGCTTCGCCTGAAATCGCAACTCATCGGCATCAACAATCGCGATCTCAAAACCTTCGCGACGACGCTGGCGACCGGCGAGCGGCTGGCGCGCCTCGTTCCGGCAGGGCGTGTCATTGTTGGCGAGAGCGGTATTTTCACTACGGACGATCTGGCGCGGCTCGCCAAAGCCGGCATCGCCACATTCCTCGTCGGCGAAAGCCTGATGCGGCAGGACGACGTCGCGGCCGCCACGCGCGCGCTGCTCGCGCGCAACGCCGCGCTGGCGGCGGCCCGGTAAACGCCGTGGCGCGGCGCGCAAAGAAACTCACGCATCTGAGCGGCCGCGGCGAAGCTCGCATGGTCGACGTTGCGGCGAAACCTGTGACCGAGCGCCTGGCCGTGGCCGAAGGCCGCGTGATCATGCAGTCGAAAACCCTTGCCATCGTGCGTCAGGGCAATGCGAAAAAGGGCGACGTTCTGGGCACAGCGCGTATCGCCGGTATTTTGGCGGCCAAGCGCACCCACGAATTGATTCCGCTCTGCCATCCGCTCCCTCTCTCGCAGATCGAGGTCGATCTCGCCGCCGACGCCAAGCTGCCGGGCATCGTCGTGACGGCTCGGGTCAAGGTGGCGGGTAAGACCGGGGTCGAAATGGAGGCGCTGACCGCGGTTTCGGTTGCCTGCCTCACCGTCTATGACATGGTCAAAGCGGTCGAGCGTGGCATGCGCATCGAAGGCATCCGGCTCATCGAGAAGCGCGGCGGCCGCTCCGGCCGTTATCGCGCAAACGACTAGTGCAGGAGTAATGCCGTGGCGTTGATTTCGGTCGCCGAGGCGCTTGAACAGGTGCTGGCGCATGCAAGCCCGCTGCCGCCCGATGAGGCGCCGCTCGCCGAGGCCAATGGCCGCGTGCTGGTCTACGATCTCAAAGCGCTGCGCACCCAGCCGCCTGCCGACGTCTCCGCCATGGATGGCTATGCCGTGCGCGCGGCCGACGTCGCCGGCGCGCCGGTGCGTTTGAAGGTGATCGGCGAAGTTCCCGCCGGCCGGCCGTTTTCCGGCAGCGTCGGCGGCGGCCAAGCGGCTCGCATTTTCACCGGCGGCTTCTTGCCGGCCGGAGCGGATACGGTCGTCATCCAAGAGGTGACCACGCGCGACGGCGATAATGTTGAGGTGAAACAGCCGACGACGAAGGGGCGCAACGTCCGGCCGAAAGGCTTGGACTTTCGCGAAGGCGAAGTGCTGCTCAATAAGGGCCATCGGCTCACGGCGCGCGATCTTGCGCTCGCTGCCGGAATGAATCACCCGCTGCTGCCGGTCTATCGCCGGCCGAAAATCGCGCTGTTCGCGACCGGCGACGAGTTGGTGCCGCCAGGGCGCGAGCCCGGACCGGGGCAGATCGTCTATTCGAACGGCTTTACGCTCGCCGCGTTGGCCCGCGCGGAAGGCGCCGAGGTCACCGATCTCGGCCTCGTCCACGATACGCTGCAGGCCACCGTCACCGCGATTGACGACGCGCGCGATATTCCCGCCGACATTCTGGTGACGACCGGCGGCGCTTCGGTCGGCGACTACGATCTGGTGCACAAGGCTTTCGCCGAAGAAGGCATGGAGCTGTCGTTCTGGAAGGTGGCGATGCGGCCCGGCCGGCCGCTGATGCATGGGCGGCTTGGCGACATGCATGTGCTTGGCCTGCCCGGCAATCCGGTCTCGTCCTTTGTCTGCGCCTTCCTCTTCTTGGTGCCGCTCATCCGCCGCATGAGCGGACGCACCGATCTCGCCCTGCCGACCGAATCGGCGGTGCTGGGCGTCGACCTCCCGGAAAACGACGAGCGCGCCGATTACCTGCGTGCGACATTGAAAGCCGGCCCTCAAGGCAACGTCGCAACACCGTTTCCGGCGCAGGACAGTTCCATGATGGCGCCGCTGGCGAAGGCCGATTGTTTGCTCTTACTCGAGCCGCATGCGCCTGCGGCCAAAGCTGGCGATCAGTGCGTGATCGTTCGGCTCGATCGCTAAAGTCCGCGCGCTGTTTCCGCCTACAAAGAAAAAGCCTGGGATTTTCGTTCCCGGGCCAAAATCACGTCGATGGAGGGTTGTTACGGTCCGAAGCGCCAGACCAGCGAGGAGGTGATTGTCTCGGTATAGGGCCTTACGTTGACTGCAAAACCTGAGGGTGCGCCCCCCACGCCAAGAATTGAAAGGTCTGCCGCATCGTAGCTCGCGAACCGATACTCATTGCGCCAGAACAGACCGTGGATCGGAAGCCAACTGAAATTCATGGCGTATTCCGTACCGCCACCGAGGAACCAACCGTGATACGTGTGGGCCTGCATCACAACGGTAGGGACGCCGGTGAAGGCGTTGTTGAGGGTGGTCTGATCGAAATGGGTTTGGGTATAACCACCGTCGAAATAGGTCAGGAGTGACGGAGTAACGAGATAGCCGATGCGACCGCCCACATACCAGGCTGCAGTCTCTTTCTCGTTCCCCACGTCTGGAAAATTCACTGGTTCAAAGTTCCCATGCACATTCATGACGTCGTAATCGCCGAAGACGCCGACCACCCAATTGCCGAGGCCGTTGAGGCCAAACTGATAATCACAGCCGGCGCCGCCCCTGCCGAGCCAACCGCGCCCGCCGGTGGTGGCGCTTGACGTCACTGGGACGTGCCCAGGATCCGATTCTCCGAACTGGTCCTGATTCCACAGGCCGTAGCCGTAACCGACGTTGACATTGCAGCCGGTCCAACTCGCGGCCGGAGCGAGCGGCGGCGGTGGTGCCTTATAAGCGGGCGCCGGCGCCATATCGGCGGCGAACGCGGAGCCGGTCAGCAAGGCTATGCCGGCAATACCGAGCAGAAGCTTCTTCATGTCGTCCCCCATGATCTGACGATCATAAGACGTCAAAGTCGTCAGCATAATAACCCAGCCGGCACGAGAACAATGTTGCCGAACGGCACCACCCTCCGGAATTCGACGGTAACCGCTTGGCAAAAAGCCCTACGCGCTACCGAAAAGCCGGCAACAATTGCATAATTTTGGGTTCGGGCGCTTCCCCAGCACGATAAGGCCGAATCGCGGCGATGGTTTCCGCTCCCACGTCACGGCGTGAGACTGGCCGTCAGCGGGCATCACAAAGGTCGGGCCGCCGGCCGTCCGATTCCAGCAATCACCCGCAAGGTTATTGGCCTTCTTAGCCTTAAGCCGCGGTTGGGCCGGCTCATCATATCCTTCACTTCAAATTAAATGGTTGCGGAACACATATGGAACGGATAGTGTCCGTTCATGATTTGTTTCGACCGCAACCGCCTCTTTGGCGGAACTCGCGGGCCAACGGGGAAGCGAAGAGGAACCGCCGATGCTCACGCGCAAGCAAGCCGAACTTTTGCGGTTTATCCATGAGCGCCTCAAGGAAGCGGGAGTTCCACCGTCCTTCGACGAGATGAAGGACGCGCTCGACCTGCGTTCGAAGTCCGGTATCCATCGCCTCATCACCGCGCTCGAGGAACGCGGCTTTATCCGCCGCCTGCCCAACCGGGCGCGCGCCATCGAAGTGATCAAGCTGCCGGAATCGATGGCGCACGGCATGGTGTCGGCGCGCAGCCGCGGCTTCACGCCGAGCGTCATCGAAGGCAATCTTGGCCGCGTCCGCACCGCGTCGGAGGATGAAGGCGGCCGCCCGGTCGCCGTGCCGGTGATGGGCCGCATCGCCGCCGGCACCCCGATCGAAGCGATCCAAACTCGTAGCCATACCATCAACATGCCGCCCGATCTTCTCACCGCGGGCGAGCACTTCGCGCTCGAAGTGCGTGGCGATTCGATGATCGAGGCCGGCATCCTCGACGGCGACATTGCGCTGCTCAAACGCACCGACGCCGCCGACACCGGCGACATCGTCGTCGCTTTGATCGACGACGAGGAAGCAACCCTGAAAAGGTTCCGCCGGCGTGGCGCCTCGATCGCGCTCGAGCCTGCCAATACCGCCTACGAGGTGCGCATCCTGCCGCCGAACCGGGTGCGCATCCAGGGCAAGCTCGTCGGGTTGTTCCGGCGTTACTGATCCGCTTCGATATCGTCCTGCCGCGGCGTCGCATCGCGCGGGGGCGAACGGTATGGCGAGCCAGCTTCCGCGCTGACGTCCGTAGCCATCGGCGAGGTTTCGCGCCGTGGCGGTGCGGGCGCCCATGGCCTGTCGAAATTCTTCGGCCGCGCGGAATCCATGACAAAACCCGAGCCATTACGGCGCAGCGCCAGCGCGCCGCGGTCATACCACATGTTTCGCCCGATCACTTTGGCGGCGCAGCCGGGCGGCGCATCGTCGTGCACGGCCAGGATCAGGCTGGCGCGGCGGCAGTCATCCTCGAAGGCGTCGGGCTCGACCGCGTAAGCGACGATCGAGCCGTCGGCGAGCTTGCCGACGCAGCCGGACGGATCGCAAGCGATCCCCTGCCCTAATTCGCGGTCGTGCACGTCGCGGCCGTCGCCGTCGGCGGCGAGCCAATCCTCGACCGCGAAGTCGTCGCGGCCCACATGCAACACGGCGAGCCTGCCGTCGCCGCCGCGCAGCGCCGCGGTCTGGCCGTCGGGCGATACCAACAGATCGGGCCGCGGCGTCGTCACCGCCCAGAGAATTGCGGCAACCGCCGGCAGCGCGCCGCCCAAGCGCAAGGGCGTGCGCAACAGGCAGAGCAGCAGCAAGCCCGCGCTGTTCAACAAAAGCGGGCCGACGCCGAAGGCGTGGATGCGGCCGACGGCGCCGGGCAGATGCGCCACCCACAGCACGACGGCGATGATCCATTCGATCCCCTCGCCCATCAGCCGCCAGAACACGTCATCGAATCCGAGCGGCAGCGTTAGCACGCCGAGAATACCCATCGGCATGATCCAGGCGGAGACCACCGGCATGGCCAAAAGATTGGCGAGCACGCCATACGGCGCCAGTCGATAGAAATTGTAGGCGGCGTAGGGCGTGGTGGCGAGACCGGCGACCAGCGAGGTAAAGGCGATCGCCGCGAACTCGCGCCCGCCCCACAGCGCCATGCGCGCGCCGAACGCGGTGTCGGCTTTGGCGTGCCACCGCAGTCCGTATTGATAGGCGGCGATCAGAGCAAGCGTTGCCGCAAACGACAGCTGGAAGCTCGGCGTCAGCAACGCCTGCGGCGCGAGCGTCAGGACCGCCAAGGCGGCGAAGGTCAGCGTGCGGAACGTGAGCGCGGGCCGATCGAGCATGACGCCGAGGAGCACGACGGCAACCATGATGAACGCGCGCTGGGTGGCGACGCCGGCGCCGGAGAGCACCAGATAAAACGTCGCGGCGGCGAGCGCAGCGGCGGCGGCCCATTTTTTGATCGGCCGACGGCGCGCCAGCGACGGGATCAAGGCGAGCCCGCCGCGCACGAAAAAGAACACCAGCCCGGTCATCACCGCCATGTGAAAGCCCGCGATCGCCAGCACATGGGCGAGGCTGGAGACGTAGAAGGCGTCCTTGACCGCCGGCGTGACGGCGCCGCGCTTGCCGGTGATGAGCGCCGAGGCGATCGCGCCCTCGTCGCCCGGAATGACGGCGCGGATGCGCTTGTCGATGGCGTCGCGCATGCCCTCGACGGCCGCGGTATAGCGCAGCCATTCGCCGGCTTTGACCGGCGGCGCCTCGGTCTTGATCTCGCCGAGCACGTAGCCGGAGGCGCCGATGCCCGACAAATACATGTCTCGCGCGAAATCGTAGCCACCTGGCCGCAGCGGCGCGAGCGGCGGCAGCAGGTTCGCCCTGAACGCGACGAATGAACCGACCGCCGGCGCCGTGCCGGCGCGCAGAGTGACACGCACGCGCTGCGGCGGCAGATCAAGGCGGCGGCCCTCGATCGTGTGCGTGCGCACGACGATGCGGTCATTGCGATCGCGCTCCTCGCGCGCCTCGACGAAGCCGCTGACGGTGACGCTCCAGGCCGAGCGGCGCAGCACCGGATGGGCGACCCATGCGGTGTGCAGCGTCGCCACGGCAAAGCCGGCCGCCGCCGCGGCAAAGGCTAGCGCCACTGGAAAGCCGGGCCTGCTGCGGCGCGCCGCGAACGCGATCGCGACGGCAAATGCGACGAGCACCAGCGCCGCCCAGGTGGCCGGTTCGCGCTCGGCGGCGAAATACAGAACGATGCCGGTGCCATAGGCCACGGCGAACCACGGCAAGAGCCGCCCCGCTCCAACTTCGAGCACTGCCCATTTACGAATACGGGCAGGGATGACGAATTCCGGGCCTGGCCAAGCGATGCCAGACGCACCACGAATGCGCCCGACCGGCCAGAAATCCGGCCACGTTGAGGCGCCCGGGCCCGCGCGGTTCTCGACCTTGTCGTCTGGTGCCACTGCGCGCCCCCAGCGCGCTGAAATTTAACCCTATGCTACCGGGGCGTGTACGCCTTGGCGAGAGCGCATGTGTAAAACTGCGAAACATCGGAGGGTCGGCAACTTTCGGCAATGTGCCACGCCATACAACTGTTTAATTGAACATCCGGCCATCGGGGCGGAATTGGGCACAACCATAAATTGACGAATAATAATAAACAATGATAGATTGAATAGGATGGGTGACGTTCCCCGATCCGCACGAACCCATCCGAAACAAATTTGGGGACTCAGGAAAACTCAGATCGCACTTGTGCGCTCGCGCCCGCCGGCGCGCGAACGTACCGAAAATAAATTGACAGTTGGCAAAAGCCCTCGTGGAAGACGCCTGCGGGGGAAAGGATTTTCAAAGGAGAACCACAATGGCAACCTTCAGCCTTAAACCCGCAATTGAAGCGCAAACCGTCAGATTGGCTTCAGCCGTAACGACGGAGTCTCAGAGGCTCCAGGCTGACTCCGTCAAGCTCAACACGTTGATAGCAAGCCAGAAGCAGAGCGCCGCAGTACTCAAAACGCGGGCGGCCACTTTGAAGTCCACCGCGCCACACACCACTGTTCAAGACATTGTAAGCTGGGCTGACCAAGTAATCACCTGGCTCAGGGATGTCATTTCCTGGGTCAATGATTTTAATTGGGGTGGCTGGCTCAACTGGTTCATAAATGACATTAACGGCTTAATCAGCGACATCCAGAGCCTTATCAACTGGCTAAATGCGAATGCAAGCGATATCAATGCGTTCGGTACCATCATCAACGACATCAACAATATCATTGGCTGGGTCGAGGTCATTATCTCGTGGTTCTAAGATCTCGATCTCGTGGTTCTAAGATCTCGGGCTGAAAGAATATTGAGTTGGGCGAGTTCGGACTGATGCGAGCACTCCGCTAGAGGTGGCCCTCTCATGTCCCAAGTTTTGCGGGACTGCCGGATGGGTGAGCGGAGTGAAATCGTCATCGGCCGATTCCCGCCCTGTTTTCCGGACGCGGTGGCGAGGGCGGGTGTGCAAAAGTCCGGCTATTAGCCTCCGCTGCCGCCGGAAACTTTGGCCCAAGTATCGCGCAAGCCGACGGTGCGATTGAACACGAGCCGCTCGGGCGTCGAATCCGGATCCAAGCAGAAATAGCCCTGGCGTTCGAACTGCACGGCGGCGCCGGCAGTTGTTCCCGCCAATGCCGGTTCGACGCGCGCGTCGGCGATCACTTCCAGCGAGCTCGGATTGATCTCGGCGGCGAAATTGCCGATCTCCGGCGACGGCCGCATGAACAGCGGATTGTAGAGGCGCACCTCTGCCGGCAGCGAGGCGTCCGCCGACACCCAATGCATGGTCGCCTTGACCTTGCGGCCGTCGGGCGCGTTGCCGCCTTTGGTGGCGGGATCATAGGTGCAGCGCAGCTCGATCACTTCGCCGGCCGCATTCTTCACGAATTCGCGGCAGGTGATGAAATAGGCATAGCGCAGGCGCACCTCGGTCCCGGGCGATAGCCGAAAGAATTTCTTCGGCGGGTTTTCCATAAAGTCGTCGCGCTCGATGAAAAGCTCGCGCCCGAACCGCACGCGCCGCGTCCCCGCCGTGGGATTGTCCGGATGATTGACGGCCTCCACCTCTTCGCTGGCGCTTTCCGGATAATTCTCGATCACCACTTTGAGCGGACGTAAGACCGCCATGCGGCGCTCGGCGGTCTTGTTCAAGTGCTCGCGGATGGAAAACTCCAGCATCCCCATGTCGACGACGCTATTGGCCTTGGCGACGCCGATGCGCTTGACGAAGTCGCGGATCGCCTCGGGCGGCACACCCCGGCGGCGCAAACCCGCAAGCGTCGGCATGCGCGGATCGTCCCAGCCGCCGACATGGCCGCCGCGCACGAGCTCGGTGAGCACCCGTTTCGACAGCACCGTATGGGTGAGGTTGAGCCGGGCGAACTCGTATTGGTGCGGATGCGAGGGCACCGGCAGGTTGGCCAGGAACCAGTCATAGAGCGGGCGATGATCCTCGAATTCGAGCGTGCAAATGGAATGGGTGATGCCTTCGATTGCGTCCGACTGGCCGTGGGCGAAATCATAGCTCGGGTAGATGCTCCAGGTTTTTCCGGTGCGCGGATGCTCGGCATGGAGAATGCGGTAAAGCACCGGATCGCGCAGATTGATGTTGCCCGAGGCCATATCGATCTTGGCGCGCAGCACGCGCGCGCCGTTGGCAAATTCGCCGGCGCGCATGCGGCGCAATAGCGCGAGGTTTTCCTCCACGGCGCGGGCGCGGAACGGACTATTTTTGCCCGGCTCGGTCAGCGTGCCACGCGTGGCGCGCATCTCGTCGGGGCTCTGATCGTCGACATAGGCCTTCCCGGCGCGGATCAGAACTTCCGCCCAGTCGTAAAGCTGCTCGAAATAATCCGACGCAAAATAAAGATGCTTGCCCCAATCGAAGCCGAGCCAGCGCACGTCGGCCTCGATGGCGTCGATATATTCCTGCTCTTCCTTGGTCGGATTGGTGTCGTCGAAGCGCAGATTGCAATGGCCGCCGAATTCCTCGGCGATGCCGAAATTCAGACAGATCGATTTGGCGTGGCCGATATGCAGATAGCCGTTGGGCTCGGGCGGAAAGCGCGTGACGACGGTCTTATGCCGGCCCGACGCCAGATCGGCGCGCACGATGTCGCGGATAAAGTCTTCGCCCGCTTGCCGGGTAATCGTCTCCGCAACCGACATCATTCTTTCCCTTTGGCGGCGTGTTACTTAGAGCGAATTCCGGTCAGATCAAATCAACGCCGTCATTGCGAGGAGTGAAGCGACGAAGCAATCCAGAACGGCCTGGTCGCCTCGCAAGCCCGCCTGGATTGCTTCGCTTCGCTCGCAATGACGGGTCCATTTAATCGGAATCTGCTCTAGCCCGCGCCGCGTCCGATTCTGAGGCATAGATCGTGACGGCCCCCCGATTGGACAAGTTGGCGCGCGCGGTCAAGTCCGCCGTTGGCGTGGCGCGTAGCGAGCTTAGCCCGGTGGTGACGAGGGATTTGCTTCAATCCACCTTGATGTTGGCGAAGCTGATCACTTTCGCCCACTTGCTGGCGGCGCTGGCAATCAGCGTGCCGAATTGCGACGACGTCATCGGCTCCGGCACGGCGCCGAGCGCAATGCAGCGCTCTCGGAGCGCAGGATCGGCAAGCACGGCATTGATGTTTTTATTGAGCGTTCCGACGATGTCGGCCGGCGTGCCGCGCGGCGCGCCGACGCCGGCCCAGCCGCTGCCCTCGTAGCCCGGCAGCGAAGCGCCGATCGGAGGGACATCCGGCAACGCCTCCATAGGCTTCGCGCTGGTCACGCCAAGCGCTGCGAGCTTGCCGTTATGGATGTAGCCGAGCACCGGCGGGACCGTGGCAAAGGCGACCTGCACCTGACCGGCAAGGAGATCGGGCATGTAGGACCCGCGATAGGGCACGTGAACCATGTTCACGCCGGTCATCATCTTGAACAGCTCAAAGGCGAGATGCGGCGCCGTGCCGGCGCCCTGCGATGCAAAGTTGAGCTTGCCCGGGTTGGCTTTGGCATAGGCGACGAGCTCTGGGATCGTCTTCACCGCTATCGATGGGTGGACCACGACGACGAAGGGCGTGTAGCCGAGGAACGCGACCGGCACGATGTCGCGGACGAAATTGAAATCGAGGTTGGGATAGAGCGCGGCGTTGGCGGCGTTGCCTGAAATCATCACCAAGAGCGTGTAGCCGTCCGCCGCCGCGTGGATGACGTATTCGGCGCCGACATTGCCGCCCGCGCCCGGCTTATCTTCGACAACAAAATCCTGGCCCAAGCGCTGGGCAAGCTGCGGTCCGACCAGCCGCGCCAGCACGTCGGGCGCAAGACCGGCCGGAATGTCGACGATCAAATGCACCGGCCGCGACGGATAGGTCTCCGCGTTGGCGAGGCCGGGCCACGACGGCAGCCCGGCGCCCGCGGCGGCGAGCGCAAACAATCTACGGCGGGACAATCTCATCTCTATTTCCTCCCATTTATCGCCTGTAATACATCGCCTGTCGCGTCCGGGTCCCCAACCCGGCCGCCGGCGCGTTCGGCTTCATTTTATCATGGCAGATCGCGTCATTGCGCATAATGGTAAAGTGCGATCGCCGATGTCGCAGGTTCGGCACGGCCGCCGCACCGGTTCCTCGTCCGGGCAGCTCCCCGGTTTTCCTCCACTGTGGCGCAGCGGTGACAGCGGCGGCGAAGGCCGCTTGTTATGATCCCCGTCGATCCTCTAAGCCGTTGCCCTGCATGCGCGGAGTTGAAACGTCGTGAGAACGATTGCCCTCCTCTTCCTCATGATCGCCGGTACATTGCTTGGCGTCTGTGGCGCCAAGAGTGCGCCGGCAGATTCTCAAAACTCCGGCCAAGTGTGGTCGCTTACGACACCCTTTGGCATCATCTATGGCATCATCGGGCGCGAAACCGTGGATTATCCCACCGCGCGCGCCGCAGGAACCATCGTCGTCAGCACCGGTCAACGCCGCCTCTACTATGTGCTCGGCGGCGGCAAGGCCATTCGCTACGCCATTGCCGTTGGCATGGAGGGCTATGCCTGGTCGGGGGTGAGCACGATCACCGCCAAACGCGAATGGCCGGACTGGAATCCCACGCCGGGTGAACGGCAGCGGTTTCCGACCCTGCCCGTTCACATGGCGGGAGGCGCAGATAATCCGCTCGGTGCGCGCGCGCTCTACCTCGGCGACACGCTCTACCGCATCCACGGCACCAACGAGCCTTGGAAGCTCGGCGGCGGCGTGTCGTCAGGCTGCATTCGCATGTCCAACGATGACATCATCGACCTCTACAATCGAGCCAAGATCGGCGCGACGGTCATTGTGCAGCGGTGATGTGTGTAGATTTATTTACTCCATAAGGGGACGACGCTTCGCTAACGGTCAAACCTTAGCGCTCGTAGCCCGGAATGAGCGCAGCGAAATTCGGGTCAACGTCGTAGCGCGGATGGCCTCAAAGTCCGCTTTCGGCGCGAAGCGAACGTGAGCTGAGAGGTAAGACGACCTGACTTGGTCGAAACTGACCCTGGCTGTGTAAAAACGCGGGAAATTGAAAAGTGACGAGAATAATTTTTCTCAGGCATATTCAAATCGGACTCGCTTGCGAATTTTTCCACACCTAACGGCGATTGGACGAATCGTTTGTTCTACAGCGCTGGCGCGTCGCGGGGTTTTTACACGACCAAGACCCAAGGCGGACATGGCCGGGGAAATAGCTCGGAGATCGGTCGAAGTCCGTATTTAGCTCCTAACCGCGATATGCGACGTCAACGCGGCGACCCTTCGTCAATGCTGTGGAGTGTTGCAGCGAAGTCACAGCAAATTACGGCAGTCAACCGTATAATATGCCTCGGCTGGAGCGCGACCTTGGGGGCCCAATGCGGAAGCTTGCTATCCTGTTTGCCGCACTCGCATTCAGCGGACCTGCCTTTGCCGCGGATATGCTCGTCAAGGCGCCACCGCCTGTGCCGGTGCAGGTCTACAGTTGGACCGGCTGCTATATCGGCGGTAACGGCGGCGGCCTGTGGGCGCACAAAGTATGGACTGGCCCAGCCGGCTTGACAGTGGCGGACCATGACGTCGACGGCGCGCTTGGCGGCGTGCAAGGCGGTTGCGATTACCAGGCGCCCAATCGTTTCGTCATCGGCTTGCAGGGCGACTACGATTGGAGCAACGCCGGCGGCCGTTCGATCAACACGCTCGCAGGATTTCCCCAAGCCAACACGAGCCATATCACGGCGCTGGCGTCAGTCACCGGCCGTGTCGGCTACGGCTTCGACCGCTTCCTTGGTTACGTGAAGGGCGGCGCTGCCTGGGAGCGCGACGGTTATTCGGACTCGAACGCGGTCACCGGTGTCATTGGAGCGTCAGCCACCCAGGAACGCTCCGGCTGGACGCTCGGCCTCGGTGGCGAATACGCCTTTACCAATTGGCTCTCCGGCTTCGTCGAATACAACTATTACGGTTTCGGCACACGCACCGTGAGCCTCAACTTCGTCGCCGGCGGCGCTCCGGAATTGGACAAAATTCGAGAAAGCAAGAACGTTGTCATGGCCGGCCTGAACCTGCGCTGGGGAAACCTCTCACTCCACTAACGGCAATAGGACGTTTCGAACCGATTGCGGGCAGCGGAACGTTGTGGGGCGGCATCGTTGCCGCGTCTTTGTTATCGCCGTTGGCCTGCATCAAAGAAGTAAATAGGCCCCTGTTTCGCTGCGATGCACGTCGGTCGCTATTGGCCCATTGCGTCATTTCGCTGCCGTGCAGCATTTCGGGCGCTTTCGGAACAGCGGACATGGCCTGACTCGGAATCACAGAGCCGCGCTCATAAAATCGAGTTTAGATTTATGAGTAGACGGCCTAATAGCCCAAAAGGCTTAAAGGCATTGGCCTACTGTCTCTATTTCAGAGACCAGCCCTTGACATCCGTCACCATACCAATTACATCGTCCCCTATCTCGTTCACGGGGGGACCTTTCGCGAGGGTACTTTCGAAAGTGGAACGAGAGCGGTTCCCGCGCGCGGCGTTACGACCCGCGCCCGGGCGGCTTCGGGCATCAGTCACGCCGGTACTACGGCCGGTGCGGGAGGTGCAGTCCCTGGACTGGGACAGGTGAAGGCGGGTAACGCCCGCGGGATCTAAGTCCCAGGAAGCATGGCCTGGAGCTGAGCCGGTTGGCCTTCGGGCTTCCGGCGAGAGCCGCGGTGGAGCGCCGAAAGGCGAGCGCGCCCGAAGCGCTAAGCGAATGGCAACATTCGCCGGCGTGGCGCGCGCCGCATGGCAGATGGTTTGCGCGAGACTGCGTAAACTTGTCTGCGGCGATGCGGCTCGTGGAGTGGCGCCTTTCGGCGCTTCGCCTCCCTCCTTTTTTGGAGAGAGGTTTTGGGAAGGGTTTTCTTGAAGCGTGAAGGGAAAGCTCGGATGCATCCGCATCGCGAGAACGGGATCGCTTTTTTACTTCTCCCCGCGTGCGGGGAGAAGTCGAGGAGCGAAGCGACGAGGATGAGGGGGCCTCTCAGCGAGTTCTGAGCGCTCAAGGCTCAGCCCAGCGGAGAGGCCCCCTCACCCCAACCCTCTCCCCGCGCGCGGGGAGAGGGAGCCCAGCGCCCCAACAAGGAGAAACATTGCCATGAGCAAAAGCGATGACGACCTGTCGCCGCAAGAATGGCAGGCGCGGCATGACACCGCCTGCGCGATCGTCGCGCGGAAATATTGCGACCTGTTCGGGTTCTGGCACGACTGCCGGTACAAGCCGTGCCGCAGCGCCCGGCGTTGCGTTGGCGACCAGGGCGCCTGTCTGCAGAGCCGGTGCTGGAACGTTCCCTATGACGTCCGCATTGCCGCGCAAATTCGGATGGACGCCGAAGCTCCGCCAAACGCCGACCGCTTCACGCGGGGCGCCCACCATTATGGGCCCACGTCGCTCTGCCTGCACGATCCGAAAAATCAGAAGACCCGCGCCAAAAGGAGCAGCAAGTCCCAAACCAAAACGCAAGCCAAAACCGTAGCCAACACCCAAGCCGGGTCGCGAACGTGACGGCGCTGCGCCCGCAAATGATTAATCCCGCCAGCGCATCCTTGCTGCGATTCGCTGCCGGCTGTGCTACACGGCGCGCGACATGACCGTCGTTACCCGCTTTGCCCCCTCGCCGACCGGCTTCCTGCATATCGGCGGCGCCCGCACCGCTTTGTTCAACTGGCTGTACACCCGCGGGCGCGGCGGCAAAATGCTGCTGCGGATCGAGGACACCGACCGCGAGCGCTCGACGCAGGCCGCGATCGACGCCATCCTCGACGGGCTTTCCTGGCTCGGCATCGAATGGGACGGCGACACTATCTATCAGTTTGCGCGCTCGGCGCGGCACCGTGAAGTGGCCGAGGCGCTGCTGGCCTCCGGCAATGCCTATTACTGCTACGCCAGCCCGGAAGAGCTGACACAGATGCGCGAAGCAGCGCGCCGCGACGGCCGCGCCAAGCTCTATGACGGGCGCTGGCGCGATCGCGATCTGGCCGATGCGCCGGCGGATGTGAAGCCGACCATCCGGCTCAAGGCCCCGGTCACGGGCGAGACGGTCATCGAGGATCAGGTCCAGGGCCGCGTGGTGTGGCAGAACGAAAACCTCGACGACCTCGTGCTGCTGCGCTCCGACGGCACGCCGACCTATATGCTCGCGGTCGTCGTCGACGACCATGACATGGCCGTGACCCATGTCATCCGCGGCGACGATCACCTGACCAATGCGGCGCGGCAGAAGCAGATCTATGACGCGCTCGGCTGGGCGGTGCCCGTCATGGCCCATATTCCGCTGATCCACGGACCGGACGGATCGAAGCTTTCCAAACGCCACGGCGCGCTCGGCGTCGATGCCTACCGCGCCATGGGCTATCTGCCGGCGGCGCTGCGCAATTACCTGGTGCGGCTCGGCTGGAGCCACGGCGACCAGGAGATTTTCTCCACCGAAGAAATGATCGCGGCGTTCGATCTGCCGCAGATCGGCCGCTCGCCGGCGCGGTTCGATTTTGCCAAACTGGAAAGCCTCAACGGACACTACATCCGGCAAAGCAACGATGCCGAACTGCTGGCCGCGATCGAGCGGCTTTTCCCGCATATCGCGGAGGGCGCAGCGCTCGCCGCCAAGATGACACCGGCGTTGCGGCAGCAGCTTTTGGCGGCCATGCCAAGCTTAAAGGAGCGCGCCAAGACGCTGCTCGATATCATTGATGGCGCGCACTTTCTTCTCGCCGATCGGCCGATCCCGCTCGACGACAAAGCGGCCGCTTTGCTCACCGCAGAGGCGAGAACGCTGTTGCGCGACATCGCGGCCGAGCTTGCCGAAGTGGCACCGTGGACCACCGAAGCGACCGAACGCGCGGTGCGCACGTTCGCCGAGTTGAGAGGCGCCAAGCTCGGCACCGTGGCGCAGCCGTTACGCGCCGCGCTCACCGGCCGCACCACTTCGCCCGGAATTTTCGAAGTGCTCACGGTGCTGGGCAAGCCGGAAAGTTTGGCGCGGCTTGCCGATCAGGCAGTACGGCAAGACGCGCAGCCCGGCATCGGGTGAAGCCTGTATGTCGGTAGTACAAATCTTTGCACAAATTTTGCTCTTTCGGCCCTTCCGCCTATATCACAGGCTATTATCTTGCAGTGCACACGCGGTTGCGTTACCCCAATAGGCCGGGTGAAACGCGGATTTAAGCTGTATTAGGCCATAGTCCAGCTGCACGCGGCCACCGGCCGTCAGACATCGAGGATATGATCATGGACGCGAAGACCGGCGCCAACATCAAAACCGGCACGCTGAAAATCGGCGACAAGAGCTACAACTTTCCGATTTTCGACGGCACCATCGGCCCCGAAGTGGTGGACGTCTCAAAGCTCTATGCCGAGGCTGGCGTCTTCACTTACGACCCCGGCTTCACCTCGACGGCGAGCTGCGAATCCAAGATCACCTTTATCGACGGTGACGAAGGCATCCTGCTCTATCGCGGCTATCCGATCGCCGATCTCGCCGAACACGGCGACTTTCTCGAGACCTGCTACCTTCTGCTTTACGGCGAATTGCCGACCGCCGCCCAGAAGGCGGACTTTGTCGAACGCGTGATCCATCACACCATGGTCCACGAGCAGATGAGCCGCTTCTTCCAAGGCTTCCGCCGCGACGCCCATCCGATGGCGGTGATGGTCGGGTCGGTCGGCGCGCTGTCGGCGTTTTATCACGACTCCACCGACATCACCGATCCGGCGCAGCGGATGATCGCCTCGATCCGCATGATCGCCAAAATGCCGACGCTGGCCGCGATGGCCTACAAATATTCGATCGGCCAGCCGTTCATGTATCCGGACAACAAGCTCGATTACGCGTCGAACTTTTTGCGCATGTGCTTCGCCGTGCCGTGCGAGGAGTACAAGGCCAATCCGGTGCTGGCCCGCGCCATGGACCGCATTTTCACTCTGCACGCCGATCACGAGCAGAACGCCTCGACCTCGACCGTGCGGTTAGCAGGTTCAACAGGCGCCAATCCGTTTGCCTGTATCGCCGCCGGCATCGCCTGCCTGTGGGGCCCGGCGCATGGCGGCGCCAACGAAGCGGCGCTGAAAATGCTCGGCGAGATCGGCTCCGTCGACCGCATTCCGGAATACATCAAGCGTTCGAAGGATCCGAAGGATTCCTTCCGCCTGATGGGCTTCGGTCATCGCGTCTACAAGAACTACGATCCGCGCGCCAAAATCATGCAGAAGACCTGTTACGAGGTCTTAAACGAGCTCGGCATCAAGGATCCGCTGCTCGACGTCGCCATGGAGCTGGAAAAGATCGCGCTGCACGACGACTACTTCATCCAGAAGAAGCTCTATCCCAACGTCGATTTCTATTCCGGCATCACGCTGCGCGCGATGGGCTTCCCGACCGCCATGTTTACCGTGCTGTTCGCGCTCGCCCGCACCGTCGGCTGGATCGCGCAGTGGAAAGAGATGATCGAGGATCCGCACCAGAAACTCGGCCGCCCGCGCCAGCTCTATACCGGCGCCAAGCAGCGCGACTATCAGCCGATGTCGAAGCGGAAGTAGCGCTGTCGTCCGCGCCGTCGCGGCGCGGACCGTCACCACGAATAGCGCAACGTTCCGGTCCCGGCGTAGGTCTGCGAGCCTGAGCCGAACTCGCCATCGAATTTCGCCATCGCCGTCCAATTCGCGGTGAGGTGCAGTTCCGCGCCCGCGGTGGTGAGCGCCGAGTTCTTCGGCGGTACCGCGCCGTTGACGGTGAAGCTCGATCCCGGCAGCGCCTGGAACACCGCGCCAAGCGACGGATTGCTGACCCAGTCGTGCGCCCAAGCCAAGCGGCCGCGCAACACCAGCGGCATATTGTTCCACACCGTGAGATTATCGAACCGCGCGCCGAGTTCGCTGCGCGTGTCGGTCGCGTTCACCGCATTGTAGGTGAGCCCGAAGCCGCCGCCGGAGAGATCGGTTTCGCTGTAGCCCGGCGTATGGAAGTCCTGCACCTGCAAGGCGGCGTACGGGGTCACCCCGACGATGTAGCCGGTGACCGGCACGCCGTAACGGTAGCCGACTTCGCCGCGTGCGGCATAGCTCTGGCCCTGGAACGACGCGGTCAGATTGTCGCCCATCGCGATGCGATTGGTGCTGAACCAGTGATTGGCGAAAGCGAGCGCACCGGAGAGGTAAGCCGGCCCGAAATGCGTGGTGCCATAGACACCAGCCTGGAAGCTGTCGCTCCTGCCGCTGCCCAGCGATTGCGCCAGATTCCAATTGGTGCCGCCGCCGGACAGCGCAAAGCCGTATAGCGTCTGCGGCGAGACGTGATAATCCATTCCGGCGGCAAAACCGAAATCGCTCGCGGTGACGTTGCTGGAACCGACGGTGCTGCTGCCGTCCGTCCGGTTGGCGCCGCCGAAGGCCGATCCCCAGGCGCTCCAGCGCTGATCGAAGTTTTGTTGCTGCGGCGGCGGCTTCTTGAGCGCACGCACATAAGCGAGTGCGACGTCGGGGGGCAGATTCGGCTGCTCCTCGTCCGCGAAGCCCGGCGCGGCTCCGTTGCTGCCACCTCCTCCGCCCGCCGTCGGGTCGAGCATGAGGTTGAGGAAATCGGTCATAAGCTGGAACGAGCTGGTCTCGGCGCCGGTCGCCGCTTCGCCGTCGAGCTGGGTCAGCGCGTTGAGGAGAGTCGGACCGGAGAGATTGCCGAGGTTCGTGAAGCCCGGTGGGATCGTGTCGCCCGCCAGGATTGCCTGGTTGAGTCCGTTGGCGACATTTTGCTGGTTCTGATTCGACCCAGGCGGCGCCGCGAGCAATTGGAAACCGGTGACGTTGAGATCCACGTCGCCGGGATCATGAATGTAATTCAGCGTCGCGGTCCCATCGAAATCGCCGTTCACGGTCACGGAAGGCGAGAATGTCCCGTTGAGCGTAGTCGGCACCAGGATCGTATAGAACTCACCGGTGTAGTGGCCGAGCTGCGGCGTTACTACGACCGTGCTGCCGCCGCTGAGATTTGCGGTGCCATTCACCTTAGCCTTGGAATTGTTACCGGCGCCTGGCGCGATATCGATGGCGAAGAGGCTTGCCGGATTTCCCGGTTCGAATGTCAGTGCACCGGCGATCGTCAGTGTGTCGAAGCCGCCAGGCGTGCCGGGCGCCAAGGTGCCTCCGTTCTCAATAGTCACCGCGGCGGTGATGGTGCCGGTACCAGCTAGCGTGCCGCCACCGGCGGTGGTGCCGACAGCGACATTGGTGGCGCTGTCGGCACCATTGAGCACGACAGTGCCGGAGTCGATGTTGACGGTATCGAATCCGGTGAAGCTGTTCCCATAAGTGAAGGTGTTGCCAGCGCCGAGCGTGAAGTTGAGGGTATCGAGCGAGCCCTGGCCGAAGATGTTGCCGTTGATGATGCCGCCGCTGACGTTGAGAGTGTCGCTCGCGGATGCCAGTTTGATGTCGCCGGTGATTGTGCCGGCGTTCTGATCCACGGTCACCGCACCCGCCGCGCTGTGAACGTTGATTGCAGTGGTGGCGGTAATGATGCCGGAATTAACGACAGCCGATCCGGGCGCGAAGTTCACGCTGTTGAAAATGTTGATGCCGGTCGCGGCGGTGATCTTCCCGGAATTACTGATATTGCCCGAGAACGTCGCGACATTGGCAACGTAAATGCCGGCGTTAGCGGCCGAGATCATGCCGCTATTGCTGATGCCACCGTAGAAGCTGCTAACGGCATTGATGGAAATGCCGGTCTTCTGCGCCGATGAAATGAATCCGGAATTGGTGATGCCGCCGCCGGCGCTCGACGAACCGAACTGCGTGACTTGGGTGACCACGACGGCATCGCCGGCGGTGTCCGGGCCGTATCCCGAGGCAGCGATCAACCCGGCATTGGTGATGCCGCCGAAGAAGGTGGTGGTGGCCACGACAAAAATGCCGCCGAGTGGTGCGGAAATCGTGCCGCCCGCGCTGTTGACGATGCTGCCGGTAACCGTCCCGACATTAATGATCCAAAGACCCGCACCGGTAGCATTCGATGCCGAGATCATGCCGTTATTGGTGATGCCGCCGCCGAAGGTGGAAATATTGGAGAGATATATTCCGGTATCTCCCGACAAAATGGCGCCGGAATTGACGATGTCGCCGGTAAAGGTCGAGATCGTAACAATACCGCCGGCTTTCTCGATGCCACCGACAAATATTCCATTCTCGGCGGAGAAAATCGTGCCTGAATTGGTAATGCCACCGGCAAAGGCCGATATCGTTACAGAGCCGCCGAAAATCGCGGTGCCACCGACCGCAATGCCGTTGCCCGCGATCGCTATGATTTTGCCGCTGTTGGCGATGCCGCCGCCGAATGTCGAGATCGTCACTGAGGCGCCGGTACCGCTGGCTCTGCCGCCGACGAAGATAGCGGCAGGGCCGGCCGCGGTGATCGCGCCGGAGTTGGTGATGTTGCCGGCAAAGGTCGAGACGGTGACGGAGGCGCCAGAGCCACCGGCCTCGCCGCCGACGACGATACCGGCGCCGACTGCCGCTATCTGCCCGCTGTTACTGATTCCGCCGCCGAATGTTCCGACCGTCACAACAGCCGAGGTGCCGGTCGCTTTACCGCCGACGATAATGCCGTTGCCTGTGACCGCCGTTATCGTCCCGCTATTGGAGATATTGCCGGTAAAATTGGAAACACTGACCGACGATCCACTGCCCGCGGCCGTGCCGCCGACGATGATGCCGTGAACCAGGACCGTAATCTGACCGCTGTTGGTGATACCGCCAGAGAAGGTCGCGATCGTAACGCTGCCGCCGGAGGCGACGGTGCCGCCGACCGCGATGCCGTTGCCGGAGAACACTACGATTTTGCCGCTGTTGGTGATGCCGCCGCCGAATGTCGAGATCGTCACCGACGCGCCGGTGTTGGTCGCTTCGCCACCGACGAAGATGGCGGCAGGACCGATCGCGGTGATCGTGCCGGAATTGGTGATGTTGCCGGCAAAGGTCGAGACGGTGACGGAGGCGCCAGAGCCACCGGCCTCGCCGCCGACGACGATACCGGCGCCGACTGCCGCTATCTGCCCGCTGTTGCTGATTCCGCCGCCAAATGTCGCAACTGTCACTGCTGTCGCGGTGCCGGTCGCTTTACCGCCGACGATAATGCCATTGCCTGCGACCGCCGATATCGTGCCGCTGTTGCTGATGGCGCCGGCAAAGTTGGACACCGCAACGGACGCTCCGGAGCTGGCGGTGCCGCCAACCATGATGCCGTTCACGCCGGCCACAACCCTCCCGCTGTTACTGAGGTTACCGGTGAAGGTTCCCACGTTGTTGACGAGAACACCGTTGCCCAACGCCGCGATGGTGCCGCTGTTGCTGATGTTGCCGACGAAACTCGCGACCAGTGCCGTGCCGCCGACAAGGATGCCGGCGTCGGCTGCCGTAATCGTGCCTGAATTGCTGATATCGCCGGAAAAAGTCGAAACCTCCGAGACGCCAATGCCCGTGCCTCCGGCTGCGATCGTGCCGCTGTTGGTGATGCCGTTGGAAAAAGTCGTGATATCGCCGGCGAAAATGCCAGCACCGGAGGCCGAGATCGTGCCGCTATTGCTGATATAGCCGGTGAATATCGGAACGGCCGACACCGTGATGCCGGAGTTTGCAGACACAATCAGACCGCTATTGCTGACGTTGCCTGTGAAGGCCGTGACATCGAACAGGCTGATGCCGACAGCCCCGGCCATGATCGTGCCGCTGTTGGAGATACCGCCCAAGAACGTCCCAACCGGGCCGAAAACGTCGATGCCTGTGCCGCCAGCCGAGATTGTGCCGGAATTTTTGATGCCGCCGGAAAAAACGGAGATCGGGCCGCCCAATCCGGAGAAGCCGACGAAGACGCCGATGGCGTGTACCGAGATCGTGCCGCTGTTGCTGATGCCGCCGCCAAAGGTCGAGGTGTCAGTAACCGTTATGCCGGCATTGCTCCCCGACACGGTGATCGTGCCGGAATTGGCGATACCGCCGAGAACCGAGGCGGTGTTGTCGATGATAATTCCGCCATTGGTCGCGGTGATGGTGCCGGCATTGGAGACCGCGCCGGTGATCGTGCTGTTGGAGATGGTAACGGCGGTCGGAAAGGGCGGCGCGCCCAGCGCGGTATTGATTGTCCCGGTGCCGGTATTGGTGACGCTGCCGGCGATGGTCGAGTTCAGGATAAAAATGCAGGAGACGGCGTTCAGATTGGTGACGCTGCCTTGCGATACGCCGGACAAACCGATGCCGTCGGTCCTACAAGGTATAAAGGCCAATGCCGGCGCCGTGCCGCCACCGATCAAGAGCGCCGCCAGCGAACTCGACGCCAGCAACGCGCGCAACCTGCCGCGACCGACGCACCCGCTCATGCCACCCCGTCTCCGTGAGGCTCACCATTGCCCACGGCGCTGCATTATTAAAGGTCTGCCTCAGGCTGTGGGACACCACGGCAGCGGTATTCATCCCGTTTTCGAGAAATTGCCGTCATCCGTTGCAAAAATATCACCAGCCCGCTGCGGCAATTGCGGCAAACGAAGTGATTTTGGCGTCCACGCTACGGTAGCCGCGTAACGGCCTCCTTCGCGCGTCACCGGAACGTCACACCGTGCAGTCGTCCTGCGGCCTCAGATCCTGATGGCTCACTACGGATTATACGCCCACGTCAGGTACACTCCGCCCCAGGTAAAGCCGCCGCCGAAGGCGGCCAGGATCAGCCGATCGCCGGCCTTGAGCTTATCTTCATAGTCCCACAGGCAAAGCGGGATCGTCGCCGCAGTGGTGTTGCCGTATTTGTGGATGGTGATCATCACCTGCTTCGGGTCGAGCTTCATGCGCTCGGCGGTGGCCTCGATGATGCGCCGATTGGCTTGATGCGGCACCAGCCAATCGACTTTGTCGCTGGTCAGGTGATTGCGCTTCATCAGTTCGGTTGCGACTTCCGTCATGCGCGCGACCGCGAATTTGTAAACCGCGGCGCCTTCCTGATGGACGTAATGCAGGCGCTTGGCCACGGTCTCAGCGGTCGGCGGCATGCGGCTGCCGCCGGCTTTCTGATGCAAATGCGGCATGCCGGCACCGTCGGAACAGATCAGCGTATCGATGATGCCGTATTTCCGGCTCGGCTCCAGCAACACCGCGCCGGCGCCGTCGCCGAACAACACGCAAGTGGCGCGGTCGGTATAGTCGATGATGGCCGACATTTTGTCGGCGCCGACGACGACGATCTTGCGATACTTTCCGGTCTCGATGAATTGCGAGGCGACGGTAAGCGCGTAGACAAAACCCGAGCACGCGGCCTGCACGTCGAAACTGCCGATGTTGCGGATGCCGCACATGTCGCAGATCAGATTGGCGGTGGACGGAAAGACGAAGTCCGGCGTCGTGGTCGCGCAGATCAGGAGTTCGACTTCGCCCGGCGCGGTTTTGGTCTTGCTCAGAAGCCCGCGCACGGCCTCCGCCCCCATATGCGAGGAGCCGAGACCCTTGCCCTTGAGGATGCGCCGTTCCTTGATGCCGGTCCTTTCGGTGATCCACTCGTCGCTGGTATCGACCATTTGCGCGAGCTCGGCATTGCCGAGCACGTCGGGTGGCACGTAACCGCAAACCCCGGTAATCGCGGCCCGGATCGGGGACTTCCGAAGCATTTTTTTGGTCTTGGTCACGCGCGAAGGCTTCCCGATACGCTGCACACCTGCGGCTTAGCAGGCTGGCTGCGGCAATGGTAGGGTCGCGGCCGATGCGCGGTTAACACGGTCACGCAACCTCATCGGTTGCCACGATAGCCGCGCGGCCGCGCCGGGCCACGTCGAGGACGATCGACGCGGCCTTGGCACTCGGGGTCGTACCACCGATCGCCATAATGTCGTCGAGGCGACGGTAAGCCTCGATCTGACGCCGTCGCTCCGGCGTATCGGAGATGAGCGGCTCAAGCGCGGCGGCGAGTTTGTCCGGCGTGCAATCCTCCTGCAGCAATTCCGGCACGACGTTTTCGCCGAGGACGAGGTTAGCCAATATCACGCTCGGCAGTTTTGCCTGCAGCCTAATGAGCCGGGCGACGATCGCCTCGACGGCGTGCAGCCGATAGGCGGCGACCATCGGCACGCCGGAGAGCGCAAGCTCCAGCGTCACCGTGCCGGACGCCGCCAGCGCCGCGCGCGCGTTGCGAAAGGCGGACCATTTCTCCCGCGGCTCGATCGCGATACGCGGCTTCACGGCCCAACCGGCAACGGCGTCGCGCAGCTGCGCGGCGACATGGGGAACAGTCGGGATCACCAGATCGATCGCTCCGATACGCGCGGCAACGCGTTCGATCGCGTCGCCGAAAATGCCGGCAAGACGCCGGATCTCGTTCGAACGGCTGCCCGGCAAGGCCAACAGAAGCGGCGGCTCGGCCAGCCGGCGCCGACACTCCTCGGCGTTTGGGCGCAATTCAACGATGCGCTCGATCAGCGGATGACCGACATAGCTGCACGGCGGCCCGCCGAGCTCGACGTGGATGGCGGGTTCGAACGGCAGGATCGCCAGCACTCGGTCGACGTAAGCGCGCATGGCTCGCGCCCGCCCGGGCCGCCATGCCCAAACCTGTGGCGAGACGTAGTCGACGATCGGAAGCGACGGCAAAAGGCGACGCACCCGGCGTGCAACCCGATGCGTAAAGTCGGGGCTATCGACGATGACAAGCGCATCGGGCCGCGCGCCGACAACGGCTCGCGCCGTTTCGCGGATGCGCCGAAAAATTTTCGGGAGCCGCTGCGGTATGGCGGTAAGCCCGATAATCGACAGCTCATCGATCGCAAACGGGCTCGCGATTCCCGCAGCCGCCATGGCGTGGCCGCCCACGCCGGAAAGCTTGATCGCGCCGCCTTCGTGCTCGACCAGCGCCCGCGCCAATGCCGCTCCCAACGCATCGCCGGACTCCTCCGCCGCAACGATGTAAATCGACAGCGGCCGGGTTGGCGATGGCTGCGGCGCGTCATTCATTGCGCAGCGTCCTCGCGGACGCCGATGATAAAAATCCGTTCGCGATCGGCCGCCGCGGTCACCGCATCGGGCTCCGCGATCATCGTCGATCCGGCGGTCACCGCGAGCCCGGCAAGACCGGCGCGCGCGACATTCTCGACCGTTTTAGGACCGATCGAAGGCAGATCGAAACGGTGGTCCTGACCGGATTTGGGCGCCTTCACCAGGACTCCGGTCCCAGGCCGGGAGGTCACGCGACCGAGCCGGCGTAATTCGGCGATGCGAATGAGGAGGTTATCGGTGCCTTCCGCAGCCTCAACGGCGAGCACGTTGTTGTCGGCGACCACGGCGGCCTGACCGACGTCGAACGGGCCGAGCGCGGCGATCACCTTGAGAGCGCGGGCGACGTCGGCTCGGTCACGCGCCGAAGGCTGATATCGGCCGATGACCCCTTCCGGAACCAAGACTTCGGGCGCTACGTCTTTGACGCCGACGACGCGCAGGCCGCCGCTCTCGGCAATGCTCGCGACGCCGGAAATGAGCTTGTCATCGCCGCCGCGATAGGCGCGAATGACGCCCGGCATCGCTCTGATCGTCTGCCAGTCCAAGCGCAGTTGCGTGATCGGCGGCCGCAGCACCGTGCCGATGAACAGCACGTCCCGGCAATGCTCCGCCCGCGCCAGCCGAAAGAACCGTCCGGCTTGCCCGATCGCGATCCAATGATGCGCATAGCGCTCGACGAGCGCAGCATCCGCCCAACCCTTGATGCCGAACATCACTGGCCGCCGGCCTCGCCGCACCACCGCTTCGGCAACCGCGGCCGGGAGGCTGCCGCCACCGCAAATGATCGCGAGCGAACCCGCCTCGGGCTTTGAATCAATTATGGTCGGCGCATCAGACGGCATCGTCGGCAAGCGCGCCGGCGGGCGCTTCAACATGGCGTTTATCGCGCGGGCGCATCAACGGGCGCTTGCCGCCGGCGCGGATGAAGGCAACGATCTTGCCAACCATCGGATCGTCGGCGAACTCGCGCGCGACCGCTTCGATCCGATCCGTTAAGCGGCCTTCGACAAAGAACAAAGACCGATAAGCGCGGCGCAATCGATGTATCTCGGCACGCGTTGCACCGCGTCGGCGCAGCCCGACGACGTTCAGTCCGACGAGCGCGCCGGTCTGGCCGAGCGCGAAGCCGAACGGGATGATGTCGTCGCGGGCCGCCGACATGCCCGCCATCATGACGCCCTCCCCGATGCGCACGAATTGATGAATCGCGACGTGACCGCCGAGAAAGGTGTAATTGCCGACGCTCACGTGTCCGCCGAGCACGACATTGTTGGCGAATGTCACATCGTTGCCGACCTCACAATCGTGGCCGACATGAGAACCGACCATGAATGAGCAGCGGTCGCCGATGCGGGTAATTCCGCCGCCGGCCTCGGTGCCGGTATTCATGGTCACGCCTTCGCGCAGCTCGCAAGCCTTGCCGATGACCAGCCGGGTCGCGCCGCCGCGATAATGCACCGATTGCGGCGGCGTGCCGAGCGACGAAAACGGATAGACGACGGTGCCTTCCCCAATGGTCGTTAAGCCGGTGACGTAGACATGGGCCAGCAGGCGAACGCCGCGCTGCAGTTCGACCTGCGGGCCGACGATGCAATACGGTCCGATCTCGACGGACTCGCCAATGCGCGCGCCAGCGGCGACGCGCGCGGTGGGATCGATGGTCATCTAGACCTCGGTGATGATCGCGCCGACTTCGGCCTCGGCGATAAGAACATCGCCGACCTTGACCTCGCCTCGGTACCACCACATGTTGCGGCGGCGCGCGACCTTGTTGACATGATATTCGATCGTGTCGCCCGGCACCGCAGGCTTGCGGAACTTGGCCTTGTCGATGGTGAGGAAATACACGGCGCGGCGGCGTTCGCTCGGTCTCATTTGGCGCAAGCACAGCACACCTGCCGTCTGCGCCATGCCCTCGATCAGCAGCACGCCCGGCATCACCGGGTTTTCCGGAAAGTGACCGAGGAATTGCGGCTCATTGATCGTGACGTTCTTGATGCCGATGCCGTGCTCCTCGCCGCGGATATCGACGATGCGGTCGACCATGAGGAAGGGATAGCGGTGCGGCAACAGCCGCAGGATTTCCTGGATGTCGGCGGCTTCCGCGGTTGCGCCGGTCATTGGCCCTCTCCCTCGGGCTCTTTCGCGGTTTTGCGGCCGCGCCGCACCAGACGACGCATGGTGGCGACGCTCCGTTTCCAATCGATCGCGGGCTCCGCCGGATAGCCGGCCCAGCGGGCGCCGGCTGGAACATTCGACATGACTCCGGCGCGCGCGCCAAGCATGACGCCCGTGCCAATTGCAATGTGGTCGGCCACCCCCACCTGCCCGCCCATCATGGCAAAATCTCCGACCGTTGCACTGCCTGATATGCCGGTTTGCCCCGCAATCAGGCAATGCCGTCCGATCGTGACGTTGTGTGCGATATGGACAAGATTGTCGATCTTGGTTCCTTCGCCGATGATAGTGTCGCGCGTTGCGCCGCGGTCGATCGTGGTGTTGGCGCCGATTTCGACGTCGTCTTGGATGATGACCCGCCTCGTCTGCGGGATTTTTTGATGGCCGCGCGGCGATGGCAGATAGCCGAAGCCGTCCTGACCGATGCGAACGCCGGGATGGATGATGACGCGGTCGCCGATCAAGGCGTGGACGATGGTGGCGCCGGCGCCGATCGCGCAGTCGCGTCCGATGCAGACATCGGGACCGATCGCCGCCCCCGCCGCGATCACGGTGCCGGCCCCGATTTGCGCGCGCGGCCCGATGACCGCGACTGGATCGATGGTGATGTTGGCCTCGAGCCGGGCGGTGTGGTGGACATGCGATGCGGTTGCGCGTCCGCTCGCGCCGTAAAGCGAAGACGGACGCAGCGTTGCCGGGAACAGCGCCCGCGCCACCGTGACGAATGCCGGATAGGGATGGGAGGTCTCCAATACGACAACGCCGCGCGGCGCCAAGCCCGCGAAGCGCGGCGCGATCAAACAGGCGCCGGCACGTGTGCCCGCCAAATCGCCGAGATATTTCGAGTTGTCGAGAAAACTGAGGTCGGACGCGGTGGCGGTATCAAGCGGCGCAATGTTGCGGATGCGCCCCTCAACCGGATCGCCCTCGCGCAATTTGGCGCGCGTCAGCGCAACGATCTCGCCGATCGTCAACTCGCAGTCCGGTTTGACAAAATCGGGCATAGCCGTCCGGCGCGGAGCCTAAGCCGCGATCAGAATTGCGTTCCGCCGCCGAAGGCGAAGAACTGGGTCCGGTCGTAGGACCGCTTGAGGAACGGATAGGCGAAATCGAAGCGCAACGGACCGAACGGCGAGTCCCAGATAATGCTGGCGCCGGCCGACATGCGCACAGAGGCGTCGTCGGCGTATTGCATCGCACACCCGCAATTGAAAGTCGCCGTGACCGGGGGCGGACCGGGATTGGTCGCGGTTATCTGGCCGTTGATTTCTCCGGTCGCCGGATTTGAGGTCTCGCCTTTGTATCCCCACACCGATCCGGAATCGATGAAGATGGCGCCGCGGAAACCGCTGTCCTTGGGCAGGAAGTAGAACGGGTACTGGAATTCGAGGCTGGCGCCCCAGTACATCGTGCCGCCGATATTGTCGTTCGTAGTCCCTGGCGTAATATCGCGCGGGCCTATGCCGGCAGGCTGAAAGCCGCGGACGAGGTTCGGTCCCATCTTGAAGTCGTCAAGCATGCGCACATAGCCGCCGCCCTCCGTACATTCGCCTGCCGGACATTTGCTGAAGCCGATCATGTCGCCGCCTTGCAGATGGAAAATGCTGACAAGGTCGGTGACGACTTCATAGTAGCTACGCATATCAAAAGTCGAACGCAAATAGGACACATCGCCGCCAAGGCCGGCAAAATCCTGGCCGAAGCTGACATAAATACCGCTGGTCGGATTTTTGTTGTTGTCTAGGGTGTTGTAGCTCAGGCCATAGCCGATCGAAGATGTCAGATAGGAGCCGTTGGCAAGCTCCACCCGGACGGGCAGCGAAGCCTGACCGTAGTAGTAGCAGCTCGTGGTGGTCGCAGTAGGATACGGAGATCCTGGTACGCCTATCGCACTAGGTGTCGGGAAGGTAGATGCCATATCCGGGTTGATGTTGTTGCAGTCGTTCAAATACGACGGCAGCGTGATCTTCTGCGTATACGCCGAATAGCGCAATTGGAAGGCGAGATCTTCGCGCAGCGGGAGACCCCATTTCAGCGTGCCGCCGTACGATTCCGTTCCATACGACAGATAGGAGCTGGCGAGAGTTTGCTTGGCGAACAGATCGACGCCCATGCTGGAACGGGTATCGAGAAAATACGGCTCGGCGTAACTGAGTTCGATGCTCCTGACATATTCGCCGTAAGTCGCCGCAGCTCTGGCGAAGCGCCCGGTGCCGAGCAGATTGCGCTCCTGGACCGAGACCTGCGCTAGCCAGCCTTCCGCCGTCGAAAAGCCTCCCATCACCGAGAAGTCGCCGGTCGGTTGCTCGACGACGTCGACATTGACCACCACCCGGTCGGGCGCCGAGCCGGGTTCGTCGGTGATCTTCACCGACTTGAAGTAATTCAGATTCTTGATGCGGCGCTCGGCGCGATCGATCAAGGCGCGGTTGTACGGATCGCCTTCGTTGATATCCATTTCGCGTCGGATCACATAATCGCGGGTGCGATAATTGCCGCGGATATTGATGCGCTCGACATAGGCGCGCTGACCCTCGTCGACGACGAAAGTGACGCCGATCGTTCTGGCGGTGGGGTTGCGATCGCCGCGCGGCCGCACCGTGCCGAACGGATAGCCGCGTCTCGCCAGCGAGATGGTCATATCCTCGACCGTCTTCTCGATCGCCTCGCCGTTGTAGATTTGTCCGGCGGACATTCGCAGATCCTGACGCAACGTCTGCGCGCTGATGGCGCGGACGTTGGATTGGATGTCGATCGTACCGAAGTGGTAGAGCGGCCCTTCTTCGATCGTGAAGGTGACGACGAAGCCTTTTTGAGTGGGATCGTATTCACCGGTCGCCGAAATGACCTGGACGTCGGCGTAGCCGTGCTTGAGGTAGAAGCGCCGGATCAGATCGCGATCGGCTTCAATGCGATCGGGATCGTAGACGTCCGTCGTCTGCAGAAAGCTCAGCCAATTTGATTCCGCCGTCTTGATCACCTGTTTCAGGCGGTAGTCCCGGAAAGCCCTGTTGCCGATGAAGACGATCGACTTGATGCCGGTCTTTTCGCCCTCGGTAATTTGGAAAACCAGATCCACCCGGTCGTTCGGCCGGTCGATGATTTCCGGCACGACCTTGACGTCAAAGCGGCCGTTGCGCTGATAAATCTCGATGATGCGCTGGGTATCGGCCTGCACTTTGGCGCGCGACAGCGAGCCACGTTCCTTGGACTGGATTTCCTCGGTGAGCTGCTCGTCCTTGATGCGATAATTGCCTTCGAAGGCGATCTTGTTGATGACCGGCGCCTCCACCACCGTCACGATCAGCTTGCCGCCGGTTTGCGAGATGCGGACGTCCTGAAACAGCCCGGTGGCGTAAAGCGCCTTCAGTCCAGCATCGATCTTGGCGGCATCGAGATGTTCGCCGGGAGCCACCTTGAAATAGGAGCGCACGGTATCGGTGTCGATGCGGCGGTTGCCCTGGACGACAATCGAGCTCGCGGTAAGACCGGTATCGGCCGGCGCCGCGACGGCCGCGCCGGTACAAAGACCACAAACGACCAGCCCGAGGAGCAAGCCGGCCACGACAAGCCCTCGTTTTACCCGCACACACATGCCCATGCGCAAAGCGCCCTTTTACCCTCGTGGCCGCCCCCAGTGGCGGGTTACTTAAAATCTCCCTCAGTTCTGCTCGCTTAGTCCTGGATTTGTCTTGATATTTCCTTCACTTTTACCATCCCCCAACTGTCAATGCCACGCCCCAAACCCCATTGTCGACGCCAAACTAGGATGTCCTCAGGTGAACGATGTCATTGAATGTTGCAAATATCATCAACATGACGACGATCGCGAGACCGATGCGAAAACCAACCTCCTGGGCCCGCTCGGACAGTGGCCGGCCCCGCATGGCCTCGATCGAATAGAACAAAAGGTGACCGCCGTCGAGCAAGGGAATCGGAAATAGGTTCAGCAGCCCGATGGAGACGGAAATTACGGCGGCGATATGGACCACGAAGGTAAAGCTTATTGTCGCGGCCTGCCCAACAACACGTGCGATACCAATCGGACCGCTAAGTTGATCCGCCGATTTATGACCAGTTACGACGCCCCCGATGTAACTGAGGGTCTGATCGACAACGGCCCATGTTTCCTCAACAGCCATCCAAACTGCACGGGGAGGTGAAACCGGCTGAAATTTTGCTTCATCCGGCGTCGGCGCATGCTGGATGCCGAGAATCCCAATGCGATGGACGTTTCCGAAAAGATCCTTTTCTTCTTTGAGCGCGGGCGTGGCGGTGAGCAGGACCTGTGCAGCCTTTCTGTCTACCCTGATTTTCAAGGTGTCGCCGGCGCTCTCGCTAACGATGCGCTGCATATCCTCGAAGTTGTCGATCGCATACCCGTCAATTGAAACAACCAGATCGCCCGGCTGGAATCCTGCAGCGGCAGCGGGACTTCCGGCCTGAACGGAATCCACCCGCGCGCTCAGAGTTTGCTTGCCATATAACATGAAGATCGTCGCGAAAATAACGATGGCCAAAACGAAATTCGCCATCGGTCCAGCGACAACGATCGCCGCACGCTTCAGCACCGGCTGGAAGAAAAAGCTTTGACGACGGTCGCCCTCACTCATGGCCTCCAGACGGGGGGTGTCGGGAGCGCTTCCGGCGTTCTCGTCGCCGAAGAATTTGACGTAGCCGCCCAGCGGAATGGTGGCGATTTTCCAACGGGTGCCGTGGCGGTCGTTAAAACCGACGATTTCCGGGCCAAACCCGATGGAAAACACGAGAATTCGCACACCACACAGGCGCGCGATCAGAAAATGGCCGAGTTCGTGGAAAAACACCACAATGCTGAGAACGAATAGAAAGGGGATGAGATAGGCGGCAACGCCTCCCCCCAGCGCATGCAAATGCGACAGCAAATACGACCCCATACGTTCGCCTGACGCCCCCGGTGTGTCCCGTCCCCAATCCTTAACGCTACGACGCCATTGCGGCAATTTCGGGCAGCAGGTCGGCGGCTAACCTTCTGGAGTTATGGTCAATAGCGAGCGCCTCATCGACCGACTGGGGCTCTGCCATTTCGCCCCGGCGCTCGCTCAAGTCCAAGGTCGCCTCGACCAAGGCTGCAATTTCGCAGAATCCGAGCCGCCGGGCGACGAATTCGCGCACCGCGACCTCGTTTGCCGCGTTCAAAATGGTCGGTGCGGCACCGCCGGCCGCCAGCGCCCGGCGCGCAATGGCCAGCGCCGGGAACCGCGTCATATCGGGTTCCTCGAAGCTCAGCGTCGCCACCCGGGCAAGATCCAGTCGCGGCGCCGGCGTCGCCATGCGCACCGGCCAGGCCAAGCAGTGCGAAATCGGAATTCGCATGTCGGGGGAGCCGAGCTGCGCAATCACCGAGCCATCGCAGAATTCCACCAAGCCATGAACGATGGACTGGGGGTGCACGACGACGTCGAGCTGGTCGGGTCCCAGGGCGAACAAATGATGGGCCTCGATCAGTTCAAGACCTTTGTTCATGAGCGTCGCGGAGTCGATCGTGATCTTCGGCCCCATCGACCAGGTCGGATGTTTGAGCGCCTGCTCGACGGTGACTTTACGGATCGCTTCGAGCGGCCAGGTCCGAAACGGCCCGCCCGATGCCGTCAACACGATGCGGCGGAGATCCTCGCGCCTGCCGGCGCTCAGCGCCTGGAAGATCGCATTATGCTCGGAATCGACCGGCAATACCGTGGCGCCGCTCGCGGCCGCGCGGCGCATAAATAACGCGCCGGCGCACACGAGGCATTCCTTGTTGGCAAGCGCAACCGTTACGCCGCGCTCGGCCGCGGCAAGCGTCGGTGCAAGGCTCGCGGCGCCGGTGATGGCCGCCATGACCCAGTCGGCCGGCCGCTGCGCCGCCTCAACCACGGCCGCCGCGCCGGCTGCCGCTTCGATGCCGGAGCCGGACAGTTCGGCTTTGAGTTCACCATAGACCGCGGGGTCGGCAACCGCCGCAAAACGCGCGTTCAATTCGCGCGCCAAACGCGCCAGTGCCTTCGCCTCGCGATGTGCGGTGACGGCTTCCACCCGGTAGCGCGTGGAATCACGCCGCAACAAATCGGCCGTGCTCGAGCCGATCGATCCCGTAGCGCCGAGAAGCGTCACCGAGAGCGGCGAGGTCGCGGGTTCGGCCTGTGCGAGTTCGGCTTTTGCGATCCGCCGCTTCTGTTTCATCGCGCTACCCATAACGCACCTACCATATCAGTAAGCCCCGAGCCGGCGTAGCCATCCCCTGATGGGCCGATCCGATCAGGACAGCCACCAAGGCGGCAACCAAAAAGCCGTCGAGACGATCCATGACGCCGCCGTGGCCCGGAATAAGGCTGCTTGCGTCCTTCGCGCCAAATCGTCGCTTGACCGCAGATTCGAATAAGTCACCGCCTTGTGCAGCAATTGAAAGTAGTAGGGCCAGCGCGCCCGCCACGGCGGGTTCGGCGCCAACGCTCGCATAGGCGACCAAGGTGCCGGCAGCAACCCCCCCGGCGAGCCCCCCGACTGCGCCCGCCCACGTCTTTTTCGGACTGATGCCCGGGCACAGCAATGGCCCGCCGACAACGCGGCCGACCAGGTAGGCAAAAATGTCGGTTGCCCAAACGACTGCAAACAGGAAGAGCAGCGCGGCAAAGCCCAATTCCGGATCGCCCCGCATCAGCGCAGGCGCAAGCAGCACCACGCCGGCATAGACGATGCCGCCCACGGCCCAAACGGCAGGATTGGACGCCGGGTACCGCCGCGGCCAGGCCGCGACCATGCCGCCCGCCAGCAGCGCTCCTATGGCAATCGTTCCGATGGCGGCGCCAGCCTGCCTCTCCCCGGTGAGCGCCATTGCCATCAGCAACACCGCCAGCCCCGGAACGAAAACTCGCGGATCGGTGGCGCGGAACACGAGGCGCGTCCATTCCCAAAGGATGACGCCTGCCGCCAGCGCGCATAGCCCGAGAAACAGCCAGCCGCCGACATAGGCGGCCGCGATCGCACTGGGCGCGAGCACCAGAGCCGAGGCCAGGCGCCGCATAAAATTGCGCGCCTCGCCTGTATCGGCTGTGACAGTCCCGTCTGCGCCAGGGTCGTGCCGGTCCAGTTTGCTTATGATCCTGTCTGAACGATCAAGCCGCCGAAACGCCGCTCGCGCCGGCAGTATTCGGCAATGGCGCCCTCGAGCGCCGGGCGGTCGAAATCGGGCCAATTGAGCGGAACGAAGACGAGCTCGCTATAGGCGGCCTGCCAAAGCAAGAAGTTGGACAACCGCTGCTCGCCGCTGGTACGGATGATGACATCCGGATCGGGAATGTCGGGCGCGTCGAGGTGCCGCGCGATCAGTTCGGGCGTGATCGCCTCGGCGGACAATCGCCCTTCGGCTACCTCAACGGCGAGCCGGCGCGCCGCGCGCGCGATCTCCTGGCGCGCGCCGTAGTTGAAAGCCACCACGAGGGTCAGCCCGTCATTGTGGCGCGTCAAATCTTCCGCCTCTTCGAGAAGACTGCGGATATCGCCCGAAAGATCGTCGCGCTCGCCGATGATGCGCACACGCACGTTGCTCTTGTGCAGATCGGCGAGATCGTGGCGGATGAAGCGCCGCAACAGCAACAATAGATCGCGAATTTCCGACTGCGGACGCGACCAATTCTCCGAACTGAAGGAGAAGATGGTCAGGACGGCGATACCCAGATCGCTCGCCGCGCGCACCGTCTTGCGCAGCGCCTCGACCCCGCGGCGGTGGCCCTCCACCCGCGGCAGGCCGCGGGCGGCGGCCCAGCGGCCATTGCCGTCCATGATGATGGCGACGTGGCGCGGCATAGCGAAGCCGTCGCGCGATGCATGCATCTGTGGGCTTATCTCGGCCTGGGTTATTTTGGGCTGCGTCACCTTGCTCCTCGAGCTTGCCGCGTCGCTCACACCGTCATGATCTCCCTTTCCTTGCCGGCGAGCATTTTCTCGACCTCGGCAATGGTGGAGTCCGTCATTTTCTGCACTTCTCCGGCGTGATCTTTGTGTTCGTCCTCGCTGATCTTGTGATCCTTCTCGAGTTTCTTGAGAAGGTCCAAGCCGTCGCGGCGGACGTGGCGGACCGCCACGCGCGCGCCTTCGGCGTATTTATGCGCGAGTTTCACAATTTCGCGCCGCCGTTCCTCGTTGAGCTCCGGAATCCGCAAGCGCAGCACCTGCCCTTCGGTCGACGGCGTCAATCCCAAATTGGCGGCCGAGATCGCTTTCTCGACCGCGTGGACCATCGAGCGGTCCCAAACCTGGACGCTGAGCAGCCGCGGTTCCGGGACGCTGATCGAGGCGAGCTGGTTGAGCGGCATGTGACTGCCATAGGCCTCGACCTGGACGTGATCGAGCAAGGCGGTCGAAGCCCGTCCGGTGCGCAAACCGGACAGCTCCTGTTTGAGCGCTGCGATCGCGCCCTGCATGCGGCGCTTGAGATCGTTCATGTCGAATGTCGTCGCTGTCATGACACGCTCCCTAATGACACGCTCCCGGCGGCTTCCGGGGCGGCGGCGCTCGCTAACCGACGGTGGTGAAATGCCCTTTTCCGCGCAGCACGTTCTCGATCGCGCCATGCTCCCGGATCGAGAACACGATGATAGGCATACGATTTTCCTGAGCAAGCGCGAAGGCCGTCGCATCCATGATTTTCAGACGCCGATCCAGCGCCTCTTGATGGTCGAGGTGCTGGTACCGGGTGGCATTCGGATCCTTCTTGGGATCGGCAGTATAAACCCCGTCGACGTCGGTCGCCTTGAGGACTGCGTCGCACTCCATCTCGGCGGCGCGCAGGATCGCGGTCGTGTCGGTCGTAAAAAACGGATTTCCGGTGCCGCCGGCGAAAACGATGATGCGGTTGTCCTCCAAATGGCGCAACGCGCTCTGCCGTTCATAGGTCTCGCAGACTTGCGGCATGATGAGCGCCGACATGGCGCGGGCGCTGGTGCCGGCGCGCTCGATCGCCGCCACCAGAACCAGGGCGTTCATCACCGTCGCCAACATGCCCATGGCGTCCGCCGTCGGCCGCGACAGGCCGTCTTCGGAAACCTTGGCGCCGCGCAGCACGTTGCCGCCGCCGACCACGACGCCGAGATCGATACCGAGGTCGTGAGCGGCGACCAGATCGGCGGCAAAACGCTCGATCGTCGGCTGGTGAATACCGAACTTCTCGGGGCCGCTCAGCGCTTCACCGGAGAGTTTGACGATCACCCGCCGGTAGTTCGGTTTCGCCATCGGGATGTCCCGCCCTCGCCGCCGATTCCCGGCTGTTAGGGCTATCGCATTTGGGCGCGAAACCCAACAGGGCGCGGTGGATTACGCGTTAATGCGCACCGGCAAGGGCGGCGACCTCGCCGCCGAAATCGCCGCCGGGGCGCTCGACCCCTTCGCCCAGTGCAAAGTTCTTGAAGCCGACAATCTTGATCGGCGCGCCGGCTTTGCCCTCGGCCTCTTTGACGGCCTGCGCCACGCTCTGCTTGCCCTTCTCATCGAAGATGAAAGGCTGCTCAAGCAGACAAACCTCCTTGTAGAAAGTCTTCAGCCCGGATTCGACGATTTTCTCGATCATGGCCGCAGGCTTGCCTTGCGCCTTGAACTTGTCGGCAAGCACGTTCTTCTCGCGCTCGACGGTCGCCGGGTCGAGGCCGGACGGATCGATCGCTTGCGGTTTGGCGGATGCGACATGCATCGCCAGCGAGCGGCCAAAGGCTTTCAGCTCGTCGAGCTTGCCGGCCGATTCCAGGGCGACGATCACGCCGATCCGGCCGAGGCCGTCGGCGACGGAACTGTGCACGTAGCTCGCCACCGCGCCTTTGCCGACCGAAAGCGCGGCGGCGCGGCGCAACGTCATGTTCTCGCCGACCTTGGCGATGGTGTCGGCGATGGCGTCGGCGATGGTGATGCTGCCGACGCGCGCGGCAAGGATTTTATCGACGTCGGCGCCGGCGTCGAGCGCCGCGTCGGCGATCATTTTGACCAAGCCTTGGAACAAATCGTTACGGGCGACAAAGTCGGTCTCGGAATTCACCTCGACCAGGATTCCCTTATTGGCGGAGAGCGCGACCCCGACCAGACCCTCGGCCGCGACCCGCCCCGCCTTTTTGGCGGCCTTCGACAGCCCCTTCTTGCGCAGCCAGTCGACGGCGGCATCGAGATTGCCGCCGCTTTCGTTAAGCGCGGCCTTGCAATCCATCATGCCGGCTCCGGTCTGATCGCGGAGCTCTTTCACCATCGAGGCGCTGATATTGGTCGTCATTGTTGTCGGTCCAGGCTCATACTTCCTCGGCGGTCAGCTCTTTGGCCTTGGCAATCCAACTCTCGACACGGCCCGGCAGGCCGACCTCCTCGCCGACATTGTGGGCGGCGGTCGGGGAAAGCTCGGCGATTTGCTGAAAGTGGAATATGCCGAGGTCGTTGAGCTGCTTTTCGATCGCCGGCGATACGCCCGGAAGTTTCTTGAGGTCGTCGGCAACGCCGCGCGGTCCCGACAGCGGCTCGAAGCCGAGCTTGTTGGTCTCCGACGGCAATTCTTCCACGATCGGCTCGGCCTGCGCGCCGATATCGACGCCGTGGGAGCCTTGCGCCCGCGAGATGCCGTCGATCGCGGCCTTGGCGACCAGATCGCAATAAAGCGTGATGGCGCGGCTGGCGTCGTCGTTGCCGGGCACCACGTAAGTGATGCCGTCCGGATCGCAATTGGTGTCGACCACCGCGGCGACCGGAACGTTGAGCCGGCGCGCTTCCTTGATCGCAATATCTTCCTTGTTGGTGTCGATGACAAAGACAAGATCGGGGAGCCCGCCCATGTCCTTGATGCCGCCGAGCGCGCGATCGAGCTTGTCGCGTTCGCGTTGCAGCGTCAGCCGCTCTTTCTTGGTGTAGCCCTGCGCCTCATTGGACGACAACATTTCGTCGAGCGTGCGCAGCCGTTTGATCGAATTGGACACCGTTTTCCAGTTGGTCAGCGTGCCGCCGAGCCAACGCGAATTGACGTAGTACTGCGCCGATCTTTTCGCGGCTTCGGCGATGGCGTCCTGCGCCTGGCGCTTGGTACCGACGAACAGGATGCGTCCGCCTTGCGCAACGGTATCGCTGACCGCCTGCAGGGCGCGATGCAGCATCGGTACCGACTGCGTCAGGTCGACGATGTGAATGTTATTGCGGGTGCCGAAGATGTACTCGGCCATCTTCGGGTTCCAGCGGTGCGACTGATGGCCGAAATGAACGCCGGCTTCCAATAGCTGGCGCATGCTGAAGTCTGGCAGCGACATATAAGTTCTCCGGTTGATCCGCCGCGGACCGAAGAGCCCACCCCCTCCCTTCCCTCCCCCACTTGCGGGGAAGGGAAGGGAGGGGGCAGACACCGGACGGCTTTAAACCAAGGTCCGCGTGTGAGGTTGCGGGGCTTATATAGTGTGGCTGCGACGGGTGCAACAACCCGCAGCGCCTCAATAGCCCCGCCGGCGCCGCTTTTTTGCAGCTTTTTTAGCCGCATAGCGCGCCTCTCGAGCGGCCGTTTGCTCGGCCGTGAGCACGTCCTCTACGTCGATCGGTTCCGCCGCTGCGGCGCGGCCATCGCCGTTTTGCGAAGGCGCCCGCGCCGCCACTCTGGCGCGATCCAGAACGAAGCGGGCGTAATCGTCCATGTCGCCGGCAAACGGCTTGATCTGACCGTCGGCGGTCAGCCACAGCCGGTCGGCCACCAGCTCGATGAGCGAGCGGTCGTGGGTGATGAGAATGACCGCGCCTTCGTAGTCGTTGAGCGCATCCAACAGTGCGCGCCGGCTGTCGATGTCGAGGTGATTGGTCGGCTCGTCGAGTATGAGCAGATGCGGCGCCGCCATGGCGACGAGGTTCAGCAATAGTCGCGCGCGCTCGCCGCCGGACAGGTTGGCGACCGTAGTGTCCTGCTTGTCGAACGACAGGCCGAATTGCGCCAGCCGCGACCGCCGCGACGATTCGCTGTCGTCGGGGCGCTCGCGCCGAAGAATGTCCAGCGGCGTGTCATCGGCATCGAGCGCCTCGATCTGATGCTGGTGAAACCAGCCGACCTTGATACGGCCCTCGCGCTTCATCTGGCCCGCTTGCAGCGGCAGCGCCCCGGCAATCAGCTTGGCAAATGTCGATTTGCCGGCGCCGTTGACGCCAAGGAGCCCGATGCGGTCGTCGACGTCCAGCCGCAGATTGAGCTTTCGCAGCACCGGCTTGCCGTCGTAACCGACCGCGGCGCCTTCGAGTTGCAAGAGCGGCGGCGCCAGCGGGCGGGCGGGCGACGGCAGCGTGAACGGCGCCACGCGCTCCTCGATCACCTCCGCGATCGGCTCGAGCTTCGCCAGCCGTTTAATGCGCGACTGCGCCTGCGTAGCCTTGCTCGCCTTGGCGCGGAAGCGGTCGATGAATTTCTGCAAATGGGCGCGCTCGGCCTCCTGCTTGGCCCTGGTGGCCGCCAATAGCCGCGTTTTTTCCGCCCGCCGCGTCTCGAAATCGTTGTAGCCGCCGGCGTAAAGGTCGAGCTTGCCTTCGTGAAAATGCAAAATGGCGTCGACCGAATTGTTCAACAGCTCGCGGTCGTGACTGATGATGAGCGCGGTATGCGGGTATTTCTTTAAGCGCGCTTCGAGCCATAGCGCGCCTTCGAGATCGAGATAATTGGTGGGCTCGTCGAGCAGCAACACATCGGGCTCGGCAAACAACGCCGCGGCAAGCGCCACCCGCATGCGCCAGCCGCCGGAGAATTCCGCCATCGGGCGAGTAAGATCTTCGTTCGAGAACCCCAGTCCGTTTAGAATTTCCGCCGCGCGTGCGGGCGCGCGATCCGCATCGATTGCGGCCAAGCGCTGATAGATTTCAGCAAGCTCTTCGGGCTCCGCCGCGTCGAGTTCGGCGTTGAGCTTTTCGCGTTGGGCATCCGCCGCGAGGATGGTATCGATCAGCGTCACCGGCGTTGCGGGATGTTCTTGATCGACCGATCCGATCCGCGCGGATTTGGGCAGGACAATATCGCCGCCCAGCGCCGCCAGCTCGCCCTTAATGAGCTTGAACAGGGTCGATTTGCCCACCCCGTTACGGCCGACCAGGCCGACTTTGGCGCCCACCGGAATCGTCACGCTCGCCGAATCGAAAAAGCGGCGGCCCCAAGCGTCGAAAACAAGATTCTCAATCCGAAGCATGCCGGGATGCCAAACGCCGCCAAAATGGTGGGGGGATGATGCGGCCGCTTCTTATCGCGCGCCGCGCTAAATGGCGAGGGGAAACCGTCATCACGCCGGATCGCCGACACCGGCGATTTCCTCGCGCAGGATTTCAAGCTCCAGCCATCGATTCTCCGCTGCCGCGATCTTGCGCTGCAGATCGCCGAGCGCTGCCGTCGCTTGTTCGAAGCCTATACGGTCGCGCGCATAGAACCCGGGCTCTTCGAGCCTGGCTTGCAACGCGCTTGCTTCGGTTTGCAGGTTCGCGATCGTTTCCGGCAGCGTTTCAAGGGCGTGCTTGTCCTTGAATGCGAGCCGACGTTTCACCATGCGCGGGGCCGCGATCGGGAAAGCAGCTTCACGGGGCGTTTTGCGCACGTCCGGCTTGCGCTCCCGGCGCGCCAGATCGGCACCGCGCTGCGCCAGCATGTCGCTGTAACCGCCGGCATATTCGAGCCACCGCCCGTCGCCTTCGGGCGCGATCACGCCGCTCACCAACCGGTCAAGAAAATCGCGGTCATGGCTGATCAGGAGGACTGTTCCTTTGTATTCGGCCAGCATGTCCTCAAGCACGTCCAGTGTTTCCATGTCGAGATCGTTGGTCGGCTCGTCGAGTACCAGAAGGTTTGAAGGCTTGGCGAGCACTTTCGCCAGCATCAACCGGCCGCGCTCACCGCCCGAAAGTTTGCCGAGCGGGGTTTGCGCCTGCTCGCTCGTGAATAGAAAATCCTTCAGATAGCTGATGACATGCTTGGGCTTGCCGTTGACCGTCACGGTGTCGCCATTCGCGCCGCGATTGTCTTCGCCTGTTAAGGCTTGCTTGGCTGTCACGTCGGGGTCGAGGCTGTCGCGGTGCTGATCGAGCGCTGCAATCTCGAGTGCCGAACCGAGGCGCATCGTGCCCTGATCCGGCGCCACCATGCCGGTCAACAAGTTGATCAAAGTGGTCTTGCCGCTGCCGTTCGGTCCGATGATGCCGATGCGGTCGCCGCGCCGCACGCGGATGGAGAAATCACGGACAATCGGCGTGGCGCCGTAGGATTTGTCGAGGCCCACGGCGTCAATCACCAGCGCTCCCGACGTCGTTGCGGTGCTGGCGACCATCGTGGCATTGCCGGCGGCGGCCCGGTAGTTGCGGCGTTCGTCGCGTAGCGCGCGCAATTCTCCGACCCGACGCATATTGCGCTTGCGCCGGCCGGTGACGCCGTAGCGCATCCAGTGTTCCTCGGCGACGATTTTGCGACCGAGCTTGTGCTGTTCACGCTCTTCTTCCGCCAGAACCGCGTCGCGCCACTCCTCGAAATGCGTAAAGCCGCGATCGAGCCGCCGCGTCGATCCGCGGTCGAGCCAGACGGTGCTGCGCGACAGCGTCGATAGGAGCCTGCGATCGTGGCTGATCAGGACAAGCGCGGCGCGACTGCCGTCGAGGGCCCGCTCCAGCCATTCGATGGTGGTCAGATCGAGATGGTTAGTCGGTTCGTCGAGGAGGAGGATATCCGGCGCAGGGGCCAGAACCCGCGCCAGCGATGCGCGCCGCGCCTCACCGCCGGAAAGATGGCCGGGCGCTTCGCTTCCAGTGAGGCCGAGTTGTTCCAGCATCGAGCGCGCGGCGTAATCGCCGTCGCCCGGCCGCAATCCGGCCTCGACATAAGCGAGGGTCGAGGTGAATCCAGAGAAATCGGGCTCCTGGGGCAAATAGCGCACGAGCGCGCCCGGCTGCAGGAAAACCGAGCCGCGGTCGGGCTCGACCAAGCCGGCCGCCATCTTCAACAGAGTCGATTTCCCGGAGCCGTTACGCCCGACCAGGCATACGCGCTCGCCGGCGCCTACCGTCAGTTCCGCGTCGGTAAGGAGCGGCGTCCCGCCGAAGGTGAGCGCGATGTCTTTGAGTTGGAGAAGCGGAGCCATTCGCTGGATTGCCGTAGGCCGGAGAATTCGGGGAACCCGCGCCGCGGCCGCCTCATATATTGTCGGAATGCAGCGAATTGAAGCGCAACGCCGACCGGCATCGATGCAGCGCAATGCGCGATGATTAAGGCGCGCTAAAGCGCCTCCACGGTGACGACACCGGTCACCGCCTTAATGGCGCCCGCGATCTGCGGCGAGACCTTAAAGCGCCCGGGCAGCTTGACCTCGACTTCGCTGCCGTTGCGCAGCAACAAGACCATGCTGACTTCGCCCTCGCCCGCCGCCTGCGGCGCGGCGTCGGCACCGCTGCGCGCGCCGCCGTTTTGCATCGCTTGCAGCCGCTTGGCGACGCCGGCGATCGGTTCTTCGTCGCGCAGGAACACGCGCAAGCCGCGCTGCATCTTGGCCGCCGCCTCGTCGAGCGGCTCGACCGACTGAATGCGGGCGCGCACTTCATCGGCCTGAACCTCGGCGGTGAGAAAGAGGAGCACCGCGGTCCCCGGCTCGAGCAAGTCGCGATATTGCGCCAAGCCTTCGGCAAACAGCACCGCCTCGTAGTGGCCGCTCGGATCGGACAGGCCGATGATGCCCATTTTGGACCCGCTCTTGGTGCGGCGCTCGGTGCGCGCCACCACGGTTCCGGCGACCCGGCCGGCCCCGGCGCCGCCTTTGACGGCGCGCGCGAATTCGGACCACGACTGCACGCGCAGCCGCTTGAGCGCCGCGGCATAATCGTCGAGCGGATGGCCGGAGAGAAAAAAACCGACCGCTTCGTATTCGCGCTGCAGCCGTTCCGCCGGCAGCCAGGGTTCGAGCGCCGGCACCATGATCGGCGCCGCCGCCGCCGCGCCACCGAACAGTTCCGACTGGCCTCTCGCCGCGTCGTCCTGGGTGCGCTGCGCGGTGGCAAGCAGCGCATCGACGGCGGCATTGGCGCGGGCGCGATTACGTTCGACGGCATCGAACGCGCCGGCGGCAACCAGGCTTTCCAGCACGCGCTTATTGACGGCGCGCGGATTGATGCGGCGGCCGAAATCGGCGAGGTCGGCGAACGGCCGCTCGCCGCGCGCGGCGACGATGCTGTCGACCGCCTGGCGGCCGACGCCGCGCAGCGCCGCCAGCGCGTAGTGGATGGTGTTGCCGTCAACTTCGAATTCGACGCCCGAGCGGTTGATCGAGGGCGGCTCGACTTTGACGCCGAGCCGTTCGGCCTCGGCGCGAAATTCGGCGAGCTTGTCGGTATTGCCCATGTCGAGCGTCATCGACGCCGCCAAAAACTCGACCGGGTAATTGGCCTTCATATAGGCGGTCTGGTAGGTGAGCAGCGCATAGGGCGCGGAGTGCGATTTGTTGAACCCGTACTCGGCGAATTTGGCGCAGGTATCGAAGATCGCTTCGGCATCGGCCCGGCCGATGCCGCGCTCGACCGCCCCGGAGATGAAGCTGTCGCGTTGCGACGCCATCTCCTTGCGGTCTTTCTTGCCCATGGCGCGGCGCAGAATGTCGGCCTTGCCCAGGCTGTAGCCGGCAAGATCGCGCGCGATCTGCTGGACCTGCTCCTGGTAAGTGATGATGCCGTAGGTCGCCTGCAGGATCGGCTCCAGTTTGGGATGCAGGTAGTCGGTGCGCTCGTGGCCGAGCTTGCGCGCACAATAAGTCGGAATATTCGCCATCGGTCCCGGCCGGTACAGCGCCACCAGCACGATCAAATCCTCGAAACGGTCGGGGCGCATGTCGACCAAGGCGCGGCGCATGCCCTGACTTTCAACCTGGAACACGCCGACGGTTTCGCCGCGAGCCAGCATCTCGTAGGTCTTGGCGTCGTCGAGCGGAAGATTGGTCAGATCGATATCGATGCCGCGCCGCCGCACCAGCTTTACTGCGTGATCGAGCACGGTGAGCGTCTTCAACCCGAGGAAGTCGAACTTTACCAGGCCCGCCGGCTCGACCCATTTCATGTTGAATTGGGTGACCGGCATCAAGGATTTCGGATCGCGATAGAGCGGCACCAGTTCGGTCAAAGCGCGCTCGCCGATGACAATGCCGGCGGCGTGCGTCGAGGCATGGCGGTGCAGGCCTTCGAGTTTCTGCGCGATATCGAAGGCGCGGCGGGTGACCGGATCGCGGTCGCGCTCGGCCTGCAGGCGCGGTTCGTCCTCGATCGCGCGCTTGAGCGTGACCGGGTTCGCCGGATTTTGCGGCACGAGCTTGCACAGCTTGTCGACCTGCCCGTAAGGCATTTGCAGCACGCGGCCGACGTCGCGCAGCACGCCGCGCGCCTGCAAGGTGCCGAACGTGATGATTTGCGCCACCCGGTCGCGGCCGTATTTTTCCTGGACGTAGCGGATGACTTCGTCGCGCCGCTCCTGGCAGAAGTCGACGTCGAAATCCGGCATCGACACGCGCTCGGGATTGAGGAAGCGCTCGAACAGAAGCCCGAAGCGGATCGGGTCGAGGTCGGTGATGGTGAGCGCATAGGCGACGAGCGAGCCGGCGCCGGAACCCCGGCCGGGCCCGACCGGGATGCCTTGCGCCTTCGCCCACTGGATGAAGTCGGCCACGATGAGGAAGTAGCCGGCATATTTCATGCGCGCGATGACGCCGAGCTCGAAAGCGAGCCGCTCGTGATATTCCTCGGCCGTGTGGCCCTGCGCGACGCCGTAACGCGCCAGCCGCCGCTCCAGCCCCTGCAATGCATCCTGGCGCAGCGCGTCGGCCTCGTCGGTTTCCCCGCCGCTGCCGCCTACGGCAAAGCGCGGCAGGATCGGCGCCAGTGTGTGCGGGCGAAACGCGCAACGCTGCGCGATCTCGACGGTCGCCGCCAACGCCTCCGGCAGATCCGCAAACAGAGCGGCCATTTCGGCGCGTGTCTTGAAACGGTGTTCCACCGTCAATTGGCGCCGGTCGGCATCGGCGATCAGCCTGCCCTCGGCGATGCAAAGCAACGCGTCGTGGGCTTCGTAATCCTCACGCGTCGCGAAGTACGGCTCGTTGGTCGCGACCAGCGGAATGCCGCTGGCATAAGCGAGATCGATCAATCCGGGCTCCGCCGTCCGCTCGGCCGGCATACCGTGGCGCTGCAATTCGATATAGAACCGGTCGCCGAACCGGCCCTGCAACTCCTCGCAGCGCGCCAGCGCGAGCGGGTTCTGACCGCCGACGATGGCCACGTCGAGCGGTCCGTTCGGACCGCCGGAAAGAGCGATCAAGCCCGCGGTCTCGCCGTCAAGCCAGCCAAGCTTGAGATGCGGCCGCTCCTGTGGCGGCGTCTCGAGAAATGCGCGCGACGACAGCCGCATCAGGCTGCGATAGCCCGCTTCGGTCGCGGCGAGCAGCACGATCCGCGGCCACACGTGGTCCACCGCCCCGTTGCGGATTTCCTGATCGCCGAAGTCGAGGCCCAGCGCGCAGCCGACAATGGGCTGGATGCCGTAGCCCGCGATTTTTTCGGAAAATTCCAGCGCACCGAACATGTTGTCGGTGTCGGTCAGCGCCAGCGCCGGCTGGCGGTCCTTTTTGGCAAGCTCCCCCAGGCGCGCAATCGGCAGCGCGCCCTCGAGCAGCGAATAAGACGAATGAACGTGCAAATGCACGAAAGCGGGATCGGCGGCCATGTCCAACACACTCGCTGACTTCGGTCAGACTATGGTCTGGCACGATTCTCAGCCCGATGAGATTGCCACCAGTGACGTTGTCCCCGCAGTTTCACTCTTTGGGCCTATAGAACGCCGAGCACCTGTGCCCAGACGGCCACGGTAGCCAGGAACAAGCTCAGCGAAGCCAAAGCCAGCGCTTCTTCGGCAAACCTGCGAACCATTTGCGACCCCCAACGACCTAGAACATAAAGAGAACATAGTTCGCTTTATGTTCAGGAGTCAAGATGGGGGCGACGTTACACTTGACACCCCCCACGCCAGGGGTAGCCTGTGAACGCCCTGCTCGATCACAAATGGGGCGTCAGCCGCGCTCAGGATCGAGTATGGGCGCAGGTTACCGGGATAGCCCCGCGCTTGGCCGTGGGACGGTTGCTAATGGTGTTTCAGGCCTTCGTAGATGAGAGTTTCACCCAAGGCGCGACGTATGTCCTTGGGGGCTACATCGCGGACGCTGATGCCTGGGCCCATTTTGCAAAAGACTGGGATGAGATTCTCCCGCTTGCGACGCGCAGTAAAAGCGGCGCGCTCCGGTTCAAAATGAAAGAAATGGCGGCAAGTCCTAACCGCATGAAAAGCGTCCCAACGTTTTATTCTGTCATCGAAAAATACGATCTGTTCTCGCTTTCGTGCCGGTTCAATCTCGCCGATCTTAAGCGCGCAAAACAACGCGTCTATGTTCCAAATCTAAAAATCGATTGGGGGTATATGGATAACCCTTATGCCTTCGCGTTTCGTGCCCTGATGGACATGTTTCATTCCAACAGGGCGCTCCTTGTCCCGGCGTTCCCGCTAGGTCAAAAAATCGATTTCATTTTCGACAAGCGCAATGAAAGCAAAGCCATTCTTGCTGCATGGGATGACTACATTAAAGCGCGGCCGGATGAATCCAGGGAGCACTACGGGGCCAATCCTGGGTTTGAAGATGACGAAACGTTCTTGCCACTACAGGCGGCCGATTTTTGGGCTTGGTGGGTAAGAAGATGGACCGAAGAAGGCGTGCCGGAAAAAATAGAGACGCGAGATTTTGGCCAATGGAAAGCCACGAAGCGACCGCGAGGTGCTGATATCTCATTCACGGAAGATCAAATACACGAGGCCATGGCCGCGCAAATTAGCGAAGGGATTGAGCCCGGGCGACCTATTTATGACGTGGGCCCTTTCCGGTGGAAGGCCCGCGTTTAGCGATGGCAACCTTCCTAAAAGCTCGGTCTGCCCCTTCCCGCGTTTCATCAGCTCCCGCTTCGCGCGCGGCGTCGAGGAAACGTTCGTATTGCTTTGGATCGTCGGGCTTACGTTTTTGCTCCATAGCCCGACGATATAGCACTTATTCGTCAAACGGCAACCAGAGTTGGTGGCGATCATGCCAATGCCAATGTCGTTTGCGATATCGGATGTATCGCTCTGCTTTAGCGCCCATCGAAGTTAGTTGTTTCGTAGGTAAGACGGCGGCCCTTTGCGCCTTGCAGCGCGCGCTCGGCGCGAGCCACGTCATTCACGCCAAGCTTCTCGCGATCGCTGTAGCGGAAATCAAATTCGTACAGATAGCGATGCAAATGCGCTTCGCTGACGTGCTGATACACGCCGTAAATTCCGCGCTTCATGATCGAAAAGAAACCTTCGACACCATTGGTGGTGACAATGCGGCTACCTTCGCGGCGCACGTATTCGTCTTTGCTGTGTGTGACGGTGTGGTGCGAACGGAAATTCCAGCCGAGTTGCACAAACGCCGACGCTTCATCGGTCATAAGGTTGCTCTTGCCCGAAGCGTGGCTGTCCAGCGCCGCGCCAAGGTTCTCTACACGGATATTCGGCATGTGAACCGACCGTACGCCGCCCTCGCGTTCAACCAGCGAAAAAACCGGGTTCATGTTGCTGCCGCCGCCGCGCGTGGCCTTTTTCATGGGCTTGCGACCAACGTAGGTCACGTCCGCTTCAATGGTCTTGCCGTCGCCGCCCAACGGCCCGCTATCGTCGGCAGGCTTCATGATCTCCCGGATGCGATGGCCAAGGTGCCAAGCGGTTTTCATGCCGCAATTGAGCATCCGTTGAAGCTGGCGCGTAGAAAGTCCTTTCTTCGAGGCGCAAAGCAGGTGGATGGCTTGCAGCCACATCCGCAGCGGCAGATGGCTATCCTCGAAAATCGTCCCCTTGCGCACGGTAAAAGTTTCCCGGCAGGCGTAGCACTTGCGCAGCCCGATCACAGAAACGCCTTGAGGGTTCTTCCGGCTTGGCTTGGAGCGACGATCCAGGCGTCCGATCTTCTCTGCCAGCGCACCACAATGCGGACACGTCGGGCCTTCCGGCCACAATTGCGCTTCGACGTACTCGAAAGCGGCTTCCTCACTGAAAAACCGGGGATCAGAAAGGACGGGCTTGGCCATGGCTATCTCCAATGACCATCACCCTATACCTAGCGGTTGGTGGTGTCAAGTGAAACGTCGCCAAGATGGGGGCGACGTTACACTTGGCGGCCCCACCGGCTAGGCGTAGGTCGGGGAGTGATTCGTGAGCGCCCCCTTTCTCAATCAGGGATTTGGCTCACGGTGTGCTCCCGCGTGGCTCGCGGGATGGGCTTCTGGCTATGATTACGGCGTATTTCGACGACAGCGGAACGCACCTCGATTCGGACGTGGTGCTGTTGGCCGGGATATTCGGGCGTGAAAACCAGTGGACACTATTCGAGAAAAAATGGCGTGCGCGTCTCGACGAAGCCGTGCCGGGGAAAGCACCAATCAGGCGGTTCCACCGATATGACTGCCATCATTCGATCAGTGAGTTTGCGGGTTGGTCGCGGACGGAAACCGATTTCTTCGCCAAGGAACTCGGCGACATAATTTTCGACTGCATGTTATCCGGCTGCGCTGTCGCGGTCTCACGCAAGGATTGGGATCGCCTCGTAACTGGCGATCTTCGTCGCGCTACGGGCGATCCCGAAGGCGGCTGTGTACGGAATTGCTTCCACCTGACGTTGGATTGGGCCAGAACGGTCGCGCTTAGCCAAAATATCGCTTTCGTTTTCGAGGATCGGCCGGAACGAAAGGCTGAGTACAGCGCGATCTACCAGATTTATTCTGACTATAAGCAGGCGAAATTGCTGGAGGTGCCTGATCTCGTGTCGCTAACTTTCGCCGACGCGGCGAAGGTTCTACCTTTGCAGGCCGCCGATTTGATAGCTTGGGAGATGTATCAGGACGAATTGTATTTCCTGAACGACTCGCGTCGCCGTAACCAGTTCCACAGACCGTTCGTCAAGCGTCTTGCGGAAAGCGGGCGATTCAGAATCATCAGTGCGGACCGCCGGACGCTAGAGGCATTGGCAGTATCGGTAAACAATAAGACCTTGCTTCAAGAGCATCCGCAACTCAAAGCCGACGTTGAAAGGTATTTTGAAAAAGAAAAGTTTGTCGCAAGAGGCCGAAAGCCATGATGCGAAATCAATCACGTCGCTGTTCTTTAGGCTTCGGCTTTTCGATTTTGCTGAATGCACGATCCAATGCTCCTTCATCGGTCGCGCCGACTTCCTCAGCGGTTTCGATGAATCGCTTAGATTGCTCTGCGTCGTCCGGCTTTGGTGCTGGTTTGCGTCTTCCGGCGTAGGCGCTCAGTCTTCGGCCTGCCCTGTGGCGACATCGACCACGAATTTAGCCGCTTGGCTGAAGTCCCTGGGGCGTTTGGGGGCCTTGGTCATTGTTGTTTCTTCTTGGCCGCCGTCGGGGGGCTTGGGCGCACATCAGACCACGGATCAGTGGACTTCGTCGCAGGAACGGACCTGAGGCTGGATCTATAGGCGGCATCGGCGGCCTGTTTCTCCCGCTCTTCTTTTGTCGGCGGCTTGTTCTTATCGGGTAACGGCGCAACTTGCGCGTATATGATCCGAAAATGCATCCTTATGCTTGCGGTTGCCGCAGCGCTGATGAGCGCGTCGGTTAACCAATCGAAGGCGACGCTTCCTCCTCCTCATTCGCTGGCCACCACGGCAGTACTTAGTACGGGTGCCGCAGCTACTGTCGGCTTCCTTGGGTTTGTCGCGGCACTATGCCTGTATGACGTTTGGCTCAAATTCAATGGCTACAAAAACTGGGACGGCTCGCCGAAAGTCGTGCAAGTGAACCATCATCATCACTAAATTATTCAGTGAGGTAGCGGCGTTGCCGATTTGCCTCACATATGAATGAAGTAGGCGGAAATACCCGATTTTCTACCGAACGCCGTTTTCCCCTTCGTTCATGATGGTTAATAGTAAGAAGCTGGGTTTGGGGGGACGACGATGATCCGAAAATGCATCCTTATGCTTGCGGTTGCCGCAGCGCTGATGAGCGCGTCGGTTAACCAGTCGAAGGCGGGGCTTCCGCCGCCGCCGCCGCCGATCACCAGCGCGGCAGTACTTAGTACAGGGGCCGCAGCTACTGTCGGCTTCCTTGGGTTTGTCGCGGCACTATGCCTGTATGACGTTTGGCTCAAATTCAATGGCTACAAGAATTGGGACGGTTCGCCGAAAGTCGTGCAGGTGAGCCACCATCATCACCATTAGGCCGCTCTATCATTACGACGCCGCAATTTGGCGGCGGCCATGGAGCCAAGCTGGAGGCAAGCAGACGACTCGTTTTAATCCGGCGTCCGGCCTCGCCTTCTGTCGCGAAGCCTTCGATCCGATCTATCGTGCCATCGGGGTCCTTACCTTGTCTCCGGCGTAAGCGGGCGGTCCCTGCGCCTGGCCTATAGGACCGCGACATCGACCGCGAATTTAGCCGCTTGGCTGAAGTCTCTAGGGCGTTTGCGGAGCTTTGCTAATGTCAGGGCTCCTCATCTACCTGCGTTGAATTGGCTTCTATCCAATCCACCGCCTCATTCTTAGTGGTAAAGCCCTCAATCCGGCGCTCATGGCCCTTGTGATACCTGATGATCACATGCCAGCCGGTTCCCAACTTGTCTGGAAAGGGCTCCATGACCGGCTTTTCGTCAGAATCCACCATGCGAGCAATATGCGCCTGCGGCCGATAGGTTTCCAGCGCCGTTCCGGTCTGCCTCATCCAAACTGACCCACTACCCAAGGCCTAACCCTAGGGCCCCCCGTTCGCCAAACCATCGATCCAAACGGGCGACATGACGTATAACTTTAATTGCCCGCCGAAACGGAGAATCGGAACTGCATAGGACGAGATGTGTTGTCGCTGCGCTGTAGCGGCAGTTCGGCTCTGTTCGGCAATCGCTAGACAACATGGAGGAGGGTTTTATGCGAAGACTGACCATGACGTTGACGGCGGCTGTGCTCATGCTGGGAACGATGGCCATTGCGGCCAATGCGCAAACCCAGGCACCGGGCGCGGCCGGCATTCACGCGCAGATCAAGAACTATACTCCGATCGAAAAAGCGGCGTGCCGCGGTTGGGGCCGGTGGTGCCCGCCGGGAATGGTGCGGCGCTGCGGCCCTTATCGGTGCTGGTGCGCCCCCTGCTGGTAACGCATAGCCGCTAATGACAGTCTGAGCGAGGCCGCCTGCGGGCGGCCTCGTTTTTTTGCGCTAACGCAATGCTCTGGCGTCCGGGACGAATTATCTTGCCGTCGATGCAATAACGGGATGCCTTTTGGCGTTCATTGATAAGCCAACTGCCAAGTCAACTGACAAGCCAGGGAGGCGGCGATGCGGCATGCATTTCATGCGCTTGGAGCGCTCTACATTTTAATCGCTATTGCGGCAAATGTGACCGTTGCGAAAGCCCAAAACTATCCGTGGTGCGGGCATATAGACGCCGGCTCGGATGACGCGGTGGATTGCGGTTTCGTAAGCTACGAGCAATGCATGGCGACTATTCGCGGCGAAGGCGGGTTCTGCGAGGCCAACACTCTCTATCAGCCCGTCGTTCCCGCCACACGTTCGACGCAACGGCCGCGCAGGCACCACACTCTTAAACATACCTGAGGCATTCCACCGTGAAGCCCGGGAGGCTTCTAATGAGACATTCGCTGCTTTTGCTTGGAGTATTTCTTGTCACGGTCGCGGCCGGAACCGACGCCGAAGCCCAAAACTATCCCTGGTGTGCGGAATATAGCGGCAGCATGGGCGGCAGCATGAATTGCGGCTTTACGACCCGCGAACAGTGCATGGCGACGGTGAGCGGCGCGGGCGGATTTTGCGTGGTCAATACGCAATATCAACCGCCGGCCCCGGGTCCGTCGCACCGGCAATCGGGCAAGCGTCATGCCCGCAAAAATTCCTGACCGCCGGCTACCGATGTGGCGAACCGCGGTTCTGGTAATCGCGGCAAGCTCGCTGCTGATTGCGAGCCGCGCCGAGGCGCAAAACTATCCGTGGTGTTCGAATTTCGCCGACGGCGCCGGCACCAATTGCGGCTTTTCGACTTTGACGCAGTGCAAGGACGACATCATGGGCAGCGGCGGTTACTGCGACCGCAACAATCTGTACGAGCCGCCCAGGAACGCGGCGCCGGCCGTACCCAAGACGCACAAGGGCCGCGCTCACAAATCATCCTGATCGGAGCTGCCGATCAAACGTCCGGAGACAGGCCATGCGACATTTGTCGGTTTTAGGAATTGCGATTGCCGTGCTTTCGATCGGCGCCAGCCGCGCGCAAGCCCAAAACTATCCATGGTGCGCGCAATACGACAAAGGCGATGACGGCATGAATTGCGGCTTTACGAGTTTCCAGCAATGTTTGGAGGATGTCCGCGGCATTGGCGGCTTCTGCGAGCAAAACAACACCTACAAGCCGCCGGCCGCGGCGCGACCGGCGCAACGCAAAGCGCTCAAGCACCATTCCCATTCCTGATCGCGCCGGCGCCCGTGCGGCGTCTTGAACTCACACGGGGGGCAAAGCGTTATCGCTTCAACCCACTTGAAACCGGGAACGACGATGAAAGCATTTCTTTTCGCCATGGGAATTGTCGCCGCGGCGGCGCTCGGCGCGCCGGCGCAAGCGCAAAATTATCCCTGGTGTGCCCAATACGGCAGAGGCACGGGCGGGCCCATGAATTGCGGCTTCTCGACCTACCGACAGTGTATGGAAGATGTCAGCGGCATCGGCGGCTTTTGCATCCAAAACAATACCTATCGCCCGCCGGCCAAGCCGCATCGGCGCCGCGTCCATCCTTAAAACTTGGGGCTCAAAAACTTGGGCCTCAAAAACTTGGGCTTCAAAAACTTGGGCCTCAAAAACTTGAGCCTCAGGTCAGCTCCACGATCAAGCCGTCGCGGATGGTGACGCGGCGATCCATCTGCGCTGCGATGTCCATGTTGTGGGTGGCGATGATGGCCGCAAGCCCCGAGGCGCGCACCAATTGATTGAGCGTGGCAAAGACGTGGTCGGCGGTATGGACGTCGAGATTGCCGGTCGGCTCGTCGGCGAGCAGGATGCGCGGCGCATTGGCGACCGCGCGGGCGATGGCGACGCGTTGCTGTTCGCCGCCCGAAAGCTCCGCGGGCCGGTGCGTGAGCCGGTCTTTGAGACCCAGATAGCTCAACAACTCGCTGCCGCGCGCGGCTGCCTCCCGGCGCGACAGGCCGCGGATCATTTGCGGCAGAACGACGTTCTCCAGCGCGGAGAATTCCGGCAGCAGATGATGGAACTGATAGACGAAGCCGATCTCGGTGCGCCGGATCCGCGTGCGGGCGATGTCGGACAAGTGCGCGGTGGCGGTGGCGTCGATATAGACTTCGCCGGCATCGGGATGTTCGAGCAGACCCGCGATGTGCAAAAGCGTCGACTTGCCGGCGCCGGACGGCCCGACCAGCGCCACCGATTGGCCGGCCCATACGGCGAGCTCGGCGCCGCGCAGGATGTCGAGCGTCGAATCGCCCTGGCGGAATTGCCGGCAGATGCCGTGCAGGAAAACGAGCGGCTGCTCGCCATTATCGAGTATCGACGTGGTGGCCCCGGCTATCGTGGTGGTGTCATCCATCGCGCCCGATCATTCATAGCGCAGCGCTTCGACCGGATCGAGCCGCGCCGCGCGCCATGACGGATAAAGCGTCGCCAACAGCGACAGGCCGAGCGCCATGACGACGACCGCGGTGGTTTCCTTGACGTTCATGTGGGCCGGCAGCTGCGACAGGAAATAGAGCTCCGGCGAGAACAGCTCGGTATTGGTCAGCCACGACAAGAAGCGGCGGATGTCTTCGATATAGGCGCACACGATCACGCCGATGACGAAGCCGACGGCGGTGCCCACCACCCCGATCGCGGCGCCGGTAATGAGAAAGACCCGCATGATCGCGCCTTGCGTGGCGCCCATGGTGCGCAATATCGCGATGTCGCTGCCCTTGTCTTTGACCAGCATGATCAAGCCGGAGACGATATTGAGCGCCGCCACCAGCACGATCAAGGTCAGGATCATGAACATCACGTTGCGCTCGACCTGAAGCGCATTGAAGAACGTGGCGTTGCGCTGGCGCCAGTCGACCATGTAGATCGGCCGCCCGGCGGCATCGGTCACCAATTTGCGGAACTGATCGATATGATCGGGATCGTCGGTATAGACCTCGATCGCGGTGACGTCGCCGGCCCGATTGAAATAAGCCTGCGCTTCGGTGAGCGGCATGAAGACGAAGGCGGAATCGTATTCGGACATGCCGATCTCGAACACGGCAGCGATCTTATAAGCTTTGATCCGCGGCGTCGTTCCCATCGGCGTCACCGCGCCGCGCGGGGCCACCAGCGTGAGATTGTCGCCGGCCCGCACCGAAAGTTGCTCGGCGAGCCGCGCGCCGATGGCGATGCCCTGTCCCTCGTCGAAGCCGTCGAGCGTGCCCTGTTTGATGTTCTTGGAAACCTGCGTGAGCTTTGCGAGATCGGCGCCGCGCATGCCGCGGACCACGACGCCGGACGCGTTGAACGGCGATGACGCCAGCGCCTGGCCCTCGACCAGGGGCGCTGCGAGATAGATGCCGGGCACCTTGGCGACCCGGTCGGCGACGGCTGCGTAATCGGTCAGCGGCGATTCCAGCGGCTGGATCAAAAGATGGCCGTTCAGCCCCAATATCTTGGTCAAGAGCTCCTGGCGAAACCCGTTCATCACCGCCATGACGATGATCAAAGTGGCGACGCCAAGCATGATGCCGAGGAACGAGAAGCCGGCGATGACCGAGATAAATCCCTCTTTGCGCCGCGCGCGCAGGTAGCGCAGCGAAAGCATCCACTCATAGGCCGAAAAGGGTCGGGTGCCGGTCGGATCGGCCATCGATGTCAGGTCCCCGTGAACATTCCGAGTTTCACACGATTCTGGCGGTTTCAAGCCGCGCCATTTCGCGTCAAACCGTCGCCGCGCACAGTTTCATGAGGTCAACCGCGCGATCGCATCGGCCACGCTCATAAGTTCCCGCTGGCCGCCGGAGCGGCGTTTCACCTCGACCTTGCCCTCGGCCAGACTGCGCGGCCCGACCAGGATCTGCCAGGGAATGCCGATGAGATCGGCCGTGGCGAATTTCGAGCCGGGGCGCTCGTCAAGGTCGTGATAGAGGGTATCGACGCCCTTGGCGTTGAGCGCGGCATAAAGCTCTTCGCAGGCTTTATCGGTGTCGTTGCCGCCCTGTTTCAAGTTGAGGATCATGGCCTTGAACGGCGCGACCGGTTCCGGCCAAATGATCCCGGCTTCGTCGTGGGAGGCCTCGATGATGGCGGCAACGAGCCGGCTCGGCCCGATGCCGTAGGACCCCATATGCACCGGCCGGTCCACGCCATCGTGGTCGGTCACCAAAGCCTTCATCGGCTCGGAATACTTGGTGCCGAAATAGAAAATATGGCCGACTTCGATGCCGCGCGCCGAGACCCGTTTGTCGGCCGCAAGCGCGGCAAAGGCGGCCGCGTCATGTTTCTCCGACGTTGCCGCGTAGAGCGACGTCCACTTGTCCACAATCGCCTCCAAGCGGCCGACATGGGTGAAATCCACGTCCGGCCCGGGGACTTCGAAGTCGAGATAGTCGCGGTGGCAAAACACTTCGCTCTCGCCGGTCTCGGCGAGGATGATGAATTCGTGGGACAGATTGCCGCCGATCGGTCCGCTTTCCGCCACCATCGGGATCGAGCGCAAGCCTAAGCGGGCGAAGGTGCGCAGATAGGCGACGAACATGCGGTTATAGGCGTGCTTAGCCCCGGCAAAATCGAGGTCGAACGAATAGGCGTCCTTCATGAGGAACTCGCGCCCGCGCATCAGTCCGAAACGCGGCCGCACTTCGTCGCGGAACTTCCACTGGATGTGATAGAGGTTGAGCGGCAGATCCTTGTAGGAGCGCACATAGGCGCGGAAGATCGCCGTGATCATTTCCTCGTTGGTCGGGCCGTAGAGCATGTCGCGCTCGTGGCGGTCCTTGATGCGCAACATCTCCTTGCCATAGGCCTCATAGCGGCCGCTCTCGCGCCACAGATCGGCGGACTGGATGGTCGGCATCAAAAGCTCGATTGCGCCGGAGCGGTCCTGCTCTTCGCGCACGATGGTGCAGATCTTTTGCAGCACACGAAAGCCCAACGGCAAAAAGGCATAAATCCCGGCCGCCTCCTGCCGGATCATGCCGGCGCGCAGCATTAGCCGGTGCGATACGATCTCCGCCTCTTTCGGCGTCTCACGCAGACTAGGCAGGAAGTAGCGGGAAAGGCGCATGAAATCTCGTCATGACCGGGAAAGCGATTGCGGGCGCAGTGAAGCCGCAACGGCGGCGGAAATACAAGAGGCCGGTCGGCCCGCGCCCTTCCGCGAAGTGCCAGCGAATTTTTTTGCGTCCGGCGGTGGTAACATGATGACAACGGCAGGAAGATCGATTACCAATATCGCGCGACCCGACGCTGCGGCCGCAACGCGGCGCTCAGGGTAGCGGTCCAAGTCTCGGGAGGATGACCCGCGAGCGCAAAGCTTCGCCAGCCACGCGTCGTACTGCGTATCAAGGAACCAAGCGTGGGTTATGGGTTAGACGGGGATTTTTGGGCAGGGCTTTAGCCCTGCTTTTTTCTGTCCTGAACAGCCGCAGAATGGCGCATATATTTCAGATCACGATTATCGTACAAACTACTGATTCAAAATCAATATTTCGTATAATCGAAGCGGCCCATGAGGCTACTAAGCGTCACCAGATGCTGGCGGTAGACCATGTAGCATCCGCCATAGATTACGAGCGCCAAAGCCGTCGTCCATAGTAATTTCCGTCCAAGCCGGAAATTCATCGGCGCGCCGGGGTCGGTGCCGGGGGCCATCTCGCCCCCCTCATGCTGGCTGCGCACGCCCCATGGCAGCACGGCAAAGAGACTGACCCACCAGATCAGGAAAAATGCCGCCAGCGCCGTCGTTAAGGTCATCGTCACGCCTGTTCGAGCTCGACCAAGGTGCCGGAAAAATCCTTCGGGTGCAGGAACAATACCGGCTTGCCGTGCGCCCCCGTTTTCGGCTCGCCGTCGCCCAGCACCCGAGCGCCAGCCGCTTTGAGCGCATCGCGGGCGGCGCGAATATCGTCGACCTCGTAGCAGATATGGTGCATGCCGCCGTCCGGGTTGCGCGCGAGAAATTTGGCAATGGGCGAACCTTCGCCGAGCGGCTCGAGCAGCTCGATCTTGGTGTTGGGCAGTGTGATGAACACTGTGGTCACACCATGGTCGGGTTGCGGCACCGCGGCTGAGACATTTGCGCCCAGAGTGTCGCGGTAGACGGCACTCGCCTTGCCGAGGTCGCGCACCGCGATCGCCACGTGATTGAGCCTGCCGATCATGTCGTAAATCTCCTTTCGTCCCGGCGGAGCCATTCTACACCCTCGGCACGCCCGGGCGTGGAGTCATAAAGGGACAGGCCAATGATCGCATCCTGGGGACGGCGCCAACCGGCGGGCGATAACAGTGGCGCGGCGCATAGCCGGAGGTTAACGTTGGCGCAGTGGAATTACTTCGAAATCGGTTCACCGACACCATACTTCACAGGAGATGGCCATGGCCAAGGCAAAGAAGCGTAGTGCGGCGCGCAAGAAAGCGCCGAACAGTAGAAAGGCGAGTGCCAAGCCCGCCCGCAAGAAGGCCGCCAAGCGCGCGACGCCCAAAAAGTCACGGAAGCCCGCGGCAAAGGTGACGTCGAAAAAAGCGCTGAAAAAAGCGCCGCGAAAGGCCCCCAGGCCGAGCCGGCCTGTCATCGAAGACACCATCGTCGACGTGATCGATGAGCCGGTGCCCGGCGTGATCCGGGTGACCGAGTACGAAACCATCACGACCACGATCCCCAAGCCCGGTGCTGACACGGACTAACCGACGTAAAGTGGGCTACACCGTCAGCACATGCACGTGGCAGATCGGCTTCTTGTTCCAGCGCTCGGCGATGGCGCCGCGCACCGCACGCCGGACCGCCTCCGCGACCGTGTCGGGATCGCGGCGGCGCGGCTTTGGCAGCGACTCGAATGCCTCTTCGACTGCCTCGCGCGCGATTTCGGTCATTGATACGCCCGCGGCGTCGGTCTCCGGCAGGCCCACCAGTTCGACCTCTGGATCGGCCATGAGCTGGCCCTTGTCGTTGAGCGCCAGCGCCACCGAGACAATGCCGGCAAAGCTTAAGCGCCGCCGTGCCGCGACTGTCTTTGATTCCGCATTCACCAGCAGCGAGCCGTCCTTGTAAAGCCGCCCCGACGGAACTTCGTCGATGATTTCCGGGCCGTCCGGGGCAAGACGAACAAGATCGCCGTTGCGGCAGACCAGAACCTTCGGCACTCCGGCGCGACGGGCAAGCTCGGCGTGCTCGGCCAAGTGCAGGGCTTCGCCATGGGCGGGAATGAGGATTTGCGGCCGCACCCAGCCGATCATGTCGCGCAGCTCGTCGCGCCGCGGGTGACCGGAGACGTGAACGAGATGGGTGCGGTCGGTGATGACCTCGATGCCTTGCATGACCAAGCCATTGATGACCTCATCCACGGCCTTCTCGTTGCCGGGGATCGCGCGCGACGAAAAGATCACGCGGTCGCCTTGCGCGAGGGTGACTTCCGGATGCTCGTCCCGGGCGATACGCGACAGCGCCGCTCGCGGTTCGCCCTGACTGCCCGTGCACAGCGCCAACACCTTGTCCGGCGGCAGGTAGCCATAGCTCTCCACGCTGCGAAAATCCTGCACGCCGTCGAGGTAACCGGTTTCGCGCGCCACCTGCGCCACCCGCTCCATCGCCCGGCCGACCAGGACGACTTCGCGCTCGGCGGCGCGGGCCGCGTCGGCGACCGAGCGCAGCCGCCCGACATGGGAGGCAAACGTCGTCACCGCGACGCGGCGCGGGGCGGTGCGGATCAGCTCGGTCAGTGTCTTGGCGACGTCGGTTTCCGACGGCGAGCGCCCTTCCCGCACCGCATTGGTGGAATCGCCGACGAGCGCCAGCACGCCCTCATCGCCGAGCGCGGTGAGCTTCACGGCGTCGGTCGGGGCGCCGATGGTCGGCGTCGGATCGATCTTCCAGTCGCCGGTATGCAGCACAGTGCCGGCCGGCGTGCGGATGGCGAGTGCATTCGATTCCGGGATCGAGTGGGCGACATTGATGAAATCTATTGCGAACGGGCCGAGCGCCAGATGGCCGCCCCTCGGCACGACCTTGACCGGAATTTGCGGCGCGCCGGGTTCCGACAGGCGCTTCGCCTCGAACAAAGCCGCCGTGAACGGCGTGGCGTAGAGCGGCACTTTAAGGCGCGGCCATAGATCGATCAGCGCGCCTATATGGTCTTCGTGGCCGTGGGTCAGCACGAGGCCCACGATGTTTTTGCGCTCCTCGATCAGATAGCCGATGTCCGGCAGGATGAGATCGATGCCGGGCAATTGCTCTTCGGACGCAAAGGACACGCCGCAATCGACGATCAGCCATTGCCGGCGCCGCGCGTCGCCGAAGCCGTAGATCGAGAGGTTCATCCCGATCTCGCCGATGCCGCCGAGGGCTGCGAAAACGAGTTCGTTGTGCGCCATCATTCAGCCCGGCTCGGCACGCGCCGGCCGCCGCGAAGCTCGAACGGGAACACATCGCCCGCCGAGATTTTTTCGATTGCGCCGCCGCGGAGCTCCAGAATAAGCCGCCCCGATCCGTCGAGACCGAGAAACCGGCCGTGCTTTTCGCCGGCGCCGTTGCGCACCGTGATGTCCTCGCCGACGCCGCGCGCGGCACTGAGCCACTCGGCGAGAATGACTGGGAAATTTCGGCCGCCGTCCCACTGGACGATGCGCCGGCAGGTCGTGGCCGACAGGCGCTGGAAAAGCCGTTCGGGCGTGATATCGGCGCCATGGGCGTGAAGATCGGTCGCCGGATAGGCCGCGGCCGGCGGATGGCTTAAGCAATTGACGCCGATGCCGACGACGACGCTCAGGCTTTTGCCTGGCTCGACCTCGCCCTCGATCAGAATCCCGGCGCACTTCTCGTCTGCCAGCAAAACATCGTTCGGCCATTTGAGGGATAGCTTCGATGCAAGCGCGGGCGCCTCGCCGATGATGGCGTCGCGCAGCGCAAGCGCCGCGACGAAAGCGAGCTCCGGCGCCCGCGCGGACGGCGACGGCTCGCCAAGAAGCAGGCTCGCATAGAGATTGCCCGCCGGCGAAATCCAGGAGCGATCCATGCGGCCGCGGCCTTCGGTTTGCGCCACTGCGGTGATCCACAGCGGCGCGCGTTCGCCCTGCTGCGCGCGAATGCGGGCTTCTTTGTTGGTCGAGCCGACCGTGGCGAGGGCAATAAGCCGGACGCCCGCCTCGACCGCTATTGGGTCAAGCTGCATCAGAACAGAGAGTGCGCGGCCGCGCTCGCAACGCCGACCAGCGGCCCGGGATAGAGGAAGAACAGAATGTTGAACAAGCCGCAAATCGCCAGCACCACGCGCAGCTCATACGGCATCGTGTAGAAGCCTTCGACCGGTTCGTCGAAATACATGACCTTGATGATCGCCAGATAATAATAGGCTCCCACCACGCTGGCGAGCACGCCGATCACGGCCAGCACATAGAGGCCGGCTTTGATGGCGGCGAGGAAGACGTAAAATTTTGCAAAGAAGCCCGCGAGCGGCGGCACGCCGGCCATCGAGAACAACAGCATCGCCAAAAAGAACGCCGTTGCCGGATGGGTGCGCGCCAGCCCGCCGAGCTGGTCGATCGATTCCACCATGCCGGCATCGCGCCGCATCGACAGGATCACCGCGAAAACGCCGAGCGTCATGGTGACGTAGATCGCCATATAGACGAGCACGCCCTGGACCCCTTCGGAGGTCCCGGCGGCAAGACCGATCAAGGCAAAGCCCATATGGCCGATCGAGGAATAGGCCATCAGCCGCTTGATATTGCGCTGGCCGATCGCGGCAAAGGCGCCGAGCGCCATCGAGGCGATGGAGACGAAGACCACGATCTGCTGCCATTCCGAGGTGATGCCGGGAAAGGCCATGACGGCGGCGCGCACGAACATGGCGATGCCCGCCACTTTCGGCGCCGCGGCGAAGAATGCCGTCACCGGCGTCGGCGCGCCTTCATAGACGTCGGGCGTCCACATATGGAACGGCACCGCCGAGACTTTGAAGCAGAAGCCGGCGAACAAAAACACGATGCCGAAAATCAAGCCGAGGCCGGCCGGCCCGCCCTGCCCCGCCGCATGCGCGATGCCGGCGAAGCTGACGGTGCCGGTGAAGCCGTAGGTCAACGAAGCGCCGTACAGCAGCATCCCGGAAGACAGCGCGCCGAGCACGAAATATTTCAGCCCGGCTTCGGTCGAGCGCAGATTGTCGCGGTGGCTGGCGGCAACGACATAGAGCGGCAGGCTCATCAGTTCGAGGCCGAGATAAAGCGCGATCAGATCCGCCGCCGATATCAACATCAGCATGCCGAGCGTCGACAGCAAGATCAGCACGGAATATTCGAAGCGCTCTTGCCGCTCGCGCTGGGCGTAATCGAGCGACATGGCGATCGCGGCGGCCGAGCCGAGCAGCGCCAGGATTTTCAGAAACCGGGCAAAGTCGTCGACGATGAAGCTGCCGCCGAAACTCGTCAGTTTCCCGGCCGGCAACAGCAACAGAATGATGCCGGCGATAATCAACAGCCCGATCGCAGCGTAGTCGACGGCGCGTGCGGGTCGGCCGCTCTGGAACACGCCCAGCATCAACAGCGCCGCGGCACCCAAGCCGAGAACGATTTCCGGCAGCAGCGGAACAAGCCTGGCAAGGTGCGCGGTGTCCATTGCTTCCTTTGGCGTTACTTCGTCAGCGCCGCGGTCTGCACGGTGCTAAGCGCATGGTGGTAATTGTCGATCAAGGCGGTCACCGATGCCGAGGACATATCGAGCACCGGTTTCGGATAGACGCCGAACACAATGGTCAGGACGACAAGCGGCGCCAGGATCGCGATCTCGCGCCAGCCAATATCCTTGATGTTGAACAGGCTCGGCTTTTCCAGCTTGCCGAAAATCACCTTGCGGTAGAGCCACAGCGCATAGGCGGCCGACAGGATGGTGCCGATAGTCGCCAGCGCCGCCACCCAATTATTGACCCGGAAAGTGCCGATCAGAGTCAAAAACTCGCCGACGAATCCGGAGGTGCCCGGCAGCCCGACATTGGCCAGCGTGAACACCATGAAGACGAAGGCATAAAGCGGCATGCGGTTGACCAGGCCACCATAGGCGGCGATTTCGCGGGTGTGCATGCGGTCATAGATGACGCCGACGCAGAGGAACAAAGCGGCGGAAACGATGCCGTGCGAGATCATCTGGAAAATGCCGCCGGCGACGCCCTGCGCGGTCACCGCAAAGATGCCCATGGTGACGAAGCCCATATGGGCAACCGAGGAATAGGCGATGAGTTTCTTGACGTCCTCCTGCATCAACGCCACCAGCGATGTGTAGACGATGGCGACGACCGACAGCGCGTAGATCAGCGGCGCGAGATGCTGCGAGGCGTCCGGAAACATCGGCAGCGAGAAGCGCAGGAAGCCATAGCCGCCCATTTTCAAGAGGATTGCGGCGAGGATCACCGAGCCTGCGGTGGGCGCCTCGACATGCGCGTCCGGCAGCCAGGTGTGGACCGGCCACATCGGTAGCTTCACGGCGAACGAGGCAAGGAAAGCGAAAAAGGCCCAGGTCTGCAAGCCGAGCGGGAACGGATGGTGCAGCAGCGTCGGAATATCGGTGGTGCCGGCCTGCCAGTACATCGCCATGATGGCGAGCAGCATCAGCACCGAGCCGAGCAGCGTGTAGAGAAAAAACTTGAAGCTGGCGTAGACCCGCCGCGGGCCGCCCCAGACGCCGATGATCAGAAACATCGGAATGAGGCCGCCCTCGAAGAACAGATAGAACAGGACGAGATCGAGGGCGCAGAAGGTGCCGACCATCAGCGTTTCGAGCACCAAAAACGCGATCATATATTCGCGCACCCGGCTTTGGATCGAGGTCCAGCTCGCCAGGATCGAAATCGGCATCAACGCCGTGGTCAGCACGACGAACGGCAGCGAGATGCCGTCGACGCCCATCGCATAGGTGATGGTGCCGCCGAGCCACGGTCGCTTTTCGAGAAACTGGAAATCCGCCGTCGACGGATCGAACCGCCAGACCAGAATCAACGAGATGGCAAAAGTGATGAGCGTCGTCCACAACGCCACCCAGCGCGCATTGCGCAGGCCGGCTTCGTCGTCGCCCAAGAATGCGATGAACAGCGCGCCCACGATCGGCAGGAACGTGACGACGGAAAGAATGGGCCAGCTTGTCATCAGTGCGGCCCCGCGAACATGAACCAGGTGATGAGCGCGGCAACGCCGATCAGCATGGCAAAGGCGTAGTGGTAAAGGTAGCCGGTCTGCAAGCGAACGACGTTCTTCGTCACGTCGAGCACGCGGGCGGAAACCCCGTCAGGACCGAAGCCGTCGATGATAAAGCCGTCGCCGCCCTTCCAGAACAGCCGGCCGAGCCACATCGCGGGACGCACGAAGAGGAAGTCGTAGATCTCGTCGAAGTACCACTTATTGAGCAGGAATTTGTAGAGCACGTTCTGGTCGCGCGCCAATGCCACCGGCAGATCCGGCCGGCGGATATAGAATTGGTAGGCGACGAGAAATCCGCCGATCATCATCACGGTCGGCAACAGCGACATGAAGAGCGGCAGCTTTTCGGCATTCTCGAACAGCGTATCGGCGGTACCGAGCTTGAGCGCGTCGCGGAAGAACTGGTCAGCGCCATGGCCGGTAAAGACCGAAAGAAACGGCCAGCCGGCGGCGATCGAGCCGAACGCGAGCACGGCCAGCGGGATCAGCATCACTTTCGAGCTTTCGTGTGCCGCTTCGTAATGGTGCCGATCGTGCGGCTCGCCGTGGAAGGTCTTGAAGATCAGGCGCCAGGAGTAGAACGAGGTCAAGGCCGCCGCCCCGACGGTCATGAGGAAACCGTAAGCGGCCATCGGGTTGGTGCCGACGGCGGCGGCTTCGATGATGGCATCCTTGGAGAAATACCCGGCCGTCAACGGAAAACCCGTCAGCGCCAAAGTGCCGATCAGCATGACGCCGTAGGTGAACGGGATTTTGCGCCACAGTCCGCCCATGTGGCGGATGTCCTGCTCGTGATGCATCGCCAAGATGACCGAGCCCGAGCCGAGGAACAGCAGCGCCTTGAAAAAGGCGTGCGTGAACAGATGAAACATGCCGACCGAGTAGGCGCCCACCCCCATGGCGACGAACATGTAGCCGAGCTGCGAACAGGTCGAATAAGCGACGATGCGCTTGATGTCATTCTGCACGAGACCGATGGTGGCGGCGAACATCGCGGTCGTCGCGCCGATGAAGATAACGAAGGCCGAGGCGTCCTGGGACAGCGAGAACAGCGGTGACAGCCGCGCCACCATGAAGACGCCGGCAGTGACCATGGTCGCGGCGTGGATCAAGGCCGAGACCGGCGTCGGACCTTCCATGGCGTCGGGCAGCCAGGTGTGCAGCAGAAACTGCGCGGATTTTCCCATCGCGCCCATGAACAGCAGAAGGCACACGGCGGTGAGCGCATTGACGTCCCAGCTGAGAAAATGAAAGCTTTTTCCCGCGAGCGCCGGGGCCTGAGCAAAGATCGTGTCGAAGTCGATCGCGCCGGTGAGATAGAAGACGGCGAATATCCCAAGCGAAAAACCGAAGTCGCCGACGCGGTTGACGATAAAAGCCTTGATCGCGGCGGCATTGGCTTCCGGCTTGTGGAACCAGAAGCCGATCAAAAGATAGCTCGCCAGCCCGACCCCTTCCCAGCCGAAGAACAGCTGCACCAGATTGTCGGCCGTCACCAGCATCAACATGGCGAAGGTGAAGAACGACAGATAACAGAAGAAACGCGGCTTGTAGGGATCCTCGTCCATATAGCCGATCGAATAGATGTGAACGAGCGACGAGATGGTCGTCACCACGACCAGCATCACGGCGGTCAGCGAATCGATGCGAAGCGCCCATTCGGAATGCATGTCGGCGAAGCTGATATACGAGAACAGCGTGACGCGCGCCTCGTGGCCCTCGATGCCCACGTCGAAGAACGCGAACCACGACAACACGCAGGCGATCACCAAAAACGTCGAGGTGATGAGCATGGCGGGAAGCGAGCCGGCCGCGGACGGCTCGTGCGCCTCATGCTCCTCGGTGTGAGTGCCGGAGAACGCCGCGTGCGGCGCATGCGCGTCCGGCGCACCATGCGGACGACCTTCCGGAACGGGCGGTACGGCATGATCGTCATGCGGCGGCGGCGGGTCCTCGCCGGGATTGCGCTGCGCCGCGCCGATCAGCGTGATGACGCCCGCAAAGATCGCGCCAAGAAGCGGCAAGGCAACGATGGCTTCGTACATTTGCCGCTCAGCCCTTCATGAGATTGATGTCCGCAACCGCGATCGAGCCGCGGTTGCGGTAATAGGCCACCAGGATGGCAAGCCCGATCGCGGCCTCGGCCGCCGCGACAGTGAGCACGATCAAGGCATAGACCTGGCCGACGATGTCGCCCAGAAAACTCGAAAACGCGACGAGGTTGATGTTGACCGCGAGCAGAATGAGCTCGATCGACATCAGAATGACGATCACATTCTTGCGGTTGAGAAAGATGCCGAAAATCCCGAGCGTGAACAGGATTGCCGCCACCGACAGATAATGGCCGAGGCCGATGGTCATGAGTGCCCCCGCGTCATGACAGCAGCCCCTGCCCCGATTTCACCTTGACCACTTCGATCGCGGTTGCCGGACCGCGAGCAACCTGATTGGCGATGTTTTGCCGCCGCACGTTGGGCTTATGCTGCAACGTCATCACGATCGCGCCGATCATGGCGACGAGCAGGATGACACCGGCCGCCTGAAAGTAATAGACGTAGCGGGTATAGAGCACGAGACCGAGCGCTTGCGTATTGTTGATCGCGCTCGGCGGCGGAATCGGCGATGTTATGGCGCTGTGTACTTCCGGCCCGAATGTCCAAGTAAAGACGACGAAAACCAGTTCAATCGCCAGGATCAGACCTACCAGCCCCCCGACGGGCAGATAGTTGAGAAAGCCTTGGCGCAATTCGGCAAAGTCCACATCGAGCATCATCACCACGAACAAAAACAGCACGGCGACGGCGCCGACATAGACCACGATGAGGATCATCGCCAGGAACTCGGCGCCCAGCAGCACGAACAAGCCGGCGGCGTTGACGAAAGCGAGGATAAGGAACAGCACCGAATGCACGGGATTGCGTGCGGTGACAACCATCACCGCCGAGGCCACGGTGATGCCGGCAAACAGATAAAAGAATATCGCGTTGATGATCATTGGCGGCGCATCTCACCGATAGGGCGCGTCGAGTGCGATATTCTTGGCGATCTCGCGCTCCCAGCGATCGCCGTTCGCCAGCAACCGTTCCTTGTCGTAATAAAGCTCCTCGCGCGTCTCGGTGGCGAATTCGAAATTCGGTCCTTCGACGATGGCGTCGACCGGGCAGGCTTCCTGGCACAGTCCGCAGTAAATGCACTTCACCATGTCGATGTCGTAGCGCGTAGTGCGCCGCGTGCCGTCGTTCCTTCGCGGGCCGGCCTCGATGGTGATCGCCTGCGCCGGGCAAATCGCCTCGCAAAGCTTGCAGGCGATGCAGCGCTCTTCGCCGTTAGGATAGCGGCGCAGTGCGTGCTCGCCGCGGAAGCGCGGCGACAGCGCGCCCTTTTCGAACGGATAATTGAGCGTCGCTTTCGGCTTGAAGAAGTAGCGCATCGACAGGATGAAGGCCTGGACGAATTCTTTGAGGAACAGCGAACGGGCGGCTTGATCGAGCTTCATGTCAACCTCTCATGCCGCCCATCTGCCGCCGATGGCCCTGCCGATCCAATAGCCGACAACGGCCAAGATAGCGATGTCGACGCCGAGTATCAGACGGCGCATCGCCGAAAGCCTGTCCTCGAAGGCGGCACGCTGTTCGAGCGTCTGCGGACTGCTTTGCGCACGCAGCCGCCGCTCCACGATGCGGATCGCCGGCAGGTAAATGGCGACCGCAACGATCGTTCCGGCGAGACCGCCGAGCCAGGCCGGCAGCGATAGCTCCATGCCGTCCTCCCATCATTGCGGCGCCCAGCCGGTGAATTGCAGGACACCGGCCACGATCGCAACCATGGCCAGCGAGATCGGCAAAAACACCTTCCAGCCGAGTCGCATCAGCTGATCGTAGCGATAGCGCGGCACGAACGCCTTCACCATCGCGAACATGAAGAACACGAAGAACGCTTTGAGCACGAACCAGATCACGCCCGGAACCCAGGTGAACGGCGGCACCATGAGCGGTGGCAGCCAGCCACCAAGAAAAAGGATCGTGGCCATGGCGCACATGGTGCAAACCGCCACGTATTCGCCAAGCATGAACATCATGTAGGGCGTCGAGCCGTACTCCACCATGAATCCGGCGACGAGCTCCGATTCCGCCTCGACCAAATCGAACGGCGGCCTGTTGGTCTCAGCGAGTGCGGAGATGAAGAAGATCACCAGCATCGGGAACAGCGGAATCCAGTACCAGTTCAGAACGGTTGCCCAGGGCAGACCGATAAGGGTTCCCAAGCCATGATCGCGCTGCGCTTCGACGATGGCGGAGAGATTGAGCGAGCCGACGCACAGCAGCACGGTGATGATGACAAAACCGATCGAGACTTCGTACGACACCATCTGCGCCGCCGAGCGCAGCGCGGCGAGGAACGGATATTTGGAGTTCGACGCCCAGCCGGCCATGATCACGCCATAGACGCCTAGCGACGAGATGGCGAAGATATAAAGAATGCCGACATTGATATTGGCGATGACCCAGCCGGCGTCCACGGGGATCACTGCCCAGGCCGCGAGCGCCAGCACGCAGGTGACGAGCGGCGCCAAGAGGAACACGCCCTTGTTGGCGCCGGCCGGGATCACCGGCTCCTTGAGCACGAATTTGATCAGATCGGCGAAAGACTGAAAAAGTCCCCACGGCCCGACCACGTTGGGGCCGCGCCTGATCTGGACCGCGGCCCAGATTTTGCGGTCGGCCAACAGCACATAGGCGACGGCAATGAGCAGCACGACGAGAAGCAGCACGCTCTCCGCCACCATGATGACGAGCGGCCAGATGTAACCGGACCACAGTGCGGCCATGGTCATGCCCTACTCCGCCGCCGTCAGGGTCGCGCGCCCGTGCGCGATTGCCGAACATTCCGCCATCACCGCCGAACACCGCGCAATCGGGTTGGTGAAGTAAAAATCATCCACGCTCGAGCCGAACGGCGTCTTGTCCGCAGTGCCGCCGAGCGCTGCGAGATTTTGCAGCGCGGCGGTGTCGGCCGGTGTCACCTGACCGATTCGCATCAGGTGCGGGTGCTCCTTGAACAGCGTTTGGCGTAGTGCCGCGAGCGAGTCATAGGGCAGCCGGTTTTTCAGGACGTCCGACAGCGCTCGCAAGATCGCCCAATCTTCGCGCGCGTCGCCCGGCGGGAAGGACGCTCGCGTCGCCATCTGCACCCGGCCCTCGGTGTTGAGGTAAGTTCCCGATTTTTCCGGATAGGCGGCGCCGGGCAGCACCACATCGGCGCGCGACGCGCCGCGGTCGCCGTGGGTGCCGATATAGATGACGAAAGCGCCCGGCGCGACGTCAATTTCGTCGACGCCGAGGAGGAAGAGAACGTCGAGCGTGCCGAACGCCGCCATCTGCCGCGCGGTCAGCCCGCCCTGCCCCGGCACGAAGCCGAGATCGAGCGCGCCCACACGCGAGGCGGCGCTGTGCAACACGCAATAGCCGTTCCAACCTTCCTTCGCCGCGCCGAGGTCGAGCGCCGCTTTCGCCGCGAGCGACGCGACCGCGGCCCCGTCGGCGCGCGTCAACGCGCCAGCGCCAAGGAGCACCATTGGGCGCTCGGCCTTGCGCAGCAGGTCGGCGAAGGAATGCCGGGTGATGGTGGCAAGCGTCTCTGGACCGGCGCCGAGATAATCGTAGGTGTAAGTGAGATCCGCCTTCGGCCCGATGACGCCGATCGGGAATTTTCCGGCGCGCCAGCGCTTGCGGATGCGCGCATTGAGGACGGCCGCCTCTTTGCGCGGATTGGAACCGACGATGAGCAGCGCATCGGCGGCGTCGATGCCGGCAATAGTCGCATTGAACAAATAGCTGGCGCGGCCCCAGGCCGGATCGAGCGCCGCGCCATCCTGCCGGCAGTCGAGATTGCCGACGTTAAGCCGCGTCATCAAATCCTTGAGCGCGAAAATCTCCTCGACCGTGGCGAGATCGCCCACGATCGCGCCCATGCGCTTCGGATTGGCTTTGGCGACTTTGGCCGCGATGGCGTTGAACGCCACGTGCCACGTCGCCGGGTGCAGTTTGCCGTTGTCGCGCACATAAGGCTGATCCAGCCGTTGCGTGCGCAGTCCGTCGACCACGTGACGCGTCTTGTCGGAAATCCATTCCTCGTTGATGTCGTCGTTGGTGCGCGGCAGAATGCGCATCACCTCGCTGCCGCGGGTATCGATGCGGACCGCACTGCCGAGCGCGTCCATCACATCGATCGACTCGGTCTTGTTGAGCTCCCACGGCCGCGCCGCAAATGCGTAGGGTTTTGAGGTCAGCGCGCCCACCGGACAAAGATCGACCACGTTGCCCTGCAGCTCGGAACGCATCGCCTGTTCCAGATAGCTGGTGATTTCCATATCCTCGCCGCGGCCGATGGCGCCGAGCTCGGGAACGCCGGCGACCTCTGCGGAGAAGCGCACGCAGCGCGTGCACTGAATGCAGCGGTTCATCGAGGTCTTGACCAGCGCGCCGAGATATTTGTCCTCGACCGCTCGCTTGTTCTCGCGGTAGCGGCTGGCGTCGACCCCGTAGGCCATGGACTGGTCCTGCAGATCGCATTCGCCGCCCTGGTCGCAAATCGGGCAGTCGAGCGGATGATTGATCAGCAGGAATTCCATGACGCCTTCGCGCGCTTTGCGCACCATCGGCGAACGAGTGCTGAGCACTTTCGGCGAGCCGTCCTTATTCGGCATCAAGTCCTTCACGCCCATGGCGCAGGACGCCTGCGGCTTCGGAATGCCGACGACCTCGATCAGGCACATGCGGCAATTACCGGCAATCGACAGCCGTTCGTGGAAGCAGAAACGCGGGATTTCCGCGCCCGCGGCTTCGCACGCCTGGAGCAGCGTGTATTCCGGCGGGACGTCGATCTCTTTGCCGTCGACGATGAGCTTGGTCATCTTTCTCTCACGTCGCTGCTATGCCACCTGTCCGTCGGGCACGCAGCGCGCCGTCTTCCACAATTGCGCCGACGCAACGCTTTCCCATCCGAACGCATGGTCGCTCGGACCGTGCGTTGCGAGATGTTCAAGCCGCGCCTTCGCCTCGGTCAGTGACGGACGATGTCCGACCGGCACCCACCACATGACGAAATGCGGGCCGTCCATCTTGTCAAACCATTCCGGGCGGCGTCCGTAGAAGCGTTTATGGACGGTTTGCCACACGAACCGCTCGAGCGCCTCGACGCTTTCCCATACGGACAAATTGACCGCCATCTGCGGATCGGGAAACGGCCGGAAGCCGGTGGCGTTGCCGCTGTCGTCCTGCAGCCGCCAGACGAAACCTTGGCTGCGATCGGCCAATCCGTTCACAAGCGCGAGGTTGTTCATGAAATCCGCCATGCGCGGATCGTCGGTCGGATAACGGAAGCGGCCGATATTGAGCTGAGCGAGGTTGATCGGGTTCATCGCACTCACTCCGCCGCAACCGAGAGCGACTCGGGATGCGGATTGGCGGTGTATTGGTCGATGCGCCTTTCGATCTCCGGCCGGAAGTGCCGCAGCAAGCCTTGCACCGGCCAGGCCGCGCCGTCGCCGAAGGCACAGATGGTGTGGCCTTCAATCTGGGTGGTGACTTCCCACAGCATATCGATCTCGCGCTTGGTCGCGTGCCCGACCGCCATGCGATTGAGCACGCGCCACATCCAACCCATGCCTTCGCGGCATGGCGTGCACTGGCCGCAGCTCTCGTGCTTGTAGAAATAGGAAATGCGCGCCATCGCTTTGACGATGTCGTCGGACTTGTCCATGACGATCACCGCGGCGGTGCCGAGCGCCGATTTTTTGTCGCGGCAGCCGTCGAAATCCATCAACAGCGTGTCGGCTTGATCGGGGCCAGCAGGGACGAGCGGCATCGATGAGCCGCCGGGGATCACCGCGAGCAAATTGTCCCACCCGCCGCGCACGCCGCCGGCGTGTCGCTCGATCAGTTCGCGCAGCGGAATGCCCATGGTCTCTTCGACATTGCACGGCCGCTCGACGCGGCCGGAAATGCAATAGAGCTTGGTGCCGGTATTGTTCGGCCGGCCGATGCCGGCAAACCACGCCGCGCCGCGCCGCATGATGTCCGGCACCTGCGCGATGGTCTCGACGTTGTTGACCGTGGTCGGGCAGCCATAGAGACCCATATTGGCCGGGAACGGCGGTTTCAGCCGCGGCAGGCCCTTCTTGCCTTCGAGGCTTTCCAGCAGCGCGGTTTCCTCGCCGCAAATGTAGGCGCCGGCGCCGTGGTGCACGACGACGTCGAAATCCCAGCCGTGGATGTTGTTCTTGCCGATCAGTTTGGCCTCATAGGCCTGATCGACCGCCGCCTGCAGCCGTTCGCGCTCGCGGATGAATTCGCCCCGAATATAAATGTAGCAATGGTTCGCGGCCATCGCGGCCCCGGCGATCAGGCAGCCCTCGATGAGAAGATGCGGATCGTGCCGCATGACCTCGCGGTCCTTGCAGGTGCCGGGCTCGGATTCGTCGGCATTGATGACGAGGTAATGCGGCCGGTCCACTTGCTTGGGCATGAACGACCATTTCAGCCCGGTCGCGAATCCAGCGCCGCCGCGGCCGCGCTGCCCGGAGGCTTTGCACTCGTTGACGAGCGCGTCGCGGCCTCTTTCCAGGATCGCCTTGGTGCCGTCCCAAGCGCCGCGGGCGCGCGCGCCGTCGAGGCCCCAATCGCGCTGACCGTAGAGATTTTTGAAAATGCGGTCTTTGTCGGCGAGCATTATTGCTTTTCCTTCGCCGCGAACAGCAACGGATCGGTCAGCGTGGTCGGTCCGCCGACCGGCGCGGAATTGATGCGGTCGATCTGCGGTCCGGGCTTCGGCGTGCGGCCGTTGGAAAAATCGTTGATGATCCGCGTGAAGATTTCCGGCGTCAGGTCCTCGTAATAATCGGCATTGATCTGGACCATCGGCGCGTTGACGCAAGCACCGAGGCACTCGACTTCGGTCCAGGAAAATGCCCCGTCGGCGGTCACCTCATTCTCTTCGCCGATCATGCGATGGCAAACTTTCTTGAGATCCTCCGCGCCGCGCAGCATGCACGGCGTGGTGCCGCAAAGCTGCACGTGAAAACGCCCGACGGGCGAGAGATTGAACATAGTGTAGAAGGTCGCCACTTCGAGCACGCGGATTTTGGCCATGCCGAGCAATTCGGCGGTCGCTTCGATCGCCTTTTGCGGCAGCCAGCCGCCGCATTGCGCCTGCGCGCGCCACAGGACCGGGATCACCGCGGATTGCTGGCGGCCTTCCGGATATTTGGCGATCTGCGCTTTCGCCCAGGCGAGATTTTCCGTCGTGAAGGCGAAGCTCGGTGGTTGCTTTTCGGCGAGACGGCGCACGCTCATCGGTCGACCTCGCCGAACACGATGTCGATCGAGCCGAGAATCGCCGAAATGTCGGCCAGCATGTGGCCGCGGCAAAGAAAATCCATCGCCTGCAAATGGGCAAAGCCCGGCGCACGGATCTTGCATTTGTACGGCTTGTTGCTGCCGTCGGCGACCAGATAGACGCCGAATTCGCCTTTCGGCGCCTCGACTGCGGCATAGACTTCGCCGGCCGGCACTTTGAAGCCCTCGGTGTAGAGCTTGAAGTGATGGATCAGCGATTCCATCGAACGCTTCATCTCCTCGCGTCGCGGCGGCACGATCTTGTGATCATCGACGGTGACGCGGCCCTGCCCGTCCGGCGCATGCAGCATTTTGATGCACTGCTTCATGATGCGGATAGACTGGCGCATCTCTTCCATGCGGATGCAGTACCGATCGTAATTGTCGCCGTTCTTGCCGATCGGAATGTCGAAATCGAGCTCGGCATAGCACTCATAGGGTTGCGCCTTGCGCAAATCCCACGCCGCGCCGGAGCCGCGCACCATGACGCCGGAAAAGCCGCGCGCCCAGGCGTCGTCCAGCTTCACCACGCCGATATCGACGTTGCGCTGCTTGAAAATGCGGTTCTCGGTCAGGAGCGTCTCGAGATCGTCGCACACCTTGAGGAACGGATCGCAGAAGCCCGCGATATCGTCGATCAGCTTGGGCGGCAAATCCTGGTGCACGCCGCCGACGCGGAAATAGGCCGCGTGCATGCGCGAGCCGGACGCGCGCTCATAGAAGCCCATCAGCTTCTCGCGCTCCTCAAAGCCCCATAGCGGCGGGGTGAGCGCGCCGATATCCAATGCTTGCGTCGTGACATTGAGCAGGTGCGACAACAAACGGCCGATCTCGCAATAGAGCACGCGGATGATTTGGGCGCGGCGCGGCACCTCGAGGCCGAGTAATTTTTCCGCGGCCAGGCAGAACGCATGTTCCTGATTGATCGGCGCCACGTAATCGAGCCGGTCGAAATACGGGATCGCCTGCAAATAGGTCTTGTGCTCGATCAGCTTTTCAGTGCCGCGGTGAAGTAGCCCAATATGAGGATCGACGCGCTCGACCACTTCGCCGTCGAGCTCAAGCACAAGACGCAGCACGCCATGCGCCGCCGGATGCTGCGGTCCGAAATTGATGGTGAAGTTGCGCGGCGCGGCTTCAGCCATCAGGCGAACTCCTTCACCTTTGCGGCTTTCGCCGCAACGCGCGCATTGAACTTGTCCCACGTCACGACGAAGCGCTCGTGGCGGCCTTCGCCGATCAGATCGAGGCCGTCATGCGCCTTGACCTTAAAGGTGACCCGCGGTCCGGCGACTTCGACACACTCGACATCGACCGTCACCGTTTGCCCGGGCAACGTCGCCGCGAGGTGGCTGACGTCCACGTGCACGCCGAGACTGCCTTCGCCGGGGTCGAGATGCGGCGCCAGCAGCTGCGTGCACACCCATTCCATGAGCACGATCATGAAGCCGGTGGCGAACACCTTGGGCATCGCCGCGATCTCGGGCGATTCCGGATAAGTGTAGGGAACCGTCTTATTCTCCGGCACCTCGTAGGCGAAGCGATGCGTGAGGCCGGGCTTAAGCGTCGGCTTCATGTCACGACCCTTTCCCGCTCGATTTCTCGTCGCCCGGCAGCACGTAATCGGTGCCTTCCCACGGCGACAGGAAATCGAAATTGCGGAACTCCTGCGTCAGCCGCACCGGTTCGTAAACCACGCGCTTGAGCTCGTCGTCGTAGCGCACCTCGACAAAGCCCGTCAGCGGAAAATCCTTGCGCAGCGGATGCCCCTCGAAACCGTAATCGGTGAGAATGCGGCGCATGTCGGGATGGCCGGTGAACACCACACCGTAAAGATCGTAGGTCTCGCGCTCGAACCAATCGGCGCCCGGAAAGACGTCGACGATCGACGGCGCCGCGGTGGCTTCGTCGGTCTCGGCTTTGACGCGCACGCGCATATTGTGCCTGGGCGACAGCAGATGATAGACGACGTCGAAGCGCCGCTCGCGGCTCGGCCAATCGACCGCGGTGATGTCGACCAGGCTCCAGAACAGGCAACGCGGATCGTCGCGCAAGAACCGCATCACCGCGACGATGTCGGCGGCCCGCGCCGTCACGGTCAGCTCGTGATGCGCCACCGCGTAGCCCGTCACCGACGAGGCGAGCGCACCAGCGATTGTCTTGCCGAGCAAGTCGAGCGTCTCGTCCATTTGCAGCGTTCGCCGGTCTAGCGTTCGATGGTTGAGGTACGGCGGATTTTCTTTTGCAAGAGCAAGACGCCGTACAACAAAGCTTCGGCGGTCGGCGGACAGCCCGGCACGTAGATGTCGACCGGCACGATGCGGTCGCAGCCGCGCACCACCGAATAGGAGTAATGGTAGTAGCCGCCGCCGTTGGCGCAGGAGCCCATCGAGATCACATAGCGCGGCTCCGGCATCTGGTCGTAAACCTTGCGCAGCGCCGGCGCCATTTTGTTGGTCAGCGTGCCGGCGACGATCATGACGTCGGATTGGCGCGGCGAAGCGCGCGGCGCGAAGCCGAAGCGCTCGGCGTCATAGCGCGGCATCGACATTTGCATCATCTCGACGGCGCAGCAGGCCAGCCCGAACGTCATCCACATCAGCGAGCCGGTGCGCGCCCAGGCGATGAGATCGTCGGCGGCCGCAACCAGAAACCCCTTATCGGCAAGCTCGCTGTTGAGGCCATCGAAAAACGGATCATCCGGCGCCGCCGGCTTGCCGGCGCGCGGGTCGATTATTCCCTGGCGCGGAGTGGCGAGTGCGGGTTCGCTCAGTCCCATTCGAGCGCTCCCTTCTTCCACTCATAGATAAACCCGACCGTCAGCACCGCAAGGAACAGCATCATCGACCAGAAACCGTAGACGCCGAGGTGGCCGAATGCCGCGGCCCATGGAAACAGGAAGCTAACTTCGAGGTCGAAAATAATGAAGAGGATCGCGACCAGATAGAAGCGGACGTCGAATTTCATCCGCGCGTCGTCAAACGCGTTGAATCCGCATTCGTAGGCGGACAGCTTTTCCGGATTCGGCTCTTTGTAGGCGACGATGAAGGCCGCGACCAGGAGCGCAAGCCCGATGACTCCCGCGACGCCGACAAATACGATGAGCGGCAGATAAGCGAGCAGCAATTGAGTCAGTGATTGACTCATCGGGAGCCCTTCTCAACGGCCGCAAAGGACACCCCCTCCCTGCATCGGGAACGGGTCCTGCGCGGCGCTGTTCCGCCGGCAAGGCCGGTGCGCCGATTTGCCTCAAAATCAAGCGGATTTGCGCTGCCTGCGGAACTTTGCGACCCTTAGCGCAGTGCACAAAAAGGTGCAAGGCAGGCCTGTGCGTGGCGCGTGCGTTGACGCCATCGTGACCGCGGATGCTACGATCCTGCGACGATCTTACTGCGGACGCGTGACGGGCCGACGGCCGAATCGATCACCGGACATGAAGCTGGAGTGAGGAAAACAATGCCGCCTGCCTATTCGCGCCGCGCCGTACTGCTTGCCTTGACGAGCGCCGCAATGGTTTCAGTGGCCCGCGCCGACGATTATCCGTCGCGGCCGGTCAAGATCATCGCGCCCTTCGGCGCCGGCGGACCAGCCGATGTCTACGTGCGCTATCTGGCAGCGGAGCTGCAAAAAGCTCTGCACCAGTCGTTCGTCGTCGAGAACCACCCCGGCGCCGGAACTACGATCGGCACCGAATTGGCCGCCAAATCTGCGCCTGACGGGTACACGCTACTGTTGGTGAGCAGCACGCAAACCGTCAACGAAACGCTTTACAAGAATAAGCCGTACGAGCTTTTGCGCGACCTCGTCGCGGTCGCTCCAATGGAAGAGAACGGCCTCGTGCTCGTCGTGCACCCCTCGGTGCCAACCAAAAACGTCGCCGATCTGCTGGCATTGGCCAAAGCGAAGCCGGGCACGCTCAATTTCGGTTCGTCGGGACCGGGCTCGAACTATCACATGGCCGCCGAGCTTTTGAAAAATCTCACCGGGATCAACATCGTGCATGTGCCCTATAAGGGCTCCACCGGCATGCGCATCGATATCCTCAGCGGCCAGATCCAAATGCTGTTCGATTCGATTCCGACCATGGCGCCCTATATCAAAGCTGGCAAAGTGCGCGCGCTTGGCACCACCGGCCTGACCCGTTCGCCGATTTTGCCGGACGTGCCGACGATTGCCGAAACCGTTCCCGGCTTTGAGTTCAGCCAATGGGTCGGCTTGATGGCGCCCAAGAGCACGCCACAGCCGATCATCGATCTGCTCCACAAGACCATCGCCGAGATCTTGAGCCGTCCCGACCTCAAGCAGGCTTGGGAGAAGCAGGACGTTACGCCGATGGCGATGACGCAACCCGAATTCGCGTCTTTCATGGCGGCCCAAGTCGCCAAATGGGCTAAGGTCATCAACGATAACCACATCACGCTGATCAACTAGGGTGAACCATGGACGAGATCACCAATCGCCCGGCAACCGCGATCAAGGGCGAGGAGCACTGGACCACCAAGGACGGCGACGTAAAGCTGTTCCTGTTCGAGAAATGCGCCGGCGATCCGAAGACCGCGACCGGCACGATCCTGTTTGTCCACGGCTCGTCGATGGCGGCGCAGCCGACTTTCGACCTGCAGGTCGAGGGTCGACCGGACTCCTCGGCGATGGACTGGTTCGCGCGCCGCGGTTTCGACTGCTGGTCCGTCGACATGGAAGGCTATGGCCGCTCGACCAAGGATCGCGACAATAACGCGCCCATCGCGCAAGGGGCCGACGATTGCTTCGCCGCCGCAAGCTATATTCAGAAGCTGCGCGGCAAGCGGCCGTTTCTAGTTTACGGAATTTCCTCGGGCGCGTTGCGCGCCGCTTTATTCGCACAGCGCCATCCCAAGCTTGTCGGCCGCCTCGCGCTCGACGCCATGGTGTGGACCGGCGAAGGCTCGCCGACGCTCGCCGAGCGCAAGAAAAAGCTTCCCGAATTTCGCGCCAAAAACCGCCGGCCGATCGACAAGGCGTTCATCCATTCGATCTTCGACCGCGACCATCCCGGCACGGCGGAAGAGAAGGTCATCGACGCCTTTGCCAACGCGGTCATCGCGCTCGACACCTCGGTACCGACCGGCACCTATGTCGATATGTGCAGCAATTTGCCGGTGGTCGATCCGGAGAAAATCGCCGCGCCGACACTGATCATGCGCGGCCAGTGGGACGGCATCGCCGGCTTCGACGACCTCCTCGAGTTCTTCGCCAAGCTGGCGAACCCGGACAAGCACTTTGCCGTGATGCCCGGCATCTCGCACGCCAGCTTCCAGCAGAAGAATTACGCGCTCGTCTATCACATCCTATGGAGCTTCTTCACCCAGCCGGCGCCAACTTATCGCGGGTGAGATCGGTCGCCCGTGGCCGGCCTTGGCCGGTCAAAGTACTTGTGAAAATGCCGCTAAGTCATTGAAATGGCGGGAGCGACGGGACTCGAACCCGCGACCTTCGGCGTGACAGGCCGACGCTCTAACCAACTGAGCTACGCCCCCGCGGGCGCCGTCGGCACTTAAGGCCCGGCCCGTGCCAAGTCAAGGTTTTAGGCCAAAATCGGCCTTTTCCGCCCGCCTTACGCTCGCCACAGAGCGCCCTCAGATAGCGCCGTGATGCCGAAAACATCGGTGGAATCGGCAAAACAAGCGTGGTCAGTCGGAGCCGAATCGTTTAACTGCTTCGCCGTGAGCGGCGCTTTTTCCACGCTACCGCTTCATTGAGGAGGGACTAATGACGCCTGGTAAAACAACTGCAACGACCGTGACATTGAAGCATCTCGCCGCAAGCCTTGCGGAGGATAATGAGCTTTCGAAAAAGCAGGCGGAAGCTATCCTCGGCGGCTTTGTGAGCAACATCGTCAAACACCTGAAAAAGGGCGAGCGCATCCGCATCGGCGGCCTCGGCATCCTGCAGGTCAGAAAGCGCGCCGCGCGCATGGGACGTAATCCCGCCACCGGCGAACCCATCCAGATCAAGGCCAGCAAGAAAGTCGCCTTCCGCGCCTCAAAGGAACTCAAAGAGGCAGTCTAATCGCCTCTCGTCGTTAGACCCCCGCGAAACGCGGGTCGGCGCGCCGCTCATTGCCCGCTTGCCATCGCAATCGAGATATTGCGTGGCAGCGGGCGATATTTTTTTGGGCGGCTTGCTCTACCAGAGCCTTCTTCTAGCGAATGCGTGACCCGAACCGGATTTGAGGTAGCGTTCGAAGGTCTCGGCCTTTCGCCCGTCCGAAAACGCAACGTAAGTCACCAGTTTCCAAGGTGCATACTTGGACGTATGAGGAGATTTTTCGGCATTATGCTCGATAAATCGCCGCTTCAGATCGGAAGTAACGCCGACATAGCGTCGCTCAGTATCTGCTTCGCTTCGCAGGAGATAGACGTAGCGCATCCGGGGTGCCCTCCTCCGCCAAGGCTTCGGAGGGCATCCTGCTTCGCGACCTAGCATGAGGCAAATCCTGCGAAGCGCGCAGCGCGAAGCAGGATGGTGGGCGGTGACGGACTCGAACCGCCGACATTCTGCGTGTAAAGCAGACGCTCTACCAACTGAGCTAACCGCCCTCCGGCGAGATGTATCGCCGCACACCCGCAGCACGCAAGCGCGCCGGGCGAGGCTCGAACACTATGCCGTCAATCTCTACGCAAAAATTTAATGTGCACCGGCCGGCAAAAAAGTGTGGGATAGCACACGAAGCCACAGGGGCGGGCCGGATGCCCGGAGGAGGGGTCATGCTTCGTATATCGCTCTTGACGATCGCCATGGCGCTTGGGGCGGGTAGTGCCGCCTACGCTCAGCAATTGCCGCCGCAGCCGCCGCCGGTGAACGGGATGGGCATGGGCGAAGGAAATCCGCAGGAACGCGACGCCTGCCATCCCGACGTGACCAGGTATTGCCAGACCCAACTTGAGATCAATCCGCAGGATGTACTCGGGATATTGGGCTGCCTACAGGCGAACCGGCCGAAGATCAGCCACGCTTGCCAAGAGGTTTTGGCCAGCCATGGCCAGTAACCGCGATCTGACGACCGGGCGGTACTGCACGCGCCACGGTCACCCGGCGTACTAGCGGCCAGCGGGCGAGACCCGTGGTCGCTATTTCAGCACACTTCGTCTTCAACCGGCTCGGCCGCCGGGCCCGCTTCCGCATGGGCGACATGCTCGGCTAGCCGTACCCAAGACTGCGCCAGCGTCAGCCACAGTGCTTTGTCTTTATTGTCTTCGGACAAGCGGGCCATTGCGACGCATTCTTCCGCACAGCGGCGGTGGTCAAGCATAGTCCCCATGGCACTCCCCGACACAACGCAAACAACGGCCGGGAATTCCAATCCGGCAGTACGGCGGAGGCAGGATCGTGGGAGGGCAGAAGCGGGGTGAAAAGGATAGCGATCAAGGCCGAAGGAACCGCGGCTTGTTCATCACTCCCTAGGAGGCTCTGCCGTCCACCAATGCGCGGTGCTCATGACGAAGATACCCTTTCTCGCCAAATCAAACCAAAATGCCACTGCCTTGCCATTAATATTTAGAAAAAGTTACGATCACTATGCAATCAGATCGTAGCTGCACTGCAACAATATAATTTTGCACCGCACCATCGATACTTATATTTCAAACGTGATTCCGGCCGCGGGTTCTAACTTTCGGGCCGGAGAAAGGAAAATAAGACCATGCTGCTATCGATTATCCGCTTCGTTAACGCCTGGAAGCGCTACGGCGTTGCCGTGGATGAACTTTCGCACTTAAGCGACCGGGAACTTGCCGATATCGGCATCACCCGTAGCGATATCCCGCGCATCGCCTGGGAGCAGTCGCGTCACTAAGCTTTGAGCCGATTACGGCATCGTATCGGCATTTGGCGCCCGGCTCCGGCCGGGCGCTGCCGTTTTGGCAGAGACATCTCTAGGACGAGGGCGGCTCCATGCCCTTGGCTGTGATGATCGGCAACGCCCGCGGGCCAGACAGAAAATTGACGAGAGCGCGCGCGGCCGCGCCGTCCTTCGCCGCAGCGCCGATGCCGGCTGAATAGACCGTGAAATTCTGAATTTCGGCAGGTGGCGGACCAATCAGTTTGACACCGGCAACCGGCAAAATTTCGCTGATCTGGTGGATGCCGAGCTCGGCTTCGCCGTCGGCAATGTGATCCGCCACCGCCCCGCCATGGACCAGAACAGCTTTGGCGTTGATCTGGTCGGCGATGCCGAGCCGCACCAACAAACCTTCGACGTAAATCCCGCTCGATCCGCCGGCCTTGGGATCGATAAAGGCCACCGATTTCGCGGCAAGGAGCGTGCGCTTAAAGGCATCGACGGTCGATATATCGGGCGCAGGCGCGGAGGTTCTAACCATGACGCCGATCCCGGTTTTTGCCAGATCGGCACGAGTGCCGGGCACGATTCTGCCGTCCTTGGCGAGATCGTCGATCGCCGCCGGCGTCAAAATGGCGACGTCGAAGTCTTCCTTGCCGCTACGGATCAGGGCGACTTGCTGCCCGACGGTGCGATAGACGATGTCGAGCCTGTTACCGGACTCCTTGCGGTACTGTGCGGCGAGCGCATTGAGCACCTGTTTGAAGGCGCCGCCGCTGACGACCTTGATCTCGGCACCTTGGGCGAGCTGCGACATCACAAGCGACAGCGCGGTTGCGAGGACGGCCGGCAGGAGCTTCATCCCTTACCTCTTGAACAGGCCCATGAGCTCCGCCTTCGCCAGCGTATTGAAATGCAAATTGAAGCCGACCACCGCCGCCGAGGTGTCGGCTTTGACCTCGAGCTTTTCGGTCTTCACGGCGAATACCGTGAACAGATAACGGTGCGGATGATCACCCTCGGGCGGGCATGGGCCGCCATAGCCGGGTGCGCCGAAATCGGTGCGCGTCTGCAACGCGCCTGCCGGCAGCTTGCCGGGCGCACTGCCCGCACCTTCGGCAAGCTCGCTCACATTCGCCGGGATGTTGACCACCAGCCAGTGCCAGAAGCCCGAGCCGGTCGGTGCGTCGGGATCGTAGCAGGTCACGGCGAAGCTTTTGGTGCCGTCGGGGGCGCCCGACCACTTCAGATGCGGCGACTTGTTGCCGCCGGCGCAGCCGAAGCCGAAATCGGCCGACAGGATGAAATCTTTCGGCAGGTAATCGCCGTCCTTAAAACTGTTGCTGATGACAGTGAACGTCATTTGTCGTCTCCTTTCGGCGGCAGGTCCGCGCCAGGGGAGCGGGGAAGGCGTCCACCATAGTCGGGCGCCCGGATGCGGGAAAGATCGCGTGGCGCGGTCGCCTTTGATCCGCACGCATGGTAGCGGTTTCGCCATGCCGGTATTTATGCTCAACGAAGCTGCCGCGCTGCTGCCGGAACGCGGCGCGCTCATCGGGCTCGATCTCGGCACCAAAACCATCGGCGTCGCCGCGAGCGATCCGGATCGGCGCATCGCGGCGCCGGTCGAAACCATTGCACGCCGGCGTTTCAACCTCGACGCCGCGCGCATTCTCGAACTTGCCGCCGAACGCCGTGTCGTCGGCATCGTGCTCGGATTGCCGATCAACATGGACGGTACGGAAGGCCCGCGCGCCCAGTCGACGCGCGCCTTCGCGCGCAATCTCGCACGACTGACCGCTCTTCCCATCGCGTTATGGGATGAGCGGCTGTCGACCGCGGCGGTCGAGCGCGCGCTTATTGCCGCGGACGCGAGCCGGGCGAAGCGCAAGGCGGTGATCGATCAACACGCCGCGGCCTATATTCTTCAGGGCGCGCTCGACCGGCTGGCGCATCATTCCCCTCCCCCTTGTGGGGAGGGGTAGGGGTGGGGGTCAGGAGGATTTGTTCGAGCGTCGACGGATGCGCGCCACCTCGCGACCCCCCTCCCACCCCTCCCCCGCAAGGGGGGAGGGAGCAGATCCCTTCACGCTTGCGGCAATACGCGCTGCAGCAGCAATTCGGCGGTAGCGGCATCGATCGTGGCCGCGCCGTAAAGCGCGCCGTGCGGTGTCGTCAGCCGCGTTCGGATGAATGCTTCGGCCACTGCCGCAGGGGCGCTTGCTTTCAACGCCGCCGTGCAAGCCAGCACAGCCAGTTTCCCGACCTTAGCGCGCGCATCGGCCTCCTGCGTCTGATCCATGCTCGCCGCAACGCCGGCGTCGCGCGCCAGCGCCGCCGCCAATTCGGCCTCCTCTTCCCGTTTGAGCGCGCGCAGCACATCGAGGCACATGACGTTGCCCGAGCCTTCCCAGATCGCATTGACCGGCGATTCCCGATATAGCCGCGGCAGGATGCTCTCTTCGACGTAACCGTTGCCGCCGAGGCATTCCATCGCCTCGAAGATGAAGCCGGGCGCGAGCTTGCAAATCCAATATTTTGCCGCCGGCGTCATGACGCGCGCATACGCCGCTTCAGCCGGTTCCTCGGCGGCGCGGTCGAGCGCACGCGCCAGACGAAACACAAACGCGACCGCGGCTTCGACCTCGAGCGCCATGTCGGCCAGCACCGCCCGCATCATCGGCTGGTCGTAGAGGCGTTTGCCGAAAACGCTGCGATGCCGGCAATGATGCACGGCCTGCGCCAGCGCCATACGCATCAGGCCGACCGAGGCGATGGCGCAATCGAGCCGCGTCAACTGCACCATCTGCAGGATGGTGCGGATGCCGGCGCCCTCCTCGCCGACGCGCCAGGCAAAAGCATCCGTGAACTCGACCTCGCCCGATGCATTGGAGCGGTTGCCGAGCTTGTCCTTCAAGCGTTGCAAGCGCAGCGCATTGACCGAGCCGTCGAGACCGAAACGCGGCAGCAGAAAACAGGTGAGCCCGCCGGGCGCCTGGGCCAAAATCAGGAAGGCGTCGCACATCGGCGCGGACAGGAACCATTTATGGCCGACGACCGAATAGGTGTCTCCCGTGGGCGTGGCGGTCGTGGTGTTGGCGCGCACGTCGGTGCCGCCCTGCTTTTCCGTCATCCCCATGCCGAGCGTCATGCCCGATTTATCGCGCCACGGCCGGAACAGCGGATCGTAATTGCGCGTGACAACCTTGGGGACGACTTTGGCCGCGAGCGCCGGCTCGGCGGCAAGCGGCGCCAGCGCGGCGCGCGTCATGGTGACCGGGCAGAGATGACCGGTTTCGACCTGCGCCGCCATATAGAAGCGCGCCGCGCGCAGCACTTCCGCCGGCGCCGGCGCGCGATTGCCGGATTGAGTCCAGGTCGAGGCGTGCAACCCGGCCGCGATGCTTTCGCGCATGAAGCGGTGATAGGCCGGATGAAATTCGACCGTGTCGCTGCGATTGCCCTTGGCGTCGAAAGCCCGCAGCTTCGGCGGATTTTCATTGGCCTGCCGCGCCAACGCGAACATATCCGCGGTGCCCCATTGCTTGCCGAAGGCCGCGAGCGAGGACAGTTCCGCAGCCGCGCCGTTCGTCTTGACGGCGTCCTGCAATGGCGCGTCGCTCGCGAACAGGTCGACGTTCTCGTATGGCGGCGACTGGTTGAGGACTTCATGCGTGTCGAAGCGGGAAATGGCCATGGCGGTAGCCTTCGTTTCGGGCCGCGGATCGTAGCACGGCGGGCCGTCTGCCGCGGTTTCCGGTGCATCGCCTTCGCTCGCCGGCACGGCGGGCTTGCTCGAATGCGCCGATTGGGCCTATAGCACCGCTTTAATGACAAAAGCCCTGCCGCCGACACGCCATATCATTTCGATCAATGACCTCACCAATAAGGAGATCGAGACGATCTTCGAGGTTGCGCAAGGATTTTTGAAGGAACTTGCCGACGAAAACGTCTCCTACCGGATCGGTCGCAGCACCAATCTGGCGTCGAAATTCATCCTGGCGAGCCTGTTCTACGAGCCGTCGACGCGCACACGGCTCTCATTCGAGAGCGCGATGCTGCGGCTCGGCGGCGCCAATATCACCAGCGCCGACCCGACGGTCAGTTCCGCCGCCAAGGGTGAAAGCCTGGCCGACACGATCCGCGTCATCTCGAACTACGCCGACATTGTCGTCATCCGCCATCCGCGCGACGGCGCGGTGCGGTTGGCCGCCGAATTCTCGCAGATCCCGGTGATCAATGGCGGCGACGGCAGCCACGAGCACCCGACCCAGACGCTGTGCGATCTTTTTACGCTGCGCGCGAAGAATAAAAGCCTGCGCAATATGAAGGTTGCGATCTCCGGCGATCTCAAAGGCAGCCGCACCATCCATTCTTTCGTCTACGCGCTGGCGCGGTTCGGCGCCACTATCGATCCCCTGCCCGCCCCGGGAATGGAACTGCCGGCGCACGTCGATCGCCGGCTGCGCGAGGAATTCCACAGTCGCATGGTGTCGAAGGAATCCGGGCTTTCCGACGGTTCGATCGATGCGCTTTATGTCACCGCGGACCAGCCCCATCAGCTGTCGCTCTACGCCGAACCCGAAGTCGATTACGGCCTCGTGCTGCAGAAGAAAACCGACGCGGTCTATGTGACCCGTTTCCAGAAGGAGCGCTGGGCGGAGAAGGACCGGCCCTACCCGAAAATCGACGCGACATTCTTGGGCGATGCGAAATATTCCGAAGCGAGCGTCATGCATCCATTGCCGCGTGTCAACGAGCTCGACGCCTCGTTCGATACCGACCGGCGCGCCATTTATTTCCAACAGGCGGCTTATGGCGTTCCGGTGCGCATGGCGCTGATTTCGCTGATGCTGCACCTGCACAAGAACAAGTCGCTGCACAAATTCGCCGGCGGCTTCGCCAAGCCCGAGCATCCGGTTTATACGCAGCCGATCGGGACGGGCCTATGCTGCGGCAATGCCAACTGCATCACCTGCGATCCCGCCGAACGACAATACGCCGCCAACAAGTTCTATGTCATCGAGGACGAGGCGCATCAGGGCATCCGGCTGCGCTGCGTCTATTGCGAGACTGACGTCGAGGATGACGCTGCCGCGCATTTCGTCGTCGCCGATACGATGCGGAAATCTTTCACGCCCGGTTTGGCGGCGATCGCCGGCGCCTCGGCCGATAAACTCAAGCACTTGCTGATTTATGCCGATGAGGCCGACGCGCTGGCAGCAGGCTTTGCGCCACGCGACGGCGGCAAAAAGGCTCGTGCGATTTAGGGCTTGTCCTCGTCGTCTGAATTTGAAATTTTTTACGAAGATTCTGGCCGCTTGTGAAACTGCCGGCTATTCTATTGCTTTTGGAATTAGGGGGACGGGAAATGGCTCGGATCAATTCACCAGTATTCGCTCACCTGTTGGCATTCAGCTTCGCCGCTGTCGTTCTCTTGCCTCGTTTGGCATTCGGCGAGGGAGCACTGGCAATTGCGCTTCCCCCCGACGTGGCAAAACAGGGCTACACTTATTGGTATGCGATCAATTCTGCCACGACGGCTGAGGCACAATCGATCGCGCTTACAAAATGCCGCGCCCGCGCGCTCAGCGATGCGAAGGATTCAAATGCCAAGCTGAGGGCATCGCTGTGCAAGGTGATCGCCACATTCCAGAATAAATGCGTCGCCGATGCGATGGACCCTGCGCCCGGTACACCGGGTGTGGGTTGGGCTGTCGCGGACGATTTGCGTTCGGCGGAAAGCCAAGCGCTCGCAAAATGCGAAGCTACGGCAGGACCCGGCCGTCGCGCCGCCTGCGCGGTCGATCACTCTGGATGTGACGGCTCCGCGAAATAGTAGGACGCGTTAACGCGGGCTTCGGGCATATTGAGCGCCATGCAGCTTCCGATCGATTGGTCGCTCCTGACCCAGTATGCCGCGGCATTCCTGTTCGGCTATCTGTGCGGCTCCGTTCCCTTCGGCGTGCTGATCACCCGGCTCGCCGGCGCGCCGGATGTACGCTCGATCGGCTCGGGCAATATCGGCGCTACCAATGTCTTGCGCACCGGTCGCAAAGGCCTCGCCGCGGCGACGCTTCTTGGCGACATGCTCAAGGGCACCGTGGCCGTCGCCGTCGCCAACGCGATGTTTGGCGGCGAGGCCGCGATCGTCGCCGCGCTGGGCGCCTTTCTCGGCCATCTGTTTCCCGTCTGGCTCGGCTTTAAGGGCGGCAAAGGGGTGGCGACCTTCATCGGGCTCCTGCTCGGCTTCGGCGCGTGGCTCGCGCTTTTGGCCTTCGCCGTTCTGTGGCTCGCCGTCGCGGCAGTGACCCGCTATTCCTCGCTGGCCGCGCTGATCGCCAGTGCGGCGACGCCCGCCGTGCTGTGGTGGACGGGCAAGATACCGCGAGCGGAATTATTTCTGCTGCTCGCCGTGCTCTTATGGATCATGCACCGCGCCAACATCGCCCGCCTCTTCGCCGGCACCGAAACCAAGATCGGCAGCAAGGCGGAAAGCTGATTATTCGGCGGCGGCCGCCGCCGACGCGCGCACCGGCGCGCCGTGGGTGTGCGGGATCTTGTCGGCAAAGACTTCAACAAAGTGATCGGTCTCGCCGGCGCCGGTATACGGCCGCAACGCCTCGTCCAAATAGCTGCCTGCGGCCGGATCCTTAGTCACCCGCGCCATGATGCGGCGATAGCGCCAAACTAGCCGCAGCCATTGCGAGGTGGTTTTGAGAAAATCGAGCGCGCGCCATGGATAGAACACCAGCGGATTGACGATCGGCATGCCGGAACGGCGCTGCTTGCGCAGCTTGCGGCGGAAGAAGCCGAATTGCAGCGGATGCACGCCCTCGATTCGCGCGGCGCCGGAAAAAATGGTCAGCGAATCCAGAAGTTTGGTGCGGTTGATGCCCGAGGCGATGCAGCGGCGCATGATCGTCTCCACATGCGCGTCGGTGTAGTAGCGCTTCCAGGCATCGGCATAAACCTGCGTCCAGGTCTCTTTCGACATCAAGGGATGCGCGGTGCAGGCATGTTCGAGATCGTATTTGTTCATGTCGGGATCCATCGGCACCCCGCGCATGTACAAATTCTTGTGGTCCTCCGAGCCCGGCAGCGGCGTCAGATAGAAGAACTCGAGTATATCGACCGGCAGTTCCTTCTTGATGATCTCGATGTCGCGGGCGATCGTTTCCGGCGTATCGGTCGGGAAGCCCAAAATATACCCGGCATAGGTCATCACCTTTTGCCGCCGCCAGGCCAGCAGCATTTCGCGATATTCCCAAATCTTGTTCTGACGCTTTTTGGCGCCCATCAAGGATTCGGGGTTGATGTTTTCCAGGCCCAAGAAGATCGCGGTGCAGCCGGCGCGGGCCGCCTTCTCGATGAAATTAGGGATGCGGTGGCAGAGCGTGTCGACTTGCAGCAAAAGCCGGATGTTGAATTTTTCGCGCTCGCGCAGTTCGATCAGCCGGTCGAGAATGGGCTCCCAATTGCGGTTGCGGGCGAAATTGTCGTCGGTGATGAAAAATCGCGTGATGTCCTGCGCCGCATTGGCCCGCACGATGGCCTCGACGTCGTCGGGCGTGCGATAGCGCGATTTGCGGCCCTGCACATTAATGATGGTGCAGAAGCTGCATTGGAACGGGCAGCCGCGGCCCGCATCGAAGCTCGAATAATGGCCGGCGACCCGCGTCACCACATGGCGCGGCAAGATCGGATAAACCGCAGCCGCCATTTCCGGCATAGCTTCAAGGTAGTTGTAGATCGGCTTCGCATTGCCACCGGCGACATCGCGCAACACTTCCGCCATGCGGCCCTCGGCTTCGCCGGCGAACAGATGGATGCCGAGGTCGAGCGCCTCCTGTAATTCCACGGGCAGCTTCGGCAACATCGAGATGCAGCCGGAGACGTGGAAGCCGCCCATCACGACGGTGAGGCCTTGGGCGCGAAACTGCCGGGCAAGATCGAGGGCGCGCGGATATTGGTTCGACTGCACGCCGATCAGGCCGACCAGGCCGGCGCCGGCGGCATGGATGCGCTTGGCGACGCCATCGACGTCGACAATGGTGTTGCACTCGTCGCAGGCTTCGATCTCGATTTCGACGTCGGGCCCGAGCACGCGGTTTTGCGCGCATTCCACGATCAGTCCGTGCACGCTCGCCAAGCTGTTCGAAGGGATCAGCGAGCGCAGCCACTGGATCACATAGCCGTCGCGGTCATAATGCGACGGCTTGATCAGGGCGACGTGAAACCTGCGCTTGGGCGGGTTTTGTTGCGCCGAGCCCTTGTGCGCCAAGTTACCGGCCAAGTTACCGTGCAAAGCACCCCTCCGGACGGAACCACGGTTCCCGACGGCCTCGCGGCAACTCGGACTCTGCGGGTTTGGCCGCTGCTTTGCAACAATTACCTTAGGTTTCGCCCCCCGCGCGCATCGCAAATATGGCGGAAGCCGCTAAACGGTCTGATCTATTTTGCCGAAGCAGCCGCCCAATTGCCGGTGACTATTTGCTGTGGACCTCAAGGCCCTCGGCGAGATGCACCAAGGCCAAGCGGAGCTTGTCGTCAGGGATCTCGCCAAAGGCCTTGAGAAGCCTCGCCGCATGGGGCTGGGAAAGCATGCCGGTCAATGGGTCGTGACGGGGCTGATTGTCTTCTCCCTCGGCGAAAAGCGCTCCGATCGAGACGCCGAGAACGGTGGCGACTTTTTTAAGCCGGCTGCTTCCGATCCGATTGGTTCCCATCTCGTATTTCTGAATCTGTTGAAACGTTACGCCGACTTTCTGGCCCAGTGTCGTTTGCGACATACCTTGCGCCAGGCGATAGGCCCGCACACGTTGTCCGACCTGTCGGTCAACGGGTTCGATGCGCTTTACCATTAAAGACGCCCCCTGCACTTCCGGCGCCGCCTATGCCGTTCTGAGATTTGGATTTTATCGGGCGGCTGGTGTGACCCTAGGCATCCGCCGGAAGTCGTCCAATTCTGAATTTCTATGGGGGGGCCGCCGAACGAGATAGCTTGGCGGGAGGAGCGATCAGCGCGACGCCTTGCCAAGTACCGCTGTCGGTCAATTCGTGGACCAAGGATTTCAGCGTCAGTGCGACGGCTTCGATAGCGGGACTGCGCTGGCCCACATCGCAAAAGCACAGTGCCGCGGGCCGGGTAAGCTTCTCGTCGGTAATGCGCCTGTAATTGAGCGACAGCTTCCGATCGCCTTCGTAGAGCGCGCTCCACGGTAGTATGGCGTTACCGAGACCGGATGCAACGGCGCGGCGAAAAATGCTCAACGAATCGATTTCGCCAATGATCGTGACGGTCAACCCGAAATTGTTGAACAGTTCCTGCGCTACGCGCTGGCTGCCGCTGCCGGGTCCGGGCACCAACAGGGGAAATCGCGCTACGTCGGCCGTCCGGATGGGCGACGGATCCGGATCCGCCGTCACATAAAATAGTTCTTCCTGCAATAACGGTTCGACGGCAAGGCCGCGCTCGGGCTGGCCTGTAAACAGCACGGCGATGTCGAGACGTCCATTGATCAGTCGCTCCCGCAACAGAGCGCTGTTGCCGTCGGTAATGTAGAGCAATATCTGCGGATATAAATTGCGGACACGGGCGAATAATTCGTAGCCGAGGAGGTTTGTCCATGCGACGGGAAACCCGATTGATACGCTGCCGGAAGGGACGTTAAGCGCGCTCGTTGCGTCTTGTTTGGCAAATTCAACATGCCGGAGGATTGCCTCAGCGTGGCGGTATAGGACGCTGCCCGCTTCGGTAAGCAGAATGCCCTTCGGGCCGCGCGTGACCAGTTGCTTGTCTAGCTCAGACTCCAGGCTGGCGAGATGATGGCTGATCGCGGACTGCGCCACGTGCAGTTGATCTGCGGCGCGTGACAGGCTGCCTGCCTGGACAATCCCGACGAAGTAACGAAGCTGACGCAGGTCCATGATCTTCCGTTACCACTTGGGAAGCAGGCCGCAACGGGGCACGCAATTCCCATCAATCTGGTCGCGCGACCCGCTTTCCCAGTTCACCCGTCTTGTCCAAGTTTAAGTATAAGTTACCCACAGTACACGCTTACCGAGCATCGACAAAGCACGGCCGGGGAGATTTGATCGGACAAGGGCAGCTGGAGGCCGAAACCGATGGCACAGGGTCGATCTGTCGTTGGATTTATTGGGCTTGGCGCTATTGGCAGCCCGATGGCCGAACGGCTTGTTCAAGCCGGCGAGGATGTGGTCGTTTACAATCGCACGATCAGTAAGACGGCGCCGTTTCGGGGTCGAGCCAAAATCGCCGCCTCACCCGCGATGATGGCGGACGCCGCCGACATCATCTTCGTTTGCGTAACGACGGCGGACTCTTACCGCGATGTTGTGCTCGGGCCGCTTGGAATTGTTCGCGGCAACCGGGCAAAAACCTATGTCCATGTCGGAACCAATGAAGCCGCCTTCGTTAAAGAGCTCGCTACACGGCTTTATGCCTGCGGCATCGTTACGCTCGATGCCCCTATGACGGGGGGAGTCGAAAGTGCGGCCAATGGTACGCTGACGGTCATGGCGTCGGGCCCGCACGAGGCCTTTAGCCGGGTTGAGCCATTCCTCAAGCATTATGCCAAGAAGATTGTTTTCCTCGGCGAGCAGGTCGGAGCGGCGCAGGTGATGAAGCTGGTCAACAATGTGGTGTCTGCGGGAAACCTCGCGATCGCTTGTGAAGCGATGGTGTTGGGTCGAAAGTCCGGCCTCGACCCGGTTGCCATGCTGGAAATCATCAACAACGGCAGCGGGCAAAACAACTCGACGCTGACGAAAATCCCGGCGCATATTCTTACCCGTAAATTCAGCTACGGCGCCACACTCGGGCCGGCGATCATGATCCTCGAGGCGCTGGCCATCGAAGCCAAGCTTCACGACGTGCCCGTCCCGCTGGCCGAGGCGATCATTGCGTCGTTGCGGACTGCGGCAGCCGAAGAAGGCGGCACGGCGGACGTGACGAGAATTATTCGCCCCATGGAGCGCGCTGCCGGCGTGACCGTCGGCGCCGCCAATGCGGACGATAACTCGTCCAACACGGAAACAGCTGCAATGGCGGAATCGGATTTGCCGTTATTGCCGAGGGCGGCGCAAAGGGGATGAGAGATGGTTCGCCGATTGATGCAGTGCGCGGTTTTGCTGGGAAATTTGGTATGTGCCGCGCACGCGGCATCGGCGCAGAACTGGCCGGGAACCAGGCCGCTCAGATTTGAGGTGAACGCGGGGGCTGGGGAACTCATCGACTTCGTACCGCGCGAACTGTCGGACTACCTCTCCGCTTCGCTAGGGGTACCGGTAGTCGTGGAAGATCGGCCCGGCGCCGGCGGCAATATCGGTGCCGGGATCGTGGCAAAGGCGGAACCTGACGGCCACACCCTGTTGGTCACCGGTTCAAACCAAGCCGTCAACCCGACACTGTTGCCGAACCCCGGCTTCGACTATGAACGCGATCTCACGCCGGTATCGATGCTGGTTCGGGCGAAAATGTTGCTCGTCGCAGCACCGGCCTTTCCCGCCAAAAACATCACCGACGTCATCGCAATCGCGAAGCAAAAGCCGAAGTCTGTGAGCATCGCGATCTCGTCGATCGGCACACCCAATCACCTGGGAGCGGAGATGCTTGCCCAATATGGCAAAGTCGATCTCATCTTCGTGCCCTATGACGGCATCGCCAAGTCGATGCCGGACCTGATGGCGAACCGAGTGGACTTGGCAATCGGCGCGATATCATCGCTGTTACCGCAAGTCCGAAGCGGAGCGCTTAAAGCGCTGGCGGTAGCATCGCCACAACGTTCTCAGCTTGCCCCGGATATCCCGACCTCCGCGGAAGCGGGATTGCCCGACCTGCAGATCGATGCGTGGATTTGCTTGATGGTCACGGGCGGCACGCCAGCGCCAATCGTTGCGCGTCTGGATGACGAAGTCGCCAAAGCATTGGCCGTGCCTGAGGTCCGCGACGCTTTCGCCAACCAGGGCGTCGAAATATTTCACATGGGTCCGCAGCAGCTCGGCAAGTTTTTGCAATTGGAAGCCGCGCGCTACAGCAGCCTGCTCAAACATTCGCGAGTGAAGAGCACGTCGCCGTGAGGATGGTTTCGTTAAGTCGCCAGCCCCTTGCTAGACCTTCGATCGCTCGGCTCCCGGCGACTGCGGCGGGCGTCCAATTCTGGATTTCTATGGGGGGCCGCCGAACCGGATAGCTCAGTGGCAGGAGCAATGAGCGAAGCGCCCTGCCAAGTACCGCTCTCGATCAGCTCATAGACCAGCGATTTGAGCGTCAGGGCAACGGCCTCGATTGCGGGGCTGCGCTGGCCTACCTCGGAAAAGCACAGGGAAACGGGCCGCACCAGTTTCGCGTCGGCAAAGCGCCGGCAATTCAGCGCAACTTTCCGTTCACCGTCGTAAAGCGCAGCCCACGACAGGATCGAATTGCCGATACCGGAGGCGACGGCACGGCGAATTGCACTTATTGTGTCGATTTCGCTAATCGGCGTAACGGTCAGCCCGTGTTTCTCGAACGCCTCCTGGACGGTGCGCTGGATGCTGCTGCCCGGACCGGGCACGAGCAGCGGACTTTGCGCCGCATCGGCAAGTGTAATGGGCGAAGTATCCGGGTTTGCCGTCACATAGAAAAGTTCCTCATGGACCAGCGGCTCGACAGCAAGGCCGCGCTCGGGCTGGCCCACGAACAGCACTGCGATGTCGAGACGGCCATTGACCAGCCGCTCGCGCAGCAGCGCGCTGTTGGCATTGGTGATGTGGAGCAGGATCTGCGGATATGCGCTGCGCATTCGCACGAACAGTTCGTAGCTCAAGATACCCGCCCATCCGGTCGGAAATCCGATAGACACGCGTCCAGAAGGCACATTGAGCGCGCTCATGGCGTCCTGCTTGGCAAATTCGAGATGCCGCAGGATCGCTTCGGCATGCCGATACAAAACGCTTCCCGCTTCGGTGAGCAGGATGCCCTTCGGGCCGCGCGTCACCAGCTGCCTGTCCAGCTCGGATTCCAAGCTGGCAAGATGATGGCTGATCGCGGACTGCGCCACGTGCAATTGATCCGCCGCGCGCGACAGGCTGCCGGCCTGGACGATCCCGACGAAGTAACGAAGCTGGCGCAGGTCCATTGGCGACTTCGAGTTCCACGACTCCCGTTCGGCTTTAGAAGTGGCTCGACCTTTCAGAGTTGGCGAGAACCGCACATCAGTGTACACGTCCAGCGAGTATCGACAAAGCCGGATGGGTAGTGGGAGGCAAGCGATGAGACTACTGACGCTTTTGCTTGCAAGCTTGTTCTGTGCCGCGCAACCAGCCTTTGGCGCAGAAATCTGGCCCGGAACAAAGCCACTCAGGTTCGAGGCGACCGCGGCGGCTGGCGGCTTGGTCGACTTCGTGCCGCGTAAGCTGTCGAATTACCTGTCCGCATCCATCGGCGTGCCGGTGGTGGTGGAAAATCGGCCCGGCGCCGGCGGCAATATTGCCGCCGGTGTCGTGGCGAAAGCGGAGCCTGACGGCCACACACTTTTAGTAACGAGTACGAACCAGGTTGTTAATCCAACGCTATTCCCAAATCCTGGTTTCGACTACCAGCGCGATCTGGTGCCGGTTTCGATGGTGGTGTCTGCAAAATTGCTGCTCGTCGCGTCGCCGGCTTTTCCCGCCAAGAACATCACCGACGTCATCGCAATGGCGAAGCAAAAACCGAAGTCCGTCAGCATCGCCATTCCGGTGATCGGCAACCCCGGTCACCTTGGGGCGGAGATGCTCGCGCAATACGGCAATATCGATCTGACCTTCGTGCCCTATGAGGGATTGGGCCAGGCGATACCGGACGTCATCGCAAATCGGGTGGACTTAGCGATCGGCGGCCTACCGCCGCTTTTGCCGCAAGTCCGCAGCGGGGCGCTCAAGGCATTGGCCGTGCTATCGCCGCAACGCTCGCCGTTTGCCCCCGATATCCCGACTTCGGTGGAAGCGGGATTGCAAGAGCTGCAGATCGATGCGTGGATTTGCTTCATGACCACCGGCGGCACGCCGGCGCCGATCGTCGCGCGCCTTGACGAAGAAATCGCCAAAGCTCTGGCCCAGCCGGAGGTCCGCGATGCCTTCGCCAAGCAGGGGGTCGAAATCTTCCACCTGAACCCGCAGCAGCTCGGCGAATTTCTGCACTCGGAGGCTGCGCGTTACAGCAGCTTGCTCAAGCATTCGCGAGTGAAGAGTACGTCGCAGTGAGGGGCATGGCTATAGGACCCCCGCGACCGGACCAAGCAATGTAGGCTATGCTTGCACTTTAGGCCGCAAACCTGCTTTGGATTTTGGGGGCGAGGTGAGCGAGGAAACGGAACCCATCCGATTGACGGATGAGCAGCGGCTCGACTGGCTGCGGCTCATCCGGAGTCAAAACGTCGGGCCGCGCACGTTTCGCGCGCTCATCAACCATTTCGGCGGCGCGCGCGCCGCGCTCGAGGCGCTTCCCGGCCTGGCGCGCCGCGGCGGCGGCAGCGCAGTGCCGCAAATCCATTCGCGCGAGGAGGCGATGCGCGAAATCGAAGCCTCGCGCAAGCTCGGTGTTAGCTTCGTCGCGATCGGCGAGGCCGACTATCCGCAGCGGCTGCAAATGATCGACGACGCGCCGCCTTTGATCGCGGTCCGCGGCCATGCTGCGGCGCTGGCAATGCCGCAGGTCGCCGTTGTCGGCTCGCGCAATGCTTCGGCCGCCGGCGTAAAGATCACGCAGCGCATCGCCCAGGGGCTCGTCGAGGCGGGATTTGCCATCGTTTCCGGATTGGCCCGCGGCATCGACGCGGCGGCGCACCGCGCAAGCCTCGAAACCGGCACCATCGCGGTCCTCGCCGGCGGCCAGGATCGCGTCTATCCGCTCGAGCATCTCGATCTGCTCGACGCCATTTTGACGGCGGGCGCCGCGGTCACCGAAATGCCGCTCGGCTGGGAGCCGCGCGCGCGCGATTTTCCGCGGCGCAATCGGCTGATTTCCGGACTGTCGCTCGGCGTCGTCATCGTCGAGGCCGCCAAACGCTCGGGTTCGCTGATCACCGCGCGGCTGGCGCTCGAACAGGGCCGCGAAGTCTTCGCCGTGCCTGGCTCTCCGCTCGATCCCCGCGCCGAAGGCACCAACAGCCTGATCAAACAGGGTGCAACGCCGGTCACCGAGGCGGCCGATATCATCACCGTGCTGCGGCCGATCATGGGATTGGAGCTCCCGGCGCGCGAGCCTGAAGAAGAGGAGACGGAGCCCGTGCGGAACGTGGAGCCCGCGCCGGACGAACGCTCGCGGATCGTGGCGCTGTTAAGCCCGACTCCGGTTTCCATCGACGATCTGATACGGCTGTCGCAGAGCTCGCCGCGCATCGTGCGGATGGTGCTGTTGGAATTGGAAATCGCCGGGCGGCTGGAACGTCACGGCGGCGGGCTGGTATCGCTGATGTGACGGTCCCGGTAAAAGGCTATTCCTTGGCGACTTGATCGGCTTCGAGCCGCGCCATTTCGAGAATGTAGCTCAGCGTGTCGAGGCCATTCCGCCGCGCTAACTGTGCAAGCTCTTGCGTAAGCGTTGCGATGTACTGCGCCGCACTGTCGGGGGTTTCGTGCCCATTCGGCCCGCTCTTATCGTCTCGGTCTGGCATTTGTTCTACGAAATTCGGGATTGTCCACTGGCGACGGCCGCTCGAGAGGTTTCGCCAATTCCACCACCAACATATACCGTAACGTTTATACATTTACAATTACAACTATAACGCGCGGCCCGAATTCACCGGCTTTCTGCCCCTATTGCTGCGCATTCGAGGGTTACCGGCATGGCCCTTTCCACCGGTAACGATTTGACAGGTGGGTTTGCATTACCCATGTTCGCGGCGGCCGACCCGCCGGCAGTCATAGGCTAAATAGGCGAAACGGCCGTTAAATCATCGGGTTATCATGAATCTTGTACTGGTGGAATCGCCCGCCAAGGCGAAGACGATCAATAAATATCTGGGCAAGGACTACGAAGTCCTGGCCTCGTTTGGCCATGTTCGGGACCTCCCCGCCAAGAGCGGTTCGGTCGATCCCGATGCCAATTTTCGCATGCTTTGGGAGATCGATCCCAAGGCCCAGAAGCGGCTGAACGACATCGCCCGCGCCGTCAAGGACGCCGACAAGCTCATCCTGGCGACCGACCCCGACCGCGAGGGCGAGGCGATCTCCTGGCATGTGCTGCAATTTCTCAAGGAGAAGAAGGCGCTCAAGAGCCAACCGGTCGAGCGGGTGGTGTTCAACGCCATCACCAAGCAGTCGGTGACCGAAGCGATGGCGCATCCGCGCGCCATCGATCAGGCCCTGGTCGACGCCTATCTGGCGCGCCGGGCGCTCGATTACCTGGTCGGTTTCACCCTGTCGCCCGTGTTGTGGCGCAAATTACCCGGCGCCCGCTCGGCGGGCCGGGTGCAGTCGGTTGCGCTGCGGCTAGTGTGCGACCGCGAGCTCGAAATCGAGAAATTCGTCCGGCAGGAATATTGGTCGCTCGTCGCCACGCTGGCGACGCCGCGCCAGGACACGTTCGAGGCGCGGCTGGTCGGCGCCGACGGCAAAAAGCTGCAGCGGCTCGACATCGGTTCGGGCGCGGAAGCCGAAGCTTTCAAGCAGGCGCTCGAAACCGCAGCCTTCACGGTCGCTTCCGTCGAAGCGAAGCCGCTCAAACGGCACCCCTACCCGCCGTTCACCACCTCAACCTTGCAGCAGGAAGCGAGCCGCAAGCTCGGTTTCGCTCCCGCGCATACGATGCGCGTGGCGCAACGGCTCTACGAAGGCGTCGATATCGGCGGCGAGACCGTCGGCCTGATCACTTATATGCGTACCGACGGCGTGCAGATCGCCGAAGAAGCGATCCCCGCGGTGCGCCGCGTCATCGAGTCCGATTACGGCAGAGAGTACCTGCCGCCCTCCCCGCGCCGTTACGAGACCAAGGCGAAGAACGCGCAAGAAGCTCACGAGGCCATACGCCCGACCGAGCTTTCGCGTCGCCCGCGCGATACCAGAAGCTTTCTCGATGCCGATCAGGCCAAGCTTTACGAGCTGATTTGGCTGCGCACGGTCGCAAGCCAGATGGAATCGGCCGAACTCGAGCGCACTACCGTCGAGATCGAAGCCAAGGTCGCCAGTCGGCTCCTCGAGCTGCGCGCCACCGGAACCGTGGTGAAATTCGACGGCTTCCTGACGCTCTATCAGGAAGGCCGTGACGAAGATCCGGAGGACGAGGAATCGCGCCGGCTGCCGCAGATGAGTGCCGGCGAGCGGCTCGAAAAACGCTCGATCGCCGCGGACCAGCATTTTACCGAACCGCCGCCGCGTTACTCGGAAGCCTCGCTGGTCAAGCGCTTGGAAGAGCTCGGCATTGGCCGGCCCTCGACCTACGCCTCGATCCTGCAGGTGCTCAAGGATCGCAAATATGTGCGGCTCGACAAAAGGCGGCTGGTTCCGGAGGATCGCGGACGCATCGTGGTCGCCTTCCTGGAAAGCTTCTTCGCCAAATATGTCGAATACGATTTCACCGCGGGGCTCGAGGAACAGCTCGATCTGATTTCCAACAGCGAGGCGGCATGGCGCGACGTATTGCGCGATTTTTGGCGCGATTTTATCGGCGCCATCGACGAGACCAAGGATTTGAAAATTTCCCAGGTCATCGACGCTCTCGATGCCCTGCTCGCACCGCATCTATTTCCGCCGCGGGAGGATGGTAGCGATCCGCGCGTCTGTCCGACCTGCGGCAATGGCCGTCTGTCGCTCAAGCTTTCCAAATTCGGCGCCTTTATCGGCTGCACGAATTATCCGGAGTGCCGCTATACGCGCGCTTTGTCGTCGCAAGCCGACGGGTCGCCTGACATCGGTACAAAGAAACTCGGCGTGGATCCGGTCACCGGGCTCGATGTCACGGTACGCAGCGGCCGGTTCGGTCCCTATTTGCAGCTCGGCGAAACTGAAAAGGGCGGCGAGAAGCCGAAGCGCGCCGGCCTGCCTAAGGGAATTGCGCCCGACGAGATCGATCTCGACCGCGCGCTTGCGCTCCTCTCATTGCCCCGCGAAGTCGGCCGCAGTCCTGAGGACGGCGAGCCGATCGTCGCCGGCATCGGCCGTTTCGGACCTTATGTCCGGCACGGCAAGACCTACGCCAATCTCAACTCGCCGGAAGAGGTCTTTTCAGTCGGGCTGAACCGCGCGGTAACGCTGATTGCCGAGAAACGCGCCAAGGGCCCGCGCAAGGGCCGTTTCGGCGCCGATCCGGGCCGCTCGCTCGGCGACCACCCCACGAAAGGCGGCGCCATCGCCGCGAAGAAGGGCCGCTACGGGCCCTATGTGAGCCACAACGGCGTCAATGCGACGCTTCCTGCCGACAAGACGCCCGACACGATCACGCTCGATGAGGCTGTCGCACTGCTCGACGCGCGGGCGGACCGCAATGCGCCGGCTCCCCACGCGCGCCCGCGCAAACCAAAGCGCCCTTCTCCGGGCACGGCGCGACACATCAAAGCCACCGGTAAAAAGCCGGCCGCACGGGCCGCCAAAAACCGCAAGACGACGCACGCTGCCGAATAATCACTATGTTATGTTCCATATCTTAAGTGCAATGGGCCGCGCAGGCGGCCCATAATGGCGCCTATCCGGTCCGCCTGTGGCTTATGAAACGCCTCCCCTCACGCCAGGAGCTTGTCGCCTTCATCCGCGAACGCAGCGGCAAAGTCGGCGCGCGCGAGATCGCGCGCGCATTCGGCGCCAAGAACGCCGATCGCGCGGTGCTCAACCGCATGCTGCGCGAAATAGCCGACGAAGGCTTGATCGACCGGCGCCGCAAGCGACTGCATCACGCCGGCACCTTGCCGCCGGTGGTGCTGGCCGACGTCACCGGCCGCGATAGCGACGGCGAATTATTGGCGCGGCCGACCGAGTGGGACGAGGAGGCGCATGGCGCGCCGCCCGTCATCCGCATCGCCACGCCGCGGCGCGCGCGGCCGGGCGAAGTCGCCGGCGTCGGCGACCGCGCGCTGATCCGCATCGAACGCACAAACGACGAGGAGACGAGCGGACGCGTCATCAAGCTGATCGATCGCGCCAAGAATCGCACGCTGGGAATTTTTCGCGGCCTTCCCGGCGGCGGCGGCCGACTGGTGCCGATCGATAAGAAGCAGCTCGGCCGCGAATTGAGCATTCCGCCCAACGCCACCTCGGGCGCGGTCGACGGCGATCTCGTCGCCGTCGAAGTGGCGCGGCACGGCCGGCTCGGGCTTGCCGCCGGCACCGTCGTCGCCCGGCTCGGCTCGCTCAAGAGCGAGCGCGCCGTCAGCCTGATCGCCATCCATGCCCACGATATTCCGCACGCATTTTCCGGCGCCGTGCTCGACGAAGCCGACGCCGCGCGCGCGGCCTCGCTCGCCGGCCGCGAGGACTGGCGTCATGTGCCCTTCGTCACCATCGATCCGCCCGACGCCAAGGATCATGACGATGCGGTCCACGCCGTACCCGATCGCGATCCGAAGAATTCCGGCGGCTATATCGTCAGCGTCGCCATCGCCGACGTGGCGCAATATGTGCGGCCGGGTTCGGCGCTCGACCGCGAGGCGGTTAAGCGGGGAAATTCGGTGTATTTTCCGGACCGCGTCGTGCCGATGCTGCCCGAGCGCATTTCCAACGATTTGTGCTCGCTGCGGCCGAACGAGGATCGGCCGGCGCTTGCCGTGCGCATGGTCATCGGCGCCGACGGACGAAAGCGCTCCCACACGTTTCACCGCGTGATGATCCGTTCAGCGGCGCGGCTGCACTATGAGCAGGCGCAGCTCGCGGTCACCGGCCGCCCCGACGAAGTCACCGAGCCGATCGCAAGCGGGGTGCTCACGCCGCTTTATGCGGCATATCGAACCGTGTTGCGCGCGCGCGACGAGCGCGGTCCGCTCGATCTCGACATCCCGGAACGCAAGATCGTGCTCAAATCCGACGGCACGGTCGATCGCGTGATCATGCCGCAGCGGCTCGAAGCGCACCGGCTGATCGAGGAATTCATGATCCTCGCCAATGTCGCCGCCGCCGAAACCTGCGAGCGCGGTAATGTAGCGCTGATCTATCGCGTGCACGACGAGCCATCGGTGGAGAAGCTCAATGCGTTGCGTGAATTCTTAAGCACGCTCGATATATCGCTGCCCAAGGGCGGCACGCTGCGGCCGGACGGATTCAACACCATTCTGTCGCGGGTAAAAGGCCGCGACGTCGAACGGCTGGTCAATGAAGTGGTGTTGCGCACGCAAGCGCAAGCCGAATATTCGTCGGAAAATTTCGGCCATTTTGGCCTCAATCTGCGCCGCTATGCCCACTTCACCTCGCCGATCCGCCGCTATGCCGATCTGGTCGTGCACCGCGCCTTGATCCGCGCGGCAAAACTCGGCGCCGACGGCCTGCCGGACGGCACCGATGCGCGTTCGCTTGCCGAAATCGCCGCCAATATTTCCGCAACCGAACGGCGCGCCATGAAGGCCGAGCGCGAAACCGCGGACCGACTGATCGCGCATTTTCTGGCCGACCGGGTCGGCGCGACTTTCGACGGGCATATTTCCGGCGTCACGCGTGCCGGGCTGTTTGTCGAGCTCGATGAGACCGGCGCCGACGGCTTTATCCCGGCGCGCACCATCGGCGACGAGTATTTCCGCTTCCATGAAGCCGGCCGCGCTTTCGTCGGCCGCGCGGTGACGCATCGGCTCGGCGATCCCGTCACGGTGCAGCTCATCGAGGCCGCGCCAGTTGCCGGCGCGTTGCAATTCAAGCTTGCCGGACATGACCGCGCCGCGGAACAGAGGACTGGACAGCCGCCGCGATCACGTCCGAAATTCCCGCACCGACAGAAATCGCATGGCCGCCAAAGGCAACAATGAAGCCGCAGTATCTGGATGAAGACAAATCGAGCGTTACGGCGGGCGGCACGGCGGCCGACCGCGCCGAGCGGCTCACCCGCACCATCCGCGATCAATCTTTCCCCAACGTCACGCCGCGGGATTCGGCGACGCTGATTTTGATCGATCGCGCGGAGCCGGTGCCGAAAGTGCTGCTCGGCCGGCGTCACCAACGGCACCGGTTCTTGCCGGGCAAATTCGTTTTTCCCGGCGGCCGCATCGAACCGGCCGATCGGCTGATGGCGGCTTCCGCCGCGCTCAATGAGCACTATGTCGCAAAACTGATGCAGCGAGTGAAACGGCCAAGCGTTGCGAAAGCGGCGGCTTTCGCCCTGGCGGCAGTGCGCGAGACCTACGAGGAAACCGGGCTGATGCTCGGCGTTCCTACGGCCGGCCCCTTGAGGGTTCCGCCGGGACACTGGGAGCCGTTCGCCGCCGCCGGTGTCATGCCAGATCTCAGCCGGATCCATTTCATCGCCCGCGCCATCACCCCGCCCAAGCGTCCATTGCGGTTCGATAGCCGTTTTTTCACCGCCGATGTGTCCGCAATTGCGCGGCGCGACGAGGGCTTCGTCGGACCCGACAAGGAGCTGGTCGAACTGGTCTGGCTGCCCATTACGGAGGCGCGCCTGCTCGATATGCCGGGCATCACCGCGGTGGTGCTCGAAGAATTGCAGGACCGTATCGCCGCCGGCATGAAATACGATCATCCGGTGCCGCTTTACCGCATGCTGCACAAACGCTTCGTGCGGGAAATCCTGTGAAGCCTGGGTACCGCTAGCCGGCGGGATTTCTTGACTTTCGAGCCTTGCCGACTAGGTTGCAGCCAACCGATCAACCCCGAGGTCCCCTGAGGTCCCGTTATGGCCAAGAGCACTACGATCAAAGTTAAGCTCGTATCCAGCGCCGATACCGGCTTTTATTACGTGACCTATAAGAATTCGCGCACGATGACCGACAAATTGGTCAAGAAGAAATACGATCCGGTGGCGAAGAAGCACGTCGAATTTCGCGAGTCCAAAATCAAGTAGTTTCACCTGCGCAGCTTATGCCAAGGGCGCCGATCGGCAGGCTGTGTGAGAACTAGACGAGTCAGATAAGATGGGCCGCATCAACAATGATGCGGCCTTTTTCATGAGCTACGTTCGGGGCGAGGATCGTGGTCAGGCAGCACTGCTGCCGGCGGCGATTGAGGACTATGTGGCGGCGGATGCGCCGGTTCGGGTGATCGACGCATTTGTGGACGGGCTCGATGTGAATGGGCTCGGGTTTGGGCGATCGGTGCCGGCAGCAACCGGGCGGCCTCCCTACGATCCTCGGGACCTACTGAAGCTGTATGTTTATGGCTATCTGAACGAGGTGCGCTCGTCGCGTCGGCTGGAGCGTGAGTGTTCTCGCAATGTCGAGGTGATGTGGCTTCTGCGTCGGCTGGCGCCCGACTTCAAGACGATTGCGGACTTTCGCCGCGACAACGGTGCCGCCATCGTGGGGACATGCCGGGCTTTTGTGTTGTTCTGCCGGGATCAGGGACTGTTCACGGCGCGGTTGGTGGCGCTCGACGGGTCGAAGTTCCGTGCAGCAGCCAGCACCAAACGGGTTACGGGCCGGCGAGAGATTGCAGAAGAGACCGTCCGTCTCGACCGCCGGATCGCCGAATATCTGGCCGGTTTGGATGAGAGCGACGCCCGCGAACCTGATGAAGCACCGAACGCGACGGCGGCAGCGCTTCAAGTCCTCAAATCACGACGCGCTGAACTCGATCGGCTGGCCGCCAAGCTCGATGCCGAGGAGCGCGCTACGCTGGTGGAGGGCGAGCTCGATGCCCGGCCGATGGGGATTGGCAAGGGACCGAAGCCGCCGTCCTACAATGTGCAAACGGCCGTCGATGCCGACACCGGCCTCATCGTCCACCATGAGGTGACCAGCGAGCCCAATGACACCCGCCAGCTATACCCGATGGCGAAGGCAACAAAGGATACGCTCGGCGTTTCAAATGTGACGGTCGTGGCCGATGCCGGCTACTCAAGTGGCACGGCTGCCGCGGCCTGCGAGGCTGACGGCATCACGGCCTGCGTGCCGACCAATCGGTCGATACACAGTCAAGGCGACGGTACATTGTTTGGCCGATCAGCCTTCGTCTACAAGCCGGAAGCTGACACCTATATCTGTCCGGCGGGTCATGTTCTCGCCCGCAAGCAGGAGGTACTGCGTCGCGATCGTCTGATCCTCTATGTGGCGCGCGATTGTGCCAGCTGCTTACTCAAGCCTCGATGTACCACCGCAGAGCGTCGCTTTGTCAGTCGCCATCAGCATGAAGATGCGCTCGAACGAATGAACGCCCGTTTCCAGGCCGATCCGAGCCTGATCCGCCAGCGCCGATGCGCTTCTGAACACCCCTTCGGAACCATAAAACGAATGACCGCCGGCGGGCGGTTCCTCACCCGGGGACTTAGAAAGGTCAGTGGTGAAGCAGCGCTCAGCGTGCTCGCCTACAATATCATCCGGACCATCAATCTGGTCGGTGCCGCCACCCTCAGGGCAAGCCTCGCCTGAGCCATGAAAAAAGAGGCTCCAGAAAATGAAGCCTCTTACTTTTCACACGGCCTGCGATCGGGCGCCCTTTTTATGCCGGAAAAAGCTCACGAAAGACCCGCAAAAGGCCGCCAGAAAAGGTGGCCGGCCGGAAACGGTGTCACGAGGAGGCCACTCGCACCGCTCCCGTGCCGGCCGAACCCCACGGACCCAGGAGATGCGGCGGACCTGAGCATACCCGCAGGGTTATCAATGGGTTCGCATAGCTGGCGGCATCGCCCGGCTCGCTGCAAGGCCCCTTGAAAGATCAGCGAGGAATGCCGTTCTTCAAAGGCTAGCGGAACCGGCGACGAAATCAACCGTCAAAGTTTCGGTGAATTGGCGCAATTGCCGTCAACCACAAAAATTGTAGTTACTGGACCTGCCCGGCGGTGGAGCGCCCTACGAGGGCGCGTGATTATCGGCCGTGCGTGACGCACCGGCAAGGAATTGGTCAATGTCCGCATTCCGCCAAGAAGCGGACTTCGTACCGCCGCCGCGGAATGTCTGCTATTGACGGATGTCCGCGCAACTTCCGTTTTGGCGCCATATGAGCGACCATACCGCCTAGTCGACACGGCATCGCATAGGCCCTTTGCTTGCCTTATTTACGCAAGCGTGCTGATCGCTCCGAGCTGAACCGGAGGACAAGGGACCGAGCCGTAGGAACAGAAAACGCAGCAGTCTCCCTGCTTCGGCCGCAAAATCTCACCGCAGCCCGTACATTCGTACGTAATTCGGCATGCATTAATTGGCATCCGCTCCACTTTTGTCGTCTCGCATTTCGGACAGCGAAGAATGGAATCGACCACCGGTGGAGCGGGGCCTCTTGGCGGGCTTGAAGGGGGCGGACAGCAGAAGGCCATGTCAGGCACCTTAAAGGGTATCTTCGCTTACCTAAAACCGTGTCGTTAGATTGGTGAGCCATTGCGGCGATTGATCGACAAGCAAAGTCTCAATCCGCTTGTCGAGGCCCGAAAGCACGAAGACGCCCATCGCCACGAGGGCGATCGCGAAGGCCGCCTTGGCGCGGGCGCCACCTGCCATAAGCCGCATGCGCGAGCGCAGCACCGCCTCGCGCGACAGCAAGCCGAGGGCCGCAAGCGGCAGCGCTGTGCCTAAGCCGAACGCGAGCATCGTCGCACCGACTTCGCCGAGATCCCGGCCTTGGGCGGCGAGGATTAACGCAGCGCCAAGCGTCGGACCGACGCACGGGCTCCAGACCACGCCAAGTAAAAGGCCCATCGATGCTTGACCAACAAGCCCGCTCTTTGCGGAACCGCCAAAGCGCCGGTCGCTCCAGTTCGCGAGCGGCGCTCCGGCGAGCGCCAGCCGGAACTGAAAACTTGGCACCAGCAGCACCACGCCAAGAGTGATCATCAACGCCGCGCCGACATGACGCAGCAGATCCGCGTCGAGCCCGATCGAATAGCCGATGGTCGCGACAAACAATCCGATGATAACGAACGAGACGGCGAGCCCCGCCGCGAGCGCAGCGGGACCCCAGCGATGTTCGGATGCCGCCGCGCCCAGCACGATTGGAAGGATCGGCAGCACGCAGGGCGAGAGGATCGAGAGAACGCCCGCTATAAATGCCAATGCAAGCACGCCAGCGACCATGGATCGCTCAGAGCGTCTTGTTCAGCAGCGCGGCGATCGATTCACGGTCGGTATCCCCGACCGAGCGGCCGGTTTCGGTCGCACCCTTGAAGGCGATCAGGGTCGATTGCTCGCGCGCGCCGAAAAACCTCACTGCGTCCTTCTGCGTGTCGTAATCAACGACGAAGTAGACCAAATTTTTGAACTTCGGTTCGGCCATCAGTTCGCTCAAGATCGGTTTCTGCGCCTTGCAGGTCGGACACCAGGATGCATGGACGGCGACGAAGATCGGTTTTCCCGCCTTTTGCGCCGCCGCAAACGATGCGGCATCGAAGGTCTTAGTTTCGGTGGGCGGATTCAACCGGTC
>CAVTPQ010000011.1:0-38556 GCA_963736605.1 uncultured Alphaproteobacteria bacterium | reverse complement strand
AAGGCGGGTGCAACGAGAGCAGTGCTCGCGGCAACCGTAGCGAACAGAACGGATCGACGTGAGAGCATAGTGGAGTCCTCCTACGCGATGAGGGTTTACAACAGCGAATGGCCATATGGACATCAAGACTCGCCGGCCGGAGTTCAAATTCAGGTCATTGCCGCTTGTCCTGCGAGCGGACACGAAAACGCTCGATCAATGCGTCGAGCGAAAGTGCACCTGCCCCGCGGCACAGCAGGACCAGAAGCATCGCGGCCCACTGGATATGCGTCGGCCAAGCCTGCGGATAGACGAAAACCTCGATCACGGCGGTCATGCCGAGAAGAACCAGTGCGGCCGGCCTCGTAAGCAGCCCGAGAATCAGCAAAATAGGCGTCGTGACCTCTATCGAAAGCGCGAGATTGGCGGCCAGCTCGGGCGGCAGCAGCGGGACCTTGTATTCGTCGACGAATAACGAAAGCGTCGCGTTCCAGTCGGCGAGCTTGGTCATGCCGGAGTTCCAAAACACCGTCGCGACCGCCAGGCGCAGCGGTATAGCCAGCAACGCATAAGGCACTTGATCGAGCCATCGGTAAATACGCCCGATGGGTCCGCCAAGCCCACCGACCGCTGCGCAGATCGGGCACGTGGGCAAACTAACATCGCTCATGATTCATGCTCCACGACAGAGAGTGCCGTCTCCAGTCTAAAGCTCGTAAAATGCCCCGCCGCGAGGTGCTCGGCGAGCCAGGCCATCGCATCGGGATCGCTGCACGCTCCAAGCGCCGCCGAGAGCATCTGGCCGCTGAACAGTGCTTCGGCTAAGCGCCATTGTGGCTCATCAAGTCGCTTGATCTCGACTTCGTCTGAACGGCGCTCGATCAGCAAGTGGACAGTGCCGGCGCCGAGATCAATGGCCGCCACGGCCGCATCGTCGTGCGCGAGCACCGCCCACCAGATCGCGTCCACCGGATAAGGCGACGACAGGAGACTGACCGATGGGTGTGGTGTGAAGCGAACCCGCGCCTGATCGGACGCATCGATGCTGGTGAGGCGTGAAATATCCAAGGCCTCTTGATCGCTTGCATGGAGCGCGCGGCCCATGGCACGTTCAAGACGTGCCACATCGGGAAGGTAGATCAGCGTCCTGGCTGGCTCGAAGCCTTGCAGAAACTCCGGAAAGCGTTCGCCATAGAGATCAAGCCAGGCGGCGCCGGGCGGATCATGCGTGATAAACGCGTCCGCCGCAGCCGCAAAGAACTCTTCACCCACCAGACGCTCGACGGCGGGAAAATTCAGGCGTAGGGCCTTGGTTAAAGTGCTGCGCGAGGTGTTGCGGTAGATACTGAGCCTGTCAGCAGGGACGAGCGAGCCGGCGAGAACAGCAGCAAGTGCGGGATCGCCGCCGTCCAGCAAGCCGCGCCGCATGGCGGTCTGGACTTCATGCAGCATCGGCACGTCGGACCTCATTGGTTGCAACCGCAATTAGCGCGTCGGCATGGCGCGCCTCCCCAACCAAAACGTCGAGCGGCGGCACGTCGGTGTCCCATTCGATTAGGGTTGGGACCGGGCCGAAGCGCCGTAGCGCCTTCGCATAGAGCGACCACACGTCTTCGATCACGCGCGAACCGTGATCGTCGATCCGCAACGTTCCGCCGTCCGGCAGTTCGCGGACGCTATGGCCGGCGAGATGAATCTCGCCGATGGCGGCCGGCGGCAGTTGAGCGACGTAAGCGGAAGCGTCCCAGCCGTGGTTCTTGGCGCTGACGAAAATGTTGTTGATGTCGCAGAGAATGCCGCAGCCTGTGCGTGCCGCGACCGCTGCCATGAATTCCCATTCCGGGATCGTCGAGTGGCGGAATTGCACGTAGGTCGAGGGATTCTCAACAAGAATTCGCCGCCGAAGCACGCTCTGCATCTGATCGACATTACAGCAGACGACCACGAGCGCTTCTTCGATCATCGGCAAGGGCAACAGATCAGCAAGATAGTTGCCGCCGCTGACGCTCCAGGCGACGTGCTCGGAAACTAAAGCGGGTTCGATGCGTTCTGCAACCTGCCGGACACGATCGAGATGCACCGGGTCGAGACCCTCGGCGCTGCCGAGCGAAAGGCCGACGCCGTGCAGTGATACCGGAAGCTCTCGGCGAACGGCGTCGAGATACCGGATCGGCGATCCGCCGCCCATGTAGTTTTCGGTGTGGACTTCCATGAAGGCCACGTCGGGCATCGTTTCCAGCACCGCGTGATGGTGCTGGAAACGCAACCCGATTCCGGCTCTGGCCGGAATCGGGCGGTCGCCGCGGGCTGATGCCGGGACCATCGGCGCAGCGTCAGGACGCAGTGAGTTTGCCGCCTTGTATCTTGCCGCAGTCGCCGGCAGGCAGTAGCACGAACGACTTCAGATCGCGAGCAACGGTGGCTTGACCGGCGCAGGAATGGGCGCCCTCGGCACAGTCGTTCTTGGCGACCGCGTTGATGCCGTAACACTTCTGGAGCTTCTCCGCCTGCATGCGGGCCATGTTGTCCTTCACGACCTGGGGCGGATTGGCCATCATGCCCTGTGCCCGAACGGCAGGCGCCTGCATGGCCAGCGCAAGCCCGATGGCCGCGGTCAGCGTAGAGGCGGCAAGCAGTTGACGATTCATGAGTGATTCTCCCTTTTGAATCTCGGTTCGAGATCGACACAGGGAGGTTCGACGGAACGCCGAAAAGGTTACGGCACAAATGTCTTGGTCTGGCCGTCGGATTTCCTGATCGGCCGCCATAGCGATCCGTCATTGGTTGACGTTCGCCGCACCTGGGCCGAAGGTTACAGGGATCGAAAAAAATACTTCCCTACCGCGCGACTGGACTTCCGGTGTATCCGGTAGATGGCGGCTCGACTGATCGGCCGCCGGATTGCCGAGAACCCGCGCTCATTTCCATGTCTGCCGGCCAGCACAACCCCAATAAATCCCTCACGCTTGTGGCCGGTTCGGCAGTTGACGACGCACGCACCACAGGTGACGGGCTGGACTGGTCAGAGCTCATGGCGCAGGCCCAGAACGGCGATAGGAAAGCGTACCGAAAGCTTCTCGAAGGAATGACGCCATACTTGCGGTCGCTGGCGGGAAGGTGCTTCAAAGAATCAGCGGACGTGGAAGATGCGGTGCAGGATGTGCTCCTGACAGTTCACATGGTGCGCCACGCCTACGATCCGACGCGTCCGTTCGGACCATGGCTGGTGGCAATTGCCAACCGGCGCATCATTGACCGGCTTCGTCGCGATACACGCCGCCGCACCCGCGAGGTCGCGCTTTCGGTCGACCATGAAACCTTTGCAGATACCACAACGAACCTACATAAAGAAATGTTGGACGAGGCTGCTTTAGGCCAAGCAATTGAAAGGCTGCCCACGGATCAGCGCCGGACGATTACGATGCTGAAACTGAACGAGATGTCGTTGAAAGAAGCTGCCGCGGCCAGCGGTTGGTCGATTCCCGCCTTAAAGGTCATGACGCACCGCGCGATCAAGAACTTACGCGGCCTGCTCAAGTCGCACGGCGATCTGCCATGACGACCACGCCAGACCTCATTGATACGCTGGTCGCTTGTGCGACGCCGGTGAGGCGCCTGAAGCCTCCGCTTCTGCGCGCCGGGCTGTGGCTATTGTTCGCCGTGCTTCTCCTCGGACTCATCGGTGTTGCCCATGGTTTGCGGCCCGATATTTTCCAATGCATGCAACAGCCGCGCTTTATCGTTGCCATGTTCGGCGCTCTTGCGACCGGCATCCTCGCGGCAGTGGCGTCGTTCCGGGTTAGTCTGCCGGACGGCTCGCGGCTATGGCTCTTGCTTCCGTTGCCGGCGCTTGCGCTTTGGGTCTCTGCAATTGGCTATGGCTGTCTGACGGACTGGGTCACTATTGGCCCCGACGGCGTTCGGCTCGGCGAAGCCGTGCGATGCTTCGCAACGTTACTTTTAACAAGCGTTCCGCTGTCAATCGCCATGCTGGTCATGCTGCGCTATGCGGCATTGCTGCGGGCGACAGAGGTCAGCTTGATGGGTGGATTGGCAGTTGCCGCGATGACTTCGTTTGCGTTGTCGTTGTTCCACGATCTCGACGCTACGCTGATGATTTTAATGTGGAACTTAGGCTCGGCGGCGATCCTTGCAACCCTAGGCACTATCTTCGGAAAATCTATGTTTGCCTGGACGGCAGCGCGCCTCATGCCACGAGTTGAGGGTTCGGCCGCGAAGCCTTGACGCAGCCTTCAGGGAGCGCAGCAGCCACCTTCGCGTTGATCAACGGAGAGCCTAAGCGGCTGCGCAGTCTGTGAAAGCTCATGGGCTACCGTGATCCGCCCACTTCCGCCGCGCTGCCCGCTCTGGGAGTCCATCCATTCCAAATGATCCCTTGTCCGCTACGACTTCCGAGAAGGTCAATAGCGGACATAACGTGGTCAATTGGGGATGTCCTTTTTTTCCCCGAGGTCAGACATTGCCTACGGATTATGCCTCCTTAGGCAGCGTCGGGCACGACGCGATTGCGGCCGTCGCGCTTGGCGCGGTAGAGCGCTTGGTCGGCACGCTTGAGCAGCGCCGCGGCGGTGTCGTCCTTGCCGCGCAGGCCAGCGATGCCGATCGAAATCGTCACCGGAATCTGGCGGCTGCCTTGCGCGATGGCGAACGGCTCCGCGGCAATGCGCCGGCGCAGCCGTTCCGCAACCATCGCCGCCACCGCCATGTCGGTCTCTGGCATGACGATGACGAATTCCTCGCCGCCGTAGCGGCAGGCGAGATCGATGCCGCGGATCGAGCGTTTGATGCGGAGCGCAAAATCGCGCAGCACGTCGTCGCCGGCATCGTGGCCGTGGCTGTCGTTGATCGACTTGAAATAATCGATGTCGAGGACCAGCGCGGCCAGCGGCTTGCCGCGCGCGGCGGCTTGCTCAAGCAGCGTGCCGAGATGGCTTTCCATGTAGCGGCGATTGAACAGGCCGGTCAGCGCGTCGGTGATCGCCATCTCGATCGACATTTGCACATTGTCGCGCAACCGTTCGGTGTAGCGCCGCTTGCGCACCTGACTGCGCGCCCGCGCCAGAAGCTCATTCCTGTCGATCGGCCGGATCAAAAAATCGTTCACCCCTATTTCGAGCCCGCGCAGCATGCGCGAATTGTTGTCAGGCTCGGTAATGGCGAGAATGGGCAGGTTGCGCGTACGGTCGAGCGAACGGATTTGGCTGCACAGCCGCAGCGCGTCGTAGTTTTCCAATCCCAGCGAAACGATGAGGAGATCGTAATTGCCGTCGGCGGCATGGAACAATGCCTGGTTCGGGTCGGCTTCGACCTCGATGGCATGCTCCTTGGACAAGGTCGCGGCGATGCGCTCATAGGAGGCTGGGCGATCGTCAACGATCAGCACGCGGCCGCCGCGGCCGGTGTCGGCTACCGCCTCGCGTTCCGGCGATTCGATGCCGATCTCGTGCGAAGTCAAAACCCGCATGCGCAGCTCGTCGGTGACCATTTTGAGGCGCGCGAGCGAGCGCACGCGCGCGATCAAGGCCAGTTCGCCGATCGGCTTGGTCAGGAAATCGTCGGCGCCCGCTTCCAGCCCGCGGACCTTGTCGGAAGGCTGGTCGAGCGCGGTCACCATCACTACCGGGATGTGATGGGTCGCCGGATTGCTTTTGAGCCGGCGACAGACTTCGAAGCCGTCCATGTCCGGCATCATGACGTCGAGCAGAACGAGGTCGCATTCGGCGCGCTCGCAAATCGCCAACGCCTCCCGCCCGCTCATCGCCGTGATGACGTCGAAATACTCCGCCGAGAGCCGCGCCTCGAGCAGTTTGACGTTGGCCGGAACATCGTCAACGACCAGTACGCGGGCAGTCATTGCGAACCTTTACGGATTGCCGAGAAAATGACGGATGGTCTCGATGAACTTGCCCACCGAGATCGGCTTGGAAAGGTAGGCTTCGCAGCCGCCCTCCCGAATACGCTCTTCGTCGCCCTTCATGGCGAAAGCGGTGACCGCGACGACCGGGATCTTCTTGAGCTCCGCATCGTCCTTGAGCCATTTGGTGACTTCGAGGCCGGAGACTTCAGGAAGCTGAATGTCCATCAGGATCAGGTCGGGCCGATGCTTGCGGGCGAGGTCGAGCGCCTCGATGCCGTTGCGCGTCCCCACCGTCGCATAGCCGTGGGCCTCCAACAGGTCGTGGAAGAGCTTCATATTAAGCTCGTTGTCCTCCACAATCAGGACGGTTTTCGCCATCCCCCATTCCCTTCGCCGGCCCCCGGCCCGATGCTGCCGGCAGGCGAAAGAATCGCCTGCACCCGCGCAACGGGCGGCATCGGGAAAGCTAGTCCCGATATGTTACGGAAAGGCAAATGGAAACCGATGAAGAAGCGCGCAAGGCACACGGCGGAAGCCGCCGAAATGCTGGCTGTTCAGGCCCTTGCCTTTATCGCGGAAGACCCGGAGCGGCTTGGCGCTTTCCTCGCGGTCACCGGATTGACGCACGACGGCATTCGCGACGCGGCCCGCGCGCCCGACTTTCTCATAGGCGTGCTGGAGCATATGCTGGGCGACGAGAATCTGTTGCTGGCTTTCGCCGCCAGCTCCGGCCTCGATCCGGCCGAGATCGCGCGGGCGCGGCGCGCGCTCGGCGGTGAATGGGAACGCGATCTGCCCTAGATGGCGATCCGAATGGATCACCATCCAGGCTTTTCTAAGCATGATCTTTTCCGAAAACCGGTTTCCGCTTTTCGGGATCATGCTGGAAAGTTTGCCAACGGTTCCGCAATGAGCACGAGCTTTTGCCGTGATTGCCTGGCCGATGCTGCGCCGCAGAGCCCGCGCTGTGCCGCCTGCGGCTCGCCGCGATTGCTGCGCCATGACGAGCTTGCGACGCTGGCCATCGCCCATGTCGATTGCGATGCCTTCTATGCCACCATCGAGAAGCGCGACGACCCGACGCTGGCCGCCGAGCCGGTCATTGTCGGCGGCGGCAAGCGCGGCGTCGTGGCGACCTGCTGCTACATTGCGCGGACCTATGGGGTGAAGTCGGCGATGCCGATGTTCGAGGCGTTGCGGCTATGTCCGCAGGCCAAAGTGGTTCGACCCAATTTTGAAAAATATTCCAAGGTCGGCCGCGAAGTCCGCCAGATGATGCTGGCCTTGACGCCGCTAGTCGAACCGCTGTCGATCGACGAGGCCTTTTTGGATCTGTCCGGCACGGCGCGCTTGCACGGCATGTCGCCCGCCAAGGCGCTGGGGCGTTTTGCCGCCGAGGTGGAAAGAACCCTGAAAATCACCATTTCGATCGGGCTCTCCTGCAATAAATTCCTCGCCAAAGTCGCTTCCGATCTCGACAAGCCGCGCGGTTTCGCCGTGCTCGGCGCCAGCGAGGCGCCGGCCTTTCTCGCGCCAAAGCCGATCAGCTTCATCTTCGGCGTCGGCAAAGTCAGCGCCGCGCGCTACGCGCGCGACGGATTTAGCCGCATCGCCGACCTGCAGCGCGCAAGCGAAACCGAGTTGATGCGCCGCTACGGCGAGGAAGGCCGCCGCCTCGCCCAATTGGCGCGCGGCATCGATGCTCGCCTGGTGAGCGCCGAACGCGAAACCAAGAGCGTATCCTCGGAGACGACGTTCGAGCACGACATTGCCGATTTCCGTTCGCTGGAGAAGATTTTGTGGAGCTTGGCGGAAGAGGTCTCGGCGCGGCTCAAGACCAAGGAACTGGCCGGCGCCACCGTGACCTTGAAGCTCAAGACAGCGGACTTTCGGATCCGCACCCGGGCGCGCTCGCTGGGCGCACCGACGCAACTGGCGCGGCGCATTTTTGCGGCTTCCCGCGGGCTGCTCGAACACGAAACTGACGGCACCCGCTTTCGCCTCCTGGGAGTAGGCGTAAGCGCACTGGCCACGGCGGAAGAGGCCGATCCCGCCGATCTCGTCGACGGCCGCACAGCGCTTGCCGAGCACGCTGTCGACAGCGTGCGCGCCCGCTTCGGCGAGAGCGCCGTGGTCAGAGGGCTTGCGTTCGAGGGTCCGGAAAAAGTTTAAGCCGTCATTGCGAGGCGCAAGGCGACGAAGCAATCCATACTGCCGCGACCCGTGACTCTGTGCTCGCAATGACGAAGCCCTACGGGCAAGGCTTTTGATCTCTGATCTCCAGCGACGTCAGCTTGCCGTCGATCACGAAGTCGTTGTAGTCGAGCGTCAAAGCGCGCGAAATGCCGTTCTCATAAAGCTCGAAGCCAATCGTATAAGCCGGCGTTTGCTCGCCAGAATCTCCCGATTTGCCCTTGTCGAAATAGCTGATCGTGACGGGCCAGCGCGCGACTTTCGCGAGCTTCGGCTCGTCAGCCGCGGCATCGTCGTGCTTGCGCTCGTCGGGCGCGATTTTGCCGCCGATCACAGTGAGCGTGTTGAAGACTTTGTCGCCGGTATCGGAGCCGTCATAGACCGGAAAATTCAAAATGGTCTTGCCGGCGCGCGCGGCTTGGATCGCACGGATCATGTGCTGGGTCGGAAATACCACCCCAGCGTCAAGATTGAGGTTCTTCTGCTGCGGCTTATCGAGATCGACCGCCGTCTTGGTGGCGTCGTGTTCGGCGTGGCCGTCGACGGAATCGACGAGGTTTTGATCGACGAAATTTTGCGACGTGAATTTGAAGCTCTTGGCGTCGGCGCCTTCCCAGGTCGTCGAGCGCAAATCGCTGGTCGACACTTTGCCTTCCCCGGTATCGAGTTCGGAGACCTGGCGGAAATCCAATGAATAGCCCTGGCAGGCACTGCCGCCGAAATCGTAGACGATGCGGCCGCTGACGGCGGCGACCTGCGAGTCGCCGCGCGTTTGCCCCAGCGAGAGGTCGTAGATCGCCCGGTGCGGCACCAGGAGGACCGGGGCGTCCCTGACCTGGTACGTACTGTCTTGTGCCTGCGCCGGTAAGAGGGCCGCTAGGAGAAACCCGCCAACGGCGACGACGGTGGCGCGCAACATGCCATTTACGACCATGAAAACCTATCTCGCTCAACTTGCTTCGGAGATGGGCCCCCGCCTGCCGTTTCCCCCTGCCCGTGATTTCCTTTTTGCCGCAATTGCGGCGAAGATAGGCCACCTTATCCGTTGCCTGCAACAAGTCCCCCGCCCTCCCTTCCCGAATGCAGATGGTCAGGGAGGGGGCGCGCTTGCATGACGCCAACTGATCGGCGAAGAAGGCGGCATCGCCTATTAAATCCTTGCATTGCAGCCGGAGGAGCTCATGGCCGGAATCGTCGAAAAGAAATTGCAGGAGCTTGGTATCACGCTGCAGGATCCGCGGGCGCCGATGGCCAATTACGTTCCGTTCGTGCGCACCGGCAATCTGCTCAATGTCTCCGGTCAGATTTGTCTCGACAGCGAGGGCAAGCTCGTCGCCAAGAGCCGGCTCGGCGACGGCGTTTCCATCGAAGACGGCCAGAAAGCCGCGCGCGCTTGCGCGATCAACCTTCTGGCGCAAGTTAAAGCCGCGCTCGGCGATCTCGATAAGGTGACGCGGGTAGTGCGGCTCGGCGGCTTTATCAATTCGGCGCCCGGTTTCACCGAGGGCCCGAAAGTGATGAACGGCGCTTCCGACCTTATGGTCGCGGTCTTCGGCGATAAGGGCAAGCATGCGCGCTCGACCGTCGGCGTCGCCGCGCTGCCGGCCGATGCCGCGGTCGAAGTCGAGGGCGTGTTCGAAGTGTCCTGACGGATCGACCGAACAGTGGCAGCGTCACTCGATTGGCTTACCGCACGACCGATCGCCCACCGTGGACTGCATGACGCGGCGCACGGCGTGATCGAAAACACCGCCGGCGCCGTGCGCGCAGCCATCGCCGCAAACTACGGCATCGAAATCGACGTCCAGATCAGCGCCGATGGCGAGGCCATGGTCCATCACGACGATGTGCTCGGCCGATTGACCCAAGGTGAGGGCCGCCTCGACAGTCTCAGCGCCGCGGAACTGAAGCGCGTGCCGTACCGCGGCAGCGCCGAGCGCATGCTGACGCTGGGCGAACTCTGCGACCTTGTGGATGGCCGCGTCACTATGCTGATCGAGCTCAAAAGCCGCTTTAACGGCGACGGCCGCCTCCCGGCACGAGTCGCCACGGTGCTCGCCGGCTACCGCGGGCCCGCGGCGCCGATGTCGTTCGATCCGGCACAGATCGCGACACTGCGGCTTCAAGCGCCACGCCAGCCTTGTGGGATCGTTGCCGCCAAATACCGGCCGCATCCATATTGGGATCCGATGCCGTTTTGGATGCGTTACGGAATGGGCTATCTGCTCACGGGCTTGGTGGCCCGGGTACAATTTGTGGCTTATGCCGTGGCGGATTTGCCGGCATCGGCGCCGTTACTCGCGCGGCACGTTTTTGGCTTGCCGCTGTTAACCTGGGCGGTGCGCACCGAGGCTGAGCGAAGAGTTGCCGCGCGCTTCGCCGACCAGATGATTTTCGAGGGTTTTCGGCCATGATCCGCGTGCAGAATGACGCCGCCCAGCGGCCGGAGCGAATGACGACGATGACGGAACTGCACATCAGCGTGGTCAGCACGATCGATGAAATCGGCGCCGCCGCTTGGGATGCCTGCGCCAATCCCACGCCAAATGCTCATGCACAACATCAGGAGACAACATATAACCCTTTTGTATCACACGATTTTCTGTCTGCGTTAGAGGAGTCTAATTCGGTCGGCGGGCGTGCCGGCTGGCAACCCCAGCACGTTCTGGCAAGAACCTCGGGCGGCGAGCTCGTGGCCGCCGCGCCCTGCTATCTCAAGAGCCATTCCCGCGGCGAATACGTGTTCGACCGCGGCTGGGCCGAAGCCTATGAGCGCGCCGGCGGCAGCTATTACCCCAAGCTGCAAATCGCCGTGCCGTTCACGCCCGCGACGGGCCCGCGGCTTTTGCTGCGGCAAGGTCCCGATGCCGACGCCATCGGCCGCGCAGTTGCGAGCGGGCTCATCGAATTGTGCAAGCTTTCCGGCGCTTCCGGCGTCCATGTGACTTTTGCGACCGAGCCGGAATTCCGCTTGTTGGGCGAGCTCGGCTACCTGCAACGCACCGATCAGCAATTCCACTGGGAAAATGCGGGTTTTGCCAGCTTCGACGAGTTTCTTGCCGCGCTCACCGCACGCAAGCGCAAAACCATCCGGCGCGAGCGGCACGACGCGCTGCAAAACGGCATCACCGTGCATTGGCTCACGGGCAGCGACCTCACCGAAGACGTTTGGGACGCTTTCTTCGAATTCTATATGGAGACCGGATCGCGCAAATGGGGCCGGCCGTACCTCACCCGATCGTTCTACTCGCTCATCGGCGAGAAAATGCGCGATCGCATCGTACTGGTGATGGCCAAGCGCGCTGGACGCTGGATCGCCGGCGCCATCAATTTCGTCGGCTCGCACGCTTTATTCGGCCGCCACTGGGGAGCGATCGAGCATCATCCGTTCCTGCATTTCGAGCTGTGCTATTATCAGGCGATCGATTACGCGATCGCGCACAAGCTGCCCCGCGTTGAGGCCGGCGCGCAAGGCGAGCACAAGATTTCGCGCGGCTACATGCCGACGACGACCTATTCGGCGCATTATATTGCCGACGCAGGCCTGCGCCGCGCCATTGCCGACTACCTGGTGCGCGAACGCGCTTATGTCGCGGCGGCCGGCGAAGAACTTGCAACGCTGGCGCCGTTCCGCAAGGATTTCGTCGTCGAACCGGAATGATTAAGATCGCGGCCCGACTCGTGGAGATCGCGATGACGAACTACGATCCGAACAACATATTTGCCAAGATTCTGCGCGGCGAGCTACCGGCGCATAAAGTCTTCGAGGACGACAAAGTATTCGCGTTTCTCGACATCATGCCGCGCGCGCCCGGCCACACTTTGGTCATCCCCAAATCCCCTGCCCGCACCATTCTCGATATCGCGCCGGACGATCTCGCGCATGTGATGAAAGCGACCCAGACGATTGCGCGCGCCGCCATGACGGTCTTTGCCGCGGACGGCCTTACCATCCAGCAATTCAACGAGCCGGCCGGCGGCCAAGTGGTGTTTCACCTGCACGTCCACGTCATTCCGCGCAAGATCGGCGTGGCGTTAAAGCCGCCGGCAAGCTTCAAGGAAGATGCGGCGGTGCTATCCGATCAGGCGCTCAAGCTCGCCGCCGCGCTGAAAGGTTAGTTGCGTTTATTCAGGTCGCGCGGCCGCGCGAAACCCGCTCGATTTCGGCGCGCACCAGCCGCTCGACCATGCCGGGCAGATTGTCGTCGAGCCAGGTCTTCAGCATCGGCCGGAGCATTTCACGCACCAAATCCTCCAGCGTGCGGGCATTCTGCACCAGCACGGTCTGCGCGAGCGCATTGAAGGCGGAATCGACCGCGGCGCTGGTGTCGCTGGAAATCAGCTGACCCCGCTCCTCGTTGGCCGGCGCGGCACCGGGCACGGCGGGCCTTTCGCTCACCTCGTCAAACCCTATGTCGGAGCTGCCGTCGATGGTGCGAAATTGCGCTGCGGGATTTGGCATGGCACTGGCCGGAGGATTCGCTGGAGGAAGGGGCGGAAGCGGCTGCGGCATCGACGCCGCCATCGATTCGGTGAGATCGAGGATATCGGAAGACTGATCCGCCACAGTCGCGATGTCGGGCGGGCTTGACGGCGCCACGGCGCGGCGCGTTTCGGCTTCAACGCGCGGCTGCGGCGGCGCAACCGGTGGAGCGGCTGGCGGCGCCGAAAACATCGGCTGAGGCGGCGCCGGCTCGGGTTCCGCCTTCGGTGGTTCCGGCGCCCGGGGCGGAGATTTATTGGCGTCGTCGTCAGCGATAATGCGGCGAATGGAGGCGAGAATCTCCTCCATCGACGGTTCCTGCGCTTTCGCCGGTTGCGACATGCACACCCTCGCCTGGCTTTGCTTACGTTACGTGCGTGCCTAGTTGCGTGCCTTACTTGCGTGCGTTCGCCCCCGTCGCGAGGCTTCCGCCCCGTGACGCGCCGCCGAATCACACAACGCCAACTATGCAATGGCGCCGGCGCGTTTGTCATGGTGAAAGTCGAAAGCAAGGCGCGATCTGTGGACACCCTTTGCGGCGGAACGGGCCGGATTCGTTGCCGCGAACTTATCTGCCGTCAGGCGTGCGAACGCCGATCCACGCATCGCGCACTTGCTGATAGTGCACTTGCGGATCGTAAATCAACACATTGAGTCCGAGGTGCTGCATCGACAGTCCGCCGACCGCCGCCAACAGCGTGTAGGACGCCACCACACGGTCGTGCTGAGCGGTGACCAGTGCGACGCGCGCGTTGACCAGCTCCTGCTGCGCGTTCAGTACGTCGAGCGTCGTGCGCTGGCCGACGCGCGCTTCCTCGCGCACGCCGTTGAGCGCGATCTCCGCCGCATTGACTTGCGCGGTGGTGGCCTCGATCTGCGCTTTGGCGGCATCCAGCTGACCCCAGCTTTGCACCACGGTGGCGCGCGCTTGATCGCGCGTGACGTCGAGATTGAGACGCTGCTGCCCGACCGTTTCCTTGGATTGGCGGATCGCGGAATATTCGGCGCCACCCTGGTAGATCGGGATGGTCAAGGTGCCAAGCACCGAGGCTTCCGTCTGCTTATTGACGTTGTAGACCGGCAGATAATTCTTCGAGGCGCTCGCCGTCAGCGACAGGTTCGGGTAGAGCGCGCCCTCGCTGATTTTCACGGCCAATTCGGCAATGTCGACGCCATACATCGTGGCGAGCACGGACGGACTTTGATTCTCGCCCTCGGTAACAGCGCCCGGCAGCGTCGGCGGCGACAGCCGATCGACCGGCGTGCCCGGATCGAGCCGTCCGGGATCGACGCCGATCACGCGCCGATAATTGGCTTGCGAGGTGACATAGTTTGACTGCGCGCCGAGCAATGCCGAGCGGCCGGCGGCCAGGCGCGATTCGGCTTGCGCGACGTCGGTCCGCGTCACCTCGCCGACATTGAAGCGATCGCGCGTCTGCTTGAGCTGCTCGGTGAGAACTTCAACGTTGCGGCGGTTGAGATCGAGGATGGCCTGGTCGCGGAGCAGGTTCATGTAGGCCGTGGCCGCATCGAGGAGCACTTGCTGCTCGGTGACGCGCAAGGTCTCGCGCGCGCCCATTACCTGACTTTCCGCCTGTCGCGTCTTGTTGGCGGTTTGGAAGCCGTTGAACAGCGTCTCGGTCGCGGTTGCGCCGATGCCGCGCTGGCCAAGATCTTTGGCAATGTTCGAATAAGTAATGGTGTTGGGAAATACCTGCTGATTGATGCTGTTCGACAGCGTACTGGAATAAGCGAAGCCGTCGGTGCTGGTGACGCTGAGCTTCGGTCGATAGCCCGACAAAGCCTGCGGCACGTTCTCATCGGTGGCGCGCAATGCCGCGCGCTGCGCATTGAGCGCCGGATTGTTCTGGTACGCCTGGACGAGCGCCCATTCGAGGGTGTCGGCCGCGGCCGCGGTGCAGCCGCCGGCAAGGGCAGCACCGCCCAACGCGAGGCTTGCAAAGGCCACGATATGCGCCCGCAGTCCCCGTCCACTCATGACGTAGACACAGCTCCAAACCACCTAAATCTCCGCCCGCCCCCTTGTGCGGTGGACCCCGTCACAGACGCGTCATCACGCGCCGGCCAGCCAGCTTGGTCGGAGACGCGAAACTAGCAACCTTAAGCGGCTGGCGCGGCGGGCGAAACCCTGCATCTGGGGATGAAATGCAAAAATCTGGGAATAGGCGTTTCTGCGCCACAGGTGAATCGCCAGGGCTAATAGGGCTGCCAGGGCTGATTCAGCTCTAACCCCGCAAGGCCGTCGGCGAAATCAGGCAGGACGGACCCCAAAGGCGCCGGGCGTTACCCAGTCGGCGCTACACGCAAAGGGCCTTGGACCGCTATAGGCGCTAGAACACGAAAGCCGGAGGGGCGACAAATCCGGGCAATACCGGGGCTCCGGCATCGAAAATCGGGCGGCCGACGAGATGACCCTCGATCATCCGATAAATCATGGCCTTGCCAGTCGGGACCCGGCCCAGAATACAAACCATGCGGCCGTCCGGCTTCAATTGGCGGCCAAGCGCCTCGGGTACGATCTCGGTGGCGCCGTCGAGCAAAATGAGGTCGTAAGGAGACCCTGCCGGCCAGCCTGCGTTCAATGGACCGACAACGACGGTGACATTGGCGGCGCCGATGGCTGCCAGCGCCTCCTCTGCGCGGCGTGCCAAAGCCGCCTCTTCCTCGAGCGCCACGACCGAGCCGACGATGCGCGACAGCAGGGCCGACGAATAGCCGGTGCCGCAGCCGACATCGAGAACGTGGTCGGCCGCGCTCGCCTGGGCGCCTTGAATGAGCTTGGCGAGAACCATCGGTTTAAGCAGCGCCCGGCCTGCACCAAGCGGGATATCGCCGTCGAGATAGGCCTGCCCGGCAAGCGGCGGCGGCACGAACAGCTCGCGCGGCACCGCCAGCATGGCCGCAATCAAGTCAAGATTGGTGACATCGACCGTGCGAACCTGCCCGTCCACCATCATGCGGCGCGCCGTAGCGGTGTCGAACATGGGTTAGGTTCCTGAATGAGCGATGGCTGCGTTGTGCGATAGGGTCGGCCAAAACGCAAGCGGCCGGCCTAGGGCAAACGCCTCAAATCCCAGGCCCTGGCAATAACGCTGGTTGAGCGCGATGCCGAAAACCAAGCCTTACGCTGCGCACGAAAAATCCCGGTCATGGCGCGCCATGACCGGGGGCTAAAGTTCAATTGCCGCCACGCGCAACCGAGCGCGGCGGGGGTCAGCTCACTTCGTCACTGGGGCTTGGAATCCTTTTTCTTCATCGCCTTGTGGTGAATCGTCTTCGCTGGCGCCATGCCATTGCCGGTGCCGCCGGACGACGGATTGCTGGCCGCAGCGCCGCCGGCGACCGGCGGCTCACCGCCGGTCGGGGGGGCCATTCTGTGCTATCGCCAACGAAGTCGCGCCCGCGATCAGGGCGGCTGCAAGCGTTACCATTTTAAGAGTAGCCATTATCGTCCTCCGGTACTCATTGAGTTTCGCCCACACCCGTCGAGCACCCATGGCAACTCAACCAGGAACTCAAAGTTCCTCGGCAATATCCGCGTCAAAATAGCCGGAACCATTGAAACTATTCCGCGTCTGTATTCCGCATTTGGGCACCTTTAACTTGAACGCGGCCTAGGCATTGCTTAATCGATGAGGTGCAGTTACCCAAGGAGGGGTAGCATTTGCCGATGTTACCCCTGCTATGGACGGCCACGTGGCGGAGTGGTTACGCAGCGGTCTGCAAAACCGTTTACCCCGGTTCAATTCCGGGCGTGGCCTCCAGCCTTCGCTCGCGAAGCGAGTGAAGGCTGCCGCGCCGTAGCGTAGCGAAGGCGGGCACCGCCAGCGGCTGCGAGCTACGGCCCGGCAAGCCAGCCAGACGAAACTCTGCCTAACGATCGAGGTTGGGGACGCTTCGCGCTTTCAAAGCGGGACCGGCTTTGTTATATGCGGCGCACCGTACCGAGCAGGCTTTTCCCCGGTAGCTCAGCGGTAGAGCAACCGGCTGTTAACCGGTTGGTCGCTGGTTCGAATCCGGCCCGGGGAGCCAGTTATCATTGATTCAACTAAATAATTAGTGATCTCTGGACTGCTACCCACAAGGCTACCCCCATTGGCGAGAGTGGTGACACGTTGTGTCCGGCGCTGTAGCGATCACAGCGGCGGCGCTCCCTGTCGTTGAGAAGTTTTGAGCGCCGGTGCGCCTACCGCTCCTCACGTTCAATCCCCCTTGGGTGGCCGGCGAAGGAAAGCTCTCGATCAATATGATAGGCGCTTGCGAAGATTGGCATTGGTGTCGTGCCATTTGGCGTCACGGTCGTAATTCTGCGCAATTCGTTCTAGGAGCCGCGACGTGAACGGCCACTCGACAGCTGTTTGCTTCGACCACCCGCGGTACATTTCGGCGAGCTCGCGTTCCTGCTTGCCGCCAACATCGCGAAAGTGCGCGCCGCGCTGGTTGTACAGCCCGACTGCCATTCCTTCGGCGATCGCCTGATTTCCGAACTCCTCAAGCGCGTCGCGCACGGCCACGACCGGCCATATCCCGTCTGCATCACGACCGCTCTTTGACAGCAGCTCCCCGATGGAGTTGTCGCCAGCAAGCTCACGCCCATACGTCTTGCACAGCGTGCGGACCTCCTTAAGCCACGCTTTTAATTTCGGTACATCGATTTTTCCATCGGCGCCGGTGCCGGGGATGCGCTTGGCGCTGTGAAGAAGCTGATAAGCCTGTGTCGCAACATTCGAGCGAGCTTCCTCATCAGCGATCTGCCATTCTGGTGGGTCATCGCCTTCGTCCTTGCGCTTGTATGTCAGACCGACAGCTTGCACGAACAGCGCCGGTGTCTCGGCGAGCTGACGTTCCAAGTTTGGAATGCCACGTTTGTCGTGTTGCAGTGCAGACAGATAAAGGAACTCAAGGTGCGCCAGTTCGTCGGAAGAAACGTCGGCGCGATCGTCGAGGACCTCGAAGGCCCGGCTGAACTCGTAAGGTTGGAAGCGAATATTCGACTTCTGCTCCGACGAGGATGTGGCAAGGTCCTTTAGCAGCCGTACGATAAGTGGAGAATCTAGCTTCTCGATCTGAAACCGCACGGCGGCGAGCGCCGACTTCGGCCGCTTGGCAATCAGCAATCTCTCGACAAGCTCGCGCAACTCGGTGTCGTCGTTGACCACCCAGTTCGGTTTAGCCTCAGTTGAATACCGAGCCCGAAGCTCCTCTGGCAGCCGGTCGGCAATCTGCCACGTGGATCTCTTGAACGGCGCGAGTTGAAGCACGCGGATAATACGGTCGCCACTGTTCAGCCTGTCGGCATTGAACCGTTCGATCAAGGTGTTGAGCAGCTTGTCGCGTTGCGCGTCGTCCAGCCGGAAGAGAAAACCCTGAAGGCACATGTTGAACTGCGACGCATGTTGCTCAGCTTCGTCCGCAATGAGGTGCATCACGAGTTCCACCGGATCCAGACCGGAGGGCGCAAGAGCGGCCAGTTGCCAACCGACGACGCTCGAAGCCTCGCCGGCCTCGCAGAGGCTGAGGATTCCGTCATAACCTCGAGCTTTCCATACCTCAGCGACCGCCTCCTCACGCAGCTTCGCGATTTTCTCTTCGCGCTTGCGATAGTCGAAGTTTTCAGTCTCGATTTCGTCCCAAGATTCCTCCACCCACTGCCGCGCGAACAGCCATTGGTTACGAACGATCGGATCGGACGCCGCGAGCTGGTCGTATATTTCGCGGGCGACGTCCGGTGACTTGGGCTGTTGCCCGTGCCGACGAGCACGGCGGGTAAAGCAAAATAAGCGGATGCGCTCACGCAGCGCCGCTTTGCGTTGATCGCTCGGGCTGGTCGCAATCCACGCCCGGATTCGGTCCCAAATCCGGGTTTGATCGACGTCAGCCAGTCCGTGCATGTGCTGAACCAAATCCCCTAAGGTGTGTTCGTCGTGCGTGGGCCAATCGATCGCCAAGTCCAACGCCTTGCGTGCGAATGTGAATGCTTCGAGGTTCGTTACCGGCTGGCCGGCGCCGGCAGCGTCCTTTCTCCACCGGGGGCGGTGGCTGTAGTGGCCGACCGTCGTGGTGGCGTCGAACTGGTCGAGGCAAAGCCGCCGGCCTACCTTTGGATAACGCCGGGCAATGCTGCCGAGGACGGCGCAACGCTGCTCGACGTTCGCCGCCGTTTGTGGCATCCAACACCGAAAAATCGCTTTGAGGCTGTTCTCAGGCTTGTTGGTCCAGTTGTCGTCGATCTTGATCGCTGACATGCGCGCCAGCAGCGCCGCGACGGGCGTTAGCCGTTCAGGCTTCCACGCCAGAAGCTCCAATGCCCACAATAGCCCGCTGCGTGCGCAGCCGCCGCCAAATATCTCTGTGCTGGCCGGCTTGAGCAGCGAGAGGATTTTCGGATCGTCGGTTTGAAGGTCCTGTTCGACGATGTCGAGGAAAAGGTCGGGTGCCGCCTCGGCGTACAGCGGCAGATCGCTCTTCTGCGAGGCCCAGGTCTCGGCGGCGAACGGCATTAGCAACTCGCGCACCGTGGCGTTGACGTGTGCCTCAACATCGTAGCCGAGACGATCGCTGAACAGGTCGTTGCCGTGAATCGCGAGCAGAACGAGCGTTTCGCACATGCCTTCCCGCAGCACCGACGAATGATTGCGGGTCTTTCCGTAAATGTTTGCCCAGGAACGCTTGTCCTCGGGTAGATCGAGCGCAGGATCACGCTCCGAGAGGACTATGCGCGCAGTCACAAAGAAGTTTTCCAAGTCGGCGGGGGTAACGAGACGGTGGATCGCGTAAAGCACGTCGAGCTTCGACACGACGCCCCGATGGCGACCGACGGCCCAGATCGGCGAATGTTCGAGGTTGAGGAGTTCGGCAACGCACTTCTCGATCGTCGCGTAGGTGTCGCCCATCATGCACGAGAGGATTTCCTGGTCTTCCTTCGACCGACTGTCCCAAGCACCGGCAAATCCCAGGGCGATCAACTTGCGCGTTAGTGCATTGTCCTCGGCCCATGGCGGGGACTTAATCGCGGGCACCATCGACAAGCGGCGACGCAGAATCGTGAGCGACTGGCCGGAAGCCCGCGACAGCGTGCGCACCTCTTCCTCGGCGATGCCCATGTCGAGAAGACCCTTCTTGAAGGTCTCGTCATCGACGAGATCAAGCACGATGTCGGGCTCGCTCTCGACGGCATTCCGCCTGCGGACGATGATGGTGTGCTGCGTCTTGTACAGACCAGCCGAAGCAGACTCGACCTCTGGCGATGCCAGCACGGCGATGAAGTTCGACGAGGATTTCGTGGCGCGTAGCAATGCCGGCACCGAGCGCAGTACAACGGCTTTGTCGGCGAAGCCGCCGGCGGCGTCTAAAGCACATGCCAGGTAGGCAAGCAATTCTTCCTCCGAATCCGAGGTCAGGACGTAGGGCCGGCCGGCCGGATTCTTGAGCCAGTTGGCAAGGCTGTTGTTGTGGGTCTCGACCGAGCCAGCGAACAGCGCCTTGCTCAGTTCAGGGTTGGTCACCTTCGACCAGCGGTCCCAGCACTCTTCGAGGGAGAGAATATCGTCCGGCCTGTTGCCGAGCTTTTCGGCGAGCCAGCTTTGCGCCGGGACGGATTGCTCGAGCCACTGTTCAAGATCGCTGGCGTCGAACGCCTTGACGCCCGCCCAGCACTTCTCGGCTGCTTTTTCCTTAGTCCATGCGTGCTTGCCCGGCCAGTTGCGCGGCGTGACGAAAACGAAGGTCATGTTTTTGCGCTCGGCAGCGGGTATGGCGCGCACGCGCACGTCGTAGTCTTGCTCCGCCTTCTGCCTGGGATCCTGATTGCAGCTAAATTCCCAGCCTGAGGCACCGGACGGAATCCACGGCGTCGCGGTGTCGGTGTCGACCTGGCCGTCCCAGCCGTGGCGTTGCGCATTGTCGAAGGCAGGAAAATCCACCTTCGACAGATTTGCGCCGGTCGTCGTCACCAGCTTGCGCAAGAGCGCCGGGAGTTGCGCGCGCGTATCTGTTTTCTCGGCCCATGCGGCGATCTGCGTCGCCGTGATGTCCATGAATCCCGCGGCGTAAGTCCTGACAGCAACCTCTTTCCCGAGATGACGGCTCTGCTGCTCGTCATAAGCCCTTTGTTTTTCGAGAAGCAGACCGCGGTTGACCCCGAACGCCTTCTCGAGGCGGAGCGCCATCTCCGGCGAAAGGCCGGCGTTGCCGTTGAGGAGGTTTGACAGCGTGGGACGACTGACGCCGATCAGTTCGGCCGTTTTTTTGACCGTTATCCCGGCCGGGATCACCTCGGCCCTGATGAATTTTCCCGGGTGCTGAACTTTTTTCGACATAAGTGTTCTCTGAGCCTACCGGCAGAACCCAATTGATCAGGCAAGATGTGGTGTGTAACGTGACACAATACAAATCTCAGCATAAAATTTCATAAGTATTTGTTGTAACAATGATTTATGGCCTGGACGTCGGTAACTCGCGAGCGGCCGGGGGTATCGTGGCGCCACTCGTCATGGCTTGAGCTCGCCTCTAGCCGCACCATGAAGTGGTTCATGTTGTGCTGGCGCTCGGCGGTCCCCCCATTCGGGGTTGTCTTTCAGAAGCTCGACGTAGAGCCGATTCAGGCGACTCGGGCGAAACACCGATCAACAATCGAATTGACGTTCGCAAGGATGCCGAACAATCTGTGCGGGTATCCCCATTTCATGCGTGCGTAGGTGTCGCATTCCATGCCGCAACCGACCCCCGCCCTAGAGGCCTCAATGGGCCATAAACCCCACGACTCTCGCGAGGTTGGGGGGCTGAACGCCATCAGGGGATTCTATTACCAGTGGCTGTACGCGCTTCGCCTCATGCCGCGGATTCTCGATGGTACCTACGACGCGTACCGCTGCGAAGATGTGGACGACTATCTCGCATGGAGCGTCGACGAGCCGTCGCGCCAGATCACGAAACTGCGTGTCGTTCAGGTCAAGCATCGCAACGCCGAGGAATGCCTGCTTCGCGACACCGCGCTCGTCGCGCCGGTTCTCGAAGGCTTCGTTCTCCTTTGCAACGGGCGTCTCGCGCGCTGCGCGGGCGCGGAGATTGACTTTCGCCTAGTGTACAATCCTGTACATGACTGCCGAGTGTTCGGATGCATCGGCGCGATAGAACGGCTGGACGCATATTCCCGACTGCGGGAACGAATGCAGGCGGTCGACGCGGCACCAAACTCAGCATTTACATGCGAGCCTTTCCTTCGCCTGCCCCACAACAAGCATGAAATCCTCTCCGAACTCACATTTCTGGAGACCTACACGCCAGACCTGCTCCGGTTTTTCGAAAAGACCGGCAGAACCGATGCTCTTATCAAGAGTATAATAGGCGTGATCGCACCCTTTCATGACGGCCGAAAAGGCCCATTCACTTCCGACCGGCTCGACCTCGATCGGACGATCTTCGACCGGACTACGGCTCGACGCGAGCTACGCTCCGCGATCAATGGCGCAGCGGACCGGGCGAACGACACTAGGCAGCGGCTTCAGGTGCAGGAATACATCGCGGCCGCCAAACGGTCGGCCGGACGCGATTTCCAGACGAAGAAACCGCATCAGCGCGCGGACACTCCTGCCGGCACGGTGCTTCTCAAGATCGACGACCCCCAAGACTTCAAACAGGCGCTTACGAAAGTTAACCTCCTCAAGGACACGGCGCAGCCGCTCTTCTGGCGCAGCTCGGCATGGAAATTCACTCACACCGCACACGCTTATGGCCTGAGCCAATCTCAGGGCGACGCGATTCCGTTGCATGCTTATATGTCGGGACATAACCCGCCCCATCACGAGCGTATCACGCTGATACTTTCCCTGGTGCGGGCGGTGGCCGAATGGAGCAGCGTTGGCGCCTTCCTTGACGATTTCCGGTCGGATGATCCGGCATTCCAGCACCTGTATTTCGTCAAGCCCGGCCGACCTTCGGCAATCTCTATTGCCGACCTTGCCGTAATCAGACTGGATGATCCCACCGCAGAAGGACTCCTCGCAGCGGACTGGGTTCGCGGTCCTGCGCTGGGCAAGGCGTTCCGACAAATCTATTACGGCTCGGCGACACCTTCTGGGGTCATGGCAAGCGCCCTATTCGGGGCGCCCTGGAACGACAACATCGTTGATGAACTGGCTGGTTGGCTGGAAAGCGCTCTGCCCCGCGCCAAGGACCTCAAGGACGAAATTGACAAACTGTTCGCCGCGGAAATCTGCCGCGATCCCTTCATCGTGGGCGAGCTCGACGGGCAATTCATCCGTAACTGCGTGAACGCGGATATTATCCCGGCATCCGACGCTCTCAGCGCATGCGTACCCACCTGTCTCCTTTACGATCGGGCCTTGGGACAGCCCAATGTCTATTTCGCTGCCGGCGAGGATTCCCAGATCGGTCTCACTCTCCGGGGCAACTCCCTGCCGACCGCACACCGGCTTGTGCAATATGACAGGCGGCGTTGGTCAAGCGCCCGCCAGCGCGATCATCAAATGGGCGTGCCTGCCGAGGGAATACACGACGACGCGTTGATGTTTGTTCGGGTCGCCTCCGAGGACGACGCGCGAAACGTAGTCGAGCAAGTCTTCGGCGTGGAATATAATCGATACCGGCAGTGGATGGACCAATGGCTTCGTCGCGCGCGGGAGCACGCAATCCGAGCGGAGCTGCCGGCGATCCTTGATCGGGAATTAAGCTGGATCGATTGGCAATATACGCGCTTGGACAAACTGGCAGGCACCGGCTTTCCCTTTCAGTTGAAAAATGGCGGGTTCGGCTCGGGCCAATCTCTCCTAGTCATCGCTCAGGGCAAGCAGCTCCTCGATCACCTGGCCGGTACGGGATACGCCGATCGTGACGGCCGTTTGCAGCTGAACGTCCGGGGGATCGCCAGCGATGGCCGGGAATTTCAATGTGTATCCGAGTCCGTCGAATACCAGGGCGATGAAGCCCGCCTGACGCTTGTTAGCGAGAACGAAGCGGATGAAATCCCCCAAAATGGGAGCATTACTTTCACGGATGAGGGAACGGACGCGGTCCTCGGAGCAGATGCCGCTCCGCTTCGCATCCTCAAGGCGTCCTATTTCACACCAGCTGAGTCACCACCGGCGCCGACACTCGCCTGGAGTGTTCTTGCGCCCCTGGTCGGATCGGAGGTCCTGCCGCCCCGCCCGCAACTCAACTTTCCAACCTCGCCCCTCCCAGCCGCACGTCCAGCCGGACACCCGGTCGATGATTTGTACGAGCGCGTGTTCAACGCCCAATCGTCACTCAATTGCTCGTTGGTCACGGGCGCGGCGGGCACCGGGAAAACCGCGCTTGTTGCCGATCTTGCCATCCGGTTCCTCGACGAATGCGCGGACACGCCCGGCTTTCCGCCCGCGCGCATTATTGTCGTGGCCACTACCCATTACGCGTTGGACAATTTCACACGCGTATTCCGCGCGCGTTCGGACGACCGGCACGTCCCGTATCGCTTCGTTCCCCAAAGCCGACTTGGCGAACTGCAAGGGCAAAAAGGACTCGACAGGGACCTCTACAACTGGTCGCAGGAGCATTACAAACGCGTCGTATCCGAACTGCTCAGCGCAATCCGGATCACGCCTGCTGAGCCTAGCCTGCAGGAAACGATAGATCGCGTCCAGCGAGAGTTGAGCGCCGTTGAAGCCGCCGAGTCCTCTGATGCTGATGCGCCAGCGTTTATTCCGTCGCACGAGAAGTGGCGAACTCGTGTGCTCGGCAAAAGGCGCGCGCTTGCCGCCCGCGAGCAGACCCTCTTGCGCGAGATGCTGCGCCAGCGCCTGACGGCGCTTCAGGAGCTCAAGGACCAGCCCGCAAGTGCTTCCGACGCGGTGCCGGGCGCACCGCGGCTTGATCCATACGCAAGCTTCGCGGCCTCGATCATTGTGACCACTGTCGACGCCCTGGACCGGCTGCCGGATGTGCACTGCGACCTTGCGGTCTTCGAGGAGGCCAGTCAACTGCGGCTGGTAAAGCTGTTCAAGGTTTTGACAAAACTTATTCGCGCCCGCGGCGACGGAACCCCGCCCAGAATTGTTATGAGCGGCGACTCGCGGCAGCTGCCCCCCTTTTTGGAAACGATCGAGGAGGGCGACGCCGGAAAACCCCGCGCGCACGCAACCGTTCTTCGCCAGTTAATCGAAAAATCGGAATCGCCTTTCGAGGCCGTCTGCCGCCGCCATCCATCGCTCGTCACGGTCCTTTCGCGGCAACACCGCATGCACCCGTCTGTGGCGGAGCTTGTTCGACGCCTGTTCTATGGCGACCAGACCTGGGCGCTGACAAAGCCCGGAATAGATGATCGCGTATTTTGGCACGACACATCGCATTCTGCGCACGCGCTTCCGAAACAGGACTGCACCAGCCGCTATAACGACGCGGAGATCGATGTCGTCGCGAGGCTTGTTGGCCGCATCTACAATCCATCCGAGGACGTACTGATCGTCTCCCCGTATGCCGCGCAAGTGTCCAAGCTAAAATACGCTGTTTCTCAGGCTGCGGATGTGCAAACGATCGACGGGTGCCAGGGAAGGCAAGCACATTCGGTTATCGTGTCGTTCGTCTCGCTAAAATTTCCGACAAGGAGCGACTTTGTGATCGACCCGCGCCGGATGAACGTCGCCCTATCACGCGCCAGCGAACGGCTGCACCTCGTCGGCAACCTGACCGAGCTTGTGGCGAGCGTTGCCAAGGCGGGCGATCGGTATCCACACATGGCCGGATTGGCAGCCCTCTTCGGTCATGGTGGCCCACTGCGGCACTGTGTTCTCCCGGTTTTATCGCCATGAACGAGCTCGGCCCACCGGACCATCGAGACATAATCGCCCGCCTAGCTGGCGTGCCCGGTGCGAACCAGCTTAGGTTTCTGACGCTGGTCGATCGCGTCATCAACGCAGAGCTTGACGTACGCATCTTTGCGCCCGGCTCTCTGGAACCCTTGACGGCCAGCATCCTGGAAGAATTGCACGATGGCGAGCCGGTTCACTTCAATCAGCTTGCAACCAAGCTTGGTATGGCTGATGGCGCGCCGCGCCGCGTCTTCGCGGAGATTATCGCCGCGCTTGAACGATCGCAGGATCTTACCGTCACGAGAGCCGCAGATGCCGGCATCGTCGTGCGCCGCGTGGCTTTACGCAAATCCCTGGCCGTGCGCATGTTCTTTCAGTTGCAAACTGTGCAATTCGTTCCCCCGGCGCGGTATATGGCTCAAAAAATCTGGGCGCAAAATCTGCATCAATTGGCAGCATTCGAGCGCGAGAACGCCACGATTCCGCTGTGGGAGCCTGGGTGGCCAGACCTATATGACGAGAGCGCCCTTAAGTCAGCGATCGAACGTACCTATGAATCCGTTTATCGATCTCGTTTTGGCCGAGTTGATGGTGCGAATGAATACCGGGACGAAATGCTGCAAAGAAGCCAATTGTTGCCCACGCGGGGACGCGTTGCGAAAGCGCATGTCCTCAAAACGACCGCGCCAGACCTGGTGATTTACCACCGCTGCTATTTATACCCGAAAAGGTCCGTGGGCGGCAAAGAATGGAATTTGCTCGTCAGGCGTTATCCGAGTGGCGGTGAACAGTCGCCATACACCCAATACCTCGGAAGCCGATGCCAGGACCCAAAATTTCGTAGCGAGTTGATCGAACGCGCGCGCTCAGTTCTTCATTAAATTGCTAATCCAGCTCTTCGCGGCTCGCCTCGTAGTCATGGGTCCCGGCCGGCCCCATTACTCGTTACAAGTTATCGTGATTACTCGTCACAAGTTATAGTTCACTCCCGCGGCACACGGCGGAAGCACCGTCCGCCATTCCGGATTGAAATTGCGAGCGAAAACAGCGGCCGCCCTGCCGCTACCCCGTGCGGACCCACAAGAGCGGCCTCGAACGCCAAGCCAAGCGAATGCCGATGATCTTTTTGCCGATCGTCGGCGCCGCGGTTGCCGCGAGAGCGTGCCGTCACACATCGGCCATTGACCTGAGGTCACTCGATCGTCACCACGGCGCTGCCGTCACCAGCTCGATCCCTTCCCTATCGTGCAGGTTATGTCGGCCGAACGCACCGTTCGCTGAACCTATCCCGCTATCACGAACTAGCATTGAGACGAAATGCGGATCGAACAAACACGTCGGTTGATCGGCCAGTATGACAACGACGAGACTTCCGCTCTTACCCCAACAGCCGACATTTATTGCGTCACAGCAAAACGACGCTGTGGGCCAATAACTGACAAAGTGCATCGCAGCGAAAAGAAGTCTATTCGATCACCTCGTCGGCACGGCTGAGCAACGGAATTGGCACCGTAAAACCGAGCGCCTTGAGGTTGATGATGAGTTCGACTTTCGTGGACTGCTGCACCGGCAGGTCGGCGGGTTTCTCGCCTTTCAACAGTCGCCCGATATAGAGTCCGAGTTGATAGTACGTATCGGTAAAGCTGCTGGCGTGAGGAACCCAATCGGCACCGCTGTCTATTGCGCGCGGGCTATGAGCGGCCACGCCGCTACCGCAGTGCTGAGTGTCGCGATGAAATCGCGTCGCCTCACAAGCCGCTCTCCTTAGTCGAGAGCCTCAGATTGGCAGCGTGGAACCGCTCGTGCCCAACCCCCGCTTGTGCTCTTCAAAGTCGCGCCGCTCCATATAGTGCGGGTCATTGAGCACTTGCCGCCACGCCCCATCCAAGGCCTCTTTGTCTAACGCCTTCCTGTGCTCCCGCACCGCCCATACGACCCATGCGATGCAGCCAACTATGATAAGTATGACTATGATTTCCATTTTTTGCGCCTTACAAGTGAGCAAGGCCGAGCATTTGACCGTTCTCCCGCTACAAAACACTCTCACGCCGCGACGACCACGGCAACGCATTCAGCGCCATGAGCGTTGCCGCGTTCGGGCAATAATCTTTCCATGTTGGGTTAGCAGAATCGGACGCAAGGTCTCGCACACACCGCCTGCGACTGTCACACAATGAACAAACCCGCTGAAGATCCTGGAACGTTCGAGTGATTCGAGAGACCTCATCTTGGTCGAGGTCAAGTGTCGCCATTCGGTATCGCAAAAGGTCAGCTGAACCAGAACCCAGGCTAGCAAGTCTATGGAGGTCGGACGCAGACACGCCGAAATCTCTAGCTATGCGCTCGACTTCCTCCTCCCCACAGCATTTCAGCTCCGTTAGACCATCGCTTCTGGTCCACTCTCGGCACCATTGCAAAATAGCTTTGATTGGTGACCAGCTTTTTTGTCTATGGGGTAAGCCAACCATTTCACCCTCCTCTTGTAAGAGGACCAGGCGCGTGCGGCTTCGACTTGCTTCGCGTAAAGTACTACTTGCTACAAGCGCTTATTCGGGACACCGGTCTTTGATCTAGATCAAAGCGCCGATGATGGTGCTCCCAGCCAGGAACTGACTTGGCCTAGGAGTCCACTCATGGCCGAATTCGTTGATAAAATTCTGCACGGCGCCAAACCGGCCGATCTGCCGGTCGAGCAGCCGACCAAATTCGAGTTCGTCATCAATCGCAAGACCGCGAAGAACCTTGGTCTTAACGGTGCCGCCGAATCTGGTCGCGCTTGCAGACGAGGTGATCGAATGATCTTTTCGCAGTGCGGTAATCGACGATTGGAAAGTGACGCGAAGGGTCGAGGCTGTGTGAAAACGTGCGCGCGCGAGGAAGGCGCAGAATTGTTTTCTCTATTGTCTTCTCCCGACAGTGGTCGCCAGCGTTTTTGTTTTTCAAATTGACGAAGTCGAGAGGAAATTTATATCCGCAAATTCAATTTCGGAGCTTTCACACAGCCTAGGTCGTTCGCGTCCGGGTCCGGCCGGCCGCCGCTCCAGCCATGTCCGTTATGCCCCGAAAGCGACGGTCGGCCACCAAAATGCGATGGGTCGCGATGGGCCAATAAGCGACATTTCGCAGTGCAGAGATACAGCGAGCCATTTCGCCGTCGGAGTCCCCCGTAACATCGCACAGACCTCGGTGCTGAGGCGTGCTATCGTTCGCAATTATCCAGTGCGCGTGACCCCCACTGGAGGGTCCGATGGCGATCAACATTGCAAGAAGGAAATTTATTGCCGCTCTTAGCGGCGCGGCGTTCGCATGGCCGCTCGTGGCACGCGCGCAACAGCCGAACCGGATGCGGCTGATCGGAGTGCTGATGGGCTTCGCGGAGAGCGATCCGGCTGGGAAGTCTCTGGTCGCGGCCTTCCGGGCTGCGCTCACGAAGTTGGGATGGTCGGAAGACAATAATCTCCGGATCGAGCTTCGCTGGGGCGCCGCTGACCCGGATCGGACCAGGACGTTGGCAAAGGAACTGGTCGATATGCGGCCCGACGCGATTGTCGGTCAGACCACGCTCGCGACCAGCGCCCTTGCCCGGGAGACCCAGACAATTCCGATCGTGTTCGCGGTCGTGGCTGATCCAATCGGCAACGGCTTCGTCGCGAACCTCGCACATCCGGGCGGCAACATCACCGGCTTCACGAGTCTCGATTCCGCTATGGGCAGTAAATGGGTGGAGCTATTGAAGGAGATCGCTCCACGCACCGAGCGCGCGGCGCTCCTGTTCAACCCGGCAACTGCCATGCCGTTCCAATTCCTCATGCCTTCCATTCAGGCTGCCGCATCCTCCTTTGCCGTCCAGGTCAGTGCCGCCCCGGTTCACACCAAGGATGAGATCGAAGGAGTCATTGCCGCGCAAGCGCGCAGTGGCGGCCTCATCGTGATGCCGGACGTTTCCAACACGAAAAATCGTGACCTGATTATTGCACTGGCGGCCCACTACGGCGTTCCGGCGATCTATTTTAACCCTACCTATTTTGCGGAGTCGGGCGGCCTCATCGGCTATAGTGACGATTACGCCGAAGAGTCACGCCTGGCGGCGGGGTACATCGATCGCATTCTCAAAGGCGAAAAGCCGGCCAATCTGCCAGTGCAGAACCCGACCAAATACCAGCTGGTCATCAATCTCAAGACTGCCAAGGCGCTCGGCCTTACTGTGCCGCCGACGCTGCTTGCCACCGCCGACGAGGTGATTGAATAACCTACTTCACACCTCCCAATTGAATTGTGCTACTTTTTGAATGTTGAAAGCGGGAGAGCACACAGGTGCAATTTGCGGTCGGCTTTAAGTTTCAGGGGAAAACGGGACACGTTGTCGTTGACGCGGAAGATGCGCTGATCGCCGCCCTCAAAGTTAAGATGCAGCGCCCGGAGGCGCTAATCGCCTATGTCCGTCAGCAAAATAAACGAGGCGACACCCGTCACCCTATGCGCCAACTCAGCAGCGAGAACCCTTAGTTAAACGCCTTTTGCGGGCGGACGCCTTGGCGGTCGCTGAAACTTCACCGTAGCGGCAGCAGCCATCCGGCTAGCTAGTCTGCTGTGTCTAAGTTCTAATGAACTGTGAACTTTCTCGCGTTGGGATCGAGCAGGACATCGCGAATGACTTCACCACTGCGATCTGCTGAAAGGACACTCAATTGACCTACGTCGTCAATGAGAGCTGCATCAAATGCAAGCTGATGGATTGTGTGGAAATCTGCCCCGTGGATTGCTTCTACGAGGGTGAGAACATGCTCGTCATCCACCCGGATGAGTGTATCGATTGCGGCGTGTGCGAGCCCGAGTGCCCAGTTGATGCGATCAAGCCTGACACCGAACCGGGTATGGAAAAGTGGCTGGGGATCAACGCCGAATTCGCCAAGGCATGGCCCAATATTACCGTGAAGAAGGCCCCCCCGGCCGACGCCAAGGAGTGGGAGGGTAAGCCGGACAAACTTCAGTACTTCTCACCAAATCCCGGCGCGGGTGATTGAGGCGGAGAGCACCCGCGCCGATGAAGTGATCGAATAACTGATCGAGCATTTATAAGTCGGGATAGCTGCACGATTCACGTGCTGCGTTGCACTGAAGTCTCGCAGCAATCGGTCGATATGGGTCACGAAAGACCGATTTCTGATGTCCGCGTTAGGTCCGCTTTCCACCCCATCGCGACCAAATCGCGGACATCGCGTCACTTCGGCTTCGGGCCACAAGGAGACTCATGCAGTGCAGCAATTTCAGGAGATCGAAGGGGCAAATTTGCGATTGCGCGACCACAGCGGGTGGGTAGTTAGCGGCTCTTACCTATCAACCTGAAACCGTGCGGTCATCCCGCCTTGATAAGGGATGAACCTGCGCGCGGGAGAACAATCCGAAATTCGGTGAACTCCCCAGGCTGGGTGTCGACCTCGATAGACCCACCATGTTGCTTAACGATGATGTCGTGACTAATCGAAAGGCCTAGCCCAGTCCCTTCGCCGGCAGGCTTGGTCGTAAAGAAGGGATTGAACAGCTTTTCCTTCACCTCGGGCGGTATGCCGGTGCCATTGTCGCGAATCCTGATTTCGACGCTGGTGCCGAGATTCTTGGTCGCGGCAGCAAGCGTAGGTTCGTAATTACCGTCATTGGCTTCGGCTTTACGCTTTGTGGCGGCGTAGAACCCGTTTGAGATCAGGTTGAGCAGCGCCCGCGTAATCTCCTGGGGGAAGACATCGGCCTCGCCTGCGGCCGGATCAAAGGACCTCTCCAGGGTGATTTCGAAGCCCTGCTTCTCGGCCCGCGCCCCGTGATAGGCGAGATTGAGGCTCTCCTCGACGAGCGCGTTGATCTCGACCGACCGATGCTCGCCGGAGCCCTGGCGTGAATGAAGCAGCATATTCTTGACGATCGCGTCGGCGCGCTGGCCGTGCTGCACGACCTTCTCCAGATTGCCTTGCAGCGTATCAGCAATTTCGCTGATCTCCGTGCGCACCTTGCTGTCTAGGTGAATGCCACCTAGTGCCCCCCGCAACTCGTCGATGAGCTCGACCGAAACGGCAGAAAAATTATTGACGAAATTGAGCGGATTCTTGATCTCGTGGGCGATCCCTGCGGTCAATTGACCGAGCGAAGCGAGCTTTTCCGTCTGCACCAGGCGATCCTGCGCTGCTTGTAGGTCTTCCAGTGACTTCGCCAGTTCACGTGTCCGAGCCTCCACGCTTTCAAACAAGCGCACGTTCTCAATCGCGATCACTGCCTGGTCGGCGAAGGTGGTCGCCAGCTCGATCTGTTTATCAGTGAAGGCCCGTACCGCGCGGCGACCCAAAATGATAACGCCGATCGGGTTTCCTTCGCGCACCAGCGGGACCCCAAGTATGGTATGGAAACCGGCGCTCTTTGAGATTCCGGCCATCGTATATTCCGGATCAGCTTGCACGTCGAGAATCTGAATAGGTTTGCCTTCGAGCAGAACTCGCCCAGCGACCGTCCCCCGCTCCCGTACGGCTGGACGACTTTTCATGTACTCGCTGTACTCGCTCGGCGCGCCATGGCTCGCGACGTGAAGGAAGGTTGCGCCTTCTGGACGGCGGATGGCCGCCATGTCCGCCTCGCAAAGCTGGGCGACTGATTCAACCAGCGTATTGAGCACCGACTTCAGATCAAACGTCGAGCGACTGATGACCTTAAGAACATCGGCGGTCGCGGTTTGCTGCTGCAAGGATTCGGTCAGATCACGTGTGCGCGCCTGGACTTCGTCGAACAGGCGCACGTTCTCGATCGCGATCACAGCCTGGTCGGCGAATGTCCTGACCAGATCTATCTGCTTTTCAGTAAACGGCTTCACCTCGGAACGGCGGATGGTGATGACGCCGATGGACTCGTCTTCTCGCAGCAGAGGAACCGACAGCGTCGTCCGGAATCCGAGCCGAAGCGCCATATCGCGTCCGTCTGGAAACTCCTCGGCGGCGGCGAGGTCGGGGATATGCACCGGCTCGCGGTCGAGGAAGGCGCGTCCGGAGACCCAGCCGCGAGTAATTGCCCAATTGCGAAAATCGACGGGTATCGGCCCGTAATGAGCTGCTAGATTGAGCGTATCGCCATTGCGCAGGAGAACAATCGAATCGTAGGCGTCGCAAAGTCGCGACGACGATTCAACAAGCGTGTCCAGCACAGTTTGCAAGTCGAAGGTCGAGCGACTGATGACCTTGAGGACGTCAGCGGTGGCGGTTTGCTGCTGCAGCGATTCACGCAATTCGCTGAGCAGCCGCGTGTTCTCGATGGCGATCACGGCCTGAGCGGCAAAGTTCTGTACCAACTCAATCTGCTTGTCGGTGAATGGCCGAACTTCCTGTCGGTAGATTGCGATCTGCCCAACCAGCGTACCCTCCTTGAGCATCGGCACATTAAGCATGGTGCGTGCGCCAGCGAGCTCAAGGAGGGGAGACCGTGTGGGGTCGCTTGTATAAGCAGGGTCGGCGCGAATGTCTTCGACCTGAACTACCTGCTTCGTCGCCGCTACGCGTCCAAGTGTAGTGGCAGGATTTAGCCTTATTAGTGGGTCGCGCCGCCGCGACTCGGCGAAGGCGGGCGGTGCCCCATGCAAAGCGACGCTGCGGTACGCGTCATCCCCCTCCGGAAGAAATAGCACTCCAAACTTCGCGCCACAGACGCGCACGGCGTTTGCCAGTAGACTTTCAAATACGGGCTCCAGCTCGCCGGGTGATGAACTGATCACGCTCAATACCTCGGATGTCGCCGTTTGCTGCTCCAGAGATTCGGAAAGGTCGTCGGTACGCTGCCGCAATTCATTGAGCAGCCGCGTGTTCTCAATGGCGATAACGGCCTGCGCGGCGAAGTTCTGCACCAGCGCGATCTGCTTGTCGGTAAAGGGCCGAACTTCCTGACGGTAGATGGCGAAGGCGCCGATTAATTCATTGTCTCGGAGTATCGGAACATTCAGAATCGTACGAAAGCGCCCAAGATTAACCGCAGCCACGAATATGGGTTCGCCGTCGACATAAGCCGGTTCAGTTGTGACATCGACAATGTGAATCGTCTGTTTGGTTTCGGCGACGCGACCCAGCGCGGTGCGTGGACCCGGCCGTTGCGGACCTCGTTGCCAATACTCTGCGAATGCTGGAGGTACTCCGTGCATCGCAGCTGCGCGCCACGCGCCTTCCTCGAAGCGGAACAAGACACCATAACTGGCCTCGCAGATGCGCACAGCATTTTCCAGCATGGCCTGGAACACCGGCTCCAACTCGCCCGGCGAGCTTGAGATCGCGTGCAGGACCTCGGAGGTTGCCGTCTGCTGCTCCAGCGACTCGGTGAGGTCGTCCGTCCGTTGGCGCAATTCGTTGAGCAGCCGCGCATTCTCGATGGCGATGACCGCCTGGGCAGCGAAGTTCTTGACCAGCTCGATCTGCTTATCGGTGAACGGGCGGACCTCTTGGCGGTAGATGAGGACAGCGCCCATCAGCTCGCTTTTCTTGATCATCGGGACCGCAAGTACAGTGCGGGCGCCAGCGAGCTTAGCGAGCTGCGCACCGGTGTAGCCCGACGGCGCATCAAAATAACTAGGTTCTTCCAGCACGTCGGCGATCTGAACCGTCTGCTTGGTTGCTACGGCGCGTCCGAGGGTCGTTTCGGGGTTCGGACGGATGATCGGATTACGCCGCCGCTCTTCCACATAAGCCAACGGTGCGCCATGCAGCGCAACGGCGCGAAGTGCATCTCCCTCGGAACGATACAGGACGCCGAACTTGGCCTCGCAGATGCGCGTTGCGCTTTCCAGCATGGCCTGGAAAACCGGCTCAAGCTCGCCGGGCGACGAACTGATGACGCGCAGCACCTCTGCCGTGGCGGTCTCTCGCTCTCGGACCTCGTTAAGTTCGCGCGCCTGACGTTCAATCTGCTTTTGCAGTTCGGCAACGGACGAACTGGCCCCGCGTGTGGCCTTTGACGCAGTGCTGCGCTTCGGGCTCGTCGTGTTGCGGTGCCGTGTCTTCGCTGGTTTACGGCTTGCTGTGCGATGCCGTTTCACCTAGGCCCTCCCGCTGGGCGGACGGCATCACCCTATCATCATCGGGTCCGTTGTGCATCACAGCAAAATCCGCTGCCGATTGGCAGTGATGGGTCACGAACGACCGATTTGCGATGGTCGCGCCACTTCCGCTTTGCCTCCGTTAGCGACTGAATCGCTTCATTACGACATGTGACGTGACGGGCCCATCTATGCCCGGCGATTGCAAATCGAATGCGTCATGATTTAACTAAGATGACAACCTGTTGGCCAGGGAGGATGCATTGACGACTATTCCCAAAGTTCTGCATGAGCACATCAACACGGCGTATCCGGCGTATGTCTGCCTGATTGGTACCGCACTGCCGAACGGATATGCCCAGATCAGCCCGCGCGGCAGCACCATGGTGTTTGACGACGAACACTTCGCACTGTGGGAGCGCGGCAGGGGATCGACTAACGCCAACCTCGCGGACGGCAACAAGGTCACTGTCTTCTTCCGGAAGCCACCGCTGCGGGAATCCGGCTTATTGCCGCGCGGCGGCATCGCGCGCTTCTACGGCATGGCGAAAATCTACAAGTCCGGCCCCATCTACGAAGAAATCTGGAAGCGGCTAATCGAGCCAGAGAAGAAGAGCGATCCGGAGAAGAAGGGGTTCGGCGTGCTCATCAAGGTGGAGCGGGCGGAAGATTTGAGCGGCGCCCCGCTGGCGATTTGAGATCGCCCTCCCACTTGCACCCGGCTGGCAATCCCGCAGGTGACATCGGCTTGAGGTCATCCGCGTCGGTTCGGCGATGTCCGCTTCATGTCCGCTTTCCCTCCGATCGCGACCAAATCGCGGACGTCGCCCCACTTCGGTTTCGGGCCAATAGTGCCATATCGCGCGGCAGCAAAACACATCGCTATTCTGTCACATCGTCGGCGCGGGAAGGACCGTCGGTGGCAACGTTAGACCCACCATTCCGCGTTTGGCATTTCAGTGCCTTCAAAGAAAGGGTAGTTCCGTCATACTGACTCGGCACGGTCGGAATTACTCCGGGAGCCCGAGCCTTCGCAGGTTCTCTGCCATGCGATCGGTCGCTCCAAAGGTAAAGACCATCGCTTCCCTGAATTTCGAGATCGTGAAGTCGGGGTAGCTCCGCAGCAATTCTGCAACAGCGGCATTTGCCTCTTCGATCCGGCCCGCGCCCGACAACGCTCCCGCCAGATGCCGATAGAGCCATCGGGCGTTGGGCCGCTCCTGCAGCCCGCGCCGGTACATCTCCACTGCCTTGTCGTATTCGCCAAGCAATTCGTAACTAGAGCCAAAGCCGACATAGTTGTTGAAATTCATCGGATCGAGCGGGCTGAGACGAAGCGCACGCTCGAAGTGGCCGATCGCCTCGCGGGGCCGTTCCGAATAATTCTCGACCCAGCCGAGTCGGTGCCACGCCCAAGCGGCATTGGGATCGAGCGCTAGAGCGCGCTCCAGCAGGATGCGCGCGGTGCCGAGATTGCGGACGAAGGTGTGCACCGCCCCAAGCACCGCCAGGATGATCGGATCGTCGCCGCCCAGCTCCGCGGCCCGCTCGGCCAGTGCCCTGGCCTTGGCCTGGCTCCCGGCCATATCCTCGACGAAATTGTAGACCGAGCGCTGGGCGTGGCACCAGCCCGCAAGCGACAGCGCCAACGGATAGTTCGGATCGATCGCCAGCGCCTTTTCGAGAAGCTCAAGCGCCTTGGTGCTTTCCTCCTTCTCGAGTGCCCACACATGGGGCATCGCCCGCATGGTGTAATCGTAGCAGCTCAAGTCCTGCGGTCGCTTGCGCTGAGAGCGTTCAATCTCGGCAATGCGGATCGAGGGCTGGATGGCTCCCGCCAGTTGTTCCGTGATGCGATCCTGCAAATCGAATATGTCGTCCATCGTGCCATCGTAGCGTGAAGTCCAGACATGCGATCCAGTCTCGGTCTCGACCAACTGCGCGGTGATGCGCAGGCGATTGCCGCCTTTCTGTACGCTGCCTTCGAGCACATAGGCGACGCCGAGTTCCTTGCCGATATCGCGTACGTTCGCGGCACGGCCCTTGTAGGTGAACGCGGATTGACGGGCGATGACGAAAAACGAGCGGATGCGGGACAACGCCGCGGTGATCGCCTCGACGATACCGTCCGCGAGGTAATCTTGTCCCGGCTCGGCCGATATGTTGTCGAACGGCAGAACGACGATCGATGGCTTATCGGGAAGCTCGAAATGCTCTCGCAAAATCCCGGGCCCGCCGCCCGGCACGCCGCCGGGCCGGATGACGTAAACCCGCACCGGGTTGGCGATGTTCTTGAGCTTCTGGCTGCCCCTGTCCTCAAAATTTGCCTCGAGCTTGCCGCGTACCTGCCGGTGTGCGTCTTCAGAAATGCAGACGCCGCCCGGGTCAGCGATACCCTCCAAGCGGGCGGCGATGTTGACACCATCACCGAAAATATCGCCGTCCTCGATTACGATGTCGCCGACGTGGACGCCGATGCGAAATTCGATGCGCGTGCTCTGGGACACGTCAGCGTTACGTTCGCTCATACCGCACTGAATGGCGATCGCACACCGCACGGCATCGACAGCACTGGCAAACTCGATCAACATTCCATCGCCCGTCGTCTTTACGATGCGGCCGGAATGCTCGGCAATCGTGGTGTCCAGGAATTCACGGCGATGCATCTTAAGGCGCGCAAGCGTGCCCTCCTCGTCATCGCCGATAAGCCGGCTGTAGCCGGCGACATCGGCGGCGAGGATGGCGGCCAGCCGCCGTTGTACGCGATCCTCGGCCATTCAATTGCCCCACGCCAAGGCATTGATTATTAAGCCTATGACTCTGTGCACTGAAGTGTCCATCTCGGGATGCAAGGCGCGTCCCAACGCCATATAATATGGAATTGGGGGGTCTGTCGTCTTCGTCCCGCCAACGCGATAAGGTTGCGGGCTTCAGCAGGAGACGCCCATGGCGAAGTTTAACAGTATTCTAGAGACGATCGGCAACACACCGGTGGTGCGGATCAATCGGCTGGCGCCGCCCGGCGTGAACCTGTTCGTCAAGATCGAGGCGTTCAACCCGCTGGGCTCGGTCAAAGATCGCCTGGCGTTGGGCGTGATCGAGGCTGCCGAGAAGTCGGGCGAGCTCAAACCGGGGCAGACGGTCATCGAGGCGACGAGTGGCAACACCGGCATCGGCCTTGCCATGGTGTGCGCTGCCAAGGGCTACCCGCTGGTGGCGGTCATGCCCGAGCAGTTCAGCGTTGAGCGGCGCCGTCTCATGCGTTTCCTCGGCGCCAAGGTTGTGCTGACACCCGCGGCCGGACGTGCCTATGCCATGGCGGTCAAGGCTGTCGAGCTCGCCAGGACGCACGGCTGGTTCTTAACCCGCCAGTTTGAGAACGAGGCTAATGCCGACATCCACTCGCGGACCACCGCGCGGGAAATCATCAACGACTTCAGGGGCCAAAAGCTCGACTTCTGGGTGACCGGCTACGGCACAGGCGGCACGCTGAAAGGGGTTTCGCGGGTGCTCGCCAAGGAAATGCCCACCACCAAGATCGTGCTCTGCGAGCCCGAAGATGCCCCACTCCTTCGCAGCGGTCAGAAGCAAAACCGCAATCCAGACGGATCCCCCGCCAGTGCGCATCCGGCCTTCAAGCCGCATCCGATGCAGGGCTGGACGCCGGACTTCATTCCGAAACTGACCGAGGACGCCGTTGACCTGAAGGTCATCGAGCGGATCATTCCGATTCCAGGCGCCGATGGAATCAAGTGGAGCCGCGAGCTGGCAAGAAAAGAGGGCATCTTCGTCGGCATCACCGCGGGCGCGACCTTTGCGGGCGCCCTACAGGTTGCGGCAGAGGCGCCGAAGGGATCGACCATACTCGCCATGCTGCCGGACACCGGCGAGCGTTATCTGAGCACGCCGTTGTTCGCCGACGTACCGCCGGAGATGACCGAAGAAGAGATCAAGATCTCACGTTCGACGCCGAGCCACCAGTTTTCGGCTCAAGCATCGTAACAGCGGCAAGCGGAAGGATCATGGCGAAAACATTTCAGCCGACTGGTCCGCAAGGGTGGTCTATTGTTGGGTGAGAGCAGTGTTGTGCAGCACAGCAAAATAGGGCGGCGCATGTCGGCTCAGGGTCAATCGCTTCACTTCTGTG
>CAVTPQ010000010.1:0-59909 GCA_963736605.1 uncultured Alphaproteobacteria bacterium | reverse complement strand
TCTTGCTCCCAGTAACGGCGGCGGCGCGGCTCGGCCCAAGCCAGCGTCGCCAGCGACGGAATGACCGGCCGCAGGTGATTTTTGGCAACGATTGGATCGCTGAACGCCGTCTCGATGCCCCAGACGCCGAGCATGAAGGCGGGCTCGACGCCGAAATCCTTTTCGATGCGCGACAACAGCGGCGCATATTGCTTCGCCTTTTCCTTGCCGGCGCTCACTTTCCAGTCGGAGACGGCGCGATTGAGATATTGCCAGAGCTGTTGATGGAATTCGGGCTGATCGCGGATCGCCTCAAGCCCGGTCGTATCGGGCTCTACGCCGTTCATGACCCGCGTGTAAGTTTCGTCGGTGATGCCGTGTGCGATCGCCTTGGCGCGGAACGCCTCGAGCCATCGATCGAACGGCAAGGCCGCCGCGCTCGCAGCCCGCGGCAAGATCATGGCGGCAACTGCGGCCGCGGCGGCCTTGATCGATGCGCGTCTGTCGCGAACGCCGTCACTGATGCGCGGCCTGAACCACCACGGGCTGTCCCAGCTTTTCCGGGCGAGACGGTCGAGGCTGCCGGCGAAGCTGTCGATATCGAAATTCAACGGGTCGTCGTGGCCGTTGGGAATGTCCGCGTCGATGGCGGCGTGGAATGCCGGAATGAGCCATTTGCCTTTGCGCACGCCGGCGATCGTGTAGAGCAGCGCCAGCCGGTCGTATTGTGCGGCGGTGAAGGCGGGATCGGGTGTTTGCGCGTCGTTGCGCCGGCCATGCCCGGGCGCGCTCTTGCGCGGCTGCACGAGTTCGTTATGCAGGAATAGACCTTGCAGCGCGCCGCCGAATTCTGCCGCTTGCTCGAACTGGTCTCGCGCCAGGCAATCGAATGATCGTGCGCCAGTAACATTTCGCCGGTGCGATTGACGAAGACGTGAGCGCGCCCCCAACCATCCGAGCAGGCGTAATCGGCGAGGTTTTTACATATTCCGGATCGGTATCGATATCGTCGGGAAAGGCGCGGTGTCCGTAATTCGGCCCGCTGGTATCGTGAATCACAAAATAGCGCGCCAGCGGCGCGTCGGGATCGTTGTCGTAGGCGCGCGAAAGCGGCTGCCACAGATAGGCGGCGAAATCGGTTTCAAGGTTTTGCTTCGAGAGATAGTCGCTTAACGTCTCGCGCGCGGGCAGGCCGGTGGTCTGGCCGATGCGGCTGGCGAGCCCTGGGGGGAGAGATTGAAGCGGCGGTCCGAGATTCCTGGTCGCGTCCATGCCGCGCATCAGACACATTGCTTGCTCGACCGGCGTGCCGGAATAACTCAGCGTCTCGGGGTCGAATGCGCAGGCGCCCATGCTCTTGATAAAATACGGCGCCCGGAAATGGCTCGGCTTGCATTCCGTCTCAAGCCGGCCTGCACGGAGCCGAGCAACATCGCGCAGGCAAATCCCGTTGCCAGGAGGCTGCGGAAAATGGGTACGGCAGCGCGCACGCGTCAAATCCCGAATCCGAGATGCTTAATATCGCTAGCAATTCGCGTGCCGCCAAGTGGTGAATTGGGCGCGCGCGCAAGTCCTAATGAACAAATATTCAGAAACAGTGCGGCAATGCGAGCGGCGATCTAACTTTGATAAACAGGAATATGGAGCGCCTGTGCGGCAAGCAGCATGCGTTTGTCGAAGCTCGCCAACTCGACATCGATGCGACGGTCGCGCAGGAACTCAATCGACGCAAGATGCAAAGCATCGAGCGTGCGGACGACGACCGGAAATGGTTCGAGCGCTCGGGCGAGAAACTGGGAATCGAGTTCGATGAGATCGATGCGGCCGAGCAATTCGCGCACCGCATCATGGAAACGCGTGAGCCCGCGCGCGTCAATTCGATTCCAACCTCATATTCAAGCAATCGGCTCGATACGAGCTGTTCGTTCCAAAACGAATCCGGCACGCTTCGAGGCTCGACAAAAACACGGGCGAGCGCAACCGAGCTGTCAAGGTAAATTCACGGTCGGCGCGCGCCTCGTCGAGGTCTTTCAGTAATTCTTCCAGTGTCATAATCGGATGGCGTGGTGGCGGACCTTTGCCGACGATGGTTGCGGGCGCGACAAGCCCCTTGCGGATCAGTTCGGCGTAATTGGCATCGGCCACACGGCGGCTACGCCCCGGCTGCGGCGGTACGATTTCGGCCACCACGCGGTCGCGGTCGGTGACGAGCACGGTTTCGCCGCCAGCGGCCAAACGGACGTACTCACTGAGCTTGTTTTAAGGACTTTCAGGCCGACCGAGCGCATGAGGACAAGGTAGCTTCCAGAAGCTACCTTGTCAATTCTCCCGGTGTATCCGAACTCTTAGTCTTTCGCCCGCTCGACGTAGCTGCCGTCGGCCGTCATCACCACGATCTTGGTGCCGGTCGTAACGAACGGCGAAACCATCGTGCGCACCCCGTTCGACAGCACGGCCGGTTTGTAAGACGAGGCCGCGGTCTGGCTCTTGATGGTCGGCTCGGTCTCGACCACTTCGAGCGTAACTTTCGGCGGCAGCTCGATGGCGACCGGGACGGCGTCGTGCATGCTGATCGTCACCTCCATCTCGGGCTGCAAATAAGCGGCCTGATCGCCGATGATGTCGGCCGGCAGGGCGACCTGGTCGTAGCTCTCCATGTTCATGAAATGGAAGCCGTCGCTATCCTGATACATATATTGATGCTTGCGGTCCTCGACGAAGGCGCGCTCGATCTGGTCGGTGGTCTTGTAGCGCAGCGAGACCTTTACGCCGTCGGCGATGCGGCGCACGTCCATCTGGGTGACCGGCGTGCCCTTGCCGGGATGGATATTCTCGACGGCCATAATGACCCCGAGTTTGCCGTCGATTTCGACAATATTGCCTTTTCGCAATGAGCTGGCGATGACTCTCACGGTTTCCTCTATGTTGATGGCTTAAATTCCGGCTGCAACATACCGATCCTGAGCGTCACCGCTAGTTATTTCCGCAAAGGCTCATAAACAAGGACATGCCGGCCGTTCCGCCCCGTTCCTCGCCCTTTTGGGCCCCGCACGTTCATGCCGACCGCCGGCCGGTCCTGTTGGCGCGGGGCCGGATCGTAGTCGCGCTGCGGGAGTGGTTTTCCGGCCAGGATTTTGTCGAGGTCGACACCGCGGCGCTGCAGGTTTCTCCGGGGAATGAAATTCACCTGCACGCCTTCGCTACCACGCTTGCCGCGCCCGATGGTACATCGTCGCGCCGCTACCTGCGCACCTCGCCGGAATTTGCCTGCAAAAAGCTCCTGGCGGCAGGCGAGCGGCGCATCGTCGAATTCGCCAAAGTGTTTCGCAACCGCGAACGCGGCGCGCTGCACCATCCCGAATTCACGCTGATCGAATGGTATCGTGCCGGCGAGCGCTACGAGACGCTGATGGGAGATTGTGTCGCGCTTCTGCGGACCGCGGCGCGGGCGGCGGGCACGCGGCAGCTTAGCTTTCGCGGCCGTTCCGCCGATGCTTTCGCCGAGCCCGAGCGGCTTTCCGTCGCGGACGCCTTTGCGCGTTTTGCCGGGATCGATCTGTTGGCGACGTTGCCGGACGGCGCGCCGGATCGCGAGCTTTTTGCCCGCGCCGCGGCTGCGGCAAATATCCGCATCGGCGATGACGACAGCTGGGGCGATATTTTCAGCCGCGTGCTGGTGGAGCGGATCGAAGGCAATCTCGGCATCGGCCGCGCCACCATTCTCGACGAATATCCGGTCGCGCTTTCGGCGCTGGCGCAGCCCGCGCAAGGTTCAATACATGATCCGCCGCGTGTCGCCGAACGTTTCGAGCTTTATGTCTGTGGCGTGGAGCTCGCCAACGGCTTTGGCGAACTCAACGATGCCGAAGAGCAGCGCCGCCGCCTTGAACGTGAAATGGCGGAGAAACAGCGTATCTATGGCGAGCGCTATCCGATCGACGAGGATTTCATCGCCGCGTTGGCGCAGATGCCGCCCGCTTGCGGCATCGCGCTTGGGCTCGACCGCCTGGTCATGCTGGCGACGGGAGCTTCGCGCATCGATCAAGTGTTATGGACGCCAATTCCGGAGTCGCCGTCATGACAGCCACACTTTCGTTGCGAACGCCCTCCGAACTCGTCGCGGCACAATTGGCGCCTCGCGGTCGGCTTGCGGCGCTGGAGCAGGTCGCCGCGCGCTATGCAGTCGCGATCACGCCGGCCGTGGCCGACTTGATCGACGCGTCCGATCCGCACGATCCGATCGCGCGGCAGTTCGTTCCCGATCTGCGCGAGCTGGAATCGCAGCCGGAGGAACTGAGCGATCCAATTGGCGACGCGGCGCATAGTCCGGTCGAAGGCATTGTGCATCGCTACCCCGACCGCGTGTTGCTCAAACTCGTCAATGCCTGCGCCGTCTATTGCCGTTTCTGTTTCCGCCGCGAAATGGTCGGGCCGGGGCGGGGAGGGCTGTCCCATGCGGCGCTCGCGGCGGCGCTCGACTATATCCGGAGCGACCGCCAGATCTGGGAAGTGATCCTGACCGGCGGCGACCCGCTGGTGCTGTCGCCGCGGCGTTTCAAAGACGTGGTGGCGCGGCTCACGGCGATCGACCACGTCAAAGTGCTCCGCGTGCACACGCGCGTGCCGGTCGCGGCGCCCGAGCGGATCTCGCCGGCCTTGGTGCGCGCGCTGCGCAGCACGAAAGCGACGTTCGTCGTCCTGCATGCCAATCACCCGCGCGAACTGACTGAAAGCGCGCGCGCGGCGATTGCGCGTTTCATCGATGCCGGCATACCGGTGCTGAGCCAGTCCGTGCTGTTGCGCGGGGTCAATGACGACGTCGAAACGCTCGGCGCGCTGTTGCGGGCGCTGGTGGAGTGCCGGATCAAGCCCTATTACCTGCACCACGCCGACCTGGCGCCAGGCACGGCGCATTTGCGCACAACCATCGCCGAGGGCCAAAACCTGATGCGCGCGCTGCACGGCCGTTATTCGGGCCTGTGCCAGCCGGCTTATGTGCTCGACATTCCCGGCGGCCACGGCAAATCGCCGATCGGGCCGAGTTATTTGAGCGCTGATTGTTCGGCAATCGAGGATTTCAACGGACGGCGGCACGCCTATCCGCCGCGGCCCGCCTGTTGATTACGCGGCCTCGGAGAAAAACACCGCAGTTTCGAACTGATAGCCGCAGGCTTCGCACGACCAAGTGTGCCGCACGCAGCGGTCATTGAGATATTCGGACCAGTCGGGAGCGAGCAGCCATTCGCTGCATTGCGGACAATTGTTCTTGCTGTAGGTGGCCAGGCGCGCCCGCACCCCTGTCTCAGCATGCAGAGCCATGAGTTCTTCCTCCCTAGATTGCCCTCTCCGCCGGCACGAACGCTACGGGCGGTCTGTGGCGTCGCCGTGACAAATCTTGGTCAGTGCCGTGGATGTTGCGGGGAGAAATTCCGGTTGCCGCGCAACAGTGACGTGAATGGTGCGCTGCGTCACGGTGGGAACCGACGCATTTGACAAACGTTTTATGCATGCGGGGGTTCGAACGGCGGCAACCAATCGGCGCCAACGAACCACTCAAGCGAATGAAGCGGAGATTGCCGTGAGGACGCGACGCGTTGAGCAAGCTGCATTGGCGACAATCTTTGTCGCCGCTTGTGCCATGTTTTTTATGGCCGCCTTTGCGGCGATCGCGCACGCGCAAAATCCGTCAACTTCGCTGACCATTCCGCAGCAGTCGGAAGTTCCGGTATCGCCGACGACGCCAGGCACGCTGCCGGGAACCGAAGCTGGAGCAGGAACTGCAATTGGCACAAATCCCATTACCGGCCAGCCATGCATCGGCGGCGGCACCTCGGCGCTCAACGGCGGAATGACCGGTGCCCCGACGACATCCGATCAGCCGGCCGAGCCCGGCCAAGACACAGCCGACTTGCCGCCCGATAACAGCATTTATGGGCTGGGCGCCACCGCCAATCCAGGCGCTTGCTGAACGTTGCGACGCGGGGCCGGGTTTCTCGCTCGCGCGATTGTGAGCGGTTTCTGATCAAACAAGGTATCCCAATACAAAAAGTGGACGGCAGTTAATTTGCCGGCCACCGGCGCTCCACGTCCGTGCGCCTAGCCTTGGCGACATAGTGTTTAGGGGATTCTCCACGGCGGAAGCCGATAGCGAAGGAGGTTGCCATGAAGTCGCTCTCCAACAAATCACTCGTCACCAAGTCTCTTGTCACCAAGTCTCTTGTCCGTACCACAATCATCGTCGCCTCGCTCGCGCTGGCCGGTAATGCGTTCGCGGCCAACGTCGGCCACGTTGCGGCAAAGACCCCGCGTACCGCGCATCGTGTCGTTCACCACGTCGCGGCCGCCAAATACCCTCAGTTCACGCAACGGCAAATCGATCTTCCGGATTTCGTTGCGGCCATGTTCGGCGGGTTTGCGGTGCCGCTCGTGACCCACGCGTCGCGGGCTACCGGCACACATGCCCCGGCTGCGTCCAGTGACGACGATTGGCAGGTGTTTGATCAAAGTCCGGCGCCGGTCGAGGTCGATAACAGTCAGTCACAGGCGGCCATCGAGGCGTCGGACCAAGCCCAGCAGCAGGTGGACCAAGACACCTTTCAGATGGACGAGAGCGTGATCAGCACCGAAGCACAAGACGATGCGGCGAATGCCGCGACGCAGCAGTACTTGACCAATAACGGAATGTAAGTCGTGTGCGTAGGCGTGAGACGAGGGCGCCGGCTTTGATCGGCGCCCTCATCTGTTTTCGGCGGTGTGCCAAGCTAAACAGAAAATCGCGTGGCGATCTCGTCGAGCGGCGGCCGCGGCCGGTCTTCGGGCGCGCCCGGCGGGCGGCCGATGTGAATGAAGCCGGCGATGCGCTCGTGCGGCGCAAGCCCGAGCGCATCGAGCGCGTTGCGGTCGTAAGCGTACCACTCGGTGATCCAATTGGCGCCGTAGCCGAGCGCATGCGCGGCGAGAACGAGATTCATGGCGGCGGCGCCGGCGGAGAGCACTTGCTCCCATTCCGGAATTTTTGCATGCGGCGCGGCGCGGCTCACCACCGCCACGACCAGCGGCGCGCGCATAAATCGTTTGCGCTCGGCCTCGATATGTTCGGGCTTGGCGTCGGGATATTTGGCGCGAAATGCAGCCGCGATCGCCTCGCCGGCGGCGTATCTCGCATCCCCCTCGAACACGATAAAGCGCCACGGCGTGAGCTTGCCGTGATCCGGCACGCGCGACGCGATTGTCAAAAGCGTATCGAGTTCGGCGGCGGATGGGGCAGGGCCGCTAAGTTCCACGGCCTTGAAGGAGCGCCGGGTCGTCAAGAGTTCGAGAGCGTTGGACATCGGGTGCTTTGATATTATGGGGTGCTCGATGTTGATGGCGCGCCCTACGGGACTCGAACCCGTGTTACCGCCGTGAAAGGGCGATGTCCTGGACCGCTAGACGAAGGGCGCGGATCAAGCGCAATGGCGCTCGGCACGTGAAAGCGCGCGACATATAGAGGCGTTTATCGCAGGCAGCAAGCGAGCGCCGGTTTAGCGCCGGAGCTACCATTTGCCGATATTCGGCATCGAGATCCAGGGCTCTTTGGGCGGCAGCGGCGAGCCTTTTTGCAGAAGCTCGATCGAATGCTTATCGGGCGAGCGCACGAAGGCCATGTTGCCGTCCCGCGGCGGACGGTTGATCGTGACTCCAGCCTTCATCAGCCTCTCGCAGAGCGCATAGATGTCGTCGACCTCATAGGCGAGATGGCCGAAATAGCGCGCTTCGCCGTAGTCCTCGCTGTCCCAGTTATAAGTGAGTTCCACCAGCGGCGCCTGCCGGTTCGCCGGGCCGTTGGCGACCAGTTCGTCATCGGCCGGCGCCTCAAGGAAGACCAGCGTATATTTGTTCTTCTCGTCGACCCGGCGACGAACCTCCTTCAGCCCGAGCTTGTTGCAATAGAAGTCGAGCGCATTGTCGAGATTGCGCACGCGCAGCATTGTGTGCAGATACCGCATGATGGAAACCTCCGCTGGTCGGTCATTGGCCGTTGGGACGGCAAGAGTTGATAAGAACCGATAATCGCCGGTGAGTAATGTATGACGAGGCCGGGTGGGGATGAAGCGTGGCTATGAAGAATGATCTTGCCCGTTCGCGATAATGCCATAGCGCGGCTGCAGGAGATGGTCCACGAGGCTGGCATCATCATACCGTTCACCGGGGCGGGCCTATCGACCGAATCTGGTATTCCAGACTTTCGTTCCCCGGGCGGGCTATGGAGCCGGTATCGCCCGATCCCGTTCGACGAGTTCCTCGCCAGCCAGGAGGCGCGTAACGAGTCTTGGCGGCGGCGCTTCGCCATGGAGGAGCAGTTCGGCGGCGCCAAGCCTTGCCGCGGCCATCGCGCCATCGCCAGCCTCTACCGGTCCGGCAAGGTGCCGGCGGTCATTACGCAAAACATCGATAATTTACATCAAGCCTCGGGAATTGCGCCGGAACACGTCGTCGAATTGCACGGCAATACGACCTTTGCCTCATGCCTCGATTGCAATGCGCGCTACGAACTGTCGTGGGTGCGCCAGCGAATGGACGCTGCGAACGGCTGCGCGCCGGATTGTCCGGCTTGCGGCGGCTTCATCAAGACTGCGACTGTCTCGTTCGGTCAGGCGATGCCGGATTCCGCAATGCGGCGTGCCCAAGATCTTGCTCAATCGTGCGATTTGTTCCTGGCGATCGGCTCGTCGCTTGTGGTCTGGCCTGCCGCGGGCTTTCCCTTGATCGCGAAACGCAATGGCGCGCGGCTCATCATCGTCAATCGCGAACCGACCGAATTCGATGAGATCGCCGATCTGGTCGTGCACGAGGATATCGGGACCGTCCTCGGACCCCTCATTACGCACTGAATAAAATCCGCTTTGTGCACAGGCCGTGACGCTTTTACGCCAGTGTTGCATTTTTACCCTTTCGCGTCGGATTGCCGGTGTTATCTTCGATTCAAGAGATTCGTGATGCGCCCGCAGGGCGCCAGCACAACAGCGGCGGCCACGGCGTCATGGCGTCGGACGGGATCGAACCAAAATCCACCAAACCGGGTCTCGGACCCGATGTTGCGCTTGCTGACGAAGCCGCGCGCGTTATCGAGGTATCCGGGGTCATCAAGTGGTTTGACGTTGCCAAGGGTTACGGCTTCATCGTTCCGGACAACGGCATGGCCGACGTGCTCCTGCACGTCACCTGCCTGCGTCGCGACGGTTTTCAGACCGCCTATGAAGGATCGCGGGTCGCTTGCGAAGTGTTGGTCGGCCCCAAAGGCCTGCAGGCCTTCCGGGTTCTTTCTATTGACGAATCGACGGCGATCCATCCGGCGCAGATGCCGCCGCCGCGAACCCATGTTACTGTAGCGCCCACAAGCGGTCTCGAACGGGCACAGGTCAAATGGTTCAATCGGCTCCGCGGGTTCGGCTTCCTGACACGGGGGGAGGGGACGCCGGATATATTTGTCCACATGGAAACCTTGCGCCGCTTCGGCATGACCGAGCTGCGGCCCGGTCAGTTCGTCCTGGTGCGCTTCGGGCCCGGGCCGAAAGGCCTGATGGCGGCCGAAATACGCCCCGAGAGCGGTCCGCTCGGTCCGGCCTCGCACTAGCGGTACTCGCCATCCTTCGCTCAACGCGGCTCATCCGGGCCGCCGGCCTTGCCGCAATCGTGCTCGTCGCCGGCTGCGCCCTGCCGGCGGCTCAAACGCCTGCGAGCGCGGCAGCGCAAGATACGATCGAGATCGTCACGAGTTCCGGGGTGCACGCTTTCTCGGTCGAGCTTGCGACCAACGACGCGGAACGCGCCCGCGGCCTGATGTTCCGCAAGTCGCTGCCGGAGGGGCACGGCATGCTGTTCGATTTTCAGACCGATCAGCCGGTGCAGTTTTGGATGCGCAATACCTACATCGCGCTCGATATGATTTTCATCCGGGGCGACGGACGCATTCTCAACATCGCGCAAAACACGACGCCGCTGTCGGACGCGCTCGTTCCGTCCGCGGGTCCGGTCCGCGGCGTGCTGGAAGTCATCGCCGGCACCGCGCGGAAGTTTCACATCGCGCCGGGCGACCGGGTAACGGGTTCGTTTTTCGGTAACCACTGATTCGCGGCAAGGCGGCTCGGCTTGCTGGGCGCAAGGGAAACAGCTATCCAATGCCGCGACCGGCGGGGTATAGCGCAGCCTGGTAGCGCGGGAGTTTTGGGTACTCCAGGTCGCAGGTTCAAATCCTGCTGCCCCGACCAATTTTAGCGATGGCAGGCCCATGACCGCCCGAATCTATAAACCAGCCCGCACGGCGATGCAGTCCGGCACCGCCAAGACCAAGGAATGGGTGCTGGATTACGAGCCCGAACAGCCGCGCGGCATCGAGCCGCTGATGGGCTGGACCAGTTCGGGCGACATGAAGCAGCAAGTGCGGCTTTGCTTCGACACCAAGGAAGAGGCCATCGCCTATTGCGAGCGCAACGGCATCGCCTACGAGCTATTCGAGAGTAAGCCGTCGAAGCGGCAACGCATTTCCTATTCCGACAATTTCGCCTATACGCGGCGCGGCGCCTGGACGCACTGAGCGCGCGACGCGCACCTTTAAGCCGGCCGTTTTTCCATCGCCCGCGAAGCGGTCGCAGCGGATCGCGTCTGCGCGCCGGTGCGCTGGCGTAACAGCGACACGAAACGTTCCTCCGGCATCGGCTGGCCGAGCAGGAAGCCCTGGCCGTAGTCGCAGCCCATGCTGACCAGAGCCAGCGCATCGGACGCCTTCTCGATGCCGATTGCCACGGCGACGCTGCCGAAATTGTGGGCGAGGTCGATGACCGTCTTGCACAACGGGGCATTGACCTTGTCGGTGCCGCAGTCGGTCACGAAGGCGCGGTCGAGCTTGAGCTCGGCAAACGGCAATTCCTTGAGCCGCACCAGCGAGGAATAGCCGCGGCCGAATTCGTCGATCGCGAGCTGGACGTTGAGGTGCTTCAATCGTTTGGCGATGTCGTTAGCGAGCGCCAGATCGATAACGATCTGTTCTTCAGCCACGTCGATGATCAGTCCCGGCCATTTCTCGAATTGCGGGCGATAGGTCTGCACGATGTCGGCGACGGCAAGCTTCACCAGCGCGTCGACGGGGATATTGACCGCCATTCGCAGATTGACGCCGAGCCTGGCGAAATTGGCGGCGGCGGTCAGCGCCTTGGCGAGTGCTATCTCGGACAACGCGATCAGGCTGGATTCCTTGGCGCCGGGCATGAGCGCGCCCGGCATCAGAATGCCGAGCGTCGGATGGCGGGCGCGGGTGAACGCTTCGGCGCCGACGAGTTGTTTCTTTCGCAGATCGATCTTCGGCTGGTACCAGAATTCGATCCAGTCCTTCGCCAAGGCCTCGTCAAGATCGATGCGCCCGGCGACCGTGGGCGGATGGCCGAGCTTGAGGTCTTGCAGCAATTTGAGGATGACGTTGGTCTCGAACGGCTTGCGCAACACCGGCAATATCTGCAGGCGCTGTTGTTCGCCGATGCTCTTGACATGGGCGAGCACGGCCGAGCCGCGACTCGACATCAGCTGCACTCGCCCGCGATAGTCGCCGTTGCCGAGGGCGACCACGCAGGCGATCGCTTCGGCGGATTCCAGCGGGATGTCGAGAAAGATCAGATCGGGCGTACGGTGCAAGAGCGCCCGGCGCAGTCCCTGACCGTCGGCGAATTCCTCGGTATCGATGCCGGCGCCGTGCAGAATCAGCGACAGGAAATGCCGGATGCTGCCGTCGCCGTCGATGACGAAGCATAACGGCGTGTGCGCTGTGCCGCGCTCGCTAGGCGCGATGGCTGCCGTGGAAGGTAGCTGAGCCGGTTTTGCGCTCATGGTCTTGGTCGGTGCTGCGGCCGCGACAGCGTGAGGCGCCCTTATTGGGAGGCCGCATCATTGCTGCAAAATCATTAATCCGCGGTTTCAGCGATGCGGCGGCGCTAGGTCGCAGGGGGATAGGTCTTATGGCCGCGACTTGTCTGTGAAATGTAGCGCGACGGCAGGTGAGGGAACTCGACTTTACAAGCCAGCTATGACTTAAGAGCGCTGGGACAAGGCTTCGCCTGCGCTAATAATAGTCAAAAATGTATTTGCTGCGGCGACCGTCGCATATTCGCCCCAAGCAAAAGAACGCGAAGTGGAGAGGAAAAATGCCCGTGAAGGTTTCGAACGCGACTTTGAACCGCCGTAAATTTCTTGCCACGGCGGCCGTTGTCGGCGCGGCCGGCGCGACCAATCCGGTGACCGCAGCTGCCGCAACATCAGCCGAATTGCAGCCCCGATTGCCGTCGGCGCTGCCGCCAAATGCCTATGTCGCCGCCAACGAGGCCGGCACCCCGAAAATGCCGGACGCCGAAGGCGGCAGGCCCGGCTCCGACTTCATGGTCGATGTCATCAAGACACTTGATATCAAATATCTGCCGGCTAATCCGGCCGCAAGCTACCGCGGCCTGCACGAGTCGCTCATCGACTATGGCAAGAACACCATGCCGGAATTTCTCACCTGCATGCACGAAGAATCCGCCGTCGGCATGTGCCATGGCTACTTCAAGGCGACCGGCAAGCCGATCATGACGCTGGTCCACGGCGTCGTGGGCCTGCAGCACGCCACCATGGCGATCTACAACGCCTGGTGCGACCGCGTGCCGGTGCTGGTCATCGGCGGCAACGATCTCGACGCGGCGCATCGTCCGCCGCTGGTGCCGACATTCCACTCCGCGCAGGACATCAACGCCATCGTGCGTGACTACACCAAGTGGGACGACACACCCGTCTCGGCACAGCATTTCGCGCAATCACTCGTGCGCATGTACAAGATCGCGACCACACCGCCCTACGGTCCGGTGATGATGTCACTCGACGGCGGCCTGCAGAACGAAGCGATCCGCGACCTCGGCGAGCCGCTCTATATTCCAAAGTTCTTCGCGGCCGCGCCGCCGCAAGGCGACGACGCCGCGGTCAAGGAAGCGGCGCGCTTGCTCGCCAATGCCGAGCACCCGGTCATCGTGGTCGATCGCGCGGCGCGTACGGCAGACGGCGTCAAGCTGCTCGTCGAGCTTGCGGAATTATTGCAGGCGCCGGTGGTCAATCAGGGCGGCCGGATGAATTTCCCGAATACACATCCGCTCAGCCGCCCGCCGAGCGTGATCGGCCAGGCCGACGTGATTATCGGCATGGAGCTGTCCGACTATTGGGGCACGGTCAACGGGTTCTGGGATAATGGCAATGACGGCTGGGGTCAGAACTTCAGCAAGATCAAGCCGGGGACGAAGCTGATCAGCATCAGCTCGGTCGATTTGCTGACGAAGTCGAATTACCAGGACTTCCAGCGCTTCCAGAGCATAGACATTTCGATGCCCGGCGATGCCGAGGCGACGCTGCCGTCACTGATCGAAGCGGTGAAGTCCGCGATCTCGGGCGATCGCAAGGACGCGATGTCCAAACGCGGCGACGCCATCCGCCAAGCCCATGCCAAGGGGCTTGTCGACACCAAGCAGGCCGCTGCCATTGCTTGGGATGCAAGCCCGATCAGCACGGCGCGATTGGTCATGGAGCTTTACGCCCAGATCAAGGACCTCGACTGGTCGCTCGTCTCGACATCCGGCAATACCAGCAGCTGGGCGAACCGGTTGTGGCCGATGGAGAAACACCATCAGTGGCTCGGCGGGTCGGGCGGCTACGGCGTAGGCTACGGTGCGCCGGCTTCGGTTGGCGCGGCGCTCGGCAATCGCGATCTTGGCCGCTTCTCGGTTTCCATCCAATCCGACGGCGACATCATGTACGCGCCGGGCGTGCTGTGGACCGCAGCGCGGCACAAAATCCCGCTACTTGCCGTCATGCACAACAATCGCGGCTATCACCAGGAAGCGATGCATGTGCAGCGGTTCGCCAATTTGCGCAACCGCGTCGTTAACACCGGCAACGATCTGGCGCCGATCGGCACCAGCATCATGAATCCGGACATCGAGTATCACGACTTGGCGAAGTCGATGGGCTGGTGGGCGAAGGGGCCGATCACCGACCCTGCCGATCTCGGTCCGGCAATCAAAGAAGCCGTCGCCGTGGTCAAGGAGGGCCAGCCCGCCTTGGTCAATGTCAAGACGCAGCCGCGGTGAGGAGAACGACCATGCGTTTCGTTGTGTCAGCGGCGCCGGTTTGGGCCGCACTCGTACTCGTTGTCAGTCTGGCCGGCTGTGGCAGCGCGCTTGCCGATGGCGACGCCCAAAAGGGCAAAATTGCTTTTATCAAGCACGGCTGTTGGCAATGCCATGACTTCGCCGGCGAAGGCTCAATCGCGACGAGTGGCGGCAAGGTCATCGCTCGCACGCCGTTGCCACTCGATGCGTTCAAGGCCTTCGTGCGCACCACCAACGGGCCAATGCCGCCGTTCCGGGAGGCAATCCTGTCGGACGGCGATCTCGACGATATCTATGCCTATCTGCAATCGCTGCCGCCACCGAAGCAAGTAAGCGAGATTCCGCTGTTGAATGACGCACGCTCGCAATAGCGGGCTTCGATTCCGCGCGCTGGAACGTAAATTGGGATAGATTGGCCGCCGGGTTTCAAAGCCGCTAACCGCGGCAGGACCTATTGCAGTCGAGTCCCGCGTGACACGTCGCAGCCAGCGGCTGACGCGGCTTGCGCCGCCCTTTCCCGCCCGACCGAGCCGGGTAATACTGTGCCTATCAGGAGCTTTCCCCGTTGTTCGCCCGGCGCGGGAGCGACAGGCGAGCGAATGCGGGAAGAAACGGACGAGAGAAAATGAGCGGCAAACGCCAAATGCGGCTCGGCGCCTTCTTCAATCCGACCGGCCATCATGTCGCCTCGTGGCGGCATCCCAGGGCCCAGGCCGACGCCGGCATCAATTTTCAGCATTACGTCGAAATCGCGCGCACGGCAGAGCGTGCCAAGTTTGACCTTGTCTTCCTCGCCGACAACATTTGCGTGCGCGACGCTAACATGGAGGCGGTCAGCCGTTCGGCGCAGTACGTCGCCAACTTCGAGCCGATCACGCTGCTCTCCGCGCTATCAGCCTTGACCTCGCGCATCGGCCTCGTAGCAACGGCCTCGACGAGTTACAACGAACCATTCCATGTTGCGCGCAAATTCGCCTCTCTCGACCATTTGAGCGGCGGCCGTGCGGGCTGGAACCTCGTGACTTCCGGGATGGAGGCCGAAGCGCTGAATTTCAACCGCGACGTCCATTACCAGCACGGCGAGCGCTACGATCGCGCCCGCGAATTTGCGGAAGTGGTCGTTGGACTGTGGGATTCCTGGGACGACGACGCCTTTATGCGCGACAAGGAGTCGGGCCACTTCTTCGATCCGAAGAAGCTACATCGCCTTAACCACAAGGGCGAGCATTTCTCCGTTCGCGGACCATTGAACATCCCGCGCTCGCCGCAAGGCCGCCCAGTGATCGTGCAGGCTGGCGGCTCCGACGATATGATCGCAGTCGCTGCCGAATTTGCCGAAGTAATCTTCTGCGCGCCGCTGACGCTCGAACAGGCGAGGACATTTTACGCGGCAATCAAAGGCAAGCTCGATCGCCATGGCCGGGCGCCCGATGAGATGAAGGTCATGCCGGGGCTGAGCGCAGTGGTCGGACACAGCGAAGCGGAGGCCGAGGAGCGCTACGAATATCTGCAATCGCTGATTCATCCGATCGTCGCCCGGGAAATCCTCGCAACCGTGCTTGGCGGTGTCGATCTGTCGCCCTATCCGTTCGACGGTCCGCTGCCGGAAAACCTGCCGCTGTCGAATGCGAGCCGCAGCACTTTCGCCAACGTCACCGAAATGGCGCGCAACGAGAATCTGACCATGCGGCAAGTGGCGATGCGAGTCGCCGGTGCGCGGGCCAAGGCGGTGATCCGCGGCTCGCCGGCTCAGGTCGCCGACATCATGGAGGAATGGTTTAAAAAGGACGGCTGCGACGGATTTAACGTCATGCCGCCGTTCCTGCCTGGCGGGCTCGACGATTTCGTCGAACTGGTGATTCCGGAATTGCAACGCCGCGGGCTGTTCCGCAGCGAGTATGAAGGCAAAACATTGCGCGAGAATCTTGGGCTCAAGCGGCCGGCCAGCCGGTATGCCGAGCCTGCTGAATGCGCGCAGCGGCCACGTTCGGCATCGGGAGGCTAGCCTTGATCAGCGTGAGACGCCTCGGGCACGCGACGCTGACCACGCCCGATATCGAGCGCCAAATTGCGTATTACACCGAAGTGGTCGGCCTCACCGTCGTCGAGCGCGCCAAGGACCGTGCCATCCTCGCCTGCAAGCTTGGGCTTGAAGCGATCGCACTCGAGTCCGGCCCGCCAAATGCGCTGTCGCGGTTGTCCTTGCAGGTCGCTCCGGGAACCGATCTGACAATCGTCGTGCAAGAGCTTGCGAGGCACGGCGTCAAAAGCGAGCGGGCGAGCGGCATTTCGCCCGGCATCGCCGAGGCGATCGTCTTCACCGATCCCAAGGGCACGCAGGTTGAGATTTTCGCCGACTACGTCTTTGCCAAGGACGACGGCCGGCAGGCCGGCGTCATGCCGCTCAAGCTCGGCCACGTCGCCTATCGTGTCGACGACGTACAGAAGACCGTAAAATTCTATTGCGATGTGCTCGGCTTCCGCGTCTCCGACTGGCACGCCGACCACTTCGCCTTCCTGCGCTGTAACACCGATCACCATACGGTGAATTTTGTCTATGACGCACAGCCGCAGCTTCACCACATCGCGTTTGAAGTGAAGGATTGGGCGGAAATCCAGCGCGCCGCCGAAATCCTGGCGCGCCACGACATCCGTCTGGTCTGGGGCCCCGGCCGCCACATCATCGGCCACAATGTCGCGATCTATCACCGCAACGCCGACAAAGTGCGGGTCGAATTCTTCTGCGAGATGGACCAGATGAAGGACGAGACGCTTGGCTATTTCGATCCGCGGCCGTGGCACCAGGACCGGCCGCAGCGGCCGAAAGTGTGGCCGGAGGGGACGCTGCGCAACTATTGGGGTTTTGGCTCGGAGCCGGTAATCCGCGGCTATCAAACGGTCGAGTAGCGATTCTTGCACAATAAGGCGTGTTCGAACACGAGGTCGTGAGCGCGCCGCGCTGCGCCGTGGCGCCAATTGTGATTGGCGCGTGTCCCCGCAAATGACCTAAGAGCAATTATCTAAGACTTGGCCAATAGATTTGGCCAATAGACTTGGCCAATGCCGTCCAGGCGCCCGGCGCCGTCGGAGGAAACAGATGACACGCATTAAGATCGCAAAATCATTGATGCTGGGAGCGCTACTGTGTGTGCCGCTCTTCGCACTGGTTACCCGGCTCGCCCAAGCTGCCGAGCCCGCCGTCGCCATTCCGCCGCCGACGCTGGATGCCACCGTTCCGGCCGATGGCGGCCTGCAGACCGTGGTGCTGGCGGGCGGCTGCTTCTGGGGTGTGCAGGCGGTCTATGAGCATACCAAAGGGGTTACCCAAGCGGTGTCCGGCTATGCCGGAGGCCAAAAGGACACCGCGCATTACCAGATGGTCAGCACCGGGCGGACCGGGCATGCCGAATCGGTTTCGGTGACGTTCGATCCCCGCCAGATTTCCTACGGAAAAATCCTGCAGATCTATTTTTCGGTCGCGCACAATCCGACCGAGCTCAACTACCAGGGACCCGACGAGGGTACGCAATATCGCTCTGCCATCTTCTATGCCAATGACGTGCAGAAGCGGATTGCGACGGCCTATATCGCGCAGCTTGGGCAGGCGCACGCCTTCGATGCGCCGATCGTGACCAAGCTTGAGCTATTATCGGGTTTCTATCCGGCTGAGGACTATCATCAGGACTTTGCCGTCACGCATCCGAGCTACCCCTACATCGTCTTCAACGACTTGCCGAAGGTGGAGAACCTCAAAAGCATGTTCGCGGACTACTATCGCGGTACTCCGGTTACCGTTTTGGCATCGAACAAGCCGACGCAGTAAGTGCACCCGGCTTTCCGACTTGGCAGGGTACCCACGAGCGCCTCAATCGGCGCTGCACTGCATCAAAATGCCGGACCGGGTTGTGTGTAACCATTTGCCCTGTAGCCACGCGCCGACCTCTGCGTATATCCTCGATACGGAAGACGGGCCCATAAGCCCGTTCCGCAAAAACGAGGAAACCGGGGAGGTACGCCATGGCTATGGCAACGACAGTTGGGGGATTGCCCGAAGCTGAACACAGCGCGCAGCTGCGCAAAGCAGTGATCGCGTCGACGGTCGGCACGGCAATCGAGTGGTACGACTTTTTCCTCTACGGCACGGCGGCAGGCCTGGTTTTCGGCAAGCTCTACTTCCCCAATGAGTCGGCACTAGCGGGAACGCTGGCCGCGTTCGGAACGTACTTCATCGGCTTCGTCGGACGGCCGATTGGGGCTGCGATATTCGGCCATTACGGCGATCGCATCGGCCGCAAGGCGACGCTCATTGCAACGCTGTTGTGCATGGGACTGGCGACCTTCGCCATCGCCTTCGTGCCGACATATGGATCGATCGGCATCTGGGGCGCAGTGCTCCTGACGGTGCTGCGCGCGATCCAAGGCATCGGCGTCGGTGGCGAGTGGGGCGGCTCCGTCCTGTTGGCGATGGAATGGTCGCGCACGCACGGCCAGCGCGGCCTCGTCGCTGCGTGGCCGCAATTCGGCGTTCCCTGCGGCCTCCTCCTGTCCACCCTCGCCGTGATGGCCTTCAGCAGATGGGCCGGCGACGATTTCTTGACCTGGGGCTGGCGCGTTCCTTTCGCGCTGTCGATCATCTTGGTCGGCATCGGCTTGTGGATTCGTCTCGGTATCCTCGAGACCCCGGTATTCCAGAAACTCCTGGACACCAACAAGATCGAGAAGGCGCCGATCGTCGAAGTCATCAAAAAGCAGCCGAAGCAGATCATCCTCTCGGCCTTGCTGCGGTTGTCCGAGCAGGCGCCGTTCTATGTCTTCACCGCCTTCGTCTTCGCCTACACGGTAGGCACCCTGAAGATGGACCGAAACTTCATCCTCACGGCGGTGCTGGTCGCGGCCTGCGTGTCGTTCTTCACTATCCCGATCTCCGGACACTTGTCCGACAAGATCGGCCGCAAGAACATGTATTTGATCGGCGTCGTGACGATGGGCCTGTTCGGGTTCCTGTATTTCGGCATGGTCGATACGGCAGTTCCGGCATTGGTCTTCATTGCCGTCGTGCTGTCGCTCATTCCACACGACATGCAGTATGGACCGCAGGCGGCGTTGATCGCGGAGGCGTTTACGCCGCGCTTGCGCTACAGTGGCGCTTCGCTCGGCTATCAGTTGGCGTCGATCATCGCCGGCGGTCCGGCGCCGATCATCGCGACGGCGCTTTTCGCGGCCTATGGCTCCGGCTACGCGATCGCGGGCTATATCGCAGTTCTTGCCGTGATCAGCTTCATATCAGCCGCAATGATGCCGGACTTCACCGGCAAGGATATTTCGGATGACGCTTATAGTGAGGATTAGCGGCTGAACGCCGCGCCGGGCGGACGCGCCTGCGTCCGCCATAGGGCGAGGATCTGTTGAGCTCGCTTCCGGTGCCCGGAAGCGGGCTTTCCTTTAATGGCTAGAGCACCGCGCCCGTCTGTGGATCGATCAGGTGCATACGGTCCATGTCGGCGTAGAGCCGCATCGATTCGCCCGGGCCGGCGGCGCTGCCGGGATCGACGCGGCCGCAGATTTCCTGGCCGTCGACGGTGAAATAGACCATCGTTTCCATGCCCATCGGCTCGACCACGTCGAGCGTTGCCTTAAATTCGCAATTCGCGTCGCGGTCGTTGCGCCGCGGCTCGGTGATGTGTTCGGGGCGCAGGCCGAATATCAGTTCCTTGCCGGTCAGCGACTGGAAATGTCCCGATTGCGCCGCCGGCACCGGCAGGCCGATCGTGTCGGAAATGCGTACGCGCAAGCCGACGCCGTTCTGTTCCAGCCGGCAGCGCGTGAAATTCATCGCCGGCGAACCGATGAAGCCGGCAACGAAGCGCGTCTTGGGGTGATGGTATAAATCCTGCGGAGCGGCGATCTGCTCGATCACGCCGCCGTTCATGACCACGACGCGGTCGGCCAGCGTCATGGCCTCGACCTGGTCGTGGGTGACATACACCGTCGTAGTTTTCACCAACTGATGCACACGTTTGATTTCGGTGCGCATCTGCACGCGCAGCTTGGCGTCGAGGTTCGACAGCGGCTCGTCGAACAGGAATACTTTCGGATTGCGCACGATGGCGCGTCCCATCGCCACGCGCTGGCGCTGGCCGCCGGACAAGGCCTTAGGCTTGCGGTCCAGTAGCTCGGTGATGTCGAGAATGCGCGCGGCATTGTCGACGCGCCGTTTGATCTCGGTCTTGGGAAATTTACGCAGTCTCAGCCCGAACGACATGTTCTCGAATACCGACATATGCGGGTAGAGCGCGTAATTCTGGAACACCATGGCGATGTCGCGATCCTTCGGCGGCAGATCGTTGACGATTTCGCCGCCGATATAAATGTCGCCAGCGGTGACTTCCTCGAGCCCGGCGATCATGCGCAGCGTGGTCGACTTGCCGCATCCCGAAGGACCGACCAGTACGACGAATTCGTTGTCGGGAATATCGAGGCTGATGCTGCGCACCGCTTCGATATCGTCGAAGCGCTTGATCACGTTACGTAACGCGACTTCGGCCATTGTGATAAAACCCTCTTCAGCCCTTGGTGGCGCCCGCGGTCAGGCCGGCGATGTAGTAGTCCATCAGGAACGCGTAGATCACGAGCGGCGGTGCGGCGGCAAGGAGCGCGCCGGCCATCAGCATGCCCCATTGATAGACGTCGGCGCGAATGAGGCTCGTGACCGTGCCGACCGTGAGAACCTGCTGGTCCGAACTGTAGAGGAAGGCCATCGGATAGACGAAATCCGCCCACGATACGGTGAAGCAGAAAATCATCGCGGCGATGATGCCGGGCAGTGCCACCGGGATGAAGATCTTGGTGAGCATCTGCAAATGGCCGGCGCCGTCGATCAGCGCCGCCTCGTCGAGTTCCTTGGGGATCGACTGGAAGTAGCCGATCATGATCCAAGTGCAGAACGGGACGGTTAAGGTCGGATAGACCAGCACCATGCCCCAATAGGAATTGAGCAAACCAACCGCGCGCACGATCTGAAACAGCGGGATGAATAGCAGCGACTCGGGAACCAGGTAGGTGAGGAAAATACCGGTGGCGAGAATTCCCGATCCCCAGAATTTCATCCGTCCCAGCGAAAAGGCGGCAAGAATGCTGACCGTCATCGTGATGCACACTACGCAGACCGTTACGATGACCGTGTTCTTGAAGAAGATCAGAAAGTCCGTATTCCAAAGCAGCTCCCGGAAATGATTGAAGGTGATGCCGTCCGAAATGAACCAAGGATTGGTCGCCATGTGGGCGACCTCGGCGTTGGTCTTCAACGAAGTCACCACCATGTAGTAGGGCGGCATCAGGAAAAAGATGGCGAAGAGAACGAGGAAAAAATAAGAAGCGAACAATGCCCAGCGCCGGTTGCGGGTCAGGCTCGAACGGCTTCTGGCAAAGCCTCCGGTGGATCGGGTCGAGATGGCGGTAGCGGTCATGCGCCCACCTCCTGGCCACGCTTGCGCACGCCGCGAAGAATGAACATCGCCGCAATCGCGAGAATCGGGAACATGAACAGCGAGATCGATGCTCCAAGCGGAATATCGCCGGAGCGGATGCCGGACAGGAACGCATAGGTCGCGAAGACGTGCGTCTTATTGCGCGGCCCGCCGGATGTCATGATCTGCACGATATCGAAGTTGGCAAAGGTCACGATCAGCGAGAACAGCACCGTGATCGAAATGATGTTGCGCATCATCGGCAACGTGATGTGCCGAAACTTCTGCCAAGCGTTGGCGCCGTCGATCGCGGCGGCTTCGTAAAGCTGCTCGGGCACTGATTTCAGCGCCGCCAAGTACATGATCAGGAAAAACGGCGCGCCGTACCAGACGTTCACCAGGATGACACAGAAGCGCGCCCAGCCGGGCGAACTCAGCCAGGGGATCTCATCGAATCCGAAGCTTTGCAGCATGTAGTTGAATGCGCTGTGGGTCGGGTCGAACAGCCACCACCAGCCGAGCGTCGACAAAGCGAGCGGCATCACCCAGGGAACCAGCAGCATGCCGCGCCATTTGCGCTGGCCTTTGGCGGGCAGGTTGTTGATGAGATGGGCGGTTATGAGGCCGATCAGCGCTTTGAAGAACACGGCGGAGAGCGCGAAAATGGCCGATTGCTGGACCACCATCCAAAAGGTGTCGCGGCCGAGCAGAAACGTAAAATTGCCGAGACCGATGAATCTGACCTGCGTCCGGTTCAACGTCGACAGATAGACCGAATAGAAGCCGGGATAGACGATAAGACCGGCGACGATGACCAGGAGCGGCAGGCACATCAGAAACGCAACGGTGGAACGACGGCGCATCAGGCCGTGCAGGCTGGCACGCTGGCGCGTGAAAACGCTCGGTGGAGCGAATGGGATGGATCGCTGTACCGCATCGACCATGGATCGACTCCCCTGAAATTGCGCGTGCGCGGTGCCAGCGCTAAGGGTCATAGCGCCGGTCCGCTTGCGCGAACCGGGCGCCACGACTTGCCGAATGTACCCGCCTTAGAGCCTAACCGGTTTTGATGGAATCAAAACCGGGCTCTAGCATTTTGGTTGAGCATGATCTTTTCCGAAAACCGGTATCCACTTTTCGGGATCATGCCCTAGAGCGTCAGGCGCGCAAATATCCTTCCAGCTCGCCCTCGGCCCACTTAATCACGCTGTCGATCGATTCTTTGGACTGCGCGACCTTGGCGACCATGATGGTGTGGACCGACTGGTTGTAGATTTGCGCACCGACAGCGGGCCGCGCCGGATAGCCGGTGACGCTCGGTTCTTCGTCGTCGCGCGGCGGATAGTTGTAGGTCGTTCCGACCGGCGGGCCGACGGTGTTCCAAGTGTCGAAGTCGTAGAAGCTCTTGAACGACGGCAGGTCGTAGCCCTTCGAGGCGGCGACGAGCTGGCGAGCGGAGTCCTTGAGCGAGATGTAGTGCAGCAGATCTTTGGCCGCCTGCTTGTTTTTCGAGAATTTCCAGATGCCGTAGAAGAACGGCAACTGCCCGGCAAAGCGTCCCTTCGGTCCGCGCGGCATGCTGTGATGCCAGATCTGTTCGCCGACCTTCGGATTGTCGCGCACTGCGACTGCCCAGGCGCTCGGCGGATTCATGATCGCCGATCCCTCGCCGGAAATGAGCCAGCGATTGTTGCCGGCGTCGTCCCAGGCGTAAGCGCTCGGCGCATTGAACGGCATCAGTTTGGCGAAATACTCCAGTGCCTGGCGCGTCGCATCGGTGTTGACCGTGATGTTGTCCTTCTCGTCGACCATCATCGAACCGAAGGCGCGGAAGATCGCGCCGGTGGCATCGATCGCGTCGCTGGTCTGACCCATCGCCAGACCGATGGGATGGCCGGCTTTGAACAACTGCTCGGCGGTCTTGAGGTAGAGATCGTAGTTCCAGCTGTCGAGGGCGGCCTGGTCGCGCGGTTGACCTCCGACCGGGAACATCTTGGTCAGATCGATGCCGCAATATTGCTTGTACAGATCGATGCGCGAAGCGGGCGGCTTCACCTGGCTGCCGACGGTGGTGGGAAGGGCGTACCAGACTTTGTCGTGCTGGGCGAGATATTCGGCGACCGGGCTGATCGGGCCGTAGTCCTTGATCAGCGCATCGGCGATGTCGCCCACCGGTTCAAGTGCGTCGCGGTGCACTTGGATCTGCCAGGCGCGGTGCGACATCATATCGTGACCGGCGCCGGCCTGCGCTTCGGCGCTCGCCGTGAGTATGTCCTTGTCGCCGATCGAGGTGATAAAGTCGATGTGCACATCGACCTTGTTCTTCTCACCCCATTCGTTGCAGAGCTTGATCAGGGCGTTGTTGGCGCCGGGCACCCAATGGTCCCAGACGCCGAGCGACAACGAACCGGCGGCATAGGCGCCCCTGACATAAGGGGCGGCGAGGGTGGCGGCGGAGCCGAGCGCGGCCGCCTTGAGCAGGCTGCGGCGTGAAAGCTTTGCTTGGGAAACTTCGCGTGATTGCGAAAGCAGGCGTGAGTCGGTCATGGAATCCTCCCTGTCGGCGCCATAATTATTGTTGGTTTTGGTTGGCGTGAGGGAAAACATACTCTCATCGCGCGAAGCCGGCTAGTGTCCCGATTGTAGCGATCACGTCGGGTCGGCGACTTTGTGGGCGGAATTCCGCCTGCCGGCGGGCAGGGCCGGTCGATTTGCCGAATGAAGTGGCGACCCCGGCAGGATTCGAACCTGCGACCTTCAGCTTAGAAGGCTGTTGCTCTATCCCCTGAGCTACGGGGCCGCGGAAGCCCGATCATATAATAAAACCTGCGCCCAAATGCCGGGTAAATCGCGCCTTCGGCGGCGGTAAGCGCGACGATGGGGCAAGTTTTGCAACGCTTATTCGGCCTTGACCTCGACACGATCATTCCCCACCCCGGCGTGGGGGCAGGAAACCGATGGCAGCGCTTCCCCGCTGAGGCGCAATTCACTATTGTCGGCTGGCATTTAGGACCACATGCCGAAAGCCGTCCGTCCGGCTCCGATGCGGGCTTTGGAACGGTGCTCGGACAAGATAATGCGTCAACGATAAGCCGCTTATGAGCACGACCAGCAGCTGGGGATCGCGGTCCGACTGGCCCGCCAAGGGCTTAACCGCGCTATTCGATTACGCCGCAAGCTCGCACCGGCGGGCGGCGGCCGTGCTGGTGCTCATCGCGCTCTTCGCCTTCCTGCCGGGGTTTTTTCAGATTCCGCCGGTCGATCGCGATGAGGCCTATTTCGCGCAAGCCACCAAACAGATGATCGAAACCGGCGACTATGTCGATATCCGTTACCAGGACGACGTGCGCTATCGAAAGCCGGTCGGCATCTACTGGATGCAGGCCGCCGTGGTGAACACGGCGAGCGCACTGGGGCTGCCCAATGCGGATACCACCATCTGGCTCTACCGCGTGCCGTCCTTGCTCGGCGCCATTGGCGCCGTGCTGGCGACCTATTGGTGCGCGCTCGCCTTCGTCAGCCGCCGCGGCGCGGTGTTGTCCGCTTTAATGATGGCAGCCTCGACTATTCTCGGCGTCGAGGCGCGATTGGCCAAGACCGACGCCGTGCTGCTCTGCACCGTCGTTCTCGCCATGAGCGTATTGGCGCGCGTCTATCTTGCCCCGCGCCGCGACGAGGCTTCGCCGAGGCTCGGCCTGCTCGCGGTATTTTGGACGGCGATTGCGGTCAGTATTTTGGTCAAGGGTCCGCTCATCTTGATGGTCGTCGGATTAGCCGCGGCGACCTTGTCGATCCTCGATCGCTCCGCGCGTTGGCTGTTGGCGCTGCGGCCGTTGCCGGGCATTGCCTGGATGTTCCTCCTCGTCCTGCCGTGGTTCATCGCCATCTACTGGCGCGTCGGTAGCCAATTTCTGGTCGCTTCCGTCGGCGAGGACATGCTCGCCAAGGTCGCAAGCTCGCAAGAAGCCCATGGCGCCCCGCCGGGCCTCTACGTGCTTTTGTTCTTCGCCACCTTCTTTCCGGCTTCGATGTTGGCGGGATTGGCGGCGCCGGCGGTGTGGGCGGTGCGCCGCGAGCCTGCCGCGCGCTTTCTTTTGGCATGGCTGGTGCCGTCGTGGATCGTGTTCGAGCTGGTGGTGACCAAGCTGCCGCACTACGTGCTGCCGCTCTATCCGGCGGTCGCCATTTTGATCGCCGGCGCCGTGGAAACGCGCGTGCTGTCGCGACGGGTGTGGCTGGTCCGCGGCATTTTGTGGTGGTTCCTGGTGCCGGTGATCGTCAGCGTAGTCGCGGTGATCGCCGCGGTCGTGATCGATCGCGATCTGGCGCTGCTCGCTTGGCCGTTCTTCGCCGCAGCGATCGTGTGCGGACTTTTTGCCTGGCAATTATACGCTGACGATGGCGCCGAGCGCGCCTTCATGCGCGCCATGGCGGCGTCGGTGTTGATGGCCTTTGGCATGTACGGGGTGGTCGTGCCGGCGCTGACGCCGGCGTTTCCCTCGGTGGCGCTCGCGCAAGTGCTGCATGAATCCGGCTGCCCGCATCCGGTCGCCGCCTCCACCGCCTACCAGGAGCCGAGCCTGGTTTTTCTTGTCGGCACCAATACCCGCTTCACCGACGCCGACGGCGCCGCCGATTTCCTGCGCGGCGGCAGCTGCCGGTTCGCCTTTGTCGACGCGCCGCAGGAGCGCGAATTCGCGCTGCGCGCCGAGGCGATCGGCTTGCGCTACGACCGCGGGCCGCGCATCGAGGGTTACAATATCAGCGTCGGCAAGCCGATTACCATTGCGGTGTTCCAATCGGCAGGCGCGCCGTGAATGGGCCGAAGGCGCCGTCCGACGAAATGGCAGTGGTGAGCGGCGCCGATCCCGCTCGCGGACAACGCCCGATCGAGCGGCTTTGGCGCAATGCGCTGAAAAATCTCGAGCGTTGGACTCTCGCTGTCGCGCCGCCGCCGCCGGCCAAGATGCTGCGGCCATCGCTGCCTGCTATCGCCGCCACGGTGGCGATGCTTTATGTAGCGGTCGCTTCGATGTTCGCCGTCGATGCGGCGGCAAGCCATTGGGCACGCCATGAGCCGGGCCGGATTCGGGACGCGTTCGAGAACATCACCAATTTCGGCCTGTCAGGCTGGTTCCTCATTCCGTTTGCCGCCATCGTGCTGTGCTTGGCGGCGCTGGTGTCGCCGGCGCTGTCCCGGGTTTCGCAAAGCGTGCTCACCGCGCTCGCCGCCCGCTTTGGATTTTTGTTCCTGGCGATCGGCGTGCCCGGCCTATTCGTCGCCATCGTCAAGCGCCTGATCGGGCGTGCGCGGCCCTATGTCGGCGGCGGCGGCCACGACGATCCGTTTCTCTATATGCCGTTCGTGTGGCGGCCCGAATATGCCAGCATGCCGTCCGGCCATGCTACGACGGCGGTGTCGGCCGCAATTGCGATCGGCGCCATTTGGCCGCGCACGCGCCTCGTCATGTGGCTCTATGCGCTCATCATCATGGTGAGCCGCGTCGCGGTATTGGCACATCATCCGAGCGACGTCATTGCCGGCGCGTTGACCGGCGCCGCGGGCGCCTACCTGGTGCGTCGCTGGTTTGCGGCGAGGCGGCTGGTCTTCTGCGCGCGCGATCTGCGTGTCTATCCAGGGCCGTCGTGGCAGCGGATCAAGGCGGCGCTTAGCGAGGCCATCCGCGTGGCCTAGCTCGCGGCTCCGGAACAGTTCGAATTTCCGTGCGATTGAACCCAAGCCGGATGCGCCTTAGAAGCTTGCGCCATGTCACAGGACAATTTGCAAAGCCGCGGGCGCGAAGCTTTACCCGCAATATCGGTGGTGGTGCCGGTGCGCAACGAAGCCGGCAATATTGCGCCGCTCGTTGCCGAGATCGCCGGCGCCTTGCACGGTAGCGCGTTCGAGATCGTCTATGTCAACGACGGCTCGACCGATACGACCGAACAGGAATTGCGCGGCTTGATGGCGGAGCGTCCGTATTTGCGGCAAATCCGGCACGAAAAATCCTGTGGCCAGTCGGCTGCCGTGCGCACCGGCGTCGCGATGGCGCGTGCCCCGATCGTGGTGACGCTCGACGGCGACGGCCAGAACGATCCGGCGTTCATTCCGGCGCTGGTTGCCGCGCTCGAAGCCGGTGCGCCGCGGATCGGGCTCATCGCCGGTCAGCGCCTCGGCCGCAAAGCGACGGGGTTTAAGAAATTGCAGTCGCGCATCGCCAATGCCGTTCGCAAAGCCGTGCTCAAGGACGGCACGCGCGATACCGGATGCGGTCTGAAAGCGTTCCGGCGCGATCAGTTCTTATCGCTGCCTTATTTCGACGGGTTGCATCGTTTCTTGCCGGCGCTGGTTCGCCGCGAAGGTTTCGCCATCGGCTATGTCGACGTGGTCGACCGGCCGCGCGCCCATGGCGCGTCGAATTATGGTTTCTGGGACCGGCTGTGGATCGGTATTCTCGATCTCGCCGGCGTGTGGTGGCTCATCCGGCGCCGAAGGCGCGTTCCGCAATCGCAGGAGATAACCCTTGCTCATTGATATGTCGCACGCGGTCGGCGCCTACCTTACGGATGTCTTCGTCACCAGACTGGATTGGTGGGTGATCCTGGGTCTGATCGCCCAAGGCTTGTTCACCATGCGCTTCGTGGTGCAATGGATCGCATCCGAGCGCGCCGGACACAGCGTCGTGCCGACGGCGTTTTGGTTTCTGTCGATCGGCGGCGGCTTGCTGCTGCTCGTTTATGCGCTTTATCGCAAAGACGCGGTATTCATCGCCGGGCAAGCGTTCGGCGTCTTTGTCTATCTGCGCAATCTCTATTTCGTCTTGCGCGACCACAGGGCGACGACGGTCGTCTGAGCATAATTACCTTTGATCCGCCCTAGCTATTGGCAGGTAAGCTTGCAGTCACAGTTGCAACAAGGTACCCTACCCTAGGTAGCATTAACTCCTCTTACACTTCGCTCAAACGGTCGACCGGATGAGCGACGCGAAATGGTTTGGACGAAATGGTTTGGACAATGAGTCCGAATCCTGCGGACTGCACGTGCTTGACTGCGTCGGGTCGCAACTGCGTCTTGATTATGGAGCGACGCCATGAAATCCGCCACGAAACGCGCCATGAAAGGCCTCGATCGCGGTGTTCTGCGTGGATGCGCAGCCACCGCCGTGATCCTCCTTGCTGTCGTGGCTTGGCCGTCCGAAGGATGGTCGAGAACGCGTATCCAAGTGTGCGAGGTCGGCCACGTTCAACAGCTGTTGGACAACTGGGCAAAAAAGCTCGCGGCATCGTCGCCGAAACATCCGGAGCCGATTGTCGAGACTTACGCGCCCGATATGCCCGGGCCACGCGCGGTCCTGCTGCCGACGTGTGCGAATGGGCCCTCGATCGGCCGTGTCGCGATTGAGGAGTATTTTGCCGAACATTTCCTTCCGAGCAGTCCGGTTGTACAAGGGGGGTTCGTCCACCCGACCATCGACGGCGACTGCAGTGTCGCCTATGCCAGTGGGCTCTACACCTTCAAACTGAAGGTGGATAACATGACGAAGACGGTGTACGCCCGCTACACCTTTGTCTTTCGGCATGGACTGATCACGCAACACCATTCGTCGTTAGAACCAAAACCGAGGCAGGGCGAGCCGAGGTCCGAGTGCCCGTCGCATTAGCGCGTAGCTTGTAAGGCCGATTAGCCGGGGGGCGTAGTCCGCCCGTGTCACAGGTTTCGCAGGCCGAACGGCGGATTACGCCTCACTGATCCGCCCTATACCTTCGCCGTGGCGAGCGCGGCAAAGCCGCGCTCGAGATCGGCGGTAAGATCCTCGACCGCCTCAAGCCCGATATGGAAGCGCACCGTCGGTCCGCCTGGTTCCCAGCGCGTGGCGGTGCGCAACGGGGTGCAGTCGAACGGAATGGCAAGGCTCTCGTAGCCGCCCCACGAAGCGCCGATGCCGAACAGTTCGAGCGTATCGACGAAGGCGTGATAGGCCTTTTTCGGCACCGGCTTGAGCACCATGCTGAACAGCCCCGATGCGCCGGTGAAATCGCGCTTCCAGATAGCGTGGCCGGGATGGCTCGGCAGCGCCGGATGCAGCATGCGCAAAACCTCGGGCCGGCCTTCGAGCCAGCGTGCCACCGCGACGCTCGATTCATAATGGCGGTCGAGCCGGATGCCCAGGGTACGCAAGCCGCGCAAGCCCAGATAGACATCGTCCGGTCCTTCGCACAGGCCGGTCAGACGCACGGTGTTCTTCAGCGCCGCCACCGATGCCGCATTGGCCGAGACCGTGCCAAGCATCACGTCGGAATGGCCGCCGATATATTTGGTGCCGGCCTGGATGGCGAGATCGACGCCGTGGTCGAGCGGCCGGAAATAAAGCGGCGTCGCCCAGGTATTGTCCATCAGCACCAGCGCGCCTTTGGCATGCGCGGCCTTGGCGATCGCCGCCACATCCTGCATTTCGAAGGAGAGCGAGCCCGGCGATTCCAGATAGACGGCGCGCGTGTTCGGCTGAATCTGCTCGGCGATCGCGCCGCCGATGCCGGGATCGTAGAAGCTCGTGGTGACGCCGAGCCGCGAAAGTATCTGTCCGCAGAAATTCCGCGTCGGCCCGTAGGCGCTGTCGGTGACGAGCACATGATCGCCGGCATGCACGACCGACAGCAAAGCAGCCGAAATCGCCGCGAGCCCGGACGGCAGCAGGGAGACTCCTGCGCATTGCGGCCCTTCGAGCTCCTGCAAAGCAAGCTCCAGCGCTTCGGTGGTCGGGGTGCCGCGGCGGCCATATTGGTAACGCGCGCGATGGGCGAGGAAATCCTCGGCATTCGGATAGAGCACGGTCGAGGCGTGATAGACGGGCGGATTGACGAAGCCGTGGTAGGAACGGGGATCGCGCCCCGCCGTCACTATTTTTGTCGCCATGCGCCTAGATCGCGGCTGACCGTTGTTTCCCTTATCGTTCATGGTTCTATCTTGGCACTATCTCGGCTCGAATTCGCTAACCGCATCGTTTTCGCATTACCTCGGGATTGGCCGCTCTCGTCAACCCCTTGACCTTAAAGCGCGATCGTTCTCAGATGACGAAAGCTAGCTCGACCGGCAGGTCACCATCCGTAACGCGCGCTTCATCGCGGGGCATTTGCGCGCACCTCATGCTGAAAGGCCAGATCATGAGTCGCATCATGAAACGTGTAGCCACGGCATTCGCCATGGCAATGGCGCTTGCAATCGGCGGGCAAGCGGCGTGGGCGCAATCGGCGACGCTCAAGGCGGTGCAGGACCGCGGCATGCTCAATTGCGGCGCGAACGGCCAATTGGCCGGCTTCGGCATGCCCGATCCGCAAGGCAATTGGACCGGATTTGACGTCGATTTCTGCCGCGCCCTCGCGGCGGCCATTTTCAACGATCCGACCAAGGTCAAGTTTGTCCCCCTGATCGCCGCCAATCGCTTCACCGCGCTGCAGTCCGGCGAGGTCGACGTCTTATCGCGCAACACGACTTGGACCATGGAGCGCGATACCACGCTCGGCATCGACTTTGCCGCGGTCCATTTCTACGACGGCCAGGGATTTATGGTGCACAAATCGCTGAAAGTGAATTCAGCGCTCGAGCTCAACGACGCCGCGGTGTGCGTGCAGCAAGGCACCACCACCGAACTCAATCTCGCCGATTATTTCCGCCAAAACCACATGTCGCTCAAAACCGTGACCTTTGCGACCCTGGATGAAGCGATCAAGGCCTATGACTCTAGCCGCTGCGATTCCTTCACCACCGATTCGTCGGGACTCTACGCCTCGCGGCTGCAGCTTGCCGACCCGAACGCCAATATCGTGTTGCCGGAAATCATCTCCAAGGAGCCGCTCAGTCCGGCGGTCCGCCAGGGCGACGATACCTGGGAAGATATCGTGCGCTGGACGCATTACGCGATGGTCGATGCCGAGGAACTCGGCGTCAACCAGCACAATGTCGACGACATGCTGAAATCCGACGCGCCGGATATCCGCCGCTTGCTCGGCGTCGAGGGCCAATTCGGCCAATCGCTTGGACTAAGCAAGGACTGGGCCTATCGCATTATCAAAGCGGTCGGCAATTACGGCGAAAGTTTTGAGCGTAATGTCGGGCAGGGCTCGCCGCTCAAGATTGCCCGCGGTCTCAATGCGCTGTGGACCAAAGGCGGCTTGCAATACGGCCTGCCGGTCCGCTGAGCCGCCCGCGGTTGCCGGCCGTGGCTGCCGCCGGCCCGCCGATGCCGTTGTCCGTTCAACCGCCGTCTTCGTCCCATCCCGCGCGCCGCCTTGGCAACGTTGCGCTGCAGGTCGCGCTGGTCGTCATCGTCGGCGGGATCGGCTATGCCGCAATTCATAACGCGGCGCAGAACCTCGCCAACGCCCATATCACTTCGGGTTTCGGCTTCTGGAACAATACCGCCGGTTTCGACATCAGCCAGACGCTGATCGACTATTCCGCCAGTACCTCGACGTTCGGTCGCGCCTTCTGGGTCGGTCTTCTCAATACGCTTTTGGTCGCCGCCATCGGCGTCGTCTTTGCGACCGTGCTCGGCTTTGCCATCGGCATCGCGCGGGTGTCGCGCAATTGGCTCCTCGCCCATCTCGCGGGCGGCTATGTCGAACTGATCCGCAACGTGCCGCTCTTGTTGCAGCTGTTGTTCTGGTACAATTCCGTTCTGAAAGCGCTGCCGCTGGTGCGCGGCAGCGTGACGCTTCCCGGCGGCGGCCTTCTCAACAATCGCGGGCTATTTCTGCCCCGCCCGGAATTCGCTGCAGGCTTTGGTTACGTTCTTATCGCGCTCCTGTTCGGCCTCGCGGCGAGCCTTGTGTTGCGCGTGTGGGCGCGCCGCCGTCAGGACCGCACCGGCGAGCCGCCGCGGATTTTTTGGCTGGCATTCGGCCTCATCGCGGTCGTGCCGTCCGTGGTATTTTTTGTATCCGGTGCGCCGGTGTCCTTCAGTTTCCCCGCGATGGGCCGCTTCAACGTCATGGGCGGCATCGAAATACTCCCGGAATTCGCAGCGCTGCTTTTGGCGCTGTCGGTCTATACCGCAGCCTTTATCGCCGAAGCGGTGCGAGCCGGCATTTTGGCGGTGCCGCACGGCCAGACCGAGGCGGCGCAAGCGCTCGGCCTGCGATCGAGTACGGCACTGCGGTTCGTCATCGTCCCGCAAGCGATGCGCGTGATCGTACCGCCGCTGACCAGCCAATATCTCAATCTGATCAAAAATTCCTCGCTCGCGGTCGCCATCGGCTATCCCGATCTGGTGCAGGTATTTGCCGGCAGCGTGCTCAATCTCACCGGCCAAGCCGTCGAAGTGATCGCCATCACCATGGCGGTCTATCTGGTCATCAGCCTGGTCACCTCGCTGCTCATGAATTTTTATGGGTATGCGATTGCCGTCGAGGAGCGCTGACGGCGATGACGGCAACGGCCGAGCGGAACTACTTGCGCACCGTGCCGGCGGAACGGCTGCCGCCGCCGGCGGAGCGCGCCGGCATGCTCGCTTGGCTGCGGGAAAACCTGTTTTCATCGCCGGGCAATAGCGCGCTGACGCTCGTCTGCATTATTTTCATCGCCTGGGCGGTGCCGCCATTGCTGCGGTTTTTCGTATTCGATGCCGTGTGGTCGGGGGCCGATCGCGAGGCTTGCCTGGCTTCGCCGGCAAATCCCGATCCCGGTGCTTGCTGGGCTTTCGTGCGCGTCTGGTTTTCCTATTTCGTTTACGGCTTTTACCCGATCTTCGAGCGTTGGCGCGTGGACGTATTCTTCCTGGCGCTGGCGCTCGGCATCGGCTGGCTCGCCTGGCTTGCGGCGCCGCGCCGCGATCTCGGCGCCGTCTATTTCTTCATCGTTCTGCCGGTCGTGTCCTATGTCTTTTTGAGCGGCGCGCCGCGCCTCGGCCTTATCGACGTTCCGACTGCGCTGTGGGGCGGCATCCTGGTTACCATCGTCGTCGCCACCGTCGGCATCGTGGTTTCCCTGCCGCTCGGCATTTTGCTCGCGCTTGCGCGCCGTTCCGATATGCCGATGGTGAAATACTTTGCCGTGACCTTTATCGAGTTCGTCCGCGGCGTGCCGCTGATCACCGTCTTGTTCATGGCGAGCGTCATGCTGCCGCTGTTCGTTCCCGAGCGATTGTCGCCGGACAAGCTCGTTCGCGCGCTGATCGGCGTTGCGCTGTTCGCTTCGGCCTATATGGCGGAGGTCGTGCGCGGCGGGCTTGCGGCGATCCCGCGCGGCCAATACGAGGCGGCGCAGGCGCTCGGCCTGCCGTACTGGCGCATGATGGCGCTCGTCATCCTGCCGCAGGCCTTGCGGGTGACGCTGCCGAATATCGTCAACACCTTCATCGGCTTGTTTAAGGACACGACGCTCGTCTTCATCGTCGGCATTTTCGATTTTCTGCGCACCATCGAGGCGGCGCGCGCCGATCCGCACTGGGCGACGCCGGGCACCAGCGTAACCGGCTATGCTTTTGCCGCTTTATTCTACTTCATCTGCTGCTATGGCATGTCGCGTTATGCTCGCAACGTCGAAACGCGGCTGGCACGGGCGCATCGGCGCTGAAGGCTTTTTGTGATGGTAGATCGTCACGACATGGGTCCCAACGTGGCCGAAGCTGACGCTGGAACCGGACCGGCGGTCGAGATTGTCGGCTTGCACAAATGGTATGGCGACTTTCACGTGCTGCGCGACATCAATCTCACCGTGGCGCGCGGCGAGCGTATCGTCATTTGCGGTCCGTCCGGTGGGGGCAAATCGACGCTGTTGCGTTGCATCAACCGCCTGGAAGACTGGCAGCGCGGCCGCGTCGTCGTCGACGGCATCGAGTTGACCGACGATCCCAAGCACATCGTCGCGGTGCGCCGCGACGTCGGCATGGTATTTCAGCAGTTCAACCTGTTTCCGCATCTGACCGTGCTGGAGAATTGCACGCTGGCGCCGATCTGGGTGCGCCACATGCCGAAGAAGGAGGCTGAGGAACTGGCGATGCGCTTTCTGGCGCGCGTCAAAATACCGGAGCAGGCGCACAAATATCCAGCGCGGCTATCCGGCGGCCAACAACAGCGCGTCGCCATCGCGCGCGCTCTGTGCATGAGCCCGGACATCATGCTGTTCGACGAGCCGACCTCGGCGCTCGATCCGGAAATGGTGAAGGAAGTGCTCGATACCATGGTGGAGCTGGCGAACGACGGCATCACCATGCTGGTCGTGTCCCACGAAATGGGTTTCGCCAGAGAAGTTGCCGATCGCGTCATTTTCATGGACGACGGGCAGATCGTCGAGATCAACGAGCCCAAAACCTTCTTCGCGCATCCGCAACACGAGCGCACGCGGCTGTTCCTGCAACAAGTGCTGCGGTGAACGCGCGCGATTGCTAAACGCGATGCAGCAGCGCCGCGAGTTTTACTGCATATTTGTTCATGAACATTGCTGTGCGGAAAGTATTACGAAGTTGTCATTCATTGAAAAGCCCACATGTCGAAACTTTAACTTGTCTTGGCGCTTCCGCGGTCTTCTAGTTGCGGCACGTTTGAGATTTGAGGAGGATCACATGCTCAAGCCAGTCAAGTTCAAACCAATCTTGGCCGCGACGGCATTATTTGCTCTCGCCGGCTCTTCGTTGGTTTACGCGCAACAGGGTTTTGGCGGACACGGCAATTTCGGCGGCGATGGTCCGCGTCTCGAATATCGGCACCGGCCGAGCCCGGCCGACATCGCCGCATTCACCGACGCGCGGATCGCGGCACTGAAGGCGGGCCTCGAACTCACGCCGGACCAAGCCAAAAACTGGCCGCCTTTCGAACAAGCGTTGCGCGATATGGCGCAGTTGCGCATTCAGCGCATTCAGGCCCGCTTGTCCGGCCAAGAGCAAGCGCCGACGACGCCGTTCGATCGGCTGGAACGGCGCGCCGACAACATGGCCAAGCGGAGTGCTGCACTGAAGAAGGTGGCCGATGCCGGCGCGCCGCTCTATCAGAGCTTCAGTGACGACCAGAAGGCTCGCTTCATGAAGCTGGCGCGGATCTTGCGGCCGCACTCGCGCATGCACGCCTTCCTGGAGCGAGGCTGGCGGCAGGGTGAAGGCCAAGGTGGCGAATACGGCCGCGATGGCGACGGCACCGGCCACGGTTGGCAGCACGGCCGCCACTTCGGCCAAGCCAACGAAGGCAACAACGCCGATCAGGGCTCGCAGCTCTAAGGTCGGTTCGATATTGCCGGCGTCCGCTGATTTCCCTCCCTGCAGCGGGCGCAAAGACGGAAGCCGCAGGACATTGCGCCTGCGGCTTTCGCGTTGATGCGTTCGGGCATGAGCCGTCTTGGCTGCGCCGAGACCCATACCGCGTCACTTCTCCTGTGCTATTTTGGCCGCCTCGGTGGGTGCCACGTCCCGAGCCCAGAGGAGGCAATGCGACGACGCTCCAGGACAGGCCGCGAACCGGTCAAAGCGCGACGCCGAAAGACGGTATCGGCAAAGCGTCGTCCCGCGCCCAAGGCCTCGCGGCGTCGCAGCTCGTCCTCCGCCGCCGGCCGAGAAACCGAGGTCGCGCGGCTCAAACGCGAACTGCACGAGGCGCTGGAGCAGCAGGCGGCGACCTCCGAAGTGCTGCGCGTTATCTCAAGCTCGTCTGGCGAGCTTGGACCGGTCTTTAACGCGATGATCGAGAACGCCACGCGCCTATGTGGCGCCGAGGTCGGTACGCTCGCGCTCTTCGACGGCGCCGGCTTTGGCGGCGTCGCCGTCCATGGCCATGCCGAACGCTATGCGGATGTCGTCACGCGTTTCCACCGCGCGCCGCCGGAAACCGGGCTCGGAAGGATGGAGGCGACACGACAGACCGTTCAAGTGGCCGACGTGGCGGGCGAAGCTGCGTACGACGATATTCGCCGCCTCAATCCTGACTTCGTTCGGGTTCGCACGGCCCTTTACGTTCCGATCGTCAAGGAGCGCGATCTCGTCGGCGCTTTCATGATCTATCGGCACGAGGTGCGCCCTTTCACCGACAAACAAATCGAATTTGTGAAAAACTTCGCGGCGCAGGCCGTCATCGCCATCGAGAACACGCGGCTGCTCAACGAACTGCGTGCGTCGCTAGAGCAGCAAAGAGCGACCACCGAAGTGCTGCGCGTTATTTCGAGTTCGCCGGCCGACCTGAAGCCGGTCTTCGATGCCATCCTGGCGAACGCGACACGAATTTGTGACGCCAAGTTTGGAATGTTGTGGCTGATAGAAGGAAACGGCCTTCGCTGCGTGGCGCTGCATAACGCGCCAGCCGCGTTTGCCGAGATGCGCCGACGCGAGCCTCTCGTTCATCCGACTCCCAACAATGTGCTAGGGCGGCTGATCGATACCAAGCAGGTGGTCCACATCGCCGACCTCACGGCCGAGCAGGTCTACGCCGAAGGTGATCCGATTCGCCGTGCAAACGCCGACCTTGCCGGGGCTCGGTCGTTGGTGGCAGTGCCTATGTTGAAGGACAGCGAGTTGATCGGCGCCATCAGCATCTACCGGCAGGAAGTCCAGCCGTTTACCGACAAACAACTTGAACTGCTCAAGAGTTTTGCCGCCCAAGCCGTCATTGCGATCGAAAACACGCGGCTGCTCGGCGAGTTGCGCGAATCCCTGCAACAGCAGACCGCCACCGCCGACGTGCTCAAAGTCATCAGCCGGTCGACCTTCGACCTGCAGACCGTGCTCGACACGCTGGTCGAATCGGCGGCGCGGCTGTGCGACGCTGATATGGCTGCCGCCCACCGCTTAAAAGGCTCTAGCTACGTGCACGCGGCGACCTACGCGCTTAGCCCCGAGTTTCACGAGTATATGAAGACGATCGAATTTACGCCCGGGCGCGAGACGATCGCTGGCCGCACAGCGCTCGAAGGCAAGGTCGTCCATGTCCGCGATATCCGGGCCGATCCAGAATACATGTTGACGGCAGCTGTCGAAAAGGTCGGCGCCCGCACCATACTCGGAGTTCCGCTGCTGCGGGAACGTGTTCCGATCGGCGTATTCGTGCTGATACGGAACACAGTGCGCCCCTTCACGAATAAACAAATCGAATTACTGTCGACTTTCGCCGACCAGGCGGTGATCGCGATCGAGAATGTGCGGTTGTTCGAGGCGGAGCAGGAGCGCACGCGCGAATTGGCAAACTCGCTGGAAAATTTGCGTACCGCACAGGACCGCCTGGTGCAGACGGAAAAACTCGCCTCACTCGGCCAATTAACCGCCGGCATCGCTCACGAGATCAAAAACCCGCTCAATTTCGTCAATAATTTCTCCGCCGTTTCGGTCGAACTCATCGATGAACTGCGGGAAGCGCTGGGAGGCGCTCACCTAGACGCCAAGCTGCGCGGGGAGATCAACGAGATCGCGGATATGCTGCAAGGCAATCTCGACAAGGTCGTGCAACACGGCAAACGCGCCGACTCGATCGTCAAGAACATGCTGCTGCATTCGCGCCAGGGTTCCGGCGAGCATCGGCCGGTCGATATCAACGCTCTCGTGGAGGAGAGCCTCAATCTCGCCTATCACGGGGCGCGAGCCGAGAAACAAGGTTTCAATATAACGCTGGAGAAATCGTTTGATCCGGCCGCCGGCGAGGCCGATCTGTTCCCGCAGGAGATCACGCGGGTGCTGCTCAACCTGATTTCAAACGGGTTCTACGCAGCCACCAAGCGCAAAGCCGAGGCCAATGGGGGTGATTACGAGCCCACGCTTGCTGCCGCGACCAAGAACCTCGGCGACAGCGTCGAAATCAGGATCCGCGACAACGGTGCCGGCATACCCGCCGAGGTGAAGGACAAGATGTTCAACCCGTTCTTTACGACAAAGCCTGCCGGTGAAGGGACCGGTCTCGGCCTTTCCATCAGTCACGATATCATCGTCAAGCAACATTCCGGGTCTATTGAGGTCGATACGCAGCCCGGCGCATACACCGAATTTCGCATTGTGCTGCCGCGCGCCGGCGCGTCGCTTTAGCGAGTTGGCAGGACGCGCCTGACCACGTTCATCGTTGTCATTGCCACTTGATTTGCCGACTTGCCGCGCGTCTGGCCGCGAACTATGTGAAGGTTTGCGGGCGGGCACAGTAGGAGGTTCACGATGAGACGACTGGCTTTCGCTGTTGCCATCCTGGCATTCGGCTTCGCCGCTTCAACCCCGGCGCGCGCCGATTACGCCGTCGTTCGCTTGGACGATGGCTGGTGCAAAATCTGGTGGGATAGCGCCGATACGCCGTGGGGCGTCGGCTGGAGCAAAATTGCAATCGGACTTCCGGATTGGCTCGCGGCATCGGCGGCACTCTATACCGCTCGTTCGCAAGGGGCCTGCTGGTAGCAATAAGCGCGCGGCGAACCGTTTCAGCCGCGATTTTTGGCGTCACCGCACCAGCGGTCCGTTCGCCTTCTTCCAGGCGTCGATGCCGCCGGCAATGTGACAGGCGGTTTTCAGCCCGGCGTCCTGCGCCGCCTGCACCGCCATCGCCGAGCGCTCGCCAAAGGCGCACAGGAACACGATGCGCTTGCCGGCGGCGGTCGCCAGTTCGTGCAGCATGCCGCCTGAGCCGATTTCTTCCTGCAGGCTCGGATAGGGCGCGTGCAGCGAGCCCGGAATAATGCCGTGTTTTTCGCGCTCGCTTTTCTCGCGCAAATCGACGATCGCGACTTCGGCGCGGCCGCGCACTGCGATGGCTTCGGCCGCGGTCAAGGCCCAGCCCTTGCGCGCCACTTCCTCCTGATGCAGGCCGACGCGCATATTGGCCGGCACCGCGACGTCCATCATCTTCGGATTGGGTAGCTTCAGGTTGTTCATCAGCGCGACATATTCGTCCATCGATTGCACTTTGAGCCGCGGATTGAACAGCTTCTCCTCGCCGATGGTCGAGACCGTATCGCCCTTATAATCGTGCGCCGGATAAACGAGCATGGCGTCGGGCAGCTTCAAGAGCTTGTTGAATATGGAATCGTATTGCGTGCGCGGATCGCCGTTCTGGAAATCGGTGCGGCCGGTGCCGCGAATGAGCAGCGTGTCGCCGGTGAAGACCCGGTCGGCCAACAGATACGAATAGGAATTGTCGGTGTGGCCGGGCGTGTAGAGCACGTCGAGCCGCAGGCCCTCGATTTCGAGGCGGTCGCCCTCGGCAAGGCGCATCGACACGACGTCGGCTTTGGTGTTTTCGCCCATGACGGTGATGCAGTGGGTACGATCGCGCAGCGCGCCAAGCCCGGTGATGTGATCGGCATGCAGATGGGTGTCGACCGCCTTGACCAGTTTCAGGTCGAGCTCGCGAATGAGCTGCAGATAGCGGTCGACCTTCTCCAGCACCGGATCGATGATCAGCGCTTCGCCGCCCGGCCGGCTGGCGAGGAGATAGGTGTAAGTGCCGGACGTGGCGTCGAACAGCTGGCGGAAGATCATGGGCGATACTTGCCCCGCGACTATGGCGAGAATAGCGGCAGACCAAGCGCTTCCCAATAGGGAACAGCGATACATAGTCCGACCAGGATGGTGAGGCCAAGCATCGCCAATCCCAGGCGGCGTACGTCGGCCCCATGGAAATATCCGGTTTCGTAGGCGATCAGGTTCGAGGCGGTCTGCACCGGATAAAGAATCACGGCGTCGGTCACGATGGTGACGATCAGCGCGCACGCAATCGGATTCATGCCCGCGCTATGCGCGATGGTCATGGTAATGGGAACGAGCAAGGCAACGCAGGCGGCCAGATTAGTGATGGCGAGGTGGATCACGGCGGCCGCAATGATGATGCCGACGAGCAGCACCGCGCGGGGCGGTGTCGCCCCGGTGAACAACAGGATGAACTGGCGCCCCATCCAGTCGACGGTTCCGGCGTGGATCATCGCCTCAGACAACGACAGCGACGCGCCGACCGTCAGCACAAGACCCCAGGATAACCGGCCTTCAAAATCCTTCCAGCGCAGAACCCCGAATTTCGGGCAACAGAGCAGCAGCGCGCCGAGGAGCGCGGGGATGGCCGGCGACAACCCGTGCAGGAAATCGGTGAGCCAAAGCGCCGATACCAAGCCGAGGATCGCAAGCGTGGTCAGCTCTTGCCGCGAGAAGGGAGCGGCCGGCGCAGGAGTTTCGCTCAGCGCGCGGCGCGCTTCGAACCGCCCAACCATAATGCGCAGCGCGATCCCGCCTAACAGGATCAACGCGTAATAGGGCACCGCCATCAGAACGAACCAACGCAACCAGGAAAAGTCGCCGATGATCGCCGACGCCGTCATCGAGGTGACGCCACCGGTCAAAATCGCCGACGACGCGAGTGGGTTCAAAATGCCGAGTGCGAGCATCAGCGCGCGTCCGGTTCGATCGGACTGCGCGATGCCCATGGCGGTGAGCGTATCGCGGTAGGCGGGGATGAGCACCGCATTGCGCGTGATCGCCGACGGCATCAGGAACGCCAGGCCCGGCAGCGATACCAGCATTTGGATATACAAGCGGTTCGGACTGCCGCCGGCGCTGCGCGCCAAGAAGCTGGCGACGCGGGCCGCAAGTCTGGTGCTTTCCACCGCCGTTCCGAGCGCGACGGAGCCGATCAGGAAAAACACGACGGGCGCGGCAAAGCCGCCGAAGGTTGGCGATCCTGCGGCGGTCGGCGTGGTGCCGAGAAGGACCAGCACAAAAATCGCGGCAAAACCCAAGGGCACCGCTTCCGATGCCCACAGCGCGACTCCGGCGAGCGCGACACCAAGCACAGCCTGGCCGGCATGGCTCAGTCCGGCCAGCGGCGGAAGTGCAAGCGCCAAGACATAGATCGCAAGCGCGATGGCGATCCAGCAAAGCGCGCGCCGGTCGGTCAGCAGCCGAGGCATAAGCGACTCCTCAATCCGTGCGATCGTAGCGCGGATTGAGCGTGAGCAAAATCCGGAATCGGGAGTTTAGTCATGTGGTACAGCAAAGGGGTGTGCGAGGCACCAGTTATGAACAAGATCAGCCTGGACGAAAAGTTTTCTCTTTTCAGCGATCATTGGCGGCCGAAGGTGATTGCCGCCCTTAACGGGCAAGAGGTCAAGATCGTCAAGGTCCAGGGAGAATTCCCCTGGCACCATCACGACAACGAAGATGAATTCTTTATGGTATGGAAGGGCAACTTTCGCGTCGAATTCAGGGATCATGTTGCGGTGCTTGGCCCGGGAGAATGCGTGGTGGTGCCGCGCGGCACTGAGCATCGCACCTGCGCCGACGATGAGGCCTACATTTTATGCTTCGAGCCGGCGGATATGTTGAACACCGGCAATGTGCGTGACGCCACCTACACGGCCCCAAGCGGTGTCGGCATTTAACGGCTAACTCACGCATACTTCCATCCGTTCCGTAGCATGCCTACCCGGCGCTTGCGTAGCGTTGTCCTACGTCGCGTTGATTTCTTAACACAGGGAGTTTGTTCCATGAATGAACATAAGCAGCCGTACGACCGCGCTTTTTTAGCCGACTGCGACCGCATTCACCGGGAATGGCATGAGCGGGCGAAATCGCGCGACACCGAGGGGTTGCTCGCCCTTTACGCGCCTGATGCCATTTTCGAGAGCCCGCTCGCGCAGGCCATTTTCGACGGCCGATCCAGTGGAACATTGCGGGGACACGACGAAATTCGGCCGTTCTTGGAGGAAGGCGCGCGGCGGCGGCCCAATGCGCTGGTGCGCTGGTATCGCACAGGGAAATGGCTCACCGATGGCGAGCGAGTGCTCGTTTGGGAATATCCGCGGGCAGCGCCGGACGGCGATCAGGTCGATATCCTGGAGGTTATGGAAATCGCAGACGGCCTGATCCAGCATCACCGGATTTATTGGGGCTGGTTCGGCACCGGACTGTTGGTGCGAAGCGCGGTTGGCAAAGTGAAAACGGGCGCTTCCTAGCAGCCTCACTCCGCGTAGATCATCTTCCGCGTCATGCCGCCGTCAACCACGAAATTGGCGCCGGTAACGAAGCCGGAGCGCTTGCCGTCGAGCAGCCAGGTGACGATCTCGGCGATGTCTTCCGGCTTGCCGACGCGGCCGACCGGATGTTGGGTGTGATCCTTGCGGCGCAGCGCGCCGTAGTCCTTGGTCGCGATCCAGCCGGGGCTGACGCAATTGACGCGCACCTCCGGCCCGAGACTGATCGCCAGGGCGTGGGTGAGCGCAACCAGGCCGCCTTTGCTGGCCGAATAGGATTCGGTGTTGGGTTCCGACATCAGCGCGCGCGTCGAGGCGATGGCGACAAAGGCGCCGCGCGCCTTGCGCAGGTGCTTTTCGGCGGCCCGCGCCAGTAGGAATGCCGCGGTTAGATTGGTGTCGATGACGCGATGCCATTCGGCAAGCGTTAATCGGCGCAGCGGCTTGCGGATCATGATGCCCGCATTGGAGACGACGGCGTCGAGCCTGCCGAAGCGGCGGACGATCGCGTCAACCGCCTCGGAAATGTTTTCTTCGCTCCTTACGTCGCCTTCGATCGCCAGCGTCTTTCGATTGCCTACCGGATAGACCCGAAGCAATCCGCTGTCCGGCAAATCGATGATACCGAGACGCCAACCGGTATCGCGCAGATGCCGCGCGATGGCGCGGCCGATGCCCTTTGCCCCTCCGGTCACCAGCGCGACGGGTTTTAGGTTTGCCATTTTGTGTAGGCTTTACTTGTCGCGTTCGACCGGCAGGTCGGGGCGCGAGCCCCATTCCGCCCACGAGCCATCGTACAGGCCCTTCGGCGTCTTGCCGAGCGACTCAAGCGCGAAGGTCAGCACCGCGGCGGTGACGCCGGAGCCGCAACTGGTGATGATCGGCTTGTCGAGATCGACGCCGGCGGAAGTGAACGCCTTCGTGATCTGCTCGCGCGAGGCGAGGCGGCCGTTTTCAAGAAGCCGGTCGTACGGCACGTTGAACGCGCCGGGCATATGGCCGGAGTGCAGGCCCGGACGCGGCTCCGGCGCCTTGCCGGCAAAGCGTTCGGCTGAGCGCGCGTCGACGATCTGCACGCTGTCGTCGGTAAGCGCCATGCGCACGTCGTCGAGCATGGCCACGGCGCCGACATTCATCTCCGCGGTAAACGTTTTTGCCTCGCGCTTGGTGTCGCCGGTCTCGAGCGGACGGCCTTCGGTCTTCCACTTCGACAATCCGCCATCGAGGATGTAAACCGATTTCGCGCCGAACACCCGGAACGTCCACCATACGCGCGGCGCGGAAAACACTCCCGGCCGAGCCGGGTCATAGCTGTCATAGACGACGACAATGTCGCCGTCGCCGATGCCCAGCCCGCCGACCACCGCGCCGAATTGCGTCGTGCCGGGGAGCATATGCGGCAGATCGGTGGAATGATCGCTGACCGCTTCGACGTCGAAGAACACCGCGCCGGGAATATGGCTGCTGCGATATTCGGCAAGCGCGTCGCGCTTCTGCGTCGGCAGAAAATAGGAGCCGTCGACGGCGACTACACGCGGATCGCGCAGCCGCTCGGCGAGCCAATCGGTCGATACCAAAAAACGGCTCGTGGGCGATGGGGCAGGGGTATTTTCGGTGCGCAACATGATCGTTCTCAATCAGCTAACGCGGGTGAATTGACGAAGTTCATTCGCACAGATCACTCATACGGAACTTTGATGCTCGACTTGCGCTCGAGCCAAGCGGGCACCGGGAGGTTCTTTTCGCGCAAGAACTGCGGATTGAACAGTTTCGACTGATAACGCGTGCCGTAATCGGCAAGGATCGTCACGATGGTGTGGCCGGGGCCGAGTTCCTTGGCGAGGCGAACGGCGCCGGCGACATTGATGCCGGAAGAGCCGCCGAGGCAGAGGCCTTCATGTTCGAGCAGATCGAAGATGATCGTCACCGCCTCGGCATCGGGAATCTGATAGGCGACGTCGATCGGTGCGTCTTCGAGATTTTTGGTGATGCGGCCCTGGCCGATGCCCTCGGTGATCGAGGAGCCTTGCGACTTCAGCACGCCCGTCGTGTAGTAGCTGTAGAGCGCGGCGCCCATCGGATCCGCAAGCGCGATGCGGACGTTCTTGTTGCCCGCTTTGAGCGCCAGCTCCTTAAGCGCTATGGCGACGCCGGCGAGCGTGCCGCCGGTGCCGACCGCGCAGCAAAAGCCGTCAACCTTGCCGTCGGTCTGCCGCCAGATTTCCGGTCCGGTCGTCTCGATATGGCCCTGGCGATTGGCGACGTTATCGAACTGGTTCGCCCAGATCGCGCCGGCGCGTTCGGTCTTGGCCAATTGCGCGGCAAGCCGTCCGGAAAGCTTTACGTAATTGTTGGGATTGGAATAGGGCACCGCGGGGACTTCGATCAATTCCGCGCCGCACAGCCGCAGCGTGTCTTTCTTCTCCTGGCTCTGCGTTTCCGGAATGACGATGACGCTGCGGAAGCCCATGGCGTTGCCAACGAGCGCAAGACCAATGCCCGTATTGCCGGCCGTGCCTTCGACGATGACGCCGCCAGGCCGCAGCTCGCCCTTTTGCACCGCGTCGTTGATGATGAATAACGCCGCGCGGTCCTTGACCGACTGGCCGGGATTCATGAATTCGGCCTTACCGAGGATGGTGCAGCCGGTCGCTTCCGAAACGCGCTTGAGTTTGATCAGCGGGGTGTTGCCGATCGCCTCGATGATTCCGTTGGCAAATTGCATGGTTATGCGCTTCCCGGCCGGGGGAAAATAGGGGACCGCCAGCTTGGAAACAAGGCTATCGAAAATGCCGTCAATCCGAGAAACGCCTTCGAAACCATATGCATGCATGGCCGCCCGACGGTTACGGCTATTCACCGATTTTTTCCCGCAGCCGCGCTAAGCCGGTACGACGAATTTTTCAGCACGCGTCGCCCGCGTCCGGTCAATCTGGTTCTGCGCGATGAATCTCGACGTCAATACCTTGTTTCTGGTCACCATCTACGTGGAAGCGATCCTCGGATTGCTGCTGTTGTTCGCGTGGGTGCAGAATACGGCGATCTACGCCGTGGCATGGTGGGGGTTCGCCGATCTGTTGCGAGCAGCCTCGGTCGCGCTGTTCGGCATGTATGGCTCGGCCCCGGATCTGATCTCGATCGATCTTGCCAATGCGCTGCTGTTTACCGCGTTCGCGCTGACCTGGACCGGCGCCCGCGTCTTCGATCACCGCCGGCCGCTGCCGATCCTGTTGTTCGGCGGCGCCGCATTGTGGCTCGTGCTGTGCCGTATCCCGGCCATCGCGGCATCCTGGGACGTCCGCGTGCTGCTCTCCTCCGGCATCATCACGGCCTATACCTGGGCGACGGCATACGAATTCTGGCGCGGCCGCGGCGAGCCCCTGGTGTCGCGCTGGCCGGCGATCTTCATGCTGTTCGCCCACGGCGCGCTCTATCTGTTGCGTACTCCGCTCGGCGCCATGCTGCCGTGGTCGCCGAATGGCACTGCGGTGTTCCAGAGCGTCTGGCTCACCGTGCTCAGCTTTGAGGCGCTGTTGTTCACGATCTCGATCGCCTTCATCCTGCTGGCGATGGCGAAGGAACGCACCGAATACCGCCACAGGACCGCCGCGCTGGTCGATCCGCTCACCGGCATTGCCAATCGCCGCGCCTTCCTGCAAGACGGCGAAGCGCAACTGCGCCGGCAGGCGACCGATCCGCGCCCGATTGCGGTCATGCTGCTCGACCTCGACAATTTCAAATCGATCAACGACCGCTTCGGCCATGCCATCGGCGACCGCGTGCTGCAGCTGTTTGCCAATGTGGCAGGCAATTGCATGCGCCGCGCGGATCTGTTCGGCCGGCTCGGCGGCGAGGAATTCGCGGCACTGCTGGTCGATGCGACGCGCGAGCGGGCAATGGCCGTCGCCGATCACATCCGGCGCTCTTTCGCCGACGCTACCTGTGAAGTCGACGGCCGGCCCGTCATTGCCACGGTGAGCATCGGCATCGTCATCAGCTACGATGCGGTTCTCGACATCTCCGCGCTGTTGGCGCAGGCCGACCACGCGCTTTATCGCGCCAAGGACAATGGCCGCAATCGTGTCGAGATTGCTTCCATCGAGCTTATTCTCGATCGCGCCAAGCGCGGCGTTGCCGACACCGCCGCCGTAGCCAAATCGGCGGCCCGCTCCGCTGCATAACCGCCTCCCGGCCCCGCCAGACTGTTCTGTTCGAACCGAGCCGCATGGGATACCGCCCATCCCGGCAGCGCCGAAAGATTCGTCTGCTTGCCTAACCGCGCGCAATGGTGCTGAAACCTTTGCCGACGGCAAGCTCTCCCCGGCAGTGAGGGCGCGGCGGGAGAGCTCAATGAAGCGCAGCAGCGATCGCATTCTCACAACGCATGTCGGCAGCCTGATCCGGCCGCCGGCATTGCAGGATTTCTTGCGCGCCAAACAAGCCGGCAAGCGGTACGACAAGGCCGCCTATGATGACTGCTTGAAGCAATCCGTCGCCGACGTGGTGCACAAGCAGGCCGAAGTGGGAATCGACGTCGTCAGCGACGGCGAGTTCGGCAAATCCATCAGCTGGTCGCAATATGTTCTGGAACGGCTCTCCGGCTTCGAGCGGCGGCCGATCAAGCCGGGCGGCAATCCGTTCACGCGCGGCGTCGACCGCGAGCATTTCGCCGAGTTCTACGCCGAACTCGATGCGCGCGAAGGCGTCGCGACGACGGTGGAGGCCGTTTGCGTCGGACCGATCAGTTATACCGGCCAGGCCGAGCTTGAGCGCGATATCGCCAACTTCAAGGCGGCGCTTAAAGACGCAAAGGTCGAGGAAGCATTCCTGCCGGTGGCCGCGCCGGCCAGCGTCATTCCCGACCGCAAGAACGAATATTACAAAAGCGAGGAGGAATTGATCCGCGCCATCGGGGCGGCGATGCGCACCGAATATCGCATGATCATCGATGCCGGTTTTGTGCTGCAACTCGACGATGCGCGCGCCGCCGTCACCTATGACCGCATGGTGCCGCCGGGAAGTTTCGCCGATTACCGCAAATGGCTGGCAATGCAGGTCGACGTGCTCAACGAAGCGATTGCCGGCCTGCCGGCGGACCGCATCCGCTATCACGTTTGCTGGGGCAGCTGGCCGGGGCCGCACACCACGGATGTGCCGCTCAAGGATATCGTCGACCTCATTCTCGGTATGAAGGTCGGGGCTTATGTCATTGAAGGCGCAAATCCGCGTCATGAACATGAGTGGCGGGTATGGGAAAGCGCCAAGCTGCCGGCGGACCGCCTGCTCATTCCCGGCGTGATCAGCCATGCCACCAACGTGGTCGAGCATCCGGAGCTTGTCGCCGAGCGCATCGTACGGCTCGCCCGCCTGGTCGGTCGCGAAAATGTCCTCGCCGGTACCGATTGCGGTTTTGCGCAGGGACCGTTCCATCGCCGCGTGCATCCCAGCATCATGTGGGCGAAGCTCGAAGCGCTGGTCGAAGGCGCCAAGCTCGCCAGCGCCGAACTGTGGCCCTAGCCGAAAGCGCACCGCGAGGCCTGTCGTCTCGGTGGGGCAGGGCCTTACCCGGATGGGTTCATGAACCTGGCGGGATTTGCTAGGTTAAGCGCTCAACGAGCCTTTGAAGGAGATCGATCATGCTCGACGTCACCAAGCGAGGGGGTACGGCCCCGTTCGACACTGCACGGCTCGACCGGTTCATGGACGACGCCGGCATGGATGTGCTGATCGCGACGTCGAAGCACAACATTCAATATCTGCTCGGCGGCCACCGCTCGTTCTTTTTCGAATCCATGGATGCGATGGGCTTGAGCCGCTATCTGCCGGTTTTCGTCTATGCCAAGGGCGAGCCGCAGAAGGCAGGCTTCTTCGGTCACCGCATGGACAGATTTCAAAACGAGGTGACGCCGTTCTGGACCGCCGAGGTCAATACCAAAAGCTCCGGCTCGGTCGACGCGATGGAAAAGGCCGCCGAGTATGCACGCAGGCTTAATCCCAAGCCGAAGCGGATCGGTATCGAGACGGCGTTCTTGCCGGTCGATGCCGTGGCGGTGCTGCGCAAGATATTCCCGAACGGCGAATTGGTCGACGCGCTATTCGTGCTCGAGCGTTTGCGTGCGGTCAAATCCCCGCAAGAACTCGAAATGCTGCGCATCGCCTCGGACAAAGTCATCGATTCAATGCAGGCGGTATTTGCGAATTTCGGCGCCGGCGCGACCAAGGCCGAATTGGCCGACGCGCTGCGCCGCGAAGAGACCATGCGCGGGTTGACCTTCGATTATTGCCTGATCGCTGCGGGCTCGAGCCTTAACCGCGCGCCGTCCAGTCAGCGCTGGGAAAAGGGCGACGTGCTGTCGCTCGATTCCGGCGGCAATTATCACGGCTATATCGGCGACGTCGCACGCATGGGCATCATCGGCGAGCCGGATGCCGAACTCGTCGATCTTTTGGCCGAAGTCGAAGCCGTCGAGCAGGCCTCGATGAAGCCGATCCGACCCGGAGCGCTGGGCAAGGAAATCTACGCCGCGGCCAACGCCGTGCTGCACAAATCCAAGGTGCACAACCACACCGAATTTCTTGCCCATGGCATGGGGCTGGTCAGCCACGAGGCGCCGCGGCTCACCAATTCGGGACCGGTTCCTTACGATGCCTACGATGCCGATCGCCCGCTCGAAACCGGCATGGTGGTCTCGGTAGAGACGACGCTGCAACATCCGCAGCGCGGCTTTATCAAGCTCGAAGACACGGTCGTAGTGACGCCGACCGGGTTTGAGGTTTACGGCGACCGCATTCGGGGCTGGAACAGAGCCGGCGGCTGAGCGGCGTCAAGTTGCTTTCTGACGCGTGACCGCGGGGCGCTCCTGCGTCAGGCTTGTTTCGCGGCGCAGCGCATACAGATAGCCGAAGCAAACGATGCCGGCTAACACCCAGGAAATGCCGGTGATGTAGACCACCGACGGCGGCAGGCTGGGCGAAAGCGCAGTCAGGATCCAGTACGTCGCTCCCCATCCGAGCAGCACAAGGACCGCGCGTGGAAGAACGTAGCCTAGATTTGCTCCCATGATTCGTGCCCCGTCGCTATGGAGCGAATGCTGGCCGACTGCGGTTAACGATTTATGAGCCTTCGCGGCGGCGCCCCAACTCGCCTCTTGCAGTCGGATGACCGGAAACTTCGCGAAGTGCTTGATTTGGCTCCCCGGGCCTCCGCCCAAATACCGTTCGCGGCTGTTCGGCTTTGTTCGAAAATGGGGCTGGAACTTACTGATTTGACATCTATAATTGTTCCAGCCTATTCGCGCTGGTTCGGGGCAATCCGCGCTGTGCTTGTGGGTAAACCTGGGGTACGGACTAATGACACAAACCGTCAATCAGCTCACAGCCACCAAGGTGCAGAAGCTCAAGGCGCCGGGGATGTATCTGGACGGTGCCGGGCTTTATTTGCAGGTCACTGGCGAGAACTCGAAATCCTGGCTCCTGCGGTATTCACTCCGGGGCAAGGCCCGAGAGATGGGGTTGGGCTCGCTTCGCAAGGTTAGCCTCGCGGAAGCCCGCAGGAAGGCCGCCGACTGCCACAAGCTCCTCGAAGGCCATACAGACCCCATCGAGCATCGAAACAGCGCACGGACCGCTGCGGCGCTCGCCAGCGCGCAGACCATCACCTTCAAGGATGCCGCAGTCAGATACATCGCGATGCGGAGCAAGGGGCTGAAAAACACCAAACACGCGGCACAATGGGGAACGACTATTGCGACCTATGCGGAACCAGTCCTGGGCAAGCTCCCGGTGCGCGATATTACGGTAGGTCTAGTGCATCGGGTCCTCGAACCAATCTGGACCACGAAACCCGAGACGGCGGGAAGGGTGCGGGGTCGCGTGGAGAAGATCCTCGGCTGGGCCAAAGTGAACAACTACCGGGAAGGAGAGAATCCCGCCCGATGGCGGGACAACCTTGATCAATTGCTCCCTAAACTGTCGGAGGTGCGAAAGGTCAAGCATCACCCGGCACTGCCTTACCCTGAATTGCCTGCATTCATGCAAAAGCTCCGGCAGGTGGAGGGGCTCGCGGCGCGCGCCCTCGAATTTACGATCCTGACGGCTGCGCGCACCGAAGAAGTAATCCTGGCCCGGCCAGAAGAGATCACCAGGCCGGGTAAGCTTTGGACGGCGCCGCCCGAGCACATGAAGCTGAAAAGGGAGCACCTAGTTCCGCTCTGTGACTGGGCAATGGACCTGCTCGGCGGTGCAAGCGAAAGCTATCTTTTCCCAAGCCCATCACACCCGGACAAGCATCTGAGTAACATGGCGATGCTGATGGTCCTTGACCGAATGGGCTACGGGCATGTGACCGTCCACGGCTTCAGATCGACATTTAAGGATTGGGCGCGCGACCTCACCCGATTCGAGAACTACGTTTCTGAGGCCGCCCTTGCCCATGCCAGCGGCGACAAGATCGAGGCCGCCTACGCCCGAAGCGCCGTCCTTGATAAGCGACGTAGACTTATGGAGGCGTGGGCTAAGTTCTGTGCCACAGTTGCGGCAGCTCAGACAGGCAACAAAGTCGTCGCTTTGCGATCAGCCTGACTTGGTCGCGCACCTGCGGCTGTCGCCTAACGGCCGTCTTCAGGTGCTTGACGTCACGCGCGGCGATTCCGGGCATTCGTGGCGGTCCAATAGGCAGTTTGTCCTCGTGGATGTGCGGTCGAAATCGGCGGTATTTTATACCGATCTTGTTTGATTTTTTTGAAAAATATCGATTGCCACGCCTGCAGCCGATTGATTTTTCAATGGGTTGCATTTGATTATTCAATTCTAAAGAGGGGGCGCCGGGTCCGGCGGGCTATTTGCATAATGTGGTAGAATTTTTTGAGGCTGGGACAGTCGACCAACTTTCGCCGGACATGCCGCCGCCGCAGTCCGGTAGTGTCCCGCGTCGGCGTCGTCGTGATGGTGGTGGATGGCGTGGCTCTATGGGATCCAAACGTCGTTTTAAACCCCACCGAGTACAATACTTGAACGATACGGTGTTTACAGAGATCGAGCGAGAGCTGGGTCTTACGAAGCCGAACGAAAAGCTGCGGAAGCGACTCAATCTCTCTGTCTCTCTGTACCTTTGGGACCGACAGCGCATAACGCCGCGCTGGGCGGAAGTTCGCAAGCGCCTCGATGCGGTTGGTGTGGCTGCACTGAACCTCTACAAAAAACTAAATGAGGATCCAGTTGAAGCGGCTGCGAGAGCTGCGATGTATCGCGTAAGCGATGGACTGCTGAAAGGCAGGACAGCTGCTGGTTCGAAGTTTTTTGTTGCTATGAGGAAGGAAGCTGAGAAGTTGCCTGACAGCCGATTCAAAACATACTGCCTGAACTTGTTCGGCGAACGAGAAGATGCCGACAATTCTAAGATCGATGATGCACCGAACGAACGCGAGGTGCTTTGGCAGATAAAGGCGTTGGTTCGGCGGAAAGTCGGGATCGACCTGGATGTCATCTCTGCGGAGTTAGACCGGCTCTGGCGGTTTGTTGGATCCTTGAAGCGAAGCGAGGGTGGCCGACCAGGGGATTGGGCATGGAACGCGCTGATGTCGGACTTGGCCAAAGCCTATCAGGAAGCTACTGGCAACAAGGCGACGGTCACAGAAAACGAGCACCGTGCTGCTGCGGGCAAGAGATATTCCGGGCAGTTTGTCCGCGCCGCCACGATTCTTGATCGGGAAACTGCCGCACTTTGTATCACCAACGTCAAGCCACGCACCAATGGCGCGCTGGGCCCGGCGCTTCGACGACTTGTCGAACCACGACCCGTTCGAAGGCGCAGCAAAACCCATTAGTCCTGTCTGACGGTTTTGCTCGTTATTGTTTTCTTCGGCGTTTGAGCATGGTCGCGGTCGCCCGCTCCCGCGCGGGTACGGCCGCCGGGGCCTTTCCGGCAGATCATGCGAGGTTGGTGCATGGCCATTTCACTTTCAGCTGAAGAACGAGAGCGGCGTGCTCGACAAAGAGCATTCAGCATTCGGGAGTTCTCTCAAGCCTACCGCGTCGGACGGACTACAGTTTATGCGGAGATCAAAACGGGACGCCTGCGCGCCCGGAAGATCGGAAAGCGCACTGTGATCCTAGACAGTGATGCCGCAGATTGGCTTGATCGACTTCCGTTGCTTAGCTCAGGTAGATCATCGGAGGTCGCGTGAGTGGGGCCTCGGAAGGCCGTGAGGCCCGTAGCCGATCCGGCTGACGGGCCCCCCGAAGATGATCTGCTTGGCTGGCTGATCGCTTCGACGCCTACTCCAAAAGCAAAATCCGTTCAAGTAATTCGGGCCGAACTGGTCGGCAACGTCTGCACCGCCGCCGGGTTGACCGCCTCCGGCCACGCGCCCGTGCTGTCCCTAGCCCGACAGTTGATTGCGACCGGCCAGGATGCCACTGCGTCACTTGAAGTGTGGCGCGGCGACGTTTTGGTATTGCGAGTTCGCTCCATCGGCGAAGCCGCTGGCCTGACTGTAGAGGATGACCGGCACGGAAGACCCCGCCTCCGGCGTTGGCGAGACCGCATGCAGGGGTGTGGCGCAGGCCCGTCGGCTCGCCAAAAGCCCGGAGCCGCTACCACAGCACCCTCGAACACCGCTGATGCCGAGAGCGGACGATGACTGCGGTTGCGAAGTTCACCCGCGCCGCCGCAAAGGCTGAGATCTGCCTCGCGAAGCGACCGCCCTCGCAGCACCCACATTTTGGTTCCGGTTGTGGACACCTCGTCGATCGGGTTTCACCAAGATGATGTACGGGGTTAGCGGCAACGATCCGGGCGCATCACACGACGCCGATACACATGCAGTTGATAGACCAGAGGATGGAATATCGACAAGGACAACGCGAACAAATTCACCGAGGACGAGATCGCGCGGGCTCGCTGCGACTTCGCCGCCGACGCCTGGCTCGCGAACTACGACTCGGTGGGCACCGGCGGCGACAACCTGGTCACCGTCCACGGGCAACCCGTCGGCGTCGACCTCGGCGGGGCGCTCGACTACCGCGCGCGCGGATCAGGTGCCGCAAGCACGTCGGCCCGGGGAAGTTGGCCGAACCGTAGCTGCTCATGGGATGAGTGGTTTTGAACTTGAGCGGCTCGACGGTGCCGTCCGGTTCATGGAGCTGCGCTGCTGGCCGTCGCGGGGCCGGCGGCGGCGCGAGCTTTGGTGGGCGACGGCGGACAAAGGCTCGCCGAGGGAGCTCATAGCCGACGTGCAGAAGCGCGTGACGAGGTTGCAGAAACTGCTAGATCTGCCGCCCTACAACGCAACGGCATTCGAAAGTCGCGGCGGACTGCACGCGCACATCGTCTTCGTGGGCGACGATGACATCGTAGCGCGCCTGCGGCGCTCGGCCGCCTTCGGGACCTCGATAGTAGTCAAGCCTGTTACCGATGTCGCAGGCCTGACCACCGCGTATTTGGTGAAGGAGCGCACGCCCCAGGCGGGATACCGTCGCTGGCATCTCCTCGGCGGCCGCATTGGAGGGTCCCATCGCCTGGACGGCGGCGGCGACCGCGTTCGCTTGTCTCGGGAACTCGAGCGCGACGCCATCGAGGCTGGGTACGTCGAACGCTGGCAGCACACGTATGCGAAGCGCAAGCCCAACCCGCCGCTCGTTTACGTTCGTCGCCACGACGCGCCTAATAGGACTGGCCACCTATGACCACGATGCCAGCTGCGAAGACTGGCGGCCGCTCGCCCTGGCCTAAGAAATAGGAAGGCAATGACATTGCGGTCGTCGGTCACACAAAGGCGGGAACGCCTCAAGGCGAGCCGGGCGGGTTGCATCTATTCGTCTAAAATAGAGAGATTATGGCCCTAGGCCGATCTCGGGATATGTCCGCTGCGCAGTCGCTGTCGGAGGATAAGCGGACTCAACTCGGACATCGCAGAAGTGAAGCGTTTGACCCACAACGACCGTTTGCCACCGCCAATTACCGCATTGCGAAAGAGATTTATTCGATCGCCTCGTCGGCAGGGGCGAGCATCGCTGGGGGATTAGATAATTGCCGGGCGTGACCATCCGGTGTCTAATCCATGTCTCATTGAGAAGATCAAAATGACGAGCAGTACACATAGTTATCACGGATACGAGTTCGTACTTCACCACGACAGCGACGACCGTTATCAGGTCACGATCTTCGATCCCATGAATCATCGCGTCGCCTCGACCGGCACGCACTTGGAGCGACAGGGCGCTCTTGCTGAGGCGTCGCGATACGTCGATCACCTTCTGGCGCAACGACGGGCCGTCTGAGGCCCTGCGCCCACAACTGCGGCGCTCGAAAATGGCAGAAGAACTCAATTATAAGGGATATCGCCTGCTCGTCAGTCCAGTCGGAAAAGGCTGGAGAGCAATGATATTTCCTCCGGGCTCGTCATCTGCGCTGCCTGAGAGTCCTGCAACGCTTGAGAAAAGTCCCAAAGAGGCGATTGTTGCCGAGGCAAGGAAGATTGTCGATGCGCGGCTCTAATGTACAGAATTGATAGATCATGGGATCGATCGGTCGTCATACTGACCGAGGCAGTTAAAGTCGAATTTTTGGCTGGGGGCGCACGCATTAATCTGAGCATTCTTGCAATAAACAGTGAGGGAGTGAAACGTGGCGAAAAAGTCCCTAGCTAAGAAATCCAACAAAGGTAATAATCGGAACTACGTCGACATTCTTTACGAGGTGAAGAATCAGGTCGCGTGGGTCACGATCAACAGGCCGCGCGCGATGAACGCGTTCCGCGAGCAGACGCTCGATGAGCTGATTGACGCGCTGAAATCGACGCGCGAAGACCCCTCGATCGCCTGCGCGGTCGTGACCGGGGCCGGCGAAAAGGCGTTCTCTGCCGGCGGCGATTTCTACGCCATGAAGCGTCTGAATTGGACGAACGCGGCCATGTGGAACGACCGCATGCTTGGCCTCGCCATGCAGATCCGAGGGCTGCCGATCCCTGTCATCGCCATGGTGAACGGCTGGTGCATGGGCGGAGGGCACGAGCTCGCGCTATGGTGCGATCTCGTTATCGCTTCGGAGAATGCGGTGCTCGGACAGACTGGTGCCAAAGTGGGAGCGTGCCCGACCGTCGGCGCCACACAATATCTGCCACGCATCATCGGCGAGCGCCTGGCCCGCGAAATGATCTTCTGCGCCCGCCAATTCAGCGGCAAGGAGGCGGCACAGATCGGCCTGATCAACAAGTGCGTGCCGCAGAAGGACTTGTTGAAGGAAACGCTGGGCTGGTGCGAGACGATAAAGGGCCACAGCCCACAGACGCTCCGGATGACGAAAAAGAGCCTAAACTTCGAATCCGATAATCTCTATGCGTCGTGGCAGCACGGCATGGAGCTGCTCGCCCACGTCTGGGGCTCAGAGGAAAGTCTCGAAGGGATGAGCGCTTTCCTCGACGGCCGTAAGCCAGACTTTCAGAAGTTCCGCATGCGCAGCAAGCGTGAGGTCGAAGCCTATCTTGACGGCTGCACCAAGAATTTGAACGCACCGCCCTCGATGAGATAGCGCGCCCATGAGCGATTCCGCAAAGGAACCGATGACCGGGACGCGTGTCGTCGATTTGACGCGCATCCTCGCCGGCCCACTCTGCACCATGATGCTCGGTGACATGGGCGCCGACGTCATCAAGGTCGAACCGCCCGGGACCGGCGACGACACGCGCAGCTGGGGTCCGCCCTTTGCGGCCGGTGAAGCTGCTTATTTCCTCGGGGTCAACAGGAACAAGCGCTCGCTCACGCTCAATATGGCAGGACCTGCTGGTCAGAAAATCCTGGCAAAGCTGATCGTAAAGGCTGATGTTCTGATCGACAATTTCAAGCTTGGCACGCTCGACAAATGGGGCTTCACCGACGCGTGGTTCGAGCAGAATGCGCCGCGGGTCGTACGCTGCTCGATCACGGGTTACGGATCGAATGGGCCCAAGGCGCTACAGCCCGGTTATGACTTCATCCTTCAGGCCGAATCCGGCCTGATGAGCATCTGCGGCGAGCCGGATGGCAATCCGACCAAATACGGCGTGGCGATCGTGGATGTCTGCACCGGCATGCTGGCATGCAGCTCAATTCTCGCAGCACTAAATGCGCGCCACAGTACCGGCATGGGTCAGAAGGTCGAGGCTTCGCTCTATGAAACCTCGCTCGCCATGCTGGTGAATGTCGCATCGAACGTGCTTGTCTCCGGCAAGGGCGGCGGCCGGTTCGGCAACGGTCATCCGAGCATCGTGCCTTACACCACCTATCAAGCGGCGGACGCGATGATCGCGCTCGCGGTCGGCAACGACAATCAATTTGCGCGGACCGCCGATGTGCTCGGCCACCTGGAATGGGCCAACGATCCGCGTTTCAAAACCAATCGCGCGCGGGTCGAGAACCGCATCACGATTGACGGTTTGATCGGCGATACCCTCGCACGCGACAATGCCGATGCCTGGTTGAGCAAGCTGAAAGCGGTTGGCGTGCCCTGCGGCAAGATCAATTCGGTGGCCGCCGCGCTCGCCGATCCTCACACCGCCGCGCGCAACATGGTCGAGACGGTGGAGCATCCGACCGTTGGCGCGTTGAAGATGCTCGGCATACCCTTCAAGTTCTCAGACACGAAGCCGTCGGTGCGGCGCGCGCCGCCGACGCTCGGCCAGCACACCGATGAAATTCTTGCGACGGAACTGGGACTGGATGCAGATGCAATTGCACGGCTGCGACGGGACAAGGTGATCTAGGGAACGGCGTATGATCACTGGCTTCAGTCACGTGTCAATCGTGGTGCCGGACATCGAGGCCGCCGCGCGGAAACTCCAAGAGAGATATGGGCTACAGGTCGGACAGCGCATGGTCAACGCGGCGCAGGGCGTGCGTCTCGCCTATATCGAGGTCGGTGCAACGAAGATCGAGTTGATGGAGCCGTCGCGTCCTGACTCGCCCGTCGCGAAGTTCCTTGAGCGCAACCCCAAGGGCGGCATCCATCATTTTTCCCTCAGGGTGGACAGCCTCGATGAAACGGCTCGCACGCTCCGCGAGAGCGGGGTGCGAATCCTTGGGGATGGCGAGCCACAGACCAGCATCTGGGGCGATCGCATCGCTTTCATCCACCCGGCGGATTTTCTAGGTGTTCTCGTTGAACTCGAAGAGGACAAGGCTGCAGCAGATCACCCGTGAATGCTCGGGATCGACCGCTAATTCTGTTTTGACGGCGAGCTTAGGGAGACGGCGAAAAGCGTGGTGACGACTAATGCCGGCCATGGCGAGTGGTGCAACTGTATGTCCGGTGTTGGGCGTACAGCGGAAGTCGCTACAGCACGCTCAAACCGACGTGAATGACCCTGGCTGTGTAAAAACGCGGTATCTGTGATTCACTCCGCAGTGTGATTCTGCTGCTGCGGAGGATGGCATGAAGCGCTTCGTTGAGGGGATTGATCGCGGGCAGGCGACGCTGTTTCCGGAATGCCTTGCAGACTGGATCGACGAGAACAATCCGGTTCAAGTGATCGACGTCTTTGTCGATGAACTCGATCTGGCGACGCTGGGATTTGACGGGGTCGCTCCCGAGGCAACGGGGCGGCCTTCGTATCATCCCTCCGTTCTGCTGAAGCTCTATATTTACGGCTATCTCAACCGGGTTCAGTCGAGCCGGCGGCTTGAGCGCGAGGCTTTGCGCAATGTCGAGGTGATGTGGCTGACCGGGCGGCTTATGCCCGATCACAAGACAATTGCCGACTTCCGCAAGGACAATGGGGGAGCCATTCGCAAGGTGTGCGCCCGGTTTATCATGCTGTGTCGGCGTCTGGACCTGTTCGCCGAAGCGAGTGTCGCCATTGATGGCAGCAAGTTCAAGGCGGTGAACAATCGGGACAAGAACTTTACCCGGGCGAAGATGGAGCGGCGTCTGGCGCAGATCGAGGAGAGCGTAGCCCGTTATCTGCGCCAGCTCGACAGCGCCGATCGGCAGGAGCCGTCGGAGGCGCGAACCATCAAAACAACCCGGCTCAAGGAGAAGATCACCAGGCTGAAGGAGGAGGTAAAGCGCCTGCATGGGCTCAAGACGCGGATGCTGGCGACGCCGGATCAGCAGATATCGCTGACCGATCCTGATTCCCGCTCGATGGCGACGAGCGGCCGGGGCTCAGGTGTAGTGGGCTACAACGTTCAAGTCGCGGTCGACACCGAACATCATCTGATCATCACCCATAAGGTAACCAACGTCGGCAGCGACCGGGCGCAGCTCGCCCATATGGCCAAGCAGACCAAGACAACCCTGGAAGCGGCGAATCTCGATGTCGTCGCCGACCGCGGCTACTTCAGCAGTGAGGAGATCCTTGAGTGTGGCAAAGCCGGCATCACGGTGACGCTGCCAAAGCCGATGACCTCGAACTCGAAGCGCTTCGGCAAACAGGACTTCCGCTATGTGGCTAAGGACGACGTTTATATTTGTCCCGCCGGCGAACGGCTCGGCCACTCATTCACCACCCAAGAGCACGGATTGGTCCTGCACCGCTATTTGACCAACGTCTGCCAGCACTGCGCTATCAAGCATCGCTGTACCACCGGCAAGGAGCGACGGATCACGCGGTGGGAGCACGAGCACATACTCGAAGCCGTGCAACGCCGACTCGACGAGCATCCGGAGAAGATGCGCCAGCGACGCGAGACCGTCGAACATCCCTTCGGCACGCTGAAGATGAGGATGGGGGCGACGCATTTCCTGATGAAGACGCTGCCGCGGGTCGCCTCCGAGATGGCGCTTCACGTATTGGCCTACAATCTCACCCGCGTCATGAACATCATCGGCATTCAGCCGCTCATGGCGGCGATGAGGGCATAATCAGGGTCCAGTAACAGCGCGCTTCACCGCCCAACCGGCCTTCTAAAACCCTCAGTCAAAGCGTTTTTGCACGACCAAGACCCAGAGCAGACTCAGCCGTCTTGTCGCCCGCACCGCCATCGAAATACAGGCACCGGGCTCCCAATTGGTCCGGTATAATCACGATCATCATGCCATTCCCTTTGGTCATGTTTCCGAGATCTGGTGAAGGCGCCGCTGGCCTAACTTTGCTGGCCGACGGACGTCCTCTTACTCTGGGTTGCAAAACAGCCGTTTAATCTCCAGAATTGGCGGAAGTAAGACTTGGTGAGGACAGACGATGAACTATCATGGCGAGTTTGCCAAGATCCATCATGCTTGTTTCACATTGTTCGGGCGGGATAAGGCTGCGCCGCGTAAGATTCCGACACCGCCTGCTCCTACCGACCCTTGGGCAGCCGTGCGTTAAATAGGAAGCGCTCCGACCTAGTCCTGTCGAAAGGTGCCTCGTGGCATCCGCATGCGGCCGAAACTACTTTAACTATTTTAGTTTGGTTTTGGGCTTCTTGGCGTCCCTGAAGAAT
>CAVTPQ010000009.1:0-1053670 GCA_963736605.1 uncultured Alphaproteobacteria bacterium | reverse complement strand
ATCGTCGCTGTCGCAGCTTTGGCCGCGAGCGCGGTAACATCGTTGGCCGTGGCGATCACGGCCACCTGTCGGCGGACTAGATCGATCATCAGCGCCGGCAGGCGATCGTATTGCTCCAGCCAGTGATACTCGATCGTCACATTCTGGCCTTCGACGTAACCCGTTTCATTGAGGCCTTTGCGGAACGCGGCCACATAACGCGCATTGGTTTCCGGCGATCCCTGGCGGACGAACGCGACCACCGGCATCGGCTGCTGCTGTGCGCGTGCTGCAAGCGGCCAAGCGACCGCTGCGCCGCCGACCAGCGCGATGAATTCCCGTCGCTTCATTCGATCACCTCGTCGGCGGTGACGAGCAGCGATGGCGGAACGGTGAGGCCAAGCGCCTTGGCAGTCTTGAGATTGATCGCCAAATCATATTTGGTAGGAAACTCAACTGGAAGATCGCCCGGCTTCTCACCCTTGAGAATATGGGCGACATAAATGCCAGCACGGCGGTAAGCGTCCGACTGGCTCGCTCCATAACTGACCAACCCCCCGGCATCTACGAACCCGCTTAGCGGATAGCTCGCCGGGATTGCATGGAAAGCGGCAAGGCCAACCAATTGGTCGCGCCGACTGTTCAAGAATCCACCTGCGCCCACGAATAGCGCACCGGCACCGGACTGCACCACCGTCGAAAAGGCTGCATCAATTTCCTGTTCGCGGCCCGCTTTGATCAAAACGATTTTCTGTCCGAGGGCGCGTGCTGCCGACTCTATTTCGCGGGTCTCAGCCTGAAATGCGAAAAAGTTTGGGTCCTGCAGAACGGCGATTATCTCAGCCTTGGGAACCAACTCATGCAGTAGTGCGAGCCGTTTGCCAGTAATCGGTACGTCATAGAAGCTCACACCGGTGATATTGCCGCCCGGTCGATTGATATTGGACACGAGTCCTGCTGCCACCGGATCGGCCCCGGTTATGAAAACGATCGGAATGCTTGCGGTAGCCGTCTTCGCGGCAAGCGCCGCGTCGAAGCTGGCAACAATCGCCGCCACCTGAAGGGAGACCAGTTCAGCGGCAAGTTTCGGCAGTCGCTCCATTCGGCCATCCGCCCAACGAGACTCGATCGCCACTTTGTCATTCGGATAGCCTGATTCACGCAGACCCTGACGGACTGCAGCAACCAGATGCCCGGCATCCTCAGCCCCCGTGGGCCTAAGAAACCCGATTACGGGCGTCGGCGGCTGCTGCGCCCGCGCCACGAGCGGAAACGCTGCCGCCGCACCGCCGAGAAGCGTGATGAACTCGCGTCGCCGCATGTTCGGCCCCAAAGCCAAGACGACGGCATCTTAACGGCTCAAAAGCCATTGCCGCAATGCGCAGCCAATGGCCGCTGTGGGTCTTGGTCGTGCAAAAACGTTTTGACTGAGGGTGTTAGAAGACCGGTTGGACGGGGAAGCGCGCTATTACTGGACCCTGATCATGCCCTCATCGCCGCCATGAGCGGCTGAATGCCGATGATGTTCATGACGCGGGTGAGATTGTAGGCCAATACGTGAAGCGCCATCTCGGAGGCGACCCGCGGCAGCGTCTTCATCAGGAAATGCGTCGCCCCCATCCTCATCTTCAGCGTGCCGAAGGGATGTTCGACGGTCTCGCGTCGCTGGCGCATCTTCTCCGGATGCTCGTCGAGTTGGCGTTGCACGGCTTCGAGTATGTGCTCGTGCTCCCACCGCGTGATCCGTCGCTCCTTGCCGGTGGTACAGCGATGCTTGATAGCGCAGTGCTGGCAGACGTTGGTCAAATAGCGGTGCAGGACCAATCCGTGCTCTTGGGTGGTGAATGAGTGGCCGAGCCGTTCGCCGGCGGGACAAATATAAACGTCGTCCTTAGCCACATAGCGGAAGTCCTGTTTGCCGAAGCGCTTCGAGTTCGAGGTCATCGGCTTTGGCAGCGTCACCGTGATGCCGGCTTTGCCACACTCAAGGATCTCCTCACTGCTGAAGTAGCCGCGGTCGGCGACGACATCGAGATTCGCCGCTTCCAGGGTTGTCTTGGTCTGCTTGGCCATATGGGCGAGCTGCGCCCGGTCGCTGCCGACGTTGGTTACCTTATGGGTGATGATCAGATGATGTTCGGTGTCGACCGCGACTTGAACGTTGTAGCCCACTACACCTGAGCCCCGGCCGCTCGTCGCCATCGAGCGGGAATCAGGATCGGTCAGCGATATCTGCTGATCCGGCGTCGCCAGCATCCGCGTCTTGAGCCCATGCAGGCGCTTTACCTCCTCCTTCAGCCTGGTGATCTTCTCCTTGAGCCGGGTTGTTTTGATGGTTCGCGCCTCCGACGGCTCCTGCCGATCGGCGCTGTCGAGCTGGCGCAGATAACGGGCTACGCTCTCCTCGATCTGCGCCAGACGCCGCTCCATCTTCGCCCGGGTAAAGTTCTTGTCCCGATTGTTCACCGCCTTGAACTTGCTGCCATCAATGGCGACGCTGGCTTCGGCGAACAGGTCCAGACGCCGACACAGCATGATAAACCGGGCGCACACCTTGCGAATGGCTCCCCCATTGTCCTTGCGGAAGTCGGCAATTGTCTTGTGATCGGGCATAAGCCGCCCGGTCAGCCACATCACCTCGACATTGCGCAAAGCCTCGCGCTCAAGCCGCCGGCTCGACTGAACCCGGTTGAGATAGCCGTAAATATAGAGCTTCAGCAGAACGGAGGGATGATACGAAGGCCGCCCCGTTGCCTCGGGAGCAACCCCGTCAAATCCCAGTGCCGCTAGATCGAGTTCATCGACAAAGACGTCGATCACTTGAACCGGATTGTTCTCGTCGATCCAGTCTGCAAGGCATTCCGGAAACAGCGTCGTCTGCCCGCGATCAACCCCCTCAACGAAGCGCTTCATGCCATCCTCCGCAGCAGCAGAATCACACTGCGGAGTGAATCACAGATACCGCGTTTTTACACAGCCAGGGTCACAAGCGGACGCGGCGTCTCCCAAGGAGAAATGTCAGCTATTCCCCCGATAGCAGACGTTACCGGCGCACTTAGAGCCGATCCGGGAAGTTCTTGAGTCTGATAAATCGGATGTGATTCATTGGTGGGCGCTTGATTCTCGATGGAGCGCCCGATGTGGAAGCCCGAACACCGCCAAGCTGCGAACCGCAGTGGCCTTCGTTACCCGAGCGATTTAACTGATGCCGAATGGGTGATTGTGGAGCCCATGATCCCGCCTGCACGACATGGCGGGCGCAAACGCACCGTGAACGTGCGGGAGGTGCTGAACGGGATCTTCTACATCCTATGGACCGGCTGCCAATGGCAGGCCCTGCCAAAAGACCTGCCGCCGAAGAGCACGGTGTACGACTATCTGGAGCTGTGGAACTGGGACGGCACGTTGGAGCGCATCCACCATGCACTCTACGTCGCGGTACGAGAACAGGCCGGACGTGAAGCGAGTCCGACGGTAGCGATTATCAACTCGCAAACCGCGAAGGGTGCTCAAAAAGGGGGCCTTGGCTCGATCCTTCGGGCTACGACGCGGGCAAGAAGGTCAAGGGTCGCAAGCGGCACATCCTGGTCGACACGCTGGGCCTGTTGTTGAACGTTGTCGTTCATCCCGCCGATGTTCAGGACCGAGACGGCGCCGTCCTGCTGTTGCGCCGGGCAAGACGACTGTTCCCGTTTATCAAACGCATCTTTGCCGATGGTGGCTATGCCGGAGAGAAGATGGCGCTCGCTGTCTGGCGAACAGGAGCATGGAAGCTGGAGATCGTGAAGCGATCCGACGTTTCTGGCTTCGAAGTCTTGCCCAAAAGGTGGATTGTCGAAAGGACGTTCGCCTGGATCAGTCGCAATCGCCGCTTGGCTCGCGACTTCGAGCGTTACGCTATGACCGTCGCCGCCTTTGTCCGCCTCGCCATGATCCGCATCATGCTCAGGCGGCTCGCTGTAAACACCTCGTCATGAATCCAAACTTCCCGGATGGGCTCTTATGAGTTACCGGCGCACTTATGAGTCCATGATATTATCGCGTTTAATCAAGGGCGCTCTTACGCACCCTTGCGCGCCCTTCGTCTCCCGCTCATTTGACGCTAAACTCGCAAGCGAGTCGGCCGGCAGACATAGAAACCGATGCGCCAATATCTCGATCTGATGGAACGCGTGCTCGCCGAGGGCGTGGAGAAGCGCGACCGCACCGGCATCGGCACCTTGTCGGTGTTCGGCCACCAGATGCGCTTCGACCTGACGCAGGGGTTTCCGCTCGTCACCACCAAGAAGCTGCACGTCAAATCCATCGTCTACGAGCTGCTGTGGTTTTTGCGCGGCGACACCAACGTCAAATATCTCAACGACCACGGCGTCACGATCTGGAACGATTGGGCCGACGAGAACGGCGATCTTGGCCCGGTCTATGGCCGGCAATGGCGGTCGTGGCCGACGCTGGACGGCGGCTCGATCGATCAGCTCGCCAATGTCGTTGCCGATATCCGCCGCAATCCGAATTCACGCCGGCTGATCGTGACCGCCTGGAACCCGGCGGAGATCGAGGGCATGGCGCTGCCGCCGTGCCATTGCCTGTTCCAGTTCAACGTCGCCGCAGGCGCGCTGTCGTGCCAGCTCTATCAGCGCTCGGCCGACGTTTTCCTCGGCGTGCCGTTCAACATCGCGTCCTATGCGCTGTTGACGGTCGCGGTCGCCCAAGTAACCGGGCTTAGGCCGGGCACCTTCATCCACAGTTTCGGCGACGCGCATCTTTATCTCAACCACCTGGAGCAGGCGCGGCTGCAGCTGACGCGCCAGCCGCGGCCGCTGCCGACGCTGCGGCTCGATCCGGCGGCCAAAGATCTGTTCGCGCTACGCTACGAAGATTTTTCGCTGGAAGGCTACGATCCGCATCCGCACATCAAGGCCGCCGTGGCGGTGTGATGGCTTCCGAGCGAATGCTTCTGCAGCAATTCGCCAAGCTTCGGCTTGACGAAGCAAAGCTATTGGCTCGGGAAAAGCAGTTTTCGGGTGCTTATTACATCGCGGGATATGCCATCGAATGTGCGCTGAAGGCATTGATCGCTGCACAGTTTCGAGAGCACAAGATTCCCGAAAAAATTTTGGTAGATAAGATCTATACTCATAATCAGCCGTGCTGCTTAGCCTCACGCGATGGGCCAGTAACTGCCGCGCCGAGACAACCTCGGTCCATCGGCAGGGGGCGTTTTGTGGCACAAATACCACGGGCGGTGCTTGAGGCACGGAACTCACGCAATTACAGTTTGGCTAAGAGGGATGAACTTTCGGGCAGGTAGGGGCGATGATGAAGCGGGGTTACCAGCTATTCACGGTCTTATTCGGTTGCGCGGTCTTGTGGTCAAATCACGTCATGGCCGACGGCGCACTTGCGGTGGGGCTCCCCGCCAATATAGCGAAACAAGGCTTCGCCTACGCCTACACTAACAACAAGCCTTCTGCTGGCGCAGCGAGCACGCAGGCGCTGAACACTTGTCGTAGTCCAAGTCCTGTTAAATCGGCCCAAGCACGGGCGCTTTGCGCGGTGATCAGCACTTACAAGAACCAATGTGTCGCCGTCGCCGAGGACCCGGTGGCCGGGACGCCGGGCGTGGGCTGGGCGATAGCGAACAATCTAAGGACGGCGGAAGCGCAGGCGCTCACAAAGTGCGAAGCGACGGCCGGACCCGGACGCCGCGCCGCCTGCCGGGTCGACCACTCCAGTTGCGACGGGACTGCCAAATAAAGACGTTGCCGCATTCAGAGCAAGCAGCTGGCGGCGTGAGCCGTTCTACGCCGCGATCGGCTCTTCAAAGAAATTGAATTGATATGGAATCACAAACGGCTTGTGCACATTTTTTGCACGGTAGTCTTCGAATAAATCAAGTTGCCGTGCCAACCAACCCTGCCTCGCAGCGCTGTCGGTATAAAACTCGTTTATCTCAACATATCTGACGCATTTCCTTTTTCGTTCCAGGACGCGAAAGCGAGATGGGTACTGATCGTGCGGGCCGGCGGGAAACTCCTTCTCGACAAGCGTTTGCCATCGTCGCTTATCAATGCTGAAATTGAAAGTCGCGTCGCCTGAAATCTGTTTTCCAGTTAGCACCTCAGTCAAATAGATCTTATTGAACAGCTTATTGAAGATATTATACATCTCCGCACCACCAATCACAAAGATGTCCTTTTGATCTCGAGCGATAGCGATCACGTCTGCGAAATAGAGTGCGCTCTCGAGATTTCCGGCCCACAGCAGTGAGGTCTCTGTTTTTTGCCAGAAATCGTTCTCGATGTTTTGATCAGCACTTCGCGATAACACGATATTTGCTCGACCCGGCAGCGGCCTCCCAATAGACAGATGGGTTTTTCGGCCCATTATGATCGCATGACCAATCGTGATTTCCTTAAAGCGCCTAAGATCGCTTTGAAGATGCCACGGCAAACGGTTTTCGCTGCCGATGACATGTCCGGGTAGGCTGCGTGCCACGACATAGGAGATCGACGGCAGAGTAAATTGCACCGGTTTCATCCCGCGTGTAGGCGTATAATTTCTAGCATATGCTTCTAAAAATGCATTACCGGGCTTGATCGCCTTGTGGAAGGCTTTGTCTGTGCAGCGCGCAAATGGGGCGGCAAAGCGCCCGGCAGGCGCGTCATAACTGCGCGTTGTAAGGGCCGGGGCGGTCCCCTATAACCCCCGCTAGACAAGCCGGTGGAAATCCAGCCGGCGTCAAGGAGTCACTTAAATGCCGTGGAGCAACCAATCCGGCGGCCCGTGGGGCTCGGGATCGCGGGGACCCTGGGGCTCGGGGCCGCAATCGCCAGGGCCGAAGCAGCCCGATCTCGAGGAATTCCTGCGCCGCAGCCAGGACAGACTGCGCGGCTTGCTGCCGGGCAATCTCGGCGGCCGCGGCATTGCCCTGATCGCGCTTGTGCTGGCGGCGCTGTGGGGCTTTTCCGGTTTCTTCAAGGTCGAGCCCGACGAAATCGGCGTCGTGCTGCGCTTCGGCAAATTCGTCCGCGAAGTGCAGCCCGGGTTGAATTATCACCTGCCCTATCCGATCGAGACCGCGCTGACGCCGCCGGCGCTGCGCGTCAACAAGATCGACATCGGCTTCGACATGCGCGGCGGCGCGACGATGCGCGACGTGCCGGAGGAAAGCCTGATGCTGACCGGCGACGAGAACATCGTCGACGTCGATTTCTCGGTGCTGTGGAAGATCAAGCCGAGCGCCGTCGGCGACTATCTGTTCAACGTCCAGAATCCCGAAGGCACCGTGAAGGCGGTGGCCGAAAGCGCCATGCGCGAGGTGATCGGGCAATCGAACATCCAGCCGATCCTCACCGGCGCGCGGCAAACCATCGAGACGGCGGTGCAGGCGCTGCTGCAGAAGACGCTGGACGATTACGGCGCCGGCATCCAGGTGCAGCAGGTCCAGCTGCAGAAGGTCGACCCGCCGGCCCAGGTCATCGACGCTTTCCGCGACGTGCAGGCGGCGCGCTCGGATCTCGAGCGCTTGCAGAACGAGGCGCAGACCTACGCCAATCGCGTGGTGCCCGAGGCGAAGGGCCGCGCCTCCAAGATCGTCCAGGACGCCGAGGCCTATCGCGAACAGACCGTCGCCGACGCCAAGGGCCAGACCTCGCGCTTCCTGCAAATCTACGAGCAGTACAAAAAGGCGCCCGACGTGACCCGCGAGCGCATGTATCTGGAAACCATGGAACACATTCTCGGCAGCACCGACAAGACGATCATCGATACCGGCCCGCAGGCCGGCCCGGGCGTCGTGCCGTATCTGCCGCTCAACAGCCTCACGCAGACGCCGCAGTTACCGCAGGCGCCCGAAGCCACGACGGGAGCCAAGCCATGAAGCTCAGCCTCGTCGGCGGCGCGACCGCCGTTGTGCTCCTCATAGCGGCCATCGTCGGCTACAGCACCTTTTTCTCCGTTTATCAGACCAGGCAGGCGCTGGTGGTCCGGCTCGGCAATCCGGTGCGCATCATCACCGAGCCCGGGCTCAACGTGAAAGTGCCGTTTATCGACAGCGTGATCTACATCGACAAGCGCATTCTCAACATCGAACAGCCGGCCCAAGAGGTGATCGCATCGAGCGGCGACAGCGCCAATGCGGGCGCCGGGCAAGCCGGTGAGCGGCTCGTGGTCGATGCCTTCGCGCGCTACCGCATCACCGACCCGCTCAAATATTATCAGACGGTCGGCCCCGCCGGCGCCAGTTCGCAGCTCGCCATCCTGCTCAATTCGACGCTGCGCAGCGTGCTCGGAGCGGCGACGCTGACCGACGTGGTGCGCAACAAACGCGAAGATCTCATGGGAAAGATGCGCGATCAGCTCGATCACGATGCGCAACCGTTCGGCATTCACGTCGTCGACGTGCGCATTCGCCGCGCCGATCTGCCGGAGCAGAACAGCGAGGCGGTCTATCACCGCATGCAGACCGAACGGCAGCGTGAGGCGGCCGAGTTCCGCGCCCAGGGCAGCCAGAAGAGTCAGGCGATCCGCGCCAAGGCCGACCGCGACGTAACCGTGATCGTGGCGGATGCCAATCAGCAGTCCGAGCAGGTCCGCGGCGAAGGCGACGCCACGCGCAACCAAATCTTTGCCGAGGCTTACAACCAGGATCCGGGCTTCTTCGCCTTCTACCGTTCCATGCAGGCCTACGAAAGGAGCATGCAGAAAGGCGATACCCACCTGGTGCTGCGGCCGGATTCCGATTTCTTCCGCTATTTCGGCGACCCTTCCGGCAAGACGCTGCCTGACGGTACGCCGGTCGCGCCTCTCACGGCCCCGTCGGCGGGGACGACGCCTTCAGCGCACACCAGCGGCACCACGAAATAGCGGCTTCGGGCGAAGCGCAGCAGGTTCGGTCGAATGTTGGATTTCCTCGCCGCGCTCGGCCTGTTCTTTGCAATCGAGGGCATTTTATTGGCGGCCTTCCCGGCCGGCGCCAAACGCACCATGGCGACGGTGTTGAACATGCCGGACGCACCCTTGCGCATCGCCGGCATCGTCTCGGCGCTGGTGGGCGTGCTCATCGTCTGGCTGGTACGCGGCTAGAGCCGCAAGGCCGCTTTTCCGCCCCAATCCGGCCGCTAGTGGAGAAACCGGAAGGCTGCAGCCTAAAAAGCTTTGGCCTTGCGTCCCGGATGGGACAGAGGCAACCTTCCACTTGAGTCTTTTCCCAATGTCTCAGGCCACGTCCCAGAAGCCAGGAGCGCTGACGTCCCATGTTACGTACCGGCCAATTTCCGGCTCGCCGCCTTGCACGATCGATTCAGCTTGGCGCGGCGATGGTCGCACTCGCTGCTGCCGTCATGCTCGTGCCGGCGCAACCGGCGGCGGCGACGCGCGGCCCGGACGCCATCGCCGACGTCGCCGAACAAGTCATTGACGCCGTGGTCAACATTTCGACATCGCAAAAAATCGACCCGCGCGCCGAGGAGCTGCCCGATCTGCCGCCGGGCTCGCCGATGGAAAAGTTCTTCGACCAATTCTTCAAGAACCACCACGGCCAGGGCGACAATTCGGACGAGACGCCGCGCCGCATCAATTCGCTCGGCTCCGGCTTCATCATCGATCCGTCCGGGCTCGTCGTCACCAACAATCACGTCATCGACGACGCCGACGAGATCAGCGTCATCCTCAACGACGGCACCAAGCTCAAAGCCGATCTGGTCGGCAAGGATACCAAGGCCGACCTCGCGCTGCTGCGCGTGCATGCCGACAAGCCGCTCAAGTCGGTGAAGTTCGGCGACTCCAGCAAACTGCGGCTCGGCGAATGGGTCATCGCCATCGGCAATCCGTTCAGTCTCGGCGGCACGGTCACCGCAGGCATCGTCTCGGCGCGCAACCGCGACATCAATTCCGGGCCGTACGACAATTACATCCAGACCGACGCCGCCATCAATCGCGGCAATTCCGGCGGCCCGCTGTTCAATCTCGACGGCGAGGTCATCGGCATCAACACCGCGATCATTTCGCCGTCCGGCGGCTCGATCGGCATCGGCTTTGCCGTGCCGTCCGACACCGCGGTCGACGTCATCAACCAGTTGCGCCAATATGGCGAAGTCCGGCGCGGCTGGCTCGGCGTGCGCATCCAGCAGGTCACCGATGACATCGGCGAGAGCCTCAATATCAGCCCGCCGCGCGGCGCGCTGGTCGCCGGCATTGACGACAAGGGTCCGGCCAAGCCCGCCGGTATCATGCCGGGCGACGTCATCGTCACGTTCGACGGCCACGACGTCAAGGAAATGCACGATCTGCCGCGCATCGTCGCCGACACGCCGGTCGGCAAGACGGTCGACGTGGTGGTCATCCGCAAAGGCAAGGAAGAAACCCACAAGGTGACCGTCGGCCGGCTTGCCGACAACACCAAGGTCGCCGAGGCCAGCCCCGACAAGGACAATCCGCCGGCGGAAAAATCCGTCGTGCAGAAGACGCTCGGGCTCGAACTTTCCAGCTTGTCGGACGATCTGCGCCATAAGTTCAAGATCAGGGACGATATCAAGGGCGTGCTGGTGACCGGCGTCGATCCGAGCGTGGCGATGGCCGATCCCGACAAGCGGCTGGCGGCCGGCGACGTCATCGCCGAAGTGCAATACCAAAGCGTTTCCAGTCCGGCCGACATGCAAAAGCGCATCGACCAATTGAAATCGCAAGGCAAGAAAATGGCGGTGCTGTTGGTTTCCAATGGCGAGGGCGAGACGCGGTTCGTGGCGCTCAGTCTGCAATAGCGCAAACCGGACGCTACTTGCGCTCGACAAACTCCTCGCGCCGATAACCCTGCGCATACAATAGGGCGGTGAGATCGCCGTGGTCGATGCGCGCGGCGGCGGCTTCGCGAATGACCGGTTTGCCGTGGAAGGCGACGCCGAGCCCGGCAGCCTCGATCATCGGCAGATCGTTGGCGCCGTCGCCGACCGCAAGCGTAGCTTCGGGATCGAGCCGGAAGCGCGCGGCCAGTTCGCGCAATGTCTCAAGCTTGGCTTCGCGACCAAGAACGGGCTCCGCGACTTCGCCGGTCAGTCGCCCGGCGGCATCGACCAACAGCGTGTTGGCGCGCTGTTCGTCGAACCCCATCGCCGCGGCGAGCTTTACGGTAAAAGCGGTAAACCCGCCGGACACCACGCAGGTGTAAGCGCCGTTGGCGCGCATCGTGGCGACCAGCGTCGGGCCGCCCGGGGTCAAGCGGATGCGCTCGTCAAGCACAGTATCGATAATCGCGGCGGGCAGTCCCTTGAGCAGCGCGACGCGCTCACGCAACGCCGGCGCGAAGGCGATCTCGCCGCGCATGGCGCGCTCGGTGATTTCCGCTACACGGTGTTTGACGCCGGCATAGTCGGCGAGTTCGTCGATACATTCCTGCCCGATCATGGTCGAATCCATGTCGGCGACCAGCAGTTTTTTGCGCCGATTGCTCTGCGGCTGGATGACGACGTCGACCGCGTCGTCGCCGATGATGCCGCGCAGATCGGAGGCCATGTCCTTGAGCAGCGCCGGCACTTCACCGGCCTCGGCATCCTCGACCAGGAACGCGATATCGAGCGCTACGCCCGGCTCAAGCCAATCGACCGGCCGGCCATGCGGCAGATAGCGCGCGGCCTGCCGCGCCAAGGCGTCGGTCACTGCGGGGCGGTCCGGAGCCGAAATCAGCGTTGCCACATAGAACATGCCGTGCGATCCGAGCGGCGGAAAGGACGATTGCAACGTGCCGAGCATCATTCTCATTGCAGGCCCGACGGCGAGCGGCAAGTCGGCCTTGGCGCTGACGCTTGCCGAACAACGCGGCGGCACGATCGTCAATGCCGATTCCATGCAGGTCTATCGCGATTTGCGCATCATCACGGCACGGCCGACGCCGGAGGACGAGCGCCGGGCGCCGCATCGGCTCTATGGTCATGTCGACGCGGCGGAGAACTATTCGGTGGGTCGCTGGCGCGGCGAGGCTGCGGCGGCATTGGCGGCGACCGAGCGCGAAAATCGCACGGCCATTATCGTCGGCGGCACCGGACTTTATTTCAGCGCGCTGATCCGCGGGCTCGCGGCAGTGCCGCCGATCCCGGCTGAAATTCGCGACGCGGTGCGCGCGCGGCTCGCCAAGGAAGGCGTCGCCGCGCTGCACGCGGAGCTTGCCGCGCGCGATCCGCCGGCAGCGGCGCGGCTGCGGCCGGGCGACCGCGCCAGGGTCACGCGCGCGCTGGAAGTGGTGCTGGCGACCGGCCGTTCGCTGTTGGCTTGGCATGAGGACGATAAGCCGGCGACTGTCGATCTTGCCCGTGCCGTAAAGGTCTTTCTGACGCCGGATCGTGACGAACTCTCGCGCCGTATCGACGCCCGGTTCGACGCCATGATGACGGCCGGCGCGCTGGATGAAGTTCGCGCGCTCGCGGCGCGCAAGCTCAATCCCAGCCTGCCGGCGATGAAGGCACATGGCGTGCCGTGGCTAATGCGTCACTTGGCCGGCGAGATCGCGCTTACGGAAGCAGTCGAGCACGCCAAATTGGAAACCCGCCAATACACCAAGCGGCAGGCGACGTGGTTCCGCAACCAGTTGCCGCAATTCGAATGGATCGCGCCGCGGGACGCGCGCGAAGCGATCGAGGCGCAATTGCGCACGCTTGCCGCCTAATGCGTCGCGTATTGCAGACCCGCCGTGTAGGCGGCGCCGCCGATGACGCAGGGAATGCCCAGTTCGATTTGCCCGGTGGCGGCGGCGACGACGCAGCCCATCGACAGCGCGCCCTGGCCGACCTGGCCCCAGCCCGAGAGTTCGCGCTTCGAATAAGGGCCCTTCTCCTTGAGTTCCTGGATCGCGGCCAGCGATTCCTGGCGCATATGCACGGTGTCGACCGTCTCCGCCGTCTCGATGACGTCCTTGAGCACAGGCTTGATGTCGTCGGGCTGCTTTTTTTCCGCGGCTTGCAGCATCGCCAGAAGATCGGTGTCGCGCACCGCATTGCTCGCCAGCGTGAATTTCGCCGCGCTGCCGGTGGTGAGATTGTCGACATTGTCGTGGTCGTTGGCGAGCGGCAACAGCTTGATCACGCTTTCGATCGGCGCGTCGCTGCCGGTCGCGAGATAATAGCCCCACAAGACGTCGATCAGTTCCGGCGTCGGCTCGAGCGCTACGATTTTTTCTGGCTTGTTGCCGATGTGAAGCGATGCCTCGATCTTATCGAGCATGCCTGGCTTCGTCGTCTGAAAATCGATCTGTTGGAGCGTCGGCAGCTTACCGTCGAGATATTTGTTGATCATCTCCCGGCGCGTCGGCATGCGATCGACGAACGTGGCGAGAAGGTCTTTCCAGCGCGGCAGACCGGAATAGGCGATGGCGCGCACCAGCACCCAATGGTCGGCGGGATCGATCGAGATCATTCTGAGGACAAGGTTTTCGGCAAGCGCCGGATTGGCGCCGAGCACGCCGGCGATGAAGCCGATATAGGGCCCCGAGCTTTCGGCATCCTTGAACGCCTGCATGCTGCTCAGCGCGTGCACGACGATTGGCAGCCCCTCCGGATCGGGCTTATGGCGATAGCTGTTGATCCATTTCAGGATCGCATCGGTCGAATTGAGCGCCGGCGTCAGGCGCTGTGCAGCCGCGGGCGGCGCGAACGCAGCCGCAGCTAGAGCCAGCGCGACGATAAGACTGGCGACGATCCGGCGCGCATATCCAGCGGCCCATTGTGCTTCGACCATGTCCCCTCCAGTGGAGAAAACCGGCAGTGCGTATTTGGAGATTGTAGAACGCGCACGCCCCCTGTGAGGTAATTGAGCAACAGCGCTAGGAATTTTCACGGCCGCTCCGGCGCGAAATCGCGGCCAAGCTGTGACTCTTAACAATGGTTAAGAATTACGTTTTTGCCCGTCATTCCGATTTCAAACGATAGTTTGAAGTTTCGCGACGGTCGGAAAGTCGCATTGTCGCCGCATTCGGCTTGACCCGAACGGACACAATGCTTATAAACGTCGCGTTCAAGCAAAGGGCGCACACGTGCGTACTGCAACGTCGCTGATCCTCGTAACCGAGCGCACCGCCGGGGGTGGATGATCCCACCCGCGAAACGTGGCGGTGCGCAATCCAGGGGCCCTTCGCGGCCCTTTTTTATTACTTCGATGCGTAAAGCGAAAATCGATTGAGTGGAGCGAGCGATGACTGAGATGACCGGCGCAGAAATGGTGATGGCGGCGCTTGCCGATCAAGGCGTCGAGCACATTTTCGGCTATCCCGGCGGCGCCGTGCTGCCGATCTACGACGCGCTGTTCCAGCAAGACAAAGTGCAGCACATCCTGGTGCGCCACGAACAGGGCGCGGTGCACGCTGCGGAGGGCTATGCGCGCTCGACCGGCAAGGTCGGCACCGTGCTGGTGACGTCCGGACCGGGCGCCACCAATGCCGTCACCGGTTTGACCGACGCACTGTGCGACTCCATCCCGCTCGTCGTCATCACCGGCCAGGTGCCCACCCATCTCATCGGCAACGATGCGTTCCAGGAATGCGATACCGTCGGCATCACCCGGCCGTGCACCAAATACAATTATCTCGTCAAATCCGTCGCCGATCTGCCGCGCGCGCTGCACGAGGCGTTTCACATCGCCTCGAGCGGACGGCCCGGGCCGGTCGTGGTCGATATTCCCAAGGACGTGCAATTCGCCAAGGGGACCTATTTCAAGCCCAAGGAATTCCAGCACAAGGGCTACCGGCCGAAGCTCGACGGCGACCCCGACAAGATCCGGGAAGCCGTCGAGCTGATGGCGACCGCCAAGCGCCCGCTGTTCTATACCGGCGGCGGCGTCATCAATTCCGGTCGCGCCGCCAGCGAACGGTTGCGCGAACTGGCTAAACTCACCGGATTTCCCCTCACCTCGACGCTGATGGGTTTAGGCGCGTTTCCTGCGGCCGATCCGCAATGGCTCGGCATGCTCGGCATGCACGGCACCTGGGAGGCGAATTGGTCGATGCACGATTGCGACCTGATGATCTGCATCGGCGCGCGCTTCGACGACCGCATCACCGGCCGGCTCGACGCCTTCTCGCCGGGATCGAAGAAGATCCACGTCGACATCGACCCGTCCTCGATCAACAAAAATGTCAAGGTCGACCTGCCGATCGTCGGCGATTGCGCCCACGTGCTCGGCGAAATGTTGCGCTTGTGGCGCGAGAACGGGGCCAAGCCGGACAAGAAAGCGCTCGACGCCTGGTGGGCCCAGATCGGCAAATGGCGGGCGAAGAATTCGCTCGCCTATCGCAATTCCAACGAGATCATCAAGCCGCAATACGCGATCCAGCGCCTCTACGAATTGACCAAGGATCGCGACACCTACATCACCACCGAAGTCGGCCAGCATCAGATGTGGGCGGCGCAATTCTATCAGTTCCAGGAAGCCAACCGCTGGATGACCTCGGGCGGCCTCGGCACCATGGGCTACGGCTTGCCGGCTTCGGTCGGCGTGCAGCTGGCGCACCCGAATTCGCTGGTCGTCGACATTGCCGGCGAAGCCTCGGTGCTGATGACCATGCAGGAAATGTCGACGGCGGTGCAATACGACCTGCCGATCAAGATTTTCATCCTCAACAACCGGTACATGGGCATGGTGCGGCAATGGCAGGAATTGCTGCACGGCGGCCGCTACTCGCATTCCTATAGCGAGGCGCTGCCGGATTTCGTCAAGCTCGCCGAAGCGTATCATGCGCACGGCATTCGCTGCGAGCATCCCGGCGAGCTCGACGATAAGATCAGGGAAATGATCGAGGTGCGCAAACCGGTTATTTTCGATTGCGTGGTCGATCCGGCGGAGAATTGCTTCCCGATGATCCCGTCGGGCCGCGCCCATAACGAGATGCTGCTCGGCGACGCCGCGACGCGGGTCGAAGACGCCGTGACCGAAGAAGGCAAAATGCTGGTTTAATACCCTCTCCCGGAACGGGAGAGGGTATTCAATGTAGGAGGCTGCTTGATGAAACTTGCCATCATCGGCGCCGGCAATGTCGGCGGCACGCTCGGCACCGCGTGGGCGCAGAAGGCCGGTCACGAGATTTTCTTCGGCGTCACCAATCCGAAATCCGACAAGACGCAGGCGTTGCTGCGCGCGCTCGGCGGCAAGGCGCGCGCCGGCACCGCGGCGGAGGCGGCAGCCTTCGGCGAGATGATCGTGCTGACGACGCCGTGGCCCGCAGCCGAGGCTGCGATCCGCTCCATGGGCGATCTAAGCGGACGGATTATCCTCGACGCCACCAATCCGCTGGCCATGGGCCCGGACGGGCTCGGCCTCGAGATCGGTCACAGCATTTCCGCCGGCGAGAAGGTGCAAGGCTGGGCGAAAGGCGCATCCGTTTTCAAAACGCTCAACACCACCGGCTTCGCCAACATGGCCGACCCGATCTTTCACGGCGTGAAATCGGTGATGTTCGTTGCCGGCGATGACGCGGCGAATAAGCCCAAGGTCATCGCGCTTGTCGCCTCGCTCGGTTTCGAGGTGATCGATGCCGGGCCGTTGCGCAATGCGCGGCTGCTGGAGGCCCATGCCATGCTATGGATCGAGCTTGCGCTCAAGCGCGGCCAAGGCCGCGACTGGGCCTTTGCCGTGGTCCGGCGATAGGAGAAAGACCGTGAGCACCGCGACGAGTCATTATCCGGCCGCCGCTAAAAGCGAGGGCATCGAGACCCGCACGCTCTGCGTCTTGGTCGACAACGAGCCCGGCGTGCTCGCGCGCGTGATCGGCTTATTTTCCGGCCGCGGCTACAATATCGACTCGCTCACGGTTTCGGAGACTGAGCACCAGAAGCACCTCTCCCGCATCACCATTGTCACCCGCGGCACGCCGATGGTGCTGGAACAGATCAAAAATCAGCTCGATCGCCTGGTGCCGGTGCACCGGGTGATCGATCTGACCACCGCAAACCCGGCAATCCAGCGCGAACTCGCCATGGTGAAAGTGCGCGGCACCGGCGATCAGCGCATGGAGGCGTTGCGGCTTGCCGATGCGTTCCGCGCCCGCGTCATCGATGCCACCACCGAAAGCTTCGTGTTCGAAATCACCGGCGCCTCCGATAAGATCGAAAGCTTCGTCAATTTGATGTTGCCGGTTGGCCTGGTCGAAGTGTCCCGCACCGGCGTCGTCGCCATTACGCGCGGCCCGGAGGGGATGTGAACTTTCATCCGCTCATTCCCGCGAAAGCGGGGACGAGCGGTTCGGGATCGCCGCGCCCTATGCCTTCAGCTTCGTCACCAGCGCGGCAAAGCGGTCGACAAAGCCCTGCAGGAAATTGCGGGTGCCCTCGTCGGTGATGTTGCCCTGATCGTCGATCAGGTTCGGCTTGTTGGTGATATAGGCCTCGCCGCCCAAAAGGATCATGCCGAGCCCGATCATGATCGAGCGGAGGTGCTGCTGCGCCAGCGCCGTGCCGATGGCGCCACCCGAGGTGCCGGTGATGAAGCCGGGCTTGCCGGGCCACACGCTCTTGCCGAACGGCCGCGCGCCCCAATCGATAGCGTTCTTCAAGACCGCCGGCATCGAGCGGTCGTGCTCCGGCGTGACGATCAGCACGCCGTCGGCGCGGGTGATTTCGTCCTTAAAGCGCGACGCTTCCGCCGGCATGTTGGCTTCGTTGTCCTGATTGAACATCGGCAGATCGTCGATGCGCGCGAATTTGGCGTCGAATTTGCCGGCGCCGAGCTTGATCAGAGCCTGGGCGAATTTGCGATTGATCAATTCGCGGCGGTTGGAGCCGACAATGACGGCGACTTGCGGGAGAGCCATGTTGAATACCTCAGTTAGAATTCGTAACTAGGGCTAGATAGGTGACCGGACGGCGGCCGCGCAAGCAGGCACAGCGATGAAACCAAGACACATGCATTTGCCCGCGGATTGCCGCGCCATCAGCGATGTGCTCGCCCGGGTCGGTGACAAATGGTCGGTGCTGGTGGTGACACGGCTCGGCCCGGGGCCGATGCGTTTTAACGAGCTGCGGCGCTCGATCGGGGGCATTTCGCAGCGCATGCTGACGCTGACGCTGCGCGGGCTGGAACGCGACGGCCTGATCACGCGCACGGTGTTCCCGACCATTCCGCCGCGGGTCGACTATGCGCTCACCCCGCTCGGCCGCGATCTGTTGAACCCGGTTTCGGCGCTCGGCGAATGGGCAACGCGTAATCAGAGCAAGATCGGCCGCGCAAGAGAGCGTTTCGACGGGAACCCGGCACAACCGCGCGTCGCCTTGGTGCCCGACGGCCGCAAAGCCGGGTAGACGCGAGGCACCTTAGGATATACAATGTATATCTTCGGAGCACGCCATGAAGGTAAAGGTCGCCCAATGGGGCAATAGTCTCGGTTTGCGCCTGCCTAAGGCGGCGATCGATGCTACGGGTCTTAAGCCCGGGGACGAAGTAGATATTTCGATTGATCGCGGTGACCTGCGTGTGAAATCGCCTCGTCCAATTCCCTATTACCGTCTCGAAGATCTTGTGGCTGAGATGAAGCAGCTCGGCCCCGAAAACGAGCCTGAGACGGTGGATTGGGGGCCTGACCGCGGCTCTGAAATCATTGACGATGCTTATTTGCGCGGCGAGATCACTTTGGACGATATTTTGAGCGGCCGCCTGAAAGACAAAAATGCTTCCTGAGGCCGGGGATATTGCATGGGTCGAACTCGATCCGGTGAAAGGTACTGAACAAGCGGGCCGCCGGCCCGCGCTTATTGTGTCTGAATTGATCTATCACGAGGCTTCAACGCGCGCCGTGATTTGTCCGATCAGCAATGTCGAGCGCCCGTGGCCGTTCAATGTCTCCCTACCGGCCGGAATGCAAACTACCGGAGCCGTACTCGTGGATCAGATACGAACGGTCGATCGTTCCGAGCGTCTATTCGGCGTTGTTGAGCGAGCGCCGAGGGAGGTTCTTGCCGAGGTTCGCGCTCGCATCGTGGCTCTCGTTGGTTGTGATCTGGGCGCATTGATCGCAGCGCAGAACAACCGGCAATCGTAGCCTCGGACTTGTCGGACAAAGTCAATGACCTTAGAAACAATGAGCCATGGCCACGACGTCGGCCCGACTAGGGGTGAGAAAACATGCGTGTTTATTACGATCGCGACGCCGACCTGAACCTGATCAAAGGCAAGAAGGTCGCCATCATCGGCTACGGCAGCCAGGGCCATGCCCACGCGCTCAATCTGCGCGATTCCGGCGTCAAGGAGGTTGCGGTGGCGCTGCGCAAGAACTCGCAGGGCGTCAAGAAGGCGCAAGGCGAGAAGCTCAAGGTGATGGAGGTCGCCGAGGCCGCCAAATGGGCCGACGTGATGATGATGCTCGCGCCCGACGAATTGCAGGCCGATATCTATAACGGTCAGCTGCACGGCAACATGAAAGAAGGCGCGGCGCTGATGTTCGCGCACGGGCTCAACATCCATTTCAACCTGATCGAGCCGCGCGGCGATCTCGACGTGATGATGATCGCGCCGAAGGGGCCCGGCCACACCGTGCGCTCGGAGTACCAGCGTGGCGCCGGCGTGCCGTGCCTGCTCGCCATCCATAAGGACGCCTCCGGCAATGCGCACGATCTCTGCCTGTCCTACGGTGCGGCGATCGGCGGCGGCCGCGCCGGCATCATCGAGACGAGTTTCCGCGAGGAATGCGAGACCGACCTGTTCGGCGAGCAATCGGTGCTGTGCGGCGGCGTCGTCGAGCTGATGAAGGCCGGATATGAAACCTTGGTCGGCGCCGGCTATGCGCCGGAAATGGCCTATTTCGAGTGCATCCACGAAATGAAGCTGATCGTCGACCTCATCTACGAGGGCGGCATCGCCAACATGAACTATTCGGTATCCAACACCGCCGAATACGGCGAATACGTCTCCGGCCCGCGCGTGATCAACGACGCCACCCGCGCGGAAATGCGGAAGATCCTCGACGACATCCAATCGGGCAAGTTCGTCAAGGACTGGATGCTGGAAAACAAGGTCAACCAGACCTCGTTCAAGGCCATGCGCTCAAAGCTCGCGGCGCATCCGGCGGAAGCCATCGGCGCCAAGCTGCGCGAAATGATGCCGTGGATCAAAGAGCGCGCGCTGGTCGATCGCAGCCGGAACTGACCAGGAATTTTTGCTCTTTGACGGGGTTGTCCTCAATGCAGCGGCGGCTACACTGACGCCGGCACGATACAAACGTCGGGGAGGAATGGTCATGTTTGCCAAGCGTTATCTGGTCGCGGCCGGCGCCGCGGCACTTGCATTGGGTTTCGCCGCCACGGCCGCCAATGCAGCGGGACTGTTCACGCTGCAATCGAAAACCTTCGCCGACGGCCACATGATGCCGAAAAGGGTTTCCAACACCAACGCGGTGAACAAAAACCCGAACTGCGTCGGCCAAAATGTATCGCCCGAGCTGCATTGGAGCAACGTGCCGGACGGCACCAAGAGCCTCGTCCTGCTGATGTTCGATCCCGAGGGCCGCGCGCCGTTCGGCGTCAGCCACTGGGTCGCCTACGGCATCGACCCCGCCAAGGTCACCGGCTTCGCCGAAGGCTCCGCCAGCAAGGATTCGGATCAATTTGTCGGCGGCAAGAGCCTGATGGGAGTGGGACACTATTCTGGACCCTGCACGCCGCCCAGCCAGACGGCGCACCACTATACGTTCACTCTCATCGCGACCGATTTTGCGCCGAACGAGTTGCCGCCCGGTCTGACGCGCGAGGACCTGACGGCCAAGTTCGGGGCCCCGCCGTCGCCGCACGTGAAGGGCGTGACAGGTCTCATCGGGCTGTTCGTCAATCCGTGGCATAAATAGGTGCAGCATTGGCGATGAACGTCGCCAAGATCGCGAGAAAGATCGTCAAGCAGTGCCGGATCGATAAGCCCGCGCGCTTCAAGCTTGACGATCACGATCCCGCCGAGACTTTTGGCCTCTCCACCGACATCGAGGCCGTGAGGCCGATCCTGGCCCAAGGGATCGCCCGCATCACCGAATTGCAGCAGCGGCTCTATGCTCACGGCCAATGGGCCGTGCTGCTGGTGCTGCAAGGCATGGACGCCGCCGGCAAGGACGGCGTCATCAAGCACGTGATGTCGGGCATCAATCCGCAGGGCTGCGAGGTGCACGCCTTCAAGGCGCCGAGCAGGGACGAGCTCGAACACGACTTCTTGTGGCGAACCGGCAAGGACGTGCCGGAGCGCGGCCGCATCGGCATCTTCAATCGCTCGCATTACGAAGAAGTGCTGGTGGTGCGCGTGCATCCGGAACTGCTGAAGCAGCAGAACCTGCCGCCCGTCGCCACCGGCAAGGACATGTGGAAACACCGCTTCAAGGCAATCCGCGCCTTCGAGCGCCACCTCACGCGCAACGGCACGCTGGTTTTGAAATTTCATTTGCGCATTTCCAAGGAAGAGCAGCGCAAGCGCTTCCTGGCGCGGCTCGACGAGCCGTTCAAGCGCTGGAAATTTTCCTTAAATGACATCGCCGAGCGCGGGCGCTGGGACGACTACATGGCCGCTTATGAGGACATGATCCGCGAGACCTCGACGGACTATGCGCCGTGGTACGTCGTGCCTTCGGACCACAAGCACGTCGCCTGGCTGGTCGTCTCGGCGGCGATCATCGAAGCTTTGGACAAGCTTAAGCTCGACTATCCGAGGGTCACGGGCAAGGCATTGAAAGAGCTAAAAGAGTGCGAGCGTATGCTCAAGGCGGAGGGTAAGAGCTGAGGCCGGCGCTTGCGCTTGCGCCGCCTCTTCCGCTACAAAGACGCCGGTCCCACATCAAGTTAACGCGGAATTCACCTTAATCCGCGAGCTTTGGGCCATAACGAGGACGGTAGCCAATGTCGTCTCGCCGCGATTTCCGCGCGATGACCCGGGAGGCCCAGGCGGCCTCTTCCGGCGCCGCCCTCATTCTCGCTGGGCTCCTGCTGCTTAGCGCCCCCTGAGGGCCGGCTGGGCGCTTGCGCCTGGGCACTCAGGGGTTCGACTAAGCCACGGAACCCAATGAGCGCCCCAACCCGAAGACGGGCGCAAAGCAGAAGGACCTAAGCCATGACCGCGCCAACCAAGTCCGAGAAGGACCGCGTCGTCATTTTCGACACCACCTTGCGCGACGGCGAGCAGTGCCCCGGCGCCACCATGACGCACGAGGAGAAGCTCGAAGTCGCCGAATTGCTCGACGACATGGGCGTCGACATCATCGAAGCCGGCTTTCCGATCGCGTCGGACGGCGATTTCGCCGCGGTCAATGAGATCGCCAAGCGCACCAAGCGGGCCGTGGTCTGCGGCCTCGCCCGCGCCGGTTTCAAGGACATCGACCGTTGCGCCGAAGCGATCAAGCCGGCCAAGCGGCAGCGCATCCATACTTTCCTGTCCACCTCGCCGGTGCACATGAAATACAAGCTGCAGAAGGAGCCGCACGAAGTCTACGAGATGGTGATCGCGCAGGTGACGCGCGCGCGCAATTACACCGACGACGTCGAGTGGTCGGCCGAGGACGGCACCCGCACCGAATTCGACTTCCTGTGCCGCTGCGTCGAGGCCGCCATCAAGGCCGGCGCCACCACCGTCAATATTCCCGACACCGTCGGCTACACGGTGCCGGAGGAATATTTCAGGATGTTCAAGACGCTGCGCGAGCGCGTGCCGAATTCCGACCTGGCGCGTTTCTCGGTGCATTGCCACAACGATCTCGGCATGGCGGTCGCCAATTCGCTCGCCGGCATCAACGCCGGCGCGCGGCAGATCGAGTGCACCGTCAACGGCATCGGCGAGCGCGCCGGCAATGCCGCGCTGGAAGAAGTCGTGATGGCGATGCGGGTGCGCAACGACGTATTGCCGTACTGGACCGGCATCGACGCCACCATGCTGACGCGGGCGTCGAAGCTCGTCGCGGCGGTCACCTCGTTCCCGGTGCAATACAACAAGGCGATCGTCGGGAGGAACGCTTTCGCGCACGAGAGCGGCATCCATCAGGATGGCATGCTCAAGCATACCCAGACCTACGAGATCATGATGCCCGAGGACGTCGGCGTGAAGCAGACCTCTCTCGTCATGGGCAAGCACTCCGGACGTCATGCCTTCGTGCACAAGCTCGAGGAGCTCGGCTATCACCTTGCCGGCAATCAGCTCGAAGACGCCTTCATCCGCTTCAAGGCGCTGGCCGACCGCAAGAAGCATGTCTACGACGAAGACATCGAGGCGCTGGTCGACGAGGAGATCGCCACCGCCCAGGATCATATCAAGCTCGTCTCGCTCTCGGTGATCGCCGGGACGCGCGGGCCGCAGCGCGCCACCATGAAGCTCGACGTCAACGGCAAGTCGATGATCGAGGAGTGCGAGGGCAACGGCCCGGTCGACGCCGTGTTCAATTGCGTCAAGGCGATGGTGCCGCACGAGGCGGTGCTGGAGCTCTACCAGGTGCACGCGGTGACCGAGGGCACCGACGCGCAGGCGGAAGTGTCGGTGCGCCTGTCCGAGCACGGCCGCTCGGTGACGGCCAAGGGCGCCGATCCCGATACGCTGGTCGCCTCGGCCAAGGCCTATCTCGCCGCGCTCAACAAGCTGGTGGCGCGGCGGTTGCGCGGCCAGCCCGAAGAGCGGCGGCTGCACTCGACGGATGTGGGGTGAGCGGCGAGCCTTGCCCGTGGCCCGTAGGGCCGCTATATCGAAGCGAAGATTGCCGCCGTAAGGCGGCTTTCTTTTCCGATCAGCGCCTTACGGCGCCCGGCAAGTTGGTGGCAGTGCCTAACCTCGCGTAATTTCCCGGTTAGGGCGCATAGCTCAGTTGGTAGAGCAGCTGACTCTTAATCAGCGGGTCCAAGGTTCGAGTCCTTGTGCGCCCACCAGCCTTCGCTCGCGAAGCGATGCGAAGACTGCTGCGCCGAAGCGTAGCGAAGGCGGGCGGGGCAAGCTGCCGCGAGCTACGGCTCGGCAAGCCACGGAACAAATCTTCGCTTGTGAATGGGAACGGCCCGGTCACCCCGCCAGCACCGATCGCGTCAGCGCCGGCGGATCGAGCGACTGCTGGATGACGCGGCCGAGCGCCGATATCTGGTATGGCTTGCGCAGCACCGGAAATTCTGGAGCGGCGTCGAACACTTTGGTGTAACCGGTCGTCAGCACCACCGGAATATTCGGATAGCGCTCGCCGATGATGCGCGCCAGCGCCAGACCGTCGGTCTGGCCGGGCAACACCACGTCGCTAAAGACGAGCGCGACGCCGTTTCCGGCCGCGAGGACATCCAGCGCGGCTTGGGCATTTCCCACTTCGATCGCCCGGTAGCCGAGCTGTTCCAATAGCGACACCGCGACATGCCCCACCTCGGCATTGTCTTCCACAACGAGAACCGTCTGCCGGCCGAGGCTGACATATTGGCCGTCGTCTTGCTGCGACGGCACGGCAACGGCCGCGTGCGTCCGCGGCAGATAGACCGTCACCTTGGTGCCGCAGCCCACTTCGCTGTCGATCGTCACGGTGCCTTCGGAGCGGCGCGCAAAACCGTAGACCTGCGACAGGCCGAGGCCGGTGCCTTTATCCGGTCCCTTGGTCGTGAAAAACGGCTCGACCACCCGGGACAATAACTCGGGCGGAATGCCGCTGCCGGTATCGGCGACGCTGAGCGCGACGAAGTCGCCGGCGAGGCCTTCAGAAGCAATGCCTTCCGGCGCGAAGCCCGGATCGAGATGCACGTTTTCGACGGAGATTATGATGCGGCCACGTTCGGACATGGCATCGCGCGCGTTGACGGCGAGGTTCACCAAAGCGAGCTCAAGCTCCGATTTGTCGACGCAGACCGGCCAGGTGGTGCCGGGAACGTCGATCTGGAATTCGATATTGACGTGCATCGAGCCGGCGAGCACGTCGCGGATGGCCTGGACCGCCTCGGCCGGATCGATCACCGCCGGATTGAGCGGCAGCGTGCGCGAGAACGACAGCAGTTGCCGCGTCAGATTTTCGCCGCGCGTCGCCGCCATTTCGATTGCCGCCAAGGCGCGCGCGTCGTTAGCGTCCTTCAAGCGGGTCTTGAGGCGCTGCGCATGGCCGCTCACGATCATCAACAGATTGTTGAAGTCGTGGGCGATGCCGCCGGTGAGCTGCCCGATGGCGTCCATCTTTTGCAAATGCGCGGCCTGCCGCTGCGCGCGCTCCAGCGCGGCGGCAGCTTCCTTTTCCGCGGTGACATGCCGGCCGGCGACATAGATCAGACCGTTGTACTCGGTCATAGTCCATTGCAGCCACCGCCACGACCCGTCCTTGTGGCGGAAGCGGTTTTCCATACGCACGGTCGGCACGCCCTGCGCGAGTTGGGCGCGACCGGCGATGGCATTCGGCGCATCGTCCGGATGGCGCAGTTCGCTCACATGCATGGATTTGATCTCGTCCGCGCTCCAACCGAGCAACCGCGTCCAGGCCGGATTCATACTGAGGAAATAACCTTCGAAATTGGAGACCGCGAGCAAGTCTTCGGAGACGTTCCAGATGCGGTCGCGCTCCAGCGTGCGCTTCTCGACTTCCGCCTCGAGCTTCTCGCTGATCGAGCGCAACTCCGCTTCCATGATTTTCTGTTCGGTGACATCGAGCAACGACGCGATCCAACCGTCGACGTCGCCGTTCGCATCGAGCTCGGGCCGATACGCCACGTAAAGGCGGCGCCTTCCGACGTCGGGGAAGTCGAGTTCGCATTCGAATTCCACCGCCTCGCCGCGCAGCACCCGCTCGATATGCGAGCGGAGCGCATTGAAGCCGTCCTCGCCGAGCATGTCCGCGATTGTCTTGCCGACGACGTCGTCGCGGCGGCGGCCGATCAACTCAGTATAGGCTTCACTGATGAAGCTGTAGCGCAGGTCGCGGGTGCAGCGCACCAGCATGAACGGCGTGCGATTGATGACCGCCTGCAGTTCCGCTTCGCTGGCGCGCAACGCTTCTTCGGCGCGCTTGCGCTCGGTCAGTTCCTGAAAGCTGCAAACGGCGCCTTCGATGCGGCCCGTTTGGTCCTTGAGCGGCGCGGCATTCATCAGCACCGGCATCCGCGAGCCGTCGGGCCGCTCGATCACGAGTTCGGCGCCGACCACGCACTCGCCACTGCGCAGCGCGGCGGCGACCGGAGTGGAATCGAAGGAAAGCGGCTCGCCGTCGGCGCCATAGCGGCGGAAGGAAGTACTATATCGGTCGTTTGGATCGCCGAGCGGCGGCGTCCGGCCCCAAAACTCGGCGGCGCGCCGATTATAGCGGACCAGCCCGCTATCGGCGCGGCACACGCAAAACCCCGTCGGAATGGCATCCAACGCGCTTTGCTCGATTTTGCGGAAGACGTCCAAGCCGGCTGGCGGCGCGACGGTTTTAGGCTCCTGACCACTCATCTCATAATTCCCCCAACCGACGCAACGCAGGTCGGTGGAGAAAGTTCCACACGATTCAAACCCTTATCCGCTGTCACAGTATAGCGGTAAGGGTCCTTCGCCGGCCAAGGGTCAAGCGGGCGCCCGCCTCCGGCGCCCCGTAAAGATTGCGGTGTAGCCCGCGGCCGCGGCTACGGGCATAATGCTGCGACCGTTGACGCGGCGAACCCGAACGGTCGATCGACGGCGGCCCGGAAATTGCAAGGAAACTGCTTATTCATCGGGCAAACCCGGGCGTAGCGCGTAACAGCATGTCGATCCTTGTCGGGCTCCACCACGCCACCCGCTACACCTACGATCGGCCGATTAGCCTCGGCCCGCAGATCGTACGCCTGCGGCCGGCGCCGCATTGCCGTACGCGGATTCCGAGCTACGCGTTGACGGTAACGCCGGCACAGCACTTCGTGAACTGGCAGCAGGATCCGCACGGCAATTGGCTGGCGCGCTACGTCTTTCCGGAGAAGACTCGCGAATTCTCCATCACTGTCGACCTGCGCGCCGACATGGAGGTGATCAATCCGTTCGACTTCTTCGTCGAGCCCTATGCGGAAAAGTGGCCGTTCAAATTCTCGTCCGACCTAAAGGAGGATCTTGCCGCCTTTGTCGAGCCCGAGCCGGCCGGGCCGCGGCTGAAGGACTTCATCGCTTCGATTTCGCGCGAGCCGCGCAACACGGTCGATTTTCTGGTCGAGCTCAATCAGCGCCTGCAGAGCATGATCCGTTACCTCATTCGCATGGAGCCGGGCGTGCAGAGGCCGGAAGAAACGCTCGCCTCCGGCGCCGGCTCCTGTCGCGATACGGCGTGGCTCCTGGTGCAGATCATGCGGCACATCGGTCTGCCGGCCCGCTTCGTCTCCGGCTATCTCATCCAGCTTCGACCCGACGTGATACCGATCGAAGGCGCCGCCGGCGCCGAAGCCGATTTCAGCGACCTGCACGCCTGGACCGAAGTCTATATTCCCGGCGCGGGCTGGGTCGGGCTGGATGCCACGTCGGGGCTGCTCTGCGGCGAGGGCCACATTCCGCTCGCCGCGACACCGCACTACCGCTCCGCCGCGCCGATCAGCGGCCTGGTCGAACCGAGCGAGGTCACCTTCAGCTATGACATGATCGTGACGCGGCTCGCCGAATACCCGCGCGTGACGGCGCCGTTTTCGGAAGCTGCCTGGACCGCACTCGACGCGCTCGGCGAGAAAGTCGATGCCGACCTCAAACGGCACGATGTCCGTCTCACCATGGGCGGCGAACCGACCTTCGTATCGGTCGACGATTATCAGTCCGCGCAATGGAATACCGATGCGCTCGGCGCGATGAAGCGCGAACGTGCCGACGATCTGATCCGCCGTTTGCGCGACCGCTTCGCGCCGGGCGGGCTGCTGCATTACGGCCAGGGCAAATGGTATCCGGGCGAGCCGATACCGCGCTGGGCATTCGCGCTGTACTGGCGGCGCGACGGCGTGCCGATCTGGCGCGACGAAACATTGATCATGCGCGAAGCCGCCGCGCGCAAAGCCTCGACCGCGGATGCGCAGCGTTTTGCCGAGGGGGTTGCCGCGCGCGCGGGACTCACGGCCGAATATGTGCAGCCCGCTTATGAGGACCCGGTGGACCGGATGCTCAAGCTCGGTCTGGTCCCGGACAATATCGATCCGAGCGATCTCAAGATCGACGACCCGCACGAGCGCGCGCGCATCCTGAAAGTGTTTGACGACCACCGCGGCGAGCCGAAAGGCTTTGTGCTGCCGCTGCAGCGCTGGACGGCGCAGGCCAAACCGGGATGGCTGAGCGAAATCTGGCGCACGCGCCGCGGCAGTCTGTTTCTGGTGCCGGGCGATTCGCCGCTCGGCTTGCGGCTGCCGCTGCAATCGCTGCCGGCTCTCGCTGCGGTCGATTATCCGCACTTGGTGCCGGCCGACCCGTTCGCGGAGCGTCAGCCGCTGTCCGATCCGCGAATCGCCTATCCGATCAAACCGCGCGCCCGTCAGGCTTCGACCGGCGCCGCGGAATCGCCGCCGCTTGCACCGGAAGTGTTGGTTCTACACCGCTCGCCAAGCGTGGCCGCGGCCGCCGACGGATCGGGTATCCCGGTGCGCACCGCCTTGTCGATCGAGGCGCGCGATGGCCGCTTATGCGTCTTCATGCCGCCGGTGGAGACGCTCAACGACTATCTCGATCTGGTCGCCACCATCGAAACGACCGCGGCCGAGCTCGATTTGCCGATCCACCTCGAAGGCTATGCGCCGCCGCCCGATCCGCGGCTCAACGTCCTCAAAGTGACGCCCGATCCCGGCGTCATCGAGGTCAATATCCAGCCGGCGACGTCCTGGCGCGAAGCCGTCGACGTCACGCGCGGCATCTACGAGGACGCCCATCGCGCGCGGCTCGGCACCGACAAATTCATGCTCGACGGCAGGCACACCGGCACCGGCGGCGGCAACCACGTCGTGCTCGGCGGCTTGAACGCCGCCGACAGCCCGTTCCTGCGGCGGCCCGATCTGCTCAAGAGCCTGGTGCTCTACGCGCTGCGCCGTCCGTCATTGTCCTATCTGTTCTCTGGATTGTTCGTCGGGCCGACCAGCCAGGCGCCGCGCATCGACGAGGCGCGGCAGGATCTGCTCTACGAGCTCGAAATCGCCGTCGGCAAAGTGCCGCCGCCGGGCGGCCCGGATTGGGTGCCGCCATGGCTGGTCGACCGGTTGTTCCGCAATATCCTGGTCGACGTCACCGGCAATACCCATCGCACCGAGATTTGCATCGATAAATTGTTTTCGCCGGACGGCCCGACCGGCCGGCTCGGTCTTGTCGAATTCCGTTCGTTCGAAATGCCGCCGGACGCGCGCATGAGCCTCGCGCAGCAATTGCTGTTGCGCGCGCTCATCGCCGCCTTCTGGCGTACGCCGCTCGACGGCAAGCCGGTACGCTGGGGTACTGCGCTGCACGACCGCTTCATGCTCGAACACTTCGTCTGGGCTGATTTCCTCGGGATTTTGGACGACCTGAAATACGCCGGCTACACTTTCGATCCGGGCTGGTTCGAGGCGCAGCGGCAATTCCGCTTCCCGCTCTGCGGCAGCGTGCAGCATGGCGGCGTCGATCTGGAACTGCGGCAGGCGATCGAACCCTGGTATGTGCTCGGCGAGGAAGGCAACCAGGGCGCCACGGTGCGCTTCGTCGACTCTTCGGTCGAGCGGTTGCAAGTCAAAGTCGCGGGTTTGAACCAAGACCGTCACATCGTGACCTGCAACGGCCGGCGCGTGCCGCTCACCGCGACCGGCCGCTCCGGCGAATTCGTCGCCGGCGTGCGCTTCAAAGCCTGGAAGCTCGATGCGTCCTTGCAGCCGACCGTCGGCGTTCATGCGCCGCTGACCTTCGACATCGTCGATACCTGGAACCGGCGATCGCTCGGCGGCTGCGTCTATCACGTGGCGCATCCCGGCGGACGCAACTACGAAACATTTCCGGTCAACTCCTACGAGGCGGAAGCGCGCCGCCGCGCCCGCTTCCAGGATCACGGCCATACCGGCGGGCTGATCGACGTGCCGCCGCTCGAGCCATCGCTCGAATATCCGACCACGCTCGACTTGCGACGCCCGAACTGAAGAGCTTTCCGCGATAATTCGCGAAATCGCATCATGGCATTGCAATTTCCCAGCGCTCTTGACGCACCGAATGCCAGCCTGGAACCGCTGATTTCCGGCTACCGGCCGCTGCACGGCGTGTTCGACGAGATGATGGACGGCGATGGGCGCGTTCGCGCGCATTGGCAGCCGTTCCTCGCCATGCTTGCTGCGCTCGGCGGTGACGAGATCAATCGCCGCTTTGCGGCGGCCGACCGCTATCTGCGCGATTCCGGGGTGTTCTATCGGGTCTATGAGGATGCCGCCGGCATCGAGCGGCCGTGGCCGTTGAGCCACATCCCGCTGATCGTCGAGCCCGGCGAATGGCGGCAGCTGGAAGCCGGTCTCATTCAGCGCGCCGAACTGCTCGAGGCAGTCTTGGCGGATTCTTACGGGTCGGGAACGCTGACGCGCGACGGCCGATTGCCTGCCGCATTGATCGCCGGCAATCCGGAATTCTTGCGGCCCTTGGTTGGCGTCGAGCCGCCCGGCGGCGCGCATCTGCGTTTCTACGCCGTCGACGTCGGCCGCGGCGCCGATGGCCGTTGGTGGGTGCTCAACGACCGCGCCCAGGCGCCGTCCGGCGCCGGCTACACCATTGAAAATCGTCTCGCATTATCGCGCGCTATTCCCGACATCTACCGCAAGGCCCGCGTCGAGCGCGTCGCGCCTTTCTTCCAGGCTTTGCAGGCCGAATTGTTCGCGCTCAGCCGCCGCGACGATGCCCGCATCAGCCTGCTGACGCCCGGACCGATGAACGAGACCTATTTCGAGCACGCTTATCTCGCTCGCTATCTCGGCCTCCTGTTGGTCGAGGGCGAAGACTTGAGCGTTCAAGACGACGGCGTCTTTATCCGCACCGTGTCGGGGCTGCGCCGCACCGAGGTGCTGCTGCGCCGCATCGACGCCGATTTCGCCGATCCGCTCGAACTCAACGCCGCTTCGCGGCTCGGCGTCGCCGGCCTCCTGCAAGCCGTGCGCGACGGCAAGGTCGTCATCATCAACGCGCTCGGCGCCGGCCTGGTCGAGGCCCGCGCCATGTTGGCGTTTCTGCCGGCGCTGGCACCGATCGTGCTCGGCGCCGAGCTGAAAATGCCCAATGTCGCGACCTGGTGGCTCGGCCGCGCCGACATGCGCGAGGAAATGATTGGCAAGCTCGACAGCATGGTGATTGCGTCGGCATTCACCGAGCAGCTGCCCAACGCGCAGCTCGGCAGCGAAATCTTGGGCGCGAGGCTCGATGACGCGCAGCGGCATTCGCTGATGCAGTCAATCCGCGATCGCGGCATCGACTACGTCGCTCAGGAGGCCGTAACGCTGTCGAGCATGCCGGTGTGGCGCGACGGCCGGCTGCAGCCGCGGCCGTTTACGCTGCGGCTTTTCCTGTCGCGGGTCGGCGCGCGCTGGCAGGTGCTGCCGGCCGGTTTCGTGCGCATCGCCGACGATGTCGATGCGCGCGCGGTCAGCCTGCAGCGCGGCGCCGCGACCGCGGACGCCTGGGTGCTGGCGCATGGACCGGTGGCCGAGACCACGCTGCTGCCGACCGCGGAGCGGATGCCGGTGCAGCGCGCCAGCGGACTGTTGCCGAGCCGCGCCGCCGACAATCTGTTTTGGGTCGGCCGCTATGTGGAACGCGCCGAGGCGACGCTGCGGCTCATTCGCGCCATCATCAACCGGGTCGCCGAAGCCGACGACGCGGCGGCCCCGGTCATCGCCACCATGGGGGTGCTGCTCGCCGCTTGGGACGCCATCCCGCCCGGCAGCAATACCGCGCCGGCGACGTTCACCGCGCGCGCGGTGCTGACGCGCACGGATCTGGAAGGATCGCTGCCGCGTCTCGTCAGCGCCGCGCGCTTTGCCGCTTCCGTCATTCGCGACCGCTTCTCGCCGGACGCCTGGCGGGCGATCAACGACCTCGCCAAGCTGATTGCCGCGCCGCTCGCGGCCGGCCCGACCGAAAGCGCGATCGCCGAGCGCGTGGAAGCGAGCTTGCGGATCATTGCGGCACTGTCCGGGCTGGCGCAGGAAAACATGACGCAGCTCGCCGGCTGGCGCTTTCTCGAACTCGGCCGCCGCATCGAACGCGCTTTATTGACCTGCCGGCTGACACGCGCCTTCGCGCAAGCCGGCACGGTCGACGGCGAGCTCGACGTCCTGTTGGAACTCGCCGACAGCCAGATCACCTATCGGCAGCGCTACGTGATGATTGCGGCGCCGGCGCCGGTCGTCGACCTCGTCGTGCTCGATCCGAACAATCCGCGTTCGGTGCTGTATCAGCTCGATCGAATCGAGACGCATCTGCGCGCGCTGCCCAAGCGCAGCTCCAGCGGCCGCTTGTCGCCGGTGCAGCAGATTGCCGCCGCCGTCGCCACGCGGTTGCGCACCGCCGAGGCGACCGCCGTCAACGAGGCGTTGATCGTCGAGATCGAACAAGCGCTGCTGAAATTGTCGGACGCCATCAGCGCGGCCTATCTCACCAACAACGAACGGTCCGAACCGGTCTGGGAGGCGCTGGCGTGATTTACGACGTGCGGCAAACGACGACATGCAGCTATGCGAGCCCGGTGGCGCATGCGCGTCACGTGCTCCGCCTCACGCCGGTGTCGCGCGACGGTGAGCGCGTGCATGTCGCGGCGCTGCAGATCGTGCCCGAACCGGCGCACCGGCGCGAGGGTCAGGACTTTTTCGGCAATCGCCTGACCTGGATCGAAATCAATGAGCCGCACGAAACGCTGACGGTGAAATTGTCGGCGCGGGTCGCCGTGGACGCACCCCCTCCCTACCCTCCCCCGCACGCGGGGGAGGGTAGGGAGGGGGTAACGCCGGCATGGGAAGATGTCCGTGAGGCGGCGTTTGCGACGAGCGATATCGGGCCGCTTTCGCCAGCGCATTTTCTGTTTCCGAGCCGCATCGTTTCGCTCGATCCGGAGATTCGCGACTATGTCCGGCAGAGTTTTACGCCGGGACGCGCCGTGCTGGAGGCCGCAATCGAACTGATCGGCCGCATGAAAGCCGACATCGTCTATGAAATCGGCGCCACCACCGTCACCACCACGCCGCCGATGTCGTTCGCGCTGCGCCGCGGCGTCTGTCAGGACTACGCGCATATCATGATCTCCGGGCTGCGCGGCATCGGCCTGCCGGCGGCTTACGTCAGCGGCTATCTGCGCAGCGCGCCGCGCACCGACCCGACGCGGCTGCAAGGCGCCGACGCCATGCACGCCTGGGTGCTGCTGTGGTGCGGCCCCCTCCTGTCCTCCCCCGCAAGCGGGGGAGGACAGGGAGGAGGTTGGATCGGGCTCGATCCCACCAATGCGATTTTGGCGGCCGAGGACCATGTCATGTTGGCGATCGGCCGGGACTATACCGACGTCGCGCCGATGGATGGCGTTATCCTGGGCTCCGGCGGCCAACGGATCGACGTTGCCGTGAATGTGACTCCGGTGGCGTGATCGCGACCCGCGATCGTCAGGCGCCAGTCGCCGCCTTTGCCAATGCGGCCAGCGCTGCGGCAAGGCGGCCTGTCACCTCGGTGACGCCCGTCGCCCCGTGGCGCTGCGCCAGCCAGGCCGGGTCATTGTAGGACAGCCAGACCTTGCCGGCAGCGTCCTCCCAGACCAGTGCTTTCAAAGGCAGCTCGATGCCGATCGTTTGCACGGCCTGCATCAGCGGCGTGCCGCCTTTGGCATTGCCGAAGATCAGGACTTCGGTCGGCCGCAGCGCCATGCCGACCTCCTTGGCGCCGGCGGCATGATCGATGCGCGCGAATACGGTCATGCCTTTGGCTGCCACTTCGGAGGCGAGGCGGTCCATAGTTGCCTTCGCGCTCTGCGCGCTCGGCCGCGTTATCAAGCCATTTTCGGTCATTGCTGGCGCTCCAGTCTGAGTATGTCACCCTGGTATTGACCTGCGCTCCCCGGCGCGAGAATAAGGCCGCTAAAGCCCAAGGAAAATAACAAGGAAAATAAGTTATGGCCGACGACAAAAATGAGAAGACGGCCCACACGCTCGCCGACCATCTCTACGGCCGCGACGTCGTCCACGTGCATGCCGACGATTCCGATCACGACCACGATTTCGACGATGACGACGGCCCGCTGGAGGACAATCCACTCTGGCGGCAAGACAACGTCACGCTGATGACGGTCGGCATCGATATCGGCTCTTCCGGCACGCAAGTTATTTTCTCGCGCGTTCACCTGCGCCGCTTGGCCGAGGATCTGACCAGCCGTTATTACGTCGTCTCGCGCGAAACCTTGTTTCAATCGCCGGTCGCGCTGACGCCGTATCAGAACGAAGAGCGCATCGATGATCACAAGCTCGGCGTCATCATCGACGATGCTTATGTCGCGGCCGGTCTGTCGCCGGACCAGATTGATACCGGCGTCGTCATTCTCACCGGCGAAGCGCTGCGGCGCGACAACGCGCAAGGCATTGCCAAAATACTGTCCGAGCAGGGCGGCGAATTCGTTACCGCCACCGCCGGGCATCACATGGAGGCCATGCTGGCGGCTTACGGCTCCGGCGCCGCGCGGGTGTCGAACGATGGCGGCAAGCGCATCCTCAATATCGACATCGGCGGCGGCACCACCAAGCTCGGTCTGGTCGAGAACGGCAAAGTGATCGCGACCGCCGCGGTGCATATCGGCGGCCGCCTGCAGGTCGTCGAGGACGGCAAGATCGCCCGCCTCGATCCGGCCGGCAAACATCACGCCAAGCGCGCCGGTTTCACCTGGAACCGCGGCGATGCCGCCACGGCCGCCGAATTGGACAAGGTCGCCGACGGCATGGCCGATGCGCTAGTCGCCGCCGTCGCGGCGCGCCCGCTGCCGCACGATATCGCGCATCTTTACCTCACCGACCCGATTGCCGAGTTCGGCCGCATCGACGGCGTGATGTTTTCCGGCGGCGTCGCCGAATATATCTACGAGCGCGAAGCGCGCGACTTCGGCGATCTCGGCGCCAAACTCGGCCGCGCCATTGCCGCCCGCATCGCGCAAGGCGCATTCCCCTGGCCGGTGCTGCCGGCCGGCGAGTGCATCCGCGCCACCGCACTCGGCGCCTCGGAATACAGCGTGCAGCTGTCCGGCAATACCAGCTACATCTCGGCGCCGGGACTGTTATTGCCGCGCCGCAATCTCCAGGTCGTACAGCCGCCCTTCGTTCCCGCCGAAAGCATCGATCCGGAACAACTGGCGCAGGCGATCCGCAGCCACATCACGGCGTTCGACCTTGACGATACCGACCGCGAGATCGCGCTCGCCTTGCGCTGGACCGGTTTGCCGTCCTATCCGCGGCTCGCCGCCTTCGCCGAAGGTATCAAACGCGGGCTCGCCGACCGCATCGCCAAAAAACTGCCGCTTTACATCATGCTCGACGGCGACGTGGCGCAGACGCTCGGCCACATCCTGCGCGACGAGCTCCATGTCGAGAGCGAGCTCCTGGTGATCGACGGCGTGGTGTTGTGGGATTTCGACTATATCGATCTCGGCCGCATCCGCATGCCGTCCTACACGGTGCCGGTCACCATCAAATCGCTGGTCTTCAACGAGGACCCGCGCGGGCCGCGGCCGCGCCAGCGCCTGCATCACCATGAACATGAGCATGAGGACGATCACGAGCATGAGCATGGCCACGATCACGGTCATCAGCATCTTGGTCATAGCCATGGCCACGATCATCACCATGATCATGCCCATGCGCATGATCATGCGCACCAGAGCACGGAGCCCCGCCGCCGCTAGGGTTTAGCGTTGCGGTCCGTTTTTCGGTAAGATAAATGCCGAGGGACAAAAAGCTAAGGTAAGCCAATGGCCAAAAATGCCGTCGTTTCCGAAGAGCTCGCGAGCAAGTTCAAGACCGAGAAGGAAACGCCGTATACGCGCTGGGTGAAGGCCGAGGGCCTCGACATCATCCCATCCTTCTACGTGAAAAACCTGAATACCGTCGCGCTCAAGCCATGGGCGCGCCGCGGCGGCAACGCCGTCTTCCTCAATCATGACGCCTCGCGCACCTCAAACGACTGCCATGTGATGGAAATCCCGCCGGGCAAGAGCCTCGCCCCACACCGGCAGCTCTACGAGGAAATGATCATGGTGTTGAGCGGCCGCGGCTCGACCACGGTGTGGAACGATGCCGGCGCCCGCATCACCTTCGAGTGGAAGACCGGCGCGCTGTTCGCCATCCCGCTCAACTGCCACCACCAGCACTTCAACGGTTCCGGCAAGGAGCCGGCGCGCTACGTCGCGGTCACCAACGCGCCGCCGGTGATCAATCTCTACGAAGACCTCGATTTCATCTTCAACACCAAATACGACTTCAAGGACCGCTTCGCCGGCGAGCCCGATTATTTCTCCTCCAAGGGCGAGCAAAAGGGATTCCTGCTGACGACGAATTTCGTGCCGGACGCGGTCAATATTCCGCTGATCACGGCGGTGGAACGCGGCGCCGGCGGCGGCCATATCCGCTTCAACATGGCCAAGGGCTCGCTGAACAGCCACATCTCGCAATTTCCCATCGGCACCTACAAGAAGGGCCACGCCCACGGCCCCGGCGCGCATGTCATCGTGCTGTCGGGCGACGGCTTTTCGCTGATGTGGCCGGAAGGCGAGGAGCCGCAGCGCTTCGACTGGGAGATCGGCACGCTGATCGTGCCGCCCAATATGTGGTTCCACCAGCACTTCAACACCGGCACCACGCCGTCGCGCTATCTCGCCTTCAAGCACGAAGGCGTCGCCATCCGTAACGCGCAAGGCGTGCCGAAGGCCTGGATCAGCAAGCGTGTCGGCGGCGACCAGATCGACTATATCGACGAGAAGCCGGAAATCCGTCGCATCTTCGCGACCGAGCTTGCCAAGCACGGCATCGCCTCGCGCATGGACGCGGCCTACGCCAAGGAGCAGGCGGAGCTCGGCGTAAAGACAGCGTAGCAGATGGGCGGCCACGAGGGCCGCCCCTACGTCAGATCGTACGACAGCGTGGCCGTAGGGGCGCCGCTCCTGGGCGCCCTCCCGCCTTACTCGATCACGTCGTCGGCGCGCACGAGCAGCGACTGCGGCACATCGAGGCCGATCGCCTTTGCCGTCTTCAGATTAACGACCGTTTCGTACTTGGTCGGCGCCTGCACCGGCAGGTCGGCTGGCTTCTCGCCTCTGAGGATGCGATCGACGTAGCCCGCCGCCTGATGGAATTGTTCGACGATGTCGGTGTCATAGCACATCAGACCGCCCGCCGTGACGAAGTAGCGGTAGGCGTAGACCGCCGGCAGCCGTAGCTTGGCCGCGAGGGCGATGATGAGATCGCGGTGCGAAATAGTGGTTGGGTCCGGCGGCAGAACCAGGCCACCGTTCGGCAGGCGCGCTATGGATTCGATTGCTTGCTGAATGTCGGCGGCGTTCTCGACCTGGCTGGGCACAAGTTTGATACCGAGCCCCGGCGCTGCGGCCTGCGCCGAGCGCAGGAAATAAGCATAGGGGGTGTCTTTAGGGTTGGCTATAATGGCGGCGCGTTGCAATTGCGGCGCAATCTCCTTGAGCATCGCCAGCCACTTGCCCGCGATACCATCCTCGTAGAGCAGGAAGCCCGTAAGATTGCCGCCTGGCCGTGCTAGATTTGCTACGAATCCCGATCCGACCGGATCGGAGACGTTGGTGAATACAATCGGAACCGTGTGGGCCACTCGTTGTAGTGCGGCGACGAGGAGCGTGCCTTGTGCAAGCATCGCGTCGGGCTGCATGGCGACCAGTTCTTTCGCCAATACCTGGTACTGATCTGCTCTGCCGGCCGCATAACGGACTTCAACGTGGAGATTTTGGTCCTCCCGCCATCCCAGCTGTTGGAGCTGTTGCCGAAATCCCGCTATCTGGGCTTTCGATTCAGGATCGTCCGCAGCGCTATTCATGAGCACGCCGATCCTGCGCATCCCTTCGAGCTGCTGCGCAAGTGTCGTGAGCGGGCGGAGGAGCAATGCCGCCGCCGCGCTGCCGAGCGTGGCCAGAAACACACGCCTGCCGATGCTGAAGCTCACGACACCTTCCCCCTAGGCGATCGCCTTCCTTGCATCATTAAAATTAGCATGCTTCGATGCCGACGTCTGTGACGCCGAACACAGTGAATCTCCTGAATTTTTGGCCCTTCGCCGCGCTGCGAAAGGTGCAACACATCCGGGACTAATGAAGCCTGCGCCCTTCGACTATCACGCGCCGCGGCAGCTCAAGGAAGCGGCCGAGCTCCTGGCGACGCTCCCCAACGCCAAAATCCTCGCCGGCGGCCAATCGCTCGTGCCGATGATGAATTTCCGCTACGTGATCGTCGATCATTTGGTCGATCTGGGCCACGTCGACGATCTGCGCGGCATCGCCGTGATCGACGGCCGATTGCGCATCGGCGCCATGATGCGGCAGCGCGACTTGGAAACCTCGCCGGAGATCGCGCGGCATTGTCCGCTGCTGGCCGAAGCTTTGCGTCATGTCGGCCATCGCCAGACGCGCAATCGCGGCACCATCGGCGGCTCGCTCGCGCATGCCGATCCCGCCGCCGAATTGCCGGCGGTCTGCGCCGCCTGTGACGCCGTCGTGCATGTCGCCAGCATCCGCGGCATCCGTGCGGTGCCGTTCCGCGATTTCAGCTTGGGCTTCATGGCGACGGCGCTGGCGCCCGACGAAATGATCGCCGCCATCGAGCTGCCGATCTGGCGGCTGGGTCACGGCCATGGCTTTCACGAATTCGCGCGCCGGCAAGGCGATTTCGCCCTGGCCGGCGCCGCGGCGCTGCTCGATATCGGCGCCGGCAATGTGGTGCGGCGCGCGGCGCTTGCTTTGTTCGGCGTCGCCGAGCGGCCGGCGCGGGTCGAAGCCGCCGAAGCGGCGCTCACCGGCAAGGCGATCGATGCCGCGGCAATTCAAAGTGCGGCCGCGGCGGCATGGCTGATCGAGCCGATTTCCGATATCCATGCCGGCGGCGACTACCGGCGGCATCTCGCGCAAGTCTTAAGTGCACGGGCGCTGGTCGATGCCGCGCGGCGCGCCGGCGTCGACGTCTGAGGTGCGGTGTAGAGTGGCGTATGGGTAAGCAGGCGACGCGGATCACGGTCAACGGCAAGTCGCACGCCCGCGTCGTCGAAGCACGGCTGACGCTGGCCGATTTCCTGCGCCACGAGCTTGGCCTCACCGGCACCCACCTCGGCTGCGAGCACGGCGTCTGCGGCGCCTGCACGGTGCTGGTCGACGGCCGCACCGCCCGCTCTTGCCTGATGTTCGCCGTGCAAGCCAATGGCTGCGAGGTGACCACGGTCGAGGGCCTCGCGCCCGACGGCGAGCTGTCGGTCTTGCAGCAGGCGTTCATGGACAATCACGGCCTGCAATGCGGCTTCTGCACGCCGGGAATGCTGATCACGCTCACCGAACTGTTGCGCGACAACGCCGAGCCCAGCGAGCGGGACGTGCGCGACGCGCTGACCGGCAATCTGTGCCGCTGCACCGGCTACGCCGGCATCGTCAAAGCCGCGCTCGACGCCGCGCAACGCCTGCGCAACGGTTCCGGGGCCTAAGCGATGGGCGCAAAACATTTCGGCGCGCGCGTGAAGCGGCTCGAAGATCCGGCATTGCTATCCGGCCGCGGCCGCTTCGTCGACGATCTGAAACTGCCGGGCTTGCTGCACGCCTGCTTCGTCCGCTCGCCGCATGCCCATGCCATGGTTCGCGGCACCGACAGCACAGCGGCGATGGTCATGCCGGGCGTCCATGCGGTGCTGACGGCCGACGATTTGCCCGATCCCATGCGCCGCAGGCCGATCCCGATGCTAACCCCCAATCCGGCCATCACGACGCCGCGCACGCAAACGGCGTTGGCGCGCGACGAAGTTTGTTACGTCGGCCAGCCGATTGCCGTGGTGATCGCCGATTCACGCTACCTTGCCGAGGACGCCGCGGCGGCGGTCGTCGTCGATTACGACGTGCTCGGCGCGGTCGGCGATTGCCGCGCCGGTATCATGGACGGTGCGCCGCGCGCCCATAGCGATCTGCAATCGAACGTCATCGCGCGCTTCCCACTCGCCTATGGCGACATCGATGCCGCCTTTGCCGGCGCCGCGCACGTTTTCGAGGAAGTGATCTGGCAGCACCGCGGCGGCGGCATGGCGCTGGAGACGCGTGCGGTGCTCGCCAGCCACGCTCCGGTTTCGGACGTGCTGACCGTTTGGTCGGGCACGCAGACGCCGCATCTCGGCCGCGGCACGCTTGCCGATCTGCTCGACCGCAATATCGAATCGATCCGCATGATCGCACCGGACGTCGGCGGCGGCTTCGGCCCGAAGGCGATCTTCTATCCAGAGGAAGCGGTGATTCCGGCTGCCGTGCTCAAGCTCGGCCGGCCGGTGAAATGGATCGAAGACCGCCGCGAGCATTTTCTCTGCGCGACCCAGGAGCGCGATCAATACTGGAGCATGGCGATCGCGGTCGACGGCGACGGCAAAATTCTTGGACTTCGCGGCCGGATGTTGCACGATAGCGGCGCCTATGTGCCGTGGGGCATCATCATGCCCTATATCGCCGCGGTCACGGTGCCGGGTCCCTATGTGGTGCCGGCCTATCTTCTGGAAACAATCGTCGTTCTCACCAACAAAGTGCCGACCACGCCGGTGCGCGGCGCCGGCCGGCCGCAGGCGGTGTTCGCAATGGAGCGGCTGCTCGACCGCGTCGCGCGCGAGCTGGCGCTCGATCGCGCCGAAGTGCGGCGGCGCAATTTCATTCAGCCGGAACAGATGCCTTACGCGGTCGGCCTGTTGTTCCGCGACGGCAAGCCGCTGGTTTACGACAGCGGCGATTATCCGAAGGGACAGGACGCGGCGCTGACGCTTGCCGGTTATAAAGATTTCCGCGAGCGGCAGCGCACGGCGCTCGAGCAAGGCCGGCTGATCGGTATCGGGCTCGGCAATTATGTCGAGGGCACCGGCCTCGGTCCGTTCGAGGGCGTCACCGTCCGCGTGCTGCCGAGCGGCAAGGTCGCGGTCGCGACCGGCGCCACCAGCCAGGGCCAGGGCACGCGCACGACACTGTCGCAGATCGTGGCCGAACAAGTCGGCTGCCGCATCGAGGATATCGTGATGACCATCGGCGATACCGGCGCGATAGCGCAAGGCGTCGGCGCTTTCGCCAGCCGCCAGGCGGTCAATGCCGGCTGCTCCGCACAGCTGGCCGGTGGGGCGGTGCGCGGCCAAATCATCGCGCTGGCGGCGCGCGCGCTCGGCGTCAACGACAGCGATATCGATCTTGAAGACGGCCTGGCGATCGCGACGACCGGCAACAAGCCGACCATCCCGTTTGGCGAGCTGGCCCGTCTGGCGCAGGGCATCCCCGGCGTGTCGCTGCCAGCCGGCCAGGCGGCGGGCCTCGAGCACACCGCCTATTACACGCCGCCGCAGGCCACTTATTGCTCCGGCACGCATGTCGCCGAAGTCGAGGTCGATCACATGACCGGCGGTGTCAAAGTTCTCAATTACACCGTGGCCCACGACAGCGGGCGCGTCATCAACCCGCTCATTGTCGACGGCCAGGTGCAGGGCGGCGTCGCCCATGGCATCGGCAATGCGCTTCTGGAATGGATGCAATATGACGACAATGCGCAGCCGCTGACGACGACGTTCGCCGATTACTTGCTGCCGATGGCGACCGACGTGCCGACCTGCGCCATCGCCCATGTCGAAACGGTCAATCCGCTCAATCCGCTCGGCGTCAAAGGCGCCGGCGAGGGCGGCACCATTCCGGCCCCGGCGGCCATTATTTCGGCGATCGAAGACGCGCTGTCGCCGTTCAACGTGCATTTCGCCGAAACGCCGCTGACGCCCGAGCGTATCGTGGCGGCGCTGCGCGCGGCCGGCGCTTATGAGAGGTTACAATCAGCATGACCGACGCCAATACAAATAGCGCTATCACGCCATTCTGGCGCTTCTCGCTGAGCTTCTACCGCCAGACCGGCGTGTCGGATGCCTGCATCGCATTGCAGGACGGCTGCGGCGTCGACGTCAATCTGCTGCTGTTCCTGTTCTGGCTCGCCTCGGAGCGCCGGCAATTGGCGCCGGACGACGTCAAACGGCTTGACGATCAGGTCCGCAGTTGGCGGGAGCTTACGATCATTCCGATCCGCGATACGCGCCGCAAGCTCAAAGGCGCTGTAACGCTGGTCGAGGCGGGCAAGCAGGAAGCTTTTCGCAACAAAGTGAAAGCCGTCGAGCTCGAGGCCGAGCAATTGCAGCAAGAGACGCTCTACAACTTCACCAAGTCCGGCCCCATCGGAACCCAGGGATCGCCGCGGGCGGCGGTGCGGGCGAACGTCGCGGCCTATGAGCGCGCGGCCGGCGCAAGCTTTCCCAAGGGGGCCGTCGACCTCCTCGTCAATGCGTTCGACGCCATCGCCGCCTGACAAGCCCCCTACTGGAACGGCGCGCCGCGCCGTGGCACAACCCCCGCAAAGAGAAAGAGGGAAGGAATGGCCAAAACTGCGGCGCGGCTGATTGTCGGCATATCCGGCGCCTCGGGCACCGTGTATGGCGTGCGTATCCTCGAAATGCTGCGCAAGGCCAGGATCGAGACCCATCTGGTCATGTCGAAGTCGGCGGAAATGACGTTGGTCTATGAGACCGACCTCAAGCCGAAGGACGTGCGGGCGCTCGCGTCGGTGCATTACTCCGTCAACGATATCGGCGCGGCGATCTCGTCGGGCTCGTTCCCGACCATGGGCATGATCGTCGCGCCGTGCTCGATCCGCACCATGAGCGAAATCGCAAGCGGGGTGACGGCATCTCTTCTTTCGCGAGCCGCCGACGTCGTGCTCAAGGAGAAGCGCCGGCTAGTGCTCGCCGTGCGCGAGACGCCGTTGCATAGCGGCCATCTGCGCTCGATGACCACACTCGCCGACATCGGCGCGGTGATCGCCCCGATCGTGCCGGCGTTCTATAATCGGCCGAAGTCGGTCGATGACATCATCAATCACACCTGCGGCCGGCTGTTAGACCTGTTCGGCATCGATACCGGGGTCGTCAAACGCTGGAAGGGCGGCCCGGCGGAAACATAATTTTGCGTCATTCACCAGTGAGGATAGTTCCATGGACCAGAAACGCTACGATCTCGGCCTTGCCAAGCGCAAAAAGGTGCTGGGCGAGGCCTATGTCGACCGCGCGCTGCAAAACGTCGACGATTTCAACCGCGATTTTCAGCGCCTGCTCACCGAGTATTGCTGGGGCGAAACCTGGGGCGACGAGACGCTGAAACCGCGCGAGCGTTCGATCCTCAATCTCGGCATGATCGCCGCGCTCGGCAAAATGGAAGAATTCGCCACTCATGTGCGCGGCGCGCTCAATAACGGACTGACGCCGGACGAGATCCGCGCGGCGCTCACCCAGGTCATGATCTATTGCGGCGCGCCGATCGGCGTCGACTGCTTCCGCGTCGCCAAACCCATTATCGCCGAGTATCTCAAGAACAAGAAGTAAGGCAGCATGCTCGATCAACCGGAATCGCATCGCAGCAAAACCCAATCGAGCGGGCCGCCGCTCGATTTTCAGGACCATCTGGCGCGGCTCGAGGCTGCGGGCCTGCTCACGCGCGTCGACCGGCCGATCGATAAGGACACCGAGCTGCATCCGCTGGTGCGCTGGCAGTTCCAGGGCGGGCTCCGCGAAGACCAGCGCCGGGCGTTTTTGTTCACCAACGTGACCGACGGGCAAGGCCGCCGCTACGACGTGCCGGTGGCGATCGGTGCGCTGGCGGCGTCGGCACAAATCTATGCCGTCGGCATGGGGCGGCCGGTTGAGGAGATCGGCGCGGCCTGGATGCAGGCCATTGCCAATCCGATCGCGCCGGTAGAGGTGAAATCAGCGCCTTGCCAGGAGGTCGTTATCAAAGGCGATGCGCTGCGCAAGCCCGACGGCGGCTTAAAACTTTTGCCGGTGCCGATTTCGACACCGGGCTACGACTCCGCGCCGTACCTTACGGCGACGCTATGCATCACGCAGGATCCGGAAACCGGCATCCGCAACATGGGCACTTATCGCGGCGGGCTGAAAGCCACCGACCGGCTCGGCGTACGCATGGCGTCGCGGCCCGGCGGCGCCGGCGGTTATCTGCATTGGCAGAAATACCGCAAACTGAAAAAGCCGATGCCGATCGCCATCGTGGTCGGCGCGGCGCCGGTCGTGATGTTCACCGGGCCGCAAAAGCTGCCGATCGACTGCGACGAGATGGCGGTGGCCGGCGGGCTGGCCGGCGCGCCGATCCGCGTCATCAAGGCGGCGACCGTCGATCTCGATGTGCCGGCCGACGCCGAATTCGTCGTCGAGGGGCTGATCGACCCCGAATTGCTCGAGCCGGAAGGCCCGTTCGGCGAAAGCCACGGCCATGTCGCGCTCGAAGGCTTCAACATGTCGATGCAAGTCACCGCGATTACGCATAAGCGCGCGCCGGTTTGGGCCTCGATCTTGAGCGAAGTGACGCCGAGCGAATCGAGCGTGATGAAGCGCGTCGCCTATGAGCCGCGCTATCTCGCCTATTTGCGCGACACCCTGGCGATCAAGGGCGTGCGCCGCGTCGTGCTGCACGAGCCGCTGACCAATTTGCGCAAAGTCGTGTTCGTGCAGTTTGCGCCGGGCGTGCCGCGCACCGAAATCTGGCGCGCGTTGCAAGGCGCGGCGACGCTGCAGGCCGATATCGGCAAATACGTCATCGGCGTCAGCGAAGACATCGATCCGGACAATGCCGACGCGGTATTCTGGTCGCTCGCCTATCGCGCCAATCCGATCGAGGACGTACACGTCATTCCCTATCGCTCGGAAGGGCACGGCCCGAAATCGGACGGGCCGAGCGAGGAATCGACGCTGCTGATCGACGCCACGCAGAAGGAATCCTATCCGCCGATCTCGCTGCCGAAGCGCGAATACATGGAGCGCGCCCGCGCGATCTGGGAGGAACTCGGCCTGCCGGCGCTGACGCCGAAACAGCCATGGTACGGCTATTCGCTCGGCGACTGGGATGCGGTGTGGGACACCTATGCGAGCCGCGCGGTCAAAGGCGAATGGGAACAGACCGGCAAGGAAACCTTCGCCCGCCGCCGCGCCGGGCTGACGCCGGAAACGCCGGTGAAGAGCGTGAAGGAGTGAACGGCAGTTTCACCGCGGCCTTAGCACCGTATCGACCAGCGCCGGCGTGCCGGCCTTCACCTGCGCGATGGCGCGGCGCAAGGCCGGCGCGATGTCGGCGGGTTTCTCGATCGGGCCTTCGGCGTACCAGCCCATGCTTTTGGCCATGGTGGCGAAGTCCGGCTCCGGGCCGGTGATGTCCAGGGCGATGTAAGCGCGCTCGACCGGCGTGCCGCGATGATGCGCGACGCGGATCTGATGCTCCCAATCGTTGTAGTAGGCGCGGTTGTTGTACATGACGATGAGCATCGGAATGTTGTTCTTGGCCGCGCTCCACAGCGCGCCGGCGTCGAACATCAGGTCGCCATCGGGTTGGATGTCGATGATGAGCCGGCCTTTGCCGCGGTGCGCCAGCGCAACGCCGAGCGACACGCCGATCTGCGTGCCGGTGCCGAGCGCCTGGCCGGGATGGCGGTACGGCTTATCGAAGTCCCACAGCTTGTACACCCATTCCTGCAGATTACAGGCGGTGAGCACCCAATCCTCGTGTTTGATCACGTCCCACATTTCGCTCGCCAGCCGCGGCAGCGTGATCGGCACGCCGTCCCAGTCTTTCTTCGCCGCCTCGCCCCAGGCTTTGAACAGCGCGTCGTGTTTTTGCGTGACCACTTTGGTGCGCTCGGCGATGCGCTTAGCTAGGTCTGCATCTTTGGCGATGCGCTCGCGGCACAGCCGCGTCAGTTCCGGAATGGCGGTCAGCGTGTCGCCGAGCACGCGCAAGCTGCAGGTCGGCATGCGCGCATAGTCCATCGACCATTTGCTCAAATTGATCTCGCCGAAACCGATGTCGATCAGCTGGCAGTCGGGACCATAGTGCGGCACGACCTCACGTTTGGTGCGGTCGATATAGTGCGTCGATTTCTCCCAATCGCGCACGTCGAGCATCAGAATGAGATCGGCGTCGCGGAAAATCTCTTTCTCGCAGCTCAGATTGAGCGGATGGCGGTTGGGGAAATTCAGCCGCGCATGGACGTCGAACACTGCGGCCCCGACGGTTTCGGCCAGCGCCACCAGATTGTCAAACCCGCCCGGCGAGCGCGCGATATATTCGGCCATCAGCACCGGATATTTTGCGGCCAGCAGCCGGTCGGCGACCTCACCGAGCGCCGCGGTGTCGGCAGCCATCGGCACCGGCACCTTATTGGTCGACGGCTGCGGCAGCGCGACGTCCGTTGTCAGCGGCTGCTCCTGCAGCCAGGCGTCGTAGCACATGTAGATCGGTCCCTGCGGCTCGGTCATCATCGCCGCATAGGCGCGCGCAAACGAATCCGGCACGCCCTCGATGCTGGCCGGCTGGTAATCCCACTTCACGTAATGACGCAGCTGCTCGCCATTGACGTTGGCGGTGTGGATCCAATCGATAAACGGCCGGCGACGGCTTTCGTCCATCGGACCGGTCGCGCCGATGACGAAGACCGGGCAACGATCGATATAGGCGTAGTAGATGCCCATGGTGGCGTGCAGCATGCCGACGATGTCGTGCACGATCGCCACCATCGGCCGGCCGGTCGCCTTGGCATAGCCATGCGCGATCTGCACCGCGATCTTCTCGTGCTGGCACAGCAGGATCGGCGGATAATTGCCGCCGTAATTGACCAGCGAATCGTGCAGTCCGCGATAGCTGGCTCCCGGATTGAGCGCGATATAGGGAAAGCCGTAGTGCCGGAGCAGATCGACGATGACGTCCGACTGCCACGCCTTCTTGGCGTAGCTTGCAGGCGCCTCCGATTTGGCGACGTCGTTCATTTCACTTTCCTTATGATGATTCTATCGTGCCGCCGTAGTGTCGCGTCGGGCTGACACGCTCGCGGCGGCGGCATGGATCGCGGCGCGGATGCGCTGATAGGTTCCGCAGCGGCAGATATTGGTGATCGCCGCGTCGATGTCGGCGTCGGTCGGCTGCAGCTTGTCTTTGAGCAGCGCCACGACCGCCATCATCATTCCGGTCTGGCAATAGCCGCATTGCGGGACGTCGTGATCGATCCAGGCCTGCTGCACGGGATGCAGCTTGCCATCCTGCGCCAGCGCCTCGACCGTGGTGATCTGCGCCGCGCCGATCGTGCCGACCGGGACTTGGCACGAGCGCGTGGCGACGCCGTCGATATGCACGGTACAGCAGCCACATTGGGCAATGCCGCAGCCATATTTGGTGCCGGTGAGCCCGATCGTATCGCGCAGCACCCAAAGCAGCGGCGTGTCGCCCTCGACGTCGACGTTGTAAGTCTTGCCGTTGACCGACAGAGCAATCATGCTCGCTTTTCCCAGAGTGGGTGCCTTCAAAGCAAGATTAGCCCCGTTCGATTCCGATGGGAAATGCCTAATCCGTGGGCGGTAGCCTCGCTGTGGGCGCTTTCCGGGCGAGGCTGCGGTCCGGTTGCGGAGCCCGGCCCGGCCGGGCAGATTGCCACGCTCCCCGTCAGTCTCTTTTCACGCGCGTCAAACCAGGGCATTCTTAAGTCGACACTGCCGCGTCAGGCCCCTCCGGGCTGCCCGTCAGAGTACACGAATCAGAAACACGCTTTTTGGAGGAACCATGAGTCATCGTATTACCCGGCGCGGCATAAATGCCGGTATCGGCGCCGCGCTGATTTCGCCGGCGCTCGGCCGAACGCCCGCCTTCGCGCAGGGCGCCGCGCCGATCAAGATCGGCTTCAGCATGGCGCTGACCGGGCCGCTGGCAGCAAACGGCAAGCAGGCGCTGCTCGGCGCTCAGATCTGGCAAGAACAAGTCAACGCCAAGGGCGGCCTGCTCGGCCGCCAGGTGCAGCTGGTGAATTACGACGATCAGTCGAACCCGGCGACGGTTCCCGGAATTTACACCAAGCTGCTCGACGTCGATAAAGTCGACCTCATCGTCTCCGGCTACGCGACCAATATGGTGGCGCCGGCGATTCCGATCGCTATGCAGCGGGGCAAGACCTTCATCGGCCTGTTCGCGCTCGCGGCCAACAGCGAGTTCCACTATCCGAAATACTTCTCCATGCTGCCGTCCGGCCCAACGCCGAAGGAATCCTTCACCGAAGGCTTCTTCCAGGTCGCGGCTGCGCAGAATCCCAAGCCGCAAACCATCGCGATCGCCGCCGAGGACGCCGACTTCTCGCACAATGCCGCCGACGGCGCCCGCGCGAACGTGAAAAAGTATGGCTTGAAGACGGTCTACGACAAGACCTATCCGCCGAACACGACCGACTTCTCGCCGATCGTGCGCGCCATCCAGGCCGCCAATGCGGATCTGGTGGTGATCTGCTCGTATCCGTTGAGCTCGGTCGGCATCGCGCTCTCCGCCAGCGAGCTCGGCCTGAAGCCGAAAATGTTCGGCGGCGCCATGGTCGGATTGCAGGCGACCGTCTTCAAAGACAAGCTCAAGTCCAAGCTCAACGGCATCATCAACTATGAAACCTGGGTGCCGTCGCCGAAATTGATGGCGCCGGCCGCGGACTTCTTCAAAATCTATCAGTCGCGCGCGCCGGGCCTCGGCATCGATCCGCTCGGCTATTATCTCGGCGGCTGGGGCTACGCCTATTTCCAGGTGCTGCAGCAGGCCATCGAGGGCACCAAAAGCATCAACGACGACAAGCTCGCCGGTTACATGCGCAGCAATTCGTTCAATACGATCATGACGTCCGGCATCAAGTTCGGTAAGGACGGCGAATGGACCAAATCCGGGATGTTGCAGGTGCAATATCACGGCATCACCGACGCCGCGAACCTCGAGACCTGGCGCGGCATGAGCTATCAGACCGTGGTTGCGCCTGCCGACGAGAAGACTGGCAGCGTCATTTATCCCTACGAGAAGGCGCTGGGCTAAGCCACATAACCGCTGCCCCCGCGTCGTATGGCGGGGGTAGCGAAACATTTCGTGCTTTTGCCTGAACGCCTCGGCGTCAGGTCTAAGCCCGGCGGTCAGACCGGGTCCGATCAAACAGAAACCCGCTCTGTGGAGGAACCCAATGAGTCGTCGTATAACGCGCCGCGGCGTCAATGCCGGAATCGGCGCCGCTCTCTTGTCGCCCGCACTCGCAAGAACGCCCGCTTTTGCCCAAGGCGCCGCGCCGATCAAAATCGGCTTCGGCATGGCATTGACCGGCCCGCTTGCGCCCAACGGCCAACAGGCGTTGCTCGGCGCCCAAATTTGGGAAGAGGAAATCAACGCGAAAGGCGGCCTGCTCGGCCGCAAGGTCGAACTGGTCCATTACGACGATCAATCCAACCCGTCGACGGTGCCCGGCATTTACACCAAGCTGCTCGATGTCGACAAAGTGGACCTCGTTCTCAGCGGCTACGCGACGAACATGGTCGCGCCGGCCATTCCCATCGTCATGCAAAAGAACAAGCTGTTCATCAGCCTGTTCGCGCTCGATGCGAACGCCGAGTTCAAGTACCCGAAATACTTCTCGTTCATACCGACGGCCGGCCCGAATCCGAAGGCGACGTTGACCGAGGGCTTCTTCCAGATCGCCGCCGCCCAAAAACCCAAGCCGGAAACCGTCGCGATCGCGGGCGACGACGCCGAGTTCTCGCACAATGCCATGGAAGGCGCACGTGCCAACGCGAAACAATACGGCTTCAAGATCGTCTATGACAAAACCTACCCGCCGAACACGACCGACTACTCCCCGATCGTCCACGCTATCCAGGCTGCCAATGCGGATCTCGTGTGTATCTGTTCATATCCGCTGAGCTCGGTCGGCATCACGCTGTCCGCCAACGAACTCGGCCTGAAGCCGAAAATGTTCGGTGGCGGCATGGTTGGCCTCCAAGCGACGGTGTTCAAGAACAAGCTGAAGTCCAAGCTCAACGGCATCGTGAACTATGACAATTGGGTGCCGTCGGCGAAAATGATGGCTCCTGCGGCGGACTTCTTCAAGAAATACCAGGCGCGTGCGCCGGGCATCGGCATCGACCCGCTCGGCTATTATCTCGGCGGCTGGGGCTACGCCCGTATGCAGGTGCTGGCCGATGCCATCACCGGAGCTAAGAGCATTAACGACGACAAGGTCGCCGCCTATATGCGCAGCCATGCGTTCAACTCTATCATGATCGATGGCGTCAAATTCGGCAAAAACGGCGAATGGGTCAAAGCCCGGCAGTTGCAGGTGCAGTATCACGACATCACCGATGCTGCGAACCTCGATACCTGGCGCGGCATGAGCTATCAGACCGTGCTCGCGCCTCCAGACGAGGTGACCGGCAAGGTCATTTATCCCTACGCCGATGCGTTGAAGGCGTAGCCGATAGCACGCGAAAGTATCCCGGGCGGAGCACGACACGAAAGTGGTGCGGCGCCCGGCCCGGGATCGTCACGGCATGAAACAATCCCGGATCAGCGATGCACCGTTTTCACGCTGCATCGCGTCCGGGATAAATTATTGTTGAGGAACAATGCTGCTTCCCACTTCGCTCGTCGGCTCCTATCCGCAGCCGGAATGGCTGATCGATCGCGTCAAGCTGTCGAAGCAGGTGCCGCGGGTGCGCGTCGACGACCTCTGGCTCGTCGCGCCGGACAAGCTCGAAGCGGCGCAGGACGACGCCAGCATCCTCGCCATTCGCGACCAGGAGCGCGCCGGACTCGATATCATCACCGACGGCGAGCAGCGGCGCGAGAGCTATTCTAACCGCTTCGCCACCGCGCTAGACGGCATCGATATCGAAAAGCCGGGTACCGTGATCAACCGCAACGGCCGGCCGATTCCGGTGCCGCGCGTAGTCGGCCCGATCCGGCGCACGCGCCCGGTCGAGGTCCGCGATCTGAAAGTCTTGCGCGCCAATACCGACCGCGCCGTCAAGGCGACGCTGCCCGGTCCGTTCACCATGGGCAAACAGGCGCAGGACGATTACTACAAGGACGAAGAAGCGGTGACGATGGCTTACGCCGCCGCGGTGAATGCCGAGATCAAGGATTTGTTCGCCGCCGGCGCCGACGTGGTGCAGATCGACGAGCCGTGGATGCAGCAGCATCCCGAGAAGGCGCGGCAATACGGCCTCAAAGCGCTCGACCGCGCGCTCGACGGCGTCACCGGCACCGTCGCGGTGCATCTGTGCTTCGGCTATGCCGCCGTGGTGCACGACAAACCGTCGGGCTATTCGTTCCTGCCGGAACTGGAAGGCTGCAAGGCGCAACAGATTTCCATCGAGGCCGCGCAGCCCAATCTCGACCTCAATGTGCTCAGGGAACTGCCGTCGAAGACCATCATCCTCGGGGTCATCGATCTTTCCGATATGACGATCGAGACGGCGCATAGCGTCGCCGCGCGCATCCACGCGGCGCTCGCGCAAGTGCCGGCGGAACGGCTCGTCGTGGCGCCCGACTGCGGCATGAAATACCTGCCGCGCGCCGTCGCTTTCGGCAAGATGAAGGCAATAGCCGAAGGCGCGGCGCTGGTGCGGCGCGAGCTTACGGGCGGCTGACGGGTCGTTCCAGCGCGTTGCGATCCCACTGCGCCAGATTTGCCGCGGCTTCGTAGGTTTCCTGGAGGAACCCGAGCAGCAGCGCATCCGGATCGCGCGCCTGGCGAACCGCGTCATAAGGCAGAATGAATTGCCCGAGATCCATGTTGTAGGACGCTTCAGAGGCACGAAGGCGCGTGTCGCCGTAGCCGGCCGGCTCCGGATAGGCGTAAACGTAGAACGCCGCCCGGCCGTAGCCGCCGTTGCCGGGCCAGAAGCCGCAGCTCGAACATTCGTGCGAGTAGGCTTCCGCCATGATCCAGTCTGCAACACAGGGCGTGTGGCCCTTGGGCGGCGGCGCGGTGCGCCCGGAAAACCGCGTCACCGCGAGATCGAAACTGCCCCAGAAGAAATGCACCGGGCTCGCTTTGTCGATGAAGCGCGCGCAAAACTCGGTCATTACGCGGTTGGCCTGCACCAGCGCGTGCCAGAATTTCTGCACATAGACGGGATCGTATTGCGCGTGGGTGCGATCCTTGTCGAACGGCACAGCGCCCGGAATTTCGCACGGCATGGTCCGAATTTGCACATCGACCCCGAGACGATGCAGCCGTGCCATGAATTCCGAATAGAAATCGCAAACCGGCATCGGCTTAAGCGCAAAGGCCTCGGCGCCGCCGTCGCTTGTTTCGAGCACCAGCCGATGGCTGGCAAAGTCAAAGGTGATATCGACCATGCCGCCGGCAAAAGGCATCGCCGGCGCGGCAAGGCCGCGCGCGGTGACATAGAACGTCGCATTCCACCAATGATTGATGAGCGGCATGAGCGCGATGCGGACCTTGCCGGCGATTTGCGTCCACAGCTGCAGCGTGTCGCAAGTCTCGCTCCACGCCGCGAACGGAAGATCGGGCCATTGCGGATTGCCGGTCACCTGTTCAGTCCTTCACCACGCACCGCCGGTTACAGCATATCCTTGATGGCGCGGATGAGATTGCGGTCGACGCTGATCAGATCGGCGTCGCGCGGCAATGCGAGCTGCTCCCGCTCCTGCGCCGAAATCCCGCGGCCTTGCAGGATGACGCGGCCGTCGGAGGTCAGGAAGATCGACGAGGCGTCCTTGTCGTCGCTCCCCTTCCAGATCAACTCAACGCGAAAGTTCACCGCCATTGTATCCGCATTATTTGTTTGAGCATGATCTTTTCCGAAAACCGGCGACCGCTTTTCGGGATCATGCTCTACTCGGCCGCGGTCGCGTGCGCCGCAGCGGCAGCCTGCTCCTCGCGATAAAGCCGGTCGACGATGCGCCGCGCCTGGATGCCGCCGGCGTCGGCGTTGATGTCGACCTGCGGCGCGTCGGGGCGGAGGCTGATCATGCGCTGCTGCGCCGTAAACACGGCGACGTCTTCCAGGAAAGCCGTCTTGATCTGCGCGAAAACTCGTTCGGTCATCTCGGCGTTGTGCGGCTCGAAATTATGCGCCTGCGCCCAGAAATAATGCGCGGTGGTTTCGGTCTCGGGAGTAATCGCGTTGAGGTTGCGCATGCCGATGCCGCCGACGCGGCGGCCTTCGGGCGCGCCGGTGCCGGTCGGGCAAGCGCCGACATCGAGGCGCAGAAAGGCCGGCGGCGTGTAGTCGATGATCTGCCAGCGGTCGACATTGCCGGTGAACTTGCCGACCTTGACGAAAGTGGGCGGCGCCGGCTGATCGATGATCCAGCGCGTGACCAAAACGTTGTTCGGCGCGCGCTCGACCTTGACCGCGGCATGCTCGACCAGCGCCATATTGCCGATGGTGGTCTCATGGACGAAGGCGAGGTGCGTGAGATCGAGCAGATTGTCGACGACGAGCTGCCAGTTGGCTTCGACATGAAGATAGGACGGCTTGGCGCCCCATTCCGGATCCTGGAGCCAGTGGAAGTCGCAAATCTGCGCCGGATCGGCCAGCGCCGGATCGCCCATCCAGATCCAAATCCAGCGATAGCGTTCGACCACGGGATAAGTGCGCACGCGGGCATTCTGCGGGATGTGGTCCTGGCCGGGCACGCGCACGCATTTGCCGGAACCGTCGAAACGCAGGCCGTGATAGTGGCACTGTAGAACGTCGCCGATGACTTTTCCCATCGACAGCGGCAACCGGCGGTGCGGGCAGCGGTCCTCGAAGGCGTGCGGTGCGCCTTGGCTATCGCGGAACAGGACGACCGGCTCGCCGAGGATGGTGCGACCGAGCGGCCGTTCGCGAACCTCGTCGTCCAAGGCGGCGACGTACCAGTAATTGCGGAGAAACATCGCATCCTCCTTGCGGCGCTTCCTACCCTCACTCTATGCGCACACTGCCGCTGGCTCAATCCACTATCGTGGGTCGCCGCCGGACTGGTTTTATTCGCCCGCGAAATGCTTATGATGTAAAAAAACACCCAAGGTGAGGCGACATGCAGGCGAATGCGGGCCCCGAGCTGTTGCGCGACTGGATTGCGCGGGCCGCACACCGCGCGCCCGACAAGACCTGGGTCGTGTCGGCCGAGGACGGCCGCACCGTCAGCTACGAACAGCTGCACGACATGGTCGGCCGCTTCGCCACGTTCCTGCGCCAACGCGGGCTTGGCCGCAACGACCGGGTTGCGCTGCTTGCCAATAATTCGATCGAGCACTTGCTGTGCTATTTCGGCGTGATGGCGGCCGGCGCGACCGTCTGCACCGTCCACATCGAGATGAACCGCAATCAGCTCGGCAACATTTTCGAGCGGCTCAAGCCGCGGCTCATTCTCTATCAGGACGGCCTGCAACTCGACGATCTCCTTGCCGCGACCACCGTGCCGCGCTTGCGCATTGGGCGCTGGGACCGGCCGGAGGCCGGCACGCTGTTTGCCGAGCTTGCCGGTCTGGCGCCGAGCGCGCCGCAAGGTGCCTCGCTGCCGGAGGATGACGCCATCATCCTGTTCACGTCGGGCACCAGCGCCACGCCCAAGGGCGTCATCCTGAACTTCCGCGAATATCTGTTGAACATCGATCCGCTCGCCGAAGGCTTCGGCATCACCGCCGACGATCGGCTTTACGATTTCCGTCCCTTCAGCTGGAACTCGGCGCAGACTTTAGGCGCACTCACTGTCGTCAACCGCGGCGCGACTCTGGTTCTGTCGGAAAAATTCTCGGCGAGCCGCTTTTTCCAACACCTGCGCGAACACGGCGTCACGATTGCCACCGGCAATCCGACGACGATCAACATTCTGCTCAACAGCGAACAGACTTGGCATGGGCAGAATTGGCATCGCGACAACCTGCCGAAGCTGCGCTTCATGACATCGAGCTCGGCGCCGCTGTTGCTTGAAGAGTGGAAGCGGTTCGAGCAGAAATTCGGCATCCCGGTCGCGCAGGGCTGCGGCGCCAGCGAAGTGAGCTGGATTGCCGCCATTCCCGGCGAGCAGCGGCAGCTCGGCAGGGTCGGACGGCCGTTTCGCTACCACGATCTCGCCATCGTCGATGCCGAAGGCCGGCGCTTGCCCGTGGGCGAAATCGGCTATGTGGAACTCGGCGGGCTCGGCGATCATCCTTACCGCTATCTCGGCGAGGACGGCGAGGTGAAGGTCCACAGCCGCGGCCGCTTCCGCACCGGCGATCTCGGCTCGCTGGACGCCGAAGGCTTCTTGACGCTGAGCGGCCGTGAGAAGGAGCTGATCATTCGCGGCGGCGCGAAAATTTCGCCGGTCGAGATCGACTCGTTCCTGATGCAGCACGCCGACGTCATCGAGGCCGCGACCATCGGCGTACCGGACGCGATCTATGGCGAGGAAGTGATGAGTTACGTCGTGGCACGGCCCGGCACCAGCATCGATGCGGACGCGTTGTTGCGCTATTGCGCCGGCGCGCTGCCGGCGTTCAAGGCGCCGAAGCGGATCGTGCTGAGCTCATCGCTGCCGAAGACCGATCGCGGCAAGCTCGACCGGAGGGCTTTGGCGGAACGGTGGCGGCAGGAAGCGAGCCGGTGAGGCTTGCTACTCCTCTCCCCCTTGTGGGGAGGGGTTGGGGGTGGGAGTCCAGAGCCGACGCGCAGACGTCGACGATTTTGCGTGTACGTCCTTTGTGAGAGTCACCTTCTCGACCCCCACCCGCCCTCCCCCACAAGGGGGAGGGCGAAGAAATCATCGCCCCGACCGCGCCAGTGAATGCACCCAGCCGTGCATGCGCTTCTTGGCGTTGGCGATGTCTTCTTTGGAAAAGAAATCCTCCGGCTTGACTCTGTCGACCGGATAGACCGGCCGCAGAAAGTCGCTCTCATAGCCGAATGGGACGGTGGCATCGATGCCCATACCGCCTTCGAAGCGCGTATTCGACGCGGTCCATTGCTGGCCGCCCGCGGTCATGCGCTCCGACGGCATGAAGGTCTGGCCGCGGCCGCCGGGGATCGGATTGAGGATGTCGGTCTGCGGATTGACGCGGGTGGTCAGGCACCACATCACGTCGTCCATCGAATAAGGATCGACGTCTTCGGAGACCGCGATGGCGAGCCGCATGCCTTGCGAGCACGATAAGATGGCGCCCAGGAAATTGCGCTGCCAGCCCTCGTCGATCTGATTGCGCTTCTTGACCTGGATGACGCAGCCGCCCCAATCGGTCATGCAATAGGGGATCACCACGTTCTGCACGATGCCCGGCTGCAGCCGGTTGCACAATTCGTAGATCGCCGCCTCGCGCACCGTGGTGTCGATATTGTGGTCGTCGAGCATGTGCACGCCGAGGGCGAAGATGATCGGCTTGGTCTCCGGCTTGCGCATGGTGATGCCGGTGACGTGGAAGGTCGGCGCCTTGTAGGCCTTGCCCATGTAGCCGGCCCATTCGGGGTGAAAGTGATAGCGGCCCTGCACGCCGGCATCTTCCGATTCCTTGGTCTCGTAACGGCGGTCGCGCGGATTGACGTAGCCTTCGAGCACCAGCTCGCAATCGGCAAGCGCCATGGCGTCGACGGTACGCGCCTTGACGAGACGGATCGGCGCGCCCTGCACCGCAGACGCGATGCCGATCTCGTCGCAGCCCATCGGCAATACGGCGTAGTCGAAACCGGCGCCGGCCAGGAGCGTGCACGCCGGCGGCACGCCGAAGCACATGGTGATCGGCACCGGCTGGTCTTCCTTGTAATATTTGTTGACCACCTGCCACATGTGGGAGCCGGGCGAAATCTGGAACGTGCCGACATTGCCCCAGCGGAAATTCATGCGGTTGTAGCCGAGGTCGGAGCCGCCATCGAATTGCGGGCCGGTGACGCAGCGGATGCCGGAGCCGACGGTGAGCTCGGATTCGTAGGTGGTGTGGCGGATCGGCACCATCCACTGATTGACGTCGTTCGGCCGCTCGATGACGTGCTCCTGGCACGGTGCCTCGCTCTGCGCGATCTCCACCGGCTTGATCGGATGCGACAGCGCGTACGCGAGCTTGCGCACCCGCTCGGCGTCGTCCTTCCAGCCGAACATGCGGTTGATGATCGCCATGTCGCCGAACAGGTTGGTGATCACGCGATGATTGGGCTTGCTCCTGACGTTGTTGAACAGGATCGGACAGCCGCCATCCATGTGCTTTTGCAGGCCGGTGACCTGAAGGTCGGGATCGACTTCCTTGTCGGTCTCGATCAGCTCGCCCGAGGCGCGCAGCCATTCCAGCGTTGAGCGAAGGTCGAAGGCCTGGTTCGGCGTTGCGGCTGCGTGTTGTTCCTTGCGGAGCGGCTGTTGCATCGCGGGCGTTCCCATTGCTTGGAGCAGATCCCAAAAAGCGGATATCGGTTTTCGGAAAGAACCATGCTCAGTCAAAAAGCCAAAGCCCGGTTTTGATGCCATCAAAACCGATTGGCTGCAGAGTTTGAAAGAGTATCCGCCGGGCAAACCGAAGCTGTCAACGCCGCCGGTCAGGCGAGCCTCGGGATCGGGAATGACAATCCAAATGTATGGGTTCTAGCGCGATCTCGGAGTTGAAATGCCGATCAGTGCGTGGCGCCAGGAAGCAAAATTCAACTCCAGCGCGCGCAATCGACTGAAGACGGCGGCGCCGAAGTTGGGCGCCAGACCGGCTTTGCGCTTGGCCGCCAGGACCGCTGCTGCGTCGTAAGCGACGTAGCGGCGCGTGACGATGCCGCGTTCGAGGTCGAGCACCATATAAGTCGCGCGCCGCTCGCTTGAGCGCGGCTCGCCGACGGTACCCGGATTGATGAGATAATAGGCGTCGTCGCGCAGCTGCATTTGCTGCTCCGGCCGCTCCGCCGCTGCACCGTTGCGCAGCTCATAGATGCCGGCGCGATGGGTGTGCCCGAACGCGCAGATGCGCGCGCCGGACGGATGCCGCCTGAGCGCCGCGAAGCTGAGCATGCGGCGCTCGTCGGTATCGAGGTACACGCTTTCACATCCGGTTTCGGGATGCAGCGCGCCATGGACCGCGATTACGCGGTCCTCGATATTCGCTTTGAGCGGCAGGCTGCGCAGGAAAGCGAGCTCGTCCGGATTAAGACGCGTCCGCGTCCAGGCGACGGCGCGCGCCGCCGTGGCGTTGAAATCGTCGGTCGCGATTAGCCCGCACACCGCGAGATCGTGGTTGCCGGCGATGCATAACGCGTTGCTGGCGCGGATCAGCGCCAGGCATTCGGCGGGCTTGGTGTTATAGCCGACCAGATCGCCGAGACAGACGATGCGATCGACGCCCTGCCCGGCGATGTCGGCAAGCGTTGCCTGCAGCGCCTCGAGGTTGGCGTGGATGTCGGAAATAAGCGCGAGCTTCACGAGCCGACGCCATCTCGCCGGGCGGCCGCGCCAAGCCGCACGGCAATTTGGTGCAATGTCGCGCCCACAACCGGCATCGGATCGGTCCAGGACAAAGCCGACTTCGCCTCGCAGCCGAGCATCCAGGGCAGCCAGGCCGTCAGCGGCACACCGGATTGGCGTGCCGACGGCAAATCCTTCCAGACGCGGCACCAGCGTACGCCGGCTTTGGCATGCGAAACGCGCGGCCGCGGCGTGCCGGTCAGGTCGGCATAGACCAGCGCCGGAATATTGACGCCGGCCACGGCGCCGGCGTGATGCCACAGCGTGAAGCGCGGGTTGACCTCTAACAAATGCAGCTCGCCGGCCCGATCGCGCTTGAAGTCGAATTTGGCGACGCCGGTGAGGCCGAGCCGCTCCGCGGCAATGCGACCGTGCCGACGCACGTCCGCCGCATCGGTGATTTCAAGCGCCGTGGTGTGGCCATACGCCACCGGATAGGTGCGGATCTTGCGCCCGGTGAACTCGCCAGCCACCTGGCCGCGCGCATCCACGTAGCAGTGGTAGCTTTCGATTTGCGCTTCCGCGCCGGGAACGAGCTGCTGGGCGAGCAATTCGACGTTCACGCCGAGCAATTGCGGCCACAGCTGCCGCAGCGCCTCGGCGCTCTCCAGCGCGAGCGCTTTGCGCAAGCCGAAAGTTTCGTCCCAAGGGCCGGCCCGGTTGAGCGGCTTGATGATGGCGGGAAAATCAAGGCCAAGATCGGGCGGCGACGTCCGCGCCGGATGAAATTGCAGCGCTGGCGGCACCGCCAGCCCGTGCCGTTTCGCCAAAGCCGCAAATCGCGCCTTGTCGACCAAATCCTCGACCAGCGGCGCGTCGGCAATAACGAAGCGGAAAGCTTGCGCCAGCCGTTCGCGATGCCGCGAGACGAACACAAGTTGCTCGTCGCTCTCATAGAACAGGACGGGCCGCTCGCTGTGTGCCTCGCCGAAACGAATGAGCGCGTCGACGCGCTTGTCGGCGTCTTGCGAGCAGTCCCATTGCAGCCGCGCTTTCGTAAAGCGCGAATAGAGCGACGGAACGCCCGGCGGCGCCACGACACTGCACGGGATGCCGGCCGCCGCAATCGGCTGCAGCAGATCCATGTCGCCCATGATGCAGGCCGGCGTCCGCTGCGACCGCGCCTTATCGCTTCCGGCGGCGACGGCTTGCGGCCGCGGATGCAACAGCGGCCCGACCGCGGAGCGCAGGCGAGACACGCAGCGCCACAATAGCGGCGTCTGCTTGATGAAGCGCTTGGCGCGACGCCGGGCATTCGAGACGAGGCTCGCCGGCCGCCCGCGCCAGGTCGCTGCCGTACTGTAATCATACAGCTTGAGGCGCAGATCGGACCACTCCAGCTTGTATTGCTCGTCTCCGATGGTGAAATCGAACAGCCGCAAGCCGCGCCCGATGGCGTAGGCCAGCAGCTCGCGAAGGTGGAGCGTGCCGGGGCCGTAGCGGGTCAATTCGCTGTCGCAATAGCTCGACAGCACGTGATAGTAGCAGTCGCCGAACACGATCGCGAAATTCGCCGCCGCGCAGGACGGACCGATCTCGACGCGGCTGACGTGAGCCAAATGCCGCGAATTCGGATTCGACGCGAAATCGGCGAAGAACTCCCGGTACCCGGGCCGCGAAAATATGTCGGCAATTCCCTTGCGCGCAAATATCCGCTCTTTCTGCTCCCACAACGTGTCGAGCGCTTGACGCAAATCGTTCGGCTCGGCGACGGTGTGGAAACGGATTTCGCCGAACTCGGACATGTGCTTGCGCTTGGTGCGGTCGCGTCGGCGCGTCGCCGACGATCGCCGGGCGCGGTAAAAGGTTTCCCAGTTGTCGCCCAGTTGCGTGACGTGCGCACTGTTGGCGTTGGGCATAACCTGGAGATTGACGAAGGGATTGCTCTGGACGCCGACCGTTTGCGGCATCTTCTCGAACTCGATCCAGTCGTAACGCAGCGCGCGATCGGATCGCAGGCGCTCCAACAGCTCGCGCCACAGCGCGAGGAAGCGGGACGACGTGACGCGTTGCGAAAAATCGCGAGCCAAAAGCGGCGCATTGTAGTCGCACAGCTCCTGGCCGAGCCAGCATAGTCGCCGGACCGAGCGCCGCGCCTCGATCGCGAGCGGCAGGATGAATGCGGTTCTGCCGTCGCCGAAACGGCCGACCACGACGACCGGCACGGTGCCATCGCGCTCGCCGATGTGGCGTTGCCACGTCGCCAGCCATTCGAAAGTCTGGAATGCCGTGCATTCGGCAATTTGTTGGAAACGGCGCCATTCACCTTCGACCTCGTCAAGGCGGGTGTAGATGGCAAAGCTCAGTTCCGGCGCAAACTCGCGGGACAAATCCGTCAGACGCGAAAGCGCGTCGTGACCGACGTCGAGGGACGCAGTCGTGGTGCGAAACGCTGCCAATGGTGTTGCGCGTGTCACGATCTTGGTCACGAACTTGGTCACGAATCTGGCCGGACCGGCGGAAGCCGCATCGGAACTTGTCTTAAGAGGAAATCCTTAAATGTGCATCCTTCAGTGCGCAGTTACGTGGGGTTAACGTAAAGAGACCGCTGCATCCCATCGTTGCCCGATGCCGTGTCGGTTTGGCGCAGTTAACCCGGTAGAAACGCCCGCTCGACAGCCGTATCCTTAACTGAATTGTTTCGCTACGGCGCGCCGCGCCCGGCGCGATGGGGAGGATATTATGAATAGTCTTCGGCATTGGTTTCGGATTGTCGGCCTGTGCCTGATGGCCGTGCCGGCGGCGACCGCCGTGCACGCCCAAGCCGACAGTTACCCGAACAGGACGGTCACCATTATCTCCGACGCGGCGCCGGGCTCGACGCCGGACGTCGACGCCCGCTTTGTCGCCGAAGGGCTCGGCAAAGCGTTCGGGCAGCAATTCATTGTGGTCAATCATCCCGGCGCCAACGGCAGCATCGCCGCCCGCGCGGCGTCGGAAGCCGCGCCCGACGGCTATACTCTGTTCATGCCGGCGCTCTCGACCTTCGTGGCGCTGCCTTCGGTTGCTCCCAATCTGCCCTTGATGCTGCCGCGCGACTTTATCCCGATCGGGTACACGGCCGAAAATCCGATGTTCGTCGCGGTGAACCCGAAGCTCGGCGTCAGCACGTTGCCGCAGCTCATCGCGCTCGCAAAAAAGGAGCCGGGAAAAATCTCGATTGCGGTGACCGGGGCCGGCAGGCTTACGGATCTCACCGGGCTTTTATTGCAGGATCGCGCCGGCGTGCAACTGCTGCGCGTCCCTTACACCGGCGGTCCGGCAGCGGCGCTCGCCGACGTCGGATCGGGCCGCGTGTCGATGATCATCGAAGGCTATTCGGGAATCGTCGGCGCGGTGAAAGCCGGACAGGTCAAGCTCATCGCGGTGGCGTCGCCCGAGCGGTTGCCGCAATTTCCCGATTTGGCGACGGTTGCCGAAACGCTGCCGGACTTTAGGGCGCTGGGTTGGCAGGTCCTGGTTGCCCCGAAAGGCACGCCCACGGCGATCGTCGGCAAGGTGAGCGATGTCTTGGCCAAGGTCGTCAGCGATGCAGATTTCAAGAAGCGGCTGGCGAACATCGGCAGTTATTCGCGCGCCATGACGCCTGAACAAACGCTTGCCTTTGTCGAGAAGGAGCAGCAAACCTGGGCGCCGGTGCTGCAAAAAGCCACCAAGAATTAACCGGCGAATTTCGTCAGAAGGGATTTCGACATGTTGACGCTTTATTACGCTCCCGGCGCGTGCTCGATGGCCTCGCATATCGTGCTCGAGGAGAGCGGCGAGCCATACGAGCCGAAGAAGGTCGACCTCGCCGGCGGCGAGCAGCGCACCGAGGCCTATCTGAAAATCAACCCGCTGGGGCGCGTGCCGGCGCTCCGCCTCGACAACGGCGAGCCGCTCACCGAGAACACGGCCATCCTGCCTTATCTCGGCAAGCGGTTCGACCTGTGGCCGAAGGAGCCGATGGCCGAGGCGAAGGCGCTGTCGCTGATCGGCTACTTTGCGTCGAGCGTGCACCCGGCGCACGCCCATGTCGGCCGGCCCGAGCGCTATACGGCCGACGCCAATGCCTATCCCGGCATCAAGGACATGGGCTTGAAGACCTTCCACGGCTATTTGAAGCAGATCGACGCCATGCTGGCCGGACGCGAATGGTTCTCCGACCGCTACTCCGTGCTCGATCCCTACGGCTTCGTCTTCTACACCTGGGGCGTGCGCCGCGAGCTGCCGATGGCGGAGCTGAAATACTACACCGCGCACAAGGACCGGCTCACGAAGCGGCCGGCCGTTGCGCGGGTGGTCGAGAACGAGAAGATCAAGGTGTGAGCTTCAATCGTCACCCTTCGAGAGCCGATCCGCGGCCACCTCAGGATGACGGATGGAAGGTCACGCCGTCTTCTGCGCCTTCAGCCCAAGCTCGTTGATGGTGCGCTCGCGCATGATGAATTTCTGAATCTTGCCGGTCACCGTCATCGGGAATTCGTCGACGAATTTGACGTAGCGCGGCACCTTGTAGTGCGCGATCTGATCGCGGCAGAACGCCTTGATCTCGTCCTCGGTGGCGGCGACGCCCGGCCGCAGCTTGACCCAGGCGCAGATCTCCTCGCCGTAGCGGTCGTCCGGCACGCCGATCACCTGGACGTCCTGGACCTTGGGATGCCGGTACAAAAACTCCTCGATCTCGCGCGGATAGACGTTCTCGCCGCCGCGGATCACCATGTCCTTGATGCGGCCGACAATGTTGCAATAGCCCTCGGCGTCTATGGTGGCGAGATCGCCGGTATGCATCCAGCGCGCCGCGTCGATGGCTTCGCGGGTGCGTTCTTCGTCGCCCCAATAGCCGAGCATCACCGAATAGCCGCGCGTCAATAATTCGCCCGGAGTGCCGGGCGGCACGATGCGCCCGTTCATGTCGACGATCTTGACTTCAAGATGCGGCTGAATGCGGCCGACGGTCGAAACGCGCCGCTCCAGCGGGTCCTCGGTGGAGCTCTGAAAGCTGACCGGGCTCGTCTCGGTCATGCCATAAGCGATGGTGATTTCCGACAAGTTCATCTTGGCGACGCAGCGCTTCATCACTTCGATCGGACACGGCGAGCCCGCCATGATGCCGGTGCGCAACGACGACAGATCGAAGCGTCCGAACTCAGGATGATCGAGCTCCGCGATGAACATGGTCGGCACGCCGTGCAGCGCCGTGCAGCGCTCCTCGGCGACGGTTTCCAGCGTGACCAGTGGATCGAAGCCCTCCCCGGGAAACACCATGCAGGCGCCATGCGTGACCGCCGCCAGATTCCCCAGCACCATGCCGAAGCAGTGATAGAGCGGCACCGGGATGCACAGGCGATCCTGCGGCGTGAGCCGCATCGCCTCGCCGATGAAGAAGCCGTTGTTGAGGATGTTGTGATGCGACAGCGTCGCACCTTTGGGGAAGCCGGTCGTGCCGGAGGTGAACTGGATGTTGATCGGCTCGTCGAATTGCAGTTGCGGCCCGAGTTCGGCAATCCGCTGCGCTTCCTTTTCGGTGCCGCGCGCCAGAATCTCGGAGAAGCGGAACGTGCCGGGATGCCAGCCCTCGCCGAGCAGAACGACCGAACGCAGCGCCGGCAGCCGCGCCAATTCGAGCTTGCCGGGCGTGGCATGGCCCAGTTCCGGCGCCAGCTCGCGCAACATGCCGACATAGTCCGAAGTCTTGAAACGCTCGGCGAGAATGAGCGCTTTGCAGCCGACCTTGTTGAGCGCGTATTCCAGTTCGGCGATGCGATAAGCGGGATTGATATTGACCAGGATCAGCCCCGCTTTGGCCGTGGCGAATTGGGTCAGCACCCATTCCGAATTGTTGGGCGACCAGATGCCGATGCGGTCGCCAGGATGAAGCCCGAGCGTCAAAAGCCCGGCGGCGAGCTTGTCGACCTGCTGCCGCAATTCGCCATAGCTCAATCGCACCTTTTGGTGGCGAACCACCAAAGCCGGCCGCGCGGGCCATTTGTCGCAGACCGCATCGAAAAACTGCCCGATCGTCTGGCCGATGAGCGGTTGCTCGCTCGCGCCGTGTACGTAACTCAGCTTGAGACCGGCCATAGCGTGTCCTCCCAGACATTTCGGTGACTATAGCGCCTTCCCGCCGAAGCTGCGAAGTCTCATGGTACGGGAATGCCGAACCCGGATCGCCTTTTTGTGCGCGGTCGGGCTTGGTACAGTTGCTTCAAAGTGCGCAATAAGGATGTCCAAGGCGTTTCATGTCCGGACAGATCTCGGAACTGCAGACTTCGGAACTGTCAGTATCGCTCTGGCGCGGCGGCAAGGACGGCCGTTACCAGACTTACAGCGTGCCGCGGCGCGAGAGCCAGACAGTGCTCGACGTTGTGACTTTCGTGCAGCGCCATCTCGATCCGACGCTGTCTTATCGCTTCGCCTGCCGGGTCGGGGTGTGCGGCTCCTGCGCCATGACCGTCAACGGCAAGCCGCGCTGGACCTGCCGCACGCATGTGGCGAAGGTCGCCGGCGATGGCCGTCTGGAAATCGGCCCGCTCGAAAATTTTCCGGTGATCAAGGACCTGACCACCGACATGGAAGCGTTCTTCCAGAAGTGGCAGCAGGCCAAAGGCGTCTTTGCGCCGTCGCAGACTCGTCACGACGCCATCGCGCAAATCCGGCCCGACACGCCGGCGCGCGCCGCCGCCGACGCGGCGATCGAATGCATCAATTGCGGCGTCTGTTATGCCGGCTGCGATACCGTGCGTTGGAATTCCGGCTATCTCGGGCCGGCAGCGCTGACGCGGGCGTGGACGCTGGTCAATGACGAGCGCGATGCCGGCAATCGCGAACGGTTACAAGCCGTCGCGGCCGATGGCGGCTGTCATTCCTGCCATTCGCACCAGTCCTGCCAGGAGCTTTGCCCGCAGACGCTCAACCCGACGGCCGCGATTGCCGGCCTGAAACGGCGCACCGCGGCGGCGTATCTCAAGGGCGAGATCAAGGCATGAATGTCCGTCTCTATGTCTGGCAGCGGGCGACAGCAGCACTCATGGCGCCGCTCGTTCTCGGCCATATCGCGATTATCTTCTACGCCACGCGCCAAGGCCTGAGCGCCGCGGATATTTTGGCGCGCACCCGCGGCAGCATCCTGTGGGCGGCCTATTACGGCCTTTTTGTCGCTGCCGCTTCGATCCACGCCGCGATCGGCATCCGCAATGTTTTCAGCGAATGGTCGCCGCTGAACGAACGCCGCGCCGGATTTCTTGCCATCCTGTTCGGGCTCTTTCTGGCGCTGCTCGGCGCGCGCGCAGTGGCCGCGGTGGTGCTGTCATGATCGCGAGCCGCACGAAGCATCGCGATAGCGCGCTATGGATCGCCGCGATGGTGCACCGCATCTCCGGCCTGGCGCTGGCGATTTTTCTGCCGTTCCATTTTCTGGCGCTGGGTCTTGCCCTCGATGGCGAAGCAAATCTGGAAAGCTTTCTGCGCTGGACCGATCAGCCGCTGGTCAAGCTCGCCGAAGGCGGGCTCGTTTTTCTGCTCGCGGTGCATTTGCTCGGCGGCTTGCGCGTGTTGGTGATTGAGAATTTCGCCTGGCGGGACGGCCAAAAGCAGCTTGCCACCGTTGCCGCCGCCGTGTCGGTCCTCGTCGCCGTCGTCTTCCTGGCGCGCGTGTTCTGAGGATCGCATGAAGGTCGAGCAGCTCAAAACCGACATTCTGATCCTCGGCTCCGGCGGCGCCGGGCTGTTTGCGGCGCTGCATGCGCACAAAGCCAATCCCGATCTCGACATCACCGTGGTGAGCAAGGGTCTCCTCGGCAAATGCGGCTGCACCCGCATGGTGCAGGGTGGCTACAACGTCGCGCTTAATCCCGGCGATTCGATCGAGCGCCATTTCATGGACACGATCGAAGGCGGCAAATGGCTGCCGCATCAGGAATTGGCCTGGACGCTTGTGACTAAGGCCATCGAGCGCGTGCGCGAACTGGAAAACGAGATCGGCTGTTTCTTCGACCGCAATCCCGACGGCACGCTGCACGGCAAAGCCTTCGCCGGTCAGACCTTCGACCGCACCGTACACAAGGGAGACCTCACCGGCATCGAGATCATCAACCGGCTGATGGAGCAGGTCTGGGCGCGGCCGATCCGCCGCCTGGAGGAGCATCGCGCCGTCGCGCTGATCCCGGCGACCGACGGTTCGCTTGCGGGCGTGCTGTTGATCGACGTGCGCTCAGGCGAATTCCGCTTCGTCTCGGCGCAGGCCGTCTTGCTCGCCACCGGCGGCGGCCCGACCATGTATCGCTATCACACGCCGTCCGGCGACAAGAGCATGGATGGCTTGGCCATGGCGCTCCGCCTCGGACTTCCTCTGCGGGATATGGAGATGGTGCAATTCCATCCGACCGGCCTGCTCGCCGGACCGGACACGCGCATGACCGGCACGGTGCTGGAAGAAGGCTTGCGCGGCGCCGGCGGGCATTTGCTCAACGGCGCGATGCACCGCTTCATGGGCGACTACGATCCGAAACTCGAACGCGCCACGCGCGACGTCGTCAGCCGCGCCATCTATGCGGAAATGCGGGCCGGCCGCACCACGCCGCACGGCGGCGTCTATATCAAGATGGGCCATCTCGGCCCGGCAAGCGTCGCCAGACAATTCAAAGGCATGGTGGATCGCTGCCGCGATTGCGGCTTCGATCTCGCCGGCGGCTTGGTCGAAGTGGTGCCGACCGCGCATTATTTCATGGGCGGCGTGATCTGCGAGGTCGACACCGCGACGGAACGCTTCGGCCTGTTCGTCGCCGGCGAGGACGCCAGCGGCATGCACGGCGCCAACCGGCTCGGCGGCAACGGCGTCGCCAACTCGACCGTGTTCGGCGGCATCGCCGGCGACGTGATGCCCGGCTTCATCGCCAAAAATCCCGGTCATCGCCTGCCCGATACGCACGTGCTCGACGCCGAGGTCGAGCGCGCGCTGCATCCCTTCAGCCGCAAGCCGGGCGACCTCAACGCGCTGCGCGAAAAGCTCCTGGATACGATGTGGGACGAGGTCGGCGTGGTGCGCGACAAGGCCAGTATCGCGCGCGGCCTTGCCGGCCTCGACGGCATCGAAGCCGAGCTCCTCGCCACCGGCCTTGCCGACGCCGGCCGCCGCTTCAATTTGACCTGGCACGACTGGCTCAATCTGCGCTCGTTATGCGAGATCAGCCGCGTCATTGCGCTGGCGGCGCTTAAGCGCGAGAACTCCCGTGGCGCGCACTACCGCTCCGATTTCCCGGAGCCGGGCGATCTTGCAACCTCGACCTTCACGGTGGCGCGGCATATATCGAGTGGGCTCGAGATCGCCGACCGGCCGGTCGAGTTTAGCCACGTGAAGCCCGGCGAGACTTTACTGCGCGGTTCGATCGCAGCCGAATAGAGGCGACTATGGTTCCGCTCTCGTCCATTCAACGCACCGCCGAAGATCTGATGGCCAAGGCGGCCATCGAAATCCCGGACGATTATCTCGCCGGCTTGCGCCGCTGCGCCGACAGCGAAAAAGGCGATCTGTCGTCCTTCGTCATCAAGGCGATGCTGGAGAACTACGAGGCGGCGAAGGAAGACCGCCGCGCCATGTGCGGCGATACCGGCCTGCCGCGCTGGTACGTCAAAATCGGCAACGAAGCGCAAATCGAAGGCGGCCCGGTCGCGCTCGAAGCGGCGTTGCGCCGCGCCACCGCGCGGGCGACGACAAATGTGCCGCTGCGCCCCAACCGCGTGCATCCGCTGTGGCGCACCGATCACAACAACAATGTCGGGATTAACGCGCCGGAGATCGAATATGCGTTCCACCCCGACGCCGATTGGATCGAGCTGACCACCGTGCACAAAGGCGGCTTGTTCGGCACCGATTACCGCATGCTGTTTCCCGGCGACGGCATCGAAGGCATCAAACGGTTTTATCTCGACACCCTGATCGGCTTCGGCAAGCGCGGGCTCGCCTGCCAGCCGGCCATCGTCGGCATCGGGCTGGGCGGCTCGAAAGACACCAGCGTGGTGCTGGGCAAACAGGCGTCATGCCTGCGCATCGTCGGCTCGCGCAATCCCGATCCGAAAATCGCGGCGCTGGAAGACGAGTTCAAAGAGCTCGGCAACTCGATCGGCATGGGCGCGATGGGCTTCGTCGGTTCCTCGATGGTGATCGATTGCCACATCGAGGTCGGCTATTGCCACACCGGCGGCATGCCGATGTCGGTGCACATGTTCTGTTTATCGTCGCGCCGCGCCTGCGCGCGCATCGCGGCCGACGGCAAAGCGGCGTTCCGCACCGATCCGATGTGGTTCACCGACTATATGCGGCGCGAGACCGTCGAATGGGGCCAGCAGGCGGCCGAGGCCGCGGAATAAAATGTCCGATCTCAAAAGGGTTCATATCGACCTGCCGGCGCGCACCGAGGATCTGCGCAAGCTGGAAATCGGTTCGGTGGCCTATCTTACTGGCCGCGTCTTCACTGCGCGCGAGGGCGTCTATAAGCGGGCGATTGCCGATGGCTTCGGCATGCCGGCTGGCAAGGATGCGCTCGGCATTACTAACTTCCACTGTTCGCCGGCAGCCAGCATCAATCCCGACGGCAGCTACACCGTCGGCGCGGTCACCGCGACCGCGTCATTTCGGTTTGCGCAGTGGCTCGACGGCTGGTTCAAAATCTCCGGCTGCAACGTCATCATCGGCAAAGGCGGCATGACGTCGGCGACCTACCGCACGCATTTCGTGCCGAACAATGCGGTCTATCTCACCACGGTCGGTTACGGCACCGGCGCGCTGCTCGGCCGCGGCATCAAGCACGTCGCCGGCGTTTATTGGCTGGAGGAATTGGGCCTCGCGCAAGCCGTCTGGGTGCTCGACGTCGAAAAATTCGGGCCGTTCCTGGTCGAGAGCGACCTTAACGGCAACTCGCTGTTCGAGCGCGAGAACGCCAAGATCGCGCCCGGCCTCGAGCAGCTTTATGCCGGCACCCGGCCGGCGACGCTACACCGCTACGGCGAGACCGACGACAAGACCAAGGAAGTGATCTGAGGAGATCGTTCGATCACGGCACGGGAGGAGCCAAGATGAGCAACGGGATCCCGGCAGCATCCATCGGTCAGCGGATAACCGAGGAATTGCGAGAATTCCTCGTTATCGCGGCTTATCTCTACGTTTGTTTTACCGCACTGGCCTATCTGAAAGCCGCTATCCTGCAGGCGCATGGCATCGCCTTCGCGCCCTTCGGTTTCGCGGCCGTCAAAGCCCTCATCTGCGCCAAGTTCATGAGCGTGGGACACGCATTGCATGTCGGCGAGCGCTACAAGAACCGGGCTCTGATCTGGCCGACGCTCTACAGGTCGCTTGTTTTCGTCGCGCTGCTGTTGGTTCTCAATACCCTGGAAGAGATCATCACGGGGTTCATTCATCATCGGACACTTCTCGATTCGATATCCGGCGTCGGCGGCGGTACGCTCGAACAGCTCATAGCCACAGCCTTCGTCCTGCTGCTGATCCTGATCCCGTTCTTCGCCTTCCGTGCGCTTGGCGAGGTGGTCGGCGAACGCAATCTGGTTCAGGTATTTTTTCATCGGCGGCATTACACCGGAACGGCCGATGGGACGCAGGAATGGTCTAATCCCGTTGTCGACTACAAAACGGAGGGGGGCTGACATGATCCGAACTGCATTTGTGCTCTCGATTATTTCAGTTGTGATCCCGCAAGCCGTCGGCGCTGACGAAATCCGGCACACCACATTCCCCAACGCACTGCTGGGAACCTGGGCGGAAACGGCGCAACAATGCGCCGCAAAAGATAAATCCAATATCACGATTGAAGCTGCGACCTACGGCGATGCCGACGGAAGCTGCGCCGTGCGCTGGATCGTCGAGACTGCAGGCTCACGGGGCGTCAACTACGCGGTCCATGCTGTTTGCACCAGCGCATCGCAGCCGGCAAAAACTCAACTGGTCAATATTATCATCCGGCCTCAAGGCGCGGATACGGCAGCGATGGGGAGGTCGTTCGCGGAGCTCAAGACCTACCGGCGCTGCCCCGCCCAGTAAATCTTGCGCGGGGTCACAGCACCCGGATGAACGGCCGCTCGCCGCTCGGATCAATTTCGACTTCGGCGCCATTCGGAATCGCCTTGGTGATGTCGACATCGAATCCCGAAATCATGGTGAAGTCGGCCAGCGCTGCGCCCTGCACCATGATCGGATTGACGCGGTTCAAAACCAGCGCCGCCGGCATGACGCCGCGCGATGCCATCTCGTGCAGCATCCAGGCAGTAGCGACGCCGCCTTTGGCGGCATCGAGCACCAGCACGCGGCCGCGATAGCTCTCGCCGGCGAGCTTGTGCTCCGGCCGCGAGAACATGCCGCGAATGCGGTCGAGGTCGTAGCGCGCCGAAAAGCCGTCGCTGGCGACCAGCGCTTGCGCCTGTACTTTGCGGCCCATGCCCGCGCTGGCATAAAAAATTCTGGCGGTCATTTGAGCTTCCCGCCGGCGCAGGCCGCCGCGACGCATTGTTCCATCGACAGCAGCACCGGCCGATAGCCGTAACCGCCGAGGATATTGGTGAGCTTGGCCGAGTTGGTCGCGAGCCCCTTCCAGCCGTTGGCTTCCGCGATCTCGCGCGCATAGCTCTGGTAGAAGCACATGCCGGACAGAACTGTGCCGCCGGCAGCCTCGATCCGCGCGGTCAAGCCCATGCGGTCGGCGTCAGGCTTCACCTGCGGGCTGGTCACGGCGAAAAGCGGGATCGTCGCGTGGCGGCCGTCGAGCAACCCGGCCAGCATTCGCATTTCGACGAGGCTGAGCTGCGGCGCCGAGAACACGACGACGTCGACGGCGCCGACATCCTTGGCATAGCGCGCCTGTAAAGCGCGGATGTCGGCTTCGCCGATATCGTGGATTTTGAGCGATACGCCTTCGGGCACGACGTCTTCAAGACGCATCGCCTCCGGCGTGACCCCGACCATGTGAAACAGCGCCACCGAGCCGAAGCTCGCCAGCGCCGCGCCGAAATGTTTCATTTCATCGGCGCCCGGCACGCGCTCGATGCCGACCAGCGCCGGTACTTGCGAATAGTCGCCGGCCAGGCGGCCAACGACGCCGCCCAGCGCGCCCCAGTCGGAGAGCGCGCGCGGCGTCCACGACAGCTCGACCAGAAAGGTCGCCAGACGGCTTTCATCCAGGTGATAGCCGTAGCGCGGCGTGCGGCCGGTGAGCCCCGCGCTCAAGGCCGAGGGTCCACCTTCGAAATTCGAGCGCGCGCCGCAAACGCTGTTCGAATAGATCACCACCCCGGTGTCGCCATAGGCCATGTGCTCGCCGCGCACCGGCGGCATGATGGTCTGATAATTGATGCAGGTGTCGGTCATCAGCACGCCGAGCGCCTCGAAGGCGGCGATGGCGCGGCGCTCCAGATCGAGCATCCAGGGCTGCTGCTTGAGCTGCGCCGCGTGCGCGAAGTCGGTGCCGCGCGGATCGGTGATCGTCGGGATGCGGACGGTGCGCTGCCCGGCCGGCAGCACCGCCCAGCGTTCCAGCCATTGCACGCCGGCCGCGCCGAGCGACTCGGTGTCGGCCATGATGTGGGCTTGGCCGACCGGGACGAAATCCCTGGCGCCGAGATAATCGCCGACCTTAATCTGGTGCGCGATCGCCCATTGCCGCAGCGGGCCCAGTTCGCCCGCGTGCATTGCCTGTTCTTCGTCGTTCAGCTTCACGGGAATGAACTTATTGCGCCACGATCATTGCGCGGTTACGCCCGCGGCCTTAATCAACGGCACCCATTTGTCGATCTCGGCGTTGACAAGTTGACCGAGCGCCTCCGGCGTTCGCTGATCGGGCGGCGGAAGATCGGCCCCGATTTGGGCCAGCCGTTTGGCGAGGTCGGCATCCTGCATGGCTTTCTGAACTGCACCGTTGATGCGGCTGACGATTGTCGCCGGCGTGCCCTTGGGCATGAACAACGCGGTCCAGGCGACGGTTTGCAGTTGCGGCAAGCCGGCTTCGTTGGCCGACGGCACATTCGGTATCGAGGGGGCGCGCTGCGGGATCGTCACCACGACGGCGTTTTCGCCGCCGTTGAGGATGTGCGGCGTTGCGGTGACGACCTGATCGAACAACAAATCGATCTGGCCGCCGAGCAGATCGTTGGTCGCTTCCGACAGCCCGCGATACGGAACGTGCGTCACGTCGGCGCCGGTGAGATGATTGAACAACAACAGCGTCAAATGCGAGATCGAGCCGACGCCGGCCGAGCCCATCGTCGCCTTGCCCTTGTTGGCCTTGGCCCAGGCGATGACGTCGGCGAGCGTCTTCACCGGCAACGTCTTGCGCGTCACCAGCACCATCGGCGTACTGGCGACCAAAATGACCGGCTCGAAATCCTTGCGCGGATCGTAGGCCAAATTGCTGTAGATGCCGACGCTCGCGGCATGCGTGCCGAGATTGCCCATGACCATGGTGTAGCCGTCGGGCGCGGCGCGGGCGACCTTGCTCGCGCCGATGGTGCCGCCGGCGCCGGTTACGTCTTCGACCACGACCTGCTGGCCGAGCGCGGGACCGATGGCTTGGGCGATGAGGCGGCCGAGGATGTCGGTTGGGCCGCCCGCGGCGAACGGCACGACCATGGTAATCGGACGGCTCGGATATCGATCTTCGGCCCACGCGCGTGACGCGGCGGAAGTTACGACGGTGCCGGCCAAGACTACGGCGGCAAGTCGGCAAAAGGCGACGGCCTTGATCATTTTCTCCCCCGGCCACTTCAAGCAACGCACGATTGCGCTGCATTTTTCTTTGCCGGTCAGTCTAAGAATGCCGAACCGTGAGTCAAACGCGTGCGGCGCGGATCATCGGCGCTTCGGTGAGGGGTCTGAGTTTCCGGCCAAATGCAGCGGCAATAACTTTGGTACAGCTGGGTGGATTCGAACCACCGACCTCTTGATCCACAGTCAAGCGCTCTAACCAACTGAGCTACAGCTGCACACGGCCCGCGGTCGGCAAGCGCGCGGAACCTATGAGCAACGCTTCAGTTTGGCAAGCGGCCCCATACCGGGCGATTAAACAGCAAAAAGCCCGGGCCAGGCCCGGGCTTTACCCTCGCCGCAATGATGCGGTTGCGATCAGGCAGGCCGCGGTTAGGCAACCTTGCTGAACGCCTTGTTCATGCCGCTCTTGATCGGCTCGGCGGTCTCGGTCGCGACTTTCTGCGCGAGCGCGCCAAGCTCCTTGCTCTGCTCGGTCAGCGCCTCGAACTGCTTGCGCGTATGTGTGCTCGACAGTTCGATCACTTCCGACAGCGACTTCGCGGTGATCAACTCGCCGAAAAAGTCGAACGCCGCGTTGGTGTTCACGCGCGCCGCCTCGATCATCTTGAGACCGTATTCGGACGTGCCCTTGGTGGCGGTCGAATACGTGGTTTCGAGCACGTCGGTCGCCTCTTCGGCGGCGGCCTTCATCTTCTCGTAGGTGTCCTTGCACTGCGCGACGCCGCGCTCGGCAAATTCACGGAAAGCGGCCGGCATTTCGACCTTCGGAATTTCGAATTTCGGCATCTCGAATTTCGGCATCTCGAATGCGCTTGCCGCAGGCTTGCTTTTCATCTTCGGGGGAGTGGTTGTGGTAGTGGCTTCCGCCATGACACTGGTCCTTGATTTCGCTCGTTGCTTCTTGGGCTGTCTCACCTGGAGAGCTTTTTCTTCGTTGGCCTCGCCGCCCGTTGCGCGCTGCCTGACATCGTCTCGGTTCGCCTCGGCACCGCGGCGAAAACGCCGTCCTCGTGAAGCCCACGCATGAGCCGCGGCACCTTCCTGAATGATCAAATAGCAACTTATTTGGTGCATTGCAACAGGAATTATTGCAATGCACAATAAACATCACAAATCATTGGAACAATATGGATTTTCGGGCCGGCCGCAGCCGGCTTCGTGTTAGGTCTTAGGCTTGGCACTATCGACCACGATCTTGGCGGCACTTTGTCCAAGATCCTGGACCTGAGATGAAAGTGCCTGCATCTGCCGGCTCAAATACTCCGATTGCAGCCGCATCAGTTCCGCCGTGTCCTTGGCGTGCATGATCTTTTGCGCGAATTCGAAGGTCGCCGTGACGTTCTGCTCGGCATAACTCATCGATTTGTGCGCTATTTCGCTGGCGCCGCTATGCGCCGCTTGGGCGTGGCCCTGCAGCTGCCCCATGGCCTTGTTGGCCGCCTCGATAAAGCCCTCGAAGGCCTTGCGCGCCTGCGTCACGCTCTGCTCGGCAAACGCCCGCATCTCGTTCGGGATCGCAAATTGTTCGAATGGATCTTTTGCCATCATACGCTCCTCGTGCCCCCGGCCCGCCGATCCTAGCGCGAATTTGCGGCCGGCAGGCAAGTGAAACGGCGCCGCCCGCTTAGTCCTCGGGGCGATTAAGGTTATCCCGGCAAGCCTGGCCGCGGAACCGCCGCCGCAATGGACGCCGCAGACGCCCCGCACTATTAAGAATTCCTTTAGGCTTCCGAGTTCCGACGCGCATGCCGATCGTTGAAAGAGAGCTCGCGCTGTTACGTCATCCGCGACTCGCGGCGGTTGCGACGAGTCCCTGGCCGGCTTGGCTATGGAGTGTCGACGGCTCCCAGATCCTGTGGGCCAATGCCGTCGGCGCGGCAATCTTCGGCAGCGCAACAGCCGCCGCCTGCGCACAGCACCGGTTCGACGTCGGCGCCGCGCCCGCTGCCCAAATCGTCCGTCTTGCCGCCTCGCTGCCGGCGACCGCCCAAGAGCGGCTTGAGCGGCTGCGCGGTTTCGGCGCGAGTTTCGGCCGCGCGCTGACTTGTGCCTGCTCGCGGATCGTCCTTGCCGACGGCGAGATCGCGGTGCTGATCGCTGCAGCGGAACCGGCTGGGCCGGAGCTAAGCCTGAGCGAGCGCGTCCGCCGCCTGTTCGGCGATTGCGAAGCCCCGATCGCAAGTTTCGCACCCGATGGCCAGCTCGTTTATGCCAACGCAGCGGCGCAGACGCGTCTGTGCGGAGCGACCATGCTGTCGGCGCTCGGCATCGAAACGCTCGCCGCAACCGGGCTCGAAACCGGCAGCGCCGGCGGCATGGCGCGCATAGGCAAAACGACTTTCGAGGTCGCGGCCACGCGTCTTGGCAACGACGCCTCACGCGTGCTGCTGCTCACGATACCGGAGCCGCCAAGCGAAGTTCCCGTCGGGCAAAGCGCACCGCAAACAAAGACGGAAGACGCCCGGCAAGATGCGACGCAAAACATCGCGCGAAGCATCGCGACTGCACCGCGCACGCCAGCGCCCGCCGAAGCCGCTGCTGCGCCGGCCGCCGAGCCGGTATCCGCTCCGAGCGCGGTTCATGAGACCCTGGCCGAGCGGCGGCATCCATTGCGTTTCGTCTGGCACATGGATGCGGACGGCCGTTTCGGCATCGGGTCGGACGAATTCATAGAACTTGCCGGACCGCATACGACGGCTGCATTCGGGCGGCCATGGAACGAGATTGTCGCCGAGTTGAATCTGGATCCCACCAACCAAGTCGCGCGCGCGGTGGCGAGCCGCGAGACCTGGAGCGGCATTGTCGTGTCCTGGCCGGTGGACGATTCCACCGAGCCGCTGCCGATCGAATTATCGGGCCTGCCGGTATTCGACCGCGATCGCAGGTTTCGCGGCTATCGCGGCTTCGGCGTCTGTCGCGACATCGGCCGCATCAACCAGTTGGCGCGGGCGCGCCGCGACCATCCGATAGGCTTCAGACCGGCGCCGGAATCGGCGCAGCAGCAAGAGGAGGCCGCGCCAATCGCACCGGCAGGTCCGGCCGCAGCGCCGGACATGCTTGAGCCTGCCGCGGCGGCCGAAGCGGCGCCTCAAGCGGAGCGGCCGGCGCTCACGATCGCGCCGGCTTCCGCCAATGTCCTGCCATTTCGCCCATCGAGCCCGCCGGAGCCCAAAGTGCCGCCGACATTGAGCCCGGTCGAGCGCAGGGCTTTTCGCGAATTGGCACAAGAGCTGACCGCACGGCTGCGTGGCCCGGAACAGGTGCCCGCCGCCGCCGCGGAAAACGCGGAAGGCCTGCCGACGGAATCCGCCGAAGCCAGCGCACGCGCTGAGCCGGCCGCGGAGCCGGTAATCGAGCAAGTGCTGCTCGACCGCATTCCGATCGGCGTTCTGGTCTACCGGCACGACAAGCTGCTTTACGCCAACCGTCACTTCCTGGCGTGGAGCGGCTACGACAATCTTGCCGCGATCGAGGCGGCTGGCGGCCCGACCACGCTCTTTGCCGAGCCCGGCGCCGATGCCCTTGCCGAGACCGGCGGCGCTGCCGTGCCGTCGCTCAAGTCGCTGTCGATCGTGACGCAGCGTGGCGACAAGCTCGTGGTCGACGGCCGCATGTTCACGGTGCCGTGGAATGGATCGTCCGCCTTGGCGCTGATCCTGTCGAACGGCCAAGTCTCCAGGGACCACGTCGACGCCGTGGCGCGGCAAGCCGAGAGCGCGCTTGGCGCGGCCGAGAAGGAGAACCAGGAGCTCAAAGCGATCCTCGACGCGGCGACCGACGGCGTCGTCACGCTCGATGCCGGAGGCCGCATCGTCGGCGCCAATACCCGCGCCGCCGCGTTATTCGGCAAGACCGCCGCCGATCTCGCCGGCCGATCGTTCGGCGATCTCTTGGCGCCCGAGAGCGAACACGCAGCACGCGACTATTTCGAGCGCGTCGTACGCGGCACCGGCGTCCTTGATAACGTGCTCGACGTCGCGGCGCGCGCCGGTGACGACCGGCTCGTGCCGTTGGCGATGACGCTCGCCCGCATCGGCAGCGACCGCATCTGCGCGGTATTCCGCGACATTACGAGCCGCAAGCAGAGCGAGGAAGAACTGCGCAACGCCAAGCGCGAGACGCTGCGGGCGGCATCGGCCAAAGCGGAATTCCTCGCCAAGGTCAGCCACGAAATCCGCACGCCGCTCAATGCCATGACCGGTTTTGCCGAAGTCATCATGGCCGAACGCTTCGGCCCGATCGGCAACGAACGCTACCGCGAATATATCAAGGACATCCACGCTGCCGGCACGCATCTGGTCTCGATGCTCAACGATCTGCTCGATCTGTCGCGGATCGAAACCGGACAGATCGAGCTCAGCTTCACCAACGTCAATCTCAACGAGCTGACCCAGCAATGCGTCGGCATCATGCAGCCGCAGGCCAACCGCGCCCGCATCATCATCCGCACCTCGCTGACGCCGGGCGTGCCGCTCGTCGTCGCCGACGAGCGATCGCTGCGCCAGATCGTGCTCAATCTGATCGCGAACTCGATCCGTTTCACCGGCCCCGGCGGCCAGGTGATCGTATCGACGGTTTTCACCGACAGCCGCGAGGCGGTATTGCGCGTGCGCGATACCGGCTCCGGCATGAGTGAAAAGGACATTGCGGCCGCTCTCGAACCGTTCCGGCAGATCGCGACTTCCGGCAGCTGGGGCTCGGGCGGGATCGGCTTCGGGCTGCCATTGACCAAGGCGCTGGCCGAGGCCAACCGCGCCAATTTCAGCATCAAGAGCGCGCCGAATGCCGGCACGCTGGTCGAGATCGCATTTCCGCCGAGCCGCATCGTCGCCGATTGACGGCGCGGCCGGCGTCAGGCACCGCAAAGACCTGCGTCGGTCGAGTTTTCGCCGTCATTCCCCTTGATGCTGGCGAGGGGTGTGGCGATGCGCATGATCAAAATCTTCGTCATATTGGTCTTCGCCGGCGGCTTGCTGGCGCCGGCCGCGGCGCGCGCCGCCGCCGACGTCGACCTGCTTCTGGTGCTGGCCGCCGACGTGTCGCGCAGTATCGACGACACAAAATTTCAGCTGCAGCGCGACGGCTACGCCGCCGCCATTTCCGATCCGCGCGTCCTCGACACCATCCGGTCCGGCCGCAACGGCCGCATCGGATTGACATTCGTCGAGTGGTCGGGCGTCGGCGCGCAACACGTGGTGATCGACTGGACCGAGATTGGCGACGCCGCCGCGGCCAAGCAATTCGGCGATCAGTTGATCGAGAGCCCGCGATCGTTCGCCGGCCGTACCTCGATCAGCGGCGGCATCGAATTCGCTATGGCGCAGCTCGCCAGTGCGCCTTTTAACTGCATTCGCCGCACCGTCGACGTGTCCGGCGACGGCACCAACAACGATGGCCGTGACGTCGCCGAATTGCGCGACCAAGCCATCGCCAAGGGCATCACCATCAACGGTCTTGTCATCCTCAGCGAAAATCCAATGCCGTGGAATCCAGAGCACACCAATCCGCCGGGCGGCCTCGAGAACTATTATCGCAACAACGTCGGCGGCGGCCCGGGCGCCTTCGTCATGGTGGCGCAAAATTTCAATTCGTTCGGCCGGGCCATCATCGCCAAGATGATCGCGGAAGTATCGCGAGCGCACGAGCCCAAGCGATGGCAGGCGGCCGCCCGCTGAGCGGTGGGATACCGGTCGCCCGGGGCGGAATTGTTTAACGGCGACAATTATTTGGTTGCGTGCGCGAAAGCTGCGGCCACGAAAGCGACACAGATGCCGGGCATGTTTGCAGCAAGCATGCCCCTCGGTATAGTCGACCGGCTTCACACCAATCGGAAATGCGTCCCGTGACCGCGGCCACCGGCTTGAAACGCCTTGCAATTGCCGTTGCCGCCGTGGTCGCGGCGGCATTCGTCACGCTGGTGGCGCTGTCCTTCCTCATTCCGGCCGCGTCGGTGCGCGATGCCGTGAAAACGGAAATTCACGCCGTGACCGGCCTCGACCCGATGCTCGGCAACGACGTTTCGCTGTCGCTGTTTCCCTCCGGCACGGTGCGCTTTCGCAACGTGCTGTTGGGCGACGGCCGCAGCGGCGAGCCGGCCGTTGCGGCCGATGAATTGACCGCCCGGCTGCGCTATTTCCCGCTGCTGGCCGGACGCATCGAAATCGCCGACGTGACGCTGGTGCGCCCGGTCATCAACGTTACGTTTTCCGCCGCGGGACAAACCAATTGGTCCGGACTGATCGTATCGCTGGCGCATGCTTTGCAGCCGGATCCCGAGCGTAGGGCATCGTTCTCGGAAATCGGCATCCAGGACGGCACCGTCGTCGTGCATGACGAAGGCAAGAATGCCACCGAACGGCTCGAAGGCGTCAATTTTCAAGTCGCCTGGCCGTCGATTTCGCGCAGCTTCGGCGCCAACGGTCGTTTTGTCTGGAACGACGAGCCGGTCGAGGCGAGCCTCACGCTGAGCGATTTTTTGGCGGCGCTCACCGGCGATCGCTCAGGCGTCAAGCTGCGCATTACCAGCGCCCCGCTCAATGTGGCCTTCGACGGTGCGGCGACCGATCAACCGACCTTGAAGCTCGATGGCATGCTCGATGTCGAGTCGCCGTCGCTGCGCGACGCCTTGCACTGGACCGACAAGAGCAAAGTACCGTTCGGCGGCTTCGGCCGCTTTGCGCTTCGCGCCCAGAGCGATATCGGCGGCGGCATCGCATCCTTGTCCAACGTCAACGTCGAACTCGACGACAACAGCGCCGAAGGCGCGCTCACGCTGGCGACCGACGGTCATCGGCTGGTGCAAGGCACGCTCGCCGCCGATGCGCTGAATCTGACGCCGTACGTTTCCGGCGTGCGGCTTTTGGCGCGTGACGAAAACAACTGGGACCGCCTGCCGATTGCTCTCAATGGTTTCGACGATTTCAACCTCGATCTGCGGCTCTCCGCCGCCAGCATTAAGATCGCGGATGCGCAATTGGGACGCACCGCCGTCGCCGCGACGATGCACGACGGCAAGCTCGATCTCACCATCGGCGAATCGCAGGCCTTCGGCGGCACCGCCAAAGGCACGCTCGGTATCGCCAGCGCCGAAAACGGCGTCGCGGTGAACTCGAACATGCAGTTCCTCGACGTCGATCTGGAAAACTGTCTCGGCCAGATTTTCGGCGTGCATAGAGTGCAAGGTCGCGGCAATCTTGCCTTCAACCTGGATGGCGCCGGCAATTCCGTTCTGGCCGTGACCCACGCGCTCAGCGGGACGGCCACGCTGAATGCCCAATCCGGCGCGCTGGCCGGCATCGATGTCGAGCAATTGTTGCGCCGGCTGGAGCGCCGCCCGCTCTCCGGTAACGGCGATTTCCGTCAGGGCAGCACTCCATTCGATCAGCTCGCCGTCAGCCTCAAGGTCGAAAACGGCCTGGTCTCGGTCGATGACATGCATATCGTCGGACCGTCGGTGAAACTCACGGTCGGCGGCCAAGCCTCGGTGCCGTCGCGCGATCTCGATCTCAAAGGCGTGGCGACGCTGGTGTCGAACACGAGCGCCGAGGAGTTCGACCTGCCATTCGTCGTGCAGGGGCCATGGGACGACCCGATCATGCTGCCCGATCCGCAGAGCTTGATTCGGCGCTCGGGGGCGGCGGCGCCGCTACTCAATGCGGCCAAGAGCTATAATGCCAGCGATGCGGTGCGCTCGGTGATCGACCAACTCTTGGCGGCGCCGGCAGCGCCCGCTGCGGCGCCGGCCGCGCCTAAAACCGCCCAATAGCCGTTCAAAAAAGCGCGCCGGCGCGCGCAATCATCGACTTTTTGCTCTATGATTCGCGGCGTACGAATCAGCGCGGGCGTCGCCCGCGACGGGGCATTAGCCGATGCTCAGTCTCACTCGCACTATGGTCAAGGTGCTGGTCGCGTCGCTGATCGTCGGGACGATCCTCGATCATTTCGGCATCAGGATCGACGAGCTTCTCAAGACCGCCGGCCTTTCGCCCGACCGGATCGAGAACTTGGCGCGCCAAGGGATCGCTTGGGCGCTGCCAAATTTGCTGCTCGGTTCGCTGGTGATCGTTCCAGTATGGTTTCTGTTTTACATTTTCCGTCCGCCCGGCGAGAGCCGGGATTGACTAAAAGCGTTCAAGCCCGCGCTTGCGCCGGCGCACCTCGTGCGGCGCTTAGCTTCGTGAGCAGCGACGCGGCGATGACCGCGATTCCGACCACGGCGACCATGACGCTGCAGACGGCGTTCATCTCCGGGCTGACGCCAAGCCGCACCTCCGAATAGATGCGGATCGGCAGCGTGGTCGCGCCCGGACCGGTGGTGAAGCTCGCGATGACGAGATCGTCGAGCGACAGCGCGAAGGCGAGCATCCAGCTCGCAGCAATGGCGGGCAGGATCAGCGGCAGCGTCACCGCCATGAAGGTGCGCGCCGGCGAGGCGCCGAGATCCATGGCCGCCTCTTCGAGGCTCATGTCGAAATCGACGAGCCGCGCCTGCACGACGACCGCGACGAAGCACATCGCCATGGTGGTGTGCGCGATCACCACCGTCCAGAAGCCGCGATCGACCGAGATGGCGACGAAAAGCAAAAGCATCGACAGCCCGGTAATGACTTCCGGCATGACCAAGGGCGCATAGATCATCGCCGCGAATAAGAGCCGGCCGCGGAAGCGGCCGAAGCGCACCAGCGCCACGGCCGCAAGCGTCCCCAACAAAGTCGCGGCGCTCGCCGAGAGCGACGCAACGCGCAAGCTGATGGAGGCTGCGCCGAGCAGCGGCGCATCGGCAGCGAGTTCGGCGTACCAATGCATCGACCAGCCGCCCCATACCGCGACCAGACGCGATGCGTTGAACGAGTAGACGACCAGTATGACGATCGGCAGATAAAGGAACGCAATCCCGATGAAGAGCGTCGCCAGATTGAATGCGGAGACTTTGCGCATCGTCAGTCTCGCTCGATCCCGCGCATCGTCTGGTGCTGGAAGATCACGATCGGCGTGACCAACAGGCACACCAGGACGACGGCGACCGCAGAGTCGGCCGGCCAATCCTTGTTGGCGAAAAATTCGGTCCAGATGGTCTGGCCGATCATGGCCGTGCGCGAGCCGCCGAGCAGATCCGGGATAACGAACTCGCCGACGGCCGGAATGAAGCAAAGCAGCGCGCCGGCGACGACGCCCGGCGCCGACAACGGCAAGGTCACGAGCCAAAACGCCTTCCAGCGCGGGCAACCGAGATCGGCGGCCGCCTCAAGAAGCGACTCGTCCAGTTTCTCCAGCGTCGCATAAAGCGGCAGCACCATGAACGGCAGGTAGGAATAGACGATGCCGATATAGACGGCGGTGTTGGTCGACAGCCAGACCGGCGGCTCGCGCACCAGATCGAGCGCCAGCAAGAGCCGATTGAGCGGGCCGTCGTGCTGCAAAATGTTCATCCAGGCATAGATGCGGATGAGAAACGACGTCCAGAACGGCAGGATGACCAACAGGACCAAGACCGCCTGCACCCGCCGCGGCGTGCGCGTCATGGCGTAAGCGATCGGATAACCGATGACGAGCAGCATGACGGTCGACAACGCGGCGATCTCGATGCTCTTGACGTAAGAAAGAAAGTAAAGCGGGTCGGAGCCGAGAAATGCGTAATTATCGAGCGACAAGCCGGCAAAGAAGCTGGCGATGCCGCGCCAGCCGGCCGCAAGGTCGAAGACCGGCGTGTAGGGCGGCTGGGCGATGGCGGTCTGCGACAGGCTGATCTTCAACACGATCAGAAACGGCACCAGAAAGAAGGCGAGCAGCCAGGCGTAGGGAATCCGCACCACAAGCTTCGCCGCAAAGGAGCGTTGCGGCTTTTGCATAGGCGTGGCGGCGGCGTTCGTCATTGCGTCAGCACGATCGCGGCGTTGCGCGGAAAGTTCAGCCATAGTTTATCGTTCCAGGTGACGGCGCGCTCCGTAAGCGGTGCGGTATTGGCGCTGCTCGCTTGCAGCGGCACGCCGGCATCGGTCCGCAGCCGATAGATCGACAAATCGCCCAGATAGGCGACATCGACGAGCGTCGCCGCGACGTCGTTTTCCAACGCCGATTGCTGGTCTGGCGCCGCCGGGTTTGGCGCCATCCGCAGCTTTTCCGGCCGCACCGCCACCCAAACCGTCGTACCCGGTGCGGCAGCGATCTTCGCCGCCACGCGCAGCCGGCCCAAGGCCGTGCCTTCCACGCTCGATCCGTCAGGTCCCACGCGTCCCTCGATGAGATTGACGCTGCCGATGAAGTCGGCCACCCAGCGTGACGCCGGCTGCTCGTAGATTTCGGCCGGCGGCGCCGCTTGCATCAACCGGCCGCGGTCCATCACCGCGATGCGGTCGGCGACGGTCATCGCCTCGCTCTGGTCGTGCGTGACGATGATGAAGGTCAGGCCGAGCCGGCGTTGCAGCTCCATCAATTCGAACTGGGTCTCCCCGCGCAGCTTCTTGTCGAGTGCCGCCATCGGCTCGTCGAGAAGGAGGACGCGAGGCCGCTTGACCAGCGAACGGGCCAGCGCCACGCGCTGGCGCTGGCCGCCCGACAGTTCGTGCGGTTTGCGGGGGCCGAAGTTTTCGAGCCGCACCAGCGCCAGCATCTCGGCCACGCGTTCGGCGATCTGCGCCTTGGGCAAACCCTCTTGCTTGAGGCCGAAGGCGACATTGCCCTCGACGGAAAGATGCGGGAACAGCGCATAGCTCTGGAACATCATATTGACCGGACGCCGATGCGGCGGCACCGGCGCAAGATCGACGCCGTCCAAGAGGATGCGGCCGGCGCTCGCGCGCTCGAAGCCCGCGATCAGCCGCAACAACGTGGTCTTGCCGCAGCCCGACGGCCCGAGCAGCGCGAAAAACTCGCCCGGATAGATATCGAGCGAAAGAGCGTCGACTGCCGCGTAGGCGCCAAAACGCTTCGTCAGCCCTTCGATCCGCAACAGCGGCTGCAGCGTGCGATCGGTCCAAGGCGCGAAATCCCGCTTCGCCAACCCCCCTTTCCATCCGACGGTCTGCATCGATGCCCGGCTCGCGACGGCGCTCGCCCCGACGGCGCGCCGACCGCACGCTAAAGCATTTCTACGCCGAGTGAAAAGATGCGCGGGCTTAGTTCGCGAGGCTTAGTTCACGAGGACCCCGTATGGCGCCGACATTAGCGCGGCATCGTCGACCGCATCCGCCACCAGCTTGCGCGGCTCTGGGCCATAATAATCGCCCAGCTGCACGACCGGCCGCGGCTGCGTGGCGATCGAGACCAAGCGGTCATAGAGCGCTTTTGCCGAGACCGGCTTGGTCAGATATTCGTTGACCCCGAGCCGCACCGCCTCGACGACGCGCCAGCGCTCGCAATGGCCGGTCAGAATGATGATCGGAATATCCGGCATCGGGAACACGCCGGGCGAGCGCACGATTCGCACCAGTTCGGGGCCGCTGAGCATCGGCATTTCCCAGTCGAGGATGACGACGTCGGGCGCCATGGTGCGGATCGAATCCAGCGCCGCGATGCCCTCGGCCGCCTCGTAGATGTCCTTGATGCCGCAATTGACGAGAAGATTGCGAACCATCTTGCGCATGTACTGATTGTCGTCGACGATCAGCACGCACAGCGATTGGATGATGTTCTCGATTTGCTTCTTGGTGTGTTTTGCAGACATGCCGTACCGGCCGCCAAGGCGGCTACGTGGTTCTCGTGCCTGTCCATCCCCTTGCATCCGGGCATGAAAGCACGCGTCCTGTTGCGGGACGGTAAAATTAAAAGTGGCAAATTGCTGCGATCTTGCGCTGTTTGCCGGCCGCGCCGATCGGCGTGGTAAGCGTCCGGTTAACGCGCGCGGGCAACGAGCGGCATGCCGTCAATCGATGAGGGCGATCTGGCTCAAGTCGGCATCCGCGTCCAGTTTATAGGTCGCGATCTGGCGCGGCTCGGGGCCGTAATATTCGCCCTGCTTTATCATCGGGCGCGGCTTGACCAGGATCGACACGATGCGTGCCAATAGGGCGGACGACGATACCGGCTTGAGCAAATACTCATTGACGCCGAGCCGTACCGCTTCGACCACGCGCGAACGTTCGCTGTAGCCGGTGAGCATGATGACGGGCACGTCGGGAAACGGAAATGTGCCGGGCGCGCGCAACAAGCGCATGAATTCCGGTCCATTCGGGCTCGGCATTTCCCAATCCAACAACACGAGATCCGGCGCGTGCGCGCAGATCGTTTGCAGCCCGCTGCGCCCGTCGGCCGCCTCGTGAATGTCTCTGATGCCGATTACCTGCAACAGTGCGCGGCAAACCTTGCGCATGCTCGGCTCATCATCGACGACGAGCACTTTGAGCCGCTCGACCTTTCGCGCAATCCGATCGGCGGCGGATTCCATGATGCCCCGTGCAACGCATTTCCCCCTGTAACGTGACACGGATCGATGAAGTTGGGGTTCGGCCGATCGATAAAATTTTACGAACCGCCACGGCTTGGCGCCGGCGCCGACGCCATGAAGCGGTCGAGTATGGCTGCCTGTTCCGGCGTCAGCCGCAGGCCGAGCTTGGAGCGGCGCCACAGCACGTCCTCGGCGGTCTGCGCCCATTCCGTGGCCATCAGGTAGCGCACCTCGGCAGCGGTGAGATCGGCGCCAAAGCGCATGCCGAGACCGTCGAGCCCGGTCGCGGCGCCGAGCACGCGGTCGACCCGCGTGCCGTAGGCGCCTACCAGACGGCGCGCATGATCGGCGGTGAGGAAGCGCCAGGTCCGCTGCGTGCGTTCGATCAGGGTATCGACGCCGTCATAGACGAAGTCGCCGCCCGGCAACGGGCTCTGCGCGGTCCACGGCCGCGACCGCGGAAAGAAATGCGCCAGCCGCGCCAACACGTCCTCGGCGAGACGCCGGTAGGTCGTGATCTTGCCGCCGTAAACGGTCAAGAGCGGCGCCTCGCCGAAGCGCTCGTCGAGCTTGAGCGTATAGTCGCGGCCGACGTTCTGCGGCTTGCGCGCGCCGTCGTCGTAGAGCGAACGGACGCCGGCAAAAGCCCACACCACGTCGGCGGCGCCGATCGCGGTGCGGAAATACTCGTTCACCACGCCGCACAGGTAATCGATCTCCTCGCCGGTGGGCAGCACCGTCGACGGATCGCCGGCGAAGGTTCGATCGGTGGTGCCGATCAGGGTGAAGTCGCGCTGAAACGGGATGGCAAATACGACGCGGCCGTCGGGCGCTTGCAGGATATAGGCGCGGTCGTGATCGTATAGACGCCGCACCACGATGTGGCTGCCTTTGTCGAGCCGCAGGCGGTGCTGCGGCTCGACCCGCAGCGCCGTCTCGGCAACCAATTCGCTCCACGCACCGGCGGCATTGACCAGAATCCGCGCCGTGATGACGTCGCGCTGGCCGCGGACATTGAGCACGAGCCGCCAGGTGTCGGCGCGGTCGGCGCGCACGCAGCGGGTGCGGGTGCGGATCACCGCGCTGCGCTCGGCGGCATCGACCGCGTTGAGCACGACCAGGCGTGAGTTGTCGGCGAAGCAATCGGAATATTCAAAGGCGTGATGGAAGCGCGATTTGAGCGGCAGTCCGGCTTCGTCGGTGACGAGATCGAGCTCGCGCGTGCCCGGCAAAATCTTGCGCCAGCCGATCCAATCGTAGATCAGGAGGCCGAGCCGCAACAGCGTCGCCGAACGCCGCGCCTCGTTGATCGGCAGCACGAAGCGCAGCGGCCGGATCAGATGCGGCGCCGCGCGCAACAGCACTTCGCGCTCGCGCAGCGCGGCATGCACCAGCCGGAATTGGCGCTGTTCGAGATAACGCAAGCCGCCATGAATGAGTTTCGACGACGCCGACGACGTGCCGGAAGCGAGATCGTTCTGCTCGATGAGGACGACGCGGAAACCGCGGCCGGCGGTATCGCGCGCGATGCCGGTGCCGTTAATGCCGCCGCCGATAATGGCGAGATCAAAATCAGCCACTGATTCTCCCCTGCCTTAAGACTATCATCCCGGCCTTGCCTCGGACGGCGGATCGGCGATGATGCCGACGGGACAAGGCGCATTTAGGTAATGGATCAGTCGCATGGACTTTCGCGATCGTCACATTGTCGTCACCGGCGGCGCCGGAGCGCTCGGAACGGCCGTTGTCGCCGCGCTGATCGAGGCCGGCGCACTGTGTCATGTGCCATGTTACGACGAGGCGGAAGCGAGCCGGTTCCGCTTGCGCGGGCACAAGCAAGTGACGCTCACCGTTACCGGCAGCCTCGCCGACGAGGCGGCCGTCGCCCGCGCCTATGCGGGCATCGCGCCGCTGTGGGCATCGATCCACATCGCCGGCGGCTTCGCTTTCGCGCCGCTGCGCGAGGCCGATGGCGCGACGATCCGCCAGCAGATCGACATGAACCTGTTAAGCTGCATCCTATGCTGCCGCGCCGCGGTCAAGGCGATGACTGCCAACGCGGCGACTGGCGGCGGCCGTATCGTCAATATTTCGGCCCGCGCCGGCCTGGAATGGCGGAGCGGCGCCAATATGGCCGCCTATACCGCGAGCAAGGCGGGCGTCGCCGCGCTCACGGCTGCGCTCGCCGAAGAAGTCGCCAAGGACGGCATTTGGGTCAACGCGGTGGCGCCGTCGATCATGGACACACCGGCCAATCGCCAGGCCATGCCGAAAGCCGATTATGCGACCTGGCCCAAAGTCGAAGAGGTCGCGGCCACGATCCTGTTCCTCGCCTCGCCCGACAACCGCGTCACCCGCGGCGCGGTCGTGCCGGTTTACGGGAAATCGTAGCGGGAGCGTATCGTCTCACCCCGACACCGGAACGATTTCCCGCGCCGGCGTCGTCACCAGCCGCGACACCGCGCTCGAAGCGACGATGGCGCGCTGCTGCGCATAGGCTTCGTGATTGCGCTCGATGTAATCGAGATCGTAGAGGTAATTCACCATCAACCCGTAGGACTGTTTGAGCGCCCGCTCCGAAGTGTCGGCAAGAAAGTCGAGCCGCTCCAGCCGCGCGCCGTTGCCGAGATGGAAGCGCGCCACCGAATCCACCGGCAAGCCGCGCCCGTTGCGCGCGCGCATGTAATACCAGGCGGCGGCGCGCAGCAGCGGCTCGCGGAGGTGTTCGGCGATGTCGGGCGTGTGCCACCAATTCTCGTTATCGAGCGCCGCGAGCGCTTCGCGATCCTCGTCCTCCAGCGCGGCAGAACCGGCGTTGCTCCGCTCGCGCTTGAGCCAGTCGGCGAAATTCGGCGCCGGCGAGAGCGTCACGAAGGTGCCGACGCGGGAAACTTCGCGCGAAACCTCTTCGACCACCTGCTTGATCAGGAAGTGGCCGAAGGTGACGCCGGCAAGCCCGCGCTGGCAATTGGTGATCGAATAGAACACCGCCGTGGTGGCGCGCTGCAGTTCGACCGGTTCGCGCTTGTCGGACAGGATCGGCGCGATCGCGCCGGGGATTTCGCGCGTCAGCGCCACTTCGACGAAGATCAGCGGCTCGTCGACCAGCGCCGGATGGAAGAAGGCATAGCAGCGGCGGTCCGGCAGATCGATGCGCCGGCGCAACTCCTCCCAGTCCTGGATTTCGTGGACCGCCTCGTAGCGGATGATCTTTTCCAGAATGGCGGCCGAGGTCGACCAGTCGATGCGGCGCAGCACCAGAAATCCGCGATTGAACCAGGACGAGAACAGATGGACGAAGTCGTTGTCGATCACGGCGAGCTCGTCGCGCCGATGATCCATGGTGTCGAGCAATTGCGCGCGCATGCGCACCAGCGCCGCGGTGCCGCCCGGCGCGAGATTGAGCCGCCGGAACAGTTCGAGCCGCCGCGGCTCGCTGGCGTGGTGCAGGTCCGCCGCCGTCGCGTCGGAGGGCGCTTGCCGCCACGTCGCGATGGCTTGCTCGATGCGGGCGCGGTCGTGGCCGAAGGTGGTGGCGAGCGCCTCGAAAAAGGCGATGCGCGGCCCGGTGGTCAGGTCGGCGTAGCGCGCCAGGATCTCCTGCGCCAACGCGACGCCGGACGCTTCGCCGCGGCCGGAAAGCAGCGCCTCGCATTGCTCGATCAGACCCGCCGAGCGCTCATGCGCCGGCTCGCGGCGCTCGCGCTTGATCAGTGCGCGGCTCCTCTCGGCGATGCTTTGCAGCATTTCGCTGAAGAATGAGGTATCCATAGATTCATCCCATCCGGCCGGCAAGCCTTAGCTAATAATCGCCGGGAGCGATGACAAGTTCGCTAACGGCAAGAAACTGTAGACAAATCTGGACAAACCGGCCTTGCTTTGTCAGTTAATCGCTCGCGCGGCGACTGGCTGCGCGGCGTCATGGGGTGAACATGCCGGGTCCATCCAAACCAGGGCCGTTAGCCGGGTTACGCGTACTGGAGCTTGCCCGCATCCTGGCTGGCCCATGGGCGGGGCAGATCCTCGCCGACCTCGGCGCCGACGTTATCAAGGTCGAGCGCGAGGGGGCCGGCGACGACACCCGTGCCTGGGGTCCGCCGTTCGTGCCGGCGGCCGACGGCGGCCACCTGTCATCCGCCTATTTTCACAGCGCCAATCGCGGCAAGCGCTCGATCGCGCTCGATTTCACCAGCGCCGAAGGCCAGCGCATCGTCAAGAAACTCGCAGCGCGTTCCGACGTGCTGATCGAGAACTTCAAAGTCGGCGGCCTCGCCAAATTCGGCCTCGATTATAAAAGCCTCGAACCCCTCAATCCGCGCCTGATCTACTGCTCGGTGACCGGCTTCGGCCAGACCGGGCCGTCGGCGGCGCGCGCCGGCTACGATCTGATGGCGCAAGGCATCGGCGGCATCATGGCCATGACCGGCGCGGCGGACGGACCGCCGATGCGGGTCGGCGCACCGATCGCCGATATTTTCTCCGGCGTCTATGCGGCGGTCGGCATCCTCGCCGCGCTGGCGCGGCGCGAGCACACCGGCCGCGGCGGCTACGTCGACACCGCGCTGGTCGATTCCACCGTCGGCACGCTGGCGTTCCAGGCGCTCAATTATCTGGTCTCCGGCGAAGTGCCCAAGCGCATCGGCAATGCGCATCCCAATCTGGTGCCCTACCAGGAATTTCCGGTTGCCGACGGCCGCGTCATCATCGCCACCGGCAACGACGCCCAGTTCGTCAAATTATGCGGCATCCTCGGCGCGCCGGAACTCGCCGCAATGCCGGCGTACCAGGACAACAAGGGCCGCCTCGCCCATCGCGCCGACCTGGTCGGCAAGCTCTGCGCGCTGACCTCGCAATTCAAGCGCGCGGAGCTTTTGGACAGGCTCGAAGCCGCCACCATCCCGGCGGGGCCGATCAACGATCTCGACCAGGTTTTCGCCGACCCGCAGGTGATCCATCGCGGCATGAAGCTTGAGCTCGACAGCGCCGCGGCCAAAGGCGGCAAGATTCCCGGCATCCGCACGCCGATCGTGCTCGACGGCGCACCCATGGCCTCCGACCGCCCCTCGCCGCAGCTCGGCGAACACACCGCCGAGATTTTGCGCGAGATCGGGGAAGGGTGAGCCGCGTCTTTTCCTCCCCCGCTTGCGGGGGAGGCGGCGGAGCGAAGCGACGCCAGAGGGGGAAGTGTTCAACGCCTGCGCAAGCGTTACGGCTGCAGGCCCCCTCCCTACCCTCCCCCGCAAGCGGGGGAGGGTAAATCTCCCTCGTTCTCGCGGCGCGATTGCGCGCGAGTGTTGTCAAACAGCGATGTCGAACGGCCCGTACCCTGTAGCCCGGATTGAGCGGAGCGAAATCCGGGTACGATCGACGAGCTTTAGCGCCGCTCCTGGGTTTCACTTCGTTCAACCCAGGCTACGAACAGAAATAAGGGAAGCGGAACGCCGGCAAACGCGGGTAACACCTCCCGCACGCAAACGGCGCGCGGGTCGCGCCACGGAAAGGGCGGCTTGCACCGCCCCGTCCGCTCTCGGGCGCGCTCGCCTGCCGGCGTTCCACCACGGCTCTCGCCAAAGGGACTTACGTCACCCAAGGCGCAACCCAGGCCATGCTTCCTGGGACGCGGTCTGAACGGGTGTTGCCCGCCTTCGCCTGTCCCAGTCCAGTGAGCACCTCACGCGCCGGTCATAGTGCCGGCAGGCTTGATGCCCGGGCCGCCCGGGAGCGGACCGCAAATCCGCCCGCGGCCACCGCACCCGCTCCGCATTCCCGAATACCTTCGCGAAAGGCGTCCTTGAACGAGCGGGGTGGACCGCATGTAACGGTATTGGGGACAATTGTCAAGCGCGGTCTCTATGCCGGGGACAACGCAAAGGTAGTAACGCTCACGGGTAAACTTCGGGAGGATGAGCGTCATAAGAATAGGAAACACTCGCCGAATAGTCGGACAAGTGGCTGTATCATCACCTGGAGGACCGTGCCTTCGCTGCATGGCGATTGTGTCTGAGAAGAATTTGAAGGACGAGGCAGAGCAATACGGCGATGCGGGTCCGCAGCCACAGGTGGTTTGGTCGAACGGTGTTCTAGCTTCGACGGCTATTGGACTCTTCGTGCAACTGATATCGCCCTGGCATGCCAGCAGCACCGATACGGCGTATTTCGAATACAACGGAAATGACAACACGTTAGCGCCTAGTCCGAGATTACAATACGCAAAAGCGGCTTCGTGTTCACACTTCCCCAATATTGATTTGGGCGATCCATTTTTCAGTTTGGAGGAAGTTTTGTCGCTCCTGGTGCACAAGCTTGAATAGCGAAACGCCGTTCGCCCTCTCAGGCTTTATTCCGTAACTGCCGACGCCCGCTACACCATCCTTGGCTCGCAGCGCGAGGTACAAATGGTACCCCTCACCCCCGCTCGCTTCGCTCGCCGATCACCCCACCCCGTCACGCCTTCGCTCGCTGTGCGGAGCTACGGCGGACGACCCTCCCCCTCCAGGGGAGGGTGAGAAATTCCGCGTCTCCGGGGATTTGACCTCCGCATGGCCAACAGCGGCGCGGGTCCGCTGTTCCCCCTACGCGTGCGCGCCTCGCTTTTTCCGAAAATTTTACCGCGCGAAGTCAACGTCTCGTCTTGCATGCCGGGTATTGCGGTCCACGGCGCGGGAATTGCATCGGGTCCCGTGGCGGCGGGCCAATACAGGAGCATGACATGCCCAATCGAGATGAGCTTCCCATCCCGGCAATGCGCGGCAGAAGCGCTGCCAAAAGCCGCGCGGCAAACCCGGATGCCGACGCCTGGGCCATCATCGCCTTTTGCGCGATCGGCGGGCTGTTGACCTTCGCCATGGCGATTTCGTCGGTCGGCGTCGCTGGATTTCCGGTGCTGACGTCACTGATGCCATGGGGATGAATTTGGGGGGTGACATCGGGACTGACATCGGGGCTGACCTGGGGCTGATGCCGGAAGCATCCTGCCTCTGCATCGGGCAATTGCCTGCCGCCAATCACCCGACCGCGCGCTCTCGCGCCGGCGCCGGCGCGCGATCGGCCGTGCCGCGCGCCTCGCGCAACGCGGTTTCCAGTCCGGCGAGGTCGTAAGGTTTCTGCAATACCGCAAAGCCGCGGCGCACCGCATCCTGTGCGCTGGAACTGTAGCCGGTGGTCAACAGCACGGCGATATCCGGATAAAGCCGGCGCACCGTATCGGCCAATTGCAGGCCGTTCATTCCTCCCGGCATCAGAATATCGGAGAACACCAGATCGACGCCGGCTTCGCCGGCCAGAAGTTCGAGGCCGGCCTGCGCGCTCGCGGCGTGACGGACCGCATAGCCGAGCTGTTCGAAATAGGCCTCGGCGACTGAGGCGACTTCGGCGTTGTCTTCGACGACGAGCACGGTGCCGGCGGGAGGCGTCACGGCTGCCGTGGCGATTTCGGGATGCGGCCGCGCCGGCGCCTCCCAGGTCCGCGGCAGGAACAGCGTGACCGCGGTGCCGCGCCGCGCCGAGGTTGAAATGCTGGCCGTGCCGCCGGACTGCCGGGCAAAACCGTAAACCTGGCTCAAACCGAGCCCGGTGCCTTTGCCGACGTCCTTGGTGGTAAAGAACGGCTCGAACACCCGCGGCAGAACCTCGGGCGGAATGCCGGTCCCGGTATCGGCCACCCGCACGGCGACGAATTCGCCGCTCAATCCCTCCTCCGCGCCCTCGCCGCGCAGCACGACCGGCTTGGCGCTAATCGTCAGCGTGCCGCCCGACGGCATGGCGTCGCGCGCGTTAAAGGCGAGATTGAGCAAAGCGAGTTCGAACTCGCTGGGGTCGACCTTCACCGCACAGGGCCGCCGCGGCACGCCAAGCCGGATGTCGATGTCGCCGCGCAGCGAGCGGCTGAGCATGTCCTTGAGCTCCGGCAGCCGCTCGGCGAGATCGATCACGCTCGGCTGCAGCGTCTGCCGCCGCGAAAAGGCGAGCAATTGCCGGGTCAGGCTTTCGCCGCGCGCCGTGGCATTGGCGATGGTGTCGAGGAGCTGCGTCTCGTTATCGCCGCTGACGTGCCGGCGCAGGCGCTGCGCCGTGCCGCTGACGATCATGAGCAGATTGTTGAAATCGTGGGCGACGCCGCCGGTCAATTGCCCGATGGCTTCGAGCCGCTGCGCCTGGCGCAGCGCGTCCTCGGCGAATTCGCGGCGCTGCGCTTCGGCGTAGAGCCGCTTGGTCCGCCTTAAGACCACCCACAGCGCGGAGAACAGCAGCAGCGTGACCGGCAAGCCGAAGATCAGATGGCCGCCGACCTCGGCGAGCCAGGCGGCGCGGATCGCGGCGCTGTCGATGCCGGCAATGGCATAGACCGGATAGCCCGGCAATTTGCGGAAGCCGACGCGCCGGTTATGGCCGTCGACTTCCGAATCGACCGAGAACAGGCCGTGAGTGAGACCGCGACCGATCGAGAGGCGCAACGCGCTCTTGGGACTGAGCTGGTGCAAAAGCTGCGGCCCGGCCGGATAACGCGCCAGCAGCATCCCGTCGGCGCGCGCCAGCGCGTAGAAATTTCCCGGCGACTGCTGGATCATCGAATAAAAGTCGGCGAAATAGCGCGGCCGCAGCGCAACCGCGATGACGCCGCGGAAGCCGCCGTCGGCCGACGGCAGCCGCCGCGATACGTCGAACAGTTCGGTACCGGGCGCCTGTATTGTCGAGGCGTGCACGTCGCTGACATAGGTTCCGGTATCGCCGTCCGCCTGCGCCTGGAAGTAATCGCGGTCGGCAAAGTCGGCGCCGCTTTGCATCGCCGCCGCCCCGCTCGAAGCCAGCGCACGGCCATCACGGCCGACGAGGACGATCGCCTGCACCTGCGGCATGACGCCGACGATACGTTGCAAGCGCGGGGTCAAGCTGTCCTGCCCGGCGCGGATTTGATCGTCCGACATGCCGCGCACCACCTCGCCGACTTCCGGGAAGATGCGGTCGACGGTTTCGAAGACTTTGAGCGCGTGTTCCTGCAGCACGTCGAGCGAGCGGTCGATGCGCTCGTCGGCCACCGCATAGACGTCGTGATAGTCATTATAGGAGGCATAGACGAACAGCGCCGCCGGAAACACCAGCGACGCGACCATCAGTAATTGCAGCAGACGGATCGCCGAATCCCGTGCCGTGCGCATCGCAGTCCGATTGTTGCAGCCGGCAATAAACGAAGAAGCTACGCAATGACGCCAATACGATGAAAACTGTCAAACTTCTGCGGCGCGAGCGAGGCGATCAAACGCCGCATTCGATTGCAATTTCGTGACCGAAACGACAGCACGCGTGACTTGACTGTCACAAATCGCCGCAATTGGCTGCCGCGCCGGGCGCTTTGCCCAAACCGTTCAATGCCCTGCGAGGTGTGGAATGCAAAGGACGCCGGTGACCTATACCAACGCACTGACTCATTTGGCTGCCATCATCCGCGGCGGCGGATGATCCAGTAATCACCGCGTCGGCGGCGCTTACTGGACGCTCCGCTTTCGCGGAGCATGACAAGTCAAGAATTATCGTCGCTGGAATTATTACGGTTTGGAATTGAAATTTCCGTCAGGGCGGCGTTTCAGGTCGTTTTGAAACGCCGCCCCGATTTCTTGCGAAAACCTCTCCGCCGCGATCAACCGAGGTCGAAGCGATCGGCGTTCATCACTTTGGTCCACGCCGCCGCGAAGTCGCGCACGAACTTCTGCTGCGCGTCGCCGCAGGCATAGACTTCAGCGAGGGCGCGGAGCTCGGAGTTCGAACCGAAGATGAGATCGACACGGGTGCCGGTCCACTTGAGTTCGTCCGATTTGCGATCGCGCCCCTCGAACACTTCTTCGGCGTCCGAGATCGCCTTCCACGTCGTGCCCATGTCGAGCAGGTTGACGAAGAAGTCGTTGGTCAGCGTCTCGGGACGCTTGGTGAAGACGCCGTGCTGCGACTTGCCGAAGTTCGCGTTCAGCGCGCGCAGGCCGCCGACGAGGACCGTCATCTCCGGGGCGGTCAGCGTCAGCAATTGCGCCTTGTCGATCAGAAGCTCCTCTGCCGGTACGGCATATTGGGTCTTTTCGTAGTTGCGGAACCCGTCCGCGACCGGATCGAGATACTCGAAGGACTCCACATCGGTTTGCGCTTGCGAGGCGTCGGTGCGGCCCGGCACGAAGGGGACAGTCACGTCGTGACCGGCCTTCTTCGCCGCCTGCTCGACGGCGGCGCATCCGCCGAGCACGATCAGGTCGGCGAGCGACACCTTCTTGCCGCCGCTCGCCGCGCCGTTAAACGTCTTCTGGATGCCCTCGAGGGTTTTCAGCACCTTCGCCAATTGGGCGGGCTGATTGACCTCCCAATCCTTCTGGGGGCTGAGGCGGATGCGCGCGCCGTTGGCGCCGCCGCGCTTGTCGGAGCCGCGGAAGGTTGCCGCCGAGGCCCAGGCGGTCGAGACCAGTTCGGAGATCGACAGCCGCGATGCGAGGAGCTTGGCCTTGAGGTCCGCGATGTCCTTGGCGTCGATCAGCTTATGATCGACGGCCGGCACGGGATCCTGCCAGATCAACTCCTCCGCCGGGACCTCCGGACCGAGATAGCGCGCGCGGGGGCCCATATCGCGGTGAGTGAGCTTGAACCACGCCCGGGCGAAGGTATCCGCGAACTCACCCGGATGCTGGTAGAAGCGCCGGGAGATCTTTTCGTAGACCGGATCGATCCGCAAAGAGAGGTCCGTGACCAGCATCGTTGGCGCCTGGCGCTTCGACGGGTCGAAGGCGTCCGGAATGGTCTTGGCGTCGCCTTTCGCTTCGAACTGATTGGCGCCGGCCGGGCTCTTGGTCAGTTCCCATTCGTATTTGAACAGGTTCTCGAAGAAGCCGTTGCCCCACTTTGTCGGCGTCGTGGTCCAGGTGACTTCCGGGCCGCCAGTGATCGCGTCCTTGCCTTTGCCGGTGCCGTATTTGCTCGTCCAGCCAAGGCCCATTTGCTCAATGGGCGCCGCCTGCGGGTCGGGACCGACCAGCGCCGCGTCGCCGGCGCCGTGGGTCTTGCCAAAGCTGTGACCGCCGGCGATCAGCGCAACCGTCTCCTCGTCGTTCATCGCCATGCGCTTGAAGGTCTCGCGAATGTCGATGGCGGCGGCGAGCGGGTCCGGCTTGCCGTTCGGCCCGTTCGGATTCACGTAAATGAGACCCATTTGCACGGCGGCAAGAGGATTCTCCAGCTGCCGGTCGCCGGTGTAGCGCTCGTCACTGGCCGGATCGGGGAACCAATGCTTCTCCTTGCCCCAATAGACGGATTCGTCGGGCTCCCAGACATCGGCACGCCCGCCGCCGAAACCGAAGGTCTTAAATCCCATCGACTCGAGCGCGACGTTGCCGGCGAGGACCATGAGGTCGGCCCAGGAGATCTTGCTGCCGTATTTCTGCTTGATCGGCCACAACAGCCGGCGCGCCTTGTCGAGGTTGGCATTGTCCGGCCAAGAGTTGAGCGGCGCGAAGCGTTGCTGGCCGGCACCGGCACCGCCGCGGCCGTCGCCGATGCGGTAGGTGCCCGCGGCGTGCCATGCCATGCGAATGAAGAGCCCGCCGTAGTGGCCGAAATCCGCCGGCCACCAGTCTTGGCTGTCCGTCATCAGCGCAGTGAGGTCCTTCTTCAGGGCCTTGAGGTCGAGTTTCTTGAACTCCTCCGCGTAGTTGAACGCCTCGCCCATGGGATCGGACTGGGGCGAGTTTTGGCGGAGAATCCTGAGGTTCAGTTGGTTCGGCCACCAGTCGCTGTTCGACCTCATTCCGACATTCGTGGTACCGTGCATGACCGGGCATTTGCCGGCGTTCTTGTCGTCTGTTTTTGCGTCCATGTTACTCTCCAACGGTATTCTGGTTTTTCCGGACGGTTCCGTGCACCGGCTTCTACCCCAGCGCATCCTATTTTACTTCATTAATACGCGCCCTAGGTGACGGCAACGGGCGCCAGCGCGTCGATGTCGGTGACCACGTCGATCACCACCGGGCGATTGGCGGCGAGCGCTTGCGCGAGCGCCGCGGGAAAGGCTGACGCTTGTTCCACCCTGATGCCGAGCGCGCCCATGTCCTCGGCGATGCGGGCGAAGTTCGTGTTGCGGAAGGTCCACAATTCGCGCGCCTTGTCGGTCTGCTTGCCGCCATAGACGCGGTCGAAGCCGCGCTTGGATTGATTGCCGCCGCCGTTATTGTTGACCACGGTGACCGCATTGATATTCCAGCGCGCCGCGGTTTCGATCTCGGCGATGTGATACCAGAACCCGGCATCGCCGGTGAAAGTGACGACCGGCCGCTCCGGACAAGCGCATTTGGCGCCGAGCCCCGCCGGGAACGCCCAGCCGAGATGGCCGGCGCTGCGCATATAGCTCTGCCGCGGTGAGGTGAGATCGAACATGCCGCCCATCCACATGCCGGCATGGCCGGTGTCGACGACGACGATGGCGTCGTCCGGAACGTGCCGCGTCAATTCGTGGCAGAGCCGCTCCGGTCGGATCGGCAGCGCGTCGGACGTAAGCGCGGCTTTATATTTCTCGCGCCACTCGTCACAGATTTTTTGCGCCTCGCCGATCCAGGCCTTGCGCTTGGCAGCGCCGGCGCGGTCGGCAAGTGCGAACATGCGCGCGAGCGTCACTTTGGCGTCGCCATTGATGGCGGCCGCGAGCGGATAATTGCGGCCGAGCGCCTCCGGATCGATGTCGATCTGGAGCGCCGGCGTGCCGATTTTCGGCACTGCCCAGAAATGGGTGGTCATGCCGCCGGTCTCGGTGCCGATGAAGCAGACAAGATCGGCTGCGTTGACGACACGGTTGGCGCTCTCGCGCGAATAGCTGCCGGCGACGCCGACCGACAGCGGATGATTGCCGGGGATCGAATCCTTGCCGTTGAGCGAAGTCGCGACCGGTATCTGCAACGCCTCCGCCAGCGCGACGAGCTCGGCCGCCGCGCCGGAAGCACGCACGCCGCCGCCGGCGACAATGACCGGCCGTGCGGCGTCTTGCAGGATTTTCAGCGCGGCGCGCACGCTTGCCTCGTCCGGCGCCGGGCGGAACGCCGGCACGCGGGCAAATTGCGGCTCGACGAGCGGCTCCATGTCGGCTTCCTCAACGTCGATCTGGCCCTCATTGCCGCGAAATTGCAGATGCACAGGTCCGGGACAGCCGGTCACCGCGGTGCGGAACGCTTGGCGCACCATGTCGGGAAAGCGCGCCACGTCGTCGATGGTGGCGTTGAACTTGGTCACCGGCTCGAACGCCGGCACGTCGTCGATCTCCTGATAGACCTTGCGGAACTTCGTCTTCGCCTCGCGGCCGCCGGTCATGGCGATGACCGGCGAATGGGCGAGCCAGGCGTCGCGCAATCCGGCGGCGAGATTGAGCGCGCCGATCACCTGCGCCATGCAGATGCCGGGTTTGCCCGAAGCGCGCGCATAGCCGTCGGCCATATAGGCCGCGGCCTTCTCGCCGTGCACGTGCAGCCGCTTGATGTCGGTGCGCCGCTCCATCTCGGCGTAAGTGGTGCGCAGCACGGCGGGCACGTGAAACACGTGCGTGACGCCGTAGCCTTTGAGCATATCGGCGAGGCAGGCCGCGCCGGTCATTTTGCGGTTGTGGCCGATTTGCATTCGGTCGTTCTCTCGATCCTGAGATTGTTTGGTGCGTGGCTATTCGTTGAACACCGCGACGGCGCGGATCGGCGAGCCGGTGCCCTCGCGCCATTTCAGCGGCAGGCCGATGAATTGAAACTCGCCGGCGCCGAGCAAGCTTTCCAGATTGCACAGGCTTTCCATATGGGTGATGTCGAGCTCGAGGCAGGCTTTGTGCACCAGCGAGTTGACCTTGCCCTCGGGTCCCGGCCGCATCGAATCGATGCCGAAATGGACGATGCCCGCCGCCGCGAGCCATTCGGTCGCCGCGACATTGACGCCGGGATTGTCGGTCGCATAGGCCGCCGTCGGAAAGGTGCGGGCATGGTGGCCGGTGCATAACAGCACCGTGCCCTTTTTCGGGATCGGCACGCCGGCCTTCTTCACCGCGGCCTCCAGATCGGCGGGCGTGATTTCAGCCCGCGGTGCGATGTGGCGCAGGTCGATGCAGATGCCCTGCACGATGCAATTCTCCAGCGGATATTTGTCGATCGGCGTGCCGCTCTTGCCGAAATGGCGCGGCGCGTCGATATGGGTGCCGCCGTGATCGGGCATCGAGAAGAACATCACGCTGTTGCCCTGGACATTGCCCGATTCGGCGAACGCCTCGTCATGCGTCTTCCAGATGCCGTGGATGATCGGCGGCTGTCCCGGATAGGACGGCGTGCGGTGGTACAACTCCCGGCTCAAATCAACGATCCGCATGCGACGCGATTTCCCTACTAGCCTTTCGTTGCCCGGACACTATCCTCGGCACGGAACGGCGACAATGCTACCGCGACAACGACGTAATGGACCGAAGGGAAACGCCGCATGAAGACCTCGACCGACCGCATCCTCACCACCCATACCGGCAGTCTGCCGCGGCCGAAGGCGCTGATCGATCTCATTCTCGGTCGCGAGCAAGGCGCCGCCGTCGCCGCAGACGTATTCGAAGCCGCCACCGCCAAGGCGGTCGACGAGGTCGTGGCGCAGCAGGTCGGTTGCGGCGTCGACGTGGTATCGGATGGCGAAATGTCGAAGCCGTCCTACACCACCTATATCCGCCATCGCGTTAGCGGCATCGCGCCGGACCCGCGCGCCGCCGAGAAGGGCCGCGACATCATGATCGGCCGCGACCTCCTCGATCATCCGGATTTCGCCCGCGAACGCCGCAGCTTTGCCGCCGTGCCGTTTCCCGGCTGCATCGGCGAATTGCGCTACACCGACCGCTCGGCGCTCGACCGCGACATCGCGCATCTCAAGGCCGCGGCGGCAAAAGCCAAGCCGACGGAAGTCTTCATGACCGCGCCGTCGCCCGGCATCCTGACGCGCTTTATCATCGACCTGCATTACCCGAGCGAAGACGCCTACCTCGCCGCGCTCGCCGAGGTGCTGAAAGTCGAATACCGCGCCATCGTCGAAGCCGGCTTCGTGCTGCAGATCGACGCGCCCGACCTCGGCTCGGCACGCAACAACCAATACCGGCATCTAACCGACGATGAATTCCGCACCAAGATCGCCGAACGCAATATCGCGGCGCTCAATGCGGCGATCGCCGGACTGCCCGCCGACCGCATGCGGCTGCACATTTGTTGGGGCAACTACGAGGGGCCGCATACCCACGATCTGCCGCTGCTCAAAATCATCGACATCGCGTTCAAGGCGCGCGTGCAGGCGTTCAGCATCGAAGCCGCCAATCCGCGCCACGATCACGAATGGGAGGATCTCAAGACGATCAAAATTCCCGACGACAAGATCCTCATTCCCGGCGTCATCGATTCGACCACCAATTTCGTCGAGCACCCGCGGCTGGTCGCGCAGCGCATCGGCCGCTACGCCGACATCGTCGGCCGCGACCGCGTCATCGCCGGCGTCGATTGCGGCTTCGGCACCGCAGTGCGCGCCGAGCCGATGGTCGCCGATAGCATCGTCTGGGCCAAGCTGCGAGCGCTCTCAGAAGGCGCGGCGATTGCGAGCAAGAAGTTGTGGGGAGCGAAGGCGGCGTAGGCGCCGGCGTTCGGTCTTGTTCGGAAATTCAAGGCTCGCTACGCTAACACGCCGATGAGGCGCGATGACGCGCGATGACAGCGTTGCGGCTTTATCTGCCAGGGGGCGGACATGCGCACAAACACTCTCAATCTCGGCCGACACGTCGCAGTCGCCGGACTTGTCCTCGCCGGGCTAGTGAATGTTTCGCCGAGCCGCGCCGACAGCGCACTGGCGGTCGGACTTCCCGCCGACGTCGCACATGACGGTTTTGCCAGCGGCTTCGAGCTGAATGCGCCGGACATGGATACGGCGCGCAATGGCGCGATCGCAGGCTGTCAGAAATCGGTCGGCGCATCCGAGTCCGCACGAAAACTCTGTAAGGTGGTCGCCACCTTCCACAACCAGTGCTTCGCGGTCGCCATCGATCCCAAGGACGGCACGCCGGGCGTCGGCTGGTCGATCGCCGAAAATCAGCAGATGGCCGACGCTCAGGCTATCGCCCAATGCCGCACCACCGCTGGCGCGGATCGCCAGCAATTTTGCGTGGTCATGGAAGGCCGCGGCACCAATCGCGGCTGTGACGGCACCGCCAAATAGATAGAAAGAGCCGCAGCATCGCCGTCGCGCTGTTGCCGGCGCCTCCCCTTACTGTGCCTTCAGGCCCGCGAACTGGACCACCTTGCGCCACTTCTCGGTTTCGTCGGCGATGTATTTGCCGAACTCCGCGGGCGACAGCGACAGCTCGCTGACACCGAGGTCGGCCAGCCGCTCTTTGAATTTGGCGTCCGCCTGGACGGCTTTGACCGCGCCGGCGAGCTTGTCGATGATATCCGCCGGCGTGTTCTTGGGCGCGACGATGCCGGAAAAGCCGCTCGCCTCGAAACCCGGCAAAGTCTCGGCGACGGTGGGAACGCCCGGCAGCTCGTCGATGCGGGTTGCGGTGGTCAGCGCCAGCGCGCGCAGCTTGCCGGTTTTGATATGCCCGATGGCCGCAGAAATACCGTCGACTCCGAGCTTGACCTGACCGCCGAGGAGGTCCGTGACCATTTGGCCTTCGCCGGCATAGGGCACGTGCACGACGTCGACGCCGGCCATCATCTTGAAGAGCTCGACGGCCAGATAGGGCGGCGTTCCCAGCGACGGCGATGCGATGGCGATCTTGCTAGGATTGGCTTTGAGTTGCGCGATCAGCTCGGCGACGTTGGTCGCCGGGAACGAGGGGTTTGCATCCAAGACGAGATTGATGCGGTTGATCGGCGCGACCGGCGCGGTATCGCGGACGAAATCATAGCTGAGATTTTTCATCAGCGAGGCGTTGACGGTGTTGGACGCCGCGGCGAAGAACAGCGTGTAGCCGTCCGGCGGCGCGTTCACGACAGCTTCGGCGCCGAGCGAGCCGCCGGCGCCGGGGCGGTTCTCGACGACCACCGATTGGCCCAGTTGCTGCGACAGCCATTGCGCGGCGATGCGCGCGATGATGTCGACCTGGCCGCCGGGCGGGAAGCCGACGATCAGCTTGATCGCCCGAGCCGGGTAGGACTGCGCCAAGGCCGACTGCGCGGCGGCCATGAAGCTCGAATTAACCGCGGCGGCGCCGGCCGCCAGACGCAGAAATTCCCGCCGCCGCAGCTTCATGATTCCCCCCTCGCCCGCAGCGTTGTGCGGATGGTGCCGGATTATTTCCGGCTTGAACTTACTCCGGCTTGAAATTCATCGCCACGCCGTTGATGCAATAGCGCAGATGGGTCGGCGGCGGGCCGTCTTCGAAGACGTGGCCGAGATGGCTGCCGCAACGGCTGCAATGCACCTCGGTGCGGGTCATGAAATAGCTCTTATCGGTCGTGGTCTCGACCGCTCCCGGCTCCGGATCGTTGAAGCTCGGCCAGCCGGTGCCGCTCTCGAATTTCTTTTTCGAGGCGAACAAAGCTTGGCCGCAGCCGGCGCAATAAAACGCGCCGGCGCGCTTTTCGTAATTGAGCGCGCAAGAGCCCGGCCGCTCGGTGCCGTGCTCGCGCATGATGTGGAACTGCTCGGGCGTGAGAATCTTGCGCCACTCCGCGTCGCTGTGCGTCACGGGATAGCGCTTGGTGTCGGTCTTGGTATCCATCTTAGTATCCATGGCGGGACCGCCTGTGTTGCGGTGATCGGTAGCGCTAAACGTAACGAATGCGAGCCAAAGCGCAACTATAGCCATCGTCACTTGATCGCGAGCGAGTCGCGGCGACCGGCATCTTCAAGAGGCGCCGGTCCGTGCTATCATGTCTGGAAACAAGGCCATGTTGGCGAACAAGGCCTGTCGGCAAACAAGGTCTGGGAAGGAAACGCCATGCTGGATCAGCCGCACACCAAAGCCAAAGGCGCAAAGCCGCAACAGGAGATGATTTCCGGCGCGTTCCTGCGCAATGCCTGGTACGTGGCGGCCTGGTCCGACGAGGTCGGCGATGGGCAGCTCGTACCGCGCACGCTCATGAACGAGCCGGTCGTGCTGTTTCGCAAAGCAAACGGCGAGGTGGCGGCGATCGAGGACCGCTGCGCTCACCGCTTCGCGCCGCTCTCCATGGGCAAGATCGTCGGCGGCGACCGCATCCAATGTCCGTATCACGGACTGGAATTCGACGGCAGCGGTGCCTGCGTGCGCAACCCGCACGGCACTAAGAACATTCCGCCGCGCGCCCGGGTGAAAAGCTATCCGGTCATCGAGAAGCACAAGGCGCTCTGGATCTGGATGGGGACTGCGCCGGCCGACGCCGGCAAAATCCCGGACTTCTCCGTGCTCGACAATGTACCGGAGCTGCACACGACCAAGCGCGACAGCATCGTGATCAAGGCCAATTATCAGCTCATCATCGACAATCTGCTCGATCTGAGCCACACCTCGTACCTGCACGAGGGCATTCTGGGCAATGCCGACACCGTCGAATCCGAAATCACCGCCGAGCTGGATGGCGACGACGTGGTGGTCGGCCGCCACGCCACCAATTCGATACCGCCCGGCATGTTCGCGCCGTTCTGGCCCGATCATCCGCCGCGCGTCGACAAGTTCACCAAAATGCGCTGGATGGCGCCGGCGGCGCTACGGCTGTTCTCCGGCATCTGCACGATGGGCGCGGCGCCCGAGACCGGCACCGGCTATCACGCGGTTCACCTGCTCACCCCCGAGAACGAACGCTCGACGCATTATTTCTTCACCGCGGTGCGCTGGGGCGTGAAGACGAGCGAAGACAAGCTCAACCGCGATCTACAGAAACGGATCGCCGAAATGCGCCGCTTTGCGTTTGAAGAGCAGGACGCGCCGGTGATCGAGGCACAGCAGCGCATCATCGAGAGCGCAACGGAGCCGCTCGATCCAGTGATCCTCGCGGTCGATGTCGGCTGCGTGCGCTACAAGCGCGTGCTCGAAAAGATGCTGGCGGCGGAGCAGGGATGACGCAGAGCAAGCGGCGCGAGATCCCGGATCGGGCTTCGCCCGTCCGGGATGACGCCTGCGGCGTCACTTGATCGCCAGCGGATTGGTCGGCGAGCCGACGGCGCCGGTGATGGGAATCGCCGGCGCGACGAACATGAATTCGTAGACGCCGTCTTTGGCGCAATCCTCGGCCAAGTCCTTCAGATAAAAAATCTCGCCCATGGTCATGCCCATGATCGGGATGGTGATCCAGTGCCAGGGCTGGTTGATGCCGCCTTCGGTGTTGTTGGGCCGCACTTCGCAGCCCCAGGTGTCGCTGGCGAGCGCGGCGAGCTCGGTCTTGGCGACGAATTCCAGCGTCTCGAAGGCAAAACCCGGCGCGTCGCCGCCGGGATAGCCGTCCCAGCTTCCCGCTTTGAGGCAGCGCTCCATCTGTCCGGTGCGCACCACGATGTAATCGCCGCGCTTGAATTCGATCTTCTGCTTCTTCGCGGTGAGGTCGAGATCGGCGCAGGTGATGCCGTAGCCGTCGTCGAGATACTCCTTGCCGAGCGCGCGGGCGACGTCGAGAAACACGCCGCGGCCGACCATCTTGGCCTTGGTTTTCTCGATGCCGCATTTCGCGGCGCCGAACGACGACACTTCGCGGCAATCGTAGCCGTTCCACATAGTGTTCTCGTAGAACACGTGGCCGAGCCCGTCCCATTGCGTGCCGCATTGCAGCGGCATCACCACCATATCGTCGGCGGCGCGGATGCCGCGCTTGTCGAGCACGCCGGAATAGGCGTCGGTGCCGGTGCGCAGCATGGTGTGCAGCGGATTGATGCGGCCGAGCGCCGGATAATTGGTCTTGCCGCCTTGCGGACCGTTATTGTCGAAGTTGAGCGCGAGCGAGATCACCTTGCCCTTTTTGACGAGCCGCGCCGCGGCGACGATGTCCTCGGCGCTGGTGTAATTGAGCGTGCCGATCTCGTCGTCGGGGCCCCACTTGCCCCAGTTCTTGTATTTCTCCGCGGCCTCGCGGAGATCGTCTCGCGTCACTTTCTTCCCGGCCATTGGTTGTTTCCTGCCCTGCTGTTGGTGGTGGCGGGACAATGATAGCATTGGACAAACGCCACGAAAGGTCTCGCCGGGCTTATTCCTATGCGCATTGTCGATATCCGCGAGACCGCGGTTCCGCTCAATTCCACGCTCGCCAATTCGAGCACAAATTTTTCCGAAATGACGACCTCGGTGGTCGCCGTGATCACCGACGTCGTGCGCGGCGGCAAGCCGGTCTGCGGCTTCGCCTTCAACTCGACCGGCCGCTATGCCTGCGGCGCGCAGATGCGCGCGCGTTTCATTCCGCGCATCCTCAAAGCCGATCCGCAAACGCTGCTCAACGAGGCGTGCGATAATTTCGCGCCGGAAAAGATTCTCGCCGCGATGATGAAGAACGAGAAATCCGGCGGCCACAGCGAGCGCTCGATCGGCATCGGCACCATCGAAGTCGCGGTATGGGACGCGGTGGCCAAGATCGCGGACAAGCCGCTGCATGTCGTGCTCGCCGAGCGCTACAACGGCGGCAAGATCGCCGACAAGGTGTTTTGCTATGTCGGCGCCGGCTGGTACGCGCCGGGCAAGACCACGCAGGATCTCCTGGACGAGATGCAGGGCCATCTCGACGCCGGTTATATTATGCTGAAGATGAAAGTCGGCGGCATGCCGCTTTCCGACGATCTCGCCCGCGTCGCGGCGGTGAAAGCGATCCTGCCGCAGGGCGGCGCGCTTGCGGTCGACGCCAACTCGAAATTTTCCCGCGACGACGCGCTCGCCTACGCGCGCGGCTTGCGCCCGTTCGACTTGCGCTGGTTCGAGGAGCCGTGCGATCCGCTCGATTATGCGCTTCTTGCCGAGATCGCCGCCAATTACGACGCGCCGCTCTCCACCGGCGAGAATTTATATTCGACGCAGGACGTGGAGAACTTGGTGCGCTTCGGCGGACTGAAGCCGCAGCGCCGCGACGTCATCCAGGTCGATCCGCCACAGGCCTACGGCATCGTGCAATATGCCCGCACGCTTGACGTGCTGGCGCGGCATCAATGGCCGCGCGCGCTCTTGTTCCCGCATGGCGGCAATCAGATGTCGCTTGCGATCGCCGCCGGCTTCGGGCTCGGCGGGGCGGAATCTTATCCGGGCGTGTTCGGCGATTTCGGCGGTTTCGCCGACGACGCTAGGCTGGAGAACGGCTATCTGAAATTATCCGACCGCCCAGGCATCGGCTTCGAAGGCCAAGTCCGGCTCTATCGCATCATGCGCGAGCTGGCGGCGTGATTAAGCTGCGGCGCGATTTGCCGAAGCCAGCGGCAGACGGAAAACTCGCCATGCGTGCCCCGGCGGACCTGGAGGGGTCATGACGGCTTGATGCCGGTCCCGCCACACCTCTGGCATCTCACGATTTTATCCCCTTTCTTGAGCGTGCCTTTGCCTTCGCAATTTTTGCACGGCCGCTTCTTCTCTCCGGCGCTCTTCTTCATCCTGTCCTCGCGATTCAATTGCCGAACGCAAGGGCTGAACATAGCCCAAAAGCGGGCCGAAAGCCGCGATCGGCGCCAGCGAAGCTTGTCTTAGCCAATCATACGCCTGCTTGCGGCCTATTAGCCTGCCGGGCAAGCGGAGCGGTGCCAGCTAGAACAACCAGCTGCCAGTCAGATACGGACCCTGGTCCGTGAAGTTGCTTTGAGAATGTTGCTCCGTTGCCAGGAAGACTCCCACGGGCGGGACCGTCGTCGTGACTTGGGTCAGCGCATACTGACTGACGACATCGAAATAGATTGCCGCCTGATAACCCAACTCGATCTTGAACTGGCCGTAGTCGCTGGACGGGAAAGTGTAAGCCGTGGCCAATCTGGCGTCGATACTGGGAATCACCTGCGTCGCATTGGGCGATGTCAAAGCTTGGTTGTTGACTCCGACCACTGGAGAATTTGTGAGAAAATTGATGCTGTTCCGCGCGGTGCCGATCAAGCCCGCCCCCGCGAATTCGCCGATGAATTGAAAGTCGCCTAACGCATACTGACCTTTCAATCCCAACCGTGGTCCAACGCCGGTAAACAGCGAGTTGTTGGTATATCCGCTGGCATCCGTGCCATCGGCGCTCTGGAACAGCCCGGTCATGGTCTGGCCGATGCGAGCAAACTCCACGCCGCCGAAGGCGCGCAATTGGAACGGACAGTCGGCACAGAAGGTATGACCGCCGTCCAAATTGACGGCATCATAGGCCGATCGCACCGTGCCGTTGGCGTTCTGGTACAAGGCCGATTCCGGACCGATCAAATAAGGCGGCCCGACCATTTGCGTCGGCGCGGCGGAAAAGGCGCCATTCGCCGTGTTGTTCAAATGCGTCCAATTCAATTCGATATCGTCGGCCTCGCTGGGCATATAGCGCGCCCCGACACGGAAGCTCGGACTGAAGCCTGGCTTGAGCGATTGGTTGGCCCAATTGGGTGTCGTTATCGGCAATGGGGTGATCAGCGTCCCATATTCGAGATCGCCGGCGCCCGGCTGCAAATACATCAGCGACCCGCTGATCTCGAAGTGATGCAGCGGTTTCGACGGTCCGATGACGACGGCTTGAGCTACGTTTCTCGGGGGCGCCGTATTTGGCTCGGCGGCCAAGGCTTCCGCATTTTGCAGCCGCCGGGCTTCGGCGGCAGGCGCCGCGCCGTGTTGCATCCGCGCCGCCTTGGACGCTTCGAGACGACTGACGCGCGCGCGCAACGCGGCATTTTCTTTTTCCAGGGCGTCAAGCCGCGCCGAGATCTGCTCATCGAGCGCGGCGGCAGATGCCGGGTGTCGGACCGCAGCGGCGGCCAATGCGAGGCAGACAAGCAACGCAAGCTTCGTGAACCTGGTCATGGCTGTACCCCCCGGCAAAGATCCAATCGGTGAGCTTCACAAGCGGCTGGTGAGGCATGCCTCGAACAACGAGTTCACGCCGTCCCGCGCCAAATGGCACAAGAATCCGCAACGGCCGCCGCGATCACTAGCTACTGACAAAGCGCGGGATACAGACAATGCGCCGCGTGATGAGAGAAACCCGCAAGCTTCTCATTCGCCGGAATCGTTACGATCCCCGCGCAAGCGAATCACCTAGTAGAGAATCTGAGCGTGCTCTCAGGACACGTCTGTTGCAAATTGGACGTGCTCACACCGATGATCACGCAACATGGCGCGCCGAGCGCCATGCTCAATCCGCACCGGATCCGCGCTATGCGGGCGCCGCGTCGGCCGAAGGCGGCGTCAGGCTCGCCACTGTGACTTCGCCGTCGGTAATGTAGTGGTTGACGTGCACCGGCAACGGCCGGCCGGATTGATAGGTGTTCACGTCGTCGATGACGCGCTTGTTCCGCAGTTCGGCGATAATGTAATCGCGTTCGGTATTGGTATCGGAATCGGTCGAGTGGGTGATCTGAAACGTGAGCCGGGTCAGCGAAAGTCCGGTGTCTTTGGTGCCGGCGCCGACCCAGAAGGCGTGAGCATCGTGCGGCGGGCGGTCGGTGTTGAGCCAGAAACTTGCCGTCCCCACCGTGGCTTCGGCGCGCGCCGGGCTCAACGCCCAGAATCGCACGTGATGGCGCTGGCGCGGGCTGTTATCGATCGCCTTCTGGAAGCCGATGTCTTGGCCGCGTCCATAGAGAAAGAGCGTGCTGAACGGGGCGGTTGGATAGGGCCTATCGAGAACGAAGGCGCGGACCATGCGCCATGAGCTTGCCAGACCCAACCGATCGGCTTCCGACCAGCCGGCAACGGCGAAAGCGGTGCGCAGCTGCGCCAGCGTTCCGATCAACACGAGATTGACCGGATCGCCGGGCAGTCCGTCGCCGGTAATGGTGAAGCGCGGCACCCGTTTGCGCTGCAGGATTTTAAGGCCCATGCGAACGGCCCGCGGCAGGACAACGTAGGCGGCGATCCCATAGGTACACGCCAAAGCCAAAATGGTCGGCAGCCTGCGGTCGGTCAGTCTGAAGACAAAGACGATCAACCAGACGCTCAGGATGCCCAATCCGAAGATGAGCACACGGCGCAAAAAGCGTTTCAGCAGTCTCACGACGCCGCCACCATCAAGCGATCTGTTCTAGAGCGGTTTGCGACCACTCATTCCCGCGCAAGCGGGAATCCAGCGCGAGAATTGCATTCGCGATTATTTCACTGGGTCCCCGCTGCCGCGGGGACGGGCGGGTCATTAAAGCTAACCCGACAACCGCTCGATCGCGGCGCCGCAGCGGCCGAGCTTTTCTTCCAATCGCTCGAAGCCGCGATCGAGGTGATAGACGCGGTTGACTATTGTTTCGCCCTCGGCGGCGAGCGCCGCGATGACGAGCGACACCGAGGCGCGCAGATCGGTCGCCATCACCGGCGCGCCCTTGAGCTGTTCGACGCCTTCGATCGTGGCGCGCTCGCCGTCGAGGTGAATGCGCGCGCCGAGCCGCGTCAATTCGCCGACATGCATGAAGCGGTTTTCGAAAATCGTCTCGGTGATGTGCGAGGTGCCGCGTGCGCGCGTCATCAGCGCCATCAGCTGCGCCTGCAGATCGGTCGGGAATTCCGGAAACGGCGCGGTGCTCACATCGACCGGCAATAGCCCCGTACCGTTGCGCGCAACGCGGATACCCTGGTTGGTCGGCGTGACGGTGACGCCGCTCTGCGTCAGCACATCGAGCGCGGCCTGTAAGAGTTCGGGGCGCGCGTTCTGCAACAGGATGTCGCCGCCGGCCATGGCGACCGCCATGGCATAGGTGCCGGTCTCGATGCGGTCGGGCAGCACGGCGTGGCGCGCGCCGTTAAGCTTGGCGACGCCTTCGACGACGATGCGGCGGGTGCCGGCGCCGGAAATGTGCGCGCCCATTTTGTTGAGGCAATCGGCGACATCGGCGATTTCCGGCTCCAGCGCCGCGTTGTCGATCACCGTGGTGCCGTTGGCGAGCGTCGCCGCCATGATCGCGGTGTGGGTGCCGCCGACGGTGACTTTCGGAAACACGATCTCGCCGCCCTTGAGTCCATGCGGCGCGCGCGCCACCACATAGCCGCCGTCGATCTCGATGTCGGCGCCGAGCTGCGCCATCGCCATGATGAGAAGATCGACCGGCCGGGTGCCGATGGCGCAACCGCCCGGCATCGACACCCGCGCCTCGCCGATGCGGGCAAGGAGCGGCGCCAGCACCCAGAAGCTCGCCCGCATTTTGGAAACGAGTTCGTAGGGCGCGGTGGTGTCGACGATGCGGGCTGCGGAAATGTGCAGCGTCTGGCCGTGGTCGGCGGTCTCGCCGGCGCGCTTGCCGCTCGTCATGATGTCGACGCCGTGATTGCCGAGGATGCGCTCGAGCAGCGCGACGTCGGCGAGCCGCGGCACGTTGTCGAGAATGAGCGTCTGTTCGGTCAGGAGCGACGCGATCATCAAGGGCAGCGTCGCGTTCTTGGCGCCCGAGATCGGGATGGCGCCATCAAGACGCCGACCGCCGACGATACGAATCCGGTCCATTTTACCCCCGCTGGCCCTGGCTCCGCCCTACTCCCGGCTCCGATTGCGGCGAAAGTCGGGACCTTCGCTTGCCATAGTGGCATCTTTTGCCGAGGAATCCTCCCTTGGCGACTCCCTTGGCGAAGGCCCTTCCGCCCGGGCGCGGGCTTGTTGCTTACGCCGTTTGAGGTTTTCGCGCAGCGCCGCCGACAGCCGCTCGCTGCGCGCGGCCCATTTTCCCGCTTTGCCGGGCTTGGTCATAAAGACATTTCAAAGCACGCTCGCTGCCGCGCGGCAACCACTGCCGCGCTTGCGCTCAAGACCCCCCTATGGCAAGGATCGCCGCGTTTTTCGCCGACATTTGCCGCGTACCGGCGCTGCGTAGTTGCGCCGCGTATTTGGCCGAAAAGTCCGCTGCCGTAGCTCAGTGGTAGAGCACTCCCTTGGTAAAGGGGCCGCGTCTAATAAAATCAAACATTTAGCAGGCTATTTGGCGACATTGGCGACAGCCTTTGGCGACAGTTCGCCGACGGTTTCACCCCGCACGTACAGGTCGGAAACATCAGCCTAGACGTGGAAATCCGACATGCAAGAGGAAGCCGTCGGCTTCTCTTATGGGCCCATCACCGGACATAAAACGTAACGGTCGGGGTGTGCTACACCTAAGCCGATGGTGGGGAGGGAACATGACCGCAGCCGAGCACTATGCCGCGCGGGTCAATGCGGTTCTGGCGCAACGCGCGCGGCTTCGCGGGACGGAGCCGTCGGGCGATCTCTTCGGCGATCTCGATCCCGACCATCCGCTTCTCAAGGCCGATCCGCGCCGGCCACTCGACGCCAATCTCATGGCGCTCGCCGATTTGATTGAGCCGTCGGACGCGATCGTCGATGTCGGCGGCGGAGCGGGGCGCATGTCGCTGCCGCTCGCGTTGCGTTGCCGCTCCGTCACCAATGTTGATCCCTCGGCAAGCATGGGCGCAGCCTTCCTCGCCAACGCCAAGGCCGCCGGAATTGGCAATGTTGGCCTCGTTAAGGGTGATTGGCTCGCGGCGGACATGCCGCAAGGTAGCGTCGCGCTCGTCAATCACGTCACGTATCTCACAAGCGACATCGTGCCCTTCATCGAGAAGCTTGAGCGTGCCGGCTCGCGCCGCGTCATCCTTACCGTCAACGCGCCACCGCCGCCCTCCTGGAACCGCGTGCTCTTCCGACTCGTCCATGGCGAGGCGGAGGAAGTGGTACCCGGCCATGCCGAACTCATGAGCGTGCTGTGGGAGATGGGCCGGCTGCCCGATCTCACGATGCTGCGGCCACCGAACGTACGCTACATCGTGCCGCTGCCGAGTCGGGCGGCCGCGCTTGCCTACGCCGTGCAACGCCTCGCTAACGAGCAATGGGCCCATTGGCCGGTCGCTGCCGCGTTCGAGGCGCACGCCCGCGCCACGGTGGAGCAGCATTTTGACGAGCTTTACGCGCAAGGCCCCGACGGCTTCACCCCGCGCTGGATCGCCCTGGGCCGGGAGGTCCTCATCACCTGGCAGCCGGGCACGTAACCGAAGCTGCCTGGTCGCGACTACCAAATCGCAATCCGTTTGACACAAAGAATAAGCGCAACGTGGCCGGCGACCGTCGCGTACCCGCCAGGTTTCCTTTTCGCGACGACCCGAATATAAACAGCGTTTGGCGACAGTGTTTACAGCGAAGAAATGCCTGTAAAATAAGGGTAAGCTGCCGTAGCTCAGTGGTAGAGCACTCCCTTGGTAAAGGGGCCAGGCCTAACAAAATCAATCACTTAACTGAACCTTTGGCGACATTGGCGACAGCTTTTGGCGACAGTTCGCCGACGGTTTCACCCCACACGTACAAGGTCGGGACGTCCGCTTAGCCGTGGCGGATTCAACCGGTCAACGCAACACTTGCCCTTAGAGAGCGAAGATTGATTATAGGCTGATAAGTCAGAGATCTCGTGGTGGTACGAGGGCGGCAGAGCAAATCACGTTATGGGATCGCTGGTTGCGGAGGGACTCGCTGAAAGCATTTGGGCGAGCAGTTTGGCAAGCCCTCATCGTTATTTATTGCCAGCTGCTCCAAGTGTTGCGTTGACCGGTTGAGACCACCCGTTGGAAATCCGACATGCAAGAGGATGCCGTTGTCGTCTCTTATGGGCCAATCGCGTCATTTCGCGCTGCAGAAAAGAAGTCGGTCACGGACCTGCCGGTTAGCTCTTAGTTTCCGAATTAGTTGCTGCTGCTTGGTTTAGAGGACCAGTTCCTGAGTTGCTGAATGAATGTCTTAACGGCCGGTGCTCGTTCATCCCGGCGGAACGCAGCAGCCAATTCGACCTGCTTCGTCTGCGCCGAAAGAGGCTTGTAGACCACGCCCGGAATCTGAATGCACGAACACGATTGCGGGACAACGGCAATGCCGACGCCTGCGGCGACCAGCGTCACGGTCGTAAAGAGATCGGGGATGCGATCGACGATACGTGCCACGAACTTGCCTTGCTGGCCGACTGCGGCCGTATGCTGAAAGAGCCCGACATCCGTTTCGAAAGTTGGAGCAAGAAAGCGCTCTTCGGCCAGCATTGCGGCGGAGATGGAGGGGTTTTTAGCGAGCTTATGGCCACTGGGCAGCGCAATGACGACGGGTTGCGTCGCGATGATGACAGACGAAATCCCCACTGGATATCTCGCTGGGGTTCGGAGAAATCCAACGTCAAGGCGCCCTTCCGTCAACTGGTCGAGCTGCCGGGCAGCCTGCATCGCCGAAAGCGAGAGACTTACCAGCGGATGCGTCCGGCGATACTCCGCCAACGCTGCCGTAACGAGCCCCGAACAAGCCGCCGAAGAGGCGTAGCCTATTTCGACGCGCCCCACCTCGCCGCGTCCGGCAAGTCTTGCCACATGCGCGGCGTGCTCCGCCTGCCGCAAAGTCGATCGAGCCTCCTCGAGAAAGCGGGCACCTGCATCCGTGAGTGCCACGTTTCGTTTTGTTCGCGTGAACAGCGAAGCACCTAATTCCCGTTCAAGGTCCCGGATTTGTTCGGTCAATGATGGAGGTGAGATATGCAAGCGTTCCGCGGCCCGTGAGAAGTGCAGTTCTTCGGCGACGGCCACAAAGTATCGTAGATGGCGCAGTTCCATTCGCGCACCTCCTCGGCAAGCCGGCGGCGCCCAAGGTTGACGCAGTGGGCGCCAGTATTAGGCAAAACCTAATACAAAGCCGGCTCAAAAGTAATGGACGTTGTTGGGCGGCGCTCCGACAATTCGCCGAGCCAAGGACAGGCAGCGGGAGTGAATTTAGTCCGAGGCGGACGAACTCGACGATTATAAGACGTCCAGTTTGAGCCACTGCGAAATGGAGGAATGACATGAGAAAGTTCTTTCTTGCTTTCGCATTCGCTGCGGTCCTCGGGTGCATCAACAGCGCCACGGCACAGGTCTACCCTTCGCGGCCGGTGCAACTTGTCGTGGGCTATCCCGCCGGCCTTACGCCCGACATTGTCGCCCGCCTTATTGCTCAATCGCTGTCGGAGCGTCTCGGGCAGCAAGTCATCGTCGACAACCGGCCGGGCGCTGGCAGCAATGTTGGCACCGAGGTTGTCGTGCGCGCTCCGGCCGATGGCTATACGCTCCTCGTGCTTACCTTTGCCAATGCCGTCAACGCGACGCTCTACAAAGGGCTAAATTTCGATATCGTCAGCGACATAGCGCCGGTGATCGGTACGTTCCGGTCGCCTACCGTCATGGTGGTCACTCCGTCGTTTCCGGCCAAGACCGTTCCCGAGTTCATTGCGTATGCCAAGGCTAATCCCAGCAAGATCAATTACGCGTCCGCCGGCTACGGGACTGTGAACAATGTCGCCGGCGAGATGTTCAATACAATGGCGGGCGTCCGCCTTGTTCACATTCCGTATCGTGGCAGTTACATGCCCGATCTGCTCAGCGGACAAGTGCAGGTCACATTCGCTCCGATCGCAACGGTGATCGAGTACCTCAAGGCGGGCAAGCTCCGTGCCCTCGCGGTAACCGGCGCGGCGCGCTCCGATGCGCTGCCCGGAGTTCCCACATTGGGAGAATTCCTTCCGGGCTATGAGGTGAGTATTTGGCACGGGATCGGTGCACCCAAGAACACACCGGTCGAAATCATCAACAAGCTCAACAATGAGATCAATGCCGTCCTCGCCGATCCAAAGCTGAAAGAACAGTTTGCCGCGCTCGGGGGCACGGCGATTGGCGGCTCGCCCGCCGACTTCGGCAAGCTCATCGCCGCAGAAACCGTGAAATGGGGAAAGGTGATCCGTATGGCCAATATCAAGCCGGAGTGATCCCCACGCTCACCGGATGTTCCAAAACATCGGTTAGGCGAATCCCGCTTTGCCCGGGGCAGCCAACATCAGGGCGAAGAGCCTTTCGCAATGCGTCAATTGACGGCGCGGTGGAGTGCGCCCCTGAGGGTGGACAATTTTAGGCGGCGTTTTTGACCGATTGCTGGGCGTGGCGGTCCTCGTATTGCACGGGGCTCAGATAGCCCAGCGCGGAGTGGAGTCTGCGAGTGTTGTAGACCTCGTCGATAAAGCGGGGAAGATCGGCTGCAACGTCCTCGAAGGTTTCGTAGGCCATCAGATACACGGCTTCAACCTTCAGTGTCTTCATGAAGCTCTCGGCCTTGGCGTTGTCGTAGGGATTGCCACGCCGGCCCATAGAGCCCTTGAGACCGTGCTCTCGCAAGACGGCGCGATAGTCTTCGCAGGCATATTGTGATCCACGGTCGGAATGATGCACGCAACCCCTTGGTGGATTGCGGGCGCTGATAGCGGCCTTGAGCGCAGCAACAACGAGCCGTGCATCGATCGAGCGGCTGATGGCATAACCTACGACCCGGCGGGACCAAGCATCGAGGATCGCAGCCAAGTACACAAAGCCGATCGCGATTGCGACATAGGTGATGTCGGCCACCCACAGTTGGTTGGGGCCATCCAGGCTCGTATTCTTCGCGAGATTGGTGAAGATCGGATAATTGTGATCGCTATCCGTTGTCGCGATAAACCGCCTCCGTTGCTTTGGATTCAGCGCATGCTCGCGCATGAGCCGGCGGATCTTCTTGGCGTTGACGACAATGCCACGATGGCGGAGTTCGGCGTCAACACGCCGGTAGCCATAGGCTTCAAACTCGTCGCAAATCATTTTCATCTCCGCAACGATGGTCAGGTCGCGCGCGCGAGCATCGGGCGTGTCATAAAAAGTAGAGCGACCGATCCCCATTAGCCGGCATCCTTCTGCGATGGAGACGCCGCGGGGCCGACAATGACGGATGTAGTCGCGCTTCTCGGCCGCGGTGCGTTTTTCAGAGCCCCCTTTAGGAACTCAATTTCGAGCGCCTGTCTACCAACCATCCGCTCCAACGCTGCAATTTTGGCTTCATACCCCTGGAGCAGATCAGCAGCCTGGGCGTCTTCATCTAAGGCGCCGGCTTCGTACTTCTGAACCCAGACGCGGATCAGCTGACGCGAGATGTCATGCCGCTTGGAAAGCCCGTACAGGGTCTCTCCGGCAATAAACTCCTGTGCAACCTGCCGCTTGAACTCGATGCTGTGCGAACGTTGTCTGGCCATGGCTTTCATCCTTCGAAAGCCCAGCTCACCCTGTCAACTCACCAGCCTCAACCTGTCCGGCCCCAGGGGCGCACTCCACGGAGAGTCAGCTAATGGGTCACGAACGACCGATTTACGATGTCCGCGGGATGTCGGCTTGTCCCGCAAGTCCAGACATATCGCTGCGACGCGGCGAACGTCGAAAGGGGCCAACATGCGACATCCCATCATTAGGCGGCCTACGGAACCGGATTGCGTTCTGAAATAGCGGTGGCAGAATAGTACCGCCTCAGGATTCTCTTGAGAGGCAAGAGTGTCGGGCTCCGGGCGGGACCAGGGGGTACGACCGGAGCCCACCTATTTCCGATTTAGCGCATAGCCAAACAAGGCCGCTCTCGATTTCAAGAGTGACCAACGTCTATAGGGTCCAGAGAGGCTGCCGAGTGACGCGGCCTTACATCATTTATTTTCGTAATTCCACGGCCGCCAATGTGTTGGCTTGAGCGACATGGGACGATTGGCACGCACGTCCCACCAGCCTGACCCTGACCCATCATGTCGGCAAGGAAAGACCAAGGCGTGATATTCGCCGTCATCATATATACTTAACTCCAGCTCGACATGTGCTGGGGCTGTAGCGATAAGCTGCCATACCCTTTCCATTTGGCCAGCGTCATCTAGAATACGCAAAGCCGCATTGATCTAGCTCAAGGGTCAATGTGGGCGGTTGCACCCCTTGGGAGCGGGTCATGGAGCGTTTTGTCATACGACAAAACATTGAGCACTATCGGGCAATACTCAAAATAACGACCGATCCTGCGGAGCGCAGGAGGATCGAGAACTTGCTTCGCGACGAAGAAGCCAAACTCAAAAAATATGATGAGGGTCACAAAAAGAAATAACGCTACTTCTTGCCTTCCTTTTGCCAGATTGAAATCTACTGAGGGCTTGAACGCTCAGCAGCTCAGCAGCTCAGCAGCTCAGTATCTTTGATGCCAAATTAATGTGGAGTTCCAAAAATGGGTGGACTAAATGGCCTGCGTTACGTCTGTCACGGTTTGATAATCGCTGCGACCCTGGCGATTACACCGGCATTCGCTGCCGACCCCCACAACGGTGCGCGCCTTGCTCACCGATGGTGTGCGGCTTGCCATGTCGTTTCAGCCACCCAACGTCAGTCCACGACAGATCAGGCCCCAACATTTGCGAGTATTGCAAAAACACCGGGCTTCGATGCCGCTAAGATCGCGCTCTTCCTGCTCAATCCTCATCCGAAGATGCCGGACATGGGACTATCTCGGACAGACGCGGCGGATCTTGCCGCATATATTGAAACGCTAAAGTAATCCGGCGAGGCATCGTTATCGCTCTTGGTGTCCGAATCGGGTCATCAGCGCCCATTCGGCGATGTCCGCTGCGAGTCCGCTTATCCCCGAATTTTGGACATGACGGTGCAAGGCCCGACGGTCGAGACGGGCCATTAGGCGGCACGTTGCTGCTTGACCGTCGCTACATACTGGCAATGCTGGCAATAGAAAACGTAGATGTTCGGCAGTCCCTTTAGGTCAATGTGACGAACCAGCTGCATAGTGCCCTGGCAATGCGGGCAGACCAGCGTGGTTGATTGAGTTTCGGTTGGAGCCATAATCATAATTCGTGCCTCATTGCATCAGCCCCGCCTTGCGATAGATCAAAGGCGCCAAGAACCAAAGAATGAAGGTGATCATGTCTAGAATTAGCTTCATCCTTGCCATATCTGCAGCGACACTAAGCATTGCAGAGGGACAGGAGATTGGCAGTCCTCGACAGGGCCAACAGGTAGCCCGAGTGCAATGTGCCGAATGTCATCTGGTGGACAAGGTCCCTGGCCGGTCCCCTGATGCAGATGCCCCTAGTTTCGCTAGGATTGCCAACACCCCAGGCATGACAAGCGCGGCGTTGATCGCAGCACTACGGACGTCGCATGAGACCATGCCAAACGTCATCATCAAGGCCAGTAACCTACGCGACGTCGTCGCCTACATCCTAAGTTTGAAGGACAAAGATTGAAAGACTGTGGCGGCTCTGTTTTGTTAGTTGGATGAGCGCCTTGATGTCTGCCTTGGGTTATAGGCAGTCATTCTTGTAAATTTGAGCCAGGTCCGCTTTCCCCTTGTGCGTTCAACCGGTCAGTGCAACACTGCTTGTAGTTTATCGGCTGGCGTTTGGAAGCCCAAGGTCTTTCGCGGACGTTGATTGAGCCGCAGAGCAATCGCGTTCAGGTAACTCTGCGAGATGCGCGAGAAGTCGGTTCCTCTCGGGAAGTACTGACGCAGCAGGCCGTTAGTGTTCTCGTTTGAGCCGCGCTGCCAGGGACTGCGCGGATCACAGAAGTAGACCTGGACGTTGGTGGCAACCGTGAAGCGCTTGTGGGCATGCATCTCTTTGCCTTGATCCCAGGTCAGGGAGCGTCGCAACTCCTCAGGCAGCTTGCCGATGTGCTTGGCAAGCGCAGCAACAACAGTCGTCGTGTCCTTGCGGGGGATCTTGACGAGCATCGTGAAGCGGGTATTGCGCTCGACGAGGGTGGCGATGTGCGTGTCGTTCGCTCCGGTAAGAAGGTCTCCTTCCCAATGCCCCGGCACGGCGCGATCCTCAATCTCGGCGGGCCGCTCGCGGATGGAGACCATATCGAGGATATGCCCCTGTCCACTCTTCGCGTTGTGGCTCTTGGGGCGACGCATCCGCCGCGCAGTACGCAACTGCCCCGTCAGCTCCTTCTTCAGCACGCCGCGGGTCTGGATGAAGAGGCTGCGATAGATCGCTTCGTGAGATATCTGCATGTCTTGGTGGGTTGGGAACTCCTGCTTCAGCCAGCCGGAGATCTGCTGCGGCGACCATTGCAGCGTGAGCTTCTGCGCCACGCGCCATCGTAGCTCCCTATGCAGCGCCAAACGACAAGGCTTGGGGCGCAACGCCCGCTCCCAGGCACGCCGATCAGCCCGGTTTGCACGATAGGCCTGACTGCCGCCGTGGCGCCTGATCTCCCGACTTACTGTCGATGGCGCCCGTCCGAGGCCCTGGGCGATCTGCCGGATCGACCGGCCCACCGCGATGCCACGGGAAATCTCTTCGCGTTCCTCAAGCCTTAGTGCTGCCAAGGCTCTCCGGCGTGGCGCCGGCACGATCCCTCCGTGGAGTACCACGATCCGCTCAACACCAGTTTTGTTCCTTCTTTCCAGCGCCCGCGAGATGGCCGCAGCGCTTTGCCCGTTCTTCCATCGCTCCCACAGCTCGGCCTTTTGCGCTGCCGTGAACAAAATCCGTGACGTCACCATGGCGCACCTCCTCACCTCGTAAGATTAGAAGGTGTTGCGCTGACCGGTTGAATCCGCCCCTCAATAGCGGGCGTTGGCCGACGTATTCTCCCGTACGTGCGCAAGCCAGCTAAGCCGATGCATGAACCGTCGCGCACCCGCCGGGTTTCCTTTTCGCGATGACCCGAATATAAAACAGCGTTTGGCGACAGTGTTTACAGCGAAGAAATTCCGATAAAATAAGGCTTTCGCTGCCGTAGCTCAGTGGTAGAGCACTCCCTTGGTAAGGGAGAGGTCCTCAGTTCAATCCTGAGCGGCAGCACCATTTGTCGAGAGCCGCAGACGTCAGCGATATATCTCCCGTCGGTGCCCGACTGCCACCACCAAAACGACGAAGCGGTCGTCCTCGATGGCGGCAACGATGCGGTAATCGCCTACGCGGTAACGCCATAGCCCCTTGCGGTCGCCGATGAGGGCATGACCCAAGCGGCGCGGATCCTCACTGCCGGAAATACGCTCGCGCAAATAGCGCAACACGCGACCCTCCGCATCCGCGCCGAGCTTGCGCAGGTCGCGAACCGCTGCCCGATCGAATTCGACCCGCCAGATCGATTCGGCCATCTAACGTTTGGCGCCCCGCTTGAGCCGGCGCTCCAGGCTTTCGAGGGTTACCCGCGGCCCGCCGCGGCTAAGGCGCCGCCGCGCCAAATAGTAATCCTCAATGTCCTCAATCTGCCGCAAGATCGCCTCGCGGGCGTAATAGCTTTTGCTGCGGCCGGTTTTCTTCGCCAGGGCGTCAAGCCGCTGCTCGATTTCGGGGGGCAAACGAAGTGCAAGCATTTGAGGCTCCGGGGTGGTTCCTTGTTGCTATACATGTATAGCAGGCAAGGCGAGAAATCCACCGTCCGTTGCCGAGGCTAAGTGGTGAAGCGCTACTCTCGGGTGAGGTCGCTTATCGCCCTCACTTCATCCGCTTCCAAACCACCTCCGAGCTGCCGCCGCCGGCCGAGGCCGCGGCGACGAAAAACGACATGTCATCGCCGGAGAGCTTGAACGGCCGCGCCTGCGTGCCGCCGTCCCAATTGGGGAAGGTTGCGTGCTCGACATGGAACACGATCTTGTCGCCGTCGACGCCGTAGGTGCCGAAATGACTGATACTGCCCTGCACGATTGCCTTGTTCTCGGCGTCCGTTCCGTTCATGCGTCCGTTACCGGCGAATTTCGGCAAGCCGTCACGGACGATCGACAGCACGTAGCGGCCGTTGCTTGCGAAGTACAAAACGCCGTGCGGATCGGGACCGAACTGATCGATCTTCTTGCCGTCTTGCGTGAGCACATTGGACACAAGCTGCCAGGTGCCAACCAGATCCTTGGCGGTCTGCGCGAAGGCGGCGCCGCCATGGAACGCCACATAGGCGGTCGTCAGCAATGCCAGCGCAAGCCGTTGCGTTCGCGTCATGTCAGCCTCCCCCATATTTTCGTTCACGCGCCGCCGTCTCGGGCGGCAGCGACAAACCGTAGCATCGGGTTTAGCCAGCGACCAAGATGACGGTCTCACGCGCCGAGACCAACGCCGACCTTACACCGCAACCTTCTTGAGAAAGCCCTCGATCTCGGCGCGCAGATTGCCGACCGAGGCGTCGACCGAATTGGAAGCGTCGAGCACGGTTTCGGCCGCGGCGCGGGTGCCGCTCGCCGCCGTGGAAACCTTGCCGAGCACCGCCACCACCATGCTGGTGCCGCGCGCCGCATTCACCGCGTTGCGGCTGATTTCGGAGGTGGCGGCGTTCTGCTGCAGGATCGAAGCGGCGGCGCTCGAGGCGCGCGTCGAGATTTCATGCATGCTGTCCTCGATGCCGTGCACCGCCTCGACCGCGCTGCCGGTCGATTCCTGCACCGCCAGGATGTGGCGCGCGATCTCCTCGGTCGCCTTCGCGGTTTCCACCGCGAGCGATTTCACTTCGGCGGCGACGACGGCAAAACCGCGTCCCGCTTCCCCGGCGCGCGCCGCCTCGATGGTGGCGTTGAGCGCCAACAGATTGGTTTGGCCGGCAATGTTGCGGATGAGCTTGACGACGTCGCCGATCTTCTCGGCGGCCAGCGCCAGCCCGGCATATTCGCCGTTCGAGGCTTTCGCCTTGGCCACCGCGCTTGCCACCAAGGCGGTGGTCTGCGCCAGCTGCGAATTGATTTCAGCGATCGAGGCCGACAGCTCCTCGGCCGAGCCGGCGACGATCGAGACGTTGTCGGAAGCATCGTTGGATTCCCGCAGCGCCACTTCGGCATGTTGGGTGGCCTCGTGCGACGAGACGATCAGCGCGCCTGCGGTCGACTTCATGGCGTTGGTGCTGTTGCTGACCGTGCCGAGCATTTCCTCGATGCGTTCCCGGAACGCGGCGATCGCGGTCTCGGTCAGCAGTCTGCGGCTTTCCTGCGCCAGCATCGTATCGCGCTGGTTTTCGAGCCGATGGCGCTCGGTGATGTCCTCGTGCGTCGCCACCCAGCCGCCGCCCTTCATCGGTTGCCGGGTAACGCGGATCAGGCGGCCGTCGGCAAGCTCGTCGATCCGGCTGGAAATTTTCTCGGCCGAATGCTGGCCCAACGCGCCGAGCTTTTTGTCGACCGCGACGGCGTTCTGTTCGCCCTTGAGCAAGCCGTTCATGACGCGATGTGCGATGATCGCTTCGTGTGCGGTTCCCGTCCTCAGCAATTCCGGCGGCAGGCGGTACAGGCTAGCGTAACGGTCGTTGCAAATGACCAGGCGCTTATCGGCATCGAACATGCACAACCCGTGGGTCATGTTTCCCAGCGCCGTGTCGAAGCGCAGATTGGTTTGCTCGAGCGACGATTGCCGGCGGATGCTGGCGATCATCGTGACGAGTTCGAGCAGCGTGAGCACAACGACAAGAGGCAGGTAGACGGCGCGGCGTTGCTGCGGGTCGGCCAGCGTGCCGTGGTGATCGGCCAGAAGATAGAGGAGGCCGATCCAAAGCATGGCGATCATCGCCATGCCGAGCAGCGGCGCCGGCCGCAGCAGCGCGCGCAGCCAAGTGAGCAATCGGTGTGTGGTCATTAGCCCCGGTCCCTCAAGGGCTTATGCCACGGCGGAAGTTTGAATTCGGTTAAATTTTAGGCAACGTGTTAAGGAATGGTAAACTGTAAGATCGGTGCAAACGCGAACGAGGGAGACTGCGGTGTTGGCGCCCAGCGCATCCATGAAGAACCGCATCGCCATGTACAACGGCAATGCGCTCAAGATCGGCCTGTTCGGCGCCAATTGCTCGTCCGGCCGCTCGGCGACCAAGGTGCCGAAACGCTGGTCGGCAAGCTGGCCCGATTGCCTGGCGCTGGCCAAGCTCGCCGACGAGGCGGGGCTCGATTTCATGCTGCCGATCGCGCGCTGGAAAGGTTACGGCGGCGACACCGATTTCCACGGCCGCTCGCTCGAGACCATCACTTGGGCGGTGGGCCTCTTAGCCGCGACCAAACGCATGACCGTATTCGGCACGGTGCATGCGCCGCTGTTTCATCCCCTGATCGCGGCCAAGGAATTCGTCACCGCCGACCACATCGGCGAAGGCCGGGTCGGCGTCAACCTCGTGGTCGGTTGGAACGAGGGCGAGTTCGACATGTTCGGCGTGCAGCAGCGCGAGCACGACGCGCGCTACGATTACGCGCAGGAATGGATCGACGTCGTCAAGCAGGCGTGGAGCTGCGACGGCACTTTCGAATACGACGGCAAATTCCTGCAGCTCAAGGGGGCGCGGGCCTATCCGAAGCCCTTCGGCGATTCACGGCCGCTGGTGATGAACGCCGGCGCGTCCGACATCGGGCAAGCATTTGCCGTGCGCAACTGCGACGCGTTTTTCGTCGCCACGGTCGCCTCACGCATGTCGCTTGCCGGAACCGCCGCCAAGGTTGCCGAGGTCAAGGCCGCCGCGCAAAAGCACGGCCGCGAGATCGAGGTGTTCACCGTCGGCCAGGTGATCTGCCGCCCGACGCAACAGGAAGCCGACGACTATTACCAGCACGTCAATATCGACAACGCCGACTGGGGCGCGATCGACTGCATGCTGGCCAATAAGCACATGACGCCGCAAACGATGCCGCCGGAAGAATATGACGCCAAACGCCGCTATTTTGCCGCGCGATCGATCGGCGGTTATCCGTTCGTCGGCACGCCCGATCGCGTCGCCGAGGAGCTTGCCATCGTCAGCCAGGCCGGCGTGCGCGGCATCGGCTTGTCGTTCGTCAATTATCTGAACGAAGTGCCGTATTTCTGCGACGAGGTGCTGCCGCGCCTGCAACGCGCCGGCGTGCGGGCGAAGCAGTGAGGCGGCGGCAACGCCGCTTCATTGCCCGGTGAGTTTGAACGAACCGAAGAAGTCGTCCTTCATTGCCGCGGCCTTGTCGCGCTCGTCGCGGTGAAATTGAATGAGCAAGGTGTATTGCGCCTTGTCGGTCCGGATGACGTCGAAAAAATTGCCGCCACCGGCAATGTCGATGAGCGTGAATGACAAGGATTCGATGCCGGCCATCTTGCGATGCTGCACGTCCAAAAGCTGCACGACGGCCGATTTTGCCTTCAAGGCATTCATGAAATCTTCGATCGGCTGAGGCGGTACGCCGGCCACGAAGGGCGTTTCGGATGCCGACAATCTGACGCCGTCCTTGGTGATGCCCGTGACCGCGCGCACGACCATGTCGGAAGAATCCGCATCTTGATGCAGCTCCACGTCGCTGTACGGAACCGGGAAGTAGATCGAAAACGATGCCCCGGTCGGCGTGGCCTCGCCGGGATCGACATTGAGGCGATGGACGATTTGCGCCTGCGCGGCGCCGCCCAGAGCAAGCGCCACAGCAGCGACAAGTGCGGCGGCGCGATAGAGCGCTATCATGACAAGCCCTTTCTGGACGGCTCGATCCGACGTTTTGATTTGTCGCCTTGATACCGCACCGCGTTCGAAGCTCGGCTTGACAGCGGCGACCCGCCATAACTCAATGGCCCGTTAGGAGAAACGAATATCATGAACACGCAAATCCGTCCGCCGCGTATCGGGCCGCAGCCTTGGGAGCAGGTGCGCGGCAAGCTCGATCAGTCGCTGCCGTTCGCCAATATGCGCGACACGCCGTATTACCGCGACGCGGTGTGGGAGCAATTCTCCAAAGCCGAATACCAGCGCCGCTACAAAGCGCTGCGGGCGAAAATGCGCGAGCACAGGCTCGACGCCGTGATCGTGCCGGGCGGGCCGAGCCATTGGAGCTTCGGCGGCGGCATGCTGTGGCTGACCGGCCATTGGGAATGGCACGCGCTGGCGAGCTACGTCTTGGTGCCGCTCGATGGCGAGCCGACCATGATCTATTCGATGGGCGGGACGCACGCCGAAGCGGTGCGCCGGCAGGTCGAGGTTGCCGTGGCGGACGTGCGCCATAGCCGCAGCGGTCGTTATGCCGACATCATGGTCGAGCGGTTGCGCGAATTAAAGCTCGAGCGCGGCCGCATCGGCTTGATGGAGGTCGATCCGCGACACGGCGATTACCTGCCGGTCAACCAATACAATGTGCTGCGCGATAACCTGCCCGGCGCCGAGCTGGTTTTTACGCAAGGCTTTCTGCATGAGCTGCTTTCGATCCACAGCGCCGAAGAGCTCGACTGCGTGCGCAAGGCAGGCCTGCTGTGTCAACGCGCCATGGAAGCCATGGTGGCGCGCGCGGCTCCCGGCGTGAAGGAATACGAGCTGCGCGCCGCGGCCGGCTCGGCGATCCTCGAAGGCGGCGGCGACATCGACTTTCTGATCATCGGCTCGACGCCGATGGCGAACCCAGCGCAGATTTTCGGCAATCCGCGGCCTTCCGCGCGCGTGCTGCAGAAAGGCGACATTATCAATATGGAGCTCGCCGCCGGCTATCGCGGCTATACCGCGCAGATCGGTTCGCCGATCTGTATCGGCGAGCCGACCGGGATGGTGCGGAAATTCTGGGATGAGATCACGCTACCCGGCTACAAGAAGATCATCGCCGAGATCGCGCCCGGCAAGCCTGCGGAGAACATGCGTCAGGCGAGCAAATTCTTCCGCGACAACGGCTACCAGTCGCGGCCGACGCAATGCCACGGCATCGACCTCGTCACCGACAAGCCGCATGTCGTCGCCGAACACGTCAGTGCCGAAAAATTCGAGGAAGTGCTCAAGCCCGGCATGGTGATCATGGCCGAGCCGAACCCGATCACGATGGATGGCCTGTTCGGCATTTTTCTCGGCCACACCTTCATCGTCACTGAGAGCGGCCATGAAGTGGTCGACGATTTCCCGCTGCAGATCGCGGTGGCGCGGGGGTGATCTCCTCCCTCTCCCCGCGTGCGGGGAGAGGGTTGGGGTGAAGGGGCCTATCCGCCGGGCTCAGATTGCGAAGCTCAGAATCGCGGAGAGGCCCCCTCACCCGCCGCGCTTCGCGCGAGCGACCTCTCCCCGCGCAGCGGGGAGAGGTGAATCATCGCGGCCGCAAAAACCTGAAATCACACCCTTCGTCGGCGCCGGTAATTTGCTCCGCGAACAATTTGGCATAGCCGCGCTCCGGGATTTTCACCTGCGCCGGTGCCGCGGTGGCGCGCTTTTTCAGTTCGGCGTCGTCGACCAGAATCGTGATGCTTCGCTCCTGCACCGAGAGCCGGATGCGGTCGCCGTTCTTGACGAGGCCGAGCGGGCCGCCGGAGGCGGCGTCGGGCGTGACGTGCAGCACGATGGTGCCGAAGGCGGTGCCGCTCATGCGCGCGTCGGAAATGCGGACCATGTCCTTGACGCCTTTTTGCGCCAGCTTTTTCGGGATCGGCAGGTAGCCGGCTTCTGGCATGCAGGCCGGCGCATGCGGCCCGGCATTTTGCAGCACCAGAACGTCGTTCGGACCGACGTCGAGCTTGGGATCGTCGATGCGCGCGGCGAGATCGTCGAGTGAGGAAAACACCACCGCCCTGCCCTCGTGTTCGAACAATCGGGCGTCGGCCGCCGAGCGCTTGAGGATGGCGCCGGCCGGCGCCAGATTGCCGAACAGCGCGACCAGGCCGCCCTCTGGTTCGAGCGGTTTCTTCGCCTCGGCAATGATCGCGCGATCGACATAATCGCCCTCGTCGCCGGCGAGCCGTTCGCCCAGCGTCTCGCCGGTCACCGTCATGCAGCCAAGATGCAACAGCGGCTTTAATTCGCGCAGCAGCGCGCCCATGCCACCCGCCGCGCAGAAATCCTCCATGTAGCCGTTGCCGACCGGCTTGAGATTGACCAGGACCGGCGTCGTGTCCGACAGCCTGTTGAGGTGTTCGAGCGAGACCTTCACGCCGGCGCGGCCGGCGATCGCGGTCAGATGGATCACCGCATTGGTCGAACCGCCGATCGCCAGCAGAACACGCAAGGCATTGTCGACCGAATTTTTGTTGATCAGCGCCGCCGGCGTCAGCGTCGAGCCGATCAGCTTGACCGCCGCGGCGCCGGTCGCTTCCGCGGCGCGCAAGCGGTCGGCGTGCACGGCCGGAATCGCCGCGGTGCCCGGCAGGCACATGCCGAGCGCTTCGGTGAGGCAGGCCATGGTCGAAGCGGTGCCCATCACCGCGCAGGTGCCCGCCGTCACCGCGAGCTGGCCTTCGATTTGCGAAATTTCCTCGGCGTCGATATCGCCGGCGCGGTAACGTGCCCAGAAGCGGCGGCAGTCGGTGCAGGCGCCGAGCCGCTCGCCGCGATAGCGTCCTGTCATCATCGGCCCGGCGACGAGCGCGATGGCGGGGCGATCGGCGGAGACCGCGCCCATCAGTTGCGCCGGCACCGTCTTGTCGCAGCCCCCCATCAGCACCACCGCGTCCATCGGCTGCGCGCGGATCATCTCCTCGGTGTCGATCGCCATCAGGTTGCGGTATTTGAGGCTGGTCGGCGTGAGAAACACTTCGCCGAGCGAGACGGTGGGAAATTCGAGCGGCAGCGCGCCTGCAGCCAGCACGCCGCGCTTAACCGCCGCGAGCAATTCGGGGAAGTGGCGGTGGCAATTGTTGAAGTCAGACGCCGTATAGGCAATGCCGACCACCGGCTTGTCCAACAGCGCACGCGAATAGCCCATCGATTGCGCGAATGAGCGGCGCAAGTAACGCGAGAAATCGCGATCGCCGTAATCGGTGAGGCCGTGATCTAATCCGACAATTTTTTCCGACATTTCCCGGTCATGTCCTCGTCAAGATTCGCCGCACGTCCGGCCTCGCACATTATTTGAGCGTAAGTGCCGATTATTCGTGCGCTGCAATGCAGCATCGCGAAAGGTTTTGGTAATCGAATATGCGCAATTTCACGGATGTTCTCCAGGAATTTCCTGCCCGACAGCTGAAATTGACCCGAAATGGTCGCGCAATTGAAAAACCCGCTGCCGGCGTGGATCGTACTGCCACTCCTTTTCGTCGGTACCGTCGCAGTCGTCACCACCTGGGGAACGGGCAGCCTCTGGCTCGGCCTCGCCACGGCGCTGATCGGCGCGCTTGCCGTGGCGTGGTACTGCGAGCGCACCTTGCGCGGCCTCATCGGCGCCATCGCCCAGATCGCCCGCGGCGACCGCTATGCCGCACTGCCGGGGCGCATCCAGGGCGGCGCGCTCGCCGACAGCGCGGTCGCCGCGGAAACCATGCGCCAAGCGCTGATCGACGCCGACGCGTTGGCGGTCGACCTGAAAAGCCGCGAGGCCGAGACGCGGCTGCGTCACGCCAGCCGCGGTTTCTTCACCCAGCGCTTCCGCTCCACCATCGATGAGCTGACCGTCACGTTCCAATCCGCCGGCGAGGAAATCCGCATCACCACCGGCAATCTCGACGCCCGCAACAAGGACATGTCGGCGCGCGCCGCCAATGCCGTCGAGGCCGCCGGCAATGCCAGCCGCGACGTCGCCGCGGTGGCCGACGCCGCGCGCGGCCTGCTGGCGTTGATCGTCGACTGCTCGACCGAAGCGGCGGCGGCCAAGGATGCCACCGACCGCACCATCGCCGATCTCGGCCACACCGACTTCACCGTGCGCAGCCTTGCCGCCGCGGCCGAACGCATCGGCGCCGTGGTCAAGCTGATCGAGGCGATCGCCTCGCAGACATCGCTGCTCGCGCTCAACGCCACGATCGAAGCGGCGCGCGCCGGCGCCGCCGGCCGCGGCTTCGCCGTCGTCGCGTCCGAAGTCAAGACGCTGGCGCAGCAGACCGCCAAGGCCACCGCCGAGATCGGCGCGCAGATTCACGACATCCAGCATGCGGTCAACGAAACCGTCGAGGCTATTTCCGGCGTGTCGTCGAGCGTGACGACGATGAGCGACGCCAACCGGCAATTGACCGGGATCCTCGATCACCAGGCCGCCGAGATCAATCGGATCGGCAATAGCGCCGAGCAGGTCGCCGGTGCGGTGGCAGGCGTATTGCCGGAGATCTCGACCATCGCCTCGAGCGTCGAGGAAGCCGGCAACGGCGTCGTCGCCACCGCGGAGGACCTGCTCGGCCGCTCGCAATGGCTGGTCGAGGCGGTGACGCGCTATTTCGCCGATCTCGAATTCGGCTCGATCAAGATCGGCATCCTGCATTCGCTCTCCGGCACCATGACCGCGAGCGAGCGGCCGTTGCAGGAGCTCTTGGTCATGCTGATCGAGCGGCAGAATGCGCACGGCGGACTGCTCGGCCGCCCGCTCGAGCCGGTCATCGTCAATCCGCATTCCGACCCGACGGCCTATGCCGAATTGGCGAAGAAGCTCATCCGCGACGACAAAGTCGCCGCGCTATTCGGCTGCTGGAGCTCGGCGTCGCGCAAGGAAGTGCTGCCGATCGTCGAGCGCGACAATGCGCTGTTGTTCTATCCGAGCCAGTACGAGGGCGAAGAGGCCTCGCCCAACATCTTCTATACCGGCGCGACGCCGCCGCAGCAGGCGATCCCCGCGGTGAACTTCCTGCTCGGCCAGGGCATCCGCCGCTTCTTTTTGGTCGGCACCGATTACATCTATCCGCGCACCACCAACGCAGTACTCAAAGGCTATCTGTCGAGCAAAGGCGTTTCCGAATTCCGCGAACGCTACACCGCGCTCGGCCAGTCCGACTGGCGCGCGGTGGTCGAAGACATCCGCCGCTTCGCCCGCGGCGGCCGCACCGCGATCGTGGCGACGGTTTCCGGCGACGCCAACGTGCATTTCTTCCGCGAATTGGCGAACCAGGAAATCATCGCGGCGGAGATTCCGGTCATGTCGCTGTCGATCAACGAGGCCGAGCTTGCCGCGCTCAAGCACTCGAATGTCTCAGGCCATTTCGTGGCGTGGAATTATCTGCACGCCTTCGACACTGCGGAGAACCGCGCTTTCATCGCCGAGTGGCGCCGCTTCACCGGCAAGGCCGACGCGGTGACCAACGATCCGATGGAAGCGACCTGGATCGGCTTTCAGCTGTGGGCCGCGGCGGTTGAAGCCGCCGGCACCACCGATGTCGACAAGGTGCGCGACGCGCTCGGCGGCCGGCGCGTCACCGCGCCGTCGGGCTTCTCGGTGCAGATGGATGCCAAGACCCATCACCTGTTCAAGCCGGTCATGATCGGCCGTATCACCGACGACGGCCGCATCCTGCCGGTCTCGGTCACCGAGGGCCTGGTGCCGCCGGAACCCTGGAGCCCGTGGCTCAAGCGCGCGAGTGCGTCGGGTGGGCTTGCGGAAAGCGCAGCCCTGGCGCCGCGCAAAGCATTCGGCGCCTGACACTTTTCGTAAATTTGACACGGATCAATAACGCGGCAAGGAACCGCGTCTATAGGACCTCGACAAACACCCTGGAACGCTTCTAGAAGTAGCTTACTCTAGGTCCGATATCTTGGAATGCCGGCAACCGCCGGGGACGCTTGCCGATGAACTACCCCAACAATCGCCCGAATATCGATTATCGCGGCTATTTCACCGGCGCGCTCGACCGGCTGCACGGCGAGCGCCGCTACCGCGTCTTTGCCGACCTCGAACGCATCGCCGGGCGCTTTCCGCATGCGGTGTGGCACTCCCCGGACGGACCGAAGAACGTCGTGATCTGGTGCTCGAACGACTATCTCGGCATGGGCCAGCACCCGAAGGTGATCGGCGCCATGGTCGAGACCGCGACGCGGATGGGCACCGGCGCCGGCGGCACCCGCAACATCGCCGGCAACAATCACCCGCTGGTCGAACTCGAGCGCGAATTGGCCGATTTGCACCGCAAGGAAGCGGCGCTGGTCTTCACCTCCGGCTACGTCTCCAACGAAACCGGCATTTCGACGCTGGCGCGGCTGATGCCGAATTGCCTGATCCTGTCGGACGCCTGGAACCACAATTCGATGATCGAGGGCGTGCGCCAGGCGCATTGCGAGAAACAGATCTTCCGCCACAACGACATGGCGCATCTCGAAGAGCTGTTGGCGGGCGCCGATCCGGAGCGGCCGAAGCTCATCGTGTTCGAGAGCCTCTATTCGATGGACGGCGACGTAGCGCCGGTCAATGCCATCTGCGACCTCGCCGCACGTTACGGCGCGCTGACCTATATCGACGAGGTGCATGCGGTCGGCATGTACGGACCGCGCGGCGGCGGCATCAGCGAGCGCGACGCCGCCACCGGCCGCCTCGACGTGATCGAGGGCACGCTCGCCAAGGCGTTCGGCTGTCTCGGCGGCTATATCGCCGGCTCGGCGGCGCTGATCGATGCGGTGCGCTCCTACGCGCCGGGCTTTATCTTCACCACCGCGCTGCCGCCGTCGGTCTGCGCCGCGGCGACCGCCGCCATCCGGCATCTGAAAACCTCGCAATGGGAGCGCGAACGGCATCAGGATCGCGCCGCGCGCACCAAGGCCGTGCTCGCCGCCGCGGCATTGCCGGTCATGACCAGCCCGACGCATATCGTGCCGGTTACTGTCGGCGATCCCGAGCGCTGCAAAGCGGCGAGCGATCTCCTTCTCGCCGATCACGGCATCTACATTCAGCCGATCAACTATCCGACGGTGCCCAAGGGCACCGAGCGGCTGCGCATCACGCCGAGCCCGTTTCACGACGACGGGTTGATCGATGCGCTCGCCGAAGCGCTGGTCGACGTCTGGCAGCGGCTCGGCTTGCGGTTCAAAGACCGCGCGCTGGCGGCGGAGTAACGCGACCAATCAGTCTTCCGCTCGTCCCCGCGAATGCGGGGGACCTAGTACTGGATTCCCGCGGCGGCGCGTTTGGCCGATTTTCCGAAGCGACTTGCCGTAGGACGAATGCTCTACAACGGTCCCAGCAACCGCCGAATGATTTGCTCGGCGCTGGGAATGCCGCGCCGGTACCTGTGGGTCGGTGTGGGCGCAACTTCCAGGGATTCGGCCTGGGCCGTACGTTGCGGACCGATCGCTTCGAACCTCGCCTTTTGCTCGTCGGACAGCGTTCCATAGAAATCGTTGAGCGCCGCACTCACCATCTTGACGGCCTGAAGCATGGTTTCGAGTCGTTTGCCGACCGCGGCGAGCCGCGCCGGCGGCGTGAGCGGATCGCTGCTCAGGCACGAGGTTTTGAGCAAATCCGCCGCCTGGGCGGTGGCGTTCTGCAGCGCGACCAGGCTTGCGCGTTGCGCATCGGTCGGGCGCACCGTCTGGTCGATCTCGGCGGTCGGCCAATCCATCACGCCGGGTGGTGCGGCACTGCAGCTCTGGGCGAGCGAGCCAGTGGTGTCGTCCGAAGCCTTGTTCTGCCGCTGATCGTTGCCGAGTGCGGTCAGCCGCGCTTTCTGCTCGTCGCTCAGGAGGCCGTAGAATTTCTCCAGCGGCGGCTGCACCGTCTGCACCGCAGCGATCATCGCCTCGATGCGCTGCTGCATGGCCGCGAGCCGGGTCGGGGCGGTCAGCGCGATATCGGTGGGGCATGCGGCCTTGAGAGCCTGTGTCGCTTTGAGCGAGGCGTTGGCGAGATCGTCGAGCGCTGCGCTTTGTTCGGCGGTCGGCTGGATGGCTTGCTGAATCTGATCGATTGGCAGGCCGGCGATATCGCGGCTGTCGGCGCCGCACATTTGCGTCAGCTCATCGGGCGCCGCAGCCGGCGCGCCGGGAGCCGGCGCCGTTTCGCTCGGGTTGCCGCCAGCGTATTGCGGCAGATAGCCGGTGAGGTCGTCGTAGCCGTAGGGCGCGAATATGCCGGCGTAAATGTCGCCGTAGCCGTAATCCCAGAACGAATCGTCGTAGCCGTAACCCCACATCGCGTAGTCGTACATGTCGTAATAGGCGAACGGCCAGTACAGCGGGCCGACCCAGCCGTAGCCGCCATGACCGTGTCGCCACCAGCCATTGCCACCGTCGCGTCCGCCATGCCATCCCGCCGTCGCCGCGCTTGCGGTGATGTGAGAGCGGCTCCTCGGATCGCGTAATGAGTTCCTGTTACGCAATGCGCCAGCGACCGATGAGCTCTTCAACGTGGTGCGCACGGCGTGAGATCTGGAATTTGGATTTACGGTCCGGTTTGCATTGCGCGTGGCGTTCCCGGTTGAATTGAGCGGCGTCGTTCGGCCGACGGCATTGTTCGCGGGAGCGTGGACGGCCGTAGATCGATTGATACGTGAACTTGTGCGGCGTGAACTTGTGGCACGTGAACTTGGCGCCGCAGACGAGCGGGATATCGCCGGTCTGGCACTGATGTGCCGCGCAGCACCGCCGCCCCCGGCTGCGCGCGAACGGCCACCGCCGCCAGCTGCGCGCGCATGGCCACCGCCACCGGCGCCAGCATGGCCGCCGCCCCCCGCAGCATGCCCACCACCACCACCGGCGGGATGGCCGCCACCGCCCTTCGGGGCCGCCGAGTAGGCCTGGGCCGACAGTGCGGCGGCAAGAACAATGACGGCGATGCCGAATTTGAATTTGAACATAACTTTCCCAATCGATTTGGCAGCCCGAATACGATTTTTGCGTTTGGGGCGAATAAAGCCAAGTTGCATTGATGTAGATCAACTGCGTCCGATACCGGACATTTATCTTATCGTTTGATCCACGCGACCACAGGGGAGAATCTGAAATGCCATCCACCGTCAACCTCTACCAGATCGGCGTCTGGTTCTGCGTGGGCTTCTTCACGGGTGCAGGCTGGGCGATCGCGGGGTTTCTCGTCGCGCGGATCCTCACTGCTGTCTGAACGCTGGCGGCAAGGGGTTCGCGGAGTCGCCGGGGCCTATCTAGGCCGCTCTATTCCTGGCGACTCGCACAGGCACGGAGATAAATGAAATGAACGTAATTCAAAAACAAGCGCCCGCTGCGACGGCCTCGGCAAAGCCGGCGGCGGCAGCCGGAGCGATATTCAGCAACTCGCCGGGGATGCCCAGAGTCTTCAAGTCGAACTTCGACTACCAACTCGTCAGAGCTATGTGCACCGGCGCCTATGGCGACGGCGGGGCTGTCGGTGAGATTTACTCGACGGCGCGGCGGATCGTGGACGGAGATTTAGAGGGCTGGACCGCCGCATGGCGTGACACCGCGGAGCGAGTTGAGCGGATTGCCCACGACTGTCTGAGCGGCGGTCATATTGTCAGCGCGCGCGAGGCGTTCCTTCGAGCTTCCACCTACTGGAAAACGGGTCAATTTTACCTCGATAGCAAAGACCCGAGACAGCTCGAAATGTACAAGCGCCACCGTTCATGCTTCGTGCAAGCTGCGGCGCTGTTCGACCCGCAGATCGAGCCTGTCAGCATTCCCTACGAAAACGAGAAGACGTTGCCAGGGTATTTCATGCGCGCTTCTGTAACCGGCGGGCCGCGTCCGACGGTGATGATCATCGGGGGCGGCGATACCACTTGCGAGGAACTTTATTACTGGGGTGGTGGCGCCGCGGCGGTCCGCCGTGGCTATAACGCATTCTTATGGGAAGGTCCCGGTCAAGTCGGCGCTTACGCCTTGGATTCAACTTTGACCTATCGTCCGGACTGGGAAGTTCCGACCCGATACGCGGTCGACTATGTTCTGTCCCGCAAAGATGTTGATCCTGAGAGACTGGCGCTCTCGGGGCACAGCTTTGGCGGATATTTCGCGTCGCGCGCCGCTGCCTATGAGAAGCGCATCAAAGCCGTGATTGCCAATTCGCTGCTACCGGAGTGCGGGCCCATCCTCATGGCGATGGTGAAGCTCGACCCGAATGAGCCCCGTGGCAAAGACTTTGAGAGCAAGCTTGACCTCTCCGAGCCGCTCAACAAGCTCTTTGTGACGGACTTCAAGGACCGATGCGGTATGAGCGGGCAGTCCCTTGCTGCCTTTTGTGACAACCTCGGCGGTTACAGTCTGGCCGGGCTTGAGGCAAAGATTACGTGCCCGCTCCTGTACATAGTTTCCGAGGGCGAAGGGCCATTGGTGGCGAGTGAAGGTCATAAGTTCTACGCGAAGCTGACCTGCCCGAAGACGGAGCGTGTGATTCGCTTTGTGGATGGCGGCGAGATTCACTGCAACCTCAACAACCCGAGCCTCAAGCACCAGATCGAATTCGATTGGCTGGATGAGGTCTTCAAATAACGGCGCTGAAGTTCTTCCATCAATCGGGTAGCAGACATTTGGGACCGATTCAACAAAGGCGGATACTGAAATGAACATCGCTCTCAAACCAACCGCCGATACCGACAAGGGCACCAAAGTGACATTTGGCGCCAGGGCTGGGATGCCAGGTCGCTTCAGGGGCAATTTCGATTACCAGTTCGCGAGAACGATGGGGAGCACATCATATGATGGGGCTGCGCTCGGCGAATGCTACGAGACCGCGTCGCGGATCGAGGACGAAAAGGAAGAGAGCTATTCCGAGGCGTGGCGTGTCACCGCGGAGCGCGTGGAGGCGATCGCCCGAAAGTCGCTGCCGGTGGCCATTTGGTCAGTGCGCGGGAAGCGTTCCTGCGGGCGTCGTCATATTGGCGCGAGGTGGGGTTTTTCCAAATGCAAATCGATCCCAAGTGCCGGTTGAGTTGGGAGCGTCAACGGGAGTGTTTTCGGCAGGCAGGTAAACTCATGCATTTGCCGTTCGAAGTGGTCAGTATTCCGTATGAGAACGGGGCATTGCTTAATGGCTACTTTCTGAAAGCTGAAGCGAGCGACGAGCCGCAACCGACGTTGATGAGTCTGGGCGGCGGCGACACCGTGGCGGAGGAACTGTATTTCTTCGGCGGCGGAGCGGCCGCGCTTCGTCGAGGCTACAACGCTTTGCTGTTCGAGATTCCGGGGCAGCGCGGCGCAATGTATTCGAATTCCGATGCCGAGCTGTTCTATCGGCCGGACACCGAGGTTCCGCTGAAATACGTTTGCAACTGGGTACTCGGTCGCGCCGATGTCGATCCGAAACGCCTTGCCTTGGTCGGCTGGAGTATGGGCGGGAATTTTGCCCCACGGGCAGCCGCTTTCGAGAAGCGGATCAAGGCCTGCGTCGCAACACCTGGCGTCTTGTATTGCCGATAAAAAATACCTTAAATAACTTTATATATTATGGCGAGTGAAAAGACGTGATGAAAACAAAAGTGATCTTGCAATTCACGCAACGCGTACTGTGGATGTACATGGCAGAAGCGGCAATCGTCCTTGCTGTCACTATGATAATTCACGCTTACTCGTAAGGTCAGCACCCTACACCATCCCCGCGAAACTCCAACGCGAGCTCTTCGATACTGCGGGATCGATGAGCGAGCTGTCGGCCACGGCCGAGTTGCGAGGACAGATCGCCAGGTTTCTGCACAAGCACAAAGACGACAATTCGGGCGGGTCGAACTGATTCTCGACGCTACATCCCGCTGCTCCGTTCGCTCTCGGATGAGGCGGAGCCTTGCCGCGCTATCCGCCGTGCCGAAACCGCAACCGCGACGGTGACGACCAAAAAACGCGCCAGGTGATGCGCCCCGACATAAACCGGATCGAGATGTAGCGCGAGCGCCAGCACCATCATCGTGTCCTGTGCGCCGGGCGCAAACGCAATGACGACGTTGGCGATCGGGAAGCCGAATAGATGCACCACGATCGCGATGAAGACGGTGGCGACCGCCATGGCGACCGCGAACGAGCCAAGCGCGGCGCCGAGATAGCCGACCAGCATCCGCAACGACGTATTGGCGAAGCGCGAGCCGACCAGCGCGCCGAGCACGATCACCGCGCTTGAGCCGATCCACCACGGCAGCGCGGCGTCGATCAGGCCGGCGCCGTGCAGCAGGCTCGATCCGGCGAGCGCCCCGAACAGCAGCCCGCCAGGAAAGCGCAGGCGCAGGAAGGCGAGCGCAAAGGCGGTCGAAACGACCACCAGCACGGTCATCTCTCCGAGCACGGAGAATCCGGCCGGGCCGCGCGGCAGCGGCAATGCCGGCACCACGAGCCCGAACAAGGCGAGTCCGTTGGGCAAGCCGAGAACGAGCAGGAGAACGCGCACCGTCTGCACGATGGCGATGGCGCGCAGGTCGCCGCCAAGCTCGGTCGACAGCGCGATCACTTGCGCCATCGCGCCCGGGCTCGCGCCGAGCAGCGCCGAGAACATGTCCCAGCGATGAACGACGCGCAGATAGGCCATGGTCGCGACGATCATGGCGAGCGAACCGAGCATCAATAGCGCGATGCTCGCCGGCCAGGTCTCGACCCCGCGCAGCGTCGCCGGCGTCACCACGGTGCCAAGCAGCGTGCCGACGATGACGTAGCAGATGCGCGCGAGCGGCAGCGGCAGCCGCACCGGCCGCCCCAGCAAGGCCGCCGTCGCCACGGCGAGCACCGAGCCGGACACCAGTCCGGCGGGCAGACCTAACAAGGTGAACGTCGCGCCGCCGGCGAGCGCAATCGCGAGCGTCTCGGCCGTCTCGATCAGCGTGCGCGATGGCGGAAATTGAGGCAGCATTGACGCGCCATGAATGCCCGCTGCGGCAAGCGCCGTCAACGCGCCGAGGTCTGGACAGCCCGCATCGACAGGCTAATGGACAGGTCACCAGAAAAGTGGTGACCTTACCTAAAATGAGCGCTGTGGACCAAAAGCGCCGGTGACAGAGGGAGGGGACGGTTAAGGTCATGCTGCAAGGCTGGGTCGTCGTCGCCATTGCGCTCGCCTATATCGGCCTGTTGTTTTTGATCGCGAGCTATGGCGATCGCATGCGCATCGCGCGCGGCGCATCCTCGCGGCTTCTGATCTATCCGCTGTCGCTCGCCATCTATTGCACGTCGTGGACGTTCTTCGGCTCGGTCGGGCTTGCCTCGCGCTCCGGCTACGATTTTCTCGCCATCTATATCGGCCCGCTGGCGATGGTGGGGCTCGCTTTCCCCCTCGTCGTCCGCATCGTGCGGCTCGCCAAGGGCCAGAACATCACCTCGATTGCCGACTTCATCGCGGCGCGTTACGGCAAGAGCCAGGCGGTCGCCGCAACGGTGGCGCTGATCGCCATCGTCGGCATGATCCCTTACATCGCGCTGCAGCTCAAAGCGGTGTCGGCTTCGGTCTCGACCATATTGGCGGAAGCGTCGCCGGGCGGCGCGGCGCCGCCGCTCCTTGGCGACGTCGCGCTGTTTGTGGCGCTGGCGATGGCGACCTTCGCGGTGCTGTTCGGCACCCGGCACACCGATGCGACCGAGCATCAGGACGGCTTGATGCTGGCGATCGCGGCGGAATCGATCGTCAAGCTCATGGCTTTCCTCGCCGTCGGCGTGTTTGTGACCTTCGTCATGTTCCACGGGCCGTTCGCTTTGTTCGCGCGCGCGCTTAACGAGCCGCGCACGGCGACGGTGCTGTCGCACGCCCCGCAATTCGCTTCGTTCTGCGCCATGACGGTGCTGTCGCTGTTCGCCATCGTGCTGTTGCCGCGGCAATTCCATGTCATGGTGGTCGAGAACCACAGCGAAGTCGAAATCCGCCGCGCTGCCTGGCTGTTCCCCGCCTATCTGGTGCTGATCAACCTGTTCGTGCTGCCGATCGCGCTCGCCGGACTGATGACGTTCCCGGCCGGCCGGATCGACGGCGACATGTTCGTGGTCGCGCTGCCGCTTGCCGCCCATTCCGAAGCAATCGCGCTCATCGCATTCATCGGCGGCCTCTCGGCGGCGACCGCGATGGTGATCGTGGAGACGGTCGCGCTCGCCATCATGGTGTCGAACGATATCGTGATGCCCTTGGTGCTCAAGCGCCGCGCCCGGCTCGCCGGCGAGCCGCACGATGCCGGCGCGCAATTGCTGACCACGCGCCGCATCGCCATCTTCGTCATTCTGTTCCTCGCTTATATTTACTATCACTCGGCCGGCGAGGCGCAGCTCGCCTCGATCGGGCTGTTGTCGTTCGCGGCGGTGGCGCAGCTGGCGCCGGCATTTTTCGGCGGACTGATCTGGCGGCGCGGCACCGCCTTCGGCGCGATCGCCGGCATGAGCGCCGGCATCCTGGTCTGGGGCTACGCGCTGCTGCTGCCGAGCATTTCCGACGCCGGCATCGTCGGCGCCCGCATCCTGACCGAGGGGCCGTGGGGGCTCGGCTTGTTGCGGCCGCAGGCGCTGTTCGGCATCGACCTGCCGCCTTTGGTCCACGGCGTGCTGTTGAGTCTTGCAGCCAATATCGCCTGCTACATCGGCTGCTCGCTCGGCCGCCGTCCGACGGCGATCGAGCGGGTCCAGGCGGATCTGTTCGTACCGTCGTCGCTGACGCCGATCGCGCCGAGCTTCCGGCTGCGCCGCGCCTCGGTCAGCGTCGAAGATCTGATCGCGACCGTGGCGCGCTATCTCGGCGAGGAACGCACCCGCGAATCCTTCGTAAGCTTCGCGGCGACCCGCCGCATCGATCTGGCGCCGGCGGCCGAGGCCGATTTCGAGCTGTTGCAATTCGCCGAATATCTGCTCGCTTCGGCGATCGGAGCGGCGTCGTCGCGGCTCGTGCTGTCGCTCGTCCTGCGCAAGCGCACGGTGTCGACCAAGGCGGCGCTGAAACTCCTCGACGACGCCAATGCCGCGATCCACTACAACCGCGAAATCTTGCAGACCGCGCTCGACCACGTGCGGCAAGGCATCGCCGTATTCGACAAGGAGCTGGCGCTGGTCTGCTGGAACCGGCAGTTCGGCGAAATCTTCGACCTGCCGCACGAATTGACGCGCGTCGGCATCGCGCTCGACGATATCCTGCGCCACATCGCCGAGCATGGCGAGCGCAACGCCAGGAAGGTCGACGAGTTCATTGCCGAGCGCATCGCCAGATACACCTGCGAAGCCGAGCCGTTCCTCGAACGCTTCGCCGAGCGCGGCCTGGTGATTGAAGTGCGCTCGAACCGCATGCCCGACGGCGGCCTAGTCACGACCTTCACCGATATTACCCCGACCGTGAAAGCGGCGGAGGCGCTGGAGCGCGCCAATGCGACACTGGAGCGCCGCGTGCGCGAGCGCACCGGCGAGCTCACCCGGCTCAATGCCGAGCTCGAACGCGCCAAGGCGGAGGCCGACGACGCCAACGTGTCGAAAACGCGGTTCGTCGCCGCGGCGAGCCACGACATTCTGCAGCCGCTCAATGCCGCGCGGCTTTATGTCACCAGCCTGATCGAGCGGCAGCACCAAAATGGCGGCGAAGACGACGATGCCGATCTGGTGGCGAATATCGACGCTTCGCTCGAAGCGGTCGAAGAAATCTTTGCCGCGCTGTTGGATATTTCCCGGCTCGACACCGGCGCGATGAAACCGGAATTCGCCGATTTCCGCATCGACGAACTGCTGCATCGGCTTGACGTCGAATTCGCGCCGCTGGCGCGCGAAAAGGGTCTCGATCTGAAATTCATGCCATGCTCGCAGAACGTCCGCTCGGACCGCCGGCTGCTGCGGCGGCTCCTGCAGAACCTGATTTCCAATGCGATCAAATATACGCCGGCCGGGCGCGTGTTGGTCGGCTGCCGGCGGCGCGGCGGCAAGCTGCGCATCGAAGTCTACGACACCGGCATCGGCATCCCGCATGCCAAACGCCGCGCGGTGTTCAAGGAATTCCACCGGCTCGATCAGGGCGCGCGGGTGGCGCGCGGCGTCGGCTTGGGCCTTTCGATCGTCGAGCGCATCGCGCGCGTGCTCGACTGCGAAGTGACGTTGAAATCCAATGTCGGCCGCGGCTCGCGCTTTTCGATCGAAGCGCCGCGCGGCTCTGGCCATGTCGCGGCGCCGAAGCTGCGGGCGCCGCCGCGGTTCAATGTCGGGCGGCTCGACGGCACGGTGGCGCTCTGTATCGACAACGAGCGCGCCATTCTCGACGGCATGGAGACGCTGCTTGGCGGCTGGGGCTGCCGCACGCTGGTGGCGGCGGACCTCGCCGAGGCGCTCGCCGCGATCGAGGCGAGCGGTCTCGAACCCGACGGATTTCTGGTCGACTACCACCTCGATGGCGCCAACGGCGTCGCGGCAATCGCGGAATTGCGCCGACGGCTTGGCCGTCACGTTCCGGCCATCGTGATCACCGCCGATCGCTCACTGCATGTACGCGACGAGGCCCGCGAAGAGGCCGCGCATCTCCTCAACAAGCCGCTCAAGCCCGCTTCGTTGCGCGCACTGATCACGCAGTGGCGGGCGCAGCGCGTGGCGGGGGAGTAACTGTCATCATCCGCGAAGGCGGATGATGACAGTTCAGGATGGGGGCTTAAGCGGCCACTGACCGGCTTCGATCTTGCCGGCGGCGATGACGGCCTGGGTGCGGCTTTCGACGCCGAGCTTTTGCAGGATCGCGGAGACATGCGCCTTCACCGTCGCCTCCGAGACGCCGAGCTCGTAGGCGATCTGCTTGTTGAGCAGGCCGCCTGAGAGCATCATCAGCACCCGCACTTGCTGCGGCGTGAGCGTTGAGAGCCGCGCGATCATGGCGGCGCTGTCGGCGTCCGAGCCGCGCGCCAGATCGACGTCGGGCGGCGTCCACACCCCGCCTTGCAGCACGCGCGCGATCGCCTGGCGCAACACATCGATGCCGAGCGTCTTGGGAATGAAGCCGGACGCGCCGAATTCCATGCAGCGGCGGATCACGGCGGGATCGTCATTGGCCGAGACCACGATGACCGGCAGACCCGGATATTGCGCACGCAGGTACATCAGACCGGAAAAGCCGCGCACCCCGGGCATGCGCAGATCGAGCAAAACCAGATCGATCTCGCCGCCGCGTTCGAGGAGCTCCGTGACTTCCTCGAAAGTCCCAGCCTCGCCGATTTCGGCGCGATCGAACAGACCGTTGACCGCCTCGCGCAGCGCGCCGCGGAACAGCGGATGATCGTCGGCGATCAACAGGCGATGCGTCCCCGTCTCGCTCAATGGTAAGCCCCAGTTCGCGCGCAGGCTGGCGGATGATGTTACCGCCTCTCGCCGGTGCTGGTCCACCGATGCCGCTGTCTTTGGCGGCACTGGCAATCAGCGCACTGCGTCGATGCCCCCAGACGAATTTCTGTCGAGCCCCTTAAGGCCTCATTCAGACGCGGTTCATTGCGTTCGTCGCTTTACTTGGGGAAGCCATCCATTCCCCATCGGATGGCGTCAACAGTCGAGAAGGAAAAATTTATGGTTCGATCAATCGTGTTGAGCGCGGCATTGGTTTTTGGTGCCGCGACCGCCGCAAGCGCCGCCGGCTTTACCGCTGTGCCGCTCGGCAACAACGACGGCCTGATCATCAAGGTCGCGGAAGGATGCGGCCCCGGCTATTGGCGCGGTCCCGCGGGACACTGCCATCCGTTCGCCGTCGGCCGCGCCTGCCCACCCGGATACCACCTCGGACCAGAAGGAAAAAAGTGCTGGCCGAATTGATGACGGCACGAGCGACGCGGTTCTGAACGAATGAAACGGCCGGGTCCTGTGCTGGCCCGGCCGTTTCTATTGTGACTGTAGCCGACGAGCCGGCGCGGCGGCTTCTCTATTGGTTGGAGCCGATAAATTGGAGAATGACCTGGCGCCGGTGCGGCTGGCTGCGATGCTCGGCGACATAGATGCCTTGCCAGGTGCCGAGCGCCAATGCGCCGTCGACGACCGGCACGTGCAAAGACACGCCGTCGAGCATGGACTTGACATGCGCCGGCATGTCGTCGGGTCCTTCGACGTCGTGCGCCCAGCCGGCCTGCGCCGGCGCCAGCCGATTGAGCGCAGCGACCAGATCGGTGCGCACGTCGGCATCGGCGTTTTCCTGGATCACCAGCGATGCCGAAGTATGCGCAAGATACAGCAGCACGGCGCCGTCGCGGGCTTTGATCCGTTCGACGAACTGCGCCACGTCGCGCGTGATCTCAAAAAAGCCCTCTCCCGGCGTCGCCACGGTCAACACTGCCGTTGCCAATGTATCGATGCGCGCGGTGCGGAGGGCCGACAATTCGCTCAAGCGGAGCCCTAGCTCTTGTTCAAGATTTGTTTCTGGGCGCGCTCGACGGCGTCGATGAGGCGATGCCAGAGCCGGCCGGCATAGGCCACCATGCGATCGATATCGGCGTCGCTCGGCAACGGCAGCGTCACGCCGTTCTGCGCCGATGACGGTTCCGCTCCCGGTTCCGGATTAGCGCCCGGCGGCAGCGGCAGACCGCGCGACAGGATTTCTTTTTTCAGCGCGGCGTTCTCGGCGGTAAGCCGGGCGATTTCGTTTTCCAGCATGGCGCGGTCCTCTGGCGCCGCCACGCAGGCCAAGCCCATGGCGCGCTGACTGCACAGCGCGACCTCACCGGTCTGCGTGTCGAGCCGGATAAAACCGTCCGGCCGTTTTTCGAACATATAGCGCCCGCCGGCGCTGTCCGGCGCGGGCGCGTCGGCCAAGACTGATATCAAGACTGGCATCGCGTTCTGTGCCGAGGCCGGCATCATGAGGGGCGGGCCGATCAGGCCGAGCGCGACGGTGACGACAGCGATGCTGCAGCGGATCATGAGCCAGTCCTCCCGCGAGGGCTTCGCGGTTTCCATTTTAGACAGTCTTGCACCATTTCGCAGTGCACAAGTAAGGCCGCGCTGCAGGCCCAATATACGGGCGATATGTCACTATATTTCAATGCGTTAGCATCGGTCCCCGGTTTCTTGACTTGCCGGAACTACGTCAGTATGGTCCGCGCGGCTTTTAAGGAGCGGGCGTGCCGCGATCGCTGCGAGCCGCGAGTGTCGGAAGCATGAGCGACGCGCGCGATAACGGCGAGCACGACAAGCAACAAACCAGCGAAGCTGCTCTCTCCGCGAGACTCCAGCGGCTCAACGAAGGTCTCGGTCACGCACGCGACTATGCGCGCCCGCCTTCCGACGGTCCTGGTGCGGATCGGGCGACGACTGCATCCGGCTACGCCAGGGGCTTCCGGCTCTCAAGCGAACTCGTTGCGGGCGTCGTGGTCGGTGCCGGCGTCGGCTGGCTCATCGATCGCTGGCTCGGCATCTCGCCGTGGGGGCTTATTGTATTCCTCTTGCTCGGCTTTGCCGCCGGCGTCCTCAATGTGATGCGTTCCGCGGGGCTCGTTGCGGGCGCCGCGCTCGAAGACACCAGCCCGAAACGCCGGGAAGATTAATCCGGCGCTGCCGCCGAAACTGCAGACGAACTCGACGCCGAAGGCACCATGCAAGTCGATCCGATCCATCAATTCCAGATCAAGAACCTGATGCCGATGGTCAGCATGGGCGGCCATGCCATCAACTTCACCAATTCCGCGCTGTTCATGTTCATCATCGTCGGCGCCGTCTCGGCGCTGCTGATCGGCGCGACGGCGCCGCGGGCGGTGGTGCCGGGGCGGCTGCAATCGATCGCCGAAATGTCCTACGAGTTCGTCGCCCACACGGTGCGTAGCTCCGCCGGCAACGAGGGTATGAAATTCTTTCCCTTCGTGTTCACGCTGTTCATGTTCGTGCTGTTCGCCAACCTGATCGGTCTCATTCCCTATTCCTTCACCGTGACGAGCCAGTTGATCGTGACGGCGAGTTTGGCGCTGCTCGTGTTCGGCATCGTGGTCGGTTACGGCTTCTGGAAGAATGGCCTGCACTTCCTCAATCTGTTCGTGCCGAAAGGCGTGCCGAAGCTGATCCTGCCGGCGATCGTCGTCATCGAGGTGCTGTCGTTCCTGTCGCGGCCGGTGTCGCATTCGGTGCGTCTGTTCGCCAATATGCTGGCCGGCCATATCACGCTGCAGGTGTTCGCCGGTTTCATCATCATGCTGGGCGGCGCGGGCATTTTGGGCATATTCGGCGCCACGCTGCCGTTCCTCATGGTCGTGATGCTGACCGCGCTGGAACTTCTGGTGGCTTTCCTGCAGGCCTATGTGTTCGCCATTCTCACCTGCATCTATCTCAACGATGCGATTCACCCGGGCCACTGACGGCCCCTCTCTCTTCCTAGAGAGGGCTTAAAGAAGGAGTTTTCACATGGATCCGACCGCCGCGAAATACATCGGGGCCGGCATTGCCTGTATCGGCATGGGCGGCGCCGGCGTCGGCGTGGGCATCATCTTCGGCAATTACCTGGCGGCGGCGCTGCGCAATCCGTCGGCGGCGCAAGGCCAGTTCGGCAACCTGATCTTCGGGTTCGCCATCACCGAAGCGCTCGGCATCTTCTCGCTGTTGATCGCGCTGCTCCTGCTGTTCGGGCTGTAAGCCGCCGACGTCGCAGGCAGCATCCAAGCCAGGCGTAAGCCATGCCCGAACCGACCGCCCACACCGAACAGCCAGCGGGCCACGGCGCATTCCCGCCGTTCCAGTCCGAGCATTACCCGTCGCAGCTCGTTTGGCTGACGATAAGCTTCGCGCTGCTTTACGTACTGATGGCGAAGGTCGCGTTGCCGCGGATCGGCTCGATCCTGGCCGAGCGCAGCCGGGTCATCGGCGACGATCTGGCGGCGGCGGAGCGCTTGAAGGAGCAGTCGAATGCCGCGCACGCGGCTTACGAGAAGGCGCTCGCCGACGCGCGCGCGCGCGCGCAAGGCCTCGCCGGCGCGATGCGGGAGCGGCAGGCCCGCGAGGCCGAAGAGCTGCACAAGCGGCTGGAAGCGCAATTGCACGAGCGGCTCGCCGCGGCGGAGCAATCGATCGCGCAGACTCGCACCGCCGCCATGGGCAATGTGCACGCGATCGCGGCGGACATCGCGTCGGCCATTGTCGAGCGCCTGATCGGCAAGGCGCCGGCTGAACAAGACGTTGCCGCCGCACTCAGCGGCTTGGTCAGCGGCTTGGGCAAGAATTGAGACGCCGATGCCGCAAGCGCTGATGGAAACCGAAAACTGGGTCGCGCTGGGCTTCCTCTGCTTTCTCGGATTGCTCGCCTATCTCGGCGCCCATCGTAAAATCATCGCGAGCATCGATGGGCGCCAGGCTCGTATCAAGTCGGAGCTCGACGACGCGCGCCGGTTGCGCGAGGAAGCACGGTCGCTCTTGGCCGAGTTCGAGCGCAAGGGCCGTGAAGCGGAAACCGAGGCCGCGGCCATTATCGCCAGCGCCAGGGCCGAAGCCGAGCGGCTCGCCGCCGAAGCCAAGGCCAGAGCGGAAGATTTCGTAGCGCGCCGCACCAAAATGGCAGAAGCCAAGATCGCCCAGGCCGAATCTCAGGCGCTGGCCGAGGTGCGCTCCGCCGCCGCCGAAGCCGCGGTTGCCGCCGCAGAAAAAATTCTCGCCGCCGCCGCCAAGGGCAAGGTCGCCGAGGATCTGCTGGCGCGCGGTATCGAAGACATCAAACAGAAATTCAATTAATTCGCCGCCGCCGGCCAGCCTGTCGCTTCAGGCATTCTTGGTTTGTGAATTACGTCCGATTTCTGTGTGTGCGTTCAACCGGTCAGTGCAACACTGCTTGTAGTTTATCGGCTGGCGTTTGGAAGCCCAAGGTCTTTCGCGGACGTTGATTGAGCCGCAGAGCAATCGCGTTCAGGTAACTCTGCGAGATGCGCGAGAAGTCGGTTCCTCTCGGGAAGTACTGACGCAGCAGGCCGTTAGTGTTCTCGTTTGAGCCGCGCTGCCAGGGACTGCGCGGATCACAGAAGTAGACCTGGACGTTGGTGGCAACCGTGAAGCGCTTGTGGGCATGCATCTCTTTGCCTTGATCCCAGGTCAGGGAGCGTCGCAACTCCTCAGGCAGCTTGCCGATGTGCTTGGCAAGCGCAGCAACAACAGTCGTCGTGTCCTTGCGGGGGATCTTGACGAGCATCGTGAAGCGGGTATTGCGCTCGACGAGGGTGGCGATGTGCGTGTCGTTCGCTCCGGTAAGAAGGTCTCCTTCCCAATGCCCCGGCACGGCGCGATCCTCAATCTCGGCGGGCCGCTCGCGGATGGAGACCATATCGAGGATATGCCCCTGTCCACTCTTCGCGTTGTGGCTCTTGGGGCGACGCATCCGCCGCGCAGTACGCAACTGCCCCGTCAGCTCCTTCTTCAGCACGCCGCGGGTCTGGATGAAGAGGCTGCGATAGATCGCTTCGTGAGATATCTGCATGTCTTGGTGGGTTGGGAACTCCTGCTTCAGCCAGCCGGAGATCTGCTGCGGCGACCATTGCAGCGTGAGCTTCTGCGCCACGCGCCATCGTAGCTCCCTATGCAGCGCCAAACGACAAGGCTTGGGGCGCAACGCCCGCTCCCAGGCACGCCGATCAGCCCGGTTTGCACGATAGGCCTGACTGCCGCCGTGGCGCCTGATCTCCCGACTTACTGTCGATGGCGCCCGTCCGAGGCCCTGGGCGATCTGCCGGATCGACCGGCCCACCGCGATGCCACGGGAAATCTCTTCGCGTTCCTCAAGCCTTAGTGCTGCCAAGGCTCTCCGGCGTGGCGCCGGCACGATCCCTCCGTGGAGTACCACGATCCGCTCAACACCAGTTTTGTTCCTTCTTTCCAGCGCCCGCGAGATGGCCGCAGCGCTTTGCCCGTTCTTCCATCGCTCCCACAGCTCGGCCTTTTGCGCTGCCGTGAACAAAATCCGTGACGTCACCATGGCGCACCTCCTCACCTCGTAAGATTAGAAGGTGTTGCGCTGACCGGTTGAATCCGCCGTGCATAATTGCACACCGGCCGCATTGAAACTCTTTGCATAATCGCGCCGAACGCTATCTTTATATTGCACTTTCCCGGAAAGTCGGACGACGGCCGCGCCTCGCGGTCGAACCCATCGGAGGGACCATTGGTCATCTTCGATTGCAATGGCGTGCTTGTCGATAGCGAGCCGATTGCCGCTGCGGCGCTCTCCGAAGCGCTTGGCCGGGTCGGCGTGGCGCTGTCCACCGCGGGCGCGATGCGCCGGTTCCACGGACGCCGGCCGGCCGACGTTTTCGCCGCCATCGAGGCGGCCACCGGACGGCGGCTGCCGTCCGATTTTTCCGCGTATGTCGCCGCGGAAACGCTCCGTCGCCTGCGCACGGAACTGCGGCCAATCGCCCATGCCGCGCATGCACTGACCTGGATTCGCGGGCCGAAGGCGGTGGCGTCGTCCTCGCCGCCCGAGCGCATTCGCACCAGTCTCGAAGTCACGGGTCTGATGCGGTTTTTCGAACCGCGCTGGTTCTCGGCCAGCGCCGTGCGCAAGGGCAAGCCGGCGCCCGATCTTTTCCTGCTCGCGGCGGCGCGCAGTCAGATCGAGCCCGGTGACTGCATTGTGGTCGAAGATTCAGGCCCGGGCATTGCCGCTGCCGCCGCGGCAGGCATGACGCCGATCGGCTTTGTCGGCGGCAGCCACACGCCGGGCAAGCTCGCCGCCGAGCTTCTCGCCACCGGCGCCTGCACCATCGTCGCCGACTTGCGAGCCTTGAAGAGCGCCATCGCCGATTTGCGCGGATGGTAGCGGCCTGAAAGATCTCGACCGGATCGCCGCATTCGCGGAATTGAGCGAACCGAAACCAATCATCCGCTCGGCGCGTTGGGGTTGGGCTTCGGTTTCGGCTTCGGTTTGATCCGGGCCGCTGGCCGCAGCTTCGTCTTGTCCTCTTCCTGGGCGCCGATCGGATCGAAGCCGATATAGACGAGGTAATCGTCGAGCTCGGCCGACGACGGCAGCGGGAACGCGAAGTTGTCCTCGATATGCGTGAACGTTGCACCGGCGTCGGCGGATACGACCGACACCGGGATACGAATGAGTTTGGTGAGGATCGTTTTCGTTCCGGACGGTGACTGGTCGACGACGGCGAGGCGCAACGGCACCTCGACCTGACCGGGTCCGCCCGCGGGACCGACGATCACGCGGCCCTCGACGCCGATCTTCATCACCAGTTGATTGGCGAGGACTTTGCAGTCGCGCGCGGCGCGCACGAAGGCGCCCTGATATTTCAGCGACATTGCGTCGTTGCTGCCGTCCGGCGGCGGCGGCGGAATGGTCAATGTCCCCGCGCCCTCGCGGATGTCGATCAGCGGGCAATCGACATTGGCTTGCTGCGTGTTGATCACCGGGCGCGGCTCACTCGCCGCTCCGGCGGTTGCGAAGAACTGCTCGATCTTGTCTTTCAGGGATGACGAACTCGGCGATGCCTGCGCCGTCAGCGGCGGCTGCGGCGGCGGCGGCGCCGTTGCCGCGGCGGGCGGCGACGGCGGTGGAGGCTCCGATGTCGCGGTGGCGGCGGGTCCGCCGAATATGCTGCTATTGCCGCCGCTGCATCCGGGAACAACGAATGCCAGCGCGAGCAACGCCGCTGCCGGCGCGCGATCAACCCATCGTCGATAGTTCCGCAGCATTCCCCGTTTCATCGCCCGAAGCATGAATTCAGCTGCGATGCCCTCGATCTTATAACAAACCAACCGTGGCCTTCCCAAGGCGCTGCCTTAAGCCAGCTCCTACCCTAGCCCGCCTTGCAAGCTGGGGTGAGGAAGCGAGCGGCTATGGTTAAAGCCGGCGACGATCAGGAATTGGGGGTGTCCTTCAGGCGGGCAAAAAGCAGGTGATCCTGCCAAGTGCCGTTGATGCACAGATATCCCCGGGCATAGCCCTCGCGCAGGAAGCCGGTCTTCTCCAAAAGCCTGATCGAGCCGGCATTGCTCGGGATGCACGCCGCTTCGACGCGATGCAGCCTTAAGCTCGCAAAAGCGAACGGCAGCACGGCGCGGACCGCGGCCGTCATGTAGCCATGGCGCGCGAACGGCAAACCCATCCAATAGCCGAGACTGCCGGCCTGGGCGACGCCGCGGCGGATATTGGCGAGCGTCAGGCCGCCCAACAGCGCTCCGTCCGCATAGCGGGCGATCAGAAAAGCGTAGCCCTGGTCGGTTCGCAAATCCTCGGCGTAGCGCTTGAGCCGGCGCCGGAACGCGCCGCGGGTCAGATCGTCGTCCGGCCAAGTCGGCTCCCACGGCGTGAGGAAATCCCGGCTCGCCTCGCGCAGCGCCGCCCATTCCTCGAAATCCGTCATTTGCGGCGTGCGCAGCACGACGCCGTCACCGTCGATGCTGGGTAACGGTTCGGAAAAATTGATGGTGCGGAAGAACGCCATACCGGCAGCTTCTCGTCATGCGGCCCGGCGGGTGAGAGTCTCGGCAATCGCGGCTGCACTTTCAAGCCCCGAGCCAAGCCCGAGCACGGCGGTCGCGAGTTTGCCGCGCGCCAAGAGCGCCCGGCCGGCCGCGCGCGCGCTCTCGACGGTCACGGCTTCGACTTTCTCGACGAGCTCGGCGAGCGGTATCGGCCGGCCGCGCGTGATCATCTGCCGCGCCAGTTGCTCGATGCGCGCGCCGGAACTCTCCAGCGCCATCAACAAGCCGGCCTTCATCTGCGCCTTGGCGCGCGCCACCTCCGGCTCGGAAATGGTCGCGGCGGTCGAGGCGATCTCGTCGACGATGAGTCGCATCAGTTCGGAACTGTCGGCGGCATCGGTGCCCGCGTAAAGGCCGAACATGCCGATGTCGGAATACGGCACGTGAAAAGAATAGATCGAGTAGCACAGGCCGCGCCGCTCGCGCGCTTCCTGGAACAGCCGGGACGACATGCCGCCGCCGAGAATGTTGGTGAAGACCTGCAGGCTGTAAAGCGTAGGATCGACGATCGCCAGGCCGGGCAGCGCCAGCGCAATATGCACTTGCTCCAGTTCGCGCTTCTCGACACGGGTGCCGCCGCCGAAGCGCGCCGGCTCCGGCATCGGTCCGGCGGGACCGTTGAAGCCCGAGAAGCGCTTCTCGACCTCGGCCAGCACCGCCTTGTGCTCGACGGCGCCTGCCGCCGCCACCACGATGTCCGGACCGCGATAGTTCCTGGCGAGATAGTCGCGCAATTTGCCGCCGTCGAACGAGCGCACCGTTTTCGGCGTGCCCAGGATAGAGCGGCCGAGCGACTGGTCGGGAAAGGCGATGACCTGCAGATGCTCGAAAATGAGATCGTCCGGCGTGTCGGCGACGGCGCCGATTTCCTGCACGATGACGTTCTGCTCGCGAATGAGCTCCTCGCGGTCGAAGGCCGGTTCGGAAAGGATATCGGCGAGCACGTCGAGCGCCAGCGGCACGTCGGCCTTGAGCACGCGCGCATAATAGGCGGTGCTCTCGGCGCCGGTCGCCGCGTTGAGATCGCCGCCGACCGCCTCGATTTCCTCGGCGATCTGCCGCGCGCTGCGCCGCCGCGTGCCCTTGAACGCCATGTGTTCGAGCAAATGCGAGATACCGTGCTCGTCGCGGCGTTCGTCGCGGCTGCCGGAATTGACCCAGACGCCGAGCGAGGCGGTCTCGAGATGCGGCATCGTGTCGGTCACGACATTGATGCCGGATTTCAAGGTCGTCACCTCAACGCTCATGCTGCCGCTCCTTCCTGCGCGGCGCGGCTCGTCTGCAGGACGAATCGCTCGACCGCGGATTGATCCGCCGGCAGCACAGTGACGCGCTCCGGGCGGTTACTGAGATCGGATAGCCATTCCGGCAATGCCGGCCGCACGCCGCAGGCGGCTTCGACCGCGTCGGGAAATTTTGCGGCATGCGCGGTCGACAGCACCACCATCGGCACCGCAGGGTCGCGAGTTTCTTTTTCCGCCACCGCGATGCCGACCGCGGTATGCGGATCGACGAAATTGCCGGTTTCGCGCTTGACCGTGCGGATCGTCGCCGCGACTTCGTCTTCGTCGGCGCGGTCGGCGGAAAACAGCGCGCGAATGTAAGATAGAGCGCGCGCCGAGAGCGCGAACCGCCGCGACTGCTGGAGCGAAGCCATCAACGCCCGAATCGCGCTCGGATCGCGGCCATAGGCGTCGAACAACAGACGCTCGAAATTCGAGGCCACCTGGATGTCCATCGACGGCGAGGTCGTCGGCACGACATCGCGCAGCTCATAGGCACCGGTCGCAAGCGTGCGGGCGAGAATGTCGTTGACATTGGTGGCGACGACTAGCCGGTCGATCGGCAATCCCAAGCGCTGCGCCACATAGCCGGCATAGACGTCGCCGAAATTGCCGGTCGGAACGGTGAAGGCTATTTTGCGCGCCGGCGCGCCGAGCGAGACCGCGGCAGTGAAGTAATAGACCGCCTGCGCCACGATGCGCGCCCAGTTGATGGAATTGACGCCGGACAGCCTGACCCGATCGCTAAATGCGTGATGATTGAACAGGGCCTTCACGATGGCCTGACAGTCGTCGAAAGTGCCTTCGATGGCGATGGCGCTGACATTGCCGGCGCCCGCCGTGGTCATCATGCGCCGCTGCACCTCGGAAATGCGGCCGTGCGGAAACAGCACGACAACGTCGACCTGACCGCGGTCGCGGAACGCCTCGACGGCGGCGCCGCCGGTGTCGCCGGAGGTGGCTACCACGATGGTGCGGCGCTCGCCGCGCGCGGCCAGCGCGTGGTCCATCAGCCGCGCCAGAAGCTGCATCGCCAGGTCTTTGAAGGCGAGCGTGGGGCCATGGAACAGTTCGAGGACGAAGGTGTTCGCGCCGAGCTGCGTCAGCGGGGCGACCGCGGGATGGCGGAAATTGCCGTAGGCCTCGCGCGCCATGCGGGCGAGATCGGCTTCAGCAATGGAATCGCCGACGAAGGGTCGGATCACCTCGACCGCGACTTCGGCATAGGAACGACCGGCAAAACCGGCGATCGTCGCCGGCTCAAGGCGCGGCCAGGCCTCCGGCACATAAAGGCCGCCGTCGCGGGCAAGGCCGGCGAGCATGGCCTCGGCAAAGCCGGGCGACGGGGCCTCGCCCCTGGTCGAGACATAGTGCAACGTGCATTCCTCGCGGCCGGTTCCGGCGACGGACAGAGCTAAGCTATTGATTCCGAATGCTTATAAGGGCCATTGCGCCCCTGGTCGCGCCGAAACCGTTGTCACACTAGATGGCTTCACGAGGAACGCCAAGGGAGCCGAAACAGTCCCGCAAAAGGCCGCAGAAAGGCCTTAGGAAGACGGCGCAGCTACCTCTCCGGCTTCGTTCCGGCGCCGGGAGCTCAAGGTCCAGCTGATGAAAACCCCGGCCAGGACGGCCGCCAAGCCGAACCAGGTGATGGCGTATTGCAGATGGTTGTCGGGCAGGCTGACGACGAGCTTGCCCGGCTGCGGCAGGCCGCCTGGCGGCACCGGCGTCTGCTGCTCGACGTAAAACGGCGCGACCGGACCGATATTTTTGGCCGCGGCGATCGCCACCGGATCGCGCGCGAACCACAGGTTATGGGCCGGATCGTCGTTGGGCGTGAACCAGTACCGGGTGTCCGGCCAGCGCATCGCGCCGACGATGCCGATCGGCCCGGACAGCTGACCGTCGGGCCGCGACTTCGGGTCCCGCCGGCCGTCGGGAACGAAGCCGCGATTGACCATCACCACGCTGGCGTCGGCGAGCCGCGCCGGCGCGAACACCCAATAGCCCGGACCGGACACGTCCGGACGGAACGCGGTTGCCGAGGCGAACACTAGCGCTTCGCGCGCGTTATCGAATGTGGCGCGGAATTCAACGCATCGGTATTCGTCATTGGCCGCATCGAGCTGCCGCCACGTCATAGCCTTTGGCATCGCCTCGGGCGGCACCGCGAGCCGCTCGGTCAGCGAGGCGATCAGTCCTTCCTTCCAGGCCTTGCGCTGGATCTGCCAGACGCCAAGCCCGACAAGGATCGCGAAGACAAGCAAAGCCGGCAGCAGAAGTCCAAGCCAAGATCGACGTTCATTACGTCGCCGTGGCGCGTGTTGGCGCGCGGCCGCATTCGTTGGCACGGTCATGATCTGTCGGCGTCGCCAAAGCGGCTTTCCGCAGCCTTGTGGTGGTATTGCAGCGCTATCATCATTCCCTTCATCGGCCGCAGCGGCCCCAGCGTGAGGATAAAGATCAGCGGCAGCCACAATACCGCGTGGACCCAATAGGGCGGCTGGTAGAGGACCTCGGTGACGAGCGCGCAACCGACGACGATGGCGCCGGCGAGAAACATGATGAACACGGCCGGGCCGTCGCCGGCATCGGCGAAGCCGTAATCGAGCCCGCATATTTCGCAACGCGGCCGCAGCGTCAGAAATCCCTGGAACAGCTTGCCCCGCCCGCAACGCGGACAGGCGCACGACAATCCCGCGCGGATCGATCCTGCAAGCGTGCTGATCCTGTTTTCGGCCATGTCAGTTATGTAGGCGTCCGCTCGTCCCCGCGGAAGCGGGGACGCAGGTGGGGACCCAGGTGGGGACCCAAGTGGGGACCGAGGTCTTGTGCATCTCGATTCCCGCTTCCGCGGGAATGAGCGGAGAACCGTTGCCGGCCTAACCGGGATGCGGCCCGCCGCCCCACACATAGATGCAGGCGAACAGAAACAGCCACACCACGTCGACGAAATGCCAGTACCAGGCGGCAAACTCGAAGCCGAGATGCTGCGTCGGCTTGAACTGACCGGCGAGCGCCCGGAACAGGCAGACGATCAGAAAGATCGAGCCGATGATGACGTGGGCGCCGTGAAAGCCCGTCGCCATGAAGAAGGTGGCGCCGTAGATGTTGCCGGAATAGTGGAACAACGCGTGCATATATTCCCAGGCCTGCACGCAGGTGAAGCTCAAGCCCAGCGCGATGGTCAGAGCCAGGCCCCAAACCAAGCCCTTGCGGTCGTTCTCCAAGAGCGCGTGGTGCGCCCAGGTCACCGTGGTGCCCGACGTGAGCAGGATGAGTGTGTTGAGCAGCGGGAAATGCCAGGGATCGAAGGTTTCGACGCCCTTCGGCGGCCAGACGCCGCCGGTATAGGCGATCCGCGCGATGTCGCGGAATTCGTCGGGGAACAGCGCCGTGTTGAAATAGGCCCAGAACCAGGCGACGAAAAACATCACCTCCGAAGCGATGAACAGGATCATGCCGTAGCGGTGCGAAATCTGCACCACCTTGGTGTGATCGCCCTCGAACTCGGCCTCGTGGATCACGTCGCGCCACCAGCCGATCATGGTATAGGCGATGCCGATGATGCCGGCGCCCATGATGACCGGCGCATAAGCGACCATCTGATGCATCCACAATATGGCGCCGACCGCCAGAACGAAGACCGAGGTCGCGCCGACCGCAGGCCACGGGCTGGGTTTGACCAGGTGGTAATCGTGGTGCGGTTTGGCGTGTGCAGCATCAGCCATCGTCATCTTCTTCTCCACCTTGACGCGACGGACGTCGCCGTGCGCGCCGTTAGTTTGAGCATGATCTCATCCGAAAACCGGGATCCACTTTTCGGGATCATGCTCTATGCTTGTCGTCAGATGTGTCCCGACTGTTTCGAAGTTGCACCCTCCGCCACCGGCTGATCCGGCGCGCTCACCGGATAGAAGGTGTAGGAAAGCGTGATGTCGTTCAGCGTATCCTGCTCGGAATCCTGGGCGAGCTTCGGATCGACGTAAAATACCACCGCCATGTCGCGCTTCTCGCCCGGCTTCATGGTCTGCTGGGTGAAGCAGAAGCAGTTGATCTTCTCAAAGTAGATGCCGACAGTCGGCGGCGTCACGTTGTAGCCGGCCTGGCCGGTGGTAACGCGGGCGGCCTCGTTGGTCACCGAGTAGTAGACGGTGACCACTTCGCCGAGATGCACGTCGATGGTCCGGCGCTCGGGTTCGAAGGTCCAGGGCAGACCGGGCGCGACGTTGGAATCGAAGCGCACCGTGACGACGCGGCCCGAGACTTCGCGTGTCGGCAGCGTATGCGCCACCTGCGTGGTGCCGCCGAAGCCGGTGGTGCGGCAGAACCAGGAATAAAGCGGCACCGCCGCGTAGGAAACGCCAACCATCGTCGCGACAAAGGCGCCGCAGGCAAAGGCGACCGCGATATCGCGGCGGTTGCGGCGGCGTTGGTTTTGGCGATTGAGCGGTTCGTGCATGGTCGGGTTCTATATCAGCCGCAGCTACTACATGGGCCGGGTCAGCACGTTGCCGCCGAGCCGCACGATCGTCACCAGGAAGATCACGATGACGAAGGCGCCGAGCGCCAGCGCGATCGCAATCGAACGGGCCCGGCGCGCACGCAGCTGCTGCTCGGTCAATTTCACGCCCCGCTGAGGCGGGGGATCGCCCATGAATCGCTTGGTGAAATCGTCCACCGGATTGCTCACCGTTGTCATAGCGCGAGATGGCCGAATGCCAGTCCAGACAGCCGATCGACCAACAGCATGGCGAACAGCAGGAACAGATAGAGAATCGAGAAGGCGAACATTTGCTTGCTCGCGGCGTGGCCGCCTCGCTCGGCGTGCACCCGCAGCGCCAGCACGATCATGACCGCGCCGACCGCCGCGGCGGCCAGCCCGTAGGTCAGTCCGGCATAGCCGAACAGCCATGGCGTCAGGCCGAGCGGCGCGAGCAGCAACGTGTAGATCAATATGTGGCGTCGCGTTTCGCGATCGCCGGCGACCACCGGCAGCATGGGCACTCCGGCACGCGCATAGTCTTCGGTGCGGTAGAGCGACAGCGCCCAGAAATGCGGCGGCGTCCAGAAGAAGATGATGAGGAACAGCAAGACGGGTTCGATGGCGATGCTGCCGGTCGCGGCCGCCCAACCGATCATCGGCGGCAATGCGCCCGCGGCGCCGCCGATGACGATATTCTGCGGGGTCGAGCGCTTCAGCCACATCGTATAGATCACGACGTAGAACAGGATGGTGAAGCCGAGCATCGATGCCGCGACCAGGTTGACCAACAGTCCGAGCATCACCACCGAAAAAGCGGCAAGCGTCATGCCGAAGCCCGCCGCCTCGCCGGCGGTGATACGGCCGCGCGGGATCGGCCGGCCGGCGGTGCGCGCCATCAGCGCGTCGATGTCGGCGTCGTATGACATATTGAGGGCGCCGGCAGCGCCGGCGCCGACCGCGATGCACAGCAACGCGGTGAGCCCGATCACCGGATGCACGTGGCCGGGCGCCACCAAAAGCCCGACCAGCGCGGTGAACACCACGAGCGACATCACTCGCGGCTTCATCAGTTCGATGTAATCGCCGACCCCGGCTATGCTGGGCTCGACGCGGACGACCGTGAGGCTCATCGGATCAGCGGCAGCGTGTCATATTGGTGGAACGGCGGCGGCGACGGCAGCGTCCATTCGAGCGTGGTCGCGCCCGGCCCCCACGGATTGCCCGCCGCCCGCTCCTTCTTCACGAAGGCCAGCACCATCCCGCAAAAGAAGACGAGCACGCCGAAGCCGGAAATGTACGAGCCGATCGACGACACGAAATTCCACCCGGCGAACGCATCGGGATAGTCGACATAGCGGCGCGGCATGCCGGCGAGCCCGAGGAAATGCTGCGGGAAGAACGTCAGATTGACGCCGATGAAGGTGATCCAGAAGTGAATCTTGCCGATGGTCTCATTGTACATGTAGCCGGTCATTTTCGGGAACCAGTAGTACCAGCCGCCGAAGATGGCGAACACCGCGCCGAGCGACAGCACGTAGTGGAAGTGCGCCACGACGTAATAAGTGCCGTGCAATTCGCGGTCGACGCCGGCATTGGCCAGCACGACGCCGGTCACGCCGCCGATGGTGAACAGGAAGATGAAGCCCATCGCCCACAGCATCGGCGTTTTGAACTCGATCGAGCCGCCCCACATCGTGGCGATCCAGGAGAAGATTTTCACGCCGGTCGGCACCGCGATCACCATGGTGGCGGCGATGAAATAGGCCTGGACGCTCGCCGACATGCCGACATTGTACATGTGGTGCGCCCACACCACGAAGCCGATGCCGCCGATCGCCACCATCGCGTAGGCCATGCCGAGATAGCCGAACACCGGCTTCTTGGAGAACGTCGCCACGATCTGGCTGATCATGCCGAAGCCCGGCAGGATGAGGATGTAGACTTCCGGGTGGCCGAAGAACCAGAACAAGTGCTGGAACAACAGCGGATCGCCGCCGCCTTCCGGATTGAAGAAAGTGGTGCCGAAATTGCGGTCGGTGAGCAGCATGGTGATCGCGCCAGCCAGCACCGGCAGCGACAGCAGCAAGAGGAACACAGTGACCAGGATCGACCACACGAACAGCGGCATTTTGTGCATGGTCATGCCGGGTGCGCGCATGTTGAAAATCGTCGTAATGAAGTTGATGGCGCCGAGAATCGACGACGCGCCGGCGAGATGGATCGACAGGATGCCGAAATCCATCGCCGGACCGGGGCTGCCATAGGTCGACAGCGGCGCATAGAGCGTCCATCCGACTCCGACGCCGTTCGCGCCGGGCTCGCCTGGCATGAACATCGAGATCAGCAGCAAGGAGAATGACGCCGGCAGCAGCCAGAACGAGATGTTGTTCATGCGCGGAAACGCCATGTCCGGCGCGCCGATCATGAGCGGCACCATCCAGTTGCCGAAGCCGCCGATCATCGCCGGCATGACCATGAAGAAGATCATGATCAGACCGTGCGCGGTGATGAATACGTTATAGAGATGGGTATCGGGGAAGACCTGGACGCCGGGATACATCAGCTCGGCCCGGATCGCGACCGACAAAAGGCCGCCGATGGTGCCCGCAATGATCGCGAACACCAGGTACATCGTGCCGATGTCCTTGTGGTTCGTCGAATAGACAAAGCGGCGCCAGCCGTGCGGAATTTCGTGCCCGCCTTCGCCGCTATGCGCCGCGTGTACCATCGTATCCATTGCCAGTTCCTCGTTAGCGCCCGCTTGCCGTCGGTTTAGTAGCTTGCATTCCGGTCGTCACTGTGACGGCGGCCCGCTCGCCGCCGCATACGTATTCGGCGGCACGCCGTTTTCGGCGGAGAATTTCTGCTTCGCCTGGGCGGCCCAGGCATTGAAATCGCTCTCGCTCACCACATGCACCGCGATCGGCATGAAGGAGTGATCCTTGCCGCACAGTTCCGAGCATTGGCCGTAGAACATCCCGGTCGTGATGGCCTTGAACCAGGTCTCGTTCATGCGGCCGGGAATGGCGTCGATGCGAATGCCGAACGACGGCACCATGAATGAGTGGATGACATCGGCGCCGGTGACCAGCACATGCACGACCTTGTTCACCGGCACGACCAATTCATTGTCGACGGTGAGGAGCCGCGGCTGGCCGGGCTTGAGGTCCTTGTCCTGGACCATCAGCGAGTCGAATTCGAAATTGCCGTTATCGGGATAGGAGTAGCTCCAGAACCATTGCTTGCCGGTCGCCTTCACCGTGAGATCAGGGTGCGGCACGTCGAGCTCCACGAACAAGAGCCGGAACGACGGCACGGCGATGGCCGCCAGGATGATCACCGGAACGATGGTCCAGATGATTTCAATCGGCGTGTTGTGGGTGGTGCGCGACGGGGTCGGATTGGACCGCGCATTGAAGCGCACGATGATGATCAAAAGGAGCGCAAGCACAAACGCGGAAATCAGGCCGATAACCCAGAGCAGGTAGTAATGGAATTCGGAGATCTCATCCATCACCGGCGAGGCCGAACCCTGCAGGTCCATTTGCCAGGGCGAGGGATGGCCGAGGCCGGCGAACGCCGCCCCCGCGCTTGCCAGCAATGCACCGGCAATCACCGCGATGGCGGTCAAGCGTGAGAACACTTTCATGTCTCGTTCAGCTCCCTGTTTCTGATCTTGGCCGACACTGCCCAAGTCCACCGTCCAAGTCACCGTCCACGTCACTGTCCACGAAGAGCGCAAAGGTCCGCTGGCACGCAGATCGCAACGGCATGGCGCCGCCTGCTTCCGGCGGGACTTGCACCACGGTTCTCAAGTCCTTGGCAGGTTTCGGCGGGATAGGGGAATCCCGGTTTCTCCAAACCACAATTCGGGGTCTGCTGCAATGCACTCGTCATCGGCGCTTTGCCGGACCGTGGACAGCGGCATGGCGGCCGCCGCCGCTGCCATGGGGACCGAAGGCCTGCTTCGTCCACCTTGGCGCAGCCACAATGCCTTGATTTGGATCAACTTGACACCGCAGGCTCGCCATGTACGCAAGCCTCGCGCGGCCACCGGCCGGAGCGAGTGATTCGCGCAAGGGTCGGCTGAAGGATTGACGCAGCCTGTAAGCCTGTGAGGGGCGGCTTTTTGCGGTTGGTCAGGGGAACATGATCATGGCCAATTTCAATGGCGGAAGGCGGATGCGGCTATTGGCCTCCGCCGTCGCCAGCGCCGCATGCCTGGCGGTTGCGGCGGCGTCCGGCGGCCAAATCCTGATCGGTCAGGCATTCGCCCAAGGCGCGGTCAAGTCGGTCCACGGCGACTGGCAGATCCGTTGCGACACCCCACCCGGCGCACAGGCCCAGCAATGCGCGCTGATGCAAAGCGTCACGGCCGAAGATCGGCCCAATGTCGGCCTGACCGTTATCGTGCTCAAGACCTCGGATCAAAAGAGCCGTCTGATGCGCGTGGTCGCGCCGCTCGGCGTGCTGCTGCCATCCGGGCTCGGGCTGAAGATCGACAATGAAGACGTCGGTCGCGCCGGCTTTGTCCGCTGCCTGCCCAACGGTTGCGTCGCCGAAGTCGTGATGGACGACAATCTGATCAATAAATTGCGCACCGGCAAAACCTCGACTTTCATCATCTTTCAGACGCCCGAGGAAGGCATCGGTTTCCCGATGAGCCTGAAAGGCTTCGGCGAGGGTTACGACGCATTGCCGTAGCGCGGCGATGCCGCCGTCATGGCGCGGCCATGGCGCGGTTATGGCGCGGTCATGCCATAGTCATGGCGCGCTGCCGTAACGCACTCTCCGACAATTGACGCTTCGACTTCAAGGCGTACCCTGCCCGCCAACAACGGGAGGGGAGCTCATGAGCGCGAATCGTCGCACCGTGGCGGCAATCGCCGTCACGCTAATGGCGGCCGCTGCGGCGTTATTGGCCGCAGCGCCGGGTCGAGCGCAAAGCCAATATCCGGATCATCCCGTGGTGCTGATCGTGCCCTATGGGCCCGGCGGCGTCGCCGACGTCGGCATGCGGCTGCTCGGCGATAAGCTCTCGAGCCGTCTCAAGCAGCAGTTCGTCATCGAAAACCGGCCCGGCGCCGCCGGCATTGTCGCCGCGAAGGCCGGCGCGGACGCCGCGCCCGACGGCTACACGCTGTTGATGACCGGCAACAATACCGCGATCGCCACCGCGCTGTTCAAAACGCTGCCGTTTGACGTTTTGACCGACTTCGCCTCGGTCTCGACCGCCGCCTTTTTCGATCTGTTGATCGTGACGCGCGCCGGATCGCCGCTGCACTCGGTCGGCGATTTGATCAAGGCGGCGCAAGCCAATCCCGGCAAGCTCAATATTGCAACCATCGTTCCGGGCAGCACCCAAAACCTCGCCGCTCTGCTGTTCGCCAGCACCACCGGCATCAAAGCGACAGTGGTGACGTTCCGCACCTCGCCCGACATGGCCAATGCGGTGCTGCGCGGCGATGTCGACGTTGCCTTCGAATTCTATGCGGCGGTTCATGGTTTCCTCGCCAGCGACAAAATGGTGGCGCTTGCTTCCACCGGCACAAAGCGCACGGCGTATCTGCCGGATGTCCCCACCGTGGTCGAGAGCGGGATCAAGGATTACGACGTCGCCAGCTGGAACGGCCTTTCCGTTCCGGCCAAGACGCCGTCGACAGTGATCGACACGCTCAACGCCGCGATGAAAGCGGTCATTCCCGACCCCGACATTCAAGCCAAGGCGCAGGCGGTGGGCATGGAAATGCGTTGGAGCACGCCGCAGGACATGACCGCGCGCATGAAGGCAGACATCGCCAAATGGGGCGACGTCATTGCCAAGGCTGGCATCCCGAAGCGGGATTGAGCCCTCCCCTCGCCGTCTTGCGGCGAAACGATTATGTAGGGGGTGAATTCACCGCCTACCTCAGGAATCCGTAATGACCAGTGGCCCCATTTCGCTCGTTGACCGCGCCGGGCTCGACCGGCCGCGGTTGGCAAAGATCATCTCCCGTGGCCTCGACGGCGCCGATGACGGCGAATTGTTCCTCGAATATCGCCAAAGCGAAGCGCTCGCTTTCGATAACGGCCGGTTGAAGCAGGCAACTTACGATACGTCGCAGGGTTTTGGCTTACGCGCGGTGAAGGACGAGGCAGTCGGCTACGCCCATGCGTCAGACGTATCGGAGGCGGCGATCGAGCGGGCGGCCGATGCCGTGCGCGCGGTCAAGGGCGGCTATTCCGGCCGCTACGCCGAGCCGCCGCCACGCAGCAATGTGAAGCTTTACGGTGACGACAGTCCGCTCGCCAGCCCGTCCTTCGAGGCCAAAGCGCAGCTCCTGCAAACCATCGACGCCTATGCGCGCGCCAAGGATCCGCGGGTGCGTCAGGTGACGGCGAGTGTCGCCGCGACCTGGCAAGCGGTCGAGATTTTGCGGACCGACGGCGAAACCTATCGTGACGTGCGGCCGCTGGTGCGCGTGTCCGTCTCGGTCGTAGTCGGCGACGGCAACCGCCAGGAAACCGGCAGCGACGGCTACGGCGGGCGGGAGGGCTACGAGCGTTTCATCGCCACCGATGCCTGGCAGGGCACGGTCGACAACGCTATCCGCCAGGCTTTAGTCAATCTCGAAGCGGTGCCGGCGCCGGCCGGCGAAATGGACGTCGTGCTTGGCCCGGGCTGGCCCGGTGTCATGTTGCACGAAGCGGTCGGTCACGGGCTCGAAGGCGACTTCAACCGCAAGAAGACATCGGCGTTCGCGGGGTTGATGGGACAACAGGTTGCGGCCAAGGGCGTCACCGTGGTCGACGACGGCACCATGTCGCTGCGCCGCGGCTCGCTTTCCATCGACGACGAAGGCACGCCGACCAACCGCACCGTGCTGATCGAGGATGGCATCCTGGTCGGTTACATGCAGGATCGTCAGAACGCGCGCCTGATGGGCATGCAGCCGACCGGCAACGGCCGGCGCGAAAGCTTTGCGCACGTGCCGATGCCGCGCATGACCAACACCTACATGCTCGCCGGTACGCGCGATCCCGGCGAGATCATCGCCTCGGTCAAGAACGGCGTCTATGCCACCTATTTCGGCGGCGGCCAGGTCGACATCACGTCGGGCAAATATGTGTTCCAGTGCACCGAGGCCTATCGTATCGAGAACGGCAAAGTCGGCGCGCCGATCAAGGGCGCGATGCTGATCGGCAACGGTCCGACCGACTTGCACCGCGTTTCCATGGTCGGCAACGATCTGGCGCTCGACCACGGCATCGGCACCTGCGGCAAGAACGGCCAAGGCGTGCCGGTCGGCGTCGGCCAGCCGACGCTGCGCATCGACCGCATCACCGTCGGCGGCACGGGATAATCAACTTTCTTCGGGGCGGCGCTGCGCGGAGTTTGAGCAAATGAAAGGCTGGATCAAGAGCGTCTTCGACGTGGCGCTCATCGTCCTGATCGTGATCGCGGGAAAGTCGGCCATCGCCGAACCGTATTACGTGCCGTCAGGCTCGATGGAGCCGACGCTGCAAATCGGCGATGAACTATTAGCGACAAAATACCCGTACGGCTACAGCTCAGCGTCGCTGCCGATCTTCATCACGCTTCCCAACACGCAACGCATCCTCGGCGCGCTGCCGCAGCGCGGCGACATAGTCGTGTTCCGCTGGCCCGGCGGCCGCTCGCAAATTTGGGTCAAGCGCGTCGTCGGACTGCCCGGCGACCGCATCGCGATGCAGAACGGACGGCTGTGGATCAACGGCGCCCCGGTCGGCCTCAAGCCCGACGGGCTGGGCTTTGCCGAAGACGAGACGGGCGCGCGGCAACCGGTATCGCGCTTCATCGAAACGCTGCCGGGCGGCCGCCAGCACACCATCTTCAAGGAACAGGTGTTCGGCGTGCTCGACAACATGGCTGAAGTCACCGTGCCGCCGGACCACTTGTTCGTCATGGGCGACAATCGCGACAATTCCGCCGACAGCAGGGTTCCGGTCGATGCCGGCGGGGTCGGCCTGTTGCCGGTATCCGATCTGGTTGGACGGGTGGACGCGCTGGTCGGCTCGTGGGACATGGCCGCCGCCAAGAGCCGGCCGGTCTGGGACTGGCCGTCGGACTTGCGGCTATCCCGGTTTTTCAGCACGGTCCAATAAGTCTGGGATCGCGCCGACTCCCATGGCGCGCTAGCGCACCACGCCGGAAATGCAGCACGGCCGGTGCCGCGGCGGCTTGATCGCTTCCTTGAGGTAACAGTGCGCGACGGCCGAGCCGTAGCCCGGTCGGCGATAGGTCCACGCCCGGCAGCGCTTCTCGGCTTGGCAGGTATCGGCGCACGCGTGACCCTTCGGGTCTGGCGGCGTCTCGAACGCCTTGTAGTCGCCGCCGAAGCGGTCGATCGAATATTCGATGGCGCCCGCCTGCGGCTCGATCACGCCGGCGCCGCGCACGCCCGACACGCAGCAGCTCGATTGCGTCCGCGGCACTACCTCGCGCTTGAGAAAGCACATCGCCGGGGTCCCCGACGCGGACGGATAGGAAAAGCTCCAGGCGCGGCAGTTCTTTTCATGCTCGCAGCGGCTGGCGCACACCGCCGGATCGCCGTTCGGCACCGGTGCGCTGGCGTAATCGCCGCCCGGCCGGTCATAGCCCGATTGCGCCAAAGCGCGGTTCATGCCGGGTGCGATGCCGGCCAGAGCGGCAAAAGCCAGCACGGCCAAACCCGCCAGGAGTGCCCGCGTCATTGCGCCAACCTCGTATGTCCCGGCGGTGCCTCGCGTTCCCCCAGTACAGAAGAACGCCGTTGCGGGCGAAATGCCACAAGTATTTTGCGCCAATGGCCGCGCTGTGAATCCGCGGCCGCGACCCCCGCGCACGAGGCAACGGCTCAGCCGCGAAAGTGTTTCGACAGTTTGAGACCTTGCGCCTGGTAGTTCGAACCGATGCTGCTGCCGTAAAGTTGGTCGGGTCGCGCCAGCATCTTCTCGTAAACCAGCCGGCCGACGATCTGGCCGTGTTCGAGGATGAAGGGCACTTCGCGCGAGCGCACTTCCAGCACCGCGCGCGAACCCAAGCCCCCGGCGCCGGCATAGCCGAAGCCGGGGTCGAAGAAGCCGGCATAATGCACGCGGAATTCGCCGACCAACGGATCGAACGGCACCATTTCCGCGGCATAGTCGGGCGGCACCTGGACCGCCTCGGTCGAAGCCAGAATGTAAAATTCGTCCGGATCCAGGATCAGGCTTCTGTCAGTGCGCGCGGCGATCGGCTCCCAGAAATCGGCAGCCTCGTAGGCGTCACGCCGCTCGACTTCGATGACCGCGGTGTGCCGCTTGGCGCGATAGCCGACGATGCCGTCGCCATGCGAGCCGTCATAACGTAACCCGCCACCGGACAGGTCGATGCTGACAGCGACACCATCGCCCATGACCGCTTCGGCACGGTCGACCAGCCGCTCGCGCGCGTGCAGCGCGCGCAACTCCTCGGCGCCGAGCGCGGCGCTGCCGTGGCGCAAGCGCAATTGCGACAGCCGCGTGCCCTCGCGCACCAGAATCGGAAACGTCTTGGGACTGATCTCGGCGTAGAGCGGACCGTTGTAGCCGGCTTGCACGCGATCGAAGCCGCGCGTCTCATCGGCGATCACGCGGGTGAAAACGTCGAGCCGGCCGGTCGAGCTTTTCGGATTGGTCGCCCCGGCGATATCGGCGGGCAGCGCGAGCCGCTCGATCAGCGGCACGATATAGACGCATCCGGTTTCCAAGACCGCGCCGCCGGTGAGCGAGAATTCATGCAGCTTCAGTTCGATGAGCCGGTCCGCAACCGTGGTGCCGGGCCCGGGCAGAAAACTCGCGCGCACGCGATAGGCGATGGCGCCGAGGCGCAGGTCGAGGCTGGCCGGCTGGATCTGACCCGGAGCGAACGGATAATGCGCGCGAATGCCGCCCGCATCCGCCAAAGCCGCGATCATGCGGTCCGGCAATATCCCCCGGTCGGAAGCTGCAAAGGACAGCGTCACTTGGTCACCATTTTGTTGGCGATCTAACCCGATGCCGGGTTTGACGCAAAGACGCCCGCGTCGTATAAGTCGCTTTATCCCGTGGTCATTTGAGCCGGCCGGCTTGCAGCCACGTAAAACAAGTAGCTAAAAGGCCGGGGACGCGTGAGCCCGGCCCGAGGATTTTCCTCCCGGCCGGGTTTTTGTTTGGCCATAGGAGGGCCGCATGTCCGCGTCCGCAAAGAAAATCTACCGCCCGGAAACCCGCCTGGTGCAATCCGGCACGTTGCGCTCGCCGTTCGGCGAGACTTCGGAGGCGCTGTTCCTCACCCAAGGCTATGTCTACGACAACGCCGCCCAGGCCGAGGCGCGCTTTAAGGGCGAGGACCCGGGCTATCAATATTCCCGCTTTGCCAATCCAACCGTCGACATGTTCGAGCGGCGCATGGCGGCGTTCGAGGGCGCGGAAGCCGCGCGCGCCACCGCGACCGGCATGGCCGCGGTCACGCTGTCGCTGGTCGGCCAGGTCAAAGCCGGCGATCATGTCGTCGCCGCCAAGGCGATGTTCGGCTCCTGCCGCTACGTCGTCGAGGACTATCTGCCGCGCTTCGGCGTCGCCTCGACGCTGGTCGACGGCTGCAACCTCGACGCTTGGCGCAACGCGGTGCGGCCGAACACCAAGACCTTCTTCCTGGAAAGCCCGACCAATCCGGCGCTGGACGTGATCGACATCGCCGAAGTGGCGAAAATCGCACACGCAGCCGGCGCGACGCTGGTCGTCGACAACGTGTTCGCCACGCCGCTGTTTCAAAGCCCGCTGGCGCTCGGCGCCGACTGTGTCGTCTATTCGGCGACCAAGCACATCGACGGCCAGGGCCGTTGCCTCGGCGGCGTCGTGCTGGCATCGCAAAAATTCATCATGGATAAAATCCACGTACTGTTGCGCCAGACCGGCCCGTCAATGTCGCCGTTCAACGCCTGGGTCTTGCTCAAGGGCCTGGAGACGCTTGCCGTGCGGGTGCGGCGGCAAACCGACAGCGCGGCGACGCTCGCGGTGGCGCTCGCCGAACATCCGAAAATCTCTCGCCTGATCTATCCCGGCCGGCCCGACCATCCGCAGGCGGCGGTCGCGCAAAAGCAGATGCGCGGCGGCTCGACGCTGGTGGCGTTCGAGATCAAGGGTGGCAAGCGCGCCGCGTTCCGCTTTCAGGATGCGCTCCAGCTCATTCGCATCAGCAACAATCTCGGCGACGCCAAGAGTCTCATTACCCATCCGGCGACGACGACGCACCAGCGGCTCACTCCGGCACAGCGCGCCGAGCTCGGCATCAGCGACGGCCTGGTGCGCGTCTCGGTCGGGCTCGAACATCCGGACGATATCGTGGAAGACGTGGTCGCTGCGCTCGAAGCGGTGTAACGCGCGCCGGGATTACTGGAGGCCCGCCTTCGCAGGCGCGACATTGAGCACCGGATGCGCCGCGGCCGCGGCGACCGGGCGGGTCGCGGCGTCGGCGATCGCCGCGCCGATGAGCTTCGCCCAGCAGGCATAGCCCCAGTCGTTCATATGCAGCCGGTCCGGCGACACGAAGACGTCAAAGCCGAGGTGCTGCACTTCGTGCCAATTGCGCATCACCTCGAAGCGCCGGAACAGATCGACGTTCTGCTCCTTGGTCGCAAGCGCAATCTGCTCGACCATACCGGGGGTCTCGGATTTGGCGAGAACCTTCGGCGCATATTGCGGATCGATCAGCACGACGTCGGCATCGATGGCCTTGAGCTCCGCGATGCCTTTGTGCAGCTCGACCGAATGCGGATTGAGCGGGTGATCGCGCAGCACGGAATTGGTGCCGACCTGCCACAGCACCAACTGCGGGTGCGCGGCGACGACGTCGGTCGAAAACCGCGCCATCATGTCGTCGGTCTCCTCGCCGTTGACGCCGCGATTGACTACCGTGATGTCGTGGCCGGGGAAGCGCGCCTTCAACTCGACGGCAAGGCGGCTCGGATAGGTCGCGGCGGGCGAACTCGCGCCGGCGCCGGCGGTCGACGACGAGCCGATGGCGACAATGGTGAGCGGCTTGCCGCTCGCCAGCCGCCGCATGGTGTGCAGCAGCGGACGATCGAAATGCGTCAATTGGGCGGGCGCGCTGCACGCGATTTGCGCCGACGGGACCGGTGATTGCGGCGCGAGCGGCTTTAGCATGTCAGGCGAGATCGAACGCGCTACCGGCGCAGCAACCGCCGGCATTGCCGCCGGCGTCGCGGCCGGAGCGGCGACCGGAGTGACCCCCGGAACGGTCGAGAACGCCGCGGCCGGCATTTCGCTAGGCAAGCCCGGCGCCTGCGCCTGCGCCGCACTGTGCAGTGCAACAATGTGCGCTGCAAAAAACGCGGTGACGACCGCGGCCCGCTTGATGCAGGCGATCATTATTGGTTTTTTGGCAGTCATTATTGCGTCGTTTGCATTCTCGTGGCGTCGAGATGTGCGGCAGCTACGATCTGTGACGCCAAGTCCCAGCCAATGCAGTTGTGAACACGACGCGCCATATCATATTTCTTTGTAGCGGCATAGAGGTCGAACGTGCCGGCGTCGTTCCAGTAATGCATGATCGCCAGGCGATCAAACAACAGCGCGCCGTGCTGCTCCGCGATCACTCGCATGACGTCGGCATAGGCCGAAACGTCGAACATCGATTCGGTGTGCGGGCTGTACTGCATGTTCATCAGAATGACGTCGGCGCCGGCGGCTTGAATCTTCTCGACGCCTTCATCGAGGCTATTGCGGAAATCCTCCGGCTCCACACCGTCGAGCGCGTCGACCGTTCCGGCCTGCCAAACCACCAGCGTCGGCTTGTCTTCGGCCAGGATTTTATCCAAGCCTGCGACCATGGTGGCGGTGGTTTCTTTCGACTGGACGTGCGCAGTGACCTTGATGTCGGCGCCCGGCATGGCCGCTTTAAGCACGGCTTCGAGCCGCGCCGGATAGGCGGCGCGGGCGCCCTCCGGACCGGAGAGCCCCGACGAACCCGAGCCGATCACGGTGATGTAGAGACGTCGGCTGGCCTTGAACTCGCTCATCACCCGGCTGAGATCGATATCGCCGTCGATGAGCGATTGCGGCGCGTCGCATTGCTGCGGCGGCGACGCACGCACCGCGCCGGTCAGATAGACGGCGACCGGTGCAATGATCGCAAAGACTGCGATGGCAAGCCTCATGCGTCTCCCCCCGCGAGGTCGGCGTCCGGCGGTTTAACCCGCGTTGGCGCCCCTCGCCCCTCCATGCGCTTGTACCACGATATCAGGTTGGCTGTCGCAACCATGATCAGTATGCCGACCAAACTGATAACGATCTGCACCAGCGGGCCGCCCGACCATTCGCTGATGATGAATTGTCCGGCAAATGCCAGGAATACGCCCAGGCAGAAGACCTCCAAGGAATGCTGCCCGCAGCGGATGGCTGGCGCCAAATAAGGCGATTTCAATGCCGGCCAGTCGCGCGGCACGAAGCGAACGGTGACCGCCGCCAGCGCCAGGAAATGCGCAAAGCGCAGCACGTCGAGATTCGTCTTGTCGATCGGATACATCCAGGCGCTGAGCCAGACCGGCACGAAGCGCCCGAGCGGCTCGATATACCAGGTTAGTGTAATGGCGAAGGCGAACAACAGATAAGCGACCGCGATGCCGAGCACGATGCGCGAGCGCAGCACGCCTTCCAGGCGCTGCGCACCGCCGAGCGCGCACCAGGCGCCGAACACGAACAGCAATTGCCAGGCGAACGGGTTGAAGAACCAGACGCCGTTCGGATAGGCCGGCAGATTCCAGTCGAAATTCCAGGCCAGCACATAGAGCAATGCGGACCCGGCCAGGGCGAAAGCGGGCTGCCGCAGCAACAGCCACAGCATCGGCGGGAACAACAACAACAGCACGATATAGAGCGGCAGCACGTCCATGTTGACGGGCTTGAACTTCAACAGCAGCGCCTGAAAGATGGTGATATCGGGTTGCTTGAGGAAATCGAGGATGTTCATTTCCTCGGCGTAGAGCGGATTATCGAAGGTCGCCGCGACATAGGCGATCTCGGCCATGAAGATCGTAAATAGAAAGATGTGCGCCACGTAGATCTGCCAGGCGCGCCGCAGCACGCGCGCGCTGGCAATGATGAGGCCGCGCTCGCGCATGGCGCGACCATAGACGAACGCCGCGGTATAGCCGGAAATGAAGATGAAGATCTCGGTGGCGTCGGAAAAGCCGTAATTGCGGATGGTGAACCAGTTCACGACGTTTTGCGGGATGTGGTCGAGAAAAATCAGCCACAGCGCGATGCCGCGGAACAGGTCGAGCCGCAGGTCGCGCTCGCTGGAAATCGGCAGCGAAGCGGCCATTGGCGACGGTATGACGGGCATCTTCCCGGCAAACATTTGCTTGGCGGACATTTGCTTGGCGGACATTTGCTTAGCGATCGCTTCCGTTTGCCGCAGCCGCGGACTCTGCGCGATATTCTAAATCCTAGTCCGGCAGTATGGCTTGAGTAAGCGCGTCCGCACGGTTATTGCAACTCACGGGCGCGGCGTTATTCACTTTTACCGGGAATCGTTCACTTATACGTGGGAGTTCGCAGACCCGGCATCAGCGCGCGCCGGCGGCACGGCAGGCGATGAGTCCGGCGGCAAATGCGTCGGATAGAGGGGGAGCACAACGGCGTCATGTATCGCGCAGTCACCCGCAATATCGAAGTCGTGGTGACGCCGCGCTTCGTCGCCGACCGGTCTTCGCCCGAGAACAATTATTTTTTCTGGGCCTACACCATCTCGATTACCAACAACGGCGCCGAGACGGTGCAGCTGAAGACCCGGCATTGGCGCATCACCGACGCCAACGGCCGCCGCCAGGAAGTGCGCGGCGCCGGCGTGGTCGGCGAAGAACCGGTGCTCAAGGCCGGCGAGTCGTTCGAATATACCAGCGGCGTGCCGCTGCAGACGCCGTCGGGCTTCATGGTCGGCAGCTATGGCATGATCGGCGCGTCCGGCGAGCATTTCGACATCGACGTGCCGGCCTTCTCGCTCGACAGCGTCGAGAGCAAGCGCACGATCAACTAGAGCTCAAAATAGGAGACGGCCGGGACGCGATCGCCAATCGCACGCTTGTCATCGTCATCACGATAAGGCGTATGTTAGCGAGCGATTTTGGCCCGCAGCACGCGCCGGAATCGCGGCGCGCACGGCCCGGCAAGATCCAGCAAAACATATGCGAATCAATATGTTATGCGGATAGCCCGGCGCTCTTCTGGCGCGCTTTTAGCGACGTGGCGCAGCAACAATCTTGCGGCTTTATTTTATAACTGCGCCGAACTTTGCGCCGTGACCTCGTCCGGCGCGAACACATAAGTCGAGCTGCAGAATTCGCAGGTCACGGTGATCCGGCCGTTCTCGACCATGTCGTCGCGATCCTGCTGCGTGAAGCTTTTGAGCATGTTCTCGACGTTATGGCGCGAGCACGAGCACTGCGCGTTGATCGGGGCGTCGCGGAACACGCGCACGCCGCGTTCGTGGAACAGCCGGTATGCCAGCCGCTCGCTCGACAGATCGGGATCGAGCAGTTCGAGATCGTCGACGGTGTCGATCAGCGCGCGGCCCTCGACCCAGGCTTCATCCTCCGGCAGCACGTGCAGCGCGGTGCCGGGCGGCGCGTCGCCGGGATGCAGATCGGCCTGCCGCGCGCGCTCGGGCGACGCGGGAAGGAATTGCAGCAAGATGCCGCCGGCGCGCCAATGGCGGTGCGCGCCGTTGGCGCCGGCACGAAACTCCTCGGCGACGGCGAGCCGCACGCGCGTCGGGATCTGCTCCGAGCGAGCAAAATATTCATGCGCGGCCTGTTCAAGGTCGCCGCCTTCGAGCGCCACCAGGCCCTGGTAGCGGCTCATCTCCGGGCCTTGGTCGATGGTCATGGCGAGATGGCCGCGACCGAGCAATTGGCCGGGGGCGGCGGCGCCGTCGGCAATCGCCCGGTCCACGCGCGCAGCATCGAAGCGGGCGCAGGCCCGCACTTTGCCGGGCGAAGTGAAATCGACCACCAGCATGCGCACCGGTCCGTCGCTCTGGGTTTGCAAAATGAAGCGGCCGTCGATCTTGAGGGCGGAGCCGAGCATGACGGTGAGCACGATCGCCTCGCCGAGCAACTTCGCAACCGGCGTCGGATAATCGTGGCTGCCGAGGATAGCGTCGACCGCCGGCCCGAGCCGTACGATGCGGCCGCGCAGATCGAGCGCCTTGACCGCGAACGGCAAGATGGTGTCGTCCAGCCCCGTTTGGGCGGGCGCCCGAACCGGAATGGCAAAATCGGGATTGCTCATCGCGCTGAATATAGGTGACGGCCCGGCGATTGGGAGGTCTCGGTATACCCGAGCGTCAGGCGCTCACCTCAAGGCACCAGGCCAAAATACCCTTCTGCGCATGCAGCCGGTTTTCCGCCTCGTCGAACACGACCGATTGCGGACCGTCCATCACCTCGTCGGTGACTTCCTCGCCGCGATGCGCCGGCAGGCAGTGCATGAAGAGGGCGTTGGGCTTGGCGCGCGCCATCAGCCGCGCATTGACCTGGTAGCGCTTGAGCAGATTGTGACGGCGCGCGCCGTTGCGGTCGCCCATCGACACCCAGGTGTCGGTGACCACGCAATCGGCGCCTTTGACCGCTTCGTCGGGATCGCTGCTGACGCGGATCGCCGCGCCGGACGACTTTATCCAGTCGAGCAGCGGTTTTTTCGGCGCCAATTCCGGCGGGCTGGCGATGCGCAGCTGAAATTCGAAGCGCTCGGCGGCATGCATCCAGGAGGTGAGCACGTTGTTGGCGTCGCCGCTCCAAGCGACGGTGCAGCCCCGGATCGGGCCGCGATGCTCCTCGAAAGTCATGACGTCCGCCAGCACCTGACAGGGATGCGAGCGGCGCGTCAGGCCGTTGATGACCGGCACTGCGGCATAGCGCGCCAGTTCCGCGACCGCGGCCGGATCCAGCGTCCGGATCATGATGACGTCGATGTAGCGCGACAGCACGCGCGCGGTATCGGCGAGCGTCTCGCCGCGGCCGAGCTGCATTTCCTCCGCGGTCAACAAAATGACGTCGCCGCCGAGCTGCCGCATGGCGACTTCGAACGAGACCCGGGTCCGCGTCGAGGGCCGCTCGAAGATCATCGCCAGCGTCTTGCCGGCGAGCGGCCGCTCGGCGCGGGCGCCGGACGAAGCTTTGTATTTGGCCTTCATGGCCCGCGCCGAGGCGATCATCGCCCGCAGATCGACGGCGGGAACGTCGATCAGGTCAAGAAAATGCCGGACGCCGGTCATCCGGCTGTCTCCGCCTTGCGGCTTTGCCCATGCGCGCGGGCAAGCCGCGCCAAGGCGCGGTCAAGCCGCGCAACGCCCTCGGCGATCTCTTGCTCGCTGACGATGAGCGGCGGCAGCAGGCGGACGACATTATCGCCGGCGCCCACGGTGAGCATGTGTTCGGCGCGTGTCGCATCGACCAGTTCGCCGGCCGGAACCAGCATCCGCAAGCCGATCAGGAGGCCCTCGCCGCGCACTTCCGCGACCAGTGCAGGATAGCGGTCCTTGAGCTCCGCGAGCTTTTGCTTGAACACCAGCGCGGTCCGTTGCACGTGCTCGAAAAAGCCGGGCGCGAGCATGACATCGAGCGTCGCGTTGACGGCGCTCATCGCCAGCGGATTACCGCCGAACGTCGAGCCGTGGGTACCGGCGGTCATGCCCTTGGCCGCCTCATCGGTCGCCAGCACGGCGCCGACCGGAAAGCCGCCGCCGAGCGCCTTAGCGAGCGACATCACGTCGGGCGTAACCCCGGTGCGTTGGTGGGCGAACAGTTCGCCGGTGCGGCCCATGCCGCATTGCACCTCGTCGAAGACCAAGAGGATACCGTGCTGGTCGCACAGCTCGCGCAAGGCTCGCAGGAACGAAGGGTCGACCGCGCGCACGCCGCCTTCGCCCATCAGCGGCTCGATCATAATGGCGGCGGTTTCGTCGCCGATCGCGCGCTTGACGGCCTCGAAATCGCCGAACGGAACCTGATCGAAGCCTTCGACCGGCGGGCCGAAACCTTCGAGATATTTCTTCTGCCCGCCGGCGGCGAGCGTCGCCAGCGTGCGGCCGTGGAAGGCGCCCTCGAAGGTGACGATGCGGTAGCGTTCCGGCGCGTCGCTCGCCGCCTGATATTTGCGGGCGCACTTGATCGCGCCTTCCACCGCCTCGGCGCCGGAATTGCAGAAGAACACCACGTCGGCGAAGCTTGCGGCGCACAACCGCGCCGCGGCGCGCTCGGATTCCGGAATTTCGAAGAGGTTGGAGACGTGCCAGAGCTTCTGCGACTGCTCGGCGAGCGCGGCGACCAGATGCGGATGCGCGTGCCCGAGCGCGTTGACGGCGACCCCGGAGGTAAAATCGAGATAACGCTCGCCGTTCTTCGCGATCAGCCATACGCCTTCGCCCCGCTCGAAGGCGAGGTGCACGCGCGCGAAGGTCGGCATCAAATGCGACGTCACGGCTGAACCCATCAACGCTGCGCAGCGGCAATCGCGCAGTTCAAATGAAATGTGCCGCCTCTTCCGGGCGGCACCGAACAGCATTCTATTTCCGCCCGCCGCACTGTCAACACACGATAATTAGGCTTCGCGAACTCCATTTGTACCCACTTCATCCACACATTCGCAGGAATGTGTGGACTCATTTCAGTCGAAGTCTTGCGTCAGACTCCGGCCATATTGTAGCCTTTTGATTGTCAAGTACGACATCTCGTGCGGCGGACAGTCATCTAAAGCGTTGGCGTTTGAGTGTGTGCTGGGCGGCGACACGCCGCCTGGCTCGCTGAGGGATTCTCGCAAAACAGCGGATTCTGGAAAGGGAGGTTTCCCGCACATGCAAGCAGGATTGGGCATGTCGTGGACTGACGAGCGGGTCGAGCTGCTCAAGAAACTGTGGTCGGACGGTCTTTCGGCCAGCCAGATCGCGGCCGAGCTCGGCGGCATTACGCGCAATGCCGTGATCGGCAAAGTGCATCGTCTCGGCCTGTCCGGCCGCGCCAAGAGCACGTCGAGCGCCTCGCCGCGTCCGCGCAAGGCGCGCGCGGCGTCGCATATGTTGCGCATCGGGCGCGCTTCGATCCGCGGCAATACCGCGCTGGCGCATGCCTATGACATCGAGGCGGAAGCCGAGCCGGAGCTGATCGACAACATCATCCCGATCGGCCAGCGCCGCACGCTGCTCGAGTTGAACGAACAGACCTGCCGCTGGCCGGTCGGCGATCCGGGCAGCACCGAATTCTTCTTCTGCGGCGGCAATACGCTCGACGGTCTGCCCTATTGCGCCTACCACTCGCGGGTGGCCTATCAGCCCGCCAGCGACCGTCGCCGTGACAAACGCTCACAGCGCTGAGACTGTTCAGCTCGCCTTGCCGATGCGATCGTCCTTGACCGGACGGTCGTCTTTGCCGACGCGATCATCCTTGCCGAAACGATCGTCGAGCGAATAGCCGGCGCCGCGCACGGTACGGATCGGATCGGTGGCGTGGCCGCGATTAAGCGCCTTGCGCAGCCGCCCGACATGCACGTCGACGGTGCGCTCGTCGATATAGACGTCGCTGCCCCAGACGCCGTCGAGCAACTGCTCGCGCGAGAACACCCGCCCAGGGCGTTCCATGAGAAACTCGAGCAGGCGGAACTCGGTCGGCCCGAGGTCGACCGGCCGGCTCGACCGCGACACGCGCTTTTTCTCGCGGTCGAGCTCGAGGTCGCCGATGGAAAGCACCATGGCGACGCGTTCGGGGCTGGCGCGGCGAAGGAGCGCGCGCACCCGCGCCAACAGTTCCGGCACCGAGAATGGCTTGACGATATAGTCGTCGGCGCCGGTGGCGAGCCCGCGCACACGCTCGCTTTCCTCGCCGCGCGCGGTCAGCATGATGATCGGCAGCGACTGCGTCTGCGGCCGCGCCCGCAACCGGCGGCACAGTTCGATACCGGACAGGCCGGGCAGCATCCAATCGAGCACGACGAGGTCGGGCGCCGTCTCCTTCAGCCGGGTATCGGCATCGTCGCCTCGGGCGACGGCGTCCACCTCATAGCCTTCGGCTTCAAGGTTGTAGCGCAGCAGCGTAGTAAGCGGCTCCTCGTCTTCCACGATCAGGATATTGGCTCCCATCCAGGGCTCCTATTTCTGCAGCAAACCTGCGGGAAAACTCGTGGTGTCACCCTTTGGACGCTGATCGGTAATCGGACGGCCCTCGATCATGTAATAGACGGTTTCCGCGATGTTGGTGGCATGGTCGCCGATGCGCTCGATGTCCTTGGCGCAGAACATCAGATGCATGCAGAAGGTGATGTTGCGCGGATCCTCCATCATGTAGGTGAGGAGCTCGCGGAACAACGACGTGCACATGGCATCGACTTCTTCGTCGCCATTCCAGACCGCGAGCGCGGCCGCCAAGTCGCGGCTGGCATAGGAATCGAGCACCTGCTTGAGCTGCGCCAAGACCAGCGCCGACATGTGCTCGACGCCGCGGATCAGCTTTTGCGGGTAGAAGTCGCCGTCGAGCGCGACGACGCGCTTGCCGATATGCTTGGCATGGTCGCCGATCCGCTCGAGGTCGTTGCACACGCGCATGGCGCTCACGCATTCGCGCAGGTCGATCGCCATCGGCTGCCGCCGCGCGATGGTGAGGATGGCCTTTTCCTCGATCTCGCGCTGCAGCGCGTCGATCGTCGGATCCATGGCGATGACCCGCTCGCCCAGCTCGACGTCGCGGTCCACCAGCGCCTGCACGGAATCGGCGATCTGCCGCTCCGCGAGCCCGCCCATCTCGGCGACCTTGCGGGTGATTTCCTGCAGGTCGGTATCGAACGCCTTGGTGGTATGGTCGATTCGCGTGGTGGTGATATCGGTCATTGGCTTTTACCTGGGACCTTATTGCCGATTACCCGAACCGGCCGGTGATATAGTCTTGGGTGCGCTGATCGTGCGGCGCGGTGAACATTTTGCTGGTCGTATCGTATTCGATCAGCTCGCCGAGATACATGAAGGCGGTGAACTCCGATACTCGCGCCGCCTGCTGCATGTTGTGGGTGACGATCGCGATCGTATAGTCGTCCGTCAGCTCGTCGATCAGCTCCTCGATCTTGGCGGTCGAAATCGGGTCGAGCGCCGAGCAGGGCTCGTCGAACAGGATCACCTCGGGACGCACGGCGACGGTGCGGGCGATGCACAAGCGCTGCTGCTGGCCGCCGGACAGGCTCTGGCCGTTGGAGGCGAGCTTGTCCTTGACCTCTTCCCACAGCGCCGCGCGCCGCAACGACGTCTCCACGCGGCCATCGAGCTCGGATTTCGACAGCCGCTCATACAGCCTGATGCCGAAGGCGATGTTCTCATAGATCGACATCGGGAACGGCGTCGGCTTCTGAAACACCATGCCGATGCGCGCGCGCAGCAGATTGAGGTCCTGCTTCGGCGATAGGATATTGATGCCGTCGAACAGCACTTCGCCGGTGGCGTGCTGATGCGGATAAAGGTCGTACATCCGGTTGAGCACGCGCAACAAGGTCGATTTGCCGCAGCCGGAGGGACCGATGAAGGCCGTCACCTTGTTCTGGTAGAGCGGCAGGCTGATCGATTTCAGCGCCTTCGCCTCGCCGTAAAAGAAATTGAGGTCGCGGATGGTGATCTTCTCGGCCAGGCCGGACCGATCGGTCGGCGCGTGGCTTACGTTCGGAACGCTAACGGAGGCGACGCTCATGCTCATGACTGTTTTCCCGATGGGACGAGGGCGCGCGCGGTGATGCTCAACGCGAGCACGGCAAGCGTGATGATGAGAGCGCCGGTCCAGGCCAGCGCCTGCCAGTCGTGGTAGGGACTGAGCGCGAACTGGAAGATGATGACCGGCAAGCTGGAGATCGGCTGGTTAAGGTTCGTGCTCCAGAACTGATTGTTGAGCGAGGTGAATAGAAGCGGAGCGGTCTCGCCGCTGATGCGGGCGACGGCCAACAAAACCCCCGTCACCATCCCGGCGCGCGCCGCGCGATAGCAGATGCGCGTGATCGACAGCGAACGCGGCAAGCCGATCGAGGTGGCCGCCTCGCGCAACGAATTCGGCACCAGCGTCAGCATGTCTTCGGTGGTGCGCACGACCACCGGGATGACGAGGACCGCCAGCGCGATGCCGCCGGCCCAGCCGGAGAAATGCCCCAGCGGTGCGACCATGATTTCGTAAATGAACAGGCCGACCACGATGGATGGCGCGCTGAGCAGAATATCGTTGATAAAGCGCACTACGCTGGTCAACCGGTCATAGCGGCCGTATTCGGCCATGTAGGTGCCGGCAAGGATGCCGATCGGCGTGCCGATCAGGACCGCAAGGATCGTGAGCATCAGGCTACCGAAGATCGGATTGAGCAGGCCGCCGCTCGAGCCGGGCGGCGGCGTCATTTGCGTGAACACCGCCACCGACAAACCGCTGAAGCCTTTCCAAAGCAGCGCACCCAGAATCAGCACCAGCCAGCCCAGCCCCAACGCAGTGGCGGCCAACGCCAGCACCGACGCGGCGGTGTTGCGGTGTCGACGGACGGCGTAGCGAACATCCATGACGTTATCCGATCCGCCGATTGATGCGCATCAGCATGTAACGCGCGATGGCAAGCACGATGAAAGTAATGACAAAAAGGATCAATCCAAGCTCGATCAGCGCGGACGTGTACAAATCTCCCACCGCCTCGGTGAACTCGTTGGCAATGGAGGCGGAGATCGTGGTGCCGGGCGCCAGGATCGAGGCGGAGATGCGATGCGCATTGCCGATCACGAAAGTCACCGCCATTGTCTCGCCGAGCGCCCGGCCGAGGCTGAGCATGATGCCGCCAATGACGCCGACTCTGGCATAGGGCAACACCACGTTGCGCACCACCTCCCAGGTCGTGCAGCCGACGCCGTAGGCCGCCTCCTTGAGCACGCCCGGAACCGCCTCGAACACGTCGCGCGTGATCGAGGTCACGAAGGGCAGCACCATGATGGCGAGGATCAGCCCGGAGGTCAGGATACCGATGCCGTAGGGCGGCCCGGAAAACAGCGGCGCGATGAGCGGCACGTTGCCAAGCGTGTCGATAACGAACGGCTGCAGCGTTGCCTGCAGAAACGGGGCGAAAATGAAAAGTCCCCAGATCCCATAGATGATGCTCGGGATGCCGGCGAGCAGCTCGATGGCGATGCCTATCGGCCGGCGCAGCCATTGCGGGCACAATTCGGTAAGAAAGAAGGCAATCATCAGGCCGATCGGAACCGCAATCAGCATGGCGATGAACGAGGTGATGATCGTGCCGTAGATTGCGGGCAACGCTCCGAAAATATTGGTAACCGGATTCCAGCGTTCGCTAAACAGAAAGCCCAGGCCGAAAGCCCTGATCGCCGGAATCGAGCCATAGATCAGCGAGATGATGACCCCGCTCAGCAGTAACAGGACCCCGATAGCCGCCGCACGCGTCAGATGGCGGAATACGGCGTCGCCCAGCTGTAACCGAGCGAGAGCCCTTATCCGCGTTGTGGCCTCTGCGGAAATCACTGTTCTGCCTGATATCGCAACGTCGACCACTGGTTGGTTTCCCATAGTTTACATCGGCTCTCCTTTGCCGTCCGCATCGGGGAGAGCTAATCAAGCGACCGCCCGGCCGCCAGACAAGGCGCTATTCGCGCCGCGGCGCAAATGAGAAAAGGCGCCGTGTGGCGCCTTTTCCCGTACTCGTCGAAGTTAGAAATTAGTGCCGGCGCCTTTGATCTTTTCTTTCCACGTCTTTTCGATCAGCGCTACGACGCTGTCGGGCATCGGAACATAGTCGAGATCGGTCGCCATTTTCTTCCCATTCTTGTAGCCCCAATCGAAGAATTTCAAGGCCGCGGCGGAATCGTCTGCGTTGACCGGCGTCTCTTGCATGAGGCCGAATGTTGAGCCGGCGACAGGCCACGACGTGTCGCCGGGCGCGTTGGTGATGACCACGCGAAAATCTTCGGCGTGGGCCCAATCGGCACTGGCGGCGGCGGCCAGGAAAGCTGGCGCCGTCGGGGCGACGACCTTGCCCGCCGCATTGATCATCTTGGCGTAAGTCAAGTTGTTCTGCATGGCATAGGCGTATTCGACATAGCCGAAGGCACCGACCGTCTGTGCCACGTTGTTGGAAACGCCTTCGCTGCCCTTGGCGCCGATTCCCACCGGCCATTCGACCGCGGTATTCGAGCCGACCTTTTGCTTCCACTCCGGACTGATTTTGGAGAGGTAGTCAGTCCAAATAAAAGTGGTGCCGGAGCCTTCCGAGCGGTGGACGACGGCAATGGCAGTATCGGGGAGCTTGACGCCGGGATTGAGCTTAGCAATCGCCGGATCGTTCCATTTGGTGATCTCGCCGAGGAAGACCTTGGCGATGGTCGGGCCGTCGAGGGTGAGTTCGCCCGGCTTGATGCCCGGCAAATTCAGCAGCGGCACGACGGCGCCATTGACGAGCGGGAACTGAACGAAGTGATTCTTCTCGACGTCCGCCGGCATCAGCGGCATGTCGGATGCGCCGAAGGTGACGGTCTTGTTGGTGATTTGCTGGATACCGCCGCCAGAGCCGATCGATTGATAATTGAGCTGGACCCCGGTATTTTTTTGATACACATCCGCCCACTTGGCGAGGACCGGATAGACGAAGGTCGAGCCGGCGCCGGTGATTTCGGCGGCGGCGGCGGGAAACACCGTCGCGGCCAGGAAGCCGGCAACGGCAATCGCTTTCAAATGCTTCACGTGCGTGTCTCCTGTCACTGGAATTTCGGGCGACGCCGGTCAATGACCGGCATCGGCTAGTCGGCTTAACGTCCCTGCTTGGGCGCTTGTTGCATGTCGCCGTCAGTCGTAGACGCGCCGCCATGAAAGGCCGCCCGATCGAGGCAACCCTCCAGCGCAGGGATGGTTAGGTTCGGCACATAACCGTTCTATGATCGCTGGATGACAATGGGATGACAGTGCAAATACTTGAAGATCAAGGAATTTAGCTATTGAGCGCGACGGCCGCAGCGGGAAGGTGAACGGTGAAGGTAGCCCCAGCTCCCGGGGAACTGTCGATGGTCAGCCGGCCGCGGTGACGGTTGAGAATGTGCTTTACGAGCGCAAGGCCGAGGCCGGTTCCGCCTTGGGCGCGGCTCTCCGTGACGTCGACGCGATAGAAGCGCTCGGTCAGTCGCGGCAAATGCTCGGGCGCGATGCCCGGCCCGTAATCACGCACACTCACTTGCGCTTCGGACTCGCCCTCGGCCGATGCTCCGGGCCCGATCTTGATGTCGACGCGCCGGCCGGCAGCGCCGTATTTGAGTGCGTTCTCGACCAGGTTCTCGAAGATGCGGACCAATTCGTCGCGATCGCCCAGCACCGGCAAAGCGTTCGCCGCGTCGATATTGACCGTCACGCCGCGGTCGCGCGCCAACGTTTCGAGTTCGTCGACGACCTGTCGCACGATCGGCACGAGGTCGACCGCAGTGTCAGGGCGACGATGCGCATTGAGCTCGATGCGCGACAACGACAACAGATCGTCGATCAAGCGCGCCATGCGCCGCGCCTGTTCTTGCATGATGGCGAGAAAGCGCTCGCGCGCCTTAGCGTCGTCGCGCGCCGAGCCCTGCAGCGTCTCGATGAAGCCGAGCAGCGCGGCGAGCGGCGTGCGCAATTCGTGGCTGGCATTGGCGACGAAGTCGGCGCGCATTTCCTCGACCCGACGTAGCGGCGTAAGGTCGTGAAACGTGATCAACACAAAATCGGGCTTCGCCGCGTTCGGCGCGCGTTTGACCGGCATCACGATGGTTTCGAACCAGCGATCGATCGGCACGCGCTCGGAATAGACGACGCGCTGCACTTCGCCCTCCGCCGTAGCGCGGCCGATGGCTTCGATCAATTCGGGCATCCGCAGCGCGAACGCGACCGGTTCGCCTTGCCGCAGCGCGGGCGCCAGCGCGCGGGCGCGCTCATTGAGCGCCAGCACGCGGCCGTCGCGGTCGAGCGCGACGACCGGGTCCGGCAGCCCGGCGACGACCGCGCGCAAAAAACCATCGCTGCGTTCGGAATTGGCGACGGGCTGTGTTCGCCGATCGTCGCTCTCGCTCGGGCGCATGGAGAGCAGCGCGGCGGCGGCAACGAAGGCAAAGCCGGCAATCGCATAAGCCACGTCAAGAGTGCCTGCCGCGGCCAAGCCTGCGAATACGATCGCCGCCGCCGCGATCACGAGCAGCGCGCCACGCGGCGGTCTTGCCGCAAGCGATCCTCGATTTTCATTCAGGCTCATTGGGCAAGCTCATTTGACAAAGTCTTCGGGGTCCAGTCTCGGCCGGCCGCCGCTTCGACGTTCGGACCACAACAGGATTGGAAGCGGCATCGAATGAGCGATACGGCGGACCGAGCAGTCGAGCAAGGCTTCACCCTATGATCGACGAACAAGCATGATCATGGCCCGGCTTCGCCGGGCGTGACGATGAGGATCGTGACAAACAGGTGACCCAGCAGCGGAGAAGATGACCTCGGGCCCGTGATCCTATTGGTCATAGGCACGGCGTTGGAAGGCTTTAGACCAAGCGCCAGAGCTACATGTCATTGATTTTATGTGTTGATTTTGGCCGCGGCCAAGGCAGCGCAGGTGCGGCAAATGACGGTCGCGTTCCACCGCCATCAATCTGAAATAATAAACCCTCTAGTAAGGTCCCGCCTTCGGGGTCTGGGCGAATCGACGCCCGAATGACTCCGACTTCGCCCCGAATTCAGTGGGAGGGACAGTATGCGAAAGCACTTGGTTGCAGCCTTAGCGGTTGCGACGGTTTCACTAACTATGAGCGCTCCGACCATGAGCGCTCATGCCGCAAGTCTGACCGGCGCCGGCGGGACTGCCATTTACCCGGTGCTGTCGAAGTGGATGGACGAATATGCCAAGGAGACCGGCGACACGGTCAATTACCAGGCCATCGGATCCGGCGGCGGCATCAAGCTGATCCAGTCGAAGACGGTATTGTTCGCCAATTCCGACATGCCGCTGGTGCCGGACGACGTCGCCAAGAACAATCTCGTGCAGTTTCCGCAAGTAATCATCTCGATCACGCCGGTCGTCCACCTTGCCGGCATCAAGCCCGGCGAACTGGTATTCGACGGCCCGACCCTCGCCGACGTCTATCTCGGCAAGATCAAAGAATGGGACGATCCGGCAATCAAAAAACTTAACCCGAAGGTCACGCTGCCGCACCAAGCGATCACCACCGTGCATCGTTCCGACGGCTCCGGCACCACCTTCAACTTCACCGACTATCTGTCGAAGGTCAGCCCGGACTGGAAGAGCCAAGTCGGCGAAGGCACCGCGGTCGATTGGCCGAACGGAGTCGGCGGCAAAGGCAACCCCGGCGTCGTGTCCTACGTTCAGCAGGTCGACGGCGCCATCGGCTATGTCGAATACGCCTATGTGATCGAAAACAAGCTGGTTTACACCGACATGGTCAACAAGTCCGGCAAGCGTCTACCTCCGACCATGGAGGCGTTCGAGGCCGCGGCCGCGAATGCCGATTTCACCAAGGTGCAGGACTTCTACCTGATCCTCACCGATCAACCCGGCGACAAGAGCTGGCCGATCACGGCAGCGACCTACATGCTGCTGCGCAAGGACACCGCTCCCGACCAGAACCATCTGGCGCTCAAATTCCTCGACTGGGCTTTGAAGAAGGGCCAGGACCAGGCCAAGGCGCTCGACTACGTCCCGCTGCCTGACGACGTGGTCAAGCAGATCGAAGAGCATTGGTCCAAGGAAATTCCTGACGCCTGGAAAACGGCGGAGAAGTAGGAGTTCGCCATCGCGTCCTAGGCGCGGTGCGGCTGAGTTGGGAGCCGCTGCGAGGTTGCTCCCGCAAGACTGAGATTGAGGCCGGACGAAAATCCGGCCTCAATTTTTTTGCTCCACCTTGTCGCAGAGCTGTGCATTCGTTATCGGCCGCTGTGATGAGCGAGATATGCGTCGCGAGGCACGGCTCAGCAAGGCTTCCCGAATTGCCAATATGCCGAGCGCGAGCACGAACGGAATAATGTAATACAACAGCCGGAACAGCAGCAGGCCGGCCAGCAGATCTCCCTTGTCGAATTGCCACAACGCCACCAGCATGGCGGCGTCGAACACGCCGAGGCCGCCGGGCGCGTGGCTGGCAAAGCCGAGCAGCGTCGCGGCGACGAAAATCACCGCCACCGTGACGAAACCGACATGGGGATCGTCCGGCACCAACATGTACATGGCGGCGGCGCAGCAGGCGAGATCGACGATGCCGATCGCAATCTGCAAGAGCGTCAGCGGTCCGCCGGGCAGCCGCACCTGCCAGCCGTCGCGGCCGATGACCCGCGGCTTGACCCAAACCCAGGCAACATACGCGGCAAGGAGCGCGAGAATGACCAGCGCGATGAGGCGATTGGCCCATAACGGCAGCTGATCGAGTGCGCGCGCGGCTTGCGGCGCGTCGAATATGCCCAGGCCGAGCACGGTGGCGTTGCCGAGCCAGAACGTCAGCCCGGCGACGAAACAGATTTTAGTGACTTCGATGACCGACAAGCCGCAGCCGGAATAAATGCGATAGCGCACCGCACCGCCGGAGAACACGCTGGCGCCGACATTGTGTCCGATCGCATAGCTGGTGAAGCCGGCAAGGGCGGCGATGCGATACGACACCTCCGTGCGGCCGATCGTGCGCAGCGCGAACAGATCGTAAAGAGTCAAAGTCACATAGCCGGCGGCGACGAACACGCCGGCGATAATGAGCGTCTGCCGATCGGTCGCTTTCAGCGCATGCAGGAGTTCGTCGGTATCGATGTCGCGCAGGAGGTGATAAAGTACAATTATCGCCACTACGATGATGGTCAGGCTGAGCGCAAAGCCGATCCGGCTCAAGCCGATCTTGCGGTCGAAGAAATGCGCGCTATGGCGCAATTTATTCAACATGCCGCGCTCCGGACCGATTGCTGGCGCATCCATTGCGAATCCCGTTCCGCCCACCAGCCCGCCAGCCCACCAGCGCGAACCAGCACCCCCCTAGCAGATGTCATAAACCGGTGCGAGTGCAGCAGCGTCTCATCCCCAGAGGCTGGCGACGCAATTCACTTTTTTGCCAACTCGCCATCGCCGAAGAACTCCCTGAGTTCCTTATACGTTTCCTCCGGCGCCTCCTCCGAAAGGTAATGGCCGCAAGGCAGCGCCTTGGCGCCGCGGATGTCGGCGGCGTAGCGCTGCCAGATTTCGCCCGGACCCGGCTTGTGATTGCGGCCGACGCCGCCGGTCGCGCCCCATAACAGCAGCACCGGACACGCTATCTTGCGTCCGGCCGCGAAATCCTTGGTGTCCATGTCGAGGTCGATTGTGGCGGTGGCGCGGTAATCCTCGCACATGGCATGGACGGTCGCGGGATTGCGCATATAGCGCTTGTACTCGGCGATCGCCCGCGGATCGAAGAAGCTCAGGCCCTGTTTGGTCTTGGCGAGCTTCTTCTCGATGAAGAAGTCCGGATCGGCGCTCATCAAATGCTCCGGAAAATCGTATGGCTGGATCATGAAGAACCAGTGCCATGAGAACGTCGCCCAGGCTTTGGTCATGTGATTGAACAGATGATGCTGCGGAACGATGTCGAGGATGGCGGCGCGGGCAACGGCATGCTCATGATCCAGGCACATGCGGTGCAACACGCGCGCGCCGCGATCGTGCCCGGCGGCGTAGAAACGGCTGTGGCCGAGCGCGGCCATCACCTCGATCTGATCCTGCGCCATGGCGCGGAACGAATAGTTGGAATGACCGTCGCCGCCGGGCGGCTTCTCGGAATCGCCGTAGCCGCGCAGATCGGTGGCGACCACGGTGAATTCCTCGGCCAGCCGCGGCGCGAATTTGTGCCACGACAGATGACTGAACGGATTGCCGTGCAGCAGCAAGAGCGGCGGCCCTTTGCCGCCATGCAGCGTCACGATGCGCGCGCCGGAAGTCTTGATTTCGCTGCGGGTGAAGTTTTCGAACATTCGACCTCCCGGTTCTGTCATCATCCGCGAAGGCGGATGATCCAGTAAACTCTGCAGACTCGCAACATCCATGAAGGAATGGCATCAATTGTGATTACTAGATGCCCGCGTTCGCTGGCATGACGGCGAAACGCCGAGAACATACGAGGGGAGTGAAATGCCGACAGATATCGATCCGCAATCGGGCTGCCGCCTGCCGTTGCGCAAGCGCGAGGATTTGGACGAGGTCGGCCAGCGCGCCTATGACCGCGCCAATACGCCGGGCAAGACCATCGTCGGTCTGCGCGGCCCGGCGGGCATCCATCTGTACAGCACGAAGACGGTCGAAGCGCACAATACGATCAACCGGTATCTGCGTCACGAGGCCGGCTTCGATCCGAAAGTCCGCGAGGTCGCGATCCTCACGGTGGCGCGCGAGATGGACAGCCGATTCGAATGGGCGGCGCACGAACCCGAAGCCCTGAAGGTCGGCGTCGCGCCGGCAGTCGTCGACGTGATCAAGCACCGCAAAAGCACCGAAGGCTTGAGCGCACTCGATGCAGCGATCATCGAATTCGGCCGCCAAGCAGTCGGCAAGCATCAAGTCGGTTCCGCGGCGTATGCAAGGCTGAAGGCGTTGCTCGACCCGAATAAGCTGGTCGATCTCGTTCTGCTGATGGGCAATTACGCCGGCACCGCGGTGCTGCTCGCGGCCTTCGACATGCAGGTGCCGGAGGGCAAACCGATCTTGCCGGTGGCGTGACACTTGGTTATCCGGGTCGTTTCTTCTTATCCAGCCCGAGTTCGCTCCAGCGCGCCTTGGCGGCCGCCATGTCTTCCGGCGTCGGCCACACCATCGGCGGAAAACGCGCGCCGGCGAATTCCGGATCGGGGTCGTAGTCGAGATTCATCGTGGCGTCGATCAGCATGCGGTTCCACTTGCCGGTGCCGAACAGCATCGTATTGCGGTCGCGCTTGCGGGTCGATGGATCAAGCCCAAGCCCGAAAGTCGCCGGCATGATCACGATGTCGTCCTCGCCGGCATTGACGCGGTAGGCGATGGCCCAATCGACCGCGGCGTAATCGTGGATGTCGATGTCGTCGTCGACCACGGTGACGTGCTTATAGCGCACGTGGCCGGCGGACGAGCCCCACAGCGCATTGGCAACCTGCTTGGCTTGGCCGCGATAGCTCTGCTTGATCTGCACCAGAACGTTGACGCCGGCTTGCACCGGCGGACACCACACGTCGGTGACGCCGGGGACGCCGGCGCGGTCGAGCACGTTCCAGGCGGTCGCCGCGCGCATGATCGACGAGCAGGTGCCGTTCTCGGAAAAGCAGCCGGGCATCGAGCCTTCGATAGTGCCGCGGAAGATCGGCTTGTTGCGATGGGTGATGCAGGTCACGCGAATGGCGGGTTTCGGCGAACGGTCGCCGGCAATGTAGCCGGTGACTTCGGCGAACGGACCTTCCATCACGTAGGTTTCGGGATCGAGGCCGAGATAGCCTTCGATGACGATCTCGGCGCTGGCCGGCACCTGCAGATCGACAGTTTCGCATTGCACCAGATCGACCGGCGCGCCGCGCACCGCGCCGATGACGTCATATTCGCACAACCCCTTCGGCACCGGCGAGCCGGCGACAAAGCCGAGCGACGGCTCCCAGCCGATCGCGACTGCGATCGGCATTTCCTTGTGGCCTTTCTGCTGCCAGGCGGTGACGTGATGGCCGATATGCTGCGCGCGCCACATCAGGATCGGGATCAGATTCTTGCCGCCGACCATGCCGCGATAGATGCCGACATTCATGACGCCAGAGTCGGGATCCTTGGTGACGACGCCGCCATAGGTGAGAATGTAGCGGCCGCCGTCGAGCCGGTTCCATTGCGGCACCGGAAGTTCCAACAGATCGATATCGTTACCCTTGACGATATTTTCCTTGACCGGGCCGGTCTTGACCACGTTCGGCGGCACGCTGCCGGTGAGGAGGCTGCGGCCGAGCTTGACCAAGTCGCGCGCATGGGTGTCGGGCGGCAGCCCGAGCATCATGGCGACGCGGCGCGCGCTGGACAGCCCGCCGGTGAACACCTGCCGGCAGCGGGCATTGGCGCCGTAATCGCGGATATTGTTGAACAGCAGCGCCGGTCCGGTGCCGGCGCCTTGCGCCAGCCGCGCGATGGTGCCGAGCTCGATATTCCAATCGACCTCGGCGTCGATTTGTTGCAATTCGCCCGCCGCGTCGAGCGCCTTCATCCAGCCGCGCATATCGCCAAACGCAACCGGCTTTCGTTCTATGGTCATTGATGATCCCGGTGAGCTCGAGCATGATCCCGAAAAGTGGAAACCGGTTTTCGGAAAAGATCATGCTCCAATAAAACATCTAGACAGTGATCCGATTCAATCGATCGGATCATTGTCTAGGCGGGCGTTTTGCGCTGGTCGTCATCGGTCTGTCAATCTTGCTCCCCGGTTGGCGCAGAGCGGACAAGCGGTCTCGTTCTCGCGACGCATGCGCGCCCGAGTTTTGCCGACGCCACTGCCAAAATCGTCCTTCGGAGCCCGATCGCGTCATGCCTGGACCGGCGGTGGGACCGGTTTTCGGCTCGATCACGCTCCGATCGGCAAAGAAGAAAGAAAGGAAGCGGAACGCCGACAGACGCACCGTCCATGAAGCCGCATCAGCGGATGCGGCCGCGCGCGAAGCGTCGCGCGCTCGCCTGTCGGCGTTCCACCACGGCACTTGCGGCAGCGACCAAACGCCACCGCTCAGCTCCAGTTCACGCGCTTCCTGGGGCGGAACTAGGTAGGAACGGGCGTTACCCGCTCCCGGCCGTCCCAGTGCAGCGGGTTTTACCCTGCAGACCGGTCGTAATGCCGGCCGGGCGTTTTTCACCCGGAGCCGCCCGGGAGCGGGGCTGACAACCCCGCCCGCGGGAACCGACTCGCCCCTTTCCACCGGTGTCACCCGGCGGCGTCCTTTTGGGCGAGATGATCCGTCATGTAACCGCGATAGTGACGAATGTCAAGGGTAAGACACTCTTTTAGTGACCGATTTGAGAGCCTTAGGGTGCGCACTCATAAATTCGACTCTGCAAGCGTTTGCTGAACGTCTGCTTCGCTCCGAAGGCGACCAAACTGCTGCCTCGCCGCGAAATGGAGCGATGGGCCATCAACAGACATCCCTAAATCGAATATGCGTGACCTCACTCACCACGTATAGCGCAGCGTTCCGGTCCCGGCGTAAGTCTGCACGGTCGGAGCAAACTCACCGTCGAATTTTGCGATCGCGGTCCAGTTGGCGGTGAGGTGCAGCTCCGCCGCCGCGGTGGTCAGTGCCGAGTCTTGCGGCACCGCCGCGCCATTGACGGTGAAGTTCGATCCCGGCAGCGTCTCGAACACTGCGCCGAGCGACGGATTGCTCACCCAATCATGGGCCCAAGCCAAGCGACCGCGTAGCACCAGCGGCATGCCATTCCACACCGTTAGATTATCAAACCGCGCGCCGAGTTCGCTGCGCGTGTCGGTCGCGTTCATCGCATTGTAGGTGAGCCCAAAGCCGCCGCCGGCGAGATCGTTCTCGCTATAGCCTGGGGCGTGGAAGTCCTGCACCTGCAAGGCCGCATAAGGCGTAACGCCGATGATGTATCCGGTGACCGGCACGCCATAGCGATAGCCGGCTTCGCCGCGCGCCGCGTAGCTCTGACCTTGGAATGACGCGGTGAGATCGTCGCCGACGGCGATACGGTTGGTGGTGAACCAGTGATTGGCAAAGCCAAGCGCGCCGGACATGTAAGCCGGGCCCCAATGCGTCTTGGCGTAGACGCCGGCCTCGAAGCTGTCGCTGCGTCCGCTGCCCAGGCTCGTCGCCAGATTCCAATTGGTGCCGCCGCCACCGAGCGCAAAACCGTAAACGGTGTCCGGCGTGACGTGATAGTCCATGCCGGCGGCATAGCCGTAATCGGTCGCCGTGACATTGTTCGAACCGACCGTGGCGTTGCCGTCGTAGGTGCCGGGGCCGCCGAACGCCGAACCCCAGGCGCTCCAGCGCTGATCGAAGTTTTGCTGCGGCGGCTTATGCAGCGCGCGGGCATAAGCCAGCGCCACATCGGATGGCAGGTTTGCCTGCTCTTCATCGGCAAATCCGCTCGCCCCGCCGCCGGGCCCACTCCCCCCGCCGGCGGTCGGATCGAGCATCAAGTCGAGGAACTGCGTCATCAACTGGAACGCGCCCTTCTGCGCGCCGGTTGCGTCCTCGCCGTCGAGCTGGGTCAGCGCGTTCAATAAAGCCGGGCCGGAGATGGTCCCGAGGTTTTGAAATCCCGGCGGCAGCGTGCCGCCGCCGAGAATGTAGTTGTCGATTCCGGTGACGACGTTCTGCTGGTTCTGGCCGGATCCCGGCGGGGCCGCGAGGATGGCGTAACCCGCCGTAAGGTCAAGATCGACGTCGGTCGCGCCGTAAGCCAGCGTGGCGCCGCCGGTGTAAGCGTATGGCCCCGCGAAAACGAGGCCGGCGAAGGTGCCGGTGACCGGGGTCGCGGTCATGATCGTGTAGTCGGTCGTGCCGTAATGACCGAGCTGCGGCGTGACCACGACGGTGCCGTTGCCGCCGAGCGCGGCCGTGCCGGTGACGGCGGTTTTGGAATTGTTCCCGGCGCCGGGCGCGATCGTAATCGCGTAATAGCTGCCGGAATCGAATGCCAGATCGTTGGTCGCGGTGATGCTGAAGGTGCCGAGCGGCGCCGTCGGGCTACCGGGCGACAGCGTGCCGCCGGAATCGATGGTTACGGTGGTGGCGTCGAGACTGCCGGTGCCGGCGAGTGTGCCGCCGGCGGTGGCGCCGACATCGACGTTGGTCGCGCTGTTGCCGGTGCTGTTAAGCACCAGCGTCGTGCCGGAATTGATGTTGACCTGATTGATATGCGTGAAGGTGTTGGTGTCGGTATAGGTCCCGCCAGTCTGGAAGTTCACCGTGTCGCTTGAGCCCAAGCCGACGATGTTGCCGACGATGGTGCCGCCATTGATGTTGAGCACGTCGGCGTTCGCCGACAGCAAGATCGCGCCGCTCATCGTGCCGGCGTTCTGATCGATGGTGGCCGGTGGCATTGCTGACGTTGATAGCCGTAGTCGAGCCGCTGATCGTGCCGGCATTGCTGATTGCAGCGTCCCCGCTGTCGATCTCGATGGCGGTACTCCCAGCGCCGCTCGCGCTGATGACGCCCGTAGACATATTGGTGATCTGGCTGTTTCCGGCCTGGATCAGGATGGCCCAGCTCAAGCCGGATACCGCACCCGCATTGGTCAGCGCCGTGAGCACCGCGCTATCGCGGACGTAAATGGCGATATCTTGCGCGCCGGCAATGGTGGCGCCGACATTGTTGATGATGTTCGCAGAGCTGCCCAAGAGCAGACCGTAGCCTTCGCCGGTCAGACCTTGAATCAGACCGTTGTTGTTGTTGTTGATCGTGCTGGTACCGGCAACACCGTCGGAGATTTCGATTCCGCCAAACCGATTGCCGGTGATCGTGCCAGAATTGGTAACGCTCACGGCAGTGTTATGGACGTCGATGCCCGACCAGTGGCCGGTGATCGAGCCGCTATTGACGATCGTGCCGCCGCCGTTCGCCGCGACGCCATAAGACGCGTGGGCGATATTGCCGCTGCCCGATGAAATCGTACCTGCATTGGTCAGGGTCAGGATGCCCGCGGCGTCCACGCCGTCGCCGAGGTTGAAGCCACTTGTGATGACGCCCGTCGCAAGGTTGGTGAGGGAGCCAGACCCGCCGAAATTCACCCCGGGGTTGCCGGTGATGGCCCCGCTGTTGGTGACGCCGCCCGCGAAGGTCGCGACGCCGGAGACGTAAATGCCGGCGGCGCCCGCCGAGATCGTGCCGGAATTGCTGATGCCGCCGGAAAAGACTGAGATGCCGTTGACGGAGATGCCGCTGGCGACGCTCGCCGCAATCGTCCCCGAGTTGGTGATGCCGCCGGCGAAGGTCGATCCATTACTGACCAGAATGCCCGCGGTGCCCGAGATCGTCCCGCTGTTGGTAATGCCGCCTTGAAACGTCGAAATTCCGCTGATCCGTAACGCGGTGCTACCCGTCGTGAGCGTGCCGCTGTTATTGATCCCGCCTGAGAAGAGGGAGCCGAACTCGACGTCGATGGCCCGCACACCGCTAATGGTGCCGGTTCCGGCATTGACGATGCCGCCGTAGAAGCTCGTGACGTTGGATAAAGAGATGGCGCCACCGCCGGCGGTGATGGTGCCTGAGTTGCTGATGCCGCCGCCGGCGCTGCCGAATTGCGCGACATTGCTGATCGAGATGCCGCCGCCGGGCGCGGAGATGGTGCCGGCATTGACGATGGCGCCCCCGACCGAAGCATTGTTGATGGTGATGCCGGTCCGGGTCGGCGCCGTGGCGCCGGTCGCGGTGATGGTGCCGGTGCCGGTGTTGGTGACATTGCCGGTGACGGTGATGCCGTTGATGTTGATGCAATTGATGGCGGCGGAATTGCTGACCGAACTTTGATTGGTGCCGGGACTGATGGCGCATTGCGCGAACGCCGACGGCGCGCCGCCGCCGATCAGCAGCGCCGCCACCGATGAGGACGCCAACAGCGCACTCAGCCTGCTGTGACCGAAACGCACCTGCACTTAGTCCCACCCCCTCACGCGCTGCGCCGCCCAGCAATCTTAACTGGCGGTAGGCAAAAAGGACAAGCAGCTGCGTCGCAATCGCAGTGAGTTCCGTGCAATTTGAAGCGATTGCCGCGGGCTGTTGCCGAGAAGCTACATTGGAATGTCAAAAAGCTTCGTGCTGCCGTTGCGCGATCGGCCACGGCGGCAGGCAGGCGCAAAAAATGCCAATCGCCTTCGCGCTATCGTTCACCAAAGACCACAAATCGTCGATGTCGCCTTTTGGTCAATTACGACTGCCCCGAACCGGCGGCAGCCTAGGGCCATGTCCGTTGTGCTCCCGAAAGCGGCTATGGCGGCGTGTTTAATGAGTCCACGCCCTGGCCAAGCGACCAAGATGTTCACAGCGACCGATCTGCGGTACTTTGCACGGACGCACTGCGCCCGGCTTATTCGCTGACCAGGAAGAGACCACGATGACCAACGGCAGTTCGCTTTCGCTCGCTGAACTCGAAGCGCGCATCGCCATTCTTCGCGACAACATTCGGCAGCTGATCGAGCAGGCGGCGGCCTTCTCGGGCGCCGAGGATGAAGACCGCAACGCCGACCGGCTCGCGCAGCAAAACGAAGAGCTGGAACGGCTGGTCAAGCAGCGGGATGCGCTGTTGAAGAAATAATTCACCTCTCCCCGCGTGCGGGGAGAGCACAGGCGTCTTGGACGCTGTTCTTAGTTGCTAAGGACGCCGATGCGAAGCATCGGCTATGTGAGCGAAGCGAACGAGGGTGAGGTAGCCTCTCCCCAATTGCGAGTGCCGCAATTCTGCGCCCGGCGGATAGGCCCCCTCACCCCGACCCTCTCCCCGCAAGCGGGGAGAGGGAGATAATTCACTCCGCGTGCAGGCCGGCGTCCTTGATCACCGTCCCCCATTTGTCCATTTCCGATTTGAAGAACGCCTCGCATTGCTCAGGCGAATTGCCGATCGGCACGTAGGCCATCGCCGAAAGCTTCGCCTTGACGTCGTCCTGCGCGAGGCCGGTGACGATCATGTCGTGCAGCTTGGCGACGATGTCCTTAGGCGTGCCGGCCGGCACCACCACCGCGGTCCAGGTGGCACCTTCCACTTCGGGGAAGCCGGCCTCCGCCATGGTGGGGACGTCGGGCAACGTCGGCGCGCGCGCTTTCCCGGTCACGGCAAGAGCGCGCAATGCGCCGCTCTTGATCAGCGGCACCGCCGGCGCCAGCGCGCCGAACGAGATCGGGGTATGACCGCCGACGGTCGCTTCGACCGCCGGCTCGCCGCCGCCGAACGGCACGTGCACGAGGTCCAGCTTCAAGGAATGCGCAAACAAAGAGCCGACAAGCTGCGGCGGCGTGCCGGTCCCCGGCGAGGCAAAGCTGAATTTGCCAGGCTCTGACCGGATCAGCGCGACCAGCTCCTTGACCGTATGCGCCGGCACCGACGGATTGACCGCCAGCACCACCGGCGTCGCGGCGGCAAGCGTCACGGCGTCGAAATCCTTTAGCGGATCGAAGCCGGGGTGACTGAACAGGAAGGTGTTGTTGGTGAGGTTGCCGCCAGTCACCAGAACCGTGTAGCCGTCCGGCGCCGACTGCGCCGCCCGCACGGTGCCGATATTGCCGCCCGCGCCCGAAACGTTTTCGATGAAGAAATTCTTGCCGGTCTGCGCGGTGAGGCTTTGCGCCAGCAGCCGCGCGACCAGATCGGTCGGCCCGCCGGGCGCGAAGCCGACGATGAGCTTCACCGGCCGCGCCGGCCAAGCGTCCGCTGCGGCCGTGTCCGCAGCAGCGCTCGCGAAGCTCGCCGCAACCAAGCAAAACGCCAGAACCAGATATCTTTTCATGTTATGTCGCCTCCCCAATGACTATGCATTGCGCAGCTTGTAGAGCGCGTGCCGCCGGTTGCGGGTAAACGGTCGAACCTGACCGGGCCAGCGTCCCATTTCGACGGCCTTTGCCCATTCGCGGCTCACCAGAACGTGCGGACCGTCGATCTCATAGAGCGCGGTGTGGCGCGGGCCGTCGTGGCCGATGCGCTTTTCCTCGCCGGCGATGCTCATGGCGAACGGCTCGCCCTCCATGCGCGCGACGGCATGCACGCCCGGCACCTTTAACAGGTTGGGCACGTGCTCGGTGTCGTAGACCTCGTTGAACAGCGCCTCTTTGTCGGGGTCCACATCCATCGAGGCGACAAACAGATATTTGGATTTAATCGGCATCGGATCCTTCGCTTGCTACGGTTTGGACATTCGACAAAATTCATAACGGCCTGTCGCCGAGGATGGTGCAGCGGCGCATCACGCGCTTTAGCCGCGCCTCGTCGAAGCCGGTAGCACGATGCAGCAGGCAACGATTGTCCCACACGATGCACTGGCGCGGGCTCCAGCGATGCGTATAAACGCGAGCCGGCGGCGTGATCATTTCGTTCAGTTCCTCGATCAGCGCGCGGCCTTGGTCGTAATCGATGCCCTCGATCGTCTCGGCATGATCGCCGAGGAAGATCGCCTTGCGTCCAGTGTCGGGATGGGTGCGCACGATCGGATGCGCGATGGGCGGCACCTTGGCCTTTTGCTCCGCCGTCAGCGGCGTCTCGCCGTGGCGGCGGGTGCGCGAAAAGTCGAAGTTGTGGATGGCGCGCCGGCCCTCGATCCGCGCCTTCATCGTCATCGGCATTAAATCGTAAGCCGAATACATGTCGGCGAATTCGGTTTCGCCGCCCACGTCCGGCACGATTTCCGAATACATCATGGTGGCCTGCCCGGTGCGCTCACGCCACGAGCCGTCGGTGTGCCAATACAGCGTCCCTTTGTCCGGGTGCTTGCCGCTTGGATTGCCGTCGGCGTCGAGGTTGGACAAGAGATAGATTTCCGGGTGGTCTTTGGTGCCGTAACGCTCGCTGAGCACGTGGATCTGCACCTCGCCGAAATTGCGCGCGAAGGCGACTTGCGTCGCCGGCGGCAGATCGACGTCGTGGAACAAAATCAGCTGGTATTGGAGAAAGGCTTGATAGACTTTGGCGAACAGCGCCGGCGACACCGCTTGTTCCAGCGTAATGCCGGTAATCTCGCAGCCCAGCACCGGATGCAGCGGCCGGACCTGGAACGGCCAATCGCGCGCCACGCCTTGCGGCTTGAGTTGGGCTTGCGCCATGACGTCCTCCCCCGACAATTTTGGCGATTATGGCCGGGCTCGCGCTCGCTTCCTAGCGCCTCCCCGCGCATTAACCATTGAGGGCAATTCCCAGGGGTTTCGTCCCCAGAATGCCACGAAGCCGCCAATTTACGGCCGTTTAAGATTAGCATTGCATTTAAGATTATCGTTGCATTCTTGCATCAGGGGTCACGGGTGGTGAGGCGGAGATGACGACGACGAAACGGGGTTCCCAAGCCTTAAGGCGAGCAGCCTTAAAGCGAGCAGTCTTCAAGCGAGCAAGACTCGTTAAGCGAGCACGACCGGGTGGCGTCCCACGGCCGCGGCGCACCGCGGCTTCGCTCTAAGCAATCCCCAGCACGTAACGCACAGCCATGACGTTTGCGGCCGCGACGCGTTTCGGCGTCACTGCACACGACCATCGTCGCGTTTCCGGCGGCGGCGATTATCGCCGCGCGATCCGCCGCGCCGGTATTGGTATTGGCACCTTGACAGCCGCGAGCGGCACGGCGGGCGCGGTCACGCTGACCGCTGCCTGGATGATCGCCGCGGCGATCAGCGCTGCTCCGCATCCGCCCGGTCTGCCGGCCGCCCAGGACAAAATTGCGCTGAGCCCGCCGAGCGGCGGATTGGCCGGAAGGATGATTGCGGATTTCGATTCCGTTGCCGGCGCGGCCGCCGATCTCTCCCGCTATTCGCCTTCGCCGGAAGCGGGGCACCCCAAGGGGCCGAGGCTTAACGCGCCGTTCCGTCGCGTGCCGTTCCCGCGCGCCCGATTCGCCGCCGTGCACGCGGATGAGGGCGCCAAGGAGGAGGCGATGCTCGAATCGGTGGCGCCTGCCGGAGACATCGACGCGTCGCCGCAAGCCGAGGCCACTCCGCCTTCGGGCTATGTCGCCGCAACATTCGATTTGTTTGATCCGCAACCAACGCTTGCCGCCGCGCTTCCCGTCACGCCGCGAGGCGCACCGCAACCGCTGCCGGCGCGCGTCGCCGAACGAACCAACGCGGCGCCGTCGTCAGTGCGGCAACCCGGCAGCATGCGAACTGCGGCGCCGCTGCAACTTGCCGACGCCGAGGCAAAACCGGCCTTGCCACCGGCCGCGGACGCACCGCTCGCGCCGCATTCAACGTTGACCGGTTTCTTGCGCAAGCTGTTTGGCCGGCAGCTCGCCAGCGCCAATCCGGATGTCGCGCCGACGGTCGACGGCCACACCGCGGTCTACGACATCGAAGCGCGTACGGTCTATTTGCCCAACGGGGAGAGGCTTGAAGCGCATTCGGGGCTGGGCGCCATGATGGATGATCCGCACTATGTGAATAGAAAGGATCGCGGTCCGACGCCGCCCAACGTCTACGACCTGGTGCTCCGCGACGGGTCTTTCCACGGCGTGCAGGCGATCCGGCTCAACCCGGTCGACGACGACAAGATGTTCGGCCGCGCCGGCATCCTGGCGCATCCTTATATGCTTGGCGCCTCGGGCCAGTCGTTCGGCTGCGTGTCGTTTAAGGACTATCCGCAGTTCTTGAAGGCCTTCGAAAGCGGCGAGGTCGACCGGCTGGTCGTGGTGCCGCATCGCGGCGATTATCCGCGGTATGCCGCGAACGATTGATTACCTGAACCGTTCGGACGGCGGCGCGATCTCGGTGACGAGGTCGCGGATGAGCTTCTTGTTGGGCAGCGGCGCGAGCGTCATTTCGCGCGGTTCGAGGCGGGCGGTGCAGGCGTAAACGGTTTCACCGTCGAGCTGCATCATGCATTCTTTGCAGGCATTGGCATTGATGCAGGAGTAGCGGACCGCCAGCGACGGATCTTTGTTGATGCGCAGCCAGCGCAAGCCGTCGAGCACCGACTGGCCCTCTTCGAACGGCACCGCGAAACTCTGCCAGTATCCGGCATCGCGCGTAGCGCCGCGCCAGATTTTCAGCGTGGCGATGGCACTCATGCCATTGCCTTGGCCGGCGCGCCGGCGACCCGCAAGCGGCCCTCGTGCCACCGCACCGTTTGATGCACCTGCCAGTGCGGCAGCATCGTCGGAAAATCCTCGCGCTGATGCGCGCCGCGGCTTTCGCAGCGATTGAGCGCGGATTGCGCGACCGCGTGCGCAACCGCGATCATATTGCGCAGATCGAACCATTCCAGCCGTTGCAGGTCGAAAGGCGCGCCAGGTCCGGGCGGCTCTTCGCCCAGCTCTTCCCCGAGCGCGGCAATACCGGCCAGCGCGCGGCGTAGCTTGGCCCCGGTGCGGAACGGCCCAACATCGTCGGCCATGATGGCTTGCAGGCGCGCGATCATCGCGGCGGTATTCGCAGCGTCGCGGCCGTCGCCGGTTGCGCTGATAAGATCGACAATCGAGCGTGCATCCTGCGCGCGTAACCTCGGCAACGCCGTGCCGCTGCACCGCTCGGCGGCGCTCCTCCCGGCGCGGCGGCCGAACACCAAAGCTTCGGTGATGGCATTGCCGGACAGCCGGTTGGCGCCATTGGCGCCGCCGACCACTTCGCCGGCGACATAGAGGCCGGGGAGTTCGGTACTCATGCGCGCGTCGGCTTTGACTCCGCCCATGTGATAATGCGCGATCGGCGCGACCTCGACCGGCGTTTTGGTGAGATCGATGTGATTTTCTGCAAGGCGATCGATCACCGGCCCGAACGCTGCGCGCAACGCCGACGTGCTGCAATGCTCGAACGACAGATAGGCGCCGCCATGCGGCGAGCCGCGGCCCGCCTCGACTTCCTTGAAGATGGCGTAGGTCGCGAGGTCCCGGGTGAGCACATATTTGCCGTCCTCGTCGGAGCCGTATTTCGAGGTGAATTCTTCTTTTGCCCCGTTGAGGAGCCGGCCGCCGAGCTTGTAGCGGAACGGATCCCACATGATCGGGTCAATGCCGACCAGCCGCGGCGCCAGGTGGCCGATCGGGAAGAACTGGACGAATTCCATGTCGATCAGGGAGGCGCCGGCGCGCAAGGCGAGCGCGTAGCCGTCGCCGCCCATATTGGCCGAGGCGCTGTTGCGCCGGTAGAGCCGCGTCAAGCCGCCGGTCGCCAGCACCGTCGCCTTGGCCGCAATCACGACCGGCGCGCCGGAGCCGACATGCCAAGCGACCGCACCGGTGACCTCGCCGCCGCTCACCGCCAAATCGACGATGCAGAGATCGCCGGCTTTATGGATCGACGGATTGCGCGCCAGATGCATGCGCAGCGTCTTGGACACGGCCGGCCCGGTATTGATGAAATCCACATAGACGCAGCGCGGCCGGTCGTGGCCCGGCGCCAGCGTCGCGGTGATGCGGCCGTTCTTGTCTCCGTTCTTGCGCGCCCAGCCGACGCCCCAGGCATCGAGCTCGCGGATGCAGTCCGGCGCTTCCTCACACAGAAGCTGCGCCAGCGTCTCGTCGCACAGCCCGCGGCCGGCAGCGATGGTGTCGTCGTAATGATGTCGCGGATCGTCCGGCGTTTCTTCGCCGAGCGCGACCGCAACCGTCATCTGCGCCATCACGGTCGCGCCGCCGCGGCCGATCAGGCTCCTATCGGCAAGCAGCACTTTAGCGCCGCGGCGGGCCGCTTCGATCGCCGCATACATGCCGGCGGCGCCGGAGCCGATGACCAGCACGTCGGTTTCGACGGTCATGGGTTCAGCGGTCACACGCGGCCTCCGGTCACGGCGCGGTAGCCGCCGGCGCGGCGAAGGCCGCCGCGAGCCGCGCGGCGAATTGCCGTTCCATTTCTTTGGCTTTGGAACGCAGCACCGGCTGGCCGAGACTGCCGAGCTTGCCGGTCAAGGCGGCTTCGACCTCGTAGTCGATCTTGGTGTGGTCGCCCATTTCGGTGAGCCGCGTCAACGAGCTCGCGGTCAGCCTGCCGACGATGCCGAGCGGGGTGCCTTCGACCTTGGCCTCGATCTCGCGCGGCGGCTCCGCGCGCACGACTTGGACCGTCACCTTGAACTTGAATTTCATGTAGGCGACCTTGGTCTCGAACACCGCCGCATAGGTATCGGGCGCGGTCTCGGCGAGCTCGCTCACGCCGTCGACGCAGGACGCGAAAAAGCGCGCATCGCGGACCTTTTCGTACACCTGCTCGCGCGGCGCCGCGACCGTCAATTCTCCGGAAAATTTCATCGCAAACCCGATGCTCCTAAGCGCGCAGCGCCGTGAGCATGTCCTTGATATATTCGTCGGCGCTGGAAATCACGAGCATCATTGCGTGCGGCCGCAAAGCGCTGAGCATTTTCGACAGCGTTTCGTCGCTCGATCCGGCACCGCCGAGGATGAGCGAGGTCGTCATCACGTGCTTGACGCTGCAGGCCTCGCCGATGAGGCCCGCCGCGGCGGCGTTCTCGCCGGCGGTCGCCACCATCACCACGAGATCGGCCGTCTCGACTTCGTCGACCAGATTCTTGGTGCGGCCGGCAAGATCGGCGAGCCAGCCGCCTATCGAGAAGCGCTCACCCTTTTGCGGCGCGCCGGAGAATGCCGAAGCGGTGAGGAAGGTCGCGCACTGCCATGGCGAGCCCGCCAATTCCTTGACGATGCGCTCGCTCGGGGCGTCAAGCGCGATCACCTTGACGGCGCGGGCTTGCGAATTCGGCCGATCGATGCGGAATTTCGCCTCCACCGCCGAACTCATCCGAGCCGATTCGCTTTGCATGATCCGCTCTCCTGACCTCTCTTCCGCAATATAGCGAATGGCCGAAAATATTCCATTATGCGCTCCGTTTAGTATAACGGCGCTCCGCGTCGTCAGTGTTCCATGGGTTGGTTAGCGAGAGGGTCATGTCCGCCGCAAAACGCCTCGAACTTTGCAGCGCCGACGACGTCGCGCCCGGCACCGCGCTCAAGGTCGAAATCGACGATCTGGCGCTCGCGGTGTTCAACGTCGCCGGCCAGTTCTACGTCACCGACGATGCCTGCACCCATGGCCCGGGCTCGCTGTCGGAAGGCTATATCGAGGACGATATCGTCGAATGCAACTTCCACAACGGGCAGTTCAATATTCGCACCGGCGAAGTGGTGTCGCCGCCCTGCATGGTGGCGGTGAAGACCTATCCGGTCATGGTCGTCGACGGCAAAGTGACGATCGAGGTGTGAGCCGATTGCGTCCGACTAGGCGGCCAACAGGCGCACGTGAAACTTGCTCCCTGTCGCTTTGGCGAAACGGAGGAGCGTTTTAGTGCTGGGTAGCGTCTGCCCGCTTTCCAAGCGAGCAATCGTGGATTGGCTGGTTCCCATGCGGTTGGCGAGCTCGGATTGGGACAATCCGGCACGTAAGCGCGCCTTGACCAATTCGGCGGCAATCTCAAACTCCGGGGCAAGCGCGTCGTATTCGGCCTTGACCTTAGGATTAGCCAACAGACGAGCCTTGAGCTTCTCGAATGGAATTGTCATCTGATCTCCTTCGCCCGCCGCAGCGCGAGCTCGATTTCGCTGCGCGGCCACCGCCGTGTCTATCTCATTTTTGAGATATACGCAAGAGCTATTGGGACATGGCCCATCTTGGGCGAATGCGGCGAAGTTTTGCAGTTGACGAACCCCGCCGCTCCGGCTTGTTAGTTGCCAACAAATTTCATGGAGGATCGCCCGATGCCGAGAACCAAGCCGCCGTTCCGCGCCGACGTGGTCGGAAGCATTTTGCGCACCACGCCGTTGAAGGAAGCACGCGCCAAGCGCGAAAAGGGCGCGATCAGCGCGGCGCAGCTTAAGGAGGTGGAGGACCGCGAGATCGAAAAGATCATCAAGAAGCAGGAGGAGGTTGGCCTCAAGGTCGCCACCGACGGCGAATTCCGCCGCTCGTGGTGGCATTTCGACTTCTACGGCATGCTCGACGGCGTCGAAATCCAGGAGCTCGACCACGGCATCCAGTTCCAGGGCGTGCAAACGCGGCCGCGCACGCCGCGCATCGTCGGCAGGCTCGGTTTCTCCAATCATCCGATGCTTGAGCATTTCAAGTTTCTCAAAGCCCACACCCGGGTCACGCCGAAAATGTGCGTTCCGAGCCCGGCAACGCTGCATTTCCGCCTGGAGCCGGATGCCATCAAGACCAAGGACTATGCCGACCGCGACGCCATCTTCGACGATCTCGCTAAAACCTACCGCCAGGCGATCCGCGGCTTCTACGACGCCGGCTGCCGCTATCTGCAATTTGACGATACCGCCTGGGCCTATTTGTGCTCGCAGGCCGAGCTGAAAAAAGCCCGCGACCGCGGGCTCAACGCCGACCGCCTGCAGCAGGACTACGCCCGCGTCATCAATACGGCGCTCGAAGGCAAGCCGGCCGACATGACGGTCACGACGCATGTCTGCCGCGGCAATTTCCGCTCGACCTGGATTTCCGAAGGCGGCTACGAGCCGGTCGCCGAAATCATGCTCGGCCAATTGAACTACGACGGCTATTTCCTGGAATACGACACCGCGCGCGCCGGCGGCTTCGAACCGCTGCGCTTTTTGCCCAAAGGCAACAAGATCGTGGTGCTCGGCCTCGTCACCACCAAATCCGGCACGCTCGAGAAGAAAGAGGACGTCAAGCGTCGCATCGAGGAAGCAACAAAATATGCGGCCCTCGATCAGCTCTGCCTCTCGCCGCAATGCGGCTTCGCCTCGACCGAGGAAGGCAACGTGCTTGCCGAGGAAGAGCAATGGGCGAAGCTGCGGATGATCGTCGAGCTCGCCGACGAGGTGTGGCGCTGAGGCGTCAATCGACGGGGAGCGCCGACAGAGGCGGCGCGCCAGCACCAGGCCGGGGCAATGCGCGATGCCGAGATAATGTCTCGCCGGAATTGACTTAGGTCAATTCGGGCGCGCCGAATTTCGTATCAATTGCAACAAACGGCGCGTGAAGCAAAGTCAACTTTCGCTTTGCCAATGGCTGGGCGAAAGGGCTGACGGGACAGCATCGAGCGAGAGTGCAAGCCATGACGCAGTCGCGGCCCAGTATTGTCATCGTCGGAGGCGGCATCGGCGGTTTGTTCGTGGCGAACGCCCTCGTCGCGCAAGGTCTGCGGGTGTCGGTTTACGAGCAAGCCCCGGCGCTGGGCGAGGTCGGAGCCGGCGTGTACATCACGCCGAACTGCGTGCGCCAGTTACAGCGGGTGGGACTAGGGCCCGCGGTCGAGAAGTGGGGCGCCAAAGTCGGCAGCAATTCGCACTACTTTCACCACGACGGAAGCCTGATCGCTCCAGTCCAGGTCACGGACTCGTCGGGCTGGCACGCGACCTACGGCATGCATCGAGCGGATCTCGTGGACATGTTGGCCAAAGCCCTGCCGGCCGACGTGGTGCACACCGGACACCGCTGCACCGGCTTTGAGCGCCATGGCGACGTAGCGCTGGTAACGTTCGAAAACGGCGCCGCCGCCGAGGGCGACGTGGTGATCGGCGCGGACGGAATTCACTCCGCACTTCGGCAGCATGTATTCCCGTCTTCCAGACCGGTTTTCTCCGGGACTGTCGCCTACCGCGGCGTCGTTCGATCCGAACTGGTGCCGGAGTGGCCGGCCGAAAGCTGGCTGATGTGGCTCGGCCAAGGCAAGCACTTCCTGACCTATCCGTTGCGCGCCGGAACGCTCATCAATTTCGTCGGCTTCGTGCCGGCCGACAAGGAAATGAAAGAATCGTGGTCGGCCTCCGGCGACCCCGATGCGCTGCGTCGCGAATTCGCCGACTGGGAGCCGCGGATTGGGTCTCTATTGCGCCAAGTCCAGACGACGTTTCGATCGGCACTGTACGATCGTGACACGCTCCCCTCGTGGACGCGGGGAAGGCTGACGCTCCTCGGCGATGCCGCGCACGCAATGCTGCCGCACCTCGGACAAGGCGCCAACCAGTCGATAGAGGACGGTATGGCGCTCGCGACCATCCTGACCAATACCGACCGCACGACTGTGCTTGCAGCGCTGCTCGCCTACGAGCGGCTTCGTCGTGAGCGAACCGCGAAGGTGCAATCCGGCGCGCGCGCGAATGGGCTGCGCTACGATACGTTTCATGGCGACATCAAAATCCGGGACGCCGAGATCGCCGCCCATGCCGAGTTCCGCAGGCATCTCTACGATCACGACGTCGTTCCGGAGGCCCGCGCCGCGGCAATGGAGCTGGTCTAGTCTGACGATACCTCTATTTCCTCGCTGCGAAGCGCCGTCTATGGGACCAACTTCGTTCCGCTCAGCCGCTTGTGCACGTGCACCATCAAGGCCATGGCAAACAGCGGCGTCGCCAAGTTGACGATCGGGATCGACACGAAGGCCGAGATGAACAGGCCGCCGATGTAAACCGTCATGGCATTGCGTTTGCGCAAGGCTTTCGCTTCCGCAGGCGGCCGAAACCGCATGGCGGCGAGCTCGAAATATTCGCGGCCGAGAATGTAAGCAGTGGCGAGGAAGAAGATCACGGCACCGAATCCGGCGAACAGCAAAAGCGGCGCCGCGCACAGATAGATGACGACGGCAAGCAGCGCCGTCTTGCCGCCCTCCCAAAGCGCAAGCCACAGCGGCAGCGCCTTACCCGGCGGATCGGCGGGATAATGCGCGCGCTCGACCTCGTCGGCGATACGGTCGGCGAAAAAGCTGGCGACGATGGCGGTGACCGCCGGCATCAGGAAAACGCCGCCGACGACGATGCCGAGACCGGCGGCGACCGATAACAGCCAGGCGATGGCGTCGACCGGCAGATGCGCATGCGGTCCGACCGTGGTCTCGACCGAGACGCCGCCGACACCGACCAGATGCACGATCAGCCGGTCGAGCGCGATGCCGGCGACGACGATCAGCGCCAGCGCCAGCAGTACCGATTTCCACAGCACCGCGCGGAGCGGCGGCGAGAACATCTGCGTGATCGCGTTGATAGCGTCGTCAAGCATTTCAGCCTCCGCCGAACGGCAGAGGTAGCGACGCTCGTCAGCCGGCACAAGTGGCGGTCAAGCGGCGATGACGCGAGCATCCGCGCCGGCGGCGTCGGACTGCGGCGCGAGCGAGGCTTGCATGGCATCGTCGGGCGCGCGCGGCAGATCGGCCCATTGCAGCGCCTTATAATTGAAGCCTTGCCGGATGGTCGGTTTGACGACGTTGAAATACGGCGAGATATCGAAGTCGCGCGGGCAGTACAGCGAAGAGTGGCGAATTTCGAGAATCTGCTCGACGGCCTGCTGGCTGCCCGCCAGCGTGATCTTCGGCAGGATCGGATAGCGCACGGCGGAAAACGCATCCGCAATCAAGGCCGAGCAGATCAGCCGCGACGGATCGCCGGAGCCGAGCGCGATCAACCTTCGGCGCCAGCGCTGCGGCACCGGCAGCGGAAACAAGTAGCGCAGCAGGTCGATGATATTCTTGAGATCGTAGGCAAAGCCAATGCGCTCGATGGCGTAGCCGCACACCGCCGCGCAGTCGGTTTCAGTCAAGCCGATCGGCCGGCAAATACGGGTGTGGAAGCGCAGATATTTCGACAGCGGCGCCGACGTCACGCCTTCGCCGACATTGGCTTCGATGAGGACGTGCGGCTCGCCGTCCGCTGCGGCGCGGCCGGACAGCGGTCCGACATAGAGCGCCGAATGCGACCAGGTCGATTGGGTCAGGTATTTGATGACGCCGGCGATGTGATTGTTGCCTTCGACCAAGAGCACGTCGCCGGGCTGCAGCGAGTGGCGCAAGGCGTCGGGATCGCTCGGCGTGAACGGCTCATAGCCGTGAACCGGCTTCTGCAAGTAGCGGGCGATCAACCGCCCAACGCCATCGAGCATCTTGCTCATTGGTCTCTTGGGGCCTCCCAGTTCGTCGCGCGGTTTTGCCGCGTCTTTTCTTGGTCGGTAATTTACCCGCAGTCCCTTGCAATTTGGTTCACACATCATCCGCTTTATTGACCCAAAATAAACCGTAGCGTTTGCTCGCCGTGCGTAGTTCGGGCAATCTGCGGCGGGTTGTAAGCGTTTTGGAAACCATGCCGGGCAAACCGCTGCAGTTAAGTCGACGTTCGTTCCTTGCCGCCTCGGCCGCGCTGGCGGCGCGTCCGGCGCTCGCTGCGACCGCGCCGAGTTCGGGTCCTATTGAAGTCGTCATCGTCGGCGCCGGCGCAGCCGGGATCGCCGCCGCGCGCCGGTTCGCGGCCGCCGGCCGCCGCTATGTGGTGATCGAAGCCACCGATCATATCGGCGGCCGCTGCGTCACCGATATGAAGAGCTTCGGCCTCCCGTTCGATCGCGGCGCGCATTGGATCTACCTGCCGGACTCCAACCCGGTGACCAAGCTCACGCCGGCGCGCGGTATCGACATCTATCCGGCGCCGCAAAGCGAGAAGGTGCGGATCGGCCTGCGTTATGCCCGCGAGGGCGAACTCGAGGACTTCCTGACCGCCCAAGTCCGCGCCACGCGTGCGATCGACGACGCCGCGCGCAAGGCCGACATCCCCTGCGAGCAGGCCATGCCGGGCGATCTCGGCGATTGGCGCGGCACGATCGAATTCGTGCTCGGTCCCTATACCTGCGCCAAGGACTTGGCCCAGGTGTCGACCTTCGACTTTGCGCGCGCCCGCGAACGCAATGCGGCGGCGTTCTGCAAGCAGGGCTTTGGCGCGCTCGTCGCCGCGCTCGGTCAAGGTCTCAACATTCAGCTGTCGACGCCGGCAAAGACCATCGACACCAGAAGCGGGATCACGGTGGAGACGGCCAGAGGCGCCATCAACGCTCGCGCCGCAATCGTCACCGTGCCGACCAATGTGGTCTCCTCCGGCGGTCTCAAATTCAATCCCGAACTCGGGCATCATCAGATCGACGCGTTCGGCCGGATGTCGCTCGGCAGCTACGACCACATCGCGCTCGAGCTCATCGGCAATCCTTTGGGGCTGGAAAGCGACGACCTGGTGATTCAAAAATCGACCGATGCGCACACCGCGGCGATCCTTGCCAACGTCTCCGGCACGGAGCTCTGCCTGATCGACGTCGCCGGCGCGTTCGGCCGCGATCTCTCGGCGCAAGGCGAGGCTGCAATGTTCGATTTCGCCGTCAACTGGCTGGCCGGGCTTTACGGGTCGGAAGTCAAAAGCGCGATCGGCCGCAAACATGCGACGCGCTGGGATGCCGAGCCGTACGCGCTCGGCGCCTGGTCGGCCGCCGTGCCGGGCAGCCAGTTCGCGCGGCGGCAATTGCTCGACCCGATCGCCGATGACGTCTGGTACGCCGGCGAAGCGGCGCACGAAACCTTATGGGGCACCGTCGGCGGCGCCTGGGAGTCCGGCGAACGCGCCGCCGACGCCGTGCTGCACCGGCTCGGCCCGGTCCGAACGGCGGCGCCGGCGGAAGCGGAAATAAAGCCGAAGCGCAAACCGGCCCACGGGCGCGTCGAGCCGCATGTCGAGCGCCATGAGCCGCGCTACGAAGGCCGCCCGCAATACTACCAGGGCGAGCCGAGCATCATTGCGCCGGAGCGATAGTTACGCCCGCAGCACGCCGCCGGTGCGTTTGTTGACTTCGGCGACGATTTTACCGGCGAGCGCCTCGATCTCCGCGTCGGTCATGGTCTTGTCGCGCGGCTGGATCGTTACCGCGATGGCGATCGATTTCTTGCCCGACTCGATGCCCTTGCCCTCGTAGAGGTCGAACACGCTGACGCCGGCGATGAGCTTGCGGTCGGCCGATTGCGCGGCGCGCACGATATCGGCGGCTTTCACGTTGCGCTCGACCACGAAAGCAAAATCGCGCTCGACCGGCTGGAACGGCGACAGGTCGAGCGCAGGCTTGGCGCGCGTCGGCTTCGCCTTCGGCTCGGGGATGCGCTCGAGGATCACTTCGAAGCCGACCAGCGGCCCTTCGGCATCGAGCGCTTCGAGCGCGCTCGGATGCAATTCGCCGAAATGGCCGAGCACGTTCTGCGGCCCGATCTGGATCGTGCCGCAACGGCCGGGGTGGAACCAAGCCGGCCCGCCCGGCACCACTTGCAACGCCTGCGCCGGTGCACCGGCCGCGATGAGTATGCTGAGCGCATCGGCTTTGGCGTCGAAGGCATCGACCTCGCCGTCGCGCTTTAACCAATGCCGGCCGATGCCGGAGGGCTTTGCCAGCGCGCGCCGGACGCCGGCGGCGGCCGTGAGCTGATCCTCCGGCCGATCGCCGCGAAACACCTGCCCGACTTCAAACAGGCCGACGTCGGGAAAACCGCGGTCGGCGTTTTTCTGCGCGGCGGCGACCAGGCCGGGAATGAGGCTCGGCCGCATGTCGGAAAGATCCGCCGCGATCGGATTGGCCAGCGCCAGCTCCGGCTTGCCGCCGCCGAACAGCTCGGCCTGCTTCTTGGATATGAACGACCAGGTTACAGCTTCAACCAGATTGCGCGCGGCGAGCGCGCGCTTGGCCTTGCGGGTGCGCACCTGAATCGGCGTCAACACCGGCTTGCGCGGCGCTTCGCCGCGAGGAAACGGCGTCGGCGGCACGCGGTCGACGCCGAGGATGCGCATCAGCTCCTCGACGATATCGGCATTGCCCTCGATATCGGGCCGCCACGACGGCACCGCGATTTTTACGCGCTCGCTCTGCCCGGCGACGAAGAAGCCGAGCCGTTCGAGCACGCGCCGCATCTCGGTGAGCGGCACCGTGAGCCCGGCCAGCCGCTTGAGCTCGGACAGCGGAAAATCGATCACGCGCTCCACCGGCTCGGCGCTGCCGGCCACCGTGACCTCCGATGCCGTGCCGCCGGTGAGGTCGATCACCATATGCGTCGCTAGTTCGAGCCCGGGCAGCATGAAGACCGGATCGACGCCGCGCTCGAAGCGGTAGCGCGCGTCGGAATTGATGCCGAGCTTGCGGCCGGTCTGCGCGATGTTCATCGGCTCCCATAGCGCCGACTCGATCAAAACGTCCGTGGTCGTTTCCGAGCAGCCGGTTTTTTCGCCGCCCATGATGCCGGCAAGCGATTCCACCCCGTCGTCATCGGCGATGACGCACATCGTGTCGTCGAGCGCGTAGGTCTTGCCGTCGAGCGCCAGCACGGACTCGCCCGAGCGCGCCCGGCGAACCACGAGATTGCCGTGGACTTTCGCGGCATCGAACACATGCAGCGGCCGGCCGCGGTCATAGGTGATGAAGTTGGTGATATCGACCAGCGCATTGATCGGCCGCAACCCTATCGCGATGAGCCGCTTTTGCAGCCACTCCGGCGACGGCCCGTTCTTGACGCCGCGCACCAAGCGGAGCGCAAAGGCCGGGCACAGCGACGGCGTCGCGCCGAAGTCGAGCGTCACCTGCACCGGGCAGGGGAATTCGCCCTTCACCGGCTTGATCCCCGGGTCCTTGAACTTGCCCATCTCGGCGGCGGCAAGATCGCGCGCGATGCCGTGCACGCCGGTGGCGTCGCCGCGGTTCGGCGTCAGATTGATCTCGATGACCGGATCGTCGAGGCCGGCATATTTGGCGTAAGGCTCGCCGACCGGCGCATCGTCCGGCAGATCGATGATGCCCTCGTGATCGCTGGAGATTTGCAGCTCGAATTCCGACACCAGCATGCCGCGGCTTTCGACGTCGCGGATTTTGCCGACGCCGAGCGTAATGTTCTTGCCGGGAATGAAGGCGCCCGGCGGCGCGAACACGCTTTTCATGCCGGCGCGCGCATTCGGCGCGCCGCATACCACCTGGATCGGATCGCCGGAGCCGGTATCGACCATGCACACTCTGAGACGATCCGCGTTGGGATGCGGCTTGGCGTCGATCACCCGTGCGATGACAAACGGCGCGAATTGTTTCGCCTTGTCCTCGATGCGCTCGACCTCGAGCCCGATCATGGTCAGCTTGTCGGAGAGCTCGCCGAGCGGACGGTCGGTGTCGAGATGCTCCTTGAGCCAAGCGAGGGTGAATTTCATCATGGGCGCGCATCTCCGCGCGCTGGCAATATTTCCCCTCCCCCGCTTGCGGGGGAGGGTAGGGAGGGGGCCACGGCCGCGCCGACTGCCGCAGCGATAACGTCCCAAACGCCTTCCCTATTCGTCATCACCTCGTGATTACTGAAACGCAGCACGCAAAATCCTTTAGACTGTAAAAACCTGTCACGCCGCGCATCTCGCGCCTCATGCGTGTTTTCGTAATGCTGACCGCCGTCTATCTCGATGACGACCTTTGCCGCGTATGAAACAAAATCGACGATATAGGCTCCAATCGGCGTCTGACGGCGAAATCCTACGCCGTCGAGGCGATGCGCCCGAACCATGCGCCAAATGACCTTTTCGGCATCGGTCGCGTTTGTCCGCAAGGTCCGCGCTCGCCTGCGTGTCACTGGCTTTACGCGCCATATCGGCTTTCTCAGAACTTCATTAGTCATGGGTTGCGACGAGGCCGCAGGCCCCCTCCCTACCCTCCCCCGCAAGCGGGGGAGGGAAATTAGTTACGGACTCAATCCGCCCGCCAGCGTCGGGAAGTCGAGCGGACGGAAGCCGTAATGGTTGAGCCAGCGCACGTCGGCCTCGAAGAAGGCGCGCAAGTCCGACATGCCGTATTTGAGCATGGCGATGCGGTCGATCCCCATACCCCAGGCAAAGCCTTGGTATTCGTCGGGATCGAGCCCGCAATTTCGCATCACGTTGGGATGCACCATGCCGCAGCCGAGAATCTCCATCCAGTCGTCGCCCTCGCCGAAGCGGATTTCGTCTTTGTCACGGCGGCACTGGATGTCGACTTCGAGCGACGGTTCGGTGAACGGAAAGAACGACGGCCGGAAGCGCATGCCGACGCGATCGACCTCGAAGAACGCCTTGAAAAATTCTTCAAGAATCCACTTCAAATGGCCGAGATGCGAGCCCTTGTCGATGACGAGGCCTTCGACCTGATGGAACATCGGCGTGTGGGTCTGGTCCGAATCGCAGCGGTAGGTGCGGCCGGGAATGATGACGCGGATCGGCGGCTTCTGCGTCAGCATGGTACGCACCTGCACGGGGGAAGTGTGCGTGCGCAGCAACAGCCGGGTGCCGTCCGGCTTCGGGTTGAAGAAAAACGTGTCGTGCATCGCCCGCGCCGGATGGTCTTCCGGGAAATTGAGCTTGGTGAAATTGTAATCGTCGGTCTCGATGTCGGGACCTTCGGCGACGGCGAAGCCCATGTCGGCGAAGATCGCGGTGAGCTCGTCGGTCACCTGCGTGATCGGGTGGACGCGCCCGATCTCGAACGACGCTTCGCGCACCGGCAGCGTGACGTCGATGCTCTCGCTGTTGAGCCGCTCGGCGAGCGCCACATCCTTGAATGCGACGCGGCGCGCGGCGAGCGCGGCGTTGACGCGATCTTTGAGCCCGTTGACAAGCGGACCCTGACTTTTGCGCTCGTCGGGTGGCAGCGTACCGAGCGTTTTCAGGAGCGCGGTGATCGAGCCGTTCTTGCCGAGCGCCGCCACCCGCACGCCTTCGAGCGCGGCTTCATCGCCGGCGGCCGCGACCGCGGCGAGGATGTCTTGTTCGAGTTGCGCAATGTCGGCCATCGTTACTCGCGCCTGTTTCGGTCAATCCGGCATGAACGGCAGATCGGAATCGGACGGGCGGCCGCCGGCTTGGGTGAGCATGCTGTGCACCTGCCCGCGGTGATGGGTCTGATGATTGAACATGTGGGTCACCAGAAGCCAGCGCGGCCGCGTCCATTCGCGCTTGGTGGCGCCGGAATAGTAGGTTAGATCGGCGGCCAACCAGGCATCGTCAACCGTATCGGCCCAGTCGAGAATATTTCGGTCGAAGGCCGCGCGCTCAGACTTCAAGTTCTCCCAATCCGGATAGAGCGACACCGATTCCGGGATGCCAACCGTCGGCCGCGGCAGGTCGGTGAAGCGGCCCATCCAGCTTCGATCGCCCCACAAGATGTGGCTCAGCGTCTTGTGGATGGAGCCGAACCAGGCGCCGCGCTCCTGGCGGCGCTCGGCGTCGGGCAGCCGGTCGGCGACGCCGTACAGGTTTTCGTTCTGCCAGCGATTGTAGCGCGCCATCCGCTGCACATAGCCGCGGTCGATCATGACACGATCACACTGCCAGCGCCGACTTGGCCTGGCCGACGATCGCCTCGAAAACCGCCGGCTCGGTGATGGCGAGATCGGACAGCACTTTACGATCGACGGTGATGCCGGCCTTGGCCAATCCGGCGATGAAGCGGCTGTAATTGAGCCCAAACGGGCGCACCGCCGCATTGAGGCGCTGGATCCACAGCGCACGGAAAGTGCGCTTGCGCCGCTTGCGGTCGCGAAAGGCGTATTGGTTCGCCTTCTCGACCGCCTGCTTGGCGATGCGAATGGTGTTCTTGCGCCGGCCGTAATAGCCCTTGGCGGCCTTGAGCACCTTCTTGTGCTTGGCATGGGATGTGACGCCGCGTTTGACGCGAGCCATGATCGATCTCCTTCAGAATCGAAAACTAAGACGGAATGCCGGCGGCCGCGATCAGCCGTTCGGCAAAAAATACTTTTTGATGTTGTCGCCGTCGGTCTTGAATAGCACGGCGGTGCCGCGCAGCTGGCGGATCTGCTTTTTGGTGCGCTTGATCATGCCGTGGCGTTTGCGCGAGTGCGCATAGAGGACCTTGCCTCCGCCGGTTACTTTGAAGCGCTTTTTAGCGCCCGATTTGGTCTTGATCTTGGGCATTTGGCTCTCCTTTGGCCGCAAGCGCTAGCGCTCCGCGGGCCGAAAAATGCTCGATCATGAGCGGGTGTGCATGGAGCACGTCGCGCCGCCACGGCAGCCCTTAATCAGCCGGGCGACGGGAGGGCGCGGTTATGGCAGAGGATGCCCGAATTGGCAAATGCTTCGCCGTGCGGGGCAAAATCCCGCGCAGCCGAAATCAGCAAGGTGCCCCGAGACTTAGGGCAGCTCGGAGACCAGCTTCAGGAATTCGGCCTCGGGCCAGGCGCGCACCGTCTTCGTGCGCGCATTGCCTAAGCCGCCGAGCGTCATGCAGAACTTGGCGAGGTTGCTGCCGTCTGGCGCCTCGACGATCGCGAGCAGATCGGAATCCCCGGTCGTGAGGAACATGTGCTTGATGTCGACGCCGAGCTTCTTGCCGAGTTCGCGCGCCGCCGCGGTGCGCTTCGGCGCATCTTTGACGGAGCGGATGCCCTGGTCGGTCCAGCTCAAGGTGATGATGAATGTCGGCATGGTCGTTTCCTCCCTGTGAAAATTTGCAGACGCAATGAGGCAGGCATCGAGCATGCCTACCAAAAATTCACGTCAATTCGTCGATCGGGCGTCATTCGACCGCTGCGGCCGAATGTCGGTCACCGCGGCGCCAAAACCATGACCACCTGGCGGCCTTCGAAGCGCGGCTCCTGCTCGATCTTGGCGATCTTGGCGGTGTCGGCCTTGACCCGGTCGAGCAGCTTATAGCCGAGCTCCTGGTGCGCCATCTCGCGGCCGCGGAACCGCAACGTCACCTTGACCTTGTCGCCTTCTTCGAAGAAGCGCTGCACCGACCGCATTTTCACGTCGTAATCGTGATCGTCGATCATCGGCCGCAGCTTGATCTCCTTGATCTCGACGACCTTCTGCTTCTTGCGCGCCTCGGCGGCCTTCTTTTGCGCCTGATATTTGTATTTGCCGTAATCGAGGATCTTGCAGACCGGCGGGACCGAATTCGGCGCGATCTCCACCAAATCGAGTCCGGCCTCCTGCGCCATGGCGATGGCGGCGCCGATCTCGGTGACGCCCTTGTTGGCGCCGTCTTTATCGATGAGTTGGACCTCGCGAACGCGGATCTCCTCGTTGATGCGCGGCCCCTCCTTGGCGGCGGGCTGCGGCGTTCTGATTGGGCGACGAATGGGTCTTTTCTCCTTTGAGTCGTTGCTACGAGCTATAGAGGATCGAGAGTTTTTCGGTTTGAGTCAACGACAATGCGCGATGCGGCATGGCGTTGCGAACATAGGCCACGCCCGCATCATGATTTATGTTCGGCGGCCCCGCCATGCGAGCGTAGACCTTCCCATGAACGATAATGGCCTGAAATTCCTGCACATTGGCGAGGGGACCGAGCGCCGCGCTATCGCCGTGCGCGCGCGGGAAGGCGCCGCGCCGGGCCTGTTGTGGCTCGGCGGCTACAAATCCGACATGAAGGGCGCCAAGGCGGCCGCGCTTGCCGATTGGGCGGCCCGCGAAGGCCGCGCCTGCATACGATTCGATTATTCCGGCCATGGTGAATCGGAGGGCGCGTTCGTCGACGGCACGATCGGCCGCTGGCTTGCCGAAAGCCTCGCGGTCTTCGACGCCTATTGCCGCGGCCCGCAGATCCTGGTCGGCTCGTCGATGGGCGGGTGGATCGCGCTCCTTCTGGTGCGCGCCTTGCAGCGGCGTCGCCGGCTCGCGGCGAAGGGTGGGCTGAGTGCGCCGGCCAGCGTCGCCGGTCTGGTGCTCGTCGCTCCGGCGGTGGATTTCACCGAAGAATTGATGTGGAAGCGTTTCACGCCCGAGATCAAGCGCGAGCTTGAAGAGAAAGGCGTCTGGTCGCGGCCGTCACAAAATTCGCCGGAGCCTTATCTCGTCACCCGGCAATTGATCGAGGAAGGCCGCAATCACCTCTTGCTCGGCGGCACCATCGAGTGCGGCTGCCCAGTGCGCATCCTGCAAGGCGTCGCCGACCCCGACGTGCCGTGGCAACACGCCAAAGCGCTGGTCGCGCGGCTCGCCTGCGACGACGTGGTGCTCACTTTGGTCAAGGACGGCGATCATCGGCTATCGCGGCCGGAAGACATCGAGCGGCTCATTGGCGCCGTGGCGGAATTTTAATTGCCCGCCGCCGCGGTTTCCGTGCCATCGAAGGCCACGCCGAGCTCGTCGTTGGTGCGCCAGACCACGCGGCAGGGGCGCCGTGTACGGCCGAGCTCGAAGGTCAATTCGAAGCTTTCCGGCACGCCATAGGTATTCGCCAATTTGAGGCAGGCGCCACTCGAGGTGATGTTCTGCACGGTGCAATGAATGACCGAGTCCCGCCGCGGCGCGATGATCTTGGCGTTGCGCAGCACTTTCGTGCGTTGCACGTCTCTGCGCTCAGCGCCCTCCTCTTTGTCGTCCAAGTTCATGACCGCCTGCCCGATCGCCGGCGGACGCAAGGGCCCGCCGCCTCGCCGTTTAGCAAGCAAGTGTTACCGATCGCCGAATGGTCGACGAAGTCAAAAGTTAATGCCGGAAAATTCTCCGCCGCTTCGAGGTGAGCCATTAATACTGAAATACTGATTTGACCATACGGCGGTCACTTTTCATTTCGCCGAAACGGTTTCCGAATAGCGCGAGTAGAACAGCGCAAGCCGCTGGCGCCACATGTCGGTGAACGCACCGGAAGTGAGATTCTCGACCGATTTATAAATCCGCTTGATGTCCGGAAGCGTATTTTGCCAAATGGCGCGCTTGCACCACTTCTCACCCTTGTCGTGGCCTTCGTCGGTAGCGCACATCGATTGCCAAGCGATCCGCTCCGGATGGGTGACGTGTTCCGCCGCACCCTGCCAGCCTTGCTGATGAATCAAATAGAGGTCGAACAAAGTCGGCTTGATGTGCGTATCGATTTCGAACAAGACAGCCGCGGTGGCAAATTTGTAGGCGGCCGCGACGGCATTGTCGCGGGGACTGGTAATGTCGCCGGAACCGAACCTGGCAAACTCATAATTGCTGAGCTGGAAGAGACCGATATACGATCCGGTCCGCTGGTTGGGATCGAAGTCGGATTCGATCCTGGCGACGGCTTTCATGAAGGTGAAATCCAGACCGAAGGCATCGGACGCGAGCTTGATCTCGTCGATGGGCGTCCCGACCGGAATATCCGCAAGCGATTCGAGAACGATCTCCGCCGGGTTCTTGGCGGGCGGCACTTCGGAATAAGCGTAATCGGCGAGGTATGAAAAATCCTTCGGTTGCGACGGCGACGCGGGAGAATAATCGGCGGCTATCTCTACTTGTTGTTGCTGCGTGGCATCGAGGGTCGCCGGATCGGCGCGCGAAACTTCCTTATCCCCGCGTTGGAATTCATTTGATTGAATGACGTTCGGATCGTCCCGCACCTCACGCGTTGAGTACGGGACAATCGCAATCACGAAACCCAACCCAGTGAGCAGCAAGATCATCCTGATCGTGCTGCCGCGTCCAAGCTCGCGCCAACTCATGTCCGTCCCCCGACGAGCGCAGCGTAGCATTAGCAAGGCGTAGCGGGCAAAAGCCGCGCTCGCGCGGCGGAACTATGTCGGCAACGGCGCCAAATTAGGATTAACGCCCATGTGTGACCGCCCATGTGTCACCCTTGTCTTCGGGCTGGGCACAGGAATTTTGGCGCGCCCGAAGGGATTCGAACCCCTGACCTCTGCCTTCGGAGGGCAGCGCTCTATCCAGCTGAGCTACGGGCGCAACGCCTAGGCGTTCCGGTCTAGATAGCGAAACCGCGCCGATGCGGCAACGGCCGGTGCTTGCCGCTGGCGCCGTCGGCTCCTAAGCTTGCCGACGTCGTTGCCAGGGAGAAAAGCGATGTCCCAACTTGCGGAAAAGGCGGAAAAACGCGAGCCGAAAGCCGCCCAAATCAAGGACGCCGCGTTCAAATGGGACGATCCGCTCGACCTCGAAGGCGAATTGACCGAGGAAGAGCGCATGGTGCGCGATACCGCGCGCGACTATGCGCAGGAGAAGCTGTTTCCGCGCGTGCTGGCCGCCAATCGCGAGGGCACTTTCAATCCGGCGATTATTCGCGAAATGGGCGAGCTCGGGCTGATCGGCTCGACTATTCCGCAGGACTACGGCGGCGCCGGGCTCGGCTATGTCTCCTACGGCCTGATCGCGCGCGAGGTCGAGCGCGTCGATTCCGGCTTCCGCTCCCTGATGTCGGTGCAGTCGTCGCTCGTCATGTATCCGATCTTTGCCTATGGCAGCGAGGCGCAGCGCCGCAAATATCTGCCCAAGCTCGCGACCGGCGAACTGGTCGGCTGCTTCGGCCTGACCGAGCCCGACCACGGCTCCGATCCCGGCTCGATGGTGACGCGCGCCGAGAAGGTGCCGGGCGGGTTCAGTCTCACCGGCGCGAAAATGTGGATCACCAACGCGCCGGTCGCCGACCTTGCCGTAGTCTGGGCCAAGCTCGACGGCAAGATCCGCGGCTTTCTCGTCGAACGCGGCACCAAGGGCCTGTCGACGCCGAAGATCGACGGCAAGCTCAGCTTGCGTGCCTCGATCACCGGCGAACTGGTGCTCGACGGCGCCGTGGTGCCGGAAGAAAATATTTTGCCTAACGTCTCCGGCCTCGCCGGCCCGTTCGGCTGCCTCAATGTGGCGCGCACCGGCATCGCCTGGGGCGCCATCGGGGCGGCGGAATTCTGCTGGCACCGCGCCCGCGACTACGCGCTCAACCGCAAGCAATTCGGCCGGCCGCTGGCCGCCAACCAGTTGGTGCAGAAGAAGCTTGCCGACATGCAGACCGAAATCACGCTCGGCCTGCACGCGGCGCTGCGGCTGTCCCGCATGATCGACGCCGGCACCGCGTCGCCGCCGGCGATCTCGATGCTCAAGCGCAACAATTGCGGCAAGGCGCTCGACATCGCCCGCCTCGCCCGCGACATCCACGGCGGCAACGGCATCGCCGAGGAATATCACGTCATGCGCGTGCTTTGTAATCTAGAAACCGTCAACACCTACGAAGGCACCCACGACATCCACGCGCTGGTGCTGGGCCGCGCGCAGACCGGGATTCAGGCGTTTTTCTGATTTCTTCGTAGGTCGGGTTAGGCAAAGCCTAAATCGACCTCAGCAGACGAAGAAGCAGGCGGCGGATTACGCCTTTGGCTGATCCGCCCTACACTTTCGCTAAAATTGTCACACATAGTCGGTACGCCGGGGCGACATCCACGCAAGGAGAAGTTCCATGCGCCTGCCTTTGATCCCGCCCGCCGAGCTCACGCCCGAACAGCGCCCGCTCTACGACAATATGAAAGCCGGCATCGAGAAGAACTTTCAGGGCTTTAAAACCATCGCCGAGAACGGCGCGCTGCTGGGGCCGTGGAATCCCTGGCTGCACGAGCCGAAATTCGGCAAGCCGATCTGGGACCTGACCTTGGCGCTATCGGTGTCGCCGTCGCTGCCGCGCCCGGTGCGCGAAGTGGCGATCCTGGTCACCGGCGCGACATTCCACTCGGCCTATGAGCTGTACGCCCATGTCATCGCCGGGGAGAAACGCGGACTGTCGGACGACAAGCTCGCCACCATCGTCTCCGGCCAGCGCCCTCCCGATCTGACGCACGAGGAAGGGGTCGCCTATGATGTCGCCTCGTCGCTGCTGCACCATGGCACCCTGCCCGAACTTAGCTATCGCGCCGCCGTGGCAGCCTTCGGCGTGCACGGCGCCGCGGAATTGATCTATCTCGTCGGTCTGTATTGTCTTGTCTCGGTAACGCTCAACGGCTTCAACGTGCCAGTGCCGGAGCCCGAAGCTGAGTAATGGAAGCGCCCGGCCGTGATGGACGATCCCTACAATCTAAAGCGCTTCATCGACGCCCAAGCGCCGGTCTATCAGCGCGTCATTGCGGAACTACGAAGTGGGCGGAAGCAGAGCCATTGGATGTGGTTCATCTTCCCGCAGATCAAAGGGCTCGGGTCGAGCCCGATGGCAAACAGATTTGCCATTGCCTCGCGCGCGGAAGCGCAAGCCTATCTGGAACACCCCATACTGGGACCGCGGCTGCGCGAATGCACGCGGCTGGTGAGCGCCGTGCCGAACCGCTCCATCGCGGAGATTCTCGGTTATCCCGACGATCTCAAATTCCGCTCGTCGATGACGTTGTTCGCCGCCGTCGCGGCGGACAAAAAGGATTTCACCGACGCGCTCGATAAGTTCTATGGCGGCGCAGCCGACCCGGCGACGCTGGAGCGGCTGTAGGCTTATTGCCCGTTCAATGACGAGATCGCCACGTTCACCGCGCCGTCGGCATTGGCGATGATGCGCAGCGTATTGGCGTCGTAGGCGACGCTGACCAGGCGCAGATCGTTGACGGTGGCGGTGGCGCTCAAACCCGGCGCCTGTTGCGCCAGTTGGCCGACCGCGGCGGCCAGCCGCGCCTTGGCGTCGGCGGCGAACGGCTTGAGGTCGATCACCGCTTTGTCGGCCAGCGTCTTTTGCAGGTACGGCACCGCCGCCTGCGCCGCGCCGCCCAGTAGCCCGAACGCGGCCTGCGACTGCACGTCGAGCGTGACATCGGCGAAGCGCAGAATCTGCTGGGCCTGATCGAGCACCGGCTTGCCCCAGACATGGACCGTCGCGTCGGCGCCGATGCCGAAGAAGCCGCTCTTCTTGACGTGGACGAGGAGCGAGATCAACAGCCGGTCGCCCGAGGCCGCGATGCTGGCTTGCTTGATGGTGACGGCAAACGCGCCGCCGCCGTCTTCCGGGAAGGTTTTGCCGGCAAATTGCGTCTCCAAAAGCCGGCTCAGCTCGGGGAACGGTATGTCGATCGGCACCGCGATGCTCACTCCACCGGGATTCGACTGCGGCACCAGATCGAGAGTTTGCGGGAACGGACAATCCGGATGCGTTTGGTTCGGCACGATGCGGGTTTGCGCCTGCACGCCGACCAACAGCGTGACCGCCTGGCCGTCGATCTGCGGCTGCGCCGCGACCGCGCGAACGGGCCGGATTTCGAGCCAGAGATTCGGCATGGCTTGTGCGCTGCCCTGCCCCGCCGCGCCGAGCGAGATCGAATTGCACAGCTTGGTCCATTCGCTGCGCGCGGCGTTCTCGATGAACGGATCGTTGCGCAGATAGGTTTCGAGGGCGTTGGTTTGGTCGTGCACCAGCCTGTCGAGCACCGGCCGCACCTCGTTGCCGACGCTGAGCTTGAGCCCGCCGATCGGCAGGATGACGTCGACAACATTGACCTGGGCGGCAAGATTGGGCGCCAGCCGCCAGTTCGGCGCGATGCTCGGCCGCGACGCCGTCGTCACCGTGCCCTGGATATCGGTGTGCTGATCGAACGCCTTGCCGGCGAGGCTCTCGACCTGCTGGCCGACGCTGCCGCCGATCAGGCTGCCGAGCGTGTTGCCGACTGTGCTGACCCCGGTGCCGATGCCGCCGGTGAGCGTGCCGAGCGCCTCGAACTGGCCGGTAAGCGGCGTGGTGACGATCAGCACGCCGGGTTGCCCGGTCACGTTCAGCGGCCCGCGCGCGACCGTGAAGGTAAGCTGGGCGTTAGAGAGAAGCTTCGACACCGGGTTCTGCGGCTGGCCGGAAAGATTCTTCGGCGCCTGCGCGTCGAGCGCCTCGCGGATCGCGGAGAGCGCGATCGCCGTCGGCGCCAACACCGTCGAGGTGCCCGTCAGCGGCTGCAGCGGCGGCACCGCTTGGAGCGCCGGTCGGCTTTGCTGCACCGCCGGCGTCGGCGGCCACAACACATCCATGATGAGGGTGGCGCCGACGAAGGCGACAACCACGACCAGGGCGCCCAGAATAATGGTGCGGATACGCATGGCGAATTGTTTCGATTTTCAGCAACTTCGTACTATACCTTGCCGCGAGCCGCACGCCGCAGCGTTCGCACCGCTCTAGCTTCGGGCGCCCGAACCGCCTACATAGAGCCTTCCCCCCACCAAGGAGCATCGAATGGCCCCGCGCCAAATGAAAATGCCGGTAAAGGACGAGTCCGGAAAAGAAAAAGCACCCGACGAGGTGTTCTCACAACAGAAGCGGCCGGAGCGTGGCCGGTATCTGCTCCAGGTCGACCGGCAGACCAAGGGCTCCTACACGACAGTGGAAGCCGCGCAATCGGCAGCGCTGGTGATCAAGAAGGGCCACCCGATCGTTCAGGTGTCGGTCTATGACAGCGTCGACAACACCAATACCATCCTGGACGACGTGCCGACCGCGGCATCGTGACGAATTCATCAAGCCAGATCGTCCAAACAACGAACCCTTCATGCTACAATCCTTGCCACAATCCTTGTCGCAAGCTTCGCTGCCGGTTTTCGAAATAAATCTCAACGCGCTCTCTGCCATTCTCGACAAAGCGGAAGCCTTCGCCGCCGCCAAGAAAATCGATGCCGCGGTGCTGCTGCACTCGCGGCTGGCGCCGGACATGTTCGACCTCACCCGCCAAATTCAGGTGACGACCGATCAAGCCCGACGCGGCGCCGCGCGCCTTGCCGGCACCGAGGCGCCGAAGATGGAAGATAACGAGACGACCATCGCGCAGCTGAAAGAGCGCATCGCCAAAACGGTCGCTTATCTGAAGACGCTCGATACGAAGCAGATCGACGCGTCAACCGATCGCGAAATCACGTTTCCGCTCGGCCCGGAGAAGAAGGGCCACATGAAAGGCGACGACTATCTCAACCACTTCGTGCTGCCGAATTTTTATTTCCATTACACCGCCGCTTACGCGATCCTGCGCCACTGCGGCGTCGACATCGGCAAACGCGATTTTTTGGGGACGATCCCGCTGCGGATGAGTTGAGCGAACTACAGCGAGCGCGCGTCAGGCGGAGCGGCGTTCGCGCGGGCTTGCGGATTCCGACACCACGGCGACATCGACGGTCATGCCGAGATAGCTGCCGGGGATGCCGACGAAGCTGCCTTTGATCGGCACCGCCTGGCTGATGTCGCGCGTGACGGCGACCCGGATCAAATCCTGGCCGCCGATGGTGCCATTGGTCGGGTCGTAGGCGATCCAGCCGGCGCCGGGAACGTAGATGTCGGCCCAGGCGTGCGTCGTGCCGGCGCCGATCGCGGCCGGCGAACCGGCGTCGGCAGCAGCGCGATAGAGATATCCCGTCACCACGCGCGCGCCGAAGCCCAGGCTGCGGGCGGCTTCGATGAACAGGACAGCGAGATCGCGGCAGGAGCCCCAGCCGCGGATCAACGTTTCCACGGGAGTTTGCGTGCCCTCGGTTTCGCGGCTTTGATAGAAGATCTGCGCCTTGACGCCGTTGTTCAAGTCGGCCAACAACGCCGACGTGTCGGTCGGATTGCTGCGCACGAAGCCGCGCGCCCAGGCGCCGAGCCGGTCATTGGGATCGGGATATTGGCGTTCCAGCAAGCGGCCGAGATCGATGCGATCGTCTGCGGAATAGACGAATGGATAGCGCGACGCGTCCGGCGTGATCTGAAACGGCGGCCGCTCGGCGGCATAGGTCTCCAGCACCAGGTTGCTCTCGATGCGCAGTTCGGCCGCCGGCTCGGCGAACGACGCGATGGCGACCGAGTTGCCGAACACGTCATGCATCCAGCGCACCGACGCCGGCGGCGAGAACGTCAAATTGGTTTTGATCAGGCGAAGGTCGTGGCTGTCGCGCGGCCGCAGCATCAATCGGTGATCGCCCAGCGCGACCGGACGGCTGTAACGGTAAATCGTGGTGTGCCGCACATTGAGAACGGTCATCGGCGCGCTCTCTAGTACTTGGATTGTACACTCGACGGCGCTGTTTGCGATAACTCCGCGTCACGCTCCTGCGCCTCTTGAAGGTCGCGAGGATCGATGGCCACCATCTCGAACGCGTGGCCTGATGCTGCCGGCACGAAGATCATGGTGGCGACACGGCGATAGACCGGAAACGATAACTCCTGGATAAGCTCTTCGTCCGTCACGACCCGATAATCTCCGGCCGCCACTATTCGATCGACGCCCTTCAACAGGAACGGACGAGCGAAGGTTACGGTTCTGCTGCTCGTTCGCGTTGTCATGGCAAGATTTTTGGCCGGATTTTGGGCAGCAACTCTCTGCCGACGGCTTAAGGGTAGAGCGTGAAGATCAGCATGGCGACAAAGACAGCCACAAGCCCGGCCAAGACATAATAGCCTAGTTTGATGGCGAAGCTCGCAGTGCCGTAGCCCGTTGCCATGATCAGTCCCCCGCCCGTTTTGCCAAGCTTTCTAAGTCCGATGCGGCCGACATTTTGCGACCGTCGGTGAAACGAGGCCCGGCCCATGTACTTGTCAGCACTTCTATTCGTCAGTGCTCGTCAGTACTTGCCCGGGCCCTAATTTGCAGAATCGAACGGCTTACTTCTGCTGTCCGGTCGGCTTTTGCTCGGCGGGCTTCGCACTGCCCGGAGACTGGCTCTGCTGCTGCGGGCCTTGCGGATTGCCCGGCTTCTGGTTCTGCTGCTGCGGATTGGCCGGATTCTGGTTCTGTTGCTGCGGATTGGCCGGCGTAGCGGTCTTCGGCGTCTCGGTGGCGCCCTGTTGAGGATTGGACATAGAAATTCCTTTCTAAAAAGCTTTTTGAGTAAGTGGGTACGTATTCTAGCTGTGGGCTTGAAAACATTAAACAAGTGCGCGTTTCGGTTTTATTTTCCAAGACCGCCCATTCTTTCCGCAATGCGTCGGATTACGTGATAACGTATTGTCCTATGATCGATCATGAAGACTTTTCGGTTGTCGTTAAGAATAGGGCGCCGCCGCCGAAATCATGGCGCTGGGAGATCTATCGCGCGGGCCGAACCAGCGCGATCGACCACTCCCGGGTCTATTTCGAGTCGATGACGGAAGCCAACCGGGCGGGCAAGGCCGCGCTACGGGCGATGTTGAGCGACTATCCGGACGCAAGCTGACCTAAGGTTTGAGGTCGTCGGCCTCGCCTTTCCACGGCAGTTGATCGAATGGCGGCTGGTAGCCGCGTTCGCGGTAGCGGTCTTCCGACACGTCAAGCTCTTGGTGCTCGTCGTATTTGACGTGGGCGCTGTGTTGAGTGCCCCAACCGTTGCGCTCTCGATAAATGCCTCGTGCTTCCATCATCCATCGTATAATATAGAGCCGCGCGGCTTGGCGCCACCCGCGGCTTGGCGCCACCTTTGTCACCGCGCACCGTGGATCGCACCAGTAGCGTTCGCTCGCTCAGCGATGGACCAGCACCGGAATCTTGCAATGGGTGAGGACCTTGACCGTCTCGCTGCCGAGGACAAGCGCGGAGATGCCGTGGCGGCCGTGCGAAGCCATGACGATGAGATCGCAGCCCTTCAACTCCGCTACATCGATGATCGCCCGGTAGGGATGCTCATGCTCGACCTGGACTGTTTCGCAGGCGACGCCCACCGCTTGAGCCGCCTGTACGGCGGCGCCGAGAGTTGTCTCGGCATGCTTCTGCATGCGCGCCCGGTAACGCGCCGGCGTGTCCTCGATCATTTGCGCGTCGGTGGTGAAAGTATGAAAAGGCGGCAGCACCGTCAGCACGGTGGTTTTGGCGCCGAGCCGCTTGGCCAAGGCAAGGCCATGCTGCACAGCTTTCTCGGCGAGCTCCGAGCCGTCCGTCGGTAACAGTATGTTGGTGTACATCGCCCTCTCCCTTGATGGCGTCAGCATGCGGGCTAACGCCCGGTAATATAAACCCCGAACGTCGCTCGCTCGCCTATGCCCGACCGTCCGCGACTTAGCTCAGCCGCTCTGCCTGGCGCGCAGCAGCATCGGTCCGTACAAAAGCGCGAACGTGCCGAAGGCGACGATCCAGCCGAGTCCGGCCAGCACCAGCATCTCGGAGTAAAGTGCGGGCACCAACGGCGCCGCTACGCGCGCCACGGCGGCGACCAGGATAGCGGCATAGATGACCATGGTCGCCGGCGTGGTCGTGACATCGCGGCCGGTGTGGCCGAGCGTCGCGCGCGTCATCACCGCGAGCGTCATCGTGCCCATGGCGCCCGTCGTCCAGGCGTGCAGTGCGCCGCTCGGCGGCATGACGTCCGGCCACAGGATCGACAGTCCGAGCATCAAGGCACCGAGCGGCACGAAGGCGTAACCGAGATGCAGCACCAGCAGGATCGGTTCGCGCCAGGTCCGCTCGCCGGCCCAACGCGCGAGCCGGGCGGCTTGGCCGATCGCAGCGGCAATCAGCAGAACCGCTGTGCCGCTCCAACCCGGGGCAGCGATCCATACTACCAGCGCGGCGGCAGCAAGCGCGATCGTGGCCATATCGAAACGGCCGAGCGGCGCCGGCAATTTTTCGCTGTTCTGGCGCGCCAGCCAATTGTTGGTGAAGCTCGGCGTGATCCGGCCGCCCACCACCATGATGAGCCCGACAATCGCCGCGCAGGCGAGCCGAAGACCGTAATTCGGCGCGCCATAGACAAGCACCTCGGCCTGGAACACCACATCGGCCAGCGCCACCAGCGCGACGAGTATCGTCACTCGCAGATTGCGCCAATTTTTTCCGGTGATGATCTCCCGAAAAATGACGGCGGTGAGCGTGAGCGGATAAGCGCAATCGATGACGGCGGCGGCGCCGACGCCGATCTGGTCCGTCGCCAGCATCGCGATCCGCCCGGCGAGCCACAACAGAAACAGCGCCAACAGCGGCCGGCCTTGCAGCGGAAACCGGCCTGTCCAATTCGGTATCGCAGTCAAGAGAAACCCGGTCATGACGGCGGTCACATAGCCGAACAAGAATTCGTGCGCGTGCCACGCAATCGCGCCGTAGTTGTCGGCGAACGACCAGAAGCCGGACAACAGTCCGAGCCACAGCACCATCGCCGCACAGGCCCATAGCGCCGCGCCCAGGAAGAATGGCCGAAAGCCATAGCTCCAGAACGCTATGGATTCGGGTCGCAGCCGCGGGATGCCGCCGCGCGGATGCGAATTGGTGACCGTGTTCTGGCTCATGATGATGTCCCGCTCCGCGCACCGTGCGCGGCGGATCGACGCTAAACGCAGTGCAAGCTCTGCCGGCTAATGCCCCATGCCGGGCATGACCTGGCCGTTATAGATATCCGGATTCGGCGGCCCTTCGACGGTCAGGATGCCGCTCAAGCCGCGCTCAACCCGCGCCAGTGCGTGATCGACCAAGGTATAGTTGCCGGGCACCTTGGTCTTGAACTCGGTAATCACCGCGCCGCCGGGCGCGACGCTGACGGTTTGAATGCCCTCAAGCGGCGGCGATAACAGGCCGCCATACGGATAGATCTTGTCGAAGATTTCGCCGATCACGTGAAACGACGAGGTAAAATTCGGGCCGCCGACGCCGAAGAAGATACGCACGGTATCGCCGACCTTGGCGCGGAGCGGATGCAGCTTCGACAGCGCGCCGACCGAGCCGTTGAAGACGAAATATTCGGGACGTTCGTCGAGCAATTTCTCGACGCTGAATTCGGCGCTGCCGCGCTGTCCGTAAGGGATGTCGGTATAGACCTCTTGCTGCATGACATAAAATTCTCGGTCGGCATGGGGCAACCCGCCCTCCGGCTCGACTAGAATGAGACCGTACATGCCATTGGCGATGTGCTCGGAAACCATGGGAGTCGCGCAGTGATAGACGAAAAGGCCCGGCACTAGCGCTTTCCAGGTCATCGATTTCTCTTTGCCTGGCTCCACCTGAAGCGCAGCGGCGCCGCCGCCCGGCCCGGTCACCGCATGGAAATCGACCGAATGCATCATCGCGCTGTCGGCGGAATTCTTCAGATGAATATCCACCGTATCGCCGACGCGCACGCGGATGAACGGCCCGGGGACTTTGCCATTGAACGTCCAGTAGCCGTAGGTTGTGCCCTCCGCCAACCGGCCTTCGACTTCGACGGCCAGGAGATCGACGCGGACCTGCTGCGGCTCATGGCGCGTAATCGGCGGCGGCAAATCGGTCGGCTCGCGCGAAATATCCGCTTCGACGACCGTCTGCGGCGCCGCCCGCGGCGTCACAAGGAACTGACCCTGCATGCCCGCGAGCTGGTGCCCGGGGACGCTACAGTAGTAAATGTAGTCGCCCGCCTTGGCTGCGCGAAACGCAATCGTCGTGCTGGCACCTTTTCCGGTCACGCGCGGCGAGCGGGCATCCTGGTCGGGAAAGGTAATGTCGTGCTCGGCGCCCTCGCCGTTGATGAGAGTGAGTTCGACAACTTGTCCTTCGGCCGCGGTCAGCACCGGATTGACCTTGCCGTCGATTTCGCCGCCGACGCCGATATAGACCATGCGTCCGTCCGCAATGCCCGAGCGCAACGTGTATTTGGCGTCAGGAAGATATGAAGCCTCCGGCGTCAGCGTGGTTGACGGTGCTGGATTTGATGCTGCGGGATTCTGTTGGGCGTTGGCGGCCGCCGGCGTAGCTTGGCTTGCTTGCGCGGTTTGCGGCGCACCTCCGGCCGCCGGCGCGCTGCCGGCGGAAGCGAGGAAATCGATGACATCGGCGCGATCCTGCGCGGTCTTGAGCCCGGGGAACGGCATCTTGTTGCCGGGCACGACTTTCTGCGGATCGGTGAGATAGGCATCGAGGGTCTTGCCATCCCAAACGAGATTGGACTGCTTCATAGCCGGCGAATACGAGTAGCCGGGCTCCACTCCAGACTTGTGGCCGACGATGCCGGCGAGCGACGGACCGAGAATATCCTTGCCGGGCTCAAGCGAGTGGCACACTTGGCATTTCTTGAAAACGAGCCGCCCGGAAGCGGGCTCGCCGCCAGGGATGGGCATCGCAGCCGGTGCGGGAGCCACGCTCGGTTGCGGCGAGTTGGCGGCCATGACTTGATTATGAGGCGCGGCGGTGGACTTCGAGGCGGCGGGCCGCGCGGGCGCAGCGGCGATGCGAGGCGGCGATGGTTGCATGCTCAGCTCGCTCGCCGCTTGCGGCGCTTGGGAGACTGCTTCAGTTCCCGGCGTTGCCTGGATTTGCGTGGCGGCGTTGCCATCGCTCGAAGCGGACGGCGAGGCGAGGTAGAGACCGCCGGCTATGACGCAGAACCCCACGCCCGCGATGGTCCATTCCCGCAACGTCTTCCACATGATCCGTCTCCTTCGGCCCGACTCCGCCGGAGCTGGTTCGGCTTATCGATATCATGGATAAACGACGTTTTCGCTCGGACAGATTGATGCAGATCAATCCGAGATGAGTTCGATGCCGGAAGCCGGCGGGTCCCAGAAAAACCCCTCAGGGCAATCCGCCGTGCGCCCCTAGAACGCCGGCGACGATCGCGACGGCCGAGATCAAGAGCGCCATCGCGTGAAATTGCATCGCCGCCGCGAAGGCACGATTCTTGTCGTGCAGCGCGAATTCGCGGAAGCGCCGATGCAACACCAGGGGTTCGAGGACATAGACCATCAGCGCGAACAGCATCCAGACTATGACCATCAGGTCCAGCCACCAGAACGCCGCATATTGGAAGCGATCCCACGCATCGAGCTTCGCCAACATGTAGAGGCCCGACAGCCCGACCAGCAGGATCGAAATCCGGACCTGAGAGGCGAAACGCCGTTCGAACGCTTCGAAGGCCGCGACGGCGTCCTGCGCGCCGGGCAGCGCGCGCGCCTGCGGCAATACGATCGTCGTCACGACGGCCAAGCCGCCGATCCAGTGCACCAAAGCCAGAACGTGAATCGCGCGCGCCAGTGCGAGATCGTCGATCGTCATGGCTCCCCTTGATCGCGAAGTTTCAGTTGAGGCCGCGGGTTTGGCGGACTACCCTTCTGCTTGCGCGCTCTGCACTTCGGTGGGCTCAAACCCGGACTCAAAACCCGCCGTAGCTCGCCAAGCAAGCGGAGGCAGGTCGCTAGTCCGCGCTACCGGCTAATCCATATTGCGATCCGGTTGCCACTTCCATGCGCGCCGCTGCAGCTGAGCACAAGGAGAAAACGAAGTGGCAAAAATCGAAGAGAAAGAACTCGAAGGACATCGCGCGCAGATTATCGCCGATGTGAAAAAATTAGTGGAAAAATATCGTGCAATATTCGATTGGGATGTGCCGGATATCGATCAAACCGCCGCGGATAAGCTTATCTTGGCTGAGATACGCAAGGCCTTGACCGAGCTTGAACAAAAATTGTTAGGTTGATATCTCCGCCAAGGCGGTCAGGCAGGGGCGTGCGCGGCCTGTCGCCATCCGCACTACGCTTGCTGAGCGAGCAAAGGGTGAGTCCGCTCACATTAGGAAAGACAATGGCCAGCGACACCAAAAAGACCAAAGCCGACACGGCGCCAAAAAGCGACACCGCTGCGAAGGCCAAGAGCACGGCGGCTGAAGGCGCGCCCAAAGACATACCCAAAGACTCGCCCAAAGACGCACCCAAAGATGCACCAAAGTCTGAGGGCGGCGAGGCAGCCGCCGCGGCGCCTTCCAATTATAGCCGGGGCGAGGGCCAGAAACCGGTCACTGCGGCCTATAAGGAAAACTGGAACGCGATTTTCGCGAAGAAGCGTACCAAGAAGAAAAAGCGATAATTCTTGTTTCGCCGAAAACGCCCTATAACGGCGGCTCCTCGCCGCCTTCTTTCTTGCAGGCGATGCTGGCCTCTTCCAGATCGAGCTCGCGTTCGATGCGGCGGCGCGCTTCGTCGGTGATCTGGCCGTCCTGCAGAAGTTTATAGATGTATTCGCGTTCCGCCGCGATCAGCTCCATCCTGATCTCGGCGGCCAGCGCCGCGGCGTCGCCGCCGTCGCCCGCGTTGGCCGGCAGCCGCCCGGCGCGGTACTCGTGCCGGGCGCGCAGTACCGCCAGCGCCTCGGGCGACACCCGGCCGTCGGCGACGAGTTGTTGCAAGCGCTCATGCCCCACGTTCAAGGCTTGCGACCGCGCGGCAATCTCAGCCTCGTGCTCAAGTCGCCGTTCGCCGGCGGCGTGCTGGTTCAGGCCGAGCCAGCGCACCAGCGCCGGCAGCAGCAGCCCTTGGCCGATCAGCGTGACGACGATGACGCCGAACGTCACGAACAGGATGAGATCGCGATCGGGAAACGGCGCGCCGGCCGCGGTGAACAGCGGAATGGCCAAGGCCGCCGCCAGCGAGACGACGCCGCGCACGCCGACGAAGCCTAAGAAGAACAGCCACCGCCACGGCGGCAGCGGATCGCGGCGCGCCAGCGACGGGGAGAGCCAGCGCGGCAACAGCGCCGCCGGATAGACCCAGATGAAGCGCGTCGCGATCACCACCGCCACGGTGAGCACAATCGCATAGCCGAGCTGCTGCCACGGCACCTCGTGCATCTGGATGAACACCGTCCGCACCTGCATGCCGGTGACCAGGAAGACGAAGCCCTCGAGCAGATATATCACCAGGTCCCAAAAGAAGATGCCTTGCAGCCGTGTCGCCGCCGGAATGAGCAAAGGGCCGTTCCAGCTCACGAACAAGCCGGCCGCCACCGTCGCCAGAACGCCGGAGCCGCCCATTTGCTGCGGCAGCAAGAACGCGGCGTACGGCGTCAATAGCGACAGCGTGATCTCGACGCGCGGGTCGCCCGCCCAGCGGCGCAGGCGCAGGCTGAGCCAACCGACGGCGATGCCGTAGGCGATTTCGCCGACGACAATGAGCACGAATTCGCCGGCGGCCTCCCCGAAGGAGAACAAGCCGGTCGACACCGCGACGATGGCGAAGCGGTACAGGATCAGCGCCGTGGCGTCGTTGGCCAGCCCTTCGCCTTCGAGCACGACGACCAGCCGGCGCGGCACACCGAGACGGCGGACGATGGTCAGCGGCGCCACCGCGTCCGGCGGCGAAACGATGGCGCCGAGCACGAAACCGACCGCGAGCGGCATGCCAAGGAGCCAGTGCGCCGTCGCCGCCACCGCGGCCGTGGTGAAGACGACGCAGCCGAAGGCAAACAACGCGATCGGCCGCAGATTGAATTTGAACTCGCGCCAGCTCATGGCGACGCCGGCGGAATAGATCAGCGGCGGCAGGATGCCGAGCAGCACCAGTTCCGGCGCCAGCTCGATCCGCGGCAGATCGGGCAGGAGCGCCAGCGCAATGCCGGCAATGACCAGCAGAATCGACGGCGCAGTATTGAGCCGCCGCGCCACGATGGCGACGACCACCAGCACGGCGAGGAGAAGCAGGAGGGTTTCGATCGTCGCAGTCATGACGATCAGAATGTAGCACGACAGAGTAGTCGCGATCAGCGCATCCCGAGAATGAGCGCGGTAGTTTTCTGGGCGTGTAATTTGCGGTGATGTGCTGCGCCCGGAAAATGCGTTAAACTATTGTCACGTCCGCAACGGAGCCAGTCATGTGCCGCAACATCCGCACGCTGTTCAATTTCGAGCCGCCGGCGACAGAAGAAGAAGTTCGCGCCTCAGCGCTGCAATTCGTCCGCAAGCTCTCCGGCTTTACGCACCCGTCGCGCGCCAATGAGGCAGCCTTCCATCGCGCCGTCGACGACGTTTCGGCTGCCGCACGGCTGCTCCTTGACGCGCTGGAAACGGCGAGCCCCGCCAAGAATCGCGAAGTGGAGGCGATGAAAGCGCGCGCTCGGGCGCGGGAGCGCTTCGCCTAAGCGCCTGAGGTCGTGGCGGCGGAGTAAAGGCAGCATCCGCGAACGAGGATTTCCGCTTGGACCCCGAATTCATCCGCGACCTGTTCGCACAATTTCGCCCGGTGACGATCAAGCGCATGTTCAGCGGCGCCGGAATTTTTGCCGACGGCCTGATGTTCGGCTTGATCGTCCGTGACGTAATCTATCTCAAAGCCGACGAGACCAGCATTGCCGATTTCGAGCGCGAAGGCAGCGAAGCTTTCACCTATACCCGCGGCAAGAGCACCGGCTGCCCGCGCCGGCACGCCCTGCCCTATTGGCGGCTGCCGGAGCGGCTCTACGACGATCCCGACGAGCTTGCGGTGTGGGCCGCACGCGCTTTTGCGATCGCCGAGCGGAAGAAGCTTGCGACACCGAGGAGGAGCAAGCGCAAGCCGGCCCATGGTTGATTTACAAAAAGCTCTGCGGGTCGACGTCGATATCGAGCTTGATCGCGCCGTGCTTTTTGGGCGCGACGTTAAGCCATTCGCGTAAGGAGGCGGTCCGGTTTCAATCGGGGAAGCCGCGGATCAAGTAGCCGGGAAAATGCGAGTTGCAGGCCATGACGTGGGTGATTGCCTCGCGGTCATATTCGTCGCCCGACCGGTAATGATCGAAAAAGTCATTCAGCCGCGGGACCCGCTCGGGCGTCGCTTGCGCAGCCTGCAGGCCGATCGCGACGCCGTAATTGGTGAAGGCGAACTTGACATAAGGGAGCTCGGGCTCGCGGCAGAAATAGCCGTCGTCACGCCACATCAGATCGAGCACCGCGAGGCTGCGGCGCCGCTGCGTGACCGCCCAATTCTCCGCCGGAAAAAAGTGGGTGAGCCACAGCATCATGCCGAGCCCGAGGTCCTGGGTGATGGTGAGGCTGGCTGCGGTCGCCTCGATCAGCGTGCGCATATCGGCGATCTCGCGGGCCAACGCCTGCTCATCCAGGCACCGATAGGAGACATAGCCGTCGAAAGCATCGAGCGCGCCGAAACCAAAGCCCGGATAAGGCGCGCTCAAATCCTCCGTCATCTTCCACAGCACGCCTCGCCCCGGCACGACGAAGGCAGAGTGAATCTGGCGCACCAGGTCGACGCCCTTGCGCCGATAGTCCGGCACATGGCGCGCCAACACGGAGAGCGCGTACAGCCACATCGCCAAATAGTGGAAATATTGGCCGTCGCGGTCTGGCGCTTGCCCGATGCGGATGCCGCGCGGGCGGCCGAGCAGCCGCTCGACATCGGCTACCACCCATTCGGCCTCGTCGAGGAAACGCCGCTCGCCCAGTTCCGCATAGAGCGAAACCAGAAGCACTACGCCGAACGCATCGGTCCAAGTGTAGCGCGGCCCGTTGGGCCAGATGCGCTCCGCGCGCATCCAGTCCAGCTTGTCGAGAACATAGCCGATGTCCTTGCAAGCCGGCACGGCGGCACTCACACCCCGAAGGGATAGGTATCGGGCAGTCCCACAAGCTCCGCGGTGTCGAACGGCGTGACCGCGCGGGTATCGTCGAACCAGATGTACTCGTCGAATTGCTGCGGCAGGATCGCGTGGAAATAGTGACTGGCGCGCTCAGTCTCCGGCCGATAGACGACGCCGATCGCCCGCTCGAGGCGCGGCTTGCCCAAGCCTTGCGCGCCGGTCAGGGCGGCGCGATCGCGCAAGCCCAGCATAAAGCGCGAATGCCCGGTAGCGTGGCACAATCGCTCATAGCTGTTCGGCAGCGCCGGCTGAACCTTCTTGATCTCCATCGGCCCGTCCCAGTCGGATGCCGCCGCAACGGTTCCGCTATTGGTGCCGAAGCCGACCAGATAGGCGCTGCCGCCGAATTCCTGGCGACACAAATGCCCGATATTGTGCTCGCCGCGCGAGACCATTTCGGTCGCCGCCGAATTGCCGACGTGGGAATTGTGCGCCCACACGATCGCCTTGCTGTCGGTGCCGTAAAACGCCAGCAGATTCTTCAGCGTCGTGAACATGTGCTCGTCGCGCAGATTCCAAGACGCGCGCGAACCGTAATACATGATGCGATAATAGCGCTCCGCGTTGGTGACGAGGCGGGCATTCTGCACCGCGTCGAAAAAGCGCTCGCCGTCATGCCCGGCGTAAGCGACTCGCTTTTCCAACAACTCCTTGAGCGCGCGCACCACTTGGGGCTCGCACGTCCTGTAGGAGCCGGTCAGCGCGGCGTGGCCATAGGTCGCCGGGTCGCCCTGCCACGGCGTCAGGCAACCGTAGCGCTGACGCGCAACCTTGGCTGCTTCCGGATCGACCTGATCGAGATAATTCAGCACCGCGCGAATCGACACATACAGGCTGTAGAGATCGATGCCGTGAAACGCCACCCGGGCCTCGGGCTTGGTCGCGGCATTGTGCTGACGCAGCCAGTTGACGAAATCACGCACCTCGTTGTTGCGCCACATCCAGGTCGGGAAGCGGGCAAACGCCGTCCATTCGGCGGGAGGATATTCGAGATGGCGCACATAATGATCGACGCGCGCGGCATCCGGCCAATCGCCCTCGATGGCAATAAAGCGGAATCCCTTCTTGACGATCAGTTCGCGCGAGATGCGCTCGCGCATCCGATAAAATTCCGATGTGCCGTGGGTTGCCTCGCCGAGCAATACGATGCGCGCGTCGCCAACCCGTTCGAGCAGCCGGCCGAGATCGACCGCCTCGATAGCGCCGAACGGCTCGGCCGCGTCGGCAATTCGCTCGACCAGCTTTTGCTCGCTGGCGGCGCCGGGCGGCGGGGCCTGGCGAATGCGGGCCGGCTCCGCCTCATCGGGCGCCCACCCTTCCGCGCCGAGCAGCGGAACAAATCGCACGTCAGCGAGGTCTTCGCGGCGAAATTCGTCCTGCGCAATCCGCGTCACCCGCACCAGTTCCTGGACTTGCGGGTCCGCACCCACCGGGATCACCAGTCGGCCGCCGATTTTCAGCTGGTCTTTTAGCGACTCGGGGATCGTCGGGCCGCCGGCTGCGACAATGATCGCATCGTAGGGCGCGTGTGCCGGCCAGCCGCGCGTCCCGTCGCCGTGCAGAACGTGGACATTGTCGTAACCGAGATCGGCGAGCGTCGCGGCGGCCTTCTCGGACAGCGGGCCATGACGCTCGACGGTGTAGACATCGGCGGCAATTTCGGAAAGCACCGCCGCCGCATAGCCCGAACCGGCGCCGATCTCGAGCACCTTTTCGCCGCCGCGCAGCGCCAATGCCTCGATCATGAACGCGACGATATAGGGCTGCGAGATCGTCTGGCCTTCTTCAATCGGCAGGGCGGTGTCATCGTAGGCAAACTCGCGAAGCTGCTCCGGCAGAAAGGCTTCGCGCGGCACGCGACCCATGGCATCGAGAACCAGCTCGGACCGGACGCCGCGCGCGAAGATAGCCTTTTCGACCATCTCGTTACGAAGTTCCGAAAACTTGCTGTGCGAAAGCTCGTCCATCGAAGGCCCTACCGATCTGGACCCTTGCCTGGGGCAGTTCACCAATGGCATTTGCCTGCCATCGTCATTCACCACTGCGCCGGCTGACGCATTGATCTACGTCAACGAGATCAATGGCATGCCGCGGCCGCTCGCGCGCTTGCCATCGCGGAACGCAAGAAACTTACGCCAGGCGCGCGGGCCAAACGAAAGGCGTCATTCGGGCTACGTCCTTGCTTCACAAAAAACTCTGCGGATCGACGTCAATGTCGAGCTTGATCGCGCCGGGCTTCTTCGGCGCCGCCGCCAGCCACTCGCGCAAATAAGCCGACAGATCAAACGCGCGCGGCGCTTTGATCAGAAGCCGCAGCCGGTGCCGACCGCGCACCAGCGCGAGCGGCGCTTCGGCGGGGCCGAGCACGCGCACGGCGTCGTTGACCGGCGCGGCGCGGGCGAGCGCGCGGGCATAGGCCGCTGCGTCGTTTTTGTCGGGGCCGGAGACGACGATCGAGGCGAGCCGGCCGAACGGCGGGTAATGCGCGGCCTCGCGCGCGGCGATCTCGGCGGAGTAGAACGCCTCGCGGTCCTGCGCGATGAGCGCCCGCATCACCGGATGCTCGGGCTGATGCGTTTGCAGATAGCCGTGGCCCACTCCCGCATCACGTCCGGCGCGGCCGACCACCTGGTGCAACAGCTGGAAGGTACGCTCGGCGGCGCGCGGATCGCCGTTGGCGAGGCCGAGATCGGCGTCGATAACGCCGACCAGATTGAGCATCGGGAAGTGATGGCCTTTGGCGACCAGCTGCGTGCCGATGACGATGTCGAATAGGCCTTTGGCGACGTCGGCGAATTCCTCGCGCATGCGCTCGACCGAGGTGACGAGATCGGATGACAGCACCAGTACGCGCGCCTGCGGAAACAATTCGCGCACTTCCTCTTCGAGCCGCTCCACACCGGGCCCGACGGCGACATAGGAATCCACCGCCTGGCATTTCGGGCAATTGGCCGGATGCGGCATGGCGAAGCCGCAGTGGTGGCAGACCAGCATGCGGCGGAAGCGGTGATCGACCAGCCAGGCATCGCAGTTCGGACAGGAGAAACGGAAGCCGCAGGCGCGGCACAGAGTGAGCGGCGCGTAGCCGCGGCGATTGAGGAACAATAAAGCCTGCTCCTTGCGCTCCAGCGCGGTCGCAATCGCGCCGGCGAGCGTCGGCGCGATGAAGCGCCCGCGCGGCGGCCGCTCGGTGCGCAGATCGATCGCCTCGACCGAGGGCATGCGCTGGCCGCCGAACCGCTCGGGCAAATGCAGCCGCCCATAGCGGCCGCGCCGCGCATTGACCTCGGTTTCGAGCGACGGCGTCGCCGACGCCAGCACCACCGGGATTTTGGCGATATGGCCGCGCACCACCGCCATGTCACGGGCGTGGTAATGTACGCCGTCCTCCTGCTTGTAGGCGGGGTCGTGCTCTTCATCGACGATGATGAGGCCGAGATCGGCGTAGGGCAGGAACAAAGCCGAGCGCGCGCCGACGACGACGGACACTTCGCCCTTGGCGACGGCCGCCCAGGTGCGCGCGCGCTTGCGCGGCGACAATTCGGAATGCCATTCCGCCGGGCGCACGCCGAAGCGTGCGGCGAACCGGTCGAGGAATTGCGCGGTGAGCGCGATCTCCGGCATGAGTATGAGAGACTGCCGGCCGGCGCGAATGGCGTCCGCCACCGCCTCGAAATAGACTTCGGTCTTGCCAGAGCCGGTGACGCCGTCGAGCAGCGTCACCGCATAGCCGTCCTTGGCGACGGTTGCTTTGAGCGCGTCGGCGGCGGCGCGCTGGTCGGCGGTGAACTCGGGCTGCATGAAATCCGGATCGGGTTTGTCTGCGACCGGCTCAGGCGGCAGCACCACCGTCTCCAGCGTGCCTTCGTCGATTAGCCCATCGATCACACCGGCGCTGACGCCTGACTCGCGCGCGGCTTCGCTCTTGCCGCGCACCATGCCGTCGGCGAGGAGTTCGAGCACGCGCTGCCGCGCCGCCGTCATGCGGGCCGGCGGCGATCCGGCAAGCTTGACGCCGACGCGCTCGCGCTCCGGGCCGAGATGCTCGCCCATGCGCAGGCACATGCGTAACACCATGCCGCGCGACGACACCGTGTAATTCGCCACCCAATCGACGAAGCTGCGCAGCTCGGGGCGCAGCGGCGGCACATCGAGCTTTTCCTCGACGTCTTTGAGCCGGTTATCGAGCCGCGGATTGGGTTTCGGATTGTCCGCCCACACCACCGCGGTGGTCTCGCGCGCGCCGAGCGGCACCGACACGACGTCGCCCGGGGCGAGGCTGAGCGCCTCGGGCACCCGGTACGAATAGGCCCGGTCGAGCGCGACCGGGACCAGGACATCGACGACACGTCTGGCCATGCTACGATTCTCGGCCGATTCCGGGGGGTTTAGGAAGGGGAAAGGGCTGCAACGGTATTGTTATGTATGCGTGTCCCGGGCGCGGCGCAGCACACAGTGGTGCGCTGCAGACCCGGGACCTTCACACACGCAGAGTTTGGGACGATCCCGGATCAGCGGTGCACCACTTCGTGCTGCACCGCATCCGGGAAACGGAAAACAGATCATGCCGTCAAAGCTCCAGGCCAAGGCCGAAATCAATTTTGTCGCCCCCAAAGTCGCGGCCGAGATCGAGGCTTGGCTCGATCATCTCGGCGCCGAGCGACGCCTTTCTCCGAAGACGCTCGAAGCCTACCGGCGCGACGTGCTGCAATTTCTTTGTTTCCTCGCCGAACATCTCGGCGGCGCGCCGTCGTTGAAAGAGCTGGCGGCGCTGGCGCCCGCGGATGTGCGCGCGTTTTTGGCGGCGCGCCGCGCCGACAATATCGGCAGCCGGTCGCTGATGCGGAGCCTCGCGGGGCTGCGCGCCTTCGCCCGCTTTCTCGAGAAGAACGGCAAGGGCAAGGTCGGCGCGCTCGCCGCGGTGCGCGCGCCGAAGATCGGCAAGACCTTGCCGCGGCCACTGGCCACGGACGCCGCCAAAAGCATGGCTGATCCGGATAGCGCCGCCGGCGACGGCCGCGAGCCGTGGATTCATTCCCGCGACGCCGCGGTGCTGGCATTGCTCTACGGCTGCGGCTTGCGCATTTCCGAGGCGCTGGGGCTAAAGCGCGTCGATTTCGGCGCGCGCGATACGCTCACGGTGATCGGCAAAGGCCGCAAACAGCGGATGGTGCCGCTGTTGCCGCAGGTACAAAAGCTAGTCGCCGATTACATCGCGCTCTGCCCGTTCGATTTGCCGGAGCAAGGCCCGTTGTTCGTCGGCGCCAAAGGCGGCCCGCTGTCGCCGCGGCTGGTGCAGCTCGCGATGGCGCGGCTGCGCGGCGCGCTCGGCCTGCCGGAGACGGCGACGCCGCATGCACTGCGGCATTCCTTCGCCACGCATCTCCTCGCCCGCGGCGGCGACCTGCGCTCGATCCAAGAACTGCTCGGCCACGCCTCGCTGTCGACGACGCAGATCTATACCGCGGTCGACGCCGACCGCCTGATCGAAGCCTATCGCTCCGCCCATCCGCGCGCTTAAATTTCATGGTATCCGTCATTCCGGGGCGGAATGACCAGCAGGGGGCGAACATCATGTCGGAAATCAGCGAGGCGATCGAAAAGGCGCATGAAGGCGAGCACGGCGAGGGTTTCAACAGGAAAATCGCGCTGGTGATCGCGATTCTGGCGCTGTTCCTGTCGTTCTCCGAGACGCTCGGGAAAGGCGCGCAGAACGAGGCGACGACCAAAAATATCGAGGCCTCCGATCTCTGGGCCTTCTATCAGGCTAAGGATATTCGCCGGACCGTGGTCACCGCGGCGGCTGATCAGACTGGCCTACTCGCCGCCGGCATGACCGATGCGGCCGCCAAGGCGGCGATCGACAAGCAAATCGAGGTCTGGCGGCAGGCCGCCGAACATTACGAGTCGGATCCGAAAGCCGGCAACGGGCGCAAGCAATTGGAAGAAAAGGCCAAGGGGGCGGAGGAAGAGCGCGACCAGTCGCTGGCGAAATATCACCACTACGAACTGGCTTCGGCCGCGTTCCAGATCGGCATCGTGCTCGCCTCGGCGGCGGTGATCACCGGCATGGTGGCGCTGGTCTGGCTCGGCGGCGCGCTCGGCAGCGTCGGCCTTGTTTTGCTGCTGCTCGGGTTCTACGCGCCGCACGCGGTGCCGCTCATCGCGGCGTTGTAGGCTGTCAGTAATTAATCGCGCGCTTGGCCACCGCGAGCGCCGCTTCCTTGACCGCTTCGGTCAAAGTGGGATGGGCGTGGCAGGTGCGGGCGATGTCCTCGGACGACGCGCCGAATTCCATGGCGATCGCGGCTTCAGCGATCATGGTCTCGGCGTCGGGGCCGAGAATGTGCACGCCAAGCACGCGGTCGGTCTTGGCGTCGGCGAGAATTTTGACAAAGCCTTCGGTGGCGAGGTTGGCGCGGGCGCGCGCATTGGCGCTGAACGGAAATTTGCCGACGTTATAGGCGACGCCCACCTGTTTCAGCTCCTCCTCGGTCTTGCCGACCGAGGCGATTTCCGGGCTGGTGTAGACGACGTTCGGAATCACGTCGTAGTTCACGTGGCCGGCCTGGCCGGCAATGGTCTCGGCAGCTGCGACGCCCTCATCCTCGGCCTTGTGCGCCAGCATCGGGCCGGCGATGGCGTCGCCGATGGCGTAGATACCGGCGACATTGGTTCGCAAGCGCGGATCGACGACGACCCGGCCGCGGTTGTCCATCTTCACGCCGACGGCTTCGAGCCCGAGCCCGTCGGTATAGGGGACGCGCCCGATCGCCACCAAAACAACGTCAGCTTCGAGCACTTCGGCCGTGCCGCCGGCGGCCGGCTCGACCTTCACTTTGAGCGTCTTGCCGGACGTGTCGACTGCAGTGACTTTGGACGACAGCTTGAACGTGAGCCCCTGCTTCTGCAGCATGCGATGAAATTGTTTGCCGACTTCGCCGTCGATGCCCGGCAGAATGTGATCCAGAAATTCGACGATGGCGACTTCGGCGCCGAGCCGCCGCCATACCGAGCCCAGCTCGAGCCCGATGATGCCGGCGCCGACGACCAGCAATTTTTGCGGCACCTTGGCGAGCGCCAGCGCGCCAGTCGACGACACGACGCGCTTCTCGTCGATGTCGATGCCGTTGAGCCGCGCCACATCGGAGCCGGTGGCGATGACGATGGCCTTGGTCTCTAAGAGTTGCGTCTTGCCGTCGGCGCCTTTCACTTCGACTTGGCCGGGCGCCACGATACGTCCCGTGCCGTGGAATGCCTCGATCTTGTTCTTCTTGAACAAGAACGCGACGCCATTGACGTTGCTTTCTACGTTCTGCGCTTTGTAGGCAAGCAGCACGGCAAGATCGACGCTCGGCTTGCCGACTTTGATTCCCATCTTAGCGAAACTGCCGCCCGCTTCTTCGTAGAGCTCCGAAGCGTGCAGCAGCGCCTTCGACGGAATGCAGCCGACATTGAGGCAAGTGCCGCCGAAAGTCGCGTTCTTTTCCACGACCGCGGTCTTCAGCCCAAGCTGCGCCGCGCGAATGGCGCAGACATAACCGCCGGGTCCGCTGCCGATGACGATGAGGTCGTAAGCCATAACTCACAAATCCAGCACTAACCTAGCCGGCTCCTCCAGCGATTCCTTCACCCGCACCAGAAACGTCACCGCTTCGCGGCCGTCGACCAGCCGGTGGTCGTAGGACAAAGCGAGATACATCATCGGCCGCACTTCGACCTTGCCGTCGACCGCCATCGGCCGGTCCTGGATCTTGTGCATGCCGAGAATGCCGGATTGCGGCGCGTTGAGGATCGGCGTCGACATCAGCGAGCCGTAGATGCCGCCATTGGTGATCGAGAACGTGCCGCCCTGCATTTCCTCGATCTTGAGCGCGCCGTCGCGGGCGCGGCGGCCGAAATCGGCGATGGTCTGTTCGATCTCGGCGAGCGATTTCTGATCGCAATCGCGCACCACCGGCACGACCAGACCGCGCTCGGTGCCGACGGCGATGCCGATATGATAGTAGTTCTTGTAGATGATGTCGGTGCCGTCGATCTCGGCGTTGACCGTGGGAATTTCCTTCAGCGCCTGCACGCAGGCGCGCACGAAGAAGCCCATGAAGCCGAGCTTGACGCCGTGCTTCTTCTCGAACAGATCGCGGTACTGCGCGCGCAAGCCCATGACGTGACTCATGTCGACCTCGTTGAAGGTCGTCAGCATGGCGGCGGTGTTCTGCGCCTCCTTCAAGCGCCGCGCGATGGTCTGGCGCAGCCGCGTCATGCGCACGCGTTCCTCGCGCGCAGCGTCGTCGGCCGGCGACGGCGCGCGCACTTGCACCGCGGCAGCGGTCGCCGCCACCGGCGTCGGCTGCGCCGCGGCGCGCTCAATGGCCGCCAGCATGTCGCCCTTGGTGACGCGGCCGTCCTTGCCGGTGCCGGGCACGACTGATGCATCGAGCCCGGATTCGGCGGAGAGTTTTCGCACCGACGGCGCGAGCGGCGCGTCTGCCGTTTTGGCGGCCGCAGGCTTAGCGGCTGGTGGTGGCGGCGCGGCTGGTTTTGCCGCAGGCGGAGCTGCGGTTGCCGTCTTGGCAGCGCCGGCACCGTCCTTGATCTGGCCGAGCACGGCGCCGACGGCCACGGTCTCGCCGTCCTTGGCGGCGATCTCGCTGAGCACGCCGGCGGCCGGCGCCGGGACTTCGATCGTCACTTTGTCGGTCTCGAGCTCGACCAGCGGCTCGTCGACTGCGACCGCCTCGCCCGGCTGCTTGAACCATTTGCCGATGGTCGCCTCGGTCACCGATTCCCCGAGCGTCGGCACGCGAATTTCGGTCATGGGTCTTCCCTGCCTTGCTTGTCATCATCCGCGAAGGCGGACGATCCAGTAATCACGACTGCCGCCGGTGCTTACTGGATGCCCTGCCTTCGTAGGGCATGACACTCAGAATTACCCCAGCGCCTCGTCCAAGAAATGCTTGAGCTGCGCGAGATGCAGCGACATCTGCCCGACCGCGGTCGACGCCGCGGCCGGCCGGCCGGAATAGCGGGCGCGGCGATGCTTGGCCCCGATCTGATTGAGCACCCATTCCAGGAAGATATCGACGAAGACCCAGCCGCCCATATTGCGCGGCTCTTCCTGGCACCACACGATCTCCGCCTGCTTAAACCGCGACAGTTCCGTCATCAGCGCCTTGGTCGGGAACGGATAGAGCTGCTCGATGCGCAGGAGATAAATGTCGTCGATGCCGCGCTTCTCGCGCTCGTCATAGAGATCGTAATAGACCTTGCCGGACGAGATCACGACACGGCGGATCTTGTCGTCGGCGACAAGCTTGATCTTCTCGTCGGGCAGCAGCTGCGCGTCGTCCCACAACAGCCGATGAAACGAGGTGCCCGGGCCCATTTCGTCGAGCCGCGACACCGCGCGCTTGTGCCGCAACAGCGACTTCGGCGTCATCAGGATCAGGGGTTTACGGAAGTCGCGATTGAGCTGACGGCGCAGGATGTGGAAGTAATTCGCCGGCGTGGTGCAGTTCGCCACCTGCATATTGTCTTCGGCGCACATCGACAGAAACCGCTCGAGCCGGGCGGAGGAATGTTCGGGCCCTTGCCCCTCGTAGCCGTGCGGCAACAGGCAGACCAGCCCCGACATGCGCAGCCACTTGCGCTCGCCCGACGAGATGAACTGGTCGAACAGCACCTGCGCGCCATTGGCGAAGTCGCCGAATTGCGCCTCCCACAGCGTGAGCGCATTGGGCTCGGCCAGCGAATAGCCGTATTCGAAGCCGAGCACGGCCTCTTCCGACAGCATCGAATTGATGACTTCGAAGCGGGCCTGACCCTCCGCAAGATTGTTGAACGGCGTGTAGCGGTTCTCGGTCTCCTGATCGATCAGCACGGAATGGCGCTGCGAGAAGGTGCCGCGCTCGGAATCCTGGCCGGACAGCCGCACTTTGTGGCCGTCGAGCAGCAGCGAGCAGAACGCCAGCGCCTCGCCGGTCGCCCAGTCGATGCCCGACCCGGTCTCGATCGCCTTGCGCCGGCTGTCGATAAAGCGGTTGAGCGTGCGATGCAGATGGAACCCTGGCGGCAGCGCGGTGATCTTGGCGCCGATGTCCTTCAACTTGACGAGATCGACGCCGGTGTGGCCGCGGCGCGGGTCATCGGCGCCCTCGGCAGACTTGAACCCGGACCAGCGGCCATCGAGCCAGTCGGCCTTGTTGGCGCGATAGCCCTGCGCGGCTTCGAGCTCGACGTCGAGGCGGGCGCGCCAATCCGCCTTCATCTTATCGACTTCGCCCGCGGTGACGACGCCCTCTGCGACGAGCTTATTGCCGTAGATTTCGAGCGTGGTCGGATGCGCCGCGATCGCCTTGTACATCAAGGGCTGCGTGAACGACGGCTCGTCGCCTTCGTTGTGGCCGTGGCGGCGATAACAAAACATGTCGATGACGACCGGCTTTTGGAATTTTTGCCGGAACTCGGTCGCGATCTTGGCGGCGAAGACCACGGCTTCCGGATCGTCGCCATTGACGTGAAAAATCGGCGCCTCGATCATCTTGGCGACATCGGACGGGTACGGCGACGATCGCGAATAACGCGGATTGGTGGTGAAGCCGATCTGGTTGTTGACGATGAAATGCAGCGAGCCGCCGGTGCGGTGGCCGCGCAGGCCGGACAGGCCGAAGCATTCCGCGATCACGCCCTGCCCGGCGAAGGAGGCATCGCCGTGGATGAGCAGCGGCATCACCATGGTGCGGTCTTCCGGCGTGGCGCCGTACTGATCCTGCTTGGCGCGCACCTTGCCGAGCACCACCGGATCGACGATCTCCAGATGCGATGGATTGGCGGTGAGCGACAAATGCACCTTGTTCTGATCGAATTCGCGATCCGACGAGGCGCCGAGGTGATATTTCACGTCGCCCGAACCTTCGACCGCGTCGGGCGTCGATGAGCCGCCCTTGAACTCATGGAAGATGGCGCGCTGCGGCTTGGCCATGACCTGGGCCAGCACGTTGAGCCGGCCGCGGTGCGGCATGCCGATGACGATCTCGCGCACGCCGAGCGCGCCGCCGCGCTTGATGATCTGCTCGAGCGCCGGGATCATCGATTCGCCGCCGTCGAGACCGAAGCGTTTGGTGCCGGTGAATTTCAGGTCGCAGAATTTCTCGAAACCTTCGGCTTCGACCAGCTTATTGAGGATGGCGCGTTTGCCTTCGCGCGTGAACGTGATCTCCTTGTCCGGGCCTTCGATGCGCTCCTGGATCCAGCCCTTCTGCGCGCCATTGGAGATGTGCAAAAATTCGACGCCGAGCGTCTGGCAATAGGTGCGGCGCAGGATGCCGACGATCTGCCGCACCGTGCCGAATTCGAGGCCGAGCACCTTGTCGAGGAAAATCGGGCGGTCGAGATCGGCGTCATTAAAGCCGTAAGTGCGCGGATCGAGCTCCTCCTCGTTCTTCGGCGCTTCGAGGCCGAGCGGATCGAGATTGGCGTGGAAATGGCCGCGGGCGCGATAGGCGCGAATGAGCATCAGCGCGCGGATCGAATCGCGGGTGGCGCGTTCGACGTCGACCGAGGACAGATCGACGCCGCGGCTCTGCGCCTGCGCCTTGACCTTGGCGCCTACTGCTTGGCTTAACTCCGCCCAATCGCCGTCGAGCGCGGACACAAGATCGTTCCGCGGCAGCGGCGGCCAGTCCGGACGTGCCCATGACGGGCCTCGCGCGTTCCTTTCGACGTCGCGGGCGTCTTCCTTCAGGCTCTGGAAGAACGCCTGCCAGTCGGCATCGACGGATTTCGGGTCGGTCTCGTAGCGCGCATAAAGGTTGTCGATATAGGCGGCATTGCCGCCGTAGAGAAACGAGGTGAGTGCGAAAGCGGCATTCGCGTCCTGGCGAGACATGGTGCAGTCCTTAGGCAGGTTCCGAGCTAGGGAACGGTAAACGTGGCGCAATGCGTAGAAACCGAACGTGTGCGGAAGAGGACGCGAATCGGCCCCGGCCCGGCGCTGGGAGGCTCTTTCTTTACCCTATTTAATGGCTCGATGCGGCAGGCAAAAGACGTAAAAAATGAATCATGATTTCAATATTTCCGCGAGTGTATGACCGAGCCGCGCCGGCGACGGCGAGACCGTGATACCGGCCGCTTCCATGGCGGCGATCTTGGACTCCGCGCCGCCCTTACCCCCGGCAATGATCGCCCCCGCGTGTCCCATTCGCCGTCCCGGCGGAGCCGTCCTTCCGGCGATGAAGCCGACCATCGGTTTTTTGCGACCGCGCTTGGCTTCGTCCTTGATGAATTGCGCGGCGTCCTCTTCCGACGAGCCGCCGATCTCGCCGATCATGACCAAGGCTTCGGTCGCCTTGTCGGCCAAAAACATTTCCAGGACCTCGATGAAATCGGTGCCCTTGACCGGATCGCCGCCGATGCCGACCGCGGTGGTCTGGCCGAGGCCCTCCCGCGTGGTCTGAAACACCGCTTCATAAGTCAGCGTGCCGGAGCGCGACACGATGCCGACCTTGCCGCGCTTGAAAATATTGCCGGGCATGATGCCGATCTTGCATTCGCCCGCGGTCATGACGCCCGGACAGTTCGGCCCGATCAGGCGCGACTTCGAGCCGCACAGCGAGCGTTTCACCTTCACCATGTGACTGACCGGAATGCCTTCGGTGATGCAGACGATAAGCGGGATCTCCGCGTCGATCGCTTCGGCGATGGCGTCGGCGGCGCCGGGCGGCGGCACATAGATCACGCTGGCGTCGGCGCCGGTTTTTTCACGCGCTTCGGCAACCGTGTCGAACACCGGCAGGCCGAGATGCGTCGCGCCACCTTTGCCGGGCGACACGCCACCGACCATCTTGGTGCCGTAGGCGATCGCCTGCTCGGAATGAAACGTGCCGTTCTTGCCGGTAAAGCCCTGGCAGATGACCTTGGTGTTTTTGTCGATGAGGATGGACATCAGGCTGCCTTCACCGCTTTGACGATTTTCTGCGCCGCGTCGTCGAGATCGTCGGCCGACGTCACATTGAGCTTCGAATCGGCGATGATCTTCTTGCCGAGATCGACATTGGTGCCTTCGAGCCGCACCACCAGCGGCACTTTCAGCCCGACTTCCTTGACCGCGGCAACCACGCCCTCGGCAATGACATCGCACTTCATGATGCCGCCGAAAATGTTGACCAGGATGCCCTTCACGTTGGGGTCCGAGGTGATGATCTTAAACGCGGCCGAGACACGATCCTTGGTGGCGCTGCCGCCGACGTCGAGGAAGTTCGCCGGCGCCATGCCATAGAGCTTGATAATGTCCATGGTCGCCATGGCGAGGCCGGCGCCGTTGACCATGCAGCCGATCGAGCCGTCGAGCGCGATGTAGTTGAGGTCAAATTTCGACGCTTCGATCTCCTTGGCGTCCTCTTCGGTCTCGTCGCGCAACGCGGCGATCTTCGGATGCAGGAACAGCGCGTTGTTGTCGAAGTCGGTCTTGGCGTCGAGGCAGATGAGCTTCTTGTCCTTGGTGACGACCAGCGGATTGATCTCGAGCAGGCTCATGTCGGTGTCGATGAAGGCCTTGTAGAGATTGCTCAAAAGCGGGCTCAGCTGCTTCGCCAGATCGGCGTCCAGATGCAGTGCATGGGCGACGGTGCGGACATGGTGCGGGCAAATGCCGGCCACCGGATCTATCGAAATGGTGACGATCTTGTCCGGGGTGTTATGCGCAACTTCTTCGATATTCATGCCGCCTTCGGTCGACACTACGACGGCGACGCGCGAGGTCTCGCGGTCGATCAGCATCGAGAGATAGAATTCCTTGTCGATCGCCGAGCCTTCCTCGATGTAGAGGCGGTGCACTTGTTTGCCGTGCGGCCCAGTCTGATGCGTGACGAGCGTGGAGCCGAGCAGCCGCGTCGCTTCCTTTTTCACGTCGTCGACGGATTTGACGACCTTCACGCCGCCGGCTTTGCCGCGGCCGCCGGCATGGATCTGTGCTTTCACCACCCAGACCGGTCCGCCGAGCTCTCCGGCGGCCTTTTCGGCTTCGCCGACGCTGAAGGCCGCAATGCCGCGCGGCACCGGCACGCCGTATTCGCGCAATACCGCTTTGGCCTGGTATTCGTGGATGTTCATGAGTTCCGCCGATTGTCATTGCCCGCGAAGGCGGGCAATCCAGTAAGCACAAGCGTCAGGTTCAAAGCGCATCAATTCGATGTGGTCGACTACTGGATGCTCCGCCTTCGCGGAGCATGACAGTAATTAAAGACTTCACTTTCCCAGATCGGGGGCGATCTTCTTGCAGGCTTCGACCAGACTTTGCACCGCTTGCGCCGATTTCTCGAACATCGCGCGCTCGGCACCGTTCAGCTCGATCTCGACGATGCGCTCGACACCTTTGGCGCCGATCACCACCGGTACACCGACATAGAGGTCTTTGACGTCGTATTCGCCGTTGAGATGGGCGGCGACCGGCAGCACGCGTTTCTTGTCGCGCAAATAGCTTTCCGCCATGGCGATTGCCGAAGCCGCGGGCGCGTAGAAGGCGGAGCCGGTCTTGAGCAGGTTGACGATCTCGGCGCCGCCATTGCGCGTCCGGTCGACGATTTCGTCGATCCGCGCCTGCGTGGTCCAGCCCATTTTGATAAGATCGGGCAGCGGAATGCCTGCGACCGCGGAATAACGGACCAGCGGCACCATGCTGTCGCCATGGCCGCCCAGCACGAAGGCGTTGACGTCTTCGACCGAGACATTGAATTCGTCGGCCAGGAAATAACGGAAGCGTGCGGAGTCGAGCACGCCGGCCATGCCGACCACCATGGTTTTCGGCAGTCCGCAGCACTTCTGCAGCGCCCAGACCATGGCGTCGAGCGGATTGGTGATGCAGATGACGAAGGCGTTCGGTGCGTATTTCTTGATGCCGGCGCCGACCTGCTCCATGACCTTGAGGTTGATGCCGAGAAGGTCGTCGCGGCTCATGCCCGGCTTGCGCGGCACGCCGGCGGTGACGATGCACACCGCCGCGCCCTCGATCGCCTCGTAGGAATTGGTGCCGGTGAAGCGGGCGTCGAAACCCTCGACCGGGGACGACTGGACGAGGTCGAGCGCCTTGCCCTGCGGGATTCCTTCGGCGACGTCGAACATGACGACATCGCCCAGCTCTTTCAAACCGATGAGAAGCGCCAGCGTGCCGCCGATCTGACCCGAGCCTATCAATGCGATCTTGCTTCGCGCCATCTCGCAAATGTCCTTGATTGGTGAAAAACGCCCGGCTGCCGGCGTCATTAGCCGTTTCGGATGATGCGTTCAAGTCGGGTGGAGCCCGACCGAGGGTCGACTGTGCGGCGGCGAGGAAGCGCCGGCCGGCGCCATGCTCGTCGCGAGGCGCGGCGGTCAGGTTTCGACGATGCCGGTCGACGCGCCGGACGTCTTCGCATGCGCGGCGCCGTGGGGCCGCGCCAAATAGGCTTGCGAGCGCATCTCGATCAACCGCGAGGCGGTGCGCCTGAATTCGGCCGCCTCAAAGCCTTGGTCCGCGCGATAGAGCGCGTCGGGCTCGGCGTCCGCCGACGCGATCAGCTTCACATTATGGTCGTACAGCGTATCGATCAGAATAATAAAGCGCTTGGCGGCGTTGCGGGTATCGTAAGTCATGACCGGCACATGGTCGAGAATGATGGTGTGATATTCGTGCGCGAGGCGCAGATAGTCGGCGGCGGCGAGCGGTTGCTCGCACAGATCGTGGAAGGAAAACCGCGCCACGCCCATGAACGCACGCGGCACGTGCAGGCTGCGGCCATGCAGCGCCAGTTCATGCGCGGCGCCGCCATTGCCGCCGGTCAGCCGCCGCCAGGCATCGTCGAGCTTTAGGTCCGCCGCAGCATCGGCCGGCACGTACCACACCGGCAGACCGCCGAACTTTTCCAGACGAAAGTCGGTGCGCGCGTCGAGCCGCACGATATCCATATGCGCTCGCAGCATGTGAATGAACGGCACGAACAAAGCGCGGTTGAGGCCGTCCTTATAAAGCTCGTCGGGCGGCACATTCGAGGTTGTCACCACCACGATGCCGCGCTCGAACAATTGCGTAAATAGCCGGCCGAGGATCATCGCGTCGGCGATGTCGGTGACGTGAAACTCGTCGAAGCAAAGCAGCCAAGCCTGATCGGCCAGCGCGTCGGCGACGAGCCGGATCGGGTCCTCGCCCTCATGCTCGCCGCGCTTCATTTCCTGCCGCACGGCGTGAACGCGCTCATGCACGTCGAGCATGAATTCGTGAAAATGGGCGCGCCGCTTGCGCTCGACCGGGCTCGTTTCGAAGAAAAAATCCATCAGCATGGTCTTGCCGCGGCCGACGTCGCCGTAGATGTACAACCCTTTGATGCGAGGCAGCGTGCGCTCGCGGCTGGCGAACAGCCAGCCGAGCGAGGAGGATTTCCACGCCAGACGATATTCCGCGATCCGCATTTCAAGGCGCGCCATCATGTCGAGCACGACGAGCTGGGCGTCGTCGCTCTCGACGCGGCCCGAAGCGACACCCGCGGCATAATGCGCTGTGACGGAATTCGCCATGACTGATTTCAGCGGGACTAGCCGGTGCGGATTAACAGGTGTGGGTGAAACGTGGCGGAGCGGACAAACGCTAAACACCTTGCCGTCTGCACGCCGACGGTTTGCTGGATTGTCATCGAGAATTCGTCGTAAACGCTTCGGAAGCCATGCGTATACGGAATGTGGGCATGTTGCTCAATCCTTTGCCTTGCCAAATTTCCACGCCACACAACATGATGTTTTGATTCGGCGGCCAATCGAAAGTCTCGATGCCGCACGCTTTCTGGGAGGAAGCGAGAAGGAGGGTCTTGTCGACGACAACGTCAGGAGACCCAATGCACGAAGTCCTTCCCGAAGGCGGCGTAATCCGCAAATTGTGGATCGGCGAGACGGCAAAATACCGCGAGCATATGCTGCGGCTTGATCCCGAGAGCCGGCATAATAGATTTGCCGGCGGCGTATCCGACGAATTCGTCCGCAATTACGTCGATCTGACCGCCGGGCTCGACACCGTGGTGCACGGCTTTTTCGTCGGCGGCATGATGCGCGGCGCCGCGGAACTGCGGCCGCTCGGCGCGCATTTCCCGCGCCAGGCCGAAGCCGCAATCAGCGTGGAGAAATCTTGGCAGAGTCACGGCGTCGGTTCGGCGCTGTTGCGCCGCACCTTGCTGACCGCGCGCAACCGCGGCTTCCGGCTCCTGCACATGGCGTGTCTTGCCGACAACCACCGCATGCAGCAACTGGCGCACAAGTTCGACGCCGAGCTGTCATTCGATTTCGGCGGCGTGGTCGGCGAGGTCGAATCCTCTCGCCCGACGCCGCTGTCGCTGATGCGCGAAATGATGTCGGATAGCCATGGCTTTGCCACCGCAATGCTCGAACTGCAATCGCGGATGCTCAGAGCATAATCCCGAAAAAGCCTGCCCCGGACTCGATCCGGGGCGGGCGCCGTCCTTCCGCCTTCGCAAAAACAATCAGAGCGCCGCTCGCGCTTCGCGCCCGTCGGCACCTTGTCGGGTCAGCGGATAGGCCTCCTCGACGATATAGGGCCCGCCGCCGACCGAGGCGCGTGAGGAAAACAGCACAAAGCGCGACACCTGAAACGGCGCGGAACGATAATGCCCGCGCGCGGCGAGGTAATCGGCGACCTGGTGGCTTGAGGAATCTCGCAGCCGCGCCAGCGTGATATGCGGCGTGTATTTGCGTCCCTCCGGCTCGAGCCCGAGCCGTTGCAGCAGACGATCGTGCTCGGCCTGCAGCTCCATTAGCGGCGCCACCGGCGCGGCGGCGGCAACCACGGCGCGCGGCTTGCGGCCGCCGAACGACGTCAACCCGTCGAGCCGAAGCTCGAACGACCGCCGATGCACGCGGGCCAGCACGCCGGCGATCTCGCGGGCCAATGCGTCGTCGATGTCGCCGATAAAGCGCAGCGTGAGATGATAATTCTCCGCGTCGATCCAGCGCGCCCCGGGCAGACCGCCGCGCATCATCGCAAGCGACTGGGCGACCGACTGTGGCACTTCGAGACCGGTGAACAGGCGGGGCATGGCAACCTCCGGGCTCGATCCGCGAATCACGACCTGTTCAGAATGGGGTCATCGCTGCGCGTACGCAACCCTTTACGATGGGCGCCGCGGCTGAGCCCGCGCGACGAGTTCCTTGACCTTAGGCAAGATGCGCTCGACGATCACGCCGACGCCCGTAGGGTTCGGATGCATGCCGTCTTGCTGAGTGAGATTGAGATCGGCGGCAACGCCGTCGAGAAAGAACGGGTAGAGGAGAACGCCGTATTTTGCCGCCAGTTCGGGATAAATTTGCTCGAAAGCCTGACCGTAGTCAGTGCCGAGATTCGGCGCCGCGCGCATGCCGCACAGCAAGACGGAAATGTGACGCGCGGTCAGCCGCTGCAGGATCGCATCGAGCGCGGCGCGCGTCACTTCGGGCTTGATGCCGCGCAACATATCGTTGGCGCCGAGTTCGACAATCACCGCATCGGTGCCTTGCGGCACCGACCAGTCGAGCCGAGCGAGCCCGTCCGCCGCGGTATCGCCGGAGCCGCCGGCATTGGCGATGTCGGCGTCGATCCCGTTTTTTGCCAGCGCGGCCTGCAGGCGCGGCACGAAGCCGTCTTTGTCGGCAAGGCCATAGCCCGCGGTCAACGAGTCGCCCAGCGCCACGATATGAATCGGCGCAGCGCCGCGGGCGTGGTGCATCCCTGTTGCGGCAAAGAGCGCCACGCTACAAACCACGGCGATTTGGCGGAACAATCGCCGCCACCCATATGAACGGGCACGCGCCGGGCGCGGTCGTCGGTTTGAGGGATTGAGGCCGGTAGGAGGCATGAACGACATTTCGGGGCATCCTATCGCCGGCGACGCCATCGTACTCGACGGCGTCAACCTGTCGCTCGGCCGCGGCGCTGCCCGCGTCCACATCCTGCGCGACATCGCCCTCAATATAGGTCGCGGCGAGGCGGTCGGCCTGCTTGGCCCTTCCGGCTCCGGCAAGTCGACGCTGCTGATGGTGATGACCGGATTGGAGCGGCCCGACTCAGGGACGGTCACGGTTGCCGGCGAGGACTTGCGCCGCCTCGATGAAGATCAGCTGGCCCGCTTTCGCGGCCGCACGATCGGCATCGTTTTCCAGGCGTTTCACCTGATCCCGACCATGACGGCGCTGGAAAACGTCGCGATCCCGCTCGAACTCGCCGGCGCTGCCGATGCGCTTGCCCGCGCCGAGCGCGAACTCGCCGCGGTGGGATTAAGCGCGCGCCAGCATCACTATCCGGCCGAGCTTTCCGGCGGCGAGCAGCAGCGCGTCGCGCTGGCGCGTGCGCTCGCGCCCAATCCCGCCATCGTCGTTGCCGATGAACCCACCGGCAATCTCGACGAGACGACCGGACGCGATATCATCGAGCTTCTGTTCCGCGGCCATCGCGAGCGCGGGACGACGCTCGTTCTGGTCACTCACGACACCGAGCTTGCGGCCCGTTGCAATCGGGTGCTGCGCATGCATTCGGGGCAGCTGACGGACCGCATCACCGCCTCCGGTACGTCATGACGCAAACCGCGCACGTCCCGCTTGCCGTCAAGCTCGGCTACACGGCGTTCATGGCCGCTCTGGTTCCGGTCTATTGGCACTATTACGGGCCGACGAACTTTCTGTATTTCTGCGACATCGCCCTGCTGCTCACATTGGTGGCGATCTGGCCGGAAAATGCTTTGCTGATCTCGATGTGCTCGGTCGGCATTTTGGCGCCGCAGGCGTTTTGGGTGTTCGACTTCCTGGTCAATCTGGCCGGCTATTCGCTCACCGGCATGACCGACTACATGTTCGATTCGAGCCATTCGCTGTTCCTGCGGCTGTTGTCGCTGTTTCACGGCTGGCTGCCGTTCTTTCTCGTCTATCTGGTGTGGCGCACCGGATATGACCGGCGCGCCTTGCCAACCTGGAGCGCACTGTTCTTGGCCGACATGCTGATTTGTTTCTTCCTGATGCCGACGCCGACGCCGCATCCGGGGCTTACGCCGGTCAACATCAACTATGTCTGGGGTCTACGCGACACCGCGGCGCAGACCTTGCTGCCGCCGTCCATCTGGTTTGCCGGCTTGCTGCTCGGGATTCCGGTTTTCGTGTTCGCGCCGACGCATTTCATTTTGGCGCGCGTCATGCCGCGAGCGACGTGATGCTGGCGCCCGCGTTGAACTCGAGCCCGCTAACGCCGTTGCGCTTCGCAGCGCGTTTCGCACCCCGCTATATTTGGCGCGATTTGCGCGGCGGCTTGCGCGGCTTCGGCGTGTTCATCGCCTGTATCGCGCTTGGCGTCATGGCGATCGCCGGCGTCGGCTCCGTCGCGGCGAGCCTGAACGACGGCATCGGCAGCGCCGGCCGTGTGATCCTCGGCGGCGACCTCGCCTTTGCGCTGATCCAGCGGCAAGCCAGCGACGCCGAGCGTGCATTCCTCGACGCCCATGGCAAGGTCTCCGTCGCCGCCACCTTGCGGGCGATGGCAAGGACGACAACCACGACTGCCGCCGACGGCAACTCGACCTTGGTCGAGGTCAAGGCGGTCGACGCCAATTATCCGCTGTTCGGCAAAGTCGCGACTGCACCGGCGATGCCGCTTGCCGCGCTGTTCGCGCAGAACGCCGACGCCTTCGGCGCGGCAGTCGATCCCGCGCTGTTGACGCGGCTTAACCTGAAAATTGGCGACCGCATTATTATCGGAAATATCGCGATCGAGTTGCGTGCGGCGCTGACCGACGAGCCGGACAAGCTTGCCGGCGGGCTTGGCCTCGGTCCGCGCGTGCTGATCAGCGAAGCGGCGTTGCGCGCCACCGGACTGCTGCAGCCCGGCAGCCTGGTGCGCTGGCAATACCGCCTGCGCTTGCCCGAAGACAATTCGAGCGACGCAGCGGTGACCGCGACCGAAAAACAGGCGCAGACCCAATTCCCGCAAGCCGGCTGGGAAATCCGCACCCGGATGAAGGCCTCGCCCGCGCTCGAGCGAAATGTCGAACGCTTCAGCCAATTTCTCACGCTGGTCGGCCTAACCACGCTTCTGGTCGGCGGCATCGGCGTCGCCAATGCCGTTGCCAGCCATCTGGCGCGCAAGCGTGACGTGATCGCAACGATGAAAGCGCTTGGCGCTACGGGCGGCGGCGTCTTCACCGTCTATTGCGGCGAGATCCTCGTGGTCGCGCTGTTCGCCAGTTTGCTCGGCGCCGCGCTGGGTGCGGCTTTGCCCTTTGCCATAGTGTCGGCATTCGGGGCGATCATTCCGCTGCCGGTTGCGCCGGCGCTACATCCGGACGTGCTGGCGCTGGCCATCGTCTATGGCCTCCTCACTGCGCTCGCCTTTGCGCTGTGGCCGCTCGGGCGTGCGCACGATATTTCCGTATCGCGGCTGTTTCGCGACCAGATCGCTGCGGAGCGAAACTGGCCGCGGCCGCGCTACATCTTCGCGACGGCGGCGATCGTCGCGCTTCTTGCGGGGCTCGCAGTCGTGACGACCTACGACCGCCGCGTGGCGATGTATTTTGTCGTCGCCGCCGCCGTCGTCTTTCTGCTGCTGCGGCTGATCGCGCTGACCACGATGTGGATCGCCCGGCATTTGCCGCGGCAGCGCTCGACGATGTTGCGGCTCGCCATCGCCAACATTTACCGCCCCGGCGCGCTGACGCCGAGCGTGATGCTGTCGCTCGGCCTCGGGCTTGCGTTGCTCGTCACCGTGGTCGAGATCGACGGCAATCTGCATCGCGAATTGGCCGACGCGCTGCCGGACAAGGCGCCGTCATTCTTCTTTCTCGACATCCCGGCGGCGGACGCGAGCCGCTTCGACACATTCGCGCGCGGCCAAGCGCCGGGCTCGACGGTCGAGCGCGTGCCGATGCTGCGCGGCCGCATCGTCGCGACGAACGGGGTGCCGGCGGCGGATCTCAAGCCGGCGGCCGGATCGCGCTGGGTGCTGCGCGGCGACCGCGGCATCACCTATGCCACAGCCGTCCCGTCCGGTTCGCGTGTCGTCGCCGGACAGTGGTGGAACGTCGATTATTCCGGCCCGCCGCTGGTATCGCTCGAAAGCCGGACGGCGCAAAACCTGAATCTGAAGATCGGCGACACCGTCACGGTAAACGTGCTCGGCCGCAACATCACCGCGCGGATCGCCAATCTTCGCGCCGTCGATTGGGAAAACCTCGGCATTAATTTCGTCCTGGTATTCTCCCCCGGAGCGTTCGCCGGTGCGCCGCATAGCGACATCGCGACATTGACCTTCGCCGATGGCGGCACGACGGCCGAGGACGCAACCCTGATCAAGGCGCTCGCCGATGCGTTCCCGACCGTGACCGCAGTGCGCATCAAGGACGCGCTCGACGCCGTCGGGGCTATCGTCGGCAAACTCATCCTGGCGGTGCGCGGCGCGAGTTCGCTCACGCTCGTCGCCGCCGCGCTCGTCCTCGGCGGCGCCTTGGCGGCAAGCCAGCGTTTTCGCGTTTACGACGCCGTGGTGCTCAAGACGCTGGGAGCGACGCGTGCGCGGCTCACCGCCGCTTATGCGCTGGAATATTTCATCATCGGCCTCGCCACCGTCATATTCGGCGTCGCGGCGGGGTCGCTCGCCGCAGCCCTTGTGGTGACGCGGCTCATGGAGTTTTCGTTTGTCTTCGTGCCGGGCGAAGCCGCCGGCGCGGCACTCCTTGCGCTTATTGTCACGGTGGGTCTGGGCCTCCTCGGCACCGTCTCGGCGCTGGGCCGCAAACCGGCAGAAGTGCTGCGAAACCTCTAAATGGCGCCCCGCCGCAGCCGCATTAAACATCATGAATAGTTTGTAACAGTCGGGGAATATGGCGTCGCACCCATCTGGCGCGGGGCCGCCTTTCGCACTAGATTCCCGCCATGTACGATCGGCTTTCGCCGAACGCTACACCCGGCGAAGTGAGCCGGGATAACCCAGGGGTATTTTCCATGTCCGACTTCGATCGGAATTACGCGACTACGAGGGCCGGCTATCGCACCGACCAGGTGACGATCGACGCGGGTCTACGCGCGTACATGATCCGCGTTTACAACTACATGGCTGCCGGCGTGGCGCTGACCGGCGTGGTGGCTTGGCTGACGTTTTCGGCCGCCGTTACGGATGTGGGCGGCCAACTTCAGCTTACCCAGTTCGGCCACCTCATCTTCCAGAGCCCGCTGATGTGGGTCCTGGTGCTGGCGCCGCTCGGTATGGTATTCTTCATGAGCTTCCGCATCAACAGCCTATCGGCGCCGACCGCGCTGACGCTGTTCTTCGTCTATGCCGGCCTGCTCGGCCTGTCGCTGGCGTCGATCTTCCTAGTCTATACCGGCGAATCGATCACGCGGGTGTTCTTCATCTCGGCGGCGACGTTCGGCGCCATGAGCCTGTACGGCTACACCACGCAGCGCGACCTCACCGGCTTCGGCTCGTTCATGTTCATGGGCCTGATCGGCATCGTCATCGCTATGCTGGTCAACATGTTCCTGCATTCGAGCGGGCTCGACTGGGCGATCTCGGTGCTCGGCGTGCTCATCTTCGTCGGGCTTACAGCCTATGACACGCAGCGGATCAAGGAGATGTATTCGCCGATGGACGACGGCACCGTCGCCGGCCGCAAGGCGGTGATGGGCGCGCTGTCGCTCTATCTCGACTTCATCAACCTGTTCCTGATGCTGCTGCGGCTGTTCGGCGACCGCCGCTAAGCACCGGCAACATTCGAGCTTGAACGCCCCGGGCCAAACCCGGGGCGTTTGCTTTTCTGCGCTAATATTTTCTGCCAATTTTGCCCGCAGCAATGAGCAACGTCATTATCCGGCCGGCCGCGCCCGCCGATATCGCGGCCATTACGCGTATCTACGCCGACGCCGTCGCGCATGGGACGGCGTCGTTCGAAATCGAACCGCCCGACGAAGCGGAAATGGCGAGGCGGCAGCAGGCGCTGATTGCCAAGCGCTATCCCTACCTAGTCGCCAAATTCACAGGCGTGGTGGCAGGCTACGCCTATGCCGGCCCGTATCGCGATCGTCCGGCCTATAATTGGTGCGTCGAGGATTCGATCTATGTCGCGCCGGAATTTCAGCGCAAGGGTATCGGCCGGCTTTTGCTCACGCGCCTCATCACGGAGTCGGAGGCACTCGGCTTCCGTCAAATGCTCGCCGTGATCGGCGATTCGGCAAATACCGCATCGGTCGCGATCCACGCCGCGCTCGGCTTCCACCTTGCCGGCACGTTGCAATCCGTCGGCTTCAAGCGCGGCAGATGGCTGGACACCGTGCTGATGCAGCGCGCGCTCGGAAAGGGTGACATCTCGCCGCCCTAAATCGGCTCAGCCAGCACCACGCGGAGCGAGCGGTCGAGCGCGCCGAGCACCCGGTCGAGTTCGTGACCGCGGCGCACGATGTGGCCGGTAGCCGAGATCACGCTATAGGCGCCCTGGCGGCGGCCGAGTTTCGGGTTCTTCTCGATGCGGTAGATCGGCACTTCCGAGGCGCGGCGGAAAACCGAAAACACCGCGCGATCCTTGAGGAAATCGATGGCGTAATCGCGCCATTCGCCGGCGGCGACCTTGCGGCCATAAAGCCGTAGAATGCGGTCGAGCTCGCGCCGGCTGAAAGTCACTTCGCTGGCGGGGGCGTGCGCACGTTGCTCGCCCCCGCGCCACGCGCTTGGATCGGTTTCGCCGAAATCCATACGGCGCCTCCTTCTGTCGTCTTAACTTCATGATCGCGCCAGAATGGATGGCGGGCAAGGGCCTCTTGGCGCGGCAAATAGGGTCGGACTCGGGAGCCAGGCAGGGTCCAGCCAAGCTGTCAGCCTGAGGCAGCGGGGCGGCGTGCGGTCTCCTGCGACATATTTCACCGCCGGAATCACGCGTTCGTTAAAGGAATCATAATACGGCCCTATTTCGGACAAGCACGCGCCTAGCTGACTTGCGAATTAGTAAGCTGTTGCCTCAAGGCCCGATTCGGATCGCGTTTCGGATTCCTCAGCCCCCCAGCCCCCCGGGATGCGGACGGATTGGGCCAGAGGCAACAGAGTTCATTGTATGGTTCATTCCCCAATCCCTTAGGCCGGCGCGTTGCCGGCCTTTTTTATTTCGGGGGTGACCACCCTATTGTCCCGGCTTTTGCTGCGCTGCGCCGGCAAAACGCACCTGAATGACTAGCGCAAAGGCGTGTAAGCCGCGCCGAGGATGATGCCTGGCTTGTCGCGCGTACCCTCTTGCACCATGACGGCGGCGGCATCGACGCCGTCGGTCTCGATCTGCGAGATCGGGACATTGAAGGTCGACGCTGCGCCGGTCCAATCGCCGAGCTTCAGCCAGCCGCGCACGACGTTGTGATAGGTGATGGTGCGGCCACGATTTTCGCCGCGGCCGATGACGACGACGACCGCCTTCGCCAGCGGACACAGCCAGACTTCGCCGGCGTGGTACTCGCTCTCCGCCGAATCGACTTTCACGCTCAGACCGTTGCCACCCACCGTCATCGACACCGGCACCGACATCACGCCCGATTTTTGATCGGTCTGCGCGATTGTGTGCTCGATGGCGGCCTTGTCGCTGCCCAGCACATGCATTGAGCCGTTGACGACGACCTGCGGCGTATAGACATCCCGGTCGCCGCGCACGCGCGCATAGGCGCGCTGCCGCGCCGAGTGCGCCGGATTGGCGAGAGTATCTTTCCAGCCGAGATAATCCCAGTAATCGATCGGCAGGCTGAGCGCGATCAGCGACGGATCGGTCGTCAGTTCGCCAAAGAGCTTGTCGGCGGGCGGACAGGATGAGCAGCCTTGACTGGTGAACAGCTCGAGCAGCGCCCGCGGCTCGGCGGCGCGCGCAACCACGAATGTCGCAATCAAGAAGCCCGCAATGAAGGATGCCGACGCGAGGCGGCGACGCAGCATTCCAACCTCCACCCCCAGATCCCAAGTGAAAGATTCGGCCCCAAGTGAAAGATTCGGCGCTCGGTGACGATTACGTGACGGCAGCACTTGTAAGGCCGCCGCCGGTCACCCGCCACTCAATTCGCGGTGAGGGCTATTTGTGCGCACGAACTTTTCGGAAAACAGGCAACCGCCTTCGGACCGAGTTTGAGGGCAAGCTTTTCCGGATCATGCTGCGTTTTAGCGGCGCATGATCTTATTGGAAAACCGGCAGCCACCCTCGGATCAAGTCCGCGGGCAAGCTTTTCCGGATCATGCGCTAAGCCGCAAGGTGGCGCAGCACATACTGCAAGATGCCGCCGTTCCTGTAGTAGTCGAGCTCGTCGGCGGTATCGATGCGGCAGATCAGCGGCACGCGCTTGAGACCGCCGTCGGCGGCGATGATCTCAGCGAGCAGACGCTGGTGCGGCTTGAGATCGCCGTGCAAGCCGCGGATAGTGACCTGCTCGTCGCCCTTTAAGCCGAGCGTCTGCCACGACGTGCCTTCTTCGAACACCAGCGGCACGACACCCATGCCGACGAGGTTGGAGCGGTGGATACGCTCGAAGCTTTGCGCGATCACGGCGCGAACCCCGAGCAGCATGGCGCCTTTCGCCGCCCAGTCGCGCGACGATCCGGTGCCGTATTCCTTGCCGGCAAACACGACGAGCGGCACGTTTTCCGATTTGTAGCGCATCGCCGCGTCATAGATCGTCATGCGCTCGTGCGACGGATAGTGGATGGTGTAACCGCCCTCGACGCCAGGCACCATTTGATTCTTGATGCGGATATTGGCGAAGGTGCCGCGCATCATCACCTGGTGATTGCCGCGCCGCGTACCGTATTGGTTGAAGTCCTTCGGCCGGACCTGATGGTCGCGCAGATATTCGCCGGCCGGGCTGTCCTCCTTGATCGATCCGGCCGGCGAGATGTGGTCGGTCGTGATCGAGTTGAGGAACAAGCCGAGGACCCGCGCGTCGACGATGTCCTCGATCGGCTGGCTGCGCTTCGGCATGTCTTCGAAATAGGGCGGGTTCTGCACGTAGGTGGAGCGATCGTCCCACTTGTAAGTCAGTCCGCCCTGCATGCTGATCTTGCGCCAGTTGGCGTCGCCCTTGAACACGTCGCCGTATTTTCGCGTGTACATCTGCTTGTTGATGCTCTTGCGGATCACGTCGGCGATCTCACGGCTGGTCGGCCAGATGTCGCGCAGATAGACCTTGCGCCCCTTCTGGTCGGTGCCGAGCGGCGCCTTGGCGATATCGTTCTGCATCGAGCCGGCGATCGCATAAGCGACCACCAAAGGCGGCGAAGCGAGATAGTTGGCGCGGACGTCGGCATTGACGCGGCCCTCGAAATTGCGATTGCCGGACAGCACCGCGGCCGCCACCAGGTCGTTCTTGTTGATCGCTTCGGAAATCTCCTCCGGCAGCGGGCCCGAATTGCCGATGCAGGTGGTGCAGCCGAAGCCGACCAGATTGAAGCCGAGCGTGTCGAGGTCCTTCTGCAAGCCGGATTTCGCGAAATATTCGGCGACCACCTGCGATCCCGGCGCCAGCGAAGTCTTCACCCAGGGCTTCACGGTGAGCCCCTTGGCCACCGCTTTGCGGGCAAGTAGCCCCGCCCCGACCATCACCGTCGGATTCGACGTGTTGGTGCAGGACGTGATCGCTGCGATCACCACGTCGCCGTGACCGAGCGTGTGCTTGCGGCCTTCGACCGGAACGCGCTTGTCCATCTCGGCGGATTTGTTGAATTCCTTGTCCATCGCCTGTGCGAAGCCGCTTTTGACCTCTTTGAGCGCGATGCGGTCCTGCGGACGCTTGGGCCCGGCGAGCGACGGCTCGATCGACGACAGTTCGAGCTTGAGCACCTCGGTGAACAGCGGATCCGGCGTGTTCTTGGTGCGATACATGCCCTGCGCCTTGGCGTAGGCGATGACCAGCGCGATGCGCTCGGCCGAGCGGCCGGTGTCGCGCAGATAACGGATGGTGTCGTCGTCGATCGGAAAGAAGCCGCAAGTCGCGCCGTATTCCGGCGACATATTGCCGAGCGTGGCGCGATCGGCGATCGTCAGATTGGCCAGGCCCGGACCGAAATATTCGACGAACTTGCCGACCACACCGCGCTTGCGCAGCATCTGCGTCACGGTGAGCACGAGATCGGTCGCGGTCATGCCTTCCTTGAGCTTGCCGTTCAATCGCACGCCGATCACTTCCGGCAGCAGCATCGAATAGGGCTGGCCGAGCATCGCCGCCTCCGCCTCGATGCCGCCGACGCCCCAGCCGAGCACGGACAGCCCGTTCACCATGGTGGTGTGGGAATCGGTGCCGACCAGTGTGTCCGGATAGGCGAGCTCGGTGGCGACAGTCTTGTCGGGAAACTGGGTCTTGGTCTTCGACGTCCACACCGTCTGCGACAGATATTCGAGATTGACCTGATGGCAGATGCCGGTGCCGGGCGGCACGACGCGAAAATCCTCGAACGAGCGCTGCGCCCATTTGAGGAACTTGTAGCGTTCCTGGTTCTGCTTGTACTCGTCCTCGACGTTCTGCTTAAACGCGAGTGCATTGCCGAAATGATTGACCGCGACCGAGTGGTCGATGACGAGATCGACCGGGACCAGCGGATTGATCTTCTTCGGATCGCCGCCGAGATGGTCCATGGCGTCGCGCATGGCGGCGAGATCGACCACCGCCGGCACGCCGGTGAAATCCTGCATCAGCACACGCGCCGGCCGAAACGCGATCTCGCGCTCCGATGTCTTGGACTTGAGCCATTGCGCGACGGCCTGGATGTCCTGTTTGGTGACGGAGCGGCCGTCCTCGTTGCGTAAGAGGTTCTCCAGCAAGACCTTGAGCGAGAAAGGCAGCCGGGAAATCCCTTTCAAGCCGTTCTTTTCCGCCACCGGCAGGCTGTAATACGCATAGGTCTTGGAGCCGACCTTGAGAGGCCGGAGGCACTTGAAGCTATCGAGCGATGCCATGACTTTTTTCCCATCCCGCCGGCCGGGCGCCGGCGCAATTCGGAGGTAATTCATTGCCGAATCAAGCCCATCCTCCTCCCTTCCCGCCCCCGCTCGGGGGAGGAGGGAAGAGGAAAAATCGAACGTGGCAGGCGTCACCGGCGCGCCGCAGCCCGACCTGCGGCTTATAAGGTCTTTTGGGCGGTTGTGCCAGTTCAGCAACGAATGGTCCGATAAAATGCAGGGCATGGCCCAAAAACTCGCGAAAGCCCGCGCAGAATCGCATGCAGGTCGGTGCTGATGCGTCTCACCGGTGTCGAACTGGCCTGTCAGCGCGGCGAGCGCGACGTCTTTGCCGGCGTCAACTTCGCGGTGGCGTCGGGCGAGGCTTTGACCATTAGCGGCCGCAACGGTGCGGGAAAGTCATCGCTTCTGCGGATGATCATCGGCCTCCTCCCCATCGCGGCGGGCCGGCTGATGTTGGAAGGCGGCGACCCGGAATTGAACATTGCCGAACAGGCCCACTATCTCGGCCACCAGGATGCCCTGAAAGGCTCGCTTTCGGTCGCAGAAAATCTACGCTTTTGGGCCGGTTTTTTCGGCGCATCGTCGACCGATATCCGCGAGCCGCTTGAGGCGGTCGGGCTTGGCGCGCTCGCAGGACTGCCGGCCGCCTATCTTTCCGCCGGACAGCGCAGACGGCTGTCGATTGCCCGGCTAATCGCGGCGCCGCGCCCGATCTGGCTCCTTGACGAACCGACCAGCACGCTCGACGCGGCCGCGCAGGATCGCCTCGCCGAATTGATGGGTGCGCATCTCGCCGGTGGCGGCCTCATTCTCGCGGCAAGCCACGGGCCGGTCGGACTTGCCGGCGCGCCCGAACTGCGGCTCGGGGACGCGCCATGACTCCGCTTGCCGCTCTCCTCGTCCGCGACATGCGCATCGCCGTGCGGGTCGGCGGCGGCGCACTGATGGGGGTGCTGTTTTTCCTGGTCGTCGTCACCCTCATTCCATTTGCCGTCGGGCCCGACCTCGCGCTGCTCAAGCGAATCGGGCCGGCGATCCTGTGGCTCGCGGCGCTGCTCGCCAGCCTGCTGGCGCTCGACCGGCTGTTTGCCGGCGACCGCGAGGACGGCTCGCTCGACCTCATCCTGATGGGCCGCGCGCCGCTCGAACTCGTGGTCGCGATCAAGGGCTTGGCGCATTGGCTCACGACCGGGCTGCCGCTGGTCATCTGCGCGCCGCTGATCGGGCTCCTCCTCAATCTTGATCTGCCGGCGGAAGGCGCGCTGATGCTGACGCTCTTCGTCGGCACGCCGGCGCTGACCTTTATCGGCCTGATCGGAGCCGCCATTGCCGTGACGTTGCGCCGCGGCGGCTTGCTGCTCGCGGTCATCGTCCTGCCGCTGACTGTCCCGATCTTGATCTTCGGCGTCGCTGCCGCCAACGCGGCGGTCGCTGGGCCGACCCCGTTCGGGACGCCGTTCACGATCCTCTGCGCGCTGACGTTGGCGAGCCTTGTGGTCGGACCTTTTGCCGCCGCCGCGGCGCTGCGGCAGGACGTGGAATAGTGGTGTTGCAAGTGGTTTCGGAATGACAGTTTTGGAAAGGCAATGTTCGAGAGGCGAGCTTGCTCATGCAAAAGTGACTGCCGGCGTGGGAAAGCGGCATTGTGCTCGAGACGGAGCCTGCACTAGACCCTGACCCCGATGGATTTGCGATGAATCAAGGTCTTGCTTCCGAGTTTGACCGATCTTTGCCTATCTTGCTTCGCCACTTCGAAGCTGCGGGAAACCGGCTTTTACCTTTCGGGATCATGCTCTAAAGCACCGGGTTTAGTGGAAAGCCGCCGATGACCCTGCTCGATCTCGCCAATCCGTCGCGTTTCCTGAAGGTCGCCAATAGCATCATTCCGTGGCTTGCCGGCGTGACGGTTCTCGTCTTCGCCTTCGCGCTCGAGCAGGCCATGATCGCGCCGGAGGACTACCAGCAAGGCGCCACCGTCAAGATCATGTACCTGCATGTGCCGTCGGCTTGGCTCGGCATGTTGTGCTGGGGGCTGATGTCGGTCGCCGCCTTGGGCACCTTGGTGTGGCGCCATCCGCTCGCCGACGTAACGGCCAAGGCGGCGGCGCCGATCGGGGCCGCGTTCACGCTGCTCTGTCTCGTCACCGGCTCGCTGTGGGGACGGCCGGAATGGGGCACCTATTGGGTGTGGGACGCGCGGCTTACTTCTGAACTCGTCCTGTTCCTGCTCTATCTGGCCGTCATCGCGCTGTGGCGCACGGTCGAGGATCCGTCGCGCGCGGCGCGTGCCGTGGCGGTGCTCACGCTGGTCGGCGCCATCGATCTACCGATCATCAAATTCTCGGTCGACTGGTGGAACACGTTGCATCAAGGCGCTTCGGTATTCCGCGTTGGTGGCTCGACGATCTATCCGACGATCCTGATGCCGCTTTTCATCATGGCGGGCGCGTTCACTTTGCTGTTCGTCACGCTCGTGCTGGCGGCGATGCGCAATGAAATTTTGCGCCGGCGCGTACGCACCTTGCAGTTCATGCGGGCGAACGCCGCGAGCTGACGATGGAAACGACCGCGCATATCGATTTCATCGCCGCGGCCTGTGCCGCCGCCGTGATCGTGGTCGGCGCCTTGGTCACCTGGGTGGCGCTCGATTACCGCGCGCAAACACGCAAGATCGCGGAACTTGAAATGGCGGGATTTACCCGCCGCTCCGACGCGGCTTCGGGGCGGCCGGCGCCGCAGCCCACGGAGGCGGCAAGGGAACAGGCCGAGGAAGAAGCATGAGCGTTGCGGAAAATCCGAACCGCCCGGTGCGCTGGCAGCGCATTGTGGTGCTGCTGCCGCTCGGCGTTTTCCTCGGCCTCGTGGCGTTGTTTCTGATCCAGCTCAATGCCGGCGACCCCTCGCTCATACCCTCGGCGCTGATCGGACATCAGGCCCCGCAAACGACGCTGCCGCCGATAGCCGGCCTTGAGCGCGACGGCGCGCCGGTGCCCGGCATCGATCCGGCCGATTTCAAGGGCGCCGTTACCGTCGTGAACGTCTGGGCCTCGTGGTGCGTGCCGTGCCACGACGAAGCGCCGCTGCTGGAGCAAATGAGCAAGGACAGCCGGTTCCGCCTGGTCGGCATCAATTACAAGGACGATCCCGACAATGCGCGGCGCTTCCTCGGCCGCTACGGCGATCCTTTTATCGCGGCCGGCGCCGATCAAAGCGGCCGCGCCGCGATCGATTGGGGCGTCTATGGCGTGCCGGAGACGTTCGTGATCGGCCGCGACAGCCGCATCGCCTATAAGCTCGTCGGACCGATTACGCCGGAAAATTACGATGCGGTGCTCAAGCCGCAGATCGAGAAGGCGCTGGCGGCGAAGTCGTAATCGTCATTGCGAGCGAAGCGAAGCAATCCAGCCGGCGGTGAAGTATCTAGATTACTTCGTCGCGGAGCCTGTCATCGGGCCGGCCACTTCGGGCCGGACCCGTTGGCTCCTCGCAATGACGAGGATCATTCCGCCGGCTCGACCGCGTAGCGCTTGAGCAGCGGCACCTGCAAGGCGCCGAACACCAGCGTCAGCGGCATCACGCCGAACACTTTGAAATCCACCCACACATTGGTCGAGGCGTTGCGCCAGACGATCTCGTTGAGGACGGCAAGCGCAAGGAAAAAAATCGCCCAGCGCAGCGTCAGCTTGCGCCAGCCTTCCTCGGTCAGGTTGAACAGCGAATCGAACACGATGCCAAGCAGCGGCTTGTTGAAGACGAGCCCGCCGATCAGGACCGCGCCGAACAAGGCATAGATGATGGTCGGCTTGACCTTGATGAAGGTGGCGTCGTGCAGGATCAGCGTCAGCCCGCCGAACACGACGACGATGATCGCCGTGACCACCGGCATGATCGGAAGCTGGCGCGTCATGACGTAGGAAACCGCCAGCGCCGCGAGCACCGCGATCATGAAGGTCGTCGTGGCGACGAAAATCCCGTAGTGCGAATTAGCGAAGAAGAACAGGATGAGCGGCCCAAGATCGAGCGCCATCTTCAGGAGCGGATTGAGTTGCGGTTTTGCTGTCGTCGTCATGGTGCGCGTTGTCTAGGCTGCGGACTCATAAAACCTGAGCCATAGCCGGAGGCAAGCGATTTTGAGCATGGCGAGGTAGTTCAGAGCATTGCGGTCGTAGCGGGTAGCAATGTGCCTGAACTGCTTGAGCTTGTTGAAGCAGCGCTCAATCAGATTGCGTTTCTTGTACTTGGTCTTGCTGTAGGTGATGCCATCGTAGCGGTTTGATTTTGGCGGGATGTGCGGCGTGCACTCCTGGTCCTCGATCAAATCCCTGATCCAGTCTGCATCGTATCCCTTATCGGCGATGACATCGGCTCCCGCAGGCAGATCGTTGAGCAGGAGTTCGGCCATCGGTTGGTCGTTCATCTGGCCGGGCGACAGCGCGACCTGCACTGGCAGGCCGTTGCCGATCACCCGCAGATGCAGCTTGGTTGTCAGTCCTCCACGACTTCGACCGATACAAGCGTCTCCAGCCTGTTTTTTTGGGCGGCAGCCTGCTGGTGGACGCGTACGATGCTGGAATTGATCATCTGCACCTTGCCATCATGAGCTTCGATGATGGCAGTCATCAGCTTGTCCCAGACCCCCGCCTTTCGCCAGCGATTGAAGCGGTTATAGACCGTTGTCGGAGGTCCATACCGCTCCGGCAAATCGGCCCAAGGCGACCCAGAGCGCAAAATCCAGAAGATGCCGTTGAGCACCCGGCGATCGTCAACCCGAGGAACCCCGCGTGGTTTGTTCGGCAACAAAGGCCGGATGGTTTTCCACTCAAATTCGCTCAGTTCGTAACGGGCCATGGTCAAGCTCCTTTGCAGAGCTTGAATCACCTTTCAGGTGATTTGCCTACCATTTATGAGTATGCAGCCTAGCTGAGATCGGCCGCCCGCTCAATCAAGCCTCGAGCCCGGCAATGGCGCGGGCGAAATCGCGCGCCGAAAAGGGCGCCAGGTCGTCGATGCTTTCGCCGACGCCGACGTAATGCACCGGAAGTGCGAATTTCGCCGCGAGCGCCACCAGGATGCCGCCGCGCGCGGTGCCGTCGAGCTTGGTCATGGCCAAGCCGGTGACGCCGACGGCCTTTTGGAACAGCTCGACCTGCGACAGCGCATTCTGCCCGACCGTGGCGTCGAGCACCAGCAGCACCGCATGCGGCGCGCTGGCGTCGACTTTCTTGATGACGCGGACGATTTTTTCCAACTCCTCCATCAGTTCGGTGCGGTTCTGCAAGCGGCCTGCGGTGTCAATCAGGAGGATCTCGATGCCGCGCTCTTTGGCCAAGCGCACCGCATCGAAGGCAAGACCGGCGGCGTCGGCGCCGGCCTCGCGCGCGATGAAATCGGCGCCGCTGCGGTTCGCCCAGATCTTGAGCTGCTCGATGGCCGCGGCGCGGAACGTGTCGCCGGCAGCGAGCATGACGGATCGACCTTCGGCGCGGAATTTCGCCGCGAGCTTGCCGATGGTCGTGGTTTTGCCGGAGCCATTGACGCCGGCGACCAGGATGACGAACGGTTTCTTCGCCGTATCGATGACGAGCGGCTGCGCAACCGAAGCCAGCGCCTTCTCGACCTCCACCGCGACCACGGCCTTGACCTCGTCCGGCGTAATCGCGGCGTCGTGACGGCTTCGGCTCAGTGTGTCAGCAATCCGATCCGCGGTGCCGATGCCGAGATCGGCCCTGACCAACGCATCGTGGATTTCCTCGAGCGTCGCCTGATCAAGCATGCGCTTGGTGACGAGATCGGAGATCGCGGTCAGCGCCGTCGAGCTGCGCTTGAGCCCGCCGGACAAACGCCGCCACCACGATTGCTTGGCTTCAGCGGTTTCACCGCCGCCATCCGATTGACTGTCTTGCGGAGTTTCTCGCATGCGGCGTCCGTGATAGCCGTTTCGCCGAGGTAGGCAAACATGACCCCGGAAGAGATGGTGTCGCGACTGCTATACCGCGACGGGCTGATGCTGGTGATCGATAAGCCGGCCGGCATGGCCGTGCATCGCGGCGCACCGAACAGCAAGGACAGGGGCAGAGAATCCCTGGAGGATCACTTCGACACGCTGCGATTTGGGCTGCCGCGCCCCCCGGCGCTGGCCCATCGCCTCGACCGCGATACGTCCGGCTGCCTCGTCCTCGGCCGCCATCGCAAGGCGCTGGCGCAGCTCGGCAAACTGTTTCGCAACGGCGCGATCGGCAAGACCTATTGGGCCGTGGTCGAGGGTAAGCCGGACACCGACGAAGGCGTCATCGACATGCCGCTCGGCCGCCTCGACGCCAATATCGGCTGGTGGCAGAAGCACGACCCTGCGGGCCAGCCGGCGGTGACGAAGTGGAAGGTCATGGGATACTCCCCTGCCCTGACCGCTACCCTGACTTGGCTCGCGCTGGAACCCTTGACCGGGCGCACGCACCAGCTGCGGGTGCATTGCGCAGAAATGGGCTGGCCGATTCTGGGCGATGCTGTGTACGGCACCGCGCCGCGCCAGGGTGGACCGCCGCTTCACCTGCATGCCCGCGAAATCACTGTGCCGCTCTATAAGGCCCGCGAGCCCATTCACGTCGTCGCGCCGGTGCCGGAGCATTTGCGTGAGCGGCTGGCGGAGTGCGGTTGGAAGGGTGAGAAAATCGAAACGGAGCTCGCGCGTCACGCGCCTCGAAACGACAACGCCCCGATCAATAGATCGTCTGCTTGATCCGCTCCGGCGCCAGGCGGTCATGCTCGGGCCCGCCCATCTTGCCTTCGGTCAATTCGGCGAGAATCGTGCCCGGCGTCGGCAGCGTCTTGCGGTCGACGATGCTCGCCGGATCCCACAATTTCGAGCGGATGATCGCCTTGGTGCACTGGAAGTAGGCCTTCTCGACCGTCACGACCAGTACGCATTTCGGCACCTTGCCGTTGAAGACAAAGCTTTCGGTCAATTTCGGATCGGTCGAGATTTTGGCGCGGCCGATGATGCGCATGGTCTCGCCGACGCCGGGAATCAGGAACAGCAGCGCGACGCGCGGATCGCGCACCAGATTGCGCAAGGAATCGATGCGATTATTGCCGCGGCGATCGGGAATGACGAGCGTGCGCTCGTCGACCACCCGCACGAAGCCCGGCGGATCGCCGCGCGGCGAGCAATCGAGGCCCTCCGGACCGCAGGTCGCCAGCACGGCGAACGGCGCGGCTTCGATCAGCTTGCGGTATTGCGGCGTGACGCGATCGGTCTCCTTGAAGACGGCGGGGCCGTAGGGCGCGTCGCTGTACAGGCGCTCGAGCTGTTCGGTGGTCGTTATCGTGTAATCCTGCCCATTGCCGTCCATCGTCGGTCTCCGCTAGGCCGCTTCAAGCCGCGAATTTACCTCAAGCCCCCAATAATTGTCTGCCGTCGTGGCCGGCGATCGGCACGTCGAGAATTGTGCCCGGCGCGGCCGGCGTCGCGAGCAAAACCTTGGCGAACTGCTCGGTATGGCCGGAGTTGTGCGACTCGGCCAAGACGCGGCGCGTTGCGCCGACTTCGGCGTCGAGATGGCGGCGGAGTGCTGCTGCGCCCCGCTCGCGCAGCCGCCGCGCGCGTTCCTTGACGACGGCGCGGTCGACTTGCGGCATGCGCGCCGCGGGCGTGCCTGGACGCGGCGAGAACGGAAACACGTGCAGATGCGTCAGCCCGCATTCGTCCACGAGATCGAGCGTCTTCCGGAACATTGCTTCGGTCTCGGTCGGGAAACCCGCGATCAGATCGGCCCCGAACGCCATATCCGGCCGTAAGCGGCGCACCTCCTTGCAGAACGCAATCGCATCGGCGCGAAGGTGCCGCCGTTTCATGCGCCTGAGGATGAGATCGTCGCCGGATTGCAGCGACAGATGCAGGTGCGGCATCAGCCGTGCATCGCTCGCCAGCGCGTCGAGGAGATCGCGGTCGGCTTCCACCGAATCGATCGACGACAGCCGCAATCGCTTGAGCTCCGGCACATGCTTGAGGATTTGCTTGATGAGCGTGCCGAGTCTGGGCGCGCCCGGCAGGTCGGCGCCATAGCCCGTGATATCGACGCCGGTCAGCACTATCTCGCTGTAGCCGTTGACGACGAGCCGGCGCACGTCGTCGACCACCGCCCCCATCGGCACCGAGCGCGAATTGCCGCGGCCGAACGGAATGATACAGAAAGTGCAGCGGTGATCGCAGCCGTTCTGCACTTGGACGAAGGCGCGGGTGCGCGCCGCGAAGGCGTCGATCAGGTGCGGCGCGGTTTCCTTCACCGCCATGATGTCATTGACGATGGCCTTGGGCGCGCCGGCAACCGCGAAAGCCTCGCGTGCTTGCGCCCAGCCGCCCGCCGAGAGCTTTTCCGCGTTACCGAGCACGTGGTCGGCCTCAGCCATCGCGATGAAAGTCTGCGGTTCGGTCTGCGCCGCGCAGCCGGTGACGACGATCCTGGCTTGCGGGCGCTCGCGGCGCAACGCGCGGATCGTTTGCCTGGCTTGACGCACCGCTTCCGCCGTCACCGCGCAGGTATTGACCACCACGGTATCGGCAAAGCCCGCGCGCTCCGCGTTGCGCCGGATCACTTCCGATTCGGCGGCATTGAGCCGGCAGCCGAACGTGACGACCTCGACGCTCATCGTTGACCTGCTCCTGCGCCGGCAAGCAGCGCCGCGTCGAAGCGGCCCTTGTGCTCGTATTCGACCGGGCCGGTCATCAATACGTGATCGTCGCTGTCACGCCATTCGATGCCGAGATCGCCGCCAGGCAGGGTGACGGTCACGATGCGGCCGACGCGATTAAGCCGCGCCGCAGCGACCGCGGCTGCGCAAGCCGCCGAGCCGCAAGCCTTGGTCAGCCCGGCGCCGCGTTCCCAGGTGCGGATTACGATGCGATCGCGCGACGGCGTCGCAGCGAGCGTGATATTGGCGCGCTCGGGAAACATCGGATGGTGCTCGAGCAGCGGTCCGATCTTGCCGAGATCGTAGGCCGACGGATCGTCGACCCAGAAGATGGCGTGCGGGTTGCCCATGCTGACGGCGGAGGGCGAATGCAGGATCGGCGCGCCGCGCGGTCCGATTTCCAGTTCGATATTGCGCGTGTCGGCGAATTCCTGCGCCAATGGGATCTCATCCCAGCGGAATCGCGGCCGGCCCATATCGACGGTGAACAGGCCGTTTTTCTCGCGCCAGCAAGCCACCGCTCCGGCCGGCGTGGCGAATTTAAGCACGGTGCGGCCAGTCTGCTCGCTGACCAGCGCCGCCACACAGCGCATGCCATTGCCACAAGCGCCCGCCTCGGAGCCGTCGTTGTTGTAGATGCGGATTGAGGCATCTTCAGCGCCGCGCGCCGGATAGAGCGCCATCAGTTGATCGTACGGCTCTTGCTGCGCCGCGGCGCGCGCTTCGGCCGCGTCGATGGGGCTTCCAGCGCGGCGCAAATCGACAATGACGATCTCGTTGCCGAGGCCGTTCATCTTGACGAAGTCGCGGTTCGCCAGCGCGCCCATCACTGCGCCCATGATAAAGCCCAAAATGTGAGCGACTTATATGAGGACTCGATACATCCACGCCAGTGTCGAGATTCGACCGTGCGCACGGCGATGACGGCAATTTGGGCAGGGCGGATGCGGCGGAAAGTGCTAGATTCGCGTTGGGGACCAGTCAATAAGGCGATGCAGGCGATGACGCGGCCGCGGGCGTCGAATCGCCGATTCGAGGAGAAGGTGATGCCGTTCTGTATTGCGCGCGCCGGTCTCGCGGGTGCCGCATTGGCCGTAATCTTCGTGTGCGGGGTGCACCCGCCGGCATACGCGCAAAGTCCGGCGCCGGCGCCGGCGACCCAGCCGCAAAATCCCGCGCCGAGCCCGCCGGCAGCCGCGCCCGCAGCGCCCGTGCAGATCGCGCCTGGATCGACGCCGGCTCAGCCGGGCGACGTGTTCGGCCAGGACACGACGCTAACCGCGCGGCCGATGATCTACGTGAAAGGCAGCGGCACCTGGGACAAGACCTTCGACATCATCACGACATCGCTCAAGAAGATCAAAACCTACCTCGATAAGGAAGGCATCAAGCCCGACGGTCTGCCGATGACGATTTTCACGGCGTCCGACGATAACGGCTTCGACTACGAGATCGCGGTGCCGATCGCCGCGCCGCCGAAAAACCCGCCGCACGGCGAATTCGCCGTCGGTCAGACGCCCGACGGCGCAGCGCTGAAATTCGTCTATCGCGGTTCTTACGACGACCTCGACAACACCTACGAGACAATCACCGACTACCTCGACGAGAAGCGGCTCGACGCCAAGGAAATGATCGAGGAATACGTCACCGATCCGCTCGCCGGCGACGCCAGCAAGTTGGTCGTCAACGTTTACGTCTTGATCAAGCCGCCGGACACGTCACCCGGTTAAAGCATGATCCCGAAAAGTGGAACCCGGTTTTCGGATAAGATCATGCTCAAATAAAGAATCTAGACCCTGATCCAATTCGATTGAATTGGATCGGCGTCCAGGCACTACGATCACAGCTGCCACACCTGCCCGGGCCGCAACGTGCGGAAGCGCGCGGACGGAATTTCGGCCGCCTGCAAGGCTTCGGCCAGAGCGTGGACCGGCGCATCGATCGCCTCGTCGGTCAGCTGGAACGTGCCGTAATGGTGGCCGAGCGCGAGCTCGGCGCCGCAATCGATGAACGCCTGCACCGACTCGGCGGGATTCATGTGCTGATCCCGCATGAACCAGCGCGGCTCGTAGGCCCCGATCGGGAGAATGGCGAGGCGGAACGGTCCATGGCGCTCGCGCGCGCCACGAAAATGCCGCCCGTCGCCGTAGCCCGAATCGCCGACAAAATAGAGGCGTCCGGCAGGCGCTTCGATGACGAACGACGCCCACAGCGCCATGTTGCGGTCGGACAAGTTGCGCGCCGACCAATGCCGCGTGGCGATGGGAGTCACCACCAAACCGCCGCCGACATCGACCCGCTGCCCCCAATCGCAGCCTTCGGCCGCGATAGTGCGGTCATGGTTGCGCATGATCGTGTCATTGCCGAGCGGCGTGATGATGCGGGGCCGATGCACGGCTGCGAGCCGCGACAGAGTGGCGAGATCGAGATGATCGTAGTGGCCGTGCGTTACCAGCACGGCGTCGATGGGCGGCAAATCCGCAAAGACGATGCCCGGATCGTTGACCCGCTTCGGTCCGACAAAACGGAACGGCGAGGCGCGCTTCGACCAGATCGGGTCGAGCAGGATATTGCGGCCGCCGGTCTGAATAAGGAAGCTCGCGTGGCCGACATAGGTAATGCGCCAAACCGCGCCCTCGACGCGTGGCGGCGGACGGTCGGTATAAGGCGATGCTGCGCACGACGGCCATTTCGCCCTGGCGCGCCGGTGAAGCCGCCAGCGCAGCAGATCGCGCCGGCTTCGCGGCGGCGCGCCGTCCGGGTCGAAAAAGCGCTCGCCGTCAAAATGGTCGGAAACCGGGCCGTGGTAATAGCGGGACATGTCGGCCTTAGATAATGGCGGCCGTAGAATGTAGAATACAGCCTGGCTATCGCGGCGGCACTGCCATGACGCCACGGTTGACGGCAGGGAGGTCTGCACCTATTTTCCGCCTGCTCTCGCAAGAGACCGAAATTTAACCGCCGACCGGCCCTCGAGACCGGAGGTTCCCGCCCGACAGCGCGATGCGCCCTCGGGCGCAAAGGTGTTTTTTAATGTTCGACAACCTCTCCGAACGGCTGAACGGCATCCTCGACCGGCTGACCCGGCGCGGCGCGCTGTCGGAAGCCGATGTCGAGGCGGCGTTGCGCGAAGTGCAGCGCGCGCTGCTCGAGGCAGACGTAGCGCTCGATGTTGCACGCGGCTTCACCGAGCAGGTGAAGCAACGCGCGGTGGGCGTCGACGTGATCAAGTCGGTCACGCCCGGCCAGATGGTCGTGAAGATCGTGCACGACCAATTGATCGAGACTCTAGGATCGAACGCGCAGCCGATCGATCTCAACGCGCTCGCGCCGGTCGTGATCATGATGGTCGGCCTGCAGGGCTCGGGCAAAACCACGACCACCGCCAAGATCGCCAAGCGCCTCGCCGATGGCCTCAAGCGCAAGGTGCTGATGGCCTCGCTCGATACGCGCCGGCCGGCCGCGATGGAGCAGCTCGCGGTGCTGGGCAAGCAAGTCAATGTCGACACGCTGCCGATCGTCGAAGGCCAGGCGCCGGTGCAAATCGCCGCCCGCGCCCAGCAAGCGGCGCGGCTCGGCGGCTATGACGTAGTGCTACTCGACACCGCCGGCCGCCTCACGCTTGACGAGGAATTGATGCGCGAAGCAGCGGAAGTGCGCCGCGCCGCCAATCCGCACGAGGTGCTGCTCGTCGCCGACGCGCTGACCGGCCAGGACGCCGTCAATCTCGCCAAAAGCTTCAACGAGCGGCTCGATCTCACCGGCATCGTGCTGACCCGAATCGACGGCGACGGCCGTGGTGGCGCCGCGTTGTCGATGCGCGCGGTCACCGGCAAGCCGATCAAGCTCATCGGCACCGGCGAAAAGCTCGACGCCATCGAAGACTTTTATCCGCAGCGCATCGCCGACCGCATTCTCGGCATGGGCGACATCATCTCGCTCGTGGAAAAGGCCGCCGCGACCATCGATGCCGAGAAGGCGGCGCGCACCGCCGAGAAGATGCGCAGGGGCGCGTTCGATCTCGCGGACTTACGCGAACAATTGGCGCAGATGCAGACGATGGGCGGCATGACCGGGCTGATGGCGATGCTGCCCGGCATCGCCAAAATGAAAAATCAGTTGGCCGAACGCAATCTCGACGAGGCTGTGCTCAAGCGGCAGATGGCGATCATCGATTCGATGACGCCGCAGGAGCGCAAAAATCCCGACGTGCTCAAAGCGAGCCGCAAGCGCCGCATCGCCGCCGGCTCCGGCACCAAGCCGGAAGACATCAATAAGCTCCTCAAAATGCACCGCACGATGTCCGACGTGATGAAAGCCATGGGCGGCGCCAAGCGCGGGCCGATGGCAGGTCTCGCCAATATGCTCGGCTTCGGCGGCGGCGGCATGCCGAGCCCGGAAGAGATGGCAAAACTTGCGGAAAAGATGCCGGGCGGACTGCCGCCGGGAATGCCTGGTGCGCCGGGCCTGCCGCCAACCATGCCCGGTGGTTTGCCGGGCCTGCCGCCGAATTTTCCCGGATTGCCGGGTCTCGGTCCAAGGTTCCCGGGCGGCCTGCCCGGATTGGGAAAGAAGAAGTGAGTAACGACGCAACTACATATGTTGCAGTTATTGCCGCTGTTATTTCAGCTGCAGCCGCGATCGCTACGGGAGTGGTCTCGGCTTTTGTGAGTTTATCCCTTTCAAAGCGCAGCAGGTCTCAACGGATTGCGGAGTTTCGCCAAGAATGGATTGATAATCTCCGGTCACACGTATCCGAATTTATTGGCGTGGTTCACCGGATTAAGAATGTGAGCTTCTCTGAGGATTCGCCGTCATCGAAAGAGAAATTCCTTGAGCAGTTCAACGCTGATCTGATGCGAATCGAGAGCTTTATTTCGCTGCTCGTCAATCATGATGAGGTGCCTTCGAAGCGACTTGTAGATGTAGTCGGACAAACGCGAGGCGGTGCCGCGCTGATGTCGCTTAATCCAACAATGGCGATCTCTGATCGGATTGACGATCATGTGGAGGAAATTGATGCGGTAAGCAGGATCGTTCTCAAATGGGAATGGAATCGGGTTCAGGATGAACTCAAACCCTTTAGCAAAGTCGAACGGAAGCGTCGCGAAGAAGAGCTTCTTGCCAAACTTGCACAGATTCCAAGCAGCATCCAAAAACACGTGAAAACAGGAGTTAAATAATGTCTCTCGTCATCCGCATGGCACGCGCCGGCACCAAGAAGCGGCCATTTTATCACATCGTCGTCGCCGACAGCCGCAGCCCCCGCGACGGCCGCTTCATCGAGCGGCTCGGCTATTTCAATCCGCTGTTGCCGAAGGAAAAGACCGAACGGCTGAAGTGGGATATCGAAAAGGCCAAGGCGTGGATGGCGAAGGGGGCGCAGCCGTCCGACCGCATCATGCGCTTTCTCGACGCCGCCGGCGTGATGAAGCGCAAAGCGCGCAACAATCCGGAAAAAGCCATCCCGCGCAAAGAGCGTAAAGCGAAGGAAGAGGCCGCCAAAGCGGCCGCGGGTGCAGCGCCCGCCCCAGGCGCGGCGCCGGCTGCGGTGCCGGCGAGCTAACGAGCGATGGCGGGCGGCGTGCGCGTTTGTCCAAGGCTTGTTTGCTTGGGCCAAATCGGCGCCGCCCATGGCGTGCGCGGCGAGGTGCGGCTGCGCTCGTTTACCGCCGATCCGGCCGCGATCGTCAGCTACGGTCCGCTTGAGACCGAAGACGGCCGTGTCCTTGAAATCGAAAGCTTGCGGCCGGCGAAAGATCATTTCGTCGTGACGCTGTCCGGCATTGCCGATCGCAACGCCGCCGAGCAGCTCGCCAATACAAAACTTTATGTGCCGCGCGAGCGGCTGCCGGAGCCCAGCGAGCCCGATGAGTTCTATCACGCCGACTTGGTCGGCCTCGCCGTGCTCGACCGCGCCGGCCGGCAGCGCGGCATCGTCGTTGCCGTCCATAATTTCGGCGCCGGCGATCTGATCGAGGTGCGGCCGGACGGCGGCGGCAAGACGGAGTTGTTGCCGTTCGATGCCGCCACCGTGCCGACGGTCGACCTGGCGGCGGGAAAAATCATCGTCGATCCGCCGGCCGAGCAGGATTGATAGACAAGACTGACGGGCAGGACCGATATGTGGCGGGCAAGCGTGCTGACGATTTTTCCGGACATGTTTCCGGGGCCGTTGGGCTTAAGTCTCGCCGGCAAGGCTCTAGCGGCGGGCGCCTGGGCGCTCGACGTCGTCGATATCCGCAATTTCGCCGCCGACAAGCACCGCAGCGTCGACGACACGCCAGCCGGCGGCGGACCGGGCATGGTAATGAAGCCGGACGTGCTCGGCCGTGCCATCGACGCGACGGCGACCGATGCCCGCCCGCGCCTCCTGCTCTCGCCGCGCGGGGCGCCGCTTGATCAAAGCTGGGTCGAAGAGCTCGCCGGCGGCGCCGGGGCCGTGCTCGTTTGCGGCCGCTTCGAGGGAATCGACGAACGCGTCATCGCTGCGCGCGACCTGGAAGAGGTATCGATCGGCGACTATGTGCTGTCCGGCGGCGAGATCGCAGCGATGGCGCTGATCGATGCTTGCGTGCGGCTCCTGCCCGGGGTCATGGGCACCGCGGAATCCGGCGCCGAAGAGAGTTTTACCGGCGGCCTCCTGGAATATCCGCACTATACCCGGCCGCAGCTTTGGGAGGGCCAGTCGATCCCGGAGGTACTGACCTCGGGCAACCATCGAGAAATCGCCGCTTGGCGCCGCGCCGAGGCCGAGCGGCTCACCCGCGAGCGCCGGCCGGATCTGTGGGCGCGGCATTCCGGGGCGCGGGCAAAGTCTGCGTCCGGGAATGAGGATCAGTGACCCTGAGGTGACAAAGCCCGCGTGGTGTAATAGAAGCTCGCCCAACCCGCATAGAACCGGCCGGAACGGCGCGAAGAATGCGCAGCCCCAGACCGCGTAGTTTTTGGAGAATTCGCCATGAACTTGCTCAAAGAAATCGAAAACGAACAGATGGCGAAGCTTTCCGCCGGCAAGGAAATCCCCGATTTCCAGCCCGGCGATACGCTCATCGTTAACGTAAAAATCGTCGAAGGCGAGCGCGCCCGCGTCCAGGCCTATGAAGGCGTCTGCATCGGCCGCGCCGGCGCGGGGCTGAACGAGAACTTCACCGTGCGCAAGATTTCCTACGGCGAAGGCGTCGAGCGCGTCTTCCCGCTGTATTCGCCGATGATCGATTCCATCCAGGTGGTGCGCCGCGGCAAGGTGCGCCGCGCCAAGCTCTATTACCTGCGCGGCCGCCGCGGCAAATCCGCCCGGATTTTCGAGCGGCAGGACCACACCGCGGAAGCAGCCGGCGCCGACGACAAGAAGGCGGCGGAGTAATTCCAATTCGCCGCAGCGCGATTATATTGCGGGCAGGCAGTGAAGTTTCGCGAGTTTCCGACAATGGCCAAGCCGCGCACGCTCTACGATAAAATCTGGGACGAGCATTTGATCGAGGAGGATCCCGACGGGTCCTCGCTGATCTATATCGACCGCCACATCGTGCACGAAGTCACGAGCCCGCAGGCCTTCGAAGGCTTGCGGCTGTCCGGCCGCAAGGTGCATGCGCCGGACAAGACACTGCTCGTCGTCGATCACAACGTGCCGACGACCGACCGCCATCTGCCCAATCCAGATCCCGAGAGCGCGGCGCAGATTGCCTACCTCGCCGAGAACGCGAAGTTCTTCAATCTCGAATATTATGACGAGTTCGATAAGCGCCAGGGCATCGTCCACATCATCGGCCCGGAGCAGGGTTTTACGCTGCCGGGCGTGACGCTCGTTTGCGGCGACAGCCATACCGCGACCAATGGCGCGTTCGGAGCGCTCGCCTACGGCATCGGCACCTCGGAAGTCGAGCACGTCTTGGCGACGCAGACGCTGATCCAGTCGAAATCGAAGAACATGCGCGCGGTCGTCGACGGCAAGCTGCCGCAAGGCGTCACCGCCAAGGACATCATTCTCGCCATCATCGGCGAAATCGGCACCGCCGGCGGCACCGGCTATGCGCTGGAATATGCCGGGGAAGCGATCCGCGCGCTGTCGATGGAAGGCCGCATGACGGTGTGCAACATGTCGGTCGAGGCCGGCGCCAAAGCCGGCTTCATCGCGCCGGATGAAAAGACCTATGACTATCTCAAGGGCCGTCCCAAGGCGCCCAAGGGCAAGGACTGGGACGCAGCACTTGCCTATTGGCAGACGCTTGGCTCCGACGCCGGTGCGAATTTCGACCGCGAGATCAAACTCGACGCCGCAAAGCTGCCGCCGCTCGTCACCTGGGGCACCAGCCCCGAGCAAGTCGTCTCGGTAACCGGCCGCGTGCCGCGGCTCGACGGCGTCACCGACGAGAAGAAACGCGAGATGATCGAGCGTGCGCTCGCTTATATGGGCCTGCAAGGCGGCGAGAAGATTTCCGACATCGCCGTCGACCGCGTCTTTATCGGTTCCTGCACCAATGCGCGCATCGAGGATTTGCGCGCGGTCGCCAAGGTCGTCGACGGCAAGACCGTGAATGCGAATGTCAATGCGATGATCGTGCCCGGCTCGGGCCTGGTCAAAGAACAGGCCGAGCTGGAAGGGCTCGACAAGATCTTCGTCAAAGCCGGTTTCGAATGGCGCGAGCCGGGCTGCTCGATGTGCCTGGCCATGAATCCCGACAAGCTCGCCCCCGGCGAGCGCTGCGCCTCGACCTCGAACCGCAATTTCGAGGGCCGCCAGGGCTATAAAGGCCGCACTCACCTGGTCTCGCCGGCCATGGCCGCGGCCGCCGCGATTGCCGGGCATTTCGTCGATGTGCGCGAGTGGAATTAGCCGCGCACCCACCAGCAGCGCATTTCCGGGTAGAGCACCGTGCCGCTCGGCCGGTGCTGTAGCTCATACCAGTCGACGCAGCGCCGGTAGAGCAGCCGCCCCGGACGGATGGTGATGCGGCCGTGGACGTGACGAGGCGGCGGCGAGGCAAAGCCGGGTTGCGCGATTGGCGAGGTCTGCGCCGCGGCCTGCGGCGCAGCGCCAAGGAAGGGCAGCGCGGCGACGATCAAAATCGCGATCAAGGGTTTCGGCCGCATCTTGGCACCTAGCTTAGCCAGTACTGCAATTCGCGCTACATTACGATTATGGCCGATCTTAATTCCGATCCGCTGGCCTGGCGGCCGGTAAAGGCGCCATCGTTGGCCGAGCTCGAAGTATTGGCCGGCGAGGTGTTCCGCCAGTTGCCGAAAAAGTTCCGCGATCTTTGCGCCGACGTCGTCATTCAAGTGGATGATTTTCCGAGCAAGGACGTGCTTCGTCGCATGCGGGCGCGCAGCGAGTTCGACCTGCTCGGCCTGTTTCACGGCATCGGCTTGCCATTTCGCTCGGAGAGTTTCACCGGTCAGATGCCGAACATGATCTGGCTGTACCGCCGGCCGATCCTCGACTACTGGGCCGAGCACGAGGACACGCTGGGCGCCATCGTCAAGCATGTGCTCATTCACGAGATCGGCCATCATTTCGGTTTGTCCGATGCCGACATGCATGCCATCGAGCGGGCGGCCGGCTAATCGCGAAAGGGAGAGCAGCATGAAAATCGACGGCGCGTGCCATTGCGGTTCCATCACCATCGAAGGCGAGGCCGATCCGGAAAAAGTCGCCATCTGCCATTGCACCGATTGCCAAACCTCGACCGGCACGGCGTTTCGCATCTCTGTTCCGGTACCGGGCGCGAGTTTCAAGATGACCGGCCAGCCGACCACCTATCTGAAGACGACCGCCGACAGCGGCAAGCCGCGGCTGCAGGCCTTCTGCCCACGCTGCGGCACGCCGATCTATTCGACGACGCCGGGCGACGGCGTGCAGCCGTCCTACACCGTGCGCGTCGGCATGTTGCGCCAGCGCGACCGGCTGCCGCCGAAACGGCAGAACTGGTGGCGCTCGGCGCGGCCTTGGGTCACGGAGCTGGTGCAAGTGCCGAAATTCGAGAAGCAAACTTGATGCGCCAATGGCGCTTATCCGTATAATGGCGCGGCGCTTTTGCGCCCGCAAATAGCCACTGGGAAACACTGCCATGCTTATTACGGTTTTTCGCTCGCGGCTGCGGCCTGGAGTCCGCGACGAATACGTTGCCTTGGTCGATCAGATGGAAAAGCTCGCCAGGACGATGCCGGGCTACATCTCGCATAAGGGCTTTTTTGCCGACGACGGCGAGCGGGTGACGATCGTGGAGTTCGAGCACGAGGAAGGCCTGCACGCCTGGCGCACCAATCCCGAGCACATAGCGGCGCAGAAACTGGCGCGGCAGAAGTATTACACCGAGTATCACGTCCAGGTCTGCACGCTTGATCGGGAGTCGAAGTTCAAGGCAAAAGAGACCGCCGCGGCGGAGGCTTGACCCGCGCCTGGCGAGAAGCCATTAACTCGCCGCAGATAACAGGCAAGTGCCTCTTGCTGGATTGAACATTTCGGGTTTGAACAATGGAAAAATTCACCGTTCTCGAAGGCGTCGCGGCGCCGCTGAAGATGATCAACGTCGACACCGACATGGTCATCCCGAAGCAATATCTGAAAACCATCAAGCGCACCGGGCTCGGCAAGGGCCTGTTCTCGGAGAAGCGCTATCGCGACGACGGCAGCGAGAATCCCGATTTCGTGCTCAACAAGCCGGCCTATCGCAAGGCCAAGATTCTGGTCGCCGGCGATAATTTCGGCTGCGGCTCCTCGCGCGAGCATGCGCCGTGGGCGCTCATGGATTTCGGCATCACCTGCGTGATCTCGACCTCGTTCGGCGACATTTTCTACAACAACTGCTTCAAGAACGGCGTGCTGCCGGTCAAGGTGTCGCCGGAAGATCTCGAGAAGCTGTTCGACGACGCCGACCGCGGCGCCAATGCGACGCTCACCGTCGATCTGGAAAAGCAGGAAATCCGCGGGCCGGACGGCGGCGTGGTCAAATTCGACATCGAGCCGCATCGCAAGCACGCCCTGCTCAACGGCCTCGATGAAGTCGGCGTGACCATGCAGAAGCAGAACAAGATCGAAAGCTTCGAGGCCAAGGCCAAGGCATCGCGGCCCTGGGTGTGATGACGGCACGCCCTTCGTCCTGTCATGCCCCGCAAAGGTGGGGCACCCAGTAATCGTCGCACAAATCGACTGCCGAAGCGCATTGCCACGCTGGACGTCACGGACTACTGGATCATCCGCCTTCGCGGATGATCATACTGCACGAGCCGCCGAGGCAGAAGCTGCATGACCGCCGCAATCTCCGTCTCGCATCTCAACAAGACCTACGCGTCCGGCTTCCAGGCCCTCAAAGACATCAACCTCGACATCCGCCACGGCGAGATCTTTGCGCTACTTGGCCCCAACGGCGCCGGCAAGACGACGCTGATCGGCATCATCTGCGGCATCGTCAACCCGACCACCGGCAAGGTCACCGTCGACGGCCACGACATTATCGCCGACTACCGCGCGGCGCGCTCGCTGATCGGCCTCGTGCCGCAGGAGCTGACCACCGACGCCTTCGAGACGCCGCCGGCGACCATGCGTTTTTCGCGCGGGCTGTTCGGCAAGCCGCCCGATCCCGCCCACATCGAGAAGGTGCTCAAACAATTGTCGCTGTGGGACAAGCGCGACGCCAAGATCAGGATGCTGTCCGGCGGCATGAAGCGTCGGCTCATGATCGCCAAGGCGCTGGCGCACGAGCCGCAAATCCTGTTCCTCGACGAGCCGACCGCCGGCGTCGACGTCGAATTGCGCAAGGACATGTGGCAATTGGTGCGCGAGTTGCGCGCGGCCGGCGTCACCATCATCCTCACCACCCATTACATCGAGGAAGCCGAGGACATGGCCGACCGCGTCGGCGTCATCAATCGCGGCGAGATCATCCTGGTCGAGGACAAAGCCGAGCTGATGCGCAAGCTCGGCAAGAAGCAGTTGACGCTGGAACTGCGCGAGCGGATCGAGGCGATCCCGCCGGCGCTGGCGCAATATCGTCTGACCTTGGCCGCCGGCGGCAGCGAATTGATCTACACCTACGACACCAAGGGCGAACACACCGGCATTACCGCATTGCTCGACGAGCTCGGCCACGCCGGCCTCAAGTTCAAGGATTTGCAGACCACGCAAAGCTCGCTCGAAGATATTTTCGTCGACGTGGTGAGGGAACGGCGATGAACCTCTACGGCGTGCGCGCGATCTATGTCTACGAAATGGCGCGGACCGGACGGACGCTGTTCCAGAGCGTGGTGTCGCCGGTAATCTCGACGTCGCTGTATTTCATCGTGTTCGGCGCCGCGATCGGCTCGCGCATCACCCAGATCGACGGCGTGAGCTATGGCTCCTTCATCGTGCCCGGCCTGATCATGCTGATGCTATTGACGCAAAGCGTGACCAATGCCTCATTTGGGATTTACTTCCCGCGCTTCGTCGGCACTATCTATGAAATCCTCTCGGCGCCGATCTCGTCGTTCGAAATCGTGCTCGGTTATGTCGGGGCGGCGGCGACCAAATCGATCATCCTCGGGCTGATCATCCTGGCGACGTCGTTCCTGTTCGTGCCGATCCATATCGAGCACCCGTTCTGGATGCTCGCCTTCCTGGTGCTGACCGCGCTGAGCTTCAGCCTGCTGGGCTTCATTCTCGGCCTGTGGGCCGAGGGTTTTGAGAAATTGCAGATCGTGCCGCTTCTCATCATCACGCCGCTGACGTTTCTCGGCGGCACGTTCTACTCGACCAGCGTGCTGCCGCCGTTCTGGCGCGCCGTCACGCTGTTCAATCCGCTAGTTTATCTGATCTCGGGCTTCCGCTGGAGTTTTTTCGGCATCGCCGACGTCAATGTTGAAGTGAGCGTGGCGATGACGCTGGTCTTCCTCGCGGTTTGCCTCGCGATCGTATGGTGGTTCTTCAGGACCGGATATCGGTTGAAGAACTAACGATCGGAGCTTTCGGCCCTCGCGGCGGCTCTCACGACGTCGGCGGCGTCCCCATAAAATCGCGCTTGCCGACCTCGACGCCGCACAGCCGCACGATGTCGTAGGCGGTGGTGGTGTGAAACCAGAAATTGGGCAGGCTGTTGCCGAGTAGCAGGCTCTGGCCGGTGAACTGGCGGGTCTGGCCGCTGGGAAAGGTGATGCTGATGTCCTTGCCCTCGGTGCCGTCGATCTCGCTCGGCTTAAAGCCCTTGAGATAATCGACGGTCTTGGCGATGCGGTCCTTGAGCTGGGCGACGGTCGTTTCGTCGTTGGCGAATTTCAGCAGCTCCTTGCCGGCAAGGCGCCCCGCCGCGTTGGCGGCGTGATCGGTCGCCGCCCGCACCTGGCGCGTCAAATTGAACATGTCCGGCGACAACCGCATGTTCAACAGATCGGCCTCGTTGACCTTCCGCGCGCTGGCCCAGGCCGCGGCCTTGTCGAGGACGGCGTTGAGACCGTTGAGGTGCTGAATGAAGACCGGGACGGAAATCGTGTACATCGAAATGGGCATTGTCATCTCTCGTTCGCTGTTGGTTTGGGCAGTCCACTCTAGCCGAACTGCCATGTGTTTTTAATCCAAATCTGGACGAGCCGCAGCGTGCAAAAGATCGGGCATGGCGGTAATGCAAAACCTATCGGCGCAGCCCTGAGATGGCTTCGTAACGCGGGCGGATGCTCCGATATCATCAAAATTGATGATGTGATCCAGCGTCCACCTTGCCACGCTTCCACCGGACGCGACGAGAAAAGAGCTTCGGTGGGGGCGTTATGCCTGCTATGCGAGAAGCTGCCGGCTTGCAGAAGAAATTCGATGGGCCAGAGCGACGACATCATGGCGGCTATCTCGCAGATTCATGCCGCCGGCCTAAACGCCGACAAGTGGCCGCAGGCGCTATCCGAAATTGCCAGATTGGCCGGCGGGCACGGCGCGTCGCTAGAAATGATGGAAAGGCCTACACTAAACCATCGCGGCATGTATTCCCATGGATTGCCGGCGGTCGGAGCGTATCTGGAACACTATGCACCGATGTGCCCACGAATTCCGTTTGCGGTTCGGGCGCCGGTCGGCGCTGTTCTCTACGACGCTCAATGCATCGACGACCGCGCCATGGACAAAAACCCATTTTATACGGAGTTTTTGGCGCACTACGACATGCGCTACTACCTCGGCGGCGTTGTAGCCAACTCCGCGGAAGAATTGATTCTCGTGGGCGTGCAAAAGTCGCCCAAACAAGGCCATCCCACCCCAGCAAAAATCAAACTGATGGGACTCCTGCTGCCGCATGTCCAGCAGGCGACTGAGGTGATGCGCCGCCTTGGCACCCTGGCCAATGCACAAGGCGCGTTCGAACGGACGCTGGATTGGCTCGCCGACGGCGTTCTCCTGTTGGGGTCTGACGGCGCCGTGCTTTACGCCAACATTGCTGCCCAGGACATCGTCCGCGCCAACGACGGTATCGCGATCCGCCGTGGCAAAGTCGAGTTCCTTTCCGGCGATGCCAAATTGAAATTCGGCGCGGCGCTCAAGGCAATCGGCGAGCTCCGCGATGCCAAAGCGGCGGCGACGATGCAAGGCGATTTCTTGGCCGAACGGCGATCGGACGCGGCGCGGTATTCGGTTTCGGTCCGGCCATTGCTCGGCAAGACACCCGATCATGGCGCCGCCGTCGCGCTGATCTTCATCCATGACCCTCTGGTCCACAGCAATGCAGCGGCCGAACTGTTCAGGCAGGCGTTCGGCCTCACCGCGGCGGAAACTGACGTGGCCAATGGCCTGCGGGCGGGACTGTCCGCCGACGCCTATGCCCGCCAGCGCGGCGTCAGCCGCAACACGGTGTATACGCACATCCGCCGCATTAGGGAGAAGACCGGCTGCACTCGGATGGCGGAGCTGATACGGACGCTCAACGACGTGCAGATGCCCGTGGTGGCGGCACGCCGCTAATGAGGCCAGGCAGCGGCGAGCGTCCCCATCCGGTGCATTTTTAGCGCATCAACTCGAATTTCTGCATGCATGGGGGGATAAGACCCCTACGTCATCAAAATCGATGATGCTTGCGGCGTTCCAGAGACGCTAGCCTTCAAGTCCGTTGCGGATCACAGGGGCGTGTTGCGGCATCGGCAAGCGGGTGGTTTCCCGGTTTCAAACATTGGGGCCACTTGGTGCCGGCGTGCCGCGATGAAGGGGCGGCGTCATGTTTTTTGCTCGCAAACCGGGCCTTTGGGCTGGGGGCGCCATTGGCTTCTGCCTGCTCAGCTCGCTCGCCTTCTCGCAAAACGCCGTCGAGCAACGCTGGCCATCGGCGACGGATTCCACTGACTGGCTGCTCGCTTACGCAAAGCCTGCGCAAACTCCCGATCCGTTTAGCGGGTTGACATTCAAGCCACCGGCGACGGGCCTGTCCGCGGAGTCAGGCGTCAACTATTCGCTGTCTCCCTACTCCGGATACCTCAACCTCGGCAGCGGAACCGGCAATCAAGCCGCCGGCGGCACCAGTGGATCGGTCGCCTTTCCGATCGGCCATTCATTCGGCCTCTTCACCGAGGGGAATGCCGGTTCGATTGGCGGTTATGGCATTTATGACGTCGGCTCTAATTTGTATTGGCGCGATCCAAGCCTCGGCCTGATAGGGGCCACGGGGTCGGTAGGGCACTTCAACAGCAGCTTTAGCAGCGCGAATTTTGCGTCTGGCGGCGCCAACTTCGAGTCCTATCTCGATCGCTTTACGCCGTTTGCAACCGCAGGGGCATTTGGCGTTCAGAGTCTGAAGACGCGGGGTTATGGGACCATCGGCACGGCTTATTATCCGACCGATAATCTGCAATTAAGTCTGAGTGGCTACGACTACGGCGGTCTCAGCGGCGTGCAAGGCGGGGCTGAGTATCTACTGCCTCAGCGGGTCAACGGCGTGGCGACGACAATCTCGGCGAACGCATTAATCGGGAACCACGGCACATCGGGCGCCATGGCGAGGCTGAGATTCATGTTCGGGCCAACCCCAGCGAATAACAAGACACTGATCGAGCGACGACGCCAGGATGACCCGGTTGAGGATATCACCGGGGGTCAGGAAAACATTATTGCATTCGCCGCCAGCCACACTCCCAGCTCGGCTAACCCTACATTGAATGCCCAAGGCGTTCCGATCAATGCTTGTTTGCAAAATCGGAATTATGCGAATGAGAATCAGTGCACTTGTTCTTCGCCGTATCAATGGAGCCAGGTAGGGCTCAATGAATATGAGTGCGGATAGCAACCGTTGCCGCGTCGCACGACGGTCATTTTAGAACAGCATTGGCCGATATGTGAGAGACTCTTTCGTCTTGCCGCTCGCCCCAAATCAAGCCGCACATTGACCCACCGCCCGGCCTCAAGATGACGAAACCGTTTCTTTGTCGGCTTTAGCCGGCTGTGCCGACTTCCGCTTCGCGACCGCGTCCGCGATTGCCACCGTCTGCCGCGCCATTTCGGCGTGCAAGCGCTCGACCATGCGGCCGTCGATCTGGATGACGCCCTTGTTCTCGTTCTCCGGCAGATCGAAGGCGGCGATCATCTTGCGCGCCACTTCGACCTCTTCCGGCGTCGGCGAGAACGCCTCGTTGCACGGCTCGATCTGCCGCGGATGGATGAGCGTCTTGCCGTCGAAGCCGAGGTCGCGCGCCTGCTCGCATTCGGCGATAAAGCCTTCGGCATTGCCGAGGTCGTTATAGACGCCGTCGAGAATATCGAGGCCGTAGGCGCGCGCCGCGGCGATGCAGGTCATCAGCCACGGCAGCATCGGCGCGCGGCCGGGCACCAGCCGGGCGCGGGTGTCCTTGGCGAGGTCGTTGGTGCCCATGACGAAGCCGGCGAGCCGGGTCTCGGAATCGAGCGCGGCGTGGGCGATTTCGCCGACATTGAGCATGGCAAGCGGCGTCTCCATCATGGCCCAGACGCGCACGCTCGGATGGGTGCCCATGTCGACGAGCCGCGCCGCCAAATCTTGCAATTGACGCGGCGACGACACTTTCGGCACCAGCACCGCATCGGGCTTGGCCGACGCCGCCGCGTCGATGTCCTCGACCCACCACCGGGTATCGAGGCCGTTGATCCGCACCAGCACTTCGCGGTCGCCGAAGCCAGTCTTGAGCGCCTTGACGATGTTGTCGCGCGCGGTCGCCTTGGCCTCCGGCGCCACCGCGTCTTCCAGATCGAGGATGAGCGCATCGGCCGGCAGTTCGCGCGCCTTTTCCAGCGCGCGGGCATTCGATCCGGGCATGTAGAGCACGCTACGACGCGGACGGACGGTCATGGTCGGATATCCCTCTCTCCCGGCATCCCGAACCTAGCGGCCTTGCGGGTCGCATGCCACTGCCGACGCACGCGCTAGACTTGCGCCTTGAGACATGAAGAATGTCGCGGGGCGATTCGATGGAGGGATAAAGTGCTCAAGGAATTAACGCGCATGATACTGCTGACGTCGGCGCTGGCAGCTCTGATGCCGCTCGCGGCGCAGGCGGCCGACCCGGCGTCCTGCCGAGACTACGCCACGGCGGCGATTCGATGGAGGGATAAAGTGCTCAAGGAATTAACGCGCATGATACTGCTGACGTCGGCGCTGGCAGCTCTGATGCCGCTCGCGGCGCAGGCGGCCGACCCGGCGTCCTGCCGAGACTACGCCACGGCGGCGATCCGTCAGGTCCGCGGTGCACTCAATAACCCGCGGTGCCTGCCCGGGCTGCAAGGTGCGCGCTGGTCGGCAGATTTCCAGGTCCACTACAACTGGTGCCTCGGCGCATCCTACGCGGCGATGGGAAGCGAACGAGACGCGCGCACCGCGTACCTTCACGGCTGTGCAATGTAAGGTTTTCGCAAGGCTGAGATTTCTGCCTACGCCGCCTTCCGCTTGGCGGTGATCAGCTTGCGATTGATCAGGCACTCGGCGATCTGGATGGCGTTGAGCGCCGCGCCCTTACGCAGATTGTCGGACACGACCCACATCGACAGCCCGTTCTCGACGGTCGCGTCCTCGCGGATGCGGCTAATATAGGTGGCATCCTCGCCGGTCGCCTCGTAGGGCGTTACATAGCCGCCCGGCTCCTGCGAATCGATGACGAGGCAGCCCGGCGCATTGCGCAAGATATCGCGCGCCTCGTCGGGCGTGATCGGGTTCTCGAACTCGATATTGACCGCTTCCGAATGGCTGATGAAGACCGGCACGCGCACGCAGGTCGCGGTGAGCTTGATCTTGGGGTCGAGGATTTTCTTGGTCTCGACCACCATCTTCCACTCTTCGCGGGTGTAGCCATCCTCCATGAATGTGTCGATCTGTGGAATGATGTTGAACGCGATGCGCTTGGGAAACTTCTTCGCCTCGACCTCGTTGAGCTGAAATACCGCCTTGGTCTGCGAAAACAGCTCGTCCATCGCTTCCTTGCCGGCGCCGGACACCGATTGATAGGTGGCGACCACGACGCGCTTGATCTTGGCTTTGTCGTGCAGCGGCTTGAGCGCGACCACGAGCTGCGCCGTCGAGCAATTCGGATTGGCGATGATGCCGCGCTTGCGGAAGCCCACGACCGCGTCGGCATTGACCTCCGGCACGATCAGCGGAACGTCGGAATCGTAGCGCCAGGCCGATGAGTTATCGATCACCACCGCGCCGGCCGCGACGATCTTCGGCGAGTATTCCTTGGAGACGGCGGAGCCCGCCGACATCAGGCAGATATCGCATCCTGCGAAATCGTAGTGCTCGAGCGCTTTGACCTTCAGGGTGCGGTCGCCATAGGACACCTCCGTGCCGATGCTGCGGCGTGAGGCGAGCGCCACCACCTCGTCGGCAGGGAACGACCGCTCGGCGAGAATGTCGAGCATTTGCCGGCCGACATTGCCGGTCGCGCCCACAACGGCGACGTTGTAACCCATCGTTAACTCTCCACCGCAAATTCGCGCCGGTCTCCGCGGCGCAGGAACCAGAGCGGAAGCGCTTCTAAGCGAGAACCGGTGCGAACACAACGTTCAACGGAGCGGCCGTGCAGCAGGCCTCGTGCACCGTACCGGGCGACATTCGCGCCACCATCGTGCGCATCTTCGCCTATATGGGCGCCCTGGCGATCCTCGCCATCGCGGCGGCAAGCCTTTTTCGCACGCCTTCGGGCGTGGCGGCAGTGCGGCCGGCGCCGCAGCAGGAATGGATCAATGTCGAGCGGCCCCGCCCGGCCTTCGACATGCAAATGCCCGAGCTTGCAGCCGACAGCTTCAATTACGCCATCCTGCGGCGGAGCGCCGACGGCGCGCGTAAGGATGTGCTGAGCTGGGGCGAACCGGCCGGCGGCGGACCTTATGTCATGGTCGAAATCTATCGGCCGGGCACGGCAAGCGAGCGCTTCATCGACGCGCCGAGCGAGATCGCCGCGCGCATCGTTGGTTTCACCATCACCGACGACGTCAAGCCGGCCGGCGAGATCGACAGCAAATTCGGCGCCGTGGCGCTGGTCGATTTCGCCATCGCCGTGCCGGGAACTCACAACGGCCTGCAGCGCCGCTGCCTCGGCTTCGCGCGGCCGTTCGACGATCCGCCCATGCAGATCGCCGGCTGGTATTGCAGCGCAGGCGAACAAGCCGTCGATCGCGCGACGCTGGCTTGCGCGCTCGACCGGCTCACCGTCCTGTCGGCCGGCGGCGATGCCAAAGTCGCCGGCCTGTTCGCGCGCGCCGAGCTCAGGCGAACCTTCTGCGGCGAACGCAATCCGATTCTGGCAGCGACGCCAGAGCGCAATGTGGCAGTGCCCATTCCGCACCGCGTCAGATTCACCGGTAGAGTCAGGCCGCGCGTGCCGCAGCATTGATTGCTGCCATGTGCTCCGAGCACAGCACTGCACCACGTTCAGGAGACAACGTAAGCTTACGTCCCGTAATTCTTGGCGAGATAGTCGGCGATGGCCTTGGCATCGTCATCGGGGATCGGCGCGCCCATCGCCTTGATCATTTTGGTGACCTCGGCGTTCCAGCCAGCGGCGTTGAGAAACGGCGAATTCATCGGGATATAGGCCAAGCTGTGACAGGCCCCACAGTTGCCCTCGACTTTGTCGAGGCCGGGACCGGGTTTGAGCTTGATCTGTTGTTCCTGCGCCAGCGCCGGGACGGCGATCAGGACGGCGAAAAATGCAAGTGCGAAGCTGCGCATGATCCCCTCCCCTAGCTCGCGTTCAGCGTGATGTTCTGCATCACGTTGTTGTGGTAGCCGGCCGGGTTCCAGATCAAGGTGGCGGTCTGGGTCTGGCCGATAGTATTGATGGCGTTGGCCATCACCATGTTTTTGCCGCGCTTGGCGTGCAGCTCGAAGCTCCACGGCCGGAACGCGAAGCGGCCGAGGTCCTGGCCCAGTGTCGCTTCCGACCAGCTCTTGCCGCCGTCGGTGGACACTTCGACGGCCCGGACGCCATAGCCCCCGTCCCATGCCAGCCCGCTGACCGTGACTTTGCCCGCCTTCACCGCGGCCCCCTCGCGGTGGCTGGTGATCAGCGAATTGACGACCATTTCGGTGATCGGCGTATTGGGCGCGTATTCCTGCGAAGTGAAGCGCGCCGCTACCGGGAATTTACCGATCGGGATACGGTAGGCCGGGTTCATCCAGAAGCCGCCTTGCGGTTTGGTCAAGGCGGTGATCGAGATGAGATGCTTCATCCAATAGGTGCCGGTCCAGCCCGGTACGACAAGGCGCGTCGGGAAGCCGTTGAAGTGCGGCAATGGCCCGCCGTTCATCTCATAGGCGATCAGCGTCGATTCATCCGTCGCCTTCCATACCGGCAGGCTCTTGATGAAATCCGGCGTCTTGTCGAAGATCGGACTGTCGGCGCCGTTGAATGCGATCTCGATCGCCTCGCTTTTCAGGCCGACCATATCGAGCACGTCCTTGAGGCGGACGCCCTTCCAGCGGGCGCAGCCCATGGCGCCGTAGCCCCATTCGACGCCGGCGACATGCGGATTGGACAGGCCGCGGCGGTTGCCGGAGCATTGATTGACCGCGACCAGCTCCACCGCCGGCATCTTCTTGAGATCGTCCAAGGTCAATTCGGTCTGACCGTTGGCGCCCTCGCCGCCGACATCGATCTTGTAGGTCTTGGCGTCGACTTCCGGGATGTTGGAAAGGTGATAGCGAATGAAGAACTCGTCGTTCGGCGTGATCGGCGTGCGGAAATACTCAAGCGGGGCTTCATAATTGGGGCCGCGGTCGGACAATCTGATCAGCGGCTTCTTGCCCGGGAGCGTCGCCATCGTGGCGTAGCTCGCGATGCCGGACGGCACGCCGGGCGAAAGCTCACTGGCCGCCGATTCCGCTGCGAAAAGTCGTTTCTGCAAGCTGAGCGCACCACCGCCAAGCGCGGCGCTCGCGCTCGCAGCCGCCAATAGGCTGCGTCGTGTCAACATGGGACCCCTCCCGTTGTTGGGTTGCGCGTTATTTTTCGCGCTACCCGGAATGGCCTCCATCAAGGCCGTTCCGAGAAATAATGGGACACAAATGCATAGAGTCAAAGCATATTATTCTGCCGCGGGTCCCGGCCGCGACGGTTCTAGCCGGAACGTGCCGCAGCGCCGGGGGTTGCCAGAGCGCTGTTGCGGCCGGCCAATCCGGGCTACATTGGCGTGCTTCGACCCGCGCGGAAAGCGAGGAGCCAATGCGTCTAGTCCCGCGTCCTTTTGCCGTCATCGCCGCCGCCATCGCCGGACTTTCGGCATTGGGCGTCGCCCCCGCCGGCGCGGCGACCAAGAAGCCGCCGCAGCCCGCGGTCGAGCGCTCGGCAAGCGGCACGGTCATCCAGCCGACCACCACCATCATCCCCGACGGCAACGGCCATCGCACCATCATCATCATTCCGCGGCATCGCTCCTATCTCGACACCGGGACCGAAGTGTCGGTAGGCGACCGCGATTACCGCGATTACATGCTGCCGCCCGGCGGCGATCCCGGCCGGCCAAACTGGAACATGGGCCCGGATGTCCAGGGCGATGGCGGTTACCCGTTGGCGCGACCGTTCTATATCCCGGGATTCAATCCAAACACGCCGTTCTGAAGAAGGCTTGGTACGACTGTCGGCGCGGCTTCTCGGCGGGTGGGGACGATGAGCGTGTCGTTGCGGTGGCGGAACAAGCTGCGGCGCCGTTTCTATAGTCCGTTCAACAAAATCGTTCACCACGGCCACTATTTCGTCTGCACCTATTTCGGCGCGGACTTTCTGGTGCGTTCCGCCAATGTCGGCGGGCTGGAGATTTCCGCCAAGATCGGCGAGTATCGCGAACTGCAGAATTTCGTGCGCGCCTGCACGAAGCTCAAACCGGATCTGTTTATCGACATCGGCGCCAATCTCGGCCTCTATACCTGCATCGCGATGAAGAACCAGCTCGCGCCGCGCGCAATCCTGTTCGAACCGGACAACCGCAACCGCATACACCTGCGCGCCAATCTCCTGATCAACGATCTCCTCGATGCCGATATTCAGATTCACGAGGTGGCGCTCGGGGCACAGCCGGGCAAATTCCGGCTGGTGCCGGGACCGGAGCGCGACATTGGCCTGTCGCAGATCGTTGAAAACGCGAGCTCCGGCGAAGGTTACGATGTCGACGTGGTCCGCTTCGACGACCTTGTAGCGATTGCCGGACAAACGCTCGCGATCAAGATCGATATTGAGCGCTACGAGCGTAAGGCGCTCGCCGGCATGGCGCGCACCCTGCGCGACAATCGCGGCATTGCGCAGATCGAAGTGCTGGAAGCGCGCGAGGAAACGATCGGATTAATGGCCGCCGCCGGCTATGCGTTAGCGCAGGAATTTCCGCCCAACTTGGTGTTCTGCAAAAGCTGAACCATATCGCTCGCATGAAGTTCTTTCGAAAGCTCCGGCGAAGTTTGCGCAAGCGCACGGTGGCTGCGGTCCACCGCAACCGCTTCTTCGTCGCCGACTACCTCGGTGCCGATTATATCGTGCGCCTCGACGAACCAGTCGGCCGCGAGCTGGCGTTTCGATCCTACGAGCGTGATCGGATCGAACATTTCATGGGACTGTGCGCAGGTATGAACCCTGAGGTCTTCATCGATCTGGGCGCCAATATCGGGACCTATTGCTGCATCGTGCTCCGCGCCAAACTCGCGCCGCGGGCGATCGCGTTCGAGCCGGATCGCCGCAACGCGGTGCGGCTGCGCGCCAATCTCTTGATCAACGACCTTCTGGATCGTGCGGACGTGCATGAACTCGCCGCCGGGCGGGCCGCAGAGCGGCTTTGGCTCGAAGCCGGACCTTTGGAAAATTACACCAACGCGCGGATCGCCGCGCCCAGCGCCGCCGCCAAAGGCCACTTCGTCGATGTCGTGCGACTCGACGATATCGCGCCGATTGAAGGCCGCACGATCGCCGTGAAGATGGATATCGAAGGCCATGAATGCGAGGCGTTGGCCGGCATGGAGCGAACGCTTGCCGCCAATAAGGGTATCGTCCAGATCGAATCCTACGATCACAGCGCCGCCGTCATCGAAACGATGGGCCGATTCGATTATCGGCTGGTCAAGGACTTCCGGCCCGATTTCGTGTTCGCCAAGCGATGAGCGGCCCCGTTACGCCGCGACACGCTCCAGCTCGCCGACGACCGCCGCGCCCATTTCCGACGTTGAGACGACCTTCGTTCCCTCGGACTTGATGTCGGCGGTGCGGAGACCCTTGGCCAGTGCCGCCGCGATCGCGGCGTCGAGCCGGTCGGCTTCCTTGGCCATGCTGAACGAATAGCGCAGCGCCATGCCGAACGAGGCCAGCATGGCGATCGGGTTCGCCAGGCCCTTGCCGGCGATATCGGGCGCCGAACCGTGCACCGGCTCGTACATCGCCTTGCGCCGTTTGGTCTTGGCGTCGACCTCGCCGAGCGACGCCGACGGCAGCATGCCGAGCGAGCCGGTCAACATCGCCGCGATGTCGGACAGCATGTCGCCGAACAGATTGTCGGTGACGATGACGTCGAACTGCTTCGGCCAGCGCACCAGCTGCATGCCGCCGGAGTCGGCCAGCATATGTTCGAGCGTTACGTCCTTGTATTCGCGCGCGTGCAAATCCTCAACCACTTCGTGCCACAACACGCCGGTCTTCATCACGTTGCGCTTTTCCATCGAGGTGACTTTGTTGCGCCGCTGCCGCGCCAGCTCGAAGGCGACGCGGGCGATGCGCTCGATCTCGTAGGTGTCGTAGACCTGGGTGTCGATAGCGCGCTTCTGGCCGTTGCCGAGATCGGTGATGGTTTTCGGTTCGCCGAAATAAACCCCGCCAGTGAGTTCGCGCAGGATGACGATGTCGAGGCCGTCGACTGCTTCGCGCTTCAGACTCGAAGCGTCGGCGAGCGCCGGATAGACGATGGCGGGGCGGATATTGGCGAACAGGCCGAGGTCCTTGCGCAGCCGCAATAGGCCCGCTTCCGGCCGTACCTCGAACGGCACTTTGTCCCATTTCGGCCCGCCCACTGCGCCGAAGATCACCGCGTCGGCCGCATGCGCATTGGCCATGGTGGCGTCGGTGATCGCGACTTTGTGCGCGTCGTAGCAGGCGCCGCCGACAAGCCCTTCCTCGGTCTGGAATTCGGCGATGCCTGTCTTGGCGTAAAAGCCGAGGAGCCGTTTCACCTCGGCCATGACTTCCGGGCCGATGCCGTCGCCGGCGAGCAGAAGGAGATTGAAGCTGGGCATGAACGACGCCTCATGAAATGAGGCGCCGATTGCTAAAGGGCCGCGTCCGGCTTGGCAAGCCGCAGTGGGGCCCCTCATTTAGTGCGCCGAATTCCTTACAGCCCGCTGAACCAGTTATAGCCCTGGTTCTCCCAATAGCCGCCGGCGTCGTTGTTCTGCACCCACATGGCGGTGACGTATTTCGGGTTCTTGAAGCCGAGCTTGGTCGGAATGCGGATTTTGATCGGGAAGCCGTAAGCCTGCGGCAGGGTTTGGTGATCGAATTTGAGCGTCAGTTGCGTCTGCGGATGCAGCGCGCTCGGCATGTCGATGGTGTTGGAATAACCTTCGGCGCACTGAAACCAGACATATTTGGCTTTGGTATCGGCGCCGATCAGCTTGAGAAAATCCGACAGCCGCACCCCCTGCCAGGAGCCGATCGCGCTCCAGCCCTCGACGCAAACCAGCCGCGTGATCTGGGACACCTCCGGCAGCTTGTTCAGCTCGGCGAGCGTCCACGGATTTTTATTGTCGACGAGGCCGCCGATTTCGAGCTTGTATTTGTCGCCGTCGATATCGGGCGCCTCGTCCTCGGCGTAATAGGCATTGAACGGGAACGGCCGGGTGATGGCGCTCGCCGGAAAAGTCGGCGCCAGCGTCGTCTCGCTGAACAGGCGCGCCTGGACCCAGTCGTTGAAATTCGAAATGACGCGCAGCGCATTCTCCGAGGTCGGCCCGTCGATGATATCGCAGCCGGTCAGCATCGCCAGCGCGCCGAGGCTGGTCGCGCCGCGCAGGAACAGCCGCCGCGACGGCGCCGGCAACAGCTTCGCCGCGTCCTTGATGAGGAGGCTGGGATCGACGCCTTTTATCGGCTTGCGCGGGCGGGACATCGCATTCTCCCCTTCAGCGGCCGAAGATCATGGCGCGCAGGCTCTTCGGCACGAGCAACGACAACACTACATGCACGGTCAGGAAACCGACGATCGAGGCCATGGCGAAAAAGTGCACGTAACGCGCCGTATTGTAGCCGCCAAAGAAAGCCGTGAGCCACTTCAACTGTACCGGCTTCCAGATCGAGAGGCCGGACAGAACGATGACGATGCCGGCCAAGATCACGCCGAGATACAACAGCCGCTGCACCGCGTTGTAGACCGCAAGGTCGTCATGGGCGAGCCGGCCGCGCAAGTCGGCGATTAGATCGCGTATGACTTCGCCGAACCGGATAGGAAATAGCTTGCGGCGAAATCGCCCGGTCGCGATGCCGAGCGCGACATAGACGACGCCGTTGACGACCAGAAGCCACATGGCGGCGAAATGCCACAACAGCGCGCCGGCAAGCCATTCGCCGAGCGCCAGGTGGCGTGGAAAGTAAATAAATCTGAACAGCGGCGACGCATCGTAGATTTGCCAGCCCGAGCCGATCATCAGCAGCATGGCGAGCGCATTGATCCAATGCGTCACGCGCACCCAGCGTGGATGGATGATCGGCTCCGCCGCCGTATCCGGCAGCACGGGTGAATTGCCGGCAAGTTCCACTGTCATGGGCAGGCTTTTAGCAAAATGCGGGCGCATGCGCGCCTCACATTTGTGTCAGAGAGAGAGCTCTCCCCGCCAGAGGGGACGCACGGCGGGGAGAGGTAAAGCACCGATTACGGCAGCAGTACCGTATCGATGACGTGGATAACCCCGTTCGACTGCAAAACATCCGCAATCGTGACGTCGGCCACGTCGCCCTTGGCGTCGGTGACGGTGAGCTTGCCGGGACTGGGCTCTTTAACCGTAAGATCCTCGCCGGCGACGGTCTTCAAGTGCGCCTCGCCCTCGCCCTCCTTGACCGCTTTCATGAGCTTCACCGCGGTCATGCGGCCGGAGACGACGTGATAGGTCAGCACCTTCACCAGCGTCGCCTTGTTCTCGGGCTTGAGCAGGTTATCGACCGTGCCCGCCGGCAGCTTGGCGAATGCGGCGTTGGTCGGCGCAAACACCGTGAACGGGCCGGGGCCTTCCAGCGTTTGCACGAGCTCGGCGGCCTTCACCGCCGCGACCAGCGTGGTGTGGTCCTTCGAGTTCACCGCGTTCTGGATGATGTTTTTCGACGGGTACATCGGCGCGCCGCCGACGGTCACGGTCTTCTCCGACATCTGCGCGAGAACCGGCGCGGACGCCATTGCGCCGAGAGCAAGAGCGGCGGCAGTAGCCAACAGAACGAAACGCTTGGACATGAAAGTCTCCATTCGTCATTGAGGTTGCGGCGGCGAACCGCCGGCGACGCGGCATCGATCGCGTCGTCGGCAACAGCTACGGGGCGTTTCGGTGGCGGTTTCAGCCGCGCGGTCACGGCTGCGTGAACACTTCCCCAACGCCATTCAGTGAGGTATGAAGCGCGCGCCAAACGCCGGGTTTCACTTTTGAATTTCGCGGTAAAGGTGTTGCCAAATGTCGAAGACCAGTCCCGGTAATTTTTTTGAAGATTTCCGCATCGGTCAGGTGATCCGCCACGCCACGCCGCGTACGGTCACCACCGGCGACGTCGCGCTCTATACCGGCCTGTTCGGCGCGCGCTTTGCCGTGCAATCGTCGGACGCCTTCGCCAAGACGATCGGCTATCCGCGCTCGTCGATCGACGATCTCCTCGTCTTCCACATCGTGTTCGGCAAGACCGTGCCGGATGTGTCGCTCAATGCGGTGGCCAATCTCGGCTACGCCAATTGCTGTTTCCGCAGCCCCGTCTATCCCGGCGATACGCTCAACGCGCAATCCGAGGTGATCGGGCTGAAGGAGAACTCAAGCCGCAAGACCGGCATCGTCTATGTGCGCACCACCGGCTACAACCAGGAGCAAAAGCCGGTGCTCGAATATGTGCGCTGGGTGATGGTGCGCAAACGCGATGAGGCGGCACCGGCGCCCGGCGACCACGTGCCGCGTTTGCCGACCGCGCTCGAGCCGAAAGTTCTGGGCGAAGCCTGTCCGGCGATAAACGTTGCGGCTTACGATTTCGAACTCGCCGGCGCGCGCTACAAGTTCGGCGACTACGAGGTCGGCGAGAAGATCGATCACGTCGATGGCATCACCGTCGAGGAAGCCGAGCACATGACCGCGACGCGGCTCTATCAGAACACCGCGCGCATCCACTTCGATCTGTTCGCCGCCAAGCAAGGCCGCTTCGGCCGACGTTTAATCTATGGCGGCCATGTCATTTCGCTCGCCCGCGCGCTGTCGTTCAACGGGCTCGCCAATGCCTTCCAGGTCGCCGCCATCAATGGCGGCCGCCACGTCGCGCCTTTGTTTGCCGGCGGCACCGTCTATGCCTGGTCGGAGGTGCTGGCCAAATCCGAATTGCCCGGCCGTAACGACGTCGGCGGCCTGCGGCTGCGGACCGTCGCGGCGTGCGATCGCGCGTGCGCTGATTTCCCGTACAAGTCGGGAGACGACTACGATCCCGCCGTGTTGCTCGACCTCGATTATTGGGTGCTGATGCCGCGGTAGCAGGAATCAGAATTCAGTAGTCAGTAATCAAACCGCAGCTTCATAACTCTGATTCCTGACCTCTGACTACTGATCTCTGATTACTGGCTCCTGGCCCGTAAATGCTCGACCAGCTGCCGCGCATAGGTCGGCAGTTCGTCGCGGCTCTTCACGCAGATCGTCAGATCGCGCACCGCCCATGGATCGGACAGCGTGACCGCCGCGATCGCCATGGTCTTCGACACGCGGCGCGCGGTCGTCTCCGGCACGATGCCGATACCGACATTGCATTCCACCAGCCGGCATACGGCGTCGAAGCTGAGCAACTGCACGCGCAAACGCAGCGGGCGGCCGTTGCGTGCCGCCTTCGCGGCAAGGAATCGCTGCAACGCGCTGGCGCGAGCGAGACCGACGAAGTCGTAATCGAGCACGTCCGCGAAGCCGATCTTGGCACGCTTGGCGAGAGCGTGATCGCGCGCGACAACGAGCACGAAACGGTCGCGGCGGAACGGATAAGTCTCCAGCGTGCCGGCATCGACGGTGCCGGCGACAATGCCGATGTCGGCGACGCCTTCGGCGATCAGCCCGACGATCTCGTCGCTCAGCCGCTCTTCCAGATCGACGCTGACGGTGGGATGCGCGGCAAGGAACGACGACAACGCTTCCGGCAGGAATTCGGTCAAAGCATTGGTGTTCGACAGGAGACGGATCTGCCCGGCCCTGCCGCCGCCATAGGCGCCGAGGTCTTCGTGCAGGCGCTCGGCCTGGCGCAGGATGGCGCGGGCGTGTTGCAGCAGCGTGCGGCCGGCTTGCGTCGGCGTCACGCCTTGGCGACCGCGGGTGAGCAGCGGGATGCCGAGTACGGTTTCCATATTGCGAATGCGGGTCGAGGCCGCGGCAAGCGCAAGATGCGCGCGCTCGGCGCCGTGCGTGATGCTGCCGGCTTCAACCACGTGGCGAAACAGGCTCAGATCGGCGAGGTCAAAGCGCATGACGAGAACGCTGCCTTCGTATTGTGCGAAGTCAGACTTAATATATTGCCCATTGTATCGCGATCTCTCAAGGCTATTCTTTCGCAGACTACGAAATCGTACTGATCCGAATATTCGGAGATTCGTACGCTGTTGCATTGCGGCACGGCCGCGGATTGGCTAGGAACGGTTCGCAAGCTTTCCCCTCCCTTCCCTCTCCCGCAAAGCGGGGGAGGGAAGGGAGGGGGCGCGAATCCGGATGAACACGATGGCCGAAACACGCTCGCTCGAAGCACGCACCCCCGCCGAGCGGCCGCTGTCGCCGCACCTGCAAATCTACCGGCCGATGCTGACGATGATGATGTCGATCGCGCATCGCATCACCGGCTTCGGCCTCTATTTCGGGACGCTGCTGTTGGCCTGGTGGCTGATCGCCGCCGCGAGTCCCAACGGCTACGCCCGCTTCCAATGGTTCGCCGGCTCCTGGATCGGCCGTCTCATCCTGTTCGGCTACACCTGGGCGCTCATTCATCACATGCTCGGCGGCATTCGCCATCTGATCTGGGATACCGGCCGCGGCTTCGGGCCGAACGAGCGCGAGTGGCTCGCCGCCGCCAACCTGATCGGCTCGATCGCGATCACGCTCGTCTTGTGGGTTTTCGTCCTGCTCACCATGGGAGGCTCGTGATGAGCGCCCCGAAGCATATTCGCACGCCGCTGGCGCGCGTACTGGGCCGCGGCGCCGCCCGATCCGGCACCGAACATTTCTGGCACCAGCGGCTCACCGCGGTCGCCAATATCCCGCTGACCATCGCGGCGGTGATCATCCTGATCACGCTCCTTGGCCGCAACCAGGCCGCCGTCGCGCAGATTTTGGGTTCGCCCGCGGTCGCCATCATCATGCTGCTGTTCGTTCTCTCGATCACCGTCCATATGCGGATCGGCATGGCAGTGATCATCGAGGACTACGTGCATGACGAATCGGCCAAGATTATCTTGCTGATGGCGAACACGTTCTTCACCATCGCGGCCGCGCTCGCGGCGGTCTACGGCATCCTTAAGCTCTCGTTCGGATTGTGAGCATGGCAGAGACTGGAGCAAACGGCGGCAAGAACGGCAGCAGCGCTCCCGCCATCAACGGCCGCGCCTACCCGATTGAAGATCACGCCTACGACGTCGTCGTCATCGGCGCCGGCGGCTCCGGCTTGCGCGCCGTGGTCGGCTGCAGCGAAGCCGGCCTGCGCACCGCCTGCATCACCAAGGTGTTTCCGACGCGCTCGCACACGGTGGCGGCGCAGGGCGGCATTGCCGCGGCGCTGGGCAATATGGGCGAGGACGATTGGCGCTGGCACATGTACGACACCGTCAAGGGCTCCGACTGGCTCGGCGATCAGGACGCCATCGAATATATGTGCCGCGGCGCGCCCGAAGCGGTCTACGAATTGGAGCATTGGGGATTGCCGTTCTCGCGCCGCGAAGACGGCAAAATCTATCAGCGCCCGTTCGGCGGCATGACCACGCATTTCGGCAAGGGCACCGCGCAGCGCACCTGCGCCGCCGCCGACCGCACCGGCCACGCCATGCTGCACACCATGTACGGCCAGGCGCTGCGCCACCAGACCGAGTTCTTCATCGAATATTTCGCGATCGACCTCATCATGGACGACGAAGGCCGCTGCCGCGGCGTCGTCGCCATCAATCTCGACGACGGTTCGATCCATCGCTTTTCCGCGCAAATGACCATCATCGCCACCGGCGGCTACGGTCGCATCTACGCCTCCTGCACCGGCGCACACACCCAGACCGGCGACGGCAACGCGATGGTATTGCGCGCCGGCTTGCCGGTTCAGGATATGGAGTTCGTGCAGTTCCATCCGACCGGCGTTTATGGCGCCGGCGTGCTGATTACCGAAGGCGCGCGCGGCGAAGGCGCCTACCTCGTCAATTCAGCAGGCGAGCGCTTCATGGAGCGCTATGCGCCGTCGGCCAAGGACCTCGCCTCACGCGACGTGGTGTCGCGCGCCATGACCATCGAAATCCGCGAAGGCCGCGGCGTCGGACCGAAGAAGGATCACATCTTCCTGCATCTCGACCATCTCGACCCGGCCATTCTCGCCGAACGATTGCCCGGCATCACCGAATCCGCGCGCATTTTCGCCGGCGTCGACCTGACGCGCGAGCCGGTGCCGATCGTGCCCACGGCCCATTACAATATGGGCGGCATCGCCAGCAATTATCATGGCGAGGCGCTGACCAAGAAAGACGGCAATCCCGATCACATCGTGCCCGGCATGATGGCGGTGGGCGAGGCGGCCTGTGTCTCGGTGCACGGCGCCAACCGGCTCGGTTCGAATTCGCTGATCGATCTCGTGGTGTTCGGCCGCGCCGCGGCGCTGCGCTGCGCCGAAATCCTTAACGCTAACGACAAGCAGCCGGAACTGCCAAAGGACTCCGCCGAGCAGTCGCTGTCGCGGCTCGATAAATTCCGCAATGCCTCGGGTGGCACGCCGACCGCGCAATTGCGCGCCAAGATGCAGCACGTCATGCAGAACAATTGCGCGGTGTTCCGCACCGGCGAGGTGCTGCAGGAAGGCTCGAAGCTCATCCACGATGTCCATAAGGGCATGGACGATGTCCACGTATCCGACCGTTCGCTGATCTGGAATTCCGACCTGATCGAGACGCTCGAATTCGCCAATCTGATCGAGCAGGCCGTGGTCACCATGGATTCCGCGGTCAACCGCACCGAAAGCCGCGGCGCCCATGCGCGCGAGGATTTCCCCGACCGCGACGACCACAACTGGATGAAGCACACACTGTCGTGGCTCGATCCGGCAACCGGCAAAGTCACCATCGATTACCGCCCGGTGCACACTTACACGCTCACCAATGACGTCTCCTATATCGAGCCCAAAAAGCGGGTTTATTGAGCGCTGCCATGGCGGACGAGCCAGAAAACCTAACTCTGCGGATGATGCGATCGGTAGACGACAAGCTCCAGACGCTCTTGGAGCGGGTTCTGGAGCTTACGGCACGAGTTGGTTCGGTTGAGGATCAAATCTCCGGGGTCAAGGGTGAGCTTTCGGGCTTGCGCGCCGATTTTGTGAGGCTCGAACATCGCATGGACCGTCTGGACGATCGCCTGTTGAGGATTGAACGCCGGCTTGATTTGATTGAGGCATAAGGCAAATCACATGGTCCAATTCACGCTGCCGAAGAACTCCAAAGTCGAGCAAGGCAAAACCTGGCCGCATGCGGCGAAGGCGAGCGCCGAACGCGAATACCGCATCTACCGCTGGAATCCGGACGATGGGCGCAATCCGCGCATCGACACCTATTACGTCGATACCGCCGATTGCGGACCGATGATTCTCGACGCGCTGATCTGGCTCAAGAACAACGTCGATGCGACGCTGACCTTCCGCCGTTCCTGCCGCGAAGGGATTTGCGGCTCCTGCGCCATGAATATCGACGGCACCAATACGCTCGCCTGCACCAAGTCGATGGGCGAGGTCGCGGGCGCCGTGCGCATCTATCCGCTGCCGCACATGCCGGTGGTGAAGGACCTGGTGCCCGACCTCACCAACTTTTACGCCCAGCACGCTTCGATCCAGCCGTGGCTGCAAACGGTGTCGCCTGAGCCGCGCACGGAATGGAAGCAGAGCCACGAAGACCGCCAGAAGCTCGACGGCCTTTACGAGTGCATCTTGTGCGCCTGCTGCTCGACCGCCTGCCCGAGCTATTGGTGGAACTCGGACCGCTTCCTCGGGCCGGCAGCCTTGTTGCAGGCGCAGCGTTGGCTCGTCGATTCGCGCGACGAGGCGACCGGCGAACGGCTCGACAATCTGGAAGACCCGTTCCGGCTCTATCGCTGCCACACCATCATGAATTGCGCCAAGGCCTGCCCCAAACACCTCAATCCGGCGAAAGCGATCGCCGAGATCAAGCGCGCGCTGGTCGAGCGGCAGGTGTGACGATTATCCGCCTGCACCCGTCATCGTCCGCCTCCACCTGTCATCATCCGCGAAGGCGGATGATCCAGTAATCGCTGCCTTCGCCGCGATTACTGGATCGCCCGGTCAAACCGGGCGATGACAATGATAGAGCGCGGCAGGCTGTTCACAGCTTCAACTTCCGCTTCCGCTGCCCGAGCGTGCGCAGGCGGAGCGCGTTGAGCCGGATGAAGCCTTCCGCATCGCGCTGGTCGTAGGCGACCGCGCCCTCCTCGAACGTCACCAAGTCCTGGTCGTAGAGCGAATATTTGCTCTCGCGGCCGACCACCCCGACATTGCCTTTGTAGAGCTTGAGCCGCACCTGGCCGGTGACGAATTCCTGGCTCCTGTCGATCGCCGCCTGCAGCATGTCGCGCTCCGGCGCGAACCAGAAGCCGTAATAAATTAGTTCGGCATATTTCGGCATCAGCTCGTCTTTGAGATGCGCGGCGCCGCGGTCGAGCGTGATCGATTCGATGCCGCGATGCGCGGCGAGCAGGATGGTGCCGCCCGGCGTCTCGTATAGGCCGCGCGATTTCATGCCGACAAAGCGGTTCTCGACCAGATCGAGCCGGCCGATGCCGTGCTTCCGCCCGATCGCGTTGAGCTGCGTCAGCAATTGCGCCGGCGACAGCTTCTTGCCGTCGATCGCAACCGGGTCGCCGCGCTCGAATTCGATCTCGATATACTCCGCCTTGTTTGGCGCCTTCTCGGGATCGTCGGTGCGCGAATAAACGTAATCCGGCACTTCGCCGGACGGGTCTTCCAGCACTTTGCCCTCGGACGATGTGTGCAAGAGATTGGCGTCGGTCGAGAACGGCGCTTCGCCGCGCTTGTCCTTCGCGATGGGGATCTGGTTCTGCTCGGCAAAGGCGATGAGCGCCTCGCGCGACTTGAAATCCCATTCGCGCCACGGCGCGATGACTTTCACGTCGGGCTTGAGCGCATAATAAGCGAGCTCGAACCGCACCTGATCGTTGCCCTTGCCGGTCGCGCCGTGGGCCACCGCGTCGGCGCCGACTTTCTCGGCGATCTCGATCTGTTTCTTGGCGATCAGCGGCCGCGCAATCGAGGTGCCGAGCAGATACTGGCCCTCGTAGAGCGCATTGGCGCGGAACATCGGAAATACGTAGTCGCGGACGAACTCCTCGCGCAAATCTTCGATGAAGATGTTTTCCGGCTTGATGCCGAGCGTCAGCGCCTTCGCCCGCGCCGGCTCGAGCTCCTCGCCCTGGCCGAGATCGGCGGTGAAAGTGACGACCTCGCAGCCATAGGTCGTCTGCAGCCATTTCAGAATGATCGACGTATCGAGCCCGCCGGAATAGGCCAGCACGACTTTCTTGACGTCCTTCTTGCCGGGCGGAGGCATGGCGAAAACCTTAAAGCTTTAAGGCGGCGCTGCCCGCCCGAAATGCGCGCGACTATAGGGGCGCGGCAGGCCGACGCAAGCGTTGCGAAATGCTCAGGAGGTCTTCCCGCTGCGGTCTCTCAGCCGCCGCGCCAGCGCCGCGAGCTTCTCGCCGGCTTCCGCCAGCCGGCGCTCGGCCGCCGCCTCGTCGATGCGGGTCGCGGGCCAGCGATAGATCAGACCATGCACCAGCCAGATCAGGAGATACATGAAGACGCCGGCGAAGACGACGTCGGAGAAGAAATGGGCGCCGGCGGCGATGCGCAGCGCGCCAATGCCGACGCCGAAGGCGAGCGCAGCGGCGTAGGCGAGCGGCTGCAATTCCGGTCCCGCCAGCGCGGCGGGCGCCAGCGTCCAGAACGCGCCGGACGGCTCGCCGGCAATGAACGAGCAATTGTCCGGACAATCGCCGCGCGGGTCCCACCATGACGTGAACCGATAGTCGCCGCCGAATTGCTGCACGTCGATCGGACGCGCCCGGCCCCAGTGGTCCTTGAGAATGACGTTGGTGAGAAGGCCCGGCCCGAGCGCCAGCGTCGCGATGAGGAAGGCCGCCGCGCGCGCTTCGATCAGCATGGGCCGGTGCGGCCAGATCAGCTTGCCGAGAATGGCGAGGAAGGCCGGCAGTACCAAGAGCGTAATGATCACGCGGGCCGCTTCACGGCTGTGCTGCACCCACATTTGCGCGTTGACGCCGAACAAATGCAGCGCCGGATTGAAGAACGCGCCGGCGATATCGAGATCGAGCTGCGGATCGACCGCGCAGATCACGCCGACCGCAAAACCGATCGTTAGCGAGATCGTCAGTCCGGTCCGATGCATGCGATCGCTTCCACGCCAAATCTCACTTCCAAGACCCTGCCTTGCGCCCGGCGAACAGCCAATAGACCATTCCGCCCGCGATACCGGCCGCGGCAAAAACTTCGCGTTCGCGGGCGATGTCGACACTGGCCGGAGCGCTATAGCCGGCGAAATCCAACCCGAACGCCATGGCCAGCGCCAAGGCGCCGCCGATGACGCCATAGACGAGGACCGAACGGAGCGCCAAACCTTCGGTAATGACGATGACAAGCAGCGTCGGCAAAAAGCCGACGACGAATATGATGAGCGCGCCCAACCCGACGACCATCCACATTGCCGCCGACTGTACTTCGGGCGACTGCGCGCCGAGCGACCGGAAAAAATAGTCCCATTCCGGCGTCAGCGTACCCAGCGCCAGGACGAGCGAAGCCGCAATGCAGGCCCAGACATAGCCGACGAACATCATGGTGATGCGGAACAGCGCGGTCATGAAATACTCGATTGGCCTAGGTCAGTCGGTCATCGCCATGGCGCGCAAAGCGAGGCGCTCGCGGGCCGACAGCTTCTCCGTCGCGCTTTTGAGCTGGCCGCAGGCGGCGAGAATATCGCGGCCGCGCGGCGTGCGCACCGGCGAGGCATAGCCGGCAGCAAAGATGATTTCGGAAAACTTCTCGATCTGCTCCCAGTCCGCGCATTCGTATGTCGTGCCCGGCCAGGGATTGAACGGGATCAGATTGATCTTGGCCGGAATGCCCTTGAGGAGGCGCACCAGCGCCTTGGCGTCAACGAGCGAATCGTTGACGCCTTTGAGCATGACATATTCGAAGGTGATACGCCGCGCATTGGAGACGCCCGGATAATTTCGACAGGCGTCGAGCAGTTCACGTAACGGATATTTGCGGTTGAGCGGCACCAATTGATCGCGCAATTCGTCGGTGACGGCATGCAGCGACACCGCGAGCATCGCGCCGATTTCCGCCCCGGCGCGCGCGATATTGGGCACGACGCCGGACGTCGACAACGTGATCCGTCGCTTGGAGATGCTCAGGCCGTCGCCGTCGGCGACCACAGCGAGGCCATCGCGCACCGCCTCGAAATTATAGAGCGGCTCGCCCATGCCCATCATGACGACGTTGGAGATAAGTCGCTTCTCCGGCTCACCGCCCCCACCCTTCCCTCCCCCGCTTGCGGGGGAGGGAAGGGTGGGGGTCCAATCGCCGAGGCGGTCGCGGGCCAGAACCACCTGGCCGGCGATCTCGGCCGCGGTCAGATTGCGCACCAGCCGCTGCGTTCCGGTGTGGCAGAACGTGCAGTTGAGCGTGCAGCCGACCTGGCTCGAAATGCACAAGGTGCCGCGGTCGGCCTCCGGGATGTAGACGCATTCGACCTCGTGCGGGGCGCGGCCGAACTCGCCCGGCAACCGAATGAGCCACTTGCGGGTGCCGTCGACGGAGATCTGTTCGGCGGCGATTTCGGGCCGCACCAGTGTAAAGCGCTGCGCCAGCGCAGCGCGCAAATCCTTCGACAATGTGGTCATCGCGTCGAAGTCTTGAACGCCACGCACATAGAGCCAGTGCCAAATCTGCTGCACCCGCATGCGGCGCTGCCGTTCCGGCACGCCGGCCTGCCCTAGCGCCGCGGCGAGCACGTCGCGCGACATGCCGACGAGCGACGGTTGCGCCGGCGCGGCATAGTCCTCCAGCGGCCGTCTTTCCAGGAACGGCGCCGCGCCGGAGCGTTCGGTTTCAGTCGCTGCAAACGAATTCATCGTCTTCCAAGATTGAAATTACGGGCGAAAGCGCGCCTGCCGCATAGATAGTTCCTCCCCCCTGAAAAGGGGAGGTGGCGAGCGAAGCCGGTGGGGGCCAGTGTTCAACGCGCACGTAAGCGTCGCCGCCGCGAACCCCATCCAGCCCTCCCCTGTCAGGGGGAGGATTTATACGGGTCTATTTGCATTCCTGTGCGACGCGGTCGAGCGCCTGCGACAGGCCTTTGAGATTGAATGTGTCGGTGGTTTGCGTGCCCTTGGCCGACTCGCCCTTGACCGTCACGGTATCGCCGGCCCGCATCGCGTCGACCATTTGCGCTTCCTCGGCCGCGTTCTTGATCCAGGCGCCATCCTGTTGAGTGTAGAGCGCGAAGGTGGTCGAGCCGATTTGCGCGCTGGCGTCGGAGCCCGGCTTGAACGGATAACCGATGATGATCGAGACCTCATTGGTCACCTTATCCGCCGGCCGGGTGGAGATAAACATGTAGATCGGATTGCGCGGCCGGTTGGGCGGATTGGTCTCGGAGGACGTCGGCTTGGAAATGGCGAAGCAGACCTTCTTGCCGGCGGGAGAGGCCGTGTAAGCGCCCCAGTCGGCGTATTGGCCAAGGAGCTTCGGCTGGACGCCCCCGGCGGCGGCCGCAGGCTTTGCCGGCGCGGGCGCAGGTTTCTCAGCGGCCGCAGCGGGCTTTGGCGCCGGCTTAGGTTTAGGCTTCGGCTTGGGCGCTGCCGCGGGCGCTGCGGATGCGGGCGCAGCCGGCTGTTGGGCGAGCGCCGGAACGGCAAATGCCGCTGCAATGAACAGCAAAACGATCAGCTGCCATCGTCGATGCATGCGCATACGGCCTCGCCGATTGGGCCCCCCGCCCTGATTAGCAAATTTGTTTAGTCTAATCCAATTCCACCGAATACGGAACGAGATAGGCAACGTTCTACGGGGCTTTAGCGCCCGCCGCGGGCCGGCGGCCGGACCCTCCGGTGGACGATTGTGCCCACTCGGACCGGCAAATTGTGATTCGCAGCACAGCCCTCCAGGGGCGCGCGGCCAATACTTCCGACGGCTGGGAGGCAGTTTTGGACTCCTGCAGCCTGAGAAGAGCGCCAGTTCGCAATGAATCGTCTCGCCATAAGCCATCTCTCGATAGCTCCTCTCGCAACGAGCCATTTCGCGACACGGCACGCAGACGGACGACCGGACGAGACGGATCGCGGCCCTGGACGATCTGCTGACCGCGGTCGGCGCCGCTCGCGACGGCGCGGCCTTTACGCGGCTGTTTGTCCATTTCGGCCCGCGCGTCCACGCCCAGATGACCCGGCTGGGGCTTACCCCATTCGCCGCCGCCGACGCGACCCAGGACGTGATGGAAACGATCTGGTGCAAGGCGCATCTGTTCGACCGGCGTAAGTCCGCCGCCGCCACCTGGATCTTCCACATTGCCCGCAACCGGCGCATCGATATGCGCCGCCGCAGCCGCGAATTCAGTTGCGCGGTGGAAGATTTCTTCGTCATCCCCGATCCCGGCGAGTCGAGCGATGACCGCATCGACGCGGCCCAACGGGAGCGATGCCTGCGCGCGGCGCTCGAAGTTCTGCCGCGCGAGCAGCTGACGCTGGTGAAATTGGCTTTCTTCGACGGCCTGTCGCACGCGGCGATTGCGCAGCGCACCAAGCTGCCGCTCGGCACGGTGAAATCGCGGCTGCGGCTCGCGTTTTCGCGGCTGCGTCGTCTCCTGCATGATGCCGGAGTGACGGAAGCCTGATATTAAGCGCGGATGAAGGCCGTCCTCTGCACGCATTTCTGCACGCCCGACGAGCTTGAACTCGCCGATATCGAACAGCCGCAACCCGGCCCCGACGAGGCGGTGGTGCGCGTGAAATCGGCGGCGCTGAATTTTTTCGACACGCTGATCATCGCCGGCAAATACCAGCACAAGCCGCCATTTCCTTTTTCGCCGGCGGCGGAGTTCGCCGGCGTGGTCGAGCGCGTCGGCGCCGCCGTGACCGGCATCGCTCCGGGCAACCGCGTTATGGGCAATATCGGCTGGGGCGCGGCGCGCGAAGCGGTCGCCGTCCCGGCGCAGCAGCTCGTCAAGGTGCCGGACGGGCTCGATTTCGACCGCGCCGCCGGTCTCACCGTCACCTACGGCACGACGCTTTACGCGCTGCGCGAGCGCGCCGATCTTAAACCCGGCGAAACGCTGGCCGTGCTCGGCGCCTCCGGCGGCACCGGCCTCGCGGCCGTCGAGATCGGCAAGATCATGGGCGCGCGCGTCATCGCCTGCGCCTCGTCGGACGACAAGCTCGCTTTCGCCCGCGCGCACGGCGCCGACGAAACGGTGAACTACGCGACAGAAGACTTGCGCAGCGCGCTCAAGAGACTCGGCGGCGAGCACGGCATCGACGTGGTCTACGATCCGGTCGGCGGTCATTATGCGGAACCCGCCGTGCGCTCGCTGGCGTGGGAAGGCCGCTATCTGGTGGTCGGCTTCGCCGCCGGCGAGATCCCGAAGCTGCCGCTTAATCTGGTGCTCCTGAAAAGCTGCGATATCCGTGGCGTGCTCTGGGGCACCTGGGTCAGGCGCGAGCCCGAGAAGCAGCGGGCCTTGATGCAGCAAATCGTCGCGTGGTGCGCGCAAGGCAAGCTCAGCGCGCATGTCCACGCGGTTTATCCTCTGGCGGATATCGCGGCGGCGCTTAAAGCAATCGCCGACCGCAAGGTGATGGGAAAAATCGTGCTGCGGCCTTAGCGGCTTTAACTACGCAGCCGCGCCAGCATGGCTTGCGCCGCCTGCCGATGCTCCGGCTTGATATGCGAGGAGACGGCCTTAAACGCGAGCGTGAGCACCGCGGCATCGTCGGCGAGTCCGATCAGCGAAAGCGAATCGGGGATGACATCGTCGGGCACGACGAAATAGATCATCACGCCGATCAGCACGACCTTCACGTAAAGCGGCGTCTTGCGATCGAACGCACAATAATATGCGGTCAGAACCTCTTCCAGGAACGGGATGCTCGCCGCCTCGCGCAACAGCTTGCGCCAGAAAGTGCGACGCAGCCCCGCTTCGTCGGCCGTGATCCGGCGCGACAGCGCCGCGAAATCACTCCAAGAAGCGGCTTGTTCCCAAATGCCCATTGGCCCCTCCAAAACGGCGCTACGACCTGAGCCACACCCTCGTCAAATGGAGCCGGAAAACGGCAACCGCAAGGCGGAGTTTACCCCGCAATCTTATCCATCGCCGCGGCGAGCTTGATATCGCGCTCGGTCAAGCCGCCGGCGTCGTGGGTGGACAGCGTGACTTCGACGGTCTTGTAGACATTGAACCATTCGGGATGGTGGTCGAGCTTTTCCGCGACCAAAGCCGCGCGGGTCATGAAGCCGAAGGCTTCGTTGAAATCGGCAAAGACGAACGTCTTGGTAATGGCGTCGCGGCCCGATGCTTCGCTCCAGCCCTCAAGCCGAGCCAAGGCGGCCTTGCGCGCTTCGCAGGAGAGTTTTTGACTCATGGCAATGCTCCGTCAATGCAGGCGAACTTTACCGGGCTGCTATCGCAACTATGCGCCAAGATCATTAGATAGCCAATCGAGCGTCGACGCCTGGGAATCCCGGAGGTTGCCATGGGTTGGTCTTTGAACATCGGGTCCGTCGCCGGCACGGCGATCCGTATCCATGTGACATTCCTGTTGTTTCTCGCCTGGATTTTCGGCGTCAGCTACATTGCGGGAGGCCCCCAGGAGGCCTGGAGCGGGCTGATATTCCTCCTGCTTCTGTTCCTGTGCGTTCTGCTGCACGAGTTCGGGCACATTTTCACGGCGCGCGCGTTTGGCGTTTCGACGTCCGAAGTAATTTTGCTGCCGATCGGCGGCGTGTCGCGGCTCGAGCGCATCCCGGAGCAGCCGAGCGAGGAATTTCTCATCGCCATCGCCGGACCTTTGGTCAACGTCGTCATCGCCGCGCTCTTGGTTTTGCTCGGCGGCGCCAGCCTCGAACTCAGTCATCTCGTCGCGCTCGAAAGCACGTCGACGAGCATGGTCGATCGGCTGGCGGCGGTGAATGTCTTCCTCGCGGTGTTCAACCTGATCCCGGCGTTTCCGATGGACGGCGGGCGGGTGCTGCGCGCCTTGCTGGCGAGCCACTTCGGTTATGTCCGCGCCACCGAGATCGCGGCAGCCATCGGCCAATGGGTCGCGTTCCTGCTCGGCTTTCTCGGCCTGTTCGGCAATCCGCTGCTGATCTTCATCGCCATTTTCGTCTATCTCGCCGCCTCGTCGGAAGCGCATCTGGTGGCGATCCGCGCCATATCGCGCGGTGTGCCGGTAACGGCGGCGATGATGACGCAATTCGCGACGTTGACGCCCGACGAGCATGTCGATGCCGCCGTCGAGACGCTGCTGCGCACCAGCCAAGGCGAATTTCCGGTCGTCGATGGCGCTGGGCGACCGGTCGGCGTGCTGGCGCGCAACGACCTCATTCGCGCGCTTAAAGAGCGCGGGCCGGATGCCAAGGTCGCCGACGCCATGACGACGCCGATGCCGACGCTCGGCCATCGCCACTGTCTCGACGAGGCGTTTCGCCTGTTGCAGGAGAAAGCCGTGCCTGCCGTGGGCATCGTCGACGCCGCCGACCGGCTGGTCGGGCTGGTGACGTCCGAAACCGTAGGGGAAATGCTGATGGTGCACCGAGCCATGCCGGCCGGCTTTCGGTTCGGCCCCTGGAGCCGGGCCGCCGGGGCGTGACGGCTGACGAATGGTGCGGGGATACGGTCGGACCCAGTCAAAGTCGACCCACAAGTGCCGATGACAATGAGCGGCTCGCGCGATTAACCAAAGCGCCGGTTGACCGTTGGACGCCCGGTTGCGCCCTGGAGTCAAAGCCTGCGCGCCGTGTTAGAATTAATTATGCCGCCCGGCCTTCCGCAGCGTCCGCCTCTTGCCATGAGGTTTTGGCTTTTCCGGCGTTCCAAGGAAAGCAGGACGGGCTCGGCTACGGCCGTGCATGGCCACTCGTCGGGTCACGCCATGAGTATCGAATCGCTCGAACATATGGTGCGAAGCCGGGTGCGGACGTTTCTGCGCCACACCTGGCTTGTCACCATTCTCGGAACCATTGTGCTCGTCGCCGCCGTCTGGGCGGGATTTTATTTCACCACCCAAGCCGACCATATGCGGATCGCCGCCGGGCCGGTGGACGCCAAGTTCGTCCAGGCGCTGACCAATCAAATCGCGAAAGGCCACCAGAATATTTCTTTGCAGATCGTTCCGACGCAAGGGTCGCAGGAAACCGCTCAGGCGATCAGCAAGCGTCGGGCCGATCTCGCGGTGCTGCCGAGCAATCTCGAAGACTCGGTGAATTGGCCGGTGATCGCCATTGTGCGGCAGAACGTAATGGCGCTGATCGTCCCGCCGCCCGTCGCCGCGGGCAGCCCTAAAGGCGCCCAGAATACGGACACGAGCGCGGTAAGTGCCAAGGGAAGCAAAAGCCCCGCGGCGTCGAAAGCAAGCAAAAGCGCCAAAAGTGCCAAGAGCGCCAAGAGCGCAAAGAACGCCGACAGCGACGATAGCGATGCGAGCGACGACAGCAACAAGTTCGGCAAAGTAGCGCAGCTTGCCGGCAAGCGCATCGGCATCGTCACCGGCAATGAGGCGACCGCCGGCTTGCTCGAACTCGTACTGAGTCATTACGGCGTGCCGCTTGCCAAGGTGACGGTATCGCAGATCGACCCGAACAAGCTTGCCGACGCCATCAAGAGCAATCAAGTCGATGCCCTGTTCGTGGCCGGCGCGGCGACGGGCCGGGACATTTCCAACGCGGTAGCGGCAGCGACGGTGAACGGCAAAGCGCCGGCCTTCATCGAGATCGATCAGGCCGATGGCATCGCCAAACGCAATCCCGCCTTCGATTCCGTCGATATCGACGCCGGCACTTTCGGCGGCAATCCGCCGACGCCCGACGACAGTCTCAAAAGTCTCAGCTTCGCCGAATATCTGGTGGCGCGAAAGTCGTACAGCAATTCCGTCATCGCCGCGCTGGCGAAGGTCATCTATTCGTCGCGGCAGGCGCTCGCCGCCGCGCTGCCGGGCGACGTCAAGATCGCGGCGCCATCGACCGACAAGGACGCAGAGGTCATCGTCCATCCCGGAGCGCTGGCGTATCTTTCCGACAGCCAGCAGTCGTTCTTCGACAAATATGGCGATGATATCTTCTATGGCATGCTGATCTTTCCGGTGTTCGGATCGGCGATTGCCGGCTTGGCGAGCTATCTGCGCAGCAGCGGCCGCACCCGCCGGCTCCGGCTTCTGCAACGCGTCCTCGATCTCGTGCGCAAAGCGCATGCCGCGCCGGCGGTCGAGGCGATCGACCAACTTCAGGTCGAGGCCGACAACCTCGTGGTTGCGATCATCCACCAGGGCGAACACGAGGAATTCGACGAAACCGTGCGCATGTCGTTCGCCTTCGCGCTCGATCAGCTGCGCTTTGCCATTGCGGCGCGGCGCGCCGCCCTCGCCGGCCAGGTAGGCGCAGGCGCGACTGCAGGAACCGTCGCAGCGGCGGGCGCCAAGGCCGCCGCGGCGTAGAACGATTGCTTCTCCGCGATTTCTGACTATATACGGCCCATCAATCGCGGGCCCCTTCGGGGCCCGTAACGGTTTAACGCACTGAACACATGAATCTCCGCAACATTGCCATTATCGCCCACGTCGACCACGGCAAAACCACGCTGGTCGACCGGCTTTTGCAGCAATCGGGCTCGTTCCGCGAGAACCAGCGCGTGGTCGAGCGCGCGCTCGATTCGAACGACCTCGAACGCGAGCGCGGCATTACCATTCTCGCCAAGGCGACTTCGCTGGTCTGGCACGACACGCGGATCAATATCGTCGATACGCCGGGCCACGCCGATTTCGGCGGCGAGGTCGAGCGCATCCTCAATATGGTCGATGGCGCCTTGGTGCTGGTCGATGCCGCCGAGGGGCCGCTGCCGCAGACCAAGTTCGTGGTGTCGAAGGCGCTCAAGATGGGACTAAAGCCCATCGTGGTCATCAATAAGGTCGATCGCTCCGACGCCCGCCCGACCGAAGTCGCCAATGCGGTATTCGACCTGTTCGCGGCGCTTGACGCGACCGAAGAGCAGCTCGATTTCCCCATCCTCTACGGCTCGGCCAAGCAAGGCTGGATGGCGTCCGACCCCGCCGGCCCCAAGGACCGGGGCATGGCGCCGCTGTTCGACCTCGTCATTCGCCATGTGGCGCCGCCGCAGGTCGAGGACGGCCCGTTCCGCATGCTCGGCACGATCCTCGAAGCCAACCCCTATCTCGGCCGTATTGTCACCGGCCGTATCTTCTCCGGCTCGGTGAAGCCCAATCAGGCGGTGAAAGTCCTCGACCGCAACGGCGAACTGGTCGAGGAGGGCCGCGTGACCAAAGTGCTCGCTTTCCGCGGCTTGGAGCGGGCGCCGATCGACGAAGGCTTCGCCGGCGACATTGTCGCCATCGCCGGACTGCCGGACGCGTTCGTCTCGCACACGCTGTGCGCTCCGGAAGTGACGGTGCCGCTGCCGGCGCAGCCGATCGATCCGCCGACACTGACCATGACCTTCCACATCAACGATTCGCCGCTCGCCGGCACCGAGGGCGACAAGGTGCAAAGCCGGGTGATCCGCGACCGGCTGCTGCGCGAAGCGGAAGGCAACGTCACGCTGAGGATTTCCGAGTCCATGGAGAAGGATTCCATGGAAGTCGCCGGCCGCGGCGAATTGCAGCTCGGCATTCTGATCGAGACCATGCGGCGCGAGGGTTTCGAGCTCTCGGTGTCGCGGCCGAAGGTGCTTTATCAACACGGTCCGTCAGGCGAGCTCCTCGAACCCATCGAGGAGGTCGTCATCGACGTCGACGAGGAACACGCCGGCATCGTGGTACAAAAGCTCGCCGAGCGTAAAGGCGAGATGGTCGAGATGCGCCCCTCCGGCGGCGGCCGGGTGCGGCTCATCTTCTATGCACCGACGCGCGGGCTGATCGGCTATCAAGGCGAGCTCCTCACCGACACCCGCGGCACCGCGGTGATGAACCGGCTGTTCCACGCCTATGGTCCGCATCGCGGTGAAATCGTCGGCCGGCGCAACGGCGTCTTGATTTCGACCGATCAGGGCGATGCCGTCGCTTACGCGATGTGGAACCTCGAAGACCGCGGCCCGATGATGATCGAGCCGGGCTGGAAGGTTTATCGCGGCATGATCGTCGGCGAGCATACCCGCGGCAACGACCTCGAAGTCAACTTGCTCAAGGGCAAGAAGCTGACCAACATCCGCACTCATTCCAAGGACGAAGCGATCCGGCTCACGCCGCCGATCCGCATGACGTTGGAAAAGGCGCTCGCCTATATCGAAGACGATGAATTGGTCGAGGTGACGCCGAAATCGATCCGGCTGCGCAAGAAGCTCCTCGATCCGGTCGACCGCAAACGCGACGAGCGGCGCAAAGAAACCGAACGCGTCTGAGCGCAGCCGACTCCGTGCGAGCACGCACCGGATCGGACGTACAAACCAAGTCCTATCCTGTCACAAATTCCCCCGCGCTGGATACCGTCCGCGCCGAATCCGGCCGACCGTGACAGGATTGCAACAGCCCGTCCGGATTGCGCTTGGGCCTTGCATTTTCGTGTTCGCGATTGTGGTCAGGCCCGCGTCTTTTGGCTAATAATCCACATCGTTAACCGAACGTGAATCTAAAGCCTTGAAGGCCGCAGAACCGCTTGCTTTGATCGCATTGTGAATCGCGTGACGAGCCGCAGGACGAGCATCGCATCATGAGCACTGTCCTCATTGAAATCCGACGCGCCCGGGCATGCGATGCCGGCGCAGTCGCGGACGCCCACGATGAGGCCTGGCGGACCGCTTACCAGGGCATCATCCCGGGCGCCGAGCTGGAACGGCTCATCAATCGGCGCGGCCCGGCGTGGTGGGAAAGCGCTATCCGCAAAGGCAGCCGTATCGCGCTTTTGCAATTCGGCGACAAGATCGCCGGCTACGCCAATTACGGGCGCAACCGGGCGCGCAGCCTTTACTATGACGGCGAGATCTACGAGCTCTATCTGCGGCCGGAATTCCAGGGCCTCGGCTTCGGCCGCCGCCTGTTCACTGCCGCCCGCCGCGATCTGGCGCAGAGCGCGCTCAAATCGCTGATCGTCTGGGCGCTCTCCGAGAACGAAAACGCGGTCGAGTTCTACCGCGCGCTCGGCGGCAAGGCGGTGGCGCGCAGTTCCGAGAAATTCGGCACCCGCGTGCTCGACAAGGTCGCGTTCGGCTGGAATAGCTGAAATCACACCGCCGGCGCCGGCAACCCGGCCTGCGCGCAGGCCGCGCGCAATGTGTTCACCAACAGACAAACGATGGTCATCGGTCCGACGCCGCCCGGTACCGGCGTGATAGCGCCGGCCATTTTGCGCGCTTCCGCAAAATTCACGTCGCCGACGATGCGAGATTTGCCGGCGCCGTCGGTCACGCGATTGATGCCGACGTCGATCACGGTTGCGCCCGGCCTGATCCAGTCGCCGCGAATGAATTCGGCGCAGCCGATGGCGACGCACAAAAGCTCGGCACGTCGGCAATAATCGGGCAGATTGCGCGTATGAGTATGCGCCACGGTAACGGTGACGTTCTCATTGAGCAGAACCTGCGACAGCGGATTGCCGACGATATGCGAGCGGCCGATCATCAGGGTATCGAGCCCGATGAGCGAAGGATGCACCGTCTTGATTAGCTTGAGGCAGGCGACCGCCGTGCACGGCACCAGCGCCGGCATTCCCATTATCAGCCGTCCGGCGTTAAGCGGATGAAAGCCGTCGACGTCCTTGTTCGGATCGATGCTGTTGAGAACGCGCGCCGGATTGATCTGCGGCGGCAGCGGCAGCTGCACCAGAATGCCGTTCACGGTAGCATCGGCATTGAGCGCTTGGACCAGCGCCAGCAGCTCGGCTTCGCCGGTCGCGGCGGGCAAATGGTAGTCGAGCGGCCGCATGCCGACTTCGTGCAACGCGCGCGATTTGCTGGTGACGTAGGTCTTGCTGGCTGCATTGTCGCCGACCAGCACGACCGCGAGTCCCGGCACGATGCCATGGGCTGCGGTCAGGCGATGCGCCTCGGCTTTGACCGAAGCGCGCAAATCCGCGGCGATCGCCTTGCCGTCGATTATTTTCGCGCTCATCCAATCCCCTTCGCCAGTCGTTCCAGGCTCGCATGAAGCGATTGCGGATCGCCGGCGATGCGCAGCCGCTTGAGCCGCGACGTAGCGCCCGCTGTAACTTCGATCTGTCGCGGCGCAACGCCGAGCGCCTTGGCGAGGAGCCGGCGCAATGCCTCATTGGCCTCGCCTTCGACCGGCGCCGCGCATAGCCGTACCTTGAGCACCGCCCGGCCATCGGCGCGGCGCTCGATTCCTTCGATGGCCTCGCGGCTGCTGCGCGGGGTGACGCGTATGTCGAGCGCGACGCCACCCGCCGCTTGCGTCCACGGCCGAGCATTCATCGCGGTCAGTAGACGTTCGGCAGGATATAGAGCGCGATCACATAGCGGATGAAGACGATGATCAGAAACAATATGACCGGCGAAATGTCGATGCCGCCGAGGTTCGGCAGCAGGTTGCGGATCGGGCGCAGCGCCGGCTCGGTGATGCGATAAAGAAAGTCGCCGATCATCGCGACGACGTGGTTGCGCGTATTCACCACGTTGAACGCCACGAGCCAGGAAAAGATCGCCATCGCGATCACGATCCAGACATAGAGCTGCAGAGCTAAATCGACGACCAGAAAAAAAGCGCGCATGGACCGGATTCGGGTTAAGGGTGGCAGAAACTAGCGAACTGAGCGCTCGCGAACAAGTGAAGCTCGCAAGCCGCCCGATGGGCGGCGAAGTGGCTTGGGTGGGCTGGTGGAGCCGAGGGGAGTTGAACCCCTGACCTCCTCATTGCGAACGAGGCGCTCTCCCAACTGAGCTACGGCCCCGCCAATCGGCAGATTGCGCCTTTGCGGCGAGTGGGCGCCATTTAGGACCGCCGTCTTATGCTGTCAAGGATGGGTACAAGCTCCGGGATGCGGCTATAAGGGCCGCAAATGACTCAAGGATCCTCCCCGGCGCTGTCGCTGTTGCGTCATCCCGCTTATGTCCGTTTTCTTTATGTGCGGATCGCCGCGGCGGTCGCGCTTCAGCTGCAAGTCGTCGCGGTCGGCTGGCAGATGTACGAACTGACCAATAGCCCGTTCGATCTGGGGCTAATCGGGCTCGTCCAATTCGTTCCGGCCATCAGCCTGTTCGTGCTCACCGGCCACGTCGCGGATCATTACGACCGGCGCTGGGTCGCTTGCCTGGCGCAGCTCACCGAGGCACTGGCGGTCGGCGTGCTTGCTTTCGCCAATGCCACGGGACGGCTGACGCCGGCACTGCTTCTCGCCATGGCTTTTCTCGTCGGCACCGGGCGCTCCTTCGAACAGCCGAGCCTGCAATCGGTGCTGCCGAATATCGTTTCGGGCGACGTGCTGCCGCGCGCCATCGCCGGATCGACTTCGGCCTCGCAAACCGCCGTCGTCGCCGGCCCGGCGCTGGGCGGCATCCTTGTCGCGATCAGCCCGACTTTAGTGTTTGCCGTCTGCGGGCTGTTGTGGCTCTCCACCAGCATCGTCATGCTCGGCATCGTGATGGAGCGAAAGCCTGCCGCGCGCACGCCGCTCGATCTGCAGACTTTGTTCAGCGGGCTCACCTTCATGATCCGCCAAAAGGTCGTGCTCGGCGCCGTGCTGCTCGATTTGTTCGCGGTGCTGCTCGGCAATCCGACGGCGCTGTTGCCGATCTTCGCACGCGATATCTACTTTGCCGGACCGCTGGGTTTCGGCGTGTTGCGCGCGGCCCCCGCGGCTGGCGCCATCGTCAGCGCGCTCGTGCTGGCGCACTGGCAGATCTCCGACCGCGTCGGCCGCATCATGTTCGCGACGGTGACGCTGTACGGCATCGCAACCATCGTGTTCGCGCTGACGCCGAGTTTCGTCCTCGCCTTGGCCGCGCTGGCCGTGGTCGGCGCGTCCAACTCGATCAGCGTCGTTATCCGCCAGACCATGGTGCAGCTGCGCACGCCGGACCATATGCGCGGCCGTGTCTACGCGGTAAATTCGATGGTCACCAATACGTCGAACCAGCTCGGCATTTTCCGCGCCGGCACGGCGGCGGCCGTGTTCGGCACCGTACCCTCGGTGCTGCTCGGCGGCTTGAGCACCATCGCGGTGGTCCTGATTTCGACCAAGATTTTTCGCGAACTCTACGCCGCCGACCGCTACCACGATGCGCGCCCGTGATGCGGCAGGCATGGCCCTGGCAGCAGCGGCGCGGCTGCGGCATCATGGCAAGCGCTTGTGCCGGGGGGTAAAGGAACAGCGAATGCGATTGCTCAATGCGATCTGGCTTAGCCTCGCCATCGCCGCGATGGCGGCGCCGGCCTACGCCGGCGCACCTTGTGGCGGCGATTTCGGCGCCTGGCTGGCCGGCGTCAAACAGGAAGCGGCGGCCGACGGCATTTCGCAGCGCGCCATCCAAGCGGCGCTGGCGGGCGTGACCTACGATCCGACCATCATCGCGCGCGACCACGCGCAGGGCGTTTTCCGACAGAGCTTTGAGGAGTTTTCCGGCCGCATGGTGCCGCCGCGGCTGCAACGCGCGCGGCGCTTGTTGCAGCAATACGGCGCGGTGTTCAGCCGCATCGAACAGCAATACGGCGTGCCCGGCGCGGTGATCGTCGCCATCTGGGGTCTGGAGACCGATTTCGGCGCCGACAACGGCCGCTTCCCGACCATCCGGGCGCTGGCGACGCTCGCCTACGATTGCCGTCGGCCGGACAAGTTCCGCGGCGAACTCATCGCCGCGCTGCGCATCGTCGATCGCGGCGACATGGCACCCGCCGAAATGCGCGGCGCCTGGGCGGGCGAGATCGGACAGACCCAGTTCCTGCCGTCGTCCTATCTGAAATTCGCCGTCGACTATGACGGCAACGGTCGCCGCGACCTCATTCACGACGTGCCCGACGTGCTCGCTTCGACCGCCAATTATCTGAAAGGCTACGGCTGGCAACGCGGTCAGCCTTGGAGCGACGGCACCGCCAATTTTCAGGTGCTGCTGCAATGGAACTCGTCGCAGGTCTATACCAAGACCGTCGCTTATTTCGCGCAGCTGCTCGCCTCAGGCCAATAGCAAGCCGCCACGTTCACGCCGCCGCAAGCCAGCGCTCCAGAAACACGCTGAGCCAGGCGCGCGCCGAATAATCGTAGACGGCGCGGTCGGCGAAATGGGTGTGCCGCGGCCGTGCGCCCGGCAGGTCCAGGCGATCGTGACCGCGCGTCGTCCATTTGTGCATCATGGCGTGCGTCACGTCGGGGTGGAATTGCAACGCGAAACCCGCTCCGGCGCGGATCGCCTGCACTTCGAAGGTATCGCCCTCGGCCAACAGTTCGGCGCCGGGCGGCAGATCGAAGCCTTCGCGGTGCCATTGATAGACGCATTCCGGCCAGGTCTCGACGACGGCGAGGCCGGCGCTGGTCGGCCGGATCGGATAATAGCCGATCTCGGCGTGGCCCTCGGGATGGCGAAACACTTTGCCCCCGAGCTGCCGCGCGAACATCTGGGCGCCGAGACAGATGCCGAGAAACGGCTTGTTCTCCTTGAGCGGCACGCCGATCCAATCGATCTCGCGCCGGATGTAATCGTCCTCGTCATTGGCGCTCATCGGGCCGCCGAAAATGATGGCGCCGGCATGTTCCGCCATGGTCGACGGCAAGGGATCGTCGAAGCGCGGGCGGCGCACGTCGAGCCGGTAGCCAAGGTCGCGCAGCGCATTGCCGATGCGGCCGGGGATGGAATGGTCCTGGTGCAGGACGATCAGGATCGGCTGTTGCATGACGCCGGCGATTCATTCGCTTTTTTAAAGTTCTAAGGTCTCCACCGCAGGAAGCAAACCGCGCGCCAAAAGTCGTCAATGACCGTGATTGGCGCCGTTGCGCTGATCGAGGGCCGCCATCAACAACGCGTTGGGAACGAAACGCATTAGGAAAACCGCGATCCTGTTGCCTGCGCCGGCGATGACCACGCGGCGGCCGCGTATCAGCCCATCATAGCCGATCTGCGCCACGCGGCTCGCCGGCAATTCGAAGATTTTGGCGGCGCTCGGCAAGTGCATGCCCGACCGCGCCTGGAATTCGGTCGCGACCGGCCCCGGGCAGAGCGTGGTCACTTTGATGCCGCGGCCGGTCAGTTCGTGATGCAAGGCTTCGCTGAACGACAGCACATAGGCCTTGCTGGCGTAATAAACGGCCATGCCCGGTCCGGGCAGGAAGGCCGCAACCGACGCCACGTTGAGAATGCCGCCACGATGACGCTCAAGACTGTCGACAAAAGCAAGCGACAGTTCGGTGAGCGCGCGCACATTGAGATCGACCATGGCGAGCTGCTCGTCCCGGCTGAGCCTAGCGGCAGAACCGCTTAAGCCGAAACCGGCATTGTTGACGACATAGGCCGGTTCGAGGCCGCGCGCCGACAGTTCCGTCGTGAGCGTCGCGACGGCGTCGCGCCGTTCGAGATCGAGCGCCAGCACCGTCGGCCGCGGCCGGCCCGACGCGGCGATTTCGTCGGCGAGCGTCACCAGCCGGTCTTGCCGCCGCGCCACCAGCACAAGCTCTTGCCCATGCGCGGCGAAGACGCGCGCCAATTCGACGCCGATGCCGGCCGAGGCGCCGGTGATCAGCGCGACCGGCCTCATGCAACTTCGCCCTGTTCGCCCGCATCGCCTGGCGCGCCCGGCTCGGCATCGTCGCCGCCGACCCGGCGGCGCAGCGCGATCCGCTCCTGCGGCGACACGCCGAGCAGATCGGCGGCGCGCCACAGCAGATTGTCCTCCAGCTCGTCGCGGCGGCCGTCGGCATAGACGATCTGCCACATCATCTCGATGATGCGGGCGCGGCCCGGCTCATCGAGCGCGCGGTTGAGCGCATGGGTGAAATGATAAAGGTCGACGGATTCCTGCTCGGCGGCGGTGGCTTTGGCGATCAGCTCGGCAGTCGCCGCGTCGTCGAGCGCGAAGCTCTGCTTGAGCACGCTGGAAAGCTTGGCGCGCTCGCTTCCCGTCATGTCGCCGTCGATGGTCGCGGCATGCACCAGAAGCGCCGCGGCGGCGAGCCGGTAGTCGTCGTCGGCGAACTGACTGGGATGTTTGCCGCCGTCGGTAAAATCGGCGATGAAAGTCTTGAAAGTTTCAAACATGAAGCCGTCCCGCCTGGGTGTCGTCGCCAGCGCTGATATCGCGACGCAACAGGGCCGGGTCAAGTGCGCCGCGCGCGTAAGCCGCGAGGTGAAAGCGCCTTGTCAAACGCGGCGATTGCGCCTTTGCTGATGGGGAAAGTGCTTTTTCTTGGCGGTGAAAATGGCGGCGGCGGCGCGAACCCAAGTGGCGATCATCGGCGGCGGCCCGGCGGGTTTGCTGCTGTCGCATATTTTGCACCGCAACGGCATCGACAGCATCGTGCTGGAGCGGCAGAGCCGCGGCTACGTGCTGGAGCGGATTCGCGCCGGCGTGCTGGAGGCCGGCACCGTCGCGCTCCTGCGCGAGGTCGGCCTGGGTGCGCGCATGGACCGCGAAGGCCATCCGCACGACGGCTCGGCGATCGCCTGGGAAGGCCGGCCGCGGTTCTTCATCGACACCAGGAAATATACCGGCAAACGGATGATGGCCTACGGCCAGACCGCCATCACCGAGGATCTTTACGCCGCGCGCGACGCTGCCGGCGGCCAGATCGTCGACGAAGCCGCCGACGTCCAGCTGCATGAGCTCGCGTCGGCGCGCCCCTATGTGACCTACGAAAAGGAAGGCGCGCGGCGCATCGATTGCGACTATGTCGCCGGCTGCGACGGCTATCATGGCGTCAGCCGGACAGCCATTCCGAGCTCGCTCTTGAAAACCTATGAGAAGAGCTATCCGTTCGGTTGGCTCGGCATCATGTCGCCGACGCCGCCTTATCGCGATATTTGTTATTGCTATCACAGCCGCGGCTTCGCGCTCGCCTCGATGCGCAATCCGATGCTGAGCCGCTACTACATCCAATGCGAGCTCGACGCCAAGCTGGAGGACTGGCCGGATCAGCGCTTCTGGGACGAATTCAAGGCGCGCTGTTCCAAGGACATGGCCGACGAGATCGTCACCGGGCCGTCGATCGAGAAATCGATCGCGCCGCTGCGCAGCTTCGTCGCCGCGCCGATGCGTTACGGGCGACTGTTCCTGGCCGGCGACGCCGCCCATATCGTGCCGCCGACCGGCGCCAAAGGGCTTAATCTCGCCGTGTCCGACGTGTTCTATCTGTCGCGGGCGCTGACCGAAGCCTATCGCACCGGCAAGACGCATTATCTCGACGGCTATTCCGACATGGCGCTGCGCCGCGTCTGGAACTCGGCGCGGGTGTCGTGGTGGCTGACGTCGCTGCTGCATCGCTTTCCCGGCGAGACGCCGTTCGAGGAACAGATGCGGTTCAATCAATTCGATTATCTGCAAGCCTCCGAGCACGCCCAGGCCTCGCTCGCCGAGCAATATGTCGGCCTGCCGTTCGAAGATTAACGACCTCTGTCGTAGGGGCGCCCCTTGTGCGCGCCCATGACACGACGGCCGACGAGACCTGAGGGCGGCCACGAGGGCCGCCCCTACGTAGGATGCGTACAAAAATCCGTTCTCGCGGCGCGATCCGCGCGCGAGTGTTGTCAAACAGCGATGTCGAACGACCCGTACTCCTCGCCGCAGCCCGGATGAGCGGAGCGATATCCGGGTACGGTCGAGAAGCTGCAATGTCCATCCCGGATGTCGCTTCGCTCATCCGGGCTACGAAGGAAGAAATAAGGGAAGCGGAACGCCGGCAAACGCGGGTAACACCTCCCGCACGCAAACACGGCGCGCGGGTCGCGCCACGGATAAGGCGGCTTGCGCCGCCCTTTCCGCTCTCGGGCGCGCTCGCCTGCCGGCGTTCCACCACGGCTCTCGCCGAGGGGACTTACGTCACCCAAGGCGCAACCCAGGCCACGCTTCCTGGGACCTGGTCTGAACGGGTGTTGCCCGCCTTCGCCTGTCCCAGTCCAGTGAGCACCTCACGCGCCGGTCGTAATGCCGGCAGGCTTGATGCCCGGGCCGCCCGGGAGCGAAGCTGATGAGGCTTCGCCCGCGGGCACCGCCCTCGCCCCTGCCGCCCGGCATCACCCGGACGGCGTCCCTTAGGGCGAGATTCGTCGCCTTATGTATCTATATCGGTGACAATTGTCAATGTGTCAGTGACGAAAAGATTCGCTTCTCCCGTTGGGGGGGAAGGCCGCCGAATGAGCAGGCAGGGGAAGAAGTCCGGCAGGACGGGCTGAGCGGACCAAACCTATCATGTACCCGCAAGGTGTGGCGATAGGTTTCGCAAAGATTCGACCCGCGTCCCAAAGGTCGATTCCGTGCGAGTAGATTGCTACAGATCACGCGCATCCCGTTCGGCCGCCGCAAACGCATCGGCTATTTCTTTTGTCGATTGCGGCGCATCGTTTCGTCCACTTATTTCGGCAAGTCGCTTTTTAAAGCGCGATACATCCAAAATGTCCGCATAGTGGTCTGCTTTAAAGCTGCGTATTATCTTTTGACCGCTACCTCCAGACTGATAAGAGCTTCCCGGCAGCACTTCCGCAAGCCGCAATACATTTTTATCCTCACGCAATGCCCGAGAGAGCCACTTCTTAACCTCGTTCTTCGTTGAAAATCGCGCCCAAATCCATAAAAGTCGGGTCGGCGCGGGAGAAAATAAAAGCGTCTTTTCTCGGGAAGATTTTCTAATTCGTGCAAGCACCTTCTTAACAGCTCTCTGAGCCTCCTTGAGAGGGATCAAAATTTCTGTTTCATGGCGCTTTTTGTGTCCGAACAATCCATGTTGACCAGCAAGGCGGTCATCTTAGCACTAACGTGTCCGAACGCCTTACTGCGCTGCCTTGCGGCTGCGGTAGGCGTCGTTGAGCAGTTTCAGATTGGCCTGGACGTAGGGGTTGGCGGGGTCCTTGGCCTGCGCCTGCTGCAATAATTTGTCGGCGCGCTGGTAGTCGCCGCGCAGCATGTAGGAGAAGCCCTCGTCGTTGAGGACTTCGACCGTCGGGCCGATCAGGCGGAGCACTTGCGCGTAAGCGCGGTCGGCGAGGTCGAAGCGGCGCAGCCGGTCGTAGGAGGCCGCGAGCCCGATCCAGGCTTCGGCGTCGTTCGGGTGCTTTTCGACGGCGCTGCGGAACGAGTTTTCAGCCAACGCGAAATTGTTGGCGCGGAAATATTTCTTGCCGAGCGACACGTCGTCGTTGGGATCGTCGCCAAGGAGGCCGGGCTTCGACAGCGGCGCGACCGGCTCGCCGCTCGGCCCCGGTTCGGCCGGCGGGGTGACGATCGAGCCGGTAACGTCCCCGGGCGCGCCGGCTGCGGCGCTGTCGCCGGCCGCGGGATTGTCCGAACTCGCGGTATCGCCGAATTTCGACGAGGTCGAGCAGCCGCCGAGGCAGAGCAGGCCCGCCGCCAAGGTCATCACGACTGGGATCAGGACCCGCGCCGCTCGGCTACTCATACACACGCTCCGGAACGCCCCGTGTCCGGCCACCCCCGCAATCGACGCGGATTGCACCGTCGCGCCGCGGCACCCCGGAGGGGGAAACACGGGGCGGACAGCGCCGGACAAGCAAGGCTAGGCGACGATGGTTAAGGAACACTGGATAGGTGTTTTTCCCTCCCCTGCAGGGGGAGGGTCAGGGGTCACTTCGTCGCGCTCGCGACGGGGACCCCGGGGTGGGGCCGTGCCGGCCGCGCTTGCGCAAGCGTGGAACACTTGCCCCCTCCGGCTCGCTGCCGCTCGCCGCCTCCCCCCTGCAGGGGGAGGTTGGGGAATGCGCTCACCACATGCCGGTCGCCACCCGCACGATCACCGGGCAGAGAATGACGATGAACAGCACCGGAAAGATGCACACCATCATCGGCACCGCGAGCTTGGCGGGGAGGCTGTAGGCTTTCTCCTCGGCGCGCGACAATCTCTTGTGCCTCATGTCGTCCGAATAGACGCGCAAGGCATCGCTGATCGAGGAGCCGAGCTCGTCGGATTGCTGGATCAGGGTGGCGAAGGAGCGCGCCTCTTCCAGCCCGAGCCGGTCGCCGAGATGGTTGAGCGCCTCGGTCATGGTCCGGCCGGCGCGGATTTCGAGATTGGCCATGTGGATGTTGGCGGCGAGCGACGGATAGGACACACCGAGCTCGCGGCCGACGCGGTCGAGCGCGGCTTCCATGCTCAGGCCGGCGTCGGCGCACACCACCAAGAGATCCATGAAATCGGGAAAGCCGGCCCGGTGCTCGAGCCGGCGCGCCGCGATGCGGCGGTCGAGATAGATGCTCGGCGCCACGTAGCCGAAGCCGCCGCCGCCGATGACGAACAGCCAGAACGACGTCTTGCCCTGGAAGCCGAGCATCGACAGGCCGAAATAGGCGGCGATGGCGAGCGCCACGGCGGCGACCGCGCGGGCAATAAAATAATAGGCCGCCGCGTGCGGATCGTAGATGCCGGCCGCCACCAGCCGCTGGCGGACCACCTTCATGTCGCCGGAATCTGCCGTCGAATAATGCTGGGTGGTGTAGTCGATGAGCTTCTGCGCCGTCTTCAATCCGGAAAAGCGTAAGCTGCGCCGGCCGCCGGCCGAACCTTCGTCGAGGCCGACGCGAACGGCGCGGCGGCGCACCGCCTCGCGGGCGCGGATGCCGAGCATCACCACGAAGGCGAGCGTGCCGGTGGCGAGAAACACCAGGATGCTCAGCATCAGCGGAGCGTCTTGGCCAAGGATGGTGGTGGCGCTGTCCATGTTCAAATCTTGAAATTGACCATCTTGAACATGACCAGATTGCCGACCAGCATCCAGATCGCGGCGCCGCCCAACAGCACCTTGGTCAGGTGGACGCCCCACACCGAAGCGTAGAAATCCGGCGCGATGAACTGGATGACGACGAACATCCCGATCGGCAGCGCCGAAAGGATCATCGCCGAGGCGCGACCCTCGGCGGCGAGCGCGCGGATTTTGCGCCGCATCTTGAAGCGCTGGCGAATGACGCCGGAGAGGTTTTCCAGGATTTCGCCGAGATTGCCGCCGGTCGAGCCCTGGATGGCGACCGCGGTGACGAACAGCGGCAGATCGTCGGAGCCGATCCGGGCGTAGAGGTTGCGCATCGCGGTTTCGAGATCGGCGCCGTAGGTGATTTCGTCGGATACCACGCCGAATTCCGAGCCGATCGGGTCTTTCATTTCGCGCCCGACCATGGAAATCGCGATCGGCACCGGATGGCCGGCGCGCAGACTGCGCACGATGATGTCGAGCGCGTCGGGGAATTGGGCGGCGAATTTGCCCTGGCGGCGGGCGCGCAGCAGCTTCAGCACCCCATAGGGCAGCACGGTGGCGGACAACAACGCCACCGCTGCCGCTTCGACAAGGCTGTGGCGAAACAACAGCGTCGCGCCGAAGGCGACGACGCTGCCGATGCCGATAATGAGAAACAGCCGGGACAGCCCCAGCGTGAGCCCGGATTGCAGGATCAACCGATTGAGCGCGACGAGGGCGATCCGGTAGTCGCCACCGGCGGTCAGGCCGCGTTCGCGGCGCAGCTCGACCAGAACGCTCTCGCGATCGGTGCGGTCCTTGGCGATGGCGAGCCGGCGATTGATCCGGCTGCGATAGGACGCCGCCGAGAAGCACATCAGATAGACGGCCTCGGCCGTCAGGCCCGCCGCCAGCGCGACGAACAGCCAGACGAAGTAGATCGGATCGAAGTCGAACTTGAGAAAATCGAACGACATGGCTGTCACACTCGGCTCTGTCAAACTCGGCGGATCGACGCGCTCCGGTTACAGCGGCTGCGACGGATCGAAATGGGAGCCGGGAATCTTGATGCCCATGGCGACCAGATCGGCAAGAAAGCGCGGCCGCACGCCGGTGGCCTGGAAGTGGCCCTGGACGGCGCCGTCCGGCGCGGTGCCGGTGCGCGCGAATTTGTAGATTTCCTGCATCTGGATGATGTCGCCTTCGAGCCCGGTGATCTCGGCGACGCTCATGACGCGGCGCTTGCCGTCGCTTAGCCGCGACAGCTGCACGATGACGCGGATGGCGGCGGCGATCTGGCCGCGAATCGAGGCGACCGTCATCGGCAGACCGGCCATGCCGATCATCTGCTCCAATCGCGAGATCGCGTCGCGCGGCGTATTGGCGTGGATGGTGGCCATCGAGCCTTCGTGGCCGGTATTCATGGCCTGCAACATGTCGAAGGCTTCCTCGCCGCGGCATTCGCCGAGGATGACGCGGTCGGGCCGCATGCGCAGCGCGTTCTTGACCAGGTCGCGCTGGCGAATCTCGCCCTTGCCCTCGATCGACGGCGGCCGCGTCTCCATGCGGCCGACATGCGGCTGCTGCAGTTGCAGTTCGGCGGCGTCCTCGATGGTGAGGAGCCGCTCCTTTTCGGAGATAAAGGCCGACAGGGCGTTGAGCATCGTGGTCTTGCCCGAGCCGGTGCCGCCGGAAATGATCAGCGTCACGCGCGCTTTGACCGCGGCGGCGAGCAATTCGGCCATCTGCGGGCGGAGCGCGCCGACCTCGACCAGCTTGTTGAGGTTGAACGGCTTCTTGGAGAATTTGCGGATCGACATCAGCGGCCCGTCGATCGCCACCGGCCGCACTGCGACGTTGACGCGCGAGCCGTCGAGCAGGCGCGCGTCGCACATTGGATGCGATTCATCGACGCGGCGGCCGACCGCGGAGACGATCTTGTTGATGATGCGCAACAGATGCGTCTCGTCCTTGAAGCGCACGCCGGTCGGCTCCAGCACGCCCTTGCGCTCGACATAGACGCATTCATGGCCGTTGATCAGGATGTCGTTGACGGTCTCGTCCTTGAGCAGCGGCTCGAGCGGGCCTAAGCCCGTCATCTCGTCGAGAATTTCCGAGACGAAGTCGTTGAGCTCCTGGGTATTGAGCGCCAGCCGCTCGACCAGCACGTATTGCGAGACGAGCTGCTGCACGTGGCCGCGGATTTCTTCTTCCGGCAGCTTTTCCAGCGCCGATAGATTGGTCTCCTCGATCAAGCGCCGATGCAGGCGCACTTTGGCGTCGAGGAGCTTATCGGTCAGCAGCGGATTGTTGGCCGCCGGCGCAGCCGGCTCGGCGGCGGCTTCCGGCAGCACGGTCCACGGCACCTGCTCCAGCACGCTCGCTTCGGCCGCCGGGACGATGTCCGGAGCGGCGACGACGCGGCGCATGGTAAAACGACCGGCCATGATGGCTCCCTGGCAATGTCCTAGAACCTGCGAGCGCGACCTACGACCGCGCCCATGACAGCTTGAATTTCTTGGCGCCGTCGGCGGCGTCCTTGGCCGGCTTGGCGGCGCCTTGCGGCACGATCAGCTTCTTGAGCTGCAACGTGATCTTGTTGCCTTTCCTGACCTCTTCGAGCGGCACGCCGCGGTCGATGGCCTCGCGAACCAGCCCGTAATCGTTGGGAATGCAGGCCAAAAATGCGTCGCCGATCGCCGCCTCGATGTCGCTCTTGCGCAAGCCCGGCGAGAACATTTTCGGCACGAACCGATTGATGATGACCTGCGGGTGCGGCCCCTCGCCGAGCCGCTCGCGGATGGCGTCGACCAGCTGCTTGGCCTGACGCAGCCCCGGCACCGTCGTTTCGCTGACGATGAACAGCCTGTTTGAGCCAAGGAGCACGCTGTCGGTCCAGGAGAACCAGGTGCGCGGCATATCGAACACGACGTAATCGAAATGCGAGGACACCAGATCAAGGAGCCGCGTCACGACGTCGGGATCGAACAGGCGCATTTCCGCCGGCCGGTTCGGCGCGGCGACGACGGCGAGGCCGGACGGATGCTGCGAAATCATCACTTCGAGCAATTGCCGGTCGAGCCGCTCCGGGCGCGGCTCGATCTCGCTCAAGTTCAGCCGCGGCTCGATGTCGAGATAATCGGCGCAGGCGCCGTGCTGAAAGTCGAGGTCGACCAGGCAGGTCGCGCTTTTGCCGCGCGCGCCGCTGTTCAAGAGCAGCATCGCGGTCTGCACCGCGAGCGTGGTGACGCCGGCGCCGCCGACGGCGGGCAGGAAGGTGAAAATCTGCGCCTCCGTCGTCTCGGCGCTGGCCGGCGGCTTGGCGACGCGCGCGCAGGTCCGCACCAGTTCGACCGGCGGCACCGGCTTGACCAGAAAATCGGCAACCCGCATCTGCATCAACCGGCGCGCGACGCCGCCGTCGAAGCTTTGCGTGACCGCGACCACCGGCGGCCAAGTGCCGATTTGCAGCATCAGGCGCTCCAGCGCCAGCAGCTCGGACTCCTCTGCGGCGTCGACGTCGGCAACCACGACGGTGGCGCCGGCAACGTCGATCCGGTCCAGTTCGGCGAGCCGCCCGCCGACGACATCGAGACCGATCTGGGAACTCGCGGAAAACGTGGCGCGGACCGAATCGGCAAAGGCTTCGTCGGCGGTCAGCACCACCACGCGCGTCTGGCTCGCCGGCGTTGGGGATCGGTTGATACGCATAACCCTAAGCTCGCATTCCGGCAGCCTCGATCATGTTGCAATCATGTTGCGAATCATGGGGTCGCCGCGGTGGACACCGCCGCTCCCGGCGACGCACCGGCGTTATTGACCGTGGTATTGATGGTCTGGCCGGTCTGGTTCGTCGACATGAAGTTTTCCGGATCCTCCGGCTGGATTTCCTTGCCGGTGCGGTAACGCGCCACGGCCTGCTGCATCTTCTCGCCGTTAAACGCGATATCCTTATTGCCGCTATAGGCCGGCCACGGATCGACCATCTGGCCGACCGTATTGCCGGCAACCGCATCGCCGCCGGACAGCGCGATGTTGTCGCGGCGATCGAGATAAAGATCCGCGTTGGAGCAGCCGGCCAGCCAGACGGCGAGACCGACGGCGGCGACCGTACCCGCGAGCAGCCGCGCGGCGCGAGACGCGCCACGCTTAGTCTCTGGCCGACACATAGACGCCTCCGTTTTTCGGCAGGTCGAGGATGTGGCCGACATAGGGCCGGTTCAGCGCGCCGATGGCGAGCCGCGCCAGCTCCGGGCTGACCTCGGTGTTGCCCATCAGGAACAGGTCGACGTCGTTCGGCGGCAAGCTGCTGTCGAACGGCGTGTGGATCGGGTCGGGCGGCGTCAGCGGCCGAACGACATGCGGCGTCACCAAGATGACGAGATCGGTCTCGGCCTTCTGGTAATCGGTTGAGCGGAACAAGGCGCCGAGCACCGGCACGTTGCCGAGCCACGGCAGTTGATTGATGTTGTTGGTGCCGTCGCTCTGCAGCAGCCCGCCGAGCATGAAGCTCTGACCGTCGCGCAATTCCAGCGTGGTCGAGGCTTTGCGCGTTGTCAGTCCCGGAACCGACGTGCCGGCGACCGTCACGGTGACGCTCGGATCGATCTCGCTGACTTCCGGCTTAACGATAAGATTGATCACGCCGTTGCGCAGCACGGTCGGGGTAAAGGACAAGCCGACGCCGTAGGGCTGGAAGCCGAACGACGGCGTGCCGGTGGCGCCGACCTCCGGGATTGGAATCTGCCCGCCGGCGAGGAAGCTCGCGGTTTCGCCCGACAAGGTCACCAGATTCGGTTCCGCCAACATGCGGGCGGCGCCTTGCGCTTCGAGCGCGTTGACCTCGACCTGCAGCTTATTCGACAGTTGCCCGACCAGAAAGCCGAACGGAGCGACGCCCGACAGCACGCCGGCGGCGACCACCGGCGAAATCGGCAGCGCGTTCGCCGGCACGTTGGCGCCGCCGACACCGGCACCGGCGAGAGCCGGCTGCTGGAACGAGCCGTTCGGCTGCGTGATCGGCAGCTTCGAAGCCGACAGCCCGGAGCCGGTATTGGCAAGAACGGAATTGCCGAACGCGTTCCATTGCACGCCGAGGTCGCGGCCGGCCGAGCGCTTGACTTCGATGAAGCGCACGTCCAGCTCGATCTGCTGCGGCTGCATGACCTGGACGGTATTGATCGGATCCGGGCCGAACTGGCCTGCGATCTGCACCGCCTTGTCGAGCGTGGCGGCGTCGGGCGAGGTGCCGCTCAGCAAGATGCGGCCGTTGATCGAAGAGACTTTGATGCCGCCGCCGGTGAAATGGCCGATCTCCGCCGCCAGCCGCGAAATGTCATAGGACACTTCGATGTCGAAAATGCCGACCGGCTTGTGATCGGCGTCATAGACGGTGACACGCGTGGTGCCGATCTTCTTGCCGAGGATCGACAGCGAGTGATCGGTAAGCGGGCTGACGTCGGCGATGTCCGGATCGCCCACCGTGATATTGGCGAAGGTCTGATCGGTACGGACGTCTTCGGTCTTGCCGACCGTCACCCGCACGCTCGCGGTGTGAACCGGGCTGGCGAGCGCGATGTTCTGCTGCGCGCGCACCGCCGGCGCTAGCGCCAGCATGACCGACGCGGCAAGCACCGCCCTGATCCAGCCGCGCCGAAACAGCGTGCCGATCTTCAAGCCCGCGCGCTGAGTGGTCCTGTCCGAAACTCGCCGGCTGCCGCCTGCGAGATAGTTTTGCTTGTTATACTGGCTCTTCACGTCGGCCTCCCCGCCGCTCACTTGTTCCCCAAACTCAAAACTCTCACATCGCTCCGCTGCGTCGTTGCCATCAATCGCTCGCCGCCGCCGGGTGCGACAGAGCGGCGGCATGCGCGCCGCTATGCTCGACCGGCACCGAATATTCCACGCGCTCGTTTTTCGACGGGCGTGTCACGGCGATGGTCACAAAATCTGAATTTCGCGTCGTCGGCTTACCGAGATCCGCCGCCGTCACGCGCCGCGAATCGTCGTCGGCGATGTCGCCGGCCTTGCGCAGCAAGAGCGACAGCGTGCCGACCGTGGAGGCCAGCGCTACTCTCTCGCCGTCGGTGACCTTGACTTCGAGCGTGACCGCCTTGACGACGGACGGCTTGTCGGTCTTCTCGTCGGCGAGCTGATCGATCGCCAACACTTGCGCGTCCTCGATCACGACATCGGTGGCGGCGGTGTTTTTCTCGCCCTGGCGCGTCAGCATCACGTCGACATGGTCGCCGGGCAGGACGAAGCCGGCGACGCCCTCGACGTCGTTGACGCGAACGGTCACCGCCATCATGCCGGGGTCGAGCACCGCGGAAAGCGTGGCGCGCTGGCCCGGCCCGGTGACCTTCGAGGCCAGCACGGCTTCGTTGGTCTCCATCGGCATCAGCACGACGCGCTTCGATTCGGTGAGATCGGCGATCTTGCCGAACGCGCCGGCCGGCAGCGCGTCCTGCGGCCACGGCAGTTCGCGCAACGCCGACGCCGTCAGCGGATCGCCGAACCGCAGCGGCCGGCCGGCGACCACGATGGTGCGCTCCGGCGGCGGCGCTTTGTGTTGCGCTTCGAGACTCTTCATACGCGCGGCTTCCTGGTTGCTGAGCCAGGTCTGCGCCAAAAAGACCGCGAGCAGTCCGAACAGGACCGCAAAGCCAATCATGACGAGGGTGCTGGTTCGCAACTTCTGTCCCCTGATGACGCCTGAAATCCGTCGAACGGAATTCCCGGAACGAATTTCCTTCGTTGTTCGCGCAGATTATTGGTCGTTTGCTAGTATGGAATTGGTGAAGTTACGGAGGCTTCTCCCCCTATGCTGAAAATTGATTGAAGCGGTATTCTTTACGGCGCGTATCGCGCGACGATCGAAGTGAAGGGATATGCTTTACGAAATTTGAGTCATGCCGTTCGGCAGGTCGCGGTTGCGGGCGCGAAGCCGCGTCACGCTTGGAGTTTTGCGGGCGCAACGATTCATTGATGATGCGGGATTGCGCACCGCCAGATTTTACGAATCCCGGTAGGACGCCATTAAGGACGAGCGGCAAGTAGGCGCGAGCTGCGTCATCGCGCCCGTACGAAGCCGCGCGGCACAGCGTGAATTTTCTCGATACCGGTCGCAGTAATGAGAACCATTTCACCGGTCTGCACGCCGGCTTTGCCGTCGGGGGTGACGACATTGGGCTGGATGACCACCGTCATGCCGGCGCGAAATGGCTCATCGGGAATACGCGTGCTCGGCCGGCTCCGCGAACCGAGGATCGGCGGCAGATAACCGCCACCATAGCCGTGCAACAGATCGTCAATGATGGTGAAGCCGGCCTGCTCGATCACGCCGGCGGCGTCGATCGCCTGTTGCGGCGTGGCGCCGTCTTTGAGCACGGCGGCGACTGCGTCGAATGCGGCGTCGGCGACCGCATGCAGCTCGCGATAGAGCGGCGGCGGCTCGGCGTCGACCGCGAAACTGCGCAGCACCTGGCCGGGATGCTCCCAGAACGCGGCGGCAATCTCGGCGACGACGACGTCGCCGCGATCGACTTTGCGGTTGGCGACAAATTGCGTGGGCACGCCAAGCCGCGGCGCGGCCATCGGCGTGACACCGAAAAAATGAATGACGTTGGTGCCGCCGAGCGCCACATAGGATCGCTCGACCAGATCGGCGAGAGCGCGCTCGCTCAAGCCGGGCCGCAGACCGTCGCGCAACGCGATCATGCCGCGATCGGTCAAGTCGGCGCCGATGCGCAGCCAATCGAGCTCTTCGGCGGATTTGATCTGGCGCAGCCGCAGATAGCTTCGGTTGAGGTTGACGAGCGGGCCGAGCCGAGCCGCAAGCTTTTCGTGCTGCTCAAAGGTCATCGGCCCGATGACGCCGACGCAGCCGGCGCGCGCACCGCGATGCTCCAGCGCGGCGATCGCGGCGCCGATCGACGAGCCGCCGCCCCAGGTCACCTCGGCCGGGGCTGCGAGCCGCCGCGCCTGCGGCACGTGATTGACATGTTGCACGAACAAGGCGTCGGGCTTGCCGGGCGTGAAGACGCCGACCGCCTCGGCGGTCACCGGCCAGCCGGTCAGCCACTGCACCGCGGAGCCGAAGCGGTTGGCGCCGCAATAGACCAGGTGGTCGAGCCCGGCCTCGTTGAGCAGGCTCTCGATCGCGCTGCGCCGCCGCGCCATTTCGGCGGCGGAAAAGCGCGGGAATTCCGCCTCGTGAATCGCCCGCAGCTGCGGCGGCAGATCGAGACGGCCTGACTTGACCGGCACGTACTACTCCTGTCATGCCCCGCAGATGCGGGGCATCCAGTATTCTCCGCGTTCAAGCCCAAAGTACCATAGGCTTAGTGTACTGGATCATCCGCTTTTGCGGATGATGACAAGATAAAATGAGGAGACTTCCGCCCATGCCTTCGAGCTTGATCAACTCCGTCGTCTTTCGCGACATCTTTTCCACCGAGGCGATGCGGCGCGTGTTCTCCGACGAAAACCGCGTGCAGAAATATCTCGACTTCGAGGCCGCCTTGGCGCGGGCGCAGGCGCGGCTCGGCATCATCCCGAAGGAAGCGGCCGAGGAGATCTGCCGGCATTGCAACATGGCCGAGATCGATTTCGCCAAGCTGAAAGTCCAGACCGAGCGCATCGGCTACCCGGTGCTGCCGGTGGTGCAGCAGCTCGTCGCGCTCTGCCGCGACGGGCTCGGCGAATGGTGCCACTGGGGCGCGACCACACAGGACATCACCGACACGGCGACCGTGATGCAAATCCGCGAGGCGCTCACGCTGATCGAATCTGACCTCGACGGCATTGCCGATGCGCTCGCCGGCCTCGCCCGCAAATACCGCGACACCCCGATGGCGGGCCGCAGCAATCTGCAACAGGCGGTGCCGATCACCTTCGGCTACAAAATGGCGACCCTGCTTGCGGCGTTCGAGCGGCACAAGCAACGCTTGGCGGAATTGCGCACCCGCGTTCTGGTCGGCGAGTTCGGCGGCGCCGCCGGCACGCTGTCCTCGCTCGCCGGCAAGGGGCTGGCGACCCAAGCCGAATTGATGAAGGAATTAAAGCTCGGCCAGCCGGCGATCGCCTGGCACACCGTGCGCGACACGATCGCCGAGGTCGGCTGTTTCCTCGGCCTCGTCACCGGCAGCTGCGGCAAGATCGCCTTCGATGTGAAGCTTCTGATGCAGACCGAGGTGGAAGAAGTCTACGAGCCGTTCCAGGAGGGCCGCGGTTCGTCCTCGACCATGCCGCAGAAGCGCAATCCGATCTCCTCGGTCTATATCACCGCGCTCACCGCGGTGGTGCGCCAGCAGGTCGGCGCCTTGCTCGACGCCATGGTCGAGGACCACGAGCGCTCAACCGGTCCCTGGGAGATCGAGTGGATCGTGCTGCCGGAAATCTTCTGCTACACCGCCGGCGCGCTGGCGCAGACCGAATTCGTGCTCACCGGCTTGCAGGTCGACGAGAAGAAGATGCGATCCAATCTCGATCTCACCAAGGGGCTGATCGTATCGGAAGCGGTGATGATGGGGCTCGGCCCCTATCTCGGCCGCCAATACGCCCACGACCTCGTTTACGACATCTGCCGCAAAGTGGTGGCGACCGGCCGCCCGCTGGTCAATCTCCTCGCCGAGAACGAGGAAATCAAAAAATACCTCGACCGCGCCGCGCTGGAGCGGCTGTGCGATCCGGCGAATTATTTGGGCGAGGCCGGCGCCATGGTGGATCGGGTGCTGGCGATGCATGGAAGGCGCAGCTGATTCCCGACGCCTCTGGACCGAAGAAGATATACGCGCTACCATAGCTTGTAAGTCAGAGTACGCGTTACCGTGGCGCGCAGGATAATCGCTCCTGCCGTTGCTACACGCAGCGTGCGCGGTGGCATCAGCAGCGTATACCATGATCCGGATCGATCCTCATCTCGCAAGGCTTGACGCCAATGCGCTCGACGCATTGGACGACGCGCTCGTTATCGAAAGTTCGCGCCTAATGGAAGACCCAGCCCGCGTGCGCGCGTTGCGCGGCGCGCTCCATATCGAGAGTTTGCGCTCAACGGAAGGCCCCGCCCGCGTGCGCGGCGCGAATGAATTGTTGCCGCCGGCATCGAGCCTTTCCGAAATCCGCAGCGAAATTCTCGAGGCCTACAAGAAGGGCGTGAAAATTGCGCCGCAAACCGAAACCAGACCGCTGATTCCGCTCTACAAGGCCGCCAAACTGGCGCTGCCTCCCGAAATTCAGGTCGATCACCAGACCAGTCACTTCGACTTTTATTTAGTTCAAGTCATTTTCGGAACGACTCTGCCCAGCGATCAGTATCCCATCAGGTCGGAAATGACGATTAAGCTGAAAGACGACATTACCGACAGCGCACGGCGAACAAGACCTGTCAGTCTGTTTCCGGCGCGCCGCGATAAAGAGTTGTTCAAGGCCGATCTCGACATCGCCATCAAACTCGACGCTTCGCTCAATTTTTCCGCTCCTGTACCGACACCGGTCGCCGTGGGCAAGGCCGAAGCGGGGGCGAGCGGCAGCGTGGGCCTCAAGATCGGACCGCTTCACTTCGCTGTTCACAAAGCCGTGGTCGAGGTCACAGGCGAAGGCTCGCAGAACATCCTTTGGCGCTATGCATTCGATCAGCACGTCACTGGTGCCAACGATTTCAAATCGTTTCTGGTGCTGAAGGTCGCGCAAGAAGCGAGGCGCTGCGAGATGGCTGCCGCTATCGCCCTCGTACCGTGCAGGCCGCGCTGGCTACTTTTCAAACAAGTCTTGCCGGCGATTCATCACGAGTTGGTCTTGCCGGTCACTCTGGTTCGCCCCAAGGGAAAAAAATCCAGGCCGGCCTCATCCAAGGGGAGGAAGAAATGACCGCGCTCGCGGATGAACTGATGAAGGCCTTCAGACTGCCCGACAGCGGGGCCTTGAAGTTGATCCAGCAACGCAAAAGCGAGCTCACTGTGGACGTAGCAAACGAGCTACGCGCTCGGTTCGATCGGGCGCTCGACACCCGAGACGGTGATACCGCTTTCGCCGCCAGCATGCTGGCAAGCGTGGTTTACCTCCAAGTCGGCAAGAAACGCGAGGGATTGAAATCGCTGTTCGATAACGTTCAGGTTCGATTCATGGTGGCCAATGACGCGAGCGCTTACCAGACGGCGCGGACGGCGGCACTCGACTGCATGAAAAAGGCGCAACAGATCGACGCAAATGATATCGCATTCTCGGCCGCGTTAACTGCGGCGGACTGCGCCTACTTTGCCTCCGAGGCAAGCGGGCAAAGCACCAACGACGGTCGACGCTTGATGAGAAGCTGCCTCGACGATCTTGAAAAGTCCGCGACATTTGCGCCCGGTAACGAAGGCAGCGCATGGATTGCCAAGCTCGGGAGCCTGACGGCGCAGGCGACGACTGACGCGCAATCACTGCTGTGGCTTGGTGATGAAGCTGCGGTCGACGCGCAACTGCGCCGTCTAGCGGCCGCCGCGGAGAAATCGATTCCGATCGAATTTCGCTTTCCCGACGATCCGGTCAAATCCAAGAACATTGGACAGGCGCTTGCTGAACTTTCGTACAAGTACGGCAATGCGGACCACGCCGACGCCCGCATCGATTGGCTCACCAAGAATTTTGCCTGAAGCGTATGGGCGCGATCGAAAATTGGATGGAGCTGAATTTCACGCGCTACATCGGTTCGCTCAACAAACGGCCCGTCGAAAGGCTCGCTGAAATGCGGCAAGCCCTGCGCGCCAAAGCCGACTTATATCGCGCTTCGTTTCGATCCCGTGCCGGCCGGCTCTGGGCGGCGCAACAGCTTGACGAAACACTTGGAAAACTCATCGTCGACGAGCTCAATTCCTGCCCGGTGCCGTGTGAGGCGCTGTTCAGCGCGATCGAAAATCTCAAGGCGCGCACGCTGCTCGATCAGATGTCGGGGAAATTCAAGCCATTCCCGGACGGTGGGGCGCGGAAGGCTTTGGCGGAGGCGGAACGTGACGTCATGCGTTTCGGAAAAGGCGTCGATCACGATCCTAACGATCGGCTCACCTTCGCGGAGATGCTCATCGTCAGCCGCCTACCCATCGGGTCGCTGTGGGATCGGGGCGAGCGGCGCGACGCGCTCGACCGGCTGGAGCAACGCTATGCTGAGGCTGGCGGCGGTTTCGAGGGAGTGGAAAGCGTCATCGATCTTGCAACGCTGCAACAGGCTCTCGGTCCCCGTGAGTTGCTGATAGAAGTTTTCATCCCCTACCATCCCCTGCACCCTGCGATCGAGCTGTTCGTGCTCGGCATCACGCGCGATCGGTGCGAGGTGCGGCGGTTTGATTTCTCCAAAACGACAGAGGGATTCATCGGCTCGCTCATGGCCGACGGTGGACAGCCGATGGACGCAAGTCCATTGGGCTCGGCGGCGCATGATGCGCGGACGGCGATCCGACGCGCCGATGACGGTCAAGCGCAAAAAGCCCTGGCCTATCTCTACGATGTGCTGATGTGGCCGTTGCGGCAACCCGGCATCGCGGCAAAGGGGATCGACCACGTCATTATCGTGCCCCATGGCGTTCTGCACGCCGTGCCATTGGCCGCGCTTGCCGCCGCGCCGGGCCGCTATCTGATCGAGGAACTGGCAGTCACCGTGGCGCCCAGCGCAACGGTCTGGCATCGGCTGGCCACCGGCCAGCGGCCGCCACCATCGGCTTTTCTCGGGGTCGCTAATCCCCTCGCCGAGACGCTGACCTTGCCGGCGGCGGAAGCCGAGGTCGCCCAGATCGCGAAAGACCTAGCGCCGTTGCCCTGCACAATCCTCACGGGCAAACACGCTACCAAAGCAGCATTGCGAGACAATCTGCACGACAAGTCCATTTTGCATTTCGCGACTCATGGCGAATTTCCGGAGGCGGATGCCATCGACTTTCACCGCATCCTGTTGGCGAGGGCTGCGGGCGACGATGGGCGTCTCAACGCCGAAGATTTGCAGCAAATGGACTTACATGCGGTGCGCCTCGCCGTGCTCAGCATCTGCAACGGCGCCCTTTATCGATTCGGCCCGGGCGACGAGCCTTATGGTCTCATCCCGGTCTTCTTGGGAGCTGGCGCGGAAAATGTAATAGGCACCCTGTGGCCGCTAGAAGACGAATTCGGCCGCATCTTTATGAGGCGGCTCTATCGCGAGCGGGCGGCTTTGCGGCCAGCGCAGGCGTTGCAGCGGACCGCGAGTTACTTCATCGGCAAGGGCGCACGACTGCGGCAGTGGGCTTCCTTTGCGCTCATCGGCGCCGGCCGTCCGCTCGACTGATCACTCCGCCGCCTTCGCTTTCGCCGCCGCCTGCTCGCGGACGAATTTGTCGATCGCAAGTTGATCGACCTTGCCGGAGCCGAGCATCGGCAATTTGTCGAGTACGATAATCTCCGACGGAAACATCAGCTCGGAGGCGTGCTTGCTGCGCGCATAGGCGATGAAATCGGCGCGCGTCGCGCCGTGCTTGTCGGTGACCAAAATCAGGCGCTCGCCCTTCCTGGCATCGGGCACCGCCGACACCGCGGTGATGTAATGCGGCCACAGCTCCGCCGCCAGCATCTCGACCGCGGCGAGCGAGACCATCTCGCCGCCGACCTTGGCGAAGCGCTTGGCGCGGCCCTTGATGGCGACAAAGCCCTGATCGTCGATGGCGACGATATCGCCGGTGTCGTGCCAGCCTTCCGGCGGCGGCTCGAGCACGCCCGGCCGGTCGGCGCGCAGATAGCCGAGCATCACGTTCGGTCCCTTGACGTAAAGGCGGCCGCCCTCCTCGACGCCTTCGACCTTTTCCAGCTTCGCCTCCAAGCCCGGCAACAGCCGCCCGACGGCGCCGAACTTGTTGAACATCGGCGTGTTGAGCGCCATCACCGGCGAGCATTCGGTGACGCCGTAGCCTTCGAGAATGCGCAGGCCGAATTTTTCCAGATAGATCTGCCGTGTCGATTCCTTTACCGGTTCGGCGCCGGCCAGCACATAACGCAGCGAGCGGAGGTCGTATGGATTGGCCATGCGCGCATAGCCGTTGAGGAACGTATCGGTGCCGAACAAGACGGTGGCGCAGACGCCGTAAACCAGTTCCGGCACGGTGCGATAATGCAGCGGCGACGGATAGAGATAGATCGGCACGCCGGAAATCAGCGGCAGCACGACGCCGCCGGTAAAGCCGAACGAGTGGAATATCGGCAGCGCATTGAACAGCTTGTCCTCGCGCCCGAAATCAATGCGCGCCGCACACTGTGCGACATTGGTCAGCAGATTGCGGTGCGACAGCACGACGCCTTTCGGCAACCCTTCGGTGCCGGACGTGAACAGAATAACCGCCCAGTCGTCGGGCTTGCGCGGAGCAAGCGGCTTTTTCCATCCGAACAGGCCGCGCAGCTTATCGAGCGGGCCGATCGTGGCGCGGATGTCCTCCAGGTAGATGATGCGCAACTGCTTTTCGAGCTGCGCCATCAGATGTTCGAAGCGACCCTTCTCCACGAAGGTTCGCGAGGTCAGAATAGTGTCGACTTCCGCCGCGCGGCAGGCGGCGAGAATATTGGCGGCGCCGGCGGAAAAATTGATCATGGCCGGGACCCGCCCGGCCGACGCCACCGCAAGCATCGTGACCACGCCCGCGTTGGAGGTCGGCAGCATCACGCCGAGCGCGCGGCCTTCGAGCGCCAGTGGCATCAGCTTGCGGCCGAGGATCGCGCTCGCCATCAACAGCCGCTTATAGGTGAGCTGGCCGCTCACCGGATCTTCGACGGCGAGCCAATTCGGACCGTGCAATTTTGCCGCCTCGATCAGCGCTTCGACCACGGTGCGGTCGGTCGGCGTGGTGCGGTAGATCAGGTCGGACATGATGGTGTACAGCGCGGCGCCCGCGGCCTGTCGGCGCTTGCGGCCTTTGAGTTCCGGATCGACCTGGAATTTCACCGGCTCCAGGATCGTCACGGTGATCTTCGGAAACAGCCGACGGCGGACCTGGGCGCTCTTCAAGCGGCTGAAGAAGGTCGCTTCCGGCCCTTCGATGCGGACCGGCACGACCATGGCGTCGGACTTGTCGGCGATCATCGCCGCGCCGTCGTAAACCTTCATCAGGCTGCCGGTGACGGTGATGCGGCCTTCCGGAAAGATCACCAGCATATTGCCGTCGCGCACCGCATTGATGAGGTCGCGGACCGAGAACGGCCGCAGCGGATCGAGCGCCATGGTACGGACGAATTTGAGAAACGGCTGGATCCACCAATGCTTCGACATCGCCACGTCGATGGCGAAGACCGGGCGCTTCGGCAGGATCGAGACCGCCAGCGGCGGATCGAGGAAGCTCACGTGATTGAGCGCGATGATGGCGTTGTGGCCGGCCTTGTCGACGTTCTCCAGGCCTTTGACTTCGAGCCGGAACAACGCGCGAAACACGATCGAGAGAAAATCGTTCAGCCAGCTCACCGGCATGGTCCGCCCGATGGCGACGGCGACCGCGAGGTTGGCGGCGCCAATGAGCGCGAAGAGGAGCGGCGTGCCGAGCCCGAGCTTCTGCAGCAGCGCCAGCACCACCGCGCCGACGACCATGAAAGCGGCATTGAGCACGTTGACCGCCGCCACGACGCGGGCGCGGCGGTCGGTGCCGGCCCAGACCTGCACTGCGGTGAAGACGGGTACGATGAACAAGCCGCCGGCGATCGCCAAGCCGGCAAGGTCGACGGCGATGTGGATGCTGTGCGGCGAGGCGAAATAGCCGGCGATGGTCAGCGGGCTTGCCGCCGGCGCGATCGCGGAGGCGGTCCAGCCGAGGTCGAGCGCGAACAGGCCGAGCAGCACGGTAGCGACGACGGTCGGCAACAGCACGATGCGCCCGGCGGCGAGCCAGGCGGCGAGACCGGAGCCGATACCGACCGACACCGAAAAGATGGTGAGAAACAGCGTGACGACCTGCTCGCTGCCGCCGATGGTGAAGGACACGAGCGGCGGCAACAGCGACAGCACGAGCGCGCCGACCAGCCAGAACCAGCTCGCCACGATCGCGCCCCACCACAGCCGCGGATCGGCGCGCACCTGCTTGATGAGCGATCCGGTGGAGACAAAGATGTTGCGGTTGATGGCAAGATCGGGCGCCGCCTCGGCGGTCTTGGGAATAAGCAAGCTGGAAGACCAGCTCGCCAGCGCGGTCACGATCATCAGCCAGGCGAAATGGATGGGGCTGCTGTTGCCGTTGGCAGCAAGACCGGCGACGATGGTGCCGAGCAGGATGGCGAGAAAGGTGCCGCCTTCGATCAGCGCGTTGCCGGACGGCAGCTCGCTGCGTTTGAGATGATCGGGCAAGATGCCGTATTTGATCGGGCCGAACAGCGAAGCGAGCGTGCCGAACAGAAACACCGCGCAGAACAGCAAGCTGAGCGAATGAAACGCGAAGCCGGCAACGGCGACCACGGCGGCGCCGATCTCGGTGAGCTTGATGCGCTGCGCCACCAAGGCTTTGTCGTAACGGTCGGCCAGTTCGCCGCCGAGCCCGGAGAGAAAGAAGAACGGCGCGATCAGCGTCGCGCCGGCAAGCGAGATCAGGACTTCAGAATTGGCGCCGGACACCTCGAACAGAATGACGAAGACCAGCGCCGTCTTGAGGAAGTTATCGCCAAATGCCGCGAAGAACTGGCACCAGAACAGAGGCGCGAAGCGGCGCGTCGTCATCAGTGACACGGACATGTGTTTCTCGCCGTTGGCCTCTGCGCGGTTCGATCGCCGCCTGTCGCGCCGCGCCTAGGCCGGCAGTTTAAACGCTGGCGCGCGGCTTGGCGACGCGGCGAATGCCGCGGCTGGCGGGTATTGAAAATATGGACAGAAGTTCTATTTTATGTACATAATGTTTCCGGGAGACGCAAGATGCGCAGTTATCCGATCCATGAAGCGCGGTCGAAGCTGTCGACCTTGATCGCGCGGGCGCTGAAGGGGCAGCCCCAGCGCGTGACGCGGCACGGCAAGGAGGCGGTGGTCATCGTGTCGGAAAAGGTTTGGAACGAGCGACCGAAAAGCGCTCCGACGCTCGCCGATCTCTTCATCAAGACGATCGGCGCCGACCCGCAGGGCTTTGCCGATGTGATCGGGCGAGAGCCTTGGGCCAAGGATCAACGTGAACTCGGCGCAGACTTCGCCGAGTGACGGATGTATCTCCTCGACACCAATATCGTCTCGCTGTTCGACCCCAGGCGCGCTGGCGAGGCGAAGTCGGTGATCGCCTGGATGCGCGAGCATGATTCATTATTGTTCCTGAGCACCATCACGCTTACCGAGATCGAAGCGGGCATTCTCAAGTTGATGCGCGAACGCAAAGAGGCCCGCGCCGGCCAGATCATCGCGCTGCGCGACGGTATCATCGCCGATTTTAGCAAGCGCCTCCTTCCGCTTGACGTCGAGGTGGCGCTGACCGTCGCGCGATTCGCGGAGCGCGTTAGACCGATGACAATCGAGCGCACCGATCTCATCATCGCCGCCACCGCGAGCGTCCACAGCCTGACCGTGCTGACGCGCAATCTGCGACATTTTGAGCCCACCGGAGTTCCGATGATCGATCCGGTGCGCTCGCTGCCGAAGAGCGGTTAACAAACAGATCAGAACCCCGGCGCCCGCTCGACCTGATCGTACCAGTCGAAGCCCATGTCTTTGACGATGCGGTTGCTCATCACGATGATGCGGCATTCCTCGCCGGGCTTGGCGTAGTGCTGATGCATGGTGAAAGGCGGGATGTAGACGTAATCGCCGACCGTCCATTCGAATTTCCTCGGCTCGGCGGCCCATTCCCATTCGAACGCTTCGAGGCAGTCCCATTTCAGATCCCAGTGCAGATCGTAGCCCGAGCCCTCGACCACGAAGAACAGCTCTTCCCACATGTGGCGATGCTTGCCGGAGCGCTCGCCGTCCTTGAGGAATTGCATATAGGCTTCCATGCAGCACTCGCGCGTCTGCATTTTCTGGTTGACCAGATGCTTGATCAGGCCGTCGGGCGAACGCTCCCACGGCATGTCCTTGGCCTTGATGATGTTGGGCAGCGTGGCGTAGTGCTCGCGGAACTTTTCCGACTCGACCATCGCCTCGGCGAGGAAGGCCGCTGAATTGTCGCCGGACAGCGCGGCGGCTTTGTCTTCGAATAACGCCATGATCGCCTCCCGCTCAAATTTCCGTCGGCGGATTGAATTCCGTCACGCCGGGCGGCAGCTTGTCGGTCGGCCACTCGACCATCTTCTGGAACAGCAAGTGCATGAACAGGAACAATGGCTTCGCCTTGAACACCAGGAGAATGCAGGATTCCTTCTCGTCGTCGTTGAAATGCTGATGCACGCAGCCGTTCTCGACCAGCATCACGTCGCCGGCCTCCCATTTCATGTAGCGGCCGTCATGGACGTCATGGCCGTGGCCCTTGAGCACGTAGAACACCGCGCTGTTGAGGTGGCCGTGCTTTTGCCCGGCATTGAGCGGCGCATAGCATTCGATATGCGATTCGATCGACTGCACGATGCTGACCGCCTGCGGCGAGATGATGTGCTTGCCGTACATCGCCGGGCCGCCCTTCCACGGATGGTCCTTGGAGGAATAGACCCGCGGCTCTTCCAGGAGCTTCTTGTAGAGGTGGCTGTAGGTGCCTTCGAGCGCGCGCACGAAAGTGCGCTTCTTCGCCCAGCGCTCCCATTTGCCGTGCTTGATCTCGTCGGCGTCTTCCTCGGAGGGCTTGTTGTGGCCGAGGCCGGGCAGTTCGTGTTCCAGCATTCCGGTCATGTCGCGCTCCTTCAAAGTCTTCTTCGCGGTGCGGCGGCCCGTGCCCGGCGGGCCATCGCGGCAACGTGTCGCCGCGGCGCTTCGCGTTGGTCGTTTAGGGGATTTCGGCTTTGCGTGCAATGCGACGACGGACCCATTGCCGTTGCGCTTGTGACGCGCCCCCGACGCGCTAGAGTAGCTCGCAATACCAGACGGGGGGAGGACGGACGATGAGGTCGAAGGCGACAAGGGCGATCGGCCGGATCGGCGTCGCCGCGGTGGCGCTGGCGGCGTTTGCGGCGGCGCTGCGGATTACGACGGTCAGCGCGCAAAGCCCCGCCGAGTTCTACGCCGGAAAATCCATCGAGCTGGAGATCGGCTATAGCGTCGGCGGCGGTTACGATCTTTATGCGCGGCTCTTGGCGCGCCACCTCGGCCAGCATATTCCCGGCAACCCGACCATCGTGCCGAAGAACATGGAGGGCGCCGCCAGCCTGCGCCTGGCCAATTACCTCTACTCCGCGGCGCCGAAGGACGGCACCGTGATCGGCGCGATCAGCCGCGGCGCGGCGTTCGATCCGCTGCTCAACAAGAACGGGGCGCGGTTCGACGCGTCGAAATTCTCCTGGATCGGCAGCGCCAACAACGAAGTCAGCGTTTGCGTCGCGCTGCAATCCTCCGGCATCGCGAGTCTCGACGACGTGCTGACCAGCCGCTGACCATCGGCTCGACCGGCGTCGGCGACGACACTTATCAGTTCCCGGCGCTGATGAACGCGGAGCTGGGCACCAAGTTCAAGATCGTCACCGGCTATCCGGGCGGCAACGACATCACGCTCGCGCTCGAGCGCGGCGAGGTCCAGGGCCGTTGCGGCTGGTCGTGGTCGAGCATCGTGGCGACGCGCAAGGACTGGATCACCAGCAAGAAAGTCAGCGTGCTGGTGCAGATGTCGCTGTCGAAGCACCCGGATCTGCCCGATGTGCCGCTGGTCATGGATCTGGCCAAGACCAACGAGCAGCGCCAGATTTTCAAGCTGATCTTTGCGCGGCAAGTCATGGGCCGGCCGTTTGCGGCGCCGCCCGGGCTGCCCGCCGACCGCGTCGCGGCGCTACGTGCGGCCTTTGCCGAGACCATGAAGGACAAGGCGTTTCTCGACGACGCGGCCAAAGGCAAATTCGAGATCAATCCGGTCGGCGGCGAAGAACTGGACGCACTGGTCAAGGAAATTTACCAGACGCCGGCTGACGTGACGAAAAAGGCTGCCGCCATATTGGGGCAGTAAGTTAAATCAACCGCGTAGAGGCGCGCAGCGCCGGGAAGAGATCGCCGAGCAGCGACGGCGGCCACGCGACTTGCAGCGCCCAATGAAAGACGATGGTGCAGATGACGGTCGTCGCGGCGGCAAAGCCGAGCGAGGACGGCCATGGTTCGCCAAAGCCGAAGCGCATATAGGCGAATACGAATAGCGCGATGGCGGGGATGAATCCGATCAGCCAGACCAGGCCGATGAACGCCGCCATCCAGATAAAGAAAGTCACCGCCCGCCGGCGCACCACGTCGGCCGCCACGCCAAGATCGCTGACATGCGCGCTGATCTTGACGTTGGAATCGGCAGCGGCTTGCATTTGCAAGCCAGAGTCAACATGCGCCAGCACCGTCTGCTCGCGGCCGAACAGCTCGTTGATCAGATTGAGAATGGCGGCGACCAGCGCCATGCCGCAGGCGGTGAGCGGCACGATCTTGGCGTCGTGCGGCCAATCGGCCGATGACAGCATCGCCGTGACGATCAGCACGATAACCGCGAGCGAGAACGCCGGAGCGGCGCCGAACCGCGGCGCGCGTCCAGCCACCTGACGGAATTGACCGGCCAAGGTCACGACGATCTGCGACAGCGGCCGGTACAGCACCCAAACGACGCAGGCCAGGATCGCCAGCACCGGCCAGCGCAGCAACCAGCCCCAGCCGTAAAGCTGCGTCGAGATGAACAGATAGCGCTCGAATATGGCGCCGACCACAATGCCGAGCACCATCGGCGGCCGCGGCCAGCCGAGCCGCTTCATGATCCAGCCGACGATGCCGAAGCCGACCAGCAAATAAAGATCGCCCCAGTCGTGCTCGCCCTCGAAGGCGGCGACGAAGACTAGCGCGATGATGACCGGCAGCAGGATTTCCGGCCGGATGCGCGATACTTGGGCGAGCCAGCGGCTGCAGGCGAGACAGATGATCGCGCCCATGACATGAGCGAGCGTCAGGCTCCACACGATCATATAGGTCAAATCGAGATGCTTGGTCAGCATATCGGGGCCCGGCGTCAGGCCGTGCATCAGAAACGCGCCGAGCAGGATCGCCATCGAGGCGCCGGCCGGCACGCCGAAGGCGATGGTCGGCACCAGATGGCCGCCCTCCTTGGAATTGTTCGAGGCCTCCGGCGCGATGACGCCGCGGACGTCGCCGGTGCCGAAGGTCTCCGAATTCTTCTCCGTGCGCTGCGCATAGCCGTAGGCGATCCAGTCGATCACCGCCGAGCCGATGCCCGGTATGGCGCCTAAGCCCACGCCGAGCACGCCACAGCGCAGTACCAGCCACCAGTTCCGCGCCACGTCGCGAACGCCTTCCCATTGGCTGGAGAGGTTGATATTCGGCGCGTTGTCGCCGGCGATACGCTTGCGCGTGATGGCAAGCTCGGCCAGCTCCGGCAGCGCGAAAATGCCGAGCGTCGCCGGGATGAGCGGCACGCCGTCCCAAAGATAAAGCCAGTCAAAGGTCCAGCGCAGCGTGCCGCTTTGCGCGCGCGAACCGACCATGGCGATCATCAAGCCGAGGCCGGCCGCGGTCAGCCCTTTGAGCGGGGCGCGGCCGGACAAAGTCGCCACCATCGACATGCCGAACAGCGTGAAGGCGAGCAATTCCGGCGAGCCGATCGACAGCATGATTGGCCGCAAGATCGGAATGCTGACCGCCAGCACGATGGCACCGACGATGCCGCCGGCCAACGACGAAGCGAAGCCGGCGCCGAAAGCGCGGCCGGCCTCGCCGTTCTTCGCCATGGCGTGGCCGTCGATCACGGTCGCGGCGGCGCCGACATGGCCCGGCACGCCGAACAAGACCGCGGTGATGAAATCCGACGACGTGATCACCGCCGCCATGCCGAGCAGCAACGCAAAGGCGGTGTATTCGTCGAGGTTGTAGGTGAAGGGGATCAGCATCGCCATGCCGACGATGCCGTTTAAGCCCGGCAAGACGCCGATGGCTAATCCGATCAGCACGCCGAGGAACAGGATCATGAGCCGCGTCGGCTCAAGGAGCAGTTGCAGCGCGTGTACGGCGCTGGCAATCATATCCGGCTGCATCGAGGCTCCCTAGTGTCCCGATTCCGAAGTTCGCATGATTGTGCGGCCCGCTCGTTTGCGAACTTCGGAATTGAAAGGACACTAGCAGCTTATTACCTTGTGTGGCTTTGGTTCAGAAGTCCGCGCAACCAGCGCCGCGGCAATAATGGCGCGGACTTCTGAACCGCCACACATGTCCCGCCGCCCATCGCGCCCGAAACCTGCAAAGCCGTCAAGCCCGTGGTAAGGTGACACAGCAAAGAAAAAGCCGGCCAATCGCGGCGACGGCCGGCATGGGACGACAACGTTATTCGAGGAAATCGATGAGTATCCGGGAAAGTAGCTTTGTGCGCGCCGTACTTTGCGCCGCCCTTGGCGCCGTGCTCTTAGTTTTGGCGTCTGCCGCGATCGTGTTGGCGCAGAGTGCGGGCGACTTCTACAAAGGCCGCACCATCAACCTTTATATCGGCTACTCGCCCGGCGGCGCCTACGACCTTTACGCCCGCGTGATCGCCCGCCATCTGGGCGCGCATATTCCGGGCAATCCGACGATCGTGCCGCAGAACATGGAGGGCGCCGGCAGTCTGCGGCTCGCCAATTATCTTTACCGCGTGGCGCCGCAGGACGGCACCGCAATCGCCACCTTCGGCCGCGGCATCGCCTTCGACCCGCTGCTGCTCGGCCAGGGCGACGCGTTCAACGCCGAAAAGATGAATTGGCTCGGCAGCGCCAATAACGAGGTCAGCGTCTGCGTGGCGATGAAAAATTCCGGCATCACGAGCTTCCAGGACCTGCTCACCAAGGAACTCACCGTCGGCGGCACCGGCGCCAGTTCCGACACCGATCAGTTTCCGCGCGTGCTCAACGCCGTGCTCGGCACGCATTTCAAGATCGTCCAAGGGTACCCCGGCGGTAACGACGTGGTGCTGGCGATGGAGCGCGGCGAAGTGCAGGGCCGCTGCGGCTGGTCGTGGTCGAGCGTGCTCTCGACCCACAAATCCTGGATCGCCGACAAACGCATGACCGTGCTGGTGCAGTTGTCGCTGACCAAACATCCCGACCTGCCCGACGTGCCGCTGGTCATGGATTTCGCCAAGACCGACGAACAGCGCCAGATCCTCAAGATGATGTTCGCCCGCAACGTGATGGGCCGGCCTTTCGTCGCGCCGCCCAATGTGCCGCCGGAGCGTGTGGCGATGCTGCGCCAAGCCTTCATGGACACCATGAAGGACAAGGACTTTTTGGCCGAAGCCGACAAGATGCAGCTCGAGATCAATCCGGTCTCCGGTGAGGACGTCGAGACGCTGGTGAAGGAGGTCTATGCGACGCCGCCGGATGTCGTCGCCAAGGCCAAGCAAGCGGCGGCGTCACAGTAAGGCCGCCCCTCCCAACAAAGAGCTGAGCCCTACAGCTCCAAAGTCCCCCGCATCATCGTTACACAGCGCCCGCCGATCGAAAGCGCCGTGATCTTGCCGTCGCGCTTCTCCGCCGCGGCTTCGAGTAAACTCGGCCGGCCCATGTCGACGCCCTGGGCGATGCGCAGATGCAAGGACAGATCGCGCTCGGGACGCAGGCTGGCGAGCAATCCCACCAAAGCGACATTGGCGCTGCCGGTCGCCGGGTCTTCGGGGACGCCGTAGAGCGGCGCGAACATGCGGACCTGGATGTCGAAGCCGCCGCTATTGTCCCGCACATAGAGCAGGATCCCGGTTGCCCGATCCATTTTCAGATGCTCGGAAAAGATTTCCGCGCGCGGTCGCGCCGCGGCGAGCGCCGACCGTGTTTTCAGCTCCGCGAAGACGAGCGGAATGCCGCAAGAGGCGATGCAGGGCGCGTGGTTTGCCGTCTCGATGTCGGCCGACGTAAGCGAGCACGCCGCAGCAACCACGTCGGGCGCGATGTCGTCGCCGCGCGTCAGCGGCTGCGGCGGCGCCAGCCTGGCGCCGACGACAGCGGCGCCGTCTTTGATCAAATCGAGGCGCACCAAGCCGGCCTTCTCCTCAAAGACGAGCGGATCGCCGACGGGACGGCTATGGCTCTTGCCCTCACGCGCCAGAACGAACGCGGTGCCGACATTGGGGTGGCCGGCGAACGGCATTTCGGTGCGCGGCGTGAAAATACGAACCTCGGCCGTGTGCGCGGGGTCCCGCGGCGGCAGCACAAAGGTCGTCTCCGCAAGATTGAACTCGGCGGCGATCGCTTGCATCTGTGCGGTCGTCACGCCGCGGCCGTCGAGGATGACGGCGAGCGGATTGCCGCCGAAGGCCCGGTCGGTGAAAACGTCGACTGTGATGAATTCGAGCTGCATGGGTCACATCCGATTTCGGCCTGGCATATTAGTCGAAACGAGCCGCCGTCGCGCCGTCATCGCGACGATCTAATTCCGCCCGCCAATCAGCAATCGATCCGAATCGTCCTTCAGCTGCACGCCCGACAGCCGCCGCGCGCGCATGGCGCGCAGCATGTAAGCGAGCCGGAAAGCGGCAGCCTCATAGTCATTGCCCTCCGGCCGGATGTTGGAAATGCAATTGCGATCGGCGTCGGTGGTGCCGGCATGCGGCTGGAAGGTCAGATAGGCGCCCATGCTGTCGGGCGCGGAGAGCCCCGGTCGTTCGCCAATGAGCACGGCCACGCTGGCCGCGCCGAGCACGCTCGCGACGGCATCGCCGATGGCGACGCGGCCAAAGCGCACGACGACCAGCGGAGCGATCTTCCAGTCTTCGGCGCGCAGCGACGCCATGGCGCGGGAGAGCACCGGACGCGCATGCATTTGGACGGCACGTGCCGACAGTCCGTCAGCAATCACGAACACGACGTCATAGTCGCCGCGATGCGCAGCCAGCGCCGCAGCGGCCGTCGCGGCAAGGCGACGACCGAGATCGGGGCGCAGCAGGTAAGTCTGCCGATCCGCCGCCGCGCTTGCAATCGCGAGCACTGGGCCGCCAAGCGCGGAAAGTTCCGCCGTCAGCCGCGCCGCATCGAGCGGCTCATGCACGGCGTCGCGCGCGCGGGCATGGGCGAGCCGGAAATCGAGGAGCGGGGCCGTCGCCAGCGCCGCGCCGGCGCGCTTGAGCCCGATGCGCGCCGCCGTGAGTTGCCGCAGCACAGTCCAGATGCGGTCCTCATCGGTCATGGCAACAGCGCCCGAAATGGATTGGGCAGGCTCATCGGGCGAATGCGATCGGCGGCGTCGATCAGGCCTTGCCGCGCCAGCCAAGCTTCGAATTCCGGCGCCGGGCGGCGGCCGAACAGATCGCGCATGGCAAGCGCGTCGTGAAACGACGTCGACTGATAGCCGAGCATGATATCGTCGGCGCCCGGCACGCCCATCACGAAATTGACACCGGCGGCGACCAACAGCGCCAGCAGCGCATCCATGTCGTCTTGGTCGGCTTCGGCATGGTTGGTGTAGCAGACGTCGACCCCCATCGGCACGCCCATGAGCTTGGCGCAGAAATGATCCTCCAATCCGGCGCGGATAATCTGCTTGCCGTCGAACAAATATTCCGGGCCGATGAAACCGACCACGCTGTTGACCAGGAGCGGCTTGAACGCCCGCGCCACCGCGTAAGCGCGCGCCTCGAGCGTCTGCTGGTCGACGCCATGATGGGCGTTCGCCGAGAGCGCGCTGCCCTGGCCGGTCTCGAAATACATCACATTGTCGCCGACCGTACCGCGGCGCAGCGCCAGCGCGGCGGAATGCGCTTCCTTCAGCAGCGTCAGATCGACGCCGAAGCTCTTGTTCGCGGCCTGCGTGCCGGCGATCGATTGGAACAAGAGATCGACCGGCGCGCCCTTGCCGATCAGATCGAGCGTGGTCGTCACGTGCGCCAGCACGCAGCTTTGCGTCGGGATATCGAGTTTCTGGCGGACCTCATCGAGCATGGCGAGCAGCACGTATGCTGACTGGGGGCTGTCAGTCGCCGGGTTGATGCCGATCACGGCATCGCCGGCGCCGAGCAAGAGGCTGTCGACAATGCTCGCCGCGACGCCGCGCGGATCGTCGGTCGGATGATTGGGTTGCAGGCGAACCGCCAGGCGGCCGGGCAGACCCAGCGTGTTGCGGAATGCCGTCACCACCGTGCACTTCGCCGCGATCGCGATGAGATCCTGCAGCCGGCAGATTTTGCTCACGGCCGCCGCCATTTCCGCCGTGACGCCGGGCGCCAGCGCGGACAGTATCGGCGTCGTCGTCGCGTCGGCGAGGAGCCAGTCGCGAAAGCCGCCGACGGTCAGATGCGAGACGGCTGCAAAGGCGGCCCGATCGTGGCTGTCGATGATGAGCCGCGTGACCTCGTCGGTCTCGTAAGCGACGACGGCTTCGTTGAGGAACGTATCGAGCGGCAGGTCGGCGAGCGCATATTGCGCGGCGACGCGCTCCTCGCCGGTCACCGCCGCGAGGTCGGCGAGCCGATCGCCGCTGCGCAGCGGCGACGCCTTGGCCAACAGCGTCTTGAGATCGGCGAACGCATAGCGGCGGCTGCCGATGGTCGCGCTATACATCGTGAGGTCCCAACGATAGCCGGCTTGCGATTATAACGCCGCGCCGGCGCCGCACTCGACACTGATCCAATTCAATTGAATTGGATCAGGGTCTAGATTGTTGATTTGAGCATGATCTTATCCGAAAACCGGTTTCCACTTTTCGGGATCATGCTCTAAGAGCCGCAGCTCAAGGCGCGCTCGGCGAGGCGGCAGCGATTAAGCGGCTTGCCGTCGACGTCGAACAGCGTGCCGTTCCACACATTATTACCGGCGCGGTCCCACGCCATGTAGGCAAAGCCGGAATAGGTCACGGCATTGAGCGCCTTAAGCCCATTGATGTCGGCTCCGGCGACGCTCGCTTTGGGTATGCCTTCGAGATTATCGCCGCCGGTGCCGACCACGAGCTGCGGTGGTCGCGCGCCGCCGAAATCGACAGCCTGGAAAAAGTGGACGTGGCCGGCGACCTCCATGCGCACACTCGCCGGCATGTCGGCGCCAAGCGCGGCTTGGAGCACCTTGTTGGAGACGATGTTGACCTGCGGGTCGCTCGGCTTGGCGAGCATGCCGTTGACCGGCTTATGCGTCACCAGCCACGCATAAGCGGGGATCTTGGCGAGCACGTCGACAAATTGCCGGCGCAGCACCGGGACCTGGTCGCTGTCTTCGCCAGCGCTGTCCTTGACCTTGGCGCTATCGACGACGACGACGGCGAAGTCGCCGAGCGGCACCACATAATCGCCGGTCAGATCGCGGCAGGTCGGCTGCATCGGCGACGGATCGAGAAAGCGGAACCAGCCTTCGCCGGCGCGGCTGCAATCTTCGTGATTGCCGCGCGCCATGATCCAGGGCGCCGCGGCAAAGAGCGGCGCCGCCGGCTGAAAGAAATCGGCGTTCCAAGCGTCCCAGCCGTAACCGGACGGACTGCCGGCGCAGCCGGCATTGCCGGCGGGGCAGGCGTCTTCGCGGTATTCATAATCGCCGACATGGATCATGAGATCGGGGTGGGCTGCGGCCGCCATTGCGGCGACTTTTGGGAACGGCCAGGCGTTCGGTTCGTTGCAGGCCTGCGTTGGAGCGCCGGTCTTAAGCCGGCAACCGGTATCGCCAAACATCACGATGCGTTGCGGATTGGGCCGTGGCAGCGGCAGCGGCTTGCCGTCGAGCAGGCCTGAGACCGCTCCGGCGGGAACCGCGACCTCGCAGCCGCGCACCGGGAACGAGGCAGGTTTCACATTGCGGAAATTTTGTCCGGGCTCCGAGCGCGTCGCCATCGGCGCCGGCACGCCGTCGAAGATCGCGGAGGGGCAGGCGGCATCGTCGGTGATCGCGCGTGCGCTCGCACTGCCATCCGGCTCCAGCTCGACCCATTGCGCTAGAATCTTCGCCTGCGCTTGCTGCAGCGGCGTTAACAGCACCGCTGCCCCGAAGATAACAGTGCGTAAAACGCAGCGGTACGGCCTCATGGCATTTCCTCGCCGTTTCCTCGGTGTCCGACAATCGAACGGCAAAGCATAAGGCAAATCAACACGACAGATTTGCGACAGGCCGCGGTGTCAGTATTTGGCCGGTTCGCTTCGCAAAAACGTCACCAAAGGTGGTAAAGGTCGCAACCGCATCGCCTCTCGCCCGCATCGCTGTCCACCATGACGACTTTTGTCATCCCCTATCCGAACATCGATCCGGTCGCGTTTCATGTCGGACCGTTCCCGATCCGCTGGTATGCGCTCGCTTATATCGGCGGTCTTGCCCTCGGCTGGCTCTATGCCCGCGCGCTAATCCGAAATGACCGGCTGTGGGGCGACAGGCCGCGGCCGCGCTCCGACAGCATCGCCGATCTGGTGCTCTACCTTGCCATCGGCGTCGTCGTCGGCGGACGCCTCGGCCAAGTGATTTTTTATCAGCCCGACTATTTCTTCGCGCACCCGCTGGAAATCTTCGAGCTATGGCTCGGCGGCATGTCGTTCCACGGCGGCATGATCGGCGCCGCGCTGGCGATTTGGTATTTCGCGCGCGAGAGCAAAGTTTCGCCGTTGACCGTCGGCGACATCTGCGCCGCGGCCGCGCCGATCGGCATCTTTCTGGTCCGCATCGCCAATTTCATCAAGCCCGAGCTGTGGGGCCGCCCAACCGACGTGCCTTGGGCGATGATTTTCCCGGGCGTCGACGATCAGCCGCGGCATCCGAGCCAGCTCTATGAAGCGGGACTGGAAGGCTTGCTGCTGTTCTTGGTGCTGGCGCTGTTCGTGCGCGCCGGCGCGCTCAAGCGGCCCGGCGCGGCGACCGGCGTCTTTTGCATCGGCTATGGCCTAGCGCGCATCGTTTCCGAATTTTTCCGCGAACCGGACCCGCAGCTGGAGCAGCTCGCGCACGGCCTGACCATGGGAATGGTGCTCTCCGCGCCGCTTGTCCTCGCCGGCGCGGCGCTGCTTGTCTATGTGCTGCGTTTCCGCCGCGCCGAAGCTGGCGCAACATCCGATAAAGAGTTCTACTGCTTCGCCCGCCCGCTCCGCCGCGGCCCGTGATCGGTAACGCCGAGATGCTTCTCCAGCGCGGCGCGATCGGCGGCGAGCGTGGCGCTGTCAGCGGCATGCACCACCGAGCCGCGTTCGATGATGATGGCGCGGTCGGTGACGCCGAGAATTTTCTTGGCGTTCTGCTCGACCAGGATCGCGGACGTGCCCTCGTCGCGGATGATGCGGCGCAGTGCCGCGAGCAGTTCTTCGACGATGATCGGCGCTAGTCCTTCGAGCGGCTCATCGAGCAGCATGACGCGCGGATTGAGCACCAGCGCGCGGCCGACCGCCAGCATCTGCTGCTCGCCGCCGGACAGCTGGTTGCCGAGATTTTGCCGGCGCTCCTTAAGCCGCGGAAACAGCGCATAGACCTTATCCGTGGTCCAGCGGCCGGGCTGCGCGACTGCGGTGAGGTTTTCGTGGACGGTGAGCGATTTGAAAATGTTGCGCTCCTGCGGCACCCAGCCGATGCCGCGATGGGCACGCTGCTCGGGACGCAGTTTGGTGATATCGGCGCCGTCGAGCGAAATCGTCCCGGAAAAATAGCGGGTGACGCCGACGATACTGTTGATCAGCGTGGTCTTGCCCATGCCGTTTCGTCCGAGCAGCGCCAGTGCCTCGCCTTCCACCAGCGACAGCGAGACGCCGGCGAGGACCACGGCCTCGCCATAGCCGGCCGACAATTGCTCGATGGTGAGAAGTTCAGGCATCGAGCTCCTCGCCGAGATAGACCGCCTTCACCCGGGGATCGCGCGCCACCTCGTCCGGCGCGCCGTCGACGAAGAGCGCGCCATTGACCAGAACCGAGATGCGGTCGGCAAAGGAGAAGACGAGATCCATATCGTGCTCGATCAGAAGCACCGTGACCTCAGCCGGCAGCGCTTCGATAGTGGCGAGGAGTTCATGCCGCTCGGCCTCCGGCACGCCCGCGGCCGGCTCGTCGAGCAGCAACAGCCGTGGCCGGCAGGCGAAGGCCAGCGCGATTTCAAGCAGCCGCTGCTTGCCGTAGGGCAGGATCGCGGTGCGCTCATGCATGACGTCGGTGAGCCGAAAGCGCTCGACGATTTCGACGATCTCGTCGGTCACGGCCGATTTCGAGCCGACCAGCCGCCACCAATCGCTGCCGGTGCCGAGCCGTTCGGAGACGACGAGCCCGATCGATTCCAACGGCGTGAGATCGAGGAACAATTGATTGATCTGGAACGTGCGCGCCATGCCGAGCCGCACCCGCTGGTGCGGCACCACATCGGTGATGTCGCGGCCTTCGAGCATGATACGTCCGGCGGTCGGCTTGAGCACGCCGGTGAGCAGATTGATCACGGTGGTCTTGCCGGCGCCGTTCGGCCCGATCAGCGCGTGGCGCGCGCCCTTTTCCACGGCAAGATTGACGTTTTGCGCGGCGAGGATGCCGCCGAAGCGCTTTTCCAGCCCGATCGTTTCGAGGATCGGCATCGTTCAACGGTCCATTGTTCAGCCGCCATCCGCCGCGTCGCCAAGCGCGGCGGAACGCGGCCAGATTCGCGCCCACACGCGGTCGCCGCGCCGCGCCACAGAGCCGCGCGCCGCGGCGATCCAATTGGCCATGCGGTCGCGGCCGACAAGCACGATGACGACGAGAACGAGCCCGATCCAGAACTGCCAATATTGCGGCGTGAGCGTCGCGATCCAATCCTGCAGGAATTTATAGATCACCGCGCCGATCAAGCCGCCATAGAGATAGCCGGTGCCGCCGATGATGAGAACAAGCAGGAGATCGGCCGAGCGTTCCAGCGAAAACACGTCGAGCGAGCAGAACGCGGTCGTCTGCGTCAACAGCGCGCCGGCAATCCCGGCGAATCCCGCCGATACCGTATAGATCGCAACCAGCCGCCATTTCACCGGAATGCCGATAGCCCCGGCGCGTAGCGCGTTGGCTTTGACCGAACGCAGCGACAGGCCGAATGGCGAATAGACGATGCGCCGGGCGATGACGAAGCAGACGAACAGCACGATCAGGCAATAGACATAGCCGTTATGCCCGTAGAGATCGAAGTTCCAGCGGCCCAGAATCGGCGCAATGTCGACGCCTTGCAGGCCGTCGGCGCCGCCGGTGATATTGGAATAGCGGTTGGCGACTTCGCCAAGCATCAGCGAGACGCCCAGCGTCACCATCAGCCGGGTCAAGTCGGAGCCGCGCAGCACCAGAAAGCTAGTGACGAAGCCGAGGGCGGCCGCCACCACGCCGGAACAAATAAGCGCGATGACCGGCTCATCGATGACGCCGTATTTGGCAACAAGTCCGGCAAAATACCCGGCAACGCCGAAGAACGCCGCCTGGCCGAGCGAGATGACGCCGGCATAGCCGAGAATAAGGTCGAGCGACAGCGCGAACAAAGCCAGGATCGCGGTGTCTTTCAGGATCAGATACTTGCCGGGAAACAGCCAGATGCTAGCAAACGCGAAAATCCAGAACGCGATTTCGAACGCCGACCAGCGGGCGCGACGCTTTAGATATGCGGCGACGTCGGCGGCGAGCACGGGCGCGAGGGGAGCCGTTGCAGACGTTGTAGCCATTGGGCCGTCACCGTGCCGTGGAGCGGGCGAACAAGCCCTGCGGCCGCCAGATCAAGACCGCGATCATGATGGCGTAGATGACGAAGGCGCCCAGCGTCGGCACGTAATATTTCCCGGCGACGTCGCCGATGCCGAGCAGGATCGAAGCGAGGAACGGACCGACGATGCTGGACGTGCCGCCGACCGTGACCACGATCAAGAAATAGATCATGTAGCGCAGCGGAAACGTCGGATCGAGACCGAGGATTTCGGCGCCGAGCGCGCCGCCCAGCCCGGCCAGCCCCGAGCCGACCGCAAAGGTGATGCCGAACACGGCGCCCACATTGATGCCGAGCCCGCGCGCCACGCGCTGATCGTCGACCGCGGCGCGCAGCCGGCTGCCGAAGCGGGTCTTGGCGAGAATGAGTTGCAGGGCGACGGTGAGCAAGCCGCAGACCGCGATGATCAGCAGGCGATATTTGCCCATGCCGATGCCGAATACGTTGAATTGGCCTTGCAGCGCGTCGGGTATCTGCACGAAGCGCTGCGACGACCCCATCGTATAATCGATGGCGGCGACCGACATGAAGACGAGCCCGATGGTGAACAGCACCTGATCGAGGTGGCTGCGGGCATAGACGTGAACGTAGAGCGTGCGCTCCAACAACCCGCCAAGCAGCGCCGTCACCATAAACGCGATCGGCACGCCGAGCACGAACGGAACGCCGAGACGGTTGACCAGAATGACGGTGCAATAACCGCCGACCATGGCGAAGGAGCCGTGGGCGAGATTGATGAAATTCATCAGGCCGAGCGTGACCGACAGCCCGCACGCCAGCACGAACAGCAGCATGCCGTAGGCAACACCGTCAAACAGGATGGTCAGCATGGTCTACTCGACGCCCGCGCCCCACTGCTCCTTCTCCCCGCGTGCGGGGAGAAGGTCGGGATGAGGGGGCCTCGCCGCTGGGCTCGCAATCGCAGCGCTCTGAATCGCGGTGAGGCCCCTCACCCTCGTTCGCTTCGCTCACTCGACCTCTCCCCGCGCGCGGGGAGAGGTGATTTTCACTTCACCGCCCCGGCCTTGATCGGATCCTTGACGTTCGGGAAGGTGGCGAATTCGACGTTATAGAGCTGGCCGTTCTTCTTCTCGACCTTGCGGATGTAGACGTTCTGGATGATGTCGCGCGTCTCCGGATCGATCGAGATCGGGCCGCGCGGGCTCTCCCAGGCCATGCCCTTCATGGCGGCAATGAGCGAATCGCCGTCGGTCTTGCCGCCGGTCTTCGCCAACGCGGCGTACATCAGGTGCATGCCGTCATAGCCGCCGACCGCCATGAAATTCGGCCGCATGCCGTTGTTGGCTTTCTCGAACGCGGCGACGAAAGCCTTGTTGGTCGGCGAATCGTGATCGGCCGAATAGATATGCGCGGTGATGGTGCCGAGGATCGGGTCGCCCATGTTGTTGAGGAGATCGTCGTCGGTGACATCGCCCGGACCGATGATCTTGATGCCGGCCTTGTCGAGGCCCTTCTCGACGAACTGCTTGACGAAAGTGCCGCCCTGACCTGAGGGCACGAAGACAAAGATCGCGTCCGGCTTGTCGTCCGCCGCCTTTTGCAGGAACGGCGCGAAATCCGGATTGGCCAGCGGGAAGGTGATACGGTCCGGAATTTGGCCGCCCTTCGCGGCGAATTCCTTGGCGAAGGAATCTTCGGCGTCGTGGCCGGGCGCGTAGTCGGACACCATGGTCACGACCTTCTTGATGCCGTTCGCCGCCGCCCAGTCGGCGATCGGCACCGACGATTGCGCCAGCGTGAAGCTGGTGCGCGCGATATAAGGCGACTTCGCGGTGATGATCGAAGTGCCGGCCGCGGTGACGATCTCCGGGGTCTTGGCTTCCGTCGCCAGTGGCGCGACCGCAAGCGCGGCCGGCGTGATGCCGAAGCCGGCAAGGAAGGTCACCTTGTCGTTGACAATCAGGTCCTGCGCGATGCGCTTGGTGTTGTCGGGGACCGCGGCGTCGTCGCGGATGATAAGCTCGACTTTCTTGCCGGCGACCGTGTCGCCGTGCTGCGCGATATAAAGCTTGGCGCCCGCGGATTCCTGCTTGCCGGTCGATTGCTGCTGGCCGGTCATCGGCAGGATGAAGCCGATCTTGACGTCATCCGCGCGGGCTCCGCCCGCCGCCGCAAGCACGGCGGCGGCACATGCCGCGGCGAGCAAATATCTATATTTTTCGCTGAGTTTCATGGGGGTCCTCCCTGATCCGGCTTTAAATTCGCCGCATACCAACATTCCGGCTCGCCCTTGTCCAGTTCCGCAATGTTTCGCTCGGCGGATTGCGTCCGCGGCATTGCCGCCAATTCCCTTAACTGTGCTAGCATCCGGTAAAATAACGGGGCGACTTGCTTTAGAGGAGGCGCGGATGGCGAAAATCGTGCTCGGGCTCGGCAGCTCCCATACGCCGATGCTGCTTGCCGCCGACGAAACGCTGCCGCGTTTCGCAGAGACCGACCAGAAAATCAAGCACCGCGACAAGGAAGGGCGGCCGGCGACCTATGCTGAACTTCTGGAAAAGGCCGACCCCAAGATGGCGGCGATGGTCGCGCCCGCCGAGCTGGTCGCGCGGCAAAACAAAGTGCGCGCGGCGATGGCGCACCTCAGCAACACCCTCAACGGCGCCAAGCTCGATACCCTGATTGTCATGAGCGACGACCAGGACGAAGCCTATCTGGAGGACGCCCGCCCGACCTTTGCGATCTATTACGGCGACACCATCCTCAACAGCAACGAGCAACACGAGCTTTACCGCCAGCGTTTTCCGGAATGGTACGTCAAGAACCGGCAAGGCTTTTTCGAGGACAAAGCGCCGCGCGCCTATCCGGTCGACGCCAAGCTCGCGCTGCATCTGATCGACTGGCTGATGGACAACGGCTTCGATCCGGCGTCGTCGAAGCGCATGCGCAAGGGCGAGGGCGAAGGCCACGGCATGGCCTATGTGCATCGCCGCCTGATGGACGAGAACAGCCCGATCCCGATCGTGCCGGTTTTCCTCAACACTTACTTCCCGCCGAACCAGCCGCGGCCGCGGCGCTGCTACGCGCTCGGCCAGGCGATCCGCCAAGCGGTCGAGACCTTTTCCGGCGACGCCCGCGTCGGCGTCATCGCCTCCGGGGGATTAAGTCATTTTCTGGTCGACGAAGATTTCGACCGCGCCATCCTCAAGGCCTGCGCCGACAAGGACGCGACGTTCTTGCAGAATCTGCCGCGCAATAAATTGCATGCCGGCAGCTCCGAAATTCTCAACTGGGTCGGCGTCGCTGCGGCTTGCGAGCATCTCGACCTGAACTGGTTCGAATATGTGCCCGGCTATCGCACGCCGGCCGGCACCGGCACCGGCTTGAGTTTCGCCAGCTGGGCGTGAAGGCTTGCTGCTCCCTTCCCCCTTGTGGGGAAGGGATGGGGATGGGGGTCGGCAAGGGACGCGCAAGCGTCGATGACTGCGAGACGCCTTGAAGTCCCAGGCCACCCGAGCAAAGCGCTCTGGCGACATTTGACAAAATGGGGAAGAGTAGACTCCGAGGGATTCAACCGCTCAATTGCCGCTTGGCGTTACTTATCTTCGATTGAAGCCGACGATGTCAAAATCGAATTCGGATGACCAAGGACACCGGAATCCGTCGCAGGATGGGCCATACCTCATGGACCCACAACAGCATCGGGAGCGGGCGCAGCAATTGCGTCAGTGGAATCCGCAAAGCCGGGCGGCAGAACTCCACGACCTGGCGGCCTCAGCAATCGAAAAAAAGAACGGCGGCGCCGTCGCTGACGCTTCCCAGGCGGAGGCTCGTGAAAGTCGAATCAAGGCAGCAACCGAAAAGCAAAGACGGGACAAAAACGCAAATGACGGCATGCAGCTTTTCGACGTTCCTGCCGATCGAGAAGAAGTGGAGGCCATGGCCATTCCCAGTTCGGCGGTGATCGAGCGGCGTGAGACAATGATAGGTCAAGCAAAGTCTCCGAGGGCCAGCGCGGGCTACATCTACATCCTGAAGCCAAGGATCAGCATCGATGGCCAAGAGATCATCAAGATCGGGATGACGACGCGCACCGTTGCCGAGCGTGTAAGAGAATTGACGACCGGGTCAATGGTTTCCTTCGAGGTTGTGTATAGCCTCCATGTCGAAAACGCCCGCAGCTTTGAAAGGCACCTCCACGCCCGCTATCGCAATCGCCGATTGATTGCGGGCGGTGGTCAAGAGTTTTTTACGGTCCCAGCGCAAGAGGTCGTCGCTGAGGTTGAACGCATCGCCACCGAGATCAGTCGATCTCGGGCGCAAGCTGCACGCAATGGTGAGATGGCCGCATTTCTGGCCCAACTCGGTGCCGCTCGCGTAGAGAGCCGCATCAGTGGACGCCTAGGTTGGCTATCGTTCGCTTGCTGGGTCGTTGGCACATTCGGCGTCAATCGAGTGGCGTATCTGACTGTCGGCGACAGCGCGGCGTTCTGGTTGACCGTGCTATCCGCCGTGATTGCTCTGCCGCTCGTTCTTTCCATTGTGTATGAGCGACTAAAGCGCCATTTCATGGCACGCTATTATGAGCCACGCTTTCGTTCCGCCATTGATGCGAAGCACCAAGAACTGCGGCTAAAATATCCCTTGGCTTATATCTGAGCAACGCGTTGCGTCCGAAGGGCATTAAGGCCCTTCCATTTGGACCAAGTTCATAACGTCGCCAATGTCGAAGCCCATGGGCTTGCCCATCAGGTACGTCGACGCGAACCGGCGCGTGAAACGGTCGACCATCGCGGGATTAGGTCGCGTCCACGTCTTGGCCGCCCGCCTGATCCGGCGCCGGTCTTGGCGGTTGTTTGCAAGACCCGCAGTGATGGCCTTCGTCAGAACCTGCTCGCGCCGCCTGCTTCCGTTTGCCCCGATGCAAAAGTTACGGACGTAATTAGCTAGCCCGTACGCAAGCATTCTCTCGCAGTGATGAAGTGCTAAGTTTGGTGCGAGATGTTTCTCGTGAGCCGCGACAATTTCGAGGCTCTCGAACGCGGCCTTGTAGAAGGCTGGAGTTCTGTCTTCGAGGAAGCCAGAGGATACCTCTTTTCCCGGAGCGATTAGGATGAAGAACGGGCAGGGTTCGGATAGCGTGACTTCCCAAACGGCATTCATGCTAAAACAGGCCCCGGAGACGACGCATAAGTTGTTGCCCGTTGCCACATTAATCTTACGCAAACCCGCAACGAGATCGGGCCAAGATAAGAATTCTCCTGAAGCGGCCAGCCTGACGCCGCGCGACAGGTCCCCGTGCATATCAAAGTGCAGGATTGGTTTTCGTCCGACACTCGCCTCCTCAGCAATTTGATTGAGCTGTCGTAGCAACTGATCTGCCGTTCTTGGCTCGTAGACTCGGTAATGAAGACCGATTGAATCTAGGTATGGCATTAGGTCTTCTTGAATGCGTCGAGTCACGCCCTGCTCGTTCGGCTGTAGGGACGTGAACCAGAAGAGCGAGTTGACGGTTAGCGTGGTGGAGAAGCCGGACATCACGATGAACTTCTACTCGCGCAGGAGACGAATCGCATCGTTCCCGGCATTATAGCGAGTGCTTGTTATCGCGGCACGGCTAGGACTGTGTGGGCTTTGTCCTTATTCGTGATTAGATCGGCATCCCCGGGGCCTGCGAGCATCTCGACCTGAACTGGTTCGAATACGTGCCCGGCTATCGCACGCCGGCCGGCACCGGCTTGAGTTTCGCCAGCTGGGCGTGAAGGCTTGCTGCTCCCTTCCCCCTTGTGGGGAAGGGATGGGGATGGGGGTCGAGAGGTGAAGCACGGGCGTCAACGTTTGTGATTTACCTCGCGACCCCCACCCCTTACCCCTCCTCACAAGGGGGAGGGGAATTTCATCAATGCGTGTCGGCGTATTTCGCCCACCACGCCGCTTCGAAGCTGAATCCGTATTGCGCGTCGGCAAAGGACGTCGGCGCCGGCATCTGGCCACGGACGCCTTCCAGCGCAGCTTTCAAGGCGAACTCCTTGTCTGCCCAATAGACGTCGAGCTTGTCTTTATAGAAGTGGGCGTCGAGATAACCTTTGCCCTCCGGCAGCACGTAGATCTGATGCACCTCATTTCCGTCGCCCTCGGCGGCGAAGGCGCGGCAGGACATCGTCTGATCGCCTTTGGTCAGGCCCAAAATGTCCGTGATAATCGGAGTAACCGCGATCTCCCTGCCCTTGTCGGCGATCCAGCCATCGATCTTCTGCAGCTGAGTGGCGGACAGCATCACTGTCGGCGCGGGTGGCGCTGCCGCGAGGGGCGTTTGCGCGAAGCCCTGCGACGCCGCAAGCGAAAAAGCGATCAGCGCGGCGAGGAAGCCGAAGCAAATGCGCGAGCGCTGGCCATATGTCATCTCGGTTCTTCGGCGCGATGGATGAAGTCTAGGCGTGGGCCTTGCGCTGCGGGTCGATGATTTTTTCCAGCTTGCCAAGCACGTGCATGCACGGCAACAGCTGAGCGAGGCTGGCGTTCGGCTCGCGCTTTGCCTTGATCGCGGCGATGAATTCGCGGTCCTCGAGCTCAATGCCGTCCATCGAGACGTCGACCTTGGAAACGTCGATCTTGTTGTCCTTGCCGTCGCTCAAATCGTCGTAGAACGCCTTGTAGGTGCCGTTGTCGCAAATATAGCGGAAGAACGAGCCGAGCGGTCCGTCATTGTTGAACGACAGCGACAGCGTCAGGATCGCGCCGGACGGCGTCTTGGCGACGATACCCATGTCCATCGCGATATTGAGTTGCGGATGGATCGGTCCCTGCACGGCGTAGCAGTCGGAAATGTTTTCGCCGGCCTGATACTGGAACAGATCGACGGTATGGGCGGCGTGGTGCCAGAGCAGATGATCGGTCCAGCTGCGCGCATTGCCCGCCGCGTTAATGTTCTTTCTTCGGAAGAAATAGGTCTGTACGTCCATTTGCTGGATTTTTAGCTCGCCCTTCACGATGCGCTTGTGCACCCACTGATGGCTGGGATTGAAACGGCGCACATGGCCGCCCATGGCGGTGACGCCGGTTTCCTTGGCGATTTTGACGAGCGCCTCGGCATCCTCGACCGAGTCGGTGACCGGGATCTCGACCAGCACGTGCTTGCCGGCGCGCATCACCTGCTCGCCTTGGCGGAAGTGCATCTTGGTTGGCGTGGTCAGGATCACCGCGTCGGCGCGCTTAATGCCTTCGGAGAGCTCGCCGCTGAAATGCGGGATGCCGTATTTCTTCGCCACCTGGGCAGTGGAATCCTGATTGCCGCCGACCAGCGAGGTGACCTCGACGTCGGGGATGCGCTTGAGCGCATCGAGATGCTTTTGGCCGAACGCGCCCTGCCCCGCTACGCAAATCTTCATTGTTGACCTCTTGTAGGGTGGGCTGAGCAAAGCGAAGCCCACGCGAATCTAAACCCGGCGGCATCGGTGTGCACGACGCTAACGCGCCTTTGCCCACCCTACGGTAACTATCAACTGCGGACGCGCTGAACTTTCGCGCGCGCCGCGGCGCGCTTGTGCTTGGCGGCCGGCTTGTGCTTGAGCAGCGGCTTCCTGTGCACGGTTTTGGCGGCGCGCGACCGGTTGGCCAGGATGATATGGCCGACCGCGGTGTTGGACGCCGGCACGGTGTAAAAGCGATAGACCTCGTCGACCTTGTCGTCGAGCGCGCCGCGCATAACGAGCCACATCACCATCTCGATGCCCTCGGCGCCGGCCTCGCGCATGTAGTCGATATGCGGAATCTTGACGAGCTTTTGCGGATCCTTCGACAGATTGTCGAGGAAGTTCTTGTCCCATTTGCTGTTGATCAAGCCGGCGCGCGGGCCGGAAATCTGATGCGACAGCCCGCCGGTGCCGAAGACCACCACGCGCAAGTCGTCCGGATAGGATTCCACCGCCTTCTTGATGGCGCGGCCGAGCATGAAGCAGCGATGGCCGGTGGGCGGCGGATACATCACCACGTTGACCGCGAGCGGGATGCACGGGCACGGCCAATGCGCATTCTTGTCGATCTTGCCGAACAACAGGTTCATCGGCACGGTCATGCCGTGATCGACTTCCATCTTGTTGCAGATGGTGAGATCGAATTCGTCGAGAATAACCGACTGCGCGATATGCGAGGCGAGCGCCGGATGGCCCTGCACCACCGGCACCGGCCGCGGGCCCCAGCCTTCGTCGGCCGGCGGGAATTCCGCGGCGCAGCCGAGCGCAAAAGTCGGGATCATCTCGACCGAGAACGCCGAAGCGTGATCGTTATAGACGACGATGGCGACGTCAGGCTTGGTCTCGCGCATCCACTCTTGCGATTTCTCGAAGCCCGAGAACACCCGCTTCCAATACGGCTCTTCGGTCTTGTTATTGTCGAGCGCCGCGCCGATGGCGGGCACATGCGACGAACCTATTCCTGCAACGATCCTGGCCACGGCATCACTTCCGTTTTGCTGATTTCGATTTGGATTTGGTCTTGTTGGATTTGGCTTTGGCTTTCGGTTTTAAGGCCGACTTCTTGCCCGCCGCGGCCGAGAGAAACTTGGACGGCGTGTTCTTGCCCGAGCGCGAGCGATTGCCCTCGACCGAGCGGCCGCCGCCGAGCATCATATTGGCGTAATCTTGCTGCGTAGCGCCGGTCATCACGGCGGCGAGATGTTGGAACGAATGGCCGTCGGTGGCGCCGAGCTTGGCGGTGAAATAGATGTTGCCGCCGAGCTCCAGCATACGATTGTAGTCGCGCTTGAGGACGGCGTCGGTCTGCTCGGGCGTGAGTTTGAACTTCTTGAGGTATTCCGCCTCGTTCGCCTTGAACGCCTTGCGGTTCTCGTCCTGCATCAGCGACATGCAGAACATGTTGATGCCGAAGCCTTGCCGGGACCGCTCGGCATCGAACACAAACGTGCCCGGGATGTCGTCGTAATCGTGCTGTTCGCGGGCCATTGATCTCTCCCGTTTGGGCGTAGCTCCCATTTACCTTTGACATATATAGCGTAGCGTCCGTTGGCAACGTAAGTCGCCAAGGGCGCGCGGCTTAATTTGGCGGCTTGGTGCCCAGCAATTTCAACTCGTAATCCCGCGCCGTCGATTTATCGCCGTCGAGGCCGCGAACCCCGAACATTTTGATGCCGCCGCCTACTTCGGCCTGGATGACGATCACCGGCACCGGCTTCTCGCCTCTTTTAGTCAGATAAGCATATTGCGGAATGACGATATCCATCGGCTTGCCGAAATAGGCCCCGTAGCCTTTCAGGACAAAAATGGCGTTGCCGTCGGCGACGTCCTTGTCGGTGGCGGCGCGACCGGAAACGAAGCCCGTGGTCGGCAGCGGCGGCCAGGCTGGCGACGAAGCCGTCGGCGAAGTCTGCGCCGACGCCGCCGAAATTCCCAAAGCCAACAGCAGGGTTGCAAGGCGTAGAAGCATTTGAATTAGACTAGCTCCAATAAAGCCGCATCGGATTGTCGACCAAGAGCGCCTGCTGCGCCGCGGCCGTCGGCGCGATCTTGGGAATGTAGTCGACCAGTACGCCGTCGTCCGGCGCTTCTTTTTTCATATTAGGATGCGGCCAGTCGGTGCCCCAGATCACCCGGTCGGGGAAATGCTCCACCAGCGCCCGGCCGAACGGCACAACGTCGTCATAGGGCGGTCCCGCGATCGACATGCGTTCCGGGCAGGTCACCTTCACCCAGAAATTCTTATGCTTGTCCATCAAGCGATGGAAACGCTGGTTTTCCGGGTGATCGACGCCTTTGGTAACGCTGGGCGTTCCCATGTGATCGACTACGACGGCAGTCGGCAACGCGGTGAAGAAGTCTTCAAGCTCCAGCAGATCCGGCATTTCGAAATAGACCACGATGTGCCAGCCGAGCTTGTCCACCCGCGCGGCGATGCGGGCCAACACGTCGCGCGGGGTAAAATCGACCAGCCGCTTGAGGAAATTGAAGCGCACCCCGCGCACGCCCGCTTTGTCCATCCATTTCAATTCGTCGTCGGTCACCTCTTCGCCGACAAAGGCGACGCCCTTGGCGCGTCCGTTCGAGGCGTCGAGCGCGTCGACCATCGCCCGGTTGTCCTTGGAATGGCACGACGCCTGGACGATCACGTTCTTGTCGAAGCCGAGAAAGTCGCGTAGCGCAAACAGCTTCTCCTTCGGCGCGTCGCAGGGCGTGTATTTGCGCTCCGCTGCATAGGGAAACTTCGCCTCCGGCCCGAACACGTGGCAATGCGCATCGACCGCGCCCGGCGGCGGCTTGTATTTCGGTTTCGACGGATTGGGGTGGAACGGAACGTAACCCGGCGACATCGGCACGCGGCATTTCTCCTCAGTTTCACCTCTCCCCGGCGAGGAGAGATGTTCAGCTACACTTTCTCCAGCGCCAGCGACACGCCCTGGCCGACGCCGACGCACATTGTCGCCAGCGCGCGCTTGCCGCCGCGCTTTTCCAGGCCGTGCACCGCGGTGAGCGTCAGCCGCGCGCCGGACATGCCGAGCGGATGGCCGAGCGCGATGGCGCCGCCGTGGGGATTGACGTGGTCGGCGTCGTCGGCGACGCCAAGCTGACGCAGGCACGCAAGCCCTTGCGAGGCGAAAGCCTCGTTGATCTCGATCAGATCGAAATCGCCGATCTTCAAGCCGAGCCGTTCCATCAGCTTACGCGTCGACGGCACCGGACCGATACCCATGATGCGCGGCGGCACCGCCGCCGCGGCCATACCGAGGACACGGGCGCGGGGGTTGAGTCCGTGCGCCTTCGCGGCATCTTCGCTGGCGAGGATGATGGCGGCGGCGCCGTCATTGATGCCTGAGGCATTGCCGGCGGTGATGGTGCCCGGATTGCGCACGATCGGTTTGAGCTTTTGCAGATTTTCCAGCGTGGTGTCCGGCCGCGGATGCTCGTCTTTGTCCACCACGATCGGCCCGGCTTTACCGCCGGGCGCGGCGACCGGTACGATCTCTTCGCCGAAATAGCCGGCGGCATGGGCCTTGGCGGCGCGCTCTTGCGAGCGCAACGCGAACGCATCTTGGTCGGCGCGGGTGACTTGAAATTCCTCGGCGACGTTCTCGCCGGTCTCGGCCATCGAGTCGACGCCGTATTGCGCCTTGAGCACCGGATTGATGAAGCGCCAGCCGAGCGTGGTGTCGAAAACTTCCGCCGTGCGCGAAAAAGCTTCGCCCGCCTTGCCCATGACGAACGGCGCCCGCGTCATCGATTCGACGCCGCCGGCGATGGCGAACTCCATCTCGCCGCAGCGGATGGCGCGGGCGGCGTCGCCGACCGCGTTGAGGCCTGAGGCGCAGAGCCGGTTGACGGTAATGCCGGGGATCGAGTCGGGTAGCCCGGCGAGCAAGAGCGCCATGCGCGCGACATTGCGATTGTCCTCGCCGGATTGATTGGCGCAGCCGAAGAACACTTCGTCGAGCCGCGACCAGTCGGCCTTGGCATTGCGCACGACCAGCGCCTTGATCGGAACCGCGGCGAGGTCGTCGGTCCGCACCTTGGCGAGCGCGCCGCCGTAACGGCCGATCGCGGTGCGCGCGGCATCGCAGATGAATACCTCCCGCATCGGCAGCTCCTTTTGCGTATCTTTTCGGTACCTTTACCGTCCTGGCAGGCTATTTACGGGCCGCAGCGGAACGGGTCAAATGGCGCAAATGACGACCTCGCCACCCGAATTTGCGGAGCTGCCGCCGACCTTGAAGGTGGAGCGGCACGGCGCGGTCGCGGTGTTGCGGCTCAATCGCGCCGCCAAGCGCAACGCGCTCGACGACCAGATGGTGCGCGGCGTCGGCGCCTTCTTCGGCGCGCTGCCGGACGATATCCGCGCCGTTGTGCTCGCCGGCGAAGGCGAGCATTTCAGCGCCGGGCTCGATCTGACCGAGCTGACCGAGCGCGACATCTTTGCCGGCGTCGAGCACTCGCGGTCCTGGCATCGCGCGTTCGAATCCATCGAATTCGGCAAGGTGCCGGTGGTCGCCGTGCTCCATGGCGCGGTGGTGGGCGGCGGCCTGGAAATCGCCGCCGCAGCCCATATCCGGGTGGCGGAGCGATCCGCGTTCTACGCCCTGCCGGAAACCAGCCGCGGCATTTTTGTCGGCGGCGGCGGTTCGGTGCGGTTGCCGCCCTTGATCGGCACCGCACGCATGATGGACATGATGCTCACCGGCCGCACGCTGTCCGCCGAAGAGGGCCAGCTGATCGGGCTCACGCAATATCTGGTCGGTGAAGGCGAAGGTCTCGCCAAAGCCATGGAGCTGGCGCACCGCATCGCCGGCAATGCGCCGTTTACGAATTTCGCGGTCATGCACATGCTGCCGCACATCGCCCGCAGCGATCCCGCCACCGGCTTCGCGACCGAGGCGCTCACGTCGGCGATTGCGCAGGGCGAAGCCGAGGCGAAGGCACGGCTCAAGGCGTTTCTGGAAAAACGCGCACCCAAAGTCACGCGAAGCTGACATGACAAGCGCAATGGGAAGCGCATCGGCGAAGATATTTTCTGCGCAGAACCGGCCGCCGCTGCGGCCGGTGAAGCTCGGGCCGCCAGATGTTGCGGTCGAGCGGCGCAGCGACGGCGCCATTCTGCTGCGCTCGCCGCATCCGCTGCCGCCGCATCCGCAAAAGCTCACCGAGCGGCTGACGCATTGGGCTAACGCAGCGCCGGAACGCGTCTTCCTGGCGCAACGCGACGCGGCGGGCGGCTGGCGGACGCTGACCTATGCGCAAACGCTCGCGGCGGTGCAGTCGCTCGCGGCGGCGCTGCTGCAGCGCAATCTGTCACCCGACCGGCCGCTCGCCATTCTCTCCGGCAACGATATCGAGCATGCGTTGCTCGGTCTCGCCGCCATGCATGTCGGCGTTCCCTATGCGCCGATTTCGGTGCCCTATTCGCTGTTGTCGGCCGATTTCGGCAAGCTCAAAGCCATCATGCAATTGCTCTCCCCGGGGCTCGTCTTTGCCACGAACGGCACTGCGTTCGCACGCGCCATTGCAGCCGCGGTGCCGGCGGCCGCCGAAGTCGTCGTCACCGCTCAGCCGCCGTCCGGCCGGAACGCCACGCTGTTTTCTGAACTTTTGCAGGCCGCGCCGTCGCCCGCGGTCGCGGCGGCGCATGCCGAAGTCGGTCCCGGGACGATTGCAAAAATTCTCTTCACCTCGGGCTCGACCGGGCAGCCGAAGGGCGTCATCAATACCCAGCTTATGCTCTGCGCCAACCAGGCGATGATCCGCGCCGGGCTCGCCTTTCTCGCCGACGAGCCGCCGGTCATCGTCGACTGGCTGCCGTGGAACCACACTTTCGGCAGCAACCACAATTTCGGCCTAGTGCTCGACAACGGCGGCTCGCTCTATATCGACGAGGGCAAGCCGCTGCCCGGCGGCGTCGACGCGACGGTCCGCAATTTGCGCGACATCGCGCCGACCATCTATTTCAACGTGCCGAAGGGCTTTGAGATGCTGCTGCCTTATCTTTCCGCCGAGCCGGCCTTGCGCGAGATCTTTTTCAGCCGCCTCAAGATCATGTTCTATGCCGGCGCGGCGCTGGCGCAGCATGTGCTCGACGCCTACGAGGAGCTCGCGATCAAGACGACCGGCGAGCGCATCCTGTTCATGTCGAGTCTCGGCTCAACCGAGACCGCGCCGGCGGCGCTGGCCTGTTCGTGGGACGCCGAGCGCGCCGGCAATATCGGCCTGCCGCTGCCCGGCGTGGAGCTCAAACTGGTGCCGCGCGAAGGCAAGCTCGAAGCGCGGCTCAAGGGCGCCAATATCACGCCGGGCTATTGGCGCGCGCCGCAACTGACCGCGGCGGCGTTCGACGACGAGGGCTTTTACAAGATCGGCGATGCCTTAAAGTTCGCGGATCCGGACGATCCGGCCAAGGGCCTGCTGTTCGATGGCCGGCTCGCCGAAGATTTCAAGCTCGCGACCGGCACCTGGGTCAGTGTCGGGCCGCTGCGTGCGGCGTTTATCGCACACTTCGCCCCACTGGCGCGCGACGTCGTGTTCGCCGGCCCCGACCGCGACGAAGTCACGGCGCTGGTATTTCCCGATTTCGACGCCTGCCGTAAAGCCGTGTCCGGCGCGTCGGCCGACGTTCCGGTGCGAGTATTGCTCGCCGAGCCAGGCGTCATGGCAGAGTTCGCCCGTCATCTCGATTCGTTTTTCGCCGCGGCAAGCGGCACGTCGAGCCGCATCACCCGTGTGATCCTGTTGCACGAGCCGCCGTCGCTCGACCTCGGCGAGATGACCGACAAAGGCTCGATCAACCAGCGCGCGGTGCTGGCCAATCGCGCACAATTGGTCGAAGAGCTTTACGCCGATGCGCCGCCGGGCCACGTTCTTGTCGCCGGCGCCACACAAACGGAACAGGTGAACTGAAATGGACATTCGTGGACATGCCGCGATCGTCACCGGGGGCGCTTCCGGCCTCGGCGCCGCCACCGCGCGCATGCTGGCCGAAGCCGGCGCCAAAGTCGCGATCTTCGATGTCAACCAGAAGGCCGCGGCCGAAGTGGCGATCGACATCAACGGCATCGCGCTTGTCTGCGACGTGACAAATAGTGAAGCAACGGAAAAAGCCGTCGCCGCGGCGGCAGCCGACCACGGCACGGCGCGCATCGTCATTAATTGCGCAGGCGTCGGCCCGGCCAAACGGATTGTCGGCCGCGACGGGCCGATGCCGCTCGCCGAATTCGCGCGCGTGGTCGAGATCAATCTCGTCGGCACGTTCAACGCGATGCGGCTTACGGCCGCGGCGATGCAATCGCTCGAACCGCTGCAGGACGGCGAGCGCGGCATCATCGTCTGCACCGCCTCGGTCGCCGCCTATGAGGGCCAGATCGGCCAGGCCGCCTATGCCGCGTCCAAAGGCGGCGTGGTCGGGCTCATCATACCGGCGGCGCGCGAATTCGCCCAGTTCGGCATCCGCGTCAACGGCATCGCGCCGGGAATTTTCTCCACGCCGATGCTGCATGCCTTGCCGGAAGCGGCGCAGCAGAGCCTCGCAGCGTCGGTGCCGTTTCCAAAGCTGCTCGGCCGGCCGCCGCAATATGCCGCGCTGGTGCGCCACATGATCGAGAACCGCTACCTCAACGGCGAAGTGGTGCGGCTCGACGGCGCGCTGCGCATGGCGCCGCGTTGATAGCGATGCTCCGTAATACCCGTACCGTCCGCATCGAATGGGGCGACTGCGACCCCGCCGGAATTATTTTCTATCCGCGCTATTTCGAGATTTTCGACACCTCGACAACCATGCTGATCGAACGCGCCGCCGGCATGAAGAAGATCGAGTACCTCAAGGCCTATGCCTTTGTCGGTCATCCGCTGGTTGAAACGCGCGCCAAATTTCGCCTGCCCACGCGGTTCGGCGACGAGGTCACGATCGAGAGCGCGCTCGTCGCCTGCGGCCGCTCGAGCTTCAAGATCGAGCACCGCCTCACCCATGCCGGCGCGCTTGCGGTCGAGGGTTTTGAGACGCGGGTCTGGGTGGGCCGCGACCCCACCGATCCCACGCGGATGAAAGCGCAAGCCATCCCGCCCGAAGTGGTCGCGCGGCTGACGCATGGCAGCTGATATTGGCGCTGTTTCCCGGCGGCCCGAAAGTACGCTAGAAGCCTAGCCGCAAAAGGAAGGAAACACCCATGTCCATGCGTGTCGACGCCTATACCCATTTTTTCCCGGAACGATTCTTCACCAAGCTCAACGAAGTCGCCGGCGACTATAAGGACATGGGCAAGCGCATCCGCTCGCTGCCGGCCTTGTTCGATCTCAACGTGCGCAAGAAGATCGTCGACGGCCACAAGGACTATCAGCAGATCCTGTCCTATCCGCAGCCGCCGATCGAACGGTTCGCCAAGACGCCGGCCGACATCGACGAGTTCTGCAGGATCGTCAACGACGGCTTTGCCGAACTGATCGCCAAGGAGAAGGATCACTTCCCCGGCTGGGTGGCGCAGGTTTCGCTGGCGGCGCCGGATGCCGGCGTCGCCGAAGCCGAACGCGCGTTGAAGATGGGCGCGCTCGGCGTGCAGATCTACACCAACGTCGCCGGCAAGCCGCTCGACCGTCCGGAATACGCCCTGTTCTGGAAGAAAATGAACGAGCTCGGCGCGCCGATCTGGCTGCATCCGGCGCGCGGCGCCGAGACGCCGGATTATTTGGACGAAAAAAAATCGCTCTATGAAATCTGGTGGACCATCGGCTGGTCCTACGAGACCGCCTGCGCCATGCTGCGACTGGTCTATTCCAAGATCATGGACACGCACCCCAACCTGAAAATCATCACCCACCATTTCGCCGGCATCGTGCCGATGCTCGAAGGCCGGCTCGGACCGGGCAACGACGTGATGGGCAACCGCACCACCGACGAGGATTACGTCGGCTTGCGCAAGAGCCTGAAAAAGCGCCCGCTCGACTACTTCAAGAACGATTTTTGGGCCGACACTGCGGCGTTTACCGCGGAGCCGGCGACCAAATGCGGCATGGAGTTCTTCCCCATCGACAAGCTGGTGTTCGCCTCCGATTGTCCGTTCGATCCCGAAGGCGGCACGATGTTTCCGCGCGAAACCTTGCGGATTCTCGACAAGCTCAAGCTGGATAAGACCACCAGCGATAAAGTCTTCTACAAGAATCTCGAAGCGGTCACCGGCAAGAAACTTGTGTAGGGGCGGGTTTCAAACCCGCCCCTACGGCGCCGCCCTTGCGTGCAATTCACTCCGCCGCCCGGCTGCCTAAGCGCTGCCGCAGCGCCGCGGGAATTTCGCGCGGGGTTTCGACCACGACGACGCCGGCCTTTTCCAGCGCGTTACGTTTCGATGTGTAACTGCCGGCGTTGCCGGTGACGATAGCGCCGGCATGACCCATTTTCTTGCCCGGCGGCGACGCGCGGCCGGCAATGAAAGCGACCACCGGCTTGGTCATGCCGGCGGCGTATTCCGCGGCGCCCTCTTCCATCGCGCCGCCGATCTCGCCGACCAGGACGACTGCTTCGGTCCGTTCGTCCTTGTCGAGTGCGGCCAGAGCGTCGCGCGTCGTGGTGCCGATCATCGGATCGCCGCCGATGCCGATGAAGGCCGATTGGCCGATGCCGGCGCGGGTCAGATTGAGGCAAACCAGCGTGCCGAGGCTGCCGCTGCGCGAAATGACGCCGACCGCGCCGGGCCGGAAAATGTTCGGATTATGCCCCGGCATGATGCCGACAAAGCCCTCGCCCGGCGTCACCAGTCCCGCCGTGTTCGGGCCGACGATCTGGGTGCCCGCCCGCCGCGCCGCGAGCAGCATGGCCATGACGTCCTGCGCCGGAATGTGTTCGGTGAGAACGACGAGGAGTTTTGCGCCCGATGCGACGGCCTCGAGCGCGGCCGCCTTGGCGAGCGCCGGCGGAATGAACATGACGGCTGTGTCATAGGGCGCTTTCGCCATCGCCTCGGCCGCCGAAGCAAACACCGGCACGCCGATATGGATCTCGCCGGCGCGCTCCGGATTGACGCCGGCGACGACGCGGGTACCGCACTCGATCATCTTTTCGGTCCAGAATGTGCCTTGCTTTCCGGTGATGCCCGAAACCAGCACGCGATGCGATTTTCGATGGATGATCATCGCGCCGCGTCCACCGCCGCCTGCACGGCGTCTTCCATGAAGTCGTACGGCTCGATGCCAAGTCGCTCGCGCACCAGCTTCACCGCTTCGTCCTCGCCGGTGCCGTGAATGGAAAAGAACACCGGAATTTTCGGCTTGAGCTTCTCCCAGGCTTTGACGACGCCGTCGGCCATCACGTCGGTGCGGGCAAAGGCGCCGCAAAAATTAATGACCAGGCTTTTGACGTTCGGCGCCGACAGCACGAGGCCGAGGCCGATCTCGGCTTTGGTATAGGCCTCGCCGCCGATTTCGAGAAAGTTCGTCGGCTTGCCGCCGCAATGGGCGATCACGTCCATGGTGGTCATGGTCAGGCCGGCGCCATTGGCGAGCACACCGACATTGCCGTCAAGCTCGATGAATTTGAGCCCGGCCTCGGCGCCGCGCCGCTCCAGCGCGGTGAGTTTTTCGGCTGCGCCGGTGCTAGCGAGATCGCTTTGCCGAAACATCGCCGCATCGTCGAGCGTGAACTTGCAATCCAGCGCAACGACGCGGCCGTCCTTCAACAGCGCCAGCGGATTGATCTCGATCAGTTCGGCATCGCGCGCGCGGTAGATTGCGTAAAGCGATTGCAGCACGGCGGCGATTTTAAGCTCGGCATCGCCAAGCCCGAGCCCGGCCAGCATCGTGCGCGCGGCGTTATCGTCGAATTCCTGGTCGATCTCGAGGCCATAGCGGCGAACGGCATCGGGCCGCCCCGCCGCGACCTCCTCGATCTCCATGCCGCCTTCGGTCGAGAACAGGACCAGCGGCCGGCGCGCGGCAAAATCGGTGAGCACGGCGGCGTAGAATTCGCGCGCGATCTCGGCACGTTCCTCGAGCAAAACTTTTTCGACCCGATAGCCGTCGATATCCATGCCGAGGATCGCTTGCGCGGCGGCGCCGGCCTCGGCGGCGCTGTCCGCTTTACGAATGCCGCCGGCCTTGCCGCGTTTGCCGGTCGGCACCTGCGCTTTGACCACGCATGGCCCAATCTCGCCGAACGCGGCTTTGGCCTCGTCCGCGGTAACACACAGCCTGCCGCGCGGCACCGCGATCGACGCCGGGACCAGCACCTTCGCCTTGGCGACGTGCTCCTCGAAATTCATCACCGCCCCCGCGTTCAGCGCCCGTATTTGTCCCAGTGCGGGCCAAACAATTCTTCTTCGCTCGGCTTGTCCTTAGGGATCACCGTGACGAGGTGCGTGATGTTGAGGAAATGCTTGTAGCTCAAGTTTTCCGATATGCTGTTTTTCTGCCACGAGCCGCAGCCCATGCTGAGCGTGAAGCCGAGGCCGGAGTCGAAGCCGCCGCCATTGCCGAAGGTGTGGGCGAAGTTCACCAGCACCCGCACGACGTCCAGATCCTCGGCAAGCTCGCGCGCATGCGCCATGTCCTTGGTGTGAATGCCGCAGGAATGCCCCTTGCCCTGATAGTCGAGCACGGCCGCTACCAGATCCTTGGCCGCGGCAAAATCCTTGGCGCGATAGACAGTGAGAACGAGCGAGAGCTTCTCGCCGGAGAACGGATGCTCCTTGCCGGTGCCTGAGTCCTCGACCATGAAGAAGTCGGCACGCGACGCTTCCGCCGACAAGCCAAAGGCGGGCGCGAGAATTTCCGGACCGCGCGCAATCAGATGGCGATTGAGCTTGCCGTGATGCCACAGCGCCTGTTGCACCGCTGCCTTCTCTGACGCCGTGCACAGATAGCCGCCGACCTCGCGAAGCGCCGCGATGGCTTTGTCATAGATCGAATCCAGAATGATCACCGAATTCTCGGACGAACATGAGGTCGAATTGTCGAAAATCTTCGAAGCGCGGATTTTCCGCGCCGCGTCGGCGAGATCGGCAGTCTCGTCGATGATGACCGGAACATTGCCGGCGCCGACGCCGATCGCCGGCGTGCCGCTCATCGCGGCGCGCCGCACATTGTCCTGCGAGCCGGTGACGACGACGAGGTCGGCGGCTTTGATCAGCGCTTCGGTCAATTCCTTGGTGACCGGCGGCGGCAGGATTTGCACGAGATCGGCCGGCAATCCGGCTTGATCCAATGCGGCGCGCATGTAGTCCACGGTCCGCTTGGTCGTCTCGTAACCGAGCGGCGACGGCGCGATGACGACGGCGTTGCGGCCCTTGATCGCCATCATCGTCTTGTTGACCGGCGTCGCGGCGGGATTGGTCGACGGCGTCAGCGCGGCGATGACGCCCATTGGCTTTGCGTATTTGACGATGCCTTTGGCCTTGTCTTCCTCGATGATGCCGACCGACTTGGCGCGCAGAAGATCGCGCAAGGTGCCGAACGTCTTGTTCTGGTTTTTGGCGATCTTGTCGGGCACGTTGCCGAGCCCGGTATCGGCAACGGCAAGGGCTGCCAGCTCGCGCGCATGCTCGGGCTTATAAACCGACCAAGCCAGCGCGCGAACCGCCGCGTCGGCGCGTTCCTGATTGACGTCGCGGAAGGCTTCGAACGCCGCGCGTGCCCGTCGCATCACCTCGTCAACGACCGGCTTATGGTGGACGTCCACCGGCGATTTCACTGCGACAGTCATCGTCATTCCTTCACTGCGCGACCTGCTGCGCGCGCATGTCCTCGCGCCGGATGCCCGCCACCCGCACCGGTTTTTTCATGGCGTCGCGGCGGAACGGCTCGCCAAGCTCCTGATTGAGGATGACCTCGATGAACGTGGTGACCCGCTGCTTCTGCGCCTCGCATGACGCGCGCAGCGCCTCGGTCAGCTCGGCGGGCGTTCGCACCGCGATGCCCTTGAGCCCGCAGCCCTCGGCGACTTTGGCGTAGCTGAGATGCGGATCGAGTTCAGTGCCGACGAAATTATCGTCGAACCACAGAATCGAATTGCGCTTCTCGGCGCCCCACTGATAGTTGCGGAACACCACCATGGTGATGCCGGGCCATTCTTGCCGGCCGATCGAGCTCATCTCGTTCATGGAAATGCCGAAGGCGCCGTCGCCGGCAAAGCCGACGCAAGGCGTGTCCGGATTGCCGATCTTGGCGCCGATGATCGACGGGAAGCCGTAGCCGCACGGCCCGAACAGGCCCGAGGCGAGATATTTACGACCTTTCTCGAAGGTCGGATAGGCATTGCCGATGGCGCAATTGTTGCCGATGTCGCTCGATATGATGGCGTCCTTCGGCAACCCGGCCTGAATGGCGCGCCAGGCTTGGCGCGCCGACATGCGATCGGGATCGCGCTTGCGCGCGTCCGCGTTCCAAGTGGTGCCCGGGTCGTCGTCCTCGTGATCCATGCTGGACAGTGTCTGCAGCCATCGCGACTTGGTGGTGTGGATCAGCGCTTTGCGCTCTTCGCGGCCGTCGTTGCCGGCCGACGGCGACAGCTGCGCCAGGATGGCTTTGGCAACCAGCTTAGCGTCGCCGCAAATGCCGACGGCGACCGGCTTGGTCAAGCCGATGCGGTCGGCATTGATATCGACCTGAATCACCTTGGCGTTTTTCGGCCAGTAATCGATGCCGTAGCCGGGCAACGTCGAAAATGGATTAAGCCGCGTGCCCAAGGCCAGCACAACGTCGGTCTTGGCGATGAGCTCCATCGCCGCCTTCGAGCCGTTATAGCCGAGCGGGCCGACGGCAAGCCGATGGCTGCCGGGGAAACTGTCATTGTGTTGATAGTTGTTGCAGACCGGCGCATCGAGCTTTTCGGCGAGCGCGGCGCATTCGGGAATGGCGCCGGCAAGAACGACGCCCGCGCCTGAGAGGATCGCCGGGAATTTCGCCGCCGACAGAAGCTTGGCCGCCTCGGCGATGGCATGGGCGCCGCCGGCCGGACGCTCGAACTCGACGATCGCCGGCAAGTTGATATCGATGACCTGGGTCCAAAAATCGCGCGGGATGTTGATCTGCGCCGGCGCTGATAGGCGCTTGGCCTTGGTGATGACGCGGTTGAGCACTTCCGCGGTGCGGAGCGGATCGCGCACTTCTTCCTGATAGCAGACCATGTCGCGGAACAGCGCCATCTGCTCCACCTCCTGGAAGCCGCCCTGACCGATGGTCCGGTTCGCCGCCTGCGGCGTCACCAGCAGCATCGGCGTGTGATTCCAATAAGCGGTCTTGATCGGGGTGACGAAATTGGTGATGCCTGGACCGTTCTGCGCGATCACCATCGCCATTTTTCCGGTCGAGCGCGTATAGCCGTCGCAAATGATCCCGCCGTTACCCTCGTGGGCCACGTCCCAGAAGGTGATGCCCGCCGCCGGGAAAAGATCCGAGATCGGCATGAACGCCGAGCCGATGATGCCGAAAGCATGCTCGATGCCGTGCATCTGCAAAACTTTCACGAAAGCTTCTTCCGTCGTCATTTTCATTGCTTCAATCCTTGTTCGGTTCCGGCATTCACGTCACGCCGGTTGAGATAAGATTTACGCCCTGTCTTGAAAAGTTTCGGCAAGCTCGTCGGCGGCGGCGCGCAGCGCCGGCAGATGCTCGCGGGCCATGCGGACATTCATGCGCGCCTCCGGCGCCTGGATCGCGATCGCGGCCAGCATTTCGCCGTTGCGTCCGAGCACCGGCACCGCCACACAGACCACGCCGACGAGATATTCCTCGCGGTCGAACGAAACCTGCTCCTTGCGGATCTGCTTCAACTCGGCCTCCAGCAGCGATCGCTCGGTGATGGTGCCGTCGGTGAAACGGCGCAATTCGAGGCTTTGCAACAGGCGCTGGCGACGCCGCGCCGGCAGTAGCGCCAGATGCAGCTTGCCGATCGCGCTGCAATGCAAGGGCACGCGGGAACCGGCCCCAAAATGCAGACGCAGCGGCCAGTGCTCGGCTTCGACGCGATCGAGATAGACGATCTCGCCGTTGAGGATAACGCCGATATTGCAGGTCTCATTCACGTGGTGCGCCAGCCGGCGCAACAGCGCATGGCGGCCGGCGTCGCGCATCGACGCACGCATTGTGCCGAAGGCGAGATCGGTGAGCCGCGATCCCACGGTCAGGCGCTTGCGGGCCGGTTCGCGCGCCAGATAGCCGGAACTGACCAGGCCGTCGACCAGGCGGTAGGCGGTCGCCTTCGGCAGCGCGAGTTCCTCGATGACGCTGGCGACTTCGACCGCCACCGGGGAATGGGCGACGAGGCCGAGAATGGCAAAGGTGCGCGCGGTCGCCGTCGAGATCGCTTCGTGCTCGCCACTCGACGCTGCGTCGTGCGGCGCCTCGCGGTGCAGGGTGTCGGTCATCGCATATGCTTTCATCGGTGCTCACCCGAAATGGCGACTGCCGCCGCGCGGCGCCGCATATTGTAAAGTTCGCGTAACAGCGGGTAGCTCAGCGCGAGAAGCGAACCGACCATCAGCGGGCCGCAGATCGGTCCGCGGAAGAACACGGTCCAATCGCTGCCGCTACTGATCATGCTGCGCATGAACGCGCTCTCGCCGACCGGTCCCAAAATAGCGCCGAGCACCATCGGCGAGATCGGATATTTGAATTTTTCGAACAAGTAGCCGAGCACGCCGAAGATCACGATCATCCAGACGTCCGACATGTCATTGCGATTGGCGTAGGAGCCGACCAGGCAGAACATCACCACGATCGCCGAGAGAACACCCTGCGGGATGGTCAAGACTTTGACGACGATCCGGATCCAGAAAAATCCGACGAGGCACATGCCGACGACGCTGGCGAACATCGAGGCGAGGATGGTGTAAACCATCAGCGAGGAAGCCGGATCCTCGAACAGCATCGGGCCTGGTTGCACGCCGTGCAGCAGGAATGCGGCGAGGATGACGGCGGTGGCGCCGCTGCCGGGCAGGCCCAAAGTCAAGAGCGGGATCATGTGGCCCGCCACCGACGCGGTGGCGCCGATTTGCGGCGCGACGATGCCTTCCGCAATGCCGCTGCCCAGCAATTGCCGCCGCCGACCGTATTGCTTCTCGATGCCGTAGGAGATGAAGGAGGTGATCGTGGCGCCGGCGCCCGGCACGATGCCGAGCACGGTGCCCAGCACGGTGCTGCGCAGCAGTGTCATCTTGATCGCCAGCAATTCGCGCAATGACGGAAATTGCGTCGCGACGTTGACTTTGGCTTCTTTCGGTTTGTCGAGATGCAGGCCTTGGCCGATCCGCGCCAGCACCTCGCCGAGGCCATACATGCCGACCAGAACTTCGACCAGTTGCACGCCGTCGCGCAGGATCGGCACACCGAAGGTAAAGCGGTCGGTGCCATAGATGCTGTCGATGCCGATCGTCGCCACCAGCAGCCCGACGCACAGGCTGATCAGCGAATTCACCAGCGATTTTCCGGCGAGCGCCACCACGGTGGTGAGGCCGAAGAACACCGCGGCGAAATAGTCGGGCGAATCGAATTTCAGCGCCGCCTCGCTCATCGGGCCGGCCAGCGCCACCATGACCGTCGACGATACGAGGCCGGCGATCAGCGCGGCGACGAGCGCCCAGCCCAGCGCCTTCGCCGGCTGACCGCGCTGCGCCATGGTGTAGCCGTCCCACAACATCGGCACATCCATCGGCTCGCCCGGGATACGATAAAGGATGGCGGTGAAGCAGCCGCCATAGGTGCCGGAGAAATAGATGGCGGTGAGCAGGATGACCGCCGGCTCGATCGGCATCTGATAGGTGAACGGCAGCGCCAGGATGACGCCCATCACCAGACCGAGTCCGGGCATAATCGAGACCGCCATGCCGACCAACAGGCCGACGAACAGCATCAGCAGGTCGAACGGCTGGAAAACCTCGACGAAGCCGTGAGCGAGATTGACGATGACCACGCCGCCTCCTAGTGCACGCCCATCGCGGCCATCAGCGCATAAGACAGGCGGTCGAATGGCGCGATCCCGACCGGAAGCGCCACATAGACCACGCGCATGAACATGAACATGAAGGCGAACGCGATCGCGACGCTCAACAGCGCGGCATAGACGAACTGCCGGTAATGGCCGAGATACATGAGGACGAAGGCGTATACGATCGTCGCCAAAAAGAAGCCGAGCACTGGCAGGATGACGAGAAAACCGACCGTAGCTGCGACGGCGACCCAGACCAACCCCGGATAAATCTCCGGCGGCCGGACCAGCGCCTCCATCTCATCGGCGTCGGCCACCAGCGCGTCGAGCTTGCCGACCTGGAATGCGGTCGTTACCGCGCCCCACAGCGCCGACGCCAACATCAGGATGAGGATGAGCTTCGGCCAGGCCCCCGGGCCGATCCGCCCCGACGACTGCTCGAACTCGAAGTTCGCGGCGGCGTAATAGAGAAATGCGCCGACCGCGAGCACGACGAGATAAGGCAGCGTCGCCCGGCACCGATCAAGCAGTGTAACGGCTTTGCCCGAACTCACTTCGATCCCGTTTTTGTTGACGCCAAAATACTTTTGGCCTGCTCAAGCCACGAATCCATGAACGCTCGGGCCTTATCCATCGGCACGTAGCTGTCCGGATCGGCATATTGCTGATCGAGATAGGCCTTGAACTCCGGAGTCTGCGCCACTTTCGCCAGCGCATCGGACAAAAGCTTGACCCGCGCCGGATCGGTCCCCGCTTTGACCACGATGGAGCGGAACTGCGGCAGCGTCACGTCATAACCGAACTCCTTGGACACCGGCACATTGGCGAATTGCGGAATGCTGAGCCGATGCGAATAGAAGAAGATAAGCGGCCTGATCTTGCCGCCGTCGAAATAGCTGCGCACGTCGCCGGTCTGCTCATAGAGCACGTCGGCGTTGCCGCCGAGAATCGACGTGTAGCGCAGCTCCGGCTCGGCATAAGGGATCGGCTCGAACTTGAAGCCTTGTTTGTCGAGATATGAGGTGGTGATGTCGTCGGCGCTGCCGAAGCCGAGCACCGCGACCTTGAGCGTCTGCTGTTTCGCGGTGGCGGCGAGATCCTGCCAAGTATGCCACTTGCTCTGGGTGTTGACCCAATAGCCGGACGGCTGCTGGATCATGATGGCGAGCGGGATGACCTGATCGGCGGTAAAGCCGGGATGCGGTCCGGCCAGCAATGAATAGGTGTCGCCGATCAGCACCGCGAGCGTATAGCCGTCGGCGGGCGAGTTCAGAAGCTTGGTGATGCCGGTCTGTCCGGTGGCGCCCGGCACATTGAGCACCGGCAGCGAGACGCCGAGATCTTGCGACATGATCTTGCCGGCGGTCCGCGCCAACAGGTCGGCACCGCCTCCCGGCCCCCACGGCACGATGAAGTTGATCGGATGGTCGGGGTACTTTTCCTGCGCCTGCGCAGTGCTCCCGGCGAATGCTAACGCGAGCGTGAGCGCGGCGAGCCAGGCCATTTTTTTAGCGACCGTCATGTTTCCTCCCTCTATCCCGGGTTTGTCGGTCGTTGCGCGGCGGCAATCATCCGTTCGCGCGCCGACGCATCCGACCGTATTCTCATCGAATGAGACGTACGGTTTTAAAAAGAATAGCATAATGCTAATCTGACGACAACGAGGCCTCCGGTCGCAGCAATGCAGCCGGGCTCGTTAAAAGAAATTCGATCCGTGCCGGCACCGTTGCAAGACACAGCGCGGCTGAACGGCGGAGCAACAAAAACAAAAACCTGCGGAATTAATAGGGAGGGGAAAATGTCGACAGTATCCAGTGTTCAGCATCCTGCAAATCTGGCAGCGCAAGAGAATTTGCTGGCGCGGCTCGATCGAATGCCGGTCAATAGCAAGATTCTTTTCCTCGTCGGTCTTCTCGGCGTGGTCTGGATCCTCGAAGCCTTCGACATCGGCATCATCGCCCCGGTCTTGTTCATTCTGAAAAACGAATGGCAGCTGTCGCCAAGCAATATGGGGCTGATCGGCAGCGCCGGTACATTGGGGATCGTCATCGGCTTGCTTCCGGCTGGCCGGTTGGCCGACCGCTTCGGCAGAAAGTCGACGTTGGTCGCCGGAATTATTATTTTCAGCATTGTTACGTTCTTGGCGGCGTTCGCGCAGAACGTGACGCAACTCGCGCTGTGTCGTTTCGTCGCCGGCCTCGGGCAGGGCGCCGTTTTCCCGGTTCCGTATTTGCTGCTTTCGGAATTCGTCAACAAACAATGGCGCGGCACCGCCGTCGGCCTTGCCAATTCGCTGCTCGGCTTCTCCTACGGTCTCAACACGCTTGCCGGCGCGCTCATCGTCGGCCGCATGCCGAGCAGCGAGGCTTGGTGGATCCTTCTGATGCTTGGCGGCATTCCAATTCTCATCGTGCCGATCATCATCAAATTTCTTCCGGAATCGCCGCGATTTCTCTTGAAGGTCGGCAAAGCCGACACCGTGCGTAGCTTTGTCGAAGATCTCGAAGATCGCAGTCACGTACAGCATGACGAGAAACTCATCGACGAAGGCGCGCTCAAGGTCCTCGAGGCGACGGCGCAGCGGCGCGTCTCGATTTTCGACCTGTTCCGTTATCCGTACCTGCAACGCTGCGTCGTGGCCTATCTGGCGCTGCTGTCACCGTTCATCGTGTTCTACGTGATCACCATCTACGGACCTTCGATCCTGCAACGCATGGGCGCCGGCAAGGAAGACGCGCTCTACTACACGTCGGCGCTGTTGTTCTGGACCGTCATTACCACCGCGATCGCGGGCGCGATCGGCGACAAGATCAGCCGGCGCTTGGGGCTCGTGATCATCATGACGGTAACGGCGGCCGGCGCGATCGCGCTTGGTCAACCGCTGTCGCAGGCCGGAACCATCGCGGCGGCGATAGTCGTCTGGGGCTTTGTCTATGCGGGATTCCCGCTGGCAAAACTCTACATGGCCGAGCAGTTTCCGACGCGGCTGCGCGCCACCGGATCGATGCTGGGCGAGAGCATCACGCGCTTTCTGGGCGGCGTCGTTCTGGTCTACCTGTTCCCGATCATGAGCGCCGCGATGGCCGCGTCGACGCTCTATCTCATTCTCGGGGTGCTGACGGCAGTCTGCATCTTGCCGATTTGGCTCGTCGGCTTCCAAACCTCGGGCGTCAGCGTGGAACAGACCGGTACCGATCTGTCGGCGCTCGCCGAGATGGGATCGCAGACTTAGCAAGAACCCGTCACGCGGGATCGATGACGAACAGCGTGCGGCCGTATTCGACAAGCTCGGCGTTCTCGGCGCCGATCTGAACGATGCGGCCGTCATATTCGGCGGCGATGGTGGTGAACAGCTTCATCACCTCGATCAGGCAGAGCGGATCGCCTTTGCGCACGACGCTGCCAATGTCGACGAACGGCGCCGCGTCGGGCGAGGGCGCGCGGTAGAACGTGCCGACCATCGGCGCCACCACTTCGATCTGGTGCGGCGCCTTCGCTACTGTGGCGGGCGCTGTCACCGGCGGCGATGTGACGAGCGGCGCCGGTGCCGGCGGGGCGATCGACTCGGCCGCCGCATCCGGCGCATGGGCTCCGCTAGCGCTATTTCGCCGCACAACGAGTTTCATGTCGCCGGTCTCGACGATCAGCTCAGCACAAGAGCTGCCGTCGATGATTTTCAAGATCTCGGCGATTTCATCGTAACTCAGGCTCACGTGCGTCCCCCTTCAATCGATGCCGTCTTCTTCGTCGAGCGTCGCCGAAAGCCGCTCCGCGGCGTCTTGCAGCAACGGCACATGGCGCAAGCCCTGTTCGAGCGTCATGCGCGCGAGCGGCGCCGAAATCGCCACGGCTGCCACCGGTTGGCTGTTACGTCCGCAGACCGGAACGGCGACGCAGACCACGCCGGCCAGAAATTCCTGATTGTCGGTCGAAATTTTTGCCGCGCGGATTTTGTCCAGCTCGCGGTTGAGCCGCGCTGCATCGGCCATGGTGTTGTCGGTGTAACGCTGCAGCGGCAGGGCGCGAAGCAGCGCGGCGCGTTTGCGCGGCGGCAGAATGCTCAGGAACAGCTTGCCCATCGCCGTGCAATGCAGCGGCACCCGCGAACCGGACTCGAAGCGCAGGCCTAACGGCCACGCGGATTCGACGCGATCAAGGTAGACGACATGGCTGCCCACCACGACGCCGAAATTGCAGGTTTCGCCGACCTCGTTGGACAGCGCCTCCAAGATGGCGTGACGCGGCGCCCGCAGCATCGACGCCGAAACGATGCCGAGGCCGAGCTGGAGCAGCCGCGCGCCGGGAACGAAGCGCCGTTTGCCCGGCTCGCGCTGCAGGAGGCCCTCGCTTTCCAGCATCCGCACGATGCGATGCGCGGTCGGTTTCGGCATGCTTAGCAGCGCGCCGATCTCGCTCACGCCGAGCGGACGTCGCGCCGTCGCCAAGGTCTCGATGATGGCGAGCGCCTTGATGGTTGGGAAAGCGTGTTCGGGAGTCTCGGTCGCGGAGCGCCTGCCCGGCGCGCGCTTTGCTCGCGGCTTGGTTGTGCCGGCGGGGTCGAGGGGCGTTTCCATGCTTTTTATCAAAAAACAACTCGTAATGTCTTGCAATATGATTTTTCGCTGTCACAGTCATTAAGGGAGGAATGGCCGCCGATCAAGGAACGGCCGTGTCAGGAGGGACCGGTGCGTCGCGTATTGATCGCCAATCGCGGAGAGATCGCGCTACGCGCCAGCCGCACCTGCCGGCGGCTCGGTCTGCAAAGCGTCGCGGTTTACTCTTCGGCGGACGGCAATTCCCCGCATCGCTGGGCGGCCGACCACGCCGTGTGCATCGGACCGCCGCCGCCCAAGGCGAGTTATCTCAATGCGGCAGCGCTGATCGAAGTGGCGACCGCATGCCAATGCGACGCCGTTTATCCGGGCTATGGCTTTTTGGCGGAAGACTCCAGCTTCGCCGCGCGCTGCGCGGAAGATGGATTGATTTTCATCGGTCCGAGCGCCGAAGTCATCGCGCGGATGGGCGACAAGGTTGCCGCCCGACAGACCGCGGCATCATTGGGCATTCCGGTAGTGCCGGGTTCGAGCGACGGATTCACCGCAGCGGCGGACGCCAAAGAGCGCGCCGATGCGGTCGGCTATCCGCTGCTGTTGAAGGCGAGCGCCGGCGGCGGCGGCCGCGGCATGCGGGTCGTCGCCGATGCGGAGGCTTTCACCCAACTGTTCGAACAAGCGAGTATGGAAGCCGCGGCGGCGTTCGGGCGGCCGGACGTCTATCTCGAGCGGTTTTTCCCAGAAGTCCGCCATATCGAAATCCAGGTGTTTGGCGACCGGCACGGCAATTACGTGCAGCTCGGCGAGCGCGATTGCAGCGTGCAGCGCCGACATCAGAAACTCGTCGAGGAGGCACCATCGCCGGTGCTCGGCCAATCGGCACGCCGCGCCATGGCGGACGCCGCGTTAACGCTCGTCCGCGCGCTCGATTACGTCAATGCCGGCACCGTCGAATTCATCTACGAGGAGGAAACCGCGCGCTTCTACTTCATCGAGATGAACACCCGCATCCAGGTCGAACATCCGGTGACCGAGATGGTGACCGGCAATGACTTGGTGGCGGAGCAATTCCGCGTCGCCGCCGGCGAACGGCTCGCGGTCGTGCCGGCCGCCGAAGACGCCCCGGTCGCGATCGAATTCCGCATCAATGCCGAAGACGCCGATCACGACTTTCGCCCGTCGCCGGGAATGCTCAAGCGCTGGCGGCCGCCGAGCGGGCGCGACATCCGGCTCGACAGCCACGTTTACGAAAATTACGTGGTGCCGCCGTTCTACGACTCGATGCTCGGCAAGCTGATCGTGACCGGCCGCGACCGCGTGGCGGCGATCGAAACGGCATCTTCGGCGCTGGCACGGTTCGACGTATCCGGCATCGCCACCACGGTGCCGTTTCATGCCGGGCTGCTGCAGCGGCCCGAATTCGCCCGCGCCGAAATTCACACGCGCTGGGTGGAAGATCGGATGCGGACGACGGTGCATTGATGGACGACGGCAACGTCAAACAAAAGACCGTACGGCTCGTCGACGTGACGCTGCGCGACGCGCACCAGTGCCTATGGGCGACGCGCATGACGACGGCGATGATGGCCGACATCGCGCCACGGCTCGACCGCGCCGGCTTCGAGGCGATCGATCTCGTCGGCGGCGCCGTATTCGACGTCTGCGTGCGCTATCTGCGCGAGGACCCGTGGGAGCGCATGCGCATCCTCAGCGGCTGGGTCAAGAACACGCCGCTGATCGTGATGACGCGCGGGCAAAGCCTGTTCACGTTTGAGTTCTTTCCCGACGACATCGTCGAACTGACGGCGCAACGGATTTTTGCCAACGGCATCCGCTACCACACGCCCTACGATGCGCTCAACGACATGCGCAACATGGAAGTGCCGGTGCACGCGGCGAAGAAGGTCGGCCTCTATACCGCCGGCGGCGTGGTCTACACGTTGAGCCCGGTCCACACCGACGACTATTACGCCCGTAAGACGCGCGAATTGATCAAGCTCGGCGTCGACGCGGTTTACATCAAGGACCCGAGCGGGCTGCTGACCCCCGAACGCGCGCATACGCTGGTGCCGGCGCTTAAGGCTGCCTGCGGTGCGCTGCCGCTGCACCTTCATTCGCATTGTCTCACCGGGCTCGCCCCGTACACCGCGATCCGCGCGATCGAGCTTGGCGTCGACGTGGTGCATACGGCAACATCCACTTTGGCCAACGGCGCGTCGCATCCCGCGACGGAAAGCTTCGTGCAAAACGCTAGGCGCGACGGTTTCTCCGTGCCAGTCGATCTGGCGCCGGTCGCCGAAGTCGCCGAGCGCCTGCGGTACATTGCCGCGCGCGAGGGCAAGCCGGTCGGGCATATCGCCGAACACGACGCCTTTCATTACGAGCACCAGATGCCTGGCGGCATGGTGTCCAATCTCAAATCGCAGCTGGCGCCGCTCGGCATCGCCCATCGGCTGCCCGACGTGCTCGAGGAAGCCGCGCGGGTGCGCCACGATCTCGGTTACCCGATCATCGTCAGCCCGTTCGCGCAATTCGTCATGACCCAGGCCGTGCTCAACGTCATGGGCAAGGAACGTTACGCGACGGTGCCGGACGAGGTGCGCAAATACGTGCTCGGCTATTACGGTGAAATCGCCGGGCCGATCGATCCCAATCTCTTTGATCGTATCGCCAAAGGCGCAGCACCGACTACGGCGCGGCCTGGAGACCTTATTGAGCCTGGCATTCCGCGCGTGCGGCGCGAACGCGGGCCATTTACTTCCGACGACGATCTGTTGCTGGCGGCGTTCTATTCCGACGGCCAATACACGGCGCTCAAGGCGGCCGGTCCAATCAAGACCGATTATCCGCTGGCGTCGACGCCGCTCATCACGCTGCTGAAAGAAATCGCGTTGCGGCCTAGCGTCCGGTCGTTTCACTTGATCAAACGCCCCGCATTGGCAGCATGACCATGACAACGCCCGCCATTATCACCGTCGCCATCACCGGCGCTATTCCGCGCAAAGCCGATACGCCGGCGGTGCCGGTGACGCCAAGCGAACAGATCGAATCCACGCACCAAGCTTATGAAGCCGGCGCCGCGGTCGCGCATATCCATGTTCGCAATGCCGACGAGTCGCCGAGCTCCGATCCGGCGGTGTTCGCGCAAGTGGGCGAAGGCATCGCCAAGCATTGCCCCGGCATGATCATTCAGTTTTCGACCGGCGGCCGCGGCCGCCAGCAGAGCGAGCGCGGCAGGATGCTGGACCTCAGGCCCGACATGGCCTCGCTCGCCACCGGCTCGGTGAATTTCCCGGCGCAGATCTACGAAAATCCGCCACAGCTCGTCGAAGACCTGGCGCGCGCGATGCTGCAATACAACGTCAAGCCGGAGATCGAGGTCTTCGACGTAGCGATGCTCTATAATGCCAAGGCGCTCGTCGACCGCGGCTTGCTCAAGCGGCCGTGCCAGGTGCAGTTCGTCATGGGCATTCCCAATGCGCTGCCGGCGCGGCGCAAATTGCTGGAATTTCTGGTCGGCGAGATCAAGGAGATCATGCCGGACGCGACCTGGTCCGCCGCCGGCATTGCGCGGCATCAACTCGAAGTCAATCGCTGGTGCCTCGAACTCGGCGGCCATGTCCGCACCGGGCTCGAGGACAACATCAAATTCGACAAGGACCGGCTGGCAAAGAGCAACGCCGAGCTAGTCGCCCGGCTCGCCGGACTGTGCGACGAGTATGGGCGGCACGCCGCGAGCTGCGGCGAAGCACGCCAATTACTGGGACTGCCGGCGGCCTAAAAGCGCCGGTTTATAAACAAGAGAGGGGAGAGGAAAATGGTTCAGGCTTACAAGAAGGACGACGGCGCGACGATGTCGATCGGCACCATCGCGCTGGCGAGCGCGATCGGCACGACGATCGAATGGTACGATTTCTTCCTCTACGGCGTGATGACGCCGCTGGTGCTCAACAAGCTGTTTTTCCCTAATGCCGATATACTGATCTCGACGCTGCTGGCCTACGGCACGTTCTTCGTCGGATTCTTGTCGCGGCCGATCGGCGGCATCATTTTCGGCCATTACGGCGATCGCCTCGGCCGCAAGACCGTGCTGATCCTGACGCTGCTGATCATGGGCGTTGCCACGTTCCTGATCGGACTGTTGCCGACCTACGCGTCCGCCGGCATGTGGGCACCGCTTCTGCTGCTTGCACTGCGCATCTTTCAAGGCATCGGCATCGGCGGCGAGTGGGGCGGCGCCGTACTTATGGCGGTCGAACATTCTCCGAGCGGCCAACGCGGCTTTTACGGCGCTTGGCCACAAATCGGCGTGCCGGCGGGGCTGCTGCTCAGCGCCGGCGTCGTCAATCTGCTGTCGTTCCTCAATAACGACGATTTTTTCGCTTGGGGCTGGCGCATAGCCTTCCTGCTCAGCGCGATCCTCGTCATCATCGGTCTCTATATCCGGCTGCGGATCATGGAGACGCCGGCGTTTAAAACGGCGCAGCAGGAGAACAAGATCGCGGCGGTGCCCATCGCCGAACTGTTTCGGTCGCACACCAAAAATACCCTGCTGGGGCTCGGCGCGCGTTATATCGAAGGCGTGACCTTCAATGTCTACGGCGTGTTCCTGGTCGGCTATCTCACCAGCACGTTGCATATGTCGCGACAATCGGCGCTGTCCGCGGTGATGGTGGCTTCCGCGATCATGATCGTGATGCTGCCGCTCTGCGGCCGGTTGTCGGACCGTATCGGACGCCGCAAGGTCTTCGGCATCGCCAGCCTCCTGATCGGCGTGCTGTCGTTTCCGGCATTCTGGTTTATGGGGCCGCAATCGCCGCTGTTGACGATCATCGCGGTCGCGGTGCCGTTCGCCTTGGTCTATCCCGCGGTCTACGGTCCGGAAGCGGCGCTGTTCTCCGAACTTTTCGATACGCGCGTCCGCTATACCGGCATCTCGTTCGTCTATCAGTTCTCGGGAATCTTCGCGAGCGGACTGACGCCGATTGTCGCAACGGCGCTGTTGCCGTTGGGCGGCGGCCAGCCGTGGCTGATCTGTCTGTACATCCTCGTTGTCAGCGCGATCAGCGCGCTGTCGGTCTATGCAATGACGGATCGGCATAAGAGCGACATAGCAGCCGACGAACATGTCGTCCAAGGCCTGCAGCCGCAGGGCGGCTAACAGCCGAGCGAGCGAAAAGCCCACGAGCCGCGACGCGACCCAAGATGGACCTCAACCTCAAAGGTCGCGTCGCATTCGTCACCGGCGGCGGCGCCGGAATAGGCGAAGCGATTGCCTGCGTGCTGGCCGCCGAGGGATGTGCGGTCTGGATCGCCGACCGCGACGCGAACGCCGCCGCGCGCGTCGCTGCCGCGATGATGCGCGACGGGCTCTCCGCCCACGCCGTTACGGTCGACGTGGCCGAGGCGAGCGCTGTCGAAGCGGCCTTCGCCGCGCTGCGCGGCAAGACTGGAGCGCCCGAAATTCTCGTCAATGCCGCAGGACTGATCTCGACCGGCCACGTCGCCGATTTACCGGCGGGGGAATTCGACCGCGTCGCCCGCGTCAATGTCGCCGGCATCATCAATTGCGTGAAGGCGGCTCTTCCCGCGATGTCGACGGCGCGCCGCGGCCGCATCATCAACATCGCCTCGGTGTCGGCAATGCGCGGCGGCGGCGCGATCGGTAATACGCTTTACGGCGCGACCAAAGCCGCCGTCGTGGCGCTGACCATGGGGCTCGCGCGCGAGCTGGGGCAAAGCGGCATTACCGTCAACGCCATTGCCCCGACGATCGTGGACACGGCGATGACGCATGCCGCTCTGACCGATGAAACACGAAGAAGAATAATGGCGCGCATTCCGCTTGGCCGCTTCGGCACCGGCACCGACGTGGCCGAGCTGGCGGCGTTTCTCGCCTCCGATCGTGCATCTTTCATCACCGGAACGGTCATTCCCGTCGATGGCGGCTTCCTGACGGTATGAGGTCTGGATCGTGTTGTTGGAAGCGTTCTTTTATTGCGTGGCGTCACGCCGTCGCCAGAACCACGGCGGAGGTCGTAACGATGTCGTCGACGCTGGCGCCGCGCGACAGGTCGCTGATCGGCTTGGCGAAGCCTTGCAGGAACGGACCGATGGCCGTGGCGCCGCCCAGCCATTGCACCAGCTTGTAGCCGATATTGCCGGCGTCGAGGTCGGGAAAGATCAGCACATTGGCGCGTCCGGCGACAGCGCCGAGATCCTTCACTTTCCTTTCCGCGACCGCGGGCACCAAAGCCGCGTCGGCTTGCAGTTCACCGTCGACCGCCAAATCCGGCGCGCGCGCCCGCACCAGATCGAGCGCGCGCCTGACTTTGTCGACGCGCGCATGCTGGGCGCTGCCTTTGGTCGAGAACGACAGCATGGCGACGCGCGGCGTCTCGCCGAGCAGGATTTTCGCACTAGCGGCCGACGCAATCGCGATATCGGCCAATTCTTCCGTGCTCGGATCGGCATTCACCGCGCAATCCGCGAAGATGAAAGAGCGCGGCCCATGCCCGAGGAAATTCGGGGCGACGATGAGGAAATAACTCGACGGCAGGGTAATGCCCGGCGCGAGTCCGATCGTCATCAGTCCGGCTTCGATGACGCGGCGCGTCGGGTTTGCCGCGCCCGCGACCATGGCGTGAGCGTCGCCTTGCCGAACCATCATGCCGGCGAAATAGAGCGGTTTGGACACCAGGCGAGTGCCCATCGCCGGCGTCATGGTTTCGCGCGCGGCGGCGCAGGCTGCGCCGTAAGACTGCACGCGCGCATCGCTGCGCGGATCGATCAGCGCGATGCCGCTGAGCGCGATACCGGCGGCGCGCGCAGCTTCGGCGATCGCGTCCGGCGAGCCGAGCACGATCGGATGCGCGATTTCCCGGTCAATGAGACCGCGCGCGGCAGCGAGCACGCGAATGTCATCGCCTTCCGGGAAAACGATCTTGAAATGACGACTGCGTGCTGTATCGAAACAGCGCTCGATGGGATTCATGTTGAGTTCGGGCGAGCCGTGACGAGGCCATAGATGACTGAAACAAACGAACCGATCAAGATTCACCGCGGCTTAAAGGGCGTCTATTTCGACCGCTCGCCGTGCACATTCATCGACGGACGCATCGGCGAACTGCGCTACCGCGGTTATTCGATCCATGACCTCGCCGAACATTCGACCTTCGAGGAAACCGCATGGCTGTTGCTGCACGGCGAATTGCCGAGCCAGGCGCAGCTTGCCGAGCTCGACCGCGCCTTGAAGGCCGCGCGCGAATTGCCGGCGCCGATCTTGGACATCATCCGCACCGTCAAACAGGCGCATCCGATGGACGTGCTGCGCACCGCAGCCTCGGCGCTCGCCTGCTTCGATGCCGAGACCGCGGATAATTCGCGCGACGCCGTGCTGCGCAAAGGCATTCGCTTGACCTCGCAAGTGCCGATGATCGTCGCAGCGCATGCGCGGCTGCGCGAAGGGCTCGAGCCCATAGCCGCCAGCAACGAGCTGTCGCACGCCGCCAATCTGTTATGGATGCTCAAAGGCGAGAAGCCGAGCACCGATGCCGCACAACTGATCGACCGCGATCTCGTGTTGCACGCCGAGCATGGCTCCAATGCCTCTTCGTTCACCGCCCGCGTGGTCATTGGCACCGAGGCCAATCTGCACGCCGCCATCACCGCGGCGATCGCGGCCTTGTCCGGGCCGGCGCATGGCGGCGCCGCCGAGGATGTGATGAAGATGGCCGAGGAGATCGGCGATCCGTCGCGCGCAGCCGATTATGTGCGCGACAAGCGCAAGGCCGGCGAGGCGGTGACCGGCTTCGGCCATCGCGTTTACCGTGCCGAGGATCCGCGCGCGCGCCACATGCGCGCCGGCGTCGAGCGGCTGTCGAAGGAAATGGGTCAGCCGCGCTGGTACGAGATTCTGCAGGCCGTGGTGGCGGCCATGGCGCCCTATGCGCGCCACGGCGTCAACGTGAATGTCGATTTCTATTCCGGCGTTGTCTACCACCTGCTCGGCATCAAACGCGATCTGTTTGTGCCGATCTTCGCGATCGGCCGCGTGCCCGGCTGGGTCGTGCAAGCGCTCGAGCAAATGGACAACAATATTCTGATCCGGCCGCTCACGCTCTATAGCGGCCCGGACGCGCGGGCTTACGTCCCGATCGAGCGGCGGCCGGCATAGTCCGGATAGGAGATTTTTCTCGGCGTCCCGAAATCGCGCTACAACCCTCTGCAACTCATGGTTTTCAATATAAAAACCTCCCCTTGACATTGCACCAACTGCCGCCATAGTGAATTCACTATGGATGCAAAACTGCGGCCGCGCAGCGTGCTCGATGAGGCCTATGACAGCCTCAAGAAATCGATTGTCAATGGCGTCTATCGACCGGGCCAGCGATTGCGGGCCTTGCGGGTCGCGCAAGAACTCAAGATCAGCCGCACTCCGGTAAAAGAGGCGCTGGTGCGCCTGGAACAGGAAGGCTTGATCCAGCGGGAGCAGGGCTCCGGCTTTGTTGTCCGCGGCTTGAGCGTCAGCGAAATCCTCAATCTCTATCGCGTTCGCGAAGTTCTCGAAGTCGAGGCGGCGCGCGAGGCGTTCCCGAACTTGACCCCCGCCGCCTTAGACGCCATGCGCGAGGCGCTCGATTACGCCGACGAGCTGTTGGCGCAAAAGCTCTACGCCGATTTTCTCCGCGCCAATCGCAAATTCCACGACCTGATCACCGCACAGACCCAAAACAGCGTGCTGCAGGAAGTGTTGGCCAATCTCGGCTCCAGATTCTGGAGCATCGGCACGGTCGTCGTATCGCGGCATCCGCAACGGGCGCACGACATTCGCCATGAGAATCGCGCTATCTTGGACGCTCTCGTCGGCGGCGACCTCAAGACCGTCGAGAAGGCCGTGAAGGCGCACGTCAAAGGCGCCGCCAGCGCGGTGCACTTATTCATCGAACGCGAAACCCAACATCTTTTCATCGTGGCGGCGTAACTGTGCCGGGAGGATGCATGGATACGATGCAATCGACACTCGAATCGCTCCGGCCCGAGGCTGAGACGAAATCCCCGGCGCCGGCCGGGCAAAATGCCCCGGACGAAGGGTTGTTGAGCCGTTGGGTTCCTGCGGAGAATCCGAGCAAGCCGCGCAAGAGCAACACCTATCACCCGGTCATTCTTAAGCTCGAACTGCTCAGCCAAGGGCTGAAAGTCTCCGCCGAAGCCAAGACCCAAATCGGCAAGACGCTGAAGCTCGATCACGCGGTCGGTGCAGTCGGCAAGCACGCGCTCGATATCATTCTCGATCCCGGAAAAGTCTATGTCGGCGTTCCGGTCGGCGCCGCGGTGAGCGAGCATCTGACCGACGGCACGCCGTTCACGCTGGAAGTGGACAACGGCAAGTATTTCATCGGCAAGAAGCCCGCCGTGCTGCGCGACAACGGACGTTGGGAATGCGTCGACGAAAGCGCCAAGGCGGAAAGGCTGATGAGCGTCACCATCCCGCCCCATCCGCATTACTACGATCACCATACCTCGCGCGGCCATTCGATGCGCAGCATCATGCCGATTGCCGGCGATTTTGGCGGCGCCACGATCTTTCCGCATTGCCATTACTTCGGCAGGTTCGTCGACGATTACCGGCATACCGAATGCCGGTTCTGCGGCATCGACGAGAATCTGGAGTCCGGCCGCGACATCTTCCCGAAACGGCCGGATGATTTTCTGGAGACGATCGCGGAGGCGCGCAAGTATCCGTATTTCCGCCACGGCCCGGTCTTTGCCGGCGGCACCACGCCGCCGCCGGATCGCGGCGCCAAGGCGCACGCGAAATTCCTGCGTCCGATAAAGGATGCCTTCCCCGACAACTGGCTGCGCCTGACCATCGCGCCACCGGAAGAGGAGCGTTACATCGATCTGCTGTTCGAGTCCGGCGCCGATCTGGTCGGCTTCAATTACGAAATCTTCGACCCGCAGCTGTTCGCCAAAATGTGCCCGGGCAAAGTGCGCGACATCGAAAAGGGCCGACCCGGCCATGTTCATTACGACCGCATGCTGACCTACATGGTGCAGACTTTCGGTCGGGGACACGCCAGCGCCAATCTGATCGCCGGGCTTGAGCCGGCGCAAAGTACGGTCAACGGCCTGGTCCATCTCACCTTGATCGGCGCGATACCGACCATCTTTGTTTTTGTGCCGCTGAAGGGAACGACGCTCGAAGATCAGAAGCCGCCGTCGATCCGCGAGATGATCTACATCTACGCCAACCTGAAAGAGACCACCGAACAGTTCGGCGGCGACACCTATTGCGCCGGCTGCAATCGGATGCTCGTCAACACCAAGTATTACGACGGCATGCAGCCGACCATGCCGACCATTACCGAAGACGATCTGCGTTTTGCCGGGCTGCCGCCGGAGGATCTGCACGTCGCGCCGCCCGTGCCGCACGTGTTGGCGCTGAAATACTGATCGACGCGCACCTCGCGCCACCGGTCGAGGCGTAACCGATAACGGAGGAGCTAATGCGGTCCTATATTCGCGTGCTCCGGTCATTCGCCGGGTTGCTTGTTGCGGGAATGATAATCGCGGCGGCGCCGGCGCGCGCGTTTCCCGATCGACCCGTCAACATGATCGTGCCCTGGGGCGTCGGCGGCGGCGGCGATAGGGTGGGGAGGGTCATCGCCGGCCTGATGTCGGCCAAGCTCGGCGTTTCGGTCCCGGTCATCAACATCACCGGAGCGGCGAGCCAGGTCGGGCTCAACAAGGTGCTGGGCGAGCCTGCCGACGGCTACAACATCATCGAAATCACCTCCGACAGCTACATCCTGTTTGCCGCGGCCAACCCGAAATTCAAGGTCTCGGACTTCACTGCGCTCGCGGTTGTCGACCAACAGCCCAGCGGCTTCTTTGTTCGCGAGGATAGCCCGTTCAAGACCTGGGCCGATGCCTTGGAGGCGGCGAAGTCGAGGACGGTGACGGTCGCCGGCTCGGGTTTCGGCACCCAGAGCGATGTGACGGTCAATTATTTCGACAAAGTGCAGGGCCTCAAGCTGGTCAGCGTTCCGTTCGACGACCCCGGCCTGCGCTGGAACTCGCTTCTCGGCGGCCACACCGACTTGTTGTACGCACAATTCGGCGATCTCACGTCGTACTTGGCCGGCAAGCAGCTCCGTCCCGTCCTGGCATTTGCGGAAAAACGCGTCCCCGATTATCCCGAGATTCCGACGGTGAAGGAATTCAACTATAATATCAACATCACTCACTTCAGGGCGTTCGCGGTCAAAAAGGCAACCGACGCATCGCAATACAACGCGCTGGTGTCCGCCATGAACGCCGCGTCGCAGTCGCCCGAATATAAGAAGATGCTCGCCGACGAGGCCGCGGTGCCCGACAGCTATATTGGCGGGCAAGCGGCGCAAGCTTACGTGCAAAAATGGGTCGAAGAGCTGCGGGACCTCATCGCCAAAAACAGCGTCAAGGACGGCGGCTAGCTCCGGACGCTCGACCCGCACCCGCCGCATCGCCGCAAATCTAAATCGTGGATGCCCGGCCCGAGGCCGGGCACGACTGCGGTTTTTTTGCTAGCGTGACTCCGGCATGGACGCCGCACGCACCATCACGACCGACGGAGCCGAGCCCGAGACCGCCGGCCGCGCCGCGCCGATTACGGCCGACGACGGCGGACGCGTAACACCAATGATGGAGCAATATATCGAGATCAAGGCGGCCAACCCGGATTGCCTGTTATTCTACCGGATGGGCGATTTCTACGAACTGTTCTTCGACGACGCCGAGACGGCATCGCGCGCGCTGGGCATCATGCTGACCAAGCGCGGCAAGCATCTCGGCCGCGATATTCCGATGTGCGGCGTGCCGATCGAGCGCGCCGACGAATACCTGCATCGGCTGATCGCGCTCGGCCACCGCGTCGCCGTGTGCGAACAGCTCGAAGATCCCGCGGAAGCGCGCAAGCGCGGCGCCAAGAGCGTGGTGCGCCGCGACGTGGTGCGGCTGGTGACGCCCGGCACGCTGACCGAGGATTCGCTGCTCGACGCCAAGCGCAACAATTACCTTCTGGCGCTGGCGCGCAGCCGTGCCTCGTCGGGCGAAGACCGCTTCGCGCTGGCCTGGATCGACATATCGACCGGCGAATTTCGCCTTGCCGAATGCGACCGCGCTTCGCTCGCCACCGAGATCGCGCGCGTCGAGCCGGGCGAAATCATCGTATCCGACACGCTTTACGCCGACACCGAGCTCGCACCCTACCTGCGTTCGCTGCCGGCGCTCACCCCGCTCACGCGCGACGTGTTCGACGGCGCCACCGCGGAGCGGCGGCTCGCTGCGTTTTTCGGCGTGGCGACGACCGCCGCATTCGGCGCATTCTCGCGTATCGAGCTGACCGCGGCGGCCGCCACCGTCACTTATGTCGAGCGCACCCAGATCGGCAAGCGTCCGCCACTGTCGGTGCCGGCGCGCGAGGCGGCCGGCGCCACGCTGCAAATCGATCAGGCGACACGCGGCAATCTCGAACTGGTCCGCACGCTTGCCGGCGAGCGGCGCGGATCGCTCCTCGCCGCGATCGACCGCACGGTCACGGCCGCCGGCTCACGGCTGTTGGCGCAGCGGCTTGCCGCGCCGCTGACCGACCCCGCCGAGATCGCGCACCGGCTCGACGCCGTGGCAGTCTTCGTCGACGACAGCGCCGCGCGTAACGATCTGCGTGGTGAGCTCAAAGCCGTGCCCGATTTGGCCCGCGCGCTGTCCCGCATCGTCGTCGGCCGTAGCGGTCCACGCGACCTCGCCGCGATCCGCGACGGCATTTTCGCGGCTGGCGAATTTGCCGGGAAACTTTCGGCGCTTGGTGAATTGCCGCGCGACCTTGCGCAAGCGGTCGAGGCACTGCGCCGGCCTGAGGGCGCCATCGCCGCCGAGCTTGAGCGGGCGCTGGCGGACGAATTGCCGGCATTCCGCCGTGACGGCGGTTTTGTTCGGGCCGGCTACGAGCCGGCGCTCGACGAGGCGCGCGCGCTGCGCGACGAATCCCGCCGCGTCATCGCCGCGCTGCAGGTGCGCTACGCGGAGACGACCGGCGTCCGGGCGCTGAAGATCCGGCACAACAATGTGCTCGGCTATTTCGTCGACGTCTCGGCGCAGCACGGCGAGAAATTGATGACCGCGCCGCTCAACGCGACGTTCATCCATCGCCAGACCACGGCCGGCCAGGTGCGTTTTACCAGCACCGAGCTTGGCGAGCTTGAAGCCAAGATCGCCAATGCCGCCGACCGCGCGTTGGCGCTCGAATTCGAAGTCTTCGACCGCCTCGCCGCGTCGGTTGCCGCGGCAAGCGCGGCAATCAAGGAAGCGGCGAACGCGATGGCGCTGCTTGACGTCACGACGGCGCTGGCGGCGTTAGCCGTCGAGCGCGACTACTCCCGGCCGGAAGTTGACGGCAGTCTCGCTTTCGCCATTACCGGCGGCCGCCATCCGGTCGTCGAGCAGGCGCTTGTCGCAAGCGGTGGTCCGTTTGTCGCCAACGACTGCGATCTGTCGCCTCCGGCCGACATTGCGACGGGAGTTCCGGCAGGACGGATCTGGCTCGTTACCGGACCGAACATGGCGGGAAAATCGACGTTCCTGCGCCAAAACGCGTTGATCGCGGTACTCGCCCAGATGGGAAGCTTCGTGCCGGCCAAAGCCGCCCATATCGGCGTGGTCGACCGGTTGTTTTCGCGCGTCGGCGCCGCCGACGATCTGGCCCGCGGCCATTCAACCTTCATGGTCGAAATGGTCGAGACCGCGGCCATCCTCAATCAGGCCGGCGAGCGCGCTCTGGTCATCCTCGACGAGATCGGCCGCGGCACGGCGACCTTCGATGGCTTGTCGATCGCCTGGGCAACCATCGAGCATCTGCACGAGAACAATCGATGCCGCACGCTGTTCGCCACCCATTTCCACGAAATGACGGCGCTCGCGGCGAAGCTGCCGCGGCTGCACAATGCCACGATGCGGGTGAAGGAGTGGCAGGGCGACGTCGTGTTTCTGCACGAAGTCGTCGCCGGCGCGGCTGACCGTTCTTACGGCATCCAAGTGGCAAAGCTCGCCGGCCTGCCGTCAAGCGTGATCGAGCGCGCCAAAGTGGTGCTGGCGCGGATCGAAGCCGAGGACCGCACCTCGCCGGCGCGCCGGCTGATCGACGATCTGCCGCTGTTCGCCGCAACGCGGCCCGCGTCCGCGCCGCAGCGCGACGCCGCGCTCGACGCCGTGATCGCGGCGCTTGCCGCGCTGCATCCCGACGAAATGTCGCCGCGCGAGGCGCTCGAAGCGCTCTACGCGCTCAAGGCGCAGCTGGCGAAGCGCCAAGAGTAGCCCCGATCGAATCCGGACTACGCCTTCTGTGAAGAACGCCTCATAGCCATCACGCGGACCAGCAACAAAATACCGCTCCAGGCGATGGCAACGCAGAGACCGATAACGAGCGCCCACCACGAGCCGAGCGGTTCGGCGAGATAATGGACCAACAGAAAACCCAACGCGAGCCCGATGAAGGCGACCTGGGCATGCGCCGCCATGCTGGCTGTCGCCGGACCCCCGACCCGCGGGTGCAAGATGACGATCGAGGAGCAAAAAATGATCGGGAAAAGCGCAAACACGCCGGATGCAAACGAGCCGATGCTGTAGCTCGCCGTGGTCACCACGGCGACGACAATGGCGGCGGCGAGCGCGCGCAGCGGAATGTCGAAGGCCGTGCGCAGGAATTGCCGCGGCGGCCCCGAAGCGCGGTAGCGCCAGCTCAGCGGAATAGTGATCGCGAATACCACGGCATTGAGGGCCGTGGCGGTGAGCGGGGTCCAGGCGACCAGGCGCAGCAAGGCCACGACTACGAACCACAGCAAAAGCGCCACGCCGAGACTGAGAACGAGACCGTGGCGCTGCGCCAGCGCCGCATAGACCAGCGCGAAAATCGAGACGGCGGCGCCGGTTGCGGCGCTGCCAATGGCGCTCGCGGCGATAAAACTCGGCGGATGCTCGATGGCGAGAATGGTGTAGGCCGCGCCGGCCGCGGTCGGCAGCGCGGCGATCAGTGCGCCGATGAACGGGCCTGACCGCTCGACCGCAACCGACGTGATGACGACGACCAGCGCGGTGAGCGCCATCTTCAGCCCCAGTTCGTACCAGAACAGCAGTTCGGGCGACATGGCCTGCCTGACGGGAAAGAAGGTGACTCGCTGCGCGGGGCCGCGCGGGCGCTTGGTAGCAGGTGCGCCTATCGCGTGACAGGCTCCAAAAGTTCGAGCCTGTTGCCGAACGGATCGGCGACGTAGCAACGCTCATAGCCCGCCAGCGGCTCGTCCTCATAGGGCGAAAAGCCGTGCTGTTCGAGCCGCACGCGAAGACCGCGAAGGTCGTGCACCAAAAACGCCGGGTGCGCCTTCTTTGCCGGCAGAAAGTCCTGCTCAACACCAAGATGGAGCTGTTGCGACCCCATCGTAAACCATACCCCGCCGCGCGGGGCGAGATTGGGCGGTTTCTGCAGTTCGGCTAGGCCGAGAATCCCGGCGTAGAACGCCCGTGCCTCCGCTTCCTTCCCGCGCGGCATCGCCAATTGCAGATGATCGAGCCCGACAACGCCGGTCATGCTGGCACATTCGCTCCATCGAGGACCGCAGACACGATACCGTTCGGTTGCGGACCGGCGGGTTATTACACCCCCGCGCCATCCCGCGACAATGGATCGGAAACCGACATTGGGCTATTACCTACGGCGATGCTCGACATTCAACGATCTCACCGCGCCGGCGTCGAACTGATCGATGCCGCAACGATCGTCGCCGATCTTAGGAGCCTCGCGACGACCTATGCCGGGCGCGAGCGCGAACTGCGCACGGCCGTGGCGCAACGCCTCAAATCGGCGCTGACGCAGGCGCGCGCCCATGCCGAAGAACTGCTGCTGAAGGACCGCCATGGCCGGCGTTGCGCCGAGCGGCTGTGCCGGATGCAGGACGAGATTATCCGCATCCTGTTCGAATTCGCGCGCGAGGAGCTTTATCCACCACAGGTGCCGTCCGAAACCCAACGCATGGCGGTGATCGCGACCGGCGGCTACGGCCGCGGCCTGCTCGCTCCCGGATCGGACATCGATCTGCTCTTTCTGCTGCCCTACAAGCAGACCGCTTGGAGCGAGCAGGTCGCCGAGGCGCTGCTGTATTGCCTGTGGGACATGGGGCTCAAGGTCGGCCATGCCACCCGATCGGTCGACGAATGCATTCGTCAGGCCAAAGCCGACATGACCATACGCACCGCGCTTCTGGAAACGCGCTATCTACTCGGCGACGCAATACTCTATAGCGAGCTGACGGCGCGGTTCGACAAGGAAGTCGTGCAGGGCACCGCGCCGGAATTCGTCGCTGCCAAGCTCGCCGAGCGCGAAGAGCGCCATCGCCGCGCCGGCCAGTCGCGTTATCTGGTCGAGCCCAACGTCAAGGACGGCAAGGGCGGCCTGCGCGACCTGCATACGCTGTTCTGGATCGCCAAATACGTCTATCGCGTGCGCGAACCCGAGGAGTTGATCGATCGCGGCGTGTTCGACCGCGACGAATACAAGATGTTCCGCCGCTGCGAGGACTTCCTGTGGTCGGTCCGCTGCAACATGCATTTCCTCACCGGCCGCGCCGAGGAACGCCTGTCGTTCGACGTGCAGCGCGATATCGCGGTGCGGCTCGGTTACACCGCGCATCCCGGGCTGCGCGATGTCGAGCGCTTCATGAAGCACTACTTCCTTACCGCCAAGCACGTCGGCGATCTCACCGCCATCCTGTGCGCCGGCCTCGAGGAACGCCAGGCCAAGCCGGCGCCGGTCTTGAGCCGGGTGATCGCGCGCTTGCGTCCGGCGCCGCGCCCCAAGAAGCTTTCCGGCACCGACGATTTCGTCATCGACAACAACCGCATCAATATCGCGCGCGCCGACGTGTTTCGGCGCGATCCGGTCAACCTAATCCGGCTGTTTCATCTGGCGCAGCGGCACAATCTCGCGTTCCATCCCGAGGCCATGCGCATCGCCACGCGCTCGCTCAAGCTGATCGACAAAGCCGTGCGCGAGGACAAGGAAGCGAACCGGCTGTTCCTGGAAATCCTGACGTCGCGGAACGACCCCGAAACCGTGCTGCGACGCATGAACGAAGCCGGCGTGCTCGGCGCCTTCGTCCATTCGTTCGGCCGCATCGTGGCGATGATGCAGTTCAACATGTATCACCACTATACGGTGGACGAGCATCTCATTCGCTGCATCGGCGTCCTCAACGAGATCGAGCGCGGCAACAACCCCGAATTCACCCTTGCCAACGAGCTGATCAAGACGATCCAGCCGCAGCATCGCACCGTGCTCTGCGTCGCGCTGTTCCTGCACGATATCGCCAAGGGGCGCGTCGAGGATCACTCGCTGGTCGGCACGCGCATCGCGCGTCGGCTGTGTCCGCGGCTCGGCCTCAATGCGGCGGAGACCGAACTGGTCGCCTGGCTGGTCGAGGTGCACCTCGTCATGTCGACGGTGGCGCAGTCGCGCGATCTTTCCGACCGCAAGACGATCGAGAATTTCGCCGCCGTGGTGCAGTCGCTCGACCGCCTGAAACTCCTCACCGTCCTCACCGCCGCCGATATCCGCGCGGTGGGTCCCGGGGTGTGGAACGGCTGGAAGGCACAGCTCATTCGCACGCTCTATTACGAAACCGAGCCGGTGCTCACCGGCGGCTTCTCCGAGGTCAACCGCGCCCAGCGCGTCGCCATGGCGCAAGCCGAGTTCCGCGCCGAGCTCAATGACTGGCCGGAGCAGATCCTGCACCGCTATATTGAGCGTCTCTATCCGGCCTACTGGCTCAAGGTCGATCTGCCGCACAAGCTCGCGCATGCGCGTTTCGTCCGCGCCAGCGAAGAGGCGGGCAACCGGCTCGCGACCAGCGTCGGCTTCGATGCTGCGCGCGGCGTCACCGAGTTGACGGTGTTCGCGCCGGACCATCCGTGGCTGCTCTCGATCATCGCCGGCGCCTGCGCGCTGGCCGGCGCCAACATCGTCGACGCCCAGATCTACACCACGACCGACGGGCTCGCGCTCGACACTATCGCGGTGTCGCGCGAGTTCGAACGCGACGAGGACGAGTCCCGCCGCGCCGCGCGCATCGGCGACTCGATCGAGAAGGCGGTGCGCGGGCAACTCAAATTGCCCGACGTGGTGGCCAAACGCGCGGCCCCGAAGGGCCGGCTCAAGGCTTTCGCGATCGAGCCCGAGGTCTCGATCAACAACCAATGGTCGGCGCGCTACACCGTGGTCGAAGTTACCGGCCTCGACCGGCCGGGCCTGCTCTATGAGCTGACCACGACGCTATCCAAGCTCAACCTGAACATCGCCTCGGCGCATGTCGCGACCTTCGGCGAGCGCGTCGTCGACGTGTTCTACGTGACCGATCTGCTCGGTGCGCAGATCACGACGCCGACCCGCCAGGCTGCGATCAAGCGGCCGCTGCTGGCTTTATTCGCCCCGCAGAGCGGCTAGGCGAAGCCGGCCAAAGAAGCGTCGGGTAGCCCTCCTCCCTTGTGGGCAGGGCAGCAAGTAACCGCCTCTTAAACCGCCCGCCTTACCGTATTTTCAGCGCGTTTTCGCGCTGAGGGCGGGATATGGCGTGGCGCGAGCGACGCAAGCGGACCGGCGACGCCGAAGGCTTCGATCTGCGCATGCGATCGGCCGACCGCATCGGCGGTCCGCCGAGCGGCGGCAATCGCCGGCGCGAGCGCAGCCCCCGCACCAGCCGTAAGACGCGACGCGGCGGCAAAGGCGGTTCCGGGATTGGCCGCGTGTTCTATTGGGGCGCGGTGCTGGCGCTGTGGGCCTTCATCGCGGTCATCGGCGTATTGGTGTGGATCGGCATCCATCTGCCGCCGATCCAGTCGCTGGAAATCCCCAAGCGGCCGCCCTCGGTCCTCATCCTCGGCGACAATGGCGCGACGCTCGCCACCCGTGGCGACATGGGCGGCGCGGCGGTGCCGCTCGCCGAACTGCCCGATTACGTGCCCAATGCTTTCATCGCCATCGAGGATCGCCGTTTCTATTCGCACTACGGCGTCGATCCTTGGGGAATTCTCCGCGCCGGCGTTGCCGACGTGCTGCATCGCGGCGTTTCCGAAGGCGGCTCGACCATCACGCAGCAGCTCGCCAAGAATTTATTCCTCACGCAAGAACGCACCGTTTCCCGTAAATTGCAGGAAATCGTGCTCGCGCTCTGGCTCGAACACAAATTCAGCAAAACGCAGATTCTCGACCTCTATCTCAACCGCGTCTATTTCGGATCGGGCGCTTACGGCGTCGAAGCCGCGGCGCAACGCTATTTCGGCAAGTCGGCGCGGCAGCTGACGCTGCCGGAGGCGGCAATGCTGGCCGGGCTGGTGCAATCGCCGTCGCGGCTCGCTCCGAATCACAATCCGGACGGCGCGGTGCGCCGCGCCGCGCTGGTGATTGCCGACATGGCGGCACAGAAAATGATCAGCGAGAGCTCGGCGAAGCTCGCCTTGGCGCATCCCGCGCGCGCGATCAAGCCAGCCGGCGCCGGCACGGTCAATTACGTCGCCGATTGGGTAATGGACGCCGTCAACGACATCGTCGGCAATATCGATCAGGATATCGTCGTCGAGACCACGATCGATCCCGTGCTGCAAAGCGCGGCCGAACAGGCTTTGGTCGATACGCTCGGCCAGAAGGGCGACAAATTCAATATCGGCGAAGGCGCGCTGGTGGCGATGACCCCGGACGGCGTGGTGCGCGCGCTGGTCGGCGGGCGCAATTACGGCGAGAGCCAGTTCAACCGCGCCATCGACGCCAAGCGTCAGCCCGGCTCCACGTTTAAGCCCTTCGTCTATCTCACCGCGCTCGAACACGGGCTGACCCCCGACACCATCCGCGAAGACGCGCCGATCGCGGTGAAGGGCTGGAAACCGGAGAATTACGAACACCAATATTGGGGGCCGGTGACGCTGACCCAGGCGCTCGCCAATTCGCTCAATACCGTGTCGGTGCGGCTCACGCTCGAATTCGGCCCCGACGCCGTGATCCGCACCGCCTACCGGCTCGGCATTACCTCACAACTCGAACCCAATGCTTCGATCGCGCTCGGCACCTCGGAAGTGTCGCCGTTCGAGCTCGTGTCCGCCTACGCGACTTTCGCCAATGGCGGGCTTGCGATCTCGCCGCATGTGGTCGAGCGCATCCGCACCGCCGACGGCAAGACGCTCTACGAACGCTCGGCGCAGCCGCTCGGCCGCATCGTCGACGCCCGTTACGTCGGCATGATGAACACGATGATGCAGCAGACGCTGCTCTCCGGCACCGCGCGCACGGCGAGCCTGCCCGGCTGGCAGGCCGCCGGCAAGACCGGCACCAGCCAGGATTACCGCGACGCCTGGTTCATCGGCTACACCTCACATCTGGTCGCCGGCGTCTGGCTCGGCAACGACGACAACTCGCCGACCAAGCGCGCGGTCGGCGGCGGCCTGCCGGTCGAAATCTGGAGCCGCTTCATGAAAGCCGCGCATGCCGGCATCGCGCCGGTGCCGCTGCCTGGACTGACCGACGGCTCCTGGTTCAATCCGACGACGCCCGCTGCTGTTGCGCCCGTGGCCACAAGCGGCTCGCCACAGAGCAATCGACAAAACAGCGGCAGCGGGCTCGATTTCTGGCTGCTCGATAAATTGTTCGGTCGGCGATGAAATGCCGGAGGCACCGCCCGGTCAGTTTTTTCGCCGGTAAAAACCCGTGAACGTCACCATGATGCCGCCGCAGCTGTTGTTGTCTTCCACGACCAGCAACGACTCGACGCGTTGCATGCGCAACAGACACTCGGCGTTTGGATCGTTAAAGGCGACGCTGCCGTCGTCGGCGAATTCTAGAAGGCTCCCCGTTGGCTTTGCTGTCGCGGCGAGCACGGCGGTATGTACGTTCTGCGCGGCGGTATAGAAGCCTTCGCCCTGAACGGCGAGGGCGCCCTTGTCGCCGGGGGTAATGTCGATGTGGCCGCTGGCGTGCACCCACTCGCCGATCCAGTCCGAGCGCTGCGGCGACGGCGCGGGCTTTACCGGGCCGAGACTTGCCGACGGCAGCCAACCGTCGGTCCACTGCACTTTGCGCGACGCTGCCGATTCATAGGCGACGCAGGTATACGCGCCGTAGCTTTTGCCGATCAGCGCCAGATCGCCGGGGATCAGATAGGATTTTGCCCGGCAGGCGTCGGTGGCCGCAGGACACGCCGCATTGGCCATGGTGCTTTTGACGAAATAGACACGCGGCCCGCTCGACAGAATCCTGCCGACGGCAATCGGGTGTGCGACATCGAAATCGACGCCGAGGCAATCGCCGGGGCCTTCATCCGCTGCGGCGGAGACTGCGGTCAAAACGAATTGCGCCGCCACCAACACGGCCGCGCCGACAAGGCTGCATGGACGCATCGCGCGCGCCTCGATTGACCGAGCGCGATCAGTTGCCCGCGCCGAGCGCTTTGGTGACCGCCTCCATCACCGTAACGTCCTCGTTCATCCGGCAATAATCCTCGACCTTATCGGTGTTCTTCGCCAGCTCGCCGATATCGAGGATGGTATTGCCGCGCTTGCCGTTGTAGTAGCCGCTCAGCCAGAGTGCGAGCGATTTGGTGTTCGGGCTGATGACCTTGTCGAAAAGGAGCTGCCGGCAGGTGATTTTCGCGACGTCCACCGACACCTGGGCTTGCGCGTCCACAGCGCCCAGACTCACGACCAGCGGCAATAGTGCAATAGGCCAGACTTTCATACGCGTGTCCTCCCGAGCGATGGCAGTTTATGCGCCCGAATTCGCTCAAATAGCGTGGCGCAAATCCTGATTCTTTAGCGGCAGCGCGCGGATGCGCTTGCCGGTGGCGGCGAAGATGGCGTTGGCGAGCGCCGGCGCCAGCGGCGGCACCGGCGGCTCGCCGACGCCGCCCCAGAAATCGCCGCTCGGCACGATCACCGTCTCGACCACCGGCGCGTCGGCCAGCCGCAACATTTCGTAGGTGTCGAAGTTCGTTTGCTCGGCGGCGCCATTCTTGATGGTGATCTCGCCGTCCATCGCGGCGGTTAATGCATAGACGATGGCGCCCTGCGTCTGCATTTCGATCGACAGCGGATTGACCACATGGCCGGGATCGATCGCCGAGACGACGCGATGGACGCGCACGCCGCCGGCGGCGACGGAAGCTTCCACCACTTGCGCGCAATAGCTGCCGCAAGCCTCGTTGAGCGCGATACCGCGATAGACCCCGGCCGGCAGCGGATTGCCCCAACCGGCGCGCCTCGCCGCGGCGTCGAGCACGGCGAGATTCTTCGAGCTCTTGCTCAGGAGCTTGCGCCGGTAGAGATAGGGATCGATGCCGGCGGCATGCGCCATCTCGTCGATGAAACATTCCTTATAGAAGGCATTCTGCGTGTAGTTGATCGCGCGCCATACCCCGAGCGGCACCGGCGTTGGGCAGATGACATAATCGACCAGGTAATTCGGCACATCGTAGGGCATTTCCTCGGCCAGGCCGCTGACGAATGTGCGGTCGATAATGTTGGCGCCGAATCCTGGCACCAGCGACGCCACGAACGAGGGTCCGGCGAGGCGGATGGTCCACGCCATCGGCAGGCCCTCGGCGTCGAGGCCGGCGACTAGGCGCGCCATGCCGCACGGCCGATAAAGATCGTGCGCAACGTCCTGTTCGCGCGACCAGACGAGCTTGACCGGCTGTTTGAACTCCTTGGCGATGACGACGGCCTGGCGGACATATTCCTGGATCGGCGCGCGCCGGCCGAAGCCGCCGCCGAGCATCATCCGATGCACCGTGACCTTGTCGTTCGCCACGCCGGCGGCGAGTGCCGCGGTCGCGAGCGCGGTCGCCGGCTCCTGGGTCGGCGCCCAGATCGCGACGCCATCCGGCGTGACATGCGCGGTGCAGGTCTGCGGTTCCATGGTCGCGTGCGCCAGAAACGGCACCGCATAGTCGGCTTCGATCAGCTGCACGGCGCGGCCCAGCGCACCCGCGGCGTCGCCATTGGCGCGTCCGACTTGCGAAGCGGGCGCGGCGAGCCCGGCGCGCACCGATTGCGCGATCGAAGCGTTCGAAATTTGGTTATTGCCGCGGTCGTCCCATTCGACGCGCAGCGCGTCGGTCGCGCGTTTCGCCCGCCACCACGAATCGGCCACGACCGCAACCGCGTCCGGCATGCGCACCACGCCGCGGATTCCCGCCATGCCGGCGATCGATGTTTCGTCGATCGACTTCAGCACGCCGCCGAAGACGGGACACTGGACGATGGCGGCGTAAAGCATGTCCGGCAGGCGCACGTCGATCGCATAGACCGGCTGCGCCGTGACCTTGTCGAAAACGTCGAGTCGCTTGCGTGGCGTGCCGGCAAGCTTCCAGGCGCGCGGCGGCTTCAACTTGATGTCGGCCGGCGGCTCGATCTTAGCCGCCTCTTCGGCCACGTCGCCGAACCTCAGCGTGCGCCCGCTCGGGTCATGCACGATCGTGCTGTTGCGCGCGCTGCACTGCGCCGCCGGCACGCCCCAGCGCGCCGCCGCCGCGGCGATCAGCATTTCGCGCGCGGTGGCGCCGGCGCGGCGCAAATAGCCTTGCGACGACGCGATCGAGCGGCTGGCCCCGGTCGAGGTATCGCCCCAAATCTGATTGAGGCGCAGATTTTTCGTTGCCGACACAAATTCGGTCTTGACCGTCGGCCAATCGCATTCGAGCTCCTCCGCCACCAGCATCGCGAGCCCGGTCAAGGCGCCCTGCCCCATCTCGGCATGGGCGACGCGAATCGTCACCGTGTTATCGGGCGCGATCACCACCCAGCAGGTGACATCGGACGCGGCTGACGCGGCACGCGGCGTCGCGTCGGCCCACGGGACGTCGGCCGCGAATGGAATGGCAAAGCCGAGCGCCAAGCCGCCGCCGGTGGCGCTCGAACCGACAAGGAAGGAACGGCGATCGAGCTCGCCGGCGGACGCCATGAAATCCCCCTGATTTCGCACCGCGACACTGGCAAATTCCGGTGCCGCATAGAATGCAAAATCACCCTAACCGAATGATAATATACCTCGATAACCGCTGTGAATCACAATTCGGGGACCAATTATGGCCGAGCAACAAAGTAGCCTCGAACGGCGTATCCGCGCCATCGAGGATCGGCTTGAAATCTACAACCTGATCGCCGGCCATCCACCGAGCGCCGATACCGGCGCGGCGGCCTATGCCGAAGCCGTCTATACCGAGGACGGGGTGTTCGACCGAGGGCCCGATCTCGCCGGCGCCACCGGCAATAAGGTCATGGGGGCGCTCCTCAAAAGTCCGGGCCATCAGGCCGCGATCGCCGGCGGTCTCGCTCACTTTACCAGCCTGCCGCACGTCACCGTCGACGGCGACAGGGCGGTGGTGATTTCATACCTGCAAATCCTCACGCCGAGAAAATCAGGCGAGGAGGTCGAAGTGCCGAACCACGGCGCCTCGCGCGGCTATCACATCCACCGCGTGGTCACCAACCGCTGGGATCTGGTGCGCACCTCGTCAGGCTGGAAGATCAAACGGCGCACGCTGCGGCTGGTCGACGGCTCGGAGCCGTCGCGGGACCTCTTGCGCGGCGCGTTTGAATCATTTGAAGGGTACGCCTGAAAGGCAGCGGCAGCCGTGACGGAAATGAAAAGCGAAATTCGCGACAACATGCGCATCGATTGGGACGCCCCGATCGCGATGGACGACGGCATCGTGCTGCGCGCCGACGTGTTTCGTCCCGTCGCGGCGGGCAAGTATCCCGTCATTCTCAGTTACGGTCCTTACGCCAAGGGACTGGCGTTCCAGGAAGGCTACAAAGGCAATTGGGCGCGGCTCATCAAAGCGGCGCCCGAGGTGCTGCAAGGCTCGAGCAACAAATATCAGAACTGGGAGCTGGTCGATCCGGAGAAATGGGTGCCGGACGGCTATGTCTGCCTGCGCGTCGATTCGCGCGGCGCCGGACGATCGCCAGGGTTCCTCGACGTCTGGTCGCCGCGCGAAACACTGGATCTTTATCAGTGCGTCGAATGGGCCGGCACGCAATCGTGGAGCAACGGCAAAGTCGGCATCAATGGCATTTCCTATTACGCCATGAACCAGTGGACGGTCGGCGCGCTCAAGCCGCCGCATCTTTCCGCCTTGTGCATCTGGGAAGGCTCGTCCGATTACTACCGCGAACTGTGCCGGCTCGGCGGTATTCTTTGCGACTTTTTCGACAGCTGGCATCCGCGCCAGGTCGGCAGCGTGCAGCACGGCCTCGGCGAGCGCGGCGCCAAAAGCGCGGTGACGGGCGAAGCGCTCGCCGGTCCGGATACGCTGTCCGATGCCGAGCTCGCCAAAAATCGCGCCGACTCGCCGGGCGAAGCAAAGCGCCGCAAGCTCTGCGACGATTATCACGTCTCGCGCACCGCCGATTTTTCGCAGATCGAGGCGCCGCTGCTCTCGGCCGCCAATTGGGGCGGCATGGGGCTGCACACGCGCGGCAATTTCGAGGGTTATTTGGCTGCGGGCTCCAAGCAAAAATGGCTGGAAGTGCACGGCGACACCCATTTCACCCACTTCTACAGCAGCTACGGCGAAGCCTTGCAGAAGCGATTCTTCGATCATTTCCTCAAAGGCGAGGATACCGGTTGGCAGCGGCAGCCGAGCGTGGCGCTGAACATCCGGCATCCCGGCGAAAAGTTTGTCTTGCGCAGCGAGAACGAATGGCCGCTGGCGCGCACGCAATGGACAAAATATTTCTTGCAGCCGGAGGAGCTGGCGCTAAGGCAGGAGGAACCGGCGACGACCGCCACGCTCAGCTACGATACCACCGGCAACGGCCTGACCTTTCGAACGCCGCTGCTCGACAAGAGTTTCGAAATCACCGGCCCGGTGGCCGCTAAGCTATGGGTGTCGTCGCCGACCGCCGATGCCGATCTCTTCCTGGCCTTGCGGTTGTTCGATCCGGCGGCAAGGAAATCACCTTCATCGGCTCTAACGATCCGCGCGTGCCGGTTGGGCTCGGGTGGCTGCGCGCCTCGCATCGCAAGCTCGATCCTGCAAAGTCGCTGCCCTACCGGCCTTGGCACACGCACGACGAGGAATGGCCGCTGCGGCCCAGCGAGCCGGTTGAGCTCGACATCGAAATCTGGCCGACCTCGATCGTGGTGCCGCCCGGCTATCGGCTGGCGCTCAATATTCGCGGCAGAGACTACGAAGTTGACGGCAAAGACATTGCATTGCCGAATGCACCTTATTCGATGAAAGGCGTCGGCCCATTTCTTCATATCGATGCCGAAGACCGGCCGGACAGTGTCTTCGCCACCCGCAACACGCTGCACTTCGCCCCCGGACGCGAGCCGTACCTCTTGTTGCCGATCATCCCGGAGAGGTAAGACAAGACAGAAGAAGAAAGATCGGCACACGGAGGAAGTGTATGTGGAATCGTTTCGCCGCGCTTGCGGCGCTGTCACGCAGCGAAATCGCGCGCTGGGCCAGGTAATCCGCGACAACGATATTCATCGCGATCAATAGCGCGCTTCCCACGCTCACTCTCCAGCACAAGGAAATGCAATGCTCATTCTGACCAACGATCAGATCACCGAACTATTGGACATGCGCGAATGCGTAGCAGCGCTGGAGAGCGCCTATCGCGATCTTGGGCTCGGCGACGCCGTCGATAGCCCGCGACAGGACATGCTGGTGGCGAACCGCCGTGAAGGGGCAGTCCACGCCTTCAAGACGATGTCGGGAAGCTGGCCGGGCAGCGGCATCGCCGCGTTGCGGCTCAATTCCGATATCGTGACCTGGCCGGTGGTGAATGGCGCTCCCCGCCGCGTCAAGGTGCCGCTGTCGGAGCCGGGCGGCCGTTATAACGGCGCGGTCCTGCTGTTCTCGACCGATACCGGCCAGCTGCTTTGCATGTTCACCGACGGCGTCATGCAGAAAACCCGCGTCGGCGGCGCCAGCGGCGTCGCCGCCAAATATCTGTCGCGGACCGACGCCAAGACCATGGGAATGCTCGGCACCGGCTGGCAGGCCGAGGCGCAGATCGAGGCGATGTGCGCCGTGCGCCCTTTGCGCCTCGTCAAAGTGTTCAGTCCGCGCGCCGAGAACCGCAAAAAATTCGCCACGCGTTACACCGCCAAGCTCAATTGCGAAGTCCGCGCGGTGGACGATGCGGTGCAAGCGGCCGAGGGCGTCGACATCCTGGTTTCCGCGACCAATTCGATGGCGCCCACCATCCGACCGGAATGGGTAAAGCCTGGCATGCACGTCACCAGCGTGCGCGGCAGCGAGATTCCGACCGAGATATTAAAGAGCGCCAATCGCCTGGTCGTGAACACCAACGCGCCGGTCAGCGCCTATCCGGCGCGCGGCTGGCCGTCGCAGGTCCCCGAATTCGCCAACGGTGATTACGGCCGGCCCGATATCGGCGTCATCGATTACAGCAAGGTGCCGGAACTCAAGGACGTGGTTGCCGGGAAGGTGGACGGCCGGCGCAACTCGTCGGAAATCACCTGCTTCCACAACTACAAAGGTCTCGGTTTGCAGTTCGCGGCGCTCGGCAGCCTGGTTTACAAGAAGGCGACAGAGCGGGGGATCGGACTGCGGATCGAGGATTCCTACTTCACGCAGACCGTGCACCCGTAATTATAAAGCGCCCGCGACTCGCCACTCATTTGCCGGAGACTTTTTCTACTATGGGCATCCAGGTCTGCTGCTGGCTGTCGACGAAGGCCCGGGTCTCTTGCGGCGTCATGGGGCGCGAATAGCTGCCGATCGTGGCCAGCCGCTTCTTGAAATCGGCATCGCTGACGACCTTGTTGAGGTCTGCGTTGATCTTGCTGATGACCGGCGCCGGCGTGCCGAGCGGCGCCAGCAGGACGAGCCAGCCAGACGCGGCAAAGCCTGGAATTGTTTCTGCAACAGTGGGCAGATCCGGAAACTCTGGCAGCCGTTGCGGCGACGCGACCGCGACGAGTTTGATTTGTCCCGACTTGGCCGTTCCGGCCAGCCCGGCATAGTTCTCGATGATCATTGATACGCGCCCGGCAGCAACGTCGCCGAGCGCCGATCCCTGTCCGCGGGTATAGGGGATCGAGACCAGTTGGATACCCGCGCGCATTTGCAGCAATTCTCCGGTGAGATGCGTAATCCGGCCCACACCGGTGAGGGCGATGGAGATCTTCCCAGGTTCTTTCTTCGCCAGCGCGATCAGTTCCGGCAGCGTGCTGACGCCGAGCGATGAACTGACGGCGATGGACATGGGCTGCTCGGCCGCGAAGCCGATCGGCAGGAAATCGCGCGGCAGCTTTACCGGAAGATTAGGCGCGACCGTCGGCAAGCCGAGAAATGTCGAGAACGCCGCCATGTAAAGCGTGTAGCCGTCCGCGGGAGCTTCCGCGGTGGCGCGCACGGCGATACTGCCGCCGGCGCCGGGATGGTTGATCACCACCACCTGCTGTCCCCAGAGCTGACCGAGCCGGTCGGCAACAAAGCGCGCGGCAATGTCGGCGCCGGAACCGACCCCTGCATCGGAGATGATCGTAACCGGCTTGTCCGGAAAGTTGGCGGTCTGTGCATGGACGCCGCAAACCGCCGACACCAAGAGTAAGAACAGGCCGACAATGCCGGCCCGGTACGGACGTGCGCTCACATTTTCCTCCGCGGAATTTTTTCAATTCAAGGCTACGCGCTGCTGCAAATCAAGCAATTCGCGAAACGGCAAAGGGCGGCGGATGACCGCGCGCCCTGCGGTTGCAAAGAAAGACATTCACATCATGCCATTTCTGACGGGGTGGTGCGCCGTTGCACCATCGTAGGGAACCGACCGTTCTGAAGTGAGCTCACATATTGCCGTGGCCGCGCTTGATGGTCTGGCGGATCACTGGTGCCGTGACCTTATCTGAGATCTGGATGTTCCAAATTTCGCTTTCGCCCTGCGCGGCGAAGTCGGCGAACAGTTTTGGGATGACCGACCCATCGCGTATCTCGTGGCCGCGCAGGCCGAAGCCGCGTGCGATGTTTTCGAGCGGGGGCCGGCCGAACACAGCCAAACTATCGTCGAGGCCGTCGGCGCGCAGTTTGTGAAACTCCGAGCCGTATCCGCCGTCGTTCATCGCGCAGATCAGGATGCGAAATCCTTGACGCTTGAGCGTCTCGAGTTCCTGGATATGGAACAAGAGCCCACCGTCGCCTTCGAACAGCACGATCTTGCCCTCGCGGCCCTGCCAGCGCGCAGCCGCAACGCCGAGCGCATACGACAGGCCGTTGCCGACCGCGCCGAATTCACGGACCGTCGTGTAGCGCTCCGCCGGCCTGCCACGCATCTGGGTGTTGAAATAGGCCTGATGGCCGCCGCCGACGACGATATCCCAATCCTTTGGAACAACCGCGTCGATGGTCCGGATCACCTCGCGCGGATCCAGCACCCCGGGCTCGATGTCGAATGGCATCGAGTCCGCCGGCTCGGTCGCGATGCGATGCGCGAGCTCTTTCGAGCGTATAGCCGCCGCCGTCGGTTTGCCGACGCCCAGCTTCTTGTCGAGGCCGGTAAGGATTGCCTCGACGCCGACCAGCGCATCTGATCTGACGTAGATATCGGCGGCCTTCTGTCCATCGCGCAGGCCGCGTGGGGCGTCGTCCAATTGGATCTTGCAGGCCTTTCCCCAATAGTGCCCGCCGCCGACGTAGTAGGACAGGCTCGTACCGACCGCGAGCACGACGTCCGCGCTCTCGTACATCTCTCTGCCCATCGCCGTGAAGTAGCTGCCGGTGGTACCGAGCCCGAATGGATGGTCGTGGAAAAGACCGCGCGCGGGAAGCGTGTTGGAGAGTAAGGCGCCGCAGCGATCGGCGAGCTTGATCACCGCATCTCGTGCGCCGGACCGCAGCACGCCGCGGCCACCGAGGATGATCGGCCGCTTTGCCGAAGCGAGCCGCTCGACGGCTTCGGCCACGAGCTGCGGATCGGGCTGCATGCGCCCGACCTTGGGCTGGTACATCGCCGAGGTCTCGTAGGGCTGGTTGACCATGTATTCGACCTTCTGCAGGTCGTAGGGAATGCCCAGCACCACCGGGGACCGCTCGTACTTGGCGATGTGGAAGGCCTCGCGCACGTAGTCCATCATGCGCGGCACGCTGTGCGCGGCGATGTAACGCGCCCCGGTCGCCGTCACCAGTGGCGCCTGGTCGATGTACTGGTTGTAGAACTTGGCGTTGATCGGCGACTCGCCGGCGAACACCACCATCGGCAGGCGGGCGCGAACCGCGGCCGGCAGCGCTGTCATCAACTGAGTCACGCCAGGACCGCATGTGACCGAGGCAACGGCGACCTTGCCGGTTGCTACGTTATAGGCTGTCGCTGCCGCTACGGTAACGTGCTCATGCCTGACGTGGACGGTATGCACGCCCGGCAGTTTGGCGAAGGCGGTGGACCAGTGCATGTTGCCGTCGCCCATCAGGACGAACTGTGTGTCGACTCCCTCCGCAAGGAACGCATCCGCGAGGGCTTCGTAGAGTTTGGGCATGGGCGCGCTACTACCTGATTTATGAGGTGATGATACTTGGCCTTTTAGCATGCGGTGCAAATCCCGCCAGCGTCGCTCCAGGCGCCGTCAGGGGCCATAAGCCGGCCCTGGCGTTCCGACGAGAATATCGCTGTTTGTGACTATGCGCGCGCGTTCACCGCTCAAAGAACGGCGCTCCGTATCATCCAGGTACGCGTCGTAGAGGTCCCGACTTGGAAACTTGAGCACATGGACCTCGAAGGGCTCATTCGAGCCTTCCTGTGACGCCTCCGACGTCCGAATAGCGCGCTCAATGATGCCGCCGTAGCGCGCCATAATGCGCGACACTTTGCTCTCGTAGGCCTCGAATTCTGTCTCAAGACCTTTGTGGACCCATATTCTGACGAGAATGTAGAGGGGCGGGATAGCCATGTTCACCTCGGCCCGTTCAATGCCGCGCGAGAAAGTCCAGCACGATGTCGTTGAATGCGCCCGGTTGCTCCCAGGCCATGGCATGGCCGGCATCGTGGATGACGGCCCATTCGTGGTTTTTCAGGTGCGCGGCCCAGATCCGCATCAAGGCCGGCGGCGCGAGCAGATCGGCATCGGCGGCAATGATGAGCGTCGGGGTTGGAATGGTCGCGATTTTTGCCAAGGTATTCGGGGTGCGCAGCGGCGGCTGAAAGGCCACGCCGGGCTGGCGCGCATGCCCGTCGATCTCGATCCAGCGCTTGGTGCCCTCCGGGTTGGCGCCGCGATAGGACGGCCCAAGCTCGCGATAGTGCGCCGACTGCTTCCTGATGTCGGGAATGGCGATGCGTTCGATGAAATCCGCGATGTCCTTATCCGCGATAGCTCCGGTGCTGGCGCCGACGACGAGGCCGCGCAGCCGCTGTGGCCGCCAGGCCGCATAATCCAAGGCGGCAAAACCGCCGCCGGCGACGCCGGCCAGGTGAAACTTATCGAGCGCGAGATGATCGACCAATGCATCGAGATCGCCGGCGATGCTGCCGGGCTGCGGACCGGACGCCGGATCGGCCACGCTGTTGCCCCAACCGCGCCGATCGAAGGCGATGACACGGTATCCAGCCCGCGAAAATCCCACGATTTGCTCTTCCCAAACCGCGCAGGTGCCGGTGTTGGGGTGAAGCAGGACGATCGGCACGCCAGGTCCGCCGCTGTCGACAAACCACAGCTTCACGCCGGGCAAAGGCGCGTCCGCACCGCGAAGAGAAGAGAGCTGACTATTTTGCATTGCTATTAGCGGTGCGGCGGATTGCCGGCAGGCGGCGGGCTTTGCGGCGTGGTCACGGAATTCAATTGCGGGCCGAGCGCTTCGGGAGTGACCGGCGTGAAAGCCGAGGTTTTGCCGCTCTTGCCGCCGTAGGTTTCGAGCCCCTCCTTGGTCGACACGACGTCGCCTGGCCGCAAGGTGGGATCGGTCTTCGCATCCAGCGGCACAAGACCGAAAGCATCTTTACCGTTGCAGGTGCAGTTGGCGACGAGCTGCTTGCGATAAAGGAAGGCGGTGTTGAGATCGGAATAATGCGCGCCGTCACGGGCGGTGGCGGTGGCGATTTCGGCGCCAAAGAAAACTTTGGTCTGGCTGCTCGGGCAGATCGCGTGACAGGTCTCGACCGGCGTTACCCCCGCCATTTGCTCCAAAGGAAAGTGCTGGCCGTCGCACAGCCGCACGCAGAAAGCGACCGTGTGGCCGGTGGAGGAAGCGCCCTCATTGACATGTTCCGGTCCCAGCGGAGCCGGCGCCACGCGGCCGATCGCGGGCGGTGGCGGAGGCAATTCTGGATTCGGCGGCGGTTGCTGTTGTTGTTGCGAGCCGCCAAAGAGGAAATCAAAGAAGCCCTGGGCGCGCGCCACGCCGGTTGGCGTCAGACTAAAAGTGCCTGTCAGCGCGGCGAGAACAAGAGCCCCGAGCCGGTTCAATGCTCTGTTGCGACGCCTGACCGCCACCGCACCACCCTACCGCCACGCCGCGACTGCGCGGATGAACCCGCTCGGCTCAGTATTGAGACTTGCGGACCGCGCCGCAAGGCGACCCGACCTTATCCGGCCGCTGGCAGGCGATCGATCTCCGCCGCGCCGGCCTTGATCCGCGGAATGAGCTCACGGCCGAAATCGACGGTGTCGTTGAGCGGATCGAAACCGCGGATCAGAAACGAGCCGACGCCGAGCCGATAATAGCGCAGGATAGCTTGAGCAACCTGCTCCGGCGTACCGACCAAGCATGACGTATTGCCAAGCGCACCGGTGGCGCGCGCGATCGGCATCCATAGCCGCTCGTCATGCACGTCGCGCTCCAGCGCAAAGCTCATCAGCCGGCGCCCGGCATTGTCGACCGGCCCGGTCATCGCTTCCTGCCGGCTCCAGCCTTTTTTGCCGCTTTCGCCGGTCATGGCCGCAAGGATCTTGTTGGCCTTATCCCAGGCCGCGCTTTCGCTCGCCGCAATGATCGGGCGCACCGAGACATTGAAGTCCGGCATCCGTCCGAACGCCGCCGCCCGGGCGCGAAACTCTTTAAGGCGCTCGCGCGTCGAGTTAAGCGGCTCGGCGTAAATGGCATAGACGTCGCAAAGCTTAGCGCCCATTTCCAGCGCGCCGTCGGAAGCGCCGCCGAAGAACAGTTGCGGATGCGGCTTTTGCAGCGAGCGCACATCGGAATACGCGCCTTTCACGCGATAGAACTTGCCCGCGAAGTCGAACGGTTTCTCATTCGACCAGGCGAGTTTCATCAATTCGAGATATTCCGCGGCGCGGCGGTAGCGCTCCGCTTTCGGGGTAAAGTCGCCGTCGCCCTCCTGCTCGTCATCGGTCTTGCCGGTGATGATGTGTACGGCGAGCCGGCCGCCGGTGAGATGATCGAAGGTGGCGATCTTGCGCGCCATCAAAGTCGGCGCCACGAAACCCGGCCGATGCGCGATGAGGTAACCGAGCCGCTTCGTATGCTCGGCGGCGTGCAGCGCCACCAAAAAGCCCTCGGCGGACGACGACGAATAGCCGACCAGAACGAGATCGAATCCGGCCTGCTCATGCGCGCGGGCGGCTTCGGTCACATAGGTCGGCGACAGCCCGCCTTCGATGACATGCAACGTGGCGTCGCTTGCAGGCGGCGTGACGCCGATCATGCCGATGATGCGAATGGACATGCTATCCCAATAGCCTTGTTAACTGCTGAGCAAAGGTGCGATGCATCTTATCGAATTGGAACGCACCAGTCAGGAGCTATCGGCAGCTTCACTCGCGCGCCCGCAGTGCATGATCGCAATCGACCCCGGCTTCACGATCACGACGCGCATGCCGCCGTATCGCGACGTCGCCTTCCGGCAGGAGCTACACGCAGCGTTGCAATCTTTCAGCTTGCCTGAGTAATTCCTCGTTCAGACATAGACGCTCTTCATCTGTCCTTCGGGATAGCGCAAGCCGGCGACGGCGCCGATCGGTATCGCGCTCGAAATCTGCGCCAGATCGTCGTCGCTCAACTTGACCGACAGCGCGCCGATATTCTCGATGAGCCGGTCCTTATGCTTGGTGCCCGGGATCGGCACGATATCGTCGCCCTGCGCGAGCAGCCACGCGAGCGCAAGCTGGCCCGGTGTGCATTTTTTCCGGCGCGATATTTCCGCAATCTTCTGTACCAGGCCGAGATTATGGCCGATATTTTCCGCGGCAAAGCGCGGATGCCGCTTGCGCGCATCGTTGTCGGCCAGGGTCTTAGGATCTTCGACCGCGCCGGTGAGCAAGCCGCGGCCGAGCGGCGAATAAGCGACGAACGCGATGCCGAGCTGCCGCGTCGTTTGCAGCGTCTCTTCGCCCTCGGCGCGATAGAGCAGAGAATATTCGTTCTGCACCGCCGCGATCTTGTGCACGGCATGGCCGCGGCGAATGGTTTGTGGGCTCGCCTCGCTCAAGCCCAGCGCGCGGACCTTGCCCTGCTCGACAAGCTTCGCCATGGCGCCGACGGTATCCTCGGTCGGCACCGTGGGATCGATACGGTGCTGGTAGTAAAGATCGATCACATCGACAGCCAAGCGCTTGAGGCTTGCTTCGCAGGAGCTGATGACAAATTCGGGACGGCCGTCGGCGACCTTGCCGCCGCGCCCGCCGAGATTGCCGAATTTCGTCGCCAGAACCACTTGCGAGCGGCGGCCCTTGATGGCCTTGCCGACCAGTTCCTCGTTATGGCCGGCGCCGTAGGCGTCCGAGGTGTCGAGCATCGTAATGCCGCGGTCGAGCGCCTCGCGAATGAGCGCAATCCCGTCATCGTCGTTGCTGGCGCCATAGACGCCGGAGAGCGACATGCAGCCGAGCCCGATGGCCGAGGTTTGAATGCCGGACGAGCCGAGTGTACATGTTGGAAGTTTTTGCGTTGTCGCCATTTGAGTGCTCTCCTGCTGGCTGCCCTACCCGTCTTGCACGCTATTTAACGTATCCGAACGGTCCGCACTATGCCCGGCCGACCGCCTTGGCGATGACGCTCGCCGCGTCGGCGGGCGCACTGTCGCTGGTCCAGGCAATATAGCGGTCGGGCCGAATCAGCATCAGCTTCGCCTCGTAAGCCGTGCGGCCGTCCCGGTAAGCGTCGCACACGATTTTGAGCGGAACGCCGAGGAGGCGCGCCGCCTTTTCGAATGCCGCGACGGTCTGATCTTCGCCGTCGAACGCGAGCAAGGTGAAATCCCCGCCAAGCTCCTCGAAGACGTTGCGCCCGGACGAAAGCGGTTGCGGCGGCAGGTGATGTCCGGCGCGCGCCTTGAAGGTGTGGGAGCCGCGCGCGCTGCTTGCGCCGTCGGGCGGCCCAAAGACGATCGGCGAGCCCTCGTAGTGGGGCTCGTAAGTAAGCACGCGCGGCGCCGCGGCACCCGCGTGCTCTTTCCAAGCCGTTTCGAATTCGGCGCGGTCCCGATCGGGGTTGTAGCGATCCAGAAATATTCTGTCGCGCTGGATGCCCGCCTCGATAAAATCGCGGCCGGTCTCCACAAAAATGGGTTGGCGCTCAGCGGTGTAGCTTTGTAACAGGCCATCGTTGCCCCAGCCTTGCAGTTTGGCCGCAAGTTTCCAGCCCAGATTGGCGACGTCGTCGAGACCGTTGTTGAGACCGTATCCGCCGTAAGGCGGGTGCGAATGGGCGGCGTCGCCGGCAATGAAGACTCGATCCTCTTGGTATTTCTCGGCCACCGCGATCCGCAAATCCCAAAAGCCGACATAATCGAAGTCGCAGGCAAAGGGAAACCCGGCGACGCTCTGCAACAGCGCGTGAAAGTCGTAATTGTCTCGCGTCGTATCGGCCGGCACCGGCGAATGAAAGAACCAGCTTTCGCCGACGTCGACGCGCCCGAAGAACTGCCAATAGCCTTTCAGCTTCGGGTGCAGCACCCGATAAGTGGAGCGCGGCGGAAAGCGCTTGAGCTTTTCGTGCAATTCGCGGGAGCGGAACAACGCCAGCACCATGAGCTCATTGAAATCCGCGCCGCTGCGCTCGATGCCGATCTGCCGGCGCACCGTGGACTGGCCGCCGTCGCAACCGACCGCGTAGTCGGCCTCGAGTATTTCCTTCCCGGCGCCGCTGTCCTCAGCGATGGCAACGCGCACACCGCCGGCATCCCGTTCGATCGCCTCGGCCTTCCAGCCGAACCGGCTTTCAACGCTGGCCAGCTGCGTCATTCTCTTGCGCAGCGCATATTCCACCAGGTATTGCGGCAACCTTTCATTTTTCTGGAAATAATAGGCATTGACGATTTCGCGCAGCGGCGGCGCGTACCAATAGTCGCTATTCAGATTGCGATAAGAAACGATCCCACTCATCGGGTATTCGGGTGGCAGCATTCGCGCGGCGCGCACTTCTTCGGCGACGCCCCACGAATAGAAGTGTTCCATCGATCGCTGCGTCAGGTTTTGGCCCTTGGGAATGAGCTGCGGCTCGGTGCGGCGTTCGACCAAGGCGCATGAAATTCCGCGCTGGCCGAGCTCGACTGCGAGCGCGACGCCGACAGGTCCTCCGCCGACAATGACGACCTGATGCCGTTTGTTCATTTCAATTGTCTGTTGATTGATGTTTGCTTGGTTACTGCCGTATCAGCAGGATTGGATTGGCCGTTTCCGGCACGCGTTGCCAGGTCTTGGCGTCATTTTCTTCGAATTGCCAATTCTGTCCGTGCGCCGAAAGCAGCACCAAAGCGCCTTGGTCCATGCGCCAGGCGCTCGGTGCAAAGGCCATGACGAAGGCGTCGCAGCCGGGTTTTACCGTGAGTGCCAAAGCATCGCCGGCCGGGCTGTTGGCCAGCGTCAGCACACAGATCGGCTTACCGGCGCCGCGCGCGACCGCCCAATCGCCGACCATGTCGGCGGCGGTGAGCGTCGGTGCCGCGGCGGCGGTCTGCAAAATGTAGCGGCCCTCCTCCGGCGTGAACCCGTCGTACATGCCGCCCTCGACCTCGCTGAGCTCCACCACCTCCTTGCCATCCGCGTCGAGCAGGCGCAAATCGCCGTAATTGTCCAACGACCAGGCGACGATATTGGCGGTCGACGGAAACAGGTTCGGGCAGTTTTTGTCGATGTCGAGCTTAGAACCGCCGGCTACGGCGTCGGTGCGGAATGTGAAGTGACAGATTCTGTCATGATCGGCGTTGGAGAATTCCCAAGTGCCGATCATGGCATTGGCGGCATCGCTCAAGCCGTTTGGCGCCGGCGAGGTCTGCGGCTGTGCCCCCTGGACGGGGGCAGCTTGCGTCGGCGCGGATTGCGGCAGCGTGCCTTTTGGCTCACCGCTTTGCATATCCTGCGCGAAACTCGGTCCGCCGCACAGACTGGCCGCCACAACGCCAACAATGATCACGCGGCAATTATTCATGCGCAACTGCTTCCGGTTTGCCGCGAACGCTACCATCTCCGCGCCGGACCGTCAGGCGGCCCTCAATCCGCGCCCCACGACCTGAACGGCGTTTCCGGCACCGGCGTCAGCGGCGGCTTGCCGGCGGCCCAGGCCGCGATATTGTCGACGATGAGCTGGTCCATCTTGTCGCGCGTGTGCACCGACGCCGAGCCGAGATGCGGAAACAGCACGACATTGTCCATCGCGATCAGCTCCGCCGGCACTTCCGGCTCCTTGACATAAACATCGAGGCCCGCCGCCATGATCCGCTTGTCCTTGAGCGCCCGGATCAAAGCCGGCTCGTCGACCACCGAACCGCGCGCCATGTTGATCAGAATGCCGCTCGGCCCGAGCGCGTCCAGCACTTCGGCATCGATCATGTTTGCCGTCGCAGCACCACCCGGCACGATCACCAACAGCGTGTCGACATCGCGCGCCATGTCGAGGAGCTTCGGGTAATGCCGATAGGCCAGTTCGGGGCGCGGACGCCGCGTATGATAGACGACCGGCACGCCGAAAGCATCGAGCCGCCGCGCGATCGCTTGCCCGATCGCGCCCATGCCGACGATGCCGACGGTGCGGTTGCGCAGCGTCGCCTTGCTCAACGGATAGCTTTTCTCCACCCACTTTCCGGCGCGCAGATAGCGTTCGGCCTGCGGGAATTCGCGCACGGTGCAAAGCAGTAATCCGAGCGCGGTGTCGGCGACTTCCTCGGTGAGCACTTCGGGCGTATTGGTGACGATAATGCCGTGCACGGCGGCATATTTGACGTCGACATGATCGTAGCCGACGCCGAAGCTCGACACGATTTGCAGCCTGGGAAAGCGCGCCATGAACGCGCCGGGGATCTGTTCGGTGGTGGCGCTGCAGGCAATCGCCCGGACACCGGTATGCGCGGCAATAAAGGCCTCGCGATCTTTCGCGTCCGCAGCCTTGTACACGGCGCACACCGCTTCGAGCCCTCGCACGACCAGAGGCTTGAGCGGACCGATCAATACGATCTCGCGCTTAGTTGCCGCCATGCTTCATCCTCACACCAGCATGCTCACCGGCATTTCGAGAAGGCTTTTGACGGCGGCCAGAAGCTCGGCGCCGAGCGCGCCGTCGACCACGCGATGATCGCAACCCAGCGTGACGCTGAGCATGCTCACAAAAGCGACGCCGCCATCGGCTTTTTCGACCGCTTGGCGGCGCGCCGCGCCGACCGCGAGAATGGTCGCGTGCGGCGGATTGATGATGGCGGTGAATTCGCGCACCTGATGCATGCCGAGATTCGAGATCGCCGACGAGCCGCCTTGATACTCGGATGATTTCAGCTTCTTGTCGCGGGCACGCGCCGCGAGATCTTTCATCTCCGCCGAGATGACGCTCAGCGATTTCCCCTCGGCGTTGCGGACGATCGGCGTGATCAGGCCGCCGTCGAGCGCAACCGCAATACCGATATCGGAATGCTTGAACCGCAAAATACGGTCGCCGGCCCAGACCGCGTTCGCCGCCGGCACGCGTTGCAACGCCAGCGCCAGCGCGCGGATGACGAAATCGTTGAGCGAAAGCTTGAACAGGGGCTTGCCGTCTTTGTCCTTGGGCACCGCGGCATTGGCCTCTTCGCGCAGCGCGATCAGCCGGTCGATTTCGATGTCGGCCGTGAGATAGAAGTGCGGAATAGTCTGCACGGCCAGAGTGAGCCGCGCAGCGATGGTGCGGCGCATACCGTCGAGCGGCACTTCCTCGTAGCTGTCCAGCGGGTAAAGCGCCTTGATCTCGGCGGCGCCCGGTCCTTCGGCGGGGGCACGCGACGGTCGCGGCGCTTCCGCCAGGTCACGCGCGACGATCCGGCCGTGCGGGCCGGAGCCGTGCAGGCGCGACAGGTCGATACCGGCCTCGCCGGCAAGCCGCCGCGCCAGCGGCGTGACAGTCACGCCGCCGGGCAAGCGCGCCGGACCGTAATTCCGCTCCGGGGTGCGGACTTCGAAGAACGGATCGAGCTTGATCGGGCGCGATTCATGTTGTCGTTCCTGTCGCGCGGGCGTGACCGGCGGCGCCGCCGGAGCCGGAGCCGCTTGTGCTGCGAGCGATGCCGGCGTTGTAGGCGGCGCAGCCGCAGCCGACGAACGTGTCGCCGCGCTGGACCCATCCGAAATCACGCCGACTACGGCGCCGACCGGCGCCACCTCGCCCGCGACGACGCGGATTTCAGAAAGCACGCCGGTCGTGGTCGACGGCACTTCCATCGAGACCTTATCGGTTTCGATCTCGAAAAGGTTGTCGCCCGGCTTGACCGCAGCGCCGGCCGACACAAACCACTTGGTAATTTTGCCTTCGGCGACCGTTTCGCCGAGTTGCGGCATCAGGACATCCATGTTCAGTGCCGCCTCACTTGATCCGTTCCCATATCACTTCACGCGTCGTGCCGACGGGACGCAGAATGAGCCGATCGCCGGCGAATTCGTAGCCGCGCACGACGTCGCCCTTGTCGCCGGGCTGCACGCTGCCTTGGCGATGATGGGTGACAGTGCGCGCGGGCTCGTCGACCGAATAGGTGCCGAAATAAGCGATGTGGTCGGCGAGCGCGGCTTTCGCCTCTTCGCCGGTCGGCTCCTTGCCGGCCCGCGGCACGTCGCGGTCGGGCGCAACGTGACAGGCCATGTGGCCGTGAGCATCGTAGATGATGATGCCCTTCGGACTCGCACCGCGCTCTCCCTGCGCCTTGCCGTCGAGCGTCGAGCCGACATAGCGCCACGAGCCGATCAGGCGTTGGGCGGCGGATTGAGAATATTCGCTCACGACGTCACCGAATGATTTGCTTTGCCGGGGTTCCGTCTGCCGCTCCGGGAGATCGCGGCAAGGACTTTTATTTGATGCGTTCCCAAGTAACTTCCAGCGTCGAATTTGGCGGCCGCAGCACCAGGCGATCGCCGCTAAACTCATAGCGGCGCACCAGATCGCCTTTGTCGCCCGGCTGCAGGCTGTCGAGACGATGGTGCGTCACCGTCCCGGCTTTTTCGTCGATGGAATAAGTGCCGAAATAGGCGATGTAATCCTTCAGCGCGATCTTGGCCTCTTCCGGCGTCATTTCGGCGCCGGCGCGCTTGCGCTCGACGTCGGGCGCGATCTGCGCCGCCATCTCGCCATACGGTCCGTAATAGATCATGCCTTTGGGATTGGCGCCGCGATCCCAGTTGCCGCCGTTGATGCGCGTGCCGACATAGCGCCAGGCGCCGAGCAGCTTTTGGGCGACTTCGTCTTTGGTCATGGTTAGTTGAGACATGACTCGCCGATTCGCCTTACCACGTCACCGCAATGTATTGCGTCTCCAAAAACTCCATCAGTCCTTCGTGCGCGCCCTCGCGGCCGAGGCCGGACTGCTTGACGCCGCCGAATGGCGCTGCCGGATCCGAGACCAATCCGCGATTGAGCCCGATCATGCCGAAGTCGAGTTTCTCCGAAACCCGCATGCCGCGGCTCAAATCCTTGGTGTAGAGATAAGCGACCAGGCCATATTCGGTGTCGTTGGCGCGCGTGATCACCTCGTCCTCGGATTTGAAGGTCTGGATCGAGGCCACGGGGCCGAAAATTTCCTCGTTCAGCATTTTCGAATCGTCGGAGACGTTGGCAAGCACGGTCGCCGGATAGAAGAAGCCGGGGCCGCCGGGAGCTTTGCCGCCGGTCAGCACTTTGGCGCCTTTCTTCACGGCGTCGTCGACCAGTTCGATCACCTTGTCGCGGCCGTCCTTATTGACGAGTGGGCCGAGCGCAACGCCGTCGTCGAGGCCGTTACCCATTTTTAGGCCGGCCATCTTGGCGGTGAGCTTCTTGGTGAACTCGTCCTGCACCTTCTCGTGCACATAGAAGCGATTGGCTGCGGTGCAGGCCTCGCCCATGTTGCGCATTTTCGCAATCATCGCGCCATCGATCGCCGCGTCGATGTCGGCATCGTCGAACACGATGAACGGCGCGTTGCCGCCGAGCTCCATCGCCGGTTTGACGATGTTGTCGGCGGCTTCATGCAGTAGCTTGCGGCCGACCTCGGTCGAGCCGGTGAACGACACCACTCGCACGCGCGGATCGTGCAGCATCGCGCTCACGACTTTGCCGGACGAGCGCGACGGAATGACGTTGACGACGCCGGCCGGCACGCCGGCTTCTTCCAGGATCGGCATCAAAGCCAGCATGGTGAGCGGCGTGTCGGACGCGGGCTTGAGCACGACCGGACAGCCGGCGGCCAGCGCCGGACCGATCTTGCGCGTCGCCATCGCGGCGGGAAAATTCCACGGCGTCACAAGGACGGCGATGCCGGCCGGCTTATGATGCACGAACATCCGCGCTCCGGAGGACGGCGCGAGCGAATTCTGGCCGATATTGCGCACCGCTTCTTCGGCGTACCAGCGGAAGAACTCGGCGGCATAGGCGACCTCGCCGCGCGAGTCCGACAGCGCCTTTCCGTTCTCGATGGTGATCAGCTTCGCCAGCCGCTCGGCGTCGCGCATGATAAGTTCGTACGACTTGCGCAAAATCTCGCCGCGTTCGCGGGGTTTTTTGCCGGCCCAGCCGGGGAACGCGGCCTGCGCGGCGTCGAGCGCCGCCTTGGCGTCATCAACCGTCGCACTGGCGACCGAGGCGACCTTGTTCTCGGTCGCCGGATCGATCACGTCGAAGCGGCCGCCGTCGGAAGATTTGCGCCATTTGCCGCCGATCCACAGATCGGTCGGGACGTTGGCGAGAAGATTGTCGTACATGGCCATGATACTGATCCTGCTGGCACTGATCCTATAAGACCCGAGAGGGTCACTTCCCGTGTTTCAGCTCGACAAGGATGTTGCGATAGGGCTCATCGGTGAGATTGCGCAGCTCGTGCCTCTCGCCGGCATCTTTCCAGATGACGCCGCCGGCCTTGTCGTTAGCGATGTATGACTCACCCTGCACGTTCTCAATCTCGGCCTTGCCGCCGGTAATATTGATGATGACGTAGTCCATCATGTGGTGGTGCCACGCCTTTTTCCCACGCGGGGGAACGCGCATGTCCCACACCCGCACCTGATCGTTCTCGAAGATGACTTCGGTGCCGATCGGCCCGCTCGGATTTTCGCGGCTGGGTTCCTTGGCCATGATCTTGCCCGTCATGAGTTAAGGCTGCGCCGCACGCGCTCGGCGACCCGCTCGACCGAGGGCAGCGCCATGTCCTCCAGAATATCGGCGGCCGGCAGCGGAATGTGCGGCGTCGTGATCCGCACCGGCGGGCCGTCGAGATCGTAGAACGCCTCGTCAGCGACGATGGAGACGATCTCGGCACCCCAGCCGCACAGCCGCGGATTTTCTTCGACGGTGAAGAGGCGGTGCGTGCGGGCGACCGAGCCGAGGATGGTTTGCGTGTCGAGCGGCACCAGCGAGCGCACGTCGACCACTTCGCAGTCGATGCCGCGCTCGACCTTGAGCTTGTCCGCCGCGGCCAGCGCCCGCGGCACCATCATCGCCAGCGCCAGAATAGTGGCGTCTTTGCCCGGCCGCACGATGTTGGCGGTGCCGAGCCGGTCGACGATCTCGCCGTCGGGCACTTCGCCTTTGGTCGGGTAGAGCGATTTGTGCTCGAGAAAGATCACCGGATCGGGATCGCGCACCGCCGCGGCCAGGAGCCCGATGACGTCGCGCGGCGACGACGGCGCCACGACTTTCAGCCCGGGAATCATCATGCACCAGTTCTCGACGCTCTGCGAATGCTGCGCTCCGAACCGCGCGCCGCCGCCGTTGCCGGTGCGCACCACGAGCGGACATTTGATCTGGCCGTTCGACATATAACGGCTCTTTGGAAACTCGTTGGCGATGTAATCGAAGCAGACCGCGAAAAAGTCCGAAAACATGATTTCGGCGATCGGCTTCAATCCGGTCATCGCCGCGCCCATGGCGGCGCCGAGGATGGCCTGCTCGGAAATCGGCGTGTCGCGCACGCGCAGCGGACCGAATTGTTCGTAAAGGCCGACGGTCGCCTTGAACACGCCGCCGGCTTTCGCTACGTCCTCGCCGAGGAAGACCACGTCGGGATCGCGCGACATTTCCTGCGCGATACCGCGGATGACGGCGTCGCGGTAGGTCAATTCCGCCATGCGAAACCTCCGTCGGCATAAACGTCGGTGGTGAGGATATCGGCCGGCGGCATCGGCGCCGCCTTGCATTTCTCGGTCGCCTCGTCGACGCGGCGTTTCACGTCGGTCTCGATGCCGACGATGATGTCCTCGCCGACGCCGAATTGCCTGAGCCGTTCGCGATAGATTTTGATCGGATCGCGCTCTTTCCATTTTTCCAGCTCGCCTTCGGGCCGGTATTTTGCCGGGTCGGCGCGCGAATGGCCGCTGTAGCGGTAGGTCAGGCATTCGATCAAAGAAGGTCCAGCTCCGGCGCGCGCTTTGCCGTAGGCCTCGCGCGCGGTGCGATAGACCACGTCGGCGTCGTTGCCGTCGATGACGATGCGCGGCAATCCGTAGGCTGAGGCGCGGTCGGCGGCGGGATGCGCCACCGCGGTCACGTCGCCGATCGGCGTATATTCCATGTAGAGATTGTTCTCGCAGACGAAGATCACCGGCAGCTTCCACACCGCGGCGAAATTGAGCGCCTCGTGAAAGGCGCCGATATTGGTGGTGCCGTCGCCGAAGAAGCAGACCGAGACGTCCTTCGCCCCCTTGTACTGCGCCCGCCACGCCGCGCCGCAAGCGATCGGCAGATGCGCGCCGATGATCGCATAGGAGCCCATGACGCCGTGATCCGCCGAGGTCAGGTGCATCGAGCCGCCCTTGCCGCGCATCAGGCCATTGTCGCGCTGCATCAGTTCGCCTAGCACCTTCTCGATCTCAACGCCGCGCGCCAGCGTATGGGCGTGGCCGCGGTAGGTGCAGAACGAAAGATCGCCGGGTTGCATGGCGGCGGCGCAGCCGGCGGCGACCGCTTCCTGGCCGAGCGAAAGATGGCTCGTGCCCTTCACCAGGTTTTGCAGGAACAGATCGAATGCGCGTTGCTCGGCCTCGCGAATCTCGACCTGCATGCGATACATGCGAAGCCGGGTTTGCTCGCCGATATCGTCGTTCAGGCTCGCAGGCGCTACGGGCGCGAGGTCTTCGACCTTAGCCATAAAAAGTCCTCGGATTGCACCATTCCAAGCGTGGGGCGGGCGCAACTTAGCGCCAGTTGTGAAGCCGAGGCAACGTCATCGCGCCAGCGATGGGACCGACGGCGCGAGGCCGTTTGGCTGGGCGAACCGCATGCAGTGGGCAAGCCGCTTGCGCGGAGCGCCGCAAGTTCCTAATTGACGCAAGCGGGAGATCGCGATGAGCCAAGAATCCCTGGAATCCCGAAGACCCCAAGACTACGTCCAGCGCTTCTTCGGCGGTCCGCCTCTTGCGGTGATCGGGCGGCTTATTCTGCTGTCGGTTCTGGTCGGCGTCATCCTCGCCGCGATCGGCCTCGATCCCTGGAATATCCTCGAGTCGGTGCGCCGGCTCATCGAGCACATCTGGAATATGGGCTTCGACGCCGTACGCTGGCTGTGGCGGTATTTCTTGCTCGGCGCGGTGATCGTCGTGCCGATCTGGCTTCTGGTACGCTTGGCCAAGGCGCCGCGCGGCCTTTAGCTGCATCGCTTCGGGACGCCCGCGGCGAACCCGACCGAACTCAATAAAGCGACGAGAAGCCGAGGGCGGCTGGGAACGGCCTCGTGGTCATTCGTCGGTCGAATCCGCACCGGCCTGCGGCGCGCCGTCATTTTCGGCAGGAACGGATTGATCCGCCGCATAGTCGCGCGGACCGCCGCCGCGATGCCTTCGCCGCCGCCGATGCAGCGGAAACCGGTCCGCTGAACCGTCATAGCCGTTCGGCCCGTTGCCGCTCTGGCCATGCGGGCCATTCGCGCCTTGGCCGTGTTGCGGCGCGCTCTGCTGCTGCGGCTGACCGCCGGTAATAAACGACGGCAGCCGTTCGACGTCAGCGTCGCTTTCCGGCATCTGCGGCTGCGGGCGCGGCTGAAAGTGCTGCGGTTGGTGTTGCGGTTGCTGCTGCGGTGGCTGATGCGACTGATAGTGCTGCGGCTGGTGATGCTGCGGCTGATGGTGTTGCGGCTCGCGCTGGTAGAACGGCTGCACCTGCGGCGCATAGGGCTCGCCCATTTGCGGCTGATCATCGCCGTCATCGTAGCCATCATCGGGCATATTGCCGCCCACTCCACCGCCCGGTTGTTGCTGCTGAAAATAGGGCTGGTTCTGGCGAAGCTGTTCCTGCGCGGCGGCGATCAGACGAAAATAATGTTCGGCGTGCTGATAATAATTTTCCGCGGCAACCGGATCTCCTGAGCTCTGCGCATCGCGGGCGAGCTGGAGATATTTTTCGGCAATGTGGGAGGCCGTTCCCCGGATTTTGACGTCCTGTCCGTTGGACTCGTACATCCGCGACAACGGATTTTGGTGGTGATGGCCACCCTTACGGTTACGACCGCGCATACGTTTATTCTGACCGTTTCTCATGGTTTGCTGTTCCGCCAACCCCGTTTTGCACGACGGCAACGACGCCGCCGCTTCTGTTCACCGTCTTTTAGTCACCGAACGTCGCTCAAACACCATCGCCCCGGCTGCAGGCCGCTCGCATTCACGTTTGAACGTCACGACCCTCAGCAATACAGCCCTCATCCGCGGCTTCGTCCGCGGCGTCGCAAACCTTTTGTCATGCGCGCGTCTTATCCGTATCGGTGCGCGCCGAACCGGTAAAACGTCTCGGCTTAACCTTCACGGTTTGAACTTTCGCGCTCTGAATCTGGCGATCCTGTATGCCGTCCAATCCGGCGTTCGCTATCCAGTTATCGCTTGCCAGCTTTCGCTTGTCTGCCTGGCCTGCGTTGCCGACCTTTTGGAGCTAACTCTTTCAGTTAAGCTCCCGGGTGTTCAGGGCAACGCGGCACCCTCATCTCGGGCCGATTCCGTGGGGCGCAAGCTAGTCGGTTCCGGCCGACATTCCAAGTGCTTTTTTGCGCCAAGTGCTTTTTTGCGCCAAGTGCTTTTTTGCCGGGGTCCAATGCTCGCGCCTCATGCCCGTTGACTTATCGCTTTCTTGCAACGAGGGCGCGCGCCACACTGCTAAGATCGGGTCGCGGCGCCGAGGGCGCAAGACCCGCTGCGGCGAATAAAGCGGCAACCGATTCCGCCTGGCTCGCCCCAAGCTCGACGATGAGCACGCCGTCCGGAGCCAATAACGCAGGCGCTGCCGCGGCAATGACCCGGTGGAAATCGAGTCCGTCGGGTCCGCCGTCGAGCGCGTGGGGAGGATCGAACAGGCGTACCTCCGGAGGCAAAGTGGCGATATCTGCCGATGCAATATAGGGCGGGTTAGAAGCGATAATGTCGAACGGACCCCGCAACGCCGCCGCCATGTCGCAGGCGATATAGGCGGCGCGCTTCAAGCCCAGGCGCCGAGCATTGTCGCGCGCGATTGCAAGTGCGGCGGGGCTCGCGTCGGTACCGACGCCGAAGGCACTCGGCAGCTCGCTCAAAAGGGCGAGCAGGATGGCGCCGGTGCCGGTGCCGAGATCAGCAATCCGTAACGGCCGCGCCCGCGACCCGCGCAAGTCGATGGCGGCGAGCGCAGCCTCGACCACTGTCTCAGTCTCCGGCCGGGGCACCAGCGTCGCGGCGTCGACACCGAGTCTGAGACCCCAAAACTCCTTGGTGCCGACGATGCGGGCGACCGGTTCGTGAGCCAGCCGGCGCCGCGCCAAGGCCGCGATCGCGCTTTCTTCTCTGGCATCGAGTTTGCGCCCGCTCGCCGCCACAAGGCCGGCATGATCGAGCGAAAGCGCATGACCGACCAGAAGCCGGGCGTCGAGTTCAGGCGAATCGAAGCCGGCGGCGCGAAATTTTGCCGCCCATGCCCGCCGCACGTCGCCAACGGTAATCGATTTCGCACTGCTTTCCGGCGCAACCGCGGCGCCGGCCTTCGCGGCCGGCGGCATCATGTCGTCTCCTCCGCCGCGAGCAGCGCGGCCTGATTTTCCGCGACCAGCGCATCGATGATCTCGCCGAGCGCCTCGCCTTCCAAAATCTGCGGCAGCTTATGGAGCGTGAGATTGATGCGATGATCCGACACGCGGCCTTGCGGGTAATTGTAGGTGCGGATGCGCTCGGAGCGGTCGCCGGTGCCGACCTGGCCGCGGCGCTCGGCGGCGCGCGCGGCATTCTGTTTCTGCCGCTCCAGATCGTAGAGCCGCGTCCGTAGCACGGCCATGGCCTTGGCGCGATTACGATGCTGCGAGCGGTCTTCCTGCATCATGACGACGATGCCCGAGGGAATATGCGTCACACGCACGGCCGATTCGGTCTTGTTGACGTGCTGGCCGCCGGCGCCGCCGGAGCGCAAGGTGTCGATACGAAGATCGGTTTCGACGATGGGAACGTCGACATCCTGCGCCTCCGGCAGCACGGCGACGGTCGCGGTCGAAGTGTGGATGCGGCCTGACGCCTCGGTATCGGGCACGCGCTGGACCCGATGCACGCCGGATTCGAATTTCAGCTTGGCGAAGGCGCCGCGGCCGCGGATTTCGGCGATGATTTCCTTATAGCCGCCCATCGCGCCTTCGCTCGCGGTTGCGATTTCCACCTTCCAGCCCTGCTTGGCGGCATAACGCTCGTACATGCGAAATAGATTGCCGGCGAACAGCGCCGCCTCGTCGCCGCCGGTGCCGGCGCGGATTTCAAGAATGACGTTGCGGTCGTCCATCGCGTCTTTGGGCAGCAGCGCCAGCCGCAATTGCTGCTCGAGCGTCGCGCGGCGCGCTTCAAGCCCGGGCTTTTCCGCTTCCGCGATGTGGCGCATCTCGGCGTCGGTCGAGGGATCCGCAATCAGGCTCGTCAGCCCCTCGAGTTCACGTTGCGCGGCGCGATAGGAATTGACCGCCTCGACCACCGGCGCGAGCTCGGCGAGTTCGCGTGACAGCTTCACATAGGTCTCGGCCGGCAGCGCGGCGGCGAGATCGCGTTCCAACGCCGCATGCCGGGTGACGAGCGCATTGAGTTTTTGGTCGGGCAACATGTCAGGTTAAGTAAAAGACGGAGCTGGCGCGCGCAACTTCGTATTTCGTAGTTGCGCTATATAATCAAACCGGCGCAAGTTGGGTAAACCCGACTTGCGGTGACAAGCCCGGCCGCGGTGGTTATTTGCTGCGCTAAAGCTGTAGCCCATTATCGGCGGCAAATTTCTCGAGTTGCGCGCGGATCGGCGCGGCGCGGCTGCCTTGGTCGATCAGGGGCGAGAGAAACGCGGCGGCCTTGCGGCAGTCGAGATCGAGCAGCATCGCCTTGACCGGCCCGATTGCCGACGGGGTGAGCGAGAGCGAGCGGTAGCCCAGCGCCGCCAAAGCCAAAGCCCCGATCGGCTGCGACGCCAGCTCACCGCACACGGTGACCGGCTTGTTATGCGCGCGCGACTTGTCGGCGATATCCTTGAGCGCGCGCAATACCGGCGCCGACAGCGCATCGAAGCGGCCGGACACCCGTGGATTGCCGCGGTCGATCGCGTAGAGAAATTGCACCAAGTCGTTGGAACCGACAGACAGGAAGTCGACGCGTTCCAAAAGCTCGTCGAGCTGGTAGAGCAGCGCAGGCACTTCCACCATGCTGCCAACCTCGACCTCGTCGGGCAGTTTGTGGCCATGCCGGCGCAGATGGGTGAGTTCGCGTTCGACCAAATCCTTGGCCTGGTCGAATTCCTCAACCGTCGAGATCATGGGAAACATGATCTTCAGCGCGCGGCTGCCGGCCGCCCGCAGCAAGGCGCGCAATTGCGTCCGCAGCAAACCGGGGCGGTCGAGACCGAGGCGGATCGCGCGCCAGCCGAGCGCGGGATTCTCCTCCTCGACGTTGCGCATATAGGGCAGCACCTTGTCGCCGCCGATGTCGAGCGTGCGAAACGTCACCGGCTTGTCGCCGGCGGCGTCGAGCACGGCGCGGTACAGCGCATATTGCTCGCTGGTGCGCGGAAAATTCGGCGCGACCATGAATTGCAGCTCGGTGCGGAACAGGCCGATGCCGCCGGCGCCGGTATCGGCGATGTGCGGCAAGTCGACGCTCAGGCCCGCATTGAGCAGCAATTTAACCTCTTCGCCGTCTTTGGTGACGCAGGGCTTGTCGCGCAGCGACAGGTATTGCTGCTGCCGCCGCGCCCGCAGCCGCACGCGCTCGGCATAAGCCGCCTCCATGTCCGGCAGCGGCCGGATATGCAGATCGCCGGTCGTGCCGTCGACGATGATGGCGTCGCCCGGGTCGGCGATGCCGGTGGCGTTGTCGATGTCGCCCACCGCGGGAATGCCGAGCGCGCGCGCCACGATAGCGACATGCGAATGCGGACCGCCTTCTTCCAGCACCAGGCCGCGCAGGCGCTTGCGGTCGTAGTCGAGCAGCGCGGCGGGACCCATCGAGCGGGCGACCAGAATCGCGTTCTCCGGCAGACTGTCGCGCGACGGCGCGTGGTCTCGGCCGGTAAGTTGCCGCATCAGGCGGTTGGCAAGGTCGTCGAGGTCGTGCAATCGCTCGCGCAGGAACGGGTCGGTCTGCCGCAGCATGCGCGCGCGGGTATCGGATTGCACGCGCTCGACCGCCGCTTCCGCGGTCAGGCCAGTCATCACCGCCTCTTCGAGCTTGTGCACCCAACCGCGGTCATAGGCGAACATGCGGTAGGCTTCGAGCACCTCGCGATGCTCGCCGCCCTCGACGACATCGCCGTGCTCCAGCATCTCGTCGAGGTTGGATTGCAGCGTCTCGATGGCGGCTTTGAGATGCTCCAATTCCTTGGGTACGTTATCGGCGATGAAGTTGGTGACGACGACGCGCGGCTCATGCAGCACGACATGGCCGAGCGCGATGCCTTCGCTCAACGCCGAGCCCTTGAGATGCACCGAATGCCGGGCGGCCGGTTCGGCGCCGGGCAGCGCCAGCGCGGAGAGCTCGCCGGAGGCGATCATCTCGGCAAGCACCATGGCGGTAGTTTGCAGCGCCTCGACTTCCTCTTCGGAATAGGTGCGCCGCGCGCGGTTCTGCACCACCAGAACGCCGAGCGTATTGCCGGCGCGCAAAATCGGCACGCCGAGGAAGGAGTGGTAGATCTCCTCGCCGGTTTCCGGCCGGAACGAGAAGGCCGGATGCGCTTGCGCGTTCGACAGATTGATCGCGCTCGCCTGGCTCGCTACCAGGCCGACCAGGCCCTCGTCGGAGCGCATCACCGTGCGGTGCACGGCTTCGCGATTGAGGCCTTCGGTGGCGTAGAGTTCGAGCGTGGCGTCGACGCGCAGCACATAGACGGAGCAGACCTCCGCAACCATGTTGGCGGCGATCAGCACCACGATCTTGTCGAGGCGTTCCTGCGCGCTGACCGGCTCCGCCATCACTTCGCGAAGCCGGCGCAACAGCACGCGCGGACCGCCGAGCGCACCACGCATGGCGTGAGGTCCCTCGGGCATGGCTTTGACCGGAGCGGAGCCCATAGCGCGCCGGCCGCAATCAAAGAGGAATTCGCCCGGGTCCCGGCCCGCGGCGAATGTCCTCAAGGCTATATCGAATGCGGCATGCAAACCGCAAGCCAGAGACAACGATATGACGGCACTAGAGAATTATGCTGCGGCGCAGCGAAACTGATGGCTCAGCCCGTGGCGTTATCGAGATTGTACAGCGAATGCAATGTGCGCACCGCGAGTTCGGTAAAGGCGGCGTCAATCAGCAGTGAAAACTTGATCTCGGACGTAGTGATGGCGCGGATATTGATGGAGCGCTCGGCAAGCGCACTGAACGCCTGCGCGGCGACGCCGGCGTGGCTGCGCATGCCGATACCGATCACGGAAATCTTGGCGCAGTCAGTGGCGCCGTCGAGCCGCGTGTAGCCGATCGCCGCTTTGGCTTTGGCAATGACATCGAGCGAGCGCTGGTAGTCGCCGGCCGGCACCGTGAAGGTCAGGTCGGTGGTTTTGCCGTCAGCCGAGACGTTCTGCACGATCATGTCGACATTAATGTTGGCGTCGGCGAGCGGGCCGAAAATGGCCGCCGCGACGCCCGGTTTGTCCTGAACCTGACGGATCGAGATTTGCGCCTCGTCCCTGGAAAAGGCGATGCCGGTGACGGTTTGCTGTTCCATGATCTCCCCCTCGTCGCAGATCAATGTGCCGGGCGGATTGCCGTGCGGGTCGATTTTTTCCGGCGGGTCGAAGCTCGAGCGCACGAAGATGCGGACATTGTGCACCATGCCGAGCTCGACCGAGCGCACCTGCAAGACCTTGGCGCCGAGCGAGGCGAGCTCCAGCATTTCCTCGAAGGCAACCTTCTCAAGCCGTCGCGCGCGCGGCACGACGCGCGGATCGGAAGTGTAGACGCCGTCGACGTCGGTATAGATGTCGCAGCGGTCGGCTTGGATGGCGGCGGCAATCGCCACCGCCGAGGTGTCCGATCCGCCGCGGCCGAGCGTGGTGATACGGCCGGTTTCCTTATGCACGCCCTGGAAACCGGCGATGACCGCGACCTCCTTGCGCTCCTTGAAGCGCCGGATCAGTTCGTCGCCATTAATGTCGAGAATGCGCGCCGAGCCATGCGCATCCGACGTCAGAATCGGCAGCTGCCAGCCCTGCCACGAACGCGCATTGATATCGAGGTCTTGCAGCGTGATGGCGAGCAGTCCGGCCGTGACCTGTTCTCCGGTGGCGACCACCGCATCGTATTCACGCAGTTCAAGCAGGTGGCGTTCATTGGCGGCCGCTTCGCACAGCTTGACGAGCTGATCGGTAACGCCTGCCATGGCCGAGACCACGACGGCGACTTCATGGCCGGCATCGACCTCGCGCTTGACGTGATGCGCGACGTTGCGGATGCGGTCGATATCGGCGACCGAAGTGCCGCCGAATTTCATGACGAGACGAGCCATGTCGTTGTTCGCGTCCGCTTTTCGCGCTAGTTCGATAAAAGGGCGCGTATAGATACCGGCGAGGTCCGCCCGCTGCAACATGGACTGCAACATGGGCCGGCTACAGCCGGCGGTTTGTCACGCTGCATCGGAGCATGATAGAGACCGCCGCATAAGGATAAAAACGCGCAAATGTGGCTCGCCGAGCCGCTCGGTTGCGCCGGGTGAGGGTGTGAAATGCCGGCCGTCGTCGACCCCGTCAGCGGGCTCGAATATTACGAACTCAGCCATCGTTGGGGCATGTATACGCCGATCTTCCCCGGCTACGAGGAGATCAAGCTCGAACGCATCACGCACCACGCCAAGCAAGGCGTGATGACGCACAAGATCACGACGATTTTTCACACCTCGACGCACGTCAACGCGCCGCTGCATCTGGTCCCCGGCGCAGCGGGCGTCGGCGAGCTCGCGCTCGAGCGGTTTTTCGGCAGCGGCGTCGTCGTTTCGATCCCGAAGCGCGAATGGGGTTTGATCGAGCCAAGCGACCTCGAAGGCGCCAAACCGCAAATCAAGGCCGGCGACATCGTGCTGATCGATACCGGCTGGCACCGCAAATATTCCGACAGCAAAGAATATTTCGGTTACGCGCCGGGCTTGAGCAAGGCCGCGGCGCAATGGTTGGTCAAGAAGCGGGTGAAGCTCGTCGGCGTCGATACCGCGACCGTCGATCATCCGCTGGCGACGTCGCTCGGCCCGCACCGCAACGGCCCGCAGATCAAATATCTGCTCCCGGAATACAAAGAGGCGACCGGCCGCGAGGCCATCAAGGATTTCCCGGAATGGAATCCGGCGCACCGCGTCTTGCTCGAAGCGGGCATTCCGACCGTCGAAAACGCTGGCGGCGATCTCGATGAGCTTAAAGGTAAGCGCTGCACCTTCCAGGGCTTTCCCTGGAAATGGCGGGAGGGCGACGCCTGCGTGATCCGGCTCGTCGCCATGCTCGACCGCAGCGGAAAATTGCGCTTGGAGCTTGGTGGGGAGCGAAAAGCTGTCGGTAAAAACTCTGCCGGCAAATCGGCGCGCGGAGCCAATGAGCTGCAGCTCATTGACCTCAGCCACGTCTGGGGCCACGGCATGCCGCAATGGCCGTCGCGCGCCAATCTCAACGTGCGCGTTCTCGAATTCCACGCCAAAGACGGACTTCTGGTGCAGCAGTTCGAAGGCATCATGCACCGCGGCACCCATATGGATGCGCCGATCCATGTCGCGGAAAATCAGCCGACGCTGACCGGCTATCCGCTATGGCGCTTTTTCGGCACCGGCGTCGCGGTTTCGATCCCGAAAGGCAAGTGGGGCGTCATCACGCCGAAGGATCTGGAACGGGCGGAGCCGAAGATCCAGAAAAACGACATCGTCATGATCAATACCGGCAGCCATAAACTGTACGGCGACAATCCGGATTATTTCGCCTATTCGCCCGGCCTCTACAAGGAAGCCGCCGAGTGGCTCGTCGAGCGCGGCGTCAAGCTCGTCGGCATCGACGTGCAGGCGCTCGATCATCCGCTCGGCACCTTTCTCGGTCCGCACGGGCCGGGGCCGGCGCAGCCGCATCTCGACGTCGAATACTTCGCCGCAACCGGCCGGCATATCATCGACGATTTCCCGCACTGGGAGCCGGCGCACAAGATCATGATGACCAACGGCATTCCCGGCATCGAGAATATCGGCGGCGATATCGACGCCATCACCGGGCAACGCTGCACCTTCTTCGCCTTCCCCTGGCGCTGGCCGGAGGGCGAAGGTTGCGCGCTGCGCGTCGTCGCCGCACTCGATCCCAAGCAGGCTTTCAGGTTTGAAACCGGGCGGTAACGCAATGATCTCCGAGCCGCTACGCAATCCGCTGTCGCTGTTCGACGTCAAAAACAAAGTGGCGATCGTCACCGGCGCGTCGGGCACCTTCGGCCGCGCCACGGCGCTGGCGCTCACGGCGCTCGGCGGCAAAGTGCTGCTCGCCTCCGGCACCAAGGCCGAACTTGAAGAAGTCGCCGACGAAGTGCGCGAGCTTGGCGGTCAGCCCGCCACCGTCGTGCGCCGGCCGGACAGCCTGGCCGACGCCGAAGCCATGCTGGACGCCGCGCTGGCGACATTCGGCCAGGTCGATCAGCTCGTCGTCGCCTCGGGCTTAAACAAGCCCGGCTTCATTCATGAACTCGATTACGAGGATTGGCAGGCCGTGATGGACGCCAATGTGCGCGGCATCTGGTTCATGGCCAAGGCCGTCGGCGCCTATTGGATCGAGCGCAAAGTGCGCGGCAAGGTCTTGCTGATGTCGTCGGTGCGCGGCCGGCACGGCAATGTTTCCGGCTATACCGGCTATTGCGCCTCGAAAGGCGCTACCGATTCGCTGACGCGCGTGCTCGCGACCGAATGGGCCAAATACGGCATCACGGTGAACGCCATCGCGCCGACCGTGTTCCGCTCCAAACTCACGGCCTGGATGTACGGCGACAACGAGCTCGGTCAGCAGACGCGGGCCCGCTCGCTGTCGCGCATTCCGCTCGGCCGCCTCGGCGAAGTCGAGGATCTCGTCGGCATGGCGATTTATCTGTTATCGCCGGCATCCGATTTTTGCACCGGACAGGTGATGTATGTCGACGGCGGCTACACCGCCGGTTAATCGTCGCTCGACAGATCGCGTTTTTCGTCGGACGTCTTGAGCGCTGCTACGCGAATCGGCCGGGGCGCTTCGCCCCAGCACGCGGCGGTCCCCATCAGCGACGACCAGAAGGCAACCCACAGAAGGACAGGCATGACCATCTCTCCTCTGCGGATCGGTCATTGAATAAACTCTGCTCAGGCAACGTTTGGACATCGTCACAGTTCCAGGAGTTCGGGGGAGACAAACATGCGTGATCGGAAGGAACAAAAAATCGGCGTGGTCGGCGGCGGCTTGATGGGTCACGGCATCGCCTATCTGCTCGCTGCCGCGGGGCACAGCGTCGCCGTGTTCGAGCCGTCAGCCGAAATCCGCGCATCGCTGCCGCAACGATTGCGGGCTATCGTCGAGCTGCTCGAAGACGACCCGGCGCTCCTGCAACGCATCAAAGCGCACGGCACGCTCGCGCCGGCGGTGCAGGGCGCAGCCTTTGTCTTCGAAGCGGCGCCGGAGAAGCTTCCGCTCAAGCAGCAAATATTCGCCGAGCTGGAGAAATTCACCGCGCCCGATACGATCCTTGCCAGCAACAGCTCGGCGATCCCGTCGACCGAAATCGGCCGCCACCTTGCGCATCGCGAACGGGTCGTCGGCACCCATTTCTGGAATCCGCCGCATCTGGTGCCGCTGGTCGAGGTCATCCAAAACGAAAAAACCAGTCCCGACGCCGTGCGGCGGACCATTCAGCTCTTGCGCGACGCCGGAAAAACGCCGGTCCATGTGCGCCGCGACGTGCCCGGCTTCGTCGGCAACCGGCTGCAGCACGCGATGAAGCGCGAGGCCATCGCGCTCGTCGCCTCAGGCGTCTGCGACGCGGACACCATCGACGTCGTGGTGCGCGAGGGTTTCGGCGCGCGCACCGCCGTGCTCGGCCCGATGGAGCAGTCCGACCTCGTCGGCACCAATCTCACCCTCGACATCGCCGAGGTGCTCTACGCGGATCTCGATCGCACGCCGGGTCCGCATCCGTTCCTGCGCGACATCGTCGCCGCCGGCAAGCTCGGCATGAAGACCGGCGAGGGATTGCGCAAATGGACGCCGGAACAGGCCGACGCGGTTCGCGCACGGCTGTCGCGTTTCCTCGCCGAGCAGACCAAGGCGCGAAAGAAGGAATTGGCTCGGCGCCAATAAAGGCCGTTCCCTATTACGGCGCGTCCAATTGTCGCCGCCGCCATACTGCTTCGGCCGACACGCGCCGCGCCGCATCGCCTTGACCGCACCGCAGCCGCAGTAGAAGATATTGCGATCTTGGGCGCGGCGCGGCTTGAAGGGTTTGGCCTCGCCGCTGCACCGGCGGCGCCCCGTAGGGCTCGCAAGAAAAAGTTACGACACCGGCCATGAAGCCTTCGTGGTCAAACCCCAAAATCAAAAAACAATCACATCAGGGAGGGTCGATTATGTCGAATACTACACTGTCCGTACGCCGTCGCACACTGCTCCAAGCCGGTCTTGCGCTGGGCGCCAGTCAGGCCATCGGCGCACCGTTCGTCATCAAGGCGCTCGGCGAAGAGCCGGTTAAGCTCGGCATGGTCAATCCGCTGACCGGCGTGCTATCCGCTCTGGCACAGAGCGAAGTCGACGGCGCCAAATACGCCGTGGCCGAAGTCAACAAGAAAGGCGGCATTCTCGGCCGCCAAGTCGAGCTTCTGGTCGAGGACTCGGCGAACGACGTCGGCACTGGCGTGCAGAAGACAAGCAAGCTGATCGACCGCGATCAGGTCAACGCCATCTTCGGCGACGTCAATTCCGGTATCGCCTACGCGATGTCGCAGGTGACCACCGAGAAGAAAGTGTTCCACATCGTGCCCGGCGGTCACACCGATCCGATTACCGGCACCAATTGCAAATGGAACGTGTTCCGCGTCTGCAATACTACGACAATGGACGCCGAGGCGGTCACGCCCGAACTGGTGAAAAAGTTCGGCAAGAAATGGTTCTTCGTCACGCCGGACTATGCCTACGGCCACACCCTGCAGGACGCCTTCATCAAGGCGCTGACCAAAGCCGGCGGCACCTATGAAGGCGATATGCTGCCGATCAACAACACGGATTTCTCCGCCACACTGATCAAGGCCAAGGCGTATAAGCCGAATGTCCTGCTCAATAATATGGGCGGCCTCACGCAGATCAACTGCATGAAGCAATTCACCCAGTTCGGCATGCAGAACGAAATGGGGCTCGGCGGCGCGCTGTTCGAGTTGGAAAGCATCAGGGCTTGCCCGCCGGAGGCACAAACGGGCTGGTGGGACATGGAGTGGTGGTGGAACCAACCCAACGTGCCCGAGGTCGTGAAGTTCGTCGCCGACTACCGCGCCGCGACCAAGAATACGCCCACCGCGCGCGTTTGGTTCGGCTATGTGTCGGTCCATTCGATGCGGCTCGCCGCGGAAAAGGCGAAGTCGCTCGACGGTCCGAAATTGGCGATGGCCTTGGAGGGTATGGAACTGCCGCCGGATGTGGCGCTACAGCCCGGCAAGGTGATTTATCGCAAGGGTGACCACGAACTGATGCCCAACATCTTCGTCGGTGAAGTGCATCCGCCGAAGGGAAACCCCGACGACGCATTCACGCTCACCACGCTGGTACCGGGCGAACAAGCCGCCGGATCGGTCGCCGATACCGGGTGCAAGATGGTGGAACCGAGCTAATCTGCTAGCTCGCGGTGAAATTCGCAAGCGTAATGCGCCGATGACTCAGCTCATATTGTTCAATGTTACCAATGGGCTGATCATCGGCGCGTTTTACGTGCTGATGGCGCTCGGTCTTTCGCTGATCCTCAATCTGTCGAACGTCATCAACTTTGCGCACGGCAATTTCCTGGCCCTGGGCGGCTATCTGGCGTTCGCACTGTCGCCGACGCTGGGCTATTGGGGCGCGCTGTTGGTCTCGCCCTTCCTTACCGCGCTGATCGGCTTGGTGGTCGAGCGGCTGATGATCCGCCGCATCTACAATCGCGATCCGGTTTACAGCCTCCTGCTCACCTTCGGCCTTGCCTTCGTGATGCAGGACGCGGCGCGTTATATCTGGGGCCCGAACGGGCTACCGATGGGCCTGCCGGCCGTCTTGGCGCAGCCGATCTCCAACGAGCTGTTTTTCATCACCTATTACCGCATCTTCATGGTGACGGTAGTCATCGTCGCCGTGGCCGGGCTGTTCGCCTTCCTGCGCTATACCCGCGTCGGCCTGCGCATCCGCGCCGGAACGTTCGACCTCGAAACCGTGTCGACGTTGGGCGTCAATGTTCGGCATCTGCGGACGTTCAATTTTGCTGTGGGCTGTCTGCTGGCGGGCTTGAGCGGCGTGCTCGCCGCCGGGCAGATCGGCCTTAATCCTAATATGGGCGACGACCTGCTGATGCCGAGCTTTATCGCCATCATCGTCGGCGGCGTCGGCAGCCTGATCGGTACTCTGTTCGGCGGGTTGCTGATCGGCATGGCCGCGGCGCTGACCACGGTCGTCTATCCTTCCGCCAGCGAAGCGGTGATCTATGCGATCCTGATGGCGGTGCTCCTGATCCGGCCGCGCGGCCTCGTCGGCGAGGAAGGGATGCTATCATGACCATGGCGATCGCCTCCTTGGGCGGGCGGCTGCCAATTCAGGCGGGCCGGCGCGAATTGGCGATGGTCGCCATTTGGACGGTGCTGCTTACCGTGCCGCTGTGGCTGCCGCTGCTTGGCGGCTACACCGCGCTCGCCGGGCGCGTGCTGGTGTTCGGGCTGGCGGCGATGGGGCTCAATATGCTGTTGGGCTTCACCGGCGTGTTGAGCTTCGGGCACGCGGCTTATTTCGGGCTTGGCGCCTATGGCGCCGGCCTCACGCTGCGCTACCTGGTGCATTCGACACCGCTCGCCATGCTGGCCGGCACGCTGCTCGGCGGTTTGGCCGGCACGCTGTTCGGCCTATTGATCGTGCGCCGCCGTGGGGTTTACTTCGCGATGTGCACCATCGCCTTCGGCCAGCTCTGGTATTACCTCGCCTATAGCTGGAACAGCTTCACCGGCGGCTTCGACGGCCTGCGCGACTTCCAGCGCGAGCCGATCGGACTGGGCCCGTTCACGTTGCACATTGAGGACGGCGGAACCGTTTTCTATTTCTTTCTGCTGGCGATTTTCGCCGTCGCCGCGGCCTTGATGGGCGTGCTGTTGCGCTCGCCATTCGGCCGCACTTTGCTGGCCATTCGCGAAAACGAGCGCCGCGCGCGTTTCCTCGGCATTCCGGTCGAGCGGCATATCTGGCTGTCGTTCTCGATCTCCTGCTTCTTCACCGCGCTTGCCGGCACGCTCTACGCACTGCTCAACAACTTTGCCGATCCGTTGACGCTGCACTATTCGCTGTCCGGATATTTCGTCGTCATGACGGTGATGGGCGGCATGCGAACGTTTTGGGGACCGCTCCTCGGCGCGGCCGTATTCGTCGTAATGCAGGACTACATTTCGTCGATGACAGTGAACTGGATGTCGTTCGTCGGCGCGATCTTCATGCTCGTCGTGCTGTTCTTTCCGCGCGGACTGCTCGGCACGATACGCCGGCGTCTTACGACGTGAGCATGCTTTAATACGGCAACCCCACGTAATTCTCGGCAAACGCCGTCGCCGCGGCTTTCGAGCGGAACAAATAGTCGAGCTCGGCAAGCTGCATCTTCTGCTCGAAGCCGGACTCCGGGAAGCGGTGCAACAGCATCGTCATCCACCAGGAGAAACGCTCAGCCTTCCACACCCGCAGGAGCGCACGCTCGGAATAATGATCGAGCCCGGCATCCGATTTTTCCTTGTAATGCTCGATCAGGGCGCGCGACAGGTACTGCACATCGCTGGCGGCGAGATTGAGGCCCTTGGCCCCGGTGGGCGGCACGATATGGGCGGCATCGCCGGCGAGAAACAGCCGGCCGAAACGCATCGGCTCGGCTACGAAGCTGCGCAATGGCGCGATGCTCTTTTCGATCGATGGGCCGGTGACGAGGCGTTCGCGGGCTTCGTCATCGAGCCGCAGCTTGAGTTCGTCCCAGAAGCGCTCGTCGGGCCAGGCGTCGATATCTTCGGCGAGGCTGCATTGCAGGTAGTAGCGGCTGCGCGTCGGCGAGCGCATCGAGCACAGCGCGAAGCCGAGCGAGTGACGTACATAGATCAGTTCTTCCGACACCGGCGGCGTATCGGACAATAGACCGAGCCAGCCGAACGGATAGACTCGCTCGTAATCGGTGATCGCGCTCGGCGGTACGCTCTTGCGGCTGACGCCGTGGAAGCCGTCGCAGCCGGCGATGAAATCGCAGTCGATTTGCTGGGCTGCTCCATCCTTGCGGAAGGTCACGCGCGGCGCGCTGCCGCGGATGTCGTGCAAGGCGACATCGTAGGCGGCGTAGATTGTCGGCACGCCGGCCGCCGCGCGGCCGTCCATGAGATCCTTGGTGATCTCGGTCTGGCCATAAACCATCACGGTCTTGCCGGTCAGCTCCTTGAAATCGATTCGGTGGCGCACGCCTTCGACGCAAATCTGCGTGCCATCATGGACCAAACCTTGGGCGTGCATGCGTGCGCCGACGCCGACTTCGTCGAGGAGATCGACTGCGACCTGCTCGATGACGCCGGCGCGGATGCGGCTGAGCACGTGCTCGCCGGTGTGGCGTTCGACGATGACGTTGTCGACGCCGTTCTTGTGCAGAAGCTGTCCGAGCAATAGCCCGGCCGGGCCGGCGCCGATGATGGCGACTTGGGTGCGCATGATTGACCTGACAATTTCTCTACGATGGGAATATTCCCCCCGAATGGGGTGCGGCGACCTGATCTATGTCAAATCGGGAAAGCGGCGCACGGGCCGCCGCGTTTCGCTGCTCTCACCCGCCGCCAATCCCCATTGCCTCAACGAACGCGCGCCGCACCTGCGCCGGCTGGCCGTAGTGGTGGCGGAATTCCTTTAGCCGCTGGCGCAAAATCGGGTCCTTGTCGAAGTCGGCGAGCGCAATACCCTCGGTGTTGAACTCGCGCGCCATGTTCGGCAGCGCGATGCAGGCCGCCGCGTTGGCGCTGCGAATGACGCCGGCCGGCTCCTTGCCGGCCGCAACGGCGTCCATCTCCTGGAAGAAACGATTGCGCATCATGGCGACGCCAATGTCGCTGGAGCGCAAATTCTCCTTGGTGCGGTCGGCTATGCGGCCCTGGCCGACCCAGGCGACAATGTCCTGATTGATGACGTGGCTCGAAATCCAGCGGCCGTTTTCGTCCTTAATCGGGCTCACCCAGGTCGGCACGCGCTCTTGGACATAAGGCTCGCGGCCTCGCGGCACGCGCATGAAGAACCAGGCGACGCTCAGCGTGTTCTCGTCATCGACCGGCACGCGCCACTCGAAATGGCTGCCGAGATAAAACCCGTTCGGCCACAGCGCGACGCGTCCCACGGTCCAATAACGGTCCTGTTCGCTCTGGCCTTCGCGCACGCGTTTGTAGACAAAGCCGTGCTCGAATTCCTCGAACTTGAGCTTGAGATGCTTCGGCGCCGCATTGGTATCGCCGCGCAACCGGCTGCCCCAATTGTCATGCATCCATTCGAAATGCACGGGATCGATGGAGTTTTCCTGGCACTGAAACCAATTGCACGGAATATCCGCGAGCACGATTTCGCGAAACCCATTGGCCCAAGTGAACGGCTCCCACACCGGCAGTTCCGGCGCCGGCAGCGGTCCGAAGTAGGCGAATAGCAGACCCGCGCATTCCTTCACCGGATAGGCCTTGGTGTCACAGCCGGCCTTCGACGGCTTTGGGCTGGCGGTATCTTCATAAGGTTGTTCGAGGCAGCGGCCGGTCTCGTCGACGAGCCAGCCGTGATAGCTGCAGCGGATGCCGTTTTCCTCGACCCAGCCGTAGGACATGTCGGCCCGCCGGTGCGGACAATGCCGGTCGACCAGGCCATAGCGGCCGCGCAAATCCTTGTAGAGCACCAGATCTTCGCCGAGAACGCGGATGGGCTTGATCGGATTGGCGTCGAATTCGCTGGCGCCCGCGACGGGTTGCCAATAGCGGCGCAACAGCTCGCCCATCGGCGTGCCGGGTCCGACGCGCGTGAGCATTTCGTTACGGGCGGCAGTGAGCAAGTCTTCCTCCCAATGGATCGTCCTTGGTAACGACGATTATTCCACCTCTCGCCGGCGGCGGGGAGAGGGGAAGGTTCCGCCGATGCGAGGCGGCGGCCGGATCGTACCGTCGCTGCGAACGAGCGCAATTACATCAAATCGAGAATAACTTCTTATCGGCCGTTCAACGGTTCCGGTGTGTAATGGTATGATGCACGCCGCCGACGGAACGAGCCCCCGCGCCGCCGCCGCATGGTTCGTCGAGCCGGATCATGCCAGAGCCAGTCGCCGCAGACAAAAGCGGGCGCGGGTACAGCGGGAAGACGCCACCTCCGTGCGGGCTGTCATCGTCTCCACGTTGTTTCTCGTGCTTTTTACCACGGGCATCCTATTTGGCGGCCACGCCGCGGTCGACCCGCTGCTGCGCATGGTGACAGCGGCGCATCGTTCCGAAGCGGTAGGCGATATCGTCCTGCCAATGCCCGACGGCAAGTTTTGCCGTCATATGTCTTTCGATAATGCTACGGCGGAAATGAACGCGGGCGCCGTCGAGCCTTGCCCGGACGACATCCTCAAGGGACAGTTCCGCCGCACCGACCGCGGCTTTACCTGGGGCGAGCAATGATGGGGCGAGCAATGATGGGGCGAGCAGTAAGCTCGCGTGCGCCGTAAATCTGCAGCGGCGAACCCTGAAGCAGCTCCGGTTCCTGAAATCCTGTTCCGTTGCTCCAGCACGCGGTTCCAAGATACCGCCGGCGTCGGAGACCGTACTTTCGCCACCTTTGGACGAGCACTTGGCGCGGAGCGGACGGGGCGACCTGCAGGCCTGGCTATAAGCAAGCTATAAACGGCGCCTTGCACCGCTGTCTTCGCCGCGCGCGAATGCGATTCTCAAACACTGGTCATCTAACACTGGGGAAAATGCCCATGCGGATCGTGCGTATTGTCTGTTTGCTGGCGCTGCTCGCCGGCGTATCGCTGTATGGACTGCACCGGGCAAATGCCCAGGCCAGCCCGGATGTCCAACAAGCCTGTACGCCCGACGCCATGCGGCTTTGTTCGGAATTCATTCCGGACGTCGCGAAGATCACCGCTTGCATGAAAGCGAAACATGCGCAGCTCAGCTCGGCCTGCCTCGTCGCAATGCGCGGAGGCAAACACGAGCGCACGCATGAAGCGAGCCGCGAAAGGCGACACGAGGCGCGGCATGAGTACAGACATGAGGCGCGCTATCGTCATGCGCGGGAGCATTGCGATAGATACACGCATCTCTGCAGCCGATAGCAGCCGCGACAGCGGCGCCGGTCATTTAACCGGCCAGCACTCGAATGCGGTCGGCTGAATGGAAAGGTCCTTGCTGTCGCACAAATAGACATCCCTGTCCTTCTGCAAAACGAGGGTGGAGACGACGCCGGACTGGTTGCCGGTCAGCCCTTTGATTTCGAATCCTTGGGCGATCAGCGACGACAATGAAACCAATTTTGGCAGCGGCCGCGGCTGCTGCGCTTGGGCCGATTGCGGAAGCAAGTTCAAAGCGGCTGCCGCGACGGTGAGCGTCGCCGCGGTGCGGGCAAATCGCGTCGCCATCGACGCCTCCATATTTTAATTCTGCGGCAGTGGCGCAATGCCGAGTTCTTTGGCGAATACGGCCACCTTGGCCGCCTGCTCGTCGATCGATTTGGCGAATTCCTCCGGCCCGCCGACGTTGAGGATCTGGCCCGTGGCGTTCAACCGATCCTTGATCGTGTCGTCGGCCACCGCGCGAAAGTCGGCGGTGATCCGCTGGCGAAGTTCGAGCGGCATGCCGGGCGGCCCAAACAGGCCGACCAAGCCGTCGATCGTCAGCGCGGGGTAGCCGGCTTGCTGCACTGTCGGCAAGTCAGGCTCGGTCGGAGCGCGCACGCTATTGGTCACGGCAAGGAGCTTGACCTTGCCGGACTGCAGCTGCGGCCGCACGATCGCCAGCGCCAACTCGTAGACTTGCACCCGGCCCTCGGCGAGATCACTGGCCGCGTCCACGGGATTCTTGTACGCGACTTTGCTGATGTCCAAGCCTTCCTGCTTCAACCAACCGGCGAACAAGAAGTCGAGGGCGCCGGTTACGCCGGCCCAGTTGAGCTTGCCCGGCTGGCTGCGGGCGAGCGCAACGAGCTGGTCGAGCGAATTGACGCCCAAGGCCGTCGGTACGGAAATGGTAACGATCGTGTTGGATACGCGCGTAATCGGCACGAGATCGCTGGGCTTGTAGGGCAAGTGATCGTGCAGGAACGGATGCGCGGTGAACGACGACGTCGGCGCAAACAACAGCTGGTGATCGTCATGAGCGCCGACGAAGGCGTTGATGGCGACGATGCCGTCGCCGCCGGGGCGGTTTTCGACGACCACCGGCTCGCCCCAACGCCGACTGAGGCGGTCGGCGAACAGCCGCGCCTCGATGTCCGAGCCGGCGCCAGGGCCGAGAGTCAGGATGAATTTGACCGAATGAGTCGGCCAATCCGATGCGGCCGATGCCGACGGCGGCCGCGCCGCCGCGAAAAGGACAGCAATGAGGCCAAATGCGACCGCGCACGAATATCGCAGCGTCACGCGCATAGACTCCTCCCCGCTTTGACTTCGCCGTTTTCGTTTAGCGCCGGCGTTCGGCATTCTAGAGAAGCACGATCTTATCGGAAATACATATCGACCTCGGACCAGGCGCTGCAGCGACCCGCCCAGGATCGCTCAGCTTTCCAGCCCGGTCGGCACGTTCTTGTTTTCGCTCGTAAGCTTCATGCCGGCGGCGAGCGCCATGGTTTCGGCCAGCGCCGCAAAATCTTTTTGCAGATATTCTTGCGGATTTTTTTGCAGCGTGGCGGCGCCGAAATGGCTTTGCAGCACCTCGCGGGTCGCCGCCGTCACCGGCATCGGCACGTCCATTTGGCGGGCGAGTTCGAGGCCGAGATCAAGGTCCTTGCGCAACAGCTCCGGCGTGAACGTCGTCGTCCAATCGAGATTGACCAGCGCCGGCGATTTATAGCGCGTGAACATCGAGCCCATCACGCCATTGTTGAGGAAGGCGAGGAAAGCATGGCGCGGCACGCCCATTTTGTTGGTGAGTAGCGTGATCTCGATCAGGTTCTCGATGACAACGCCGAGCATGACATTGTGCGCGATCTTGCAGACGCGCGCCAGTTCGCCGTCGCCGACATAGGAGACACCGCGCGGCGCGAACACCTCGATCAGCGGCATGGCGACCTTGCAGGCGGCTTCGGGACCCGACACGACGGCGGAGAGCTTGCCAGCCTTGATCACCTTGGCGTTGCCGCTCACCGGCGCGGCAACGAAATCGGCGCCGAATTGCTTGAGCTTGTCGCGAATTTCGGCGGATTCCTCGACCGCGATGGTCGAGCAATCGACGACGATCGACGGCATCTTGCCGCCCTGGCTGCAAACGCCGTTCTTGCCGTACAGCACCTCCTGCACGTCCGCACCGGTGGCGACGATCGAGAACAGCACATCGACATCCTTGAGATCGGACAGGTGATCGACGACCTTGCCGCCGATCTTGGCGAGCGGCTCTGCCTTGGCGCGGGTGCGGTTCCAGATCGATACGTCATGGCCGGCCTTGATGAGACGCTCGGCCATGGGAAAACCCATCCGGCCCATGCCGATCCAGCCGATTTTCTGGGTGTTCTTCGTGGCCATGCTCAAACTCCTGTGTCGAAATACGCGGTCGACGTTTTCCTAGCACAGGGGGCGGCTGCTGCAACGCCCGCGCCAAAGTGCAGCTTGTCCTCCGGCAAGCAGGCGCACTATCCTGAATATGCGATGTACGATGTGGTCGACCATCTCGCGCCCGCGCCGCTTCGCGTCGACGCCGGTCCGTTCCGCCGCGCGGCGCGCAATGCGTTTCCCTTCGTCGTGGTCGGCGCGTTGTGGGAGGCGGTGGCGCATTTGGGACTGTTCCCGGCGCAATTCTTTCCTTCGCTCGAAATCATCGCCGCCACCTTCGTGCAGCTGACGCTCAACGGCGTTCTGCCGCATCACGCCTTGGACACGCTCGTCCGCCTTTTCGCCGGTTTCGCGCTGGCAGCGCTGGCGGGCGTCGCGATCGGCATCCTGATGGGACGGTCGCGCCGAGCCGAAGATATCCTGCTGCCGCTGGTCAGCATCGGCGCGCCGATCCCCGGTCTCGCTTATGCGCCGCTGTTCTTACTGTGGTTCGGTCCCGGCGACGTCTCGGCTGTCGTGCTGGTCGCGTTCGTTTCCGCTTTTCCCATCATCTACAATTGCTGGACCGGAGTAAAAGCGGTCAAGGACATCTGGCTGCGCGCGGCGCAGGCGATGGGCGCCGACGATCGGCGTTTGTTTCGTCACGTCATCCTGCCGGGAGCGCTGCCCTATATCCTCACCGGCTTGCGGCTCGGGCTGGCGCAGGCCTGGCGCATTCTGGTCGCCGTCGAGATGCTCGCCGCGGTGCCGTGGGGGCTGGGCTGGCTCATTTTCGGCGCACAGGAATTCCTCAACACCGACGTCATGCTGGCCGGCATTGCGGTGATTGCCGCCATCGGCCTCGCTTTGGAGAAGCTGGTGTTTCAGCCGCTCGAGAACTTCACCGTGGTGCGCTGGGGCATGATGTCATGAGCCCCGATCGCATACGCTCGCTGCGGCGCGGGGCGCTGGCGTTGCTGGCGGTGGCCGCGGCTTATGAGGGGCTCGCGCGCAGCGGCTATTTTGCACCGGCCCTGATGCCGTCGCTCGGCGTCGTAGCGCAAACGCTTTTCAGCTCATTCCTCGACGGCAGCATGCTCCACCATGCCGCTGCGACGCTCTATCGCGTGGTCATCGGTTTCGGCCTCGCCGTCGCGGTGGGCTTGCCGTTGGGCGTCGCGATGGGCCGGTTTCGGCCAGTGGAGCGTTTCGTGCTGCCGCTGTCCAGCGCGCTGATGCCGATCCCGTCGCTCGCCTGGGTGCCGATCTTCATCCTGTGGTTCGGCCTCGGCAATACGGTGACCATCCTCATCGTGTTTTACGCTGCGCTGTTTCCGATGCTGCTCAACACCTGGACCGGAGTGCGCTCGGTCAACCCGATCTGGCTGCGCGCGGCCGGCGCCATGGGCGCCAACGAGCGCGCGTTGTTCTGGAAAGTCATCATTCCCGGCGCGTCGCCGTTCATCATCGCCGGCTTGCGCCAGTCATTCCTGCGCTCCTGGATTGCGGTGATCGGCGCGGAAATGCTGGCCGGCTCCGATTGGGGACTGGGCTGGGTGATTTTCGATGCCAAGGAATTCCTCGATACCGACGTGATGCTCGCTTCGCTCGTCGTCATCGGCTGCATCGGCTTTGTCACCGAGCGTCTCGTATTCGGCTCGATCGAGCGCGCCACCATCTATCGCTGGGGCATGGCGCGCGCGGCGAAAGGGTAGCCTGACCACGTTTCCCGGGCATCACTCCGGTTTCAGATTCGCAGCCTTGATAATCCCTTGATACCTTTCGCTATCGGCGCGAACGAATGCGCTGAATTGATCGATCGACAAAGCCGACACATCGGCTCCATTTGCCTCCAGCTTCGCCTTGATATCCGGCTCGACGATAACCTTATTGATCGCGGTATTGAGCCGCGTCACGAGATCCAATGGTAATCCGCGCGGGCCGAAAAATCCGGCCCACAGCGTGAAATCGAAATCGGCGATCCCGGTAACCTCGGCGACGGTCGGCATGTCGGGCGCCGCCGGCGCGCGTTTCGCCGTCGATACCGCCAGCATCTTGATCCGGCCGCCCTGCACCAGCGACACTGCGCCCGGGTATCCGGGAAAGTAAAAATCGACTTGTCCGCCTGCCACATCGTTCAAGGCCGGACCGGCGCCTTTGTACGGCACGTGAACCAGTTTATTGTCGAGCTTGAGTTTTAACAACTCGCCGGCGAGATGGCCGGGTGTGCCGATGCCTGCGGACGCGAAGGTGAGCGCCTGATTGGAGCGCAGCGCTGCCACCCATTGCGCCGCAGTCGAGAACTGAGACTTGGGCGGCACCACCAGCGCCAACGGCACGACTCCGGCAAGCGCGATCGGCTGCAAATCCTTCAAGGGATCGTAGCCGACATCTTTCATGAAATAGGGATTGATGGCGATCTCGGGCGTTTGACCGACCGTCAATGTGTAGCCGTCGGGGGCGGCATTGACGACGTCGCGGGCGCCGATCGTGCCGCCCGCGCCGGACCTGTTCTCGACCGCTATCGATTGACCGAGCTCGATGGAAAGCTGGTTGGCGATGATGCGACCGAGGATGTCGCCGGTGCCGCCCGGAGGAAAGTTGACGATCAGGCGGATCGGTCGGCTCGGATAGCTCTGCGGCCAGGCCGGTACGGCTGCAATTGAAAATCCGATCGCAAGCGTCGCGGCTACGACCGCGCGGACAATGCAAATCCGCCTCATGGCGCCCCCATTTTTCCGGCTGGCTGCAAGTGCCCGCTTCTGGCACAAAGTGTCCGCGCCACCGGAAGCGTGCATGTTAGAGCATCATCATGCTCAGAGAAAAGCTTGGGGAAGCGAAACAGGAAGCGGCGATGGCCCACATCGAGGCGTGTGACATCACGCTGACCTACGCCACGCCCAGCGGCGCGGTGCCGGGTGTCCGCGGCGTGAGCTTCGGCATGGCGGCTTCGGAATTCCTCTGCATCGTCGGGCCGAGCGGGTGCGGCAAGTCGACGCTGCTCAACATCATCGCCGGTTTTCTCACCCCGACGTCGGGCGAAATCCGCATCGGCGGCGCGCCGGTCAAAGGCTACGGCATGGACCGCGGCGTGGTGTTCCAGGATTTCGCCCAGTTGTTTCCCTGGCGTACCGCGCTCGGCAATGTGACCTTCGGGCTGGAAATGAAGGGCGTGCCCAAGGCCGAGCGCGAGGCCATCGCGCTCGAACAGCTTCGTCTCGTCAAGCTCGAGAATTTCGCCCGTTCCTATCCGCATCACCTGTCTGGCGGAATGCAGCAGCGGGTCGCGATTGCGCGGGCGCTGGCGTACAATCCGGCGGTGCTGTTGATGGACGAGCCGTTCGCGGCGCTCGATGCTTTGACCCGCGACGACATGCAACGGCTGCTCGCCGATGTGTGGCGGACGACGCGCAAGACGGTGATCTACGTGACCCACAATGTCGCCGAAGCCGTTTATCTCGCCGATCGGGTGGTGGTGATGACGCCGCACCCGGGCACCGTGAAGACCGAAGTGACCATTCGCCTGCCACGGCCGCGCGATCCGCTCAGCGTCGAATTTCTCGATTACCAGAAGGAGCTGCTGAAGCTTCTCGGTCACGACAAAAGCGCGTGACAAGGAACGGCGACATCAAGGCTTAAAAGCCCGGAGGAAAACCCATGACACGGCAAAACATTACACAGCATACCAATCTTTCTCGCCGCCAATGCTTCGCCGTGGCCGGCGCCGGCGCGCTCACGCTCGGTTTCGGCTCGGCACGCCAGGCAGCCGCGGCGGTGACTATTCGCCAGGGCTATCAGACCAATATCTGGGGCATGCCGACCTATTATTTGATGAAGTCGGGCTATCTCGAGAAGCACGGCATCGACGTCAGCGAGTTCGCCGTTCCCTCAGGCAACATCACGATGCAGCAGATGGTGGCGCGTCAGGTCGACCTCGGCACCTATGCCGGTCCTTCGTTCATCATCGGCAACGCCAAGGGCGGCCTGGTCGCGATCGCCGTCATCGAACACGTCGGCAAGACGGCGCGCATCACCGCGCGCAAGGATTTGAACATCACCAAGATCGAACAGCTGCGCGGCAAGCGCATCGCCAACCAGACCGGCTCCTCCGTCGGCAACGACCTTGTCGATATCGTCCTGCCGCACTACGGGCTGAACAAAGGCGACTACACCGAAGTGCGCATGGACGTGAACAACATGGTGGCGGCGCTCGCCGCCAAGACGGTCGACGCCATGGTAAACGTCGAGCCGTACAACGTCATTGCCGTGGCCGACGGCATTGGCACCGACCTTGGCGATTTTTCCAGTTTCGACTCGATGCCGGTGTTCATGGCCGCGACGCCCGATTTCGTGCAGCAGAAGCCCGATACTGTGGTCGCCTATCTGAAGGCGTGGCTCGACGCGGCGCACGACTTCAAGGATAACCCGCAGAAGGTCAACGATGCCATCTACAAATTCTATGCCGACAAGGGCTACAAGATGTCGCCGGAGACCTTCGCCACCGCGCTGTCGCGCGTCGAAGTGAGTCCCGGCTTCCCGGGCGATCTCAAGCCCTACATGCAGCAGCAGGCGGAAATCCTGGTGAAAGGAAACATCATCAAGACCATTCCGGATTGGAGTACGGCGCTGCGTCCGGATTTCATGGCGAAGGCCAAGGCGGGGGCGTAAAGCCGCTAACAGAGAGTTCATAGAGCAATCGTGAATCGGCCTGGCCGGGACGGGCAACCCGCGGCGTCCACGTCGCGGGACCCCATTGTCCCGGCCGGCCACGTCTTGGATAGTGTCGCGGATTAAGTGCGGTTGCCCGCGTCTGAAAAAGCGTAGCAGGAGAACAGCGAATGAATGCCCCCGACAAGAACCCGCTCACGAACGGCTATCAACCCGTCACTTGGAATTTCAAGCTTCTCGCCAACGATATGCTGGGCGGCTTCGGCGGCATGGGCGAAGGCATGTCGGTGCAGATCGCGCCCGATGGGCGGCGCATCATCTGGCTGGCGCATGAGAGCGCGCCGAAAAATTTCACCGCCGTCGATGTCTCCGACCCGCGCAAGCCGAAAGTGGTTTGCCAGACCGACTTGCCGCACGCCAATATGCGCTCCAACTCGCTGGAGACCTGCGGCAACCTGATGGCGGTGGCCTACCAGACGTCAAAGAAGGATCTGCAGCCGGCCGGCTTCGAACTGTTCGACATTTCCAAGCCGGAAAATCCTAAATCGATTTCGTTCTTCGACTGCTCGGGCCCGCATTCGCGCGGCGTGCATCAGCTGTGGTTCTGCGACGGCGAATACGTCCACTGTGCGTCCGGCTCGCGCGACTTCGTGCCGACCAACCCGGGCGACGACCAGTTCTATCGCTGCGTCGACGTGCGCAATCCGTCGAAGCCAGTCGAGGTCGGCCGCTGGTGGATGCCCGGCACGCGCCAGGGCGACAACGTCATGCCGCCGGCGCGGCATCCGATCGACAAGGGTTTTCGCGCCCACAATACCAACGTCTATCCGCAGCGGCCGGACCGCTGCTATCTCGCTTACATCGACGGCGGTATGTTCGTGCTCGACATTTCCGACAAGGCGAATCCCAAGAAGATCTCGCAATGGACCAATTCGCCGCCCTATACCGGCTTCATGCATACCGTGGTGCCGCTGTTCGACCGCGGCCTGATGCTGGTGACCGACGAATCGACCGAGAACAACGCCAAGGACTGGCCGAAGCTCATCTGGGTGCTCGATGCGCGCGAGGAAACCAACCTGGTGCCGATCTCGACCTGCCCGATGCCCGATTACCGGATTTACGCCCAGGCCGGCCGTTTCGGCGCCCACAACATCCATGAGAACGTGCCGCTGCCGACCGCCTGGCACTCAGATCAGATCGTGCTCGGCACCTTCTTCAATGGCGGTTTGCGCGCCTACGACATTGCCAACCCGTATCAGCCGAAGGAGGTCGGCATCTTCATGCCGCCGGCGCCGCCCGGCGCACCGACCGGCACCATCCAGATGAACGACGTGTTCGTCGACGAGCGCGCCATCGTCTACACCGTCGACCGTCACATCGGCGGGCTGTACATCCTGGAAATGGATTTCTGATTTGCTCGACCTGTTCCCCTCGCGCGAGGCGAGCCCGTTCGGGCGGCGGCTGAAGCGCGAGCGCGGCGCACGCATTCCGGTGACCGTGGTCACCGGATTTCTCGGCGCCGGCAAGACGACGCTGATCCGGCGATTTCTCAAGTCGCCGGAAGGCCGAGGCACGGCGGTGATCGTCAATGAGTTCGGCGCCGTCGGCATCGACGACGCGTTGGTGCGCGATAGCGCCGAGGAGACCGTTCTGCTCGGCAACGGCTGCCTGTGCTGCATCACCCGCACCGATCTCCAGGTCGCGCTGCGCCGCCTCGTCTTCGACCGCGAGCGCGGCACCGCGCCGCCGTTCGCCCGCGTCCTGATCGAAACGTCGGGGCTCGCCGATCCGGCGCCCATCCTGCAGACCTTCTCCACCGACCGCGCGCTCGGCGGCGAATTTCACATCGACGTGGTGCTCGCGGTGGTCGATGCGGTGAACGGCGATACCGCGCTCGACGATGCCGCCGAGGCGCGCAAACAGGTCATTCTCGCCGACCGGCTCATCGTGTCGAAGACGGACCTCGCGACGCCGGCCGCGGTCGAGCGGCTGACGCGGCGGCTGCAACGGCTCAATCCGCGCGCAACCATCGACATCGCGGTGGCCGGCGCGCTCGATCCGAATCGCATCATCGAGCCCGCGCCGCGGGAGCGGTCGAGTTTCATCGCCGAGGCCGAACATGGCGACGGTATCGCAAGCTTCGTACTGGAACGGGACCGCCCGATCGCATGGCCGGCATTTTCGCGCGCCATGGAGACACTCACCGCATTGCGCGGGCCGGACCTGCTGCGCGTCAAGGGCCTGCTCAACGTCGCCGGCTGCCGCGGACCGGTCGTCGTGCAATACGTGCAGCACCTCGCTCATCCGCCGGTCGAGCTCGAAGTCTGGCCCGACGAAAACCGCACCAGCCGCGTGGTGTTCATCACGCGGAATATCCGCGAAAGCCAAGTGCGCGATCTGTTCGCCGCGGTGCAGGCGCTGGCGAAGGACTAGAACGCGCACGCATACGAGACCGTCTTGTCTTATATGCGCGCGACCGCAATCGTATTTCTGAATTCTTGAAGATTATTTATTTGGTGATCAAGGGCTCCTGCATCGACCGCGCTGCTGTCCCCATGCCCAGCGGCGCATTCGGTGAATTGCCGTCCTCACCCTTGCCGGGCACCGGGAATGCGTAGCCGAGAATTGCTTTGAGCACGAAGCGGTCCGATCCAGGGGTGAGGCCGTAGCCGGCGCCAAGCTCCACGTCGACCGTACTTATTTTGAAATCGGTGACGGCAAACAATTGCTGGCTCTGCTGCTCGGCCGGCAGGAAGTCGCCGATCTTGCCGAAGTCGGCGTAATATTCGATGCCGATATACCGATCCTCCCCGAGATTGCGGGCGAGCCGCAACGCCGGGGCGAAATCCCCTTCGCCGCCGGAGCCGAAGCTCAGATCCACGATCGGATTGACGATGAACTCCCACGCGCTGTTACGGACCCCGATGATAGGCCGTATTTCCAGTCCCCATGGCTTCGCCGAAAACCGCGGCATCTCGTAGCCGAGCTCGAAATTGACGCCGTAGAAGAAACTCCGCTTGGCGGCGTCCGGGACTACGAACAGACTGCGAATCTTGGCGCCGTCAGATAGGAATTGGCCCGAGCCAGTGGCGGCGAAGGGTATATAGAAGCCGCCCTCCCACCAGTCGGTTATCCCATAGGCAAATTCGGGAGTCCCCTGCAGGCTGTGATTCGAAGTGAAGCCGCCAGGGACTTCCGGCTGCGTCTGTCCCGTCGCCGCGTAGTTCAGGTGTTGCTCCAGCGTCCATTGTCCGACGTCGGCGATCTCGGCGTTGTAAACCTCAATCTCGTCGTGAACCTGGTCGGCGGCCAAAGCGGACTGGCTCATGACCACGGACAACAGGGCGCCGGCGGCAACGAGCGTTGCGGAGTACAGACGCGGATTTAAATCGCTGTCCATTGCTCAGCCTTGCGTGTTGCTTAGTTCAAGATACTAGTCGACCTGCATTGAAATTAGCCAAATACCCCGCCTGACCGATGAAACTTGGCGGGTCGTTTAGCCGAAGGTGAAGGCGTCGTGATAGGCGCCTTGCACGCTGCCGCCGGGGACCGGGCCACCGCCGGGCACGTGCACCATGTTGCCGATCACCGCGCAGGTCGCGCCGTGCAAGCCGTGGCGCGGGATCGCCATCGGCGTGAGCGCCTCCCAGGTGTCGGTCTTCGGATCGTAGGCCTCGTTGGTGCCGAACACCCGGCCGGTCGCCTCGCCGCCGAACACCACGATCTTGCCGCCGATGTAGACGCAGGACGGCCCGCTGCGCGCCGTCGGCAGCGGCGCGCGGAAGCTCCAGCCGTCCGTCTTCGGATCGTAAACCGCGTTGAGCGAGGTGTTGAAATCGTAAGAGTCCATGCGGCCGGCGATGGCGTGGATTTTGCCGTCAACCACGGCGACGCCCATGTGATCGCGCTGGCCGACGAAGGGCTGCGTGCCGGTCGAGCCACGCATGCTGGCGCGATCCGAGTATTTGTCGCTCGCCGGGTCATAAACCTCGTGCCATTCCACCGAGCGCACGTCACGGCCGCCGAGCAAATGAATCTTGCCGTCGAGCACGATGGCCGAAATGGCGCCGCGCGGCCGCGACAATCCGGCGATCGGCGCCCACTGGTCGGTCGTCGTGTCGTAGACAAAGCATTTGAAATGCGGGCAACGGTTCTGCTCGACGAAGCCGCCGAAGGTGTAAATTTTCGTGCCGACAGAAACGCCGGCGACGTGATTGCACGGATGCGGAAACGCCGCCTTCAGCGACCACGATTTGGCGGCAGGGTCGTAGACCTGATGAAAATTTTGATCGACGCGGTGCTTGGCATAGCCGGCGATGACATGGATTTTTCCGCCGCACTCGATGACCGCATGTTCGCCGGTCGGGATCGGCAGCCGCGGCTGCTCGACCCATTTGCCGGGATTGGTGGCTTTGGGAGCGACGCTCGTCATGTAGCGCTGCTTCTCGACGGTCTTGGGGATGTCGGTGATCGACTTGTCGGTGAGCCCAAGGAAGAGCGGAAGTTCCTGTTCTGCTGCCATGATTGACCTCAATTTTCATTCGCGCGTGATCTGATCCAAAAACCGGTCGCCGCTTTTCGTCATTAGGCGGCGGCATATCCTGGAACGGCGTCCCGCAACAATTTGCGCGTCAGCTCCACGCCCTCGCGCGCGACATCGTAGGGCGAACGGGCCCACTGCTCCGGATTGGGCGCCTCGTAGCTCAGATAACCGGTATAGTTTTTCTCCGCCAACAGGCCGAGCATTTCGCGCCATTTGACGACGCCTTTGCCGGGCGGCAGGCGGTCGGTTGGCCGGGCCACGCCGGTCACCGGGTTCGCCGAAAGATCGCTGTATTGGAAGCAGAAAATCCGCTCGGCCGGCACGCTCTCGAAACCGCGGCCGCCGGCGCCGCTCCTCGTGAAGTGATAGGCGTCGATCAGATAGCCGCAATTCTCCTTGCCGGCGCCGTCAAGCAATTCGCGTAACACCGCTAGCTTGTTGAGCACGGGATGCTGCGAATTGAATTCGATGGCCAAGCGCAAGCCGTATTCGGCGGCGATGTCGCCGGCGCGCTTGAGATATTCGATCGCATCCTTGATCGGGCCTTGCACCGGTCCCGGCGCGCTCATCAGCATGTCGCAGCCGAGCGCAACGGCGTTCTCGCACGATTCCCGGAACACGCCGAACAGTCGCTTGCTCTCGTCGCCAGTGGCGAACAGCCAGCCATATTCGACGCCGAGCACGCCAACCGGAATGCCGGCCTTGCGGATGAGATCGAGCACCTGCGCGTTACTCATGCCAGCATCGAAGCAACGCTTGAAGTCGGTGCGGCGCAGTTCGACCGCGTCATAGCCCGCGACGTGCGCGGCATCGAGCGCGGTCGTAAGCGGCGTAGTGTCGATCGTCCACATATGCAAAGCGAGCCGGCCAAACTTTTCCGCCATGCCTTTCGTGCTCCGTTACGGTGATAATCCGCCGCCTGCCGAGACGGCCGATCGATGCCGGGGACAATTGCGCCGTTATTGGCCCTCGGATTGATGGATGTAAAGCCCCGGGTTCCGCAGCGTTGAGGTCGCGGCGGGGTTCTGGTTAGATGCCGCCGTTCGACCCCCGGCCCAATCGACCAATGGATTTTGCGCGAGCAACTCGGTTTCTGTCTCCACGCAGCCTTACAACACACCGGCGTGCATAGCGCATGGCGCAAAAATTCGAATTCACCGTCAACGGCAGACCGGTCAGCGTTGTCCTCAACAATGAGGAAACGCCGCTCCTGAATGTTTTGCGCAACGAGCTCGGCGTCATGGGGACGCGGTTCGGCTGCGGGCTCGATCAGTGCGGCTGCTGCATGGTGCTGATCGACGGCGCGCCCGAGAAGTCCTGCAGCAAGCCGGTGTGGAGCGTCGCCGGCAAGACCGTCGTGACGGTCGAGGGGCTGGGCACGCCGGAACGCCCGCACCTGCTGCAACAGGCTTTCATCGACGAGCAGGCCGGGCAATGCGGCTACTGCCTCGCCGGCATCCTGATTTCGGCAAAAGCGCTGCTCGAGCGCAACCCGCAGCCGACGCGGCCCGAGATCGCCCAGGCGCTTGACGGCAACATCTGCCGCTGCGGCGCGCATAACCGGATCATGCGGGCGATCGAAAAAGCGGCGGCACGAATGCGTGCGGGAGCGAGCACATGAACGCGCCTGTCCTCCCCGGCCCGCTGCCCGACAATCCGCGGCTCGATCGCTGGGTGACATTTCCAGCGCCCGGCAAAGTGACCGTCGGCACCGGCCGCGTCGAGCTCGGCCAAGGCGTGCTGACGGCGATGGCGCAAATCGCCGCCGACGAGCTTGGCGTCGCGATGGAGCGCATCACCATCCGTTCCGGCGATACCGAATTCACGCCGAACGAGGGCTACACCGCCGGCAGCCAATCGATCCAATTCGGCGGCGTGGCGATGCGGCAGGCCTGCGCCGACGTGCGCGGCCTGTTTATCGAGCGCGCAGCGCAAGTGCTCGGCTGCCCGGCCGGCGAACTCAGCATTCGCGACGGCGTCATTCTTCGCAATGGCGCACCGACCGACCAGGATTATTGGACGCTCGCGGCCGCGGTCGATCTCACCGGCAAGGCAACCGGCAGCGGCAAGCGCAAGGCGGTCGCGGATTTCGCTACGATCGGCCGCAGCAGCGCGCGCCTCGATTTGCCGGCAAAGATTTTCGGCGAGCGCGCCTTCATCCACGACATGGTGCTCGACGGCATGGTGCATGCGCGGGTGGTGCGCCAGCCCAATCGCGGCGCTGCGATCGAAGCTGTCGACGAACAGGCGATCATGCGCGCCGCCAAGGCGCCGGTCGAATTGGTGCGCAACGGGAATTTCCTCGCCATCGTCGGCAACGACGAGACCGCCGTCGAGCTGGCCGGCGCCGCCGCGGCCAATCACGTCACCTGGCAGCACGTCGAGACGCCGACGCCGCTGCAAGCCGAGGCGTCCTGGCTCCTGCAACGGCCGGCGGTCGACCGCGTCCTTGGCGCGCCGGAGCCGGCCGATCCGCAAGGTCGTACGCGTTTCGAAGCGACCTATACGCGCGGCCATCTTGCCCATGCCTCAATCTCGCCGTCCTGCGGCCTAGCGCTGTTTCGCGATGGCCATCTTACGGTGTGGACGCATTGCCAGGGCGTGTTCCCGCTGCGGGCGGCGCTTTCGCGCACGCTCGGCCTCGACGCATCGGCGATCACCGTGCACCACGTACAGGGCGCCGGCTGCTACGGCCATAACGGCGCCGACGATGCCGCCGCCGACGCCGCCATCATCGCGATGAAAATGCCGGGCAAGCCGATCCGCGTGCGCTGGCGCCGCGAGGAGGAATTTCTCTACGAGCCGAAGAGTCCGGCCATGGTCGTGAAAGTGCGTGCGCTCCTCGACGAAGCCGGCAAACCGGCCGACTGGACCGCGGAAATCTGGAGCGGCACGCACAATTATCGCCCCGGCGCGGGCGGCAACCTGCTGGGCGGGCAAGCGCTGCCCAATCCGTTGCCCGAGCCGCCGCCGGGCGATGTGCCGGAAGCCAATGGCGGCGGCGCCACCCGCAACGCCGAGCCGCTGTACGGCATCGCCGCCAAGCGCATCATCCACCACCTGGTGAAGGAAACCCCGGTGCGCACCTCGGCGCTGCGCGGTCTCGGCGCCACGCCGAACGTATTCGCAATCGAATGCGCCATCGACGAACTCGCCGAACGCGCGGGCCAGGATCCTGTGCAATACCGCCTTGCGATCACCGCCGACCAACGCGCGCGCGCCGTCATCGAAAAGGTCGCTGCCATGGCCGGCTGGCAGGCCGGCGCGCCCGGCGGCGCCGGCCACGGCCGCGGCATCGCCTTTGCGCGCTACAAGAACCGCGCCGCCTATGCCGCCGTCGACGTCGAAGAGACGATCCGGCTGCGGCACGTGTGGTGCGCGAGCGATGCCGGCCTCGTAATCAATCCGGACGGCGCCATCAATCAGCTCGAAGGCGGCATCATCCAGTCGGCGAGCTGGGTGCTCAAGGAGCAGGTCCGGTTCGACAACGGCGTGAGCTCGTTCGACTGGGAAACCTATCCGGTGCTGAAATTCAGCGAAGTGCCGGAAATCGATATCGACCTCATCAATACCAAGGATGAAGTGCCGCTCGGCGTCGGCGAAGCGACCGCCGGCCCCACCGCCGCCGCGATCGGCAACGCGGTGTCGCACGCGCTCGGCGCCCGTATCCGCGACCTGCCGCTGACGCGCGAGCGCATTATGGCGACGTTGCTCAAGGAATAGAGCTGATCCGGCAACCCGCCACATTGATGTGATAGGGTGCGATCTTCGGGGGGCGTCCAAAAGAGGAGCTCAAATTGCCTCTAGCGCGCCGGTTCGCTGCTGTTGTGACGGCATTGTTGCTGATCGCAGGGGTATTTTTTGTTCTCTTGTTCCCGGTGGCGAGAGCACGGGCCCAAAATTCATCCGGCAGCTGTGCCGAGGCGGCCGGGATTGCGGTGTTGCCCTCGCCGCTCGCGCCATGGCAGGGCGCGCCGTTGCGCGTCCTCATTGCCACGGAGAAGCCGCTCCAAGGCGAGCTTTCGCTGGCCGCGCCCAATGGAGCCGTTGCGGCCCAGTCGGCCGACCGGCAGGGCGGGCCGCCCTATTACTGGTTCGCCGAGGTGGCTTCGCCAGCCGCAGGAACCTGGCGCGCGACGCTCGCGCTCGCCGGCGCGCCGGCTCCCTGTGGCGCAATCACGCACGACATCGTGGTGAGCGCCAGCAAGCCGCCGCCCCTGGAGGCCAAGCCGGGAAGCCTCTGGCCGTTGCGCGCTTCATGGAACCGGGCGACGGAAAATCTCTATTCGGCGTGGATCGCGAAGCTGTTCGACGGACCGCTCGACCAAGAGCTGTCGTGGAAGTCGTGGGACGAAGTGCTGCACGACCGCTCGCGCAATCTCCTGTTCAATTATCTGGGCCTCGGCGAAGACAACCTGCTGAGAGGCTCACGCCCCGATTGCGCGGATTTTGTCTACTTTTTGCGCGCCTATTTCGCATTCAAGATGGGCCTGCCGTTCGGCTATTCGAATTGCTCGCGCGGCAACGGCGGCGCGCCGCCGAAGTGCTACCAGTGGTTCGATATAGAGCATCCCGAGGTCACGCGCCCCGCGCCGCCGCCCGAACAGCCCCCCGAACAAATCGCCGCCGCCCCGGAGCCGGCCGCGGCGCCTAATCTGCTGCAGAAGATGTTCTCTCCGCCGGCCCCGCCTCCGGCGCCCCCGCCAGCGCCAGCGAAGCCGGCTGCGCCAAAGCGGCTGGGGCTTGCAGCGTCGTTCGCCAAATATTTGCCGGCTGTCGCCGATGTCGTCCAAACCGGAGCCGTGCGGGTGTCGGCTAACGACGACCGCACCGACTTTTACATGGTGCCACTGACGCAAGCGACGCTCCGCCCGGGGACGGTCTACGCCGACCCGTACGGGCACGTTCTGATGCTGGTCAAGCGCGTGCCGGAATCGAACGGCGCGCCGGGCGTCTTCCTGGCCGTCGACGCGGAGCCAGACGGCACCGTCACGCGCAAGCGCTTTTGGCGCGGCAATTTCCTGTTCGTGCACGATCCCGCGCTCGGCAGCCCCGGCTTCAAGCGCTTCCGGCCGATCATGCGCGAGAAGAACGGCGCCTTGCGGCGGCTGACCAACGCCGAAATCGCGAAAGACCCGCAATACGGCGATTTCTCCCTCGAGCAAACGCAGCTCAGCGTCCAGGACTTTTACGATCGCATGGATGACGTGATGTCACCGCAGCCGCTCGATCCGGTGCGGGCGATGGAGGACGCCATCACCGACCTCGACGAGCAGGTAAAGACGCGCGTCACGGCGGTCGAAAACGGGCGAAAATATCAGGACAAGACCGCGGGCGAGGTGGAGATGCCGTCCGGCCCGTCGATCTTCGAGACCACCGGCGCCTGGGAGGATTATTCGACCCCGGCGCGCGATTTTCGTCTGTTGATCGCGATCGATGTGGTGCGCGGCTTTCCCGATCACGTCGCGCGGCGTCTTGAGCGGTACGCGATAGCGAACGGCAAGAGCGCGGCGGAGGTGAAGGCACAATTGCAGAGTGTGCTGGCGTCGGAGCTTGCGGCGCGGAAGTTTTCCTATACGCGCAGCGACGGTTCGCAGTGGACGCTCTCGCTCAAGGACGTGATCGACCGCGCGCCCGATCTCGAAATGGCCTACAATCTGAACGACTGCGTCGAACTGCGCTGGGGCGCGCCGCAACAGAGCGACGAAGCGTCGACGTGCAAGCGGCATGCGCCGGCGGCGCAGCGCGCCAAAATGACCGAGTACCGCAGCTGGTTCCGCGAACGGCATTGGCCAATAGCGTCGGGCGCCTAGCTGCTCTTGCGTTATACTGAGGGCGTCGCGGAGCGGACGCAGCGGCGGCCCTAGTTCTGGTCCCGCCCAGCGATCTCGTCCTGCCATGGCGCGACCAGCCGCTCGAAGCGGCCGATCAGCCAATTCAGGCCGACGGCGAGAACCATCAAAAGGATGATCGGCACGAACATGGTGGCGGTATCGAAATTGTTCGCGGCATTGATGATGATGCCGCCGAGGCCGGAGATTTGCGTGAAGAACTCCGCGATCACCATGCCGACCACGGCGCGGCCGACCGCGAGCCGGATGCCGGCCATGATGTAGGGCAATGTCGCCGGCAGCACGATGCGGCGGAGAATGACGGCGTCGGAAGCGACCAGCGACTTGCCGACGTCGATCAGCGTCTTCGGCACCGATTTCACGCCGAGCCAAGTATTGATGCAGATCGGGAAAATCGACATCAGAAAGATGATCGCGGCTTTCACCTCGAAGCCAAGGCCGAACCATAAAATCAGCAACGGCACCAAAGCGACGAGCGGCATGGCGTAACCGCCGGTGACGAGAATGCCTAGCGCTGCTTCCGCCATCCAGAACCGCCCGATCACCAGCCCGAGCGGGACGCCGACAATAATGGCGACGCCGTAGCCGACGACGAAGGGTTGCAGGCTCTGCAGCAGCGCTTCGGCAAGCTTGCCATTGCGCACCAGCTCGATAAAGACGACGAAGATCGCGCTCGGCGGGGCGCCGAAAATCGGATTGATATGGCGGCCCAAGACCTCCCAGATCAGGAGGAGAACGACAAGCGACGCAGCCGTTACCGCCAAGCGCGGCACGCCGCGTTTCGCCGGCGCGGCCTCACGCGCGTCATCCGGAATATTCTCGCGATCGACGATATCGACCATGCCGGCCCTCAGTGAACCGTCGGCGCGCCGGCGTGCAGCGACCGCCAGATATGATAACGGGTCTGCGCGAATTCTTTCGAGCCGCGGATTTTGGCGAGGTCGTCGCGCGGGCGCGGCAGCGGCACGGCAACGATTTCCTGCAGGCGGCCGTGCTGCATCACCACCACGCGATCGGCGAGCAGCACGGCTTCGTCGAGATCGTGGGTGACGAACAGGATCGTTTTCTTGGTGCGGGCATGGATGTCCAACAATTCGCCCTGCAGGCTTTCGCGGGTCTGCGCATCGAGCGCGCCGAACGGCTCGTCCATCAGCAGCACTTTCGGGTCGATCGCCAGCGCTCGCGCGATGCCGACGCGCTGCTGCATGCCGCCGGAGAGCTGATAGGGCCGCCGTTTGACGCTGTCCTTAAGCCCGACCAGCGTCAGATACTTCATTGCCGTATCATGCAGCGCAGCGCCGCGCATGCCTTTCATTTGGAGGCCGAATTCCACGTTTTCCAAGGCGGTCAGCCAGGGCAGCAATTCGGCGTGCTGGAACACCATGCCGCGGTCGTAGCCGCAGCCTTTGACGGCGACGCCGTCGACGCTCACCGCACCACTGGTCGCCGTTTCCAGCCCCATGGCGATGCGCAACGCCGTGGTCTTGCCGCAACCGGACGGCCCGATCAGTGCGACGACCTCGCCCTCGCCCACGGTGAAGCTCAGCCGATCGAGCGCCCGCACCGTTTGTAGGTTTCCCTCGATGCGCAACGCAAAGCGCTTGGAGACGTCGATCAGGCTGACTTCACCCATGCGATGACCGTTAATGCATCTGCGCGATGAGCTTGAGCGCATCCTCGCGCGGCTTGTCGTCGAGCACTTTCGACAGGTCCATCGGTTGCGGCAGGCTGCCGACTTTTACCAATTCGCCGTTCAGCCAATTGAAATTGTCCATAGGAATCGGCACGTCGGTGCCGATGGCGTTCTGCTGCATCGCCAGATCGTAGATATAAGCGGGCCGCGGATCGTCGGGTTTGACGCCGGTGACTTCCTGCGTGACTTTCAGCACCTCGTCCTTATGGGCGACGGCATAGCGCAGACCGAGCATTTCTCCGGCCAGGAACTTGGCGGCATCTTGCGGCCGCGCGTTGAGCGTCTCTCCGCTCGTGGTCAGACACATGCGCAGGAACTTCGGCAGCGCTTGTTCCGCCGACACCAGCATCTTGATGTGTTCCTTGGCGGCGATCGGGGCGTATTCGCCCGACACCACCGCGGCATCCACGACATGTGCCACCAGAGCCTTGTAGCGGTCGAGATCGCCGCCAAGGCTGGCGTATTTCACGGCGTCTCCAGGAATGTTGTAGTGGGCCAGCGCGCCCTTGGCGAAAATATCGGGGAATGCGCCGGGCGACGAAATAGCCATCGTCTTGCCCTTAAGCTGATCCATCGACGTGATGTCGTCGTGGACGAAAATTCCGTGCGGCACCATCAGCCAGGTGCAGCCCATGATCTTCACGTCGGCGCCGTGCGCGGCCGCCACCAAAGCGCCGCTCGGCCCGCCTTCGAAACTGTCGAGATCGCCGGCAATGACGGCTTTCAGCAGGATCTGGTCGTCCTTGACCGGAACCATTTCGACATTGAGGCCCACTTTCTTGAAGAAACCGCGCTCCGCTGCCATCATCAGGATGCCGGCGTCGCTTTTCGGTTGGATCAGACCGTGGCGCCAAGGTTTGGTCGACTGCGCCGCAGCCGGGCCGCCGGCAAAAGCGGCCAAAACGACCGCCGCCATTGCAATGAAAAACGCGCATCTCCGCTGCATGACAACGACCTCCAAAGCCAGACCCAGACCCGGACGCGATCATAGCAGGATTGCAGCGTGCGGAACGCATATGCAAACGGTCGTTTTGCCGCTCCACCCTCTCCCCTCCGGGCGGCGGAGCGGATAGGGTCGTTAGATGACCGAAATCGTTCGCACGCTCGACGAAGCCCTGGCGCCGATCGTCGACGGCTGCATGCTGGCGGTGCCGCGCGAGTCCTCGGGCGTGCCGATGGCGGCAACGCGGGCGCTGATCCGGCGCGGCATCAAACGCCTGCATCTGGTGACACTGCCGACCTCGACTTTGCAGGCGGACTTGCTGATCGGCGCCGGCTGCGTTGACACCCTGGAAACGTCCGCCGTCAGCCTCGGCGAATTCGGCCCGGCGCCGCGCTTCACCGCCGCGATCCTTGCCGGCGCGATCCGCATGCGCGACGCCACCTGCCCGGCGCTGCACGCGCAATTCCAGGCGGCCGAGAAAGGCGTGCCGTTCATGCCGCTGCGCGGACTCGTCGGCTCCGATGTGCTGGCGCACCGGCCGGACTGGAAAATGGTCGACAATCCATTCGGCAACAACGATCCGATCGTGTTGTTGCCGGCGCTTAAGCCCGATGTCGCGTTATTCCACGCGCCGATCGCCGACCGCACCGGCAATGTTTTCATCGGCACGCAGCGCGAACTCGTTGCCATGGCGCATGCGGCCGCAAAGACCGTCGTCACCGTGGAAAAAATTTACGACGGCGACATGCTGCTCGATCCATTGCTTGCGGCCGGCACGCTGCCCGGTTTCTACGTCGAGGCGGTCGCCGTCACGCCGCGTGGCGCGTGGCCCCTGCCCTTGCCCGATCATTACCCGATCGATGGCGCGCATGTCGCCGAATACGCCCGTCTCGCCGCAACGGCCGAAGGTTTTGCCGAATATTTGCAGCGATACGTGTATGAGCGGGCAGCGGTAGTTGCATGAGCGGTGCGCCGCCTGAAAGTTTCCGTGACGAGGAGTTGCTCGCCGACACGATCTGCCGGCTGATCGGCGATGGGCGCCAAAGCGTTCGTCATGTCGCGGTCGGCGCCGCCTCGCCGATTCCGGCGACGGCAGCACTGCTTGCCCGCGAGCGTGGCGGCGGCCAGCCTTACGTTTCGCTGCTCGGCAGCCGCCAACACACGTTCTTCACCGACGGCGCGCGCGAATTGTTCGACTGCGCCGGCCAGGGCCGCATCGACGTGTTCTTTCTGTCCGGCGGCCAGATCGACGGCGAAGGTAATATCAATCTGGTCAGCGTCGGCGACTACAATCACCCGAAGGCGCGCTTTCCCGGCTCGTTCGGCTCGGCCTATCTCTATTATGTGGTGCCCAAGGTGATCCTGTTCCGCGTCGAACATTCGCGCTGCACGCTGGTGCCCAAGGTCGATTTCATCAGCGCGCCAGGCGGCAGCGCCGACAATGTATTTCGCCCCGGCGGCCCGATTGCGCTCGTCACCAATCGCTGCCTGTTCGACTTCGACCGCACCCGCCGGCGCTTTCGCCTCGCCAGCGTCCATCCCGGTCACAGCGTCGCCGAGGTAATCGAAAATACCGGCTTCGATTTCGACCGGCCCGAGCATGTGCCGACCACTCCGGCGCCGTCAGCCGAGACCTTGCGAATGATGCGCTCGGTCATCGCGCCAATGCTAGCCGAGGTCTATCCGCAATTTGCCAGAACTGTCTTTGGCGTGGACACAGCATTGCACGCTTCGCCCTGACATGGTTTTTATGCACCCGCAACGAGAAGGAAACGCCCAGTGAAGACGGTGGAAGCAGGCGTGATTGGCGTCGGCTGGATCGGCGGCTTGCGGGCCGACACGCTGTCGCGCACGGCTTTGGTCGACAAATTGCACCTGTGCGACATCAAGCCGGACCGGCTCGCCGAGGTGAAGACGCTGTACCAGCCGGCGACCGCGACGCTCGACTACAACGACCTCATCAGGAACGACAACATTCGCGTCGTCTATATTTCGACCACGCCCGAGGCCAATCACTATCCGATCGCGCGCGACTGCCTCAAAGCCGACAAGAACGTCATGCTGGAAAAGCCGATCGCGCTCGAGCTGTGGGAAGCCGATGAGCTGATCCAATTGGCAAACCGCAACAATCTCAAATTCACCATCGGCTATTCGCAGCGCTTCAATCCCAAAGTGGCGTTCGCCAAGAAGAAGATCACGGATGGAACGCTCGGCAAAGTCGTCTCGGTGCTGGTCAGCCGTCACCTGTCGCGCGAACTCGGCAAGAAGATCGCAAGCAGGGTGCGCCTGTCGCCGGTGGTGATGGAATCGACCCACGATCTTGATTTCGTGTTCTGGCTCCTTGAGCCGGCAAAGCCGGTCCGCGTCTATAGCCAGGGCGCCTACGGCTATATGCAGCCGATCAACGGCTCGCACGACGTCATGTTCACCACCGTGACGATGGATAACGGCGTGGTGGTGATGATCGGCGGCGGCTGGAATTTTCCGCCGAGCTTTCCGAATTACTGCTCGACCTGGATCGAGATCACCGGCACCGAGGGCGCGCTCACGCTCGACGACACGCAGCGTGACAATTGGCTCAATACCGCAAAGCGCGGCCAGGAGTTCACGATGTCGACCATGCCCGGCGAATGGGTCGACCATGTCTATGCCGGCGGGCTGGGCCCGGAGACGATGTATTTCCTCGAAGCCTGCATCCGCGACACGGCGGTGATGGTGACGCCGGAGAGCGCGCGGCGCGTGATGGAGACTTATAGTGCGGCCGATCTCTCGGCCGATCGCAACGCGCCGATCGATCTGCCGCTCAGCAACGAGACGATCTCCGGCATCGCTGAGCTCAAGAAGAAAAACCGCGCGGGATTGAACGTATGAAGAAGGGTGCAAAAGGCGTCGGCCTCGCCATTATCGGCGCCGGCCGCGTCGGCCTGTTCCGCGGCGAAGTGGCGGCGCGCCATCCCGCCGTGGAATGGATCGGCATTGCCGAGCTCAACCACAATCGCGGCGGCGACGTCGGCGCGCGCATCGGCGCGGACTTCATCACCACGAGCCACCGCGAATTGCTGGCGCGGCCAGAAGTCACGGCCGCCATCATCGCCACCGACGAGCATTTGCACGTCGATCCGGTTCTTGCCGCGGTCGAGCGCGGCGTGCCGATGCTGATCGAAAAGCCGCTCGCCACCGATCTCGCCCAGTCCGCTCGCGTCCTCAAGGCGATCACCGACGCCAAGCTCGACGCCGTGGTCGGCTATACCCAGCGCTTCCGCCGCAAATGGCTCGGCGCTAAGGAAAAGGTGCGTAACGGAGCGCTCGGCGACGTCACCATGGTGAGTTCGCGCGCTTTCATGAATCGCCTGGTCGCGATCGACAATTACAAGCGCACCGACGATCCGTCGTCGATTTCACCCATGGTGATTTCCGGCACGCACGCGCTCGATATCGTGATGTGGTACCTGGAAAAGAAGACGCCCGTAGAATGCTACGCACGCTCCGTCGATAAGGTGCTCGGACCGCTCTACCACGGCATCGACGGGACCGCCGGAATGATCGTGTTCTCCGACGGCACGGTGCACAATCTCAGCATTTCCTGGGCGCTGCCGGTCACGTGGCCGGGGGCGGTCTATAGTTTAGAGGTCGGCATCAACGGCACCCACGGCGTGCTGACCATCGACGATACCCATCGCGATATCGTGCTAGCGGTCTCGGCACCGCAAAGCGAAGGCTATGCGCCAGACACGAGCCGCCTCGTCGACTTCATGGGCTCTTATCCGCCGGGCGACATGGTGCTCGGCGAGCTGCGTGGGCCGATGGCGGAAGAGACCGTGTCGTGGCTCAATCGCGTCTCGCTCGGATTGCCGACCCAGGCCGCCACCGCCGCGGAAGCGCATAACCGGCTGATGCTGACCAAGGCGCTCGATCTCTCGGCCAAGCTCAAACAGCCGGTGAAGCTGCCGCTCGAGCCCGAGCAAGGCGCGGCAGCGTAAACTCGCGAAGCGGCTAGCCCAAAGCCACCAGCAAAATCGCGATCTCGCTTACTTGCTCGAGCGCACCCACGACGTCGCCGGTCTGGCCGCCGATCTGCCGCGTTGCGAGCCACGCCATCAGCGCCATGATCGCGGCAAGTACGATCAGCGCCAAAAGGCCGTGGCCGAAATGCAGGCAAATCGCGAGGATGAGGAAGCCGATCACGGCGGCGGCGGCAACGGCCTCACCGGGCGGCCGCCCGGCGTCGAACGCCAAGCCCTCGCTGCGCGCCGGCGGCAGCACAAGCATCAATACGGGCATGGCCGCGCGCGCGGCGGCATGCGAGGCGATCAGCGCCCAGACGACGGCATGCGCGCTGGGCAGGCTCGCCAGTGCGCCGACACGCAGTATGATCGACATCGTCAAAGCGCAGACGCCGTAAACGCCGATACGGCTGTCGCGCATGATGGCAAGCTTCTGTTCGCGCGTTTCGCCGCCGCCGAAACCATCCGCGGTATCGGCAAGCCCGTCTTCGTGCAGGCAACCGGTGACCAACATTGTCGCCGCAACGGCGAGCGCCGCGGCCGGCCATGCCGGCAAGCCGAATTTGTGCCCGAGCGCATAGATGATGGCGCCAATGATCCCAACCGCGAGCCCGGCAATCGGAAACGCCCAGGCCGCTTTGGCGATGGCGCTGCCGGCAAGCGGCGTCGCGCGCAACAGCGGCAGCCGGGTGCAGAAAACAATGCTCGCCTTGAACTCCTCGGCGCGGTTTTCAAGCCAGCTGTTGGAAATCGTCATCTGCGATAAATCATGCTAGACCTTGGCGCGCTCCTGCCGACGCGCGGAATCACATCGACATGTCGAATTTTACCTCATTTTCAGCGCTGCGCGCGGTCTGTCTCGACCTGCCGAGCGGGCATCCCGCCGCCAGCGCCGCGGTCGCGCAGCGTGAAGCGGCCCTGACCAAGCCGCCGAAGAGCCTCGGCCGGCTCGAAGACCTCGTCGCCTGGCTGGCGCATTGGCAGGGCCATGCGCCGCCGCGGCTCGACCACGTCGAAATCCTGGTCTTCGCCGGCAATCACGGCGTGACCAAGCTTGGCGTGTCGGCCTATCCGGCCGAGGTCACCGCGCAGATGGTGGCGAACTTTGCCGCAGGGGGCGCCGCGATCAATCAGCTGGCGAAGAGCGCCGGCGCCAAATTGCGCGTCATCCCGCTGTCGCTGGAAACGCCGACCGCGGACCTTACGCAACAGCCCGCTCTTACCGAACAGGAATTTCTCGCCGCCGTGGCGACCGGCTACGGCGCTGTCGCGCCGGATTGCGATCTCGTCTGCCTCGGCGAAATGGGCATCGGCAACACCACGGCGGCGGCGGCCATCGCCGCGGCTTTGTTCGGCGGCGGCGGCGCGCGCTGGGCCGGCCGCGGCACTGGCGTCGATGAAGAGGGCTTGGCGCGCAAGCGCGCGGTGATCGACCGGGCGATCGCGCGGCATGTCGCTACGCTCTCCGATCCGTTGGCGGTGGCCGCCGCACTCGGCGGCCACGAGCTTGCCGCCATTCTCGGCGCGACGCTGGCGGCGCGGCGGCAGCGCATTCCAGTTTTGCTCGATGGTTTCGTCTGCACCGCGGCGGTGGCGCCGCTGGCAAAACTGCGAACCGATACGCTCGCCCACACACAAGCCGGACACGTCTCCGCCGAAGCCGGTCACCGCATGCTGCTGGAGGAGCTTGGGCTTACGCCGCTCGTCGATCTCACTATGCGGCTTGGCGAAGCCTCCGGCGCCGCGGTGGCGCTGCACATTTTGCGCGCGGCATTGGCCTGCCACACCGGCATGGCGACGTTCGCCGAGGCCGGCGTCTCGGATAAGCCGGACGATAGGGCGGAGCCGAAAGCGGCGGGCTAACCGATGCCTAGCAATGGCGGACAAGCGGTTTGGTTGGCAGCCGGCCTGCGCACGCCGTTTGTCGCCGTCGACGGACCTTTCGCCGATCGCGATTCGCTAGCGTTGTCGGTGCCGGTGGTGAAAGCCATGGCGCAGCAGGCGAGCGGAGCAATCGACTTCGGCGTCTGGGGCTCTGTGGTCGGCAACCTGACTTACGCCAACCTCGCCCGTGAAGTGTGGCTCGACAGCAAGCTCGATCCGCATGTGCCGACCTTCACCACCGTCATGCAGTGCTCGACCAGCATGGTCGGTGCCTTCGAGGCCGCCGGAATGCTCGGGCAGCGGCGTGCGGCGCTGGCCATGGTCGGCGGCGTCGAAAGCATGAGCCGCGTCGAGTTCGGTCTCGGCATGAATTTATCGGTCTGGCTGCGGCGCCTGTTCCAGGCGCGCAGCACGCGCGAACGCCTGCGCGTTCTACGCCGCCTGCGGCCGTCCGATATCCGCCTCTACGTGCCGGAAGTGAAGAACCGCGTCACCGGCCGCAGCATGGGCGAACATACCGAGGATATGGCCAAGGATTGGAAGATCGGCCGCTTGGAACAAGACGAGCTTGCACTTGAGGGTCATCAGCGGGCGATCGCGGCTCAGGACCGTGGCTTCTTCGCCGATCTGATCGTTCCGCTTGACGGCGTCGATAAAGATCACTTTCCGCGCCGCGACACGTCGCTGGAGAAGCTCGCCAGGTTGAAGCCGGTGTTCGATCGCGTGAGCGGACGCGGCACACTCACGGCAGGCAACAGTTCGCCGTTGACCGATGGCGCCGCCGCGATCTGGGTCGCGACCGACGAAGGACTGAATCGGTTGCCAGGCCACCTGCCGCGCGCGCGTCTCATTGATTTCGAAATGGCGGCCGTCGATATCTTTCACGAAGGCTTGCTGATGGCGCCAGTGACAGCCATTCCGCGACTGCTGGCGCGGCATGGGCTCACGTACAACGACATCGCATTGTGGGAAATCCACGAGGCTTTTTCGGCGCAGGTGCTCTGCCACATCAAAGCACTCGAAAATAAAGATTTCGTCCGTGCCAAGGCGGGCGTCGAACATACGTTCGGCAGCTTTCCGCGCGAGCGGATGAACCCGAACGGCGGCAGCGTGGCGCTCGGTCATCCGTTCGCGGCCACGGGAGCGCGTATTTTGAGTCAGGCGGTCAAAGAACTCGCGGCTTTGCCGCCGGGCAGCCGCGCCATCGTCAGCATCTGTTCCGACGGCGGTCTCGGCACAGTCGCGCTGCTGGAGCGCTGAGCGTCTTACCCCGCTGCCGCAATGGCGTGAAAAAACGTGCCGGTAACGCGGCCGCGTTGTCCGCCGGATTTGCCTAGCGCGCGACCTTCGCCGTCGTCGAGCTCCGCAAAAGCATCGTCATCGCCGGCAGCGGCGAGCGAGGCGTAGTGAAATTCGTGGCCGCGAAGGATTGTGCCCTTCGCGCCGAGCACGGTGTCGGACAAGAGCCGCGCGGTGCGGTAGCCGAGATGCAATTTGCGCCTGGCGAAGCTCGTGGCGTGGCCGAGTAATCCGGCCATGGCGTGCTGCTTGCCGGCGGCGTCTTCGAGGCTCTCACCCAGCACCATGTAGCCGCCGCACTCGCCGTGCACCGGCCGCGTCCCGGCAAAACGTCGCAAGCCGGATTTGAAACGATCCGCCGCGGCCAGCGCGTCGGCATGCAGCTCCGGATAGCCGCCGGGCAGCCAGCAACAATCGGCGTACTCGGCCGGCGGCTCATCGGCGAGCGGCGAGAATGGAATGATCTCGGCGCCGGCGCGGCGCCAGGCTTCAACGAGATGCGGATAGATGAAGCTGAAGGCCCGATCCTGCGCCAGCGTGACGCGCTGCCCGGGCGGCGGCAAAGCCGTCGCAACCCCCCTGGCAGCTTCGACACTGAGCGGCGCGGCGTTGGCAATCAGCGCGTCCAGATCGAGATGACGCTCGGCCATCGCGGCGAGGCGGTCGATCAGGCCGGCCAGATCGGCATGTTCGCCGGCTTGCACGAGGCCGAGATGACGTTCCGGCAAAGCGAGCGCGGCCTCGCGCGGCACCGCGCCGAATACTGGAATGCCGAGGGAAGCTATCGCGTCTGCGACCAGCGCACGGTGCTTCTCGCTGGCGGTGCGGTTGAGGATCACTCCGACGATGCGAACGGCGGGATCGTGCGTGGCAAAGCCTCGCACGACGGCCGCCGCCGATTGCGCCTGCCGCGATATGTCGAGCACCAGCACGACAGGAAGCCCGAAATGCGCGGCGAGGTCTGCAGTCGCGCCGCATTGGCCCGCAACACCGCTGGCGCCGTCGAACAGACCCATCACGCCTTCGATGATGAAAATATCCGCGGCATCGGCCGCTTGCGCCGCCAGCACATCGAGCAGCGGGCGCGGCATCGCCCAGCTATCGAGATTGAGGCTTGGGGCACCGATGGCGGCGGCGTGAAATGCCGGATCGATGTAATCCGGCCCGGCTTTGGCCGCGCGCACTTTGATGCCGCGTCGTGACAGCGCCGCCAATATCGCGAGCGTGACCGTCGTTTTGCCCGCGCCGGAATGCGGCGCGGCGATGATGAGACCGCGCGCCGTCATTTTTTTGCTTCCTGACCAATGAGCCGCTGCCGCATGGTCACGATATCGCCGATCACGACGATGGCCGGCGGCTCGAATTGTTGTGCGCGCGCATCGCCGGCAAGTTTTTTCAGCGTCGACACCAGGACGCGCTGCCGCGGCGTGGTCGCCGAGGCGATGACCGCGGCCGGCGTCGCGCCGGCAAGCCCGGCAGCCATCAAGGCGGCGGCGATCCGCTCGAGATTATGCATCACCATGTAGAGCACGATGGGCTGGCCGGTGCGGGCGAGCGGCGCCCAGTCGAAGTCTTCGTCGGCGCCGTGACCGGCGGCGAAAATCACCGCCCGGTTGACGCCGCGCAGCGTCGCCGGAATGGCCGCTGCCGCGAGCGCGGCAAGCCCGGCGGTGATGCCGGGAATGATGCGGAACGGAATGCGCGCCGCCGCGAGCGTCATCGCCTCTTCGCCGCCGCGGCCGAACACGAATGGATCGCCGCCCTTGAGCCGCAACACGCGCTGCCCGGCGCGCGCCAGCGCTACCAGCCGCTCGCTGATATCGGCCTGCAACGCCGACGGCTTGCCGCCGCGCTTGCCGGCAAATTCGAGCCGCGCTTGCGGTCCGGCCAGCGCCAAGATGCGCGCATCGACCAGCGCGTCGTGAACGACAACGTCGGCCTGCGCCAGGCCGGCCAGCGCATCGAGAGTGAGCAGACCGGGATCGCCCGGCCCCGCGCCGGCAAGCCAGACGTGGCCCGGTTCGAAGACCGGAATGCCCGCGCGTCCCGCCGCCAATGCGTCCCATGCCGTCATGGCGCGAACCCATCGTGACGCCCGCGCCGTGCGGGACTAAAGCTTGGCGCAGAGGAAGCACTATGACCAAACAGGTCCCGCCATTGCGCCGGGGTTGGACCACCGGTACCTGCGCCGCGGCTGCGGCGAAGGCGGCCTTCGCTGCGCTCGTCACCGGCGAGTTTCCGGACCCGGTCGAAGTGACGCTGCCACGTGGCGAACGGCCGAGCTTTGCACTTGCCATGACGCGCAAGGACGAAGGTTCGGCGACTGCCGGCGTGGTCAAAGATGCCGGCGACGATCCCGACGTGACCCACGGCGCGCTGGTCTGCGCCACCGTTCGTATTGGCGCCGACGGGACTGGCGTTACTTTTCGCGCCGGTGAAGGCGTCGGCACGGTCACGCGCGCCGGCCTGCCCATCGCGCCGGGCGAGCCCGCCATCAATCCGGTGCCGCGCCGCATGATCGGCGACGCCATCGCTGAGGTCGCCGCTGCGTCCGGGTGCGCCGCCGATGCGGACGTCGAGATTTCGATTCCCGGCGGCGAGGCGCTGGCGGCGAAAACCCTCAACGGCCGGCTCGGTATTATCGGCGGCCTGTCGATCCTCGGCACCACGGGAATCGTCGTGCCCTATTCGTGCTCGGCCTGGATCCATTCGATCCATTCCGGCATCGATGTGGCTCGCGCCGCAGGCCTCAGCCATATCGCCGGTGCCACCGGGGCGAGTTCGGAGACCGGGGTGCAAAAGCTCTACGGCCTGCCTGAGATCGCGCTGATCGACATGGGCGACTTCGTCGGCGGCATGCTGAAATATCTGCGGCGGCATCCGGTACCGCGCGTCACCATCGCCGGCGGCGTTGCCAAGATGACCAAGCTCGCCCAGGGGCTGACCGACCTGCACTCCAAGCGCGGCGAGGTCGATCTCATGGAGCTCGCCAATCTGGCGGCCGCAGCCGGCGGCTCCGCGCAGCTCCGCCAAGGCATTGTGGCGGCGAACACCGCCGCGCAAGCGTTTGATCTCGCGCAATCCGAAGGCATTGCGCTCGGCGACGCCGTCGCGCGCGCAGCGCAAGAGACTGCAGCGGTCCTCGTCGCCGGCCGCAATGTCGCCGTCGAAATCGTACTGTTCGACCGCGACCAGAATCTGGTCGGCCGCGCGCCTTTCAAAGATTAGGGAGCGGCTCACGCAGCGCCTCCCCGGAAGCGGCGGCGATAATCGGCGTCATAAAGCGCGCTGTCGCGGAAATCTTCTGCCGCGAGCGCGCGGCCGACGAGAATAAGCGCAGTGCGCTCGATTTTCTCTTTGGCAACCTTCTCCGCGATATCTGACAGCATACCGCGAATGATCCGTTGTTCTGGCGAACTGGCCTGCACGACGACCGCGGCCGGACAGTCTCCGCCGTAGAACGGCGTCAACTCCTCCACGATGGAATCGAGGGCATGAATGGCGAGATGAATGACGAGTGTGGCGCCGCTCGCAGCAAAGGTAGCGAGTTTCTCGTCTTCCGGCATGCGCGAAGCGCGACCCGACACGCGGGTCAGCACTACGCTTTGCGCCACTTCCGGCACGGTGAGCTCGCATTGCAGCGCGGCGGCGGCGGCGGCGAAGGCCGGCACGCCCGGCGTCAGCGTATAAGGAATGCCGCGGCGTTCGAGCCGACGCAGTTGTTCGGCGAGCGCCGAGTAGATCGAGAGGTCGCCGGAATGCAGCCGTGCTACGTCTTCACCCGTGGCATGCGCGCGGGCAAACTCGGCGTCGATGTCGTCGAGCGACAGCGGCGCGGTGTCGACGATGCGCGCGTGCGGCGGACAATAGTCCAGCAACTCGCGTGGCACGATTGAGCCGGCATAGAGGCAGACCGGGCAACGCGCAATGAGATCGCGGCCGCGCACGGTGATGAGATCGGCCGCGCCCGGTCCGGCGCCGATGAAATGCACGGTCATGGCTTGGTCCATAGCCATTGCGTGACCGGCATTGCGGCGCGCCAGCCGGATTTTTCGCCAACCGGCCCAGCGCGCGAAATCGCGATGCGGATCAATTCGCCGCCGAGCGCGGCGTGCCGGGCAAGCAGCAATGCTTCGGTTTCCAGCGTCACTGCATTGGCCACGAAGCGTCCACCGGAGCGTAGCGCGCGCGCTGCGGCATCAAGCACGGCGGAATCGCCGCCGCCACCGACAAAGACGGCGTCCGGCGCTGCAAGCGTCGCCAGCGCGGCCGGTGCAGCGCCTTCCACGACTTCGAGCCCCGGCACGCCGAAGGCCGCGGCATTGCGGCGAATTCGGGCAGCGCGATCCGCACGCCGCTCGATCGCAACGGCGCGCATCAGCGGATCGGCCAGCATCCATTCGATGGCGACCGAGCCGGAGCCCGCGCCGATGTCCCACAAGAGTTCGCCACGGCGCGGCGCCAGCGACGAAAGCGTCACCGCGCGAATTTCGCGTTTCGTGATTTGGCCGTCATGTTCGAATAAATCTTCCGCCAACCCGGCCGTCAGTGGCAAAACACGCGCGTTCGCCGCAGCCGCAACCTCGATGGCGACCGTGTTCAGCGCGTCCACTGTGCCAAGGTGATAACCACTCGCTAATGTCATACGGACGCGCTCGCGCGGCCCACCGAGCGCTTCAAGGATAGTCAGGCGCGAGGCCCCGAAGCCAATCTCGGCAAGGAGCTTTGCCAGCGTCGCCGGCGCTTCACCGTCGGAGGTCAAAGCCAGAATCCGTGCGCCGGGCTGCAAATGCGGGCGAATAAGATCGAGCGCGCGGCCGTGCAGCGAAAGCAGCACCGTCCGCGGCAGCGACCAGCCAAGCCGAGCCGCAGCCAGGCTGAAGGCTGACGCACCTGGAACCACCGCCATCTCCCGCGGGTCGATGTGCCGGGCCAGTACGGCGCCGACGCCGTATTGAAACGGATCTCCCGAGGCGAGCACGCAGACTTGCCTGCCGCGTTGACGCAGAACTTCTTCGGCTGCGCCGTCGAACGGGCTGGGCCATGGTCGCGAAGCGCCGCGAATAAGCGGCGCCGCAAGCCCGAGATGCCGCCGGCCGCCAAACACGATTTCAGCGGCTTCAATCAGACCGCGCGCGACCGAGCTTAAGCCCTCGACGCCGTCCTCGCCGATGCCGACGATGGACAGCCAGCGCGGCGATGCGGCAGTGTCAGGCGGACGCGCATCGGGAAACGGCACATTAGGCATGCCAAAGACTCCGCCAAGCACTCCACCCCGCATCCTTATTCTCGGCGGCACCACGGAAGCTCGCGTGCTGGGCGAACGCCTCGCCAAGCGCGATGAGCTCGACGTGACGCTGTCGCTTGCCGGCCGCACGGCATCGCCGGTTCCGCACGCGGTGCCGATCCGCGTCGGCGGCTTTGGCGGCGCGGCGGGCTTGGCCGATTATCTCGTCGCGGAGCGCATCGACGCGTTGATCGACGCCACGCATCCCTATGCGAATATCATTTCGGAAAACGCCGCTGCCGCGGCGCGCCGAACCGCCGTGCCGTTTATGGCGCTGCGCCGGCCGCCCTGGACCGCGGTTACCGGCGATCGATGGATCGAAGTAAGCGATGCCGCCGCGGCGGTGAACGCCATCGGCAGAGAGCCACGCAGCGTCTTCATCGCGCTTGGCCGCAACGAGCTCGGCGCCTTCGCCGGCACGCCGCAACATCGCTATCTCGTCCGCAGCGTCGATCCCGTCGATCCGCCGCTGCCGCTGCCCCATGTGGCCTACGTCACCGCGCGCGGCCCGTTCAGCGAAGCCAGCGACCGGGCGCTGATGACGGCGCACGAAATCGACGTTGTCATCGCCAAGAACAGCGGCGGCAGCGCGGCCTACGGCAAGATCGCCGCTGCGCGCGCGCTCGGCATCGAGGTCATTCTGCTGCGCCGGCCGCCGGCGCACGCTGCGCCCGCAGTCGAGACGGTGGAGGATGCGATCGCGTGGCTCGATCATGCGCTCACCTCCGCCGCGGCGCGCGGCGTATAGACCAGCGGCGAATGCCCGGGCCGCGCGATCACGCGCGTTTCGCGCGTGCCGACAATCACCAGTGTCGCCATATCGGCAGATGCCGCGTCGGCGTCTGCAAGCGTCGTGACGCTGACTTGCTCCTCCGGCCGTCCGACGGCTCGGCCAAACACAACGGGCGTCGTCTCCGGCAGATGCCGACGCAGCCGCTCCATGGCATTGCCGAACTGCCAGGGCCGCGCCCGCGACACCGGATTGTAAAGTGCGATGACAAAGCCCGCGTCGGCCGCGGCGTCGAGCCGGCGCTCGACCAGGCCCCAGGGTTTCAGATTATCGGACAGCGACAGCGCGCAGAAATCGTGACCGAGCGGCGCGCCGATTTTTGCCGCTACGGCAAGCATGGCGGTAATGCCGGGAACGAACGCGACGTCGAGCGCCCGCCAGGCGTCCGGGCCTTCTTTGATCTGCTCGCAGATCGCGGCTGCCATGGCGAACACGCCCGGATCGCCGCCGGAAACGACGGCCACATTCGCGCCTAACGCGGCGTGACGCAAAGCCGCGACAGCACGCGCGCGTTCTTCGCGATTGTCGGACGGAAGGCGGCTTTGACCCGCACGCGCCGGCACGCGATCGAGATAGGGCCCGTAGCCGTAGAGCGCTTCGGCATCGCGCAGCGCGGCGTCGGCTTCCGGCGTCAGATAGCGCGGATCGCCCGGCCCCAGCCCGACGACGGCGAGACGGCCGCTCACGGTCGTTCCTCCCAGCCCGGCACCAAGACCACGGCGAAATACGGGGCCTCATCGTCGAGCTTGGCGGACAGCGGGATCATTTTCTCCTCCGCCATAGTGCCGCGCTCGACATAAATGGCGCGCGGCAAGCGGCCGCTAGTTGCGAGCGCGCGGCGCAGTTTCGGCAGATGCCGCCCGACCTTCATCACCACGGCGGCGTCGGCCTCGGCGAGCCGCCGCACCAGTTCGCCTTCGGGCAGCGTCGCCGGCAGCACGGTAAAGACGTCGTCGCCTTGCGCGATCGGCATTCCCGCAGCCGACCAACAGCCCGACATGCCGGTGATGCCGGCCACGATCTCGGTCGGGAAACGCGCCGCCAGCCGCGCATGCACATGCATGTAGGAGCCATAGAACAGCGGATCGCCCTCGCAGATCACGGCGACCACGCGGCCGGCTTCAATCTGCGCGGCGATCGCCGCCGCGGCGGCGTCGTAGAATGCGCGGATGGCGTCGCGATAGCCGTCGCTGCAGGCGGGCAGCTCGGTGGTGATGGGGTAACAAAGCGGCAATTCGACCACACCGGCGCGCAGATGGTGCGCGACGATGGCGCGAGAATGGCTGGGATTCCCCACTTTGGCGAAATGCGCGATCACGTCGGCCTCGCCGAGCGCGCGCATCGCTTTGAGCGTCAGCAATTCCGGATCGCCCGGTCCGACGCCGACGCCGATCAGCCTTGCCGCGCTCATAGTCCGGACCTCGCCAAAGCGTTCACCGCCGCCGCCGTCATGGCGCTGCCGCCGATGCGGCCGCGCACGATGAGATAGGGCACGCCGCGCGGATTTCCGGCGAGCGCCTCCTTCGCTTCAGCGGCGCCGACAAAGCCGACCGGGATGCCGAGAATAGCCGCCGGCCGCGGCGCGCCGGCGTCGATCAGTTCGAGCAGGCGGAAAAGAGCGGTCGGCGCATTGCCGATGGCGACCACCGCGCCGCCGAGGCGGTCGAGCCACAAATCGAGCGCTGCCGCCGAACGGGTCGTGCTGTTTTTTTCCGCCAGCGCCGCCGTGCGCGAATCGTTGAGCGTGCAAATCACCTCATTACGCGTCGGCAGCCGCGCGCGCGTAATTCCATGCGCCACCATCTCGGTATCGCACAAAATCGGAGCGCCGCCGACAAGCGCGCCGCAGGCGGCAGCGACGAGGTCGCCGCCGAACACGATGTGCTGCGCCACGTCGACCTGGCCGCAGGCATGGATCATGCGCACGGCGACGTCGGCCTCCGCCGCCGAAAAGCGCGACAGATCGGCCTCGGCCCGGATAATCGCGAACGAGCGCTGATAGATCGCGGCGCCGTCGCGCAAATAGGCGGCACGTTCAGGCATGAGCGGCCTCCCGCTTTCGTTCGCGCGCAAACTGCGTAACCGCTCCGGACAGTTCCTCTGCCGTAACAAGCGCGAACGGCGCATCCCGCGCCGAACCGTCGACTACCAGCGCGCAGCCATCCGGCGTGCCGACGACCGTCAGCGCGGCGGGCGCGGCCTGCGCGCAGCCTTTGGCGCAGCCGGAAATATGAACCGTAAACATGTTGTCACGGTGCGGACCGATCTGCTCCGCAACGAGCGGCGCCAGCACGCGCGCCGCGATATGTGCGGAGGCGCAGATCGGTGCGCCGGCACAAGCGATGACGCGCCGCCGTGGATCGTCGGCGCGCACGATAAAGCCCAGTTGGCCAGCGGCCGCGACAAAGGCCGACACGGACTGCGGCGAGAGCCCGATAATCATCAGTGCTCTGCCAGGCGCAGCGCGAAACCCGCTGGCGCCGGCCGCTTCCGCAACGTCGACCAGTCGCGTGAGCGAGCTTGCATCGGCATGCCCGAAGGCGAGGCCAATTCCCAAAGCAAGCGAACCATTGCGCAAAGGAAGCGAGCGAATGGGCGATAGCACCTTCCGTTCATTCCCGCGCAACCGGGAATCCAACGCTGGGTCCGCGCTTTCGCTGCAACGAGCGGAACCTACGAGGTTGCCGAGCGCCTTGCGGAATACGGCTGGTCCATCGACGGCCACAATGTCCCGTGCACGGGTGTTGTGGCCTCGTGCGGCCAGGACTTCGAGCAAGCGTATTACGGCTTCGACCGCCGCTTTGGGAGCGACAAGACCGAGAGGTGCGGCGCTTGCATCATCGCCGCCCACGGCTAAACGCAATACGGCAGTGCCGTTCCCCGCCTGCGCGGTCAGGCGAATGTCGGCGGCAAGCCTTGCGAGGCCGAGCGCTCCGCCGCCGTCGATCGCGACGGAAACTTTGGCGCCGAGTTTTGATTTGAGCGGCACACGCGCCAAAGCGTCGCGCAATTCGGCAGCGAGCGATAAGCTGTCGAAAATCTCCTCGGCGTCGATCCCGGCCAGCGGGTTACACAAAACCGGAACGCCGTCATCCGCTGCGATAGCGAGCGCGGCGATGTCGGCTGCGAATTGCGGCGCGGATCCGTCGCTCAGGCCACGCACCTGAATGCTGCCTCGCGAGGTAATCTCGATGACGCCGTTGCCGCGCCGTCGCGCCGCCCGGCACAGTTCGGCAAACGCGGCAAGCGGGATCGTTCCGATCGGATGCAACCGCACCAGCAAGCCGTCGCCGGTCAGCATCGGCGCCGACAGGCCGGGGCAAGCGCCGCGGCGGCGCGGCATCGCGATCGCGCGCGCGATCATGCTATGACCTCCGCTTGCAACGCGGCCAGGCCGGCGTCGGTATCATTACGATGCGGATGCCAGAGGCCGCGGCGCCGCGCGGCATCGAGCCGTTCGGCGATTGCCGCTGCCGCGTCGGGATTTTCACGCAGCAAAAAGTCGCGCACCTGGGCATCGGCAACATAGGCGTTATACAAAAGATCAAACAAGTTGCCAGCGACGGCGCCGGTAGTTTCCGCGAACGCCACGAGACGGTCCACGGTTTCGGCAAGCTCGGCGGCGCCGCGCGGACCGTGGCGCATTTGCCCGGCGATGAAGCGTGGATCAGTCGCGCGTGCGCGAACGATCCGTGCCAAAGCCGCCGACAGCGCCCGCGCGCGCGGTCGCTGCGGGTCAGTCATATCCAGCATCACCAGATCGACCGCACGGCCGAGCAGGTTCGCGGCCGCCGCGAAGCCGCCGACAAAGGCGGCATCCTCGGCGCCTTCCAGGAGATCGCGCCCGGGATCATCGCTGACATGCACCAACATATCGGCACCGGCAACGCGCCGCGCGAAGGCGCCGGGCGCCGCATCCGCTTCGCCATCGGCGCCGCCGTAAGCATGCGAGGCGGCGGCGAGATAGGCCGCACCGATGGCCTCGATGTCGGCCTCACGGCCGATTAGCTCCTCGACGCCCGCGCCATAGACGCCCGGCGCCGTGCCGAAAATGCGGTGAAGCCGTCCTGCATTCGCGCCTCCGCCGCTTCGGCGCGCGGCGACGAGCGGATTTTCGTCCCCCGTTTCATCGCGCGTCGCCACCGCCTGCACCGCGGCGTCGATCAGCGCGATCTGCGCCGGGAACAGATCGCGGAACAGACCGGAAATGCGCCACGTAACGTCGACGCGCGCGCGGCCCATCGAGGCGCAGGGCAGCACTTCGACGCCGGTGACGCGGCCGCTGGCATTTTCCCAGATCGGGCGGCAGCCGAGCAGCGCCAAGCCCTGCGCAATCTCCTCGCCGCCGGTACGCAAAGTGGCGCTGCCCCAAAGATCGATCACCGCCGCGCGCGGCATGTCGCCATGCGCCTGCAGATGCGCGCGCACGACTTCATCGGCGGCGAGCCGGCCGAGCTCCATTGCGGTGGGCGTCGGCAAGGTGCGGGGATCGGCAGTGAAGAGATTGCGGCCGGTCGGCAGCACGTCGCGTCGCCCCCGCGCCGGCGCGCCGGCCGGGCCCGGCGCGACGCGACGGCCGTCGAGCGCGGCAAGCAACGCCATGCGCTCGGCTTCGGCGCTCGCAAGCCACGCCGGATCATCAATATCTGCAGCAACTCGGCCGTAGATGTGCTGACCATCCTTGACTCCAAGATCCTTGAGATCGCACAGCCAAGCATCGATGCGCCGCAGCGCTTCATCGGCCGGCGCGTCGCTGCCGGCGCCGGCCGTAATGCCGGCTTCCTGCGCCAAGCCGGTGCGCTGCGCGGTTTCGACGATGAGCCTGGCGAGCCGCGCGCGGCGGCGGCGGTCGAGCCCGTCGGCTTGCGCATATTCGTCGAGCAAGAGTTCGAGCTCATGTGCGTCGCCGCTCGGCCCGGCGGCAATGAGCGGCGGCGGCAGATGCCCGATGGTCACTCCGGCAATGCGGCGCTTGGCCTGCGCCGCCTCGCCCGGATTGCTGACGATGAACGGATAGATCACCGGCAGGCATCCGGTGACGATTTCGGGAAAGCATTCCGGGCTCAACGCCACCGCCTTGCCGGGCAGCCATTCCAGCGTGCCGTGCGCACCCATATGAACGAGCGCGTCGACTTTCGCCGCGTGTTGCAGCCACAGCCCGAACGCGACCAGTGCGTGCCGCGGCGGCAGAGTCGGATCGTGATAATCGGCGCGCCGCTCCGCCGCGCGTCCCCGATCCGGCGGCAGCGCCACGACAATATTGCCGAATCTTTGCGCGCGGAAATGAAAGGCGCCGGCACGCGCATCGGTGTCGGCTGCGGGCTCGCCCCAAGCATCGCGCAAACGGGCCACCGCGGCGGGCGGCAGCCGCGCCAAGAAGGTTTCGTACTGTGCGAGCGTCACAACCGCGTCTTCCGACCCGCGGGCGAGCACATCGAGCAACACACGCGGCGTTTGCGGCGCGTCGCGCACCGTGTAACCGGCGGCGGCGAGATCCTCTATGGCTGCGATCACGCTCGCCGGCACATCGAGGCCGACCGCGTAACCGGTGCGGCCTTTGGCGCCGGGATAATCCGGCAGCAGGATGGCGACGCGCCGTTTGTGACGCGGCAGGGCGCGCAAGTGAGCAAGCGCGGCGATACGATCGGCGACCATGGCGACGCGATCCGGCTCGGGACGGCTCGCCAGCGCCGTGAAGGCAAGACCTTCCTGCGGCGACAACGGACCCTTGAACGCGATGGCGCCAATGAGCAGGCGACCGTCGAGCTCGGGCAGCACGACATGCATCGCCAGATCGGCGGCGCCGAGTCCGCGCGGACTGTCCAGCCAGGCGGCGCGCCTGGTGGTGGCGCTGATCACCTGCAAGACCGGAATGCCAGTCGCGTCGAGCGCCGCCGGTCGATCGGCGCTGCCGCCGGCCGCGAAGGCCGTCATGGTGACGATTAACGCCGGATCGAGCCGCGCCAATGCCTGGCGCAGGAAAGCATCGGCTTCGCTATCTTTCAGGCTGGTGACGAAGAGCGGCGCCGGCATGAGGCCACGCGCCGCCAGCGCCGCGCATAGCATGTCGACCGGCGCGGTGTCGGCCGCGAGTACCATCGCGCGATAGAACACAATCGGAATTACAGGTCGGCCCTGGGCCAGCGTCGCAACCAGCCGGTCGAGCGGAACAGCGCCCTCGCCCGGCAGATAACCGGCGAGCCGCGGCACCGCCGCAGGCTCGCGCGTTTGGATGCCGCATCCGGCGTGACGCGCCAGGCGGCGCAGCAGCGCGCGCAAATTTGCGTGGCCGCCTTCGCGGAAATACTGCAGCAGCGTATCGAGCTCGTCAGGCGGCAGCGTCGAGGCGGCTTCGAGTTTATCGTCGTCGCGGTCTTCGCCGGGCAGCACGGCAAGCGCAATGCCGCGCTTGCGCGCGAGCGACGTCAGCCGGTCGATGCCGTATTTCCACCAATCGAGCCCGCCGAGCAGGCGAACCAGGATCACCTTGGCATGAGCGCCAACGCGGTCGATCCACAGATCGACCGACATGGGGTGACGGAGATCGCGCAAGTGTGCCAGCCGCACGCTGGGCAGGCTTTCACGCTCGGCCTCCCAGGCCGCGGCAAGCCCGGCGAGATCGCTGTCGGCGAACGACAATATGGCGATGTCGCCCGGCGGCTGGCCGAGATCGACTGCTTCGACGATTTCGTCGAGGCCGGTTGCGCTCGTGGTGAGCAGATGCATCGCTTAACTCAACGGTTGGCCGGTGAGCGCCTGCGTAACGGCGGCGCGGTCTAGTCCCTTCAGTCCGATGACGACGAGCTGGCCTTGGCGCGGCTCGGATGCCGTCCACGGCCGGTCGTATTGATGCGACACCCGCGGCCCCACTGCTTGCACCAACAGACGCAGCGGCTTGTTCGCAATCGCCGCAAAGCCTTTGACCCGCAGCACGTCAAAGCGCTCGGCCAGCGCGGCGACGCGCGCTGTCAGCGCCGACGGATCTGCAATCTCGCCGAGCGGCACGACAAACGAGTCGAAATCGTCGTGATCGTGCTCAGCTTCGGCATCGTGCCGGGTGCGGCGATTGGCAATGTCCTCCTCGGTGCCGACGCCGAGACCGAGCAAGAGCGCCTCGTCGACCTTGCCGTCGGTGACGGTGAGGACTTTCACGCTGCGCGGCAGCGTGCGCGCTATCGTCGCCAGCGCGGCGTTGATCCCGTCCTCGTCGAGAAGATCCCGCTTGTTGAGCACCACCAAGTCGGCGCAGGCAATCTGATCCTCAAAAACTTCCTCGATCGGATCGTCGTGTTCGAGCGCGGTGTCGGCGACGCGCTGGCGCTTGAGCGCATCGAGATCCTGCGCGACCCGGCCGTCGGCAAGCGCCGCGCCATCGACCACGACGACGACGCCGTCGACGGTGACGCGGCTTTTGATCGCCGGCCAATGGAAGGCCTGGACCAAGGGTTTTGGCAGCGCGAGGCCCGAGGTCTCGATCACGATGTGCTCGATGCCGCCTTTCGCCAGAATGGCGTCGAGCGCCGGCACGAACTCGTCCGCCACCGTGCAGCACAGGCAGCCATTGGCCAGTTCGACGATATTGTCCTCCGGGCAAGCGGCATTGCCGCAGCCCTTGAGGATTTCGCCGTCGATGCCGACGTCGCCGAATTCGTTGACGATGACGGCGAGGCGGCGCGCTTTCGCATTGGCAATGACGTGACGGATCAGCGTGGTTTTGCCGGCGCCGAGAAAGCCGGTGACGATGGTGCAGGGAACGCGCGCGAGCTGGCCGTCGATCTTGCCATTCATGCGTCGACCTCTTGGAAATCGAGGGGAGGAACCCGCGCGATCAAGCCGCGCTTGAGAATTTCCGGCCGGCCCCGCCAGGGCAGGATGCCGTCGCTGGCGCCGGCAAGGAGCCGCGCGCCCTCGATCAGCGCGCCGGCGCAGCTCTCGTCGAGACCGCCGAATACGTAGGTCCAGGAGCCGTCGCAGCGCATGGCGGCGCTCGGACCCCGCGAGCAATTGGCGAAGCAGCGCAGCCGCCGCACCGTGACGTCGGTTCCCGCCGCCGCGCGTTCGGTTGCCGCGGCAAGCAACGCGCCGGGACGTGCCTCGGAATCCGGCCCGGAATCCTGCTGCCCTTGGCCGCGGCAAGTGATGCAGACGTAAACGACCGGCGCGGCGGTCATCGGACAGCCTCGACGCGCTCGATGGCCGGCCGGTCGAACCCTTGCCAGCGATAGATCAGGTAGGAGACGATCCAGCTGCCGATGAAAACTCCGATGACCAGATAACCAAAATTGGCGAGCCCATCGTTGAGATTGCCGATTATGCCCCAGAAGCCGCCGCCAAGGCCGAGTTTGTCGGCGATCAAGCCTAACGCCTCGATGCCGCCGATCAAAAAGGCGACCAGTGCGGAAATCGCGGTGATAGTGAGGTTGTACCAAATCTTGCGGATTGGATTGAGGAACGCCCAGCCGTAGGCGCCGACCATCAGCACGCTATCGGTGGTATCGACGAGCGTCATGCCCGCGGTGAACAAAGCGGGGAACAGCATCACTGTACCCAAGCTCATGCCGCCGGAGGCTTGGGTTGCGACGACAGTGAATAGCGTGATTTCGGTCGCGGTATCGAAGCCGAGCCCGAACAGAAAGCCAATCGGGAACATCTGCCAGCTCCGCGACACCATGCGGAACAGCGGCCGGAAGATGCGGGCGAGCAGGCCGCGGCCGGAGAGCAGCAGATCGAGCTCATGATCGGCAATCGCCTCGCCGCGGCGCGCGCGCCGGAAACTGCGCCACACTGCGCGCAGGATCACGAGATTGATGGCGGCGATGGCAAGAAGGAAGAACGCCGAGGCGCCGGTGCCGATGATGCTGCCGATCACCTTGAACGGATGCAGCCGGCCCTCCAGCGCGAAGGCCAACCCGACGATCACCGCCACCGAGATCGTGACGACGAGCGAATGGCCGAGCGAGAAAAACAGTCCGACCGATACCGGTCGCTTGCCTTCCTGCATAAGCTTGCGCACGACATTGTCGATGGCGGCAATGTGATCGGCATCGACGGCATGCCGTAGCCCGAGCACATAAGCGAGAAATGCGGTGCCAAGGAGCGTCGGCCGACCGGCGAATGCAATCACCGCCCAAGCCCAGACCAGCGCGTTGGCGGCCAGCAGCAGAAGGTAGATCGCTATGAGTTTCGGACGTTGATCGGCCGATGCATCATCGACCGCGGCCTTCAGAAAAGTAAGCACGAAACATCCTCGCATGCCTGCCGTCGGCGCGAGCGAGGACCAAAAGACTTAATCGTCTTTTGGATCATCCACGGATACACCCCGACCCGCGTTTGTCGCGTCGACACGGTCGATGGCAGGTCTCCTGGCTCGCGGATCGTCGCCTCGCCCTGCCTTCCCGGCATTTTATTTGAGCATGATCTTTTCGGAAAACTTTTCCGGATCATGCTCTAGCGCCAGTGGCTTAACCGGACGAGACTACCCGCTCACAGTTGCGGGGGCAGCTGCGGATTTGGCTTAAGGCTTGCGCCTTTGGCCGCACCGCATTCCCTATTCACCCTCAGCGTGAGGGACCATCGATCCGCTAGTGATAGATTTCACCGGGCGGCCCTGTCAATCTGGCTGTCAAAGTTCCGGTCGCAGATGTGATGTCGAGCGTAGCAAATCTTACTCTCGTCCTCGGCGGCGCCCGCTCCGGCAAAAGCCGCTATGCCGAGAGCTTGATCGCCGGGCTGCCGTCGCCATGGCAGCCGCCTTGGACCTATCTGGCGACGGCGGAAGCCGGTGACGAGGAAATGTCCGCGCGCATCGCCGCGCATCGCGCACGGCGCGGGTCGCAGTGGCGGACCGTCGAGGCGCCGCGCGATCTCGCCGCCGCGCTCAAATCGTACCACTCGAGGCCGGTGCTGGTCGATTGCCTGACGCTGTGGTTGTCGAATCTGATGCTGGCGGGGGCCGACATCGACGCCGAAATCGACCGACTGGAACGTACGCTGGCGGGTGCGAGCGCGCCGGTGGTGCTGGTCGCCAACGAAGTGGGTTCCGGCATCGTGCCGGACAATGCTCTCGCCCGGCGCTTCCGCGATCAGCAAGGCAGTCTCAACCAGCGCCTTGCCGCGCGCACCGATCGCGTCGTCCTGATCGTCGCCGGATTGCCGCTCGCAGTGAAGGGAACTTTGTAAGGTGCTGTCATGACGCAAACGATCGATGATGCCGAAGCCGAACGGCATCGCGCCAAGATGGCAAAGCGCAAGACCGTGCAGGATGCCGAAGTCGCGGAAAAGACTATCGAGAAGGGCTTGCTCATCGTCCACACCGGGACCGGGAAGGGCAAATCGACGGCGGCGTTCGGGCTTGCCTTGCGCATGCTCGGGCGCAGCCATCGCGTCGGCGTGGTGCAGTTCATCAAGGGCGCCTGGCACTCGGCGGAGCGCGACGCGCTGCAAAAATTCGGCGAGCAACTGGTCTGGCACACGATGGGCGAGGGTTTTACCTGGGAAACGCAAGATCGCGCCCGCGACATCGCCGCCGCCCAGCGCGCCTGGAGCAAGGCCCGCGAGCTCATGGCCGATCCGAGCTTTGCGATGATCGTCCTCGATGAGCTCAACATCGCACTGCGTTACGATTATCTCGATCTCAATGCCGTGGTCGCCGCGCTCACTTCGCGACGCCCCGGCCTGCATGTCGTGGTGACCGGGCGCAACGCCAAGCCGGAACTTCTCGCCGCCGCCGACCTCGTTACCGAAATGACACTGGTAAAGCATCATTTCGCCGCCGGCGTGAAGGCGCAAGCCGGCATCGAGTTTTAAACCATGCCGGCGCGCGCGCTGATGTTTCAGGGCACCGGCTCCGACGTCGGCAAGTCGCTCATCGTCGCCGGGCTGGCGCGCGCATTCACAAAGCGCGGCCTCGTAGTGCGCCCGTTCAAGCCGCAGAACATGTCGAACAACGCCGCGGTGACGGCGGATGGCGGCGAGATCGGCCGCGCCCAGGCCTTGCAGGCCCGCGCCGCGCGCGTGCCGCCGAGCGTGCATATGAATCCGGTGCTGCTCAAGCCGCAAAGTGAAATCGGCGCGCAAATCGTCGTGCAGGGCCGCGTCTATGGCAGCGCCAAGGCCGCCGCCTATCAGCATATGAAGCGCGATCTCTTGCCCTATGTGCTGGATAGCTTCGAACGGCTGCGGCGCGAAGCCGACATTGTGCTGGTCGAGGGCGCCGGCAGCGCCGCCGAGGTCAATTTGCGAGCAAACGACATCGCCAATATGGGATTCGCGCAAGCGGCCGCCGTACCGGTCGTGCTGATCGGCGACATCGACCGCGGTGGAGTGATCGCGAGCCTCGTCGGCACCAAAGCCGTCATCGCACCGGACGATGCCGCGCTGATCCGCGGCTTCATCGTCAACAAATTCCGCGGCGATGCGGCGCTGTTCGCCGACGGCATGGCGCGCATCGCGCAACTGACCGGCTGGCAAGCGCTCGGGCTGGTGCCGCACTTTCCCGATGCGCGGCTCTTGCCGGCAGAAGACGCGCTGGCGCTTGAGCAAAGCGGGCCGAAAAAATCGCGGGCGCGGCTGCGTATCGCCGTGCCGATCTTGCCGCATATCGCCAATTTCGACGATCTCGATCCGCTCGACGCCGAGCCCGCAGTCGAACTTATTCGCGTGCGGCCCGGCGCGGCGCTTCCCGGCGACGCCGACCTTGTTCTCATTCCCGGATCGAAATCGACCATCGCCGATCTCGTCGCGTTGCGCGCGGCAGGGTTCGATATCGACATCGCCGCGCACCGGCGCCGCGGCGGAACGGTTTTGGGGCTGTGCGGCGGCTATCAGATGATGGGACGCGCGATTGCCGATCCCGACGGCACCGAAGGTCCTCCGGCCAAGGTCGACGGCCTTGGTCTGCTCGACGTCGAAACCACTCTTTCGGCGGCAAAGCGCCTCGAACCGGTGCGCGGCGCCACCGCCGACGGCATGCCTTTTGCCGGCTACGAGATGCATATGGGCGTGACTGCAGGGCCGGACTGCGAGCGGCCTTTTGCGCGGCTTTCCGACGGCTCGCCCGAGGGCGCGGTGGCGCCCGATGGCCGAGCGATCGGAACTTATATCCATGGCCTGTTTGCCGACGACCGCCAGCGCGCGGCTTGGCTTGAGCGCTTCGCCGCTGGGGCGACGAACCTCGTCTATGACGCCTCGATCGAGCGTACGCTCGATGCGCTCGCCGCGCATCTCGCCGCGCATCTCGATCTCGATTTACTGCTTAAGCTGGCGCGATGAAGAACGTTGCTAATATGGCCAGCATCGCAATCAGGATCACGTCGGCGGTGCGATAAAGCGCAAGCGCGCGGCGGATGTCGGCGGTGGTCGGGTCCCAACGGCCGCCGCCCATCACCGCATCGTCGAGGCGCACGCCGCCGTAAATCCGCGGGCCGGCAAGCGAGAGGCCAAGCGCTCCGGCGATCGCCGCTTCGGGGTACCCGGCATTGGGCGAGCGGTGGCGCGGCGCGTCGAGCCATACGGTATTCCATGCTTGAACCGAGGACGCGCCCTTGCCGAGCGCCGCCGCGGCAATAAGCAGCAGCGCCGCCAGCCGCGATGCCGGCAGGTTGACCAGATCGTCGAGTCTGGCCGCCGCCCAGCCGAATGCCGCGTGGCGTTCGGTGCGATGGCCGATCATACTGTCGGCCGTGTTGATTGCTTTGTAGAGTGCGATGCCAGGGAGCCCGGCAATGGCGAGCCACAGCACCGGCGCGACGACGGCATCGGAGAAATTTTCGGCAAGGCTCTCGATCGCCGCGCGGGCGACGCCGGCGGCATCGAGCGCCGCAGTATCGCGGCCGACGATGTGCGATACTGCGCTGCGGCCGGCGCCGAGGTCATCTCCTTCGAGCGCGGTCGCGACGGCCGCCACATGGCGGTGCAGGCTGCGTTGCGCGATCAGTGTGCTTGCCGCAAGCGCGACGATGAATATGCCGAACGGCAGGCGGAAAAGTACGCGTTCGATGACGAAGGCAATCAAGCCGACGACGACGATGATAATCATGAGCGCTGCGGCGCCGGCCAGCCGCCGCGTGCGCGCACCGGCCGCATCGCGGTTGAGCGCGCGGTCGAGTTCGCCGATCAAGCCGCCGATCCAGGTCACCGGATGGCCGATCGCACGCGTAACCCGCTCCGGATAACCGAGGCAGAGTTCGATCAGCATGGCGAGAAGCGCAAGCGCGACGAACATGTTCCCCTTTGGCGGCGCGGACGAGCCGCTTCTGCATGGCGGCGATATTGCCGCCGCACGGCGCCTGTTTCCGGACGCCGCCGAACCTTTTGTCGACCTTTCGACCGGGATCAATCCTAGCCCATATCCGCTGCCGCGTTTGCCGGCTGAGGTTTTTACGCGCTTGCCCGAACGGGCCGCTGTCGAGCGACTGGCCAATGCCGCAGCAGCAGCTTATGGCGCACCGTCAGCGGCATATGTGACGCCGGCGCCTGGGACGCAGATTTTATTGCCGCTGGTTTGCGGTCTGGTGCGGGCGGGTCGCGCCGCGATCCTGACACCGACCTATTCCGAGCACGCGCACGCCGCGGCGCTGGCCGGCCACGTGATTGCCGAGGTCCGCGATCTCGGCGCAATCGGCAGCGCCGACCTCGTGACCGTTACCAATCCTAACAATCCGGACGGTCGGCTATTCGCTAAAGACGATTTGCTGGCCGTGGCCAAGGCCCTCAAGGCGCGCGGCGGCGTGCTCGTGGTCGATGAGGCCTTCATGGATGTCGGGCCGCGCGACGCAAGCCTCGCTGCAGAGATTGGGCACGGCAACATCGTCGTGTTGCGCTCGTTCGGCAAATTTTTCGGGCTCGCCGGGCTGCGGCTCGGTTTTGCGCTCGCGGCGGCACCGCTTGCCGCACGGCTAGCGGCGCTGCTCGGCCCGTGGGCGGTTTCCGGCCCGGCGCTCGCCGTCGGCACCGCAGCGCTGGCCGACCGGGATTGGATCGAGCAATCGCGGCGCAGTCTTGCCGAAGCCGCGGCAAGGCTCGATGCGATCCTAAGCGGAGCGGGACTCGACATCATCGGCGGCACGACGCTGTTTCGGCTGACCCGAACCGATGCGGCCACGGCATTGTTCCACCATCTCGGCCGCGTTGGCATTCTCACGCGCGCTTTCCCCGATCGCGCCATGTGGCTGCGTTTCGGCCTGCCGGCCGGTGAGGCGGACTGGCAGCGCTTGCAGATTGCGATGGCCGAGTTTCGTGACAGCCGCTAGGCTTCGAGCGATGAAAGCGCGCTTACGCCCGCACACCGAAGCTGTCGAGCACGTCGCACCGGCGGCGCAATCGATCGAATTCGATCACGCCTTCCGCGCGCGCTTGCGCGACCTGCTGGTCTGGCGCCGCGATGTACGGCGTTTCCGGCGCGATGCATTGCCGAGCGGCATAGTAGAGATGCTGATCGAGCTCGCTTGCCTCGCGCCTTCGGTGGGATTGAGCCAGCCATGGCGCTTCGTGATCGTCGAAGAGCCTAATCGGCGCGTCGCCATCCGGAAAAATTTCGAAACCTGCAACGCGCAAGCGCTTACCGCGCAGGACTCGCAGCGCGCCAATACCTACGCGCGGCTCAAGCTCGCCGGCTTGGAAGAGGCACCCGCGCATTTTGCCGTCTTTGCCGATCGCTCGACGACGCAGGGCCATGGCCTCGGCCGTCACACCATGCCGGAAATGATCGAATATTCCACGGTGACCGCCGTGCATACGGTTTGGCTCGCCGCGCGCGCCCAGGGCATCGGCATGGGCTGGGTGTCGATCCTCGATCCGGCGGCGGTCGCCGAAATTCTTAATGTGCCTGCGGAATGGAAATTCATCGGCTATTTTTGTCTCGGTTATCCGCAGGCCGACGATACCATCCCGGAACTCGAGCAGTCCGGATGGGAGCAACGACGGCTGCCGGCGTTGAGCATTATCCGGCGCTGAACAAGATTAATTCCCACGATCTGAATGTGCCAAAACAGGGCACGTTCCCTGGCACTCGCCTTGCTCACTCTCCAGCCGACGTCTGCGCCTGTTTCGGAACGACAAAGCGCGTCTCCGATCAGCTTGTGCAAACGCGGTGCAACGGAGCGCCGGCCGATGACACGGATCGGCACGCGCTGAGGGAGAGAGCGGTGTTAACCTTGAGCTGTGCCAGAGTGGCTTTGGCCTCGCGCCATGCGGTGCGCGTCGGGGCGGCCGCGACCCTGTCGGTCGTCGCCTTGGCGACGATTTGGAGCGCGGCCTATGCCGATGGCCTGGCCGTCGGCGGCTGCATCGGCGGCGGCGGTTCGTTCAACTGCGTCGTGCGCTGGGGCGAAGCCGGCGATCCCTATATCAGGACCGTGCCGCAGCCCACTGACGAGACCGAGCGGACGCACGCGGCCGAACGCGATCGCAAGTGGGAAGCGCGCTGCAAGCCGACGATCGCGCAGGATCGCTACGGCGTTCCGCGATACCAGTATTCGGCGGCGGGCTGCGAGTTCGGCGTCATCCAGTAACGCAACACTGCGACGCGATATTTAGCGATATGTGTTCGCCGACTTAGCGGTCCGTTCCGGATGCCGCCAAGCGGCGATCGGCGTCTTAACCGCGCCCGGCAGGTATTTTGCGACGATGATCGGATCGAGCTGGCTGAATGCGTTGTCCGGCAAGCGATACCACGTCTCGTCGCGTCCGAACAAAGCGATGCCGAGATAACCGCGAACCGTGAGCGTCTGACCGTCGGGGCTCACCCGCATCATGGCGCTGTAGATATTGCCGTCGCGCGGATCGAGGATATTGCCGTCCTGGTATTCCAGACCGTTTCGCTTCATATCTCTGATCAGCGGCAGTCCAAGCAGCGGCTGATCCTTGCGGTCGTCGCGGCAGCTCGAGCAGATCGGATTTTTGGGATCGGTCGGCCGCAGAAACAGTTTGGCGATGGCGCCTTCATATAATCCGTTCTGCTCGACGAATAAAAACCAGCCTACCGAGTTACCGGTGTCGGGGTCGACCTTCTGCCACAGACCGGCGACCGACGGTTCCGTTACCGGCGCGGAATGAGCGATGCCGACCAGCGCCAGGAATGACGCCCCGACCGTCGCCGCGATCGAAGCAACGATTGTGGACATGCGCAACTTTGTCGAATGCCTTGCCAAGGGTCCTCTCCATTCGCCGTCGATACGAATCGCTGCGCCGACATTGATGGCGGAGAATTATTACTCGTTCCACAATGCGGTGATTTAAGGACGCCGGCGTTCCAGGAATCGCCATAGTATGAGGCCGGGAACAGATACGTGCGCGGTAACTTAGTCAGTCCGGCCTCGTTCAGACTTACAGCCCAATTATTTGCCGCTCACCGGTCTTGTCGCTTGCAATAACCCGCGTAGCTTCTCATGATCGTTACCGATAGTCTCGTTTCATTATTTAAGTTCGGGATTAAGGCTTATGCGGCGCTTGGATTCCATGCCGCGTTCCAGTTCGCCCACCAGTTTGGCGCTTGCGAATTTGCGCGGCGTCGTCATTCTGATCGTGCTCGCCTTCCATGCGATGCTGGCGTACCTCAATTGGATTCCGGTAACGGGTTCCGGTTTCGACAGCCCGCCCTACGACTGGCGGGCCTTCCCGATCATCGACAGTCATCGCTTCTTCGGCTTCGACCTGATCTGCGCCTGGCAGGACGTCTATCTGATGTCGCTGATGTTTTTTCTCTCCGGCCTGTTTGTCTGGCCGAGCCTGGCGCGCAAAAAGGATTGGGCATTCTTGCGCGACCGCGTGCTGCGGCTCGGCCTGCCCTACGCGTTCGGCATCGCCGTTGTCATCCCGCTGGCTGTCTATCCGACCTACCGTTTGACGGCGTCCGACCCGGGCATCGCCGCCTATTGGCATAGCCTGCGCGCGCTGCCGTTCTGGCCGAATGGGCCGCTGTGGTTCCTCTGGCAGCTTTTGGCGCTGAACTTCATTGCCGCCGGCCTGCGCTTTGTCGCGCCCGACGCGATACCGGCACTCGGCCGCTGGTCGGCCGCGGCCGATAAAAATCTCGTTCGCTATTTCGGCGCTCTGCTCGCCGCCTCGGCATTGGGCTATGTGCCCTTGGCGATTGCGTTTACGCCTTGGGCCTGGTCCAATTCCGGAGTTTTCGCCGTTCAGTTTTGCCGGCCACTGCTTTATGCGGTTTATTTTTTCGCCGGCATAGGCATCGGCGCCGCCGGCATCGAGCGCAACCTGATCGCGGTCGGCGGCGTCCTGGCGCGCCGCTGGATTTACGCGCTGGCAGTTGCGCTTGCCGCATTGTTTCTCTGGATGGGATTGACGGCGTTGACGATGCAACGTGGCGTATCGCTCGGCGTCGAGATCGTGGCCGATCTGAGTTTCGTGCCGGCTTGCGCCGCCGGTTGCTTTTTCCTCATCGCCGTCTGCTTGCGGTTCGCGACCGGTACTTCGCAGCTTCTCGGCTATTTATCCGCCAACGCCTATGGCCTCTATCTGGTGCACTATGCCTTCATTGTCTGGCTGCAATATGCGCTGCTGTCTGCGCCATTGTTCGCCATCGTCAAGGCGGGGCTGGTTTTCACTGGCACGCTCATTTTGAGTTTGGCGACGACGTTTGCCGTGCAGCGCATTCCTTGGGGCGCCCGCCTGATCGGCTCGCCGCCGCGGGCCGTCGCGGCGTCTTGACTACCTGAGGGAGCACATGATCGCCGTCGTCGGGACGCGACCGGCGGAACGTCCTATAATGCGCACATCAGTGGACGATTACGCCGGGCGGCCGACAGATTTGCCGCCGACCGGTACCGAGACCGTTATGATTGCCGCGATGCGTTTGCGGGCAACCGCGCTTGTAGCCATTCTGTTCGTGCTGCTCACCGCGCCGGCCGGCGCCGCCGAACGCGCGCTCGTGCTTACCATCGACGGGCCGATCGGCCCGGCCATCGCCGATTATGTCGTGCGCGAGATCGATGCGGCCGCGCCGAGCGAGACCGGCCTTATCGTCCTGCGCATGAATACGCCGGGCGGCCTCGATTCCTCGATGCGCCAGATCGACACCGCAATTCTCGCCTCGCCGGTGCCGGTTGCGACCTTTGTCGCGCCGAGTGGAGCGCGCGCGGCGAGCGCCGGCACCTATATCGCCTATGCCAGCGCGATTGCGGCCATGGCACCCGGCACCAATATCGGCGCCGCCACGCCGATCCAGCTCGGCGGCAATCCGCTGGCGCCAGGCGGCGGATCGGATCAGAAAACCCAAACGCCGGGCAAAACAGCCGAACCCGCGGACACCGAATCGCGCAAAATCGTCAACGACGCGGTCGCCTATATTCGTAGCCTCGCCGCCGTCAACGGCCGCAATGCCGATTGGGCGGAGGATGCGGTGCGCAATGCCGTGAGCCTGCCGGCCGCCGAAGCGCAAAAGCTGCATGTCGTCGATATCGTAGCCACTGACGTGCCGGACCTGTTGCGCCAGATCGACGGCCGCACGGTGACGGTCGCCGGCAAGCCGGTGCGGCTGGCGACCGCCGGACTTGAAGCGGTGGCGACGCCGCCCGACTGGCGCACCGAGCTTCTCGCGCTGATCACCAATCCAAACGTTGCATTCATCCTCATGCTCATCGGCGTCTATGGGCTCATCCTGGAATTCCTCAATCCGGGCGCGGTGGCGCCGGGGCTGATCGGGGCCATCAGCCTCGTGGTCGCGCTCTACGCACTGGCGCTGCTGCCGATCAACTATGCCGGCGCTGCGCTGGTGCTGATCGGCGTCGGGCTGATGATCGCCGAAGCGCATATCGGCGCTTTCGGCGCCATCGGCGTCGGCGGCATTGCCGCTTTTGTCATCGGCGCGCTGATGATGTTTCCGTCGCAGGCGCCGGGCTTCGAACTTTCGGGAGCGGTCGTGATCGGCGCCGCCATCGGCAGCGCCGCGCTGTTCCTGCTGGCGCTCGTGGCGCTGCTGCGCTCGCGCAAACGTCCTGTCGTCACCGGCGGCGAGGCGCTGATCGGCGCCACCGGCGAGACGGTGTGGTGGCAAGGCAACGAGGGCCGCGTTAGGGTCGAGGGCGAAATCTGGCGCGCGCGGGCCGATGCGCCGCTCACCGACGGCGCGCGCATCAAAGTGGTCGGCCGCGATGGCTTGGTTCTGCACGTTCGGCCGGCCTAAATCCGAACTCGGCTTCGCGAGGACCTCAGGTGGCAAAAGCGTTTCGAGCGAAGACTTTTTGAGCGAAAGCCCGCCGCACCACGTCTAACAAAGATCGGCTTAACCGCCGCATAGCCAAGGAGCCCAGTCATGTTTCTCGCCACCGTCATCGCCGTCGGCGTTCTGGTTCTGATTTTCCTTTACGCCTCCATCCGCATCTTGCGCGAATACGAACGCGGCGTCGTTTTTACGCTCGGCCGCTACACCGGCACCAAGGGTCCGGGCCTGTTCCTGTTGGTGCCGTTCGTGCAGCAGATGGTGCGCGTCGACCTGCGCGTGGTGGTCGACGAGGTGCCGCCGCAAGACGTGATTTCGCGCGACAACGTCTCGGTCAAGGTCAGCGCCGTCCTCTATTTCCGCGTCGTCGATCCCGAGCGCGCGATCATCCAGGTCAGCAATTACCTTGCGGCGACCAGCCAGCTCGCCCAGACCACGCTGCGCTGGGTGCTGGGCAAGCACGACCTCGACCAGATGCTGAGCGAGCGCGACAAGCTCAATGCCGACATCCAGGAAGTGCTCGACAAGCAGACCGAGGGCTGGGGCATCAAGGTCTCCAATGTCGAGTTGAAGCGCATCGATCTTGACGAGAGCATGGTGCGCGCCATCGCGCGCCAGGCCGAGGCCGAGCGCGAGCGCCGCGCCAAGATCATCAATGCCGAGGGCGAGTTTCAGGCCGCGCAGAAGCTGCTGGAGGCCGCCCAGGTACTCGCGCCGGTGCCACAGGCGATGCAATTGCGCTATCTCAAGGCGCTGTTTGACATCGCCAACGACCGCAGCAACACCGTCATATTCCCGTTCCCGATCGAGCTGACGCAAGCCCTCAGCGCCATGGCGGCACGGGGCGGCTGACAAGGCACGGTGCCGCTCAGCCAAATCGCGCCCGGAATTCAATTCGCAAAAAGGTTTGAACGCGGCCGCGCCAATGTTATGTGGTCGCGGCAAGCTCGTGGCCACGTGCTTCCTGGCCGCGATTTCTAAGACAATTCAGTGACAACAATTCCTGCATGGTTGAGCGCGAAGCATGCGATTGATCGTCCCAATTTCAGTCGGCCGCTGGGGCCGCCTGCTCAGCCGCTGGGACGTGCTCGCGGTGCTTTTGATTTTCGGCCTCCTGGTCTTCCTGGCGGAGGCAAGCCGCCATCTGTTCGAGCCCCTCGCCGAGCTTGAAAAGCAGCCGACCTCGCTCGATCCGCGCAACCTGCCCGAATATGCCGCGCGCACGACGTTGCGCATGCTTATCGCCATGGTGCTGTCGCTCATCTTCACCTTCACCTACGCGACGCTTGCCGCCAAGAGCCGACGCGCCGAGCGGCTCCTGGTCCCGCTTCTCGACATCCTGCAATCGGTGCCGATCCTCGGTTTCATCTCGGTCACCGTGGTGTTTTTCATGGCGCTTGCGCCGGGCCGCGTGCTCGGCGCCGAATTCGCCTCGATCTTCGCGATCTTCACCAGCCAGGCCTGGAACATGGCCTTCAGCTTCTACCAGTCCTTGCGCACGGTGCCGACCGAACTTGAAGAAGCATCGCAGAATTTCAGGCTCAGCCCGTGGATGAAGTTCTGGCGGCTCGACGTGCCATTCGCGATGCCACAGCTGATCTGGAACATGATGATGTCGATGTCGGGGAGCTGGTTCTTCGTCGTCGCGTCCGAGGCGATCAGCGTGGGAAACACCACGGTGACGCTTCCGGGCGTCGGCTCCTACATTGCTTTGGCCATCGAACACCAGGATCTCAAGGCAGTTGCTTGGGCAATCGCAACCATGGCGGTGGTGATCCTCATCTACGACCAGATCCTGTTCCGGCCGCTGGTGGCATGGGCGGATCGCTTCCGCTTCGAACAGGAGGCCGGCGTGCTGCCGCCGCGCTCGTGGATGTTCGACGTTTTGCGCCGATCCCGCATCGTAGAACGGCTGACGCAGCCGTGCGCGGCGCTGTGGCGGCGCACGCTGCGGCGGCGCCGGCCCGACAAGCCTGAATCCGTCAAGCGATCGCTGCCGCTCGCCCAGAGCAGGATCGCGTTCCAATTCGGCCTCATCATCGTCGCGCTTTGCGCCGCCGCCTTGTGGCAAATCGTGCACTTCATCGTCGAAGGCATCACGCTCGCCGACGTCGGGACGGCGGTGCTGCTCGGTTTTGCGACGCTCGCCCGTGTCATCGTTCTGATCGCGATTGCCAGCGTCATCTGGGTGCCGATCGGCGTCTGGGTCGGCACCCGGCCGCATGCGGCCAATCTGGTGCAGCCGGTGGCGCAATTTCTCGCCGCTTTTCCCGCCAACGTGCTGTTTCCGGTCGTCGTATCGCTGATCGTCGCGTGGCGGCTCAACCCGAATATCTGGCTCAGCCCGCTGATGATCCTCGGCACGCAATGGTACATTCTGTTCAATGTCATTGCCGGCGCCGCAGCGATCCCGGCCGAGCTGCGCGCGGTCGGCGTAAATTTGCACGTGCGCGGCTGGCTGTGGTGGCGGCGCATCGCATTGCCTGCAGTGCTGCCCTATTACGTGACCGGCGCAATCACGGCGTCGGGCGGCTCCTGGAACGCGAGCATCGTCGCCGAGGTCGCGTCCTGGGGTCAGGAACATCTGCAAGCTTTCGGGCTAGGCGCCTATATTGCGCAACAGACCGACGCCGGCGACTTTCATCGCATCGTGCTGGGCATCGTGGTGATGAGCCTGTTTGTCGTCGTCATCAATCGCCTGTTCTGGCGTCCGCTTTATTTCTATGCCGAACGCAAATTCCGGCTGGGATGAGGATCAATATGACTGATGCTCTCCTTGACGTTCATGCGCTGCGCCAGTCCTTTCCGCGCGCCGACGGCGGCGAGCATCTGGTCCTCGACGGCGTCGAGCTGTCGCTGACGCAGGGCCAGATCGTCGGCCTGCTCGGCCGCACCGGCTCCGGCAAATCGACCTTGCTGCGCCTGATTGCCGGTTTAGCCGAACCTTCGGGGGGCACGATCACCTATCTCGGCGAGCCGGTTCATGCGCCGGCGCCGGGCATCGCCATGGTGTTTCAATCCTTTGCGCTGTTTCCCTGGCTGACGGTTCTTGAGAACGTGCAGCTCGGCCTCGAGGCGCTCGGTCTTCCCGATGCGGAAATCCGCAAACGCGCTCTGGCGGCGATCGATCTCATCGGTTTGGACGGTTACGAGTCGGCGTTTCCCCGTGAATTGTCCGGCGGCATGCGGCAACGGGTCGGCTTCGCCCGGGCGCTGGTCGTGCATCCCAATATCCTCCTGATGGACGAGCCATTCTCCGCGCTCGACGTGCTGACCGCGGAGACCCTGCGCACGGATTTTCTCGAACTCTGGGGCGACGGCAAGCTGCCGATCAAAGGCGTGATCCTGGTTACGCACAATATCGAAGAGGCGGTGCTGTTGTGCGACCGCATCCTGTTGTTTTCTACCAATCCCGGTCGCATCATCAGCGAAATCGCCGTCGAGCTCAAACAGCCGCGCAACCGGCTCGACCCGCAGTTCCGGGAACTGGTCGAAAGAATCTACGTGGCGATGACCGCGCGCACGCCGACGCCACTGCAAATCGGCACCGGTCCGACGGCAACGATCTATACGGCACTGCCGCGCGTGTCGGCCAATCTTCTATCGGGCCTTATCGAGACGCTCGCCGCGCCGCCCTTTCACGGCCACGCCGACTTGCCGGTGCTGGCCGACGAGCTGCATATGGACTCCGACGAGCTCTTCCCGGTCGCAGAGTCGCTACAGCTGCTGCGCCTCGCCGAAGTCGAAGGCGGCGATATCAAGCTCACCGATACCGGCAAGCAATTCGCCGAGCTTGGTACCGATGACCGCAAGAAGCTGTTCCAGCGCCAGCTCTTGTCTTATGTCCCGCTCGCCGCTCATATTCGTCACGTGCTGCAAGAGCGCGCCAACCACGTGGCGCCAAAGTCTCGTTTCTTCGACGAGCTCGAAGATCACATGACTACGGAGGACGCCGAGCTCACCTTGCGTGCGGTCATCGCCTGGGGACGCTACGCCGAAGTCTTCGCCTATGACGACGATTCGGGCACGTTCAGCCTGGAAAATCCGACCTGATTGGCTTTCCTCGCGCGCCGCCCGCATCACGCCGGCGGCGGCAGGAAGACCACTTCATGCTTGGCCGACAGCGCGACGACCTCGTCGGGCTTCTGCTCTTTCATGGAATGAATCGCCCAGAACAGATCGTAGAGCTTGCGCGTCGGCGCCACCCAGAAAAAGCATTTCACCGGCTGGTCGGACTTGTTGAAAATACCGTGCGGGATGCCCATCGGCAGCCGAATGAGGTCGCCCGCGGTGGCGACGAAATCCCTGCCGTCGAGCAAAAGGTCGAAGCGGCCCTCGAACATGTAGATGAATTCATCCTGGGTCGGATGAATATGCGGCGGCACGAAAGTGCCGGGCGGGAAGGTGGCATGCCAGGAGAACGACGTCTCGTTCACCGCTTTCGGCACGTAAGTCTGGCCCAGAATATTCCAGACGATTCCATCGATTCCGGTGCCCGCTTTGGTGATTCCTGCGGTCAGCGCTTGCATGCCATTGCTCCAATGCTTTGCTGGCTCGGTTTGCCGCCCTGTTGCGCCATTCAAACACGAATGCAGCGGCGTAGAAACGATTCCGTGAGGCAGCCGATCCGCCATTTCGCGACAGCGTAAACGCCGCTACGATAGGCGGCGATGGACCGTCGGCGGCCGCCGGTCGCGGCCGGCAAGCCTGCGGCTAGCATCTTGACGGCGCATGCTCTTTTCGGAAAACCGGCCCTCCGCGCAGCCGCGGCGGGCGGTTCCGGAACTTGCGCAAAAAGCGAGGGCGATGATGTCAATAGTACCGAGCACGGAAGGCGGCACCCATTGGCGCTGGCTGCTCCTGGGATCGCTGGCACTCAACTTGTTCTTCGTCGGCGCGGCGGGCGCCGTGGCTATCCGCTATTCCGGTCCGGTGCCGCTGGCGACGGTGGCGCGGATCGATCACAGTCTGGCCGGCCGCCTCGATCGCATCGCGGCAAAGCTGCCGCCGGCTGACGCCCAATTGTTGCGCGCCCAGCTTCGCGATGAAGAAATACGGGTTGCGGCTGCCGAAGCCGATCTTCGTCTCGCGCAAGAAGACGTGCGCAACAGCTTGCGGGCGCAGCCGTTTGACGCCGACGCGATGCGGACGGCAATGGCGGCGAGCCGCGTCGCGCACGATAACTTCGATCAGGTTCTTCATGACACGATCGCAGCCGCGGCGGCCAAAATGTCGATCATCGGCCGCACCACGCTTGCGGACTGGCGGACCGAGCACAAGACCGAACGGACGCTGCGCTAGGACTTCTTGCGCGCGATCATGCCGCGCTGCGCCGGCCTTGTGTCGCGATCGCCAGCAGCGCGCGTTCGGCGATGGTGTCGGCGAGCGCCGGCCGGCGCCGCGATTGTAGGACGGCGTCGGCAAGCTCGGCCATGGCGGTGGCGAGCCGCGCCGCGCTCCAGGCTTTCAGCGCCGCGTCGACGAGCGTCTTTCTGCGGAAATGCAGCGGCGGCTGCACCGCATCGAGCGAGAACGGCGCGCCGTCCTCGATCGCCGTGCGCCATTTGTGCAACTGCGCGAGTTGACGCTGGGCGTTGAACAGCAGCGATCCAGTGCTCGCGCCCGCCGTCCGCGCTTTGGCAAGCTGCGCTTCGAGCTCGGCGGGGCGGCCGGCGAAAGCCGCGTCAACGATATCCTCGAGCGCCAGCGCCGAGGCGTCGGAAACCACCGCGGCCACGTCCTCGACTCCGACTGGTTTACCCTCTCGGCCGCGGCCGGACGCATAAAGCGCGAGCTTGCGAATCTCGTTGCGCGAGGCGGCGCGGTCGCCGCCAAGCAAGGGGATCAGCAGCGCGCGCGCCTCCGCCGTCAGCGTTAGGCCGGCGGCGCGCATCTCGTCGTCGATCAGCCGCGCCCGGTCGCGCTCGCTGTCGGCGTAACAGGGCAGCGCCGCGGCGTTTTTCGCGCGCTCGCACACTACACGCAACGGCGCATTGCGGCGCAGATCGCCGGCCTCGATGACGACGCGGCATCCGCCGGCCGGTAACGCCAACAGCGCCTCGACCGCAGGCGCGATATTGCGGCTTCCGGCCTTGAGCCATACGGCGCGGCGGCCGCCGAACAACGGCATGGTCTGCGCCTCCTCGACCAGGCGCGTCGGCTCGGCGGCAACCGCCTCGCCTTCGAGCCGCGCCAGCGCGAACGGATCGTTGACGTCGTCGACGGCAGCCTTGACGAGCGCGTTGACGCGTTCGCTCACCAAGCCGGCGTCCGGCCCGAACACCAGCACCACCGGCCGCGCCGGATCGGGACGCGCGATGAAGGCGTCGACATCGGCGGCTTTGACGGCAACCATGAGGAGTTAGGTCCCGGCGACGAAATACGACGCCAGCCTGTTGCGGATCGTATCGGCGGCCGTTTGCACGGCGCGGTCTTCCGCGTCGCGCTGCGCGCGTTGTATGGCAAAACGCTGCTCTTGACCGGGCGAGTCATAATCGACGTTGGCGAAAGTGGAATCTGTCAACACCACTTTGCCGGTGGCAATTTCCACGAGCTGATAGCTCACCTTGACGCCGGCGACTTGCGCCGTCGGCCGGCCGCTCGAGGGGTCGATGAGCACGGTAAATCCGCCCTGCGACACCGTAAGGTCGAGCCGATGGGTCGGCGCGGTTGGGCCGGCGCCGCCATCGAGATCGAACTGCAAGGCATTGTGCATGCCGACGGTAAGGCGCGCCTGCGGCGTCCCCTGGCGCGTTGGGATCGGAGCGATCTGCACTTCGGCAAGCTTATCTTTGATGCTTTCCCCGCCGACCGACGGGTGCGAGCTGTAAAGCGGCTCGAAACAGCCGGCCAGAAGGCTCGCCGCGCCCGCAATGGTAGCGAGCCGCACAATTGCGAGCCGCGTGCATCGCAATGCTGTGCGATGGTCACGCCACCACATTGACGATCCGTCCCGGCACGATGATCACCCGCTTCGGCACCTTGCCGTCCAACGCCACTTTTACCGCATCGAGCGCAAGAACGGCAGCCTCGATTTCGGCGTTGCCGGCGTCGCGCGCCACGGTCACCTCGGCACGCTTCCTGCCGTTGACCTGCACCGGCAGCGTTACCGTATTCTCGATCAGAAGCTCGCGCTCGATTTGCGGCCAGGCCGCCTGCGCGACCAGCGTGTCATGACCGAGCGCAGCCCAACATTCCTCGGCAAGATGCGGCATCATGGGCGCGAATAATTGCACAAGAATGTTAACCGCCTCGCGCATCGCCCAGCGGAAGTCGGGCGCCGCGGCGGTCCCCTCATCTGACCCGGTTTCAGGCCCCGTTTCAGACCCCATGTCGCCAATTACGTCATTGAGTGTATTGGCGAATTCGTAAATCGCCGCCACACAAACATTGAAGTGTAGCTTTTCAATGTCATCGCTCACGCGGGCCAAAGCCCGGTGCGCCGCCTTGCGCAGCGTCATTGCCGAGCGAGAAAAGCTCACAGGACGCTCGGACGGCGCCGATTTTGCGAGTTCCGCCGCTTCACCGGCCAGCCGCCACAGCCGCTGGGCGAAACGCCAGGCGCCCTGGACGCCGCGCTCGGTCCATTCCACGTCACGATCCGGCGGCGAGTCCGACAGCATGAACCAGCGCGCCACGTCGGCGCCGAAAGTCTCGATGATCTCGTCGGGGTCGACCGTGTTGCGCTTCGACTTCGACATTTTCTCGATGGCGCCGATCGCAACCTGTTCGCCGGTTGCGGCCAAGGTGGCGTGGCGCACGTCACCGTCGCTTTCGATTTTCACTTCCGCAGGCGCCGCCCATTCGCCGCTCTCGGTGCGATAGGTTTCGTGCACGACCATGCCCTGGGTGAACAAGCCGGCGAACGGCTCTTCCAGACCGACATGGCCGGTCGCTTTCATGGCGCGGGTGAAAAAGCGCGAGTAGAGCAGATGCAAAATCGCATGCTCGATGCCGCCGATATATTGATCGACCGGCATCCAGGCATCGACCATCGGCCGGTCGGTCGGCGCGGTCTCGATCCATGGGTCGGTGAAGCGCTCGAAATACCATGACGAGTCGACGAAGGTATCCATGGTGTCGGTCTCGCGCGTGGCCTTCTTGCCGCATTGCGGACAGGCGACATGCTTCCAGGTCGGGTGATGGTCGAGCGGATTGCCGGGCCGGTCGAACGTGACGTCCTCCGGCAAAGTCACCGGCAAATCTTTTTCCGGCACCGGCACGACGCCGCAGTCCGCGCAATGGATGATGGGGATCGGGCAGCCCCAATAACGCTGCCGCGAAATACCCCAGTCGCGCAGCCGATAATTCACCTGGCGCTGCGCGACCGGGCGATTCCCCGCGGTCTCTCGTTCCAGGCGCCGCGCCACTTCCTCTTTTGCTTGCGCGATCGTCATGCCGTCGAGGAAGCGCGAATTGATCATGCGGCCGTCGCCGTCATAGGCGGTGTCGGTGATGACGAAGGTCTTCGGATCTCGGTCCGGCGGGCAGACTACCGGCACATTGCCGAGGCCGTATTTGTTGACGAAATCGAGGTCGCGCTGGTCGTGCGCCGGGCAGCCGAAAATCGCGCCGGTGCCGTATTCCATGAGAATAAAGTTTGCGACATAAACCGGCAGCCTCCAGTTCGGATCGAACGGATGCTTAGCCTTGATACCGGTGTCGAAACCGAGCTTCTCGGCGGTGTCGATCTCGGCCTGTGCGGTGCCGCGATGACGGCACTCCTCGATGAATTTCGCCAAAGCGGGATTCTGTGCCGCCGCAGCCAAGGCCAATGGATGATCCGGCGCCAAAGCCATGAATTTGGCGCCGAACAATGTGTCCGGCCGCGTGGTGAAGATTTCCAGCTCGCTTTCGCCATTCGGCGTGGTCGCTTCGTCGAGCGCGAAGCGGATCAGCAAGCCCTCGCTGCGGCCGATCCAGTTCTTCTGCATCAGCCGGACTTTTTCCGGCCAGCGCTCGAGCGCATCGAGCGCATCGAGCAGCTCCTGGGAATATTTGGTGATCTTGAAGACCCACTGGTTCATCTCATGTTGCTCGACCAGCGCGCCGGAGCGCCAGCCGCGGCCGTCGATCACCTGTTCGTTGGCCAGCACGGTCTGATCGACCGGATCCCAATTCACTTTGCGTTTCTCGCGCTCGACCAGACCGGCGCGCAAAAAATCGAGAAACATCTTCTGCTGGTGCTTGTAATAGGCCGGATCGCAGGTCGCGATCTCGCGGCTCCAATCGAGCGACAGGCCCATCGATTTGAGCTGCGTCTTCATCGCCGCGATGTTGTCGTAGGTCCACGCCTTGGGATGAACCTTGCGCTCCATGGCGGCGTTCTCGGCCGGCATGCCGAAGGCGTCCCAACCCATCGGGTGCAGCACGTTCATGCCCGTCGCGCGCTTGTAACGCGCCACCACGTCGCCCATCGTGTAATTGCGCACGTGGCCCATATGAATGCGCCCCGACGGATAGGGGAACATTTCCAGCACGTAGTATTTCGGCCGCGGGTCGTCGTTTTTCGTCGCGAAAATCCCGCGCTCGTCCCAGATTTTCTGCCAGCGCGCCTCGGCGTCGCGGGCGTTGTAGCGGTCGGTGGCCATTGGTTTGCGATTTTTACCGGCGTCTTTTACGGTCGGGCGACGTGACACGAAAGCCCGTGGTGGGTCAACGGGTTGAGATAAGAGAACCCGTCATAAGACCCCAAATAGAAAGTCCAAAATGCAATACACCACCCTCGGCAAAACTGGGCTTCGCGTCAGCGTCGCCGGGCTCGGCACCGGCGGCTTTTCCAGGATGGGACTGAAATCCGGCAAGACCGAGGACGAAGCCGCGCAGCTGATCCTCGATGCCGTCGAGCTCGGCATCAACTTCATCGACACCGCCCCGCCTTATGGCACCGAAGGCGTGGTCGGCCGGGCGCTCAAGTCCCTGCCGAGGGAATCGGTTGTGGTGGCGACGAAATCGACGGTTCACCGCAACAACGAATGGTGGTCGCCGGAGCGCGTGGTGGCGAGCCTCGACAACTCGCTGCGCCTGATGGGCACCGACTACGTCGACGTGTTCAACCTGCATGCGGTGGAGCCGCACGAATACGATTACGCGCTCAACACGCTGGCGCCCGCGCTCGTTGCGCAGAAAGAGAAGGGCAAGATCCGGCATATCGGGTTGACCGAGAATCCAATCGTCGATTTCACCAACGCGACGCTCAAGCGCGCGCTCAACGATCCCGTCTGGGAAGTCTTCATGGTGGGCTTCCACATGATGCACCAGGGCGCGCGCGCGAACGTATTTCCGGCAACGCGCGAGAACGGCGTCGGCACGCTATTGATGTTCGCGGTGCGCAGCATCTTCGCCGATCCGCCGCGGGTCGCCCGCGAGATGCGCGAGCTCGCCGCCAAGGGCCTGGTCGAGCCATGGCTCGGCGCAACCGACGATCCGCTCGGTTTCTTGGTTCACGCGGGCGGCGCGGCCAACATGATCGAGGCGGCCTACCGCTTCGCGCGCCACGAGCCGGGCGTCGATGTCGTGTTGTTCGGCACCGGCGACGCCGAACATTTGCGCATCAACGTGGCGTCGCTGCTCAAGCCGCCGTTGCCGGAGGCCGATCGGGCGCAGCTCGCGGCGCTGTTCGGCCACCTCAAAGGCGTCGGGCTGGATGGTCATCAGGGCCGCAGCCGATAATTCTCTCAACGAACCGCGCCGGCCGCATCGCGACGCAACACCTTGCCGGGCAAGGCGCCGGTGTGGACCGCGTTTTCCACGACGGGTACGCCGTTCACCAGCACTGTCGTGCGCGGGCCGCTCGGATAGCGGTGCGGATCGGTGTAGGTCGCCCGCTCCTCGAAATCGGCCGGATCGAACACCGTCACGTCGGCGCAATAGCCGACATCGAGCAGACCGCGGTCGGCGAGCTTGAGCGCCTGGGCGGTCGCGCCGGTCATCTTATGGACCGCCGTTTCGATCGGGATCAAACCGAGTTCCCGCGCATAATGGCTCAAAACGCGCGGAAACGTGCCGTAGAAGCGCGGATGCGGAATGCCCTGGCTGGTAATGCCGTAGTCGGCAACGCAATTGCCGTCGGAACCGACCAAAGCGAAGGGCGAGCGGATCATGTCGCGCACGTCGTCCTCCGCAATCGAGATCACCAGCACACGCGTCGCGCCGCGATCGTCGATCAGGTAGTCGCAGACCACGTCGATCGGGTCGGCGCTGCGTTCGCGCGCCAAATCGGCGATGCTGCGGCGCGCGTATTGCGGCAGATGCGGCGATATCGAAATCCGCACGCAATCCCAATCCGGAATGCGGCCCCAATTGTTGAGGCCGTCGCGCGCAATCTCGGCGCGGATCCGTGCGCGCGTCTCGGGCAGCGCCAGACGCGCCAGCATGTCGGGCACGCCGCCGGCTTGCAGCCATTGCGGGAGCAGATTTTTCAGCGGATTGCTGCCGACGTTATAAGGATAGGAATCGCAATCGACGTCGACGCCGCGCGCCTTCGCCGCGGCGATCGTCGCCAGCGCCTTCGCCGCTTTGCCCCAGTTGTCGAGGCCGGAGCATTTGAAATGCACGATCTCGACATGAATTTTGCAAGCCTCGGCCACGTCGACCGCTTCTTGCAGCGCGTCGAGCACCTTGTTCGACTCGTCGCGCAGGTGCGTGAAATAGCCGCCGTTGTAGCGCTTCACGACGCGGCACAGCGCCATGATTTCGTCCATGGTCGCGTAGGAACCCGGCGCGGTGAATAGTCCCGACGAAAGGCCGAGTGCGCCGGCCCGCAAGCCGTCTTCCAGCAAATCGCTCATCGCTTGCAGTTCGCCCGCCGTGGGTGCGCGATTGGCCATTCCCATCACCATCAGGCGGAGCGTATTGTGGCCGACCAGCATGCCGGCGTTCACCGCGGTCGCCGGGAAATCGTCGAGATAGTGCGGGAAACTTGTTTCGCGAAACGGCAGCCACGGCGCGCTCGGCGACAGGTAATCGCGCAACAGCTCGACCTTCCCCGGCAGCACTGGCGCGACGGAAAAGCCGCAATGGCCGATGATTTCGGTGGTGACGCCTTGGCGCACCTTGCTTTCGGCCTTGGGATTGATCGGCAGCGTGAAATCCGAATGGGTCTTGATGTCGATAAAGCCGGGAGCGACGGCGAGACCCGACACGTCGATTTCGCGACGGGCATGCCCAAGAGCATCGCCAATGGCGGCAATGCGGCCGGCGGCAATGGCGAGGTCGCCGCGTTGTCCGGGACGGCCGCTGCCGTCGTAGAGCGTGCCGCCGCGCAGGATGAGGTCGTGCATCAGACTGGTCCTGCCAGGGTCATGGGATTCGCGCCATCATTCCGCGGCCTGCCTCAAACAAGTTCTTCGGCAATCCACGCGGTGATCGACCGTCGCGTCGGCGACCAGCCGAGCGCGGCTGCGGCGTGGCCGCGCACCCGGCTGTTGGAGCCGAGCGAATAGACTGCCATGTTGCGGCCCCACGCTACGATCGCCTCCTCGGCGGACCACGATTGCGCGGCGCCGAGATGAAGCCGCGCGGCGATGGCTTTGGCGATCGCCCCCAAGGTTTCCTCGCCGCTCTCGACATACATGAAGGTGCCGGCCGGCGCTTTGGCCAGCGCCAGCACGTAAAGCGCCGCGACGTCGGCGATATGGACATTCGACCAGCGGTTCAATCCGCGCCCGATGTAGCGGGCGATGCCGGACGCCTTGGCTTGGCGCACCAGCGCCGGAATTTGCACACTCTGCGCCGGCGGTCCGAGCGCGTGGCCGTAGATCATACTGTTGCAGAGCACGATGCCGCGTGCGGCGAGCACCAGCCGGTCGATGGCGACGCGCGCGGCCTTGTCGGCGACCGGCGCGATCGGCTCACCCTCGTGAAAGATGCGGTCGGATGGCTCGCCCACGGCAAGATCGGCGACAATGCTCGAGCCGCTGGAATGAATTAGCGGCTTGCCCGAACCGGCCAGCGCCGCGACCAGCGTCTCGGCCGCGCCGCGGTGACCGCTCGATGCGGCATTGACGACGGCGTCGGCGGCGCGCGCCTCCTCGCGCAACAGCACCGCGTCGTCGAGCGAGCCGATGACCGGTTCGACGCCGTGGGCCGCGACCGCGTCGGCCTTGGCCCGGTCGCGAACCAGGCCGCGAACGCGATTGCCCGCAGCAGTCAGCGCCGCGGCCGCTGCGCCGCCGATATAGCCGTTTGCTCCGGTAAGGAAGATTCGCATGCGGCGTTTCTCTTATGCATGACTTTCGGATACAGCCGAGCAATTGCCTTACTCGCCCCGCAAAGCGCGGGCAAACTCCAATAATTTCCGAACCCGGAATTAATGGAGAATGTCATGGCCGCTTTGCCCCGCGCTGAAGCCAGCCGGATCGCTTCACGTCTGTTTCCCACCGCGTGTGTCGCGGCGTTGATTTTTGCCGCGGCCATCCCGGTGCGCGCGCAACAGCCGTCAGCCGAACCCCCGGCGCGCATTATCGTCAGCGGCGAGGGCAGCGTGCGCGTGGCGCCCGACTATGCCGAGATCGGCTGCGGCGTCGCCACCAAGGCGAAGACCGCCAAGGAAGCGACCGACGCCAACTCGAAAGCGATGGCTGCGGTCGCGGCCGGGCTTTCGAGCGCCGGCATCGAGCAAAAGGACATCCAGACCACGCGGTTTTCGCTGCAGCCGGTCTATGCGCCGCCGCAGCCCAACACCGAGCTGAAGCTCACCGGCTTTGCCGTGTCCAATCAGTTCCGGGTGACGATCCGCCAGATCGCCGATGTTGGCGACATCCTCGACCGGCTGATCGCCGCGGGAGCGACCGACGTCGGCAGCGTCGAGTTTTTGCATTCCGACACATCGAAGGCGCTCGACCAGGCCCGCCAAGCCGCAATCACCGACGCCAAGCGCAAGGCCGAGCTTTATGCCCGCGCGGCCGGCCTGCGCCTCGGCACCATCGTCTGGATCACGGAGGACGCCGGCTACGCACCCCCCGTCCCTGTCGGTGCGATGCGGGCCGCAGTGGCAGCGCCGGTGCCGATCTCGATCGGTCAAGACGCGTTACACGCGACGGTCACGGTCGGCTTCGACTTGGCGCATTGATGGCGGCCCGCGCGGCTGCCCGCTACTTTGCGGCTGCCTGGTACGGCTTGAATCCGTACTTCTCGAAGATCGCAAGCGCCTGCGGCGAATGGATGAAATCGAGCCAGGCTTGGGCGGCTTGCGGGTGAGCCGCGCCCTTGACCGCCGCGCCGCCATAGATCGCGACCGTGTTCTCTGCCGCCGGAATCTCGACGTGGCTAATCGGATGGCCGACCTGCTCTTGGAAAATCGCTTCTGAAGTCCAGGTCACGCCCGCATCGGCAAGACCCTGCATCAGAAACAACGGCGTCTGGCGGTGGTGAATGTGGGTCAGGATGGTCGTGCCGTTCTTGACCTTGTCCTCGTAAACGGACTTCACCAATGCGTCGCCGCCCGCCTTTTTGAGCGTCGCCTTGATTTGGCGGACGACGCCTTCAAATTCGGGATTCGGCATCGACAGGCGCACCGCCGCATTGCCGAGATCGGCCAGCGTTGCGACGTGCGCGGGATTACCCTTCGCCACCATGATGGTCAGGTCGTTGGTGACGTAAGCCACCGGCTCGCCGGTCAGCATTCCGTCGGCGATCAGTCCACGCACATTCTTCAGACCGGCCAGATAAACGTCGGGCTTCGCCACCCATGTCATATTCCCTGAGGTGATCCTGCCGCCCGCTTTCATCTGTCGCACCAGAAGGCCGGGCGGGATGGTCTCGTAATAGATGTGGCCGCGATATTCGGGATGACCGCCTTCGAAGGCGCTAACGAGCGGTCCCATCGCGAAGTAATAATTGCCGGCAATGTAGAGCACGAGCGCAGGGTCGGCGATGTCGCCATGGAAGTCGGCGAGGCTGTTCACCTCCGGGACCGTGAACTCAAAACCTTTATCGGCGACGTCGGAATTGTCACCGTGCGACCAAGGCGGAAAAATCTGTCCCTGGTAATGCGGCGCCTGCGCCGCGCCGTGCCAGCCGGTATTTTGCGCGCGCGCGGGAGCGGTCAAAACAAGCGCGGCGGCGGTTGCCAGCAACGGCCACGCAATCCAGTGATCTTTCATCGGTTTTCCTCCTAACCCTCCCCACGAATCGAAATATCCCTGCCAGTAGGCCGGGTTCGTCCAGCCGTTTTCGTCCTAATCGGCCATGCATTGCCCAGCGAGCGCCGCCATTCGCTTCAGTCGCCCGGTGCGCCTATTGCGGCCAATCCTCAAGACGCCGAGCGCACTTCCGTCGCATCCTGGATAAAGCCTTTCAGCGCCTCGGTATCGAAGGGCTTGCGCAGTATCCGCAAATCGGGCGGCGCCGCCTGGGCGGCGTCGCTGTAACCGGTCGTCAGAATCACCGGCAAATGCGGATAGCGCGACCGCACTTCGCTGGCCAGCCCGACGCCGTCGATCGTTCCCGGCATAACGATGTCGCTGAAAACAAGATCGACCTTGGTGCCTTCCGCCAGATATTTCAGCGCCGCTTCGGCCGAGTCGCAATAGACCGTGTCGTAACCGAGATGCTCGAACAGCGACGACGTCACCTCCGCGACCTCGGCGCTGTCGTCGACGACGAGAACCATCGGCCGTTGCGAATGCGCCGCTTCGATCGCGGAAATGTCCTCCCTGGCGATATCCTTGTCGGAACAGGGCGGCAGATAGATGGTTATCGTCGTGCCCTGTCCCACCTTGCTTTCCGCCTGTACCGTTCCGCCGGCCTGGTGGGCGAAGCCATAGACCTGCGACAGACCGAGTCCGGTTCCCTTGCCGACCTCTTTGGTCGTGAAAAACGGATCAAAAATTTTGGACAGCAGGTTCGGCGGAATGCCCATGCCGGTATCGCTGAACTGGATCGCAACAAACGGCTCGTTAGGGCGATCGCCGTCGGCCCCGTCACTCGTCGTTACGTTGCCGGCGGTCAAGGTGAACGCGCCGCCGTTCGGCATGGCATCCCTGGCGTTGACCGCAATATTGACGATGGCCAATTCCAATTCGGCAAGATCGACTTTGACCGGCCAAAGGCCCGGATGGATCGTTTCGTTGTAGACGATATTGCCGCGCAGCGAGCTTTCGATCATTGTCCGCATATTCCTGATGCTGGAATTCAAATCGACGACCGTCGGGCTTAGATGCTGGCGGCGGGAAAAAGTCAGCAATTGGCGCGTCAGGCTCTCGCCGCGCTTGGCCGCAGTCTGGATCGCTTCGATGGCCCGCGGCAATTTCGGGTCAAGCAGGCGCTTGAAGGTTTGCGCATTGCCGCCGATGATCATCAACAGATTGTTGAAATCGTGCGCTATGCCTCCGGTCAGCTTGCCGATCGCCTCCATTTTTTGCGCCATCGCCAGCTGCTCGCGCGCCTCGACCAGCTGCTCCTGGGCGTCGCGCCGCTCGGTTGCATCGCGGATGATGTTGGCAAGACCGATCAGATTGCCATTGTCGTCGCGCATCGCGGTGAGCGCGCCGGTCGCGAAAAACGGTGTGCCGTTCTTCCTGACCCGCCAACCCTCCACTTCGTGCTTGCCGTTTTGGATGGCGAGTTCGAGCGCGCGGTTTGGCTCACCGGCGCGGCGCTCGTCCGGCCGATACAATATGCCAAAATGCTTGCCGACGATTTCGTCCGTCTTGTAGCCGATGATGCGTTGGGCGCTGGAGTTCCAACTGGCGACGTGTCCGGACGTGTCGAGCACGAAAATGGCGTAGTCGGCGACGCCTTCGATGAAGATTTGGAAGTGCCGTTTGGCGCTTTTGAACGCCAGTTGGGTCTGCTCTAATTGATGGTTCAATTGGTCCTGTGCTGCAAGTAGTCGTGCCTGCGTGTCGCGGTGCGCCGCGAATGCCGCGCTTAAAACGAGCGGCGGCGCCGACGTGCTGATTGCCAGCGCCAGCAGCAACAAGCGCGATCCGTTCAAATCCGTTGCCGGGAATCGGCTAGCGCCGGCGGAAAATCCCCACACGGCAATGCCGCAGAAAATGAGCGCAACGGTCGCTGCCTCGCGTTGATTGCCGCGCAACCCGGCGCACAGCAAAGGCAGCAAAATGAGAAATCCAAGCAGACCGCGATAGCGCAGCAGGCCGTCGAGATCGCCGCCGGTCAGAGGGCCGTAAGCCACCACCCCGATCGCGGCCGCGGCAACAAAGACCGCAACCGCCTCCAAGGCGCTCGATTTTGAAACCGGACGCAGCTGCGTCGTCGCCCAGAGCACGATAACGGGCGCAATGATTGCGGTTGCGGCCGCGTCCGCGAGCCACCACGTTGCCCAAACGGTTGCCCAAGTGGTCGCCAAAGCGGCCGTCCAACCGCCGGCAGAGCCGGCAGAAAGCGCGCCGAACGAACCCGCAGAAACGGAACCAGCGCCGCCAAATTCATTGGCGAGAACAAAACCCGCCATGGCGACGGCCGAAGCGATCAGCGCGGTCGGGACAAAGGCAATGAGCGCAAATTTTGCGATGTCAAGCGGACTGGCAAAGGTCTTATAGCCGTGCGACCAACGATTGATCAGCCATGCCCCGGCGAGAGCGGCGACCGTGGCGCCGATCCCAATGCAACCCGACTGCAACAGCGCGCCGCCTGCGATCGCGCCGAAAGGACCCGGCATCGCACCGGAAGAAATGGCGCTGGCGGAAAAAGCTCCGACGAGAATCGCGGCCCAGATACGATAGCCGCGCAGCAGGATGACGGCAAGCGCCACGCCGGTCGGCGGCCATAACGGAGTTGCGGCGGCATTAATGGCGGGTAGCAACAGCGCAGCGGCGGCAAAGCCAAAGTAGCTCGCAACGATGATTGTGAGTTCGAGCGCGTAGGTCGCGGCGCTCAGAACCGCGCCAACGGCGGGAAGTCTCGCCTCACCCGTTCCAGCACTCGTCATGACCAAGAGCCTCGCGCTGGGGACTCCAAAATACTCGATATTACCTGTTTGATATAGTGTCGTCCGGCTTCGGCGAGAGCCTTATCCGATTCTGATTGAATCGGGAAGGGGCTCTAGCATTGTGTTTGAGCGTGATCTTTTCGGAAAACGGGCTTCCACTTTTCCAGATCATGCCCCCAAGCTGGAACCCATATGGCAGAAGCTAAGTCGTTGCGGCGGGAAAAGTTCCCTCCACGTCACCCTTTGCCGACAATCGAAACATCCCCGGCGTCGCGATACGCCGGATGTTTCCAGCCGTTCTCGTCGTAGTCGGCCATGCATTGCTCGACCAGCGCTTCCATTTGCTTGAGCCGGCCGGAGAACTGCGCCTGCTGCAGCTGGAAGACGCGAATGAGCTCGTGGCTGCCGGAATAGTTCATCTCGTAGAGTTCGTGGCGGGCGCCGAACTCGGTGCCGATGGCGTCCCACAACAGCTTCATGATTTTGATGCGCTCCTTGTAGTCGATGCCGTTCGAGCCGCGCACATATTTGGCGAGATATTTGTCGACGTCGGGATTCTTAAAATCGAGCGCGTGCGAGGGCAGATAGATCAGGCCGGAGGCGACCACCTTCTCGACGATATTGCGCACCGCCGGATAGGCTTCCGTCATGAACAGCCGGTAGGTCGCCGAGCCGCGCGAGTTCGGCAGCACCGCACCGTTGACCCACGGCTCGGGATTGCAGGCCATGGCATCCGTTAGCGACCAGAACAGATTGCGCCAGCCGATCACTTCGCCGATCTGCGCCTGCACGCCGCGAAACTCCTCGACGCCGGTGGCGCGTGCGGCCTTGTAGAGCAGCCCGGCGATGAAATCGAGTTTTACGCTAAGCCGGGTGCAGCCCTGCATGGTGAAGCCGTTGAAGAAACCCGACTTCGGATAAAAATTCTTCAGCCGCTCGATGTCGCGATGGATCAGCACGTTCTCCCAGGGGATGAACGCATTGTCGAACACGAAAATCGCGTCGTTCTCGTCATATCGCGACGTCAGAGGATAGTCCCACGGCGACCCCGTTGCGGCGGCGGCGAATTCATAGGACGGCCGGCAGATCAGTTTGATGCCCGGCGTGTTCATCGGCGCGATGAACATCACCACCATGGCCGGATCGTTGATCTCCTGACCCATATTCTGGCCGAGGAAGTTGTAATTGGTCAGCGCCGAATTGGTGGCGACGACTTTGGCGCCGGAGACATAAATCCCGGCGTCGGTCTCTTTCTGGATGGTGATGTAGACGTCTTTGACCTCTTCGACCGGCTTGTTGCGGTCGATCGGCGGATTGACCAGCGCGTGGTTGAGGAACAACACCGCCTCCTGGCCGCGCTTGTACCAGGCGCGCGCATTGTCAGCGAATTTGCCGTAAAACTCGGCGTTGGCGCCGAGCGTATTGAGGAACGCGGCTTTGTAATCGGGGCTCCTGCCGAGCCAGCCATAAGTGATGCGGGCCCAAGCGGCGATGGCGTCGCGCTGCGCGATCACGTCTTCGCGCGAATGCGCCACCTTGAAGAATTTCATCGTGTAGCCGCCGGAACCGGTATCGGTCGGCGCGGTGAGCACGTCTTTGGTGGCCTTGTCGTGCAGCGCGTCATAGAGCAGCGCCACTGAGCGGGCCGAATTACGGAACCCCGGATGCTCGGTGACATCCTTGACCCGCTCGCCGTAGATATAGACCTCGCGGCCGTCGCGCAGCGATTCCAAGAACTCTGCGCCGGTGAACGGACGCTTCTTGCCGGCGATGATGTCTTCGGGATGCTGGGGCATCATCGAGCGCTCCCTTGTCGTTGGCTATTTCGTCAGTATACTGACAATTGTGGCCAGTATAGCGACGCTCGGGATTGGGCGTCAACGCGCCGGCTCGCCGCGGCAACGCAGCGCGCGGTCCAAGAGGTTGCAATGGCGAAGGACGACAGTCGCCTGACCGACATGCCCGGCCATCTCATTCGCCGGCTGCAGCAGATCGCCTTCGCTTTATTCCTCGATCAGGCCAAGGCGTTCGACTTCACGCCGGTGCAATATGCCGCACTTTATGCCGTCAACAACAATCCGGGCATCGACCAGACCGCACTGTGCAATGCCATCGCGCTCGATCGCTCGACCATCGGTGATGTCGTCGGCCGCCTGGAAAACAAAGGCCTGATTACGCGCCGCAGCGGCTCCGCCGACCGGCGCACCAAATCGCTGCACATCACCGCGGCGGGGCGCCGTCTGCTCGCGGATATCGAGCCGGCGGTCGAGGCGACGCAACGCCTGATCCTGGCGCCGCTCAAGCCGAGCCAGCGCAGCGCCTTCATGCGGATGCTTAAACATCTCGTACATCTGAACAACGAACACAGCCGGGCGCCGATGCGGCCGAAAGAAAGCCGGCTGCGCTGGCAGAGGCTCGGCGCGAGACCCCCATGCGCAGCGCGAAAGCCGGGCGCCGCGCGAGCGACGGCGATGACAAGCGCCGGCCGAGATACTTAGGCCTTGGCGCGCTGGCAGGCTTCCCACAGGCTCTGCGCCGTGGCCGGCATTTCCAGATGCGCGCCGGCGCCGCTCGGGATGGCGTCGGCCACCGCGTTCATCACCGCCGCGATCGCCGCCGTGGTGCCGGCTTCGCCGACGCCCTTGACGCCGAGCGGATTGGTCGTGGCTGGCACGTTATGCATCGCTTCGCGCAGGGTCGGCATGTCCTCTGCGCGCGGCATGGCGTAATCCATGAACGAGCCGGTGACGAGCTGGCCTGAGTCGCTGTCGTAAACCGTGCGCTCCATCAGCGCCTGGCCGAGGCCGGACGCGATGGCGCCGTGCAGCTGGCCTGCGACGATCGTGGTGTCGAGCGGATTGCCGCAATCGTCGACCGCGGCATAGGACACGACCTGCATAGCGCCGGTATTTGGATCGATCTCGACCTCGGCGATGTGCACGCCGTTGGGAAAAGTCTGCGGCGTCTCGGTCACGGTCTTGGTGTCGAGATCTTCCGCAATCTCCCCGCGCTTCTTCAGCGCGGCAGCGTGAGACGCGACCTCGAACAACGATACGCGGCGGTCGGTGCCGACCACTTCGAACGCGCCGTTCTTGTAGGCGATGTCGGCCTCGCCGGCTTCAAGCATGGTCGCGGCAATCGGCTTGCCCTTGGCGAGGATCGCGTCGATCGCCTTCACCACGGAATGGCTCACCGTCATGGCTGAGCGCGAGCCGACCGAGGCATAGCCGGGCAGCTCGTTCGATGAATCGCCATGGCGATGCGGAATTTTTTCCGGCGCAATGCCGAGCCGCTTCCCGATCAGCCGCGAGAACACCGTGGCGTGACCCTGGCCGGTGTTCTGCACGTTGAGGCGGAACTGCAATGTCTCGTTGCCCGGGAATTCCAGCAAGGCGCTTTCAGTGGGCGAGCCGCCGGAATGCTCCAGCATGCAGCAGATGCCGAGCCCGCGATATTTGCCGTGCTTTTGCGCCTCGCGCCGGCGCTGCTTGAAGTTGCCGTAATCGGCAAGCTCCAGCGCCTTGTCGAGGATCGGCTCGAAATCGCCTGAGTCAATCGTGGTGCCGACCTGAGTCTTGTACGGGAAGGCCGACTTTTTGATCAGATTGCGCCGCCGCAGTTTGACCGGATCGATGCCGGTGATGCGCGCCGCTTCGTCGACCACGCGCTCCAGCGCATAGCTCGATTCCGGACGGCCGGCGCCGCGATAGGGCGCCGTCGGCAGCGTGTTGGTGTAGACGCATTTCACGCCGATATCGATCTTGGGAATGTCGTACATGCCGGGCAGGCAGCGGGTGAAACTCAGCGTCGGGATGTTGGCGCCGATGGCGCCGAGATAGGCGCCCATATTGCCGACGCTGCGGATGCGCAACGCCAAAAACTTGCCTTTGTCGTCGAGCGCCAGCTCGACTGCCGAATACGTATCGCGCGCTTGATTGTCGGACAGGAATGCTTCCGAGCGGCCCGACATCCAGTGCACCGGACGGTTCAGCTTTTTCGCCGCCATCAACAGCGCCATATATTCGGGATAGGCCGACGTCTTCAGCCCGAACGCGCCGCCGACGTCCTCGGTGATGACGCGCAATTTCTCCTTCGGCCAATTCATGATGCCGAGAATGTTCTCGCGCATGGTGCCGGCGCTCTGCGAGCAGGTGCGCAGCGTAAAGGCGTCGCGCGCAGCGTCATAGCTCGCAGTGGCGCCGCGCGGCTCCATCGAAGCGACGCAGATGCGCTGATTCATTTCGCCGATGCGCGCGATGTATTTGGCCGAGGCGAAAATGCGCTCGACCTCGGCGGCATTGGCGGCGGGATCGGCGGCCGGGCCGGGCCAATCGACCGCGAGATTGTTGGCCGTTTCGGGCCAGATTTGCGGCGCGCCCGGTTTGAGCGCTTCGCGCGCATCGATCACCGGCGTGAGCGGTTCGTATTCGACATGGACGAATTCACTGGCGTCCTGCGCCGTGAGCGCGCGTTCGGCGACGACCATGGCGACGGCCTCGCCGATATGCAGGACGCGGTCCTTGGCGAGCGCCGGCCGGTTGGTGACGATGAGCTTCGAGCCATTGCGGCCCGGCAATGGCGGATGCCGGGAAATATTGCCGATGCCCTCCATGTCGGCCGCGGTCAGAACCGCGATGACGCCGGGCGTGGCCGTGGCGCCGGACGTATCGACGCTGACGATGCGGGCAAAGGCATGCGGCGAGCGCACGAAATAAGCGTAGGCCTGGTTCGGCAATGGCGCGTCGGCGACGTAGCGGCCGTGACCGCGGACCAGAACGTCGTCCTCGACGCGGCCGTGGAAGGCGTGGGTGTCGGCGTCGGTCTTGGCGTCCATGCTGGGTTCCAGGGGTGTTTGGTCGGGCGGTTGGGGGGCTCTTTATAGCGGAAAGTGGCGCGAGAAAACCCACCTCTCAAGCATCCTTGAGCGACGCCGCCTGCATGCCTTGCATGCTTCTTCCGGTTATGAGCAAAACACGCTGGGACATCCCGGGGAGAGAAAATGACAGCGGCCCAGAAGATTCGCACCATCGACACCCATACCCACATCCTTGCCGACGCGACCATAAAGCTCCTGCAAAAGGAGATTCCCAGCCTCGGCCTCAAGCTCACCTCGTACGACAACGAGAACTCGGTGGTCGAAGTCGCCGGCGTGCCGTACCGGCCGTTTCCGCGCGGCGGCCATAACGTCGAGCGCCGCTTCGCCGACATGGATGCCGCCGAAGTCGACATGCATGTGCTCTCGGTGTCGCCGCAGACTTGGCTCTATAACCAGGAGACCGCCGTCACTGTCACTGCTGCGACGATCCAGAACGATGAGATCGCGCGGCTTTGCCGGGAGCATCCGGAGCGCTTTGCCGGCATCGCCACGCTGCCGATGCAGTCGCCGGACAAAGCCGCCGACGAATTGCGCCGCGCCATGGGGAAGCTCGGCCTGCACGGCGCCATGATCGCCTCGAACGTCAACGGCAAGAATCTCGACGATCCGAGCTTCGAGCCTGTCTGGGCCGCGGCCGCCGAGCTCGACGCCTTCATGGTGATCCATCCCGGCAATATCGCCGGCGCCGACCGGCTGCGGTCTTATTATCTCAACAACCTGATCGGCAATCCGCTCGACACCACCATCGCCGCGGCGTGCCTGATCTTCGGCGGCGTGATGGAACGCTATCCCAAGCTCGACTTCGTCATGGTGCACGCCGGCGGCTTCGTGCCTTATCAGGGCGGGCGCTGGGTGCACGGCTGGGAAGTGCGGCCGGAGCCGAAACTGCATCTGAAACATTCGCCGCAGCGCTATCTCGACCGCTTGCGCTACGACACCATCACCCACGCCAAGGCGCCGCTGGAATTTCTGATCGGCTCGACCGGCGCCGACCGCGTCTTTCTCGGCAGCGACTATCCCTACGACATGGGCACCGGCGAATGCGTGCGGCAGGTCAAGGCGGCCAACATCTCCGCGGCCGACCGCGACAAAATTCTCGGCGCGCATGCGGCGGCGATCCTGAGCAAGAAGCGCGCCCACGCCGTGGCGAAGTGAAGGCGCTATGGACGATCAGACCAATCTGCTGCGCGTCCCGTCGCGCGCCACGCGCGCGCTGATTGCGGATTGCTTCGCCGCCGCCGGCTTGCCGCAAGCCGATGCCGCCCGTTGCGCCGAATTGATGACGGAAGCCGATCTCACCGGCGCCGACGGTCACGGCATTTTCCGGCTGCCGCAATATGTACGCCGCTTGAAAGCCGGCGGCTTCAACAAGCAACCGAAGATCACGGTGACGAAAACCGCGCCGGCGACCGCCTTGGTCGACGGCGACAACGGCATGGGCCATCTGGTCATGTCGCGCGCGGCGACCGAGGCGATCGCGCTAGCCCGCGAAGCGGGCGTCTCCTGGGTCGGCGTACGCCGCTCCAACCACGCCGGGCCGGCCGGGCTTTATGCGGAAATGCCGGCGGCGCACGGCATGATCGGTTTCTATGCCGCGGTCGCCAACGCCAATCACATGGCGACCTGGGGCGGCGCCGATTTACTGCTCGGCACCAATCCGCTCGCCATCGGCGTGCCGTCGGGCGGCAAGCCGCTGGTGTTCGACATGGCGACCTCGATCGTCGCCTACGGCACGGTGAAGAAATATGCGCTGCGCGGGCTGACCATGCCGGAAGGCTGGTTCATCAGGCCGCAGACCGGCGAGGCCATCACCGACCCGAACAAATCCGGCGAAGGCATCTTGCTGCCGATGGGCGAATATAAAGGCTCTGGCCTGGCGTTGATGATCGGGCTGTTGGCCGGCGTACTCAACGGCGCCGCCTTCGGCCGCGACGTCGTCGACTTCAATGCCGACGATGCGAGCGAAACCAATACCGGGCACTTCATCGTCGCGGTCGACATCGCGCGCTTCGTACCGCTGAAAACCTTCACCGCGGAAGTCGATCGCCACATCCGCGATTTGCGCGCCTCGAAGCGCCTGCCCGGCGTCGATGAGATCCGCCTGCCCGGCGACCGCCGCGCCGAGTGCCGCGACGAGCGCCTGCGCGACGGCGTGCCGATCGCAGCACCGCTCTTGGCGCAGCTCGACAAGCTCGCCGCCGAGCTGAAAGTGAAACCGCTGCGCCAGCGTTAAGCGCGACGCCAAGTCACAACACGTCACAACTGGCGGGAACTTGACTCCGCTCTGCCCACCGCCCAGTAATTTGGGCGAAGGCCCACAGAAAGTACAGCGGAGGCGACGCATCATGGCATTGACCAAGAGCCAGTTGACCAAGAGACAATTGATTTCCACGGCCGCGGCGGCCGGGTCGGCGGCAGTGCTGGCGCCGATGCGGCGCGCCCGCGCCGCGCTTGACAAGATTTCGGTTGCGGTGATCCCCATCGCCGATTGCGCGCCGATCTATCTGGGCAAGGCCAAAGGCTTCTTCGCCAAGCAGAATATCGACGTCGAACTGTCGACGCAGGGCGGCGGCGCCGCCATCATTCCGGGCGTGCTGTCCGGCCAGCTGCAGTTCGGCTTTTCCAACGTGCCGTCGCTCTTGATCGCGCAGACCAAGGGGCTGAAATTCATCGGCATCGCGCCGGGCGTCGCCTCGACCGGTATCCGCGGCAACGACTTTTGCGCGATCCTCGTGCCCGGCGACAGCCCGATCAAGAACGCCAAGGACCTCACCGGCAAGACCGTCGCCGTCAATAACCTGAACAATATCGGCCAGGTTTCGGTGCGCGCCGGGGTGAAGGCAGCGGGCGGCGACCCTGACAGCGTAAAGTACATCGAGGTGCCGTTTCCCGACATGCCGGCGGCGCTGGCCGACCATCGCATCGAGGCCGGCTGGATGGTGGAACCATTCGTCACCATCGCCCAGTCACGCGGCGACAGGGTCGTGGATTGGCCGTTTGTCGCTATCGCACCGAAAGCAGAGATCGCGGTCTATTTCGCCTCGGTGCAATACGCCAATGCGAACCCGGACATGGTGAAACGTTTCAAGGCCGCAATCACCGAGTCGCTGGCTTATGCCGACTCCCACTCCGACGAAGTTCGCCAGATCATTCCGACCTATACGCGTATCTCGCCCGAAATCGCCGCTAAGATCATTCTGCCGATATGGCCGCCCAAATTTAACCGCGCCTCGGCCCAGGCGATGGCCGACGACATGCTCAAGAACGGACTGATCACCAAGAAGGCGGACGTTGCGGCGCTGTTGCCGCAGTAGCCCATGCCGGCGGCACAAGCGACCAGAGTGCGGGCCAAGCTTACGGCCCGCACTTTTATTTGGCTGCAAGGCCTCGCCGGCCTTGTCGGCTTCGCCCTGCTGCTCGAGATCGTGCCGCGGATCGGCATCGTCTCGCCCGATTACCTGCCGCCGTTCTCCGCGATCATGGTCGCACTGTTCAAGGAGATGACGACCGCCGAGTTCTGGACGGCGCTCAGCGACACCTTGGAGGCATGGGCGATCGGGCTTGTCATATCGGTCGTTGCCGGCGTGGTGATCGGCATCGCCATCGGCAGTTCGCATGTCCTGCGCACGCTGACGCATTCGACCATCGAGTTCCTGCGGCCGATTCCGTCGGTGGCCCTGATCCCGCTTGCCGTGCTGCTGTACGGCTCGCAGCTCCAATCGACGCTGGTACTGGTGGTCTATGCCTCGTTCTGGCCGGTGCTGATCCAGGTGCTGTACGGCGTGCAGGACGTTGATCCGGTGGCGCGGGAGACCGCGCGCTCCTATGGACTCGGCGCCTGGGCGCAAATCCGCTACGTGACCTGGCCGACTACGCTGCCTTATCTGATGACCGGCATCCGGCTCGCCGCCGCGGTGGCGCTCATTCTCGCCATCACCAGCGAGGTGGCGATCGACACCCAGGGCCTCGGCAAGGAGATCAGCGATACCGAGTCCGGCGGCGCCGTCGCCATCATGTATGCCTATGTCATCGTCGCCGGAATTATCGGCGTCATCGTCAACTTGGGTGCCCGGGCGCTGGAGCGGCGGGTGTTGGCTTGGCATCCATCGGTGCGCCTGGATGCTGCCGAGGCCGGCGCATGAAGAATCTCCTGCCGCCGCTGCCGCGCCGGATTGCGGTCGCACTCGCGCTTCCGGTGACGCTGATCGCCGCCTGGTGGATCACCAGCGCGGACAGCCAGAGTTTTTATTTCCCGCCGCTACAGACGATTCTGCAGACCTTCGGCAAACTGTGGTTCTCGCCTCAGGCGTTGTCCAACATCGTGCCAAGTCTGTGGCGCTTCGCCGTCGGCTATCTCGCCGCGGCGCTCCTCGGCATCGCCATCGGCGTGCCGGTCGGCCTGTCGCGAAACCTGCGCAACGTGCTCGAACCGGTGCTCGAATTCTTGCGCGCCATTCCGCCACCGGTGCTGGTGCCGGTGCTGATCTTGTTCGCCGGCCTCGGCAACGAGATGAAGGCGCTGGTGATCCTGTTCGGCTGCATCTGGCCGGTCCTGCTCAATACCGTCGCAGGCGTCCGCGCGCTCGACGAGGTGCTCGCCGAGACGGTGCGCAGTTATCGGATCGGCGGGCTGGCCCGGCTGTGGCATTTCGTGCTCCCGGGCGCCAGTCCTCAGATTTTCACCGGGCTGCGGCAATCGTTATCGATCGGCATCATCCTCATGGTCATCAGCGAAATGTTCGCGGCCAGAGACGGCATCGGTTTCGTTCTGGTACAATATCAGCGCACCTTCGCGATCCCGGAAATGTGGAGCGGCATTATCCTCCTCGGCATCATCGGCATCGTGCTGTCGCTGATCTTCCGCACGATTGAGGCCTGGCTGCTGGGCTGGTATCACGGCCTGCGGCAATCGCAGCGCGCCGGTTGAGCGAGCTTTGAGGGATCGATGAATCGGGCGGCCAACCCCATGCTCGAAGTGAAAGGGCTGCGCAAAGTCTACGAGGATACGAGCCGCACCGTCGAGGCGATCCGCAACGTCAGCTTCAGCGTCGGCCAAGGCGAACTTGTCTGTATCGTCGGCCCGTCGGGCGCCGGCAAGACCACGCTGCTCAAATGCATTGCCGGACTGTTGGCTCCGACGGCGGGCGAGGTCGTGGTGGAAGGAACGCCGGTTATCGGCCCGCCGCCAGCCATGGCGGTGGTGTTCCAGGAATACGGCCGCAGCCTGTTTCCGTGGATGACGGTACACGACAACGTGATGCTGCCGCTCAAGCAGAAGACGATGACCGCGGAGCGGCGCGAGGAATTGGTGCGCGAGGCGCTCGCCGCGGTTGATCTGAAAGGCGTCGACACCGCCTATCCATGGCAGCTCTCCGGCGGCATGCAGCAGCGCGTCGCCATCGCCCGTGCCGTGGCCTACGAGCCGCATGTGCTGCTGATGGACGAGCCGTTTGCGGCGGTCGACGCGCAAACGCGCGCCGATCTCGAAGATCTGATCCGGGTGCTATGGCATCGGCTGCGGGTGACGGTGCTGTTCGTCACCCACGATATCGACGAGTCGGTCTATCTCGGCCAGCGGGTGCTGGTGATGTCGCATGCGCCCACGGTAATCATGGAAGACGTCGCCATCGACCTGCCCGACGACCGCACGCAGCTGGAGACGCGGTCGATGGCGCGTTTCGGCGAGTTGCGCAAGCATATCTATTCGCAAATCCAGTTGGCCAAGCAGGGGTGGCGTCCACCCTCCGAGTAAAGCGCCGCCGTTGCGCCAAGCGGTTCGCAACCTCAAATAACATTCCTCTGCGGCAGCCGCCGAAACTCTCCGCCGATGTCAATTTCTTGCCAAGGGCGAATTCATCGCAATGCTGACTCCCGGCACGTTCGCCCTCACTTTATTGCTGTCGTTCTTGACCGCGCTCGGCCCGCTGTCGATGGACATGTATCTGCCGTCGCTGCCGGATATCGCCCGCGCTTTGCATGCGCCGATATTGGACGTGCAATTGACCATTTCCAGTTATCTGTTCGGCTTTGCCGTCGGGCAGATTTTTTACGGACCGATCTCGGACCGTCTCGGCCGCAAACCGGTTTTGCTGACCGCGCTGGTGCTTTATGGCGTCGCCAGCATCGGCTGCGCGCTGGCGCAATCGGTCGACGGGCTCATCGCGCTGCGCTTCGTGCAGGCGCTGGGCGGCGCCGGCGTCATCGTGCTGGCGCGCGCGGTAGTGCGCGACATTTATTCCGGCGCACGCGCGAGCCGCGAATTGTCGATCATGGGATCGATCACGGCCTTCGCTCCGATCGTCGCGCCGACCATCGGCGGCGTGTTACAGACGGCATTCGGCTGGCGCGCCACATTCGTGCTGCTGGTGATCTTTGCCGCATTCGCCGGCGCGGTCGCGACGCTGCTGTTGCCGGAGACTTTGAAAAAGCCGACGGACGCGCCGTTTTCGTTCGGTAAGATGCTCGCGCTCTATCCTTCCGTGCTGGCGCATCGCGGCTTTCTCGCCAATCTCGGTATTCTGACCACGACCTTCGTCGGACTGTTTGCCTGGGTGTCGGGCGCGCCGATCGTGATGCAAAGCGCGATTTACGGTCTCACTCCGCTGGTCTTCGGTGTGACCTTTGCCATGGGCGCAGCCGGCTACATGCTGGGGACATTCATCGCGGCGCGGATCGTCATGCGTCTCGGCATCGACCGCACCATGGGCATCGGCTGCGTGATCCTGGCGGCCGGCGGGTTGATTATGGCGGCGGTGGTGGTGCTCCACCTCGCCAATGTCATCTGGTTCGTCGGCTCGATGATGATTTATCTCGCCGGCCTCGGCCTCGCTTTGCCCGCCGCGATGGCCGGGGCGCTGACGCCGTTTCCCGATCGCGCCGGCACCGCCTCTTCGCTGATGGGCTTCACTCAGCAATCCGGCGCCGCCATCGCCGCCGGCGCCATCGGACTCTATCTCGGCCAATCCGCCTGGCCGGTCGCCGGCACGGTCGCAATGATGGGCTGCATCGCGCTCACGATCTGGGCGTTCACGCGGAAGGTGCGGGCGACGGAGTGGTGAAGCTCGGAGACCGGCTTCAACCGACCTCAAATCAGCTTCAGCCCCTTCAAGCTGGCTTGGCCTTCCTTGCCGACGATGATGTGGTCGTGCGCCGAAATGCCGAGCGGCTGCGCCACCGCGATGATCTGCTGCGTCATCTGGATGTCGGCGCGGGAGGGTGTTGGGTCGCCGGACGGGTGGTTGTGCAGGACAAAGTGTAAACCGCCTATCGCATGGATAGACTTAGAGAAAATTGACTTCGGATGGGTCGCAGGGGACGGTAACTGGGGGCGGTTACGTTTTCACAGGCTCATCTTCACGATCGGTCACGATCGATACTTCTGGAGATTCACAGCGTACCATATTTTTCAGCTCCCATTCTTCCACCAGCCGCCTCGGATAGAAAATGAGCTTTCCGATTCGGATAAACGCCGGGCCACGGGGCGGGCGGGCGGCGCGCCAATTTGCCAACGTCGACGACGTCAAGAGGCCTTGATATCGCGCAGAAAGTTGTTCGGGCGTCAAAAGTTGACTGTCCACTCGATGGATTGTGTTTGAAAGTGATCGTGGCTGTGTCTGGGTCGCTCTTTTATGCTCATTCACAAGTGATGTGGCCGCAGTGAGTAACGGATTGGCTTGTCCATGTTCAGTTGCGAACTGGCGTTCCTTGGCGATTAGGCTGCGCATGAATTGAGGACTGCCCGGTTCGCCGGCGAGGCGTCCCTTCATTCCTCTTCGGTAGTAATGGTAGCGAACCATTCCCAGCGCATCTCGACGCGGTACACGGTGCAAGTTGAGACGCTTGTACGTGGACGAGTTGTTGCTGGCCGCTGTAAACCCGACCGAGCAGAGTTGGTTCAATACCGCGTCGAGTTGTTGCTCAGTCCAACCCTCAGCGGGAATTAACCCCTGCCGAACCCATAGGGAGAAAGTTTTGAGCGTAAGCCCGGTGTACTCTGCCGCCGCCGCGCTCGACAAAGTGCGACCGCCACCGTCCCTTCCTAACGATGAAGGATAGTCGTGCACGCTTCGTCGTCGCCGTTAAAGTTTTTTGCGCGCGAGGGCGAGCTTCTTATCCTGAAGAAGACGCGCCGCGGTCCGTGCAGACCTCAGCAGATCCCTCACGCTTAGGAGGTCCAGTTGCGGCGGCCCCGCCGTGTCTTCGCCGAGCGCAAACCGGGACACCTCGTTAAGTAATTGAATTTGCTTGTGAACCCGTTCTATGATACGCTTTCGAGCACGATTGTTCTGTCGCATTTCTGTCTCCCAATCGCAATGCGGCACGAGCAGTCGAATCATCCCGAGAGCGCGGAAACGCCTCGGAATGGCCCACAGGCTCGTACCCTGTGGGTTTGTGGTATGCGACCAAAGTACAGTTGCCGATTCGCTGCCACATTTTCTTCCAAATGCTAAATCGTCAAAATGTCCGGTCGGTCTTTTACTAAAAATGACCCTCTAGTTATTTGCGCGTTACTGTTATTGCAAAATTGTATTGGGACGGTTTTGCAAAAACTTTTGGTTGCAGGTTCTGGGGAGATCATTTTACAAAATGTAGGGGATGCCGTTTTGCAAAAATTGGGGGGGCGAATGACCGCTGACTCAATATCCAACAGCGAAGCCATCGAGATTATTGAGCACCTGTTGTCTTTTTCGAAGGTCTATTTCGCTGCGTTTCGTATGCCAAGAGACCGGGTTCGCTTCTGGAGATTTTTGCTGCTTGTGCTGCGTATCGAGCGAAAGAATCCGGGTACGCCAATAAGGGGCGATTTTTCGACCTCTGAAGTGAAAGTCGTTCTGGGTGCGACCGCCAAGCCCGATAATGTGCGACATTGGCGCGAATGGCTTGTGAGCCATTTCCGGGAACCAGATGGAGAGCCTTTTTTAGAGGATGCACCTGCCGCGGTAAATAACCTGCCGAACATTCCGACCACGAATATGGAGGGTCATCGACCAAGAGGGGCGCCGCAGAAGGTGAAGTTTTATAAATTTTCGAAAGCGTTCAATACGCCTGCAGCCAAATATGTTGAGGGATTGCTTATCGACGTAATGAAGTTGGAGGCGCTTGCACCTAACTTTCGATCGTTCTCAGAAGAACAAAAAACACAGACGTTCAGGTTAGTAATTCAGTTTATAGAGCAGTCCTATTACCCATTATGGATTGCGTTCGTCGATGATATTTCGAAAGCGGTGGGCCGTGCTGGTCGGTCGAGAAGATTCAAGAGTGCCTTAGTTGATCACGCCCCCTACTGGGCAATCATACTGCTCACTTGGAGACAGATGTTACAAGGCGTGCACCCACCGCTCACCGAACGGAATTATATGGCTGATGTTGAAACTGCGCTTAGGGAGGTTCAGCGGACGGAGGTCGAGACAGCACTCGCGAGTATGATTGACTGGAAGCTTCTCCACTGCGATCAGAAAGGTGGGCACCGTCTGGACGCGGTCCTAGAGCCAGCGCTGCGAATATACGCAAAGGCGATTTGGTCCGCTCGAGAGCAGTTTGCTAGCCTCTTGCACTCCAAGCTCAGTGACGCTGCTTAAGCTTGGGGCTTAAGCGCGCCGACATGCGGAACCGAGACTAGTTTGGCACTTCCCTACTCCACAGCGCCCGCCCGAACACTGCCGGATAGTGCCAGCGTTCTGCTTATGTCTTGACACGGGAGTCCGCGCGAACTCATTCTCCCACTCAACCCGCGCCCCGGAAATTGGGGCGCGTTCGATTCCGGCTGTACAGCGGGAATAATTGTAACATGTCACAGACAGATTGACGACGGCCGAGGTACGTTCACGGCCATTTGGTTTGTGTAGTGCTTACAAGCAATTGGGTGCCACACCGTTCACTTGGAGGACAGCTAGATGGCGCCGCGCCGGAGAAGCCTGAAGACCGTTTCGCTTTTTGCTGGTGCTGGAGGACTAGACTTGGGCCTACTTCAAGCCGGTCTTCAGATTGTGTGGGCGAATGACTTCGACGAGGATGCCGTCGCCACCTATCGTCGCAACATTGGGGAACATATCGTCGCTGGAGACATCAAGCGTATCCCGTCCCGCAGCATTCCCGACTGCGACGTAGTCGTCGGCGGCTTTCCCTGCCAGGGATTTTCCCAAGCCAACATGCTCAGGTTTGAGGACGACGATAGGAATTACCTGTACCTCGAGTTTCGACGCGTAGTGCGTGATAAGATGCCTAAATATTTTCTTGCAGAGAATGTCCGCGGAATTTTGAGCTTAGGTGGAGGCCGCGCGATCGAGAAGATAGAATTCTGACTTTAGGGCTGCTGGGTATCGCGTCGCAAAACAACTTTTCAACGTGGCGGATTATGGCGTTCCGCAAATGCGGCGCCGCGTAATTATTGCCGGAACAAGGACGGACTTGCCCACGACTGAGGACTACGAGTTCCCGCCGCCGACACACGTGGCACCGGGGCGAAGCAAGCTTCTCGGCCTTAAGCCTTGGATAACCATTGCCGAAGCATTGTCAGGAATACCCGATCCTGACATCGATCATCGCCTGCCGAATCACATCTTCTCGCTGTATAAAGTGACAAACCGAAACTTTACCGGGCATCGCTGGACCGACCCAGCCAAGCCATCGCCTACCATCCTCGCCCGGGGAAATGGCAAGGGGGGCGTCTGTGCCATTCAACACCCAAACAACCATCGGCGGATGTCGATCCGCGAGCAGGCGACTGTTCAAACATTTCCTCTCACTTTCGAGTTTATTGGTCGAATGAACTCCTGCTATCGGCAGGTTGGCAACGCCGTCCCAGTCCTTTTCGCACGCCGGCTAGGTGAGCAGTTTGTAAGCGCAGAGAACTCCCTTTCGGAGGTTGCTTGAATGCGAATGGTCTCGCTATTTTCCGGCGCCGGTGGCTTGGACTTTGGATTACAGCGAGCTGGGCACGATATAATTTGGGCAAACGATATCTTTTCTGATGCCGCAGCCACGTATTGCCTGAATGTCGGAGCCCATATTGACACGCGAGATATCCGCAACGTCAGGAGTTCCGAGATACCCGACTGCGACGTAGTCGTCGGCGGCTTTCCCTGCCAGGGATTTTCAGTCGCCAACTGGGGTCGCTCCACCGATGACCCGCGCAATCAAATGTATCGCCAAATGGTTCGCGTTGTGCGAGCCAAGCATCCGCGCTATTTTATCGCGGAGAACGTGAAGGGCCTCGCTTCTTTGGGGGGAGGGATTATCCTGCAACGCATCATCAAGGACTTTGAGAAGATTGGATATTGCGTGAGGCACCATGTCGTGAACGCCGCCGATTACGGCGTACCCCAACTTAGGAGGCGCCTCTTGATCGTCGGAGCTCGCAAGGACCAGCCAGATTTTACATGCTTTCCGCCCCCGCCGACACATGCAGATCCAGCCGTGGCCAAAATGCTTGGACTTAAGCCGTGGATTAGCGTCGGCGCCGCCCTCAGGCATTTGCCTGAGCCCGAAGATGGAAAACTCATACCCAATCACGAATGCTCAAAATATAAACTTCGCTTCAACGGCCACCTTGGTCATCGCTTTATCAATCCGTCACGCCCAGCCCCAACCGTCACTGCGCGAGGTGATGAGCGCGGAGGGGTGGTGGTCCTGCATCACCCGGGAAATCGTCGCCGAATGACGGCGCGTGAGTTAGCAGCTGTGCAATCGTTCCCCGACGATTTCGTCTTTACGGGCACAAAAACATCTGCCTACCGGCAAATTGCTAATGCGGTCCCCCCATTGCTGGGGGAAGCGATAGGCCGATTGCTTACGAAAACCGTAAGCACGGTCCAGAAGCGGGCGAAGGCTGCATGATACCTACTAAGCCATTCGACACTTACAAGTGGCGATGGCTGAGCGTGGCGCCGACCGAGAGCCTTTTGAGCCCGCCCGTATTTCTGGGGGTCCTGCGCGTGCTCGCCCGGCACGAGTTCGAAGCTCCATCAGCGCCAGCTATCGCTGCCGAACTGGCAACAGTGCAAGCTGAGACCAAGACGCCAGTTGATCTTGTTCGCACACCAGATCGGAACCTAATTAGGAACTCCGGACAGTATTGGAAGGGCACAGGCCTTCTCGCTCCTCAGGACGGCGAGATTTTACTAACGGCATTTGGTCGCCGCGTCGCTGAAGGGCGCATAACCCAAGGTGAATTTGCTGCGACCATGGTGCAGCAAACGATCCTGCCAAATCCTTGGACCTATGCTGACTCCGAGATTGCAAAGTGGAAGGCCGCAAATCTTGAAATTCGCCCGCTCCTTTTGATCCTGAGCGTTATGCAGGAGTTGCGGCTACACCACGGGGGCCCTCGCAGCGCGTACTTGGAAGTAAGGGAGCTCATCAAGATTGTCATTCCGCTTGCGGGAGCAAAGGTTACCCAGACGGAAATAGCCAGCAACGTCGCATCCTTCCGCGGGGGAAAGCTTAGTCTTGTGGGGTGGCCCGATTGTGCGCCCCAAGCTAATGACACGCGCCTCGCGCGGGAGTTTCTACTTTTCCTCGACAATTTTGGAATTTGTCGCCGCGTGGAGGCGGTGACGCACGACCACGAGCGATATTATTTGGATGACATTTTCGATGTTGATTTATTAGCTGGTGACGCGGGGGCTCTATCTTTTCTGACGAAAAGAATGCGGATGCTGCCGTTGATTCCGCACGCCATTCTTCCATTCCATCTATCATCGAGCGACGTAGGGTTACGGTGAATGTTCTTGCCCGACCGGGGCAGGCATCGTTCCGGGCCGCTATCCTAGAGGCGTACAAAAGCAGTTGCTTCCTGACCGGAGAGTTGATCCAGGAAATTCTGGAAGCTGCGCATATTGTTCCCGTGGACAGCGGCGGTGTCGATGACAAGGCCAACGGCTTTTGCCTTCGAGTTGACATTCACCGCCTCTTCGATTCCGGCAACATTAGGTTTAAGCCGAGCGGAGATTTGGCATTTTCGGACGCTGTAAAAGGAAGCGCGACCTACGGTGCTCTTCCTTCAAAAGTCACATTTCCATCATTCGTCAGTCCCGCAAATATCGACTGGCGAGACAAATACTATTGAGAGGCGCGCCGATGGCGCGAGGAATCACAGGCCGAGAAGGCCGCAGCCGCATCATGCGGGCGATCCGCTCAAAGGACACGGAACCAGAGCTTCTAGTTCGCGGAATTGCACATCGCCTCGGGTACCGTTTTCGGCTGCATCGGAAAGATCTTCCCGGTAAGCCAGATCTCGTTTTTCCCGGCCGTCGCAAGATTGTGTTCGTGCATGGCTGCTTTTGGCACCAGCACCCCGGATGCAGCGCAGGGCGCTTGCCCACCTCAAACGAGGACTACTGGCTGCCCAAACTATCTAAGAACATCGTAAGGGATGCGAACGCCGTCACGCGGCTCAGGGAAATGGGCTGGCGTGTTCTCGTCATTTGGGAGTGTGAAACCAAGGACGCGGTACAAGTGCGGCGCCAGCTGCGCGAGTTCCTTCGATGAATAGTTTCTTGGTTTCGCAAAAATGAGACGAGGCATACGCTAGTGTTGATAACCGGCGAGAGGTGGAGGCGAGCGGGTTATCATCAAGAGCAATGAGTGACCCAGAGCCGCGAACGGACGCGAACAGTCGCGACCGTTCGCCGGACCACCAATATACCCTCTCGATTGACCAAACGGCCGAGCTTTATGCCGCAGCCGGCCACCCGCGCACCCCGCGGGCCATCCAGAAATACTGTGCCCTCTCAAAGCTCGATTGCCACAAGGTCGAGACCGAGACCGGCGAAAAATATCTTGTGGCGCCCTACTCCGTGGCCCGTCACATTACCTACATCAATGAGGTGCGAACAGTCGCGAACGGACGCGACCAGACGCGAACAGTCGCGAACGTTCGCGCTATGGAAAATAAGGGTGAAGAGGGGCCGAACAGCCGCGAACAGCCGCGAACAGACGCGGCTGTTCGTGTAGCCGAGGATCGCTATGTCACGCGCGTGGAGGAGGAAAACAAATTCCTGAGAAAGCAGATCGAAGTAAAGGACGGACAAATCGAGTTGAAGGACAAGACCATCGGCGCGCTGTTGGAACGCGATCGGGAAACCAACATCCTCGTGAGTCAGCTGCAAAGGATGCTTGGGCCGCTGTTGCCCGCACCCAAGATGAAGGAAACGGCGGAGCCGGCCGAAGAGGTCGCTGAATAGCCACCGCGGTGTGAATAGCGCGTGAAGGTGCCGCATTCCGGGAGCTATACTAACCTAATCTATGACGACAACCGCTCGGGCAGCGGGGAAGGCACAGTCTGTCCCGCAGACAGACAAACTCTACATGGAAAATACGTTGCTGCGCGTTGCAGGCGCGCTGTTTTGTCATGACCCAAAGAGAGCGCCCACACACACCGAGCAAATAGAACTCAACAGGGGAGTGGTAGAAAAGAACATTGTTATCCGGCCTGATCCGAGACTCGGTCAGCCCGGGCCGCTGGCTCATAAGATTTTTGTTGCGCTTATTAAGAAGCATTCCGGCTATGGCCGCCCGAAACAAGCCGACGTGTCATTCACCAAACGCGAGCTTATGCGTCTCATCGGCCGCGCGGAGTGGGGAGGACGCGACAGCGCCCAGCTCGCGCGTGCGCTCGACGAAATTCATTACACCTTCGTCCGGACCCGATTTAAATCCAGCGGCAAGTTTGTGGAGCACTCGTTTAATATCTTTCCAGAAATCTTGTTAGAGCGGCGCGAGCACGCCACCGATCCGATCGAGGCGTGCACCGTGACGCTGGCGCGACCGATTATGGCCTCGCTCCAAGATGGGCACTTTACCTGTCTCAATCACGGACTGATGCAGCAGCTTGGAACGATTGGCCAGGCACTCTACATGCGGCTGTTCTTTCACTTCGCTAATTTGTACGACGGCCACCATCAAAAGCGCCTCACCTTCGTGAAGCGATACGATGACATCTGTGTTGAATGGCTGGGTGGCCTTGCGCTGCGCCCGTATCAGTCCGTTATCGAGCGGGACCAGTTGGGCCCGCATTTGCGCCAGCTCGTAAAGTCCAACTTTCTCGCCTCATACGTCATCTCTGACGCCAAGGGCCGGGGCGGCTTTGTAATTTCCTTCCGGCCAGGTTCAGCCTTCTTTGCCGACTATGATCGGTTCTATCGCCACCGGGAGCAAGGAAGTGTGCAGTTTGACTTCCATGCCGACCGACAGCAAATCGCCGAGCCCTTCAAAGTGGCCTATCTCTTTGTCGAAAAGCGCACCGGGGGACGAAGCGCCGGCATTCCGTACGTGCCGTCTAAGGACGTGGAAACCGCCAAGTATCTTTTGGCACGGCTTTCATTCGAAGACATGCCAGACTTTCTCGATTATGCCCTCGCCGAGGCCAAAAAGACCAACTTCGACGTACAGACCTTGGGCGGCCTGAAACAATATCTCTCTCGCTATCAGGAAAACCGTACCGCACGGGCCGCTAGCAAGAAAATCCAGGCCCGGCGCCAAGCCGAAGAAGAGGCCACCCAGCGGCGGATGGATTACGACCGCTTCCGGCGAGCCGAGGCCGACCGGTTATTTGCAAAACTTCCGAGCAAAGAGCAGGCGGCTATCGAGGCCACCGCGCGTGCCAAGGCACCCCGCTACGCGCGGGGGACGGGGTCGCTCGCTCAGACCATGTTCGAGATTGAACGAGCCCGGATCACGGCCGAACGATATCCGGGAAAAATTCCACCGCTCGACCAGTGGCAGCAACGCGCCGCCTAATGAATGCGTCGCACTACCATGTGTTTCGGCGTGGAATAAGGACCCCGTTTTCGGGGTGATCGGCATCCAAACGGGACCCCGGGGCTGAGGGTCCACACTGGCTTCCAGGATTATGGAAGCCGAGGTTGGGATGCTGATTGTGGAGACGATTGCGAAGATCCGTCGCGCGTTTTTTGTCCAGGGCAAGTCGATCAAGGCGATCTGTCGTGAGCTGAGAGTCTCGCGGAAGGTCGTACGGAAGGTTATCCGATCGGAAGCGACCGAGTTCCGCTATGAGCGAGAGGCGCAACCGCTTCCAAAGATTGGGCCGTGGCGGGACAAACTCGATCAATTGCTGTTGGCGAATGAAGGGAAGGCGTCGCGCGAACGTCTGACGCTGATCCGATTGTTCGAGGAGCTGCGAGGGCTTGGCTACGACGGTGGATACGATGCTGTCCGGCGTTACGGGAATAATTGGCGCAAGGAGCACGGGGCATCGACAGCCGCAGCCTATGTCCCGCTGAGCTTTGCCCCCGGCGAAGCCTACCAGTTCGACTGGAGCCACGAAGTCGTCCTGCTGAACGGCGTGACGGTGATCGTGAAGGCCGCCCATGTCCGGCTCTGTCACAGCCGGATGCTGTTCGTGCGCGCCTATCCGCGCGAGACGCAGGAGATGGTGTTCGACGCCCACGACCGGGCCTTTGCCCTGTTCAAGGGTGCATGCCAGCGCGGCATCTACGACAACATGAAGACCGCGGTGGAGACGATCTTCGTTGGTAAGGGCCGTCTCTACAATCGCCAATTCCTGCAGATGTGCAGCCACTACCTCGTCGATCCGGTCGCCTGCACGCCAGCATCGGGCTGGGAGAAGGGGCAAGTCGAGAACCAGGTCGGGCTCGTCCGCGAGCGGTTCTTCACGCCGCGTCTGCGGTTCAAGAATCTCGACGAACTGAACGCCTGGCTGCTCGATCAATGTATCGCCTACGCCAAGGTGCATCACCATCCGGAGCTGACCGAGCAGACGATCTGGGAGGTGTTCGAGGCAGAGCGACCGAAGCTCGTTCCCTATGCCGGCCGCTTTGATGGATTCCACGCAGTGCCAGCATCGGTCTCGAAGACCTGCCTGGTGCGCTTCGACAACAACAAGTACTCGGTGACGGCCAGTGCAGTCGGTCGTCCAGTCGAAGTTCATGCTTATGCCGACCGCATCGTGATTCGCCAGGACGGGCGGATCGTCGCCGAACATTCCCGGTCATTCGGCCGTGGCGAGACGATTTACGATCCTTGGCATTACGTGCCGGTGCTCGCTCGCAAGCCCGGCGCCTTGCGCAACGGCGCGCCCTTCAAAGACTGGGTGCTGCCGGCCGCGATGGAGCGCGTGCGGCGCAAGCTCGCCGGCGCCGACGATGGCAATCGGCAGATGGTCGACATCCTCACCGCGGTGCTCACCGATGGGCTGCCGGCGGTCGAGGCTGCTTGTGCGGAAGCGATCGCCCACGGTGTTCATTCCGCCGATGTCGTTCTCAATATCCTTGCCCGTCAGCGCGATCCCGGCCCCCCGGTCACCATCCTCACGCCGGCCGCGCTGACACTGCGCCATGCGCCGGTCGCCGATTGTGCCCGTTACGACAACCTCAGGAGAACCATCTGATGGAACGAACTCAACTCTTCGACCTCATGGGCGAGCTCAAGCTCTACGGCATGAAGGACGCCTTCGACGAGATCATGGCCACGGCCGTCAAGCGCCAGCATGAACCCCAGCGCATTATCGGTGATCTGCTCAACGCCGAGATCAACGAGAAGCAGGCGCGCTCGATCAAGTACCAGCTCGCCATCGCCAAGCTGCCGCTCGCCAAGGACCTCGACGACTTCCAGTTCGAGGGTACGCCGATCAACGAGACGCTCGTGAACGATCTTGCTGGCGGCGGCTTCATCGCCCAGCAGCGCAACGCCGTGCTGGTCGGCGGCACTGGCACCGGCAAGACCCATTTGGCTATCGCCATCGCCAGAAGCTGCATCCGCTCTGGCTTCCGTGGCCGGTTCTACAACGTGGTCGATCTCGTCAACCGGCTCGAGACTGAGACCCGTAACGGAAGGCAAGGTCGGATCGCCGATCAACTCACCCGAATGGACTTCCTCATTCTCGACGAACTCGGCTATCTGCCGTTCGCTCAATCCGGCGGCCAGCTCCTGTTCCACCTCGTCAGCCGGCTCTACGAGCGAACCTCAATCATCGTCACTACCAACCTCGCATTCGGGGAATGGCCGAGCGTCTTCAGTGATCCCAAGATGACGACCGCGCTACTCGATCGCCTGACCCACCACTGCGACATCATCGAGACCGGCAATGATAGCTGGCGCTTCAAGAGCCGGGCCGACGATCACACGACAACCCGCGCTCGCGCCGTCTCCGTAATCTAGCCGCTGCGACTGCACGAGCGCTACTCGTTCGAAATGCAAAACAGGTCTTTTATGCCGATACGTCATCTTCTCGCAAAAACCATCCCACTATTTCCGCCGCGCTTCCCGCAAAGAGCAGCGCCCGCATGACGAGCTTGCCGAGGAGGTCCCCGGCGATCTCGCTCGCCGCGTCTCCGCCGGCGGTATTCACGATCAAGACCGCCCCCTCATCGAGCACGTCGCGCATGTCGATCACCTGCGTGCCGACAACGGCGCGCATGGCGGATGAGGAGAGGATTGGTGCCAAGCGGTTTGCCGTGCCGATCGTCTCGATCTCAAACTCTTTCTGCAGCCGGGGATCGTGCGTGAGATACTGGAGCCGCAGCAGCGCCTTGCTCGCATAGCGGTCAGTAAGACGCTCAAGGGCCCATTTGCGAACACCGTACAGGTCAACCGGATCGAGCAGCAAATCAGCTTGTGCCAATGACCATTTAAGCTCCGAGAGGACGGCTAAGAGCCCGTGCAACGCACGCCGCAGGGTCGGCTTCTCAAAGAGACTTTGGTCGTCCTGGAGCCGCTCAAAGGCTTCGATCATGGTGTCGGCCGTCACGGATGCGTCGGGCCGAGCTGTCGAGGAGCCGCAGCCCCGCGCACCACGCGCTATTCGCGTCGATGACGTAGACCCGTTTGCGTTCGTACAGTGTGGTTTTGACGATACGCCGGAGCGTCGCGCGCGCGAGACTGTCCCGGTGTCCGCCGTGCGGATCGATGATGATGGTTGCGCGGCGAAGTTTTGGATGCGATTCCATGTGCGTCCATGCGAGGTGGCGCATAGTCGCCGATTTGCCGGCGCCGGTGCCGCCGACCATGTCAATGTGCGACGCCAGCAGACGGCTACTCAGCGGGAAGGGTGTGCCATCCTTGTCGCGGCCGAGAATGAGCCGTCCCTGCTCCGGCACGCGCGGCAGAGCGGCCGGCCGCAATGCGGGGAAGCGCCGCCACAGCGCTTCCTGTGCGTCCCTCACGCGCGCCGAAGGCGACTTCATTTGGTGAGCTCGACCGTGAGACCCGCGAGGCCGCGATTGATCATCGCATGCTCCCCGAGCCGAAGCGCCTGCTCAAGCTCGGTGATCCACGCCTCAATCCGAGCGACGTTAAACCGATTGCCGCGGGCGTGGGCGCGCTCAATCGTGCTGCGCAGTTCACCGTCTACCCCCGCGCGCACCAGCGCGCGACCGGCGCTGGTTTTTCGCCGTGTCGTGCGGGCGCGGCCGGATTGACCATTCTCGCCATCGGAGGGCTCAATGAACAGCGCCGCGAGTTGCTGTTGGTTTGCCGCCGCCGCGATCTGACTGAGTTCCCGGTGGAGGTCTTGCAAAGCCTTGTCGTTCGCCTTTTGCGTATTGCCCGCCTCAGTGCAAAACGTTTTGAGGTCCTTAAGGGTCTCCCGGACTTTCCGCTCTAATTCGTCGCATGCAGCATTCTCTAGCCGCCATACGGCTTCCAACCCCTTCACCCTCCCGTCCGTCCATGCCATGTCACTTTTCTCCTTCCGCCGGATCGTCGGGGAGCGCCTCCAGCGCAAGCTCTAAGCCCGCGCTTTCCTTGCCGTCGGCTTTGTATTGCTCGACGAGCGCGCCGAGCTCCGCGCGCAACGCACCGATCTTATTTCCCTGAGGCGCGCCGCGTTTGCGGCCGCGCGCCTCATCGATTGCCTGCTGGGTCAAAATGCTCTCGACGACCCGCTCATTGGCTTCTACGCGTAGCCGCGTGCGCTGCGCTTCAATACGCAATGGCCGCAATGCCGCCCGGTCGATTTCGGTGGCAAGCTGGTTTTGCAGCCGCGATAGATTGATCGCGTGCTTGTATTGCGTGCTTTCAAACGTTCGCTGATCGCCCGCCCCTTGCGTGGTTCCCTCTTTGCAGGCACGCGCCGCCGCGAGCGTGTGGGCAAATTCGGCACGCGTCCCGACAAGCTCGACCACTTCGGAATGGAGGGTTTCTCGCGCCGCCAGCAGCGTCGGCAACACGCGCTGGAGCAGCGCGCTGCGCGCCTTGGATGCATCGATGCCGGCCTCCGCCTTCGCCGCTCTCTTCGCGAGCGCCTGCTGGTGCTCCTCATAATGAGCAAAGGCCGACAGCCCGAGCACCAAGACAATCGCGCAGCCGAGGAGGATTAGCATTAGTACAGTCATTACGCCCTCCGCTTTGCTCTCGTGCGACTCGTCCGCTTGAGTGTTGATTTGCCTGTACCGCCTGTTGGTTTACTTGCAAGTCCTCCGTTTCCGGCGCCGTTTACAGTCAACGTGCGTTTGACTGTAAACGCGATATGATTAGTTCGGACTCCGCCTTGTGCTCCGCCGCCCGAATTCATCGGGCGCCGGTTGCAAGACGGAGAAGATCATGTCCTTTGACACCGCGACCGGCGAGCAAGCGCCGGCTCCCCTACCCCTCCAGTTCGTCAGCATTGAACTCATGCCCTTAGCCGGCGGAAAGTTTTCCGTCGCGATGCAGGCAACGTTGCTCGACGAGGAGGCGCTTGAGTTCGTCGGCCAGGACCTCGCCAATGCGCGCGTCGATACCATCGAGCAGGCCCTCGCGGTCATCCGGCAGAACGTCGCCGTCCTCAGCGCCGTGGCGTGAGGCGGCGATGACGAAGACCGGCGAGAAGACGAAAACCGACCGCATCCGGGTGCTGAACGATAACTTCCGCAGCACCTTCGTTGGCGGTCGGATCGTCACGACCGCGGGCGTCGCTGAGCTACCGGTAGACACCAAAGCGCGTCTGCTCTCGGCAGTTCAATCCTTCGCCGATTTCACGGCGGACAACGATCCGCACCGCGAACACGACTTCGGCAGCATAGAGATCGAGGGCGAGACATATTTCTGGAAGATCGATTACTACGACCTGTCCATGAAATTCGGCTCCGAGACCCCCGAGGACCCGACCGTTACGGCACGCGTGCTCACCGTCATGCGCGCCGACGAGTACTGAGAAACAGCCACAGCAAACCGAAAGGAGTCCCAAATGGCTGCACAACCCGCCTACCAGGCGTACACTGTCGTCAAACGCGAGGGCGCGGATGACTACTGGCTCAACATCGGTGCCGCGTTCATGCACCAGGACGGCGATGGCTACAACATCGTCCTCCAAGCGCTGCCGATAAACGGAAAGATCGTTTTACGTTTACCAAAGGCGCAAGAAGAAAAGCCAGAGCAGCAGCCGGCAAATCCAAAGCGGCGCGAAACGCGCCGCTCGTAATCCAGTGATCGAGGTTCGCCAGCCATCGCGACGACGCGGAGATACGCTTCTGCAGATGGGGGCGCCGGGCTACGTCTGGAGAGTCTGATGGCAGCGTGACGCTGCTTGCTCCCACCAGTGCGAACCACGAGCGTCTATTGAATTTCGCAGCTCTGCTCAAGCTACGCCGCGATCTCAGCCCCGCCACCCTCATGGTGCGCGGGGCTTTACTTCAAACCGTCGTCGGTCAGGCCGCGACGGTTAGCTGCTTCTTTCGAAGGATTCCCACAACAAACCTATTCCATTGCTCCATGCCGGCGCGCTTTTCCGGTATGTACGTCCAGCGATCGTAGTTCTTGGAACTCACGTCCTGGAGGGCGTGATTTTGGATGCGGTCGCGGATTTCCTTGGACAGCCCCGCTTTGCCCGCCAGCGTCTTCCAGGTGCGCCGCAAATCGCGGTTGGTGATTGTGGGTATCGCCCCGCGATCCCGCTGCCGCCATATGAAGCTATAGAGCGTGCCAGCGCTCACCGGCTCTTCAGGGTTCGTGGCTGAGGGGAAGAACCAACCGTACTTGTTCGGAATGATAGAATTGATGAGGTCGGCAGCAAGCTTCGGGACCGGAAGCGCGTGCGGTCGGTTGTTCTTCGTTTTTGACCAGTCGATGATGCTTTCCTTGCGGTCCCATTGATCTTTGTGCAAACGCGCGACCTCCTCGACGCGCTGCCCGGTCAGCATGATGATGCGAACCGCACGAGTATATGGCGGGTGCACAGGCGCATCGGGACATTCAAGCCATCGGTAGAGCCGCACAAATTCTTCCTCGTTGAGCCAACGCGTTCCCGCCGTCTTTGGCTCTGTTGGGATACCCGACGCAGGATTGTGAACGAGTTTGAAACGGCGAGGCGATGTGCTGCGATAGTCATGCTCCGATTTAATTGCCCATGAATATGCCGAGCGAATGTAGCTGCGGACATGATCGGCCATTGAGCGCTTATCGCGTTGATAAATTGGCCGGATCACGCCCAGCACATCGTCGGGCGTAACATCGCGCGCGGGTCGGTTGCGGCCGAGCGTATCGAGGATTTTGTTGAACCCTTTATACGCGTCCACCCAGGACGACTTGCCCTCGTACTTCAAATGCTGGACGTAGCCGTCAAACAAATCGGCGACTGTGCCTGGCCGAGCGTCAGCAGCGACCTTGATGCTGCTGCGCTTGAGTATGATCTGCGCAAAGTCGCGCTGAAAAATCATGCGCGCGTCTGAGAGCGACACCGCAGGGTATGAGCCAATCTTGGATTTGGTGCGCCGCCCGTCCCGCCATTGCTGCGCCATCCATTCGGCCGTGACGCGCTTCGGCATCGGCTTTATGATCAACACCAGCCTTCCGGTGCCGCGGCCCTCGCCATCCGTGAGCGTCTTCTGCTTGCGCGTTTTCTCGACGCGCTTGATTGTGCTCCGGATCGTGCCGTCGGTAAGATTAGGCATGGTGGCCTCCAGTCACTGGGGGCGGTAGCTGTAATTGGGGGCGGTAAGCACTCAACAGCCGCTGTCCAGAACATGAGTCCGTCCTTAGAGAAAAGCAAGAAATTTAGTGTGATTAGGAGGGATTATGCGTGACCGAGCGTGACCGAAAAAGATTGAGTGGGATGATTGTGCACCAGGATGATGGCGGTGGCGGAGAGTTCCAGCGCGCGTTTGACCACTTCGCGCGGATAGACCGGCGTGTGATCGATCGTACCGATCTGCTGGGTTTCGTCGGCGATGAGTTGATTGCGCTTGTCGAGGAACAACACGCGAAACTCTTCGCGTTCGGCGAAGGCCTGTGCGGTGCGGCAATAGTCGAGCACAGTCGACCACGATGACAGCACCGGGCGCTTTTTCACTGCGCCACGAAGGAGCCGGCTTGCCGCCGCCTGGATGACTTTGAGCTCGGTGACGCTGGCATCGCCGAGACCCTTGACGTCGGCAAGCCGCACTTCCGGCGCGGCGATCACCTCGGCGAACGAGCCGAATGTTTCCAGAAGCGTTTTAGCGAGCGGCTTGACGTCGCGCTGCGGCAGCGCCCGAAACAGGATGAGTTCGAGGAGTTCGTAATCCGACAACGCGTCAGCGCCGGCCTCGCGGAAGCGGTCGCGCAGGCGGCCGCGATGGCCGTAATAATGCGGTGTGCCCTCCTCCAGGCCGTTTTCGCTGTCGGGCTTTTTTTCCAGCATGGTCCAACTGGGAATTCGGACGTAGCGCCAATTCCGTGACAGGCAGGCGGGCCGCGCCAAGTAGCGACAACCGGCTCCCCCGCAAGGATGCCCGGATTGCGGGAATTTGCAATCAGATTCACGCCGACGCTCAGCCCTTATAGGGCGGCTTGTCGAGATGCTTCGGCGACAGCGTGAAAATCTCGACGCCGGTATCGGTGACGCCGACCGAATGCTCGAATTGCGCGGAGAGCGAGCGGTCGCGGGTCACTGCGGTCCAGCCGTCGGACAACACTTTGACGTGGGCGCGGCCGAGATTGATCATCGGCTCGACCGTGAAGAACATACCGGGCTTGAGCACGATGCCCTCGCCGGGTCGGCCCACATGCACGATATTCGGCTCGTCGTGGAACAGCCTGCCGAGGCCATGGCCGCAAAAATCACGCACCACGCTCATGTGCTGGGCCTCGACATAGGTCTGGATGGCATGGCCGATGTCGCCCGTGGTGGCGCCGGGCTTGATGGCGGCGATGCCGCGCATCATGCCCTCGTAGGTGACTTCGATCAACCGTTCGGCGCGGCGCGGAATTTCGCCGACCGCATACATGCGGCTGGAATCGCCGTGCCAATGATCCAGAATCAGCGTGACGTCGACATTGACGATGTCGCCTTCGCGCAGCGGCTTGTCCGACGGGATGCCGTGGCAGACCACGTGATTGACCGAGGTGCAGGTCGCCTTGCGATAGCCGCGATACATCAGCGTCGCCGGCAGCGCGCCGTGATCCATGCCGAACGCGAAGACCAGCCGGTCGATGCGCTCGGTGGTGACGCCCGGCTTGATTTCGCCGACCAGCATGTCGAGGCATTCGGCCGCCAGCCGGCCGGCCTTGCGCATGCCGGCGAAAGCGCTCGGGCCATGAAGCTTGATCTGTCCGGTCTTGCGCAGCGGCGCCAGGGCCGCGTCGACATAGGTCATGGTCTGAGGGAAACGGGGATGGTTTGGAGTTTCTGCCAGCAATGTAAGCATGGGCGCGCGCGACGCAAGCGAATCCCCTTCAACCGACGATCTTGCCGCCCAATTCGTCCTCGATATGGACGCGGATGATGTCGTCAAACGAGGCCTCGGCGCGGAAGCCGAGCGCCAGCGCGCGGGCCGGATCGAACCGGCTCGGCCAGCCGGCAACGATGCGGGCGACCAGCGAATCGGGCTCGCGGCGGATGCGGGAGGCCACTTTATCGCCAGCGATCCGCCGCAGCGCGGCGATCTGCTCGGCCACGGTGCAGCAGACGCCCGGCATCGTGAGATTGACGCGGGGCCCAAGCTTGCCCGCGTCGAGCCCGGCGGCATGGATGAGAAAACCCACCGCCGCGCGCGGGCTGGCATGCCAATGCAGCACGCTGTCGGCGACCGGCAGCACGGCTTCCTCGCCGTTGAGCGGCTCGCGGATGATCGAGGAGAAAAATCCCGAGGCCGCCTTATTCGGCCAGCCGGGCCGCACCACGATCGACGGCAGCCGAATGCCGACGCCGTCGAGAAAGCCGCGACGGCTGTAATCGGCGAGCAGAAGCTCGATCGCCGCTTTCTGGGTGCCGTAGGACGTCAGCGGCGTTAAGTGAAAATCGTCGGCAATCGCCGGCGGGAACGGCGCGCCGAACACCGCGATCGACGAGGTGAAAACGAGCCGCGGGCGATAGCCGCCGCCCACCGCGCGGATGGCTTCGAACAGCGCGCGCGAGCCGTCGAGATTGACCCGCATGCCCTTCTCGAAATCGAGCTCGGCCTCGCCTGACACTACCCCCGCCAGATGAAAGATCACCTCGGGTCGGCCGGCGACGGCTGCGCATACGGCCGCCGGATCTCCTATATCGGCGGCGGCGGCGGCGACTTTGCCGGAGAACTTACCCGGCTGTTGCGGAGCGACGACGTCGATCAGCGTCAGCTTCTCGATCGGCCGACCGTTGAGCGCGCCGTCCTTGACGAGGCGCGTCACAAGTTTGCGCCCGATCATTCCCGCTGCGCCGGTAATCAGGATGTGCATGGATTTTAATTGCCCTGTCATTCCGGCCACGCGCGAGCGAGCGTCGGAATGACACTCCTACAGCGCCATCCCGCCGTCGACGAGATGCGCCTGGCCGGTAATGTAGCTTGCCTCGTCGCTGGCGAGGAAGAGGACGAGCGCGGCAACTTCTTGTGGCGTTCCCAGCCGGCCCATCGGCTGGCGGCCGATGAAATCCTGCCGTACCGCGTCGGTCGATTTGCCAGTTTCCTTCGAGGCCGTCGCGATGCGCTCTTCGAGCGACGGCGATTCGATGGTGCCGGGGCAAATGGCGTTGCAGCGGATGCCCTGCCGGATGAAATCGGCGGCGACCGCCTTGGTCAGGCCGATCACCGCCGCTTTGGTGGCGCCGTAGACATAGCGGTTAGGCACGCCGCGGATCGACGAGACCGCCGACGAAATGTTGACGATCGAACCCGATTTCTTCTCCAGCATCGCCGGCAGGAACGCCTTGATCGTGCGGTGCATTGATTTGACGTTGAGGTCGAAGGAGAAGTCCCAGTCCTCGTCGGTGCAATCGAGCACCGAGCCGTTGGCGACGTAGCCGGCGCAATTGACCAGAATGTCGAGCGCGCCGAATTCATGCGCGACCGTCTTGGCGAGCGCATCGATATCGCCCTGCGCACGCACGTCGAGCTTTTGCCGCATCCGGGCTTTGAGGTCCTTGACTTTGTCTTCGGCGACGTCGGTGGCGATCACGATACCGCCTTCAGCAATAAGAGCTTCGGCTATGGCGCGGCCGATGCCCTGCCCCGCCGCGGTCACCAGCGCGACTTTATTTTGAACTCTGTTGCTCATGAGTTCGAACCCTTCTGCCCGTTCAACGCCGTGAGACTGAGCTTCTGGCGGCCTTCACTGTCGAAATTCTGTGGATCGAGCCAGCGCTCGAAATTGCGCTTGCGCGCCGGCCATTCGCTGTCGAGCATGGAGAACCAGGCATTGTCGCGATTGCGGCCCTTGGCGATCATGTATTGTCGGAATGTCCCTTCATAGACGAAGCCGTAGCGCAGCGCGGCTCGCCGAGATGGCGCATTCAATGCATCGCATTTCCATTCGTAGCGCCGGTAACCCAATGTCTCGAAAACGTAACGCGCCAAGAGGTATTGGGTTTCGCTGCCGAGCGGCGAGCGTTGCAGCGCCGGCGAATAGAGCACATGGCCGACCTCGATCACCCGATGCTCCGGCACAATGCGCAGCAGCGTCACATAGCCGACAGGACGGTCGAATGGATCGACGACGGCGTAAGCGTATGGATCCTGCGCTGCAGCGCGCTTATCGATGAAGGCGAAAAACTCATCCTCGGCCACGAACGGACCGTCCGCCGCAATGTAGGTCCAAACCTCGTCATGTCCGGAAAACGCCGCCCACAGGTCGGCGGCGTGTTCCGGGCCGAGTTTCTCAAGACGCCCGTAGCGGCCTTTCAGCATGACCGGACCGGGGCGCTGCGCCGGCGTCGTATCGGCCACCGGCAAACCGACGGGCTGACCGGTTTCTGGGTGAGGCTCCGAGGCGGTCATGCGGAAGGGGCCTCGTCGCGATCTGCGCGGAAGAATTTATTCAGCTCGGCATTGGATATCAGTCCGGCGAAACCGTCGAATTTGCCGTCTTTGGCGATCTCGGTCGCGGTTCGGATGAAGGCATGCATCGCGACGCGGGCGAGCGAGCCGCCGACGCTGATCCGGCGCACGCCCATCGCCGCGAGATCGCTAACCGTGAAACCGAAAGCGCCGCCGCTGAGGAAATTTACCGGCTTAGGAGCTACTGCTTTGACCACCGCTTCGATTTGCTCGCGCGCGGTGATGCCCGGCGCATAGAGGCAATCGGCCCCGGCTGCGGCATAGGCTTTGAGCCGGCGGATGACGTCGTCGAGATCGGGCACGCCGCGAATGAAGCCCTCGGCCCGGCCTGTCAGCATCACATCGCAGCCAGTGCGGTCGATCGCGGCGCGCGCGGCTTTCACGCGCGCAACCGCGGTAGCGAGGTCGTAAAGCGGCGTCCTGCCATCATTCGGCGAGTCCTCGATCGACAATCCGGCGACGCCGGTTTCGATGCAACGCGTGACATTCGCGGCCAGGCCGCCGAGATCGTCGGCGAGCCCGTCCTCGAAATCGGCATTGAGCGGCACGTCGGCCGCTTCGGCGAGCTCGTGAAAATGCGCCAGCACTTGATCGAGGCTCAGCGCGCCGTCGGCATAACCTTGCGAATGCGCATAGCCGGAGCTGGTCGTCGCCAGCGCCTGAAAACCCAGCCCTTGCAGATAGCGTGCGCTACCCACGTTCCACGGATTGGGAATGACGAAGCAGCCCGTTTCGTGGAGCTTACGGAAAGCTTTCCGCTTGTCGGCGGTCGAAGGACGGATCCCGGTCATGACCAATTCGTTTCATCAATGATTATCGCGCGGCACGAATTTCTGCGCGACGCGCTGGTACTTCACTGCAGGCTCCAAGACCATACCGGCCGCGAGCTGCTCGACCATGGCGCGCTGGATTTCCTGCCACGGGGTCTCGCTCGGCGGATAACGATAGCCGCCGTTCTTTTGCAGCGCCGCGCGCCGCGCCGCCAGTTCGCCGGCGGAGATGAGAATATCGGCGGTGCCTTTATTGAGATCGATGCGGACGCGGTCGCCGGATTGCAGCAGCGCCAAGCCGCCGCCGGCGGCGGCTTCCGGCGAGGCATTGAGGATCGACGGCGAGCCCGACGTTCCGGACTGCCGGCCGTCGCCAACGCAGGCGAGCGACGTTATGCCCTTTTTGATTAGCGCGGCCGGCGGCTGCATGTTCACCACCTCGGCCGAGCCGGGATAGCCGATCGGGCCGGCGCCGCGCATGAACAGGATCGAGTGCTCGTCGATTCCGAGCGCGGGATCGTCGATTCGATGGTGGTAGTCTTCCGGGCCGTCGAAGACCACGGCGCGCCCTTCAAATGCATTCGGATCCTTCGGGTTGGACAAATAGCGTTCGCGGAATTCTTCGGAGATCACGCTCGTCTTCATGATCGCGGAATCGAACAAATTGCCGCGCAACACCTTGAAGCCGGCTTTCGCCTTCATCGGCTTGTCGTAGGGCCAGATAACCTTGGCATCGGTGGCTTTTGCCCGCGTCACGTTTTCAGAAATAGTCTTGCCGTTGATGGTGCGCGCGTCGCCATGAAGCCGTTTCGCGGCGTTTAGCTCGTGCAGCACCGCCGGCAGGCCGCCGGCGCGGTAATATTCCTCGCCGAGATATTCGCCGGCCGGCTGCATGTTGACCAGGAGCGGCACATCGTAGCCGATCTTTTCCCAGTCCTCGATTTCAAGCTTAACGCCGACATGCCGGGCGATGGCGTTGAGATGGATCGGCGCATTGGTCGAGCCGCCGATAGCCGAGCAGGCGACGATGGCGTTTTCGAAAGCCGCGCGCGTGAGAATGTCGGAGGGCTTGAGATCCTCCCGCACGATCTCCACCGCGCGCAGGCCAGTCTCATAGGCAATTTTGGCGCGCTCGCGATACGGCGCCGGAATGGCGGCGCAGCCGGGCAGCGACATACCGAGCGCCTCGGCCATCGCATTCATCGTCGATGCGGTTCCCATTGTGTTGCAATGGCCGATCGACGGCGCGGACGAGGCGGCAATGTCGATGAATTCCTTGTAGTCGATCTTGCCCGCCGCAACGTCCTGGCGGGCTTGCCACAGCACGGTGCCGGAACCGGCGAGCTTGCCGTCGTGATAGCCGTCCAGCATCGGTCCCCCGGACAGCACGATCGCCGGCGTGTTGACGGTGGCCGCCGCCATCAGACAGGCGGGCGTGGTCTTGTCGCAACCGGTCATCAGCACTACGCCGTCGAGCGGATAGCCGAACAGCACTTCGACAAGGCCGAGATACGCGAGATTGCGATCGAGCGCCGCCGTCGGCCGCTTGCCGGTCTCTTGAATAGGATGTACCGGAAACTCAAACGCGATGCCGCCGGCGGTCCGGATGCCTTCGCGCACGCGGTGCGCAAGCTCGATGTGGTGGCGGTTGCACGGACTCAAATCGGAGCCGGTCTGCGCAATGCCGATGATTGGCTTACCCGATGTCAGCTCCTCGCGGCTCAGTCCATAATTGAGGTAGCGCTCGAGATAGAGCGCGGTCATGCCCGGATTGTCCGGATTGTCGAACCAAAGCTGTGAGCGCAGACGGCGCTCCGTTTGAGTTTGCGACGTCCCGTTTTTTGCCATCACCGTCTCCGCGACTCGTCCCGCAACAACACCGATGCCAGCAATGCGATTTGCGCAATGCGGGGATTGCTATTCGGTAGATATAGCGACTTTCACCCGCTGCGAGCGGGAGATGGCGCAGATGATGGCAGAAATGGCGCAGGCGAGGCGCAATTCATTGTCTGGGAAAGAGAATTTCTTGGCAATTTTTCAAACTTATTGCGATGCAATATCGTCAAGTGATGGGAATCACAAAAAGTCCTATTAATGCTTTGATCTTTAATAAAAATCTTGTGACGACGACGTGACGATCAGGCCCTTGTGCGATGCAAAATCCTCCGTAGCTAAGCGGCACGGGCGATCGTAATGGAGAATGCAAAATGAACTCTCTTAGCACCAAGCTGGCTTTCTCGGCTCTCGTCGTCGCCGCGCTTGCGACGCCGGCCTTTGCCCAAGGCCATCATTCGCGCCGGCAACTGGAAGACTATGCCGGCAGCGCGGCCATCCAGCAGGCCCAGCCGTTGCACTACCCGAATGGCGCAGCCAAGACCGGAACCGCCGAGTCCTATCAGGACGGCGCCATGTTCAACCTCGGCTACTAAAATACTCGGCGTTAGCGAGCGCGAGTGAGTCAGAAGCCCCGGACATTGTCCGGGGCTTCTGTTTTTCGGATCCGGCTGGTTGCACCGTAACACCGCCGCGGCCGGCCTATTCCGACACGATGTTTTGATCCGGATCCACCGCGGCGCCCTTGCTCGGACGCAACTCGGAGATAGGAAGGCTATTGGCGCTCTCAGTCATTGGGAACCAAGATGACATCGCGTCCCATTAAGCTGCTGGCTCTAACGCTCGGTCTCGCCGTCGCTCTAGCGTCAAGCGCCGGCGCTGCTGCGAAGAAGACGAAGCGGCCGAAACACCCACCGCCGCAGGCCGCGGCCGGCACTGCGACGCCCTGCCGCGGCGCCAACCAATTTCCCTGCGGCCCGGTTTATTTTGAGGGCTACTATCTCGGCGACGATCCCGATCCGTTTATCCGCTCAATGATTCAGCGCGACCTCGGGGCGAAATTTGGCGATCCCGACTGAGCGCGTGGGCGCGCCTGGCCCAATTTGATTTTCCCGGCTCGATCGGCTGAACTCCCGCGGCTGGGGCCGGCAGCGGCCGAACGCGCGGGAGGACTAACCATGCTTCGCACTATCGCCGCTTTCGATCGCATCGGCGAAGAAAATGCCTTCGCCGTGCTGGCGCGCGCCATGCAGCTTGCTGCAGCCGGCCGCGACATCATCAATCTCGGCATCGGCCAGCCCGATTTCCGCACCCCCGATTTCATCGTCGAGGCGGCCATCAAGGCGCTACGCGACGGCCATCACGGCTATACGCCAGCGGTCGGCATTCTGCCGCTGCGCGAAGCGGTGGCCGGTGACCTCGAAAACCGCTTCAAGGTCCGCGTGTCGCCCGATGAGGTGATGATCCTGCCGGGCGGTAAGCCGACCATGTTCATGTCGATCATGATGTTCGGCGAGCCGGGCGCCGACATCCTTTATCCCGATCCCGGCTTTCCGATCTATCGCTCGATGATCGAGTTCACCGGCGCGCGGCCGATCCCTGTGCCGATCCGCGAGGAGAATAATTTCGCCTTCTCGGCCGAGGAGACGCTCAAACTGATCACGCCGCAGACGCGGCTGCTCATCGTCAATTCGCCGGCCAATCCGACCGGCGGCGTGACGCCCAAGGCCGAAGTCGACAAGCTGGTCGCCGGGCTGGAGCGGTTTCCCGACGTTGCGGTGATGTCGGACGAGATCTACGACCACATGGTCTATGACGGCGAGACCCATGTTTGTTTGCTCAGCTATCCGTCGCTCCGCGACCGGCTGATCCTGCTCAACGGCTGGTCGAAGACCTACGCCATGACCGGCTGGCGGCTCGGTTATGCGGTATGGCCCGGCAAGCTCTATGACTACGCGCGCAAGCTCGCGGTGAACCTGCATTCCTGCGTCAACGCTTCGGCGCAATATGCCGGCCTTGCCGCGCTGACCGGCCCGCAGGACGAAGCGGCGAGAATGGTCGCGGAGTTCGATCGTCGGCGCAAAATCGTGGTCGCCGGTTTGAACAAGCTTCCGGGTATATCCTGCGCAACGCCGAAAGGCGCCTTCTACGCCTTCCCCAATATCAAGCGCACCGGATGGAAGGCCAAGGCGCTTGCCGCATCGCTCCTGGAAGACGCCGGCGTCGCGCTGATCGGCGGGCCTGATTTCGGCATTCTCGGCGAAGGCTATATGCGGGTGTCTTACGCCAACTCGACGGAAAATATTTTGAAGGCGCTCGACCGCATGGGCAAATTTCTGGCGAGCCGTAAGGCCGCGTGAGCTTCTTCCTTCGTTCCGAGGCCGAGCCAACGGAATAGCTGTCACCCCTGCTGCGTGAGGTGAAAGCCGACCAAGACAATCAGCAGGCCGGCAAACTGTGAAACACTCGGCACCTCGCCGAGCGCGACGTAACCGACTAACAGCGTGAACGGCGGTACCAATGCCGGAAATAGCGCCGCGCGGCCGACGCCGAGCAGAATGACGGCGCGGGTGAACAGATAGACCGCGCCGGCGCCGGCGAAGGCGCCCTGCACCAGTGCTTGCATCAGATTTTCCGACCATCCGGCGGCCAGAAAATTATCAAAGTCGAACAACAAGAACGGCAAGCCGGCGAGCGACAGCATGCTCGTCACCGCCACCGCCGGCATCGCCGGGATGCGCCACATCCGCAGCAGCATACCGAACACCGCAAAGAAGCTGCCGGCGGCGACAAACATCATGTCGCCGAGGACCGCGTGCGGGCCCATGGTGCGCAGCGCTTCGGCGCCGATCACCGCAAGGCCGACGAGCATCGCCACCGCGCCGACGATGCGCTGCGGCGGCAATGGCTCCCGCAGAATGAGCCGCGCCAGAATGAGGCCGCCGAGCGCAGCGCACGACGGCTGGATGATGGCGCCGTGGCCAAGCGGAACGTAGACGTAGCCGAAATAGCTCCATAGCGCGAGCGGCAGGCCGCCGAAGAACGTAATGGCGATGCCGCGCCGCCAGCCCATGCCGCCGAGATCGCCAAAACCATTGGCGGCGACGACCGGAAAAAGCGCGAGCCCCGGCCAGACGTAACGATGCAGTGCGAGCACCAGCGGCGACAGGCCCGCGGTCACGCCTTGCCGGGCGGCGACAAAGCCGAGCGCCCAGAACAGAGCGGCGCCGGCGCCGCAGGCAACGCCCCACGCCGTTGCGTGCTTGACCGCGGGTGCCGAAGACGAATCCATCGCGAACCATAGTCCGCGGCGATTTGCCGGGACAACACGCGATTACTCGTGGCAGGCTTCGCCCAACGCGAAACGATCACCGCAGCCCCTTTCCACCCCGGACCACGCTGCTATCTTCGCGGCAAGTCTGGAAGTGAAAATCGGAGTGAAACGTGGCCGAAGCCGAGGCGATTGCGGGTGAATACGACTACATCGTTGTCGGCGCCGGCTCGGCCGGCTGCCTGCTCGCCAACCGGCTGTCCGCCGACGCCGACAAGCGCGTGCTTCTCCTCGAAGCTGGCGGCCGCGACAACTGGATCTGGTTTCACATTCCGGTCGGCTATCTGTTCGCGATCGGCAATCCGCGCTCGGACTGGATGTTCAAGACCGAGCCGGTGCCAGGACTCAATGGTCGCAGCCTCAACTATCCGCGCGGCAAGGTGATCGGCGGCTCCTCCGCCATCAACGCCATGATCTATATGCGCGGCCAGGCCGCCGATTACGACCATTGGCGCCAGTTGGGACTTGCCGGCTGGGGCTGGGACGACGTGTTGCCGTATTTCAAACGGCACGAAAATCATTTCCTCGGCGAGAGCGACGCGCACTCCGTCGGCGGCGAATGGCACATTTCGCCGCCGCGGGTGCGCTGGGATCTGCTCGACGCCTTCCGCGCCGCCGCCGAACAGGCCGGCATCAAATCCATTCCCGACTTCAACCGCGGCGACAACGAAGGCATCTGCGCTTTTCACGTCAACCAAAAGCGCGGTCGGCGAGTCTCCACGGCGCGCGCTTTTCTCAAACCAGTGCTGCATCGCGCCAATCTGCGGCTCGAGACCGGCTGCCTCGCCGAAGGAATCCTGTTCGACGGCAAGCGCGCGGCCGGCGTGCGCTGGCGGCAAAATAGCGTGACGCGCCGCGCACGCTGCCGCGGCGAGGTCATTCTCGCTGCCGGCTCGATCGGCTCGACGCAGCTCCTGCTGTTGTCGGGCATCGGGCCGGCCGCGCAGTTGCGCGAGCACGGCATCGACGTCGTCGCCGACCGGCCCGGCGTCGGCGCCAACCTGCAAGATCATTTGCAGCTGCGGCTGATCTATAAGGTCGACGGCATTACCACGCTTAACGAGCGCTATCATTCGCGCTTCGGCTTTGCCGGCATGCTCGCCGAATATGCGCTGTTGCGGCGCGGCCCGCTGACCATGGCGCCGTCGCAGCTCGGCCTGTTCACCCGCTCCGATCGCGACCAGGAGCGCGCCAATCTGCAATATCACGTGCAGCCGCTGTCGCTCGACCGCTTCGGCGAGCCGCTGCACAAATTTCCGGCCTTCACCGCGAGCGTCTGCAACGTGCGGCCGTCTAGCCGCGGTTTTGTACGGCTGCGCTCGCGGGAGCCCGGCGATGCTCCGTTTATTCAGCCGAATTATCTGTCGACCGACGAGGACCGCCGCATCGCGGTCGCCGCGATCCGGCTGACTCGGCGCATCTCCGCACAGCCGGCATTGGCGCCGTTCCATCCGGACGAGTATTTGCCGGGTCGCAGCGTCCGCGACGACGACGCGGCTTTGCTGCAAGCCGCGGGCGACATCGGGACCACGATCTTTCATCCCATCGGCACCGCCAAGATGGGGCTCCCGAGCGATCCGATGATGGTGGTGGACGACCGCTTATGCGTTGCCGGCGTCGAGCGGCTGCGCGTCATCGACGCCTCGGTGATGCCGACGATCACGTCCGGCAATACCAACGCGCCGACCATGATGATCGCGGAAAAAGGCGCCGCCATGCTGCGCGAAGACGCGAAGAATTTGGCCAAGGGATTGACCGAAGGCGTGGCGACATGAATGCGGCGCACCGCGCCAAGGCGATCCTGGTCGATCCGGTCGCCGAATGGGCGTCAATCGAAAGCGAGGCCGGCGATCCGGCTTATGTGTTGAGCCATTACGTCGCCGTACTGGCGCTGGTTCCAGCGGTGTTCAGCTTCATCGGCGCCTGCGTGGTCGGCGTGATCATGCCGAATGCCGGCCTGGTGCGCGCCCCGATCTTCAACGGCCTGTTCGGCGCGATCTTCGGCTATGTGCTGACCTGCGCCACGGTGCTCATCCTCGGTATCGTCATCAACCTGTTGGCGCTATTGTTCGGCGGCCGCCGCGATTTCGACAATGCCTTCAGGCTTGCGGTCTATTCCTTCACGCCGGTCTGGCTCGCCGGAATTTTTCTGGTACTGCCGGGATTGCACTTTCTCATGCTCACCGGCTTCTACGGCGCTTATATTCTGTGGCTCGGCCTGCCGCGGCTGACCAAATCGCCCGCGCAAAGATCCTTGACTTTCGCCGCCTTGGTCGTCGTGTGCGCTTTCGCACTCGTCTACGTCGCAGCCGTAGCGCAACGGATCGTATTCGGCACGCCGGGTTTGTAAGTCGTTCGAACCGTCATCCTGAGGATGACGGATAACGACTACGGCGCCATCACGATTTGTTTGCACGCCTTCGGCAGACCGGCGAGCGTCAGCGCCGGTTTCGGCTTGGCCGGCACTTTCGGCGGCGCCGGATGCAGCGTCGATTCCTTGAACCAGAAATCGATCGCGTGGCCGCAGCCGTCGCCTTCCGGCACCGGCGGCTGCGGCTTGCAGTCGCGGTCGTCCGGCGGACAAGCGAGGCGGACGTGGAAGTGCTCGGCATGGCCCCACCACGGCCGCACCTTCGCCAGCCAGCCGCGATCCGTTCCGGCTTCGCGGCACATTGCTTTCTTGATCGCGGCATTGACAAAAATGCGGGTGACCGCGGCATCCTCCGACGCGGTGCGGATCAGTTCGGTGCGGGTGTGCGTCCACACTTTCGCATCGACGTCGAGCCGATCCGGCGCCACCATATCGACGGCGCCGTCCATCTCGCGCTCCGCGCGGCTGAGCACGTGGTCGGGCATCGGCGTGAACCAGATGTCGGCATCGAGCCCGATCTGATGGCTGGCGTGGCCCGTGATCATCGGACCGCCGCGCGGCTGCGACATGTCGCCGATCAGAAGGCCGTTCCAGCCGACTTTCTTGGCGGCAGCGCCGAATCGCTCGATGAAGCGGACGAGCCGCGGCGTTCCCCAATTGCGATCGCGCGATAGCCGCATGACTTGCCAAGCGGGTCCCGTGATCGGCAGCGCCACGGCGCCGGCAAGGCAACCGTCGGCATAAGAACCGACCGGGCGCGCCGGACCGGGATAGGGCGTGAGCGCGCGGCCGAACAGTTCCTTGGCCGGCGTCGACGGCGAATTCGGATTGGCGAGCGGCGGCAATGGCTGGGGATTGAGCGTGCCGGGCGGCGTCGGATCGAGCGTGTCGGCGTCCGGCGCCGGCGCATCCTGTGCCACCGCAGGAGCCAGCACAGGCGCGATCCCGGCGGCGAGCGAGGCCACAAGGGCGAAGACAGAGAGGCGCATCATCGGCTCTTTGCTGCGGTTATCGCCCCCGCAGTTTTGCGGTACGCCACCGCGCGGGCGCGGCGCCGATACGCTGCCGCTATTCGCTCGTTAAGTCTAGCTGCCAAAAGATCGCCAGTTGCAAAGAGGTCGCCATGGTCGGCTTCGAGTTCGAGCAACCGGCGTTCGGTGGCTGCATGCGCTTCGACCGTGCCGTCGTACAGAATGTGGCCGATAGTAAAACGCCGCGCGGCGAGCGCCCGTGCGACCAACAGACAGCGGTGGCAATCGAGCGGCTCGCGCTCCGCGCACATCAGGCAGAGGCGCCCATGCGGGCGGCCATGTGTGTGGTCCTGTGCGCGTGCCGCATCGGCAATCAGACGGTCGATTCCGGCTTGAAAGTCAGTCTGCCGCGCCATCGCCTCATAGTCGGCAATGCCATCGCAATAGAGATCCAGACTTCGCGGACGGCCGCCGAGTGTGGCGCCGTAAGGCAGATAACTCATTTTCTCTTGCGCCAAGTACGGCGCGAGGTTCTTGGCGGAAAACCACGGACAAAACCGCGATGCCGGCGTCGAGCGCACGTCGGCAATCGCGTTCGCGCCGACCGAGCGCAGCAATGCAACAAACCGTTCCGCCGGAATGTTGGAGTGCCCGATGCTGTAGAAATCGAACGCTGTCATGACACCATCCTATCATCGTTATCCTGAGGTGGCCGCGAAGCGGCCCTCGAAGGATGCAGCCGCGGCGCCCGGGCCGTCACCCTTCGAGGCTCGCTTTGCTCGCGCCTCAGGATGACGGCAGAGCCGCTTTACAAGCTCCATACGCTGCTGCAATCATTGTCATCGGCGCCGGGGGATATCATGCGTCGCTTGTGTTGCGTTCTGGCCGCGCTCGGCTTTGTCATGCTCGCCACCGGCGAGCCTGCCGCAGCGTCCATCGTCGTCCATGTCGACCGCTCCAGTCAGCGCATGGAAGTCATCGTCGACGGCGAGCCGCGCTATACGTGGCGGGTCTCGACGGCGCGGCGCGGCTATATCACGCCGCCCGGCACCTATCATCCGCAACGGCTGGCGGTGCGCTGGTATTCGAAGAAATACGACAATTCGCCGATGCCGCATTCGATCTTCTTCTACGGCGGCTACGCCATCCACGGCACCTACGAGATTCGCGGCCTTGGCAGACCCGTCTCGCACGGCTGCGTGCGGCTCGATCCGGCGAACGCCGCCATTTTGTTTGGTTTGGTCGAGCGCGAAGGCAGCGATAACACCACGATCGTGGTGCATTGAGCTGCTCATACCCTTTCGCCCGCTCAATAAGGCTTTCTCCCCTCGGAGCCCTTGGAGCTGCCTTCCCGCAACAGCCACGTCCAAGACTCGGCGCGCTTGCGCACCCGCGACACCGCATCGGTGGTCGGCAATTTCGCCAGCCGCCGCCAGTAGCATTCGTGATCCTGGCACGAGCGCGCGCGGCGGCAGCGCGCGTCGTCGCAATCGCGCCAGTAGCGGAACACCCTGGTGTTGAGCGTGAGCCCGAGCAGCCGATGCTTCTTTCGAAACGGCGTGCGCAGCCATTGCGTATAGGTCATACGGCCGGGGAATTTTTTGCGCATGAGGTTCTTTCTTCTTCCCGCCCCGCGACAGCGGGCGGATGAACGCCGTCGTTCTCGCGATGCGGCTATCGCATCCGAGTTTTGCTTCACGCTTCAAAAAAAGCCCGTCCAACCGCCCCAATAAATGAAGGGGGGGCGGAGCGCCGAAAGGCGCGTACTTTATTTGCCGTGCCCAGCGGGGCCCGGCGCGCGCCACGCAGGCGAATGTTGCCATTCGTCCGCGCTTCGGGCGCGCTCGCCTTTCGGCGCCCCACCGCGGCGCTCGCCGCGCCGGACGCATCCGGACATCGGCTCAGCGCTCAGTCCCGCGCTTCCTGAGACCCGGCTTTGCAGGGCGTTACCCCGCTCCACCTATCTCAGTCCACCGCGCTCCGCGGAGACCGGTCGTAGTGCCGGTCGGGCAGTGACCCGAGGCCGCCCGGGGACGGTTTGCGAGACCGCCCGCGGGAACCGCACTTGCTCCACCTTCTAGGTCGCACCCGGAATGTGCCCTTCGATGAGCAAGCTTTCTGACGATGTAACTATATCGGGGACTTTTGTCACATCACGTCTCCGTGATTGTGACGGTCTGCCGCCATCCCCCGAGCGCCAGGAGGGGGTGCCGCTATAGCGGTCCTTGCCAACCGCTACGGTGCGAGGCCAAGCACAATCAGCAATGCAGTGTCGAGCCGGCGGCTCGTTTCATCGTCGATAGCGCCGATCACGTCGCGCACGCGCTCGCGCCGCTGTGCGAATAGTTTGTCGGTCATAATCTGCGAACGGACGCGAAGTCCGGTGCCGGCACCCGGCTCAATCACCGGCCGCAGCCGCGGATCGCGAACGCCAGCGACGTCCGATGAGAGCGGGCACGCCAGCACCGTTGTCGTTGCATCGCCAAGCTCGTCGGATTGAACGATAATGCCGGGACGCGGCCGGCCCAGTTCGCCATGGACGACCATGAGCACGACGTCGCCGCGCTTCACTTCCATTCGCTCCAATCGTAGGCGGCGTCGATCCAATCATCGATAGCGTCGTTTTCAGGATGGCGAGCGAGCAGCGCCGCCTCGCGCCGAATCGCCGCGCGCACCCGCGGATCGCTAAGATCGGGCACCCAGTGCTGCACCGGGCGGAGCCCTTGCGCGCGCAGGCGCTTGCGCCGGGCGCTCATCCGTTCCCGCGCCGTCTTCGGATGCTTGGTCTTCGGCTTGGCTGCCATGCTCTGCCTCTTCGCTCGCGTAACATGTTACGCTAACAAACAGGCAACGGCAAGTCATGTGCTAACAGGGATCACACATCCACCTTCAGCGCGGCGATAAACGCCTCCTGCGGGATGTCGACCTTGCCGAACTGGCGCATGCGCTTCTTGCCTTCTTTTTGCTTCTCAAGAAGCTTGCGCTTGCGGGTGACGTCGCCGCCGTAGCATTTCGCGGTGACGTCCTTGCGGAACGCGCGCACGGTTTCGCGCGCGATGATCTTGCCGCCGATCGCGGCCTGGATCGGCACCTGGAACATGTGCGGCGGGATCAGCTCTTTGAGCTTCTCCGCCATGGCGCGGCCGCGCTGCTCGGCGCGCGTCCTGTGCACCAGCATGGCGAGCGCGTCGACCGGCTCGCCGTTGACCAGCATTTGCAATTTGACCAGGTCCGACGGCCGGTAATCGGTGAGGTGATAGTCGAACGAGGCGTAGCCGCGCGACACCGATTTGAGCCGGTCATAGAAATCGAACACCACTTCGTTGAGCGGCAGATTGTATTTCACCAGCGCGCGGTTGCCGACATAAGTCAGTTCTTTTTGCTCGCCGCGGCGGTCCTGGCACAGTTTGAGCACGGCGCCGAGATATTCGTCGGGAGTGAGGATGGTCGCCTCGATCCAGGGCTCCTGCATTTCCTCGATATGGTTCGGATCCGGCATATCGACCGGATTGTGGATTTCCAATGCTTGCCCGTTGCGCAGCTTGATCTTGTAGATCACCGATGGCGCGGTCGCGATCAAATTGAGATTGAATTCGCGCTCGAGCCGCTCCTGGATGATCTCGAGATGCAGCAAGCCGAGGAAGCCGCAGCGGAAACCGAAGCCGAGCGCGGCGGAAGTTTCCATCTCGTAGGAGAAGCTTGCGTCGTTGAGGCGGAGCCGGCCCATGGCGGCGCGCAAGTTCTCGAAATCCGCGGCGTCGACCGGAAACAGGCCGCAGAACACCACCGGGATTGCCGGGCGAAAACCCGGCAGCGGCGTCGCCACCGGCTTCTTCTCATCGGTGATGGTATCGCCGACGCGGGTGTCGGCCACTTCCTTGATCGAGGCGGTGAGAAAGCCGATCTCGCCGGGGCCGAGCTCGTCGCGTTCGACACGCTTGGGCGTGAACACGCCGACGCGGTCGACCTCGTAGGCTGCGTTGGTCTGCATCATCAGGATACGCTGGCCTTTTTTCAGCGTGCCGTCGACGATGCGGAACAGCACGACGACGCCGAGGTAGGCGTCATACCAGGAGTCGACGAGCAGCGCTTTCAATGGCGCCGCCGCATCGCCCTTGGGCGGCGGCAGGCGGGTAACGATAGCTTCCAGCACTTCCGGCACATTCTCGCCGGTTTTGGCCGAGATCAAAATCGCGTCCGATGCATCGAGACCGATCACGTCCTCGATCTGCTGCTTGACCTTGTCCGGTTCGGCGGCCGGCAGATCGACCTTGTTGAGCACCGGCACGATCTCGAGATTGTTGTCGATCGCCTGATAGACATTGGCGAGCGTCTGCGCCTCGACGCCCTGGCTGGCGTCGACGACGAGCAGCGCGCCCTCGCAGGCGGCAAGCGAACGGTTGACCTCATAGGCGAAGTCGACGTGGCCCGGCGTGTCGATGAGGTTGAGGATGTAATCCTTGCCGTCGCGGGCGTGGTATTTGAGCCGCACCGTCTGCGCCTTAATCGTGATGCCGCGCTCGCGCTCGATATCCATGGAATCGAGCACCTGCTCGACCATTTCGCGCGCTTCGAGCCCGCCGGTGAGCTGGATCAGCCGGTCGGCGAGCGTCGATTTGCCGTGGTCGATATGGGCGATGATCGAGAAATTGCGGATATTTTCGATTGGGACCGCGCTCATGGCGCGCAGATAACATCGGCACCCCCAAGCGGCAAGCCGGCCTTCATCCGCCCCCGCGAAAGCGGGGGAGGGGGACCGCCGAAGCTCGCGCAGCGAGCGTAGGTGGTGGAAGGGGCCTCTGAGTTGCCGACGCGATCAGCGGCGACGGGAGGCAGAAACGACAAGGCCTTCCTCGTCGGCAGCGATTTTATTTCTTCTCGGCCGAGGCCCCCTCCACCGCCCTTCGGGCGGTCCCCCTCCCCCGCTTTCGCGGGGGCGGAGATTTTACCGCTGCCGCCAGACGAAGGCGGCGCTGACGACGAAATTCCACACCGTGCCGATCAGCGCGCCGCTCAAGCCGGCGAGCCACCATCTGCTGTCGTAGTCGTAGATCCAGGTAGCGATGCCGACATTGGAGATCGCCCCGATGGCGCAAATCACCATAAAGCGGATCAGGCCGGTGACAAATCGCCAGCCGGTGAGCCGCTGGTCGCGGTAGGTGAACATGTTGTTGAGGACGAAATTCCAGGCAATGGCGGCGACGGTGGCGAGCGTCTGGGCGGCGCCGAACGGCGTGGCGGCGAGCTTCGTCGCGGCCGTCAGCGTGATCAAATGCACGACAAGGCCGCTTAAGCCCACCAGGCAGAACAACAGAAAGCGCGCCGAGACGGCGTCGTTGGTCAGCTTGGCCGTCAACAGCGCGGCAAAGTCGAGCGCAACCTTGCTGTCGAGCTTGCTTTCGCCGTGGCGGCGCTGGTGAAAGGTCGACGGCAGTTCGACGACCCGCAAGAGGCCGGGCCTGGTCGCCAGAATGTCGAGCAGAATCTTGAAGCCTTGCGAGGAAATCGCCGGCGCCAGCGGCTCGAAGGCATCGCGCCGCATCATGAAATGGCCGCTCATCGGATCGGTGAGATCGATGCCGAGCAGGCGGTGCACCAGCATGTTGGCGAAGCGGCTGGCGCGGGCGCGCTGTTTTGAAAGCCCGGACGCGGAGCCGCCGCTGAGAAACCGGCTCGCCACCACCAGGTCGCAATCGCCGCTGCGCAGGCGATCGAGCATGGCGACCAGCAGTTTCTCGTCGTGCTGCAGATCGGCGTCCATGACCGCGACATAGCGCGCCTGGCTCGCCAGCATGCCTTCGAGGCAGGCGCCGGCGAGGCCGCGGCGGCCGATGCGGCGCATGCAGCGCACGCGACCGTCGCTGGCGCCGAGCGCGCGCGCAACGGCCGCCGTTCCATCCGGAGAATTGTCGTCGACAAACAGCACTTCCCAATCGCAGCCGGCGAGAACCTGGGCGAGCCGCTCGACCAGGATCGGAACATTGGTGCGCTCGTTGAAGGTCGGCACGACGACACTGAGCTCCGGCGCCGGCCGCACGGCGGAAATCGGCGCGGGGGAAAGCGCCGGGGGCGAAGTCGCGGGTGAAACGTCGTCCATGGCCGAGTGAGATAACGCGGTGCGCCGAAAAAATGCAATGCGCCGGGGATTGCCGCAATTTGGCGTGCTTGTGGCGCCGGCATTTGAGTGGCATCCATTTGCAATGGCTGTTGTTCGTCCCGACCCTGCCGAGCATCTGCGTCCGCAGAGCGCGGGCGTCGGGTGGGGTCTCATGACGTTGGCGCAACGTTGGGTCAGCGCGCGCAGCGAGGGCGTGCTTGTCGGCTTGATCCTGGCCGCCTTCATCGGGCTGTGGATGACCTTTCAGACCGTGTCGCTGGCGCCGGTCGATCTGCGCGACGACGCGTCCGAGGCGGCGCTGTGGGCGCAGACTTTCGCGTTCGGCTACAAGCATCCGCCGCTGACGGCGTGGCTGTTCATGGCATGGTTCGCCGTCTTGCCGCGGGCGAACTGGGCGATGCATCTCGCCGGGGTCACGACTGTTGCGGCAACGCTCGCCGTCACCTGGCGGCTGCTGCGTGACCACCTCGACAGGAACCGCAGCCTGTTCGGGCTCGCCGCGCTCGTGCTGGTTCCGCTCTATACGTTCAAGGCCGCGGAGCTCAACGCCAACACGGCGATGATGCCGTTCTGGGCCGCGGCGCTGCTGTTCTATTTGCGCGCCCGGCGCGGTCTGGGCGTTTGGGATTCCGTACTCGCCGGTGCATTTGCGAGCCTTGCCATGCTCGGCAAGTACTGGGCGGTTTATCTTTTTGCCGGCATGGCGGCGGCCGCGCTCACTGGCGCAGACATGCGGCGATTTTGGCGCTCGCCGGCGCCCTATCTGATGGCGGCGAGCGCAGCGCTCGTCATCGCGCCACACCTTTATTGGTACGTCAGCGAGGCCGGCGGCGCCAACTATGCGTTCGTGCGCGACAGCGTCATGACCGACGACTCCTTCGCCGCCGCGCTCGGCAAGTCGGTCTATTATTTGCTGGGCGTGATCGCCTACGCCGCGGGGCCGCTTCTTCTCCTCGCCGCGCTGCGGCCCGGACGGGCCGCGCTCGCCGACATCGCCTGGCCGGCGGATGAAGAGCGCCGGCAAGCTCTCATTTTGTTTGCGGTGCCGATGGTGCTGCCGGCGCTGGTCAATCTCGCGCTGCCGGCCCGGCTGACGCCGGACTGGACGTTTCCGAACTGGGCGCTGTTGCCCGTCGTGCTCTACGGCTCACGCAAGATCGCGGTCGATTCATTCGCGGCGGCAGGCGCAGGACTTGCCGCGCTTGCCGTCAGTCTCGCCTTTGTCATCGCTTCGCCCTTCATCGCCGTCGCAAAACTGAAATCGGGCCTCGATCCCAATCGGCCGAGCTCGCAGGAAGTCGCTGCACTCGCGAAAGAGATGACGAACAAACCGATGCGGCTTTATTGGGGTTCGCCGGGGATCACCGGGAACTTGCCGTTTTATTTAGCCGGCACGAATCGGCTCGAGGACGATCCGCTGTCCGACCTCGGCCGTTCCGAGACTGCGGCGCAGGGCCTTATCGTCGCCTGTCTCGACAACGATACGCCGTGCCTGACGGCGCAAGCCGCGCTCGGCGGCGCCGGCGTTCGCACCGCCAATGGCTCGATCAGCCGCAGTTTTCTGGGCTTTACCGGCAAGCCGATCGGCTTCCGCGTCACCGTGGTGCCGGCGCAGCGCTGAGCGCCGGCGGGCGCTCTCAATACCGGTACTGATCGGTCTTATACGGCCCGTTCTGCGGCACGCCGATGTAGGTCGACTGCTTGTCGGACAGCTTGGTGAGCCTCACGCCGATCTTGTCGAGATGCAGCCGCGCCACTTTTTCGTCGAGCGTTTTCGGCAGCACATAGACTTTCTTCTGGTACTTGCCGGGATTGGTCCATAACTCGATCTGCGCCAGCGTCTGGTTGGTGAACGATGACGACATCACGAAGCTCGGATGGCCCATGGCGTTGCCGAGATTGACGAGGCGCCCCTCGGACAGAAGGATGATGCGGTGGCGATCGGGGAATTCGATCTCGTCGACCTGCGGCTTGACGTTCACCCACTTCAGATTCTTCAGCGCGGCGACCTGAATCTCGCTGTCGAAGTGGCCGATATTGCAGACCACGGCGCGGTCTTTCATCTTGCGCATGTGGTCGATGGTGATGACGTCGATATTGCCGGTGGCGGTGACGAAAATATCGGCGCGCGTCGCGGCGTCCTCCATGGTGGTGACTTCGTAGCCTTCCATCGCCGCCTGCAGCGCGCAGATCGGATCGATCTCCGAGACCATGACCCGGCAGCCGGCCTGGCGCAGCGAGGCGGCCGAGCCTTTGCCGACGTCGCCGAAGCCCGCGACCATCGCCACTTTGCCGGCCATCATCACGTCGGTGCCGCGGCGGATGCCGTCGACCAGCGACTCGCGGCAGCCGTAGAGGTTGTCGAACTTCGATTTGGTGACGCTGTCGTTGACATTGATGGCGGGGAACAACAGCCGGCCTTCCTTCTCCATCTGATAAAGCCGGTGCACGCCGGTCGTGGTTTCCTCGGTGACGCCTTTGATGGCTTTGGCGATCGTCGTGTACCAGCCCGGCTTGTCTTTCAGCCGCTGTTTGATCGCGGCGAACAGCACCTCTTCCTCCTCGTTGGTCGGCTTGGCGATGACGCCCGGATTGCTTTCGGCCTGCATGCCGAGATGCATCAAGAGCGTGGCGTCGCCGCCGTCGTCGAGGATCATGTTCGGCCCGCCGCCGTCGGACCATTCGAAAATGCGATGGGTGTAATTCCAGTAGTCTTCCAGCGACTCGCCCTTGACCGCGAACACCGGCGTGCCGCCCGCGGCGATGGCGGCGGCGGCGTGATCCTGGGTCGAGTAGATGTTGCACGAGGCCCAGCGCACGTCGGCGCCGAGCGCTTTGAGCGTCTCGATCAGCACCGCCGTCTGGATCGTCATATGCAATGAGCCGGCGATGCGCGCGCCGCGCAGCGGCTGCTCCGGGCCGAACTCCTCGCGCGTCGCCATCAGCCCGGGCATTTCGGTCTCGGCGATGGCGATTTCCTTAGCCCCCCACTCGGCGAGACCAATATCCTTGACCACGTAATCGGAGTGCGCGTGAGCTTTCGGCTTGGTCGACATGCTCATAACTGACTATCCTTCAGGGCGAAGCTGCGGGGAGGTTGCGCGCTTCTAGCAGGCTGGCGGCGCGCCGGCAATAACACATAAAGATTTCTTTATGTCCACGCTCGAACCGTCGGCGGCGCCGGGATTTTGGCAACATGGACCAATCGGACGACAAACCGATCAAGTCGCTCTCCCAGCTGGCGCAGGCCGAAGCCGAATGCCGGCGCTGCCCGCTCTATCGCGACGCGACCCAAGCGGTGCCCGGCGAGGGCCCGAGCCACGCCAGGTTCATGCTGGTCGGCGAACAGCCCGGCGACAAGGAAGATCTCACCGGCAGGCCATTCGTCGGACCGGCCGGCCGCGTGCTCGATGCCGCATTGCAGGATGCCGGCATCGATCGCGCGCAGACCTTCGTCACCAATGCGGTGAAGCATTTCAAGCATGAAACGCGCGGCAAGCGGCGGCTGCATAAGCGGCCGAACAATTACGAGATCGAGCGCTGCAAGATCTGGCTCGAACGCGAGCGTGAACTGGTCAAACCACGGACCGTGATCGCGCTCGGCGTCACCGCGGCGCGCAGCCTCACCGGCAAGACAGTGACGATCGCCAAAATGCGCAAGACCCCCGTCGAAATGGCGGACGGCACCACGCTCGTCGTCACCGTGCATCCCTCGGCGCTGTTGCGCATCGAGGACGAAGCCGACAAGCGCGCGGCCTATAAGGATTTCGTCGCCGATCTGAAAACCGCCGCGGTTGCTGCCGCAAAGAAAGACCGACTCTAGTGTGGTGGATTTGAAGTTCCTAAGAACCAACGGCAAACTCGCATAGGAACTTCAAATCCAAAACCACACTAAAATCATAAGTTTGCTAGTGTCCCCTTAGATTCCGAAGTTCGCATCAGAGTGTGCCGCAAACGTTTGCGAACTTCGGAATCGGGACACTAGCCGGCCTTCGGCGTCTCGGCGCCGCGTTGCTTGACCACGCCGGCCTGCGTCAGCGCCGCCGCGATCTGTTGCATGCGGTTGATGAGATCCACCGCCGCCGCCGGCGGCAGCACGAGACGGCAGGCCGGATAGCGCCGGCCGGTGATCGCCGTATTTGGCTTGACGTCGTCAAAGCGGGTGACGCCGAACTCGATGCGCAACGTCTGGCCGTCGAAGATCAAGCCGGTGATCGAATCGGCAAAGGTCTCCACCATATCGGCGCGATCGAGGTAGCGGATGGTCGCCGGTTGACGACCGCCTTCGCCGGACGGTGCCGGGGCGGCCGGCGCCGCAACTGCGGGTTTCGAGGCACTGCCTTTCGAAGCTGTCGATTCGGGACTCATCTGCATTGCCTCCTTCGGGCGGCTATTGCGGTCCGATGACTTCCTGCGCGATGTCTTTCTGTCGGATATTTTACCGGGCGATGCCTTGTCACGCGATGCCTTATCACGCGATGCCCTGCGTTTCATCAAACAATCCTAAATCGGTTATCTGATCAATCGACCTCGCCGAAGCGCGAGTCGATGAGCGCCGCCAAGGCCTCGACAACTTCGGCAGCCTCCGGCCCGGTCGCGTCGACGGTAATCGACGTGCCGGGAGCCGCCGCCAGCATCATCAAGCCCATGATCGACGTTCCGCCGACGCTCTCATTGCATCGAGTCACGCGTACCTCGGCATCGAATTTCTCGACCGTCTGCACGAATTTGGCCGATGCCCGGGCATGCAGTCCCTTCTTGTTGCAGATGACGAAGACCCGGGAGACGGCGCCCGCGGGCGCGCTGCCCGCGTCGGGCATGCCGGCGCTATGGGCCGGTCCGTTCATTTGCCGTTGAGCACCCGGCTGGCGATGGTGACGTATTTTCGCCCGGCCTCTTGCGCGGCAGCGACCGCTTCGGCGAGCGGACACTCGTCACGCACTTTGGCGAGCTTCACCAGCATCGGCAGATTGATGCCGGCCAGCACTTCGACTTTGGGCCGGCTCATCACCGAGATGGCAAGGTTGGACGGCGTGCCGCCGAACATGTCGGTAAGAATTGCCACGCCATCGCCGCTGTCGACCCGCCGCACTGCTTCGATGATATCCTTGCGGCGCTCTTCGACGTCGTCGTCGGGGCCGATGGTGACGGCCTCGATCTGGCCTTGCGGTCCGACCACGTGTTCCAGGGCGGCGCGAAATTCAACAGCCAACCGACCGTGGGTCACAAGCACAAGACCGATCATGGAACTCCCCGCGGGCGCGTCCCGAGTGCACCGCACGAAAGGGTGCACATCATGACCATCCGAAGCCTCGGCGCAAGAGGCATTCTGAGCAAAATCTGAGGGTTGCTGCATTGCAGTAGGATTAAGTCGTTTAGACCGTGGCAGCCGCGCCGGCTCGGTTGGCTGACATCCGGCAAAACGCGCCCGGTCACGGGCTGCAGTCTTGCTCCAGTCTTGGGCCATTATAGTTAACCAATCGCCAATCCAATGCGCTGGCGCACCCAAATCAGGACGTCAGGAGATCGGCGGCCGCACCCGATGAGGTGATAAGCGCGAGCACCGCCGGCAAGGCCGCCGCGCCCGATGCGACGGCAAGTCGCGGTACTTCAATACCGTTAACCTCGATCGTCTGCTTGGCAGGCAATCTTTGCGCATCGGCGGCATCGAGATCGACGACCATACCGACTACGGCACTCGGCTCGTAGTCGCGCCGCAAAATGCCGACACCGCGCAGTTCGATCAGGCCGGCGAGCGGCTGCGCCGGCCGCACTAGAAGGCGGCTATTGACGCTTTCGAGATGGACGCGATCGTCGCCAACGAGCCGCGCGAAGCGCAACGAACCGGTGCGCGCCGCGTCGATAAGTTCGAGCGCAAGCCGCGATTTGCCGGCGCCCGACGGTCCGCGGATCAGCACCGCGCGCGCGCCGACCAGCACAGCCGAAGCGTGGACGGTCGCCGGCATCACATCGCCGGCAGGCGCACGATAAAGCGCGCGCCAAGCACTGTCGGCTCGCCGTCCGGTCCCGGTGCGCCGGTGCGGTTTTCGACCCAGATCGAGCCGCCATGCGCATCGACGATCTGCTTGGAGATCGACAGACCGAGCCCGGAATTCTGGCCAAACCCCTGGTGCGGACGGTCGGTGTAAAAACGCTCGAAGATCTTTTCGCGCACCTCTTCGCGCACGCCCGGCCCATCGTCGTCGACGAAAACTTCGATCTGATTGCGCAGCCGCCGGCAGGTGACCCGCACTGCGGCGCCCGGCGGCGAGAACGAACGCGCGTTCTCGATCAGATTATCGACGATCTGGCCGAGCCGGGAATCGTGTCCCGGCACCTGGAATGCGCGCGTGCCGCCGCCTTCGAATTTCAGGGTGACTTTGACGCCGTCGTCGCGCTTGACATCGTTGGCCACGCCGACGAGCGTGCTGAGGAGCTTGGCGAAGTTGACCGGTGCGGCGTCCTGGCGCTGCAATTCGGCGTCGAGCCGGCTGGCGTCGGAAATATCCGAGATCAGCCGATCGAGCCGGCGCACGTCGTGCTGGATGATGTTGAGAAGCCGGCCCCGGCTTTCTTCGGTCTTGGCGACCGGCAGCGTCTCCACCGCCGAGCGCAACGAGGTGAGCGGATTCTTCAGTTCATGCGCCACGTCAGCGGCGAAGCTTTCGATCGCTTCGATCCTTGAATAGAGCGCGCTGGTCATGTCGCGGAGCGTGCCGGAGAGGTGACCGATCTCGTCGCGCCGCCGGGTGAAATCCGGAATCTCAACGCGCGAGCGGATGCGCCGGCGGATGTTTTCGGCGGCGTCGGCGAGCCGCCGCACCGGCTCGGCGATCGTGCCGGCAAGCAGGATCGAAAGCACGATCATCACGCCGGCGGCGACCAGAAACACCTTGATGATGGCGAGTCGCTCGGCTTCCACCATGTTGTCGATATCGGCGCCTTGCGTCGACAGCATCAGTGCGCCGCGCACGGCACGGAACCGCTGCACCGGCACCGCCACCGAAACGATAACGTCGCCGCGCTCGTTGATCCGCACCATGCTGGCATTCTGGCCGTTCAAGGCCTGCGCCACTTCGGCATAGCCCTTGCCGTCGTCGGCGCCGAGTTCGTGGTAAACCGGCAAATCGCCGCGGCCGAGCCACATCCGCAAAGCAATGAAGGCGCGCTCGAACAGGCCCGGCTTTTCCGCGGCCGGCGACGGCAAATCGAAGCGCAGCACGTCACCGCGGCCGAACAAGCTTCGACTGTCGACCAGCAGCACGCCGTCGCGATCATAGATGCGCGCCCGCGTTTTGGTCGGCGAAACCAGCCGCCGCAAGATCGGCGCTACCCGCTCCGGATTGATCGGAAAATCGATGCCATAGAGCGCCTCTTCGTTCGGGCCGTAGCTTTGCCCCGGCTGCAGGTTTTGCAGCTTGTCGGGGTCGAGCGTGATCGAGGAGTCGCTCTCGACCGTCGCCGAAGACGCGATCGCGCCGGCGATGATCTGGCCCTGCACCAGAAGACTCTGGATGCGCGCGTCGATCAGCCCGGCGCGGAATTGCGAGAGAAAGATGATGCCGATGGAGAGTGCGACAAGTCCGGTGAGGTTGAGGACGACGATGCGCCTGGTCAGGCTCGAAGAGCTTTGCGTGACGAAAAATTGCAGGGCCTGCTGCAGCCAATGGCCGACGCGGGCAAAGCCGCGGGGCTGGGGACGCAGTTCCGCCTCGTCGAGGCCGGCACTATCGGCTTGGCTCTCGATCAGGTTATCGACGCGGGGTTCGACCTCCGTCGAGGCTTGAGACCCGGTCCCTGCACGTTCTGCGGTTCGATCGAGCACGTCGTCTGCCGGGGTTTCGATCATGCCATTCCCCCTCCCTACCCTCCCCCGCTTGCGGGGGAGGGTAGGGAGGGGGCGGACGCCATTACTACCGCACGTCAGCCGCCCAGTCAGCGGCCATGGTTGGCGGTCCAAATACCCAGCGCCCCACGGCCTTTTGCGCGCAACGCGCTAATTATTCCTTGAAACGATAGCCGACGCCGTACAGCGTCTCGATCATATCGAACTCGTTGTCGCTCGCCTTGAACTTTTTGCGCAGCCTTTTGATGTGGCTGTCGATGGTGCGGTCGTCGACATAGACCTGATCGTCATAGGCTGCATCCATCAAGGCGTTGCGGCTTTTCACCACGCCGGGGCGGCTCGCCAGAGCCTGCAGGATGAGAAATTCGGTGACGGTGAGCGTGACCGGCTCGTTCTTCCAGGTGCAGGTGTGGCGCTCCGGGTCCATGCGCAATAGGCCGCGCTCCAGCACCTTGCTGTCGGCTTCCTTTGGCGCGGTACCGTCCTTGGGCGTGCCCCGGCGCAACACGGCTTTGACGCGCTCGACCAGAAGGCGCTGCGAGAACGGTTTGCGAATGAAATCGTCCGCACCCATTTTCAGGCCGAACAATTCGTCGATCTCCTCGTCCTTGGAGGTGAGGAAAATCACCGGCAGGTCGGATTTCTGGCGCAGCCGGCGCAGCGTCTCCATGCCGTCCATGCGCGGCATCTTGATATCGAGAATGGCAAGGTCGGGAGGCGTGGTCTTAAAACCGTCGAGCGCCGAGGCGCCGTCGGTATAGGTCGTAATGCGGTAACCTTCAGCCTCGAGCGCGATCGAGACCGAGGTCAGGATGTTGCGGTCGTCGTCGACGAGAGCGATTGTCGGCATGGCGGCCTTCTTTACATGAGTCGGCCGCAAGCTTCACTAGCCCCGGCCCCACAAGCCTTTGAATCCCCATGTGGGGGCGGAAGTGTGACCAGACAAGGCAGAATCGGGGCAATTGCTAGGGCATTGGGTCAAGCCCGCCGACGCCTAGGGAACCGTCATGGCCGAAGCCGATCCAGCCAAAAACAGAAAAGCGGAACAGCCGCTTCCCGGCTTTATGCCGAATCGCCTGCCCGAAAACGCTCCGGTGATGGATTTTGACCCGAAATCGCTCGCCAAGGCGCTGTTACGGGCGACGCGGGCAGGATCGCTCGCGACCATCGACCGCAATACCGGCCATCCGTTCGCTTCCCTGGTCAATGTCGCGACCGACAGCGACGGCGCGCCGCTTATCCTTATTTCGCGGCTCTCGACCCATACCGCCAACCTCGAAGCGGACGGCCGGGCTTCCGTGCTGCTCGCCGCCGCCGGCAAGGGCGACCCGCTGGCGCATCCCCGCCTGACGCTGCTCGGCAGCTTTGTCCGGGTGCCGCGCGACGATCCGGGAGAGCCACGCCTGCGCCGCCGCTTCCTCGCCCGGCATCCGAAATCGGAGCTTTACGCCGGCTTCGCCGATTTCTCGTTCTGGCGGCTGGATGCCGTCTCCGCCCATCTCAACGGCGGTTTCGCGCGCGCTGCCGATCTGACCGCCGCCGAGGTGATGGCGGACGTGTCCGGCGCAGACGATTTGATCGAAGCCGAGCCGAGTGTGGTGGCGCATATGAATGCAGATCACGCCGAGGCGGTCAGGCTCTACGCCACCAAACTTCTCGGCGCCGAGGACGGGCCATGGCGGCTTACCGGCCTCGACCCGGAAGGGCTCGACCTCGCCTGCGGCGATGCCACTTTGCGGCTTATCTTCGCCGAACGCGTCACCACCGCCCAGCAATTGCGCAAAGTGGTGGTGGATTTGGCAGCCAAGGCGCGGAGCGGTTAAAGGCGCGATTTACTCCGCTGTCGTCGGACCGTGAGCGAACGCGCCGCTGCACTGCAACACCGGAACGCCCGCGCTATCCCCCGGTTAGGCTTGCGGGTACTGCGGTCTTGGCAGAGCCAAAGTTGCCCGATATAGGGTCGCAAGTTTACCGGCGGCGGGCTCGGCCCAACGGGCCATCAGGCGGAGGCAAGCGTGCAAGAAACGGGAGTGAGGAACGGCGCTTATGGCGCCGACAAATTCGGCTTCAAAAGCCTTGCCGGCGTGCACTGGAATCTGCCCGACACGATCCTGGTCGAGCATGCGATCCGCAACGGCGAGGGCGCGCTGGTGCAGGGCGGCGCGTTTTGCGCCGAAACCGGCGTGCATACCGGCCGCAGCCCCAAGGACAAGCATACCGTCGTCGACGCGTTGACGGAAAATACCGTTTGGTGGGACGGCAACCGCAAGCTCAGCCAGGCCAATTTCCAGCTGCTCTACGACGATATGATCGCGCATGCGCGCGGCAAGACCTTATTCGCGCAGGACCTCTACGGCGGCGCCGATCCAAAATACCGGATAAAAACGCGCGTCTATACCGAACTCGCCTGGCACTCGCTTTTCAGCCGTCAGTTGCTGATCCGTCCCAATGTTTTCGAACTCGCCGACTTCGTCCCCGAACTGACCATCGTCGACCTGCCGAGCTTCAAGGCCGACCCCGCGCGCCACGGCGTGCGCAGCGAAACCGTCATCGCCATCGACTTCACCAAGAAGATCATCCTGATCGGCAACTCGTCCTATGCCGGCGAGATTAAAAAGTCGGTCTTCACCACGTTGAATTTCTATCTGCCGGCGCAAGGCGTCATGCCGATGCATTGCTCGGCCAATGTCGGCAAGGATGGCGACGTGGCGCTGTTCTTCGGCCTGTCCGGCACCGGCAAGACCACGCTGTCGGCCGATCCCAACCGCACGCTGATCGGCGACGACGAGCACGGCTGGGGCGAACACGGCGTGTTCAATTTCGAGGGCGGCTGCTACGCCAAGTGCATAAGACTCTCGGAGGAGGCGGAGCCGGAAATCTACGCGGCGACCAATCGCTTCGGCGCCGTGCTGGAAAACGTCGTGTTCGATCCCGAAACCCGCATCTGCGATTTCGACAGCGACAAGAAAACGGAGAACACCCGCTCCGCCTATCCGGTAGAGTTCATGCCGCTTGCCTCGCGCACCGGCCGCGCCGGCCAGCCGAAGAACATCGTTTTCCTCACCGCCGACGCCTTCGGCGTCATGCCGCCGATCGCCAAGCTGACGCCGGCGCAGGCGATGTACCATTTCCTGTCCGGCTACACCGCCAAGGTCGCCGGCACCGAAAAGGGTCTGGTCGGCGTCGAGCCGGAATTCTCCACCTGCTTCGCGGCGCCGTTTCTGCCGCGGCCGCCGGCGGAATACGGCAACCTCTTGCGCGACCTCATCAAGAAGCACGATGTCGATTGCTGGCTGGTCAATTCCGGCTGGACCGGCGGCATCTACGGCACCGGCCGGCGCATGCCGATCAAGGCGACGCGGGCTTTGGTCACCGGCGCGCTGGATGGCTCGCTCAAAGACGCGAGCTATCGCACCGATCCCTATTTCGGTTTCGCGGTGCCGACCTCGGTGCCCGGTGTCGAACCGCATTTGCTCTATCCGGTGAAGACCTGGAAGGACAAAGCTGCGTTCGACGAGACGGCGCGCAAGCTCGTGCGCATGTTCCAGGAAAATTTCACCAAGTACGAGAAGCACGTCGACGCCGACGTGCGCGCCGCGGCGCCGGAAGTGCGGCTGGCGGCGGAGTGAGTGGCTAGCGCTGCGATCAAGGGCGGCCACACGGCCGCCCTTTTGCGTTTAACGTCTGATCTGTCATGCTCCGCCAACGGGTCCGGCCCGAAGTGGCCGGCCCGATGACAGGCTCCAGCGGCGCATCCAGTATTCCCAGTCCACTCGGGGAAAATTGTGAGTACTGGATCATCCGCTTTCGCGGACGATGACAATTGGTAGGACTTGCAATGCAGCAATTAAAACTCGGCCGTAACGGCCCGATGGTCTCCGCTTTCGGCCTCGGCTGCATGGGCATGTCGGGAATTTACGGGCCGACCGACGACAAGGAATCCATTGCCACCATCCACGCGGCGCTGGAAGCCGGCATTTCGCTGCTCGACACCGGCGACTTCTACGGCATGGGCCACAATGAAATGCTGATCCGCGAGGCGCTTGTTGGCGGCAAGCGCGAACGCGCCTTCATCATGGTCAAGTGCGGATCGCTGCGCAGCCCGGACGGCAAAATCGTCGGCGACGATGCGCGGCCGCAATCGATCAAGAATTTCCTTAGCTACTCGCTGCGCCGGCTCGGTACCGATTATATCGATCTCTATCAGCCTTCACGCGTCGACCCGCAGGTGCCGATCGAGGACACCATCGGCGCCATCGCCGACATGGTGAAAGCCGGCTACGTGCGCCAGATCGGCCTATCGGAAGCCTCGGCCAAGACCATACGGCGGGCGGCCGCGGTGCATCCGATCGCGGCGTTGCAGATCGAATACTCGCTGTTCACGCGCGGCATCGAGCGCGAGATTTTGCCGACCTTGCGCGAGCTCGGCATCGCGCTGGTCGCTTATGGCGTGCTCTCCAGCGGCCTGATCAGCGACCGCGCCGAAGCGGCCAGAACCACGCCGAGCGAGCTGCGGACGCGGCGGCCGCGGTTTTTTGCCGAGAATTTTGCCAAGAACTTCGCTCTCGTCGAAGCTTTGGGCGAAATCGCCCGCGACAAGGGCGTTCCGACGCAAGCACTGGCCTTTGCCTGGGTGAAGTCGCGCGGCGACGATGTCATGCCGCTGATCGGCGCGCGCCGCCGCGACCAACTCAAAGAAGCGCTTCGCGCCGCCGATTTGAAATTGTCGGCAGACGACCTTGCGCGCATCGAGCAAGCCGCGCCGGCCGATGCCGTCGCCGGCTCCCGCTACATGCCGGCCGTGATGGCGCATATGGACAGCGAACACGTATAGATTCTTCATTTGGCATGATCTCATCCGAAAACCGGTTTCCACTTTTCGGGATCATGCCCTAAGGCGACTGGAGAAATGGAAATGGGAAACGCCGGTTATCCGGACCTGCACGCGCATATCGCCGAACTGGATCGGCAGGGTCTCCTCATCCGCGTGCGGCGGCCGATCAACAAGGACACCGAGATGCATCCGCTGGTGCGCTGGCAATTCCGCGGCGGCATTCCGGAAGCCGAGCGCAAGGCGTTTCTGTTCGAGAACGTCGTCGATAGCGCCGGGCGAAGATATGACATGCCGGTCGCCGTCGGCATCCTCGCCTCCAATCGCCAAATCTATTCGGTCGGCATCGGCTGCGCCGTCGAAAACATCCAGCAGAAATGGGGCCATGCCGAAGCGCATCCCGTGCCGCCGGTGCTGGTCGACAATCCGCCGTGCCAGGAAGTCGTGGTGCAAGGCGCGGAGCTCACTCAAGGCAACGGCGTCGACGCGCTACCCATCCCGATCTCCACGCCGGGCTTCGACAATGCGCCCTATGCGTCCTGCTCCATGTTCATTACCAAGGATCCCGATACCGGGCTGCAGAACATCGGCAACTATCGCGCCATGGTGAAAAGCCCGACCCGGATGGGCATGAACCCGGAGATCGAGCTCAACCAGGGCATCCACGAGCATTTTCTCAAATACAAGGCGCGCGGCGAGAAAATGCCGGTGGCGCTGATGCTCGGCGCGCCGCCGGCGATCACTTTCACCTCGGTGCACAAGCTGCCGAAGCATCTCGACGAGCTCGCCGTCGCCGGCGGCCTCGTCGGCGCGCCGATCCGCGTTTGCAAGGCAAAGACCGTCGATCTGATCGTGCCGGCGGAAGCTGAAATCGTCGTCGAAGGCTATCTCGACACCGAATGGCTGGAGCCGGAGGGCAGCTTCGGCGAATCGCACGGCTACATGAACCTGAAGGAGTACAATGCCTTCTTCGACGTCACCGCCATCACGCGGCGCAAGAATGCCGTGCTGGTCTCGATCATCAGCCAGGTGACGCCGTCGGAATCGAGCCTGATCAAGCGTGTCGCCTATGAGCCGGCCTTTTTGCATCATCTGCGCCACCATCTGAACATCAGCGGCGTCACCCGCGTCTTCATGCACGAGCCGTTGACGAACCTTCGCAAGCTGATCGTGATCCAGATGAAATCCGACACGCTCGATGCCGAGATCTGGCGCGCGCTCTACGGCGCCTCGTCCTATTCGTCGTCGGTCGGCAAGATGACGATCGCGGTCAACGAGGACATCGATCCGGAAAATCTCGACATGGTGATGTGGGCGATGGCCTATCGCATGCGGCCGCATCAGGATATGCGCGTGCTCGACCACAAGGACATGGGACACGGCCCGCGCGCCGGCGCCGAGGATACGCACTACGAGGCGACCGACTCGGCGATGCTGATCAACGCCATGCTCAAGCGCCCTTATCCGCCGATCTCGCTGCCGGCGAGGGAATTCATGGAAGCCGCAAAAGCGATTTGGCAAGAGCTCGGCCTGCCGGCGCTGAAACCGGAAGCGCCCTGGTTCGGCTATTCGCTCGGTCAGTGGCCCGAGGAATTCAAAGTCGAGGCCGAGCGCGCGACGCGCAGCGAATACTGGACCACCGGCGAAGTGATCAAGCAGCGGCGGCGCAACGACAAGCGGCTGAACGATCCTTATTTGTCGCTCTAAGCGGCACGATGACGCTTTCTAAGCCAGCCGGTGCTTGGCGAGAAATTCGAGCGTGAGGCGAACGCATTCGTCGGGCTTCTCGATCTGCAACAAATGCCCGGTGCCCTCGACAAAGCTGTAGTCGTAGCCGCCCTCGCGGCCGAGCGCTGCATTGGCGGGGCCGGTGGCGGAACCTTTCATATTCGGATCGCAGCCGATCAGCTTGACCGGACCGCCGAACTCGCGCGCCTGCGGCCACAGGTTCAAGCTCGTGGCCTGCGCATAGATGGTCGCTTCGTTTTCCGGGTCGCACACCAATTCGTAGCCGTCGCCGTCCGGGCTCCGGCGCAGCACCGAGCGTGCCATCAGCTCGTGCGCGCCGTCGACCCAGCGCACGGTGGCGCGCGATTGCCGGTATTCCTCGGCCAGCTCTTCGACCGTGGCGAAGCGGCGGCGGCGCTGCCGCGCCCATTCGGTGAGTTTTTTCTCGAACGCCGCCATCACGGCATAAGCCGGATGTCCAGGCGGCGGCACATTGGGCGGATCGAACAGGACGAGCGCGTCCCAGCGCCAGCCGATCTCGATGGCGTGCTTCATCGCGGTGCGTCCCGACATCGAATGAAACAGGCCGACGGTCGGCCGCACACCGAGCCGGGATTTCACGTCTTGCACGACCCGTTCGAGATCGCGGGTGAGCTGCTCATAGGTATGGTGCGACGGCTTAACCGGCACGTTCTGGCCGTGATTGCGGAAGTCGAACACCAAGAGATCGAATTTTTGCAGCAAATGCTGCCAGTACGGATAGTACGCATCGGCGGCAAAGCCATTGCCGTGGGTCAGCAGCAGCCGGACACCGTCCGGATTGCCGTGGCGCCGCATGCGAATCTTGGCGCCGTCTTCGAGCGCGACGTCAAAGGTCATAGTAGGAGCGGGAAGTTCGAAATGCATGGCGGCCTGCGAATGATCTGGATGACAGCGATGGAAGTCGCAACCGGCGTCAGGCCGCCTGCATCTCCCGCCCGGCGCGCCGCGCCCAATTCTCCCAAGCGCGGTTGAGCGTGTAGTCGGTGACGCGATCAACGATCTTGTCGACCTCGCCCTTGGTGAGAAATTTGATCTCGCCCATCGCCATCGCCTGCATTTGCAGCTTGGCGCCGACTTCCAGATAGACCGAGACGAAAACAGCGTGGCGGACCGAGCGGCCGACCACCGTGGCGCCATGGCCGCGCATCAGTGCCGTGGGTCGCGCGCCGAGCAATTTGGCCAGATCGCGGCCCATCGCCATGTCGCTGACCAACAGCGTCGTGTCGCCGAACTTAGCTTGCGAATCCCAGATCGGCACTTCGTGGCCGCACGAGGCGCACATATGCAAAAGCGGCTTGAGCTTGGTGCCGGTGACGCCAAACGGGATCACGCTCGGCGAATGGTTGTGCACCACCGCATGCACATCCGGCCGCGCCTCGTAGATCGCGCCGTGAATAAAGCGTTCCAAGTAAGGCGCACGGCCGCGCTCGTCGATCGCCGTGCCGTCGAGCGTATATTCGACGATGTCGTCGCGTTCGATACGTTCCGGCGCGCGGGCGCGAGACAGCAGAAAATGCTGCGGGTTATCCGGATGCCGCGCGCTGATATGGCCGAAGGAATCGACGATGCCCTCATTGGCCAGGACGCGGTTGGCGGTCACCAATTCTTCCAGCACGAAATCGAGCTTGCTCATTGCGGCGTTTCTCCCTTAACCGGGGGTAGTTGTAGCGGCAGCGCGTCGCGGGACTCAATCGCCAATCTGCGCTATGCCATGCGGCCAACGCAGCGCTGAACGCCGGGAGCATTCGCTATGTTTGGACGTCACGCCTTTATCGCCAGTCTTGGCATCAGTCTTGGCGCCAGTCTTGGCGTCATTCTTGCCGGCGCCGCGGCGGCGGCCGCATGGGCGCAAGGCGGCGCGGCGAATTTTCCCGACCATCCGATACGGGTGATCGTTTCCGTGCCGGCCGGCGGCGGCGTCGATACCGTCACCCGGCTCGTCACCGCCAAGATGCAGGCCATTCTCGGCCAGCCCATGGTGGTCGAAAATCGGGCCGGCGTCGGCGGCAGCATCGCTGCCGATTACGTGTTCCATTCACCGCCCGACGGCTACACGCTGCTGGCGTCGCAGCCGTCGCCGATCACGACCAATCCATTGCTCTATAAATCGCTCAACTACGATCCGACGCAGCTCACCCCGATTGCGATCATGTCGCACGTTCCCAACGTCGTTCTGGTGCGCAAGGATTTTCCCGCCAAGACGGTGCAGGAGCTGATCGCCTATGCCAAGGCCAATCCCGGCAAGGTCAACTACGCGTCGCAAGGCATCGGCACCACATCGCACACGACCGCCGAGCTGTTCCAGAAGATCACTGGCACCAAGATGACCCACGTGCCTTACAAAGGCACCGCGCCGGCGGTCAACGATCTGCTCGCCGGCAATGTCGATCTGATGTTCAACGAGCTCGCCAGCTCGATCGAGTTGCACAAATCCGGCCGCGCCAGAATTCTCGCCGTCACGGTCAAACAGCGCGTCCCGGCCTTGCCCGATATTCCGACGCTCGAAGAAGCCGGCGTCTCGGGCTGCGACTCCGACACCTGGCACGCGTTGACCGCGCCGCCGAAAACACCCGACGATATCGTCGCCAAGCTCAATGCCGCGGCGAACAAGGCGATGGCCGATCCCGATCTGCGGGCGCGATTTGCGCAGCTCAGCATCGGACCCGGCGGCGGAACGCCGGCCGAGGCGGCTGCCTTCATCAAGTCGGAAACCGCGCGCTGGAGCGAAGTCATCCGCGACGCCGGCATCAAGCCGGAATGACCGCATAAAGGTTTACGCCGGCGCGTAAACCAATTCCGCTGCCGGCGGTTGCGCCGCCGCGCCGGCCTGCCACAATACGCGCATGAAAGTTCTTATCGTCGGCGGCGGCATCGGCGGTCTCACCACCGCGCTGATGCTGCACGCGCGCGGCACCGACTGCGAAGTGTTCGAGCAGGCCGAGCAGGTGCGCGAGCTCGGCGTCGGCATCAACACGCTGCCGCACGCCATCAAGGAGCTTGCCGGCTTAGGACTTTTGCCGCGGCTCGATGCCGTCGCCATCCGTACTTACGAGCTGTTCTATACCAATCGCTTCGGCCAGGAGATTTGGCGCGAGCCGCGCGGCCTCGATGCCGGCTACGACGTGCCGCAGTTTTCGATCCATCGCGGCCGCCTACAGGGCGTGATCTACCAGGCGGTCCGCGCGCGGCTCGGCGAATCGCGCATTCATACCGGGCATCGGCTCGGCGCGTTCCGGCAAGACGAGGGCGGCGTTACCGCTTATTTCTTCGATCGTGGCGGCGCGCATCGCGCAACGGCCCGCGGCGACGTGCTGATCGGCGCCGACGGCATTCACTCTGCCGTGCGCGAGGCGCTCTATCCCAACGAAGGTCCGGCGCGCTGGAACGGCGCCATGCTGTGGCGCGGCGCCATCGACTGGCCGTGCTTTCTGACCGGCCGTTCCATGATCGTCGCCGGCGGCATGGCGGCAAAACTCGTCGTCTATCCGATCGCCGAAGGCTCGCGCGAGGACAAGCGGCTGACCAACTGGGCCGTCGTCGCCAAGATCGCCGACGGCACGACCCCGCCGCCGCGCAAGGAAGATTGGTCGCGGCCCGGCCGCATGGAGGATCTGGCGCCGCATATCCGCCGTTTCGAGATCGGCGCCGTCGACGCCCGTGCTTTGATCGAGGCCACGCCGGAATTTTGGGAATATCCAATGTGCGATCGCGATCCGCTGCCGCGCTGGTCGCGCGGCCGGATCACGCTGCTCGGCGACGCCGCGCATCCGATGTATCCGGTCGGCTCGAACGGCGCGTCGCAGGCGATCCTCGATGCCCGCGCGCTGGCCGACCGGCTCGCCGGCGCCGAGCATCCCGCCCACGCGCTATGGGCCTATGAGCAGGAGCGGCTGCCGCCGACCGCGCAGATCGTGCGCATGAACAGAAGCGGCGGACCGGAAGGCGTCATCGACGCGGTCGAGGCGCGGGCGCCCGACGGTTTTAGCAATATCGACGCCGTGCTCTCCTATGAAGAACGCATGGCCATTGTGCGCGGCTATGCGGCGACCGCCGGCTTTGCCCGCGAACAAGTCAACCGCGCGCCGGCCGCGAGTGCGGCCGTGGCCGGCGGTGGCCGATGAGGCGCGGAGCCGGCACCCGGCCTACGTTGTTTTTCCTTAAGACTCGGCCCAATATCGGCGTCTTGACCGTCGAAATTTTGCAACGAGCGAGACCATGAGTCAGCAGTCCGATCACGCCGTCAACGATATTGCCGCCCGCTATTTTCTTGTTCTCGGCGCGGCCGCCGCCGATCTGTGGAGCGAGCTGCCGCAAGACCTGCAGCACACGCTGTTCGAGCGCGCGGTCGTGCTCGGACATCAGGGCGAGCGCGACGAAAGCTTGCGCGAGCAATTGGCAAAATTCCTGCACGACCATCACGCGCGGACGCTGACGCGTTGACGCGGCAAGCGCCACTTGTGACGGCCTTCGCCAACGTTACATAAACATAAGCTGACAATGTGAGGCGGTGGCGCCAATGGCGAAGAATTCGACGAAGAATTCGGCAGACAATTCGGCGAACGATGCGAATGAGCCCGAGCGGCCGCGCGTAGAGCCGGAAATCATTCCACCGAGCCGCCGCGGCCCGTACGATCGTGGCGGAGATTGGCCGCCGCCGCCTTATGGTTTTACGCAGATGCGCGGTACGCATCGCGTCTATGTCAGCCGGATCGGGCCGTTCGGCTTCGCGCTCATCATGCTCATCGTCGGACTTCTTGCCGCGGTCCTGTTGCTCATTCTGATCGGCGCGGCCTTGATCTGGATCCCCGTGGTCGCGGTGCTGGTCGTCATTGCCGCGATTTCGGGCCTGTTCCGCCGGCGCTAGGCGCCCCGCCGACGCTGCCACGACGGCATACACCGCGCGTTAACCATGATGCTTTATGAATTGATTAACCATTCCAGAAACCCTGGACATGCCGGGCCGCATCTACGTTGACTGGGCGTGCGGCGGGCATTTTGCGCCGAACAACTATTTTCCGGCCGCATCGCGCCGCCCTGCCACGAGATGCAAACCATTCGAGTGCGCAATGTTCGAAACGCCGCGCCAGATCAGATCGGCAGTCGTCGGCGACGGCACTTTTGCCGTCGCGCCGGCGCCGCTTTCGCAAATCGACTTCAGCCAAATTTGGTCGGTGCTTTGGCGCGGCCGAATGACGATCCTCGTCTCAACGCTGGCGGCGCTTGGTTTGGCGGTGCTGTTCGTCGTGCTGGCGCCGCACGAATATACCGCGGTCACGCAAATCCTCATCGACCCGAGCGACTTGCGCGCGGTCGGCCCCGAGACACAGCCCGCGCAAGCGAGCGATGCCGCGCTGTTGCAGGTCGATAGCCAGGTCAATGTGCTGACCTCGGACGCGGTGCTGCGGCGCGTCGTCGCCTCGGAGGGGCTCGACCGCGATCCGGAATTCGTCCGCGGACCGTCCTTCCTCAACGAGCTGATGGGCAGGGACGCCATTCCCGGCGGCAAGTCACTGGCCGCGCTGAACGAGCTGAAGCGGCGGGTCACGGTGACGCGCAACGAGCGCACCTACGTGGTCGAGATCGGGGTCACCAGCCGGGATCCGCGCAAGGCGGTGCGCATCGCCAACGCCATCGCGCAGGCCTATCTCGCCGAGCAAACGCAGGTGCGGGCCGACGCCGCCCGGCAGGTGTCGCAATCGCTGACCGCGCGTCTCAAAGAGCTGAAGGACAGCGTCCGCGAGGCCGAGGAGAAGGTCGAGGACTTTAAGGCGAGTAACAACCTTCTCACCGCCAACGGCCAGTTGGTGACCGACCAGCAGCTCACCGATATGAACAATCAACTCAGCGCAGCGCGCGCCCATACCGCCGACGCCAAGGCGCGCCTCGATCAGGTCGAACAGGTTCAGCACAGCAAGGACGAGAACGGCGCCTTCCCGGCCGCGTTGCAATCGCCGACCATCACGGCGCTACGCACCCAATATGCCGAGATCATGCGCCGCGAAGCGGAGCAGACCGCAAGCCTTGGCGCGCTTCATCCGGCGGTGATCGATATCCAGGCACAGGCCGAACGGCTGCGTCACATGATCGACGATGAGATCGACCGCGCCGCGATTGCCGCGCGTACCGAATATGAGAGCGCAAAATCCAGCGAGCAGGCGCTCGCCGCCAATTTCGCGGCGCTCAAACAGACCGCAATGGACAACAGCGAAGCGATGGTCGGTTTGCGCGAACTCGATCGCGACGCGCAAGCAAACCGCGATATCTACCAGGCCTTTCTGGTGCGCGCGCGCGAAGCCGGCGCGCAGGAGCAGGTCGACACCAAGAATATCCGCGTCTTGTCCAAGGCCGACCTGCCGCAAAAGCGCAGCTCGCCGCCGCCGAGCTTGCTGGTGGCGCTGGGGGCAATGATGCTCGGCGCCGCTGCCGGGACCGGCATCGTCCTGATTCGGCCGCCCGCCGAAATCGGTACGCGGCAGCGCGGCCCAGGCGACACGTTGCGCAAGGCGATCGCGGCCCTTGGGTTCTGGCCGGGCGCCGCAACCGGCGTTCCGGTGCTTGCCGTCTTGCCGTCCGCCGATGTCTCGTTCGGCTTGCAGGCGGTCGACGATCCGGCATCGCCGTTCGGCAAGGAAATGCGCAAAGTCTATGACGAGGTGCGGGCGAGCCACGCGACACGCGGCAACCCGAGCGTGCTGATCCTTGCCGAAGACGACGCGGACGACGTTGCGATGGTCGCGCTCACGCTCGCCGCGGTCGCGGCGACGACGCAACGGGTGCTCTTGATCGACGCCGATCTGCAACGCCGGACACTCGCGGCGCTCGATGCCGAAGTCGGCGACGCCGGCTTGGTCGATGTCGCCGTCGGACGCCGCGGCCTGTCCGATGCGATCAAGATCGATCGCGACACCAATATCAACCTTATCGCCTTCGTGGCGCCGGAAAGCCGCCGCGACCGCCGCATCTACGATGCCGATATCAAACGCGCCTTTGAGCAGACCAAGCGCTACGATTTGGTGATCGTCGCCGCGATGGATCAGGCCGATCCGAGCCTGCGTTTCTTCGCCGGCCTGGTCGATCACATCGTGCTGGTCGCCGGCGCCGACGGCTTTGACGAAGCAAGGGTCGAACGATACATCGCGCGGGTCGGGCTCGATGCCGGCAAGGTCCGAGGCGCGGTGCTGACCGGCATCGCAGCGGCGACATGATCCCGGAAACGAGCCGGATGGCGAGACTGGGTCTCCAAACCTCAGCCGGCGTGACGGCGCAGCCGGCGGTCGACCTCAACACGCTCGTCCGCAGCATCCTGTTTCTGGCGGCGTTTCTGGCGGCGTGGATTTCATTCCACCCGTATCCCGATCTGTCGCTGCCGCCGCAAGCGGTCGTCCAGGGCGGCGATCCGGCCAATCAGATCGGCTTTTCCACGTTGTTCCTCACCTTCGCAGCCTGGCTTTATTACCACGAACCGCGACGATTGTTGCTGGTGTTGCGGCCGGTCCTGATCGCGACGGTCGCCTGGTGTGCGCTCAGCGTCGTCGCCTCTTGGGAGCCATTGCTTGCCGCACGCCGCCTCGCCTTCGAGCTTGTCGTCATCGGCATTTCCGCCATGATCCTATTGCTGCCGAAAAACCTGCGGCACTTCGCCGATCTGTTGGCGGCGGCGGCACTGATCGTGCTGGTGGCGTGCTATCTCGGCGTGTTCCTGCTGCCGCAATATTCGATCCATCACGCCACCGACTTTCTCGAACCCGAACATGCTGGCGACTGGCGCGGCGTATTTCCGCACAAGAATAACGCCGGCGCCGCCATGGTGCTGTTTGTCTTCATTGGGTTTTACGTGGCGCGGATGCGCAGTTTCGCGCTCGGCGCGGCGATTGTCGTGTTGGCGGCGATCTTTCTTGCCTTCACCGAATCGAAGACGGCGATTGGCGTACTGCCGATCGCATTGATCCTGTCCGGCATTATCGGACGCAGCCGCCGCGCCGCGCTCGGCATCGGCCTGATCGTGACAATGCTCATTGTTTTCGAATTGTGCTCCGTCGGCACCGTAATTTTCGAGCCGATGCATAAACTGATGCAAGCCATCATGCCGGACGCGACCTTCACCGGTCGAACCGAGATCTGGCAACTCGCCGTGCAAGCGCTGGCGCACCGGCCGCTCGCCGGATACGGCTTCTCGGCCTTCTGGGGCACTCCGGAGGTCGTCTACGGGCTTGGCGACAACACGACGTGGGCGAACGCCGCAACCGATGCCCACAATGCCTATCTCAATCTCGCCGTCACGATCGGCATCCCCGGAATGCTGCTGGTCGTGCTTTGGATCGTCGTGCTGCCGATCGCCGATTTCTGCCGGCGGGCGCCCGATCCGCAGACCGCCGCGCTGCAGATGCTGTTTCTGCGCGTCTGCCTCTACGGCGTCTTCGCGTCATGCTTTGAGAGTTCGATTTTGCAGCAGGCCGGCGAAGTCTGGTTCTTCTACATGACGTCGGCGTTCGGGCTGCGCTATCTCTCGCTCACCCGCGCCACCGCGTAGCGATTTTTCTTTCTTCTCCGTTTTCACTCCGCCGGCGAGGAAAGCGGATCGTTGAGATGCAGCGCGCGCATCAGTTCCGGATCCGGATTGCGGTCGCCTTCGTGAACATAGAGGCCGAACGGATCGTCACGCAGCACATAAGCGGTCCAACCCCAACCGTGACTTTCGATGCTGGCCGAGGTGTCACGCAGCCAGCGCGCGCGTGAGGTGCGGCCGATCTCCATGCCGTTGATGGTCTGTTTCATCGCGCCGATTTCGGTGAAGACGATGCGATCGGAATCGACGCCTTCGCGCGCTTGCCAATCGGCCACTTTGTCCATCCATTCCGCGATCTGCGACGGCCCTTGCCCCTGGCTGAAATATTTGCCGATTTCTGCCCCCGCTTGAGCCTCCGCCGCCGCGCGATCGACGCCGTCCGGCAGCTGCACCGCGCGAAAGCGGGCGCGCGTCAGTTCCAGCGTCTCTTGGAGACTGCCCGCCGACGCCGGATAAGGCACGCCGATCGTGCCCGCGAGATACGGCATCGACCACGTCGCGCTCTGATGCGTGAACAGGAACGGATAGTAGAAATGCACGCTGACGAAATTGCGCCGGTCGTGCAACAAATCGGTATCGAGCTGGACAATGCCCTCGATATTCGACCAGCAGCCGCCGGTCAGGAACAGCGGCAACCGCGCCGAGATGCGGCGGATGTTCTCGACCATCGCCTGCTGATACGCGGTCCAATCGGTGCCGAAATGCATGCGGCATTGCGATTGTGGTTCGTTCATCGGTTCGAGCGCCACCACGCCGGTATCGACCGCTGCGAGCGCGGCGGCAACACGCTCGATCACGGCGGAATAGGCGCCGAATTTCGGACCGTCGAGCCCGTCGAGATAGGTCTGCGGCAATTCATGATGCAGCGAGGGCGGGAACAGCGTCACCAGCACGGCAAGGCCGTGACGGTTGATCGCCGACACGATAGCGACGAGCTGTTCGAGGATGTCCTTCTGCTCCTGCGCGTCGCCTTGCAGCAGCGGGCCGACGTCAAGCGGCACGCGCATGTGATCGAAGCCGATTCGACGCAGCTCGTCGAAGTCGAACAGCGCCAGTGCCGATTGCGGATGGGGATAGGCCGGATCGGCGTAAGTCTTGTCGGCACCGTCTCCGGCGATTTTAGGAAACTCGAAGAATTCGACCAGCGTCGCGCCGCGCTTGAATGCCGGCGCCGGACCGGCGGCCCTCGCCGGTAAGCGCGCAAAGGCGGCAACGAAAACGCAAAACGCAATGGCGGGAGCAACAAGCCACGCCGGCCGCATCAAGGCTGAACCTTCTCCGCCGCCGGCTGCAGCTCGTGGAGCTCCCTGCGCGCGATCCGGCGATGGGCCTCAAACAGACTGAGATAACTTTCGATCATGCGTTGCCGCGAATATTTGGCGCCTAACGCGCGAGCGAATACCGTTGCACCGCGGGATACCGGCGCCGGCGACGCAAGCGCCCGGCGGATTGCCGAAATCCAACCCTCGACGTCGTCGGGCGCAACGAACGCAACCGGTTCGCTGCCGTCCGCGCGCAGCACTTCGCGTAGCGCCGGCAGGTCGGCAACCACCATCGGCAGCCCGGCCATGCCGGCCTCGACGGCGGCGAGCCCGAACGTTTCCCAGATCGACGGAAACACGAACAGATCCGCGGCGGCATAGAGATCGGCAATATCTTCGGACGGCAATGCCCCGAGCCGATGCAGCCTGTCATCGACACCGAGCGTGACGGCAAGCGCGTGAAGGGAATCGTCCTTCGCGCCGGCTCCGGCGAGGACGAGATGCGCTTGCGGCAGACAGGCCAGCGCGCGAATGAGCAGGTCTTGGTTCTTTTGCGCGGTGAGGCGGCCGACATTGAGCAGAAGCGGCTGCGCCAGCGGCAGACCGAACCGCCGCCGCGTTGTGTCCCGGTTCGCTTTCGGCGCCGGCGCGTCGAGCCCGTGTTCGATCAAGATCATCGAGCGCCGGTAACGAGTGGGATAGCGCGCGAACTCGGCCCAAGTAGCTCGGCTGTTGACGATGTTGGCGGAGTAAAGCCCGAGCGTGCCGGCAAGTTTGTCCAGCGCGCGCAACAGCCGCGGCGTTGCGCTTGGTGTACAAGTTTGGTGAACGACACGAAGCCGGCAGCCGGAGAGCCAGCCGACGACCCCCACCAAAATCGCAGCCGTTGACTGATACGCGATCAGCGTGTCGAAACCCCCGCGCCAGATGTGTCGCGCCATGCGCAGCGCGTCAACGAGCTTGGCGTAGAACGGCAGGCCGGCGCGCGGATACAAATAGGCGGTCGCGACGGCAAAGCGATGGGAGTTAAGCCCGGCTTCGATCATGCCGGCGAGTTTTTGCACGCCGCCAAGTTCGCGATCGTGAATGATTTGCAGAATACGCATCAGATTGCACTCGCCGCCCGCTCGTTGTGTTGCGTTATTCATATGCAGCTTAACGATACTCAGTGAAAGCTGTCGTAGCCGCTTTTCTTCACACCAACAATGACTTATCACGCGGAATGCTTAACACGTCGGGCCTGCTCTATCTGAGTGCGCGGGCGGTGTCGGCGGCCGGGAATCTGCTCGCCGTCGCCATCTTCTCGCGCCTGGCCGGTCCCGCCGAATACGGCCACTACGTGCTGATCTTCGCCTGGTCGATGATCGTCTATGGCTTCGGCGCGCAGTGGATGCGCTTCGCCTATTTCGGCGTTTACCATCCTGAGCGCTTCGGCGAATACGTGGCCTCGCTGGCGCGGCTGCTTGGCGTCGGCGTAGCGATCGTGGCGCTGGTGCTGACCGCATTAGGAGTATTCGGATTTTTCGAGCCGAGCTTTCTGGTCGCGGTCTTTGCTTTGGTCTGCGGCATGACCGTCTATGAAGCCGCATTCGAAGTGGCGCGCACGCTGCTCAATGCCCGCGGCGCTTCGTTGTCGATGATCATCCGCACCGCATTGATGATCGGATTCGGCAGCGCCAGCCTTTATGCCGGCGGTGGCGCGCGCGGCCTCGCCGTAGCGATCGCCGTCGCCCATCTCATCGCCGCCGCGCCGGCGCTTTCGACGTTCGCAAAAGTGCGCCTGTCGCATTTCTCGCGCGCCGCTTCCCTGCATATCGTCAGTTACGGCTGGCCGCTCTTGTTGTCATTCGGCGTCACCGCGGTCGGCCAGAGCATCGACCGGCTGTTGCTCGCTCACTATCTCGGGCTCGCCACGCTCGGGCCGTACGGCGTCGTCGCCGACGTGCTGCGGCAGAGTTTCACCGTGCTGGGCGAGGCGATCATCCTGTCGCTGGTCACGGTCGCCAAGACGCAATCCAATCGCGGCAACACGGAAGCCGCCAATAAAACCTTGCAGATGGCGTTCAATGCCTGTCTCGCCGCCGCGAGCTTCGGGGCGGCGTTCTTCATCGTCTTCGGTCATGTCGTGCTGCAGGCGATCCTGCAGCCGGAATTCATCGCCCCGACCCGCGACCTTATTCCGATCCTGGCCATCGCGTTTGCCTTCGCCACCATGCGCAATTTTTACTTCGCGCAAGTGATCTACTTCACCAATGCCAGCTATCTCGATCTCGTCGTCGCGCTGCTATTTCTCGTGGTTTCGACGGGGCTCTCGGTCGTGCTGGTTCCGACCGACGGCCCGCAAGGTGCAGCCATGGCATTGATGGTGGCTAGCATCGTCGCCTGCCTGGCCTTCATGGTGCTCGGGCGGCGCTGGTACCGCCTGCCGATCGATCTAACCGCGCTTGGCGTCATGCCGTCGCTGGCGATCCTTTTCGTTTTCGGCGCGCATATGACGGGCGAGCTTCTACCTGGCCAAGCCCTGCCGCTTGTTGTCGACGCCGTCATATTTGGCCTGTTCGGCGGCTTCGCGATCTATCACTTCGGTCTCTTGAGATTGCCGTCGGCCGAGATCGTCGGCGAACGCATCACGGTGCCATAGCCGATGATCTCGCCGCGCGTCACATCGGCGCCTATGGCGAAGGCAAGCGCCGCGCCGCCGCTCGTTCCCCATGGCGGTGAAGTCGATCATGTCGAATTTCTCGGCCTGCCGTTCTGCCTGTTGACGCAGGCCGAAGTCGTCGACGCCATCACATCCGACTGCGGTGCACCCTATCGCTACGTGGTGACGCCGAACGCTTATCATGTCGTGGCGGCGCACGACGAGCCGGCGCGATTGCTGCCGATCTACCGGTCCGCTTGGCTGTCGGTCTGCGACAGCCGCATCGTGCGGGCGCTGGCCTGGCTCGACCGGCGGCCGCTGCCGCTCGTCACCGGCAGCGACCTCGTCGCAGCGCTGCTGGCCCGCCTCAATGCCGACGACCCGCCGGACCAGCCGCGGCGGATTCTCGTCGTCGGTCCGCCGCGCAGCGCCGAAGCGACGCTGCGTGCCGCCTATCCCAATGTGATCTGCGAGGTCATGCCGGCGCCGGGGGCGCTGGCGCAGAACGCGGAGCTGCGGCATGCGGTCGCCCGCGCCTGTTTGAGCTGGCGCTGGGACATCGCGCTATTGTGCGTCGGCTGCCCGGCACAGGAAATGATCGCGCAACAGCTCGCCGAATTGGGCCGCGCATCTGGCGTTGCGCTCTGCGTCGGCGCGTCGATCGATTTCCTGACCGGGGCACGGTCGCGCGCGCCGCGCTGGCTGCAAAAGCTCAGTCTCGAATGGGCCTACCGTCTGGCGCAGGAGCCAGGACGCTTGTGGCGCCGCTATTTGATTGAATCGCCCAAAATACTGCGCATCTTCATCGCGGCGCGTTCGCCGCGCCAGCGCTGAGTTTCGATGAAGCTTCCGTTGTGCGGCGATAGCCGATTGACACAAGCGCCTCGCGGATCGGCAGGCATCGCATATTTTCGGCCCGCACCGCCTCGACAGTCTCGCGCAGCAAACGCGGCGACGAGCCGATCCAGCTCGGCGGCTCCGCGACGTCGTGCGTGTAAAAGATCAGCCAACCGTTGCACGCGCGTGTTTCCCGCAACAAGCGGTCGAGCTTGTCGCGCGTGAGCGTGCGATCGTACAGCTCGACGACGCGGAGCAACGTGAGATCGACGATGCCGGCATTGATTCCTTCGTAAATGCCGCGGCAGCTATCGAAGCGCTCGTCGAGCTGAAGCTTGCGCGGCAGCGAAACGCGGCCGAACGGATAGCAAAAGTTGGTGATCTCGAGACCCGCGCACAGATCGCGCAGGACCTCGCGATTGCGCCGGCACTCTTCGTCCAGCATCCGCGCATTGAGCGTGTCAACGCCGACATGCGAAAAAGTATGACAGCCAATCTCGTGCCCTCGATGATGCAGCGCGCTGACCTGCTCGCGATCGATCACGCGCCAATCGGTATCCATTTGTCCCAGCGTGCCGGCGGCGATGTAAAATGTCCCGCGCAGTCCATAGTGTTCGAGGATCGCGGCGCCGTTGGTATAGGCCGAGGCGGGAACGTCGTCGAAAGTGAAGCTGACCAGCGGTGCCGTGTTGCGCATTGCAAAAGGCTTCGAGCGCGAATGCCGTGCGGCCTTACGCAGAACTCCGTTGAGCAGCGGTTGCAGCATGGCCGGCCTTACGACGCATTGGCGACGGCGAGCGGGCCGTTCGCGGTTGCCGGCAGCGGTTGAAGCTCGCCGACAATTTCAAGGAAGCGCTCGGCCGCACGCGTGGCCGTATAGTGCAGGCCCCGCGCCCTCAGCGCGGCGCGATCCGGAGCCGCGCGCAATGCTTCCGCAATCGCGGCCGCCATGGCCGCCGCATCGCCGACCGGCGTCAGCGTGCCGTAGCGTCCGCCTTGCAGGATTTCCGACGGACCGTATGGGCAGTCGGTAGAAACCACCGGCGTGCCGCAGGCCAGGGCCTCGATGATGGCGTTGCCGAGGCCCTCGTAGACCGAGGCGCAGACGGCGAGGCGTGCCCGCATCATGAATGCAAACGGATCGGTCACCTCGCCGGCAAAGACGATGCGATCGGCAATGCCGAGTTCGCGCGCCAAAGCTTCCAGCGCGGGACGTTCGGGACCGTCGCCGACAATTGCCAGACGCCAAGGTTGCGGCGCCGGTAAAATGCTCATCGCACGGATCAGGGTGCGCTGATCCTTCTCCGGCGACAGCCGGCCGATGCAGACGATGAGATCTCGGTCGCGACCGGCTTCGCCGTCCCACCGCGCGATCCGGTTCACCGTTGCCGGCGGCACCACCGCATTGGTCAGCATCACGGAAATCAACTCGTCGGGCACGGCAAAATTCCTCGCCAAGTCGCGCCGTGCGCCCTCGGTGAGCGTAACAATGCGGTCGGCATAAGCGTAAACCCGCCGTAATATTCGGTAGGCGATGCGGTTTTGCAGGTAGGGATCGCGCCGCTGCGCGATCGATGGACTGCCGACCTCCCGCAAAACAAGTTTCGGCCGGCTCGCTCGGGACAATGTGCGCACCGCGACAAGCGTACAAAGATTGAGGCTAGCTTCCGAACTGATAACGACGGCCGGAGCCGTGTCGCGGATCAGCCGGCGCAAGCCGGGGATAGCGTAGCGCAGCTGCCGTCCGGACACCTCGGCGACACGGATTGCGGGATCGAGGAGCCGGCGCAGCGGGCCGTCGACGCGCAGCGCCAAAATGACGATGCGCACCCGTTTGGCGGCGAGCGCGTTACAGAGCAGGATCATGTCCCGCTGCGCGCCGCCGCCTTCGAAAGCGCGCAGCACGACCGCGAGTACGGGATCAGGATCAAGACCCGGAATTTCGGACCGCGATGCCACCTGGAACGCCGGCTTTCCTATTGGACTGCAATGAGAATAGCCACGAGGCGGACGGCCGGATCAAGCCTGAACTCGCCCTTGGCGGCCTTGTTGCATCAGCAACCTTAACCGGCCGTGCGGGACGCACCTTAATTAACTTTAATGCGTTAGCCATTGATCGCTCCCACCGTCCGATATAGTTCGCAACCGGTCCCCGAGATCCGCCGGGTCGCTCGGGCGGATTTGGGAATAAAGTACGAGTTTGAGGGGTTGCGGAACCAAGGTATAGCTAGGCCATGAGGGCGTGGATGACCGGGCAAGAATCCCGGCGAATTGCTTATGTGGTTGCAGGCATCGCGGTGGCGTCCGTGGCCGCCGCGGTCGTTTTTTGGCGTCACGGCAGCACCCAAGCGGCCCGCGCCGCTCCGCCGTCCGTTCCGGTCGTTGTCACCGAGGCGGCGCAGCAGGACGTGCCGATCTATTATGACGCGCTCGGCACCGTCCAAGCTCTCAACACCGTCGCCATCCGCGCCCAGGTCAACGGTCAGATCGTCTCGGTCGATTTCCGGCAGGGCCAGGACGTCCGCAAAGGCGACGTCCTGGCGAGAATAGATCCGTCGCCGTTCCAGGCCGCTTTCGATCAAGCCGTAGCCAAGAAAAGCGAGGACGAAGCGCAGCTGATCGATAACGAAAAAGATTTGGCGCGCTTCAAAGCCTTGGTCATCAGGAACGCCGAGACGCAGCAAAACGTCGACGCCCAGCAGGCCAAGGTCGACCAGACGAAGGCTACTATCGACGCCGACCAGGCCGCCATCGAGGCGGCGCGGACCCAGCTCAATTACGCCACCATCTCGGCGCCGATCGACGGCGTGGTCGGCTTCCGTCAAGTCGATGTCGGCAACATCATCCACACCAATGATGTCAATCCGCTCACGGTGCTCACGCAGATCAAGCCGTGCACGGTGATATTCACGCTACCGCAGAGCGAGCTCGGTCCGGTGCGCGAGGCGATGTTGCATGGCACCGTCTCGGTGCTTGCCTTCGATCAAGACAACAAGGAACAGATCGCCGAAGGCAAGCTCCTTCTCATTAACAATCAGATCGACCAAGCCACCAGCACCATCCAGCTGAAGGCTGAGTTTCCCAACCAGGACGCGCGGCTGTGGCCGGGTGCATTCGTGCACGTCCACATCCTGATCACAACCCGCAAGAACGCGGTGACCGTGCCGGCGGTGGCATTGCAACGCGGTCCCGACGGCTTCTATGTCTGGGTGATCAAGCCCGACAACACCGCGGAGCAGCGGCCGATCGAGGCGCAACCGGTCAGCGAGGACTTGGCGATTGCGACCAAAGGGCTGAACGCCGGCGAACGCGTGGTGGTCGACGGCCAATCCCGCTTGGACGTCGGCACGCATGTTGCGATCCGCGCGCCCAATGTGTCGCCTACGGCCGAGGGACAGCAGCCGGACAAGTCCTGATGAACATTTCGGAAGTCTTCATCCGCCGGCCGATCGCCACATCGTTGTTGATGGCCGCGCTGGCGCTGGTCGGCATCGTGGCGTTTCCGCTGCTGCCGGTGGCGCCGCTGCCGCAAGTCGATTTTCCGACCGTCCAGGTCAGCGCCACGGTGCCCGGCGCGAGTCCGGAAACCATGGCCGCTACGGTGGCCACGCCGCTCGAGCGGCAGTTCGGCCAGATCGCCGGCGTCACCCAAATGAGTTCGGTGAGCTCGCTCGGCTCGACCGTGATCACGTTGCAGTTCGACCTCAATCGCGACATCGACGGCGCCGCCCAGGACGTGCAAGCCGCGATAACGGCGGCCGGGGCGCAGTTGCCGAAAAACCTCGCCCAGCCGCCGACCTATCGCAAGGTCAATCCCGCCGATTCGCCGATCCTGATCGTGGCGGCCACCTCGCAGACGATCCCGCTGACCAAGGTCGACGATTTTGCCGAGAACGTCGTCGCCCAGCAGATCTCGCAGATCGGCGGCGTCGCCCAGGTCATTATCGGCGGCCAGCAACGGCCCGCCATTCGCGTGCAGGTCGACCCGGCCAAGCTGACGGCGCGCGGCCTCACCCTCGAGGACATCCGTGGCGCACTGGCCAGCTCCACGACCGACACGGCCAAAGGTACGCTGCTCGGCAAAGAGCAAAGCTTCACCATCGCCACCAACGATCAATTGACCGAGGCGGACGCTTACAACGACGTCATCATCGCCTATCGCAACGGCGCGCCGATTCGCGTCCGCGACGTCGGCAACGCCATCGCCGGACCGCAAGACGTGACGCTGGGCGCGCTGCATCGCAAGCAGACCGCGGTGATGCTGCTGGTCTTCAAGCAGCCCGGCGCCAATGTGATCGACACGGCGGACAACATTAAATCCGCCCTGGCGCGAATGCATTCCCTGATTCCGCCGGGCATCCATCTGAGCACCATCGTCGACCGCACCCAGACCATCCGCGCCTCGGTCAAGGACGTCGAGTTCACGTTGCTGCTGTCGTGCGTGCTGGTCGTGCTGGTGATTCTTTTGTTCTTGCGCAGCGTTCACGCCACGCTCATCCCCGGCACCGCGGTGCCGTTGTCGCTCCTTGGGGCGACCGCGATCATTTATCTCGCCGGCTTCAGCCTGGACAATCTGTCGCTGATGGCGTTGACGATCGCCGTCGGTTTCGTGGTCGATGACGCCATCGTCGTGGTGGAGAACATTTTCCGCCATCTCGAGGCGGGAACGACGCCGCTGCAGTCCGCCATCAAGGGCGCGCGCGAGATCGGCTTCACCGTTATTTCGATCAGTATCTCGCTGATCGCGGTTTTCATTCCGCTGTTGCTGATGGGCGGTGTGGTCGGGCGCCTGTTTCACGAATTTGCCATCACGGTCACGGCGGCAATCGTCGTTTCGGTCGTGGTGTCGCTGACATTGACCCCGATGTTGTGTTCGCGCTTTTTGGTCAGCGAGCACGACCGCGAGCATGGCCGCGTTTATCGCTTCATCGAACGGGGCTTTGACGCGCTGTTGGACGGCTATCGCCGCGGGCTCGACGTGGTGTTGCGGCACCAATTCGTGACATTGCTGGTGTTTATCGCGACGGTCGCAACGACCGGTGTGCTATTTGTGACGATGCCGAAGGGCTTCTTCCCGACCCAGGACATCGGCATGATCCTCGGCATTTCGGAAGCCGGCCAGGACGTTTCGCCGATCAAGATGAAAGAGATTCAGCGGCAGCTGTCCGATATTATCGCGACCGACCCCGACGTCGCCGACTTCGGTTCGTTCTTCGGGCCGAGTTACGGCAACACTCAGAATACCGGCCGCTTCATCATCGGCTTGAAGCTGCGCGACGACCGCAACGCCACGGCCTCGCAAATCATCGACCGGCTGCGCCCCAAGCTTGCCCAGGTGCCGGGCGCCAGGCTGTTCCTGCAGCCGGCGCAGGACATTACGGTCGGCGGCCGCATCTCGCGCGGCCAATTCCAATACGTGCTGCAGGATCCCGATTTGCACGAATTGAACGCTTGGGCGCCGCGGCTCATCGCCAAGCTCAAAACCCTGCCGCAACTGGCCGACGTCGCCACCGACGCACAAAACGACGCGCCGCTGCTCAACATCACCATCAATCGCGACGCGGCGGCCCGCTTCGGCATTCAGCCGCAGCTCATCGACAGCACGCTGAACGACGCCTTCGGTCAGGACCAGGTGACGCAATATTTCACCAACAATTCCTATTATCTGGTCCTCGAAGTGCTGCCGGACCTGCAGGGCAAACTGCAAACGCTCAATGAGCTCTACATCAAGGCGCCGACCAACGGCCAGCTCGTTCCACTCTCTACGCTCGTCAACGTCGACACCAGTCACGTCGGACCGCTCTTGGTCTCGCATTCGGGTCAGTTTCCGGCGGTGACTCTGACGTTCAATCTGCCGCCGGGCGTTGCGCTCGGTCAGGCGGTGCCCGCCATCCAGCGGGCCTCGGACGAAATCGGCATGCCGTCATCCCTGATCGGCAGCTTCCAAGGCAATGCCCAGGCGTTTCAGGCGGCCCTGGGGAACGAACCGATCTTGATCGCGGCGTCGCTGGTGGTCGTCTATGTCATTCTCGGCGTGCTCTACGAGAGCTACATTCATCCGCTCACCATCCTGTCGACACTGCCGTCGGCCGGCGTCGGCGCGCTGCTCGCGCTGTGGGCCGGCGGCTTCGATCTCTCCGTGATCGGCATCATCGGCATCATTCTTCTTATCGGCATCGTCAAGAAGAACGGCATCATCCTGGTCGACTTCGCCATCAGCCGCGAACGCGCCGGCCTGCCGCCGCGCGAGGCGGTCCGGCAAGCCTGCCTGCTGCGTTTCCGTCCGATCGTAATGACGACGATGACGGCGCTGTTGAGCGGTGTGCCGTTGATGCTCGGACACGGCTCGGGCTCCGAACTGCGGCAGCCGCTCGGTTACGCCATGGTCGGCGGCTTGGCGCTGAGCCAATTGCTGACGCTGTTCACGACCCCGGTGGTCTATCTCTATCTCGACCGGTTCCAGACCTGGCTGAGCGGCGGGACCGCCGAGCATGAGGAAGCGGAACCGCTGCCGCTCGCCGCCGAATAGCCGGCGCGCCCGGAACTGAAATTCCTGCCAAGCCCTGCACTTTTGCCGCTCCTTTTTCTTTCTTTTTTGCTCGCAAGCGCAGTATGGCCGCTGCACCGCACAATCATGAACGCCACACTTGAATGTGAAGCGAACCATCGCCCGATAGCCGCGTTGTTGCGTGTACCGCGCCACGTCTCGTGACATGATAATCGGCACTGAGAGCATGAATCGGAAAACCCCGAAGCGATTTTCCGAAACGATCATGCTCCCAACAAAATGTTCGGGCGCCTTGCGGCCCCGGCCGCAGGCGCAAGACCTTAACGCAAAAGCTTAACGATTGAACCCGTCCGGTTCAGGAGGAACGCCATGGCCACTTCGCACATTCTCGTCGGCGCGAGCGTAAGTCCCGAGCGACCTGTCATACGCCGCATCTCGCCATCCGATCTTTATCAGGCGCTCGGCCGCGGCATCGACGATTTCACCGCGATGCCGAGCCACGCATTGTTTCTCTGCGTGATTTATCCGCTGCTCGGCATCTTTCTGATCGCGGTGACGTTACACAGTTCGCTGTTGCCGCTGGCTTTCCCGATCGCCGCCGGGTTTGCGCTGATCGGACCGCTTGCCGCCATTGGGCTTTATGAGCTCAGCCGCCGGCGCGAAGCCGGGCTCGACAGTTCGTCGGGCCACGCGCTGGATGTGCTGCATTCGCCATCGCTCGGCGCCATCATTGCGTTGGGCGTGCTGTTGATGGCGATCTTTCTGATCTGGCTCGCAGTCGCCGACGCGATCTATATTGCCAATTTCGGCTATCACGGACCGGCTTCGATTGGTGCGTTTGCTCACGACGTGCTCACCACCAGCGCCGGCTGGCACCTCATCGTCATCGGCACCGGGGTCGGGTTTCTGTTCGCCGTCCTGGTGCTGACCATCGGCGCCATATCGTTTCCTTTGTTGCTCGATCGCGACGTCGGCGCGGCGGTGGCGCTGCTGACCTCCATCCGGGTGGTCGCCGGAAATCCGGTGACCATGGCGCTGTGGGGCTTTATCGTCGCCGCGCTCTTGGTGATCGGCTCGATTCCGTTTTTCCTCGGGCTGACCATAGTCATGCCGGTGCTCGGCCACGCGACCTGGCACCTTTATCGGCGCGCCGTGGAGCCGGATCCCAATCCGCATCCGGATTACCAGCCGCGCGAGCGGCACCGCCGCTCTGCCGCGGATTTTCCGGCGGCGCTGTTTCCGACGCGGGACTAATCAGCCGAGTTCGGCGGCGCGGCGGAGACTCGCGATCATCGACACGCGGAACAAGTAGTCGCGCGTGCGCTGCGGATCGGCCGCCGTCCGCCGCGGCGCAGCGGCGAAATCGGGATTGGCGCATTCCAGGTTGCGCTTGTTCTCGATCGATTGCTTCTCGATGTATTCGAGCGTGATCGAGCGGCGCTGCCGCTCGTAGCGCTCGAGTTCGGTCTCCGGCGCGGCGCCGGTCCAGACCTCGGCGAGCCGCGCCGTCAGATTCATCGCGTCGTGAATGCCGCCGTTCATGCCCATACCGCCGAGCGGATTGTTGAGATGCGCGGCGTCGCCGGCGAGAAACACGCGGCCGGCGCGGAAATTTTTCGCGACGCGCTGATGCACCTTGTAGAGCGTCGTATGCGCAATGTCGTATTTGGCGACGCCGGGCACCACGCCGGCCATCAGCGTGTCGGCGAAGGCGCGGCTGAGCGCCGCCTCGTCGCTGACGGTTTCGGTCAGCGGAAACATCACGCGCCACAGGCCGGGAATTTCGAGGAGGAAATGCCAGCGCACCGGATCGGCGACATAAGTCACGGAGACCAGGTCCGCGATCACGCTGCGGAAATCGAATGGCGTCGAGACGACCAGAAAGCGCTCCGGCCAGGTAAAGCCGGCAAAATCGATGCCGAGCGTGCGGCGCACGTCGCTGCGCGCGCCGTCGGCGCCGATGAGCCAGCGGGCGGAGCGGCGTTCCGTAGTGACGTTGCGGTCGAGCGTTACATGAACGGCCGCGCTGTCCTGCTCGACGCCAGCGGCGCGAGCGTCCAACTCGATGCGAAAATCTGCGTTGCCGCTCAACCGATCGTGCAGGATGCGCGTGAGCTTGAATTGCTCGCTCTGCACGCGGAACGGATGCCGCGTTGCATCGGCGATGGCGGCAAAGTCAAAAGTTGCGATCACGCCGTCGCGGGTTCGATACTGGAATTGGGGAGCGATCAGGCCCTGGGCGATGAGCGGCGCTGCGGCGCCGAATTCGTCGAGCATGTCGAGCGTCGGCGGGTGAAATGTCGACGCGCGCGATTCCTCGGCGAGCGCGGGACCTGCCTCGAACACCGTGACCGGAACGCCGCGGCGCACCAGATTGGCCGCAGCAACCAGGCCGACCGGGCCGGCGCCGGCGATGAACACGCGATCTTCAACAGGCATCGACTGTCGCCCCTCGCCGGTCGCGCCGGCGCTTTGTCGGCGCGCCGCAAAAGCCTATCATGCCGCATGCTCGATTTAGGCTTAAGCTTTCTCGGCAGCGTCGCCCGCGATCCAAACGCGCTCGCTATCGTCGATGGCGAGGTCCGCCTCAGCTACGCGCAATGGTACCGGCGCATTTCGTCGCTGATCACCAGCTTTGACGCCATCGGATTGAAGGCAGGCGACCACCTCGTCACCGCGCTGCAAAACCGCTGGGAGGCAGCGACCCTGCACTGGGCCTGCCAATTCACAGGCGTCATCATCACGCCGGTGAACTGGCGCTCGACCGCGAGCGAGATCGATTTTTATCTCACGGACGCCGAGGCCAAGGCGATCGCTTACGAGGAGGCATCCGGCGCGGCCGTTGCCGGATCGGCCTTGGCGCAGCAGCTGCCGGAGATTGCGCTCGATCCTGCTCCGGCATCATCGGCCATCGCTTTTGCATCGCTGGTTTCACAAACGGCTGCGGATGCCGCGCCGCGCATCGATGCCGAAGCCTGGTCGGTGATGCTCTACACATCCGGCACCACGGCGCGGCCGAAGGGCGTGCCGCGCCGCCAGCGCGCCGAACGCGCCGCCGCGGTCGCCCATGTGGCGCAGAATCTCTACGTTCACGGCGAGCGCACGCTCGGCGTCATGCCGCTCTATCACACCATGGGGGTACGTTCTTTGCTGACGATGTCGCTGATCGGCGGCGCCTTCGTCTGCCTGCGCCGCTTCGACGTCGGCGATGCGCTGAAAGCAATCGCCGCCGAACGCGTCACCAATCTTTATCTGGTGCCGACGCTCTATCACGACTTGGTCCATCATCCGCTGTTTGCCGCAAGCGACGTGAGCTCCGTGCGCAAGCTCGGCTTTGCCGGCGCGCCGATGACCGATGGCCTCCTCAAAAAGCTTGCGGCGGCGTTCCAGCCCGATTTGTTCGTCAATCATTACGGCTCGTCGGAGGTGTATACGTTCACCGTCGACCAGAACGCGCCGGCAAAACCGGGCTCGGCCGGGCGCGCCGGCATCAATCAGATGGTGCGCGTGGTGAAGCTCGGCGCCAAATCGGTGGATGAGATCGCCGGCGTGGGCGAGGAAGGCGAGATCATCGCGCTGTTGGCCGGCGACGAATCGTTCGAAGGCTATTGGCGGCGGCCGGATGCCGATGTCAAAGCGCTGCGCCAAGGCTGGTATTTCACCGGCGATACCGGTTACGTCGACGCCGACGGCGATATTTTCGTCACCGGCCGCGTCGACGACATGATCATCACCGGCGGCGAGAACATCTCGCCGGTCGAGATCGAATCCTGCCTGTCGCTGCACGCGGCGGTGTCGGAGGTCGCGGTGGTCGGCTTGCCGGACGAGCGTTGGGGCAAGATCGTCACGGCTTTCGTCAAATGCCGCGCCGCTATCGCGGCCGATGAGCTCGACGCATTCTGCCGTAATTCCGGCCTCGCCAATTTCAAGCGGCCGCGGCGCTATATTTTCGTCGCGGACATCCCGAAATCGCCGGTCGGCAAGCTGTTGCGCCGCAAGCTCGTCGCCGGCGAATATGAACCGGCAACGGCCGGCGCGAAAACGCCGGCGCAAGGAACGGCTGCATGAGTTCTTCCACGATCGCTTTTTCCGATCCGCGTTTGCAAAAGCTCGACGGCTTCCGCGTCGAGATCGATCCGGAACGCGAACGCGCCGATATCGTGCTCGAGCGGCCGCCGCTCAACGTCATCGAGATGGGACAGCGCGATCAGCTCCGCCTCGTTTTCGAGGCGCTCGACGATGACGCGCACGTACGGGTGATCGCGCTGCGCGCGGCCGGCGAGCATTTTTCCTCCGGCGGCAATATCGCCGGCTTTTTGGCGGCTTCGCCCGAACACGTGTCGAAGCTCGCCTGGAATATCGCGGCGCCGGCGCGCTGCGCCAAGCCGGTGATCGCCGCCAACCGCGGCTATTGTTTCGGCGTCGGCTTTGAGATTTCGCTCGCCTGCGATTTCCGCATCGCGTCCGAGACCTGCCTCTATGCACTGCCGGAACAGCGGCTCGGCCAGATCCCGGGCTCCGGCGGCTCGGCGCGGCTGCAAAAGATTATCGGCATCACCCGAACGAAAGACATCGTCATGCGATCGAAACGCATCCCGGCGAAGCAGGCCTTTGACTGGGGCATCGCCACCGAATGTGTCCCCGACGACAAGCTCGAAGCGGCAACGAATGCTTTGGTCGATGAGCTACGCGCATTTTCGCCGCTGGCGCAGCGCACCGCGAAAGCGCTGCTCAACCAAACCGAGGACATCAATCTGGAAGCGGCGATCGAGCTCGAAGGCCACTGCTACAGCCGCTTGCGCCAATCCGACGATTTCCGCGAAGGCGTCGAAGCCTTTCACGCTAAGCGCAAGCCGGTGTTTCGCGGCACCTAACCCGTCTTTGTTGACGCATGATCTTCTCCGAAAACCGGTTTCCACCCTCGGATCAAGTCCGAGGGCAGGCATTTTCGGGATCATGCTCTGGCGCAGACCCGCGAGGAGAGCTAACGTCGGTCAACGATAAAGCGCGCCGGCAACAGGCGCATTTGGGGAGGAGACCGACATGCGCAATCTGAGCGTTTGGAATCGTGTGCGCATACTCGCGGCGCTGGCCATCGTCGTTGCCGCGTTGATGCTGCCGAATTCGGCGAAAGCCGCCGAGCCGATCAAGGTCGGCCTGAGCGTGGCGCTCACCGGCGGCGTGGCGCCGATCGGCAAGCAGGTGCTGGCGGCGCTGCAGATCTGGCGCGACGACGTCAACGCCAAAGGCGGGTTGCTCGGACGCCCGGTCGAGCTGGTGTTCTATGACGACCAGAGCAATCCGCAGAATGTCCCTGGGCTTTACACCAAGCTGATCGACGTCGACAAAGTCGACCTCTTGATCGGGCCCTATGCGACCAACATGGTGGCGCCGGCGATTCCGGTCCTGATGCAATTTCACAAGACCACGATCGGTATCTTGGCCAATGCCGCCAACAGCAAATTCCATTACGACCAGTATTTCTCGATGCTACCGACCGGACCGGAGCCGAAGAAATCTTTCGCTTACGGTTTCTTCGAGCTTGCCGCCGCGCAAAAGCCGCGGCCGAAGACCGTCGCGATCGTCGCCGCCGATGCCGAATTCGCGCAGAACGCCGCCGACGGCGCGCGCGAAAGCATCAAGGAAATCGGCGGCTTCCAGACCGTGATGGATCAGAAATATCCGCCGAGCACGACCGACTATTCGCCGATCATGCACGCGGTGCAGGCGCTCAACCCGGATATCGTCTACGTCGCCGCCTATCCGCCGGATTCCGTCGGCATCGTGCGCGCGGCCAATGAGATCGGGCTCACGCCCAAAATGTTCGGCGGCGCCTTCATCGGGCTATTGGTCTCGCCGATCAAGGCGCAGCTCGGCCCGCTGATGAACGGCATCGTCAATAACGAAGTGTTCCTGCCGGCGCCGTCGCTGGTGTTTCCCGGCACGCGCGAGCTGTTGGCCAAGTATCATGCCGTCGCGGCACAGCAAAAAATCGATCCTATGGGGTGGGCCTTTCCGCCGCTCGGTTACGCGGCGGGTCAAGTCATGGCGCAAGCGGTCGAAGGGGCCAAAACGCTCGATCAGGTCAAGCTCGCTGCCTATATGCGCAGCCACACCTTCTCGACGGTGGTCGGCGAGATCAAATTCGGCAAGGACGGCGAATGGGCGAAGTCACGCGTGTTTTTCACGCAGTTCCAGCACGTCACCGGCAATTCGATGGATCAGTTCACGGACACCACGCACGAGGTCATCGTGTGGCCGAAAGAATATAAGACCGGCAACATGCTCTATCCCTACGCCGACGCCAAGAAGCAATGAAAAAGCAATGAGTAAAATATGAACGGCACGCCATTCAAGCTCGGCACTTTCGCGAAATCCGGCGGCGGCGCATTTGCCGCCATCGTTCTAAGCGATGATGTCATCGATCTTCGGTCACTGCGCGCCGGCACGTTCGGCTCGACGACTATCGACGGTTTGCTCGCAGACTGGGACGCCAATTTTGCCAAGCTGCAAGAAGCAGTCGCTGTTATTCCAAAAGAAGGGTTGCCTTCTGACTCAACAAAGCTTGCGAACGTGCGCGCGCTGCCGCCGGTCGCGCGGCCCGGCAAGATGTTCTACGCCGCGCAGAATTTCCAGGAACACGTCGACGAGATGTTGCGCGCCGGCATGACGCCGGCCAGCGGCCCGAAATTCACCGGCGAGAAATCGACTTCCGACCCCTACCTCTTTCTCAAAGCGCCGAGCACGCTGTGCGGCGCCAACGACGACGTCGCCATTCCGCTCGGCCTGAAGAAGATCGACTGGGAGGCGGAGATCGCGCTCGCCATCGGCAAGCGCGGCAAGCGCATCAAGGCCGAGCGCGCGCTCGAGCATGTCGCCGGCTTTATGACCACCAACGACGTTTCCGCCCGCGACCTGCAAATCCGCGCCGACCGGCCGGGCCTGCGCTCCGACTGGCTCAACGGCAAAAGCCACGACAATTTCGCGCCGATGGGTCCGTTTCTGGTGCCGCGCGCTTTCGTGCCGGAGCATATGAACCTGTTCATCCGGCTCACCGTCAACGGCGAGGTCAAGCAGAACGGCAATACCTCGCAATTTATTTTCACGCCCGAGGAGCAGATCGCATACGCCTCCAACATTCTCAGTCTCGAGAGCGGCGACGTTTTCAGCTGCGGCACCTGCGGCGGCGTCGGCCAAGGCACCAACACTTTCCTCAAGGCGGGCGATGTTATGGAGACCGAAATCGAAAGCCTGGGCAAGATGCGCAACCGCATGGTGGCGGAAGGCGCCTAAGTGCGTGCCGCTCGGCGTGGAACGGCCGGGATAATTGCGCTAATCACCGTCTAAAGATCAGCCCGCGGGACGGGCGCGCAGCGATTTGGGAAACGCCATGAAACTCAAGCCGGAGCAACTCAAAGACTTCGACGAACAGGGCTACCTGTTCTTCCCGAATTGCTTTTCCGAGGAGGAAATCGCGCTGTTGCGCGATGACGCCGAGGCGATCCTCAAACTCGACCGTAAGGAGGTGTGGCGCGAAAAAACGGGCGCGCCGCGCACCGCCTTTGCCGCGCATACCTTCAACGAGACGTTCCGCCTGCTCGCCTGCCATCCGCGACTTGTAGAACCGCTCCGCCAGCTCTTTGGCGAAGAAGTCTACGTGCATCAGTTTAAGCTCAACGCCAAGGCGGCGTTCGAGGGCGACGTCTGGCAGTGGCATCAGGATTACGGCACCTGGGCGCGCGACGACGGCATGCCGGAACCGCGCGCCATGAACATCGCCGTGTTCCTCGACGAGGTGATGCCGATCAACGGCGCGCTGATGGTGATTCCGAAGAGCCACAAGCAAGGCGTGCTGGCGGCCGGCCACGACACGGCGACCACGTCTTATCCGCTGTGGACGCTCGACAACGAAACGGTGACGCGGCTCGCTGGCGTTGGCGGCATCGTGGCGCCGACCGGCAAGCCCGGCTCGGTGCTAATGTTCCACGGCAATCTGGTGCACGCCTCGCCGCCCAACATCACGCCCTATCCGCGCAAGATCGTCTATCTGACGCTATGCGCTTGCTCCAACCACATCACCAAATTCACCCGGCCGGAATGGATCGCGCACCGCGATTTCACACCGATTAAGCCGGTCGCCGATGACGCGCTGGTGGAATATGCGCGGGCGCATAAAGTCGCGGCGGAGTAGATATGAATCTCCAAACCCTTCTCGCCGCGCGCGTCGAGACCGGCAAGCCGGTCCGCGCCGGATTGATCGGCGCCGGCAAATTCGGCTCGATGTTCTTGGCGCAGGTGCCGTCGATCGCGGGGCTTGAAGTCGCGGTGATCTGCGATCGCGATGTCGAGCGCGCCAAGCTTGCCTGCAAGACCGTCGGCTGGGATGCGGCGCGCATCGCCCACACGCGCTTTGCCGACGATGGCCGCGACGCCTGCACCGATGAGCGCGTCGACGTCGTGATCGAGGCGACTGGCGATCCGGCGGCCGGCATCGCGCATGCGCTGGCCGCATTTGCGGCGCGCAAGCCCATTGTCATGGTCAATGTCGAGGCCGATGCGCTGGCCGGTCCATTGCTGGCGCACAAGGCGCGCGAGGCCGGCACGATCTATTCGCTGGCTTATGGCGACCAGCCGGCGCTGATCGCCGAAATGGTCGACTGGGCGCGCTCGGCCGGATTTGTCGTGGCCGCCGCCGGCAAAGGCACCAAATATCTGCCGGCCTATCACACCGTCACGCCGGACGGCGTGTGGGAGCATTACGGGCTCACCGCCGCGGCAGCCAAGGCGGCCGGCATGAACTCGCAAATGTTCAATTCGTTTCTCGACGGCACCAAGTCGGCAATCGAGATGGCGGCGGTCGCCAATGCCTGCACGCTCGACGTGCCGCATGACGGCTTAAAGTTTCCGCCGTGCGGCGCCGACGAGCTCGCCGGCGTACTGCGGCCGAAAGCTCTGGGCGGCGTGCTGGAGAGCGACGGCATGGTCGAAGTGGTGTCGTCGCTCAAGCGCGACGGCGCGCCGGTCGAGCGCGATCTGCGCTGGGGCGTCTATGTCGTGCTCAAGGCGCAGAACGATTATGCCGCGGCCTGCTTCAAGCAATACGGCCTGCCGACCGACACGAGCGGCCGTTATGCGGCCATGTACAAGCCGTTCCATCTGATCGGGTTGGAACTGTCGATCTCGGTGCTCAATGTCGTGCTGCGCAGCGAGCCGACCGGAAGCTGCGGCGGTTTTCGCGGCGACGCGGTTGCGGTCGCCAAACGCGCGCTGAAAGCCGGCGAGATGCTCGACGGCGAAGGCGGCTATACGGTCTATGCCAAGCTCATTCCGGCCGAACGCAGCTTAAAGCTGGGCGCCTTGCCGATCGGACTTGCGCATCATGTCAAGCTCAATCGCGATGTCGCAGCCGGCGAGTTTCTAACCGCCGCCGACGTGGCGCTCGACGAGAATTCGCAAGCCGTCCGCGTCCGCCGCGAACTGGAGCGGCAACAGGGCTCCAATACAGTCATGGCAGCGGAATAGCCCGGTTGCTCAGTCCAAATCCGCGACTGCAGCGTGAATGCGAAGCAGTTCCGGAATGGTGACCGGATCGCGCCGGCCGAAGCCGCATTCAGTCGCGATGGAAAAATGGCCGGCGTATTTCTTCGCCGTAGCAAGCCGCTTCTTCGTCCCTTCGACGCCGTCGGTATAGTGGACAAGGCCGAGGCACAGTTCCGTTTCGGGCCGCAGCTTAAGCCGCCGCAGCGGCGCAAAATACGCATCGTCGGCGCGGTTACGCGGCACCGGCATGTGAATGAGCGCGACCGGCCGCGCGATCTGCCGCGACACGCGATTGGCGAACTCGACCATGTCGCCGATGTCGGTCGGCTCGACCACGTGGCGATGGTTCGAATCGCCGTAACAGAGGTGATAGAGCAGATCGATATCGGCCGGCACGCGGTTGCCAAGGTCCACCAGGATATTGGCGAAGGCTTCTTGCATCTCCGCCTTGCTGCGGCCGTAGCTTGACGCCTCGTTGCGCTCGAGCCGGGCGAACACGGCGGAAGCGACGTCGAATTGAATCGCCAATTCGTCGTGCGGGATGGCGGCGCCGATCTTGTCGATCTCGCGCTTGAGCGCGTCGTTGTAAAGCGGGTCGATCGGCGCATGCAGCGCATCGACCAGGAACAGCCAGATCACCGAATGCGCCGGCACCAGATCGACTTGGAATTTGCTGCCGGCGGGAATCTTGCCGGCGTCCTTCAACTCCCTGAATACCGCATAAGATTGCTTGGCGATGTCGGCATAGAACAGATTGCCGAAATGAACGTCCTGGACGCGCAAGCCGGGTTTAAGCGCGTAGCGCTCGCGCCCGGTGCCGCTGGCGTGGACGCGGAAGAATTCGCCCGATTTTACGAATGCCGGGTTCTTTGCAAAAGCAGGTTCGAGCCAGGTGATCCAATCGCCGCGTTCGCCGGTTTCGCCGTCCGGCAGCCGCTTGAGGCGCGGACCGAGCGCGGCGCTCACTTGCTCGAAGACTTCTTGCGCGTTGGCCATCGGCACGCTGCCGACGAGATGAATGTTGCGGGCCATCAGTCGCCGGCGCAGACGTCGGCGTGGATTTTCAGGAGCGCCCGCACCGTTTGTTCCGAGCGCGAGCGCGCCATGCCGCATTCGGTAGCGATGCCGAATGCCGGCGCGTAGCGCCGCGCCGCGGCGATCCGCGCCTTGGTGCCGGCGACGCCGTCTTTGGCGTGCACGAGCCCGAGAAAAAGCTCGGTGCCGTCGCCGAGCTTGAGATCGCGCCAGGGGCGATGGAACGCATCGTCGCTGCGCTCGACCGGCACCGGCATATGGATATAAGCGAGCTTGTGCTTGATCGATTTGGTCAGCGCGTTGGCGAAATCCACCATTCGCGCCGCGTCTTTCGGCTCGACGAAGTGCTTGGCGCCGAAATCGCCGTAGCACAGATGCAGGCCGAGCTCGACGTCGTCGGGCACCGCGGCACACAGACGCTTGATGCGTTCGAGCAATTGTTCGCGCGAGACGTTGCCCGGCACCGCTTCGCTCGGTTGGCCGTCCCAGATCACCATCTCGTTGCAGATATCCCACTGGATGCAGAGATCGCGGTGCGGGATGTGCCGGCAAAGCGCCGCGACCTCGGCGATCATGGCCTTTTCATAGGCGGCCTCGACCGCGGGCAACACGGCGGGAACGACGACCGAACTAACAACGGCAAACGGCGTCGGCAGGCAGACCTGGAAACGGATGTCTTTGGGCAGCGTGCCGTTATCGCGCGCCGCGACGAAATCGAGGTACGAGGCGCGCGCCTCGCGGGCATAGCCGAGCTCGCCGAAGCGCAGGTCCGACGGCGCGACGCCTTCGCCCAGCGTAAGCAGCGGGAAGCGGTTGGTCGGGCGGATGGCCCCGGCCGGATCCGGGCGGAGGAAAGCGCTGGCGCGCAACAGCGGATATTGCCAGCTGATCCACAAACGCCGGCCGCCGACTTCGCCGTCGGGAACGCGGCGCAGATACGGACCGAGCATCTTGCCGACGGTTGAGAAAACCTCATCCACCGTGTCGAGGCCGATGCTGCCGACGAGATGGACGTTCACGGCGCGGCCAGGTTCCGACGCAACCGTCACTCCGCCGCGAGTCGCGGCGGCGGGCGCATGCTCTCGACGCCATCAGCGGCAGTCGCCGAGATCGTGGTGCGCACCATGTAGCGCGGCTCGTTGCCGGGCCATGGCCGGCCACGATGCATGGTCGCGCGGTTGTCCCACATGACGACGTCGCCCGGGCGCCATTTGTGTTCGTAGGTCGTTCCCGGCGCGGTCGCCGCGGCGGTCAAGTCCTCGATCAGTTTCTCGCCCGCCTTCGGCTCCATGCCTTCGACCGCGTAAGTGTGCGAGGCGATATAGAGCGCGTTCCTGCCGTTGACCGGGTTCTTCCACACCATGCGCCAGCATACCGGCGGCAGCGTTGCCATTTCCTCAGTGCTGGCGAGGCCCTCGGCGATCTTGCCGCGCGAATGGCCGTAGCTGTGCCAGGCGTAGGAGTTTTCGAGTTTGTTTTGCAGCGTCGGATCGAGCCGTTCGAAGGCAAGCCGCGTCGAAGCGAATTCGGTCTCGCCGCCTTTGGCCGGAATGGTGCGCGCCGCCAGCACCGAGGTGAGCGCCGGCACGCTCTTGAACGAAGAGTTGGTATGCCAAAGCTGATTGGCCTTGTTGCGCATGGCGTAGCGATGATCTTCCGGCACGACATTGCCGTCCGGACCGATCGTGGTGAGGATCACGAAATTCGTGCCGGTGCCGAGCGAGCCGACCTTGGTGACTTCCGGCGGGCCGAAGCGGCGCGAAAAAGCGAGCTGACCCTCGCCGTCGATCTGTTGACCGCGAAACACCAGAACCGAATATTCCTCGAATGCCGCGCGGACCGCGGCATAGATCGCATCGTCCGCCGCGACATCGGCGAGCGTGACGCCGCGCAATTCGGCGCCGAAACCGGGACCCAGAGGGACGATTTCCATGGCGTAGCCTCCGCAATTCTTTTTCTACCTGAATTTCCCTCAAAAACCGACTGCTGGCAAGGAAGCCCAACCGCTTTGTTATGGCCGCAACGCGCGTCAGGCCGTCGCAAAACGCGCGGTAACCTCGGCCGGGATCGGCTGCGTTTTGATCCTTAACGGATCGGCCGGATCGCGAACCGCCCAGACGCGCGTCTCGCGGCCTTCGACCGCGACCGCGCCGCCGACAAAAATCCGATGCTCGACGTCGAAACTCGAACGGCGGAACTCGCTGACCTGCGACGTCATTTCCACGAGGTCGCCGAACTTCGCCGGAGCGATAAAGCGCGCGCCGGAATCGACCAGGGGAATGCCGATGATGCCGAAGACCTTCGCCAGGTCCGGCGGCTTCACGCCTAGCGCCAGCTCGAACAGCGTCCAGGTGCCCCAATCGAAGAACTCGAAAAAGCGGGCGTTGAAGACGATGCCCGCAGGGTCGCAATGGCCCCATTCGATGGTGAATTGCCGGCGATTGATCAAATTGGCCATGTTCTTCGATCCGGCCGCATGATCGCCACGGAATGCCGGACGGGTCAACCAACCCCAAGAATCGAGAGCCGAGAATCAAGAGCCAAGAATCAAGAGCCAAGAATCAAGAGCCAAGAATCAAGAGCCAAGAATCAAGAGCCAAGAATCAAGAGCCAAGAATCAAGAGCCAAGAATCAAGAGCCAAGAATCAAGAGCCAAGAATCAAGAGCCAAGAATCAAGAGCCAAGAATCAAGAGCCAAGAATCAAGAGCCAAGAATCAAGAGCCAAGAATCAAGAGCCAAGAATCAAGAGCCAAGAATCAAGAGCCAAGAATCAAGAGCCAAGAATCAAGAGCCAAGAATCAAGAGCCAAGAATCAAGAGCCAAGAATCAAGAGCCAAGAATCAAGAGCCAAGAATCAAGAGCCAAGAATCAAGAGCCAAGAATCAAGAGCCAAGAATCAAGAGCCAAGAATCAAGAGCCAAGAATCAAGAGCCAAGAATCAAGAGCCAAGAATCAAGAGCCAAGAATCAAGAGCCAAGAATCAAGAGCCAAGAATCAAGAGCCAAGAATCAAGAGCCAAGAATCAAGAGCCAAGAATCAAGAGCCAAGAATCAAGAGCCAAGAATCAAGAGCCAAGAATCAAGAGCCAAGAATCAAGAGCCAAGAATCAAGAGCCAAGAATCAAGAGCCAAGAATCAAGAGCCAAGAATCAAGAGCCAAGAATCAAGAGCCAAGAATCAAGAGCCAAGAATCAAGAGCCAAGAATCAAGAGCCAAGAATCAAGAGCCAAGAATCAAGAGCCAAGAATCAAGAGCCAAGAATCAAGAGCCAAGAATCAAGAGCCAAGAATCAAGAGCCAAGAATCAAGAGCCAAGAATCAAGAGCCAAGAATCAAGAGCCAAGAATCAAGAGCCAAGAATCAAGAGCCAAGAATCAAGAGCCAAGAATCAAGAGCCAAGAATCAAGAGCCAAGAATCAAGAGCCAAGAATCAAGAGCCAAGAATCAAGAGCCAAGAATCAAGAGCCAAGAATCAAGAGCCAAGAATCAAGAGCCAAGAATCAAGAGCCAAGAATCAAGAGCCAAGAATCAAGAGCCAAGAATCAAGAGCCAAGAATCAAGAGCCAAGAATCAAGAGCCAAGAATCAAGAGCCAAGAATCAAGAGCCAAGAATCAAGAGCCAAGAATCAAGAGCCAAGAATCAAGAGCCAAGAATCAAGAGCCAAGAATCAAGAGCCAAGAATCAAGAGCCAAGAATCATGACGGGCAGGCTCGCGCCCGCCCGTCACGTTCCTAGCGCTGCTACCCGCGGCTCGGAACCAGGATCAAATCCGCCACATGGTGCGATGCTTGGTAGCGGCCTCCGCACCCAGGCCAATCCGACCTTGGCGATCGTCACATTCAGCAGAACCAAACGCGACCGATCTGAGAATAAGGATAGCGCGACGTTCGGGACTGGCAAGTTAAAGCGTGCTTTCGCGAACGGGACGCGCGTTTGGGGATAATTCTGTGGATTAGTTTTGATTCTTTCGTCCTCTATTTGGCGAGCGGCGCAAGGCGCGCGGTGGAAATTGCGCGAAAAAAGAATTAGCCGAATCCCCACGATACCAATTCCCTGATCTCGACGCGGCGCACCGTCCATTCGACGTGGGTCGCGAGCGGAATGCGGCGCGGGCCGCCGGCGATCACTTGCCGCTGCGCCCTGAGCCGCTGCGACGGCGGCACAAAAGCCAAAGCGCGTATGAAACATTTGCTCGGCTCGCCCAAGCATCGGCGATGCCGCTTGCAGGGCCGCAGCGAGCAGCGGCGCCACAGTCGCAGAACGTCGCAATAGAGCCGGTGCGGCACTTTGTGCGCGGCGTCGATCTCGGCCTTGCCCTGCTCGTAGCTTCGCCGCTTGTGATAATTCGGCTTGTCGGTCTTCGGTTTGTTGCGCCATGAGGGCATCGTAGGTCTCCGATCGTTTGGCTCGCGCCTCCTTCTCCCCGCGTGCGGGGAGAAGGTTGGGATGAGGGGGCCTATCCGCCCGGCGCAGAATGGCGGCGTCTGCAACGCCGTCGCATGGTCCGCAACGCTCAGAATCGCGGAGAGGCCCCCTCACCCTCGTTCGCTTCGCTCACTCGACCTCTCCCCGCACGCGGGGAGAGGTGGAAAAGCATCCCCGTTCTCGCAGCGCGATCGGCGCGCGAGTGTTGTCAAACAGCGATTTCAAGAACGCTGTAGCCCGGATGAGCGGAGCGATATCCGGGTACGATCGATAAGCTTCAATGCCGCTCCCGGATATCACTTCGTTCATCCGGGCTACGAAGAAGAAATAAAAGGAAGCGGAACGCGTCCCAGTGCAGCGAGCACTGCTGCTCGCAGACCGGTCGTAATGCCGGCCGGGCGTTTTTGACCCGGAGCCGCCCGGGAGCGGAGTGCAAATCCGCCCGCGGGAACCGTACGGTCGGCACGGACAGAGCTGACGTGCAAATCTTCCTCAAGGCGCACAACGAGCGGAACCTGGCCGAGTACGAGGGCCGCATGGAGATCGACGAGCGCCTGTTGGCCGATCTGATCCGCTGCACAAAGAAGCTGGCGGCGGCGGTGGCGAAGCGGGAGCCGCCGAAAGAAGGCTAGATGCATCACGTATGTAGTCCGCATGAGCGCAGCGATATGCGGGATTGCGCGCGGAGGGCCAGACCCGGATGTCGCTTCGCTCATCCGGGCTACGCTTGCTGTCTTACACGTGGGGTGCCTATGGTCTCGAGAGCGTCGTCACTTGGACTCTCACCCCGACGCGCACGGGGACGCACCTGCGCATGGAGCAGTCGGGCTTCTGGCCGGATCAGCAGCAGGCCTATGGCGGCGCCAAGGCGGGGTGGCAGCAGTTCTTCGGGAAGCTGGAGCAGCTCTTGGCGCGGATAGATTGAAGTCTGCCTGGCGATACTCAAGTGACGAGCGAGCGACAACAGCCATGAAGAAGACGAAGACCGGCGCGAAGCAAGGAAAGGGAGACTCTGCCTCTCGGCTGATCGATGCGCGAATCAAGGAGCTGGGAGATTGGCGGGGCGAGACGCTGGCCCGGGTCCGAAGTCTCATCAAAGCGGCCTGCCCCGACGTGGTCGAGGAGTGGAAATGGCGAGGGGTTCCGGTGTGGGAACACGCCGGAATCATCTGCACCGGCGAGACGTACAAGGCTGTCGTGAAGATGACCTTCGCCAACGGCGCCGCGCTGGAGGACCCTTCTGGCCTTTTCAACTCCAGCCTCGAAGGCAACACGAGACGCGCGATCGATATCCATCGGGACGACAAGATTGACGAGCGCGCTCTCAAAAATCTCGTCCGTGCCGCTGTCGACTACAATCAGACAAAAAAGAAGAAGAAAGCACCTGCGGCTACGTGAGCGAAAACACACACATCCGGCCGCGCCATTCCCGCGGGGCGCGCGATCGAATACGCTGGTGCTTCCCCCCAAAAGCGTAGCAGCCGGATGACCGTAGCCGCGATCGAACCGACCGAAGGATTCCTGCGCTGGCGTTATCTGGCGTGGGCGCTGGCGGCGGTCGCGGCGATGATCGCGGCGATCGTGGTGGGCAATATCTGGTTGCTCGACTTCGTCCATGTGTTCTCCAGTCTGCTGTGGACCGGCATCGATCTGTTCATGGGATTTGTGCTCGGCCCGATCCTGCGCCGGGTCGATCTTCCGGTTCGCCGCGAGATCATGCGGCGGCTGACGCCGCGAACGCTGTTTCTGATGCCGACCGTGTCGATCATTGGCGGAACGTCGGGCTGGTTCCTGGCGGTGGCGCTGGGCTACACGGCGCTGCCGTGGCCGGACTATGGCTGGGTGCTTGCGGCGCTGGTTCTGGTGACGCTGATGACGATCCAAGGCCTCGGCTTCCTCACGCCGGTCAACGTCTTCGTGTGCCTGGAGCTGCAGAAAGCCGAACCCGACATGACGAAGATCACCGCTTGGATGCAGCGCTACTTCTACGTCGTGGCACTGCAAGGCACGATGCAGGTGGCGATCCTGATCGTGATGACGCGGTTTCGCACCGGCATCTGAAGCGGACCGTCTCGGCTTTGACACAGATCAATGCGCGCGTTGGCCGGAGTGTCTGAATTTCCATGGCGGAGTGCGGTCGCGCTCGTCCGTTCCGATCGAGAGCGCGGCTTCGCGTAGCGCGACGATGTCACAGCGATGGGAGGCCGAATATACGCAGCATCTACGATTGGGCCGCAGGTTTGATGGCCTCGCTTCGGCCGGGCTCCGAGTTCGCTTGCGGCGACTGCGAGATATGGGAGCGATGCGGCCAGCCGCCGACCGAGACCTGCATCGTCAAAGCGGCCCAGCTGGCGCGGGAGGACTGGAAATCGAGGAGGCGCACCAGGGCGTTCGCGCGGAGGTCTTGGACCGCTTGAACTTGGACCGCTTGAATATCTGCAGCGACATGTGCAACGACATATGCAGCGAGATGGGCTCCGAGATGGCGGCGCGCGTTGTCGCTTTTTTGGATTCGCATCAGGTTTTGTCGCTGGCGACAGTCGGCCCCGACGGCCCGCACGCGGTGAACCTGTTCTATGTCCGCGACGGCCATGCGCTGCTTTGGGTTTCCGACCCGACGAGCCGTCACTCGATTCATCTCGAAGGCCGACGCCGCGTCGCCGCCACCATTGCCGGCGATTGTTCGGATTATTCGCGGATCAACGGTGTGCAGGTCTTTGGCGACGCCGATAAGATCGTCGACGCCGCGGAATGCGAACAGTCGCAGCGCCGGCTTGAGTTGCGGTTTCGCTTCATGTCAGATCTCCGCGACGCCCCGGATCGCTTGCGCGACGCTTACCGCCGCGCCGCGTTCTATCGGCTGACGCCGTCGCGTTTCGTTCTTATCGATAATTCGCGCGGATTTGGCTTTAAGGAAGCAGTCGATTTTCGCAGCTCTTTGGATGGCAGCTCTTGGGATGAAGGAGGCCGCGCTTGAACACCATGCACGACGACCTTCGTCACGTTATCAACGAAGTGGACGATCCCGAGCTCGGCATTGGGATTGTCGATCTGGGATTGATCTATCGCGCCGAGTGGACCGCAAGCGGCATCGAAGTGGAGATGACGACAACGATAGCGTCCTGCCCCTACGCCGCCTCGCTCCGCGACCAGGTCGACGCGATCCTTCGCGCACGCTTTAGCGAAGCGTCGGCCGTGCAAGTCTGGCTGGTGTTCGATCCGCCCTGGAGCTTGGAGCGACTGAGCAAGGCGGCGCGCCAAGGCCTCGGATGGAAAGAATCATCCGTGGATGCAGCCGACAAATTTACGCTCGTCTGCTGGCCCGGGCCGCGCAAGCACTGAGGGTGAGCTAAACCTCGATGGCAGAAAAGCGGCGGAGCTTTTACGGATGGGGCTACGAAGCCGAGACCGCGTCGGCGGAGGAACTCGGCTGGTTCGAGCAGGCTTGGTCGCAGCTTTTCCACGTCGATGGCTTTGCGCCAACGCCGATGCCGCGCGAATCGGAAATCACCTTACGTCCGCCCAGAGTAGCGTTGCCGGCCGCGTTGCGCAGTTTTTGCACCGACGCCAAGTATGATCGACTGCTCCATTCCTACGGCCGCTCGGTTCACGACCTCGCCCGGATGATCCACCGGCGCGATTTCAGTAATCCTCCCGACTTGGTGGCCTACCCACGCGACGAGACGGAAATCGCTGCGCTATTGGACTGGTGCGGGGCGAACGATCTGGCGGCGATCCCGTTCGGCGGCGGTTCCAGCGTCGTCGGCGGCGTGAACCCGCCTACCGACGCGCGCTATCGCGGAGCGATAACCATCGATCTCAAGCAGCTCAACCGCGTCCTTGAAGTCGATACGGTGTCGCAGGCGGCCCGCATCCAGGCCGGTGTCCTCGGTCCCGAGCTCGAGCGCCAGCTCAGGCCCAGCGGCCTGACAATGCGTTTCTTTCTCCAGGCCTGGGAGTTCTCGTCGTTAGGCGGATGGATCGCCACCCGCGCTGCCGGCCATTATGCGACGGCCTACACCCAAATCGACGATCATATCGAAAGCCTTCGCGTCGTCACTCCGGCCGGCGTGATGGCGACGCGACGCGTCCCAACGTCCGGAGCGGGGCCGAATCCCGATCGGCTCTTTCTCGGCTCCGAGGGCGCCCTGGGCATCATCACCGAGGCTTGGGTGCGATTGCACCGTCGACCGACTTTCCGATTAGCGACGACCGTGCGCTTCGGCGACTACGACAAGGCGGTGGCGGCCGTCCGTACCATCAGTCAGGCCGGGCTGTATCCCGCCAATGCCCGGCTGATTGAACGCGATGAGGCCAAGTTTACCGAAGCCGGCGACGGCACCAGCGATATTCTGGTTTTGACCTTTGAGTCGGCGGATCACCCGCTTGAGCCGTGGATGAGTCGCGCGCTGGAGATTTGCGGCGACTATGGCGGTCAATGGGATCGGGATGCGCTGGCCGCGAAAGACTCGCAGCGCCGCGGAGCGGCGGGAAATTGGCGCGACAAGTTCCTGCGCGGGCCTTATTTGCGCGAACACGCCATTGCGCGGGGAGTAATGCGCGACACCACGGAAAGCTGCATCACCTGGGAGCGATACATCGATTTCCAGGCGCAAGTAAAACAAGCCACGCTACGGGCCATTCGCGAGGTCACCGGCCGCTCCGGCACATGCACCGTGCGCTTTACGCATCTCTATCCGGATGGGCCTGCGCCCTATTTTACTTGGCATGCGCTCGGCGACAAACCGCGATTGGTCGAGCAATTCTGGGCCATCAAAGCCGCCGCATCGGATGCGATGGCCGATGCGGGTGGGACGATTACGCATCATCATGGGCTCGGTCGCGATCATCGGACTTGGTACGATCGCGAGCGACCTGCGCTTTTCGGCGATGCGCTCAAGTCGGTCAAACAGCGACTGGACCCGCATCAGGTGTTGAATCCGGGCATCCTAGTCGATCGATGATCGCACCTTAAGTGACGGCGCCAATTTCCGATTTTACGTTTTCGGCGGCCGCGCCGCGAACTCCGAGCCGCGCACGCACGTCCGCCCGCGCGGGTCCTGCCAGAGAATCTCAGTCCACCTTGATATTGGCCGCGCGGATCACCTTGGCCCATTTCTCGGTGTCGTCGGCCATGAGCTTGCCGAACTCGTCCGGTCCCATCGGCATCGGTTCGGCGCCGAGATTGGCCATCTTCGCCTTCATGGCCGGATCGACCAGAGCCGCGGCGACCGCCTTGGAAAGGGTATCGATCACCGGGGCCGGCGTGCCCTTGGGCGCGCCGAGCCCGAACCAGCCGGTAGCGTCGTAGCCCGGCACCACGTCGGCGATCGGCGGCACGTCGGGCAGCGCCGCCGAACGCTTCGCCGAGGTGACCCCGAGCGGCCGCAGCTTGTCGGCGCGCAGGTAGCCGATCGACGAGGTGAGGCCCTCGAACATCACCTGCACCTGCCCGCTGATGAGATCGATCAGCGCCGGCCCGCCGCCGCGATAGCCCACCACGTTGAGTTTGACGCCGGTCATGTACATGAACAATTCGGCGAACATGTGCGGCGGGCTGCCATTGCCGGCGGTGCCGAGATCGATCTTGCCCGGATTGGCCTTGGCGTAGGCGATGAACTCGGCCGTGCTCTTGACCGGAAACGACGGCGTGACCTCGAGCACCGAGGGCGCCTGCATGATGCCGGCGATCGGCACCATGCTCGCCATGTAATTGAAATTCAGATGCGGATAGAGCGTGGCGTTGATGGCGTTCGACGAGGTGACCAGGAGCAGCGTGTAGCCGTCAGGCTCCGCGTGAATCGCCGCCTCGGTGGCGATGTTGCTGCCGGCGCCGTCGCGGTTCTCGACGACGAATTGCTGGCCGAGCTTTTTCGACAGCCAGCCGCCGATCAGGCGCGCGCAAATATCGGTGGGGCCGCCGGCGGCATAACCAACCAAGAGCAGCACCGATCGCGACGGATAGCTTTGCGCCCGCGCCAGCCGCGCGACGGCCGGCAGCGCCACGGCGCCGCCGGCGAGACGCAACAATGTCCTGCGGGGAAGTTTCATCGCAGTCCCCCCTGAGCTTGGTAGGCTTCTAGGTGTGGAGGCTACACCAATTGCCGGGGTGCGCCTATTCCCGCCCCGCGATAGCGGGGAGGGGGGACCGCGCCCTTGCGCGGTGGGAGGGGCGCCGGCATCAACGCATCTCTTGCGACGAAAGCGAAGCGTCGAGTCACACGCCCCCTCCACCACGCTACGCGTGGTCCCCCTCCCCCGCTTTCGCGGGGGCGGATGCATTTCACTTCCCCGGCGGCTTGGCCGCAAACTGCGAGCCGCGCAGGCACATGCGGCCGCGCGGGTCCTGCCACAGCTTTTCCGTGGCGTGCAGATGGCCGATGGCGCGGGCGATGGTGACAAAATCGTATTGCGCGAATTTCTCGGCGATGTCGGTGTAGTAGAGCGGCTGTTTTTCGATCGCGGCGGCGATCTTGTCGGCGAGCGCGGCGACCGCCGCGTCGCCGCCGGCCTCGCCGGCTTTGTCTTTCTTGCCGGCGACGTAATCCTCGATCTTGGCGGTGTCGGCATAGGCGTAGGTGATGCGCTCGTAATATTCGCGCGGGATATTTTCCGGAATGGTGGCGTCGATGCCGACTTTGGCGCCGGTCGGCACCGTGCCGTAACCTTGAGGAAGACTCGGATCGAGCGGCTTGGCGCGCGCGTTACTGACGATCATCACGTCGCGGTCGCCCTGCACCCGGGTGGCGATCGCCCATTCGACCTCGGCCGGATCGTTGACGTCGATATCGTCGTCGACCACGACGACGTGCTTGAGATCCATCACCGACAGCGCGGCAAGGAGCGCGTTCTTGCCCTCGCCGGGCTGCTTTTTGATCGAGATCACGGCGTGCCAGAAGGCGCAGCCGCCGAGCGTGACATTGATGTCCTTGACCTGTACGCCGGCGGTGCGCAGCGCCTGGCGGATCGCGGCATAGCGCGTCGGCGCGGCGAGCCAGGTGTTCTCCCACGGCATGTGCAGATTGTAATAGATCGCGTCCTTGCGCATCGAAATCGCCTTGATGCGAAGGAGCGGATTCCAGTGCAGCCCGCCCATCAGCCGGGTGAATTCGCCGAAGCGGCCTTCCGGAAAGGTCCAGCCGGTGGGGAGGATTTCCGCCTCGAGCACGATCTCGGCGTCGGCGACGTAGGGCAGATCAATGGTGTCGCAGGGCGCGAGCTTGACCGGCTCGCCGCGAATGCCGCCGGCGATCGCCATTTCGTCGACGCCGAGCGGCGCGCGATAGCCGGAGCCGGTGATCTCGATCGGATGGGTGCCGATCGAGATCGAGATCGGCAGCGGCTCGTTGCGCTCCAGCGCACGCTGCGCGAACAGCCGCATATTGTTTGGCGTGACGATGTCGATGCCGGTCAAGGCCTTTTCCTTGACGATGAAGCGGTAGATGCCGGAATTAAAGCCGAGCTCGGGATCCCGCGCGATGACGACGCCGGCGGTGATCATCGGCCCGCCGTCGTAGATCGACGACATCGGGATCGGCAGCTTGTAGAGATCGACGTCGTCGCCGAGAAGCGTCACCTCGCGCGTCGGCGAGGTCTTGACGTATTGCGGCGGGATCGGCTTGGCTATTGCCGCGGCAAGTTTCTGCTCGATCTCGGCGAAATTTTCGCAGCCGAGCGCCATGGTGGCGCGCTCGCGGGTGCGGATGATGCCGGACACCACCGGCATGCCGTAACCGATCACGTTATGAAAATAGAGCGCGGTCTTGGCCTGATCGACCAAAGTGGCGATGTGGCGGATATCGACCGGCTGATGCAGGTCGACCAATTCGCCGTTCTGCCGCAGGCGGTCGAGGAATTGGCGGAAGTTTTCCTGCATCGTCACGGTCTCCGCGGGCAATTGATGGCGTGCACAGGCTAGGCTAGTGAGGCCGATGCCGCGCGGCAATGACTTCCCTGCTGTCATCATCCGCACAGGCGGATGATCCAGTATCCATTGAACGGGCGGCGATTACTCGATGCTCCGCCGGAGCTTGTCGTCGGGCCGGCCACTTCGGGCCGGACCCGTTGGCGGGCATGACATGAAAGGACGCGCGGTGAATAGCACGACCCTGTTCGCGGCGCTGCGCAAAGTGGCCGATGCCGATACGGCGGCCGCCATCGAGCGGCTCGTCGAAACCGGCACCGACCGCGAGCTCGTCCGCATCAACGTGCTTGCCTTCGCGGCCGCGCACGGGGTCGACGAGGAGCGCGTCATCGCGGCGTTCCTGCACGCGGCTCAGCTCGGCATTTTCGAGCTGTCGTGGGACGTGCTGTGCCCGACCTGCCGCGGCGTGCTCGACATCGCCACGACGCTCAAGGACGTGCACCAGAGCCCTTACGAATGCGCGCTGTGCAGCCGGTCGTTCGAGCTTTCGCTCGACGAGATGGTGGAGGTGGTGTTCACCGTCAGCCCGCGCCTGCGCAAGATCGCCGCCCACGATCCGAGCAGCCTGCCGTTCTGGGACTATTACCGGGAGGTGTTCTGGAGCTCGGCCGTCGACCTGTCGGACGCCGATCTGCGCAAGCTGATCGCGGACTTCACGCTCGATGCGCGCGTGCTCGGGCCGGGCGAGCAGGCAACGGTCGACCTGCAAGTGCCGGAAGGCTGGGTCATCGTGTTCGAGCCGGTGTCGCATTTCGGGCACTATATGAAGGTCGCGCCCGAGCGCGCCGCCGACGTGCAGGAACTGGCGCTGATCTTTGACGGCGCCCAGACGCCGACCTTGACGACGCCGATGCAGGTGGGCGTGGTGCGGCTGACTATGACCAACCGCACCGCGGCGCGTGCCTTGCCGGTGGTCTGGATCGAGAACCGGGCCTTCGACGCGCTGGTCGGCAAGCAGCGGCCCAATCTCACGGCCAAGCGCATTTTCACCAACCAGACGTTTCGCGATCTCTACCGCACCGACACGCTGGCCGTCGATCAAGGCCTCAAGATCGTCAGCCTCACCTTCCTGTTCACCGACCTCAAGGGCTCGACCGAGCTTTACGCACGCGTCGGCGATCTGGTCGCCTATGAGCTGGTGCGCAAGCATTTTCACTTGCTCAACGACATCGTGGCGGCGCAAGGCGGCGCCGTGGTCAAGACCATCGGCGACGCGGTGATGGCGACGTTTCCGGCGCCGGACCGCGCGCTGGCGGCGGCTTTGCGCATGCGCGAGGCGATCGGCGGCGTCGGCGGCGAGACGCGGCACGAGGACCTGTTGCTCAAGATCGGCATCCACGAGGGCCCGTGCCTTGCGGTCATGCTCAACGACCGGCTGGACTATTTCGGCCAGACCGTGAATATCGCCGCGCGCGTGCAGGGGCTGGCGACCTCTCGCGCGATCTTCGCCACCAAGCCGGTGGTGGAGTATCCGCAGTCGGCGGCGCTGCTGCAAGCCGCCGGCATCACGCCGCGCCCGCAGAGCGCGGCGCTCAAGGGCGTCGCCGGCGAAGTCGCGGTCTACGAAATCCCCTGAGCGCGGTTTGCCGAAAGCGTCCGGCTGGATTAGGCAATAATTGCAATTGAGCAGTAGAGGATCGTCACGTGGCGGCAAAACGATGAGAGCGCTTTTGTTGCGCCGCCACGGCGGCCTCGACGATCTCGACGTCGTCGGCGATTACCCGACGCCGCAGCCCGGCGACGGCGAGGTCGTCATTCGCGTGCGCGCCGCGTCGTTCAACTATCACGACGTGTTCACCATGCGCGGCATGCCGGGCATCAAGGTGCCGCTGCCGGTGGTCATCGGGCTCGATATGGCGGGCGAGATCGCCGAAATCGGCTCAGGCGTGAGCGGCTGGAAAGCCGGCGACCGCGTGCTGGTCAACCCGGTCAACAAGAAAAAAGGCCTGATGGGCGAAATGCTCGACGGCGGCATGGCGGAGTATTGCAGCGTCGCCGCCGGTCAATTGGTGGCGATGCCCGCCGGCGTGACGTTCGAACAGGCGGCGGCGTTGCCGGTCGCCTACGGCACGGCGCATCGGATGCTGATCACACACGGCACAGTGAAGGCTGGCGAGCGCGTGCTGGTGCTCGGCGCCTCCGGCGGGGTCGGCACCTGCTGCGTGTTGTTGGCGAAAATGCTCGGCGCCGAAGTGATCGCCTGCGCCTCGAGCGCAGAAAAGCTCGACCGGCTCAAGGCGCTCGGCGCCGACCATGGCGTCGATTACACCAAGACCGACTGGTCGAAATGGGCGGTCGAAAAATACGGCAAACCGCAGCGGCGATCCTACGAGGGCGGCGTCGACGTCGTGATCAATTTCACCGGCGGCGACACCTGGGTGCCATCGCTGCGCTGTCTCAAGCGCGGCGGCAAGCTTCTGGTCTGCGGCGCCACCGCGGGCTACGACCCGAAGGAGGATCTGCGCTATGTGTGGAGCTTCGAATTGCAGATCATCGGCTCCAACAGTTTCTACGACGACGATCTCGCGGCGTTGATGACGCTGATCGCCGCCGGCAAGATCAAGCCCGTGATCGACAAAGTGCTGCCGCTCGAACAGGCGCGCGAAGGCCTGCGCCTGATCGCCGACCGCGAGGTGATCGGCAAAGTAGTGGTGACGCCGTGACGACTTCCGCCGCGCCCGCCGACCTGACCCTCGAACAAGTCCAGGCGCTGGTGACCCGCGCGCCGTTTCATCAGTGGCTCGGCCTCACGGTGGTCGCGGTGAGCGACGACGGCATCGAACTGAGAGCCACATGGCGCGAGGAGTGGGTGGTCAACAAAGAGCGCGGCACTACCCATGGCGGAATTCTCGCGGCGCTGATCGACCTCGCCGCCGACTGGGCGATGGTGCGGCAGACTGGGCGCGGCGTGCCGACCATCGACCTGCGCGTCGACTATCACCGGCCGGCCATGCCCGGCGACCTTGTCGCGCATGGCAAAGTCGTGCGCGCCGGTTCGCAGTTCGCCACCGCCGAAGCGCAGATCTTCGATCTGCACGGCAAGCTTATCGCCAGCGGCCGCGGCACCTATTTCACGGCGCCGCCGAAAGCGTGAAACGAAACCTTTGATCCCGTCACCCTGAGGCGCGAGCGGAGCGAGCCTCGAAGGGCGACGGCCCAGGCGGAGCAGCATCCTTCGAGGGCCGCTCCGCGGCCACCTCAGGATGACGAATCAGAGAAGCAGCATGACTGGTTTCTCCAATCTCGGCGACCTGATCCCGCGCGACCGCGACCCGTCGAAAGTCGCCGTCATCGATCTCGGCGGCGAAGAGGCGCCGCGCGAATTCACCTTCGCGCAACTCGACGTCATGGCAAACGGCGTGGCGCGGGCGCTCAACAAGCGCGGCTTGCGGCGCGGCGACCGCGTCGCGCTCCTGTCGCTCAATCGCGCCGAATACCTCGCCGCCTATTACGGCATCATGCGCGCCGGCCTGGTCGCGGTGCCGGTGAATTTCAAATTCCCGCGCGACACCATCCATTTCATCCTGCGCGATGCCGACGTCAGGCTCGTGTTCTGCGACGCGGCGCGCGCGGCGGACTGCCCGCCGGATATTCCGAGTGTCATGTTCGGCAGCGCATTCGACGCGTTTCTCGATCCCGGTCCGTTTGCAGCGGTGGTGCCGCAGCCGCGCGAGCCGGCGATGATTCTCTATACGTCCGGATCGACCGGCACGCCGAAGGGCGTCGTGCTGTCGCACCAGAGCCATATCTGGGTCGTGGAGACGCGGCTCGCGCCGGGGCTCGAGCGCCACCGCTATCTCATCGCCGCGCCGCTCTACCACATGAACGCGCTGGCGCTGGCGAAACTCGCCTGCGCGGCGCACGCCAGTATCGTGCTGCTGCCGCAGTTTTCCGCGCGCGCCTATCTGGAAGCGATCGGCCGCTACCGCTGCAGCTTCCTCACCGCGGTGCCGCCGATGATCGCCATGATGCTGCGCGAGACCGAGCTGTTGACGCGCACCGATCTGTCCAGCGTCGAATTCGTGCGCATGGGCTCGGCGCCGGTGAGCGCGAGTCTGATGGCGGCGTTGCGCGCGGCGCTGCCGCAAGCGTCGGTGACCAACGCCTATGGCACCACTGAAGCCGGCCCGGTGGTGTTCGGTCCGCATCCTTCAGGGCTGCCGCAGCCCGAACTCTCGGTCGGCTATCCGCATCCCAAGGTCGCGCTGCGCCTCGTCGACGGCGGCAATCGCAATGCGGAACAGGGCGTGCTCGAAATGAAATGTCCGGCTTTGATGAACGGCTATCACAACCGCCCTGCCCCCACCCCAGCCTCCCCCGCAAGCGGGGAAGGGGAAGGGAGGGGGCCGCTCACCGCCGACGGCTTTTACATCACCGGCGACGTGTTTCGCCGCGACGCCGACGGCTTCCATTATTTCGTCGGGCGCACCGACGACATGTTCGTCTGCGGCGGCGAGAACATCTATCCGGCCGACGTCGAGCGCATGCTGGAGCGCCATCCCGGCGTGGCGCAGGCGGCGGTGGTGCCGATCGAAGACGACATCAAAGGCCAGAAGCCCGTCGCCTTTGTCATCCGCAAAGCCGGCCACGCGCTCGATGGCGACGAGGTCAAGCGCTTCGCGCTTGCCCACGCGCCGGCCTACCAGCATCCGCGCTTCGTCTGGTTCGTCGACGAACTGCCGCTCGCCTCGACCAACAAGCTCGACCGCGCCGCGCTCAAGAAGATGGCTATCGAGCACGTTTCCCGGGCGCAACGCAGCACGAAGTGATACGTTGCAGACCCGGGATCGTAACAATATCGGAGTTTGTGGCGATCCCGGATCAGCAGTGCAGCATTTCGCGCGCTGCGCTACATGCTGCACTGCATCCGGGAAACGAACTCAGTGAGTGGCGGCCGGCGCTACATTCACCGTCTTGCCCGGCCATTTGCACAGATCGGCGATGATGCATTTCTCACACAGCGGGCGGCGGGCGACGCAGACATAGCGGCCGTGCAAGATCAGCCAATGATGGGCGTGCAGCCGATATTTTTTCGGCACCACCTGCATCAGCTTCATTTCTACGTCGAACGGCGTCTTGCCGACCGCAAGGCCGGTGCGGTTGCCGACGCGGAAAATGTGGGTGTCCACCGCGATGGTCGGCTCGCCGAAAGCGACATTGAGCACGACGTTCGCGGTCTTGCGCCCGACGCCGGGCAAGGCTTCGAGCGCCGCGCGGTCATGCGGGACCTTGCCGCCATGCTTGGCGACGAGCTGCTGCGACAGCGCGATCACGTTCTTCGCCTTGGTGCGGTAAAGCCCGATCGTCTTGATGAGGTCGCGCACGCGCGCTTCGCCGAGCGCGGCCATCTTCTCCGGCGTGTCGGCAAGCGCGAACAAAGCCGGCGTCGCCTTGTTGACGCCGGCATCGGTGGCTTGCGCCGAGAGCACCACGGCGACCAGAAGCGTGAACGGATTGATGTGCTGCAACTCGCCGCGCGGGGCCGGATTGGCGGCCGCAAAGCGGCGGAACGCTTCTTCGACCTCGGCGCTGGTCCATTGCGGCAGCTCGGCCGCCGCGGCCTCCGCATCGGCCTTCCTGCGCGGCTTGGGGGGCTTTACGCGCGCCGCCTTGCCCTTGCGGGCGGCGGCTAAACGCTGCCGGGTGGTTTTCCCGGGTTTCTTCCGCGCCGGCTTCTTTCGCACCATGTTCCTCGGCCCCACCTTTCCCGTATAATGATCAGCATGGATAGCAACAATAACCGCGAGGCGGCTGCCGACGACCCGAAAATCTTTTCGGCCGTCATCACGCCGCACCGTTCGCTCGGCCCGAAGGGCTTTGTGATCTTCATGATCTGCCTCGGCGGCTTGAGTTTTGTCTCCGGCGTGGCCTTCATTGCGATGGGCGCCTGGCCGGTCTGCGGCTTCTTCGGCCTCGACGTGCTCCTCGTCTATCTCGCGTTCCGCGCCAATTACCGCACCGGGCGCGCCTATGAGGAGGTGACCGTCACCGCCTCCGAGCTCACGGTGCGGCAGGTCAGCCATCGCGGCCGGGTGCGGGAATGGACGCTCAATCCGGTCTGGGTGAAGCTCGACCGCATCGTGCACGAGGAGTTCGGCATCGAGCGGCTGTTCCTGGTGTCGCGCGGCCGGCGGCTGCCCATTGCCGCGTTCCTCGGGCCGCACGAGAAGGAAAGCTTCGCGCTCGCGTTGTCCTCGGCGCTCGGCGAGGCTAGGCGCGGGCCGACGCGGAATTGATGAGGAGCGAATAGCGAGTGGCGAATAGCGAATAGATCGAATTTGCCGCCATTCGCCATTGGCGATTTCGCCATTCGCGGCCTGCAGAAATCGGGTGGTTTGGCCGCCGCTTGAGGCCTAGATCGGGAGCCAATGATGGAGGCATCTATGCTGTCGCCCGATCGCGTTTCCGACTCGAAGGTTCTGACCGAGGCCGCCGCCGATTACGACGTGGTGCGCCGCGCTATCGGCCATATCCGCGGCCATTGGCGCGAGCAGCCCGAGATCGAGACTATCGCCGAGGCCGCCGGCGTCACGCCGACCGAGCTGCATCACCTGTTCCGCCGCTGGGCCGGCATCACGCCGAAGGCGTTTTTGCAGGCGCTGACGCTCGACGGCGCGCGGCAGCTGTTGCGCGATTCCGCAAGCGTGCTCGACGCCACTTACGAGGTGGGCCTGTCCGGTCCCGGCCGGCTGCACGATCTGTTCGTCACGCACGAGGCGATGTCGCCGGGCGAATGGAAGTCGGGCGGCGAAGGGCTCAAGATTCGATATGGTTTCCATCCGTCGCCGTTCGGCACTGCGGTCGTCATGGCAACGGATCGCGGCCTCGCCGGTCTTGCCTTGGCCGACGCCGGCAAGGAACGCACCGCGCTGACCGACATGAAGGGGCGCTGGCCGAAAGCCACGTACGTCGAGGACGCCGCAGCCACGGCGCCGCTGGCGCGGCGCATCTTCGATTCCACGCAATGGCGTCCCGAACAGCCGCTGCGCGTCGTGCTGATCGGCACCGATTGGGAGGTGCGGGTCTGGGAGGCGCTGCTCAAAATCCCGATGGGCAGGCTCACGACCTATTCCAACATCGCCGGCAAGGTCCGCAGCCCCGCCGCGGCGCGCGCTGTCGGCGCTGCCGTCGGCAAGAACCCGATCTGCTTCGTCGTGCCGTGCCACCGCGTCGTCGGCAAAAGCGGGGAACTCACCGGCTATCACTGGGGCCTCACGCGCAAGCGCGCGATGCTCGGCTGGGAGGCGGGGCAGGTCGGCGCCGCAGCCTAACGATTGACCCCCGCCACGATCCGCCATACCTCGGGTTCATCTTGAAGCCGAGGACATCGGACAATGCAGCGGCGGCGGCCGGTTATGCTGGTGATATTGGATGGCTGGGGGTGGCGCGAGGACGCGGCGGATAACGCCATTCGCCAGGCCAAGACGCCGACCTTCGACCGGCTATGGCAGACCGGACCGCACGGCTTCCTGCACACCTCCGGCAAGGACGTCGGCCTGCCCGACGGCCAGATGGGCAATTCCGAAGTCGGCCATCTCAATATCGGCGCCGGCCGCGTGGTGATGCAGGATCTGCCGCGCATCGGTGCGGCCATCGCCAGCGGCGAGATCGCGCACGCACCGGCGCTGGTCGAGCTCATCGCCAAGCTCAAAGCGAGCGGCGGCACCTGCCACCTCATCGGTCTCGTCTCGCCCGGCGGTGTGCATTCGCACCAGGACCACGCCGTGGCGCTGGCCAAGATTCTCGACCAAGCCGGCGTGCCGGTGCTGATGCATGCGCTGACCGACGGCCGCGATACGCCGCCGCAATCCGCCGGCGACGACGTCAAGCGGCTCCTCGCTGCGCTACCGGCGTCAGTCAAAGTCGCAACGGTGTGCGGCCGCTATTTTGCCATGGACCGCGACAAGCGCTGGGACCGCGTCGAGAAAGCCTATAACGCGATCGTCGAAGCTGAAGGTCCGCGCTTTCCTGATGCGCCGGCCGTCGTCGTCAACGCGTATGCCAACAAACAATTCGACGAGTTCATCTTGCCCGCGGTGGTCGGCGACTATCGCGGCATGAAAGACGGCGACGGCGTGCTGTGCTTCAACTTCCGCGCCGACCGCGTGCGCGAGATTTTGGGCGCGATGCTCGATCCGAATTTTTCCGGTTTTGCGCGCCAGCGCGTCGTGCGCTTCGCCGCCGCTGTGGGCATGACGCAATATTCGGACGAACTCGACAGACTGATGGCGACGATCTTTCCGCCGCAGCCGCTGAAAAATATCCTCGGCGACGTGGTGGCGGAAGCCGGCCGCACGCAGCTGCGCATGGCGGAGACCGAGAAGTATCCGCACGTCACCTATTTTCTCAATGGCGGCCGCGAGGAGCCTTATTCCGGCGAAGACCGCATCATGGTGCCCTCGCCGAAGGTCGCGACCTACGACCTACAGCCCGAAATGTCGGCGCCCGAATTGACCGACAAGGCGGTCGCCGCGATCGCGTCCGGCAAATATGACCTGATCGTGCTCAACTACGCCAATCCCGACATGGTCGGGCATACCGGCAGCCTGCCGGCGGCGATCAAGGCGGTGGAGACGGTCGATGCCGGCCTCGGCCGCATCGCCGATGCGATCCAGAAATCCGGCGGCGCGCTCTTGGTCACCGCCGATCACGGCAATTGCGAGATGATGCGCGATCCGCAAACCGGCGGCCCACACACCGCGCACACCACGAACCCGGTGCCGCTGTTGCTCCTTGGCGCGCGCAACCGTGCGCTGGTGGCGGAAGGCCGTCTCGCCGACATCGCGCCGACGGTGCTCGAATTGATGGAATTGCCGAAGCCCAAGGAGATGACCGGCGCGTCGCTGTTGCGCGCGGATTGAAGTTCATACGACCATTTGGAACCATAGCTGCCGATCCAGAGTTCATCGGCCAAAGGCCGAAACAAGAGGCCTAGCTCACCTGGATCCGATTGGACCCGATCGAACCGATTTTTCACGCAATTCCAACGGCTTGGCGAGGCCGATAGGCTCTCGGCCTCAGATATGGAGGCTTATCATGTCGCGCATTCCTATGATGGCGATCGTTGCGCTATTGCTGGCCGGCTTCGGCAGCTTGGCCATTGCGGCGCAGGACAGGTACACGCTGAAATTGGGTAAGCTCTCGTTTTCTGATTTCAGAGGATACGAAAACTGGCACGATGTCGCGGTCAGCCAGACCGAAACTCAGATGAAAGTGATCCTTGCTAATGACGTGATGATCAAGGCATTCAGACAAGGCCTTCCCGCCGATGGCAAGCTTTTCCCCGAGGGCTCCAAGGTTGTGAAGATCGAGTGGACGTTCAAAAAGAATCCGGTGGCGCCCTATTTCGTCAACGTGCCGGACGCTCTGAAAGCGGTTGCGACAATCGAAAAAGATAGCAGGAGATTTCCGGACACGCACGGATGGGCATACGGCAATTTTAACTATGACGCCGCGTCAGACACTTTTTCGCCGCAGGGAACCGACGCCAAATGCGGTTACGCGTGCCATACGACCGTGGCGGCCCAAGATTACATTTTCACGGCATACCCCAAGAGATAAACCGAACTAATATCGGCGCGGCGTCTTGCATGCGCGCCCATAGCGCGCGCATTTAGCGCGCCATGGGTGCGGGCGGCCTTCGTGCGTGCCGGTATCACCTGCGGGCGTGCAGGGCCATCGCGACCAGCGCCGAACCGCCAAAGATCAAATCGATGCCGACCAGCAATCCGAGCGCCCAGGCGGCCGAGCCCGGCAGGCCAAAGAGGATTATCGCTGCGACAATCAAGTCGACGATGCCCGCCACCAGCATCCAATCCCAGCGTCCCGATTGTGCACGTTTATGATCGAGCGCGAACATGATCGAGGCAACGCCTTCGATCACGAAAAACACGATGAGAATCAAGGTCAGCGACAGGATGCCGTGCACAGGCGACACCAGCATCACGAGACCGGCCCAAATTCCAAGGATCGCCGACAGCAGCGACCACCAAAAACCCGGCGCTCGCCGCATCAGGAACGTCGTGATCAAGCCGGTTACGCCGCTGATGAGAAACAGCCAACCAAACAAGATCTCGACCACGATCGTGCGCGGAACAACGATGGCAGCCAGACCGAGGATGACGAGAATGATGCCCTCGACCAGAGAAAGCCGCCAATGCTCGTGCACCGATTCTGCCAGCGCGCGCTGAATTTGTTCGGCCTCGGAATCGTTCGTCGACATGGCATCGCTCCCCGGATGTTGCCGTGTCAAAAAATGAGCGGATCGATATCGATCCTGACTTTTTTGTTATTGCTTCCGATAGATACTCAAACGAGGTTAGAGCTTTTTTGGTTTTGATGGAATCGAAAACGGGCGAGACAGCGCTAAATATCCTTCAGCCCCAGCACATCGGCCATCGCATAGAGGCCCGGCTTCTGGCCGCGCGCCCACAGCGCGGCGTGCAGCGCGCCGCGGGCGAAGATCATGCGGTCCTCGGCGCGATGGACGAGCTCGATGCGCTCGGCCGGGCCGGCGAAAATTACGGAGTGATCGCCGACCACGGTGCCGCCGCGCAGCGAGGCAAAACTGATATCGCCGGCGCGGCGGGCGCCGGTCATGCCGTCGCGGCCGCGCACCGAGCGTTTGGTGAGATCGACGCCGCGGCCGGACGCCGCGGCGCGGCCGAGCATCAGCGCGGTGCCGGACGGCGCGTCGATCTTCTTGTTGTGGTGCATTTCGAAGATTTCGATGTCGTAGTCCTCGTTCAACGTCTGCGCCACGCGCTTGGTCAACGCCGCAAGCAGATTGACGCCAAGACTCATATTGCCGGACTTGACGATAGTCGCGCGGGTAGCCGCCTTGGCAATGACGGCTTCCTCCTCGGTGGAATGGCCGGTGGTGCCGATGACGTGGACCATGCCCGCAGCGGCGGTCAATTCGGCCAAGGCAAGCGTCGCGGCGGGAATGGTGAATTCGATCAGGCCGTCGGCTTCTTTGAGCAGCAGCGCGACATCGCTGGTGACCTTGATGCCGTTCGGCCCGAGACCGGCAAGCTCGCCGGCGTCGCGGCCGATCACGGCCGAGCCGGCGGCCTCGACCGCGCCGGCAAGCGTAAGCCCCTTGGTCGCCGCCACCGCATGAATGAGCGTCCGCCCCATACGCCCGCCGGCGCCGGCGATCACCACCCGCATGTCGGAATTTGCCGCGGCCATAGGTTTCTTCCTTTAGGTCGCGGGTATAGCCGTGCGCTAAAGGCCCAGCAACATTCACCTCTCCCCGCATGCGGGGAAAGGTAGCCGCGAGCGACTAGAAAAGAGTTAGAACTTCGCGCCGTCATAGCCTTCGACCACGACGAGATCGGCCACCGCCTTGCCTTCGCGCAGCTTCTTCGCCGCCTGATAACCGGGCGAACGGTAGCAGGCGAGCGCCGCCTCGAAGCTGGGAAACTCCAGCACCACGGTGCGGCCGCGCGCCTTGCCTTCGGGCACTTCGCGCTGTCCGGCGCGAATGAGGTAGCGCGCGCCGAATTCGCCGAACGGCGCCTGGTTGGCGACGGTGTAAGGCTTGTAGCCTTCCGGGTCCGTCACATCGACATGGCCGATCCAGTAGCCCTTCTTCGCCGCGGGCGCCGGCGGCAAACCCGAAGCCGGCGGCTGCGCGCCGTCGTAGCCTTCGACGATGACGAAATCGCAACTTGAATGCGGCAGGCGCAGCACCCGCGCGCTCTGATATTCCGGCGAACGGTAACAGGCGAGCGCCGCGGTATAGTCGGGAAATTCGCGGATCACGCAGCGGGAGCGGGAGCGGCCTTCGACCAGTTCGCTGCGCCCGCCGCGCACCAGGGCGACACCTTTGTATTTCTCATGCGCCGGCGGCGTCGCCACCATGTAGGCCTTGTAGCCGTCCATGTTGCTGACATCGATCTGCGGCAGCCAGTAGCCCTTGGGCATGACTCTCCTCCATAATTCTTATTTAGCGCCGGCGATCTCGGCGACGATTGCTTCGGCCGCCGCCTTCGGATCGGGCGCGGCGACGATCGGACGGCCGACGACGAGATAATCCGCTCCCGCCGCGATTGCCGCAGCCGGCGTTGCAATCCGTTTCTGGTCGCCGGCTGCGGCGCCGGCGGGCCGGATGCCGGGCGTCACCAAGCAAAGCTGGTCGCCGACGATGGCGCGAACCTTGGCTGCCTCTTCGGGCGAGCACACCAGCCCATCGACGCCGATGTCGCGCGCTTGCGCGGCGCGGCGGGCGACAAGCTCGGCTACGCTCGTGGCATAGCCGGCGGCTTTGAGGTCGGCGTCGTCGAATGAGGTCAGCACGGTGACCGCGAGAATACGCAAATTGCCCTCACGCGCTTCCACCGCGGCCCGCATGGTCGGCGGATAGCCGTGCACGGTAAGGAACGTCGCGCCGAGCCGGGCCACGCTTTTCACGCCTTGCGCGACGGTGTTGGCAATGTCGTGCAGCTTGAGATCGATAAAGACTTGCTTGCCGGCGTCGGTCAGCGCGTGCGCATAAGAAAGCCCGCCGGCAAACGCCAGCTGATAGCCGATTTTGTAGAACGAGACTGTATCGCCGAGCCGCGCCACCAGCGCGGCCGCCGCCTCGACCGAAGACACGTCCAGCGCGGCGATCAGGCGCTCGTGCGGCTTTAACTGCATGGTCCGGCCTTTCTACGGCATGACGGCCGCCAGCTCCACCAGCCGTCGCGCCATCGCCTTCAACGATGCCGCCAGCGTTTCATCCTTCAGATTGTCGTTATCGTCGAACGCCTGCTCGGCGCGCGGCACCGAGACTTGCTCCGGAATGACCAGTGCGCCGCAGCCCAGTTCCAAAATCTGCCGCAGCGCCATCAGCGAACGCAAGCCGCCGCTTGGGCCGGCCGACGCCGCGCCCATGGCAAAGACGCGACGCCTGAAGGCGGCGTAGGTGGGCTCCGCCCCCTCGCGCACGCGCGACACCCAGTCGATCGCGTTTTTCAAAAGCGGCGTCACCGAGGCGCTGTATTCGGGGCTGGTGATGAACACGCCCTGGTGCGCCATCAGCATGTGTTTGAGCCGTACCGCCGAGGCCGGCATGCCGGACGACGCGGCGAGGTCGGCATCGAACAGCGGCAGCGGATAATCTTCCAGCGAGATGCGCGTCACCTCGGCTTCGGCGAGCGCCAACTCCTTCACCGCGAGCGCGGCGAGCCGCGCATTGTGCGAGCCGGCGCGCAGCGAACCGGGGATGACCAGGATTTTGACAGCGGGCATTTGGAACCTGACCGGAGACCATCAGGCCTTCCGATACACCCACACGCGCGCGGGCGGAATATTCATCCAGATGCGTTCGGAAGCTTCCGCCGTGAAGCCGCCGAACTGCTTCGGCAGCGGGGAAGCGACCGAATAAGTGAATTGCACGAAGGGCGCGCCGGGCACCATCAGATCGAAGGCGTCGCGGATCAGGCGTAAGCGCATCTTGATCGGCTTGGTGATCAACGGCAGGCCGGACACCACGGCGGCGGCGGGCTGAATGAGCAGCGTCTCGAGGAGCCGGCGCAGGCTATAGGCGTCGCCCTGCACCAGCGTGGCGTCGGGATAGCGCGAGCGCAGGATGCGGCAGAACGTCGGATCGAACTCGACCAGCACGAGACGCGAAGGGTCGACGCCGGCCTCGACCAGGGCTTCCGTGACCGGCCCGGTGCCCGGCCCCAACTCGACCACCGGCCCGGTCGAGTTCGGATCGACATAGCGCGCCATGGCGCGGGCGAGAATCTTGCCCGACGGCGTCACCGCGCCGATCGTCAACGGCCGCTCGATCCAGGAGCGGATGAAGCGCACCTCATCGTCGAGCCGGATGCCTTTCTTCAGCTCGAACTGCTTGATCCGCTGCTCGATCTTTTTGCCGATGCCGTCGCGCTTTTGCTCGAACAGCCGGATCTGGCGTTCGATCTTGCGCTCGATGATGTTTTTCCTGACTTCCAGGAGGCGAAACTGTCGCCCGATTTTCTTTTCGAATTTTTGCAAGGTTTGCAGCGGCATGAGAGTCACACAAAAAGCCCAGTACAAGTTTTTGCACGCGACAAAATCGTCTCGATTTTAAAACATTCGGGGGACAAAGACCATATCGTTTCAGGCGGAGCCGGTGCGGGCGCCGAGCCCGTCGAGGAAGTCCTTGACCTTGCCGAGAAAGCCTGCGGATTCCGGCTGGGTTTCGGTCGATGACAGGCGATCGAACTCGGCCAACAGCTCGCGCTGCTTCTTGGTCAGCTTCTGCGGCGTCTCGACCACGACTTGCACATACATGTCGCCGGACTGCCGCGCGCGTAACACCGGCATGCCCTTGCCTTGCAGGCGGAAACGCCGGCCGGACTGCGTGCCCTCGGGGATTTTCACCTTGGTCTTGCCGCCGTCGATCGTCGGCACTTCGAACTCGCCGCCCAGCGCCGCCGCGACCATGGAAACCGGAACGCGGCAATGCAGATCGGCGCCTTCGCGCTGGAAGAACGGATGCGCGCCGATCGACAGGAAAATGTACAGATCGCCGGGCGGACCGCCGCGCACGCCGGCTTCGCCTTCGCCGGCGAGCCGGATGCGGGTGCCGTCCTCGACGCCCGCCGGAATATTCACCGACAAAGTGCGCTCGCGGGTGACCCGGCCGGAGCCGGCGCATGACGCGCACGGGCTGTCGATCGACTGGCCGCGGCCGCCGCAATTCGGGCAGGTGCGCTCCAGCGTAAAGAAACCTTGAGCGTGACGCACGCGGCCATGGCCGCCGCACATCGGGCAGGTCTTCGGCTTGGTGCCGGCCTTGGCGCCGGAGCCGGAGCAAGCCTCGCACGTCACCGAGGTTGGAATGCGGATTTGCGCGTTCTTGCCGCCGTAGGCCTCGGTGAGGCCGATCTCCATATTGTAGCGCAGATCGGCGCCGCGCTCGCGGCCACTGCCGCCGCGGCCGCGCGCGCCGGCCATGCCGAAAATGCCTTCGAACAGATCGGAAAAGGTGGTGCCGAAATCGGCGCCGAAGCCCGCGCCCGCGCCGCCCATGCCGTGCTCGAAGGCGGCGTGGCCGAAACGGTCGTAAGCCGCGCGCTTGTCGGGGTCTTTCAGAACCTCGTAGGCTTCGTTGATTTCCTTGAAGCGGTGCTCGGCGTCCTTATCGTCGGGATTGCGATCCGGATGGCAGGCCATGGCCTGCTTGCGGAAGGCGGCTTTGATGTCGCCATCGCTCGCGGTGCGTTCGATCGAGAGAGCTTCGTAGTAGCAGCGCTTGGCCATCAGTCCTTACCCCAAGAACCGATACAAGAACCGATAGATGACGTTCGATCGTTGATAAACAAGCACCCCCGTATTGCTTGCGGGGGTGCCATTCTGACAAACCGCAACGGCATTAGTGCCTCGCTGCATCAGGCCGATTTTTTGTTCTTCTTGTCGTCGTCGACTTCGGTAAATTCGGCATCGACGACGTCTTCCTTCTTGGCTTCGGCGCCGCCGCCGGCATCGCCGCCGCCCGGCTGCTGCTCGGCGGCCTGCTTATACATCGCCTCGCCGAGCTTCATCGAAGCCTGCTGCAGCGCGCTCGCCTTCGCCGTGATCGCATCGGCGTCGGTGCCCTTCAAGGCTTCCTTGAGGTCGGCCATGGCGTTTTCGATGGCGCGGCGGTCGGCCTCGCCGAGCTTCGAACCATGCTCGGCCAATGTCTTTTCGGTCGAATGGACCAGAGCCTCGGCATGGTTCTTCGCCTCGACTTGAGCTTTGCGCTTCTTGTCTTCCTCGGCGTGGGCCTCGGCGTCCTTGACCATCTTCTGGATATCGGCCTCGGACAGTCCGCCCGACGCCTGGATGCGGATCTGCTGCTCCTTACCGGTGCCTTTGTCCTTGGCCGAGACATTGACGATGCCATTGGCGTCGATGTCGAAAGTGACCTCGATCTGCGGCACGCCGCGCGGCGACGGCGGAATGCCGATCAGATCGAACGAGCCGAGCAGCTTGTTGTCGGCCGCCATCTCGCGCTCGCCCTGGAACACGCGGATCGTCACCGCGGTCTGGCCGTCCTCGGCGGTGGAGAACACTTGGCTCTTCTTGGTCGGGATCGTGGTATTGCGATCGATCAGCCGGGTGAACACGCCGCCCAACGTCTCGATGCCGAGCGACAGCGGCGTCACGTCGAGCAATAGCACGTCCTTGACGTCGCCTTGCAGCACGCCGGCCTGGATCGCCGCTCCTACGGCGACGACTTCGTCGGGATTGACGCCCTTGTGCGGCTCCTTGCCGAACAATTGCTTGACGATCTCCTGGACCTTCGGCATGCGCGTCATGCCGCCGACCAGGACGACTTCATTGATCTCGGCCGCGCTAAGTCCGGCGTCCTTGATCGCCTGCTTGCACGGATCGATCGTCTTCTGCACCAGGTCGTCGACCAGCGCCTCGAATTTGGCGCGGGTGAGCTTCATCGTCAGATGCTTCGGTCCGGAAGCGTCGGCGGTGATGAACGGCAGGTTGATTTCGGTCTGCGTCGTCGAGGACAGTTCGATCTTGGCCTTTTCCGCCGACTCCTTGAGCCGCTGCAGCGCGAGCTTGTCGCGGCGCAGATCGATGCCTTGTTCTTTTTGGAATTCGTCGGCTAGATAGTTGACCAGCCGCATGTCGAAATCTTCGCCGCCGAGGAAGGTGTCGCCGTTGGTCGACTTCACCTCGAACACGCCGTCGCCGATTTCGAGAATGGAAATATCGAACGTGCCGCCGCCAAGATCATAGACCGCGATGGTGCCGGTCTTGTTCTTATCGAGGCCGTAAGCGAGCGCCGCCGCGGTCGGCTCGTTGATGATGCGCAGCACTTCGAGGCCGGCGATCTTGCCGGCGTCCTTGGTGGCTTGGCGCTGCGCGTCGTTGAAATAGGCCGGAACGGTGATGACGGCCTGCTCGACTTTGGCGCCGAGATAGGCCTCGGCCGTCTCCTTCATCTTCTGCAGGATGAACGCGGAAATCTGCGACGGCGAATAGCTCTTGCCCTCGATCTCCACCCAGGCGTCGCCGTTCGAGGCGCGCGCGATCTTGTAGGGAACGAGCTTCTTATCCTTTTCCACCATCGGGTCGTCGTAGCGACGGCCGATCAGGCGTTTGACTGCGAAAATCGTGCGCTCGGGATTGGTGACCGCCTGGCGTTTCGCCGGCTGGCCGACCAGCCGCTCGCCCTCGTCGGTGAAAGCGACGATGGACGGCGTGGTGCGCATCCCCTCTGCGTTCTCGATGACCTTCGGCGTCTTGCCTTCCATAACGGCGACGCAGGAATTCGTGGTCCCGAGATCGATACCGATGACCTTGGCCATGGTCTAAATCCTCTCTTTTGCGGCAGGTCGGGCTGGCCCGTAAGGCGCCCTTGCGTCCGACCCCCTTATGACTCATCACCCCAACCGCAGGCCTGAGATCGCTGGCCCAAGAGCCTGCCGTCGCGACGATTTCCCTTGGCTCATATAGGAGGGCGACATCGCCCTGCAAGGCAGGATTGCCGATGCAACGCCCATTTCTCCCGCCGCGGCGCGCTGCGAACATTTCCGCGCGGTGAGGGTCTCTTAACGGTGTCGCATGCACTCTCGAACGCGCCCGCCCGCGCTAGTCCGCCATTAAGGAAATACTGCCACGGATAAAGCGGGCAAAGGGACGCGAGCTCGGCCAGCCGAAAACGGCGTCAGAATCGAGCCGCCCGCAGGCGTGGAGTTGTTATGCGCGTCAGTAACGTTACAGGCGGCGCGGCGCATGGCGCCACATCCGCGCCTGCCGTCGCCCTCGACGATCCGGTTCGTAGAGTCTTCGAGGTATTGCCGCGGCCGCTTCGCTTCCTCGGCGTCGGCGGGCTCGGTCTCGTCACCGATCTTGCCGTCTTTACGCTCGTCCTCTCTCATGGGCAAAACCCGCTCGTCGCGCGGGCTATTTCGCTCGCCATTGCCACGGTGGTGACCTGGCGGCTCAACCGCGCGCTGACCTTCGATCGCAGCGGCCGCCGTCCCGCCGACGAAGCCATGCGTTACGCCGCAGTCGCCGCCGCAGCGCAGGCCGTGAGCTATGGTGTCTTCGCGGTCTTCGTCGTCACGCTGTTGGCAGCGATGCCGCAGCTCGCCGTGATCGTCGGCGCCGCCACCGGCGCGCTCGTCTCGTATTTCGGCCAGGCGTCGTTCGCCTTCCGGCCGCGTCCCGCCGCCTGATCGCCGCGCCATGACCATGCGCGACCTGACCATGCGCGACCCGACCCGGCGGGATTTGACCAGGCCAGATTTGCCCGCCAGCGACTTGCCCGCCAGCGACTTGCCGGCCAGCGACTTGGCCGTCGATACTGACGTATTGGTGATCGGCGCCGGACCCGCCGGACTGACCGCGGCCTATTGCCTGACCAAGGAGGCGCGCTCCGTCCTCGTCGTCGAGCGCGATCCGGTCTATGTCGGCGGCATCAGCCGCACCGTCGATTATAAGGGCTTCCTGTTCGACATCGGCGGCCACCGCTTCTTCTCGAAATCGAAGGAGGTCGTCGCGCTGTGGCAGGAGATCCTGCCCGACGATTTCATCACGCGGCCGCGCCTGTCGCGCATCTACTATAACGGCAAATTCTTCTCCTATCCGCTCAAGGCCTTTGAAGCGCTGCTCAAGCTCGGCGTATTCACCAGCGCGGCATGCCTGTTGTCCTATGCCTACGCGAAGCTCTTTCCCGTGCCGCGAGCGCGCACCTTCCACGATTGGGTGCGCAACCAGTTCGGCGAACGGCTGTTCCAGATTTTCTTCAAGACCTACACCGAGAAAGTCTGGGGCATGTCGTGCGACGAGATTTCCGCCGATTGGGCGGCGCAACGCATCAAGGGCCTGGATTTGGCCACGGCCGTCATCAACGGGCTCAAGCGCTCGCTGGGCGCCGGCCGCAAATCCGGCGGCCAACCCGAAGGCGACACCGTCAAGACGCTGATCGAGAGCTTTCAGTATCCGCGCCAAGGGCCGGGCATGATGTGGCAGGCGGCGGCGCGCAAGATCAAGGCGCAAGGCGGGTGCATCCTGATGGGGCGCGAGCTGCTCGGGCTGGAGTTCGATGCCGCCCGCAGTTACTGGCGCATTGAGGTGGCCAAGGCGAACGGCGAACGTGAACTCCATACCGCGCGCCACATCGTCTCATCGGCGCCGCTGCGCGAACTCGTCGAGCGGATCGAGCCGGTTCCGATTTCGCTGCTCCATGCGCGCGCGCTGCGCTATCGCGATTTTCTCACCGTGGCGCTGATGGTGCGCAAACCCGATCTGTTCCCCGACAACTGGATCTATATCCACGATCCGAGCGTAAAGGTCGGCCGGGTGCAGAACTTCCGCTCGTGGTCGCCGGAAATGGTGCCTGCGGGCATGAGCTGTCTCGGCCTCGAATATTTCTGCTTCGAGGGCGACGGACTATGGAACGCGGCCGACCGCGATCTCATCGCGCTGGCGAAGGCGGAAGTGGCGCAGATCGGGCTTATTTCGCCGGCCGACGTGGTCGACGCCTGCGTGGTGCGCCAAGCCAAGGCCTATCCGGTTTACGACGAAGACTATCGCGACAACGTCGCCGCCATCCGGCGCGACCTCGAGGGCAGCTATCCGACGTTGCACGTGATCGGCCGCAACGGCATGCACCGCTACAACAACCAGGACCATGCGATGATGACGGCGATGCTGACCGCGCGAAACATTCTCGCCGGCGCGCGGCTCTATGACGTGTGGAACGTCAATGAGGACGCCGAATATCACGAGGCGGGCGAATCCGGCATACGTGAAGCGCTGGAGGGCGTGCGTCTCGTGCCGGAGCAGATCGCCGCGGATCGCGCGGCCTAATCAGGCGCAGATGCTAAGCCGTGGCGGCTGCAGTTCCGTCCGGCAGCAGCCGCACTTCGCGCCCGTCATTTTGCGCCAAGCGCCAAACCAGCCGCGCCGCAAACGCGATCAGCACGATCGGCGCCAGCGGAACATAGACCAAAGCCGCGAGCATCATCGTCACCGGCAGCGACCAGACCGCGATCAAGAGCTGATGGTCGCGCTTGGTATTGTCGGCGTGGTCGCGTAACAGCGCGACCACGAAGCCGAACACCACCATGTCGTAGTTGAGGATGTACGGCGTGAAAAGGAATGTCGCGGTGACGAGAAGCGCAAGCGACAGCGCCGGATCGCGGCGCTGCCAGTAGGTCCAAACCACGGCGGCGAATGCCAGCGCGGAGACGATGTCCTGGAGCATCCAGTCGACGGCGATCGGCAGGTGCAGGAGACGGCCGCCGTAAAACACCGACGACACCACCGCAAACAACAAGCCTCCGCCGTGCACGGTGAGCCATTCCTGCTGCGGCACGACCTTCTGCCAGAACTCGATCCATATATTCCAGCCGTACAACATGGCGGCGGCCGTCACCAACGCCGCCGTCGTCGCCACCGCCGACGCGATCGTTGCCCAACGGCGCTCAAGCAACAGCATCACCGGCAGCAGCAGGCCGAGCTGCGGCTTGATGGTGAGGATGCCGAACAGCACGCCGGCGAGCACCGGCCGGCGATCGAGACACATCAGCCCGCCGATCAAAAGGGCCGCCGTGTAGAAGCCGTTCTGGCCGAAGAACACGCAGACCGCAATGCCGGGCGCGACGGCGAGAAACAACAGGCGTTCGCGCGGGATCGCGCTCGAACAGGCGAGCAGATAAAGCGCGATGCCGACCACGCACCATGCGATATAGGCCGGCAAATAGGGCATCAGACCGAGCGGCCAGATGAACAGCATCACGTGCGGCGGATACGACCAGTAATGCTCTTGATACTGCGTACCCAGCATGTCGCGGAGCGCCTGGTTGTAGACATGCAGATCGAACCAGGGCGCCGGGCCGCCGAAGAAGGCCGAACGGCCGCCCATCCAAGTATTAAGGAAGTCGCGGCCGAGGACGAAATTCGCGCCGTCTACCCATGGCTTGGCGATCGGCGGCAGCCCGGCAATGACGAGATACGAGATCTCGAGCATGACGAAGAACACCGCCGCGCTGACTGTCAATTTGGCGTAGAGGTCCTCGACCGGAGTTTTGCCGGTCGGGGCAGATCGCGCCACAATGCCAACGTACGGGGAGAGCAGAGACATTAGGCGGAACGTGCCGTCGAGTCGTAAAAATCCCATGAAAATGACCATCGAATCCGAGCCAGCCGCGCAGATTTCCCGGACAGCAGCGCATATGCCGGGCCTGCGGATTTATCCGGGCTATCTCGACCGCGAACGGCAGCAGCGCCTGCTTGCCGCGATCCGCCAGGTCTTCGCCGCGGCGCCGCTGTTTACCTCGCGCATGCCGAAATCGGGCCGGCCGATGTCGGTGCGCATGTCCAATTGCGGTCCGCTCGGCTGGATGTCGGACGAGCGCGGCTACCGCTATGCGCCGCTGCATCCCGAAACCGGCCGGCCGTGGCCGCCGCTTCCCGACGCGCTGCTCGCGGCCTGGAACGACCTTGCGCAATATCCGCATCCGCCGGAGGCCTGTCTGATAAATTACTACGGGCCGGATGCGAAAATGGGCTTGCATCAGGACCGCGACGAACAGGACTTCGCGGCGCCAGTGGTGTCGCTTTCGCTCGGCGATGCCTGCTTGTTCCGCCTCGGCGGAGACCAGCGCGGCGACGCGACGCGTTCCTTTCGCCTTAATTCCGGCGATGCGCTGGTTTTAGGTAGCGAAGCCCGGCTCGCCTTTCATGACGTCGATCGCATCTATCCAGGCACTTCGACCTTGCTCGCGGAAGGCGGCCGGATCAATCTGACCATGCGGCGGGTGACACGCCCGGTACATTCGCGGTCGGCGCGTCCCGCTGCAGTTCTCCAGGACCGGCAATGATGAATTCGAACCAAATCCGCGCGACGCGGGGTCTTTTAAGTCTCGCGACAGCGGTTTTCGCCGTCCTGGTTTGGGCCATTCCGGCACAGGCAGCCGATGCGATTTTTCCGACCGGCTCCCGGATCGGGCTCGTGCCGCCGCTAACCATGCCGCTGAGCCCTCATTTCATGGGATTCGAAGATCCCGACGCCGGCGCGGCGATTCTTCTCTCGACGTTCCCTGCCGATGCTTTCAGTTCCCTGGACAAGTCGATGGTTCCGGAAGCGTTGAAGAAGCAAGGCATCGATAATCGCGAGCCGTTTACGGCCCGGACCGGCGCGGGCTTTCTGCTGAGCGGTAAGCAGACGACCCCCGACGCGTCCTTCCGCAAGTGGATGTTGGTTGCGCCGGCGGGCGACGTCACCGCGCTCGTCACCGTGCGGGTTCCGGATCAGAACAACAAATATACCGATCAGGTGGTGCGCGCCGCGCTTTCGACGCTCGCAGTACGCGCCAGCGTGCCCGACGCGGAGCGGCTGAGCCTATTGCCGTTCAAGGTCGGCGACCTTGCCGGATTTCACATCGACGACGTCCTGCCGGGCCGCGCCTTGATGCTCGTGCACGAGCCGGCCGGCGGCGAACAATCCGACAAAGCGCCGAATGACGAAAATAAGGATGCGGCGGGACACCGCGTCGATGCCCGTTTCCTCATCGCCGCGCTGCCGGGCGGACCCACCGAGCCGAAGGACAACGACAGCTTCGCGCGCGTGACTTTCGATCAGATCGGCGGGATCGCAGACGTGCGAGTCCAAGACGCCGAGCCGCTGCGCATTAACGGACAATCGGGTTATCAGACCCTGGCAAAGGCCAAGGACACGCAGGGCGCCGATCTCATGGTCGTGCAATGGTTGCGCTTCGGCACCGGCGGCTACATGCAGATGATCGGCATCGCGCACGCCGACGTGTGGCCCGATATGCTGACGCGGCTGCGCAAAGTCCGCGACGGCATCGATACTGAGTGAAGCTTGGATTTTGCGTCTTAGTTCGCGGCTGTTTTGGCGTTGTCGTTGGTCGGCGACGCCGGCGCCGCTTTCGGTCCGCCCTTCGACACCCCGACCAGAGCCGGGCGCAACACCCGTTCGCCGATCATGTAACCGGGCTGCACCACCTGCACGACGCTGCCGGCGGGCACCGTCGCATCGGGCACTTCGAACATGGCTTGGTGCAGATTGGGATCGAATTTCTCGCCTTGCGGCGTGAATTGACGGACGCCGTATTTTTCCAGCGTGTTGAGGAGCTCCCGCTCGGTCAGTTCGACGCCATCGACCAGCGCTTTGGCGCCGTTCTGCGCGCTGGTCCGCAATTCCGGCGCCACCGCTTCCAGCGCGCGACGCATATTGTCGGCGACGCCGAGAACGTCGCGTGCGAACGACGTGACGGCATAGAGCCGCGAATCCACGACTTCGCGTTCGGTACGCCTACGCAGGTTTTCCATCTCGGCCAGCGTCCGCAACAAGCGGTCTTTCATCTCCGCATGTTCGCGTTCGAGCGCGGTCGAGGGTACCGGATCGGCGGCTGGCGCGCCGGCGGGAACGTCGGTCTGCCGCCGCGCGGCCGCGTCGTCCTCAGCACGAGCGGTCTGTTCCGTCATGGGTTTTCCATCCTTTGACGCCCCGCATATCAGGGTTCAACCGGCAAAAATCAAGTCGAGGAGTCAGCCGCCGAGGAGCTTGCTGACGACTTTGGCGGTGTAGTCCACCATGGGCACGATGCGCGCGTAATTGAGCCGCGTCGGCCCGATGACGCCGAGCACCCCCACGATATGGCCCGACGCATCGTGATAGGGCGCGACGATGGTCGACGAGCCGGACAGCGAAAACAGCTTGTTCTCGGACCCGATGAAGACCCGGACGCCCTCGGCCTGCTCGGCGCGGCCAAGCAGATCGATCACCTCGCGGCGGGTTTCCAGATCGTCGAACAGCAGCCGCACGCGTTCGAGGTCGGCCACGGCCTTGAGATCGTCGAGCAGATGGGCCTGTCCGCGCACGATCAGTTTGCGCTCGTCGCTTTCGCCGCCGGACCAGCTTGCCAGCCCTTCGGCGACGATCTTCTTGGTCAGCTGATCGAGCTGAGCTTCGCTTTCCTTGAGCGTGCGCTCGGTCTCGGCCTTGACCTCGTCGAGGGTATGGCCGCGAATGCGCGTGTTGAGAAAATTCGCCGCTTCGGTCAGCGCCGAGGTCGGCAGACCGATCGGGATATTCAGCACCCGATTTTCCACCTGACCGTCCTCGCCGACCAGGATCACCAGCGCCCGCTCCGGCTCGAGCCGCACGAACTCGATGTGTTTGAGCCGCGGATTTGCCTTGGCGGTGAGCACGACGCCGGCGGCGCGGCTCAAGCCTGAGAGCAAACCTGAAGCTTCGGTCAGCACCGCTTCGACCGATTTCCCCTGGCCGGAACCTGCGACCTGCGCCTCAATGGCCTTGCGGTCGCGCTCGGTCAGATCGCCGATTTGCATCAGCGCATCGACGAAGAAGCGAAGCCCCAGTTCGGTCGGCAGCCGGCCGGCGGAGGTGTGCGGCGCATAGACGAGCCCGAGCTGTTCGAGATCGGACATGACGTTGCGCACCGAAGCCGGCGACAAGGTCATCGGCAGGATGCGCGACAGATTGCGCGAACCGACCGGCTCGCCGGTCGCCAGATAGCTCTCGACGATCTGGCGAAAAATCTCGCGCGAACGCTCGTTGAGCTGGGCGAGCCCCAGCTGATTCACGCCCAGCGGAAAATCATGGCTGGCCAAAAAACACTCCGCAACCGATTGCCGGACTCACACCCGCTATATATCACTCCGCCGCCGCCATCGCACGGGCGCGCGGCACCCCGCGCAGCAAATCCATGAGCTTGCGCACTGAGCCGAAGTCCTCCAGACGGTCCACCGCGGCGATGACATCGGCAATATGCGCGTCGGCAATGACGCCTGCGGCATACTTTCGGAATTTTTGTTCGATCTGACCGCGCGACAGCGGATTTTCGGCGGAACCGAGTGGATGTTCGCAACGTGCCTTAAACGTTGCGCCGTCGTCCATGACGATTTCTACGTTAGCCTGCGAACCCGTTGCCGAAGCGTCGGCGCGAACTTCGACTTTTTCAGCGGCGAAGCTGCGTAGTTTCGGATCGTTGTAACGATCGGATTCGAATTGCGCCAAGGTCAGCGCGCGGTCGTGCAAGATCGCCGCCGCGGTATAGTGCGCCGACAACAGCGCTTCGAATTTGGCTTTGTACGTCTTAAAGCCGCCGTGCATGTCGAACGTGGCTTGACTGAGCGCAACATCGACCTTGCGCACGTGCGCGGCATCGATCTTGTGCTTTGCCGCGATGTCGAACAGCGCGGTGTTGAGGCCCTGAATGAGCGACGCCGACGGCCATAGCCGCATCGCGATCTGCTCGAGTTCAAAGCGTTGGCCGAGATCGGCGAGCGCCGCGTCCGGTTTGCCGCCGTTGACATAGGCGTTGTAGAGGCCGCCGTCCTTGGCCGTGAGGAATTCGCGCGTAGCCGAGAAATCCTGCTGCGCCAACAGCGCCGCCAGCAAACCGGACAGCGCGCCGCGGCATTGATGGAATTTCACCGTCGGCGTGCCCCAGGCGGCAAACGTCCCCGCCGCTTGGCTGCCGGCAAGCCCGAACGCGCGCGCCATACGGTCGGCGTCGAATTTCAGGAGCGAGCCCACTGCCGCGGCGGCGCCGAACGGACCGAGGATGCCCGGCCCATGCCAGCCGCGCGCGCGAAACACCGGATAATCGAGGCCGAGGCCGATCCGCGTCGTTACTTCGCAGCCGGCGGCGATAGCGACCAAAAGATCGCGCCCGGACAGCCCGTCGCGCTCGGCGATGGCGAGCGCCGGCGGCACGATTTCCGGCGTGACATGAGTCATGGTGGCGCGGTGCACGTCGCACATCGTCACCGCGGTGATGAGATAGCCGTTGAGCAGCGTGGCGCCGGCAAGCGACAAATGCCCGCCGCCGATCACGCTCGATTCGTTGCTTTGTGCCAGCGCCGAAGCGAGCGCCGCCATCTGGCCGGTCTCCTCGCCCTGGTGGCCGGCGACCGCACAGGCGAGCGCGTCGAGGAACAACTTCTTGCAGTGCTCGCGGACCCGCTCCGGCAAATCGCCATAACGCAGCGTCGCGGCGAATTTCGCCAGCTTTTGTGTGGTTTCTAGCGTTGCTTCCGCCGCCATATCGACGCCCTCCTCGCAAAATCAGCCAAAGGTTAGGGTCAGCGGCGGCGCCTGGCAATCAGCCGTTTTCGGCGCAACCTGCCGTGCCCTTGTGGGGCCCATATCCGACCCACTACAAGCGTGAAGCGCCGGCGCGTCGGGCTCCGGCAACCGGGAGAACTGCATGCGGCCGAGCCGCCGACAACCTGACGAACTACGCCCCGTCTCGCTCGAGCGTGGCGTCGTGAAGTTCGCCGAAGGCTCCTGCTTCGTGAAATTCGGCGATACCCACGTGCTGGTCACCGCCACTCTGGAAGATCGGTTACCGCCGTGGCTCAAGGGGCAAGCGCGCGGCTGGATTACCGCCGAATACGGCATGCTGCCGCGCGCCACGCTGGAACGCACGCGACGCGAGGCCTCGGCTGGCAAACAGAACGGACGCACGGTGGAGATCCAACGCCTGATCGGCCGCAGCCTGCGTTCGGTGGTCGATCTCAAAGCGCTCGGCGAACGACAGATCACCATCGATTGCGACGTGATCCAGGCCGATGGCGGCACTCGTACGGCGTCGATTACCGGTGCCTGGATCGCGCTTTACGATTGCCTTGCCTGGATGAAGGCGCGGTCGATGATCGAGACCGAGGTGTTGCGCGATCATATCGCCGCGATTTCCTGCGGCGTCTGCTCCGGCACAGCCGTGCTCGATCTCGACTATGCCGAGGATTCGCAAGCCGACACCGACGCCAATTTCGTTCTCACCGGCTCGGGCAATATCGTCGAAGTGCAGGCAACCGCGGAAAAGACGCCGTTCTCGGAGGCGCAATTCTCGGCGCTGTTGGCGCTGGCGCGCAAAGGCATCGCCAAGCTTGTCGATCTGCAGAAGATGGCGGTGATGTGAAGGAGCCGCCACATCGCCGCATTGCGGGCCGTCTGGTGATTGCGACGCATAATCCTGGCAAGCTTGCCGAAATGCGGGACTTGCTTGCGCCCCATGGTATCGACGCCATATCGGCAGGCGAGCTTAAGCTGAAAGAACCGGACGAAACGGGAATGACGTTTCGCGACAACGCGCGCATTAAGGCGCAAGCGGCGGCCAGGGCGACTGGACTTCCGGCCTTTGCCGACGATTCCGGGCTCGCCGTCGCCGCGCTCGATGGCGCGCCCGGCATTCATTCGGCGCGCTGGGCGGGGTCCGACCGGAATTTTCGCCGCGCCATGGAAATCATCGAAGAAAAACTGCGCGAATGCGGCGCGACCACGCCGGATCGCCGCAAGGCACATTTCGTCTCGGCGCTCGCCGTCGCCTGGCCGGACGGTCATGTCGAGGAATTCGAAGCCCGTGTTGACGGCACGCTGGTCTGGCCGCCGCGCGGCGACCAAGGATTCGGCTACGATCCGATGTTCCTGCCCGACGGCCATGACCGCACCTTCGGTGAAATGGGAAGCGAAGAAAAGCACGGCCTGCCGCCGCGGGGAAAAGGTCTGTCGCATCGCGCCCGCACCTTCTTGAAACTCGCGGAGACCTGCCTTGGAAAACCGTGAGCAAGCCTTCGGCGTCTACATCCACTGGCCGTTCTGTCTGTCGAAATGTCCGTATTGCGATTTCAACAGTCACGTCCGGCGCGAGCCGATCGACGAAGGACGCTTTGCCCGCGCCTTTGCCGCCGAAATCGCGGCGACCGCGGCGCGCGTGTCGGACCGTGTCGTCTCGACGATCTTCTTCGGCGGCGGCACGCCGTCCTTGATGCAGCCCTCGACCATCGCCGCCGTGCTCGATGCCGTGGCGCGGCATTGGCGGGTTGCGCCCGATGCCGAGATCACGCTCGAAGCCAATCCGACCAGCGTCGAGGCGACGCGATTTCGCGGTTACCGAGCAGCCGGCGTTAATCGCGTCTCGCTCGGCGTCCAGGCGCTCGACGATCGCGTGCTGGCCGAGCTCGGCCGCACGCATTCGGCGCGCGAGGCGCTTGAAGCCGTTGCCGTCGCGCGCAGCGTGTTCGGCCGTTATTCGTTCGATCTGATCTATGCGCGGCCGAACCAAGAGCCGAAACCGTGGGCAGGCGAATTGAAGACCGCGCTCGCCGAGGCCGGCGAGCATCTTTCGCTCTATCAATTGACCGTCGAGCCCGAGACGCCGTTCGCTGCGCTTCATGCCGCGGGCAAATTACGCCTTCCCGACGAGGACACCTCGCGCGCGCTCTACGACACGACCCAGGAGATTTGCGCTGCAGCCGGGCTGCCGGCTTACGAAATTTCTAATCATGCGCGGCCGGGCGGCGAATGCCGGCACAATCTCGTCTATTGGCGCGCCCATGAATATGCCGGCATCGGGCCGGGCGGACATGGCCGTCTCGATATCGACGGCGAGCGTCACGCCACGGCGACCGAAAAGCGGCCGGAAGCCTGGCTGATGCGGGTTGAGACGCAGGGGAACGGCCTCGTCAGCGATGACGTGCTCACCCGCGAGGAGCGGTCCGACGAGTTCTTGCTGATGGGGCTGCGGCTCGCCGAAGGAATCGATACAGCGCGCTACGCCGAAATCTCCGGCCGGCCGCTCGATCCGGTTCGCATTGCCGTGCTGCACGAGCATGGTTTGGTCGAGACCCCCGGCGACGGCCGGCTGCGGGTGACCCTGCCGGGCTTCCCGATACTCGATGCGGTGGTCGCCGATCTCGCAGCGTAAGTCTGGAAATCGGCCCTAAGTTTTCATAAGCTAGCTTAGTAATTTGTCGGTAAACCGCCCTGAGGCCTTACTTTTCCTACGTTCGTAGCAATTTTCGGTGCCTAAAAATAATAAGCGTGCTTATTATTATCCCGCCGCCGATCCGGTAAAGCTGCGGGGCGCCGGAGAGATAATCTGCGCCCCCGACGCGGCAACACGCAAAACCGCCAGCCCGCGCTCATTGGTGCCGTCGGGTTTGAAGCGGAACAGGCCGTCGATGCCGGAAAAGCCGGACGGATTGGTGAGCACTTGCGGTGTAAAGGCCTGTGGGCCCTGCGTTTTCACCAAGGCGGCGACCAGAGCGACCGCGTCGTAGGACAGCGTCGCGGTACGCACCGGGTCCTGGTTGTAGTGGGTGCGATAGCGGGTGGCGAAATTCCGGTAGCCGGTGCCGTCCGGGGCTGCATACCAGCCGCCGGCGAGCGCCGGTGTCGCATAAATATGCGGGTCGTCCCACAAACCAGTGCCGAGCAGCTGCAATCGCTTCAGATTGACGCCGTCGGCGACCAGGCCCTGGACCACGTCCGGCACCACGTCGCCGCTGTCGGGAATGAACAGGCAGTCGGCGCGCGTCGAGCCTTGCGCGATGTTCCGGATCGGCGCTGCCATCGCGGCTTTATCATGCGGATAGCGTTCGAGCGCGACGATCTGACTGCCGTTGCGGCGCGCCATGGCCTGCTTGAGAGCCGCTTCGACCACCGTGCCGTAGGGATTGTCGGGAATAAGCGCGGCGTAGGAGCGCTTCCCGACCGAACTGGCATATTGCACGATGCGGTCGACGTCCGATTCCGGCAGGAAGCTCAGAAGGTAGACGCCGTTCGATGCGACATTGGCGTCGGTCGAAAAGGCGATGACCGGCACATTGCGCGCCCGCGCCGCCTGGGCGACGAAACTGACCGATTGGGAAAATAGCGGTCCAAGAATGATCTGAGCGCCGTCGTCGAGCGACTGCTGAGCGGCGAGCTGAGCCGCCTGGGCGGTGCCACCGTCGTCTTTCACCAGGAGCTGGATGTTCGGATTGTTGAATTCGGCAACCGCCATTTCGGCGGCGTTGCGCATCGACTGGCCGGCAAGCCCGGCATTGCCGGGTGCCGACAGAGGCAGGATCAGGCCCACCTTGACTTGGCCGGCGCCGATGGTCGCGCCCGGCGGCGCCTGCGAGCTCTGCGGCCCCGGCGCCGTCGACAAATATTGGGAATTTCCCGAGCAGCCCGTCAGCAGCGCGCCTGCCGTGGCAAGCAAGCCCGTAATCGAGCGGCGCCGCGTTGGCATAGCCGCCGACCCCTGAACCTGCATTTGCGCGGACACGGCGGTTCTCCCCACGACGCCCCACGCGTCGATGCAACGCCATTCGGACATATTGGCGGCGAATGGTTAACTAAATGAAAAGGATAGGGAATCTGCCGCGGCATGACGCCACAAGGCGCTAACGCTAGAGTGACGGCGATGAGCAATGCAGTCCGCAAACCGCAGCATGGCGTGGACGGGGCGCCACGGCGTTACCTGCTCGGCGGCCAGGCCATCGACGTGGCAAGGCTCGCGCCCGGCCTGCATATTGTCGCCACCCCCATCGGCAATCTCGGCGACATCACGCTGCGCGCGCTAGAGGCGCTGGCCGGCGCCGACCTGATCGCCTGCGAGGACACCCGCGTAACCCGCAAATTACTCGACCGCTACGGCATCGGCCGCCCGCTGACGCCCTATCATGAGTACAACGCGGCGAAAGCGCGGCCGGCGCTGTTGCGCCGGCTTGCCGAAGGCGCAGCGGTCGCGCTGGTGTCCGACGCCGGCACGCCGCTCGTCTCCGACCCGGGATATAAGCTCGTCCGCGCCGCACAGGACGGCGGCCACAGCGTCACGGCGCTGCCCGGCGCATCGGCGGTGATGGCGGCATTGACCGTCGCGGGTCTGCCCACCGACCAGTTCCTGTTCGCTGGATTTCTGCCGCCGAAGGAAGCCGCACGGCGCGCCCGCATCGCCGAGCTTGCCCGTATCCCCGCCACGCTGGTTTTATTCGAGACAGGTCCGCGTCTTGCCGCGACGCTGGCCGACCTCGCAGCCGGCCTCGGAGGACAGCGCGAGGCGGCTTTGTGCCGCGAACTCACCAAGCTGCACGAGGAAATCCGGCGCGGCGAAATCGCTGCGCTGGGCCAAGCTTACGCGAACGATACGCCGCGCGGCGAAATCGTTCTGGTCATTGCGCCGCCGCAGGCGATCGAGCCGGTCGGCGCGGCCGAAACCGAGACAATGCTGCAGCAAGCGCTGCAACGCGTTTCGCTGAAAGATGCCGTGGCCGAAGTCGCGGATGCGACCGGCCTGCCGCGGCGCGAGGTTTACCAGCGCGCGCTGGCGCTTTCCAAAGCAATCAAGGACGAAGACCGTGGCACGCCGCGCTGAGCCGCGCAAACCTGCGAAGGCGACGCCACGGCCGGAACGGGTCGCGGCGTTTCGGCTCGGCCTGTCGGCAGAAAGCCGCGCCGCCATGTTCCTGGTCGCCAAAGCCTATCGCATCGTGGCGCGGCGCTGGAAAACGCCGTTCGGCGAGATCGACATCGTCGCGCGCCGCCGCCGTGCGCTGGTGTTCGTCGAGGTCAAGGCGCGCGCGACGCTCGATGACGCGGCCGAAGCAGTGACCGAGCGTGGCAAAAGCCGCATCGTCGGCGCCGCCGAATTTTGGCTGGCGCAGCACTCCGGTGACGTCAACGCCGAAATCCGCTTCGACGTCATCCTGGTGGCACCGGGCAAGATACCGCGCCATATTGCCAATGCCTTCGATGCCAGCCGGTAGATTGTTGTTTTGAGCATGATCTTGTCCGAAAACCGGTTTCCACTTTTCGGGATCATGCTCTAAGGCGTGGCCGCCACACCGGAAATTGCGTAGACAAAGCCCAAGAGTCTGAAAATGGCCCTGAACGTCGCCGTGCAAATGGACCCGATCGAGCGGATCAATATCCGCGGCGATTCCACTTTCGCGCTGCTGTTGGAAGCCCAGGCCCGCGGCTTTCCGCTGTCCTATTACACGCCCGACCGGCTGGCGCTGCGCGACGGCAAAGTCTCCGCCAGCGTGCAGCCCTTATCCGTGCGCGACCAAGCCGGCGACCATTTTACGCTCGGCGAACCGCGCCACGTCGCGCTCGATTCCTTCGACGTGGTGCTGTTGCGCCAAGATCCGCCGTTCGATCTTGCCTATATCACCTCGACACACCTCCTCGAGCGCATCCAGCCGAAAACCTTGGTCGTCAACGATCCGGGGCATGTGCGCAATGCGCCGGAGAAGGTTTTCGTCACCGAATTTCCCGATCTGATGCCACCGACGCTGGTCACCCGCGATCTCGACGCCATCAAAGCCTTCCGCGCCGAGCACGGCGACATCGTCATGAAGCCGCTCTACGGCAAAGGCGGCGAGGCGGTGTTCCGGCTGCAACGCGAGGACCTCAATTTCGGTTCGCTCTACGACCTGTTCGCCGCGACGTTTCGCGAGCAATGGGTGGTGCAGAAATATCTGCCGGCGGTGAAGGACGGCGATAAGCGCATCATCCTGGTCGACGGCGAGTTTGCCGGCGCCGTCAATCGCGTGCCGGCGCCGGACGACCTGCGCTCGAATATGGTGCGCGGCGGCGTGCCCAAAGCGACCGACCTTACTGCGCGCGAGCGCGAAATCTGCACGCGGCTCGGCCCGCCGCTGCGCCAACGCGGCCTGTTGTTTGTCGGCATCGACGTGATCGGTGGCTTCCTCACCGAGATCAACGTCACCTCGCCCACCGGCATCCGCGCAGTGAAGAATTTCGGCGGCGCCGATATTGCGGCGCTGATCTGGGACAAGATCGAGGCGAAGCGCCGTAAGGTTTAGGCGCGCGCCGGCGCGGGCGAAACCGCGCCGATGCCCGGCGCGGATTTCCGCACCGTCAGCACCAGCAGCGCCGCGAACAGGCACAGCGCGCCGGCGATGAAGAAGGCCGGCAGGTAGGTCAAATATTCGGTGCGCACCAAGCCGGCGCCGAACGCCGCTGAGGCGGCGCCGATTTGATGGCCGGCGAACACCCAGCCGAACACCATGCCGGCGCGCTCGCGCCCGAAGCGGTCGGCGGTCAGCTTCACCGTCGGCGGCACGGTCGCGATCCAGTCGAGGCCGTAGAACACCGCGAACAGCGACAGGCCGTAAAACGTGAAAGCGGTGAACGGCAGATAGAGCAGCGACAGCCCGCGCAGCCCGTAATACCAGAACAACAGCCAGCGATTGTCGAAGCGGTCGGACAGCCAGCCGGAGCCGATGGTGCCGACGAAATCGAACGCGCCCATCATGGCAAGCACGCTGGCTGCGGCCGTGGCGGCAAGCCCGTAGTCGTGGCACAGCGTGATGAAATGGGTCTGCACCAGGCCGTTGGTGCTGCAGCCGCAGACGAAGAAGGTGGCGAACAACACCCAGAAGATCGGCACGCGCACGCAATCACGCAGCACGATTAGCGGCGACATCAGCAACGATGCGTGCCCGACGCCGGCGGGCGGCGGCGGCGACACCGCGGTTTCGCCGTAGAGCGGCAGATCGAGGTCGCTCGGCCGGTCGCGCATGAGGGCGAGCGCCACCATCGCGGTGAGCCCCAGCACGGCGGAGACAAAGACAAGCGCGATACGCCAGCCGAACCGGGTGGTGAGCTCGGCAATGAGCGGCAGGAACACCAGCTGGCCGGTCGCCGAGCTCGCCGCCAGCATGCCGATCACGAGGCCGCGGCGATGACTGAACCAGCGCGTCGCGACCGTCGCCGCCAAAACCATCGCGGTCAGACCGGTGCCGACACCGGCCACGATGCCCCACAGCGCGACGAGCTGCCAAACCCGCGTCATCGCGAGCGAAGCGAGGAAACCGGTAGCGATCAGCGCACAGGCGGCGACGATGACGCGGCGAACGCCGAAGCGGTTCATGAACGCCGCTGCGAACGGCCCGAACAATCCGTACAGCAGGATGCGCAGCGCCAACGCCGAGGAGATTTGCGCATCGCTCCAGCCGAATTCGTGCTCCAGCGGCACGATCAGCACGCCGGGTGTGCCCATGGCCGCGGCGGTGACCAGCATGGTGAGAAAGGTCGTGGCGACAACGACCCAGCCGTAGTGAATGTTGCGGCGGGCGAGCGACGCGGCCAACGCGGTGGACGCCATGTGCGGATATTCCCGTGAATTAAACGATGGTTTGCATCGTTGCTTATGTAGTGATGCCGATCCCCTCGGCGAGTTCACCGGGATTCCTTACAGCCGGGCACGGGCCAAGGACCGCCCGGAATGTCGTTCATGGATTGTTCTTTACAGCAGGCGGGGATGTTGTACTTCACAAACCCAATCGGCTACCTGCCCAAACAGCGTGCGCCATTCCTCGAACAGCATTTTTATTTTGTTATTCTTGGGAGCCTTTAAGTGACCTTCGAGTTCGCTTGCCAACACCGCCATCATTCCGTTCCCGATGACCGCGTCATGACCGAAGTCTTCAACGAGGTTCTCAGATGTTACAGCCCGGCGCTTCGCATCACGACAGGCTTGCGCCACCAGTTCCACGGAGGCTGCGTTGAACGGCAGAAGATTTCGGGGAACGATTTGGCCGTTCTTGTAGAAAGCGAAGCAAACATGGTCGCCGTCAGTGGCAATGCCGATGTAGTCTTCTACAGGGATACCCTCTGAGACAGCGCGGCGCTTGATGTACTTCGCGAGACGGTCGTAAATTGCTTCTTTGAAGGCTGCGCTTCCAATGCTTCCTTTGAATAGCCCTTTGTCCTTGAACTCAATGATGACCTGATTGTAAGAAGCATCGCTTCGGTCGCGCTCCGCGTGGAAGGTGATGCCGAGCTCATTCTCGATGTGTTTCAGCCAACTCTTCCTGACTTCCTCCTCATTGGCCCACTGGGGTCGGTCCTTGCTCAGCTTATCGTAAAGGGACGACATCAGGGCCTACAGCGGTCGGAGGTTATCATTTGAGAAGTGGTTCTCTGTCTTTTTCGTTTGCGCACTTCGCACGCTGATCGGCAAGATGAAGGGCTGATCCTACGGGCTACGCGCGGTAACCGAAAGAAACCTTTCGGCATGATTGGCAGACGAGCGCGGTCGTGCGAGGCTCTCGACGATTTGCACCATGCGTCGCTCAAGCTCAGCCCGGTCTCGACCGAAGTGAGCCTTTCGATGGTCATTGGGACATAAGGCGATTACGTTTGTCATCCGATCCGCGCCATCGTCGGCCAGGGCAATAATGTGGTGGGCTTCCAAGTATCGTGAACCATCTTGACGCAAAAAGCCCGCCTTGCCGCAGAACTCGCATGTCCCTCCTGCCCTCAACAAAACCGCATCTCTGATCTGCGGGTCTCTCGCGTAGCGCTGGGTTGTTACGCGCTCGCGGATTGCGGGAATGGCGTCGCTTTCCTTGCGGAATACGAATGGCAGCGTGCGCCCCTTGCGCTCGCGCATGACGACGACGACCTGCCGCTTGCCGGTCTGTTCCTCTGCAAAGCGACGATCAACGCGGTCCATCGCTATGTTCTCCGGCTTAACGTGGCCGCCGAAGTAAGCGCCATCGATTTCTTTCTCAGAAGCATCCGTGAAGGATGACGTTTGCTGATCGGCCTCGATTGCTTCGCGGAGTTTGTGTGCCAGCACGAAAGCCGTTTTGTATTGGCAGCCGAGATCGCGGGAGAGCTGCAACGCGCTATAGCCCTTCGCGCCATTGGCGAAGATCGCGATAGCAAGCAAATAATCCCGGATCGGGCGCTTACGGTCGGCGAAGATTGTCCCGGCCGTGACGGAGAATTGGTGGGAGCAACCCTTGCACTTCCAAACCGGCCGCGTCGCCAATTTGCGGGCATCGAGGCAACCGCAGCGTGGGCAATAGGGCTCGCCGCCGTTATCAGACCAGCGGATGCGGGCAAACGTGGCTTCGGCTTCCTGATCCGACATACGCGCTACGGCGCTCAGGGAGAGCGTCCGGGCCGCTGCGGAAAGGAGGAAGTTATGAGCCACGAAAGCACCAAATCCGATGACTAACATCATCGTATTTAGTGTATTGTATCACCCTTGTCAATGGCAAAAACATCATATATGATGATTTTATTCACCGGATAGGGTGAGCTATGGCGGCGAAAACCAAGGACTGGCAGGCCCAGGTCAAGGGCATCCTCAAAGCCGAGCTAAAGCGCCGGAATGTGAGCTATGCCGACCTTGCCGAGAGATTGGCGGCCGTCGGCATCAAGGACAACGAGCGCAATATCGCCAACAAGATCGCGCGCGGAAGCTTTACGGCAGTCTTTTTCGTTCAATGCCTGGAAGCGATTGGCTGTCAGACCGTCCATTTGAACGGTGGCTGAATCCCTAAGGCGTAACGCCTTCTCGGTCGTCCGGTTTAGAGCGACGCGGTATTCGTGCCACCTGCCGGGATGGTGGAAGCAATTGCTCGGCTTCCGTTGCCGCCATCTCGAACAGATAGGCCAGCGTTTTGAAATCCTTTTCCCTCGACAGCAACGCCAGATCGCGCGCCATCGCGCCGATGTATTCGATTGCATCCGCTTGAACCATTATCGCCTCCCCCCTTCAAAGCCCGACGAGGCACAATACAATGTAAGGTGGTGACGATTAAATGAAAATCGCGGAGCGTGTAAACACTCTAGCCGAGCCTGCGCAAATTTGCGCAGGCTTAGCCAAACCGCCAATAGACGATGAGCACCAAGGCGATAAGCCCGCTGACGATTAGCAGCCATTCAATCGGATCGCGGGTTAGCCGTGGCATGCTTCTGGCCGGTCGGGATTACCAGATTGGCATGGGAGCAAAGTCTGAAAATTGAGTCTTTTCAAGCCGTTATATTGTAGGTTATTCGGAACGAACCAAAAACGACCCACTAGCTCTTGACGCAACCTGTGGAACTGGTCCAGCTTGGGATTCGACCGCGAGAATCGAGAAGCCGCCAAGCGGTTCCAACGCTTGGCGGCCTCTCTCGGTTACCGCCCCCACGAACTCGAGCCGCGGGGACAGTCCTTTTACAAGTCGGAGTGAATCCGACTCGAATTACTTGGTCAAGCGGCTCACCTAACCTCAGACAGAGGAGGTATGCCGCCATGGCACGCCAAATCACCTGCATTACCAAGCATCCAACCCATGAGGACCGTCATCGGCGCATTCAGGCTGTCGGCGGTAATGGATTTTACGACGCCGAAAACATTGCAATCGCGAACGTGAAGCGCGACTCGCAGTCCTATTGGGTCACCGAACAGGGAAAGAGTGTTTGGGTGATTGTCAGGACGCATGACGGTCGAGAATATCTGAAGACGGAGAATGACCGGTTCCTGCCGGACAATCTTCTGAGCCTTCCGGAGTGCCGATAATCAGGTCATACGGAGCTTTGAAGGTTTGCGGGTCATCGGCCCACATCAACGCTTGTTGTGCAGCGTAAAGACAATCATATGCCGCCCCAGCGGGCGTCCGCGAAAGGGCTGATCGGAGACGATCAGCCTCTTTTTCCATGCGGGTCAGATAGGTCATCGCCGAATCCAAAATCCGAGACAGCGACATAATGCCGGGAACTAGCCCGGAATGGTCGTAAAATCGGCCTGGTGAGACTGCTACATAATGCCGGAGTTCCAGCCGCAGGCGCTCGACTCGCTGCGCCAGCCCCTCGAAACCGGCGAGGTTTCGATCGCGCGCGCCAATCACCGCGTCACCTATCCGGCGCGCTTCATGCTGGTCGCGGCGATGAACCCGTGCCGCTGCGGCCGCGCCGACGAGCCCGGCTTTGCCTGCCGCCGCGGCCCCAACACGCGCTGCTCCGCCGACTATCAGGGGCGCATTTCCGGTCCGCTGCTCGACCGCATCGACCTGCATATCGAAGTGCCGGCAGTCACCGCCGCCGACCTCATCCTGCCGCCGCCCGCCGAAGGCAGCCGCGAAATCGCCGAACGCGTGGCGCTGGCTCGCGAGCGGCAGGCGGCGCGCTATGCCGCGATCGGCCTGCCGCACATCCGCAGCAATGCCGTCGTGTCGAGTGCGGTGCTGGAAGACGTGGCGCGGCCGGACTCCAGCGGACTTGCTTTGCTGCGCGAAGCCGCCGACGCCATGCGGCTCTCCGCCCGCGGCTACCACCGCGTGCTCCGCGTCGCGCGCACGCTCGCCGATCTTGACGGCGTCGAGAAGGTCGGCCGTGTGCATTTGGCGGAGGCGCTGTCCTACCGGGCGCTCGCCGACGAGATCAGGCGAGCCGCCTAATCCTCACCCCGTCCCGTTGCCGTGCACCATGCCGCGCATGCCGATGGCGGATAGGAACTCCTGCCGCGTTTCGGCGTGATCGCGAAACACGCCGAGCATGCGGCTCGTCACCATGGTGACGCCGGGCTTGTGCACGCCGCGCGTGGTCATGCATTGATGCGTCGCTTCGGTAACCACCGCGACGCCATGCGGCTTGAGCACGGCATCGAGGCAGGACGCGATCTCCGCCGTCATCTTTTCCTGGATCTGCAAGCGCCGCGAAAAAACCTCGACCAGCCGCGCCAATTTGGAGATGCCGACAACGCGGCTGCGCGGCAGATAGCCGATATGCACCCGGCCGATGATCGGCGCGAGGTGGTGCTCGCAATGGGACTCGAAGCGGATATCGCGCAGCACCACGACCTCGTCGTAGCCGCCGGTCTCCTCGAAGGTGCGCTTGAGATATTCGCGCGGATCGTCGCTATAGCCGGAGAACCATTCCTCATAGGCGCGCACCACCCGCGCCGGAGTGGCGCGAAGCCCTTCGCGATCCGGGTCGTCGCCGGCCCAGCGGATCAGCGTGCGCACCGCGGCCTCGGCCTCCGCGCGTAACGGACGCTCGGAAGCGCTCGATCCGCCGGTTTTCGCGCGCGAGCGCTTAGAATTCACAACCTTGTCCATCCGATTTCTCCGGCCGGCGTTTTCGATCCAAGCGCCCAACGATCGGCCCCAAACGGCTTGAGGCCGCCGCATGTTAACAAAGCATCAACCCTTCCTCCAAACGCATCCGAAAGCCTCCGCACCGCCGCGCTCGACGCAAGCAATACGCAAGGTTCCGGGCCCAAAATCGCCGTCGCCACATTGATAAACCGGGGCGGGATGCGGCTTGCCGCCGAGTGCGCCGTCCGTGCCGAGCGGGGATTGAGACCATGCGGGATCGCGCCAGCTTCGGGAAACCCGCGATTTTCAGCCGCCGGTTGCTGTCGCTCGTCGTCCGCGCGCTTGCCGTCACCTCGATGTCGTTCGCGGTGGCTTTCGGCTTTTTGTCGGGAGCGACCTCCCCCGGTGCACACTACGATCCGAATTCGTTCGCCATCGGCGTCGCCGCCCTGTTCGGCGCGGCCTGCGGCGGCATGGGCATATTGCTTTCGCGCATCCGCCAGATGAAGGCCGAATTGCGCGGGCTTGAGGCCCGTCTCGACGAAGCGGAAGACCGTCACTGGGAATTCAAGGAAGCCCAGGAACGCGCCAAAAGTTTTTTCGAAGCGCAGGGCGACGTTATCGTCCGCCGCGACGCCAATGGCGTAATCACCTACGCCAATGATGCCTTCTGCACGCTCGCCGGACGCCCGCGCGAGGCGCTGTTAGGCACCGGCTTTGCGCTTCCCGTGGAAGCGCAAGGCGAGACCACGCTGCTCGCCGACGGCACGCGGGTCTACGACCAGAAAATCGCCACGGCTGACGGCGCGCGCTGGATCGCATGGCGGGAAGTCACCGTGCGCTCCGATAATGCAAGCGAGATGCAAAGCGTCGGCCGCGACGTGACCGACCGCGTTATCGCCGAACGGGCGCTGGCGGATGCGCGCGATCAGGCGGAAGCCGCGAACCGCGCCAAGTCGCGCTTCCTGGCTATGGTCTCGCATGAAATCCGCACCCCGCTGAACGGCATCCTCGGCATGGCCGATCTGCTCGGCGACACACCGCTGGCGCCTGAGCAGGCGACCTATCTGAAGGCGATGAAAACCTCCGGCGGCACCTTGGTGTCGTTCATCGAGGAACTGCTCGATCTGGCGAAGATCGAGGCCGGCCGGCTCGATCTTGCTCCCCGGCCGTTCGCGCTTGCCGGTTTTATCGAAGAGGCGGTCGAACTCTTGGGCCCCCGCGCGCAGGCCAAGGGCCTCGAAATCTGCAGTTACGTCGACGAGCGTTTGCCCTCGCGCGTGGTCGGCGATGCGGCGCGGCTGCGCCAAGTGATTTTTAATCTCGTCGGCAATGCCGTGAAGTTCACCGAAACCGGCGGTGTTTCGATCATCGTCGAGCCGGCAGCGCATGCCGATGAAATCGTCATTGCCGTGCGCGACACCGGCATCGGCATAGCGTCCGAAGATCAGACCCGCGTATTCCTTGAATTCGAACAGGCTGATATCGGCCCGACCCGCAAATTCGACGGCATCGGCGTCGGTCTCACCATTTCCAAGCGCATCGTCGAGCGCATGGGCGGCTCGATCGCCATCGACAGCACTCCGAGTCAAGGTTCGACATTTCGCGTCACTGTGCCGCTGCCGCGCACCGGCGACGCGGACGAGCAGCCGGTGGCGGTTCCCGACCTTTCCGGCCGCGACATTCTCATCGTCGCGCCGGCCGTGGTCGAAGCGTCATTGCTGGCGCGTCGCCTGCAGCGCTGGGGCGCGCGCACGACGATCGTTCCCGATGAGGCGGTCGCGGCGGCGCTGCTTCCGGAGCAGCCGTGGAGCGCCGTGCTGGTCGATCATGCGCTCGGCGGCGCCGCGAGCGCGGCGCTGGCGCGCATTGCCGCGAAGATTCCGCGGCGGATCGTGCTGGTCACGCCGGCCATGCGCAACGAGCTCGCCGCCCTCAAAGAGGCGGGCTTTACCGGCTATCTGATCAAGCCGGTGCGGGCGGTTTCGCTTGCCGCGCGCTTTGCGGCCGACGATGCCTTCGACCATGGCCCCGCCGCCGAGCCCGTCGAAGCGACGAGCGTTGTGCCTGCCACGGGCGGCCTGTCGGTTCTGGTCGCCGAGGACAATGAGATCAATGCGCTCCTCGTCCGCGTCCTTCTCGTAAAGCTCGGCCACCGCCCAACCATGGCCGGCAGCGGCGGCGCCGCCATTGCGTGCTGGCTCGCCGCGCGCGACGCCGGCGTCCCTTTCGATCGCGTGCTGATGGATTTGCACATGCCGGGCATGGACGGTCTCGAAGCGACGCGCCGCATCCGCTTGTTCGAAGCCGACGACGACAGCCCGCGCACGCGAATCATCGCGCTCACCGCCAGTGCATCCGCCGAAGATCGCGAGGAAAGCCTCGCCGCCGGCATGGACGGCTTTCTGGTCAAGCCGCTCGACCGCGAACGGCTTGCCGCTGCGCTCACTACGCCGGATGCCGCCGCGGTCGCGGCCTAAAGATCACAACCGCCGCAGCGCCACCTCTTCGACCTGGTGGCTTTCGGTCTTTTTCAAGATCAGATCGGCGCGCGGCCGCGTCGGCAAAATGTTTTCCCGCAGATTGACGAGATTGATGCGCTCCCAGATCGACGTCGCGGTGGCGGCCGCCTCGTCGTCGGACAGCCGCGCATAGCGGTGGAAGTAGGATCTCGGATCGGCGAATGCTGTGCCGCGCAGCGTCAGGAAGCGGCTGACATACCAGGACAGCAGCACCGCCTCTTCGGCGTCGAGATAGATCGAGAAATCGAAAAAATCGGAGACGAACGGAATAGCCTTGCCGTCCTTCGGCAGGCGCCCGGCCTGTAGCACATTGAGCCCCTCAACGATCAGAATGTCCGGCCGGTCGATCTCGATCCATTGATTGGGAATGACGTCGTAGATGAGATGCGAATAGACCGGCGCGCGCACCGGCCGCCGGCCGGCTTTGATATCGGAGAGAAAGCGCAACAGAGCCGGCAGGTCGTAACTTTCGGGAAAGCCTTTTTTCTCCATCAGGCCTTCGCGGTCGAGCACCGCGTTGGGATAAAGAAAGCCGTCGGTCGTTATCAAATCGACCTTGGGCACGTTCGGCCAGCGCGCCAGCAAGGCCTGCAGCACGCGCGCGGTGGTCGATTTGCCGACCGCGACCGAACCGCCGACGCCGATAATGTACGGCATCTTGGCGTCCTCGGTGCCGAGAAAGCCCTGCTGCGCGCGGAACAGACTTTGCGTCGCGGCCACGTAGAGCGAAAGCAGCCGCGACAGCGGCAGGTAAATTTCCGCGACCTCCGACATATCGAGCCGGTCGTGCATCGATCGCAGCCGCGCGACCTCGGCCGGATCGAGCGTCATCGGCGTATCGTCGCGCAGCGTGGCCCATTCACCGCGCGGGAAGACGCGATAGGGCGACAGGTCCGCTTCGGTGCGTTGCTCCATTCGGTCGGACCTTAGCCGCTCTTGCGCGAAGCCTTCTCATCGAGGCCCGACTGACGCGTGCGCGCGCCGAGCTCGGCCTCGACCTCGTCGAGCGCGATGCCGCGGGCATGGAGCACGACCAAAAGGTGGTAGAGCACGTCGGCGGCTTCCGCGATCATGCGGTCCTTATCCTCGCTGACCGCCGCAATGGCCGCCTCGACGGCTTCCTCGCCCAATTTTTTGGCACAATGGGTCACCCCGCGATCGAGCAATTTGCGGGTGTAGGAGACGTCCGCGCTCTCGCGCGCGCGGTCGTTAACGCGCCTTTCAAGGTCATGAAGCGTGAACGTCGACATGGCTCGTTCCTTATCACCTCTGCCGCAAATATTCTCTATTCATTCGGATAACCAGGTTACGGATCGAGCCGCATCGGCAGCCCGGCGCGGGCCATATATTCCTTGGCCTGGCGCACCGAATATTCGCCGAAATGAAAGATCGAGGCGGCGAGCACCGCAGTGGCGTGGCCGTCGCGGATTCCGGCAACGAGGTGATCGAGATTGCCGACGCCGCCCGAGGCGATGACCGGCACCGACACCGCGTCGGTGACCGCCCGCGTCAGCGCAATATCGAAGCCCTGCCGGGTGCCGTCGCGATCCATGGAGGTGAGCAGAATCTCGCCGGCGCCGAGCGTGACCACTTCGCGCGCATAGCCGACGGCGTCGATGCCGGTCGGATGGCGACCGCCATGGGTGAAGATTTCCCAGCGCTCCGGTGCCGGCGGCTGCGACACCTTCTTGGCATCGATGGCGACCACGATGCACTGGTCGCCGAACTTTTCCGCCGCCTCTTTCACGAATTCGCGGCGCGACACCGCCGCGGTATTGATCGAGACTTTGTCGGCGCCGGAAGCGAGCAGCGCGCGGATGTCCTCGATGGTGCGCACGCCGCCGCCGACGGTGAGCGGCATGAAACAGGCTTCCGCAGTGCGCCGGACCACGTCGAGCATGATGCCGCGGTTCTCATGGCTTGCGGTAATGTCGAGGAAAGTCAGTTCGTCGGCGCCGGCTTCGTCATAGGCGATCGCGGCGGCGACCGGATCGCCGGCATCGCGCAGGTTGATGAAATTGATGCCCTTGACGACGCGGCCGTCCTTGACGTCGAGGCAGGGAATGACGCGGACCTTGAACATGTCAGGCCGTAGCCCGCGCCGAACGGACGAGCTTCAATGCCTCCGCCGCATCAAGCCTTCCATCATAGAGCGCGCGGCCGACGATGGCGCCTTCAAGATTCTTTGCACGTGGAACTAGGAGAGCGCGCACATCCTCGAGCGAAGCGAGTCCCCCCGAAGCAATAACGGGAATCGAAACGGCATCGGCAAGCGCAAAGGTAGCGTCAAGGTTGAGGCCAACGAGCATGCCGTCGCGCGCGACATCGGTATAGACGATCGCGGCGACGCCGCCGTCTTCGAAGCGGCGCCCGAGATCGAGCGCAGACAATGTCGACGTCTGCGCCCAACCTTCGACGGCGACCTTGCCATCGCGCGCATCGAGCCCGACGGCAATACGCTCGGGATGAGCACGCGCCGCCTCCTTGACTAGCGCCTGATCGCGCACCGCTGCGGTGCCGATGATGACGCGCGCAACACCCTTCCCGAGCCACGCCTCGATCGTGGCGCGGTCGCGGATACCGCCGCCGAGCTGAACCGGAATTTTCACCGCGGCGAGGATGCGCTCCACGGCCTGTGCATTCATCGGTTTACCGGCGAATGCGCCGTCGAGATCGACAATGTGCAGATATTCGAAACCCTGCCGCTCGAACGCTTGCCCCTGCGCCGCCGGATCGCGGTTGAACACCGTCGCCCGCGCCATGTCGCCTTGCTGCAACCGCACGGCTTCGCCGTTCTTCAAATCGATGGCGGGAAACAGAATCACGGCTTCCACTTCAAGAAATTCGCGATCAAAGCCAGCCCGAGCTTCTGGCTCTTCTCGGGATGAAACTGCGTGCCGACGATATTGTCGCGCCCGACGATCGCGGTCACGGCGCCGCCGTAGTCGGCTGCGGCGACGAGATCGGCCGGTTGCGCCGGATTGAGCTGATAGGAATGCACGAAATAAGCATGGCGGCCCTGCGGACCAAGCACCAAGCCATCGATCAGCTTGTGCGGCCGCGCGACGTTGAGCGTGTTCCACCCCATATGCGGGATTTTCAGGCTCGGATCGCTCGGCGCGATCCGATCGACCTCGCCGGCGATCCAGCCGAGGCCCTCGGTCACCTCGTATTCGCGACCACGCTCGGCGAGGAGTTGCATGCCGACGCAGATGCCGAAGAACGGCCGTCCTTTGCGGCGGACCGCCTCTTCAAGCGCCTCGACCATTCCCGCGACCGCATCGAGCCCGCGCCGGCAATCGGCAAAGGCGCCGACCCCCGGCAGCACGACGCGATCCGCGTGCAGCACCTCGGCCGGATCTTGCGTGACGACGATCGGCTGATCCAAGCCGGCTTCGTGCGCCGCGCGCTCGAACGCTTTCGCAGCCGAGTGCAGATTGCCGGAACCGTAATCGACGATGGCGACGCTCACGGCTACGCTCCCGGCTCGGGGAAGAGGCCGATAACGCCGGACGTATCGGTCCCGGGCGACGCAGGCTGCGGCGGCGGCGCGCTTGACGGCGCAGCGCGGCGAACGGATGCGTTACGAACCCAGATGTCGAAAAACCGCCGCTCGGCGTCTTCGAGATCGTCGCCGCTGACGATCCCGGCATTGCTCCAGCGCCGGCGCCGCAGCGTGAAACGCCGCAGCGTGCTGGCTTCGAATCCGACCAACAGCGAGATCAGGATGCCGACGCATGCGATGACGAAGGCTGACGCGCCGACGCTGTGCAAGGCAGTGTCGAGGCCCGCGATAACGACAAGATAGATCGCGAGCACCAACCATAACCGGTGGCGCAACATCCAAAGCGGCGTGAGCAAGAACGCCCACCAGTAGAATCCATCGCGCACAAAGATAAAGCGCTCCGCCTCGGCCAACGCGTCGGCGCCCCGCAGCGGCGGTTCATGGACGGTATAAACGGACATCGACTTCGTCTTTCAGAGGCTTTGTTTTTAGGACTATTTATGCAGCCTGATCTTATCGGGAAACCGGCTCCCACTTTTCCGGATCATGCTTTAGCCGCTGAGCGTGCCCTTGGTCGACGGCACCTCGTTCGCAGCTCGCGGATCGATGGCGACGGCTGCACGCAGCGCCCGCGCCAGACCCTTGAAGCAGGATTCGGCAATATGATGGTCGTTGCTGCCGTACAGCGTGGCGACGTGCAGCGTCACTGCGGCATTGACCGCGAAGGCCTGAAACCATTCCGCAATGAGTTCGGTATCGAACGGCCCAATCTTGGCGCGCACGAATTCGACCTTGAATACCAGAAACGGCCGGCCGGATATATCGATTGCCACGCGGGTGAGCGCCTCGTCCATCGGCACATGGACGTCGGCGTAGCGGGTGATGCCCTTCATGTCGCCGAGCGCCTGCTTGAGCGCTTGACCGAGTGCAATACCGACGTCCTCGGTCGTGTGGTGGTGATCGATGTGCAGGTCGCCCTTGGCCTTGACGCTGATGTCGATGCGCGAATGCCGCGCCAACAGGTCGAGCATGTGATCGAGAAAGCCGATACCGGTCGCGATCGACGCGCGGCCCTCGCCGTCGAGATCGACCGCGACCTCGACGTCGGTTTCCTTGGTGGTCCGTTTCACCGATGCTTTGCGCATCGCGCTCTCCGCACGCTAATCGCCGGCCTTTTATCAGGGCTTGGTCCGACCCGCCACTGGCCGATCCTGGATTTGCATTGCCGGCGGCCAACTCCTAGATCATGCTTGGTTCATAGGTTTTCCCGAGCATGTCATCCCCCGAAACCGGCCAATCCGGCCCGTCGCTCGACAAGATCTGGCACGGCACCACCATTCTGACCGTCCGCAAGGCTGGGCTGGTCGCGGTCGGTGGCGACGGCCAGGTCTCGATCGGCCAGACCATTATCAAGGCCAATGCCAAAAAGGTCCGCCGGCTCGGCGGCGGCGATGTCATCGGCGGCTTTGCCGGCGCCACCGCCGACGCTTTCACGCTGTTCGAGCGGCTGGAATCCAAGCTCGAACAATATCCGGGCCAGCTCACGCGCGCGGCGGTCGAACTCGCCAAGGATTGGCGCACCGACCGCTTTTTGCGGCGGCTCGAAGCCATGATGATCGTTGCCGATAAGGACGTGTCGCTGGTGCTCACCGGCACCGGCGACGTCCTGGAGCCCGAAGCCGGCATCGTCGGCATCGGTTCCGGCGGTAACTACGCGCTCGCCGCCGCGCGCGCGCTCGCCGACGGACCGCTCGATGCCGAGGCGATCGTGCGCCGCGCCCTCGATATAGCCGCCGAAATCTGCGTCTACACCAATCGCAATGTCACCGTGGAAACGTTGCAAGCGTGACCGACTTTTCTCCCCGCGAAATCGTCTCCGAGCTCGACCGCTTTATCGTCGGCCAGAACGACGCCAAGCGCGCGGTCGCGATTGCGCTGCGCAACCGCTGGCGCCGGCTGCAGCTCGACGATCGGCTGCGCGAAGAAGTGCTGCCGAAGAACATTCTGATGATCGGTCCGACCGGCGTCGGCAAGACCGAGATCTCGCGGCGCCTCGCGAAACTCGCGGGCGCACCGTTCCTCAAGATCGAAGCGACGAAGTTCACCGAGGTCGGTTATGTCGGCCGCGACGTCGAGCAAATCGTGCGCGATCTGGTCGAGATCGCCATTGCCTTGACGCGCGAAAAGAAACGCAAGGACGTGCAGGCGCGCGCGCAGCAGGCCGCCGAAGATCGCGTGCTCGATGCGCTGGTCGGCGCCAATGCCAGCGCGTCGACCAAGGAAGCATTCCGCAAGAAGCTTCGCGCCGGAGAGCTCAACGACAAAGAAATCGAGATCGAGGTGCAGACCGCGGGCGGCGGCATGCCGCTGTTCGACATTCCCGGCATGCCGGGCGCGCAGATGGGCGCGATCTCGATCGGCGACATTTTCGGCAAGCTCGGCGGCGGCCGCACCAAGACGCGACGCGTCACGGTGCAGGATTCCCACGACATCCTGATCAACGAGGAATCCGATAAACTGCTCGATACCGATCAATTGACGCAGGAAGCGATTAAAGTGGTCGAGAACAACGGCATCGTGTTCCTCGACGAGATCGACAAGATCTGCGTGCGCGAGGGCCGTGTCGGCGCCGACGTATCGCGCGAAGGCGTGCAGCGCGATCTGTTGCCGCTGATCGAAGGCACCACGGTGGCCACCAAGCACGGCGCGGTGAAGACCGACCACATCCTGTTCATCGCCTCGGGCGCCTTCCACATATCGAAGCCGTCCGACCTGCTGCCGGAATTGCAGGGCCGGCTGCCAATCCGCGTCGAGCTGAAGCCGCTCACCCGCGACGATATGCGGCGCATCCTCACCGAACCCGAGGCCTCGCTGATCAAGCAATACATCGCGCTGATGGCCACCGAAGGCGTGACGCTCGAATTCACGGAGGACTCTATCGATGCGGTGGCCGATATAGCGGTGGCGGTGAATTCGAGCGTCGAGAATATCGGCGCTCGGCGGCTGCAGACCGTAATGGAACGGGTGCTCGACGACGTGTCGTTCGGCGCGCCCGACCGTTCCGGCGAGACGGTGAAGATCGACGCCGCCTACGTGCAAAAGCACGTCGGCGATCTCGCCAAGAACGCTGATTTAAGCCGGTTTATCCTGTAGCGGCGCCCGCCTGCGCACGGTCATTGTGACGCGTTGCGGGCGCATGGCGCGGCTCGGCATTTGCCGCTAATCTTCCTGGTCCAGTCCGGGGGGTGGCCATGCTGACGCGTCGCCGCTTGATTGCGTTTTCCACTGCGTCGACACTCGCGCCGAATCTTTTTGTGCGGGCGCGCGCGCAGCCGACCGCTTGGCCGAACCGATCCGTTCGTTTGATCGTGCCGCTGGCGGCGGGCGGACCGACCGATACCGTCGCGCGCGTGCTTGCCGATCAACTGTCGAAGCTGTGGGGCCAGCAGGTCGTCATCGAGAATAAGCCGGGCGGCGGCACCAATGTCGGCAACGAATTCGTCGCCCGTTCCGAGCCCGACGGCTATACGGCGCTGTTCGGCACCTCATCGTTGGCGACGGTCGCCGGTCTCTACCATTCGCTCGACTACGATCCGCAGGTCGATCTCGCGCCGGCATCGCTCGTCGCGAAATTTCCATTCTTCATGTTCGTGCCGAATTCTTCGCCGGCCAAGACGGTCATGGAATTTATCGCCGACGCGAAGGCGCATCCGGGCAAGCGCATCATGGGCTCTCCCGGCACCGGCAGCGCGCCGCATCTGACCGAGGAGCTGTTTCTGCAGATGGCCGGGATCAAGATGACGCATGTGCCTTATCACGGCGCGGCGCCGGCTTTCATCGACCTCATCCCCGGCCGCATCGACTGCTATTTCGGCAGCGGCGAATTGCTCACTTATTCGCGGTCGGGCCAAGTCCGCGCGCTGGCGACGACCGGCGCCAAGCGATCCGCGGCAGAGCCGGAATTGCCGACCATCGCCGAGGCCGGCGTCCCCGGCTACGCGGTCGATTCATGGCAAGGCGTTTTCCTGCCGGCCAAGACGCCGGCGGAAATCATCAACAAAATGAGCGCAGACGTTACCGCGGCGCTTGCCGTGCCGGCGATCAAAGACAAACTTGCTCGCACCGCCTATGCGGCACAGGGCTCGAGCCCGAACGAGCTTCAAAAGTGGCTGCAGGCGGATGCCGCAAAGTGGAGCGCCGTCATCAAAACGGCCGGTATCAAGGTCGACTAGTACACTAGTTTTTGGCGTGCTCTTGCTTGATCTCGCGGATCAACGCCATCCATTTCTCGACCTGGGCGAGGATGCGCGTATCGACGGCGCTGCCTCGCGTTGCTGCGGACTTCATCGGCGCGGCGAGATTGTCGGACATGAGCACTCCTGCGAACAACGGCGCTGCGGTACCAAGACCGTTTCTCGCAGACGAAATTGACCAATTCTTGCACCTTGTGTGGCTTTCTAAACGTTAAGGTTAACGGGTGAATGCCGGAGCGCGCTGTTTTGCTTTACCGCGCGCGGCGCATGCGCACGTAAATCGCGCCTTGTCCGCCATGACTCACATGCGCCTCGTCGAAGCCGACGACGAAGTGGCGGAATTCCGGCAGCGTGAGCCACATTGGCACTTGCCGCCGCAGCACGCCGCGCTCGCCGAGTTCGGATGCACCTTTGCCGCCGCCTTTGCCGGTCACCACCAGCGCCACCTTGGCGTTCGCCGCCTGGGCCTGGCGCAGAAACCGGAGCAGCGCGGCATGCGCTTGCCGCTGCGTCATACCATGCAGATCGATGCGCGCGTCGATGGCGTCGCGGCCGCGCGCGACGCGTTGTTTGAGCCGGCGGTCGAATGGCGCGAGCGGAGGGGATTTCGCCGCGGGCGACGGTTCCTGCCGCACCGCCTTTTGCGCTGAGATGCGCGTTTCTTGATTGGCTTCCTGATCGGCCTCTTGATGGGCCTCTTGGCGCGCCTCTCGGCCGGGCCCAGCGAGCCGTTTGCGCGCTATTTTTACCGGCTCTAGCGGCTTGATCGAGCGCGCATAACCGGCCCACAGCGCGTGTTCCTCATCGCTCAAATTGCGGCGACGGCTCATTTTCTTCGCCGCGAAGTACCATTCACGTGAGGCGCAGCAGTAGGCCCGGCATTGACTGCCGCCGCGGGCTTTGCCTGTGGCGGCGTTTCTCCCGCAGGCGGATCGACCGCCGTCGGATCGACCATGGTCGTTAAGCTCAAGCTGAATGCACTGGGACGTTCCGGCGGCAACGGCGTATCGCGGCCGGCCGCGACCGGATCGAGTTGGCGCGGAATGAGCATGATGAACTGGCCGGCATGCTTGATGCGGCCGGCAATGCGGGCGGCTTCGTCGCCGGCCCCGAAATAAATATCCGCCCGCGCCGGTCCAACGATCGCCGAGCCAGTATCTTGCGCGATGACGAGGCGGTCGAATTTTGTTTCCGCCTTTTGGTTGGCGATCGGCAACTCGGCCTCGATGAAGAACGGCGTACCGTAGGCGTGCAGCGAGCGATCGATAGCGATGGAGCGCCCGGGCATCAGCTCGACCCCCTCACCGCCGACCGCTTCATCTTCGGTGGCAAGACCGGTAATGCGAAAGAAGACGTAGGATTTGTTTTCGCGGCGTACCTCTTTGGCTAGATCCGGATTGGCCTCCATCCAGGCGCGGATGCTTTGCATCGACACCTGATCCTTGGTCATGATCTTGTCGTCGACCAGGATGCGGCCGACCGGCGTATACGGCCAGCCATTGTGCGAGTCGTAGTTGACCCGCAGGATGGCGCCGTCTTCCAGCCTGATCCGCGCCGAACCCTGAATTTGTGCGAATAAAACGTCGACCTGATCGTGCAGATAGCAGATTTCGAGGTGCCAGCCGTCGAGCGCGCCATCTTCGATCTCGGCGCGCGTGTAATATGGCACGATCTTGCGGCGGCCGAAGCGGCGGCCGACACGAACGCCCTTGCTTGGAAACACATCCTTGCCGAGCCTGCGCCAGCCGGAGACGACGAGATTGGGCGGCCGACGATAGAGCGGCGCCGTAAATCCGCCGGTCGGCACGCGTGAGCCGGAAATAATCGGCTCGTAATAACCGGTGAGAAATCCATCGCTATCGCCGAGCCTGTTGATGCGGATCGGGCGGAAATTCTCCTCGAAGAACTTTCGCGCGCCGTCCTCATCGAGCGGCACTGCTTGCCGCGCCAGCTCGCAAATGTCTCGCAACGCCGAAGGTATCGCCGTCAAATCCCGCTCTCGACGATGCTTGGCGTCGAGCGTACGGCAACTGGTCAGGAAGGCGGCAAAGGCCGCGGCATGATCGTCGCTGTCCCAGCCCTCAAGATCCGCCCAGTCGACGGGTTCATATTGCGTATTCGGAAATATAATCGGCGCGCGCTCTTGCCCGCGGGCGGTCAGCGGAATGCCGAGGATGCCGATGAGCAGAATGAGGACGGACAGGCCCCGGTACGGCGCCGACAGCGACCTCATTGCCGACCTCATTGTCCGGCTTCGGTCGCGACCACTTTCCAGTTGGGATCGCGCGACGCAATATCGCGCGCGAAGGTCCACACATCCGTGACGTCGGTCACCTTTTCGGCGTTGCCGTCGATCACGGTGCCGGCGCGGTCGCGCGTGGCGGAAACCAGTTTTGACACGAATCGGATCGTGATCTGCGCCGTCGAGCGATTGCGCAGCTCGGCCGCGGTAATAGTCGAAGCGTCGATCGAAACAAAACGCGTTTCGACGGTCTCGCTGCGGCGTTCGCGTTCCGTGATCGCGGCGTCGAAGCCGTCGAACACTTCGCGCGACAGGAGATTGCGCAATTGCCGGCGGTCGCCCCCGGCGAAAGCGGTCACGATCATCTCATAAGCGGTGCGTGCGCCCGAGATGAAATGCTTGGCGTCGAAATCCGGCTCGGCGCCGGCGATCGCATCGAGGCCCGCCGCGACCGTCGACCCACTCTCGGCGATGTCCTTCCAGCGCTCGGCGGCGGGGGCCGGCGCGGCTTCGACCGGCCGCGGCGACGCTTCAGGGGGACGCGGCGGCAACGTGACTACCTTGTCGGCTGCCGGGCTGCGTACCGCGTCGCGAGCCGAATACGGATCGTAGGGCGGCCGTTCGCGGCCGGTGCGCTGGCCCAACACACTACGCAGGCGCAGGAATATGAAAACTGCCAGCGCCAGGAAGATGATGGTGTAAATGTCGAACACGTCGGGCATTCTTTCAGCAGCGCTCGTCGCGGGACGGTACGTTCCAATGACGGCTAAAACCGGCCGGCATGGGAAGAATTTCGGCTCCCCGCACTATGTAAGCACGCAACGGAAGCCATCCAGTGGCCGCTGATCATGACTAAAGCGTGCCGGCGGGAAGATTAGACGATCATATCTGCCGCGCCAACAATGGAAGCGAGGCCTGAGTGACATGCTTTTAGGCAAATCCGCCGAAATCACCGTCGGCCGGAGCGATAATGCCATGCCGCGGCGACATTGCCGGCATTGTTCGCCCCCCCTCCGCTATGTTAGCCAAGCCGCAACCTAGAGGCCGGAGACAAGGATGTCAGCGACTAATGGCGGCCCCGCGCCGCAGACCGGAATGGCGCAAATGCCGCTGCCGCAAATCGGCGTTCTGACGCAATACGTCAAGGATTTTTCATTCGAAAATCCCAACGCGCCGCGCTCGATGGCGCCAAGCACGCAGCAACCGGCCATCAGCATCAATATCGGGGTTGACGCCGCGCCCCTGACCGAGACCGACGTCGAAGTGACGCTCCGCTTGGACGGCAAAGCCGAATCCCAAGGCCTGCTGATGTTTGGCTTCGAATTGATGTATTCAGGCGTGTTCCGCATCGTCAACATACCGCCCGACAGTGTGCAGCCGACGGTGATGATCGAGTGTCCGCGCCTGTTATTTCCGTTTGCGCGCGAAATCATCGCCACGGCGACGCGCAATGGCGGATTCCCGCCGTTACTGCTGGAACCGATCGATTTCGCCGGGCTATACCGCCAGCGGCTGGCCGCAACGCAGGCCTCGCCGGGGGCGCCGCTCAATCCAAGCTGACGTAATCGCGCCAAATGGCGTTGTCGCCGAGGCTGGCGATGAACCGCCGGTGCGCCGCCTGCTCGTCGGCGGTCAGGCGTATGCCAAGCGGCGCCGGGCGTCCGCGCAGTACGATGGCCTTTCCGCCTGTAGCGGCAGGCGTCGCCGCCTGCGAGAGAATGAGCTGCGCCTGGCGCGCGCCGATCAACTCGACATAGACCTCGGCCAGGAGCTCGGCATCGAGCAGCGCGCCGTGCTTGGTGCGTCGCGAATTGTCGATCGAATAACGCAGACAGAGATCGTCGAGCCGATTGGAGCCGCCGGGATGCTTGCGCCGCGCGATCAGAAGGGTATCGATCATTCGTTCGCGGTTCACCGCGGCCCGGCCGGCGCGTTCCAACTCGGCGTTGAGAAAGCCGAGATCGAACATGGCGTTATGCGCGACAAGTTGGGCCTCGCCCAGGAAAGCAATGAGTTCCTGCACTTTATGGGCGAACAAGGGCTTGTCGTTGAGAAACGCGCTGGTCAGGCCGTGAATCTTCAGTGCCTGCTCCGGCATGTCGCGTTCGGGATTGAAGTAACTGTGAAAGGTCTTGCCGGTCGGGAAGCGATTGACGAGCTCAATACAGCCGATTTCGACCAAGCGATCCCCCTGAATGGGATCAAGCCCAGTGGTCTCGGTATCGAAAACGATCTCGCGCATCTCATTCCGCCCGAATGCGAATCACCGGTGCCGTCGCGGCATTTTAGCCACGCGTAGCAAAATGTCTGCAATCTGCGCTCGGGTGTGATCGAAACTCTGTGAACTGTCGAGGATGAAATCGGCGCGCCGGCGTTTTTCGGCGTCGGGCATTTGCTGCCTCAGGATCGCGGCGAATTTATCCTCGGTCATGCCCGGCCGCTCGAAAGCGCGCCCGCGCTGGATCTCGGCCGGCGCCGACACCACAACGACGGCATCGCACCGACTATCGGCGCCGGTTTCGAAAAGCAGCGGCACATCGAGCACGACGACCGGAGCGCCGCGGCCGCGCGCTTCGGCGAGGAATTCTTCACGCGATGCGAGGACGAGCGGATGAACGATGGCTTCGAGCCGAGCGAGCGCCGCGTTGTCGTTAAGTACCATCGGAGCAAGCTTGGTGCGGTCGATCTTGCCGCCCGTGGTCGAACCTGGAAACGCTGCCTCGATTAACGGCACCGCCTCGCTTTCATAAAGCGCATGCACAACGGCATCCGAATCGTGGACCGGCACGCCGGCCGCAGCGAGGAACTTGGCCGCGGTTGATTTGCCCATGCCGAGCGAGCCGGTCAGGCAAAGTACGAATGGTCCAGCGCCGCTCATTGGGCGACACAACCTTGTCGGCGTAGAAAATCCAACGCCTGCAGAAGCGGCAGACCCAACACCGTGAAATAGTCGCCGTCCACGCGCTCGAACAATTGGATGCCAAGGCCTTCCAATTGATAGCCGCCGACGCTTACGGTCGCCGCGTCGCCGGCGGCATCGAGATAAAGATCAAGGAACCGCTCTGAGAACGAGCGCATGGTCAGCCGTGCGACACCGACATGTTCGAACATCACCTTTGCGTCTTTCACGAACGCGATCGCCGAATGAAGCTCGTGCGTGCGGCCGCGGAGCGCGCGCAATTGTGTACGCGCCGCCGTCCGATCGGCCGGCTTGGCAAAGCGCTCGGCGCCGAACGCAAGCGTCTGATCGGCGCCGAGCGTCAAGCGGCCCGGCCGCAGCTTGGCCGCCGCGGCGGCTTTGCCATGCGCCAGATGCGCGGCGATCGCGTCGGGTGCAGTCGAGGTTGCCGAAGCCTCCAAGCTGCGCTCATCGAGATCGGCCGGACAAACTTCGATCGGAATGCCGGCTCCCGTCAGCAGCGTCTGCCGCGCCTTGCTGCGTGAGGCGAGTACGAGCGGTTCCGCGGCAAGCCAGAGCGGCATCGGCCAAGCCTTACAAGGCCCGCTGGCGGCGGCGCTCGCCGAGATGCGCAAGTACCGCAGCGGCGGTTTCTTCGATCGAACGCCGGGTCACGTCGATCAAAGGCCAATTGTGCTTGGCACAGAGCCGGCGCGAGGCAGCGACCTCCTCGGCCACGGCCTGGCGGTCGATATATTGGTCGTCGTCGCGATGCGCCTTGAGCCCGAGCAACCGATTTTGCCGGATCTGCACGATCCGCTCCGGCGTGGCATATAAGCCGACGATCAGCGGACGGCTCAGCCGCTCGACCTGTGGCGGCAATGGCACGCCAGGAACCAATGGTACATTCGCGGTTTTCACCCCGCGATTGGCGAGATAGATCGAAGTCGGCGTCTTCGAAGTTCGCGACACCCCGACCAGAACGACGTCGGCCTCTTCCAGGTCGTCGGTCTGCTGACCGTCGTCGTGCAGCATCGTATAGTTGAGCGCGTCGATGCGCCGGAAGTATTCGGCATTGAGCGTATGCTGGGCGCCGACTTTGTGCGTCGATTCCGCACCAAGATAAGCTTGGAACAGGTGGAGCACCGGACCGAGGATCGACAGACACGGCAAGCCAAGCTCGCGGCACTTCGCTTCCAGCCGTTCGACCAGGTTTCCCTGAAGCAGCGTATAGAGAACGATGCCGGGCGATTCCTCGATGTCCGCCAAGACCCGGTCGATCTGCTTTTGGGTTCGAACCAGCGGGTGCACGTGCTCGACCGGCATGACCTTCGTATATTGCGCGGCTGCCGCCCGCGCGACCGTGATCAATGTCTCACCGGTGGCATCGGAAATCAGATGAAGGTGAAAATACCCCGCCGCCTGCGCCATCGAATCGATCCGGCTCGAGAGGACAACCTGTCGATCACTGTGAAGAAGGCCATGGCTTGCCGTGGGGTGCAAGCACTATAGGCAAATAACTGTCTCAACCGTCCACACCCGTGCGGCGCCGCAGTTAAAAGATTATCGTCGCTCCGGGCAGTGGTGAAATGTGGACGAATGCTGCAAGCCTACCGCGAAAATGATCGTATTGTGCTGGAAAGCGTCCCAGTTTCGTCAGAACCGGCTCGGCGGCATCGTTACGGGGATATGTGGGTAAGCCGTGCATGAAGCACACAATCCAAATGTATGAGTCCAATCAACCGTCCAAGCACTACAACAGACTCTAAGAATCTAGTTTAGTGGGGAATGGAGCGTGCCGGATACTCTTGTGACCAAACCCCTCATTCGTGTCCTCTCTGGGGAACGAAACGCTATTCCGCCAATCTGGCTCATGCGCCAGGCGGGAAGATATCTTCCCGAATATCGGGCAATTCGGAGCAAGACGGATGGCTTCCTCGATCTCTGCTTCAATCCAAAATTGGCGGCGGAGGTCACACTGCAGCCGATTCGACGTTTTGGCTTAGACGGCGCAATCCTGTTTTCCGATATTTTGGTCGTCCCGCATGCGCTCGGTCAGCGGGTCAGCTTCGAAGAAGGTAATGGGCCGCGGCTGGACGCGATCAATGATCCTTCAGCATTAGGACGACTGCGGGACGAGATAGATCAGGCAAAGTTGGCGCCGGTTTATGAGACGATCGAGCGGGTTAAACAGGAATTGCCGGCTACTGTCGCGCTGCTCGGCTTCTGCGGTGCGCCGTGGACGGTTGCCACCTATATGATTGCAGGTGGCGGCAGTCTCGATCAAGTGCCGGCGCGTCAGTTCGCTTACCGATACCCCGACGCATTTGCAGAGCTGATCGAAGTCTTGGTCATCTCTTCGGTAAAATATTTGACCCGACAGTTCGAGGCCGGCGTCGATGCCGTGCAGGTATTCGACACTTGGGCTGGAGTCTTACCGCCCGATGAGTTTCGGAGATGGTGTATCGAACCATGTGCCCGGATTATTGCTGGACTGCGCGAAAGCTTTCCGGAAGCGAGAGTTATCGGATTCCCGCGCGGCGCCGGCACTAAGCTAAGGCAGTATGCCGCCGCGGTTCGCGTCGACGCAATTGGGCTCGACTGGATGATTGAACTTGGTTTTGCTCGTGAGATTCAAAGGCTACGGCCGGTTCAGGGCAATCTCGATCCGCTGGCGTTGCTGGTCGGGGGCGCAGCGCTCGATCGCTCGATCGATGTGATCCTAGAAGCCTTCGCGACTGGTCCGTTTATCTTCAATCTCGGTCATGGTGTGCTGCCGGAAACGCCGATTGCGCATGTCGAGCGGATGATCGCGCGGGTACGCGGGGCTGCAGCAAAAAATTGATCTGCGGGAAACGGAGTTGACGACAGCAATGATGTATCAGTGGGTCAAGGCCTTCCACATCATTGCGGTGATTGCTTGGATGGCGGGCATGCTCTATTTGCCGCGGCTGTTCGTCTATCACTGCGCGGCCCAGAAGGGCTCGGTTCAGTCGGAGACCTTCAAGGTGATGGAGCGCCGACTGCTGCGCGCGATCATTAACCCGGCGATGATCGCGACCTGGCTTTTGGGGCTCTGGCTCGCCTGGCACGGACCTGATTCTCGGTACGGATGGTTCGCCTCGGGGTGGCTCGGCGCCAAACTTGTGCTGGTTCTGGCGCTCTCGGCGCTGCACGGATTTTTCGCCCGTTGGGTGAAGGATTTCGGCGCCGATAACAACCGGCATTCCCAGAGATTCTATAGAGTTATCAATGAAGTACCGACCGTCATGATGATCGCCATCGTCATTCTTGCAGTGGTGAAACCGCTCTGATCTTTACGCGTTGCTAGTGCAAAGTTCAGTTCAGCACTTGCCTGAAGTGCGGTCTTTTCTTATCTTGCGGCTATCCCACCCAACGTAGGCGGATGCAGTTGCGTTCTGGCTCCAGCGAACTGGAGCCGCCGGGTGCATCAGGGTTCGGGGCCCCCAAGCCCCTTACAGCCCAAGACCTGCGATCTTCCCTTCGCCCGCGACGCCGCAATCCAAATTCCGTCGCTGGCCCAATTTCCATAGGACATTCTGCATATGCGGGAAATGAAACTCCAAGAACTTAAGACCAAGACGCCGGCGGAGCTTGTCTCCTTCGCGGAAGAGCTTGAGGTCGAGAACGCCAGCACCATGCGCAAGCAGGAGCTGATGTTCGGTATCCTCAAACAGCTTTCCGCCCGCGAAACCGACATCGTCGGCGAGGGCGTCGTCGAAGTGCTACCGGATGGCTTCGGCTTTCTGCGCTCGCCGGAAGCGAATTATCTGCCCGGCCCCGACGACATCTACGTTTCGCCCTCGCAAATCCGCCGCTTCGGCCTGCGGACCGGCGATACCATCGACGGCCACATCCGCAGCCCCAAGGAAGGCGAGCGTTACTTCGCGCTTCTCAAGGTCAACTCGCTCAACTTCGAGGACCCGGAAAAGGCGCGGCACAAGGTCAATTTCGACAACCTGACGCCGCTCTATCCGGACGAGTGGTTGAAGATGGAATTCGAAGATCCGATCAAGAAGGATCTCTCGGCGCGGGTCATCGATATCGTGGCGCCGGTCGGCAAGGGCCAGCGCGCGCTGATCGTGTCGCCGCCGCGGACCGGCAAGACCGTGCTCTTGCAAAATATCGCGCACTCGATCACGCACAATCACCCGGAATGCTATCTGATCGTGCTCTTGATCGACGAGCGCCCGGAGGAAGTCACCGACATGCAGCGTTCGGTGAAGGGCGAGGTGGTGTCCTCGACCTTCGACGAACCGGCGGTGCGCCACGTTCAGGTTGCGGAAATGGTGATCGAGAAGGCCAAGCGCCTGGTCGAGCATGGCCGCGACGTCGTCATCCTGCTCGATTCGATCACGCGGCTCGGCCGCGCCTATAACACCGTGGTGCCGTCTTCCGGCAAGGTGCTCACCGGCGGCGTCGACGCCAATGCGTTACAGCGGCCGAAACGCTTCTTCGGCGCGGCGCGCAATATCGAGGAGGGCGGCTCGCTCACCATCATCGCCACCGCGCTGATCGACACCGGTAGCCGCATGGACGAGGTGATTTTCGAAGAGTTCAAAGGCACCGGCAATTCGGAACTGATCCTCGACCGCAAGGTCGCCGACAAGCGCACCTTCCCGGCCATGGACATCACCCGTTCCGGCACCCGCAAGGAAGAACTCCTGGTGCCGCCGGATCAGCTGAAGAAAATGTACGTGCTGCGCCGCATCCTCAATCCGATGGGCACCATGGATGCCATCGATTTCCTGCTCGACAAGCTGCGCAACACCAAGAATAACGGCGAGTTCTTCGACTCGATGAATACCTGACGCCGCGGCTGATCGACGCGCGTTAATCGCCTGAGATCAATGCGAGAGCGTGCTGAGAAATTCGCGTGCTGCCGCAAGTTCTGGGTAATCGTGGCTGGTGTTGAACGCGCCGATCGCATCCTGCAACGGCGCGATGCCTTGCTCGGACCGATCTGTCGCCGCGAAAGCGCGGGCCAGGCTCATCGCCGCGCTTAGCTGAAATGCGTGCGCCTGTTGTTGCTTCGCGATGGCGATGGCGGTTTCGAATTCGCCCACGGCCTCGTCGAAACGCGGTGGATCGAGCCGCAGCAGGCATTCGCCGCGCAGCCGGTAAATTTCCGGCAGATAGACACCCACGCCGGGCTCGGTGACCGCGTTCAAAGTCGCGTCCAGTGGCTCAAGCGCGCGTTTCGGCTGGCCGGCGGCAAGCCGGACGCCGGCGAGAAGGCCAGCATAGAATTGCGGCAACGGCGTCATAGTGCAAGCCCGCGCGAATTCCGTCTCCATGATTTGGAGACCGTCGGCCAGTGCGGTTCCGCAGGCTTTCGCCCATCCCGACATGAAAGCGGCGATGGCCCGCGGCGGCGGCAAATTGTACTTGTCGGCGATTTCGATCATTTGCGAAGCCAATCTCAGAATGCCGGCCCGGTCGCCGATAATCTGATATGCCGTCATCGCGTTCGTGGATGCGAAGGCCAGACTGTTCGGATGATTGAGGGTCTTTGCGAGCGCAAGGGCCCGTTCGACGGCAGCGGCCGCCTCGCGCGGCCGGCCGAGTTGCGCCAGGGACAGGGCGAAACTGGTATTGGCGCAAACTCCCGGATCGTGCCCGCCGAACTCCGCGGCGAGCCGGCTGTGCCGTTCAGGATTGTAGTGTTCAATGCCCTCGCGGGCGTCGGCCAGCGATCTCGCTACGTCGCCGCGAAAGAACGCCGTTGCCCAGCGGCAATGGATGGCTTCAAGGAACAACGCCTCGTCCGCAGAGCGCCGCGCCAGCGCAACAAGTTCTTCGGCGCGATCGCGCGCCGTTGCAGTTTGTCGCCCGAGGTTTGCGCACAACCACAAGCCCCAGACTGCCTTGAACACCGCATGGTCGTCGCCCAACGACTTCGCTAGGTCGAGAGCGCGCTCATAGTCCTGCTTAAGCTCGAGCCGTTGCAGGCCTTTGTAGATGAAGACGGCCGATGCGCGCTTGAGCAAAACGGAGAGTTCCCGTTCGTCGCGCTGTCTTCCCGCCGGCATCCGGTTCGCTTCCGCGAGCGCGGCATCGAAATGGGCGACAGCTTCGGCATAGGCCGAGCGGGCCACGGCGCGGTCGCCGGCGAGTTCGCTGTAGCGGCTCGCCGGAGCAGGAAGATCGGCGCGGCTGAAGTGATGCGCCAGAATTTCCGGTTCGGTCTCAGCGAGTGCCGGAAAGCGTTCTTCAAGAATGCGCGCGATGCGTTCGTGTAGGTCGCGGCGGCGGGCGCGCAGCAGGCTGTCGTAAGCGACGTCGCGGGTGAGCGCGTGCTTAAAACTGTAGGTCGGCTCGATCGCCCGGCTTTGCGGGAACACCAGGCTCGCTTGCGTCAAACGCGCCAGCGCTGAGTCGAGTTCGTCCGGGCCCACTGGGGCGACGGCCGCCAACAGCGCGCGGGCAAATTGCCGCCCGATGGTGGCGGCGATTTGCGCCACTTCCTTGGCCGGGCCAAGCCGATCGAGCCGCGCCATCAACGAATCCTGCAACGTGGCCGGCACCGCCAGCCGGTTCGGCGTTTGCGATTCGGCGACGGTCCTGGTCAGTTCCTCCACGAACAACGGCACGCCGTCGGTCTTGGCCAGGATTTCTTCTACCAAATCAGCGGTAATCGATTGCGCGGCGGCAATACCGGCGACGATCTCCGCACACTGCGTTTTGCCGAGGCGGGTGAGCGCGAGCGAGGCGACATGACTCCGTCCTGCCCATGGCGATGCGAATTCAGGCCGTGCAGTAACGATGGCGAGCACGCGAGCCGATTCGATCGAGTCGATGAGATGGGTCAACAATTCCTGCGTGGTCGGATCGATCCAGTGAGTATCCTCCAGAACGAGAAGAACCGGCTCGACTGTGGAAAGTCGAATAATATGATCGACCAGCGCGGAAATTGTCGCAGTTTTACGCTGCGCCGGCGTGAGATCGAGGGGTGGGTAGCGGCCGTCGACCGGCAGCGAGAGTAGATCGGCGAGCAAAACAGCAGTGGAATTCGCCGGACCTTCGGTCTTGGCAAGGAAGGCATCCAACTTGTCGAGTTTTTGTGCAACTGAGTCTTCCAGCGCAAAACCGGCGGCATGCTCGACCTGGCGTATCGCGGGATAGAACGCCGTGTTGCTGTGGTACGGCGAGCACTGCAGCACCACGCGCCGATGCGGCTCCGCGCCGATGCGCTCGAACAGTGCCTCGACCAACCGTGACTTGCCCATCCCGGATTCGGCAGTGAGCACGATCGCCTGTCCTTCGCCCTGCTGCGCCAGACGCCAGCGGTCGAGCAGCAGGCCCATTTCCTGCGTCCGGCCGACGAAGGGGCTGAGACCGGTGCCGCGCGCCGCCGCAAAACGGCTGGCGACCGGCGCCTCCCTTAAGATGCGCCAGACCGGTATCGGTTTGGCAAATCCCTTGAGCTCATGTTCGCCGAGACTTTGGTAATCGAAGCTGCGGCCGAGCAAGCGGCAGGTGGCCTCGCTGATCAATATTGTATTGGGCTCAGCCAATGTTTGCAGACGAGCGGCGAGGTTCGGCGTTTCTCCGACGATCGCTTCTTCGCGCGCGGCGCCGGTGCCGACAATATCGCCGACTACGACGACGCCGGTTGCGATCCCGACCCGGGTCTGCAGCGGAACGCCATCCGGCTGCTCGATCTGCTGCACCGTGTCGATGATCGCCAGCGCGGCGCGCACCGAACGTTCGGCGGCATCTTCATGGGCCTGCGGAAAACCAAAATAGGCAAGCACGCCGTCGCCCATGAATTTGGCGATATAACCGTCGAAGCGGGCAACAGCGCCGGCGCAAGCATCCTGGTAACGTTTGATCAGCCGGCTCATGTCCTCGGGATCGAGCGCGGTGGCAAGCGCTGTCGAACCGACCAGATCACTGAACAGCACCGTAACTTGTCGCCGTTCAGCTTCGGGTGACGGGGCGGCCGCTGCGGACTTGGTTGGCTCCTGCTCCGCCTTGCCGGGCGCAGTCTTGGAGTCATCGCGTAGCGTGGCGATTGCTTTCAAAAGCTTCCGGCGGTAGCCGAGCGAGATCCCGAGCTTCTCAAAATCCTGCTCGGTCAGATCGGGAAGGACGTCGAGATCGACATCATTATCGGCCAACACGCCGGCCAAAGGCTCCAGACCGAATTGCCCGAGCCAGTCGGACAGGTCAGGCATTCAGGATCCGTTCATTTCGAGGATTTTTCCGCTGACGTCGGGGTGGCACGCTTCGTATTGAGCGCCAGGTCAGGGTCGACGAAACACATGCCGCCTTTGCCGACGGCGCTTTCGCAGTCGGATGCCGTCGTATAGCCGCATTCGATCACGGCATTTTTTTGCGTCGTGTAGCCACACCATTGGTCAGCCCGGGCGCCTGTCGCCGACAGTGCGGTCAGAGCAACCGCCAAGATGATTCCGTTTCGCATGAACTCGGTCTCCCTTGCTGGACCCCAGCACGCACTAAGCACAAAACATCCACGAATGTATGGCACCGTCAAGAATGTCGCACCGCCTCGATGGCGGCATTGAGCCCGGACGGATCGCGCACCGGCAACGAGCACGTTTCGCCTACGCAAACGAACGCCCGCGGCTCCGTGGTTGTTGCGATCTTTTCACGCGCCGGATGCGAGGGTGGGAGCATCTCGGCAGCCGTGGCGTGCAGCGCGATGCGATCGAGCGATGGAAGACGGCGGGCCGCGTCGAGCAGGGCCTGTGCGCGTGGCCCCTCCCCGGTCACTACGATCTCGGCGCTGCGCAAGCGCAGGTCGATGGCGTTCAAAAGCGCCATATGCATGTAGAGATTTTCGGCGGCGTGCGGCGCGACGGCGGCGATCAACCGGTCGGCTTTCTCGCGCCAGCCGTCATCGCCCGCGAGAACGGCGAGCCGGATAAGGTTCTGCGCCGCGACCGCGTTGTGATTGGGCGTCGCTTCGTCGGTCGTTGCGGCAGGCCGGATCACCAGTCCCTCGGCATCAGCGGCGGTGAGATAGTAGGTTTCGGTCTCGGCGTCGGAATAGTCGCGGTCAAGCGCGCGCTGCCACTCAAGCGCCCGATCGAGATAGGTGCGCCGCCCGGTCGCCTCATACAGCGCCAGCGCGGCGCGGATCATGGCGGCATAATCGGAGGCGAGGCCGGGGAATTTAAGTTTACCCTCACGCCAGGAATGGCCAAGCCGATCGCCGCGGGTCATCGTGCGAGCGATAAAATCGAAGGCGCGCGCCGCCATTTCGATCCAGGTTGGTTCGCCCAATAAAAGGCCCGCATTGGCGAGCGCCGCGATCATCAGCCCGTTCCAGTCGGCGAGCACTTTGTCGTCGAGACCGGGGCGCACGCGGCTTGCTCGCGCGGCGAGGAGTTTTTCCCGTAACGCGTCAAGCCGCGCTTCGTCGGCCTCGCTGCGTGGTTGCGGCTTCAAGCGATTGAGGATGTTGTGGCCTTCGAAGTTGCCGGCAGGCGTGACGTCGTAATGGCGCGCGAAAAACTCGCCGTCTTCGATGCCAAGCTGCCGGATTACCTCACCGTAGGACCAGACATAGAATTTGCCCTCCTCGCCTTCGGAGTCGGCGTCGAGCGAGGCCGAGAACGCGCCCTCGCCTGTCGTCATTTCACGCTGGAGCCATGTGACGGTTTCTTCGGCGCGCTGACGATAAAGCGAATTGCCGTCGTGCTGATAGGCGATCGCCAAGAGTTCGAGAAGCTGTGCGTTGTCGTAGAGCATTTTTTCGAAATGCGGCACCAGCCAACGCTCGTCGACCGAGTAGCGCGCAAAGCCGCCGCCGAGGTGATCGTAAATGCCGCCCTCGCAAATGTGGTGAAGCGTGATGTCGACAGCCGCGAAATATCGTGCCTCGTCGGTTCGCAGCCCGGCGCGCCATAGGAGCTCAAACAATGCCGCTTGCGGGAATTTCGGCGCGCCGCGTGTGCCGCCGTTGACCGGATCGATGATGCCGCCGAGCTGCCGCGCAGCATTGTCGAGTTCCGCGCGGCCGAACGTAGCGGCGCCGGCAGGGTGCGCCGCCGCGGTGAGCCGCTCCATCAGCGCGGAGCGGTTTTGTTCGATCTTGCCCGGCTCGTCGCGAAACAGTCGCGCGATCTCATGCAGCACATCGACAAATGCCGGTTTGCCGTAGCGCGAGCTGTTGGGAAAATAGGTGCCGCCCCAGATCGGTTCGCCGTCAGGGGTGAGAAACATGGTCAGCGGCCAGCCGCCGTGCTCGCCGAGGTGATGCAGCGCCGCCATGTAGATTTGATCGATATCGGGCCGCTCCTCGCGATCGACTTTGATGTTGACGAACAGCTGGTTCATGACGCGGGCGGTCGCTTCGTCCTCAAAGCTCTCATGCGCCATCACGTGGCACCAATGGCAGGCCGCATAGCCAACCGACAGTAAGATCGGCTTATTCGCCCGTTTCGCTTGCGTTAGCGCTTCAGGCCCCCATGGCCACCAATCGACCGGGTTGTTCTTGTGCTGAAGGAGATACGGGCTCGTCTCGTGGGCGAGGCGATTCTGGCGGCTTGCGGATGCTGGTGCTGACGTTGACATGGGCGCACCGTAGCAAGTAGCCCGCGTAGGGCGAAGCGGTGAAGCGCCAATGGATTTAAACGGCACCGATGCCTGATCGTTCCACCATATTCGCCCTGTCGTCTGGTCGGCCTCCGGCGGCGATTGCGGTGGTGCGCGTATCGGGGCCGAAGGCTGGCGTTGCCTTGGAAAAGCTCACTGGGCGCCTGCCCGAGCCGCGAACGGCGGCGCTCGTACGCGTACGCGATCCTGGAAGCGGCGAGGCTATCGATGAGGCCCTCGCTTTGTGGTTTCCGGCGCCTCGCAGCGAAACCGGCGAGGATGTCGCGGAGCTGCAGCTTCACGGTGGCCATGCGGTCGTTGCCGCAGTGCTTGAGGCTTTGGGCAAGATCGAGAGCTGCCGGCTCGCTGAGCCCGGCGAATTCACGCGACGGGCCTTTGAGAATGGCCGGCTCGATCTCACCGCGGTCGAGGGCCTCGCCGATCTCATCGGTGCCGAGACGCCGGCACAGCGCCGGCAAGCGTTCCGCCAGCTGAAAGGGCTGATCGGTGATCGGGCCGAGGCCTGGCGGCGGCGATTGATCGAAGCGCTGGCGCTTGTGGAGGCGCGCATCGACTTTTCCGATGAGGCCGACGTGCCGGAGGATTTGATCGGTCCAGCGGTTCATGCTGCGCAGCAATTGCGCAGCGAGATTGTAACGGCGGTGGCCGGGGCCGGGCGAGGGGAACGGTTAAGGGAGGGTTTGGTCGTTGCCATCGCCGGCCCGCCCAACGCCGGCAAATCAACTTTGCTCAATCGGTTGGCGCGCCGCGAGGTGGCGATCGTTTCTCCCTATGCCGGCACCACACGCGACGTCATCGAAGTGCATCTCGATCTCGACGGCTATCCGGTGACGTTGCTCGACACGGCGGGAATTCGGGATAGCGCCGAGCCGGTCGAGCAGGAGGGGGTGCGACGTGCCCGCGAACGCGCCGCCGGCGCGGACTTGGTGCTCTGGGTCATTGACGCATCGGCCGAAGACCCAATCGCCAATCCGGCTAAGGATGTGCTGGAGGGGTCGATTTGGCTGGTCGCAAACAAAATCGACCTTGCCAGACCATGCAGAGGAGCGACTAAGCCTGCAGGAAATGATGAATATAAGTTCATTTATTCAATATCAGCAGAGAGGGGCACTGGAGTTGATTTGCTCGTCGAACGCCTAGCCGGGTTTGCCAAAGAATACTTTTCGACGGTCGAAACGGGCATCGTAACCCGGGCGCGCCATCGCCATTTGTTTGAGGAGACGGTGGCGGCGATTGATCGGGCATTGGCCGAGGCGACCAAGCCCGGCGAACATGAAGAGCTTATTGCCGAGGAATTGCGTTCGGCAGCGACGACGCTCGGCCGGCTCACGGGGCGAGTCGACGTGGAAGATATTTTGGACGTGATCTTTCGCGATTTTTGTATTGGTAAATGATTCGTTAACGATCCAGGCTACTTGTTTTTGCCAAGCTGTTTCACGTGAAACACTCGGGCTGAACGGCTTTTTGACCGGGTATCTCGTCTTCGGTAGAAGGGCGCGACTTTTGGAGATTTCGATGGACGGCCGCTTCGATGTCATCGTTGTTGGTGGCGGCCATGCCGGTTGCGAGGCGGCCGCTGCCGCGGCGCGGATGGGTGCACGCACGGCGCTCATCACGCAGCGCTTCGTCACGATCGGCGCGATGTCGTGCAACCCTTCCATCGGCGGACTCGGCAAAGGCCACCTGGTCCGCGAGATCGACGCGCTTGATGGGCTGATGGGCCGGGTCGCGGACGCCGCGGGCATCCAATTTCGGGTTCTAAATCGCCGCAAAGGGCCCGCAGTGCGCGGCCCGCGCGCCCAGGCCGACCGTAAGCTCTACGCCGCAGCAATGCGACAGGCAATCCGGCAGACGATCAATCTGACCGTCATTGAGGGCGAGGTCGACGACCTTTTGACCGAAGACCGCGTAGGGGGCGTGCGCCTTGTGGACGGCCGCGTGTTTAATGCAGGCGCCGTCGTTCTGACGACCGGCACGTTCCTGCGCGGGCTCATCCATATCGGCGCGCGCCAGGTTCCTGCGGGCCGCGTCGGTGAGGCGCCGGCCGTCGGTCTATCGCGGATGCTCGAACGCGCGGGCTTCACGCTTGGACGGCTGAAGACCGGCACGCCGCCTCGCCTCGACGGCACCACGATCGACTGGGCGGCTCTCGAAATGCAGCCGGGAGACGATCCTCCGGAGGCGTTCTCCGTGCTCACCGGCCGTATCGCCAATCCCCAAATCCAGTGCGGGATCACGCGGACCACACCGAGGACTCACGAGATCATCCGCGCCAATGTCCATCGTTCGCCGATGTATTCCGGACAGATCAAAAGCCGCGGTCCGCGCTACTGCCCGTCGATCGAAGACAAGATCGTGCGCTTCGGTGAGCGCGACGGCCATCAAATCTTCCTCGAACCGGAGGGGCTCGACGACACCACGGTCTATCCGAACGGCATTTCGACCTCGTTGCCGGAGGAGGTGCAAGGCGCGCTGGTCGGCAGCATTCCAGGGCTAGAGCGCGCGCGCATCGTCCGGCCCGGCTATGCCATCGAATACGACCATGTCGATCCGCGCGAGCTGACGCCGTCGCTGGAGACCAAGCGTTTGCCGGGACTTTTTCTGGCGGGCCAGATCAACGGCACAACGGGCTATGAAGAGGCCGCCGCGCAAGGCCTGGTCGCCGGGCTTAACGCGGCCGCGCGGGCCGGTGGCGCCACGCCGATCGTCTTTGATCGCGCCGAGGGCTATCTCGGCGTCATGATCGACGACTTGGTCACGCGTGGGGTCAGCGAGCCGTATCGGATGTTTACCTCGCGCGCGGAGTATCGGCTTACGCTGCGCGCCGACAATGCGGATCAGCGGCTGACGGGCAGGGGGATCGCTCTTGGTTGCGTCGGTGCCGAGCGGACGCGCCATCATCGCGCAAAAATGGTTGCGATCGAGGCGGCACGTACGATGGCCCGAGCAGCGACCCTGACGCCGAGCGAAGCCGCCCGCTACGGCCTTTCGTTGCGCAAAGACGGCCAGCGGCGTTCCGCCTTCGAGCTGCTCTCCTATAACGATATCGGAATAGGCGATCTCGGAAGGATCTGGCCGAGCTTCGGCCAACTCGACGCCAAGATCGCCGAGCAGCTCGAAATCGACGCCAAGTACGACGTCTATCTCAGTCGCCAAGCCGCCGACGTCGAATCCTATCGACGCGACGAAAGCCTCGTTCTCACCGACGATATCGATTATGCGGCGCTACCCGGCCTGTCGAACGAGGTTCGCCACAAGCTGGAAACACAGCGGCCGCGGACCATCGGCCATGCCGGTCGGATCGATGGTGTCACGCCGGCGGCTTTGACGCTGCTTGCTGCCCATGTGCGCCGACAGCACCGCAAACCCGCCAGCAAGTCTGCAAGTGGCGCTACCTGACCTCGCGGCGGACCGCGCGCGCGGTCTTGGACTGACACCTGTTTCACGTGAAACAGCAGCTCGCCTCGACCGCTTCGTCGCGGTTCTGTTGCAGTGGCAGCAGCGGATGAATCTGATCGCAGCTTCCACCGAACCGACGCTCTGGACGCGGCACGTCGCCGACTCATTACAGCTTCTTGACCTGGCCCCCGACGCGAAAATCTGGGTCGATCTCGGCTCAGGCGGCGGATTTCCCGGCATGGCGATCGCTTGCGCACTCGCGGATACGCCGGGCGCGCAGGTTCATCTCGTCGAAAGCAACGGCAAGAAAGCGGCCTTCCTGCGGGAAGCAGCGCGCGCCTGTGGCGCGCCCGCCATCGTCCACACCGAGCGAATTGCGGACTTCGTCAAGCACGCCCCGGACCACATCGATGTCGTAACGGCGCGCGCCTTGGCGCCACTCACCAAGCTGCTCGCCGAAGCATCTCCGCTGTTGAAAAAGGAGACGATAGGCCTGTTTCCCAAGGGACAAGATGTTGCAGCTGAATTGACCGAGGCCGCTAAATGTTGGAAGATTCAGATGAGTTTGGTGCCGAGTCGCACCGATCCGAGGGCCAAAATCGTGGTCGTCCGGAGCTGATAGTCAAACGACAACGTCCGATTGCAAATAATACAACTATACGTTGCTATAGCCGCCCACAGAATTTGGACATACCGCGATGACCGACGCTCCCGAACAACCCCGCGTAGTTCCATTCACGCCGCTCGAGCGGGCAACGCAGACGGCGAGACCGCCACGGGTGCTCGCCGTGGCAAACCAGAAGGGCGGCGTCGGCAAGACCACGACCGCGATCAATCTCGGCACCGCGCTCGCCGCGATCGGCGAAGACGTTTTGATCATCGACCTCGATCCGCAGGGCAATGCCTCGACCGGGCTTGGCATCGACCGGCGCAACCGGCGCTACTCGACCTACGACGTGCTGACCGGCGAGGCGACGTTGCGCGACGCCATCGTCGCGACGGCGGTGCCGCGCCTTCACCTCGCGCCATCGACGCTCGATCTTTCCGGGCTTGAGCTTGAGATCGGGCAGGCGCGCGACCGCGCGTTCCGGCTGCGCAGCGCGCTCACTCCCCTGAACACGATCGGCGGCACCAAGTTCACCTACGTGCTGGTCGATTGCCCGCCATCGCTCAATCTTTTGACCGTGAACGCCATGGCGGCCGCGAACGCCATTCTGGTGCCGCTGCAATGCGAGTTCTTTGCGCTCGAGGGCTTGTCGCAACTGCTCAAGACGGTGGAGTCGGTGCGCGAACAGCTCAACCCGAATCTCACGATTCACGGCATCGTGCTGACGATGTTCGACGCGCGCAACAATCTCTCGGGACAGGTGGTCGCCGACGTACGCGAATTCATGGGAGCGAAAGTCTACGACACCGTCATCCCGCGCAACGTGCGCGTCTCGGAAGCGCCGTCCTACGGCAAGCCCGTTCTTGTTTACGATCTCAAATGCAGCGGCAGCGAAGCCTATTTGCGGCTCGCCACCGAAATCATCCAACGAGAAAAAAAGCTTTGCGCCGGATGAGGCTGTAGATGACTGAGGGTTTGGGGAAAACGGCGATGGCGGACGATATGACGCGATCGCGACTGGGACGCGGCCTTGCGGCATTGATTGGCGAAGTCGCCGCCGAGACGTCGGTCGAGAGGCCGCGCGGGCAGCGCCGCGTGCCGACGGGGGCATTGCGGCCGAATGCGCGCAATCCGCGGCGCGCCTTCTCTAACACCGAGCTTGACGAACTGGTCGCTTCGCTGCGCGAGCGCGGCATTATCCAGCCGATCGTTGCACGTCCGGTCCGCGGCGCTCACGACGCTTACGAGATCATCGCCGGCGAGCGTCGCTGGCGCGCGGCGCAGCGCGCCGGCCTGCACGAAGTCCCCGTCGTCATCATCGACGCCACCGATGCCGAAGCCCTGCAACTCGCGATCATCGAGAACGTGCAACGTGCCGATCTTAATGCGCTTGAGGAGGCAGACGGCTACCGCGCCCTGATGGAGGAATTCGGCAACAGCCAGGACGAGATCGCAAAGATCATCGGCAAGAGCCGCAGCTATGTCGCCAACACGCTGCGGCTGTTGAAATTACCGGAGACGGTGAAAGCCTATATTCACGCCGGCAAGCTTTCCGCGGGGCATGCGCGAATGCTGGTCGGCCAGCCCAATGCGGAAGAATTGGCTGAAGAAATCGTCGCTCGCGGGCTCAACGTGCGCCAGGTCGAAGCGATGGCGCGCGAGGCCGGCAAGAACGCGAAAGGCCACGCCAACGGCCGCAAGTCGCTCGCTCGGGCGGAGAAGAACGCCAACCTGGCCGCGCTGGAAAAGCGCATCTCCGATTCGCTTGGCTTGCTGGTGAATATCAACGATCGCGGCCGCGGCGGTGTGCTCAGCATCCGCTATCGCAGCCTCGATCAGCTCGACGAAGTGCTGCGCCGGCTGGAAAGAAAGCGCTGAGCTCAAACGAAAGACGTTGGTTTAGGCCTTCGCCTGCCACGCCGTTTTGAAAGCCTTGCGTTTGGCTGGGTCATAGAGACTCGGATAATCGTAGGTGAGCGGCTTTGACGGCTCGATATGCAACGTGGCGAAGACAGGGCCGTCCTGTTCGAGCACATGCGCCACTTGCTGGGTGAAGACGTCGAGATCGGCGAAATCATAAACTGCGGCATAGCCTGCCGCCCGCGCCAGGCCGGCGAAATCGACTTTCCGGTGAGGGATCGGATGGCCGCCATTGGCCTCGTAGGTTTCGTTATGGGCGACGAGATGGACGAGGTTCTTCGGCGCGACCGCGGCGATCGTCACCAAGCTGCCGAGATTCATCAAGAGCGAGCCATCGCCTTGCAGAACGACGACGCGCCTGTCGGGCCGGCCGAGCGCGAGCCCAAGCCCGTGCGACGTATCCAGCCCCATCGCGCCGATCGACGTATAGTTGAGCACGCGCGGCGCGATCCCGACCCAATCCACCGCCGAGCTGTAGGTGGCAACGACCGCCTCATCGGTGATATGGCGAGCGAGTACCCGGAAACATTCGTCGCGCTTCATCATGCCGGGCTCCGCCCGATCAGGAAGGCGACCGGCTCCGATTCACTATACGCTTTCTCAATCGCCGGATGGATTTTTGCGACGTCAGCATCGACGCTGATGAGATGATGGGCGATGCCCATGTCGTCGAGGATCGGCTCCATGATACGCACGCCGTAACGCGACGAGGCACGCGGCGCGCGCTCCGGCTCGTGCTGCAAAAGCCCCACCATCATGCAAATGGGCTGTTTGTATTCGATAGCGATGCCGCGGATGGCATTGATCGAATCAAGAAAGCCAGTGTGCTGGATCAGGATGAGCGCACGCTTGTCGCAATAGGACAGTCCAGAGGCGATGCCGATGCACTCGTCCTCCTTGCAAACGCGGATGAGCCGCAAGTCTGTGTCACGCGCGATCGGCGCCAGCAATCCGGAACTGGTGGTGATGTCCGGCACCGACAGGACGTACTCGATCGCGCTCGCCTTGACCGCAGCGATGATGCGGTCGCCGCTAAGCAACGCTGAACAGGCTCCGTTACTCGACAGTGGCGCCGCCATCCCCAGGCTCCGAAAATTTGCCACAGAGCGTAGACCGGAATGAGCTCAGCAAAAAGCCGGCACGAGAAGCCGGCTTTTTCTCAGTTCCGATTTGAGGCGCGCTATTTATGGTGCCGCGCCGGCTTGGGCGGCGTGCCATCGGTCCAGGCGTCGTGAGGCAACATCGCATCGACGATATAGCCGCCGATGAAAGGCACAACGCAGTCGCCAACGCCGTCATACATTTCGCGCGGTGTCAGTGGACGATTGAGCGCAATCGTTCCGACTATCGGATAGACGGCCGCGCAGGCAAAAGCGGTGACGCCATAAGCCGTGCCGTAGCTGACGTGACGAACAGCCGGGTTGCCGTGCTTCTTGGTCATCAAATAAGAGGCGACGCCAGCGCCAGCGCCGACCGCTGCGCCACTCCAAAACAGCCGGGGATCTTGGCCGCGCGTGAGCCATGCCCAGAATGTATTCCAATTGTTATCCTGCGCCCGTGCAGCCTGCGGCATCAGCCCAAGCGCAAAAATCAGGGCCAGCGCAGCGATAATCGTCCGCTTCATTATGGTAGCTCCCCCTCCATAGCAGCGCCGCCCAAATCGGGCACGGTATGGTTAACGCATCGTGAACGCACTGGCGGCGGCTGTCGAGCGCTCGATGCCTCGACGTACAAAATTCTCGATATCTGTGTTTATTTGGCAACGATTTATCCCCAGCCTGGAGGCCGGCGGATCGAAAATACGGCGGCGCGATTTCTGCTGAGGCCGCCGAACGGAACACACGGGCCGGCAGCGCACGGAACGGCTATTCCGCTGCCGTTCGTCCCGCCCCGGCCGAGCCAAAGCGCCGCTCGATGTAGTCGATGACGATCTTTTGGAAGTCGGCGGAAACCGTTGGGCCACGCAGGGTCATGGCCTTTTTGCCGTCGATAAAAACCGGGGCTGTCGGCTGCTCGCCGGTGCCCGGTAGCGAAATACCGATATCGGCGTGCTTGGACTCGCCTGGTCCATTGACGATGCAGCCCATGACCGCGACGTTGAGGCCCTCGACGCCCGGATAGCGCGTCTTCCAATCGGGCATCGAGTCGCGGATAAAGTGCTGGATGCTGGCGGCGAGCTCCTGAAAGGTCGTCGATGTCGTCCTTCCGCAGCCTGGGCAGGCGGCGACGAGCGGCACGAAAGTCCGCAGCCCGATCGTCTGTAGCAATTCCTGCGCCACTTTGACTTCCAAGGTGCGATCGCCGTTCGGCTCGGGCGTAAGCGAAATACGGATGGTGTCGCCGATGCCCTGCTGCAACAGCACGCCCATCGCGGCCGATGAAGCGACAATGCCTTTCGAGCCCATGCCGGCCTCGGTAAGGCCGAGATGCAGCGCATAGTTGGAGCGCCGCGCCAGTTCCGCGTAGACGCCGATCAAATCCTGCACGGCCGATACCTTCGCGGAGAGGATAATTTTTGAACGCGGCAAGCCGATCTCCTCCGCGCGTTCTGCCGACAGCAGCGCAGATTGGACCATGGCTTCCCGCGTTACATCACGGGCGTCGACCGGCTGGTTGGAACGGGAGTTCTCGTCCATGAGGTGGGTGAGCAGCTCCTGGTCGAGCGAGCCCCAATTGGCGCCGATGCGCACCGGCTTGTCGTGGCGGATTGCGGTTTCGACGATGGCGCCGAATTGCCGGTCCTTTTTTTCCTTGAAGCCGACATTGCCGGGATTGATGCGATATTTGTCGAGCGCCTCGGCGCAGGCGGGATGATCGGCCAATAGTTTGTGGCCGATGTAGTGGAAGTCGCCGACGATCGGTACGTCGACGTTCATCTTGAGAAGCTGCTCCTTGATATGGGGAACGGCGGCGGCCGCTTCGTCGCGGTCGACGGTGATGCGCACGATCTCCGAACCGGCGCGCGCCAGCGCCGCCACTTGTTTCGCCGTCGCCGCCGCGTCGGCGGTGTCGGTATTGGTCATCGACTGCACCACAACAGGCGCGCCGCCGCCGACGGTCACATTGCCAACCTTCACGGCAACGGTTCGATGCCTTTCGGCCGGGCCGGAAAACTCCATCATAACCAAGTCCTTACAAGGGGCGATCCATCACTGCTTACCCTCGGAACCGGCGTGAGGAAGGAGGGCTGACCCCGATCATATAGCGTCATCGGGGGCGATTGACGAGGAGGAGGCCTGCGGCCACCAGCGCGACGGCCACGGCAAAAGCCAGCGTCAGCGGTTCGTTCAGCACAATGTGACCGGCAGCTACCCCGAAGAGCGGGGCGAGGAAGGTGAAGACCGATAGCCGGGCGGCCGAATAGCGCACCACCAGCGCGAACCAGACCGCAAATGTGACACTCACGACCCAGACGGTCTGATAGGCGAAGGCGCCCAAAGCGAGCGGCGAAGGCATACCGGTGATGCGTTCGCCGAACAGAATTGCGCCAAAAGCCAGCAGCGGTGCCGAAACGACGAGCTGGTAGAGCAGGGTTTTCTCGGCGCTGATCCGGTTGAGCGGGGTAACTTTGATGACCAGCGTCGTCGCCGCCCAGGCCAAAGCGGCGCCGATCAGCATGAGATCGCCGAGCGCCTGATGCGGATTGGTCGCCGGCGTCGGTAAGCCGAAGGCGATGGCGATGCCGATGAAGGACAAGAGCAAACCGAGCCATTGCGAAGGCCGGAAATGATCCCCTGGCACGAGCCAGCGCGAGCCGAGCACCACAAAGAACGGCGCCAGATAGAGAAACAGCGTACCGCGCGTCACGGTCGTCCAAGCCAGACCGCGATAGATCAGCAGGAATTCGAGCGCAAAGAGCACGCCGGCCAAAAGGCCGGCGCGGAGCGTACCGTCGCGTCGAAACAACGGTATACCGCGCGCCTGCGTCCACAGACCGACCAGCACGGCCGCGATCGCCGAACGCGCCGCCGATTGTATCAACGGCGGGATATCGTGGATCGCAAGTTTGATCGCAACATTATTAAAGCCCCAGCTCAGACAAAGCCCGATCGTCACGGCAACCGCGATCGCATCGAGCGGGCGGGACGACGGAGAGGCTGAAACGGCCGTGCGATTCAATGCCGCGACATCATCGTTTGCGGCAATGCGAGCAGATGCCGGCAATTTCAATCAGCGGACTCTTGGGCGAAAATCCCGCCGCGCGTGACGATGCTTTGAGCGCTTCAGCGGCAGCGCCTCCCGGCGCCTCACCGACCGCACCGCAGCTTTCACAGATGAGAAAAACCACAAGATCGTCGCCATCGTGATTGTGCACGCAAGCGACGTATGCGTTACGGCTCTCGATGCGATGGACAAGGCCGTTCTCGCAAAGGAAATCGAGCGCGCGATAGATGGTGATCGGCGCCGGCCGGTTCCTTTGCGCCAAGTGCTCAATGATTTCGTATGCGCCGAGCGGCTTATGGCTCGACAGCAGTGTTTGCAGGACTTGGCGGCGCATCGGTGTGAGCCGTTGCGCGCGCGCCGCACATTGCGCTTCTGCGTGTGCAATCGCAGCGCTGGCGCAGCGTTCGTGGTCGTGATCCGGCGCTGGGAAGATCGCACGCAACATATCGGTCATATCGCTGTCATTGGCTCGGTCATTCTGCTGTTCAGGCCTGGGACTGTAGCGGATCGCGCAGGATCGCGAAAACGTGACACGCCCCCCGATTTTTATGTTGCGCCGCAGCAAGAAGCGCCTCACATTCCCGCCGTCTCGCAACCGTTTGGCAGTCTTTCGGGCGTCCTTCTGCCGGGCCGCCCTCCTGAATTGGGGGTTGTCATGCTGAAAGGAAAGTCCGCACTGGTGACCGGTTCGACTTCGGGCATCGGTCTCGCTATCGCGCGTGCGCTGGCGGCGCAGGGCGCCAACATCACGATTAACGGCTTCGGCGACAAGGCCGCGATCGAAAAAGAGCGCGTCGGCATCGAGAAGGATTTCCAGGTCAAAGCGGTCTATTCCGGCGCCGACATGAGCAAGGCCGCTGAGATCGCCGACATGGTGCACACCAGCGAAAAGACTTTCGGCTCGCTCGACGTGCTGGTCAATAATGCCGGTATTCAATACGTCGCCCCGATCGAGGAATTTCCGATCGAGAAATGGGACCAGATTATCGCGATCAATTTGTCGGCGGCGTTCCACGCCATCCGCGCCGCGGTGCCCGGCATGAAATCGCGCAAATGGGGCCGCATCATCAATACGGCCTCGGCGCATTCGCTGGTCGCATCACCGTTCAAGTGCGCTTATGTGTCCGCCAAGCATGGACTCGCCGGTCTCTCCAAAACCGTTGCGCTTGAAGTCGCGACCTTCGGCATCACCAGCAACTGCATCAGCCCGGGCTATGTGTGGACTCCTCTGGTCGAAAAGCAGATCCCCGATACCGCCAAGGCGCGCGGCATGACCGAGGAGCAAGTCAAGCGTGACGTGATCCTGGCGGCGCAGCCGACCAAGGAATTCGTGACCGTCGACGAAGTCGCCAGCCTCGCCGTCTATCTCTGTTCGGATGCGGCGAAAGCTATTACCGGCGCCAATCTTTCGATCGACGGCGGCTGGACGGCCGAATAGCGCAGGCATGAGCAATATCCTCAACGCGCTGCTGCCGGGGCGAGCGGCGGCGAAAACCGCCGTGCCAAAAACCAAGCGCATCAATCTTGCGCTGCAAGGCGGCGGCGCACATGGCGCCTTCACCTGGGGCGTGCTGGAACAGCTGCTGAGCGACGAGCGGCTGTCGATCGAGGGCATTTCCGGCACCTCGGCCGGCGCGGTGAATGCAGTGATGCTGGCGGACGGACTGCTGCGCGGCGGCCGCGTGGAAGCGCAAAAGCGGCTGGCCGATTTCTGGCGTGCGGCATCCAGTACCGGCAATCTGCCTGCGCTGCAGCGGGCGGTGATGGAGCGGCTGTTGTCGTTTACGCCGCTTGAGGGCACCCCGGTGCAGGCTTGGTTCGACACCTTGTCGCGCTACTTTTCGCCTTACGACGCCAATCCGCTGAACATCAATCCGTTGAAGGACCTGATCGAGCGTTTCGTCGATTTCGAGAAGCTGCGTGCAAGCGACGATCTGAAGCTGTTCATTTCGGCGACCAATGTGCAGACCGGCCGTGTGCGCGTTTTCCCGCGCGAGAAGATTACGGCGGAAGCCGTCATGGCATCGGCCTGTCTGCCGACGATTTTCCGCGCCGTCGAAATCGACGGCGTGCCCTATTGGGACGGCGGCTATCTCGGCAATCCTGTAATCTTTCCCTTTTTCGGCACCACAACCACCGAGGACGTGCTGGTGGTGCAGATCAATCCGCTGGTGCGGCAGGCGACGCCGACGTCGTCCAGCGAAATCATGAATCGTATCAACGAAATCACCTTCAATTCCTCGCTCATCGGCGAATATCGCGCCATCGAATTCGTCGCCAGGCTGATCGACCAAGGCAAGCTACCACGCGGTACCGGGCCGGGGCAGTATCGGCGCATCAACGTTCATCGCATCGTGCTCGACCGCTTCGGCACCCATTTCGACGCCTTCAGCAAGCTTTCGACCGACTACGATTTCTTCGACATGCTGCATGTCAGCGGCAAACGCGCCGCCCGTCGTTTTCTCGACGAGCATTTTGACGATATCGGCGTGAAGTCCACCGTCGACCTGCGGGCGGAAGCCCAGGCCGAATGGGCGTGATCAACCCCAGGTAACGCTAAGCGTGCCCCCCCAGGGGCTGAGCCTAAGAAAATTCACTTGTCCGGAATGCGGGTGTTGCAAGTCTGCCTTGCGAGCTTTTCTTGCCTGCAAATTAATAAGGTCACTTATATTATGCTCACATCAATTCAAGCAGGCATGCCATGCTTCCGCGCTCGCTCAACAGAGAATTTGCCTTCTCACTCAACGACGTAGCTCGCATGCTCCGGACCTACGCGGATCACAAAGCGAGCCAATTCGGAATTACCCGCGCTCAGTGGGTCGTTCTGGCCCGCCTCGACCGGTTTGAGGGCCTTAAGCAAACCGAACTGGCCGAAATGCTCGATCTGCAGCCTATTACACTGACGCGGCTCCTCGACCGGCTTTGCGAGAGCGGGCTGATCGAGCGCCGCTCCGATCCCAATGACCGCCGCGCCAAGCGGCTTTATCTGACCGCCCAGGCCCGTCCGCTGCTCGAACGTCTGGGCGACCTCGGCGAGGAACTGATGACGACGGCGCTTGCCGGGGTCGATCGCGAGAGCGTCGAACGGATGGTGGCACAGCTTGCCATCGTCAAAGAAAACCTCCGCCACGCGATCCAGAACAAGACCACTCCGGGTGCAGCGGGAGAGCGGCATTATGGCTGAGCGCGCGCTCAAATCCGTCGCTCCGGAGCGCGGCGAAGCGCCAGATGTGCGGGAGGTTCCCGCGGCAATTCCGGCATCCCCCCCTTCGGCTGCGCGCGTAACGTCCGGCAGGAAGAAAGTGCGCAGGCTGGACCGGCGCGGTGGATTGCGATGGGCCCTGTTTGCCGTTCTGCCGCTCGTCCTTCTCGTTGGCGCGTACTGGTACGTCACCGGCGGCAAGGTCATGTCGACCGACGACGCCTATGTGAATACCGAGAAAGTCGGCATCTCGACCGACGTCGCCGGCATCGTGCAAGCCGTGAACGTAACGGACAACGAGCGTGTCCGAGCCGGCCAGGTGCTGTATCGGCTCGATCCCCGGCAGTATCAGATCGCACTCGACAACGCCAAAGCCAGCTTGGCGCAAACCGCGCTGACCATCGATGCGATGAAGCAGGATTACAAGCGCATGCTGAGCGATGTCGCCGCACAGCAGGCGCAGGTCGTGCTGGATGAAGCCAACTACGCTCGAGACGCGGCGCTGCTGCACAGCGGCACCGTATCGCAGGCCATCTACGATCAGGCGCAATCGACTCTCGATACCGATAAGAACAAGCTCGAATCGTTGCGTCAGCAGGCGCAGGTGCAACTGGCCCGGCTCGACGGCAATGCCGACATTCCCGTTGCCCAGCACCCGCAATATTTGCAGGCGCAGGCGCAGGTCGAAGAGGCCCAGCGCCAGCTCGATCATAGCGTCGTCGTCGCGCCGTTCGCCGGCCTGGTCACCGATGTGTCGGCGATTGCCCCGGGAAAATATCTCGCCGCCTCGACCACCGCTTTCTATCTCGTCGATACGGATCACGCTTGGATCGACGCCAGTCCGAAAGAGACCGAACTCACCTATGTGCGGCCCGGCCAGGCAGTTACCGTCACGATCGACGCTTATCCCGATGTAACGTGGCACGGCACTGTCGAAAGTATCAGTCCGGCGGCGGCTCAGGAATTTTCTTTGCTTCCGGCACAAAACACCAGCGGCAATTGGGTGAAAGTGGTCCAGCGCGTACCGATGCGGGTGCGCGTCGATACGACAGGAAAGAACCAGCCACCGCTGCGCGCCGGCATGAGCGCCGTGGTCGACGTCGATACCGGCCATGAGCGCGGCTTCCCGCACCTGTTTAGCTGGTGAATGCCATGGAGTCCGCGGACGGCGCCAATCGCGGGATGATTACGCTTTGCGTGATTCTTGCGACCTTGATGCAGGCGCTCGATACCACCATTGCCAATGTCGCGCTGCCCTACATGCAGGGCAGCGTTGCGGCGAGTCAGGACCAAATCGCCTGGGTGCTGACGTCCTACATCGTCGCCGCCGCGATCATGACCCCGCCGACCGGCTTCCTGGCCGGAAAGTTTGGAATAAGGCGGCTTTTCCTCGTCTCCATTGGCGGCTTTACGCTGGCGTCAATGCTATGCGGCATGGCCCAGTCGCTGGATCAGATCGTGCTGTTCCGCGTCATGCAGGGTGCCTTTGGCGCCGCGCTGGTGCCACTCTCTCAATCCGTGTTGTTTGGCACTTATCCCCGAGAACGCCAAGGCTTTGCCATGGCGCTGTTCGGCATCGGTGTCATGATCGGTCCGGTGTTGGGTCCGGTGCTGGGTGGCTGGCTGACCGAGAATTACAGTTGGCGCTACGTTTTCTACATCAATCTGCCGATCGGAATTCTCGACTTTCTCGGCATCATGCTGTTCTTGCCGGAATCTCCGCGCGATCAAGTTAGCAAGCTCGATTGGTTCGGCTTCGGCACTTTAAGCCTCACGCTCGGCGCCCTGCAAATCATGCTTGATCGCGGTGAGCAGAAGGATTGGTTCAGTTCGGGCGAGATCATCATCGAAGCGATCGTCGCCGCCTCGGCCTTTTATTTGTTCCTCGTCCATACCTTCACGTCGAAAAATCCGTTCGTTAAGCCATCGCTGTTCCGCGATCGCAATTTCACGGCCGGAATGCTTTTCGTCGTGATCGTCGGTCTTACTTATTACGCGTCGATGGCGCTGCAGCCGCCCTACTTGCAGGAATTAATGAACTATCCGGTCGTCACCGCGGGCCTCATCATGGGACCGCGCGGCGTCGGAACCATGGCCTCAATGCTCATCGTTGGACGCATGGTAGGCCGTGCCGACACCCGCATCCTGCTCGGTATCGGACTCGGCCTCACGGCGTGGTCGTTCTACCAAATGACAGGCTGGACGCCGGACATTTCGCAGGAGTCAATTATCGGGGTTACCATGGTGCAGGGTTTCGGACTCGGCTTTCTGTTCGTGCCGCTAAGCGCGGCGACATTGTCGACGCTGCCAGCGCAAGCGAGGACTGAAGGCGCCGGCCTTTACAGCCTGTTCCGCAATATCGGCTCCAGCGTCGGCATTTCGGTAGTCAATGCACTGCTCGTCCGCAACACCCAGGTCAATCACGCCAACATCGCGGAGAACGTAACAGCGGTAAACCGGGCCCTGGAAAACCCTAACGTCGCCCATTTCTGGGATCCGCTGACCGCCGCCGGCCGCACCGCGCTCGATGCGGTCATCACGGAGCAAGCGCAGATCATCGCCTATATCGACAACTACAAGCTCCTGATGATTGCGACGCTGGCGGTGCTTCCGTTGCTGATGGTGTTTCGGCGCCCAGCCGCCCGCAGCGTCGCCAATGTTCCGGTGATGGAGTAAATGAAAACGGGCGGCCCGCAGGGCCGCCCGCTCCAAATGCATCCAAGAAGTGGAAGCTATTCGCCGGCCGCCGCTTCGCGCGGCTGCTCGCCTTCGGCCTTCTGCTTGGCTTCGAGGTCCTCGCCGGTCTGCTGGTCGACGACTTTCATCGACAGCCGCACCTTGCCGCGTTCGTCGAAGCCGAGGAGCTTCACTTTGACCTTGTCGCCTTCCTTGACCACGTCGGAGGTCTTCTGCACCCGGCGCGGCGCCAGCTGGCTGATATGGACCAGGCCATCCTTGGCGCCGAAGAAGTTTACGAAGGCGCCGAAGTCCATCACCTTGACCACGGTGCCGTCGTAGATGTGACCGACTTCCGGCTCGGACGCGATCGACTTAATCCAATTGATCGCCGCCTTGATCGACTCCGCATCGGCGGAGGCGACTTTGACCGAACCGTCGTCCTCGACGTTGATCTTGGCGCCGGTTTTCTCGACGATCTCGCGGATGACTTTGCCGCCGGCGCCGATCACTTCACGGATCTTGTCGACGGGAATCTTGAACGACTCGATGCGCGGGGCGTATTCGCCGAGTTCGGCGCGCGCGGCGGTCAGTGCTTTCGACATTTCGCCAAGGATATGCAAGCGGCCGTCTTTGGCCTGGGCCAAAGCGACCTTCATGATTTCCTCGGTAATGCCGGCGATCTTGATGTCCATCTGCAGCGAGGTCACGCCGCCTTCGGTGCCGGCGACCTTGAAATCCATGTCGCCGAGATGGTCTTCGTCGCCGAGAATGTCGGAGAGCACGGCATAGCGTTTGTCTTCGAGAATGAGGCCCATGGCGATACCGGCGGTCGGCCGTTTGAGCGGTACGCCGGCATCCATCAGCGCCAGCGACGAGCCGCACACCGTCGCCATCGACGAGGAACCGTTCGACTCGGTGATCTCGGAGACAATACGGATGGTGTAGGGGAACTCTTCTTTCGACGGCAGCATCGGATGGATCGCCCGCCAGGCGAGCTTGCCGTGGCCGATTTCGCGGCGGCCGGGCGCGCCTATGCGGCCGGTTTCGCCGACCGAATAAGGCGGGAAGTTGTAGTGCAGCAGGAACGTTTCCTTATACGTTCCCTGCAGCGCGTCGACGAACTGCTCGTCTTCGGAGGTGCCGAGTGTGGCGACCACCAAAGCCTGGGTCTCGCCACGGGTGAACAGCGCCGAGCCGTGGGTACGCGGCAACACGCCGACTTCCGCCACGATCTGCCGGACTGTTTTTGCGTCGCGGCCGTCGATGCGCTTGCCGGTGTCGAGGATATTCCAGCGCACGATCTTGGCTTCGAGTTCCTTGAACACGCCGGCAACCGCGGCCTTGTCGTATTTCGGTTCGGCGCCTTCCGGGAAAAACTTCTCCATCACCTTTTGCTTGACCGCGGCGACGGCGTCCTGCCGATCCTGCTTGCGCACGATCGAATAGGCGGCGCGCAGATCCTTCTCGGCGAGCCCGAGAATTTCCTTCTCCAGCGCCTTATTGTCGGCACCGGCCAGCTCGCGCGGCTCCTTGGCTGCCTTTTCGGCGAGCTTGATGATGGCCTCGATCACCGGCTGGAAATGCCGGTGGCCGAACATCACGGCGCCGAGCATGATCTCTTCGGACAGCTCTTTGGCTTCCGACTCCACCATCATGACGGCGTCTTGCGTGCCGGCGACGACGAGATCGAGCTGACTCTCGCTCATCTCGTCGATCTGCGGGTTGAGCACATATTCGTTGTTGATAAAGGCGACGCGGGCGCCGCCGATCGGGCCCATGAACGGCGCGCCCGAAAGGGTCAGCGCGGCCGAGGCCGCAACCATCGCCACGATATCGGGATCGTTCTCCTGATCGTGCGAAAGCACGGTCACGGTCACCTGGGTGTCGCAGCGCCAGCCTTCGGCGAACAGCGGACGGATCGGGCGATCGATCAGGCGCGACGTCAGCGTGTCCTTTTCGGTCGGACCGCGCTCACGTTTGAAATAGCCGCCGGGAATCCGGCCGGCCGCGTAATATTTCTCGGTGTAGTTGACGGTGAGCGGAAGGAAATCGATGCCTGCCTTCGGCTCCTTGGCGGCAACGACCGCGGCAAGCACACTGGTCTCGCCATAAGTAGCGAGCACGGCTCCGTCGGCTTGACGCGCCATTCGGCCGGTTTCCAGGGTTAGATTACGGCCACCCCAGTCAAGTTGCACCTTATGAATGTTAAACATTGCGATTGTCTCTCATGGTTTTCGGCAAAGCGCGAAAGCCATAAGCAAGACGGCGAGACGCTGTCGGCGCAGCACAGCTGCAATGCCTCAACAGCGACTGGCGATCCTGCCATGGCCTTCGGACTTTCCTTAGATATGAACGGGCAACGGCCCATTCCACGGATCGGCAGCCTTGCTGCCGGGCACAATTGGCAGCTCTGCTGCCAGGGAAAAAGCGGGACGCATCATGCGCTCCGCCAACAAACGCGCGGGTTCTCCCGCGCGGAAACGTTTAGCGGCGAATACCCAGCCGTTCGATCAACTCCTTGTAACGACCATCGTTGGTGCGCCGCAGATAATCGAGAATCTGGCGCCGCTGCGACACCAGCTTGAGCAAGCCGCGCCGCGAATGGTTGTCCTTGACATGTGTCTTGAAGTGTTCCGTCAGATTGTTGATCCGCTCCGAAAGGAGCGCAACCTGGACTTCGGGCGAGCCCGTGTCGCCGGATTTGGCGGCGTAAGTCTTGATCACTTCCGCTTTACGCGCGGTCGTTATCGACATCGTCATTAACCTCTTTGTCTTGCGGCACGACCAGCGATGCCGGTTAAATTAAACACGCGGCGGGGAACAATCTCGCCGCGCTCGACCTCGGCAATGGCCAATAGCTGGCCGCCGGAAGCGACCTGGACCATGCCGCGGAAGATGGAGGCGTCCCGTCCGCGCAACAATACGGCTTGGCCCCTAGCGAGCCTCGCCGCGTCTGCCGGGCTCACGGCCAGCGCCGGGATGTCGTCCAGCGCGGTCTCGATCGGCAGAAGCGTATCGGCGAAGTGTCCCTCGCCAGCGGCCGCTCTATGGCACAAAGCCTCGATCCGTTCCAGGGGTATCATGTCGCTCTCGCCGAACGGTCCGACCCGGCTGCGCCGCAGCGCTGAGACATGCCCAAATGCACCCAGCACCCGGCCGAGATCCCGAGCCAATGAACGTATATAGGTGCCTTTCCCGCATTCGGCGGCCAGCACGGCATGGTCGGGATCCGGTATTTCGAGCAATTCGAGCCGATGGATTGTGACGGCGCGGGGCGCTAGCTCCACGGTCTCGCCGTCACGCGCCAGATCATAGGCCCGCTCGCCCTCGATTTTCACGGCGGAAAAGCGCGGCGGCACTTGTTCGATAGTGCCGGTGAAACGCGGCAACAAGGCGCCGATAGCCGTCGCGTCGGGGCGGCTTTCGCTCGTCGCCACGACGCGGCCCTCGGCGTCGTCGGTGTCGCGCTCCTCGCCCCAGCGAACGGTAAACAGATAAGTCTTGCGGCTATCGACCACGAACGGCACGGTCTTGGTCGCCTCACCGAGCGCGATCGGCAGGCAGCCCGAGGCCAAAGGATCGAGTGTCCCGGCGTGCCCGGCCCGCTTCGCCGAATACAAATGCTTGATGACCGAAACCGCATGCGTCGACGTCATGCCGACCGGCTTGTCGAGCACGACCCAACCGTGGACGTCGCGCTTCGGCCGCTTCTTCGGCTTTAGCTCTTGATCGAATTGCTCGCGATGGGCGACTTCCGGCGCGCTCATTATTCGTCTTTCTCGCCGCTCAAGTCTTTGCTGCTCAGGTCGCACTGAACGACAGGCGTTCGCAAAAGCTTCTCGATCCGTTCCACTTCATCGAACCGCTCGTCGATGCGGAATCGGATCTCAGGGGCAAACTTCAGGTTAACGCGTCGGGCGATTTCGCCGCGGACGTAACGCTTGTTGCGATCGAGCGCATCGAGCACTTCCTTTTCGTCGCGGCCTCCCAGCGGCATGATGTAGATCGTCGCGAGCCGCAGATCGGCAGTCATGCGCACTTCCGGAACCGTGATCATGTGCGTTTCGATGACCGGGTCGTGCACCTCGCCGCGCGTGAGCATGTCGGCGAATTCATGCCGGATCAATTCGCCGACGCGGAGTTGGCGTTGCGAGCCGCCGGCAGACTGGTCGCGATGTTGATGATGGCGTGCCATTTTCTAAACCGTCACGCGCGGCTTCGGCCCGCGCATCTCGTTTCCATATGCAGTGCTTTCATCACCGGGTTTGCCGGATAAAGTCCGACAATGACGACGCCGGTGCACGCGAACGTGAGTATTGAACTCACAGCGTCCGCTGCACGCTCTCCACCCGGTAGCACTCGATGACGTCGCCGACCTTCATGTCCTGATAATTCTCGAAAGCCATGCCGCATTCCTGGCCGGCGACGACTTCGCGCGCATCGTCCTTGAAGCGCTTGAGCTGCGACAGCTTACCCTGATGGACGACCACGTTGTCGCGAATAAGCCGCACATTGGCGCCGCGCTCGACTGTGCCGTCGGTGACACGACAGCCGGCGACATTGCCGACTTTCGACACCTTGAAGACTTCGAGAACGACGGCATTGCCGAGCATGGTTTCGCGCAAAGTCGGCGCGAGCAGACCCGACATCGCCTTCTTCACGTCGTCGACCAGGTTATAGATGATGTCGTAGTAGCGAATTTCGATGCCGGCCTGTTCGGCAGCCTCGCGCGCTTCCTTGTGCGCGCGAACGTTAAATCCAATGACCACGGCGCCGGAGGCTTCCGCAAGCGTGATGTCGGATTCGGTAATGCCGCCCGCGCCGGCGAAGATGATGCGCGCGGCCACCTCTTCCGTGGAAAGTTTTTCCAGCGCGCCGACGATCGCTTCGATCGAGCCTTGCACGTCGCCCTTGATTATCAGCGGAAACTCTTTGAGGCCGCTGGTCTTGAGCTGACTCATCATCTGCTCGAGCGAACCGCGCATGCCGGTCTGCCGCGCCGCTAGTTTTTCGCGTTTTTGACGGTCGCGATAATCGGCGATCTCGCGGGCGCGCGCCTCGGTGCCGACGACGGCGAGCCGGTCGCTGGCTTCGGGCGTACCGTTGAAGCCCAAAACTTCGACCGGCATCGAGGGTCCGGCCGCCACCACGGAATGGCCGGTGTCCGACATCAGCGCGCGCACGCGACCCCATTCCGAGCCGGCGACGACGATATCGCCGGGTTTGAGCGTGCCGCGCTGAACGAGGACAGTGGCAACGGGACCTCGGCCGCGATCGAGTCGCGCCTCGATCACCGTGCCTTCGGCCGGACGGTGCGGGTTGGCCTTGAGCTCGAGCACCTCGGCTTGGAGGGCGATCATGTCGAGAAGCTTGTCGAGATTGGTCTTCGCCTTGGCCGAGACTTCGAGCTCCAGCACGTCGCCGCCGAGCGATTCGACTTGGATTTCATGCTGCAACAATTCGGTGCGAACGCGCTCCGGCTTGGCATCGGGCTTGTCGATCTTGTTGATGGCGACGATGATCGGCACCTTCGCCGCCTTGGCGTGGTGAATGGCCTCGACCGTCTGCGGCATGACGCCGTCGTCGGCGGCGACCACGAGCACGACGATATCGGTAATCTTGGCGCCGCGGGCGCGCATGGCGGTGAACGCGGCGTGACCGGGCGTATCGATGAAGGTGATGCGGCCGCCGGACGGTGAGGTCACCTGATAGGCGCCGATATGCTGGGTGATGCCGCCGGCCTCGCCGGCGGCGACTTCAGTCGAGCGAATGGCGTCGAGCAACGATGTCTTGCCGTGGTCGACATGGCCCATGATGGTGACGACAGGCGCGCGCGGCTGCAGGCTTTCCGGACTATCCGCGGCGTCGAACATGCCCTCTTCGACGTCCGACTCGGCGACGCGACGCACGGTGTGGCCGAGCTCTTCAGCGATCAGCTGCGCGGTATCGGCGTCGATCGTATCGGTGATCTTCGCCATGTGACCCTGCTGCATGAGGATGCGAATCACGTCGACGGCGCGTTCGGCCATGCGGTTGGCCAGTTCCTGGATCGTGATCGTCTCAGGGATGGTCACTTCGCGGGCGATTTTTTCCTTCGGCTCGTCGCGGTGGCCGGCCATGCGCTGTACGCGACGACGGAATGAGGCGACCGAACGTTCGCGTACCTCGTCCGCAGAAAGCGCGGTCACGACGGTGAGGCGTCCGCGGCGCTTTTCTCCGACGCCGCGGGTCGGCTTGGGCGCTGGCGCCGGCCGTGCCGCGGCGCTTCCCCCGCGGCGGGCGGTGCGCGGGGCTTCGTCCTCGTCGGCTTCGAGCGCCGGCCGCGCGCCCGGCTTTGCCGCGGTAGCCACATCGGCGCCGAAGCGCTTCTTGGCGACCTCGTCGGCCTTGCGTTTGGTTTCCTCGTCGTGTTTGCGGCGGACTTCTTCGTTGAGTTTACGGGCTTCGGCCGCCGCGCGTTCGGCACGATCGGCTTCCTCGCGAGTGCGGCGGACGCGAGCGTCTTCCTCGGCGCGCTCGCGCTCTTCGGTTTCGCGCAGCCGCGCATCGGCAAGCGCGTGAGCGCGCGCGTTACGTTCGTCTTCGGTGAGCGTACGCAGCACGACGCCCGAGGCCTTCGGGGCAATGGCGGGCGCGGCGGTCGCGGGCGCCGCCGCGGCAGCCGTCGTTTTGGCCGGCGGCGTGACAACGCGTTTTGGCGCGGCGCCGCGGTCGGGCGCCGCTTTGGGTTCGGCCTTGACCTCGCCCGGACCGGCGATGCGGCGTTTAACCTTCTCGACGACGACGGCCTTGCTGCGGCCATGGCTGAAGCTCTGGCGCACCACGCCCTGCTCGACGCCGCCGCGCTTGAGCGTCAGCGTCTTGGTCGGGGTAACGCTCAGCTTCTCACCGCTATTTTTGCTCGTCTCAGTCATTCGTATCCAATTCCATACACACCGATAGCCTCGGCCGGCTCAGTTTGGTACGGCACTGCCGGCCTTTTGGGCCAAATTGCCAGTCCGGAACCGTTCCAGGCGCCGTAAACGCGCCAAAACCGTCTCACTCGAAGGCCCGGCAAGCAGGGCTGCATGTATCACATTTGGGCGGCCCAGTGCCAAATCCAATTGGGCCGAGGTCAGGCACTGCATCACGGCAATTGACCCGGCTGATGGGCTTCGGCGCACGGCCGCAGCAAGCTTGCCGACCCCGTCCGGGGCGGCCTCAACCGCATGCAGGAGGACGATGACCTCGCTATGCGCCAGCGCCGTCTCCACCCTGGTGAAACCGGCGACGACCGAGCCGGCTTTGCCGGCGATCGCCAGCGCCTCAAGGGCCGATCGCGTGAGGAGCTGCTCGGTGCGCGGCACCAAGTCAGCCGGCAGCCGAACGTCCCGCTTGAAGCCGCGCCCGAAGACTTTGCGTTTGATCGCGTCGTCAAGCGCTTGTTGCGTCGCCGTGACCCAGACGCCGCGCCCGGGCAGCTTGTGCTTGAGGTCGGGCACCGCCTCGCCATCCGGCCCGATGACGAACCGGATCAAATCCGAAACCGGCCGCACTGCGCGCGTCACAACGCACATGCGTTCGACTTCGCGGTCACGCGGTCCGCCGTCCAGTTCGATCTCGGTTGCTTGCACGGTCATGTTTTGCGGCGCGGCTTTCTTTTAAAATTGTACCTCGGCAGGCGTTGCTTCTTCGGCCGCAGGCGGCGGCGCCAGATCGGCTTCGGTGACCCAACCGGCCTTGAGGCGCGCTTGCATGATGAGGGCCTCCGCCTCCTCGCGCGACAATTCGAAGCCGTCGAGGATGCCCGCCTGACGGACGGCTTCGCCGTCCTTGCGTTCGGTCCAGCCGGCGAGATCGTCGGTCGCGCAACCGGCAAGATCCTCGACGGTCTTGATGCCGTTCTCGCCGAAGCGCACCAGCATCGCCGTGGTGACGCCCTCGATGTCCCTGAGCGCGTCTTCGACACCGAACTCTTTGCGCTTGGCGTCCAGCTCGGCTTCGATCTTGTCGAGGTACTCGCGCGCGCGGGTCTGCAATTCGGCGGCGGTGTCCTCGTCGAACCCTTCGATGCTGGCGATCTCCTTGGTGTCGACCATCGCCAGCTCCTCGACCGAATTAAAGCCCTCCGATGCCAGCAACTGTCCGATCACCTCGTCGACGTTGAGCGTGTCGATGAACATGCGCGTGCGGTTCTCGAATTCCGCTTGGCGCCGTTCGGATTCCTCCTGCTCGGTAAGGATGTCGATGTCCCAACCGGTGAGCTGCGATGCGAGACGGACGTTCTGGCCGCGGCGGCCGATGGCGAGCGAGAGCTGCTGGTCGGGAACCACGACTTCGATGCGCTCGCGCTCTTCGTCGAGCACGACTTTGGCGACTTCGGCGGGCGCCAGCGCGTTGACGACGAATGTGGCGATATCCTGCGACCACGGAATGATGTCGATCTTCTCGCCTTGCAGCTCGTTGACCACCGCCTGGACGCGCGAACCGCGCATGCCGACGCAGGCGCCGACCGGATCGACCGAAGAATCGCGCGACACGACCGCGATCTTGGCGCGCGAGCCGGGGTCGCGGGCGACGGCCTTGACCTCGACGATGCCGTCATAGATTTCGGGCACTTCCTGCGCGAACAATTTCGCCATGAATTGCGGGTGAGTGCGGGAGAGGAAGATCTGCGGCCCGCGCTGCTCGCGTCGCACGTCGTAGATATAGGCGCGGATGCGGTCGCCGTTGCGGAACACCTCACGCGGCAACATTTCGTCGCGGCGCACGATCGCTTCGCCGCGGCCGAGGTCGACCACCACGTTGCCGTATTCGACGCGCTTGACGATGCCGTTGACGATGTCGCCGATGCGATCCTTGTATTCGTCGTATTGCCGGTCGCGCTCGGCCTCGCGCACTTTCTGCACAATCACCTGCTTCGCCGATTGTGCCGCGATCCGTCCATATTCGAGCGGCGGCAGCGGATCGGCGATGGTGTCGCCGATCTGCGCGGCGGGATGACGCCGGCGGGCATCGTCGAGGCTGATCTGTGTCGCCGGATTTTCCACCGTCTCGACCACCAGCATGTGCCGCGACAGATGGAGCTCTCCGCTTTTGGGATCGATCTCGGCGCGGACCTCGGTCTCGCTGCCGTAACGGGAGCGCGCCGCCTTGGCGATGGCGTCTTCCATGGCGCCGAGCACGATGCGCCGGTCGATCGCCTTCTCACGGGCAACCGCCTCGGCGATCTGCAACAGTTCAAGCTTGTTGGCGCTTACAGTCGCCATCGGTCAGTCTCCCTTGCGTTGGTTGTGCTTGCTCTTGCGCAGCGATTCGGAAATGAGCGCGTCGGTGAGAACAAGCTTGGCTTCCATCATGTCGTCGATTGGCAGCAGGACTTCGGAATTTCCGTTTACCGCCGCGTCAGCCCAGCGAATGCGTGCGCACTCGCCGTCGGTACCTATCAATTCGCCGCGGAATCGCCGCCGGCCGTCGATCGGCGCCTGCATTTCCACCTGCGCAACGTGGCCGGCATAGCGGTCGAAATCCGACCGCCGCACCAGCGGCCGGTCGATGCCGGGCGACGAAATCTCCAGCCGATAGGCGCCTTCGATCGGATCGGCGACATCGAGCATCGGCGATAGCGCGCGCGAGGCGGCTTCGCAGTCCTCGATCATCATGGTGCCATCCGGGCGTTCGGCCATGATCTGGACGGTGCAGCCGGCAAAAGCGGATATACGTACTCGAACCAGCCGATAGCCGAGCGTAGCAAGCACCGGTTCCGCCAAGGCGGCGACCCGCGCCGCCCGCCCCGGCTCGATGATGAGCCGCGGCTCGTCGGTAAAATTCGTCAGCGCAACGTTCGTCGGCCTGTCGTCCATGCTGTGCGGCCATTGATCCTGCAAACGTGCAAAACGCCGTCTGGCCTCAGGTAATAAAAAAGAGCGGGCCCCAGGGGAACCCACTCTCAAAACCGTTCGGTTCATCCGACCGTTATGAGGTATCCATGACGGATAGGGCAAATATAGCGGTTTGTCGCGCACTTGCAAGGGCTGTCAGGGAGCGGTCGTGTCTCACTTTGAATAAGGCAACGCTAGCGATCTAGGCCACGTCGCCCTATAGTCCTCACATGGGAAAAGTGTGAGGTCGCGATAATGGCTAAGGGTCCCCGTGGTGAGAAACGCCCCGCCGACGTGAACGCGCGGGCCGTCATGATTGCAAAAATCGCTACGGGCGAGATCGAAGATACCAAGTCAGATGCCGCATCGGCCCTCGCCCGCTTAGGCGGCCTCAAGGGCGGAAAAGCCCGCGCCAAAAAGCTGTCCGCTAAAGAGCGCAGCGAGATCGCGAAGAAGGCCGCTTCAATGCGTTGGGCGGCCCGGAGCAGGTGAAGGCGCGGCAGGGATCAACATCGGTTGCGGCATGATTATTTGCTGCACGGCCATTTTAATCCACCGCCTCCCAATGTGGTTCTCAATCGCTTTAAAGCATCCCGTATTCGCCAAAGTGAACATAAAGCAGTGATGGACCGTCAGAACCAGGTCTTGAAGCGCTCTGTCTTTCGGGTCTTCCAGTTTTCGTACTTCTAGGCCGTTCTTCTCGCAATCATCGTAGTAAATATGATGATCATGGCCTTTGTCTTTGCTCAGGTCGGTCAGCCAAGTGACAATATTGGAGGCTAGTTGCTGTGCATCTTGCCGCCCGGCGAACATGTTGTCCTTCAAGTAGGTTTCGACCAAATCTTTCACCTTTTTGATTGCCCAATCACATTGCTGCACGAAACCGGGCGTGTAGTTCGCCAGCATTGGGTTCCATATCCACGCCTTCTGGTTATCGGCGATTATTTCGCTGTATGCCTTCGCCAATTGCTCGATTACAGCGTAAGCGTGTAAGCCATTGACCTGTGGATCAACCGGGCCGACGTTCGATTGATTTCCCATAAAGATTTCTTTGCAGGCGCAAGCGATTATCGTGCCAGCAGACATAGCAATCTGCGGGACGAACGCCCGAATATCGTTCCCAAACATCTTTTTCAGGTAATGAACAATAGATTCGGTGGCCGCACCGCTACCGCCTGGCGTATGGAGAAATAAATCCAAGCCCTTCGAGCGATCTAAGCCATGGACGGCCAGCATAAAGCCGTTGGTATCCTCATCATTAATTTCCAAGCCCTCAAGATTTTTGGGTTTGGACAGCCATCCAGAGTAATAGCATATGATATTGCGTTTAGTGTGATCGTGTAATTTCAATAAATACTTAGTCCGAACCTTATCGGCGGCAGAATCACCGTTTGGATCGTTTCTTTCGTTTTGGATTTCCTTTAGGACGTGGCCCCAGTTTGGCATGTTGCATCCCCCCTGTTCCGACGCCCACTGAGGTCGGTGGCGACGAGAAAGCTAGAGTTGTGGGGACGCTAATATACGCGGTAGGCACCATCAAGCTTGTTGGCTCGGTCCGTCCGGGTGTCACGAAGCCACGCTGCACTAATTCCTCGTACATTTCTACCGGAGTCTTAGCGAGCATTGGGCTATCTCCTTGATTCGACGACATTATCTACTTCATTTCCTGCTTCATAGTTAATGAACTTTATGCTTGACTGACAAGCATAAAGTTCATATTCTTTGGGCATGAACAAGCTACCTATAGACAAGCGCATTCAAATTCTCAACCTCTTGGTCGAGGGATCATCGCTGCGTTCCATATCACGTGTCGCCGATGTCTCCATCAATACGGTCACTAAACTTTTAGTGGACGCGGGCATGGTCTGCGCCTCCTTCCACGATGCGATGGTGCGGAACGTGCGAGCCAAGCGCGTCCAGTGCGATGAGATATGGAGCTTCTGCTATAGCAAAGCGAAAAACGTGCCCGAGCACAAGCAGGGGTCGGCCGGCGACCTTTGGACGTGGACGGCGCTCGACGCTGACAGCAAGCTGATCGTATCGTGGCTCGTCGGAGGCCGCGACAGCGGTTACGCCATTGCCTTTATGGACGATCTCCGCGCCCGGCTTGCCAATCGCGTTCAACTGACCACGGATGGACACCGCGCCTATCTTGAGGCAGTTGAGGGCGCATTCGGTTCCGACGTTGATTACGCGATGCTGGTCAAGCTGTACGGCGATAGTGCGGAAGGCGAGAAGCGATACAGCCCGGCCGAATGCATCGGTGCGCGCAAGACCCGGATCGAGGGCAATCCCGATCTCGCCCATGTGAGCACGTCCCATACGGAACGGCATAACCTTACGATGCGAATGCAGATGCGCCGATTTACGCGGCTTACAAATGCATTTTCGAAAAAGGTCGAAAATCATTGCCACTCGCTGGCGCTTTATTTCGTGTGGTACAATTGGATTAGGGTTCATAAAGCCCATCGCGTGACGCCGGCCATGGCGGCCGGTCTGACCGACAAGCTGATGGACATGGGCAATATCGTGCGCCTGATCGACGACGCCGAAATGAAGACTACCATTCAGCACCGCTCCACTTTGCTTGCTGCGTCATAATCAAACTGAGACATCACCCAGGGAGCGCGGACCAGGCATCATCGCAAGGTTTCCTTCAGAATTGCTGACTTATTCTGTTGCACGGGCACCGCGCAGAATGGTGGATCGAGGATGGGTGCCGCCATCTCGCTCATTCCAGAACTCGAACATGTGCTTCAGCGCGGCTCGCGGCAAAAGCGAGCCGAGGCGTTGCGGCGCGTTACCGCGCTATTTCTTGACGGCGCCGGCAGCTATAGCGACGCCCATGTCGAACTATTCGACGACGTGTTCGCGCTGCTCATCGACGAAATTGAAAACAAGGCGCGCGCCGAACTTTCCTATTGCCTTGCGCCGGTCAGCAACGCGCCGATCAAGGTGCTGCGCATGCTGGCCAATGACGACGATATTGCCGTCGCCGGGCCAGTGCTCAAACTGGCGCCGCGCTTGGCCGAGGCCGACCTCGTCGATCTCGCGAAAACCAAGAGCCAGGCCCATCTGCAGGCGATCTCCGCGCGGAAGGCGCTTGGCGAGGCGGTTACTGACGTTCTGGTGCGGCGCGGCGATCGCGAAGTCGCGCGCAGCGTCGCCGACAATCGCGGCGCACGCATTTCCGAGACCAGCTTCTTCCGCCTGGTCAAACGCGCCGAGAGCGACGGCGTGCTCGCCGAGAAAGTCGGGCTGCGGCCGGATATTCCGCCACAGCTGTTTCGCGAATTGCTCACTAAAGCCACCGCCATCGTGCATAAGCGGCTGCTCGCTTCGGCGACGCCCGAATTGAAGGCGGAAATTCGCCGCGTCCTGGAAAAAGTCTCCAATGAAGTCGGCGCGCGCGTCGGCCCGCGCGACTACCGCGCCGCGCAGCGCGTGGTGCTTAGGCTGCATCGGGCGGGTGGCATGAACGAGGCGGCCTTGGCGGCAATCGCCAGCGACGGCAAATACGAGGAAACGGTCGTCGCTCTCGCGGCGCTTTCCAAGGTATCGATCAGCGTCGCCGACCGGCTGATGGCCAGCGAACGTCCCGATCCGGTGCTGATCATCTGTAAGGCCGCCGGCATGAGCTGGCCGACGGTGAGGGCCGTCATCACGCTACGTCCCGACGGCAAGCCGCCGTCGAGCTTCGGCATCGATTCCGCCTTCGCCAATTATGACCGCCTCTCGGCTTCGACCGCACAGCGTGTGGTGCGGTTCTGGCAGGTGCGGCAACACCAGAAAGATTAGGGGACGTCCCGATCGATCTTTAAATTCTCCGGAAGATCAGAAAGCACGACGACCGGTCGGCGCGCGCGGCTTTGGCGTGATAACGCGTTTCGGTGAAGCCGGGCCAGGGCTTGCGCCAATCGTCGGCGCTTTCTGCGGTCCACTCGAAAAATTTCGATCGGACGAACCGCTGCAGTGTCCAGCTGGCATAATCGGCGATATCGGTCGCAAAGCGTAACTCGCCGCCTTGCCGCAGGATGCGTCCGAGCTGGGCTACCATCCCGTCTTGCACAAAGCGGCGCTTCCAGTGCCGCCGTTTCGGCCATGGATCGGGGTGGATCAGGTCGATCCGCGCCAATGATTTTTCAGGAAGCCAGGAGATCAGGCTGACGGCATCGTCGAAATGCAGGCGCACATTGCGCAGCCTGTTGCTTTCGATGCCGGCGAGCGCTTTGGCCATGCCGTTGATGAACGGCTCCACGCCGATAAATCCGATGTCCGGCCGCTCACAGGCCCGAGCGATCATCGATTTGCCGGCGCCGAAGCCGATTTCGAGATCCACCTCGCAGACGGGAACCGGAAAGAGCTCGCCGATCTCGGCAGGAGCAGGGTGAGAGAGATCGAGCGCAAGCTTCGGCAATACGGTCGCAAAAAGCCGCGCCTGATTGGGGCGCAGCTTGTGACCTTTGCGCCGCCCAAAAAACGCGCGCGGCTGTCTTTCTAAACCGTCCACCGCCGTCGTGCTCCGCGCAAGTGGAGCATCCAGTTAACACCGGTCGGGCCGAAATTAACACCGGTTGGGCCGAAATCGCACGGACCAGCGCTTAGCGCAGCGCGCGTTTGAGCGAGTCAGCGAGGTCGGTCCGCTCCCAAGAAAAGCCGCCATCCTTTTCCGGAGCGCGGCCGAAATGGCCGTAAGCCGCAGTGCGCCGGTAAATCGGCCGGCTTAGCTTGAGCGCGCGGCGAATGTTGGTCGGCCGCAGCGGAAATAATTCAGGCAAGATTTTCTGCAACTTCGCCTCTTCGACCTTGCCGGTCCCGTGGGTGTCGACCAATAGCGACATTGGATCGGCGACGCCGATCGCATAGGCGATTTGAATCGTGCAGCGCTCGGCTAATCCCGCGGCGACGACGTTCTTGGCCAGATAGCGCGCAGCATAGGCGGCGGAACGATCGACCTTTGTCGGATCCTTGCCAGAAAAGGCGCCGCCGCCATGCGGCGCATAACCGCCGTAGGTGTCGACGATGATTTTTCGGCCCGTAAGGCCGCAATCTCCGTCCGGCCCGCCAATGACGAAATTGCCCGTGGGATTGACCAGGAGGTCACTCGACTTTTTCGGCATCCAGCCTTTTGGCAGGGCCGAAGCGACGGTGTCCTCAATCATGTCCCGCACCATGCCCGGGGAATATTTCTTGCCGTTGCGGGTCTGCGCATTGTGTTGTGTCGAGACCACCACTTTGGTGCAGCCGACCGGCTCGCCGTCGACGTATTTCACGGTGACCTGACTTTTGGCGTCGGGCTGCAAATCGAACAAAGCCCCCGAGCGGCGCTTCTCCGACAGAACTTTGAGGATCTTGTGCGCGAAATAGATCGGCGCCGGCATGAACGAGCCCCTCTCGTAGACCTCGCTCTCGGTGCAGGCAAAGCCGAACATCATGCCCTGATCGCCGGCGCCTTCCTGCTCGCCGTTCTTTTTCTTCTTGGCGTCAACGCCCATGGCGATGTCGGGAGACTGGCCGTGGAGCAGCACCTCGACGTCGGCACCGTAATATGAGAAGCCGTCCTGGTCGTAACCGATGTCTTTGACCACGCCGCGTGCTATTTCGGCGATCATCTCGCGATTAACCACCGCTTTCTCGCCGTGTTTGTGAAATAGCGGCGCTTGGCCGCGACCTTCGCCCGCGACGATGATCTTGTTGGTGGTGCATAAGGTCTCGCAGCCAAGCCGCGTGTTTACCGCGCTTTCGTCGGCGATGCCGAGCTTGATATCGTTCTCGATGAAAGCATCGAGCACGGCGTCCGAAATTTGGTCGCAGACTTTGTCGGGATGACCCTCCGACACGGACTCGCTTGTGAACAGATAGTTGGCGCGTTGCACAGCGAAACACTCCCCTCATAACCGGCCTTAAAGTCACTGGCCGTGGCCTAGCCCAGCGCGGCTTTACCCGTGCCAAAGCAAGTGGTTGTTGCAGTGTAGCCCTGCGCGGTCAAGATGTGGGCCAAGAGTGGGCGGCCGCCTGCGCCATCCGGCGGAAACTACCTACGGCGCCGCGAGCAAAGGCAAGAAATAGTTCAGCGCTTGTCGCGGCCGGCAATTTGCTCGACGAGGTCAACGATGCGCCGCCGCAGTTTTGAATCTTCGATGCGCATAAACGCCTTCGTCAGCGCCAAGCCATCCGAGGTAGCGAGAAAGTCGGAGACATAGGCCGGCGACGGAGCCTCGCCCATTCCTTCGTGGCGACCGTGGGTCACGGCGCTTGGGGCGCCCTCAAAGAAGAAGGACACCGGAACCTGGAGGATTTGCGAAATTTGTTGCAGCCGGCTGGCCCCGATGCGGTTGGTGCCCTTCTCGTATTTTTGCACTTGTTGAAAAGTAAGGCCGAGTGAATCGCCGAGTTTCTCCTGGCTCATGCCAAGCATCATTCGGCGCATGCGCACGCGGCTGCCGACATGTTTGTCGGTTGGATTCGGCGCCTTCTTAGCTAACATAGCCATTTCAACTCCTCTGCCCCATTGTCGGTCGCGGGTAGGCAGCAATTCTGTCACACTTGAAACCACTTTTCGCAAGTATCGTCACGCACGAATTTTATTGGCTATGCTGCATTCTCATTCAGTGGAAGGATCAACGCATAGCTCTACCCCGCGACCACGCGTTTCAGTTGAGCCGTCGCGGTGGTAAACATCCAGAGGTCGTCAGGACCACTATTTTTGCGCGCATTCCACAACCTGTTAACGATCCTTATTAGTCTTATACGGTTACCGCCGCCGATTAGACCTTCAAGTTGGCTCGCAGTCGGCGGCGCACGACGGCGATGAGCGCCATCAGCATCACAACGAATGCCGGAGCATCGCCGATGCGGGCATAAATGGGCGCACCGATCGCTCGCGGCAATGGCGCGTCAAACACACCCTCTGCACCCAGCGGCAAGGAGTTCACGATCCGACCAACCGGGTCGACGACAGCTGATATGCCGGTATTGGCCGCGCGGGCCAATGGCAGGCCCAGCTCGATCGCACTTACGCGCGCCTGCTCGAAATGTTGATACGGCCCGGTGGAAATCCCAAACCAGCCGTCGTTGGTCACGTTGACGATCCAGCCTGGCCGTCTGCCGGGCGGCATAACCTCGCCGGGGAAAATAACTTCATAGCAAATGAGCGGCAGCGCGATCGGCGCGCCCGGAACGGCGATGAGCCGGTGGCGATCGCCGGCAAGAAATCCGCCGCGTTGCTCCGTCAGTTCTTCCAGGCCGAACCGCTCCAGCATGCGCTCGAACGGCAAATATTCGCCGAACGGGACGAGATGCACTTTGTCGTAGACCGCGGCGATAGAGCCGGCGTGGTCGATAACGTAGATGGAATTGTAAACGCCGGATTGCGCCGGATGGTCGGGATCGGCCAGTCGGATCGCGCCGGTGATCAGAACGGAGCGTTGCGGCAGCAAATTGGTGATCTGCGCCAGCGCATCGGCTTCGCGCGTTAGAAAAAATGGAAACGACGATTCCGGCCAGATCAGTTGTGTTATATCGCCCATCCCTTGCGATTGCGCACCGGAGGCGCGATTTGACAGCGCGATATAGCGGTTCATCACCTCCTGCTTGGCCGAATAATTGAAGCGGACATCCTGCTGCAGGTTAGGCTGCATGATGCGCAGGTGCACGCCGTCGACCAGTTGTGTCGGCGTATGAGCGAGACGCCATGCGCCGAAGCCGCCGAGCGCGGCGAGGACGATGATACCGAGTGTCAAGGGCAACCACGGCCGTCTGGTTTCCGTGGGATCGTCACTGAGCGTGGCGGGACTGGCGAACACCACGATGGCGATAAAGGTGAGGCCCCAAATGCCGAACAGCGAGGCAGCTTGCGCCAAGGCCAGCGGCGCGGTCAGCGCGTAGCCGAATGCATTCCATGGAAAACCGGTAAGCAGGTGGCCGCGCAGCCATTCCGAAGCCGTGAGCGCCACGCCAAGCGCCAAGATACGCAGCGCCCCGCGCGTCCACAACATTCGCGCCAACGCCACGCCGAGCGCGGTATAGACGGCAAGCACCGCCGGCAGTCCGATGACGGCGACAGGCAATAGCCAACCGAAGTCCGGCGCATCGACCAAGAAGGCGTAGCCGATCCAATAAAGGCCGGCGAGAAAGTAACCGAAGCCGAACCACCAGCCGATCGCTGCTGCTACCGCCAGTCCGCCCCAACGGCTCACCCCGGCGCCATCGATCAGCCAAACCAGTGTCGGGAAAGTCAGAAACAGGATGGGCCAGGCATTAAACGGGGCCATTGCCAGCGCCGATAGCGCGCCGGCGGCGAAAGCGATCAACCGGCGCCGCCAGCCCCAGGACAGCACGATGGCGTGGATCAGCCGCGTCACGATGCCCGTGGCGTGTTCGGATTCGGCCGGCTCGTTTCCTCGCGCGGCGCTGCCGCTCGGGCCGGCGGCGTTCTCACCAGCGAGGCCAGTTCGCGCGCCGCGGCGGGGCGCCGGTCCTTGCGGAGGTAGATCCGCACCCGCTTGACCCGGCGCGGATCGGCGTCGAGCACTTCGGCTTCGAACGGCTCCGGCCCCGGCACGAGCTCGCCGCGCACCGGCACATGACCGGCTTTGGTGACCAGATAGCCGCCGAGCGTGTCGACCTCGTGCGCCACTTCGCCGACATCGAATTCTTCGCCGATCGCGGCGCGGACGTCGTCGAGACTGGCGCGGCCGGCAGCCAGGAACGAGCCGTCGTTCTGTCGCGTCACCGCTGGGCCCTCTGCTTCGTCATGCTCGTCGGCGATGTCGCCGACGATCAGCTCGACCAGATCCTCCATCGACACCAGCCCATCGCTGCCGCCGTATTCGTCGATTACCAGCGCGAGGTGAATGCGGGTTGCCTGCATTTTGGCGAGCAGATCGAGCGCCGGCATTGATGGCGGCGCATAAAGAATCTCGCGAACGATCTTCGCCGACGTCAACGGCAACGAAAGATCGATGTTTGAAAAATTAAGATCGCCCGCCTGTGGCTGTTCCGGCTGCCCGGCTTTGGCCGGCTCCTGAGCCGCGCGGGCGGCCATGAAAGCGATCAAATCGCGGATATGCACCATGCCGGTCGGATCGTCGAGCGTGTCGTTATAGACCACCAGCCGCGAATGTCCGGCGACCTCGAAAACCTTGACCAGCTCGCCGAGCGCAATGTCCTGTTGCACGGCGACGATGTCGGCGCGCGGTATCATGATGCGCTCGATCCGGGTCTCGCGCAGGCCAAGAATATTCTTCAGCATTGCCGCCTCTTCGAGCGAAAAACCCGATTGCGGCTGCTGCTCTGCGGTGAGGACGAGTTCCAGGTCTGCGCGCGTTGAGGCGGCCTTCCAACCGAACAGGATGCGCATCACGCGCGTGAGCCAACCTTCGGCTTGTTCGCTTGGTTCCGACATCACCATCGGTAGCCCGCGGCGCTCGTTCTCGGCCGGTTCGCTGGGTTGCGGGGATTGAGCCATCGCGGATTTCGGCATCACAGCCGAGGTTGGACGATTTGACGCCGAATCTCAGGATTTTTGCGGACGTTTTGCGGCGCATCTGTCGGCCCGCTTAACGCGAGAGCCATGTCTTGCCCGAGTTGGCCGATATGGATCCGGGATAGCGAGCTGGCGGAGAATTTTGCGTTCAATCCGTTCCATCTCAAGCGCGTCCTTGGGCCGTGCGTGATCGTAGCCGACCAGATGCAGGAAGCCATGCACGACAAGGTGGGCGAGATGATGAGCAAGCGGCTTTCGTTCCAAACGGGCTTCGCGGGCAATGGTCTCAAAGGCAAGAACGATGTCGCCGAGATGGTTGGCGGCGGCATTCTTCGTCGGAAATGCCAGCACGTTCGTGGCCTTATCGACGCCCCGCCAATCCCGGTTAAGTGCGCGAATTGCCGAATCATCGGTCAGAACGATAGCAAGCTCGGCGCCCCTTGTTGACAGCATGGCGGCTGCCCGTGTGACCGCGTGCAGCACCATCGATTTCAATTTTCCAGCGTCTTTCCACAGCTCGCTGCCTACGATTACGTCGATCGTGAGTGCGGGACGCACCGCCCGCGTCATTCCCGGCGCCCGCGTTTGTTTGCCGCCTCCCGGTCATAGGCTTCGACAATGCGCGCGACCAGTTCGTGGCGGATCACGTCGGCGGCGGTAAAGCTGACATGGCCGATGCCTTCGACGCCGTCGAGGAGGCGCACCGCATCGGCAAGCCCCGAGGTCTGACCGGACGGCAAGTCGACTTGGCTCGGATCGCCGGTGACAACCATTCGGCTGTTCTCGCCGAGCCGGGTCAGCAGCATTTTCATCTGCATCGCGGTTGTGTTCTGCGCCTCGTCGAGAATAACGGCCGCATTCGACAGCGTACGGCCGCGCATGAAGGCAAGCGGCGCGATCTCGATTTCGGTGGTCTGTAAGGCGCGCTCGACGATGCGCGCGTCCATCAGGTCGTACAGCGCGTCGTAGATCGGCCGCAGATAGGGATCGACCTTTTCGCGCATGTCGCCAGGCAGGAAGCCTAGCCGTTCGCCGGCCTCGACCGCCGGCCGCGACAAGACGATGCGATCGACCTCCTTGCGTTCGAAGAGTTGCACGGCATGGGCCACCGCAAGCCAGGTCTTGCCGGTCCCGGCGGGACCGGTCGAGAAGACCAAGGCGTGGCGCTTGAGCGCGCGAATATAGGCATCTTGTGCTGCGGTACGGGCGCGCACCCGTCGCTTGCGCAGGTTAATCTCTTCGAAATTCCCCTGCGCGGCCGCGGGATCGAAATCGAACAGCGAGCCTTGCGACAGAGCGAGCCGGATGGTGCCGTCGACGTCGCCCTGAAGAAGTTCGTCGCCGCGCTTGAGCCTGTCGTAAAGGCTCTGCAGCACGCGGCGTGCCTGCTCGGAGGCGTCGCGGGTGCCTTCGATGGTGACGGCGTTGCCGCGCGAATTGGCGACCACCCCAAGCCGCCGTTCGATCAAAGCGAGGTTTTGGCCATATTGCCCGAACAAGGTCGAGGCGAGGCGGTTGTCGTCGAAAGTGAGAGCGATTTGGGTCGCGTTTTCCGGTGCGACGAATACCGATTGATCCGTTTCGCGTGCTGCCAAGTCAGGCTCCTGCGGGAAGCAAGGCGGGATCCGGTACGCGCATGGACGCTGCGTTGCGCGCAAGCGCACCGAACAGGCTGTTGCTGGCGATTTCGGTGATCGTCACCGTGGCGATCCCGCCGATCAACGCGGCGGGCGCGGTGACTTGCACGGGCTGGAGATAGGGCGAGCGCCCCACCAGCTGGCCGGCGTAGCGGCCGGGTCGTTCAAACAGGACTTCTAAACTGCGGCCGAGACAGCGGCGATTGAACGCCGCCTGGCCGCGGTCGATTGCCTGTTGCAGGCGCTGCAAGCGCTCCGACTTCGTTTGCTCGTCGATTTGCTCGTGCATGTCGGCGCCGGGCGTCCCCGGCCGCGGCGAATATTTGAAAGAGAACGCGCCGGAAAAGCCGACCTCGTCGACCAGACTGAGCGTGGCCGCAAAATCGCCTTCGGTTTCGCCCGGAAAGCCGACGATGAAATCGGAGGTCAGCGCGAGGTCGGGCCGCGCATCGCGCAGTCGTTCCACGATATCGATATAGTCTGCAAGGGTGTGGCGGCGGTTCATCGCCGCGAGAACGCGGTCGGACCCGGACTGGATCGGCAGATGCAGCTGCGGCATGAGCTCGTGCAAATCGCGATGCGCCGCTATTAGATCGTCGCCCATGTCACGCGGATGACTGGTCGTGTAGCGCAGCCGGTCGATGCCGTCGATTTGCGCCACCCGGCGAAGCAGCCGCGCCAGCGACCATGGCCGCCCATCGTGCCCTTCGCCGTGATAGGCGTTGACGTTCTGGCCGATCAGCGTGACTTCGCGCACGCCGGCCGCCGCCAAGTGCTGGACCTCGGCGAGGATTTTCTGCACCGGACGCGAGATTTCGGCGCCGCGCGTATAAGGCACGACGCAAAAGGTGCAGAACTTGTCGCAGCCCTCCTGTACCGTGACAAAGGTGCTGACGCCGCGTGCCCGGATCGCCGTCGGACTCGGCGCGGCGAGGCGGTCGAATTTGTCGTCGACGGGAAACTCGGTATCGACAGCCTTGCCGTAGCGCGCGGCGCGCGCCATGAGTTCGGGCAAGCGGTGATAGCTTTGCGGGCCGAACACCAGATCGACGGCTGGCTGACGGCGGATGATCTCTTCGCCCTCGGCCTGCGCCACGCAGCCGGCAACCGCAATGACGAGATGGCGGCCTTCAGCGGCGGCGGCTTCTTTCATGCGCCGTACGCGGCCGAGCTCCGAATAGACCTTCTCCGCGGCCTTCTCGCGGATATGGCAGGTGTTGAGGATCACGAGATCGGCGTCAGCGGCGGCGGCGGTCTCGACGTAGCCTTCCGGTGCCAAAGTATCCGCCATACGACGCGAATCGTAGACGTTCATCTGGCAACCGAACGATTTGACGTAGAGCTTGCGGGGTCCGTTCATGCCGGGTGCAGTAGATCCTAAGCCATTATTTCCGCTTGAGAATTCTCTCTTTCCTCGCGCCACGGCGAGGCGGCCGATCGAGAAAAATCCTTAACCGGATTCCCGACAAAAGGAAATGCTGGCCCAGCAAACGCCAATCTATTGCCTAATCCAATCTATCGCCTAATCCATGGGCTGGACATTGGCATCCTTGATGACTTGCGACCATCTGGCGACTTCCGCCTTGATATAGGCATCGAATTCTTCCGGGCTAGAAGTGCCTGTGGTCATCCCAAGGTCCGCAAACCGCTGCTTGGTTTCGGGAAGCGTCAGCGCTTGGCGCGCGGCGGCGTTCAGCTTCGCCAGGACGTCGCGCGGCGTTCCGGCCGGCGCGACGATGCCGAACCAGGTTTCGGCCTTAAAGCCCGGCAGCGCCGTCTCGGCGACGGTCGGAATATCCGGCGCCGAAGGCGAGCGCTCGGCGCTGATCACCGCGAGCGCGCGTAACGTGCCGGCTTTGATATTGCCCATCACGGCGGACAGATTTGCGAACATCAGCGGGATTTGCCCGGCCAGGAGATCGTTGATCGCTCCGGCTTCGCCGCGATAGGGCACGTGCACCATCTTGATGCCGGCATCGTGCTGGAACATTTCCGCGGTCATGTGCGGCGTCGTGCCGAGTCCGCCGGTGCCGAAATTGATCTTGCCGGGATTGGCTTTGGCCATGGCGATCACGTCCTTGACCGAATGCGCGGCAAACGACGGATTGACCACCAGAACCAGCGGAGAAGCGCCGGTCAGCGCCACGCCGGCGAAATCCTTCACCGGATTGACGGTGACCTTGCGGTAGAGCGCGGGCGCCACCGCGTAGGTAGTCTGGCTGCCCATCATCAGCGTGTAGCCGTCGGCATCCGACTTCGCCACGTCTTCCGCTGCGATCAGGCCGCTGGCGCCGGTGTGGTTCTCGACCAGAATCGATTGGCCGAGAATTTTGGACATCGGCGCCGCCATGATTCGCGCGGCGACGTCAGTGCCGCCGCCCGCGGCGAAGCCGACCAGCATTTTGATCGGCCGGTTGGGATAGCTTGCATTTTGCGCGAGCGTTGCGCCGACGGCAAAGCCGAGTGCAAATAACATTGCCAGCGCAAGCGTCAGCACGCCGCGCAAATATCGCGTGGCCGCCATGGCGGTCTCCTCCCGTGCGGGCCGATTTTCTTCGGGTCCAAGCTATTCTAGCGATTTTACGCGAGCGCGTCAGCCGAGGTCGCGGCGCAGCACCAGCGCCGTTGCACCGCCTTCGTAATAACCTTGGCGCCGGCCAACTTCGCGGAAGCCGGCGCGCCGATAAAGCCTGCCGGCAGGCGCATTCTGTTCGCCGACTTCCAGAAACACCGAGCGTGCGCCGAGCCCGGCCAAGCGCCGCAGATGCAGGTCGAGCAACGGCCGCGCCAGACCGCGTCCCCGCCATGCCGGCGCGATGGCGACCGAAAGGATCTCGGCTTCGCCGGCGGCCAGGCGCGATAGAATAAAACCGATCAGCTTGCCGCCACTCATCGCGCGATGGGCGACGACATTGCTCTCGATCAGGAGCCGATAGATTTCGTCCTCGCCCCAACCGCGCTGGAACGACGCGGCGTGTACGGCGGCGATCGAAGCGGCGTCAGCCGGCCGCACTTCGGAGAAAACCGGCTTGCCGCGAGCGAACAGGCGCAAGACGAAATTCATCATCGGCGCGGCAGCGAGGCGGCGTTTTGCGGCTGCGCATCGGGGGCGCGCAGATATTGTGGTTTCGGCGGCGCACTTGCCTCAGGTACGACGGCGCCGATCTGCGCGACCCAGCCGATGTCGGGCGCGTCGCGACCATCGACCGTCACAGGCGCGGGATCGGTGGCGGACAGTCCGTCGGCGACCGCTTGGGCGGCGGAGCCGACGATGCGGGCAGGGGCGTCGGATGCCGCGCGCACCGCGTCGCGCAACGGCGCGAGCCGCGGCGCAATCAATGTCCGTCCGCTCGGAGAAAAGACCTGCAGATAAACATGCGCATGCCGCGCATCGATGGCGGCAATAACCGGATGCTTATTATCGACGCCAAGATAGGGCGCGGCATAAGCCGACAGCGTCGACACGCCGACGACCGGCCTTTTTGTCGCCAATCCAAGGCCGCGCGCGGCCGCTATGCCGACGCGCAAACCGGTGAAACTGCCGGGTCCCGTCGTCGCCACGATGCGGTCGAGATCGGCAAACGCCAGGCCGGACGCTTTCATCACCCGCGCCACGAGCGGCAGCAGCGCTTCGGCATGGCCGCGGATCATGGGCAGGCTCTCGCTCGCAATGATGCCGCCGTTCATTGCGCCATGAGCCGTGTCGAGCACGGCGGCGGAGCAGGCCGCCAGCGCCGTATCAATGGCGAGCAAGCGCATGGCAAGTCATATCACGCCGGTGCCCGCCGCGCCGCGCCGGGTCACATCGGTCGATCACATGGGGCGGACTTCGGTGACGTCGGGAATGAAATGACGCAACAAATTCTGGATGCCGTGGCGCAGCGTCGCCGTCGACGACGGGCAGCCCGAGCAGGCGCCCTTCATGTTGAGATAGACGACGCCGTCCTTGAAGCCGCGAAAGGTGATGTCGCCGCCGTCATTGGCGACGGCCGGCCGCACCCGCGTTTCGATCAGTTCCTTGATCGTCGCCACGGTCTCGGCGTCGGCGGCGTCGAAGAACTCGTCGCCATCGGTCTTCTCGGCGCTGCCGGCGTTGAGAAGCGGCGCGCCGGACATGTAGTGCTCCATGATGGCGCCGAGGATCATCGGCTTGAGCTGCTGCCACTCGCCTGAGCTCTTGGTCACGGTGATGAAATCGGAGCCGAAAAACACGCCGCTGACGCCGGGGACGTCGAACAGCCGCTCGGCGAGCGGCGACTGCGCCGCCTGTTCGGCGTCGCGCAGGTCGAGCGTGTCGTTTTCCAGCACCGGCTGTCCGGGCAGGAATTTCAGGGTCGCCGGGTTCGGTGTCGCTTCGGTCTGGATGAACATTTCTCGTCCTCCGTCACCTGCAGCCTACCAGATCGGCGGCGCCGTGACTTATCTCAATCCATCATAATACGTGGCGAATTCCCGTGGAAGTTCAAGGGATCGCCTCGCCGCTACGACCGCACGAAGCCGACGATGTCCTTAACGGCATTCATCGTCTGGCGGGCGATTTGTTGCGCTCGCGCCGCGCCGTCCGCCAGGATGGCGTCGATGGTGACGGGATCGGCGAGCAGCCGCGTCATCTCGGCGCCGATCGGGGCGAGCTTGGCGACGGCAAGGTCGGTTAATGCCGATTTGAAGGTCGAAAATTGCGCATTGCCGAATTGCGCCAGCACGCCGGCACGGTTGGTGTCGGCAAGCGCGGCATAAATGCCGACCAGGTTGTCGGCCTCGGGGCGCGCCGCCAAGCCTTTCTCGTCGCTCGGCAGCGGTTCCGGGTCGGTCTTGGCCCTGCGGATTTTCTGCGCGATGGCGTCGGCGTCGTCGGTGAGATTGATGCGGGAAAAGTCGGACGCATCCGACTTCGACATTTTCTTCGAACCGTCGCGCAGCGACATCACCCGCGTCGCCTCGCCGGTGATCAGCGGCTCGGGCAGCGGAAACAAGGCGTCGCCATAGCCTTTTTGCTGGATCGATTGCGCAAAATCGTTGTTGAACTTCTGCGCGACGTCGCGCGACAGCTCAAGATGCTGCTTCTGGTCCTCGCCGACCGGCACATGGGTCGCGCGATAGACCAGAATATCCGCCGCCATCAGCGTCGGATAAGCGTAGAGGCCGACGGAAGCGTTCTCGCGGTCCTTGCCGGCCTTCTCCTTGAACTGCGTCATGCGGTTGAGCCAGCCGAGCCGGGCGACGCAATTGAACACCCAGGCGAGCTCGGCGTGCTCGGCGACCTGGCTCTGGTTGAACACGATGTGTTTTTTAGGATCGATGCCGCAGGCGATGAATGCCGCGGCGACTTCGCGAATGGCATGCGGCAGCTCGGTTGGTTCCTGCCACACCGTGATGGCGTGCAGGTCGACGACGCAGTAGATGCAGTCATAGCGGTCCTGCAATTCGACGAAGCGCTTGATCGCGCCGAGATAATTGCCGAGGTGCAGGTTGCCGGTCGGCTGGACGCCGGAAAAAACCTTCTCCTGAAATGCCATGCGCCTCTGCTCCGCCGGGGCCCGATTTGAGCGTCCCATGCCACGCCGTCGGCTTGCCGTGCAAGGGGCGGCCGCTATAGTGCGCGTCCCGCCGCTTAGGCATACAGCTGGACCAATGACTGCAGCCCGTTACGAGGTTCTCGGCATCGGCAACGCGATCGTCGACGTGATTGCCCGCGCCGAAGAGGATTTTTTGCTCGCCCAAGGCATGCGCAAGGGCGGCATGATGCTGATCGACGAAGCCCGCGCCCATGCGATCTACGATGCCATGGGTCCGGCGGTGGAAACCTCCGGCGGCTCGGCGGCGAACACGATTGTCGGCCTGGCGTCGCTGGGGGCGCGCAGCGCCTTCATCGGCAAGATCAAGGACGATCTGCTCGGCCGCGCCTATAGCCACGATATCCGCGCCGCCGGCGTGAGTTTCGCCACCAAGGCGGCGGTCGCCGGTCCCTCGACGGGGCGTTGTTACGTGCTGGTGACGCCCGACGGCGAGCGCACCATGAATACCTATCTCGGCGCCGCGCAGGACCTGAGCCCCGCCGATATCGACGCCGACGCGATTGCGGCAAGCGCCATCGTCTACCTCGAAGGTTATCTGTGGGATCCGCAGAACGCCAAGGAGGCGTTTCTCAAGGCGGCAAAAATCGCGCACGATGCCGGCCGCAAGGTGGCGCTGACCTTGTCGGACGCCTTTTGCGTCGACCGCTGGCGCGACGAGTTTCTGCAGCTGATGCGCACGCGCACGGTCGATCTCATTTTCGCCAACGAGGCCGAGCTGCACAGCCTCTATCAAAGCTCGGACTTCGACGCCGCGATTGCGGCGCTGCGCGCCGATATCGACGTTGCGGTGGTGACCCGCAGCGAGAAAGGCTGCCTGGTGGTCGGCCCCGATGACGTTGAGGCGGTGCCGGCGTTTCCGCTCGACCGCGTCGTCGACACCACCGGGGCAGGGGATCTATTCGCCGCCGGATTTCTCTGCGGCTTGGCGCGCGGCGCCGACGACCGCACCTGCGGCCGGCTCGGCGCGCTGGCTGCCGCCGAAGTGATCCAGCATATCGGCGCGCGCCCGGAAGCGTCGCTGAGAGACCTCGCGCGCGAGAACGGCCTTTTGGATTGATATTCTTGCCGCCCCGCTCGGGTCAGCGGGGGCAGATGAAACCGTCACATCTCCGGTAACCAATTGCTAACCAAACCTGGTTAACGACTGGTCAACCGTAATTCCGGAGATGCGACCATGGCCGAGAACCCGGACGACAGCGCCGCCGACAACGAGAAGGCGCGTTTGAGCGCCGCCGATGGGAATGGGAGCGAAGCCGTGGGGGGCAATATGGGGAGCAACTTGGGGAGCAATCTGCCGATGGTGGTGGCGCCGAAGCTCGGCGCCGGCGAAGACGAGCCGGTCGAGGAAGAGACTGGCGACAGCGCGGCCACTGCGGAGGCTGCCGTGTCGCGCGGGCATTCCTCGCGCTTTCTGATGCTGGCGGGCTCGGTCGCTTTTGCCGCCGCGTTCGGCTCGTTCATCGGATCGGTGTCGGGATCGGGGCTGGTGCGGTTCTTGGATCCGGCCGCGCCGATTTCGAGCGTGCAGACGACGACGGACGCCGCTCGCGAGACCAAGCTCGAGCTCGCAGAATTGTCCGCCATCAAGACTAGTCTCGACGGCGCAAGCCGCAGCACATCGACCCAGCTGGTGAAACTCTCAGACCGGCTCGACAAGCTCGATCAGCGCTCTGCGTCAGTCGAGACCACGGGCTCAATCGCGACCGCTTCGGCGGCGCCGCCCGCACCGCCCGCAGCGCCGAAAATCGCCGACCGGATTTTGCAAGATTGGATCGTGCAGGACGTCCAGAACGGCCGCGCGCTGCTGCAGAGCCGCTACGGCGGCATGTTCGACGTCGGCGAGGGCAGCATGCTGCCCGGCGTCGGCCGCGTCGATTCGATCAAGCGCCAGGACGGCCAGTGGCTCGTGCTGACCGAGCGCGGCACGATCACGTCGGGGCGGTGATATCCGTGAGCCGTGCGAACGGATTAGCGTCGGACGACAAATAATCTTCTGATGCTTTGCCTTAATCGCGAAACTGCCGCTTACACATCCACGCTTGCCGCCAGCGCGTGTTCCTCGATGAACACGCGGCGCGGCTCGACTTTGTCGCCCATCAGCTCGTCGAAGATCGTGTTGGCCTCGTCGATCTCCTTGACGCTGACTTGCAGCATGGTGCGGGCATTGGTGTCGAGCGTGGTTTCCCAGAGCTGGCTCGGGTTCATCTCGCCGAGGCCTTTGTAGCGTTGCAGCGCTACGCCCTTCCTGCCGGCGGCCATAACCGCCTCGAACAGGCCGACCGGGCCGTGAATGGCGGTTTCCTCGTCCTTGCGCCGTAAGATCGCCGGCGGCGTCGGCCGCGGATAGATCTGCTGCAGCGACGGGGCAAATTCGTCGAGCTTGCGCGCATCGGCGGAGCCGAGCAGCGCCTGGTCGATCATCGCGACTTCCTTGACGCCGCGCACCATGCGCTCGAACTGGAAGCCGAGGCCTTCGATGAACTGACCGTGCCAGCCGCGTTCGGTCTCGTCGGTCAAGGCATCGAGACGTCTGGCGATATATTCGGCTGCCGCATTGGCGTTTGCCGGATCGCCGGTGACCCTTTGGTGCAGCACGCCGGCAATGGCGGCCTGCTCGATCACCTTGCGGCTATATCGGCTGTGCAAGCCGTTAAGGAGATTGCGGATCGACCGCGCCTCGTCGACCAGCTTGCGCAGGTCGTTGCCGGCGCGCACTTCGCCTGACGACAGCCGCAGTGTCGCGTCTTCCAGGCCGGTATCGATCAAATAATCTTCGAGCGCGCGCTCGTCCTTGAGATATTGCTCGGATTTGCCGCGCGCGATCTTATAGAGCGGCGGCTGCGCGATATAGAGATAGCCGCGATCGATGATCTCGCGCATCTGCCGGTAGAAGAAGGTCAACAGCAGCGTGCGGATATGGGCGCCGTCGACGTCGGCATCGGTCATGATGATGATCTTGTGGTAGCGCAGCTTGTCGATGGTGAATTCATCGGTGCCGATGCCGGTGCCGAGCGCGGTGATCAAGGTGCCGATCTGCTCGGACGACAGCATCTTGTCCATGCGCGCGCGTTCGACATTGAGAATCTTGCCGCGCAGCGGCAGGACGGCCTGGAATTCGCGGTTGCGGCCCTGCTTGGCGGACCCGCCCGCGGAATCGCCCTCGACAATGAACAGTTCGGACTTGGCTGGGTCTTTTTCCTGGCAATCGGCGAGTTTTCCGGGCAGCGAAGTGATGCCGAGCGCGCTCTTGCGCGTCATTTCGCGGGCCTTGCGCGCGGCCTCCCGCGCCGCTGCCGCCTGGATCACCTTGCCGACAATGATCTTGGCTTCGGACGGATGCTCCTCGAACCAGGCCTTGAGCATGTCGTTGACGATGCCCTCGACCGCCGGGCGCACCTCGGAGGACACCAGCTTGTCCTTGGTCTGCGAGGAAAATTTCGGGTCCGCCACCTTGATCGAAAGCACGGCGGTCAAACCTTCGCGGCAGTCGTCGCCGGTGAGCGCGACCTTTTCCTTGCGCGCCACGCCGCCGGATTCGGCGTAGCCGGTGACTTGGCGCGTCAGCGCGCCGCGGAAGCCGGCGAGGTGCGTGCCGCCGTCGCGCTGCGGGATGTTGTTGGTGAAACACAGCACCGTCTCGTGGTAGCCATCGTTCCACCACAGCGCGCATTCGACGGCGACGCCCTCGCGCTCCGCCTTCATCACGATCGGTTCCGGCACCAACGGCGTCTTGTTGCGGTCGAGATATTTGACGAAGGCTTCGACGCCGCCCTCGTAGCGCATCTCCTCGCGCTTCTCGACGGCGTGCCGCATGTCGGAAAGCACGATGGTGACGCCGGAATTGAGGAAACCGAGCTCGCGCAGCCGGTGCTCCAGCGTGGCGAAATCGAACTCCGTCATGGTGAAGGTCTTTTTCGACGGCAGAAACGTTACCTCGGTGCCGCGCTTGTCGCGCGCGGCGCCGACGACGGCGAGCGGCGCGACCGCTTCGCCGTCGCGAAATTCCATGAAATGCTCCTGGCCGTCGCGCCAGATCGTGAGCCGAAGCCAACTCGACAGCGCGTTGACCACCGAGACGCCGACGCCGTGCAGGCCGCCGGAGACCTTGTAGGAGTTCTGGTCGAATTTTCCGCCGGCATGCAGCTGGGTCATGATGACCTCGGCGGCGGACACGCCCTCGCCCTTATGGATATCGGTCGGAATGCCGCGGCCGTCGTCGCGGACGGTGCAGGAACCGTCGGGATTGAGCCGCACGACGACTTCTTTGGCGTAGTCCGCGAGCGCCTCGTCGATCGCGTTATCGACGACCTCGTAGACCATGTGATGCAGCCCCGAGCCGTCATCGGTGTCGCCGATATACATGCCCGGCCGCTTGCGCACGGCATCCAGCCCCTTGAGCACCTTGATCGATTCCGCGTCGTAATCGGAAGGTGCGGGGGGCGGCTTACGGACAGGTTCGGCCATGCGGAAAGCTCTCGAATCGGCGGCAAAAATGCACGGGTGAATCGCTAAATCTTGTACACGAAAACAGGGTCGCGTACACGGCAAAAAGGACCCAATTAAGATATTGTCAAATCGTAGCTTTTCAAGGTTTAGGCGGGGGCAGAATCGAGCCTTGATTCGGCTCCGGAACGGCCGCATCGGTCAATGTCTTCGAGCCAAGGCGAAACCGGCGCGCCGCGGTTGAGGCGACCAGAGTTCAGGACGGCGCGGCTGCGGCTTGAGAAGGTGTTGGTCACCGGGCCGGTAGTCGGGAACTGGATGCTGGAACGAGCCGAGCGCGGCCGCCCAAAGTTCCATGCGATCCAGATCCTCGCGCAGCCGTTCGAGGGCTTCGATCAGGTTCCGAACGATCAAGACTTCGGCCGGCTCCGGCATTGTCGTTAGCCTCTGTCACGTATCGGACATTGCCTGCTCCTGGGGGTTAAGAGGCTTCTCGCGCTGTTGTTCCCCGACTGCCAGGCCCAACTGCCAGGTGGCGACGGGTGTAGATCTCAGCGACAATTTGGAACCGTTCGGTTTGAAAATCTTTAGGCCTTCCTCGGTTTGGGGTGCAGTCGCCCGGAACTGACTTCGACAATCGCAGCACTCTGTTCGACCTCGGCGAACAGCGCCAGATCGGCGCCGGTCATCCACACCTGGCTGCCGAGTTGGGCGAGTTCCGCGTGCAGCGCGCCGCGGCGCGCCGGGTCGAGATGCGCGACAACCTCGTCGAGCAACAGGATCGGCGAATAGCCGGTCATATCCGCTATCAACCGGGCGTGAGCGAGGACGAGACCGATCAGCAGCGCCTTTTGTTCGCCGGTCGAGGCGTCCGCAGCGGCGATGCCTTTGTCCGCATAGATGACCTTGAGATCGGTCAGGTGCGGACCGTCAAGCGTGCGGCCCGCGGCCGCATCTTGGGCTCGGTTGTCGCGCAGCACCGCGCGGTAGCGTTCTTCGATTTCCGCGGCGGGATGGTCAGGAACGAGCTGCTCCACCCAGCCGTCGAGCGCGATTGCCGCGGCCGGGAAGGCCGAGGCTTTTCGGTTCGCCAGCCCGGCGGCCAGCCGCTGCATCGTTTCCACCCGCAGTCCGGCGACCGCGACGGCAAGTTCGGCGGTCTCATGTTCGACGGCATCGAGCCAGTGCGCGTCAGGCCGCGGCTCCTCCAACAGCCGGTTGCGCGAGCGCAACGACCGTTCCAGCGCATTGACGCGGCTTCCATGCTCGGCATCGACCGCGAGCACCAGTCGGTCGAGGAAGCGCCGCCGCTCGGACGGCGCGCCGCTAAACAGCGCGTCCATCGCCGGAATGAGCCAGACTACGCGCATATGATCGGCAAAGGCCGCGGCAGACGCGACCGGCTCCCGGTCGATCCGAAATTTACGCTGGCTCGCGGCGCCGTCCTCGATGGGGCGTTCGATGCCGGTGCCGAGCGTAGCGAGGCCGAGCGCGCCCTCGATTTCGGCGGCGACGGCCCACGAGCCATCGCCCTCGCTAAACGCGACCTCGTCGAGCGTCGCTCGCCGCAGGCCGCGGCCGGGCGCAAAGAACGAAATCGCTTCGATCAGATTGGTTTTGCCGGCTCCGTTCGGCCCGACTAGCACGATTGTTTTCGCGTCGGATTGGAGCGAAGCCGCGTGGTAATTGCGGAAATTGGTCAGCGTCAGCCGGCGAACGCGAGCGAAAGTCATGGCAATTTGAAAGTCATGAAAGTCATGGCAATTTGCTTGTAGTTGTCATGGCCGGGCTTGTCCCGGTCGTCGACGGCTTGCTCCGAACGCTGCCAAAGACGCGGATGCCCGGCACGGGGCCGGGCATGACGCAGTCTCTCGCAACCGGCGGTCCGTCTAGACGCGCATCGGCATCAGCACATAGAGCGCGCCGCGGGGCTCCTTGTCCTGAATCAAGGTCGGCGAGCCGGGATCGGCAAGCTTCAGCACGGCGGCCTCGCTCTCGATCTGTGCGGCAATGTCGAGGAGGTAGCGCGAGTTGAAGCCGATATCGATCGGATCGGCTTCGTATTCCACCTCGAGTTCCTCGTTGGCGCTGCCGGAATCGGGGTTGGTTACCGACAGCAGCAATTTTCCGCCGCTGATCGACAATTTGACGGCGCGGCCGCGTTCGCTCGAAACCGTCGAGACGCGATCGACCGCCGCCTCGAATTCCTTCTTGTCGACGACCAATTCCTTGTCATTGGCGAGCGGGATGACGCGACCATAATCGGGGAACGTGCCGTCGATCAGTTTCGAGGTCAGGATGGTCTGGCCGATGGTGAAGCGGATCTTTCCCGGCGAAAGCTCGATCGCCACTTCAGTCTCGCCGTCTTCCATCAGGCGTTGCACCTCGCCGACCGTCTTGCGCGGCACGATGATGCCGGGCATGCCGGCGGCGCCCTTGGGCAGTTCGAGCTCCATCTGCGCCAGGCGATGACCGTCGGTCGCTACCGCGCGTAGAGTTGGCGCTTTGGCCGTACCGGCGGCGTGCAAGTAGATACCGTTGAGATAGTAGCGCGTCTCCTCGGTCGAGATGGCGAATTGGGTCTTGTCGATCAGCCGCTTGAGATCGGCGGCCTTGAGCGTGAACTTGTGCGTCATTTCGCCCGGAGCGAGATCGGGAAAGTCGCTTTCCGGAAGCGTCTGCAGCGTGAAGCGCGAACGGCCGGCGCGGATCGAGAGCGCGGCGCGGTCGCCGGAAGATTCGAGAACGATCTGCGCGCCCTCGGGCAGCTTGCGGACGATGTCGAAGAACATATGGGCCGGCACCGTCGTCGAACCGCCGGGGCCGACTTCCGCGGCAATTGAGTCAGTGACCTCGACGTCGAGATCGGTGGCCTTGAGCGCCAGCTTCGCGCGGTCGGCGTGCAACAGCACGTTGGCGAGAATGGGAATGGTATTGCGGCGCTCGACCACCCGGTGAACGTGGCCCAACGATTTCAGCAACTCGGAACGCTCGACCGTGACCTTCATCGCGAAATCCGTTGCAGAGGCGGACAGATGCGTGTCCGCCAACATTGGCGGATACCAAAAGTGGCGTGGTGCGGCGGTTTCGGCAAGGCCGGGTCGCCCTCGACCCGGTCTTTTCCCGGCTCTTTTCACAGCTTTCGGGAACCGCCGGGAGGCGGCGATCAATCCTGAAGCTGGCGTTTGAGCGCCTCGATCTCCTCCGCGAAGGCGCTGTCATTGCCGGCCAAATTCTCGATTTTGCGCACCGCGTGCAGCACCGTGGTGTGGTCGCGGCCGCCGAAGCGGCGGCCGATTTCGGGGAGCGAGCGCAGCGTCAAGACTTTCGCCAGATACATCGCCACCTGCCGCGGCCGCACCACATTGGCGGTACGCCGCGACGATAACAGATCGGCGCGGCTGACATTGTACTGGCGCGCCACGATACGCTGGATGTCCTCGATCCGCACCCGTTTTGGCTCGGCCGGCCGGATCAAGTCGCGCATTTCGCGCTCGGCCATTTCCAGCGTCACCGGCTGCCCGGTGAGTTTGCTGTGGGCTAACAATCGGTTGACGGCGCCTTCGAGGTCGCGGCCATTATGCGTTACCGATTTGGCGATGAAGGCCAAGACCGGCGCCGGTACTTCGAAGCCCGGATGATGGATGCGCGCGGCGGCGATCCGGCTCTTGAGGATTTCGAGCCGCAATTCCTCGCCGAGCGAGCCGATCTCCACCACCAGGCCGCCGGCGAGTCGCGACCGCACGCGATCGTCCAGGCTTTCGAGATCGGCCGGCGGACGGTCGCTGGCGATGACGACCTGGCGGCCGGCATCGATGAGCGCGTTGAGCGTGTGGCAAAACTCGGCCTGGGTCGAGCGGCCCTGCAGAAACTGCAAGTCGTCGATCACCAGCACGTCGATGGCGCGCACCGCTTCCTTGAACGCAAGCGTGGTCTGGCTGCGCAACGCCGAGACGAAGCCGTACATGAATCTCTCGGCCGTCAGATAGAGCATTTTGCGGTCGCCGCCATTGTTGCCGGCCCAGGTGATCGCCTGCAGCAGATGGGTTTTGCCGAGCCCGACGGCAGCGTGAGTGTAAAGCGGATTGAACATCAGCAATTCACCGCGCCGGCTGGTAGCGACCTGTTTCGCCGCGGCGTGCGCGAGCGTGTTCGAGCGGCCGATAATGAACGTTTCGAACGTCAGACGCGGATCGAGCGGAGAGCCGCCAAGCGCCTCGTGCACGGTCATGAGCGGCACGCTGCCGCGCATGTCGCCGTTGACCGCCACGCCGTCGCGCGCCTCGCGCGCCGCTGTCAGAGGCTCCGGCGTCTTGGGCTTAACTGTGAGCAGTTTGATAGTGGCCGAGCGAACGCTCAATTCCAGGCGGGTTACGTTGGGTTCTTCTTCCTGCCACTTGCTCAGCACGCGCTCGCTGTAGTGCGATTGGATCCAGTTTCGCAAAAAGCGCGTCGGCACCGACAGGCGCAACACGCCGTTGTCCGCAGTTTCAAGCTCCATGCGCCCGAACCAACTGGTGAAAACGTCGTCACCGAGTTCGGAACGCAACCGTTCCTTGACCCGCCGCCAGCGCTCCTGATCCGTGCCCGTGCTCGTCATATCGGTCCGCTTTTTTTGAAGAAGGATTCATCGGGTGCGTTGGGAAGACGATCCCACGGAACCCGACATTGCCGAGACGCAACTCACTATCGAGGGAGGCAGGCTTTGAGCGACCAACGCCGCAGCCTGCGCAATGCCGAGCTTCGCTCAGCTGCTGGATGCGGCTCTTGGCCAAAACCAACTGACGGTCGCTGCGAGACGCGGATTGCGGATTGTCATCATCATGCCCCCCTCCATCGCTCCCAGATTCGATGGTTATCACTGGCTCTTGTGCAGCGCGGCTGCGAGACTTCTATGCGTATTCCCAAAAGGCCGGCGGTGACACGCTACGCTCGCCGCTCTGTACTACCACTCAGGGCCACGACAAGGTCGGAACGCACGCGACCGGACACACCTCACCCGCACCCATTTTTCCATGAGTCATCGCTTAGACCGACTTGTTGAAGACCTTCGGAACCGAAGGGAGTTGAAAGGTAGCACGCGTGTTGCGGCCCGCAACAGCAAAAAAGCCTCGTCAATATTGGACTTTTAGATGCGTCGGCAACAAACCGCGTCGCTCTGTGCCGCAAGGCGCAGACAAATCATTGACTCAATGAGGTGATTTGGCGTTCGACGAAACCCGTAATCGGCCTGTCACATTCCAAATTGCCAGTCGGACCAAATGAAATCAGGCACAGCAGGAATCGCCTGGACTCAAAGTCCTATCGGCTGCGTGTCCGATAAGTCGTTCACAGACCATCAATTCTTCTGGACAGTTTTTTGGGGTAGCCCACGATCACCTCTATCCGAACAAACAAAAGCGGCACATTCACCGTACTGCGAATCGCCGAGAATACTGCCATCATGATTTTTGTAATCTAACGTGACAATAATACAACAGCTTGATGGCAATCCACAAATGGACCGCAGGCGTAATCGAAAATTATCGCAGCGAAGCCGCGATAAATTATTTCTTTTCGAGCTTGGCGATGCGTTGGGCGAGCCTGGAGACTTTCCGGCGCGCGGCGTTGCGGTGCACGATGCCTTTCTGCGCGGCGCGAATGAGCGCCGGCTCCGCCTCCGCCATGGCGGCAAGCGCGCGCGAGCGGTCGCCCGCGGTGAGCGCTTCCTCAATCTTACGCATGGCCGAGCGAACGTGCGCGCGCCGCGATTTATTGATGACGGTGCGCCGCGCGATTTGGCGGGCGGCCTTTTTGGCAGACTTGGTATTGGCCATCGACTTCCGAACGTACGCTTTTGTGAACGAGAGCGGGGCTTATAGGGGCGCGCGGCCGCAGCGTCAACGCCGCAGGTTGTCAGCGGGCAGAACCTATACCGAAATCGAGGGGCCGCTCCGGATCGTGCTGCGACCGTCTAGGCGACGCGTTTGGCCCGGACTGCGTCGTAACCAGCGATCACGGCGGTACGGTCGGCTGCCGGAAAGGCCGAAAGTGGCGGTTCGACCCGCGCCCATTGCGGCTCACGATGAATGTGCGCGAGAAGCGCCTTCACACCCGGGACCAGCGGTTTACCGTCGAATAGCTTGCGGATCGCCACCGCCTCGCCAAGCGCTGCCGCATCTCCCGAGCGATAGGCGCGGGCGCAGAGGTCGGCATTGAGATTGGCGGTTGCCGAAATGCAGCCGGCAAAGGGACCTGATCGGGCCTCCGGCAGCGCCGCTTCGGTCGAGGGAAAAACCTTAAAGCGCGGCAGGATGCGCGCGGCTTCGCGGGCATAGCCCATGTCGCCGGAGGAGTCTTTGAGCCCGATGATGCGCTCGCCGAAAGTATCGAGGAGGCGGCGGATCAGCGCGACGTGCCAGTGCAGGCCCGATTGCGCCGGGAAATGGTAGAGATAAATCGGTATCGGTCGCGCCGCAGTCGCCGCCAGGATCGCATCGATATATGCGACCAGACCGTCGTCATGGACGCCCTTGTAGTAGAACGGCGGCAGAACCAACGCACCGGCAAAGCCGAGTTCGGCAGCGTGCTTGGTCAGCGCGATCGCGTCAGCCATCGCGGCGGCGCCGGTTCCGACCATCATTCGATCGAGCGGCAGCTCGGCTTTGGCATAGGCGCTCATGACCCGCCGGCGCTGGTCGAGCGAGAACGAGGTCGCCTCGCCGGTGGTGCCCAATACATTGAGCCCGTCACAGCCGGTATCGAGGAGAAAGCGCGCCAAGGCGGTCGAGCGTTCACAGTCCGGCTCGCCATTATCGTCGATCGCGGTTGCGATCGCGGCGATCACGCCGTGGAGTGCTTTGGTCATGGTCGCTGCTTTCACCTGGCGGAACGAGGCGGCGCGGCTTGCGCCGGCCGTCGATCCAGTAAAGCATGCCGCGGCAATGTTCAATCGAGCGCAATCCGCTGCCGGCCCTGGGGTCTCAACCTGTGTCCGTCTCCTAGAATTTGGGAATTGAAATGACGGAAGACTTCGACGTCATCATTGTCGGCGCCGGCGCGGCCGGCTGCGTGCTGGCGAACCGGCTGTCGGCGCGTTCGGCGACCCGCGTCCTGCTTCTCGAAGCCGGGCGCGACGCGGTGCCGGGCGCGGAGCCCGCGGACATCCTCGATTCCTATCCGCGCTCCTATTACAACGACGCCTATTTCTGGCCTGAGCTCAAGGTGCATTGGCGACGTCAGGACAATTCGCCGCCGGTCGGATTTTCCCAAGGCCGCGTCATGGGCGGCGGCTCGTCGGTGATGGGAATGGTCGCCTATCGCGGCACGCCGGATGATTATGCCGAATGGCAAGCGCTCGGCGCCGCCGGCTGGGGCTGGGACGACGTACTGCCCCATTACCGCAAGCTCGAAAACGACCTCGATTTCAATGGCGCGCTGCACGGCAAAGACGGGCCGGTGCCGATCCGCCGCACCAAATCGGCGGATTGGGCGCCGCTGGCGAAGGCGGTGCATGCCTTCGCCGACGAACGTCAGATTTCCTTTATCGCGGACATGAATGCCGATTTTCGCGACGGCTACGGCGGCGTGCCGATGAGCAATTGGCCGCAAAAGCGCGCCTCGGCGGCAATCTGCTACCTCACGGCCGCAGTGCGCCGCCGCAACAATCTGCGCATCGTCACCGAGGCTCTGGTCACCGGGCTTTTGTTCGAGGGCCGCCGGGCGGCCGGCGTTACCGCGAAGATTGGCGGTGAGGCCAAGGAATTTCGCGGCCGCGAAATTATCGTCTCGCTCGGCGGCATTCACTCGCCGGCATTTCTCATGCGCGCCGGGTTGGGCTCGGCGACGGCGCTGCGCGACCTTGGCATCGACGCCCGCGCCGATCTGCCTGGCGTCGGCCAAAACCTTTCCAATCACGCCATCATTTTCATCGGCCTTCTACAAAAGCCCGGCGCTCGGCAATCCGAGAAGATCCGACCGCATCCAATGACGGCGTTTCGCTATTCCTCCGGCCTGCCCGGCGCGCCGGCGGCCGACATGTACCTTAATGTGCAGTGCAAAACGTCATGGAGCCCGCTCGGCCACCAGGTCGCCAATCTGGCGCCCTCGCTGCTCAAGCCGATGGCGCGCGGCTGTGTGTCGCTGGTCTCCGCCGATCCGGCGATCTATCCGCGCGTTGAATTCAATTTCACCGGTCACGAGCTCGACCTTAAGCGCTTCATGCAGGGCTTCCGCCGCTGCGTCGAGATTTTGGGCCATGACGCCGTGCGCGCCATCACGAGGTTGACGTTTCCGGTGAAATTCAACGACCGGCTGCGCCGGCTCAACCGGATCACGCCAGCCAACAAGATCAAGAGCGCGGCGATCGCCGCGCTGATCGACGCCGTGCCGCCGCTTGCCGCGCCGATCTTTGCGACCTTGGCCGACCGCCGTGTCGATCTCGCCGCTCTGGTCGAGGACGATGCGGCTCTGGCCGAGCACATCCGCGAAAATGTCGCCGGCACGTTTCATCCGGTCGGAACCTGCCGTATGGGCGCCGCAGACGATCGCCACGCGGTGACCGATCCGGCGGGCCGCGTTCGCGGCATTGCCGGCCTGCGGGTCATCGACGCCTCGATCATGCCGACCATACCGCGCGGCAATACCAATATTCCGACCATTATGGTGGCGGAGAAGCTCGCCGATCGGATGCTCAGCGAAATTTCGGCCTAGAGTATGATCCGGAAAAGTGGCTGCCGGTTCCCGAAAATATCTTGCTCCGTTAGTCTCTTACGCTGACGTAAATCTGGCCGTCGCGAACGGCGACCGGCACGGGCGTGAGCCGCACCGAAGGGTCGCCGGGATGGCATCCGGTCGCCAGATCGAATTCGTAACCGTGCCAAGGGCAGACGATGTGGCGCTGCTTGCCGAACCGCAAGCCCGCGCTCTTCTTATCGGGCGTGATGACTTCCTCGACCTGATGGAAGATCTTGCCCTGGCAGACCGGTCCGCCGGCATGCGGACAGACATTCTCATAGGCCAGCACCTTGCTGCCGGTGCGAAAGATGCCGACTTCGATCTTGTCCAGGGCGAAAACCCGATAGTCGCCATCGGCGATATCGGTCAACTTGCTGACTGCGATCTCGTCCATTTTTCGATACCCCTTTCACTCGATTCCCGGCGGGCGATGAAACCAGATCGCCACGTCGAACATGTTGAGATCGGCCGCGCGGATGAGGCCGCAGGCAGTTACGACCGTTTCCGTCGCCGTCACCGCGCCGGTCGCAAACGGCGCCACGTCATGGCCGCGCCGCTCCACTTTGGCGGCGTAAACCTTTACCGCGGCAGTTAGAATCCGCTGCAGCGCATGGTCTGAAATCGCGTCGGGCTGGCCGCGTTTAAGCGCAGCGCGCGCGGCGGCGCAGAAGTCTGTCGGCTTGCCGCGGCTTCGCGCGGCTTCGCGCTTCGACTTGCCGGCGCGCTTGACCGCTTTCACCTTACGCACCGCCGCTCAAGCCGTAACCGGCACGCGGACCGCGGGCGCCTTCTTCGTCTTTGGTTTGATCTGCTTATCTTTCGGCACGTCGAGCTTGAACAGTCGCGCCGCGTTGAAGCCCAAAATGTTGCGCTTGGCTTGTTCGTCGAGGAACGGCAACGTCGTGATCGAGTTCGGCAGATCGAAATCCCAGTGCGGCCAATCTGAAGCGAATAGCAGCTGGGTGTCCGCCTTGATGGCTTTGAAGGTCGCTTCGGTGAGATCCATGTTCGAGCGTTCCAGCGGCTGGCTGGTGAAATACATGTCTTGGATGTATTCGCTCGGCCGCCGCTTGAGGAGCGGCGCCTCCGACGACCGCATCATGTATTCGGAATCGAGCCGCTGCATCAGGAACGGCACCCAGGCAAGCCCGCTCTCGATCCACAGCACCTTGAGCTTGGGGAAGCGCTCCGGCAGGCCGTTGATGATCCAGTTGGTCAGATGAATGATGTTGTAATAGACGAACGAGATCGAGTGCATGGAGATGAAGCGATTGCACTGCTGCATCGACTGGTCGCCCCAATGGAAGCCGGAATGAAACGCCAGCGGCTTGCCGGTCGCCTGGATGGCGGAATAGAGCGGCATGTAGCTGTCGTGATTGACGGCGCGAAAGCGCGTCGAGGTGACCGAGAAGCCGATGACGCTCGGATTATCGGCATATCTTTCGACCGCCTTTAGACTTTCCTCCGGGTGATTGAACGGCAGATACAGCATCGCCTTGATACGCTGGTCTTGAGGAAGGATTTCCTCGGCAAGCCATTTGTTGAAGGCATTGCCGATCACGACCTCCATTTCGATTTGCGGATGCATGCCGAGCACCAGCATCGGCGTCGGGAATACCACCATGTAATCGATGCCCATCGAATCCATGGCGCGCTGAACCAGCGTCACCTGCGCATGGGTACGTCCGCCCGGAACCGCTTCGGCCAGACGCTGCTGGTGCGGAATGCGGCCGAACACGTCCTGATGCAGAAATCCCGGCGTGGCATTGAGAAGGCCTGGAGCAGGGCCGCGGTCCTTAAACGCGCGCGCCATCTGCCGGTAGACGTCGCTATCCATGCGGTCGACGACTTCCGACCAGAACGCCGTTTCGGTGACGTGGGCGTCGACGTCGACGATGAAATAATCCTCGGACCGCGCCTCCTTGGCGGCATGAGCGAGAATTTCGCGCGTGTCGGTCTGGATGGTGATCTTCGGCAATTCGCCGACGCGCGGAGCTTTATGTCCGTTCTTGCCATTTTTCCCGTGGCGCGGCGTTTTCTTCGGCATCGGTTTCCTCCAGTTATGGAGCGGCCTTTGCGATGGCGCTCACACTCGCCTTACGTTTGTCGGGAAGTCTATCAGCAAACTGCGCAAAGCGACATGCGGTTGACCCCGCGACGGGGTGAATGCTACGAAATATCTGAATTGGCGGCTGTTTTTGCGGTTCGAAGCGCGCGAAGCGGAGCGTGAAATTCATGAAACTTCCGCCCTTCGAATACGCCTGCCCGACGAGCATTCCCGAAGCGATTGCGCTATTGGCGTCGCGCGACGGCGAGGCGAAGCCGCTTGCCGGCGGACAGTCTCTGGTGCCGATGCTGGCGTTTCGCGTCGCCGCGCCGGCGTTGCTGGTCGACCTGCGCAAACTCTCGGAGCTGCGCCGGATCAAGATCGCCGGGAATGCCGTGACGCTTGGCGCCATGGTACGCTGGCGCGATATTCTCGAACACCCGGAACTCTCTATAGTCCATCCTCTCCTGGTGAAGGCCGTCGAGCACGTCGCACATTATCAGATCCGCAATCGCGGCACGGTCGGCGGCAGTCTGGCGCACGCGGATCCGGCCGCCGAGCTGCCGGGCATCGCCGTCACCTGCGAGGCCAAGATCGCCGTGCTCGGCAAAGCCGGCGAGCACGTGATCGAGGCCAAGGATTTCTTTCGCGGACCTTTGACGACAGCGCTGCACCCCGACGAGATCATTACCGAAATGCGCTTTCCAGCGTGGCCGCGGCAGCGCCGTTTCGGTTTCTGCGAATTCGCTCGTCGGCGCGGTGATTTTGCATTGGCCGGCGCGGCGTTGTTTTACGATGAAGACGGCGGCAAGGCGACGAATGTTCATGTCGGCGCTATCGGCGTCGCCGATCGGCCCCTGCGCCTTGTGACCGTGGAGAGTGCTCTCGACGGCAATCCGATGAATGAAGCGGCCATCGCCAAGGCCGAAACCGCCGCGTCGCAATCCGTCGACCCGCCCGACGATATTCACGCCACAGGGGCTTATCGCAAAGTGCTGATCGGCGTCATGGTCGAACGCGCCTTGCGCGGTTCGCTCGCTTGATTTTGCAATCCCAAAATTTGACAGGAGCTGACTCACATGAGTGTCGCCCGACATCCGCGCCTGAAGGAGCTGGAAGGTGTCTCACTCGAAGAGATCATGAAAAAATATGTCGGCCGCTTCAAGGATAAGAAGCCGGATTGGGCCGCCTTCGAGGATGCCAAGATCGAAGGTTTTAGGCGCGCCCAGCACCGCTTCATCGGCGCCGGCGGCTCCGGCAAGCACGGCGACCCGACGGTAATCCCGGCCGGCAACTTCACGCTCTCGATCATGTATGTCGAGCCCGGCCAGGGCAACGCCGCGCACACCCACGAGGTCGAGGAATGCTTTTTCGTGCTGGACGGCTATCTCGACGTTTTCGTCGAGGACGAAAGCGGCAAGCGGCTGACGACCCGGCTCGGCCGGTGGGAATGCATCTCGTGCCCGGCTGGCGTCATCCATGGTTACCAGAACGACTCGCTTGCGCCCGTCTATTTCCAGGTGATGCTCGGCCGCGGCAAGCCGGAGACCATGGGCTATGCCGACGACGAACTATTCAAGCGCAAGGATGCGCACCTGAAGGCGGTGTAAATGACCATGTCACTTGACGACGTACGCTATGAGCTCGCGCTGGCCAATCGCATTATTGCCCATGAGGGCGTGCTTGACGGCTTCGGACACGTCAGCGTGCGCCATCCCGACGATCCCAGCCGCTATCTCTTGGCGCGTTCGCGCAGCCCGGAACTGATCGAGCCGGCAGACTTGCTCGAATTCACCCTCGATTCGGAACCGGTGGCGCCGCCCAAGGGCGAGATGTATGGCGAGCGGGTAATTCACGGCTGCATCTACCAGGCGCGGCCGGACGTGAACGCCGTGTGCCATCACCATTCGCACGCGGTGCTGCCGTTCTGCGTCACCGGGATTGCGCTCGAGCCGGTATTTCACATGGGCCCCGTCATGGGCCAAGTGGTGCCGATGTGGGACAGCCGCGATGAGTTCGGCGACACCGATCTCATGGTGGTCAAGCCCGAGGAGGGCCGTTCGTTGGCGCGAGCGCTCGGCCCGAATTGGATGGTGCTGATGGCACGCCACGGCGCGACGGTGGCCGGCCGCACGTTGCGCGAACTGGTCTTTCGCACCGTCTATTCGCACGCCAATGCGGAAATCCAGCTGCGGTCGATGATGATCGGCAAAATAGGCGCTTTGAACGCCGCCGAACGCCAGCGCGCCGAACCGCGCCAGCTGCAGCCGCGGCCGATGGCGCGGGCGTGGGAATATTGGACGACGCGGTTGCAGAAGGCTGGCGGATTGCCGCCTCCGGTCAAATCGCGGACGTCCGGGCCGAAGTCGAAGAAACGCGTCAGTAAGGGCCGCGCGAAGCAATCTCGGCGATGACCTTGTTCAACTGCGCGATGCGGCCACTGTAGACCTTGGTCAGGCAGGCGACGTTGCGTCCGCATGCCTCGCGGGTTTTCAGAAATTCGGCCTGCGCATCGCGGATATCGCCGCGTTGACCCATCGCGACCAAAGCTGTTGCAACACCGTAGAGGGTTGCCATCCGCGCCTCCGACTGACCCAGCGCATAAGTCTTGCAGATCGTCATTTCCGCAGCTGATTGTGCCTTGGCGCAGTCGAGCGGCACAAAATCGGCGGCCAAGGCGAGACAGGGGTTGTCGAAGATGGATAGGCCGATTGCGACAACCAGCGCATGCTTCATCGAAGCGCTCCGGGGTCTGGTCCGCGTCCTATCCAAAGGTCGGTACGAACAGTTTGTCGATCGGAATGGGCTCGGCGATCAGGCCCTGCTCGACCATATAGGTCACCAGGGCTTCGAGCGTCGGCCGGTTCGGCTCGACGCCGTAGGGCCAGCAATCGCCGCCGAACAATTCGTCGATCTCTTCGATGTCGTCGGGTAGCCACGGCAGCATGTAGCGCAGCGTGCTGGGAAAGCGCATTTTCTCGCGCGCCCAGTCCTTGGCGGCGCAGAAGGCGTTGTAGAGGCTGGTCGCCACGAAGGGATGGCGCTCGTAGATGTCGTTGCGGATCACGACCAGGTGCATGATTGGGAAGATCTTGGTGCGGCGGTAGTAGTCCTTCTCGCGCGCCCGGTAGTCCGGATAAAGCCGCACCACGTCGGGATGGCGCTTGAGCGCGCGCGGCAGGTTCGAGCCGATGATGGCGTGAATTTCGCCGGCGGCGAGGAGGTCGCTCAAGGACTTGCCGCTCTGGTTCGGCGTGATCTTGATCGGCTTAAGGAGCGGCATCACCGAGGGATTGCCGTAGGCGCCGGACTCGTTGACGGCGCCTTGGACCCACTCGATGGTCGAAAGGTCGACGCCGAGATCGTGCTGCATCAGGCCGCGGACGAAGATCGCCGCCGTCTGGGTGTAGAGGGGCACGCCGATGCGCTTGCCGGCGAGGTCCTTTGCCGATGTGATGAACTTTCGGTTAACGACAATAAAGCCGTGCCGGAAGACGCGCGAGGCGAACACCGGCAGCGCAACGAACGGCAGCTTTTTTGCCGCGTAGCGGCTGACAAATTCGGAGCTCGACATTTCGCAGGCGTCGAATTCCAGCCGGTTCGACATGCGGTCGAAAATCTCACGCGGATTGTCGATAGCGATGAAGTTGAGGTCGATGCCGTCGGGTTTTACGTCGCCGGTTTGCAGCGCCAGCATGCGATCGTAGAGACCGCAGGCGAAAGTGATCGGCAGGGAAGACATCGCGCACCTCTCGATGAAGCTTCAGGACAAGACGCGCGCACTATCGCACACCGCGCGAGGAGTGAAAGCGGCGAGCGCAGCTCGCTCGCGATCGACGCCGCCGGAAAAAATTTGCGGTGCGTGACGAATTTTCTTGCAATGCGTTTGCGATGCGCTTATGTGCCGCTCGCCCAAATTCGCACGTGCCTGTGGCCGTGTGTCGATCGGTAGGCATCCGGACAAGAGGCCGGACAGTCGCCTGAGGTTCGCAAAGTTAAGAGCCTCACTACGTGATCGGCAGCCGGAGGCGAAACCGGCGCACCCCGCGCTCAACGGGGGACGCGGCTTAAAGCAACGACGGAGCGGGCTTTTTTGGTTGGCCGTCCACAGGTCAGCACCGAAGAGGCTTGTCCATCTTGTCTTGCCGGCCGTGCGGAACGGGTTCTCCCGCTCCAATCCAAGGCAGCATCTCGGCGCTAGCGCCGCGCGTCTGCACCGTGTCCCCAACGCACGGTCCAGCGCCAAAGCGCTGTAGCCGCTGACGCCGGTCGCGCGCGCAAAAACGCGCGCGCCCGAACTTCAACGCTGGGCCGAACGGTTCGCTTGGCCCCTTGAACCTGGATGAAGGAGCGACTCCAATGACCGAGCGCATCCACGACTTCCTGCGCCGCCGCCGCGAAGAGGGGCTGGACGATGGTCCCTGCCTCGTCGTCGATCTCGACGTCGTGCGCGACAACTATCGCGCCTTTGCCAAGGCGCTGCCGGACAGCCGGGTGTTCTATGCCGTCAAGGCCAACCCGGCGCCGGAACTGCTGTCGCTTCTGGTCTCGCTTGGCTCCTGCTTCGACACCGCCTCGGTCGCCGAGATCGAGATGGTGCTCGCAGCCGGCGCCACGGCCGAGCGCATCTCCTTCGGCAATACGATCAAGAAGGAGCGTGACATCGCGCGCGCTTATGCGCTCGGCGTCCGCCTGTTCGCGGTCGATTGCAAGGCCGAGGTGGAGAAGATCGGCCGCGCCGCCCCCGGCGCCAAGGTGTTCTGCCGCTTTCTGTTCGGCTGTGCCGGCGCGGAATGGCCGCTGTCGCGGAAGTTCGGTTGCGATCCGGAGATGGCGGTCGAGGTCCTCGACCATGCGCGAAAGCTCGGCCTGGAGCCTTGTGGCGTGTCGTTTCATGTCGGCTCGCAGCAGCGGCGCACCGCCGCGTGGGACGAAGCACTGAAGTCGGCGTCGGCGATCTTTCGCGCCTGCGCCGACCGCGGCATCAACCTGTCGATGGTTAATCTCGGCGGCGGCTTTCCGACCAAGTACCTGCGCGAAGTGCCGGCGGTCGAGGCCTATGGTCGTTCGATCTTCCGCGCCCTGCGCAAGCATTTCGGCAACGGCATCCCGGAGACGATCATCGAGCCGGGCCGCGGCATGGTCGGCAATGCCGGCGTGATCGAGGCGGAAGTCGTGCTGGTCTCCAACAAGAGCGAGCACGATCACGTGCGTTGGGTCTATCTCGACATCGGCAAATTCGGCGGCTTGGCCGAAACCATGGGCGAGTCGATCCGTTACCCGATCAAGACGCCGCGCGACGGCGACGAGGTCGGGCCTTGCGTGCTCGCCGGTCCGACCTGCGACAGTGCCGACGTGCTGTACGAGAAGCGGCCTTACGATCTGCCGATCAGCCTCGAGATCGGCGACAAGGTCCTGATCGAAGGCACCGGCGCCTATACCGCGACCTACGCAGCGGTGGCCTTTAACGGCTTTGACCCGCTGCGGACTTTTCACATCTGACCTCTCTCGCTCCGGCGCGCCGCTTCGGCTTGCGCCGGGGCGCAACAGATCAATAGGAGCGGATCATGGTGACCATCCGGGAAGAGAAGATCGCCGACGTTGCCGCGCGCGAGGCCCTGCTCGACGAAGCCTACGGCCCGGCGCGTTTCACCAAGGCTTCCGAACGGCTGCGTGAAGGACGCGTGCCGGCGGACGGCCTGTCGCTGGTCGCGGTTGAGCACGGCCGTCTCGTCGGCACGGTCCGGCTGTGGAATGTCAGCGCCGGGCCGGGGCGGACTGCCGTGCTGCTCGGGCCTCTGGCGGTTCATCCGGCCCATCGCAATCGCGGCATTGGCACGACGCTCGTTCGCCGCGCGATCGCGCGGGCGCGTCTCGCCGGCCATGGCGCGATTCTTCTGGTCGGCGATGCACCGTATTACGGCCGCTTCGGCTTTTCCGCGGTGCCGACCGGCGAGCTGTGGATGCCCGGGCGCTACGATCGCGACCGGCTCCTGGCGCTTGAGCTTAAGCCCGGCGCACTCGATGGCGCGCGCGGACTGATCGGTGCTGCCGGCCGGCTTGCGCCCGCACCCGACCTCGCCGCGCTGGTGGCGCAGGAGATGGCGCAGGACGTGGCTCAAGTCCGGCGCGCCGAACGTGCTCGCGTTCGTCGAGGGCGCGCAGCCTAACCGGAAAACAACAGAAAATCGGGGACGCCACGGACAAATTCCGCGGCGACTCTTCCGTTTCCGCATTGTGGCGGATATCACCGCACTATTGCTGTTGGAGGCTTGGGAAATGACCGAATGGCCCGTTCACGCCCGCATCAGCGGACCTGTTGTCATGATCGGCTTTGGCTCGATCGGCAAAGGCACGCTGCCTCTGATCGAGCGTCATTTCAATTATGACAAATCCCGTTTCGTGGTCATCGACCCCGAGGACAAGGACCGCAAGCTGTTGGACGACCGCGGTATCCGCTTCATCCACCAGGCCGTCACGCGCGATAACTACCGCAAACTTCTTGGGCCTCTGCTCACCGACGGTGGCGGCCAGGGTTTTTGCGTCAACCTGTCGGTCGATACCTCCTCGCTCGACATCATGGAATTCTGCCGCAAGATCGGCGCGCTTTACATCGATACCGTGGTCGAGCCCTGGGCCGGGTTCTACTTCGATTCAAAACTCGGTCCAGAAGCGCGCTCGAATTATGCGCTGCGCGAAACCGTGCTGGCGGCGCGCCGCAAAAGCCCAGGCGGCACCACGGCGGTATCATGCTGCGGCGCCAATCCCGGCATGGTGTCGTGGTTCGTCAAGCGGGCGCTTCTCAATATTGCCGGCGACCTCAAGCTGAAGTTCAAGGAGCCGAAGACGCGCGAGGAATGGGGCAGGCTCGCCAAGAAAGTCGGCGTCAAGGGCATCCACATCGCCGAGCGCGACACCCAGCGCGCCATCAAGCCGAAGCCGATCGAAGTCTTCGTCAATACCTGGTCGGTCGAGGGCTTTCTGTCGGAAGGCATGCAGCCGGCTGAGCTCGGCTGGGGCACCCACGAGAAAAAGCTGCCGAAGAACGGCTTTAAGCATAAGACCGGTTGTCAGGCGGCGATCTACCTGACCCAGCCCGGCGCCAACACGCGGGTGCGCTCGTGGACGCCGACGGCCAAGGCGCAGTACGGCTTCCTGGTGACGCATAACGAGTCGATCTCGATCGCGGACTACTTCACGCTGCGTAACGGCCGCAAGACTGTGTATCGGCCGACGTGTCACTACGCGTACCACCCGTGCAACGATGCGGTGCTGTCGCTGCACGAGCTGTTCGGCCAGGCCGGCAAACGGCAGCCCGCCATCCACATTTTGGACGAGCACGAGATTGCCGACGGCGTCGACGAGCTCGGCGTGCTGCTCTACGGCCACAAGAAGAACGCCTACTGGTACGGCTCGCAGCTTTCGATCGACGAAACCCGCGACATCGCGCCTTACCAGAATGCCACCGGTTTGCAGGTCACATCCGCCGTGCTCGCCGGCATGGTGTGGGCGTTGGAGAACCCGAAGGCCGGCATCGTCGAAGCCGACGAGATGGATTTCGGCCGTTGTCTGGAAGTGCAGATGCCCTATCTCGGGCCGGTGATCGGCGCCTACACCGATTGGACGCCGATCACGGATCGCCCGGGCCTATTCAAGGAAGATATCGATAAACGCGACCCCTGGCAGTTCAAGAATGTCTTGGTCGGCTGAACGCAACGGGCGCCCCGAAGGGCGCCCGTTCCGCATAGTCGCGTCACCTCACTGTAAGCGCTTCGCCGCCTCCTCGATGACGCTGAGATCGGAATATTTCTTCACATCAAAGCTCGACTTGATGAAGCCGAGCTCTTTGGTCATGTCGACATTCTTCTGCAGCGCGTCGAGGTTCGGCATCAGATTCGGATCGTGATAGCAGTCCTGCTTGGTGAATGCCCAAGCGAAGGTTTGCGGCGGTCGCTTGACGAGATCCCCGAGTATTTGCATCGCAGCCTCATGGTTGGCCGGATCCTCGTACCAGCGCGTGATGCGCAGCGTATCCTCGAAAAAATCCACCAAAGCGGGGCGATGCGCGTCGATGAACGGCTTGCGCGCGGTCCACACGATCATGTCGGTGACGCCGATCGCCTGCCGCTGCACGAATAGATCGCGGGCAATCTTCTGCAGTTCGGGGTCGTAGGAGAACGGCAGTACCGCCGGGATGAGGTCGACCTTCTTTTCCGCCAGCATCGATTTCATGGCGGGGAACGGCGCCTCGACGACGGTGTAGTCGCGGTTGGGCTCGAGGCCGTGTTGGTGCAGCATCGCCTTCATGGCGACGTCGACGGCGCTGCCGGCCGCATTGGTGGCGACGACTTTGCCCTTGAGGTCCTCGATTTTGTGGATCGGGCCGTCCTTGAGCACCATGTATTCTTGCGAATAATAGCCGGGGACGCCGTCCTGAAATTCATCACTGACCACGCGCAGGTCGTCGAGCCCGGCATTCTCAATGGCGATGCCGAGGGTCGAATAGGCGAGATTGGTGATCTCAACCTGATTATTGGCCAGCGCCGTGATCATCGGCGGGGTGCCGACATAGTGCACCGGGTCCAGCACATAAGACTGGCCGAAATGCTTGGCGAGATTTTTCTTCTGCAGCCAGATCGATGCCCAATTGCCCGGCGCCACCCAGGCTTCGCGGATGTGTATGGGGTCGGTTTTGGCAGAGCCGGCAAAGGTCACAACAACGGCCAGGCTGCACAGCCCGGCCCACGCAAGCGACATTGCACGTGTGGTGGCACGCATCATTCCCTCCCGCGGTGATGAGGGCGCCGTTGTCCGGCGCCTCGTTCTATAAATTTTACTGCAGCCGCTTGGCCGCCTCTTCGATCAGGCTCAAATCGGAATGCGCCTTGACGTCGAAGCTTGCTTTGACGAAGCCGAGATCCTTGGTCATGTCGACGTTCTTCTGCAGTGCACCGAGGTTCGGCATCATATTCGGATCGCGGTAGTAGTCGGTCTTGGTGTAAAGCCAGCCGAAACGCTCTGGAGGTTGCTTGGTGAGCTGCGAAGCGATCTGTGCGGCCGCGTCGTGGTTCTTCGGATCGAGATACCAATGCTCGATACGCATCGTATCTTCGAGAAAGTCGACCAGCGCGGCGCGGTGCGCATCGATGAACGGCTTCCTGGCAGTCCAGACAATGAACTGCGAAACGCCGATCGCATCGTGAACCGTGAACAAAGGCTGCGCGATCTTCTTTAGCTCGGGATCCAATGCAAACGGCAGAACCGTCGGGATCAGGTCGACTTTTTTCTCCGCCAGCATCGACTTCATGGCAGGAAACGGCGCTTCGATAATCGTGTAATCGCGATTGGCCTCTAGCCCGTGCTTGCGCAGCATGGCGCGCATCGCCACGTCAACGCCGCTGCCGACTGCGTTGGTCGCAACGACTTTGCCCTTGAGATCTTCCACTTTCTTGATTGGGCCATCGGCGAGGACCTCAAACTCGTCGTCGCGGTATCCGGGAACGCCGTCCTGGAACTCGTCGGCGATCACGCGAACGTCGTCCATGCCCGCATTCTCGATGGCAATAGGCAGGGTGGAATAAGCGAGATCGGCGATCTCCAACTCGTTATTGGCGATGGCCGTGATCATCGGCGGCGTGCCGGCGTAATGGGTAGCCTCGAACGTATAGGATTGACCGAAATGGCGGGCGAGATCCTTCTTTTGCAGCCACATCGAAAACCAATTGGCAACAGGCGCAACCCAGGCACCGCGAATTTGCAGCGGATCGGCTTGCGCCAGGCTGACACTCAGCAGAAAAAGCGCAAAGCTCGCCAATCCAATCTTCCCACGCATTCTCGTTCATCTCCAAAGGCTGCAGTTTTGTCCGTAAATCCCCGCGGGTTCGCCGGTTGACATGATTGTGGGCGCAAAGCGCGACCCGACGCAAGGCTTCCGCTTGCTTCGCCTTGCCGCACCGGCGCGCCGTCGCGACGATTACGAGTGCTCCGCCGTTTCCTGATGCCAGACCAGGAGCCGCCTGCGGACGACCGCCATCGCCTTGATCAGCGCATAGCCGACGACTGCGATCTCGACGATGCCGGCGAATACGCCGCGCGAATCGGCAAAGCGGGAGGCGCTCATCATGGCGCCGCCCAGCCCATAGCCGCCCATCACCATCTCGCCGATGATCGCGACGATGAGCGAGATCGGCAGCGCCACTTGCAACCCGGTCAGGATTTGCGGCAATGCCGCCGGCAGCTTGATCTGCCACATCACCTCGCGCTCGCTGGCGCCCATATTGAGCGCCGACCAGATCAGCTCTTTCTCGACGCTGGCGATGCCGGCCAGCGTCGCGGTCACCACCGGGAAGATCGCGTCGAACACCACGATGGATATTTTCGAGACATCGTAGAGGCCGAGCCACAGAATGATGATCGGCAGGAAGGCGATTTTCGGCATCGGAAAGCCGACCGAGATGATCGGATCGAAGAACCAGCGCACGAGCCGGTTACGCGACATCAAAGCGCCGAGTGTGATGCCGCCGACTGTGGCAATCGCAAAGCCCGCCATCGCCCGGTAGAGCGTCAGTCCGAGATTGATCCACAGATCGCCACCGACGGCATCGCTATAGATCCGCTCGACGACGGCGGAAAACGGCGGCAGCATGAATGCCGTCACCCTGCCGCTGCGGGCGAAAAGCTCCCAGGCGATGAGCACCACCAGAATGGAAAAAACGCCGGCGCCGCTGCGAAAGACGACGTCGAGACGCCGCGCCGCGTCGTGAGTTACGTCGGCTTCGGCGGCCGCCAACGAGGCCGTGTCTTCTATTCCCGCCATTGCAGCAACCATTGCATGAGCAGCTGATAGAGCCGGTCCGCGGCAAAACCGAGCAACGCGACGGTGAGCACCACCGCATACATGCCTTCGTAAGAGCCGGTGGAGCCGAGGTAGCCGATCAGATAGCCGAACCCCTGCTGCGATACGATCAGTTCGGAACTCACCAACAGAATGAAGGCGAGAGCGAGCGCGGTGCGGATGCCGTTGAGCAATTCCGGCAGCGCGCTCGGAACCACCACGTCCCACAGCAGCCGCAACCGTCCCGCGCCCATGCTGCGCGCCGACCAGATCAGCGCCTGGTCGCTGCCGCGCGCGCCGTTATAGGCGCCGATGGTCACCGGGATCATGCAGCCGAGAAAAATAAGCAGAATTTTAGAACCGTCGCCGAAACCGAGCCACAACACCGTGACGGGAATAAGCGCCGATTTCGGCAGCGGGTAGAACAGCTCCACCAACGGATTGACGAACACGTCCAAAAGCCGCCAGCGCGCCATCAGAATTCCCAAGCCGCCGCCGACAGCGACGGCCAAGATGAGACCCATGAACGCCCGGTAGAGCGAGGACGCGCCGTTATCGACGAGCTCGCCATCGCGAACGAGATCGACCCAGGCCACCGCCACATGCGTGAGCGGCGGCAGAGCCTGACTGTCGATGAAGTTGAACCGCGCGGTCACCTCCCAGCCGAGCGCCAAAAGCACGAGCGGCAGGTAACGGAAACTGGCCTGTGTCATCTTTTGCATCAGCTGGCTTTTGTTTCCTGTGCCTTGATCGCCTCGTCGCGCACCAGATTCCAGATTTCGTCGGCCTTTTCGACGAATTCCTTGCTGCGCAGGATGCTCGGATCGCGATTGGCGAATTTGGTGTCGACGATTTTCTTGATGCATCCCGGCCGCGCCGACATCACCACCACGCGCTCGGCGAGATAGACCGCCTCCTGCACGTCGTGAGTGACGAAGATCACGGTCTTGGGGGTACGCTTCCAAATGCTGAGGAGTTCGGTCTGCATCAGCGAGCGCGTCTGCGCGTCGAGCGCCCCGAACGGCTCGTCCATCAACAAAATGCTGGGATCGAAGGCTAGCGTGCGCGCGATTGCGGTGCGCTGCCTCATGCCGCCGGACAGTTGCGATGGATAGCTGTCCTCAAATCCCTTTAAACCGACGAGATCGATGAAGGCCTGCGCCCGCTTTTCCCGCTCGGGGCGCGGCAAGCCCTGGCGTTCCAGCCCATAAAGAATATTGGTACGCACGGTCTTCCACGGAAACAGCGCAAAATGCTGGAACACGATGCCGCGATCGGGCCCCGGCGCGGTGACGGGTTTACCCTCGACCAGGATGCGGCCGGCTTCGGTCGGCAGGAAGCCGCCCACCAGGTAAAGCAGCGTTGATTTTCCGCAGCCCGAAGGGCCGAGAATCGCCAGGAACTCGCGCGGCCGCACTTCGAGCGATACATCCGACAAAGCGAGTACGGTTCGCCCGCGCGTCGGGCGATAAGTGTGGCTCACCCGCTCGATGACGATCTGGCCTTTGCCGTCCATAAACGCCTACGCATCCTGGGCGCCTCCCCCAGGCGCCGTGTGTGCGCACCCTAACCGGGCCGGCGCGCCACACCAAGGGCCGCCGCAACCCGCCCGGCGCGGCAGGACCGCGCGCTTGGAAGGTTTCCGCAAAAGCGGATATATGTGACCCCGAAGCGACGGTCTGGAAGCACGGATGGAACGCTCGTTCAAGAAAGAAGTCGATGCGCTGCGGCTCGGCTCCGGCGAGACCTTTCGCGGCGAAGGCATCCTCGCCGTCACCAAGGCGCTGCTGCAATCGGGCGTGAGCTACGTCGGCGGCTATCAGGGCGCGCCGGTTTCGCACCTGCTCGACGTCATGGTTGATGCCGAAGATCTGTTGACCGATCTCGGCGTGCATGTGGAGACCTGCACCAACGAAGCCGCGGCGGCGGCAATGCTCGGCGCCTCGATCAACTATCCGTTGCGCGGCGCGGTGACGTGGAAATCGATCGTCGGCACCAATGTCGCGGCTGACGCGCTGTCCAATCTGGCCTCGCCCGGCGTCATCGGCGGCGCACTCATTGTGCTCGGCGAGGATTACGGTGAGGGCGCGAGCGTCATCCAAGAACGCTCCTATGCCTATGCCATGAAATCCTCGATCTGGCTCGTCGACCCGCGCCCCGACCTGCCGACCATCGTCCGCATGGTCGAGAAAGGCTTTGAGCTTTCCGAGGCAAGCCATGCCCCGGTGATGCTGGATTTGCGTGTCCGCGCCTGCCATGTCACCGGCGAGTTTGTCGCCAAGGACAATAAGCGCGGCGCCTATAGCGGCCGGCACCAGCTCGAAGGGCCGCCGCGGTTCGAATATGGCCGGCTCGCGCATCCGCCGGTGATCTTCACGCAGGAGCGGCTGAAAATCGAACAGCGCTTGCCGGCTGCGCAAAAATTCATTCGTGAGCAAAAGCTTAACGAGCTGATCCCCGGCGAGATCGGCGAGATCGGCATCATTGTCCTCGGCGGTCTCACCAACGGGCTGCTTCGCGCGCTGGCGCGGCTCGATCTCGCCGATCTTTACGGCGCCTCGCGCATTCCGATCTATGTGCTCAATATCGTCTACCCACTGGTGCCGGACGAGGTGAAGGACTTCTGTGCCGGCAAACGCGCGGTGCTTGTGGTCGAGGAAGGCTCACCTGACTTTGTCGAGCAACAAGTCAATGTCATTTTGCGCGGCGCCGATATCCAGACCGGGGTGCTCGGCAAGGGCTGTCTGCCACGCAGCGGCGACTACACGTCGGAAACGTTTCTGCGCGGCATCGCCGCTTTCCTGTCGGAAACGCGTCCGGCCGGTATCGATACCAACGCCACGACCGCGCAAGTCGCGGCAATGCTCGGACATAAATCGGGCGCCGCCGGCGCCGTCGGCGATATTCCGCCGCGGCCGCCGAATTTCTGTACCGGATGTCCGGAGCGGCCGGTCTTTGCCGCGATAAAGCTGGCTCAACGCGAGATCGGGCCAACCCATATCAGCGCCGACATCGGCTGCCATTCGTTTGCGACTTTCGCGCCGTTTTCGCTCGGCAATACCATTCTCGGCTACGGCATGTCGCTGGCGAGCGCGGCCGCGGTCGGCCCGAACATGAAAAAGCGGCCGATCGCGATCATGGGCGACGGCGGGTTCTGGCATAACGGGCTCATCACCGGCGTCGCCTCGAATATGTTCAACAAAGGCGACGGCGTTCTTATCGTGATGCAGAACGGCTACGCCTCCGCCACCGGCCAGCAATATCTGCCGTCAAGCAAAGCGAACCGCAGCGGCACGCCGACCGGCATGACCATCGAGAAGACGCTGCGCTCGCTCGGCGTCACTTGGCTGCGCACGGTGCGCAGCTACAGCGTCGCGAAGATGGCGGCGACGCTGAAGGAGGCGATGCGCACGGCTGAACGCGGCCTCAAAGTCATCATCGCCGACGGCGAATGCATGCTGGCGCGCCAGCGCCGCATTCGCGCCGAGGATGCCGAAAAGCTCAACCGCGGCGAGCGCGTGGTAAAGACGCGTTTTGGCGTCGACGACGACATCTGCACCGGCGATCACTCCTGCATCCGGCTGTCCGGATGCCCGTCATTGACCGTCAAGCCCAATCCCGATCCGCTGCGCTCCGATCCGGTGGCGACTGTCGTCGAAAGCTGCGTCGGCTGCGGGCTGTGCGGTGAAGTCGCGCACGCGGCAGTTCTTTGCCCGTCATTCTATCGCGCCGACGTCGTCAGCAACCCGAATTGTTGGGACCGCTTCCTTTTCGGCCTTCGCCGTAAGATCATCTCGGCGCTCGGCGGCGGCACTTCTTTTCCCCCTCTCCGGCGGGGAGAGGGTGGGATGCCGGAACACGGGCCTATCGGCAACGCTCCAATTCCAAACGGGGAGTCCCGAACCCCCTCACCCCAACCCTCTCCGCTGCGGGGAGAGGGCGCGCGCATCAGCGCGCCGCACGACACGATACGTCCGCTGACCATCCTGATCGCCGCGCTTGGCGGCGAAGGCGGCGGCGTGCTCACCGACTGGATCGTCGCCGCGGCGGCGAGCCAGGGGTTCCCGGTCCAATCGACGTCGATCCCGGGCGTCGCGCAGCGGACCGGTGCGACCACCTATCACATCGAATTGGTGCCGATGCGGGTGTCCGCATCCGATCGGCGCCCGATTCTGGCGCTGGCGCCGGGCGTCGGCGACGTCGATGTTGTGGTGGCGAGCGAATTAATGGAGGCCGGCCGCGCCATTGCCGGCGGTTTCGTCACGCCCGATCGCACCACGACGATTGCCTCGACCAGCCGCTCCTATCTCGTCGTCGAAAAGATGGCGATGGCCGACGGACGCTACGATCAAGACCGGCTCGTTGCCGCGGTCGAGAAGAATTCGCAAAAAACACTGCTGCTCGACCTCGAAGCGATCGCGCGCGAGAGCGGCGCGATGATCAATGCAGCGATGCTCGGTGCCATCGCCGGCGCCGGCGCGCTGCCGATCCCAACCGAAGCATACGAGGCGGCGATCCGCGCCGACGGCAAGGCGGTCGAGGCCAATCTGCGCGGCTTCCGCGCCGGCTTCGATGCCGCGCAGGCAGGTTCGCGCCGCCGCGCTGAGCCGCTCAAGCGCCAGCGCGCGGCGTCAGCTTCGCTCGCCGATCTCGAACGCGAAATCGCGGATATGCCCGAGGCGGCGCGCGCGTTCATGACCGAAGGCGTGCGCCGGCTCGCCGCCTATCAGGATATCGATTACGCGCGTCTTTATATCGATCGTCTTAAGCCGATCCGCGACGCTGACACGAACGCTGCCGCCGATGGCCGGCTGCTCGCCGCGACGGCGCGGCAACTCGCCTTGCGGATGTCATATGAGGACGTGATCCGCGTGGCGCAGGCCAAGATCGATCCGTCGCGCTTTGAGCGTATTGCGCGCGAACTTGGCGTCAAGCCAGAGCAGACTTTCACTGTGACCGAATTCCTCAAGCCCGGGATCGACGAATTTTGCTCGATCTTGCCGCCTACGATCGCGCACGCGGTGCTCAGCTTCGCCGAGCGGCATCCCGCATTTGGCGGCGCGCATTGGGGCATGGCGGTCAATAGCGCATCGATTTCCGGTTATCTGCGTTTCAAGCTCCTCGGCGCGCTGCGCCGCTTCCGACGTAAAACCTTCCGCTTCCAGGAAGAGCAACGCGAGATCAAAGCGTGGCTTGACCTGATCGCGCAGGCCGCGCCGCTCTCCGCCGAGCTTGCGATCGAGATCGCCGAATGCGCCCGCCTCATCAAAGGCTATGGCGACACCCATAAGCGCGGCAGCGGCAATTACCGTGCGATCGCCACCCAAGTGATCGGGCCGGCGCTCGCCGGCAACATGCCGCCGCGACAGGCCGTCGATGCGATCGCCAGCGCCCGCACCGCGGCGCTGCTCGATCCCGAGGGGGAAACGCTAGCGAAATGCCTAGCTGATTTGGCTTTGGTGCCGACCCACGCCATGGCCGCGGAATAGGTGCGACGAGTTCCAGACGGCAACAAAGAGCCGTTCGCTTCATTGTTTTTAGTTGTTAACGACGCGTGCGCGCGAGCCGGTATCGCGATGGTTAAAACATCCTCTCGAAAATCGTCGCGGCGTAAATCCACGCGACGCGGCTCAAACCGCGGTTCATCGAGTCGGCGCTGGTCGGCACGGGTCACCCGCGAAAGCGACGCCCTGGATCTGGAGAAAGGCGTATTCACCGGGCCCGACCCTGAGAAGATCGCCGCCTCGCTGAAGCGTTCCGCGGAGCGCAGCCATCGGCGCAAGTCGGATCCCTACCGTTCGGCGCTGTCGATGCTGACCTTCTATATCAACCGGGCCGGCAAAAATCTTCCGGCCAGCAGGCGCGAAGTGCTGCAACGCGCGAAAGCCGAGCTGCGTAAGCAGTTTGGCCGCGAATAGTCTCGGTACGTCCCATTGCCGGACTTTCGGTCTTCGCGTTTTGGTCGAAGGCTGGCGCGTTACATGCCGCGTTTTGCCGGACAAAAGAACGTCCCTTCCACCTCGACGATATCGCCCTGATTAAGCCGGCTCACCTCTACGATTGTGCGCGGCGGATAGGGCGGCCCAGCCCAAAGCTCCTCTTGAATCGTATTCACCATTGGGCGATAGCGGTCCATATCGGTGACATAGACGACCAGCCGCACGGCATTACGCAAGCTGCCGCCGGCTGCCTCTATGATTGTTTTCATATTCAGGAAGGCTTGGCGAATGCGGGCCTCAGCGCCGTCGACCAGCATGTTCGTCACGGGATCGATGCCGCGCATGCCGGCTACGAAAACAAAATCGCCGGCGCGCACAGCGAGACTCCAGGTGCCGGTCGGCCTGATGGCGCCAGGTGGCGAAAGAACCTCGATTTCATCCAATGGCATAGGCACGGACTCTTCAATGTAATCTCGCGACGCGGCACTATAGCAGCCCAGGCCTACCCTTGCCGCCCGGCGCCGCGCTTCGCTATGCTTGATCGGCCGCGGGCGTAGTTCAGTGGTAGAACGACAGCTTCCCAAGCTGTATGTCGTGGGTTCGATTCCCATCGCCCGCTCCAGTCCCTCCGATGTTGCAGTGCCGTCCCGAAGCGATGCGTCGAATTAGATTGCTCGCTTCCAGCGACACTTTTTTCTTGATCGGGCTGACGCACGGGCTATCGTGCCCGCTAAGGGTCTTGAATGGCTCGTTTGAGGGAGAGGAAAACCATGGAAGCGCAAACCGAAAGGCGTGGCTGGAGCTGGTGGTACCTGCTCTTTGTCGTTCAATTCATCGCCGCGTTGTGGGTGCCCTTCTACAATGCGACAGAACCCTCTTGGGCCGGCATACCATTCTTTTATTGGTATCAGATGCTCTGGATCATCATCGGGGCCGTTCTGACTGCGATCGTCTACTTCGCGACCGAGGCTTAAAGCTCAAAGGTCGCGCGACGCCCGCGCGATAGCGCGAGCCAATCGGCAACAAAAAGCCAAGCCTGGGGAGGCACGCCGTGCAGGATATAAACTGGACCGCTCTGATCGTTTTCGTGGTGCTGTTCGGCTTCATTACGTGGCTCGGCTTTGCCGCCGCGCAATGGCGCAAGGGCGATCTCGATTTGCTCCACGAATGGGGGCTGGGCGGCCGGCGGTTTGGCACCGTCGTCACTTGGTTCCTGGTCGGCGGCGACCTCTACACGGCTTATACTTTCATCGCCGTTCCCGCGCTTGCCTTCGGCGCCGGCGCCATCGCCTTCTTTGCGGTGCCGTACACGATCATGATCTATCCGATCCTGTTCCTGGTGTTTCCGCGGCTCTGGCATGTCTGCCACAAACACAACTACATCACGCCGGCCGATTTCGTGCGCGGCCGCTTCGGCAATCGCTGGCTTGCATTGGCGGTGACAATCACTGGCATCGTCGCGACCATGCCTTACATCGCGCTGCAACTCGTCGGCTTGCAGGTCGTCATCGGCGCAATGGGCGTCTCGGGGAGCGGTTATGCCGCCGATCTGCCGTTGATTATCGCCTTCGTCATTCTCGCCGCCTTCACTTATTCGAGCGGCTTGCGGGCGCCGGCATCGATCGCCATCGTCAAGGATATTTTGATCTACACGACGGCCTTTGCCGCCGTGATCGTCGTGCCAATCGAGCTGGGCGGATTTGGTAAAATTTTCGCCGCGGTGCCTCCGGCGAAATTATTGCTGGCAGTTCCCGGCGCCAACACCACTGGCGTCTATGGCGTTTACGCGACGCTCGCGCTCGGATCGGCGCTTGCGCTATTTCTCTACCCGCATTCGATCACTGGCATCTTGGCGGCCAACAGCGGCCACGCCATCCGCCGCAATGCCGCGCTGCTGCCGGGCTATTCCTTCATGCTTGGTCTGTTGGCCCTGGTTGGCTTCTTTGCCATCGCCGCGGGCGTCGGCACCCTTCCCGAATATGCGGCCGGCTTTAAGCAATTCGGCAACAATTTCGCGGTGCCGGCGCTGATCCTGCACAGCTTCCCGTCGTGGTTCGTCGGCATCGCTTTTGCGGCGGTCGGTATCGGTGCGCTGGTGCCGGCGGCGATCATGTCGATTGCCGCGGCCAATCTTTATACCCGCAACATCCATCGCGAGTTCATCAACCAGAATCCGACCGACAAACAGGAAGCGCAGATGGCGAAATGGGTGTCGCTGATCGTCAAATTGGGCGCGCTCATTTTCATCATCTTCGTGCCGACGCAATTTGCCATCTATTTGCAGCTCCTCGGCGGCATCCTGATCATCCAGACGCTGCCGTCGGTGCTGCTCGGCGTCTATACGCGCTGGTTCAACGATTGGGCGCTGCTGGTCGGTTGGACCGTGGGAACCAGTACCGGCATCTGGATGTTCGTTGCGGCGAATCTGACTCCAAACTATCCGCTTGCCTTCGCCGGCCATACTTTCCCGGGCTATACGGCGCTCTATACCGTGGTGCTCAACCTCGTCGTCGCAATCGTGCTGACGCCGTTGTTCAATGCGATGGGCGGCAAGCAGGTCGATGCGACGGTGGCGGCCGACTACCACGCCTGAGCCGAGCGTTGCCGACGCCGCATTGATCGTGGCACAGTACGGCAGCCGTGCGGGCGTGAATCCCGCGCTAATATGCATTTGAGGGAGTAATGATATGTCCTGGGCCAAGGTGACGGACATCGCCTATGGGCGCCTGCGGTCGCCCGATCTCGATGTTGCGGAAGAGTTCCTGACGCGGTTCGGTCTGCGCCGGACGGAGCGGACCAATACCGCGCTTTACATGCGCGGCACCGATCCCAATCACCACATCCACGTCACCGAGAAGGGCGATCCGAAATTCGTCGGCATCGCCTACTACGTCGACAGCGAAGACGACTTAAAGCGGCTCGCCAAGGCGCCCGGCGCCTCGGGCGTTGAAAATATCGACGAACCCGGCGGCGGCAAGCGCGTGCGGCTGACCGAGCCGAACGGCTATCAGATCGAGGTGGTGTGCGGCATCGCGCCGGTCGCTGAAATTCCGGTGAAGCGCCAGAAGCTCAATTCCGGCGAAGCGCCGACTGCGCGGGCCGGCGAATTGATGCGGCTGCCCAGGGGGCCGGCGCATGTCAAACGCATCGGCCACGGCGTGCTGATGACGCCGCGTTTTCGCGAAACGGTCGATTGGTTCCGCGAAGCTTTGGGAATGATTTGCTCCGATGACGTCTACGTCGAGAGCAAGGACAATTTGATCGGATCGTTCAACCGCTGCGATCGCGGTGACGCCTATGTCGACCACCATGTCTTCTTCTGCCTCCGTCATGAGAAGACCGGATTGAATCATCTTTCGTTCGAGGTTCCCGATATCGACGACGTGTGCATGGGCCACGACTATCTCAAAGGGTTCGGGACCTACGAGCACATGTGGGGCATCGGCCGCCACGTGCTTGGCAGCCAAGTCTACGATTACTGGGCAGATCCCTGGGGGCGCGTCCATGAGCATTGGGCCGACAGCGATCGCCTCAACCTTGCCAACGGCTCGCATCTAATTGCCGCGGACGAAGCGCTCCGGTCGCAATGGGGTGAGAGGCCGCCGGAAAAATTCATCAATCACGCCAGCCCGTAACTCGGACGTCCATCCCCGCTCATTCCCGCACCAGCGGGAATGAGCTATCGGATCGCGATACGCGCATCCTTACATGTGAGTGACGCGCACGTGCAGCAGCGCCGGCCGGCCGCCGCGGACTGCCTTGACGCAACGCGCCAGCGCGGCCGGCACCTCGGCCGGATCGCTGACTTCTTCGGAGTGGGCTCCGAACGCCTCGCCGATCTTGGCGAAGTGAACGTTCGGTGCAAGCTCCGCCTCGAACGAATTGGTAGTCTTGGCCTCGCCTTCGGGGAATACGCGCAGCGTCGATTGCTTCACCGCGTTCCAGCCGGAATTATCCATCACGATGGACAAAATCGGCAGCTTGTATTGCTGCGAGACCGCAAGCACCGATGCCGGATTGCCGAAATAGAAGCCGCCGTCGCCGCAGATCTGCACGGCGAGACGGTCGGGCGCGGCAAGCTTGGCGCCGAGCGCCGTCGCGCCGGACCAGCCCAGCCCGCCGCCGCCGGCGCGTACCGTCGTGTTGGGCACGCGCCGCGGGATTTGCATGAGCACTGCGGCGGCATTGGTTACGCCCTCGTTGAAGATCATGTCCTCGTCGTCGAGGAGCTTGCCGAGTTCCGCCATCAGAAAATGCGGGTTGATCGCACCGGGCTTGCCTTTATCCGCCGCGAGCCTGGCGGCGCGGGCAATGCGCTCGTCGCGTGCGGCTTTAATTTGCGTCATCCGCGCCGCCGCCGCTTCCCTAAAGCGCGGCGTCGCTTTTGCTTTCAGCTCCGCCAGCACCTGATCGAGGATGTGCCCGCTGTCACCTTGCATGCGGATATTGCCGGGGAAGGTCCACATCGGCGAGCCGGGTTTGAGAATATCGATATCGATATGCGCCCAGAACGTCTCTTCGTTGACATGTACGGCGCTCGGGAACCACGGCACGTCGACGTCGACCAGCAGACCCACATCAGCCTCCGGGATCGCTTTGTCGGGCGAGAAGCCGACGAAGCACGGGCTGTCGTGCGAGATATTGTTGGTCATGTTGGCTTCGTAGACGGCGATGCCGGCAAATTGCGCAAGCTCGTCGATCGCGCGCGAGGCATGCGCATGGCGTCCGGCATAGCCGGTTATCAGAATCGGATTTTGCGCCGTCAAAAGCTTGTCGGCGAGCGTCGCCACCAGCTTCGGATCGGCGCCGCCGCCCGAGGTCGCCGCAAATTGCTCGGCCGAATAACGTCGGATCTCGTCCGCCCGCCAATGCTGCGTCAGCGTCTCGCGCTGCATCATCAGATAAACCGGGCCGCGCGGTTCGCTCTGCATGATCGAAGATGCCCGCCGCAACGCCTCCTTGACGACCACGCCCGACGGCAGCGTCCATTCCCATTTCAGATAGGGCCGCACCAGGCTTGCCTGGTCGAACGGCTCCTGCACGAAATGCACGTAGGTGTCGCGCGACCCGACGAGTTCGTCATTGGCGGTATAGGGCGCTTTGCCGGCCATCAGCAGGACCGGCAGGCGGCTGCGGAACAGGTTGTGCATGCCGTTCGCCGTATTGGCAGTGCCGACGTCGACATGGACCAGGACGCCCTGGCCGCGCCCGGTGACCAGCGCATAGCCGGCGGCCATATGGGCCGCGGTGTTCTCGTGCGGGCAGCGCACGATACCGGGCATCGCATCGCCGCGTCTGCGCCGGTGCGCCATCTCGTCGATGATCGGAGCGTGATCGGTCCCAAAATTACAGAACAGATAATCGATGCCGATTTCTTTGAGGCCCTCAAGCAGGTAATAGGCCGTAGCGAAATCGGGAACATTGGTCTGCTGAGCTGTCTTGCGCGCGACTGACGTATCCATGTGTGAGCACTCTTTTCGCGGTGTTTTTGCCGAACGGGTTGAAGATTGTTACGCTCCCTGGCGTCCCTGTTCCTTATAGCATTCCTCGGCGCGTGCGTGCGCGCCGCGGGCGAGCATCATTTTCGGCGTAAAGATGGGGAATCCCCGAACTCTTGCCACAATGCCGGGAGATATCAGGGACGATTGAGCGGGGAGAGGTTACTCCATGAAATGGCAGGCGGTTTTGGCCGGCGCGCTGGCGTCGGTCCTGGTGACTTGTGCGGCATCGGCCGACGTTCGCATCGTAAACGATCCGGGAGGCGAAGTTTCCTCTTATATCCAAAAGTTTCATGCGATGCGCGATTCCGGCCAGCAGGTGGTCATCGACGGACCCTGCCTTTCGGCCTGCACCTTGCTGACCGGCATTATTCCGCGAAATCGCATCTGCGTCACCCAGCGCGCAGTGTTGGGCTTCCATGCAGCGTCGTACTACGACGACGTGTCGCGCTCGCTGGTGCCGACGCGCCGCGGCAGCCGCTTGGTGATGCGGCTCTACCCGCCGGCAATCCGGTCCTGGATCGATCGGCATGGCGGCCTCACCCCGCAGCTCATAACGCTGCGCGGGCGGGAACTGTCCGCGCTCTATCGCACCTGTCAGTAAGCCGGCCGGGGCGAGGCGGCATTCGCCGCGCTGGCGCGGGGGAGGTTTCCGATGGCCGTTGTCGACGACCGGGTTCGGGCCTATCTACGATGGCGGAACTTTAGCCATGCCCGATATCGTCGTCCGCTCCCGTGTGTCTGTGCCGGTGCTCGCGACCTGCGGCGCCGTGGCGCTGGCGCTGATCGGCACCGTCTTACTCTGGGCGCATTACGGAACGACGGTCTTTTTCGAGACCATCCGGGTCGGATTTTCGGCGTGTTTCGGCTGACTGGATTTTACCGATGAACGCGAAATTGAGCACCAAAGCCTCGCGCCTGATGCTGCTGCTCGCCGCGTTCCTGTGCGGGCTTTTCTTGATCTTCGGCGTCGTTCTCTTCGTCACCGGGCGTCCGTTCTCGCCGATCGGGCAGGCGGTCGCCGCCATCGGCGGTCCGCTCAGCCTCGAAGACCAGAACGGCAAGCCTTTCACCGACGCCCAGATGAAGGGGCGTCCGTTCCTGGTGTTCTTCGGCTTCACCCATTGCCCGGACATCTGCCCGACCACCTTGTTCGACATGTCGCAGATGATGCAGGCGCTCGGGCCGGACGCCGGCCGCGTCGGCGCGGTGTTCATCACCGTCGATCCGGATCGCGATACGCCGCAAGTGCTCAAGGACTATCTGTCGAACTTCGATCCGCATCTGCGCGGGCTGACCGGCAGCCAGGCCCAGATCGATGCCGCGATCAAGGAATACCGAGTCTATGCCAAGAAGGTCCCGCTCGAAAACGGCGACTACACCATGGACCACACCGCCATCGTCTATCTGATGGACAAGGACGGCCGGTTCGTCGCGCCGTTCAACATGACCCGCACGCCCGAGGCGGAAGCCGCCGATTTGCGGCGCTATTTGTGAAGAGTTCGCCTGTTTAACGTGCGAGCGGCGTGCCGCGCGCCGTCTGCATGATCTTGATTGGTGCAATAGGCACGCCGGGGCCGATCTGTGCGGTGGGCGGGCGGCGCCGGTCTACGGGCAGTTCCTTGCGTGGCTCATTCACCGGCCTTTGGCGCGATGTTTCAGGCGACTGTCGAAGCTGCGACCGCAAGCGGTGCGATCCGGCTGCGCGCGACGTCCTGGCTACCCCATGCTCGGTCTTTTCCCAGCACTGCGGATCGTAGATCAGCTGAAACAGCGCGCGCCACGCGGCGAGCGAGAGCAGCAGCCAGTGCAGCGGCGTCAATATCAGCACCCAAGCCTGGGCAAGCAATCCTCGCCGCCGCAAACCGATCACGTCGAGCATGATCGTCGAGGTGTAGCCGGAGAGGAGACTGGTCACAAAGATCGGCGCGGCATTCTCCATCACCGTGTTCGCCCACGCTGTCGGCAGCGCGTACAGCGTAAAGCCCAGCCCGGCCATGAATAGAGGATGGATCAGGGCTGCGAGCACGTTGGCGGCAAAGAATATTTGAAAGGCAATCGCGCCGGCAGGCGTAAGCTCCCGAAATAGCCGGCCGGGACGACGCATGTGCACGAACCAAGTTTGCATCCAGCCCTTGTACCAGCGGCTGCGCTGCTTGATCCAAGGCACAAAGCGCGCCGGTGCTTCCTCATAAGTTGTCGATGCAATAGCGGTCGCGCGATAGCCAAGACGATAAAGACGAATGCCGAGGTCGGCATCTTCGGTGACGTTATACGGATCCCAGCCGCCAGCCTTGCGTAGCGCCGCGGTGCGAAAATGATTTGATGAACCGCCCAGCGGGAACGGCAGATGCAGTGCTGCAAGGCCGCGAAGGAAGACGTCGAACTGGCCGGCATAATTGGCAGTGAACATGCCCGCGAGCCAGTTATCGGCGGTGTTGTCGATGGTGAGGCTTGCCTGCACGCAAGCGAGCCGATTGCCACCCTTATGAAAAGCATCGAGCGCGCGACGAAGCTGATCGGGCTCGGGCTTGTCCTCGGCGTCGTAGACCACCGTATAAGCGCCGCGCGCGAACGGCAAGGCAACGTTGAGCGCCTTGGGCTTAGTGCGCGGACCAATTGGCGGCGCGATGATGATTTCGAAGGGCGGGCCGAGGTTGAAGCGGAGCAGCGTGCCACGCGTCTCATGATCGTCGACTTCGAGGACGAATTTCACGTCGAGTTTTTCCAGTGGATAATCCGGTATTATGGCGCAAACGCCGGAAGCCCCCTCTAAATAAGGGTTTCTGACGTTCCCACCTAATACCGCTCGTTCTGAAAGGAATGAGCGATGGGGTTATCCCAGATTTTCCGGTTTTTATCGGTTGACGCTGTCAGAGCGCGGTTATGCTTGGCGTCATGCGACGGACGAGGGGCAATCGGCTGGCAGGCAGGCTTTGGCGGTTCACAAAGTGGGCTGTTGGCTGGCCCTTGGCATTTTTCGGATTGGTCGGGTTTTCCGAAACGCTCAATTCATGGGACGCTTTCTTTAGCAAGCTTCTTGCGCAGGTCGGTGCGATCATGACCGACCCGCGGGCGGAATATTTGGCGGCCAAGGCCGTAGCGGTCGCGACTTTCCTAAATCACACACCAATCCGGGTCGCGCTGGTCATCGTTGGCGTCGGGGTACTAATATGGCCTATAGCGACGGCGGCGCTTGCACGAATTGGGCAGAGGAATTTTTCTCACGGATGCGCCGCGCGGAAATCGGCCATCACCATCATATCGCTGGTGCGTATTTGCTCCGCTACGCGCAAGAGGCGTCATGGCGGGAAGATAACCGCCGCGTCCGAACGGCGAGCAAACGCTCAAGATCGCGTCGCTGGCGATGAAGCGGAAACAGTCAGTCGATTTCACGGGATATTGGCAAAGGAGAAAGGCAGCATGAACGCCGTCGCTAGTTTTTGCCTTCATGGAAACTCGGCATTTCCGCGCGCATTCGCTCGAATTTTTGCTGTAATTCATCGACGGAAAACGAAGCAAGACGCATTAGAACGTCGCGTGCGCGAGCTAACACAGCGCGTTCAGCATCTCGAATCGATCCACCTAATGGAAATTCGACCGCGATAAAGACGTTGGCGCCGGGGCCGCTCTCATTTCCGTCGGGCGCCAAAAGGGTAAAGTGGCAGGTTCCCCCTACTAAATGGGCGCCATCCTTGTCGGTGTAGGCTTCTAGTCCACTCAAGTTCACGACGCTCAGTGCGCGGTCCTTGATGTCAATCGCCATGGTTATTCTCCCTCTAAACGAGGGTGTCAGGCAATCGCCAAACCCTCGCGGCTTTGTAACGTCCGATGCCGACGATCTTACCCATTCTCGCCTGAATCCGCAGCGCATGAATGAGCTTGTAGGAGACCGCTTTCGCCAGCACCCTGTCGCCAGCGGCTAAGCCCTTGGCCTCTAGGATCAGCGCCGATAGCTCGCGGGTGTTCTTAGGTCCGGTCTTTAGGGCTTCCCGGCAGATCGCGACCATTTCGCCGCGTTTGAACAGCCGATGAATGTCGATATAGGGCTGCACAATCACGTTGCCGTCGCCACCGGCTGCGAAAATCGCAATCGCCGCGTCTATGTGAGCCAGATCGGCGCGCGCCTGGGCGAGCCTCTTTTCGTAGTCGTCAATCGAGCGGGCAATCTCGCTCCGCTTGTTCCTCAAAGTCTCGGCTGTTCGGCTTTCGATCATGCGCCCAATCTAGGCGCTCACAGGCTCAGACGCTTCGGAAGGCTTCCGGCGTTTGCGCCATAATACCGGGATAATCGAGCGCGCGGATGGCGCCGACGAGTTGCTCGACGATTGCCGCCTCCCGGGAAAGCGGGCAGATGACGGTGTAGATCGGCAGTTTGGAATCGTCAGTAGAAGCGGAACTTTGTGCGGCCGCCTCGGTGAAGCAGGCACTCAACACCCGCAAGATCGCCGCCGCCAAAAACAGCACGCAGCATAGACCGCTCAATGCTTCGATCACGGGGAGGGGTGCGAGGGCAAAAAAGGTGAAGGCGATCATCATCAGCGCGACAGTTCTAAGCGGCGGCCTATCCCGCGCATGCGGCGCATTCGAGAACAGCGGCCGTTCCAGGCGAAGGCCTTCGGCCGCGCGCCGGCCGAGGGCGCGCTGAGTATGCCGGGCAACAAAATGCCGGAGCCGATCCGCAGAGGTCAGGCGGAACGATTGCAACCATTTCGGACGTTCCTGGCGGGGATCGGCGAGTTGGCGTGCGGTGAGGCCGCGGGGGGCGATGATCCAGACCAAGCCGCGCCCTTCGCGTACGGGCAGTAGTCCGGCCGCTGCGGCTTCGATCAGCCGATCATCGTCGAGCGGGCAATCGTCGCGTGAAATTCCATCGAACCGCTCATAGGAGGTGTCGAGGGAGTTCGCCAGCGCCGTAAGGTACGCCTCTTCGGTAATGGCGTCGGCGCAAATCAACACGCGCTCTGCGCCGACGCCGATCACTCGCGCACGACGTTCCGCGGCGGCGACGATCCGACGGGGCAGGAAATGGCGGATGCAGTCGAGTTCCGGGCAGCCGCTCGATCGGCTCGTGACCGGGTCACGGCGACGGCGCTCGAGACCGATTGCCTGCAGCGTAGCATCGGCCAGCCAATTTCCCGTTTCGGCGCGGCGAACGGCCGCTCCCCCAATGCCACCGACCACCACCGCTGGCCCCCCAGCACAACGTACACGTTGCCTGCCTCGACTTTTCCCTAAGCCCCCGCTAAGCGGGCCACGGAGTGCAACAAGACATGCAAGCGACAAGATCGTGGCCCATGCCACCTGGAATGGCAATATCAAAAACTCTCGCGCGAGTTATGCGGCCATTCGCGCTGGCGGCGACGATTTGCGCGGTGCTTGTCGCCGTCCCCGGCCCGCGCCCGGTCCGGGCGCAGGACGGCGTGGCGTTGCCCCGGGGCGCCGCGGTGCCCGGCTTCTGGGACCCGCGGCGGCGGCCGGAACGGCCCGACCTATCGCGTATCCAATCGATCCGCTTTCTCACCGACCTCGATTATCCGCCGTTCGACTATGCCGGCGCCGACGGCAACCCGGCCGGGTTCAACGTCGACCTGGCGCGGCTCTTATGCGAGGAGATCAAGACTACCTGCACTATTCAGGCGCGCCGCTTCGACTTGTTGCTCGGTGCGCTCAACGCCAATCAGGGCGACGCGGTGATTGCATCGATTGCGCCGACCGCACAGGCGCGCCAGCGCGCCGATTTTACCGATCCCTACTACCGCACGCCGGCGCGTTTCGTGACGCTCGCCGACAGCCCGATCCGTGACGTCGAGCCGGAGCTCGTCGAGGGCAAGAAGATCGCGGTCGTTGCCGGCACGGCGCACGAGGCGTTTCTGAAGGAAATGTTCACGGAAGCCGAGGTGAAGCCCTACGCCAATGATGAAGCGGCGCGCGCCGCGTTGCGCAGCAAGGACGTCGACCTGCTGTTCGGCGACGGCATCTCATTGGCGTTCTGGCTCAACGGCACCGATTCGGCCGGCTGCTGTGTGTTCCGCGGCGGGCCTTTTCTGGAAAGCCGCTTTTTCGGCGAAGGGGTCGGCATCGCCGTCAAACACGGCAACGATCTGTTGCGGCAAGCCTTGAACTGGGCGTTATTCCGGCTGTGGGAGAAGGGCAGCTACACCGATCTTTGGCTGCGCTACTTTCCGATCAGTCCGTTTTGATCTCGACGCGTTTAACGCTATATCGCGCGTTTCCGACGACGAAAGCCCGATTGATGACGAGTGTCGAAGCCCCGATCGCCTCGCTCCGCGAAATCGCCGAACTGTCGCACGCCTGGCCGTTCGAGGAGGCGCGTAAGATCGTCGCGCGCCTGAAGAAGAAGCCGAAGGACGAGGTGATTTTCGAAACCGGTTATGGACCGTCCGGCCTGCCGCATATCGGCACGTTCGGCGAGGTCGCGCGCACCTCGATGGTGCGCCACGCCTTTCGCGTGCTGACCGACGACAAGATCAAGACACGGCTGATCGCGTTCTCCGACGACATGGACGGGCTGCGCAAGGTCCCCGACAACGTTCCGAATAAGGAAATGGTGGCGCAGCACCTCGGCAAGCCGCTCACCAAGGTGCCCGATCCGTTCGGCACGCATTCGAGTTTCGCCGCACACAACAATGCGCGGCTGCGCGCCTTTCTCGACCGGTTCGGCTTCGATTACGAATTTATGTCTTCGACCGCCTGCTACACATCGGGACGGTTCGATGCCGCGCTGCTCACGGTGCTCCGGCATTTCGAAGAAGTGATGGCGGTCATGCTGCCATCGCTCCGTGAGGAACGGGCGCAAACCTATTCGCCGTTCCTGCCGATCGATGCAAAGACCGGCATCGTCTTGCAGGTGCCGGTCGTCGAGCACGATGCTGCGGCGGGAACCATTACTTACCAGAACGCCGGCGAACGCGTCACGACGCCAGTCACCGGCGGGCGCTGCAAGCTGCAATGGAAGCCGGACTGGGCTATGCGCTGGGTCGCGCTCGGCGTCGACTACGAGATGGCCGGCAAGGATCTGATCGACTCGGTCAAGCTGTCGGGCGAAATCTGCCGCACGCTCGGCGGCGCGCCGCCGGAAGGTTTCAACTACGAGCTTTTCTTGGATGAGAACGGGCAGAAAATCTCGAAGTCGAAGGGCAATGGGCTGACCATCGACGAATGGCTGCGCTACGCCAGCCCGGAGAGCCTGTCGCTGTTCATGTATCGCGAGCCGAAAGCCGCAAAGCGGCTCTACTTCGACGTCATCCCGCGCCACGTGGACGACTATCTGCAATTTCTCGATGCCTATCCGCGGCAGGGCGCCAAGGAGCAGCTCGGCAATCCGGTCTGGCATATTCACAGCGGCGCGCCGCCGCCGCCCGACAATCCGGTGCCCTTCGCCATGCTGCTGTCGCTGGTCACCGCTTCGAACGCCGCCAATGCCGAGACGCTATGGGGCTTTATCGGCCGCTACCGGCCGGGCGTGACCCAGCAAAGCCATCCGCGCCTCGCGGCGCTGGTCGATTACGCGATCAATTATTATCGCGATTTTGTCGCGCCGACGAAAAAATATCGCGAGCCGAGCGCGCCCGAGCGCGCCGCACTCTCCGACTTGCGTGATGCCCTGTCGCAATTGCCGGCGGATGCCTCGGCGGAGGCAATCCAAGATGTTGTCTATGAGGTTGGGCGTCGCGAGCCGTTTCTCGACGCCAAGAAGAAGGGCAAGGACGGCAAGCCGGGCGTTTCGCTCGACTGGTTCAATATGCTTTATCAGGTGCTGCTCGGCCAGGAGCGGGGCCCGCGTTTCGGCTCCTTCGTCGCCGCCTACGGCATTAAAAATACCGTCGACATGATCGACGGCGCGCTGGCGCGCAGCTCACGTCAAGATATCATTGTGCCGCCTGCAATCGAAGAAATCATTAAACGTCTAGACGTGTCCCTCGGACCGTTCCAAGAACTCTTGGTTTCGGAGGAAATCAACAAAGCAAGGCTAGCTCTACAGAACGCGAGCAAATCCGAAACTCTGGGCGCCTGGGCCGAGGTGCTTGCCTTTGCACTTTCAACGAACAACTCCACAAACAATCCGTGGAACACCTATTTCGGGCCGATGGCGACTACGATTGACGGGGAGGGAAAGACTCATTTCCACCCAGATATTAGCGGCACACCTGCGGAAGTGCTCGACCATTGGGTTCTACGAGCAAACTCCCTAACGCATCCTATCCTTAAGGCACGATATGCCGACCTCGTGTGGGATTTAGCACTTGTTCTTGGAAAGAGAACGCGTGATCCCGCGCTTGCGCGGCAAGCAATAGATGCGTATCTCGCGTCAGCCAGCAAGCACTTCAGACCAGAAATTCACGAACAGTATGACGCAATCGAGCGGGCGTTGAACCTCGCAATTACGCTAAGTGATGCAAGGCGGATTGACGAGGCTCGGACCGCGTTGATGGCTCTGCACCGCGAGGGGATGAAAGAAAATAATGTTCAGTGGTGGCGCGCCTTCGACCGGTTGATCCATGAGAAAAAAGCAGGCCTGACGGACGCTGAACGGCGGGAATTGATTGACGATCTTGAAAAGCTTATTGCGCAATATTCAGATACGTCATCTCCGCGTTTTGATCCTCATTCGACCGAAAATGCAGCCAAGCGCCTGATTAGGGTTTATTCGCGAGAACATCGAGCGGACGATGTAAAGCGCCTTTATGTGCTAATCGCCCAGGCTTTTGAGCATTTTGCTAGCCTTAGTAGCCCCATGCTTGCAGCGGCACTCTTGCAAACATCGCTTGATGCTTACGAGAGCGCTGGGCAAAGCGACGAAAGCAGGCGCATCCGCATTATCATGCAGCAAAAGATCAGCGAGTCAAAAGATGAAATGAAACCGATTACAGTTGAGGTCGCCATCAAAAAAGACGATCTTGATAAGTTTGTTTCCAGCGTCGTTGTAGACGATCTCGGGTCAAGCTTCGTGAATCTTGCAGTTGCGTTCTTACCAAGACGAAAGGCTCTCGAAAAAGCAGTGGAGGAATCCGCTGAGAGCGGGCCGCTTATGGCGCATCTTTCGCAAAGGATAATGTCCGAGGATCGTGTTACTGCGATTATCGGCTCGGTCGACGATGATCCCTTCGGACAACTCTTTGAGCAGGCTAAGTTTACATACAACTCTTCTTATATCTGGTTGTTGGCAGCCTTTAACCGCCTAATCGAAAAGCACGACCTGCTTCCCGAGCATTTTGTTGGGTGGGCCAACAGGCACGGCATTTTCGATGACATTGGCCTTTTGCTCCAAGGCGTGCGCGCGTGGTTTGAGGGTGATTACGTTAAGACAGCGCATGTTCTCGTACCGCAAATTGAGCGTGCGATACGCAACATTGCCGCCCAACTCGGCAAGCCTGCCACAAAAGCCCATCCGAAGGTGAAAGGCGTCAGCGTCGTCATCAACATGGGCGACATTCTGTACTCTAACGACATCACCGATAAGCTCGGCGCCGACCTAACTCTCTATTTCCTTTCGCTTTATGCCGACCCTCGTGGTCTCAATATCCGCAATGACCTTGCTCATGGCCAACTAGACTTGCCATCAATGACGGACCATCTCGCCCGTCTTCTGATCCACACTCTACTAGTCCTGGGCTTATGGAAGGAGTTCGGCGAGAGAGACCGCAAGGCTCAGGACGAGCAGCCATAAACCGTACTGCTGCTACGGGTGCCATACACAATCCGCTTTACTTCTATGCCGCGGGCGCTGGCGCGCTCGGCCTGATCACTGACTCGCCCATAATATCCGCGCGATCCAGAGCACGTCGGAGATCGCAAGCGTGCGGTCGGGATGCTGGGCGTTGAGCGATTTCAATTCGATCGATTTTGCCGTCTTGCGCCTGAGTTCCTTGGCCAGCACCTCGCCGTCTTTGGTCCGCACCACCACGCGGTCGCCGCGGCGGATCGGCGCCGATGGCGACACCAGGATGACGTCGCCGTCGCGGTACGCCGGCTCCATCGACTGCCCGGAGACTTCGAGCGCGTAGGCATGCTCGTCGGTGACGGCCGGAAAGGCGATCTCGTCCCAGCCTTCGCCGGCCGGAAAGCCGCCGTCGTCGAAATAACCGCCGGCGCCGGCCTCGGCAAAACCGAGCAGCGGCACCGCCCGCGCGGCGGCGCCGGTGCCAGGCTCGATCAGCGTGACGAATGTGTCGAACGGCGTGCCGGTGGCGGCCAGGGCCTTGGCGATGGATTCGGTCGAGGGCCAGCGTGCGCGGCCCTGCGGCGTGATGCGCTTCGATTTGTTGAAGGTCGTCGGATCGAGCCCGGCGCGACGGGCGAGCCCCGATGCGGACAGACCTGCGCGCGCGGCGAGGCGATCGATGGCCGACCAGACCTGCGCGTGGGTGAGCATACAGACCTCTACGGAGGAGCTCGATGATAGGAATTATTGCCTGAATGCTCAAGTGCCGATAGGGTCCCGCGCCGAAACGAAGTTGCGAAGGGGCATGCGTGACGACGATTTACAAAATCTGCGAGCGCGCAGCATGGCAGGAGGCGGAGCGCACTGGGATCTATGGCGGATCGGACGTCGATCGGCGCGATGGGTTCATTCACTTCTCGACTGCAGCACAAGTCGCCGAGACGGCGGCGAAGCATTTCGCGGGGCGAAGGGATTTGATGCTGGTTGGGGTCGATGGCGACACGCTTGGCGCGGCGCTCAAATGGGAGCGCTCGCGCGGCGGCGATCTGTTTCCGCACCTTTACGCCGGGCTTTCGGTGAACGCGGCGCGCTGGGCGCGGCCGTTGCCGGATGAGGTCAACGGACGGCGCGCGCTGCCGGGGCTAGAACCGTGATCGGCTTGTTCGACCGCCTGGCACGGCCGTTTTTGCATGCGCTCGACCCGGAAGTTGCGCATGGCCTGGCGATCAGGCTCTTGAAATTCGCGCCGCTGCCGCCTGCCGCTGCGGACGACAAGCGGCTGGCGATGCGGGCGTTCGGGCTTAACTTCCCTAACCCGGTCGGGATCGCCGCCGGCTTCGACAAGAACGCCGAAGTGCCGGATGCGCTGCTGCGGGTCGGCTTCGGCTTCGTCGAAGTCGGCACCATCACGCCAAAGCCGCAAGCCGGCAATCCGCGGCCGCGGCTGTTTCGGCTCGACACCGACGCCGGCGTTATCAATCGGCTTGGCTTTAATTCGCAAGGCGCCGATGCGGTGCTGCGCCGGCTTGCCGCGCGCGCTGCTCCCTCCACCACAAGCCGGGAACGGTGGGGAGGGGGTATTGTCGGCATCAATGTCGGCGCCAACAAGGATACGCCCGATCGTATCGCCGACTACGTGCAGCTGATCGAGCGTTTCGCCGCGGTTGCCAGCTATGTTGCGATTAATATCTCGTCGCCCAATACGCCGGACTTGCGCAATATGCAGCAGGCCGCCGTGCTCAACGACCTTTTGGCGCGTGTGATCGATGCGCGCGAACGCGTAGCGCCGACTGCCGGACCGACGCCGGTGCTGCTCAAGATCGCACCCGATCTTTCGTTGCCCGATCTCGACGACGTCGTCGGTATCGCGCGTTCGCGCCGGGTCGACGGCATGATCGTCGGCAACACGACCGTGACGCGGCCGAACAGCCTGCATGACGTCGAGAAGGCGAAAGAGGCGGGGGGGTTATCGGGCCGGCCCTTGCTGCCTCTGGCCGATCGTATGCTGGCGGAGACCTATGTGCGGGTCGAGGGCGTCTTCCCGCTGGTCGGCGCCGGCGGCATCGATTCCGGCGCCAGCGCACTTGGCAAAATCCGCGCTGGCGCCAGCCTGGTCCAGGTCTATTCGGGCCTTGTTTTCCGCGGGCTTACCCTTGTCGCGGAAATCAAGGATGCGCTGCTCGCCGCGCTCGAACGCGACCGGCAAACGAGTCTTGTCGATTATGTCGGCGCCGATGCGGCGTCCGTCACCGCCGAGCCGTGGCCGGAGTGACTGGCGCAACCGGCACGAGGCGATTTCAATTCCCGCCTGCTTCTCAACAGGGTCTCTGCCGCCCTAAAACAGCACTCAGGTCGAAAACGGCCGCCGCGTTCAGGAGGATGGGATGATCGATTGCTACACGTGGATGACCGATAACGGCTACAAGCCGCGCGTGATGCTGGAGGAAACCGGTCTTCCGCATCGCATCGTTCCGGTCAATCTGCGGGAGAAAGCGCAGATGTCGCCAGAATTCATGCAGATCAGTCCCGGCCACAAGATACCAGCCATTGTCGATCATGACGGGCCCGGTGGCGCGGTGGTGACGATTTGCGAGTCCGGAGCAATCCTCAAATATCTCGCGGAGAAGTCGGGCAAGTTCTACCCGAGCGCTCCAGTCGCTCGTGCCAAAGTGGATCAATGGCTGTTCTACGGCTCGGCGACGTTCACGACGCTGGCGCAACAGTTCGGGCATTGGACGATACGTTCGCCGGTGAAAGCGCCGCCGGCCCAAGCGCACTACGAAGCAAATTTGCGCGATATGCTCGGCATCCTCGATCGGCATCTTGCTGAGAACGAATATTTTGGCGGCGCCTATTCGATCGCTGACATGACGATGTATTCGGACGTGCACATCCACGGTGTGAACGACATCGGTCTCCAAGACTATGCCCATGTGAAGCGCTGGCACGATGCCATCGCGGCGCGCCCGGCCGTGCAGCGGGCCTGGGGACCGTTCCCTGCTTAAATATCCGAGGTGCGGTCGTCACCGCATCGCGGCGGCGCCCCGCGGGGGCGCCAGCACCGGCTGTAGCGACGGGACGAGTCTGCGCTTTTCGCGCCGCGCCGGAATGGCGCGATAGACCTGCTTGGTCGCTTCGACGATATGCACGCCGGCGAACGGCGCCGACAGCGTGGCGCCGGTGCGTTCCCAGGCGACCGCCGAGCGCAAAAACCAGCCGCGGTGGATCGGCGGCACATAGAGCGCCTCGCCCCAGCCGGTCGGGGTGAACCAGGTATCGCGCAAGAGCTGCGTGATCTGAGTGCGCGAATAGGGGCGGCCCTGCCCGAACGGCGTCGTGTCCATGCGCGCCCAAAGCCCGCGCCGATTGGGCACCACGGCCAAAAGCCGTCCGCCGGCGGCCAGTACCCGCCACGCTTCGCGCAACAATTCGGCTGGGTCGGCTGACATTTCCAGTGCATGCACCAAGAGCACGCGGTCGACTGCCGCGTCGGTCAACGGCAGCTCATCCTCCTCGACCAGCGCGGCGAGCGCCGGACGCGACGACGGCCAGCGCACCACGCCCTGCGGCGCCGGCATCAAAGCCAGGCAGCGCTCGGCCTCCTCGCGGAAGAGGCCGAGATAGGGCGTGGCATAGCCGATCCCGAGCACGCGCAGGGAATGGGTATCGCTCCAGCGCGCCCGAATGCCGCGGGCGACGAAGCGGCGCGCCACGACGCCCAACTGCTGGCCGTAGAAATTTCGTAGGTCGACGACATCCATGGCACCAAAATAGCACGGATTGAGTTGATGTTCCGTGCCGGTTGTCGGCATTAACTATGCCTTATTGCGTCATCATCCCTGAAGGCGGATGATCTATTTTGCGTATACGATTGGGAAAAACGACATGCCGGTTGAAACCTATTTGTTCCGCTGCCTGAAGGACAATTTCGGCGTCCTCGTCCACGACCCGGCGAGCGGCGCTACCGCGTCCATCGATGCACCGGAAGCGGCTCCGGTCGAGGCCGCGCTGAAAAAGACCGGCTGGCGGCTTTCCGACATCCTGGTGACTCATCATCACGGCGATCACACCGCCGGCATCGGCGAACTCAAGGCCCAGCACAAATGCCGGGTGGTCGCGCCGCGCGCCGAGGCGCAGCGCATCGCGCACGTCGACGAAACGGTGGGCGAGGGCGATACAGTGCGCGTGGGCGCGCTCGAGGCCCGCGTCATCGAGACGCCGGGCCACACGTCGGGGCACATTTCGTATTTCTTCCCCGCGGATAAGCTCGCCTTTGTCGGCGACACGTTGTTCTCGATCGGCTGCGGCCGCGTCATCGAAGGCAATCCGGAGATGATGTGGCATTCGCTCCTGAAACTGCGGGCGCTGCCCGACGACACGCAATTTTATTGCGGCCACGAATATACCGACGCCAATATCCGTTTCGCCAAGACGATTGAGCCGAACAACAAGGCGCTTGCCGCGCGTGCCGAGGAAGTGACGAAGCTCCTGGCGGCCGGCAAGCCGACGATCCCGGCGACGATCGGGGCGGAAAAAGCGGAGAATCCATTCCTGCGCGCCGATGTGCCTGAGGTGGCGAAATCGGTTGGGCTGGCCGGCAGTCCGGCCTGGAAGGTGTTCGCGGAGATCCGCGAGCGCAAGAACCGTTTTTGACGGCGCCTGTCGCCGTGCCGCGACTGACTGCGGAAGCCGTGATCCGGCTTCTCGATCTCAAGCCGCATCCGGAAGGCGGCCATTTTCGCGAGACGTTTCGCGATGCGCCCCCACCCAACCCTGCCTCGCCAGCGGGGGATGGTAGAGAAGGGGTCGGCCGCGCCGCTTCAACCGCGATCTATTTTCTGCTGGCGCGCGGCGAACGCTCGCACTGGCATCGCATCGATGCGGTCGAAGTCTGGCATTGGTACGCTGGCACACCGCTGGCGCTCGAAATCGCCGATGAATCAGGAGGTGCCACGCGTCTAACGCTCGGCAGCGATCTTGCTGCGGGCGAACGGCCGCAGGCAATCGTTCCCGCTCATGCCTGGCAGGCGGCGCAATCGCTCGGCGACTGGACGCTCTGCGGCTGCACCGTGGCGCCGGGCTTCGATTTCAAGGATTTTGAGCTGGCGCCAGCGGGATGGTCGCCATAACGGCATGGCCCGTGGTCGCGGCCAAGTAGGAGTGCAGCGCCGCCACGACCTGCGCCCCTTCGCCGACCGCGGCAGCGACGCGCTTGATCGATTTCGCGCGCACGTCGCCGATCGCAAACACGCCGCGACGGCTCGTCTCTAGTGCATGACGATCGCCGCCGCCATCTTCGCCGGTCATTACGAAGCCCTTGCCGTCGAGCTTGACCCCGGAGCTCGTGAGCCAATCGGTATTTGGCTCTGCACCGATGAACAAAAACAAGTGGCTGATCGGCCGCCGCACTTCTTCGCCGCTTGCGCCGTGGCGCCAGCGCACCGCTTCCAGCATGCCGTTGCTGCCTTCAAGTCCGCTCACCGCGCAGCCGCCCTCGACCTCGACATTGGCGAGGCTCTCGATGCGGTTGACGAGATAGCGCGACATGGTCTCGGCGAGATCCGGCCGGCGCACCAACATCCGCACCTTGACGCCTTGGCCGGCGAGAAAGACCGCGGCCTGGCCCGCCGAATTGCCGGCGCCGACGAGTGCGACTTCCTGATTGGCGCATAGCCTCGCTTCGAGCGGCGTCGCCCAGTAATGCACGCTCGACCCCTCGAACTCGTGAAGGTTCTCGACCGCGAGCCGGCGATAACGCGCGCCGCTGGCGATGACCACCGACCGGGTTCTGACCTCCTCGCCATTGTGCAAATGCAGAACGAAGTTACTGGGGGAGCCGTCTTGCGCCGAGAGGGCGCTGACTTCATCCGGGATCGCCATTTCGGCCCCAAATTTTTGCGCCTGATTGTAGGCTCGCGCCATCAAAGCGATGCCGGTAATGCCGGTCGGAAAGCCGAGGTAATTTTCGATCCGTGCCGAGGCGCCGGCCTGACCGCCGAAAGCGCGGCAATCGAGCACGAGAACGGAGAGGCCCTCCGACGCGGCATAAACCGCGGTGGCAAGTCCGGCCGGCCCGGCGCCGATGACGGCAACGTCGTAGAGGCGATCCGGATCGATCGCCCGCACCAGGCCGATGCAGCGCGCAAGCTCGTCCTCGCCGGGGTTGCGCAGCAACTGCCCGCCCGGACAAAGCACGATGGGTAGTTGTCCGGGATCGACATGAAAGCGCTCAATGAGGGCTTTCGCCTCGGTGTCGGTTCCCGGATTGAGCAATTGGAACGGGTGACCGTTGCGACGCAGAAAACTTTGCAGGCGAAGCACGTCGCCATTTTCCGCTCGGCCGACGATGACTGGTCCACCACCGCCCAACTCGAGCAGTCCGACACGGCGAAGGATCAGCGCGCGCATGATCCGCTCGCCGAGCTCGGCTTCGGCGATCAGCAGCGCGCGAAGTCGGTCTGGCGGAATGATCAAGGCGTCCACCGGCTCCTGCGCGGTGGCGTCCGCAAGTGAAGGTCGCCCGGCCATTTGGGCGAGCTCGCCCAGGAATTGGCCGGGCCCATGCGCGACAATCAGCGTGCGGTGACCCGCTTGATCGCTCTGGGTTATGTCGACTTGGCCGGCGATGACGACAATCAGGCCAGGGCCGATTTCCCCCGCGCTGAAGAGCTTTTCGCCTGGCGCAAAGGTCCGGCATTCGCCAAATCGGCGCATGCGCTCGATCTCCAACGGATCGAGATCGGGAAACATCTGATCGCACCGCCGTTCTATAAGCGGCTGAAGTGGCAAGGCCATACCGTTCCGAAGCTTGAAAATACTTCAGGTCATATAAGACGACTTCGGCTAGGCGAAATATTGTCCGCCGTTGGCCGTCAAGGTGGAGCCCGTGATCAATCCGGCATCGTCGGCGGCGAGGAAAACGACGCAGCGCGCCACTTCTTCCGGCTCGCCCAGCCGGCCGATCGGAATTTGCGGCAACACGTTCTTTTGCAGCACCTCCTGCGACATCGCTTTGACCATGTCGGTTGCGATGTAGCCGGGGCAGATGGCGTTGACGGTCACGCCGACGCGCGCGCCCTCTTGCGCCAGCGCCTTGGTGAAGCCGATTTCGCCCGCTTTGGAGGCTGAATAGTTCGCCTGGCCGAATTGTCCCTTTTGGCCGTTGATCGAGGAAATATTGATGATGCGGCCGAATTTTCGTTCGCGCATGCCCTCGATCACCTGCCGGCACATGTTGAACAGTGAGCCGAGATTGGTGTTGATCACCGCCGTCCACTGTTCGAGCTTCATGCGGTGCAGCTGAGAATCGCGCGTGATGCCGGCATTATTGACCAGCACGTCGATCGGTCCGAGCTCGGCCTCGACCTGCTTCACGCCGGCGGCGCAGGCGTCGAAGGACGAGACGTCCCATTTGTAGACATTGATGCCGGTTTCGGCCTTGAATTTTTGCGCCGCCTCGTCGTTGCCGCCGTAATTGGCGGCAACCGTATAGCCCGCCGCCTTCAGCGCCTTGCAAATAGCAGCGCCAATGCCGCGCGTACCCCCAGTAACCAACGCAACGCGGGGCATGATGTCCTCCCTTTAATCCCGGTATATCCCGCCACGCCGCATGCCGGGCATCCACGTCTTATTTGCAAGCAGCTTAAAGACGTAGATGGCCGGGACAAGCCCGGCCATGACGTGAATCAAATTGCCGACGCGGCCCTAGCGTTCCACGCACATTGCGATGCCCATGCCGCCGCCGATGCACAGCGTGGCCAAGCCTTTCTTCGCGTTGCGCTTCTGCATTTCGTACAGCAGCGTCACCAGCACGCGGGTGCCGGACGCGCCGATCGGGTGGCCGATGGCGATGGCCCCGCCATTGACGTTGACCTTGCCGGTATCCCAGCCAAGATCCTTGTTCACCGCACAGGCCTGAGCGGCGAAGGCTTCATTGGCTTCGATGAGGTCGAGATCGCCGACGTTCCAGCCGGCTTTTTTCAGCGCGGCGCGCGAGGCCGGGATCGGGCCGGTGCCCATGATCTTCGGGTCGACGCCGGCTTGCGCCCAGGAGACGATGCGGGCGATCGGCGTCTTGCCGAGCTTGGCCGCTTCGCTGGCTTTCATCAAAACGACCGCCGCCGCGCCGTCATTGATGCCGGATGCGTTGCCCGCGGTGACGGTGCCGTCCTTATCGAAAGCCGCCCGCAATTTGCCGATCGACTCCAGCGTGGTGCCGTGTTTGGGGTATTCGTCGGCATCGACGACGATGTCGCCCTTGCGGCTCTTGATCGTCACCGGGGTGATCTCGTCCTTGAACTTGCCGGCCTTCTGCGCCGCCTCGGCTTTGTTCTGGGACTTGACCGCGAATTCGTCCTGTTGCGCCCGTGTGATCTGCCACTGTCGCGCCACGTTCTCCGCGGTGTTGCCCATGTGATAGCCATTGAAGGCATCCCACAGGCCGTCCTTGATCATCGTATCGATCATCTCGAAATTGCCCATCTTCACGCCGCTGCGCAGGTAGGCGCAGTGCGGGGCGACACTCATGGATTCCTGTCCGCCGGCGACCACGATCTCACTGTCGCCATTGACGATGCCCTGATAGCCCAGCGCGACCGTGCGCAGGCCGGAGCCGCAAAGCTGGTTGACGCCCCAGGCCGGCGTTTCGACCGGCACGCCGGCCGCAATCGAAGCCTGGCGGGCGGGGTTCTGACCCTGTCCGGCGGTGAGAATCTGCCCCATGATGACTTCAGAGACCCGAGCCGGCTCGACGCCGGCGCGGTCGAGCGCGGCCTTGATCGCGATCTTGCCGAGTTCGTGGGCGGGTAATGATGCGAACGCGCCGTTGAATGCTCCGACCGGCGTGCGCGTCGCGCTGACAATGACGACATCGTCTTTCATGGGGAATTCCTTCCGGGCTCTGTTGGGGCGAATTCAGATGCGGGACTAGCCGCGGGGGTCCTTGCCCTATTTCATAAGGACGCGACACGCCCTCGACAAGGCGCAAAGGGGCAAATGGAGGCCGCATTGCTGGCATGCCCGGGGCTGCCGGTGCCGTTGGCGCGCTGGTCTCCACAAAAAGGTAGCCGTGCCTCGCGAAACCGCCTATTTTGGCGGCAATACTTGCATGGCCCCGCCTCATGACCGAAATAACGACTAAGGCCGCAGAGCCGGTCACGATCAAGAAATACGCCAACCGGCGGCTCTACAACACTGGGACGAGCACCTATGTAACGCTCGAAGACCTCGCCGCCATGGTCAAGAAAGGCGAGGATTTCGTCGTCTATGACGCCAAGACCGGCGAGGAAATCACCCGGTCGGTCCTCACTCAGATCATTTTCGAGCAGGAGAACAAAGAAGGGCAGAATCTGCTGCCGATCGCTTTCCTGCGCCAACTGATCCGCTTCTATGGCGACAGCATGCAGATGCTGGTGCCGCGCTACCTAGAAGTCTCCATCGAGTCGCTGACTCGCGAGCAGGAAAAGTTCCGCAATCAGATGGCGCAAGCTTTCGGGGTCGGCGCCTTCACCTCGCTCGAGGAGCAAGTGCGGCGGAACATGGAAATGTTCGAGCGCGCCTTTGCCATGTTTGCACCCTTCGCGCGACGTGAGACCGCGGCGGCCGAGGCTGCTGCGGAGTCGGAAAAGTCGCCGCCGAAATCGGGCGATATCGATGACCTCAAGCGTCAACTCGACGAGATGAAGCGCAAAGTCGATCGGCTGACCGAGAAGGATGGCGAGTAAGTCGCAGGGTCGTCGTTAGATCGCCTTGGCGAGGTTTACGAGCCAGGGCCGATCGGTGCCGGCCAGGCCGACCAGCGCGCCTTGCAGATAATCGCAACCCCACGCCGCCAAAGTCTTGGCGGCCGCTTCATCCTGCACCCACTCGGCAACGGTCTTGAGTTTGAGCCGTTTGGCGAGGTCGATGAGCGTGCGCACGAAGGCGCGATCGTCATCCGAGCGCATAATGTGTTGCACGAAGGCGCCGTCGATCTTGACGACGTCCACCCCGAGTTTGCGTAGGTTGCGAAACGAGGTGTAACCGGCGCCGAAATCGTCGATGGCGATCCGGCAGCCGAGATCTTTTACGCGGGCGACGAAGCCGCGTGTTTCGTCGATGTCCTGGATCGCCGCGCTTTCCGTGATTTCGACGATGAGACGTTCGGCGACGCCGGCATTCCCGCGCAAATGCGAACCCAGTCCCGCCCACCAGTCGGGATCGGTGGTCGAGGCCGGCGAGACATTGAAGCTTATTTGCAGAGTTGGCGCCGCCGCCATTTCATCGATGACGAGTTCGAGGACGCGGAAATCGAGCAAGCGCACCAGACCGAGCCGTTCCGCGACCGGGACTATTTCGTTTGCGGCGATCAGGCTGCCGTCGGTGCGCCGAATTCGCATGAGACATTCGTAGAACGCAGGCTGCCGGTCGATCGCTTCGACCACGGGCTCGTAGGCAAGGAAAATGCGCCGCTCGTTGAGCGCAGCAACGATTTCATCGGTCGCGCGCACGTTGTCGCGGCGCATGGCTTCGCGCTCGATATTGGGCCGATAGGCTTGGAACGAGCCGCGGCGCCGGGCCTTGGCGGTATCGAGACTCTCCTGCGCGCGGGCGAGCACTTCGGCGACGCTGCGGGCATGACGCGGGGCGGTGACGCCGCCGATGGTGACAGTGACCGAAATCGGTCCGGCGCTGGTTGGCACCATCTCGTCGCGAACGCCGGTGAGCATGCGTTCTGCCGCGATCGCCATGTCGTCGGGCGTGCAGTCGCGCAGCACGAGACCGAATTTGTTGCCGGAGTAGCGGCCGAGCGTGTCCTTGCCGCGCATCCGGCTGCGCAGGCGCTTGGCGACCGCGGCGATTACCTGATCGGCGATGTCGAAGCCGTATGACTCGTTGATGCGCGCCAGATTGTCGATGCCGACGAGCAGAAAGCCGCAGGACGAGCGGAAGCGCAACGCTTCGTCGATCGTATCTTCGAGAACTTCGCTCAGGTGATGGCGGTTCAATTCGCCGGTTAGACCGTCATGACGGGCGAGAAATGTGAGCTGGCGCTCATGCTCATAACGCTCATTGACGACGCGCAACACGCCCTGCGCACGCGCCGGCCGGCCGTCCGGACCGGCAAACCAGCGGCCGGTATCCTCGACCCATAGCTTGGTTTCGGAGGTGGGATCGGGACGGATACGGTATTGAATTTGATAGGCGACGCCGTGGCCGTCGTCGCGCTTGTCGGATTTGGCGACGACGTCGAAGCGAGCCTGCGCGTTTTCCGTTTCGAGCAGTTGCGCATAGGCGCGGCCGCTCGAAACTGCCGCGATGTCGCGGATCAGCAGAACCTCGCCGGCATTGCCGCTCCACAGCAGCTCGTCGCTATCGATGCGCCAATCGTAGGCCGCTTCGCCCACGGAAGCGAGGATTTGGGCGGCGTCGAGCTGAACGGTGGCGCGCGGCGGCGCAGCGGTCGCTATAGCCTCGCGGGAACCGCCGGGCGGAAACGAATCGCGCGGACCGCTCTCGGTCACGGTCGCCTCATTGGGAATAAATGCTGTCTACGGATGGCAACGGCAGACGGCGGGTTCGCGGCCACCCTAGCGGCAAGACTTTAAACGATTCGGTAAACCGGCACGAAGAATTGCACCACCTTACCGCGGCACGGCGCTTGCGATCTCCTTGCTGAGGGCCATTAACGTCCCATTTCGGGACAGGAGACGCAGGTGAGCAACGCTCTTGTGCCGCTGGTATCGACCGATCGTGACACCGGACATTCAAACGGTGGCCGGCGTGCGAATGCCGATTTTATCGCTCACCTGATCGCCACCGCGGCGCAGGCGCCGCAGACCCGCGCCCGCCGGCGGGCCGAACCGGAAGCGGCGACAGCAGCCTATCGTGCGCTCGGCCAATGGCCGACTGCGCCGGGCGGTGCAGTCTCGCGGTCGCTGTAGCAAGAGACTGCGGTCTTGGCGGGTCGGCCGGGTTTTAACTTATCGAAGCCGGCACGGCTCTAGCGGCTCAGATTTGCCCCGGCCCCTCAAGCTCGATCTGGCGCTGCGCGCTGCGCGTGCCGACGATGAAGCCGGCGAGCACGTCGACCAAAGCGATGGCCATCAGCAAAAAGAACGTCGATGTCGCGGCCCGCGGCACCAGCAGGAATTCCACCAGCATGACGACGAACAGCGCCATCGCCAGGATATGATCCATGACGTTTCTCGTCCCGATCCGCGTCGACTTGATGATCTCGACCCAAAGCAAAAAAATGGCGAAAGCGATCAGGACATCTTCCCAGGTCAACACCCAATCCTGCCCGGACATCATGTGCACGGTGGTCACCGGCGAGGTCCAACCGACGCCCGGGGTGAGAAACGCAATCATGTTGTAGACGGCGAAGGGAACCAGCAGCAGCGGAAAGCCAAGCACGAACATGACGCAAGTCTTTCGTCACATAGCTCTCTCGTCCGAAACCGTATTCCAAAAGCGGCGGCTGGTGACGCCGCAGAAACTTAGGCTTCCACCTTCTTGTTCAAAACTTGCCGGCCGCGGTACATCCCGGTTTTAAGATCGATATGGTGCGGACGGCGCAATTCGCCGGAGTCCTTATCTTCGACGTAAGTCGGAGCCTTCAGCGCGTCGGCCGACCGGCGCATGCCGCGCCTTGATGGCGACGTTTTTCTCTTCGGCACGGCCATGGGATCGCTCTCCTCTAATCTAGCTCGCCTTGCTCGGAATGCGGGGCTTATAGAAGAATGATCGCTGCTAGGCTAGGGGCCTCTTACGCAAGCATCGAAGCCGCTAAAATCGGCGGCGCGGCGTTCATAAAGGGCGGCAAGCCTGCGCACCAGGACGCTTGGCGTGCGGGCGCTGCGCAGCACCGGATTCGGCAGGATCGCGGCTAGTTCCGCCGCCTGATAGGCGGTGAGATTGTACGCCGATTTGCCAAACGCCCAGCGCGCGCCCGCTTCGACGCCGAACTCGCCGTTCGGGCCCCATTCGGCGACGTTGAGATAGAGTTCCAAAATCCGCCGCTTCGACAAGACCAGGTTGATCCAGAGCGCCAGCGGAATCTCAAGCGCCTTGCGGATAAAACTGCGCCCCTGCCACAGGAACAGATTTTTGGCGGTCTGCTGGGTGATGGTGGAGGCGCCGCGGGACTCGGCGATATTGTCGTTCGATTGTTCCAAGGCCGCGCGTATCTCGCCGAGGTCGATACCGGGATTGCGGCAGAAGCTGCCGTCCTCGGCAACGATGACGGCAAGGCGTAAAGCCGGCGCGATTCGGCCGAGGGGGACATCGATTCGTTCGACGCGCGCACCGGTCGCATAGCGCCACAATATCGGCATCGAGACCGGGTCGATAAATCGATAAAACGGCGCGATCGCGTAGGGGATGAGCACCAGTGCAGCGGCGACGATTGCTAAAATCATAGCGATGCGTCGCAAGGGCATGATCTTTGCGCGGCTGACGGTCAGGCCGCCTCCATTTGCGGCAGCGGCGGCCGACCGCGAATAAGGTCGGCGCCCTTTTCGGCCATCATCAATACGCAGGCATTGATGTGGGCGGACACGAGATCGGGCATCGCCGAGGCGTCGCAAACGCGCAAGTTTTCAACGCCATGCACTTTCAGATCGGAATCCAGGACGCCGTCCTGGCCCATCGCGCAAGTGCTGGCAGGATGATGTGCGGTGATGACGGTCTTTTTCAGCCAGTCGTCGATCTCGGCGTCGGTCTTGACGTGGAGTCCGGGCCCGATTTCCTCGCCGCGATAGGCATCGAGCGCCTTGTGGAATGCAAGCTCGCGCGCCCGCTTAAATCCTTCGCGCAGCGTCGGCAGATCGTTCGGCGCGGTGAAAAAGCGATAGACGATGCGCGGCGGCATGAACGGATCGGCTGAGCCGAGCAGCAATTCGCCGCGGCTATCGGGGTGTAGCAGCGTCGGCCGAATGCCGTAGCCGTCCAGAAAGGCCGGGCGGATGAGCGGGAACCACAGATGCGGCGCGTGCGAAGTGCCGCGGAACATGAACTCGATATCGGGCACCGCAAGTTCGGGCCGCGTCTTGATGAAGGCATGTAGCCCGCCGGGTACCACGGTCCCGGGCCCCTGGCCGAGCAAATAGGCGCGGATCATGCTTACCGCCATGCGGTCGAAGCGCATTTCGCGGTGAAAGCTGCCCGGCTGCTTGCGGGTGTAAGTCATGTAGGCGCCAAGATGGTCTTGCAGGCTTTTGCCGACCGGCAAGTCGGCGACAACGCCGATGCCGAAACTGCGCAGATGCTCTGCCGGCCCGATGCCGGAAAGCATCAAGATTTGCGGCGTGTTGAATGTGCCGGCCGCAAGGATCACTTCGCGCGTCGCGCTCGCGCGCAGCGTCGAGCCCGCCTGGACGTATTCAATGCCCGTCGCCCGGGCGCCATCGAGCGTGACGCGCGTGGTGTGGGCGTTGGTCGCGACCGTGAGATTTTTTCGCCCCCGTGCCGGCCTGAGGAACGCGTTGGCGGACGACGAGCGGCGGCCGTCGCGAATGGTGTATTGACCCCGGCCGAAACCCTCCTGCTGCTTGCCGTTGTAGTCCGAGGTCAGCGGATAACCGCTGGCTTTGGCGGCTTCGAGCCAGGCTTCGTAGAGCGGGTCCTGGGTTCGCGCGAATTCGGTGCCGAGCGGGCCTGTGCCGCCGCGCCAGCTATTCTCGCCGCCCTGCCAGGTCTCGCAGCGCCGGAAATAAGGCAGCACGTCGGCATAGGACCAGCCGCGCGCGCCCTTTTGCGCCCAGCGGTCGTAGTCGCCGGGATTGCCGCGCGTATAGGCCATGACATTGATGGATGACGAACCGCCCAAAACTTTGCCGCGCATCGCCTCGATGCGCCGGTTGTCGAGGTTCGGCTCGGGATCGGTGCGGTAGCCCCAGTCGAACATGCGGCGATCGTGCATGCGGCCCAGGCCGAGCGGGATGTGAATATAGGGATGCCAATCGCGGCCGCCGGCCTCGATGAGCAGAACGCGCGCCGCGGCATCCTCGCTCAGCCGGTTGGCAAGCACACAGCCGGCCGAACCGGCGCCGACAATGATGTAGTCGTAGCCTGGCATTTCACTCCCCCATCCTGACGCGACGCATGGCGGATTTTAGTCGCGCACGTAACCAATGAGCGGCTTCTTTTTGCGGCCGAGTAGGATCAGGACGACAGCGACAATCCCGATGACGACCCAGGCCGGAAGGTCGAAAACGCGTTGCAGGTAGGGATCCCACGCCCAGGCGACTTTTTGCTTAAGCCAGCCTTGGACCGCATTGAGGCTGTTCTGGTCGATTATCGCCCACACGTCGACGACCTTAGTGTAGAGAACGTCGTGATTGGCGATGGATTTGGTCCCGTCATAGACCAAGAACACAAAGCCGGTAGCAAGCAGGCAGAGGCCGACAAAGCGAAGCAGGAATCTGATCATGAGACGGGCGGGCTGTGGCTGGGACGCACGGCTGGTCGCGAGGGTTCTTGAGCAGGCATTACCCTTACCGGCCGGCTTGTTCAATGCGGCTTGCGACCGTCCGGCTTAGCCGCCTTGAGCACAGGCCGCCGGTTTCGCTAAGGTTCCATCCCCCGCCTAAACGGCTTTCGCACATCAGCAGGGAATTGAAATGGCTTTGAAAAACGGCGGCAAAAATGGCAGCCATTCGAACCGGCCGACCTTCACCGACCAGGAAGCCCTGCTGTTTCATAGCCAGGGCCGCCCCGGAAAGCTCGAAGTCGTCGCCACCAAGCCGATGGCGACGCAGCGCGATCTCTCGCTCGCCTACTCGCCCGGGGTCGCTGTCCCGGTCCTTGCCATCGCCGAGGACGAATCCAAAGCCTTCGAATACACGACCAAGGGCAATTTCGTCGCGGTCATCACCAACGGCACCGCCATTCTCGGGCTCGGCAATCGCGGCCCGCTGGCGGCGAAGCCGGTGATGGAAGGCAAAGCGGTATTGTTCAAACGCTTTGCCGATATCGATTCCATCGATCTTGAAGTGTCAACCGAGGACCCGGATGAGTTCATCAATTGCGTAAAATTCCTCGGCAAGGGCTGGGGCGGCATCAATCTCGAGGATATCAAGGCGCCGGAATGCTTCATCATCGAGCAGAAGCTGCGGGAGCTCCTCGACATTCCGGTCTTCCATGACGACCAGCACGGCACCGCTATCATCGCCGCCGCCGGTCTGATCAACGCCCTCGAGCTCACCGGCCGCACGATCGAGAATACCAAATTGGTCTGCAACGGCGCGGGCGCCGCCGGCATCGCCTGCCTGGAACTGCTCAAGGCGATCGGCTTCCGGCCGGAGAACCTGATTCTGTGCGACACCAAGGGCGTGATCTACCAGGGCCGCACCGAGGGCATGAACCAGTGGAAGTCGGCCTATGCGACCAAGACTTCGGCGCGCACGCTGGCTGAGGCATTCGCGGGCGCCGATGTGGCCTTCGGACTCTCGGTCAAAGATGCCTTCACCCCGGCTATGATCAAGTCGATGGCGGCAAAGCCGATCATCTTCGCCTTGGCCAACCCCGACCCGGAAATCACCGCCGAGGACGTGGCAGCGGTGCGCGACGACGCCATCATGGCCACCGGCCGCTCCGACTATCCCAACCAGGTCAATAATATTCTCGGCTTCCCTTTCATTTTTCGCGGCGCTCTCGACGTGCGCGCCACCACCATCAACATGGAGATGAAGATCGCCGCGGCGCGGGCGCTGGCCGCACTGGCGCGCGAGGACGTCCCCGATGAAGTCGCCGCCCTCTACGGGGCACGGCCGAAATACGGACCCGACTACATCATTCCGGTGCCGTTCGATCCGCGGCTGATTTCCACGGTGCCGCCGGCGGTAGCCGAGGCCGCCATGTCCACCGGCGTCGCCCGCAAGCCGATCATCGATATGGAAGCCTATCGGCAGCAATTACGTAGCCGGCTCGATCCGGTCGCCGGCGTGTTGCAGCGCCTATACGACCGATTGCACCAACGACCGCGGCGTGTCGTCTTCGCCGAGGGGGAAGAGGAGCAGGTGATCCGCGCCGCCGCGAGCTTCGTGCACCAGGGCCTCGGCACGGCGCTTCTGGTTGGCCGGGAGCGGCGCGTACGCGAAACCGCGGAAGCGCTCGGAGTCGAGCTTGGCGGCAATATTGAGATCATCAATGCCGCGATGTCGTCGCGCAACGCCGCCTACGCCGCTTATCTTTACGAGCGGCTGCAACGCCAGGGCTTTCTACAGCGCGACTGTCAGCGCCTGGTGAACCAGGACCGCAACCACTTCACGTCCTGCATGGTGGCGCTGGGCGACGCCGACGCTCTGGTCACCGGCGTCACCCGCAATTTTTCCGTTGCGCTGGAGGATGTGCGGCGCTGCATCGATCCAAAACCCGGGCACCGCGTGATGGGTGTTTCATTGGTGCTGGCGCGCGGGCGCACCGTGCTGGTCGCCGACACGGCGGTGACTGAGATGCCTACCGCGAACGACCTCGCCGAGATCGCCATCGAGGCGGCGCGCGTCGCCCGCGCTCTCGGCTACGAGCCAAAACTCGCATTGCTCGCCTTCTCGACGTTCGGTCATCCGGCCGGCGAGCGCTCGGAGCGCGTGCAGGAAGCGGTGCGGCTCCTCGATCAGCGCCATGTCGATTTCGAATATGACGGCGACATGGCCGCCGACGTGGCGTTGAACATGGAGCTGCGCGAAGCCTATCCGTTCTGCCGCCTGTCCGGTCCCGCCAATGTCCTGATCATGCCGGCGTTCCACTCAGCCTCGATCTCGACGAAAATGCTGATGGAGCTCGGCGGCGCCAATGTCATCGGTCCGATGCTGGTCGGCCTCGATCGCTCTGTGCAGATCGTGCCGCTGTCCGCGAACGACGCCCAGCTCGTCAATATGGCGGCGCTCGCGGCCTATAATGTCAGCGGTTGAACGCGCCGCGCGCGGTTCAACGCATGCAAAAGCGCAGCCTCGGAACGTCGGGTCCGGAGGTTTCCCTCGTCGGCCTCGGCACCAATAATTTCGGCGGTCGCATCGGCCGCGACGCCGCGCGGCTGGTTTTGCACAAAGCGCTCGATCTCGGCGTCACGCTGATCGACACCGCCGATGTCTACGGCAACAAAGGCGGCTCCGAGGAAATTTTGGGAGGTCTTCTCGGCGCCCGCCGCAAGAGCATCGTGCTGGCGACCAAATTCGGGCTGCCGATGGACAACGGCGCCCTGCGCGGGGCATCGCGCCGCTACATTATGCAGGCGGTCGAGGCGAGCTTGCGTCGGCTCAACACCGATTGGATCGATCTCTATCAGCTGCACCGGTCCGATCCCAAAACGCCGATCGAGGAAACGCTGCGTGCGCTCGACGATCTGGTGAAAGCGGGGAAAATTCGTTTCATCGGTTGCTCCAACCTGTCGGCGGCGCAGCTTGAACAAGCGCAAGCAGTGTCGGCGGCGCAGGGGCTATCGTCCTTCGTGACTTGTCAGGACGAATACAATCTGCTCGACCGCGACATCGAGAAAGATCGCGTCGCAGTCATGCGCAAGCACGGCCTCGGCCTCCTGCCGTACTTTCCGCTGGCGAGCGGCTTGTTGACCGGCAAATACAAAAGCGGCGCGCCGATGCCGGCTGGTTCACGCCTGGCCACCAGCGCGCACCACGCCGACGGTCTAATAAACGCGCGCAACTGGAGCATCGTCGAGAATCTACGCGCATTCGCCGCGCGGCAGGGTCGTTCGCTTCTTGAACTGGCAATGAGTTGGCTCGCCAGCCGGCCATTTATTTCCAGCATTATTGCCGGCGCCACCAAGCCGGAACAGGTCGAACAGAACGTCGCCGCCGTCGGCTGGACTTTGTCACCGGCAGAGCTATCGAGATCGACCGCATTACCGTTTGAATTGGCTTGTTGAATTAGCTTGGGAAATTCGAGGTGTCCGATTCACGAGGCCGAAACCTCTGTCGCTTAGCTTGCCAACTCATGCAGCATTTCGCGCCGCCGTTCGCTCTCGAGATTGCCGGTCTCGTCAAGCGTTTCGACCGCCCTGCGGTTGACGGCCTGAACTTGAATGTTCGCGCCGGCGAGTTCTATGCCCTGCTCGGCCCGAACGGTGCCGGCAAGACGACGACCTTGCGCATGATCGCCGGCCTGCTGCGGCCCGACGCCGGCAGCATCCGCGTTTCTGGCGTCGACGCGCTCGCCGATCCGGTAGCGGCAAAGCGGCTGATGGCGTGGATTTCCGATGAACCGATGATCTACGACAAGCTCACGCCGCGAGAATATCTCGAATTCGTCGCCGGATTGTGGGGTTTGGCGCCGGCGCTTGCCGAGCCGCGCGCACAAGAGCTTCTCGCCTGGCTCGAGCTTGCGCCGCATGCGCAGGAACGCTGCGAAGGCTTCTCCAAAGGCATGCGGCAAAAAGTTGCACTGGCTGGCGCGCTCATTCATGAGCCGCGGCTGATCATTCTCGATGAGCCGCTCACCGGGCTCGACGCCGGTTCCGCTCGTCAGGTCAAAAGCGTTTTGCGCGAACGCGTTCGCGCCGGCGGCACCGTCATCATGACCACACACATTCTAGATGTCGCCGAGCGCATGGCCGACCGCATCGGCGTCATTGCCCACGGCCGGCTTATCGCCGAAGGCACCCTCGAAGAATTGCAGCTCATGGCCGCCAAGAAAGAAACATCAGCCGCAGCCGCAAACGGCGGCGGCAGCCTTGAAGACACCTTCCTCGCGCTGGTGGCCGAGCCGGCGGAAGCGGCATGATCGCGGCGCCCGGCACTAGCCTCTGGTTCGCGCAGCACGAATGGCGTCTCGCCTGGCGCGACTGGCTCGCCATGATGAGCGGCGGCCGGCGCAAACGCCTGCGCCGCGCCGTCATCGCAATCGCGATCTTTGTTATCTTCATGCATTTCGTCGCCTATTGGATGGTCGGCCGCTATGCCGATGCCGGCGCCGACAGGGCGACATTAGTCACGATCACCGGAAGCCTGCTGCTGTCATGGCTGTTGATGGTCTCGCAGGCGATGGAATCGACGACGCGCGCCTTCTACGCACGATCCGATCTCGATCTCATCCTGGCTTCGCCGGCTGCCGCCGAAAAGGTCTTCGCCGTACGCATCGCCACGGTGGCGTTGTCGATGGCGCTGATGGCGCTGCCGCTTGCGGCGCCGTTCATCGACATATTGATCGCACGCGGCGGCTGGCGCTGGCTGGGCGCCTATGGGCTGATCGCAGCCATGGGCGCCACCGCAACGGCACTGGCGGTCGGTCTTTCCGTCGCGATGTTTCGCCTCATCGGTGCAAAGCGTACGCGGTTTGTTGCGCAGGTTGTCGCGGCCGTGATTGGGGCGGCCTTTGTCATCGGCCTGCAAATCGCGGCGATCCTGTCCTACGGCACCATCTCGCGGGTCTCAGTGTTGCAGTCGCATGCTCTGCTCGCGCACATGCCCGATGCCGGCAGTGTAATTTGGTGGCCGGCGCGCGCCGCTCTCGGAGATGGCGTGGCGCTCATGGGCGTGCTCGCCATAAGTCTGGCTATGCTTGCCGCAGTGATCGCCATCGTCGCGCCGCGCTTCGGCGAATACGCCGTCACCGCTGCGAGCGTGGATACATCCCCGGTCGTTCAGGTTCGACGCCCGACGGCATTTCGGGCGACGTCGCCGCGGCGCGCGCTACGAACGAAGGAATGGACGCTGTTGCGGCGCGATCCTTGGCTGGTCTCGCAGACGCTCATGCAGATGCTCTATCTCATTCCCCCGGCCGTCCTGTTGTGGCGCAGCTTCGATGACGGCAGCGGCGCTTACCAGCTATTGGTGCCGGTGCTGGTCATGGCGGCAGGTCAGCTCGCCGGCGGTCTCGCCTGGCTTGCGATCTCGGGCGAGGACTCGCCCGACCTCGTCGCCTCCGCGCCGATACCGAGCGGCTATATCGTACGCGCCAAGATCGAGGCCGTGCTCGGCGTCATCGCCGTCATATTCGCCCCGCTGGTCGCGGCGCTCGCCATCGCCTCGCCGTGGCACGCGCTGGTCACGGCCGTCGGCATCGTTATCGCAGCGGCGGCTGCGACCTCGATCCAGCTGTGGTTCCGCAGCCAGGCCAAACGCAGCCAGTTTCGCCGCCGGCAGGTGTCCTCGCGTTTGGCCACTTTCGCCGAGGCGTTCTCCTCGATCGGCTGGGCCGCCACGGCGGCGGTCGCCGCCGCCAGTCTGGCGCTGGCGATCGCACCGGCGTTGCTGGCGCTTTTCGTGGTAGTGGGTACGTGGTTGATGAGCCCGCGCCCGCAGCAAGCCTGATCATGCTCTCGACGCGGCGAACCTTCCTGTGATTTAAGAGACGCTCCGACCGAGTTCCGCGTCCGGGGCCGTGAATGAAGAACAAGCCGAATTGGAAGTGGCCGACCGGCAAGCGCATTGCCGTGGTGTTCAATGTCTGTCTCGAAGCGTGGTCGGACGGCAAGGCGCCCGGCATCAGCCCGATGGGCAATCCGCTGCCCGCCGGCGTGCTCGATACGATGGCGATTTCCTGGGCCGCCTACGGCGTCGAGGTCGGCATCCACCGGCTGATGGAGGCGTTCGCACGCCACGGCGCCAAGGCGAGCGTCATGACCAATGCCGTCATCGCCGAACGCTCGCCGTCGACCGTCAAGGCGATTGCGGAGAACGGCCATGAGGTCCTTTCGCATTCCTATGCGATGGACGTCATTCCGGCGCTGCTGTCCGACGAAGACGAGCGCGCCAATATCGCGCGCTGCACCAAGCTCCTTGAACAGGCGTCGGGGCGCAAAATCATCGGCTGGCTGTCGCCGCGCGGCACTTCGAAACTGTCCACGCCCAAGCTCCTCGCCGAGGCCGGCTACCGCTGGTACGGCGACGTGTTCAATACCGACCTGCCCTACGTCGTCAGTCATGGCAATAAGCGGATCGTCGCCATTCCGCTGTCCTACGACGTCAACGACATGCCTTCGATGAAATACGGCCATCCGCCGCGCATGATGCTTGAGTCATACAATGAGGTGATCGAGATCGCGCGTGCGCGCGTCGACGAGCTTCGCATCATCGATATCACCAGCCATGCCCATATCTTCGGTCACCATCGCGGCGCCCATTTTTACGAGAAAATCATCGAGCAGGCGACGTCGTCGCCGGATATCTGGGTCGGCACGCGCGCCGAAATCGCCGATCACGTCCTGAGCGTAGCCGCCGCTTGAACTCACCAAGAAACCCGCCGGGAGAAGCGTTCTGTGATTCCGTTCGAAATGGTCGAGCCGACGTCGCTGCAAGAGGCGGTGGGCTTGCTCGATCCGCAAGAGCCGACCATCCGTCCCGTTTCCGGCGGCACTGCGCTGATGCTGATGATGAAGGCCGGCGTGTTTGCGCCCAGCCGCATGGTCTGCCTGCATCGCATCGAGCCGCAATATTCCCGCATCGCGCTTACCAGCAGCGGCGAATTGCAGATCGGCGCCATGGCGACGTTAAGCGAACTTGAATATGACCCAAACGTCGCCTCGCGGCTGCCCGTGCTCAAGCGCGCTTTGCGCCGCTTGTCGAATCCGCGGGTGCGCAACGTCGCCCGCGTCGGCGGCGCGCTGGCGCACGGCGATCCGCATATGGATTTGCCGCCGGTGCTCACCATGCTCGGCGCGCGCGTGACCATCGTCGGTCCGAAGGGCGAGCGCGTGTTGCCGCTTGAGCAGCTCTATGCCGGCTACTACGAGACCGTGTTGGAGAAAAACGAGCTTATTACCGCGGTGACGGTGCCGTCGCTCAATGCGCGCAAGGCTGCTTACATGAAAGTCACGTCGCGGTCCGCCGACGACTGGCCCGCGCTCGGCGTGGCGGTATCGTTCGCGCTGCAAAACGGCGCGCTCCGCGATCCGGTGATCGTGGTCAGCGCCGCGACGGAAAAGGTCACGCGCATGACGAGCACCGAGAAAGTGCTGCAAGGCGCGGCGCCGGAAGATGCGCTGCTTAAGCGCGCGGGCGATGCCGCGGTGGCGGAGGCTTCGATCCTCGCCGATGCTCACGGCTCGGCGGCCTACAAGCGCGAACTGCTGCGAGTCTATGTAGGACGCGCCGTGCGCCAGGCTCTGGCCGAAAACGCGGAGCCAATCCAGTCATGAATCAGGTCGGACGAGATATTCCGCGGCTTGAAGTGCGCGCCAAGGTGACCGGCCGCGCCGATTATACGCATAACCTGCGCCTGCCCGGTATGCTGTACGGCAAAGTGTTTCGTGCGACGGTGCCGCATGGGCGCATCCGCAGCATCGATACGCAAGCGGCGCGGGAATTGCCCGGCGTGTACCGCGTCGTCACTGGCGAAGATATCCGCAAGCTGATCCCGGAGCCCTATTACGGACCGGCCTTTCACGATCAGCCGATCTTGGCGCTCGACAAAGTGCGCTATGTCGGCGAGCCGGTCGCGGCCGTGCTGGCGAGCGATCCGCATGTCGCCGAGCAGGCCGTGCAGCTGATCTCCGCCGAATATGACGAATTGCCGGCGGTGTATGACGAAGTCGCGGCAATGCAGCCCGATACTCTGGTTCACGACGTGCTGCGGCCCGCCGGCACCTTCGCCGATCTCAAACACCTGCAAGGCCGCAAGGGCACCAATGTCGCGCTCGATTATCACTTGCGGCGTGGCGACGCCGACAAAGCCTTCGCGGCCGCCGATCGCGTCATCGAGCACACGTTCAAGACCCAGCAGTGCCTGCACCTGCCGTTCGAGCCGCATGTCGCCATTGCCGAGCCGGGCGACGATAGATTGACGCTCTACACGTCGAACCAGACGCCGTCTTTTGTGCGCATCGAAATCGCGCGGTTACTTGGTTGGCCGGAAAACCGCGTGCGCGTCAAAGTGCCGTATCTGGGCGGTGGTTACGGCTCCAAAGTCTACGTCAAACTGGAAGCGTTGGTTGCCGCACTGGCAATGCTCGCCCGCCGCCCGGTCAAGGTCGCGCTGACGATGGAAGAGCAATTCTACATGATCACCAAGCACCCGACGACGTTCCGCATCAAAAGCGGCGTCGACAAAGAAGGGCGCGTGACGGCGCGCGCCTGCGAGGTGTATTGGAATGGCGGCGCCTATGCCGATATCGGTCCGCGCGTGACGCAGAAATCCGGCTTCACCGCGGCGGGCCCCTACGACATCGACAACGTCAGCATCGATTCCTACGCGCTCTATACCAACCGCACGCCGGCAGGCGCACTGCGCGGGTTCGGCGTTCCGCAGCTGGTCTGGGCTTACGAGAGCCATACCGACCTGATCGCGCGCGAACTTGGCATCGATCCGGTGGAATTTCGCCGCAAGAATCTCTTGCGCAACGGCCGGCCGCAGGCGAGCGGCACCGTGCTGCAAGATGCCGCTTTAGCCGAGGTGCTCGACGCGCTGGTCGCCCGCATCGGCTGGAGCAAGCCGTTTGATCGCGGCACTGGCACGATGCGCCGCGGCCGCGGCATCGCCATCGGCTTCAAGGCCTCGATCTCGCCGACCACGTCGGTCGCCATCGTCAACGTCTCCGCCGATGGCAGCATTTATCTCTACAAAAGCACGGTCGATATGGGGCAGGGCTCGGACACCGCCTTTGCGCAGATCGTCGGCGAAGTGCTGGACGTGAAGGCCGAGGACGTGCGCATCGTCGCACCGGATACCGATGTCACGCCTTACGACATGGGCACGCTCGGCTCGCGCTCGCTGTTTCATATGGGCACCGCGGTGCGGCTCGCGGCCGAGGACGCCCGCACCAAATTGCGGGCGCTCGCCACCGAGGCCGGGCTGCCCGAAGGCACCAATTATCCGCCGGCCGAAATATTCAAGAAACGCTACGGCATGCAGGCCGGCAACGTCATCGGCACAGCGAGCTATGTGCCGAGCTACACGTCGCCCGACCCGCAGACCGGACTGTCGGACAACGTCACGCCGTTCTGGATGGTCGGCGGCGCCGCCGCCGAGGTCGAAGTCGATACCGAGACCGGCCATGTGCGTATTTTGCGCCTGATCAACGCCGCCGATTGCGGCAAGCCGATCAATCCCGGGGTTGCGCGCACGCAGCTATCCGGCGCCGCGATCATGCAGCTCGGCTTCACAATGTCCGAAGCGATGCAGCTCGACGGCGGCCAAGTCACCAATGCCTCGCTCGCCGATTACAAGATTCCCGGCATCGGCGACGTTCCGCCGATGGAGAACGAACTCGTTACTGCCGAGCAGCATTCGGGGCCGTTCGGCGCCAAGGGGCTCGGCGAAACGGGCACGTTCGGCGTATCGCCGGCGATCGCCAACGCGATCCACGACGCCGTCGGGGTGCGCATCATGGAATTGCCGATCACGGCCGAGGCGGTGCTGCGCGCATTGCGCGTCAAGGACGGCCGCCCACTGGACGACGAATGACTGGACGAATGACAGGCGCGCGCACCATCAATTTCACGCTCAACGGCCAAGCGGTTACGACCGCGATTGAGCCGCATCGCAATCTGGTCGAGCTGTTGCAGCGTTTCGATCTGTTCGGCGCCCGCGAAAGCTGCGGCCAGGGTCTCTGCGGCTGCTGCACCGTGCTGGTCGACGACAACGCGGTGTCCGGCTGCCTTTATTTCGCGGTCTGGGTCGACGGCAAATCGGTTACCACCGTCGAGCATCTCGACGCCGGCGGGGCGCTCTCCCATGTGCAACAAGCGTTCATTGCCGCCGGCGCGTTCCAATGTGGCTTCTGTACGCCGGGCTTCGTGCTGATGGCGCATCAATTGTTGAAACAGCACCCCGACCCCAGCGACGACGACATCCGCCATTATTTCTCGGGCAATCTCTGCCGCTGCGGCGCCTATCCGGAAATCATCGACGCGGTGAAACGCGCGGCGAAGGCGGTGGCGTGAGTATCACCGCGGAATTCGGATCTAAGGGCTTTCAGGAAACGCTCGCCGGTATCTGACGAAATCGTCGGCGTCGGCGAATTCGTCATAAAGACGCCGCGCCGGATTGTTTGCGCGGGTGTGCCAATAAAGCCGCGACCAGCCGTTCGACTTGGCGCGGTCCACCAAATCCGCAATCAGCATCCGCCCGCAGCCGCGGCCACGAAATCTTGGTGCGACGAACAAATCTTCAAGATAGCAGACCGGCGCGATCGTCCACGTGCTGTCATGCAGGACGCAAACGGCAAAGCCGATGGCTTTGCCATTGAGGACTGCAAGCCGAGAAAAGATTGGCGACGCCGGATCGAGAATGCGTTCCCAAGTTCGCGCTGTGACCGCCTCTGGAATGCTCGTTTCGTAGACTGCGTTGTACTGCGACCATAGGGATCGCCACACCGTCTCATCCGTCGTCGCAGGATCGCGTATTGTCGGCTGAAGCATCACGTGGAGTTCAATGCTTCGATGAATCGTTGCTTGATCGCGTGACCGTCGCGTAGCGGCAGTATGCGCGGCACGTCCTCTTCTTTGATGCGCGCACTGATGAGGATCGGGCCGTCGCCCGAGTGCAACAGGGCGCGCACGTCCGCCGCCTCTTCGATGCGTGAAATCGCGCGCGCGTGCTTGAAACGGCAGGCTAGCGCCACGGCGACGAGATCGATGCCGGCGTTGGTCGCGCTCGGCTGCATGCCGGTTTCGCCGTAATGGGCGTTGTCGAGCACGACGATGACGAGATTGTTCGGTTGCTTGACGCCGATAGTGGCGAGGCTGCCCAGCCCCATGAGCATGTCGCCGTCGCCGGTGAGCACCGCGACGCGACGGTCCGGCCGCGCCAAGGCGAGCCCCAGCCCGATCATGGCGGTGCCGCCCATGGCGCCCCAGAGATAGAAGTTGAGCGGATGATCGCCGGCGGCGGCGACGTCGTAGGTTGCCGAGCCCAGTCCGGGAACGACCAGGAGATTGCCGCGGTCGATCAAGAGCTGCCGCACAAAATCGCGCCGGGCAATCATCATCGCGTCCCTTGCATCACCGCGTCCATACTTTGGGGCCGATCAACCGCTGCGACAGGAGAACCGCGACCTGCAGATTGCCGTTAAACGCCATGTCGCACCCGGCGCCGACGATTTCGTCGACGGCGTCGGCGCTGTCGATGCGATAGGTGAGAAAACCCGCCAGCCGCAACACATCCTCGGTGATCGCGCCCATCGGCACCTGCCACGGATTGAATTCGCCGAACTCGCCGCGCATGGTGACGAGCACGACGCAGCCGAAGCCGCAATTGCGTAGCAGCGAAAACATATTGACGCAGTTGCCGACGCCGCTCGATTGCATGAGCAGCGCCGCACGCTGGCCGCCGAGCGCGGCGCCGGCGACCAGCCCGACGCCCTCTTCCTCGGTCGTCAGCACCACGTCGGCGATATTCGGATCGTCGCGGCACAGCGCGATGAGCCGGCTATGGCCGGCATCGGGCACGTAACCGACTTGGCGAACGCCGACACGACGAAACTGCGTGTAAATCGCGTCCGGCCAGGACGTTTCGATATTCACCGGCGTGTGCAAGTTAAGGCCTCAATTCGTAGCGCCAATCGGGGTGCGCCAAGCTTTAGGCGCCAAACCAGGTTTGCAAATATCGCACTGCCGATTAAGCTGCGCCATCCCCCACACGCAAGGCAATGGAGATGGCTAATGGCAACCCGACTTCGCCACATCGCGATCATTGTCCCCGACCCGGAGAAAGCCGCGGCATTTTTCGAGCAGGCCTTCGGCATGACGCGCGCCGGCACCGCGCGCCGCGGCGTGTATATGTCCGACGGCGTGATGAATGTCGCCTTGTTGAAAACCGAAGGCGACGAGAAGCCGGGCCTCTATCATTTCGGCATGTGGGTCGACGATCTGGACGAGGCGGAGAAAAAAGTTAAGGCGGCGGGCGGCACCTATCTCGCCGGCCGGCCGACTTCGAATTTATCCTTTTACGAAGCCAAATATCGCGACCCTGATGGCGTCGTGTTCGATCTCACCCACACCGGCTGGCGTGGCGCAGTCAAGGAAGTGGTGCCGGCCGCGAGCGAAAAAATTCCGGCGCAATAATTCTCACCTTCGCCACGGCAGCGCGGCGGCGTGCTCGACAAAAAACCACGCGCCTTCGCCGAGCTCGGCGGGAAAGGCCGCGACTAGTCCGTCCTCGATGGCGCGCCATTCAAAGTCGGCGCGATCGACGGCCAGTTCGGCGGCGGCAAGGGATTGTACGCGCAGCGCATAACCGGCCATGAAAGGCAGCGTGGCGATGGCCACTTCCGGCAGTCGCTCGGTCACACGGTGGTGCGAGACGAGGTAGACGCCGCCGCGGTCGAGGCGGATGAGGGCGCCGCCGGGTGTCCGCGTGGCGTTGCGGCCGGTGAAACGCGCAAAGCGCTGTGCGGCGTCTTCGACATCGGCAACCGCGATGACCACGTCGATCAGACCGATAGCGCTGTTCGGATGCTTTAGCCATCGCTCCTGCCACACCGCCTGCTCGGTGTGATGCGTCAACATCTGAATTCGTCCCTCGGGCATCGCATCGGGCTCGACCCGCGCAATGGTGAAAGCTGCCGTCGCTCCGCCGGAAACCGTCTCGACCGGCCGCTGCATGCGCACCAATTCGCGGACCGCGAAACCACCCGTTGCCAGCCGCCGATGCGCCTTTTCCGCGTCGGCAACGGCAAAAGCCGCAAGATGCAGTCCCGCGCGACGGCTCAGCGCCGCGTCGAATTCGCGGCTGAGCGGCGTATCTGAGGTCTTGAACAAGATTTCGAGATAACCGCGCGACAGCATCGCGGTGACGTTGCCGGTTCCGGTCGGGCGCGCGCCGCCCGCCGCATCGGGATTGACCTGAATCGAAATCGGCGTCGGCGCAAAGCCGCAGCGCGCCAGCGCCCGGCTGGCGGCTTCGCGGTCGCGCACGAAATGCGCGACATGATCGAGAAAGATTTCGTCGCCGGCGGGGAGCCGGCGATCGATATCGTCAGACGCGGCTTGGGCTGACAAATCGGCCACTCGGCAAGTATTCATTCAGAACGCGCAATGCCGGCTTCCTCGACCACTTTGGCCCAGCGCGCGATTTCGGACTGCAGAAATTGGTGGAGATCGTCGAGCGAGCCGGTGCCGACCGGGATCATGCCGAAATCGGTCATTCGCGTGCGGACGTCGTCCATGGCCACGATTGCATTGAGCTCCGAATTGAGCTTGGCGAGGATCGGTTGCGGCGTCTTTGCCGGCGCGACAACGCCTTGCCATGCCGCGGCATCGAAGCCGGGTACGCCGACGTCGGCGAGCGGCGGAACGTCCGGCAGGGCGGTAAACCGTTCTTTGGTCGTCACCGCCAGCGGACGAATTTTTCCCGCATTGATCAGCGGCAGCGCCGGGCCGAGATCGCTGAACATCAGCTGGATATAGCCGCCGAGCAGATCGTTGAGCGCCGGCGCCGTGCCGCGGTAGGGCACGTGTGTCATCTTGATGCCGGCCATGCTGCAGAACAGCGCGGCGGCCAAATGATGAAAGGCGCCGATGCCGCCGGAGCCGTAGCTGAGCGGGCGTTCCTTGGCGAGCTTGATGAGATCCTCGACGCTATTCACCGGAAGCGACGGATTGACGACCAACACGAACGGCACTCTGGCGATCAGCGCAACCAGCGCCAGGTCCTTGGCTGGATCGTAAGGCAGCGATTTGTAGAGCGTGACGTCGATCGCGAGCGAGGAGACGTCCATCATGATGGTGTAGCCGTCGGGCGGCGATTTGGCGACAAAGTTGGTGGCGATGACGGTTCCGGCGCCCGGCCGGTTTTCGACGACAAACGGTGCGCCCAACTCTTGTTCGAGCTTCTGGGCAAGAAGCCGTGCCAGCACGTCGGTGCCGCCGGCCGGCGCGAAGGGAACGATGAATGTGACTTGGCGGTTCGGATAATCGCCCCCGGCTGGAGTCCCGTTTTGCGCGCGGGCGATTTTGACGGCCATTGCGGGAAGCGTGGCCGCCAGCAAGGCGCGGCGCGAGATCGTTATGGCCGTCTTGGTGGTCATCGGCCGCTTCCTCCCTATGGCTCAGTCTGTTGGCAATTGCCCTGGCTTGGCGCTTTAACACGCCCCCGCCGCGAGCGTCACCAATTTGACGTGAATACCGAGACGGTTCGGAACGGGCTAAGGTCTGGCGCTTTTCTTGACAGGCACTTATCGTAACGTCATAAGGACGCCGGTCGGCGCGCGTCCGATGCGGCATTGCGCCCATCGTCCGCTAACCATCAGCAGAACTGAGTGAAAGAAGCCGCTCCGGACGCCAATCCGAGCGACGGGATTACAAGGAAGTGAGATGTTCGCGGTCTTTAAAACGGGCGGCAAGCAGTATCGGGTGGCCGCTGAGGATGTGCTCAAGGTCGACAAGGTCAAGGGCGAGCCGGGCGAGATCGTCGAGTTCGGCGAGGTTTTGGTCGTGGGCGGCGACAGCGTGGCATTGGGCGCCCCCACGGTTACCGGCGCCACGGTCGCGGCCGAAGTGCTTGAGCAGGGCCGCGGCGCGAAGATCATCGCTTTCAAGAAGCGCCGGCGCAAGAATTCGCGGCGCAAGATCGGTCATCGTCAGGAATTCACGCTCCTTCGCATCACCGAGATTCTGACCGACGGTAAGAAGCCGAGCAAAGAGGTTCAGCCAAGAACCAAAGCGAAACCGAAACCTGCGGCGGCGCCGGATGCCGATGCCGTAACGGCCGGCGCGGCGGGCGAGCCGCAAGCTGCGGAAGGCGCCGTGGCAAAATCGCGCAAAACTTCGGCAAAGAAGCCCGCAAAGCCGAAAGCCAAGGCGTCGGCCAGAGTAAAAAAGCCGACAACAAAGAGCAAAAAGAAGTGATGCCGAGGAGTGATGTTTTTGTCACGAATCCGGTATAGATAGTTTTAACTAGTAGGTTCGGAGACCGATAGTGGCGCACAAGAAAGCAGGCGGATCCTCACGCAACGGCCGCGATTCAGCCGGCCAGCGGTTGGGGCTGAAAATTTTCGGCGGCTCAGATGTGCTCGCCGGCAATATCATCGCGCGTCAGCGCGGCACCAAATGGCATGCGGGCCGTAATGTCGGCGTCGGCAAAGACCATACGTTGTTTGCGTTGATTAACGGCAAAGTCGAGTTCCGTACCAAAACCAAAGGCCGCGTCTTCGTCTCGGTACGTTCGTCGGAGGCAGCGGCGCAGTAATACGGTGGATCATACGTGGTCCGCCGGCATCCAGTCGAACCGGCGGACCCGAATGGGCTCCGAAAATGGGGAGACCGGGATGCTGGCTCTCTCCCTTTTGATTTCAATGACTTAGCGGTTATTTTAGCGACAGAAGCGACAGGGGTTAGCGACGGGCCAGTCGTCTACCCAAAGTCCCGGCGATAGGCTCCGTTGGCTTTGTGCATGTCGCTACCACGGCACCATGTGTTCCTTTGATAAGTGTCGTTGATACCCACGCGGAGCAATCCGTCACGCAGGAAGCAATCCTTCGCGTATGGAAAGTAAAAAGTCTTTGTGTCGGCGGCGTCGATTTTGGTGGGCAGACCAGAACTAAACGGGCCTAGACTTGTCGGCTGCTGGTTTGCTGGATCGCCGTGAATTGGGTTAAGGGTTCCGACCGTCGTCCTTCCCCACCAATGAGCTTTTTGCTTATAGATGCACACGTAAAGGACGACGGGGCCTGGCCCCATATTTGTCACCGTCATGCTCAACAAGCGGCGGCCTGAAGGAACCGCCAACTCGGCCGACGTAGGCTGCAAGATGTTGTAGACGCCAAATGAAACTTGCAAAATAGGCTTCACGAAAATGAATTTCTGCCAAACGTTCCAGAGCAGAGCACCTATCGAAATGAAGATGGATGCCAAACTGATAAACAGCGCATAATCGGAGGGGGTCATTGCGGGTCACTCGTTGCGCGATTGTATAGTTTGCTGAGCGGCCTAGCTAGTGTAGCGCGGAGCAACGACAATGACCGATGACAGCAGCCGACCGCATTACCAGACCGCAGGAGCCGTCCTGGATGGGCTTAGAGAACAACTTAAAGAGACACCACAAGACGAAATGAAGCTCCTGCTAAAAATACTCAAAGACTTAAAAACATTAGACACCGACAAAATGAGTCCGCGAGACGCTTCTCTTTGGATGTTTCAGGAAGTGACCAAACAAGAAGCGCGAGTTACCAACATTGCAACTCAAGCTGGATTTAATCGTGGCTTCACGGTTGGCCTTTTTAGTGGCTTCATTCTCTGCGTTTTTATCTGGACCGTGTTCATTTCCCATCGGTCATGAGAAAGCACATGGCACGACCGGGCGGCACTTGACGGAGATATGCCCATGCCCACGCTTATGGCCCTCATAGTCATCGCCAATTTGCTGGCACTGTTCTATCTGTTGCTCTACCTGTCGATGGTATTATTCCGCATTCTCCAAAAGGCGCGGCGCGGAGAACCGTTGCGGGCTGACGCGGTGGCGCTGGTTGCGCTTATCCTTGCGTTCGGCAGCACTGGATGGATCGAGCGTATGGGCTGGCCTGCGTGGGTGGTCTATTACGTCCCCGTCGGGATCATCTTGCTCGCGTTCAATTGGGTCATCGGAACTGCGTTGTTCATGTGGGCGAGGGTGACGGCGGACCCTAACTGATTTTCCCTCATGTACGAAAACCCGGCGACGCAAGAATAGGTCGTGACGCCGAATTCGGCTTGACCGCGAAGAAACGCAAGAGCGGCGGCCATAACCCGTCGCTTTTTGATTCCCTTAATGCCCGGTTGTCAGGGCTTAGACGAAATGGTAGACGGTAGTGCATAATTTCCATCCGCGTTAGCCCCCTCTACGCGACAATGAACGGGTCAAACGATGCCGCGCGCTCATGTGCGGCCGGTCCCGCTTGTCGCCATGTCGCCTGCAAAGGCAGCGGCAGCTACCGGCCTGTCTCCATCTAGGATTTCAACCGCCGTTTCGGAGGGGCGCATTCGCGCCAGCCGCGTCGGCGTGAAGACGCTGATCCTCGCCTCCGATCTTGAAAACTTTATCTTGTCGCACCCCACTGCATTGCGGGGGGCGCGCCATGCCTGAAACCAGTGCCTCTGAACTGGAATTCATTCAGCGCAAGGCCGATGCGCTTGGCCTGTACGTCAACCGGCACAAGCACTGGGACCCGGCGCGTGGCACTGGCGACCTGTATCTGCAACCCAAGAAAAAGTTCGGCGCGCATGAGCATGAGCCCTCCTTGTTGCGCTACGCGACGCCGGGCGTCGTCTGGGATTTCTTGAATCAGGAAGAGGAGCGATTGCGATGAGTGAAAAAACCGATGCCGAACGGCTGAACGAAGTCATCAACAGCATGAAGCGCACCGAGCTTGTGCATGGCCTCTTTGTGGAAATGGGGAGCAGCTTGGAGCAGGCAATTATCGCAAGTGAAAGCCAAAAGATTGCCGAGCAGTTCGACTTCAATGGAGCTATTCTGCAATTCCGAGGAAAGTCCGCCTATAAGGCGAAGCAGGAAATTCAAGACTGGTTACGCCAGCAACATTTCGATTTCGTGCTTCCGCCCCCGACGCCCGACCCGATTGCCGATCTTCACGTCGATCCGGCCCTGGCAAAGCAGGCGTTCCTGAACGGTCAATCGACGGCGCAGGGCGAATTCGTCCGGCGTTACGGCATGGAGGCAGCGAAGGTGCACGCCGAACGCTTCGGAAATCCTTTCAACGGCACGGTCGGCACGATTGGCAAGCGCGGCACCATCGCGGCTACCAATGATTTGCATGATGATGCCACAGCCAAAGTCGCGGCCGGTGGGGCAGCAGCCATCCGCCAAAATGCCGGACCCCGGAATCCCTGGTCGGTTGAGGGATGGAGTGTCTCGAAGCAGCTTTCGCTAGTGAAACTCGATCCCCGCGTCGCGGCGGAAATCGCGGCCTCAGCAAATAGCTTCATCGGCGCAACTTCGCCGAAGTCCCGCAACATGACTTCATATCGGAGAGCGGTATGAAACAGCGCAAGCCGGGTGAGCTTGGCCCGCACCAACTAGCTGTCGTGGATCATCGCGGGAACCTACGCGGTCGGGTTCACGCTGGCGCGACCAGCGTGACGGCCGCCCGGTTTCTCGGCGTTCATGGAGCGACGCTCGGCAAGCATAAGGGTCACACCGCTTGGATCGGCCCGGCTCCCGCGAAAAGCACGCCGCGTCGAAACTCGGAAACTAAAAATCACGCCGCTGCACGCGGCAGCGTAGGGAGGCGAAAATGAGTGCATGGGGAAACAAGAGCACGCTGGGGCCGGGCCACGACGGTAAGCCGAAGCCCGGCTTCATCGCGAAGGAAGACGGCTCCGACGCGATCCACACGCATCATCAGCAACCACACGCCGTTCGCGGGCAAGAGCGCCAGCAATCCGACAATCTCGGCTTGGCTCGCGCCAGTCGCGCCGGAAAGCATCATGTGGATGTGCCGGTGCATCTTGGACACAGGTCACGGACTTCGCCGCTGCCTGGAATGCAGCACTTGACCGACGTGAATGAAGCGCCAGTCGCCGACGCGCCGAACGTGCTCGATCCGCTGACGCCGAGTCAGTACGGCAAGCGGCTGCCAGCGCCAGCCATCCACGATGGCATGAAAACGGCTCCCGACTACGCGCACGATCATGCTGGCAGCGCGGCGGCCGTCATGAACGAAGCACACGCCGCAGCTGCGCCCGACGACGTTGCGAATTTGGGGCGGCGTATCGGATCACTACCGGAAAGCACCACTGAAAATGGAGGGGACGATGTTTAAGAAAGGCCACGATGGAAAGTTCGCGCCAGGCCAACCGCTCGGCACGCGCAAAGGCATCACGCGGCATGATGCTTCAAGCGAGGCAATCAAAGATCGTCTCCATAACGATCTTAACCCGAGCCGCAAGGTTGTCGCGCCACACGACGGCGCTCAGTCCGTAAATACGGACGAGGGTCGTCCGCCACACGCACATGACTGTGCGGACGGCGGTTGCAACAAAGCGGCAAACGCCGAATTCAACGCCAACGCGACCGGGCCGAAGATGCGGCCCAACGTCGTGGAAATTCCCGGGCGCTGACGCGCTCACAACATAAGGACATGTGTCATGGCAGTGCAGCCTAATAATCGCAAGCCCGAGCAGAATCCGACTGCCGGAAAAATTGTGAGAACGCCCGCCCCGGATGCGGTCGATTCGATTCGAGCGCCGTCTGGCGTCGGCCAAGGCCAGAACGGCCCGCAGAATCGCTCATGGTGCTTGCCGGGGCACGCCTCGGAAAGTCCCTTGGCTTCCAATCTCCGTCAATCTCAGGCGGACAGTGAAGATGTTCTATCCAAGGTGATCGAAGGCGGTATCACCGGCAAACGCGAAGATCACACGCCAAGCGATCTTGATTGGCAGCGCAGGAAAGTGGACGACACTTCCTATCCTGCCTCGCATGGCATGAAGTCGCGCCAGGCCGGTGATGGCAGTCCGGGCGGCACGATCCCGCCGACTACCGGCTATCGACCGAGCGCACCCGTGCGGAAGCCGTGACCATGGAACGCGAATTCTGGCTGCGTCGTGCGCGCTACCTTCGCGACGAGGCGATGTTTGCGGATGATGATGAGACCAAAAAGATTTTCGCCGACGGCGCAAAGTTGGCGGAACGAATGGCCGCAACGCTCCGCGATACTTGGGGCGGCCCGGTTGTGACGATGAAGGTGGAACATGGCGTTTCAATCTAAAAGAGATTGGGAGAATGCACGGCTCGCTGGCGAGGCGGCGCGCGGCTTGTATTCGCCTGACAGCAACGTCGCCAAGTATCTCGCCGGCAAGCCGATGGCGAAGAACGCCAAATCGTCGTTCGACCAGCTAAACCAGCAACTCAGTCAAAATCTCAAAGCTGAAATCGACAAAGCTTTGAAACAGAAAGGGCCGTCGCGCGACCAAATCAACAAAGCGGTAAAGGCTGGGAAAACTTTGGAAGCCAACACCCCGAGCGTCTGCTTCTCCGACGTGTATTATCAGGACGGAATCTGCACTGCGGTTTTTGCCAAGGACAACTACGTCTGGGAGATGGAGATGAGTGTCTCCGAGTTTTTGGACTTTGCTCAGGCGGGTTCGCTGGGGAGCTACTGGAATGACGAATACTACGGGACGTAAGTGGAGCGTCGGCGAATGCGTTGAAGTCAGCGGCGGTGGACTGACTGATGAGTATATTTGGAACGAACTTAGCCTGGCGCTGATAATCAACCGCCATTGCAGCGAGGTTTGGAGCGACGACCAGGTCAGCAGCGAGTTATGGCGCGTCTGGAACGCGACACGGTTGCCCTGGGAGATTGTCAATTTCGATGAAGTTGCAGACGAGTGGGAGAGAAAGTCATGAACGATTTTCAAGTTTTTGAACGAAAGACTGGAAAATTCCAGCCGCTCGACTTCGATACTTTAGCCTCGCTCAGCGCGGAACAAAGCGACGCTTATTATGCGCTTGAAGCAGCGGCGGCCGAAGTTACCGCTGCCGAAGCTGCGGCGAAGGCAGCGAACGATCAGATCAGAGCCGACGTGGCCGCGCTCGCCGAAGCTGAACGAAATAGTCCGCGTATCACCGCCAACGAACGCGAAAACGCGCGCGTGGCCGCCGTCAAGGCGATGATCGCGGAGAACCGGCGGACCAGATTTGGAATTGAATAAATCGCGGTCGTGCGCGCCCGGCCATGGCCCGCGACCGCGACCGGCCGGAACGGCAGGGGACTTCCATCCGGCCGTGGCCCTCGCGACCCAAAACGCGAGGGCCACTTATAATTCGGAGATGACGATGGCACGAAGAGGCAGACAGAGACGCGACAGCACAGCAGAGCGCTTAGCAACGGCGCAAACTCCGGGATACGCCAAAAATGGCTTGTCGCTGTTCAGTAGGATCGCAGCCCGTCGAGAGCCAGCGCCGCAACTAAAGGGCGGCGTTCCCGACCGCAGCACAGTCTCGTTGATAAATTTCGAGCGCGCGCGATTGCGTCATTTGGAGGCGCAATTGTCGAGCGAAGACAATGCAGAACGTCGGGCGAAGCTCGAGCACAACATCGACATAAAAGCTGCATTTATCGCGCGGCTTCAAAGGGAGAATGAAGATGATGACTCTCACACATAAGAACGCCGTCGCCAAAGCGGTTCGGCTCACGGCAACTTCCGGCAAGCTTTGCACCGTCGAAAATATCAACCACTATCTCAGTGACGGGCAAAAGCTCGATGACGCAGGACTTGACGAATTCCATCGGCTGATGGCGGCACCGCTGCCGAAAAGTGAAACGGCACCGTCCGACGAGCCGACGCCCGCGCCGGAGTTCGTCGAGACTGCGCCGGAAGAGACTGCGCCGGAGTTCGTCGAGACCGCGCCGGAGTTCGTCGAGACCGCGCCGGAAGAGACTGCGCCGGCGGCGCTCACGGTCGCAGAGGCGCAACGCCGGCTCAACGCCAGCCAAAACAACTATCGGGCCGCGAATGACACTGTCCGCGAAAAGCGCGCTGCACTCGGCGTGGCATTGCATCGGTGGCTTCGGTTGACAGACCAAGCTCCGCCAACTGCGGAGGAGAATGCGCGAGAATTCATCCGGCAATCGAATATCGAACGCGGTCTTCGGGCAACCGGCCAAATTCCCCAGCGCCGGCACGGCAGCCATGGGCCTTCCGTGATCGACCAGATCGCGAGCGGCACGCGCGGTGCGACGTATTCAAATCGAAGCGGGGCCTTCGCGTTCAAAAGAGGCGCGACGACCTTGGCACAGTCGCAGGCAAAGCTGAACGCGATCCAGGCAGAGCGCGAGATGGCCGCAGCCGATCCCGGTGGTTACCCGGCGAACGCATTGCGCCGGGGGTAAGTGCTGTGCGCTGGCTCTTGAAAATCGCGTGGCTGATCTGGATCAAGAGGCGATGGTGCGATGCCAAAATCGAAGAACGAAAGGGATCGCGAATACCGCGCTCGGCATCCTGAGCGGGTCGCGGCTGGCACGCGCGCGGCAAGCGCCCGGTATCGCGCCAAGCTTGGCGCGGCGTACACCGTGGCCGACCGGCTCTATCGCCGACGCCAGAGAGCTATTGAACGGCTCAGCCCCGGCGGCAGGGCCGCCGTCCGTGCGGCCGAACGGGCACTGAGGGCTGCGACTGCCCCCGCCGAGAAAGCCCGTCTGGAAAGCTCCCTGGCACGCCTAGAACGTGCCTACGCCCTGCCGCTCGATCATGATGAACGGGCCGAGATCAAATTCAGATCGCGAATCTCAGTTCCGACCCGGCACGAGGCGACATCGAAGATACAGGCCGCTGCTGAACGGGAGGCGGCCAAATGGCGCGAGAAGATCGCTGTGGCTGAGCGCGGTATGAGCGAACCGGATCAGCAATAAACTAAAAAGTGAAACCGCGAAGGAAAGTTGACTACGAACATCAAATAAGAGTAAGGAACTGCCGACCGACGCGCGCCGCCTTTTGGAACAGTGGAATTTGAATAAGCGCCCGGTCATTTCGCAGCGGCCCTTGTGCCGTGCTCTCCGGTAGGCTCGGAAGTAGCGAACGCCGCGAACGCATGAAGCGTCGCGGCGCTCGTCAATTGGTTTGCTCGCGTTCGCTGCGCGACAAAGCCCGATCCGATGGAGCCGGATGCCATGACATTTATCCCGAAACAGAACCAATTGCAAACTGATCGCCGCATGACAACTGTCACCGCACGATCGCGCGATGACAGTTGTCAACCGGATTTTGCCGATGCGCTTGCTGCTCTCTGCTCTCCCCGCAATCGCCGGAGACGACGGCCGCAACATTGGCAGGTTGCCGTTGCGTTGATCGTGACCGGACAGGCGACGGTTGCCGAAGTTGCGCGCCTGATCGGGCGCTCGCGCCAGCAGGTGCATGAATGGTGCAAGGGTCACCCGGCCATACAAATCCCGTGGCTCAGCGCGGACGGGAAGCAAATACGCAGTCTGAAAGGTGAGCCATGCACGCGCGATGATATTCGCGGCGCGCGCAAACGTCATCTGGAAAGACTGTGGCGAGAGGCGGTGCGATCATGACCGCAGCATTGAATATCAAGAGGCCGGATTATGTGAAGGCCGTCAAGTCAATCCCGACTGTGCAGTCCGACGCGGCGCGGGAGTTTCTAAACTTCCTCGACGCCGACGCCGAAGATTTTGCGACGCCGTTCGCGTTCCAAACCTATGACGATGACAAAGAACGCAAAGGACCCGCTCGCACGCTAGTCGGCACCCTCGACGCTCACCTTGCATCGCTCACCACGGCTAACCGCGACCGCTATGCGGTGCATGTCAATATCAATGACACGGGCGGTAAGCGTCGCGGGGCGACGAATGTGGTCCGCGTGCGGAAGCACTTTGTCGAGATTGATGGGACCAAAAAGCTCAACGCGATTTTGAAGCTCGGCAAAGCGGCCGGGCTCACGGTCGCACGGGTCAACGAGTCATCGCCCGGCAAGTTTCATGTTTATTGGAACGTCGCCGACGACGTGCAGTCCGATCTTACCGGCTTCACTCGCCGGCAAAAGCAACTCGCCAAACTGTTCAGCGGCGGTCGAGAATCCGTTGACTTGTCGCGTGTGCTCAGGCTCCCCGGCTTTTATCATCAAAAGGGCAAGCCGTGGCTCGTCCGCTGCACCTATACGGACCCGGCCGCGCCGTCCTACGGCATTGCCGACTTCGAGCGCGCCCTAGCGGGTATCGAAATCGATGAAACGCCCGACGCAGACCTGACGGTTGAGCACGGTGAGGATCAAACTGCAATCGACGCCGCGACCGAAATGCTCAAGACATGGCCCCGCGCGATCACCAATACCGATACGCCGGACGGCACCAAACACAAGAAGGGAAATAGCACGACATATGACGCGGCGGCAGAGTGCAAGGACTTGGGACTTGATGAAGCAACCACGCTCGACGTGATGGACAAAATCTATAACGCGACTCGTTGCGATCCACCTTGGCCGTTCGAGAAGTTGCAAGAGATTGTCCGCAATGCGTATCGCTACACGCAAAATGCTCAAGGCGCGAAGCATCCGGACGTGGTTGCGGCCAAAGACTTTGCAGCGGACCCAATCGACGACGCGGCACTTAATGCGTACATCGAGGCAGATGATTTCCGCCTGTTCAAGCTGGCGCGGGCAAAGGCCAACGCCAATGGCACCGCTTCGAGCAAGCCGGGCATCGGTCACAACAGCAGCCGACTCGAAATCGTCGATATGGAAACGGTCAAAGCGGAAGCGATCAACTACATCTGGCCGAACCGGATTGCGCACGGCAAACATTCGACGATTGCGGGCGTCGGCGGTAAAGGTAAATCGCAAGTGCTCTACTACACAGCGGCGACTATCTCGACCGGCGGCGCATGGCCGAACTATGAAAGCAAAGCGCCGAAGGGTAGCGTTCTGATCCTGAGCGCAGAGGATGACATTGTCGATATGATGCAGCCCCGACTCGTCGCGGCCGGTGCTGATCTGAAACTTGTCAAGGCAATCCGCGCCGTGGTCCGGCAAGACGGCTCGAAAAAGCGTTTCAGTTTGCTCGATGACCTTGAGGCAGTCCGCGCCGAATGCCGCGCACGCGGCGATGTGGTCCTAATTGGGATTGACCCGCTCGGTTCCTATCTCGGCGGCGAGCTTGATACGCATCGCGACGCCGCGTTGCGCAGTGCGCTCGATCCGATTTCGGAGCTTGCCGCCGACGTGCGGTGCGGGATTTTCTCAGTCGCGCATTTTAATAAAGCCTCGACGATGAAAGCGGCTATGGATCGCGTCATGGGCGGGGCTGGATTCGTCAATGCGCCGCGCTGTGCAATGGGATGGCTGGTTGACGATGACGACGCCGACAAGCGGGACTTTGTTTGCCTCAAAACGAACATGGATGTTCCGGTCGGATTGCAAGCACATATCGAGACGACGCCCGCCGGCAAAGCCACAACCGGCGGCGCTCAGATTTACGCGCCGCGCATCGTTTGGGATTGCGCGATTGAAAAGACGGCCGACATGATCGTGGCCGCTGGTCGTGAGCGCGAAGCGCCGAAGCTCGATGAAGCGATTGAATTCTTACAGGCCGAAGTGAAGATCGGTGCGCCGAAGCCCGTTGAGGCCGTCAAGTCGCACGCGACCGCGCTCGGCATATCGGGCGCGACCTTAAAACGAGCACGCGAAGAAATCGGAATAAGGGCGCGGCAGATTGAGGGTGTGGCGCACGGCGGTTGGGAGTATTTCGCCTATGAGCCGAGCGATGACGACTTCGGAGCGTAAGTGCCATGGCGCAAAAGTGTTGTTGGGACGATGTGCAGGAAGTCGCCGACCAGTGGAAGGCGGAGGGGATGGCTTATTGAGTATCCCCGTCACCCGGACGGCGAGACGATGTGGGAGTTGACGCCGCTCGGTCATCGGATGCTGCGCACGGAAAAATCACCGACTGAGCATTGATCCGGCGGTCACTAGCTCACGTCAAAACCCCCTTCATGAACCATGAGCTAGTGACCCCCTTTGTCAGTAGCTCATCGTCTGTCAGTAGCTCATCATAAACCCTTATATTATGGTCAGTAGCTCATGGATCATGACATAGGAAAATGATGAGCTACTGAGGCAAAATTATCTTTGGCCCCTGATGAGCTACTGACACCCCGCGACCGCGATCCCGTGACCGCCTTCGAATCGTCGGCGCGGCAGCTTTTTAACGATTAGATTTTGACGGTCTTGATTGACCGCCGTCAAAATTTGCGCTAAATGTTCGTCCTCCCCTCTGAAATCTTGGCCGCACCTCACCCACACCAGGGTCGGCCAGCTTTGTGTCTTTGGTTAACGAAATCGAGAAGGGAGCTTCACCGCTTTTTAGCCATCGCAGCCGAATTCACTTGACGGCCCCGCGATGGCCTCAAACTGTCGCTGAAACCCCTCTTAGCGACAGTCGTTCAACCGATTGATATTGCTCGGCGGAGAGCCGCGACCGAGGGCACGTCAGCGCGCTCTCCGGCAGTGTCGATGGATCAAGGGTCAACGAGGTTAAGAGGAATTTCAAACACTGCCACAACGATGAAGACGCATTAAGGACTTCGCGTCGCGGGGGTCTTCTTTAAGGACGGTTACTGAAGCCTCAACGCGACCTATGGGGCGGGCATTGCAGTGTTAACCATGGTGGGGTGGGTTGTACGTCTGATCAGAGCTACTTTTTGGAGCACAGAATGCAGACGACTGGCCCCGGCGAAAAACGACAGAGCGAAATCAAAATCGGAATCAAAAAATCGAAAAGGGAGAATCCCAATGTCGCATTACAGCAAGGTCCCTGAACTTTTAGATCACTTGATTACATGCTCGGTCGCGGAAGCGTGCCGCCGCTGCAACATCACCCCGCAAACTTTTTGGAACTACATGGTGCGAAGTCGTCTCGGCGATCCAAAATTTCAAGAGATCGAATTTTGCACTGTCGTCGCGCCTTTGCACATCCAGTATCAGAACGCGAAGACACTAGCGGCGCAACAGATCGAACAAAATGCAATCGAGCGCGCCCGCGATGGCACCATGACCGATGTATTTTTTCAAGGCCAGAGAATGTTCGAGCGGGTGAAGAAAGAGGAGTTCGTCGACTTCACCGACGAACAGATTGCTGATTTCGGTCTCGACGCCTATGAGCTAAAGCCAACCAAGCAATGGCTCAAGCCTAGTGACGCGCTCGTATTGAAGATGCTCGAATCCTGGAACAAAAAATATCGCAGTCATCAGGAAATTGATGTGAACTACGGCGGCACGCTGCGATTGGAGCGTCCCGAAGAGCGCACCGCTACGAAAGTAATCGAGCATAAGGTATTCGACGACGATACCAACACTGAGCCAACCGAGCAATCGAGTTTGGCCCTGGCGCGGCCCGCGAAGGACAGTGCCGAGTTTGATAAATGGAACGCCGCTGGCGAATTTGCATCGACGCCGACGAAGTTCGTCGATGCCGACGGCAAGGAGACAGTCCTACAAGCGCCGAAGCGGCCGGAGATTGAAAATCATCCTCGCGTTTACGACGCCGTCACGGGCATGAAGCCGGAGCGCCAGCCGCCGACGAAGGTCGTGCGGATCGATGCCGGTGAGCGCCCCGGATACGGCAAAGCGCCGCCGGGCGGACGCAGTCTAACTACGGGCAGAGTGTCATGAGCTTCGCGGTCGCCGAAGAAATCAGGATGGTGAGCGGCAAGCCCGAGCCGTTCGTTCACATCGACAACAAGCTCAGGCAGGTGGCGTTCGCCGCGACTTCGCCGACGCAAGCCGCCTTCCTGATGTGCCCGGAGCAAATCTCATTGCTGCAAGGTGCACGGTTCAGCGGCAAGACCATTCTGATGATGGCCGACTATTTGCAATTCGTCGGGCAGGGATTTGGTCCGGCCTACAAGGGTGCGTGGTTCCGACAAGACTATCCGCAATGCTTCGAGGCAGAGCAGATTTCAAAAACCTGGTTCCCGAAAATCTTTCCGGGGGCGAACTACAATCACACACATCATCTATGGACATTTCCGAAAGGTGAGACGTTCCGCTTTTGTCAGATGCCGGACGCTGCTGGCTTTGAGGATTTTCGCGGCCACGATTATCCGTGGATTGGCATCGATGAAGCCGCCGACTGGGCTAGTCAGGAAGCCTTCAATTTGTTGCTGTCTCTGAATAACCGTTCGACCGATCCGCGCATCCCACGTCATGTTCGCTTGGCAACGAATTGTTGGGGTCGCGGTGCCGATTGGATCATGGAGTATTTCCACCTGACACGTAGTCCGAGCAAGTCGGTTGGCGACTTGATCGTTGACGACCTTGGGCCGCCGCGCCGATATTTCACCGTGTACCTCGAAGACAACGCCATTGGCATGGCAATTCGGCCGGACTATATCAAGACGCTGCTCTCTTCGACTTCGCACGATCTTGACATGCAGCGTTCTTATATCGAGGCGCTGTGGGTTGCGCCGTCAACCTCGTTCTTCCATAGCGTCGATTGGAGTTGTGTGCGTGTCCCTGATTTCCAGGTGCCAGCACCGGGCAAGATCAGAATCAGCCTCGACCACGGCTTTTCGATTTCGCCGACGGCGGTGAGCTTCGCTTTTGTCAGTAAGGGCGATTTCGATATTCCCGGCGTTGGCCCGAGCATCAAGGGTGATATTATCGTCTGTGCCGAAGCCTATTTCGCGGTCAAACCGAATGTCGGCGACGGTTCGGACGAAGCTAAGATCGCCGGTCGGCTGCATGAGATTTGCCGACTGCATGAATGGCCGGAGGCGCTCTTGGGAGCGCCCGATAATGTGGCCGACACTTCCATTTTCAGCGCCAACCAGAATAGCGGCGTCCCGGATGTTGCGGCCAAGCTCCGCCATTACGGTGTGGTGCTTGAGCGCGCCAACAAGGAACGCATCCTTGGATGGTCACGAATGCTGCGCCTGCTGGCTAATGCCAAGCCGCCGCCAGATGGCCCCCGCACCGAACCGGCGCTATTCATCATGGAGCGGTGTACCAATCTGCTTCGGACGTTGCCGAATCTTCCTCGCGACGCGCATGACCCAAACGACGTTGACAGCGATTGCGAAGATCACCTTGCCGACGCTTTGCGCTACTATCTGATGCGTGCGCAGACGCCAGCGGTTCGGTTTGGTCGGATCGACACTTTATATCCAGGCGCGCGGCACGGGCCGCGCCTGGTGATTTAAGGTGGATGTGGATGCTGAGCCTTGAAACGATAGCCTATGAGGAAGCCGGTCACGCGGTTGCGGCAATCATTCTCGATGTCCCGTTCATTGACGTGATGATCTCAGCCTTGCGCGGAACAGTCCGGCGGGACGGGGAGCGCAAATTCGAGGATAGATACTTCATCGTTTCGCTTGCCGGGCCAGCAGCACGCCGACGATTTGATCCGGAAAGTGCATGGATGGACCAAAAGCCGGGATGTGACATCGACCAGGTGAGGGCAGCTATCCCTACACTCCAAGAAGTTTATGGCTCATGGAGCACTTTCGAAAGCCTGAACGCAGAAGCAGAGCAGTTGACTGATGTACATTGGTTGAAGATCAAACGTGTCGCTCAAGCCCTGCTTGCACAGCTCTGGCGGGAAAACTTGGAGGGTATACAGGTCAAGACACTTTCTGCCGACGCGGTGCGCGCGGTCTTGACTAACAGCCAATTTTGTCAATCCACTTCTTGAGCAGCTTCACGGGCGAGCCTTCGCCGTAACCTGCCGCGATTGTCTCGTCCTCATGGCCGAGCAATTCATACTGAACATCGAGCGGACAGCCGGCCGCGCGCAACCGGTCCTTGGCTCTGTGCCGAAGACTGTGCACTGTCTTGTGCGGGTCGATAATGCCGACGGTCTTGGACCGCAGGAACTTCATCAATCGCTTGGAGGCGAGCTTTGGCGTGCCTTGGAAGAGCCGCCCCTTGATCGTAGTCGGCAGATCGCCGAGCACGCCAGCGGGCAGCGGTACGCGGCGTAGGGACTGCTCGGTCTTATGGCCGACCGTCACATACCGCACGCCCTGTTCGCTCTGCTCGGCGTCGATGCTGATCGCCTCCGACAACCTCATGCCACTACAAGCTAAGAGCCGGAGCAGCAATTGATCGTTGGCGCTAAGCCGGCTGATGTTGCTCTTGATGGTCGCCATGTCGTTGTCGTCGAGCGGCAACCGGCGCTCTTTGTCTTTGCGCTTCGGCGTGGCGCTGGTAAACGGATTGACTGTCAACTCGCCGTCCGTAATGGCGAGATTGCACGCGGCGGTCAGCCAGGTCAGTTTTTTCCGGACCGTGGCGCTCTTCAATCCTTGGGCCAGATAATGCTCCGCGAGTTTACGGCCATCTTTGCGCTTCGCGTCTTTCAACGGCACGCCGACGATTGATCGGTATGTTGCCCAAGTGTCGCGCGTCTCCCGTTTGATGCGGTCAGTGGCGTTGGCATGTTTCAGGTAGGCTTCGATGATGGCGTCATCGGCGTGGCGGGCAGCCGGCGCGGGGCGCTGATCCTCGATGACGCCTTCTTGGAGCTTGCCGGCCCAAGCGTCATCGAAAGCCGGAAAGTCGATCCGTGCTGGCAGACGATGACCGACAATTTGCGGAGCCAAGCGACCGTTCGGCACTGTCTTCATGATGTCGCCATTGTGCCCCATGTAAATCAACTCGCGGTCGGTTGCGATGATGCGGGTGTCGTCGGGGCCGACGTGTTCGCGGCCAGGCTCTAGCGTATGGACCCAAGGCAATTCCAGCCGTGGCCGCGCGGCGAGCACGCGTGCCCGGTGCTCGGCGATCAGTGGCAGGGCAAGCAACTCCGCCTGCCGCCGGTCGGACGTGCGTAACGAGTGCTCTATGCGTTTGCCGTGCCCTTGGAACTTGATCCACCAGGCTGTGGAACCGGGACGCTGAAACAAGTAGTCGATCTTACGGGCCATCGATGCCATCCTTGGAGACAGTACTTAGCGACAAGGATAGCGACAGTGCCAGAGCGGTAAAAGTTCTTTTGCTTTCAATGGTTAAGACTAGATTGATGCCTGTCGGGAGACCGGGATGCCGGCTCCCCTTTCGGTTTTCTGCAGGAGCCCAGACGATGATTCTAGCAAGCCAAATAGCAAAGCCAGTCCTCGCGCAGCAACCAGAAGAGCGCAGCGTGCCCGTGCTCGAAACCGAGCGGCTCGTGCTGCGCGCGCCGCGGCGCGGCGACGTCAAAGCCATCGTGCGCCACGTCAATGACCGCCGCGTCGCCGGGAATACCGCGCGCATTCCGCATCCTTACGGCATCGACGATGCGGAGCGCTTCATTGCAACAGTCAACCGCCAGGGCGGCGAAGCGACCTTCGCCGTTACCGGAGGCGGCGATCTGATCGGTGTCTGCGGCGTCGAACCGCGCGATAACGCGCCCGAAATCGGCTATTGGCTCGGCGCGCCCTATTGGGGCCGCGGCTACGCCACCGAGGCCGTCCGTGCCGTGATCGATCATGCTTTCGGCGCGCTCGGTCACGAGACGCTGCAAGCAGGCGCCCGGGTCGGCAATCCGGCCTCGCGGCGGGTGCTGGAGAAGTGCGGGTTCCAGTGGACCGGCGTCGGTCTCTACCGCATCCGCGCCATCAATTCCTCGGCGCCGCTCGACCGCTTCCGCCTCGATCGCGGCTTGTGGGCATCCCTCAAGGCGTGGGGACGCGCTCGCGAAGTGGCGTGATCGGCGCCGGGCGAATATGTATCTACCGCGCCGGGCTTTGAGCGGCGGCCGATCTCACAAGCGTTGAACCACCGAGATGAAATTTCTCGACGAAGCCAAGGTCTATATTCGCTCCGGCGACGGCGGCAACGGCTGCGTGTCGTTCCGTCGTGAAAAGTTTATTGAATTTGGCGGGCCGAATGGCGGCGACGGCGGCAAAGGCGGCGACGTTGTTGCGGAGGCCGTCGAAGGTCTCAACACGCTGATCGACTACCGCTACCAGCAGCATTTCACGGCCAAGAACGGCAGGGCCGGCATGGGCAAGGACTGCCATGGCGCCAATGGTCCCGACGCCATCCTCAAAGTGCCGGTCGGCACGCAAATCTACGAAGAGGACGGCGAAACGCTGCTCGCCGATCTCATTGAATTCGGGCAGCGCGCCGTGCTGCTGCGCGGCGGCAATGGCGGCTTTGGCAATGCGCATTTCAAGTCTTCGACCAACCGCGCGCCGCGTCACGCCAATCCTGGCCAGCCTGGCAGCGAGCTCACGATCCGGCTTCGGCTCAAGCTGATCGCCGATGCCGGCATTGTCGGGCTGCCCAACGCCGGCAAGTCGACATTGTTGGCAGCCGTCAGCGCTGCCAAGCCGAAAATCGCCGATTATCCCTTCACTACGCTGCATCCCCAGCTTGGCGTGGTGAATGTCGATGGCCGCGAATTCGTGCTGGCCGATATCCCGGGCCTGATCGAAGGCGCTCACCAAGGTGTGGGCCTCGGCGACCGTTTTCTCGGCCATGTCGAGCGCTGCCGCGTGCTTTTACACTTGGTCGACGGAACGGCCGGCGATGCCGGCGCGGCGTACAAGACCGTGCGCACCGAACTCTCGGCTTACGGCCACGGCCTTATCGACAAGCCCGAGATCGTTGCGCTCAACAAGGCCGATGCGCTCAGCCCGGACGAGATCAAGCGGCAAATGACGGCTTTGCGGCGCGCGATCAAGAAAAATCCGTTGGTGATTTCCGCGGTCAGCGGCGACGGCGTAGCGGAGGTTTTGCGGGCGCTGCTCAAGGTGATCGACCAAGCGCGCCATGGCGCGGTCGCGCCAAGCGTCTTGGACGCCGCCTGGCATCCCTGATCGAGCCGATCTCAGGCGCCGATACAGAAGAACTTTAACGAGCCGTCGCGCTCGATGCGCGGCAGGAGATCGGTCTCCCACGCTAAATATTCGGCCATCGCCGCCCTGGTGTCGCCACCGCGTTCGTAGGGCTTGCGCCATTGATCGACAATGTCGTCGGCCATCCGGGCTTCGGCGGAAAACGCATTTCCGGCCGACTGCCATGCCGCGTTGCCGCCTTGGAGAAACCGCACCGGGCGGTCGATCAAGCCCGCCGCTTCGGCCACCGCAAGCTCCGCCAACACGCCATCTTCCGACGTAAGCACGAGTGTTTCGTGCAACGGTATTTTTTTGAGCGCGCCTACGAGCCGGGTCCTGATCGCGAACCAGGCGCCCGGAATGTGCCGTGCGAGATAATTCCGGCTGAGCGAAAGGTCGACAACGGTCGCGGCGTTCCGCGACAGGAGTTCGCTGAGTTCGGCACAGTCAATAGCGGCGTCGGATTGTGCGTCGGTTTCGAGCATTGGCGCCGCGGGCCAACCGGTCTCGGTGCCTTTTTCGGCCAGTATGAAAACGTCACGCCAACCCATCTGCCGCAGCCAGGACGCGGTCATCGCGGCGCGTACTTCCGCGTCATCGACCAGCACAATCCGCGCCCCGAGCGTACCGATATATTGGTCGGTCGCCTGGACGAGCTGGCCGCCGGGCGCCGAGATCGCGTCGGGCCAATGGCCCGCTTCGTATTCGGCGGGGTCGCGCACGTCGAAGACGTAAAGCGTGCGCTCGGCGTCGGCGCGCCAGGCATCGAGCGTGGCGCGATCGATGCGCTCGACGCCACAACTTTGGGCGACGCGTTGTGCCGCGCTCTGTGCCCACTCCAAGGTTATCGGCGAAACAGCCGGCGCCCGTCGGTTCTTTCCACTGTCACAAGCGAAACCGGCCAGGCTCCAGCCCATCGTTCCGTTGCGCAGCGCCACGACCTTGTTCGGCAGGCCGGCATCGCGCAGCGACTGCGCCCCGATAATGCTCCGGGTGCGGCCGGCGCAATTGACGACCACCGTCGTTTGCGGCGCCGGCGCGATATCGCGCGCGCGAAGCACCAGCTCCGCACCGGGCACATTGGTCGCGGTCGGGATCGACACGCGCGCATATTCGTCGAACGGCCGGCTGTCGAGCACGACCAAATCGGCGCCGTCGCGCAGCAGCTTTTCGAGTTCGTCGGCCGCGATGCTCGGCGTGCCCTTGGCGTGCTCGACATATTCGCCGAACGCCTTGCTGGGGACATTGACGCCGGAGAACAACTCGAAGCCCGCCGCCGCCCAGGCATCGACACCGCCGGCAAGAATGCGCACATCGGTATAGCGGTTGCGCGACAGGATCGTTGCGGCTCGCTCGGCGCGGCCATCATTGTCGTCGCACAGCACAACGCGCGTCGTCCGACGCGGCACAAATTGAGCGAATTTCAGCTCGAAGCGGCTTAACGGCACCGAACGCGCCAGCAGCAGATGTCTCTGCGAAAAGATCAATTCCTCGCGCACATCGACGAGCGCGAGTTCGCCGCCGCCGGCGAGCATTCCCCGCAGATCGGCCGGGCTGACGCGCGCCGTCACGTCGCCTGCTGCGGCGTCATGCGTTTGACTTCGCCGGTCTTCGGATCGAAACGCACGCGATGAATTTGATCGAGATTGGTCCCAGTCACGCGGACAAAGCGTGAGTTGTCGGGATAGTCGATCGAATGGATTTTGCCGTCCTGATAGATGCCGGCATGGCCCGGGGTCAGGCGGTACGTCTTCACCGGTTTGAGCTTGGCGTGATCCGGATCTCCGCCGTCGTCTTCACGCTCCCATTCGGTCATGTCGGTGTAATGCGTCGCCTGGCCATAGATCGCCCACGACTCGCCATGATCATGCGGCGGCGAGACGCGCGCCTTGTCGTTGATATGAGCGAGGATCTGAAAGCCAAGCGCGGGATCCTCATAAAGCACGTGCAGCCCGCGCGGCGCTTCCTCGCAATGCTCGCGCACGAAGACCGGGTTTTGCAGGAGCTGTTCCAGATGCTTGCGCACCTCCTCGCGGCCCTGCGGCCCCGGGTCGCGCGACAGGATGGACTGACAATCCGATATGAATTGATCAAGTTGATAGGCCATTGCTTTCACTCCCAAAGCAAGATCGTTACCGCTAATTTCGCTCATTCGCGCGGCCGGCGCTAGCGGCTTGTCGCCGGGTTTGGATATGGCTCTGCCAGCCGCTACATTACTCGGCATGTTTGGCCTGCCACGGACTTACGAGCGTCCGCGCAACGTACGGCTCGATACCCTGATCCGTCTGCGGTGGCTTGCCGTTTTCGGCCAGCTCGCCGCGGTGCTGGTCGTGCATTTCGGCCTCGAATTCGAGGTTCCGATCTGGCCCTGCCTCGCGGTGATTGCACTCGCGGCTTTGCTCAATGTGGCGCTGCGCGTCAGCTTTCATCAGACGCAATGGCTTGAGCCCGACCGCGCGGCATGGCTGCTGGCCTTCGATATCGCCGAACTCGCAGCGTTGCTTTATCTCACCGGCGGCTTGGAAAATCCGTTTGCCTTCTTGCTTCTTGGTCCGGTGCTGATTTCGGCAACGGCGCTGCCGCCGCGAATGACTCTGCTCATCGGCACGTTCGCCATGTTCTGTGCCACGGCGCTGGTGTTTCTGCACTACGATCTACCGTGGGATGCCGAGAATCCGCTCGAACTGCCGGAAATCTACATGGTCGGCGTGTGGCTCTCGATCCTGCTCGCGATCGGCTATATCGGCGTTTATACATGGCAAGTCGCGGAAGAGGCGCGACAGCTCTCCGATGCGCTGGCGGCGACCGAGCTTGTGCTGGCGCGCGAGCAGCATCTGTCGCAGCTGGACGGCCTGGCAGCCGCCGCGGCGCACGAGCTTGGCACGCCGCTCTCCACCATCACGGTGGTGGTGCGCGAAATCGAACGCGCGCTGGAAGCCAATTCTCCTTACGCCGATGACGTGAAACTGTTGCGCGAGCAGGCGCAGCGCTGCCGTGAGATTTTGGCGAAGATCACCGAACTTCCCACCGGGGAACCGTTCGACCGCATACCGTTGTCCGCTCTCATCGAGGAGGCGGTCGCGCCACACCGCAATTTTGGCGTCTCGATCGGCGTTACCTATCCGGCCAATCGGGCCACCGAACCTGCCGGCGCGCGTAACCCGGCGATCCGCTACGGTCTCGGCAATCTGATCGAGAATGCCGTCGATTTCGCCCACAGCCGGGTTGAGATGTCTGCAAAATGGACCGCCGATGAGGTCAGCATCACCATCAGCGACGACGGGCCGGGTTTTGCGCCTGAGGTGGTCGACCGCATCGGCGCGCCCTACGTGACGCATCGGCGGCCCGGCGGCCGCGGCCCCGACGGCGACGAAGACGTGGTGTTCGGCCTGGGCCTGGGCTTTTTCATCGCCAAGACGTTGTTGGAGCGTTCCGGCGCCAGGCTCGCGCTCATTAACCAGTCGCCGCCGCTGCACGGCGCCACGGTGATGGTGACGTGGAGCCGTGCCGATTTTGAACGGCCGATCGTGTCGCCTCCCCTTGAGCCCGCGGCGCGGGCTTCTTAGTTGCTAAGGTCGATCGGTCCAATTGACGCTGCTGGTCGATTCAGCGTGACTTGTGAGACAACGGCCTCCAGAATTGAGCTAGTCATCGGTAATAGCGATGCTGTGGAGGAACGGGTTTGAGCGATCGTCATCAAGCGCCTCGCATTCGCTTTGACGGAGTAGAATTGCCATGATTAACGCCGCTGCCGGACCGCTTCCGATAGAGCGGACGCTTCTGATCGTCGAGGACGACAAATCCTTCCTGCAACGTCTTGCCCGCGCCATGGAAAGCCGCGGTTTTGCGGTGACGACCGCCGAGTCGGTCGCCGACGGCTTGTTGCAGGTCGAGAAGGCGGCCCCCGCCTTCGCCGTCGTCGATATGCGGCTCGGCGACGGCAACGGGCTCGACGTCATTTCGGCGATGAAGAAACGCCGGCCGGAAGCGCGCGCCATCATTCTTACCGGCTATGGCAACATCGCAACCGCGGTCAACGCGGTCAAACTGGGCGCTGTCGATTATCTTGCCAAGCCGGTCGATGCCGACGATGTGGCCGCGGCGCTGCTGGCGCTCGACAACAAAAAAATCGATCCTCCGGAAAATCCGATGTCGGCCGATCGCGTCCGCTGGGAGCACATTCAGCGCATTTACGAATTATGCGGCCGCAACGTCTCGGAAACCGCGCGCCGGCTTAACATGCATCGGCGCACCCTGCAGCGTATCCTGGCCAAGCGCGCGCCGAAATAAAAAGCCCTGGCGATTTATTCAATTCCGTTTACCTTCGGATAACCGCATCGCCGTGGTTTGCGCCGCGGCAACCCGATCATGTGCGATTTTACGCAATTTATTAGGTCAAATTTCGCGCCCGCGATCTACCACTCGCAAGCACACCTGAACCGGGATAGCGAGTGGGATTGGATGCTCGAAGAATCGATTTCGTTCGATTTGGCCCGGGAAACGTTTGCCGCCTCGGACACCGAAAAAGCTGCGCCGCGGCTTCTGGTCATCGATGACGACAGTCTGCATCGAATGGTTATCTGCCGCGCCGCGGCCAAAGCAGGCTATCTCCCGGCTGGGGCGGCGACCTACGACGAAGCCGCGAAGCTGACGCGCGAGACCGCGTTCGACTGCATCACGCTCGATCTGTCGCTCGGCTATCATGCCGGCAGCGAGCTGCTGCATCATCTCTCGTCTCTCCGCTGCACGGCGCCGATCGTCGTCGTCAGCGGTTGCGATGCCGCAACCTGCAAGGAGGCCGTAAGGGTCGCCGGATTGCTCAACCTGGACGTCTGGGAATGCATCCCAAAACCCGTCGATCTGGCGATGCTGCGTAATTTTCTCGAGCGCCTCAGAGCGACGCGGCTCGCTGCCTAGCCAGCGCGCGCAATTGCCGCGTGCTCAAGCTTCCCGTGCAAAGGGTCCCTGCGGATCAGCCAGCGCCTGCAGGCGCAGCGCCGCGGCATGGGCAAAGCGCAGCATCACCGCCTTGCGGGTCGCCGCGGACAGCCGATGCTCGGGCGCCTCACACAGGATCGCCGCGCCGAACGCATCCGCCACGATCAGCCCGGCATCCGGCGGAAAAATCTCGCACGGCACGTCTACGACCGTGGCGAAGAACAGCCGGTCGCAATGCGGCCGGTACTCCATCCATTTCTGGTCGGCGCGAAAATCGGCCACCGAGGATTTTATTTCGACAATGATGATTTCACCGTCGCCGCCGAGTGCGACCAGATCGGCGCGACGGCCTGACGGCAGCGGCAATTCAGAAACCACGCAATAGCCGAGCGCATGAAGATAGCGCGCCGTGCCGCGGGCAATGGCCAAGGCGGTCTGCGATTGCCGCCCGTCGGCCGGCACCGAGGACGCGAGCGAGGCGAGACTCATGGCCAGAATTCCGGGCAGCGGCAGGTTCGACAGTGGACGGCACGCAAGCTTACGCACGCCACGCACTCCGACTGAAACCCCCTCATTCTGCCGCGTCGGCGCGGTCCGGGAAAGCCCCCGCTAAGGCCGTCCGGGAAGCAGCGATAACGCCGCGTTCGGTGATCAGACCAGTCACCAATCGGGCGGGCGTCACGTCGAAAGCGTAATTCGCTACCGGCGAATGTTCGGGAATGATGCGGACGGTTTCGATGCGACCGTCCGCGGCGCGGCCAGTCATGGTCGCAACCTCGTCGGCGGGGCGCTCCTCGATCGGAATCTCGGCGATGCCGTCGGCGACGGTAAAGTCGATCGTCGGCGAGGGCAGCGCGACATAGAACGGGATATTATTGTCGCGCGCAGCGAGCGCCTTCAAATAGGTTCCGATCTTATTGCAGACGTCGCCATTGGCCGTGACGCGATCGGTGCCGACGATCACGATATCGACGAGTCCGTGCTGCATCAGGTGGCCGCCGGTATTGTCGGCGATTACCGTATGCGGCACGCCGTGCTGGCCGAGCTCCCATGCGGTCAGCGAAGCGCCTTGATTGCGCGGCCGCGTTTCGTCGGCGAAAACATGCACGGCGATGCCTTTGTCGTGCGCCAAGTAGATGGGCGCCGTCGCGGTGCCGACATCGACCGCCGCAAGCCAGCCGGCATTGCAATGGGTCAGTATGTTGACCCGTTCGCCAGCCTTCTTGCGTTGCGCGACGGCCTCGATCAGCGGCAACCCGTTGCGGCCGATCGCGGTATTGATGGCCACGTCTTGCTCGCAGATTTCACCAGCGCGGCGATAGGCGGCGGCAGCTCGCTCGCCACGCGGCCGATTGCGCACCGCCGCCATCATCTCGTCGAGCGCCCATCTCAGATTGATCGCGGTCGGGCGAGTGGCGATCAGCCTCGCGTAGGCGCGATCGAGCGCCTCGTCGGAGGCGTCGGCGCGTAATGCCAGGCATATTCCATAGGCCGCGGTCGCGCCGATCAGCGGCGCGCCGCGGATCAGCATGGCGCGGATCGCGTGCGCGGCTTCTTCGAGCGAGGTAAGACGCGCGGTGACGAAGCGATGCGGCAACGCCGTCTGATCGATCACGCCCACAGACCAGCCATCCGGTTCGAGCCAGATGGTCCGCATCGGTTTGCCGTCGACTTTCATGGGGTTCAACTAGGCTGCGGACTCATAAAACCTGAGCCATAGCCGGAGGCAAGCGATTTTGAGCATGGCGAGGTAGTTCAGAGCATTGCGGTCGTAGCGGGTAGCAATGTGCCTGAACTGCTTGAGCTTGTTGAAGCAGCGCTCAATCAGATTGCGTTTCTTGTACTTGGTCTTGCTGTAGGTGATGCCATCGTAGCGGTTTGATTTTGGCGGGATGTGCGGCGTGCACTCCTGGTCCTCGATCAAATCCCTGATCCAGTCTGCATCGTATCCCTTATCGGCGATGACATCGGCTCCCGCAGGCAGATCGTTGAGCAGGAGTTCGGCCATCGGTTGGTCGTTCATCTGGCCGGGCGACAGCGCGACCTGCACTGGCAGGCCGTTGCCGATCACCCGCAGATGCAGCTTGGTTGTCAGTCCTCCACGACTTCGACCGATACAAGCGTCTCCAGCCTGTTTTTTTGGGCGGCAGCCTGCTGGTGGACGCGTACGATGCTGGAATCGATCATCTGCACCTTGCCATCATGAGCTTCGATGATGGCAGTCATCAGCTTGTCCCAGACCCCCGCCTTTCGCCAGCGATTGAAGCGGTTATAGACCGTTGTCGGAGGTCCATACCGCTCCGGCAAATCGGCCCAAGGCGACCCAGAGCGCAAAATCCAGAAGATGCCGTTGAGCACCCGGCGATCGTCAACCCGAGGAACCCCGCGTGGTTTGTTCGGCAACAAAGGCCGGATGGTTTTCCACTCAAATTCGCTCAGTTCGTAACGGGCCATGGTCAAGCTCCTTTGCAGAGCTTGAATCACCTTTCAGGTGATTTGCCTACCGTTTATGAGTATGCAGCCTAGACCATGATCCGATCAAGTTTAATCGGATCATGGTCTAGATCTGTTTGTTGGAGCATGATCTTTTCCGAAAACCGGTTTCCACTTTTCGGGATCATGCTCTAGCAGATTTCAGTAGGCTGTCGATGCCGTAATGCCGCGGCAACTTGCCAGCGCGCCACGCATGCCGCAAATTCGCTGGCTCCAGCAGGAGACGCTCGGTGGCCGACATCGATTACGAAGCCGAATACAACAACCGCGCCCGCGTGCCGGAGCACCCGGAAATATTCGCCCGCTGGACGCGTGATGCGGAACTGTTTCGCGCCGAGGCGCTCAAGAACGGTCGCGCCGAACTCGGCCTCTGCTATGGCGACACCCCGCGGCAATATTTCGACCTGTTTCTGCCGGCGGCCGGCGAGGCCGTGCCGCTAGCGATTTTCATCCATGGCGGCTGGTGGCGGTCGCTCGATCCTTCCTTTTACAGCCATGTTGCGCGCGGTCCAAATGCGCGGGGAGTAGGCGTCGCGGTCGTGGGCTACGATCTTTGCCCGAACGTCGACATCGCGGAGATCATCGAGCAAATGCGTCGCGCTTGCGCGTTTCTATGGCAGCGGTTTAGCCGGCGCATGTCGGTCTACGGACATTCCGCCGGCGGTCATCTCTCCGCCGCGATGGTCGCCACCGACTGGGCTTCGCTCTATCCGAAGGCGCCGGCCGATCTGATCCCGGCCGGCTATTCGATCTCCGGCGTGTTCGATCTTGCGCCGCTCGTCGGCATCAGCGTGAACCAGGATTTGCGGCTCGATGCCGCCACGGCACGCGAGGTCTCGCCGGTATTCTGGCCGGTCCAGCCCGGCCGAATCTTTGATGCCGTTGTCGGCGGGCTCGAATTGAACGAGTTCAAGCGCCAAAGCCGGCTGATCGCGCAGTCGTGGCAACAGGCCGGCGCGCAGACCCGCTACGAGGAGGTCACCGGCACCAATCACTTCACCGTCATCGAATTGTTGGCCGATCCGCAAAGCGCGATGACGGCGCGGGTCGCCGAACTGACGCAACAGATCAAGGTTTAGCCGGCCGCGCCGACAGAACGCAGGTGGACGCGGCAAAGATCAAGGCGAAGCCGACAAGATCGGCTGCGGTCGGACGCTCGCCTAAGATCAAGATCGATGCGACAACGCCGATCACGGGACTGCCGAGAACGCCGAGCGAGGCCGTCGCGGCAGGCAGGCGGCGAATGATCACGAACCACAGTCCATAAGCGACGCCGTTAGCCAAGAAGCCGGTCGACGCGGTGCAAAGCAGCGCCACGGTGCTCGCGCCGGCAATATGCAATCGTCCCTCGAATATCAGCATAAGCACCGCGGTGAACATGAAAGCGATCGTCACCTGCCAGCTGGCGACGGCCATCGGGTCGGCCCTGATCTGCGCCCACTTGAGATAAACCGTGCCACCCGCCCAGCACACACCGGTGAGGAGCGCCAGCCAGATTCCCGGCGCAATTTTTGTCTCGGCCAGCGGATAGATGAGGATGGCGAGACCGCTGGCGCACAGCGCGAGCGCAAACGATTGGGTGCGGTTCGGACGCTCGCGGAGAAACAACCATGCCAGCAAGACGGCCCAGATCGGCATGGTGTAAGCGAGGATCGTGACCCGCGACGTCGCCGCAGTGAGTTGGGCGAAAGACCCGAACACGGTGAAGGCGACGATGTTGAGAAGCGACGCAATCGTGACATGCGCCCACGACTTTGCGTTTGGCAGGCGCAAGCTGCGGCCTTGAAAGCGGCACGCCAGGTACAGCGTCAGCGCGCCGAGTGCCGCAGTCAGCGTGCGCATGCTGAGTGGCGGAATCTCGTAGAGCGCGATCCGCATGATGGGCCAGGTGACGCCCCAAAGGAAGCACAGGACGACGAGCATCAGCCGCGCGCCAACATCGGCGCGGCCCGAAGCATCATGCGCGAAGTCGGGATTTCTCACTGATGGGGCTCGGCGGAGTTACGGCGCTTTGGGTCCGGCGCCGAGATACCAGTCGGCGATCTGTGCGCCGGTCCAGAATAGCACGTCGGGTTTCTTACGGATAACCTCGAATACGCGGCGCAGATATTTCACGCGATGCGGCGCGCCCATGATGTAGGGATGCATGGACAGCGCCATGATGCGCGCCGAATTGGCGGCATCCGCATAAATCTGCTCGAACTGGTCGATCGCGCGGTCGCAATATTCCGATGCCTTGTGATGCTGGATCAGCATCATGGCGACGTCGTTGCACTCTTGCGTGTAAGGAAGGTTGAGGATCGGCTTGCCGCGGGTTTTCAGCCACACCGGCTGGTCGTCGAGCACCCAATCGGCGACGTAGTCGTAGCCTTCTTCAACGAGCACGTCCGGTGTCTGCCAGGTTTCGGTGAGGCCGGGGCCAAGCCAGCCGCGCGGCGGCTTGCCGGTCGCCTTGGCGATGGCGTCACGGACCTTGCGGATATCGGCGCGCTCGTTTTCCACCTTTTGCAAATTGCGTTGGGTAAAGCCGTGGCCGATGAACTCCCATTGGCGCTCGACCGCGGCCTGCACGATCGCCGGATAGGCGGCCAGCGCCGAGCCGTTGATGGCGATCACGCCCGGTATGGCGAACTCGTCGAACACCTTGACGAACCGCCAAAATCCGACCCGGTTGCCGTATTCATGCCAGGCCCAGTTGGGCACGTCAGGCATCGGCGAGCCGCCGGCCGGCGGCGTGAGCACCGTGCGCGGCATCGGCTGGGTCGCGTCCCATTCCTCGACATTGATGACCGCCCACACCGCCATGCGGGCGTTATTCGGCAATTTCAGCGGCGCGCGTTCGATAATGGCCGAATAAGGAACGCGGTCGGGCAGCAGCATCCGCCGCTTCGCAGTAGCTTTTTGTCGGCCGATTTTTTTTGGTCGTATGGTCATTCGTGGAATCACGTCTTTCGGTCGCAGCGATAGCATGGTCCGACCGTCGGTCCACTCAACCGTCGGTGGCTGGTGGATAGCGCGTCGCCGCCGTGCCGAGCGCCGTCAGCGCTATGGCACAAACGCACAGCGGTACAAACGCCGTCCACGGCCTGCCGGTTGCGTCCCACAGCGCGCCGCTGATGGTCGGGATGATAATCGCCGTGGTGTAGCTGATGGTAAACATGCCGGCGGACACGCGCGCCAGGTCGGCGGGCGAACTCAGCAGCGGCGGCAAAGCCAGCGTCGCCGTCAGCGTAATCGCCGTGGTGAAGCCGACCAGTGCGGCGCAAACGAGAATCACCCCAGTGGAATGCCCGAAGATCAGCCCGAGAAATGCCGCCAACAAAACGGGGCCGAACAGCAAGAACGGCCAGGCGCGTCCCTGCAGGCGATCGGCCAGCAGAAGAAGAATGATAGGAGCAACGATCTGCGCGCCGTTGAGCCACCCCAGCGCCGCGCCAAGGAGATCCGCCTTGCCCTGACTGGCGAGGTAGTCGCCGAGAAAGGCGTTGGTGCCGAAGAACGGGCTGTTGTTGCTGCCGAAGGTCAGACCCAGCAGCCAGACCAACGGACTCTTGAAATCCGGCCACCATAGCGCACCGATCTTTCCGATCGTAGATGGATCGTCGCCTTTCGGGCTGAAAATGTAAAACACCGGCGCGATGAGGAGTGCCGGCACCGCCCATACGACGAGGTCGAGCCGCCAGGAGCCGCCGACCAGCGGCAGTACGAAGGGAATGGTCAGGCCGGTCGCAAACAGCGTGCCCATCAGCATGCCGCTGGTATAAGCGATGGTGCCGAGCGCGATGCGGCTGGGCAGCCATTCGCGGACCAGCGTCGGCATGCCCGGTTGCATGATGGCGACGCCGAAGCCGGTCGCAACAGCAGCCGCGTAAAGCGTCCACACGTCGATTGCGGCGCCGCGCGCGGCACCGGCAAAAGCCGCGATCGCCATGCCGAGGACGGCAGCGGCGCGTGTGCCGACCCGCGCGATAAGCAGCGATCCCGGAATGGCGGCAACGGCGAAGAGCGCCAGCGGCAGTCCGATCAAGAGCCCGACCTGCGTCTCCGTCAGGTGCAATTCGCGGTGCACCAGCGGGATCACCGGCGGCATGGCGAGAATCGTGATGCGCATGGCCACTCCGGCGAGCCAAAGCAGCGACATGAGCTTGATCAGACGGCCGACGGAGAGGCCGTCCGGGCTTGCGGCGGAAGTCATTGGGGGGATACCCGACGTAGCTCGACAGCGTGCATGACCGGCTGCCATGGCGCAAGAAAGTCCGGTGCCGGAACCCTGTCCACGCGCCCGGCGCTTGCAGTCGGACTGGAACAAATATAGAACACGCTCAACAGGGGTGGGGGTATGTCGGACCTCGCGGCGGCGCAGCGGATACTCCGCAAGATTTTTGGCTTCGAGGCGTTTCGTCCGGGCCAAGCCGAGATCGTGGCCGCCGTCCTTGCCGGTCGGGACGTGCTGGCGGTGATGCCGACCGGGAGCGGCAAGTCGCTGTGCTACCAGCTTCCGGCGCTTCTCGGCGACGGCCTGACGATCGTGGTGTCGCCGTTGATTGCGCTGATGCGCAATCAGGTCGCGCAATTGCGCGGCTACGGCATTGCCGCCGCGGCGCTGAACTCCGCCAACGATCCAACGGAAAACCGCGCCGTGCTTGACGGCGTCGCGCGCGGCGAGCTGCGGCTCGTCTACGTCGCGCCCGAGCGGCTGGTCAGACCCGACACGCTCGATCTTCTCAAACGCGCCAAGGTCACACTGCTGGCGGTCGACGAGGCGCACTGCATCTCGCAATGGGGCCACGACTTTCGCCCGGAATATGCGGCGCTTGGCACGGTGCAGGCGGCGCTCGGCGGCGTGCAGACCGTCGCGTTCACCGCGACCGCCGATGCGGCGACGCGAACCGATATCTTGGGCAAGCTTTTCAGCCGTCCGCCGGCCGTATTCGTGCACGGCTTCGATCGGCCCAATCTGCGGCTGGCGATGCAGGCGAAAGCCGGCGGCCGCAAGCAGGTCGCCGATTTCGTCACGGCGCATCGCGGGCAAAGCGGCATCGTGTATTGCAGCTCGCGGCGCAAGACCGAAGCGCTCGCTGAATTTCTCCGCGACAGCGGCGTGAAGGCGCTGGCCTATCACGCCGGGATGGAGCCGAAGGACCGTTCGCACCACCAAGACGTTTTCTTGCAGGAGGATGGCGTTGTCATGGTGGCGACCGTGGCGTTCGGCATGGGCATCGACAAGCCGGATGTGCGTTTTGTGCTGCACGCCGACATGCCGGCTAATATCGAAAGCTATTACCAGGAAATCGGCCGCGCCGGCCGCGACGGCCTGCCTGCCGATACGCTCACTCTCTACGGCATGGGCGACATCCGCTTGCGCCGCATGCAGATCGATGAGAGCGACGCAACCGACGAGCAGAAGCGGGTCGACCGGCAACGGCTCAACGCGCTCGTCTCGCTTTGCGAGTCGCCGCGCTGCCGGAGGCAAACTCTACTTTCCTATTTCGGCGAAACCACGCCGCCATGCGGCCACTGCGATTTCTGCTGCGACGGCGCCGAAGTGATCGACGGCACGATCGCGGCGCAGAAAGCGCTCTCCGCCATCCTGCGCACCGGTCAGCGTTTCGGCACCGAACATCTGACCAATGTTCTGATCGGCGAAACCAGCGAGGCGGTGGAGAAGTTCGGCCATGATCGCCTGCCGACCTTCGGCGTCGGCAAGGAATACGGCAAGCAAGAATGGCGCTCGATCTTCCGACAGCTTCACGGCGCCGGCATCGTGGCGCTCGACATCACCGGCCACGGTACCTGGTCGGTGACCGAAGCCGGCCGCCGGGTGCTCAAGGGCGTCGACAAAGTCACATTACGCAAGGACACGCTCAAGCCCGCGACCCGCAAAACAGCCCGCGCGGCCGCCAATGCTGCGGCCCTTGCCGATGGCGGGACGGACGACGCGGCGTTGTTCGAGGCGCTGCGAAAACGCCGCTCCGAGCTTGCCAAAAAGCAAGGGGTCGCGGCCTACGTGATTTTCGCCGACAAGACCCTGATCGACATGGCCCGGCGCAAGCCGACGACGACGGCCGAAATGGCCGCACTGCATGGCGTCGGCGAGAGCAAGCTCTCCCAATACGGCGCCATTTTCCTCGAAGTCGTTCGCCATCACACCGCGCGAGCGGCATAGCGTGGAGGGGCGACAAGCCCGCTTTTGAGGGCCGCTTTCCGGGGCGGTTCCCCGTTGTTGCACCGCAATCCGCTCTATGTTAGCAAACCCGCGATTTACGCGGGTTCGCGGGCTTTTTTCCGCTGCGCCCGCGCTAACCAAGTCCCGCTTGAATCCCAAGGGCTTGCGCCGACCGTTCGCGCCGGGTGCGAGTCTTGCGGAAAAAGCTCCAAAGAACGCTTAAGCGAGTACGCGACGTGGCAAGCGAAGAACCCATCGTCTCCGGCATGGCGGCCCGCTACGCCACCGCCTTGTTCGATCTCGCCCAGGAGGCAAATGCGATCGACGCGGTCAAGGCCGATCTCGACCGGTTTGACGCGCTCATTGCGGAAAGCCCCGATCTCACCCGGCTCGTGCGCAGTCCGGTGTTTTCCGCCAGCGAGCAATTGCAAGCGCTCGACGCGGTGCTGCAGCGCGCCGGCATCGGCGGAATTGCGGCAAATTTCCTCAAATTGGTGACGTCGAACCGCCGGCTGTTCGCGGTGCGCGATATGATCAGAGGGTTCCGCGAGCTGGTCGCTCGGCACAAGGGCGAGGCGGTGGCCGAGGTTACCGTCGCCGAAGCGCTCAAGGACGAGCACGTCGAGGCGCTGCGCGCCGCGCTCAAATCCGTCAGCGGCAAGGACGTCGACCTCAACATCAAAGTCGATCCCGCCATTATCGGCGGGCTCGTGGTCAAGCTCGGTAGCCGTATGGTCGACACCTCGCTGCGCACCAAGCTCAACGCGATCAAGCACGCCATGAAAGAGGCTCGCTAATGGACATCCGCGCCGCGGAAATCTCCGCAATCCTCAAAGAGCAGATCAAGAATTTCGGCCAGGAGGCCGAAGTCTCGGAAGTCGGCCAGGTGCTATCGGTCGGCGACGGCATCGCCCGTGTCTACGGTCTCGACAACGTCCAATCCGGCGAGATGGTCGAATTCGAGAGCGGCGTCAAAGGGATGGCGCTCAATCTCGAAACCGACAATGTCGGCATCGTGATCTTCGGCAGCGACCGCGAGATCGCGGAAGGCCAGACCGTCAAGCGCACGCGCGCCATCGTCGAGGTGCCGGTCGGCAAGGGCTTGCTCGGCCGCGTCGTCGACGCGCTCGGCGAGCCGATCGACGGCAAGGGCCCGATCAAGGCCGATCATAAGGCGCGCGTTGACGTCAAAGCGCCGGGCATCATTCCGCGCAAATCGGTGCACGAGCCGATGGCGACCGGATTAAAGGCGATCGATGCGCTGATCCCGATCGGCCGCGGCCAGCGCGAATTGATCATCGGCGACCGCCAGACCGGCAAGACCGCGATCGCACTCGATACGATTCTGAACCAGAAATCGCTCAATCAATCCAACGACGAGAAGATCAAGCTCTACTGCGTCTATGTCGCGGTCGGACAGAAGCGCTCCACCGTCGCGCAATTCGTCAAGGTCTTGGAGGAAAACGGCGCGCTCGATTACTCGATCGTGGTCGCCGCGACCGCGTCGGATCCGGCGCCGATGCAATTTCTGGCGCCGTTTGCCGGCTGCGCCATGGGCGAATATTTCCGCGACAACGGCATGCACGCGGTGATCATCTACGACGATCTGTCCAAACAGGCCGTCGCCTATCGGCAGATGTCGCTGTTGTTGCGGCGGCCGCCTGGGCGCGAGGCCTATCCCGGCGACGTGTTCTATCTGCATTCGCGCTTGCTCGAGCGCGCGGCGAAGATGAACGACGACAACAAGGGCGGCTCGCTCACCGCGCTGCCGATTATCGAAACGCAGGCCAACGACGTGTCGGCCTATATTCCGACCAACGTGATCTCCATCACCGACGGACAGATCTTTCTTGAAACCGATTTGTTTTATCAAGGCATCCGGCCGGCGGTGAATGTCGGGCTTTCGGTGTCGCGCGTCGGCTCCGCGGCGCAGACCAAGGCGATGAAGAAAGTCGCCGGCCGCATCAAGGGCGAACTGGCGCAATACCGCGAAATGGCGGCGTTCGCGCAATTCGGCTCCGACCTCGACGCCACCACGCAGCGGCTGCTCAATCGCGGCTCGCGGCTCACCGAGCTCCTCAAGCAGCCGCAATTCTCGCCGCTGCAGATGGAGGAGCAGGTCTGCGTCATCTATGCCGGCGTCAACGGCTATCTCGATCCGTTGCCGGTCGATCGCGTCCGTGCCTTCGAGGACGGTCTCCTCGGCGTGCTGCACAATCAACATAGCGACATTCTCAACTCGATCCGTCAATCGCGCGACCTCGACGACGCGACGGCGGGAAAGCTCAAGGGCGTGGTCGACAACTACGCGAAGACGTTTGTCTGAGCGTGCGACAATAGATCGAGCTTCGGATGCCCTCGCTTAAAGACCTGCGCAACCGCATCGCTGCAACCAAGGCGACGCAGAAGATCACCAAGGCCATGCAGATGGTCGCGGCGTCGAAGCTGCGTCGCGCCCAGGTCGCGGCCGAGGCGGCGCGTCCCTATGCGAATCACATGGATACCGTGCTCGGCAATATCGCCGCATCGGTCGCGGGCGTCGACACCGCACCCCGTCTGCTACGCGGTACCGGCAGCGACCAGAGGCATCTCCTGCTCGTTTGCACCGCCGAGCGTGGGCTGTGCGGACCGTTCAATACCGCGATCGTGCGGCTGGCGCGCGAGCGCGCGGCAGCGCTGGCGGCGGAAGGCAAGGAAGTCAAATTCTTCTGCGTCGGCCGCAAGGGCTACGATCAGTTGCGCAGGCTTTACGCCCGGCAGATCGTCGAACTGGTCGATCTGCGCTCGGCGCGCGTGCTGCGTTTCGAAAACGCGAAGATGATCGCGGAAAAGATCATCGCGCTGTTCGACAAGTTCGAGTTCGACGTCTGCACCCTGTTCTATTCGCGCTTCCGCTCGGTGATCGCCCAGATACCGACCGCCCAACAGATCATCCCGCCGGTGTTCGACGCAAAGGCGGCCGATGCCTTGGGCGGCGCCGCCTACGAGTTCGAGCCGGACGCCGAGGACATTCTTCATGAACTGTTGCCGCGCAACGTCGCCGTGCAGATATTCCGCGCCTTGCTGGAAAATTCCGCCTCGTTCTACGGCGCGCAGATGTCGGCGATGGACAACGCGACCCGCAATGCCGGCGACATGATCCGCCGGCAAACGCTCAGATACAATCGCACGCGTCAGGCGATGATCACCAAGGAACTGATCGAGATTATCTCCGGAGCCGAAGCGTTGTGACGAATCGCGCGCGGCAACAAAAGTAAGGACGACCTAATGGCTCAATCCGTCGGACGTATCACTCAAGTCATCGGCCCCGTGGTCGACGTGCATTTCGACGATCAGTTGCCGCCGATCCTCAATGCCCTGGAGACCACCAATCAGGGCCGCCGGCTTGTCCTCGAGGTCGCGCAGCAGCTTGGAGAAAACACGGTACGCACCGTCGCCATGGATACGAGCGAAGGACTGGTGCGCGGTCAGGAGGTTGCCGATACCGGAGCGCCGATCTCGGTTCCGGTTGGCCAAGGGCTGCTCGGCCGCATCATCAACGTGATCGGCGAGCCGGTCGATGAAGCCGGTCCGGTCAAGGGCGAGGCGCTGCGGGCTATCCACCAGGAGGCGCCGGCCTATACCGACCAGTCGACCGAAGCTGCGATCCTCGTCACCGGCATCAAGGTCGTCGACCTGCTCGCGCCCTATGCCAAGGGCGGCAAGATCGGATTGTTCGGCGGCGCCGGCGTCGGCAAGACCGTGCTGATCATGGAACTGATCAACAACGTCGCCAAGGCGCACGGCGGCTATTCGGTGTTTGCCGGCGTCGGCGAGCGCACCCGCGAAGGCAATGATCTCTATCACGAGATGATCGAGTCCGGCGTCAACAAGGACCCGCACAAAGGCTCGGTCGAAGGCTCCAAATGCGCGCTGGTTTATGGCCAGATGAATGAGCCGCCGGGCGCCCGCGCCCGCGTCGGGCTGACCGGGCTGACGGTCGCCGAGCACTTCCGCGACCAGGGTCAGGATGTCTTGTTTTTCGTCGACAACATCTTTCGCTTCACCCAAGCGGGCTCGGAAGTGTCGGCGCTGCTCGGCCGCATTCCCTCGGCGGTCGGCTATCAGCCCACGCTGGCGACCGACATGGGCGCGCTGCAGGAGCGCATCACCACGACGAACAAAGGCTCGGTGACGTCGGTGCAGGCCATTTACGTCCCGGCCGACGATCTCACCGATCCGGCGCCAGCCACCTCGTTCGCCCATCTCGACGCGACGACCGTGTTGTCGCGCGACATCGCCGCCAAGGGCATCTATCCGGCGGTCGATCCGCTGGATTCAACCTCGCGCATGCTCTCGCCGATGATCGTCGGCGAGGAGCACTATGCGGTCGCTCGCCGGGTGCAGCAGATCTTGCAGCGCTATAAGGCGCTGCAGGACATCATCGCGATTCTCGGCATGGACGAGCTGTCGGAGGAGGACAAGCTCACGGTGGCGCGCGCGCGCAAGATCGAGCGCTTTCTGTCGCAGCCGTTCTTCGTCGCCGAAGTGTTCACCGGCTCGCCCGGCAAGCTCGTCGACTTGCAGGACACGATCAAGGGATTCAGGGACCTGGTCGACGGCAAGTACGATCACCTGCCCGAGGCCGCCTTCTACATGGTCGGCACCATCGAGGAGGCGGTCGAGAAGGGCAAGAAACTCGCGGCCGAGGCGTAAGCGATGGCCGCGCTCCATTTCGAATTCGTCTCGCCCGAAAGCGTGCTGTTCTCGGGCGACGTCGATCAGGTGGATTTGCCTGGCGGCGAAGGCGACCTGGGCATTCTGCCCGGCCACGCGCCGCTGGTGACGACGCTGCGGCCGGGCATCGTCATGATTTTTCGCGGCAGCCAGCGCGAGCCGGTCGTGGTCATTGGCGGCTTTGCCGAAGTGAGTCCGGCCGGGCTGACCGTGCTCGCCGACAAAGCGATGGCGCGCGCCGATTTCGACATGGCGCTCCTCGCCGACGAGATCAAAGACGCCGAGGAAGACGTCGCCGACTGCAAGGACGACGCGCTTCGCGATAAGCTCGGGCGGCATCTCGAACAATTGAAAGCGCTGCAGACGGCGCTGGCATCGTAACAAGCCGGTTTTCCGCCACAATTGCCGGCGGCGAGCGCGCCCTTTTCCGCGTTAGCCGGTTGCGCAACGCCGCTTCGCTCGGGCATTCTTGATCGTGTCCGATCGGCAGGCTTTCGATGAAGCGAAAAATCGCGGCCATTTTTGCCGCTGACGTCGCCGGCTACAGCAAGCTTGTAGCCGAAGACGAAGAGGAAACGTTGCGCCGGCTGGCGTCGTACCGCGCCGTCATGGATGATTTTATCGCGCGGGCCGGCGGCCGGATTTTCAACACCGCGGGCGACGCCGTGCTCGCCGAATTTTCCAGCGCCGTCGAGGCGGTGCGCTGCGCGATCGACATCCAGGAAAGCTTGCGCACGCGCAACATGGCCTACCCGACGAGCCGCCAGATGAGCTTTCGCATCGGCATTACGGTCGGCGATGTGGTCGAACGCAACGGCGATCTGTTGGGCGACGGCGTCAATATCGCTGCGCGGCTGGAAGGCATTGCGCCAGTCGGCGGCATCTGCATTTCGCGCACCGTGCATGAGCAGGTGGCGAACAAGCTGTCCGTGCAATTCGCCGACATCGGTGAGCAACAGGTCAAAAATATTCCCACCCCGGTTCACGCCTACAAAATTGAGATGCGGCCGGACGACGGGTCCGGTGCTGCCCCGGCGAAGCGGGCGGCAAAGTCGCCGCCGTGGATCGTGCCTGTCAGCGTCGCGGTGGCCGCTGTGGCTGCGCTCGGCATCGCCGGCATTGTCTATTTGACCGCTCTCCGGCCGAGCGGGCCGCCACAGGCAACGTTGGCCACCCCGCAGGCTGCCGCAACGCCCACGGCGCCGACGTTAGCTGCGCCGGCGAGTACGCCCGCCCGTATGGCACCGGCAACGGCCGCCGCACCGCCGAGCGCATCGGTTCGGCCGCCGCCGCGGCAGGCTGAGGCGTTGGTGCCGGAAACGATCCCATTCATACCTGATCGCGCCCGTGAAGCCGTTCGCAGCGCCTATTTGCCCGCCGCCGATCACAAGGCGCTGGCGATTTCGACCGCTCCGATGGGGTTCGCTACTGGCCAGGCCGACGACGCAACGGCCGAGTCACTGGCGCTCGATACTTGTCAAAAGCGCGCGGACGCGCTTCCGCAGCCGCGAAAATGTGAGCTCTACGCCGTCGGCAATACCGTTGTGTACACGCACGGCCGCCCACCGATGCCGCCAACGCCTTGGGTCACGCACGATCCTTCGATCGAAAGTCAGCTGGTAGCGCAAGACATGCCGTTGATGCGGGACAATGGGAAGGCAGAGGTCGAAACGAAATACATGCCGGCGCGCGCGCCGAAGGCGTTGGCACTCGGTCCGTTCGGAGGATTCTTTTTCCTGGCCGGTCAGGAATCGGTTGACGAGGCCGTGCGCAGGGTTCTCGAGCTTTGCGGCAGCAATGCCGGCGTTCCATGCATGGTTGTCGCCGTAAACGACGACTATGTGGTGCCGATTCCGAGGACGATGAAAGCCGTTGGCTTTTTCCACGCCGCGAGCGCCGGCGTCATTGCGCCGGAACTGCGAGACGATGTCGCGCGCCAGCTCGGCAATGGCGCCGGTTGGAGCGCTGTCGCTGCCGGGAGCGTCGGGCAGGTCGGTCTGGCGCTTCACGCTGCAAACGAGCAGGCCGCGATTGACGGCGCCATGGCGGATTGTGGCAAGCACGATCGTTCTTGCCGCGTAATCGCCGTCGGTCCGTTTGCGGTCGAACCAAAATAACGATTGGCTATTTCGCGAATTGCCGGAATTCGCGGACGACGCGGTCATAGACCGCGCGCTTGAACGGCACCACCAGGTCCGGGACGTTTTGCAGCGGCTCCCAGCGCCAGGCGCTGAATTCCGGCTCATGCCCGTCGGGGAGTTCCACGTTGATCTCGTCGTCATCGCCGGTGAAGCGCATGGCGAACCATTTTTGCGTCTGGCCGCGATATTTGCCATTCCACGCTTGGCCGATGATTTCACGCGGAATGTCGTATCTGAGCCATTCCACGATCTCGCCGAGGCGTTCCACCGAGCGGATATTGGTTTCTTCCCGCAGCTCTCGCTGCGCCGCCGGCCACGGCTCCTCGCCTTGATCGATGCCGCCCTGCGGCATCTGCCAGGAATGCGTGAGGTCGATATGCTCAGGACCCTCGATGCGCCGGCCGATGAAGACCAGCCCCTCGCGATTAAACAGCGCGACGCCGACGCAGGGACGATAGGGGAGATCTTCGAAACGCATTTTCAAAGTCTATTTGGGAAACAGCGAATGGAGAGGGGCGGGCGGCGAGCAGTAAGCTTTAGTTTATTCGCTATCGTGCGCCTTAGCTATTCGCTCGCGGTCGACTGCTTGCCTTTGAGCGCCACCGCGGTGATCGGCACCAACAGCAAGCCGCGGCTCGCCGCGGACTTCGTCCACTTGGCAATTTGCCCGATCGATACCGGCAGCGCGGACGCGATGCCGACCGCGACGTTGCGCTCGCGGGCGGCCATTTCCAGACGGCCCAGCGCGCGATCTATCTCGGCCGGCGTCGGCACTGCATCGATGAGCACGTCGGCCCGCGCGAATGGCAGATTGTTGGCGCCGGCGATCTGACCGGCCACGCTCCTCGGGTTCGAGCCGTCGTCGACGAAGATCAGCCCACGTTTTGCGGTCTCGCGCAGGATCGGAGCGAATGACGTCTCGGAAGCAGTGAATCGCGCGCCCATGGAATTGGCGAGACCGACATAGCCTTGGAACTGGCTCATCACCCAATGCAGGCGGTCGATGTTCTGTTCCGGCGTCAGCGAGGTGAGCAGCGTCTGCGGGCCGGGATCGTTGTCCGGGTATTCGAACGGCTCCATCGGCACTTGCAGCAGGATCTCATGGCCGGCGGCGCGCGCCCGGGCGGCCAGCGCCGCGACCTCCGAACCGTAGGGCACAAAGCCGAGCGTCACCTGACCCGGCAGCTTGGCAATCGCGTCGGACGTCGCGTTTGCGCTCACGCCTAGACCTTCGACGATCAGCGCGATCCGCGGGGCGTCGGGCTTCCCAGGCAAGGGCTGCACCGGTCGCGCAAATGCGTCCGCTGGCCGGGTCCCATCGGCGGCAATTTTGGGAATGGCGCCATGTGGCGTCATTTCGACGAATTTCTGGTCAATCGAGGCCGCCTGGGCCGGCGCGGCCCCGCTCGCCGGCGCCGGGACCACGATTTCCTGCTTCGCTCCGGTCTTGCCGTCGATAATCGTGACCGTCGTGGTATTGGGCGGCGTGCCGGGCGTGGACGGTGCTGCCGGCTCCGTGACTTGCCCTTCACGCGGTTGGACGCCACTGGGCGTCGGCGCTCCTGGCTGCGGCGTTGCCGGAATGTCCGCTGGTTTCGCCGCAAGGCGCAGGTTTGCCGGCACGACGGCCATCGGTTCGCCGCCATAAGGATCGTCCGCCACCACCGCCCAAAGCACAAACAGGCCGAGGAACGCGGCGAGCGCTCCGGCTACGATTTGGGGCACCGGAACCTTAACCGCGCGCCGGCGCTTCTTCGGCTCGCGGCCAAGCGGCGCGGTCAGATCATCTATGGCCATCGATGAATCCTCGGGCCATTCGCGCGCGAATCATGCCCTCGCGAATCATGGCGGAAAGTCTATCACGGCCGGTAAAGGCGCCGGATCGGCCCCCCGGGGGGGCCGCCGCGGAAGGCACCATGAGACCGGATACAAAAAATTCGGGGCGGCTTGTGGCCGCCCCGAACCCAATCCGGCGTAAGTGCTTTCCCTTAATTGGGCACCGAAGCCTTCGGATTCGGCGGGAAAGCGGCGTTGCTTGCCGTGCCGCGCAACAGATCGAGCGCCATGTGGAGCGCCTTGTCGTCCTTCTCGTCCGGCGGCACGTAGGACTGCGAGCCCGATTTCTCGGTGCCCGTTGCCGCAAGGTGACCGCGCAACGAGGCTTCGCCCTCGGAATCGGTCTCCCCCTTCAAGCTGGCCGGCACGTCCTGCGTCACCTCGATATCGGGCTTGATGCCCTGCGCCTGGATCGAGCGGCCCGACGGCGTGTAGTAACGCGCGGTGGTCAGCCGAAGCGCACCATTGCCGGCGCCGAGCGGGATGATGGTCTGCACCGATCCCTTGCCGAACGAGCGCGTGCCGATGAGGGTTGCGCGCTTGTGGTCCTGCAAGGCGCCGGCGACGATCTCCGAAGCCGAAGCCGAGCCGCCGTTGATCAGCACGATCAGCGGCTTGTCGTGAGTCATGTCGCCCGGCCGCGCATTGAAGCGCTGCGTCTCCTCGGGATTGCGACCCCGCGTCGACACGATCTCGCCCTTGTCGAGGAAGGTATCGGAGACTGAAATCGCCTGATCGAGCAGGCCGCCGGGGTTGTTACGCAGATCGACGATGTAGCCTTTGATCTTGTCGGCGCCGAGCTGGCTGTTGAGATCATTGATCGCCTGCTTGAGGCCATCCGTGGTCTGCTCGTTGAACTGCGTGATGCGGATATAGCCGACATCATCGCCTTCGGCGTGCGAGCGCACCGATTTCACGCGGATGATATCGCGCATGATCGTCAATTCGATCGGCTTGTCGGCGCCTTTGCGCACTATGGTGAGCTTGATCTTGGAATTCACCGGACCGCGCATTTTGTCGACGGCTTGATTGAGGGTGAGACCCTGCACCGCCTCATCGTCGAGCTTGGTGATGATGTCGTTGGCCATGACGCCGGCCTTGGCCGCCGGCGTATCGTCGATTGGCGCAACCACCTTCACCAGGCCGTCCTCCATGGTGACCTCGATGCCGAGGCCGCCGAACTCGCCGCGGGTCTGCACCTGCATGTCGCGGAAGCTTTTCGGATCCATGTAGCTCGAATGCGGATCGAGCCCGGACAGCATGCCGTTGATCGCAGATTCGACGAGCTTCTTGTCATCGGGCTTCTCGACGTAGTCGGCGCGGACACGCTCGAAGACGTCGCCGAACAGGTCGAGCTGCTGATAGGTGTTTGAGGAGGCCGCGCTTGCGGCCGAGCCGAGCAACATCGCGTGTGGCTGAATGACCAGCAGTGCTACCGCGGCGCCGGCCACTGCACCGAGGACAACCAGATAAGTTTTGCGCATCATCCGCGAACCTTTTCGCCTTCGTTTGTCGCCCACCAGGGGCTGGGATCAATGGGAGTGCCGTCCTTGCGGAACTCCACATAAAGTACGGGCTGCTTGGGCCCGGTCGTGACGGTTGCCGCTGTTTGCGATGTGTCGCCCATCATCGCTACCGGCTCGCCGGTTAACACGAACTGTCCGAGATCGACGGAAATCCGATCCATCCCCGCTATAAGGACATGATACCCGCCGCCGGCGTTCAGGATCAAGAGTTGCCCATAGCTGCGAAACGGCCCGGCGTAAACAACCCAACCGTCGCACGGGGCGGTAATCTCGGCTCCGGGCCGGGCGGCGATGGAAAGGCCTTTTTGGGTGCCGCCGACACCGTCGGATCCGCCGAATGCGCGGATTGGCACGCCATTGACCGGCAAATGCAGGTGTCCGCGCATGTCGGCGAAGGCAACCGCCGGGGCCAAGCGGCCGGGGTCGCTTAAGGCCGCGAGCTGCGGCTGTGTCGCGTCGTTGGCAATTGCGCGGGCGGCATCGCGCGCCGCACGGGTGGCCGGATCGAGACCGGCTTCGAGTTTGGCGACCAAATCCTTGACTGAATCGACCTGTCGCGCCAGGACCGCGGCGCGCTGCCGCTCGACATTGAGCGCCTGTTCTGCGGCGGCCTCGTTCTTCTGTCGTTGGTCGATCAGGAGCGTCAGCCGAAGCTGCTCGTGTCCGAGCAGATCGAGGTCCCCGGAAAGGCGGTTGCTTTCGTCAACGATTTGTTTGCGCACACGCACCAGATCGGACAAATCGCCGGCCAGGGCGTCGGCCTGCGCGCGCATTTCCGGCAGTACGGCGCCGAGCGTAATGGCTGTGCGAACCGCTTGCAGCGCGTCCTCCGGCCGCACTATGAGCGCAGGCGGCGGCTGCCGCCCAATGCGTTGCAAAGCCAGGAGAATCTCGACAATCGCGTCATGGCGTTCATTGAGCGATTTGCGCAGCAGTTTGTCCTGCTCGTCGAGCGGCGCAAGGCGCGCGCGCGTGGTGTCAATATTGGCTTCGACGTCACGGACTCGTGCGGCGGTGCCGATGAGGTCTTGATTAAATTTGCGACGGTCCTGGCCCAGCGCCTCGATCTCGATCCGAAGCTTGCCCTGACTCTCCGCCGAATTGCGTTGGCGGGCCAGCGCGGCGTCGAGTTCCTTGTCGTGCTGCTTGAGCGCATCCACGGTGTCCGCCTGGGGTGCAGCGCTCTCGGGCGCGGCTGGTGGAACAGGCGAGTTTTGCGCAGCCGGTGCACCCGCGGGAGCGAGATTTGCCGGCGTCTGGGCCAATGCGGCGGAACTTACTCCGAGGTCCGCGCCTATCGGCAGCACGAACACCATAGCCGAGCCGAGCACGAAGCGCGGATCGGTGCGGCTCGATCGTCGGAGAATCATCGGTTTCAAGGGTAAGCGTCGACCTCGGAAAGGCAAGAGAAACAGCATAAAACGGGCCGGCGTGAGACCGGAATAAGACAGCGGAAGCCTCAGGCCGTCACAATTCGGTGACGCGCGAGGACCGAGCGCTTTCGTGGCGGATGGCGGGTCGTATTCAGGCCCGGTGATAGGGGTGTCCGGCAAGAATCGTACCGGCGCGGTAAAGCTGCTCGAGCAGCATGATACGCACAAGTTGATGCGGCCAGGTCGCGGCGCCGAATGCGAGCTTGAGCTTGGCCCGGTCGCGCAGGTTTTGCGCTAGCCCGTCGGCGCCGCCGATGACAAAGCAGACGGCGGAACGGTCCTCCTCGCGCCACTTGCGCAACGTTGTCGCCAGCGCCGCGCTGTCGAGGTTCTCGCCTCGCTCGTCGAGGATGACAACGATCGCCTGCTCGGGAATGACATTGGCGATCGCAATCGACTCCTCGACGCGCCTGCGTTCGGCATCGTGCGCGCGGCTCTCGCGAATTTCGACGATTTCGATTTTGCGAAGCCCGAAAGCGCGACCGATCGCTTCCGCACGTTTGGCATAGGCTGCGGCGAGGTCTCGCTCCGAGCCCTGCTTCAGCCGGCCAACGGCGGCGACGAGGACACGCATGGGCGTGCGGACTTTAACTTATAACGGCAGATATTTCACGGCGCCGCCTCCATCGTCAGCGGCATGTCGACGTAGCTCTTGTACGTCTGTGATTTCGGTTTCGTCTTGTCCTCTTCATTGAGATATTCGATCGAGCTTTTTCCCAAATAGGCGCGTGGCAGGATCATGACGCGAATGAACCGCGTCGGGCGGTCCGCGGCTTGCGCGAATACGCCGTCCGGCCCGGTCTCGTACCATGCCCCGCCCGGACCGTATGACGTGGAGCGGCTGTGGGTGTCGATGCGGATGCCGCCTTCGATCACGCAGCGGATGCCCGGTCCTTGGTGCCGGTGCAGATAGGCGCAGCCGCCCGGCGGAAACGCAACGCTGTCGCCGCGTAGCAGAAGCGCGCCTTTAGGCACGGTCTCAAGACGCGCCGCTAGCTTTTCCCGGGAGACGACGCCGCGTGCCGCATTGCCCCCACCCGGACCGGCCTCCGCCACAAGCTCCCAGCGCCACAGCGTCGCGCCGCTGCTCGCTGCCTTGACCGTGACGGCGCTTGCGCCGCTGAACGTCTCTTCGTCGCGCAGCGTGCGATCCGCGATGGCGACCGCGCCGTGGACGACGAACATCATGCGCGGCAGGGCCGGCCAGGATGCCTCGGCGTCGTTCGTCAGCACGTCTTCGTAGAGCCGCAGCGTGGGATACATTTTTTTCTGTCTCCTTGAGGCGTCATGCGCCGGGCGAGTGTCTGTGCCGATCGTTGCGCGCGCAACGGCATTTACACTCGCGCGCCGGCGTTGCTAAATCGAGTCTGGCGCTGCCCACCTTGCGTTTGCCCACTGTAGTGTGCGTTGGCAGGTAGCCATAGCCGGAATCGACACCGAGCGTTTCCGCTATAAAACAAATCGGGGAGGAGCTCGATGCAACGAACCACGCCGCCATTCCGCGCCGACCATGTCGGCAGCCTGTTGCGACCCGCCGCGTTGCGGCAGGCTCGCGCCAAACGCGAACGCAATGAGATCTCCGCGGACGAATTGCGGGCGGTCGAAGATCGCGAAATCGACAAGGCGATCAAAAAGCAGGAGGAGATTGGGCTGAAGCTTGCCACTGACGGCGAATTTCGCCGCTCGTGGTGGCATTTCGACTTTTTTCGCGGACTTGACGGGGTGACCTTTTACACGACTGACCACGGTATCCAGTTCCGCGGCGTGCAGACCAAGGCGGAAACCATCAAAATTGACGGCAAGATCGGCTTTTCTGGACATCCGATGCTGGAGCACTTCAAATTTCTAAAGGCGCACACGCGTGTTGTGCCGAAGATGACAATTCCGGCGCCGTCGACTTTCCATTTCCGCCAGGGCCGTGCCGCGATCAGCAGGGAGGTCTATCCCGAGCTCGATCCGTTTTTCGATGACCTCGCCAAGGCCTACCGCGGCGCGATCCGCGCGTTTTACGATGCCGGCTGCCGCTATTTGCAGCTCGACGATACGGCCTGGGCCATGGTGTGCGATCCGAACGAGCGCGCACAGTCAAAAATGCGCGGTGACGATCCCGATGCGCTGCCGAAACGCTATGCGCGTCTCACCAATGCCGCGCTCGAAGGCAAGCCCGCCGATATGGCGATCACCATGCATTCGTGCCGCGGCAATTTTCGCTCGACCTTTATTGCCTCGGGTGGCTACGAGTTTGTCGCGGAACAACTCCTCGGCAATACCGGCCTCGACGGTTATTTTCTCGAATATGATTCTGCGCGTGCCGGCGGATTCGAACCGCTCCGCTTCTTTCCCAAGGGCAAGAAACAGATCGTGCTCGGCCTCGTCACTTCCAAGAGCGGCGTTTTGGAACGAAAAGACGACATCAAGCGCCGTATCGACGAGGCGGCGAAATACGTCGCGCACGATCAGCTTTGCCTGTCGCCGCAATGCGGCTTTGCTTCGACCGAAGAGGGCAACGTTCTGTCCGAGGACGAGCAATGGGCCAAGCTTAAGATGATCGTGGAAATCGCTAACGAAGTGTGGGGTTGAGCATGCAACGAGTAAAGCCGCCGTTCCGCGCCGATCACGTCGGCAGCCTCTTGCGCACGGCAGCGCTCAAGGCGGCGCGGGAGAAACGCGCGCGCGGTGAAATCGCCGCCGAGGCGTTCAAGGCGATCGAAGATCGCGAAATCGAAGGCGTGATCAAGAAACAAGAGGCGGTCGGGCTCAAATCGATCACCGATGGCGAGTACCGGCGCATTTCTTGGAATACGGATTTTCTCGAACAGCTCGATAACGTCGAGTCCTATGTCGGCGAACGCAAGATAAGTTTCTCGACCAGCGGGCCGCAGCCGCGGCCGCTGCTGCTGCGCCTTACCGGCAAGCTCGGCGGCTACAAGCCGCATCCGATGATCGAGCATTTCAAGTTCTTGCAGGCGCACACCAAACAGACGCCGAAAATGACGATCCCGTCGCCGTCATCGTTGCACTTCCGCTATGGCCGCGATGCCGTCCCGGAATCGATCTATCCGTCAATGGACGATTTTTATCGCGACCTCGGCCAATCGTACCGCAAAATCGTGCGCGGTTTTGCCGACGCCGGCTGCCGCTATCTGCAGCTCGACGAAGTCAACCTGACGTATTTATGCGATCCGTCGCTGCGCAAAGTGATCATCGACCGCGGCGAGGATCCGGATACTTTGCCCACTACTTATGCCGGGATGATCAACGCTGCGATCTCCGACATTCCGTCCGACATGACCATCACCATGCATCTATGCCGCGGCAATTTTCGATCGAACTTCGTGGCGTCGGGCGGTTACGAGCCGGTGGCTGAAATACTCTTCAATACGATCAAGGTGCACGGCTATTTTATGGAATATGACACCGCGCGCGCCGGCGGGTTCGAGCCGTTGCGCTTTGTGCCGAAGGGCAAGACCGTGGTGCTCGGGCTCGTCACCAGCAAGACCGGCACCCTGGAAAACAAGGACGCCATCAAGCGCCGCATCGACGAGGCGGCGAAATTCGTGGACCTCGATCAGCTTTGCCTGTCGCCGCAATGCGGCTTCGCCTCGACCGAAGACGGCAATGTGTTGGCCGAGGACGAGGAATGGGCGAAACTGCGGATGATCGTCGAAATTGCGAACGAGGTTTGGGGATAAAGGATGAGTCAGCGAACCAAGCCGCCGTTTCGCGCCGATCATGTCGGCAGTCTGTTACGGCCGGCCGAGCTCAAAGCCGCGCGCGAGAAATTCGCCAAAGGCGAGATTGACGCCGCCGCGCTCAAGACGGTCGAGGACCGCGCGGTCGCGGACGTCATCAGGAAACAGGAGGCGGTCGGGTTGCAATCCATCACCGACGGCGAATTCCGCCGGTCTTGGTGGCATCTCGACTTCCTGTGGGGCCTTGACGGCGTCGAGAAGCACGTCATGGACACCGGCATTGCGTTCGCCGCGGTCACGACGCGCAATGAAGGCGTCAAGGTCACCGGCAAGCTCGGCTTCTCCAGCCATCCGATGCTCGAGCATTTCAAGTTTCTCAAAGCGCATACGACGCGGACGCCGAAAATGACCATTCCGGCGCCATCGGCGCTTTACGGCCGCCCGCTTGCCACGCCGATCGATAAGTCGGTCTATCCGACACTGGACAGGCTTTTTGCCGATCTCGGCCAGGCCTACAGGAAGGCGGTACGGGCCTTCGCCGACGCCGGCTGCCGCTATCTGCAGCTCGATGAAGTGTTCATCGCCATGCTGTGCGATCCGAAATATCGTCAGCAGATGAAGGATCGCGGCGACGATCCGGAAGCTCTCGGGATCCTCTACGGCGACCTCATCAATATGGCGATTTCCGACATTCCGTCCGACATGACGGTGACGATGCATTTGTGCCGCGGCAACTACAAATCGACCTTCATGGGTTCCGGCGGCTATGACGCCATGCAAGAGGTCCTGTTCGACCGCATCAAGGTGCATGGCTATTTCATGGAATACGACACGGCGCGGGCCGGCGGCTTCGAACCGCTGCGCCGGCTGCAGAAGGGGCGCGTCGCGGTGCTCGGTCTCGTCACCACCAAAACCGGCACGCTCGAAAGCAAGGACGCGATCAAGCGCCGCATCGAGGAAGCCGCCAAATTCACCGACCTCGATCAGCTTTGTCTATCGCCGCAATGCGGTTTCGCCTCGACCGAGGAAGGCAATATCCTGGCCGAAGACGAGGAATGGGCCAAGCTCAGGATGATCGGCGAGGTCGCGCGCGAGGTGTGGGGGGCTTAGCCGAATGCCGAATATCGTTGCCGGCAAGGTCGCCATTGTCACCGGGGCCGGCCGCGGAATCGGACGTGGCATTGCGCTGCTGATGGCGCAGGAGGGCGCTCGCGTCGTCGTCTGCGATATCGGTGCCAGCCTCGACGGTGGCGGCACCGACGCCGGACCGGCGCAGGGCGTGGTCGATGAGATCAAGAAAATCGGGGGCGAAGCGATCGCTTCGACGCTTTCGATCAGCACGCCGGGCAACGCGGAAAAAATCGTCCAGGCCGCGCTCGATGCTTTCGGCTGCGTCGATATTCTCGTCAATAATGCCGGCATTTTGCGCGACCGAATCTTCCACCGCATGAGCTGGTCGGACTGGTCGGACGTGATCGACGTGCATTTGCACGGCAGTTTCGCCATGAGCCGCGCCTGCGCCACGCATTTTCGCGAACAGAATTCCGGCAGTTTCGTGCACATGACCTCGACCTCCGGGCTGGTCGGCAATTTCGGTCAGGCCAATTACATGGCGGCCAAGATGGGCATCGTCGGCCTATCGCGCGGCATTGCGCTCGACATGGCGCGCTTTAACGTGCGCTCGAACTGCGTCGCGCCGTTTGCCTGGACGCGGATGATCGACTCGATCCCGGCCGAGACCGAGGCGGAGAAGGCGCGGGTCGCGGCGTTCCGTCAGATGACGCCGGAGAAAATCGCGCCGCTCGCCGTCTATCTCGGCTCCGATCGCGCCTCCGGCATCAGCGGCCAGATTTTTTCGGTGCGCAACAACGAGATTTATCTGTTCAATCAGACCCGACCGATCCGCACGCTGCACCGCTCCGACGGCTGGACGCCGGAAAAGCTCGATGCCCAGCTCAAAGGCGCGTTCGCCGCTTCGTTCACGCCGCTCGACCGCTCCAGCGACGTGTTCTCGTGGGACCCGGTGTGATGGCGATCGTCTACGACAAGCTGATGGCGCTCGACATTCCGCCCAGGGAGCAAACTTACGAGGCGAAGGACTGCATACTCTACGCGCTCGGTATCGGATTCGGCCACGATCCGATGAACGAGGACGAGCTGCCGTTCGTCTATGAAAAGAACCTGAAAGTGCTGCCGACCATGGGCACCGTGCTCGGCCACCCCGGCTTTTGGGCGCGCAACCGCGACACCGGCATCGACTGGGTCAAGGTCGTCAACGGCGAGCAGGGCATTACGCTGCACAGGCCGCTCGCCGGAGCAGGCACCGTGATCGGCCGGCAGCGCATCGTCGAGGTGATCGACAAGGGCGCCGGCAAGGGCGCGCTCGTTCTTTCCGAACGCGAGATCGCGGACAAGGCGACCGGCGAACCGATCGCGACGGTGACGCACACGATGTTCTGCCGCGGCGACGGCGGTTTCGGCGGGCCGCCGCGCGAAGCGCCGCCGCCGCATGAGCTTCCGGCGCGCGCGCCGGATACGGTCTGCGACCTCGCCACGCGGCCGGAGGCGGCGCTGATTTACCGATTGAGCGGCGATCTCAATCCGATCCACTCCGAACCCGCCGTCGCCAAACAAGCCGGATATCCGCGCCCGATTATGCATGGGCTGGGCAGCTTCGGCACTGCTGCGCACGCCGTTCTGAAAACTTTTTGCGCATACGATCCGAAGCGGCTCGTTACGTTCGCCGCGCGGTTTTCGGCGCCGGTATTTCCCGGTGAGACATTGCGCACTGAGATGTGGCGCGACGGCGCGGTGGTAAGCTTCCGCTCCCGTGTCGTGGAGCGCGACATCATCGCCGTCAATAACGGCCGCGCCGAGGTGCGGCCGTGACGGAAAACGCCGATCTCGCGCCGATCCGCGAGGCCGTGCGCGCGTTGTGCGCCGATTTTCCCGGCGAGTATTGGCGCGCGCTCGATCGCGAGCGCGAGTACCCCGAAAAATTCGTCGCGGCTTTGACCAAGGCCGGCTTTCTTGCGGCGCTTATCCCAGAAGAATACGGCGGCAGCGGCCTCACCATGACTGCGGCTGCCGCGATCATGGAGGAAATTCAGGCTTCCGGCTGCAACGGCGCCGCCTGCCATGCGCAGATGTACACGATGGGTACGGTGCTGCGGCACGGCAGCGCCGAACAGAAAAGGCGCTATTTGCCGGCAATCGCCCGCGGCGAGCTGCGGCTGCAGGCCTTCGGCGTCACCGAGCCGACCTCGGGCACCGACACATTGAGCTTGCGCACCACGGCCGTGCGCGACGGCAACGAAAGCTATCTCGTCAACGGCCAGAAGATTTGGACGTCGCGTGCGGAGCATTCGGATCTCATGCTCCTTCTGGCGCGAACGACGCCGCGCGAGCAGGCCAAGAAACGCACCGATGGCCTTTCCGTTTTTCTCGTCGATATGCGGGAAGTCAAAGGCAAAGGCCTGACGATCCGTCCGATCCGCACCATGATGAATCACGCCACGACCGAAGTGTTCTTCGAGAACATGCGGGTGCCGGCGGAAAATCTCATCGGCGTCGAGGGCGAAGGCTTCCGCTACATCCTCTCCGGCATGAACGCCGAACGCATCCTCATCGCCGCCGAATGTATCGGCGACGCCAAATGGTTTATCGGCAAGGCCACGGCCTATGCCGGCGAACGGGTCGTGTTCGGTCGGCCGATCGGCCAGAACCAAGGCGTCCAGTTTCCCATTGCGCGCGCTTACATCGCCATGCGCGCCGCCGAATTGATGGTGCGCGAAGCGGCGACGCTCTACGAGGCCGGCAAGGACTGCGGCGCCGAGGCGAACATGGCCAAGCATCTCGCCGCCGAAGCGTCGTGGGCGGCAGCCGACATGTGCCTGCAGACCCACGGCGGCTTCGGCTTTGCCGAAGAGTTCGATATCGAGCGCAAATTCCGCGAGACCAGGCTCTATACCGTGGCGCCGATCTCGACGAATTTGGTGCTTTCCTACATTGCCGAGCATGTGCTCGGCTTGCCGAGGTCGTATTGAATAGCTCGCTTCCGCTCTCCGGCCTGCTGGTCGTCTCGCTCGAGCAGGCGGTTGCCGCGCCGATGTGCACGTGCCGGCTCGCCGATGCCGGCGCGCGCGTCATCAAGATCGAGCGGCCGGAAGGCGACTTCGCGCGCGGCTACGACGATCTGGTACACGGAGAGTGCAGCTATTTCGTCTGGCTCAACCGCGGCAAGGAGTCCGTCGTCCTCGATCTCGGCAAGCACGAGGACAAGGCGCTTCTTGCTGCGATGATCGCGCGCGCCGATGTGTTCGTGCAGAACCTAAAGCCCGGCGCGGCGGCCAAGCTCGGCTTCGAGATCGCAAAATTACGGCGTCAGCACCCCCGACTTATTTGTTGCTCGATTTCCGGCTTCGGCGAGAGTGGGCCGCATGCCAAGCGCAAAGCCTACGATATGCTGATCCAGGCCGAATCTGGCCTTGCCTCGATCACCGGCACGGCCGAGCCGTCGCGCGTCGGTGTTTCGGTGGTGGACATTGCCTCGGGCATGAATGCCTATGAGGCGATTCTCGAGGCCCTGATCGCGCGCGAACGCAGCGGCGAGGGCGCGGCGCTTTCGATCTCGATGTTCGACGCCATGGCGGATTGGATGACGGTGCCGCTATTGCAGCAGGAGGCCGGTACGCCGCCGCAACGCATCGGTCTCGCTCATACATCGATCTCGCCTTACGGCGCGTTTAAGAGTCGCGACGGCGTCGATATTCTCATTTCCATCCAGAGCGACCGCGAATGGCGCGTGTTGGCGGAAAAGGTCTTGGATGACGCCGCGCTCGCGGCCGATCCGGCCTTTGCCACCAATGTCGAACGCGTCAAACGCCGCGCCGCAACCGACGGCAGGGTCGCCAAAACCTTCGGCGCGCTCGACGCGGAAACGCTCGAGCAAAAGCTCGCCGCCGCCGACATTGCTTTCGCCCGCGTCAATGGTCCGGCCGACCTGGCGCGCCATCCGCATTTGCGCCGTATCATCGTCGGCACGCCGAGCGGACCGGTATCCTATCCGGCGCCCGCGGAACGTAGCTCGGCGTCGCGACGCTACGGTCCGGTGCCGGCGCTGGGCGAGCATACCGAGAAGGTGCGCGCCGAATTCGCGGCGGCTACAATGAACGCAAAGTAACAGGGGAGAACGTCCATGGACATCGGCTTCATCGGTCTCGGCAATATGGGTGCGCATATGGCGCGCCGCCTGGTCGAGGCCGGGCACAAGGTCATCGTTTATGACACGCGTCAGGAAGCGATCGGCAATCTCGCCGCGCTCGGCGGCGTGGCCGCGCGTTCGCCGAAGGAGGTTGCCGACGCGGCCGAGACGGTGATGGTGAGCCTGCCGACGCCCGACATCGTGCTCAAGGTTGCGACCGGTCCCGACGGCGTCATCGAAGGCAAGCGCGTGCGCCGTTTCGTCGACCTCTCGACCACCGGATCGGTGATGGCGCAGCGGATTTTCAAATTGCTTGCGGCGAAAAACATCGTGCAGATCGACGCGCCCGTGAGCGGCGGCGTCAAAGGCGCGGAAAAGGGTACGGTCGCGGTGATGGCGTCAGGGCCGCGCGCCGATGTCGAAGCGGTCGAGCCGGCGCTCAAAGTGATCGGCAAGTTCTTTTACATCGGCGAACGGTCCGGCGCCGGTCAGACCATGAAGCTTTGCAACAACGTGCTGTCGGCCGCGGCTATGGCGGCAACGTCAGAGTCGATGGTGGTCGGCGTGAAGGCCGGTCTCGACCCGCGCATCATGGTCGATGTCATCAACGCAAGCTCCGGCCGCTCAACGGCAACCGAGCAGAAATTCCCCGACGTCGTTATTCCGCGAAAGTTCAATCAGGGATTCACGGCGGGGCTGATGATGAAGGACGTGAACCTGTTCGTGTCCGAGGCCAAAGCGCTCGGCGTGCCGATCGAGGTGTGCGAGGCGGTTGCCGCGTTGCTCAAGCTCACCTGCGACGAAATCGGCCCGGAGAAGGATATCACCACCATCGTGCAGCCGATCGAGCACCGTGCCGGGGTCGAGGTACGGGTGCCGAAAGCTTAGTGGTTGGGCGCGCAATTTGTGCCGGCGTTGCGCCAGCCGTAGTCGGAATTGATGGAATCTCAATGACTTAGAGAAAAGCGCCGTTGTGTGATGGCGGTCACTTCGCAGCCTGCGCTGATCGTTACAATCATGGCCACTCGGACGCCATTGGTCATCTCTCGGTCCCCAACCACCCCCAATGGCCATGACGTCCAAGGGGTGAGGCTAGTCCCCCATACACCCCGAAGACCCTGGAACGGGTCAGCCTCGCCCGCCCGGACAAAACCTCCGGGCGGGCTTTTCCTTACCCGAAATATGTCCCATGCTTTGGTTGCCGGTCGAGAATTGGCCCCGAACATTGTGCGGCGTCAGGCGTCATGCCAACTCCCCGTCCCATTCCGAGCCTGCTGACAGGTTTGCCCGAACATCTTTCGGCCAACCTTTTCACCAGTGCGACCTCGGTAAAGCTCAATGCCGACGAGGTATTGTTCCTGGCGGGAGACGCCGGCGACGGCTGTTATCGCGTCGAAGATGGTCTCCTCAAGGTGACCATGGTGTCGCGCGGCGGCACTGAGCGCATTCTCGCCTTTCTCGGTTCGGGCGCCATTGTCGGCGAGCTTTCGATCATCGACGGACTACCGCGCTCGGCCTCGGTCGTGGCGGTGCGCGCCGCCGTTTTGAGTTTTTTGAGCCGGGCCGCCTTCGAGGACTTCGCCAAGAAACATCCCGAAATCTACAAATCGCTGGTGACGCTAATCGCTACGCGACTGCGCGAGACGGACGCGGCGCTGGCGGCGGGAAGTTTTTTGCCGTTGCGCGGCCGCGTTGCCTGCACACTGCTCGAATTGGCGCAGGAGTTCGGCCAGGATGTCGGCGCGGGCCGCATCGTCATCCGCCAGAAGATCGGTCAGAGCGACCTTGCCGCCATGGCCGGTATCGCTCGCGAGAATGTCAGCCGCATTCTCAATGACTGGAAGCGGCGCAAACTGGTCAGCCGCCTGTCCGGTTATTATTGCCTCGAGAACAAGGCGCAGCTGCAGCACGAAGCCGAACTGTAACCTCCCTCGGCCCCAGCTACCGCCTGGGCAAAAGCCCCGCTAAAAGCCTTGTCATGAACACGGCCACGGATACACCGCAGCTTGCCGACTTTCGCCGCATCGTTGTGAAGGTCGGCTCCTCGCTTTTGGTCGACGCCAAGGCCGGAAAGCTCAACGAAACGTGGCTCGCTTCGCTGGCCGCCGATCTGGCAGCGCTGCATGGCGGTAAACGCGACCTGCTGGTGGTCTCCTCCGGCGCCATCGCGCTTGGGCGTACAGTACTCAAATTGCCGGGGGGACCGCTTGAGCTCGAGGACAGCCAAGCCGCCGCGGCGGTCGGCCAGATCGCGCTGGCGCGCACCTGGACCGAGGCGCTGTCGCGTCACGGCATCACGGCCGGCCAGATCCTGGTGACATTGGGCGACACCGAAGAACGGCGACGTTATCTCAACGCCCGCTCGACCATCGACAAGCTTTTGGAATGGCGCGCAGTGCCGGTCATCAACGAGAACGATACTGTGGCAACGAGCGAAATCCGTTACGGCGACAACGATCGGCTGGCCGCGCGGGTCGCTACCATGGTGAGCGCGGATCTGGTCGTCCTGCTGTCCGATGTCGACGGCCTCTATGACGCGCCGCCGGGCACGACGTCGTCGGCGCGACATATACCGCGCGTCGAGCGTATTACGCCCGAAATCGAAGCGATGGCGGGCGCCGCCGGCTCGGATTTGTCGCGGGGCGGTATGCAGACAAAGATCGAGGCGGCCAAGATCGCCACCGGCGCCGGCACGCACATGGTGATCGCCTCGGGACGCATCGAGCATCCGCTTGACGCCATCGCCAAAGGCGCGCGGTGCACCTGGTTTCTCGCCGCGGGAAATCCGGTGACCGCGCGCAAGAAATGGATCGCCGGCTCGCTCGAGCCCAAGGGCACGCTCATCATCGATGCCGGCGCTGTTGCCGCGCTCCGCCGCGGCAACAGCCTGCTACCGGTGGGAGTGACGCGGATCGAAGGCGATTTTGCGCGGGGTGACGCGGTCGTCATCCGCGGGCCAGACGGCGCGGAGGTCGGCCGGGGGCTATGCGCCTATGACGCCGAGGATGCGCAAAAAATCAGAGGCCGCTCGTCCGCGGATATCGATACGATCCTCGGCTTTTCCGGCCGGGCCGAGATGATTCATCGCGACAATCTGGTCGTCGGCCGGGAATAGCGGTCGGGCAGCGCATTCAGAAAAGATGAACCCCGGCCGCTAATGCGACCGGGGTTCGACGCCGGGTGATTGAGGGTGAGGGGCTGGGGGGCTTCGCCCGGCGCCTGCCTACTAACGGCGCCGCTGGCCGCGGGTTCCGGCCTGGACCATAATTTTCTTGGCTCTGGCGGCGCCCTTCCCCCTGTTCGGGGTTCCATTTCCGCTGCGTGTACGGCTGCGAGTCCGGGATAATGCCGGACCGGCGAAATTGCCGCCGGAATCGCCCCCGAGATTGATGCGTTGGCCGCCCGGCAAGACCACATAGCGCGAAAACACGCGTAAATCGCCATGTTCGCCGCCGCGTCCCTCCAGCACATAGGTAGTTCCAACGGGGAACCGCTTGGGCAGACAGTTCGGTTTATGACCAGCTGACAAATGCATGACACCCTCTCATTTGCGGAATCGAAATGGGGAACGCCGACAATTTCGCTCAGGTTCCTCGAACTTTGTGACGCGCCCACGAACGCTGTGGATTGCTGTGGGCATCTATCCCGGCAGGCCGCCTTACCGGCCGCCTCGCCGGGCGTGGCCGAACATGGTAGGAGGTTGCCGAATGCAAGACGGATCAATGCCATGAGGGCGCAATGAACGCCCCGCTCAAGGCGGTCGCAGGTTCCGCAAAGGCCGAAGCCGCGCTGGCGGTCACGATGCGTGAGATCGGCCGCGAGGCGCGCAAAGCGGCGCGCGTGCTGGCGCTTGCATCGGCCGCGCAAAAGACCCAGGCATTGGCAGCAATGGCCAAGGCGATCCGCGGCTCGCGCGCTGCGATCCTGGCCGCCAATGCGGAAGATCGGGCAGAGGCAAAATCCGGCGGCGCCACCGCGGCATTCCTCGACCGGCTTTCGCTCGATGTCGCGCGCGTCGATGCGATGGCGGCCGGCCTCGATGTGATTCGCAGGCTCAAGGATCCGGTCGGCGTTGTCATGGCGTCATGGCGCCGCCCTAACGGCATGCGCATCGAGCGGGTGCGTGTTCCGCTTGGCGTCGTCGGCGTCATCTATGAAAGCCGGCCTAATGTCACTGCGGATGCCGGCGCGCTCTGCCTCAAGGCGGGCAACGCCGCGATCCTCCGCGGCGGTTCTGAGAGCTTCCGGTCATGCCGCGCGATCCAGGCCGCACTGGCCGAAGGCCTGGTCGCCGCCGGGCTGCCGGCGTCGGCCATCGCGCTCGTCCCGACCCGCGACCGCGAGGCAGTCGGCATGATGCTCGCCGGACTTGACGGCGCCATCGACGTGATCGTGCCGCGCGGCGGCAAAAATCTGGTCGGCCGGGTGCAGACCGAGGCGCGCGTGCCGGTGTTCGCTCACCTCGAAGGCGTCTGCCATGTCTACGTCGACGGCAAGGCCAAGCTCGGCATGGCCAAATCGATCGTGCTCAATGCCAAAATGCGCCGCACCGGCGTGTGCGGCGCGGCCGAGACGCTGCTCGTCGATCGCGCCGGCGCCGCGAAACTCCTCAAGCCGCTGGTGACCATGCTGCTTGACGCCGGCTGCGAAATCCGCGGCGACGCCGCGGTCCAGGCCGTCGACAGTCGGGTCAAGCCTGCAAGCAAGGCCGACTGGGGCACCGAATATCTCGACGCCATTCTGACCGCCGGTGTGGTCGACGGTGTCGATGCCGCGATCGCCCATATCGAGCGATACGGCTCGCATCACACCGATGCGATCGTCACCGAAGATAAGAACGCGGCGGAGAAATTCTTGCGCGAAGTGGATTCTGCGATCGTGTTGCACAATGCGTCGACGCAATTCGCCGACGGCGGCGAGTTTGGCTTTGGCGCCGAGATCGGTATCGCCACCGGCAGACTGCACGCCCGCGGTCCGGTCGGCGTGGAACAACTCACGACTTTCAAGTACCGCATACGCGGCAGCGGACAGACGCGGCCATGATCATTCGCAGCCGACGCCGCGGATCGTCGCGGCGCCGGCGGTGGGCGATGCGTGGGGAGGGGGACTCTTTCTGGAAGCCATGAACTGGGAGCTCGTACCTGCGCGCCAGGTTGCCGCAAGGCCCGGCCGCCGCGGCGTCGTCGTTCTGCCGCCGCATGCGCCAGGCATGCGCATCGGCCTGTTCGGCGGCACGTTTGATCCGCCGCACGCGGCGCACCGCGCGGCATCGTTGCTGGCGATGCGGCGCCTCCGTCTCGATCGGCTGTGGTGGCTGGTCACGCCCGGCAATCCGCTCAAGGACGTTCGCGGATTGGCGCCGCTCGCCGAGCGCGTTGCCGCGGCGCGCGCTCTTGCCCATCATCCGCGCGTCGACGTCAGCGATTTCGAAGCCGATCTCGGCACCAACTACACCTACGGTACGATCAGTTATCTTGTGCGCAGCTGCCCGGGGGTGCGTTTCGTCTGGATCATGGGGGCCGATAATTTACGCCACTTCCATCGCTGGCAGCGCTGGCGCGACATCGCCGCGCTGGTTCCGATCGCGGTGATCGATCGGCTCGGTCCAAGCCTTTACTCGACGGCGGGGGTTGCCGGTCAGGCGCTGGACTGGGCGCGAATCCCCGAATCGGCGGCGACGACACTGTCGAAACGAAAGCCGCCGGCCTGGATTTACCTGCACGGCCTCAAATCGCCGCTGTCGTCAACGGCGCTCCGCGCGGCACGTGCGCAGCGCAAACCGGGAAAGAAGCCCGCCAAATGACAGTTCGTTGAACGCAAGGTAGTTGAAACTATTAACTGGCCGTGACTATCTTAGCGACTGCGGGCTTCGGATTCGGTGGCCGGGGCCGGCAAGGAGCGATCGGGAAAAAGCGATCGGGAAAAACTTGGAGTGAAAGGATAAGCAACCCTGTCCACAGTTGTAATCTCTCGGGCCGAACGTCGTCCGCCCGAAACGGTCTCCAGAATGCGTCTTGACGCCGAGGAGATCCTCCGCATGGTCCTCGCCCGCCTCGACGATATGAAGGCAGAGGACACCCTCACCATCGATCTTCGGGATAAGCCTTCAATCGGCGACTATATGGTCGTGTCCTCCGGCCGGTCGCAGCGCCATGTCGGATCGGTGGCCGACAGGGTCGTCGAAGATTTGCACAAAGCCGGCGTTCGCGCGCGCGTCGAAGGCATGCCGCATTGCGACTGGGTGCTGATCGACGCAGGCGGCGTCATCGTCCACGTCTTTCGTCCCGAAGTGCGGGACTTCTACAATCTCGAAAAGATGTGGCTGGCGGGCCGATCGGCACGGCGCGCGAGCTAGATCGCTCACGCGTAAACGTCATCACCACAGCCCGTCATTCCGGGATCGGAATGACGTGAGGCAATCACACCGACGCCGTGATCCACTGCTCGAGCTTTTGCTTCGGCTGAGCGCCGACCTGCCGTGAGGCGAGTTGGCCGTCCTTGAACAGCATCAGCGTCGGGATCGACATGATGCCATATTTCGCCGCGGTGCCCGGATTTTCGTCGACGTTGAGCTTGACGATCTTCACTTTGCCGTTGAGCGAATTGGAAATCTCCTCGAGCGCCGGCGCGATCATCCGGCAGGGGCCGCACCATTCGGCCCAGAAATCGACGACCACGGGCCCGCTCGCCTTGAGCACGTCCTTGTCGAACGTTGCGTCAGTTGTTTTCTCGACCATGAAATACCTCGTCCTTTCGGGGAATCGGCGGCCCGGGGCGCTGAAGGTATGAACCGGTCATCGGGGCGTCAAGATAGCTTCACCGCAGCGCGACGCCCTCGATTACCGCTGATCCGTTAGGATTTTGCGAAGCTCCGCCTCCTGAGCCTCGACCGGTATCTCGATCAGCACAGGCCCGGCGGTGAAAATCAACGCCGCCCCCACCGCTTCATGGGGATAAAGCCGCGCCAGCACCGCGCGGTAAAGGGCGAGTTGCGCAACATACGCTGGCGGCACCTCATCGAGACTGCGCGGCACAAGACTATCGGTCTTGTAATCGCTGATCAGCACGGCACGGTCTGTAACGACTAAGCGATCGACTAGGCCGACAACGGCGACCGGTGCTCCATTCGGACGCGCGATACGGCCGACAATCGGTACTTCGGCGCGGCTGCCCGGCGCGAATAGTTCGGCAAACTCCGGCGCATCCAGAATGACCAATATCTGCCGCACAATTTCGGCCTGCTCGGCCGAGGAGAAATTCTTGGCGGCGCCGGCGAGATAATGCTCGGCGGCATCCTTCCGCCGCGGCGGCGGAATATCAGGCAGGGACTGCATGAGCCGATGGACGATGCGGCCGCGCACGAGCGCCTTGTGTCGCTCGGCGGCTGAGACGCCAACGCTTGCGGCGCGGCCGATCTCTTCGCCAAAGGCAGCCGACGGCGCGAGCGTTCCGGCGCGCTCGATTTCGACTGGAACCGGCTGCCGTAGCCATGCGGGCAATGCTCGGTGTTCGGCGTTGGCGGGGCCGGCCGCCGCTGCGGCGCGTGGCGCGACTGCGTCCGGCAGCGTCTTGCGATAGCGCAGGATTTTGTCTTCACCATCGTTGTCCTCGACCAGGAAGGGACCGAGCGCGTCGCGCACGAGATCGTACCAGCAGCCCTCCGGCCGCTTGGTCTTGCCCTCCGCGCCGCAGACGATCAGCCAGTCTGCGGCCCGCGTCATGGCGACATAAAGGAGACGGCGATATTCGTCGCCGGCTTCGACAAGCGCGCTCTGCCTCGCCATGGCGACCGCGGGCGCATCGTCAGCCTTGCGTCCCGCCCAAATCATCGCGTCGCCGGCGAGCGTGAGGAGCCGCGGCGGTTTCGGACCGGCCGGCGGCGTCATCGTGTCGGCAAGGATTACGATCGGCGCTTCAAGCCCCTTGGCGCCGTGCACGGTCATCACCCGGACCTCGTCGCGCGCGATCTCCATGTCGCGCTTGACCTCGGCGCGCGCCTGCCGCAGCCAGGCGAGGAAGCCCTGGAGCGAGGGCGTTTGGCGCCGCTCGTAATCGAACGCGAGATTGAGAAATTCGTCGAGCGCGTCGTTTGCCTCGTGGCCAAGCCGCGCCAGGAAGCGCCGCCGCCCGCCCTCCGCGCCGAGGATTTGCGCATAAAACGCAAACGGCGGCTGGCGCCGCGCCGCTTCTGCGAGCTTATCGAGAACGGCCGACGCTGCCGCAAACTTCTGGTGCTCGCCGCTCTTGCGCGCGAGCGCGGCGCGTAGCGACAATGGACCGCGATCCCAGGCGATCGCAAACAGGTCGTCATCCTCGAAACCGAACAACGGACTGCGCAGCACGGTCGCCAGCGCAAGATCGTCTTCCGGCAACAGCAACGCGTCGGCAAGCGCGATGAGGTCCATCACCGCGATATGTTCCGTCAGCACGAGGCGGTCCGCGCCGGCGACTGTGACGCCTTCATCTTTCAGGGCGCGAATGATCGCCTCGAATAGTTCGCCGCGCTGCCGCACCAGAATCAAAACATCGCCGTAGCGCACGGCGCGGCGCTCGATGCCCGCCGGTTCGCGCTGTTCGACCAGCCGCCGCACCGCGCGCGCGATGCGCCGGGCGAGTTTGACCCGCGGGCTCGTCTCGCTGATTTGATCGAATGGCGCGTCCCAGCCCTCGATTTCGCGGCGTTCGTCCGGCGCCGTCGGCTCCCAGAGCTCGACCTCGCTGGGCGGCGCATCGGGCAAGGCGATGTGCGGCGGAAAGCCGTCGCTATCCGATGCGACGCTCGCCGCAATCGCCTTGCTCTTGAAGACTTCATCGACCGCACCCAGCACGCTGTCGCCGGAGCGAAAAGAATGTTTGAATTCGCGGAAGACGAATTCTAGCTCGGCGTTCTTATGTGCGCGCTCGAAATAGCGCCGCATCTCCGCGAATTCCTTCGGCGCGGCATTCTGAAACGAATAAATCGACTGCTTCTCGTCGCCGACGGCGAAGATGGTGCGCGGCGTTGGGCGCGCGCCCGCGCCGGCGGTGAACTCGGCGACCAGGTGGCGGACGATTTGCCACTGCTTGTGGCTCGTGTCCTGCGCTTCGTCGATCAGGAGATGGTCGATGCCGAGATCGAGCTTGTAATGGACCCAGGCCGCGTCGACGCTGCCGAGCAGCGACAACGTCTTGTCGATGAGATCGTCGTAGTCGAGAAGGCCGCGGCGCGCTTTCTCGTTTTGATAGCGCGTCAAGACCTCGTGGGCGACGGTGAGAAGCGCAGCGGAACGATCGCGGCAGATCACCGCGCGCAGGCGATGAAGCAGCGCGCAAACGCGCTCTTGCTCGACGGCGAGCCGTTCGGCGAGGCCAATGACTTTGACCGCCTTGGTGATGATGGATTTTCGCGGCGACCGCTCCTCGCTGGTACAGAAAATATCGAGATAGGTTTCGACGCGGTCGGCGCGCGCCAGCGAAGCGAGCAAATTGAACCGGCGCGCCTGTTCAACGTCAGTCTTGCTGCCTCGCGCCAGGGCGGTCGCGAGCGAGGTCCATTCCGTGGGCGCGATCGACGAACCGCCGAAGAACTCCTCTTCGACACTTTCGCGGGTGGCGGCGGGATCGATGCCGAGCGCACGCGATAGTCCGGCAATTGCCGCGTTCACGCCGCCCGCCTCGATCACCCAGCGGCCGATGGCGTCGCGCCGGCCGATGGCGCCGCGCACGAGCTCGCGAAAGGTCTGGTCGGCTGCCGCCGTCATGGCCGTGGCGAGCGCCCGGCCGAGCGGACTATCGGGGGCGCGCGCGCCATCGAGCAGTACGGCAAGCGTCAATTGCTCCAGAAGCTGTGTTTGCTCGGTCTCGTCGAGCACGGTGAAGCGGGCGGCGACATTGGCTTCGAACGGAAACTGGTGCAGGAGCCGCGTGCAGAAGGCGTGGATGGTCTGCACTTTGAGACCGCCAGGCGTTTCGAGCGCACGAGCAAACAGTCGCCGCGCCAAAGCCCGCCGCTCGGCATCGGGCGCCATGTCCGAGCGGGCGCGGATCGCGTCGTCCAGCGCTGCATCGCCGAGCGTGGTCCATGCGGCCAGCGTGTCGAATACGCGCTTGGCCATATTGGCGGCCGCCGCCTTGGTGAAGGTGATGCAGAGGATTTTTTCCGGCTCGACCCCTTTGAGCAGGAGATTGATCACCCGTTGCGCCAGCACATGGGTCTTGCCCGACCCGGCATTGGCGGCGACCCAGGCCGACACTTTCGGATCGGCGACCGCGCGCTGCAACAGCCGGACCTGCGGCGGGATGAGTCCCGGCGTTCTCATTCGCCGCTCCCGCCGTTATCGTCCTCGCCGCCGGCGCTGGTCCACTCCTTAACGCGCGCGAGATGGTCGTAGACGCCGTAATGGGTCATCCACATCGGATGCACGAGCGAACGGTACGGTTCGTTCTCGTCATCGAAGCGCCCGGCCAGCACAGTGAGTTTCTCGATCGCGCGGTCGGCTTGGCTGTCCGGGGTGCCGTCCTTGAACGCGATCGACTTGGCTGCGCCGGCCGGCTCGCCGCCCTTGAGGAGCACATAAACGAGCTCGGCAATCGTCGCGCCGGCCGGAATGCCTTTGAAACCGCCGTTGCGCAGCATCGCGGCTTCCAGCGTGAGCTGCGGCGCCAGGCCGGTGCGGACCTGCTTTTCGCTTCGCGCGGCGCCGGTCTTGTAGTCGAGGATGGCATAGCGGCCGTCCGCACCGTGCTCAATCCGGTCGGCAATGCCGCGTAGCGTGAACGAATTTTCGTGCAGCGGAATGTCGATCTCACCGCGGATTTCGGCGAAAATCGCGGCAACGGTGGCGCGCCGGTCGGCTTCCCAGCGCGCGAACCAGTGCGCTATGCGTATGAATCGCGGCCACCAGAAGGCGCGCGCCTCCGGAAAATCTTCCAGCGCGGCGAAATGCGGTTCGCCCATTGCGATGAGCTCATCCGCCGGATCCGGCGGCAGCTCCTTGGCGAAGCGCTTGGTGAATTCGCCGATCGCGGCGTGGATGATGGTGCCGCGCTCGGCGGCGCCGGGTTCGGTGTCGACCGCATCGAGCGGTTTCAGGCGTAAAATGTGCTTGGCGTAGATCGTATAGGGATCGCGCAACCAATCCTCGATCTCGGTCACCGAAAGGCTTTTCGGCCGCGCCGCGCGCGGTGGTTTCGGCGCCGGCTGCGGCGCCGGCGTCACCTGCTCCGGCCGATCGAGTTCGCGCGCCCAGTAGAGATAATTTTCGCCGCGGGCCACGGCTGTTCGCCACCGCGGGCCGGCGACGGCGGCGAGGCGCTGGATGAAGCGCGAGGGCACCGTCGGCGTGCCGGCGATCTTGGCGGCATAGCTCACGATGACTTCGGGCGCGCCGAAAAGCTGCGCGAAATCGTGGGCGGAAAGGCCGATGCGGCGTTCGGGCAAATCAAGACCAAGCGTACGCCGCATCGGACGGCTCAGCCAGGCGTCGTTGTTGCTTTCCGGCGGCCAAGTCCCCTCGACGAGCCCGCCGAGCACGACCCGGTCGCTGTCGGTCAGCCGCGCTTCGATGGTTCCTAGAATGCGCACGCGCGCGCCGAAGCGGAGCGCCGGTCTTATTTTCTGGCCGGCCAGAGCCGCAGAGAACAATTCGACATAATCCGATTTCTCGACGAGAACGCCCGCAGCCGCTTCGCTGGTTGCGAGTTCGTCAAGCATGTCGGCAAGCTTCTGGCCGTCGGTGCCGGCGAAGGCGATCTCGGCAGCATCGTTCCGGGTGAGCGCAATGAGGACATCACGATGCCGTTTGGCAATTTCACTCAGCGGATGCGACCCGGCAGCGAGGTCTTCGAGCGGCGCCAGCGCAATGGCGAGTTTTTCGATCAATTTCTGCGCGGCGGCGAGCTCGCTGTCGGTCAGATCCGTGCGTGGATCGGACGGATGCAGGTCGGTCGCCTCGTGGCGGTGAAATTTTTCAAGCTGCGCGCGAAAACTCGTCAGCGCGTGGGCAAGTCCGATGCTGCCGGCGCGCGGCCGAGGGCCGCGCAGGATCGCGCGTTCCAGCGCGGCGACGGCGTGCGGTTCGCCAAGCCGCAGCAGCGGATGCTTGAGCAAGGCGAGCAGCGTCACCGGTGGAGTGCCATCGAGCGCAGTCGCGGCGGCAAGCCGCGCAAAAATTCCGGCTGGCGTATCGGCGAGCGCGTCGCCGCCGGAATCTTCCGCCGCGATGTTCCAGCGCGCCAATGCGGCAAGCACGCGTCGTCCAAGCGCACGGTCCGGGGTGACCAAGGCCGCGGTCTTGCCGTCATGCACCGCTTCGCGCAGTGCGACCGCGATGGCGAGCGCTTCGTCCTCCGGATTGGCCGCTTCGATGACCGCCAGCGACTGCAGCGCTTGATCGGCATGCGCTTCGAATGCGGGGTCGGCAGCCGTCTGCCGCCACAGGTCGGTCGCGGCGGCCGGGCGGAGCGCTTCCGAGACGAGCCGCTCGCGCCGGCGCGGTTGCGCCAAGGTCACGACGGCGTCGCGCGCGACGTCAATGCGCGCGAGCAAGGCCTGCATGGCGAATTGCGGATGGCCCGGCGCCGCCGCGATGTTCTTCTTCTCGTCGCCCGCGATCAGCCGCCATGAGTCCTCGTCGAGGTCGGTGTCGAGTCCAGGCAAGACCACGGCGCCGTGCGGCAACCGCGCTATCGTCGCAATAAGCTCCGCAGTGGACGGAATCGAACCGGTCGAGCCCGCAACGATCACCGGTCCGTCTATCTTGCGCGCGAGCCGCGCGGCCTCTGCCTTGATCAGGGCGTCGCGCCGCGCAGCCGGCTCGATCAAACCTCGCTCGCGCAAGATTCCCGGCCATGTCTTGCGGGCGATCTGCAAAAACCGCAGCGTGAGCTGCCAGAACGCGTCGAACTGATCGGGGACGAGATCGTCGAGCCGGTCCCATGACACGCCGCGCGTCGTCATGTCGTCGATCAATCGCGCCAGGTCGTCGGCGAGAGCGCAGGCGGCCGCCGGCGTTTGGGCGACGAGCGGCGAGCCGCTCGTGCCGTGCAGTTCGGGCGATGTGGCCCATTTGGTCACCAGTTGCGTGAGTAACAGCTGTCGTTCGAGGCCGGCGAGGGCATCCGGTAGAGCGAGCGCCGCGGCGGCGATGTCGCCGGTCGCGGCTTCGGCGAACGCGATCTCGTCCTCGTCGATGTCGCCGAGGGCGACAATGCGCGGCAGGATGGCGGCGTCGTCTTTGCAGACGTCGAGGAAGGCGGCGCGCATCAGGCGGCAGGCGCGGCGCGTCGGCAGGTAAATCGTCGCCGAGGCAAGCGCCAGCGGATCGTCGGCGACGGCAAAGCCGAGCTTGCCGGCGTTCAACGCCTCGATCAGCGTCGGCAAAAATGGCGCCGACGCCGGTATGGTGAAGATACGCGGGTTCATGGCGGTGATCGATTCGCCGCTGTCGCGGGACAACGATCCAATTCGAATATCAGATTCTAAACCATCGCGGCGAGTGCCGCTTCGGCGGCGGCGACGGCCTCGGGCGTACCGACATGCATCCAAGTGCCTTCGAGGCGCAGCCCAAGCAGCCGGCCCTTTTCCCCGGCGCGGTCGAACAGCAGCGTGAGCGGAAAGGCGCCGGCGGGCGCCGCGGCGAACAGCGCGGGCGAGAGTATAGCCGCGCCGGCATAGATGAACGGCACCACCTCCTGCTCGCCGCGGCGACGCAGCCGCCCGTCGGGGAGCATGGCGTAGTCGCCGCGACCGTCATAGCCCAGGCTGCCGGTCGTCGACGCCAACAGTAGGAGCGCATCCATGGTCTGAGGGTCGAAGTTTTCGGCGAGCCGCGCGAAGTTGGGTTTGACGCCGTCCAGCCACAGCGTATCCGAATTGACCAGAAAGAACGGCGCATCGCCCAGTTGCGGCAGCGCTTTGGCGATCCCGCCGCCGGTGCCGAGCAGTTCCCCGCGCTCGTCGGAAATGAGGATGCGCGGTTTCTGGCGCGACGCGAGATGCCGCTCCACCGCGTCAGCGAGATGGTGCACGTTCACCACTGCGCGCTCGACGCCCGCATCGGCAAGACGATCGAGCCCATAGTCGATCAGAGATTTGCCGCCGACCGCGACCAGCGGCTTGGGGATGTGGCCGTTATAGGGCCGCATGCGCGTGCCGAGCCCCGCAGCCAGCACTATCGCGCTTTTCGGCATCATCGCATTGCCCGCCCAGCGATCGCCATCACACGAATCGCAATATCATAACCCATCCGGAGCGGGCACATTTGTGGCGTACCAGGCCTTAAGCGCAGTCAAGGCCGGATGCGCCAGCGAGCGCTGCAGGTAGTTCCATAGGCGGGGCATGTGATGCAGGTATTGCGGCTTGCCATCGCGGCGGTGCAGCCGGGCGAATATGCCGAGGATTTTTGTCGCCCGCTGCGCCGCCAGCGTCGCATAGACGCGCATTAAGCCGGCGGTGTCGAATTCCCGGTCTTCGCCGAGACGGGAACGCACATAGCGGCCGAGCAAGGCCATTTCCATCGCTTCCGGGACGTCGACGCGCGCGTCCTGAAGGAGCGAGGCGACGTCATAGGCGGCGGGCCCGATCAGGGCGTCCTGAAAATCGAGAAGGCCGATCCGGGCGATATCGTCACGCTGCGCCAGCCATAGCAGGTTGGGCGAATGGTAGTCGCGCAACACCCAGGTCGGCGGCGCGGCGATCGCCGGCAACAGCGCCTCGCGCCAGAGCCGGACGAAAGCTGCACGTGCGGCCGCGGTGGCGGGTGCTCCGGCGGCGATCAAGTACCAGTCGAGCAACAGCTCGGCCTCGATCAGGAACGCCTCCATGTCGTAGGAGGGCAGCCGATAGACGAGCTCCGACGTGACCGGCAGCGTGTCCGGCAATTCGCGGCCATGCAGCGTGCTCAGAAGATCGACGGCGGCGGCATAGCGTTCCTCGATCGGTGCCGGCGGATCGCCGTCAACGACGCGCTCGTTGCCGAAATCCTCCATGACGATGAGGCCGTGATCGAGATCGGCGTTCAGTATTTCCGGCGCCGATAGGCCGAGATCGCGCAATCCGGCCGCGATCGCGATATAGGGCACGATGTCCTCGGCGAGGTGGGCGATGGCGCTATAGGGTTTGCCGTCGCGCACCGGCGGGCCGTCAGGACGCCGCGGCGCGTTCATCAGGACGAAGGTCCGATCGTTCAGTGTCAGCCGCTCGAAGATTCGCGTCGAAGCGTCGCCCTGCATCCGCGTGCGATAGGCTTCGCCGAACCCGGATTCGTCGAGGAAGGCGCGGATACGCGCGATGCGCTCCACGCGCGGTACGAAGCCGCCGTAGCCGACACAGCGTGCGTTGCGCATGTCGGGCCCACCCGCAGGCGTAAGCGTAAACGCGATATCGAGGCGGTCGGGCGGCAGAAAACCCGCCGCGCGGTCGGGCCACTCCATCAGCACGACGGCGCCCTCGGGCAAATCGTCGAAGCCCAGTTCGGCAAGCTCTACCGTTCCGGAAACCCGGTAGAGATCGGCATGAACGAGGGTGAAGCGCGGCAGCTCATAGGTCTGCATGAAGGTGAAGGTCGGGCTCGGCACCTCGACCCTATCGTCGCCGGCAAGGTATCGGATCAGCGCGCGCGCAAATGCGGTTTTGCCGGCGCCGAGATCGCCCGACAGCGTGACAAGATCGCCGGGTTCGAGCGCGGCGGCGATGTCGATCGCCAATCGCCGCGTCGCCTCTTCGTTCGCCAATGTCACAGTAAAACTTGCACCACCGGGGGTGGTCAGAAGCATTGCTACTCCGCGGCCGTCAGCGTGGCGGTTTCAGTAAGCGGGAATGTACATGTCACGGTGGTGCCTTGTCCCACAGCTGAAATGATCGTCACCGTGCCGCCGTGCAGTTCAACGAAGGAGCGGACCAGGGAAAGTCCGATTCCCGGCCCGCGATGCTGCGACCCGAGCGAATGGGTCTCGAACCAGTCGAATACCTTTTCCAGCACATGGGGCGGAATGCCGGGCCCCTCGTCGGTGACCGAAAAGACCACCGCGTCGGCACTGCGCGCGGCGGACAATGTCACGGCAGCGCCGCCGGGCGAAAAGCTTACGGCGTTGGCCAACAAATTGAAGAGGATCTGCCGCACGCGCAGCTTGTCGGCGGTAAAGCTGCCGATGTCGGCGGGCGCACTGATGTCCAATGCGAGGCCGGCGCTCACCAGCCGATCCTGCACGCCTTCGGCGGCCGCCGCCATGGTTTCGAGGATATCGACCGGCCCGAGGTTGAGCTGCATGCGGCCGGCATCGATGGTCGCCAGATCGAGAATGTTGTTGATCAGCGCCAGCAACGTATTCGTCGATACCGTGATGTAATCGAGATATTCGCGCTGCTTTTGCACCAGCGGTCCGGTCGCCGGGTCGCCGAGCAGGTGGACGAAGCCGATAATATTGGTCAGCGGCGAGCGCAGCTCGTAGGACACGTGATGAACGAAATCGATCTTGATCTTGTCGGCGTCTTCGAGCGCTTCGTTGCGCTCGCGCAGCGCGCGCTCGACATTGACCGAATCGGTAACGTCATGGAACGTGACCAGCGTGGCGCCGTCAGGCAGCGGCACGGTGGTGCAATCGACCACGCTGCCGTCGCGCCGTTCGATCCGGCCGGGGATCGTTTCGCGGCTGTCGATTGCGGTGATGACGTCGCGCAGCGCCTGCCAGGCTGGCGCGTCGCCGTGCAGCGGCTGGCATAGCGCCGTGATTCTTTCGATATGCGGCCGCTCGGCGAGCACGCTCGGCGACAGCCGCCACATCCGCGCGAAGGCGGCGTTATGCAGCCGCAGCCGGCCGTCGCTGCCGAACACCGCAACACCTTCGGCGAGATTGTCGAGTGTCTCGCCCTGAACGCGGATCAACTCCTCGAAGCGGCGCTCGAGATCGAGCCGCTCGGTGACGTCGTGGAACAGGTAGGTGACCCCGCCGTCCGGATTGGGCGTGGTAATGACGCGCAAAGTGCGTCCGCCGGGCAGATGCCAAGTATGTTCGGTAGCTTCGAGGGCGCGATAGGCCTCATGCAGCTGCGCCTTCCATTGCCGAAAATCCTGTTCCTCCGGCAGCTTGCGCGCCGCGCGCAACACCTCGATCACAGCCGAATCGGTGGGACCCTGATCGAGGAAGACAGCGTCGAGGTCCCACAGGGCGCGATAGGCGGCGTTATAAAAATTCAGCCGGTGATCGGCGCCGAACATGGCGACACCGGTCGAAAGCTGATCGAGCGTGCGGCGATGCGCGTCGGCGAGGCGGGTGAGCGCGCTGTGCAATGTTTCCACTTCGGTGGCATCTATGCCGATGCCGGCGCTGCCGGTCTCGGTGCGAATGTCGAGCACGTCGAAGCTTCGCCGCTCGCCGGCGGCGACAGCGCGCAGCCGACCTGCATAAAAGCCGCTGCTCATCCGCGCCTGGGCAATGTTTTCGCGCGCGGCGCTGTCAAGCAATTCCAGCCGGCGTTCGATGGCGTCGGCCGGGTTCTTGGCTTCAACGGCGCGCGTGTAAGCGGCGTTGACGAAGGCGAGATGTCCCGCGGCATCGCGCGTCCATACCGGTGACGGCAGTTTTTCGGCGAGCGCGCGTAGCGCGGCGAGCTCGGTCGACTGCTTTTCGTAACGGGCAACCAGATCGACCAGCTCGCGCTTGATGCCGCTGGCGTCCTTCAGCCGCAGCACCGCGCGGCCGGCGATGACGCGGCCTTGCGCCTCGATCGGGTGGCCGGCGAGCGTCGTGAGCGTCATCGAGAACGCTTCGCCGCGCGCGCGCAGGGCGTCCACCGCGCGCTCCATGGCGCTTGCTTTGGCGGCATCGAGCCAGCTGCCGAATGCCAGCACGCGATGCGATGCGGATACGCCCAAGGCGGCCAGATCGCCTTCGATGCTGGGCGCGTCGGAACCCGCCGGCCAATCCATGACCACCTGCGGTTCGGAAAGAATGACCGCGTTGGCGCGATCGAGTTCGTCGCGCAGCCGTGCGATCTCATCGCGCGACCAGGCTTCCAATCGCGCCGCGCGCGTGCGTGCGCGCACCAGCATGACCGCAGTAACGACGGCAAACAAAACCACGCCGAAAACCAATGCGAGAAACGCGATCTGATGCTGGTCGATGCTGCGATGCGCGGTGAGCACGAGTTCCTGCAGCGCCAGCGCCGGTTGCTCGGCTGCGGCAGCCGGAAACGGTGCAATGCAGATGATCGCCGCCAGGAATCCGCCCATCCCTTGCGAGCGCCACCGATGCGCATAGCTCCAGCCGGTCCGGATCGTGTCCGGCATGCCCCTTCGCCTCTGCTGGCTGCCGCCATCTCGCCAGCCCCCTCCCTTTCCTCGCCCGCAAGCGGGGGAAGGAAGCTCGGGGGAGAACCCGCGAATCGGACGACTTTACTCTCAAGCGGAATCGCACCGAAAGAGTCCAGATCGTGAACGTGAGCCAGGTTGCCGTTAGGGCCGCGCGGCGCCTCGCGCCGGCTTGTTCAGAGCCCGCGCCTCACGCGCCATGTCTTCCAGATTGATGCGGGAAAGCGCGACGCCGAATTCGGATTCGGCGTTGGCCATGGCGGACAGGACGATCTTGAGCAATAGATCGGAGCCGGCTTCGGGCAGGTCGTTGTCTTCGACGGTTCCGGCGGCGCGCAAAATGTCGTTGGCGGTAACGCGTTTGCGGTCGCGGGCAAGCTCATAGCCGCCGCGTGGCCCGCGAACGCCGCGCAAAATTCCGCAGCGGACCAGCGCTTGCAGAACGGGTTCGAGGTGCCGTGGCGGCAGGTCGTGACGCGCGGCAAGGGTCTTCGCGGAAATCGGCTGCCCATACTCCTGCATCGCGACATCGATAACCGCGGCGACGGCGAGAACTCCTTTGCGAGGCAGCAGAGGCATCGAGGGGAAGAAACGCGCGTGCGAGGAGATTGTTCGCCCGACGGACTAAATATCTTACGAGCCCTCACGGAATTGGTCGAACTCAAGTCTAGTTGCGCTTGTCTACAGTATTTGTCGTTATTCCGGTCGAGCCAAATCCTCCCTTTTGGCGTAACGTAGTGTCTAAACTGGCAGATTCAACAAGAGTTGCATGTTGCATAGAAGCAATTACTAATTGCGCGATGCGCATTCCTCGCTTTATTTCGACGAATTCAGTACCGTGATTGACAAGAATGACTTGTAATTCTCCCCGGTAGTCGGCGTCGACCGTTCCGGGAGCGTTCAGCACGGTCACGCCGTGATGGATGGCTAGTCCGGAGCGCGGCCGGATCTGGCCTTCGCTGCCGGGCGGCAAGGCAATGGCGATCCCGGTCGGGATCATGGCACGGCCGCCGGGTGCGATTTCGACCGGCGCGTCAGCCGCCACCGCGGCGAGCAGATCTAGTCCGGCAGCGTGCGCGCTTTGATAGGCCGGTAAAGGCAAGTCTGCGCCGTGCGGCAATCGCATGATGCGCAGTTCCGTGCTCACCGCTTGTCTCCTTCAAGCTCGGCTGCGATTCGTTCGATGAGCATGCGCGCCACGTCACCTTTGGTCTGCGGCGGCCAGGATTCGACGTCAGACGGGGTGATCAAGTGGATCGTATTGCTGTCGCCGCCCATAATGCCGGTCGCCGGCGAAACATCGTTAGCAAGGATCCAGTCGCAACCCTTCTTGGCGAGCTTGGTCTTGGCATTGGCGATGACGTGGTCGGTTTCGGCGGCGAAACCGATGACGAGCCGCGGCCGGCCGGATTTGCGATGCGCGATCGTCGACAGGATATCGGGGTTCTCGATCAGCTTGAGCGCGGGCGTGCGGCCTTGCTGCTTCTTGATCTTGGTCGCGCTCGGCTCGGTAGTGCGCCAGTCGGCCACGGCTGCTGCGAATATGGCGATGTCGGCCGGCAGCGCCTTCTCCACCGCTTCGAGCATTTGCCGCGCCGTCTCGACCTTGACGACGGCAACGCCGGCCGGATCGGTCACATTGACCGGGCCGCTCACCAGCACCACGTCGGCGCCGGCCGCCGCTGCTGCTGCTGCGATGGCATGGCCCTGCTTGCCGGACGAGCGATTGGCGATGAACCGCACCGGATCGATCGGCTCATTGGTCGGACCGGACGTAACCAGTACGCGCCGGCCGGACAGCGGTCCCGCGCCGTGCAGGAGCGCTTCGACGGCGGCGACAATTTCGAGCGGCTCGGCCATGCGGCCCAAACCTGATTCACCACGCTCGGCCATCGCGCCGGTATTCGGCCCGACGACGCGAATGCCGTCCGCTGCGAGCTGCGCCAGATTGCGCTGCGTTGCCTTGGCCGCCCACATATGCGGATTCATCGCCGGGGCGATGAGGATCGGCTTGTCGGTTGCCAGTAAGACCGCGGTGGCGAGATCGTCGGCATGGCCACCCGCCATTTTCGCGATCAGGTCGGCCGTCGCCGGCGCGACGACGATGAGGTCGCTATCGCGGGCGAGGCGGATGTGGCCGACATCGAATTCGCTTTGCGGATCGAACAGGTCGATATAGGCGGGTTCGCTGGCGAGCGCGCCGACCGCAAGCGGCGTGACGAAGTGCTGGGCGGCGGCGGTCAGAATGCAGCGCACCCGCGTGCCGCGCTCCTGCAAGCGCCGGATCAGATCGAGCGACTTATAGGCCGCAATGCCGCCGCCAATGATCAGCAGAACGCGCGGGCCTTCGGCCGCCACAATGCGCGTCTTCTGTCGCGCCCGCTGTGCGGGCGGCTCGAAACCGTCCAAAATTTCGCGGCCGGCATCGTCCGCAGCCTGACGGAGGATGACGCGAACCTCGTCCTCCATGGATCGGCCGTGCCGCGCCGCGCGCAGCCGAAGGAGCTTCTTCAGTTTGTCGTCCAGCTGGCGGACGGTGAGGCTGGCCACTGACAATTCCCTACATGAGATCAGGATATTACCGCTCTAATGATTGCATTGCAATCACTGCGATCACCAGTGCCGGAAGGCGATCCAGGCCAGCAAAGCCGCGATCACCCACAGCGCCGCGACGGTCCAGCGGCCGCGGCGGACCTCAGCCTTGTCGATTTCGGCAAGGGTTTGCGGCGACAGCACCAAGCCGTCGCGGGTGACCTCGTCGAGCTGGTCGAGCACGCGAGCGCCACGCGTGAGTAGCCCCGGCGCGTTGCCGAAGAAGCGGCCGACCTCTGCGGCGCCTTGCGCGGCGTTTTCCAGCTTGCCGGCGGGGCCGAGATTGCGCGTCATCCATTCGCGCACCACCGGCTCGGCCGTGCTCCACATGTCGAGCTTGGGATTAAGCGAACGCGCCACGCCTTCGACCACAACCATAGTCTTCTGCAACAGCAGCAATTCCGGCCGCGTGCGCATGTCGAACAGCCCGGTCACCTCGAACAACAGCGTGAGCAGCTTCGCCATCGAAATGTCTTCGGCGGCGCGGTTGTGGATCGGCTCGCCGATGGCGCGGATGGCCTGGGCAAACTCCTCGATCGAATGCCGCGGTGGCACGTAGCCCGCCTCGAAATGGACCTGGGCGGTGCGGTAATAATCCCGGGTGATGAAGCCGTGCAGGATTTCCGCCAGGAACAATCTCTCCTTGGCGCCGAGCCGGCCCATAATGCCGAAGTCAACGGCGATCAGCCTGCCGGCATCGTCGACGAACAGATTGCCGGGGTGCATGTCGGCGTGAAAGAAACCGTCGCGCAAGGCGTGGCGGAGAAAAGTCTGGATCAGGGCGCGGGCGAGTTGCGGCAGGTCGAAGCCTTTGGCCACCAACCGCGCGCGATCCGACAGCGGCGTGGCGTCGATCCATTCCAGCGTGAGCACGTCCTTGGTGGTGCGGTCCCAGTCGACCGCCGGCACGCGAAAATCCGGGTCGTCCTTGGTGTTTTCGGCCATTTCCGAAAGCGCCGCCGCCTCCAGGCGGAAGTCCATTTCGACCATGACCGAACGGCGCAAGGTATCGACCACTTCGATGAGCCGCAGCCGCCGCGCCTCGGCGGAGAGGTTTTCGGCGTGACGCGCGGCGAAGGTGAAGGCGGCGAGATCGGCGTGAAAACGCCGCTCGATGCCCGGACGCAACACCTTCACGGCGACGGCGCGCGGTTCGGTTGCGGTCGCGACCGTCGCCCGATGCACCTGCGCGATCGAGGCGGCGGCGACCGGCGGACCGAAGCTTGCGAATACCGCCGCGACCGGCCGGCCGAATGAAGCGGCGATGGCCGCCTCGGCTTCGGCCTGCGGGAACGGCGGCATTTGATCCTGCAAGCGTTCGAGATCATGCGCCAATGCTGCGCCGACCACATCGGGCCGCGTCGCCAGAAACTGTCCGAGTTTTACATAGCTCGGCCCGAGCCGTGTCAGCGCCGTCGACAAGCGCGTTTCCGCCGCGCCGGTCGAGCGCCGCTCGAAAAGGCGTGCAACGCGCAACAGCGGGCGCGCGGGCGGCGGCACCATTGCGGGATCGATAACGCCGAACACGCCTTCGCGGGCGAATACGAAGCCGGCGCGGCCAAGACGAATGAGGTGCACTGCGCCGGCGATCACAAACGCCAACCGGAATGCAGCGTCACGATGCCGCCGCTCATCGATTGAAACGCGACACGGGCAAAGCCCGCCCCGCGCAGCATGGCGGCAAAATCTTGCGGGCTCGGAAAGCGCCGGATCGATTCCACCAGATAGCGATAGGATTCGGCATCGCCGGTGACCATGCGGCCGAGCGTCGGGATGACATTGAACGAATAGAAGTCGTAAAGCCGATCGAGGCCCGGCACATCGACAGCGGAGAATTCCAGACAAACGAATTTGCCGCCGATCTTGAGCACGCGATAGGCTTCGGAGAGCGCCCGTTCGATGCGCGGCACATTGCGGATGCCGAATGCGATGGTTGCCGCGTCGAAGGTGCGGTCGGCAAACGGCAATGCTTCGGCGTTGGCTTCGGCGAAAACTATATTGTCGAGGCCACGCGCGACGGCCCGCTCGCGGCCGATGTCAAGCATATCGGCATTGATATCGCAGACCGTCGCCCGTGTTTGCGCGCCGCCGCGGACGATGACGCGCAGCGCGACGTCGCCGGTGCCGCCGGCGATGTCGAGCAGCGCAAAGGGGCGGTTCTTCGGCGGATTGACCGCCGTGACCAATGCATCTTTCCAGGCTCGATGCAGCCCGAACGACATCAAGTCGTTCATCAGGTCGTAGCGGCGCGCCACACTGCGGAACACGTCATCGACGAGGTCCTGCTTGTCCTCAAGAGGCACTTGCCGGGCGCCGAAATGAGCAGTCTCTGTCATCGTCGATCCTTTGCGCATAAGCATAGCGCGACGTGCTCAGTGACGCTATGTGTTTGAAATTAACCACGTTGCCGCGCTCAGGGCATGATCCCGAAAAGTGGGTACCGGTTTTCGGAAAAGATCATGCCCAAATGAAATGCCGGATGAAAAGATGCCCGAACTTCCCGAGGTCGAAACCGTGCGCCGCGGCCTGCAACAGGCCATGGAAGGCGAACGCTTGCTCAAGGTCGAGGTCCGCCGCGGCGATTTGCGCTGGCCGTTGCCGAAGGATTTTGCGCAACGGCTCAAGGGCAGGACCGTGACCGGCATCGGCAGGCGCGCCAAATATCTGCTCGCGGATCTGTCCTCGGGCGACGTGCTTCTGATGCATCTCGGCATGTCCGGTTCGTTTCATGTCTTTCGGGAAAAGGACCGCCAGCTTGGCCGCTACCATCACCAGCGCAAAAAACACGTTGCGCACGACCACATCGTCTTTCACATGTCGTCGGGTGCGGCGATAACCTTCAACGATCCGCGTCGCTTCGGCTCGATGAAGCTCGTGGCGCGGGCCAAGCTCGACGATGAACCGCTGCTCAAAGGGCTCGGCCCCGAGCCGCTCGGCAACGCATTCGATGCCGCAATGCTGGCGCGCGCCTGCCGCGGCAAGAAAACAAGCCTCAAGGCCGCTTTGCTGGACCAGCGCGTCGTCGCCGGGCTCGGCAACATTTACGTCTGCGAAGCGCTGTATCGCGCGCACCTTTCTCCCAAAAGAATGGCGTCGACGATCGCCGATAGGAAAGGCGAGCCGAACGAACGCGCCGAACGGCTGGTCGAGGCCATCAAGGCGGTGCTCAACGAGGCGATCGAGAGCGGCGGTTCGTCGTTGCGCGACCATCGGCGCACCGACGGCGACCTCGGCATGTTCCAGCACAAATTCCGCGTTTACGATCGCGAGGGTGAGCCGTGTCCCCCTCCCTACCCTCCCCCGCAAGCGGGGGAGGGTAGGGAGGGGGCCTGTGGCGGCACCGTCAAGCGTATCGTGCAGAACGGCCGCTCGACGTTCTATTGTCCGGCGTGCCAGAAATAGTCGGGGAGAAGATCGTCCATGAGCAACGACAATATTATCGTTGAGACCCGCGGCCGGGTGGGGCTCATTCGGCTCAATCGTCCGCAGGCGCTCAATGCGCTCAATAGCGTGCTGATGCGCGAGCTGGCTGCGGCCATGGAACAATTCGACACCGACGACAACGTGGGCTGCATCGTCGTTACCGGTTCGGACAAGGCGTTTGCGGCCGGTGCCGACATCAAGGAAATGGTGGACAAGGTCTTCACCGAAGTCTTCCTCGGCGATTTCGCCGCGAACTGGCACCGCATCGCTGAAGTGCGCAAGCCGGTGATCGCCGCGGTCGCCGGCTTTGCGCTCGGTGGCGGCTGCGAGCTTGCCTTGCAATGCGATCTCATCATCGCTGCCGACAATGCCAAGTTCGGGCAGCCGGAAATCAAACTCGGCGTCATCCCCGGCATCGGCGGTACGCAGCGGCTGACCCATGCGGTCGGCAAGGCCAAGGCAATGGACCTGATCCTCACCGGACGCGTGATGGACGCCCAGGAGGCCGAGCGCTCCGGCCTGGTCGCGCGTATCGTGCCGCTGCAAAGCCTCCTGGAGGAGGCGCTCAAAGTCGCCGACACGATTGCGTCAATGTCGCTGCCGTCGGTGCTGGCGGCGAAAGAGGCGGTTAATCGCGCCTTCGAGACCTCGCTCGCCGAGGGCGTGCGCTTCGAGCGCCGCGTCTTTCATTCTCTGTTCGCGACGCACGACCAGAAGGAAGGCATGGCGGCCTTCATCGAAAAGCGGCCGCCGAAATTCGAACATAGATAGTCCCGGCGCGTTCCGACCAGAGCTACTATATTCTCTAGATGCTGACTGCCGACGAGCTTGAGCGGTACGCGCGGCACATCGTGCTGCGCGAAGTGGGCGGGCCTGGCCAGGCCGCGCTCGGCCGCGCGCGCGTCTTGGTCGTCGGCGCCGGCGGGCTCGGCGCGCCGGTGCTGCTTTATCTGGCCGCCGCCGGCGTCGGCACGCTCGGTGTCGTCGACGACGACGTCGTGGCGCTGTCGAATTTGCAGCGACAAGTGATCCATGCCACGCCGGACATCGGCATGCCGAAGGTCGACAGCGCCGCGGTGATGATCCAGCGGCTCAACCCGCATGTCGCCGTCAAGCAATACAACACTCGGCTGACAGCGAAAAACGCGCTCGAATTGATCGGCGACTATGACATCGTCGCCGACGGCTCCGACAATTTCGCCACGCGCTATCTGGTGTCCGACGCCTGCTATTTTGCTAAGAAGCCTTTGGTCACGGCCGCGCTCGGCACTTTCGACGGCACGCTCACCACGATCCGCGCCCATGAGCGCGGCGCCGATGGCAAACCGAACCCCACCTACCGCTGTCTGTTTCCCGAGCCGCCGCCGCCCGGCACCGTGCCGGCTTGCGCCGAGGCGGGCATTCTCGGCGCGCTGGCCGGCGTGATCGGCTCGATGATGGCGCTGGAAGTGATCCGCGAGATTGTCGGCTTCGGCGAAAATCTGGTCGGCCGCCTCGTCATGCTCGACGCGCGCGCCATGCGCTTCGAGACGCTGCGCTATGCCTGGGACCCGGAAAACCCGCTGTCCGGCGAGCGCCTCTCGATTGGCGACCTGTCAATCCACGCCTGAATGCCCGTCACCGGCTCTGTCCATGATACACGCTGTTCGGCCGCATGTCGGTGGCGGAGGCGACGCGGTTGGTCATGTTGAAGAAGCCGGCGACGGCGGCGATATCCCAGACGTCACGCTCGGAAAAGCCGGCACGGCGCAAGCGCGCGCGATCCTCTTCCTCGACCAGCCACGGCTCGGCGGTGAGCTTGACGGCAAAATCGAGCATGGCGCGATGGCGCTTCGACAAGCGCGCCGCGCGATAGTTCATCGCCATCAATTCGCCGAGCGGCGGGTCGCCGGAAAGCTGGCGCACGGCGGCGCCATGGGCAACCAAACAATAATAGCAGCGGTTATGCGCCGACACCGCGACAGCGATCATCTCGCGTTCGAGCTTGCTCAAGCCGGACGGCGCCAGCATCAGATCGTTGTACATGGCGACGAAGGCCGCGAGCTTGGTCATGTCGAAGGCATAGGCCTTGAGCACGTTCGGCACGAAGCCGAGCTTTTCCTCGCATTTGGCGAAATAGGCCGCCATGTCGGGGGAAAGCGGCGCCGGCGGAAGCTTCAGTGCCGTAATCGTCGTGTCGTCGCCCGCCGCGGCGCCCGGTTGCGCTTTGGCGGCGGACCGAGCCGTCTTGTTGTTGCTGCGCTTGGCCATGAGGATGATTTCCGTTGCGCCGCTCCCTCGGCGGCGATCGTGACTATATCAGGTGCACGTAACGGCGCCGCGGAGCGGTCGCGGCTACGCCGGGTGAGCGGGTAATATCTCAAGGAATCGAGTGGGTTAGGGGAAACATGGCCGTCCAAGATATTCCCCGCAACGGCTCTGACTGTGCCGGCGTCGCCTCGCTCGACGGGGCCACGGCTTTGCTAGCGAAGCGCAGGCCCGACATCCCGGACGACTTTCTCGCCAAGCTGTTCGGCCTTGCCGTGCCGGAGGATATCGAACGCTACAGCGCGGAGCTGCTTGCCGGCCTTGCCGAGCAGTCGTGGGCGTTCCTTGCCGAACGCAAAGCCGGCGCGCCCAAAATACGCTTCGAGCCGGCCGCTGCGACGCCCGGTACTTGCGTGCTTGAGATCGTCAACGACGATATGCCGTTCCTGGTCGATTCCGTCGTCGGCGAACTCGGCCGGCACGCCCTCGATTTTCGCTTATTCGTCCATCCGGTGTTCGTGGTCGAGCGCGATCTCGCGGGCAGGCTGGTCAAGTTCAAAGGCGCGCGCACCGTCGGCGGGCTGCGCGAAAGTTTCATCCATCTGCATATCGAAGGCGCGGACGAACCGGCGCAGCGCGCGGAAATCGTCCGGGCGCTCGAACGCGTTCTCGCCGACGTGCGGGTCTGCGTCCAGGACTGGCAGCCCATGCTGGCCCGGATTCGCGGAGTCATCGCCGAGTTAAGAGAGACGCCGCCGCCGCTTCCGGTCGAAGAGATCGCCGAGACCATCCAGTTTCTGGAATGGATCGCGGAGGATAATTTCACGTTCCTCGGCGCGCGCGATTTTGCCTTCACCGCCACCGGCGATGTGCTCGAACCGGACTTCGCGACCGGTCTCGGTCTGTTGCGGTCACGCGAGGCGGGTTCGCTGCAGCGCTGGAACGAACCGCTGACCATGACGCCCGAGATTCGCGCTTTCCTGCGGGAGCCGAAGCTCCTCGTCATCACCAAGTCGACGGTGCGTTCTCCCGTGCACCGGCGCGTTTCGCTCGATTACATCGGCGTCAAGCGTTTCGACCGCTCCGGCAAGCTCGTCGGCGAACACCGCTTTTGCGGCCTATTCACCTCGACCGCCTATACGCGCCCGGCGCGCACCATTCCCTTTCTGCGGCGCAAGACCGACAGCATCATCCGTCGCGCCGGCTTCGATCCGTCGAGCCATTCCGGCAAAGCGCTGGTCAATGTGCTCGAAACCTATCCGCGCGACGAGCTATTCCAGATCGACGATGACACGCTCTATCAGTTCGCGCTTGCGGTATTGCAGCTCGACGAACGTCCGCGCGTGCGCGTGCTGCCGCGGCACGACCGCTTCGACCGCTTCGTGTCCGTTCTCGTCTACATTCCGCGCGACCGCTACGGCGGCCAGATCAGGGCGGCGATCGGCAATTATCTGGCTGCGGCGTTCAACGGGCGGCTGAGCGCCTATCACCCGTTCTTCCTCGAAGGCCCGCTGGTGCGCGTGCACTACGTTATCGTGCGTTCCGGCGGCGGGTCGCCAAATCCAGACCGTGCGGCGCTCGACCATGGTGTCGAGGCCATTGTGCGGAGCTGGACCGATGCGCTGCGCGAGGCGCTCGCGGTGGGCCTCGACCCGGCGCGCGGACGCGCGCTGTTCGCGCGCTATCGCGACGCGTTCCCGATCGATTACCGCGAAGTTTATTCCTCGGCGATTGCGGTCGGCGATATTCGCGTCATCGAGGGGCTTACGCCGGAGCAGCCGCTCGGCGTCGACTTTTACCGGCAAGGCGGCGCGGCGCTATCGCGCGCGGGACTCAAAGTGTTCAGCCATAGCCGGGCGATTTCGCTTTCGGAGCGCGTGCCGGTGCTGGAAAACATGGGTTTCCGGGTCCTCGACGAACGCACCTACCACATCCGGCCGTCCGGCGCGGCGGAGGTCTGGTTTCACGACATGGAGCTCGAAAGCGCGTCCGGTCAGCCGATCGATCTCGCGGCGCTCGAGCGACGGTTGGAAGCCTGCTTTCTCGTCGTCATGGGAAAAAAGGCGGAGAGCGACGGCTACAATGTGCTGGTGCTGGCGGCCGGATTGGGCTGGCGCGACGTCGCCTTGATCCGGACTATCTCGCGCTTCTTGCGCCAGATCCGCGTGCCCTATTCGCAAGATTACATGTGGGCGACGCTGCGCAAATATCCCGACATTGCCGCGCAGATCGTGAGCCTGTTCCAAACGCGCTTCGATCCGCATTTGCCCGTATCGCAGCATGAACGCGCGGCGCGCGAGGCCGCGGCCGCCGCCGCAATCGTGGCCGCGCTGCAGTCGGTCGAGAGCCTCGATGAAGACCGCATCCTGCGTCATTTCGTCAACGCGATCACGGCGGCGATCCGCACCAACTTTTATCAGCTCGGCCGCGACGGACGCGGCAAGGAGCTTATTGCGATCAAGTTCGCCAGCCGCAAAGTCGACGCGATGCCGCTGCCGCGGCCGCTCTATGAAGTTTTCGTCTATTCGCCGCGGGTCGAAGCCGTGCACCTGCGTTTCGGCAAGGTGGCGCGCGGCGGCATTCGCTGGTCGGACCGGCCGCAGGATTTCCGCACCGAAATCCTCGGTTTGGTCAAGGCGCAGAACGTCAAGAACGCGGTCATCGTGCCGGTCGGCGCCAAGGGCGGCTTTGTGCCGAAATTTCTGCACTCCGGCGGGCCGCGCGAGGTAATCCAGGCGGAAGGCATCGCCACCTATAAAATGTTCATCTCGACCCTGCTCGACATCACCGACAATATCGGAACCGGAACGACCGGCGTGATCCCGCCGCCCGACGTGGTGCGCCACGACGGCGACGATCCCTATCTCGTGGTGGCGGCTGACAAGGGCACGGCAACGTTCTCCGATATCGCCAATGAGCTGGCGATAGCGCACGATTTCTGGCTCGGCGACGCCTTCGCCTCGGGCGGCTCGGCCGGCTACGACCACAAGAAAATGGGCATCACCGCGCGCGGCGCCTGGGAATCGGTGAAGCGCCATTTTCAGGAAATGGACGTCGATATCGCGACCACGCCGTTTACCGTGGTCGGCGTCGGCGATATGTCCGGCGACGTGTTCGGCAATGGCCTGTTGCGCGAGAAGACGACCAAGCTTCTCGCCGCCTTCGACCACCGCGACATTTTCATCGACCCCGATCCCGACCCGGAACGCAGCTTTGCCGAACGACGGCGCTTGTTCGATCTGCCGCGCTCGAGCTGGCAGGACTACGACAAGACGTTGATCTCCAAGGGCGGCGGCGTTTATCCGCGCACCGCGAAGGAAATCAGGCTCTCGTCGCAAGCGCAGACGCTGTTCGGCGTCGGCGAACGCCTCACCCCGCAGGAATTGATCCGCGCCGTGCTCAAGGCGCCAGTCGATCTGATTTTCTTCGGCGGTATCGGGACTTACGTTCGCGCTTCGGACGAGACCGACGAGGCGGTCGGCGACCGCGCCAACGACGCCATTCGGATCGCCGGCGGCGATTTGCGCTGTAAGGTGATCGGCGAAGGCGCCAACCTCGGCATGACCCAGCGCGGCCGCATCGAAGCGGCGTTCCATGGCGTGCGGCTCAATACCGACGCCATCGACAATTCCGCCGGCGTGAACACCTCCGACATGGAGGTCAATATCAAGATCGCGCTGAGCATTCCGTTGCGCGACGGCCGTCTGACGATGGCGGCGCGTAACGCGCTTCTGGCCGAAATGACCGACGAAGTCGCGCATCTCGTGCTGCGCAATAATTACCTGCAGACGTTGGCGCTCTCGCTTGCGCAGCGGCGCGGCCTGGAGGATTTCGGCTTCCTGCAGCGTCTCATCCAGACGCTGGAAGCGCGCGGTTTGCTCGACCGCGCCGTGGAATTCCTGCCCGACGATATGCAGCTTGCCGAGCGGCGGCGCCGGTCGGAACCCTTCACGCGGCCGGAGCTCTCGGTGCTGCTCGCCTACGGCAAACTCACGCTTTATGAGGATCTGCTTGAATCCGCGGTGCCGGACGATCCTTATCTCGCCCGCGAGCTTGCCCGCTATTTTCCCAAGCCGATCGACGTGCGTTATCCCGACGTGCTCGAACATCACCGGCTGCGCCGCGAGGTCATCGCCACCCATCTCGCCAATTCGATGATCAACCGCGGCGGTCCGTCGTTGATCGTGCGCATCGCCGACCAGGCCGGCGCCGCCCCGGCCTCGATCGCCGCGGCCTTTGCCGCCGTGCGCGACAGCTACGGCATGACGGCGCTGAACGGCGCGATCGATGGGCTGGACAATAAGGTTCCCGGCAAGCTGCAGCTCGATCTCTATGCGGCGGTGCAGGATCTGCTGCTCGATCGCATCGTTTGGTTTCTGCGCAATGTCGATCTTTCCAAGGGCCTCGCCGGCGTGGTGGCGCATTACCGCGACGGCATTGCCGCGGTGGCGGCCGCGCTCGACAGCGCATTGTCGCAGGACTTGCGCACCGCGCGCGCGGCCCGGCGCCGGGAACTCGGCGCCGCCGGTGTGCCCGACGTACTTGCCGGCCGCATCGCCGATCTTCGCGCGCTCGCCGCGGCGCCCGATATCGTTCTCGTTGCCGATCGCGCCGGCAAGCCGGTCGGCGAGGTCGCGGCAACCTATTTTGCCGCCGGTACGTTCTTCCGCCTCGACCGGATCGCCAGCGCCGCCAGCACTATTCCCATTGCCGATTATTTCGACCGGCTGGCGCTCGATCGAGCGCGGGACACGATCGGCGATGCCGAGCGCCGGCTCACCGCCGCCATGGTTGGCAACGGCTCAGCCGGCACGGGCGCCGTCGAAGCTTGGGTGGCGCCGCGCAAGAACGAGGTCGAGCGCATCCGCGTCGCGATCCAGGAGATCGCTAATTCCGGTCTGACGCTGTCAAAGCTGTCCGTCGCCGCGAGCCTGCTTGGCGATCTGGTGAAAAACTGAGCCGCGCCGGCAGGCCAGCCAATCGCGCATAAAAAAGGACCCCAAGCAGGTACGCCGCTTGGGGTCCTTAGGTTGTTGCCTCAACTCAGGCTTATCTGACCGAGCGACGGGGTGTCGGGGGATGGGGAGCCGCTCGGCCGGCCTTCATAACCGAGAAATAGGGGCTCGATCCGCAGACGCAATGCAGATCACGGATTAGTGTGATCCGCTGCGGCAATCCGCGCAGGCATCGTGGCGACGTTAAGGCATGCGCAGCAACAGATCAGCTAATTGATTTCCGCATGCGGGAACTGCGTCACCGCATGTCGCCACCTGCGTCAGGCAACCCGTAACGATGCAAGTCGGCGCCATGGGCATCGAGCCAAGCCTTGGCGCTTTGATGATCCGGACAGATGCGCTGCACGACGCGCCAGAATTTTGCCGAGTGATTCATTTCAATGAGATGCGCGACTTCGTGGGCGGCGAGGTAATCGAGCACCTGGCGCGGCGCCAGAATGAGCCGCCAGGAGAACGACAGCATGCCGGTGGTCGAGCAGGAGCCCCAGCGGCTCGACTGATCGCGCACGGTGACGCGCCGGACGGTCAGCCCGAGCTCGCGGGCATAGTGCAGGCTGGCGGCTTCCAGCTCGCGCGTGGCTTCGCGACGCAGGAAATCGCCGACGCGGCGGTCGAGGTGCGGAGCGTGGCCGGCAACGCATAACAGCCGGTCGCCGTTCCCGTCGATCTCGGTCCACACCGTACCGCGCGCGCCGTGACGGTGCGCAATCCGGTGCGGTACGCCGCGCACCGGCACCACGACGTCAGGCGCAAACGGCACCACTTCGGGCAACCGGCCGAGCCGCGCCGCGATCCAACCGCCGTGCGTCTGCGCGAAGGTGCGCGCTTCCCTCAACGAGCCGCGCGGCGGCATCGTCAATATGACTTCGCGAGTCGCCGCCTGGATGCGCAGCGTATAGCGCCGCGCCTGCCGATGCCGCCGCAGTCGCACCGGATAGACCGCCGCGTCGAACACGACATCGATTGTTTGCGGCTCGCTGGTGCGGCGATAGAGCAGCGCGTGCAGCGGCATGGCGGAGCACCCCGAATCCACTGGCAGGCGGAATAATGCCACATCGCCGACGCCGATGGCGAGATTTACGTTACGCGGCGAGCGATCGATTATACGGTATGGAGCGCGACGCCGTTGCCCGAACGAACGCGGGCGCGCGCGGCGCTATTCGGCTGGCTCATCGACAGCACAAAGTCGGCAATGCGCGGCGCAATCTCCGAGCGGAAGCGCGAGCCGTTGAACACGCCGTAATGTCCGACGGCCGGCTGCAGCCAATGCGCTTTGCGATCCGCAGGAATGCCGCTGCACAAGCGATGCGCCGCTTCGGTCTGGCCGACACCGGAAATATCGTCGTGCTCGCCTTCGACCGTAAGCAGCGCGACGCGCTTGATCCGGCCGGGTTCGACCGGCCGGCCGCGGTGGGTCATCTCGCCTTTCGGCAAAGCGTGGCGCACGAAAACGGTCTCGACCGTCTGCAAATAGAATTCGGCCGCGAGATCCATCACGGCGAGATATTCGTCGTAGAATTCCTTGTGCTTTTGCGCGGAGTCGCCGTCGCCGCGCACCAGATGCATGAACAATTGCTTGTGCGCCTCGATGTGGCGGTCGAGGTTCATGCTGACAAAGCCGTTAAGCTGGAGAAAGCCGGGATAGACGTCGCGCATGAAGCCGGGATTCGGAAACGGCACCTTGGTGATGACGTGGCTGCGGAACCAATCGATACCGCGCTTCTCGGCGAGCTTATTCACCGCGGTCGGGTTGACTCGCGTGTCGATCGGCCCGCCCATCAGCACCATCGACGTCGGAACGTAGGGATCGTCGTCGGCCTCCATGACCGCGACCGCGGCCATGACCGGCACCGACGGCTGACACACCGCGACCACATGGGTGTCGCCGCCGAGCGCATGCAAGATCGAAATCACGTAATCGATATAATCGTCGAGATCGAACCGTCCCTCCGACAGCTGCACCATGCGCGCGTCGACCCAGTCGGTGACATAGACGTCGTGGTTGGGCAGAAACGCCTCGACGGTGCCGCGCAACAGCGAGGCAAAGTGGCCCGACATCGGCGCCACGATCAGAAGCCGCGGCTGCGGCCGCCTCGGCGGGTGTTCGAACACGCGCTCGAAATGGATGAGCTTGCAGAAGGGCCGCTCCCAGACGGTGGAGATATGGATCGGCACGCGCTCGCCGCCGACCAACGTTGAATCGATGCGCCATTCGGGGCGGCCGTAACGCCGCGTCGAGCGCTCGAACAGTTCGCAACCCGCAGCAACCGACTTCCCGAACGTGGTGAAGGACAGCGGATTGACCGGATTCTTGAAAAACAATCGCGTGGCGTCGGCCCAGGCCCGCGATGGATTGAGCGCCGCATGGCTCATTTCGTAGAACCAGTACAACGGCGTTGCCAGGAGAATGCCGTTGTCGCTTGGCACGGCCGGCGCGCCGCCGAACTCTCCGATGGCCATCGATGAACCTTGCCCGGCTTCTTGCTGCAGTGCAGCATGGGCTTTGGATATGTCATACTACCAACATATATGCAATTTGTTTCGTTTTTCCTGCAATCGGCAGGGCCGGTTACACTTCCGCGCTGAAGATCAACGCTTTCTACCTATTCGCAGCGCACATAGCGTCCATTCGCCCCAGCTTCGAGAACCTATTCACCGGTTTGCATGAGCGAGCCGTGGCGGCGCGCGCTTTGCAGCAGTTTGAGAAAACCGAATAATCCGGCGGCAAACAACACGGCATTGAGCGCCAGCGCATCGAGCATCAGGTCGCCGCGAAACACCTTCTGGATCAGAAGTGCGCGCATGCCTTCGAACACGTAAGTCGGTGGCAATACCCACGCGACCGGCTGCAGCCACACCGGCAGCGTGGTGACCGGGTAGTAAACGCAGGTCAGCGGCATGAACAGGAACATGATCGACCAGGCGAGGTTCTCCGCGCCCATGCCGTTGCGCAGGATCAGCCCGGACACGAAAATACCGATCGCCCAGCTGGTCAGCATCAGATTGAAAAAGAACGCGACCAGCGCGAACCCCAACCCGTAGAGGTTGAAGCCGAAGAAGCCGATGGCGAGGAAGGTCACCGGCACCGCGCCGATCGACAGCCGCACCAAGCTCATGACCATCAACGCCGCGATGAACTCGATCGGCCGCAGCGGGCTCATCATCAGGTTGCCGATGTTGCGCGACCACATTTCCTCGAGAAACGAAATCGAAAAACCAAGCTGGCCGCGAAACAAGATGTCCCACAACAGCACCGCGCCGATGAAGGTGCCGCCGGCGCGCGCGAAAAAACCGGCATTGGTCGTAATGTAATATTGCAGGAAACCCCAGGTGACCATTTGCACCGTCGGCCAATAGACGAGATCGAGCAGCCGCGGCCACGACGAGCGCAGCAAGTACCAGTAGCGCAGCATCATCGCGCCGATCCGTTGCGGCGAGATGGCGTAGGCGCTCTCGACGCGTCCGGTCATTGCGCGGCCTCGCTGGCGACGCCGCGCGCCACGTCGAGGAAGACTTCTTCCAAGGTCCGCCGCCCATAGCGCGCCAACAGCTTTGCCGGCGTATCGTCATCCTCAATATGGCCGCGCTTCATGATGATGACCCGCTCGCACAGCCGTTCGACCTCGGCCATGTTGTGCGAGGCAAGCAGCACGGTGGCTTGCCGCTCGCGGCAGTAGCGTTCGAGATGCGCGCGCACCCAATCGGCGGTGTCGGGATCGAGCGATGCTGTCGGCTCGTCGAGCAGCAGCACATCCGGCCTATTGATGAGCGCCTTGGCGAGCGAGACGCGGGTCTTCTGTCCGGCCGAAAGGCGTCCGGTCGGGCGGTCGAGCAGATCGGTCAGATCGAGCTGCCGTCCGAGCTCGGCAATGCGTTGGCGCAGATCCGCGACGCCGTAGAGCATGCCGAACACGGTCAAGTTCTGCCGCACCGTAAGCCGCATCGGCACTTCCACATAGGGACTCTCGAAATTCATGCGGTGGAGCACGCGATAGCGCTCTCTCGGCATCTCCGCGCCAAGCACGGTGACGCGCCCCGACGTCGGCGTGGTCAGGCCCATGATGATCGCAATGGTCGTGGTTTTGCCGGCGCCATTGCCGCCGAGCAGTCCGGTGATGGAGCCCGGCGCAAGCGTGAAGGAAATGCCGTCGACCGCCGGGATGGTTTTGTAGATCTTGACGAGGCGTTCGACCGCTATGGGAGGGGAACCCGGCATCGCGCCCACATGTGGCGCGCTCTGCCGCCGGAGGCAAGAGGCCAACAAGAGGCCAACCATGCAGCGGTGCGGGTGGTCGCGAAGCGAGGAAGATGGCAAAAGGAACGCAATCGAAAAGCGGGGAGGGCAGGGTGACGACTATTTCGCTGGCGCAGGCCGAGCGCATTATCAATGCCGCGATCGAACGCGGCGCCGCGCTCAATTGCCGGCCGTTGAGCGTGATCGTGGTCGAGCCGGGTTGCAAGGTGAAGGCGTTCAAGAAGGAAGACGGCTCTTCGATGATCCGCTTCGAAATGGCCTACGGCAAAGCCTATGCGGCCTTGTCGCTTGGCCGCAGCTCGAAATTGGTGCGTGAGCGGGCGCAGGAGCGGCCGATCTTCATGCGCTATCTGATCGCGGCGAGCGGCGAGCAGATTTTCCCCGAAGGCGGCGGCATGCTGATCCGCGACGCTGGCGGCGAAGTCATCGGCGCTATCGGCGTGACCGGCGATACCGAGGATCGCGACGAGGAACTGGCGATCCACGGCATCCACGCCGCGGGATTGAAGACTGATGCAGATTGCGCCGGCATGGGCCGGCAAGTCGGTTTGCCGAAGAGCAGTTGAAGAGACGAGGCAACATGAAAATCGGACTTTTCGATCACGTCGAATTCGGCGACCGGCCGATGGCGCAGCTGTTGGACGAACGGCTGCAGTATGCAGAAGCGGCCGACAAAGCCGGCATCTATTGCCTGCAGATCGCCGAGCATCATGCGACGCCGCTCAACCTGGTGCCGGTGCCGGGCGTCTATCTCGGCGCGCTGGCGCGCACCACCAAGCGGATGCGGCTCGGGCCGCTGGTCTATCTCCTGCCGCTTTACTCACCGCTGCGGCTGGTCGAGGAAATCTGCATGCTCGATCATTTGAGCCACGGCCGGCTCGACGTCGGAGTCGGCCGCGGCGTGTCGCCCTACGAGTTGAAATATCACAAGGTCGAGCACGATCAGTCGCGCGAGATTTTTTTCGACGCGTTCGATTGCGTCAGCGCCGGACTGACCACCGACTCGCTGACCTACAAAGGCGAGCACTATGTCTACGAGAACGTGCCGATCGCGCTGCGCCCGCTGCAGCAGCCGCACCCGCCGTTCTGGTACGCATCTTCAAATGAGGTCGGCTCGACTTGGGGCGGCGAGAAGGGCCTGCACTACGTCACGCTCGGTCCGATGGCGCTCGCCAAGGCCAATATCGCCGCCTACAAGAAAGCGCTGGCGAAGCGCGGCGCGCCGGTGCAGCCTAAAGCAGAATTTCCCGGCGGCGCGGCGATCGGCGTGCAACGACACATTTTTGTCGCCGACACCGACGCGGAAGCGCGTCGCTTCGGTAAGCCGGCCATGGATAGGCACCTTGAGCACATCAATTGGCTGCGCACCAAACACGGCCAGACCGGATTGACCAGCCGTTTGAACGTGGAGCGCGGCGCCAATTTCGAGGCCTGTCTTGCCGACGGCACCGCCATCGCCGGGTCGCCGCAAACGGTGCGCGCCGAGATCGAAAAGCAGGTCAAGGAATTGGGCGTCAATTATCTGCTGACGTATCTTTTTCTCGGCGCGATGTCGTTTTCCGACGCCATGCGATCGCTGGAACTGTTCCGCGACGAAGTCATGCCGCATTTGGCGAAATTGTAGCGATCACTTCGCCGCGTCGTCCGCGGCTTGCCGGTGATCAGCCCGCAGCGCGTCGGGATGCGGCATGGCGATGATGTTGTAGCCGGAATCGACAAAATGAATTTCGCCGGTGACGCCGGTCGACAGATCCGAAAGCAGATAGAGCCCCGCGCCGCCGAGGTCGTCGAGCGTCACGCCGCGATGCAGCGGCGAGTGCCGTTGCTGGAACGCGAACATCGCCCGCGCGTCGCCGATGCCGGCGCCGGCGAGCGTGCGGATCGGTCCTGCCGAGATGGCGTTGACGCGGATCGCGCTGCCGCCGAAATCGACGGCGAGATAGCGCACCGAGGCTTCGAGCGCAGCCTTGGCGGGGCCCATGGCATTGTAGTTCGGCATCGCGCGTTCGCCGCCGTTATAGGTGAGCGTCAGCATCGCCCCGCCGTTCGGCATCAGCGCCGCGGCGCGCTTCGCCGCCTCGGTGAAGGAAAAGCACGAGATCAGCATGGTGCGCAGAAAATTATCGCGCGTGGTATCGGCATAGCGGCCGGTCAACTGAGCCTTGTCGGAAAAGGCGACGGCGTGAACCAGGAAGTCGAGCGTTCCCCAGGCGCGGCCAAGCTCGGCGAACACCGCATCGAGCGAAGCGATGTCCTCGACGTCGCACGGCAGGACGAGATCGGCGCCGACCGACGACGCCAGCGGCTTGACGCGTTTGCCGAGCGCCTCGCCCTGGTAGGTGAAGGCCAGCTTGGCGTCGTGCGCGGCAAGCGTGCGCGCGATGCCCCAGGCGATGGAGTGGTCGTTGGCGACCCCCATAATCAGGCCGCGCTTGCCTTGCATCAGCCCCGGCATGCGTCAGGCATCCGGATGCTTGAACACGACGGAGGCATTGGTGCCGCCGAAGCCGAAGGAATTCGATAAGACGCAGCTTAATCTGACGTCGTCTTGCCGCGCGCGCACGATCGGCATATCGGCAAAAGCGGGATCGAGCTTCTCGATATTGGCGCTCTCGCAGATAAAGCCCGAGTTCATCATCAGCAGCGAATAGATCGCCTCCTGTGCGCCGGCCGCGCCGAGCGAATGGCCGGTCAACGATTTGGTCGCCGAGATCGGCGGGCATTTGGCGCCGAACACTTCGCGGATCGCCTCGATTTCCTTCAAATCGCCGATCGGAGTCGAGGTGGCGTGCGGATTGATGTAATCGACCGGCGGCTTGACCGTCGCCAGCGCCATCCTCATGCAGCGCATGGCGCCTTCGCCGGACGGCGCCACCATGTCGGCGCCGTCGGACGTCGCGCCGTAGCCGGCGACTTCGGCATAAATCTTGCCGCCGCGCGCCTTGGCGTGATCGAGCTCTTCGAGCACCAGCACGCCGGCGCCGCCGGCAATGACGAAGCCGTCGCGATCGGCGTCGTAGGCGCGTGAGGCTTTGTCCGGCGTCTGATTGAAACTCGACGACATCGCGCCCATGGCGTCGAACAGCACCGACAGCGTCCAGTCGAGCTCCTCGCAGCCGCCGGCGAAAATCATGTCCTGCTTGCCGACCTGGATAGTCTCGTAGGCATTGCCGATGCAATGGTTCGAGGTCGCGCAGGCCGACGAAATCGAATAGTTGACGCCTTTGATCTTGAACCAGGTCGCCAGCGTCGCGGAGGCGGTCGACGACATGGCTTTGGGCACCGCGAACGGGCCGACGCGCTTGGGGCCCTTGCTGCGGGTAATGTCGGCACTCTCAACGATGGTCCGCGTCGAGGGGCCGCCCGAACCCATGATGATGCCGGTGCGCTCGTTCGATACTTCGGTCTCGTCGAGGCCGGCGTCGCGGATCGCCTGCTCCATGGCGACGTGATTCCAGGCTGCTCCGCCGCCCAGGAAGCGCATGGCGCGGCGATCGATCGCTTCGCTCGGGTCGAGCGTCGGCGCGCCGTGCACCTGGCAGCGGAAACCGAGCTCGGCGTATTTGTCGGCGCGGACGATGCCCGATTTCGCTTCGCGCAGGGACGCGAGCACTTCCTGCGTGTTGTTGCCGATGGACGAGACGATGCCCATCCCGGTGACGACCACGCGTTTCATGTTTGCCTCGTCCGCCCCAGCCCACCACGCCGATGTATCAGGCTTCGTTGGGCTGCGGTGCTGTGTTGTTGAACAGGCCGACCTTGAGGTCGAGCGCACGATAGATCACGGAGCCGTCTGCCGAGAGCCAGCCGTCGGCGATGCCGAGAACGAGCTTCGAGCGCATCACGCGCTTGATGTCGATGCCGTAGACGATGTTCTTCATCGTCGGCAGCACCTGCCCCGAAAACTTGATCTCGCCCATGCCGAGTGCGCGTCCTTTGCCGGGCGAGCCGAGCCAGCCGAGGAAGAAGCCGAGCAGTTGCCACAAGGCATCGAGGCCGAGGCAGCCGGGCATGACCGGGTCGCCCTTGAAGTGACAGGGGAAGAACCAGAGGTCGGGCTTCAGCTCGAGCACCGCGCGCACCAGCCCCTTGCCATACTCGCCGCCCACCTCCGCGATTTCGGAAATGCGATCGAACATCAGCATCGGCGGCAACGGCAGTTGCGGGCCTTCGGCGAAAAGCTCGCCGCGCCCGCAGGCCAGCAGGTCCTCGTATTCGAAGTTCGAACGGCGTTCCTGCATGCTAAATCCAGCTCCGCCGTTTCCGGCCCATGGTCGAATTCCTAACATATTGGGGCAATGCGGCAAAGCGCATCCCCCAAGTGTGTCGCGGCGCGGTGGGAAAGCCGCCCGACGGCTCAATAGCGAGGGAGTTGCAGCGGGCGCAGGGTGGCGTATAGTAATTTCACTTGCAACGATCTTTGCGGCCTGACCGCCGCCGGATGCCGCTATGCCACAGTCGAGTTCATTTGCCTTCGGACCTGCCACCCAGACGAACCAGCAGCTTCAGCCGGTCCGCGGCGATCGTACGGGATGTCCCTGGCACGACGTCAAAGCCAAGCTACGCGACGTCGGCTTACGGCCGACGCGGCAACGCATGGCGCTCGGTTGGATTTTGTTCGGCAAAGGCGACCGTCATGTAACGGCAGAAATGCTTTACGAGGAAGCGACCCGCGCCAAAGTGCCGGTGTCGCTCGCCACTGTCTACAACACCTTGCACCAGTTCACCGAGGTCGGCCTGCTGCGTCAGGTCGCGGTGGACGGCTCCAAGGCCTATTTCGACACCAACAATTCCGAGCACCACCACTTCTTCATCGAAGACCGGAACGATCTGATGGACATCCCGTCGAGCGACGTGGTTGTCGGCAAGGCGCCGGTGCCGCCCGAAGGCTATGAGATCGCCCGCATCGACGTCGTGGTGCGGCTGCGCCGCAAACAGGGCTGACGCGACCGATATCAATCGATCTTTTCGCCCGGGTAAACGCCCCACAGCTCGTTTTGCGGGATCCAGCCGTCAAAGCCTTTGCCGCTGATTTGGCACCAGGTTCCGGTGCAGCCTTTGACCGTGCCCAGTACGCCAACCTGCAATCGCGCGGTCACTTCGCTCGTGGCGTCGGGTTTCTCGTAGAGCGGCGCCAAGTCGGTCTTGGTCTTGAGCTGCACGGCTGCCATGCGCTTTCCCGACAATAGCGAGTGATAGACCCAGCCCTCGGAGCCGTCGGAATCGCGGATGCGGCGCCAGTCTTCGAATTCGGCGGTGATTTCGACCGGCCAGCCGACGCGGGTATAGATCCAGGAGACGTCATGGTCTTTATCGGGGCCGTCGCGGACCGCGACGCGATCCGCCTTGACGCTGACAAAGCGTGGAACCGGCAGCCCGCTCGGCGGGGAATCGGCGGCGCGCGCCAGGCCCGCTGCCCAAATCAGGACGACGACGGCCGCGATCGCAGCGTGCAGCAAAACAAACGGCTTGCCGGGACGAAATGTCATCGCAACTTGCCCGATTCCCACGGTCGATGCGTCGGCACGCCGGCGCGGCCCGGCACGCTTTGTGGCAGCGCGGCCATCTGGTAGAGAGATTTTATGAGCCACCTCCCACCGTAATGTCGGCGAGCGGGGTTAAGGAGACCTGAACGGGCGGATGCGGCAAACGGTCGTTGCAACTGCCTGAATTTGCAGGCTGAATTGTTGCAACCCGGTTCATGCAACCGGCGCAAGAGGCAGCGAATGGCGACGGGCAAAAAGCCGCTGGTCGTGGTCACCCGCAGGCTGCCGGACAGCGTCGAAATGCGCATGCGCGAGCTGTTCGACGCGCGCCTCAATGCCGACGACACGCCGATGAGTCAGGCGCAACTGGTCGAGGCGGCGAAGACCGCCGATGTCATCGTCCCGACGGTCACCGATCACATCGACCGGTCCGTGCTCAGCCAATCCGGCGAACGACTGAAGCTCATCGCCAATTTCGGCAACGGTGTCGACAACATCGATGTGGCGACCGCCGTGCAGCGCGGCATTACCGTGACCAATACGCCCGGCGTGCTGACCGAGGATACCGCCGACATGACGATGGCGCTGATCCTCGCGGTGCCGCGCCGCTTGGCCGAGGGTGCGCAAGTCCTCATCGGCGACCGCGAATGGACCGGCTGGAGTCCGACCTGGATGCTCGGCCACCGCATCGGCGGCAAGCGCCTCGGCATTGTCGGGCTGGGCCGCATCGGCCAGGCGGTGGCGCGCCGGGCGCATGCCTTTGGCTTGAAGATTCACTATCACGACCGCCGCCGTGTTCCGGCGGAGCTCGAGGAAGAGCTGCACGCGACCTATTGGGAGAGCCTCGATCAGATGCTCGCCCGCATGGATATCATCTCGATCAATTGTCCGCACACGCCGGCGACCTATCATTTGCTTTCGGCGCGCCGCCTCAAGCTGATCCGCCCCGACGCCTACGTCGTCAACACCGCGCGCGGCGAGGTGATCGACGAGAATGCGCTGGCCCGTCTCATCGAGGCGGGGGAAATCGCGGGCGCGGGTCTGGACGTTTTCGAGCACGAACCGGCGGTGAGCCCGAAGCTCGTCAAGCTGGCGCGCGCCGGTAAAGTCGTGCTGTTGCCGCATCTCGCCTCGGCCACGGTCGAAGGCCGCATCGACATGGGCGAAAAGGTCATCGTCAACATCAAGACGTTCCTCGACGGTCATCGCCCGCCTGATCGCGTCCTGCCGTCGATGCTGTAGTGGAAATGCGTCAGCCCACGCGATGGTGAACCTTCGCATTTGTTTGCCGCGCCGTCTGACGTGCTTCGTGCTCGCCGTCGCGCTGGCATTTTCGTTCATCGCCCGTGCCGAAGATCGCAGCCCGGATGTCGCAATTGCGCGCGCCCAAGGGATCGTCGCGAATAACGGCATGGTGGTGACCCAGGAGGCGCGTGCGGCGCGCATCGGCGTCGATATTCTGCAGCAAGGCGGCAATGCGGTGGATGCGGCGGTCGCGGTCGGCTTTGCGCTCGCCGTCAGTTACCCACGCGCCGGCAATATCGGCGGCGGCGGCTTCATGGTGATTCACCTTGCCAACGGCGAGGACACCGCGATCGATTATCGCGAGACCGCGCCGGCGGCGATCGACGCCAAGAGCTTTCTCGACGCGCAGGGCAACGCCGATCCGCAGAAATCGCGCACCTCGGCGCTCGCCATCGGGGTGCCGGGCACCGTGGCGGGCCTGGCGTTGGCCGAGAAGGACTATGGCTCCGGCCGTTTCACGCTTGCCGATCTGATCGCGCCCGCCATCGCCATGGCGCGCGACGGCATCACGCTCGACGACGACATTACCGACGAACAGACAAATATTCTAGCGCGGCTCGCGCGCTGGCCGGCCTCCGCCAAGATTTTTCTCAAAAGCGACGGCAGCGGGCTGTCGGCCGGCGATCGATTGGTGCAGAGCGATCTGGCGGACACGCTGGAAACCATCGCGCGCGACGGTCCGGGCGCGTTCTACCAGGGTCCTATCGCGTGGAAAATCGCTGCCGCCGTGCAAGCCGCTGGCGGGGTGATGACCGTCGACGATCTGAACGATTACCGCGCCATTGAGCGCGCGCCGGTGCGCGGCAGCTATCGCGGCTACGACATCGTTTCAATGCCGCCGCCGTCCTCCGGCGGCGTCGAACTCATCGAGATGCTCAATATCCTCGAAGGCTACGACCTCGCGCATGACGACGCGACGCAGACGTTTTTTCTGATGATCGAGGCAATGAAGCGCGCCTATGCCGACCGCGCGCTGTTCCTCGGCGATCCCGAAACCGTCAAAGTTCCGGTGACGAAGCTCGTCTCGAAAAGCTATGCCGCGGCTTGGCGCGCCGGTATCGATCCTGAACACGCGACGCCGGCGAGCGCCATCCGCGCCGGCGGTAATAGCGATCCCGAAGGCCACAACACGACGCATTTTTCGATTGTCGACCGCTTCGGCAATGCGGTGTCCAACACCTACACGCTCAATTTCAGCTACGGCGTCGGATTGGTCGCCGACGGCACCGGCATCCTCCTCAACAACGAGCTCGACGATTTCGCCGCCAAGCCCGACGCGCCGAACGCCTACGGCCTGATCGGCTTCGAGGCCAACGAGCCGGGGCCGGGCAAGCGGCCGGTGTCGTCGATGACGCCGACTATCGTCTTGAAGGACGGCAAACCGTTCCTCGTCACCGGTTCGCCCGGCGGCAGCCGCATCATCACCACGGTGCTGCAAGTCATCGTCAACGCGATCGACCGCGGCATGACCATCGCCGACGCGGTCGCGGCGCCGCGCGTGCACAATCAGTGGCAGCCGGATCAGGTCTTCGCCGAGCCCGCGGTGCCGGCCGATGTCGTCGCCGCGCTGCAAGCGCGCGGCGACAAAGTCGTGCCGCAGCGGCCTTTCACCTCGGCGGAATCCATATTGATCACGCCCACGGATTTTATCGGCGTCGCCGATCCGCGCTCGCGCGGGGCGCTGGCGATTGGGTATTAGTTGGGTACGTAATCCGCATGCTTCACCGTCGACGCCAGTACGATTATCAAGAGCGCGCACACGGCGACCGGAGCAAAGCCCGCGATCGGCGAGTGGGTGAAATCCCACAGCCAGCCGCCCACCACCGAAAGCATCATCGCCAGGCTGTAGCTGATGGTGAACATTCCGGCGGAGGTGCGATGCACGTCGTCCGGCGCGCTGAGCACTGACGGCAGCGCCAGCGCCAGGATCAGCGTCACCGCGCCGGTGAAGCCGAGTATCGCCACCCAGAACACGATCCAAGGCCCGTGCATGGTCAGCATGCCAATGAGGCTGATCAGCGCCAGCGTTCCGGTCGCGGCATAGGCCCACGGCCGGGTCACCAGCCGTCCGGCAATGCCGAGCATCAAGAAAGCCGCCGGCAGCTGGCCGAGATTGATGGCGGTAAGCGCGCTAGAGATGAGATCGGGGCGCCCATCGGCGGTCATGTAATCGGGCAGAAAAGCATTCGTCACGAAATAGGTTGCATTGACGCTGCCGAGGATGAGGCCGAGCTTCCAGATCAGTGGCCGTCGCCAATCGGGCCACCAACGACGTCCGGCAGCGGGGACGAGGCTTTTGGCGCCGCCCAGTTTTGGAGCGTAAAGCGCAACGAGCAATGCGGTGACCAGAACCGGGATCGACCAGACAACGAAGTTCAGCCGCCAGCTATTGTGGACGAGCGGCAGGATCAGCGGGATGGTGAGCGCAGCGGCGAGGATTTCGCCGATCAAGAGCCCGGCCGTATAGACCGCGGTGGCGAAGCCGATGCGGTGCGGAAACCAGGCCCGCACCAACGGCGGCAGCGACGGCTGCATGATCGAGACGCCGGCCGCCATCACGATGGTGGACGCATAGAGAAAGGCGGGATCGGAAAACGCCGCGCGCGCCGCCGAGCCGGCGGCATTGAGCAGCAAGCCCACGATCAAAGCCGGCACGATGCCGAAGCGGGCGATCAGCAGCGAGCCTGGCACCGCGGCGATCGCGAACAGCATGGGCGGCAGGCTCGACAGCCAGCCGATGTCCGTCTCCGACAGATGCAGGTCGGCGTGCAACAGCGGCACGACAGGCGGCACCGCCAATACTGTAACGCGCAGGCAGGCGCCGGAGAGCCAGAGCAGCGAAAGCGCGATCGCACGCTGGCCGGCGGTATCCTCGATCTGACTTTCCACGATGGTCCCGGCGAAGCTTCAGTTGCGGTCGGTTCTTACCACCGACGCGTAGACCGCGCCGAGCCCCATCAAGAGGGAAGTTCCAATAAACACCGCGCGCATGCCGATATGGCCGCCGACGAAGCCGCCGAGCAAGGGGCCTGCGACCTGCCCGGCATATTGCGAAGACGTCGAGTAGCCGAGTACGCGGCCGACAATACCGTCCGGCACGTTGTGGCGGATGATGCTGGTGACGCAAGGCAGCAAGCCGCCAAGCGCCAGTCCCATCAGAAATCGTAAGCCCACGAGCTGCCAACCCGTCGTTACGAGGGCCTGCGGTATCAACAGCAGCGCAGAGGCCGCAAGCGCTCCGACAAGAACGGGCCAATGCCCGATGCGGTCGGCGAGCCGGCCCAGCCGCGACGCGGACAGGATGCTGCCGAGCGCGGCCGCCGACATAGTGATGCCGGAAACCATTGTCACGCGTGACGCGTCGACGAACTGCCCCACATAGATCGTGATGATCGGCTCGATTGACATGGTGGCTAGCATCAGCAAGAGCCCCATCGCCAGCATGGCGATGACCGGCCGCTTGTCGGGAATTTGCGACCAGCCCGCCAGTGCCGAAGCTTTCTTGGTCAGCGCCGGCCGCTTGTCTTCCCTGATGAACACAGTGGTGGCGATGAAGGTCAGGAAGATGACGGCGCCCGCGAGCCAGAAGGTTCCCCTGATGCCGATCAGGGGCGGCAGCGCACCGCCGATCAGCGGACCGACGAGATTGCCCGCCATGATGCCCGACGTCAGCATGCCGAGTGCCCATCCCGAGCGTGCTTTCGGCGTTTGCGTCGCCACCAAAATCGTCGAGCCGGACGCATAGCCGCCGGCGAAGCCGGCGAATAAACGTAAGCCCACCAGTTCCCACACGTTGTGGGCCATGCCGATCAACGACATGGCGACCGCCATGCCGAGGCTGGCGCGGATCAGCATCAGCTTGCGGCCATAGCGGTCGGCGAGGCGGCCCCAGAGCGGAGCGACCAGCGCGGCGGCAAAGAAGGTCGCGCCATAGGCGACGCCCGACCATTGGGCGATCGCGGCGCGATCCGAGACGCCGAGCTGCTCGACGTAAAGCGGCAGGAACGGCAGCAAGAGCGTCATCGCGACGATGGTCGTGAACGATCCGAGGAGGCATACGGCGAGGTTGCGCCGCCAATAGCGTTCGGTCTCTTCCATCCCGCGCGCGCGCCTCTCATCTCCGCCCGGAAACAACCGTGCAACCGAACGGCCTGAACGGATGCTACGAGCGCGTGGCTGATTTGGGAAATTTGGAGCGGGCGAAGGGATTCGAACCCTCGACCCCAACCTTGGCAAGGTTGTGCTCTACCCCTGAGCTACACCCGCATCCGAGAAGGGTAAGGCGGCCAAGCGCACCGGCGCCGAGCCACGGCAAAGCTATGCCAAAGAGCTTACCGCTTTGCAACCGCAAGCGCGCCGGCTTAAATACCGCGCATGCCGGCCTCGCCCGATGAGCTCTTTGCCTATCTGGATAGACTCGGCATCGCCCACAAGACCGTCACCCATCCGGCGGTGTTCACCGTCGAGGAAGGCCGCGAGTTGCGCGGCTCGGTCCCGGGCGGCCATACCAAGAACCTGTTCTTACGCGACAAAAAAGGCGTGCCCTATCTGGTCGTGGCGAGCGAGGATGCGGCCATTGAGCTAAAGTCGCTACACCGGCTCCTTGGCGCCTCCGGGCGGTTCTCGTTCGGCTCGGCCGAGCTGATGCGCGAACTCCTCGGCGTCGAGCCCGGCTCAGTGACCCCCTTCGCCGCGATCAACGACACCGGCGGCCGCGTAACCATCGTGCTCGATGCCGCCATGATGGCGCAGCCGGTGCTCAATTTTCACCCCCTGGTGAATACCGGGACAACGACGATTTCCCGTGAAGGGCTCGTTGAATTCCTCAAGGCCACCGGGCACCTGCCGCGGATCGAGCCGGTGTCCGCCGCCGGCGCCTGAAATACCCTGATTGCATTTGGTGGCTTTCTTCCCATTTAATCAGGCGAATAGAGCGGATTTCGCCCCGCCGGGGCCAGGAAAAGAGCGATTGGGAAAGGGCGATTGGGCAAGTCGATGTCAATGTTGCAGCAAGCTGGAACCGCAACCGCGGACGCGTCGGTCAAGGACACGACGACGCAAACTTTCGTCAAGGATGTGATCGAGGAATCCAAGCGCCAACCGGTGCTGGTCGATTTCTGGGCGCCATGGTGCGGGCCGTGCAAGCAGCTCACCCCGGTTCTCGAAAAGGTCGTGAAAGCGGCCAAGGGCAAGGTCAAGCTCGTCAAGATGAACATCGACGAGCACCCCGCTATCCCCGGTCAGATGGGCATCCAATCGATTCCCGCCGTGATTGCCTTCGTCAACGGCCAGCCTGCCGACGGCTTTATGGGGGCGCTGCCGGAGAGCCAGGTCACGGCTTTTCTCGAACGGCTCACCAAGGACCGCATCGGCGGCGAGGCTCAGGATTTGCTGAAATCCGCCGATGCCGCGCTGGCCGACGGCGATGCCGCCGGCGCGGCCGAGCTCTATGCCCATCTTCTCGCCGAGGACGCCGCCAACGTGCCGGCGCTTGCCGGACTGGCGCGCTCTTACGTCGCGACCGGCGCACTCGATCAGGCGCGGCAGACGCTCGCTATGGTGCCGGAGGCCAAACGCAACGACGCCGCGGTGGCCGCTGCGCGCGCCGCGCTCGAACTCGCCGAGCAGGTCAAGACGCTCGGTCCGGTTGCCGATCTCGAGCAAAAGGTCGCCGCCAATCCGCTCGACCACCAAGCGCGCTTCGATCTCGCGCTCGCTCTCAACGGCAAGGGCCAGCGCCGTGACGCGCTCGAACATCTGATCGCTATCGTCAAGCGCGACCGCAAATGGAACGACGACGGCGCGCGTAAGCAGCTCGTTCAATTTTTCGATGCCTGGGGTCCGACCGACGAAGCAACGATCGACGGCCGTAAACGGCTGTCTTCGGTTCTGTTTGCATGAATCAGAGAATTCGGTGCCGTCGCTGGCGGAGTGCGACATGCCGATGAACGCCATCTTCAACGGACCGGATGCGCTCCCCGCGGTGATACCGATTTTTCCGCTGCCGGGAGCCTTGCTGTTGCCGCGCGGGCAGATGCCGCTCAACATATTCGAGCCGCGCTACCTGGCGATGATCGATGACGCTCTGCGCTCCGAGCACCGCCTTATCGGCATGATTCAGCCCGATCCGGCGCATCCGGGACCGGATGAAGACAAGCCGCATCTATTTCGCGTCGGCTGCGTCGGCCGCATGACGCAATTCGCCGAGAGCGGCGACGGCCGCTATCTCATCCAGCTCACCGGCATCGCCCGCTTCCGCGTCGAAGAGGAGCTTCCGGTCGGCACGCCGTATCGGCAGTGCCGGGTCACTTATCAGCCCTTCATCGACGATTTCACCGCGCGCAAGGGCGAGGACGAGGTCGACCGCAAGGCGCTGTTGCGGGCGCTGACCTCATTCCTCAAGGCCAATAATCTCAAGGCCGATTGGGAGGGCATCGAAAACGCACCCAACGAGGCTTTGGTGAATGCGCTGGCGATGATGTCGCCGTACGACGCCGCCGAGAAGCAGGCCATGCTGGAAGCGCCGGATTTGAAAACCCGCGCCGAGATCTTGGTCGCCGTCACCGAGATCGAGCTTGCCAAGAGCAAGACGCCGGGCGAAACACCCTTGCAGTAATAAAAGGCCTCGAACCGGAGCGCCCGATGTCCTCACCTTCGTCAGACCGTCCCGCCGACAGCGTCGACCCGAAACTCCTGGAAATCCTGGTCTGTCCGTTGACCAAGACGCCGCTCGAATACGACGCGGAAAAGCAGGAGCTGATCTCGCGCGCCGCCAAGCTCGCTTATCCGATCCGCGACGGCATCCCGATCATGCTGCCCGAGGAAGCGCGCCGCATCGATTGATTTTGCTGTCATCGTCCGCCAACGGGTCCGGCCCAAAGTGGCCGGCCCGACGACAAGCTCCGGCGGACGATCCAGTAATCGCGGACATTTGCATTTGCTTTGACGACATCGTTTACTGGTTGCCCCGCCTTCGCGGGGCATGACAGTGCAGAGCGCGAGAGAAAATCGTGATCAAAATCTGGGGCAGGAAAACCTCGTCGAACGTGCAGAAGGTGATGTGGGCCGTCGCCGAAATCGGCCTGCCGCACGAGCGCATCGATGTCGGCGGCCCATTCGGCAAGAATCGCGAGCCGGCTTATCTGGCGATGAACCCGAACGGTCTGGTGCCGACGCTGGAAGAGGAAGATGGCTTCCTGTTGTGGGAATCGAACACCATCGTGCGCTATCTCGCCGCCAAGCATAAGTCGACGATTCTCGAACCGGCGGATCTGCGCATGCGGGCTCATGCCAGCAAATGGATGGACTGGCAGCTTGCGGTGGCGGGACCAGCGATCTTCGAATGCTTCTGGGGCCTGATCCGCACGCCGCCGGAAAAGCGCAATCACGCGGCTATCGAGGAATCGAAAAAGAAGACGAGCGCCGCCATGGCCATCCTCGATAAGCAGCTGGAGCGGACCAAATATCTGGCCGGCGACGGTTTTTCCTACGGCGATATTCCCGTCGGCATCATCGCCTATCGCTATCGGCAGCTGGTGCCGGATCGGCCGCCGCTGGCGAATTTCGAGCGCTGGTACGCGGCGCTCGCCGAACGGAAAGCGTTTAAGGATCACGTCGCGGCGGTGCCGTTGACGTGAGCGCGTCATTCCGGGGCGCGCGAAGCGCGAGCCCGGAATCCATAATCACAGGACAGGCAGAACTGGCGCCGCGTGCGGCTCTGGAAGGATAGCGATTATGGATTCCGGACTTGCCGCTTCGCGGCAATCCGGAATGACGAAATTACTCCGCCGCCACGCGCGCGCCGGCGGATTGTGCCGACACGATGTAATCCATCGCCGCCTGCACGCCGCCTTTCTTGTGCGGGATGCCGGCGAGCGACAGCGCCATCTCGGTCATCGCCAATACGCCCATCATCCAGCCGTCGTTGACGTCGCCGAGATGGCCGATGCGGAAGTATTTCTTGGCGTAGGGGCCGAAGCTGGCGCCGTAGGAAATATTAAACGTATCGAGCGCCAGCGCGCGGAAGGCGTCGGCGTCATGGCCGTCCGGCAAGAGCACCGCCGTGATCGTCGGCGAGTAATATTTCGCGTCGCGGCAGAGGATTTCGAGGCCCCAGGCGCGCACCGCGCGCCGCGTCGCCTCGGCGAGTCGCGCATGGCGGGCGAACACGTTGTCGAGGCCTTCCTCGTGCAGCATCTCGATCGACACCGCCAGCCCCTGCAGCATCTGCGTCGCCGGCGTGTAAGGAAAGAAGCCGACCTTGTTCATCGTGAGCATGTCGTCCCAAGCCCAGAACGACTTTGTCATCTTCGAAGTCTTCGAGGCGGCCAGCGCCTTGTCGCTCACCGCATTGAACGACATGCCCGGCGGCAGCATCAGGCCCTTCTGTGCGCCGCCGACGGTGACATCGACGCCCCATTCGTCGTGCCGGTAATCGGTCGAAGCGAGCGAGGAGATGGTGTCGACCATGAACAAAGCCGGGTGGCCGGCGGCGTTGATCGCTTTCCGAATCGGCTCGATCGGCGACAGGCAGCCGGTTGCGGTCTCGTTGTGCAGCACGCAGACCGCCTTGATCTCGTGCGCTTTGTCCTTGCGCAGGTGCTCCTCGATCGTCGCGGCGTCGGCGCCGGTGCGCCAGTCGCCGGGAATGAACTCGGGCTTGAGCCCGAGCTTGCGGGCCATGTCCTTCCATTGCGTCGCGAACTGGCCGGTCTCGACCATCAGCACGCGATCGCCGGGAGACAGCGTATTGACCAGCGCCGCTTCCCAGGCGCCGGTGCCGGTCGCGGTGTAGATGATCACCGGATTGGCGGTCTTGAAAATGGTCTTGATGCTGTCAAGACAGCGCTTGGCAAGCTTGGCGAATTCCGGACCGCGATGGTCGATGATCGGCGTGTCCATCGCCCGCAGTACGCGGTCGGGCAGCGGCGTCGGCCCTGGAATCTGCAGGAAGTGACGCCCGGCGGCGCGCGAAGCATTCTGCGGCATTTTCGGCACTCCATCGGACGATCTAGTTTCCCGGCGGCGCATGTCCGTGAGCGCACGCGGCTTGTGGCGTTGAATAGCGAATGCGACATTCGGGTCAAGTCTAATTGACGTAAACTGTATTGCATTGTTATCGCGTCACTTTTGGGCGTGGAGGAGAACGTGCCAGTACGGCTCGTGCCGGGACTCGAACGCCGCCTCAAAGCAGAACAGGTGGGCGGCGTGCGCTTCGATGCATTTACGCGTGGGCGCTATTCCACCGACGCATCGCATTATCAGATCATGCCGTTCGGCGTGGTGACGCCGCGCACGATTGAAGAGGCCAATCGGGTGATCGCGATTTGCCGCGCGGAGGGCGTGCCGATGACGGCGCGCGGCGGCGGCACCTCGCAGGCCGGCCAGACGATCAACGAATCGCTCATCGTCGATTGCTCGCCGCATCTCAACGGCATTGTCGAACTCGACGCCGCGGGCCGGCGCTGCGTCGTCGAGCCCGGTATCGTGCTCGACGAGCTCAATCGCAAGCTGAAACCTTCCGGCCTCTGGTTCCCCGTCGACATATCGACGGCGTCGCGCGCCACGATCGGCGGCATGGTCGGCAACAATTCCTGCGGCGCGCGCTCGCTGCGTTACGGCAATACGCGCGAGAACGTGCTGTCGATCGACGCCATGCTGGCCGACGGTACACGCGCGCATTTCGGCCGGCTCGGCGACAGCGCCGTCAATGTTCCGGAAACGCTCGTGCGCGATCTTCTCGCCATTGCGGCGCGCGAAGCGGGCGAGATCGAACGGCGTTTCCCGAAAGTGCAGCGCCGCGTCGGCGGCTACAATCTCGATGCGCTGGTGCCGGGGCGAAACGACATCAATCTCGCGCATTTGCTCGTCGGCTCGGAAGGCACGCTCGCGTTTTCGACCAGGATCGAGCTGAAGCTTGCGCCGCTGCTCGGCCGCCGCGCCGTCGGCGCCTGTCATTTCGGCAGCTTTCACGAAGCGATGCTGGCGGCGCAGCACATCGTCAAACTCGGGCCCATCGCGGTCGAGCTGATCGACCGCACCATGCTCGGCCTTGCCCGCGATATCGCGATGTACAAGCCGACCGTCGACGCGTTCTTGCGCGGCGACCCGGAAGCGATCCTGTTCGTCGAATTTGCGGAAGACGACGACGAGAATGTGCGCCGGCTGAAGCGCCTCGGTGCGCTGCTCGGTGACCTCGGCATCGGCTGGGACAAGAGCGGCGCCAAATGGGGCGGCGTGGTCGAGGTGCTCGATCCGAAACTGCAGGCCGGCATCACCGAAGTGCGCACCGCGGGGCTGAACATCATGATGTCGATGAAGGAGGAGGGCAAACCGATCTCCTTCGTCGAGGACTGCGCGGTGCCGCTCGAACACCTTCCCGACTACACCGCGCGGCTCACGGAAATTTTCGAGAAAAACGGTACGCGCGGCACCTGGTATGCGCATGCCGCGGTCGGCTGCCTGCATGTGCGGCCGGTGCTCAACCTGCGGCTCGACAAGGACGTGCGGGCGATGCGCGCCATCGCCGAGGAAGCCTTCGCCATGGTGCGCGAATACAAAGGCGCGCATTCCGGCGAGCACGGCGACGGCATCGTGCGCTCCGAATTCCACGAGAAAATGTTCGGCGCCGAACTGGCGCACGCCTTCGAAGAGGTCAAGGACCGCTTCGATCCGCAACACCTGTTCAATCCCGGCAAGATCGTCCGTGCGCCGAAATTCGACGACCGCGCTAATTTCCGTTACGGGCCAAATTATCGCGCCGACGACATCGCGACCGCGCTCGACTGGTCGGCCTATCCGGGCAAGGGCGGCGGATTTCAGGGTGCGGTCGAAATGTGCAACAACAACGGCGCCTGCCGCGCGCTGCAAGGCGGCGTGATGTGCCCGAGCTACCGTGTTACGCGCGACGAGCGCGACGTAACGCGCGGCCGCGCCAATACGCTGCGCCTCGCCATTACCGGCCAGCTCGGCCCGGACGCGCTCGCCTCCGACGAGATGGCCGAGACGCTGAAACTCTGCGTCTCCTGCAAGGCCTGCCGGCGCGAGTGCCCGACCGGCGTCGACATGGCGCGCATGAAGATCGAAGTCTTGCGGGCGCGGATGGAAAAGCGGGGGTTGTCGCTGCACGACCGCCTGGTCGGCTATCTACCGCGTTACGCGCCTTATGCCGCGCGGCTGCATTGGCTCCTCAATCTGCGCGACATCGTTCCTGGCGCGGCGAAACTGTCGGAAGCCATTGCCGGCTTCAGCGCGAAGCGCAGTTTGCCGAAGTGGCGCGCGGATTATTACAAAGACGTGGATGCCCGGCATAAAGCCGGGCATGACGGCAAAGAAATCGTCCTGTTCGCCGATACCTTCAATCGCTATTTCGAGCGCGAGAATATCGACGCGGCGCTCATGGTGCTGACGGCAGCCGGCTATCGGGTGAATCTCGCGACACCGAGCGATGGCTGCCGTCCGCTATGCTGCGGTCGGACTTTTCTCTCTATTGGCAAAGTCGACCAAGCGCGGGCGGAAGCGGAGCGCACGCTGGCAGTTCTCGCGCCATACGTCGAGCGAGGTGTGCCGGTGATCGGTCTTGAGCCGAGCTGCCTGTTCAGCTTCCGCGACGAAATCCCGGCCCTGGTGAAGACCGACGCGGCGCGCCGGGTCGCTGGTGCAGCCTTGCTGTTCGAGGAGTTTCTGGCGCGCGAGGCCGCTGCCGGAAAGCTCGAACTCAAGCTTGCTTCCCTCAACAAACGCGCTTTGTTACATGGCCATTGTCATCAGAAATCCTTCGACACGATGTCATCGGTTGAGGCGACGCTGAAACTCGTCCCCGATTTGGAAATCCAAACGATCGAATCAAGCTGCTGCGGCATGGCCGGCGCGTTCGGCTTTCACGCCGACACCATCGAGGTATCGCGCGCCATGGGCGAGCTGTCGTTGCTGCCGGCGGTGCGCCAGGCGCCGGACGATGCCCTCATCGTCGCCGACGGAACGTCCTGCCGGCACCAAATCCACGACGGCGCCGGGCGCGAAGCGATCCATGTCGCGCGCGTGTTGGAGATGAGCCTGACTGGCGCGCCAATGCGCGCCGCCGTCTAGGATCGCTCGGTCGGTGTTCGCGGAGGCCGCCACGTCGATTTTCAGGTCGCGGAAGCCACCATCCCGCTGCAACGGTTCCTGGAACGAATGAGCGCGATATTCGGAATATTGCGGTTCGACGGTGGCGAGGTGTCGGCGCGCGAGTTGGAGCGCATGAGCAACGCGTTGGCCCATCGCGGGCCAGATGGATGCAAGTTCCTCGTCGATGGGCCGGCGGGGCTCGGCCATTGTCTGATGCGGGTGAACCAGGAGGACCTTTTCGAAAAGCAGCCGCTTCACGACCGCGAAGCGGATATAATGCTCGTTGCCGACTTGCGACTCGACAATCGCGACGAGCTGGCTGCGGCGTTCGGCATCGTTGCCGCGCAGCTCCGCGACATGCCCGACAGCGCGCTGGTGATGCGCGCCTACAAAAAGTGGGGCAAGGCCTGTGCCGAGCGCCTGCTCGGCGATTTCGCCTTCGCGATCTGGGACGGCCGTACCAAAGAACTCCTGCTCGGCCGCGACCATATGGGCCAGCGCTATATCCATTATCATCGCGGCAAAGGGTTCTTCGCCTTCGCCACCGAGCTCAAGGCGCTGTGGGCACTTGCGGATGTGCCGCGTAAGCCTTGCGACACCGAGATCGTCAAGTACCTGCTGCTCGACCCGCGCCGCGGCGAAGGGGTGACATTTCTCGAAGACATTTGGGGCGTTCCGAGCGGCACGACAATCACGGTTGAGCAAGACGGCGCAACGGCCACACGACGTTATTGGGAGCCACGCGCCGGCGCCGAGCACCTTGACCGCGACGAGGCGTACTACATTGAAACTTATCGTCGGATTTTCACCGAGGTCGTCGAGTGCCGCATTCGCAGGCTGACCGCGCCGCCTGCGCTGTGTCTGAGCGCCGGTTATGATTCGGCCGCGATCGCCGGACTTTGCCGCCCGATTCTGGCGGCCCAAGGCCGCAAGCTGATTACGGTGTCATCGGTCATGCCGGAAAACTATCGCGGGCCGCTTCGATGTGCGCGCCGCTGGATCGAGTTTTGCCGCTGCGACATGCCGCATCTCGACGTGCGCTATTTCGTGCGTCGCGGCGAAACGCTTTTCACCAATGTCGAGAAGGCTTGTCAGGCGGCCGACGGCGTTCCTCGCGTCGAGCAGTATGTTGTCGACGCTTTGTTCCAGAAAGCAGCAGACGCGGGCGCCCGCTTGATCATGGACGGTCTCGGTGGCGACCAGACGCTTAATCAGCGCGGCGGCGGGGCTTTGGCTCACTTGCTGCGCACCGGTCAGGTTCGGCGCTTCCTGTCGGAGTTCGGCTCGCATCTTCGCATGTCCGGACATTCGTTATGGGTGACCTTGCGACGCGATGTAGCGGGTCGGTTCGTCCCGCGCTGGCTGGGCCGCGCCGCGCGGGCCGTGCGATCCGGGTTTGCGCCGCTCTGGTCCGACGCGCCGATTGCGCCAGGCTTTGCCGCCGCGGCGATAAAGACCGGCGCCATCGATAAATCGGAGATTTTGGGACGATATTGGTTCGACAACGACGTACGCACGCGTACACAGCGGATACTGCGTAATTGGATGGCGTCGGCCGGCCGCAATGATGCCAATGCAGCGGCCGCGCACGGACTCGATGTCACGCGGCCCCTGATGGATAAGCGCGCCGTCGAATTCGGCCTCGCCATCCCGGAAGATCTTTACGTCAAAAACGGACGCAACCGCTATTTAGCCTGCCGCGCCCTGGCCGATGTCTATCCGGCGGAATTTCAGACGCGCTCGCGGGATCAGGATCTACTGGAACCCGATTACGCGGGAATGCTCAATGACAGCCGGCCTCGGTTGAAAGCCGAGCTCGCGCGCCTGGCGGGCAATCCGACCCTGCGGAGATATATCGATTTCGGCAAACTGGAGAAGATGTTCGAAGCTTCCGTTGCCGCACCGACGCTTAATCCGCTTGACGGGCTCGCTCTGCGTACGCTGCGGGCCGCGCAATACATCGCGTGGCTTGAAGGTAAAAATCTCTAACCGGCGCGTTGTCGCGTTATTTGGGAGCTATGAAGCTAGTATGCCGTCTTCAGCCTCGGGAACATTAACTCCGCCACCGTCGGTCGACTCAAGCCGCGAAACGATCACGCGCGGCGTCGACCATGGCTTTCGCTCGGGTTCAGCCGGCAGGTCGGCATTTTCCGTTGCGGCGGATTTGGATTCCGACATCGTTAGCCTCCCGACGGAGACTAAAAATACGTTTTCGAACGGGCAGAGTCTATGCAAATGTCGGCCTGAGAGACTTCCCCGCTTCGGTATTACCGCTCGGCGTCCAGCGCGCTCTCGTGCCAGCGGCGCAGCGCCAGATAATTGATCGCCGACAGCAGATAGAAGATCACGATGCCGGCGACCGACAGCAGCAAGAGCGCCGCGAACATGCGCGGGATGTTCAGCCGATAGCCGGATTCGGCTATGCGGTAGGCGAGGCCGGAGCCGGCGCCGGCCGATCCGGCGGCGATCTCGGCGACCACCGCGCCAATGAGCGACAGGCCGCCGGCGATGCGCAGGCCGCCGAGAATGTAGGGCAGCGCCGCCGGCAGTTTCAGGTTCCACAGCATCTGACCGCGCGAGGCGCCGTAGAGCGCGAACAAGTCGGCGAGATTGCGGTCGACCGAGTGTAAGCCGAGCGTGGTGTTGGCCAATACCGGAAAGAACGCCACGATCCAGGCGCAGGCCAGCACGGCAAGCGGCTGCGGCAGATAGATCAAGAGCAGCGGCGCGATGGCGACGATCGGCGTCACTTGCAGGATCACCGCATAGGGATAAAGCGAATATTCGACGAGCCGCGATTGGTTGAACAGAACCGCTAAGCCGACGCCGCCGACCGCTGCGAGCAGAAAACCCTCGAAGGTGGTTGCAAGCGTGACCAGCAGCGATTGGAACAGCAAAGCCCAATCGGCGATCAGCGTCCGCAGAATCAGCCCGGGCCCGGGCAGCACATAGGGCGGAATGTTTTCGATCCGCACCACCAATTGCCAGAGCGAAAGTCCGAGCGCCAGCACGACGATCGGCAGCAGGACGCGCAAGGCGCGTTCGCGGCGTTCGCGTACTGAGCTTGGCGTGTTCATTGCGCGCCTCCAGCCATCGCCTGCGCCAGCGCTTCCGAGGTGCGGCGGCAGAACCCGGCATATTCGGCCGAGGTGCGGAAATCCTGATCGCGCGGATAAGGCGCGTTGATCTTAAGCTCGGTGAAGACCCGGCCCGGCCGCGCCGCCATCACCACGATGCGGCTCGACAGATAGACCGACTCGAACACCGAATGGGTGACGAACACGACCGTGGTGGAGAGCGCTTGCCAGACCTGCAGCAGATCGTTGTTGAGCTTGAACCGCGTGATCTCGTCGAGCGCGGCGAACGGCTCGTCCATCAAGAGGAGCGCCGGCTCGGTGACCAGCGCGCGCGCGATCGAGACCCGCATGCGCATGCCGCCCGACAGTTCGCGCGGATAAGCGCGGCCGAATTCCTTCAGGCCGACCCGGTCGAGCGCCGCCACGACGCGCGCGCGCGCTTTCTCGGTTGCAACGCCCTTGAGCTTGAGCGGCAACAGCACGTTGTTGAAGACGCTCGTCCACGGCATCAGCGTCGGCTCCTGGAACACGAAGCCGATCCGGCTCTCGCTATCCGACGGCGTTCGCGCAGGCGCCCATTCGACCGCGCCCGCGCTCGGTTCGCTCAAGCCTGCGATGATGCGCAAGGCGGTCGACTTCCCGCAGCCCGACGGGCCGAGCAGCGACACGAATTCGCCGGTGCGCACTTCGAGATCGAAGCCCTCGAGCGCCAGCGTACCAGAGGGAAACGCCTTGCCGACGCCGCGCAGCGCGACCAGCTGATCGGTATGCGATGGCGTCGCCGGCGGCATCTTATTGCTTCGGCCGCAAGTCGAGCCCGACTTTCTTGTCGACGAATTGCAGCGTGTAGGCTTTGCGGTAATCGACGCCGGGCTTGGTGACGCCGGCGCGCATCATCTCGTCGAAAAAAGCCTTCATGCGCGCGTCGGTCATGGCGCCGATGCCGAGGGTCAAGGCGTCGCCGGAATCGACGATGCTGTATTTCTTCATCGCGCCGACCGAATAGGCCAATAGATCGTCGGTGATTTCCGGGTTCTGTTGTTTGATCAGCGCATTGGCCGCGCTGTTGTCGTGATAGAGATAGTTGTACCAGCCGACGGTCGAGGCATCGATAAAACGCTGCACCAGGTCCGGCTTCTTCTCGACCAGGTCGCGCCGCGTCTCGATCAGCGTCGAATAGCCGGCCAAGCCTTCGTCGGCGAGCAAAAAGATTTTCGGCGTGAAGTGCGCGGCCTTCTCGATGGCGAACGGCTCCGACGTCACATAGCCTTGCATCGCGCTTTTTTTGTTCACCAGGAACGGCTGCGGATTGAAGGTGTAAGGCTTCACCTGGGAATCCTTGAATCCGTAAGTGGCCTTGAGCCATTGGTAATAGGTCGCGACGCCTTCCTGCGACACGAACAGCGTCAGGGCCTTCAAGTCCTGCAGTTTCTCGATGCCTTGATCGGGATGCGCGATCAGCACCTGCGGGTCCTTCTGAAAATAGGCCGCGACTTCGACGGTGGGGATGTTCTGGGTGACCGCGTCGAAGCCTTCCAGATTATTGGCGGACAGGAAGAAGTCGATCTTGCCGACCGGCAGTAGGATGCGGTTGTTCACGTTCGGGCCGCCCTGCCGGATCGTCACGTCGAGCCCGTATTTGCGGTAGGTGCCGTCGGCGAGCGCCTGGTAGAAGCCGCCGTGCTCGGCCTCGGCCACCCAGTTGGTGCCGAAGGTGACCTTGTCGAGCGCCTGGGCGGAGGCCGGGCCGGCCGCCGCGGCGGTCGCGACGGCGATGGCCGTTAACGCGGCGCGAAAAACCATCTTCAACGACATCGGTTGCCCCTTCGGCTCGGTGACGCGAGAATAGGAGAGACCGACGACATTTGCGAGTGAGCCGGAAAATGCTGCCCTTGCGCGACTGGATGGAGATGACCTGGCAGGACATCGCCGGCGCCGACACCGCGCGCTGGATCGCAGTGCTGCCGCTCGCCGCGGTCGAGCAGCACGGGCCGCATTTGCCGCTCGGCGTCGATACGTTCATCGCCGAAGCCTACCTGGGGCGCGTCCGCGGCCTGCTGCCGGACGAGCTGCCGGTGACGTTTTTGCCGGTGCAGCACATCGGCGTTTCCGCCGAGCATCTGGCTTTTCCCGGCACGCTGACATTGTCGGCGGCCACCGCGATCGCGGCCTGGACCGAGCTTGGCGAGAGCTTGGCGCGCGCGGGCGTGCGCAAGCTCGTCTTCGTCACCAGTCACGGCGGCAATGTCGCGGCGATGGAGTTGGTGGCGCGCGATCTGCGCGCGCGGCTTGGCATGCTCGCCGTCACCGTCGGCTGGCATCGCTTCGGCTATCCCGACGGCGCGTTTTCGAGCGAGGAGAAAAAACACGGCATCCATGGCGGCGACATCGAAACCTCGTTGATGCTGGCGGCGAAGCCCGGCACGGTGCGCATGGACCAGGCGCCGAAGGCGACGCCGCAGACGGTGGCGATGGCGCGCGAGTTCAAATGGCTCGGCGCCTACCGGCCGGCCGGTTTTGCCTGGATGACGCAGGATCTGCATCCCTCCGGCGCGGTCGGCGATGCCACGCTGGCGACCGCGGCCAAGGGCGAAGCGGCGCTCGCGCGCGGCGCGCAAGCCTTCGTCGAACTGCTGCGCGAGATCGACCGCTTCGATCTTTCGCGCCTGCGCGAAGGGCCGCTCGATCGCGCGTAGCGATCCTCTCCGATTCAATTGTCAAACAGCGCACGCTAAGAATTTTTTTGTGACGCAAGCGCGCTCCCTCTCCCCGCGCGCGGGGAGAGGGTTGGGGTGAGGGGGCCTCTCCGCCGGGTACGGATTTGCGGCGGCGTCTGAAGCGCCATAGCAACAACCCGCACCGCTCAGAATCGCGGAGAGGCCCCCTCACCCTCGTTCGCTACGCTCACTCGACCTCTCCCCGCACGCGGGGAGAGGTGGACAAGCGATCCCGTTCTCGCGGCGCGTCTGAGCGCCCGAGGTTTGCCCAAGCCACGCTTAAGAAGCCACGCTCAAAAAATTCTTCCCCAAACGGAAGCGGGAAGTGCAGCGCCGGGAGGCGCCAAAGTCGTGGCCGCGCCACGCGGGCGAATGTTGCCACTCGCTCGCGCTTCGGGCGCGGCGCGCGCCACAGCACGATCCGCTTGCGCGAACCGCCTGCTTCGGGCGCGCTGCGCCTCCCGGCGCTCCACCGCGGTTTCTTCGCCCAGGCGGCCGGCCCGCCTCGGCTTAAAAACCGCACTCGCTCCCCCCGCCGGCCTTCCGAGCGAGATTTTGATTCGCTCCCCTATGTAACGAGAGTAGGGACAATTGTCAAGGGGTTGTCGCATCCATAGTGACCACGTTTCCCGGGCGCAGCGCAGCACGCAGTGATGCGCTGCAGACCCGGGATCGTCACAGGCCGAGAGCGCGGGAGCGCCACGCCCGCGAAGGCCCCGGATGCGGTGCACCGCTGCGCGCTGCACCGCATCCGGGGAACGGCTGCACTGTCAGCCACGCAGCGGCGCGAGGTTCACGGGCCCGTCAAACAAGCCGCCGATCAGCTTCAGCGCCTCCGCGGCGCGCGCGTCGGTCCAGCCGCCGTGCTTGGCGTTGAGCCGGAACTTGTCCTCGATGTCGGCGCGGGTCAGCGGCTCCTGCGCGCCGCCGCGCATGTAGGGCTGGCGTTCCTCGACCACTGCGCCGTCGCGCAGCGTTAAGCGGATATGGCCGGTGAAATTCTTCGGGTAGGGATTTTGCGGATCAATCCGGTAACGCACTCTGGCGGCGAGCGCGAGGACCGTGGGATCGTGCACCGCGGCGTCGGAAAAATCGCTCAAACCGACATTGCCGCGAATAAAGCCGGCGGCGATGCAATACGGCGTGGAGAATTTGCCGGCATAGCCGTTGGCGGGATGCTGCTTGGCCGCCAGCGGCTCCCACAGCCGATGCACCGTGCCTTCGCCGACGTCGCAGACTATCTCGACGACGTCGGCGGCTTTGACGCGCGCGCCGAGCCGCCGCGCGCAATCGATATAGGGATGCGTCATGGTCCCGCACGGATAGGGCTTGAAGGCGAGCGTCTCCGTTACCCAGCGCGCGCCGAAGTCGCCGATCAGCGCGTCGTAGTCGCCCTTGGTCGTGCGCGCGAAGCCGTGAAAGAAGCCATGCACGCCTTCGAACACGGTGCGCGGCCCGGAAAAACCGGCACGGCCGAGCAGCGCCGCGCGCATGCCCGATTGCGCCGCCCAGCCGGCATGCAGCCGCTTGGTCCAGGCGCCTTCGGCGAGGTATTCGATGATGCCGCCGGCCATCGACGCGACGGTGCCGAGCGCATCGACCATCTGGCGGGCGTCCAGTTTGAGCGCCGCGCCGACCCCGGCCGCCGCTCCCACGGCGCCGAACACCGCGGTCGGATGAAAGCCCGCCTTGTGAGTGAGCGTCGGCGCGACGAGACTCAGCCGGCACATGGTCTCCACGCCGACGGCGATGCCGAGCAGCATGGCGCGGCCATCGAGATTTTGCCGCTCGCAGACGGCGAGCACCGCGGGCACGATCACGGCGCCGGCATGGACCGGACCGCCTTCGAACGTATCGTCGAAATCCTCGCCGTGGATCGCCGTTCCATTGATGAGCGCGGCGGCAGCCGCGGAAAATGTGGCGGCGTGGCCGATCGCGGTGCACGGGCCCTCGTCGTCGCAGCTGGCGAGCGCGATCTTTACATAATCCTCATTGCGCGCGGTGACGGCGAGACCGACCACGTCGATCAGCAGCTCCTCGCACTTGCGCCGCACCGCCGCGGGCAGGCGCGCGGCATCGAGCGCGCAAATCTTTTGCGCCAGAAGCTCCGCTATGGCGGTTTTGGGAAGATCGGAGGAGGGCATCGCTTTGGCCGTTTCCCGGACGCAGTGCAGCACGGAGCGAAGCGGAGTGATGCGCTGCAGATCCGGGATCGTCCCAAACTCAGATTAGTCAAACACCGAGCCTGTGAAGACCCCGGATCTGCGGTGCACCGCTTCGCGCTGCACCGCGTCCGGGGAACGCCGCTATGTTTTTTAGTACTTCGCCGAGATCGGCAATTGCTCGGCCGGGAACAGCGAGATGATGGTGTGGCCTTTGTCGGTGACCACGACTTCTTCCTCGATGCGGGCCGCGGAGTAACCGTCCGTCGCCGGGCAATAGGTCTCCAGCGCGAACACCATGCCTTCCTTGATCACCGTCGGGTGGTCCATCGACACCACGCGGCTGATGATCGGCCGCTCGTGCAGGTTCAAGCCCAGACCGTGGCCGAACTGCAGGCCGAACGCCGACAGCTCGTCGGGGAAGCCGAACTCTTGCGCCTTCGGCCACACCCCGCACACTTCGTCGGTGGTGACGCCGGGCTTGATCAGGTCGATCGCCATGTCGAGCCATTCGCGGCACTTCTTGTAGGCGTCCTGCTGCGCCGGAGTGGCGCGGGTGACGTTGAAGGTGCGGTAGTAGCAGGTGCGGTAGCCCATGAACGCTTGCAAAATGTCGAAGAACACCTGATCGCCCGGGCGCACCATGCGGTCGGTGAAGTTGTGCGGATGCGGATTGCAGCGCTCGCCGGAAATGGCGTTGATCGCCTCGACGTCGTCGGAGCCGTGGTAATAGAGGAACTTGTTGACCTCGCCGACGATCTCGTTCTCGCGCACGCCGGGGCGGAGCTTCTCGTTGATCAGATCGTAGGCGCCGTCGACCATCGCCGCGGCGCGGTTCAACAGCGCGATCTCGTCGGCCGATTTGACCTCGCGCGCTTCGAGCATGACTTGCTGGCCGTCCTTGACCTTCAGTCCAGCCTTTTCCAATTCGAACATCATCGGCGGCTCGATGATGTCGACGCCGATCGGCATTTTATGCACGCCGGCGGATTTAAGGATCGAGGCCATCTCCTGGGCATGGTGCTTCATCAAGCCAAAGGCAGGATCCACCGTGCCGCGCAGGCCGACCAGGCCCGCTCGGCAGTTTTCCGGCTTGAGCCACGGCGAATAAAGCTTGTGATGCACGGCCGCCGAGCCGAAGTCCCACAGGATGGGTTCGCCGCCGCGCACCAACAGCGTCCAGCGCGAGAGCTTGTCGCGCGCCCATTCGCCGATCTTGGTCGAGGTGACGTAGCGGATGTTGTTGTCGTCGAACAAAAGCAGCGCACCGAGATCGGATGCTTCCAGCGCGGCTTGCGCCCGGCCGAGCCGGTAACGATGCAGGCGCCGGTAGTCGACGCGCTCCTCGAAATCGACCCCCATGGTGCCGAGCACCGGCAAATGGCGGCCCCAATTGTAACGCGGGTTGATGTCCTCGGCGGTGATCTTGATTGGATCGCGCTTTACGATGTCGTCCATGGCGTACTCCCTGGGTTCTTCGCTCGGATTATAGACATTTCCCGGGCGCAGCGCAGCACGAAGTGGTGCGCGCTGCAGACCCGGGATCGTAGCGAGTTCAGAGCATATTCGCGCCGAGCCTATGAAGACCCCGGATCAGCGGTGCACCGCTGCGCGCTGCACCGCATCCGGGGAACGTGGTTCAAAGCAGAATAAGTTTATCGTAGAGGTCGCGCCAAGTCGGGTTCACGTCTTCGATGAGTTTGAGTTTCCATGCGCGGCGCCAGTGTTTCAATGTACGCTCGCGGGCGCGAGCCTCCAAGATCGACGCATGCTCTTCATAATAGACCAGTTTCGTAACCCCATAAGTCCGCGTGAACCCCGGCACAGCCTTCGATTTGTGCTGCCAAATGCGTCGTGCCAGATCGTTTGTTACACCGATATAGAGTACGCCTTTAGGACGGTTGGCGAGGATATAGACGAAGAAGCGTCTACCCATAATTCGCTACCCTCGTATCCCGGGCGCAGCGCAGCACGAAGTGGTGCGCTGCAGACCCGGGATCGTCGCAGACTCAGAGTATATTTGCGCCGAGCGTGCGAAGACCCCGGACCAGCGGTGCACCGCTGCGCGCTGCACCGCATCCGGGGAACCTGGACCATTACGGCATCGGCACCTCGCCGACGTCTTTCGGCACTTTGTAGCCCTTCTGGGTCGCCGGGCGTTTGGCGATAGCGGTGTACCAGCGCTTGACGTTCGGATACTTGTTGAGATCGACGGTCTGCCACTCGTAGCGCGACACCCACGGCCAGATCGCGATATCGGCGATCGAATAGGCGTCGGCGACGTAGTCGCGGTCGGCGAGCCGCTTGTCGAGCACGCCGTAAAGCCGGTGTGCTTCCTTCAGATAGCGCTCCTCGGCATAGGGCGCCTTGCCCGGATTGTATTTGGTGAAGTGATGGACCTGGCCAAACATCGGGCCCGGGCCGCCCATCTGCCACATCAGCCATTCGATGGTGCGGTAACGCTCTTCGCCGGATTTCGGGAGAAGCTTGCCGGTCTTGTCGGCGAGATAGATCAGGATCGCGCCGGATTCCATCAGGCTCAGATTGTTGTCGCGGTCGACGATCGCCGGAATGCGGTTGTTCGGGCTGATCTTAAGAAATTCCGGCTTGAACTGCTCGTCCTTTGAGATGTCGACCGCATGCACGGTATAGGGCAGCCCCATTTCCTCAAGTGCGATGGAAATCTTGCGGCCGTTCGGCGTCGTCCAGGTGTAAAGATCTATCACGATGCGGTTCCTACGTTGGTTTAATTACAAAAGTTCATAGCAAACTCGTCATTGCGAGCGAAGCGAAGCATTCCAGTTTGTCGATGCGAAAGATGGATTGCTTCGTCGCTTCGCTCCTCGCAATGACGCTAGGCAGCGCTTCTTTTACCCCACAACCGCGCCGAAGCGATATCGGCCCCGTCGCGGATCGCTTTGAGCTTGAGCCACACGACAGGCTCGATGACCCACTCGCGCCGGGTAAAGGTGCCGAAGCCGCAGTCGCTTGAGGCGATGACGCGCTCGCGGTCGCCGATCGCCGCGACGGCCTCTTCGATACGCCGAGCCACCACTTCCGGATGCTCGACGAAATTACTGGTGGTCTCGACTACGCCGGGAATCAGAATCATGTCTGACGGAAACGGCACCTGCTTCAGCGCCGCATATTCGTGGGCATGGCGCGGATTGGAGAACTCAATCGACAGCGCGCCGACCTTGGCCTGATAAAGCGCCGGCAAGATCTTCGCCAAGGCGATGTCGTGAATGTGCGGGCCTTCCCAGTTGCCGTAGCACACGTGCAGGCGCACGCGGTCGCGCGGGATGCCCTCAATGCCTTTGTTGATCGCGGCGACATGGCGTTCGCAGCGTTTGACGAAGTCGGCATCCGACAGATCGCGGTACATCATGGTGCGGTCCATGGCGAGGTCGGGCGCGTCGATCTGCAGAACGAGGCCGGCTTTGTGAATAGCCTGATATTCGTTCTTCATCTGCACCGCGATGGCGTCGAGATAGGCGTCGTGGGATTCGTAATGCGCGTTCAACATGGTGGTGGAAATGATGCCGGGCGACGCCGCGGTCATGAACCGCTCGGCGAAAGCGTGCAGCTCGTCGGCGATGCGCTTGAAGCCTGAGATCTCGTCGGCGATCGGCTTGAGATCGCGATATTTGATGTCGGCCTGCGCTTCCGGCGCGCCGTGCTGGCTCTTCGGCGGATTGGGGAAGCGCCGCATCAGGTAGCTGACCAGTTCGGGAAACTCCTCGAACTCACGGCCGCGGCGGCGCTTGGAGACGCCGGCGAAACCCGACATGCGCTGCGGCACATAGGTCTGAAAGCCGATCCGCCGCTGCTCGCCGTCATTGCCGACGTCGATGCCGGCTTCCATCTGTTTGCCGACCACGTGGCGGACTGCCTTGTCCATTTCGTCCGCCAGCATTTTCGGATCGTAGCTCGCGCCTTCCTCCTGCATGATAAGGAGGTCGCTCAGCCGCTCGTTGCGCGGCAGGCTGCCGACATGGGTGGTGAGAATGCGGTCGCGGCTCAATAGCATTACGGGGAGCTCCGGCGGGGAATGTCGGGCCTTGTCATAGCGCAATTTTGCGGCGATGACAGCGCCGTTCATTTGCGCCATTGCAGCCGAATTTTCACGTCGGCATAATGGCTTCTCGTGAGCACCGGGTGGGCAAGACCCACTTAACAAGTCCCGCCAATGAAAACCCGGGCAATGAGGAAACGCCGCGATGAATAGCGCTTTACCGAATATGGCGCAGGATGTGGCACAAGATTTGGCGCCGGCCGACACCGCGATTCCGCGCGACTACAATTTCGCCGCCGATATCCTCAAGCGCAATCTCGACGCCGGCCGGGGCGACAAGGTCGCCTTCATCGATCACCGCGGCGAATACACCTATTCCGAGCTTGCCGACCGGGTCGACCGCTTCGGCCATGTGCTGCGTTCGCTCGGCATCCGCCGCGAGGAACGCATTCTGATCTGCCTGCTCGACACCGTGGATTGGCCGACCGCTTTCCTCGGCGCGATCAAGGCCGGGGTGGTCGCGGTTCCGGTCAACACGCTGATGACCGAGGCCGATTACCGCTTCATGCTGCAAGATTCGCGGGCGCGGCTTCTGGTGGTTTCCGAGGCGCTGTTCGGCAAATTTGCCGATGCGATCCGAGAAAGCGACGACCTCGAACATGTCATCGTCTCCGGGGACGACGCGCATGCGCACTTGCTATTCGATGAATTGCTGGCCGAAGCCAAAACCGAGGCGGTCACCGCGGCGACGACGCGCGACGACATGTGCTTCTGGCTCTACACGTCGGGTTCGACCGGCAGGCCGAAGGGTGCGGTGCATACGCATGCCGATCTCAAGCTGACCGACGCGCTTTATGCGGCGCCCGTCATCGGCATCACCGAAAACGACATCTGTTATTCGGTGGCAAAACTTTTCTTTGCCTACGGGCTCGGCAATGCGCTCACTTTTCCAATGTCGGCGGGCGCCACCACCGTGCTGTTGCCGCAGCGGCCGACGCCGGACGTGGTCGCGGATTTGCTCAAGATGCACCACGTCACGGTGTTCTATGCCGTGCCGACCTTCTATGCCGCCTTTCTGGCAAGCCCGGCGGCGCCGCAACGATCCGAACTGAAAATTCGCCGCTGTGTCTCCGCCGGCGAAGCGCTGCCGGCCGAGATCGGCCGACGCTGGAGCGAACGCTACGGCGTCGACATCCTCGACGGCCTCGGCTCGACGGAGATGCTGCATATCTTCCTGTCGAATCGTTCCGGCGCGGTCAGATACGGCACCTCCGGCAAGCCGTTGCCCGGCTACGATATCCGCTTGGTCGACGACGACGGCAACATCGTGGGCAAACGCGGCGACATGGGCGAGCTGCAGGTGCGCGGGCCGACCAGTGCGATGATGTATTGGAACAACCGCGAGCAATCGCGCGCGACGTTCTTGGGCGAATGGACGCGGTCCGGCGATAAATATATCGAGGATGATGACGGCTACTTCGTTTACTGCGGCCGGCGCGACGACATGCTCAAAGTGTCCGGCATGTATGTCTCGCCGTTCGAGGTCGAGGGCGCGTTGCAAAGCCATCCCGACGTGCTCGAAGCCGCCGTCGTCGGCTGGCCGGACACCGACGAGCTGATCAAGCCCAAGGCCTTCGTAGTACTGAAAGTTCCGGAAAAGGCCAGCGCCGCGTTGGCGCAAAAGCTGCAGGACGAATGCCGGAAAAAGCTCGCGGTCTACAAATATCCGCGCTGGATCGAGTTCCGCACCGAGCTGCCGAAAACCGCGACCGGAAAGATCCAGCGCTTCAAATTGCGCGCCGAGGCTGACGCGCGGTGATGATTTTCAGCCGGCTTGCAGGCGCGGCGACACGCGTCACCACCACGGCTGCATGGCGAACGAATAGGTCGCGCCCAGCCCGAACGTGAACTGATCCGGCGAACCGCGCTGGGTGACCAGCGGCGAGTCGGCTGCGGAGCCGGTCAGCCGTTCGTATTCGAATAAAGCATGCGCAGTCCATTGCGGATTGAACGTGTACTGCGCCATCGTGCCGCCGCCGTAGGAATAAAGCCCGCCGCCGGCGCGATAGACCGGCAGGGCCGGCAAGCCCGAGACCGTCGAGCCGATCGACTGGGCTTGCGTAATTGAGAAATAAGGGCCGGTCGCCGCGGCGGACTGCAGGGTCATCCTTGGGCCGGCGGATAAGGTCCACTGTCCGACCGGGACGATGGCATCGAGGAACAGATCGCCGGTGATGCCGGTTTCGCCGCCGATGCCTTGACGTGCCTCGCCGCGCAGCCGCAGCCATGGCACCGGCCAGTATTCGGCAAACGCACCGGCCTGCACGGCGTAATTGATGTCGCCAAGCCCGTTGAGCGCCGCGTAATCGGACGCTTTGCGCTGCCAGACCAGCTTGAAAGCCGGACCGAGCTTGATCTGGCCGAGATCGATGAGGCTAAAGCCGATACTGTCGCGCGGACCGGGAAAATCCGGTGGCGCGCCCTCCTTACGGACGGAAAACAGCGGGAAGCCGGTCACGGCGGGCTTGCTGTCGGAGGCGCCGGGCCAGGCGGGAACAACCCGGCCTTCGATCCCCACAGTGACGATCCAATCCGGCGGCCCCGGCGTGGCATTGGCCGGAGCCGACTGAGACGGCTGCGCCGGCAAATCGGCGGCGACGGCAAGGCGAGGAGCCAACATCGCCAACAATGCAGTCGCAAGACGGCCTATCGTCGACGCCACGCGCACCCAATTCCCCGTCAACTCCCGACCGGCCAGAGAGCATGAATAGCCGAAATTAGGAAGCCAAGACGGCAAAACATGCTGAATTGATCGTCACAATCGTTTGACGCTTTGCGGCGGCCCTCCAGCCTAGTAAGGCACGCCGCCCCGATATCCCTGTAACTCGTAGATGCGGTACGCCTTGATCGGCTCGCCGTCGCGCGCGCGCCAAACCGTTGCGATCGGCTCCACCGACGCAAAATGCTTTTGAATTTCCGCGAGGTCCTTAAACGGCGGCGACGCCACATAGATCCCGGTCGTATGCGCCAACAGCGTTTGATCGATCGGCGGTTGAGACTCGTAGCGTATCGTCTCTGAAGTCTGAAATACTGGGATGTCCCGCAGATAAAACGCAAGCTCGGCGTTGGTGCCGTAATCGGCACTGGCGATATAGCCGGCATGATGCGCCCTTGCCACCGCGCGCGTATCCGACGCCAGCTGCGCCCAACCGTCGAATATATCGAGCGGATCTTGCGCCGCCGATATCGGCGCTGGCCAAAAGGTCATCTGTGCGAACATGGCGAGGGTGAAGACGAGGCCGGTCCATGGCGCCGCCGCGAAAGCGTAGCGGACGAGCGGCCGGCGTTCCGGGGCCTCTTGGCGCGGCGCGAACGCGGCGACGGCGGCGATGACGGCGATCGCATAAGCGGCGCTCGGCCATTGCGGCAGAACCTCCGCCGACAGCGCGTGGACAAGAAAATAAGCCAGCATCGGCGCCACCGCGCAGGCCAGCAACAGCCAGTTCGCCTCCTGCCGGAAAAATCCGCGCAAGCTCGCGACGGCAAGACCGGCGAGCGCGAAAGCAAAGATCAGCGGCGACACGAAGAGCGTCTGGATGCCGACGAAGGCGCCGACATTGCCGAGGCCGCCATCGGGAAAGGAATCCAGCGCGTGGCCGAATTGCTTGGCGAACGACGCCCAGTGATGCTGGGCATTCCACAGGATGACGGGGCTGAAGAGAATGAGTGCAATCAAGCCGGCGACGTAGGGCTCGCGCCGTTTCAGCCAGCATCGCATCTGCGCCGAGGCCAGGAGCCACATCACGATGCCGGCCAAGAGGAAGACACCGGTATATTTGCTGAGCAACAAAAGACCCATGGCGGCGCCGGCGAGGTACCACCATTCGCCGCGGCCGCTCTTCCAGACCAATGCCAGCGCCACGCAGCACAACGCCCAGAATAATATCGCGGGTGTGTCCGGATACATGACGATCGAAAAGAACGCCGTGTGCGGCATCATATTGAACCACAGCACCGCCGTGACGCCGAGGCGCCGATCGTCGAAAAGGATGATCGTCAGCGCATAGATCAGCGCCGACGCGGCGATCATCGTCGCGATCGCCATGCTGCGCACGCCCAGAACGGTGTCACCGAACAGCGCGGTGCCGAGCCGGATCAAATAGGCGATCATCGGCGGGTGGTCGAAATAGCTCGTCGCCAACCGGCGCGACCATAGCCAGTAATAGGCTTCGTCGGTTTCCAGGTCGATGTGGCTGGCGACCCAGCAGCGCAAGACCACTATCGCGAGCAGCAGGACCGCGACCGGGGCCACCGCGGCCAGCCGCGGCGCCAGCCGGAATTGGCCTGACCCCCTGGCAAGCAGATCGGAATTGCGCGGCGCCGCTTGGGTTGTCTCGGTCATCGGCCCAATTTGACTTGGCTCGGCTTCCTCAAGCAAGAGCCGTCCGGTCCGTCCGCATTTGGGTGGAAATTTTCACCTCGATATGCGAAGATTTGATTATCGCCGCGGTAGCTCAGCTGGTAGAGCACCGCATTCGTAATGCGGGGGTCAGGGGTTCGAATCCCTTCCGCGGCACCAAGCTTTTCCCCCAGTATAAAAGCCGACAATAGTCGTTATCATCGCTCAAACTTGAACGATGGGAGAGAAACTTGCCGGTAATGAGTGGAAAACGTGCCTTCCTCGATTTGCTCAAGCAGGAGGGCGTCACGGTGATGTTCGGCAATCCCGGCACCACCGAATTGCCGCTGATGGACGCCTTCGCGGTCGAGCACGACATCCGCTACATCCTCGGGCTGCAGGAAGCGGCGCTGATGGCGATGGCCGACGGCTATGCGCAGGCCTCCGGCGGTCTCGCGGTGCTCAATCTCCACGTCGCGCCCGGGCTCGGCAACGCCATGGGCATGCTCTACGACGCAATGAAGGCCAACGCGCCGGTGCTGGTCACCGCCGGCCAGCAGGATCTCGGATATCTCGTCACCGAGCCGGTCTTGAGCGCAGACTTGCCGACGCTGGCGCGGCCGTTCGTCAAATGGGCCGCGGAGGTGCATCGAGCGGAAGACTTACCGCGATATGTGCACCGCGCGGTGAAAACCGCTTTGGCGCCGCCGACCGGCCCGGTATTCCTGTCGCTGCCCGGCGACATCCTCAAGAACGACGCCGAGATCGATCTGCTCGAACCGACGCGAGTGGCGCCGCGCGTCCGCGGCGACGCCGACGCGGTCGCTGCCGCCGCCGCTATGCTCGCCAAGGCCGAGCGCCCGGTCATCGTCGCCGGCGATGCCGTGGCGCAGAGCCGCGCGCACCAGGAGCTTGTTGCGCTCGCGGAAGCCGTCGCTGCGCCGGTCTATGTCGAGTTCATTCCCAACAGCGCCTCGTTTCCGGCGTCGCATCCGCTCTATCGCGGCTCGATGACGCGCTCGCAGGCCGGCGTGCGCGAAGTGCTCGACAAGCACGATTTGTTGTTTTCCGTCGGTGGCGATCTGTTCACCTGGTCGCTGCCGCCGACCGTCGATCCCTGGCCGGCGGGCTTGCCGCTCATTCATCTCGACACCGATCCGTGGCAGATCGGCAAGAACTATCCGGCGCAGGTCGCGATCCTCGGCGATCCGAAGGCGACGCTGCCCGACATCACGGCGGCAGTGAGTGCGCGCATGAGCGCGAGCGCCAAAAGCGCCGCTGCGGCGCGGCTGAAATCCGTCACTGAGACGATCAAAAAAGACCGCGAGGCGTTTCGTATGAAGGCCCGCGCGCTCGCCGGCAAGACGCCGGTACAGCCGCTCGCTTTGCTTGAAGCGATCGGCGCGATGCTGCCGAAGGACGCCGTGGTGATCGAGGAAATTCTCTCTTCGGCGCCGGGTATCCGCGCGCTGATCGCGAGCGACGACGAACAGAGTTATTTCGGCCTGCGCGGCGGCGGCATCGGCTGGGGCCTGCCGGCGGCGATCGGCGTCAAGCTCGCGCTGCCTGAGCGGCCGGTGGTGGCGCTCGTTGGCGACGGCAGCGCCATGTACACGGTGCAGGGGCTATGGACCGCGGCGCGCTACCGGCTGCCGATCGTCTGGGTGATCTTCAACAATACGAGCTACCGGATTCTCAAGCAGCGCCTGGTCATGCTGCGCGGCCTGGCCGAACAGGCCGACACTTTCGTCGGCATGGAGCTCAACGATCCGGCCATCGATTTCGTCGGCCTCGCGCGCTCGCTCGGCATCGACGGCGCGCGCGCCACGACGGTGAAAGACGCCACCGACCTGATCGGCAAGGCGCTCAAAGACGGCAAGGCGATGCTGATCGACGTCGACATGGAGCGCGGTTACAAGCCGATGTAATTTCCAGCCGCGCTGCTTAGTGCCGGAAATGCCGCGTGCCGGTGAACACCATGGCGATGCCGTGGTCGTCGGCGGCCTTGATCACCTCGTCGTCGCGCACCGAGCCGCCGGGTTGGATCACCGCGGTGGCGCCGGCCTCGATGACGACGAGAAGGCCGTCGGCGAACGGAAAGAACGCATCCGACGCTACCGCCGATCCCTTGGTCAAAGGCTCCTTGAGGCCGGCCTCGAGCGCGGCGTCTTGCGCTTTACGCGCGGCGATGCGCGCGGCGTCGACGCGGCTCATCTGGCCGGCGCCGATGCCGACGGTGGCGAGATCCTTGGCGTAGACGATGGTGTTCGATTTGACGTGCTTGGCGACGCGGAAGGCGAATCGCAGGTCGCGCAATTCGGCATTGCTCGGCGCGCGCTTGGTGACAGGCTTCAGCTCCATGTCATCGACCACGGCATTGTCGCGCGTCTGCACCAGGAGTCCGCCGGCGACGGTTTTTGCGGTGAGCCCCGCCGCGCGCGGATCGGGCAAGCCGCCGGCAAGCAGCAGCCGCAAATTCTTCTTGGCGCCGACGATGGCGATGGCCTCTTCGCTGGCATCCGGCGCGATGATGACCTCGGTGAAGATTTCGGTGATGGCGCGCGCGGCTTGCCCGTCGAGCGTGCGGTTGAGCGCGACAATGCCGCCGAAGGCCGAAGTTTTGTCGCAGGCGAACGCCTTGCGGTACGCGTCGACGAGGCTTGCGCCCTCGGCGACGCCGCACGGGTTGGCGTGCTTGATAATCGCACAAGCAGCCGTGCGCGCCGGATCGAATTCGGCGACGCATTCGTAAGCCGCGTCGGTGTCGTTGATGTTGTTATAGGAAAGCTGCTTGCCCTGGGCCTGGCGCGCGGTGGCGACGCCGAAGCGCACCGCCGGCGTGCGATAGAAGGCGGCCGACTGGTGCGGGTTCTCGCCGTAGCGCAGCCGCTCGATCAGCCGGCCGCCGAAAGCGCGATATTCCGGCGCTATGTCGTCGAGCGCTTGCGCGAACCAACTGCCGATCGCCGCATCGTAGGCCGCGGTGCGGGCGAAAGCCTTGGCGGCAAGGCGGCGGCGCAGCGCCAATGTCGTCATGCCGTTGTGCATCGTCAGCTCTTCAATCAGCGCGGCGTAATCGCTCGGCTCGACCAATACCGCGACGTCGTTATGGTTCTTCGCTGCGGCGCGGATCATGGCCGGACCGCCGATGTCGATATTCTCGATGCAGTCGGCAAAGTCGCCGCCGCGCGCCACGGTTTGCTCGAACGGATAGAGATTGACGACCAAAATATCGATCGGGCGGATATGATGTGCGCGCATCGCCTCGATGTGTTCCGGATTGGCGCGGATCGCCAACAAGCCGCCGTGCACGGCCGGATGCAGCGTCTTGACGCGGCCGTCCATCATTTCCGGAAAACCGGTGAGTTCGCTCACATCGATGACTTTCAGGCCGGCATCGCTCAGCGTCTTGCGGGTACCGCCGGTCGAAACGAGCTCAATGCCGAAGCCCGCCAGCGTGCGCGCGAAGTCGACGACGCCGGTCTTATCGGAGACGGAAATCAGAGCGCGCGTGGCGCGGCGGAGGTGTTCGGTCATGCTCTTTCTATATTCCCTCCCCCGCTTGCGGGGGAGGGTAGGGAGGGGGTCTGCGGCCTGCGCGCTTGTGGATTGTGGCGCTGGCTTGCCCCTGAAGGCTTGCCCCCTCCGGCTCGCTGCGCTCGCTCCTCCCCCGCAAGCGGGGGAGGAAACTTATAACGGCAGCCGCGGCTCTTCCTCCTCGCGGATGCGGCGCGCCGCGGCGGCAACGGCATTGGCGTGCTGCAAGCTCCACTGCACGCGCGAAGCGGTGCGGGCATGGCCGTGGATGACGATCTGCGTGGTGCGGCGCGGGCATTCGCTGCCGGCGAGATAGACGCTGTCCTCGAGTTCCACGCGGTCCTCGTGAGCGGTGAACGTCCACACTTCCTTGTTCGGCGTCATCAGCATGACGCCATGCGTATCGGTGAGCCGGGTGGCCTTCACCGTGGGATGCAGATGAAAGCGGATGGCGAATTGATCCCGCGCGGTGCGGATCTGCGTGCCGCCGTCGGCGGCGAGGAAGGTGTCCTCGCCGTCGATGCGGGTGCCGTCGGCCGCCAGCATCAGCATGCGTTCGTGGATGATGCCGAAGCGGTCGGCATAGCCGTCGTGCGCGGCGCGCAATGCGATGACCTCGGGTGCATCCTCCCGCGTCACCGACACGGTGCTCGGTCCGTCCAGCATCGGCGAGCCGCCGAGCACGCGGCGGAACATCGCCAGTTCGACGAAGCGCGCCGACGACGTGTCGTTGAAAGTGACCGTCGAATGCGCCGCGGTCGCCCGCGCCAACTGCCGCCAGTTCTCGCGGCCGGTCGCCGGCATGCCGCAATTGACCACGATCAGGCTCTGCTTCGGGGTGGAGAACTCGAACGACAGGCAGCCGGCATGCGCATCGAGGCTCATCTCGATCGGCGGTGCGCGCCCGGTATCCATGATCAGCACGCCGCCACTGGCTTCGAGGCGCTGATAGGCCGAATAGGGCGCGCTGGAGAGCGGCGCGCCGCGGGTCTCGTCGTAGGCGAGCAGCGTCAGGATCAGATCGGCCGGCGTCGCGCCCATGCCGTTGAAATGCGCGAAGGTTCCTTCGGAGTGACGGAAGAAGCGCAGCATCGGCATCATGCGGTCGATGGCGTTCGACAGCGCCTGCGGCGGCGCGATATTCCGTGCCGTAAAAGCCTGCCGCAGCGGCAAAAATTCGAGCAATATCTCGATGATCGCTCCGGGATCGCGGCTGCTATGGCCGCCGTCCGGGAGAATTTGCCGCTCGATCTCGTGCTGCAAGCGTTCGGTGGCGGACTTGATGTGGCGCGCTTGGCCGGCAATGCACAGCGCGGCATAGGCGAGCGCGATGGTCGCCTGCATGCGTGCGACGCCGCGATGCGCATCGCCCGCGGTATGGCGCAGATAGCGCACCTGGCGCACCAGGCTGCGCAAAAAGCGCCGGTAGAAGCGCATATCGGCGTCTTGCAAAATGAGCGTGGACTGGCTGAGCCAGGAGATAATGCGCCGCGACAGCACATCGGGTCGCCACGCCAGCGGATGCCAGGAGCCTTGCAGCGTGATCCATTCGTCGACCAGCGCGCGCGCATTGGCCCGGGTGATGCCGGATTCCGCCGCGCGCAGATGGCGCAGCCAGCCGAAGCCGAGCAAGGCCGTCGCCCAATCATCCGTCGGCGGCTCCATTTCGAAAATCGAGCGGCCGTCGCCGACCACGACCTTGCCGGCAAACGCGAAACGGCCGGCATAGATTTCGCTCGCGCGCGTAGCGTCCGCGGTGCGCAAGTCCTGCGGCGCGATCAGGAGGCGATCGCCCTTGAACGGCAGCACGACCGGCCAGCGCAGGAACGGATGACCGTTGGCACGGCCGGCGAGGCGCCGCATGGCGCCGCGAATGAGGAGCCAGGACAGCTTCGCATGGTTCGCGACGGAAACGCGCGACATCAGCCGGCTCGCCCCTCAACAATCAAAAGCCTTCCGGGGATGCAACGGCATCCCGCGGCGCGACCATAACGAAACGATGACAGAACGGCCAACTGCCGCATAGCGATTTGATATCGCTACCCTTTTACCAGCCGCGCGGCATAGAAGCCGTCGAGGCCGGAAAGCCGCGAATCGGCATCGGCGAGCTGACACGGCAGCGTGCGCAGGTCGCCGTCTTTGCTGATGAACTCGCCGTGGCCGAAAACGTCCGCCGCGGCGATCGGCGCGTGCCGCACGCTTTGCTCGCGCGCCAGAAGATCGGCGACGATGGTCTCGTTCTCCTCGGGCTCCAGCGAACACGTGCAATAGACCAGCGTGCCGCCCGGCTTTACCAGCGCGGCGGCGCGGTCGATCAAGCGGCGTTGCAAACCGGCGAGCTTGGCAATGTCGGCTTCGCTCTTGAGCCACGATATGTCGGGATGGCGGCGGATGGTTCCGGTCGAGGAACACGGCGCGTCGAGCAGCACGGCGTCGAATTGTTGTTCCGGCGTCCATTCCGCGGCGTCGGCGCAGACGAGTTCGGCCTGGAGCGACAACCGCGCCAGATTGTCTGCAAGCCGTTTCATGCGCGCCGGCGCGCGATCGACGGCGGCGACGAGCGCGCCGGCGGCGGCAAGCTGCGCGGTCTTGCCGCCGGGTGCGGCGCAGAGATCGGCGACGCGGCGGCCGCGAACCTCGCCGAGCAAACGCGCCGGCAGCGCGGCGGCGGCGTCCTGCACCCACCACGCGCCCTCGGCGAAGCCGGGCAGCGCGGTCACCGCGCCATGTGCGATGGTGCGCACCGTGCCGGTGGGAAGAACGCGGCCATTGAGCTTGGCGGCCCAGAATTCCGGGTCGCTTTTCACCGTCAGGTCGAGCGCCGGTTCGTTGCCGTTCGCGGCGGCGATGGCGTGCGCGGTTGCCGCGCCATAGGTCGCGGTCCATCGCGCCAACAGCCAGTCGGGCGTGTCGAGTGCCGGCATGTCGAGCACCGCGAGCGCGGCTTTGCCGTCGCGGGCGACGCGCCGCAGCACCGCATTGACCAGGCCGGCAAAGCGCGCCGCGTAACGGTCGGCCTGCACGAGCCGTACCGCGAGATCGACGGCGGCATGGTCGGGCACGTCGAGAAACAGGATTTGCGCGGCGCCGAGAAGGAGCGCGGTCTCGACCCGCGGCGCTTGCGGCGGCAGGCCGCGTTCGAGCAGCGGCCACAGCAGGTGGCGCAAGGTGCCGAGCCGGCGCAGCACGGTGGCGACCAGCGCACGCGCGAGCGCGCGGTCGCGGTCTTCCAGCGCGGCAAGCTCGCTCGTGGTGTCCAGCAGCTCGTCGAGCGCGCGGCGGCGGCGCAGCACGCCCTCGACCATGTCGGCGGCGATGCGGCGCGCGGCGAGGCCGGGCACCGCTTCCTCGGGGCCGGAGCGGGGCCGTGGTTTCCGCGCGCTTTTTGCCACGCAATATCCTCCTTGCAGGCAGCCTACTTGTGGAATTTGCAGGGCTACGCCAAGTCAGGGGGGATGCCAACCGATGCCAAAAAGCCGGATGTGCCGGCGACAGATGCGGACGATAACGAACGAGCCGGGAAGCCGCCCATCTCGCCGGCGGCCGAGCGCGCGCTGGCCGAGGCTACTGCGCGGCGCGCTCAACAGGCTGATCTGCCGGTCGAAGCCCCGAAGGACGCGGCAAAGGAAGTCAGCGGCCGCGGCGGCCTCGACCCGACCCGCTACGGCGATTGGGAAATCAACGGCCTAACTTCGGATTTCTGAAAAAGGCCATTGCCGGCCTGAGTAGGTGTTCGGCGTCGACAAATATGGCGGGCGGGTCGACGCCACGATCGCAACGCGCGGCACCGCCGACGTCTCGGCGGCGCTGCTCAATGGCGGCTTCGCGCGTGCTTACGACGGCGGTAAGCGCGGCAGTTGGTGCGGGTAACAGGGGTCAGTCATCAGATGTAAGTCATCAGAAGGACTGTGGCACAGCCCCTCTGATTACTGACATCTGATCACTGATCACCTGGTCACCACGACCCGCGTGCCGATCGTGACCCGGCCGTACAGATCGGTGATGTCGCTGTTGTGCATGCGAATGCAGCCGTGCGACACGAACCTGCCGATGGAGCCTTCATTGTTGGTGCCGTGGATGGCGTATTGGCCGCCGCCGGACAGCGTCATCGCGGCGACGCCCATCGGATTTTGCGGCGAACCGCCGGGGATCACGGCCGGCAGCCTGCTGTAGTCTTTGCGGATCGAGGCCGGTGCTTCCCAGGCCGGCTTGATGTATTTGCCGTCGATGAATGCGGTGCCGGTCCATTGCATGCCGGCGCGGCCGACGCCGACCGGATAGCGGATCGCCTCGCCCACGCCGACGAAGTAATAAAGCGCGCGCTCGTTGGTCCGGATCACGATGGTGCCCGGCAGATAGCTGTCCCGCACCGTCACCAAATCGCCGTGGGCCTGCGCCGCATTCGGCGCGAAGGCGAACAAGCCGACGACCGCCGCCAGTGCGGCCGAGAACAGAAATTTCCCTCGCATCGTCACATTCCTTACTGCCGACCGCCCCACTGACTGAAAGCCATTTTAGCCGAACCGGAGCCGTTGCTCGATGTCGTGACGGCAACAGGGTAAGGTTTTCGCCAATTTTTCCGGGAGTGTGGTGCGGGTGCACCATCGTCACCTCTCCCCGCCGTGCGGGGAGAGGTCGAGTGAGCGTAGCGAACGAGGGTGAGGGGGCCTCTCCGCGATCCTGAGCGCCGCAATTGCGCGCCCAGCGGATAGGCCCCCTCACCCCAACCCTCTCCCCGCGCAGCGGGGAGAGGGAGGAGTTACGCACTCTCCTTGCTCTTGTTCTGCCGGTTGTTGACGAGGTCGTCGACCACCGCGGGGTCGGCCAGCGTCGAGGTGTCGCCGAGATTGCCGAATTCGTCCTCGGCGATCTTACGCAAGATCCGGCGCATGATCTTGCCGGAGCGCGTCTTCGGCAGGCTCGGAGCGAATTGGATGAGATCGGGCGAGGCAATCGCTGAGATTTCAGTGCGCACCCAGGCCACCAGCTCCTTGCGCAACGCCTCGGTCGGCAGCTCGCCGGCCATCAGCGTGACATAGGCATAGATGCCCTGGCCCTTGATGTTGTGCGGATAGCCGACCACGGCGGCTTCCGACACTTTCGGATGCGCCACCAGCGCCGATTCCACTTCGGCAGTGCCGAGCCGGTGGCCGGCGACGTTGATGACGTCGTCGACGCGGCCGGTAATCCAGTAATAGCCGTCGGCGTCGCGGCGGCAGCCGTCGCCGGTGAAATATTTGCCCGGATAGGCGCTGAAATATGTATCGATGAAGCGCTGATGATCGCCATAGACGGTGCGCATCATTCCCGGCCAGGAATCGGCGATGCAAAGATTGCCGCTGGTGGCGCCTTCCTGCACCTTGCCTTCGGCGTCGACGATCTGCGGCACGACGCCGAAGAACGGCCGCGTCGCCGAACCGGGTTTTAGGCGGGTCGCGCCGGGCAGCGGCGTGATCAGAATGCCGCCGGTTTCGGTCTGCCACCAGGTATCGACGATCGGGCAGCGGTTGTCGCCGACCACGCGATAATACCATTCCCAGGCCTCGGGATTGATCGGCTCGCCGACGGTGCCGAGCAGCCGCAACGAGGCCCGCGACGTCTTCTTCACTGGCGCGTCGCCGGCCTGCATCAGCGCGCGGATCGCGGTCGGCGCGGTGTAGAAGATGTTGACCTTGTGTTTGTCGATCACCTCCCAGAACCGCGACATCGACGGATAGTTCGGCACGCCTTCGAACATCAGCGTGGTGGCGCCGTTCGCAAGCGGCCCATAAACGATGTAACTGTGGCCGGTGACCCAGCCGACGTCGGCGGTGCACCAATAAATGTCGCCGTCGTGATAGTCGAAGACGTATTGGTGCGTCATCGACGTATAGACGAGATAGCCGGCGGTGGTGTGCAACACGCCCTTCGGCTGGCCGGTCGAGCCCGACGTGTAGAGGATGAACAGCGGATCCTCCGCGTTCATGTCGGCGCAGGGGCACTCCGCGGTGACCACGTCCTTAGCCTCGTGGTACCAAACGTCGCGCACCGGATCCATGTCGACCGGGCCGCCGGTTCGCTTGACGACGATGACGAAATCGACGCCGCCGCATTTGGCGATCGCCGCGTCGGTATTGGCCTTCAGCGGGATTTTGCGGCCGCCGCGGACGCCCTCGTCGGCGGTGATGACGACGTTCGACTTGCAGTCCTCGATGCGGCCGGCGAGCGAATCCGGCGAGAAGCCGCCGAACACCACGGAATGGATGGCGCCGATGCGCGCGCAGGCGAGCATGGCGTAAGCCGCCTCCGGGATCATCGGCATGTAGATGGTGACGCGGTCGCCCTTCTTGACGTTGCGGTTGCGCAAAATGTTGGCGAAGCGGCAGACCTCGTCGTGCAGCTCCTTATAGGTGATGTGCTTTGAGTCTTTTGGATCGTCGCCTTCCCAGATGATCGCGGTCTGGTGGGCGCGGCCGTGCAGATGGCGGTCGATGCAATTGTAGGCGACGTTGGTCGAGCCGTCCTCGAACCACTTGATCGAGACGTTGGGCTTTACGAAAGAGGTGTTCTTGACCTTGCTGAAATGCCTGGTCCAGTGAATGCGCTTGGCCTGTTCGCGCCAGAAGGAGTCGGGATCGGCCAGCGAGCGCCGGTACATGTCCTGGTATTTGGCGTCGTCGATGAAGGCGCGCTTCTTCCACTCGGCGGGCACTTCGTAAATCTTGTCCGACATTTTCTTATCCTCCACGCGCACGCGGCTCAAAGGGCCAGATTATGGACGTTTCCTGCGCCTATTATGCGACGGCGCCCCGACAAGCGACAAGGGCGCGATCGATCAGCCGCGCCGTATCGCTCAGCCCTTCAACCCGCCCATCTTGCAGACGATTTTCCATTCCTCGGCGGTGACCGGCTGCACCGAGAGACGGGAATACTTCACCAGCGCCATAGCTTTCAGTTTCGGCTCGGCCTTGACCGCCGCCAGCGTCACCGGCTTCGGCAGCGGTTCGAGCGCGCCGGTCTGCACAGCGACCCAGGGTTCGCCCTTCTTCGCCGTCGGGTCCGGATAGGCTTCGCGGATGATCTCGCCGATGCCGACGACCTGCTTCTCGTCGCCGGTATGATAGAAGAAGAACTTCTCGCCCTTTTTCATCTCCTGCAGATGTCGCCGCGCGGTGAAATTACGCACGCCGCTCCAGATCTCGCCCTTGGCGCCGCGCTTGACCTGATCGGTCCAGGAAAATTCCTCGGGCTCCGTCTTCAACAGCCAGTATGCCATGTTCATGCCTCCGTAATTTTTCTCCCTCTCCCCGCGTGCGGGGAGAGGGTCGGGGTGAGGGGGCCTCTCCGCTGGGCTCAACATTGCGAGAACGTCTGCACCGACAGTCCTTCGATCCGCAATGCTCAGAATCGCGGAAAGGCCCCCTCACCCTCGCTCGCTTCGCTCACTCGACCTCTCCCCGCGTGCGGGGAGAGGTGATTTTATCCCTCCGCCTTGAGCGGCCGTGTCAGAAGCGACTCGATCACCGCATCCACGCTCATCTTCCCTTCAAGCAACGCAACCACGGCCGCCGAGATCGGCATCTCGATGTCGCGTTCGCGCGCCATCTCCAGAAGCACCGAAGCCGTGAAGGCGCCTTCGGCGAGGCCGGTCGTCTTTTGAATCGTTGCCGGATTATGGCCGCGGCCCAGATTGATCCCGAAGGTGAAATTGCGCGACTGCGGGCTCGAGCAGGTGAGCAGGAGATCGCCGAGCCCGGAAAGGCCCATCATGGTTTCCGGCTTGGCGCCATAGGCCTTGCCGAAACGGACCAGTTCGGCAAAGCCGCGCGTGGTGAGCGCAGCAAGCGCGCTGGCGCCCAGCCCGCGCCCGCTGACGACGCCGGCGGCGATGGCCAGCACGTTCTTGGCCGCGCCGCCGATCTCGACACCGCGCACGTCGCTGGAATGATAGGGCCGGAACGTCGCCGAGCCGACGGCTTGCGCCAATGCGGCGGCAAGCTTGGCATCGCTCGTTGCCAGCGTCACCGCGGTCGGCAGGCCGCGGGCAACGTCGGCGGCAAAGCTCGGGCCGGACAAAATTGCCGGCACCGCGGCGGGCGCGCATTCGGCGATCACCTCGGTCATGAATTTTTTGGTGCCGCGCTCGATGCCTTTGGCGCAGACGATCGCTGGCGTGCCGGCGGCGAGCAACGGCGCCAGCATCGTTGCGACAGTGCGCACCGCTTGCGCGGGAACGACAACAAGAAGCGCCTGCGCGAGCGCCGCTTGGCCGAGATCGTCGGCAATGACGATGCCATCATCGAGGCGCACGCCCGGCAGGAACAGGCTTTCGCGCTTGGTCCGCAGCTGTGCCGCATTGGCGGCGTTCTCTTCCCACAGCGTGACCTTGCGGCCGGCCCGCGCGCAGGTCAGCGCCAATGCCGTGCCCCAGGCGCCGCCGCCGATGACCGCGATGTGGTTGAAGGACATGGCCGTTACAAAGATTCGCCGCGTAAGAGTTTCGGGATTTCGCCGACCAGTCCCGCGGCCTCGCGGATGAACAGACGCTTGAGCCCGGGCAGCCGGTCGACCAGGCCGAGGGCTGTGTCACGCACGACGCGCAGCAGGTCGGAGCGGTTGGAGAACAGCCGGTTCAGCCCGTCGGTGGCAAGCCCCATGGCCATGGTATCGAAACGCCGCCAGCGCTGATAACGCTCCAGCACGTCCGCCGCGCCCGGATCGAGCCCGAGCCGCGCCGCATCGACGATCACCTCGGCGAGTGCGGCCACGTCCTTTAGCCCCATATTGAGGCCCTGGCCGGCGATCGGATGAATGACATGCGCAGCGTCGCCGACCAGCGCGACGCGCTCGGCGACGAAGGCGCGGGCGACGAAAAAGCCGAGCGGATGCACGCGCCGGGCGCCCATCACCTTGACCTCGCCGAGATGCAGCTTGAAACGCTGCTCCAGCTCGGCATGGAACGCTTCGTCGGGCAGCGCCATGATGCGCGCCGCCTCGGACGTCGCCTCGGTCCACACGATCGAAGAGCGGCGGCCCTTGAGCGGCAAAATCGCGAACGGGCCGGCCGGCAGGAAATGCTCCTCAGCGCGTCCTTCGTGATCGCGCTCGTGCGCGACATTGATGACGATGGCAGATTGGCCGTAATTCCAGCCATGCGTGGCGATGCCGGCGGCGGTACGAATGGTCGAGCGCGCGCCGTCGGCGGCGACAAGAAGCCGTGCGCTGAGCTCCGAGCCGTCGCTGAGCGTACCGGTCACGCGGTTATCTTCGCTGGCGAATTTGGCAACGGCGCAAGGCTGCAGCGCCACCCCGGCCTCGCGCGCCTTCGCGGCCAACGCGTCGACCAGAAGCCGGTTCTCGATCATGTGAGCGAACGGCTCGCCCGGCTCGATCTCGCCGGCAAAGGTAAGGAAGGTCGGCCGCACCGCATCGGTAAGCCGGCTATCGGTGACGACCATGTCGAGGATCGGCTGCGCTTGCCCGCCGACGGCCTGCCAGACGCCGATGGTCTCGAACAGGCGCCGCGCTGCCGCGACGATCGCCGAGGCGCGCTCGTCATTAGCACGCGTTTTTTGGGCGTAGCTCGCGCCAAGCGCCGGATCGGCGACAGCAACCGCAAAAGACGATCCCAGCCCCTGCCGCAAGGCGACGGCGAGCGTCAGCCCGGCAAAGCCGCCGCCGGCGATCAGCACGTCAACGTTGTTACGCGTCATACCCTATCCTAGCACGCTCCGGCGGGGCGGGGCTTGACCCACCCGCCGAACCTATATGCATGGAAGCGCGCCGCCGGAACCGCCCCGGCGCGAGGGAAAGCAGCATGGCCTCCGCCGTCCAGGAATTGGTCGATATTCTCAATCTCGAACCGCTCGAAGTGAATCTGTTTCGCGGCCGCTCGCCGCAATCGCGCTGGCAACGGGTGTTCGGCGGCCAGGTCATCGGCCAGGCGCTGGTCGCGGCCTGCCGCACCGTCGACGACGTGGCGCTGCGGCCGCCGCATTCGCTGCACGCTTATTTCCTGCTCGGCGGCGATCCCAAAGTGCCGATCATCTACGAGGTCGACCGTATCCGCGACGGCAAGAGTTTCACGACGCGCAACGTCAAGGCGATCCAGCACGGGCAGGCGATATTTTCGATGTCGGTGTCGTTCCACGTGCACGAAGAAGGTCTAACGCATCAGTTCGCCATGCCCGATGTGCCCAAGCCCGATGCGCTGCCGGATGAAGCCGAATTGAAAGAGCGCGTGTGGCCGAAGATGCCCGAACCGGTGCGGCGCTATTACGAACGCGAGCGGCCGATCGAACTGCGGCCGGTCGAATACAATCGCTATCTCGGCGACACGTTGAAGGACGGCCGCTTCCACGTCTGGATGCGCGCGACCGGCCGGCTGCCCGACGAGCCGGCGATCCATCAATGCGTGCTGGCCTATGCCTCCGACATGATGTTGCTCGATGCGGCGCTGATCCCGCACCAGCGCTCGGTGTTCAGCGAGGACATCATGGCGGCGAGCCTCGATCATGCGCTGTGGTTCCATCGGCCGTTCCGCGCTGACGACTGGCTGCTTTATGCGCAGGACAGCCCGAACCTCGCCGGCTCCCGCGGCTTTGCGCGCGGCCTGATCTTCGCCGCCGACGGCATCTTGGTCGCCTCGGTCGCCCAGGAAGGTCTGCTGCGGCAGCGCCGCGCTACTCCCGCATAGACACAGAACCCGATTAAGACCTGGCCGCCACGCTGGATCTCTAGCCTAATATTTGAGCAGAATGGGTGTGAGGCGCGGGCGCGTTCTTCGCGGCTGAGGCAAAAAAAGTTGGGCTAGCGCAGCACGGGGGTCGAAGGGGCGTGTTTAGCGCCGTTTTGGCACTTGGCACGGGGCTTGAATTCCTCGACATCCGACGATGACGCGGCGCGGCCATGTTCCAGCGCGGTTATCGCTTCCATGTTAATGCGCCGCGGTCATCAATGCAGCGAAAGGTCGACGGGGAGAAAACAATGAAAGTCGTCATGGCCATCATAAAGCCCTTCAAACTCGACGACGTCCGCGATGCGCTTACCAAAGTCGGCGTGCAGGGGCTGACCGTGACGGAGGTGAAGGGTTACGGGCGTCAGAAGGGCCACACTGAGATTTATCGCGGCGCCGAATATGCGGTGAGCTTCCTGCCGAAGATCAAAATCGAGATCGCCTGCCCGTCCAATCAGGTGGACAAGGTCATCGAGACGATCTCGGCGGCGGCAAAAACCGGCCAAATCGGCGACGGCAAGATTTTCGTGTTCGGGCTCGACCATGCGGTGCGTATCCGCACCGGCGAAACCGACGCCGCCGCGCTTTAACATTCCGCGCGTTTCGGGACTCGCGCCGAACCGACATCTTTGATTCAATTCCTTCCCGGCGGCTGGCGCCGAGACGCTTCGCCTGGGAGGGAAATAGAATGTCCACGATGATTGCCGCGCGGCTGCACGCCTACGGTGCGCCAATGACGCTTGACCGGATCGATATGCCGGAGCCGCGCCCGACCGACGTGCTGGTTGAGGTCAAAGCCTGCGGCGTCGTGCCGAACCTCGCACGCGTCGTGAGCAATTTCTTCGGCAAGCTCACGCCCGACAACAAGATGATGCCGCCGCTGCCGGCAATTTTCGGCCTCGATCCGGCGGGCGTGGTCGCAAAAGTCGGCGAGCAGGTCTGGTCGGTGCGTCCCGGGGAGCGGGTTTATGTCAATCCGGCGCGGTCTTGCGGTTCGTGCCGGATGTGCCGCAGCGGGGAGGCGCAAGACTGCCCGAGCTGGACGCTGCAAGGCTATTTCGGCCGCTCGCAGGACATCATGCGGGCCTATCCTTACGGCGGCCTCGCCCAGTTCATCACTGCGCCGGCGACCGCGCTGGTCAAGCTGCCGGACAATCTGAGTTTCGAAGCTGCGGCGCGGCTTGGCTATCTCGGTACCGCCTATGCGGCGATGAAAAAGATCGGTGTCGGTCCCGGACACGCGTTGCTTATCAACGGCATCAGCGGCCAGCTCGGCCTCAATGCCGCGCAATTGGCGCTGGCGATGGGCGCGACCAAAATCCTCGGCACCGGCCGCAATGCCGCCTTGCTTGATCGCGTGAAGGCGCTGGCGCCGCGACGAATTGAGGTCCGCTCTGTTGCGGATGCGCCGGCGCAAAGCGGCTTCCCCGCTCAGCCGGATCCGCTCGTCGCTTGGGCCAAGTCTGCGACCGACGGCCATGGCGTCGACGGCATGATCGATTGCCTGCCGCCCGGCGCGCCGGCAAGCGCGATGATGCGCGCGCTCTACTGCCTGCGGCGCGGCGGCCGCGCCGTCAATGTCGGCGCCGTGATGGAGACGCTGCCACTCAACGCGTTCTGGCTGATGACCAACCGGATCGGCCTGCAAGGCTCGGTGTGGTTCACCACCGGCGAGGGCGAGGAGATGGCGGCGATGGCCGGTGCCGGGACGCTGGATTTGTCGGCGCTTGAACACCGCGTGTCGCCGCTCTCCAAAGTCAACGACGTGCTGGCCGGCATGGACGACCGCAACGGCGGCTTCACCAATTTCGTCATCGACCCGACGCGCGTCGACTAGGACGTGTCCTCATAAAACGACGTCGATGAACAACGATTGGTCAATGTCCGCTTTTAGCCTGTGCGTTCAACCGGTCAGTGCAACACTGCTTGTAGTTTATCGGCTGGCGTTTGGAAGCCCAAGGTCTTTCGCGGACGTTGATTGAGCCGCAGAGCAATCGCGTTCAGGTAACTCTGCGAGATGCGCGAGAAGTCGGTTCCTCTCGGGAAGTACTGACGCAGCAGGCCGTTAGTGTTCTCGTTTGAGCCGCGCTGCCAGGGACTGCGCGGATCACAGAAGTAGACCTGGACGTTGGTGGCAACCGTGAAGCGCTTGTGGGCATGCATCTCTTTGCCTTGATCCCAGGTCAGGGAGCGTCGCAACTCCTCAGGCAGCTTGCCGATGTGCTTGGCAAGCGCAGCAACAACAGTCGTCGTGTCCTTGCGGGGGATCTTGACGAGCATCGTGAAGCGGGTATTGCGCTCGACGAGGGTGGCGATGTGCGTGTCGTTCGCTCCGGTAAGAAGGTCTCCTTCCCAATGCCCCGGCACGGCGCGATCCTCAATCTCGGCGGGCCGCTCGCGGATGGAGACCATATCGAGGATATGCCCCTGTCCACTCTTCGCGTTGTGGCTCTTGGGGCGACGCATCCGCCGCGCAGTACGCAACTGCCCCGTCAGCTCCTTCTTCAGCACGCCGCGGGTCTGGATGAAGAGGCTGCGATAGATCGCTTCGTGAGATATCTGCATGTCTTGGTGGGTTGGGAACTCCTGCTTCAGCCAGCCGGAGATCTGCTGCGGCGACCATTGCAGCGTGAGCTTCTGCGCCACGCGCCATCGTAGCTCCCTATGCAGCGCCAAACGACAAGGCTTGGGGCGCAACGCCCGCTCCCAGGCACGCCGATCAGCCCGGTTTGCACGATAGGCCTGACTGCCGCCGTGGCGCCTGATCTCCCGACTTACTGTCGATGGCGCCCGTCCGAGGCCCTGGGCGATCTGCCGGATCGACCGGCCCACCGCGATGCCACGGGAAATCTCTTCGCGTTCCTCAAGCCTTAGTGCTGCCAAGGCTCTCCGGCGTGGCGCCGGCACGATCCCTCCGTGGAGTACCACGATCCGCTCAACACCAGTTTTGTTCCTTCTTTCCAGCGCCCGCGAGATGGCCGCAGCGCTTTGCCCGTTCTTCCATCGCTCCCACAGCTCGGCCTTTTGCGCTGCCGTGAACAAAATCCGTGACGTCACCATGGCGCACCTCCTCACCTCGTAAGATTAGAAGGTGTTGCGCTGACCGGTTGAATCCGCCGCCCGAAAGCGAACGTTCCTCGGCGCATCTCGATTTCCGCTAAGGGTCAGAATCGGAAGTGGCGGCTTCGATTTGTGACGTCCGCTCCTATCCCGGAAGCGGACATCGTGCGGCGCGTCTACAAGTCCACGTTCTAGCGTACCGATCGTGCGGTCCGGGCGGGGATGAACGGGGCGGCAAAACCTGCTAATCTATTAGCCAAGAACAACCCAAACGAAAGCCCAGCGAGGACGTCATGTACGGCAATCTCGAACTTTTTATCGACGGCAAGTGGCTCGGCGGCGATGGCCGCAAGGGCGAAGATGTACTCAATCCGTCAACGGAAAAGCCGCTCGGCCATCTGCCGCACGCGAGCAAGGCCGACCTCGACCAGGCGCTGGAGGCGGCCAAAAAAGGCTTCGCGGTTTGGCGCGCCACTTCGGCCTACGACCGCTGCAAAATCATGCACAAGGCCGCCGATCTGATGCGCGAGCGCTTCGATGCGATGGCCAAGATCATGGTGCTCGAGCAGGGCAAAACTTATCCGGAGGCGCGCGCCGAAGTGATCGGCTCGGCCGATATCATTGACTGGTACGCCGAAGAAGGCCGCCGCTCCTATGGCCGCATCGTGCCGGGCCGCGGCAAGGGCGTCCGCCAGCTCGTGGTGCAGGAACCGATCGGTATTGTTGCGGCCTTTACGCCGTGGAATTTTCCGGTGCTCACCCCGGCGCGGAAAATCGGCGGCGCGCTCGCCGCCGGCTGCTCGCTCATTCTCAAGGCGTCGGAGGAAACCCCGGGCTCTGGCATCGAATTGGTGCGCTGCTTCGCCGATGCCGGCGTGCCGGCTGGCGTGTTGAATCTGGTGTTCGGCGTGCCGGCGGAAGTGTCCGAGTATCTGCTCGGCAAGGATGCGGTCCGCAAAATTTCCTTCACCGGCTCCATTCCGGTCGGCAAGCACCTCGCCGCGCTCGCGGCCAAGGGCATGAAGCGCACCACCATGGAGCTCGGCGGCCATTCGCCGGTCGTGGTGTTCGCCGACGCCGATCCGGAGAAGGCGGCCGACACTATTGCCGCGTTCAAGTATCGCAACGCCGGCCAAGTGTGCATCTCGCCGACGCGCTTCTACGTGCAGGAGGACGTCTATCCGCGGTTCCTCAAGCGTTTCACCGAATACGCCAACGGCATCAAGCTCGGCGACGGCCTGGAAAAGGGCATCACCATGGGCCCGATGGCGAATTCGCGCCGCATCGACGCCATGGAAAGTTTCGTCAACGACGCCAAAAGCCGCGGCGGCAAGATCGAGACCGGCGGCAAGCGGCGCGGCAATCAGGGCTACTTCTTCGAGCCGACGGTGATCACCGAGGTGCCCGACGATTCCAAGATCATGACGCAAGAGCCGTTCGGTCCGGTCGCGCCTGTCGTCACCTTCAAGACCTTCGATGAGGTGGTCGCGCGCGCCAACTCGCTGGAATTCGGGCTGGCCGCTTATGCCTTCACCACGTCGAACGCGACCGCCGCCGCGATCGGCGACGCCTTGGAGTCCGGCATGGTCGGCGTCAACTCGGTCGCGATCTCGACGCCGGAGACGCCGTTCGGCGGCGTCAAGGAGAGCGGCCACGGCAGCGAGGGCGGCATCGAGGGCTTGGGCGCTTATCTCGTCACCAAATTTATCTCGCAGGCCTGAGAACAGCGCACGCTGCGGAGCCGCCGGCCGCGATGTCGGCGGCTCTTCGCATTTGAATCAACTCAAATGTAAATCTTATAAGATGGGAACTTGTTCGCGTCGCGAGCGCGCCACGTTTTGAACGCGAATGTGATAGCCGCATGGCCGCGCTGTGCACTTTCACGGATGAACAAATTTACAGGAACGAAAGTCGATGATGTTGCATTGTAGAGCCGTGGCGGGGTGGCACGCGTCGGTCGTCGATGGATATTTTAGCTGCCATGCTCGCCTATCTCGTGTGCGTTGCCGGGATCGTCACCGGCTTGGCGATGTCGTTCGTGGTTTTCTTTTCCGCTCCCGGCCAATTCTCAGCGCCGCCGACTCAGGCGATTGCAATGGCGGCCATGCCGCGTCCCATCAAGACGGCGCGGGCGTCGCCAGTGAAGACAGCTGCCAAGAGCGAGCACGCCGACAAGCAAATCGCCGTCGCCGCTGCGAAGGCGAAAGCGGTCCCGCCGCTGACGATCGTCGTCGACACCCGGCAAAAGCCGCTGTTCGCGCACGCCCGTTTACGCCGGCTGGCCGAGAGGGTTCGCGCCAAGCATTTGGCCTATCGGGAGCGCTCGAGCTTCGAGACCCGGTTCCTGCACTTTGACGATTGATCGCCGGTCATTTGATTACGCATAAGAACGCGCTAAAAAATTCACCGCATCGTCGGCGAGCACGGTGGGCTCGCGTTCGCCGCGTTGCGCCATTTCGATGATGCGTTTGGCGATGATCTCTTGCGCCGCGCGCCGATAGCCGGGCGACGCGAGTTTGCTGTTCGACTGCTCGACTTTCTTCCAGGTGGTTTCGAAGACTGAAACCAAAAATTCAACCATTTCCGGCTCGAACGCCGATTGCGTCAGCAGAGGAATGATCGGCATGACACGGGTCCGTGTTTTGCAATCGTAGCTGCCGGCAACAAATGGGACAAATCAATAGCGCTTTATGAATAACGCACGATACGCCTGTATGATCCCTCGGTGTTTACACGCGCATTTTTGCCAATGCCGTTGATACGGGGTAGAAAGCTCGCTGACTGCGGCCTTGTTTCCCGCTCGCGCGACCGTTAAATACAGCGCCGCGACGCTCACGCACGTGCGATTCTGGAGAGGTGGCTGAGCGGTTGAAAGCACCGCACTCGAAATGCGGCATACGGGCAACCGTATCGGGGGTTCGAATCCCTCCCTCTCCGCCATCGACTAAAACATCAGAGCTCCCAGCCGATTTTGCGATCGAGCGAGTAAGGTCCGCCGCCGCGCAAGGCGATGGCGAAGAAAATCAGACCCCACAGAAAGACAAATTCCCAGCCGTGCTGGCTCCAGGCGTAGCCGTTGTGGAAAAACATGACGGTGATCACCGCCAGTTCGATCGCGATCGAGGCGGCGAAGAACCGCGTGAACAGGCCGAGGATGATGCAAACGGCGCCGATCGTTTCGTTGATGTAGACGACATAGGCGATGAGCAGGGACGGCTCGAGGCCGTTTTTGGCGAACCCTGCGGCGACGGTGGAAATTGGCGGCCCCATCAGCTTTACGATGCCGTGGACCAGCATAGTGCCGCCGACAGTGACGCGAATGAGCGGCCAGGACAGCGGAATGACGGCGTCGTAGAACGGCTGCAGAAACGGCAGCAGCAGCTTGGGTTTCGCCTGGGCTTCGGCCATGGTGTTCACTCCCCGTTTGCGCCCGATCTGACGTCCATTTGCGGCGTAAACCGGGCCGAACGTCAAACACCATACGATGCGGATTATTTCGGCGCCATCACCAGCGAATAACGCTCGTCGGCCGCGAGGCATTCGGCCAAAGGCAAGCCGAGCTCCTTGCGCACGATATTGGTGCCGAGCACCAGCGAGACGATCTTGTAAAACGCGTGGCGGCGGCTCATGCCCTCGCGGCCCATGCCGCAGTCGGTCGAGATGACCAGGCGCTCGGGCGGGATGAATTTGAGCGCGGCGCGGATCTTCTCGGCCACCTCGTCGGCGCTTTCGACTTGCAAGGTATGATGATCGATGACGCCGATGGCGATCTTCTTCTCGGTGATGGTCTTGCCGATCGCTTCGAGGTCGATGCCGCCGGAACTTGAGGACTCAAACGTGATGACGTCGGCATCGACCGTGTTGTAGGTCTCCAGCGCCGGCTTGTAGCTTTGCACGGCCGCGAACATGCGCTGCTGCGAAGGGTTGCCCCAGCAGGAATGCGCCCACACTTCGGTCTTGGCGCGCAGGCCCTTCACGGTGCGATTGAACACCTCGACCATCAATTGCGGGGTGATGACCTTGTCCTGAATCTTGCGCACCGCGATCAGATGGATCTGCGGCTCCTCGATCTGGATCACCGGGCAGCCGGCGTCGGCCAGCTCGTGGTATTCCTCGTTGAAGGCGTCGGCGATGGCGAACATGCGGTCGGGCACGCTCTTGTAATGCCGGTCCTGCAGCGCAAAGGCGACGATCTCCGCCGACACGGCGCCGAATTTCACCGGCTTGGTGGTGAAGCGCTGCGCCGCCTTCCACATCGCGGTGTATTGCAAGTTGCCGCGGCCGATCGGGCCGGCGATGACCGGCATGACGCGCGATTCCAGATAGTCATGCAGAATGTGGCCGCGCGGAAACAGGATGCCGCCGCGGCCGGCCGGCGTCGGCTCGGGATGCGCCGCGTCGAGCCCGCTCATGTGGTTCGGCGGATAGGCGGTCCAGCTCTGGCCGCCGACGTCGTCGTCGAAGCGGCAGTCGCCGTCGGTGACGATATCGAGGCCGGCGAGCTCCTGATCGCGCAAATAGCAGGTCAGCGCATCTTCGTACTGTTCGCGAAAACGGCGGCTGACCATCGCTTCGAGAAAATGATGGGTGCCGAGATTCTCGGTGTACCAAGTCGGCCGCGGCAGCGAGCCGGTGATGGTCGTCGGCAATTTGATGTCTTTGGTGCCCCGATACATTTTTGTGCGTCTCCCCACACTCTGGAGCGGGTAATCGTCCCGCTCGCCGGTTTCGGCGCATAGCTTAGCAAGCCACGCCGGCTATTGATAAGCAGGTCGCAATGGCATCTGGGCCGCCCACGGCGGAGCAATGGGCAGAGGTGGGCAGCTAAAATAGCCGAAGCGCGGGACTATCGTGGCAACGCGCTCAGGTGCCGGTAAAAACCGGCTTGCGCTTTTCCATAAAGGCGGTGCGGCCTTCGGTGTAATCGCGGCTGGCAAAGCACTGCTCGACCAGTTCGGCCGAGCGCGCCAGATTGCGCTTCGAGTCTTCTTTGACGACCTCGCCGACCGTGACCTTCACCGCCTTGATGGTGAGCGGCGCGTTGGCGCTGATCATGTCGGTGATGCTTTTGACGCAAGATTCAAGCTCGGCCGATGGCACGACCCGATTCACCAGCCCCATAATGCGGGCTTCCTCGGCGTCGAACTGGCGCGCGGTGTAGAAAATCTCCTTGGCGAAGGCCGGGCCGACGATATCGACGAGCCGTTTGAGTCCGCCATAACCGTAACCAAGGCCGAGTTTTGCCGCCGGCACCGCAAAGCGCGAATTGTCGGAAGAGATGCGCAGATCGCAGCAGGTGGCGAGCCCCAGCCCGCCGCCGATGCAATAGCCGCGGATCATGGCGATGGTCGGCTTCGGAAAATCGGCGATGCTGGCATAGGTCGCGTCGGTTTTCTTGTTATAGGAACGCACCGCTTCCAGCGTGGCGCGCTCGCTGCCGAATTTCGAGATGTCGGCGCCGGATACGAAGGCCTTGCCGCCGGCGCCGGTCAGCACCACGACGCGGATGTCGTTGTCGGCGGCGAAGCCGTTGAGAATTTCGGTCGTCGCCTCCCACATTTCCAGCGACACCGCGTTGTGCCGCTCCGGATTGTTGAAGGTCACGATGCCGACGCCGCCTTCTCTGCGCGAGAGCATCTTGTCGGTTTGCGTCATTTTCTTTGTGCTCCTGATTCTAGAACAGCGGCTCTTCACACCGCATTGGCCTTGTGCAACGCCGCGATGTCGCGCGCGCTGAAACCGAATTCCTTGAGCACGGCATCGGTGTGTTCGCCGAGCTCCGGCGGCCGAACCGCGAGGCGCGACGGCGTGCGCGACAGTTTCACCGGTTGAGCGACCAGCCGCATTTTGCTCTTGTCCTTCTTCGTCACGCTCTGCGCCATGCCGAGATGCTCGACTTGCGGATCGGCGAACATCTGGTCGATCGCATAGATCGGCCCGCACGGCACGCCGGCTTTGTTCAGGCGCTCGATCCACTCGGCGCTGCTGCGGCCGGCCATATAGGTGCCGATCTCAGCGTTGAGCGCATCGCGGTTTTTCGAGCGTGCCGCGCCCGTCTGATAATTCGGATTTTGCAAGAGCGCCGGCGCCTCCGCCGCCTCGCAGAACCGTTCCCAAATCTTCTGCCCCGTGGCGGCAATGTTGATGTGGCCGTCTTTGGTCTTGAACACGCCGGTCGGGATGCTGGTCGGATGGTTGTTGCCGGCCTGCTTGGCCACTTCACCGCTGACCAGATAACGCGCGGCCTGAAAGTCGAGCATGAAAATCTGCGCCTGCAACAGCGAGGTCTCGATATGCTGGCCTTTGTGCGATTTCTCGCGTTCGAGCAAGGCGACGAGAATGCCGATCGCCGCGAACAGTCCGGCGGAAAGATCGGCAATCGGAATGCCGACGCGCACCGGCCCTTGCCCGGGCAGGCCGGTAATCGACATCAGCCCGCCCATGCCTTGGGCGATCTGGTCGAAGCCGGGCCGGTTGGCATAGGGTCCGTCCTGGCCGAAGCCGGAAATGCTGGCATAGACCAGGCGCGGATTGATCTTGGCGAGGGTCTTGTAGTCGATGCCGAGCCGCTTCTTGACGTCGGGGCGGAAATTCTCCACCACGACGTCGGCCTTCTTGACCATGCGCTTGAACGCGGCCAGTCCCGCCGACGACTTCAGATTGAGCGTCATACTGCGCTTGTTGCGGTGCAGGTTCTGAAAGTCCGAACCCTCGCGCGGCCCGCCCATCGGCTCTTCCGGTCCCGGCGGCGATTCGATCTTGATGACATTGGCGCCCCAATCGGCGAGTTGGCGCACGCAGGTCGGTCCCGAGCGCACCCGGGTGAGATCGAGCACCGTGAAGCGGGCAAGAGCTTTCGAAGCGCGGGGAAAGGGCATTGCTGGCGTCTCCGCTGCCGGTCTAGGCCGGCTTCATTTTTGCCGGCCGCAAATCGCACGTTGCGCCGGCCGGAAGGGGCAGAACTTCCCCGATCTGATCGGCATTGTCTACCGGGCTCGACGGGCCATTTAGAGCGGGTCGTTCCCGCCCCACGGAAGCGATACAGTAGCAGCGCCAACGGCCATCTTTCCGGCACTTTCGAGAGGCGATCATGAATGAGGATGTTTTCAATGTCAGCGTGCGCAAATTCTTGAAAAAAGTCGGCATCACCTCGCAGCGCGAGATCGAGCAGGCGGTACGTGCGGCCATCGCCGGCGGCCGATTGAAAGGCAATGAGGCATTGCCGGCCAAGGTGCTGCTCAGCGTCGAGGGTCTCGGTCTGTCGGTCGAGATCGAGGGCGCCGTCGAGCTTGAATGAAGACGTGCGCCAGTCGCGCCAAATTCCGGGATGACAATCATGTTCGATCTGCGCCGTCCGTTTCTTGCTCTCATGCTGATTGCCGCCGCGGCGACGGCGCTGGCGCAGGATCATCCTCCGCGCGGCAGCGGCGTGCGCGCCGACCGCCAAGGCGAGAGTCAACAGGAAAGTCAGCAAAACGGCGCCGGCCACGAGAGCGGCCCCGGCGTGCTTTCGCTGTTGCCGGGCGATGCCGTCACCGAGCACTCAATCGATCTTAAGTCCGGCAAGCTCGCCTATACCGCGACCGCTGGAACATTTCCGCTGTTCGATCAGTCGGGTTCGCGGTCGGCCGAGATATTTTATACCGCTTACGTCGCCAAGACCGACAAGCCATCGGCGCGGCCGGTGACTTTTGTCTTCAACGGCGGGCCGGGCGCTGCATCGGCGTTCCTCAATCTCGGACTGGTTGGGCCGCGCATCGCCGAATTCGGCGATAACGGCCGCGACGGCTCACAGGTCCGCCTCGTGGATAATCCCGATACCTGGCTCGCCTTCACCGATTTGGTGCTGGTCGATCCGGTCGGCACCGGCTGGAGCCGTCCGGCCAAAGCCGACGATGGCCGTTTTTTCTGGAGCGTGCGCGGCGACGCCGAGTCCATGGCCAAAGTCGTCGCGCTCTATGTTGCGAAAAACAGCCGCGCCAGTTCGCCGAAATTCATCCTCGGCGAAAGCTACGGCGGTTTTCGCGCCGCCAAGGTCGCGCGCGCATTGCAGAACGATCAAGGCATCGTCGTTTCCGGAATCCTGATGGTATCGCCGATGCTCGACGGCGCGTTCCAATTCGGCGGCGACCGTTTCGCGCTCGGCGCCGCGCTGCAACTGCCGTCACTGGCGGCGGCCGAGCTCGAGCGCAAACACGCGTTCACTCAGGACGCGCTGGCGCAGGCCGAGCATTTTGCGCTGACCGATTATCTCACCACGCTGGCCGGTCCGCCGCCGCAGGGCGATGCCGCCAAGAATTTTTATGCGCGCGTGGCGAAAATGACGGGGCTGTCGGTGGACGCGATTACGCAGTCGCGCGGCTTCATCCGCGACGATTATGTCAAGAATCTCGCCGGCGGCCACAGGATCGTCAGCCATTATGATGCGACCTTCGCGTCGGACGATCCCTATCCCGAATCGCCGGTCGCGCGCGGCCCCGATCCGATTCTCGACGGCATGATCCGCGCCTATGGCAGCGCCTTTGTCGGCTACGCGCGCGACGAACTCGGCTTCAAGACCGAGATGACCTACAACCTGCTCGACGGCGACATTTCGAGTAAATGGGATTGGGAGCGAGGTCACGGCCAGCCGAGCATCACCGACGATCTGCGCGTGCTCTTGGCGCTGACCCCGTCGTTCCGGCTCATGATCGCGCACGGCTATAGCGACATGGTCACGCCCTATGCGGTGACGCGCTATCTGTTGCAGCACCTGCCGACGTTCGAAGGCGAAGAGCGCACCGAACTCAAGCTCTACCGCGGCGGCCACATGTTCTATCTCGATCCGGACTCGCGCAAGGCGTTCACCGCCGACGCCCGGACGATGTATGTCGCGCCATGATGGTTGCCCAAGACAACTAAATGACAACTAAAATCACGACTAAAATCGCGGCGCGCTTGATAAGGATTTGTCGTGAGCCGCAATTCGCAGCTGTCAGTGCGGCGGCTGATTTTGCATCGGCGCGGTCCATTCACACGCGCAGGGGAGCGTCGCTTTGTCTCACCGATTTCCGGGGCAAGCTCCCAACCGCGCTGCAATCGGCGAGATCCTCATTCCGACGAGGGATAGCGCGCTGGCAATGACTAAAAAATGGGCGTTGCCGCCTCGCTGTCGCGGGCTGCAACGGGCTATTCGCGTTGCATTCCCCGCCATTATGCGACATTCGTTTGATTGAACAGACCGGTCATTTAGACCTAAATGGCTGGTATTCATATGCGATCCAAAAACAGCCTTAGGGAGGGAATGATGTCTCAGGATCTTGTTGGCGTCCCCATTAAGCGGCGGACGATACTCAAGGCCGGTCTTGCGCTCGGCGCCATGCAAGTCGCCAGCCCGTTCGTGGTGAAGTCGCTTGCCGACGAGCCGATCAAAATCGGCCTCGACAATCCGCTGACCGGCACCTTCGCGGCGCTCGGCAAGAACGAACTGATCGGCTGTCAGCTCGCCGTCGACCAGATCAACGCCAAGGGCGGCATTCTCGGCCGCAAGGTCGAGTTACTAGTCGAGGATTCGACCAGCGGCGATACCGCCACCGCCGTGCAGAAGGCGACCAAGCTGGTCGATCGCGATAAGGTCGACTTCCTCATCGGCAACATCAACTCGGCGCTCGCTCAGGCGATGGCCAATTACGCCTTCGAGAAGAAGGTGTTCCAAATCGTGCCCGGCGGTCATATCGACTCCGTCACCGGAACGCAGTGCCACTGGAACGTATTCCGCGTTTGCAACACGACGCGCATGGAAACCAACTCGGTCTCCAAGCTGCTTTTGTCCTCATATGGCAAGAAGTGGTACTTCATCACCACCGACTACGCCTTCGGCCATGGCCTTCAGGCGGGCTTCGAGGCCAGCCTGAAGGAGGCGAACGGCACCGAGCTTGGCAACGATTTCACGCCGCTCGGCACCACCGACTTCTCGGCCAATCTGATCAAAGCACAGTCCGCCAATCCGGACGCGATCGTTCTGCTGCTCGCCGGCGACGATATGATCAACTGCCTCAAACAGGCGGTGCAGTTCGGCCTCGACAAGAAGACCCACATTGCCGGCGCGCAACAGGAGCTCGAGGTTCTCCTTGGCCTGCCGCCCGAGGCGCTGATCGGCGATTGGGTGTTCGAATGGTATTGGAAGCAACCCGGCGTGGCGCATGTCGAAGAGTTCGTCGCCGATATCCGCAAGCGCACCGGCGGCAAAGTGCCGACCGCGCGCACCTGGTTCGGCTATGCCGCGATCTGGAGCTGCAAGCTCGCCGCCGAGAAGGCGAAATCGCTCGAGGCGATCAAGCTCGCGAAGGCGATGCAAGGCCTTGTCCTGCCGCCCGAAGTGGCGCTGATGCCGAACAACCCGTACTACCGCGTCGGCGACAACCAGCTCATGCCGACGCTCTACGTCGGCCATTCCCAGAAGGCGCCGGCGGGCGGCGATCCGGAAGACCTGTACGCGGTAACACAGCTAGTCAAGGGCGACCAAGCGGCGCTATCGGTCGAGCAGACCGGGTGCAAAATGGTGTGGCCGTCATAACAAGTTTTGGACCGGGGATCGCGCCGTTGCGGTCCCCGGTCTGATTTAGTACGGAGGGGAGCTTGTACGCCGGGCCATAACCGGGGACTGGTCGGGCCCGCCCATTCGCGAGGGCGGGCCGATTTTTGCCGGGCGTCGCGTTGGGGGACCTGTAATCGTCGCATGTCGCAGCTGTTACTGTTCAATGTCTTTAACGGGCTGATCATCGGAGCGTTCTACGCGCTGATGGCGCTGGGACTATCGCTGATCCTCAACCTGTCTGGCGTCATCAATTTCGCCCATGGCGGTTTCCTGGCGATCGGCGGTTATCTGGCCTATACGGTGGCGCCCTATTTGGGCTTCTGGGGTGCGCTGGTGGCGTCGCCCTTCCTCGTCGCATTCATCGGCATCCTGATCGAGCGCGTCCTGGTGCGGCGGCTCTACGGGCGCGACCCGCTCTATAGTCTGCTGCTGACGTTCGGCCTGGCCTTCATGATCGAGGACGGCACGCGTTTCATTTGGGGAGCGCAGAGCCTGCCGTACCAGATTCCAAGTTCGCTCGCAGCGCCACTGAGCACGGAGTACTTCTTCCTTACCGGCTATCGCGTGTTCATGATGGCGCTGGTCGCAGCCGCGGTGCTGGGCTTGTTTCTGATCCTGAACTACACCCGCCTCGGATTGCGCATCCGCGCCGGCACGCTCGATCTCGAAACCGTCTCCGTCCTTGGCGTCAATGTGAAGGCCCTGCGTAACATAAATTTCGGGCTCGGCATCTATCTCGCCGGCCTCGCCGGCGTCCTTGCGGTCGGCATGCTCGGGCTGCAGCCAACGGTCGGCGACAATCTCATCATGCCGAGCTTCATCGCCATCATCGTCGGCGGACTCGGTAGCCTGCCTGGCACGCTGCTGGGGGACTTCATGATCGGCGTCGCCTCGGGCGTCACCAGCGTCTACTTTCCCTCGGCGAGCGAGGCGGTGATGTATGTGATGATGGCGGCGGTGCTGATCGTGCGGCCGCGCGGCCTGCTCGGCGAAGAGGGGCGCTTCTGATGCCGAGACTGGACAAGCGCGCCGCCGACGTTTTGGTCTGGACCCTGCTGCTGACCGCACCATTCTGGCTGCCGATGACCGGCAGCTATGTCGAGCTCGGTACCCGAGTGGTGATCTACGCGCTTGCCGCGATGGCGCTCAATTTTCTGCTTGGCTACACCGGCGTTCTATCGTTCGGCCATGCCGCCTATTTCGGTCTCGGCGGCTATGGCACCGCGATGACCATCAAGTTCCTGTACCCCAGCACGCCGGTCGCGATGTTGGTGGGAATTGTCGTCGGTACGGTTGCGGCGGGAATCATCGGTCCTCTGATCGTGCGGCTGCGTGGCGTGTATTTCGCCATGTGCACCATCGCCTTCGGTCAGGTGTTCTATTACATCGCCTTTCAATGGAGCTCGGTCACCGGCGGTGACGACGGGCTAAGCGCGTGGGAGCGCCAGCCGATCAATCTCGGTTTCACCAGCCTCGACATTTTGAATGACAACAAGTCATTTTATTACTTCGTGCTGGCGGTGTTCGCGGTTTCGGTCGGGATCATGGCATTCCTGCTGCGCTCGCCGTTCGGCCGCACGCTGCTGGCGATCCGGGAAAACGAGCGCCGTGCCCGCTTCCTCGGCATTCCCGTCGACCGCCACATCTGGATGTCGTGGGTGATTTCCTGTTTCTTCGTCAGCGTCGCCGGTTGCCTTTATGCGCTATTGAGCGATTTCATCGACCCGCGCGCGATACGCTGGGACCAGTCGGGCACCTTCGTCATCATGACAGTGCTGGGCGGCATGCGCTCGTTCTGGGGGCCGTTGATTGGCGCCGCGATTTTCCTGGTGTTGGAAGACTATATTTCCAGCCATACTGAAAACTGGATGTCCTTCATCGGCCTGTTCTTCGTGCTGATCGTGCTGTTCTTCCCGCGCGGCGTCCTAGGCATCATTCGACGAAAGGCGGCACCGTGACCCTGTTGCGTGTTGAGAAAGTCTCCAAGCATTTCGGCAGTCTGGTCGCCGTCAACGATGTGTCGATGCTGGTTGAGCCGGGCGAGTTGCGCGCCGTGATCGGCCCCAACGGCGCCGGCAAGACCACGTTCTTCAACCTGATCAGCGGGTTCCTCACGCCGAGCGCCGGCCACATCATTTTCGACGGCGACGATGTGACCTATCTGTTGCCGGCGCGGCGCGTATGGCGCGGCATCGCCCGCACTTTCCAAATCACCGAAGTATTCCCGGAACTCACGATCCGGGAAAATCTCCGTATCGCCGTCGAAGTGGCCAGCGGGTATCGATTGCGATTTTGGCAGTCGCAAGATGCCGACGGCGAGGTCAGGGCGCGCGTCGTCGACTTGCTGGAAATGAGCGGCTTGACCGAAAAAGCCGACCGGCTGGTCGGCGAACTCGCCCACGGCGACCAGCGCGCCACCGAGATCATGATGGCGCTGGCGCTGAAACCGCGGCTCTTGCTGCTCGACGAACCGACCGCCGGCATGGGCGACCAGGAGACCTACGACATCACCCAATTGATCCGTAGGCTGCATCGCGACCAGAAGCTTACGATCGTGTTGATCGAGCACGACATGCGCGTCGTCTTCCATCTTGCCGACCGCATCATGGTGCTCGACCAGGGCAAATTTCTCGCCGAGGGCACGCCGCAGGAGATCGCCGCCAACGAGGCGGTGCAAGCGGCGTATTTGGGGAAGGCAGCAGCGTGAGCGGCGTCGTACTCGAGGCCGAGGGCCTCCACACCTATTACGGCAAGAGCCACATCCTGCACGGCGTCGGCCTTGAGGTGCGGGAGGGCGAAATCGTCACGCTGCTCGGCCGCAACGGCGCCGGCAAAACGACGACGCTGCGCAGCCTCGTCGGTCTCACGCATGCGCGCGACGGCGCGGTGCGTATCTTCGGCCACGCCACCACCGACTGGCCGCCGTACCGGGTCGCAAATCTCGGCGTCGGCTACGTGCCGGAGGGACGCCGCATCTTCCCCAATTTGACGGTCGAAGAAAATCTCAAAGTGCCGATCGAGAAACCGGGCCCGTGGACGATCCCGCGCATCTACGAGCTGTTCCCGCGGCTTGCCGAGCGCAAGAACAACAAGGGCCGGCAATTGTCCGGCGGCGAACAGGAAATGCTGGCGATCGCGCGCGCGCTGTTGTTGAACCCCAAACTGCTGCTGCTCGACGAGCCGAGCCAAGGCCTCGCGCCCCTGATCGTGCAGGACGTGTTCAAGGTCGTCACCTCGGCGCGCGAGCAAGGCATTTCGGTGCTGCTGGTGGAGCAGAATGTGCGCGCCGCCGTGGAAGTCGCGGACCGCGCCTACGTGCTCGACGACGGACACGTCGTCTATTCCGGTCCGGCCGCCGAATTTGCCAAGGACGAAGAACGGGTGCGTTCGCTGGCCGGCGCCAGCGTCGAGGAATGGTCGCCGCGGGCCTAAGAACGCGCCCCGGACGCGGTGCAGCGCGAAGCGGTGCACCGCAAATCCGAGACCTCCGCAAGCTCGGCGTTTCCAACGATCCCGGTTCTGCAGCGCATCACTCCGTGCTGCGCTGCGCCCGGGATAAGGCAAATCAGCTGGATTTATTCGGGTCGAGACCGTACTTCGCGCACATCGTGGCGACGATAGCCCGATCCTTGCCGCCGGCAATAAGACCCATGACGGCGGATTTTACTTTGTTGCCCGCCATTTGTGCTTCCACGATATAGGCCTGTTCGCCGTTATAGGCGGGGTAGGGGCTTTGGGCGTCCACCATGGCGCAATAATTGATGGACTGGTCGTTCACGATCGTCGGGATTTTCGCCCAGCGATATTTTGCCGATCCCGGATTGCGCAGCGACGACGCGACCGCTTCGATGATGGCTTTCTTTTCTGCCGCAGTGAGATCTCGCATCGGGACGTTGGCAGGCGCGCTATTATCCGGGGACGCCGGCGTGGCGGCCGCCGTTGCCGCCGCGCCTTCAGTCCCATTTGTGGCGCAGCCGGAAAGACCAAGGCCAACCGCCAATGCAGCAATCACGCTGAATCTCAATACTTGCACGTTTCGTCCGTTGTTTAAGAGGAAGAAGGAGGCGACCTAGGCCATGATCCAATCAAATTGAATCGGATCATGGCCTAGATATGTTTGTCGGAGCATGATCTCTTCCGAAAACCGGCTTCCACTTTTCGGGATCATGCTCTAATTGGCCGTTCGGCTCGAAACCCGCACGGGACCGATCGTCACTTTCGGCGTCGGCGTCGCCCGCACGACCTTCGACTCGGGCTCGCCATTCGGGCCGATCGTGTAGACATGGTTATTGATCATCGCCCGGCCGTCGCGCGTCGGGTTGCTCATTTCCTTGACGTTGTCGCTGACCAGCGTCTCCGCTGCTTCCGGATGTCCCGTATTCATCAACCGAAGATGGGTTATGAAAACCTTGGGATAGATCAGCGACGAGGCCGGCACCTTTAGCCCCATGAAGTTCGCAACGTCGCCGACAAACGCGTTGCAGTTATTCAGTTCCGCGCTCCACACATGCGAACGGCTTTGCAGTTTCTCGATGTAGGCCAGATCGCGATCGTATGTGTCTTTATTCATCAGCACGCGAAAACGCGCCGTCACATATTTGTTCTCGAGATCGCCGTCGGTCCAACCGGTTTCGGCGGGCACCGGCACATAGTGGCCGATCACCCATGCCGTTGAATCATCGCCGACCGGAGAGAGGCCCGCGACATCGTTCTTGGTCGGCGGCACGCCGACCCGGCCGTGAACCAGATAGGTATGGCCATAGTCCCAGGCGTAGCGCGCGCGAAACTCGATGTAATAGTCGCCGGAGCCGGTGGTGACCACGGACGGCGTTGGATTGCCGGTGCGCAGGATCGTCCTTGAGCTTTGCGCATTTGCGGCCGACAGCCCGAGGCCTGCCACGGCCGTCAAAACAAAGGCGATCGCCAGCCCCACCAACCCTGCGGGCCGTCGACGGTCTGTCAGCCTAAGCCGCATGATGCCCTCCGAGACCATGACACGGGTCCATACTCAGCCATCGAGGTCATCTCCCGATGACTGAAAGCCCCCACATTGTCGCGGCGCGGCGCGATTCGCTTCGGTTGATCGCGTCCGATGCCTTAATCGTACAATAACTGGCCTTTGCCCGATGGCAAATGTTCGGCAGCCGTTATGGATTTTTGCCAGTGCGCCATATTTGCAACGCTGCCAATTTGGCTTTGAGCAACGAATAAATCGGCCGCCGGCCATCGATTCTAATCCGCTTCAGCCCGAAATTAGTGAGCCAATGGCCCACTTGGAGGGCGGTTCGCACCGCAAGCCCGAAGGGCGAGGATTGGAGCCGCAAATGCGGTGCATTCAGATCATGACTGTGTCTTTTCAGCACTAGAGGACCGGATGCCCCCTCTGTATGGTTAACCCTGTCATGACAAGGGGGAGTACCCTATGAAAAAGATCGTTGTCGCAACAGCCGCGGTGTTGGCTCTCCTGAGCATCGTTGGCTGCGCTCAGACCGGCAAGGGCAAGGCCCCGCCGCCGGTGGTTACCAAGGGGTAATGCCTTACGGCATTGTATGGGGGAAGGGCCGGCTTCGTGCCGGCCCCTTTCTTTTTGGGTCCCGTTTTGACGCGCTAGACCACAATCGTCCGCCGGCTATTCCGCCGCCCGCTTATGGACGAGCGCCGCGGCGGCGCGGTCATAGCTTTCCTCGCGCGCCAGCTGCTCCTTAAGCCCGACCAATTCGTAATAATCCTCGAGCGGCAGCAGGTGCTCGAACGTCGGGGTAAGCGAGTTTTCCCGTTTGAGGATGCGCAATACGTTGCGCACTGCATGCGCCGCAGCGAACAAGGCGAGCGACGGGAACGTCGCCGCCACGACGCCGGCGGCTTCGAGTTCGGCGAGGCTGCGCTGCTTGAGCCCGGCCGCCTGCGACAGCGTCGCCATGTGCGGGCCGCCGACTTCGCGTATGACGCGCTTGATATCGTCGACGGTATCGACGCCCATGGGCTTAGCCATGTCGGCGCCGGCGTCCATGAACAACTGGCAGCGCCCGATCGCGGCGTTGAGGCCTTCGACGCCGGCGGCATCGGTGCGGCCGGCGATGAAGAAGTCGGGATCGCTGCGGGCATCGAGCGCAGCCTTGATCTTGGCTAGCATCTGCTCGACCGGGATCACCTGCTTTCCGGGCAGATAGCCGCAGCGGTTGGGAAACACCTGGTCGCTGATGAAGACGCCGGCGACGCCGGCGGCCTCAAAGGCGCGCACCATCTGCCGCACATTGTTGACGCCGCCGAATCCGGTATCGGCGTCCACATAGACCGGCACTTCGACCGCCGCACAAATGCGCCCGTAGTGATCGGCGTAATCGCGCATATTGGATTGGCCGGTATCGGGCTGCGCCAGCATCGAGCCGATGGCGGCATAGCCGCCGGCGCACAGCGCCTCGAAACCCTCGGCTTCCATGATCCGGGCCGACAGCGCGTCATAGGCGCCCGGCATCAGCACCAGCCGCTTGCCCGCCATGATCGCCCGGAATTTCTTGCGCACGCTCATCACGCCGCCTCCCTTTTTGCTCTGTGCCGACTAGCGGCTGTCCTGCGTCGTCTGCAACCATGGCTGCGCCGTCGCCGCGCGGCGTTCCCAGCCGACGATATCGTCCATGTGCTTGAGCGTCATGCCGATATCGTCGAGGCCTTCGAGCAGCCGCGTGCGATCCGCCGCCGCAATTTCGAAAGCGATTTCCGGCCCGCCCGGACCGCTGATGCGCCGCGTCACGAGATCGACCGTAAATGGCGCCGCGCCATCGACGGCGACGACGCGGGCGATGAAGGCATCGGCGTCTTGCGGGCCGAGCACCACCGGCAACACGCCGTTCTGCAGGCAATTCTCGCGGTAGATATCGGCAAAGCTCTTCGCCACGATGACGCGGATATCGTTCGCCACCATGCTCCACACCGCGGATTCGCGGGACGAGCCGGCACCGAAATTTTGGCCGGTCACCAGAATGCCGGCGGCGCGGAACTGCGGCTTGTTGAGGACGAAATCCGGATCTTCGCCGCCGTCCTCGCGCTGTCGCGCGCGGTGAAACAGCATCGCTTTGTAGTTCTCTTTGAGGCTGCGCGAATGCATGATCGGCGCGATCTGGTCGGTATTGATGTCGTCCTTCAAGAGCGGCGCGGCGATGCCGGTATGCGTGCGAAACGGCTGCATCATACTGCCCCCGCCAACAATTGCCGCACGTCGGCGATGCGGCCCGCAATCGCGGTGGCCGCTGCGGTCGCCGGGCTGGCGAGATGGGTGCGCACTTTCGGGCCCTGGCGGTTTTCGAAATTGCGGTTGGTGGTCGACACGCAGCGCTCGCCAGGCTGGCCGCGATCGCCATTTCCTCCAGCACACATTGAGCAACCGGACTCACCCCAGAAGAACCCGGCATCGCGGAATACGCGGTCGAGCCCCACTCTTTCCGCTTCGCGCTTCACGCTCGACGAGCCGGGCACGACCATCGCGACGACGCCCTCGGCGACGCGCCGGCCGCGCACCACCGCCGCGGCAGTCAGCAAGTCCGGCAGCCGGCTGTTGGTGCAGGAACCGATAAAGACGCGATCGACCGGCAGGCCGGCAAGCGGCGTTCCCGGCGCAAGACCCATATAGGTGAAGGCGCTTTCCGCCGCGGCGCGCCGGCTCGGATCGACCGCGGCCGGCTCCGGCACGCGTCCGGAAATACCGACGACCTGGCTCGGATCGGTGCCCCAGGTGATCTGCGGTTCGAGGCTATCGCAATCGAGCACGACCTCGCGGTCGAACGCGGCATCGTCGTCCGATTGCAGCGTGCGCCAGTATGCGAGCGCGCGTTCCCAGAGCGCGCCCTGCGGCACATAGGGCCGACCTTTGAGCCAAGCGAAGGTCGTCGCGTCGGGCGCGACGAACCCGGACCGGCCGCCCATTTCGATATTGAGATTGCACAGCGTCATGCGTTGTTCGACCGGCATGCCGCGCGCCGCGGCGCCGGCATATTCCACGGCATAGCCGCGGGCGCCCGCCACGCCGAGCTCGGCGATGAGCCGCAAAGCGACGTCCTTGGCGTTGACATGAGGGCCAAGAGCACCGTCGAGACGCACGCGCATGCGCTTGGGCCGCTTGAGCGCCATCACTTGCGTCACCAGGATGTGCGCGAGCTCGCTGGTGCCGCAGCCGAAAGCGAGCGCCCCGAGCCCGCCGACGGTGCTGGCGTGACTGTCGGGGACCGCGTGGGTCGCGCCCGGCAGCACGATGCCGAGCTCCGGCGCCACAACATGGGAAATGCCTTGCTCCGGATCGTCGATATCGAACAGCCTGATGCCGTTGTTGCGGCAGCCTTCGCGCATCGCCTTGATAAAGGCGGTGCCCGACGGATTGGTGTCGTCGTCGCGGCCGGGCTTGGTCGCCACCGTATGATCCTGCACCGCGAAGGTCAGGTCGGGCCGGTGCACTTTTCGCTGCTGCTTTTGCAGCTGCGCAAAGGCATGATGGGCGTGCAATTCATGCAGCACATGGCGATCGATATAGATGAGATCGCGGCCGTCGGCGCGTTGGCCGACGCAATGGAAGTCCCAGATTTTGTCGAACAAAGTGCGGGGCAGGCTGGTTGATATGGCGATTGGGGTGGCAGTTGACATGGCGGTTGATATCTACTGCCGCAGCCCGGGCTAGAGCAACCCGCCATAGAGGAGGACTATGCCATGCCGCGCGTCGTCGGTATCGACCACCTGGTTCTAAGCGTCGGCGACTTCGCGCGCTCCAAGGCGTTTTACGACAAGCTGTTAAAATTCCTCGGCTTCAAGCTGAAGCACGAATACCAGGATATGGCCGGCTGGAGCAACGGCAAGACGCTGGTGTGGATCGCCGAGGCGGATGCGGAAGGCAAGAAGCACAAATACCGCAAAGGCGACATCGGCTTTCACCATTATGCGTTCGAGCTTGCGAGCCGCAACGATGTCGATGCGCTCGGCGCCTTTCTCGAAGACAATGACATGAACGTCGTCGATCCGCCTGGCGAGTATTACGGCCGCAATTATTATGCCGTCTATTTCACCGATCCCGACGGCATGAAGCTCGAGGGCATGATCTGGGCGCCGCCGGAAAAGAAGCGCCGGACTGCGTCACGGAAAAAGCCGTTAAAGAGAAGAAAACGCAAAAGCTGATTCGCCGATGCTGACGTTCAGGACGCCGCGCGCAATAGTTGGCGAACGTGCGCGATCACATTATTGCGGCCGCGGCGTTTTGCGGCATAAAGCGCAGTGTCGGCCGCTTCGATGAGGTCAGCGGTGGTTTGAAACTTGTCCGGAATAACGAACTCGACGCCGATGCTCACGGTGACATAACGGCACGGCGATTCCGAATGATTGATTTGCAGGTCTTCGATGGCCTTCCGCGCTTCCTCGGCAATCGCGCTGGCCCGTTCGAGATCGAGGCCGGGCAACAGCAGCGCGAACTCTTCGCCGCCGTAGCGGGCGACGAGCACCGCCTCGTCGAGCGTCACCAGCGACAGTGTCTCGCCGACCGCGCGCAGACAGGTATCGCCGGCGACGTGGCCATAACGGTCGTTGAACGGCTTGAAGTGATCGATGTCGACCATCATCAGCGCGAGCGGCTCGCATTTCTCGCCGGCGCGCTGCCATTCACGCTCGATCTCGCGATCGAACCCGCGCCGGTTGGCGAGCCCGCTCAAACCGTCGAGGCTCGCCATCTCCTCGAGGTGCTGATTGGCGATCTGCAGTTCCTCTTCGCGGGCGGCGAGCTTGGCCGCCATGTCGTCAAGCGCGGCCGCCAGCGGCGCGAATTCGGCAACCCACGGCTCTTGCGAGGCGCGCACGTGCAGATCGCCGCGCCCGAACCGCGCCGCGGTGCGCACCAGCGATCGGATCGGCTTCACCACCAGTTGCTCGCCGCCAAACCAGGCCAGCAGCACGACGAACAGCCCGAACGCGAAAAGCTGCAGGTAGGCGAAATTGATCTTGCTATCGATGCCGCTATGCACCGCGTTTTCGTCGAGGCCGACCGCCAGCCGCGCGTTGGTCCATGGCACGCGGACATAGGCGAAGATGCGGCGAACGCCATCGAAGCCGGCCGCCGTCATGGTGCCTTCGTCGTTGGCGAGCATTTCCTGCGCCAAACCATGCCCGGCGAGCTGCTTGCCGATGAAACGCTGCTGATCGGCGGAGCCTGCAACGAGCGTGCCTTTGCCGTCGAGCAGCATGACCGAGGCTCCGGACTGCTGCGCGGCGCTCGACGCCAGGTCGCCGATCCATTGCAGATTGATCACCGCAAGCACGACCCCTTTGATGGCGCCGTCGTCCGCGATCACCGGAAAGGTGGCGACCAAGCTCGGCACATGATTGATCCGATTGATCAGATAGTTGCTCAGCGCAAATTCGCGCGAATGCAGAGCATTCTGAAAGTGCAGACGATCGGAAACATTCAATCCGATTGCCGCCGGTTCGGTCGAGCACGTGATGCGCCCGTCGGCCGAGGCCACGGATAGGTCGCGGATCCAGGGAACTTTGCTGGTCAGGTCGGCCATATAGTGCTTGCAATTGGACCGGTCGATCGGCACTTCGGCAAACACCCGCGAGACGATCTGCAAGACGGCGCGAATCGAGGAGATGATCTCGCGCTGGGACTCGACGCCGCGTCGGGCAAGCTCGATCACATCGGCGTTGGCGCGTTCGGTGCGCGCGGTGCGGCCGGCTTCGAGTCCGTGGACGCGCTCGACCATCAATGGCGCGATGGCCAATAGCGCGAGCACGAGCAGCCGGGCGCGGATGCTCAGAAACGGCGTGTTCCGTCGCAATGAGGTCTGCGATTTTGCTTGGTCGCCCGGCATACTGCTCTTCCCACCCCGGTTCCATAACCTAGTGGGTGCGCGTAAAAATGGGCCTCGCGCGATCGCTAAACTGTTCGCGCAATCGTTGATCGTATGGAAACCATGGACAGGCAGGACGCCATTACGTCGGTGCGCGAGGAAATCGCGCGGGCCTGCCGCGATGCCGGACGCGATCCCGCCACCGTCACGCTGGTGGCGGTGTCGAAGACATTTGGAGCAGAGGCGATCGAGCCTGTCATCGCCGCCGGCCAGCGCGTCTTCGGCGAAAACCGCGTGCAGGAGGCCAAGGCCAAATGGCCGCCGCTGATCGCGCGCCATATTGCTGCAACAGGCCCCGGGCGCGATGGCGCCATTGAATTGCACTTGGTCGGGTCGCTGCAATCGAACAAGGCCAAGGATGCGGTGGCGCTGTTCGACGCCATCCATTCGGTCGATCGGGCAAGCCTTGCCGAGGCGCTGGCCAAGGAGATCGCCAAACAGAATCGCCATCTGCTGCTTTTCGCGGAGATCAATACCGGCGCTGAAGCGCAGAAATCCGGCGTGCTTCCAGGGGAGGCCGATGCCTTTCTTGCCGCCTGCCGCGATCGTTACGGGCTCGTTATTTCCGGCCTGATGTGCATCCCCCCGCACGACGAGGCGCCGGCGCCGCATTTTGCGCTTACCGCCAAAATTGCTCGCCGCAATGGGCTGAAATTCCTGTCGATGGGAATGAGCGCCGATTTTCCGGCGGCGATCGCGTTCGGCGCCACCCATGTGCGGGTCGGCACCGCGATTTTCGGCACGCGGCCTCCGATTAGAAATGAATTATGATTCGCGTCTTCGGTGAAAGAAATCGAACCAGTTGCAGCAACTCGTTCCGCTGCAAGCCGACGCAGCCGGCGGTCGGGGCAAATGCGTCCCGGGCGACATGGATAAATACAGCGCTGCCCCGGCCAGCCACGCGCGGCCGGGTATTGTGGTCGATTTCGACAATCAGATCGTAGAGGCCGTCGTCCCGGTGCAGCCGGTCGCCTGGTTCATTGGCCGATCGGCGGAACGTCTTGTTATAGCGGCGATCCGAAGGGTCCTCGCACCAGGCATCGTCGCGCCCGATCCGGCGCACCGGCAGCAAAGTCCGCGGCCGCGGCAGGCGATCGGCCCGCCACCACAGGCGGACGGGATGAAATCGGCCCGCCGGCGTGCCGCCGTCGCCTTCCCGCTTAGACGCCTTAATTCCAGTGCGGCCTAAGGCAACGGGCGATGGCTTAAACGCGCTCTGGCCGGGAAATAGCCAACCTTGCGAACGGCGGCCCGGCCGGGCATGGATGCGGATGAAGCGAAACGAGGTTCGTCGCATCCCGACCCCTTGGATTCCCAATCTGTGCCTGCTCCTGTATCCTTCACTTTTGTACTTCGCGCCATGCGGCGCGGCAAAGCGGCGGCGGGGCCCGGAGTTTCATGCCGAATACGCGAAAGATTCTCATTGTCGATGACGACGCGGAATTGCGCGACGCGCTGACCGAACAGCTGTCGCTGCACGAGGAGTTCGAGGCCGAAGCGGTCGACACTGGCAGCAAGGGCGTGCAGGCGGCCAAGACCGGTCAGGTCGACCTCGTCATTATGGATGTGGGCCTGCCCGATATTGACGGCCGCGAAGCGGTGCGCATCCTGCGCAAGAACGGTTTTAAGGCGCCGATCATCATGCTCACCGGCCACGATACCGATTCCGATACGATCCTCGGCCTTGAATCGGGCGCCAACGATTACGTGACCAAGCCGTTTCGCTTCGCCGTGCTGCTGGCGCGCATTCGCGCGCAGCTGCGCCAGCACGAGGCGAGCGAGGACGCGGTCTTCACGATCGGCCCCTATACGTTCCGGCCGAGCTCCAAGCTTCTGCTCAATCCCAAGGGCAACAAGGTGCGGCTGACCGAAAAGGAAACCTCTATTCTGCGCTACCTTTATCGTGCCGGTCAGCGGCCGGTGTCGCGCGAGACGCTGCTGCAGGAAGTCTGGGGCTACAATTCGGGCGTCACCACGCACACGCTGGAGACGCACATTTATCGGCTACGGCAGAAGATCGAAAAAGACGCCGCCGCACCCGCCATCCTGGTCACCGAAGCCGGCGGCTATAAGCTGGTGCCATGACTCGGTACCATGAATTGGCACCATGATTTTGCGCCATGATTTTGCGCCCTGATCGCGGATTGTCATGACCATCGAGGATGACATCGCGTTCCTGAGCCAGGTGCCGGTTCTGCGTCGCCTCGGCGCACCCGCATTACGCATCCTCGCCATCGGCGCCGAAGCCTATTCGGTACAAGCGGGCCAGGTGTTGTTCGCCGCCGGCGAAGCTGCCGACTGCGCCTATGTTGTCCAGCGCGGCTCCTTTCAGCTCACCCCGGAACGCGCCGCCGAGGGCGAGCTGATCGCCGAGCCGGGCAGCTTGCTCGGCGAAGCCGCGTTGCTGTCGCAATCCCAGCGGCCTCTCACCGCGGTTGCGCGTGAGGATTCCATCGTGCTGCGCATTTCCCGCACCATGTTCCTGCGCATGCTGGACAGCTATCCGGAGGCCGCCCAGCGGCTGCGCGAGCTGATCGCGGCGCATGCCGAGCAATGGGCCCGTGAGATGGAGAACGTGCGCGCGGCGCTGGCCCGCGATACCGGACCGCGATCCTAGTGGAGCGGATTTGACATTCGCTACCCACCCAGCCGCTAACGCGTGAAGCGAATGTCAAATCCCAAAGCTCCACTAGGACTAATAATTGCTAGTGGTCTTTTGATTCTAACATTCGCATGAGAGCGTGCCGAAACGGGATGCGAATGTTAGAATTGGACCACTAGGACCCTGACTTAATTCAATTGAATCGGATCAGTGTTTAGACTAGCCACCCTCATCCGCTAGAGCTCCAGGGTCGCCGTCACTGGCACGTGGTCTGAGGGCCGCTCGGCGCCGCGATAGTTCTTGGCGATATCGAGGGCCGAGACGCGGTCGGCGAGCGCATCCGATGTCCAGACGTGATCAAGCCGCCGCCCGCGGTCAGCGGCGCGCCAGTCGGCCGCGCGGTAACTCCACCACGTGTAAAGTTTCTCCGGCTCGGGCGTCAATCGGCGCATGCTGTCGATCCAGCCGCCGGCGCCCAGCGCGCCGGTGAACTTCTCGCACTCGATCGGCGTATGTGACACCACGCGCAGCATCTGCTTATGGCTCCAGACGTCGTGTTCGAGCGGCGCGACGTTGAGATCGCCGACCAGGATCGCGCGCTCGGACGGCGCCGGCCGCAATGTCGGGGAGTCGCGCATCTCGTCGAGAAAGGCAAGCTTGTGGGCGAATTTCGGATTCACCGCCGGATCGGGAATGTCGCCGCCGGCGGGGACGTAGAAATTATGCACCGTGATGGGATCGCGCAGTCCGGCGCATTCGCCGAACACCGCGGAGATATGCCGGCAGTCGGTCTTGCCGCAGAAGCTTTGGATATTAAAGCTTTCGAACGGCAATCGCGAAAGCACGACGACGCCGTGATAGCCCTTCTGGCCGTTGAGCGCGACGTGGTCGTAGCCGAGCCGCTTGAAGCGCTTGCGCGGAAAGGCATCGTTCGGGCACTTCGTTTCTTGCAGGCAAAGAATGTCGGGACGGACCGCCTTGATGAATTTGGCGACCAGATCGATGCGCAGCCGCACCGAATTGATGTTCCAGGTCGTGAGGATGAGCTTCATTTCAGCAATCAGTAATCAGTAATCAGTTCGCGGAGCATATAAATAATAGACGGCGAATGAGCCAACTGCCTTCCGATTACTGACCGCTGATTGCCGACTACTGATTGCTGATGCTGCCCTGATTGCCCTGATAGTTGATCACGAACAGGTTCGGATCGGGCTTTTTGGTGGTGTCGAGATTATAGACCGCGACCGTGGTGTCGAAGCCCTGCGGATCGGTGACGGTCCACTGCTTGAGCGTGAGGTCTTTGGCGTCGAACATGATCATCAGCTTGTCGGTGCCGATCATCAATTGCTTTTGCTCGATGGTGACGGTGGCGAATGTATCGTCGGATGAGACGCTGACGACGTCGGTGTCGCGCAACAGATCGATCCGATCGGCGAGCAGATAGCGCAGCGGGGTCTCCGACAGCGGATAAAGGTCCTGCGTCGCGAGCTTGCGGTCGCGCACGACGACCGAAGAGCCGTCGGCGATGATGTCGATCGGGCTCGGCGGATTATATTCGAAGCGCACGCGGCCGGGCTTCTGCAGATAGAACGTTCCTTGCGTTCGCCCGCCATCGGGTCCGATCTGGACGAAATTCCCGACCATGGTCTGGATGCTCGACAGATACATGCTGATGCGGTCGAGTAGCGCGCGCTGTTTGTCGTCGAATGCGGTCGCCTGGTTCGGCGACCCTTTATCGGAAAACGGGAAGAAACCCGGCGTGTGGGCCGGTTGCGATGCCTGGGGCGCCTGCTGTGTCTGCGGCGCCTGCGATATCGGCGCGGGAGGAACTGGAATACTGTCGGTCGCCGCGGGCGATGGAGCGACGCCCGTTTTCGGTAATGGCGCCGGCGTCGGCAGCGGCACGGTCTCTGCGTACACGGTTGCGGGCCTGAGAATGCCCAGCCCGCACATCAACGCCACGAGTACGATCGCCGGGCCGAGTTTCGCTAAGCCCCGTTCCGCCATATACCTCTCCCGCCGATGCGCCCCGGTTAATGCACCCGCAATGATGCATCTTTAAGCACGCCCAACCAGAGCCGGGCTTTGATGGAATCAAAACCGGGCTCTAGCTTCATGATTAAGCATGATCTTATCCGAAAACCGGTATCCACCCCGGATCAAGTCCAGGGCAGGCTTTTTCGGGATCATGCTCTAACGCATTCCGCTAAGCGCCCGGTATGGCGAATTCGCGGCTACTGTTGTTGGCTTAAGGCCCGAACGCGCGATTCTCAATAGGGGTCATCGTCGGCGCCCTCGACCAGGATTTCGCGCTTGCCGGCATGGTTAGGCTGGCCGACGATGCCTTCTTGCTCCATGCGTTCGATCAGCGAGGCGGCGCGGTTATAGCCGATTTGCAGCCGGCGCTGAATGTAGCTCGTCGAAGCCTTGCGGTCGCGTGTGACGATTTGCACCGCCTGCTGGTAGAGGTCGCCGCCCTCGGCGCCGCCCATCGCGGTCGAGTCGAAGATCGGATTGCCGTCCTCGTCCTGCGGCTCTTCGGCGGTGACGGCTTCGAGATATTCCGGCTGGCCTTGCGATTTGAGGTGGCGCACCACCTTCTCGACCTCTTCGTCGGAGACGAACGGTCCGTGGACGCGGCTGATACGGCCGCCGCCGGCCATGTAGAGCATGTCGCCCTGGCCGAGCAGCTGCTCGGCGCCTTGCTCGCCCAATATGGTGCGGCTGTCGATCTTCGAGGTGACCTGAAACGAGATGCGGGTCGGGAAATTGGCCTTGATCGTGCCGGTGATGACGTCGACCGAAGGCCGCTGCGTCGCCAGAATGACGTGCAGGCCGGCGGCGCGCGCCATCTGCGCCAGCCGCTGCACCGCGCCCTCGATGTCCTTGCCGGCGACCATCATCAGGTCCGCCATCTCATCGACGATGACGACGATGTAGGGCAGCGGCTCGAGATCGAGCTCCTCGTTCTCGTAGATCGCTTCTCCGCTCTCGCGATTGTAGCCGGTGTGGACGGTACGGCTGAGCTTTTCGCCTTTGCTCTTGGCCTCGGCGACGCGCGCATTGTAGCCGTCGATATTGCGCACGCCGAGCTTCGACATTTTCTTGTAGCGTTCCTCCATCTCGCGCACCGCCCACTTGAGCGCGACCACCGCCTTCTTCGGATCGGTGACGACAGGCGTGAGCAGATGCGGGATGCCGTCGTAGACGGAAAGCTCAAGCATTTTCGGATCGACCATGATCAGCCGGCATTGATCGGGCTGCAGGCGGTAAACCAGACTGAGGATCATGGTGTTGATGGCGACGGATTTGCCGGAGCCGGTGGTGCCGGCAATCAACAGATGCGGCATGCGTTGCAGATCGACCAGCACCGCTTCGCCGCCGATCGCTTTGCCGAGGCACAACGGCAGCCGCGCGGCACTCTCGGCATAATCGCGCGACGCGAGCAACTCGCGTAAGTAGACTTTCTCCCGGGTCGGATTCGGCAGTTCGATGCCGATGGCGTTGCGTCCGGAGACCACGGCGACGCGCGCCGAGAGCGCGCTCATGGAGCGGGCGATGTCGTCGGCGAGGCTGATGACGCGCGACGATTTGATGCCGGGCGCCGGCTCGAGCTCGTACAGCGTGACCACCGGGCCGGGCCTGGCATTGATGATCTCGCCGCGCACGCCGAAATCGCCGAGCACGCCTTCGAGCGCGGTGGCGTTTTCCTGCAAAACTTCCGAGCTGACGGTGGCGCGGCCGACTTTGCTCGGCGGGGTGAGCAGTTCGAGCGGCGGCAGAATATAACCGCTGCCGGAGCGGCGCGGCGCCTTTGGCGCGCGCGGCTTACGCACGCGCGGCGCTTCGCTCTCATCGGCGACCGCTTCCTCCTCGCCGTCGCGCGCCGCGGCACTATCGAAGCGCGGCTCGACACGCCGGCGGGGCATCGCGATGTCATCCCGCGACGGCATCGGCGTGCGCTGCCGGCCGCGGAACAGCCGCGCCAGCCGGGCGCGAAAGCTCAATAGCGAATGCGCCAAAAAACCGAGCGATATCCAGCCGCCCTCGTTGTCGTCCTCGGCCGGCTCTTCAGCTTCTTCGTCCTCTTCATCCTCGTCGACCGCGTCGCGCCAGAGAATGCCGGCGGCGCCGGCGAAGGTGAAAAGCGCGGCAACGCCGAGCACGATGGCGGCGCCCAGGCGATGGGTGCCGGAAAGCGGCGCGTGCAGCATATAAACCGGCAGGCGCAGCACCGCGTCGCCGATGACGCCGCCGAGCCCGGACGGCAGCGGCCAGCGCGGGCTCTTCGGCAGGCAGGAGGCGAAACCGGCGGTCAGTACCGCGCCGGCGAGCCAGAGCAGTACGCGCAGCCGCTCATGGCTGAGTTGCCGGTGGCCGAGCAGCCGATAGCCCCACACCGCGATCGGCAACAACAGCGCCAGCGAGCCGAGCCCCAACAGCTGCATCATCAAGTCGGCGGCGATCGCGCCGGGCATGCCGAGGAGATTGTGCACCGGCGCGTCGGTGGCGTGGCTCAGCGACGGGTCCTGCACCGACCAGGTGGCGAGCGCGAGCGCCGCCATCATGGTGAGGCTGATCAGCGCCACGCCGCCGAGCTCGCGCAGCCGGCGCTGCAAAATGGCGCCGAGCTGGCCGGACAGATGGGCCATTCCGTCGAGGCTGCGGTCGATCATCGACATCGCTGCGGTCGATCCCCCTGCCTCATCCGAGCACCGCCACCAGGCGATGCATCGCCTCGGCGGTGATCTCGTTGTTGTGCACCATGGCGACGCGGATATAGTCGGCGCCGGGATTAGAGCCGTCGGCCTGTTCGCGCGCGAGATACCGCCCGGGCACGACGCGCAAGCCCGCCTCGCGCCACAGCCGCAGTGTCGCCGCTTCGCTGCCGCCCTGCGGCGACACGTCGAGCCAGAGGAAAAATCCGCCGGCAGGACGGCGATAGCCGTAACGATCGCCGATGATCTGGTCGGCCAGATCGAACTTTTCGCGATAAAGCCGCCGGTTCTCTTCGACGTGCTTTTCGTCATTGTAGGCGGCGATGGCGACATGTTGCATTGGCGTCGGCACCATCGGCGCCGCGACGTTGCGCAGTTCGAGAAAAGTTCGCATGAAACTGCGGTCGCCCGCGGCAAAGCCGATACGCAATCCCGGCAGGCTCGAGCGCTTCGACAGCGAGTGAAAGATGGCGACGTTGGCGAAATCCGCACCCGAAGCTTCGAGCATTCCGTGCGGCGGGCGATCGCTGTAGATTTCGCAATAGCATTCGTCGGAGAAGATCAAAAAGCCGAAGCGCCGCGCCAGCGCGGTCAGCTTTTCGAGGTAAGCGAGATCGGCCACCGCGCCCTGCGGATTGGACGGCGAGGCGATATAGAACGCCACCGTGCGCGCTAAGAGCTCCTCGCCGAGCGCATCGAGGTCCGGCAGGAAACCGGTTTCCCGCGTGGTCGGCAGATAAACCGGCTCGCAATCGGCGCCGATCGCGCCGGCGGCGTAAGCGGCGTAAAATGGATTGGGAATGAGCACGGCGGGGCGGCCCGGCCGCGGCTTAACCCAGTTTTTAGCGGCGAGCGCCGCCAGAAACAGTCCCTCGCGCGTGCCGTTGAGCACCAGCACTTCGTTTGGCGGATCGAGCGGGCGCGCCAGCCTGTAGCGGCGCCCGAGCCATCCGGCGACGGCGACACCGAATTCATCGAGTCCCTTGTTGGCGGGGTAGCGGCCAAATTCCGCGACATGGGCGGCGATCACCGGACCGACGAACGGCGGAATCGGATGCTGCGGCTCGCCGACGGCGAGACTGATCGGCGGCTTGCCGGGCGGGGCATCGCCGAGCAGCTCGCGCGTGCGCACGAAAGGCGAGCGGCCGTTGGGCGCGCGAACCGACGCGGCGCCAGCTTCGGCGCCAGAAACGATGGGGGCAAACTCGCGGGTCATCCTGTACATCATGAACAGCGGGGCCGCCCGCCGCATCACCGGTGGCATAGCATAGGAGGGCTGAGGTTAAGACCCGATTAACCATCGTGTCTTCCTCATCCCGCCCCGCGGTAGCGGGGAGGGGGGACCGCGCGTAGCGCGGTGGGAGGGGCGCGAGCCTCCCCGATCATTCGGCGTCGACAGCGAAGCGTCGAGTCAGACGCCCCCTCCACCGCGCTTCGCGCGGTCCCCCTCCCCCACTTGTGTGGGGGAGGATGAAATTTACGCCGCGATCTTCACGTATTCGAAATCGCCCGGCTTGTTGTCGATGCCGATGCGGGGCGGGGCGATCCAGCTGGCGAACTGGCCCGGCTCGGTGACCGGCTGCATCAGGCTGCCGATGAAATCGCCGTCGTCCTTGGACGGCAGCCATTGGCTCTGGTCGCGGTTCCAGGTCGCCGCGTCGACGATCCGTCCCGCCGGCGAGACATGGACGTCCTTGAACTCGCCGATCTGACGGTGGAAGCCGACATGCGGCAATTCGAGCCTAAAGGCGACGCCGGTCTTGTCGATGATCTTGTTCCAGCGGTCGAGCCCGCGCTGGCAGTCGGCGGTGTAATCGTCGCGCAGCCGCATATTGATCGCGGTCAGCGCCGGCTCGTCGATCCGCTTGATCTCGCCGTCGACGAATTTGAGCACCGGATAGGTCGCATGTTCGAGGCGGTGGTCGTCGTCGATCTTGGTTTCCTGGAAGCGGCCCTTGAGCCCGGCGCTGAAGCAGTTCGCGGCGTTGGTCGAGACTTCCGAGCCGAACAGATCGAGCGAGAGCGTGTAATGCAGATTGAGCTTTTTCTGGATGGTCGGCAAATCGATGACGCCGAGCGCGCGCACCTTGTCGATGGCGTTCGGGTCGTCAATGCCGGCGGCCTTCATTGCCTCGCAGGTGCGCTGGATGGTGCGGCCGACGCCGGTTTCGCCGACGAACATGTGATGCGCCTCTTCGGTCAGCATGAAGCGGCAGGTGCGCGACAGCGGATCGAAGCCGGATTGCGCCAGACTCTCCAATTGCATCTTGCCGTCACGATCCGTGAAGAAAGTGAACATGTGGAACGACAGCCAGTCCGGCGTCGCCTCGTTGAAGGCGCCGAGCATGCGCGGCTTGTCGGCATCGCCGGAGCGGCGCTGCAACAGCTCGGCGGCTTCCTCGCGGCCGTCGCGGCCGAAATATTTCTGCAACAGATAAACCATCGCCCAGAGGTGGCGGCCTTCCTCGACATTGACCTGGAACACGTTGCGCAGGTCGTAGAGCGACGGCGCGGTCTTGCCGAGATGGCGCTGCTGCTCGACCGAGGCCGGCTCGGTGTCGCCCTGAATGACGATCAGGCGGCGCAGCATGGCGCGGTATTCGCCGGGAATATCCTGCCAGGCCGGCTCGCCGTAATGGCGGCCGAATGGGATTTTGCGGCCTTCCTCCTGGGGCGCCAGCAGAATGCCCCAACGGTAATCGGGCATTTTGACGTAATCGAATTTCGCCCAGCCCTTCGGGTCGACCGACACCGCGGTGCGCAGATAAACCAGCGCCTGCTGAAAGCCCACCGGCCCCATGTCCATCCACCAGTCGATATAACCGGGATGCCAGCTTTCCAGCGCGCGCAACACCTGGCGGTCTTCGGCGAGATTGACGTTGTTCGGAATTTTGGTCGTGTAATCGACGTTCTGAATGTCCATGTCGGGCTCCTCGTTCACGCTCTGTAGAGCGTCTCCCTCTCCCCGCGTGCGGGGAGAGGGTGGGGCGAGGGGGCTTCGCCGCTTGGCTCAGAATCGCGGTGAGGCCCCCTCACCCTCGTTCGCTTCGCTCACTCGACCTCTCCCCGCGCGGCGGGGAGAGGTGATCTGTCACACTCTTCTCGTATCGAACACCGGCTTCTGCCCGGTGCCGTAGCGCTTAAGCGCGCCGTCCTCGCCGATGGCGTTGGGGCGCTGAAAAATCCAGTTCTGCCACGCGGTCAGCCGCGCGAAGATCTTCGATTCCATGGTCTCCGGCCCGGCGAAGCGCAGATTGGCTTCAAGGCCGGTGAGCGCGTCGGGCGAGAAGCTTGCGCGCTCTTCGAGAAACACGCGCACTTCGTCGTCCCAATCGATGTCGTCGGGCGCGAAGGTGACGAGTCCGAGCCTCTCGGCGCGCTCCGCGTCGAGCAGGTTGCCGCGCTCGGCTTTCGCCGCGGCGAGATCGGCGGGATTTGCCAGGAAACGGGATTGAAGCCGCGTCAGCCCGTTCGCCATCGGATAGGCGCCGAAATTCGCGTCACTAAGCGCGAGCGCCGCCGGCGGCTTGTTGTCGCCGTCGCGCCCCCTCCCTAACCCTCCCCCGCTTGCGGGGGAGGGAAGGGTGGGGGTCAGCATATAGGTGCGGTCCGACGCGAACGGCAGTTCGGCGAGCGTGCCGGCGAAACACGAACCCGGCTCGATCAGCGTCACCAGCGAGCGCGAAGTGAGATCGACGCGTTTGAGCACGCGCTTCCATAACAGCCGGATTTCGCGCGCCAGCCAGTGATCCTTGTTGGCGTCGAGAAAGCGATCGTAGGCCAGCACCTGGGCCGGATCGCCGGACGATTTAAAGACGATGGCCGCGACATCGAGCTCGTTGAGCCGGATATGCAGGATCGCGTCATCGAGCTCACGCGCGAGTTGGAGCGGCCAAAAATCGGCGCCGAGCGCCGCCATGGCCTCGGCCGAAGCAGGCGGCGGCGTGGCGGGGCCGCGCAATGTCACGGTGGCGATGCGCTCGCTACGGGCAAATTCGACCGCGACCGCGCCGTATTCGACGCTGTCCGCCGCAAACGTCCGCGTCAACGGCGCGAGCTTGATGCCGGCGCCATTGCCGTTGCGCTGAGATTTCGCCGCAAATTCCTTCGCGCGCGCGGCGATCGCCTCGTCGAATTTCGAGCCCGGCACCACGTCGTCGACCAGCCGCCATTCGGCCGCGCGCTTGCCCTTGACGCCTTCCTCGGTGGTGCAGAACACGTCGGCATGGTCGCGGCGCACTTTGCGCTTGTCGGAAACGCGTGTGAGCCCGCCGGTGCCGGGCAGCACCGCGAGCAGCGGCAATTCCGGCAGCGACACCGCCGCGGCGCCGTCGTCGATTAGCATGATGCGGTCGGTGGCCAGCGCCAATTCGTAGCCGCCGCCGGCGGCGGTGCCGTTGATGGCGCAGATCGATTTGATCCCGGAATGCTCGCTTAAATCCTCGATGCCGTTGCGCGTCTCGTTGGTGAACTTGCAGAAGTTGACCTTATGGGCGTGGCTCGATCCGGCGAGCATGCGGATATTGGCGCCGGCGCAAAACACCCGCGGCTTGGCCGAGCGCAGCACCACGACGCGCACCTGCGGATATTCGAAGCGCAGCCGGTCGATGGCGTCGGCCAGCTCGATATCGACGCCGAGATCGTAGGAATTGAGTTTCAGATCGTAGCCTTCGAACAGCCCGGCCTTTTCGTCGACGTCCAGCGTCAGCGTCGCGACGTCGCCGTCGACCGCGAGCTTCCAGTGCCGATAGCGCGCCGGCTCGGTCTGGAAATCGATCCGCGTCTTCCCGTTGGCGAGCGGGCGCGGCGTGGCGTGATCGGCATCGCCCATAGCGTTCGTTTCGGCCCTAGTCTCGATAGTGTATTATAATGCATGCCTGTGCTGAAGCAGGCGCTTATATGCACTATAATTCATGAGACGGCAACTCCGGAATCGACCTGCCGTTCCCCTTCGCGGTGATCGCGCAACAGCCGATTGATGAAGTCGGTAACGGCCGTGAGCGTCAGTTCCGGGGCTTCGCGCTGCGGCACGTGGCGGACGCCGGGCAGCACCAGGGTCTCGACCGGACAGAAACATCCCCGTTGCGCCGTCTCGACTTGCTTGAGCGTGCCGAATTGATCGTCCTTGCCCTGCACGATCAGGATCGGCACGCGGATATAGCCGAGCGCTTCGGTGATGTCCCATTTGCGCATATCCGGCTGCAGCCACGGCTCGTTCCAGGAGCGGAAGGCGCAATCGACGTCGGCGTGCCAGGGCTTGAGCTTTTCACGCAAGCCTCCCGATTCAAACGACTTGCGCGCACGGCGAATCTCGGCGAGCCCGATCTCCTCGGTGAAAAAATGCGGCGCGATCAAAACGAGGCCGCGCACCCGATGGTCCTGCACGCTGCCGGCATAAATCGTCGCGATCGATGCGCCGTCGCTGTGGCCGAGCAGGAGGCCGCGCTGGAATCCGATTGCGCTAAGGATGCGCGGCAGCACTTCGATCGCTTCTTCCTCCATGAAAGAGGTCGAGCGCGGGAGTTTGCCGGGGCTCGACCCGCCGTAGCCGGCGCGCGAATAGACGAACACGCCGGCGCCGGTCGCCGCGGCAATTTGATCGGGGAACGATCCCCATGATTCGGCGCTGCCGAGACCTTCGTGCAACATGACGACGGTCGGCGCCGCATCGGGCCGCGGCCCGATCATGCGGTATTCGAGCCGCAGCGGCGGCAGATCGAGAAATCCGGAATCGACAAGCGTCACGGCTATTCGCTGTCACCTCTCCCCGCGCGCGGGGAGAGGTCGTCGCGCGAAGCGCGGCGGGTGAGGGGGCGCTGCCGCGATTCTGAGCCCAGCGGAGAGGCCCCCTCATCCCGACCTTCTCCCCGCAAGCGGGGAGAAGGAGGCGCAGCTTCGAGCCAAGGCGTGACGACTCGTAGAAGTTTCGCAAAGCTTTCCTCCAGCGCGGCGCCCGAAGTGTCGACCTCGGCCTCGGCGCGCGCATAATCGGCGCGGCGCGCTTCGAGGATCGCGACCAGATCGGCCATCGCCTCGCGGTTCTGCGCCATCGGCCGGAAGTCGCCCTGCGCCATCACCCGGCTCATGTGATCCTCCGGCCGCGCCTTGATCCAGATCGTGTGGCTGCGGCGCAGCAAGAGCGCGTAGGTCTCGGGGTCCGAGACAATGCCGCCCGCGGTGGTGATGACTGCGGCCTCCTGCGTGGCGATGACGCGCTCGAGCGCGCTGCGCTCATGACGGCGAAACGTCGCCGTGCCGGCCATCTCGATCAGGTCGGGGATGCTGGCGCCGTAATCCTCCTCGACGACGCGGTCGAGCTCGATGAACGGCCAGCCGAGATGTTGCGCCAGCATGCGCCCGAGCGTCGACTTGCCGGCGCCGCGCAGACCGACCAGCGCAATGCGCCGCGCCCGGTCGGCGCCGGCGGCGCGCGCAACGCGTGCCTCGATCAGCTTGGCAAGCTCCGCTAGCTCGCTCTCCGGCACTTGCGCGACGAGATCGAGCACCGCGTCGAGCGCCGCGTGGCGCACGCCGATCGCCGGCAGTAACGCGGCGGCCGGCAGATCGAGCGCCTGGGCGATGCCGCGGATGACGCTCGCCGACGGATTGCCGGCGCCGCTTTCGATCTGCGCCAAGTAGCGCTCGGAGGTTTGCGAAGCGTGCGCCAATTGCCGGCGCGTCATGCCGCGCTTGGCGCGATGCCGCCGTACCTCGCGGCCGATCGCGGCGAGGAAGGCCGTGACTGCAGCGGCGCCGCCCGGCGCGGCAGGGGTAAGTTTTTGACGGGACTTGGATTTTGCAGTCGGCACGGCGGGCGAGGCCTTATGCAGTATAATGGCGAATATCCCGGACTTGACAGAAAGGGATAATCGTGAGAATATGGCTCTATCAAAGGGGTAGAGCCATGGCAAAACGTCCCAAACCCATCCCGCAGATGACCGCCGCTCAATTCGATGCGGCCTTCCCGGATGAGGAAGCCTGTAAAGCCTATCTGGTTGCCCGTCGCTGGCCCGATGGTGTGCATTGCCCGCGATGCGGCAATCCCAAGGTCTATGACCTGAAATCGCGCCAGTGGCATTGGCAGTGCGAACAATGCGCCCCTGACGGCTATCGGTTCAGCCATATCGCCGGAACGATCTTCGAGAACACCAACAAGCCGCTCCGCGACTGGTTCAAGGTCGCCCACCTCATGCTCGCCAGCAAAAAGGGCATGAGCGCCCTGCAAATCATGCGCTACATGGGCTTCGGTTCCTATAAAACCGCTTGGCTCATGTGCCACAAAATCCGAACCGCCCTGATCGAGGATATCGGCAAGCTTGGCGGCATCGTCGAAGTGGATGAAAGCTTCATCGGTGGCAAAGACAAGAACAAGCATTGGGACAAGAAAGACCGTCTGCCGCGCGAGCACAGGCTTTCGACTAAAACCCCGGTCATCGGTGCCGTCAGCCGAAAGGGCAACGTGGTCGCGCGCGTGCTTGAATACGTCACCAAGGACGCCTGCCAAGCCTTCGTGCGCGAAATGGTTTCCGACAAGGTGAGCTTGCTGGCGACTGACGAAAGCCGCGTTTACATGGGCCTGACCGAATATAATCACCAAACGGTCGATCACCACCGCAAGCAATACGTGGTCGGCGCGGTCCACACCAACACGATTGAGGGCTTCTGGTCGATCTTCAAACGCGGCGTGGTTGGCACCTTCCACAAGATGAGTGCCAAATATATGCCGCTCTACGTCGCTGAGTTTCAGTTCCGCTATAATAATCGCAGCAATTCCGACATCTTCGGGACGGCGATTAGTGGATGCTGATTTCATTTCAGCCCCACAGTGAGAAGGTAATTATCGGGGCCGAGTTGAGGGGTGGTATAGAACTTTGGTGGGATGCCGGCGTTCTGGAGGGCTTTGCTTAGAATTGTTACTTCTTGCGGAAGATTATTGGGATCGTGAACCTCAAAAAATACTCCCTTTACGTTAGGACTTAGGGCGCGCATCGGGCGCGGAATCAAAGTGTGCGGGTCGAGAGTCTCTATTTTTAATCCGGCTTGTCCAAACGCAATCATCAATTCGATTGCATACGCATTGGCCTCAGGATTGTCCGCAGCGGCGACCGATAACGCGCGTGGAAAAGTTGAAGCGACTGGCCCGATAATGTCTTTGATTTTTGCTTTTTGTGACTCGGTAACGTGACGTTCTCCTGTAACTTGCTCGACGATTTGCGAAATATTTGATGTCTGCACGAAAGCGTCAAAAAGGAAAACCGATCCGGTTAAAACTCCGCATAAAATAACTACGGCCCAGCCGACTATAGGAACGGCTGGGTGGACCGGTATCTTTTTGTTCGGTTCTTTTCCAAAAAAGGCATAGCTAACGCTCACAAGAACGAGCGCCAGCCCGAAAATCGGGGAAGAAACAGCCTGGACTAGCATGGGGACGTCCCCACCGGCGCTGCGCCACAGGTCCAAAGCAAAATCGGCATCTTCGCCCCTGCGGAAGAGCATTGTGCCCAACCGCCAGAGCATTTGGATCGCACCCACGCCCAAACCTGCGCCGGGCCATCCTCCGAAACGGCGTCGTAGGCGCTGAATTTTACTCGGAGGAGGCGGCGGTGGCGGCGAAGCAGCCGCGTTTTGAATACGCTCGGCGCGTTTTCGCCGCGCCTCTCGGGAAGCCCTACCCATACTAAGAACCCCTTTACAGGGAATCGAATCCCCGCAGAGGATTCCCGCAATACGGGAGCATCGCAATCGGGAACCGACGTTGTCCCCGCAAGGCATGAGATAGCTTTTTTCGGGGGTACTGCATTATGGTGCAGTAGACGATTTGCCCCCTTCTGTCGAGTCGGGGATAATCGCCAGTATAATTCATGCGCTATAATGCATAAGACTGGCCGAAATAACAAGCGACCGGCAGTGGCGAGGCCGCCTTTACCCGAAAATCTTGCGCCAGCCGCCGCTGTCTTGTTCGGCGCGTGGTTCGCTCTCCTCGATGGCATCGGGCCCAGGATCATCGGGAGCGTGCACTAGCGGGATAATCGGCTCGGGCTTTGGCTCGAGATTGGGCTCAAGTTTGATTTGAGTGTCCTCGCTGCGGCGAGCTGGAAGTGCCTCAGCGTCTGGCGGTTCGGCGGTTTCCGGCGCCGGCGTGGCAGAAATTTCCGCGGGCGCCGGTGTCGCCGGCTCGGGCTCGATCACCGGTGCGCTTGCCATTCCGGTCACCGGTACCCGCCATTCCAAGGCGTCGAGCCGTCCGGTCACCGGCGACGCCGGCAGCCAGCGATCGGAGACATGGCCGTCGGCGGTCCAGGCCGGGTCGGGCGGGGCGTGGACCGCGCGCGCCAGCCATTCGCGGGCGCGACCGACATCGTTGCGCTCGACGCGCTCCAGTTCCGCCATCAGTAAGGCAATCCGCCTGGTCGGCGCGGCGAGATAGGGTTCGAGCGCCGCGCGCGCCTTGGCGAATTCCTGCGCGTTGAGCGCGGCGCGCGCGGTCGCCAGCGCGCCTTCGACATGGCCGGGCACCTTGGCCGCCAGTGCTTCGATCCGTTTCAGCTTGTCGCGCGCGGACTCGCCGGAGCGTAGCTCGCTATAGGCTTGCGCCAATTCGGGATGCGGATTGGCGCGCCAAGCCTTGTCGAGAACGCGGCCCGCTTTACGTACTTGGCCGCCTTCGGCAAGGAGCCGCGCGGCGAGCGAAGCCGCCGGCACCAAAGTCGGCGCCAGTTTCTGCGCTTCGAGCGCCAGGGCCTTGGCGCGGTCGCGATCGGTGTCTTCCAAGGCATGAGCGTGGGCGGTGAGCAGCACCGCGCGTTGCCGGCGATAGACGTCCCTCGCGAGCGTGCGCGCATTGGCCTCGAGCAAAGTGAGCGCGCCGGCCCAGTCGCCGTCCTTGCAGCGCGCCTCCAGCACCGCGCGGCTGGCCCAGCCGAGCGACGGCGCGGTCCGTGCGGCTTCCTCGGCATAAGCCCGCGCGCTCGCCGCATCGTTACGGCGATGCGCTTCGACGAACAGGCCGCGCAAGCCGAGCGGCTTGGTGTCGACGCGGCTTGCCATGGCGCGGAAGGTTCGCTCGGCCGCCGCGCGGTCGCCCGAGAGCTGCGCCGATTGCGCGTTCAACAGTAGCGCGAGCGGTTCATGCGGCGCCAGCCGGTTGACCGCGGCGGCGTGTTTTTGCGCGGCGTCGATGTCGCCGGCGCCGACCGCGATCAGCCCGTTGGAAATCGCCTCATAGGCGCGCACGCCGCGGCGATGGCGCAGGTGCCGCGACAGCAAGCCCGGCGACCTCAAGATCGCGCGGAGCAGGCTCCAGATCAGGATGAGCACCACCAGGCCCGCGACGAGACCCGCGCCGAGTACCATCAGCGAGGTTTCGATGCGCAGTCCCTGCCAGACGATGACGACGTCGCCCGGCCGGTCGGCGAACCAGGCGACGCCAAGCGACAGCGCGCCGATCACGATGAGGAAGAGAACGATGCGGATCATTGCGACGCCGGCTTGCTCAAGCCCGCAAGCGCGGTGGCTGCGATCTGCCGAGCCTCCGCAATCGCCGTCTCGCGCGCTTTGGCTTTCTCGACCCAATCTGCGGCGAGCGGTTTTGCCGTCTCCGGCAGCGCGGCAATGTCGGTCAGCGCCGCGCCAATGTCGGCGCGCGCGGCGTCGACCTCGATCCGCGCGACGACCGCCGACGGCTCGTTGCCGGCAGGCGCGTCGACCGGCGTGACGCGGACGAGATGCTGCGCGTGGGCTTCCAGACGCTCAAGAAACGTCGTCCCGCCGGATGGCGTCTCGGCGGCGCGGCGCAAATCCGGCGCCAAGGCCGCAAGTTCGTGCGCCAGCGCGGCGGCACTGGGGACGCTAGTTGCTGCGAACGGTTCGAGCGGCGCGGTGTCGTTTTGCGCAACACCAAGCGATCGTACCGCTGCAAGCTCAGGCTGGTAGGGTATGCCGCGTTCGACTGCGGCCCGCAGCGCCTCGGCGGCGATGGTCAAGCGCGCCGCTTGATCGTTCGCGCCCTCGGCAGGGTGGGCGGCATTTTCGGAGAGCGCTTTGACCGTGTTTTCCAGCACGGCAATCCGGCTTGCCAGCGCGTCGAGATTGCTCTTTTGAGCGTTTGTCTGGCTCGCTACCTGACTTGCGACTTGGCTAGCGGCTTGGCTCGCGGCCTCGCTGGCAGCTTTGCTCGCTGCGTCATTTGCCGCCTGACTGACGCTCTGGCCAGCTTTTTCACTCGCGGTCTTCGCTGCCTCCGCAGCGGCCTGGGCCGCGTCCGCCACTTTCGCTGCGCTTTGACTGGTCGCGGCGATGTCATCGACACGGCGGCTCACGGCCGCAAGCGAATCGGCAAGCGCTTTGGTCTGGGCTTCCGCCGCTGCCACGCGACTTGTCACCGCGGGCTGGTTTCGTTGCGCCTGGATCGTGTGTTCGATCTTGTCCAACCGCGCCGAAATGTCGGCGCCGGTATTGGGCGCAAGCTGCGCCGCAGATGTTTCGGGCGCTGTGGCGGGGGAGGGAGCCGCAACCTCACGCGAAGGGACAAAGCCTGCGGCCCACAGTCCGGCGACGATCGCGGCCATCGCCACGGCGCCGACGATCGCGCTTACGGCATGGGATTTCAGGCGGCCGGTGGAGGTGGCGCTGGAAGCAGCGTTCGGCTGTGGCCCCGGTGATGTCGAACCTGAGGATTCTGGCGCAGGCGTATCGGCCGGACCGCCCGCGCCGGATGGCGCCGTCGCATCCGGCTGTTCGACTTCCGTCGCCTTCAGTTCGATGGTCGGCGGCCGCCGGCCTGCTTTGCTGTCAGGCTCGCTCGTCATGCTGTCCTCAAAGCGAGTTCGACGCGGTAACCGAATCGAAGCTCCCTAGCCAGCCCCGCGACGGCATAATACGGGGCGGCGGCAGCGGCAACATGCCGAAAAAACCCTAACAAGTAGGCATAATCGCGTCGGTTCAGCCGCATAATGCCATCAAGGCAGCCTCGTCGGGCTGTACCGCGACGCGCACATCCGTGGCCCCAGCCTGCCTAAGCGGCTCGGCCACTTTCGCCGACAGACAATAATGCACCGGCTTGGTCAACGCAGCTTCGAGCAGGCCAGACTTACGCGCGGCGGCGAGAAACGCCTCGGCGCTGCGCCGCGAGTAATGCAGGACGCCGTCCAGCCCGCCGGCCAGCGCTGCGGTCGCTTCGGCCGGGAGCGTTTGCGCGGCCACCACGCGATAGACCGCGACCGTGTCCACGACGAAATTCTTCGCCCGCAATGCGCCGGCGAGGTCGCCGGCGCGTTCCTCGCCGGCGAGATAAAGCAGGCGCGCCGGCGGCTTCAGCCGCGCGGCGACAAGTTCGGTAAGATCGTCGACATTACCGTTCGCGCAGCTCACTTCGGCGAAGCCCGCGGCGCGCAGGTCCTGTGCGCTCTGCTTGCCAACCACGAATGCCGGAATGCGGCGCAGCTGGTCCCGGCGCTTATGCCCGGCGATCGCACGCACCGCGTTGGCGCTGGTGACCAAAATCGCTGACCAAGGCCCGTCGCCGAGCTCGGCATCGGGTAAAAGCGCCACTGTCAGGAGCGGCGCGACGATGACTTCGTGACCGCGGGCGCGCAACGCGACAGCGGTGCGTTCGGCGTCGGCAGCGGGCCGGGTAATAAGAATTCGCACCGTTTAGTCTCGCTCGAAAAAATCCGGCCCGGCCCGCCTTTTAAGCTCGCGGCCGGCATCAGCACCGAGCGCCGCGGCGTCGGCGCGAGGACCCTCACGCGATACGTCCAGTGCTGCGCTGCCGTCGGTCTTGGCGATCAGGCCGCGAAAGCGCAACGTCCCGTCGATGATGCGCGCATGGCCGGCAATCGGCGTTCGGCAGGAGCCGTCGAGCACCGCGAGAAATGCGCGCTCGGCCGCCAGCGCCGTCGCCGTGTCAGAATCGTTCACGGCGGCGACCAGCGTCCGGGTCTTGCTATCGTCCGCGCGCGTCTCGATGCCGATAGCGCCCTGGCCGACCGCCGGCAGGAACTCGTCGAGGTCGAACACGGCGGTCGCCGCCGCGGCAAGCCCGAGCCGCTTCAGTCCGGCGAGCGCCAGCACGGTTGCGTCAGCGTCGCCGGCTTCGAGCTTGCGCAGCCGCGTCTCGACATTGCCGCGTAGCGGCACGATGGCGAGATCGGGCCGCAAGCGTTTGAGCAAGGCCTGCCGCCGCAGCGACGCCGTGCCGACCACGGCGCCGCTCGGCAGTTCGCGCAAATTTTTGGCCTTGCGGCTGATAAAGGCATCGCGCGCGTCCTCGCGCGGCAGAAATGCCGAAAGCACCAGGCCGGCCGGCAATAGTGTCGGCATGTCCTTCGACGAATGCACGGCGAGATCGATGGCCCCGGACTTAAGCGCCTCCTCAATTTCCTTGGTGAAGAGGCCTTTGCCGCCGGCCTCGGCGAGCGGCCGGTCCACAATCATGTCGCCGGTGGTGCGGATGGTCTTGATTTCGATCTGTTCCGGTGCGAGGCCGCAGGCCTTGGCGAGACGGCTCTGCACCTCGCGCGCCTGGGCCAGCGCCAGTGGCGAGCCGCGTGAACCGATACGCAAAATGGATGCTGCGGTCGAAGTTTGGGCCATCAGGGCCATATAATACACCGATGATCATCCTCGGCATCGAGACAACCTGCGACGAGACCGCCGCCGCCGTGGTCAGCCGGACCGCGGACGGACACGGCCAGATCCTGTCCAACGTGGTCCTGTCGCAAATCAGCGAGCACGCCGAGTTCGGCGGCGTGGTGCCCGAGATCGCCGCCCGCGCCCATGTCGAGGCGCTCGATCACATCATCGCCAAGGCGATGGCCGAAGCGAAAGTTTCATTCGAGAGCCTGGACGGCGTCGCCGCCGCGGCGGGGCCGGGCCTGATCGGCGGCGTCATCGTCGGGTTGACGACGGCGAAGGCCATCGCGCTGGCGCACGACAAGCCGCTGATCGCCGTCAATCATCTCGAAGCGCATGCGCTCACGGCGCGGCTCACCGATGCGACGCCGTTTCCCTATTGCCTGTTTCTCGCCTCCGGCGGCCATACCCAGATTCTCGGCGTGCGCGGCGTTGGCGACTATCTGCGCCTTGGCGGCACGGTCGACGATGCCATCGGCGAAGCCTTCGACAAGACGGCAAAATTGCTCGGGCTCGGCTATCCCGGCGGACCGCTGGTCGAGAAGGAAGCGGCGCGCGGCGACGCCGCACGCTTTGCGTTGCCGCGGCCGATGATCGGTCGGCGCGATGCCGATTTTTCTCTGTCGGGCCTGAAAACCGCGTTGCGGCTCGAAGCGCAGAAAATCGCGCCGCTGAGCGATCAGGATGTCGCCGACCTCTGCGCTTCGTTCCAGCAGGCGGTGGTCGACGTCGTCAAAGACCGGCTGCGCTCGGGCTTGCGCATGTTCCGGCTTCGCGTCGGCAACCCGACCGCGCTGGTTTGCGCCGGCGGTGTCGCCGCCAATCAAGCGATTCGCAAAGTGCTGCATCGCGTCGCCTTCGAAATCGGCGCCGAATTGGTAGCGCCGCCGCCGGCTTTGTGCACCGATAACGGCGCCATGATCGCCTGGGCCGGCGCCGAGCGGTTGGCGCTGGGCCTGACCGACCCGCTCGACTTTGCGCCGCGCGCGCGCTGGCCGCTGGACGAGGTGGCGAAGGGGGCGGCACCCTCATAGTTCCGCTCATTCCCGCGGAAGCGGGAATCCAGGCTTTCTGATTTTCAAAGATTCTGGGTCTCTGCTTTCGCGGGGACGAGCGGACGAACGACCTGTTTTACTGCTCGAACCGGTCGATGAACCAGCGCAACAGGCGCGTCCAGATTTCGTCCTTGCCGACCGTATCTTCGATGCCGTGCTCGAGGCTGGGATTATCATTAACCTCCATGACCACGATGCCATGGGCGGTTTGTTTGAGGTCGACGCCGTAGAAGCCGTCGCCGATCGGGCGCGCCGCGCGGACCGCGATGTCGATCACCTCGGCAGGGGCCTGGTCCAGACCAAAGGCGCGGAAACCGCCCTCGTGCGAGGAGCCGTCGGGCCGGTATTTCACCACCTGCCAATGGCCGCGCGCCATGCGGTACTGGCACACGAACAACGGCTCGCCGGCAAGCACGCCGACGCGCCAGTCGAAATCGGTCGGCAGGAATTTTTGCGCCAGCAGCAGGTCGGTCTCTTCGAACAATTCATCGCAGGTGCGTTTGAATTCGGCCGCCGATTCGATTTTGTGTACGCCGCGCGAGAACGATCCGTCGGGAATTTTCACCACCAGCGGCAGACCGAGCTCGTCGATCACCTTGGCTGGCTCGGTGTCCTCGCTGATGATAATCGTCGGCGGCGTCGGCACTTGGTTCTGCTGCAGCAGCTCGACCAAGAACACCTTATTGGTACAACGAATCATCGAGATCGGATCGTCGATGACCGGCATGCCTTCCTGCCAGGCGCGCCGCGCGAAGCGGTAGGTATGATTGTCGATCGAGGTGGTTTCGCGGATGAACAGGCCGTCGAATTCGGCAAGCTCGGCAAGCTGACGTTTGGTGATGCGCTCGACGTCGACCGACATTTTCTCGGCGATGCGGGCGAAATGCTTGATGGAATCCGGCGAAGAAGGCGCTGTTTTCTCGTTCGGATCATAAAGCACGGCGAGATCGTATTTGGCGACCGAGCGCGCTTTGGGATCGCGCCATTCCCGTTTGGTGTGGTTGTGCAGCGAGCTGCGGAAGAACTCGGCTTCGCCGTTGGCAAGTCGAGTGATAGTGCGTGGGCGGATACGGTCGATCGATAGCCACGTACCGCCGGTGTCGATGATCACTTCGAGGGCGGGGCAGCGGAACCAGTCGAACAACAGCCGCCCGAACGGCTCGAAGCGTTCGTCGCGCGCCAAACCGAAACAGGCCAGGAGCTTGAATTCGCCGTCGGGCTGGAAATCGGCGCGCCGGGCGCAGCGGTTGAGCTCTTCTTCGAGCTCCGGCAGCGCATGCTCGTAAAGCTTCTGCTCGCGCAGCTCCAGCATGGTCTCGACGGTCGGCACCACGCGATGGCCGCGCGCCTCGGCAAGGAGCGACGCGTAATAGCCCTTCGACTGGTAGGCGTAGGAGCGGGCGAGATTGACGAGCTTGGGACGCGCCATGTCGAACAGGCGCGGCCGGGCCAGGTATTCGCTCGTCGTGATGACCTTGTGCGGGGTCTCCGCGTTGGGCAGGTCGCGAGGCTGGTCGACCAGGATGACCCAGCCGGTCATGGGCGGGTCCCTTTCCAGTCGATGACGATATGTAAGACTTGGCCGATCATGCTTTCAAAGTCAGGCACGGCGCGATTCGTCATAGCCGGAATCGAAACGATTGGCGACTGCGCCGGCCGCGATGTCCACCATGAAAGCCGATTCGCGGATCGAAGTCAGGCGGGTCTATGACGGAACCCGCGGGCGAGCGGCTTTTCGAAACGGAGCGCGTCGCCGCGATCGTCATAATAGCGGCGATGCCGGCCGAACAGCCGGTAGCCCGCTTTTTCGTAGCGGGCAATGGCGCGGCCATTGTGCTCGTGCACTTCGAGCCGCATCGTGCGGCGCCCGCGGCGCCGCGCCGCCCGCTCCGCGGCGGCAAGCAGGAGCGGGCCGACACCGCGCCGGCCGATATGCGGCGCGACCGCGATCGAATAAAGCCGGGCGAGCGTCGTGCGCGGCGGATAGAGCACCAGCACATAGCCGGCGAGCTTGCCGGCCGCTTCCGCGACAATGACAGCTGCGGTTTTCGCGGCGAGAAAACGGCGAAAGCTGCGCCGCGACAGGATATCGCTTGTAAAGACCGCCCGCTCGATCGCGATCAGCGCATCGACATCGGTCAGCCGGCCGCGGCGGAGTTTTGCGGCAGGCGAGTGCGGCGGCTTTCTCACGGCACGCGCCCCTGTACCCGTTCGATCTCCGCGATCATCGTCTCCAGCCGCTCCAAGCGGTCGGCTTCGCCCGGCGGCTTGTCCCAGCGCAGCCGGTTGATGCGGGGAAATCGCATCGCGAGGCCGGATTTATGTCGGGTCGAGCGTTGCAGTCCCTCGAAGGCGACTTCAAGCACCAGTCCTTGATCGGCGTCATGCACGACCTCGCGCACCGGGCCGAAGCGCTCGGTGGTGTTGCGGCGGACGAAACGGTCGATCTGCACCAGTTCCTCGTCGGTGAAGCCGAAATAGGCTTTCCCCACGGGTACGAGCTCTTCCCCGGCTTCGCCATTCTTCCAAACGCCGAACGTGTAGTCCGAATAATATGACGAGCGCTTGCCGTGGCCGCGTTGCGCATACATCAGGACCCCATCGATGATGAACGGATCGCGCTTCCATTTCCACCACGGGCCTTTCGGCCGGCCGGGCAGATAGAGTGCGTCGCGGCGCTTGAGCATGACGCCTTCGACCGCCGCGGCGTCGGGGCCGCCGCCTGCCGCTGCCGGATCTTGCCGCGCCGCCGTGAGTTCGTCCCAGCTTGCGAAACCGATCATCGGCGACAGGTCGATCCGCTCGTCGCCAAGCCGCGCCACGAAATCTTCAAGCCGCGCGCGGCGCTCGATAAAGGGAAGCGTGCGTAAATCCTGATCGCCGTCGGCGAGGAGGTCGTAGGCGCGCAAGTGGGCGGGGAATTCGCCGATCAGCTTTGCCGTGACGGTTTTGCGATTGAGCCGCTGCTGCAGCACGTTGAACGACTGTACGCGACGATCGCGCATGATCAAGAGTTCGCCGTCGATGGCGCCGGGCAGGCGCAATGCATCGAGGAGATCGGGAAAGCCTTTGGAAATGTCCTCGCCGGTGCGCGAGTAGAGCCGCGCGATCAGGTGGCCGCCAAATTTGTCGTCATGTTTGTTATCCCGGTGCCCGGCAACGGCCTGGATGCGGATACCGTCCCATTTCCATTCCGCCAGGAAGTCCGACGCATCAAGATTTTGCAGGTCGGCGTCGTCGAGTGCGTGCGCCAGCATCGGCGGCCGGAACGGCGCCACTTTACCGCTTGCCGGCTTCTCGGCGCGGCCTTCGAGCCAGGCGAACAGGTCGCGATAAGGCGGCGTCAGGCCGGGCCAGATGAGCTCGATCTCTTGGGCATCCTTGTCGGCGAGCGCGGCGACGGCAGCCTTAGCGAGCTGCGCCGAAACGCCGATGCGCAAGCTGCCGGTGACGAGCTTGATCAGCGCCCAGCGGCCGGTCTCGTCGAGCGCATCGAGCCAGCGCGCCAGCTGTTGCGGCAGTTGCGCCTTGCCGAGAGTGCCGAGCGTTTCGATGACGGTAGTGAGGGAAAGTTGCTCCGCTTGCTCTTCCCCTCCCCCTTGTGGGGAGGGGCTAGGGGTGGGGGTCGCGAGGCGACTCGCAGGCGTCGATGCCCCAGCGTCACCTCTCGACCCCTCTCCCCAACCCTCCCCCACAAGGGGGGAGGGAGAAGATTTGGGCCACATCAGCGCAACGGTTTCGGACAGGTCGCCGACATAATCGTAGGACAATTCGAACAGCACCGGATCGGCGCGCTCGGCGATCAGGCTGCGGACAAGGCCGGCTTTGGCATGCGGAAAGCTCAAGCTCCCGGTGAGCGCGGCGAGCGCCCAACCGCGCTCCGGATCGCCCGTGGAGCGAAAATAGTCCGTCATCAGCCGCAGCTTGTTGTTGCGGCCGGGCTCATAGGCGAGACGGTCGAGAAGCTCGGCGAAGCGGTTCATTATTATTCCCCTCCCCCTTGTGGGGAGGGGTTAGGGGTGGGGGTCGTGAGGTTACGCTCGGATGTGGACGTTTGCGTTTCGCCTCCCGGCCCCCCTCCCCATCCCTGCCCCACAAGGGGGGAGGGAGTTGCTTCTTCCTCCTCGTCGCCGTAGCCGACGATGTCGAGCGGCCGCGCTTTCAGTCCGCGCGTGCCGCACCAGTGCACCAGCGCCTCCTCCTGGCCGTGCGTGACCCAGATTTCGGCCGCGCCGGTCGCTGCGATGGTCGCGGTGAGGCCATCCCAGTCGGCGTGATCGGAAATAACGAGCGGCAGTTCGACGCCGTATTGGCGGGCGCGGGCGCGCACGCGCATCCAGCCGGAGGCAAACGCGGTGAGCGGGTCGGGGAAGCGCCGCGTCCAGACATCTTTCAGCGCCAACGGCGGGCAGAGCGTAATCGTGCCGGCAAGCTCGGCTTTGCCCGTGCCGCGCACCGGGCGCAATTCGCCAAGCGCGATGCCGCGGTTCGCATAGTAGTGGGTGATGCTCTCCATCGCGCCGTGCAGATAGATCGGCGCGTGGTAACCGGCTTGGCGCAGCAGTGCGATCACGCGCTGCGCCTTGCCGAGCGAATAGGCGCCGACCAGATGCGCGCGCTCGGGAAACAGCACGACCGAATGCAACAGCTTCGCGATTTCGCCGTCGGCGTCGCCGTGCCGGAATACCGGCAGCGCGAACGTCGCCTCGGTGATGAAGGCGTCGCAGGGGACCAGCTCGAACGGCGCGCAGGTGGGATCCGAAGTCGGATCGGCGACGGTCTTGTAATCGCCGGAGGCGACCACGCGCAGTCCGTCCGCCGCGACCGCGATCTGCGCCGAGCCGAGCACATGGCCGGCGGGGTGGAACGTCACCTTGACGCCCTCGAGCGTTACGCTCTCGCCGTAAGCAATGGCCTGGGTCGCACCGGCGAAATTCTCGCCGTAGCGCAGCCGCATCAGATCGAGTGTTTCTTGCGTCGCCAGCACGGCGCCATGGCCGGCGCGGGCGTGATCGGAATGGGCATGCGTGATCAGCGCGCGCTCGACCGGGCGTGTCGGGTCGATATGAAAGCCGCCGCGCTTGCAGCACACGCCGGCCGGCGTCGGCACCAGGATGTCTTCGGCACGCATCTACGTTAGATAACCCTGCAAATAAACTCTGCACGCCATTCCGGAAGCCGCGCAGCTATGACCGATACCGGCCCGCTCTTCGTCTCGTCCGGCGATCTGATCGCCGACCGGCGCTACAAGGCGGCGATCGAGCTGGCGTCACGTGGCGATTTTTCCGCCGCCGCCGACATTCTGGCGCAGACGGTCGAGCTGGCGCCGACCTTCGCCACCGCCTGGTTCGCGCTCGGCGCCATCCGCGACCGGCTCGGCGACCGCGCCGGCGCCGTCGTCGCGTTTGAGCGGACCCGCGCCGCCGACCCGGCGGATTATCACGGCGCGCGGCTGCAACTGGCGCGGCTCGGCGCGGGTGAGGCCGCGCCGGCGATGACCGGGACCTATGTGCGCCGGCTGTTCGACCAATATGCCGGCCGCTACGACACGGCGCTCACCGAGCATTTGCATTATCGCGGGCCGGCGCTGCTGCGCGACGCAGTCGAAGCGGCGATGCGCGCTGCCAAGCGGCCGATGCGCTTTCGCTCGATGCTCGATCTCGGCTGCGGCACCGGGCTTGCCGGCGCTGCCTTTCGCCCCTTTGTCAATCGGCTGGTCGGCGTCGATCTGTCGCCGGCGATGATTGCGCAAGCGGCAGCCAAGGGACTGTACGATCGCCTGACGACCGCCGATCTCTCCGGCTTTCTCGCCGAGGAAAGCGCCGCCGGCGGAAAATATCATCTCGTCACCGCCGCCGATGTTTTCGTCTACGTCAACGATCTCGCGCCGATCGTCACGGCGATTGCGCGCCTACTTGCGCCGGACGGCGTTCTTGCCTTTACGGTCGAAACTTATTCCGGCGACGGCGTAAAGCTATTGCCGACGCTACGCTTCGCTTACGGCGCGGCCTATCTGCGTGCGGCAATCGCGGCGGCAGGTCTAAAGGTGCTCACGCTCTCGACAGCCGCAATTCGCACCGAGAACGGCGTGCCGGTCGATGGTCTCGTGGCGGTGGCGATCCCGGTGATCAGCGCGAGACATGAGAGGTAAACGAGCCCGCGCTGCTGGTCCGGCGCTGGATCGGTCGTAGGCAGGGACAAGATGCCGGCTCTTTAGCGCGCACCTTCCGGCACGTCCGCCGCGTCGCCATGCTCGACCGACACGCGCCGTCGCGGTTAGGTTGGGAGATGACTTTGCTCGACAGGATTTCACCGCTCCCCGACCATTTCACGCGCTGGTTCGCCAGCCGCGGCTGGATGCCGCGGGCGCACCAGTTGGAACTTTTGGCGAAAGCGGAGGCCGGCCGTTCGGTCTTGCTGATTGCGCCGACCGGCGGCGGCAAGACGCTCGCCGGTTTTCTGCCGAGTCTGGTAGAGTTGAGTGCGGCAACAACTCTTCCACGATCTCGTACGCACCCGCTTGCTCAGTCGGCTCCCTCCCCCCACCCGGGCCGCGCTGGCGCGCGCCCGAGTGCAAGCTTGTCGGGGGAGGGTGGGGGACGGGGGTCGGGAGGTGACGGAATAACGTCGACGATTTCGCGTCTCCTCCCGACCCCCACCCCTATCCCCTCCCCACAGGGGGGAGGGGAAGAGCGAGCGGAGAAACGCCGACTCATCTCCATCGGCCGCGACGTGCGGCGCGAGGGCGGGCTCCACACGCTCTACATTTCGCCGCTGAAGGCGCTCGCGGTCGACATCGCGCGCAATCTCGAAGCGCCGGTTGCGGAAATGCGACTGCCTATCCGCATCGAGACGCGCACCGGCGACACGCCGACCTCGAAGCGCCAGCGCCAGCGCCGCGATCCGCCGGACATTCTGCTGACGACGCCGGAACAGCTGGCGCTCCTTCTCGCATCTGCCGATGCGCCCTATCTGTTCGGCTCGCTCAAGCGCGTCATTCTCGATGAGCTGCATGCGCTGGTGACGTCGAAGCGCGGCGATCTGCTCTCGCTCGGTTTGGCGCGGCTGTTCCGCCTCGCGCCCGGTCTGACCAGCATCGGGCTTTCGGCAACGGTAGCCGAACCCGAAGACCTTTGCCGTTTCATGGTGCCGCAGCGCGACGGCGCGGCGCGCGCCGATCTTATTATCGCGGAAGCCGGCGCCGCGCCGGACGTCGCCATGCTCGACAGCGACGAACGGCTGCCTTGGGCCGGCCATTCCGCGCGCTATGCGCTCGGCGAGCTCTACGCGCTGATCAAAGCGCATCGCACCACGCTCGTCTTCGTCAATACGCGCAGCCAAGCCGAAGGCATTTTTCAGGATCTTTGGCACCTCAACGACGACAACCTCGCCATTGCGCTCCATCACGGCTCGCTCGACGTGGCACAACGCCGCAAGGTCGAAGAGGCCATGGCGAGCGGGCGGCTGCGCGCGGTCGTCTGTACCTCTTCGCTCGATCTCGGCGTCGACTGGGGCGACGTCGATCTCGTCGTCAATGTTGGTGCGCCCAAGGGAGCGTCGCGGCTGTTGCAGCGCATCGGCCGCGCCAACCACCGCATGGACGAGCCGTCGAAGGGCGTGCTCATTCCGGCCAACCGCTTCGAGGTCCTCGAATGTCGTGCGGCGCTCGATGCTATCGCGGCGAATGCGCAGGACACTCCGGCGCCGCGTATCGGGGCGCTCGACGTGCTCGCCCAGCACGTGCTGGGCTGCGCCTGCGGCGAGCCGTTCTTGAGCGATGCGCTCTATGCCGAAGTGACAAGCGCGGCGCCCTATGCGGCGCTAGCGCGGGCGGATTTCGATGCCGTCGTCGATTTCGTCGCCACCGGCGGCTATGCGCTCAAGGCCTATGAGCGCTTCGCGCGGATCAGGCAGGGCAAGGACGGCCGCTGGCGCATCACCCATCCCAACGTGGCGCAGCGCTACCGGCTCAATGTCGGCACCATCGTCGAAGCCGACATGCTGAAGGTACGGTTGGTTCGCTCGCGCGCCGCGAAAATGATTCCGCGCGGCGGCCGGCTGCTCGGCCAAGTCGAGGAATATTTCGTCGAGACCATGGTGCCGGGCGATACCTTCGTATTCGCCGGGGAAATTCTCAAATACGAGACGATTGTCGAGGACCAAGTTTACGTTTCGCGCTCGGCTTCCGAGGATCCTAAAGTGCCGGCCTATGAGGGCGGCAAATTCCCGCTGTCGACCTATCTTGCCGATCGCGTGCGCTGCATCATTTCCGACCCGCGCGCCTGGCGGCAATTGCCGACGCAAGTGTGCGAGTGGCTCGAAATCCAACAATGGCGCTCGCAAATGCCGGGCCGCCGCGAGCTGTTGGTGGAAACCTTCCCGCGCGCCAACAAGCATTACCTGGTCTGCTATCCATTCGAAGGACGGCTCGCGCACCAGACGCTCGGCATGCTGTTGACGCGCCGCCTCGAACGCGCGCGGCTGCAGCCATTAGGCTTTGTCGCCAACGAATATGCGCTTGCGGTCTGGGGCATCGGCGATGTCGCGCCGCGCATCGCTCGCGGCGAACTCTCGCTCGCCGCGTTGTTCGACGAAGACATGCTTGGCGACGACCTCGAAGCCTGGCTCGCCGAATCGGCGCTGATGAAGCGGACGTTTCGCAATTGCGCGATCATCGCCGGGCTGATCGAGCGACGCTTTCCCGGCCAGGAAAAATCGCGGCGGCAGGTCACCATCTCGACCGATCTCGTTTACGACGTGCTGCGCAGTCATCAGCCCGACCACGTGCTGTTGCGCGCCGCGCGGGCCGACGCCGCCACGGGGTTGCTCGACGTGCGCCGGCTCGGCGAAATGCTGTCGCGCATCAAGGGCCGAATCGTCCATAAGGTGCTCGATCACGTTTCGCCGCTGGCGGTTCCGGTCATGCTGGAGATCGGGCGCGAGGCGGTCTATGGCGAAGCGGCCGATACGCTTCTGGCCGAAACCGAGGCCGAACTGGTGAAGGAGGCGATGCAGTGAGCACTTTGCTTCTACCCTCCCCTGCAGGGGAAGGGCATAGGCGGCCTTCGGCCGCCGTCTTTAGGGACGCCGATGCTTCGCATCGGCTATGTCGTCGAAGACGATCCGGGGTGGGGTCATGCAGCATTCACTGACCCCCACCCGGCTCGCTACGCTCGCCGACCTCCCCCCTGCAGGGGGAGGTGAAGAACTAACGCTCGCCGGCATCACGCTCGTCGCCGATCCGGCCGGCGCGCTGTATTGGCCGGATGAAAAGCTGTTGGCGGTCGCCGATCTGCATCTGGAAAAAGGCTCGGCGTTCGCCGCGCGCGGCGTGTTGCTGCCGCCTTACGATACGGCAACGACCTTGGCCCGGCTCGCCCGGCTCATCGAGCGCTACGCGCCGCGTCTTGTCATCGCGCTCGGCGACAGCTTTCACGACGGCGGTGGCCCGGCGCGGATGGACGGCGTCAGCCGCGTCGCGCTGAAAGCATTGCAGCGCGGACGCGATTGGGTCTGGATCGCCGGCAATCACGATCCCGCTCCCGCCGACAATATCGGCGGCCGATTTGCCGATATTTTGGCGCTCGGCGCGCTGACGTTTCGTCACGAACCCTCATCGCAACCGAGCGACGGCGAAATCGCCGGCCATCTGCATCCGCTGGCGCGCGTCGCGCGACGCGGGCGCGCGGTGAGCCGCCGCTGCTTCGCCAGCAATGGCCGGCGGCTTCTCATGCCGGCCTTCGGCGCTTATGCCGGCGGCCTCAATGTGCGCGATCGCGCCATCGTATCTTTATTCGGCGCGCTGTCCTTTACCGCGCACATGCTGGGCTCGGGCCGGCTCTACGCCGTGCCCGCCGCGCGCTGCCTTGCCGATTGATCTTTAGTTGATCCTGGATTCCGGGGCCGCGGGTTTGACAGCGGTCGGCCGCGCTTTCGATTTCTCGGCGTGCTCCGTCAGGTCCCAGCCGCCCGGCGGCGCCTTGACGTTGATGGCATTTTCCGGCTGCGGCTCGGCGGACCACTTCGCCACCGCAAGTTTCGCCGCCGCGAGCGCTTGCGCATCGAGATGCGAAGCGACTTCGTCGCGCTTCTTGGCCGCGTCGCTGTCGCCCTTGCTCGCCGCTAGCGCGAACCACTTGTAGGACTCCGCGTAATTTTGCTCCACGCCGATGCCGCGTGCGTAGAGGATGGCGAGATTGTATTGGCTGTCGGTGACGCCGCGGTCGGCGGCCTTGCGAAACCATTGCGCGGCGGTGCGGTAGTCGGCCGGACCGTTGATGCCTTCGGCATAGAGCACCGCGAGATTGTGCATCGCCTTGCCATTACCCTTCGCGGCGGCGGCGGCGTAGAGGTCGCGTGCCACGGCGAGATCTTTTTTGACCGCGATGCCTTTCTCGTAAAAGCCGCCGAGACGGAATTGCGCCGGCGCCAGTTCCTGCTTGGCGGCGAGCTCCAGCCAGCGCACTGCCTCGCCATCGCTTGCGGGAACGCCATGGCCTTCGGCAAAACGCGTGGCGACCTCGAACTCCGCTGCGGCATCTCCGGCAATAGCGGCGGCGCGCAATTTCGGCCCGCCGATCGTGGCCGGCAGCTTTTCGACGACCATTGCGGGAGCTGACGCTGCCGGAACTTGCCCCGACGCGATGCTCGCCGGCGGCTGTATTTGTGCCGGCTGTACTTGTGCCGGCTGTACTTGGGGCGGAGGCGGTACGCGACGCGGCAACGAGCCGGTGATGTCGGCCCAGTTCGGCAACGATGATTGGCGCTGCGTCATGGGCGGCGATGCCGCAGGTGCACTGGGCATCGTGCGTGGCGGCTCAGCAGGCGTTGGGTTGGACGATGCGCCAGGCGCTGAGGCCGGCGGCCCGCTGGGCACGGTGGCCGGCGCAGTTTGGGCCGGCGCGCCCGGAACCGGTAGGATTAACGGTCCTGATTGCGGTTCCGTCTTGGATGAATCCGCTTCCGGCAAAACTTTTGGCGGTGCCATTTGTTGCGTTGGCGCGGACGGCGGTGCCGCCGGGCTGTTGTTTGGAGTTGCGCGGTCCTGGAACATGCGCAATGCGACGTGCAGGAATACGCCGGCAATCAGCACCGCGGCTCCGGCAACGAGCAGCTTGCGCAGACGAGACGGTTTCTCCGATTGCGCTACTTGGATCGTGGCGCGTTCGCCGCGCGCGTGGCGCTCGGGTGGCGCCGCCGCGGCGGCCTGCGCCGCGCGGCGTGCGGCGGCGATGAAATTCGGCTTGGCACCCTGCTCGGAAATGACGGGAGATTTGGCGAAGTCGACGACGGCCTCGGATGCCGCGATGCGTTCGGCGGCCGATGTAAACGCGCGCGGGCCGCCGGCCGAGCCGGGCTCGAGCGGGTGATCGGGAGGCAGATTCGGATCGATCGGCTGCCGGGGCGCGCTGCCGCGACGCCCGGCAATCTCCGCATTTGCCGGCGCCGACGTCGCCGGCTCGGCAGCCGGCAAGATTGCAGACACGATTGCAGACACGGGCTCGGGCGTAGGTTCGGGCACGGCCGCCAGTTTGGCTGCACGAGGGGGCTCCGGTTCGGGCGCCGGCTGCGTTTCGCTTGACGCTTCGGCTTTGGATGCGCCGTCATGCAGGCCGCTTTCGATCATGGCCAAGCGATCGACCACGTGCTCGACGGCGCCGTGGACCGCTTCAAGCGAATCCTGCGTGCGCCGTTCGCTGCGCTTGATTTCGGCGACGTCGCGCTCGATGGCGTCGACGGGTTTGCGTATTGCGCCGGCCGCCGGCGCGCTGCCGCCGCCGCGAATCTGGTCGATATGCACCAGCAAATCGGCGATGCCGCGCTCGACCGCTTCGAGATTGCCGAGCCGCGAGTCGGACGCGTCGAGCCGTTTGATCAATTGGGCGATGCGGTCTTCCAGCGCGCCGAGCGCGGCGTGATCGGTATGGGTCAGCTGCACCCATTCGAGCTTTTCGATCAGCCCGGAAAGAAGCTTCTCCAGCTCGCGCGGCACCGCGTGACCGGCTTCGCTCGAAGCGCTGAGAGCATTGGCCAGCGTATCGATGCGGCTCTCCAGCGCGGACACCGCCTGTCCGCTTGCCGCGCTATTGGCGACGCCGTCGACTTTAGCGGCCAGCAAACGCACGTCCTCCGCCACCTTGGTCAACGTGTCGTTGGACGCGACGTGGGAAACGATACCGCGCAGCGCGCCGATCGCCGTTTCGAGTTGCTGCAGCGCAGCCGGGTCTTCCTTGGCGATGATCAGATCGACCTTTTGCGACAGCGCTTTCACCGCGTCGTCGAAGCCGACCAGCTTCTCGGCGGGCGTCAGGTTGCGCAGCGCGTCGCGAACTTCTTTCAGACCGCTCTCGAGCCCGGCCAGCAAGCCCAAATCGACGCCGGCTTCACGGGAATGATCGAGCCGCTTTGCCAGCGCCTGCACCTCGATTTCGAGCGATTCCACGGCACGGCGCGGCAGCGCTTCCGTGATTTGCTCGCGGATCTCAGTAAGGTCCCTGCGAAATGATTTGATGACTTTTTCCAGGTCGCCCGAAGGCCGCAGCGATTCGATCCGTGTCGTGATGTAGCGCAGCTGCTCCTCCAGATTGCTGATATCGACGGCAGGCTCCGACATATGTTGCACGCCGGAAGGTAACGGCGGCGGCGGAGTCGCCGCCGGTTCCGCGGGCGCCGCAATAGGAGCGATTGGAGCGACCGCATCGTCGCCGTAAAGCTGGCGTTGGCGTTCGGCGATCTCGGCGACGGCGTTGTCGACGGACACCAACGGTTTATGGCTCGGGGCACGATGGCCGTGACGCGGGCGCGGCGGTTGCTGATATCCGCGCGCGCGCTGCGCGGGAGCTCCGGTGAGCCGCGGCGCATCGGTTTGCGCCATGCGTTCCAGCTGCTGCGTCAGCCGATCGAGGCGGGCGTGGACTTCGCCAAATTCCTCGCGGGCCAGCGCGGCTTCGCGCTCGATCTCGACTTCGCGCCGGAGATGCCGTGGCGGCGGCTCGTGATTGTCATAGCGGGGTCTGCGCCGGTGCTCGCGGCGATCGTCATGGCGCGACTCACGGCGGATGTCGTCCCGCCAGTTGTCCTCGTCGTCATCGTAATCAGCGGACCGCATCGGCTCGGCGTAATCGTCGTCGTCCTGGCGGATGACGTTGTTCAGCCATTCCCCGACCGACATGCCGGAGCGGCGCGCGGCGTCGCGGGCGGCTTCGCGCGTTTCTGGACGGAGGCCTCTCAGGTTCCACGGACCGCCAGATTTCATTTGCGCGCCAAGCCACTCCGGGAGGAAAACGAGATGGCCCTGTTGTGAGCTGGGGCTCGTTAACAGACGAAGCGGAGGGCGCGGTCTTGTGTCCTCGGCGCCGACTCTTCCGGATTAGCGTAAACAACCCGTTAATGCGCCGGAGGTGGGGATTCCGCTTGGGTTCCAGGGGTCCGTTCCGCAACGCAGAAACCCCTAAATGGCGGTCGTGATGCTGTCGTGAATCAGCTAGTTTATGGCCATGCGTCGATCCGCCAGCGGCGGACGCGGGGGAGGGACATCATGCCGAGCTACAAGGCTCCCGTCGACGACGTGATGTTCCTGTTGAGCGACGTGTTCCATATCGACCGCTACAACAATCTGCCCGGCTTTGCCGAAGCGACGCCCGATCTCGTCGAGGCCGTGCTCGCGGAAGCGGCAAAATTCGCCGAACAGGTGCTCACGCCGCTCAACCGCGTCGGCGACAAGGAAGGCTGCCGCCGCCACGCCGACGGCTCGGTCACGACGCCGACGGGATTTAAGGACGCCTATCAGAAGCTGACTGCCGGCGGCTGGCTCGGAATCGCCGGGCCCGCCGAATTCGGCGGCCAGGGCCTGCCGATGGTGCTGGCGCAAGCGCTCAACGAGTTTCTCTGCTCGGCGAACATGGCCTTCGCCATGTATCCCGGCCTCACCGAGGGCGCCATCGCGGCGCTGCACGCGCATGCGTCACCGGAGCAGAAAGCGCTTTACCTGCCCAAGCTCCTCGCCGGGCAGTGGTCCGGCACGATGAATCTGACCGAGCCGCAATGCGGCACCGATCTCGGTCTCGTTCGCACTCGCGCAACGCCGCAGCCTGACGGCAGCTATAAGATCTCCGGCACCAAGATTTTCATCTCCGCCGGCGAGCACGACCTGGCTGAGAATATCATTCATCTCGTGCTCGCCCGCATCGACGGTGCGCCGGCCGGCACGCGCGGAATTTCGTTGTTCATCGTTCCGAAAATCCTGCCCGATGCCGGCGGCGGACTTGAAGCGGTCAGGCTTGGCGCGCGCAACGCGGTGTCGTGCGGCTCGATCGAAGAGAAGATGGGCATCCACGGCAATGCCACCTGCGTTATGAACTACGACGGCGCCACCGGCTGGTTGATGGGCGAAGCCAATCGCGGCTTGCAGGCGATGTTCACGATGATGAACGAGGCGCGGCTCGGCGTCGGCGTGCAGGGTTTGGCGCTCTCCGAAGTCGCCTATCAGAACGCCGCCGCTTACGCCAAGGAGCGGCTCGCCGGCCGCGCCTTGAGCGGCGCGAAATTTCCGCAACAACCCGCCGATCCGATCATCGTGCATCCGGATGTGCGCCGCATGCTGATGACGATGCGCGCCTTCAACGAGGCGGCGCGCGCACTCGTGCTATGGGTCGCGCTCAAGGCCGACGTCGTGCACCGCTCCGAAGACGCCAAGGAGCGGCAGGCGGCCGAGGATCGCTTGGGCCTGATGACGCCGGTGATCAAAGGCGTGCTCACCGATCAGGGCTTTGCCAACACCGTCTCGGCGCAGCAGATATTCGGCGGCCACGGTTACATCGCCGAGCATGGTATGGAGCAGTTCGTGCGCGATGCGCGCATCGCTATGCTGTACGAGGGCGCCAACGGCATTCAGGCGCTCGATCTCGTCGGCCGCAAACTGCCGAAGGACGGCGGCCGCGCTTTGCAGGCTTTCTTCGCCGAAGTTACAGCCTACATAAAGGAGCGCGGCGCGGATGCGAGCATGGCGCCTTTTGTCTCCCCGCTCGGCCAGGCGCTTGGCGAATTGCAGCAGGCGACCATGTGGTTCTTGCAGAATGCACTCGGCAATCCCGATAATGCCGGCGCCGGCGCGACCGACTATATGCACCTCTTCGGCTTGGTCGTGCTCGGCTATATGTGGTGCCTGATCGCCGAGGCGGCTAAGACAAAAGCGAGTGGAGGAGACGGCACGGCGAAACGGATGGCGGAGCGGCTCACGACCGGCCGCTTTTTCATGGAACGGATGCTGCCGGCCGCGACGACGCATCTGGCGCGCATCAAGGCCGGCGCTGCGTCAACCATGGAATTGCCAGCCGAGGCCTTCTAGCTATTCGATAGAGTGTTCTTTGCGTCTGCGGTGAAGTTTTGCGAGGAATTCATGCCCGACGCCTTCATCTACGATCACGTGCGCACCCCGCGCGGCCGCGGCAAGGTCGACGGCGCGCTGCACGAAGTGACAGCGCTCAATCTTGCCAGCCAGGCGCTCGGCGCCATCAAGAGCCGCAATAATCTCGATACCGCTTTGGTCGATGACGTCGTCATGGGCGTGGTCGATCCGGTCGGCGAGGCCGCCGCCGATATCGCGCGCACCGCGGCGTTGGTGGCCGGCTTTGGCGACAGCGTGCCCGGCGTGCAGATCAATCGCTTCTGCGCCTCGGGTCTCGACGCCGTGAACTTCGCCGCCGCGCAGATCATGTCCGGACAGCAGGAATTGGCCATCGGCGGCGGCGTCGAATCGATGAGCCGGGTCGGCATCGGCTCGGCCGGCGGCGCCTGGGCGATCGATCCTTCGATCGCGGTCGCGCATTATTTCCTGCCGCAAGGCATTTCCGCAGATCTGATCGCCACCAAATATGGCTTTTCGCGCGACGACGTCGACGCCTATGCCGTGGAGAGCCAAAAGCGTGCTGCGATGGCGTGGGATGAGGGCCACTTCAACCGCTCAGTCGTACCCGTGAAGGACGTCAATGGGCTGACCATTTTGGCCAAGGACGAGCACATGCGACCAGAGACGACCATGCAGTCGCTGGCCGCACTGAAGCCCTCCTTCGTGCAGATGGGTGAACTGGGCGGCTTCGATGCGGTTGCCATTCAGGCGCATCCCGACGTGGAATATGTCAATCACGTCCATCACGCCGGCAATTCCTCCGGGATCGTCGACGGCGCCGCGGCGGTACTGGTCGGCAGCAAAGCGGCCGGGCAGAAAACTGGTCTGAAGCGGCGCGCGCGCGTGCGCGCTTTTGCCAATATCGGTTCCGATCCGGCCTTGATGCTGACCGGTCCGATCGACGTCACCAAGAAAGTACTGAAGACCGCCGGCATGACGCTTGCCGACATCGATCTCATCGAGATCAACGAGGCCTTCGCCGCGGTGGTGTTGCGCTATCTGCAAGCCTTCGATCTCGATTCGTCGAAGGTCAATGTCAACGGCGGCGCCATCGCCTTGGGCCATCCGCTCGGCGCCACTGGTGCGATGATCCTCGGCACGCTGCTCGACGAAATGGAGCGGCGCAACGTTTCGACCGGACTGGTCACGCTGTGCATCGGCGCCGGCATGGGCACCGCCACGATCATCGAGCGGGTGTGAGTGAATGTCCAAGATCGATATCGCAAAAGTGCCGGCGCAGCCGATCGCGTCATACCCGAAGGAATTCGCCGGCGTGATCTCCGGCCGGGAGAAGCAGCGCATCGGCGACGCGGCCGGGCTTACGCAGTTCGGCGTTAACATCACGCGCATCAAGCCGCATGCGGCGTCGGCGCTGCGCCATGCCCACGACAACGAGGATGAATTCATTTTCATGCTCGAAGGCGAGCTGGTGTTGCACGAAAACGACGGCGAGATCGTGCTCAAGCCGGGCGACGCCGCCGGCTTCAAGGCCGGCAGCGGCATAGCGCATTGTCTGATCAACCGCACCGATCGCGACGCCGTCTATTTCGAGGTCGGCACGCGCGCCAAGAGCGAACGCGTGCACTATCCCGATGTCGATTTTGTCATGGAGCGCGACGACAACGGCCGCCGCTTCTACCGCAAGTCCGGCGAACCGATCGGGGAATAAGGGCCATGCCGAAGATCGACGTCGCCAATCTTCCGGTCGATACGCGCACGGGTTACCCGAAACCGTTCGACCGCGTCGTTATCGGCCGCGAGCGCAAGCGGCTCGGCAATGCGGTCGGTCTCGACCAATTCGGCGTCAATCTGACGACGCTGAAGCCCGGCGCGGCGTCCGCGCTGCGGCACTGGCATGAGAACGAGGACGAGTTCGTCTATGTCCTCGCCGGCGAGGTCGAGCTGATTGAAGACGAGGGCGCCTGTGTCCTCAAGCCAGGCGACGCCGCCGGCTTCAAGGCCAACAGCCGCAACGGCCATCAACTCGTCAACCGGAGCAACCGCGACGCCCTCTATCTCGAAATCGGCACGCGCTCCAAACACGAACGCGCCCATTATCCGGACGTCGATCTGATGGTGATCCGGGACGACAAGGGCATGCGCTACACCCACAAGAACGGCGAACCGTATGGCTGAGAGCAAACCGACCTACACCAATTTCGCGCTCGACATCGACGGCGACGGCATTGCGCTCGTCACCTGGAATGCGCCGGGGCGCACGATGAACGTCATCGACGTGAAAGTGATCGAAGAACTCACCGCCATCGTCGACGAGCTGGCGACCGACGGCGCGGTGAAGGGCGTGGTGATCGCTTCGGGCAAGGACACGTTCTGTGCCGGCGCCGATCTGACGATGCTGGAAGCCTTGAGCCGCACCTTCGCCGATCTTGCGGCGTCGCAGGGCGCGGAAGCGGCGAATGCGAAGCTGTTCGAAGAGAGCCGCAAGCTGTCGCTTTTGTATCGCCGCATCGAAACCTGCGGCAAGCCGTGGGTCGCGGCGATCAACGGCACCGCGGTCGGCGGCGGGTTCGAGCTGACGCTCGCCTGCCATCACCGCATCGCCGCCGACAATGGGCGAACCCGGCTCGGTCTGCCCGAGATCAAGATCGGTCTGTTCCCGGGCGCCGGCGGCACGCAGCGCATCGCGCGCATGCTGCCGCCCGCCGATGCGCTGCAATTTTTGCTCAAGGGCGATCAGTTGCAGCTCAATCGCGCCAAGGCGATGAAGCTCATCGATGCCGTAGTGCCGCAGGGCGATCTGATCAAAGCGGCGAAAGACTGGATCAGATCGGGCGGCACGGCCAAGGCGCCGTGGGACGTCGACGGCTTCAAATTGCCGGGCGGTCCGGTCTATTCCAAAGCCGGCATGATGGTGTTCCCGCCGGCGAACGCCATTTACCGCCGCGAGACCTACGACAATTATCCGGCCGCGCGCGCCATATTGCAGGTCGTCTATGAGGGTTTGCAGTTGCCGATCGATCAGGCGCTGCGGGTGGAATCGCGCTGGTTTGCGAAAATTCTTCGCTCTCCGGAAGCGGCGGCGATGATCCGCTCGCTGTTCGTCTCGATGCAGGAGTTGAACAAAGGAGCGCGGCGTCCGGCCCTGCCGGCGAAGCCCTTAAAAAAGATCGGCGTGCTCGGCGCCGGATTCATGGGGGGCGGCATCGCTTACGTCAGCGCGCTCGCCGGGCTGGACGTCGTGCTGATCGACCGCGATCCGGAAACCGCGGAAAAGGGCAAGGCGCATTCGCAGAAGCTGATGACCGATCAGGTCAATCGCGGACGCGCCACCGCGGCCGACCGTGAAGCGGTGCTTGCGCGCATCCATCCGACCGCCGATTTCGTCGAGTTGAAGGACTGCGATCTCGTCGTCGAAGCCGTGTTTGAGGATCGCAAGGTCAAGGAAGAGGTCATTTCGCGAACGCAGAACGTGCTCGGCGAGCAGGCGATCTTCGGCTCCAATACCTCGACACTGCCGATCAGCTCGCTGGCGGCTGCGTTTATGGATCGCGCCCGCTTCATCGGCATCCACTTTTTCTCGCCGGTCGAGCGCATGATGCTGGTCGAGATCATCATGGGCAAGGAAACCGGCGAAGGAGCGCTCGTAACCGCGCTCGATTACGTGCGCGCCATCCGCAAGACGCCGATCGTCGTCAACGATTCGCGTGGCTTCTATACGTCACGGGTGGTCGGGACCTACATCCGCGAAGGCCATTTGCTGCTGACCGAAGGCGTGCCGGCGGCGATGATCGAGAATGTCGGGCGCATGGCCGGTATGCCGGTCGGACCGCTGGCGCTCACCGACGAGGTCGCCGTCGACCTAGCCTGGAAAATCCTCAAAGCGACCGAGGCCGATCTCGGCGCGAAGATGATCGATCTCAAGCAGAAGGCGCTACTCGAGGAGATGGTGGACAAACGCGGACGCTACGGCCGCAAAAACGGCAAAGGCTTTTATGATTATCCGCAGAACGGGCCGAAACGGTTGTGGCAGGGGCTCGCCGATCTGCAGCCGAAAAAGCTCGATCCCGACACTATCGATATCGCCGTTTTGGAGCACAGGTTGTTGGCGATCCAGGCGCTCGAATCCGCCCGCTGCATCGAAGAGCATGTCGTCACCGACGTGCGCGAAGCCGACGTTGGCTCGATCCTCGGATTCGGTTTTGCGCCTTTCACCGGCGGCACGATTTCCTATATAGACGGCATGGGCGCCCAAGCCTTTGTCGATCTATGCAACGGCCTCGCCAAGGATTACGGCGAGCGCTTCAAGCCGTGCAAGCTGCTCAACGACATGGCGAAGAAGGGCGACACATTCTACCGCCGTTTTCCGCCGCAGCTTCGCAAGGCGGTCGCCTAAACGTCATGAGCGCCGCATTGCCCTCCCACGCGTACCGCGTATAAGGTCGCGGCCGATTTTTCCCGGGACCCTGCATGGCGCGTGATCAAGTCGACCTGACGCCGATCGAGCGGCGCGACGATCTCGTAAACTGGCTTGCACAGGGCGCCAAACCCAAATCGCAATTCCGTATCGGTACCGAGCACGAGAAGTTCGCCTTCACGCTGGAAGGCCACCGGCCGGTGCCGTATGAGGGCCGCCGCGGCATTCGCGCGCTGCTCGAAGGCATGCAGCATCTGCTCGGCTGGCAGCCGATCATGGAGGGAGCGGATGTTATCGGCCTATTCGACGTCACCGGCGGCGGCGCGATCTCGCTGGAGCCCGGCGGCCAGTTCGAGTTGTCCGGCGCGCAGGTCGAATGCGTGCACCAAACGTCGAGCGAACTGATGGCGCATCTGGCGCAAGTGCGCGAAGTGGCGCAGCCGCTGCACATCGGATTTCTCGGCATCGGCATGACGCCGAGCTGGACGCGCGCCGAAGTGCCGAAAATGCCGAAAGGCCGCTACAAGATCATGACCGCGTATATGCCGAAAGTCGGCACGCTCGGTCTCGACATGATGTATCGCACCTGCACCGTGCAGACCAATCTCGACTTCGCGTCCGAAGCCGACATGGTCAAGATGCTGCGCGTCTCGATCGCGCTGCAGCCGGTGGCGACGGCGCTGTTTGCCAACTCGCCGTTCACCGAGGGCAAGCCCAACGGCTATCTGTCGTTTCGCTCGGAGATCTGGCGCCACACCGACAATGCGCGTGCCGGCATGCTGCCTTGGGCTTTCGAGCCGGGCATGGGCTTTGAGCGCTGGGTCGACTATGCGCTCGACGTGCCGATGTATTTCGTCAAGCACGGCGACGAGTACGTGGACGCCTCGGGCCAATCGTTTCGCGACCTGTTGGCCGGCAAGCTGCCGGCGATGCCGGGCGCGTGCGCCACGATTTCCGATTGGGCGAACCACCTCAGCACGATCTTCCCGGAGGTTCGGCTCAAGCGCTATCTGGAAATGCGCGGCGCCGATTCCGGCTCGCTACCGAATCTTTTGGCGCTGCCGGCGCTCTGGGTCGGCATTCTTTATGACGATGCCAGCCTCGATGCGGCGTGGGATCTGGTCAAAGACTGGACCGCCGAGGAGCGCCAAAAGCTCCGCGACGATGTGCCGAAGCAAGGTCTTGCTGCGTTTCTTCGCGGCCGCACTGTGTTCGAGATCGCGAACGAAGTTCTCAAGCTGGCGCGCGCCGGGCTTACGCGCCGCAAATGCCTCGATGCCGGCGGCCAGGACGAGACGCGTTATCTTGAAGTGCTGGAAGATCGCCTGGCGCGAGGCACCACGCCGGCGCAGGAGCTGCTTGAGAAATTCCACAATGGCTGGGGCGGTTCGGTCGATCCGATCTATGCCGAAGAGGCCTATTGAGGCAGCGCGCCGGGTTCCTGAATTCGCCCAAAATCATTGATCGATGTCGTAAAGGCGCTTGGCCTCTTCGAGCGCCGCATCGCAGCCGGCGGCATCGCCCGCGGCGTCCGCCTTGCGTGCGCGGTCGAGGGCGGCGTCCGCTTGCGCATTGGCAACATGCTCGGCGTGCTCGACGTCGCGCGGCGTCGGTTGACGATGAAGTTGGGCGCCGAGCGTTTGCGAAAAGGTCGGGCCGGACTTCGGACCTACCGGCGTGGCGCTGATTTGCTGCTCGAGCGCGGCGATCTGTGCCGTGCACGGACCGCTGTGGGCGACGCTAGAGCCGGCGAGCAGTGCGACGGTCGCGGTGCCGAGAAAGAGGCCGCGCGCGAGGATGTCGCCGAAATATCTGCCGGTCCGCGGGGCAGGGCTGCTCATGCCGGCCTCCCAGACCGCAGAATATGCCAGTTCGAGCTCCGGGTTCCATAGCAGTTTCGCACCCTGCTTGTTTCGCGATGCAGACAGGCCGCGGCTTCCCGATGCCGGAATTTACTCTTTGTTCATCATGGCAGGAGCATGCGAAGGGCGGATTTGCTGGCTAAAATGCCTTCGATGCCGGTAACCGAAGGGGTTTGATTCTATTTTTACGTCTCCTCGGCAGAATTCGGCCTATGACCAAAAGCTTGACCGCGGAAGTGCAGCGCCACCATGCCGAACGGCAGCTGTTCGGCGCCCGCCGCGCCTTGGCTCATCTCGTCGAAATGTACGATAGCGGTCAGTGGCGGCACTATTACAAAAAGGAAGAAGCGTTCGCCGAGGCGGTGCGCGATGCGCGGCAAGTGGTCGAGCAGTGGACCGACATCGTCAACCAGAGTAGCGGCGCAACGATCTAGCGCCTCGCAAGCCGCAGCGCGGCAGCCGATCGCAGCGCGGGTTATCGCGCAACTCCCATGCGATGCTACGTCGACCGGTGCAGTGCAGTGCGCCGACGAGCGGCTCAAGCGACTGGCCGCCGCCTAGACTTAAGCCGTGAACGAGACCATGATCCGCCCGAACACGAACGCGGCGGGAGGATGGCGTGCTCGAGCATTATCACAATATCAATTCGGTCTGCGCCCAGAAGGTGCGTATCGCGCTCAACGAGAAAGGCCTCCAGCCCAACGAGCATCTTCTCACGCTCCGCGGCGACCAATTCGATCCCGCATATCTCAAGCTCAATCCGAATGGGGTCGTGCCGACGCTGGTGCACGACGGCAACACGATCATCGAATCTTCTCTGATCCTGTATTATCTCGATGAGGCCTTTCCGGCTCCGCCGCTGATGCCGAAAGAGCCGAAACTTCGTCACCGCGTGCGGCTCTACAACAAGCTGATCGACGAATATCTGCACAATTCGTGCATGATCCTCACCTTTGCGACGGCGTTCCGGCCGAATTTTCTCAAGCTGCCGCGCGAGGCCTGGCTTGCCGAAGTCAATAAATCGCCGCTGAAGCGCCGCGCGGAATACAAGCGCAGCGTCATCGAGCACGGGCTGGATTCCGAATTCGTCATCGATGCGATCAATCAACATAAAAAATTGTTGGCATGGATGAACGAGTCGCTGCAAAGCGGCCCGTATCTTGCCGGCGCGAACTTTTCCAACGCGGATTGCGCGGTCGTGCCCTATATCCTCCGCCTCGAACTTCTCAAGCTCGCCGGCATGTGGGATCGCCAGGCGGCGATCGGCGATTGGTGGGCGCGGATGCGCGAGCGCGCTTCGGTCAAAGCCGCGATTTTCGATCGCATGTCCGAGAGCGACTGGGCGCCGTTCCGCAATCTCGCGCCCGATCCGTGGCCGAAGGTGGAGCTGCTGTTGCAGGCGGCCTAAGCGCCGCGAGCGGGCGCGCAAAGTCCGTCTCACCAGCGTTAAGGCTTGGCTCTCTCATGGCATCGGTCGTCAATGCTGCCCTTGGCGCGCTGGTGGCGACCGCATTCTTTACCGCCTTCGGCTATGCGATTGGTCGCCACGTCCTGCCGCGCGTGCTCGCGCTCGGCGCGGCGCCGGTCGTCGGTTGGGCGCTGTTTGGCGCCGTGACGCTGCCGGTCCTGACGCTGGTCGGGTTTTCGGCGCCTGCGGTTTCCGGCATGGCCGCGCTTTTTCTCATCGTCGGCGGCGGCGCGCTGCTAACGCAAAGCGCAAACGACGATGCGGTGCGAAAGCCGAGCGTCCCGTTATGGACCTACGCGCCGGCCGCGCTCCTCGCTCTCGTGCCGGCGAGCGCGATCGTTCCGAAAATTTCCGCAGGTGGCGTGCATCTTGCGGACCCCATATTCGATCACGCCAAAATCGCGGTCATCGATGCGATGACACGGCAGGGTTTACCGCCGCTCGATCCGGTGTTCGGCGCAATGGGCGCACCGGGTCGGCTGGCCTATTATTACCTTTGGCATTTCAGCGCCGCGGAACTGGCGCTGCCGCTGCACATCAGCGGATGGGAAGCCGATATCGGCCTGACCTGGTTCACCGCTTTCGCGTCGCTGACCTTGATGATGGGAGTCGCCGTCTGGCTCAGCGAGCGATCGGGCGCCGCAATCCTGGTCGTCGCTCTCGCCGCGGGGGCGTCGCTGCGCACCACGCTGAGCTTTTTGTTCGGCAGCTTTTCGCTTGAACCGTTCATGGCGTCGCCCAACGGGTTTGCCGGCTGGTTGTTCCAGTCCGCCTGGGTGCCGCAACATCTGATGTCGGCGTCGTGCGTGGTCGCGGCCATGGTGCTCATCGTTCATTACGCGTATCGGCCAAGTCCCGCGCGCTTCCTGACCCTGGTCCTGATCGTTGTTGCCGGCTTTGAAAGCTCGGCGTTTGTCGGTGGGGTGACGGCCGCCGCCGCGGCTTTGGTGGCGGCGCCAATCCTGTTCGCTGCCGTAAGGCCGGAGCGGCGCACGGCGGTTTTAGGCGGCTTGGCGGCCGCCGCCGTCCTTGCCGCATTGATTGCCGCGCCGTTCATCCGCGACCAAGCGGCCACGCTTGCCGCGCGCGGCGATGGCAGCCCGATCGTCATTGGCCATTTCGCCGTGCTCGGCGATTTGTTTCCGCACACGCTGCGCCGTGTGCTCGACCTGCCGGCCTATTGGCTCATTCTGCTGCCGCTCGAATTTCCGGCGACCTTGGTCGCGGGCCTGATCGGGCTCGTTGTAACGCAGCGGACGCTTGCGGCGGGGCCGGAAAAAACCGCCGTTGCGATCTTCATCGCGCTGGCCGGCGCGGGCCTCGTCGTCTCGTGGCTCCTGCTCAGTACGGTCGGCGACAACAACGATCTCAGCCTGCGCGCGGTCTTACCAGTCGCCGTGGTGCTGATCATTGGCGCAGCAGCGGGAACGATGCGTGCGCCGCGACGGGTGCTGATCGCCGCCACAGCGATCGGCGGACTTGTCCTCAGCCTGCCCGATACCGTCGCGATGACGCGGGACAACATTGCCGGACGACCGGCAGCGGACGCGCGAACTTTTGCGCAGGCGCCCCAATTGTGGGCCGCGGTCCGCCGCTATGCGGCGCCGACCGCGCGCGTCGCCAACAACCCGTTGGTCCTGGAGGACCTCACGCCATGGCCGGCGAACATGTCTTGGGCGCTCTTGGCCAATCGCAGTTCGTGTTTTGCCGGCCGCGAAATGGCGCTCGCCTTCGCGCCATTGCCGCCGGATCGCCGCGAAACGATCAACGCGCAATTCATCCGCGTGTTCGCCGGGCAGGGCGCGCCCGCCGATGTCGACGCCATGGCGACAAAATTTGCCTGCGATGTTGTGGTCGTCGTGCCGCAAGACGGCGCCTGGAACAAGGACCCGTTCGCTGCCGGTCCCGATTACCGCCTGGCGGAAACGCGCGCCGGCAAGTGGCGGATTTACGTGAGGGCGGTTCACTAAATCCCGGCGAACCAGTTAAAACCCTGTTTGCTCCAGAACGTCTCGCGAAAATCGTTGGTGACTTCGATCGCCTTGATCCATTTTGCGTTCTTGTAGCCGAGCTTGGTCGAAATGCGCAGCCGCAGCGGATAGCCGAACGGATCGGTGATGACCTCGCCGGCATATTTGGTGGCGAGGATGGTCTGCGGGTGCAGCGCCGACGCCATGTCGATGCTTTCGGTATAGTCGTCGGCGCAGATGAAATAGACGTATTTTGCGGTCAGATCGGCGCCGACGCGTTGCAGAAAATCGCGCAGATTCGGGCCCGACCATTGTCCGATATAGTCCCAGCCCTCGACGCAAACATGCCGGATGATGATGTCCTGCTCCGGTAACTGGTAGATCTGCTGCGCGGTCCAAGGCTGTTGGTTGGCGACGCGGCCGACCAGTTCCAGCTTCCAGGTGGCGCCGTCGACCGGCTTGACGTCCTCGATATCGTAATAGGCGTTAAAGCGCGGCGGCTTGACCACTTGCGACGGAGAAAACGTGGGCGCCAGATGGTTCGGCCGGAATATCGTCTCCTGGACGCCGTCATTCCATGCCGACACGGTACGCAGAACTTTCTGCACTGAATCGTTCTCGCTGACGTCGCAGCCCGTCAGCAGGCCGAGCGCGCCGAGGCTGACCGCGCCGCGAATAAGGCCGCGACGATCGACGTCGGCGACCGAAGGCCGGTCCGTTGTAAGCACGCTCCGCCCGGCCTGCCTGCGGGATCGAAAGATCGACGGGGTGGGGAATCGAATCGGCATCGGATCACCGCATCATTGCTTGATTCATGGCGTGGCTTCGATCTTGGGTGCGACGCGAGCGGCACGCCGCTTGCCGTCATCGACGACGGGTCCGCCGGTCAGCATGGCAACAAGGCTCTGTGGCACCAACAATGCCAGCGACACATGGACCAGGATGAATGCGACGATGGCCGACATGCAAAGGAAGTGCACCAGCCGAATGGTCTGGAAGCTGCCGAACAGGCCGGCGAGCTCGGAGAATTGGATCGGCTTCCACAACGCCAGGCCGGAAATCACGATCAAAACGCCGACCAGCATGACGCCGAGATAGAGGACCTTCTGCACCGCGTTATAATGCGTCAGATCGTCGTGGCGCAGGCGAAAGCTTAATGCCTCGCGAATCGTCACAAAAAGTTCGCGCACGGAAATGGGAAACAGCTTTCGCCGGAAGCGGCCGGTCGCGATTCCATAGCTGAGATAAGCAAGCCCATTGAGCACAAAAATCCACATACCGAAGAAGTGCCACTGCAGTCCGTATTGCGCCCATTTGCCGATGACGATCCAGTCGGGGAAATGCAGAATGCCGAAGATCACATCGTCGTTATAGATCTTCCATCCGCTGCCGATCATGATGAATATGGCGACGGCATTGATCCAATGCATGATGCGCAGCGGCAGCGGGTGAAGGCGCGGCGGCGACGCGTCTGAGGTAACGGACGACGTTGACATCGGACTTTCCGTAAAGGCGACTTTCAGACACTACGGTTGCGATATTTGGCAGGCAAGGCGGATCGCTTCACAAAATCGCGTGAAATCTTTGATCGGGAGGAACGCGGATGCGATTGCAAATTGATGCGCTCGGTTTGGTGATTATCTGCGCGAGCGGCCTCGCGATGCCGGCACAACAGGCGCGTTCGGCGATTGTCGATCGGCCATTTGCCGTGGCGCAGGCGATGATTCCGCCGACCGGCATGGGCGCGGAAGACATGGCTATGGCGGCGCAGGATATGGCGGAGGAGGAGCGCATGCGCCGGCGATTTCCGCAGGCTGTGCGCGTCGGCGATCTCATCGGTCTGCCGGTGCTTGACGACGATAGCCGCACGCTCGGCCATGTACGGCAGGTGGTGCGCACGCCGCAGGGCAAAATCAAACTGATCGTCGCCTATGGCGGCTTCCTCGGCTTCGGCACGCGACTGGTTGCGGTGCCGATCGCGGTGGTGGGAATTCTAGGGCGACAGCTGGCGTCGCTCGATATGCCGCCGAAAGAATATGCCGCCGCGCCGACATGGCGGGACGTGGGCGATACGGCCGTCCCGAACGACGACAGCATCCGCATCGCGCTGGCCCGCCGTTGAGAGGCGGTCCGTTCCGATCACGACTTTGTGAGGCCGATAACTTTTTGGTGTTTCGACACTTGGTAGCTCTGAGGCGGAAGTGATTGGCGCTTGGCCGCCCGCTTTGGCAAGCAAGTCATATTGCGTTGCTGGATTTATTACAGGGGGCATCGCATGGATCGCGTGCGTGGATTTAACGGCAATTCGGATTCGACGGGCGCCGGCGCTACGGCGTCCTGCGGCATTGCATTCATGGCGAAGGCCTCGGCGCCTGGGCGCGCCAAGACTCGTTTGGTGCCGCCTTTGACCTTCGATGAAGCGGCCGCGCTGAACACCGCATTTCTGTGCGATGTGGCCGACAACGTGCTGCTCGCCGCCCGTCACGCCGCGCCGTATGGCGGGATTGCCGGCTACGCGGCCTTCGGACCCACCGACGCAGAGGATTTCTTCCGCCGCACCCTGCCCGGAGCGATCGGATTGATCGGCGCTTGGCTGCCCAATTTCGGTGATTGTCTGCTCCACACGGTACGAGAGCTTTTTTCGCGCGGACACGGCTCGGCTGTGGTGCTCAATTCCGATAGTCCGACTTTGCCGACTGCGCTCTTGATCGAGACCGCGGCGTGCCTGGCGCAGCCGGGCGACCGCGCCGTGCTCGGCCCCTCCAGTGACGGCGGCTATTATCTGCTTGGGCTCAAGGCCGCGCACCGCCGCATGTTCGAAGATATCGATTGGAGTACGGCCCGCGTTGCCGACCAGACGCTGCAACGCGCCCGCGACATCGGTCTCGAGGTTCATAGCCTGCCGGTCTGGTACGACGTCGATGACGTCGACGGCTTGCGCCGGCTCAATGCCGAACTGCGCGGCGAGGACGAACGCCGGCACGACGCGCATCCGCCGCACTATGCCGTGCAGGCGGCAAAACTGATGAACCGGCTGGCGCGGGATCATGACTTCGGCGGCCGGATCGATCGCCTCATGCAGATCGAGGAAGCGCGTGCTTGAAGCGGGTACAATCCAGCGAAAAAACCACGGGGCGAAACGCTGATGCAAAGGGCGGCGACAAAACGGGCGATCGACCCCCAGCGCTATTTCGAGAGCGTGACGGCGGACAGCGAAATCCCCGAGCACGAGCCGGTTTGCCTTTATCTGGAGACGACCAACCGCTGCAATCTGCTGTGCACGACTTGCCCGCGCACCTACGAGGAACTCGAGCCGCCCGCCGACATGAGCTGGGAACTATTCACCTCGATCGTCGATCAGATTCCGCAGCTGCAGCGCGCCGTGCTGCACGGCGTCGGCGAGCCGATGCTGGTCAAGCATTTGCCGCGCATGGTCCGCTACCTGAAAGATCGCGGCAGCTATGTTCTGTTCAATACCAACGGCACGGTGCTCAATGAGAAAAACGGCCGCGCGCTGATCGCCGCTGGGCTGGACGAGTTGCGGGTTTCGTTCGACGCGGCGAATGCGAAATCCTATCTCACCATTCGCGGCAAGAACTATTTCCATCGCATCCTGAAAAACGTGCGCGCCTTCCGCGAGCTGCAGGAGCGCGAGGGTTACCTCAAGCCGCGGGTTTCGGCCTGGCTCACCGGTTTGCGCGAAACCATCGAGGAGTTGCCGGACTTCGTCCGAGTCGCAGCCGAGACCGGCGTCAAGGAAGTACATTTGCAACGGCTGGTTTTCTTCACCGACAAAGCCGTAGGATTAGCGCGGCCGGATCAGGCGCTGTACGAGCAGCTCACGGCCGCCGACGCCGTCCATATCGACCGCGCCGCCGCGCTGGCGCGCTCGCTCGGCATCGAATTCAGCGCCTCGGGCGGCGCCTCGGAACCCGGCGTCAGCCTCAAGCGCAGCGATAATGGCTCGGACGGCTCGGGTTCGCCGTGGTCGCTGTGCCGGCGGCCGTGGACGGTGATGTATTTCACCGCCAACGGCCGCGCCTTGCCGTGCTGCATCGCGCCGTTCTCGCAGCGCGGCTACGAGAATTACACGCTCGGCGACGCCACCCAACAGAGCTTGCGTGAAATCTGGACCGGTCCGGCCTACGCCAATTTCCGCAAAGCGCTCAAATCGAACACCCCGCCGGAGGCTTGCGCCAGCTGCGGATTGCGCTGGAGCTTGTAGCAATGTCGCCGCAGGCGGCGCGTGTGGCCGTCGTCATTCCGACCTTCAACGAAGCGGAGTCCATTGCCGCCGTCGTCGCCGAATTGCCGCGCGATATCGTCGGCCGAGTGATCGTGGCCGATGGCGGCAGCAGCGATGGTACGCAAGACCGCGCCCTCGGCGCCGGCGCCGAAGTCATCGAGGTGGGCCGCGGCTACGGCCGGGCTTGCCTCGCCGGGGCGCAGGCGGCCGACGACGCCGATATCATCGTCTTCATGGACGGCGACGGCGCCGACGATCCGGCCGCCATCGCGGACTTGGTGGCGCCGCTCTCCGCCGGGGATTTCGATTTCGTCATTGCCTCGCGCGCGCGCGGCGAACGCGAAGCGGGCAGTATGGCGTCGCATCAGCTCCTCGCCGGCCTTATCGCCGGCTGGCTGACCAAGTGCCTGTACGGCGTGCGCTACACCGACATGTGCGCGTTCCGCGCCATCCGCCGCGATACTTTGCTGGCGCTGGGCATGCGCGAGATGACCTACGGCTGGAATCTCGAAATGCAAATGCGCGCGGCGCGCGCCGGCCTTCGCGTCCTCGAACTGCCGGTCGCTTACCGCCGCCGCCTCGGCGGCGAGTCGAAAGTCGCGGGCTCGTTGCACGGCTCGCTTCGGGCCGGGTTGAAAATCATCTCGACCTTCGCCCGCGTGGCGATCGAGCCAATGCGGCCATCATCTTAAGGTGAGCGGTAAGCGAGTTTAAATCGCCACTTTGCGCAGGAAGTCGTCGACGCTGCCGCGCAGGCTGTCCGCGGCTTTCTCGACGGCGGCAGACGCCGTCAGCACCGTATCCGCCGAGCTCTGCATATCGGCAATGGCGCCGGAAACGCGCTCCAGCACCGCAACCACCGATCGCGTGCCGACCGCCGCCGCCGCGACATTGTTCGAGATTTCGCCGGTGGCCGCATTTTGCTCTTCGATCGAACTCGCGATCGCAGTCGTGAATTGCCGGATCTCCTCCATGCGGCCGGTAATATTGCCGATGGCGCACACGGCGCTTTGCGTCGAGGATTGCACCGCCGCGATCTGCGATGCGATGTCGTCGGTCGCCTTGGCGGTCTGCACGGCGAGCGCCTTCACTTCGGCGGCGACTACGGCAAAGCCCTTGCCGGCCGCGCCGGCGCGCGCCGCTTCGATCGTGGCATTGAGCGCCAGCAGATTGGTCTGTCCGGCCACGCTTTGAATGAGCTTGACGACGTCATCGATCTTCTGCGCCGCTCGCGCAAGGCCGGCAATGATCTCATTGGTCGATTGCGCCTCGGTCGTCGCCGCGCGCACCACCTCGGCGGCGCTGACGACTTGGCGATTGATCTCGGCGATCGATTTCGACAATTCATCCGCCGCCGCCGCGGCGCTCTCGACCCCGCCGAAGGCGTCGTTCGACGTGCGTACGGCGCCGGCGGTATGGGCGGTCGTGTCGCTCGATGTCGCCGAAAGCGCGGCGGCCGTCGATTTCATCGCCGTGACGTTATCGGTGACGGTTTTGAGTACGCCCTCGACGCTGCCCCGAAACCAGGCGATGGCGTCCTCGATGACGGCGCGGCGCGATTCCTGCTCGCTCAACAGCGCGCTTTTTCTTTCCGCGGCCCGCCGCGCTGTAATGTCGTGATGCGTTCCCAGCCAATAGGCGCCGCCGGGGATGGCGCGATTGACGACGGCGATAGAGCGCCCGTCGGCCAGCTCGGACACGAAGCTCAAAGTCTTTCCGGACGCCATGAGAGCCAATAGCTCGGCGCAGTACTGCTCAGGATCGCGGTCGAGGCTCCCGGTGGCAAACCGATGGCGAACGATGTCGATGAGCTTGGCGCCGGGTTTCACGATATCCGGCAACAGTCCATAGATTTCCAGGTAGCGATTGTTGCAGACCGTGACGCGCCCGGCGGCGTCGAACATCACCACGCCCTGGCTCATATTGTTGAGCGCCAGAGCCAGCAGGCGGTCTTTGCCGCCGTATCGTCGTCGGAGCAGGACTAACGCTCCTGCCAGCAAACAGACGACGCATGCGGCCACGACAACAAGCATCGCGAGTTTCCGCCCTCCGATTATCCACCGTGCCCATTACCTAGCCAACAGCAATTTACGTTTCGTTAATGAAGGGGCTTTGCTTTCGTGAAAATGAGGGACGCCAATCGCTTCGAGCACAAACGATTGGCGCCGCAAGCGATCCGGACGGGCGAATCAGGCCGCGAGGATTTGCTTGTCGGGGTCGAGCCAGAACGCCCACACCGCGGAGCCGATGACCAGCAACCCGGCGGCGACGATGAACGGCGCCTGCCAGTTGCCGCCCTCGGCCAAATAACCGAACACGATCGGCGACAGCGCGCCACCGAAATTGCCGGCCATATTCATCATGCCCGATACCGTTCCGGAATATTTGCCGCCGGTATCCATCGGCACCGCCCACGACGGTCCGATGGTGAATTCGAGAAAGAACATCGACGCCGTCAGGCCATAGACGGCGACATAGGCGTCTTCCGTCAGCGCCGCCGGCACGATGCACATCGCGCAGCCGAGCAAGCCTGTGATCGCCACCACGCGCCGCCCGATCTTGGCGCTGCCGGAGACCTTCAGCAGCCAATCGGTTGCAAGTCCGCCCACGGTATCGCCGACGACGCCGGCCAATAGCGGCAGCGACGCAAAGATCCCGACCTTGATCAGCGTGAAATGGCGGACCTCGATCAGGTAGGACGGCAGCCAGCTCAGAAAAATCCACAGACAATAAACATAGGTGAAATAGGCGAACATAATCGCCCACATATTGCCGGAGCCGACCAGAGTGCCCCACGGCACGTTGGTCTGCTTATCCATCGGCGGCGGATTGATCTCGCCGTTCGGGCCGCGGCCGCGGATGAGTTCGAGCTCCGCCTCGTTCACCGAGCCGTGCTCTTCGGGCAGGTTGCGGTAGCTCAAGGCCCACCACAACGACCACAACAGTCCGACAGCGCCGCAAACATAGAATACCGGCCGCCAGCCGAACTGGCTCATGATCAGCACCACGATGGGCGGCGCAATTGCCGCACCGAGGCGGCTGGCGCTGTGGGTGACGCCCTGCACCAAGCCGCGTTCGCGCCGCGGGTACCACAGCTGCATGGCGCGCGTCGCGCCGGGAAAGGCGCCGGCCTCGCCGACGCCGAACAGGAAGCGAACGGCAATGAAGGAAGCGCCGCTAAAAGCCGCGGCGGTGGCCGCAGTCATGATCGACCAATAGGCGACGACGCCGGTGAGCACGCCGCGCGCGCCGAACCGATCGGACAGCCATCCGCCGGGGACCTGGAACAGCGCATAGGCCCATACGAAGGCGCTGAAGATGAAACCCATCGTGACCTTGTCGAAGCCGAACTCCTTGCTGATCAGGGGCGCCGCGGTCGAGATGTTGACGCGGTCGAGATAGGTGATGAGGTACATCGCGCTGATCAGCAGCAGGACATACCAGCGCCCGCGACTCGGGTGTCCGGATGCGGCATCGGCCATGGTTCCACTCCCTATTCGTGTGTTATTGCCCGGCTTGGCGTGCGGCAACCTGCCCGTTTAGCGCCGCGGCGGCAAGCGCGCCACCGGCAGCGGCTCTATAGTAGTGTGCCATTGCATCGGGACCGTCCAATGATCAAGCGTTACAGCGACCACGCCGCCAACGAACGAACCTTTCTCGCCTGGGTGCGCACCGCCATCGCGGTGATGGCCTTCGGGTTTGTCATCGAGAGGTTCGATTTGTTCATCCAGGTCGTCGCGCCGCAGATAACGCAACGCCAGATCAGTCCGCATGGGCAAATATTCGCCAACGTCGCGGGTCTCGCTTTCATTGCGATCGGCGTCGCCATGACCGTCATTGCCGGCTTGCGCTTTGTCCGCACCGCCAAGGACATCGACAGCGAGAACGAGGTGCCGAGCGCCGGCGGGCGCTTCGATGTCGGACTTGCCGTGCTGATCGGTCTGTTGGGCGTCTCGCTGTTTCTCTACCTGTCGCGCGCGGTGTTGCCGGCGATTTAGCGTGCCGCCGCAATCCGGTTGCGCGCGCTCGCTAGCGAAATAGGAAGTGAAAAAACCGATGCTTGCGATCGACCACACGCAGAATAACGGCGCTGCCGAAGTCCACGTCGGGGATTCGTTTCAGGTGCAGCTCGCCGAAAACCCGACGACGGGATACCGTTGGCATTTAAAGTCATTCGGCGACCCGGCGCTCCGCGTCCTCGACGATTCATTCGCGACGTCGCAAGGTGGATACGGTGGCGGCGGAATGCGGCATTGGACGTTCATGGCCGATCGTCCGGCCATCGTTCCATTGTGCTTCGAACTCAAGCGCAGCTGGGAGCCGCAGGCCGTGCAAATGTTCAGCATATCCGTCGAAGTGAAGGCCCGATGAGCCGACATCGGGCCGTTCCTTGATCCCCAAGGTGATAGCGCGGACAAACCGCCGATTCAATCGACCACGCGAATGGTCCAGAAATCATTCGCAAGGTTGTTATCGAGCAAGTAGGCATAGGGCATGTAGAAGTACCCCGCGAGACCCCACCCCGCGCCCCATGAGTTGCGAACGATGAACATGTTCTTGGTATCGTCGTAGCCGACCGCGAGAACGGCATGGCCCCCGAGCGTCTGCTCGCCAGCACCTGGCATGGGTACGATGCCGCTGCGCGCAACTTCGTCGGATTCGAAGCTTGGATAGACGGTGAAGCCGAAAACGAATGGGTAACCGGACGCCAGGCAGCCCTTCATATCGGCGAGGTTTTGATCCACCGATTGATAAGTCAAAGCCTCGTGCTTGATTGCATCGGCGTAGCATTGCGGGTCCGGCTCGATCGCCGCCTTGGCGCCTGCAGCAAACGTCCCGTCGGACTGCGCGGGCGATCCGTCGTAGGTCCACTCGGCTTCCGGACAGTCGCCTTGGCTGGCGACACTTTTGATGCCGTCGCGGATATAGGCTCCCGCATCGGCGCCGACGGTCCCCTCCATGCTGCGCTCATTATAATAGATGAACAGGCGCGACGGCGTGAAGTCCGGCAATCCCTGTTTCATCATATCGAATTCGAGCGCGGCAGCGATCGCATTCGCGGTGCAGCTGCCGATCTGGCCTTGGTCGTAAACCGGCGGGCATTGCAGCCGCAGGTCGGCGCTGCCGGAAATGTTCTGCATTACCGCCGAGGGCACGGCATAGGAATGATCGCGCTGGTCCGGTAGATCCGGTTTCCATCCGTAGCGGGCGATCTTGCGGGGGGTACCGGTGAATCCCGTCGGTCGCGAAACGCGTCCCGCAGTTCGAACGATGGATGGCCTTCTCATCGCACTTTGCCGCGCGGCAAGAGCCTGCGCGCTGCCGCCCCATTCGGCATAGAGCCGCTTGATCGTCATCGGCGATGCGATGGTCGAATTGTCGCAATTGCCATCGATCCCAGCTATCGAATGGGGTCCCGGACCGCTGTCGTCGCCGTTGTTTTGCCACAGCCATGGATAGGACCATGACTGCTGGATTTTAAAAGTGCTGCCATATTCGCAGAGCCACAATCGGCGCTTGGCAAAGCGCGAATCTATGCCGTTGAGCTGCTCCTTTGCGACATTTCCCGAATACACGATGATAGGAAAGCCAAGCGCCTTCTCAACGACATTGCAGAACGCGTCGACGGCATCGGCACTCGGCGGATAAGCGCTGCCGCGACTTTGCTCCCAGTCGACCGCCGCGTCGTCGCCGGGCTGCAATTGGGCTGTTTCCAGAAAGTGCCGGGCTTCGGCCTCCGGGTCCTGCCCGATCAGGTAATGATAGGCGGCAAATCTTGGAACGAGTTGTAGGACCTCGCCGTCTACGTCGGTGACGGTAACGGGGATTCCATTCATCCACGCGGCCCGGCGCGCCTGATAGCGAACATCGATTTCTTTGACGCCTTGGCTGGCTTTGTGCAGGAGGAATGCTATTCCGCTCGCCTTGACGCCAGCAAAACCGCCGAGGGGGCCCGGGGTATCTTCCACGTTGTCGCCCTGATACAGATCGATCGCGACCGGTCTGAAGACCTGACCGGCAGGGCCAGGAGGATTCGGCGGCTGCTGGAACGCGGCGGCGCCTGGGCCCGGCGGCGGCCCGGCGACCGCGGCGGCCAATCGACAGCCCGGCTCCGGCAATTTCGTCGAGTTGATCAGGCTGAGATAAGTCGCCAGCGAATGCCAGCAGGTGACAAACGGCATTACTTTGCCGGCCGAGTTGACCGGCACCTCAGTGTCGACATGGACGAAGCCCCAACTTGCCGGCGGCAGCTTTGTCACCACGTCTGGCGCGTTGTCCACGCGCCACGAAGTCAGGCCGAGTCCGTTGAATACCGATGCGAAATTCGCATCGCCCACCAAGGGCGAAGCGAAGGTGCAGAGCAGCGGATTACCGATTTTATCGGTATAGGCATTTTCCATCGTGTAAAGAGTGGCAAGCGCCGCGCCGAGGCTGTGACCGGTGACCTCGACTGAGGCGGACGGCGGGAGTGCGCGGGCGCGGCCAGGTCCGCGTGCAGGCGCCGGCGCGGGCGCCGGTGCATGGCGACGTATCAATGCGGAGACCTGTTGAGAAAAGGCTCCCGCCGACCGCAGCGATCGCGGCGCCGCTCCCGGTGCAGACGAAGTCGGGCACTCGACGACTTCGAGCGTGTCGTAGATGCGGGCGAATCCTAGCCCGACCATGCCGCAGTTCGAAATCTTGAAAGGCGTTTTTTCGGTGGCATTGACGTCGTCCCACCATTCGATGCCATTCGACGTGCCGCGAATGGCGACGACGAATTGGTTGGCGTCCACCGCGCTTTGCGCGATAAACCCATAGAATAACGGCGCCGTGCTGCCGAGAATGAAATCCTGCATCTGTATCCATGCCGCCATCCGATAGTCGCTCGGGAAATCGGCCGATGGCGACGGTGTGAGGTTTTTCGGCGCCGCGTCATACATGGTGTAGGCGGCCTGCACGAATTGCCCGTACAGCGTCGCCGCTTTTGCGTCAAAGGGGCGTGTCATGTTGCACCTCGTCTGGCTGAAATGGGGGCTTTTGAATCGCAGGCTGCGTCTCGTAGTCGAATGATGGTTCTTGTCTGGATCGCGTGCCGCGCCGATCGCGCTACGCAGGCATCGATCCGGCGCGACGGCGGCTGCTGCAGATTCCGGCACGCGCAGCGTTTGGCGTTGCATTTCTGATTTGCCGCGGCGTTCGCTGCGGCCGATTTCGTCGAAAGCCGTTCTGGAATCGCAAATCCTGAAACCGCAAGCGTCGCCGCCGAAAACCGGCGCGCTTCTACCAAGAGGGAAGATTGCGGATACGGCGCTTGTGAACGCGGTGACGCTGGAATATTTTTAATATTATTTCTTGGTCGTTTATTCTTCTCGCGGGCGCGGCGGACGACTGGGCGATGAGCAAAACCGTGTAACGCGCACGTCGATGCAGTTGCCGGCGCTAACGCTCGAACGCCCCACACAACACACCCCCACGATCGTGACGGGCACACCAGCCAAGATCAATCTTACTCTCGGTTGAACAACCGTAGGTGTCAATAGCGTCGTGCGCGTCTTGCAGCGAACGGTAAAGATCGATCAGGCAGCGCTAAAGACCAACAAGATAGCGCTCAACTACAACATCGGACCTTCACAAAGCTGTCGCACGCCGTGCCGTCTCCCCGGCAGCCGCGGCCCTCGCCACGTTGACGAGTATTAAGACCTCGCCGGCGTGTCCGGCGCGACTTCCTCGGTGATTACCTTGAAGCCAGCCAGCGTGCACGGGCCGAACGAGGTCACGATCGCGACGTCGGTGGCGTCGCGCCCGCGCGCCATGAGAATGCGTCCGATGCGCGGCATATTGTGGCGCGCGTCGAAGGTGTACCAGCGGCCGCCGAGATAGGCTTCGAACCAGGCGGAAAAATCCATCGGCGTTTCGTCGGGCGGTACGCCGATGTCGCCGAGATAGCCGGTGCAGTAGCGCGCCGGCACGTTCATGCAGCGACACAGCGCGATGGCGAGATGGGCGAAGTCGCGGCACACGCCGCGCCGCTCGCCGTACACCTCCCAGGCGCTCTTGGTGGGGCTGGCGTGCTCGTAGCCGAATTTGATGCGATCGTGGACGTAATGGCAGATTGCCGTCACCAGCGGCCAACCTTTCGGAACCTGGCCGAACAGAGACCACGCCGTATTCGACAGGCGATCGGTCTCGCAATAGCGGCTGCCGAGCAGATAGATCAGAACCTCCACCGGGAGATCTTCGAGCGCATGCTGCTCCGCCTGCGGCGCCGTTGCGTCCGGCTCGCCGTTGTCCGCCACCACGAAGTCCGCCGACATGGTCAGCCGGCCGGCGGGGGCGCGGATCACATGACAGAAATTGCCGAAGCTGTCGTGGTAGGTATTGGGCACGATCGGCGGATCGAGCCGCATGCGATCGAGCGTGATGAGATCGGCAAAGCGCGACGGATGGACGCTGAGCGTCGTGATCATCGGCGTCGGCTGCGGACAGTCGTAGGAAATCTCATAGCCGGCGCGAATCTTCATCGCTGACTTCTTCGGTTTGTAACGGCGGGTTCCCGTTCGATGTCCAAGGCGGACGTCCTGACTTATGCTGCGACGTGCATGGCTGAAATGCTATGCATTTCTCGGGCCAGATATTGTGCATGTTATGGCGCAGTGAGCATCGATGAACGAACCCTCTAAAAGCTTGCTGGCCGCAGACGAACCGGCGCCTGTCTCAGTTTACAACGGCGACGGACAATCGCCGTTCTTGCTGGTCGCCGACCACGCCGGTAATTCGATCCCGCGCGCGCTTGGCCGGCTCGGCGTGTCCGAATTAGAATTGCAGCGGCACATCGCCTGGGACATCGGCATTGCCGGGCTCGGCCGCCTGTTGGCGGATGCGCTCGATGCAATGCTGATCCAGCAGAATTATTCGCGCCTCGTCATCGATTGTAACCGGCCGCTGGACGCTGCGTCGTCGATTCCGGCTATCAGCGAATCGACGGCCATCCCCGGCAATGTCGGTTTGGCTGAAACAAACAAGGCCGCGCGCGCGACCGAGATATTCCGGCCCTATCACGACCGCATCGACGCCGAGCTGGCGCGGCGGCGGCGGGCCGGCCGCGCCGCGGCGTTGATCGCGCTGCACAGCTTTACGCCGGTCTTCAAGGGCGTGACGCGCCCTTGGCATGCCGCCGTTCTGTACAATCGCGATCCGCGCTTTGCTCACCGGCTGATGGCGCTCCTTAACACGGAACAGGAATTCGCCGTCGGCGACAACGCGCCCTATTCGGTGAGCGACGCGACCGATTACACCATCCCGGTGCATGCCGAGCGCCGCGGTCTGCACCACGTGCTGATCGAGATCCGTCAGAATCTGATCGCGGACGAGAACGGCCAGCGCGAATGGGCACTGCGTTTGGCCCGCCTGCTGCCGCTCGCCTATCGGGATTTATGAGAGCGAATAGTAAGTGGTGCCCAGGGGCGGGGCGACGCAGACAAGCCGTGTCAATAACTTGTCGTGTCCCACCTTTGCCTAACGTCCTATTGAATTCCAAGGTCTATTTTCGAGATCGTCCCACCAAATTTCGCTCATCAAACGGGGGACCTTCCCGGCTACATGGTTCTTGGCCGTACTTGCAGCCGTAGATTTAGTCGGCGTAGCATTGCAGGAAATTTGAGGACGCGGTTGTGCCTGTTTACGACTCGGAAGGTTGGCGCATGTCCTGGGCAAAAAAGTCAGAGGCCCCAGGTACTGAGGCCAACGTCCCAGCCGAGCGCGTCATTGAAGAAAACGATCGAAGCGGCAAAGAAAAAGGGGAACCCGGCGCATCTGCCGATTTTGCGGCTCTTATTGACGCCATAAAAAAAGAAGGCGTTGCCTATCGCAAAGAGGAACAGCGCGAAGATCGCGGAAAAACATTTCGTGAATGGGTAACGATTATTTTGATTGCCTGCACCTTCGGTGCCGTGTGCTGGCAAGTCCATGAGATGATCAAAGTCTACGGCCCGATAAAATTGCAAGCCGACGCCGCAAAATTACAGGCCGATGCTGCTCAAAAATCTGCCGAGTCTGCTAGTCGTGAGGCCGACGCTGCCAAAACGCAAGCCGAGGCTATGACCAAGCAAACGGAAACATCCGCTCAAGCAATCATTGCCGCCGGCCGCGCCTGGGTCGGTCCACGCGATGCTCGGCTCGAAAGCAAGCCTGCCGTGGCGCAGAACAATAAGGCTATCGTTGAATATCAAAATACAGGGAAAGAACCCGCCGTCGGTTTCGTCTATGCCACATTCCCGTTTGCTGTAACCGCCGCTGAGGATGCTAGTGGCGCTGCTGCAAAAACGATGCTGGAAAATATGCAAAAGTGTATCAGTACGCCACCCGCTATGCTGGCCGGGGTTGTTTTCCCTACCTCCGGCTTCAATGCTGGGAATCTCGCCACTCTCATTGATGGGACACTGATCGACCAGGATGTAATTGACAGCAAAAAAATGCTCATTGTGCAGGGATGCTTCGCTTACCAAACTGATAATATTACTCATCACAGCGCGTTCTGCTTTTTCTACAAAGCGGACCAGAGCGATATTGCCCACCTCAATATCTGCCGCTCCGGCAACTACGCCGATTAATCAGCGGTCTAACCGATCGGTATGCTCGGATGTGCGACTCGCACAACCCCAAAGCTCGCCGAAGCGCGACCCGCCTTCAATCTTTCGCTGGCGATTGCCTGAAATTGCAAGGTCAGCCTATTTGATTCCCGAATGATTCCGCTAGCTTTTGACGCCGATCAGCGAAATTCCGATTTATCGCCGATTTTCGGGATCAAATAATCGTTCGACAACCGCGTCGACAGCCTCAGTTCTAAAAAATACCCCCATGATCCACCCAGCGGCCGAACGATACCCGGCAAACTTTGTCGCCGGGAAACCGCCTTATTCAATACCCGCATTTCACAGCCAATCGCCGCCGAACCGGCATGGAAGTTGCTTAGAGTCGTAGTGTTCTGAGTCGCATCGAGCCGGAGTCAACAGGAGACCACCATGAGCAAAGAGCGGAACTGGAAGGAAGAGCAAAAAACCGTGCTTGGTCGTCTGTTTGATGCGTGCTTTGGCCGTTCAAAAGCATCTGAGGATGAGATTGGCCGCGACATCCATTGGCTTGGAACAGTGAATAAGCGGACTGAAGGCGCGACGCGGCAGAAGGCTTTCAGCATCGGACTGTCGCTCGACCCGCGCGTTTGACGAACGATTCGTTTAACAATTCGAAGCCGCGTTATACAGCGTACTGCTAATCTTGGCCCCGCCGACTTTCTGCGGGGCCATTTTAATGTTTTCGGTAAATTGGGAGCAGGCTAGATGTTTCTCCCATCGCTGGGAGAAAGTACCAGCGTCTCGCAACGTCAATTCAGCTGATATGGCTCAGAGTTCAGGCATCCGTTTGGATAGCAAGCTGCGCAGATATTTCAAAAGCCGCTCATGGGCTGCTTGGACGCCAATTAGGCTATCAAGGAGCAGTTCGGCATTCGCTGGGTCGCTTCCAACCTCTCCAAGGCGTGCAATGAAGTCCCGATGTTGCCGAATGCGACATTCCCCATCGGCTATATGACGTTCCGCTTCCGCAATTTGTCTGAGGATTGAATCGGGAGGCATCTGCATAAGCCGGCCAACGGCTCGAACATATTCCGAGCGCGCTCGGCATTTAGTTCTAGGCTGTTCGCGGCTATTTAGTGGCACGGAGGAAAGACCAGGTGTTTCGCGGATAATCGAATTCAAGATTACCGCTAGAAGCGACACTGGCGAGTTTCAGAAAACCGCATTATTCAGAATACAAGTAGATGAATCGAAAAAGCTGCAACTTCAACGCCAGTAACATCTAAATTTCATTCAGCGCGACAGCTTCGGGAAAAATGTGAGGGCCGCAAGTCTTACGCGGAGCGGGGGGTCGGACAGGAACTGATTGCTTTGGCACGTCAATTGCGCTGCAATCAGAATCGGCGAAGACAGTCATTGCGAAAGATCGCCGCCGCTCTTGCCGAGCGCGGCTAGCGGAGCTTGCCGCGCCGGTTGACTTCGATAGGTACAGATACGAAGCAACCACAAACAAACTGACAGCAAAAATGATGACTACAAAGCGAATGAAGGATTCCATTTCCACAACAGCCTCCTCCCAATAAGGCCAATGTCGTGTTTCGAAACACAGCGGATGGCCTCTGCGTGTGGCAAGGACACCAATCGGTTGGCTTTGGCCGCGCAGATTGGATATTGCGTGTCCCACTTTTTCGGCGAGTGGGACAAAAACCCGTAAAAGCAGCCAATATCAATATCTTGAAAAGGCTATGGTGCCCAGGGGCGGAATTGAACCACCGACACCTGCATTTTCAGTGCAGTGCTCTACCAACTGAGCTACCTGGGCCCACGGGCGGCGCTTATAAAGAATCGGTTTCGCGCTGTCCATAATCGCTATGGCGACGCGCTACCGGTTCAGTTCGGCGTGTCGCCATTCTTTTCGCGCCGCTCCTCCTCCTCCTCGTCCTCGGTCACCGGCGCGGCGTAGACGCCGGAGAACCAGCGGTGCAGGTCGACGTCGGCACAGCGCTTCGAGCAGAACGGGCGGAACAATTCGTCGGCGGGCTTGCCGCAGATCGGGCATTTTCCGCGATTTTTGACCTCGGGCATGACGGCAATATGGGGCGCGCAACGTAACGCGCCATCCTCAAATCGTATTGAGCCAACCGAAATGGATCGGATAGCCCTCGCCTTCGAGCAGTGTCGTGGTCTCGTAAAGCGGCAAGCCGACGACGTTGGAATAGGAGCCGACGATTTTGACCATGAAGCTGCCGGCGATCCCCTGCGCCGCATAGCCGCCCGCCTTGCCGCGCCACTCGCCGGAGGCGAGATAGGCCTCGATGTCCTGGTCCGAGAGCCGTTTGAAGCGCACGCGGGTCTCGACATAGCGCTGCCGGAACGTTTCCTTCGGCGTTACCAGGCAGACCGCGGTGTGGACGCGGTGATTGCGGCCGGACAGGAGCCGCAGGCACTGCGCCGCCTCGTCGAGCAACTCGGCCTTCGGCAGGATGCGGCGGCCGACCGCGACGATGGTGTCGGCGGCCAGGATGTAGGCGCCTTTGAGCTCGTCGTCGATGCGCACCATGGCAAGCGCTGCTTCCGCCTTCTCGCGGGCAAGCCGCGTGGCGCAGGCGCGCGGCAGCTCGCCCCGCTTCGGCGTTTCATCGATGTCGGTTGGGCGCAGCGCGTCCGGCTCGATGCCAACTTGGTTGACGAGCGAAAGCCGGCGCGGCGAGCCGGAAGCGAGCACCAGTTTTTGGCGGCCGATCATTTGAACCGGTAGGTAATCCGGCCCTTGGTCAAATCGTAAGGCGTCATTTCCACGAGCACCTTGTCGCCGGCAAGGACGCGGATGCGATTCTTGCGCATGCGTCCCGCGGTGTGAGCGATGATTTCATGCTCGTTCTCGAGCTTGACGCGAAAGGTGGCGTTCGGGAGCAGTTCCGTCACGACACCGGGAAACTCCAAAAGTTCTTCCTTCGCCATTCGATTCCCGGAAAGTGCTGCTGTCTGGCCGCGACAACCTACGGGGACATTTTATGGAGACATTTTACGGTGTCTCGGCCAAAATTGGCGCGGAACCTAGCGGATGACGGGCCGCTTCACAACTGGCGTGCATTGTGTCGTAGGGGCGGGTTTGAAACCCGCCGCTACGCGCTCTCTCGGTTTCATTCATTGCCCGTGCCGCGGCTGACAAAGCGCGCCCGGATACGCGCCAAGAGCTGATCGCGCACCTCGCGGTAGGCATCGAGCCGTTGCTCACGGCTGCCTTCGACGGCGCTCGGGTCCGCGGTCGGCCAGTATTCGACGTCCACGGCGCTGGTGCGGGTGAGTTCGAGCGCGCGATGATGGGCTTCCGGCGCCAGCGTGACGATGAGATCGAAATTAAGGCCTTCCCACTCGTCCAGCTCCTCAAACGTCGTCGGCTTGTGCCGCGAAATATCGAGCCCGATCTCGGCCATGGCGGCGACTGCAAACGCATCGACCTCGCCTTTGCGCACGCCGGCCGATCCGACGTAGACGGCGCGCCTGAAAATCTGCGTAAACAGAGCCGCCGCGATCGGCGAGCGCACCGCATTGCGGCTGCAGGCGAACAGGACGGCCAGTGGCGGCCTTGCTGCCGGCGGCATCCAGCTATCAGATTGAAATGATTGCCGCGACGGCATTTTGGTGGAGCATGATCTTTTCGGAAAACCGGTATCCACTTTTCCGGATCATGCTCTAGCCCTTCCAGTGCAAGACCGCGATCAGCGTAAACAGCCGCCGCGCCGTATTGAAATCGATATCGACCTTGCGCTTGAGCCGCTCCATCACCAGGCGCGAGCCCTCGTCGTGTAAGGCGCGCCGCGCCATATCGAGCGCCTCGATGCGGTCGGGTGTCGCCGTGCGGATCGCCGCGTAATAACTGTCGCAAACGACGAAGTAATCTTTGACGATGCGGCGGAACGGCGCCAGCGACAGCATATGGGCGATCAGCGCCGCGCCGTCGGCCAGCCGGATATCGAATACCAGGCGGTTGCCGCTGATGCCGAGTTGCAGGGTGTAAGGTCCGCCGTCGTGACCGACCGGGCGGAATTTGTTTTCCTCGATGAGGTCGTAGATGGCGACCCGCCGCTCGTGCTCGACGTCGTCGTTGGAACTGCCGATCGAAGCTTCATCGAGCGTGACCGCGGTGAGGCGGCCGGTATCTTCCTTCAGTGAGCCTTTTCGCGCCATCACCGATTGAGCCGGATAGCGACCGAGCGGGCATGGGCCTGCAGTCCTTCCGCGTTGCCGAGCGTGATCGCCGCGCCGCCGAGCGCGCGCAATTGCTCGGGGCCGCATTTAAGAATCGACGTCCGCTTCATGAAGTCGAGCACGCCGAGGCCGGAGGAAAAGCGGGCCGAGCGCGCCGTCGGCAGCACGTGGTTGGAGCCGGCCACGTAATCGCCGATCGCCTCCGGGGTATGCGCGCCGATGAAGATCGCGCCGGCATTGCGGATGCGCCCGGCGAGCCGCTCCGCATCGGCGGCGGCGATTTCGAGGTGCTCCGGCGCGATGGCGTCGACCAGCGGCACCGCATCGTCGAGCTGGCGGACCATGATGATCGCGCCGAAATCCCGCCACGAAGCGCCGGCGATTTTGCCGCGCGCAAGTCCCTTGAGTTGGCCTTCGATGGCCCGTTCGGTCGCCCCGGCAAGCCGTTCGTCGTCAGTAATCAGTATGGACTGTGCGCTCTCGTCATGCTCGGCCTGCGCCAACAGATCGGCGGCGATCCAGTCGGGATTGCCGGTGCGGTCGGCGATGATCAGCACTTCCGACGGGCCAGCGATCATGTCGATGCCGACTTTGCCGAACACGATGCGCTTGGCGGCTGCTACGTAGGCATTGCCCGGCCCGACGATCTTGGCGACCGGCGCAATGGTCGCGGTGCCGTATGCCAAGGCCGCGATCGCCTGCGCGCCGCCGATGCGGAAGATTTCGTCGACGCCGGCAAGGCTGGCCGCCGCCAGGACCAGGGGATCGAGTTTGCCCCCGGGCGCCGGCACCACCATGGCGATCCGCGGCACGCCGGCGACCTTGGCCGGCACCGCGTTCATCAAAACCGAGGACGGATAAGCGGCGGTGCCGCCAGGCACATAGAGGCCGACGGCCTCGATCGCGGTCCAGCGCGAGCCGAGCTCGACGCCGAGCGCGTCGGTGAAGCGATCGTCCTGCGGCACTTGCCGGCGGTGATAGGCGTCGATGCGGGCACGGGCGAATTCGAGCGCATCAAGCGCATCGCGGCTGCATGCCGCCGCAGCAGCTGCGATTTCGGACGCGGTCACGCGCAGCCCAACGCGTTCGAGATCGAGCTTGTCGAACTTCAACGTGTACTCGTTGAGCGCGCGATCGCCGCGGGTCGCAACGTCGGCAACGATCGCACGGACGGTGTCTTCAACATCGGCGGCCGCTTCGCGCTTGGTGTCGAGAAAAGCGCGGAATTTTTGGGCAAAATCGCCGGAGCGGCTGTCGAGGTGGATTGCCATGATACTGAACTGGATTTCGGCCGGGCGCTGCGTCAATACCGATTTTGCCGGCTTTGCAGCGCTAGTAGCAGCCCTCTGTAATTATAACAATTCTAATATTCCGCTTTTAGATTGACAAAAAGTCCGCTGGTGCCCAACTCCTTGAGTGATCCATTCACGGCATACGGAAGGTGCCTTGCCGGCGATGAATGTTTGCGCGCTCCAAGGGTTGGGCCGGCGGCTGTTGCCGTCGCTTGTTCTCGCCGCGACGCTGGCGTTGACGGCAGGCGCCGCGCGCGCCGACGACGCCGTCAAGCTCTCGATCACAATCAAAGATCAAAAATTCGATCCCGCCGAGCTACATGCGCCGGCCGGCCAGGCGATTGAAATCCAGGTCAAGAACCTCAATCCAATCGTGTCCGAATTCGAAAGCTCCGATCTGCACTTCGAGAAGATCGTCCCGGCCGGGAGCCAGGCCGCGGTCCATGTGCGCCCGCTGCAGCCGGGCCGCTATAATTTCTACGACGATTTCCACCATGCAACGCAGGGCTATCTGGTGGTGCCGTGACAATGCAACGTCGAATGACAGTCGTATCGTGAGGTCGCCGTGCTTGCCGCGTTGCTGATCGTGTTCCGCGAAGTTTTCGAGGCCGGCCTGATCGTCGGCATCGTCATGGCGGTGACCGCGGGCGTCGCCGGCCGCTCGCTATGGATCGCGGGCGGTGTCGCCGCCGGCGTGCTCGGCGCCTGCGTGGTAGCGCTGTTCACGACCGCATTGTCGGACCTGTTCGGCGGCAGCGGTCAGGAAGTGTTCAATGCCGGCATTCTCGGTTTCGCGGTGCTGATGCTGACCTGGCACAATGTGTGGATGGCGCACCATGGCCGCGAGCTTGTCGCCGAGCTACGCGCCGCCGGCGAGGCGGTGGTTGCCGGATCGAAATCGCTTTTCGCCCTCGCCATTGTGGTGGCGATCGCGGTCTTACGCGAAGGTTCCGAGGTCGTGTTGTTCCTCTATGGCGTCGCCGCGGCGCAAGGCGGCGCCAGCTGGTCGATGGTCGCCGGCGGGTTCATCGGTTTGCTGCTCGGCTCTTCGGTCTGCCTGTTGACCTATCTCGGCCTCATCACCATCCCGACGCGCTATCTGTTCAGCATGACCAGCGCCTTGATCGCGCTGCTCGCCGCGGGCATGGCGGCGCAGGCCATCGCATTCCTCGAACAGGCCAATATCGTCACCGCGCTCGACGAGACGGTGTGGGACACGTCCTGGATTTTGAGCGATTCCAGCTATTTGGGCCGGGCGCTGCATACCTTGATTGGCTACGTCGATCAGCCGACCGCCATGCAGCTTATCGTCTATGTGGCGACGCTCGGCACCATCGCCGTGCTGATGAAGCTTTTTGCCGCGCCGTCGGCGCAGCGGCCGCGCACCGCCTAAATTAGAGCATGATCCGGAAAAGTGGAAGCCGGTTTTCCGAAAAGATCATGCTCAAACAAAATGCTAGAGCCCTGTTCTGATTCAATCAGAACGGATAAGGCTCTAGGTGGCCGCCGAGCCGGCGGTGAAATGATCCGGGCACAGCGCCGCGACCGAAACTTCGCCGAGGTCCGCCAGTTCCGCTTCCAGGCATTCGACCTCGAGACGGATAACGCCGCCGCCGGAGAAAATCAGCGACACCACGCCGGCCGGAGCATCGTCCTCGGAAAATTCGACGGCGAGCAGATTAAGCGGTGCCGCTTTATTGGTCTGGTCGAGATTGCGACACTTGCAGGCGTTGACGCGCTCGAAGCGCAAGGCGGTCCGGCAGCGCCGGTAATCGGCCTTGTCCATTTTGCCGTCGATCGCGCTCATCCAGTCGAAACGGTTGAGCGCCATCATGAAACGATGCTCGCGCGGCTGCCAAAGGATATCGCCGACCTTGACCACGGCGTCCTGTACGTGCGCCGACACGACCTCGATGTCATCTTTGTCGAGGGCAACGAGCTTGAGATCGTCCGTGCACGAATTCATCGATCGCCCCGTTAGGTCGCGCTGTCCTCCGCTTTCGCAAAGCTAGGAAGAGCGCTCGCACGCCGCAAGCCCCCTGCGCATTAGAACGACACGCAGGCCGGCCGCACAATGATGACGACCGAATGCTGGCGGAATACGCGCTTGTAAGCCGTCACGACGGCGTCGAGCTTGGCTTGGTCGTCGGCATTGCCGGGCAGCACGATTTCGACCCGTTTCGTCGGTTCGCGCGTCAGCGCGCCGCCCGCGGGATCGCGCCATTGCCCGGTCGCATCGGTAATCGTCAGGCCGTCGGGAAAGCGCGGCGTCAACTCGCGGGCGACGAAATGCGCGAAGGCGCCCTCGCTGACGCCGAGGCGACGGCCGATATCGCGGCCGAACAAAAGCTCGGCGACCTGTTTAGGCCGCTGTGCGCCATGACAAGACAGCCCCGGAGTCTGGGCGCGGCTATAGTTTCCAGCCGCCGCCAACACGACGACGCAGAGCGCTAAAAGCAATGCAACACGCATCGGGCCACTCGCCGGCTCTCACTGTTCGAGCCGGCGAGCGTAGCTGGGTGTTTGATTATTTGCACCCCGACGGGGTGGCCGTTTTACCCGGCGGGCAGCTTGGCTCCGCCGCTGCATGCGGCGACAACGCAACGAGAATGACGAGCAACGACAACAATGCACGTACAAGTGATCCCGTAATGTTCTCCGATGTCGCCCGATGTTGGCCGTATCAAAAGCGATACTGCCAGCAATAGGTCTGAATAATGTCTAGTGTCCCGATTCTGAAGTTCGCACACGTTTGCGGCACCTCTGATGCGAACTTCAGAATCGAAGGGACACTAGCAAATTTATGATTCTAGTGTGGTTTTTGGATTTGAAGTTCCTACGCGAGTTTGCCGTTGGATCTTAGGAACTTCAAATCCACCACACTAGTGTTGATATTTGTTTGTCATAGGTAGCCGTCTCTGCAGGACTGCAATCCGCCCTTACCGCTCCGTGTAGATCTCGACGGGCAGACCTTGTCCGTGCCGACCTTGTTCCAGATTGCAAGCTTCTGGAATCGCGGACTTGCGGTCATTTGATTTGCATCCACTGCACGGGCGCGCTAAGACGATCCAACAAAAGCATTTGTTAACTCGCCTGCCGTATCTGCGATCACCACTATTGCAGTGAGTTCCATGATCGCATATGTGGCAGCTGCTCGGCTCGCTCAAAGGTGATCACCATCCAACCAAACGGCTTTTCTTTTACATCCGTAAGGGATACAAGCTGGCTTTCTTGAAAGGGAGGCATTATGGCCAAGAGGAAGAAAAAGCGGCGCTCGTGGACTTCAAGCGAAGTCCGGGAGCTGAAGACAATGGCGCGCAAGAAAACTTCGGCGTCGCAAATTGCCAAGAAGCTGAAAAGGACCGAGGGCGCCACGCGCCAGAAGGCCTTCAGCATCGGGCTCTCGCTCGAACTCCCGTTCCTGATTTCCAGCAGCACATCTCTGCTTTGCACGCGTTGATCGGCGCCGGCCTCTGAGCTTCAGGGGCCGGTAGCCGCGACGTGGAAATTTGTTTGGTGGCGCGGCGACGGGCTTCGCCGCTGTCAGTGGCGCGGCGCCGCCTCATTGTGGTAACGGGGTAAGCCGTCACGGCCGCTATGAATTATGAATGATGTCGGTGTCGGCCGGAGCGTTTCGGGTGCAACGGTTCCCGGCCCCGATATTAACTAACGGTCGTGAACCCGCCCCAATCTAGATGTAACTATATGAAACTAAGGGTATAGTGTTCTTGATCTGGTCGGGGGATCGTAAGTTCCGGCACAGGCTAGCCGCCGCCGGTCGTTCCCAAACGCGGGTGTGGATTCCGCCTGCTACGATGGTACGCACGTTCCATGAGCCATAGTCTCGGCCCGCTGCGGCAGCAGCCCGCGAGTTCCGAACTTGCCGCGGCGCTCGGCGCTTGCCGGCGGGCTTTCATCGCCATCGCGCTGTTTTCCGGGATGAGCAATATTTTGATGCTCTCCGGCGCGCTATTCATGCTCGAAATCTACGATCGGGTGCTGCCCAGCCGCAGCGTGCCGACCCTGGTCGGGCTGTTGATCCTGGTGGCCGGGCTCTACGGCGCGCAGGGCCTGATCGATATGATCAGGAGCCGCATCCTGGTGCGCGTCGGCCGCAGCCTCGATGAGACGATGAGTCTTCGAATTTACGACGCGATCGTGCGGTTGCCGCTCAAAATCGGCGCCAAAGGCGACGGCACCCAGCCGATCCGCGATCTCGATTCGGTGCGCAGCTTCCTGTCCGGAAGCGGGCCGATTGCCTTCTTCGATCTGCCGTGGATGCCGGTCTACCTCGCCGTCTGTTTCCTGTTCCACACCTATCTTGGTCTCACCGCGCTCCTTGGCGCCATCATTCTCGTCACGCTGACGGTGGTGACCGAAATAAAGACCCGACGTCCGACGCGCAGCGCCGCCCAATTCGCCGTAGCGCGGAACGCGCTTCTCGAAGCAAGCCGGCGCAACGCCGAGGCGATCACGGCGATGGGCATGGCCGGCCGTATCTCCAAGCACTGGCACGACCTCAACCGCAACTTCGTGGAATCGAGCGGTCGCGCCAGCGACGTCGGCGGCGGCCTCGGCGCGTTTTCGAAGGTGTTGCGGCTGTTGCTGCAATCCGCGATTCTAGCGGTCGGCGCTTGGCTCGTCATCCAGCAGGAGTCGACGCCGGGCATCATGATCGCCGCCTCCATCCTCGGCGCCCGCGCGCTTGCCCCGGTCGATCTGGCGATCGCCAATTGGCGCGGTTTTGTCGGGGCGCGGCAAAGCTGGCAACGGTTGTCGAGATTGCTCGGTCACTTGCCGCCGACAAGCGAGCCAATGCAGCTCAAGCCGCCGGCCCGTTCGCTCGTGGTGCAAAATGCTGCAGTCGCCCCGCCCGGTCATCAAAGGATCGTCTGCCAGGACATTAACTTCACGCTCGCGGCCGGTAAGGCGCTGGGCGTGATCGGGCCGACGGCGTCGGGGAAATCTTCGCTCGCGCGCATGCTGGTCGGGGTCTGGACGCCGGTCCGCGGCGCCGTCCGGCTCGACGGCGCCACGCTTGATCAATGGTCGCCGGAGGCGCTTGGTCGGCACGTCGGTTACGTGCCGCAGGACGTCGAATTGTTCAACGGCACGGTGGCGCAGAACATTGCCCGATTCGAAGATCCACCGGATGCGGACGCCGTCATTGCCGCGGCGCAGGCCGCCGGCGTCCACGATCTCATCATCAATCTCCCCGACGGTTACGAAACGATGGTCGGCGAACAGGGCAGCGCGCTATCCGCCGGCCAGGCGCAGCGCGTCGCGCTGGCGCGCGCGCTGTATCGCGATCCGTTCCTCGTCGTTCTCGATGAGCCCAATTCCAATCTCGACGCCGAAGGCGACGAAGCGCTGACCCGGGCCATTCTCGGTCTGCGCGCGCGCGGCGCCATCGCCATCGTGGTGGCGCATCGCCCGAGCGCAATTGCCGGCGTCGACTATATTCTCATCATGGGCAAGGGCCGCCAGCAGCAGTTCGGGCCGAAAGAGGAAATCCTCACGCGCCTGACGCCGCCGAACGCCGCGCCGCGGGCTTTGAAGGTAGCCGAACAAGGAGGCGCAGGATGAGTGGCGCCAGAAAGCGGAGCCGCAACGCCGCGCTGTCCTGGCTGACCGGGCCGATCGTCAGGGCCATCGGCGTTGCCACAGCAGGGCTGCACTGGGCTTTCGGCGAAACCGGCCCGGCGCACAGCGCCAACGAATCGATTCGCCGGCACATCATCGCCGGCAGCGTCCTGGTCGGAGTTCTGGCATTCGGCCTTGGCGGCTGGGCTTCGACTGCCGAAATTTCCGGCGCGCTGATCGCGCCAGGCGACATTGTCGTCGATTCCAATATCAAGAAGGTGCAGCACCCCACCGGCGGCGTGGTCGGCAAATTGTTTGTGCATGACGGCGACCACGTGAAGGCGGGACAAATTCTCATTCAACTCGATGAGACGGTGACGCAAGCCAATCTGGCCATCGTCACCCAGGGGCTTACCGAGCTTTATGCGCGCCAAGCGCGGCTTGCCGCCGAACGCGACGGCGCCGATTCGGTCGCCGTGCCAAAAGAGCTCGCCGACCACCTCGACGATCCGAGCGTCGCAGAGGCGCTGGCCAGCGAGCGCAGGCTGTTCGACTTGCGGCGGCAAGACCGCGACGGCCAGAAGAAGCAGCTCCAGGAGCGGATCACCCAGTTGCAGCAGGAGATCACCGGCCTCACCGCGCAACAGGACGCCAAGGACCAGGAAGTCGCGCTGATCGAGCAGGAATTAAAGGGCGTGCGCGATCTTTATGCGAAGAATTTGGTGCAGCTTAACCGGCTCACCTCGCTCGAGCGCGACGAAGCGCAGCTTGAAGGGTCGCGCGGCCAGCTCGTCGCCCAAGCCGCGGAGGCCAAGGGCAAGATCGCCGAGACGCAGCTGCAAATCATTCAGGTCGATGCGGACCTCGCCAGCGACGTCGCCAAGGAGCTGCGCGAGACCGACAGCAAAATTAGCGAATATGTCGAGCGCAAAGTGACCGCGGAAGATCAGCTCAAGCGCACCGACATCCGTGCCCCGCAAGACGGCATCGTCTTCCAATTGACCGCGAATACGGTTGGCGGTGTCATCACTGCCGGCGATCCGATCATGATGATCGTGCCGGAGGACGACAAGCTTCAGGTCGAGGTGAAGGTCGATCCCAAGGACATCGACGACGTGCAGTTCGATCAGCCCGTCGTACTGCGTTTCACCTCGTTCAACGTGCGCACGACGCCGGAGATCAACGCCAAGGTAGTGCGGATCGGCGCCGATACCACCACCGATCAGCGCACCGGCCGGACCTATTATTCGGTTCGCATCGCCATGACCAACGACGAAATCAAGCGGCTTGGCGACGTCAAACTGACGCCGGGCATGCCGGTCGAGGCCTATATCGAGACCGGCGAACGCACCATGTTGTCCTATCTGCTGAAACCCTTGCACGATCAGCTGATGCGGTCGTTCCGGGAAAAATGATAAATCATCCTGCCCCGCGAAGCGGGGAAGGGGGACCGCCCTGCGCAGCAGGGCGGTGGAAGGGGCGTCGGCGGTGAGGCGAGCCTCCTGGCCGCATGCCCCCTCCACCATGCTTCGCATGGTCCCCCTCCCCCGCTACGCTCCGCTTCGCGGGGGCGGACAAGACAGGGGATTCTCAGGGTCATGACCAGGATAGCCGGCTGGGCGCGCCGGTTCGGGGTGGCGCGCGCGGTTTGCCTTGTGCTGTTGTTCGCGCTCATCCCGCTGCGGCTGGCCGACCCGCGGCCGCTCGAAGAACTGCGCCTGCGCACGTTCGACTTCCTTCAGGTGCTGCGACCGCGCCTGCAAAAGGGCTATCCGGTCGTCATCGTCGATATCGACGAGGACAGCCTCAAGGCGATCGGGCAATGGCCTTGGCCGCGCACGACGGTGGCCGATCTCGTCACCCGCATCACCCAGCTCGGCGCGCTCGCCATCGGTTTCGACGTCATCTTTGCCGAGCCGGACCGCATGTCGCCGGCGATCGCGGAGCAGAGCTTTCGCGGCATCGATGCGGACACCCGCGCCAAGCTCGACAACCTGCCCAGCAACGATGCAGTACTGGCCGACGCGATCAAACAGTCCCGCGTCGTCGTCGGCGAGGCCGGAACCTCGGTCGTGACGCCGAAATTACCGGGGCAGGCGACGCTGCAAACCGGCTTCGCCATTCGCGGGCCCGATCCAAGCCCGTTCCTGGTGACGTTCCCCGGCCTATTACGCAACGTCCCGCCGATCGAAGAAGCCGCGGCCGGTCGCGGCCTGTTCTCGATCAATCCCGAGCGTGACGGCATCATTCGCCGCGTCCCCGTCGTCATGGTGGCGCAGGGTGCGCTGGTCCCTTCGTTGACGATGGAAATGCTGCGCGTCATCACCCGCGCGGGGGCTATTCTCATTCGCGCCGACAATGCCGGCGTGCAAGCGGTGGCGGTGCCCGGGCTTGAAGTGCCGACCGACGAGCATGGCCAGTTCTGGGTGCATTTCAACAAGACCGATCCGGCGCGTTACGTCTCGGCCAAGGACGTCCTGCAGGGCAACGTCTCCGCCGACCGCTTTCGCGGCAAGCTCGTCTTGATCGGCACGTCGGCGATCGGTCTCCTTGACCTCAAGACGACGCCGGTCGAGGCGGCGATGCCCGGTGTCGAAGTGCACGCGCAAATTCTCGAAAGCGTCTTGACCAAGTCGCTTCTGGTTCATCCGAACTATGCCATCGGCGCCGAGCTCACGGTCGCGGTCTTGATCGGGCTCGCCATTATCGTCGCCGCGCCTATGCTGTCGGCGACCGTCGTCGTGGTTCTTGGCGCCGGCATCTTCGCCGGGCTGATCGGGCTGTCGCTTTACCTGTTCGACGAGCACAACCTGCTCATCGATTTCACCTATCCGCTGATCTCGAGCTGGCTGATCTATCTGGTGCTGACGTTCGTCAATTATTTTCGCGAGCAGAAGCAGCGCCAGCAGATCCGCTCCGCGTTCGGCTACTACCTCTCGCCGCATATGGTCGAGCAGCTGGCGCGCTCGCCCGAGAAGCTCGTGCTCGGCGGCGAGGAGCGGCGCATGACCATCCTGTTCAGCGATGTGCGCGGCTTCACCACCATCTCGGAGCACTACAAGGACGATCCGCAGGGTCTGACGCGGTTAATGAACCGCTTTCTCACGCCGCTCACTAACGCCATCATCGAGCGCAAAGGTACCATCGACAAATATATCGGCGACGCCATCATGGCGTTCTGGAACGCTCCGGTCGACGACGACGAGCAGGAGGCCAATGCCTGCGACGCCGCGCTGGAAATGCAGGCGCGCGCCGCAGCGCTCAACGTCGAGCTCAAGCGCGAGGCCGAGGCTAATGGCGGGGTCTACATGCCGCTGCGCATCGGCGTCGGGCTCAATACCGGACCGTGCGTCGTCGGCAATATGGGGTCCGACTTCCGCTTCAATTATTCAGTGCTCGGCGACACCGTCAACTTTGCGTCGCGGCTCGAAGCGCGGACCAAGGATTATCGCCTGCCGCTGGTGATCGGCTCGCGCACCGCCGAAGGGGCTAAACAGAAGTTCGCCACGATGGAAATCGATCTGATCCAAGTGAAGGGCAAGACGCAGCCCGAGGCGGTATTCGCGGTGCTCGGCCGTGCCGAGGTCGAGCGAGACCCGCGCTGCCGCGAATTGCGCGAGCTGAACGCACAGATGCTGGCCAGCTTCCGCAAGCAACAATGGGACGAGGCGCTGAATCTGATCGCGCGCTGCCGCAAGATCGCCGACGGACTCGATGTCGCGGGACTCTACGCTATGTATGAGGAACGCATCGCCGCCTATCGCGCGGAGCCGCCCGGAGCGGATTGGGACGGCGTCTACGAAGCCGAATCGAAGTAGCCTCGTCCTAGAAGTTGACCGAAGCCGGCGTCGTCGTCCGCCGCGCGACCGTGATCGTCGGCGGCACGAATTCCCGCACGCCGCTGTCATCGAGTACGTAGAGCGGGATCGCTTTCGGCATATCGACGTCTTTGACCAGCGTCAGCCAGCGATTGTCGAGAATGGTCCATTCGCCGTCGGTGCGGACGGCAACGATTGCGTGATCCTCGTCGGCGGCGGTATTGCGCACGATGATGAGCTTGACGTCTTGCGCGGGGACGCCGGCCGCCGTCAAGGCCGCGTATTTGGCGATGGCGTAGTCTTCGCAGTCGCCGCGCCCGGTGGCGAATGTCTCGAGCGGCGCGCTCCAGCGATCGGGCACGCCCCACTGCGCCATGTCGCTCATCGGCTCGATCGCCATGTTGACCGCGCGGTTGATGATGCCGATGCGGGCGCGGCCGCTCTGTGCACGGCCTTGCGCAACGATGGCAAGGAAATTGCGCGCCGCTTGCGGGCAGCGTCGCGCATCGTCGCGACAACGGGACAAAGTATCGTTCTCGGCGCGGATAGCGGCTTCGACGCCGCCCCAGTTCGTCAGAATTTTTCCGAACCAAACCGGCGTAGCGGCAAGGCCAAACGGCTCCGACACCGGCGAGCGAGATTGTGACACTTGCGGCGATGGGGCGCCTGACCCAGAAAGTGATGGAGTGTTCGACATAGCCGGCGATGGCGCGACCGGCTCTGCCGGACCGAGCGCGACGGCCTGTTGCGGCACGTCTATTTGCGCGAGATTTTCAGTCTGTGTTTTAGGCTGGTCGCTGGCTACTGCGTCCGGCTTGGTTTCCGTGACAGCGACGACCGGCCCTTGCTGCGGAGCGAGCGAGGGTGTCAATGCCAGCGCGGGTATCGGTTTTGACGCTGCCGCTGCCGCTGAGGCGAGCACGGCCGCCGACGGCGTGCTCCAAAATGTGTCGGTGTCGCTGCCGGCAACTGCCGGCCAGACAACAATAGATGCGGCAAAGCAGAACGCCGCGAAGCGACGCAACATTTTGACGTCCCCGAACTGCCGGGTCCGGCGCTGATGCGCTCTCTCCCGGCTCTTTGTTCAGAGACGGCTTAACCCCGTCGTCGCTGCCGCCCGGTTAAGGCGACGGCAGTACGCTCGGGTGAACGAAAACAGCGTGTAGCAACCGCCACGCGGTTGCGAACAATTTTATCGATCGAGTTGGAATTGCTTTTACAGTGGGCCGTTTCTGCGTTTAAATAGGAAGGTTGCTCTCGCAACTCTTGCAACTAGGCTGTGTTGCAATCCGACGGACTGCAAAACGACGGCACTACAAACAGACGTATAAGGGGGGATTTCGGATGCGCCTTGGAAAATTCTGCGGCATTGCCGCGTTCGGGCTCGCGCTCGGTTTTGGCCTTAGCGCCGCGTCGGCACAGGACAAGACTTTCACTTTGAAACTGTCACACTGGGTGCCGCCGTCGCATCCGTTGCAGAAGGCGATCCAGGACTGGGCCGACGACATCGAGAAGGCCTCGAACGGAACCATCAAATACCAGATTTATCCGTCGCAGCAGCTTGGCAAAGCGTTCGACCACTATGACATGGCGCGCGACGGCATCGCCGACTTCGCCTACGTCAATCCGGGCTATCAGCCGGGACGCTTCCCCATCATCGCGGCGGGCGAGCTGCCGTTCCTGGTCGGCAAGGCCAAGGGCGGCAATCTCGCGGTCGACGCCTGGTACCGCCAGTACGCGGCGACCGAGATGAAGGACGTGCATTATTGCTTCGCCTTCGTGCTCGATCCGCTGGTCTGGCACTCCACCAACAAGAAGATCGTGGTGCCGGGCGACATCAAGGGCATGAAGGTCCGGCCGGCCCAGGGTACGATTGCCGCCTGGGTGACGCAGCTCGGCGGCACCAATGTGGAATCGAGCGCGCCTGAAGTGCGGGACGTCCTCGCCAAGGGCGTTGCCGACGCCGTCACCTTCCCCTGGGGCTCGATGTTCCTGTTCGGCATCGACAAGGTGACCAAATACGACATGGACGAGCCGCTCGGCTCGGTGATGTTCGTGTGGATCATGAACAAGAACGTCTACGCGGCAATGTCGCCGTCGCAGCAGAAGGTGATCGACGACCATTGCACCTCGCAGTGGGCCGCCCGGTTCGCCGATCCGTGGGCTGACTTCGAGCATGCCGGGCTTGCCAAGATGCAACAGACGCCCGGTCATGAGGTCTACAAGATCTCGGACGAGCAGCTCGGCGAATGGAAAAAGTCGGCCGAGCCGCTTAAGCAGAAGTGGGCGGACGCCGTGAAGAAGGCGGGCGGCGATCCCGACGCGATCTACAAAGGCCTGCAAGCGTCGCTCACGCAATACAACGCCGGTTTCTGACCGACACGAACGCAATGAGGGCGGCGGCGGGTTTCTCGCCGCCGCCGCCATACGGGACTAGTGCCGATGTCGGAAGCCGACGTTGACGTCGCCGGAGTTGTCGCGCCCGAGCCGGCGCGCAAGCCCAGCGCGATGGATCGTTTCATCGACGGCATCGAGCTGATTGCCGCGTTCTTTATCGGCCTCGTCGCGCTAGATATCTTTGTCTCGGTGGTGCTGCGTTATTTCTTCAGCGTGCAGATTCCCGACGGCTACGATTTCGGACGGCTGCTGCTAGGCATCGTCATCTTCTGGGGTATCGCCGCGACGTCGTACCGGGGCAACCACATCACCGTCGATCTGATCTATGCCAATGTCGGCGAACGCATGCAGCGCGTCATCGATGTCTTCGCGACATTGGTGCTATTGTTCGTGGTGACCGTGCAGACCTACACGCTGTTCGACAAGGTCCACGATACATATTCCGACAACGTGTTGACCTTCGATCTCCGGCTGCCGGTCTGGCCGTTCTTCCTGGTCGCCTGGCTCGGCGATGTCTCGGCGGTGCTGCTGATTGCCGTGCGCACCTATCGGTTGATTTTCCATCCCGAACTGCTCGGCGGCAAATATCAATATAAGCCGGTCGAATGAGGCGGCATCGCATGAGGCATCTGTGAGTCCCGACGTCGTCGCGGTTGTCGGCTTCGTAAGCCTGTTCGGATTGATGCTGTTGCGCGTGCCGGTCGGCATGGCGATGGGCCTGGTCGGCGTCACCGGCTTCTCTTATCTGGTCGGCGGCGGTCCGGCGTTAAAGAGCGTCGGCTTGACCTCGATGCGCACCGTGACCGACTACACTTTCGGCGTTATCCCGATGTTTTTGCTGATGGGCGCCTTCGTGTCCAACTCGGGAATGAGCCGCGAACTGTTCCGCGCCGCGAATTCCTTCGTCGGCCACTTCAAGGGCGGTCTCGGTATCGCCACCATCGCCGCCTGCGCCGGCTTTGCCGCAATCTCGGGCTCGTCGGTCGCCACCGCGGCGACCTTCGCCACCGTCGCTTATCCGGAAATGCGCCGTTACGATTATCCGCAAAGCTTCGCCACCGGCGTGATCGCCGCCGGCGGCACGCTCGGCGCCATGCTGCCGCCGTCGACGGTGCTTGCCGTGTACGGCATCATCACCGAGCAGGACATCGGCAAGCTGTTCATTGCCGGCATCATTCCCGGCCTGCTCGCCGCGGCCATGGACATGATGACGGTGGTGCTGATCGGCAAGCTGCGGCCGAAATTTCTGCCGTCGACGCCGCGGCACAGTTGGGCCGAGCGCCGCGCCGGACTGCGCGACATCTGGGCGACGCTCCTGCTCTTCTGCCTCGTCATCGGCGGCCTCTACGGCGGGCTGTTTACGCCGACCGAGGCGGGCGGCGTCGGCGCTTCCGGCGCCTTCATCATCGGAGTGGCGCGCGGGAAACTGTCGCGCACGGAAATCCGCCGTTCGCTGCTGCAAGCCGTGCGCACCGCCGCCGCCGTGCTCACGGTGCTGATCGGCGCGCTGCTGTTCGGCTATTTCCTCACCGTGACGCAGACGCCGCAAAAGGTGACCGAATTTCTCACCGGCTTGGGCCTGGGCCGTTACGGCGTGCTGGCGCTCATCATGCTGATGTACATCGTGCTCGGCTGCCTGATGGACTCGCTCGCCATGATCATCCTGACCATCCCGATCATATTTCCGGTGATCACACAGCTTGGCTTCGATCCGATCTGGTTCGGCGTGATCATTGTGATGACGGTCGAGCTTGGGCTCATTCATCCGCCGGTTGGCATGAACGTATTCGTGATCAAGACCGTGGTGCAGGAAGTGAGTTTTGCGACCATTTTCATTGGCGTTTTGCCCTTTATTGCCACCGATTTGATCCGTCTCGTGATCCTGATCGCGTTC
>CAVTPQ010000008.1:0-37297 GCA_963736605.1 uncultured Alphaproteobacteria bacterium | reverse complement strand
GTCGTGCAAAAACGTTTTGACTGAGGGTGTTAGAAGACCGGTTGGACGGGGAAGCGCGCTGTTACTGGACCCTGATCATGCCCTCATCGCCGCCATGAGCGGCTGAATGCCGATGATGTTCATGACGCGGGTGAGATTGTAGGCCAATACGTGAAGCGCCATCTCGGAGGCGACCCGCGGCAGCGTCTTCATCAGGAAATGCGTCGCCCCCATCCTCATCTTCAGCGTGCCGAAGGGATGTTCGACGGTCTCGCGTCGCTGGCGCATCTTCTCCGGATGCTCGTCGAGTTGGCGTTGCACGGCTTCGAGTATGTGCTCGTGCTCCCACCGCGTGATCCGTCGCTCCTTGCCGGTGGTACAGCGATGCTTGATAGCGCAGTGCTGGCAGACGTTGGTCAAATAGCGGTGCAGGACCAATCCGTGCTCTTGGGTGGTGAATGAGTGGCCGAGCCGTTCGCCGGCGGGACAAATATAAACGTCGTCCTTAGCCACATAGCGGAAGTCCTGTTTGCCGAAGCGCTTCGAGTTCGAGGTCATCGGCTTTGGCAGCGTCACCGTGATGCCGGCTTTGCCACACTCAAGGATCTCCTCACTGCTGAAGTAGCCGCGGTCGGCGACGACATCGAGATTCGCCGCTTCCAGGGTTGTCTTGGTCTGCTTGGCCATATGGGCGAGCTGCGCCCGGTCGCTGCCGACGTTGGTTACCTTATGGGTGATGATCAGATGATGTTCGGTGTCGACCGCGACTTGAACGTTGTAGCCCACTACACCTGAGCCCCGGCCGCTCGTCGCCATCGAGCGGGAATCAGGATCGGTCAGCGATATCTGCTGATCCGGCGTCGCCAGCATCCGCGTCTTGAGCCCATGCAGGCGCTTTACCTCCTCCTTCAGCCTGGTGATCTTCTCCTTGAGCCGGGTTGTTTTGATGGTTCGCGCCTCCGACGGCTCCTGCCGATCGGCGCTGTCGAGCTGGCGCAGATAACGGGCTACGCTCTCCTCGATCTGCGCCAGACGCCGCTCCATCTTCGCTCGGGTAAAGTTCTTGTCCCGATTGTTCACCGCCTTGAACTTGCTGCCATCAATGGCGACGCTGGCTTCGGCGAACAGGTCCAGACGCCGACACAGCATGATAAACCGGGCGCACACCTTGCGAATGGCTCCCCCATTGTCCTTGCGGAAGTCGGCAATTGTCTTGTGATCGGGCATAAGCCGCCCGGTCAGCCACATCACCTCGACATTGCGCAAAGCCTCGCGCTCAAGCCGCCGGCTCGACTGAACCCGGTTGAGATAGCCGTAAATATAGAGCTTCAGCAGAACGGAGGGATGATACGAAGGCCGCCCCGTTGCCTCGGGAGCAACCCCGTCAAATCCCAGTGCCGCTAGATCGAGTTCATCGACAAAGACGTCGATCACTTGAACCGGATTGTTCTCGTCGATCCAGTCTGCAAGGCATTCCGGAAACAGCGTCGTCTGCCCGCGATCAACCCCCCCGTTAGAAGGGGGACGGGAGGGGCGCGCGCCCGGATGTACGGCCGCGCCCCTTTTCTATTTCGGCGCTCAGTGCAGCAATGCCGGCAGCTTGGCGAATCGCTGCTCTAAGCGGCGTCCGCGTTATGTGACACTGGCAGCCTTGGGATCTCCTGCCATTTTTCGAGAATGTAGGTATCAATCAGCCGAACGGCTTTCTCGACGGCCAACTGATCAGTGGCAAGGCTTATAACGTTGGAAACGTCGAGAGCCCCGCTGTCGTCTGCTTTTGTCTGAGCTTGATGCTTGGACATGTTACGTACCCCTTTACTCAACTCTACTCGCGACGGCCTTAGGTTCTCTTCAATTTCAGACAGAAATAAGACAGATTGCGCCGTTCGCTGACCTCGCGCGGCTCAGGCGGCAAGTGCTTGGCGATTAGCGACGCGACTTCCGTTCTTCGATCAATAGCCGACATTCGTTCGCGCTGCGGTGAATGTCGCGAAGGGCCATGTGTGGACGGCTCCAGGTTGGCAAGGAGAATCTTCACGTTGCAGGCTTGGTCGGTGCAGCCATGTGTTCGGCCTTTGCGTGCGGTTCACATGACCGCTGGCCATAATGCTCTCCGCGTATCAGGTCCCGGTCACAAACCCCCATTCAAGAATGCATTGGCCCAAGTGGGTTGTCCTGATCGCCGGATCGACCGGCTCTACATTACGTGCTGTTCGCCCTCCCAACCTTCACATCACGCCACGGTACTTGGCGCGATCTCGTCAGACCCTTAGCCCGGCCGGATAATTGTATCGTTCGCCCCTAGCCATTAATGCCCAGGCCATTCGGGCGAGCTTGTTGGCCAGCGCGATCGCAGCGACTTTGGTCGGTCGCCTTGCCAACAACGCTGCGACCCAAGGCCGATACTTGGTGCCATGGAGCTTGGCATAGCGGATGACGGCGAATGCGCCGGCCACGAACAGGCCGCGCAGATAGCGGTCTCCCTGTTTGCTGATACTGCCGAGCCTGGCCCGACCTCCGCTCGAGTGCTGCTTGAGTACCAGGCCGATCCAAGCCGAGAAGTTGCGGCCTGATCGGAAGGCTTTAGGATCCGCGACGCTGGCGACAAGGGCCGTGGCGAGCAGCGGACCGACGCCCGGAATGCAATTGAGGCGCTTGCTCGTTTGATTGGAGCGGTGCCATGCCATGATCATTCGATCAAAATCTAGGATCTGCTTTTTAAGGCTGAGCAATTGGCTGCCCAGCGCGGCAAGGCACGCACGCACACACAACATCAGGCACCCGTTTGTCGCTCGGATCGACGATGACACGCAGCAGCTCCTCCATGCCCTTGCGACCGACCGGTGCGGTGATGCCAAACTCGGCCAGGTGAGCGCGGATCGCATTGATCACCGAGGTCTGCTGGCGGATGAGCAGATGGCGCGTGCGATGGAGCGTCAGCCCGCTTTGTTGCTCGGGCGTCTTGGTTGGCACGAACCGCATATTGGCCCTCGTGACTGCTTCACAGATTGCCTCCGCGTCGGCCATATCGTTCTTCTGTCGCTTGACGTAAGGCTTGACGTAGGCCGGCGGCATCAGCCGCACAGTGTGGCCGAGTGCCTGCAGTTGACGCGACCAATAATGCGACGAGGCGCAGGCCTCGATGCCAACCAGGCAGGGCGGCAACTTCTCAAAGAACGGCAGAACGTGGCGACGCTTCAATTGCCGGCGGATAACCACCAGACCGGCAACATCCACGCCGTGAACCTGAAAAACTGACTTGGCGATGTCGAGACCAATCGTCGAAATCGTTTGCATGGGTAGCTCCTCCGAATCGTGGGAGCCTTAAACAGCGCCCACATCTTTGGCACTCTCGTGCCGGTGGAGGAGCCGTCCACAGCATCACTTGCCGACTCATGCACCGCAGCAAATAGAGCCCTACTGTCACGGCCTCCCCTGATGGCGGGAGCGCAATGCGTGAACGCCGATCTCGCGCGCGATGCCCTTGACGTGGACGGTCTGCGCCTCACACTGCATTGCCGCCAACAAGTCCGCGGCGCCGGATAAGCGGTATATTTCGTCGCTCATATAAATGTCGTTCTCCGCGGCCAGCCCCTGCACGCGGGCCGCCAGGTTGACTGTCTGCCCGAAATAATCGAGCCGTCCATTCAACGTCACCGCTAGGCAGTGCCCGACATGCGCGCCGATTTTCAGTGTGATCAGTTCCTCACCCACGCTATCGTTGAAGCGCCTGATCTGCGCAAGCATGTCCAGCGCAGCACGAATGGCGTTCAGCGGTTCGTGAAAGCTCGCCATGACCGCATCGCCAATCGTCTTGACCAGCGCACCACGGTTCGCTGCGATGACATCGCGCAACACGCCAAAGTGCTGGCGCACCAGGTTGAACGCTTTCATGTCCCCGATACGGTCATAGAGCGCGGTCGAGCCCTTGATATCGGTAAACAGCAGCGCCACACGCTTGACCGCCAAGCCACCGGCGCTCATCACCGTTTCCGACGGGAAGAGATCGAGGAATGTCTGCGTCGACAAAAGGCGCGAACCCGACAGGAAGCCTCCCAGCCTGAAGCCTTGTGGGGTCCCACTGTAGGCCCTGCGTTCGGCCGCTGTGATGCTGAGCGCGTACGCAATGATGCGAGCCGGGCTGGCGTTTGTCAGATTGTATGTCAACGATCCCGGCGCCACCGTCTGCGTCGGCTCGGCCGGCCGGCCATCACGATGCGTGATACCGATCCGCTCAACGCGATTGTCCGACGAGGGATCTACAATAAACCCCGGGCCATATCGCAAAACGAAAAATCCGGGCTCCAGGTTGACCTGGAACGTCCTGTTTTCGCCCGGTTCGACATAGGTGCAGAACACATGATGGCGCCGAAAAAAATCGCGTGCTTTCGTGCCATCCATCCAGATCGCGTTTGCAGATATGTTGTAGTCGATAACACGCTCCTTCGCGCTCAAGTTCTCCGGATCATGGAACCGCGACGTGCGTACGGCTTTCGAGACGGTAAATCCGATTTCGACGAAATCGCTCAGATCCGTATCGCGGTTGACCAGGCAGGTGTTGCAGAAATAGTGCTCACCCGCCGCATTCAGCGTCTGAAGGCTTTCTACGATTTGTCCGCACCCGCGGCACGCATAGTGCCACTCCATGCCAAGCAAACCCGCCTTGCGCGCATGCAGGAATAGATCAATGATTTCGGACTCATCGCGGCCATGATCCGCTGCATATTGGATCGGATTGATGCGCACGATCTGATCGTCGGGCGCCGTCCGCACGAATCTCTCCAGTTCCCGAACCAGATTGTCATGGTTCGCATAATTCGCGCGGAGTCTGTCAAATCTCTCGTGAAAAGGCGCGTCATTGAAGACGGGTCCGAGATTACTCACGGTCATGCTCTCCGTCCCCCGGCAATCGTCATGCTTGGTAGCCATCAGGTCGCCCCACTCCAGGGCACCGATAGGGCCTTACAACGAGGTCCGCCTTGCCAACCGACTGGCTGTAGAATGTAAGCTTTACCGGCGAACAGGTCTATCAAACAGCGCATCCGCTGATGGAATGGTCCGGTCGTGGTCCAGCCCCGCCAGCGATTGAAGCTGGCGAGGGGCGCCAAAGACAAGCTGTAAACCATCATTGTCTGGATTGTTGCGATGCATACCCGACTTCCGGGTTGGGTCCTTCTATGCATATCTGTTGATAGAAGCGGTTATACTTCGTCGCAAAAGACCCCTATTCAATCAACGGTCCTCGGGCGATGTCTCGCCCACGTCCGCTACTCCCCCAAGAGCGGCGCAAACGCAGACATTCCGTCACTTCGCATTCGTGCCACAAACGAAAAATGCCCGCGGCTTGCGTGCAGGTTCGGTTCTTACTGATAGGCGTCTTCGGCGTCGTCACTGAGGCGAAGGCGCTCGCGCAAGAGGTCTACGACTTTCACACTGTCGGCATGCGAGGGGTTCAGAGATTTCGCCAGGTCCACCGGACGCTTTATCGGCGGACGGGCTCGCGGTCGACGAAATTCGGCTTCCTCGATCTGTCGAGCAAGCGCCGTCCAAGCGTCGGAAGCGCGTTTAATACCTGCAATTGTCTCGGGATCGGAGGTGCCTCGGATTTGGCCCAGCCACTCTGCCGCCTTCCGATGGCAGTCTTCTGCGGTGATCATGTTTGCAAACCCTACCGGCATATATTCCATACGTATCGAACAGATAAAAGGCCTGTGGACAACGTCTGCTGTGGGTCACGAACGACCGATTTGCGATGTCCGCGCGATGTCGGCTTGACTCTCAATTTCGGACGAAACGCCTGCTCGCAATTCGCCGACGAGGTGATCGAATGAGGTTGCCGATGTCCAGGCGTACTTCGAGCCCGCTGAGCCGGCCGTGACGCCGCGTCTAATCTGAGGGGCCGGTCGCCAGACCGACTTTCTGCCGGCTTTGGTATGTTCTTTTTACGTAATCGGCCATATCTGCAATCGTCAGCGGTCGCTGAGCAGACGCATCTGCTAAATTCGCGGAACTTGAAACCACCTCAGGCAAAGCTGTCGAGGTGTTTGGCTGCAAAGCTGCCAAAACCTTTCGCTGATGTTCCTGACCTTCGTCTTTGGCGACTTTAGGCTTGGTCGACGCAGGTATCTTCGGTGCGTGCCGCGGCTTGGGGTTTTCCGCTTGCGCGGTGCGGACGGTATCTTCGGCAGCCAGTCTGGCGATCTCGCTTTTGACCAGGCTTCGGAAGTCCGAATTGAATTGGGCACCCGGATGCGAGTCGTTATTCTCGATATATTCGATATTGGCTCCTTCGAGCTTCTGCGATCCCATCCCGCCAAACGTCATCCACGGATTTGGGTTGTAGATCTCGATTACTCTTGCCACGTTTGCAGGCACAGTCGGCGTCGGAGTAAACATTGAGGGTTGCAACGCGATAATTGAATCGACGTGGTCGGTATGTTGCGCCACCAGAACCGCGTTATTTGCGCCCAGGCTATAGCCAACGATTAGTATATGGGTTCCCTTGGGCTGACGATTGATATCATCGACCAAGGATGGCCATAACTGATGCTGATAGGTTGCGACTTCGACATCCGGAATTGATTTGAGCTCGTCAGCCAATTCCACGAGCCCAATCGCCGCAGCGGGCCCAAACAAAGGGTATAGAACGCCGACAAATGTCTTCGCACTGACCGGCGAGCAGACTATGGAGCAGCATAAGGCAAGAGCGATCGATCGTTTTTTCACTGGCTACGTCCCCCGCATGCCAGGAGCATTAACGCGGATTGCCTCGGAGTTGCTATGTGCGCCGCGCGGCGGTCGCCACGGAAAGACAGCCCTCCAGCCCGGGTCAATATTCGAATTTTACAGGCGTGGAGCGGCCGAAACAACCGTGTCGGCCGACGTCCGATGGCGGGCCAGCACCGGACATCGCTTAATGGGGAACGCATGTCGCGTTTTGACCCTGGCTGTGTAAAAACGCGGTATCTGTGATTCACTCCGCAGTGTGATTCTGCTGCTGCGGAGGATGGCATGAAGCGCTTCGTTGAGGGGGTTGATCGCGGGCAGACGACGCTGTTTCCGGAATGCCTTGCAGACTGGATCGACGAGAACAATCCGGTTCAAGTGATCGACGTCTTTGTCGATGAACTCGATCTAGCGGCACTGGGATTTGACGGGGTTGCTCCCGAGGCAACGGGGCGGCCTTCGTATCATCCCTCCGTTCTGCTGAAGCTCTATATTTACGGCTATCTCAACCGGGTTCAGTCGAGCCGGCGGCTTGAGCGCGAGGCTTTGCGCAATGTCGAGGTGATGTGGCTGACCGGGCGGCTTATGCCCGATCACAAGACAATTGCCGACTTCCGCAAGGACAATGGGGGAGCCATTCGCAAGGTGTGCGCCCGGTTTATCATGCTGTGTCGGCGTCTGGACCTGTTCGCCGAAGCCAGCGTCGCCATTGATGGCAGCAAGTTCAAGGCGGTGAACAATCGGGACAAGAACTTTACCCGGGCGAAGATGGAGCGGCGTCTGGCGCAGATCGAGGAGAGCGTAGCCCGTTATCTGCGCCAGCTCGACAGCGCCGATCGGCAGGAGCCGTCGGAGGCGCGAACCATCAAAACAACCCGGCTCAAGGAGAAGATCACCAGGCTGAAGGAGGAGGTAAAGCGCCTGCATGGGCTCAAGACGCGGATGCTGGCGACGCCGGATCAGCAGATATCGCTGACCGATCCTGATTCCCGCTCGATGGCGACGAGCGGCCGGGGCTCAGGTGTAGTGGGCTACAACGTTCAAGTCGCGGTCGACACCGAACATCATCTGATCATCACCCATAAGGTAACCAACGTCGGCAGCGACCGGGCGCAGCTCGCCCATATGGCCAAGCAGACCAAGACAACCCTGGAAGCGGCGAATCTCGATGTCGTCGCCGACCGCGGCTACTTCAGCAGTGAGGAGATCCTTGAGTGTGGCAAAGCCGGCATCACGGTGACGCTGCCAAAGCCGATGACCTCGAACTCGAAGCGCTTCGGCAAACAGGACTTCCGCTATGTGGCTAAGGACGACGTTTATATTTGTCCCGCCGGCGAACGGCTCGGCCACTCATTCACCACCCAAGAGCACGGATTGGTCCTGCACCGCTATTTGACCAACGTCTGCCAGCACTGCGCTATCAAGCATCGCTGTACCACCGGCAAGGAGCGACGGATCACGCGGTGGGAGCACGAGCACATACTCGAAGCCGTGCAACGCCAACTCGACGAGCATCCGGAGAAGATGCGCCAGCGACGCGAGACCGTCGAACATCCCTTCGGCACGCTGAAGATGAGGATGGGGGCGACGCATTTCCTGATGAAGACGCTGCCGCGGGTCGCCTCCGAGATGGCGCTTCACGTATTGGCCTACAATCTCACCCGCGTCATGAACATCATCGGCATTCAGCCGCTCATGGCGGCGATGAGGGCATGATCAGGGTCCAGTAACAGCGCGCTTCCCCGTCCAACCGGTCTTCTAACACCCTCAGTCAAAACGTTTTTGCACGACCAAGACCCTGATCGGACATTGCTCCGCATGGCTTGGCGCCGCGCTTGGCGGTAACGTTGTCGTCTCGACCAGGCACCACGCGACCGGAGCTGGCGAGCGATGGGGGTAGAAATGCCAAGTGCTGACGAGAAGGAAATCCAACAATTGTTGGGCGAGTTGACGGATGCGTGGGACCGCGGGGACGCGAGTGCCTTTGGTGCGCGGTATCGAGCCGATGGCACCTTCACGAATGTCAACGGCGGCTTCTACGTTGGCCGTGATGAATTTAATCTCCGGCACGAAGAAGTGTTTCGGGGAGTATTCAAGGGAACAAGATTGTCCATGATGATTAGGAAGCTTCGCTTCCTGCGGCCGGACATAGCCGTGGTTGATTTGGACCTTGGCGTGTTCGGCTGTCACGTACGGCCGCCGGGCATTCAGGTGGGACCTGATGGAACTCTACGCACGTGTCTTCTCATGGTGCTCACCAAAGACCACGAGAAGTGGTGGATTGCGGCGTATCATAATGTTTGGCGGTCGGCCGCGGATTATAGCAGGTAGGAGCAATGTGTAGCGGTGTGTGAGTCCGCTCGTGGGAAGTCCAACGACTTCCGCTATTTGGTCGCTATCGAGGGAGCTCGTCGTGGTGCATCATTTCGGTAGCGATGAGAGGTAGAACGGACATGCCTCGGACATGGTCAATCGGTCGAAATTGATGTGGTGGACGGCGCCCGCTCCCGACAACGAGCTCGGATAGGGTGCTTGTTGTCAACGAATCACATCAGGGAGCGGTCACATGCAAATTACCACGATCGGTTTGGATATCGCCAAGAACGTGTTCCAGGTTCACGGGATCAGCGCGGGCGAGAAGGTCGTTATTCGGAAGCAACTGCGGCGCGGCCAGGTCCTGGCGTTCTTCGAGGCGCTGTCGCCGTGCCTGATCGGCATGGAGGCCTGCGCCACGGCACACTATTGGGCGCGTGAACTCACGAAGCTTGGCCATCAGGTGCGATTGATGCCGGCGAAGGACGTGAAGGCCTACGTCAAGCGCAACAAGAACGATGCCGCCGATGCCGAGGCGATCTGCGAGGCGGTACGGCGGCCGACCATGCGTTTTGTGCAGATCAAATCGATCGAGCAGCAGGGGCGATTGATGCTGCATCGAGCGCGCGATCTTTTGCTGCGGCAGCGGACCCAGGTGATCAATGCTTTGCGGGCACATTTGGCTGAGCTTGGCATTGTGGCTGCGCAAGGACGTGAAGGAGTCAAGGAACTGCTGAAGATCATTGCCAGCGAACAAGATGCGCGCTTGCCGACCGATGCTCAAGCGAGCCTCGTCGTGCTGGCGGCGGAACTTCAGGCGATGCAGACGATGATCGGAGCAATCGACAAACGGATCATGGCGCAACATCGCTCGAGCGAGGCGAGCCGGCGGCTGGAGAGCATCCCCGGCATTGGTGTTACTGGGGCCACCGCAATCGTAGCGACCGTCCCAGATCCGAAGGTTTTTCGATCGGGTCGTGACTTTGCGGCCTGGATTGGAATCGTGCCGCGCGAAGACTCGACCGGTGGCAAGCATAAGCTCGGGCCGATCTCAAAACGGGGGGATCGCTATCTGCGGCGCATTCTGGTGGTCGGAGCCTGCGCGGTGTTGCGCTACGCGCGCCATCGGCCGGAGAAATATCCCTGGCTGACACACCTTCTCGCTCGCAAACCGTTCAAGGTGGTGGCGGTGGCGTTGGCCAATAAGATGGCGCGGATCGCCTGGGCGTTGCTGGCTAGGGGCGGCACCTATCGGGCGTCTGCGCTGACGACAGCGCCGTAAGGAGTCTGGCGATGGCAGAATGAGGTTGCGTCTGTGCGTTCACGAACTGCAGGGGTGATGACGGCATTGATGCGAAACGGTCGGAACCGTCGATTGGGACAACCCGCGATGGGTCACGCGACAGTTGAGCGCGTGTTGTTGTTTGGGACCCGATCAGCGGATTACATCAGGGCCAGCGGCCATCGTGACCGCATCGCGATGGAGGCAAGCCTCCAGGCGAAAACAGGCCGTATACATGACCGCACCCGAACGCTTCGCAGAAAGTCAGATTTGCTCTTGCACCGTCCGGTTTTCCGGGCAGTGAGCAATTGCTCACTTGGCCAACCCCGCCGGCGATCTTGAATAACAAGGGGTTTTACTATGGCCTGTTCGTGAACGTGTACCATCCCTATGACGGCAACACGACTAACAACCAGGGCGAACAGACAATTGCGACCTTTCAGACCAGCATTTCGGGGCGGACTGCTGGTTGGACGTTCGACGTAAGAAATCCGACCGGTTCTACACAGACAATTGCACTGACTGCGGGTCCCGCCAGCGTGTCGTCATGGGCCACTATCGCGCCGGCGACGTTTTCGCTGGCCCCCGGGGCGGCGCAAACGGTCACGGCAACCGTAAACGTGCCAGCTTCAATCCCGCCTTCTCCACCCGGGACCGAGGTCAGCGCAACCGTCGATGTGCTCGCTACCATCGGCGGCGCCTATTTGGGCGGCGTGAGCATCGTGATTTTAATCGACGCATGAGGCGGACATGTATGCGACGCTTTGCGTAAGATTCGGCCTTATCGCCGGCAGCGCCGTCGGGTTTCTTGTAGCCCTGCTACCCGGTCTCGATTGCTGCACCACAACCGCTCAACCGACGGTCTTACAGCTCGCTGCCGACGGCGTCCTCGTTGCGTTAGTCACGATGGTGATCGCTACCGTTTACACCTGCATAGTCACCCGCTTTCCCTTCTGGACGGTGTTGGCGCTGGCGCTCTTCATTGGCATCGTGATCGGCGTGCTGCTCGGACCGCTAGCCTACCACACCACGCATCCCGCACTGGCACTCATCGTATGTAGTTATCTGGGCGCGCTGTTGGGTTGGCTAATCTGCCAAATCCGCTGCCGGACTTCGACGGGCAACGTGATAGGAGCCGCGCGATGAGTGCCCCTCCTGTTTGCGGCGGTCAACAGCCAAGCCCAGTACCGAAGTCGCTTTCTGATTGGTGGGTCTTCACGGCAATTCCTATTATTGCCGGCGGGCTCACAGCTATCTTGGGAATTGCTGGTGCAGTCGCAGGCGCTTTCCAGGTGATATTCGGATCGATACTGGCTCCGCTCGGTGTCCTTTCAGCTGCTTTAATTGCCTCTTGTGTTGCCGGTGCCGCCGCCATTGGCGTGCTTCTAGTGTATTACGCCTTGAAGCCTGATGGTTGTATCCGCAGCTTGCCCGACAACGTACCGATCTGTTGCTCGGGCTTTGTTCAAGACACGAGCGATTTGAGCTCGACAGCAATGGACATCTTTGCTCCTTTTGCCATGGGCCCATCCGGACAATTCGACCTCATTGTGCAGTCCAAATATTGGAATTATGTGACCCAGAATGCCATCTGGGTGCTCTGTAATCCGGCGGGCGGGGCCATGCTGCGTTGCATGATCAAAAGCCAGACGGCGTGTGGTGCCAAGATCGGTTCTCTGGTCGGCGCGATACCTGGTGCAGCTGTCGAAGTCGTGCTCGGCTATTTTGCCGGCGTGGCCACTGGCGCTGCGCTTCAGGCTGCCGGATGTGCAGCGACGGGACCCTTCTTCCTGCTCTGCGCACTTGTCGCACTGATCGTTGCAGCGGTCGTTGCGGCGGCTTGCACGTATCTCGGAGCAATGATCGGAGGCTGGATTGGTGAAGGGATCGCCGCAGGCATCGCGGCCGCCCAAGGCGATCCGGTCGGCTCCGCCTGGGAGCAATTGAATCAAGGGAGCGTCGTGACTGTTAACGGCAATTGGGCCACTGATTCAGAACTCCAATACCGGCTGGAATTATCTCTTCTATACAACGGGTATCAATCGCATGGGATCGGTCCCTATCGCGGCCCCACCGGGTTATGTCACAACGGACGTCGACAATTATTTTATGACAATGCCTGACGATTGTCCGCTAGTGCCGCAGACGCCTCAATAGTCCACCGACAAAGTGATTGACCGAAGATCGCCGATTTCCGCTGTTGTCCCATCACGACACTTACCGCACTGCAATCGAATGTCGGCTTTTGAGGGAAGAGCGGAAGTCGCTTTGGCAATGCAGTCCGTGACGTCTGCTCGTATGCTTCTTGTACGAGCAGTGCAGACCGAAACGGCATTGAAAACGCCGGCAAAATTGACACCGTAACCAGCGAAGCCAACTATCGGAAAACGAGCAGTTGCACTGAGGCAGGTTCCCACCCCTCAGACCCCAATTCTCTTTAGCCGTTACCGGTGACATAAAGTATGACTTCGATGATGGCGCCCGACGAAATGGCTATCACGTGCGAGGCGACGCTGAGGTCCACGCCTAGCTGGGCCCCCAACATCGGCAAGATGATGAGGAGACCGATCAGGATTGCTAGGCCGTACGGCTCCAGCCGGGCTACAGGTGCAGCGGCGGTCTTCGGGAGAATTCCCACCAAGATGCGTCCGCCGTCGAGAGGTGGCAGCGGGAATAAATTGAATACGGCGAGTATGACGTTCAGAATCAGCGCGTTCTTCAAGTTGTCCGCCAGCCATTGCGCACCGGTGGCGGGCAGATAACCGACGATGTGGAATGCTAAAGCTGCGATAACCGCAAGCGCGATGTTCATGGCAGGTCCGGCCGCCGCAACCAGTACCATGTCGCGTCGAGGCGACCGCAGTGCGCGAAAATTGACTGGCACCGGTTTGGCATAGCCGAAGAGAAATGGCGCGTGCAGTAATAGCAGGATGCCCGGCAATAGGATCGTCCCAAAGGGATCGATGTGCTTTGCCGGATTAAAGCTGACTTGTCCAAGCCGCCAGGCCGTGTCATCGCCAAGAAGATGCGCGACAAAGCCATGCGCGGCTTCATGAAATGTTATGGCGATGATCACGGGGATCGCCCAGATCGTCGCCAGATATAACGCGTTGGAGCTCACCATTTCGATTCCTAGACAGTGCCCCACCGATATCGCGCTTCTCACGAGGCCAGTCGAATGGGATAGCCGCGTCGACCGTGGTGGTGTAATCAGGCGCCGGTATTATCAGCACTACCAGGCGTTCAAATGTCTGCAATTTCGGTAAGTTGTCGCGCCGGGAATTGAATGCTCCGGCAAAAAAAGCCCCGACATTTGCCGAGGCAGGTTCGTTATGAGCGGGCCCGAACGGCTATCGCGATCGCAGGCCGAGCGCGTTGCATTCGTTCGCTTGCCTTGGACGAAGCCCCAGCTCGCTAATCGAAAACGATTACGCGAACGTCTCAAGCCGCGTCGCGATTGTCCCCTCCACCTGCGTCGCTGATCGCCGGGCCGCGCAGACCTAGGGCGCTGATGAGGTTTTCTATTTCGAGACGAGCCGTGACGTGCGACGGAGTCGGTCGCGTGCCAAGCGTGGCCTCGTCGAGATCATCAAGCGCGGTCAAACCGCGCGCATAGAACTCCCGGAAGATCACTCGCTCGGCCAATCCGTCAATACAGCGAAAATTGAACCTTTGCGACAGCTCGCGCAGCGCCTCGCCAATGTACCGGGTATTTCGCGAATTCAGCATTGAAAGGCGATTTCGTAGCACGATCCAGTCCGGCGAGGCGTTGTTTTGAGTTTGGTACTGCCGGCGCGCTTCCTCTACCATTTCTGAGTAATGGCTGGTGCCGGCAACGGCAAAAGTCTGGCGATCGACCGTTCCAAGCACGTCCAAGTCGACGAAACTGTCGTTCAGCGGCGTGATCAAGATATCGGCCATCGAGTGAACCAGCCGGCCCAAATAGCTGTTGTGACCGGGTGTATCGATGACAATAAAGCTGTAGTCCTGCGCGTATCCCTCAATACGCTCACTCAGCGCCTTTCCATCTGCTGCCTCATCTTCCGGGCTGGGATGGTCCATGTTCTCAGTAAAATATAGATGGTTGGGGATCTCGAGATCACGTCCGGTCTCTTGGCCCCAAGCGTGCCTGTTCACAATATAATTTGTGAAGGTCTTCTGTCTCGAGTTGAGATCAATGGTGGCGACCCGTTGCTTCGCCTTCATGAGCGCGATCGCGACATGCATGGCAACCGTCGATTTGCCGGAGCCGCCCTTTTCATTCCCGACGACGATTATACGACCATGTAACACCGGAGTTGCTTTTTCAAGCGACATCATTTCCCCCGAGGTTCGACCGACCGCACCGGCTTCGTCGCAATTTTTGCGCTGAATTCTTCGATCCTCGCAAGCAAATGATCTAACTTGCTTTCAACAAATTCTGATCTGCAAAACTGTCATATATTTATTTCACGTCTCTCCAATCTTGAGGCTCCTTCACACTGAAAGACAGCAACTTCCTCGATCAACCAAGGCGGCGAGGCATTTTTCATCAAAGAAAAACGACACCTGCTTTAGACCGGGGCCGGGAAGGTGAACTTCCAGTCGAGGAGTTACTCGGGTTAATGCGGCAATTCTGGCGGGGTTCCATGCGGGGCAAGCACCGGAATATGATGTGTCGCTCGCTCTTTCTGGAAAATAATCGCGGCGATTAAGAAGACCAGGAGCAAGCCGATGCAGATCAGGGTGTACTTGATCTGTCCGCGATAGATGCGTGGCTGTGACCGCCGCATTTTTATTGGCCTTTGGCGTTCCCCGATTGACGCGATTTCCGGTGCCGATGCTGCTCAAGGCATCACACGCATAGCATTGCCGAGGCGCGGGGCCGGCAGCAGCTTGTCGCGCCCCGTGACCTAGGTCACAGCCACGTCGTAGCGATCGTATAAAAACTCAGTGTTGCCCCGGTTCCTTGGGGCGTCCCCATACTCGCCCGGCTTGCGAAATGCTCGCCGGGCTTTTTCTTGGCCTCGCTTGGCCTTAATCCCGCCCTTACGACACCAGCACAATATCGATACCGTTAGCGGGGGAGCAGCGGGGCGCGAGCCCGGAAGTACGGCCGCGCCTCTTTCCCCAGGTTTTCCAAAAAGCCGTCACACTGTCGGTGGTAATATGAAAATTGAGCCCCGACGTTAGGGGGTTTTACCCTTTCCCCCGCGCGGATGTCCCCAGCCAGAGCAGGCGTCGGGGCTCACCATTTCGGTTTTGATAGACGAATAAAGTGTCACCGACCCTGTCGTAAGGTAGCGAGGCGTTCTCGCGCGGACTTCAAATCCCGCGCCGACCGCTGCATCTTGTGTCCGCAGTCGCAGCATTCATAAGTCCAGATTTCCGTGCCATCGCGCTTCATCGCATCAGGAACGCAACGGGCAAGGAAGGCGTACCCGCCGCACTTTTCACAACGAGCCGTCAATGTGAGTTGCTCTTTAACGGTCGGACGGACGCCTGCCATCACTGTATTCCTATTGTGATGAATAGATACTACCGGCGCGCTCTACCGTGCGGCTGCGTACTTAGAGTGACAGAACTTTGATCGCTGGCCCCGGACGATGTCGGGGGTGCTTGTGACGGTCCAGGGCCAAGGCTCCGCCGGTTGTTGCCAAGCCCAGCGTGCCGACTGCGAAACTCCGCTACTCTGACTGGTGTTCCAAGCCTGATTTCGCAGTAACTCAGGCACCTTGGCGATGTTGCCGCCGCCATATTACGTCGTGGATCACGTGTATAAGGTGACTTGAGATGTTGCGACCGGGGATTGGGGGCGCATATTCGCAGTGTGGATGCAATTCAAATCATAGCTGCGAAGGGAGACGGTAACACCGAATTGTGGGCTGTTGCTGGTACGCCCGAGAGCTGGCCCCGGAAATCTGCACAGGACGATAGGTGGAGTTTCTGCCTGACGGCAGGCACGCTATGCCTGCGAATCAGGAGCGACCATGCAGAGACGAGCACGCCGGAACCATACACCGGCCTTCAAGGCGAGAGTGGCGCTAGCCGCCATCAAGGGCGATCGGACGTTGGCGCAGCTTGCCGAGCAGTTCGACGTTCACCCCAATCAGATCACATCGTGGAAGGCGCAGCTCGAGGGCGGTGCTGCCGATGTGTTCGGTCCGGGAAGCAGCAACGGAGCGTCACAGCCTGCCATCGACGTGAAGTCGTTGCACGCCAAGATCGGCGAACTGACGTTGGAGAACGATTTTTTAGAAGGCGCGCTCACCAAGGCGGGATTGCTGAGCGCAAAGCGATGATCGACCGTAAGCACGATCTGCCGATCACCAGGCAGGCGGAGGTTCTGAGCATCAGCCGCGGCAGCGTCTACTACTTGCCACGCCCGGTATCGACGACCGACCTGGAAGTGATGCGGCGTCTCGACCGGCTGCACCTGGAGTTCCCATTCGCCGGTTCGCGGATGTTGCGCGGCCTGCTGGTCGCCGAGGGGTGCAAGATCGGCCGCCGTCACGTGAAGACGCTGATGCAGCGGATGGGGATCGAGGCGCTCTATCGCCGTCCGCGCACGACCAAGCCAGCACCCGGCCACAAGATCTATCCGTATCTGTTGCGCGCCATGGCGGTCACGCGGCCGAACCAGGTGTGGGCGATGGACATCACATACATCCCGATGGCTCGGGGCTTCGTCTACCTGGCCGTGGTGCTCGACTGGTTCAGCCGTCGCGTGCTGTCATGGCGGCTGTCGATCACGATGGAGGCGGCATTCTGCGTCGCGACGCTGGAGGATGCGTTGGCGCGTCACGGCAAGCCGGATATCTTCAATACCGATCAAGGCTCGCAGTTCACGAGCGAGGCCTTCACCAGCGTGCTCGCCGGCAACGACATTGCGATCAGCATGGATGGCAAAGGAGCTTGGCGGGACAATGTCTTCGTCGAGCGGCTATGGCGCAGCGTCAAATATGAGGAGGTGTATCTGAAGGCCTACGACAGCGTCAGCGTGGCGCGCAGTTCGATCAGCCGCTACCTGGACTTCTACAACGGCCGGAGACCGCATTCGAGCCTTGACGGCGCCACACCCGATCAAGCCTACTTCAATGAACTGCCATTCCGCTTGGCAGCCTAACCCCGGCAGGGACCCACTTATCGAAGCGGAAAGTCTGTTCAGACAACCGGGACCACCTCAGACACTATACATTGTGCGACGTTATACGTTGTGCGTTAGAGCGACATTGCGAGTGTCTTAGTCGGCAATTCCCTCTTCGGCAGCACGATCGGCCGCGCCTCCTCAATCGCATACCCGTGCGACCTATTCTGGAGGGAGAGCCGCGCTAGGGGAGGCTGGTAGGCAGGTTTGCGCTGAAGGTATTTTGGTATGGATAGGAATTTATTTCTTACACAGTTTCCTAGGATAGGAAAATATCCATGCGGGTTCGAGTCCCGCCGTCCGCACCACTACCCATGCAAGCTGTAATCGAGTTTGGAGGAACGGGGACTTGCCGGCGATCGCGTTAATGTCGGCTTATTGGGCAAGAGCCGACTTGCCGGCCGAACTTTCAAAGTGAAGCGATTGACCCTTATGCGCCATCAGGCTTTCCTTTCGTCATATGGGGCTCAGAAATGCCATCTGCGGGTATCTCTTCGTCCTTATGGCTATGTAAGAAGCGGCCAATCTGGCCTCTGAGCGTGACTGTTTGTAGTACGTCCCCCAGCGAGCCTGCAGTATCGAAAAGCTCGCGTTGCAGCTTCGTTGGGATCGTATTCCACTGCATGATGACAGCCGCCCCGAGGCACCGCAGAATATGCTCCTCGATCTCTGCGACAGCCTTGCTGTCGAGCCGCTTTCCAACGGGCTCGTCCTCGGAAGGCACGTCTTGCGACCGGATCATTTTGTCGAAATTATCTGCTAGCCAGTCTTCGTTTTGGGCCAACAGGCCGAAGCTTTCCATTGATCGCTCGAAGTTACGGATTTCGCTCGGAACGTCAGTATTTTTGATTGATTTAGCGCCTTCTGCCACTTTCGTGCGAAATTGCTCTGCCGTGAACATGGGGAATCTCCCGCGCGCCGAACGCTCTCACGCTCGACGGTGCCGTAATGTCTGGTTATTGGATGCTGTAATAGATATGAGGACGATCACGTCGAATTGCGACGACTATTATCGATCCTAGCGCACTTTCTTCGCTTCCATAACGGCCGTATTGTTGAATTGCGCGAGTTCATGGACTCATTCGACATGGTGCATCAAGTGCTTGGGCGGGAAATCGACCTAACGAAACGCTGATTCCCGGGTTTGGCCCGAAACCGAAGTGCCGAGACGTCCGCGATTTGGTCGCGATCGGGTGGAAAGCAGACACAACTCGGACAACGCAGAAATGAAGCGTTTGACCCGTTGACGAAGTAGCGCTCCCAACATCCTCATCCAACATAAGCTACTACGACATACGTGACGCCCGCATGTGTAAACTCGGCGACTTCATTCATCCCTATCTTCGCGTGTGCCTTGAGCGACGCCGTATTATTGCGCCGGATGAATGTGAAACCCTCCCACCCCAGTAAGCTGCTCACCAAGGACGAGGCGCGGCGCATCGCGGCGAATATCGCCAAGCTGCCGGAACTGCTGCGACGATAGGCCGACTTGACTACCGAGGCATCGGTTCCTATCTCGCCACTATGGTGAAATCCCCGGGCGGTTTGGCCATGGTGGTGAACGCAGCTTGGATTTTGGATTTCAATGTCTGTGCGTCGAACGGCTTGATGAGGTAATTGTTCACACCCGCCTCCTTTGCTGCCGTTACGTTGTCAGGCTTTGCATCGGCCGTCATCATGATGAATTGCGTTTGTTTCAAACTGAGATCGGCTCGCACTTCACAAAGGAAGTCATAGCCAGACATCGAGTTCATGTTCCAATCTGAAATAACTAGATCGTAGCGCTTGCCGCGCAACTTCGTAAGCGCCTCAGCACCACCGTTGGCAGCATCGACGTTGGTGAACCCGAGTTGACCCAACAAACTGCGGAGAATGCGGATCGTCGTGGCATTGTCATCGACCACAAGCATAGGCATCGACAAATAGATAGCCGATGAAAAACTAGTCATTGTCCTCTCACCCCGCTCCCCGAACAACGGTGCCCATATTGTGCCGGCCCCGTAAAGGCCAGATTAAGGCTCAGCAACAGCCGACCGACGGTCAAGAAAAAGCCCGGCGAGCATTTCGCAAACCGGGCCAGTCCGGGGAGAAAAGCCCCAGGGGACCGGGGCGATCTGAATTTGGCATGACCGCTGCGACATGGCTGTGACGTAAGTCACAGCGCGGGGTAGGCGGTTGCCGGCCCCAGGGATTCATTCATTCGCGATGTCTCCCGTTGGCCCGCTGCGTCAGATATTGCAGCGTAAGCGAACGTCAACTTTCAGGGGAACTGCGTAAGTGGCTGCAGCGCACTTGAAATGTCGAAGATGACCTTCCGGACCTAGTCGTGACGTCTATGCAATAATGAACCTTGAAGTATCTCAGGTCTTGTAGAGGCAGCCAGTGACGGGCTCGAGGTGTCGTGCGTTTAATAATGGATAGACCTACTGTCCTGAGGCCAGGTTGGTCCTAGCTGTCATGCGAAACCGGCGCTGTCGACTTCTCGGCAACTTGCGCGAACGCTCGCACAAGAGCGCCTTCGAGTTTACCTTCCATTTCTTGCAGGATCTTGAACGCCCGCGCCGGTTCAATGGCTTGCCTATATGGCCGGCGTTCGATCAGCGCCGCGTAGATATCGCAAATCGTCACGAGGCGTACCAGATCGTTGATTTGCGGGCCGGCGAGACCGTCCGGATAGCCGCTCCCATCGAGCAGCTCGTGATGCCAGAGTACGACTTCAAGTAGCTCGGAGTCGTAATCGCCCTGTCCGCGCAGGATTTCATAGCCAATTCCGGCATGGCTGCGCATGATTGCAACTTCTTCGTTCGTCAGGGCTTCGGGCTTGTTCAAGATGCCGAGCGGGATTTTCGCCTTGCCGAGATCGTGCAGTAGGGCCGCTCTTATGACCTGCTTCTGATCGTTCCCCGAGAACTGCAGGCTGGCGGCGAACTCCGCGGCAAGGCCGGTGACCACCAAACAGTGCTGGTAGGTGGCCTCGTCATACGTCCAAACAACATCGAGCCATTGTCGGATGCCACCTTCGGCTACCGCGGCCATGACGGACGCCGTCGTGTTATCGACTCCCGTCTTGGTGACAAGTTCGCCGCGCGCGGCTGCACTAAAGATGGTTCCAAACTGGAGCCGGGCCTGCTCGATGTTCTGCTTCGGCGCCAAGCCTGTGGTCGGCACGGCCAAAGGGATCGTCGATCGAACAACCGGCGCAAGCGCCGCGGAAATATCGGAGACTGATACATCGGCGGGGAACAGGGAGGTTGCGCCAACTGCAACCGCTTGAACACGTTCCAGGTGACTGTCGTCCCGCAGGATGGCGACGATTGGCGCTGCCAATGCGCGCGGTCGCGACAAGAGGCGACGCAGGCGCTCAATGTCGGCGGGATGGCGAAAGCCGACATCGGTAACCACCGCGGTTACGGGCTCCGCAGCGCTCTCCTGTTCGTACAGCCCGATCGTTCGACACTCGCAAAGGCCGCCGAGCCGGTGAGCCAGTTCTCGGCTTCGGTCCGGGCGATCCGAAATCAGAAGGATCGCGCGGGCGCTGGACATAGTCGTTGCACCGGACCTCCAGATGGCTTTCAGTTCGAGAACGGGATCAAATTCCATAATGAGCGGGAACTTACCAATATTTGGTAAAGCGCTGATTGTGGCCGTGTCCGGCCTCGCGTCGGCCGGGCATGGCCAGCACGGACGACGGGATGGCCGGTTATGATGTGGTGGACGGCGCCCGCTCCCGGCAGCGAGTTCGCCTAGGGTGATCGTTGCCAACGACTCACATCAGGGAGCCCAATGGGGTCACGCGGACTTGAATGCGAGGGACAATACCACGCCTCAATATCGGGATCAGTGACGCACTTCACAGCTCGCCGGGATGCCGACGGGATGTCCGGTTATGGCCCTGAACGACGGATATTGCGGCGCACTCGAATGTCGGCTCTCGGGGCAACTGCGGAAGTTGCTGACACGCGCTCGGTATGACGTTCGTGACCCACAGCGGACGTTGGCGGCGAACCTTTCCTTGAGCGCGTAGCACGTCAGCTTCCATCGCGCGGGCAGAAGCACGGCCGCACCATTCCGTAAACGGAAATAGGGTTGAGAGGAAACAGCCGGACTCAAAGGCCGGGCTTTCACTTCAAGCGCTCAATGTGATCAGTACTTCGCAACCACCGGGTTGAAGTGATAGTTGATGCCGGCGCGGAAGATGTTCTCCTGCGTATGGGTCGTAAACGTATCGTTCGCAATGCTGATCGGAGCATCAAAAAAGGTCACGCTGTCCTTGCCGAGATCGACGTACAGATATTCCACTTTGACCGTCCAGTTCGGGCCGAACAGGCCGAACAGGCTGAGCGGGCTTTCCATGCCGCCACCCACCGCATAGCCGCCTTTGCTGCTGTTGAGCGACGCAATGCTTGTCGGGAAAGCGCCCGCCCCAGGGATCGTGATAGTGGTCTTGGTCTCGCCATAGGCATAACCGGCGGTCGCGTAGAACAGCGTCGGCCCGACAGAATAGCCGAGACGGCCGCGCACCGTGCCAAAATACGGCACTTTCTGAGTCTGGGCGATCGTTAGAAATGCTGGGGGGGTGGTGCATTGGAAGGTACAGGTTTGATCGTCCTTCGACGTCGCGCCCTGGATGTCGGCTTCAACACCGAACACCCATGCGGCCGATTGCCAATTGTAACCGGCCTGCACGCCGCCTTCAAAACCGTCCGGCACCAGCGAGTATCCCTCGTTGATGGATCCGCCTGCGACAGCGCCTGAAGTCGTCGTGTAGGTGCTTTGATCCCGCGCGGTCAGCGAGCCGGCATTGCCGCCGACATAGAACCCGCTCCAATTTGCAACCGGCGCCACATAGGTGCTGTTGCCACCGAACCGGTAATTGATGCCGCCACGGAAGATATAGTCTCGTGCGTTCGCCGTCACGACGGTCGGGGTGCCGAACGCCGAAGTGAATGCCGTCGCGGATTTTCCGAGATCGACATAGAGATATTCGATCTTGCCGGTCCAGTTGCCGCCCAGCGAGGCTTCAACGCCGCTACCGACCACGAAGCCGCCGCGCGTTGCATCGTTGGAGAATGATGTCAGTGTCGTGAAAGGATTGTTGGTCGTGCTACCGCTGGTGTTGACGTGACCATAGGCGTAACCACCGGTCAAATAGCTCAACACCGGACCATTCGTGAGGCCAACGCGACCACGCACTGTGCCGAACCAGTCGATCTTCTGCGCAACATTGACCTGGAATGCGCCGTTCAGCGCACAACCGCCGATACAGGATGATGCGGTCTCACCGCTGCCCTGGATGTCGGCCTCAAGGCCGAACACCATGTTGAAGAAGCTTGGCACCTGCCAGTTGTAGCCAATCTGCCCGCCGCCGATGGCGCCCGCTGGCGAAAGATAGGTTGTCTCGTTCACGACGTTGTTGTTATCGGAGACGTTGGCGCGGCTGCGGCCGACACTGCCGCCGGCGTTCACGCCGAGGTAGAACCCGGTCCAGCTATAGTCCGGCGCGAGCGCGGGCGGCGGAGCCTTCACCGCCATGTCGGCAGCGAGCGCAGGCGTGCCACAGAATGCAGCGGCGGCAACGCACGCTAAGATAAGCGTCTTCATAAATGATTGCCCCCAACGGAATCGGCAAAGCCGACTGTCGCCCATAGAAGAGTATCAATTATCGACGCCGTCAAAACGGGCGAAAATGCTTTTGTCAGAAATCCGTTGGTGGGTGTGACCTAAATAACACAAAAGGAGATTGTGCAATCTAACCCCTTGATCCGTGAGGTCTGTTCCTGGCCCTTTTCGTCGGTTGCCGCAAAGCAGCGAAGCGGTAGCTATCGGGAGAACAGCGGACGTGGCTGAAGTGCGTCCAAAGCGACGTGGATGACCACAACGATTATTGTGTTGTAGGAAATTTCATTCAGGTCGAAAGCGAATGGTCCCCCTGCAGGTATCCGAAGTCGCATAGCCCTTTGCGACATTGCGGGCGGCTTTCTTGGCCCCTTGGATCGTCTTATGCTCTGGCGCAGGCTTCCAACGGAGGCGCCGATGCAGCATAGACGGCTGGCTTCATTAGCGGCGGGCGTAGCGTTCGCCGCTAAAGCGATGTTGCCGTCGATGGCGCACGCACAGACCGTCGACGTCGCAATCACGCTCGCGGCGGATGTGTCGCGCAGCATTGACGATGAGGAATTCCAGCTCCAGCGCCGAGGCTACGCCGCAGCCGTAACGAGTCTTCAGTTTGTCCAAGCCATTCAGTCGGGCGCACGTGGCGCCATTGCTCTGTGCTTCCTCGAATGGGCAGGACCCAATCAACAGGCCGTGGTCGCGAAATGGATGGTAATCCGCGATGGGGAGGGAGCCGCCGAATTCGCCAAGATTTTGCTTGACGCAACACGGTCCTTCGCGGGCCGCACTGCGATCGGCGACGGTATCGATTTCGCCGTCGCGCAGCTGAAGGCCGACGGCGTCGCTGCCTCGCGCCGGATTATCGACATCTCCGGCGACGGCACCAGCAATTCCGGCCGGCCGGTGAACGTGGCGCGTGACGAGGCGGTGGCGAACGGGATCACCGTCAACGGCCTTGCCATTATCAACGAGAAAACCGGCGGCGTACCCGGAAACTTCCTCTATCTGCACACCCATCCACCTGGCGGGCTGCCGGACTATTATCGCGAGAATGTAATCGGTGGCCCGGGTGCCTTCATGATGCAGATCGTAAACTTCGACACCTTCGCCGAGGCGATGACCAATAAGCTAATAGCCGAGATCTCCGACGCCTGGCCACATTCATTGCACGCCGCGGTTCCCCAAGAGATCGTGAGAATGGATTTCAATGAGAGAGCCATCACACCAGGAGCATATGTCGATTAGGCATGTCGATAAGAGGGATTTGATTATCGCTTGAGTTGACCGCAAGTTCGTCTGCCGGAGACCACCAATCATGCTGTATCTCGTTGTCTCAACGCCGCGGCCCGAACGGCCTTCCGAGCTCGCAAGAACAAGGCTGTCATTCTGGCCATGGATGGCCAAGCATGAAGCAAGCAGGGTGTGCCGGCATATCTATGCCCGGGTAGGGCGCGGCGCAGTTGCGGTCTTCGATGTGGAAAGCAATGAGGCGTTGCATCACATATTGAATGAGTGGGTAGACATCATCCCCGCGCATTTCGATACCTATCCGCTAGTCGATGTTGAGGCGGCGAAACGGATGCTTGCATCCCAAATGGTGGCTAAGAGGTGAGGCCCTGGGGCAGCCAGAAATGAGGCATGACTGTCGGCGTGGATGTCTCCTCCTGGCCCGAAACCGAAGGGCCGAGACGTCCGCGATTTTGGTCGCGATCGGGTGGAAAGCTGACACAAGTCGGACATCGCCAGAAGACCGAGTCTGACCCAACTCGGACTTCAAACTCTGCGCAAACGAAAGTGGCGGCTCCGAAGAACCGCCATTTCTAATGCCTCAAGCCTTGCGAGTTACCGATTTCGCGCGCCTATCTGGTGATGGGAAAATCGAACGGATTATTTCCTCTTCGGCACCTTATCGCCATTGGCCTGAAAGGCTTTGCCGAAGCTATTGAGCGCGCTGCCCGACGGGCTGGTGTGGCACCGCCCGCACGATAAACCGGTCTGGGAGGCGAAGGCCGGGGTCGCTTGCGCCGGCTTCGGAGCGGCGACAATCACCGTGCCGATCACGAGAACCACGGCCGCAAGGCCAGCCGCTAGATACAAGGTTGCGGATGCGCACTTGATCGAATTACGCATGGAGGGCTCGGCGCTATTCATTGGAATTCTCCTTGTCGATCATACCGAAGTTATTTGTCCCTTTTAACTTACCCCCGCAGGTTCATGACGCAAGCGCCTGAGAACAGTCACGCATTTTGTCGATCAGGGGGGCAACGGGAAATGATAAAGCTTGGGGCTTTCTGATTTCAAAAATGACGCCGAAAAGTTTTCCAGTGGAGTAGCGGTGCCACCTTTCCATCGAAAATTGTCATGACTGCCAATTTGCCTTGACTGTCGAATGAACAGGGGATGGCATTACTAGCCAGCGTTGGGCAGGGCTGGCAATGAGCCGTTCCGAAAGCGTGGCGTTGGTCCGCGGTATTACACGGCGGGCCGGTGGGGCGGGCGGCTCGGCCCAGCCGATCAATGTTGCCAAGATACTGTTCACGTTCGCCCTCGTAGCGATCGAGTGGTGCTTCCTATTGGGATGGGCGCGGCCGGCGCAGGCGCAAGATGCCGCGTCGCTCGGCAGCACTTACACAGCGCTGCGCGATTACGGCCAAACAATCTCGGACGGCGATGCCCAGCCCGCCGGGCAGACCTACGATCAAGCGGCCGTTGTCGCCGCGCACCACGGCATGTTCGGGCAAGGCGACGATCACGCGACTTTTGCGGCCCTGCACGATTTCGCGCAGCAGTTTCCCCGCTATCATCCTGTTTCGGTGACGTCAGGTTCGGCGATGTCGGGTCCGGCGACGTCAGGCGAAATGAAAGTCGCCGATGCCGATAATCTGTTCGATGCGTTGAAAGAGTTCCTGCAAAAGCAGAACGGCACCGCCCCGCCCGAACAACCGACCGCGCCGCCACCTAAACCGGTCAAGCACGTGGCGCCTCTAATAGCGGCGACGTATGTGGGAACAAAAGTCTGTCTCGGCTGCCACACTGGCCAAGCCGGGCCGTTCGGCTACACCGAAATGGGCCGGCTCGAGACCCAGGGCAAGATGCAATGCGAAACTTGCCATGGGCCGGGCTCTGAGCATGTCAGACTCGGCGGCGGCGTCGGCGTCGGCGGCATCATTTCATTTCGCACCGACGACACCAGCCGCACAGCGGAACAGAACAACGCGATCTGCCTCTCTTGCCATGAGCGCGCGGAGAGAACCATGTGGGAAGGCAGCCCGCACGAGGAGCGGGGCCTCTCCTGCAGCAGTTGCCACACCGTGATGAAGAACGTGTCGGCCAAGTTCCAATTGAAGACGCCATTCGAGCCGGACACCTGCTTCCAGTGCCACAAAGACAAGCGTGCGCAGATGATGATGTCAGCGCACATGCCGACGAACGAAGGCAAGGTGGTGTGCTCGGACTGCCATAATCCGCACGGCAGCTTCACCGAGGCGATGCTGCGCACCGATACGATCAACGACACTTGCTACAAGTGTCACGCCGAGAAGCGCGGGCCGTTTTTGTTCGAGCACGAGCCGGTGCGCGAGAACTGCTTGAACTGCCACAATCCGCACGGCTCGGTGAACGAATTTATGCTGAAAATATCGACGCCGCGGCTGTGCTTCGAGTGTCACACGATCGGTCCTCACGGGCCACTTGGAATGTCGGCCGTACCGGGTTCAGATCTCGCGATGGGCCGAGCGTGCCTGGACTGCCACACCCAAGTTCACGGGAGTAACAGTCCGGCCGGTGGAGCATTTCAACGATGAGTTGAGACAGAAGCGGAGGCGCTCGGTCGGGGAGCAGGCGCTTTTCGAGTTGGAGCTTGGGGCAATGTTACAACGACTCGATCTGTTTCGAGCCTGTTTGGTCGGCGCAGTGCTAAGCGGGCTAGCGTTATTTTCAACCGCCGCATTTGCTCAACAAGGATGCTGTGAAGGAGGATCGGCGGCCGGCGCCAATATGTGGACCGATGGATCGGCCATCTCTGCCGATTGGCCGCCCAGCCCTCTGGCATCGCCGGCTGCCGCGCAGTCGCCAGCCAACGCCGCTCCCATGGCTACTAAGGTTCCGCCTGCGGCTCAACCGGCGCCGTCCTGGTGGACCCACGGCGAAATCGAATTCGGCGGGCGCGACTTCGTTAATAATCCGTCCAAGGATGGAGCAGTCTTTCTCGCCCAGCAAAGTCTGGCGAAATCCTACGAATACAGCATTGTCGCACCGGGCGCGTTCGGCGGCGGACATGTCGCGACCGGCAGCAACGACGGTCTCTACCAAGCCGATTTATGGGCGAACAATGTCGGCTCCAACTTCGACGGCTTCAGCGATCAGGCTTATTTGCTGGATTTATCGAAGATCGGCGAGCAATACCTCACCCTCCAATGGGATCAGACCCCGCACGTCTACAGCACCAGCGCGCAGACACCCTATCTCGGGGTCGGAACAACTAATCTGACCTTGCCGCCCGGCGCCACGACGGGGTTCAACGCCACGCCCCCGGCGACCCTTCTTGGTCCCTTCTTGCACCAGCAGGATATTGGGATCCAACGCAACACGGCATCGGCCAGCTATCGCTGGACGCCCACGGATGCTTGGGACATCAGGGCGGATTATTCCGATATGGATCGGACCGGCACGATTGTTCAAGGCGTAACTGGTAACGTCCCCAACGTTTCGAGTTTGCACAAGGAAATGGTTACCGAAGTCCCCGCGCCGGTCAACGATACCACACAGAATTTCGGGGCCACCGGCGAATATGCCGGCACTTCGCTGTGGGGCCAACCATACACCGCCAAGCTGGCCTATAATGGCTCAGTCTATACCGACCATATTTCATCCTACTTCGTGCAAAATCCCTGGGCCACCCCGTGCAGTGCAGGACAACAGGGTTGTCCCGGCGCGCAGATGTCGACATGGCCGAGCAATCAAGCCAATGGCGTTAGCGGAGTGCTGGCGGCGGATCTACCGGCCAAGAGCCGCTACGTGGGCACCCTGAGCTTGGAAAGGATGACGCAGAATGACACTTTTCTGCCGGAGACGAATAACGTTGGGGCAACGGGGCTCTCGCCATGGGGCCCTGCCTGGAACCAAGTCAATTTCGGCTTCATCAACGGAAATCCGGCTGATCCAACCAGCAGCCTCAATGGCCAAATTAACACGCTGCTGAACGATAACGTACTGACCACCAAGATCACTCCCGAGCTAACGTCGAAATTGACCTACCGTTATTACGACTTCGACAATCAAACGCCGCAAATTATTTTCCCGGAATGGGTATCCTATGATCAAACCACGGCCGCTGAACATGCGATTTCCAGCTTGACGATGAGCTACATCAAGCAAAATGGCGGCGCCGCGCTGGATTGGCGGCCAACTCAGGAATGGAACTTCAATGGCGCGTTCGGTTGGGAACGCTATGATTACACGGAAACCGACGTCAACGTCACCAACGAATATTCTGGACAGCTGTCGGCCGATTGGAAACCGACGATCTGGTTGACCGCGCGTGCGAGCGGCTATTATGCGCAACGACGCTACAACGTTTATGACTACACTGATTTCGTGAAGAACGTTCAATTCCCCAATTGCGCCTTGTTCCCGACGCTGGTCGGATGCCTAACAACGACGAGCAGCGCTTGGTTTTATTCTACGGCCTATCAGCAATTCATGTTCGACAATCGCAACCGCACACAAGCGAACTTTTTCCTCGATGTCGTGGCATTTCGCGGCGTGACCGTTAGTCCGAGCGTCAAATACAACGATGACTATTATGGCCTCAATCCGCTCAACCAGTACGGCCTGAGCGATAGCAAATCAATAAGTACCGGCGTCGACGTCGAGTGGAGCGTCAGCCCCGATTTATCGATCGTGGTCTCGTTCTACCGGGAAGATTATAATCAATTGCTGTACAATCAGCCGACTCCGGCTACTGCGTTCACTACTCTGGTAACCACCACTGATAAAACGCATGTGAATAGCGTAACGGCAGCGGTGAGATATGCGGCCATACCGAATAAACTTCAACTTGACGCGCGCTATGAGCTCTCTGACGGCGTCGACGAGCAGAGTTGCGCGGGCTGTTCAGCTGCTGTTGCTGGGTTCCCGCCTGCATACCCGAATGACACGACGTTGTGGCAGCGTTTGGACGCAACGGCGACCTATAAGTTCGACCCGTCCTGGTATGCTCAGACGGGCTTAAAGGGCGATCTCAAAGCGAAGCTGCGCTACACCTGGGAGCGCAATTCGGTCAGCAATTGGCAGAACGATATGCTCGCTCAATTTAACCCAGCCATCAACTCGGGGTATGGGATTTATCTCGGTTCCGACAACCCGAACTATAGCGTGCAAATGGTCGCTGCGTCACTCGTAGCCAGTTGGTAGCCGGGAGACTTCAAGCGCGGTCGGGCCTTGCCGCGAGGAAACTTCGGTCGCTGCCGGAACGTTGAATAAGCGGGCGTAGTGCTTCCTCGATTTCAAAATCAAAACCATACGATACCCTGAAGACCCCGATCACTGGCGTCGCCGGCTCCTGCCAGCCACTACAACCAACGTCCAAACGCCGCGCAACAGATGACCTACAGTTCCTCTCCCCCGTCCAAAATTCGTGACGTTCAAGGGGCTGTGGCTGCTTTAATCAGAGGGCCATTCGCGCCAATGCGTCGGAGTGATTTCAATCGGCAGCCCAGTCTCGACATTGATCCAGCAACCCTCGCCGCAGCGACACCGAAATTCGAGCGCGTGCAAGCCATCAGAACTCCACCACCGCCAAGATCAGATCGCGGTCTTTCGGGATTGCGTCGATGGAAGCAATGAAGTGCATGCGGTCTTTTACGACGCTTGTGACAATCCCGCGTTGATTTAGCGCAATTATTCCCGTCTCATGTTGGCGGCCACTCTCGTTGTGAAACATCGTTATGAGCGGTAGCGCGATGTCTCCTCCTGGCCCATCGCTACACTTGCCGCGCTGCGAAAGAATGTCGGCTGTTGGGGTAAGAGCGGAAGTCGTCGCTGTCATATTCGCCGATCAACCGACGTGTTTGTTCGATCCGCATTTCGTCGGCAACGCTAGTTCGTGATAGCCGGATAGGTTCAGCGAACGGTGCGTTCGGGCGACATGACCTGCACGATAGGGAAGGGATCAAGCTGGTGACGGCAGCGTCGCGGTGACGATCGAGTGACCACAGGTCAATGGCCGATGTGTGACGGCACGCAGGACAGCGAACCCATAATACCAATATGCGCAACAGCGCTGGCAACTCATTCATTACGATCTCAGCGAAATGCTCCGAACGATCTTCTACGCTTTCGTTTCGGCGGGGTGCGTTTGCATTTTCTCCATTGCCCTTTTGTATCGATCAGTAGAAGTCATTTCGGAATGTAAGGCTTTGTTGCTGCGTGCCATGTCTGTAAAGTAGCCAAGGAATCCCGGGATAAATTCAACGACGTTTAGATCCTTGTTCACCCCATAAAACAAATCCATGAGTTCAATTGCGATGCTCGACATTAGCCACAAATCACCCTTTACGAAATATTCATCCTCGATATCGAAAAACGGTGCATCAACTGCATCGCCGCTTTGGTTCACCCGAAAGGTTTGATCTGTGCTTATGATGTTAGCATGCGCGGCCAAATTATTGATTAGATCCTTCTTGCTTTTTATTGCATCAGACCCCGCAGGAAAATTCTGGGCGAGCCATTGATAGCGTCGTTTCGTCAGCTCTGGAGTGGGGTCGAGGAGACCGACGGCATCCGTTACTGCAAAATGCCCCACCTCATCAGGATTTCCAATTGCGAAGGCTGCCGCTGCTCCGGCCTCTAGAACCTGTCGCAAGTTCATCATACTTTGCACTTTGTGCAGCCTCAGCGTAGAGAACAAGGCGAGCGTATGATGCTTCTTCATGAGAGCGAAAAAGCGACCAAACATCAGCCGACTGTGATCTATCGAAACGATGCAGCGTGACAAGAAGACAGAGCCCGCCCGCGCGTGGCGGTAATATTGTCCATATCGCGAATCGGCATCTAATATGAGTTGCCGTTCGCTTTCGACTATTTCCTCGAGCGTCGCTTGCTTGAGTTCCATCGGTCTTTATTTCCGCATCTTTGAGGAGCCTCCATCATGCGCAGCGGCACCGCGATGTTCATTGTGTCGCTCCCGATCGCCGGCCCGGCTCATCATCGCATTAGACGCAAGCTAGCGCCTGACCGCTGCGATCCCGCACAATGAAACAAGTGGGCGTTTCCTCGACGGACCACGGCGGCGGGAAACGGCGACCGGGCATTGTCACTACGGCGCGAGCCGCGCCCAGTCCTTTGGTTGGTTAGGGAGCGCCAATTCCCAACGCCTTGGCTTCATTGATGAGGCGCGTGATTTCCGCCGCGTTCGTCTTGTTGCCAGTGCGCTCAAGATTTTGTCTCAACTGGCTTGCTCCCGTTAGGTCAAGCCCGACAAGGGGGTTCCCGGTTGAGCGGAACCATAGGCGAGGCAATCCTTGATTGTCGCGGCGGACCTCCACGTCGCAATTGACGTCTGGAATTCCGTGATCTGCAAAAAACTTAGTGTACATGGCTTCCTCGAAGGGTTAACCCCGCGGTTTGAAATGGGGCGGCTTAGGTCTTGGTTCAAGACGCACTGAGCCGACGCGGTGACAAGCCTTATTTCCACGCTCTTATGCCGCTCTGGCCGGCCTCACGCGCCGCCGGCCCGCGCTTGCCCGGCGCCCTCAGCGTCGGGCAACGCGGCCAAGCTGCGCGACACCGGCTAAATCGCCACGCAACGCCGCAAAAATATGGTCCAAATAGGCCGCGCGATCGTTTCTGCTCGAAAAATTGAATACCTTTTCGGCATGATGTTCAGCCGCAAGTAAATACCCGCGCGCTTGCTTTTCTGCTGTCGCGGAGCCAGCGTAAACAAAATATCGTTGCGTTCGTCGTCCAAACTTACGTTTGGCTTCGTCAAGTGTTACTGCGGCGACGGCAATGTCCTTCAATCGTCCTGCCGTCAATTCGCCGGCGGTACGCAAATCTGCTGTTTCTGTGACATGCATTACTCGGTTTTTTGCGACAAAATCTGCTCGTAATTTACCGTCAGTAGATACAGCGACATTCCGCACGATTTTATGCTTGGATAGATCCTCGTCGCCGTGCCCTAAAAGCTTTTCCTTCCGGAAGGTGCCGCTGAGTTCTTGGATCAACCTGGTAGCCTTATGCGCGACGGCGATTGCTGGGGTCCGAACAGTAGTAAGCATACGCGAAACCAAACCATCGACGTGAGCGGCAAGTTCGGCGGCCGTGTCGGCGCGCAAAGTTCCGGGTTCTGAAATAATAATTCCGGGCAGCCTGCGCAGCACATTTAATCGTTCGGCGACAGAGGCCTCTCTGGTGTCCAGAGATTGAAGGGACTTTTTCAGTTCGTCGAGCGTTTCCGAGGCGAGCTTTGGAGCAATTGCATGCAGGCGTTCAGGGTTGGGCGTCAGACGCACATCGAGTCCGTTCGGACCGAATACAATAATTGCGGCATTCAGCAATTCGTCGCGAATCGCATCCGGCGCAAACTTCAAAACTGCAAATTCATAAGAGCGAGCCATCAACAATCCCGTCACGTACTTTCGTCACGTGTTCTTGGCGATCTAAGGTTTGCCACCAGTTCATTAGGTCCGTTCGCGCCGCGACGTCGAGCCAGTCTGCCGGCATACCGTCAAGGATTTCTTTCAATTTCCCGTCAGTGATCGCATTAAGACGATCTAGGGCGAGCTTTGCGGCGTCGACATTGAACCCATACAGCGTTCGCAGTGTCCGACCTGAAGTCACCGTGGCGGTTCCAGCGCCCGGTATCTTGCGCCTTGATGCTGGGTCGAGCAATGCCGGCGCTTCACTGAAATCCATCACCCGGATACGGGGTGCTGCATCCTGTTCGATCATAAGATTGTCGGCGTGTCGGTCCCAGTTGCCGAGGAATAGATCAACGGCGTACAGGCCAGAAAATACATTGCATGCCTCAGCAAGCGGCAACGCTCCGGCGAGAATTTTGTACCCGATTATTCCGCCGGGGCCGCCGTTTAATAGATATCTCGATCCAAATTGCGTGCGTCCCGCGCTATCGAGAATCGGTCTGTATTCTAGAACCGGTAAGCCCGCATTGTCGGCAAGCTCATGGCACACCCATTCCCGTGCTCGCACCGGTACCCCGCCGCTGTCATCCTTAAGCATGTAGTCGAGGCCATCATCAGCGCGAACTCGAACAGGCTTTCGGGCTGATCCTCCCGTCGGCGGATACGAAACGACGACCTTCCGGTAGAGTAGTTCAAGCTGCTGAGTCACCGCGGCGTTTCCGGCCAGAATAATTTAGTCCGGGGTAGAGTTGTGGGTTAGAAAAGCCATATCTCAAATTATCGTTTATTATCAACGGTTAATGGCTCCCCGGGCCGAAAATCGCTATACCTGCGCAACCGCGCGCAGTCATGGAGCACTACATTATTTTGGTGTCAAAGCCGACTTTCCACAATACTCGGCCCAGGCGTCCATGAGCTGACGCCGTTTGTCGAACAGATCACCACGCCTATATGCGGCCTCGGTCTTATTCTCGATCACATGCGCCAGCGCAATTTCAACCACCTCGCGGGGAAAGTTGGCGCATTCGGCAGCCCAATCGCGAAACGTCGACCGAAATCCGTGAGCAGTGATGTCGCCGCGGTTCATACGGCCCAATGTCATAAGCAGCGACATGTTGGAAAGTGGAGTGCCGAGCGAACGTCCGGAAAACAAATAGCCATCCTCGGATTCTGTCGTTCGCTTAAGAACCGCGATTGCGGGTTGCGACAAAGGCACCCGATGTTCGCGGCCGCTTTTCATGCGGGCGGCTGGGACAATCCAGACCTCATCTTTCAAATTGATTTCTGGCCGGCGCGCGTAGATCACCTCGCCGGTACGCGCAACGGTAAGGATCAAAAATTCGAGCGCAGCGGCGCTGTTGCCCTCCATTTTCCGGAGATCCTGCATGAATGCGCTAATCTCGGAGTAGGGAAGGGCGGCATAGTGCTTGACTGCTCGCACCTTTGATCGCGCTGGCAGCAGGTGATCCAAATTCCCGCGCCATCGCGCTGGATTTTCGCCGGTGCGATAGCCGCGCACTCTGGCCCAATCCAGTATAACTTCAATTCGGCCGCGTATGCGGCGTGCGGTTTCCGTCTTTGTGCTCCAAATCGGTTCGATCACCTTCATAAGGAGATCAATGTCGACGTTTTGGATGGGCGTGGAGCCAAGCACGGGCGACACATAGGTGGCGAGGGTATTTCGCCATTGCTGGCGATGCTTTTCGTTTCGCCAGCTTATTTCATGCGCGCTGATGTAAGCCTCGGCGCACTTATCGAATGTCATTGAATGTGCGGCCGTTAATTTCGCGGCCACAGCCCGCCGCGCCTCCTCCTCCTGGCGGAGTGTGACCGGATCGTAGCCATCACTGAGCGTACGGCGCACTTCAGTTGCCTTCTTGCGCGCGTCTGCCAGGCTCGCTTTCGTCAGGCCGCCCAATCCCATTTCGCGCGGTCTGCCGTTGAGCGTGAAACGAAACGCCCAGCTCTTGGAGCCGTTTCGAGCGACACGGAGATAAAGACCAGCGCCATCGGGATAGAGACCCGGTTTGCTCGCGCGCGTGACCGCCATAGCGGTCAGCCGCTGGATGTTCTTTGCCATTGCCGTCCCCCGTTTCCGTGAGTGAGGCGGACGAAATTCCATGTGAGACGGAGGACACGACATTTCGTTTCCTCCGAACTAACGTGAGTGAGGCGGACAAGAGATCAGATATGTCAGCCTGTCCGCCTAACTCGATCGCCGGCTTGTGCTGCTCATTTGTGAGTACGACGGACAGCTGTCCGTCCTACTCCTCGTCCTCCGAGTGTCCGCCTATACCCGCAATTTCCCCCACAAGCCTTGGCCGGTTTCTGACGACCGTAGGCGAAGGAAGACGAACGACTTTATGATGAATTACTGTGTTTTGCCAGTGTCTCATCGGATGATGGCGAATGAAGACGGATGGTAGCGGAGTAAGGGTCTGGCGGAAGGGGTGAGATTCGAACTCACGAGGGCCCTTGCGAGCCCTGCCGGTTTTCAAGACCGGTGCCTTAAACCACTCGGCCACCCTTCCATCTAATTGAGAACAATAAACATTTACTGTCACATAAATCGTCAAAAACCGCTTTGCTACCCAATTTGCTACCCAAATTTTTCATTCCGCAGCGGCAGGACCTTTTAGCGCAGTCCGAAACGCTGCGTCGAGACGGACTGTCAATCGGCGTCGGATCGGGACCCCGTATCGGCATCCAAAAGGGACCCCCTCGTTTTGCGTTTCGAACGACTAGCGCTCGTGCCGTCGGAGCTGGCCGGGATTGCGGAGACGGCGCGAGCGCGGGTTGTCGTGTGATCGTCGGCCCGGCTCTTGAAGCGCCAGCTATCATTGCCGGTCTCGATGATGTCGCAGTGGTGGGTCAGGCGATCGAGTAGCGCGGTCGTCATCTTGGGATCACTGAAGACGCTCGGCCATTCCCCGAATGCGAGGTTGGTAGTGACGATGATTGAGGTTCGCTCGTAGAGCCGGCTGACGAGGTGGAACAGGAGCTGGCCGCCGGATTGAGCGAACGGCAGATAGCCGAGTTCGTCGAGAATGAGGAAGTCCATTCGGGTGAGTTGATCGGCGATCCGACCTTGCCTTCCGTTACGGGTCTCAGTCTCGAGCCGGTTGACGAGATCGACCACGTTGTAGAACCGGCCACGGGAGCCAGAGCGGATGCAGCTTCTGGCGATGGCGATAGCCAAATGGGTCTTGCCGGTGCCAGTGCCGCCGACCAGCACGGCGTTGCGCTGCTGGGCGATGAAGCCGCCGCCAGCAAGATCGTTCACGAGCGTCTCGTTGATCGGCGTACCCTCGAACTGGAAGTCGTCGAGGTCCTTGGCGAGCGGCAGCTTGGCGATGGCGAGCTGGTACTTGATCGAGCGCGCCTGCTTCTCGTTGATCTCGGCGTTGAGCAGATCACCGATAATGCGCTGGGGTTCATGCTGGCGCTTGACGGCCGTGGCCATGATCTCGTCGAAGGCGTCCTTCATGCCGTAGAGCTTGAGCTCGCCCATGAGGTCGAAGAGTTGAGTTCGTTCCATCAGATGGTTCTCCTGAGGTTGTCGTAACGGGCACAATCGGCGACCGGCGCATGGCGCAGTGTCAGCGCGGCCGGCGTGAGGATGGTGACCGGGGGGCCGGGATCGCGCTGACGGGCAAGGATATTGAGAACGACATCGGCGGAATGAACACCGTGGGCGATCGCTTCCGCACAAGCAGCCTCGACCGCCGGCAGCCCATCGGTGAGCACCGCGGTGAGGATGTCGACCATCTGCCGATTGCCATCGTCGGCGCCGGCGAGCTTGCGCCGCACGCGCTCCATCGCGGCCGGCAGCACCCAGTCTTTGAAGGGCGCGCCGTTGCGCAAGGCGCCGGGCTTGCGAGCGAGCACCGGCACGTAATGCCAAGGATCGTAAATCGTCTCGCCACGGCCGAATGACCGGGAATGTTCGGCGACGATCCGCCCGTCCTGGCAAATCACGATGCGGTCGGCATAAGCATGAACTTCGACTGGACGACCGACTGCACTGGCCGTCACCGAGTACTTGTTGTTGTCGAAGCGCACCAGGCAGGTCTTCGAGACCGATGCTGGCACTGCGTGGAATCCATCAAAGCGGCCGGCATAGGGAACGAGCTTCGGTCGCTCTGCCTCGAACACCTCCCAGATCGTCTGCTCGGTCAGCTCCGGATGGTGATGCACCTTGGCGTAGGCGATACATTGATCGAGCAGCCAGGCGTTCAGTTCGTCGAGATTCTTGAACCGCAGACGCGGCGTGAAGAACCGCTCGCGGACGAGCCCGACCTGGTTCTCGACTTGCCCCTTCTCCCAGCCCGATGCTGGCGTGCAGGCGACCGGATCGACGAGGTAGTGGCTGCACATCTGCAGGAAATCGGCGATTGTAGAGACGGCCCTTACCAACGAAGATCGTCTCCACCGCGGTCTTCATGTTGTCGTAGATGCCGCGCTGGCATGCACCCTTGAACAGGGCAAAGGCCCGGTCGTGGGCGTCGAACACCATCTCCTGCGTCGCGCGGATAGGCGCGCACGAACAGCATCCGGCTGTGACAGAGCCGGACATGGGCGGCCTTCACTATGACCACCGTCACGCCGTTCAGCAGG
>CAVTPQ010000007.1:0-1034364 GCA_963736605.1 uncultured Alphaproteobacteria bacterium | reverse complement strand
GGCGAGCGTCGCCAAGCGCGGGCGTGACGAGTCACTCGGTGGGTTTGTTCGACGCCAGCACGGTGACCGGCGTCTCGCGATAGTAATCGGGGAATAGGCGCTTGAGGTTTGCAATCTTCGGCAGGTCATTGGACACGATGTACGGGTGATCCGGATGCAGGACAGCAAAGTCCTGATCATCGTCTGCGGCGGGATAAAACCCCGGCAAAGCCTCGACCTTGGTGACGATCGCTTTGGCAAAGACGTGTGCCGTGTTCAATTGCGCGATATAGGCCTCGGCGACGCGTTTCTGCTCGTCGTTGGCATAGAAAATCTCGGAGCGGTATTGCGCGCCCTCGTCGGGACCCTGATAGTTGAGTTCGGTCGGGTTGTGCGCAACCGAGAAATATATCTGCAGAATTTCGCCGAGCGAAATCTGCCGCGGATCGAACGTCACCTGCAGCGATTCGGCATGCCCCGTGGTGCCGGTGCCGACCATCTCGGAGTGCGCCGTCGCCTTCTGCCCGCCGGCATAGCCGGAGAGCGCTTGCGTGACGCCCTTGGCGTGCTCGTACACCGCCTGCGGGCCCCAGAAGCAACCGCCGGCCAGCACGATCGTCTGCAAGCCGCTCCCGGCCGGCGGCGCCGGATCGAGCGCCGGCGCCGGAATGACCACGGCCGGCTCGGCGGCCTGCGCCGGCATCGTGGCGGCAAGACCCAACAACGACACAAACAGCGTCGCGCACGCCAGCGCACGCGGTGTGAGGCCGCGACCCTCGCCGGCACCCGGCCATGTCCTGTCAGCCATCGGTTTCCTCCATGTCTTGCCGCGCAGACCGAACTATCCCGCTTGATCATTAGGAATCTATTGACGTGCTAATTTTTCATTAAGGCGCCTTACCGACGGGGCGAACAAAGCGGCGCCTCTTGACCACCCACGCTGCTTTCTATCGCCGACGAGGAAATCGAGTAATTGAGCGAAGGGGATCGCCGCGCGCGGCACATGCTGCGCTGCGCCGAAATCTCGCTGCCAATGTCGCAGTTGGGTCTTGGTCGTGCAAAAACGCTTTGACTGAGGGTTTTAGAAGGCCGGTTGGGCGGTGAAGCGCGCTGTTACTGGACCCTGATTATGCCCTCATCGCCGCCATGAGCGGCTGAATGCCGATGATGTTCATGACGCGGGTGAGATTGTAGGCCAATACGTGAAGCGCCATCTCGGAGGCGACCCGCGGCAGCGTCTTCATCAGGAAATGCGTCGCCCCCATCCTCATCTTCAGCGTGCCGAAGGGATGTTCGACGGTCTCGCGTCGCTGGCGCATCTTCTCCGGATGCTCGTCGAGTCGGCGTTGCACGGCTTCGAGTATGTGCTCGTGCTCCCACCGCGTGATCCGTCGCTCCTTGCCGGTGGTACAGCGATGCTTGATAGCGCAGTGCTGGCAGACGTTGGTCAAATAGCGGTGCAGGACCAATCCGTGCTCTTGGGTGGTGAATGAGTGGCCGAGCCGTTCGCCGGCGGGACAAATATAAACGTCGTCCTTAGCCACATAGCGGAAGTCCTGTTTGCCGAAGCGCTTCGAGTTCGAGGTCATCGGCTTTGGCAGCGTCACCGTGATGCCGGCTTTGCCACACTCAAGGATCTCCTCACTGCTGAAGTAGCCGCGGTCGGCGACGACATCGAGATTCGCCGCTTCCAGGGTTGTCTTGGTCTGCTTGGCCATATGGGCGAGCTGCGCCCGGTCGCTGCCGACGTTGGTTACCTTATGGGTGATGATCAGATGATGTTCGGTGTCGACCGCGACTTGAACGTTGTAGCCCACTACACCTGAGCCCCGGCCGCTCGTCGCCATCGAGCGGGAATCAGGATCGGTCAGCGATATCTGCTGATCCGGCGTCGCCAGCATCCGCGTCTTGAGCCCATGCAGGCGCTTTACCTCCTCCTTCAGCCTGGTGATCTTCTCCTTGAGCCGGGTTGTTTTGATGGTTCGCGCCTCCGACGGCTCCTGCCGATCGGCGCTGTCGAGCTGGCGCAGATAACGGGCTACGCTCTCCTCGATCTGCGCCAGACGCCGCTCCATCTTCGCCCGGGTAAAGTTCTTGTCCCGATTGTTCACCGCCTTGAACTTGCTGCCATCAATGGCGACGCTGGCTTCGGCGAACAGGTCCAGACGCCGACACAGCATGATAAACCGGGCGCACACCTTGCGAATGGCTCCCCCATTGTCCTTGCGGAAGTCGGCAATTGTCTTGTGATCGGGCATAAGCCGCCCGGTCAGCCACATCACCTCGACATTGCGCAAAGCCTCGCGCTCAAGCCGCCGGCTCGACTGAACCCGGTTGAGATAGCCGTAAATATAGAGCTTCAGCAGAACGGAGGGATGATACGAAGGCCGCCCCGTTGCCTCGGGAGCGACCCCGTCAAATCCCAGCGTCGCCAGATCGAGTTCATCGACAAAGACGTCGATCACTTGAACCGGATTGTTCTCGTCGATCCAGTCTGCAAGGCATTCCGGAAACAGCGTCGCCTGCCCGCGATCAATCCCCTCAACGAAGCGCTTCATGCCATCCTCCGCAGCAGCAGAATCACACTGCGGAGTGAATCACAGATACCGCGTTTTTACACAGCCAGGGTCATGTATGGACGGCGCCCGCGGTGCAAGAGCAAATCTGACTTTCTGCGAAGCGTTCGGGTGCGGTCATGTATACGGCCTGTTTTCGCCTGGAGGCTTGCCTCCATCGCGATGCGGTCACGATGGCCGCTGGCCCTGATGTAATCCGCTGATCGGGTCCCAAACAACAACACGCGCTCAACTGTCGCGTGACCCATCGCGGGTTGTCCCAATCGACGGTTCCGACCGTTTCGCATCAATGCCGTCATCACCCCTGCAGTTCGTGAACGCACAGACGCAACCTCATTCTGCCATCGCCAGACTCCTTACGGCGCTGTCGTCAGCGCAGACGCCCGATAGGTGCCGCCCCTAGCCAGCAACGCCCAGGCGATCCGCGCCATCTTATTGGCCAACGCCACCGCCACCACCTTGAACGGTTTGCGAGCGAGAAGGTGTGTCAGCCAGGGATATTTCTCCGGCCGATGGCGCGCGTAGCGCAACACCGCGCAGGCTCCGACCACCAGAATGCGCCGCAGATAGCGATCCCCCCGTTTTGAGATCGGCCCGAGCTTATGCTTGCCACCGGTCGAGTCTTCGCGCGGCACGATTCCAATCCAGGCCGCAAAGTCACGACCCGATCGAAAAACCTTCGGATCTGGGACGGTCGCTACGATTGCGGTGGCCCCAGTAACACCAATGCCGGGGATGCTCTCCAGCCGCCGGCTCGCCTCGCTCGAGCGATGTTGCGCCATGATCCGTTTGTCGATTGCTCCGATCATCGTCTGCATCGCCTGAAGTTCCGCCGCCAGCACGACGAGGCTCGCTTGAGCATCGGTCGGCAAGCGCGCATCTTGTTCGCTGGCAATGATCTTCAGCAGTTCCTTGACTCCTTCACGTCCTTGCGCAGCCACAATGCCAAGCTCAGCCAAATGTGCCCGCAAGGCATTGATCACCTGGGTCCGCTGCCGCAGCAAAAGATCGCGCGCTCGATGCAGCATCAATCGCCCCTGCTGCTCGATCGATTTGATCTGCACAAAACGCATGGTCGGCCGCCGTACCGCCTCGCAGATCGCCTCGGCATCGGCGGCATCGTTCTTGTTGCGCTTGACGTAGGCCTTCACGTCCTTCGCCGGCATCAACCGCACCTGATGGCCAAGCTTCGTGAGTTCACGCGCCCAATAGTGCGCCGTGGCGCAGGCCTCCATGCCGATCAGGCACGGCGACAGCGCCTCGAAGAACGCCAGGACCTGGCTGCGCCGCAGTTGCTTCCGAATAACCACCTTCTCGCCCGCGCTGATCCCGTGAACCTGGAACACGTTCTTGGCGATATCCAAACCAATCGTGGTAATTTGCATGTGACCGCTCCCTGATGTGATTCGTTGACAACGATCACCCTATCCGAGCTCGTTGTCGGGAGCGGGCGCCGTCCACCACATCAACAGCAACAGATTGATGATGTCCGGGTATTGTCCGCTTAGCCCTCAAGACGGTCGAATTGATGGCACTCGGCGACGGCAGAGAGGGGCCATTATTGGAAGTCCGCGCGCCCGCCCCGTGGCTTCTGTGCGTGCGGATTGATCCACGTCAATGCATGACCAAGCCTGCAGGCGACCATCAGCCGGGCAACCGGCAACTTGAAAGCGAAGGCCATGGACATCGACATATTCGGCAGCGTCGTTGGGGCAGCGGTTCTCGTCGGAATCCTGATATCCATTTACTTCGTCTACCAACGCAGCTGCCGCACCATGCGGCGGCTGGTAAGGGAACGCCTCGAGGGATACTTCCAAGGCGACATGCCTGCTGATCAACTAGGTAAGCGCATACGGGAAATAGCCGGCCGCCATTTCATACAGGGCACGGAATTGTATTCGCTGGTCATTGCGGCCTTTCAAGGCGCCGTCGATGCAAGACTTAGCCATAAGACCCTTTCCGAACAAGACGAGAAAAAAATTGTTGAGCTTGTTGGGGGCTTTGAAGAAAGAGTTTGGACTGACGGATTTGTACCGGATTGAATCTATTAGGTCGAAACTCCAATGACCTGTGTGCCTAAGCTCCCTCACATCCTTACACGAAAGCCGCGCCTGTAGCCCGCAGAATATTTGATCATCAGTGCAAAACGACTTTTGCAACACAATCCACCCGATAGCGACCGTCTAAAGGACACCTCGCAATGTCAACGCCGGGGTGCGCCGGTTTCTTTGAATTTTATCGCGACATTGTCGCGATCGCGTTGAGCCGCCGCCCGTTTCGCGCGGCGGGCAACCACCACAAAGTTTTGCACGGCCGGGGAGCGATCATCGCGCCGATACGCCAAGCTAATTCCCGCGTGAGGCACGTCTCCTTCGATGGGAACATAGACGACCCCATCGACTTTGATCCGGCTGATGCAGCGCGGCACAATCGATACGCCTAAGCCGGCCGCGACAATCGGGACGGTTGATACGACCTGCGGCACTTCCGGACCGAGCTTTGGGGTGAAACCAGCGCGGTGGCAGGCCGCAATGAGCGAATCGAAAACGCCCGGATTGACCTCGCGCGGTGGCAGGATAAAGGGCTCCTTGGCGAGAGCCGTCAGCGGTGCTGACGACGCACCGCTTAGCGCATGTCCGAGCGGCACGATGATGACGATTTCTTCATCGAACAGTGGCTCGAACGTCAGATTTTCGCTGTTGCTAATCGGCGGCCAGACGAAAGCAACGTCGATCAATCCGGCGCGCAGCCGCGCGACCAGCAGGGGTGAGTTGCTAGTCTCAGGAGCAAGAACGATATCCGGATACCGCATTCGGTATTCACGAATGATCGACGGAATGAGCGGATGAAAATAGGTGCCGCCACCGGCGCCGATATTGATCGATCCTGCCTCACCGCGCGCGCGACGACGTACGTCAGTCTTGGTCTGATCTACCTGCCTGAGGATAACCCGTGCTTCTTCGAACATCAGCATTCCGACATCAGTCAGCTCGACGCCCTGGCGTTGGCGCCGGAGCAGCGGGGTGCCCATCTCCTTTTCCAATTGTCGAATTTGCAAGCTGAGCGGCGGCTGGCTGATGCCCAGTCGTTTGGCCGCGCGCGTGAAGTTCAGTTCCTCGGCGATCGCAACAAAATAGCGGAGATGGCGTAATTCCATCAGCTATGTCCGTGCGAGACTAAATCAGGAATTGCTCAGCACTACCTTCTCAATGATTGCGCTCGGCATTTGACGCCAGCAAGCTTTGTTATACACGAAAGCTATTGAAGAGACCATCCATCGGTATTGGACAAGCATACTCCCGGCCGCCATTTATCCGACTCCACAAGGTCTGTGACGCCACGAGCCGTTTTGGCTCTGGCGGCAATTTTCTGACTCGCCAGCAAACCCGCGCTGCCACCGACGCGCGATCGGCACAAGGAGCCGTCATGCGCGACGAACAAAAGGACGTGGCGTACTATCTTTGCAAAGCCGAGGATTATCGCCAGAAGGCCAAAGCAGTAAATGAACCTGGCCTGAAGGCCGCACTCCAAGCAGTCGCTCGGGAGTGCATGGCGAAGGCGCGCGAGCTTGATCCCACTCTTCCCTCAGACGGCGGAAACTGAGCTTACTTTAAGCGGACAGCCGGCAATCCGGGCCGCGCTTTTTCATTCGACCATTTAGTTGCATGCAGGCGGCATAAGGTTCTCGGCTGCAGCGGCCGACATACACTTCGTTGAAGGGTGGGGATTTTTCGAGGAACCGTGAGAACTTGCCGATGGCTGATAATACAATCTAAAGTCGTTTTCATCGAGATTTTGGCAGAACGAAGCCAAATTCAATAGCGTTATCAATCCTGGGTGCCGAGTTCAGGTCAGCCCGCTTACTGTGTGCGCCGGCGGATTTCCTCGATGACGATGCTGTTATCCTGCTCGCCCTCGCCGTGGCGCAGGCAGGCCTGTAGAACGTCGGCGTGAATTTCGAGAAGCGGCAGTTGTTGGCCTTTCTTGCGCGCCTGTTCGAGCATGAGCTGCGTATCCTTCAACGTCTGGCGCACGCGGCCTTCCGGCACGAAATTTCCGGCGACCATTTTCGGTCCCTTGGTGTCCATCACCTGCGATGCCGCGGCCGACGCTCGCGCCACGTTGAGGAATGCCGCCGGATCGAGGCCGAGGCGGGAGGCAAATACCAGTCCTTCGGCGAGCGCGAGGCGATTAAGGCCGAGGATCAGATTGACGGCGAGCTTGGCGCGGCCGCCGTCGCCGATCTTGCCGATATGAAAGCGCTTGGGAAACAAAGCGTCGAGCACCGGCGCGGCTGCCACCGCAATCCGGGCGTCGCCGCCGACAAGCCCGACGCCGTCGCCTTGGCGGACCTGCTCGCTGGTGCCGGATACCGGCACTTCGAGGAAGCGCAAGCGATCCGCCGCCCGTGCGCCGAGCGCTGCGATGCGATCCGGATCGCAGGTCGAAGTGCAAATGACGATCTTACCCGACGCCACGGGAAGCAGCGCGCGTTCGACCACGTCCTCGACCTGGTCGGTGTTGAAGACCGCAAGCACGATAGGCTCGCAGTCGCGCGCGATCTCGGCAAGCGATCCGGCGTGCCCGCCAATGGCCGCAAGCCGGGCGTTTTTCTCGGCATCGACGTCGAAGCCGACCACGCTCAGTCCCGCCGCGACCAGCCGGCGCGCATAGACTTCGCCCATCAGGCCCAAGCCGACGAGGCCGACTGGAGTGCTGCTCAGCGTCACTCTGTTCATGGCGCTAACCCAGCAGTTCGACGTTGAGCTCGCGCGCCAGCGTATCGAGGCTCTCGCGCAATGCTTTCGGCACCGGCACGCCGTGCGCGCGGCGGTCCTTCAGCTTGGCGTGGCTCTGCTCGCCGGGCAGCCATATGCGTTCGACGCCCGGCAATCGCGGTGAATTGCGAATATCGCGGACGAGGCGGTCGACGGCGCGCTTGAATTCCGCCGGCGGCAGAAACGCCTCGATCGACAGCGCGGCGATCGCCTGCCCGGTATTGGTCGGTTTGCCGGCTTCCTTGACGAAGTCGACCACGTCGCGCCCGACCGCGGCGCGATTGAGCGCGCCGGCCAGAAGCCCGATGATGAGGCTTAAGCCCGATCCCTTGTAGTCGCCGATGGGGAGCAGGTGACCTTCGTCGGCGCGCTTCGGGTCGGTCAGCGGCTTGCCCTCGCGATCGATCATCCAGCCGACCGGCATCGCTTCGCCGCGCTGCGCCTTGAGGCGCACCTTGCCGAAAGCCGCGACCGTCGGCGACATGTCGAGCACGATCGGCGGCTCTTGTTCCGCCGGAACGGCCACCGCCATGGGATTGGTGCCGAGCAGGCTCTCGCTGCCGCCCCACGGCGGCAAGTGATTGCTGCTGCCAACGGCGAAATAGAGCCCGATCATGTCGTGCTTGAGCGGCATCGTCACGTAAAGCGCCGCTGGCCCGGCGTGATTGCTCATGCGGGCGCCGACCCAGCCGACGCCGGTCGCCTTAGCCTTTTCGATCGCAAGTTCGGCGGCGCGCCGCATCACCAGATGGCCCATGCCGTTGTCGCCGTCGATCAAGGCCGCGGACGGCCGGTCGCTGACGACGCGGATATTCGGCTGGGGGTTCACGCCGCCGGCGCGGATGCGGCGCACGTAAAGCGGCAGCCGGATCACGCCGTGGGTATCGCTGCCGCGCAGATCGGCCTCGACCATGAGGTTGGCGAGCATTTCCGCATCGGCCGCCGGCAGGCCGGCGGCGGTGAAGGCGCGGAAAATGAAGCTGGTGAGCCGCTCGGCTGGAACGCGGGTAACGTCAATGGGCATACGGGTCATGCTCCGCAAGGCAGCTTGAGGGCTGGTTTCGGGTCGCTTCAAATCATAGGATTAAACCAATTCGGGAGGTAAGCCGACATGAGCACAATGACTGCGGAAAAAATCGAGACGCTGGACGCCTGCTTCGGGACCTACCCGCACACCCAGCCGTTGAAGAACGGCGAGATCAAATCCGACCGCGTGGCGTTGCGGCTGACCGAAGTGAGCCCGGTCTATAAGGCGTTCCTGATGATGGCGCGCGAGCAGAAGTTCGATGTGAGCGAAATGGCGCTGGTCACCTATCTGCAGGCCAAGGCCTATGACAAGCCGATCACGCTGATGCCGGCGACGATGTTTGGGCGCTTTCAGCACGGCACCATGCTGTACAATTCCGAGCGCGGCACGCTGACGCCGGACATGCTGCCCGGACGGCGGGTCGGCGTGCGGTCGTTCGCGCAAACCACCGGCTGCTGGATTCGCGGCATCCTGTGGAAGGATTACGGCCTCGACCTTGCCAAGGTGAAGTGGGTGACGTTCGAAGACGCGCATTTGGCCGAATTCCGCGACCCGCCCGGCGTCGAGCGCGCCGCCGAGGGCAAGGACATGACCAAGATGGTGCTCGACGGCGAACTCGACGCCGCGATCTTCGGCAGCAATGTGCCGCCCGACCCGCGGCTCAAGAGCGTCATCCCCGATCCCGACGCGGCGGCGAAGGAATGGTACAAAAAGCACGCCACCGTGCCGCTTAACCACATGGTCGTGGTCAAGAGTTCGCTCTCCAAATCGAATCCCGGCGCGGTGCGCGAGGTCTACCGCATGCTGGCGGCGAGCAAGAAGGCCGCCGGCCTGCCGAAGCCCGGCGCCATCGACACCATCCCGTTCGGTTTTGCAGCGGTCAAGCCGGCGCTCGAACTGATGTCGAGTTACGCGCTAGAAATGAAGATTATTCCGCGGCGCTATTCGGTCGAGGAACTGTTCGACGATACGACACGCGCGCTGTAGGTTTCAGCGGTCGGCACGACGGCCGCCAAAGGCCGGTTCTGATTAACCAGAATCGGCCTCTGGCTTTTGTTTGAGCATGATCCTTTCCGAAAACGGGGACCACTTTTCGGGATCATGCTCTACCCTCCCGTGTTCTGCGGATGCGGGTGTTGCTGGCTCCATTGCAGGAATTCGCGGAACAGCTCGTCGCGTTGCTGTGGCGTGCTCAAATCCGGCATGCCGCCGGCCCGCTGCGCGAGGAACTGGTCGAAATCCGCCTGCTGCGCCGAGACCTGCGGTGACGGCGGCCGATGGCTGTCGAGCCAGTCCTGCGCCTCCGAGAAGCGTTTCCAGCCGGGCAAATTCGCCGCGAGATTTACCTCGCGCCAAGTCGGATGGCGCGGCGGTTTCTGAAGCTCGGTGAAGTGCGAGAAAAAATGATCGACGAAATTGGCGATGCGTTGATAGCGATCGGTGCCTTTCGGCCAATTATAGCAGATCATCACCGCGCCGTAGGCGATGGTGTCGACGCTCTGACCGTTGGCGATGATGCCGGGATAGTCCTTGCTTGTCAGGGTCGCCGGCAAATAGTCCTGCTGTAATTTTTGATCGTAGGGTACGGCCAGCAGGCGAATGCCGTCGGCTGCATGCAATTTCGCGATCGCGGGCGCCGGCTTGGCTCCGAACTGAATCGTTGCGGCGATTTCGCCGGTCTTCATTTTCTCGTAGGCGTCGGCCTGCCCCATATTGACCTCGACAGGCTTGATGCCGAGCCGGTCGAACACGTCACCCGCGGACACTTCCGTCGCGCTGCCCATATCGCTGAAATTGACCTTCTTGCCGTTCAATTGGTCGAGCGCGGTGATGCCGGAATCGGCGCGCACTAGCACATGCATCTCGTCGTCGGAGAGCTTGGTGATGTAGTCGATCTTGTCGGAAATGTCGCCGAGCTCGCCCGATCGGCGGAATTTTCCGAGCACGCTCGTCACCGTAATGCCGAGATCGATGCCCTTGAGGTAGCGAACGTCGCGTACGTTCTGCGCGCCGCCCTTGCCGATCACCGGTAAGACGCGGAAATTATTCCCGTCGTCGAGTACCGCCGATAAATCGTAGGCCAGCGTGAGCCAGGCAGCGTTGATATTGCCGGACACGATGGCAATGGTGTTGGCATTTATTTGCGCGCCGAGCGAGCCGAGATCCGGCTTGTCCGGGATCGGTGCGTTGCCGTCGAATGCACGGCGCTTTTGCGCCAGGCCGGGACTAATGGAAACGACTGCGGCCAATGCCGCGATCAGAAAGACCCAGCCTAATTGTTTGGATGCAAGATGCTTTGACCCGAATGACCGCCGCAGATACGCCCGCATGTTCACCCCCGCGCGGCAGGCTTACTCTACGCAACAAACACACACAAAACGTAGCAGCAACCTCTCAACCGCCAACCGTTGACCGATCGCTCACGCTCAATGCCGGCGTTGCCATCGCCGCATCGCGCTACGAACAGCAGGAGTCATTGCAATGGAATCCGGCAACCGCATGATCGAACTGTGATCATTTGCGATCCGCCCGGGCCGCGAAGTCGTCACATTTTCATGCGGCCATGCGCCGTGGTGGAGCCACCGCAAACGGGTGGACGTAAAGAGTAGGGGTGCGTCATGAATTTTGCCAAGCCATTTGGATCCGCCGAAATCGATAAATCGGCCGAGACGGAAGTCGAAGGAAACATTCGCGAGCTGACGCGTGGCGGCGCCGCGCTTCGCCAGGCCGACAGCAGCGACAGCGAAATGACCGCGACCAATCTCAGCACTCTGCTGCGCCGGGTCTCGGGAAGCTCGACGCGCCAAATCGACAATCTGATCGGCGAATTGCGGACGCTGCGCGAGAAGCTGCAGTCCGACGGCGATCGCGTTCAGCGCGAAATCGTCGAATATGCCGCGCTCAGCCAATCGGTGATGCAACTGACGAAAATCGTCGCCGAAAGCGTGAAGAATCTTCCGGATGAGCCGACCTGCAGCGGATAGGTCTCGACGGCGGGTTGTCTACTCGGTAACCGATTCCCAAAGCGGCGGCATTTCGCTAATAGTTGGGATCAGTCGCTGAATTTGATTCTCGTCAGACCGCTCGGCCGGTCCGGCGGAAGCGTTGGGGCGTTCTCTGGCGTACAGGCGGACGCGCGCAATCGCGCCGGAAACGCCGCTGTAACCATTCGTTAACCATTCTTACCGCAGCATTGCCGAGACTAAGTGATCGGGAGATCGCGCATGAACATCATCACGATGGCGTCGCGAAAGGGTGGGGCAGGCAAAAGCACCTTGACCGCTCACCTCGCCGCTTTTTCCCGACAAACCGGACACCGTTGCGTCGTTATCGATGCCGATCCGCAGGGCTCGCTCACGCTCTGGCATTCGCTCCGCGCCGACGGCAATCCGCCGTTGCGTAGCGCCGCTCGCGGCGTCGATCGTGCGCTCGCCTCGGCAATGGTCGAGGGTTACGAGTGGGCCTTCATCGACACGGCCGCCAGCATGTGGGTGGTGGCGCTGGAGGCGATCCGCGCGGCGACCTTCGTGCTGATTCCGGCGCGCCCCGGTTTCTTCGATCTCGATGCCGTGCGCGAAACGGTCGCCACTGCGCGCGAACGCGACAAACCCTACGCGGTCGTGCTCAATGCCGCGCCGGTGAAGCGCGAAGACAAGGAAGCTCCGGCGGTGACGCAGTCGAGGATGTTCTTCGACAAGCTCGGCATTCCGGTTTGGTCGGGTCAGATCAGTCAACGCACCGGCTACGTACTTACGCTCGCCGCTGGCGCCAGCGTCTGCGAGATTGCGCCCGAATCTCTGGCCAGTTCCGAGATCGCGCGGCTGTGGTCGGCAGTCGAGCGCTCCGTCGCTGCGATCAACGAAGCGCGCCCCGGCGCAAGGCTGACACACGGTCAGGCGGCTTAGGCCGGTCAGTTCGTCATCCAGTCAATTCGTCGCGATGCCGGCCTGTGAAAGAGAAATCAGCGCCTGCCTGAAGGCGGCATTGAGTCTTTTGGTCTCCGTCTCGGCGAGCTCCCGCAATGCCGGCGACATGCCGTACACGCGATCCGGATGGTTCTGTTTGACGAGCCGCTTATACGCCTCTTTGACCTCCTCGATGGTGGCCGTAGACGATAGGCCGAGGACAGTGAACCAGGCGCGGTCCGCCCCGATCTCAGTCGCATCGGCTGAGTGTGCGATATCCTCGTCGGCCTCGTCGATGTGGATTTGATCGATGGGTTGGCCCGGATCGCTGCGCGCCAGCTGCCTGAACGTGCAAAATTCGCATCCGTATTCGCGACGCAGCCCGATCCATCGCGCCAGATAGAACAACGGCAGTGCCGCAGCCGCAAAGCCCGCAGCGACGGCGTTGGCGTAGAAAATGCGCTCGTCGAACGGATACCACGCGAGCACGTTATTCGCGCCGGTCGCCAATTCGTCGGCCCATGCCGGCTGCTCGGGGCCGTGGAATACGACGAGCAGCAGCACGAAGCCAATGACATACGCAGCCACGCCGCGGCCCAAGGCGGATTTCGAGCTGATCAGGTGAGCCCAGGATCTCAGCCGCTTTAGCGGGCGACGCTTGAACCCGACGATGGTTTCCCGCAAAAGCTGCGCATGCGCTTGGAGATCCTCGACTTCATCGTCGTTGCGATCGATCCGCGCCTTGCGATGAAAGAATCCCTGCCAGAAGCCGGGCGAGCCCTCGTTCTCATTTTCGAGCGACTTGAGCCGGCGGCACACCTTCTCGTACAGCTGCACGGCTCGATCCAGTTCGAGCGTTTCGGATTTGCGCAACGCAAATTGCGGCCGAATGTAGCGCGCCGCCAATGCTTGCCGGGCGTAGCCAAGCAGCAATCCCGGTAACACTGGCCACAACGCGAGCAAAGCGGCGTTGACAAGCGCCAGTGAAAACTCTCCGCTGTTTCCCGGCTCAACCATAGCACGCGACGCCGATTACACTACGCAAACGCTGACGGTCGCGGGCGTTCACATCGCCCTTCGCGCATGGCAGGCTAATTTTGCATCCTGTCAGAACACGGGCAGCATGCCGTCAAAAATGTGCCGGCAATTGCCGACGCGAAGGCGCCGTTTCGCGAGCGGCCATATTTAAGATCTAAACTCGACCGTATCGTCTCGACGATGGCCAGCTAGTAGCGAGTTCTGACGCCATGCGAGAACGATTCATTGCCAATGTCGTCTGTCCAAAGTGCGGGCAGAAAGGAGCGGCGGTTTGGGAAGAGAACGAGGATCCGGTTTATCAACGCGGCGACTGGGGCACGACCTTGACGCGCGTTTCGGAAGGCTTCCGCGCGGCTCCCGGCGGGAAAATCTTTTGCGCCGTTTGCGATGTCGAGGCGGTGGTGGGCCCGAATCGGATGGGTTAGTCTTCTCGAAAGTCCAAGGCATTGCCGTGTCGTTGGTGACGCATTGCGCGCGGCAACGAATATCACGTAGTGTACCCGCCTGCGGATGAAGCACATTTCAGGCAGTGGAGATACGACATGCATTTTCCTCGCCGACGATTTTTGCACCTGGCGGCGACTGCTGCCGCTTCTCCTTTATTGCCCCAGCTGGCGTTCGCGCTTGATTACCCGATTCGACCTGTGCATCTGGTCGTCGGTTTTCCCCCGGGCCTCGCCCCCGATATCGTCGCCCGCGTGATTCAACAGCCGTTGTCGGAGCGGCTCGGGCAGAATGTCATCATTGACAACCGGCCGGGCGCCGGCAGCAATATCGCCGCCGATGCAGTGGTCCACGTGCCGGCCGACGGCTATACGCTGTTGTACGTGACGCTCGGCAACGCCATCAACGCAAGTTTCTATCAGCATCTCGATTTCGACATCATCAAAGATATTGCGCCGATTGCCGGCACGGTGCGCTCACCGAGTGTGCTCGTGGTCAGTCCCTCGGTCCCGGCGCAAACGCTTACCGAGTTCATCGCCTATGCCAAGGCGAATCCCGGCAAGATCAATTTTGCCTCGGGCGGCGTCGGGACCGCGCCGCACCTGGCGGGCGAATTGTTCAAGCAGATGGCCGGCGTCAATATGGTCCATGTTCCGTACAGTAGCAGTTACATGCCTGACTTGCTCGCCGGACGCGTGCAGGTCACGTTCGCTCCGATCGCCACGTCGATCGCCAATATCAAAGCCGGCAAGCTTCGCGCTCTTGCGGTGACCGGCGCGACGCGATCGGACGTGCTGCCGAATATCCCAACGGTGGGCGAATTCGTCCGCGGTTACGAGGCAAGCGTTTGGCACGGCGTCGGTGCGCCGAGCGGCACGGCTGCGGACGTCATCAGCAAGCTTAACCAAAAGATCAATGCAGTCCTGGCCGATTCCAGCGTTAAAGCACGGCTTGGCGATCTGGGTGCTGAGCCAATGCCGATGACGCCTGGCGAATTCGGAAAATTTGTCGCCGACGAAGTCAAGAAATGGGCCAACGTAGTGAAGCTCGCGGGCCTCAAGCCGGAGTGATGGCCGAGCAGGCTCATTCCATGACGAGGCCGCCCACTGAGGCGGCCCGCATGTAATTCGATTCAGTAGCCGCGATACGGCTTACAGACACCGTCTTGGACGGTGTAACGCGGCGGGCAGCCGTTCCAGGTACGCCATCCTCCGCCGGTCGGACCGCGGTACGGCTTACAAACGCCGCCTTGGACCGTGTAGCCGGGCGGGCATCCGTTGAATGTCGGCTGCCCGTAATAGTAAGGCGGTGGTGGTGGCGGTGGAGGGTAATAATACTGTGCCTGCACCGGCGCGACCGCTGCAGCGAAGGTTGCGCCAATCGCAGCAAGCACGAAGATTGCAATGGCCCGCATGATGTTGCCCCTCCCAGCTCTGAGCGTCACGATGGCCGGCATCTCCCGCCAAAACCGATGGCGAAAGCAAGGCCTAGACTAGGGGGCATGGCCGGGTTCGATCAAGCCGCGTCGCAAACAAGACGATCCGGATGGGGTTTGGCCTTGTCGCCGCTCACGTCAGCCAGGTGAATGCGAGGCCGCCGGGCAAGTGGACGCCGAGAGCTTGCTCGATGATGAGATAGGTCAGTGCCCATACGGCGGCGGCTGATAGCGTCGCCATTTTCCATCCTGTTCGATAGCCGAACGTAAAGTAGAGCAGCATGAACGCCGGGACGGCGATGGCATAGCCGAACAGATAGATCGCCAGGAAGAGAATGACCGCCCAGGCGACGGCCATGACTTCGCGACGATCCGCCGCCGGTGTCCGACGGTCGTGCTCCGCTTGCCCTTGGTCGTCCTGCGCCGAAGATGATGTCGCGACGATTGCCGAAATCCTGCGCCGGTGCGCATGGGTCAGGCGCCGCAACGGCACAAAGAAGTGGCCGGCGAGTTGGGTTATCGCGACGACCAACGCGGTTATGCCGAAAGTCAGCGGCACGAGACCGGCCGTCGGCGGATAGCTCCATGCCGCGACAACATAGGCGCCGGTGAATGCGACCCAGATAATGTCGACCACAAGCTCAAGCGTCGAAAGCTGATCGGGAACAGCGCGTATTTGCGACGCAAGATTTGAGGATCCGTCCGTTCCAATCTCGCCCGCGCTCTTTGCCCGTCGGATTTGCGACCGACGTTGCAGGAACGGAGCTACCAGGACGACCGCAATCAAAATCAACAGCACGTCCGCCAACGGCTGGGTGACGAAGCGCCAGCCGCCGAGACGTTCGGTCAGGTACAGGTTGTTCTGCACGACACCGCCCAGGATGAATCCGATGATCGCGCCGGGCAGCGAATAACCGAGCCGTCGCATGAACAAGCCGACGACGCCGAAGACGATAACAGCGCCAACTTCCAGCATGTTGGTCGTCGCCGCGTAGGCGCCGAGCATCGCCAGCACGTAGACGAATGGGACCAGCATCGGGCCGGGCAGCAGCGTGATTCTGGCGAGCCAGCGCGCCAAAGCGAGGCCGATAAGGCTGGCGAACAGACTGGTGATAGCGAGCGCCCAGGCGATGGTGAAGACGAGCGAAAGATTCGTTGTCAGCATGGTGGGGCCGGGCGGCACGCCGAGGATCTGCAAAGCACCGAGCATGACGGCGGTGCCGACCGTGCTCGGTATCCCGAGTGCGAGCGTCGGAATGAATGACGATGCCTCTTTCGCCAGCGAGGAGGATTCCGGCGCGATAATGCCTTCCGGCGTTCCGGTACCGAAGCGCTCCGGGTGGCGCGACGTGCGCACGGCCTGGCCATAGGAAATGAAGTTGCCGGCAATGCCGCCCACGCCGGGAACCAGGCCGACCAACACGCCGATCGCGGCCGAGCGCAGCACCAGCCAACGGTGGTTGAACACGTCCCAAACGCCGTCGATGACGCGGGCGCCGGGCTGCTCCGACAGCGATAGCGTCACGCCTCCTGCCAGTGCGCGTTTGGCGCCATAGAGGTGATACATCTCGCTCATCGCGAATAGACCGAGCGCGACGACCACGATGCTGAACCCATCGTAAAGGGCGAGGAGATTGAACGAGAAGCGCTGCACGCCCGTGATCGGGTCATAGCCGACGAACGCCATCAAGAAACCGAATGTGCCGGACAGCAATCCCTTGGTCAGCGAACCGGAATGGAGTTGGCTGACCAGAACCACGGCGAGGATGGCAAGAAGCAGGAATTCCGGCGGCCGCAATATCGTGATCAGCGGAAACATGAGTGGAATGACGCCGATGAGCGCGACAAAGCCGATCCAACCGCCGAGCGTCGTCGCCGCAGCCGAGATGCCGAGCGCGCGCGCAGCCTTTCCCTGCCGCGTCATCTGGTAGCCGTCGATCGTCGTGGGAGCAAACTCCGGCGCACCCGGCGTGTTGAGAAGAATTGCGGTGATCGACCCGGCGAAGTAGATCGAGGCATGCGCCGAAACCATCAAGGCGAGGCCCTGCACGACGTTCAGGCCATAGAGGAACGGCAGCAACATCGTCAGCAACACCGCCCCGCCCAAGCCGGGGACGACGCCGACGAAAGTGCCCGCCAGCATGCCGATCAACAGCAAGAGGATGACGCTGGGGTCGAGCAGTGCCTCGAACCCAGCGCCCATTGCGGCGGCATAGTTCATCATGTGCCCCCGTTGCCCTCGCCGCGCATGGGCGAGGGCTCGCCTTGCGAATGGACGCCTACAGCTGGTTCTATTGCTTCAGGTACGGCGTGAATTCGGCCTCGTTTTGGATCACGCTCGCGATCGTCTGCTCCAGGTCATCCGGAGAAGTGTAGCCGCCGACTCGCCCGGCCTTCTTCGCCGTATCGAGAAAGCCCGGATCCTGAGCCGCCTCGCGAAATGCCGTGCGCAAAAAGGCCAGACGATCGGCCGGGACGCCCGGCGGCGCGGCCCAGTCCTTGCCCATGTTCACGGCGTGGGCGAAGACTGTGAGCGCATGAACGCTCGTCTGTGGAAGCTTATATTGATCGGCCAGCTGGAGGACGGTCGGTAGCCCGGGGAGCAGCGCGGACGGCGATGCCGCCGTTATGAACAGCGGCACAACGCTGTGCGATTCGATCAACGGCCGAAACACCGAATAGCCGTAGCTGGAAATGTCGCCGTCGCCGCGCAAGAGCCCGGCTTTTGCGGCGCTCGAGCCCTGGTACGCCACCAGCATCTGATAGGGGATATCGAAGGTCGCGAGTGGCAGTGCCGTGCCCACATAGTCCTCGCCGCCATACCCCGCCGATAGGCCGACGACTTTATCTGTTCCCCCGCGCAGCTTCCACATATCGCCGAAGGATTTGTATGGCGCTCCCGAGCGCGCTGCCGTGATGGTCGTTTCCACGTCGGGAGAACCGATCCATCCGAACTTTGTCATGTCGAAGTTGACGCCCGCCTTATGGACGATCTGAGCAAAAATGCTGCCACCGCCGTTCACCTCACCGATGGTCAGGCCATCCGGCGCTGCTTGATAAAGATTGTCTTCGCCGACCAGGCCGCCGCCGCCGGGCTTGTTCACGATGTCGATCCGTGACACCCCGAGCGTCTTTTCAAGGTAAGGCTTTAAAGCAGCGGCCCAGTACTCGTAGCCGCCTGCGGCGCCGTAGGGAACGATGAGGATTACGGTCTTGCTCTTGTAAAAGTCTTGGGCTGTCTGCGTCGTGTCGGCCATTGCCTGGCGCGGCATGAAATTGAAAAAGCCGACGAGGACTGCGCCAATAAGACAACACGACACCGCAGCCGCGGTGAAAATTTTCCTGATTTTGTGCCGCCGCTCGTCGTTCGGCTGGCAATCGTCCACAACCATCTTTGCCTCCCAACGATGTTACTGTTGATTCAAGCGCCCCATCGGATTGCTTGACATTCGTCCCTTCCGGCGAGAGCCGCTTCTGTCCCACCGCGAAACAAATTCACGGCGTCAAATACGTGCAGAGAACGGCGGATATTCTGCCATAACGGCCGGCAGGGGATAAGGCGCTCGCCTTCCGCCAAACTCGTATCCTCGCGAGACTTAACGACGCAGCTTCGCCAGCAAAATTTGAATAGGTAAGGTGAGAGATGAGCGCCGTTCTCGGCCCGCGCTGGTTGTACCGGCAAAATGGTAAACCGGCCCGCTTTGCATGAAGGCTTAAGCGGCCATGAGGCCACTTGCCCGTAAACCTTTGTGGCAAGCGCCCCAACAATACCTCAGATTTCGACACAATCGGTCATGCTCCCGCCGCGGCGCTTTGGTGAAATTTTCCCGACCGATACGGTCGGGGAGCTGCGCGTCATGCGTTACTGGGGGATTGCCGTCATCCTCGCAGGCGTTTTTGCGATTGCCGCGCCCGCGCATGCCGCGGCTGCGGGCGCTGTCGATTCCAAGGGCGCGGTCCCGCCGATCACGGTTTCCGGCAATCGGCATATCGATGCCGGTATGATCCGCTCTTATTTTCATCCGGCGCCGGACGGCAGGCTCGACGCGACGGAGCTCAATGCCGGGCTCAAGCGGCTTTATGCGACCGGGCTGTTCAAGGACGTGAAGATTTCGCGCAGCGGCGCGCGTGTCGTGGTCAACGTCGTTGAAAATCCGACGATCGGCATCATCAGCTTTGAGGGCAACAAGAAGATCAAGGACGCCGACCTGACGAAGGTCATTCAATCCAAGGCGAACGGTCCGCTGTCGCGCCCATTCGTGCAGAGTGACGTCGTGAACATCGTCTCACTTTATCGCCAGCGCGGCTATTACGACGTGCATGTCGTTCCGGAAACGATCGCCGCCAAGAAGCCCGACAACAATGTCGCTCGGAATTCCGCAGCACTCGCCCGCGTCAATCTCGTCTTTGAGATCAAGGAAAGCGATAAGCTCGCGGTGCGGCAAATCCGGTTCGTTGGGAATACGGCGTTTTCGACGACCAAGCTCAAAGCCGTGGTCAAGACCGGCACGACCAATGTTTTGAGCTTTCTGCTCGACAATGACACTTACGATGCCGACCGCATCGAGTCCGACAGCGATCTCGTCCGCCGCTTCTACCGGGATCACGGCTACGCCGACGTGAAGGTGACTTCCACGGCAGGCTACGATGCTGTTGAGAAAGGCGTCGTCCTGACATTCAAAGTCGACGAAGGCCCGCAATACCGGCTCGGCAAGGTTAAGGTCGAATCGATCGTGCCCACCGTCGATACGGCGGCCGTGCACGATGCCGTTCACACGCAGGCCGGCGATGTCTATGACGCCGATGCGGTCCATAAGAGCGTCGAGGATATGACGATGGCGCTCGCCAGGGCCGGCGAGCCGTTCGCGACCGTCATTGCCGGCAGCGAGCGGCATCCCCCACCCTACCCTGCCCCGCAGGCGGGGGAGGGTAGGGTGGGGGTCATCGATCTCGTCTACACCATTGAGCAGGGCAAACGGCTCTACGTCGAACGCATCGACATCCACGGCAATACCAAGACCCGCGACGACGTGATCCGGCGCCAATTCGATTTCGGCGAGGGTGATCCCTACAACCGCGCGCTGGTCGATCGCGGCGAGCGCCGCCTCAAGGCGCTCGGCTACTTCAAATCGGTGAAGATCGTCACGCAGCCGGGTTCGGCGCCGGACCGCGTCGTGCTCGATGTCGACCTGCAGGAGCGGCAGACCGGCAATTTCTTTGTCTCAGGCGGCTATTCCACGACCGACGGCATGCTGGCCCAGGTCTCGATCAGCGATACGAATTTCTTCGGCAGCGGCGATACCGCCAAGGCGTCGGTGACCTACGGTCAATATGCCAGAGGTTTCGACCTCGGCTTCAGCGATCCGTGGTTTCTCGGCGAGCGTGTCGGCGTCGGCGCCGACGTATTCGCCCGGCAAACCTTCGCCAACAGCAACCAGGCCTTCAACACCCTTATGTACGGCGCGAAATTTTCCGTCGCCACGCCGCTAAACGAAAATCTCGGCATGAGCTGGAACTACTCGATCTACAATCAAGGTCTCACGCTCGATCCGTCGCTCGGCACCGCGTCTTTGCCGATCCAGCAAGCGGCGCAAGCCGGCTCGTACTGGGTGTCCTCGATCGGCAACGGCCTGACCTATTCCACGCTCGACAACCCCAAAGATCCGACGACCGGCATCCGCGCGCAAACCAACAACGAATTCGCCGGGCTCGGGGGCGCGGCGGATTTCGCCAAGACCACCAACGACGTGCGCCTCTATCATCCGCTCGTCGGCGATCTCGTCGGCATGGTGCGGGCGCAAAGCGGCTACGTCACGCCGTGGGGCGGCCAGCAATTGCCGCTGCTCGACGGCTTTTTCGGCGGCCCGCAACTCGTCCGCGGTTTCGCGCCTTATGGCTTCGGGCCGCGCGACATCACGCCCGGCACGACCATGGATAATCTCGGCGGCAACGCTTATTGGACCACGACGGCGGAGTTGCAGTCGCCGATGCCATTCGTGTCGCCGGACGCGCAGCTGAAAGTCGCCTTGTTCTCCGATACCGGCAGCCTGTGGGCGACCAATGCGTCGGGCTTATCAAAGCTCGCGTCGCTGTCGCCGTCGCAGCAGATTGCCAATTCGCGCGCGGTGCGCTCCTCGGTCGGCGCCAGCCTGATCTGGGATTCGCCGTTCGGAGCGCTCCGGGTCGATTACGCTTACCCGATCGCCAAGCAGCCCTACGACGTCACCCAGCGCCTGCAATTCACCGCCGGCGGGTTTTGATCCTTTCCAAACGCTACCGTGCGAAGCATCAATTGAATTTCAATCCCGCTGCCTTCGCGAGCTTGATGTTTTGCACGATCTCCTTGGCGATCATGGTGTCGATTTCCTGCGGGCTCAGCGGCAGGGGCTCGACGCCCTGCGCCTTAAGCTTTTCCTGTACCGCGGGAAGCGCCAGCGCTTTTTGCACCTCGTCGTGCAGCCGATTGACGATCGGCCGCGGCGTCTTCGCCGGCGCCAGCATGCCGTTCCAGAACACGTAATCGGAATCCGCAAAGCCGAGCTCGATCGTGGTCGGCACCTCCGGCAGCGCCGGCGAGCGCTTGGTCATGCTCACGGCGAGCGGCAGCAAGCGGCCGTCCTTGATAAAGGGAATCGCCGCGGAAATGCCGATGAAGCAGAAGTCGACCCGGCCGGTCATCACTTCGGTGAGCGCCGCCGGTCCGCCGCTGAACGGAACGTGCGTTGCCTTGATGCCGGCCGACAGCAGGAAGCGCTCGGCGGCCCAGTGCGTGGCGCTGCCGACGCCGGCGGAGGCAAAGGTCATATGGCCGTCCTTATCCTGCTCGACGAGTGCTTTAGCCGTCTTGATGCCTTTCGACGGCGCCACCAGCAGTACGTTCGGCACCACGCCAAACATAGCGACGCCGGCGAAGTCTTTGGAGGGATCGTAAGAGAGGTTCGGATAGGCGGCGGGTGCGGCGGAATGCGCCGAAGCATTGATCAACAGCGTGTAGCCGTCGGGATCGGATTTGGCGACCACGGCGGAGCCGATGGTGCCGCCCGCGCCGCCGCGGTTTTCCACCACGATGGTCTGGCCAAGCTGCTTCGACAGCGGATCGAGTACAATCCGGCCGATAATGTCGATGGTGCTGCCGGGCGCGAACGGCACCACGGCGCGGATGATCCTGTCTTTCGGCCACTCGTCGGCAAAGGCCCGCCGCGAAACGGCGGGTGCGGCCAGCGCGCCGGCGGCAAGCGTCAGGAAATGGCGGCGCGTGGTGGTGTGCATTGCGGTTCCTCTCGGGATTGGCGGCGGGTCTAGTTCTGCCACAGCGTCGCAAACTGCGTCGCCACAGCCTGCTCGTAAGCGACTTCGCCGTCGAGTATGCCCTGCCGCCGGGCAAATTCCGACATGCCGGCGACGAACTCGCGCGACAGCGTGGCATCGTAATAGGGCAGGTCGCAGCGAATGAGGTCGGTGATCAGCGCGGCCTCGGATGGCGGAAACAGTCTGTTGCCGACTGCTGCGGCGCGCGTCACGTCCGCCTTGAGCGCGGCTTGGGTTTTGACAATGGCGCGCACGGCGGCCGCGGCCGTGTCGGGGGCGCGCGCGATCAGCGCATCGGTGGCGGCGATGGTCGCTGCGGTGTAGTTGAAGCACGGCTTCGGGCCGTCGCCGCGGCGCACGTCCAGCACCACGGTGCCGACGCCGCGGCGTACGGCGACCTCGGCGCCCATGCCGTTCGCCCAGAAGCCGTCGATCTTGCGTTCCTCCAGCGCTTTCGCCGCGGTAACGCCGAAATTGACGCCGGCATCGAGCGCGCCGGGCACCGGCGCAATCCTCACCCGGTCGCGGTCGAGATCGATTCCAGCCTCGACCAAAAGGCCGCGCAAGCCTTTGTCGACCCACGGCGCGGCGCCGATGCTGCGGCCCTTGACGACGGAAACGTCGCCGCGCCGCGCGCGCAAATCGGCATGCATCACCAAAAACCAGTACATGCCCTGCGCCTGCGCGCAGATGAGCTTCACGCCGCGAAAGCCGGAAAACGCCGCCAACGCCGAATGCGCCGAGCCGCCGACGAAATCGACCGCGCCGTCGCGCAGCGCCGCGTAAGCCTTGTCGACCGGGAAAATCAGTTCGAGTTCGACGTCGAGACCCTCGGCTTTGAAGAAGCCCAGTTCGACCGCGGCTTCGGCCGGAAAATACGAATTCGAAATCATGTCCGGCACGGCGAGCTTCATGGCGATGTGCCGTGCTACTTCTTCCCGTCCAGCAGCCAGCCGAATTTTTCCCGTGCCTTGCGCGCAACGTCCGGGCTGGGCGTGTTGGTCGGCGGGAACTTGTCGCGCCAGTGGAACGGCCGACAGGCATCGATCACCGCGACGGAATGGGTCATGTCGCCTGCGGCGCGCTTCCATGGCGGCAGCACCGGATCGGCCGGCGAATCCCACGAGCCGTTGATGAATTGGATCGACTGCGCCGGATCGGTGCGCGTGAGCATCGCCCACAAAAGATGATCGAGATTGGTGACGTCGACGTCGTCGTCGACCACCACGATATATTTCGACGCATAGGCCGACGCGCCGCATTGCGCGGCGACATGGCCGGCCTGCACGGCATGGCCCGGATAACGCTGCGTGATCGACACGCCGTGGAACAGCCGCGCGCCGCCGATCTCGTGGCACCACACCTGAGCAACGCCCGGCACTCCGGCATTGGTCATATTCTGCTTGATGGTGGCGGAGCGAAGGACGGCGCGGTAGCGCGCCATTTCGTCGGGCCCGCCGCCCATCGGCGGCACGCCGAGCAGGATCGGGTCGTTGCGGTGGTAGATCGCCTTGACGTCGAGCACGGTCGCGGGCTTGGCGCCGCCGGCATAGTGGCCGGTCCATTCGCCGAACGGACCCTCGACCTCGCGGCGGTCCGGCGTGACGAAGCCTTCCAGCACGATCTCGGCTGCGGCCGGAAACGGCAGGCCGGTGATTTTGCCTCGCACCATCTTCATCGGCCGGCCGCGCAAGCCGCCGACGATATCGATTTCGAACGTGCCGTAGGGCGCTTCGAGCCCGCCATAGAAGAAGCTTAAGGGATCGCCGCCGAGCACCATCGCCACCGGCATCGGCTCGCCGCGCTTGAAATATTTGGCGCGATGGATGTCGCCATGATGTCCCGCCGCGATCAGGAGGCCGACCGAATTGCGGTCATGCAGCTGCGCGCGATAGGCGCCGGCATTGAGCCAGTTTTCCTCCGGATCGCGGGTGATGCTGTAGGTGCCGGTGCCGATATAGCGGCCGCCGTCTTTTTCGTGCCAGATCGGCGCCGGAAATTTAGTGACGTCGACGTCGTCGCCCATCAGCACGTTTTCCAGCACCGGGCCGTCCTCGACGATCTCGTGCGGAATGATCTTCTGCTCCTTGAGATAGGCCTCGCGATAGGAATCGCTCAGCTCCCATTTGGACAAATGATCGGGAAAGCCGAGCGTCATGTTGCGGCGGGTGCCGGCGAACATGTTCATGAGCAGACGAAAGCCCTTAGGGCAGCCGGGAATATCGTCGAACACCACGCACGGGCCGTTTTCAGCGCGCAACACCGCCTCGGCGGCGAGCCCAATGTCTTCCTGCCAGCTTGCGCCCGAAACATTGCGGACCTCGCCTAGCGCCTCGGCGGCCGACAGCCATTCGCGTAAATCGTCGTAGGCGATGGCGGCTTTGACGTTGCTGTGCTGGTTCATCGTTTCCTCCGGGCGGCGGTCAGGATGGCCGGTGCGGCGGTCTTGTCAATGCTTGCGCATTTGCTTCATCCTCCCCTCATAGCGTAGCGAGGTGGGGGAAGAAAAGAATCCACCCGCGATATGCCAGGGAGCGTCACGCCATGAATCGCCCGCAACAAGGTTTTCCGCCTATTCTCGATCATCGCGGCCCGCCCCAGGTGCGCCGCTTCGACGAGCAGCGCTGGCTCATCGACAATATCATCCGGGCCAACGGCATCGATTGGGACCAGCCTCGCTCGCTCTATATCCATGCACCGTGCGGCATCGAGGCCAATGCCGATTTTGCCGGCATCCGCGAGCGGGTGAAGAAAATGGCCGATATCGGACCCGCCTTCGCTGCGGTGGCGCTGCGCCGCGAGGCCAAGGCCAACGCGGCGGCGCTTGTCGACCACAAGGTCACCGCACGCGACAACTTTTTCATGGCCGCGGTGCATTGGGGCGCCGCGCAATGGCCCTATGACGAGAACGACGAGACCAACATCGCCTACAACAACAAAAAGCGCGAGTGCTACGCCAAATATGCGACGCTTGCGGATCATCACGTCGAGGCGGTCTGGCTGCCGTTCCAGGGCAAGGCGATCCCGGCCTGGCTGCACCTGCCGCCCGGCTATTCCGGCGGCCGTCTGCCGGTGGTGATCGCGATCCCGGGCATGGACAGCTACAAGGAAATTCAGGTCGCGCTCTACGGCGATAAATATCTCAACCGCGGCATGGCCGTGCTGGCGATCGACGGGCCGGGACAATACGAGGCGCCGATGATCGGGCTTTACTTCACCATGGAAAATTGGATGGCGGCCGGCCCGGCCCTGGTCGACTGGATCGCCGCGCGGCCGGAGCTCGATGCGACGCGGATCGGCGTTGCCGGGACGAGCTTCGGCTCGCTGTTCGGCACCGTGCTGACGGCGAACGAGCCGCGCATCAAAGCCTGCGCGGTAATGTCGGTGTGCCACGAGCCGGGCTGTCACACCATTTTCCAGGAGGCCTCGCCGACCTTCAAGAAGCGCTTCATGTATATGTCGGGTATCACCGACGAAGACGAGTTCGATACCTTCCGTAAGAAAATTACCTGGGAGGGCCACGCCGACAAAATCCGCGTGCCCTATCTTTGCGTCGCGGGCGAAGCGGATGAACTCAGTCCGCTGGAACATTCGGAGGCGCTGATGGCGGCGCTCAAGGGACCGAAGCAGATGGTGGTGTATCAAGAATCGCGCCACTCGGTCGGCAATGTGCCGGCCGCCAATCTCGGCCCGTTTCCACCGATCTTGCTCGCGGACTGGCTGGCCGATCGGCTTGCCGGGAAATCATTTGTCAGTGAGCGTTGGTACGTCACCGGCGCAGGCGAGATCAACAAGACGGCGTATTGATCGCGGCATTTGACGACGCTTGCGCAGGCCGCGACCATGGAAGTCGCGGCCTGTCGGCATTCACGTCGCTTATTTCGCTGCGGGCGCGACGTCGCCTTTGAAGGCGGTATTGTGCTTCGGGAACCAGACGTGGCCCTTGAGCATGTAGTGCCAGTACATAATCGGCAGGCCGGTGACTTTGATCCACCAGCCGACCCAATGTTCTTTTGCCGGATTGAGCGGGAGCGTCGGCGTCACCTTGCCGCCATAGATGAACTCGGCAAGGATCGTTTTGCCCACCGCGGTGGTCAGCGGACACGACGCATAGCCGTCGTAACCGCCCGCGACCGCCGTCTTTCCCATCAGGTGGAGAATGTTCTCGGCGACGACGGGCGCCTGCTTGCGCACGGCCGCGGCCGTCTTCGAGTTCGGCGACGACGCCACGTCGCCGAGCGAGAACACGTTGGGATAACGCACGTGCTGCATCGAGTTTTGGTTGACTTCGACCCAGCCTGTGGCGTTGACCAGCGGGCTTGATTTGATTTCCTCGGGCGGGCTTTGCGGCGGCGATACGTGCAGCATGTCGAACGGCACGGTCACCCGCGCGCCCTTGTTTTGATCGTCGACTTTCTCGAACGTCGCCGTCTTCGCCGCGCCGTCGACCGCCACCAGATTGTGCTGGTAATGCACGTTAATGCCGTATCGCGCCGCGATTTTCACCAGTTCGCGTGCGAAGAACGGAACGCCGAAAATGACCGGAGCGTGGACGTAATAATCCAGGCTGCAATCCTTTAGGATGCCTAGGCGCTGCAGATGGTCGCCGGTGAGATAGGCGATCTTCTGCGGCGCGCCCGGACATTTGAACGGCAGCGGCGGCTGCGTGAACACCGCGCGGCTGCCCGCCTTGAGATTTTGCAGACATTTCCAAGTATAGGTGACGTGCACGGGCGAATAGTTGCTGCACACGCCGTTCTTGCCGAGCGTTTCCGTAAGGCCCGCGACCTTGCCCCAGTCGAGCTTCACGCCGGTGCAGACCACGAGGTAGTCGTAGGTCAAGGCATCGCCGTTCTTGAGCCGAACCGTGTTTTTGTCAGGTTCGAAACTCTGCGCGGCATCGCGAATCCAGCGCACGCCGACGGGAATCAGGCTTTGTTCGGGGCGCCGTGTGCGCGCCAGCGGATAGACCCCGGCGCCGACCAGCGTGAATGCCGGTTGATAATAGTGGTCGGACAACGGCTCGACGATGGCGATGTCGGTTGCCGGCGCGCGGCGTTTGAGGATTGCCGCAACCGTGATGCCGGCAGTGCCGCCGCCGACAATGAGAATCTGATGATGCGTTGGATCCGGCATGTTTCCCCCTCCGTGTGAAGCCCGCGCGGTTTTTCTTGCGGCACTCCATGCAGCATAGGCGAAGCACAAAAGTGCCGCCCGCCGCTCGTTCAATAAGATTGTATTTTATTAGGTTATACTAATATAATCGTCAAGTCGAGATCGCCGTTCGCCGAATTGCCGGGCCGATCAAGGCGCTTGAATGGATCGCAAATAGGCGATGAAAGCGCGCGCATCCTGCCGCGTGAAACGAAACGTCGGCATATCGGGATGACCGGAGGTCAATCCCTCGCGCAGACGCGTCATGAAAGCGTCGAGATCGACACGACGGTCGAGGGCGCGAAACGGCGGCGCGCCGATATGGGGACTTCGATCGGCGCGGCCGACGGCGTGGCAGGCCGCGCACATCCGCTCGGCGAGTGCCCGGCCCTGCCTCTGCAATGCAGTAAGCTCGTCGGCGCGGATGGAGCACACCGAGCTTCCCATCAGCAGGACGACGAGGAAAAGCCGCATTGCCGTTGCGTGACGCATCCGAATCCCTTCATCGGCGGCAAAACTGTCGCCAGATGTCGGCTTCCAGTCAAGGGATCGACGGGGCAACGCCGGCGAAGGGATCTAATGGTGAGTTGGCTGTGGCAATGCATCGGGATAGCCAATAGGAAGACGCCCGATCAACTAAATCACCGAACGGCGTGTCGTCGAAATCATCGCAGCCGCTTGCTTGTATATTGCATCGCCGTATTGTTATCGGTCCGCGTCTCGTTGCAGTATTTATATCTTCCTGTGAATCATGGTGCCGGGAAGAAATGAGACGGGCGCCGAAGCAACCTCATAGCGCTGAATTGCGCCAGGTGTCTCGGAATGTCCACGACACCGGCCGTCTAGGTCATAAAGGAATGCCGCTGCCAGCTGAGCTACGAAATTGCCAGATGCATGGAAAGGCTGATTACGCCGCCGAGTTTCGTCTTGCGTAGCAATGGGAGCAGCTATTTCGGCATCCGATTTATCGTCGAACATTTCTATTGAGATCGATAGTTTCATCTCGCCTACGGTCCCGCGCGTCACGTATCAAACATTCTTTAGCACGGACAGCCGTCACCGACATCCACAAATGTCCTTACTGGATACTACGTAGAAGGATAACGCCGCGATCGGCAACCAGCTTCGTTCGATCCATGCGAATGTGTCGCGAGAACCAAATTGCAGTTTTTATTGTTGACGAACATTCCTCCGCGGTGCGCCCGTACGGGCTTATACGGACACGGAAATTAGGCGAACGACAACAAATGCAACTTATGGTGCGAGGCTGTAGTGATCTGGCGTAATAAAGTGGCATAAGAGACGAGCGGCACCGGGTAAAGCCCTTCTGGTCCGAGTTGGCGAGTATCGAAGCCCGGGGCCGCTCACTCCCCCCAAGCACCAAAAGCTCACTCACAATCGCAAGATGCGGCGTATCGTTCATGTTGCGTGAAATCGACTCGTTGTCGGATTTGGTGAATGCCCGCGGCATCATCCCCGCTTTGCCGAACCCGTCGTGCAACACCTGTCATTTTCGCTCGTCGAATTTCTGCGGGGCGCTGTTCGGCGGCAGCCGTCACCCCATGGTCATGAGTGGCAAACACCGCCAAATCGGCGCCCGGAAAAACATCTATCGTGCCGGCGAGGTTGGCGAAGGCGTGCCGGTGATCTGCGACGGTTGGGCGGTCCGCTTCGTGCAATTGCCCAACGGCAAGCGCCAGATTTTCTCGGTGCTGCTGCCGGGCGACCTGGCCAGTCCGGCCTCGATTCTCGAGGGTCAGTTTTCCTTCTCCATTCAGGCGGTGACCGACGTGCGGTATTGCTACCTTCCATTCGCCGAGGTTCGCGCCGGGATTCGCGAAAATCCCTCATTATTCGACGTTTGGCTGCGCTTGACGGCGGCCGAGCAACGCGATGCCGACAAACGTCTCGTCGACCTCGGACAGCGGACGGCGCAGCAAAGGATCGCCGCGCTGATCGTTGATGTGATGATGCGATGCGAACAGCGGGGGGAATTGCTCGACGACGAATTTCCGTTCCCGCTAAGCCAGCAACAGATCGCCGATTTCACCGGCCTCACTCCGGTGCATACCTGCCGCGTGCTGAGCTCGCTGCGCACGAACGCCGTCTGCGACGTGGGACGCGGCTTCGTCAAAATCATGGAGCGCGGCGAATTGCAGCGTATGGGATCGCTCAAATAGTCGATCTCGCGGCGCCGCTCAGGCTGCCTGGCGCCGGCGCGATATCTGCCACGGCAATTCGACGACGACAAAGGCCGCGGCGGCGAGCGCGACCACGATGACGGCGCGGACCGGCCAGGGACCGAGCGCTGCGACGAACGGCGGAATTTTCTCCGGCGGAAGATTTCCCAGATAGCCGTAGTCCGCGTTAAGCCACAGGTCCAAGGGCACCACGATTGCCAGATAGGCGGCGCCGGCAGCGCAGGCGCGCGCGAAATCGGACCACTGCGGCCGAAAGCCGAGAACGGCGAGATCGAAAACGGCGTAGCCGAGGATGATCGTGTGCTGCGCCCAGAACCACCAGAACAGCGGGTTCGCCGGGCCGAATTGCAGCGCCGGCTGGATGAAGGCCTGCGTCGTCAACGCAAAGGCCCAGAAATAAAGCGTGGCGCGCAGCCAGCGATTGAGCGTAAAGAGCGCGAGCGGCGCGATCACGCCGTTGATATCGCAAATCTGCAGCGGCAGGCCGGTCGCGACGTCGATGCCGTTGCGGTTCCACCAGATGTTATAGGACAGCCAGTAAGCGAGGCCGAATAGGGCGAGGCTGTGCCGCAAGCTCGCTTGGTGCGCGCGGTTCAGGCTCCGACCGGCCGCGGCCAGGCCGGCGATGATGACAAGGCAGCCGCAGACTGTGACCAGGTGCAGCCAACCATAAGGAACGAATCTGTCCCAGCCGTCGGCGGGCAGGTTCAGCGCAGGAGTGACTATGTCGGCAGCCACCCGACGACATTTAGCGGCGGCCGCCGACACTAATGTGTCACGCCGCGATCGCCTCGAGCCGACGCTTGGTGACCGCGGGTCCAAATCCGCCGATGACGACGAACACCACGGCCATGGCGCCGGCGATGAAAGTGAACACGCCCGTGGTCCCGTAGTGGCCGAGCAAGAAGGCGATGATGAAGCCGGAGAAGATCGCCGAGAACCGGCTCCACGAATAGACGAAGCCCACCGCCTGGGCGCGGATGCGGGTCGGATAGAGTTCGGCCTGATAGGCGTGGAACGAGAACGACAGCCAATTGTTGCACAGCGTGATGAGGAGCCCGAACGCGATCACGCCGACCGCACCGGTCTGCTGCGCAAACAACAGCCCGAACACCGCGATGCCGGCCGCGGCCCAGGCGATCTGCCATTTGCGCTCGAAATGGTCGGCAAACCACACGCCGATCAGCGGCCCAATCGGCGCCGCGACCGCGATGATGAACGTATAGGTGAGCGATCTCGTCACCCCGATACCTTGCGAGATCAATAGCGTCGGCACCCAGCTGGAGAAGCCGTAATAGCCGATGGTCTGAAACAGATTGTAGATCACCAGCATAATGGTGCGGCCGCGATAGGTCTCGTCCCACATCTCCATCCAGGCGCCGGTCTTGCGCTCGGCTTCGCCGGCGACGGGTTCCGGCGGCGGCAGCTCGACGCCGTCGGCGCGAATCTTGTTTTCCAGATCCGCGACCAGCGCCTCGGCTTCCGCGGTGCGGCCGTGCTGCTCGAGCCAGCGCGCCGATTCCGGCAGGCGGCGGCGGATCCACCAGATCACGAAGGCGCCGATCGAGCCGATGATCACCACCCAGCGCCAGCCGTCGAGCCCGAAAATCGTCAGCGGCACCAACTGCCAGGCGAGGAAGGCGACGATCGGCACGGCCGTGAACATGACGAACTGGTTATAGGCGAAGGCGGGGCCGCGCTGGCTCTTCGGCACCAGTTCCGACACGTAGGTGTCGACGTTCACCAGTTCGACGCCGAGCCCGATGCTGGCGATGAGCCGCCACAGATTGATCGTCTCCGGCGTGTTCTGAAACGCCATGATGAAGGCGCCGATCGAGTACCACAGCAGCGCGAAGGTGAAGATCGAGCGGCGGCCAAAGCGGTCGGACAACCAGGAGAAGGCGATGGTGCCGATGAACAGGCCGAGGAACAGCGCGGCGACGAAACTGGCAAATCCTTGCAGATCGAACAGGCCGGCCGTGGTCGGCTTGAAGATGCCGGCTTTGAACAGGCCGATGGCGATATAGGCGGTGAAGAACAAGTCGTAGAATTCGAACCAGCCGCCGAGCGAAATCAGCGTGACCAGTCTGCGCACGTGCCGCGACGGCGGCAGCCGATCGAGCCGCGCCGCTACGGTGATTGTTCCTTCCGCCATATCGTCCTCCCCCTATTTAGCCGGCGCGTGTCTGCCGCGCCTGGTCCCGGCATTTGCCGAACGGCTACTTTCGCAAACTCATAATGTACGCGGCCACCTCTTTGACCTGATACGCGGCCAAATCGGGATTTGGCATGCCTTTCGGCTTGTCCAAGCCGCGATGGGCCGTGGTGATGGATTTTTCCAGCGCATCCGTAGTCAGCCCCGGGCGTTGCGCGATCGATTGAAACGGCGGCCCCGGCGGGTTCAACAGCGGCTGCGCCGCCTGGTCGGGCGCCGCGATGTGGCAGACCGAGCAGACCATCACCGCCAGATAATGGCCCTTGCTCACGTCGTCCGCGCCTTCCTGGCTCCAGGCCGCGCCGATCGTGGGGCCAAAAAAGGTGAAAATGGCCAAGGCGAAGATCGCCCATGCGGTTCGCAAGGATCGCAAGAAGGATCGCAACATGGATCGCGGTATCCCGGTTCGGAAGCAACCGTAACATCCGTATCCGATGCGGATCAACCTTGCGGCGTCGGCTGGATGCGCGCGGTGTGCGCTGCTGCATCGCGAAATTCGCGGCATTCGCGTTTTGCCCTCGATAGGATATGACCGTCGGAAGCAATTTTCGCTGTCTTGGCTCCAATTCTCGGCCCCAATCCTCGGACCCCATCATGGACGTTTTCGCAGCCGTCAATTCGCGCATCTCCTGCCGCTGGTTTCTCGACAAACCGGTCGATCCCAAGATCGTCCGCGACCTGATCGCGCGCGCCGCACGCGCGGCGTCCGGCGGCAATCTGCAGCCCTGGCAGGTCTATGCGCTCACGGGCGCGCCGCTCATCGAGCTGAAGCGGCAGGTCGCGACATTCATCGCCGGCCGCGGTCCGCGCCACGTCGATGCCGAATATCCGATCTACCCGGCGACGATGTGGGAGCCCTATAAGGGGCGCCGCGATTATCACGGCGTGCAGCTTTACGGCGCGCTCGGCATCGACCGCGGCGACGCCGCCGGCCGGCTCGCCCAATACAACCGCAATCTCGAATTCTTCAACGCGCCGGTCGCGTTGTTCATCGCCATCGATCGCCGGCTCGGGCCCGGCCAATGGGCCGATCTCGGCGGCTATATCCATGCGCTGATGTTTCTGGCGCGCGGTTACGGGCTCGACACCTGCCCGCAAGAATCCTGGGCGCGCCTGCACGAAGTGGTCCGCCCGTTCGTCGACATGCCGGCGGAGCAGATGCTGTTCTGCGCGCTCGCCATCGGCTACGGCGATCACGCCCATCCGGCCAACGGTTTCCGCGCGCCGCGCGCGGAGCTTTCGGAGTTTTGCCGGTTTTTCGGATTTGAGTGAGATGCGTTTGGGAGCCGTAGGGGCACCCCTCGTGGGTGCCCGCCGTGTCGACACGCGCCAGCGGGCGGCCACGAGGGCCGCCCCTACGATTCTCGTGGCGTCCCTATTCATAGAGATCGCTCGGCATGCGGACCCGTGCCTCGCGCTCGGGGCGGACATGACGAGAGAGAGCGCGCCTGCGCTCCTAAGTTTGTCCCGCCGCCAACCGGATATCCTTGATGAGCATGAACAGGTGCCGCGGGTCGGTGGGCGACGGCGTGAAGCCGAAGTGGCGATAGAACTCGACGGCCTGTTCGTCCTTGGCATGGACGGCGAGCGCGCGCACGCCGATCAGGTCGGCGACTTGCAGCGTGCGGCCGAGCGCATCGAGCAACAGCCCGGCGCCGAGGCCGCGGCCTTGCGCCTTGATATGGACGGCAAGCCGCGCCAGCACCAACAGCGGGATCGGATGACGCGGCATGCCTTTGACGACGCGTTCCGGCGCTTGCGCGTGCGCAATCTCGCCGGCGACGATGGAGTAGTAGCCGACGACCTCGTTGCCGCTTAGGGCGACGTAAGTTTGCGACGAGTTCGATTGTTGCGCTTGCAGCGCGTGACGGATGAGGAAGCGATCGAGCTGCGGCTCTCCGCAGGTGAAATGCTCGACGTCGTGGCTGCGGTGCAATTTCTCGATATGCAGCGCAGCCGTCACGACTCGCTTTTGCGATTGAACACGGACGGCTCGCGGAACAGCCGCTCCAGGCGCGCGTGACGGCGCGGCGGTGCATCGAGCGCGGCGACGAATGCGTCCCAGCTCTTGCCGTCGAGCGTGAACACCCGCCGGTCGGCGAGCCGCTCTTCGGCCTCGCTGAGCGCAGTGTCGAGCACGAATTCGCTGACGGACTTGCGCGCGGCAGTCGCGGCCGCCTGCAAGGTCAGCTTGGCGGCGCGGCTCAGCCGGAGATCTAGCTTTTCGGTCCGTTTGCTGCGTCGGGTCATTTTTCGCATCTTAAAAAGCAGCGTATCATTTCTGCCAGACAATGTCACGACAACAATGCAAGCTTGTTCCGGCCATCCACGGCTTTCTTTGCTGGACGGACTGTAGACGTGGATGCCCGCAACAGGTGCGGGCATGACGGCTTCATGGCGTCGCCTTGAAGCCGTCAATTTACGTATTGGCCCCAATGTGATATGAGATGAGCCGGAAAACGAAGAGCGAGCCGCAATGAATCTCAACGCGCTGGGCTATGTCGGCATCCGCACCAAGAACCTCGACGATTGGGCGGCCTACGGCACGCGCTTTCTCGGCATGCAGCTGGTCGACAAGAGCCGCGGCACGCTGGCGTTGCGCATGGACGATAGGAAGCAGCGCGTCATCGTGCATACCGACGAGGACGACGGCCCGTCGTTCTACGGCTGGGAAGTCGCCGATGCTGCCTCGCTTGATACGCTTGCCGCGCATCTGGAAAAATCCGGCGTGAGGGTGGCGCGCGGCTCGCGCGCGCTGGCGGACGAGCGGCGGGTCAAAGACCTCATCGTGTTCGCCGATCCGATCGGCAACCGGCTCGAAGTTTTTCACGGCGCCGAAGTCACCTCCGAGCCGTTCAAGCCGGGCCGCTCGATTTCCGGCTTCCGCACCGGCGTGCTCGGCATGGGCCATGCCGTGCTCACCGCGGAGCGGCTTGACGACGTGGTGCCGTTCTATACCGAGATCCTCAATTTCAAGCCGACGGACTACCTGCTCAAGCCGTTCAAGGCCTATTTCTTCCACATCAATCCGCGCCACCACTCGCTCGCCTTCATCGATACCGGCAAGAACGGCATCCATCACCTGATGTTCGAGGTCTGCTATCTCGACGACGTCGGGCAGGCCTACGATCTCGCCTTGCGCCAGCCGGAAACGATCGGCACCACGCTCGGCCGCCACGCCAACGACCAGGTGACCTCGTTCTATTCCTATTCGCCGTCGAAATTTCTGGTCGAATACGGCTGGGGCGGGCGCTCGATCGACACCGCGAACTGGACGCCGCACGAGCGCACCGAAGGCCCGAGCCTGTGGGGCCACGACCGCATGTGGCTGACGCCGGAAAAGCGCGAAGAGGCGCGCGCCATCCGCATCGGGGTCGCCGAGTCGGGCGGCCGCGCGCCGCTCAACGTCATGGACGGCAATTATTTGCGCGCCGCCGACGTCTGCCCGTGGTGGAACGCCAACGTGCCGGCAAATCGTAGGGCGGGTTAGCCAACGGCGTAACCCGCCGTCGCCCGCACCTACCTGAACGAGGGGAGCTTGTTGCCATGAACGACGCGCTCGACAATCCGGATCGCGATCAAGCCGACGCGGCGATTCTCAGCGTCGATATCGACGACGTGGCGATCGAAATCGCAGCCTCTGGGGTCGGAACCATCCCGACCGCGTCGGTCAATATGGTGCCGCCGAACTGCTGCGTGCAGCGTCCGGCGCGCAAGAGCAGTTGATCGAAAATTTTACCTCGACGCGCGGCGCATCGCGCTCCAGGTGCCGTAACAGGTATTGCCGCCGGCGCTCCAGCGGCCGTAGCCGCTGGCGCCGTGCAAGTGGCCGTAGCCGGTGGCGCTCTGGCCGCCTTTGCTCACCGTAACGGCGATCGCACCGCTCGACACCACGACGCCGGAGATTTGATAGCTGAAGTCGTTGGCGGCCTGCCGGATCTGTCCGGCGACGATGCGCGCCGGATAACGGTAGCTGGCATCGCAGGGACCGGCCTTGGTGCGGATCGACACGCTCCATAGCCCGTCATAGGCGCGCGATCGAACATAGACATGCTTCTTCGACCCGGCATCCGACGGTGTCGCCGCGATGGTCACCAGCGCACTCGCAATTGCAATTGCCGATACAAACCCTCCCAGCTTTCTCATTTGGTCGCTCCCGGTTGTGCAACGTCGTTCACTTTCTATTTGGCGCCGTCGTTCGGGTCGGTTGCCGGCGCGCCAGGATAAGGCGGCGGCGCAGCCGCGAAGGCGGCGGCGCCTTTGCCCTGCTCGTAGCCGACATCGAACAACGCTGTCATGTAATTCGGATCGAACGGGCCGCGGCTCGGCGCGTGGAAATTCGCCGGAATGGTGGCGACGTTGAAACCGATGCCTGAGTTTTTCGCCGCGACGTAGGCGCGGTCGATCATAACCCGAAGGTCGGCCTTCACGGCGGCGCCGACCGCCTGGGCGAGGATCGCCGGCGTCGAGCGGTCGACCACGGCAAAATCCGGCTGCAGTCCGCTATTGACCACAATGTAAAGCTGGCTTGCCGGAATGCGGTAGCTGCTGTTGCTCGCCAGCAAGGCGGGCGGGGCGACGAAAAACTGTCCGCCGACGCCGCCGTCGATATGCATTTCCGCAAAGTGCTTGCCGTTGCCTTCGACGTCGATCAGCACCGGCGGGAAGGCGCCGGGAATGCTGCCGGAGGCAAGCAGCACGGTGCGGAATAGATTGAGCGCGGCGTCGCCACCAGTCTTGTCGCCCGCATGCGCGGCGATGGCGCCCATGTTCCAGACCACGGAGCGCCCGGCGTCGAGATCGTTCGTGACCACGAAGAGCCGCCGCCCGGCCTGGTAGCCGGCGGCGACGTCGGCCAGCAATTGCGGCGTGATCTGTTTGGCGATCAGGTCCTTCAGCGGCCAGGAATCGACGAAACTCTCGCCGGTCGAACCGACTTCGAAAATATCCGCCGCCGTGATCTTGGTGTAGGCGTCCTTCAGGGCGTCGTCGTATTTCTGACCGGCGAAGGCAAACGGCGCCATCAGCGCGCCGGTGCTGACTCCGGTGACGACGGAATAATCCGGCCGGTTGCCGGCGGCGCTCAAGCCGTTGAGCAGACCGGCGCCGAAAGCGCCGTCGGCGCCCCCGGTCGAGAGGATGAGCCATGGCCCCGGCTGTGACGGCAGCGCCTTCTCGAAGTCGGCTTCGGAGTCCGCCCAAAACCGCGCATCCGGCATGCCCGGGATGGCGGCAACCGCATCGTCGGCGGCGGTAAAGGGCGTGCGCGGCGGAAATTTTGACTGTTGTGCCGCCGGACCGGGGGCCGCCATGGGCGGTTTGTGCGGTGCTTTGTTAGGCGCTCTCTTGGCACGGGTGCCGACTTGAGGCCCTGCGCTTTGTGCCTGCGCGGTTGCGGCGGCGAAGGGGCTTTGCGGTACAAGGGAAAACGTCGCCGCCAGCATGGCCGCAGCGGCGCACGTCGCGATCGTCCAGCGCGCGGAAGGGTTCATTATCAGCTTAGTCTTTCAATATCGGCCGCAGGTTCGGCCCGGTTGGTATTTTTTCTCCGCACGGCAAGTTTGCAGCAAATAGGACCGGCCGTTGCGGACTGCAATCGGGCCGGATGGGGAGTTGCGCTTTGCCCACAACCCTCATCCGGCATCGCATTGCTCCGCAAAATCCTCAATTCCCACGAAACTATTACGGCGCTGCGACGTATCTACTCGTGTCGGTGAGTCTATGCATGCCGGTCGGCGACAAATCTGGCGCCTTCGATGAGGATGGTAGCCGCCTGGCCGAACGGCGCTAGCGCCGCTTCGGCCTCCGCGACCAGCTCACGCAATCGCGTTTTGGCGCCGGCGACGCCGAGCATGCTGACGAAAGTCGCCTTGCCGGCGGCGGCGTCCTTGCCGGTCTGTTTGCCGACCAGCGCCGGATCGCCCTCAATATCCAGAAGGTCGTCGGCGATCTGGAACGCCTCGCCGACCGCCGCGCCGTAGCGTTCCAGCGCCGTGCGCTGCGGGTTACTCGCCGCGGCGAGAATGCCGCCGGCCTGGCAGCCGAAGCGCAACAGCGCGCCGGTCTTCATCGCCTGCAGCATGCGCACGTCGCTGGCGCCATGCTTTTGCGCGCCGAAGCGGCCCTCCGCGGCGAGATCGAGCATCTGGCCGCCTGCCATGCCGCCGACGCCGGCCGCGCGCGCCAGCGCCATCACGAGCTCGACGCGCACCCGCGGATCGGGGTGCGTATCCGGGCGCGACAGGATGTCGAAGGCGAAAGTGAGGAGGCCGTCGCCGGCCAGAATTGCGGTCGCCTCGTCGTATTTCTTGTGTGCGGTCGGCTGGCCGCGCCGCAACGCGTCATTGTCCATGGCCGGCAGATCGTCATGCACCAGCGAGTAGCAATGCACGCATTCCAGCGCCGCGCCCGCCATCAGGGCGTTCGCCCGCGGCACATTAAACAGGCTTGCCGATTCGACCACCAGAAACGGCCGGAAGCGCTTACCGCCGCCGAGGCTGGCATAGCGCATGGCCTCGATCAGGCGCGCCGGACGGCTTAATTCGCCGTCCGCCGGCGTTGCGGCGAGGAGCCGGTCGAGGAGCGCCTCGGTATCGGCCGCAACCGCATCGAGGCGCGCCAGAAAAGGGCTGTTTTTGGCATCCATCGGGTCGTTTACCTGGCCCTCTCCTTGGCCCCCCATTTGGCCCCCGAACGATGGGGGGAGCGGGGTCCTATATCAGGTCCTACATTTAGGGGATAACGAGGCGGCTAACACCGCCCGTCTATGTCTGCCCTCGATGGAGAATGTGTGGCTAACGACCTTATAGCGTCAATGGTGCTGGCGATCTGGCTCTATCTCATCGCGGCGCGCGGCGGCTTCTGGCGCGCGGCCGAGCGCGATGACGGGAGCCACTCGTGGGCCGCTCCAAAGGGCGAGCCATGGCCCGCCGTCGCCGCCGTCATCCCGGCTCGTGACGAAGCCGAATCCGTAGGCGCGACCGTCACCTCGCTGTTACGCCAGAATTATCCGGGCGAGCTCACGGTGATCGTCGTCGACGATCAGAGCCGCGACGCCACGGCCGACGTCGCGCGCGGCGCCGCGGTGCTGATCGGGGCGAGCGACCGGCTGACCATCTTGCCGGGCCGGCCGCTGCCGGCCGGCTGGACCGGCAAACTTTGGGCGCAGCAGCAGGGCGTCGAATTCGCCGTGCATGTCGCGGCGCCGCCGGCCTATCTGTTGTTGACCGATGCGGACATCGTCTATGCCGAGGATGCCGTCGCAAACCTCGTGGCGCGGGCAGAGCAGGGCGGCTTCGTGCTCACGTCGCTGATGGCAAAACTCCGCTGCAAGAGCTTTGCCGAACGCATGTTCGTGCCGGCCTTCATTTTCTTTTTCCAGATGCTCTATCCCTTCGCCTGGGCGAACGATCCGCGGCGTTCGACCGCGGCCGCCGCCGGCGGCTGCATGCTGGTGCGCCGCGACGCGTTGCAACGAGCCGGCGGTATGGCCGCGATCCGCGATGCCTTGATCGACGACTGTGCGCTGGCCAAGACGCTCAAACGCCATGGCCCGATCTCGATTGCCTTGACCGATCGCGTGCACTCGATCCGTGCCTACCCGGCGGTCGCCGACATCCGCCGCATGGTGTCGCGCACCGCCTATGCGCAGCTCCACTATTCGCCGCTATTGCTCCTCGGAACTATTCTAGGACTGGCGCTGACTTATCTGGCGCCGGTTGCGCTCGCGATCTTTGCCGGCGGCGTGCCGCAGTTCATCGGTATTTTTGTCTGGCTGTTGATGGCGTTCGCGTTTCGCCGCACGCTGCGCTTCTATGGCCGCTCGATAGTGTGGGCCCCGGCGCTCCCGGCGATCGCGGCAATGTATATGGCCTTCACCGTGGATTCCGCCTATCAGCATGCGCGCGGGCGCGGCGGCATGTGGAAAGGCCGCGCGCAGGCAGATCTTTCGAAACGGTCCAATATTTCGGAAGCGCGATGAACGACGCCAGTACACTACGGTCGGGCAAGGGGCATCGGGACGAAAACTTCCCGGTGGCGTCGTTCCTCATCCGGCCGCGGCATCGCGGTCCGATCATGGCGTTCTACAATTTCGTGCGCACCGCCGACGACATCGCCGATCATGCCGCACTGCCGGCTGACGAAAAGCTGCGCCTGCTCGACCGGCTCGAAGCGGGGCTTTCCGGCGCCAATGCCGACGATGCGGTCGCGGTGCGGTTGCGCGCCGCGCTCGCCGAGCGCGCCCTGTCGCCGAAGCATGCGCAGAATCTCGTCGCCGCGTTCAAGCTCGACGTCACTAAGCTGCGTTATCGCGACTGGGACGATCTCATCTCTTATTGTTCGCTCTCGGCGATGCCGGTCGGCCGTTTCGTCTGCGACGTCCATGGCGAAAGCCGCAACGTCTGGCCGTTAAACGACGCGCTGTGCGCCGCCCTGCAAATCATCAATCATCTGCAGGACTGCAAGGACGATTATCGCAATCTCGACCGCGTCTATGTTCCGCAAGACGCACTCGCCGCGAGCGGGGCGAGCGTCGCAGAGCTCGGCGGCGAGCGTGCCTCGCCGGCCTTGCTCGACTGCCTGCACCGGCTTGCCGCGCGCACCGAGCGCCTGCTCGGCGACAGCGACGGTTTCGCGGTAGCCATCGGCGATATGCGGCTTGGTCTCGAAGTCGCGGTCATCAACACCCTGGCGCATCGCCTCACCCGCATGCTCAAGGTCCGCGATCCGTTGAGCGAGCGCGTGCATCTCGCGCTGCCCGCCGTCGCCGGCGGCACGCTGCTCGGCATGCTGCGCGGCGCTTCGCGCCGCTTCGGCCGGCGCTTGCTCGCCGCTTCGCATAAGCCGCGGGGTGCCTGAAGTGAACAAGCCCACCCAGGCGGCCGAGCGCGCTTCGCGCAGTTCGTTCTATACCGGGATGCGCATCCTGCCGCGCGCCCAGCGCGAGGCCATGTTCGAAATCTACTCGTTTTGCCGCGCCGTCGACGATATCGCCGACGACCCCGGTCCGCGCGAGGAGCGCAGCGCCGCACTCGAACGCTGGCGCAACGATATCGCGGCGCTTTATGGTGGCCTCGCCGCACCGCATCTGTTGGGCCTGGCGGAAGCGGTGCGCCGCTTCGATCTCGCGCACGGCGATTTTCTCGCGGTGATCGCCGGCATGGAGATGGACGTCGTAGCCGATATCCGCGCGCCCGATGGCGCGACGCTCGATCTGTACTGCGACCGCGTGGCCTGCGCGGTCGGGCGGTTGTCGGTGCGGGTGTTCGGCCTGGAGCGCGATGCAGGGCTTGCGCTCGCCCATCATCTCGGCCGCGCGCTGCAGCTCACCAACATCCTGCGCGACCTCGACGAGGACGCCGCGATCGGGCGGCTCTATCTGCCGCGCGAGGCGCTGCGGGCCGCCGGAATCATCGGCACCGATCCGGCGGCGGTGCTGGCCAATCCGATGCTCGGCGAAGCCTGCAATGCGATCGTCGCGCTGGCGCAGAGCGAATTCGAGCAAGCCCGCGCGATCATGGCGCAAAGCCCGCGCCGCGCGGTGCGGGCGCCGCGGATCATGGCCGAGGCCTATCGCCTCATTCTCGACCAATTGATCATGCGTGGCTTTGCGCCGCCGCGCGCGCCGGTGCATTTGCCGCGCGCCAAGTTTCTTTTGATCGTGTTGCGCAATCTGTTCTGATGCCATTGTTGCGATGAGCCGCACCATCCACATTATCGGCGCCGGCCTTGCCGGCTTGTCCGCCGCGCTGAAGCTGTCCGGCCGCGGCGAAGCCGTGGTCGTGCACGAGGCCACCGCCTTCGCCGGCGGACGCTGCCGCTCCTATCACGACGCCTCGGTCGACATGACCATCGACAACGGCAATCATCTCTTGCTGTCCGGCAATCGCGCCGCGCTCGATTATCTGCGCGCGGTCGGCGCCGCGGATCGCCTGATCGGACCGGCGGCGGCCGAGTTTCAGTTTGTCGACCTGGCGAGCGGACAGCGTTGGACGCTGCGCTTGAACGACGGCCGCGTGCCGTGGTGGATATTCGATCCCGCCCGGCGCGTGCCCGGGACGCGCCCGCTCGATTACGTGGCGCTGACGCGATTGCTGTGGCCGCCGGCGGACAAGACGGTCGGCGAGATCGTCGCTACCAAAGGGCCGCTCTATTGGCGGCTGGTCGAACCGCTGTTGCTCGCCGCCCTGAATATCGACCCGCCGCACGGCTCGGCGAAACTCGCCGCGGCGGTGATCCGCGAAACGCTCGCGGCGGGGGGCCGCGCCTGCCGCCCGCTCGTCGCGCGCGACGGTTTGAGCGCGACGCTGATCGAGCCTGCGCTCGCGCTGCTGCGGCAGCGTGGCGTGCAGGTGCGCCTTGAGCATCAGCTTCGCACCATCCGCTTCGGCACGCACCGCGTCGACGCGCTCGATTTCGGCGGCGAGACCATTGCGCTGGCGCAGGACGACGCCGTCATTCTCGCGGTGCCGCCTTATGCCGCCGCGTCGCTGATCCGCGGGCTCGAAGTGCCGACCGAGTTCCGTGCCATCGTCAACGCGCATTTCCGCATCGATCCGCCGGCCGCGCAGCCGCCGATCATGGGCGTGCTCAACGGCACGACGGAGTGGATTTTTGCGTTTCCCGGCCGCTTGTCGGTCACCATCAGCACCGGCGACCGTCTGGTCGACACGCCGCGGGAGGAGCTTGCCAAGACGATCTGGGCGGAGGTCGCGAGCGTGACCGGGTTGGCGGCGGAATTACCCGCGTGGCAAATCGTGCGCGAGCGCCGCGCCACTTTTGCCGCAACGCCGGCGCAGGATGCCAAGCGTCCTGACGCCGAGACGGAATGGCGCAATCTGGTGCTGGCCGGCGATTGGACCAATACCGGCTTGCCCGCGACCATCGAAGGCGCGATACGCTCCGGCAACCGCGCCGCCGAACTCGCATACGCGGCTGAGCGGAGCGCGAAACCGTGAACATCCACATGACCGAATCGCCCGCGAGCGGACTCGATCTCGATCGCCCAATCGAAGCGGCGACGCAGGCGCTGCTTGCGGCCCAGCGCGCCGACGGGCATTTTCTGTTCGAACTGGAAGCCGACGCCACCATCCCGGCCGAATACGTGCTGCTGCGCCACTATCTCGGCGAACCGGTCGATGCCGCGCTGGAGGCCAAGATCGCCGCCTATCTGCGCCGCATCCAGGGCACGCACGGCGGCTGGCCGCTGTTCCGCGACGGCGATTTCGACATGAGCGCGACGGTGAAAGCCTATTTCGCGCTGAAGATGATCGGCGACGCGCCGCACGCGCCGCATATGCACCGCGCCCGCGAGGCGGTCCGCCTGCGCGGCGGCGCCGAGCGCGCCAACGTGTTCACGCGCTGTCTGTTGGCGCTTTACGGCATCGTGCCATGGCGCGCGGTGCCGGAGATGCCGGTCGAGATCATGCTGCTGCCGACATGGTTTCCGTTCCATCTCGATAAGATTTCCTATTGGAGCCGCACCGTGATTGTGCCGCTTCTGGTGCTGATGGCAAAGAAGCCGCGCGCGCGTAACGCCAAAGGCGTGACCGTCGACGAATTGTTTCTCGATCCGCCGCAATCGCTGGGGCCGACGCCGCGGGCGCCGCAGCAGAAGGCGTCGTGGTTCTGGTTCTTTCGCGCCGTCGACAACGTGCTACGCGCGGCGGAGCCGCTGTTCCCCAAGCGCACGCGGGCGCGCGCCATCGACCGCGCCGTCGCCTGGGTCGGCGAACGCTTGAACGGCGAAGACGGACTCGGCGCGATTTTTCCGGCGATGGCGAACAGCGTGATGATGTACGACGCGCTTGGGTTTGCGGAGGATCATCCGCAGCGCGCCATCGCGCGCAAATCGATCGAGAAGCTCCTGGTCGTGCACGACGACGAGGCCTATTGCCAGCCTTGCGTGTCGCCGATCTGGGATACTGGGCTTGCCTGCCATGCGCTGTTGGAGGCCGGCGGCGAGCGCATGGCGGCGGCGGTCAAGCGCGGCCTCGATTGGCTTAAACCCATGCAGGTGCTCGACCTGCGTGGCGACTGGATGGCGCGGCGGCCGAACCTGCGGCCGGGCGGCTGGGCGTTCCAATATGCCAACCCACATTATCCCGACGTCGACGATACCGCCGTCGTGGCGATGGCGATGGACCGCATGCAAGGCATTGCGCAACAAGGCAGTACCCAGCAAGAGTTTGCGCCGGCGGATTACCGCGCCGCGATCGAGCACGCGCGCGAGTGGATCGTCGGCATGCAGAGCGGGAACGGCGCCTGGGGCGCGTTCGACGCCGACAACGAATATTATTATCTCAACAATATTCCGTTCGCCGATCACGGCGCGCTGCTCGATCCGCCGACCGAAGACGTCACCGCGCGTTGCCTGTCGATGCTGGCGCAGCTCGGCGATACCGAAAGCCCGACGGTCAAGCGCTCGATCGACTATCTGCGCCGCACCCAGCTTGCCAACGGCTCCTGGTACGGCCGCTGGGGCATGAATTACATCTACGGCACCTGGTCGGTGCTCTGCGCGCTCAATGCCGCGGGGCTGTCGCGCGACGCGCCGGAACTGCGCAAGGCCGTGGCGTGGCTCGCTGCGATCCAGAACGAAGACGGCGGCTGGGGCGAGGACGGCGCAAGCTACAAGCTCGACTATAAAGGCTACGAAAGGGCGCCGTCGACCGCCTCGCAAACCGCCTGGGCGCTCCTCGGCCTGATGGCCGCCGGCGAGGTCGATCATCCGGCGGTGGCGCGCGGCATAAAATATCTCGCCGCGATGCAAGGCGCCGACGGCTTCTGGAACGAAGAGCGCTATACCGCCACCGGTTTCCCCCGCGTGTTCTATCTGCGCTACCACGGCTATGCGAAATTCTTCCCGCTCTGGGCGCTGGCGCGCTACCGCAATCTCAAAAGCGGCAATGCGCGCGCGGTGGCGTGGGGGATGTAGGACTTCGTCATTCCGGGGCCGAGCGAAGCGAGGCGCCCGGAATCCATAACCACCCGTCCCCGCAATTTGGCGCCGGTCGAATTCAAACCGCGAGAATCGTGATTATGGATTCCAGGCTCGCGGCCTTTGGCCGCGCCCCGGAATGACAGAAAAGCTTACGCCGCGCTGGCCGAAGTCTGCGCCGCTGACTTCGCCGCTGACTTCGCCGCCTTCTCGCGCGCCTCGTTGGCGCGCATCGCCGACAACGTCTGCTGTACCTGGCCGTCGAACACGTATTGCGCGGGACGCTGGTGCTCGAGCGAGATTTCCGGCGCCATCGGGCCTGCGGTCTTGATGCCCTTCCAGGCGATCATCGCCGCCTGCAGCGGATGCGCCATCATGGCTTCGGCGGCGGTCGGCTCGTAGCCGCAATGCGCCATGCAGTTGGCGCATTTTTCGTAGGCGCCGGTGCCGTAAGCGTCCCAATCCGTCGTATCCATCAGCTCGGCGAAAGTCCTGGCGTAGCCCTCGCCGAGCAGATAGCACGGCTTCTGCCAGCCGAAGATGTTGCGCGTTGGCATGCCCCACGGCGTGCAGTGAAATTCCTGATTGCCGGCGAGGAAGTCGAGGAACATGCCGGAATGGGTGAGGTTCCAGTTCTTGCCCTTGCCGAGCGCAAAGACCTTGCGGAACAGCTCCTTGGTCTTGCGGCGGTTGAGGAAGTGCTCCTGGTCGGGCGCCCGTTCATAGGCATAGCCGGGCGAGATCGAGACGCCGACGCCGAGTTCCTCGGTGAGGTCGAGGAATTTGGCGATGTCTTCCGCCGGATGGCCGTCGAACACTGTGCAATTGACGTTGACGGCAAAGCCTTTGGCCTTGGCGGCTTTGATCGCGGAGACGGCCTTCTCGAAGCCGCCGTCCATGCATACCGATTTGTCGTGATGCTCTTTGATGCCGTCGAGATGCACCGAGAAGAACAGATAGGGCGACGGCTCGAACAGCTGCAGCTTCTTTTCAAGGAGCAGCGCATTGGTGCACAGCGAGACGAATTTCTTGCGCGCCACGATGCCTTTGACGATCTCGCCGATCTCCTTGTGGATCAGCGGCTCGCCGCCGGGAATGGCGACCATCGGCGCGCCGCACTCGTCGACCGCGTCGAGGCACTCCTGGACCGACAGGCGCTTGTTGAGGATGGCGTCCGGATAGTCGATCTTGCCGCAACCGGTGCAGGCGAGATTGCAGCGGAACAACGGCTCCAGCATCAGCACGAGCGGATAGCGCTGGCGCCCCGCCAAGCGCTGGCGCAGCACATAGGCGCCGACCTTTACCTTCTGTCGCAGAGATACACCCAAAGCTACGATCCTCTTTATCTTATGTCTGTGGTGTCGCCACCGAAAACCGTTCAATCCAGACTTTAGCGCAATCTAGACTTTCGCGGTCACGCGGCCGGCGGTGGCGCCGTCGGTCAATTCGGGCGGCAGGCGGAACTCTATGGTTTCGTGCCGGCCATGCAGCTGGCTGACATCGACCGGACCGAGCCGCCGCAGCGCGCTGATGACGTCCTCCACCAGCACTTCCGGCGCCGAGGCGCCGGCGGTGATGCCGACGGTCTTGGCATCGCCGAACCAGGCCGGATCGAGCTCGCTGCCGTCGGCGATCAGGTAGCTCGGCGTGCCGGCCTCTTCGCCGATCTCACGCAGCCGGTTGGAATTGGAGCTGTTCTTGGCGCCGACCACCAGGATAACGTCGACCAGATCGGAGAGTTCGCGCACCGCGGTTTGCCGGTTCTGCGTGGCGTAGCAGATGTCGCGCGTTTCCGGGCCGACGATGTCGGTGAAGCGCCGATGCAGGGCGGCGATGATGCCGCGGGTGTCGTCGACGGACAGCGTGGTCTGCGTCACATAGGCGACCGGGGTATTGACCGGGATGTCGAGCGCGGCGACGTCGCTCTCGGTCTGCACCAGCGTCACTGGCTCGGCGATCTGACCCATGGTGCCCTCGACCTCCGGATGGCCGGCATGGCCGATCAGGATGAGCCGGCGTCCCTGGCCGACATAGCGCTTGCCCTGATTATGCACCTTGGTGACCAGCGGGCAGGTGGCGTTCAATACCGGCAGATTGCGCGACGCGGCTTCTTCCTCGACGCTCTTGGCGACGCCGTGCGCGCTGAAGATGGTGACCGCGTTGGCGGGAACTTCGGAGAGGTCCTCGACAAATTTCGCGCCTTTGGCTTTGAGGCTCTCCACCACGTGCTTGTTGTGCACGATTTCGTGACGCACATAGACCGGCGGGCCGAATTTCTGCAGCGCTCGCTCGACGATCTCGATGGCGCGAACGACGCCGGCGCAGAAACCGCGGGGTTGAGCGAGGATCACTTTCATCAAGACCTCCCGGTCGATCGGCCGGTTTACATGACGGTTTATGTCGGGTCTGCGGCCATGCGCCGCAATAATGCGGCTGCCGCCATTACTGTCCCAATTCTGTGTCTCAGTTACTTGCCCATGTAATTGGCCGCGAAGGCGTTGCAATCAAGCCCGCTTCCGTTCCATTCAGGTCTGGTTCGCCGCGCCGGACCGGCCGATGAATGACCCCCTAAACCGCCTCATTGAGCGGAAATGTCGCCCCTTGTCCAGCGGCCTCCCGGAAGCCGTCCCGCGCCGCATTTGAACCCGGTCCCGCCCCCCGCCGTCGAAAGGCAACGCGCTTTCGTGCAACCGGTTCGGCCTCCCGCACGTTGGCGGCCGAATCGGCCACAAAAACGAGATTCCGGCATGTTGCCTGGCCGATGGGTGCAAAACGGGGCGGATAGGAATAGGAAAATATCCGGAATTTCACTTTTCGAGCCATTCGAGGCATCTAAGGCCTTCCGCTGCGATTCATCCGTCACCATTTCGCCTTTCTCTTGACGCCTCAAACCCGTTCGTCGATCCGCCAATCCCGCTGACCATCCCACATCCCATTCCGCTGACCAGCTCATGAAGACGATCACTGCCCTCGTTGTCCGCGCCATCGACGTGTGCACGCAATATGCCTGGCCGGTGATCGGCGCGGCGATCCTGCTCGCGCTGGTGTCGTCCTGGTACGCCGCCACGCATTTCGCGATGACGACGGACGTCAACCAGCTCATTTCGCCGAACATTCCGTGGCGGCAGCGCGAAGCCGCCTTCGAAAAGGCCTTCCCGCAATTCGACACCATCGTCGCGGTGGTCGATGCGCCGACGCCGGAACTCGTCAACCAAGCCACCGACGCGCTGGTGGCGCGGCTGTCGCAGCAGAAGGACTTGTTTCACTCTATCGAACAGTTGAAGGGCGGCAGCTTCTTTGCGCAGAACGGCCTTCTATTCGAGAAGACCTCCGATCTCGCGCCGGAATTGCAAGGGCTGACTCAGGCGCAACGCTTGATCCAGGTGCTGGCGGGCGATCCGTCGCTGCGCGGCGTCATTCAAGCTTTGCAATTCGGCTTGCTTGGGGTGCAGGGCGGCCAGATCACGCTCGACGCCATGACTTGGCCGATGACGCTTGCCGCAAACACCATCGAGAAGGTGAACGCGGGCCAGCCGGCGAGTTTTTCCTGGCACGAGCTGGTGCAAGGCCGCGCTTCGACGCCGGATGAGCTGCTGCGCTTCCTCCAGATCAGGGCAACGCTCGATTATTCCGAGCTCGAGCCCGGCAAGCATGCTACGGATGCCATACGGCAGGCCGCGCAAGACCTCGATCTCCCGTCCAAGTATCAGGCGCGCTTGCGTCTGACCGGTCCGGTGCCGATGGCGGACGAGGAATTCGCCACCATCAAGGAGAATGCGGCGCTCAACGCCACCGTGACGATCGCCGTCGTCCTTATCATCCTGTGGCTGGCGCTGCGCTGGGCGCGCATCATTTTCGCCGTGTTTGTCTGCCTTGCCGTCGGGCTTTCCATCACCGCCGCGCTTGGCTTGCTGATGGTCGGCACGCTCAATCTGATATCGGTGTATTTTGCCGTGCTGTTCGTAGGGCTGGGCGTCGACTTCGGATTGCAATTCAGCGTCCGCTATCGGGCCGAGCGGCACGAGACCGACAATGTCCGCGAGGCGCTGCTGCAGGCGGGCCGGCGCGCCGGAGGGCCGCTGACGCTCGCGGCATTGGCGACCGCGGCCGGGTTCCTCTCGTTCCTGCCGACGGTTTACAAAGGCGTTTCCGAACTCGGTCTCATCGCCGGCGTCGGTATGCTGATCGCGTTCGCCACCAGCGTCACGCTGCTGCCGGCTTTATTGAGCCTGCTCAAACCGCCGAGCGAGCCCTATCCGCTCGGCTACAAGGCGCTGGCCCCGGTCGATCTTTTTCTGGCGCGGCATCGCATGCCGATCCTGATCATTACGCTTGCCGTCGTCGCGGCAGGGTTGCCGCTACTGTTTTGGCTGCGCTTCGATTTCAATCCGATCAACCTGCGCAGCCCCAAAACCGAGGCGGTCGCGACTTATCTCGCGCTCAAGAACGATCCGCAGAGCGGCGCCAACGATATTGAGGTGCTGGAGCCGTCGTTGACGGTCGCGGATCAAACGGCGGCAAAACTGGCGGCTTTGCCGCAAGTGGCGCGTGTCGTCACCTTGTCGAGCTTCATCCCGGCCGATCAGCAGCAAAAATTGCCGCTCATCCAGGATGCGGCGAAGACGCTCGATCCGGTGCTCAATCCGACCGCGTCGAGCCCGCCGCCGACCGACGCGCAGAACGTCAGCATGATGGGTTCCACCATCGACGTGCTCAACCGGCTGGCCGGCAACGGCACCGGAACCGGCGCGGTTGCGGCGCGGCGCCTGGCGGCGGCGATGTCGACGCTCGCCAAGGCCGATCCGTCGGTGCGGCAGCGCGCCGAAGCGGCGTTCGTGCAGCCGTTGCGCACGGCGCTCGACGATCTGCGCAATTTATTCAAGGCCCACGAGGTCACGCTCGCCAACCTGCCGGCCGACCTCAAGAGTCAGTGGGTCACGCCCGCCGGACAGGCGCGCATCGACGTCGCGCCGTCGGGCAATTCGAACGACAACACGGTATTGCGGAATTTCGCGCGCGCGGTGCAGACCGTCGCGCCGACTGCGACCGAAGGACCGATTTCGATCCTCGAAGCGCGCCGCGCCGTGGTCAGCGCCTTCATCGAGGCCGGCGCCTGCGCGCTGTTTTCGATCGCCATTTTGCTGTGGATCACGCTGCGCCGCTTCAGCGACGTGCTGTTGACGCTGGTGCCGCTGCTGTTGGCCTGCGTGGTCACGCTCGAGATTTGCGTCTTGGTCGATCTGCCGCTGAACTTCGCCAACATCATCGCTTTGCCGCTTTTGCTCGGCGTCGGCGTGGCGTTCAAGATCTACTACATCATGGCGTGGCGCGAAGGGCAGACCAACCTGTTGCAGTCGGTGCTCACGCGCGCGGTGACGTTTTCCGCCTGCACGACGGCGACGGCTTTCGGCAGCCTGTGGTTTTCCAGCCATCCCGGAACGTCCAGCATGGGGAAATTGCTGGCGATCTCGCTGCTCACGACGATGGCGGCGGCGGCTTTATTCCAGCCGATACTGATGGGCAAGCCGCGCGAGCAACAGCCCGAAGCCTAAAGCCTTATCGGATTCGATCTTCGTTTCGGGATCGTGCGCGAAAACGAATATTACTTTCGCGCGGCGTTTTGCGGCGGCGCCATGAGCTGCGAGCGATGCGCCGGCGGGTGCTTCGGCGCCATGAGATTGGGATTGACCGCCGGATTGGGATTAACCGACGGATCGAGCATGCTGTAGGCGGAGTCGGGCAGCCGCGTCCAATATTGGTTCTCGCCGAGGAGCTCGATGCCGATATAGCCGCGCACCACGAGCGTTTGGCCGTCCGGCGTCACCTTCATGATCGCGTGATAGATCTTGCCGTCGCGCGGATCGAGAATCGTTCCGCCGCCGTATTTGTCGGCTTCCTCCTGCTTCATGCCGCGGATGATTTCGAGCCCGAGCCAGCGCTGATCGTGACGATCGTCCTTGCACTGATCGCACACCACATTGGGATCTTCGCCCGGCTTGAGGAACATCTTGGCGATAATGCCGTCGTAAACGCCGTCGTGATCGGTAATTAGGAACCAGCCGGTGGGCTGCTTGGTATCGCCGTCGACGGCTTGCCATAGTCCCGCAGGGTTCGGGGCGGCAGCGGGTGCGCCGGCCGGCGCCATCGGATCCGCGCTCGCGGCGTGACTTACGCCGATAAGACTTGCGGCGATCAGCGGCAATAGCAGCGCTGCGGCCATGACAAGTCTTGCTCGCATCGTCCGACCTCCTGGCAGGTCCTCGGCGCGCCTTCCGCCGTAAGGCGCAGCGGCCGCAGCGATCGCGGAAGCTCACTTATGCTCATCGTCGACCCCACGCAATGGTCGCGCCGGACGTCCAGCTATGACCGCAGGCCCCGTGCGGCGAATTTGACACGGACCGATATGGCGGCGGAAACTCGAATTAAAAGCGAACGAATGACCGCCGGTAAAATAGTATCGGGAGCGAGGCGCGGCGTGAAGATCAAGGCAATCGAGCCCATCGCGGTCAGTCTGCCGATGAAGAAGCCGGTGCAAATGGCCGGCGAGACCGTGGCGCGGGCGGATAATGTCCTGGTCCGCGTCGAATCCGAAGATGGCGTGGTCGGTTGGGGAGAAGCCGCGTCGGCGCCGACCATGACCGGCGAAACCGTCGCCAGCATGATGGCGGCGGTGGCGCTTCTGGCGCCGGGCCTGCTGCAACGCTCCGCCGACGATTTTGCCGGCGCGGCGGCGGCGATGGCGGCGCGACTCTATGGCAACACCGGTGCCAAAGCCGCCATCGAGATTGCGTTGCACGATCTGGTCGGCCGCGCCAGCAACCGGCCGGTCTATGCGCTCCTTGGCGGCAGGCAGCGAAGCCGCATGCCGGTTCTCGCCGTGATCGGTACGTTGGACGCGGCGGCCGATATCCGCGAAGCGCGCGAGCGCTGGGCTGCCGGCTATCGCGCTTTCAAGATCAAGGTCGGCTTGAGCTCGGCGGCAGCCGACGCCGAACGCACCCGAAATATCTGCATGGCGCTCAAGGGCGCGGGCGAGGCTTGTCTCGTCTCCGCCGACGCCAATCAGGGCTTTAGTGTCGAGGATGCGATCGCTTATGTGCGTGCGCTTGGCGATTGTGGATTGGATTTCTTCGAGCAGCCGGTCGAGGCGCACGATCTTGACGGCATGGCGCGCGTCGCCGCGGCGAGCCGCGTGCCGATCGGCGCCGACGAGGGTCTGCATTCGCGCGACGACATCGTGCGTCATCATGAACGCAACGCCGCGCGCGGCGGCAGCCTCAAGGCGATTAAGCTCGGCGGCCTGCGCGCGGTGCTGGAAGCGAGCCGGCTGTGCGAGCGGCTCGGCATGAAGGTGAACATTTCCTGCAAGACCGGCGAATTGAGCGTGGCCTCGGCGGCGGCCGCGCATGTCGCCGCCGCGGCGCCGGCGCTCGACTGGGGGCTGACCGTGACCAATCCCGGTCTTGCCGAGGACGTCGCGGTCGAGCCGCTCCGCGTCGCGCACGGCCACATCGACGTGCCGGAGCGGCCCGGACTCGGCATCGAAGTCGACGAGCGCCGGGTGCGGCGCTGCCAGCAAGAATACAAACGCGTGGCGTGAGGCGTAGCGGGGAAGCGCGCTTGAAGACGAAGGATCTCGGCATTGCGGTCGTTGGCTCGGGCCGCATCGGCACGTTGCGGGCGCGGCTTGCCGCCAAGCATCCGGCGGTGCGTTTCCTTGCCGTTTCCGACAAAGACCCGGCGCAGGCGAAGAAGCTCGCCGAGCTCGCCGACGCCGATTTTTATTCCGCCGACAATGACGCGGTGATCGCGCACCCGCAGGTGAACGCGGTGTTCGTCTCGACGCCCGAGGGCGAGCATGCCGCGCCGGTGTGCAAGGCGCTCGAACTCGGCAAGCCGGTGCTGGTCGAAAAGCCGCTGGCGCTGTCGCTCAACGACGCCGAGGCCATCCTCAAGACGCTGCAAGCGACCTCCGGCATGCTGCGCGTCGGCTACAGCCGCCGCTTCAAGGAATGCTTTCTGCGCGCCAAGGAGCAGATGCGTCTCGGCCGACTCGGCAAAGTGAGCGGCGGACTGGCGCGCGTCTATAATTCCCGCGCGCAGACCTTCGCCATTCTCAAGCGCGATCCGCATGCGGCGCCGGTGCTCGACGTGCTGACCTATTACGTCGATCTGATGTGCTGGCTGTTGGAAGGCAACCGGCCGGTCGAAGTGGTGGCGCGTGGCCAGTCCGGCATTTTTCGCGACGCCGGCTACAGCGCTCACGACGTGACCTGGGCGATCGTCACCTTCGCCGACGGCGCGGTGGTCAATTTCGGCATCAGCTATGCGCTGCCGGCGAATTATCCGACGCAGGGCCAGTCGGATCGCGTCGAGCTTCTCGGCGCCGACGGCACCATGATCGTCGACGACGACCACATGGAGCACCTGATTTTTTCGGAGAAAGGCATTCCGCACCCTTACGTGCCCGGCCACTCCGTCGAGATGGCGTTCCTCGGCAGCAATTCGGCGGGCGATTGGGCGGTCGGCGATTTCTGGGGTCCGCTCGGCAACGAAACGCGCGCCTGGCTCGACTTTCTCGCCACCGGCCGGCCGAGCATCCACTGCACGCCGGAGCAGGCGATGGTGAACCTGAAAACGACCTATGCCATCGAGCGCGCCGCCGCGACCGGGCAGGCGGTGCGGCTCGATTAGCCGTTTTCGTGCGTCGAAACTCGTGTCCGGCTTTGGCAATTCCGGCAAGCTTTATCAGAAGCCGGGATATAATCCCCTCTGAATTGGGGGCATTATCATGAAACTTCCCCGTCGCAACGTTCTCCGCCTGGCTGCCGGCGGGGCCGCGATCATCACTATGCCGCGGATCGCAAGAGCGGAAGCCTATCCGACGCGTCCGGTGCGCCTGATCGTCGGAGGTACACCGGGCAGCGCGCCCGACGTGATCGCGCGGCTGATGGCGCAATGGCTGTCGCAGCGGCTCGGCCAGACTGTATTCGTCGAGAACAAAAACGGCGCCAGCGACAATCTCGCGACCCAAGCCGTGGTGGACGCGGTGCCGGACGGTTACACCTTGCTGTTGGCGTCCGCGACCAATGCGATCAACGCCACGCTTTTCGCAAATCTCAAATATAATTTCATCCGCGACATCGCACCGATCGCCGGCGTCGTTACTTTCCCCATGGTCATCACGGTGAATGCGTCCTTTCCGGCGAAAAGCCTTGCCGAACTATTGGCTGACGCCAAGGCGCATCCCGGAAAAATCAACATTGGCACACCGCCGCTCGGCTCGCCGCAGCACGTCGCCGGCGAGCTTTTCAAGATGATGAGCGGCGCCGACATTGTCTTGGTTGCGTACCGCGGCGGTCCGGCGGCGATCAGCGACGCGCTCGGCGGACAAATTCAGGGCGTCATCGGCACCGTCTTACTGACGCTTCCGCAAATCAGGTCCGGAGGTTTGCGCGCCTTGGCAGTGACCAGCACGACACGTTCCGCATTGCTGCCCGAAATCCCGACCGTCGATCAGTTCGTGGCCGGTTTCGAGGCCGGGCAATGGGTCGGTATCGGCGCACCGAAGAACACTCCTGTTGAGATTGTCGAACGGCTCAACCGGGACATCAATGCCGGATTGGCCGACGCCACGCTCACGGCGCGGATTGCCGAGCTTGGCGGCGTGGCGTTGCCGGGCTCGCCCGTCGATTTCGGCAAGTTTGTCGCCGCGGAAACCAAGAAATGGGGTGACGTCATCAAGTTCGCCAATATCAAGCCGGAGTGACGAAAAACGTCAGTGGGAGCATCAAGATTAATAGCCGATCCGACGAACGGTGACGCTGACACTCCCGATCGGCGCCGGCGCTTGGCACTGGACGCCGCCGCGACCGGGCAGACGGTGGCTCGACCAATTGTGGCGACCCTGAGCGCACGAATCGCGCCGAGCATGTTGTCTTAATTCCGGCTCAAATTGGCCGGACGCTAGGCCGGTCGGTGGCGTTCAGGGGGGTGTACGATGATGGCCCGTTTTCGGATCGCGGCTTGCCATCTTTCGACTGAGCGCGCCGGCTCGCCGAACGCTTTCTAACCCTTGCGAAAAAAACGCCGCGTGATGCGCGGTTAGCCGCTGTTGAGTATCATGTTGCGTATTACGGTCTCACGTATCCGTATTTTTTTCGCCGTGCTGGGTTGCGCGATCTTGAGCGCATCGCTGTTCGATTGGGCGCAAAATCTGCGTGCGACCGAATCCGGATACGCCTGGGTGAAGGCCGCTTCGCCGGTCGCGCCCGCCGTTGAAACCGCGGAAATCTGGCAAGTATCGGCAAGCTGCGTGCGACCGTTTTTCGTCAATGCGGTCCTGCAATCGAAAGTCAATCTCAGCAATCATTATGCCTTGGCCCCCGAAGCCGTTCGCGCATGGCGTACTCGCCCGGTTGGCGAAAGCGTCGCGGTCGCTACGGGTCAAAGTGCCGGCCTGTATCGCCTCGTCAACGGCGAGCAAGCCGGCCGCGGGCAAAACTCCGCACACATGGAACGCGGCGCGATGCTGCATGTGCGATACGCCGAATGGTATGCCAATCTCTTCAAGCTTGAGGTTCAAGCGCACGAGTGGGAACGACGATTGGCCAATGTTGCCGATCAAAGCGTGACAGTCAGCGAAGCTACGCGCAGGAGTTTCGGCGCGTATTCCGGCCGCGATATCGGACGGGTCAGTGCGGCAGGCGATTTTGATCACTACCTGCTTGTTCTATTGGGCCTCGGCGGATTTTCCGACGTTCAAGAGCAAGCGCTGCGAGCGGATTGCGTCAAACTCATTCCGGTCAAAAGGATATTCAAAAGCGCGAACTATTTTGGAGAAATTTGGCGCTGGCCGGTCGATCACGCCGCGGCGTTCTCCTTCGGCTTGGAGCTGATGCTGATCGGCATTTTTTTCTTTCCCCTCGACCTGTGGCTCGCCACCGGCGACCTTAATGTCGTAAGACGGCATATCGGCGCGGAGATAAGCCGGTTCATGGCCAAGGTGGTGGCCAAGGTCCGCGGTTTCCCGCGCAGCAAATTCGCGCTCGCGCTTTTGCGCATCGTTCGGGCAGTACTCATCGGCACCCGCGCGATCCTCACCGCCCGCACTTTTCCCGGACCGGCGGTCGGCGAAATCCCTTTGGTGTCCAAACTTGCCGCAATGCGACTGCCGCGCTACGCCCCCGATGTCCCGGCGTTCATCGCGTACAAAAAAATCATCGACAACGGCATGGAATGGTCTAAGCGGGCAATGACGGCTATTACGATGCCCGAGATGCGCTGAACGCCGGCGCTTTGTTGCCGAAAAATCTCAGTTGCGATATGCCCCAGCGCTTGGGCGGCCACGGACATATTCCAGACCAAGGGGGAACGATGCCAGGCGAATTCGCAGATAAGGTCGCGGTCATCACCGGCGCCAGCCGCGGCATCGGCCGCGAGATCGCCGTCGATTTCGCGCGCGCCGGCGCGCGGACCGTCATCGTGTCTTCGTCGGCGGCAAATCTGGCGGCCGCCAGCAAGACCATTGCCGCGGCCGGCGGGCCGGCGCCGGTCGCCGTCGCGGCGGACTTGCGCAAGCTCGAAGGCTGCCGGCAGGTGTTCGACGCGGTGAAGGAGAAGTTCAACCGCTGCGACATACTGGTGTGCTCGGCGGGCGCGACCCGCGCCGGCAATTTTGTCGAGCTGCCGGACGATGCCTGGCTCGACGGCTATGCGCTGAAATTGTTCGGTTGCGTGCGGATGTGCCGGCTGTTCTGGCCGTTGCTCAAGGCCGCGCAGGGTTGCGTCGTCAATATCGGCGGCGGCGCGGCGCGCTCGCCCGGCGCCGACTTCTCGATCGGCGCTTCGGTCAATGCGGCGATGGGCAATTTCTCCAAGGCGCTGTCGCAACTCGGCAAGCGCGACGGCGTCAACGTCAATGTCATCCATCCCGGCGCCACCGAGACCGAGCGCTTCTATCAGCTGATCGAGCAACGCTCGAAGGCATCCGGTAAATCGATCGAGCAGCTCAAAGAGGAGGCCACCGCGAAAGACGGCCTGCGCCGGCTGGGCAAAGCCGAGGACGTCGCCGCGCTCACTTTGTTTCTTTGCTCTGCGAAGGCGCGCCACATCCAAGGCACTGCCATCGCGGTCGATGGCGGCGCAACCGTGGGCTATTATTGAAGCGGCAAGCGCCCCAGCGAGGATCGATGGACGATAAGACAAGACCGGAGCAAACCGGCTACCGCTTCATCGGCAAGCCCATGCCGCGCAAGGAGGACGCGCGGCTCATTACCGGCAAGGGCCGCTTCACCGACGATTTCAATAGCGACGGTCAGACCTTTGCGGCGATGGTGCGCTCGCCTTATCCGCACGCACGCATCGTCGCGATCGATGCGGAGCGCGCCAAGGCGATGCCGGGCGTGCTCGGCGTATTTACCGGCGCCGATTGCGCGGCGGACAATCTTAAGCCTATTCCGCACGATCCGCTGCCGAAGACCAAATTCGACATGAAGCTTGCCGCGCCCGGCGGCGGCGCGGTGTTTATCGGCCCGCATCTGCTGTTGCCCGCCGACAAAGCGCGGCACGTCGGCGAGGCCGTCGCTATGGTGGTCGCCGAAACCAAGGCGCAAGCGATGGACGCCGCCGAAGCGGTGGACGTGCGCTACGAGGAACTACCCTTCGTGTTGCATTCCGAAGACGCGATGCGGCCCGGCGCGCCGGTCGTCTGGGATGAAGTGCCGAACAATGTGCCGGTCGATACGCGGTTCGGCAACGCCGAAGCGACCGATCGGGCATTCGCCGGCGCGGCGCATGTCGTGAAGAGGAAATTTCACGTCGGCCGCGTCACCGGCGTGCCGATGGAGCCGCGCGCGGCGCTCGGCGCCTACGATGCCGCGACCGGCCGCTACACGCTCTATGCCGGGTCGGGCGGCGCGGTGCGGCAGAAGAACGAGCTTGCCGCGGTGCTCGGCGTTGCGCCCGAGCGGCTGCGCGTGTTGTCGCACGACGTCGGCGGCAATTTCGGCACCCGCAACCGCGTTTTCGTCGAGTTCGGTCTGGTGCTGTGGGCCTCGCAAAAACTCGGCCGCCCGGTCAAATATACCGCCACGCGTTCGGAAGCGTTCTTGAGCGACTATCAGGGCCGCGATCTCGTCACCGAAGTCGAGTTGGCGCTCGACGCCAAAGGCCGCTTTCTCGCCATGCGCGCGACCAATATCAGCAATGTCGGCGCGCGCTGCGTGTCGCTGTCGCCGCTGAGCAAGGGCGCGGGGCTTATTCCGGGCTCCTACGCCATTCCGGCAGCAAGCCTGCGGGCGGTCGCCGTCTACACCAACACCATGCCGACCCAGGCCTATCGCAGCTCGGGCCGGCCCGAAGTGACTTACGCGATCGAGCGGCTGGTCGATGCCGCCGCCGAAGAGCTCGGCATCGACCGGGTCGCGCTGCGGCGCAGGAATCTGGTGCGGCCGGAGGCGATGCCCTACCGCAATGCCGTCGGCATGCTCTACGATTCCGGCCGCTATGAAGAAAACATGGACTGGGCGATGGAGGTGGCCGACTGGAAGAGATTTCCGGCGCGCCGCCGCGAAGCAAAAAAGCGCGGCAAGCTCCTCGGCCTCGGCCTTGCCAATTACGTCGAATCCTCGATCGGCGCGCCGCGCGAGCAGGCGCGCATCAAAGTTCAACCCGAGGGCAGGGTCGACGTCATCATCGGCACCCAGCCGGCCGGCCAAGGCCATGAAACGAGTTTTGCCCAGGTCGTCTCCGATCTCCTGCATGTGCCGCCGGAAAGCGTGCGCATCATCCTCGGCGACACCGACGTGGTGCGCGCCGGCGGCGGCACGCATTCCGGCCGCTCCATGCGCCATGCCGCGACGGTGTTCGCCAAGGCTGCCGTGGAGTTGATCGCCAAAGGCAAACAGATCGCCGCCGTCGTCACGGGCTCGGCGCCGGAAAACGTCTCGTTCAGCGACGGCCGTTTTAGCTCGCGCGACACCAACCGCACCTTCGATTTCCTCGAACTGGCGCGCGAGGCCGCGCAGCGCCAATTGCCCGAGGCGCTCAAGGACGGCATCGCGGTGGTCACCGACAACGAGATGCACGAGCCGGTCTTTCCCAACGGTACGGCGATCTGCGAAGTCGAGATCGATCCGGACACCGGCGCCATGACGATTACGCGCTATGCCTCGATCGACGACGTCGGCCGCGCCATCAATCCCTTGATCGTGCACGGCCAGACCCACGGCGCGATCGCCCAAGGCGTCGGCCAGGCGATGTCGGAGCAGATTTATCTCGATCCCGATTCCGGCCAGCCGCTGACCGGTTCGTTGATGGATTACGCCATGCCGCACGCGGACATGCTGCCGCACTTCGACACCGAGATCGCCGAGGTGCTGTCGCCGACCAATCCGCTCGGCATCAAGGCCGGCGGCGAAGGCGGCACCACCGCGGCGCCCGCCGCGGTCGTCTCTGCCGTGCTCGACGCGTTGCGCGACGTCGGCGTGCAGGACATTGCGATGCCGGCGACGCCCTATGCGATCTGGACGGCGATCCAGGAGGCCAAAAAGAACGGCCATGTGACCGGCGGGACTTGAAGCACGCCACGTCCTTGACGAAGCGCACGCGGCGAATGAGTGTAACCGCCGAACAACGGTAAGGGCTTGAGGGAGAAACGAACCAATGGCGAACAAGATCATCATCAGCTGCGCGATCACCGGCTCGATCCATACGCCGACCATGTCGGACGCGCTGCCGATCACGCCCGATCAGATCGCCACCCAAGCGATCGACGCCGCCACGGCCGGCGCGGCCATCCTGCATCTGCACGCGCGCGACCCCAAGGACGGCCGGCCGTCGTCGGAGGCCTCCGTGTTCATGCAGTTTTTGCCGCGCATCAAGCAGGCGACCGACGCGGTGGTGAACATCACCACCGGCGGCGCCGTCACCATGACGGTCGACCAGCGCATCTCGGCGGCCAATACGCTGGCTCCGGAAATGTGCTCGATGAATATGGGCTCCATGAATTTCGCGCTCTATCCGATGGCCAAGCGCTACAAGACCTGGAAATACGACTGGGAGGAGAGCTATCTGCTCAACTCGGACAGCTATATCTTTCCCAACACGTTCCGCGACATCGAGAAAGTCTACAAGACGCTCGGCGAAGGCCACGGCGTGAAATTCGAGCACGAGTGCTACGACACCGGCCACCTCTATAATCTGGCGCATCTGGTGGACCGCGGCATGTTCAAGCCGCCGATCTTCCTGCAGCTCATTTTCGGCATTCTCGGCGGCATCGGCGCCGATCTCGACAATCTGTTCTTCATGAAGCGCACCGCCGACCGGCTGTTCGGCAAGGAGTACCTGTGGTCGGTGCTGGCCGGCGGCCGCCATCAGATGAATTTCTGCACCGCCGCCGCCATGATCGGCGGCAATGTCCGCGTCGGGCTCGAGGACTCGCTCTATATCGGGCCGGGCAAGCTCGCCAAGAGCAACGCCGAGCAGGTGACCAAGATCCGTCGCATTGTCGAGGATCTCGGCTTCGAGATCGCCACGCCGACCGAGGCGCGGCAAATGCTCGGGCTCAAAGGCGGCGACCGCGTGAAGTTCTAGGAGAGCTGCGTTTCCCGGGCGCAGCGCAGCATGAAGCAAAGCGGAATGATGCGCTGCAGACCCGGGACCGTCACGAACTCGGAGTTTGATACGATCCCGGAACAGCGGCGCACCACTTCGTGCTGCGCCGCATCCGGGAAACGGCACAGGGCAGCTCCACATGAACGCCATCGATCTGAAAAGCCGCACCGCCATCGTCACCGGCGCGGCGCGCGGCATCGGGCTGGCGACGGCGCAGAGGCTTTTGGTCTCGGGCGCAGCGGTTGCGCTGTGGGACATCGACGCGGCTGCGCTGGACAAAGCCGTCGCGGCGCTTAAGCAAAGCGGTCAGGTCGATGCCGCTGTCGTCGACGTGACCGATGAAGCGTCGATCGCCGGCGCCGTCGACGCGCTGATCCGCGAAGCCGGCCGGATCGACATTCTCGTCAACAATGCCGGCATTACCGGCGGCAATGCGCCGCTGTGGCAGCTTGAGCCGCAGGTGTGGCGGCGCGTCGTCGAGGTCAATCTGATCGGCCCGTACCTCGTCTGCCGCGCGGTGGTGCCGCACATGATCGCCGCCGGCTATGGGCGGATCGTCAACATCGCCTCGATCGCCGGCAAGGACGGCAATCCGAACGCTTCGCACTACTCGGCGTCGAAAGCGGGCCTGATCGGACTGACAAAATCGCTGGCCAAGGAACTGGCGACGACGGGTGTGCTGGTCAACTGCATCACGCCGGCGGCGGCGAAAACGGAGCTGTTCGATCAGATGAAGCAGGAGCATATCGACTATATGCTATCGAAAATCCCGATGAACCGTTTCGTCACGGTGGATGAGATCGCGGCGATGGTCGCCTGGCTTGCTTCCGAGGAGTGTTCGTTCTCGACCGGCGCGGTGTTCGATATTTCCGGCGGCCGGGCGGTGTATTAATTGCGGCCGTGCCGCGGGCTTGACCCCGCGGGTAGCGCGCAGCTAAATCCTCGGCCCTGGAGCATGATCCGGAAAAGTGGATACCGGTTTTCCGAAAAGATCATGCTCGTGAAAATGGGCGGTTAGCTCAGCGGAAGAGCACTTCCTTGACATGGAAGGGGTCAGAGGTTCGATCCCTCTACCGCCCACCAGCCTTCGCTCGCGAAGCGAGAGAAGGCTGTCACGCCGTAGCTTCAGCGAAGGCGGACGAGCAAGCTGCCGCGAGCTACGGCTCGGCGAGCCGGCTTTCCGATGAAGCGAATAAAGCCTGCCCGTCATTTCAGTGTGAGAAGACGGGCAGGTTGATGCTACTTCAAACGCGCTGAAGCTTACGCCTTCGTCGCGTCGGCAACGCACTTCTTGGTGAAGCTCGCTTCAGCGGCGCCGTGCAGCTTCGCCGCCTTGGCGGCGTCCTTGCAGCACTTCGTTGCCGAGCTCTTGAGCGCGGCGCCCTTAAGCTTTTTCGCGGCAACTTGGCTCTGGCAGGTGGCGCCTGCGGCGTCGGCCGGCGCGACTGCGGCTGCCGGCGCGGGCGCCATCGGGGCCATCGGGGCCATTGGAGCGGCCGGGGCCGGGGCGGCCGGAGCCGGCGCAGCCGCAGGCGGCGCGGCAGGGGCAGGATTTTGCGCCATCGCGGCGCTCACCACGCAGAATGAGGCAACAATAATTGCGATCGTCTTCATCAAAGTCTCCATCGACTGCAGGCTACTCGGACAAGTTGGCAAGCCTCCCGCATCAGGCCGGCTTTTGCAACACTCCATTCGGGCTCGCCTTGTCGACGATCTCGGGCAGATACTTGGCCAGTGCCGAAAGCGTCTGGTCGACCGGCAGGCCGAGATGGCGGGCGAACTCCTGCACCTGGGAGTTGCCCAGCACGGCTTTGAGCTGATCTTCGGTGACCGGCAGGTTTTGGCCGTTGCCGAGCCAGGATTGCACCTGCGGGCCGAGGCCGCCCTTCTCCAGCGCCGACACCAGGCCGGGCAGGTCGTGATACTGCGTCTGCGCCAGCACCGTATTGATCAGCACCGGCAAAGCTTCGCTTTCCAGCGCGCCTTTAAGACTGTCGAATAATCCCATGATCGTCCTCCATGCGCCGAAACGCAACGCTACGCCGGCGCCGTGTCATTTAGACGACCGAAGCTTAGTTGAAGCGTAAGCCCGGTACTAGGCCGGCTTGCGCGCGAACAAGCCGCAGCCCGCGATCGCCGCCAGGGCGAGCGAGATCAGCGCGTTGTAGCCAGCGAGCGAAATGCCGAGCCAGCGCCACGCCGCTTCGTCGCAGCGCACGACATGGATCGACTGCAGCTGACTGAGCAGCGAGCCGCCGGCGCGCAGATCGGTCAGCGGGCCGGTGCAATCGGCAGGTCCCGCCCACCAGTGCCATTCGACGCCGGCGTGATAGGTGCTGAGCACCACGTTGCACGCCGCCGCGACGGCGATGGCGACAAAGCCGACCATCAGCAGCTTTTGCGGCGCGCGCACCAGCGCCGCGATCGCCATCAACAACGAGAGCGGGATGACGACATGATAGGGGATGCGCTCTTCGAGGCAGAGCGGGCAGGGCGGCAGCCCGACCACGAGCTGGAAATACCAGGCGCCGGCGAGCGTCGCCGCCGACAGCGCGAACACCGCCAACGCCGCCGCGGCGGCGGGCTCCGCGCGAACCCAATCGGTCCAGCTTTTCTTCATTGCCTCTTCCCTGCCGCGCCCATGAAACGTCATTTGCCGGCAATTTGCCGATCCTGAAGGCGGAAGCAAGGCCGATGGATAGACGGGGCCGTCGGCCGAATATATAGAGGGCGCCATGCCCGTGTGGCGGAACTGGTAGACGCGCACGACTCAAAATCGTGTTCCGCAAGGAGTGTGGGTTCGATTCCCTCCACGGGCACCAATACATCTCCACATTTATGTTGCAAGACCACGACTCATTAAGGTGTGTTCGCCGCGATAAAGGTAGGACGTAAGTGCACTACAGGAGTATTGGAACAACCGACCTGATGGTTTCTGAAATTGCCTTCGGTTGCGGCGGTAACGCCGGCCTGATGATAAAAGGCGATCATGAAGAGCAACTGCGAATTATCGCTCGGGCCCTCGAACTTGGCGTTACTTATTTCGATAATGCGCCGGACTATGGCGATGGCTCTGCCGAGATCAATTTGGGTCTTGCGTTAAAGAGCACCGGTGTTCGACCGGTCCTCAATACCAAAGTCGAAATTCGGGGAGAGAATCTCGATAACGTGGCCGATCATGTCGTCCGTTCGGCGGAAGATAGCTTACGCCGGTTGGGCGTCGACTGTGTCGACATGTTTCAGATCCATAACGGGCCCTGCCGTGTCCATCCGAGATTCGAGGGTGGCACCTACGCTCAGTTATCGCTGGATCACTTCCTGTTGCCGGGCGGCGCTCTCGACGGGATCGAACGCCTCAAGCGCGCCGGCAAGATCAAATATGCCGGTTTCGTTTGCCGCGGCGACGACGGCGCAGAGGTGCGCCAATTGCTGGATACCGGCGTATTTCACCTGATCAATGTGCCTTACACGCTGTTTAATCCGACGGCAGGACGGGCCAAGCCTAATGGCCTGACGGTCGAGCGCGACTACGCCGATGTGATCGGCGCTGCACGCCAAAGCGGCGCGTCGGCGGCAGTCTATAGTCCGCTCGCGAGCGGCTTTTTGACCGACGATAGCGTTGCCGGCATAAGGCGACATCGACTTGCGCGCGCCTATGACCTTGAATCTCCGACCGCGCTGCGGTTAAGGCAGATGGCGCGAGCCTTGACGTTTCTGTCGCGCCAGGACGGCTGCACGCTGGCGCAAGCCGCATACCGCTTCGTGCTGATGCATAAGGGCGTAGCTACCGCACTCGGCGGCTTTTCATCGGCGGCGCAACTCGAAGAGATCGCGGCTGTCTCCGACATGCCACCCTTCTCATCCGATCAGATGGCCAGGCTGGAAGCGCTCTGGGACGCTGATTTCGGTGTCTGAACCTCGCGGTGGATCAGACGTCAACGATTGCACCCGATTTGACCGGCGCCGATCGCGTGTCGCCGCGCATCGCTAATTCCGCTTCCTCGATACGCCGATGTAATTCTTTCACGAGCTCCAACGCCGGGCCATAGCGATCGGCGTCGTCGCTCGCGAAACCCTTGTGATACATTTTTCGATAACCTTGGCTGAAGAAGATCTGCTGCTTCGCCCAACCGGGCTTGGCCCATCCGTCCGGCGCCATGCCGCTGCCGTGGATCATCGGGCCCGGATCTTCGCGGAACACGTTCATCGGGTCCTCGCCCGCTTCGACGCGCGCAATCTGCTGATCGAGCTGACGGCGCAATAGCACGATAGGCAGGTCGGTCCGGCCGAGCAGTTCCTGGGAGCGGTCGGTGATGGCGCCCTGCGCGACCCAAACAAGCGCGTCTTGGGCGAGAACGTAGTCGAGTATCGGGCGTCCGTTATCGTCGACCATCGGCGGTTCATACCAAGGTACGCCGTCCTGATGCGGCGCCTCGACGCCGTGCGGGGCGGCATAGACCTGATAGCAGATGTGATAGGTGTGGGTGTCGTCCATCGGCACGCGAATCTGAAATTCACTGCGCGGCGAACCGGCTTTTCCGGTTTGTGTGTAGAAGGGAAAGATTACCGTCGAATGGCGGCGGGTATGATCCGCCTCCGCACCTAATTCCTTTGCATAAGATACACCCTTCTCGAAGCCATATTGCGTCGGCTTTGCGAACAACTCTTTGATGCCATCGCCCCATTTCGTGCGTGTATGCAGAGTGTGGTCGAGGCTGGCAGCGCGTTTGTCTAAATTGCCCTCCCGCTCGAGCACGTATTTGAACAAATGACCGTGCGCCCACACGCTGTGCGTCGGATCGCCGGTGTTCTCCTGGCACTGCAGCCAATTGCAATCGATGACATTAATCGCGATCTGCCGCACGGCATTGGGCCAAACGAACAAATCCCAGCGCGGTAGTTCCGGCGCAGGTAATGGACCCAGATAAGCGAAGACCAGCCCGCCAAGCTCCCGCACCGGATAGGCTTTGAGCTTGGCCTTGAGTCCGGCTCTGGTGCTTTCCATCGGCCGGTCGATGCAGACGCCCTCTGCATCATATAGCCAGCCATGATAAGGACATCGCAGGCCGCATTCGTCCGGAATGCCGAATTGCATATCGACGAGACGATGCAGGCAGCGGTCGCCGATAAGTCCGAGACCTCCGCGGCGATCTTTATAGAGAATGAGATCCTCGCCCAGCACGCGCACTTTTCGCACCGGATTTTCCAGCAGCTGAGCAAAAGGCGCGATGGGAATCCAATAGCGGCGCATAAGGTTGCCGCAAGGCGTTCCGGGGCCGACTCGAGTCAGTCGCTCGTTTGCTTCAACGGTTAGCATGGCGTCTTCTCCCTACGCAGCCTTCACAACACCGTTTGCGCCCAGTCAGGCGTCGGCGTTCATCACCGAAGCTTTGCTTTAGATAAAGCAAAATACATCGAGCGTCGGGCCCGCTCGGTCACGGATTGCATAATAGCGAAGTCACTGCATCCCGGCCAGAAAAACTACAATCGCCGGCCGCGTTCGAGCCTTGACGACACCGCAGCGGATACGTTTACTCCATCTCGCTGCGGCGGCCTGACCCCGGCAAACGCTCCACTTCTCAACGCGTAAAAGCCGTTCACACAACCGGGGCTATCTCTAACTACTTCAACGCGATGTGCACTCACAATTTTGACGGGAGCGTGTGATGGTCACGGGAGGCGGTATTTCCCGCAATACGCGGCGCGTTTTTCTAACCGGTTTCTGTTTCTTCGCTTGTGCCGCCGCCGGCAGGGTAAGCGCGCAGACGGATATTGCGCGCTTCCCGGATCGACCCGTCCGAATCATCGTGCCCTATCCGCCTGGAGGCGGCTCGGACATTCTCGCGCGCGTCTTTGCTGACAAGCTGCAATCGCGATGGGGTCAGCCTGTCGTCGTTGAGAACCACCCGGGCGCCAGCGGCAATGTCGGCACGGAAGCCGTGTTTCGCGCGGCGCCGGACGGATATACCGTACTCTTTACGGCGGAGCCGCCGCTGGTGATCAACGATAGCCTGTACCGCAAACTGAACTACGATCCTAAAGCGTTTGCGCCGATCGTCGCAACAACGGCCGCCTACGGCGTGCTCTTGATCAATCCCAGTGTGCCGGCGAAAAACCTACAAGAGTTTATTGCTTACGCCAAAGCGAACCCCGGCAAACTCAACTACTCGTCACAGGGCATCGGCAGTTCGGGCCAGCTTATGGGGGAGCTGTTCGATATGATGGCTGGCACCAAAATGGTCCATATTCCCTACGCGGGCACCGGCCCCGCAGTGGCCGATCTGGTCGCCGGCCACGTCGACTGCATGTTCGGAGAACTGGTCACCGGTCTGCCGTTCGTTGAAGCCGGCAAACTGCGCATGATTGGTTATACCGGCGAAAAGCGAAGTCCCGACTGGCCGGACCTCCCTGCTATTTCCGAGGTGTTGCCCGGCTATCTCGGCAAAATATGGCAGGGCATGGTTGCGCCGCCGGGCACGCCCGTCGCCATCACCGACAAATGGGCCGCTGCTATCGACGATATCCTGAAGATGCCCGACGTCATGGACCGGCTTCGTAAATGGTACATGGTTCCGATGGGAGGGACCCCTGACGATATGCAGCGATTCATGAACGAGGAGCGGGAACGCTGGGGCAACGTCATCCGTGCAAGCGGTGCAAAGATCGAGTGAGTGAATCGATTTAAGCGTCATAACTGCACGCGGTTCGCAGATATGCGGTTGATTGTGTCCCGGAATAGAGCCCATGAAATTCGCCCACTTCTCCCACATCTGGGCCAAGCCCGGGATGACGCCGCATCAGCGCTACGAACAGCTGTGGCGCGAGCTTGAGGCCTGCGACGAACTCGGCTTTGATTATTCGTTCTGCGTCGAGCATCATTTCCGGCCCGACGAGAGCTGGATGTCGTCGCCGAGCCTTTACGCGGTCGGCGCCGGCGCGCGGACCAAGCGCATGCGCATCGGGCCGATGGGTTATATCGTGCCGCTCTATCATCCACTGCGGCTGGCCGAAGAGATCGCCATCGTCGATCAGATGCTCGGCGGCCGCATGGAGCTTGGGCTCGTGCCCGGCATCAATGCCGATTATTTCCGCCCCTTCGGGCTCGATTACAGCCAGCGCAAATCGCCGACGCTGGAATTCGTCGATTACCTGCGCGCGGCATTCGGCGAGACGCAGCCGTTCTCGTTCCACGGCCAGGATATTCATACCGACAATGCGCAAATTTCGGTGCAGCCGTCACAGCGCCCCCACCCACCGCTGTGGATGATGAGCCGCGATCCGCAGACGCTCGAATTCTGCGCCAAGAACGCCATCAATCCCGGCTATTTCCTGGTCTATCCGCGCGCCGACGCAGCGCCGCGCTACCGCAAATTTCTCGCTGACTGGCAGGCGGCGGGCCGGGCGCAAAAGCCCAACATCGCCTATTGCTCGGTGGTCTATGTCGACGAGACCGACGACAAGGCGATCGAGACGGCGCTGTTTCGGGCGAGCCGCGCTTACGAAGGCTTTCTGGCACCGCCCAAGCCCGGCGAGACCTTCGAGCAGCGCGCCAAGGAACACGCCAAAATGTTCGTCGGCCGCGGCGAGCCCGGCGCCTCCGAGATCATGCAGCATCTGTTCGACGGCGATTATCTCTACAAGAACGACCTCGTCTTCATCGGCTCGCCGCAAACCGTCGCCGCCAAAATCCGCGCCGCCGCGCAAGCGGGCGTGTTCAACGTGTTCATGGGCGAGTTCAATTTCGCCGATCTGCCGGAGGACGCGCTGCAACGCTCGATCCGGCTGTTCGGCGAGAAGGTGATTCCGGCGCTCCGAGGCTATGAACCTTTCTGAGCATTTTGGGCGAACTCTATGCAGTCTCGCCGATATTGCTGATAACCACGGTTGTTTTGTCGAAGTGCGCGGTGATTTCGAGCGTTCCGCCGAGAGCCTCGATGTAGCGGCGCAAATTGCTCACATGCATGTCGCCGCGCTTTTCAAGTTTTGCCACGGCGGGTTGATTTACGGTGAGGGCCTCCGCCACTTCCTCTTGTGAGAGCGAACGCGCCTTGCGCAACTCTTCGAGCGTCATTGCCTCCCGCAGCGTGGCAGCCTTTGCCGCCACACGCGCCCGACGGGCAGGCGTGAAATCCTTGGTCAGTTCGCGAAAGGGCTTGTGTCCACTCATCGGATTAAACCTTCCTTTCTGATCTCGGCGATGTACGCGTCGTAAAGCGCGTCGGCGACGGGGATCATGCGTTCGTAGAATCGGTCATCGCCGGTCTTGTCGCTGCCGATCAGCAGGATTGCCGACCGCCTCGGATCGAAGGCGTAAAAGGCTCGAAGCGGCCGTCCGCCGCTCTGAATCCGCAATTCACGCATGTGCGCATGCTTCGAACCCTTGACGCCCGACGAATAGGGAAAGGGCAATTGCGGCCCCATCTCCATGAGCAGCAGTCCCGCGGCCGTTACGTCATCCTGCTGCGCTTCGCTGAGGCCGCGGTACCAGACCGCAAACTCATCCGTGCACTCGACGTTCCAGCTCATCGAGAATGATATATTCCATTAATGGAATATAATCAAGGCTTGTCACCTACTGCGCCTTGGCCAGTTCCGGACGCGCCGCGAGCCGTGCTTTGTTGAGCACGAAGATGAGCAACGTCACCACCGCGCCGGCGGCGAACGGCAGCGCCGACCACACGTAAAGCTGCTCGACCGGAAGGCCGACGAACAGCGCTCCGAGCAGCGGGCCGACGATGGCGCCGAACCGGCCGATGCCGAGCTGCCAGCCGGAGCCGTTGGCGCGCAGCATGGTCGGATAGATCAGCGCCCCGACCACGTTGATGCCCGACTGAATGCCGAGCACGATCGCGCCGGCAAAGAACGTCGCCGTCAACAGCGCCGAGGTCGAGGTCAGTCCGGCATAGCCGATCGAGGCGACGATCGGAACCGCAATGACGAACATGATGGCGATGGCGAGGAAGCGGTGGCGCTGCAGCCACCAGCACAGCGTCAGTGCGCCCACCGTGCCGCCGACCTGCAAGGCCGCGCCGGCGAGCGCCGCGGTCGCCGGCGGCACGTGCGCGGCGCCCATCAGTGTCGGCGTCCAGCTGATGAGGAAAAAGTAGCCCATCAAGTTGCAGGCGAACATCAGCCAGGTCAGCGGCGTGATCGCGGCAAGCCCGTTGCCGAACAGGTAGATCGGATTCGAGCTCGGCGCCTGCTGCTCGTCCTCGATGACGAACTGCGCATTGGCCGGCACCTTGAAGTCAGGCCGGATCGCGGCGAGCAGCGCCAGCATCTTGGCGCGCTGGCTTTCATGCAGCGTCATGAATTTGATGGACTCCGGCAGGCTGAATATGCCGGCAAGCGCCAGCACGACCGGCACGATGCCGCCGATCTCGAACAGGATTTGCCAGCCGTTTTGCGGAACCAACGCCGCGCCGACAAATCCGGCCATGGCGCCGCCGAGCGGCACCAGGCCGACGGCGATGATCGCCAAGGTCGCGCGCAAATGGCGCGGCGCCGATTCGGCATTGATGGCGACGAGGTTCGGAATGACGCCGCCGATGCCGAGCCCGGCGAAGAAACGCAGCCAGGAGAGCTGGGTCAGATCGGTGGAATAGGCCGCCGCATAGGTCAGTACGCCGAAGAGAAGATTCGACAGAATGAGCGCGGTCTTGCGGCCGTAGCGGTCGCCGACCCAGCCGAAAATCTGCGAGCCGAACAGCACGCCGATATTGCTGGCGCTTAGCACAAGGCCGAGCGCCTTGGGCGGGATGTGCCATTCGGCGATGAGGTGCGGCGCGGCAAAGGCGATGGCGCCGATGTCGTAGCCGTCGATCATCGCCAACAGGACGGACCAGACGATCAGCTTGATCTGGAACGAGCCGAGCCCGTATTCGTCCAAAAACTGCGAAACCTGAACTCTTGCCTCACCGGCCATCGTTTCCCCCGGAGTGTTTTTGTCGTGGCGCTTGTCCGCCGCGGCCAAAAGCTAAGGCAGGCGGTCCCCAAAAGAAAGCGGCATTCCCGCGCGGCGCGCTGGTTGGGCAATCGCCCCTCGGTGCGCCTTTCCCGCGGTCGCGAGAACCAATAAGGTCGCAGCGACAGGGTGGAAATATCGCCAAGGTAGGATCGCCATGGAAATGAGCGTGTCAGTCGCGCCGCAGCAGGCGCTATCGAACGAAGGCAAGGCAAGCCAGACACGGCCCAATGCCAGCGGCCTCGACGAATGGCTGGCCAAGGTCGAGGCGATGGGCGAGCTCAAGCGCATCAGCGCCGAGGTCGATCCCGATCTCGAGGCGGCCACCATCACTTATCTCGCCGCCAATGAAAAAGGCCCGGCGCTCCTCTTCGAAAACATCAAGGGCCATCCCGGACATCGCGCGCTCTACAACATGATCGGCTGCAATCTGTCGCGCTTCTGCCTGACGATCGGCGAAGAAACCTTCGATCATCCGCTCAAGGCGGTGCAGGCGCTGCAGCGCAAGATGGGCCGCACCATGAAGCCGAAAGAGGTGCCAGCGGAGACCGCGATCTGCAATCAGAACGTCGCCACCGGCGACGCCATCGACATCCGCAAGTTCCCGGCGCAGCGCATGTGGCCGCTCGACGGCGGGCTTTATCTCGGCACCGGCGACGCGGTGGTGACGCAATGTCCGGAGACCGGGCGCGTCAATGTCGGCACCTACCGCATGATGATCAAAGGGCCGCGTGAAATCGGCCTCTACACCTCGCCCGGCAAGGACGCCACGATCGACCGCGAGAAATGGTGGAAGATGGGCAAGCCGATGCCGATCGCGGCAGCCTACGGCATCGATCCGCTGTTGTTTCTGGTCGCGGCGACGAGCTTTCCCAAAACCGAATGCGAATACGATTATTACGGCGGCATCAATGGCGCGCCGATCGAAGTGTTCAAGAGCGATCTCACCGGGCTGCCGCTGCCGGCGCGCGCCGAGATCGTCATCGAAGGCTTCGTCTATCCGGACGAGACTTTCGCCGAAGGCCCGTTCGGCGAATTCACCGGCTATTACGGCCGCCCGACCGGCGCCACACCCTATATGCGCGTCGAGAAAGTGCGCTTTCGCAATAATCCGACCTTAACTTGCGCCTTGATGGCGGACGGTCCGGCCAACGAATGCGGCCTGTTCTGGGCGGCGCTGCGCTCGGCGGCGATCTGGTCGGACCTGCAAAAGCTCGGCATTCCCGGCATCCAAGGCGTCTGGTCGATCCCGGAAGCCGCCGGCTGGGGCATTACGGTGGTTTCCATCAAGCAGATGTACGCGGGGCACGCACCGCAGGTGATGGCGCTCGCCGCGCAATGCACCGGCGGCGCCTACTTCGGCAAGTATGTCATCGTCGTCGACGACGATGTGGATCCGAGCAACATTCATCAGGTGCTGTGGGCGATGGCGACGCGTTCGCGCCCGGCGCAATCGATCGATATTTTGCGCGAGACCTGGAGCACGTTCCTCGATCCGAGCCTCAATCCGCCGGAAATCCGCCCCTGGGGCTCCAAGGCGCTGATCAATGCCTGCATGGACTATCGGCATATCAAGACATTCTCCAAGCGCACCAAGCTGTCGAAGCCGATGTACGAACAGGTGGCGGCGCGCTGGAACGAGCTCGGCTTTGCCGGCAAGCCGATGGACGTGACGGTGTTCGAGGATGCTGCGCCGGGCACACGCGTCGACTGAACGTTAGATCGCCCGCTGACTCATGCGCGGTTTGTTCGCTAAAGTTGGGCGGTTTTTCATATTGCCGTAGACGCGCCGCAGGCAGCGTTTCAAGACCAAGAGCTCTTCGCGCGATAGGCCGGCGATGGCGTCGGTCTCGTACCGCCGCGCCAATGGAATAAGGCGCGACACGATCGCGTTGCCCCTGCCCGACAGTGCGACGTTGACCTCGCGATTACTGCTGGTGGAGCGGCCGCGCGTCACCAATCCCATGCGTACCAGCCGCGACACCAGCCGCGACAAGGTCGAGGCGTCGATGCTGGTGAAATCGGCAAGATCGATTTGACGCAGGCTGCCGTTCGCCGCGAGCGCCGCCAAGACGCGCCACATCGTGATGCTCAGCCCGTGCTCCGCCAGCGCCTCCTCGCCGAACTGATCGGCAATGATGCTGCCGACCCGGTTGACGAGATAGGGCAGGTAGTCGGCGAGGTCGAGCTTGCCTGGAAGTCTGGATGCCATGGATCGGCAGATTATCGCCAGATTATTGCATTTACAACAGATGCAATTTCAATTATCGTTTGGGCAAGCATCGATAAGGATGTACCTTCGAGGGAGGTGAGCATGGATTTCGGCTACTTCACGCTGAGCGACAACCACTACGAAAACAATACCCGCTCCTCGAACCAGTTCGTCGCCGATATTACCGCCGAAGCGCTCTATGCCGACAGTCTCGGCATGCATTCGGCCTGGATCGGCGAGCATCACTTCAATTCGCTTGGCGTGCTGTCCTGTCCGGATCTGGTGCTCGCTTACGTCGCCGCCAACACCAGGCGCATCCGGCTGGCGCCCGCCGTCACGGTGACACCGCTGCATCATCCGATCCGCGTCGCCGAGCAATGGGCGACGCTCGATCTTCTGTCCGGCGGCCGCGTCGATTTCGCCGCCGGCCGCGGCTACGACCGGCGCGAATATCTGCCGTTCCACGTTTCGTTCGACGACAACCAGGGCATTTTCGAAGAAGGGCTCGAGCTCATTCGCCGGCTGTGGGCGGCGGACGACCGCATCTCCCATCGCGGCAAATACTATTCGTTCGACGACGTGCGCATCACGCCGAAGCCGGTGCAAAAGCCGATTCCGACCTATGTCGGCTCGTTCTCCAAGCCCTCGATCGAGCTTGCGGCGCGGCTCGGCTGCGGATTGATCGTGGCGCCGTTCGCCGCCGCCATGAGCTATGGCGGACTGAAGCAGGTGGCCGATCTCTACCACGAGACCTGTGCCAAGCACGGACGCAAGCCGGGCCGATTGATGTGCAGCTACTTCATGCACTTCTACGACGACAAGGCCCAGGAGGCCGCCGCGCGCGCCCGACAGATTCGCTACTACAAGGAATGCGTGATCCCGGCGCTGCCGGGTGACCCGAAGACCGCACCGCCCAGCTACCGCTATTTCATCGACATGGTCGAGCGCCTGCACAAGGTGAAGCCGGAGGATTTGACGGAGAACTCGGTGCTGCTCGGCTCGCCCGCACGCATCATCGATACGCTGAAGAAGGTCGAAGCGGCCGGCTTCTCCGAAGTCATTCTTTATTTCAACGTGGGTTTGAAGCCGCACGGGCAGGTCAAGGACGAGATGGCGCGCTTCATGGCGGAAGTGGCGCCGGCCTTCGCCGGCGCGCGCAAGGTAGCGGCGGCGTAGTTCAGCGGATACTTACGGATCGAGCTCGGTATCCCAATAGAGATAATCGAGCCAGCTGTCGTGCAGGTAGTTGGGCGGAAACAGCCGGCCGTTGCGGTGCAGGTGCTGCACCGTCGGCTGGAACGGGCGCTGCGACGGAAACATCTTGGATTCGTCGGGCGTCAAGCTGCCCTTGCGCAGGTTGCACGGCGAGCAGGCGGCGACGACGTTGTTCCAAACCGTGTGCCCGCCGCGCGAGCGCGGGATCAGGTGATCGAACGTCAGGTCGTCGCGCGCGCCGCAATATTGGCAGGCGAAGCGGTCGCGCAGGAAGACGTTGAATCGCGTGAAGGCGGGATGGGTCGAGGGTTTTACGAAAGTTTTCAGCGACACCACGCTCGGCAGCTTCATTTCGAAGCTCGGGCTATGCACCGAGCGGTCGTAATTGGCGACGATGTTCACCCGCTCGAGAAACACCGCCTTGATCGCGTCCTGCCACGACCACAGCGACAGCGGGTAGTAGCTCAGCGGGCGAAAGTCCGCGTTCAAGACCAGGGCCGGAAAGCCCGATTGCGATACATGAGCGTTCAAGACGACGCTCCCACCTCGACTCAATGCCGCAGTGCGGCGATGGGCGGTAGTTTATAGGCAGGCGTGACAGGATTGTGAAGCCTGCCCCGGGGGTTACGAGCTGTGCCCTTTATCCGCCCCCGCGAAGCGAAAGCGTAGCGGGGGAGGGGGACCATGCGAAGCATGGTGGAGGGGGCACGCAGCAAAGAGGTTAACCTCACCGCCGACGCCCCTTCCACCGCGCTAACGCGCGGTCCCCCTTCCCCGCTTCGCGGGGCAGGAAAAATTACTGGCGGGACAATTCCGCAGCGCCGGCGAGCCGGACCGCTTCGAGCGGCACCCGGCCACGAACCAGGTCCGCAGCCTTCTCCGCAATCATGATGATCGGGGCATTGATGTTACCGCCGACCAGGTCCGGCATGACCGATCCGTCGACGACGCGCAGGCCCTCGCTGCCGAAGACGCGAAGCTCCGGGTCGACCACGGCCAGCGGGTCGGAGGCGACGCCCATTTTGCAGGTGCCGAGCGGATGATGGACGGTGATCGAATCTGTGCGGATATGGGCGTCGAGCTCGGCGTCGGTCACGGCGCCGTCGCTTGGCGCGATCTCGCGCGCCAAAAACGGCAGCATCGGGGCTTGCCGGCACACCTCGCGGGCCATGCGTAGCCCGGCGCGCAGCGTCTCCCAGTCGTTGTCGGTGGCCAAAAAATTCTGGCGGATGCGCAGCGGCCGCCGCGGATCGGCGGAGACCAGTTCGAGCCTGCCGCGGCTCTCCGGCCGCAGCACCACGGCGCGGCAGGCGTAAGCATCCGCATAAGCGCGGCGGAACGGCCACAGATACGGGCTCGCCGTCATCGGCGCTGCATTGAAGATGAACTGCACGTCGGGCAGTGCCGCGTCGGGCCGGGTTTTCAGGAACGCCATCCGGCCGGTCGGCAGTCCGGTCGCAATGCCTTCGCCGTGCAGATAAGCGCGCACGAGCGCCGGCACGATGCGGTCGAACCGCATGGCGCGGTGGAAGGGGCCCGGTTCTTTGCGCGCATAGGCGACGCTCGCCGAAATGTGGTCCTGCAGATTCCTGCCGACGCCCGGCAACGCCGTGTTGACGGGGATGCCGTGGGCGGCGAGCTCGGCCGGGTCGCCGATACCCGACAGCATCAAGAGCTGCGGCGAGTTGATGACGCCGCCGCAGAGGATGGTCTCTCGCTCCGCATACGCGGTTATGGGAGTACCCCGCTGGATATATTCGACGCCGGCGGCGCGGCGTCCCTCGAAAATCACCTTCGTCGCCAGCGCCTCGATCTCGACCGTCAAATTGGGTCGCTGCAACGCCGGTCGCAAATAAGCATCCGCGGCGCTGCAACGGTGCCCGTCCTTTACCGTCATCTGCCAGGTGCAGAAGCCTTCCTGCTGGGCGCCGTTGTAGTCGGGCGTCGCCTTGTATCCGGCGGCGCGGCCGGCCGCAGCGAAGGCATCGATCAGCGGGTCGTCAAAGGTCGCCGTCTGCGTCGTCAGCGGGCCATCGCCGCCGCGATAAAAGCTTGGGCCGCCTTTCCAGGATTCCTGGCGGCGGAAATAGGGCAGCACGTGGGCGTAGGACCAGCCGGCGAGCCCCGACGCCGCCCAGCGCTCGTAATCGCCGACATGGCCGCGCACATAGGCCATCGCGTTAATCGACGACGAGCCGCCGATGACGCGGCCGCGCGCGCATTCGAGTCCGCGCCCGCCGGTCGCCGCTTCGGGCTCGGCGAAATACATCCAGTCGTGCTTGCGGTTGAGGAGCAGGTGCGGCCAGCCGAGCGGAATCTTGATCCACGGATCGCGGTCCCAGCCGCCGGCCTCGAGCAGCAGCACCCGCGTGCCTTTATCCTCGGTCAGCCGGGCGGCCAATGTGCAGCCCGCGGAACCGGCGCCGACAATGATGAAGTCGTAATTTTGCTTGCCTGGCATCGCGCGCTCGCGGCCGAAAGCTTAGTCAGGGCGGCAACGCGCTGTCCATCGCCAAAAAACTTATCGATCCCGCGGTTACGCCGAACCGCCAGATTCATCCCGCGGCGGAGCCGCTCTTGTTCTGCAAGAGATCCTTGCGAACATAGAAGAATTGCCGGCGCTCCGGATAGACGTCCGGCAGGATGGCGGCGAGCCGGTAGTCGCTGGCGAGCGCGGCGTTGAGCATCGCGGCGGTGACAAGATTGGGCGGCTGCAGCGTCGGTTTATCCGGAACGAAGATGACGGAAGGCCGCGACGCCAGAAGCTTGGCCATGGTCGCCGTGGCGTCGACCGCGTCCGCCTCGGTGGCGTCGTGCAGATGCGCGGGGAAGGGATAGCGCGTCGGCAGGCACGAAGCGGTGAGGAGGTAGACGATCGGCGGTCCGTCATTGAGATAGATGCAGCCGTGCGCCGTGTAAGGCCGTGCCGCGTCGACCATGGCGGCGACACGGGGCTGATCGAACTGCCTGAAACGGTCCAGCGGGAAACCGATCACGAGGAGCGAAATCCAGACGAACAGCGCCATTCCCACCGCGCCGCCCGTCACCGTTCCCAGCAGCGGCGCGCAGATGATCATCGCCGGCACCAGCAGCGGTAAGGCGTAATGATCGTAGTAGCTGCCGATCGCAAAGAAATCGACGACCGAGAATGCGCCCCACAGCAGAACGAAAGGCATCGGCGCCGCGAATAGCTTGCGACGGACCAAAAACGATACTGCAAAACCCGTTATCAGCAGCAGGGCCTCGAGATCCATCCCGCTGATCCGCAAGAATTTGACAACCGGAAAATTATCCGGCTGCTCTTTTTGTAGAATCGACAGGAAGTTGGCCTGAAAGAATTCGTGGCCGTGACCGATCAGCACGTAGAAACCGGCGGCGAGCAGCGTCGGCACAAGCGCGACGCCTGCCCAGATTGCAGCCCGCGCCGCGATCGATGCGTAGGCACAGTTGCGGCGCATCAATAGCACGATCAGCCATAGGCCGAAGGCGACGCCGTCGATGGCGGCGGTGTATTTTACCTGAATGGCAAGCCCCGCCCACAACATGCTGCGCAAGCCGTGCCGCCAGATGCCGGCAGTATCCGGCGCCTCGCCAGCGCGGATCACTTCCAGCGCGCCGATCGCCATGAACATGTTGTAGAACACCGGCGTCTGCCCGCCGGCGCCGCCGAGCACCGGCAAGTAGAGCAAGTAAGCCATGCCGGCGAGCAATGCTCCGACCGGATTGGCGACGCGCTGCGCGATCAAGACGATGACGAACGCGGTAGCGGTGGCGATCAGCAGCGCGCCGATCTGATAGGCGACGATGCCGTCGGGGCTCAGCGGGCGGAGCGCCGCGTAGATCAGGAACAGCAGGATCGGCTTGCGGTCCCAGATATCGACGTAGGGCAGCGCCCCGTGCCACATGCGATCGGCAACCAGCAGATAGAACTGCTCGTCCACCTGGATGGTGGGATCGCCGATGCGGCCGGCACGCGTTGCCAACGCCACCGCGAAAAGCGCCAGCACGATCCAGACGGTTTTATAGGCCGCGAGATCCTTGCCGCGGCTCAAGCTTAAGGAAACGCTCGCCATCACGCGCTCCGAGAGACGGTTACATTTATTCGCGCTGGGTTAACCGACCGTGATAGGCGTGCATGGTGAACTCCGGCCCGCCATTCCGGCGTTTTGCACGCTGGACCGGCCGCGACACGGCCTTTAACTTGGCGGCCCCATGCCGGAGACAGTCCATTGCGCTACGACGACAATCTGACGACCGAACGAAAAACCTTTGTCACGCACCTCGAATGCTCGGCGACCGGCGAGCGCTATGCTGCCGACGAAATTTATAATCTGTCCCGCGCCGGCAAGCCGCTGTTGGTGCGTTACGACCTCGACGGCGTCAAAGCGGCGCTGAGCAAGGATGCGCTGGCGCAGCGCCCGCCGGATCTGTGGCGCTATCGCGAGCTTCTCCCGGTGCGGCGCAAGGAAGACATCGTCAGCCTCGGCGAGGCGATGACGCCGATCGTGCCGCTGCCGAAGCTCGCGGCGAAAATCGGCGGCGGCGAATTGTTGGTAAAGGACGAAGGCCGGCTGCCGACCGGGTCGTTCAAGGCGCGCGGTCTGGTCATGGCGGTTTCGATGGCGAAGGCACTCGGCATCAAACACATGGCGATGCCGACCAACGGCAATGCCGGCGCGGCGCTCGCGGCTTACGCGAGCCATGCCGGCATCAAGACCACGATCTTCTGTCCCGAGGATACGCCGGAAGTCAATGTCAGCGAGATCGGCCTGCAGGGCGCGAGCGTCTATCGCGTCAACGGCTTGATCGACGACTGCGGCAAGATCGTCGGCGAGGGCACGGCCAAGGTCGGCTGGTTCGACACCTCGACGCTCAAAGAGCCGTATCGGATCGAAGGCAAGAAGACCATGGGCTTGGAGCTTGCCGAGCAGCTCGACTGGAATGTGCCGGACGTCATCTTTTATCCGACCGGCGGCGGCACCGGGCTGATCGGCATGTGGAAGGCGTTCGCCGAATTGGAGGCGATCGGTTTTATCGGTAGTAAACGCCCGCGCATGGTCGCGGTGCAGGCGTCCGGCTGCGCGCCGATGGTGCGCGCCTACGAAGCTGGCGTCGAACACGCGGCGCGCTGGGACAACGCCCAAACCATCGCCTCGGGCATCCGCGTGCCGCAGGCGATCGGCGATTTTCTGATCCTGCGCGCGGTGCGCGACAGCGGCGGCTTCGCCATCGCCGTTGCCGACGAGGCAATCTCATCGGCGCTTGAAGAAGCCGCGCGCGAAGAAGGCTTTCTGATGTGCCCCGAGGGCGCGGCGACCTACGCCGCTTACAAGCAAAGCCTCGCCGACGGCCGCGTGGCGCGCAACGAGCAGGCTCTGCTGTTCAACTGCGCGACCGGCCTCAAATATCCGCTGCCGCCGATCCATCGCGCGCTCGACCGGCGCAAGCCGATCGATTTTGCCGCCTTGTAAGAAATTCATACGCCGCCCAGTAACGTTAACGGCGCCTTGCGGCGATGCGCGCGCAATGCAGTTTATTTGTTCTGCGCAACGAATAATCAATGTGTCTCAACTATTAGCGGAGGTGCAATTTCAGTTTTGTTGGATCGTCTGTCGAGCGGGACACGCTTGGTATGTTTCGAACTCTGGCGAAATATTTCCGGCGCAATGCTTCTCGTTTCGCCGCCGCCCGGCAAGGCGCGACGGCCGTCGAATTCGCGTTGATCGCGCCGGCCTTTCTGGCGATGCTGTTCGCCATTCTGGAAACCACGCTGTTCCTGTTTGCGCAGGCGACGTTGCAAAACGCCGCCGTCGAGGCGGGCCGCCTGTTCATGACCGGACAGGCGCAAACTGCCGGCACCACGCAAACTCAATTTCAAAATCAAGTCTGCCCGATGCTCTCGGCGCTGTTCACCTGCAGCAATCTGCAGATCGACGTGTCGGCCTATTCGTCATTCAGTGGCGCGAATACTGCTGCGCCCTCGCTGTACGACTCCAGCGGCAACCTCATCACCACCGGAACATATAGCCCCGGCACGCCGGGCGAGGTCATGGTCGTGCAGATTGTCTATCCCTGGAACATCGTCGGCATCCCGCTGGGGTCGGTGCTGCCCAATACCGGTTACGGCACGACGGAGATCATGGGCGTCTCCGCCTTCCGGGTGGAGCCCTATTGATCATGCGCGCGCCGATCCGTCTTAAGCGTCTCTATAGCCGGTTTGCCGCATCGACGCGCGGCGTCGCCGCAATCGAGTTCGCGATGATCTTGCCGGTGCTGGCGACGCTGTTTTTGGCGTCGTTCGACGGCGGCAGGGCGCTCGCCGTCTACATGAAAGTGCGAGCGGCGACCTACGCGCTGGATGCGATCGCTAATCAGTACACGGAGACGGACCCGATCCAGTCGTCCGACATGACGAATATCGTCGGCGCGACCTCGGCAGTGCTCGCCCCGTATTCGAACTCGTCCGTCGTCGTTACGCTTTCGCAAATCACCGTGGCCAGCGCCAGCAGCGCCACGGTCGCCTGGAGCTATTCGCAGAATGGCACTGCGCTCACGACAGGGTCGTCGGTGTCGCTGCCGTCGAATCTTTTCACTTGCGGCAGCTATCCCTGTTACCTGATCTACGGCCAGGTCAGCTACACGTTCACGCCGATGTTCGGCCTTTTCACCAGCGGCACGATCAACCTTTCGGACGCCCTTTATACGACCCCACGCAGCAGCGCGTGCGTCGTCTACACCCCGCAAACCGGGACGCTATGTGCAGTTGCATCCTCGGGTTCTGGCTCAGGCTCGGGTTCTGGCTCAGGTTCCGGCTCAGGTTCTGGTTCCGGCTCAGGCTCCGGTTCTGGCTCCGGCTCAGGTTCTGGCTCAGGCTCAGGCTCAGGCTCAGGCTCGGGTGGTTCAGGCGGGGGCGGCGGCGGTGGCGGTGGCGGGGGCGGTTGGGGCTGGTGGTAACACAGCGAACGGACGAGGCTGCCGAGGCGCCCGCATTGAGGTTTCCGTAGGGGCGGGTTTGAAACCCGCCCCTACTACGTTTGCAAGGCCGTTTGAGAGGTGCGGTGCGGCGGCGCAGGGCTTTAATTCGTAATGTGCGCCGTGCTCACGGCCTGTTCGAACATCGTAATCAATGCGTTGTTGATGTCGGTGGGCGTGGTCGCGGTGAAATAGAAGTTCGTCGATGCGCAGGCCTGCAGCGCGGCCGGAATATTCGGGATATTGTCGTTGGCATAGATATCTTCGCTGCCGGCGAAGGTGGTAGGGTTCTGGATCGTCTCATAAGGAATGTAGAGCACTGCGATCGTGATGCCGCGGTTCTTCAGCGTCGTGCACAACGAGGGATCGATCGTCGTCGCCGAATTGGCATTGGGCGTGCACCCCGAGTTTCCTCCCCAGCTGCCGTTCCATTGATATTGGCAGTCCTGGGAGCCATCGGTGACCAGGAACACGTAGGGCAGCGTACTCGACGAGCTCGCCCCGGTGCCGACCGACGAAATCGTGCTGTTCATGCTGGGAAAGGCATTCTCGAAATGCGTGCCGCCGGAGCCCAGATTTGAATTGACGCCGGTGTCGAGCAGGCTCGCCAGATTGGAGGCCGCATCGTTAATCGTGCCGGAGCCGGTATCCGTCAGGTCCGTGGTCAGCGCAAAATAGGAATAAAGATAGCGGATGAATGGGTAGAGCCCGACCCGGAATTGATTTGTCACCACTTCACTGCTCGAGGCCACCGACAACAATTGGGTCACGGCATAGCCGACGGCGTCGGCGCGCAATTGGATGCACGACGTCGTGCCGGCCGTGGGGCAGGAGGTGACCTGTGTATTGCTCCAATTAACGTTGCTGCCGTTGACGGTGTTGTTCCCGGAAGAAAACGAAGTCGGCGTCGTTCCCAAGCGCGAAATGATAAATCCTTGGCAATATCCGCCGGATCCCGGGTTCGTTGTGGTGCCCGAGGCGGGGATCGGTCCTTGATAGGGGTTATTAGGCGAATTCTGTCCGCAGGCGCCCTGGGTGGTGAAATGGCAGGCGAAGGTGCAGCCGCCCGGATAGCCGTTGGTCCCTTTCAGGTTGTCCGGGTTGACGGCCAGGAGCCTTGACTGCTCGGCGGTGGTCGACGGGAAGCTCATCGAGCCGGACACGTCGAGCATGAGATAAAAATCGATATAGGTCGGCAGGTTGTAGCTTGCCGTCGACGTGCCCGACAACGCGATGTTTTTGTAACCCATGATGCCCATGAAATAGGTGGGAACCTGAGCGGTGAAGGATACCGTGGCAGTCACCGTCGTGCCGGTCCGCGTGACGGTCGCCGTCGGCGTGAGACTGGTATAGCCGGTGGTCTCTGGAGCTGACGTAAGGTTGGCATTGAAAAAATTGGTGGCGAAGGTCGAGCCGCCGGAAACGGTGCCGTTGCCGGACATGTTTTTGGCGGTGGAAATCGCCGACGAGTTGATGGAAACGGTCGCGAGGCTTGCGGCGTCGGCGGCGGCCTGCAGCTTGGTCTTGATCATCGACGCCGTCGTATAGTCGATGACGCAGCCGACAGCCGCGACCATCGGCAGCATCGCCAGCGCGGTAATCACCGCGACGTTGCCGCGCTTGTTGCCCCGAAAATTGGAAATGAGCGTCCGCAGCCGCGCCAATCGGGCGCCCCGGGCCAGCCGTTTCATCGCCGCCATGACCATCGCGCACCTTTAACCAATAGCGCGCTTCTAGGCCCAATATGCTAGGAAATCGTTACGCAATACAAAGGCTTGCGGTTAAAGCCGCTGCGGCAAAGCGGCCAAGCGCCGGACCAGAAACTCGCCGCCATGGCGCAGCCCTTCAGCGTCGATGCCGTGCCCCACCCCTGCCGATAAATGCCACTCGACCGGTACGCCCACCGCGGCAAGGCCTTGCGTCGCCTGGAATAAAGCCTGCGGCGGGATAAGGTCGTCGCGGTCGCCGTGAACCAGCAGCACGGGCGGGCGGGATTTGATTTCAGCGGCGAATTTCTCGGCGTTGCCGTCCGGCCGCTCGACCAAAATGCCCGAATAACCGACGATCGCCGCGGGTGCTGTGGCGCGGCGCAATCCGACATGCAGCGCCATCATGGTGCCTTGGCTGAAGCCGACCAGCGCCAGCGCCGACGGCGGCAGCTTATGGCGCGCCAGTTCGGCGTCGAGAAAGCGCTCCAACAGCGGCGCCGCTTTGTTGACGCCGATCCAACGTTCGTCCGGGTTGCGGAAGGTCAGCGCGAACCATTGCCTGCCGACCGGCGCTTGCGCGCAAGGCTCGGGCGCATGCGGCGACACGAAGGCCGCCTGCGGCAGCAATTGCTGCCAGGCGCGGCCGATCTCGATGAGATCGTTGCCGTCGGCGCCGTAGCCATGCAGGAAAACGACCAGCTGCCGCGCCGCGCCGGAGCGCGGATTAAGCCTTGGCCCATCAAGATTTGGCCCATCAAGATTTGGACCGTCGCGTTCAGCGGCCATTGGCGCCTCTTTTCGGCATTGTTCCTTTGGATTTGGCTTTCGGCAGCCCCCTCCCTTTGCTTCCTCCGCTTGCGGGAGAGGGTAGGGTGGGGACAGGCGCGCCATCGCGGCCTTTGATGGTGCGATAATAGGTCCATAGCACGCGCGCTGCCACGGCGCGCAGCGGCCGCCACGGCGCGGCGAGCGCCATCATTTCCTTCGCGCTCGGCCGCGCGCGCAAGCCAAAAGCAAGCCGCGCCGCCTCCTGCAGCGCGAGGTCGCCGGCCGGCCAAGCATCGGCATGGCCGAGGCACGACAACAGATAAATGTCGGCAGTCCACGGGCCGATGCCGTGCACTGCGGTCAACGTCGCATGTGCGGCATCGGCCTCGATATCCGCAAGCGAAGCGAGCGCGAGGTGGCCTCGCTCTACGGCGCGGGCGATTTCCTTGAGCGCTTTGATTTTCGGCGACGACAGGCCGAGCCGCGCCAGTCGGGCGGCGCGCGCCCGCAAGATGGCCTGCGGCACAAACGGATCGAATGCCGCGGCAAGCCGGCCCCAGATCGCGCCCGCGCTCGCGGTCGATAACTGCTGCGACACCACCGTCGCGGCGAGCCCCGCAAAGCCGTCCGGCCGCCGCCGCAATGGCGGCCGGCCGGACTGCGCGATAAGCGTGACGAAACGCGGATCGGCCGCGCCCAGCGCTGCAAGCGCGCTGTCCAAATCGGTTTCGCTGCGGATGTGCGTTAGCATGGTAGACTACCGCGTCCAGTGTCGAGAAGCGTGGTGCCGATGTACAGCCGCATCCTGCGTTTCGCACCAAGTCCGAACGGCTATCTGCATCTGGGCCATGCCTATTCCGCATTGCTCAATCACGATCTGGCGCGCGAATTTGGCGGACGGCTGCTCTTGCGTATCGAGGATATCGACGCCGAGCGCTGCCGCCCGGACTACGAGGCGGCGATTTACGAGGATCTGCGCTGGCTCGGCATTTCATGGGTTGAGCCGGTGCGGCGGCAGAGCGAGCATTTTGACGATTACGCCGCGGCCATTGCCGAACTCGAAGCGCAGGGGCTGCTTTATCCGAGTTTCGAGAGCCGCAGCGAGCTCAATGCCATGGTGGCGGAACTCGACCGGCACGGTCGCTGGCCGCGCGATCCCGACGGCGTGCCGATTTATCCGGGGCGGGCGCGCAAGCTCACCGCCGCCGAGCGTATGCGCCGGCGCGCCGCCGGCGAGCCGTTCGTGCTGCGGCTCGCCATGGACGCGGCAGTGGCGCGCGCCGGCGCGCTGACCTGGACCGAGACCGGCGCCGGACCGCACGGCCAGACCGGCGTCGTCATTGCCGCCCCGCAAATGTGGGGCGACGTCGTGCTTGCCCGCAAGGAAACGCCGGCCAGCTATCACCTCGCCGCCGTTCTCGACGACGCCCTGCAAGGCGTCACCGACGTGGTGCGCGGGCAGGATCTGTTCTGGGCGACCGGCATTCACCGGCTGATCCAGGCGCTGCTCGGCCTGCCGGAGCCGGCCTATCATCACCACAAGCTCATTCTCGACGATGACGGCCGCAAGCTGTCGAAATCGACCGAGTCGACTGGTTTGCGCGAATTACGCGCCGCCGGCTTTAGCCCGCGCGATATCCGGCGCAGGGTCGGGCTGGGGCGCTGATTTGCGCGTTGGATCGCGCTTGAGCGTGTTTTGTTTGGTGCGCCGCCATGGCATGTTGCGTTAGGGCTGAGAGGGCCAATGACGCGATTGAGGACCAAACAAAAATCCGCCGCCAAGCCGGCGCGCCGCCGCAAGCGGCGGCCGGCGGCGCGCGACGGCGAAGCCGTGCTTGCCGTGTTCGCCCACGATATCCGTACCGCGCTCACCGGCATCCTCGCGCTCGGCGAATTGCTGGCGAGCTCCAATCTCGGCGAGCGCGAGCGGCGCTGGGCCGCAGGCATCAAAGACAGCGCCCAGCATTTGGCTTCGCTGACCACACTCATCGTCGACGCCGCCAAAGCGAACAAAAAGGCCGGCACCGGTTCGCTGACGCTGCAGCAGGAGATTTTCCGGCCGCGGCGTCTCATCGAGGCTTTGCACGAAACCTTGGCCGCGCGGGCGCAGACCAAAGACCTGCGCGCGGAGGTGACGGTCGCGGACGATTTGCCCGAACTGCTGGTGGGCGATCCGGTGCGGCTGCGCGCCGCGCTGGAGAACCTCATCGACAATGCCGTGAAGTTCACCGCACAAGGCGCGGTCCGGCTCGACGTGAGGGCGAGCCGTGCGGGCCGCGGACGAACCAAGCTCACCTTCGTCGTCGCCGACTGCGGCATCGGGCTTAAGCCGGCCGAGATCAAGCGGCTGTTCCGGCCGTTCGCGCAAGCCAATGCGGAGATCGCGCGCCGCTATGGCGGCACCGGGCTCGGCCTTGCCGTCGTCAAGGTTTTGGCCAGGCTGATGGGCGGCGATCTCACCGTCACCAGCACGCCGGGCCGCGGCTCGCGCTTTTCTCTTTCGGTGCTGCTGCCGATCGCGCCCGCCCAGGCGGCGGCGGAGCGCTCGCATCACGGCGTGACGCCCGCGCGCCGTCTCAAGATCCTTTGCGCCGAGGACAATCCGTATGGCCGGGTCATCCTCAACACCATCCTCACCGAGCTCGGCCACCGCGCCGATTTCGTCGGCTCCGGCGAGGAAGCCGTCGCCGCGATTGGGCGCGGCTACGACGTCGTGTTGATGGACGTGACGCTGCCCGGCATCGACGGGCTCGAAGCAACGCGGCGCATCCGTGCGCTGCCCGGCGCCGCGGCAGGCACGCCGATCGTCGGCATTTCCGGCCGTACCGAATCCGGCGATGAAGCAGCCGCGCGCGCCGCGGGCATGAATTCTTATCTGCGCAAGCCGATAAGCCCGAGTGCGCTGAGCGAGGCGCTCGCGGCGGTGATGGCGCGGTGAACTGTGCAGCGCTTGGCTGAAGCGGGCCGGAAGCGTATTGAGCGCAACTGCAATTTTTCGTAGAATATGATGGGTTATGCGATTGGGGGTGAACCGCCAGCGCCGCAGTGATGTCTTATCCAAATACGCAATTTTAGGAGACGACCAACTTAATACTCGTCATCCTCGTCTGAACCGATCGTAGCACCGGCAAGTTCGAGTGGGACCACATCGAAGGCGATGCAAATTCTTTCCTGATCGACTCCCATCGCACGCGTAGAGTGAAAGAAATATCCCGGCATGAGAACGAGATTTCCGGGCTCTGGTTCGACGGTGCGCTCCTGCCAGCCATCCGTCGGCGAAACGCCGAATTGGGACGGAGGGCCAACCCGAAGCCACCCGGCATCGGTTTCAGGCAAGCGCGATATGTCGGGGCGAACGACATAATATACGCCGCTCATCCATGCTTTGGGATGGACATGCGAGAGGTGATAACTTGCGCCGTCGGAAATTACCGCCCAGCCTCCAATAACGTATTCGCTTGGCGTTGAAGCAATAAATGGATGGGCCGCCTCGACAGGCAGTCTGGCGATGTATTGATCGACCCGGCGCCGGATTTCCTTTGCGAGTTCGCGGCAAGCGGGCAAATTGGAATTCATGAAATCGTCATGGCGCCATGCCTTGCGGATCGCCTTGCTGCGGGGCGCATCGTAGAATCTCACGTTTGCCTTTATTTCATCCGTCAGCGACTTGTAGAAGTCGCAGCCTGTCTCGACGAAGCGACTGGGTATGATTGAGCGGCTTACTGCGAAAAAGCGGTCGTAATCGACCAGGCGCTTGACCTCCGACTTGTTGCCTAGAATTGCTTCACAAATCGCGAGCGCCGCTACAACAGGCGAGTAAATGACCCCGCGATCGATCAGCGCCTGTGATTTGTCCCGCAACTTCCGCGCTTTCTCGGTGCCGGTCTCTGGCGACCAGTTTCCCAAGGTTGTCCGCGATGATGGAGCGAGCCGATAGGCGCGCTGAAAGAGCTGCGCGAATTCGTCGTATTCGCCTCGGTCCGCCAACGCGTCGGCCAGCTTTAAGATGAGGTCGGCCGATTTGGGCCGGACGGCGACGGCCTGCCGCAAAAGTGCAATTCGCGCCTGGTGCCGAGTGTCGTAAGTGACCGTCATTAGGCCGCGTTCCCATCAAAATCGTGAACTATGACTTTTCCAAACGGCTTGGCTAAAATACCGCCGAACGAAGGCATCGCAAGTAGCGCGGGACGCATTTGGCTCCCGAGCGTAGTCCAGCCAAATCCGTGACCTCGATAGGTGCGAAGGTGCTCAGGCATTGCCGCCTTCGAACCAGCGCAAGAACGAGCCGACGATGATGCCGCGGTGCAGCGCGTGCTGATAGAGCATTTCCTTGCCGCGCGCCGCTTCTGCGTTCTTCGGCCAGGTCTCGAACAGTTGCTTCATGCGCTTGACGTCAAGGACGCGGCTCGCCAGCGGCGAGCGCTCGATCCGCGCGATCGCCTCGGCCGTCTTGTCGAGCCGGCGGCTGGCCAGATGGTGCCATTCCGGACACTGCCAGCCGATGTGCGTCTGCGACAATATTTCCTGCGGCAGACGGTCGGCCAGCACGCGACGCCCGAGCCAGCGCGATTGGCCGTCGCAGTAGAACTGGTCGTCCGGAATCGCCATTGCGAACTCCACAAACCGCCGGTCGGTATACGGATCGCGCCTTTCGATCCCGTAGCGAAGGCGCGCTATGCCGGCAAGATCGCGCGAGCGTTCGTTCAAAAGCAGCGTCGCGCGTGCCTGCCTGCTTTCGCGTGCCGGATGAAACGGCAAATCGTGGCCGATATCGCGGGCGTGGCGCGCATAATCGACCGCGGCCAGGAATTCCGGCGAAGCTACCGAAAATCCCAGTGCCGGGAAGCCGCCGTAATTGCGCCCGTGACGCCAGCGCCGCAGTGCGCGCGGCTCGAGCGCGGGAATCGCATACCTGCGCAGCGTTTTCAGGAATGAATATTGCTGACGTTGCGCCGTGCGCCTGAGTTCGGTCACGGCCGTGAGCCATCGGCCGCCGCGACAAAGCTCGCCGAAGAAAGTTTCGCCGTGCCAGGACAACACCGGATTGCCCATGGCGCCGTTCAACAGAACTTTGGCGCCGGATTTGACGGCACGTTGCAAGATCGGCTCGAACCAGGTGGGATTGAAGGCGTTTATCTGCGGCAAGGCCATCAGCGGCGCTTCACTCTCCGGCTCGCTGTCGCGCAGCGCCGGCGTGTCATCGTCGACGACCACCCAGTCGATGTTGGGATAGCGCGCAACGACCTTGGCGGCCAAGGCGCGCTCGTCGATCGCATCGTAGGGATGCGGCGCGCCGGGAACACGGGTATAGGCCGTCAGCCGCTCTTCGCCGAGCAATTTTGCGGCCGTTGCGGTGACCCCGGCTGAATCGAAACCGCCGGACAGCATGGCAGCGATCGGACCGGCGCGGCGCAACCGATTTTCGACCGCGCCGTCCAACAGTTCACGCGCCGCTTCGACATAGTCGTCGTCGCGCCGCAGGCGTATTGGCGAAATGCGGTCGAGGCTCCAATAGGTATCGATGCTTCGCTGCGGTCCGCTGAACGTCACCGTGCCGCCGGAGGGCACCCGGTGGATATGGTGATAGAGCGTTCGCTCATGGTTCGCAGGCGTCAAAGTGAGAAGATCCGCCACAGCGAGTTCGTCGAGATCGCGCGGAATCTCGGGGAGCGACAACAGCGCGCGCAGCCGTGTGGCGAAGGCAATGAAGCGGCTGTCGTAGGCGTAATAGAGCGTGCGCACGCCTAAGGCGTCGCGCGCTAGCGTGAGCCTGGATTCGCGCGCGTCCCATAGGGCAAATGCGAAATCGCCATAGAGCCGCACCAGCGCTGTCTCGCCCCAGCGGATCAAGGCGGCGGCAAGCAAGGCCGCATCGCCGGCTTGTTGTACCGGATCGAGGCCGAGCTCTCGCGCCAGCGCCTTGCGATCGTCGATGCGAATGTCGGCGACGAGCGTCAGGCCCGGCGCAACGCTTATCGGCTGGCGATCGAAGGTATCTTCAGGAAGCTCGTGCGACTGGCGATGGACCAAGAGGGCGGGTCCCTCGCGCCAGATGCGCGGGCCGTCGACGCCGGGCCCATCGAGTCCGTGAGCCAGCCGCTCGGCGAAGGAAGCATCGGGGCGATCGCCGTCGAGCCGAATAACACCGGCGAACTCACTCATACAGACGCGCTGCGGTCGTTATAATTTGATAGCCCGCGCTTAATCGACCGACCCCGACCTGGATCAGGACACCGGGAACTTCCCGACAGAAGCGTTGCTTGTATCCCCGGCACCGCCCGTATTATTTTGCGAGTTTGCAGCAATCTCCGACTCGATGACCATCGGGGTCCGCCACGGCCGCCGCACTTTCCGCGGCTCCGTCAACTCGGCTTTGGCCGGATCGAACTCGGACATGTGCGACAACCCCATCCCTCACCTTACCCCTTAAAATATAAAGGATTTATTTACTGCGGACAACGGATTCCGGCTTTCGCGGGGACGAGCGGACTTTAAATTTACTCCGCCGCCTCCGCCGCTCCTTCGACGATGCGGCAGAGATCGCTCATGATGCGATTGAGCTCGAAATCCTTTGGCGTATAGACTTGCGCCACGCCGGCGCTTTTCAGCGCGCTGGCGTCGGCCGGCGGAATGATGCCGCCGCCGCCGACCGGCACGTCGTCGAGGCCGGCTTCCTTCATGCGCGCGACCACGTCTTGTACGAGCGGCATGTGCGAGCCGGGCTAGCGTTCGAGACCATATACGTGTAGTATACGTATATGACCAAGAAGCTCACCATAACCGTGTCCGACGAGGTTTATAAGGGGCTTTATAAGCGCGTCGGCCGCCGCAAGATCAGCCGTTTCATCAATGAGCTGGCGCGTGAACGCCTGGCCGACCGCAACTCGCCGGAATACTGGCTCGGTGCAACGGAACGCGAACTTGGAGCCGCCTATGAAGAGCAGGCCGCTTACGAAGCGGCACGTGCCGGCGAAATGGAGAAGGAAGACGACGCGTGGCTCAATGGCTTGATCGGCGACGCGCTCCGAACGGATCACCCCGATGCGGAAGGGTGAAGTCTGGTGGGTCGATTTCGATCCATCGATTGGCGGCGAAATCCAGAAGATGCGTCCGGCCATTGTCGTATCCAACGACGTTGCCAATTTACGTTTGAACCGGCTGCAAGTGGTGCCTGTAACGTCGAATGTCGAGCGGGTATTTCCCGGTGAAGCGATTGTCGATTTCGGCAACGGCCCACGCAAAGCAATGGCTAACCAGATCATGACCGCGTCCAAGGAACGATTTGGACGTCGGGCCGGCACGCTGGACCGGGCTCAATTGCGCAAAGTCGAAGACGCGATCATCGTTCAGCTTGGACTTGAGGCCAGCACCGAACGAAACCGGCGATAGCTAGCCGGTATTGCTGGCCGTATCTTCCACGATGCGGCACAGATCGCTCATGATGCGATTGAGTTCGAAATCCTTCGGCGTGTAGACCTCCGCGACGCCGGCATTTTTCAGCGCGCTGGCGTCGGCCGGTGGAATGATGCCGCCGACCACGACCGGCACGTCGTCGAGGCCGGCCTCTTTCATGCGCGCGACCACGTCTTGTACGAGCGGCATGTGCGAGCCCGACAGGATCGACAGGCCGACGACGTGCACGTCTTTTTCCGCCGCCGCCGCCACGATCGCTTCCGCGGTCAAGCGGATGCCGTCATAGACCACGTCCATGCCGGCGTCGCGGGCGCGGGCGGCGATCTGCTCGGCGCCGTTGGAATGGCCGTCGAGCCCGGGCTTGCCGACCAGAAATTTCAGGCGCCGGCCGAGCTTCTTCGACACGCGGTCGACTTCGGCGCGGATGTCGTCGAGCCCTTCGGCGTCGTTGCGCATGGCGCTGCCGACCCCGGTCGGCGCGCGGTATTCGCCGAACGCGGAGCGCAGCGCAAAGCCCCATTCGCCGGTGGTGACGCCGGCTTGGGCGCAGTCGATCGAGGCCGGCATGATGTTGGCGCCGCTCTTTGCCGCGCGGCGCAGCGCGTCGAGCGCGGCGGCGACGGCTTTGGCGTCGCGCGCGGCGCGCCAGGCGGCAAGCCGTTCGATCTGTCCGGATTCGGCTTCCGCCGACACGGTGACGACCGCCTCGGCGGCGTCGGCGAGCGGCGAGGCTTCGGTCTCGACGAAACGGTTGACGCCGACCACGATCTGCTCGCCGCGCTCGATCGCCTCGACGCGCCGCGAATTCGATTCGACGAGCTGCTGCTTGAGATAGCCGGATTCCACCGCCTTGACCGTGCCGCCCATCGCCTCGATATGCGCCAACTCATCTTTGGCCGCGGCTTTCAGCTCGGCAACCTTTGCCGCCATGACCGGTGAACCGCTAAACACATCGCCGTATTCCAACAAATCGGTTTCGTAGGCGAGGATTTGCTGCATGCGCAGCGACCATTGCTGGTCCCATGGCCGCGGCAGGCCGAGCGCCTCGTTCCACGCCGGCAGTTGCACCGCGCGCGCGCGCGCATCTTTCGACAGCGTGACCGCAAGCATTTCGAGCAGAATACGGGCGACGTTATTCTCCGGCTGCTGCTCGGTCAGGCCGAGCGAGTTGACCTGCACGCCGTAGCGGAACAATCGCTGCTTGGCATCGGTCACGCCATAGCGTTCGCGCGTGATCTCGTCCCACAGTTCGGTAAACGCGCGCAGCTTGCAGATTTCGGTGACAAAGCGCAGCCCGGCATTGACGAAAAACGAGATGCGCCCGACCACGTCGCCGAATTCCTCCGGCGCGCATTGGCCCGACGCCTTGACCGCATCGAGTACGCCGATCGCGGTGGCGAGCGCGAAAGCGAGCTCCTGCACCGGCGTGGCGCCGGCTTCCTGCAGGTGATAGGAGCACACATTCATCGGATTCCATTTCGGCATTTCCTTGGTCGTGAACAGGATCACGTCCTTGGTCAGCCGCATCGACGGCGCCGGCGGGAACACGTAGGTGCCGCGCGACAGATATTCCTTGATGATGTCGTTCTGCGTGGTGCCTTGCAGTTTTGCGCGCGGCACGCCTTGTTCGTCGGCGAGCGCAATATAGAGGGCAAGCAGCCACGCCGCGGTCGCATTGATGGTCATCGAGGTGTTCATCTCGCCGAGCGGGATGGCCTCGAACAGCGCGCGCATGTCACCGATATGCGAGATCGGCACGCCGACCTTGCCGACCTCGCCTTTGGCCAAGGGATGATCGCTGTCGTAGCCGGTCTGGGTCGGCAGGTCGAAGGCGACCGACAGGCCGGTCTGCCCCTTGCTCAGGTTTTTCCGGTAAAGCTCGTTCGATGCGGAAGCCGTCGAATGGCCCGCATAGGTGCGGAAAATCCAGGCTTTGTCGCGTACTGGTTTGTCGCGCATTGGTTTGTCGCGGCGCGGCTGGTCGCCCATCGATCTTTCACGCGTTCCACCGGCGCGGCTAATGTGGCGCGGATTTTGTTGCGATGCAACATGCCCGTTGCGCAATCAGCACCAGAACGATCAGCGCCGCGGCGAGGCCGACCTGCGTCTTGACGTAGGGGAAGCTCAGAATGAGCGCGCCGGCTGAGACGAGGCCGAAGACTTCGCTGGCGATAAATCCGCGTTCGAGCGCAAAGCGAAGAAGATATGCGACCGCCACGGCGAGCACGACGAGGTCGTACAAATAGACGTAGGGTGTCGTCAGCAGCGTGCCGGCTGCGAGCGCCGCGGCTTTCAGATCGAACGGCGTGCGGTTGCTGCGCCAGAGCCAGACCAGCGCCACGGCGAGCGCCAGGCTCAGCGCCGCTTGAACGCTCCAGGCGAGCGGCTCGGAGCCGCCATGCGCGCGAATGAGACCGAACACGCTTTGCAACCGGCCAAAGTCGGCGTGGCCTTCGCCGAGCACGATACGGCTCGTGATCGGCATCCAATGTGCGAAGGCCTGCCAGCTCGCGCTGCCGAAGGCGAGCCAGGACAGCGCCGCAAGCGCGATCGCCGTCGCCGCGGCAACGAGGATGGTCAGCCAGCGTCCATCCGCGATCAGGACTAAGGGAAACAGCAAACCGAATTGCGGTTTGTAGGTGAGGAACCCGAGACAAAGACCGGCAAGCGCCGGCCGCCGCTCCAGCAATCCGAGCGTGCCGCCGATCAGCGCCGCGGTGAGGAAGCCGTTTTGCCCGGCGGTGACGTTCCACATCGCGGCTGGAAAACCGAGCGCAAGGAAAATTCCGTTGCGGCCGAGAATGTTCCACAGCGCCGCGACATAAGCGGCGAGCGTCGCCAGCAATGCAACGATTGCCGCTGCCACGAACGGCAGCGTCGCCAGCGCCGCGGCGACAAACAGAAACGGCGGCGGATAATGCCAACCGTAATAGTCGGCAAAATCGTGGCCGATGACGCGGACTTCCGCTTGCTTATGCGTCGGCCAGTCGTAGGCGGCGGCCGGCTTGCCGTCGAGCGCGAGCCGTCCGGCGGCGACGACATTGACGAAATCGTTGGCGATCGGCCGGCCTTGCTTATCGAGCAAAAAATCGCCCTTGAGAAAAGTGCCGGCGAGCACGATCAGATAACACAGGAAGAGCGTGAGCCCGATCAGGCGGATCGTGCGCGTCGTGGAAACAGGCGGCGCGTCGCGCGGCAGGATGTGACCGGTCAGGTCATTTTGGGCGATGTTCATACAGCGCTGCAAAAAATACACCGGTGCGAGAGCTATCGAACTCTCGATAGCTCCCGCGCTCTCGCTTTAGCGCGCAATTCCTTTCCGCCGTGTTAGCGCGCTCGATCAAGCGCGCTTAATCAACCTGATGACGACCAGCAAAATCACGGCGCCGATGAACGCATTGATGATGGCGCCGACCAGGCCGCCGCCGATGATGATGCCGAGCTGCGGCAACAGCCAGCCGGCAAGCAGTGCGCCGACGATGCCGACGACAATGTCGCCGACTAGCCCAAAGCCGCCGCCTTTGACGACCTTCCCGGCCAGCCAGCCGGCGATACCGCCGACGATCAGCCAAATGACAAGGCTCTGTACGTCCATGGTTCCCCCTGTTTGCTTCCCCCGGCAAGGGCCAGGCCGCTGTGCGAGTAAAGGCCACGCGTACTCGACGAGACCAACGCAGCTTAGGGCTTTGCTTCGAGCCTGTCAGCCGCATGGCGGCCCCAGCTCGAAGTAATTGTTGCGCCGCAACATTAGGTGCGGCACACTACATTTTTGCGACCATCCGAATGCCGGTGCAGCCGGGAGCCTGACATGGCCGTTGCGCAAAAAAAGCCGTCCGCCGCGCCGCTCAAAGATCTCTACGAGATCGGCGAGATTCCGCCGCTCGGACATGTCCCGGAAAAAATGTATGCCTGGGCGATCCGCAAGGAACGGCACGGGCCGCCCGAGACGGCGATGCAGCGCGAAGTGGTGCCGACTTGGCCGATCGCCGAGGACGAAGTGCTGGTCTATGTCATGGCCGGCGGCGTCAACTACAACGGCATCTGGGCCGGGCTCGGCCAGCCGATCTCGCCGCTCGACGTGCACAAAAATCCGTTTCATGTCGCCGGCTCCGACGCTTCCGGCATCGTCTGGGCGGTCGGCTCTAAAGTGCGCCGCTGGAAGATCGGCGACGAGATCATTATCCACTGCAATCAGGACGACGGCGACGACGAGGAATGCAACGGCGGCGATCCGCTGTTGTCGCCGTCGCAGCGTATCTGGGGCTATGAGACGCCGGACGGTTCTTTCGCCCAATTCTGCCGCGTGCAATCGCGTCAGCTGATGCCGAAGCCGCCGCATCTGACCTGGGAAGAATCGGCGTGCTATACGCTCACATTGGCCACGGCGTATCGCATGTTGTTCGGCCACGCGCCGCACATCCTCAAGCCCGGCGACAACGTGCTGGTGTGGGGCGCGTCGGGCGGGCTCGGCGTGTTCGGCGTGCAGCTCGTCGCGGCGTCCGGCGCCAATCCCATCGGTATCGTGTCCGATCCGTCGAAAGTGCAATACGTCATGGATCTCGGCGCCAAGGGCGTGATCAACCGCAACGATTTCAAGTGCTGGGGCCAGATGCCCAAGGTCGGCACACCCGAATACGACGCCTGGGTCAAGGAAGCGCGCCGCTTCGGCAAAGCGATTTGGGACATCACCGGCAAGCGCGACGTCGACATCGTGTTCGAGCATCCCGGCGAGGCGACTTTTCCGGTGTCGTGCCTCGTCGTCAAGCGCGGCGGCATGGTGGTGTTTTGCGCCGGCACCACGGGCTACAACATCACTTTCGACGCCCGCTATGTCTGGATGCGGCAGAAGCGCGTGCAAGGCTCGCACTTCGCGCATCTCAAACAAGCCAGCGCCGCCAATCAGTTTGTCATCGATCGCCGCGTCGATCCGTGCATGAGCGACGTATTCCCGTGGGAGAAGATCCCCTATGCCCACGAATTGATGCGCACCAATCGCCATAAGCCCGGCAATATGGCGGTGCTGGTCAACACGCCGCGCCCGGGCTTGCGGAATTTTGAGGACGTGATCGAGGCGGCGGGCGGCTGAACGTCTACTGCGGCGAGGCGCGGCGGCGAACGTCGTTGTTTTGCGGGCGATAGTCCGGATTGGCTACGCAGAAACCGTGGTAATCCACGGTCTCCTCGCATTGCTGATGGTTCATGTAATAGCAGTGCAAGGCGCTCCCCTGGGTACACCAGGGGTACGGTACATCCTGGGCCGCGGCGGGTGTTGTTTGCGCGCCAATAAGGGCGGCGCCGCCAAAGCCGGCTGCGATTATCGCCGAAGATATGAGTTGTTTGAACGACATATTTCGCCTCCAAGGGCTAATGAGTTCCATTTTGGAAGTCGGCTCGCCGACACGTATGTTGCTGTCTCGGCCGTCGCCATGAGCGAATCTTCGAAAACGCGATCACGAAGTCATGAGCAAGAACGGCTGCTGGCCTCGCCGCGTCAATTCAGCTACAAATGATCGTCCGGGTACGGGGTGACGCATGCTGGCGAAGCAGCGGACCGAGGCGAGTACCGCACGCAAGCGCTTCCGCATCGTGCTCATCAAGCCGTCGCATTACGACGACGACGGTTATGTCATCCGCTGGTACCGCTCGCCGATGCCGGCCAATTCGCTGGCCAGCGTCTATGGCCTGCTCGACGATTGCGCGCAGCGCAAGATTCTCGGGTCCGATATCGACATCGAGATCGCGGCGATCGACGAGACCAATACGCGGCTGCGCGTCGACCGCATTATCGCCGACCTGCGCGCCAATGATAATTTCGGCTTCGTCGGTCTGGTCGGCGTGCAATCCAACCAATATCCGCGCTCGCTGCACATCGCCAAGCCGCTGCGTGAGGCCGGCATTGCGGTGATCGTCGGCGGCTTCCACGTCTCCGGCATGCTGGCGATGTTTCCGAACGTGATGGCGGATTTGCAAGAAGCACTCGACATGGGCGTCACTTTGTTTGCCGGCGAGGCGGAAGGCCGCATGGACGAGGTCGTGCGCGATGCCGCGGCGGGCAAGCTCAAGCCGCTCTACAATTACATCGACGACCTGCCGGCGCTGGAAGACGCGGTGATGCCGTTTCTGCCCGGCAATGCGGTGCGCAAGACCATCGGCAATGTCACCACTTTCGACGCCGGGCGCGGCTGCCCGTTCCAATGCTCGTTCTGCACCATCATCAACGTGCAGGGGCGCAAATCACGCCGGCGCAGCCCCGACGACGTCGAGCGTATCCTGCGCAAGAACTATGAGCACGGCATCGACCGCTTTTTCATCACCGACGACAATTTCGCCCGCAACAAGGACTGGGAACCGATCTTCGATCGCATCATCAAATTGCGCGAACAGGACGGCATGGACGTGCGCTTCCTCATCCAGGTCGATACGCTGTGCCACAAGATCCCGAATTTCGTCGCCAAGGCGAAACGCGCCGGCGTCACCCGCATTTTCATCGGTCTGGAGAACATCAATCCCGACAACCTGCTTGCCGCCAAGAAGCGGCAGAACAAGATCACCGAATACCGCAACATGCTGTTGGCCTGGAAAGCGGCCGGTATCTGGACCTATGCCGGCTACATTCTCGGTTTCCCCAACGACACGCCGGGATCGGCGCGGCGCGACATCGAGATCATCAAGAAGGAAATGCCGCTCGACGTGCTCGAATTCTTCTTCCTCACGCCGCTGCCGGGCTCCGAGGATCACAAGGTGCTGTTCAACAAGGGCGTGCCGCTCGATCCCGACCTCAACAAATACGATCTCGAACATGCGCTTACGCCGCACGCCCATATGAGCAAGGTGGAATGGGAACAGCTCTACCGCGACGCCTGGTCGATCTATTACACGCCCGAGCACATCGAAACGATTTTGCGTCGCGCCCAGGCTTACGGCATCAATATTCTTCGTCTGGCGCAGATCATTCTGTGGTTCGCGCAATCGCTCGCCATCGAAAAAGTCCATCCGCTGCAAGGCGGCTTCGTCCGGCTTAAAGATCGTCATGAGCGCCGGCCGGAACTGCCGGTCGAGCCGATCTGGGCGTTCTATCCGCAACTGGCTTGGGACTTAGCGGTCAAGCACGTGCGGGTCGCCGCCGCGGCTTGGGGCATTTTCCGCATCTGGCGCCGCGTCGCCAAAAGCGCGAACGTTCCCTATACCGACCAGGCCATGACGCCGGTGACCGAGGACGAGACGCAGACCTTCGAATTGTTCACGCACAACAAATCCGCGCGCGAAGCGGTCGACCATGCGCGCAAGGTCAGGCTCTTGACCGGCGGCGCGGATCAAACGCCGCTCATTCCCGCCTAAACACGGATCACGTGAACGGCGCGGGCGGGTGGCGCTTCTGGCCCGCTAACAGGTGCCGCTTGCGGCCTCCCCCTTCAAGCGGCAGCGATGGGTTCTCCAACTCACGCGCGATCGCCGCATTGAGTTCGCCGCCATAGATGAAAATGAGCGCGGTGAAATACAGGAAAACCAGCGCCATCATCGCCGAGGCGAGGCCGGCGTAATAGTTCACATAGGTGTAGGAGAAGTCGGACAGGTAGCGGCCGAAGGCGTAGCCGCAGGCGAGCCATAGCAGCAGGGTTGCGACAATGCCGGGCCATACCGCGCTGAATGGTCGGCGGCCGCACGGCAGCCACATATGCAGGATCAACAGCGAGGACGTCAGCAGGATGCTGGCGATGACGAAGCGGCCGATATCGAAGTGGCTTTCCAGCTCGGCGAGCCACGGCGCGTAGAGCACCGCCGTGCGAAACACCAGCGGCCCGAGCACGACCAGAAACGCCAGCGCCAAAAGTCCGATCGCGCTGACCAGGACATAGCCGATCGATTCCAGGCGCAGCAGCCACCACGGCCGCGGCTCGATCAGCCCGTAGGCGCGGTTGAGCCCGATGCGCAGGCTCTCGACGCCGCTCGAGGCGAAATAGATGGCGAATACCGCGCCGACCGTGAGAAAGCCGCCGCGCGCGGTGGTGAGCACCTCGTGAATCTGACCGGCGATCTGGCTCGACACCACGCGCGGCCAGGCGGCGACGATCATGCTCGCCACTTCGTCGGCGAGGTCCTTCGAGCCGACGAAGCCCGCGATCGCCGTCACCAGGATCAGGAACGGGAACATCGACATCAGGACCGACAGCGCGATGTGGCTCGCGATCGCCCAGCCGTCATCGGCATTGAAGCGATAGAAGGCGTCGAGCGCGACGCGGTAGCACAGGCGAATCGTATTCAACGGCAGAGGGCCTCCGCAGCCAATCTATCCGTCCGCGCGAATGCGGGGGAGGGGGCGCAGGCGGTAACGCTGCACAATCGATGCCAATGAGTCCGTGACATCGCAATAACGGCCAATTCAGAAAACGGGTGGTTCCGGGGTCTCGTTTTCGTTCATCTCCTGCGCCTGACAACGACAGAGGAACCACGATGGCGAAAGCGTATTACAGCACCGTGTTCGCGCAATCCGCCGACGATATCTGGAGCGTCATTCGGGACTTCAACAACTATCCGGTCTGGGTGAACGGCGCCGGCGAAAGCCAGATCGAGGACGGCAAATCCGGCGATGCAGTCGGTGCGGTGCGGAACGTGCTCTACCAGGGCAGGCGCATCCGGCAGCGGCTCGTCGCCTTGTCCGATCCGGAGCGCTCGCAGGTTTACGAGTTCTGTGGCGATGCGCCGATGCCGGTGCAGCACTATCGCGCAACATTGAAAATCACGCCCATCACCGACGGCGGCCGCGGCTTTGTCGAATGGTGGGCGATGTTCGATTGCGCGCCGGAGCGCCATGACGAATGGACGGTGTTCTTCCGCGACGCCTTCGCCGGCTGGCTCGCTTCGCTGCGACGATATTTGGACGGCCGCAACTCGTAGTCCGTCCGGCATGCGAAATGAAACGGCCAGGACCCCCGCTTGGCACACGGAGCGAACCTGGCCGCCGAGCTTCACGGAGTCGCCCCCGCTGGGCCGGGTCGACCCTACGTAACTCGGCCCGTGGTCATTTGACCTGGATCAATGAGCTTTTGCGCCAGCATTGGCCGCCGCCAGACCCGAGCCGGCGTCTCGATGCGGAAAGGAAAAAATTACGCCGCCTGGACGTCGGTGAGGAAGCGGCGCACTTCGCCTTGCAGGTTTTCCGCCTCGACGGCGAGCGCGTCGGCCAGCGCTTTGACGTCGGCGGCGGTGGCGCGTGCGCCGGTCGAGGCGCCGGCGACGCGGCTCATGGCGTCGGCGCCGGATCGCGCCTCGGTCGAGGCGCGGTTGACGCCTTCGGCGATCGAGGCCACAGCGTTGTTCTGCTCCTCGACGGTCGAGGCGACGGTTGTGGCGATCTCCGACATGTCGTCGATGATCGTCGACACCTGCTCGATCGCCTGTGCGGCGTCCGCCGTCGCCGACTGGATCGAGCCGATTTGCGCGGCGATATCCTCGGTGGCGCGCGCAGTTTGCGCGGCGAGCGATTTCACCTCGGCAGCCACGACCGCGAAGCCGCGGCCGGCCTCGCCGGCGCGCGCCGCCTCGATGGTGGCGTTGAGCGCCAAGAGATTGGTCTGGCCGGCGATCGACTGGATCAGCCCGATGACTTCGCCAATGCGGTTCGCGGCGTTGCCGAGTTCCGACATGGTGTTGACGGTGCGCTGCGATTCGGCCACGGCGCGGCTGGCGACGTCGGTCGACCTGGTCGCTTGTGCTGCGATCTCGCCGATCGAGACCGCAAGCTCCTCGATCGAGCCGGCCACCGTGGTGACGTTGACGGAGGCGGCGCTGACCGAGTTCTCGGCGCTGCGCGCTTCCGACGACACCGCATCGGCGGCGTCGTTCAGTCCGCTGGAAGCATTTTCCAGACGGCCTGCGGATTCGCGCAAGCGATCCAGCGCCTGTTCGATGGAAGCGCGGAATTCCCGGATTAGGGTCGCGATCGCTTCGCCGCGCCGCTCCCGGGCGATGTTGGTCTCGCTCTCCGCGCCGGCGAGGCGTTCGCGCTCGATCATGTTGTCGCGGAACACCACGACGGTGCGCGCCATCTCGCCGATCTCGTCGTGAGCATGGGTGGCGGCGGGGCGCGCCGCGGTGTCGCCATTGGCGAGCCGCTTCATCACCGCGGCCAGTTCCTCGAGCGGCTGCGTGATCGAGCGTCCGATGCGCCAGCTGCAGCCGAGCCCGATCAGGACCACGGCCAAGCCGATCCACATGATAACCTGCCGGGTTCGCGTTCGCGACGTTGTCAGTTCCGTGGCGGCCTCGCTGGCGTTGCCGCGCGCGGCGGCGATGATCTTGTCGGCCTCCGGCAAGACGCTCTCGGTGTCGTGGTTGATGAGCGAGATCAGCGGCGTCATGTCCTCGGTGCTCGCGACCCATTGTGCGAAGCTGGAGCTATAGCTCTGTATCTCTTTGGTGAGCTTCTCCTTCATCGCCGGCGCGCCGTCGACCGATTCGAACAGTCCGTTGAAATGCTTGACCTCGTCGAGGAAATGCCGTTCGGCGTCTTCGTTGCGGGTGAGCCGATATTCGATCTCGTAGCGCCGCATGGTCAGAAGCGACGTCGTCAGATTGGCGCGGTCGACGTCGGCAACCCAGGACAGGTCGTTGTGGATGATGTTCTCGACCGCGTTGCTCGCCGCGATGAGATCGGCGGTGACGCCTTCGGTTTCGTCGTAACCGAGCGATTTTTGCTCGTTGACTAGGCTGTCGAAGCTCGCCTTGAGGTCGCGCACCGTGATACGCAGCGGCATGACCGAGTCCTGGTCCGCGGCGGCGAGCGAGGCCCGGATGCGGTCGAGGCAGGCCATTGCCATCGCCTGGCCGTCGTCGAAATTCTTGGCTTCGACGTCGGAAGGACGCGCGACGAAATCGGTCGTCGCGGCGCGCATGATGAGGAGCCCAGTCTTGAGATCGCGGCTGGCGTCGGCCACTTCGGTGTTGCGGTGCACCGCCTCGAAGGCCTGGCCGACTTCGACATCGCCCGTCAGGTAAGCGATGCCGTTGGCGAGAAGGCCGATAACGGGAATGACGCCGAGCACGACGATGCGGGCGCGCACCGATAGCCTGGAGAATATCTGGGTGATGAACATCCTTAAGACCTGATCGGACGTCGTCTTGATCAATCGGACGTTTTATTCAGCCTTCCGCGGCGTCGGCGCGCATTGCGCCGCAAACCGGCAATCCACGCCAGCACACCGCAAAATGGTTAAGATTGTGCAAGAATCGTAGGCAAAACCACGGCATGTCGCCGGCATTCCGTGCTTTCCGTAGGCGAGCGCCCCACAGTTGCCGGTGTCTTGCTACCGCATTTGCTTTTGTGCACTGCACGCGTAAGCTTCGCCGCTAAGCCGGGCCGGACCAAGTTCTTAGAACTCAGCTCATTGGAGCCAGTCATGCCGCTTGCCGACTCCCTTATGCCCGCGGTCCACGAGCTGGTCGTTCCGCTCCGCGAGGCGGTCGCAGTCGTCGAAGCGCTCTTTGACGATGCCCGCCGTGCGGTTGCAAACCGCGTGACCATCGAAGGTCGCCCGGTTGCGCGCATACTCGATCGCGAACAGCGTGCCACGCACGGACTGGCGTGGCTTGCGACCTATGTCGAGGCGATCCGACAGCTTGAGGCCTATTCACTGCGTTTGGCGGCGGCCGGCAGTTTCGGCGAGATCGAGGAACTACTGGTCCGCATCGGCACCGGCGAATATCTCGCCCAGGTGATCGGCGGCATTCCGATGAGCCAGGGTGAGATCGTACGCCTGTCCGATCTCGGGCTGTCCCCGGCCGCGGTCGCGGCGCGGATGACGCCCGCCGTCGAGCATCTCATCGCCACCGGCAATACCGCTCGGCGCCGCGCCCGCCTGGTCGAACTGATTCGGCAACATCACGATGCGACCGTCGGCGCCTGCGGGCTCGACGACACGCTCGATTCGATCCGCGAGGAAATGCGCAAGTTCGCCGACGACCGCGTCGTGCCCTATGCGCAAGAATGGCACTTGAAAAACGACTACATCCCGCTCGACGTCGTGACGCAAATGTCGGAACTCGGCGTGTTCTCGCTCACCATCCCCGAGGATTACGAGGGCATGGGCCTCGGCAAGGAATCGATGTGCGTCGTCTCCGAGGAACTGTCGCGCGGCTATATCGGCGTCGGTTCGCTCGGCACGCGGTCCGAGATCGCCGCCGAATTGATCCTGGGCTCCGGCACCGAGGAGCAAAAGCGCAAATGGCTGCCGAAGATCGCCTCCGGCGCAGTGCTGCCGACCGCGGTGTTCACCGAGCCGAATACCGGCTCCGATCTCGCTTCGTTGAAGACGCGCGCGGTGCGCCAGGGCGACGTCTACAAGGTTTACGGCAACAAGACCTGGATCACCCATCCGGTGCGCGCCGACCTGATGACGCTCTTGGTTCGCACCAATCCGGCCGAGACCGGCTATCGCGGGCTGTCCATGCTGCTCGCCGAAAAGCCGCGCGGCAGCGACGACAGTCCGTTCCCGGCTGCCGGCATGTCCGGCACCGAGATCGAGGTGTTGGGCTATCGCGGCATGAAGGAATACGAAATTGCCTTCGACGGCTTTGTCGTCAAGGCCGAGAACCTGCTCGGCGGCGTCGAAGGGCTCGGTTTCAAGCAGCTGATGGCGACTTTCGAGGCCGCCCGCATCCAGACCGCGGCGCGCGCCATCGGCGTGGCGCAGGCGGCGCTGGAACAGGCGCTCACCTACACCACCGCGCGGGTGCAATTCGGCGAGCCGATCGCCAATTTCCCGCGCGTGTCGGACAAGCTTGCCATGATGGCGGTCGAGATCATGATCGCGCGGCAGCTCACTTATTATGCCGCGCGGCAAAAGGATTCCGGCCGGCGCTGCGATCTGGAAGCCGGCATGGCGAAGCTGCTTGCCGCGCGCGTTGCTTGGGCGGCGGCCGATAACGCCGTGCAGGTCCACGGCGGCAACGGTTTTGCCGTCGAGTTTCCGGTCTCGCGCATCCTGTGCGACGCCCGCATCCTCAATATTTTCGAGGGTGCCGCTGAAATCCAGGCGCAAGTCATCGCGCGGCGCCTGCTGGACGGATCGAATTGATCGGGGACCCCATTGGATTCCCGCTTGCGCGGGAATGAGCGGTAATCGTGTCATTTCGGAACGAATGTGCCGTTTCCGCCATTGACCCAGGTCAAAGCGGACAAGCCAGGCTACAATCATTATACCAACGCATTGAAGAAAACCGTGAGTTGACCGATGACCAAAGTGAGCATTCCCCATAACGCCTATGTCTTCGTCGGCGACGGCCGCAAGGCGCTGGTGCTGCGCAACGAAGGCGATGCGCAGTTTCTCGATCTCAAGACCGAGCGGGTCTTCAGCGACCAGAAAAACCCTTCCACCCACGAACAGGGCGCCGACCGTCCGGGCAGTTCACATTCCTCGGTCGGTCCACGCCGATCGAGCGTTACCCAGACCGACTGGCACGATCTCGAAGAGCACAAATTCGCCCACGACGTCGCGGCGATGCTGGAAAAGATCGTGCGCGAGCGCAAGATCGAGGCCTTGATCGTGATCGCGCCGCCGCGGGCGCTGGCCGATTTGCGCAAGGCGTTCCACGCCGACGTTAAGAAGAAGATCGTGGCGGAGATCGACAAGGACCTCACCAAGCATCCGGTCTACGATATCGAGAAGCACCTCGGCGGAGCGGGGTGAGCTATCCCTTTGCCGCGGAGGCAATAGACTTGATTGCGGCTTTCAGGCGGGGCAATTCGTCGACAACGACGTTCCATATGATCCGGTCAGAGAGCCCGCTATATTCGTGCCGAAGAACATTTCCAATGCCGCGCACTCTCGGCCAAGGGATTTCCGGCCTCGTGTTCGTAAGATTATCTGGAATTACGCGGCTTGCCTCGGAGATGATTTCGATTGCCCGCTGCACTAGCCAACGCAATTGCCAGCTCTTTTCGAAATCAGACAATGTTTTGCCGCGAGTAATCTCTTCGATGCGATCGCTTCCAATATATCGTGAATGGCGTGGCCGACTTTGCGCGGGATCAGAAAACACGCAATGCCGATTGCTCGATGTCGGCACGTAACATTGGGTGGAGGCCGTCGCGGGTCGTTATGTCGACCTCGATACCTAATTTATCTTCCAAGAATTGCTTGATACCGACAAGATCGAATGCGTTGAAACGACTGTCCGGATTGTAGTCGATGAAGAGGTCGATATCGCTTCCAGGTTCGGCCTCGTCCTGCACAATGGAGCCGAATAAATAGAGTGAGGTCGCGCCCATCGCTTTGATGGTGTCCGCTTGACGCTTTAGGTTGTCGATCGCTTCGGCCTTGTTCATCTCGGCATATTAGCCGATCCGGTGTCCTTCGCGAAGGCCGACTGTCGATCTATCGCACGCGCCCTTCTACTTTCCTTTTCTCCGCCGCCGGCGGGTCCTTGAGCAGCAGCCCGACATTGCCAGACAGGATGCGCTCGCCGTCGGGCCCAAGCGAACGGATGTCGCGCACGAAATCGCGCACCACTTCGCGCTTGCGGATTTCCTGGGGATAGTCGGTGGCGAACACCATACGAGACGCCGGAATTTCGGCGAGGCCGGCCTTTATCGCGCTGATGCCGCCGGCAAATCCGGCGGTGTCGAAGACGAGATTGTTGCCGATGTAATAGTCGAAGTCCTTTTTGCCTTTGGCGCCGTGGCGCGCATTGCCGGCGGTTCCCCAAAACTCCTTGTCCTGAAAGCAACGGATTCGCGCCAGCATGCCGGCGACTCCGCCGGACAGATGCGCCATGTGCACCGTCAATTCGGGATGGCGGTCGAATACGCCGGAATTAATGAGCCGGATGGTCGCCATGATCAGCGAGAATTCGCGGCCGACCGCGCGCGCGGTGTCGCAGCTGTCGAATTGCTGGGCGTAATTCAGTTTCAGCGCCGGATGCACGAACACGAACATGCCGAGCTTGCCGACCTCGTCCCAGAACGGCTCGAGTCCCGGATCGTCGATCCACTTGCCGTCAAACTCCGAAGTGACGGTGACGCCTTGGAAGCCGAGTTCGTGGCGGCAGCGCGCGAGTTCTTTCAGCGCCGCGGCGCCGCCGAGCGGATGCGCGTGTGCGGCGCCGATGAAGCGGCCGGGATAGTCGCGTTCGGCCTTTTTTGCTTTGTCGTTGACCAGCCGCGAAGTGTCGAGATCGGCGCACATGCCGGCGGCGCTGGTGAGCCAGGCGGCGTCGATGCCGGCGATATCCATCATCCGCACGTGCTCGTCGAGATCGTAGAGCAGCGAATGCACCGTATAGCTCGGCGCGCCGAGCGCGTCATAGTTGAGGATGAGGCGATCACCCGGATCGGCCTTGATCAGCTCGCGCGGCGTGAAATGGTGCTGGAAATCGACGATCATCGGGGCGGTTCCTCTGCGCAGTTGCGGCGCTGTCTTAGCGCACGTTTTCTCGCGCGTCATTCCGGATTGCCGCAAAGCGGCAAGTCCGGAATCCATATCCCCTGTGCCGGGATTATGGATTCCGGGCTCCTCGCTTCGCTCGGCCCCGGAATGACAGGGCGCTCAACCCGGGCTACAAGGGTCGCCATGGCTGATTTCATGTCGCATGTCGCGGTCCCGATCGCCATCGGCGCGGTCGCCATCGTCTTGCTGCTCGGCCTCGTCAACATGATGATGGGCGGCTCCGGCAACACCTCGCAGAAGCTGATGCGGCTGCGCGTCTTGCTGCAAGCCATCGCCATCGGCGTTATCATGCTGACGCTGTGGTTCATGGAGAAATAAAGACGCCGCACCATGGTCGTCCTCAACAAGATCTACACCCGCACCGGCGACGATGGCACCACGGCCCTCGGCACCGGCGAGCGGCGCAAGAAATACGATCTGCGCGTCGCGGCCTACGGCACCATCGACGAGGCCAATGCCGCGATCGGCGTGGCGCGGCTGCATACCGCTCACGACGCCGAGCTCGACGCCGCGCTGGCGCGCATCCAGAACGACCTGTTCGACGTCGGCGCCGATCTGTGCACGCCGGGAAAAGGCAAAGGCGGAGGTAAAGGACCTGGTGGCGCGCGGCTCACCGTAACCGACAAACAGGTCGCGTGGCTCGAAGCCGAGATTGACCGCTTCAATGCGGCGTTGCAACCGCTGCGTTCCTTTGTGCTGCCGGGCGGCAGTGCGGCCGCGGCGCATCTGCATCTCGCCCGTACCATCTGCCGGCGCGCCGAGCGGCTGATCGCCGAACTGATGGATCGAGACGACAGCAAGGAAGGACCCGGCGAGAGCGTGTCCGGCGAGGTACTCAAATACGTCAATCGCCTCTCCGATTTCCTTTTCGTCGCAAGCCGTTACGCCAACACCCACGGCGCGCGCGACGTGCTTTGGAAGCCCGGCGAGAACCGCTAGCGGCGTTGACCGACAGCGCGCCGGCCGTTAGGTTTCCCGCACCGCAGCATCGGTCCTTCTCACCACGGCCCAAGCGGCGAAGAAAAACACCCGAACAAGCAGCCATCGCAGCCGAAATAGCGCCAAGACACAGCCAAGATACAGCAATGAAAATTCTCGTGCCCGTGAAGCGGGCGATCGACAAGGATGTGAAAATCCGGGTCAAGGCTGACGGCTCTGGCGTCGAGCTCGGCAACGTCAAAATGTCGATGAACCCGTTCGACGAGATCGCCGTCGAGGAGGCGATCCGGCTCAAGGAAGCCGGCAAGGCGACCGAGATCGTCGCCGTCTCGATCGGGCCCCAGCAAGCCGCCGAGACGATCCGCACCGCGCTCGCGATGGGCGCCGACCGCGGCATCCTGGTCAAGGCCGACGGCGTCGTCGAGCCTTTGGCGGTTGCAAAAATCCTCAAAGGCATCGCGGCCGCGGAACAGCCCGGCCTGATCATCCTGGGCAAACAGGCGATCGACGACGACAGCAATCAGACCGGCCAGATGCTGGCGGCGCTGCTCGGCTGGCCGCAGGGCACCTTCGCCTCCAAAGTGGCGCTCGACGGCGATGCGCTATTGGTGACGCGCGAAGTCGACGGCGGCTTGCAGACGGTGAAGCTTAAGCTGCCGGCCATCGTCACCACAGATCTGCGCTTGAACGAGCCGCGCTACGCCTCGCTGCCCAACATCATGAAGGCGAAGAAAAAGCCGATCGACGAAAAGACCGCCGCGGATTACGGCGTCGATACCAAGCCGCGGCTCGAAGTCGTCAAGACGGCGGAGCCGCCGGTGCGCAAGGCGGGCGTCAAGGTCAAGACCGTCGCCGAACTGGTCGAGAAGCTCAAAGAAGCGGGAGCGGTGTGATGCCGACGCTTCTGCTCGCCGAACACGACAACGGCACGCTGAAGGACGCCACCGCTAAGGCGCTGACCGCCGCCAAGGCGGTCGGCGCCGAGGTGCATATTCTGGTCGCCGGCCACAACTGCAAAGCGGTCGCCGAGGCGGCGGCGAAGCTCGACGGGGTGACCAAGGTCCTGCTCGCGGACGCGCCGGCTTACGAGCACATGCTGGCCGAGCCGACCGCGGCGCTGATCGTCGCGCTCGCTCCCCCTTACGAAACCATCATGGCGGCGGCGACCACGACCGGAAAGAACGTCATGCCGCGCGTCGCCGCGCTGCTCGATGTGATGCAAATATCCGACGTCATCAAAGTGGTGGCGCCGAATACGTTCGAGCGGCCGATCTATGCCGGCAACGCCATTCAGACGGTGCGCTCGACCGAAAACAAGCGCGTCGTCACCGTGCGCACCGCGGCGTTCCAGGCGACCGGCGCGGGCGGCTCGGCAGCGCCGATCGAGCCCGCCGCCGCTGCGGCCGATCCCGGCCTGTCCGGTTTCGTCGGCGAGGAACTTTCCAAATCGGAACGTCCGGAACTGACTTCGGCGAAAATCATCATTTCCGGCGGCCGGGCGATGCAGAACCGCGAGAACTTCACCAAGTATATAGAGCCGGTGGCGGACAAGCTCGGCGCCGCGATCGGCGCTTCGCGTGCGGCGGTCGATGCCGGCTATGCGCCGAACGACTGGCAGGTCGGGCAGACCGGAAAAGTGGTGGCGCCCGACCTGTATATCGCCGTCGGCATTTCCGGCGCCATTCAGCATCTCGCCGGCATGAAGGACTCGAAAGTCATCGTCGCGATCAACAAGGATGAGGAAGCCCCCATCTTTCAGGTCGCCGACTACGGATTGGTGGCGGATCTCTACCAGGCTTTGCCGGAGCTCGCCGCCGAGCTCGATAAGGTTAAGCACTGACGCAATCTGGCATACGAGCGTAGATCGGCGTAAAAGGTGAATCGAAATGGTCGACGTCAAGGAACGGCCCAAGGCGCCGCAGATGCGCGGCGAGCAGGCGAGCGCGATGCCTCATTCCATTCGCAAGATCGGCGTGGTCGGCGCCGGCCAGATGGGCAACGGCATCGCCCATGTCTGCGCGCTGTCCGGCTTCCACGTGCTGCTCAACGACGTCGTCGCCGACCGCATCGCTGCAGGGATTGCCACCATCAACGGCAACTTGGCGCGCCAGGTCAGCCGTCAGCGCATCAGCGACGAAGAACGCCAGGCGGCGATCAAGCGTATCACGCCCGCCAACACGCTCGACGAGCTTCACGATTGCGATCTGGTGATCGAGGCGGCGACCGAGCACGAGGAGGTCAAGCGCAAAATCTTCGCCGCGCTTTGCCCGGCGCTCAAGCCCGCCACCATCGTCGGCACCAACACCTCGTCGATCTCGATCACCCGGCTCGCCGCCGCCACCGACCGTCCGGAACGCTTCATCGGCATTCATTTCATGAATCCGGTGCCGCTGATGGAACTTGTCGAGGTGATCCGCGGCATCGCCACCGACGACGCCACCTTCGAAGCGACCAAGCAATTCATCGGCAAGCTCGGCAAGCAGATCGCGGTGTCGGAGGATTTCCCCGCCTTCATCGTCAACCGCATCCTGTTGCCGATGATCAACGAGGCGATCTACACGCTCTATGAAGGCGTCGGCAATGTCGAGGGCATCGACAAGGCGATGCGGCTCGGCGCCCATCATCCGATGGGGCCCTTGGAGCTCGCCGACTTCATCGGGCTCGACACCTGCCTCTCGGTGATGCAGGTGCTGCACGAGGGCCTTGCCGATTCCAAATACCGGCCCTGTCCGCTCTTGGTGAAATACGTCGAGGCCGGCTGGCTCGGCCGCAAGGCGCAGCGCGGCTTCTACGACTACCGCGGCGAAAAGCCGGTGCCGACGCGATAAATTTTCGGCAGCCGGCGCGCTCGCGCCTCCTTACTTCTCGCAGGTCGGGAGAGGTGCACGTCCTCAAAGCGTCTTCTTCGTGACGATGGGCAGTTGGCATTGCCTACCATGCATAACGCAGCGTCGCGGTCCCAGCGTAGGTCTGTGAGATGTTGGCAAATTGACCGTCGATCCGTGCTGCCAGAGACCATCTAGCGGCGAGCCGCATTTCCGCCTCCAAACTTGCAAGCGCGGAGTTTGGGGGAATTGCTGAGCCAGGGATGGTGAAACCAGAGCCGGGCGTCGCCTGAAATATTCCTGTTGCCGATTGATTGCTTAGCCAGTCATGCGCCCAAGCCGCCGTCGCTCGGAATATAACCGGCATTGCGCCGATGACCTGAACATTATCGAAATGCGCACCCAATTCGCTACGGGTGTCGGTGCCGTTCATCGTGTTGTAGCTTGCACCCTGTCCACCGCCGGCGAGATCGGTCTCGGTGTAACCCGGCGTGTGAAAGTATTGCACCTGCACCGCTGCATAAGGTGTGACGCCGAGCCTTGGCCGTACCGGGAAACGATAGCCGCCTTCCAGGCGCGCGCCATAGCTTTGCGAGTCAAATCTTGCAGTGACCTCGTCGCTACCCGCAAAGCGATCTGTGCTCAGCCAGCTATTGATGGCGGAGAGCCAGCCACCAAGATAGGCCGGGCCTGAATTAGTCCTACCGTAAATTGCCGCCTGCATTGAATCGCCATGGCCGGAGCCACCGGAGCCCTGTCCCCAATTGCTACCCGTCCCGCCAAGGGCAATACCGACCGTTGTGTTGCGCGATAAGGGATACTCCATGCCGACAGTGCCAACATACGCGCGTGTTGTGGCCGTACTGGAGCCGCTCGCTGCATCGTTGCTCGTTCGATTGTAGGCCCCCGTGACCGAGGCCCAGGCCGTCCATCGCTGCACGAAAGGCGCTTGCGACGGTGACGGCGGTGGCGTCTTTGTTAGTTTGGCATAGGCAAGCGCGACATCACCCGGAAAAGCGCTTGCCGGTTCATTCGTGAAGCCGAGTGCGGTCGCTTCCGCCGAGCTAGCGTACGCCTGACTGTAGGTAGGATTGACGGGATCGGTCAGATCCGCAGTGTGGCCGTATGTCCGAAATATCGTATTTTGCTTTTGCCGGAGTTGTTCGATTTGGAATTGACTGGTTGCCATCTGACCTTCGATTTGGATCAGGTCAAGTTGTAGTATATAATTTAAAACCTCTCCTGGGTCTGCGAACGCCGTGTCCGGACCGGTGGACCGCCACACGATGCTGGACCATTGACCATAGCCACTTGGCGACAAGTCGTCAGGCGGCGTTTTGCCTTGAAGCCACAGCTGCCAAGCCTTTAGTACACTTCGCGCCGCGTCTATCCAAAAATCTATTTGTGAAGATTGAGCACCTAACCCCGTCCCTAAAGAGGTCGCCAAATTGCGATTTTCAAGGCCCAATAATTGGGAACGGGCGTTCGCGTATAATGATAACTTCTCATTCTCATTCGCTTCGGAATTGGCGTCACCATATTGCATCCCAAGAATTGTGCCGTTCATAACCTGTGAAAAGAGATTTCCTATAACCTGGCCGCCACCTGCGGGTATGGTATCTGGTACTGTCGGAGCGCCGCCTCCGCATGGCAAAGGGACGCACCCGGCGAAGCTTTCGTGCGTCAGCGCAAGCAAAACCCCGGTCGCGAGCAATACGCTTCGCAGCACCAACGCGCCGCCACGCCGAACCATCCGAGTCCCCACGGCCCTAACCATTCCCGGATTGCGGGAACCATCATACCGGCGCGGTTGTGCAACCTGTCAATTGCCGCAGGAGCGGAATTCTGGGGGAGATTTGCGAATTCGCGCTGGTGTGGCGGCGCCGCATCAACCGCGGCGGGTGGGCGGGGAGGACATCGCAACTCTTGTCGTCATGGCCGGACTTGTTCCGGCCATCCACGACTTCCTTGATTTCCAAAGTCGTAGATGCCCGGCACAAGGCCGGGCACGACGAGGTGGAGTGGCTCGCGACTACGCCGCCGCGGCCATTTGCGGTGCGGTTTCGCTCCAGCACGGCAGCGCCGAGACGCGGCCGAACCAGGCGCCGATATTGGCATAGGGTCCGACCGGCAGGCCTGCGCCCTGGGCATGAAACAGCGGCGCCGCGACCGAGAAATCGGCGACAGTCAGCGTCTCGTTGACCAGATATTTGTGCTGGCCCAGATGCGCATCCAGCATCTTGGCTTCCTTGTTGAAGCACTCGGTGGCCTTGGCGACCGCGGCCGGGTCGGCCGGGCCCATATTGACGAACTTTTTGACCAGGTTCTCGAAGATCAGCGGCTGACAGGCCTGCGCGCCCCAGTGCGCCAGATCCCAGAATTGCCAGCGGGCGATGTCGGCGCGGCTCTTGGCATCGTTCGGATAGAGCGCCGTTGCGTTCTTGCCGGCGACGTATTGCAGGATGGCGTTCGACTCCCACAGCTTGAAATCGCCGTCGAGCAGCACCGGCGTGCGGCCGGTCGGGTTGAGTGCGAGGAAAGCCGGCGTCTGTTGCGCGCCTTGGAGCAGATCGACGAATTCGAAGTCGAGTGGAACCTTCAGGTAAGCGGCGAGTGCGCGCACCTTCCAGGTATTCGGCGAGGCGGGAAAACCATAGAGCTTCATGATCAACTCCTACGGTTGGTGGTTTCCCTCCCCCGTGCGGAGAGAGGGTAGGGCGGTTACTTCATCAGTTCGACGAAAAGGCCGATGACCGTCACATAGCCGAGCGTGAAAATGACCGTGCGGATGTAGGGGATCGCGGCCCAGTAGACGATGGCGTGTGCGACGCGCAGCCAGAAGAACGACTGCGTCCAGAACGCCGTCATCGCATCGGCCTTGCCGGTCAGCTGAACGAGGATCACCAGCGCCGCAAAGGGCGCGAAGGTCTCCACCGCATTAAGATAGACGCGGTCGGCGCGCTTGCCCCACGGCGGCACCGGACGCGGCGCCGGATCGACGTAATTTTGCGGACTCAGAAATCCGTTGGTCGTCACCTGCGCGACGACGTAAGGAATCCACAGCGATGCCGTCAGCATCGCCGTAAAGGCCAGGTATTTGAGATCGGTCGACATTTAGCTCCTCCCCCGGTTCAGTTGCAAAGCGTCGGCCGCGCCATGCGCCTCACTAATCGCAGCATGAGGCGGATTTGGGTTGCTGGTATGACGCTTTTGGATCGCCCACCGCGCCCTCGTAGCGGTCATGGTGGCGCACCCAGGCCATGCTGTGGCGCAAGCCGTCCTCATCGCGGCCCTTCGGCACGAGGTCGATGAGGTTATAGGCGCCGATCAAGATATCGAGCCCGCGCCCATAGGTCGAATAGGTGTGGAAGATCTCGCCCGCCGGATTCTTGAAGAAAACGCTGGCGCCCGGGCGCTCGTCGCTCGGGAAATTTTGTATGAACTCATAATTGTACATGACCTTCCCGCCCGCCTTCTCCTCCGGAGTCACCGACACCTGATAATCGGGATTGAAGTCGCTGCCGAACGAGGACACCCATTGGAATTTCCACCCCATCCGCTTTTTGAATTTCTCGATTTCCGGCAGCGGCGCGCGCGACACCACGGTAAAGGCAATGTCGCGTTGAGCCAGATGGACCGCGGCGCCGTCGAAATGGTCGGCGATGAACGAGCAGCTCGGGCAACCGGCTTCCCAGCCGGGGCCGAGCATGAAGTGATAGACGATGAGCTGGCTCTTTGATTGATTCTTGCCGCCGAACAGGGCGGCGAGCGATTGCTTGCCGTCGGGCGTGTCGAACACGTAGTTCTTTTCGACTTTTTCCCAGGGCAATTCGCGGCGCTTCTTGCTCAGCGCGTCGCGCGCTTTGGAAAATGCCTTCTCCTCGGCGAGATAGGCTTTGCGCGCGGCGGTCCATTCGTCGTGGGAAACGACTTTGTGCGGTTCCATATGGTGCTCCTTTCACTCTTCTCCTTCTCCCCGCGTGCGGGGAGAAGGTCGGGATGAGGGGGCTTCTCCGCTGGGCTCAGACTTGCGGCGGCGCCCCCTCACCCTCGCTTCGCTCGACCTCTCCGCGCGCGCGGGGAGAGGTTTGTTTCTCACGCGACAAATTTCTCTAGCATGTCGAGCGCGCCGGTCCAGCCTTGCTGATGGCGCTCGCGCGCCTCTTCGTCGAAGAATTGCGCATGCGTCAGCGTCAATAAGGTGCCGTCGCCCTCGGGCTTAAACTCAACCGTTACCAGGGACTCCCGTTCCGGCGTGCTGGCCCACGCCCAGGTGTAGACGAGCCGTGCGTCGGGAACGACTTCGCGCATGACGCCCAAAACCTGGTGGGTCTCGCCGCCGGGCCGGGTCGCCACGATGGTGAATTTGCCGCCGACGCGCAGGTCGAACTCGGCGTGCGTGCACTCGGTGCCGGCCGGGCCGAACCAGCGTTTTATCTTTTCCGGCTCCGTCCACGCGGCGAAGACTTTGGCCGGCGCCGCCTTGAGCCGGCGCTTGATGGTGAGGCTTGGTTTGGTGGCGGCTTGGGTGGCCATGATTTTTCCTTTTCAGAAACAGACTCTGCTTCCTCTTCCAAGAACGCGGCGAGGCTGGACAGCCGCTCGGACCAGAATTGTTCGTATCTGTTGAGCCATTCGAAGGCATCGCGCATCGGCTCGGCGTCGAGCCGGCAGGCGACGGTGCGGCCCGTCTTGGTGCGATCGACCAGTCCGGCGTCGGACAATACGGCGAGATGCTTCATGACCGCCGGCAGCGACATTTTGAACGGTGCGGCAAGCTCGCTCACCGAAAGCTCGGGTTCGGCGGCGAGCCGCATCACCAGCGCGCGGCGCGTCGGATCGGACAGCGCGGCGAAAGTGCGGTCGAGGGCGGCGTCTGAAAACTTAACCATGTAGTTTAGTATAGGGCGGCCGGCGACCTTGTCAACCGCCATTGCAACTGGAGTTAGATTTCTCGTCATTCCGGATTGCCGCGAAGTGGCTCCTCGCTTCGCTCGGCCCCGGAATGACGGGCGTGCTGATTCATCCGTTCTTAAAACTTCCAGGACTTTAATCGTCCGATCATGGATACGACGAACCTCGTCTCCGCACTGGTCGGCGCCCAGACCGGCATGATGCAGCTTGCCGTCGCGGCGCGGCTTGCGCGCATGAACGCCGACAACGGCTCTTCGATCGCGAAATTGATCGACGCCGCGCAGCAGAACGCCAATTCGCTCGCGAGCGTCGCCGCCGGTGTCGGCGGCAATCTCGACATAACGGCGTAGTCCCAAACAAATCCCAGCCACTACGCGGGCACCATCTGGGACGCCCGTTCCCGGCGGCGTGTAGCCGGATTGCCACGGACATTGGAATTCAATAGGAGCGGACGCAGGACGGAGTATTCCGCCAATAGTCAAGCCGCTATGATCACTTATTTAGCGGATTCGGCTTGGGTCGCCGCCGCGATGCGCGTCTGAAGGAGTTCATTTAAAAGCTCCGGCGCATCCATAGCTTGGGCGATTCTTGGGGGCAGTCATGAAGATGAAGATCATCGTCGCCATCGCTGCGATGCTCGCGGCATCCGTATCGTCTGCGTCCGCTCAAGTACTGGTGACCGGGATCGGAGCAAACTCCGCCAGCGCTACGAGTTGGGTCGGCGGCGCCCACGCCGGCTACAACTGGCAGAACAATTCTTGGGTCTATGGAATAGAGACCGATATATCGGGCATGCATCTCAACAGTGCGATGAACACCGCATTGACCGACGGGCTCACCACCGCCAGCTCGAATGCCGACATAAACTGGTACGGGACATTGCGCGGCCGCCTCGGTTGGACCCAGGGGCCCGTCCTGTTCTACGGCTCCGCCGGCCTGGCCTACGGCAGAGAGGCGTTGAACAGCAGTATGAGCATGCCGTCCGCTCCGCTCTCGCTCAGTACATCGACCTCGCCGGTGAGGACCGGATGGGTCGCGGGCGGGGGCATGGACTACCTCTGGACTCCGCAGGTCGTCCTCAGTCTCCAGTACCAATATGTGGACCTCGGATCGGTCGGCCTGGCCTCTTCCATGGCGGCTGGCGGCGCCAGCTTGACTCAAAGCGCGACCGCACACGCCCAGTTTCAAGTGGTTACTGCCGGCATCAGTTGGTTGTTCCCACCGAGCGGAGCCCGGAACGGCGCATGGGAGGGACTATATGCCGGCGGCCAAGGTGGCGGCGCCTGGGGTAATAATACGAGCGCGGTTTATTCCTCGACGCCGCCAGCCCCCTCCGATATCCGGCTCAAGCGTGACGTCGTGCTGATTGCGCGCCTCGACAACGGCCTTGGCCTTTATCGCTATCGTTATGTCTGGAGCGACACGGTCTATGTCGGCGTGATGGCGCAGGAAGTCGCCTTGCTGCGTCCCGATGCCATCGTGCGAGATTCGTTGGACGATTATCTTCGCGTCGATTACAGCCGGCTCGACCTGAAACTGATGACATGGCCGGAGTGGGAAACGGTCAGCAAAGGCGAAAGACTTTAATTTTCTCATTCGCCGCTGTTGCTGGCGTAAATTTGGACGTCACTGCGTAGCGCTCTTTGCCTCGCCGGCAATCGCCGCACTCACCAATTTCACGCCGTCGTCGCTCGCCCATTCCGCCGGGCCGGCCATGTTGCCGATCTCGCAGCCGTTCCTATCGACGATCACCGTGGTCGGCATGCCGAACGCCTTGCCGGCGGCTTTCAGATCCTCAAAAACGTGCGCGCTCTGGTCGGAATAATAGGTGAGGTGGGTGACGCCGATCTCTTTCAGAAAAGCGAGCGGTTTTTGAGGATCGCGGGTATCGATATTGACGGCGACGACGTCGAAGTCCGGGCCGCCGAGCTTGGCCTGCAGCGCGTCGAGCGCCGGCATTTCGCGGCGGCACGGCACGCACCAGGTGGCCCACAGATTGAGCAGCACGGTGCGGCCGCGCCAATCGCTAAGCGTCTTGTCGGCGCCTTGCGCGTCCTTAAACGCGAGATCGGGAACGCGAAACGGCGTTTGCGCCACCGCCAGCGCCGCGACTTCGCCGTGAACCAAGGGCGCGATCCGCTTGGCTAAATTAACCGCGGGCCCGCAGGCGGCGTCGGCCGGATTGCTTCGCAGACGCTCAATCCCGTATACCCCCGCCAGGACAATAAGGATGCCGATCGCCGCCGCGGCGGAAACAAGCCGCAGCCGGCCGATTTTGCGCAGTACCGGCGCGTTATTGGATTCGGCGGATGGCTCGGTCATAAACGGGAAAACCTCGGCGTCGGCGTCATGAGACAACCTTTAACAAGCGGCAACCTTTAACAAGCGATCGTCATGAGCAACAAGATGTGGGGTGGACGGTTCGGCTCGGGACCCGATCCGATTATGGAGGATATCAACGCCTCGATCCATTTCGACCGCCACCTGTACCGGCAGGACATCGCCGCCAGCAAGGCGCATGCGGCGATGCTCGGCAAAAAAGGCATCATCACGGCGCAAGATGCAAAGCAGATCGCTCACGGTCTAGACACGATCCTGTCAGAGATCGAGGCCGGCAAATTCGCGTTCAAGCGGGCGCTCGAGGACATCCATATGAACGTCGAGAGCCGGCTCGGCGAATTGATCGGGCCGGCGGCCGGGCGGCTGCATACGGCGCGATCGCGCAACGATCAGGTGGCAACCGATTTCCGGCTCTGGGTGCGCGACGCCATCGACGAGATAGACGCCGCGCTCGCCGGCTATCAGCGCGCGCTCGCCGAAAAGGCGCTCGACCACGCCGCCACCGTGATGCCGGGCTTTACCCATCTGCAGCCCGCACAGCCGGTGACCTTCGGCCATCATCTGCTCGCTTATGTCGAGATGGCCGGCCGCGACCGCGGCCGCTTCGCCGACGCGCGCGCGCGGCTGAACGAAAGCCCGCTCGGCGCGGGCGCGCTCGCCGGCACCTCGTTCCCGATCGACCGAACCATGACCGCCAAGGCGCTCGGCTTTCGGCGGCCGATGGCGAATTCGCTCGACGCGGTCGCCGACCGCGATTTTGTACTGGAGACGCTGTCGGCCTGCGCGATTGCGGCCGCGCACCTGTCGCGCTTCGCCGAGGAGATCGTGATCTGGTCGTCGCCGCTCGCCGGCCTGGTCCGGCTGTCCGACAAATTCACCACTGGCTCGTCGATGATGCCGCAGAAGCGCAATCCGGACGCCGCCGAGCTCGTTCGCGCCAAGACCGGGCGCATCGTCGGCGCGCTCACTGCGCTGCTGGTGGTGATCAAGGGCCTGCCGCTCGCTTATCAGAAAGATCTGCAGGAGGACAAAGAAGGCGCGATCGACGCGATCGGCGCGCTGACTTTGTCGCTTAAGGCCATGACCGGCATGGTGCGCGATCTCGAGCCCGACGTCGCGCGGATGAAGGCAATCGCCGGCGACGGCTATTCGACCGCCACTGATCTCGCCGACTGGCTCACCCGTACGCTCAAACTGCCGTTCCGCGACGCCCATCACATTACCGGTAAGATCGTGGCGGCGGCCGCCAAGGCCGGCGTGCCGCTCGACAAGCTGCCGCTCGAAACCATGCAAAAGGTCGAGCCCGAGATCACCGGCAAAATCACCAAGGCGGTGTACGCCGTGCTGTCGGCCGACAAGTCGGTCAAGAGCCGCGCGGCCTATGGCGGCACCGCGCCGAGCAATGTCCGCCGCGAGGCCAAACGCTGGCTCAGGCGGCTAGCGAAGAAGGCATAAGCGTTTGGCAACGCCTTTGAGCGATCTTGAGCGGACACAATGTCGCCGCTGCGGTGCGGTTTGCTAGGCTGGCTTGGGGGCTTTGGGGGCGTGTTTTGACCCGTGTTCGTTTGAATAGCCCGCGAACTGCTGCGCTTGTTGCAGCTCTGGCCGGGGTTTTGGCGCTCGCCGGCTGCGGGCGCGAGGGGCCGCTCGAACTGCCGCCCGGACCGGCGCCCGCAACGCCTGCCGCGACTTCGGATTTGCGGTCGCCCGACGGTACGCCGGCGCCCGGCTCGCCGCAGGATACCGCGATCAAAAACGGCTTCGACGCGCAGGGCAATCCGGTGGCGACGCCGGGCCAAAAACGGTCCTTCATTCTCGATCCGCTGCTGCAGTGACGGCAGCCGACGCGCGGCCGCGGTAGCGCAAACTAAAATCTCAAGCTAAAGACTTTCCATGCACCATTTTCATTATCGCGACGGCATGCTGCACGCCGAAGCGGTCGATCTCACCGCGCTGGCGGACGCCGTCGGCACGCCATTCTATTGCTATGCGAGCGCCACCATCGAGCGGCACTATAAGGTATTCGCCGGCGCGTTCGCCGATGTCGACGCGCTGGTCTGCTACGCCATGAAGGCGAATTCCAACCAGGCGGTGATCGCGACGCTGGCCAAGCTCGGCGCCGGCGCCGACGTCGTCTCCGAAGGCGAACTCTTGCGCGCCCGCATGGCCGGCGTCGCGGCCGACAAGATCATGTTCTCCGGTGTCGGCAAGACCGCGCAGGAGCTTTCGCTCGCGGTCGACGAGAACATTCTGTGCGTCAATGTCGAATCCGAGCCTGAGCTCGAACTGCTGTCTTCGATCGCCGCCGCCAAGGGCCGCGTCGCGAATATTTCGATTCGCGTCAATCCCGACGTCGATCCGAAGACCCACGCCAAGATCGCGACCGGCAAGGCGGAGAACAAGTTCGGCATTCCGATCAGCCGCGCCCGCGAAGTGTATGCCCGCGCCGCCAAGCTCAAAGGCGTGCGCGTCATCGGCGTCGACATGCATATCGGCAGCCAGATCGTCGAGCTCGATCCGTTCGGCGATGCGTTTGCGCTATTGGCCGAGTTCGTCGGGGTGTTGCGCGCCGACGGCCACGTGATCTCGCATGTCGATCTCGGCGGCGGGCTCGGCATTCCCTATCGCGAGGACAACGAGCCGCCGCCCGATCCCGACGCCTATGCGGCGATTGTCAAGCGCGCGACCAAGAATCTCGACTGCAAGCTGATCTTCGAGCCGGGCCGGCTGATCGTCGGCAATGCCGGCATCCTCCTGACGCGCGTCATTTACGTAAAGCGCGGCGAGGCCAAGACCTTCGTCATCGTCGATGCCGGCATGAACGATCTGGTCCGCCCGACGCTCTATGAGGCGCATCACGACATCAAGCCGGTGCGCCAGGCCCCAGTCGGCGCACGGCGAATCACCGCCGACGTGGTCGGGCCGGTTTGCGAATCCGGCGACTATCTCGCGCTCGACCGCGCTTTGGTCGAGCCGAAGCCGGGCGATCTCCTCGCCGTGATGACCGCCGGCGCCTATGGCGCGATTCAGGCCGGCACCTATAACAGCCGCCCGCTCGTGCCTGAAGTGCTTGTTCGCAATGACGAATGGGCGCTGGTCCGGCCGCGCCAGACGCTCGACGAGCTGATCGCGCTCGACCGGCTGCCGGACTGGTTGTGACCTTGGCTGTTAGGCTTGGCGTCAAGCTACGGACGGCTTACCTATCGTGCTATATTTACAAAGCATACTCGTTGCGCGAGCTTCGTCATGCGCGAACTTGAACGTATCACTCAAAACCCGGCGGTCATGGGCGGCAAGCCCTGCATCCGCGGCTTGCGCGTTACCGTCGGAATGATCGTCGGACAGATCGCGGCGGGTCAGTCTATCGATCAACTGCTCGCGGATTATCCGTATTTGCAACGCGAGGATATTCTCGAGGCGCTGCGCTATGCCGCTTGGCGCGCTCAGGAGCGTGAAGTCGATCTGACTGCTGCCGAATGAAAATTTTGGTCGATATGAATTTGTCGCCACGGTGGGTCGACTTTCTTATCGGCGCTGGACACCAGGCTAGGCACTGGTCGCAGGTCGGACCCCATGATGCGCACGATGAAGTTGTCCTGCGATGGGCCATCGACCATAACCATGTCGTGTTTACGAGCGATCTCGATTTTGGCGCCATCCTCGCCGCAACGAAGGACCGCCGGCCGAGCGTCGTCCAATTGAGGAGCGACCTGCTGACGCCCGACGCGATCGGCGCGCTTGTGCTCGCCGCCCTGCGCCAGTCGCATCAGGAATTGAGCGATGGTGCATTGATATCGATCGAACCGGCGCGCGCCAGGTTGCGGGTGTTGCCGTTACGCGATTGACTTGAGCCGAAATGCCCCGATTCGGCGGCAAATCTGATCAGGGTCTGCGAATCAGGCGTTTGTTGGCGTTGATTTTGCATTACAGGCCTCGATTGGGGCCAAGTGCCACGAACCGGCCCTCATGTTATTGTGTTGTCATGCACAATTGACGGCCGCGGAGCCCTTTTGTGACGGAACAGCCGGTGCCACAGACGACTGCCGACCGACATGCTGCCGAACCCGCGGCCAAGTCGCTCCTTACCGCGGCGCTGCGGCGCGCGCGCTGGACGATTCTGTGGGAGCGGCTGTGGCCGGCGCTGGCGACGCTCTTGACCGCCATCGGCTTGTTCCTGGCGCTGTCCTGGCTCGGGCTCTGGCTGTGGCTGCCGCCGCTCGGCCGCACCATCGGCGTGATTGGTTTTGTCATCGTCGTCGTCGCGGCGCTGGTGCCCTTGGGACTGTTGCGCATGCCGGCAATGCGCGAGGGCTTAAGCCGGCTCGATCGCGGCAGCGGGCTCGCCCATCGCCCGGCGACCGCGATCGCCGACGAGCTCGCGGTCACCTCGAAAGACCCCTATTCGCTGGCGCTGTGGGACGCCCATGTCGCGCGCGCCATGGCGGCGGCGCGCGCGCTCAAATCCGGCGCGCCGACCCCGCGCGTCGCCCGGCGCGACCCTTATGCGCTGCGCGCGCTGGTGCTGCTCGCCTGCATCGCCACGTTTTTTGCCGCCAGCGGCGAACGGTGGCAGCGCATCGCGGCGGCGTTCGACTGGCAGGGCGTGGTGCTGCCGGCGAATTTCCGCATCGACGCCTGGGTGGTGCCGCCGGCTTACACCGGCAAGCCGCCGCTGGTGCTGCCCGGCATTCATCCCGGCGAGACGGCGGCGGCGCAGGCGCCGGGCTCGGCCGACGGCCCGTTCGCCGTGCCGGTCAACTCGACGCTGATCGTGCGCGCGACCGGCAACGTCAATCTCGATGTTGCCGGCAACGGCGGCGTCATCCCGTCGAAGGAGGCGGCGCAAGCTCCGGCCGGCACCGAGGAGCATCGCTTTAAGATTACCGCGACCGGCACCGCGGCGCTGCGCGGCGCCGGCGACGATCTCACTTGGCCGTTCAACGCCATTCCCGACAATCCGCCGACCATCGCGCTCACCAAAGATCCGCAAACGCAGAACCGCGGCTCGCTGCTGCTGTCCTATCGGCTCGAAGACGATTACGGCGTCACGCAAGCCGAGGCGACGTTCGCGCGCAAGGACGCGCGCAAGGACGAGCGCAAGGACGATCCGGCTGCGGCCGACGGCAAGCCGCAAGCCGCGCCGCATCCGCTCTATGGCCCGCCGCAGTTCCCGCTGGTGCTGCCGCAGGCGCGCACCAAGAACGGCGTCGGCCAGACGATTAAGGATCTGACCGACCATCCCTGGGCCGGCGCCGAGGTGACGATGACGCTGGTCGCCCATGACGACGGCGGCAATGTCGGCAAGAGCGACCCGGTGACGTTCCGCCTGCCGCAGCGCGTCTTCATCAAGCCGCTGGCGCGGGCGCTCGTCGAGCAGCGCCGCGAGCTGGCGATGGACGCCAATACGCGCCCGCAAGTCGTCACCGCGCTCGATGCGCTCGCTATCGCGCCGGAAAAATTCACGCCGGAGGCCGGCGTCTATCTCGGGCTGCGCTCGGTGTTCTGGTCGCTGGTTCGCGCCAAATCCGACGACGATCTACGCAACGTGACGACGCGGCTCTGGGAAATGGCGGTCAATATCGAGGACGGCGACATTTCCGACGCGCAGGACGCTCTGCGCAACGCCGAGAACGCGCTGCAGCAGGCGCTCGAACGCGGCGCCAGCGACGACGAGGTCAGGCAGCTGATGGACAAGCTGCGCGAGGCGATGGCCCGCTACATGCAGGCTCTGGCGCAGCAGCTTAAGAACAATCAGCAGCTGGCGCGGCCGCTCGATCGCAATGCGCAGGTGATGAGCCAGCGCGATCTGCAGAACATGCTCAATCGGCTGGAAAACCTGGCGCGCAGCGGCGCCAAGGACGCGGCGCAGGCGCTGTTGCAGCAGCTCGAGCAGATGATGGAAAATATGCAGATGGCGACGCCGGGCATGAACGGCGAGGAAAGCGACGAGATGTCGGAGCTCGACGAGCTCGGCGACATGATCCGGCAGCAGCAGGATTTGCGCGACCGCACCTTCAAGCAGGGCCAGAACCAGCAAGGCGGGCAGCGCGGCCAGCAAGGCCAGCCGGGGCGCACCCAGCATCCCGGCGATTCGCTCGGCGGGCTGCAGCAAAATCAGCAGGCGCTGCGCGACCGGCTCAATCAGTTGCTCGAAGATTTAAAGAACCGCGGGCTCGGCCAAAACCAGGAAGGTCAGCAGGGCCAGAACGGCGACCAGCTCGATCAGCTCGGCCGCGCCGGCAATGCCATGGGCGAAGCCGAAGGCGATCTCGGCCAAGGCGATACCGACGATGCGGTGGATTCCCAAGGCCGCGCGCTCGACGCCTTGCGCAAGGGCGCGCAGTCGCTGGCGCAATCGATGCAGCAGCGGATGGGACAGGGGCAAGGCCAAGGCCGCGGCGGCCGCTTCGGCCAGGCGCGCGGCGACAACGACACCGATCCGCTCGGCCGTCCGCTGGGCGGACACGACTACGACCAAGGCTCGGTCAAAGTTCCCGGCGAGATCGACGTGCAGCGTGCGCGCCGCATCCTCGAAGAGTTGCGCAAGCGCTTCGGCGAATTCAGCCGCCCGCAGGAAGAGCTCGATTACCTGCAGCGGCTGTTGAAGAATTATTGAGCGGCATTCCGTCATCCTGAGGTGGCCGCGAAGCGGCCCTCGAAGGATGCGGCCGAGGTGCCCGGGCCGTCGCCCTTCGAGGCTCGCTGCGCTCGCACCTCAGGGTGACGGTGCGTGAGGCTGGCGGCCGGCCTCGCCCCCCGCGTTGACACCCGCCCGCGACGGCATAGATTAAGGCTGTTCCGAGGGGTGCCCGGCAGCGGGCTGAGAAAAACCCTTTGAACCTGATCCGGGTCATGCCGGCGAAGGGACAGGGACGTGCTCTCACCGCAGCATGCCCGCCCAGCCGAACCCCCCGGACCAAAGCGAGAGCGGGAGCGCGACATGCAGACATCGATCTTTCTCGCCCAATTGCTCGGTCCGCTGTTTCTGATCGTCGGCGCCAGTGTCCTCTTCAATCCGGGCGTCTTCCGCACCTTGGCGGCCGAAGTGATACGCAGCGTGACGCTGGTTTATCTGTTCGGCCTGATGGATTTCGCCGCCGGCCTCGCCATCGTGCTCAGCCATAATGTTTGGGTGCTGCACTGGCCGGTGCTCATCACGCTGATCGGCTGGCTCCTGCTCATCCGCGGCGCGGTGCGCGTCCTCCTCCCGGAAACGATCATGAGCTACGCCGCCAAGCTTCTCGGCAACAAGCAACTCATTCCGGCCGCGGGCGTTGTCAGCGGTCTTATCGGCCTGGTGCTTTGTTATTACGGCTACGTGCACGCTTAAGGAGCGCATCATGAACAAGCCTCTCTCCGAATCCGATCTCGCCACGCCGACGGTGACGACCGGCCCGATTGCCGGTTCGCGGAAAGTTTATGCGGCGCCCGAAGCGGCGCCCGACCTGCGCGTGCCGCTGCGCGAGATCCCGCTCTCGGAGGGCGCGGGCGAAGAGCCGGTGCGGGTCTACGATCCGTCCGGCATCTATACCGAGGCCGACGCGGCGATCGACGTCGAGAAGGGGCTCAAGCGCACCCGCATCGAATGGGTGCGCGAGCGCGGCGGCGTCGAAGACTATGACGGCCGCCCGATCAAGCCGGTCGACAATGGCAATGTGTCCGGCAAGCATCTGGCGCGGAATTTCCCCAACACGCCGAAGCCGATGCGGGCAATTTCTCCCTCCCCCCTTGTGGGGGAGGGTGGGGTGGGGGGGCGGGAGGTAAAAGCTTCGGCGCGGACGGGAGCAGAACGCCCGTCTACGATTTCGATGCGCCTCCCGACCCCCACCTCTAACTCCTCCCCAACAAGCATGCACTCGGGCGCGCGCGAGCGCGGCCCGGGTGGGGGAGGAGAACATGCTGCGGCAAGCGGCCACCATCCCATCACCCAGCTCGAATGGGCCCGTGCCGGCGTCATCACCAAGGAAATGATCTACATCGCCGAGCGCGAAAATCTCGGGCGGAAGACAATGCTCGACGTGGCGCAGGAAGCCCATGACGACGGCGAGAGCTTCGGCGCTTCGGTGCCGCTCTTCGTCACCCCGGAATTCGTGCGCTCGGAGGTTGCCAGAGGTCGCGCGATCATCCCGTCCAACATCAATCACGGCGAACTCGAGCCGATGATCATCGGGCGGAACTTCCTCACCAAGATCAACGCCAATATCGGCAACTCCGCCGTCACCTCGTCGGTGGAGGAGGAAGTGGAGAAAATGGTGTGGGCGATCCGCTGGGGCGCCGACACCGTGATGGACCTCTCCACCGGCCGCAACATCCACAACACCCGCGAATGGATCCTGCGCAATTCGCCGGTGCCGATCGGCACCGTGCCGATCTACCAGGCGCTGGAGAAGGTCAACGGCGATCCGGTCAAGCTCGACTGGGAGTGCTACAAGGACACGCTGATCGAGCAGTGCGAGCAGGGCGTCGATTATTTCACCATCCATGCCGGCGTCCGCCTGCCCTACATCCACCTCACCGCCAATCGCGTCACCGGCATCGTCTCGCGCGGCGGCTCGATCATGGCCAAGTGGTGCCTGGCGCATCACAAGGAGAGCTTCCTCTACGAGCGCTTCGACGAGATTTGCGACCTGATGCGCAAATACGACGTCTCGTTCTCGCTCGGCGACGGCTTGCGCCCCGGCTCGATCCGCGACGCCAACGACCGCGCCCAATTCGCCGAGCTGGAAACGCTCGGCGAGCTCACCAAAGTCGCGTGGAATAAGGGCTGCCAGGTGATGATCGAAGGCCCCGGCCACGTGCCGCTGCACAAGATCAAGATCAATGTCGACAAGCAGCTCAAGGAGTGCGGCGAGGCGCCGTTCTACACTTTGGGCCCGCTGGTCACCGACATCGCGCCGGCCTACGACCACATCACGTCTGCCATTGGCGCCGCCATGATCGGCTGGTTCGGCACCGCCATGCTCTGCTACGTCACGCCGAAGGAGCATCTCGGCCTGCCGGACAGAAACGACGTCAAGGACGGCGTCATCGCTTATAAGATCGCGGCGCACGCCGCCGATCTCGCCAAGGGCCACCCCGCCGCGCAATTGCGCGACGATGCGCTGTCGCGGGCGCGCTTCGACTTCCGCTGGAAGGACCAGTTCAACCTGAGCCTCGACCCCGACACCGCGCTCAAATACCACGACGAGACGCTACCCAAGGAAGCGCACAAAGTGGCGCATTTCTGCTCCATGTGCGGGCCGAAGTTTTGTTCGATGAAGATCACGGCCGACGTGCGCGACTACGCCGCCGGCCTGTCCGACAACGAAAAGGCCATGCTGTATCCTCATCCTGAGGTGCCCGCGCAGCGGGCCTCGAAGGATGCGATCTCGAAGGACGAGGCCGAAGCCGGTATGAAACAGATGTCGAAGAAGTTTATCGACATGGGGGCGCAGGTTTATGTCGAGGCGGACAAGGTGAAGGAGAGTAATAAGGCGCTGTGAAACTCACCTCGCCCCTTGCGGGAGAGGTCGCGAACGAAGTGAGCGGGTGAGGGGCCGCCGGTGATCCGCTACGACGAGCACGCCGAATTTCAGATCGAGCGCCGCGGCATCGCCAAGGCATGGATTGAGGACACCATCCGCAATCCTGACGAAACGGAAGCCAAGGGCAACCGGCGATCTTTCTTAAAGCGTCTACCCGGCCGGCATGTTATGCTTCGCGTTGTTACGGCGCTGCACGACCCGGAATACGTGATCACCGCCTATTTCGACAGGACCAAACCATGCGGATGAGAGTCGATCATGCGGCGGACGCGGTTTACCTCAACCTGACCGACCGGCCCATCAAGGACAGCGAAGAAGTCGCCGATGGCATCGTCGTCGACTACGACGCCGAAGGCCGCATCGTCGGCATCGAAATCCTCGATGCATCGAAGCGCACCGATGACCCGACTGCGCTCAAGCAGTTCAGCTTCGAGGAGGCCTGAGCCTATGCGTGGGCACGGCGCGTGCCGCGCCGTTTTCCACCCTTCGCGTACTTATTACTTATTCCTGCAGTCCCGCCTTCTCCAAGACGCGCTTGAGGTCGCCGAAGGCGTAGGCCCAGTTGTGGCACTTGAAACTGCGCAGGTCGGTGACCGGCGTCTTGCATTTGTAGCAGACGAGGTCGGCGATCGCGCGCGGCACCTCGACATTGACGAACTTTTGCTTGCCCAAGATCACCGTCGCGATCATCGCCTTGTTGTGGACCTTAGCGAGCGCTGAGGAGACGATGTCGAGCCAGTTGGTCTCGCGCCCGCACTTGTCGCAATTGCGTGTGTCGCCGCTCACCCACAGCGGCGCGCCGATCGCCTGGGGGTCAAGGCCGAGCAGCTTTTCGATCGCGCGAACATCGGCGGCGGAGGTGAGCCAGCGATATTTTCCGGGTAGCGCACTGGGCGCGTCGTAGACCTGCTTGAACACCGCATCGTTCACCTCGACGGTGGTGCGCGCCGGCACGCGCCTCCTCGGTTGCTTCATGACGATCCTCCCCTGGGCGGCTGTGGCGGACGGCTGCGGCCGTGGCGCGGGTAGCATAGCGATTGTCGATCAACTTTCAAGTGTGCCGCGAAAGCGAAGCATAATCCGCCATTCCGTCCAAAGCGCCGCATGGATTGCCGGATCCAATCCGGCAATGACGATCTGAGAACGCTGCCCAAGGAAGCGCACAAAGTGGCGCATTTCTGCTCGATGTGCGGGCCGAAATTCTGCTCGATGAAGATCACCGCCGACGTTCGCGACTACGCCGCGGGGCTGACCGACAACGAAAAGGCCATGCTGTATCCTCATCCTGAGGACGGCGCGAAAGCACCCGTCTCGAAGGATGCGATGTCGAAGGACGAGGCCGAACGCGGCATGGCGCGACAAGAGGCGGGGAGCGCCGCAGGCGCGACAGGGACGTCAAAAGAAAACATCGAAGCCGGAATGGCTTCGATGTCGAAGAAATTTCTCGACATGGGGGCGGAGGTTTATGTCGATAAAAACGCGGCCGAGAAAGAAAGTAACAAAGCGCTCTAGCAAAATTCGCCTCTCCCCGCTTGCGGGGAGAGGCCGCGAGCGCTTTGGCACGACGAGCCACGCGGGCGGGGCTCCTATTTCGTGCATTGGACCGTCGGGCACGTCTTGGAGAATGGCGCAGATATCGATTTGATTTTCGCCGGGCCGGAAAAGGAAGGCGGCGAACTTCCCGATTTTCATGCGGTAAGCATCAAATACCGCATCTTCGACGATGGGCCCGAGACGATGGTGGTCGATGCAACGGAGCGCGCCTATGCAATGAGCCCGCGCATCGGTCATTGCCTCAAACGCAGCGACATCATCGGCGGGCCGCTTGCAAAAACCGTCTTTGATATTTGCGATGCGCTCCTTTTACAGGATAGGCGGCTCGGCAACAGCGGGGTAGGATGGGTGGAGCAAGCGTAGGGTGGGCAAAGGCGCGAAGCGACGTGCCCACGTCTCAGCTTCGGCGCCCCAGACCGCGTGGGCTTCGCTGCGCTCAGCCCACCCTACGCTTGCCTCGCCGCTTACTTCAGCGACAACACCAGTCCGCTTAAATCCGCGCTGACGATCAGGCCGGTCTGCTCGCCGGCGAGCGTCAGCACGGCGCCGTTTTGGTTGGCCAGCACGATGCCCTGCGCGCCCTTGATGATGGCTGCGCCGGCGCCGCCCTGGCCGTAGACGCCGTTGATGTCGGACGGGCGGTTGATGTTGCTGACGGTGCCATGGAAGCGCGTCTCCGAGGCGCCGAAGGTGAAGCCGTAGCTCAACCCGCCGATCGACAGCGGATAGCTGCGGCCGTGGAACGTCAGCACGCCTTCGCCGGCCGAGCCCCCGACGATGAAGCCTGCCTTGAAGATGCGGATGCTGATCGTGGCGCTATCGGCGTCCGCAACCGACACCGCGCCGATCAGCGCCACGATGGCGAGGAGACCGGCTCTCAATCCCGACAAGATTTTCATCCCCGACAAGACTTGCATGGTTCAGTTCTCCCTCACAGCAAAAGCGCCGCAGCGCATGGACGATTCGGCACTCTACCTCGGCGCCATGATGGGCGCCATGACGGGCGCCATGACGCGCGGAATGCCCGCGTTCTCACATCTCGGATTTCGCTGGCGCTCGATCGGGGCTACACGTTCACCCGGCCTTCAGCTTTCTCGCCTTCCTTAAATCCGCATTGATCCGCGTCTGCCAGCCGGCGCCGGTTTTGCGGTAGGCGGCGAGCACGTCGGCATCGAGGCGCAGCTTCACCGCCTGCTTCGGGTTCGGCAAAGGCGGCCGGCCGCGGCGGATGACCTTGTCGCCGTGGCGGATTTCGGCACGGTCGAAGAACTTGTCCGTCAGCTCCGGTGCGTCGTCGCGATCAACCCATGCGGCGGTGCCAGATTTCTTCTTCCTTGGCATGGCAATGCCTCATCGAGATGATGTGGCGCGTTTCGCCACGTTGGGTCCAGACCATCACCACCAGCCGGCCGTCGAGACGGCCCGCGGTGATGAAGCGGGTTTCGCCGTAATCGAACCGCTCGTCCACGACGGTCGCGGTGCGCCCGGCAAACACTTCGCCGGCCCGGGCGAAATCCAAGTCGCGATGCCGGAGCGCGAGATCGCGCTTGGCCGGATCGAAGGTGTACCTCAAATAAGTGTACCCCCAATAAATGTCAAGTTTGGTAGCCTTGATCCCGGCCCGCTAATCCATCATTCCCATGGCTTTATTCCCATGACTTTGCGCACGCGAGCTTCATTTGCCGCCAGCCAAGCATCGCGTTTTTCGTACAAAGCGTCGTCCCAGAACAGTTCCTCCCAGCCGTGGGACGGCGCGGAATAGCTGCGGGAGGTAAATTTTCCGAATATCGACGACCATGCGTCAGATCCTTTTCTTTCGAATGCTGCGTTCGCTTGCTTATGCATCTCGCCACATTCTCGCTCGTCGCGCTCGCACAAAGTCCACAGCTCAGTCAGCGCCGCGCTTTGCTCGGATGCGCCGATCAAGAGATATCCGCCCCTTGCGATGTTAATGACATCGCGCCACTCACCGAAGCAGTTCCACAAGAACTGTGCCCAACCGCCGTTGCTGATGTTGTACTCAATCGCTACGAAGGCCGGGATCATCTTGATCTCAAGTGGCGGCGCTTCCGTCGCGGGCCGGCCGTACCACGTCGGCCCGTTCGGATAATTCCGCTCGAGCCACTCGGAGATCATCCGCTCAACGCGTTCGCCATCGCACATGAAACGCGGCCCTTTCGGAGGACACGCCGCGGGTTGACAGAACAGAACAAGAACATAAAATTGATGCAAGGTCAAGTTGTGGACGGCGCGGTGTTAAATAGGGGTGACGGTGTCCAAACAGAACGAGCACGGCAAGCTGATTGCGGCGGCGGCAAAAGCTGCACTATTGCCGCTCGGCTGTCGACGCAAGGGTCAATCCCGCTGCTGGCTTTCTGATGAGCGTTATTGGTACATCTTCATCGAGTTTCAGCCGAGCAGCTGGTCGAGAGGAACCTATCTTAACGTCGGCCCGATTTGGTTTTTTCTTGAACGGTGGGGCGGTGAGGTGACCCCTCGCTTAGGCAATTTCATCCAATTCGAGAGCGTCGAACAGTTTAGGCCGTTATTCCCGTAGCAGGGGAAAGAGAAGTTCCCTTAGGACCTCACCCGCCCCCCATCCACATTCAGCGTCTGCCCGGTCATGAAAGCGGCGTCGTCGCTGGTGAGAAACGACAGCGCGCCGACGAGATCGTCCGGCACCTCTACCCGCTTGATCGCCTGCAGGCTGGCGACGGCGACGAATTCCTCGTCCATGGTGGCGAAGCCCGGCCGCGGCTTGCGCACCAGCGTTCCCGGCGAACGGGTCAACCCCGGCGCGATGGCGTTCACCGTGATGCCGTCGGCGGCGAGGTCGCCGGCGAGGGCGCGGGTGAAGCCGATGATGCCGCCCTTGCTGGCGACGTAATGGGCGAAACCGGTGGTCACCGAGCCGAACGTGCTCGACGCCATGCTGACGACGCGCCCCCATTTACGCGCCCGCATGCCCGGCACGAAGGCTGAGGTGACGAGGAAGGTGCCGTCGAGATTGATAGCGAGAACTTTGCGCCAGTCGGCGAAGCTCATGCCGGCGAAATCCTGCTGCGGAAAGATGCCGGCGCAGTTCACCACGATATCGACGCGGCCGAATTTTGCCTGCACCTGTTTGGTCATCGCCGCGACCGAGTCCTCCTTCGACACGTCGCAAACGACCGCGAGCGCCTGCCGCCCCGCGGCTTCGACGAGCTTCACGGTCTCGCGTCCGTCGGCGAGATCGGCGACGGCGACATGCACGCCATCCTCGGCGAGACGCTTGGCGAAGGCCTGGCCGATGCCGTTGGCGGCGCCGGTGATGATGGCGACTTTGTCCTTATGCCCTTTGCCCACGAAACGTCTCCCTGACTTGTCGTTGCCCGGTCGCAGCGGCGAATCTTATCCGCCCCCGCGATAGCGGGGGAGGGGGACCGCCCCGAAGGGGCGGTGGAGGGGGCGTCTGACTCAACGCTTCGTTTTCGTTCCAAGAGGTTCGTCGAGGCCCGCGCCCCTTCCACCATCCTCCGCGCTCCGCGCTACGGATGGTCCCCCTTCCCCGCTTTCGCGGGGCAGGATGGGTTTATCGCCGGTCCTTTGCTATAACCCTCTACGGCGTTTGATCGCAGGATATGGGGAGGGGCCAATGGCCAAGGCCGCTGAGAAGGCCGCTGCGGACGACAAGGCGGTCGCGGCAAGACCGCCGATGATTTCGGATTACGGCTTGGCGCTGACCGTCTATATTTTATATCTGCTCGGCTTTTTCACCGGGCTGACCGCGGTGATCGGCCTCATCATCGCCTCGATGCAAGGCGACCGGGCCGACCCGGTCAGCCGGAGCCATTTCCGGTTTCAGATCAGAACGTTCTGGATCGGGCTCCTCTACGTCGTCGTCGGCGTCGTCGCGCTGCACGTCGCGATCGGCGGCTTGATCTTGCTGTGGTGGGTGATCTGGACCTTGATCCGATGCGTCAAAGGCCTCTTGGCCCTGAACGCCGGCGAACCGATAGCCGACCCGGAGTCGTGGTTTTTCGGCTGAGCGCCGCGGGGCCGATGGAGCGCGGCAGGATGGGTTGAGCCCTTGCGAAACCCATCGCTCATCCTCGCCGCCCTATGATGGGTATCGCTTCCGCCTTCGCGCCGCGGCAAAACGGCTATTTGGCGAAATCGTTGGAGCGCAACACCACGGGCCGGTCGGGCCGGGCCTGCTCCTGGAAAAACTTGACCGAGGCGCGGTCTTCGATGACGTCGCGCAAGCGCAGAAACTGATCGACGCGCTGTTCCGGCTTGAGCGCGCGGCCGTCCTCAAGATTGTCCATGGCCGCGGTGCTGATCGCGCAAACGATGATTTTGTCCGCATCGCGCATCGTGAAATCAACGACCATCCGGTCGAAGTCGTAGCCTTGCACTTCGCCTCGCTGCAGCGGCATTGCCGATACTCCGTGCCGGCGGGAGCTCATTCCCGCCATAGTGTGCGGCCCACATTGTCAGGCCGGCGCCACTATAGCCCAAGGCCGGCGGCCGCCGGAATTTAACTTTGCCGCGCGCCCTTGTGCTTTGGTCGCGGCACCACAGATGTAAGAATATTGGGTAGGCAACGGCTTGCCCGAGAGCTGCCCAAAAAACGGCGACTTGCCGAAGTCTCCGTTCAATAAACACCGGCAGCATTGGTGCCATCGGCTGGCACGATTCGACTCTAAAAATCGATGTTGATTTGCATGGCGGGCGCTTGCTGCGCCGGCAAGGCCGATCGCGCGCGCGACCCCGGTTGCGTGCGGATGCACATTTTCACACAGTAGTTTCACAAGGAGAATACCGATGGCTAACGAAAACCTGACTCTTCACCTCAAGGTCAAGGACTTCGGCGCATGGCGCACGAGCTACAATGGCCACGAGAAGGAGCGCACGTCCGCCGGCATCACCAACACCAAGGTGTTCCGCAGCGCCGACGACCAGAATGACGTCGTGATCCTTGCCGACGCCGCCGACGTAGCGAAGGCCCGCACCTGGTTGGGCTCAAGCGAAATGAAGACGGTGATGGAGAAGAGCGGCGTCGTCGGCTCGCCCCGGATCCAGTTTGCCGCTGCGGCGTAACGCGTAGCGCAAATCCTAATCGGGGCGGTCTGTGGCGTGAGTATTCTGTTGCGTGACCGTCCCGAAGCTGGAAGCCGCAGCGCCCTTTGCGAGGCGCGCAGTCACGCCCGGCAATAACGGGCGAGCGCAGCTTCCGCACGCCGCGGCGACGCGAGTTGCGCGATCAGCGAAGCGGCGTCCCGCTCAACTGCCGCGGCCCTCTTTGGCCTGGCCGTCCAGCCAATCCGACAAAGTGCCGGATTTGCCTTTGGTCTTGCCTTTTCGTTTCGGCGCGGTCGGCAATTGCGGTGGCGCGGCGGCGTCTCTTGCCAAGCGCAGCGCCTTGAGCCGCTCGGTCTTAGCGCGCAGCGCTTTGGCTGCGGATTCGTAATCGGACGTCGCCTTTTTGGCGTCGTTGGCGCGCTGCGCCTTGGCGAACTGCGCGCCCGCCTCGTGCTTATTGGATTTCTCCATTATGGCAGCATCCTTTTATGGTTTGTGCGGGTCTCCTATGGCGTAACAGTTAGCGGGACCCCTGGCGAGGCGTATTTCGGATAAGCGAGCGCAATGACAACGCGGGCGGGAGGCGGGCCGCAAGTGTGGCCGAATAGCGCGCGGCAATGGTGTTTTAAAGAGAGGGCCGGGCGGCTCACCGTCCGACGAGAGGTTCATTTTGACGGATTACGCTTTACGAGGCGGCGTGGCGATTCTTGAGCCAATCAGCCAACGCTGCGGCGGGGCGCTTTTTCTGCTTTTTCTTGTCGCGGCCCTTCTTCACCCGGGCGGGCGGCGGCGCGGCGCGCGCCGCCGCGTCTCGCGCCAGGCGAAGTTCCTTCAGGCGCGCGATCTTGTCTGCAACGGCGTCGGCGGCGGCTTCGTCTTCTGACCGGGCGTTGTTGGCGTCCTCGACCCCCGGCAGCTTTCTGAATTTGCCATGAGTCCGCTGCATGCAACCTCCTTCGAGCGGCTACCCGCCCTCGGCTTTGCGGCAATGAAAGCTTCGCCCGCGGCACGGGCGAAAGCAGAGCGGTCATCTGCAGTGACGCTCGGAAAGATGCCGCGCGGCAAACCGGCTAATTGCGCAGGCCGTTGTCCTTGATAGCACGTTCGCAGCTTGCTGGAAACGATCCGCCCGCGCCGCCGCGCATGGATTGCCGGACCTTCGTCCGCCGAAGGGTAGGTCCGCGCGTATCGCCTAGTTGATGACTACGGCCCGCAGGCGGACCAGGTCCGGCAATGACGATCAAAAATCATCCGCCCCGCGCGGGGCAGAATATTTTTTCACTGCGCTTCCGACAGGATGCGCGCCTGCACGTCGGGGCTTTCCATGATGCCCATGTGGCTATAGCCGGGGACCGGGATATTTTGCGCGCCGGCAATCGTGCCGCGATACTCGCCGACAAAATTCACCGCATGCGATACGCCCCTGACTTCGGCCGGGGCCGCCGGATCGACGCCGATCATGGTCACGTCGCGGGCGCCGCAGGCCGCGGCTTGCGTCGCGACCCGCGCCGCCGCCTCGGCGCCAAACGAATGACCGATGACGACGATGCGGTCGCCGGTATGCGCGCAGGCATCCGCCGCAAAGGCGCGGTCCTGGATGTAGCTGCCATAGGCAACGATATAGCCGCGCTGGCGCAACCGCTCGGCGATCGTCGCCAGCCCGGTGCCGACGAAAAGGCCGTTCATCACATAGGCGCGGGTGGCCGCCCAGGCTTGATTGGTGAGCACTTCCACGGTGAGCGCCGCTAGCACCGCCATGCAGCAACAAAGAACACGCATGTGTCCAGCATTGCTGATAATCCGGCGACCGGCAACACCGCCGGCGCCGTCGCACTGTGCAACGCCCATTCATCCTTGCCGAGAATTGTTCGCTGCCACTATGCCGCGTACGCTTCCCGCGCTCACTCCCTAAGCATCGCCCGTAGGACGTGAAACACGGCGTCCGCCGGCGGTCCGCTTCCCTTATTTTTATTTCTTTCGACGGTGCGAAACGAAAAATCGCTGGAGGTTACACGGAGCCTTATCCGTCACCCTGAGGTGGCCGCGAAGCGGCCCTCGAAGGGCGACGGCCCGTGACCCCTCGGCCGCATCCTTCGAGGCTCGCTCCGCCCGCGCCTCAAGATGACGGAAAAGAGGTCATCGCTGTTTGACAAAACTCGCGCGCCGGGCGCGCCGCGAGCACGGATCGACGTGCGTCGCCGTGGTGGTTGGGGAACGCGCAACCGCGCGCTACTTCGCTTTCACCTGATCGGCGGATTTCAGGATGATCTCCGGCTTGCCGCGGTAAAGACTGACCGCGCCGGTGACGTCGACGATTTTGCCGTCGAGCGCTTTGATATCGGGAAATTTCCCGGTGTCGTCGGCGAAGATCACCGCGGCGAAAACGTTGTCGGGATAGCGGCCGCCGATGTCGATGAAGGTCATGCCGGAGCGGGCGGTATAGACGTTGCCGACCGGGCCTTCGATCGTCACCGTCTGTCCGACATGCTCCTTGGCATCGGCCGGCGCGATCGTCTGCGTTTGCGCTAACGCCGGCGCGGCGAGTAGGGCAAGACCAAAGGTCAAACCAAGAGCTGAACCAAGAGCGGAACCAAGAGCCGAACCAAGAGCCAGACCAAGCGCTTTCATGCTTCTTCCCCCTCGGCAAAAAGGGGGATTATGTACTTGACGTACCAGGAATAAAAACCTAGTGATTCCGACGGCGTGACAGGCTAACGGCTCACAGAAAAAATACAGGTTTGCTGTAGTTTTCCACTTGATCGGCAGAACGAACAGGACAGATTGTCTCAGACTGATTTGGGTCGATCCGGATCGGTCTGAAAAGAAGGGGCCAGCCCCCGATGGAACGAGAAGCTGGCCCAAACGGCCCCGTTAAGGGGCCTGCACCACCTCTTGCGAGGTGGCCATCGTGTTGCCCGCCGTCTCCGAACCGGCGGGAAATTGGAGAACGGCAGGGGACGCGATGCAAAGACCCCCTACCGGACGCACGCAGGTTACCGAGCGCGCCATCTAGAAAATACAAAAGGCCGATCTAGCGGGGGCTAGATCGGCCAACTACCTGACTCTAGCAGTAGGGCCATGCATTGATTTGCGGTGAGTTCACAAGCCAAAATCAACTCCGTCCACAGCGCCACGTTTAGTGAATTATGGCGGAAAAACAGGACCATGAGCGGGACGAGACGCTGCGGCGGATGCTGAAAACGCCGCCGACGCCACGTAAGCAGCCAAAGGGCGACAAGCGTGGCGACCGCCGCGCCGCCGATCGAACGGACGCGGATTCTGAGGATCATGATGGATAGCTTACGTTTGGAATGTCTGAAACTAGCGAGCGGCGATTCAAACGGCGACGCCGCCGAAGTTTGCGCGCGCGCCGCCGCCTTTTACGAATTCCTTATTTCGCCGTCTCTGCGCGTCGCGCGGCCACGCCATGCGCGGCCGACGAAGGCCGCACAATCGCAAGACACTCCGCGTAGGTCTCAAAAACCCACTTTCGCGTAGGCGGTGTACCGTTGTCGCTCGCGTGAAGGGATTTTCCTTCTGCATTAGCGACAACCCGAAATAGTTCCCATGCGACGGCCTCGTGGGTCTCCGCCATTTAGGCCGCCTTTGCTTTCCGTTTTGAGGTAGCGGGTGGGACGCTTTCGGCCTTCTCGTTTAAAAACGCTTCGTATCCCCTGCAAGCTAGGGCAACGACGCGCGGGATTGGACCTGTGGTCTTGTAATAGCCAATCTGACGACGCCCATAGCCGAGAATGGAAGCGATTCCTTCCTCTGTTAGATGGTTGCGCTCCATAAAGGCTACGAAATCTTGCGGCGTCATTATCTGATTGGCGAGAGATTCTAACGCCTCTGCGGACAATTCTAGGTCTTTGTCATCCCATACGACCGCATCCCCATCCTCAGACAAGCGCGCAGTCTTGAACAGCGCCTCGTTGGTTCGGAGCGGGCGAAAAATTTTGTAGGTGTTTATGATTGGCGCAACGTCGATGCGGTCTACTTGACCCGCGCGCTCGCCATGGCTCCACGTCACGATAAGGGTGAGGGGATCCCACCTCGCATCGACATGCCCAATGCGCGGGAGCGGAATCCCAGTGTGCTCGATATCATTCGCGCTCATTTAGCCTTCTCCACTCTTTTACTACCGCAACATAGTTCTTACGCCACGCAAGCCAGCCAAGCGCTTCGTTCAAATCTGATTTCGAGTAATGCCCTTTCGTGGGTGCCAATGTAGCCAGATCGACAGTGCAATCTGAATTCGGTCCCTTTAGGTGAAAATGAGGCGGGGGGTGCTCCCGCAATCCGCAAAAAACCTTTATCTTACAGTTACTTAATCTCTTGACTGTAGTCATTTTTCGACTACACCCAACAACGCACGTATAGTGCAATGGTTGCACAAAGGCAAGGAAAAAAATGTGCAGCGATTGCACATGCTTAATCCCCCCTATTTTGCGCCCCTGGCCTTGCGCCAGCGCATAAAACGCTTAGCCAACTGCTTAATGGACTTGGGGGCTGTTAGGCCGTCGATAAGTTAAACGCTTTCCGGTGATACCCTGCAACGCCTTCTCCGCGCGGACTTCGTCGTTCACGCCAAGTTTGGCACGGTTTGAGTAACGAAAGTCAAACTCGGACAGATAGCGGTGAAGGTGTTTCTCTGAGCAATGCTGATAGACGCCCTTCATGCCGCGCTTGAAGATCGAGAAGAAGCCTTCGACCGTGTTGGTGCTGACGAGGCGTTCGCCTTCGCGGCGTGCATATTCTTCGAGCGCATGATTGACCCTATCGTGTCCCTCAAATTCCTTGCCGACATCGTAGAAGGCTTTCGCTTCGTCGGTGTTGACGCGGCTTTCGCGGCGAACGTTCATGAGTACGGTCGGCATGATATCGCGGGCGGCAAAGCCATCGATATGGAAACTTCGCGCCGCCCCGCCACGCTCGACGAGCGTGAGAACGGTGTTCTTGTGCCAGCCGCCACGCTTAGCCTTCGGCACGCCTTCCTGACGGCCGATGAACGTATCGTCGGCCTCAATCGTCTTACCGCTGCCGCCCATGGGTGTGAGCGTCGCCGGGCGCATACTTTCGCGGATGCGGTGCGACATGAACCATGCTGTTTTGTAGCTCACGCCAAGCATTCGCATCAGTTGATGGCTCGAAATGCCTTTCTTCGACGCCGTGAGCAAATGCGTCGCATAGACCCACTTGTGCAGCGGCACATGCGAGGATTCGAATACGGTTCCGACCGTCACGCTGAACGGCTTTTCGCATTCGTTGCACTTGTAGACGCCCGCTCGGGTGCTCTTGCCGGTCAGCTTGTGGATGCGTTTGCGGTCGAAATTGCCACAATGCGGGCACAGTGGTCCTTGGGGCCAAAGCAGCCTTTCCAGGTGCTTGCGTGCTGCGTTGTCATCCGTGTAAATCTTAAGCATTTTCATAGTCTTACCCTCTATTTAAGGTAAGTATACGTCCCCGCCGTCAGTACGTCAAGTATATAATCGCCGCAAAAAGTTAGGAACAAACCAGGAACACATACCAGAGCGAGAGTCAAGCTGGTATCTGACTGGTAACTGACGCGCGTTTGGGCGCGTATGGCAGCGGCGATCGGTTGCAGCTTCGTGGCGAATGGATATGGCGTGCTAATGTCATCAGTGAATTGAGCATGCCGAGCCGTAGCCCATGACATTCGCGCGCGTGACCAAGACGACACTTTGCTTGGCGTCGGTGCTGGCGATAAGCGCACCGGCCGGCGCGGCCGCCAAGCCGCCGCTGGCTGCGATCTGTACGCAAAAGGGCGGCTCGACTGCGAGTGGCGAGGCCTATTCGCCGTTAAAGCTCACCGCCGCCCATCGCACTTTGCCGTTCGGCTCGATGGTGCGCGTCACCAACCTGCGCAACGGCCGCGCAGTCGTGGTGCGGATCAACGACCGCGGACCCTTCGACAAACATCGGATCATCGACGTAACGCCGGCGGCGGCTCGGCAACTGCATTTTTCCGGCCTCGCGCCGGTCAGGCTGGATGTTGTCGGGCCGCATTGAACTTCGCGAAACGCCGGAGCGTCCAAAGGTCAATGCAGTTTTTCCGTAACGGCGCTGTCGCTCGGTGCGGCCTGTCCGGCCATTTCACGCGGCAAGCGGCTTGAACTTGATCACCGTATCGAAGCGATGCTCGCAGCTGTCGCACAGCCAGAAATTCCGGATCTCGTCGCCGTTGCGGCACGCTGAGAATTCCGGGTATTCCGGCGCCATCATCGGTTCGCCGCATTTCGGGCAGGACGGCCGCCCGAAATAGCGTTCGTGAAAAAAGCGCATCGGCGCAACGGCTTTGCCAGCGACTTCAGGCGTCATGGCGAATCCCTCCGTGCTCAGATGGAACCTTGTTACCGGTCCTCTGTGTCATCCTCGCGGTGGCCGCTTCAATAAACCGTGAAGGAGGCCGCGCGCTTTTTATCGAGTTACGTTTTGTTGAATTTTCGCTGCGCTGCAAGATGCGGTGCCCGGCCACCTCTCCGCAACGGCGCAAGGGGATTTGTGCTGTCGCCCGCGCATGGGTCGTTGCTATGTTTGCCCGCCACATCCCAAGGGACAGTACCGATGCCCGGACTTTTGCAAAACCACATCGCGGTCGTCACCGGCGCAGGGTCCGGTATAGGCCGCGCCATCGCACTCGGCTTTGCCCAAGAAGGCGCCCAGGTCGCGGTGCTCGACATCAACGGCGAGGCGGCCGGCAAGACGGCAGCGGACATCCGCGACGCCGGTGGCAAGGCGCAACACTTCATCCTCGACGTCACCGATCGGATGGCGTGCCGCGACGTCGCTGCCAAAGTCGCAAGCGAGGTCGGCACAGTTTCGGTCCTGGTCAACAATGCCGGCATCAACCGGCGCAACGGTTTCGCCGGCGAACCGGATGCCGTGATCAAGGACTGGCAGGACATCATGGCAGTGAACCTCAACGGCCTGTTCAACGTGACGCACGCGTTTCTTGCACCATTGCGCGCGGCCAAGGGGCGCATCGTCAACATCGCCTCGATCCAGTCGTTCGTCCATGTGCGCACGCCGAACTCGCCCGCCTACACCGCGTCGAAGCACGGCGTGCTCGGCTTTACCCGCGCCTTGGCCGCCGAACTCGGCAAGGACGGCGTGCGCGTCAACGCTATCGGGCCCGGCCTGATCGAGACGCCGCTCAACGCGCAAGTGCGCGCCAACAATCCGGAAATCGTGAAAATCTTTCTCGATCACACGCCGCTCGGCCGCACCGGCCAGCCGAAAGACATCGTCGGTCCGGCGATCTTTTTAGCCTCCGACCTGTCGGCCTATGTCACTGGCGCGATCGTCATGGCGGACGGCGGCTATCGGACGATCTGATGCGCGCAATTTCGTTAAGCGGCGCGCTACTTCCCCGCCGCTTTGCGCAGCGCGGCGTTGATGCGGTCCTGCCAGCCCGGGCCGTCTTCCTGGAAAAAATCGAGCACGTCGCGATCGATGCGCAGCGACACCGTTTCCTTTACGCCGGGCAACGACGGCGGCGGTTTCAGCGGTCCTTCCACCGGCTTGGCGGTCGCCGTCTTGAAGGCTTGCTCGGCCGCGGAGCGAGGATCGGTTGGACGACGCGCCATGTGACCTCCCCGAAAATGGAGTCCGGTTAAAGCATACTCCCTCGATATCGTAGCAGAAATCGGGTGTCGCCGCGCACTTGCATGCCGCATTTATCCTCTACGACAGCAAGGAGGAGTTCACCATGCACTTTCGCATTCAAGGCTTGCCGGCGGAAAATTTCGCCCCATTGTTCGCGCTCTCGGACGACGAGCTTACGGAGCACGGCGCCGTGCGGCAGATCGCCGACGGGCCGCGCCCATGCCGCATCAGCCTGACCGACGCCAAGCCGGGCGACGAACTGATCCTGGTCAATTACGAGCACCACGCCGTGGCGTCGCCCTATCGTATGCGCTTTGCCATTTACGTGCGCGCGGACGAGGCAACGTTCGACGCCATCGATGAGGTGCCCGAGCAGTTGCGCAAGCGCACGCTGGCGGTGCGCGCTTTCGACGCCAATGCGATGATGCTCGGCTGGGAGTTGATCGAAGGCGTCAAGCTTGAAGAGGCCATCGAACGCCTGCTTGCCGATCCGCGCGCGGCCTATCTGCACGTGCACTTCGCCGCGCCCGGTTGCTACGCGGCGCGCGTCGAGCGGGCGTGAACGGCGACGCGTGTTGCGCGATGTGCGCCCTCAGCACGATGTTGTCAGGCGCAATCCGGCCTAGTTGGCCGCCGCGTCGTCGATCGCGCGCAGCAGGGTCAGCAACGCCGTATTGAGCGGAGTGGCGATGCCGTGGCGCGCGCCGGCTGCGACAATGGCGCCGGTCAGGGCCTCGACTTCGAGGTGGCGTCCGGCGAGCCGATCGAAATACATCGACGTGCCGAGCTCGCCGGAAAACGTGAACAATGTCGCCATGGCGCGCGCCGGCTCGTCATCGGCGAGTTTGGCGCCCTCGGCGCGCGCCACCGCCACGGCTTCGGCAAGAATGGCGTGACAGAGCTCCTGCACATCGGGGCGCCGCAACACCGCCTGCCGCTGCAGCGTCAGCGTGGTGATCGGACTGGCGACCGCGTTGATCAAAAGCTTGCGCCAGATGAGCGTGGCGAAGTCGTCGCTGAGCAGCACGCGAAGCGGCGTGCCTTCGAGAAGCTCGGCGAAGGCGCGGCCGGATGCGTCGTCCGCCACCGCAAGATCTTGGTCAGAGCCTTGCCGCAGCCGCACGCGATCGGGATCGAGCCGTTCGCCGTTGTAATAGACGATCACCGGGAACACGGTTGCGCCGTTGGCGAGCGGCGCGACGCGAGCGACATGGCCGATGCCGTTTTGCAGAACGGCGACGCGGGTCGACGGCGTGCAGAGCTGCGCGAGCCACGGCGCCGCCGATTCCGTCTGGTGCGTCTTGGTGCAGAGCAACACCCAATCAACCGGCCCCGCGTGCGCCGGATCGGTGAGCGCGTTGAGCCGCACTTCTGCCGTGCCGCTTGGCTGGTCGAGCGCCAGCCGCTCGATCGGCCGGCGTGTGCAGGCGATGACGTCGTGCCGGGCCGCCGCGGCAAGACAGCCCGCGGCGACACCGCCGATACTGCCAAGCCCGACCACGGCCACGGTCAAACGCTGCGCCTTTGCCGACATGCCGCTATGGTCCGGCAGATCGCGCGAAAGTCAAATATCGGTTTCGATTTCTCCAGCGGTGGCGCGAAGGGGCGCTTTTGACGTGTATCAATAGGTCCACTTTCAATCCTGCTATTGGCATCATGGCTGTTTGCCGCGGCCGCCGGTTCCGGTTGATGGATGCTTTAACTCGCTTACGCAAATCGCGCGTCGCCCGCTCGAAACCGGGCGCGTCGCACGTGCCGCGCGGCAGCTTTGCCGGGCTGACCGTCGGCGCGCTCGGCATCGTTTACGGCGATATCGGCACCTCGCCGCTCTATGCCATGGACCAGCTGTTTTTCGGCCGGACCGGCGGCGCGCAAACCCCGGACGACGTGTTGGGCGGTGTGTCGCTGGTGATCTGGACCATCACGATCATCGTCGCCATCAAATACGCCATCTTGGTACTGCGCGCGCAGAACGACGGCGAAGGCGGCGTCTTCGCGCTCTACGGTCTGTTGCACGAACAGCGCCGGCGCGGCACCACGCTGTTATTGTGGGCGCTCATGCTGGGCGCCGGTTTGCTGTTCGGCGACGGCATCATTACGCCGTCGATCAGCGTGCTGTCGGCGGTGGAAGGACTGCACGTCGCGACGCCGGCTTTGGGCAACGCCGTCATTCCCATCACCATCGGCCTTTTGACCGGGCTGTTCGCCGTCCAGTTCAAGGGGACGTCCGGTATCGGCATCGTGTTCGGGCCGGTCCTCATCGTCTGGTTCGTGGCGATCGCGGTGCTCGGCGTCGCGCAGATCCAACACCATCCGAACATCCTCGCCGCGTTCAATCCGGTTTACGGCCTGACCTATCTGCATCGCGCCGGCTTGTTCGATACGCTTCTCATTCTCAGCGCCCTGATGCTGGTCGTCACCGGCGGCGAAGCGATGTATGCCGACGTCGGGCATTTCGGCGCGCAGCCGATCCGGGCGAGCTGGTTCGCCGTCGTCTATCCTGCGCTCTTGCTCAATTATCTCGGCCAAGGCGCTTATGTATTGAGCGGCGCACCGGTGGAAGGCGGCAAACTGTTCTACAGCATGGTGCCGGAACCCTTGCTGTATCCCATGGTGCTGCTCGCCACCGTGGCGACCGTCATCGCCTCGCAGGCGCTGATTTCCGGAGCATTTTCGCTGGTCTCGCAGGCGATCCGGCTCGGACTGTTTCCGCGGCTCGCGCTGTTGCACACGCACGAGAAACATGCCGGCCAGATCTACGTTCCCTTCATCAACTGGGCGCTGTTTGTCGGCTGCGTGCTCTTGGTATTGACCTTCCGTTCCGCTTCCGCGCTCGCCGCCGCCTATGGATTGGCCGTATCCGGCGTGATGCTGATTACTTCAATCGCGATGTTTCCCATCTCGCGCTATCACTGGAAATGGGGAGCGCTTACGACCGGTGCGGTATGGGGGACGCTGACGGCGGTCAATGCGTCGTTCCTGTTCGCAAGTTCGCTGAAATTCATCGAAGGCGGCTTTGTGCCGCTGTCAGTCGGCGCCGCGGTCTTTCTGGTGATGACGACATGGCGCTGGGGCCGCAAGGCGACGTTTGCCGCCTATTCCGCCAAGCCGACCATGACCATGGCGGAGCTGGTCGCGCTGCATCGCGATTGCAAGGTCTTCATGGAGCGCAACGCGCTGGTGATGTCGCCGAAACCGATGAGCCTGCCGAGCGACCGCGCGCCGGCGCTCATCCAGATGCTGTGGGAGCGGCACGGCATCCTGCCGCGCAATCTGATCCTGGTCGAAGTCAAGCACCGCAAGGTTCCCTACATCCACGACAACCGCTATCGCGTGACGGTGTTCGACCGCGACCATAACCGCGGCAGCATCATCGCCGTCGAGCTGAGCTTCGGCTTCATGGAAGAGCCGAATGTCGAACACGCGCTGGAGGAAATGGCGCGGCACCGCGAAATCGACCTGCCGACCGACCGCCACCGGTGGATCGTGCATGTGTCGCAGGAAAACCTGTTGCCGGCGCGGCGCATGAACTTGCTGAAGCGGTTGCGCTTCCGCCTCTTCATGTTCTTACGATTGGTTTCGCAACCAGCCTATTACTATTACGGCCTCGGCGACGAAGTGCTGCTGTCGGTCGAAATCATTCCCGTGCGGGTGCATTAGCGCATGCGCTGACAAATCGCGTCGTGCTAGCCTGCGGCCGCATTGCAGGGGCCCGCTCTCATGTCCGACTATCTCGAAATCGATCCCGCCGTTGCCGATAAGCGTCAGGTCTATCGCCTGCTCACCGGCGCCGTGGTGCCGCGGCCGATCGGCTGGGCCTCGACCGTGAACAAGAAGGGCATCACCAATCTGGCGCCGTTTTCGTTCTTCACCGTGGTCTGCGTCGTCCCGCCGATGATCTCGCTGACCATCGCGCGCAATCCCGACGGCAGCGAGAAGCATACGCTGAAGAACGTGCGCGAGACCGGCGAGTTCTGCTTCAACGTCGTGACGCACCCGGTCTGGAAAGAGATGGTCGATTCGGCCAACGCATTCCCCGAGGACGACAGCGAATTCGCCGAGACCGGTTTGACGCCGATCCCAAGCGTCAAGGTTGCGGCGCCGCGCGTCAAAGAGGTGCCGATCCATTTCGAATGCAAATTGCACCAGGTGATCGAGCTCGGCCCCAACCGGCATCCGCTGGTCATCGGCGAAGTGGTTTATATGCACGTCGATCCAAGCTGCATGACCAACGGCTATATCGACATGAAGAAGCTCGATCCGATCGGGCGGCTCAACGGCTTTTTCTACGCGAGCCTTGGCGAGATATTCGAACGCGAGTTCAACGACGGCCAGCCGCGCTGACACATGAATCTTTTCGACGCCGTCATTACGGCAGCCGCGCTCGTCGCCATCGTGATGGGCTTTTCCTCTGGTCTGCTGCGCAGCGTTGCGACAATTCTCGGCTATCTCCTCGCCGCGCCGTTAGCCGTTGCGATCACACCCCGTATCGTTCCATTCGTCCTCGGCAACGGCACGCTGCCGCCGGACGAGTCATGGCTGCCGGTCGTCGTTCTATTTGTCGTGTTTGGCGTCGCTTTCGGCGTGCTGTTTCGCAACCTGTTGAACGAACTTATTGATGACGAAATTAGTCTGTTCGACCGCGTTGCCGGCGCCGTGCTCGGCGCGGTTCGCATTTTTCTCGTCGCCGTGCTGGTCGTGGTCGTGTTCGACCGCATCATTCCCGCCGACCACGAGCCGCCGTTTCTTGCCGGCTCGAAACTGCGGCCCTACTTGTCAGCCGCCGGACAGAAGGGCCTGGAATCGCTGCCGCCCGACGTCGACGATTACATCGACCGTCTCAAGCGCGAGCGCGGCCTTTAGCCGGGCTGTTTATTTTTTGAAGGCCTCGACCCGCAGCGGCAATACCGCGCCGAACCAGGCTGCATGCGCTGTATGATCGGTTAGATCGTCGCCCGTTTCGGGATGCAGCAGAACGGTCAAGCCGTCGCGGTTGAGCATCAGCCAGGATACGAACGCGGCCAGCATCGCGGTCGGAAACGCGATCTGGTACATCGATTGCGGATGCGGGCCGACCAGTTCGTCGTGCCAGCGCCCGAGCTTGGCTTGCGGAAACTCGCTCGCCACGCGCTCGCGCAGGCGCGCAGCCTGGTCGCGGCTCGTGGCCGGATCGTAATAGACATGGGCGTGATAATCCCTGATCGCATCGACGGGTATTGTTGGCATCGCAGTCGAGCCTCACGGCGCTCCGTTTCGGTGACTATCCAAGCTGCACCTGCCGCGGTCCCGCATAGAGATTGGCGATGAGCACGGCGAGGATGCTGGTGAGAAAAATGCCGTCGAAGGTGCCGGCGCCGCCGATCGAGGCGACCGGCGCGCCCAGCCCGCGGACTTTGTCGAGATTGGTGAGGTCGGCGCCGATCAGCGTGCCGAGGCTACCGGCAATGTAGGCGAGCGGCGCGGCGTCCCGGCGCGACAGCAGCAGCGCGACAGCGGCCGTGGTCACAACCGGCACGAATACCGGCACAGCGATGCCGAGACCGGGAACCGGATTGGCAAGCCAATGCAATACCAAGGCGACGATCGCCGTAGCGATGGTCCCTTTGACCCATAGATCGCGTTTAACGAGGAGATAAAACGACAGCAGCGTCGGAATGACGGCGCCGCCGACATTGACCGCGATCACTGTGCCCTGCCAATGGCTGACCACCGGCACTTCGTACTGCATGCCGAAGAAATCCACGATCTGGTCGGACATCACCCGCTCCGGCGGCAATTGCACGATCGGGATGTTGAAAATGCTGCCGATGAGCGAGCCGAACAGCAAAAGGAGCGCGGTGCCGGAACTAATGCCGAGGCTGGTATAGGCAAAGCGCACCGTTTGCAGGATCAGAACGGCGAAGAAGATTCCGACCAGAATGGCGAAGAAGCCCGGCGCCAGCGGCAAATAATGGTATTGGCTCATCTCCATCGGCACTGCTCCGCGTCCTTAACCATCTCGTCGACCACATCGACCCATCTTGCACCAGTAACGCGCGGCCCTATAATACGTCGCTTCCTTCGCGCAGGGATATTTGTGGTGGCGCCGCCGGGAGCGAAATCAGTAGCCATTATCATGGGCAGCCAGTCGGACTGGCAGACCATGAAGCATGCCGCCGAGACGCTCGACGCGCTCGACGTGGCCTATGCGGCCCGCATCGTCTCCGCCCACCGGACGCCTGAGCGGCTCTATGCCTTCGCCAAAGGGGCAAAAGCGGAAGGTTTCAAGGTGATCATTGCCGGCGCCGGCGGCGCCGCGCACCTGCCGGGAATGACCGCGTCGTTGACCAGTCTTCCCGTGTTCGGCGTGCCGGTCGAGTCGAAGGCGCTATCGGGACTGGATTCGCTTTATTCCATCGTACAGATGCCGCCGGGCATACCGGTCGGCACGCTCGCCATCGGCCAAGCCGGCGCGATCAATGCCGCGCTTCTTGCCGCCAGCGTCTTGGCGCTGAGCGATCCCGCCTTGAGCGAGCGGCTGGAAGCGTGGCGGGCGCGACAAACAGCGTCGGTCGCGGAAGCGCCCAAGGACGGCGCGTGAGCCAAACTTCGCAAGCTGCCTCGCTCGTGCTGAAGCCCGAGGCCACAATCGGTATTCTCGGCGGCGGTCAGCTCGGCCGCATGCTCGCCTTGGCCGCGGCCCGGCTCGGCTTCAAGTGCCATGTCTTCGCGCCCAATCCGGATTCGCCGGCTTTCGACGTCGTGCGCCGCGTCACCCGCGCCGATTACACCGACACCGAGGCGCTTGCCCGCTTTGCCGAAAATGTCGACGTCGTCACTTACGAGTTCGAGAACGTGCCGGCGGAAACCGCGACGTTTCTCGCCGCGCGCGTCCCGGTCTTGCCCGACCCGAAAATCTTGGCGACCACCCAGGATCGCCTCGCCGAAAAGAATTTCGTCGCCGCTCTCGGCATCCGCACCGCGCCGTTTGCCGATGTCGGTTCGGCCGGCGAACTGCCCGCAGCCCTTGAGCGGATCGGCCGGCCGGCCATCTTGAAGACGCGCCGCTTCGGCTACGACGGCAAAGGCCAGGCGGCGATCAAAAATGGCGGCGATCCCGCAGCCGCCTGGCGCGAGGTCGGCGGCCAGCCCTGCATTCTCGAAGCATTCGTGCCGTTCGAGCGCGAAGTTTCGGTCATTGCCGCGCGCGGCAATGACGGCGCCGTTTCTTGTTTCGACGTGACGGAGAACGAGCATAGCAATCATATCCTGAAGTTTTCGCGGGTCCCCGCGACGCTCGGCGAGCAGGGCGCGGCGGAGGCATTGCGCATCGCCGAAACCATCGCGCAGAAATTCTCCTATGTCGGTGTGCTTGCGGTCGAGATGTTCGTGCTCGGCGATGGTGGCCTTCTCGTCAACGAGATCGCGCCGCGGGTTCATAATTCCGGTCATTGGACGATCGACGGCGCCTCGGCGTCGCAATTCGAGCAGCACATCAGGGCGGTCGCGGGCTGGCCGCTGGCAAAGCCCGTGCGCTATGGCCGCGTCGAGATGACGAACCTCATCGGCCAAGAGGTGGACGACTACCGGCGCTGGCTCACGATGCCTGGTGCTGCGGTGCACCTCTACGGCAAGGCCGCCGTGCGGCCCGGCCGCAAGATGGGCCATGTCACGCGGGTTTTTCCGGACTGAAAGATCCCACAAAGCGCCCGCTGGTAGACTTTCCGGCGCATTTCTGCTACAGGCGCGCGCCAATATTGGCTCGGGCGTTGCGCCCTGGCCATTCTGCAATCCCACGAACCCGACTGCGAAAGGAGCACGCGTGCAGGTTCTCGTCCGTGACAACAATGTCGACCAGGCCCTTAAGGCGCTGAAGAAGAAGATGCAGCGCGAGGGGATTTTCCGCGAGATGAAGCTTCGCGGCCATTACGAAAAACCATCCGAAAAGAAGGCGAGGGAGAAGGCGGAGGCGATCCGCCGCGCCCGTAAGCTTGCGCGCAAGAAGTTGCAGCGCGAAGGGCTGCTCCCGATGAAACCGAAGCCGATCACCGGTCCGGGTGCCGGACCCGGCGCCGGCCGCTCGGGTCCGCCGCGGGCGCCCCGGTTCGGCTGAGACAATTAGTGCATTTTGATGATGGCGCAGGGGTTGGCCTGCGCCGTTTTTTTGGCGCGCCGGGATGTTATCTTCCTGCCGATGACCCGGTCAGCCCTCGGCACTCTTAAAATCACGCGCCTCGCACCGCAAATTCCGGTGTGCGTGGCGCTCGTGGCGATAGCGCTGGCGCTGGCCGGCTGCGCGACGCTCGGCAATCCGCCGGCCTCCGATGCCGGAGCCAGCGAGGGCTTGCTGGCGACATCGCAATCGAACCTGACCTCGCTGGGCGAAGTCATCGCCAAGCATCCCGACGACCCGCAGGCCTACAACATGCGCGGCTCGGTCTATGGCGAAGCCGGCCGCAACGATCAGGCGCTCGCCGATTTCAACAAGGCGATCAGCCTCGACCCCAATTACGCGCAGGCTTATGCCAATCGCGCTCTGATCTACCGCAAGACCAACAAGCTCGATCTCGCGCTCGCCGACGACGATAAGGCGCTGACCATCGATGCCGATTATGCCCCCGCCTATGTCGGCCGCGGCATCGTCAATCGCGAGCAAGGCCACGCGACCGCGGCGCTCAACGATTTCGACAAGGCGATCGCGCTCAAGCCCGACAATGCCGACGCCTATTACAATCGCGGCCTGCTCTATCAGAGCCGGCAGCAGCACCAATTCGCCATCGACGACTTCTCGACCGCGGTCGGCCTCGAAAACGGCAATGCCGAACCGTGGATCGCGCGCGCGCTGAGCTATCTCGCCGTCGGCGACAACAAGTCGGCGGCGAGCGATCTCGACCAGGCGGTGCAGCTCGATCCGCAGAACGTGCGAGCTTGGACCAGCCGCGGCCTCGCCTACGAGCGCCTCGGGCAGAAGGACAAGGCTGCCGGTTCTTATGCCAAGGCGCTTAACATCAGCGACAAATACGCACCGGCGAAAGAGGGCTTCGCCCGCGTCGGCGGCAAGATCGGCCAGACCTATCCGACGTTTTGAGGACCGTCATTCCGGGCTCCTCGCGGAGCCTGTCATCGGGCCGCGCGATTTCGCGCGGGCCCATTGGCTCGGCCCCGGAATGACCGAGGTCAATCCAAATCTCCCGCCAGAAAGCGGCCGACGGCGTCAAGCGCGCCGTCATTGTCGAGGTCTTCGTGGCCGCCGTCGAGGAACCGCACGATGTGCTTCGGCTTGTTGGCGAGTTCGAACAGACGCTCGCCCATGGCGTAGGGCACGATCCGATCATGCACGCCGTGCAGGATCAGGAGCGGTGCGGTGACCTTTTTGATGCGCTCGTCGGAGCGAAATTGGTCTTTCATTAGAAGCCGCACCGGCAAATACCAATACTGGCGTTCGGCAATAGCGAGCGCCGAGGTGAACGGTGCTTCGAGGATGATGCGGCCGACCGGCTTTTCCGTCGCCAGCGCGACCGCCACTCCGGAGCCGAGCGACTCCCCCCACAGCACGATCTGTTGCGCCGGATAGTGCGTGGCGGCGAAGTCATAAGCCGCCTCGGCATCGCGGATCAGGCCTTGCTCGCTCGGGCTGCCGCCCAAGCCGCCATAGCCGCGATATTCGAGCGCGACCAATCCAATGCCGGCGGCGACCAGCCGGTGGAATCGCTCGACGCGATAGTTCAATGCGCCGCCATTGCCGTGGAAATAAAGAATGACCGGGTTGCCCGGTTGCGGCGGCACATGCCAGACCCGGATCGGCACGCCGTCGGCTGCAGTCAGCGGCACTTCGGTCGCTTCGGGCAGGCCGGCCGCGGCCGGCGCCGTGTGCGTCCGGTCCGGGAAATACATCAGCGAGCGCTGCGCGAAATAGAGCATTGCCGCCAGGCCGACATAGCAGCAAACCGCGATGACGGCGATCCAGCCGAGTACGGTCATCGTGCGCGACAGCGAGCGCGGGCGCTGCTTTCTGCTCCACGCTTGTGACAGTAGCCCCACCGAGATGGTGAGCGCCCGTTCGACGTGACGCCGAGCCTTCTCGAGGGCAGTTTGGGTTGGGTCGATACGTTCAGAGGCATCGCCGATCGCCTCGCGTGCTGCCGCGAGAGGTTGCATCGCGTCTGTGGTCGTTTCTATCGGCATCGTCGCATGGAAAAGGCGGACCGACGAAGTTGCTGGAAACTTACGGGCGCAGGAACAAACAACAGCGAGGCATAAAAGAAACCGGCCGGCTCATGAAAAGCCGGCCGGCCGAATTCGACGCGCGCTCGCTCGGTCAAAGATAAGCCGCACGGCGCCTGCCGCGTTACTGGCAGATCTGCATGGTCCGCCAGCGGTAACCTACGCCTTCGATCCAAACCTTGCGCTTGCCCCAATAGCAGCCAGGCGCGAGCTGGGCATAGCCGGGCCCATAAGCCGGCGGGGGCGGCGGATAATAGGCAGCCGGCGGCGGCGGATAATAGCCGGGCGGCGGCGGGCTGTTGGCGATGGCGCTGCCAACGATCGCGCCGGCGACAACTCCGCCGAGAACTCCCGCACCCACGGCGCAGCCGTAGCAGCCCGCATTCGCGGTGCTCGGCCCTGCTAAAGTTGCGAGGCCGACGGCGGTGGCCGCCGCCAGGCCAATGATCGATTTGCGCATGTGTCTTCCTCTTCTGACCGGCCGGGTGCCGGATCTGAACGTGGATGAGCGGGAAGCCCCGGAAACCCCCGAATTCTGTGTCGAACCCGCGCGCATTGAAGTTCGACTATTTGGCGGAAGTTTGGTGCCGATAGCGCATTTGTGTCCGTAATCTTGCACCAAAGGCGCCCCCGTGGGGACGCCGACGGCCTTCCGGTGAAAATCCGGCAAAGAAGTTCGGGCGCTGCGGCTTAAACGCAGCCGCGGACCCAGGCGTAGCCGTTCCACCAACGCCGCCACACGCACGGGCGCCCATAATAGGGATAGGGAGCGTATCCATACGGATAGTAGCCATAGGGGTAAGGCGCGGCCAGGGCGCTGCCGACCAGGGCGCCGGCAACGAAACCGCCTGCACCCCAGCCCCAGCCACCGCCACGCCAGCCGCCGTGCCAGCCGCCGTGCCAAGCCAAAGCCGGGCCCGACGTTGCCACCGACGCTCCAGCGAGCGTCGCTGCAGCAACAAGAGCGGCCAAGATCTTTTTCATGACATCACCTCGTCAATGGAGTTTGACCCACACCCCAACCGCCCCTCGGTGCCTTAAGTTCCCATTTATTGGTGAACGCAGACTGAACGATTATGCCTGAATCCAGCCATCATTAGAATGGCGCTGCGAAAGCCCGGCTTTTTTGCTCCAACCATGCCACGGGCGATCCTGGGCGATAAGCAATGGCGCGCTGCACAAATTGCAGATTCTGCCAGCGCCCGATTAAGGACTGACGCCGTTTTCGTGCGATCGGCAATCATGCGGCGCTGCGGCGCTGCGGACCGTCAGCGCCGGCAAACCATCGCGAAATTAAATCTTCGTAATCTGAGCCGGTTTTCCGGTTTACCGGCGGCGCTGATCGGCGATGTGCCGTGCGCTATGCTTGCTTGCGATTCGCGCGGCGGGGATTTCTGGCAATGAAAAACCGGGCGGTGAAGTCGGGCCGCAAACCGATCGTATCGCCGCGCCCGCGGCCGAAACCGCGCCGCGCGGAAACCGACGAAGCCCCCGAACCGAAATCCTCGCGAGCCCCGTCACGCTCGAGCTTCATGCGGCTCGCGGCGGAGGTCGACGCACTCGCGGCGCAGCTCAAAACCTCGCGCGAGCGCATTGCCGACCTTGAGGCGCGGGTCGACATCGATCCGTTGACCGACGTCCTCAACCGCCGCGGTTTCGAGCGCGAGCTCAAGCGCTCGCTCGCTTACGTCAAGCGCTACGGCACCAGCGCGGCCTTGATCTATGTCGATCTCGACGGTTTCAAGCCGGTCAACGACCGCCACGGCCACGCCGCCGGCGACGCCGTGCTCAAGACGATCGCGGCGGCGCTCTCGCACAATGTGCGCGCCTCCGATGTCGTGGCGCGCGTCGGCGGCGACGAATTCGCCGTGCTGTTGTGGAATGTCGGCGACGCCGCCGCGGCCGCCAAGGCCGCCGCGATCGAAGCCGCGGTCTATTCCAGCGAAGTTCGCTGGGGCGCCTCGACCTTCGTCGTCGGCGCCTCCGTGGGCGTCGCGCTGCTAGGGCGCCTCGATAGTCCCGCCGAAGTGCTGACGCGCGCCGACGCGGCGATGTACGCGCGCAAGGCCGAACGCAAGCAACGGCCGGCGGGCTAAGCCTAAGCGATAATATCGGGCGTCAGCTGGTCTTCGATGAAAGTGATGCGGTCGCGCAGTTGCAGCTTGCGCTTCTTCAGCCGCTGCACCTGGATGAGGTCGGAGCCCGGCGATTCCTGCAATGCCGCAATCGCGGCATCGAGGTCGCGATGCTCCTGCTGCAGGCGCGCCAGCTGCCCCCGAAGCTCGCGTTCTTCCTCTTGTGTCATCGCCGCCTTGGTCGAAGCCTAAGAGCATGTCCCGCAAAAGTGGAAACCGGTTTTGCGAAAAGGACATGCCCAAACAAACAGCTAGAGCGGGGATGACGATTCGAAGATAAAGTCATCTCGCCCTTGTCGGCCCTGCGTTGCGGCCGGTCGGCCGCCAGCGCAGATTCCAAGTAAGTCACTACGGATTATCGCGTTTTGGTTAATCGCCGACAAGGCCGCGCGGCGGGCCCTACAATTGTGCACAATGGGCATGCAAGGCGCGACCTTGGGGGATTTTCGTAAGGACTAAAACGGAGTATCCTTGCGTTCGGTTGTTAGGGTGTAGTCCGATCAGGCTTAAATCTGACGCAAGGAGGCAGGCCACATGGCGATTGAATCGCATCTTGCGGAACTCGAAAAACGGCACCAGGCGCTCGAACTGGAAATCAACGAAGCTCTCACCCACCCCTCCGCCGACGACCTTCAAATTGCGGAACTCAAGCGAAAAAAATTGCACGTCAAGGACGAGATCGAGCGGCTCAGGCTCGGCACGCTCGTTCATTAGTCGGTAACCTCGTAACAGCTCCGTTCGCTCGTCCCCGCGAATGCGGGGACCCACCGCGTTTTATTTTCAATTTGCAGTCCTCATTGGATTCCCGCTGGCGCGGGAATGAGCGGAGTTTTGCGTTCGCTTGACGTTCGGACAATTTTGTCCGATACTGCCGGCGTCATGCGGTCGGCTCATGGGCGATGGACAAGCGCGACAAATTCATTGCCGAGCTGCGGGACGAAGCGCGCCGCAGAGGCCTGTCCTTCCGCGCGGAAAAATGGCGCGGCAAAGGCGGTCACATGATGGTGTTTATCGGTGACCGGTTGACCACGGTGCCGTCGCGCGAGATCGATCCGAAGACGGCGCGCAAGATCAGAAAGCAACTCGGCTTGGCGGATTAGGGAAATCAACATGAAGGCTTACGCGTATCGCGCGGAGTTCGAGGCTGGCGACCGGCGCGGAAACATCGTCGTTTCATTTCCGGACGTGCCGGAGGCCGTCACGCAAGGCCGCGGCGAAGCCGACGCACGGGCCATGGCGGAGGAAGCGCTCGGTCTGGTGCTGCTGAGCTATTTGCAACGCGGCAAGCCGCTGCCAAAGCCTCGCGCCAAAGGCCGCGGCCTCATCGACGTTGCGGTCGCGCCTGATGTCGCGGCGAAACTCGCGGTGCTGGAATCCTTCGCCGCTGCCGGCATCAGCAAAAGCGAACTGGCGCGCCGCATCGGCAAGGACGAAAAGGAAGTCCGGCGCATTCTCAATCCCAAGCATCCAACCAAATTGCCGGCGCTGACTGCGGCGCTGCGCGCGCTCGGCAAGCGGCTGGTGGTCGGGGTGATGGAGGAGGCGGCTTAAGGCGGTTCAGGCTGCGTCGGTTCGTCTCCAAACCCTACTTCCAGAATTGAGCCGCGAACTGTAGTGTGCGTAATATTACGAACTTTTCGGGGATGGCCGACTTAAAAACAGATTTGCCTTTGATCTCATTTCGAATTTTTTGCATGAAATTCCCAATCATCATGACATTGCCACCGCCGATGTGTGGGTGCTCCTTATCGGAACCCAACACGAAGAGCGCAATGCGTTCAATTTCCGGTAAAGGCTTAAAAGACTCGAATAATTCTGGAATGTATTTCTGGCCTGCGTCAAATTTCTTGCGAAAGCGCTTTTCACGTTTGTCCCAACGGTCGGCGTCTGTTGATGGTTCAATGTGAACGAGATGTTTGGTTCTTGGATTCAACGCAATAACATCTAGTTCGCATTCCCATCCCCCTCGAGGGCGACGCCCGACGTGGACGTTTCGATTCACGAAATAACCATTGAATTCGTACCATTCGGCGACGAGCTGCTCCAAAAAGTTTGGCATCACATCCTCTTCACGACGTCCCGCAGCTTGAACTTTTGCAGCTTCCCGGTCGACGTCTTCGGGATTTCCGCGAACACGATGCTGCGCGGACATTTGTAGGACGCGAGGTGGTCGCGGCACCAAGCGATCAGCTCTTCGGCGCTTGTCGTCGCGCCCGGTTTTAATTCCACGAAAGCGCAGGGCGTCTCGCCCCATTTCTCGTCGGGCTTGGCCACCACGGCGACCACTTGCACCGCCGGGTGCTTGTACAGCGCGTCCTCGACTTCGATCGAAGAAATGTTCTCGCCGCCCGAGATAATGATGTCCTTGGAGCGGTCCTTGATCTGGATATAGCCGTCGGGGTGGATGACGCCGAGATCGCCGGAATGGAACCAGCCGCCCGAGAACGCGGCCTTGGTCGCGGCTTTGTTCTTCAGATAGCCCTTCATCACCACGTTGCCGCGGAACATCACTTCGCCGAGCGTCGCGCCGTCGCGCGCGACCGGTTGCATGGTCGCGGGATCGAGCACGTCGAGCGCGTCGAGCACCGGATAGGCGACGCCCTGGCGCGCCTTCTTGGCCGCTTGCTCGGAGCCGTCGAGCGCGTCCCATTCGCGGTGCCAATCGTTGACGCTGGCCGGCCCATAGGTTTCCGTCAGGCCATAGACATGGGTGACGTTGAAGCCGGCCGATTTCATCGCCGCCAGCACCGATTCCGGCGGCGGCGCCGCGGCGGTGATGAATTCGACGCCGTGCGGCAGCGGCTTCTTCTCATGCTCCGCCGCGTTGAGCAGCGTCGACATCACGATCGGCGCGCCGCACAGATGCGTCACCTTGTGCGCGGCGATGGCGTCGTAGATCGGCGCGGCACGAACTGCACGTAAGCAAACGTGAGTACCCGCAACCACCGACAGCGTCCATGGGAAGCACCAGCCGTTGCAGTGGAACATCGGCAGCGTCCACAGATAGACCGGATGCTTACCCATATCGCAGGTGATGACGTTCGCCATCGCCAAGAGATAAGCGCCGCGGTGATGATAGACGACGCCCTTGGGATCGCCGGTGGTGCCGGAAGTGTAATTGAGCGCAATGGCGTCCCATTCGTCTTGCGGCATCAGCCAGGCGAAAGCGGGATCGCCGTCGCGCAGAAAATCCTCGTAGTCGAGATTACCCAGCCGTTCGCCCGGGCCGCTATATTCCGGATCGTCATGGTCGATGACCAGCGGCTGTGCTTTGCAGCGCGCCAAAGCGTCCTTCACCACTTTGGAAAATTCGCGATCGGCGAGCAAAACCTTGGCTTCGCCGTGGTCGAGCGTGAAGCCGATAATGGCGGCATCGAGCCGCGTATTGATGGTGTTGAGCACCGCGCCGGCCATCGCCACGCCGTAATGCGCTTCGAGCATGGCCGGCACATTCGGCAGCACTGCCGCGACCGTGTCGCCGCGCTTGATGCCGCGTTTGACCAGCGCCGAAGCGAGCCGCCGCGCCCGCGCATAGAACTCAGCGTATGTCCACGACCGCGCGCCATGCACGATCGCGGTCTGGTCCGGATAGACCTCGGCTGCGCGGGCCAGAAACGACAGCGGGGTGAGCGGCTGGAAATTCGCCGCATTGCGATCGAGGTCGGTGTCGTAGGGCGTCGCCATGTTTTCCCTCCCTACCGTTTTCTTAAGCCTAGCAAATATGCCAACCGGCGAATAGCGAAGGGCGAGTAAAGAAAGATCGGTTGCCCTATTCGCTGCGCCAGCCTTGCCAGAGCAAGGCGAGCGAGATGAGAAACATCAAGCCGTAAGCGATCTGATAGAACCGTTCGGTCGGTGTCTTTCGCACCAGCCAGATGCCGAGATAATTGGCAGCGACGGCGAGCGGCAACAGCGCCAAGGAGGTCGCAAAATTACGCGCCGAAAACTGCCCCAGCACGAAATACGGCACGATCTTCATTTCGTTCATGAAGGCGAAAAAGATCGTCGTGGTGCCGACCAGCGTCAGCTTGTCGAGACGCTGCGGCAGGATGTGGATCTGATAGGGCGGCGCGCCGACATTGACGAGGAGCGACATGAAGCCGGCAAGCGAGCCCCAAAACACCCCTAGGACCGGATGCGGGCGGCCGTCCCCAACATTCGCGGGGACGGCGGCCGGGCGAAGCCACTTGATGAGCCAGGCGTTCAGCCACCTGTAGATGACGAAGACAAAGCCGATGCTGCCGACCATAAGCTCGATTGCGGCGTTGGAAACGTGGCTTGCGAACAGGGTGCCCGCCGCCATACCGATCGCCGCGCCGGGCACCAGAACTTTCAGGTTCCAAGCGCTCCAAGTGCGGCGGTAAGTCCACACCGAGATCGCATCCTGGATGATCAACAGCGGCAAAATGATTGCCGCGCCCTGCAGCGGCGGCACCACGAGCGCCAGCATCGGCGTCGCCACCATGCCCAGTCCGGCAAAGCCGCCTTTGCCGAGCCCAAGGAGCGTCACGGCCGGAATGGCGAGGAGATAGAACAGCGGATCGGTGATCACGGCGGGATTAAAGTGATGAGAAGGAGGGCCGTCGTGACATAGATCAAAGCGTCCGCCTGAGGCCAGTGCCGTGATGTATGGTGGAGTAGAAAAGGGCACGGCTTGCAAAGAGCGCGGGCTGGCTGAGAATGTGATGAGCGTTTTCTCCCTCTCCCCGCTTGCGGGGAGAGGGTTGGGGTGAGGGGGCCTATCCGCTGGGCTCAGAATCGCGGTGAGGCCCCCTCACCCTCGTTCGCTTCGCTCACTCGACCTCTCCCCGCACGCGGGGAGAGGTGGAATTCGGGAGACTCGCCATGGACGCCCGTTCGAGCCGCTACCACGAGGTTTACGCGCGCTGGCAGCGCGATCCCTTAGGCTTTTGGGGCGAAGCGGCGGCCGACATCGATTGGTTCGAGAAGCCGAAAACCGTGTTCGATCCGAAGGCGGGAATTTACGGCCGCTGGTTTCCGGACGGGGTCTGCAACACCTGCTTCAACGCGGTCGACCGCCATGTCGATGCCGGGCGCGGCGAGCAGGCGGCGCTCATCTACGATTCGCCGCTTGCCGGCGTAAAGCGCACCATCACCTATCATCGCCTGCTGACCGAAACGCAGGTGCTCGGCGGCATGCTGCGCGATCTCGGCGTCGGCAAGGGCGACCGCGTCATCCTCTATATGCCGATGGTGCCGGAAGCGGTGATCGCCATGCTCGCCTGCGCGCGCATCGGCGCCATTCATTCAGTGGTGTTCGGCGGTTTCGCCGCGCGCGAATTGGCGACGCGGATCGACGACGCCACGCCAAAAATCATTCTCTCGGCAAGCTGCGGGCTGGAGCCCGGCCGCATCGTCCACTACAAGCCGCTGCTCGACGAGGCGATCGCGCTCTCCAAGCACAAGCCCGATGCTTGCCTGGTACTGCAACGGCCGCAGTCGGAAGCGGCACTGATCGAAGGCCGCGACCGCGACTGGGCGAAGATGCGCGACTACGCGCTCGTTCACGCCCGCTCCGCCTGGACTTGCGAGCGGATGGCGGCAATCGATCCGCTCTACATTCTCTACACCTCGGGGACGACCGGGCGGCCGAAGGGCGTGGTGCGCGACAATGGCGGCCACATGGTCGCGCTGAAATGGTCGATGAAAAATCTCTACGGCGTCGAACCCGGCGAAGTCTTTTGGGCGGCCTCCGACGTCGGCTGGGTGGTCGGGCATTCCTACATCGTCTATGCGCCGCTCCTGCACGGCTGCACCACCATCCTCTACGAGGGCAAGCCGGTCGGCACGCCCGACGCCGGCGCGTTCTGGCGCGTCATCGCCGAGCACGGTTGCGCCGCGATGTTCACGGCGCCGACCGCATTTCGTGCCATTAAGAAGGAGGACCCGAAGGGCGCATTGTTTGCCAATTACGATCTGAAAAAATTCCGCACGCTGTTTCTCGCCGGCGAGCGCGCCGATCCCGACACCGTGGCCTGGGCGGAGAATCTCCTGAAAATTCCGGTGCTCGATCATTGGTGGCAAACCGAGACCGGCTGGTGCATCGCCGGCAATCCGGTCGGGCTGGGCACGTTGCCGGTGAAATACGGCTCGGCGACAGTGCCGATGCCGGGCTACGACGTGTGCATCGTCGACGAGGGCTGCCACGAAGTGGCGGCGAACAAAATGGGCTCGATCGTGGTCAAATTGCCGCTGCCGCCGGCCTGCCTGCCCACCTTGTGGCAGGCCGATGCGCGCATGCGCGAAAGCTATCTCGACGAATTTCCCGGCTATTACAAAACCGCCGATGCCGGCTTTAAGGACGAGGACGGCTACGTTTTCGTCATGGGCCGCACCGACGACATCATCAACGTCGCCGGACATAGGCTGTCGACCGGCGGCATGGAGGAAGTGCTCGCCTCGCACCAGGACGTCGCCGAATGCGCCGTCCTCGGCATCAAGGACGAGCTCAAGGGCGAAGTGCCGTGCGGCTTCATCGTGCTCAAATCCGGCGTCAACCGGCCGCCGACCGAGATCGAGAAGGAATGCATCGCTCTCATTCGCGAAAAAATCGGCCCCGTGGCGGCATTCAAGCTCGCCATCACCGTAGCGCGGCTGCCGAAGACGCGCTCAGGCAAAATTCTGCGCGGCACGATCAAGAAAATCGCCGACGGCGACAAGTGGCAGATGCCGGCGACGATCGACGATCCGGTGATCTTGGATGAGATCGGCAGCGCGCTGAAGGGGAAGGGCGTGGGGACAGCTTAGAGCGTCATGGCACAGATGCCGAATGCAGACAGGGCACTCCTCGATATTCGCAAGATCACGGACTATTGCCTCAGCCCCGTGCATCCCCGTGGACGACATAAGGCGAGGGTCTTTCGCGATGCGCTCGGACTCAGCCAAGGTGACGCCGAATGGCTCCGGACGGCTTTGCTTGCTGGACTTCGGCAAGGTGACGCGACCGAGCTTTCAAGTGACGAACTGGGAAATCGCTGGCGCGTCGACGTGCCAATAACGCGACTTGGCAAGAGCGTTGTGGTAAGAACTGTATGGATCGTGCGAAGCAGCGAGCAAGTGCCCCGCTTCGTGACATGTTGGGTGCTTTGATGACGAACCAGAGATCGTCCCGACCGGCCGTACTCGATGTGGTGGCGCTGTTGGCGGATTTGCCGGCGGCTGGGCTCGCGCGCGGTCAGGTCGGCACGGTCGTAGAAACGGACGGCGACGACAAAGTGTTGGTGGAATTCAGCGGCGACGACGGTCGCGCTTATGCGATTGTTCCGTGTCCCATCGCCGACCTTCTCGTGCTGCATTACGTGCCGGAGGCGGCGGCCTGACGGCAGCATGTGCCGGCACCTTTCTTAAATTACTGCGTTAATCGGCATGCTGCGTTTCGCGCGACGACTGCTTGTGTTTGCAGTGCTGGCCATGACCGCGCCGGTAAACGCTCAGGTGCCTGAAGGCATGGCGGCTGCGCAGAATGCGCCTGCCGCGCCACCCGCTGCCAGCAACGCTCCCCCCACCGCCGACGACATCTGCCGCGCCATCGAGCAGGACGCGGCGGAGAACCAGTTGCCGGTCGAGTTCTTCGCTCGCGTCATCTGGCAGGAGAGCCGCTTCAATGCGCAAGCGGTAAGCCGCAAGGGCGCCGAAGGCATCGCGCAATTCATGCCGGCGACGGCGGATTATCGCGGGCTGGTCGATCCGTTCGATCCGGTCGAAGCGCTGAAAAATTCGGCGAGCTATCTGCACGATCTCGCGCAAAAATTCGGCAATCTCGGGCTGGCCGCGGCGGCTTATAATGCCGGCCCCGGACGCGTCAGCGCTTTCCTTGCCAATAAGCGGCCGCTGCCGAGCGAGACGCGCAATTATGTCGCCATCATCACCGGCTGGACCGCAGACGAATGGGCCTCGCCGTCGCCGCCGAAGACGGCGGAGACCACGATTCCGCAGGGCGTGCCGTGCATGCGGCTTGCCAATCTGATCCTGGCGCCGAAGGCGGAGGCGCAACGCATGGCGGCTTACGTGCCGCGCTGGGGCGCGCAGCTCACCGCCAACTGGTCGGAAAGCAGGGCCTGGGCGATCTATCGCATGATCCAGAAGAAATACGCATCCCAGATCGGCGATCGCGAGCCGATCGTTATCAGGAGCCGCGGCATCGGCTTGGGCGCCGCCATGCGTTACAATATCCGCATCGCCGACGACGACTGGCGCTATCTGGAAAAATTCTGCAACAAGCTGATCGCCGCCGGCGGCGCGTGCGTGGTGCTAAGGAACGATCGGGGGTAAGGACGTTTTCCGCCCCCCGCGATAGCGGGGGAGGAAAAACAATTACTCCGCCTTGCCGCCGAGCTGCTTGAGCTTGGCGAACACCGCATTGACGTCGAGCTCTTCGGCCTTCTTCGTCTCCGCGGGCGTCGGCTCTTCCGGCTCTTCTTTCGGCGCGGTGGTGACGGAAGCGGGCAACAGCGTCGCGCCCTGCTCCTCCACCGGAACGGGCTTTTCCTTGGCCGCCTTCTGCACTTCGAGATCGAGATCGATCTGCGAGCAAAGCCCGAGCGTCACCGGATCGAGCGGCGTCAGATTGGCGGAATTCCAATGCGTGCGGTCGCGGATCGCGGCGATGGTCGATTTGGTGGTGCCGACGAGCCGCATGATCTGGCTGTCCTTGAGCTCGGGATGATTGCGCACCAGCCACAGGATCGCGTTCGGCCGGTCCTGGCGGCGCGATACCGGCGTATAGCGCGGGCCCTTTTTCGGCTTGGCCTCGGGCAGGCGGGTCTTGGGCTCGGCGATATGCAGCTTGTAGTTCGGATCGGCCTCGGCAGTTTGGATTTCCTCGCGCGTCAATTGGCCGGTGAGGATCGGATCGAGCCCCTTGATGCCTTGCGCGGCGTCGCCGTCGGCGATCGCCTTCACTTCCAACGGATGCAGGTTGCAGAGCTGCGCGATCTGGTCGAATGACAGCGACGTATTTTCAACCAGCCACACGGCTGTCGCTTTGGGCATCAAGGGCGCGGTCGCCATAGATAAATCTCCTCTGCGCTCCGCCCGCCCGGCCGGGCGAAGCCACTCAGCGTCATCGAAGATGACTGGAAAGCGGCTGGAATATAGGCGTCAGGGCCGTCCCGCGCAACCGGCCGATAAAGGGCTGGAACCCGGCCAATTCACAAATATGCCAGTAAAATCAGGCAAACTTAAGCATTGAAGCCGGATGCCGCCCAAAGGGTGACCGCCTTGATGTGCCGGGGCCGGTGCGCTCATCCGCAATCATTTATAGTGGCGTATTGGAGGGTTGATGATGGCTGGAGCACTCGACGGAAAAGTCGCGATTGTGACCGGCGCCGGGCGCGGCCTTGGCCGGGTGATGACGCTCGGATTGCTCGACGCCGGCGCCAGCGTCGCCGCGGTCGAGCTCGACGGGCCGGCGCTCGAGGAAACCCAGGACGCCGCGGAAGACCGCAGCGCGGGCGAGCGCTTCAATGGCATCGTCGCCGACGTCACCTGGAACGACAGCGCTCCAAAAATCCTGCGCGCCACCACGGAGCGGTTCGGCCGCCTCGATATTCTGCTCAACAATGCCGGGACCAATATCGGTCTGCTCCGGCGCGAAGGGCAGCCGCGCGGAAAGCTTTGGGAAACGACGCCGGAAGAATTTCGCCGCATCATCGAGGTCAACGTCGTCGCCGCGTTCCTGATGACGCGGGCCGTGCTGCCGACGCTGTTGGCGCAGCATTGGGGCCGCATCATCAACGTGACGACGAGCCTCGACACGATGTGGCGCGGCATGATGCAGCCGTATGGCGCCTCCAAGGCGGCGAACGAAGCGATGCTCGCGGCTTTGGCGCAGGAGCTCGAGGGCACCGGCGTCACCGCGAATGTACTGGTGCCCGGCGGCGCCGCCGACACGCGCATGGTCTCGCACGCAGCGGTGCCGGATCGTGCGACGCTGATCGCGCCGGAGGTCATGGTGGCGCCGCTGCTGTGGCTGTGCTCGAGCGCTTCCGACGGCGTCAACGGCCAGCGCTTCATCGCCGCGAAATGGGATGCGAAAGTGCCGTCCGAACAAGCGGCGAAAAACGCCGGCGCGCCCGCGGCCTGGCAACTGCTCGGCCGCCAGGCGATCAATCCTGTGGGGTTGCGGTAACGGTTATCGGTTGGCCGGAACGCGGCCCTTCACGGCGTTGGCGAAGGCTTCGTAGGCGATGCTGCCGTCGGGCGCGATCGGCAGTTCCTCGCGCAGGCGCGCTTTGAGTTGCTCGATCGTGTCCGGCGACATCGCCGCCAGTGCCTTACCCGAGGGTCCGATCGGCACGCTGCTCGAAGCCCAGAAATCGTCGAAATCGGCATAAGCCACGCGGATGCTGATCACCGTGGTATCGATCGATTGCAATCCCGCCCGTTGCCAGATCGCCTGCATGTTGTCGCGGCGTGAAGCCTCGACATTCGGCCGCGTCGGGTCTGCCAGACCTAAGGACTTCATCGCCGCAGCGAGCGGCCTGATCGGAAATCCGCCGCCCGGAATGTCCCACATATACGTGGCGACGATGCCGCCCGGCTTCACGACGCGCGCCATTTCGCGCGCCGCTTTCTCCGGATCGCTCAGGAAGGTGATGACCAGAGCCATCGATGCGGCGTCGAAACTGTCGTCAGGGAACGGCAAGGTCTGCGCATCGGCGACGCGAAATTGCGCGAGCTTCGTGCCCGACCGCTTACGCGCGTAATCGATCTGGCCGTCCGAGGGGTCGATGCCGGTGACGGCGCTCGGCAAAGCGCGCGCGATCAGCACTTCGGTAAAGGCGCCATTGCCGCAGCCGACGTCGACCCAGTGCAGGCCCTTAGGCGGGTCGAGCCAATCGAGAAATTTTACGCCGGCCAATTGGCTCCAGCGGCCCATCAGCCGCTCATAGGCCTTGCCGTCAGTGAAAAGATTCGCGGGTGCGTTCATGTCCAAATTCCTCGGCTTTCATTCGCGCGCAGTTTTCGTCACTGCACGGTAATGCCGGTCGCTTTGATGATCGGCGTCCATTTGGCGATCTCGGCTTTTTGTTTTGCCGCCAAGGCTTGCGGCGTCTGATAGTCCGGCGGCCAGATTTCCTGGCCCAGTTTCTTGAAGCGCTCCTGCACGCCCGGATCGGCCAAGGCGTCACGGACCGCCGAATTGAGCTTGGCGATGACGTCTGGCGGTGTTCCCTTGGGCGCCCAGAGGCCGTGCCAAAAGCTTGCATCGATATTTTTCAAGCCGAGTTCGTCGAGCGTTGGCACATCGGGCGCCGCCCACCAGCGTTTGGGTTGCAACACCGCAAGCGCTCTAAACTGGCCGCTCTGGACGTTCGTCACATAGCCCGCCGCTTGACCGAACGCAAAATCGATGTGTCCGCCGAGCATGTCCTGCACCAGCGGTGCCGCGCCGCGATAGGGCACCAATTGAAATGACGTGCCGGTCTCTTTCTGGAAAATTCGCGCGGCAAATTCCGACGGGCTGCCGATGCCGACCGTTCCCATCGTCGCGTTGCCGTTCTTAGCCTTGAGCCAGGCGATGAAGCCTTTTACGTCATTGGCCGGCACTGTTTTGCCTACGACGATCCAGATCGGCGTGTCGGCGATCAGCGAGATCGGCGCGAAATCGTTCACGACGTCGTAGTCGAGCTTCAATATCGACGCATTGAAGACATGGGTTTGCGTATGGCCGATGCTGAGCGTGTAGCCGTCAGGCGTCGCGTGCGCAACGCGGCCGACGCCAATGCTGCCGCCGGCACCACCGATGTTTTCAATGATCACGCTCTGGCCGAGCGCCAGCTGCATCCGTTCGGCCAAGATGCGCGCGATCGTGTCGGTCGGTCCGCCGGCCGGGTAGGGTACGATGATGGTGATGGTGTGCGTCGGGAAGGTATCGGCGGCGGCGCCGCCGACCCCAACCGCGAGTAATATCAGTACGAGAGCGACGAGCTTGCGCATGCAATTCCCTCCCACCTGATATGACGAAGAAACGCTATGTTATTCGGCCGCCTCTTTTCGCGCGCCACGCGCGTTGATCGCCGCCCAGACCCGGCTCGGCGTCGCCGGCATGTCGATGTGCTCGATGCCGAGCGGTTTTAAGGCATCGAGAATGGCGCCGATGACCGCAGGCGGCGCGCCGGTAGCGCCGGCTTCGCCCGCGCCTTTGACACCGAGCGGATTGGTTCGCGCCGGCACTTCGGTCAGTTCCGAATTCAGTTCGGGGAAATCCTCGGCGCGCGGCATGGCATAATCCTGGAAACTGCCGGTAACGAGCTGGCCCGCGCCGTCGAACACGATCGCCTCCATCAAGGCCTGGCCGACGCCCTGCGCCACGCCGCCGTGGATCTGCCCCTCGCAGAGCAGGTGATTCATGATCTTGCCGACGTCGTCGACCGCGGCATAGCGGGCGAGCGTCACCGCGCCGGTTTCCGGATCGACCTCGACCTCGCAGACATGGCAGCCGTTCGGATAGTTCGGCGGCTCGGCGGCAAACGTGCCGGAGGCTTCCAGGCCGACGTCGAATTGCGGCGGCAGCATCGCCGGCCGGTAGAACGCCTTGGCGACGTCGGTCAGCTTGAGCGCGCGGTCGGTGCCGACGATGCGGAACGAACCGTCCTTGAACTCGATGTCGCCCGCCGCGGCCTCCAGCATCATCGCCGCCATCGGCTTCGCCTTCTCGACGATATTGTCGGCGGCGCGCTTGAGCGCGTTGCCGCCGACATGCATGCTGCGCGAGCCGTAGCTGCCGCGGCCGATTGGCACCGCGTCGGTGTCGCCTTGCACAAAGCGGATGTTTTCGAACGGCACGCCGAGCCATTCCGTCACCATCTGCGCATAGACGGTCTGATGGCCCTGGCCGTGCGAATGCGTGCCGGCAAGGATCGTCAACATGCCGCTCGGATCGAAGCGCAGCACCATGCGGTCGTTGAACACCGCGGCTTCCTCGAGGAAATAACCGATGCCGCGGCCGCGCAGCTTGCCCTGCTTCTTCGATTCCGCGGCGCGCTTGGAAAAGCCGTTCCAGTCGGCAAGCTTCAGGCATTCGTCCATGACGTGCACGAAATCGCCGCTGTCGTAGGTGATGCCGGTACCGATCTTGTGCGGCATGGCGGCGGCCGGAATGAAATTGCACCGCCTGATCTCGACCGGATCGATGCCGATAACGCGCGCAGCGCGGTCGAGCAATTGCTCGATCAGATAGGTCGCTTCCGGCCGGCCGGCGCCGCGATAGGGCGCCAGCGGGATGGTATTGGTGAGCACGGCTCTCGCGACGGCGTGCACCGCCGGAACCTGATAGACCCCGGGCGCCAGCCGCATCGCAAACAGCGGCACCACCATCGCCGCGCCGAACACGTGCGAGCCCATGGCGTGCAAGGCGTTGACGCGCAGCCCCAAAATCTTGCCCCGCTCGTCGAGCGCCAGCTCGCCGGTGACGATCTGGTCGCGGCCCTGCGAGTCGCCGAGCAGCGCCTCCGAGCGCGTCGATACCCATTTGACCGGACGCCCGCCGACCCGGCGCGACGCCCATACCACCAGCGCGTCTTCGGGATAGCCGCCATGCTTCATGCCGAAGCCGCCGCCGACGTCGGGCGAGATGACGCGCAGCTTGGTCTCGGGAATTCTCAGCACCTGGCCGGCGACCGACGAGCGGGTGCCGTGCGGGTTCTGCGAGGTGGAGTAGAGCGTGTAGGCGTCGCTGTCGGGATGATACTGCCCGATCGCGGCGCGCGGCTCGATCGAATTGGCGGTGATGCGCGTGTTGTTGAGCTTGAGCGAGACGACGTGCTTGGCAGTGGCGAAGGCCGCTTCGGTCGCATCCTTATTGCCCATCATCAAGGTGAAGGAGACGTTGTTCGGCGCCTCGTCCCACACTGCCGGCGCGCCTGGCTTGACTGCGTCCTCGGTGGTGATCACCGCAGGCAGCGGCTCGTAGTCGATCTCGATCAGCTCGGCCGCGTCCCTGGCCTGGGCGAGCGTCTCGGCGACGACAAAAGCGACGCGCTCGCCGACCGCGCGCACTTTGTCGGCTGCAAGGATCGCCAGTAACGTGCGGAAGCCCTTCGGTCCGCCCATGTCTTCGGGCATCGGCGGCGCCAGCCCGCCGAGGCCGTCGGCTTTGACATCCGCGCCGGTCAGCACGGCAAGAACGCCCGGGGCCGCCGTGGCTTTTGCGGTATCGATTCCTTTGATGCGGGCGTGGGCATGCGGTGACATAACCGCGACGCCGAAAGCCTGCTGCGGCAGCTCGAAATCGTCGACGTAGCGGCCGCGGCCGGTGATGAAGCGGGGATCCTCGACCCGCGGCACAGGCTGACCGATGCCGAACTTGTTCACGCAGTCCCTCCCGGGTTCTTATCCTTCCCCGCTGCGCGGGGCATAAGGAAATGTATACTTGCGATTTAGCGCGATGAGAATGGAGGACATTTCTCGTCGTCCGGGGGACCCTATGCCAGCGACCAAGGAAATGGCGTCTTTCGACTACATTGTTGTCGGCGCCGGCTCGGCCGGCTGCGTGGTGGCCAACCGGCTCACGGCGTCCGGCCGATATCGCGTGCTGCTGTTGGAGGCCGGCGGGCAAGACCGCAATATCTGGATTCATATTCCGCTCGGCTACGGCAAGCTGTTCTCGAATCCCAAGGTCAACTGGCTCTATACGACCGAGCCTGAGCCCGAGCTCAACAACCGCAGGGTGATCCAGCCGCGCGGCAAAGTGATGGGCGGATCGAGCTCGATCAACGGGTTGCTCTACATCCGCGGCCAGCACGAGGACTACGACCATTGGCGGCAATTGGGCAATGCCGGCTGGTCGTTTAACGACGTGCTGCCGTATTTTCGGCGCGCCGAGGATCAGGAGCGCGGCGGCGACGAATTGCACGGCGTCGGTGGGCATCTGAAAGTTTCCGACGTATGCGAGCCGCACCCGTTGTGCGAAGCGTTCATCGGGGCAGCGCAACAATGCGGCTTTCCGCGCAACGACGATTTCAACGGCGCGGCCCAGGAGGGCGCGGGATATTTTCAATTGACGGCGAGAAACGGACGCCGCTGGTCGACCGCGGTCGGTTATCTGAAAGAGGCGAAGCGGCGGCCAAATCTCGCTGTCGTTGCCAACGCGCTCGCCACCCGCATTCTGTTTTCCGGCCGCCGCGCCGTCGGCGTCGAATATCGTCAAGGCGACGCCACGCACACCGCTCACGCCAATGCCGAGGTCATCGTCTCGGGCGGCGCGTTTAATTCGCCGCAGCTGTTGCAGCTCTCCGGGCTGGGACCGGAGAAAATCCTGCGCGATCTCGGCATTGCGGTCATTGCCGACATGCCGGGCGTCGGCGCCGATCTGCAGGATCATTTGCAGATCCGTATGCTGTATCGCTGCAGCGAACCGATCACCATGAACGACGTGATCAATAATTGGCGCCACCGCTACGCTGCGGGCTTGCGATACCTGCTGTCGCGCAAGGGGCTTCTGACCATCGGGGCCGGCTATGCCGGGGCATTCCTGCGCACGCGACCGGATTTGGCGACGCCCGACGTGCAGTTCCACTTTCTAATCTTTTCTGCCGACGCCGCCGGTGCGACGCTGCATCCGTTCCCGGGCTTCATGGCCTCGGTCTGTCAATTGCGGCCGGACAGCCGCGGCTTCGTGCGCATCAAATCGGGCGATCCGAGCGTGCCGCCGGCGATTCAGCCGCGCTACCTCTCGGCCCGCACCGACTGCGACTGCGTCGTTGACGGCATGAAACTGTTGCGGCGGGTCATGAACCAGCCGGTGATGCGAAAATATATCGCCGAAGAGCGGGCGCCCGGCGAGCAATGCGAAAGCGACGCCGATCTGCTGGCCTTCGCGCGGCAAACCGGCACCACGGTCTATCATCCGACCTCGACCTGCCGCATGGGCTCCGATCCGAATGCGGTGGTCGACGAGCGTTTGCGAGTGCGCGGCTTCGAAGGCTTGCGCGTGATCGACGCCTCGATCATGCCGACGGTGGTCTCCGGCAACACCAATGCCGCCGCGGTGATGATCGGCGAGAAGGGGTCGGATATGGTGCTGGCGGACGCGCAGTCGAGCGCGGCGGCGGCTTAGTGTTTGTGGTCCGCCTAAACAGTCGCCAGTGTCGTAACGCGCACCGGGCTGCGCAATGCCGCCGCGGCGCCGAGCAAAATTCCGGTTGCCGCCAAGACCGACGGCACCGCCAATGTCGAGAGCCCGGTCAAGCCTTGGCCGATGGTGCAGCCATAATCCAAGGCGCCGCCGCAACCCATCAGCGCCGCTCCGCCGATCGAACGCAGCATGTGACGCGTCGAGCTGTAACCTTCCAGCTCAAAGCGGCGCGTGACAAGTGCGGTGCCGAAGCTGCCGAGCAGCACGCCAGCGACCACGACGATGCCGAAGCTCAGCGTCGAGCCGGTCGACAGCATCACATATTGCAGCGTGTCGGCGATCGGCGCGACGAATGTCATCGACGCCACCGGCGCTGGATTGAACGGGTCGTCGCCAAGGTAACCGGTGGCGAGCCAGCCCGCGGGGATCAAAAGCCCGATCGCTATGGCCGCCGCGATCTGCCCTTTGGCTTGCCGGAACGGCGCGTGAGAAAAGGCGAACACAGCCAGCGCGCCGCTGGTCAGCGCGACGGCGAGGAAGCGCGCGATAGCATCGCTCGGCCCCCAGGCGGAGATCAAAGCCGGCACCGAAATGTCATGCAACGTCGTCTGCGACCAATGCAGCGTGGCAAGACGCAACGGCGCGATCAGACCCTTCAGAGTAATTTCTGCCGTCACCCCAACCGTAGCGACCACGACGAGCGAGCGCAGATTGCCGCGACCGAGCAGCACCAAGGCACGTGACGCGCAGGCATTGGCGGCCACCATGCCGTAGCCGAACAACAGGCCGCCGAACAGCATCAGCGGCGCGGAGAACGCCGGTTGCAGATAGATTGACTGGCCGAGATCGATCAGACCGCGCGCAGCCAAAAATTGGGTACCGGCAATCGCCACCGCGAGCGCCAGCGCAAAGCTCCGCACCAGGCGGCTGTCGCCCTGCGTCCACCAATTGCGCAAGCCGCTGGTCAGGCAAAAGCCGCTGAGCAGACCGACGGCGCCGAAGACGAGGCCCATCAGCAAGCCGGCAAAAAGGACGATGTTCGGGATGGCGATCATGGCAGCACCTGAGGGCCTATCAAGAGGCGGATCTGGTGCCTGAATTGGCGTATTAGGGCCAAAGATTCAATGACTTGGCCCGGTCGCCGCTGCAATAAAAATGTCTTGCTGCAAACGATCAGCGACGCGGGACAAACATCCTCAGCGCGGGGTCAATGCTGGAAAGAACATCTATCCGGTAAGACCGCCTAGTCGGCGTCAGGCGATCCCGACGAAGGAGGATTTGGCGCTTTGCCGAAGCGGCTTGGTGTAGCCGAGCGGCTTATACTGGCGCCGCTTGTCCGCCTTGGTGTGGACCGGATTGCAGCCATTGCCGCCGCAGATGATCGCGGCCTCGCGAACCAGCGACGAACTTGCAACGGCAACGACCGAAGACGTCGTCGCCGCGTTCGCCACAGCCCGGTCGGCGGGCATTCCAATTGCGAAAATCGTTGCCGTAGCGAGCGCCGTCAGAAATGTCTTGTGCATGCCTATTCTCCGTGGCGTTCACCCCTTTTCGCTCGATAGAAGCTTATGGTGAATGAAGGGTTAACGGCACGTTGCACCGCCCACCGGGCAGGTGCATCATTGCCAAAAGTTCGGCGCAAAAGCCGCAACCATTTAAGGAAACGACCACATGCACGACATCGTCATTCGCGGCGGCACCATCGTCGATGGCACCGGCAGGGCGTCTTATAGCGGCGACGTCGCCATTGCGGACGGCCGCATTGCCGCCGTCGGCGGCAAGCAGGGACCGGCCCGGCGCGACATCGACGCCAACGGCCTTCTGGTCACGCCCGGCTGGGTCGACGTGCACACTCATTATGACGGCCAGGCGATGTGGGACCCACTGTTGGCGCCGTCGTGCTGGCACGGCGTCACCACGGTGATGTTCGGCAATTGCGGCGTGGGTTTCGCGCCGGTGAAGAAAGAGCACCGCGGCGCGCTGATGGATTTGATGGAAGGCGTCGAGGAAATTCCCAATCCGGTGTTGGCCGCCGGCCTGACTTGGGAGTGGGAGACCTTTCCCGAATTCATGGACGCGCTGGAGCGCCGGCCGCGTGCGATCGACATCGCCGCTCAAGCTGCGCATCTGCCGCTGCGCGTCTATGTCATGGGCGATCGCGCGGTGCGCCGCGAGCCGGCGACGCCCGACGACATCGCCGAAATGCGCCGCCTCACCATCGAGGCGCTGCAGTCCGGCGCTTTCGGCTTCACCACTTCGCGCACCGACTCGCACAAGACGCCGGACGGCGAGCTGGTGCCGTCGCGCGACGCGGATGCCGATGAGCTCGTCGGCATCGGCTCGGCGCTGGGCGCCGTCGGCGCCGGCGCCTTCGGCATGAACAGCGACTTCGACGACGAGGACTATGAGCTCGCCTGGATGACCAAGCTCGCGCGCCAGACCGGCCGCCCGATCTGGTTCCTTCTCACCGACCGCTATGAGGATCCGCAGCGCTGGCGGCGTCTACTCAAGGCCACGCACGAGGCGCGCGCCGAAGGTCTGTCGTTCACCGCACAAATCGCCGGGCGCCCGATCGGCGTGATGATGGGCATCGGCACTGCGCTCAATCCGTTCACGGTGCGGCCGAGCTACAAGGCGCTCGAAAGCCTGCCGATCGACGAACAGCGTAGGCGATTGCGCGATCCGGAAGTGCGGCGGAAAATTCTCGCCGAGCAACCGTCCGATGCCGAAGTCGCCAAGCTTGCGCAATTCCGTCAGGCCGTCACCAGGAAGTGGGACCGGTTCTACACCATGGGCAATCCGCCCGACTACGAGCCGGCGTCGGAGAAAAGCGTCGCCGCGATCGCGGCGCGCAGCGGGCGGCCGCCGGACGAGGTCGCCTATGACTACATCACCGGCGCCGAGGGCCAGTATCTCTATTTCCCGGTGGTGAATTATGTCGCCGGCGATCATGCGCCGATTTTTGAAATGCTCAACGATCCGGCCTGCCTGCTCGGCTTGAGCGACGGCGGCGCGCATTGCACCTCGATCGTCGATGCCGGCGTGCCGACATTCATGCTGATGCATTGGGGCCGCGACCGCAGCCGCGGTCCGCGGCTGCCGCTCGAACATCTGGTCAAGCGCCAGACCAGCGAGACCGCGGATTTCTTCGGTCTCGCTGATCGCGGCCGGCTGGCGCCGGGGCAGCGCGCCGACGTCAACTTGATCGATTTCGACGGGCTGCAAGTGCAAAAACCGGAGCTCGTCCACGACATGCCGGCCGGCGGCCGGCGCTTCGTGCAGCGCGTGACCGGTTATGAAGCAACGCTGGTCGCCGGCGAGCCGATCTTCGAGCGCGGCCAGCATACCGGCGCCATGCCGGGGCGGTTGGTGCGCGCCGGCCGCGACGGTGCAGCGCAGGCGGCGGCAGAGTAACACCGGTCATCGTCTGCGGAAGCGGCTCGGCGATCGGGACCGCACCGTTGGGTTGCCGATGCCGCGCAGGTAGAGGCGAGCGCTCGATGGTTGCGTGAAGGATTTACGCCGGAAAAGCGGCGAACTGGGAGGGGACCATGAGTACACGAGCTTTGCTCAATTTTGCAGCGACGCTTGTCGGTATGAGTTTGCTGTCGCTTGGGGGTGCGCACGCTCAGGATGCCTACACCGTCGGCGTCACCGCCGCGATGACCGGTCCCGCCGCTGCGACCCAAGCGCCGGTGATCGAGATGCTGCGCATCTATGTCGATCGCCTCAACGCCAAGGGCGGCGTCAACGGCCACCGCATCAATCTCTTGATCGAAGACGACCAAGCCGAGCCCTCCAAGGCGGCCGCCAATGCCACCAAGCTGATCGAGCAGGAAAACGTCATGCTGCTGATCGATTCGAGCCTGTCGTCGACCTACGGGCCGGTGATCGCGGAAGCCAAGCGCGCCGGCGTGCCGCTGTGGTTTGCCGGCGCCGTATGCCCCAAGGAAGCGCATCCGCCCAAGCCGGATCCGATGCTGTTCTGCTCGACTGGATTTGACTTCGGCTATGACATTCCGATGGCGATCGGCGCCATTAAAGACGCCGCCAAGGGGCCGGTGAAGATCGGCATGGTCGGCATGCCGATTCCCATCTCGCGCATCGGCATCGAGAACGCGCAGAAGCAAGGCGAAAAGCTCGGCATGGTGACGGTGGACACGGAATTCATTCCGCCGACGGCCGCTGACTACACGCCCTTTGCCACCAAATTGAAAGGCGGCGACCCGAACTGGGGCTTCGCCTACGCGCCGTGGCCGACCGAAGTGAAGACGTTCGAAGCGTTGCGCCGGCTCGGCTGGACCGGCACGTATTTGTGTTACGGCCACATCCAGTCGGAAGACGAGTTGGCGCGCATCGGCGACGGCGGCTTCGAGGTCTTCTCCGCCAATGCGTATTTCCAGGACGATCTGCCGGTGCAGAAGGAAATCCGCGACTTGGCGGCGCAGGGCAAATATTCGTATCCGGCGACCTACGGGACCGAGGGCTGGATTACCGGAAGCGCCCTCGCTCAGATTCTTGCCAAAACCGCCTGGCCGGCCAGCGCCGGAAAAATCGCCGCGGCAATGGCGACGCTGAACCTCGATACGGAGGGCCTGCGCGGCGGCCCGCTGATCTGGACGGCGGATAACCATTTCCGCACCGAACAGTATTACCGGTTCTACCGCTACGACCCCGACAAGAAGAGCGTCGTCCGGATGCGCGACTGGATTGCCGTGAATGTGGTCGATTGATATCAGGGAGGCGGCGGCACGTCTCCGATCTCGCGCCGCCGTCTCCACTGCTGCGCCTCCAGTTTTGGGCCCGCCGCCGGCATGCCGCCGCAAGTCATCGCCAATGTCGTCGTGCTCGCAGCGATCTATGCACTGGTGAGCATCGGCTACGTTTTGGTCTATCGCGTCAGCCGTGTGCTCAATTTGGCGCATGGCGAATTGATGATGGTGGGCGCCTATCTCTTGGTCGCAACTGCCGGCTGGTTCGGCGGCAATCCGCTGCTGGCGCTCGTGCTCGCGGCGATCTGCGGCCTGGCGATGGGCATGGTCGTCTATGCCGTGCTGATGCGCTGGATGACGGGCGAGGCGGTGCTGGCGGCGGTCCTGATCACCATCGCGCTCGGCGTTCTGCTGCGCGGCCTGACGATCCTGATCTGGACGACGCAGGAATACTATCCTGGCGCCATGTTCGGCTGGCACAACCCGCCGGTGCGCATCGCGCCGGGCGTGCGAATATCGGCCGCGAGCGTCGCCATCGTGCTGCTCACCGTCGTCGTCTATGTCGGCCTGTTTCTGTTTTTGCAATTCACGCGCTGGGGCGTGCGCATGCGGGCGGCCGGACAGAACCCGCTGCTCGCCGAGCAGCGCGGCATCCGCCTGCATGGCGTCTATGCCTTCGCCTGGGGACTATCGACTTTCACCGCTTCGCTTGCCGGAATGCTGTTGTCGCTCGATTCCGGTGTCGAATCGACGATGGCGACGATCGGTCTCAAGGCGTTTCCGGCGGCGCTGGTCGGCGGCCTCGACAGTCTGCTCGGCGCCGCGGTCGGCGCGGTGATCGTGGCGGCGGCGGAGAACGCGGCGATTGAATATGTCAATCCGCTGCTGTCGGACGTCGTGCCGTTCGTCGTGCTGCTGATCGTGCTGGCGATCCGGCCGTGGGGCCTGTTCGGCAGCCGCGAACAGCTCGACCGGGTCTGAAATGCGCGACCGCAGCCCGTATGCCCAAGAGCTTGCGCTGTTCGGGACGCGCGCGCGGCGCGTCAGATTGGCGGTGGCGCTGGCGGCGCTAGCGGCGCTGCCGTTCGTCGCCACGCCGTTTCAGCTCGACCTCGCCAATCAGGTGCTGCTCGCCAGCATCGGCGCGCTGGCGCTGATGTTGCTGACGGGTTTCGCCGGGCTGATCTCGCTCGGCACCGCCGGCCTGCTCGCCGCCGGTGCCTACGCCGTCGGCGTGCTGGTTCGCGAGTTCGGCGCGCCATTCTGGGTGACGCTGCCGGCTGCGGCCGTGCTCGGCGCGGCCTTGGGACTGATCTTCGGTCTGCCGTCGTTGCGGTTGCGCGGTCTATACCTCGCCATCAGCACGCTCGGGCTGCACTTCGTCGTTATTTACCTCGGCGGCGAATACGAGGCGCGCGCGACGCTCTCGACCGGGATCATGATCGATTCGCCCTCGATCGGGGGCTGGGCGTTGAGCGGCGGGCGTGCATGGTATTTCGTGCTGCTCGGATTCGCGGCAGTGGCGTTGCTGATCAGCGTCAACCTGCAGCGGACGCGCACCGGCCGGGCATGGCGGGCCCTGCGCGAGCGCGACGTTGTCGCCGGTGCGCTCGGCATCGACGTACGGCGGCTCAAGCTGATGGCGTTCGTGGTCAGTGCGACCATGACGGCGATTGCCGGCGCACTGTTTGCCTATTTCCGCAACTTTGTCTCGATCGACGCGTTCTCGCTTTACCTCACCGTGCAATATGTTGCGATGATCATCATCGGCGGCATGGGTTCAATCCCCGGTGCGCTGCTCGGCGCCGGTTTCGTCATCCTCTTCCCTTACGCGATCGAGGCGATCGCCGGCTACCTGCCCGCGCGCTTCGGCGACATGGTGTTTGCAATCGATTACGCCGCGTTCGGCGTCGTGATGATTCTGTTCTTGCTGCTTGAGCCGGCCGGATTGATGGGCATTTGGCGGCGGATCAGAAATTCCATCGCGGCGCGCCCTGTCCGGCCGGCGTCATGATGGGCCAGTCGGTGACCGAGCCGCTCCTCGCTGTCGACGCGATTGAAGTCGCCTATCATCGGGTGGCGGTGGCGCTGCACGGCGTGTCACTGCGCGTGATGCCGCAAACCATCGTCGCGTTGCTCGGCAACAACGGTGCCGGCAAGACCACGACGCTACGGGCGATTTCCGGCTTCATCGGCCTCGACGATGCACGCGTTATCTCCGGCACCATCCGCTTCGCCGGGCGGCGGATCGAAAACCAGCCGCCGCATGCCGCTACCGCGCGCGGCATCGTGCTGGTACCGGAACGCGACAAGGTCTTTCCCAATCTCACTGTCGCCGAGAATCTCGCCGTCGCGGCATCGCGTCGTGTCGGAGCGGCCGAGCGCCGCCGCCTCGAAGCATTGGTTTTCCAGTTCTTTCCCATACTGGCGCAACTGCGGCCGCGCCTCGCTGGACTGTTGTCCGGCGGCGAACGCCAGATGCTGGCTCTGGGCAGCGCCATCGTCTGTAAGCCCGAACTGCTGCTGGTCGATGAATTATCGCTCGGGCTGGCGCCGGTCGTGGTCGAGGATCTGGCAGGGCGCGTGTCCGGCATAAGGCGGGAGCTCGGCATTACTGTGCTTCTGGTGGAGCAGAATGCCGGGGTCGCTCTCGCCATCGCCGATTACGGTTATGTGCTCGAGAACGGGCGCGTCGTGCTGGAGGGTCCCGCCGCCGAGCTGCGCGGCCGGCGGGAAATCCAGGAATCCTATCTCGGCCAGGTCAGCGGCGAGAACCGCCGCAGCTATCGCGCGTTGCGCCAGGCGCCGGGACCGGAGCGCCCGCGTGGCTGAACTCGCGGTCGAGCACCTGTCTTTACAGTTCGGCGGCCTTGCCGTCCTGACCGATGTGTCACTGCATGTCGATGCCGGCGAACTGCTCGCCCTGATTGGGCCCAACGGCGCCGGCAAGACCAGCGTGCTCAACTGCATCAACGGCATCTATCGCGGCCAGGGGACGATCCGGCTGCGCGGGCAGGACATCAACGGCCGGCCGGCGCACGAGATCGCGCGGCGCGGCATCGCGCGCACTTTTCAGCACGGCGAAATATTCCCGCAAATGACGGTGCTCGAAAATCTCCTGACCGGGCGCCATGCCCGCATCGCAACGACAATGCTGGCCGAAATGTTCTATCTTCCCGGCGTACGGCGCGAGGAATTGCGCCATCGCGAGGCGGTCGAGAAGGTGCTGGCCTTCGTCGGGCTCAGCACTTATCGGCATGCGTCGGTCGGCGTGCTGCCGTTTGGGCTGCAGAAGCTCGTCGGCTTCGCACGCGCGCTGGCGCTCGAGCCGACGCTGTTGCTGCTCGATGAGCCATCGGCCGGGCTCAATCGCGCCGAGCGCGAGGATCTCGCCCGCCTGATCCTGCGCATCAAGGAGGAGCTCGGCCTCGCCATGATCTGGATCGAGCACGACATGCAGATGGTGGCCGATCTCGCCGACCGTCTTCACGTGCTCGACTACGGTCGCACGCTCGGCTCCGGCTCGGTGGCCGAGGTGTTGAACAATCCGGCGGTGATCGCCGCCTATATCGGCACCCAGCCGGTCGGTTAGTCATGCGGCCGAATGGGCCGCGACACCGCGGCGCTGGCGGCGGAGTGACTTCGCCTACTTCACCGCGACGTTCGCCTGCCTGGCAACCTCCTTCCACACCGCGATGTCCTGCTTGATGAAGGCAGCAAATTCGCCCGGCGTGTCGCCGACGGTCTGCATTGCCTGCGCTTCCAACAAGGCCTTGGTCGCTGGGTCGTTGAGCGCAGCGACGATCTGGTCGTGCAGCTCTTTGATGATCGGCGGCGGCGTCTTGGCCGGTGCCAGAATGCCGTGCCAGGCGATGGCATCAAAGCCCGGATAGCCGCTCTCGGCGATGGTCGGCACATCGGGCGCGACCGGTGAGCGTTGCTTGCTGGTCACCGCCAGCGCCCGCAGCGTGCCGGCCTTGATGTGCGGCAGCGCCGAGACCGGATCGGCGCACACCGCCGTGACCTGTCCGGCGAGCAGATCGGCGACCGCCAGCGCGGTGCCGCGATAGGGCACGTGGACCATTTTCAGTCCGGCCCTGCTCGAGAACAGTTCGGTGACGAGTTGATTGGCCGAGCCGACGCCGGTCGAGCCGTAGTTGAATTCGCCGGGCTTGGCTTTCACCATCGCGACAAAGTCTTGCAGCGTCTTCACCGGCAGTTTCGCGTTGACCACGAGAATGTACGGATAAGCTGTGGTCATGGTGATCGGCGCAAAATCCTTTTCGGGATCGTAAGGCAGTTCCTTGTAAACGGCGGGATTGATCGAGATCGGGCCGGACTGCCCGAGCAACAGCGTGTAACCGTCCGGCTCCGCCTTATGCACGTCCTCGGTGCCGATGATCGAGCCGGCGCCGCCGCGATTCTCGATCACGATCGGCTGGCCGACGGTCTCGCTGACGCGCTTGGCGACAATGCGCGCGACCGCGTCGGCGCCGCCGCCCGGCGCGTAAGGCACGATCAGTTTGATCGGATGCGACGGATAGTCGTCGGCGCGCGTGTCACTCGCGGCGAACGGCAGCGCCGCGCACAACGCCATACACTTCCAGATTGTCGTCATGTTCCTTCCCCGCCCGGCCATTTCGGCATTCTTGTTTTTGCATCCTTGCACTTTTGCGCGGGGCGGTCGATGCTCGCGACAAATTTGCGAGGGCGGGAAATGCTGCATCAACCCGGCGTAACGGAGCGCTTGGCGAATTTCGTGGCCGCGACGCGGTGGAGCGATCTGCCGAAGGAAGTCGCGCATGGGGCCAAGCGGTCGCTTTTAAATTTCTTCGCCGTCGCCTTGACCGGCTGCCGCAACGAGACTTTCGAGATCGCGCTCGGCACGCTCGCCGCATTCTCCGGCGGCAAGCAGGCGACCTTGATCGGCCGGCGCGAGCGCATCGATGCGCTGAGCGCGGCGTTCCTCAATGCCGCGGGCGCCAATGTGCTCGACTTTTGCGACACCCACGTGCCGACCGCGATCCATCCGACCGCGCCGCTGGCGCCGGCGCTGTTGGCGCTCGGCGAGCTGCAGCGCGTGAGCGGCCGCGATCTGCTGCTGGCTTTCGTGCTCGGCCAGGAGGTCGAATGCCGCATCGGGCTTGCGATGTCGCCGAGCCACTACAATAGAGGCTGGCACATCACCGCAACCTGCGGCGTGTTCGGCGCCGCCGCCGGCAGCGGCAAGCTTTTGGCGCTGAGCCCGCAGCAGATGGTCTGGGCGCTCGGCACCGCGGCGACGCAGGCGGCCGGCCTGTGCGAATGCCTTGGCACGGCGGCGAAGAGCGTCGGCGTCGGCAATGCCGCGCGCAACGGCCTGTTGTCAGCGCTGCTCGCCGCGAAGGGTTTCGCCGGACCCGCCGAACCGCTTACTGGCACGCAGGGTTATTACAACGCGCTCAACGAGACGCCGAACCTGTCGTCGCTCGCCGACGGCCTCGGCGAGAGCTGGGAGATTCTAAAGACCTCGTACAAGCCTTACCCGTGCGGCTTCGTGCTGCATCCGGTGCTCGATTGCGTACTCGATTGGCGGCGCGACAATCCCGCCGCCGTCGTCGCGAAGGTCAAGGTCACCGGCAATCCGCTGCTCGGGCTGCGCACCGACCGCCCGCACATTTCGACCAGCGCCCAGTCGCAGGTCAGCGTGCAGCACGCGGTCGCCGCCGCTTTGGTCACCGGCAAGGCCGGCGTCGAACAGTTTAGCGAAGCCTGCGTGAAAGATCCGGCGGTCGCGGCGCTGCGCGGCAAGGTCGAAGTGACGCGCGATGAAAGGTTTGCCACGGTCGCCGCCGCGGTCGAGATCGCGACCGCGGACGGCAAGCTGCACAAGCTTGCGCAAACCGCGGCGCGCGGCAGCGACGCCAACCCGATGAGCGACAACGACCTTGAAAACAAATTGCGCACAGCCGCCGCGGATTGGAGTCCACGTCACAATATTGCGCCGCTGATCGACGCGATCTGGCAGCTGAACAAAAGCGATGACGTCTCGCAGCTCGCCGCGCTCGCCGTGCCGCGCGCGTGATGTCCCCGCTCAATGCGAGCCGCCGGTTTGCTTGAGGTGTTCTATCGCGGCGCGGATCGGGGCGAACGGGCCATATTTGTGCTGCCGCTCGCTGAAATGATCGGCGTAGGGACGGTACGGCGTGTCGACCGGCTTACTCAGCAAATCCGGAAAGTCGTGCGCGGCGCCGGCGAGGTTCGGCCGCGGCTGCGACAACACATAGGCCGCGACGTCCCATGCATCGTCGACGCTGAGCTGCGGATTCACGTAGTCGGTGCCGTGCGGCATGTTGAAGTGGACGAAGTTGGCGAAGGTGATGATCCGCGCCATGCCCGCGCCGTCATTGAACGTGTTCGGTCCCCACAATGGCGGGTCGACGAAACCGAGATCGGAGTTGGCGACGTTGTAGGGGACGCCCGATCCGTCGCTGTTATGGCAAGCGGCGCAGATGCGCGCGTAGATCGGCCGGCCTCGTTGCGGATCGGCGGCGCGCTTGAGCTCCGGCATGTGGCCGGTGCCCATCCCGGGCAATTGCTGGTCCGGCGCCACACCGCTGTTCAGAAACTTGATATAGGCCACGATGGCCTGCATCTCCGGCGCATCCACCGGCAGCGGGCGGCCGTTCATGCTGCGCGTCATGCAGGAGTTGACCCGGTCCTCGATGCTGATCTCGCCGCCGGACCGCGCGCTGTATTGGGGGAAGTCGCCGTAGAGGCCGAACAGCGGCAACCCGAATTTCTTGGTGCCGGCCTCGAGGTGGCAATTGGTGCAAGCGAGATTGTTGCCGGCGTAATGCTTCGACGCATCCGCCACGTTCGGCCCGATATAGGCGTATGTCGCGGTGATCAGATCGCGGCCTTCGCGGACCAAAAGACCGTGCGCGTCGCGCGGCAGCGCGCCGACCTCCGGTACGGTCCAGATCGCCGCGCTTTGCGCGCGGACCGGTATGGCCGAAAATGCGGCGCTAACGGTTGCCGCGAGCAACGGAACGATTGCCAAGATGGCGCGCTGATACCTCACGGCACCTCGCAGCTTTGAAGGGATCGCGAGTGAGGCGATGATAGCAGCATTCCCGGCGTAAGGGCGCTAGGTTTAAAGTATTCCCGTCAATGGGATGGGCGATAAGCAATTTTCGCGCGCGGACACTGAAGCAGTCCGCGCGTTGGCCTCGAACGGAATCGATGCTTCCGAAGCTGGATCAAGCCTCGTACTTGAACGACAGCGCGACGCGCGTGCGAAACGCCATGACCTTTCCTTTCTCTACCCGCATGTCCATCTTGGTAACCTCGGCCACGCGCAGATCGCGCAGCGAGCCGGCCGCCGTTTCCACCGCGCGTCGACCGGCGTCCTCCCATGATTTATCACTGACGCCGACGACATCGACAATCCGGTAGACGCTGTCCGATTGTTTCTTCGCCATTGGACCGCTCCTTCCGGGCTTGTGAACTTGTCACGATACACCCGATGACCTTGTACGTGGAAGCGCCGCCGCGTTAGGGTGCGAGCCCAATGCAAACTTGAAATAGGATGGGGATGGGAATGAGTAGTGCCGTCAACAACAAGCGCGTGTTTTGCGTCCAGCCGCACCGGCCGATCGGCTTCGGCGAGATGCTCGGCAAGCGCGGCGATATCCGCCTCGATATGCTCGAGCAAAAAAGCCCGGATGACGCCGCGCTGCAAATCCTCGCCGCGGCGCACGCCTATCAGATGAGCTCGGCGCGCGACGAATTGGCGCCGCACTACCACGCCCGCGCCGAACTGTTGGGCCGGACACCGAACCTGTTGATCGTTTCGACCAACGGCGCCGGCTACGACACCGTCGACGTCAATGCCTGCACCCAGCACGGCGTACTGGTCGTCAATCAATCCGGGGGCAACGCCGAGGCGGTCGCCGAGCACGTCCTCGGCATGATGTTGTGCCTGATCAAGCGCGTGCCCGATTCGGATCGCGCGTTGCGGGCGGGCACGATCAAGAATCGCAACGACTATACCGGCGGCGAGGCGTTCGGTCGGACCATTGGCATCGTTGGCCTTGGCAATGTCGGACGGCGGATCTCCGAGTTGGCCGGGATATTGTTCAAGATGAAGGTGCTCGCCTACGATCCTTACCTCAGCGCCGACGCGGTGAAAGCGCGCGGCGCGAAGAAAGTCGAATTGGACGAACTCTTAAAACGCTCCGATTTCGTCTCGATCAATTGTCCGCTCACGCCGCAATCGCGCAAGCTCATCGGCGCGCGCGAATTCGCCTTGATGAAGCCGCAAGCCTACTTCATCACCACGGCGCGCGGCTCCATTCACGACGAGGAGGCGCTGGAACGGGCGCTGCATGATAAGAAAATCGCCGGCGCCGGGCTCGACGTGTGGGAAAAGGAGCCGCCGCCGGCCAGCCATCCGCTGATGAAATACGACACCGTGATGGTCACGCCGCATATGGCGGGCGTAACCAAAGAGGCGCGCATCAGGATGGGACAATTCGCCGCCGAGCAGATGCTCGACGCGCTCGACGGCAAGCCGGTGCCGCGCATCATCAATCCGCAGGTCTGGCCGCATTATGCCAAGCGGTTCGAGAAAACGTTCGGCTTTGCGCCGCAAGAGCCGCCGGACGAGCCGAACTGGCATGCGTCGGAAAAACACGCGTGATAATCACCTCTCCCCGCGTGCGGGGAGAGGTCGAGCGAAGCGAGGGTGAGGGGGCCTCTCCGCGATTCTGAGTCTCGCAGTCTGAGCCCGGCGGAGGGGCCCCCTCATCCCGACCTTCTCCCCGCACGCGGGGAGAAGGAGCAAAAGTCATCCCGTATATTCCAGAATATGCATGCCCTGGCCCCAGCGGTCGATCAGATAAAGCCGGCCGTCATCGTCTGAGCCGATATCGTTTGACTGGATGCCCGGCGCGCCGTCGGGCGTCTCCGGCACGTAACAGCCGACTTCCTTCGGATGCAGCGGGTCGCTGACATTGATCGCGCGGAGCCCGGCATTGAAATAGGTCAGGAACACGATGTCCTTCCACGGCCCGTCAGCGGGCAGGTTCTCCAGAATGTTGTGCGCGCCGAAGCGGCCGGGGCGGTCGTAATATTTTTCGCGCTCGGGCATATAGGTCGCGACCGGCAGCGGATTGGTCTCGTCGCGGGCGTCAATGATCCACATGAATTGCGCGTCCCAATATTTCTGCTTGGCGCGCGCCTCGTCGGTGACCACGAGATAGGGGCGGTCGCCGATCGGCCAGCAGGTATGGGTCGAGCCGGGAAACGGCGGCGACCATTTGATATGGCCGACGAGCTTCATGGCGCGCAAATCGGTGCAGTCGATGATCGCCATGCCGCCGCCCCACCAGGCGCAATACATGCGATTGCCGCGGATCATCGGCGGGCCGTGCAATGTGGTGGCTTCCTCGGCCGGGTGCGGATCGTTGCCGATTTCGTCCGTGCCGGTTTTCATCCACGGCAGGCCCCAGATGCTGACCACTTCGGGCTTGAGCGGATCGGAAATATCCAGCGTCCAGATCACCCGCTTGGTCCAGCCCGGCGCGTCGTTCGGCATGAAAGCGAGCTTGCGCTTGAGATCGACGCCGAAACGGTGCGGGCCGGAGCCCGGCATGTCGTAGAAGCCGATCGGTTTCGGCGCCGACGGCGTCGAGACATCGAAGATGAAAAAGCCGGCGCGCGCGTTCTTGCCCTTGTCGCCGGCGAGCCGCTCCGAATTCACATAGAGCAGATCGTCGCCGACGATGCGCAGCTTGTGGCAATGAATTCCCGGCGGCGCGCGGAATTCGCCGACCTTGTGCGGCTTTTTCGGATCGCGCACGTCGTGCACGGTAAAGCCTTCCGGGCCGTTATAGCTCGAACCGCCGACCGCGCCGACGTAAGCGTGGCCCTTGTGGATCTGCACCAGCGAGCCGCCGCCCCACGCCGCCGACGCGTCGTGGCCGATCAGGCGAAAGTTTTTTGCTTCTTCGGGAAAGGCGGGCATTGTCACTCCTTGTTCACGAGCTTGATGGCGCGATCGTAGTAGGACAGGTCGATATAGCGCTGCGGATCGGCAGGCTCTTTGGATTCTGTGCCGCCTTCGACTTCGGCGCGTAGCGCCAGCACGTTCTTGAAACCGGCCATGTCGAATTTAGCGTCGCGGGCGAAGCCGAAGCCGGGCTCCGCCATCAGGGCTAAGCTTTTCTCCGCGATGTCCTGCGGCATTTTCAACTTGTCCACGAGAATGGCGACGGATGCATCGCGGTGCTTCGGATCGAGCGACCAGCGCAGCGCTTCGATATAGGATGCCAGATAATTCACCAGCGTGTCGGCGTGGTCGCGCGCCCAGGCGCGGCGCACGAAGTCGCCGCCGGCCTGATACGGCCCGAGCAGATCGGTGGTGCGGCCGAGGCTGTGCAGGCCCTTTTGCGCGGCTTCGAGCGAGAACGGCAAATTGAGGATGGCCCCGGCATTGTTGTTGTCGGCGAACAGCGCGCGCAGACGAAACGAGCCGTTGCCGACCGGATTGAGCGTGTAGTCCTTGCCGGTTTCGAGCCCATGCTGCAGCAGGATTTTTTTCGCCTGCAACGCATAGGCGGTATTGGGAGCGTCGACGACGATGGCATGGCCGCGGATGTCGGCAAAGCTCTTGATATCGTGCTGCACGTAGAATTCGTTGGTGCCGCTGTCGCCGCCGCCGACGATCACGACGTCCTCCTTGGCGTCATCGATCATCGCCAGTGCGTTGTCGACTGCCGAATGCACGATGTCGGCGGCGCCGCTTGCCAGCGCGGCGCGCTGGCTCGCCGAGCCCTTGGTGAATTGCAGGTCGACGTTCAGTCCGTGCCTGGCGAAAAAGCCCTGCTCGACGGCGACGTAAAACGGCAGGGCGCGGGCATTCGGGAAGGTATTGACGTGAATGAGGGTCGGTTCGGCCGCCGGCGCTAAGGTGGCGAGTGCACATAACCCGCAGGAAAGTGCAAGGGTTTTGCCGAACGACTTCATAGAGCCGAGAGCGATGCGCACAGGCTTTGCCGTTTCCTCCGTCATGCCCGGCCTTGTGCCGGGCATCCACGTCTTGCTACCGACATTAAAGACGTGGATGGCCGGGACAAGCCCGGCCATGACGCAACGCCGGAAGGAGCCGTCTTGGCCGATCGCGTTGAATCGATACCTGCGGCCGCCGTAGAGGGCGAATTGTTCGGCCATCCGCGCGGGCTGACCTTCCTGTTCACCACCGAAATGTGGGAGCGCTTTTCCTATTACGGCATGCGTTCGCTGCTCGTGCTCTACATGACGAAATATCTGCTGCTGGCTGGTCATTCCGGCAATGTGGTCGGCCTCCTCGCCGTCAAGCGCGCGCTCGAAAGCATCTTCGGTCCGCTCGACGTGCAGCCTCTGTCGTCGCAAATCTGGGGCCTTTATACCGGGCTCGTCTATTTCACGCCGATCTTCGGCGGGCTTTTGGCCGACCGCGTGCTCGGCCAGCGCCGCACCGTCGTTATCGGCGCGGTCTTGATGGCGATCGGCCATTTCATGATGGCGGTTGAACAGCTGTTCCTGTTCGCGCTCTTGGCGCTGATCCTCGGCTCAGGCTGCTTCAAGCCGAACATCTCGACCCAGGTCGGCGGGCTTTACCCGCCGGGCGATCCGCGCCGCGACCGCGCCTATTCCATCTTCTATGTCGGCATCAATGTCGGAGCGTTTTTGGCGCCGCTCATTTGCGGCGCGCTCGGCGAGGAAGTGGGCTGGCACTACGGCTTTGCCGCCGCCGGTGTCGGCATGTGCATCGGGCTTTGCATTTACCTCTATGCGCTGCCGCATTTGCCCCAGGACGAGATGCATAAGGCGCAAGCCGCGCACACCGAACACCGCCCGCTTGGCCGCGACGAATGGCGCGCCATCGCGGCGCTGCTTGTGCTATTCGTGCCCAACACATTGTTCTGGGCCTGCTACGAGCAGATCGGCAATACCACGATCCTGTGGATCGACGCCAATGTCGACCGCACCATCGGCCTGTTCGGATCGGCGGCGCGGATACCGACGACCTGGTTTCTCGCCTTCAATCCGTTCATGATCTTCGCCTTCACGCCGTTCGTCGTCGCGCTGTGGGCGCGCCAGGCTGCGCGCGGCAGCGAGCCGTCGACCGTGACGAAAATGGCGTTCGGTTGCTTTGGCGTCACCGCGGCCAATCTGATCGTGGGCTTTGCCGCCTTTCACGCCGGCGCCGGCCAGGCGAGCTGGCTGTGGCTGCTCGGTTCGATCGCGATCACGACGGTCGGCGAGCTCTATCTGTCGCCGGTCGGGCTGTCGCTCGTGACCAAGGTCGCGCCGCTGCGGCTCCTGTCGATGATGATGGGCATCTGGCTGGCGACGAGCTTCACCGGCGGCTTCCTCGCCGGCTTTCTCGGCAGCTTCTGGAGTCGGATGCCGCACCTCGAATTTTTCCTGATGATCGCGGCCATCGCGGTCTGCGCCGGCCTGATGATCCTCGCCTGCCACCGACCGCTGAAAGGGGCGTTGGGGGAATAAGCATCCCGCCCCGCGACAGCGGGGAGGGGGGACCGCGCTCTTGCGCGGTGGGAGGGGCGCGGGACTCAACGCTGCTCCTGCTTCGACAACGAAGCGTCGAGTCAGAGGCCCCCTCCACCGCGCAAACGCGCGGTCCCCCTCCCCCGCTGCGCGGGGGCGGATGCAACACGATCCCGCTCTCGCAGCGCGAAAAGCGCGCGAGTGTTGTCAAACAGCGATGACTTCTTTTCCGTCATCCTGAGGCGCGAGCGGAGCGAGCCTCGAAGGAGACGGCCCCGGCGCCTCGGCCGCACCCTTCGAGGGCCGCTTCGCGGCCACCTCAGGGTGACGGATCGGGCTCCGTGGAACCTCTGCCAATTTTCGTTTCACGCGGACGAAAGAAAATAAAGGAAGCGGAACGCCGGCAAACGCGGGTAACACCTCCCGCACGCAAACGGCGCGCGGGTCGCGCCACGGAAAGGGCGGCTTGCACCGCCCCGTCCGCTCTCGGGCGCGCTCGCCTGCCGGCGTTCCACCACGGCTCTCGCCAAAGGGACTTACGTCACCCAAGGCGCAACCCAGGCCATGCTTCCTGGGACGCGGTCTGAACGGGTGTTGCCCGCCTTCGCCTGTCCCAGTCCAGTGAGCACCTCACGCGCCGGTCATAGTGCCGGCAGGCTTGATGCCCGGGCCGCCCGGGAGCGGACCGCAAATCCGCCCGCGGCCACCGCCCTCGCCCCACCCCGCGGCATGCCTCCGCAGAGCGTCCTTTCGAGCGAGGTTGATTCGCAATGTTATGTAACTGAACAGAGGACGATTGTCAAGATGTGTCTCCTTTATGTTGACACCGGTCTCTAATCGTGAGACGTTGTCGCTATGATTCGGATGTGGCGTTTAAGCGAAGGCGGCGAGGACAATCTCGGTCTCGCTTGCAGCAATGAAGGCCTAGTTCTGGGCCGCACCCCGCTGATCGAGCGGCGGGATCATCGTTTTGTGGTTCGCGACCGGGGTGAGATCGAAGCGCTGTTGACCCGGGCCTATCGGAAAAATGTTGCTGCCGACCGGCTGATGTCCGGACTCGCAACTGTGGCAGCCGCGTTGAACGCGAATGATCCCTGCCTGGCGTGCATCGCCGCGGTCCATCTGCGGCTTCCCGATTTAGCCGACCGCACGGCGCGCGACGACATGGAGGCAGAGAATTTCCTCATTAAGTCGGGCGATTGGAATCCTGCGCTGCATCCGCGTACCGGCACGCCGCCGAATCCCGGCTGGTTCGCGCCAACGGAAGGCGCGGGCGAAGAATCATCCTCAATGCAAACAGGACAAAAGGACAATCCAACCGAGCGCTCAGGCCCGCGGGCTAGCGGCGACGATTCATCGTCGGTTCGAGTAGCGCAAAACGACGATCCAACACGGCGCTCGGACGCTTCGCCAAGTGTCGGCGACGACTGGGTGAGATTGCCGCCCGGACCCCAGCGCATCGACGAACTTGCCGACTTCGTGGAATGGATTGCAAACGCCGAGCCGGAGGACGAGCAGGCGATCAGAGCAGAGATCAAAAGGTATTTCTACGACGCAGGCGATCAGGGCAGCGCAAATGCACTCAACAGCGCGCTAACGGTTTTGCTCAGACCCGGCATAACGAGGGAAGATCGCCAGAGAATTCTCAACAGCCTCGATGTTTTTACGCGCGCCGATCCGCGCGACTACGCTCAAAATCGAGATTGGACGACGGGCGCGGCGCTGCTGGGAGGTGGTTTGCCGCCAATCGCAGCGGGCGAAACTACGGCCGCCGAGGGCGCGACGGCCGAGGGCGCTGCAGCCGAAGCGAAACCTGGAGCCATTACCTCGGCCGCCGAAGCATGGAAACGCGGCTGGGCCGCGCGAGGTCAGTATTTCGATCAACTTCTCCGCGATGGGTCTCTGCCGCCACTGTTTCGAATCATCGACAATTTTACCAACGGCATTGCGACCAGTATCAAATCAATCGACCTGAACGCTGCTATCGTCTTCGGACTTTCCCTATCAGTAAAAGCAAATGCCCGGGCTTAACCCGGGCATCCATACAGCTTCGAGGTGCTATGGATTGCCGGATCAAGTCCGGCAATGACGAGTGGCTTAATGCATCGCCGCCGCGGCGGCGGCTTGCGGATTTTCGATGTGGGCGATGTTGGTCTTCACCGCCTTCTGCACCTTCTCGAAAGCGCGCACCTCGATCTGACGGACGCGCTCGCGCGACACGCCGAATTCGTCGGCGAGCTCTTCCAGCGTGATCGGGTCGTCGGCAAGCCGCCGCGCCTCGAAGATGCGGCGTTCGCGGTCGTTGAGCACGCTGAGCGCATCGCCGAGCGCCTTGTGGCGGTTCTCCGACTGCTCGCTCTCGGCGAGCCGGCTTTCCTGGCTGACGCTGTCGTCGACCAGCCAGTCCATCCATTCGCCGGAATTGCCGTCCTCGCGGATCGGCGCATTGAGCGAGGCGTCGCCGCCCAGGCGCCGGTTCATGTCGATGACGTCCTGCTCGGTGACGCCGAGCCGCTTGGCGATCAGCTTGACCTGATCGGGCCGCATGTCGCCTTCGTCGAGCGCGGAGATGCGGCTCTTCGCCTTGCGCAGGTTGAAGAACAGCTTCTTCTGGTTGGCGGTGGTGCCCATTTTCACCAGCGACCATGAGCGCAGGATGTATTCTTGGATCGCCGCCTTGATCCACCACATGGCGTAGGTCGCGAGCCGGAAGCCCTTGTCGGGCTCGAAGCGCTTGACCGCCTGCATCAAGCCGACATTGCCTTCGGAAATCACTTCCGAGATCGGCAGGCCATAGCCGCGATAGCCCATGGCGATCTTGGCCACGAGCCGCAAATGGCTGGTGACGAGCCGGTGCGCCGCGTCGCGGTCGCCGTGCTCGCGCCAGCGCTTGGCCAGCATGAATTCTTCCTGCGGTTCCAGCATCGGGAACCGCCTGATTTCTTCTAGGTACCGGGTGAGGCCGGTTTCGCCCGACAAAATGGGCAGTGCAGCAGTCTGGGCCATTTTAGCGCCCTCCATATCTATCTGTGCCCCCGCAGGAGCGGCGGGCGAATGGCGCCGCCGCTTCGCTTAGCCGACGGCGCCAGTTCCGTTATCTCGCACCCGCAACATACACGGTCGAATCAGGCGAGCGGAAGGGAAACGGCATCACATCGGCGCGATACTGCCTTGATCTCGGTCAAGTGGCCGTGAAAAGCGGCGAAATCGGTAAATCCTTACTTATCGCCTGACGCTTCCGCGCCGGCCTTGGCCCGACCACCGGCCAGCGCATCACGCAAACGGGCAAGGTCAGGCGGCAGTTCCGACCGGAACCGCAATATTTTGCCGCTCATGGGGTGTTTGACCGACAGTATATGGGCATGGAGCGCCTGTCTGCCAAGGGCCGCCAGTGCGGACCGGGCGCCCTGCGGCAAAAGCGCCGTTTTGGTGCGGAATCCGGCCCCATAGGTCTCGTCTCCCAGCAACGGATGGCCGATCGAGGCCAAATGGACCCGAATCTGGTGGGTCCGGCCGGTTTCGAGCCGGCACAGCAGGAGGCTTGCCACCGGCTGCTCCGGCTTTGCGGGTTTCACGGTCTTTTTGGCGGGCTTCTCGCCGCGGTAGCGTTCGAGCACCTGCCAATGGGTGACGGCTTGCCGGCCGCCTTCGCGCACCGCCATGCGGTCGCGCGCCCGCGTGTCGCGGTCGATCGGCCGGTCGATGGTGCCACGCGGGCGCTCCGGCGCGCCCCAGACGAAAGCGAGATAGCTGCGCTCGAATCCCTCGGCGCTGCGGCCGTGGTCGGCGAACTGCGCAGCCAATGCCCGATGCGCGCGGTCGTTCTTCGCCACCACCAACAGCCCGGTGGTGTCCTTGTCGAGCCGGTGCACGATGCCGGGCCGCCGCTCGCCACCGATGCCGGACAGGCTCGTGCCGCAATGCGCGATCAGCGCGTTGACCAGCGTGCCGGTCCAGTTGCCGGCAGCCGGATGAACGACCAGGTTTTTCGGCTTGTCGATGACGATGATGTCGTCGTCCTCGTAAACCACATTGAGCGGTATGGGCTCCGGCTGTGGCTTGGCCGGCTCGGCCGGCGGCACGTCGACGACGATCGCCGCGCCGGAATTGACGCGATGGCTCGGATCGCGGATCGTCTTGCCATCAAGCGCGACCGCGCCGGCCTCGATCAGCGCCTTGAGCCGCGACCGCGACAAAGCGGCGGCATTGCCAGCACCTTGGCCGGCGCCATGGTCGGCAAAATGGCGCGCCAGCACGCGGTCGAGCCGCTCGCCCGCCTCAGTGGCGGCGACCTGCACTGAAGTTTGCGTCGCGGCGGCAGTCATGGTGACAGTCTTGGTCCAAACATCCGATCCTCAGATATCCGATAAAGCTCCGGCAGAGAACGCGCCCGAGGCCATGGCGCCGACGCTGGCGAAGGTGCGCTTGCTGATGCTCGTCTCCGCCGTCACTACCGCGATCGCCATCGCCGCGGTGATCGGCGTCATCGGCTACCGCGTTTATCACGCCGGCGAAAGCGGCGCCGGCACCATCGCCAATGGCACCGTCTTTCTGCCGAAAGGCGCGCACGTGGTCTCCACCACCATCGGCGACGGCCGCATCGTCGTGACATTGGACGTCGGCGGGGTGAGCGAGGTGCGCATTTACGATCTCAAGACGCTGCAACAGACCGGCCGGCTGCGGTTTGGGACGGAGCAATAAGGCTCCGTCATTCCGGGGCCGAGCGCAGCGAGGAGCCCGGAATCTATAATCGCTTACCTCGAACGAATGCTCCGGAGATTTGGTCTGCGCCGTCTGTGGCTATGGATTCCGGGCTCCGGCCTTTGGCCGGCCCCGGAATGACGGGTGGCGCTTGCACCGCCGCGCCATCGCGGTTATTTCGACAGATAGGCTCCCTTCGTCTAGCGGTCTAGGACGCGGCCCTCTCAAGGCTGAAACACGGGTTCGATTCCCGTAGGGAGCGCCATGCCGCACCCTCAAGAAATCTTGCCGGCCAACGGTGCGCTCAGTCCAACGGCCAGATCCGCACCGCGTCGGGGTCGATGTCGAAGCGGCAGGCGCTACCGAGAGACGGGTCGGCGTAGCCGGCCGCGACCTCGATCATCGCGTCGCCGAAACGGATCGTGATCTGATGGCCCGACGCGACGCGGGTGACGGCTTCGACCACGCCGTCGTAGCGGCCGGTTTCGCCCAAACGAACGCGCGCCGGGGACACGGTCCAGCCGACATGCGCGCCAGGCGTCAGCGGCGGTCCTGAGACCTTCAATGCGACGCTCGCGCCGATCGCAATGCTGTCGACGCCGACGACGATGCCTTGCGCTGCGTGATCCGCGCCGAGGAGCCGCGCCACTGTTTCGTTGTTGGGGCGGCGATACACTTCGTCGGTCGGACCCGATTGCAGGACGCGGCCGTTCTCAATTACGAGAATTTCGTCGGCGAGCATGGCCGCTTCCGCCGGATCGTGAGTGACGAGAATTGTGGTGGCGGTGAGTTCGTTTTGCAGCGCCAGCATTTCGCGGCGCAGTCTCGCGCGCAGCGGCGCATCCAGCGCGGAAAACGGTTCGTCAAGCAACAGAAGACGGGCCGGGCGCACCAGCGCGCGCGCCAGTGCGACCCGTTGTTGCTGGCCGAGCGACAGCGCATCGGGGTGCCGGTCTTCGAGGCCGCGCAGGCCGAGACGATCGATCCAGTGCTTTGCCAGATCCGGATCGGCGCCGGCCGGGAACGACAACTGCTCGTTCACCGTGAGATGAGGAAACAAGCCGTAATTCTGCGGCACATAGGCGATGCCGCGCGCCGCGGGCTCGAGCGCGGCGATGTCATGGCCGTCGAGCCGGATGCTGCCGCGATCGCAAGCCTCGATGCCGGCGATCATTTTCAGCGTCAGCGATTTGCCCGAGCCGGACGGACCGACGATGGCGAGGCGGCGCGCCTGCGGCGACCACGCGACATCGAGCTGGAAATTGCCGAGCCGTTTTTGCAGTTGCAGTGACAGATCGATCGAGCGCGTCTGCGCAGGAGCGCGTGCTGCAATATCGGGCGCCGTGCTTGGTAGGACCGAGGGCAATGCCGCCACCGCCGCTTGCGCGAATGTTCGATTTGCGGCGAGTGTGCTCAGCACCATGATGGCGAGCGCCAGCGCGAGCGTCGGGATCAGCACCGGCAGCATCGCCGGCAGGCCCTGCGCGCCGAACGCGACATAGGTGTAGACCGGCAGCGAATAGGGATGATAGGCGACCATCACGGTGGCGCCGAATTCGCCGAAGGCGCGCAGCCACGCCAGCAACAATCCGGACAGGATCGCCGGGCGGGCGATCGGCAGGCTAACGCGGAAGAAGACGAACAGCGGATCGCGCCCGAGCGTCGCGGCGACGCCTTCGAGCCCTGGGTCCATCGCGGCGAAAGCCGAACGCGCGGCGATGATGAGAAACGGCGCGGCGACGAAAACTTCGGCAAGCACGATGCCGACGAATGAATCGGTCAGCGCGCCGCCGGTGAGACGGCCGATCGGCGTCGAATAGCCGACCAGAAACAACAGCAGGACGCCGCTCGCCAGCGGCGGCAAGGCCAGCGGCAGCTGAACCAGAAAACCCAGCAACCCGACGGCGCGGCCCGAAACCCGCGCCAACAGATAGCCGAGCGGAACGCCGCCGAGCGCGATCAATAATGTCGCTAATGTCGCGCTCGCGACCGATACCAGGCAGGCGCGCGTGAGCGCCGCGGTATCGACAGTATTCCAGTCGGCCAATCCCGCCTGCTGCGCGCCCGCGATGAGCGGGGCAATCAGATAGATCGCCAGCAGGCCGGCAAGCCAGGGAATGAGTGCGGGAACGCGGCGCGTCACCGTCGCGTCACTTGGCCTGGTCGAGCAACGCTTGGACGTATTTCGGCACGCCGCTGGCGTCGCCCGAAAGCGTCAGTTTTTGCACGCCGAGCCCGTGCTCCTTCATCACCGCCTGGCCGTCGCTGCCCAAGAGGAACGCAACGAACTTGTCGGCGCCGTCGGCATTCGGCGCATTATGCAGGATGGTGGCGGTATAGACGGCCTTCGGCGTGATCTCCGGCGGCAGCGTGATCACCGGTATTTTGGCGTCCGCGCTTTCCGTCGAATAGAAGAAACCGACATCGAGCTGGCCCGATTGCAGCCGGCCGACCAGCGTCTCCTCCGGCAAGACCTGCGCGGAATTGTCGGGCGCGCCGATGATTTTCTCCGACAGTCCGGGGCTCTTGTAGAAGGTCTCGGCCTGTTTCATCAGCGTTACTGTGAGCGCGCCCTTGGGATCGAGCTTGGGGTCGGTACGGCCTATTCTGATTCCCTGCTCTTGCAGCACTTGATACCACGACTTCGATTTCAAGTCGGCGGCGAATTTGCTCGATGCGTTGTAGCCGATGACGACCGGGGATTGGGCGAAGGTGATGTACCAGCTGACCCAATCGCCGTTAGCCGCGCCGATCAGACTGTCGTTGACCTTGGGGCTGGCGCTGACGAACACGTCGCCCTGACGCAGTTTGCCCTTGATCTGATTGGCAAGCCCGCTCGATCCGCCGGCGTAGCCTTGGAACGTGTCGCCGCTGGCTTTGTCGAAAGCCGGGCCGACGCCGTGCTCCATCAGATTCACCAGCGAGCCGGCGTAGAGCACGTTGACTTTCCCGGCGGCGGATGCCGGCGGAGCAGATAACACCGCCAGGCTAACTGCAAGTAGCCCTGCACCGGACAGCAGTAACAGCTTTGCAAATCGTCGGGCAGGTTGAACCATGGAAAACATTGGCATCTCCTTCATAGCTGTCAGTGAATTCAGTCCGGCGTCACGACAAAGCTGAGCGCATGCGCCGTGGTGCCGCTGAGTTCGACGGTGAAAGGCGCGGCTGAAAGCTCGAATTTCACGCTTTTGGCAAGGCCGGCGCAGCCGCTCGCTCCGCTGAATGCCGTTGACTGCAAGGCTTGTCCGTTTTGGATGACATCGATCCAGGCGGGCGCCGAGAGCGTGATGCGGTACGTCCCCGGTTTCGCCATGGCCGGAGCGTCGATAAATCCCGCGTAAGTGTCGGGCGATTTCGGCGCGCGTGACGGCGCTACCGGCAAGTTTGCCTCGGCCAACGGTGCTAGCGCGACGGTCACCGCCGCCGCCAGCGGCTGCGCCATCGCCGCGCCCGACGGCAGTTGCGACGGCGACGCCAGCAAGGCGCGCTCGTGGGCGAGCGGCCATTTGAACTTGTCGCAGCCGACCGGCTCCTGCGCGAACGCCGGTGCGGCGATTAACAGCACGATCGCAATAAGGCAACGTCCCTTCATGGCGGCTGCCTAGGCAACGCCGATCATGACGTCGGAGGCCTTGATCACGACAATCGCCGCGTCGCCGACTTTTAAGCCGAGCTCGTCGACGGCTTCGTTGGTAATCGACGAGGTGATGACCTGGCCCGGCGCGATTTCGACCCGCACATGGGCCGTTGTCGCGCCTTTTTTGACCTCGACAATTTTCCCTTTGATTTGATTGCGCGCGCTCAATTTCATTGGACGCCTCAAAACTGTTCGTCGCACGGCAAAGGCCGCGCGATCGGCGTGTATGTGGATTTCGGAGGAGGACGGGCTTCGGAGGCGCAGTCCGAAGCATGAAGACGCGCTTACGGCGCGTCAGCGTCAATCGGCAGGATAGCAACGATTTTTTATAGCGGAAAGCCCTAAGAGTACTCGCTATATCGAGCGGTATATGACGAAAAGTAGCAAAGCGACTTGGGCCGGCGGCGAAGCCCTGCGGACTACCGGGTCTGCTGGCAAGCTTCGCGGATCCGGTCCACCAGCATATTGTTGAGGAACGGCTTTTCCACGATGGGAACGGCGGCCTTGGCGGCGCGTACGCTCAATGCATCGCTGGGCTGGCTGATGATGAGGATGGCCGGGGTTGCGACCTTGCGCTCGCGCAGGCTCGCGATCAGGTCCATTCCGCTCATGCCGGGCATGCGCTGGTCGATGACGAAGCATCGGCAGTCGTGTAAATCGCCATCCCTCAAAAGCTCGGCGGCGTTGCGAAAAGTGCGCACCGCAAAGCCTTCCAGCTCCAGCGAAAATTTAAGCGAATTGCACACCGCCGGGTCGTCGTCGACGACGACCACCATAGGGTCTTTCAGTTTCAGTTGCGATTGCGGCGCCATAACCGGCAAAATGGCGAGGCGCCGGCCTTGCCGCATTGATTTGGCTCAAATCGGCGAGGCGAATTTACCCTCCCCGTCAGGGGCAGCCGACATTACGCGTTCTGATCCCAAAACTCATTCCGATCCCAAAATGCCGGCGACCAGTGCCATGCGCACGAGGTCGGACAGGCTGCCGGCCTGCACCTTGTTCATGAGATTGGCCCGGTAAATCTCCACGGTCCGCGGGCTGATGCCGAGATCGAAAGCGATCTGCTTGTTGGCGCGGCCCGTCACCAGTCCGCCCAGCACGTCGCGCTCGCGCGGCGACAGCGCCGCCAAGCGGCTTTCGATTTCCGCGCGCTCGGTATCGCGCCTGGCCTGGCCGCCATGCTGCCGCAGCGCCGCTTCGACGCTGGCCAGCAACACTTCGTCGTCAAAGGGCTTTTCCAGGAAATCCACCGCGCCGATTTTCATCGCCTCGACGGCCAGCGCCACATCGCCGTGACCGGTGATGACGATGACCGGCACCGCGATCCTGATCTCCTTCAGCCGACGCAACAGATCGATCCCGCTCAGATCCGGCATCCGTACGTCGGTGATGACGCAACTCAGGCTGGCGTCGGGCAGCGAGTTGAGGAAGGCGTTGGCGCTGGCGAAGCTTTTCACTGCGATTTGCGCCGTGCGCAGCAGAAAGGCGAGCGATTCGCGCAAGCCCTCATCGTCATCGATGACGTGTACCAGCCCCTTGTCAGACGCCATCGCCAGCCTCCTCCTTGGTCACGGCGGGTAAGGTGAAGGAAAATACCGTACCTCCGCCGTTATTCGGCCGTGCGGCAATCGAGCCGCCATGGGCCTCGATGATGGTGCGCGAAATCGACAGTCCGACGCCCATGCCCGTGCGCTTTGTGGTGACAAACGGCTGGAATAATTGCGCGCTGATTTCCGGCGCGATTCCGGCGCCGGTATCGGCGACGCTGATCTCAATCTGGCTACCTTGCGCCGGCGCCGTTGCGACGACAAGTTCCCGCGTCGCGGAATCCTCCATCGCCTCGATGGCGTTGCGCATGAGGTTGAGCAGAACCTGCTGGATCTGAACCTTGTCCGCGAGCACGAAATCGAGCCCCGGCGCGAAGGAAAAGCGCACCCGCACGCCCTTGTCCTTGGCGCCGACCAGCGCCAGCGCGCTTGCTTCCTCGACCAGCTTTTTGACGTCTTCGACCCGCCGTTCGCTCTCGCCGCGGGCGACGAAATCGCGCAGCCGGCGAATGATCTCGCCGGCGCGCAGCGCCTGATCGGCCGCCTTATCCATGGCGTCGCTCACCAGGCCCGCGGTTTCGTCGGTATGGTTGGCGAGGAGCCGGCGCGAACCCTTCATGTAATTGGCGATGGCCGATAGCGGCTGGTTGAGTTCGTGGGCAAGCGCCGAGGCCATCTCGCCCATCGCGGTCAGCCGCGACATGTGGACGAGCTCGGACTGCAATTCCTGCAGCCGGGCTTCGGTCTGCTGCCGCTCGGTGAGGTCGCGGATGAATCCGGTGAAGAAGCGACGATTGCGCACATGCATCTCGCCGACGGCGAGCTCCATCGGGAACGTCGAACCGTCCTGGCGTTGCCCGACCACGACGCGGCCGATGCCGATGATTCGCCGCTCTCCGGTGCGCAAATAGCGATTGAGATAGCCGTCGTGACCTTCGCGATACGGCGCGGGCATCAGCAGCTTGACGTTTTTTCCCAACGCGTCCGCCTTGGTGTGCCCGAACAGCCGTTCCGCCGCCAAGCTGAACGATTGGATGAGGCCGTGTTCGTCGATGACGATCATGGCATCGGGAATGCTGTCCAGAATCGACGTCAGATGAGCCGCGCGCTCCTCGGCATCTGTCGCGCTCGCCGTGGCGCTGACGCGAGCGCGGCGCAACAGCTCGCCGCGCCACGACACGCCGATACCGACCAGGGCGAAGACCAAGCTCGTCACCCAGTCCGCAGGCAGCAAGGCACGGAAGTCTCTGACGATAAACAGCCCAAAGAATATGCCAAGCGCGGTGGCAACGAGTCCCGGCCCCCAGCCGCCGAATGCCGCGGCGATCAGGATTGCCGGAACAAAGAAAAGGTACGAGCCCTGGCCGTGCAGCACGTCGGCAAGCGCCAGTTCGAGGGCCAGTCCCGCCGCAATGGCAAGAATCGCGATGCCGTATTGCTGGGCAATCCGGCGCCACGCCGGCGGCGCCAATTCCGGCGCAGCGAGCGTTTGGGAACGGGGTAAAGTTTCAGCCATTGCACGGCCGGTAATTTGTCCCCCGGTGTCGTCCCGCAAATCGGGGATAGAGCTGCCAATTCAATGACTTCATGGACGGCGCTTCTCGTAGCCTAAGGGATAACCCTTAGGGTCAATATCTGAATTTTCCGCATGTCCGCCGAGGCTTAGCAATACCTCCCGACGCTCCTGGAGGTAAAGCCCCATGCATACCCAAACCGCACTTCGCAGTGACGCAGCCCGCCGCCCTATCTCTGTGCGCCATGCAGCGATCTCTTCAAGCCCGCTGCACAGCGACGCTTTCGATACTCACGCCCTCGATCAATCGATGCAGCTGATGGGCGCGGTCATGACCTATCCGCGCAATTCGGAAATTTTCGGCGACAACGAGTTGGCCGATTACCTTTACAAGGTCGTCAGCGGCAGCGTTCGCACCTACAAAATCCTCAGCGACGGCCGCCGCCAGATCGGCGGGTTTTATCTGCCCGGCGACATTTTCGGTCTTGAATTCGCCGACGAGCATACGCTGTCCGCCGAGGCGATCACCGACGCCAAAGTACTCGTGGTCAAGCGCAGCGCGATCACGGCGCTGGCGGGGCGCGACGCTTCGGTGGCCCGGCAGCTCTTCAGGCTCACCGGCCGCGAGCTGCACCGGGTGCAGGATCGCATCCTGCTTCTCATCAAGAGCGCGCAGGAGCGTGTCGCGAGCTTTCTTCTCGAAATGTCCGGGCGCGTATCCGACGCCAACGCCATCGAGCTGCCGATGTCACGCCAGGACATCGCCGACTATCTCGGCCTGACCATCGAGACGGTGTCGCGGACGCTCACCTCGCTGGAAGACTCCGCCGCGATCGAAGTGACGACGTCGCGTCGCATTGTGTTGCGCAACCGCCCGGCGCTCAGCCGCATGAACGGCTAAGGACTAAGGCCGCGATTCGGATCCAGATGGTTCATGGACGGGAGAGGGACCATGCAAGTCAAAGATGTCATGACGCGGAACGTCGTTTCCGTCGGCGCCGATGAGCCGGTCGTCAAAGCTGCGCGCTTGATGCTGCAAAACCGCATTAGCGGCCTCCCCGTGGTCGATGCAAAAGGCGAACTGGTCGGCGTCGTCACGGAGGGAGATTTTCTGCGCCGGCGCGAAATCGGCACCGAGCGGCAGCGCCCGAAATGGCTCGAATTCGTCCTCGGTCCGGGGAAATTGGCGCAGGAATACGTGCATACGTCGGGCCGGAAGGTCGCCGAGATCATGACGCCCGAACCCTGGACCGCCGGCGAAGACGATTCGCTGGAAGACGTCGTTGAGATCATGGAACGCCGGCGCATCAAGCGGCTTCCCGTGATCCGGGCCGGCCGCATGGTCGGCATTATCAGCCGCGCCAATCTGATGCACGCGCTGGCGAGCTTGTCCCGTGAGATTCCGGCTCCGGCCGGCGGCGATACCGCGATCCGCGACAATATCATCGCGGCGCTGGGCCAGCAGCACTGGGCGCCGCACATCAATGTCGTCGTCAAAAATGGCGTCGCCGAATTGTGGGGCATCGTCACCGACGAGCGCGAGCGGCAGGCGCTTGTCGTCGCCGCCGAAAACGCAGCCGGCGTCGAGAAGGTGCACGACCATCTGGTCTGGGTCGAGCCGATGTCCGGAATGGCGTTTCCCTCCGTCGAGGACGAAGCCAAGGAACGCGCTGCCGCTTCCTAAAGGCCGCGCTCAGTAGAGAAAGATGAGGCCAGCGGCCATGCAGTGGATCGTGCAACTGTGCGTCAGCATCGCCAGCTTCGTCAACGTCGTGGCGATCCTGGTGGTTACTACGGCTTCCCCGGCAAAGGCCGATGACGTGCTGACGCCGGCGGCGCAGCGGGGTTTCGTTCTGCTGCGGGAGGATTGCTCGCGCTGCCATGCGATCGGCAAGGTCGGCGGCAGCCCGCTGAAAATCGCGCCGCCGTTTCGCACCCTGCATGAGCGCTATCCGGTGGAAGATCTCGAAGAGCCGCTTGCCGAAGGCATCATCACCGGCCATCCGACCATGCCGGAGTTCAGCTTCGATCCCGGTCAGGTCGGCGACATCATCGCCTACCTGAAGTCGCTCGAGCGCTGAATCGGCAAGGCGCGAGCGAAACTCCCGCGAGCGAAACTCCCTTGATCCATGTGAATAAAAAAGCCACGTTGATCTAGGTCAACGTCAATCCACCGTGCGCATGTTCTGTGGACTTGTCGCACGTCCCTGCCACAGGCCCGAACAAATGACCCCATCGCACGCCCAATCGAAATACATGACGTTCGGCGAAGGCGGTTTGGCGGCCGCTCTGACCGCGCTCGCCTTCCTGTCAATCGTGATTGCGGCGAAAGCCTACACGCCGGAATACGCGTTCCATGCCTACCTGTTCGCCGCGGCAAGCGTCGCTTCCGTGTTTGTCATCGTCAATCGCTATTTCGAGCGCAGTTCCGAACCGCCGCCGCTCGAGATCGACGGCAAGCCGAACTACAATATGGGGCCGGTCAAGGTGGCGACGCTGCTTTCGGTGTTTTGGGGCATCGCCGGCATGACGGCGGGACTTTGGATCGCGCTCGAGCTTGCCTATCCGGCGCTCAACTTCGGTCTCCCCTACATTTCCTTCGGCCGGCTGCGCCCGCTGCACACCTCCGCCGTGATCTTCGCGTTCGGCGGCAATGTGCTCTTGGCGACCTCCTTCTATGTCGTGCAGCGCACCTGTCGCGCGCGCCTCGCCGGCGATCTGGCGCCGTGGTTCGTCATCCTCGGCTACAATTTCTTCATCGTCATCGCCGGCACCGGCTATCTCCTCGGCATTACCCAATCCAAGGAATATGCCGAGCCGGAATGGTACGCCGATCTGTGGCTCACCATTGTCTGGGTCACATATCTGCTCGTCTTTATGGGCACGCTGATGCGGCGCAAAGAGCCGCATATCTACGTCGCCAATTGGTTCTATCTCGCCTTCATCGTCACCATCGCGGTTCTGCACGTCACCAACAACGCCGCGATTCCGGTGTCGTTGTTCTCGTCGAAATCCTATATCGTATGGTCCGGCGTGCAGGACGCCATGGTGGAATGGTGGTACGGCCACAACGCGGTCGGCTTCTTCCTCACCGCGGGCTTCCTCGGCATCATGTACTACTTCATCCCCAAGCGCGCCGAGCGGCCGGTCTATAGCTACCGCCTGTCCATCATCCACTTCTGGGCGTTGATCTTCCTCTACATCTGGGCCGGCCCGCACCACCTGCACTACACCGCGCTGCCGGATTGGACGCAGACGCTCGGCATGACGTTCTCGATCATGCTGTGGATGCCGTCCTGGGGCGGCATGATCAACGGGCTGATGACGCTGTCCGGCGCGTGGGACAAGCTGCGCACCGATCCGGTGCTGCGCATGATGGTGCTGTCGGTCGCGTTCTACGGCATGTCCACCTTCGAAGGTCCGGTCATGTCCATCAAAGAGGTCAATTCGCTGTCGCATTATACCGACTGGACCATCGGCCACGTGCATTCCGGCGCGCTCGGCTGGGTCGCGTTCATCTCGTTCGGCGCGATCTATTGCTTGGTGCCGTGGCTGTGGAACCGGCCGCTCTATTCGCTGCGGCTGGTGAGCTGGCACTTCTGGATCGCCACCATCGGCATCGTTGTCTATGTCACCTCGATGTGGGTATCGGGCATCCTGCAGGGCTTGATGTGGCGCTCCTACACCAGCCTCGGCTTTCTCGAATATTCCTTCATCGAGACGGTGCAGGCGATGCATCCGTTCTACGTGATCCGTGCGCTCGGCGGCGCACTGTTCCTCACCGGCGCGCTGATCATGGCTTACAACGTGTGGCGGACGATCTATCCGCCGCGCGGGGCGCTGGCGCCGACCGCAAGCCTGGCTCCGGCCGAGTAAGGGGATCGCAGATGTCCACGTCGCTTTGGCAAAAACACTGGATCCTGGAACGCAACTCGATCCTGTTGTTGGTCGGCATCCTGATCGTGATCGCCATCGGCGGTCTCGTGGAAGTGATTCCGCTGTTCTATCTGAAAAGCACGATCGAGACCGCCGACGGCATGCGGCCCTATACGCCGCTCGAACTCGCCGGCCGCAATATCTACGTCAGCGAAGGTTGTTATCTGTGTCACTCGCAAATGATCCGGGCGCTGCGCGACGAGGTCGAGCGCTATGGCCATTACTCGCTTGCCGCCGAGAGCGAGTACGATCATCCGTTTCAGTGGGGCTCCAAGCGCAACGGTCCCGATCTGGCGCGGGTCGGCGGCAAATATTCCGACGATTGGCACCGCGATCACCTGAACAATCCGCGCGCGGTGGTGCCGGGATCGATCATGCCGGCCTATCCGTGGCTGTTCACCACCGATCTCGACTATTCGCACATCGCCGAGGACATGAGGGTGCAAGCCGACCTCGGCGTGCCCTATAGCGACGACATGATCGCCAACGCGCTTGCCGACGTGCGCACGCAGGCGACGGACAACGCGCCGGATGCCGATGCGCTGGCGAAGCGTTACCCGAAAGCCCAATCACGCGATTTCGACGGCAACCCGGACCGCGTGACCGAGGCCGACGCGTTGATCGCCTACCTGCAAATGCTGGGAACGCTGGTCGACTTCAAGCTCTACAACGACAAAGCCAACATCCGCTGAGGAGACGATCGTGTCGCCGACCTACGCCTTCTTCTCGCATTTCGCCCAGACTTGGGGGCTGATCTACTTCTTCGCAATCTTCCTAGTGGTGCTCGCTTACGCGCTGTGGCCGTCGCGCAAGAAGCAGTTCGACGATGCGGCGCGCATGCCGCTGCGGGAGGACTGATATGAGCGACAGGGGCCAGCACACGACAGAGCATCAACATGGCACGACCGGCCATGAATGGGACGATATCCATGAGCTCAACACGCCGCTGCCGCGCTGGTGGCTTTGGCTGTTCTACGCGACCATCATCTGGGCGGTCGGCTACTGGGTGGTCTACCCGGCTTGGCCGCTGGTCTCGTCCTATACCAGCGGCGTCTTTAATTGGCATTCGCGCTCCGCTGTCGCGAGCGATCTTGCCGCCTTGCAGGCGCAGCGCGGCCCGATGATGACGAAGCTGGCGTCAGCTTCGCTGCAACAGATCGAAACGACGCCGGAACTGCTCGACTTCTCCCGCGCGCTGGGCGGCCGCGCCTTCGCCGACAATTGCGCGCCGTGTCACGGCTCCGGCGGCGGCGGCGCCAAAGGCTATCCCAATCTCAACGACAACGACTGGCTATGGGGCGGCACGCTCGCCGATATTCAGCAAACCATCACGCATGGCGTGCGCTCCGGCGACGACGAGGGCCACCAAGGCTCGATGCCGGCATTCGGCCGCGACGGCATGCTCAAGCGTGACGATATCGTTACCGTCGCCAATTACGTGCGCTCGCTGTCGGGCCTTTCGACGGCGCCCGGCAGCGATCTTGCGGCCGGCGCGAAAATCTTCGCCGCCAACTGCGCCGTCTGCCATGGTCCGGATGGCAAGGGCAACCGCACGGTCGGTGCGCCTAACCTGACCGACCAGATTTGGCTCTACGGTTCGAGCACCGAAACGATCATCGACGGCATCTGGAACGGCCACGGCGGCGTGATGCCGGCCTGGGGCGGCAAGCTCGATCCGGTGACGATCAAGGCGCTTACCGTTTATGTCCACACCTTTGGCGGCGGGGAGTGACGGATGTGCCCCGGTTGTTCATCGGTGCTCGCTATCGAGAGCGCGGCCGCGGTGCAGCCGGGGCATCCGCCGCTCGTCGATCTTGTCGAGGAGGCTAAGCTCGCGCCGCGAGGACCGGCCGCGGCCGAACCGCAATTGCCCGACTATAATGACGATAATCCCGACGACGAGCCGCTCTATGCGGCGCGCAAGAAAATCTATCCGCAATACGTGAACGGCACGTTCCGCCGCGTGAAATGGGCGGTGTTGTTTGTCACGCTCGGCATCTACTATTTTTTGCCGTTCGTGCGCTGGGATCGCGGCCCGAACGCGCCGAGCCAAGCTGTGCTGATCGATATACCCGGCCGCCGCTTCTACTTCTTCTTTATCGAGATCTGGCCGCAGGAAGTCTATTACCTCACCGGGCTTCTCATTCTCGCGGCGTTGACGCTGTTCCTGATGAACGCGCTCGCCGGGCGGGTGTGGTGCGGTTATTTGTGTCCGCAGACGGTATGGACCGATCTGTTCATTACCATCGAGCGCTGGATCGAAGGCGACCGGCGCGAACATCTGCTGCGCGACCGCCAGCCGTGGACCTTCGAGCGCATGGCGCGCACGGCTTCAAAACATTTTTGGTGGCTGATGATCGCGTGGTGGACCGGCGGCGCCTGGGTTCTCTATTTCGCCGACGCGCCGACCCTGGTGAAGAATCTGGCGACGTTCCAGGCGCCGTTCGTCGCCTACGTTTTTATCGGCCTGCTGACGTTTACGACCTATGCGCTGGCCGGTTGGATGCGCGAGCAGGTCTGCGTCTATATGTGCCCGTGGCCGCGCATCCAGGCGGCGTTGACCGACGAATACGCGCTCAACGTCACTTATCGCTACGATCGCGGCGAACCGCGCGCCTCGCTGAAGAAAGCGGCAGCGCTGCATGAGCACGGGCAGCCGGCCGGCGACTGCATCGATTGCCTGCAATGCGTGCACGTCTGCCCGACCGGCGTGGACATCCGCCAGGGTCCCGATCTCGGCTGCATTCAATGCGGCCTGTGCATCGACGCCTGCGACGCGGTGATGGCGAAGATCGGACGCGCGACGCGTCTGATCGCCTACGACACCGACATCAACATCAAAAGCCGCCAGCAGGGCAAGCCGGCCGTCTATCGAATCATCCGCACGCGCACGGTGCTTTACGCGGTCATAATCGCGCTCGTCGGGGCAATCATGGCCTATTCGCTGGCGACGCGCCGCAATGACAGCGTCAGCGTCATTCACGACCGCAACCCGATGTTCGTGCGACTTTCCGACGGCGCGCTGCGCAACGGCTATACCATCCGCATCCTCAACAAGACGCTCGACGCGCAAAGCTACCTGCTCAAAATAGTGGGCCTGCCCGATGCCGAGCTTGAGGTGATCGGCAGTGAGGGAAGTTCCGGCGGGAATCCTCTCATCTATGTCGGTCCCGATCAAAGCCGCGAAATGCGTGTGCTTGTGACTACGCATCAAAAGCTCGAGGCCAATGCGTCGCTTCCCTTGACGTTCACCGTGGCGCCCATCGGGGGCGGTGCGGCGGCGAATGCGGCCGATCATTTCCTAGGACCGTGAGGGAAGAGCATGTCAGACTACATGTCAGATCAGTCTCTTAAAACTGAGAGGCCGTGGACCGGGTGGATGGTGTTGCTCGCGCTACTCGGCTTTTTTGGTGTCATCTTCGCCGTCAATGGCGTGATGATTTATGAAGCGTTGTCGACATTGAGCGGCGTCGAGACCGACAGCGCCTATCAGGCCGGCCTCCAGTTCGAGCAAAACGTCGCCATGGCCAAGGCGCAGGACGCGCGGCACTGGAGTGTCGATGCCAAGCTGACCCCGTCAGCGGCCGGCGAGCGGCTCGATTTGAGCGCGCGCGACGCCGCAGGCCAGCCGCTCAGCGGCATGCAGGCGTCCATCATATTCGAGCGTCCGACCGATCGTCGTCTGGATCGCAACGTGGTGCTGGTCGAAGACGGGGCCGGCCGCTTCCACGGCAGCGCCGAAGTAGCCGCCGGCCAATGGGACCTCGTCATCGAGCTGACGCGCCACGGCGAGCAGCTGTTCCGCTCGATGAACCGCGTCGTTTTGAAGTGATCGCCGACAATGAGTGCTGATCGTGGCCGAAACGCTTGATCTGTCGCAGTTCGTCGAGCGCGGCGATGCCGGCACCGCGCACATTACGCTCGCCGTCGACGGCGTCGGCTGCGCCGGCTGCATCCGCAAAATCGAGGGCGGGCTTGCCAAGCTGCCCGGGGTGATCGACGCCCGGCTGAATTTTACGCAGCGTCGGCTTGCCGTCGATTGGCGCGACAATGAGATCGGCGCCGCCGATATCATCCAGGCGCTGGAGCGGATCGGCTATCACGCCCATCCGTTCGCGCCCGAACGGGTCGAGGCCGACGACAGCCGCCAGGCCAAATGGCTGTTGAAATGCCTCGCCGTCGCCGGCTTCGCCGCCATGAACGTGATGCTGCTGTCGATCTCGGTCTGGTCGGGCAACGTGTCCGACATGACCCAGCCCACGCGCGATCTCTTCCACTGGCTGTCCGCGCTGATCGCGTTGCCGGCCGCCGCCTATGCGGGCCAACCGTTCTTTCAAAGCGCTTGGCGCGCATTGCGCACGCGCCAGCTCAATATGGACGTGCCGATCACGGTCGGCGTCACCTTGGCGCTGGCGCTGTCGCTCTACGAGACCGCGACGCATGCTGAACAGGCTTACTTCGATTCCGCGATCATGCTGTTGTTCTTTTTGCTATGCGGCCGTTACCTCGACCTGGCGATGCGGCGCAAGACCAAAGTGTTCGCCGGCAATCTCGCCTCGTTCAAGGCGGAATTTGCGGATCGGCTCGATGCCAATGGCGAGTTGACGCGGCTGCCGGCATCGAGCCTGCAGCCGGGTGACCGCGTGCTGGTGCGGCCGGGCGAACTCATTCCGGCCGATGGCGCCGTCCTCACCGGCTCTTCCGCTATCGACGAGAGCCTGGTGACGGGAGAGACCGTGGCCCGTACCGTCGCGGCCGGGGCGACGGTTTACGCCGGCAGCATCAACGGAACCGGCGCGCTCACCCTGAAAGTCGTCGCCGCCGGCGCCGGCACCCTCGTCGACGAGGTGGAACGGCTTTTGGACAAGGCGATCGAGGCCAAGTCGCGCACCGTGCGGCTTGCCGATCGCGCGGCGCGGCTCTACGCGCCGGTGGTTCATACGGCCGCCGCGCTCACTTGCGTCGGCTGGTTAATTTCCGGCGCCTCGGTGCACTTTGCCATCGTCACGGCCATCGCCGTGCTCATTATCACTTGTCCCTGCGCCATCGCGCTAGCCATCCCTGCGGTGCAAGTGGTCGCCGCGGGGCAACTGTTTCGCTCCGGCGTCATTCTCAACAGCGGCGACGCCATCGAGCGGATCGCCGAAACCGACACGATCGTGTTCGACAAAACCGGCACGCTGACGCTGCCCGATCCGGCGGTCGACGAATCCGCGATCAATCCCGACCTTCTGGAACGCGCGGCGCGGCTCGCTTTATCCAGTCATCACCCGCTGGCGGCGGCGTTGGCGCGTCGCGCGTCAAAACGCGTGCCTTATGCCGGCGCGATCGAAGAGCCGGGCAGGGGCGTCCGCGCCACGATCGACGGCGAGGAAGGGCGGCTCGGCAGCGCGGCATTTTGCGGCCTTGGCGATGCGGAGCCGCAAGCTCCGCGCGATAGCGAGGCCTCATGCATCGCGTTTACGCATGACGGGCGCAGCGCGCTGATCCCGATCCGGCAGCGCCTGCGGCCCGACGCGGCTGCGGTGATTCAAGCGCTATCCGAGCGCGGGTTTAATCTGATGATACTCTCCGGCGACCGGCCGCAGGCTGTCGGCCCGGTGGCGGAACGCCTCGGGGTCACGCAATGGTCTGCCGCTTTGACGCCGGCGGGAAAAATCGCCGTCATCGATGTTTTGAAGTCGCAAGGCCGCCGTGTCCTGATGGTCGGCGACGGGCTCAACGACGCGCCGGCGCTCGCCGCCGCCTACGCGTCGCTGTCGCCGGTCACTGCCGCGCATCTGGCCCAGGCGCATGCCGACGCGTTGTTCCTCGGCGAGCGCCTTGCGCCGGTGCTGCGCGCCGTCATCGTGGCGCGGCGGGCCCGCTCGCTGATGCGGCAGAATCTAGCGCTGGCGGTGATCTACAACGCGCTTGCCGTGCCGATCGCGGTGGCTGGTCTGGTCACGCCGCTGATCGCGGCGGTGGCGATGTCGGGGTCTTCGATCCTGGTGACGCTGAACGCCCTGCGCGCGCGGCTCGGCGCTCCGGCCGAGGCGGTCGTGCAAGCTAAATCGGGCGATGACTCAGTTGTCACGACCGCCGACGTCGCCGGACCGCTCATTCCGCCCACCGCACAACCCGTCTTCGCCGGACACAACAACGCGGAGCTCGCGCCATGAACGTTCTGATCTATCTCGTGCCGCTGGCGCTGCTGCTCGGTCTCACCGGGCTGGTCGGATTTATGTGGACCCTCAAAAACGGGCAATACGACGATCTCGACGGCGCCGCGGTCCGCATCCTGCCCGACGACGATATCGACACTTGAGGCCGGCGGTTAAGGCGTCGTGTCGACCGGCTCCGGCGTAAAGGTCGCCCGCTGCTCGACGCTGCAGAGTTTTTCTATTCTATCGTCGCGCAGCCGCAGCAGCATCCGAGGGGGGACGGTCTGCTGTTCGGCTGCTCCGCCGTCGATTTCGATGAGATTCTGTCGCTCCACTCGAACTAGAAATGCCTTGGAGCCATGGCAGTTGGTCATGTCTCCTTCCGAAGCAATAAGCGCCGTGTTGCGCGGACTATCCTCGATGTTCTGGCCGTGGAGGAACACGACGCCGGCTGCTTGGCATCCGGCCCCGGCGCTGCTCTCATATCTGAAATAGCCGACCGTGACCGGAGCGCCGCGGGGATCGAGCTTTATATTGACATAATGCGCGATGGTTGGGCTGAACGGGCCCGGAAGATCAAGTGTCGAAGCGTCCTCCACGGTGATCTCTTTTGCGAGCTTTTGCGCAGCCAGCTTGGTGAACCGTTTGCCGGCGCGGAGTTCCCTGCAGAGCGCAGGGGCACGGTCTTCGCTCAACACCGGCGAATAATGCCGCTCGAAACGGCAGAGCTCACCGCGGTCGGGTTTGACGACATCATACGGCCCATCGTCGCCTTCATAGACGACGTAGTACGTGCCCTTGAACTGGAAGATACGCGGCATCGTTTCCAGCTCCATGTCTTGCCCGATCGAGCCGTAAAAATTTACTTCGCTGCTCGATGCGGCCTCCTGCTCGGCGACCGATAGCGGCTTGGTGCTCGCGATGATGCTATGCACATGGGCTGTGCCTTGCTCGATAATGTAGACGTAGCGCAGCTTGCCGTCGCCCGCGATATCGACCGGGTCGGGATAGCCCCACAATTTGTCTTGATCGCCGCGATTATAGGCGGCCGCGATGTAGGAGCAGACCTCGCCGGGGGCGGACGCGGCTAGGCTTTGCGCGGCGGGCCAAAGCGGCGAACCCGCCGCTTCGCCACACAGCACGACAAAAACGTAGGTCGCAACCGCAAGCGCTCTCATGACGTGATAATGGGTCAAGGTTCCGATCGGCGGCTTGGAGCCGCCGGCAATTAGTATGGAAACTAGACCGGCAGGTTCACCACAACAATGGAAGGGTCTTGCGGATCGGACGAGATGTGAAAGCCGAGCTTGTGGCACATTTCCAACATCGTGGCATTCTCGCGCAAGACTTGCCCGCGAATGGAGCTGAACCCTTCGGCACGCGCATATTCGATGATCAGCTCCATCAATAGCCAGCCGAGCCCGTGTCCCTTCCGATCGGAGCGGATCAGGATGGCGTATTCCGCGGTCTCGAAGTTGGGGTCGGCATGGATGCGTACCACGCCGAGCATTTCGCCGTTCGCCTCATCGATGGCGATAAACGCCATGGCGCGGGCGTAATCGATCTGGGTGAAGCGGGCGATGAAGGCGTGGCTGAATTCCTTCACCGGGGCAAAAAACCGCAGGCGCAAATCCTGCTGCGTGACCGCGGCGAAGAACGGCGGATACAAGGCTTCATCTTCCGGGCGGACCGGGCGCAGCAGGAGCCGCGTGCCGTCCGGCAGGGTCAGGTGCCGCTCCCAGGCCTTCGGATAGGGCCGGATCGCGAAACGCCCCGAAGGTCCGGGACGGCGCGGCTCGGCCGGCGCGATCGAAACGCGGGCGTCGACGGCGATGACGCCGGTCTCGTCGGCGAGAACCGGGTTGAGATCGATCTCGCGGATCTCGGAAAAATCCGCGGCAAGCTGCGCGAGCTTGACCAGGAGAAGAGCGATGGCTTGTTCGTCCGCCGCGGGGACGTTGCGGTAGGCCTTGAGGATGCGCGACACCCGGGTGCGGGCGATCAGGTCGCGCGCCAGCGTCAGATCGAGCGGCGGCAGCGCCAGCGCCTTGTCATCGATCACCTCGACCGCGGTGCCGCCCTGGCCGAAGACGATGATGGGACCGAAGGTCGGATCGTCGGCCAAGCCGACGATGAGCTCGCGCGCCTTCGGCCGTACGATCATGGGAAACACGGTCACGCCGTCGATCCGCGCATCGGGCTTCGCGGCCCGTGCTCGATTGAGGATTTCGGTCGCGGCCTGGCGTACGTCCGGCTCGGTGATGAGACCGAGGCGGACGCCGCCGACTTCCGACTTGTGCACGATGTCGGGCGATAGAATCTTCAGGACCACCGCGTTGCCGGCGGCGAGATGCGGTTTGGCCGCAGCGACGGCTTCATCGGGATTGCGCGCCAGCACGGCCGGCGTAATCGCAATCCCATAGGCCGAAAACACTTTCGTCATTTCGACGGGATCGAGCCAGCTGCGCTTGTCGGCCAGCGCGGCGTCGATGATCGGACGTACCGCTTGCGTATCGGGTGCAAAATCCTGCGGCAGGCTCGGCGGCGTCGCCATCAGCTGCTCGCGCGATTGCCGATATTGCACCAGATGCATGAAGCCGCCGACCGCGTCGGATTCGGTGGCGTAGCTCGGGATCCCCGCGGCGTCGAAGGCCTCCGCCGCCGGATCGCTGCCGCCGATCCACACCGCAAAGACGGGCTTTGCCGGACTGCGCGTCTTGCGATGCTGCTCGGTCACGGCGATGACCGACTTTGCCGCCGCGGTCGGCGAAGCGAGCGCGGTCGGCACGTTCATGACCAGCACAGCGTCGTTGGCGTCGTCGTCGAGCAAGCACTGGAGCGCCACGGCGTAGCGTTCCTCGTCGGCGTCGCCGGCGATGTCCACCGGATCGGCGCGCGACCAGATCGGCGGCAGCGCCGCATCGAGCTTTGCCATGGTCGCGGCGGAGATGTTGGCGAGTTCGCCGCCGAAATCGGCGAGCCGATCCACCGCGAGGACGCCGACCCCGCCGCCATTGGTCAGTATCGCCAGACGCTTGCCGGCAAGGCTCGTCAAATGGCCGAGCGTCTCGGCGGCGGCGAACAGTTCGTCGAGATCGAGCACGCGCAACAGGCCGGCGCGGCGGAACGCGGCGTCATAGACCGCGTCCGAGCCGGCGAGCGCCCCGGTATGCGTCATCGCCGCCTTGGCGCCCTGCGCGTGGCGTCCGGTCTTGACGACGAGCACCGGCTTGGCGCGCGCCGCGGCCCGCGCCGCCGACATGAATTTGCGCGCGTCCTTGACCGACTCGATGTAAAGCAAAATCGCCCGGGTCGCCCGATCCATGGCGAAGTAATCGAGCAGGTCGGCGAAATCGACGTCGATACTGTCGCCGATGGAGACGACGGCGGAAAATCCGATGCCGCGCACCGATGCCCATTCCACCAAACCGGTCGCGATGGCGCCGGACTGCGAGATCAGTGCGAGGTCGCCCGGGTGCGGCATCGAAGCGGCAAAGCTCGCATTGAGTTTGCTGCCCGGAACCAGCACGCCGAGGCAATTCGGTCCGATGAGGCGCAGTCCGGCGGCCCGCGCGGTTTTCTCGCACGCTTCCGCGAGCGAGCCGGGTCCGTGACCGAGACCCGAGGTGAGGATGATTGCCGCCGCCGTGCCCTTGGCGCCTGCGGCTGCGATGGTGGATGGCACCGCCGCCGGCGGCACGGCGATCACGGCGAGGTCCGGCGCGCCGGGCAAGTCGGCATAGGATTTAACGGCGCGAATGCCCTCGATGGCGTCGTAGTGCGGATTGACCAGCTGAATTTCGCCGGCAAAGCCGCCGCCGCGTAGATTTTTCAAGACGGCGTGGCCGGGCGATTTCTCGCGCGGACTGGCGCCGACGACGGCGACGGATCGCGGCGCAAACACTTTATCGAGACGATAGATCGACATCGATTGTCCGGCCCAAGCTCTCCGGCCGCCCTGTTTATGATCTAGTCGGCTTCATGAACGAATTTAAGACGGCAATGCCCGGCGCCAGGGCCGGGCATTCCAATCTTGAAAAGTGATGCCGATCTAGCCGGTCAGCCGACCAGCGGTTTCAGCATCGGATATTCCTCGACCATGTGCATCTGTTCCGCCAAGCCGTCGAGACCGAACACATGGCCGGCGCGATGCGCGATCAGATAGACGATCACGGTCGCATAGACCAGATGATAGTCGACCAGGAAATTGACTGGTTCCTCGATGTACGGGAATTTCATATGGGCGAAATAATAGGTGATCATCAGCAGGACGCCGAACGGTCCGCTGACGCGCACCATGAAGCCGGAGATCAGCGACAGGCCGATCAGGAGGTGCCCCCACTTCACCAGGAAGTCGGTGAACGGCAACACCGCCGGCTGCGCGAATATCGAGAAGAAATCGTGGAACGTGACGACGTGGTTCAAGAATCCGGCGGTGTCGAAATTATCCCAGAGTTGCCAGGCGCCGGCGTAGAGAAACGTCCAGCCCATCAAAATGCGCAGGACGAAAATGATGCCCCGGTCGAGTTTGGTCTCAGTCATGTTCAGCTCCCTCAGAAGGTGACGGGGGTACATCGCATCGGCAGGGGTGGGCGGCATTGACTTGAGTCAAAGCAGCGCCACTTAAAAAAAGCATAAGGATTTTCAAGACGTTGCTTGATCCAGATCAATGCCGGCCGCCTCTTGGCGAGCTGAAAGTTCGCTATCTTGAACGGCAGCCGCCGATCCACACCGTCGCACCCAAATTCCGGAATGAAAGTGCCATGCCCCAATCGCCGCCCGCGCTGAAGCGCATCCGCCTCGAACTGGCCCGTGCCAAGGATTTTCCCAGCGGTTCGGCGACTCATGGCTATGAGTTCGTCGCGCCGCTCGATGACGACGGCCGTATCGACCCGGCAGCGTGGCAGAAAAATCGCGAGCGTTGCCATGTGCAGCGGTTCTGGGGCGACGACGAAGAGCTCGGCCGCCTTCTGCATAGACCCGGCGGCGGCGAACATGCGCGCTGGATGTTCGACTACCAGGGCAAGGCCGTTTATGACGACGAGGCGGGTTATCGCTTCGGCGCCCATTCGTTCCGGCAAGGCGAATACGTTTCCATCACCGATGAAGCCGGCGACGTGCATACCTTCCGCGTGGTCTCGGTGATGCCGCTGGCTTAGCCGAACTCGACGCGCCTAAAACAGCAATCCGGATTGTCGTCCGCTTATTTGTTCCCGACCTTCAGCTTCAACAGCGCATCGGCGTTGCCGTGGGTGAGCTTCTCGCGGTCGCCCGGCGCCGGCGCGACGCGGTCGAGGAAGGCGCGGCCCTCCGCGTTGGTCGCAAACGGATAATCGACCGAGAACATGATGCGGTCGATGCCGAAAGTGAGCAGCGCGCAGACAAACGGCGGTGCGTCGAATACGCCAGAGGTGGTGAGCCAGACCTGATCGCGAATGGCGCGGCTGATCGGCCGTTTCAGGTAGCCGACGTCGTGCACGAAGACTTCGTCGATGCGCGCCATCATCATCGGCAGCATCTCGCCCATATGGCCGATGATCAGCTTTAGCCGCGGATGCTTATCCAGCGTGCCCGCGAGCACGAGCCGCAACAGGTGAATGGCGGTCTCCGAATGCCAGCCCCAGCCGGCAGTCTCCAGCACGCGGGCGGCGCCGTCCGGCAGGTTCGAGTAATAGGCCTGCCGCACCGGCTCGATCGGCAGATGCGGATGAATGTAGATCGGCACGTCAAGCTCGACCGCGGCGGCAAGGAGGCCGTCATAGCGCGGGTCGTCGAGGAAGCGGCCTTCGGTAGTGCCGTTGACCATGGCGCCGGCGAAGCCGAGTTCCTTGACGGCGCGGCCGAGCTCGGCCGGCGCTGCGTCGGGGTTTTGCATCGGCAAGGCGGCAAAACCGGCAAAGCGGTCGGGATGGCGCGCGATAGCCGCGGCGAGGTGATCGTTGATCGCGCGGGCGAGCGCGATGCCGTCGGGACCGGGCACCAGATCGGCGGCCGGGCCGGCATTCGACAGCACCTGCACCGTGATGCCCGCGTCATCCATCGATTGCAGACGGCGTTCGCCGATCTCCGGCAAAAGCTCCATGGGATTGACCGCACCGGGCGTAATGTTTCTCGGCCGGAAGCCGCGGGCGCTAATGACTTTCGGATCGATGCGCTTGGCCAATGCCGGGACTGAAAAGTGCTCTTCGAGCGCGACGGTACGCATAGGCGATTTCCTCCACTGCATTCGGATGCGGTTGTTGCATTGCCGTTGCCGTCTCGCAAGCACGGCAGGCCATAAGCGGCAGAGATGCCTTCGCCGTGTTATGCTGCCTTCATGGGCCGTAATTCTCGTTGTCGCCGGGCATGATCCGCGCCGGCATCGTCGGACTTGGCCGCTGGGGCCGCTCGCTGGTCAACGCCGTTGCCGGCAAAAACGGCAACGCCAGCGACGCCCTTCGTTTCGTGCGCGCAACAACGCGCAGGCGCGCGAGCGCCGAGGAATTCTGCCGCGAGCGGCAGATCGCCCTGGTCGACAGCTATGACGAAATACTGAGCGCTCCGGATATCGACGCAGTGGTGCTCGCCACGCCGCACAGCCAGCACCAGGCGCAGGCGCTTGCCGCCATAGCGGCGAAGAAGCACGTCTTTGTCGAGAAGCCGCTCACCCTCGATCTCAACAGCGCGCTTGCCGTCGCCGAGGCCGCGCGCCAAGCGGGATTGGTTTTGGCCGTCGGCTTCGCGCGGCGCTTTCACCCGAGCATCGCCGAACTGCGCCTGCGGACGCGCGACGGCCGGCTCGGCAACGTCGTCGCCATGGTGGCCCAGCACACCACCTCGACCGTGCAGTTCGTCGCCCCGGACAATTGGCGCGCGTCGGCCGAAGAAGCGCCGGGCGGCGCCTTCACCGCGGTCGGCGTGCATTCGCTCGACAACATGATCGAATTCGCCGGCCGCGTGCGCGACGTCCGCGCCGTCACCGCGCGCAATTATCCCGGGCCGTCCGACGATACGACCACCGTCATGCTGCGGTTCGCCGGCGGGGCAACCGGCCTGATCTTTTGTTCGGTGGCAACCGCCACCAATTTCGAGCTCACGACCTACGGCACCAAGGGCCTTGTCGAAATTTCCCGCACCGACCTGTCGCGCTTGCGTTTCGCGCCCACCGCGACGGCGGCACCGACAGGGCCGGTGCCGGCGCCGCCGGACGAGATTTTGCAATTCTTAGGCTTCGACATGCTGCGCGCCGAGATGACGGCATTTGCGCGTGCGATCGGCGGCGGCGCGCCGTATCCGGTGCCGATCGCCGACGTGCTCCATGGCATGGCGGTGTTTGACGCCATCGTGGATTCGGCGCAACGCGGCGAAATCGTTGCCGTCCGCAACTGATTTCCATTTGTGCGCTCATTGCAGAAACATAGCTTTTCAATTCATTAAAGCCGTCGGCTGAGTGTCACAATCGGCCGGGCATGGTCTTGCGAAGCCGCGGCGTTGCCGCTAAATAGATCGGATCGAGTTTTCGGCCGAATGATTTGGCCTTGCAGCGACTGATAAGCGCGCCTGACTGACGATCTTTCACCAAAATCTCGAGCTAACCGAGCCGGGCATATTCGCGCGGCTCACGTCGCCATGTCTATGAGGAGAGACCCGTGAACAACGGTACCGTGAAGTGGTTCAACGCACAGAAGGGTTATGGATTCATTCAACCCGAGGGCGGTGGCAAGGACGTGTTCGTCCATATCAGCGCCGTCGAGCGCGCCGGTCTTCGTGAGCTGAGGGAAGGCCAACGCGTTTCCTTCGAAGTCGTGGTGGACCGCAAGACCGGCAAGTCGGCCGCTGAAAATCTGAAGACGCTGTAAGTCGCTGCGGCGCGCTCGCACGCGCCGCTATCAAGCTTATCCCCGGGCTGCATTCGCGCAGTCCGGGTTTACCGAACCCGCGGCGCCCCGGATTTCGCAGGCTAAATCCGGGCGGTATTAGACGCTGCGCAATCAAAACAGAGTCTGCACAATCAAAACGACATTGAGACCGAGCACCGCGGCTGTGGCGATCATGGCTGCGACGCGGGTCAACGCGGTGTTGGCGAACGCCCCCATAATATCGGTCTTGCTGGTGAAGATGATGAGCGAAATCATCGGCAGCGGCAGCGCCAGGCTCAAAATCACCTGACTGATGACCAGCGCATTGGTCGCGTTGGCGCCGAGCGCGACGACGACGAAGGCCGGCACCATGGTGACCAGCCGGCGCACCCAGATCGGAATGCGAAAGCCGATGAAGCCCTGCATGATCATTTGGCCGGCCATCGTACCCACCGTCGAGGCCGAGACGCCCGAGGCAATGAGCGAAACCAAAAAGACTCCGGCTGCCGCGGCGCCGAGCAGCGGGGTGAGCGTGTGATAGGCGGTTTCGATTTCCGCCACTTCGGGATGGCCGGCGTGAAACGCGCCCGATGCCATCATCACCATGGCCATATTGACGAGGCCGGCGACCGACAGCGCAATGACGACTTCCCGGTTGGAGAATCGCAGGACCATGCGCCGGTCATTGTCGTCGCGAACCGGCACGCGCGCCTGGGTCAGGCCGGAATGCAGATAGATGGCGTGCGGCATCACGGTGGCCCCGATGATGCCAACTGAGAGCAACAGCGCCTCGGCGTCGGCAAGCTGCGGCGTGACGGTATGGAAGAGCGCCGACGACCAATCGACCGGCGCAATAAATATTTCGACGACATAGCAGAGGCAGATGATGCCGACGATCGAGCCGATGATGAGTTCAAGCGGCCGGAAGCCGAATTGCTCGCACATCAACAGGCCGTAAGTGACGATCGCGGTGACGACCATCCCGGCGAGGAGCGGCAGGTGCAACAGCAGCGACAAGCCGATGGCGCCGCCGAGGAACTCGGCGAGATCCGTCGCCATGGCGGCGATCTCGCTGACCACCCACATCGGCCACACCACCGACCGCGGAAAGTGATCGCGGCACAGTTCGGCGAGGTTGCGGCCGGTGACGATGCCGAGCTTGGCCGAAAGCCCCTGGAACAGCATCGCGATGATGTTGGCGAGCAGCACCACCCACAAGAGCCCGTAACCGTATTTCGCCCCGGCCTGGATGTTGGTGGCAAAATTTCCCGGGTCCATATAGGCGATCGAGGCGATGACGGCCGGGCCGGCGAACGCCAACGCCGTGCGTAGCCCACTGTGCCGGCCGGCGAGCACCCCGTGCGCCGTGGCGACGGTTCGCTCGCTCAGCGACGCCGGGCGCTCGACTGATTCAGTCATCGCGGGACTGGTCATCGTCCGCGCCGCCTATAGCAATTACACCAAAATGTAGCATTGGTTACAAGAATAGGCATTTGCCCTTCACAGTCAATGGCTATAATATGTAGCGTCAGCTACATTTTGACACTACGAGTAAAATGTGGTTTCCGCTGCGCTTGAATGAGGCGCACAGCCACGAAGGTCGGGACTGGGTCGCAATGGGCAAGCTTCCCGCTGAAGGAACCCAAGCGCGGCGTTTCGGCAAGACGCGGTCGGCGCAATCGACCGCGCTCATGGAGGATTATGCCGAGCTGATCGCGGATCTCTTGGAAGGCGAGGGCGAAGCGCGCCCCACCGACATCGCCCGCCGGCTCGGCGTGTCGCATGCCACCGCAATCAAGACCATTGCGCGCCTCAAGCGCGCCGGCTTGGCCACGGCGCGTCCCTATCGCGGGGTCTTCCTGACCGAGAAAGGGCACGCCTTGGCCGACCGCGTGCGGGTGCGCCACCGGTTGGTGGTGGATCTCCTCCGCGCGCTCGGCGTGCCGACCGAGTCGGCGGAGGCCGACGCCGAGGGCATCGAGCACTACGTGTCGGAAAATACGCTCAAAGCTTTCGCGCAGTTTCTGAAAGCGCGGGGGTGAGCACTCGATCCAGACCTGAAACAGCGAAGGCGTCATTGCGAGGAGCGAAGCGACGAAGCAATCCAGTCTTCACGTCATCGCTAGATTGCTTCGCTCCGCTCGCAATGACAATTCACACCGCGTGGGCGGTGAGCGCGTCGACGATGCCGTCGACGACTTCTTCGACCATCATCTTGTCGTCGCCCTCGCCCATGATGCGAATAACCGGTTCGGTGCCGGAGGGCCGCACCACGAGGCGGCCGTGGCCGTTGAGGCGGTTTTCCGCATCCGCAATCGCCGAGCGCACTTTGGCATGTTCGAGCGGCTTGCCGCTGCGATAGCGGACATTGCGCAGCACCTGCGGCAGCGGTTCGAAGCGGTGACAAACCTGCGAGACCGGCTTGTTCTTTTTCTTCACGACCGCGAGCAATTGCAGCGCGGCGATGAAGCCGTCGCCGGTCGTGGTGTAGTTCGACAGAATGATGTGGCCCGATTGCTCGCCGCCGACATTGTAGCCATGCTCGCGCATGTGCTCGAGCACGTAGCGGTCGCCGACCGGCGTGCGTATGAGCGTAAGCTTGAGCGATTGCAGATAGCGTTCGAGGCCGAGATTGGACATTACCGTGGCGACGATGCCGGGCTTGGTCAGCAGACGATCCTCCGCCCAGCTCTCGGCGATCACCGCGAGCAGCTGGTCGCCGTCGATCAGATGGCCGTGCTCATCGGCGATCACGACGCGGTCGGCGTCGCCGTCGAGCGCGATGCCGATATCGGCGCGCATCTCGCGGACCTTGCGGCACAGCGCGTCTGGCGCCGTCGAGCCGCATTCGCGGTTGATGTTAAAGCCGTCCGGTTCGACGCCGATCGAGATGACGTCGGCGCCAAGCTCCCACAGCGCGTCGGGCGCCACGCGATAGGCGGCGCCATTGGCGCAATCGATGACGACGCGCAAGCCGTCGAGCGAAAGATTGCGCGGCATGGTGCGCTTGGCGAATTCGATGTAGCGGTCGTGCACGCCGTCGATGCGTTTGGCGCGGCCGAGCTCGGCGCTTTTGGCCAGCCGCTTGGTCATGTCGGCGTCCATCAGGCCTTCGATCTTCTGCTCGACCTCGTCGGACAGTTTATAGCCGTCCGGGCCGAACAGTTTTATGCCGTTATCGTCGAACGGATTGTGCGAGGCCGAAATCATGACGCCGAGGTCAGCGCGCATCGAGCGGGTCAGCATGGCCACAGCCGGGGTCGGCATCGGGCCGAGCAGCAACACGTCCATGCCCACGGAGGTAAAGCCGGCGACCAGCGCGGTTTCGATCATGTAACCGGAGAGCCGCGTATCCTTGCCGATGACAATGCGATGGCGATGCTCGCCGCGGCGGAAAATGAGGCCGGTCGCCTGTCCGACCTTGAGCGCCAGTTCCGCCGTGATCTCGCCATTGGCGCGGCCGCGAATCCCGTCGGTGCCGAAATACTTGCGAACCATGATAACGGGCCCCACCGCCTGCCTCTCCGGGCGGCGATATTAGCCCGTTCCGGGTCGCGACCGCTTCAAAAAATATTGGGTAATCTTACCATTCGCTGCAACCAGCCATTCATTATAAGTGTAAGCTGAATCAAGCGGATACGGCAAAATTCGTCTGCCGGACGGAACCGGCTAGCGCGTTATTGCCTCGTTCTTATCGTAGACGCTACCGGGTGGCTGGATGACGGAAACTGGGTCCGAACCCGGAAAAGTGCCTTCCAAGCCGCGTTCCAGCGCGTCATCGAGCCTCTCGCGCAGCTCGTCATGACCGCGCCGCTTGCCGTCGTGATCCTTTCCGTCGCGATCAATGTAGCGCGCAGCCGGTCGCAGTGACCTGCCCTTGTTCCATTCATCCATGACGATAGCCTTCCCGCAATGTGTCGAGGCCGGTGAAGATGCCTCCGCCGCTTAACAACAACGGTTTAGACCCGGCGCCGTTCCCTGCGCATGAGGGCCGGATAAACTCCCGGTTTGTGCTATCAAAATGCGGACGTAAGAGCTGGGAACCTCACATGAAAACCATGACCTGCATCGAGGACCTGCGGCGGGCCGCCCACCGCAAGGTGCCGCGCGCGTTCATCGACTATGCCGAGGCCGGCTCCTATGCCGAAGAGACATTGCGCGCCAATCGCGCCGATCTGGAACGCATCAAGCTGCGCCAACGCGTCCTGTTCGACGTCAGCAAGCGCAGCACCAAGACCATGATCCTCGGCGAGCCTGCTGCGCTGCCTTTGGCGCTGGCGCCGGTCGGGCTCGCCGGCATGCAGCACGGCGACGGCGAGATTTTGGCTTGCCGCGCCGCGCAAGCCGCGGGCATTCCGTTCACGCTGTCGACGATGTCGATCTGCTCGATCGAGGACGTCGCGGCCGCCGTCGACAAACCGTTCTGGTTCCAGCTCTACGTCATGAAGGACCGCGGCTATATCCGCTCGCTGATCGAGCGCGCGGCCGCCGCCAAATGCAGCGCGCTGGTTCTCACCGTCGACCTTCAGGTGATCGGGCAGCGCCACAATGACATCAAGAACGGGCTCTCCGTGCCGCCGGAAATCCGCCTCAAGAACCTGATCGATATCGCCACCAAGCCCGCCTGGGCGCTGAGCGTATTGCGCGGCAAGCGCAAGACCTTCGGCAATATCGCCGGCCACTATCCCGGCATGAATAACGTCACCGTATTGTCGAAGTGGATTGCCGAGCAGTTCGATCCGACCCTGAGTTGGAAAGACGTCGAGTGGATCAAGAGCCTGTGGCCCGGCAAGCTCATCCTCAAGGGCATTGTCGATCTCGAAGACGCGCGCATTGCCGCCACGACCGGCGCGGCGGCCTTGGTCGTCTCCAATCACGGCGGCCGCCAGCTCGACGGCGCGCCGTCGTCGATCTCCGCACTGCCGGCAATCGCCGATGCGGTCGGCTCCGAGATTGAAGTGATGTTCGATGGCGGCATCCGCTCCGGCCAGGATCTGATGCGCGCGTTGGCGCTCGGCGCACGTTCGTGCATGAGCGGCCGCGCTTACATCTACGGACTCGGCGCCGCCGGGCAGGCGGGCGTAGCCCGCGCCATCGAGATCATGCGCAACGAGCTCGACATCAGCATGGCGCTGACCGGGGTTACCGATATTGCCGGCATCGACCGCCGCGTGATTGCCCAAATGTGAGTATTTCCTGCCGCTGGACGCGATTTACCGGTCGTCAACCCTGTTCGCTCACCGGGCATCAACCTTATGAACTTATGAAAGCCCCCAGATCGAACCAATTCGCGGCTGGTGCGTTCAAAGCGGGGTAGGGCGGGGGAACTCTGGGGCAGAGTGTCATCCTCGCCGCGATGCGACCGCAGTACGGTCGCCAGGAGGAGGAAGGCATGCGTAAAATTCTTTTAGCAGCGGCAATCGTTTCTCTCACCGCCGCAATGGCGCCGAGCGCCCGCGCCGACATGGTCGGTGCCGCGGCCGGCGCCGGCACCGGCCTTCTGGTTGCCGGTCCGCCCGGCGCGGTGGTCGGCGGCGTGGTCGGCGCGGTCTGGGGCAAGCCGTTCTGGGGGCCCTCGATCAGCAAGGGCCATTGCTGGACCGACAACAATTTCCACCGCCACTGCAATAAGCATTGGTGATTGCCGTCATTCCGGGACGCGGGCAAGGCCCGCGGGCCCGGAATCCATATCCACAGGTCGTCGGATTTCCGCTTGAGCCATCATTGACGGGGCGGTGGATATGGATTCCGGGCTCCTCACTTCGCTCGGCCCCGGAATGACGAATTACTCTTCCTTATACCCGTAGGCCTGGGCGTTGCCGGTCGCGCCGTAATATTTGTACGGCAGGAATTTCCCCGACATCGAGATTTTGACCCGGTCGCCTTTCGGATCGGCCTGGCGTTCCATCGCCAGGTCGAAGTCGATCGCCGACATGATGCCGTCGCCGAACTCTTCCTCGATCAGTACCTTCAAGGCCGGGCCGTTGACCATCACCAGCTCGTAGAAGCGGTAGATCAGCGGATCGGTCGGCGGCATCGGCGAGCCGCGGTTCGGCACCTCGTTGAGCAGCGCCTGTTCGCTCTTGGAGAGCCCGAACAATTCGGCGGCCTTCGCGGCCTGCGGCTTGGTCAATTTCATCTGGCCGAGGATGGCGCCGGTGACCAGCACCGGCGATATGCCGCCGATTTCGCAGCAGATGTATTTCCAGCTCCAGCCCTTCTCGCGCTTGATGTCGAGGAGCTTCTCGGTGAGTTCAGTTCGCGTCATGGCTAGCCTCCTTGTGATTGGCGCGGCTTATGCCCGTAGAACGAGCAAGTGTCGTGCCAGAACGAGGAGGCTTTTTAGGGGACTAGGGCACCATGTCGCCGATACCCACATTGATGCGGGCGGTTTGCAGCGAACCGTCGGGCGCCTTCTCGGGACGGAACACAGACACTTTGGCGCCGGGCTTGAGCTCGTCAGTAGTGCCGGGAACATACATGCGAATCTTCGCATCCGGGCCGATGATGATTTTTTGCTCGCCGTCCTTGTACTTAACCATGACGACCTGGCCGTTGACGCTCGACACGATGTTGTCGGCCGTGCCGTTCGTCATCGTCGAGCCCGGACGATCCCACGGTCGGAAACCTTCGCCGGTGCCACGCTGCGATTCGGCAAAGATCGTCACCTGGATCGCCTTTTGACTCCCATCCGGCTGCGGCATCGCGCCGACGCCGATGAAGTCATTCGGCTTCACATCGGCGAGCGTCGCCGCCTGTACGCCAAACACATTGGCGTTGGCCAAGAGTTTTACACTCACGTCCGGCCCTTGGGCTTGCTTGATGAAAACCGTCGAGCCCTCGACTTTATCGATCGTGCCGTGGACCACCTGCGGCGGCTGCTGCGCCGCAGCCATCGAAACGCACATGAGTAGCGCGAAAGCGCTCGCGCCGAATATCCTGCGTGTCACTACCGTCATCACATCCTCCCACTCGGATTCGATTGCAAATACGGCAACGTCGACCTTTTTTAACCCCACAGACGCGAGGTTATTCCCGTGGATTGGACGATGGAAGATCAAGATTGGCTTCCAGCAGCGCCCGCAATTCCGCGGTCACTTCAGGCTTTTTCCCGAACCACAGCGTAAAGCCGCCCACGGCTTGATGCATCAGCATACCAAGCCCGTCGGCGGTGCGTAGTTCCCGCGCCCGCGCCGCGCGGATCAGTGGCGTGACGAGCGGCCAGTAAACAAGATCGGCGACGATGGCATGACTGGGCAGCCGCCCAATGTCGAGCGCCAGTTCGGGTTGGCCGGGCATGCCGAGCGTGGTCGTATTGACGACCAGCGCCGCAGCGTCGAGCGCGGCATTGCGTTCGTCCCAGCGGGCCGGGTGCACGCGCACGCCGAAGCGTTCCCGCAAAGCTTCGACGCGGCGCTCGGTCCGATTGGCGACGACGACGCGGTCGATGCCGCGCTCGAGAAGCGCATAAACCACCGCCCGTGCGGCGCCGCCGGCGCCGAGCACGACGGCTTTGCCGAGACCGCGATCCCAGCCCGGCGCACAAGCGTCGAGATTGTCCAAAAAGCCTTCGACGTCGGTATTGGTCGAACGCAGCACACCGCCATCGAGCCACAGCGTGTTGGCGGCGCCGACGGCGCGGGCGCGATCGTCCGGTTGCGACGCGGCGAGCGCCGCTTCCTTATGCGGCACGGTGACATTGGCGCCGACATAGCCGCGCGCGGCGAGCGATTGCACGAAGGCGCGAAATCGATCGGGCGGCACCGCTTCGCGCCGGTACGCGCCCGGAATGCCGTAGTGCTTGAGCCAATAATTATGAATCAGCGGCGAGCGCGAATGCTCGACCGGCCAGCCGATAATGCAAGACGCGCGCGCCGGCGTGGTCACGCCTCATCCGCCACGGTGTTGCGTAGCACGCCGATCTCGGGGCACTCGACCTCGATGGTGTCGCCGGGCTTGAGCCAGACCGGCGGCTCGACTTTTGGCGTTTTCTTGACCGGCGTGCCGGTGCAGATGACGTCGCCTGCCTTGAGCGTCATGAAGCTCGTCGTATAGGCGATGATGTCGGCGAACGAGAAGATCATGCTGGCGGTGGTGTCGTCCTGCGTCACCTCGCCGTTCTTGCGCACCACGAGATGCAGCGGCTTGGTCAGATCGAATTCGGTCTGGATCCAGGGTCCGATGCCGCCTGAGGCGTCGAAATTCTTGCCTTGGGTGACGTTGAACTGGCCGTGGCGCGTCCAGTCGCGAATGGTGCCTTCGTTGGCGAGCGTGATGCCGGCGATCGTTTCGAGCGCGCGCTCCTTGGCTACATGCTTGCAGTCGCGGCCGATGACGATGGCGATTTCGCCCTCATAATCGAGCTGCTCGGAAATCTTTGGGCGGATGAGATGTTGTCCGGAGCCGACCATCGAGTTCGGCGCCCGGTAGAACATGCTCGGATATTTCGGATTATTGGTGACATTATAATCCGCGCCGCGGTTGGCGTAGTTGATGCCGATGCAGAGGATTTTTTCCGGCGCCGGCAGCGGCGCCAGCAGCTCAACTTCGGCCAGCGTCACGTCGGGCCGCACGCCGGACGAGGCGGCTTTGGCCTGATCGAGCGCCTGGGCGCGGAACACCTCGCTCAAGGATTGGAAGCGGTGCAGCCGCGGCCGTAGATCGACGATGCCGTCGCCGACCACCGCGCCGAAGCTCGACCGGCCGTGCAACGCATAACTTGCCAGACGCATATCAAGTCTCCCAATTTATCCAGGAAGATGTGTTAAAAGTCGGCGCAGCCAGCGTCAACGCCTCCAACTGCCAGCCTCGCAATGCCCGTCCGCCAGCCGGTCTTCAATCCGCCATTCAATATCGTGCGCTCAAGCCACGTCGAACTCGGCGTGCGCGATCTCGGCCGTTCGCGGGCCTTTTACGTCGATTGCCTCGGCCTTCTCGTCAGCGACGAGAGCGCGGACACGCTCTATCTGCGCGGCGTCGAGGAGCGTAACCATCATTCGCTGGTGCTCCGGCGCACCCGCGAGAACGACGTCCACGCGCTCGGGTTCAAGCTCGCCAGCGAAGACGATCTCGACCGCGCCGAAGCCTGGTTTCGCCGCCGCAATCTGCCGACGTCGTTTCCACAAGCGCCGCACCAGGGCCGCACCTTGCGCGCCGCGGACAATTTCGGCATGCCGATCGAGTTTTGCGCGCAGATGGAGCGGACGCCGTCGATGCTGCAAAAATATGCCGCGCATCGGGGCGCGCGCATTCAGCGCATCGATCATCTCAACTGCTTCACGCCCGACGTCCAGGCCAGCTACGATTTCTATAACGCGCTCGGCTTCCGCCTGACCGAATATTCCGAAACCGACGGCGTCGATCCGCAGCTCTGGGCGGTGTGGCTGCACCGCAAGGGCAACGTGCACGACCTCGCCTTCACCAACGGCGCCGGTCCGCGGCTGCACCACGTCGGCTTGTGGACGCCGGGCGTGCTGGACATCATCCATATTTGCGACGTGATGGCGACTTGCGGCTACCTCGCCAATATGGAGCGCGGCCCCGGACGCCACGGCATTTCCAATGCCTTCTTTCTTTATATCCGCGACCCAGACGGTCACCGCATCGAGCTTTTCACCTCCGACTATCTCACCGTCGATCCCGATCACGCGCCGATCCGCTGGTCGCTCACCGATCCGCAGCGTCAGACTTTGTGGGGCCAGCCGGCGCCGGCGTCATGGTTCGAGCAGGGTTCGGCGTTTTCCGGCGTCGCGCAGCGCGCGCCGGCGCTGAAGGCGCAGCCGATCGTGGCGCGATGATGTTCTCCCTCTCCCCGCTGCGCGGGGAGAGGGTCGGGGTGAGGGGGCTTGGCCGCATGCGTGGCGCAAAGGTCACTAGGACAAGGCTGTCGCGCCGTCTGCGTAGAGATTCCATGATCGCCGAAAGGCGGCTTTGGAATTGTCTTCGTTCGCGCTCGCTGAGTGGGTTTAAATTCGTCCGACAAGAGCCAATCGGACCATATGTCGTTGATTTTGTTTGTCGCGAACGACGACTCATTGTTGAGGTTGATGGCGGTCAACACGCTACGACCAAGCAAGATGCTATCCGCGATCAATGGCTTTTGGATCATCGCTATCGTGTCCTCCGTTTCTGGAATAATGAAGTATTAGGAAATACCGAAGGCGTTTGGGAAACGATCCTGTCAGCATTATCGGCGGAGAGGCCCCCTCACCCTAACCCTCTCCCCGTAAACGGGGAGAGGGAACTGTGAAATCCCTCTTCCTCGACTGCAACGATCAGCTGGCGCCGGTCTGGCAGCGGGTCTTGCGCGCCGCCGATCCGCCGATCGACGTCAACCGCAAGCCGTTCGCACGGGACGAGCTGCCGCGCGTGCTTGACGGCTACGACATCTGTATCGACGATCATTCCTACATGCCGACTGAGCTCGTGGAGCGGTGCGCTGCGCTCAAGCACATCGTCTTTCTCGGCACCGGGCCGGCGAGCTACATGAGCCTCGCCGACGTGGCGGCGCGCGGCATCAAGGTTCACATCATCAGGAACTACGGCGACACCGCGGTCGCCGAGCACACCATTGCGCTCCTGTTTGCCGCCTGCCGCGACATCGCGCGCATGGATCGCGAGGTACGTGCCGGCGTCTGGACTCCGCACGAGGGCGTGCAGCTTCTCGGCAAAACGCTGGGCGTGATCGGGCTCGGCGGCATCGGCCGCGAAGTTTTGCGCATCGGCCGCGGCCTGGGCATGGAGGCGATCGCCTGGAACCGTACGCCGCAGCCGGGCGCGCCATTGGTGTCGCTTGACGAGCTACTGGCGCGCTCGGACGTGATCTCGATGAATTTGACGCTCAACGACGAGACGCGCGGCTTTCTCGGGCCAGCGCAATTCGCAGCGATGAAGCCCGGCGTGATCTTCGTCAATACCGCCCGCGCCGGCCTGGTCGATGAGACAGCCTTCATCGAAGCGCTGCGATCGGCCCGCATCCGCCATGCCGGGCTCGATGTGTTTCACGCCGAGCCGCTCAAGCTCGACAACCCGCTCGCGCATATGGACAATGTCACGCTCACCGCGCATGCCGCGTTCCGCACGCTCGAAGCCTCGATGACGCTGTTGCGCCGCGCCATCGACATCGTGCGCGACATCGTCGACAATGCCGGGCGCTGAGCGCATTCCGGATCGATCATGAGCGAGCGCCACCTCGACGTCAGCATGCGCGTGAACGGCGAGGACGTGCGCGAGCGCATCGAGGCGCGCAAGACGTTGGTCGACTTCCTGCGCGACGATTTGGGGCTGACCGGCAGCCATATCGGCTGCGAGCAAGGCGTGTGCGGCGCCTGTACCGTGCTGGTCGACGGCGATGTCGTACGTGGCTGCCTGGTCCTTGCGGTGCAATGCGACGGCGCCAAAGTCGAGACCATCGAAGGCCTCTCGGATTCCGGCGTCATTGCCGACCTGCAGGCGGCGTTCCAGCAGCGCAACGCGCTGCAATGTGGCTTTTGCACTCCCGGCATGCTGATCGGGGCTCAGGCACTTCTGGCGCGCGCCGGGGTGCCGAGTCGTGATATGATCCGCGAACATCTTTCCGGCAATTACTGCCGCTGTACCGGATACCAGGCCATCGTCGACGCTATCGAATCCATCGCCCAGCAGCGGGCGGAAAAGGAAGCCTCACCATGAACGAACACGCAAACCCCAACCTTGCAACGTCAGTGTCGCTGTCGGAGCGCGCCGACGAGCTCGAAGAACAGATGATGCATCAGCTCGGCGAGCGCATCGCCACCAAGTCGGTGTTGTTCGGCATGGCCGACGGCAAAGTGGAGATGGCGAGCGGCCCGGCGCTCAAAGCCGCTAATCCCGATAAGTATTTTTTGATGGGCGCCGATCCGCGGCTGCCGAAAATGCCGGCGAAGCCGACGCTGATCGACTTCTTCAACAACCGCTTCGCCTCGCTCAATCATCTGCTGCAAAGCGCGACGCACGCGCTCAAGGGCGGCCACAGCGAAAAGGTCGTGCTCGCCTGCCTGTTGCACGACATCGGTGTCGCCGGCTTCATTCGCTGCGACCACGGTTATTGGGGCGCGCAGATGATCGAGCCTTACGTCGACGAGGAAGTGAGCTGGGCGGTGCGCATGCATCAGGCGCTGCGCTTTTTTCCCGATCCGTCCGTGGGCTACGAATATCCGGAAATGTACGTCAGATATTTCGGCGCCGATTATAAGCCGGAGCCTTACATCGTCGCCGAATACGAGCGCGCGAAGAATCACAAGTATTACATGACATCGCGCATGATCACGGTGAACGACATCTATTCGTTTGACCCCAACGCCAAGGTCGATCTCAACGACTTCGTCGACATCATCGGCCGCAACTTCAAGCAGCCGAAGGAAGGCCTCGGTTTCGACAATTCGCCGTCGGCGCATATGTGGCGCACCCTGATGTGGCCGACGCGGTTTTTGTAATCTTCACCCTCCCCTGCAGGGGGAGGGTCGGCAAGCGAAGCGAAGCCGGGGTGGGGCTGTGTAGACTACCCCATCCGCCGCACTTCGTGCGGTGACCTCCCCCCTGCAGGGGGAGGTGATAAGCTAGGCTGCATACTCATAAACGGTAGGCAAATCACCTGAAAGGTGATTCAAGCTCTGCAAAGGAGCTTGACCATGGCCCGTTACGAACTGAGCGAATTTGAGTGGAAAACCATCCGGCCTTTGTTGCCGAACAAACCACGCGGGGTTCCTCGGGTTGACGATCGCCGGGTGCTCAACGGCATCTTCTGGATTTTGCGCTCTGGGTCGCCTTGGGCCGATTTGCCGGAGCGGTATGGACCTCCGACAACGGTCTATAACCGCTTCAATCGCTGGCGAAAGGCGGGGGTCTGGGACAAGCTGATGACTGCCATCATCGAAGCTCATGATGGCAAGGTGCAGATGATCGATTCCAGCATCGTACGCGTCCACCAGCAGGCTGCCGCCCAAAAAAACAGGCTGGAGACGCTTGTATCGGTCGAAGTCGTGGAGGACTGACAACCAAGCTGCATCTGCGGGTGATCGGCAACGGCCTGCCAGTGCAGGTCGCGCTGTCGCCCGGCCAGATGAACGACCAACCGATGGCCGAACTCCTGCTCAACGATCTGCCTGCGGGAGCCGATGTCATCGCCGATAAGGGATACGATGCAGACTGGATCAGGGATTTGATCGAGGACCAGGAGTGCACGCCGCACATCCCGCCAAAATCAAACCGCTACGATGGCATCACCTACAGCAAGACCAAGTACAAGAAACGCAATCTGATTGAGCGCTGCTTCAACAAGCTCAAGCAGTTCAGGCACATTGCTACCCGCTACGACCGCAATGCTCTGAACTACCTCGCCATGCTCAAAATCGCTTGCCTCCGGCTATGGCTCAGGTTTTATGAGTCCGCAGCCTAGCTCTATGAAAATCTCCCCCGATCAGCCGTCCGGCCTCACGGCGCTCGACCGGCCGAATTCCTATATCGGCCGCTCGGTGCCGCGGCCGAATCTGGCGCGGCTCACCCAAGGGCGCGGCCACTATGTCACCGACGTCATGCTGCCGCGCATGGTGCATGTCGCCTTCGTGCGCTCGCCGCACGCCCATGCGCGCATCAACAACATCGAGACTGCGGAAGCAAAGAGAGCACCGGGCGTCGTCGCGGCCGTCACCGGGGCGGAGCTCGCCAAGGTGATTACCCCTTGGGTCGGCGTGCTCACCCATCTCAAGGGCATCAAATCGGCGCCGCAGCACGCCATCGCCGTCGATCGCGCCTGCTGGCAGGGCGAGGCGGTATGCGCCGTGGTCGCGCGCAGCCGCGCCGAAGCGGAAGACGCGTGCGCGCTGGTCGAGGTCGATTACGAAGTTTTGCCCAGCGTCACCGACGCGGAAACGGCGCTCGACGCCAAGACGCCAGTCATCCATCCCGAGCTTGGCGACAATCTTACCTTCGAGCGCGTGCTCAACGCCGGCGAACCGGACAAGGGCTTTGCCGATGCCGACGCCGTGGTCGAAACGACGTTTATGTTCGGCCGCCATACCGGCGTCACCAACGAGCCGCGCGCCATCGTCGCCGACTGGAATCCGGGCGAGCAACGCTTGACTGTCTATCAGGGCACGCAGGCGCCGCACATGACGCAGAACCTGTTCGCCAAGCACCTCGATCTCGAAGAGAACCAGGTGCGCGTCATCACCAAGGACGTCGGCGGCTCGTTCGGCATCAAGGTGCACATCTATGCCGACGAGATGGCGACGGCGGCGCTGGCGAAACTCCTCAAGCGGCCGGTCAAATTCGTCGCCGACCGCCTGGAAAGCTTCGTCACCGACATTCATGCGCGCGATCATCGCGTCAAAGCGAAAATCGGCGTCAAGCGCGACGGCACGATCACCGCGTTCGAGATCGACGATCTGACCGGTATTGGGCCTTATTCGGTCTATCCGCGAACCAGCGGCATCGAAGCGAACCAGGTCGTCAATCTCACCGGCGGTCCTTACACCTGTCCGAATTACCGCGCCCGCGCCCGCGTCGTTTTCCAGAATAAGAATGTGATGTGCCAATACCGCGCCGTCGGCCACCCGATCGCGACCGCGGTGACGGAAGGCCTGGTCGAGCTTGCGGCGGCGAAGATCGGCATGGACCCGGCCGAGCTGCGACGGCGCAATCTATTCCCGGATAACAAATATCCCGCGACCAGCGCCGCCGGATTGAAATTCGAGGGTCTGTCGCATCACGCCTCGCTCGACAAGATTTTGCTGATGATGGACTACGCCAAGCTGCGCGCCGAGCAGGCCCGATTGCGCCAACAGGGCGTCCATCGCGGCATCGGCTTGGCGTCTTTCATCGAAGTGACCAATCCGTCGGCGGCATTTTACGGCGTCGGCGGCGCGCGCATTTCATCGCAGGACGGCGCCACTTTGCGGCTCGATGCGACCGGCGCGGTGTTCTGTCACTCGGGCGTGACCGAGCAAGGGCAGGGCGCCGAATCGGTGCTGGCGCAATGCGTCGCCACGTCGTTCGGCGTGCCGATCGAGCGCGTGCGCGTCGTCACCGGCGACACCGACAATACGCCCTATGGCGGCGGCACCTGGGCGTCGCGCGCCGCCGGCATCGGCGGCGAGGCGGCGTGGCAGGCCGGCAAGGCGTTGCGCGGCAACGTGCTTGCCGCCGCCGCCTCGATCCTGCAGGCCGACCCGAAGGCGCTCGATATCAGGAGCGGCATCGTGGTCGACGCCGCTACCGGCCGCGAGCGCATGGGCCTCGATGAAGTGGCGCGCGTCGTCTATTTCCGCCCCGATACTTTGCCGCCCGGCTTCCAGGCCGAGTTCACGGTGACGCGGCATTACGTGCCGCGCGCCTGGCCGTTCGCTTTCACCAACGGCGTGCAGGCGTCCTATCTCGACGTCGATATCAGGACTGGCGAGATAAAGCTGCTCAAGCACTGGTGCGTCGAAGATTGCGGCACCGTGATCAATCCGCAGCTCGTCGACGAGCAAATTCGCGGCGGCATCGTACAAGGCATCGGCGCCGTTTTGTTCGAGCATTGCCTTTACGACGGTGCGGGGCAACTGCTGAACGGCAATTTGATGGACTATCTGGTGCCGATGGCCGGCGAAATGCCCGACATCGATATCGGCCACGTCGTGACGCCGACGGCCGATTCCGAGCTCGGCGCCAAAGGCGCGGGCGAGGCCGGCACCGCCGGCGCGCCGGCCTGCGTCATGAACGCGGTCAACGACGCGCTCCGCCCGCTCGGCGCCGCGTCGATCGCCACGATGCCGATCACGCCGGAGCGCGTGCTGGCAGCATTGCAGCGCGGGTAGTCTAGCCTTACCGACTGTTCATGCGCGGTCGCCGCGGCGGGTGCTATATCATCCGCCCGCAACCCCCCGAGTCGCCCCCGCGCCTGATGTCTCCGGACCGGAAACCAAAAGTTGTCGCCATGATCGTCGGCTCGGCGATCATCATGCAGCAGATCGATTCCACCGTGATCACCACGGCGCTGCCACAGATGGCGATCTCGCTGCACACCGATCCGGTGAAACTCAGCGTTGCCGTCACGGCTTATCTCCTCAGCCTCGCCGTGTTCGTCCCGGTCAGCGGCTGGGCGGCGGATCGGTTCGGCGGCCGCACCGTGTTCCGCGCCGCGATCGCGCTGTTCACGCTCGGCTCGATCTTGTGCGGGCTTTCCGGCACTGTCGTCGAGCTGACCGCGGCGCGCGTGCTGCAGGGGCTTGGCGGCGCCATGATGGTGCCGGTCGGACGCCTCGTATTGTTCCGTAGTGTTGAGAAAACAGCGCTCATAGCCACCATGGCTTATCTGCAGGTGCCGGCGCAGCTCGGCCCCGTGCTCGGCCCGCCGATCGGCGGTTTCATCACCACCTATTTTTCCTGGCGTTGGATTTTCCTGGTCAACGTTCCGCTCGGCATCCTCGGCATCGTCTTGGTCACGCTGTTCTTCGACAATCCGAAGGAGGAAACCCAGCGCCCGTTCGATTACCTCGGCTTCGTGCTGACCGGCGGCGCGCTGTTTTGCGTGATGTACTCGATCGAGGCGGCCGGCCGCGGGCGGGGCGATCTCGGCGAGCTCGTCGTATTGGCCGTGCTCGCCGTTGTCGTCGGCGCTTTGGCGCTGCGCCATCTGCGGCGCACCGCGCACCCCGTGCTCGACCTTTCGGTATTCCGCATCCTTACATTCCAAACCGGCATCAGCGGCGGCTCGCTGTTTCGGGCCGGCGCCGGCTCGCTGGTTTTTCTGCTGCCGCTGTTGCTCCAGGTCGTGTTCGGCATGACGGCATTCGCCTCGGGTACGATCACCTTTGCGACCGCCGTCGGCTCGATCTCGATGAAGCTGACGGCAAAGCCGATCCTGCGCCGTTTCGGCTTCCGCAGAGTCATTATCGTCAACAGCGTGATCAGCGCGGCGACCGTCGCCATGTGTGCCTTCTTTACCGCGGCGACGCCGGTATTGCTGATCTTTGTCCTGCTGTTGATCGCCGGCTTCTTCCAGTCGCTGCAATACACGGCGACGCAGGCGATGAGCTATGCCGATATCGAGCAATCGCAGATGAGCTCGGCGACGAGTATCTTAAGCATGTCGCAGCAATTGAGCCGCGGCTTCGGCATCGCGCTCGCCGCGGCGCTGTTGCATTGGTCGCTCGCCGCGCGCGGCGCGACCGCGCTCGGCACCATCGATTTCATGGTGGCGTTCGGCGGCGCGGCGCTGCTGGCGCTCGCCAATCTGCCGTTCGGCTGGGTGCTGCACCACGATGCCGCCGCGTCGGTCAGCGGCCACCGGGCGCAGATCAGCGACCGCATCGTTTAGCTTGCACCCGCTTCCGCCCTTGTCCGCCGTCGGCCGCCTTCTACAATGACGGCGGAGGAGACGCGGCAATGGCAAATTGGAAGGACGAGCAAGTCCTCATCGTCGGCGGCGGCATCGGCGGACTGGCCGCGGCTTTGGCGCTGTCGCGCCAAGGCATCCCATCGCAGGTCGTTGAGCAGGCGGCCGAGTTCAAGGAGATCGGCGCCGGCATCCAGCTCGGCCCCAACGTGTTCTGGATGTTCGAGCGGCTCGGCTTGACCGACGCCATCAATACGCTCGCGGTATTTCCCAACAACCTGATCATGATGGATTCGGTCACCGGGGAGGAAGTCACGCGCATTCCGCTCGGCGACGCGTTCCGCAAGAAATTCCATCACCCTTATGCGCTCATTCATCGCGCCGACCTGCACAAGGTCCTGCTCGACGCCTGCCGTAAATCCAATCTCATCCGCCTCGATTCTTCGCAGAAAGTCGTCAAGGTCGACGACACCGACGGCGGCATCGCGATTAAGACCGAAAGCGGCAAGGACTATCGCGGCGCGGCCTTGATCGGCGCCGACGGGCTATGGTCGACCATCCGGCAGATGCTGGTCGGCGACGGCAAGCCGAAGCCCGCGGGACATATTACTTACCGCGCCGTGCTGCCGACGTCGGAAATGCCGGAAAAATACCGCTGGCGCGATATGGTGCTGTGGGCCGGCGAGAAAGTGCATCTGGTCCATTATCCGCTGCGTACCGGCGAATTGTTCAATCTTGTCGCGGTGTTTCATTCCAACCGCTACGAGGAAGGCTGGGACAGTTTCGGCGACCCGGCCGAATTGCACGAACGCTTCGCCAAGACCTGCGAGCCGGTGCGCACGCTTCTCAATAAGATCGAAAGCTGGCGCATGTGGGTATTGTGCGATCGGCCGCCGATCAAGGAGTGGAGCCGCGGTCGCATCGCGCTCCTCGGCGACGCCGCGCATCCTATGCTGCAATATCTGGCGCAGGGCGCCGGCATGTCGATCGAGGACGCGGTGTGCCTTGCCGATAGGGTCGTGGCAGCGGACGGCGATTACGCCGCCGCGTTCCGCGCCTATCAGCAAGCGCGTTATCTGCGAACCGGCCGCGTGCAGATCATGGCGCGGGTCTATGGCGAGTTCTATCACGCCTCGGGCGTCGCCAAGGAATTGCGCAACATGATGCTGTCTTCGCGCACGCCGGAAGACGCCATGGCCGGCATGGAGTGGCTCTACGGCGAGCAGAAGGAGCTGACGCGCGCCTCAGTGTGATCCGGTCGGCGATTGCGCATCCCGCGCCCGATGAAAATCCGGCAGCGGCGGCGGGCCCCAGATATTGGTCTTGCCGGCGACCCAAGTCTTGGGCCGCTGCGGCGTATCGAGATGCCACGGCCGCGGCTCGAAATAGCCGAGCTCCTCGTCGAGCATCTGGTCGAGCTCGCAGAAGAACTCGATGACCTGATCGTCCGGATTGCGGTGATAGGTGGCGATGTTGTGGCCAGGGCCGTGGCGCAGCGGCCCCCAGATGATCGGGATCTTCCTCTGCCCGAACAGATCGCATGAGTTTTGCAGATGGATGAAATCCTTCAGCTCGAACGCCATGTGATGCATCTTGTTGGCGGTGCCGCGGATGAAATTCACGGTGTGATGGTCGGCATTACAGCGCATGAAGACGAAAAAATCGTCGATCCAGTCCGATACCCGGAAGCCGAGGACTTTCCGATAAAACTCCGCGGTCTTCTGCGGATCCTCGACCACCCAGGCGATGTGGCCGAGTTTTAATGGCCCGACGCCATGGTGCTGCAGATGCTTGCCGAGATAGCTCCAGTCCTTGAACAGCGCAATTGTGGTGTCTTTGTCATCCTTGAATGTCAGCACCGGGCCTATGCCCGGAACGGAATCGTTGCGCAGCTCGCTTTTGATGCCGTCCTTTTCCAGTTCGCGGGCGAGCGCGCCGAAGTCGGAATCCGGCGCCACTTCGAATGACAGCATGCTGCAGCGCTCGACGTCGCCTTTGTTGATCTGGATGGCGAGCTGGCCGATTTTGGTGGCGAGGAAGGCGCGGTCCTTGTCCTGTTCGGCGAGCACCAGCCCCATCACCTCGGTGTAATAATCGACCAGCCGCGGCAGGTCTGGCGTCTCGAATGTGGCGTGTCCGATGCGTCGTGGCTTGATCATGCTGCGCTCCTGCCGCGGGTGCGTTTCCTGGCTCAGAATCAATCACTATGAGTGCGCCGACTCAAGAGCATCAGCCCGGCTAATCCCGCCGGGCGGCCATTTGACTGACAGACTTGCCAATGGCGCGGGATCGCGGTTTGGTCGCACCTGCATAGACAAGGGAGAAAACGCAAATGGCTTCGGCAAAACCCGCCGGCTACAAGCTCGCGACCTATAAATCGAGCGAGGGACCGCGCGCGGGTCTCATCGTCGGCGAGGAGGTGTTCGACGCGGCCAAGCTCACCGGCAAACCGGCCTATGCCACTGTGATGGGCATCCTGGCCGACTGGAAGTCGGCCGAGGGTGCGCTGAAAAAGGCCGCCGCGGGCGCGGCGAAAAGACGGGCCAAGCGGCAGCCGCTGAAAAAGACCAAGCTCCTGGCGCCGGTCCAATACCCCTCGGCGATCTACTGCGCGGGCGCCAATTATGCCGACCATGCCGCAGCGATGGCGGCGCGCGAGGGCAATCCGCCGCCGCCCGATCCGCACGAGCAAGGCTTGAAGCCGTGGCATTTCCTCAAAGCGACGCGCACCATCGCCGATCCCGGCGCGACCGTTAAGCTTTCCGGCTACTCCGAAGCCATGGACTGGGAAATCGAGCTCGCCGCCGTCATCGGCAGGCCGGCAAAGGACGTGCCCAAGGAAAAGGCGCTCGGCCATGTCGCCGGCTATATGGCGTCGAACGACTTCTCCGCACGCGACCGCGGGCGGCGGCCCGCCGTTGTGGCCACTTCGCCATTCAAGATGGACTGGACCAAGCACAAGACTTTTGAGGGTTCCTGCCCGATCGGGCCCTGGATCGTGCCGGCAAGCGACATCGCCGACCCGCAAAATCTCGGGCTCAAACTGTGGGTTAACGGCGAACTCAAGCAGAATTCCAATACCGGGAAAATGCTGTTCACGCTGGCCGAGCAGATCGAGCAGTTGTCGATCAACATGACCCTTCATCCCGGCGACCTTATCCTCACCGGCACGCCGTCGGGGACCGGAGCCGAGAGCGGCACCTTCCTCAAAGCCGGCGATGTCGTGAAGCTCTGGATCGAGAAAATCGGCGAGCTAGAGAACCGGATGGCCTAACGGCCTCGCACCTCTGGTGTGCTGGACGCCATTGGCGTATATAGCTGAATGTCGGATGAGTTGATCACGGTCGCGGAAACTCCGCTCTTTGTGCGACAGGCCGAGGAAGTCTGGAGCAACGCGGAACGCGAGGAGTTCGTGAATTACATCGCCGGCAATCCCAAAGCCGGTGACATCATCCCGGAGACTGGCGGCGTCCGGAAGGTTCGATGGAGCACAAAAGGGTCCGGCAAGCGTGGCGGAGCAAGGGTGGTCTATTTCTACGCCGATCCTGGCCGGCCGCTTTATCTTCTGATGGTCTACGCGAAGGCTCGGAAAGAGGATTTGTCGACCGAAGAGAAACGCACGGTGCGGAGCCTGGCTCTCATCTTAAAGGGGCGGACTCTCGGTTAAGCCAAACTGGACAGGACCATGAGCAAATTCGGTAATGAGTTGATCGCAAGCCTGAAACAGGCAGTATCGCATGCTCGCGGCCGAAGAGTGCGCAGTATGCGCGTGACGACGGTGGAAGTGCCTAATGTCAAGGCAATCCGCAGGTCACTCCGCATGTCGCAGCACCGCTTCGCGGTAGCGTATCGGATACCGCTCGCTACGCTGAAAAACTGGGAGCAGGGCAGGCGATCCCCTGACGCGCCCGCTTCCGCTTACCTGCGCGCCATCCAGCGCCGACCTAAGGAAGTGATGGAGGCGGTCGCTGGATGAGCCTGCCCCTCGGGCGGGCATGGCTGGGCATCGAGTCATGCCCGTCGCGCGTGGTCTTGCTCTGTGCTAGAAGCATGGCTCAGGAACCGGCGGCCTTGAGTCCGGGCCGTCCAATCGCCCCGCCGAGGGCGGGCCGAAAAGCCGAAGCAAAAGGGTAAAAACGCGAGGGCGTAAGCAGATGGCCGAGAAATTCGTCGCAAAACTCTCCGAAATGAAAGACGGCGACCGCCGTATCATCTTCGTCGGCGACAACGAGATTGGCGTGTTCCGGCACGAGGGCCAGTTCTACGCCTACAGTAATTTCTGCCTGCATCAGGGCGGCCCGGCCTGCGAAGGGCTGACCATCGCCAAGGTCGAGGAACGGCTGCGGCCGGACAAAACCTCGATGGGCCTGTTCTTTTCCGAGGACGAGATGCACTTCGTCTGCCCATGGCATGGTATGGAATACGACATGAAGACCGGCGAGTGCGTCTCGGATCGCAAGATGAAGCTGAAGAAGTACAAGACAGTGCAAAAGGGGGAAGACCTTTATGTCGTCGCCTAAGCGCGCAGCGAAGGCTGTCGCGAAACCTGTGGCGAAGACACGCTTGGCCACGGTGCGGCCGGTGGCGCAGTCGAGCGCTGCCGGCAACGGCGCTTCGGCGGAGGCCAAACGCCTTGCCGCAACGCTCGAGCGCAGCATCGTCGATGACAAGCTCGACACGGTTTCGGCCGAAGCGCTGCAAAAGCTGATGGCGGCTGCCTGCCGGGTCTATACCGCGCGCACCGAAGCCGGCGAAAAATTCACGCCGGTGTCGAAGAATTCGATTTCCGCCACCGATGTCATGGTCACGGCGAGCGGATTGTTACGATCGGTCGATCTCGCGGTGTTCGAGCTCGGCATGTGGCAAAACTGGACGGGCCGCTGAACCCTATTGAAGAGTTTTAGAACGGAGAAAACGTCATGGATCTCATCGCTGATCGCGGTCGCCGCGTAACGATCGAGGAGCTCAATACCAGTCGCCTGTTGGCGCATGCGCGCAAACAGGCCCACCAGCGCAACTTCGACGACATGGTCATCGTCGACGTCGACGCCCATCATTACGAGAACGAGAATTACACCGAATTCCTGCCTTACATGGAAAACGACGTTTTCCGTCAGCTCACCATGTCCGGGCTCAAGAAGAACCGTGGCGCCTTCACGCCGACCCAGGTCGGTTACCAGGATATGGGCGGCCGCGTCACGCGCTACCCGATGCGCAGCTCGGAAAAGACCGACCAGAGCGGCGCACTGCGCGATGTGCAACTCGGCCACCGCTGGATGGACGCGATGAGCGTCGATTATTCCTGTCTGTTTCCGACCGGCATGCTCAATATCGGCCTGCATCCGCAGAAGGAAATGGAGGTCGAGCTGTGCTGGGCCTATAACCGCTGGCTCACCGAGAAGGTGCTGCCGGAGGCGGGCGGCCGCTTCTATTCGTGTCTGTGCCTGCCGTTCGGCGATCCCGAGGCGTCGCTGCGCCAAGTCGAGACCTTCGGCGACCGCAAGCACGTCGGCGGGTTCATGGTCACCACCGTGCGCTCCGACATGGCGGTCTACGCCAATGCCTATATGAAGCTCTATCGGGCGATGGAAGAGCGCGGCCTGGTGCTGTCGTTCCATTCCGGCCCGAACTGGGGCGAGCCGATCTACAAGAGCTGCAACCGCTTCATGGCGGCGCACGCGCTCGGCTTTAGCTGGTACAACGTGCTGCATTGCACGAATTGGGTGGTCAACGGCATGGGCGAGCGTTTCCCCAAGCTGCCGGTGGTCTGGATCGAAGCCGGTCTCGCCTGGGTGCCGTTCCTGATGCAGCGGCTCGACCACGAATACATGCTGCGGCCGTCGGAAGCGCCGCTGCTGAAGAAGAAGCCGTCGGACTATATGCGCGACATGTTCTACTCGTCGCAGCCGATGGAGATTCAGGATTACGGCGCGATGGAATGCACGTTCCGCATGATGAATGCGGAGACCCAGTTGCTTTACGCCTCCGACTATCCGCACTGGGACTTCGACCTGCCGTCGACCATTTACGACCTGCCGTTCCTGTCGGAGAAGGCCAAGCACAATATCCTCGGCGGCACCGCGGCGCGGCTGTTCAAGCTGCCGCCGCGCAACGACAAGCAGAAAGAAAATCTCAAGCGCTTCGGCAATCTCACGGCCGCCGCTGCGGCAGCCTAAGGAGCGACGTCTGCGACAGAGCGGATATCCGCTCGGATCATTGGAAATGCCCGGCCTCGCGCCGGGCATTTTTCTTTCGCGGCCTGCTGCTTTCGCCGACGATTCATGCCTGGGAGGGGCCAATTGCGGCACAAGCGGGGCGACGAGCTATGCGCCATTTGAATGGCACTAAATAGGTTTTATCTACAATGGTTTACAGCCGCTTGTGCGATGCACAAAAGGCTGGCTTTTCTGTCATCCAATCGTTATCTCAACCGCTCCAGCAGATAATAAGAGGGACGACTGAGGATGAAGCTAGTTATAGCCGTGGGACTTCTTATGGGTCTTGCCTTGAGCCTTTCCGCCACCGCCGCGAACGCGATCGATCTCGCCGAGCTGGCGCCGTGCCGGCCGGCCGCTGCGAAATTGTGTGAGCATTCGGGCGGCATGACCTGGGACAATCTCCTGCGCTGCGGCGCAACGCTCGCCGCCCACAGTTGGCGCGTCGGCGACCAATGCCGCGCGGTGCTGCGGAAGTACGGGCAATTGTGAAAGTAGCGTCCGCGTGAGTTCTGTAGCGTAGCGTTCAGTACAAAACCCCGGCGCCAAGGCGCCGGGGTTTTTGTTTCTGCCGCACGCAAGTCGGGTGCCGGAGCATGATCCCGAAAAGTGGAAGCCGGTTTTCGGAAAAGATCATGATCCAATGAAACATCTAAATCGTGATTCGATTCAATTCGATCGGGTCATAGTCTAGGATTGCCCAAACACGCGGGGAGGCGAGCCCATGAGCGACGACATTCACGAAGTCTACGCCATCCGTTACGGCCACCATTCGCGCCGGTCGCCGGTGAATTTTATCGACGGCGACCCGCATGACGTGTTGCAGCCGCTCGATTTCTTTGTCTGGGCGATCGTGGGGCCGTCCGGCACGATCATCCTCGACACCGGCTTCGACGAGGCGATGGGCAAAAAGCGTCAGCGCGAAATGATCAAGCCGGTGCGCGAGGGATTGGCTGCGCTCGGCATCGCGCCGGAGGCCGTCAAGGACGTCATCATCAGCCATCTGCATTACGACCATTGCGGCAACTACGATCTGTTTCCGCAGGCGCGCTATCACTTGCAGGATCGCGAGATGGCCTACGCGACCGGACGCTGCATGTGCCACCGGGCGCTGCGGGCGCCGTTCGAGGTCGAGGACGTCGTCGCGATGGTGCGCAAGGTTTTCACTGGCCGCTGCGCGTTCCACGACGGCGAAGATCAGATCTCGCCCGGCGTGACCGTGCACCACATCGGCGGTCACTCCAAGGGCTTGCAAAGCTTGCGCGTGAAAACGCGCCTCGGCTATGTGGTGCTCGCCGCCGACGCCTCGCATCTTTATGCGCATATCGACGGCGGACGGGTATTCCCGCTGGTCTATAACGTCGGCGAGGTGGTGGAAGGCTACGAGACCCTGAAGAAGCTGGCGACGGCGCCGCGCCATGTCGTGCCGGGGCACGATCCGCTGGTACTGGCCCGCTATCCGGCGGCCAAGCCCGGTCTCGAAGGCTGGATCGCCCGCCTCGATGCCGAGCCCAATCAGGCACAATGATTGAGGCATGATGCGTTGCAACCGTGTGTGCGGTGCAACAATGAAGGCAGTTACCGGTCCGCCGGTTAATTAAACTGACAACTATTGTTCCTAAATTCGTCGCGGCGCGGGCGATCGGGGATTTCGCCCGCGCCATTGGCATGTCGGGGAATTTCAATGCACACATTATTGTTGCCGCTGCAGCCGCGGTTCATCATCTTCACGCTCGTCGTCCTGATCGCCGCGGCGCTCGGACTCGAATTCTTCTATGGTTTCAGATCGCTCCTGATCGAGATTCCGTTGGTCGTGTTCATTTGCTTGGCGGTCATTGGCACCGTCGATCTTGTGCAGAAGCGCCACGCGGTGCTGCGCAATTATCCATTGTCGGCGCATATCCGGTTCATCCTGGAAGAGATCCGTCCCGAGATCCGCCAGTATTTTCTGGAAAGCGAAAAGGACGGCACGCCGTTTTCGCGCGACAAGCGCGCGCTTGTCTATCAGCGCGCCAAACAGGCTTTGGACAAGCGGCCGTTCGGCACGCAGAACGACGTCTATGCCAGCGGTTTCGAGTGGCTCGACCATTCGATCGCACCGAAGCCGGTGGTGAATGAGCCGTTTCGCATTCTCATCGGCGGTCCGGATTGCGCGAAGCCCTACTCGGCGTCGATTTTCAATATTTCGGCGATGAGTTTCGGCGCGCTGAGCCGCAACGCCATTCTTGCGCTCAACGGCGGCGCCAAGAAAGGCAATTTCGCGCACGATACCGGCGAGGGCGGCTATAGCCCCTACCACCGCGAAAACGGCGGCGACATCATCTGGGAAATCGGCTCCGGCTATTTTTCCTGCCGCAACGGCGACGGCACGTTCTGCGCCGAAAAGTTCGAGGCAAACGCCAACAGCGAACAGGTCAAGATGGTCGAGCTCAAGCTCAGCCAGGGCGCCAAACCGGGCCATGGCGGCGTGCTGCCGGGCGCCAAGGTCAGCGCCGAGATTGCCGCGGCCCGCGGCGTGCTGCAGGGCGTCGATTGCATTTCGCCCTCCCGCCACTCGGCGTTTTCGACGCCGATCGAGATGATGCAGTTCATCGCCACGATGCGGCGGCTGTGCGGCGGCAAACCGGCGGGTTTCAAGCTCTGCATCGGGCACCCGTGGGAATTCCTCGCCATCTGCAAGGCGATGCTGGAGACCGAAATCTATCCCGATTTCATCGTCGTCGACGGCAAGGAAGGCGGCACCGGGGCGGCGCCGCTCGAATTCACCGACCATCTCGGCATGCCGCTGCGCGAGGGGCTCAACTTCGTGCACAATGCGCTCGTCGGCATCAATGCGCGCGACCGCATCAAGCTCGGCGCCAGCGGCAAGATCATCAGCGCCTTCGACATCGCGCGCGTCATGGCGCTGGGCGCCGACTGGTGCAATTCGGCGCGCGGCTTCATGTTCGCGCTCGGCTGCATCCAGTCGCTGTCCTGCCACACCGACCGTTGCCCGACCGGCGTCTCGACGCAGGACCATTCGCGCCAGCGCGCGCTCGTCGTCCCCGACAAGGCCGAGCGCGTGTGCAAGTTCCACCACGCTACGCTGGAGTCGTTGGCCGAACTCGTGGCGGCGGCGGGGCTCGATCATCCGACCGAATTGTCGCCGGCGCATTTTTCGCGGCGCGTTTCGCCCGATGAGGTGAAGAGCTTCGCCGAACTTTACCCGTCCTTGAAGCCGGGCGAGCTCATCGCCGGCACGGCCGACAAGCGCTACGCGATGGCCTGGGCCATGTCGAGCGCCAAGGAATTCCGCGCCATGCCGCGGACGGCGTAAGCCGCAAACTACTTGCCGCATCCGCGCTAAAGCGCAACAATCCTTCCGACGGGCGCGAAGACCCGAAACAAATAGATACAGCCGGGAGGATTCCATGCGCTTTCAGCACATGACGCTGAGGCTCGTCACCATGATCGGTGTCGTGCTCGGCGTCACCGCCGCGCGAGCGGCGCCGTTCATGATCGTCGGCGACGACGAAAAGTTGGGATTTGACAACGGCAAGGCCGTCGTTTCGCCGCCGGGAAAAGACTCCGTATTGATCGTCGATCTGGCGAATCCGCTCAGCCCGAAGATTGTCGCCAATCTGCCGCTGAAGAATTCGGTCGTCGGCCCGCCGGTCAATTTGGCCATCGATCCAACCGATTCGGTAGCGATCGTTGCGGATTCGATGGATGCCGTCAAAGACGGCGACAATTGGAAGCAAGTTCCCGACAACAAGATTTACGTCATCGATCTCAAGGCGAAGCCGGCCAAGCTAGTCAACACGATCGAGGGTGACAAGCAGCCGTCGGGCCTCTCGATCAATCCGGCCGGCAATCTAGCGCTGGTCGCCAACCGTGCCGGCAAATCCGTTTCCGTCCTGTCGATTCATGGCAGCGACGTAAAACTCATCGGTAACGTCGACATGGGTGACGAAGTCTCCGCCGTCGTCTTCACGCCGGACGGCAAGCGCGCGCTGGCGTCGAAGGCGTCCGCCAATAAGGTCGCTTTGCTCGACGTCGACGGCGATAAAGTGACCTACAATAAGCAGGACTTTCTGACCGGACTTTTTCCTTACAATATCGTCGTATCGCCAAGCGGCGCCATCGCGTTGACGGCGGACAACGGCAATAACGGCACCTCGGACGGCAACGTCGATACGGTGAGCGTCATCGATCTGGCGCAGCCGGTGCACGTCATCGACCACATTACGGTCGCCGATAGTCCCGAAGGGCTGGCGTTCAGCCCGAAGGGCAATATTGCCGTGGCCGTCGAAGCCACCGGTTCCAACCATCCCAAGACGGATTGGTACTATCACCCGCACGGGATGGTGACGGTGTTTGCGGTCAACGGCAAGAAAGTGACCCGGCTGAACGACGTCGAAGTCGGTGCATTGCCGGAAGCCGTCGCCTTTACCCCGGACGGCCGCTACATTTATGTCGGCAACTATATGGACCGCGACTTTTCAATTCTGCGCGTTGACGGAACCAAGGTCACGGACACCGGCAAACACTTCAAGGTGCCCGGCCAGCCAGGCTCCGCACGGATGAGTCCGCACTGACATTTGTGCGTTTAAGCGCCGCTGGAGCCAGCAGCGCGAAGCAACTGCCCCGCAACCTATTGCGGGCACGGCGGTTATGCGAAGGGCGTTCGTTGCGCGCTCGTCAGCGGCGACAGCGGATGTTCATTGCAAGAACGATCATTGGAGAAATGGCGATGGCCAAGAGGAAACGCAAATATTCCCCCAGTGTAGGGAGCGACGTGGCAAGCGAAATGCGCCGCTACGAACGCGGTACTGCCCGAAGCGGTCGGGGCGGCAAAGCCGGCAAGGTCAAAAGCCGCGAGCAGGCGATCGCGATCGCGCTGTCCAAGGCCCGCAAGGAGGGCAAGAGGGTTCCGAAGAAGAAGTCGTGATAAATCGCCGCGACGCCGACCGGACCGATTGTCACGGCACTTCTCACGTTCATTGCGGCGGGGTAGGCTTCCGCTTCCGCAGCGGCTCGTGCCGGAGACCCGCAAGATGAAAATACCGCGTCGGCAATTTTTGTGTCTGGCCGCGGCGGTGGCTGCTGCCGCCGTGCCGCGGCCTGCATCCGCGCTCGATTATCCGACACGCCCGGTTCGCGTCGTTGACGGTTTTGGCGGCGGCAGCACGCCCGATCTGGTGTCGCGGCTGATCGGGCAGTGGCTCTCGGAGCGGCTGCATCAGCCGTTCGTCGTCGACAATCGGGTCGGCGCCGGCGGCAATATTGCAGCCGAGGCCGTCGCCAAGGCCGCGCCCGACGGTTACACGCTTCTCACCTGCGTGACGGCGAATGCGATCAACGCCACGCTCTACACCAAGTTGGATTTCGATTTCCCCGGCGATTTCGCGCCGGTTGCCGGACTGATCCGATTGCCGATGGTCATCCTGGTCAATCCTTCGTTTCCGGCCAAAACTCTTCCCGAATTTATCGCTTACGCCAAGGCTAATCCCGGCAAGATCAACTTTGCCTCGCCCGGCATCGGCACGCCGATGCATGTCGCGATCGAGCTTTTGAAGATGCAGGCCGGCATCGACGTGGTGCATGTGCCTTATCGTGGGCCGGCGCCGGCATTCACCGATTTATTGGCCGGACAGGTGCAGGCCTTCATCATCACGTTGTCGAGCGCGATCGGCTTCATCAGGACCGACAAATTGCGCGCCTTGGCGGTGACCAGCGCGACGCGCGCGCAGGTGCTGCCGGACCTTCCCACCGTGAGCGAAGTGCTGCCCGGCTTCGACGCCACGGCCTGGGACGGCGTGTGCGCGCCGAAGGGCACGCTCGCAGCCGTCGTCGACGCGCTCAGCGGCAACATCACCGCAGGCCTCGCCGACCCGCAGCTCGTAGCGAAGATCAAGGATCTGGGCGGCGAGACGGAGCCGATGGGCGCTGCCGAGTTCGCCAAGTTCCTCGCCAATGAGACTGCAAAATGGGCCAAGGTGGTCAAGTTCGCCAACATGCACGCGGACTGATCGGCGGCCGGTCAAAGGAGGGTCACGATGACGCTGCCTCGCCGACGATTTTTGAGTCTGGCGGCGGGCGCGGCCGCGCTGCCGGCCCTGTCGCGCCTCGCGCGGGCGGACGACTATCCGACGCGGCCGGTCCGTCTGATCGTCACGGTGCCCGCCGGCGGTTCGCCCGACATCGTCGGCAGGCTCGTTGCGCAATGGCTGTCCGAGCGGCTCGGGCAAGCCTTCGTCGTCGAAAATCGCCCGGGCGCCAGCGCCAATATCGGCACCGAACTCGTGGTCAAGTCGCCGCCGGACGGCGGCACGCTGCTGCTGGCCATGTCGGCGAACGCGATCAACGCCTCGCTTTACCAGCATCTCAATTACAACTTCATCCGCGATACCGTGCCGGTCGCGAGCATCGCCCGCATCCCGCTGGTCATGGACGTGAATCTGGCGTTTCCGGCAAAGACGGTTCCCGAATTCATCGCCTATGCCAAGGCGAACCCGGGCAAGATCAACCTGGCATCGGCCGGCAACGGCACGCCGCTTTATGTCGCCGGCGAGCTGTTCAAGATGATGGCGGGCATCACCATGACCGACGTGACTTATCAGGGGGAATCAGCTGCGATGCCCGATCTGCTCAGCGGGCAGGATCAGGCCATGTTTGGGGTCCTGCCTGCCTCGCTCGGTTACATCAGGTCCGGCAAGGTGCGCGCGTTCGCCGTGACGTCGGCGACGCGCCAGGAGATCTTGCCCGACGTGCCGGCCATGGCCGAGTTTCTGCCCGGCTACGAGGCGAGCGGCTGGTACGGCGTCGTCGCGCCCAAAGGCACGCCGCCGGAGGTCGTCGATAAGCTCAATAAACAGATCAATGCCGGCCTTGCCGACCCGACGATGAAGGCCCGGCTCGCCGCGCTTGGCTGCGGCGTATTCGCGGGCTCGCCTGCGGATTTCGCAAAGTTCATCGACGACGAAACCGGCAAATGGGCCAAGGTGGTCGAATTCGCCCATGTCAAAGCGGACTAACAAGGCGGACTGACGTCGGCGCAGCGTGCCGCAAAAATTCGATTGGGGAAAATCAAAATGGAATTTCCACGACGCCGGTTTCTGCATCTTGCCGCAAGCGCTGCGTCGCTGCCTTTATTGACGCGCGTCGCGCGGGCGGAAAACTATCCGACGCGGCCGGTGCGCATCGTGGTGCCTTATCCCGCCGGCATCGCTCCCGACGTCGCCACGCGGCTCCTGGCGGATTCACTGTCGCAGCATTTCGGTCAGCAATTCATCGTCGACAATCGTCCCGGCGGCGCCGCCAATATCGGCACCGAGATCGTCGCGCGCGCTCCGGCCGACGGCTACACGCTCTTGACGCTGACCATGACCAACACCATCAACGTATCGCTGTACGACAATCTGTCCTTCGACGTGATGCGCGACATTGCGCCGGTCGCCGGCCTCGTCAAATTGCCTTTGGTGCTGGTGATCAATCCCTCGGTGCCCGCGCAAACGCTGCCGGAGTTCATCGCTTACGCCAAGGCCAATCCCGGCAAGATCAACTACGCCTCGGTCGGCAGCGGTGCCGCGACCAACGTGGCCGGCGAATTGTTCAATGAGATGGCCGGCATCAAGCTCGTCAACGTGCCATATCGCAACAGCTATATTCCCGATTTGTTGAGCGGGCAGGTGCAGGCCGGATTCACGCCGATCCTGCAGACGCTCGGTTACATCAAAGCCGGCAAGCTGCGCGCGCTTGCCGTCACCGGCGTTGCGCATTCGGACGTGCTGCCGGAAGTGCCCAACGCGGCGCAATTCGTCCCCGGCTACGATGTTGCGGTCTGGGATGCCGTCGGCGCGCCAGCACATACGCCGCCCGAGATCGTCGACGAGCTCAACAAGGCGATCAACGCGGCGCTCTCCGAGCCGAAGATGCGCGCGCGCTTCACCGACCTCGGCGCCGAGCCCATGATCATGACGCCTGCGGAGCTCAACGCCTATATGATCGCCGAAGTCAAAAAGTGGGGCGCGGTGGTCAAAACCGCCGGCATCAAGCCGGAGTAAATCGGCGCCCCGATGTTATCTGCCGTTGAGGATCGCCTTCAGCCGCTGCGGCGTGACCGGCAGCGCGCGCACCGCGCCGGGAATGCCGATGGCGTCGTCGATCGCCGAGGCGATGGTGGCGCCGACGCCGGTGATGCCGCTTTCGCCGGCGCCTTTGATGCCGAGCGGATTGAGCGGGGTGGTGTAGTCCTCGCGCAGCAGGACTTCGGGCGCCGGCGTTTCGTGCATGGCGGGGAGCAGATAATCGGCAAAGGTGACGGCGAGCGGATCGCCGCGCTCGCTGTAGGTGAATTCCTCGAACAAGGCGCCGCCGAGGCCTTGCGCATAGCCGCCGACGATCTGGCCGTGCACCGTCGCCGGATTGATGGCGCGGCCGATGTCGTAGGCGATGCAATAGCGCTCGACTTTGACGCCGCCGGTTTCCGGATCGATGCGCACCACGGCGACGTGACTGCCGTAGGGATAGACCTGATGCTCGGTCTTGAACCAGCCTTCGGCGGAAAGTCCCGGCTCGCGGTCGCCGCGCGCTTTGGCGGTGGGCTCAAGATTTTGCGCGAGCGTGGCGAGGCTGATCGAGGGGCCGGGTCTGCCGTCGGATGTACGGTCCTTGCGCACGACGTCGCCGTCGACGATGTCGAGCGAATCCGGCGTCGTCTGCAGTAATTCTGCGGCGACATCGAGCGCCTTTTTGCGCAGGTTCAGCGCGGCGATATGCGTCGCCGACGCGGTCATGACCGTGGCGCGAGACGCATGCGCGCCGATGCCAAACGCGATGCGGTCGGTCTGGCCGTGGATCACCCGGCATTTCTTGTAGTCGACGCCGAGCGCGTCGGCGGCGACTTGCGCCATCACCGTTTCGAACCCTTGGCCGATCGAGGCGCCGCCGGTGACGACCTCGACCATGCCCGACGTGTCGATCGAGATGTTGACGCCGTCGGTCGGACCAAGCCCGCTCTTTTCGACGAACATCGCCACGCCGATGCCGACCAGTTCGCCCGTGGCTTTGCGCCGCTTCACCTCGCGGTTGAGTTCTTCCCAGCCGATCTTGGCGAATAGCTTGTCGAGGAGCCCGACATAATCGCCGGTGTCGTAGTGGATTTCCTCGCCCAAGGCTTCGAGCGGACGCGGATAGGGCATTTCGGCGGCGGTAATGGCATTGCGCCGGCGGATTTCGATACGGTCGATTTTCAGTTGCTGCGCAATGGCGTCGACCAGCCGCTCGCGCACGAAGGTGGTCTCGTAGCGGCCGGGCGCGCGATAGGTCGCGGCCGGCGTCTTGTTGGTGAGGCGGAAATGGCCGATGGCGCGATAGGCCGGCACCCGATAAGGCCCCGGCAATATGCCAGCCGTCATGTGCACGACCCGCGCCGCGTGGGTGCGCACATAGGCGCCCTGATCGTGGAAATAACGGTCGTCGATGGCGAGGATCACGCCGTCATCGTCGACCGCGGCGCGGATCTGGTGCAATTGCTGGCGCGAATGATTGGCCGCGATCAGATGCTCGCGGCGGTCTTCGATCCATTTCACCGGCCGGTTGAACTTTTTGGCGGCAACACAGACCAGCACGTCCTCGGGATAAAGCTCGCCGCGCACGCCAAAGCCGCCGCCGACATGGGATTCGTGAACGTGAATCGCGCTCGGCGGAATCTTGAGCATGCGCGAGAGGAGTTCCTGGATGCGGTGCGGCACCTTGGCGGCGCCGTGCAATTCGAGAATGCCGCGCGAGGCATCGTAGCGGCCGATGGCGCCGCGGGTTTCCAGCGGCACGCCGGAATGCCGGCCAATGGCCAGCTCGACTTCGATCACGTGCGGCGCGTCGCGGAACACCGCGTCGACGTCGCCATAGCCCTGACGGATCACGGCGGCTTCGCTGGAATGGCCCGGCGAAAATTCGACCGGCGCCGCTTGCGCGTCGAGCAGCGGCGGCAGCTCTTCGATCTCCATCGCGACGAGGTCGGCGGCGTCCTCGGCGATATACGGATCGGCGGCAAACACCGCGGCCACCGGATCGCCGACATAACGCACGCGGCCGCTCGCCAGCACCGGCTGGCGATACGGATCGAGCGCCGGGATCGAGCCCTCGCGGAAATCGATCGGCGGCACCTCGGCGATGTCGGCTGCGGTCCACACCGCATAGACGCCGGGCAGCGCGCGCGCCGCCGCGGTGTCGATCGCGACGATGCGGCCATGCGCATGCGCCGAGCGCACGATGCGCATGGCGAGCTGATGCGGGAAATTGATGTCGCCGGCAAACTCCCCGCGCCCGGCGACCAGCGGCGGGTCCTCCAGCCGCTCGACCGATTGGCCGATCCAGGGGATTTTGGTTTCGGTATTCATTGAGGAAGCCGGCCTTTTCCCTCCCCCCTTGTGGGGGAGGGGAGGGTGGGGGGTCGGGAGGTGGCGCGCAAGCGTTGACGCACTCGCATCGCCTCATGACCCCCACCCCTAACCCCTCCCCACAAGGGGGAGGGGAACGACGGTGCACACCGCTGCATCACGACTTCGCCGCCCGCTCCAGCGCCCGGCGCGTCACCGCCAGCACGAGATCGCGCCGGAACTCCGCGGTGGTGACGTTGTCCTCCATCGGATCGATCGCGGCCGTCGCCGCTTCCGCCGCTGCGCGAAACGCCTTGTCGCCAGGCGCGGCGCCCATAAGCGCGCGCTCGGCTTCCATGATGCGCCGCGGCTTGACCTCGGCGCCGCCGACCGCGAGCCGCGGCGCGGCGATTTTGCCGCCGTCGAGGCGATAGACGGCGAGCGCCATCGCCATGGCGAAATCGCCGGCGCGGCGATTGAACTCGTAAAAGCCGCAACGCGTGTCGGCGGGCAGGAGCGGCAGCCGCGCCTCGACCAAGAGCTCGTCGTCGGCGAGCGCCGTCGTCATCACGCCCTTGAAGAAATCGCCCGCCGGGATGACGCGCTCGCCGCGCGCGCTCTTGGCCAAAACCTCGCCGTCGAGCGCCGCCAGAACGAGGCACCATTCCGACGCCGGATCGGCGTGCGCGAGAGAGCCGCAAAAGGTGCCGCGGTTGCGGATCGGATAATGGGCGATGTGATGCACTACGTCGGTGAGCAGCCTGCCGAGCGGCCCGTCGCAGACCGGCCGGTGGAACGCGGCATGGCGCACGCAGGCGCCGATGATGAGCTTGCCGTCGGCAACGGCGAGGCGGTTGAGCGCGGCGACGCCGTTGATGTCGACGAGATGCGCCGGCTTCGCCAGCCGAAACGCCATGGTCGTCACGAGACTCTGGCCACCGGCCAGCACGCGGCCGTCCTCGCGGGCGACTTCCGCGAGAATGGCGACCGCCTCGTCGACGGTTTTCGGCGCGTGGTAGGCAAACGCCGCAGGCTTCATCGCGCGAACTTCATCCGGCTGGTTTCAACTTTGGGATTGGTCTATGTTTTTGAATTGATGCACAGATTTTGGCACGGAGTCAAAGTCCGGCGCGTCCAATTCGACCCGCAAAGGCCGGCATGAAGCCTCCCGCATTTTCCTATCACGATCCGCGCAATGTGGCCGATGCCGTCGGGCTGTTGGCGAGCCTCGACAATGCCAAATTGCTCGCCGGCGGCCAGTCGCTGATGCCGATGCTCAACATGCGCTACGTGCTGCCCGACCACGTCATCGACCTCAACCGCGTCGACGGCCTAAGCTACATCCGCGAGAGTAACGGTGCGCGGGAGATCGGCGCCATTGAAATAGGAGCGATGACGCGCCAGCGCGACATCGAATTCTCCGACTTGGTGCGCCGCCGCTGTCCGCTGATGCACGAGGCCATCGTGCAGGTCGGGCATCGGCAGACGCGCAACCGCGGCACGCTCGGCGGCTCGCTATGTCATCTCGATCCGGCGGCGGAACTCGTTTCGGTCGCCGCCGCGCTCGACGCCAAGGTGACGATCGCCGGCAAGAACGGGACGCGCGCGATCGACTTCGCCAGCTTCCCGGTGGCCTATATGACGCCGGCGCTCGAAGTCGACGAGCTCCTCACCGGCGCGACCTTCCCGTGCTGGTCCGCGCGGCACGGTTCTGCCTTCGTCGAGTTTTCCCGCCGCCATGGCGATTTCGCCATCGTCTCGGCGGCGGCGCTGCTCGAGGAAGACGGCGCCGGTAAAGTCACGCGCGCGTCGGTGACGCTGGGCGGCATGGGTCCGGCGCCGGTGCGGGCAGGCGAGGTCGAACGCGCGCTGATCGGCGAAAAGATCGAGGACAAGCGGCTGCGCGAAATCTGCGAGCCGCTGCGCCGGCTCGACGCGGTGGACGATATCCACGCGCCGGCCTCTTATCGCCAACACCTGGCGACGGTGCTGGCGCGCCGCGCGCTCCTCAAGGCGCATGAGCGCATTGCAGCGAGGGCGAGCTCATGAGCGAAACCCGAACCATCGCCGTCACCGTCAACGGCAAGCGCCACGAAGCGGCGGTGCCGGTCCGCCTGACGCTGGCGGATTTCCTGCGCCACACGCTGCGGCTCACCGGCACCCATCTCGGCTGCGAGCACGGCGTCTGCGGCGCCTGCACCGTGCTGTTCGACGGCTATTCCGCGCGCTCCTGCCTGATGCTCGCGGTGCAGGCCGACGGCCACGACGTCGTCACCGTCGAAGGCATCGCACCGGACGGCAAGACGCTGCATCCGCTGCAGCAGGCCTTCCACGAGCATCACGGCCTGCAATGCGGCTTCTGTACGCCGGGAATTTTGACCACGCTGATCGAGCTGTTGCGCGACAATCCGAACCCGACCGAGCAAGACATTCGCGTCGGCATTTCCGGCAATCTGTGCCGCTGCACCGGCTACCACAACATCGTCGTCGCCGCGCTCGATGCCGCGAGGCGCATGAAAGATTCACTTCTCCCCGTGCGCGGGGAGAGGTCGAGCGAACGAAGCGAACGAGGGTGAGGGGGCCTCACCGCGATTCTGAGCCCGGCGGTTAGGCCCCCTCACCCCAACCCTCTCCCCGCCAGCGGGGAGAGGGAGGAGCAAGCGACGATGCCTCTGCGCTTCGACGACATCGGCAACCGGCTGAAAGCCTTTCGCCTCGGCTCCGGGCTCTCGGCGGAAGAGATCGCGCAGCAGCTCGGCATTTCGCGCACCGCGCTCTACCGCTTCGAAAAGGGCGAGGTGGCCAAGATCGAGACGCTGGAAAAGCTCGCCGAGCTGCTCAAAGTCTCGGTGCCGACGCTGCTCGGCGTCGGCGTCGAATATATCGCCTCCGCAGTCAGCTATTTCGAGCGCATGCGCCAGATCGAGGAGGCCGCCGAGCACATCATCGTGCTGGCCGGCCCAATCTCCTACGTGCTCGCCTCCGACGGTTTTGACGGCGCGCTCGGCGACATTTTGCGCGAGTCGGTGCCGGACGGCATCGCCAAGCGCGAGCGCGCGCTCGCCCAGATCGACGAGCTGATGGACGTGCTGCGCCAGCGCAAACAGACCTATCGCCGGCGCCGTCCCGCCATCGTCAATCTGATCGCCGCCGCCGAGATGGAGCGCTTCCTGCGCAACGGTCTGGTCGGCCGGCTCGATCTCGACGAAAAAACTAGGCGCGCCCGCCGCGCGCTCGCCCGCGCCGAGGCCTCCCATTTCACCGCGCTGATGGAGAACGAGCCGATCGGCGTGCAGATTGGCATCGTCCGCGATACGCTGCCGCACACCAGCTTCCAGATCTTCCGCCAGCCCGACCGCAAGATCTTGGCGCTCTCCCCGTTCCGCCTCGGCGAGGAGCCCAACATCCGCACCGGCGTCGCCATGATCACCTCGGCTCCCGAAGCGCTGGCGTTGCACGAGACCATGGCGCGGGAATTGTGGGCCAGCGCGCTCAAGGGGCCGGCCGCGGTGCGGTTTATGCGCGGGATGATGGAGAAGGTGAGCGGGTGATAGATAATCACCCTTCCCTATGTGAATTTATGATGGCGGAATACGCTTCGGTACCCCGCGCTTCGGGTTCTCCTTCGACTGAGGTGGGTCGGTGAATCGCTTCATCGCCGCCGTAGGGGCGGTCCTTGTGGCCACCCTTTACGATCGCGCGCCAGGGCGCCTACAAGGGGCGCCCCTACGTCGCAAATAATGCGACTTTGTCCTTGACGCGTCTCCAGTTCCGTTACATATAACGAATCAAATCTCGCCCTGAAGGGACGCTGTCCGGGTGATGCCGGGCGGCAGGGGCGAGGACGGTGCCCGCGGGCGCGGCCTTATCAGCCGTGAACTCGGGCGGCTTGGGCATCATGCCTGCCGGCATTACGACCGGCGTGCGAGGTGCTCGCTGCAACTGGGTCAGGCGAAGGCGGGTAACGCCCGACGTAGCCCCCCACGAAGCATGGCCTGAGCCGCGCCTTGGGTGACGTAAGTCCCCTCGGCGAGAGCCGTGGTGGAACGCCGGCAGGCGAGCGCGCCCGAGAGCGGAAGGGCGGCGCAAGCCGCCTTCTCCGTGGCGCGACCCGCGCGCCGTTTGCGTGCGGGAGGTGCTACCTGCGTTTGCCGGCGTTCCGCTTCCCTTATTTTTCTTCGTAGCCTGGGTTGAACGAAGTGAAACCCAGGGGCGGCATTGAGGCTGATAGTTCGTACCCGGATTTCGCTCCGCTCAATCCGGGCTACGGGCGTCGTGCCGAAACTTGACATCGCTGTTTGACAACACTCGCGAGCAAATCGCGCCGCGGGAACGGGATCGCTTTTCCACCTCTCCCCGCCGCGCGGGGAGAGGTCGAGTGAGCGTAGCGAACGAGGGTGAGGGGGCTTCTCCGCGATTCTGAGCGTCGCAGGTTGTTGCTTCGGCGCTTCAGACGCTGCCGCAATTCCGCACCCAGCGGAGAGGCCCCCTCATCCCGACCTTCTCCCCGCACGCGGGGAGAAGGAGCGCGCATACGCTGCGGGAGCTGCGGTGCTCACCCTCTCTCGCTTGCGATTACCCTCTCGCGTATTTGCCGCGGTTGAAGAAGCGGTCTTTCTGGTCGTCGTTGGCGGTGTCGCGGTTCGATTTGATCAGGGCGAGCTTGGCCAAAGCGGCCTTCACCGCCGGACGTTCGTCGATCGACTTGAACCAGCGCGCCAGGTTCGGATGATCTTCCCACTTGACGCCCTGGGCGTCGTGATTGCGCGTCCACGGGAAAGTGGCGATGTCGGCGATCGAATAATCGTCGCCAGCCAGATAAGGAACCTGGCCGAGCCGCTTTTCCAGGACCTCGTAGAGCCGTTTCACTTCGGTCTGGTGCCGCGTCATCGAATAGGAGTGATCCTTGTCCTTCGGCGCGAACAGCTTGAAATGGGTGAACTGGCCGAAATTCGGACCGATGTTGGAGGTCTGGAAAAACAACCACTGCAGCACGTCGTATTTCTTCGCCATATCGGTGGGCAAAAATTTGCCGGTCTTCTCGGCGAGATACATCAGAATCGCGCCCGAACTCGACGACCGTGTAAGGCTTGCCGCCGGGCCCGTCGTGATCGACGATCGCCGGGATTTTCGAATTCGGATTGATCTTGACGAAATCCGGATTGTATTGCTCGCCCTTCCACACGTCGATGAAATGCTCCTTGTAGGGCAGCTTGGTTTCTTCGAGCATGATGTAGATTTTCTGCACGTTCGGGCTGGTCAAGGCATAAAGATCGATCATGGCAATGTCCTCGGTTTCCTCTTTCGATAGTGTTGGCAGGAAGGCCGTGAACCTATCGGCGGCCTCACTGGCCGGCAAGACGGCGGGCGGCCATCGCGCCGGCCTTCCTCATCACTTGTGCGACATCGCCGATGCCGCGTAGGTTGCCTGTCATTCCGGGGCGCGGGCCAAAGCCGGCGAGCCCGGAATCCATACTCACCGTCCTTGACGTTAGGTACCCAGTGCAATCTTAAAAACTCGTGGTTATGGATTCCGGGCTCGCCGCTGCGCGGCGCCCCGGAATGACCGAAGTAGGGAGAACACGATGCAGCGCATCATCCGGCGGTTAGTCGCCCTTGCTTGTGTCGCTGTGGCGGCGAGTGCCGTTGCGGGCCCGGCGCGCGCGCAGGACAGCTATCCGAACCACGCGGTGCGCTGGCTGGTCGGCTATCCGCCCGGCGGCTCGACCGACATTTGCGCCCGCCTGATCGGCAGTTATTTGTCGCAAGTTTTCCATCAGCAATTCGCGGTGGAGAACCGGCCGGGCGCCGGCAACAATCTCGCCGCCGAGATCGCCGCCCATTCGCCGCCCGACGGCTACACGGTGTTCCTGGTCAATCCGGCCAACGCCATCAATGCCACGCTGTATAAAAATCTGCCGTTCGACTTTATTCACGACATGGCGCCGGTCGCCGGCTTCATCCGCGTGCCCAACGTCATGGAGGTCAATCCGAACGTGCCGGCGCACACGGTCAAGGAATTCATCGATTACGCCAAGGCCAATCCGGGCAAGGTCAACATGGCGTCCGCCGGCATCGGCACCTCGACGCATCTGTCCGGCGCCCTGTTCATGCAGATGACCGGCGTCAACTTGGTGCACGTGCCGTATCGCGGCGCCGGGCCCGCGCTGGTCGACATGCTCGGCGGCCAGGTGCAGGTGTTCTTCGACAATCTGCCGTCCTCGATCGGCTACATCAGAGCCGGCAAGCTGCGCGCGCTTGCGGTGACGACCGCGACGCGCTCGAAAGCGCTGCCCGACGTGCCGACCGTGGCCGAGACCGTGCCGGGCTACGAAGCAAGCGCCTGGTTCGGCATGGCGGTGCCGGCGGGAACGCCGCGCGACGTCGTCGAGAAGCTCAACCGCGCGGTGAACGACGCACTCGCCGATCCGGGCATCCAGGCGAAGCTCGCCGAGCTCGGCGGCACCTTGATCTCCGGCACGCCGGAGGATTTCGGCAATCTCATCGCCGACGAAACCGACAAATGGGCCAAGGTGGTCAAGGCCACCGGCGCAACGGCGGAGTAGGCGCGTTTTGGTCGCGCTCCGGCAACAGCGATTTTCGTTTAGTTGTGAAATATCCGAAGCTTAACTCGACCGTGTGGCCGTGCTGCCACGGTCGGGAAGATTGTAGCGTCGTGCAGGGATAACCGCACACAATCGGTGGATCGGCGGGCCCTATCGGAGTTTAATTGCTACACACGAGCGGGACTCGCAGGGGGCCTCTAATGCGTCGCTCAGGAATTATCCCGGTGCTTGCCGTCGGTCTGTATATTGGCTTAGGCGCAACAGCCTTTGCCAAGACACATCATCATCCGCCACCGCCGCCACCGCCGCCTCCAGCGTGGAACTGGGCCGGATTCTACGCCGGCGTCAATCTCGGCTACAGCTGGGGTAGCTCGAACGTCACGCAAGACTTTATTAGCGGCGCAACCGGCGCCATCGTTGGCGTCAGCACCGGTACCGTTCATCCGGACGGGGTCATTGGCGGCGGGCAAGTCGGCTACAATTGGCAGTTTGGAAACTGGGTGCCCGGGGTCGAGGCAGATATTCAGGGTTCCGGACAGCGAGGAAGCATTACGCTTATCTGCGCCGCGTGTTCGGTGAACGGCCCCGTAACGACGTCACTCACCGAGAAGCTTGAATGGTTCGGAACGGTGCGCGGTCGGCTCGGCTGGACCGTGACGCCAGAAACGATGATCTACGCGACCGGCGGCCTGGCCTACGGCGAGATCAATGACAGCGGCAACATCACCGACGGCGTCACCACGACCGGATTCAATTTCAGCAAGACGAGCGTGGGCTGGGCGGCCGGCGGCGGTTTCGAAAGTCACCTGACCGGGAACTGGACGTGGAAAGTCGAATACCTGTTCCTCACGTTAGACGAACCGTCTGGCTCAGTTTTAACACCCATCATCCCTGTAATTCGGACGCCGCCCAGCACGGTGAACATCGATCCTATCTTTACAGATAGTATCGTTCGTTCCGGCCTCAATTACAAATGGTAGTGCCGTCGCCGTAACCGCTGCCGCATAGCAATGAGAACGGCCGCGAGGTTTTCCCGCGGCCTTTTCTTTTATTGCGAATTAAGCGCACACTCAGCAAATAATCCTCAAGGTGAGTGAACGCTCGCATGACATCGCAAAAGAAAAAATCACCCGAAGAGCTGCGCAGCTACCGCTGGCTCGGCAAGAACGATCTGCGCTCGTTCGGCCACCGCTCGCGGCTGCGGCAGTTCGGCTACGACCGCGCCGATTGGGTCGGCAAGCCGGTGATCGGCATCGTCAATACCTGGAGCGACATCAACGCCTGTCACGGCCATCTGCGCGACCGCGCCGAAGACGTCAAACGCGGCGTCTATCAGGCCGGCGGTTTTCCGATCGAGCTGCCGGCGATGTCGCTCGCCGAACCGTTCGTCAAACCGTCGACGATGCTCTATCGCAATTTTCTCGCCATGGAATGCGAGGAGTTGTTGCGTAGCCATCCGATCGACGGCGCGATTTTGATGGGCGGCTGCGACAAGACCACGCCCGGCCTGATCATGGGCGCGATCTCGATGGGCATCCCGGCGATCTATGTGCCGGCCGGTCCGATGTTGCGCGGCAATTGGCGCGGCCATGTGCTGGGTTCCGGCTCGGACGCCTGGAAATATTGGGACGAGAAACGCGCCGGCCGCATCGGCGACGACGAGTGGAACGAGATCGAGGGCGGCATTTCGCGCTCGTTCGGCACCTGCATGGTGATGGGCACCGCGGCGACCATGATGGCGATCACCGAGGCGCTCGGGCTGGCGCTACCCGGCGCGTCGTCGATACCGGCGCCCGACGCCAATCATCCGCGCATGTGCGCCGCCGCGGGCCGCCGCGTCGTCGATATGGTGTGGGAGGATCAGACGCCGGAGCAAATTTTAACGCCGGCCGCCTTCGACAACGCCATCCGCGTGCACATGGCGCTCGGCGGCTCGACTAACGCCATCATCCACGTCATCGCCATGGCGCGCCGCGTCGGCGTCGCGCTCGACATGGCGCGTTTCGACGAGATTTCGCGAAGAGTGCCGATGATCGCCAATATCACGCCGTCCGGCAAATATCTGATGGAGGATTTTTTCTATGCCGGCGGCTTGCGCGCGCTGATGGGGCAAATGCAGGAGCTGCTCGACCTGTCCTGCATGACCGTCAGTGGGCGCTCGGTCGGCGAAAATATCGCGGGCCACAAGGTGTACTTGCCCGACGTCATCCATTCGCTCAAGGAGCCGCTCTATCCCGAGGGCGCCACCGCGGTGCTCACCGGCAACCTCGCGCCGCGCGGCTGCGTGATGAAGCCGGCCGCCGCCGATAAACGCTTGCTGCATCATCGCGGCAAGGCGCTCGCATTCGAAAACTACGAAGAGATGGCGGCAGCGGTCGATCGCGACGATCTCGATGTCACGCCCGACCATGTGCTGGTCTTGAAAAACGGCGGGCCGAAAGGCGGACCGGGCATGCCGGAATGGGGCCAATTGCCGATCCCGAAGAAGCTCCTCAAAGCCGGCGTGCGCGACATGCTGCGCATTTCCGATGCGCGCATGAGCGGCACCAGCTACGGCGCCTGCATTCTTCACGTCGCGCCGGAGAGCTTTGTCGGCGGTCCTCTCGCCTTCGTGCAGAACGGCGACGAGATCGAAGTCGACGTGGCCGCGCGGCGCATCCATCTCCATGTCGGCGACGACGAGCTGTCGCGCCGACGCGCCGCCTGGGCACCACCGGCGCCGCGTTATCCGCGCGGCTACGGCGCGATGTATTCGCAGCATATCGGCCAGGCCGACGAAGGCTGCGACTTCGACTTCCTCGAAGGCCAGGCGGCGATCGCGGAGCCGGAGATTCATTGATTGCGCGTTACCCCGCCGGCAACACTGCCGCGCGGCACTCGCCGAAACCGATCCGCGTAAATCCGGGCTTTTCGCAAAAGCCGCGGAAGATGATCTCGTCGCCGTCTTCGATGAAGCCGCGCTTCTCGCCGCCCGGTAGCGCCAGCGGATCGGTGCCGCGCATGGTGAGTTCGAGAAGCGAGCCCCAGCTCGCTTTCTCCGGCCCCGACACGGTGCCCGATCCGATCAGATCGCCGACAGTGACATTGCAGCCGTTGCTGGTGTGATGCGCGATCATCTGCGCCGCGGTCCAATAGAGTAGCGCGCATGAGGTCTGCGTCACCCGCAGCGGCGCCATTCCGGCGCGGCGCATGGCCTCGGTCGAAATATAGGCCTCAAGCGTAATGTCGAGGCCGCCTTGCGCGCGGTCGCCGGCATCGTCGAGATGCGGCAGCGGCGCCGGATCGCCGTCCGGCCGCGCGAAGGCTTTGCTGCGGAACGGCGCCAGCGCCTCCGCCGTCACCACCCAGGGCGAGACCGTGGTGGCGAAATTCTTGCCGAGGAACGGCCCGAGCGGCTGATATTCCCAGGCTTGGATATCGCGCGCCGACCAGTCGTTGAGGAGGCAGTAGCCGAAAATGTGCTCGGCCGCACGGCCAACCGGAATCGGTTCGCCGAGCTCATTGCCGACGCCGATATAGATGCCGAGCTCGAGTTCGAAGTCGAGATGGCGCGACGGACCGTAGCTCGGTGCCGCTTCGTTCGGACCTTTGCGCTGGCCGCGCGGCCGCCTGAACGGCGTGCCGCTGACGCGGATCGACGAGGTGCGGCTGTGATACGCGACCGGCACGTATTTGTAGTTCGGCATCAGCGGATTGTCGGGACGGAACATTCGCCCGGCATTGCTGGCGTGAAAGATCGAGGCGAAGAAATCGGTGAAATCGCCGATGGCCACCGGCAGCTTCATCTCCGCTTGTGCCATCGGCGTCAGGTGCTGGCGCAGCGTCTCGTCGCCGTGCTCGGTGCTAAGCCCGCGCGACAGCACGAGCCGCAGCGCCGACCAAACCTCCGGCCCAAGCGACATCAGATGATTGAGATAAGGCACGGACGAGAACCGTCCCGCCTCTGCGGCGGGGCCGTCAAAAGATGATGCCGCCGCCGCGACATCGAGAATTTGATCGCCGATGGCGACGCCGAGACGCGGCGGTTCTCCCGTCATCCTCCGAAATATGCCGAACGGCAGATTTTGGATGGGAAAGTCGCCGCCGGGCGCGTTGGCGCTTTCGACAAAGCTTTTTCGCGACGGATCGTGGGTTTCGTTGAGCGGGATTGTCATGTTCCGAAATTCATGCCGGCGACGCGCCGCCGGCCCGTTGCCGCTCCCGCATCTGCTGATTTTCGTTCATACGCCGCTGGCCTTCGGCATCGATGGCGCGCTTGAGGTCGGGATGGTTTGCGGTGAGCGTACGAAAGTCGGCAAGGTCGAGAATGAGGAGCGTCGATGGCGTGGTCGTGGTCACGTTGGCGCTGCGTACCGAATCGCCGAGCAAAGCGAGCTCGCCGAAAAACGCACCGGCGCCGAGGCGCACCGGCGTCGGCTTGATATCGACCTGCACTTCGCCCGCGGCGATGAAGTACATGCAGTCGCCGACTTTGCCGCGGCGAATAATGGCGACGCGCTCCGGTACTTCGAGACGCCGCAGCATGTGGGTGATTTCCGTGATCGACGACGGGTCAAGCGATTGAAAGAACGGCACCTTGCTGACGAGGTCCCAGGTCTGAATGAAATTGCGCCGCCGGGTTTCGGCGGCAAAGCCGGTGGCGAGAATGCCGGTCGACAGGCCGAAACTGACTATGCCGAAGACCATGACCACGCCGCCGAGCAGATGGCCCAATTGCGTGATTGGCACTTTGTCGCCATAGCCGGTGGTGGTCAGCGTCACCACCGCCCACCACAGCGCTTCCGGCAGCGAGTTGAAGGCGCCCGGCTGCACGCGGCGCTCGATCACGAACATCGCGGCCGAGGACAGAAACAGCACGATCAAAAACAGCGCGAACACGCTCGCCAGCGGCTTTGCCTCGAGCACAAAGACGCGGCCGAGCTGTGCGAAGCCCGGCGAATTCTGGGCAAGCTTAAGCACCCAGAATGACGCAAAGAGCCACGCATTGGGGCCGGTCACGCCGTCGAGCAGCGCAATCGGGACTGCAATCACGCTGATGACGTCGACAAAAAACGAAAAGGAGAGAAAATGATCCTTCGCCAAACCGGCGCGGATGGCGGTTCGCACGCGCACCGCGCTCTCGACCGCAAAATAGGCGAGGCAGCACCACAGGCACGCGCTAAGCCAGCCGCCCGCCGCGCTTTGCAAGCCCGGCACGGTGTAGGCGGTCATTGCCGATAAACCCAAGGCAAGGACGACGACACCCGCCAGCGACGATGCGCCGAAGCGGCGCAACGGTGCGGTCAATTGCGCGATTATCCCGATCGCGTCGCTGAATATCACGCCAACCCCGAAAGACCAGATTGCGGCCAAGCTGGCGTCAAATTACGCCGTCGAAGCGGGATGAGCCAGTCGAAATTGCACCTAGGAAGCGCTCTACGAGCCGGAAACTTATTGATGGAAAAGGTAAATTCGCTCTTCGCCGCGCCGAGGCCGTGCTTAAATTTACCCTCCGATGCCGTTACACTGCGTCGACTCACGACCCCCTCCTGCAAGCAAGCCAGGGCATTTAATGAAACGACGGCAGATTTCACGCTTCGAGCTCGCGGGCTATCTGCTCTCGCCGTCGCTGTTCGTCATGGTGACGCTGATGGTGGTCGAGGCCATGCTGGCGGCGGCGACTACCTGGCTCGTCATCAATGCCGGACGCAGGGTTGCGGTCGGAGAATTTCTGGTCACCGACCTGGTCTGGATCCTTACCGCGCAATCGACCTCCTATGTGGTGGGAGTGATCAGCTGGATTTTCGCCGAGCAGGCCGGCTATCGCGGTTTCGGCAAATTCATGCTGCGCTTTGCCCGCGAGAACCGCGACAAGGTCACGCTGCTCAATGAGAAGCTCGCGCGCGAGCAGGTCGAGCCGTTCCTCACTGGCGAGACCTTCCAATGCTTCTTCAACGTCATGTATGAGCTGGAATTCGCGCTGAAGCTTTTCCTCGGTCTGGTTTTCAACGCGCTGGTGCTCGGCGCCGAGATCGATCCGAGCCTGCCGGTCGCCTATGTCGGCGCCTTCGGCACGCTGTTGTTGATGCAGTGGGTGCTGCAGAAACCGATCGCGCGCACCTATCTCGAAAATCAGCGCATGAACAACCGCATCACCGCGCAGGGCTACACCGCGTGGGACAACGTCTTCTCCGGCAACAGCTACAATCTGCGGCTCTGGCTGTTCGGCTTTAAGACCAGGCTGCGCGAAGGCCTGGTGGCGCAGATTCGCGCCATTGTCGCGCGCGAGGGTATGAGCGCGATGAGCGGCATCGTCAGCCTCGCCATCGTCTTTGCCACGATCACGATGGTCGCACTGCGCCACGTCGGCGATACGGTATTGCTGGTCGGCTTGGCGACGACGCTGCCGCGGCAGATCGAGATGACCTACGAACTTCATCTGCTCGCCTCCGGCTGGAACGATTTTATCGCGATCTGGACGCGGTTCGGCGGTGTCGCTGCCAATATGTCGCCGGAGCCCGATGCGGATTTCGATAAGCGCATCAAATACGACCGTCTGGTGCTGCGCGAGGGTGACCACGCCAATGTGGTATCGTCGCTCGGCGATGCGTTGCGCGTCGCGCTGGCACAGCCGACCGGTCGCATCAACGTGCGCGGCGGCAACGGCACCGGCAAGTCGTCGCTTTTGGCGAGCCTGAAGACCGAGATGAAGAAGCGGGCCTATTATTGGCCGACGACGGATCGCCTCGCGTTCCAGTTCGCCGGCGGCGTGGTCCCGGTCGAGGTCGAGGAGGACGAGGAAGGCGAGCCCATCGCGATCTCCGAATCGATGGACAAGAAGCTTGGCTTCTCCTCGGGCGAGCGGCAGCTGAAATCGCTGCAGGAAATCGTCGAGTCGACCGCCGCGGAAGTGTATCTGCTCGACGAATGGGACGCCAATCTCGATGCCGCCAATAAGGCCAAGGCCGATGCGCTGGTCGACGAACTCGCCGCGCGCGCCCGCGTCGTCGAGATCTCCCACCGCGATACGGCGTCATAAGCGTCCAAAACGTGCGGAATTGCCAGGATCAGCGGCTTGTTCCGGTGTGACGCCGAGCACAGTTGTCGTGCCAAGATGTGATAACTTATGGGCGAGCCCGGACCCAGGTGACTACATGAGGCGGCGGGAATTCATCACACTTCTTGGTGGCGCGGCAATCGGTGTGCCGTTCGTCGCGCGCGCGCAGCCAGCCGCTCAACTGCGTCGGATCGGTGTGCTCATGAATCTCCCCGATGGCGATCCCGAAGCTAAGCGGCGCATCGACGCATTCCTGAAGTCGATGAGTGCGTTGGGCTGGAATGACGAAAAAAACATTCACGTCGATTATCGCTACGGCGTCGATCCGCAAATCGTCAAGAAAAACGCCGCGGATCTTGTTGCGCTCGCTCCGGACGTCATCTTGGCGAACGCGCCTCCGGCTGTGCTGGCGGTGCAGCAGGCAACTCACACCATTCCGCTGGTGTTCGCCGCGGTCACCGATCCGGTCGCGCTCGGCCTCGTGCAAAGCCTGGCGCGGCCGGGCGGCAACGTCACCGGATTTTCACCCGCCGAGCTCGGTTTGAGCGCCAAGTGGCTGGAGCTTCTCAAGGAGATAGCGCCTGGTGTGAAACGGGTCGCGGTATTTCGGGCGGCGAGCAATCCCGCATCGGACACGCAAATCGCCGTCATTGAGACTGCGGCGCGTTCTATGGGAGTGGACATCAGGCTCATCGATGTCAGCGATGCCGCCGCGATGGAACGGGACGTGGCCGATTTCGCAGGCGCACCGGACGGCGGCCTGATCGCGATCAGGACGTCGGAGAACGTCGCGGCTCGCGGCGAGATCATCGCGCTAGCGGCGCGTTACCGGCTGCCGGCGGTCTATCCGCTGCGGTTCTTCGCAACCGGCGGCGGCCTCGTCTCCTACGGTCCCGACATCGTCGATGAGTACCGGGAAGCCGCAGGCTATGTCGATCGCATCCTCAAGGGCGCCAAGCCGGCCGATTTGCCAGTACAGTCGGCGAGCAAGTTCGAGCTGGCGATCAACCTCAAGACTGCGAAGCAACTCGGTCTCACGATTCCGCCGACGCTGCTCGCCACCGCCGATGAAGTGATCGAATGAATTTGTTTATCAGAGGAGACAGGCCATGAGACGCCGCGATTTTATTCAAGGACTTGCCGGCGCAATGATAGCCGCGCCCGGCGCCGCCGCCGCTCAGACTTCCGCCAAGGTTTATCGCGTCGGTACGCTGACAGTCGGGCCGCCGATCCCGCCCACGGCAGGTACCGGAGCGATGCTCGTCGCCGGGCTGGCGCAGCGCGGTTTCAAGCTCGGGCAAAATCTCGCTTATGAAGCTCGCGGCGCCGCCGGCAAGGTGAGCCAGACCGCGAATTTGATGCAGGAGTTGAAAGCCGCCAATGTCGACGTGGTGGTGACCGTCAGCTATCCGGCGGCGGCAGCCGCCAAGGCTTCGGGCGTGCCGACCGTGATTGCGTCGGGTTCGGGCGATCCGGTTAAGACCGGGTTGGTCGCGAGCCTGGCGCGGCCGGGCGGCAATGTCACGGGAATAGCCGACGACGCGGCGGCGCTGTCCACCAAGCGCCTCGGTTATCTGAAGGCATTATCGCCGCAGCTTCGCAAAGTGGCCATGCTGTGGAACAAGGACGATCTCGGCATGTCGCAGCGTTACGATGCGTCGGCGCAGGCCGCGCAGGCGCTCGGCGTCACGGTGCTGCCGCTGGGAGTGCGTGAGCCTGACGACTTTAACGAGGCCTTCACGGCCATGGACCGCGATCCGCCGGACGGCATACTGATGGTCTCCGACTCGCTCACGCTGCTCAATCGCAAGCGCGTGTTCGATTACGCGCTCGCGCACCGCCTACCGGCCATTTACGAGCAGGACTTCATCGCTCAAGACGGGGGCTTGATGTCCTACGGTGCGGACCCGCGCGAATCCTTCGACCGCGCCGCGGCGCTGACCGCGCGCATTTTCCAGGGTGCAAAGCCCGCCGATCTGCCGTTCGAGCAACCGACGCGCTACCTTTTCGTGTTCAACATGAAAACCGCGAAGGCGATGAATCTGAACGTGCCGCCGACGTTGCTTGCGCTCGCCGACCAGGTGATTGAGTGAGGCGGAGGGAGTTCATCTCTCTTCTCGGCGGCGCGACCGCCTGGCCGCTTGCCGCGCAGGCGCAACAGCGCGGCGGACGCATGCCGCGCGTCGGGATCATCGACGATGGACCGGTCTGGGATCCGTTCCGCCAGCAGTTGCGCGAATTGGGCTACGTCGAGGGTAAAAATATTCAATATCAGTATCGCCGCGCGGATGGCGCTCCCGAACAATTGTTCGTCGCCGCCAACGTGCTCGTGCAGATTCCGGTGGATGTGATCGCGGTGTATGGCTCGCCGGCGGCGCAGGCGGCGCAGCAAGCGACCAAAACCGTTCCGATTGTCGCGATCTCGGTGGGCGATCCGGTTGCCGCCGGTCTTGTCTCCAGCTTTGCGCGGCCCGGAGGCAACATCACCGGCAACACCATTCTCGGTACCGACGTTGTCACCAAGCGATTGCAAATCCTGAGAGATGTCATTCCTTCCGCTTCGCGCGTCGCCTATCTCTGGAATCCCGACAATGCGTCCAGTGGCGCCATTCTACAGGGGCTGTTGAAGGCGGCGCCGCTCTTTCACATGACGGTCACCTCGATTGAGGCGCGAACGGCGGGTGAGTTTAATGCCGTTTTTGCACAGATGTCGTCTGATCGGCCCGACGCGGTGCTGCTGACGAACGATCCGCTGCACCAGACGCAAATCCGCAGGGTTATCGATTTCTTACTAAAGAGCCGCATTCCGGGTTTGTTTCAAATCAGGCAGAACGTGGCCGATGGCGGGTTGATGTCCTATGGCGCGAGCTTCTCCGACTTGTTTCGGCGCGGTGCGCTCTACGTCGACAAGATCTTGCGCGGAACGAAGCCCGAGGATCTGCCCATCGAGCAGCCGATGACGTTTCAGCTCTTCGTCAATCTCAAGACGGCAATGGCAATCGGCCTGGAAATCCCGCAGACGGTCCTTGCCCGCGCCGACGAGGTCATCGAATGATGCGGCAGGCGGTCGGGCGGAAATTCTGCTAGGATAAGCGGATGAAGGCGGACGTTGACAAGGACGTTGGCAGAACTGCGAGCGGGCCCGGAGGCCGGCTCGCCGGTGCCAAGCCGTCGTCGGGCGCCTCGATCGTGCGCAGCCGGCTTTTCATTAAATACGTGGCGCTGTTCGTCAGCGTGGTGGTGCTGGCGCTGGTCGCCAATGGCGCCTTCGAGGTGTGGTTCTCCTTTCAGGAGCAGAAGTCCTCGCTGATCAATATCCAGCACCAGCAGGCGGGAGCCGCCGCCGATAAGATCGAAGAATTCGTCACCCAGATCCAAAGTCAGCTCGGTTGGACCACGCAACTGCCCTGGACCAGCGGCACGCTCGATCAACGGCGGTTCGACGCGCTGCGGCTTCTCCGCCAGGTGCCCGCCATTACCGAACTGGCGCAGATCGACGCCTCGGGCCACGAGCAGCTCAAAGTCTCGCGTCTCACCATGGATGTGGTCGGCAGCGGCATCGACTATTCGAACAAGCCGGAATTCACGCAAGCCATGAAAAACAAGGTCTATTACGGGCCCGTCTATTTCCGCCGCGAATCCGAGCCCTACATGACGATCTCGTTGGCGGGAGCGCGGCCCGAAAACGGGGTGAGCATCGCGCAAGTCAACCTCAAGCTGATCTGGGACGTGGTGTCGGGCATCAAGGTCGGCGAAAAAGGCCAAGCCTATGTGGTCGACGGCGAGGGCCGCCTGATTGCCCATCCCGATATCAGCCTGGTCCTGCGCAATACCGATATGTCGAAGCTCGCCCAGGTCAAGAGCGCGCGCGCCGGCGGCAGCGGCGAGGACGTGCAGGAAGCCGACGACATAACCGGCCACAAGGTGCTCACCGCCTATGCGCGGGTGCATCCGCTCGGCTGGTTCGTCTTCGTCGAAACGCCGATCGAGGAGGCCTATGCGCCGCTCTACCGGTCGATCCAGCGCACCGGCTACGTGCTGTTCGGCGCGCTCCTGCTCGCCTTCATCGCCGGCATGTTTCTCGCCGGCCGCATGGTGGTGCCGATCCAGGCGCTGCGCGCGGGCGCCGCCCGCATCGGCGCGGGCGATCTCGCCCAGCGCATCGACATCAAGACCGGCGACGAGGTCGAGGCGCTGGCCAACCAGTTCAACGACATGGCCGGCCGGCTGCAGGAATCCTATGCCGACTTGGAGAAAAAAGTCGACGACCGCACCCGCGAACTGACCGAATTGCTGGCGCAGCAGACCGCGACCTCGGAGGTATTGCGCGTCATTTCAAGTTCGCCGGGTGAGCTAGAGCCGGTGTTCCAGGCCATGCTGGCGAACGCGGTACGGATTTGCGACTCGCAATTCGGTACTCTGTTTCGACACGATGACGGAACTTTCGAGGCGGTTGCCTTGTTCGGCACGCCTCCGGTGCTCACCGAATTTCACCAAAAGCGGGGTCGATTTCGGCCGGCTGCCGGAGCCGGTCTTGAGCGCCTAGCGCGGACAAAAGATGTGGTCCGCATCGCCGATGAAACGGCCGAGCCCACCCCCAGCGTTTCAGCAAGGCTCGCCGGCGCACGGTCGGTTCTCGTCGTGCCGATGCTGAAGGAGAACGAATTGATCGGTGCTATCAGCATCTACCGGGGGGAAGTGCGGCCCTTCACCGACAAGCAAGTCGAGCTGGTCAAAAACTTCGCCGCGCAGGCCGTCATCGCCATCGAGAACGCGCGCCTGCTCAGCGAATTGCGGGAGTCGCTGGATCAGCAGACCGCCACATCCGAGGTGTTGCGCGTCATCAGCTCTTCGCCCGGCGAATTGGTGCCGGTCTTCACGTCCATTTTGGACAACGCGACCCGGATTTGCCAAGCCAGGTTCGGCAGTTTGTTCCTGCGCGAAGGCGAAACGCTGCGCGTGGCCGCGCATCACGGTTCTTTGACGAAAGCTTGGGACGAGCAATGGCGGATCGGAACGGTGTTTCAGCCGGACGCCGAGCTGCAGGCATTTCAGACCGTCGCAGCGCGGCAGCCAATCCAGGTCTTAGACCTGAGCGCGGCTCCTTCCTATCTCGCCCGCAACCCCAAGGCCGTTAACTCGGTCGAGGTCGGTGGCATTCGCACAATGGTCACCGTGCCGATGCTCAAGGATGGCGAGGTGATCGGCGTCATCACCATCTTTCGCACCGAAGTACGCGAATTTACCGATAAGCAAATCGCTCTGGTGACAAACTTCGCCGCTCAGGCTGTCATCGCCATCGAGAACGCGCGGTTGCTTACTGAATTGCGCCAGCGCACCCTCGATCTCACTGCATCTCTTGACGACTTAAGGACCGCGCAGGACCGCCTGGTGCAGACCGAGAAACTTGCTTCGCTCGGCCAATTGACCGCCGGCATCGCCCACGAAATCAAAAATCCGCTCAATTTCGTCAATAACTTCTCCTCGCTCTCGGTCGAGCTGATCGACGAATTGCAGGAGGAATTGGCGAAAGTGAAGGTGGATGACGCCGCGCGCGCCGAGATCACCGAACTGGCCGACACATTGAAAGCCAACCTCGACAAGATCGTGCAGCACGGCAAGCGGGCGGATTCAATCGTCAAAAACATGCTGTTGCATTCGCGCGAAGGCTCGGGCGAGCACCGCCCGGTCGATGTCAACGGACTTGTCGAAGAGAGCCTCAATCTCGCCTATCACGGTGCGCGCGCGGAAAAGCAAGGCTTCAATATCACGCTGGAGCGCTCATTCGATCCGGCTGCCGGCGAGGTGGACCTTTACCCGCAGGAGGTCACGCGGGTCTTGCTCAATCTCATCTCGAACGGCTTCTATGCCGCGACTAAGCGCAAAGCGCAGGCCGACGGCCAGAGCTTCGAACCGACGCTCGCGGCGTCGACCAAGAATCTCGGCGACCGCGTGGAGATCAGAATTCGCGACAACGGCACCGGCATTCCGCCCGAAGTGAAAGAAAAAATGTTCAATCCGTTCTTCACCACCAAGCCGGCAGGTGAGGGCACCGGGCTGGGCCTTTCCATCAGCCATGACATCATCGTGAAACAACACTCTGGAACAATCGCCGTCGATACCGAACCCGGCAAATTCACCGAGTTCAAAATCGTGCTGCCGCGCAAGTCGGCGGCGCTAGAAAAGACAGGAGGGCGCGCGTGAGTCTTCTCATTCTCGTGGTCGATGACGAGCCCGACGTCGAACTGCTGTTCCGCCAGCAATTCCGCCGCGATCTGCGCGCCGAGCGCTTTACCATGCAATTTGCCCAGTCGGCGCCGGCGGCGCTGCAGGCCATCAGCGAGGCCGCCAGCGCCTCGCTCATTCTCATCCTCTCCGATATCAACATGCCGGGCATGAGCGGCCTCGAGCTGTTGCCCAAAGCCAAGGCGGTGCGGCCGGACGTTCCGGTCATCATGATCACCGCCTATGGCGACGCCGAGACCAAGCGCAAGGCGTTGGAACGCGGCGCCGATGCGCTTCTCACCAAGCCGATCGATTTCCTGGCGCTGCGCGACGAGATCGAGACGCGAGTCGGAAAGGCCGCATGAACGCCCGTATCCTGTTCGTCGACGACGAGCCCGACCTTGAGGCTCTGATTACGCAAAAATTTCGCCGCCAGCTGAAGGACGGCGAGGCAAGCTTTCTGTTCGCGCGCGACGGCATCGAAGCGCTGGCGGCGCTCAAGGCCAACAGCGACATCGACCTTGTCGTCACCGACATTAATATGCCGCGGATGGACGGGTTGTCGCTGCTGCTGAAGCTGCAGGAGCGCGAAGAGAGCGTGTCGACCATTATCGTGTCGGCCTATGGCGACATGGCCAATATCCGCACCGCGATGAATCGCGGCGCGTTCGATTTCGTTACCAAGCCGATCGATTTTGCCGATCTGGAAACCACCATCGCCAAGACGCTGCGCCATATCGAAGAGCTGCGCGAGGCGCGCCGCCGCCAGGCCGAAGCCGAACGCGCGCACGCGTCGCTGTCGCGTTACTTCTCGCCGAACCTGGCACTGCGGCTCGCCGGCGAGGAGGGCGCGAGCGAGCTCGAAGGGCAGCGCCGCGAGATTGCAACGCTGTTCACCGACATCACCAGTTTCACCGCGCTTGTCGAAGCGCTGGAGCCCAGCGTGCTCGGGCCGCTGCTCAACGACTATCTCACCGGCATGACCGATATCGTCTTTGCCCACGACGGCACGGTGGCGAAGATCATCGGCGATGCCATCCATGTGCTGTTCGGCGCCCCGGGCGAGCAGCCCGACCATGCGTCCCGTGCCGTGGTCTGCGCGCTGGCGCTCGACGACTACGCGCAAGCGACTTGCGAACGCTACCGGAAGAAAGGCCTCGCGCTCGGGCTGACGCGGATCGGCGCGCATGCCGGGCCGGCGATCGTCGGCGCGTTCGGCGGCGGCCGCTTTTTCGACTACACCGCCTATGGCGACACCATTAACGTCGCGGCGCGCCTGGAAAATGCCAACAAGCAACTCGGCACCCGCATTTGCGTGAGCGCGCCGCTCGCCGCCAAAGTGGAGGATTTTCGCGGGCGGCCGGTCGGCGACTTGATGCTACGGGGTAGGTCGGAAGCGCTCCGCGCCTTCGAGCCGCTGCGGCCCGAACAATACGCAAGTCCGGCGACCAAGAGTTATTTGGAGGCGTTCGCAAAACTTGAGGCTAACGATCCGGGCGCGGTTGCCGCTTTCGCCGCCCATCTCGGCAAAGAGCCCGGCGACCAGCTCGCCAGCTTCCACCTCAAGCGGCTTTTGAACGGCGCCACCGGCACCCGGATCGTGATGGAGTAAGGCATTGGCGAGCGGTAAGGCAGCAAACCTGCGGCGACGCAAAGCCGCGAGCCGAAAGCGCCCCGTTGTCGCTAAGCGCAGGGTCCGAAGTGACCGTGCCGGTGATTTGGGCGTGGCCGCGCTGCAGGAACAGCTCGAGCAGAAAGCGCGCGAATTGAACGAAGCGCTGGAGCAACAGGCAGCGACCGCCGAAGTGCTGGGCGTGATCAACGCGTCCCGTGGCGACCTCCAGCCGGTGTTCGAGGCGATGGTTGAAAAGGCGCGGCGCTTGTGTCAGGCGGATGCAGGACATCTCGCACTTCCGGTAGGTGACGATTATCGAAGCGTCGCGGTCGCCGCGATGTCGCGCGAGATGGAGGTGCTGATTGGTTCAGTGTCATATGCGCCCGGCCGCGGGACGGCCATCGGGAGAGCCCTGGCGGAACGCCGTCCGGTGCAGATATCGGATATTGGCACCGACAATGAACACGTCGCCCGGCAAGCCGCGCATAAGGGCTTCATAAGGACGATCCTGGGAGTGCCGCTCCTCCGAGAGGGCGAGGCGATCGGCGCGTTCGGACTTTCGCGCCAGCGTATTGAGCCGTTCAGCGAGCGCCAGATCGAGCTGGTACGTACTTTCGCCGACCAGGCGGTGATCGCCATCGAGAACGCGCGGCTTCTTGGCGAGCTGCGGCAATCGCTGGAGCAGCAGACGGCGACGGCCGATGTGCTCAAGGTGATCTCAAGCTCGCCCGGCGAACTTGAGCCGGTATTCCAGGCCATGCTGGAGAATGCCACGCGCATCTGCGAGGCGAAGTTCGGCACGCTGTACCGTTTTGCGGACGGCAAATTTCATTTGGCGGCACAATTCGGCTCGATACCGGAACTGATCGAGGCTCAGAGACAGCGCGGGCCATTCACGCCGACGCCCGGCACGCTGCTTGAACGCCTCATGCAGGCAAAAAAATTGAGCCACTCGGTGGACGCTACGACTGAACCGGGCCGGAGCTTACCTGCAAGATTAGGCGGCGCGCGATCCACCGTGGCCGTGCCAATGATTAAGGACGGCGAGCTAGTTGGCGCTTTTGCGATTTACCGGCAGGAGGTCCGGCCCTTTACCGACAAGCAGATTGATTTGGTCACCAACTTCGCCGCTCCGGCCGTCATTGCCATCGAGAATACGCGGCTGCTCAACGAATTGCGGCAATCGCTGGAGCAACAGACCGCGACGGCCGATGTGCTGCGGGTCATCAGCTCCTCGCCGGGCGATCTGGAGCCGGTATTCCAAACGATGCTTGCAAACGCAGTGCGTATTTGTGAGGCCAATTTCGGCACGCTATTTGTTGTCGACGGCGATGAGTACCGCACAGCGGCCGGGCACAATATGCCACCGGCATTTTTGGAGCAAAGACAACGTACACCGATGGTGAGCATGACCGGCGATACGGCGCTGGCGCGAGTGGCGAGGACGAAACGGCCGGTACAGATTTCCGACGTTGCCGAAGACCAAGCCTACCGGTCCGACCCCCAACGCCTAAGCTTCGTGAGCCAGACCGGTGCCCGCACCGTGATTTGCGTTCCCATGCTCAAGGACAGTGCACTGGTTGGTGCGGTCGCTATCTATCGGCAGGAGGTCCGGCCCTTCGCCGACAACCAAATCGAGCTATTGACCAACTTCGCCGCGCAGGCCGTCATTGCCATCGAGAACACGCGGCTCCTTAACGAATTGCGCCAATCACTGGAGCAGCAGACGGCGACATCGGATGTGCTGCGTGTCATCAGCACATCGCCCGGCGAGTTGGAGCCGGTATTTCAGGCGATGTTGGAGAACGCGGCGCGCATTTGTAAGGCAAAGTTTGGCACACTCTACCGGTTCGCGGACGGCAAGTTTCACCTGGCGGCGCAGTTCGGCTCACCACCGGAACTGATCGAGGCTCAGCGACAGCGCGGGTCATTCGCCCCGACGCCAGGAACGCTGCTTGATCGCCTGGTGAGCACACTCGACGTTACCCATACAGCCGACTATGCGACGGAACCGGGCCAGAGCTTATCCGCGAGATTCGGCGCAGCACGATCCGCAATAGCACTGCCGATGCTCAAGGATGGCGAGCTGATCGGGATTTTCGCTATTTACCTGCAGGAGGTGCGGCCGTTCACCGACAAGCAGATCGCCTTGTTGAAGAATTTCGCCGCGCAGGCCGTCATTGCCATCGAGAACACGCGGTTGCTCAACGAATTGCGGCAGCGCACGGACGATTTGAGCAAATCGCTGGAGGATTTGCGCGCCGCGCAGGACCGCCTGGTGCAGACCGAGAAGCTTGCATCGCTCGGCCAGCTCACCGCCGGCATCGCCCATGAGATCAAGAACCCGCTCAACTTCGTCAATAATTTTTCCTCCCTTTCGGTCGAGCTAATCGATGAGCTGGAGGAAGAATTGGCGAAAGTAAAAGTGGACGACGCCGCGCGGGGCGCAATTACTGATTTGGCGGAAACGCTGAAGGGCAACCTCGAAAAGATCGCGCAGCACGGCAAGCGCGCCGATGCGATCGTCAAGAACATGCTGCTGCATTCGCGCGAGGGCTCCGGCGAGCACCGGCCGGTCAATGTCAACGCGCTGGTGGAGGAAAGCCTCAATCTCGCTTATCATGGCGCGCGGGCAGAGAAGCAGGGCTTCAACATCGTGCTGGAGCGGTCGTTCGACGCCGAAGCGGGTGAAGTCGATCTTTATCCGCAAGAGGTGACGCGCGTCCTGCTCAATATCATTGCCAACGGTTTTTACGCCGCGCACAAGCGCAAGTCGCAGGCCGACGGCGTCGATTTCGAGCCGACGATTATGGCGTCGACCAGGAATCTCGGCGATCGCGTCGAGATCCGGATCCGCGACAATGGCACCGGCATTTCACCCGAAGTCAAAGAAAGGATGTTCAACCCGTTCTTCACCACCAAGCCGGCGGGTGAGGGTACCGGGCTCGGGCTTTCCATAAGCCATGACATCATTGTCAAACAGCACGCGGGCACCATCGCGGTCGATACGCAGCCTGGCCAATTCACCGAGTTCGCCATCGTGCTGCCGCGCAACGCCGCAACCTCGGGCAAGCCGGCAGGAGCGGCCAGATCCTGATCGACGGGCGAGTGCAACTTGCCGTCGAGGCGATCGCCAGCATGGAGCCGCTCGGCGAGCTCGACCTCAAGGGTCTGCATCGCCCCGTGCGTGCCTTCAATGTTCGCGGGCTTATGGTGTAAAAGGACGCGGCCCGCCAAGAAACCCGTCAAGAACCGGCCATAACAGGGGGAAATTGTGTCCAACAATAAGATGACCGATCTGATCGAGGAATTGGCTCTGGCCAACCGCATCCTCGCTCATGAAGGCGTGCTCGATGCTTTCGGCCATGTCAGCGTGCGCCATCCGGCTGATCCCGGCCGCTATCTGCTGTCGCGCTCGCGCTCGCCGCTCTTGATCGAGCCCGACGACATATTGGAATTCACGCTCGATTCCGAACCGGTGCGGCCGCCCAAGGTGCAGCTCTATGCCGAGCGCGTCATTCACGGCTGCATCTATCAGGCGCGTCCCGACGTGATGGCGGTGTGCCATCATCATGCCCCGGCGGTGATGCCGTTCGCCATCGCCGGCAAACCGATCGTGCCGGTTTTTCATCTCGGCGCCGCGGCCGGCGAGAACATGCCGTTCTGGGACCAGCATCGCGAGTTCGGCGACACCAATCTCTTGGTCGTGAAACAGGAGGAGGGGCATTCGCTGGCGCGGGCTTTGGGGCGGCATCCGGCCGTTCTGATGAATCGCCATGGCGCGGCCGTCGTCGGCGGCGGCTTGCGGGAGCTGGTGTCGCGCTCGATCTTCATGTGCCAGAACGCGGATTATCAGCTGTGCGCGCTCGCACTCGGCACGCCCGAACCTTTGCATCCCGGTGAGGTCAAACTTGCGAGCACGCTCAACGCGTTGCCCAATGTCGTCAACCGGACCTGGGAATATTGGAGCATGCGGCTGGAAGCGGCCGGTGCCATGCCGCCGCGGCGCTCAAGCGCGAAAGCGGCGCGGCGGCCGGTGCCGAAACCGTCCCGCGTCACGCCCCGCGAGCGTCGGACTGGCAGGCGGCGCTGAGGCGAGGCTGTTCTTTGCACTCATTCGCGCGCAAATCGGCGCTTCGGTGTGGTCCATGTCGATTTCCGCGACACAAAAACGCACGCCGAAGCGGTGTCGCCCTATCTCGCCGGCGTCGTGAGGCGGTCGTGGGCGCTAGAGCCTTATCCGTTCTGATTGAATCAGAACAGGGCTCTAGCATTTTGTTTGAGCATGATCTTTTCGGAAAACCGGCTTCCACTTTTCCGGATCATGCCCTAGCTGCAGGGCCCTGCTTTTACGATCTTTATGCCTTGCTTCTTTGCCAGGCAGGCGTTGGTCCAGGCGATATGTTTGTTACCGTCTTTCTCGGCCACGCAGTACTCGATCACCATCATTGGGCACATCTCGTCCGCTTGAGCGCGACCGCCGCCCGGGATTGAAATCGTGGACGCCGTGAGTCCGCCCAGGACCGCGAAGCATGACATGCCTATTCGTAGCGTTTTCATTTTATACCCCCCTTCTGGAACGGGATTGTTTGAGCATCCCGTCGCCACAGTAGCACAACTTTTTGGGGGAGCCGCAACGCAAATCGGCCCGCCGGCAACGGATTGCCGTGGAAAAATCAATGCCGGTCGCGGGCCGCGGCGCTGATGGCGCCGAGCATGGCGGCGCGATCCTGTTTGAGCACGCCGCGCACCGACTGTTGGGTGCCGATCTGGCCCATCTGGCGCTGGCGTTTGACCGTGGCCGTCGTCATCAGCGGCTCGACGCCGAGCTCGCGCAGCGTGTCGGCGACCTCTTCCATTTCGGCGGCGCGCCGTTCGCCGTGGCTCGCCATGCGTTCGAGATTGTAGGGGACGATCTTCGTCCAATCGAGGCCGGGATAATTGTTCTTCATCGAGGAAGCGACCTCATCGATCACCCCGGCGCGCGCGGCTGCCAGGAAGCATTCCAGCGTCAACGCTTCGGTGCCTTTGATCATGACGCTGCGCACCATCTTGATCGCTGCGGCGGCGCCGATTTCGGTCCCAGCGATGCTCGCGCGCATGCCAAGCGCGGCAAGCGTTGGCGCAACCGCCTCGGCATCGGCGCCGGCCAGAAGCATCGGCGTTTTGTGCCGCGCCGGATGAATTGGCGCCAGCACGGCAACGTCGACATAGCGGGCCGTATCGCCAAGAAGCTTTGCGGTCTGTTGCTTGCGGCCGGGCGAGACCGAATTGATGTCGAGCACGAATGGTTTGCCGGCAACATACGGCTTGATCGATTGCGCCGCGTCGACGCTCGACGCCGCGGTGACCGCGGAAACGATGAAATCCGCCTCGCGCACCGCGTCCGCGGCCGAACTTGCGCACCGCACCCCGCTTGCCGCCGCGGCTTGCCGGAGCGCTTCGCCCGCGCTTTGCGGAAACAGGATGTCCCACGCCGACATCCGCTCGACTCCCTCCTCGCGCAGCCCGGCGGCGATCGCCTGACCCGCTTCGCCGAAGCCGATGAAGGAAATGCTCGGCCGTGCATTTGGCATGGTAAATTCCCTTGCTCGCGTATTCGCTCAGCCGATGATATGGCAGTTTTGCCGTCTGGTCCGCAACGGCGGCCAGCCGACGGTCCTCCTTCAATTGCCGGATATTTTCATGACTGAGCACATGACTAAGCGCAATTGCCGCGACCGCCTCGAACTGGCGCTTGCCCGCATTGCCGATCCGAACGGGGAGGGAGCGCGGGCCTGCCTCACGGTCTATGCGGAGGGCGCCCGCGCCGCCGCCGCCGCGGCCGATGCGCGGGCCGCTCGCGGCGCGTCGCTCGGTCCGCTCGACGGCGTGATTATCAGCATCAAGGATTTATTCGACGTCGCCGGTGAAGTGACCCGCGCCGGCTCAAGAATTCTCGCCGAGGAGGCGGCGCCGGCTGTTGCCGATGCACCGGTGGTGCAACGGCTGCGCGCCGCCGGCGCGGTGATCATCGCCAAGACCAACATGACCGAATTCGCCTTTTCCGGCATCGGCGCCAATCCGCATTTCGGCACGCCCGGCAATCCGCGCGATCGGACCCGCGTGCCGGGCGGCTCGTCTTCCGGAGCGGCCGTCGCCGTCGCCGACGGCATGTGCGACATCGCTATCGGCACCGACACCGGCGGCTCGGTGCGCGTCCCGGCGGCTCTGTGCGGTCTGGTCGGCTTCAAGCCGAGCCGGCAACGCATTCCGACCGACGGAGCATTCCCCTTGAGCAAGACGCTGGATTCGGTAGGGCCGATCGCCAACAGCGTCGAGGATTGCGCCAAAGCTGACTGGGTGATGGCCGATGCCGTCATGGCTGCAGAGAAGTTTACGCCGCTTGAGCCGATCGCGCTCGGCGGACTGTCGTTCGGCGTCGCCGAGGGTCTGCCGCTCGACCGGCTGGACGACACTGTCGCCGCGGCGTTCGTTTCGGCCGTTGCACGGTTCGATCGCACCGGCGTGCGCGTCAGTCATGAAACGCTGCCGCTGTTCGACGACATGGTAGCGGTCAATGCCAAGGGCGGCATCTCGCCGCCGGAGGCTTGCGCTATTCATCGTGACCGGATGGCGCGGCGCGCCGCCGATATCGACCCGAATGTGCGCGTGCGGATCGAACGCGGTTGCGCCGTGACGGAAGCCGACTATGCCGACATGATGCGCGAGCGCGGGCGGCTCGTTCGCGCTATGGATGCGCGGATTGGGGCGCTTGACGCACTCCTAATGCCGACGACGTCGATCGTCGCGCCGACGATCGCGGAGGTCGCCGACCCCAAAGTCTTCGCGGCGCGCAACGCGGCGGTCTTGCGCAATACGTCGATCGTCAACTTCTTCGACCTCTGCGCCATTTCGCTGCCGCTAGCCACACCGCCCGCCACGATGCCGGCAGGCCTCATGCTGATCGCGCGCAACGGCCAGGATCGCCGGCTGCTGCGCATTGCCGCCGCGGCGGTGCAGCTTTTTAGCGGGTGATCGAGGCTTGCCCCCGGGACGGCAGTTTCCTAGCATTTCGCCAAACTGGGAGGACATCGCCATGAAACGCACGTATATGCCGACGACCCGCCGTCGCCTGCTCGCCGGCGCCGCCGTTACCGCCGCCACAATTGCCGCCCCCGCGATCTTGCGGGCGCAAAGCGGCCCCCTGAAGGTCGGAGTGCTGCTGCCGCGGTCGGGCTTCGAGGCCGGTATCGGCCAGGACTGCCAGCGCGGCGTCGAACTCGCGCCGGCAATTTTCAAGTCCATGGGCCTGCCCGAACTCACCATCATGGACGGCGACACCGAATCAAACGTCGATACCGCGCGCGCGCGCGCCGAAAAGCTGATCAGCGACGGCGCCCAGCTCCTGATCGGCGCCTTCGATTCCGGTCAATCGACCGCGATCGCTCAGGTCGCGGAGCAAAAGGGCGTTCCGTTCGTCATCAACATCGCCGCCGCTCCCGATATCACCGAGCAGGGCTACAAATTCGTATTCCGGAATTTCCCCACCGCCGGGATGATTCTGAGCGATGCTTTCAACAATCAGAAGGAAGTCTTCGGCCTCGTCGGCCACGCCCCGAAAACCGTCGTTTTCATGCACGTCAACGATACTTTCGGCACCGCGATGTCGAAGGGCATCCATGCCCTGATGCCGAAATTCGACATGCCCTACACGATCGCCGACGAGATTTCCTACGATCCGGCGGCGCGCGATCTTTCCGTCGAAGTGACGAAGGCCAAAGCGAGCAATCCCGATGCGCTCCTCGTCGTCAGCCGGCTCAACGATGCGATGCTGATCACGCGGGAATTGGTCAAGCAGCGCTGGACGCCGCAGGCGATCCTGAGCATGGGGCCGGGCTGGTACGAGGACCAGTATTTCAAGACCATGGGCAAGCTCTCCGACGGTCCTCTGAGTTTCGTTCCCTGGTTCGATCCGAACAAGAAGCTTGCGCAACGGCTCGAAGCCGCATTGGCCAAGGCCTATCCCGGCGTCAACCTGAACACCAACCACGTCTTCACCTTCGAGGCGCTCTTGGTCGCCGCCGACGCTTACAAGCGCGCCGGCTCGACCGACCCCAAGGCGCTCGCCGAGGCCATCCGCACCACCAACATTACCGACAATGTCAGTATCGGCCCCGGCATCCAATTCAACGCCAAGGGCCAGAACGACAAGGTCAAGGATGGCGCGATCCAGAACCGCGGCGGCAAGCCGGTGGTCATTGCGCCGCAAGCCGCCGCCAACGCCAAGCCCGAGTGGCCGCTGAAGCCCTATCAGGACCGCGGTTGAGCCTGTCCGGTGCCGTTTGAGGTCTATCTTAACGTTGCCGTCGGTGGAGTTCTGACGGGTCTGGTCTACGGCCTGATGGCGCTCGGGCTGTCGGTCATTTTCGGCGTGGTTCGCGTCGTCAATTTTGCCCATGGCGAGATGATGTCGATCGCGATGTTTCTCGCCGTGGTGCTGTTTTCCGCGTTTCGCCTCGATCCATTGATCATGATGGTGCCGATCGCCGCCGTGCTGTTCGTATTCGGATACGCGCTGCAATCGGGATTGATCAATCCCTTCATCACCCGGCCGGAGCACAGCCAGTTTCTGCTCCTGGTGGCGCTGGCGATCATCATCGTCAATGTGCTGCTGATCGTGTTCGGCCCCGATGCCCGCACCGTACAGACCGCCTATGCATTCGACAGCTTCCAGCTCGGCCCGCTGCTCGTCGACGCCACCAAGGTCTATGCCGGCGCCGCTGCGATCGTCTTCGCGGCGCTCCTCTTCGCGTTCTTCCGCTTCACGCTGATCGGCACGGCGATTCGCGCCTGCGCCGACAATTATACCGGCGCGCTCGTTGTCGGGCTCAACGTCAACCGGCTCTACGCGCTCACTTTCGGCATTGGCGCCGCCTGCGTCGGCGCCGCGGGCGCGATAATGACGCTGATCGTCGACGTCACGCCGATGATCGGGCCGACTTACACGCTGTTGGCTTTCGTGATCGTCATTACCGGCGGGCTGGGCTCGATGCCCGGCGCGCTTCTGGGCGGCATCTTGATCGGGTTAACCGAGGCGCTTGCCGGCTTGCTGTTCACGCCGTCGGCCAAGAGCATGTTCGCCTTCGGCATCCTCGTGCTGGTGCTGCTGTTCCGGCCGCAAGGTATCCTCGGCAAGAGGCCGGCGTAATGGCGGCCCTGGTCGCTCGTCTCACCGGCGACGTGTCGCGCCGAACCGTGATTTGGCTTGCGGCGCTGCTCGCGGCGCTCGTTATCGCGCCGTGGGTCGTCAACGATTATCTCGTCACGGTTCTCATTCTCATTCTCTATCTGGCCTATACCGGCCAAGCCTGGAACATCATGATGGGATTTGCCGGCCAGCTTTCGCTTGGCCATGCAATCTATGCCGGTCTCGGCGCCTATATCGCGGCGGTGCTGTTCACGCGGTACGGGATCGGCCCTTGGTTCGGCTTTCTCGCCGCGATGCCGGTCGCGGCGGCATGCGGCGCGGTGATCGGCTTTCTGGCGTTCCGCTTCGGCGTCACCGGGGTCTATTTCGCCATCCTTACCATCGCCTTCGCCGAATTTGCCCGCATCGGCTTCGACCATCTCGGCATCGTCAACGCCGCCGCAGGCTTGTTCCTGCCGGTCGCGCAATATGCGCACAACGATCTGTGGCGGCTGCGCGGCGATCCGACGATGTTCTATTACGTGATCCTCGCCGCCACGCTCGCCGCGTTCGTTCTGTGCCGCCTATTGTTGACGAGCCGTATCGGCTATTTCTGGCTCGCCATCCGCGAGGACGAGGAAGCCGCCCGCGCCGCCGGCATCGATACCTTTCGTTACAAAATGTATGCCGTGACGATCTCGGCGGCAGTGACGTCGTTCGCCGGCGTGTTCTACGCGTTTTTCTACAACAATCTTTTTCCCGAACAGGTGTTCAATATTTCGCAGTCGATCCAGATGATTCTGGGTCCCATCATCGGCGGGGTCGGCACGCTGTTCGGCCCGATCCTCGGCGCTTTCGTGCTCACGGGTCTTGCGGAATCGCTGAACTCCGCTTTGACGGCGTTCGGCCTCGACCTGCCGGGCGCGCAGCAAGTGTTCTACGGCGTGTGCCTCCTCGTTGTGGTCGTGGCGCTGCCGGAGGGGATTTGGCCGTGGTTCGCGCGGCGGCTCGGCGTTGCGGAGCCCGAGCGATGACCGCGCTGCTATCGCTCACCGCGGTCAGCAAACGGTTCCACGGCTTGGTCGCGGTCGACCGCGTCAGCTTCGACGTCGCCGAGGGCGCGCTGTTCGCGGTGATCGGCCCCAACGGCGCCGGCAAAACGACGCTGTTCAACATGATCGCCGGTGCGACGAAACCGGACGACGGCACCATCGCCTTTGCCGGTCAGCCGATCGGCGGCTTGACGGCCGACGCGGTATGCCGGCGCGGCATCGCCCGCACCTTCCAGCTGGTACGGCCATTTCCGGCCCTGAGCGTGGAGGACAACGTATTAGTCGGCGCACTGCTGCACCGGCGCGGCGTCGGCGCGGCGCGCGACCACGCCCAAGCGCTGCTGCGGCGTCTCGATCTGTTCGATAAGCGCCGCCAGCGCGCCGCCACTCTTACGCTGCCCGACCGCAAACGGCTCGAAGTCGCCCGCGCGCTCGCGACCGGTCCGCGGCTTTTGTTGCTCGACGAAGTCATGGCGGGGTTGCGGCCGACCGAGACCGACCGCATGGTCGCGATCTTGCGCGATCTCAATCACAACAGCGGCGTGACGATCCTTTTGATCGAACACGTCATGCGCGCGGTGATGGCGCTCGCCTCGCGGGTGCTCGTGCTCGATCACGGCACGGCAATCGCGGAAGGCACGCCGCAAGCCATCGTGCGCGACCCGGCTGTGGTGGAGTCCTATCTCGGCGCGGAGGCGGTCTGATGCTCTCCGTCGAAAACCTCGACGTATTCTATGGCGACGTCCAGGCGCTTGACGACGTTTCGCTCGAAATAGAGGAGGGCGCCATCGTCGCCGTCGTTGGCGCCAATGGCGCCGGTAAGACGACGCTCATTCGCGCGCTGGCCGGAATGCAGCGGCAGCTGCGCGGCCGGATTTCATTTCGCGGCATCGACATATCGGGCTGGCCGAGCCATCGCGTCTGCGATCTCGGCATCGGCCAGGTGGCGGAGGGGCGCCAGGTGTTTCCGACGCTGTCGGTCGAGGAGAATCTCGAAGTCGGCGCCATGCTGCCGCGCGCCCGCGCCGATCGGGCGAAGAACCGCGACCGCGCGTTCGGTCTGTTTCCCAGGCTGGCCGAGCGGGCGCGCCAGCCGGCGGGCACGCTATCCGGAGGCGAACAGCAAATGCTGGCCATCGCCCGCTGCCTGATGGGCGCGCCGCAGCTCATCATGTTCGACGAGCCGTCGCTCGGCCTGGCGCCGGCGATCGCGCGGAGCGTGCTCGACACCATCGGCAAACTGAATTGCGAAGGCATCACCTGCCTTGTCGTCGAGCAGAATGTGGCGCTGTCGCTCAAGCTTGCGAGCCGCGCCTATGTCTTGGAAAACGGCCGCGTTACGCTGACCGGCAGCGGCGCCGAATTGTTGGCCGACGACCGCGTCCGCAGCGCTTATCTCGGATTGTGAAGCTGACCCCGATGAGTGCGCCATTAGTGCACCGGGCGGCGGATGCGCTCCATCAGGGCGGACAATGCGGCCACCCGCGCGCTCAACGGAGCTAACGGAAAAGCTTGGCGCAGACGATTATAAACGTCCGCGGCCGTCGGCGCCTCGACATCGGCGAGCGCAGCAGCCATGGCGCGCGCCATATCGGCTTCCGGCCGCCCGCTTAAGAGCGCCGGCACCAGTGCAACATCGCCGAACGGGACCGGGGGTTGAACGCGCAACGTCACACGGCGGGCGCCCATGGCGAGCTCCAATCGGTTTATGGCTCGGTCTCAACGCGCGATATTTAGTCAAGTTCCATCGAATCAAGATCAGGCGACCGCGTCCCTTATGGGCCGGTTAATGTGACAAGGCATTGACTTAGCGCAAATGCCAAAAGGTAAATGCCAAGAATCGGACGACGGAGGACGGACGGCAGAGGACAGATGTGATCAAAGCCGTCGTCTATCGTCTGCAGGCCGACGTCCGACTACAGCGGCGGCCCGATCGTCACATTGAGCTTGCCGACGCCCTCGACCTCGCATTCGATCTTGTCGCCGGCGACGGTGGCGGCAACGCCCGAGGGCGTGCCGGTCATGATGACATCGCCGGGCGCCAGCTCGACCATCTCCGATAACTTCGCGATGATTTCCGGTACGTTCCAGATCATCTGATTGAGATCGCCGTCCTGGCGCACCTTGCCGTTGACCTTGAGCGTGATGCGGCCCTTCGACGGATGGCCGATTTCGGACGCCGGCTTGAGCGGCCCGCAGGGTGCCGAATGGTCGAACGCCTTGCCGATCTCCCACGGGCGCTTGATGTCGCGCGAGGCGATTTGCAAATCGCGGCGGGTCAGATCGATGCCGACGCCGTAGCCGTAAATGCAGCCGAGCGCGTTCTCCGGCTTGATGTTGCGGCCGCCGCTCTTGAGCGCGACGACGAGCTCGACCTCGTGGTGCATGTCCTTGGTCAGCGCCGGATAGGGCGAAGTGCCGCCGTCCGGCACGATGGCGTCGGCCGGTTTGGCGAAGAAGAACGGCGGCTCGCGCACGTCGTTGCCCATCTCCTTGATGTGCTCGACATAATTGCGGCCGACGCACCACAACCGGCGAACCGGAAAATATTTGCCGGTGCCGGCGACCGGGATCGCAGCCTGCGGCGGTTGCGGGATGACATAGTTTTTGTTTTGGTTTTTTGCGTCGGTGCTCATGATCACGTCTGCTTCTCTAATCGGCCGTTTGGGGTCAAGCGCTTTCTGACTGTCCGCCACCGTTGCAGTGTCGATGTCGCTCGCGGGCTCATGCTTCTCTTCGGAATCGGCACTAGGGCCCTTCCATCATAGGGTTCGAAGACGAGGTGGAACAATCTGTGGGTCGGCCTTGCCGTCAGAGTGACGGTAGGTCCAAGCGGACATGCGAACTCACCTCATCCATCGTCCCGCGAGGGACATCATTCCACCGCTCGGTGGGGTTCGAGTTTCCTCCTATCGCATTTGATCCGGCACGGTTTTCATGCTGCCGCCACGGCTTGTTCTCGGGTCCATCGGAACTCGGTACCGTCAACCCAGATGCGATGCATGATCACGGCCAGCCGGCGTGCCAGCGCTACGATCGCCTTCTTTATCCCGCGGCGCCTGGCGATCTGCATCGCCCAGGCCTTGAGCCAGGACCATCTCTTCGAACGCAGCATGCTCTGAGCTGCTTCGTAGAGCATGACCCGCATCATCTCATCTCCGCAGCGTGATATTCTACCGCTCCTATCAATCTCGCCGGATTGATACTTGGAGCACGTCAGTCCAAATACCGCCCCGACTGACTTGGATTTACGGAACCGAGCGGGCACGTCGACGGTGGCGCGATAGGTCAGCGCCACCACGGGGCCAACACCAGGGGTCGTCATCAGGCGACGGCACACCTCGTCATCCCGGACAATGGCCAGCAAACGGCGATGCAGGATGACGATCTGTTCGCGTAGCGCTCGCCGGACAATGAGTAGCGGTTCGACCAGCACAGCCAGGTCGGGTAAGTTCTCAACCAGCTCCTTGATGCGGGCCTCGAACTTCGCGTTTCCGACCATTCCAACCTTGAGGCCGAAGTTACGCAAAGTACCGCGCAGGTCGTTGTCGATGGCGATCGCCTTCGACTGCAAAAGCTTGCGATGGGTCAGCAGCATGCGTAGCTTCTGACTGCGTAATGTCTTCACATGTACCGGGCGATAAAGCCCCACTCGGATCATCTGCGCGATACCACGCGCATCGTTGCGGTCCGTCTTGTTGATCTGCGCCTTGAGCACCGCCCGCATATGCCGCGTCTCAACGCAGACCACCGGTAACTCTGCTTCGGCGAGAGCGCTGAATAGCCACTGCGACAGTGGTCCAGCTTCCAATCCAATCCGCCTGAAGTGGTAGGCGGGGTTCTTCAGCACCGCCAACAACGCTTCAGGTTCGCTCGCAACCTTCACTTCCCGAACGACCTTGCCCGTGTCATCCACAACGCAGACGCTCGTGTCCTTGACCGATACGTCCAGTCCAGCAAAATGGTCCATGCTGCGCTTCTCCTTCTGATGCTTGAGGCCGTGACTGCGGACCTCGTATTCACCATCAGCCTGAAGCGCAGCACCCAAAAATCTTCAGCTATCCACAAGCTCGCCGGCCGATTACCCCATCTGTTGGAGGGAAGAACGCGGCGGCTTATCGCTTGCGCGCAAAGGCGTCAATCTGACATTCCACTGACTAGCATTTTGTCTGAGCATGATCTTATCCAACCTTGCTTCGCCCGCCGACCCTCCTACGCTCGCGGCGCGAGCTGCGGAGGGTTTGAGTCCGCCGTAGCGCTAGCGCGAAGGCGGAAGGCGGGCTTCGCGAAGGCGGGAAACCGGTATCCACCCCGGATCAAGTCCGGGGCAGGCTTTTTCGGGATCATGCCCTATCCGGACGAAGCGACGACGGCGATTGGCTGGACGATCGCATCGTGCGGCGGCGACGATTGCTCCCGAAGCTGCAGCCGGTAGAACGAGGCGTAACGGCCGCCCTTGCGCAATAACTCATCGTGCCGGCCGGACTCGACGACGAGCCCGTTCTCGACCACGAGGATGCAATCGGCGTGCATGATCGTCGACAGGCGATGCGCGATGACCAGCGTCGTGCGCCCCTTACAGAGTTCGGCGATCGCTTCCTGCACGTAGCGCTCGGATTCCGAATCGAGCGATGCCGTCGCTTCGTCGAGCAGAATTACGGGAAAGTCCTTGATCAGCGCGCGGGCGATGGCGATGCGCTGACGTTGGCCGCCGGAAAGCTGCATGCCGTGCTCGCCGACCGGCGTATCGTAGCCGGCCGGAAAGCTCATGATGAAATCGTGCGCATGCGCGGCCTTGGCGGCGGCGGCGATTGCGGCGTCGTCGGCGTCCAGCCGGCCGAGTGCGATGTTCTCGCGGATGGTGCCGCGAAACAGGTGGACGATCTGGCCGACATAAGCGATTTCCCGCCGCAGCGAGCCGCGCGACACCGCGCCGACATTCTGGCCGTCGACCAGCACCCGCCCGGAACCGACGTCATAAAAGCGAAGCAAGAGATTGAGCACCGTCGACTTACCGCCGCCCGACGGACCGACGAGCGCGGTGACTTTGCCCGGCTGGGCGACAAAACTCATGCCGCGCAGCACCGGGGTATCGGCGCGGTAGGCAAAGTGCACGTCGGCGAATTCGACGCGCGCGGCTGTCAAGGCAAGCGGCGGCAGGTCGTCGTCGTTCGGTTCGCCCGGCGGGCTGTCGATGATCTCGTAAAGAATGCGCACGCCGACGAGGCTGTTGTTGAGGTCGATGTTGAGCCGGGCGAGCCGCTTGGCCGGCTCGTAAGCGAGCAGAAACGCCGCCATGAAGGAGACGAATTCGCCCGGCGTCGCGCCGGTTTCGATGACGCGGTAGCCGCCATAGATGGTCGCCAGCGCCACGGTGAAGCCGCCGAGCATTTCCATCATCGGGCTGGCGCGGTTGGCAACGCGCGCCATCTTGTTGGATTCATGCTGGACGTCGGCGACGCTTTTATCGAGCCGCCGCCGCATCTCGTCTTCCAGCGCGAAGGCCTTGACCATACGCATGCCTTGCAGCGCTTCCTGCATGGTCTCGATAATCCGCGTGCCGCCGGTGAACTGCATGCGCGCAATGCCCCGCACCCGCCGGATCAGCTTGCGCAGGAAAAAGAATGCCGGCGGCGCCATGATGAAGCCGCCCAGCGCCATGACCGGATCCTGGATCAACATGACGATCGTCAGCCCGATGAGCGACATCAGATCGCGGCCGATTGCCGTGATGAGGAGATTGATCACCTGGCTGACCGCAGCGGCGCCGGTGGTGAGCCGCGCGATGAATTCGGATGAATGTCGGTCGGCGAAGAAGCCGATGTCTTCGTGCAACAGCTTGTCGAATAGCCGCCGCTGGTTGCTGGCGATGATGCTGTTGCCGATCGACGACAGCAGCACCGCGGAACCGTAGGTGGCAAAGCCCTTGGCCGCGAAGATCACCATGGCGATCAGGCCGATGACGACGATGCCGTGAAAATTGTGACTGACGTAGGCCTCGTTGGTCATAGTGCCGAGGAGATAGGCGGTGAGCGCCGTGGCGGCCGCCGCAATCCCCATCAGTACAAAGGCAACGGCGTAGCGCGGCCAGTACCCGAACGCTTCGTCGAGCAGCAGGCGGCGAACCAGTGCGACGGTCGAGTAGTCGTCCGAGGAATCGGCCGTGACGGCTTTCATGCTGCCTCGTTTTGCCCGCTTAAGCCGCGCAGGGCAATGCCCTTAAACGGCAGACCTGCGCCCGACTTTTGTCCGCCCGGAAGCGGTTTCTCAATTGAATTCAGCGCTTGGCATCGTCGCGCCACAGCTTTCGTTGCCGACGCCGGATCCGACGGTCACGGCAAAATAGAAAGCGGATTTTGGCGAAGAACAGTGGGGACCGTTCCGGTCGGAACCATTGCACTCTTCATCCGGCCGTTCCATCGTGGCGAAACCCTCGGAGATCGAATGTCCCTCGCCCCACTCGGTTATTTCGATGCCAGTTTTCCCGGCGCCACTCAAGTCGTCCGGGTCACGAACCTTCACGAGGCCAAGGTGTTCGCGCGCCGATGGGTGATTAGGGACAAGGATCCTGCTTTGAAGGCGCTGCTCCGGCACATCGAAAGGGTTAACAGCTCCGCGACCGCGGACAGTGCAATCCGACAGTTGAAGCAAGCGCTGGCCTGCCGGGGTCTGTTGGTCACCGCGAGTCCGTCGCCCGAGGGCTCGCTACGCGGCGAATAAAAAACCGCCCCCGAGGGGGGCGGTTTCGATCGGTCGCTCTATTCGGCGAGCAATCAATTCAGACTTTAGGCCGCCTGGATATTGCCGACGGCAATCTTGCCGGTGCGGCGGTCTTCCTGGGTATCGAAAGCAACCTTCTGGCCTTCGACCAGCCCACGCATGCCGGCGCGCTCGAGCGCGGTGGCGTGGACGAAAACGTCCTTGCCGCCGTCATCCGGCTGAATGAAGCCAAAGCCTTTTTGGTCGTTGTAGAACTTCACGGTGCCCGTATTCATGGGAATGTCCTTTCGCTGATTTAGGTGCACTTGAGCGACAGACGCGCGACTGCCCGTCTTGAAGCTCGATCCGTCGATGTTTGGAGGGTCTGAACGTGCGCCTGGCAGTCAGCGAAGGCGATACGGCCCGATTGTCCGGCCAAATGTCGATACGTGACCCATAGAAGATAAGTGTGGCCTTTGCAAGGTAAAGCACGAATCGCGATTTTTAGAGAACGGCGCCATTTTCGGAAAATGCGATGCATGCTTTCGTCGCGCGACCAAGCCGGCCGGCTTGTCGCCGATCAGAGAGCAAGGACGTGCGCCTGCGCACGATCCGATGCATCGGCGCCCAACCGAGATCGCAATTCGCGAAACGAAATGAGCCGGTGCGCCGTTTCGTCCCAAAGCACGAGGCGCACGCATGCCAGACTCTGCCCCAGAGTAAGCCGGCCGACATTCGCCAGATCGGGGTGCTGGCGCAGCGCGAGCGGCAACCGGTAAAACGGAATTCGGCTGCAAAGGTGGTGGATATGGTGGACGCCGATATTGGCGGTGAACCAGCGCAGCACGGCCGGTAGATCGTAGTGCGAGCTGCCGTAGAGCGCCGCGGTTGGGAAGCTCCAATTGCAGTTTTCAGACCAGACAGTGTGCTCGAACTGGTGCTGTACGTAGAACAGCCACACTCCGATCGCTCCGGCGATCAGCGCAATCGGCAGATGCAACAGCAGAAACGGCCAAACGCCGATCCACCACATCATCGCGGCAACGATGAGCGCAATCGCGCCATTGGTCGCCATGGTGCTGACCCACGGCCTCCAACCCTCGCGCATCAGGCCCAATGGAAGCCGATGGCGCAGGAAGAACAGGTAAATCGGACCGACCCCGAACATCACGAGCGGATTGCGGTAGAGCCGATAGCCGAGCCGGCGCCAGCGCGATAGCGCCAGATACTCACGCACAGTCAGCGTATTGACGTCGCCGATGCCGCGGCGATCGAGATTGCCCGAAGTGGCGTGATGGATGCCATGAGTGTGTCGCCAGAAATCATAAGGCGTCAGCGTCAAGACGCCGATCACGCGTCCGACCCAGTCGTTCGCCAAGCGGTGACGAAAGAACGAGCCGTGGCCGCAATCGTGCTGGATCATGAACAGGCGGACGAGGAAGCCCGCGGCGGGAACGGCGAGCAGCAAATAAAGCCCGTAGCCGATATGAAATACGAGCCACATCGACAGCCAAAGCAGAACGAACGGCACGATCGTAATCAGAATCTCGACGATGCTGCGCCCATTGTTCGGCTGGCGAAAGCGCGTCAGGCTCCGCGTCAGAGCGCGCAGATCGGTAACAGCGGTGCCCGCGTCGGCGTTCGATTCGTCGTTCAAAAATTCTCTCCGCGGCTGATCGTAGAATCCGGCTGACGACAGAAGTTGGCGTAATCTTCCACGGGAAGGCGTCTTTTTTGTGCCGGAACGGCAAACAGAGCAACTACCAGCCTCCTTACATGTTGAATCGTTACGGTAATCGCTTGATTTCGACAAATAGTTCCTCGGCGCCGGGCTGGTAATGCTGCGCTTTGAACCTATATTTATAGCATCGTTCCAATGGCGAGAAGTTCTTTTCGTAAGAGGTCGGCTTATGGTGGAATTTGATTACGGTGCCGCGGCCGAGCTGTTTTCGACGCGAAAGCGGATGCCGCGGCGGCAGTCGTTTGGCTACAAGCGATTTGCGCAAGCCTCGGACGCCATCCGTTTCGCCATGGAGGATCTGCCGCCGGAATCACTGCTCGGCGCGTTTCTCGAGGTCGACGAGCAAAGATACGGCACTGACGATATCCGTCGTTTGTATGAAAGCGCCGAATATCCCTTGGCTCGGCACGGCGCGCGATCGTGACGGATAAGACGATCGATCTCGACCGGCATCGCGGGATGGCCGCCCAAAAGGCGACCGAGCTTCGCCGTCTCTTGGCGGACGTGGAGGCGAACGAAACCACGTTACGCCTGCGGCAAGACGAACTGGAAGCGCACTTGCTGGCGGCGCCGGCGGCGAACTGGCAAGAAGCCGCTCAGAAGGCGCGCTATCTTCTCAAACTGTTTGCGGCGACGCTGGCTGCACACGATCCGCGACAACAGAAGCTGATTGCTGCGGTCCTCGCCGACTTCGAACGTCTCGCAGGCGAAGACTAGCCGGCGCTGGCGATCCAGCATTTTCGCAAGCCTTCGGAATCCCGAACCCACCAATAATTTGCTTCCGCATTGTGCCCGGAGACGTTGAAGCTTTTGAGGTGCTTTTTAACTGCCGCCAACGCTTCCTCATGCGTCGCGTAACCATGGCCGACCTCGGTCGCCGGCGTCGAGGCGGCGTTTTTTAGCTCGAGAATCTTGAACATTGTCGGCTTCCTCGATGCGACCGCTCTCAATCGCGGTTGAATTGCGGCTCCGCCGAGAGGACCAAGTCACCTTCCGTGACTACGCGTTCGTGGGGTTCGCTCTTGCTCTTGATTCGATACCGCGTAGTTCCATCCTCCGCCGGCCGCACACTTACGATTTCATAAGACCCATTCGCCGCAGACCGAAAAGATGAAGGGATAAGGTCGACCGTTTGCCCAACCTCGAACTTATGGATGTGATCCGTCATCGCAGATGCTCCTGCTGCAGCATGGACCGGTCGGCCCGGCTGCCGTTAGGACGTTGCCGCTCGCGTTGCCGACGATGCACTCGTCCGATTGGCGAAGCGCTCCATCCGCCACCAGGCGGCGCCCCGGGCAATGCGCGAATAATCGGGCGAGGATTCGGCCGCGGCTCATGCCTCATAACTTGTGCGCGCATTGGCTGCGAAGAGCAATGCCCGACGCCGCGGTTTTAAGCCGCCAGATGGGCCGTTTTGCCCGTGAAGCCGGGGGCTCCTATTGATCGAATAGGACTTTCCGTCCGACCTTGTCGGACCAATCCTATGCGCGGCGATCAACAATCAGCGCCGGTGCCGGCACGCCGGTGCGGCCACTCGCCAATGGCAATTGGCTGATCGAGCGGCGCGTTACGAGTTTGCGCTCCCAATCGAGCGCGTGCGCGACGATGGTCGAGAGATCGTCGAACCGCGGCTGCCAGCCGAGCGTGGTGCGGATCCGCTCGCTGCCGGCGACGATGCGCGCGGGATCGCCGTCGCGCCGCGGCGCGTACTCGACCTTAAAGTCGACGCCCGAGACCCGCTTCACCGTCTCGATCACTTCGAGCACGGAGAAGCCATGGCTGTAGCCACAATTGAGTGTCAGCGAGTTGCCGCCGGCACGTAAATAGCGCAGCGCATCCGAGTGCGCATGTGTGAGGTCGTTGACATGGATGTAGTCGCGAATGCAGGTGCCGTCGGGCGTCGGATAATCGGTGCCGAACACGTCGAGCTTTCCCCGCAGCCCCAGCGCCGCCTCGGCCGCAACCTTGATCAAGTGCGTGGAATTCGGGCTCGATTGGCCGGTGCGTCCGCGCGGATCGGCGCCGGCGACGTTGAAATAACGCAAGCTCACATGGGCGAGGTCATGGGCGCGGCTTGCGTCGCGCAGCATGATTTCCGTCATCAGTTTCGACCAGCCATAGGGCGAGATCGGCTGCGTCGGCGCATCCTCCGGCACCGGAATGGCGACCGGATTGCCGTAAACCGCGGCCGTCGAGGAAAAGATGAAATGGCGCACACCGCAAGCCACCGCGCATTCGATCAGCGCACGGGAATTGACGGTGTTGTTGCGATAATAGCCAAGCGGATCGCGCACCGAATCCGGCACCACGATCGACGCGGCGAAGTGGATGATGGCCTCGACGCCGTGGTCGCGCAGGAGCTGCGTCACCAGCGGCTGATCGCCGGTCTCGCCGACGATGAGGGGTACGCCTTCGGGAACGGCCCAGCGGTGGCCGGTCGAGAGATTATCGAGCACGACGACGCGTTCGCCGGCATCGACCAGATCGTGCACCATCTGGCTGCCGATATAGCCCGCACCGCCGGTGACCAGGATCGTCATTTTCCGCAACTCATCATCCCCGCTTTTCCCATTAGTGGCCCTACTCCGATTTGGCGAATGTTCTGTTAAGCGGCCGGGTGAGGTGGCGGCACGGTCGCAAGGGCGCGGCGGGTTGCGGCGAGGACCTGCTCCGGGGCGATGTCGCGCATGCAGCGGTGATGGACAAGGCGGCAAACCGGCTTATGGCAGGGCCGGCAGGACAGTTCGGTCGTCGTTTCCATAATCCCGGCTAGCGGGTTCAGCGGCGCCCAGTGCCATGGGCTGGTCGGACCAAATATCCCGATCGAGGGCGTGCCGAGCGCCGCGGCGACGTGGAGAAGGCCCGAATCGTTCGAGACCGCCGCACTGGCAGCGGCGAGCGCGAGAATCGCCTCGCGCAAATCGTTGCCGGTCAGATCTTGTGCCGGCGTATCGCCGACGATCTCGCCAGCAAGCGCTTTTTCGTCGGGGCCGCCCAGCACCCAGATCGCGAGACCTTGGGCCATGAGGCGGCGGGCGAGCTCGGCATAGGCGGCGCTTGGCCAGCGTTTTGACGGTCCGACGGCGCCAGGGGCGAGCGCCACGACGGGGCGATCGTCGGCAGTCAGCCCACGTTTAGTGCGCCACGCCTCGACTTCTTCACGAGAAACTTTGAGCTCCGGTAACGGCCAATCCGGCGGCAATTTTGCGCCGGCCGGCAGCGCCAGTGCCGCGCAGCGGTCGACCATGCGCGGCAGTGCGCGCTCGCCGTAGCGGACATTGTTGAGCAGGAAAAAGCGGGCCTCGCCGGCGAAACCGGTCCGCTCCGGTATGCCGGCAAAAAACGGCGCCAGGGTCGATTTCCAAGTCCGCGGCATGACCAGCGCCGTGCCGTAACCTTCTCGCTTGAGGCGTTTTGCCAGCGCATACTGCTCCGCCAGCGCGAGACGGCTGCGCGGCAGGTCGGCGACGACGGCTCGGCGTAGGCCGGGCATGTAATCGGCGAGCGGAGCGCACAGCGTTGTCGCCAGCATGTCGATCGGACGCTCCGGATAGCGCTCGTTGAGGAGCTTCACCACGGTATGGCAGCGCACGAAGTCGCCGATCCACATATACGGGACGATGAGGATGGGACTGCGGACTAAGCCATTATTTGAATTATGATTCATTATTATACGGGGACTCGCGCTCAGGATTTTACCTCACGCCGCAGCGGCTCGCTCGGCGGTGGCGGCCAATTCTGCGCTTGTTCGTAGCGCTTGGCGTAGCGGTAATACGTCCCTTCGAAATTGCCAAAGGCGATGACGAAGCCGGCCCAGCCGTCGATAAACCCGAGCTTGAAAATGTAGTGCTTTAGGAAAGCCCAGCAGCCGTGGCCCAGCGCGCTCGCCATCGAGACGCGCTTGCCAGTGAGCTTCGCCGCTCCGAGCGACGAGTAGCGGTTGGCCTTGCGCAAGACCTCTTCGAGATCGCGAAAGGGGAACTGCCAAATCGCGTTGCGTAGCGTGCCGAGCGGCTTGCCGGTGAGGAGTTCATAGCCTTCATGCACTGGCTCGGGCGTGTAGCGCATGCTGGCTTTGCGAAAAAGCTGCGGCTGGCGGAAGTTCGGATACCAGCCCGAGCCGCGGATCCAGCGCCCCATCATGAAGCTCTTTCGCGGCACGAGATAAACGTCGGACGGGGCCGCTCCGGCGAGCAGGCCGAGAATCTCATCGCGCACGGCCGCGGTACAGCGCTCGTCAGCGTCGAGACTGAAAATCCAATCGCAGCGGCAGGCCTCGATGGCGCGATTGCGCAGGTTGCCAAAGCCATTGAAGGGTACCTGTACCACCCGTGCGCCCAGCGCCGTGGCAATGTCCGCCGTGCCGTCGGTGCTGTGGGAATCGATAACGACGATCTCGTCGGCCCAAAGCACGCTCTCGGCCGCGGCTTTGACCTTCTCGGCTTCGTTGAACGCCAGGATATAGGCGGAGATCGTCTGCATGATCGAATATCCAGTATAGCGGCCGCCGGTATTGCTTTGCGAATTCTGTCGATTGAGACCAATCCGGTCGTAAGAAATGAAAATAATTTCATTTATTAATTGCGTCCGACGTCAAGTGTTGCCGAGCATGCGATAGTGGGGCAAAGGAGCAGGGGGTCGGGACGGGCCGATCTCCTCCTCAAACCGGTCTTTACTGTCGATGTTATTGGTCACCGGCGGGGCCGGCTTTATCGGGTCGAACGTTGTCGCGAGCCTCAACGAGGCCGGACACGCCGATATTGCCGTCAACGATGTGCTCGGCAGCGACGGCAAATGGCGCAACCTTGCAGGCCGCCAGATCGCGGACTTCGTCCCGCCTGCCGAGCTCGGACGCTGGCTGGAAGGCCGCAAGCTCGATGCTGTCATCCATCTCGGCGCCATATCTTCCACCACCGCGACCGATGGCGACGCCATCATGGAAAATAATTTCCGGCTATCGCTCCGGCTGCTCGACTGGTGCGCCGCGGCGCGCACGCCATTCATCTATGCCTCATCCGCCGCGACCTACGGCGACGGCGAGCAAGGCTATTCCGACGACTGGTCGAACGGCGCGCTCAAACGGCTCAAGCCAATGAATCTTTATGGCTGGAGCAAGCATTTGTTCGACCTCGCGGTGGTCGAGCGCGTTCGCCGCAATGAGAAGCTGCCGCCGCAATGGGCGGGACTGAAATTCTTCAACGTTTTCGGCCCCAATGAGTACCACAAAGGCGAGATGATGAGCCTCGTCGCCAAGCGTTTCGACGAGGCCAAGGCCGGCAAGCCGATCCGCCTGTTCAAGTCGCATCGTTCCAGCATAGCCGACGGCGAGCAGAAGCGCGACTTTATCTATGTCGACGACGCCGTCGCCGTGGTGCGCTGGCTCATGGCAACGCCGGCCGTATCGGGGATTTTCAATGTCGGCACCGGCCAGGCGCGCAGTTTTCGCGATCTGATGACGGCGATGTTCGCCGCGCTCGGCCGTCCACCGGCGATCGAGTATATCGACATGCCGGCCTCGCTCCGCGACAGCTACCAATATTTCACGCAGGCGGAGACCGCCAATTTGCGGCACGCCGGCTATAATGCCGACTTCACCCCGCTCGAGGCGGCGGTGAAGCGTTACGTGAATTGCTATCTCGATCGTGCCGACCGCTATCGCTGAGCACGATCACAAGAATCAAGCGCGGCAACAGGCATGTTCGATTTCGAAGAAGCCCTCAAGCTGGTCGCGAAGCAGACCGTGCTCTGCGTCGGCGATCTCATGCTGGACGACTTCGTCTACGGCGAGGTCACGCGCATTTCGCCGGAGGCGCCGACCCCGGTGCTCGCGGTGGCGCGCAGCGAAGTTGAGATCGGCGGTGCCGGCAATGTCGCGCGCAATATCGCGGCGCTCGGCGCGCATTGCATTTTTGTCGGTCTTACCGGCAAGGACGATGCGGCGCGGATATTGGCCGATGCCTTCGCCAAGCTTAAAGGCTCGGTGGTTCCTCATCTGGTCATCGAGCCCGGGCGGCACACCACGCGCAAAGTGCGCTTCGTCTCCGAGCATCATTCGGCGCATCTGATGCGGGCGGATTGGGAGACGGCGCAGCCGGCGAGCGCTGCAAGCGAGACCGCCGTTATCGCGCACGCCGAAGCGGCGCTGCCGCAATGCGGTGCGGTGGTGCTGTCCGATTATGCCAAGGGCGTGCTGACGCCTCGCGTCATCCGCGCGATCATCGACCGCGCGCGGCAGCTCGGCAAACCGGTCGTGGTCGATCCCAAGGGCCACGATTACAGCGTCTACCGCGGTGCAACGCTGATCACGCCGAACCGTGCGGAACTCGGCGCCGCCGTGCACCGGCCGGTCGCGACCGAAGCCGAGATCGGCAAAGCGGCCGCCGAGCTGGCGCGCATCGTCGACAGCGAAGCCGTGCTGGTCACGCGCAGCGAGGAGGGCATGACGCTTCACGCCGAAAGTCAACCGCCGCTCCACATCCCCGCTTACCCGGTGAAGGTGCGCGACGTGTCGGGCGCCGGAGATACCGTTGCCGCCGTCATGGCGGTGCTGCTGGCGATGGCGGCGCCGTTCGATTCCGCCATGCGCACCGCCAATGCCGCCGCCGCCGTCGTCGTCGGCAAGCGCGGCACCTCGACGGTCTCGCTCGCCGAATTACGCCACCGCATCCTGCCCGCAGCCTCGCTGGCGCCCGGCGACAAGATCGTATTCGACTGGTCGCTGCTCGATGAGCGGCTGGCGGACTGGCGGCGCCACGGTTTGCGTGTCGGCTTCACCAATGGCTGCTTCGATCTGCTGCATCGCGGCCATGTCAAGTTGCTGGCCGAGGCTCGCTCCGCCTGCGATCGCCTCGTAGTCGGCCTCAACAGCGACGCCTCGACGACGCGGCTCAAGGGCAAGGGCCGGCCGATCAATCCCGCCGAGGGCCGCGCCGAAGTGCTCGCGGCGCTCGAAGCGGTCGATCTTGTCGTGGTATTCGAGGAAGATACGCCGATCGAACTGATCAAGCGGGTGCGCCCCGCGGTGCTGGTCAAAGGCGCCGACTACCGGCGCGAGGACGTCGTGGGTCACGACGTGGTCGAGAAGGCGGGCGGTACCGTGATGCTGGTCGACCTCGTGCCCGGTCATTCGACCACGGCCATGGTCAAGCGGGCGCAGCCGGCGAAAGAGACCGCGGAAGATTAAGCGATGCGGACGGTATTTCCCTGGCAGGTCGAGAACGAACTCAAGGCCGAGTTTTTCGGTCCGTTGCAGACGGGCTTCTTCGTCGAAGTCGGCGCCAATCAACCGCAGCAAGGATCGCAAAGCTGGCAATTCGAACAGGCCGGCTGGCGCGGCGTGCTGGTGGAACCGCAACCGGACCTGGCGGAACGCTTGCGCCAGTCGCGGCGCGCCCAGGTCGTGGCCGCTGCTTGCTCGTCGCCGGCCAATGCCGGCACGACAATGACGTTGCACGTCCTTGGACCGCACTCTTCGCTCAATCGCGAGCTTGCCGTCACCGGCGTGACGGCTCAATCGACGATAGAGGTTCCGGTGCGGACGCTGGACGAGATTCTCGGACAGTCGGGCGCGCCGGCGCCGATCGATTTCGTCTCGATCGACGTCGAAGGCCACGAGGTCGAGGTGCTGTCCGGGTTCGATTTGGCGCGCTGGCGTCCGCGGCTCCTTCTGGTCGAAGACCATGTCACCAATCTCGCCACGCACCGTTACCTGACGCGCGCCGGTTACCGGCTGATCCGGCGCACCGGCCCCAACGGTTGGTACGTGCCGCAGGACGAAGCGCCGCGCGTCGGTCTCGGCTGGTGGCAGATTGCGCGCAAATATTATCTTGCGCTGCCGATCCGCATGTTGCGGGATCGCAAGCGCCGGCTGCGCGACCGGCTCCGGCAACGGCGCCGCCCCGCCGCCGCAGCAGCGCTTCGGGCGAGCGACAAATCGTGAGCGGCGCGGCGCTGATTTCCGTGATCGTCACGACCTTTAACCGCGAGGATGCGCTCGACGCGGCATTGCGCGCGCTCGCCCATCAATCGGACCGCAACTTTGAGATCGTCATAGCCGATGACGGTTCGCGGCCGGATACCGCGCGCGTGGTCGAAGCCTGGCGGGCGCGACTGCCGCTGTCGCTAAAACACGTCCGGCACGAGCATCTGGGTTTCCGCGGCGGCGAGATCCGCAATCGCGGCATTCGCGCCAGCGCCGGAGAGTTCTGCATCTTCCTCGACGGCGATTGTCTGGCGGCTACCGATTTCATCGCCGCGCATCGCCGGCTCTCCGAGCCGGGCTGGTTCGTCACCGGCAATCGCATCCTGCTGTCGCGCGAACTGACCGATGCGGTGCTCGCTCGCGGACTGGAGGCGGAGACGTGGAATTTTGCCGCCTTGCTGGCGCAGCGGCTGCGCGGCGGCATCAATCGACTGTTGCCGACGCTGCGGCTGCCGCTCGGACCGTTGCGCAAGCTGAAGAGTGAAAGTTGGGAGGGCGCGCAAACCTGCAATCTTGCGGTGGCGCGGCGCGACCTCGATCGCATCGATGGCTTCGACAGCGTCTATACCGGTTGGGGCCTCGAGGATTCCGACCTCGTCGTGCGTCTCTTGCATGCCGGCGTGCGGCGCAAGGACGGCAGGTTCGCGACCGGCGTCTTGCACTTGTGGCACCCGCCGAACGACCGCTCGCAATTGCCGGCCAACCGGGAGAAACTCGACGAGGTTATCGGCGGCAGCCGGGTGCGCGCCTTGCGCGGTCTCTCGGCGCTGAGCGGCGACGCCGCGCGCCCGCGCAATGCTTCGATGGCGCAATCATGAAGCCCGTTCGATTGCCCGAAAATCCGCGCGTGCTCGTCGTGGCGCTCCGGCGGCTTGGCGACGTGCTGTTGACCACGCCGCTTATTCGCAGCATGAAGCGGGCGTTTCCGCAAAGCTCGATCGATGCGCTGGTGTTTGCCGGAACCGAAGGAATTTTGACCGGCAACCCCGATCTTGCCGAAATCCGCACCCTTCCGCAGCGTCCGCACGCCGGCGAAACGCTGGCGCTGATGCTGCGGCTCTGCAAGCGCTACGATCTGGCGCTGTCGACCCAGACCGGCGATCGGCCGACATTTTTGGCCGTCATTTCTGGGCGGCAAAGTGCAGGTCCAGTGGAAGCGGACGGCGTCGCCGCTGCCGTCAAGCGCTTTGCGCTCAGCCGCTCCACTGTGAGCGAGCGTGGCCAACATCGCGTCCTCGATATCCTGCGCCTTGCCGAACTCATCGGCATCCCTGCGCACCCCGAGATCGTCTGTCCCGGAGGCGGCGTGCGCCCGGCGCTCGCGCCGGCGCAGCCCTACGCCGTGATTCATGCGGCGCCGATGTTTACCTATAAGCGCTGGACCCGCGGCGGCTGGCGGGCGCTTGCCGCGGCGTTACGGGAGCGCGGCCTCGGCACGGTTACGACCGGCGCCGCAACCGATCGCGCCTATCTCGATGACGTCTGGCGTGACAGCATGGTCGTCCGTCTCGACGGCAAGCTCGACTGGCCGGGACTGACCGCTTTGATTGCCGCCGCGCGGGTCTATATCGGGCCGGACACCGCCATCACCCACCTTGCCGCCGGGACCGGCACGCCGACGGTCGCGCTCTACGGCCCGACCGATCCGCGGCTGTGGGGTCCGTGGCCGCTTGGCGGTCTCGACCGCCCATGGGCTGCCGCCGGCACGATCCAGCATCGCGGCAATGTTTGGCTCGTGCAAAATCCGCTGCCGTGCCTGCCGTGCCAATTGGAAGGCTGCGAGCGCCGGCTCGACAGCCACAGCCAATGTCTCGACGAGCTTTCAGCCGGCCAGGTCGTATCCGCGGTCGACGAAGCGCTCACGAAGCGACAGGCCGCGTAGCGGCTAATACAGCGGCGGCTGCACCGGCGCAGTCGGCCGTCCCAGTTCGCCGGTGACCAAATCGAATTGCGTGTAGGTTTGAGTTTCGCAAGCGTCGGTCTCGACGGCGTAGCGCGCATCGACGACAGTATTGTCCTGAATGAATATCGCATAGCTGCGCAGATACCCGCGATCCTGAAAGTGTACGCAAGCAAGCCACGTCCATCCCTTGATGGAATCAGTCCAGCGCAGGCCCGATATCTCAAAACCGGAATATGCCGCACGGTCTTTCAAAGCCGATGAGAGATATTTGGCGGCGAGCGAAACGTAGGGCGGCGGCTGGGCCGGCGGCGCCGCGGCTTCGCTCGGCTGCGCCAGTTCGCTGCATCCGGACAATACGACGAGTGACACGACCAGCGCTGCGCGCCGCATGGCGGCGCCTAACAATGTCCGGCTATCATGGGCACGATAGCGGCACCACAGTCCCGCCATGAAGGCCGTCCACCTGGAGCTGCGCCCAGCCGGTGGAAAGTATAAACTTTCGTGCTCTAAAACCGCACACGGCGCACGAGCTCTTGCAAGACGAAGTATTGGCATGGCGGCACTGCTAGCGAACCGCACTGCGATCGGACGGAACGGCAAACGGCACGCGATGCAAATTTCGAGTAGGATCGGCCGACCGGCGCGGCCCCTGGTCGTCACGCACCTTGTCGCGACGGCGGTCGTCGTATGTGCCGGCCTGACGCTCGGATCGTGCGGCGGGGCTTCGGAAGACGGATTCTCCGCCTATGTCGCCGATCATTGGCCGCATTGGGCCGGCGGCATGCCAAGCGACGTGCCGCCGCGGCCCGGCTCCCCGGGCTACAACCAATTCATCGCGCATGGGCAAGCGGATCAGGATGTGATACCGCCCGCGAGCGGCGCCAACGCTTCCGCAGTTCCCGTCAAGCCGGTTTTCCAGACTGCGCCATCGGCGCCGGCCGCATCTGCCGAACAGGTCAAGCCGGCGCAGGCTGAGCCCGGCGCGCAGCCCATGCCGCAATCGACCTCTGAAGATTCCAGCGTCGTGCGAGGCGGGCTCTACTAGAGCATGATCCCGAAAAGTGGCTGCCGGTTTCCCGCCTTCGCGAAGCCCGCTTCGGCGGGCGAAGCAAGGTCGGAAAAGATCATGCTCAAACGAAGCAGACATCACGCCACACCGGCGCGCAACAGATCGTGGAAATGCACGATGCCAACCGGACGGTCCGCTTCCACGACGATGAGCGCCGTGATTTTCGATGAATTGAGAAGCTGCAAGGCCTCGCTCGCCAATTGGTCGGGCCGCACGGTCTTTGGCGACGCCGTCATGACGGCATCGACCGGCGCCTGCAACAAATCCACGCGCATGTGACGGCGCAAGTCGCCGTCGGTGATGACGCCGGCAAGCTTGCCGTTTTGCTCGATCACGGCCACGCAGCCAAAGCCCTTGGCGGACATTTCGACGATCGCTTCCGACATCGGCGCTCCGCGCTTGATCAGCGGCACGGCGGCGCCGGGATGCATGATCTCGCCGACGAATTTCAAAGCCGCGCCAAGCCTGCCGCGCGGATGAAAGACGCCGAAGTCGATCGCGGTAAAGCCGCGGCTTTCCAGAAGCGCGATCGCCAGCGCGTCGCCGAGCGCAAGCTGCATCAGCGACGAGGTGGTCGGCGCCAGATTGTGCGGGCAGGCTTCGCGCGTGGCCGGCAGCGCCAGCACGATATCGGCGGCCTTGCCGAGCGTGCTCTCGACATTCACCGTGATCGCGACGAGTACGATGCGGAAGCGGCGGGAGTAATTGATCAAATCCTTGAGTTCCTCGGTCTCGCCGGACCATGACAGCGCCAGCATGACGTCGTCCGACGTGATCATGCCGAGATCGCCATGGCTTGCGTCGGCGGCGTGGACGAAGAAGGCCGGCGTACCGGTCGAGGCGAGCGTGGCGGCGATTTTGCGCGCCACATGGCCGGACTTGCCCATGCCGGTGACGATCACCCGGCCGCGCGCCGTCCGGATCGTCTCGACGGCAGCGACGAACGGCGCTCCCAATCCGTCGGACATCGCCGCGGCTAGCGCCGCCATGCCGTCGGCTTCGGTATCGAGCGTGCGCAATGCGGAGGCGATATGGGATTTGGCGGCCGGCTTCGGCTTGCCCGCGTCGGACGAACTCATCTTGGCACGTGTCCCCACTCCACACTCCAAACTGCTGCCGCAACTCTATCCGCCGGCGCGAACAGGATGAGAGTTTATTTCGCCCAGGCGGCGAATGCATCCGCAAAGGCGCGATCGCCGGGCGGGCCCTTTTCCATGGCCAGGATGGCGCGGCCGCCATTGTTATAGACGATCGGAATATCGAACCACGGCCGATCCTTGAGCAACTGGACATTGCGCTGCACGTCGGCGTCGACGGCGGACAGGCCGATCAGGAAAAAGCCGTTGGTGACTTTGACTGCGAGCCCGGCAAGCGGGACGCCGCGCGCTTGCTCGGAATCCTTCATCAAAACGCCGGGCACATTGGCGATGCCGCCGCCGGGAAAATCCGGCGGCAGGTTGAACATGATTTCGATGGTGTGGCTTGCCGGCAGAGCCTGATCGGTGTTGCGCCGGAGCGTCCAGGTCACGGTCATATTGCGGTCCGGGATCGTGACATCCGCGTGGACTTCAAGCTCCGGCGCAAGTCCGCTGCCGGGCGAGACCGTTTCGGTGCGCCAAACGGCCGAACCGACAAATTGCCGGCCCTGCGGATTATTCGGATCTTCCTCATAGAGCACGACACGTTGCGCAACCTGTGGCGCGTTCTGGGGCGCATTTTGCCCGGCGGTCGCGCCGGCAGCGGGGGCTTGTTGTTGACCGGGCAATTGCTCCTGTGGCACGCGGCCGGGAAATTTGGGTTGTGCGGCCGGGGCCTGCGCCGTCTGGGTCGGTTTCGACCTCATGTGCGACACGAAGTTGTACAGGCCGATGATGTTGGACCACTGCCACGAGATCGTCGCCGTAAGGCCGGCGAGGACGATCAGGACGACCGCGAGCTTGGCGAGGCCGCGATAAGACCGTGGCGGACGCGGCTCCTCAAGACGTTCTTCAGGTTCCCGCGCGCGCGGCGGGTGCGGTCGTGCGAAAGCCGCCGCTGCCGCCACGTCCTCACGCAAATCGTCGGAGGCTTCGATCAGGCGCGCCTGCGCGGTGTCGTCGTCGAGAACTTCCGCTTCGTCATCGGCGAAGTGCGACTCCAACCGGTCGCGCACAGGCGGCAGTTCTTCCTCGTTGTCGGAGAATTGTTGGGCCGACGCGGCGCCATACGAGTCGCGCGTGTCGCGGGCCGATTGTGCCGACTTGGCCGTTGCCGCGCCGAGATCGTCGACCTCGTGGACGACGTCGCGAAAGCCTCTGAGTCCCTCGCGCGAGACCGGCGAGGTCCGCGCGTTCAATAGCCGGGCGCGTGCGCTGCCTGCGGCCGCGGGCCGCGACGCATCGTCGGCAACGACCTCGCTCGGCATCTGCAACGGCGGCAGTTCGGACCGCGGCGGCGCCGGCCGTCCAAGTTCTGGGCGTGGCGTGGAAGGGGCGCTCAGCGCCGGGCTCGGACGATCGCGGCGCGGCACGATCGGTGCGGCGGGCGCGGCCGGTTGAACCGGCGCCCTGGACGGTGTCGAACGCGGCGGCGGCGCCGGCCGTTCGCCGCGCGCCTTGCGCACGCTCTCAGCCTCGACTTTGCGGATGGCGTCTTCGAGGGCGAGGCGCTCGCGCGTGATGTCGGCCTCGGACAGCGCCGGCTCGATCGATCGCAACTGCGAGACCAAGGCCGCGCGCGCCCGCTCATAGAGCGCCCGGCGAGCTTCGCCGGTGTTGTTTTCGAGGCCCTCTACGGCGCGGGCGATGAGCGGATGATAGTCTGCCATTTGTTCAGTTTACGCTTCGTGCGCGAAAGTTTCACCTTAAGCTTCAAAAGGATTTTGCATGAGGATGGTGTCCTCACGTTCCGGGCTGGTGGACAGGATAGCGGCAGAACAGCCGATTAGCTCCTCCAGCCGGCGCACATATTTGATCGCTTGCGCCGGAAGGTCGGCCCATGATCGGGCGTGCGCGGTCTTTTCCCGCCAGCCGCCAATGGATTCGTAGATCGGTTCGACCCGCGCCTGGGCATGCTCGCTGGCGGGAAGATAGTCGATTTCGCGTCCATCCAGCCGGTAGCGCACGCAGACCTTGATTTCATCGAATCCGTCGAGGATATCGAGCTTGGTCAGCGCTAAGCCGTGGATGCCGCTGGTGCGGACGGTCTGTCGAACCAGCACGGCGTCGAACCAGCCGCAGCGCCGCGGCCGGCCGGTGACGACCCCGAATTCCTTGCCGCGCTCGCCGAGCGTTTTGCCGATCTCGTTGATCTGTTCGGTGGGAAACGGTCCGGCGCCGACCCGCGTCGTATAGGCCTTGCAAATGCCAAGGACGTAGCCGATCGCGCCGGGTCCAAGGCCCGACCCGATTGCCGCCTGCGCCGCCACCGTATTCGACGAGGTGACGAACGGATAAGTGCCGTGGTCGATGTCGAGTAGCGCGCCTTGCGCGCCCTCGAACAAAATGCGCTTGCCCTCGCGGCGCCGCTCGTCGAGCAGCGCCCACACCGAATCCATGTAGGGCAGCACCTGCGGCGCCACCGCCGCCAACTCGTCGTAGAGCGCCCGCGGCGCGATCTCGCCCATGCCGAGCCCGCGACGCAATGCATTATGATGTGCCAGCAGCCGGTCGATCTTACCGTTGAGCATCTGCAAGTCGGCCAAATCCATCAAGCGGATGGCGCGGCGACCGACTTTGTCCTCGTAGGCCGGGCCGATGCCGCGGCCCGTGGTGCCGATGGCGCCCTTGCCGGACGCCCGTTCGCGCGCGACGTCGAGTTCTTGATGCAGCGGCAGGATCAACGGCGTGTTCTCCGCGATCCGCAGATTTTCGGGGGTGACGGTGATCCCTTGTGTCTTAAGCTGGGCGATCTCGCGCAACAGCGCGCGCGGGTCGAGCACCACTCCATTGCCGATGACCGAGAGCTTGCCCGGCCGCACCACGCCCGACGGCAAGAGCGACAGCTTATAGGTAGTGCCGTTGATCACCAACGTATGGCCGGCGTTGTGGCCGCCCTGGAAGCGGACGACGATGTCGGCCTGCTCGGACAGCCAGTCGACGATCTTGCCTTTTCCCTCGTCCCCCCACTGGGAGCCGACCACGACAACATTTGCCATGAGGAATTGTCCCCAACAGGCCCAATGAATACTCAGATGACTGCTCGGAAGGAGCGGCTGCCGGCCGCAGCCGACCGCCCCGGATAATGGATGCCGGTCCCGGAAGCAAGGAAAAGCGCTTCCCGCCGGCCCCTGTGAGTTCCGACAATTCCTTGGTTTCACAACAAATTCGCCGTTAGCCTTGTTGCCGAGATTGTGGATTTGTTTCGGTCACTGCGGGCGGCAATGCGGCGTGGCGGTCAGGCGGATTGTCGCAGCCTTGCGCCGCGACTCGGGACTTACGGTGGATCGGAGGGCCGGGGCGGCGGCCAGTCATGCCAGGACGGCACTGGTCTAGCGGCGCAGGGCGGGCTAGCTCACGCGCCGTATCGTTGGCGATAAGGGACAGGCATGTCGGGGACACAAGTGCGAAGCCTGAGCCAAAGCCCCGCGGAGAGTTCGCGTCTTACCGGCGTCTGGTTCTTCGATCAGCCCTATCTGCTGCTGTCGCTGACCTCGCTGTTCTGGGCCGGCAACACCGTGCTCGGGCGCTTCGTTGCCGGTCATGTGCCGCCGATCACGCTGGCCTTCATCCGCTGGAGCGGGGCAACGCTTATCCTGCTGCCGTTCGCGGCGCGCCATCTCCTTCGCGATTGGCCGATCATCCGCAAGCACGCCGCGATGCTGACGCTGATCGCCTTCGTCGGTTTCTCCGTCTACAACACGATGGCCTATTACGGCCTGCAATACACCACCGCGATCAACGGACTGCTGCTGCAATCGGTCGGGCCGCTATTCGTCGCTATGTGGACCTTCGCGCTGTTCGGCGAACGGCTGACGCTGCGTCAGGCCGGTGGCATTTGCGTGTCGCTGACCGGCGTTCTCGTCATCATCTGTCACGGCAGCCTCGACGTCCTGCTCACGATCAAATTCAATCGCGGTGACGTCTGTTTCGTGATCGCGCTCGTCACCTATGGCTTCTATGCGGCTTACTTGCGCAAGCGGCCGGCTATGCATCCGCTGTCGTTTCTCGCCGTCGGCATGGGTCTCGGCGCGGCGATGCTTATCCCGGCGGTGGTCTGGGAGATCGCCAGCGGCCGCACGGTCGTGTTCGACGCCGAAAGCCTGGCGAGCTTCGCCTTCGTCTGCATCTTTCCCTCGTTGCTCGGTTATCTGTTCCTCAACCGCGGCATCGAATTGATCGGCGCCAATCGCTCGGCGCCGTTCATCCATCTCGTGCCGGTATTCGGCTCGGTGCTGGCGATCGCGCTGTTAGGCGAGCGCTTCGAGCTTTACCACGCCATCGGCTACGCGCTGGTGTTCGCGGGCATCACGATCGCGACGCGGAAGTGACGGCATCAAAACATCAGTGGTTTGACCTGCTGCACGTTCGTAATTTGCTGCACCTTGCCAAGCACCTCGGGCGGCACCGCGCCGTCGACCTCGACCAGCGCGATGGCGTTGCCGCCGGCGGACTCGCGGCCGAGATGGAAGGTTGCGATGTTGATGCCGGCTTCGGCGAGCAGCGTGGCGAAACGGCCCACGAAGCCCGGCTTGTCCTGATTGGTCACGTAAAGCATCGACGGGCCGAATTCGGCGTCGATGCGGATGCCCTTGATGTCGATGATGCGCGGGCGGCCGTCGGCATAGACGGTGCCCGAGACCGACCGGGTCTGCCGGTCGGTCACCACCGTCACCGTGATCAGGCTGTCGTAATCGCCTTCGGCGTCGCGGCGGGTTTCTTCGACGACGATGCCGCGATCCTTGGCGACAATGGGCGCGGAGACGACGTTGACGTCCTGCAGCATCGGTCGCAGCAGTCCCGCCACCGCGGCCGAGGTCAGCGCCTTGGTGTTCATCGCCGCGACCACGCCCTCGTAGGAAATCTGCACCTTCTTGATGCCGGTCTCGGTGAGCTGCCCGGCGAACGAGCCCAGCTTTTCTGCAAGCGCCACGAAGGGCTTTAGCTTCGGCGCTTCCTCGGCGCTGATCGACGGGAAGTTCACGGCGTTGCTGATGGCGCCGCGCAACAGATAATCCGACATCTGCTCGGCGACCTGCAGCGCCACGTTCTCCTGCGCCTCCATGGTCGCGGCGCCGAGATGCGGCGTGCAAATGACGTTCGGCAGCGCGAACAGCGGACTTTGGGTGGCCGGCTCCTCGCGAAACACGTCGATCGCCGCGCCGGCGACATGGCCGGATTTCAACGCCTCGACCAGCGCCTGCTCGTCGATAAGTTCGCCGCGGGCGCAATTGATCAAACGGACGCCTTTCTTGGTCGCAGCAAGCGACTCCGCATTGATCATGTTGCGGGTCTTGTCGGTCGAGGGGGTGTGCAGCGTGATAAAATCCGCGCGACGCAACAGTTCGTCGAGCTCGACCTTTTCGACGCCGAGATGCAGCGCGCGCTCGGCGGACAGATAAGGATCGTAGGCGATCACCTTCATCTTCAGCCCGATGGCGCGGTCGGCGACAATCGAGCCGATATTGCCGCAGCCGATGACGCCGAGCGTCTTTGAGAAAATCTCGACGCCGAGAAATTTGTTCTTCTCCCATTTGCCGGCGCGGGTCGAAGCGTCGGCCTCGGGGATTTGCCGCGCCAGCGACAGCATCAGCGTGATGGCGTGCTCGGCCGTCGTGATCGAATTGCCGAACGGCGTGTTCATGACGATGATGCCGCGCGCGGTGGCGGCCGGAATGTCGACATTGTCGACGCCGATGCCGGCGCGGCCGATCACTTTCAGGCCGTTGGCCTTTTCCAGAAGCTTGGCGGTGACCTTGGTCGCCGAGCGGATGGCAAGGCCATCGAAGCCGTCGATCGCCGCGGCAAGCTTGTCTTTGTCCTTGCCGAGATTGGGCTGGAAATCGACCGTGACGCCGCGATCCTTGAAAATTTGGACCGCAGCCGGGGAGAGCGCATCGGAGATCAAAACGCGGGGAGCCATTGATTTCTTCCGTCTTGTTATCCGTCGTCCTGAGGTGCAAGCAAAGCGAGCCTCGAAGGACGCCGGCCCGGGCCGCTCATCCTTCGAGGCCCACCTGCGGTGGGCACCTCAGGATGACGGGTCGGATTGTGATTTACGCCGCTTTCGCCAGCGCGTCCTTGGCTTTGGAGTAGGCCCAATCGAGCCACAGCGTCAGCGCCTCGACGTCGCTTTTCTCGACGGTCGAACCACACCAGATACGAAGTCCGGCAGGCGCGTCGCGATAGGCGTCGATGTCGTAGGCGACGCCTTCCTTCTCTAGCGCCGCGGCGATGCCTTTCACGAAAGCCGCTTGCGCTTCGGGCGCGAGCCGCGTCACCGCTGGGTCGACGACTTTCAAGCAGACCGAGGTATTGGAGCGCAGTGCCGGATCGCGCGCCAGGAAATCGATCCACGCCGTGTTCGCCACCCAATCGGCGATGGCCCCGGCATTGCCGTCGGCGCGGGCCTGCAAAGCTCTAAGGCCGCCGACCGATTTCGCCCAATCGAGCGCGTCGAGATAGTCCTCCACGCACAGCATGGACGGCGTGTTGATGGTTTCGCCCTGAAAGATGCCTTCGTTGAGCTTGCCGCCCTTGGTCATGCGAAAGATTTTCGGCAACGGCCAGGGCGGCGAATAGCTTTCGAGCCGGGCGACGGCGCGCGGCGAGAGAATGAGCATGCCGTGCGCGGCCTCGCCGCCCAGCGCCTTCTGCCAGGAGAACGTGGCGACATCGAGTTTCGGCCAGTCGAGCGCCTGCGCGAAAGCGGCCGAAGTCGCGTCGCAGATCGCAAGCCCGGTCCGGTCGGCGGCGATCCAGTCGGCGTTGGGCACGCGTACGCCCGAGGTGGTGCCGTTCCAGGTGAACACGATGTCGCTTGCCGGATCGACGGCGGCCAGATCGGGCAGTTCGCCATAGCCGGCGCGGCGCACGCTCACGTCTTTGAGCTTAAGCTCCTTGGCGATGTCGCCGACCCAACCTTCGCCGAACGATTCCCATGCCAGTATCGTCACCGGACGCGGACCGAGCAGCGACCAGAACGCCATTTCGATAGCGCCGGTATCTGACGCCGGCACGATGCCGATGCGGTAATCGGCCGGCACCTGCAACACTTCGCGCGTCAGGTCGATGGCGCGCTTAAGCTTCGTCTTGCCGGCTTTGGAGCGATGCGAGCGGCCGAGGACGGCGTCGCTGAGGTTTTGGGAGCTCCAGCCCGGGCGCTTGGCGCAGGGACCGGACGAAAAATGCGGCACAACTGGCCGCACGGGAGGCGTCGCTAGCGTCATGATCTATCCTTCCAGATAGTCGCCCCTCGGTGGGGAGGGGTAGCCCGGGCCTGGAATTAAGGAGCAAACGCCGCGGCGTCAAGCGGCATGTGCGCGCTATCCGATCGTGGCTCTGGAAAAGCGGCCTAGAATTTCAGGCCGGCGCCGATGCGCGCGCTGCTGATCGAGGTGGTGCTGCTCGCGACCGGAGCAAACTGGATGTACTCGTATTCGGCGCGGAGAAAAATATTGGAGGTCAGCGCCACGTCGACGCCGCCGCCGACCGAGAAGCCGTAGAGCAACACGCCGTTCTTGGCGGTGCTATTGCTGAACGAATAATCGACGCAAGTAAGGGTGATGGCGGGGTTGCAGGGAATGACGGGAGACGGGGCGTTCTGCGCGTTCTCCTGGCCGAACACCTGCGACGTGATCGCATAATTGCCCCAGCCGAGCGCGAAGCCGGCGAAGCCATAGGGCATGAAATTGCTGAACACCCAGCCGGCGCGCGCGCGCAAGGCGCCATAGTCGGTGATCTGCATCGAGCCGGTGCCGCTGACATTGACCGAATACAAGTTAGTGCCGGCTGGTACAATCCGGCCGATCGGCGAGTCGGATGCGACGGCGGTGAACGGCGAATGGGTGTAGTTCGCCTCGAGGCCGAGGATCAGATCCTGCCATTGCGTGTTGTAGCCGACGAAGCCACCGAAGCCGGACGCATGGGTGCTGCCGTGGCCGAGCACCTGCCATGACGAAGGCGTATCGACGGATTCCAGCGTCAGCTGGCGCAGGCTGAAGGACAATAGCGGCTGCGTCGCGTTGGAAAAATCGGTGTCCGCGTCGCTGTAGCCGAGATGACCGCCGAAATAGAAGCCGCCCCAGCGTGGGAACGTTGCCGGCCCGACGCTTTCGGCGCCGCGCAGCGTATCAAGGTCGAGGTCGGCCGCGGACGCGCTTGGCGCCAACGCGAGCATGACCGCAGCACAAATGACCCAACGCACGGCCGCGCCCTCTCCATCCCATCGGCGCGCATGGAGCGGCCGAATAGGCGCGATCATCGGGCATTAACCTTAATGGAGGGTTAGCTACCGGGGCCGGCGCGGCCCCGGCTCGCCGGTTAGCCGCGGGTCGACAGCGGATATTGCTGCTGCGGCTGCAGCATCATCGGTTGCTGCTGCGGCTGATAAACCGGTGCAGGCTGATAGACCGGCGCCGGCTGATAGACCGGTGCGGGCTGGGTGTAGACCGGCGGCGCCGGCTGCGTATAGACCGGGGCCGGCTGCACCATGACGGAGGCCGGCTGTGCCGCCAAGAAGGTCGCCCCGGTTTCGATCGGGAACCGCCAGCGCATGCCCAGCATGAAGTCGTTCGAGCTCAGGTTGGAGAACTTGTAGGAATCCGCGGCGCAACCAGGAACGCAGTCGATCGCGTCAGTGACCGAGCCGTAATTGAGGTAGCGGTAGGACAGTTCGACGATGAAATTCTTGGTCACGTCGTAATCGAGGCCGGCATAAAACGCATAGGCCGGACTCAAATTGGTGCTGTTGCGGCCGAAGCCGTGACCCGTGGTGCCGATGCCCATGTCGACGAGATCGGCCATCTGATTATAGGCGCCGCCGACGCCGACGCCGAGGAAGGGCGTGAGACAATTCCAGGTGCCGAAATCGATATAGGCATTGGCGAGCACGATCCAGGACCGCAGATAGCCTTGATAGGAGTCGCCGTCGGCTGCCGCGTTGTAGGTGCCGCGCGCATTAACTTGAGTCCGGTCGCGGTATCCAGCGGTCACATCGAAGCGCAGCCAACTGTTCCATTCGTAGCCGACGCCGGCGTCAAAAAAGACGGTATCGGCCCACGAATGCTGGTCGAATACGAAACCATTGCCGACATCGGGCGGACTCGGCAGATAAGTCAGATCGAATTGATTGGTTATGCCGATGCCGATATCGCCGCGCAAATACCAGGCGCCCTCGGGCTGCTCCATCACCATGAGCGGCGGTTGATAGGCGTACTGGGGCGGCGGCGGCAGAGGTTGCGGCATATCCGCGGCCAAGGCCGTGGTGCTCACCATGGCTGCCGCTGTGGCGCTGATGAGGAGCCTGACGCTTACCATCGCTTCGACCTTTCCTCGACGCGACCGCGCGCCCGCAGCGGCGCACGGTCGTTGAGCAAGGCGAAGTTAGGCAGGAAATGTTTAAGCGCGTCTTAACCTTAACTCTTAACCATAGTCGGCTAACCAACACAGATTGGCGCCGACTTTTTGCTGCTCGGCACTGAGCGCAAATTAAGCGGCCGCGTTTGCCGCCGCGGACGAGGCTGCAGTGCCGGTAAGTATTTGTTGACGATTGTGACGCCGATCGGCGCACGAAATCGTGATGGCGGTCAGTCCGCGTCTTCGTCGAGTTCGCCGATGTGATGCTGGGCGTAGAGCTCAAGTCCGAGCTTGGCGACGAGGTCGAGCTGGGTCTCGAGGAAATCGATGTGCTCTTCCTCGTCGTGCATCAGCTTCTCGAACAGGTCGCGCGACACGTAATCGCGCACCGAATGGCAATGGGTGGCGGCTTCCTGATAGAGCGCGCGCGCCGAGATTTCGGCGGCGAGATCGCAGTCGAGCACTTCCTTGACGTTCTGCCCGATATGCAGCGGGTCGAGCACCTGCATGTTGGGGAAGCCGTCGAGAAAGATGATGCGCTCGATCAGCTTGTCGGCGTGCTGCATTTCCTCGATCGATTCCTTGCGCCATTGCTTGGCGAGCGCCTTGTAACCCCAATTGTCGAGCAGCCGGTAGTGCAGCCAATATTGATTGACCGCGGTCAGCTCGTGCCGCAGGCCTTTGTTGAGGTAATCGATGACACCGGGCTCGCCTCTCATGATCGTGCTCCTGCGCTTGGCGTTGTTGCCGCACTGAGTAAAGCGGGCGAGCGATTATAACCATGGCGACGAATGTCGAAAGCGCGATGGCGATCGTAACGGCCGGTCGCGGCCGCAAGCGGTGGAAAAATCAGGAACGATCGGCGGCCTTTTGGCAGCAGCCCGGCTCGGCAGCCGTCAATGCCTCGTTCATGATGCGCCGGATGGTGCGGGCACAGCGTCCGCATTGCGGGCTGCAACCGAGGCAATCGTAGACTTGACCCGTGGTGCGCGGCGCCGCTTCGCTCGCCGACAGCGTCGCGCGCACGTCGTGATCGGTGAGCACATTGCAGGAGCAGACGATCATGGCGGGAGCGGTCCGGCGGCAGATTGATGCGACTGAAACTATCCCTAGAGCGGGAACTCCAACTTTGCAAAGGAAATCAACTCTTTATAGGGATTCTAAAGTTTGTGGACGGAACCAAATTATCCGCCAGAGTCCCACAAACGCACTAATTTCCTCTTCGCTGACAATGACCTCATCCCGTCTCCCGGCACTGATCTGGATCAAATCGACGCCAGGCAGCGGTTGTCGTGCGACGCGGTGTGGATAAGCCGCGATCACGCCGCGGCGGATTCCTCGGCATCCTCGCCGTCCTCGTCGTCTCCGGCGCGGCGGCGAAAGCGCAACCGCAGCCGGCAAAGCCGCGACGGCACGCGGCAAAGCTCGTCGAGCAAGCCGGCAAAGCGCTGGCCCCGTCCCAGCGCCCGGTCGAGCGCCGCCATAGTGCGCGCCAAACCCGGATCGTCGTCATTGACCCAAGTGCGCAAAACCGAACCGAACAGCACGGCAAGGCCCTGCGCGCGCATCATGCCGCGCGGGCCGGAGGCTTTGATGCCGGCTGCGGTGAGCATCCATTGCTGCGACCGCATCGCAAGCCCGTTGAGCGCCAACGCAAGCGGCGGATTGCGGCGCGCCGAGCGAACCAGCGAGCGAACGGCCTCGCGGTGCGGCGCCATGACTTCGAGCCGGCGCATCAGCGCGTCGAACAGGCGCTCGCGCGGCGGCTCTTCTGCCATGTCGGCCATATCCTCGGCCAGCACGGCGCGGTCGACGGATTTGAGATAGGCCGCAAGGATGGCGAGCACGGACGAGAACTCGCCGCGCATTTGCGCTAGCGTCACGCCGGCACCGTCGGCGATCTCGGCGAAGCCGGTCTGCTCGATACGCTGCTCGGCAAGCAGCGCGAGGAAGGCGGCGATGATCTTGTCGCGATCGCCGGCCGGCGCGGCGGGGTTGGCGGCGGCGGAGTTTCGCACCGGCTTCGAAGCTGATTTTCGAGCGGGTCTGCGGGCCGGATGACGAGCCATGACTGAACTCCTCGACTGAACTCTGGGCAGAACCTTGGCGCGACTGTCGCGAACGCGCGGCTCCTAGGACTCAATGTAGACCCGCCGCGCCATGGTTCCAAGGCGGGGACAATCGCCGCCGAAGTTCAGTTCGCCAGCTCGCGGGAGCGGGCGGTCGCAGCGGCGACGGCGCGCGTCATGAGCGCCGCCAAGCCGTTTTCGGCCAGCAGCACGGTCAATGCCGCGGCGGTCGTGCCGCCAGGCGAGGTCACATTCCGCCGCAAAGCCGCGGCGTCGAGCGGCGAGCGATGCAACAACTCGCCCGCGCCGGCGACCGTTTCGCGCGCGAGCTTTGCCGCCAGCGATACCGGCAAGCCGGCGGCTACGCCGGCCTCGGCGAGGACTTCGGCGAGCAGGAAGACATAAGCGGGGCCGGAACCCGACACCGCGGTCACCGCATCCATCAAGGCTTCGTCGTTAATCCACTCCACCGCTCCGGTCGCGGACAGCAGCCGATCGGCGAGTTCGCGCTGCGCGGCGCTGGCGTTGCGCGGCACCGCCACCGTGATGCCGCGCCCGATCGCGGCGGGCGTGTTCGGCATGGCGCGCACCAGCGCGCAGGGGCGGTCGAGCGTGGCGGCGAGGAAGCGCAGTGTCCGCCCGGCCATGATCGACACGACGATCGTCGAAGCGGCAACGAGCGACGACAGCGGCGGAATCGCCTGTGCGGCGACCTGCGGCTTGAGCGCGATGACCATGGCGGCGGCGTCGCCGAGCGTTTTCGGATCCGGGTTGAGCAGGAGCCCGCGCCGCGCCAGCGCGGAGATATCCGGCGCCGGCTGCGGCTCCAATACCGCAATCTGCCTCGGATCGAGGCCAAGCCGCAGCCAGCCCTCAAGCAAGGCGCCGCCCATTTTGCCGGCGCCGACCAACACGAGCAGGCCGGGGAAATTTCGCAGATTCGCAATCGCCCCGGGCTCGGTCACGCCTCACCCGAGGTCTCGAACATCGCCGAATCCATCGCCTCGCGCGCCGACTTGCCGGCCCAGATGACGAATTGGAACGCCGGAAAATAACGCTCGCAGGAATTGAGCGCGGTGCCGAGCACCGCCTCGCATTGCCGCCCCGATGCGGCGACGCCGCCAGCCAGCACCAAAGCGTGGCGAAACATCACCACGCCATTTTGCGTCCAGACGTCGAAATGTCCGATCCACAATTGCTCGTTGATCAGCGCGATCAGCTGCTGCACGGGAGTAAGCCGCGGGTCCGGCACCTTCATGTCGAAGGCGCAAGCCACGTGCAGCGCTTCGATGTCGCTCATCCAGGTGAACGAGACCTGGTAATTGGTCCATCGTCCGGTGACGACGATACCGATCTCGTCTTCGCCGGCGCGTTCGAACGGCCAGTTGTTGCCGGCCGCCATGCGCTCGACCACCTCGAGCGGGTTGTTGTGTTGATCGCGTGCCGTTTCGATAAGGGCCATGCTGCCTCCCCCCACAGTGCCGCTTGGAAGTGGAACTGCGCACGCCACAGCACCCATCCGAATACCGGCTGCAATTTGACGCAGGGACGACTTTTACAGGCCGATTGACTGGCAGCCGCGAATCAGCCGCCGCACCGACTATAATCGGCCTGATTCCGTCCGCCAAAGGTTGTGCAAGAGCCTCTGCCACCGCCGCTCCTGGCAGTCATGAAGTGATTTGCGCCTCCGGCACAATCCTCGAAATGAGTCCGTCCACAGCGCCGACTGCGACAGGTTGACTCAGGGGGAAGAGGGTGGGTCGGGCGCGGCGAAAGCCCGGACAAATCCGCCAGGCAGCACCGCGTCCGGGCAACAATTCTGAGACTCTAATCGAACAGGCTCGACACCGATTCTTCCGCGGCGGTCCGGTTGATCGCTTCGCCGATCAGCGTCGCGATCGAGAGCACGCGGATATTCTCGGACTCGGTGACCGCCTTGGTCGGCTGAATCGAATCCGTGATCACGAGTTCCTTCATCCGGGATTTGCCGATGCGGGCGATCGCGCCGCCCGACAGCACGCCGTGGGTGATGTAGCCGTAGACCTCTTTGGCACCTTTCTCGAGCAGTGCGTCGGCAGCGTTCACCAGCGTGCCGCCGGAATCCACGATGTCGTCGACCAGGATGCAGATGCCGCCGCTCACCTCGCCGATGACGTTCATCACTTCGGATTCGCCGGGTTGCTCACGCCGTTTGTCGATGATGGCGAGCGGCGCATCGATACGCTTGGCAAGACCGCGCGCCCGCACCACGCCGCCGACGTCGGGAGAGACCACGATCACCCTGGAGAGATCGAACCGCTCTTTGATGTCGCGCATGATCACCGGGGCGGCGAACAGGTTATCGGTGGGAATATCGAAAAAGCCCTGGATCTGGCCGGCGTGAAGGTCGAGCGTGAGCACGCGATCGACCCCGGCGCGTGTGATCAGGTTGGCGACCAGCTTCGCCGAAATCGGCGTCCGCGGCCCAACTTTGCGGTCCTGCCGCGCGTAGCCGTAGTAAGGGATCACCGCCGTGATGCGCCGCGCCGAGGCTCGCCGCAGCGCGTCGATGATGATCAGCAATTCCATCAGATGGTCGTTGGCGGGAAACGACGTCGACTGGATGACGAAGACGTCGGCGCCGCGCACGTTTTCCTGGATTTCGACGAAGACTTCCATGTCGGCGAAGCGCCGCACCACCGCTTTGGTCAGCGGCGTGCCGAGATAGCGGCCAATGGCTTCGGCAAGCGCAGGGTTGGAATTGCCGGCGACGAGCTTGATCGCGCCGTTGTTGCCCGCCATTCCACTCTCCAGCCCTGGAGCGCGATCCTTAAAGCCAGCGTCCCAGGACCTGATGCCGGGGGCACGGGGTCGTCGAAAAGATCACGCTCCGACCAAAACAAGAACCTGATACAAGCCGCTCATCGGGCTGGCAACATGAATCAAGGCCTTGTCCCCGCTGGATTTTCCGCTGCTGGCCCAATAGTTTCCAAAGCCTCAAACGCGATCGTGCAAACGGCAAATGGGTGGGCGAGCGGTTTACCTAATTTGCCGTTCCTACTCGGCCGTCAGCGCAATCGCATTAACGTGGCGGCCGTAGTCGGGCTCGGCGCGATGGGTGGCGCGGCGATAGCTGAAAAAGCGCGCCGGATCGGCATAGGTGCAAAGGCCGAGATCTTCGACTTGCCCGACGCCCGCGCGCTCGAGCCGGGCCGCGAGATAGCCGCCAAGATCGAACATGGCATGGCGGTCGCGGGCGGCCGGCAAGAAGAACCGGCTGCTGGCGCGGTCCTCGGCGGCAAAACGCGCGATGAGATCGGGGCCGACCTCGTAATTGGCGCGCCGGATCATCGGCCCGATGACGGCGCGGATGTGGCCGCGGGCGGCGCCAAGCCGCTCCATCGCCGCGACGGTCGCTTCGATTACGCCCGACAACGCACCGCGCCAGCCGGCATGCGCGGCGCCGACGATGCGCGCCTGCGGGTCGGCAAAAAGCACGGGTCCGCAATCCGCGGTCGTGACCCCGATGGCGAGCGCGCGCATGCACGTCACGATGGCGTCGGCATGCGGGCGGGTTTCGTTCGTCCACGGCGTCTCGGCGACGACGACGTTCGGCGAGTGGACCTGGTAGGCGGTGAGCAAACGGCTTGGCTCGACGCCGAGCGTCGCCGCCATGCGGGCGCGATTTTGCGCAACATTCGCGGCAGCGTCGCGCGAGCCGATGCCGCCGTTGAGGCTTTCGTAGAAGCCGTCGGAGACGCCGCCGGCGCGGGTGAAGAAGGCGTGGCGGATGCCGGTCAGCGCCAGCGATGAAGCCTCGATCGTCATGACGACGTCTCGAATCCCGGAAGCGGGCCGAGTTCGGGGGCCGCGATGGCGATGGCCTTGAACAATTCGCCCATGCCGTGCGCGCCGCCCGCGATCAGCCGCGAGAATGCGACTTCGATGTCGGCGGCTTGGTGCGGCGCGCTCGCTTTGAGCGCCGCCGCGCGCTTTTCGATGCCGAGCCGCAAGAACAAATCGCGTTGCCGGATCGGGCCGTGAATGCGCGCGCCCATGCTCTCGGCGCATTGCGCCAAGGCTTCGAAATCGACATGGGCGGTCAAATCGGCTTTGCCCGGGGCACGCAACGGATCGGTGAAGGAATGTCCGACGACCGCCTGCAGCGTGTCGCCCAAGCCGTAATGGTCGTGGCCGTAATCGACGATCAAGGCCGCACCTTCGCCGCGCATACGGCGTCCCAGTTCGAGCGCAAAATCGTCCGCGCGCCATTCGTAGATCGCACCGACGGGCGCCTGGCGCAATCCGCGCGGCATCGAGGTTTCGAAATGCGGCAACGGATCGCGGGCCGTGGCAAAGAAGAAGTGACCTTCGGGCGCGATGTCGATAACGCGTTCGTGCCAGCCGTCGGCCTGTTTGACCGCCTGACGAATTGGCAGCGCGTCGACGAATTCGTTGGCAATGACGATGCTAGCGCCGCCCGGAACCTCTTCCAGCGCGGTGTGCCACAGCACCGGCACGTCGAGGTCAGCCAAGCGCCGCTCTTGGACTTGTTGCAATGCCAAGCTGATCTCGACCAGGTGCACGACAATGGCGTTGCGGAAACCGTCCACGACCTTCGCCGCCCGCAGCGCGTCATGCATCAAGGTCCCGCGCCCGGGGCCCAGTTCGACGATGCGCACGTCTTCCGGCTCGCCCATTTGCCGCCAGACCGCCGCCATCCACAAACCGATCAACTCGCCGAACATCTGACTGATCTCGGGCGAGGTGATGAAATCGCCGCCGGCGCCCAACGGATCGCGGTTGATGTAGTAACCGTATTGCGGGTGCGTCAGGCACAGCCGCATATATTCGGCGACCGGCATCGGCCCGGCGACGCCGATGAGCCGGCGGATTTCATTTTCCAGCGGCGAGCGTTCGTCAGCCATGTTTTGCCGTCGTATCGCGTCGCAAAGCGAAAGCGAGAATGGCAAGCCCGATCAGGATCAGCGGAATGCAGAGCAGCATTCCCATTGTCAGCCATTGCGAGCCCCACAGAAAACCGAGCTGCACGTCTGGCTCGCGAAAGAATTCGCAAGCCGTGCGCGCGATGCCATAGCCGAGTAAGAAAGCGCCGGTGACGACGCCCGGCCGCTTGAGCGCGCCGGCGCGCATCAGCAGGCCGAGAACGATGAACAGCACGACACCCTCCAGCGTCGCCTCATAAAGCTGGCTCGGATGGCGCGGAATTGGGCCACCGTTTGGAAATACCATGGCCCAGGGCACATCGGTCGGCCGGCCCCACAATTCGCCGTTGATGAAATTGGCGAGGCGGCCGAGGAACAGGCCGATCGGCGCGACGCCCGCGGTGACGTCGCCAAGCGACAGCATCGGAATGCGCCGCCGCCACGCGAACAGCACGATGGCGACCGCGCAGCCGATGACGCCGCCGTGGAACGACATGCCGCCGGTCCATATTTCGAAAATCTGGATGGGATGCGCGGCGAACAGCGGCAGATTGTAGAACAGCACGTAGCCGGTGCGGCCGCCAAGAATAATGCCGAGCGTGATCCAGATGACGAAATCGTCGAAGTCGAGCACACTGAACGGCGCCGGCCCGCCCCACAGCCGTTCCGAGCCAACGATCGCGCGTGCGTAGAACCAGCCGGCAATAATGCCGACGATATAGGCGAGCGCATACCAACGCACCGCGAACGGTCCGATGGAAATCAGGATCGGATTGATCGCGGGATAGGGAATGAGCGGCAGGACGACGTACATCGGCGGCATTCCTTAAAGCGAGCGGACGCCTCCGTCGTGGCGCGCGGCTCTCCTGCGGCAGGTGCGGCCGAGCCCCCTTGCGGCTGCGCCGCACCATCGCCATTGTCACAGTGCATAGCAAGCGGGCTTGGCCGTGGGGATTTGCCAAGCGCGCGCGGAGACGGTCATGGTGCAGACGACGAACCGGTTTTTCGACGAAGTGGCCCGGTTGATGAACGACGCCGCCGGCGTCGCGCAAGGCGTACGGCGCGAATTCGAGACGCTGTTCCGAACTCAAGCCGAACGTTGGCTGCGCGATCTCGATCTGGTCAAGCGCGAGGAATTCGAGGCGGTCAAGGATATGGCCCGCATCGCGCGCGAGGAAAACGAGGCGATGAAAATCCGCGTCGCGGCCCTGGAAGCGGCGCTCGCCGGGAAGAACGCCGCCCCCCCGTCGCAGAGTTATCCAGCTTCAGGTGGGGCTACGGCGGGCGAGCCATCGCTGGGCGAGCCGTCCGGTCCGGCCAATCCAGGCGCGTTCTGAGCGGGCAATTCGTCGCTCACATTCCTTGTTTTTAAGGTTTGGCGCCGCTATAAGCGCCGCTTCCGCGCCTGCTACAGCACCCCTGGAGGCTCGGCGCGGAATTCCTTTGGATAACAAGGCTTAAGACGAGGATACCATCATGGCGACCGTCAATCTGATCAAAGCGGCGGCGCGCTCGCGGGCAGGCAAGGGGGCCGCCCGGTCCGAGCGTCGTGCGGGCCGCGTTCCCGGAATCATCTACGGCGACGGCAAGCCGCCGCTGCCGATTTCGCTCGATTATGCCGATCTGCACCAGCGCATCTATGCGGGCCATTTTTTGACGACCATTCATGACGTCGAGGTCGACGGCGTAAAGCACCGCGTGATCCCGCGCGACTTCCAGCTCGATGCCGTCCGCGACCTGCCGCTGCATGTCGATTTCATGCGGCTCGGCGAGGGCGCCACCATCCGCGTCAATATTCCGATCCACGTGCGCAATGCCGACCAGTCGCCCGGCGTCAAACGCGGCGGCACCGTCAGCATCGTCACGCACAGCCTCGCGGTGCGCTGCCGCGCCGATGCCATCCCGAGCGGCATCGATGTCGATGTCGCCGAGCTTGAGATCAACCATTCCAAGCACCTGAGCGATATTACGCTGCCCGAAGGCGTGCGTTCGGTGGCCGGGCGCGATGTCACTTTGGTCACGGTGGTGCCGCCGTCGGGCTATGCGGAAGAAATGAAGGCCGCGGCCGAAGCTGCCGCTGCCGCCGCGGCCGCCGCCGCTGCCGCCGCAGCTGCCGGCACTCCGGCCGAAGGCGCCCCCGGCGCCGCTCCGGGTGCTGCACCCGGCGCCGCTCCGGGTGCCGCGCCGGCTGCCGCCGCCGCGCCCGAGAAGAAGTGAGGTTGCCTCTTACTGGGCGACGCTGATGCGGCTCCTGGTCGGACTTGGAAATCCGGGAGCGCGCTATGTCGGCAACCGGCACAATGTCGGCTTCATGGCCGTCCAGGAAATCGCCAAGCGCCACGGCATCGGACCGTGGCGCCGGCGCTTTCAGGGTGTGGCCTGTGAAGGTTCGATCGGCGGCGAGCGGGTGCTGTTGCTACTGCCCGGCACCTTTATGAACGAATCCGGGCGCGCCGTCGCCGAAGCCGCGCATTTCTACAAGCTGCCGCTCGCCGACGTCACGGTATTCCATGATGAAATCGATCTCCCGCCGGGCAAAGTGCGGGTCAAAACCGGCGGTGGCATTGCCGGTCACAACGGCTTGCGCTCGATCTCCGCGCACATCGGCAACGACTATCGGCGCGTACGCATCGGGGTCGGTCATCCCGGCGACAAGGATTTGGTGCAGCACTATGTGCTGAGCGATTTCGCCAAGAGCGAGCGCGGCTGGGTCGAGACGCTGATCGGCATCATCGCCGACAATGCCGAACTCATCGCCCGCGGCGAGGATGCGAGCTTCCAGAATAAGATTCATCTCGCCATGGTCGCGAAGGGATTCGGCGACCAGGGCAATGAAGAAAGCGGCGATCGCGACGAAGCGTGAGCCGGGAAACGGATAACATTCTCCATGGGCTTTAAATGCGGCATCGTCGGCTTGCCGAACGTCGGCAAGTCGACCCTGTTCAATGCGCTGACCGAAACCGCGGCGGCGCAGGCGGCGAATTATCCATTCTGCACCATCGAGCCGAATGTCGGCGAAGTTGCGGTGCCCGACCGGCGACTGGAGACGTTGGCGACGCTCGCCAAGTCCGCGCAGATCGTGCCGACGCGGCTCACCTTCGTCGATATTGCCGGGCTGGTACGCGGCGCCTCGAAAGGCGAGGGGCTCGGCAACCAGTTTCTCGCCAATATCCGCGAGGTCGATGCCATCGCGCATGTCGTGCGTTGCTTCGAGGATACCGATGTGACCCATGTCGAAGGCCGTATCGATCCGATCGCCGACATCGAAACCGTCGAGACCGAGCTGATGCTCGCCGATCTCGACAGCCTGGAGCGGCGCGTCGACGGCTTGAGCAAGAAGGCCAAGGGCGGCGACAAGGAAGCCAAGGAGGCGCTCGACCTCATTACCCGCGCGCTGGTGCTGCTGCGCGACGGCAAGCCGGCGCGGCTCACCGAGCGCAAGCCCGAGGAGGAAAAGGCCTTTCACATGCTCGGCCTCCTCACCGCGCTCCCGGTGCTTTACGTCTGCAACGTCGACGAAGCTTCGGCCGCGACCGGCAACGTATTTTCACAAAAGGTCGAGGTCAGGGCAAAAGCGGAAGGCGCCGCCGCGGTTGTCATTTCCGCCAAGATCGAAGCGGAGATTGCCGTGCTGTCGCGCGACGAGCGGGAAGATTACCTCGCCGCGATCGGTCTCAACGAGGCCGGTCTCGACCGCTTGATCGCCGCCGGTTACGCGCTCCTACGGCTGGCGACTTTTTTCACTGCCGGACCGAAGGAGGCGCGCGCCTGGACGGTGACGCGCGGCAGCAAAGCGCCGCAGGCGGCGGGCGTGATCCATTCCGACTTCGAGCGCGGCTTCATCCGCGCCGAGACCATTGCTTACGACGATTATGTCGCCTGCGGCGGCGAGGCCGGCGCGCGCGATGCCGGCAAGATGCGGCTCGAAGGCAAGGATTACGTCGTGCAGGACGGCGACGTCATGCATTTCCGCTTTGCGAATTAGCAATCGGCGATCGACCATCAAACATCAAACATCAGCCATCTGATCCCAGATAGCCGATGCCTGATTACTGACCTCTGAGTCCTGTTCCCTGATTCCTGATCGCGCCGAGATGCTCGTTCATGCGAAACACGATGAGCACGAATTCGGCGATGATGCGCGCCAAGATCACGCCCATGAAGGCGCCGAGCACGCTAACGATCAGCAGGATCATGCCGACGAACGGATTGTACGCCATTGTCGTCAGCGAACTCACCGCGCCGGCGCAGCCGAGCAACACGGAAATCACTACCGCGAGCCAATAGAAGACCTTGATCACGGTGGGTGTCACGAACCGCTCCCACTGGAACAGATCGCCGAGGCCGAACATGATTCCCCCTGGCAAAGTTGCGTGATTCCCGATGCGGGCGGCACACTGCACCGCGCGATTGCAGCGGTCAATCGAAGCCGGTCCACTCCAGAATTTGACCGCTTGTCGGCAGGTGTTTAGGAGGTGGAACAAACAATCGTAGGGTTTTAATGCGCAGGCTCCATTGGGAGGATATCACGGCGCTGGCGCCGCAAATGTCGGCCGACCAACGGCGCGCCGTTTCGATTGCCGGCGCCGCGCATGCGCTGCACGACGGCTATACCGATCTCGTCTACATCATGCTGCCGCTCTGGCAGGCGGAATTTGCGCTCAGTTACGCGGCGCTCGGTCTGTTACGCAGCGTGCTGGTCGGCGCCATGGCGTGCCTGCAAATTCCGGCCGGCCTCGCGGCCGAGCGCTTCGGCGCGGGCACCATTTTGGCGCTCGGCACCGCGCTCGCCGGTCTGGGATTTTGTTTCGCCGGCGCCAGCGCCGGCTTCACCATGCTGCTCGGCGCGCTTCTGATCTGCGGCATCGGCTCGAGCGCGCAGCACCCAATCGCATCGGCGCTTGTCGCGCACGCCTTCGCCGGGCCGCATTCGCTCAAAGCGCTCGGCACCTATAATTTCACTGGCGACCTCGGCAAGATGACGCTGCCGGCGACGCTGTCGCTGATGCTGTTGGTGATGGCCTGGCGGCCGGCGCTCGTCATTTTAGGCACCGTCGGCATTGCCGTCGCAGCGGCGATCTACATCGCTACGCCGCGTTTCGAGCGCGGCGTCATCGTCCATCTGCAGGGCGATGCGCATGCAGCCGGAGATAAAAACCGGCCAGCCTTTGCATTTCCTGTCCTGGTCGCGATCGGCGTCATCGATACCGCCACGCGCATGGCGTTTTTGCTGTTTCTGCCGTTCGTGCTGAGGAACAAGGGCGCCAGCGAGCAGACGATCGGCTTGGCGCTGACCCTGGTGTTCGCCGGCGGCGCCGCGGGAAAGCTCGCTTGCACTTTTATCGGCGCGCGAATCGGCGCGGTCGGAACGGTCTGGCTGACCGAAGGTTTGACTGCGGTGGCAATTCTCGCGCTGTATCCGCTGCCGCTCGGTGCCGCACTGTTGTTGCTGCCGCTGCTCGGCATCGCACTCAATGGCACGTCGTCGGTTCTGTACGGTTCGGTGCCCGATCTGGTGCCGGCGCAATGGCGCGCCCGCGCTTTGAGTATCTTCTACACCGGCGTGATCGGCTCCGGCGCGATCGCGCCGATCCTGTTCGGCCGCGCCGGCGACGCGCTCGGTGTGTGGCAGGCTTTGACCCTGGTCGCCGCATTCGTGCTGTTAACGCTGCCGTTGTCCGCGTTGCTGCGCGGCGCATTGGCGCGCCGATAAGTTTGCGGGGCGGCGGCGGCACGTCAATTTTGCGGCAGCGGAACACGGGTTGCTGGAAAGGGCCGCAGTACGGCTTCCCGACGTTGCAATTGTTCGCGACGACGTGGCGTCAGGAACGGCTGGCGCACCAGGGCGTTGGAGTCGTGGCTCGGGCGGCGTGCCGGACGGCTTTAAGCATATGGAGTAAGCGATGAGATTCACCATTCCCGCTACAGCCATCGGTCTTGTGCTCGCGACGAGTGCGGCGACGGCTGCGCAGGTGCAAACGGTCATCACGCAGGGGCCGCTCGTCACAGTTCCGACTGCGACCGTTGTGGCGCAACCGACGGAGACGGTGCAGACCACCGAGACCGTCCGCACGATACGGCCGGTGCGTTCACGCGCCGGCCGCCGCCAAGTCGTTACGACGCGCACCATCACGCGGCGTATTGTGCCGGCGCCGACGGTGGTGGCTCGTACCGTGCCCGCTACACCGCAGCCGCTCTATGACGAGGTGGTGCCGGCGCCGATCGCTGATAGTCCGCAACCGCTCTACGGCACGGTCGCGGCACCGGCGGTTGCCGCTCCGGGGCCGGCCGTCACCACCACCCCTCTCGTTGGCGACAGATCGGTGGTCGCCACCCAGCCCTACATCTATCGCTACGTCTATCAGGCCGACCGAATCCTGGTCATCGATCCCGCTACGGGCATTGCGGTGCAGTCGATTCCGCGCTGAAGCCTCGTTCTGGTATCGAGCGAAGCCGTCTTGGTGGGCCGTCCCCGCGGCGTGATTCCTCGCCGGCGCGTGTCCCCGCACCCGCAATGTTCACGCAACCGCTCGCCGCACGGTGGCGGTGACGCTTTTGTGACTGAACAGCGATGTGTTGGTCGCAATGCTGCCATCAGGGGCTTTTAGGTAGTTTTGCCTACAACTAGAAGGTGATAAGCGTAAATATTTGATTCCATTTCTGTTTCAACTAAAGCGCGATACCCGTAAATATCACAGTTCCTCGCAGTACACGCTTGCTGCATAAGTAATTGTAATTACGGGGGCGAATTAGTTAATGCCCGTCAGCCGATGGATATGCCATCGAATACGGGAGACCGCCTTGCGCCGACGACAAACAATAAAGGGCAAGCTGACGGCTCGCGAGAGCGAAGTTCTCCGTTGGGTTGCGAATGGAAAGTCGGCTTGGGAGATCGGCGAAATTCTCCACATCACCAAACGAACGGTCGACGAACACGTTCAGACGGCGGTGCGTAAATTAGGCGCCGTCAACCGAACGCATGCAGTGGCGCTTGCGCTTTGCGACGGTCTCATCAAGTTATAAGGCTGTCACAAATGCCAATATCGAACTACGTGTGAGTGTGTGACACATAAATTTGCTACCAAATAAATTTGTCAGGTTTTCCCTGACATTAGTTGAGTGGAGGTGACTTAAGAAAGTTCCAGTGGGCCGACGACGGAGTCTACGTGGATGCGCGAAAACGCACATCGTGGCTAGCTCGAGGGGCAGGCCATGAACTTAAAGAACGCAGAGAATCTGTTCCTCGGCAGTGGAACACTCGACTCCGAGGCATCGTTCGACGTTGAGTCGTTTGCCGCAAACTATGGCGGAGTCACGGTTTCAAGGCTCAGGCCCGGCACCGTGCTCTACAGCCAGGGCGAACCTGCCGATGCCCTGTACTACGTTCAAGACGGGCAAATCCAAATCACTGTGGTGTCGAGCCACGGCAAGGAAGGCATCCTTGGCGTGATCGAACCCGCCGGCTTTTGCGGCGAGGGCTGTCTGCTTGGCAACCGGATCCGCGTAGCAACTGCCGCCTGCATAACGGACACTGTCGTGGCGCGATTGGAACGCGCCAGCATCGTCCGGGCCGTTCGTAAGGACCCAAGCTTCGCCGAGCTTCTCATCGTCGTCGCGCTGAGGAAGGTAGTGCGATTGCGGGAAAGTCTGATCAGCCAGCTTTTCGATTCGAGTGAGAAGCGGCTCGCGCGTGCGCTCCTCCTGTTGGCGAATTACGGCAGGCGCAATGGGGCGGCGGACGTCATCCGCAACATCGACCAGGAAGCGTTGGCGCAGATGATCGGCACGACGCGCTCGCGCGTCAATCATTTCATGAACAAATTTCGCAAGCTGCGCTACATCGACTACGACGGCAACGTCATTGTCGTGTATCGCGCGCTGTCGAACGTTGCGTTCCATGACGACAGCTTTGATGCCCCCGACGACGGCATGGCAATGGCCTACTAGCGCGTAGCTGTCGTCGAGAAATCCAACTGCCGGGCCGGCACTCCTGGCAGTTGATCTGGATCAATGTCGGGCGAATTTGGTCGCCATGATCGCCATGGTCGGCACGACGCGCGCCCGAATAAACTACTTCACGAACAAATTCCATAACCTCGGTTACATCGATTACAACGGCGACATGGCGGTGCCATGGCGATGCATCGTTCCTTGCCGAATGTGCTGGCGGTCGAACTTGGCAATCCGGAAAACACCATCGAAAACCTGTAATCACATAACGCGACTGCTTGGCCGTTCGGTGCGCGCTTAAAACCGGCAAGCCAGACATACAAACAAATCATTAGCAATGGTTCCTCGTGTTAGTACGTACGCAAATTCCGCAGTAATTGTACAATTTTGAACAGCGGCTTAGTTGTCGTCGTGGCAAATTTGCGGTCGACTGATTTGGCGCGTGGGTCGCTGGCGCTTCGTTCAAAGAGGTTGCGCGAAGCTTCATGTCCCCGTTGGGCGGGTTGAGGAATGCCCTGCGAGCGGATTTGCGCCAGAGAGAGCAGGCTGAGCGATGGTACTGGGTACGGCAGGTCTCTCGGCAAACTCCCGAAAGGTCAACACCATGGATCAAATCGACAGAATTGGCAGGATCGAGGAGATCTTTATCGTCGACGACGACTACGATATGCGCGAAGCGCTTTCGGCGATTTTTCGGAATGAAGGATACCGCACCGCGGCTTTTGCCGATGGTAGATCATTCGTTCGCCTGGCACGCGATCAAGCACCCGCCTGCGTCCTGCTCGATTTGTGCATGCCCGGCACGTCTGGGCTCGACGTCCTCAAGGAACTCGACGCCAGGAACTTCCCGGCGCCGATTCTCATGATCTCCGCGCAGGAAGACGTCTTGAACGTCGTCCAGGCGATGCGCAATGGCGCCTTCGACTATATCGAGAAACGGCTGGATGCCGATGCCATCGTGACGCGCGTCGTCGACGCCATCGAAGCGTGGAAGCATCTGCGCGATCGAGACGAATCGCCGGCGCCGCTCTCGCCGGCGATCCGCGGCTACTATCAGCTCACCCGCCGCGAGCGCGAGGTCTTGGCGCAGATCGCCGCCGCGTCCTCCAACAAGGAAACCGCGCGAAATCTCGGAATAAGCCCGCGCACCGTGGAAATCCATCGCGGCCGGATCATGCACAAGCTTGGCGCGAAAAATTCCGTCGATCTCATGCGTATCGTCATGAACAGCGCAACCAGGCGTCCGGACGCTGCAGAGCGCCCAAGTGTGACGGCGCCGTAAAGCAGGCGCTCGGCTTTCGCAGTGTGGCTGTAGCGCGCGACGCGAGCATGGCGTCCAACGCGCGGGCGTTTGAGTGATGAGGCTGTCCGCTCAATTGGTTCCGGCGATCGTCAGCGTGGTGTTCGTCACCGCGCCGTGTTCTGACATGCGCCGCAGCGTCAGGGCGGCCATCCCGCCGGGACAGTCGGGGCGCGCTGGGCCGCATGCCGCGCAAGCCATCGCGATCTCGACGTGATACATGGGCCGCGTCGTGGCAGACCGAGCTGACTTCCTCTCGACTGCGCCGGCGAGCCGGAAGGACCGCAGGATTGCCTTCGCGGTCATCGTTGTTTCACTGCTGATTTTCCTCAGCTTAGCGCCCTTTGCCCGGCAGCCTTTGCCGCAGGTGTGGGCGTTCATACCGATCTACGAATCGGCGCTGGCTATCAGCGACTTGGTTACAGCCACCATTCTTCTCATCCAGTTCAACATTCTGCGATCGCGCGCGCTGCTGGCGCTTGCTTGCGGATATTTGTTCACCGCACTGATGGTCGTCCCGCACGCGCTGACTTTTCCCGGACTGTTTTCGCCGACGGGGCTGCTCGGCGCGGGACCGGACAGTACCGCATGGCTCTACGTGTTTTGGCACGGGGGTTTTCCGCTCGCGGTCGTTTCCTATGTGTTGCTAAAGGATCGGAGCGGTGCAGGCGGGCAGCCAGGCGGATCTGCTCGACTTCTGGTATTGTTAAGTATCGGCTCGGTTATTGGCGCGGTGACCGGCCTGACGCTGCTGGCCACCGCCGGCCAAGCGTTGCTGCCCGACATCATGAGTGACAACAGTAACACCGCCGCATTGACCGTCGTCGTTTCGACTGACTGCACGTTGACGCTCGCCGCTCTTCTGATTTTGTGGCGACGGCGGCCCCACACCGTGCTTGACCTTTGGTTGATGGTCGTGATGTGCGCGTGGCTGTTCGATGTGGCGCTCAGCGCGCTCCTCAACGCTGGTCGCTTCGATCTCGGCTTCTACGCCGGTCGGGCTTACGGACTGCTGGCCGGCACGTTCGTCTTGGTGATGCTGCTGCTCGAAACCGGCGCGTTGTACGTCAAGCTTGCCAAGCTGTTCGAAAGGGAGACCGCGGAGCACCGCCGCACTGCGGCTGCGCTGGAGCGGCACGCGGATCGCGAACGGCTGTTCGGCGCGGCGGTGCAGTCCTCCGTCGATGCGATCGTGACCAAGACGCTCAATGGCGTCATCACCGGCTGGAACCCCGCCGCTGAGCAGCTCTTCGGCTATTCCGCCGCCGAGGCCGTCGGCGAGCGCATCGACATCATCGTTCCGGACGACCGCCGGGAGGAATCGCGTGGCATTTTGGCGCGGATCCGGTGCGGCGAGATTGTCGATCATCATGAAACCGTGCGCCGCGCCAAAAACGGTACACACATCGAAGTCGCGCTGAGCGTTTCGCCAATAAAATCTCCCTCCGGGGAGATTATCGGCGCTTGCAAGATCACCCGCGATGTGACGGAGCAAAAGGCCGCAGAGGAAAAATTCAAGCTGGCGGTAGAATCCTGCCCCAGCGGTATGCTCATGGCCGATCGCAGCGGCCGCGTGGTGATGGTCAATAGCGCGATCGAGGATTTATTTGGCTACCGGCGCGAAGAACTCATCGGCCAGTCGATCGAGATTCTTGTTCCAGAACGTCTTCGTGCGCAGCATTTTGCGGAACGCTGCAACTACACCGTCAAGCCGAAGGTGCGGCGCATGGAAGCGAACCAAAATCTTTGCGGGCGACGCAAGGACGGCACGGAATTCCCGGTCGAGATCGGGCTTAACCCGATCCAGACCCGGCGCGGCGTTCTCATCCTCAGCGTGATCGTCGACATCACCGAACGCAAGCGGCTTGACCGGCTCAAGGACACGTTCGTGTCGACGGTGAGCCACGAGCTGCGCACGCCGTTGACTTCGATCTGCGGCTCGCTCGGACTGCTGATGGGTACGGCGGCGAAAGACCTGCCGGAACGCACGGTTCGGCTATTGTCGCTCGCCCGATCGAACAGCGAACGGCTAGTCAAGCTCGTCAATGATATCCTCGACATCGAGAAACTGGAGGCCGGACAGGTCGTCTTCAAGTTCAAGGCGGTCAAGATTCGGCCGCTGATCGAGCAGATCGTCGATGACAATCGCGGCTATGCCGATACTTATCTGGTGCGGCTGCGGCACGATATTCAAGCCGATGGCGAAGTCTGGGCCGATCCCGACCGGCTGTCGCAGGTCCTCACCAACCTCATCGCCAACGCGATCAAATTCTCGCCGCCGAACGGCGAGGTCGTGGTCGCGGTCAAGGGGTGTGGCGACGGCTTGCGGCTTTCGGTTTGCGACCAAGGCGATGGCATCCCGGCCGAATTCAAACCGCGTATTTTCCAGAAATTCGCGCAAGCCGACGGCACCAATAGCAAGAAAACGGGCGGGACCGGGCTGGGGCTGAGTATCGTCAAGGAGATCGTCACGCGGCTCGGCGGCGAGATGGGCTTTGCCGACGCGCCGGGCGGCGGCACGATATTTTATGTCGATCTGCACCGCATGGAGCAGCCGGCAGTGAACGCCCGCCCGCCGCAAGCCGCGCCCGTCGCCGCGCAGAGCGCGTGAGCGCAATTCGCCTCGGCCCGACCGGTTATCGGCTCCATGGCGCGCACGGAGGTGACGCAGGACGGCATCGAAGCGGCGATCAGGTCGCCGAGTTCGCTGCCGCTATCGGCCGCCGGCTTCGCCTCTCGTTGAGCGGTTCGGTAGCCACGGCAACGATCAACGCCATGCCGAAGAGCGGTGCAAGAATCATCGGCAGTTCCTCACCCGTTCGTGCGGGCCATAGCGGGGCCGGTCGCGGCCGGTCAATCCTCAAACCGGTGGCGCAGCGTCGCCTCCCTGGTTCCGGGCCGCAGGCGTGCTATAATTGCCGCGATAGATCGACGGAGCACGTTCATGATCCTTCCCTCGGCATTGATCCTCAGCGCGCACTTGATCATGCCGGTCGCAGACAGCGTGCCCACTCTCAACGTCGAGCAGGTCTGCCAGGGCATCGCACAGCAAGGCGGCGTGTCCTTCCACGACACCGACATCGCCGAGGAGAAGAAGAACTGCCTCGACAGTGAGAAGGCCATTCGCGACGAATTGGTCAAAGAATGGTCGAGCTTCGCGCCGACCGACAAGACCGCGTGCACGAACGAATCGAGTATGGGCGGCGATTCGAGCTATACCGAGCTGCTCACCTGCCTGGAAATGGCGCGCGACGTGCGAACGATGCGGAGCGAACAGGCGAAGCCGGCCGCGCCGCCTGCTGCCTCCCCGCCGGGCGACGCGCAGCCGAAGCCTTAGAGCAAGATCCCGATAGCTTGCGGAGCAAGCGACCAGGGTGCTGACGGATAAAGAGGTTAGTAGCCGATAAGGATTTCGCTGACCGTCGGCTTGACGGCGCGAATGGCGGGATCGGACGAGCTGTATTCCTTGTCCGCGGACATCGCGGTGACCTCGTCAGGCGACGCTTTCGGATCGGCGGTCAGGCTCACGCCCGATTTGCAGCCGCCGGGAAGCGATGCCAGCGCGCCGCCATCCCAGTCGCTCACCGTCGCCACGCCGCCTTTGTCGAAGCCTTTGAGCTTGAATGGCTTTTTGTTGAGCTTTTCCAGCTGCACGAGGCTGAGGCCAAGCCGCATGCCGCCGGGCCCGCCCCAGGTTGATTTACCCTTGATGTCGATCAAGTAAGTGCCGCTGCGCTCGGCGGGATTGGACCACCACACTTCGAGCCGGCGCTTCGGGTCGTTCGGAAATACGATCGAGGCCTTGACCTTGGCGCCGCCGTCGGCGTCCACGTCGCCGAAGGTGACGTTTTTATAGTCGAACGTCATGGCAAGCCGAAGATGGTTCGATTCCTTGCTGAATATACCGGTGCAAGCCACCACGTGAGCGCCCGGCGGGGCCGGTCTCGGCTCGGCGGGATGCGGCGCAGCGGCAGTGTGCATTGCCGGATGTGCCGTCGTCTGGGAGCCGCCGGTCGGCTCCGCCACCGCCGCCGGAACTTTTTGCTTGATCTGGGACGGCGCGAGCTGATCTTCCGAGCTAAGCGTCGGGTCGGGCTGCATCGCCGGAGCGGCCCGCGTTCCCTGTTGTGCCGCCAACGGTCCGGCAGCCGTAAAGCCAAGAATCAAACCAAGCGCCGTTGCTAGCGCTGCGCCGATCCATCTCTCACCCATCCCGACCTCCGTTCCCACCCGAAGCGTAACATAACATAGCCAGGGCAGACTCAGCCCCTGCAGAGCGCCGCGGCCAGCCGCCGCACGGCATTGTTGATGCTATAGAGCCGTTCTCAACGGCTCGCCGAGCCGAAGCTCGAAAACGCAAAGCCCGCCTACGCTCTTCGAGCTACGGCGGGCAACCTTCGCGGACTTAGGCTGGTGTGCCAACCGAAGCGGCACTTGCCGCGAAGGTTGGTGGAGCCAGGGGGAGTCGAACCCCCGACCTCTTGAATGCCATTCAAGCGCTCTCCCAACTGAGCTATGGCCCCTTCAGGGATCAGACGTCAGTAATCAGTAATCAGAACCGAGCAGTCACCAATCAATCTGATTACTGACCACTGATTACCGACTGCTGGTTAGCCTTCCTCTTCGGGTGCGATGTCGCCGCCGATAATATCGGTGACGTCGGCGTCCTCTTCCTCCTGCTCCTCGATAAAGGTATCGTCGTCGAGGGTCTCGTCGATTTCGACTTCTTCCTCTTCCGCCCCCGGCTCCGCCGTCGTTGTTTTCTTCGTTCCTTGCGCCTCGGCGTCGGCTTCTTCGAGCGAGACGGTCTCCACCTCGGCCGGCTCCGGCACGGCGACCTCCTCGACCGGGGCAACCGGGCGCGGGACCACCGGCGCGGCTTCCGGCCGGGCGCGGGTCACAACCGGCGCTACCTCATAGACCGTGCCGCATTTGGGACAGTGAATCGGATCCTTGTTCAGGTCATAGAATTTGGCGCCGCAATTGGCGCAGAGCCTTTTGGTGCCTAGTTCGGCTTTGGCCACGATCCGCATCCTTTCCCGCAATTCGGGTGCTTCACTTGGCTAGTCGCAGCGCGGCTGTCAATAGACGATCGTCGCCATTGGGCGGGCCAGCTCGAAACGCAAAAACGACGGGATGACGGGCCGCCGCGGCCCGTGATAGAGGGCGCTCATAGCGTCGCCGATCCATGGTCTGTTAATGGCCGGTCCACGGCGCCGACTGGATTAAGTCCTATGCCCGCCACCCGCGTTCCGCTCACCGCCCGCTGTAACGGTCCGCTTTCCGGTTCGGTCCGCGTCCCCGGCGACAAGTCGATGTCGATTCGCGCGCTTATCCTTGGCGCGCTCACGGTCGGCGCCACCCGTGTCGGCGGCCTGCTTGAAGGGGAGGATGTCCTCAATACGGCGCAGACTTTGCGGGCGCTTGGCGCCCGTATCGAGCGCGCCGGCAAGCGGGACTGGCTGATTCACGGTGTCGGCGTCGGCGGTTTTGCCGAACCCGCGGGTCCGCTCGATTTCGGCAATTCCGGCACCGGCTGCCGGCTTGCGCTCGGCGCCGTCGCCGGCTGCCCGATCACCGCGACCTTTGACGGCGACGCTTCGCTGCGCAGCCGGCCGATGCAACGCGTGCTCGATCCGCTGCAGCGCATGGGGGCGCGGACGCTTGCCTCGGCGGACGGCCGCTTGCCGCTGACGCTTGCCGGCGCGCGCGACCCGATGCCGATCGTCTTCAAGCCCCCGGCGCCCTCGGCGCAATTGAAATCGGCGACGCTATTGGCCGGTCTTGCGGCGCCGGGCGAGACCGTAGTGATCGAAGCGAAGCCGACCCGCGACCACACCGAGAAGATGCTCGTTCATTTTGGTGCTGATGTTCGGGTCGAGCCGGACGGTCAAGGAAATGGCAACGGCCGTCGCATTACGCTCGCCGGGCAGCCGGAACTGACGCCACGGCCGGTCACGGTCCCTGCCGATCCGTCTTCGGCGGCATTTCCGCTGGTCGCCGCCGTGGTCGTGCCCGGCTCGGAAGTGATCTTGAGCGGCGTGATGATGAATCCGCTGCGCACCGGCCTCATCACCACGCTCGGCGAGATGGGCGCGTGCATCGAGCGGCTCGAGGAGCGCAACGAAGGCGGCGAGGACGTCGCCGATTTGCGTGTTCGCGCCGGGGCTTTGCACGGCATTGAGGTGCCGGCGGCTCGCGCCCCATCCATGATCGACGAATATCCGATCCTCGCCGTCGCCGCCGCCTTCGCCGAAGGCACGACCGTGATGCGGGGATTGAAGGAACTGCGCGTCAAGGAATCGGACCGGCTGGCCGCCACCGCCGCCTTATTGCGCGCCAACGGCGTTGCCGCCGATGTCGAGGGCGACGATCTCATCGTTCACGGCAAAGGCCGCCCCGCCGGCGGCGGCCTGGTTACGACCCACATGGATCACCGTATCGCTATGGCGTCGATTGCGCTCGGGCTTGCCAGCGAGCGGCCGGTGCGGATCGACGATGGCACTTTCATTGCAACGAGTTTTCCGGGCTTCGTCGAGTTGATGCGCGGGCTCGGAGCGGACTTGTCATGATCATCGCCATCGACGGACCCGCCGCCTCGGGCAAAGGTACGATTGCCCGTCAGATCGCGGCGGTCTATGGGCTGCAACATCTCGACACCGGGCTCCTCTATCGCGCGGTGGCTAAGGCCGTGCTCGATGCCGGCTATCCACCCGACGATGTCGAACATGCGATCGAGGCCGCAATCACGCTCGATCCGACGAAATTCCAGGACAATGCGCTGAAATTGCAGGCCATCACCGAGGCCGCCTCGGTCGTCGCCGCCATCCCGCAGGTGCGGGAAGCCTTGATGAACTATCAGCGTGAATTCGCCACCCGGCCGCCCGGCGCGGTGCTCGACGGCCGCGATATCGGCACCGTCATTGCGCCGGGCGCCGACGTAAAGCTGTTTGTGGTCGCGTCGCCGGAGGTACGCGCCGCCCGTCGCACGCTCGAACTGCGGGCGCGCGGCGAAATCGCCGACGAGCAGGATGTCTTGGCCGACCTGTTGCGGCGCGACGAGCGTGATTCCCGGCGAACCGCCGCGCCCTTGAAGGCCGCGCCCGACGCACATCTGCTTGATACGACGCATTTGGGCATTGATGCGGCGTTCCGTGCCGCCGTCGATATCGTCGAGCGTGCGCGCGCGAGCCGAAATCGCCGCTGACTCTGCCACAAAACAGGAGCAATCATGGCGAGCCAACGCGACTATTATTTCCCCAATACCGAGCCGCTCGCCGCCGATGAGATGCGCGTCGTAGCGCTCGGCACCGGCCGGCCGTTCGTGCGACGCGGGCAGGCCAATTGCTCCTGGCTCATCGAGCTTGGCAATGGCGACAAATTCATCATGGATTTCGGCTCGGGCTCTCAGTCAAATTTCACTGCGCTCGAAATCCCACACCAGGACATCACGGCTTATTTCGCCACTCATTTGCACGCCGATCATGTCGGCGACTTCGCCCAAGTGTGGATCGGCAGTTGGGCAGGCGGGCGCGTGAAACCGCTCGTGCTCTACGGTCCGTCAGGGCCGGAACCGAAATACGGTACCGAGCATTTCGTGCGCAAACAGATGGAGTCGCTCGTCTGGGACACCGATACGCGGCTGGGTTTGCTTCCGGATGCCGGCGCCGAGGTCGAAGTCCATGAGTTCGACTTCAGCAAGACCGGCGTGGTCTATGACAAGAATGGCGTCGTCATCAAAAGTTTTCCGGCGGTTCACATCTATGACGGCCCGGTCAGCTACCGGCTGGAATGGAACGGACTTTGCTTCGTGTTCTCCGGCGATACTACGCCGAGCCAATTCTTCGTCGATAACGCGCAGGGCGCCGATCTCCTCATCCACGAATGCTTCAATACGGTCAAGCAACTCATCGAGCGTTCGGGCTACCCGGAAAAGAGCGCGATCGGCATCGGCACAATGGCGCACACCGCGCCGGAGGAGTGCGGCAAGGTGTTGAGCCTGGTGAAACCGCGGCAGGCTGTGGTGTACCACTTCTTCAACGACTTCGACACCGCGCCTGAGATCGAGCGCGACATCCGCAAGCACTATCAGGGGCCGCTCGCGCTGGCGCAGGACCTGATAGTATTCAACGTCACGCGCCAACACGTCCGCACGCGGCTTGCGGTCACGCCGGCGCTGGTCTGGCCCAACAAGGAACGCCATGACGCCTTCCGCGCGGCGCCGCGCAAACAGCGACCAGTCATGTCGCGCTGGCTTGCGGACAAGCAGTTGTTTCGGAAATTCTAGTTTGGCAAAACTCCAGTACGGGACATAACGAAAATGCAACAGATGACACGACGGAGGGTTTTGGCGACTGCCGCTCTCGCCCCACTCGCCGCGTCGCGCGCCAGCGCCGCGGCCTACCCCGATCGCCCGATCCGCGTGGTAAGTCCCTACGCCCCGGGTGGTGTCGGCGAGACGATCATGCATTTGCTCGCGGTCAGCATGGAACCGCGGCTCGGCCAGCAGCTCGTGCTGGAATCGAAGCCCGGCGCCGGCGGCAATATCGGCACCGAGGAGGTCGTGCGTGCGGCACCCGACGGCTACACGACCCTGATTGCCGCTACCAACAATTTCGTCATCAATCAGTTCCTGATGAAGATGACGTTCGATCCACTGGCGTCGCTCGCTCCAATCGCCAAAGTCGCGGAGATCCCGCTGGTTCTGTTCTCGAATCCGGCAGTGCCGGCACGCACGCTTGCCGAATTCATTGCTTATGCCAAAGCCAACCCCGGCAGGGTGAACTACGGTGTGCCGGGTCTCGGAACGGTCAACCATCTGATGATGGAACGGCTGAAGCAGACGACCGGCACGCAGATCACTTGCATTCCCTACCGCGGCTCGCCGCCGGCCCTGCTGGCGCTGATGAAGAATGAGATTCAAATTTTTCCGATCGGTCTTGCGGCGGTCGGCACGAGCTACAGCGACGGCAAATTGACGGCGCTGGCGGTGACGACGGAGCAGCGCGCGCCGATGTTGCCCTCGGTGCCGACCATCGCGGAGTCCGGTTACCCGGGCTTGGTCGCCTCCAATTGGTTCGCGATGGCCGCCCCGACCAGCACGGCGGACAACGTCCTCGACACCTTGGCGCAGGCGGTGTTCGCGGCGCAAAGCACGGCGCTCGTGAAGGAGCGGTTTACCAAGCTCGGCATGATCGTGCCGAAGCTGTCGCGCCAGGAATTTGCGGCCAGCCTCAAGCCGGAAGCCGAATCATGGAGCGAGACGGTGCGGCGCGGAAACATTTCGCTCGAATGAGCGCGTTGCGCCGAGCCCCAGGTTCGGCCGGGCCGGCCTTGCCTCGCATCGCTTCACCGGCTATATCCGCGCCTTCCGGGCTGCCATCGACATCGTCGAAGCCGCTCGAACGGGCCGAAACCGCGGCTGACCGCGGTTTCGTCATTGGAGGTGCAGCCCGTTCGTCGTTTCGCCTGCGAAGCCCGGAAAAAGCTTTTTCCTGAACGTATGGCCTTGGCCCCAACCGCCGGTCTTGCCGGCGGCTGCCGCACGTTCGGGATCATTTCCATTCATGGGGTCGGGAGTATTTTATGGCTCAAGCTGCCGTTCAAACCGCCGCCTCGCCGTCGCGCGAGGATTTTGCCAAGCTGATCGATGAATCGTTCGGCGACGGCCATCTGCAGGAAGGCGCCGTGGTCAAGGGCACGGTGGTCGCGATCGAACGCGATCTTGCCGTCATCGATGTGGGTTTAAAGACCGAAGGCCGCGTGGCGCTGCGCGAATTCGCCGGGCCCGGCCGCAACGCCGAGATCAAAGTCGGCGATACGGTGGAAGTCTATCTCGAAAGGATCGAGAACGCGCTGGGCGAAGCCGTGCTGTCGCGCGACAAAGCGCGGCGCGAGGAGAGCTGGGGCAAGCTCGAAAAGGCATTCCAGAATAACGAGAAGGTGCATGGCGTCATCTTCAACCAGGTTAAGGGCGGCTTCACCGTCGATCTCGACGGCGCGGTGGCTTTTCTGCCGCGTTCGCAGGTCGATATCCGGCCGATCCGCGATGTCTCGCCGCTGATGAACAATCAGCAGCCGTTCCAGATTCTCAAGATGGACCGCCGGCGCGGCAATATCGTGGTGTCGCGCCGCACCGTTCTCGAAGAGACGCGCGCCGAGCAGCGTCAGGAACTGGTGCAGAACCTTGAAGAGGGTCAGGTCATCGACGGCGTGGTCAAGAACATCACCGACTACGGCGCCTTCGTCGATCTCGGCGGCATCGATGGGCTGCTCCATGTCACCGACATCGCCTGGCGGCGCGTCAATCACCCGTCCGAGGTGCTCAATATCGGCCAGCAGGTGAAGGTCAAGATCATCAAGATCAATCACGAGACCCACCGCATTTCGCTCGGCATGAAGCAATTGCTCGACGATCCATGGCAGGGCATCGAGGCGAAATATCCGGTCGGCGCGCGGTTCAAGGGCCGTGTCACCAACATCACCGACTATGGCGCCTTCGTCGAACTCGAGCCCGGCATCGAGGGCCTGATCCACGTCTCGGAAATGTCGTGGACCAAGAAGAACGTGCACCCCGGCAAGATCGTCTCGACGTCTCAGGAAGTTGAGGTGCAAGTCCTCGAGGTCGATCCGGTCAAGCGCCGTATCTCGCTCGGCTTGAAGCAGACCATGCGCAATCCTTGGGAGGTGTTCGTCGAAAAATATCCCGCGGGCTCCGTCGTCGAGGGCGAGGTCAAGAACAAGACCGAGTTCGGCCTGTTCCTCGGTCTCGATGGCGATGTCGATGGCATGGTTCACCTGTCCGATCTCGATTGGAAACGGCCCGGCGAGCAGGTCATCGAGGAGTACAAGAAGGGCGATAAGGTCAAAGCCCAGGTGCTCGACGTCGACGTCGAGAAGGAGCGTATTTCGCTCGGCATCAAGCAGCTTGCGGAAGGCGGCGCACCCGCCGCCGCCGGCGGCGATGCCGCTGCCGGCGAGCTCAAGAAGGGCGCGGTCGTCACTTGCGAAGTCACCGACGTGAAGGAAGGCGGCATCGACGTGAAGATCGTCGGCACCGAATACGCCTCGTTCATCAAGCGTTCGGAGCTGGCGCGCGATCGTTCCGAGCAACGGCCCGATCGCTTTGCCGTCGGTCAGAAGGTCGATGCCCGGGTCACGCAGTTCGACCGTCGCACCCGGCGCGTTACGGTCTCCATCAAGGCGCTGGAAGTCGCCGAGGAGAAGGAAGCGATCGCGCAATACGGCTCGTCGGATTCCGGCGCGACGCTGGGCGACATCCTGGGCACCGCGCTCAAGCGCAAGGGTGAGGAGGCCGAAGAGACCGAAAAGGAAGAGACCGAGGAGTGAGGACCCGTCGTCGCGGCGCGTCATGCCTCGCGATGACCGACCATTGGGGGCGGAGCAAAAGGAAGGGACCATGTCGCTCGATGCCGACCTGATCGTCGACCGCCGCCGGTTGCGGCGCAAGCTCACGTTCTGGCGCGTGCTCGCCATTGTGGTTGTTGTCGTCGGCCTCGCCGGGGCGGCGGCGGTGGCCAGCAACCGTATCGGTGTGTTCGGCGTGCGTCCCTACATCGCGCGGGTGACGATCTCGGGCCTGATCCGCGGCGATCAGGAACGGGTCCGGCAGCTCGATCTCCTGGGCAATTCGGCATTAGCGCGCGCCGTCATCGTCCATATCGACAGCCCCGGCGGCACCACCGCCGGTTCCGAGCAACTGTTCGATTCGCTGTCGCGCTTGCGCGAGAGAAAGCCGCTCGTCGTCGTGGTCGACAGCATGGCCGCGTCCGGCGGCTATATCACGGCGCTTGCCGCCGATCACATCGTGGCGCAGCAGACTTCGCTGGTCGGCTCGATTGGGGTGTTGTTCCAGTATCCCAATGTCGCCGATCTTCTCGGCAAGATCGGCGTCAAGGTGGAATCGGTGAAATCGACGCCGCTCAAGGCGGCGCCGGACGGTTTTGAGCCGACCAGCCCCGAGGCGACCGCGGCGCTCAACGCGATCATCCAGGACTCCTATTCCTGGTTCAAAGGCCTGGTGCAAAGCCGCCGCCATCTCACCGACGACCAGCTTGCGGCGGTCGATGACGGCCGCGTCTTCACCGGGCATCAAGGTCTTGGACTGAAGCTTATCGACGAGCTCGGCGACGAACGCACCGCTGTGGCCTGGCTCGCCAAGGAAAAGCACGTCGATGCCAAGCTGCCGGTGCGCGACTACCAGCTGCAGAGCCGCTTCAGCGACCTGACGTTCTTGCACGCTGCGGCCGCGGCCGTCCTCGATGCGGCGGGGCTCAACGTCTTGGCCCAGCGCCTCGACCTCTGGGGTGCCGCCAACGCCGTGGAGCCTTTCAACCTTGACGGTCTATTGGCCCTTTGGCACCCTGCCGGCGTGAACTGAGCGGCGGCGCTTTTCAGCGCCAGAGCAGCGTTCGCGGGCGACCGAACTCCAACGGCGATCGGGCGGCGGATCATGATCAAGTCGGAACTGGTTCAACATATTTCCGCGCAGAATCCCCACCTCTACCAGCGCGACGTCGAGAATATCGTCAACGCCGTACTGGGGGAGATCATCGCGGCGATGGCGCGCGGCGACCGCGTCGAATTGCGCGGTTTCGGCGCATTTTCGGTCAAGCAGCGCCCGGCGCGCACCGGGCGCAACCCGCGCACCGGCGCCCATGTCGCCGTCGATCAGAAATGCGTGCCGTTCTTCAAGACCGGCAAGGAAATGCGCGAGCGGCTCAATCGCCCGAGCGCGGGTTGACCGGCGCATTGCGATCGGCCGGAAGTTCGCTCCGCAAGATCGTTGCGGCGCTTGTCCTTGTGACGCTCGGCATCCTGCTCATTGCCTTTGCCGTCGCCAACCGCCAGATCGTGACGCTCTCGTTCGACCCGTTCAATGCGGCGCAGCCCGCCGCGTCGGTAACGCTGCCGCTGTTCGCCCTCGTTATCACCGTGCTGATCCTCGGCGTGGTGATAGGCGGCAGTGCATCGTGGCTGCGGCACGGCAGGTGGCGCCGCGCCGCGCGGCGGCTCGAACGCGATCTCGCAAGACTGCGTGAGGAACTGGATGCGCATAAGCGGGCCGCCGGCGCCGCCGCCGTTGGCATCCCGCAGGCGGCCGAGCCGCCGGAGCGGCTTATGCTCAAGCCGCCAGGGCAACAAGGAAACTCGCCGCGCTAGACGCCCGCAAGACAAAGCGCGCGGAGCGAGGTAGAAGGGCGGCAGTTTTGGATGGGCAATTCCACGAACCGGCGAATTCATGTCGCTCATGGTGAAAATCTGCGGCCTTTCGACCCCCGAGGCGCTTGATGTCGCGCTCGACGCCGGCGTCGATATGGTCGGCTTCGTGTTCTTTCCGCCGTCGCCGCGGAACCTCTCTTTCAGGGTTGTGTCGTCCCTGGAGGGGCGCGTCCGGGGTCGTGCCAAGAAAGTTGCGTTGTCGGTGGATGCCGATGATACGTTCCTTTCCTACGTCGTTGACGCCCTGGGGCCGGATATCCTGCAACTCCACGGCAACGAGTCGCCCTTGCGGGTCGCCGCCATCAAGGCGCGCTTCAAGCTGCCGGTGATGAAGGCGATTCCCGTCGAGTCCAGGGGCGACCTCGCGGCAATCACCCGCTATGCGGCCGTCGCCGACTGGCTTCTCTTCGATGCCCGCGCACCGCGCGAGGCGACGCGGCCGGGCGGCCTCGGCAAGACTTTCGACTGGCATCTTCTGGAAAATGTCGCTTCCGGCGTGCCGTTCATGCTTTCGGGCGGGCTCGATGCCGGCAATGTCGGCGAGGCCTTGCGCATCACCCGCGCGCCCGGCGTGGATGTATCCTCGGGCGTGGAGCGCGCACCCGGCGAGAAGGATGCCGATAAAATCCGCGCCTTCGTGCGCGCCGCGCGCGCGGCGGAAAAACAAGCCCATCCGGTGGCGTGAGAAAGATTGCCATGACCGTGCAGCCGCTCAATTCCTTCCGCACCGGGCCGGACGAGTACGGGCATTTCGGCATTTATGGCGGGCGTTTTGTCGCCGAGACGCTGATGCCGCTCATCCTTGAATTGGAAGAAGCTTACGCCAAGGCTAAGGCCGATCCCGAGTTCAAAAAAGAGATGGACGGCTACTTGACGCATTACGTCGGCCGCCCGTCGCCGCTCTATTTCGCCGAGCGGCTCACCGAATATTGTAGGCAGACGGCCTCCGGCCTGTCGGGCGGCGGCGCCAAAATCTATCTCAAGCGCGAGGAACTCAATCACACCGGCGCGCACAAAGTGAATAACGTGCTCGGCCAAATCCTCTTGGCGCGACGCATGGGGAAAAAGCGGATCATCGCCGAAACCGGCGCCGGCATGCACGGCGTCGCCACCGCGACGCTCTGCGCGCGCTTCGGACTCGAATGCATCGTCTATATGGGCTCGGTCGACGTCGAGCGGCAGAAGGCGAACGTCTTTCGCATGCATATGCTCGGCGCCAAGGTGGTGCCGGTGGAGTCCGGCGCCAAGACGCTGAAAGACGCCATGAACGAGGCGCTGCGCGACTGGGTGACCAATGTCGGTTCGACGTTCTATTGCATCGGCACCGTCGCCGGCCCGCATCCTTATCCGATGATGGTGCGCGACTTTCAGTCGATTATCGGCCGCGAGACGCGCGAGCAGATGCAAGAGGCCGAAGGCCGTCTTCCCGATTCGCTCATCGCCTGCATCGGCGGCGGCTCCAACGCCATGGGGCTGTTTCATCCGTTCCTCGACGATAAGGACATCGAAATCTACGGCGTCGAGGCGGCCGGCCACGGCCTCGAAACGGGACAGCACGCCGCCTCCATCGAAGGCGGCCGGCCAGGCGTGCTGCACGGCAACCGCACGTATCTCTTGATGGACGACGACGGGCAGATCACCGAAGCCCACTCGATCTCCGCCGGCCTCGATTATCCGGGCGTTGGCCCCGAGCATGCCTGGCTGCACGACGTCGGCCGCGTCACGTTTTTGTCGGCGACCGACGACGAGGCGCTCAACGCCTTCCAGCTTCTCTCGAAGCTCGAAGGCATCATTCCGGCGCTCGAGCCGGCGCACGCCATCGCCAAGGTGCTCGATCTCGCGCCGCAAAAGCCGAAGGATCACCTCATGGTGGTCAATCTCTCCGGCCGCGGCGACAAGGATCTCGATACCGTGGCGCGGTATCTCGGGGGAAACCAGTGACGGATTCTGACGAGGTGCGCGAAAAGGAAGCTGCTGAAATTGCAGAATTTGCATTCAAGTGGTTCCAACTTCATGCTGATCAGCGGCTAAAGGTCTTCAATTTTTTCCTGGTAATAGCCGGCATCTGCGTCGCGGGCTTCTTCACTGCAATGCAGACGAAGAATTCTATTGCCGCGTCTTTTATCTCACTGGTGCTTGTTGTCGTGTGCGTTTGTTTTAAGCAGTTGGATCTTCGGACGGCCCAGCTTGTAGAGATAGGTGAAGACTATCTCCGAGAATGGCTAGAGGGAAAAAAGAAAAGAGTTAACTCTACCAACGCAAACCTAATTGCGCGGGCTGATGTAAAACGTCGGTGTCTTTCATATAGACAGGTTTTCAACATCTTGTTTTTGATATTTGGTCTCGTGGGAATTCTCGGTGCCATATTTCCTTGGGTTGCGCCGAGTATTTTGGGCATTTCGGTATGACCGGACGCATCGAGCGGCGCTTTGCTGCGCTCCAGAAGGAAAATCGCGCGGCGCTCGTCACTTTCACCATGGCAGGCGATCCGGATTACGCAACTTCGGTCGCGATCCTCAAAACGTTGCCCAAAGCCGGCGCCGACGTCATCGAGCTCGGCATGCCGTTCACCGATCCGATGGCCGACGGGCCGGCGATCCAGGCGGCGGGACTGCGCGCGCTCAAAGCCGGGGCGAACATGAAAAAGACGCTCGCCGCGGCGCGCGAATTCCGCGCCGGCGACGCTGCGACGCCGCTCGTTCTGATGGGCTATTACAATCCGATCTACGTCTATGGCGTCGATCGTTTTCTCGCCGACGCCAAGGCGGCCGGCGTCGACGGGCTCATCGTGGTCGATCTGCCGCCCGAGGAAGACGCGGAATTGTGCCTGCCGGCGCTGCAGACCGGCGTCAATTTCATCCGGCTTGCCACGCCGACGACCGACGACAAGCGGCTGCCGACCGTGCTCACCAACACCTCGGGCTTCGTCTATTACGTGTCGATCACCGGCATTACCGGCGCCGCGGCGCCGGACGCGAGCAAGGTCGGCGCCGCGGTCGCGCGCATCAAGCGGCACACCAAGTTGCCGGTCTGCGTCGGCTTCGGCGTGCGCACCGCCGAGCAGGCGCGCGCCATCGCGCAAGGCGCCGACGGCGTCGTGGTCGGCTCGGCTTTGGTCGAGGCGGTGCGCAAAAGCCTCGGACCGGACGCCAAGCCTGCTGCCGGCACGGTCGCAGCGGTCGCCGAACTCGTCCGTGCGCTCGCCGATGGCGTGCGCAGCGCGCAGCGGATTGGCGCCTAGCGTCACGGCAGCAATTTATCGATCGTGATCGGCAGATCGCGCACCCGCTTGCCGGTGGCGTGATAGACGGCATTGGCGATTGCCGCGGCGACGCCGACAATGCCGATCTCGCCGACGCCCTTGATGCCGAGCGGATTGATGATGTCGTCCGGCTCGTCGACGAAGATGACCTGGATGTCGTGGATGTCGGCATTCACCGGCACGTGGTATTCGGCAATGTTGGCGTTCATGACACGTCCGAAAGCGTGGTCGACCAGCGTTTCCTCGTGCAGCGCCATGCCGATGCCCCCAACAACGGCGCCCATGATCTGGCTGCGCGCGGTCTTGGTATTGAGGATGCGTCCTGCAGCCACCGCGCTGACCACGCGGGTGACACGGATCACGCCGAGCTCCTCGTCGACTTTGACCTCGGCGAAAACCGCGGAGTGCGTGTTGCAGGCATAGGATTTTATTTCTTTGAAATCGGCGCTGCTTTCCCGCTCGACGCGATCGAGGCCGCTATGGCGCATCGCGTCGGCGATCAAGGCGGCCCGTTCCGGCGCTTTCTTGTTGACGATCTTGCCGTCCGCCAGCGCGGTGTCTTCGAGCTTGGCCGCCGCAAGCGGAGAATCCGGCAGCTTCCTGGCCAGGCGCAACAGCTCCTTGCGCACCGCTTCGGCCGCGTTTGCGATCGCATTCGAGACCGACGCCGCCGTCCACGAGCCGCCCTCGACCTGCGCCAAGGGCAGCGTCGAGTTGCCGAGCTTCACCGTGACATTGTCGAGCGGCAGGCCGAGCATGTCGGCCGCGACCTGCGCCATGATCGTGTAGGTGCCGGTGCCGATGTCGGAAGCCGCGCAGGCGACCTCGGCATGGCCGTTCGCGGTGAGCACGATGCGCGTCGCGAACTCCATCTGCAGCGCTTCCCAGACGCCGGTCGCCATGCCCCATCCGACCAATTCACTGCCGTCGCGCATCGAGCGCGGCTCCGTCTTGCGCTTGTCCCAGCCGAAGGCTTCCGCTCCCGCCCGGTAGCATTCGTGCAGCTTCTTGCTGGTGTAGGGCTTGTCCTCGTTCTGGTCGCGGTCCGAATAACAGCGCAGCCGCAGCTCGAGCGGATCGAGCTTGAGCGCGACCGCAAGCTCGTCCATGGCGCATTCGAGGCCGTAGACGCCGGTCGCCGCGCCGGGCGCGCGCATGTCGGAGGGGGTCGGCAGATCGAGCCGCGCCAGTCTGTGCAGGTATTTCGCGTTCGCGCTCTTGTAGAGCAGACCCGACCAGGCCGTGTCGTTGCGCGAAAACTCCTCGTATTGCGAAGTAACCGCGATCGCCTCATGGATGACCGCATCGAGCGTACCGCCCTCCCTCGCGCCCAGCGCGAGACGCTCGATCGTGGCCGGGCGATAGCCGAGCCCGTACATCTGCTGCCGGGTCAGCACCAAACGGACCGAACGTTGCAGCGCCAGCGCCGCCAGCACCGCGAGCGCCACCTGATATTGCGGGCGAAGCCCCGAGCCGAAGCCGCCGCCCATGAAAGGCGACATGACGCGCACATGGTCGGGCTTTAGCGCGAACACGCTGCACAGATAGTGCTGCACATTCTGCACGCCTTGGGTCTTGTCGTAGACCGTGAGCTTGCCGCCGCTCTCCCAGATTGCCGTCGAGGCGTACAATTCCATCGGATTGTGGTGTTCGCTCGGGATGAGGTACTCGGCCTCGTGACGCACGGCGGCGGCCGCGTAGGCCTTGGCGGCCTTGCCGCGCGGCTTTTCCGGCTTTTCGACCGCGAGGGCGCGATCGCGTTCCGCCTGCAGGTCGGTGACGGATTTGTTCTTCTTGTATTCGACGCGCACCAGCGAGGCGGCAAAGCGCGCGATTTCCCATTCCTCGGCAACGACGAGCGCGATCGGCTGCCCGCTGAACCTGATCCGGTCGTCGTAGAGCGGCCGAAATGGCGAACCTTGTTCCGGTCCGACGTCGTCCTTGTAGGCCTGCGACTTGGCGGCCAAGCGCGGCCGATGATCGTGAGTGAAGACGTCGAGCACGCCGGCGACGCGCAGCGCTTCGCTGGTGTCGATGCCCGCGATGCGGCCCTTGGCGATCGTCGACGCGACGACGGCGCCATAAACGAGGCCCGGCGTATTGAATTCGCCGGCATATTTCGCCGCGCCGGTGACTTTGGCATGGCCGTCGATGCGGGATGTCGGCGTGCCGATATATTGTGCCATTCGAGGGGTCATGACGCTCACCGGATCGTCTTATTGGACTGCGATTGCGGCATGCCCTGCGCCGCTTGCGTCAGCGCGCGGACGATGGCGCGCCGGGCCAGCTCGATCTTGAACGCATTATGGGCGCGGCCTTTGGCGTCACGCAGTATGAGGTCGGCCGCCTGCACGAAAGCGGCGTGCTCGGCGCTCTTGCCGCGCAGCGCCGCTTCGGCGCCGGCGTCCCGCCATGGCTTATGCGCCACGCCGCCGAGCGCCAATCGCGCTTCCTTGATCGTATCGCCCTCAAGCTCGAGCGCGGCGGCGACCGAAACCAATGCAAATGCATAGGACAGCCGGTCGCGAATTTTGAGATAGGTGTAGTTGTTGGCGAAGCCCCGGGCGGGAAGCTCGACCGCGGTGACCATCTCGTCGGCCTGCAAATTGGTGTCGCGCTGCGGCGTGTCGCCCGGTAGGCGGTGGAAATCGGCCAGCGCGATCGTGCGCTCGCCGGCCGGGCCGGCGACGTGCACCTTGGCATTCAGCGCCGCGAGCGCCACGCACATGTCGGAGGGATGCGTGGCGATGCAGGATTCGCTCGTGCCGAGGATGGCGTGCATGCGATTGAGCCCGGCGATGGCGGAGCAGCCGCTGCCCGGCTGGCGCTTATTGCAAGGCGTCGCGGTGTCGTAGAAGTAATAGCAGCGCGTGCGTTGCAGGAGATTGCCGCCGGTCGATGCCATGTTGCGCAATTGCGCCGAGGCGCCGGCGAGGATCGCGCTTGCCAGCAGCGGATAGCGCTCGGCGACGAGCGGGTGATAGGCAAGGTCGGAATTCGGCAGCAGCGCGCCGATCCGCAAGCCGCCGTCTGCGGTCTCCTCGACGGTCTTGAGCGGCAGGCGCGAAATGTCGATCAGCCGCGACGGTCGCTCGACGTCTTCCTTCATCAGATCGATCAGATTGGTGCCGCCGGCGATGAATTTCGCCTTGGGGTCGGCCGCGATCTGGCGCACCGCGTCGGCGACGTCATCGGCCCGGGCGTACTGGAAATTGATCATGACCGCCCCATCGCTTGCTGGACGGCCGCCACGATGTTCGGGTAAGCGCCGCAGCGGCAGATGTTGCCGCTCATGAGTTCGCGAATTTCGTCGGCGGTCTTCGCCTTGCCCTCGGCGATTAGGCCCGCGGCGGAGCAAAGCTGGCCCGGCGTGCAATAGCCGCACTGAAAGGCGTCGTGGTCGATGAAGGCCTGCTGCAGGGGATGCAGCACGCCATTCTTCGCTAGGCCCTCGACGGTGGTCACCTCGGCGCCGTCTTTCATGACGGCGAGCGTGAGGCACGAATTGATCCGCCGGCCGTCGACCAGAACGGTGCAGGCGCCGCATTGGCCGTGATCGCAGCCCTTTTTCGTGCCGGTCAGGTCGAGACGGTCGCGCAAAGCGTCGAGCAGCGTCGTCCATGGCGCCACCATGAGCTGCCATTCGACGCCGTTGACGATCAGTTTGACGGGGATTTTCTCGGGCGCCGGGATGGTCTCGCCAACCCGTCGTGCCGCGCTTGATGGCGCCATTTGCACCTCCACAGGCTCTCTGCGGTCCCCACCCGGCCTTTTCCATATAATCCGGCAAGGGACGGGCGACAGCAGGTCCGAGCAAAATTTTCCGCGTCATTTTCCGCGTCTTGCCGAGCGGCGATGCCGCGGCGGCTCAACGCCTTGTCGCGGCTCGCAGTTCCAGACCCACCGTTTGCGGATGACGTTGCATTTTGGGTTCCCGCTTCACACATATGCCACTCGAAGCTGGAGGGAATGCGACATGGCCCGCGATCTGGCCCGCGATTGGATGTGGTCCGAAGCCTGCGAAATGCTGGCGCGGGCAGAGCGCATGCACCGCGAGCTGTTTCGCCCGGGGCCTAGTGAGAAGCGCCTGCCGGCTTGGGAGCCGCCGGTCGATATTTTGGAAACCGAATTCGAGGTTTTGGCGCTGGTCGCCTTGCCCGGCGTCGATGCGGACAGCGCCCAAGCGGTGCTCGAGGATGGCGATCTCGTCATTGCCGGCACGCGCGCTCTGCCGGAGCAATTGCGCACCGCCGTCATCCACCGGATGGAGCTGCCGCAGGGGCGGTTTTACCGGCGGCTGCGGCTGCCGGCCGGGCGGTACTCGACCGTGCGTCGCGCCGTCGCCGCCGGTTGTCTCGTGATCACGTTGCAGAAAGCGTAGGAAAGCGTGGCTGAAGAAATTCTTGCAAAAAACGGTCCTGCCGCCAGCAGCGGCGGCGCGGTGCCGCCCTTGCCGCCCGATGCACTCATCATCGTGCCGGTGCGCAACACCGTGCTGTTTCCGGGCCTGGTGGTGCCGATCACGCTCGGCCGGCCGAAGTCGGTCGCGGCCGCCCAACAGGCGGTGCGCGAGCAGCGCCAGGTCGGCATCCTGTTGCAGCGTGAGGCCTCGGTCGACGATCCGAGCGCCATCGACATGCATCGCATGGGCACGCTCGCCAATATCCTGCGCTTCGTTACCGCCCCGGACGGCACGCATCACCTCGTCTGTCAGGGCGAGCAGCGCTTCCAGATCGTCGAATATCTGAGCGGCTGGCCGTTTCTGGTCGCGCGCGTGCTGCGCATTCCGGAGTCGGAAGCGCGCACGTCGGAAATCGAGGCGCGTTTCGTCAATCTGAAGGCGCAAGCCGTCGAAGCCATCCAATTGCTGCCGCAAGTGCCGGCCGACCTTCTCGCCGCGATCCAGTCGATCGAGACGCCGTCGGCGCTTGCCGATCTGGCGACCGCCTATATGGACGTCAAGCCGGAAGAGAAGCAGGAGATCCTGGAGACGACCGACATCACGGCGCGGATGGACAAGGTCTCGCGCATGCTGGCGCACCGCATCGAGGTGTTGCGGCTGTCGCAGGAAATCGGCCGGCAGACCAAGGCGTCGCTCGACGAGCGCCAGCGCGAAGTGTTGCTTCGTGAACAAATGGCCGCGATCCAAAAGCAGCTTGGCGAAGGCGAAGAGGGCAAGGCCGCCGAGATCGCCGAGCTCGATGCCGCCATTACTAAGGCCGGCATGCCGAAGGAGGTCGAAGACCAGGCGCGCAAGGAATTGCGCCGGCTGCAAAAGATGCCGGAAGCCGCCGGCGAATACGGCATGGTGCGCACTTATCTCGATTGGCTGATCGAATTGCCTTGGGCGCTGCCCGAGGAGAAGGGAATCGACATCAAGGAGGCGCGGAAAATCCTCGACGACGACCACTACGATCTCGACAAGATCAAGCGGCGCATCATCGAGTTTCTCGCCGTGCGCAAGCTCGCGCCCCAAGGCAAGGCGCCGATCCTGTGCTTCGTAGGTCCCCCCGGCGTCGGCAAGACCTCGCTCGGCCAGTCGATCGCGCGCGCCATGGACCGCAAATTCGTGCGCGTGTCGCTCGGCGGCGTGCACGACGAGGCGGAAATCCGCGGCCACCGGCGCACCTATATCGGCGCGCTGCCGGGCAATATCATCCAGGCCATCCGCAAGGCCGGCTCGCGCAATTGCGTGATGATGCTCGACGAGATCGACAAGCTCGGCGCCGGCTTCCACGGCGATCCCGGCGCGGCGTTGCTCGAGGTGCTCGACCCCGAGCAGAACAACACGTTCCGCGACAATTATCTCGCAGTGCCGTTCGATCTGTCGCGCGTGGTGTTCATCACCACGGCAAACATGCTCGACACCATTCCCGGGCCGCTGCGCGACCGCATGGAGATCATCAGCCTTGCCGGCTATACCGCCGACGAGAAGCTCGAAATCGCGCACCGTTATCTGGTGCGCCGGCAGATGGAAGCGAACGGGCTGAAAGTAGGCCAGGTCGAGATCGACGATGCGGCGCTGCGCGACATCATCCAGAACTACACCCGGGAAGCCGGCGTGCGCAGCCTGGAGCGCACAATCGGCCAGGTGTTGCGCAACGCCGCGGTGCGCATTGCCGAAGGCCAAAGCGGGCCGATCCGCATCGCGCGCGACGATGTCGTGACGATCCTCGGCGCGCCGAAGTTCGAGAACGAAGTGGCGATGCGGACCAGCATTCCGGGCGTGGCCACCGGGCTCGCCTGGACGCCGGTCGGCGGCGACATTTTGTTCATCGAGGCGACACGGATTCCCGGCTCCGGCAAGCTCATTCTCACCGGGCAGCTCGGCGACGTGATGAAGGAAAGCGCGCAAGCCGCGCTCTCCATCGTCAAGAACCGCGCCGCGGCGCTTGGCATCGATGCCAAGCGCTTCGAGAAGAGCGACATCCATATCCACGTGCCGGCCGGCGCCACGCCGAAGGACGGCCCGAGCGCCGGCGTCGCCATGTTCATGGCGCTCACCTCGCTCTTGACCGACCGCACCATCCGCAGCGACACCGCGATGACCGGCGAGATCAGCCTGCGCGGGCTGGTGCTGCCGGTCGGCGGCATCAAGGAGAAGGTCGTCGCCGCGCACTCGGCGGGGATCCGCCGCGTCATGCTGCCGGCGCGCAATCGCCGCGACTACGACGACATCCCCGAGATCGCGCGCAAGCAGATGGAGTTCGTCTGGCTCGAGCGCGTCGAGGAGGCGGTCGCCGCGGCGCTGGAGCCGGCAAAGCCGGCCGACAAAGCCCCGGCCACCGCGCCGCAGCTTGCGGACGCCGAGGCGTAGAACTCCCGCCCCGCGAAAGCGGGGAGGGGGGACCGCCCGAAGGGCGGTGGGCGGGGCTTCGGCCTCGACGCATCGCAAGCGGTGACGGCGATTCATTGACCCTCACGTTGTTTGCTTCTCCCGCAACGGCAACGAAGCTTTGAGTCAGAGGCGCCACAGGCGCGCTCCTTCTCCCCGCGTGCGGGGAGAGGGGTGGGGTGAGGGGGCCTGTCCGCTGGGCGCAGCATTGCGGCGCTCAGAATCGCGGAGAGGCCCCCTCACCCTCGTTCGCTTCGCTCACTCGACCTCTCCCCGCACGACGGGGAGAGGTGACAAAAGCAATCTCGTTCTCGCGGCGCGATTTTTCGCCCGAGCCGTTAACTCCACCCTGTCAAAATCCGGCCCCCGACGAATGCGGGGCGTTTTCTGCTTCTTCTCTTTGCTTCCCTTCGCCGCGTCAGCAAAGGAAAGCGGAACGCCGACAGACGCTGTTTCTCAACCTCCGCATCTTGCGATGCGGCTCTGCCCCCACCCTGACCCTCCCCCGCTTGCGGGGGAGGGAATGGGAGGGGGCAGATCGCCTGTCGGCGTCCCACCGCGGCTCTCGCCGAGGGGACTTACGTCACCCAAGGCGCAACTCAGGCCATGCTTCCTGGGACTTAGTCTGAACGGGTGTTGCCCGCCTTCGCCTGTCCCAGTCCAGTGAGCACCTCACGCGCCGATCGTAGTATCGGCAGGCATGATGCCCGAGCCGGCCGGGGGACGGGCCGTATCCTCCCGCCCGCGGCCACCGCACCCGCTCCGCATTCCCGAATACCTTCGCGAAAGGCGTCCTTGAACGAGCGGGGTGGACCGCATGTAACGGTATTGGGGACAATTGTCAAGCGGTGTCCTTATTATAATGACACTATTTTTCTGGTCATTGCCGGACTCGATCCGGCAAGCCATGCGGTGTTTCGAGTTCGGCATGGACCACCGGGCCCGGTGGTGACGATTGAAAGGGCGACGAGGCTGCTTTGATGGATTTCGCGAGGGCTCAACCCATCCTACCGCGCTACCGCACTGCCGCTTCCGGTCATCGGTATGATGGCCCAAACACCGCAAGGGGGGAGGGCCGGAATGTTCCGCAGACCGTGTCTCGGCATTTGCATTTCGTTCATTTGCATTTGGCTCATGGAGGCCGACGCCGTGCCCGCGCTGGCGATGGACTGCCCGGTATCGGGCTACGACCAGGTCGAAAAGAGCGTGACCGATGCGCCCTCCTGCGACGCTTCGATGCAATTGCTCATGGCGTGCCAACTCGGATCGAGCAGCGACGTCGGTGTCGCCATGATCGTGATCAAGAAATGTGAGGCTGACTTCCTGGCGTCGCTGAACGCCAGCGCGCGCCGCGGCTACGAGCGCAAGGCCGGCGCGTGCGGCGATAACTTCGCCGGCCAAAGCGGCACGCTGTTCCAATCCATAAGGGCGATTTGCGCGGCCCAGGTGGCGCACACCTATGCCATCCGGGGCGCCAAGGCCAAGAAGCAATAGCGCGTAGGATGGGTGGAGCGAAGCGATACCCATCATAGGGCGATGAGGATGAGTGATGGGCTTCGTGGGAGCGAGAGCTATCATGGCGGCGGTTTTGTTATGCTCCGCCCATGACCAGTTATCGGCGCAATTTCCTCGCCGGCGGCAGCTTCTTCTTCACGGTGAATTTGGCCGAACGTCGGCTGGGTCTGCTCACGGCGCACATCGATTTGCTGCGCCGGGCATTCCGGGATGTGAGGCGGCGTCATCCGTTCGACGTTGAAGCGATCGTCGTTCTCCCCGACCACCTGCATGCCGTTTGGACGTTGCCCGAAGACGATGCCGATTTTGCGCCGCGATGGCGCCTCATCAAAACAATCTTCTCACACGGCCTGCCTGCCGACGAACGTATTTCGGCGAGCCGTGCCGGCAAAGGCGAGCGCGGCCTTTGGCAGCGGCGCTATTGGGAGCACACGCTCCGCGATGAAGGCGATCTCGCACGGCACGTCGATTACATCCATTTCAATCCGGTCAAGCACGGTCACGTCACGCGCGTGAGGGATTGGCCATATTCTTCGTTCCATCGCATGGTCAAGCTCGGTATTTATCCGCTCGACTGGGCAGGCGATGCGACGGAAAGTGCTCTGTCTTTCGGGGAAAGATGATGGGTATCGCTTCGCTCCACCCATCCTACGGGCTAGTGATCGGATAAGCATCCAACCAAAATATTGATTGGTCGCGATACGCCCTCATAGCGCTCTCACGGAAGCTATATGGTTGAGAAATCGAAATTAAGTTTCTGAAGTCCTGAATTTTTCTGAAATAGAAACTCTTGCGATCTGGCGAGTACAGCAAATCTAATTTGAAATGCCTTCCGGTCTGCAAAGCAGCGACGAGGCGCAATGAGGAACGTTCCGATTCTTGAGACTTACGAAGACTTGCGGCCCGCTCGTCGCTTACGCCTTGTGCGATTGGAAGTGGTTTGCCGATGGATTTGGTTCTTGGGTAATACGCAGCAAAATCCGCCAGAGCCTGTCTTGCTTGCGGATCAACCGATTGTGGGTTGGTGGCCTTCGGAGAAAATCCCGTTTTCATCGCCGCTCTAGCACCAAAGCGATGACCGCTACTGCTGCTAGGCGGGCCATCTTTTGCCATGACGGGCCTCAAACAGGAAAAATTCCGCTTCAGGCTAGGTCTGCCCCTGTACTTGTCAAGTATACAATTCCCTCCCGCGAGGGGAGAGGGGAAAGCGACCGCTCATTCGATCGCCGGCAAACTCAGCGCCGCATCCACCAGCGCGCCGGCGCGTTTGAAATCGAAATAGCGGTAGAGATGCTGCTTGGCCACGAACGACGGGCCGCCGTAGAATTTTTCGTATTGGGCGTGGCGGCTGCCGAATTCGGAGCCGAGGAAATCCCAGATTAAGCGCATCAGTTTTACGCGGGTCCTGGCGTCGGTTGTGCCGGAGCGCATGTAGCGCTCGAGGTCGGCGGCGATCTCGGGATTGGCGAAATCGGCGTCGGAGGAGGGCAGCGTGATGAAGGCGGCGCCGGCCATTTCGCGGAAAAGTTCCAGCATGCGGCCGTTGAATTCCGATTGCATGGCGGAGGCCGCGTAATAGGCGGTGCGCGACGGCCACAAGACGCCGGCCTCGATGGTGCCCATGGTCTCGTGCGCGTGCAGCATGGCTTCGTAGATTGAGACCAGCGAGCAGAACTCGCCCATCAGGCCGACGACGGCGGGGTTGGCGATGTTGCCGGTGGTTTCGTTCATGCGTTGCGCCAGGCCGGCCATGAAGCGCAATTTGGTGACGTAACGCGTTTGCGCTTGATGATTGCCGAGAAGATGCGACGGCGTCTTGCGCCACTGATCGCGCGACAGTTCGACATTGCGGTAGATGAAGACGCGCTCCCACGGCACGAAGACATTGTCGAAGATGACGTAACTGTCGCTCTCGTCGAAGCGGCTGGAGAGCGGATAATCGGCGGCGCTGCCGGCGCGCGAATAGGGCTTGCGCGGATAAAGCTTGACGCCTTCGGCTGCGACCGGGACGGCGAGGCAATTGGCGTAATTCTCGTCGCCCTTTTGCAGCGGCTGGATGCAGCTCAGATGGATGTAATCGGAGATCGCGCCGCCGGTGGCGAGCTGCTGCGCGCCGGTAATGACGATGCCGTCGTCGCGCTCCTTGACCACGCCGGCATAGAGCGTCGGGTCGCTCTGCTGGTGCGCCGGTTTTGAGCGGTCGATCTGCGGCGGCACGATGGCGTAAGAGCAATAGACGTGGTTGTCGCGCATGAATTCGTAGAAGGCGACCAGATTGTCGGCGAATTTTTGCTGCCCGGCGCTGGCGAAAAATTGCGGCACCGCCGCGTAACCTGCGAAAAAGCCGGCGACGTGATCGGGCGCGCGGCCCATCAGGCCGAAGGTCGCTTCCGCCCAGGTCTCGGAAAACAGCCGTCGGGCGCGCAGATCGGCATGCGTCTTCGGAATTTGCCAGCCGCGTTGCACCGGCTGTCCGGTCTTCGGCGAAGGGAACGTCATGCGCTCGCGGTTCGCCGGGTCGGCGGCGATGTCGTAGAGCTTGGCGATCGAGCGCGCGGCTTCGCGGAACGCCGGATGCGCGCTGACGTCCTCGACCGCTTCGCCGTCGAGGAAGACGCGGCGGCCGTCGTTGAGCGATGCAAGATAGTCGGCCCCGGTACGCATGCGGCGCGTCCTCCCGTAAGGTATGGAAACATTTAGCCTGCGGATGGCGGAGCTGTCACCGTTATCCTGCTCATTCCCGCGAAAGCGGGAATCCAGTACTGGGTCCCCGCTTTCGCGGGGATGAGCGGAAAGAGTATTTAGCCGGCTGGCGCAGTGACGGGCCGGACCGTCCCCTCCGCCTCCCAGTCCTTGCCGACGCCGGCGCCGGTCGGGAATACCAGCGACTTGATGACGACCGGCACCGCACCGGAGGTGTCGAGGATGGCGCCGATGTCGATGTAGTCGAAGTCCTTGAGCTCCAGCCCGTCGATCGAGACGATCGGATTCTTGACTTTCATCTCCTCGCAATAATGAATGCCAATGAGCCCGCCGACGTCGCCGTCGCCGGCGAGCACGATGGGGTGGCCTTTCGCCAGCACCGTGGCCAAGCCGTCGGCGATACCTTTGCAGAAATCGTCGAGGCGGCGGAACGTCGCCGAGCCGCGCCAGGGCACGAACACGGCGACTGGGCTCGAGCCGTCGCCGAGATCGAGCCGTTTCAGCGCCGCCTTGATCGCGGCGGACAAGGCGGCGGGATCGATGTCGTCGCCGAGCGGCAGCGCGGGCGCGATCACCGGCACGTTGCGCAGCGGCAGCGTTTCGAGCGGCGATACGAAGATCGTCGAGCCGGAGACCTGCATGGTATATTGCGAGGCGCCGATCACGGTGGCGCGGATGCGCGCGTCGGGCCGCGCCAGTTGCAGTTTGCCGGTTGCGAGCCGCGCGCGCAGTTCGGCGGCGAGCTGCGGACCGATATCGCCGAAGCTCTTCGCCTCGCCGCCATAGATGTATTCCGACACGCCTCCGGAAAAGCTCACGTCGGAAATCTCGCCGCGGAAGCTCAGCGGATCGAGCCGCAGCAGATCGGCGCCGCCGGCGCGCGGGGCGCCGCCGCGCATGGCTTCAAATAATTTATCGGCCATCAGCGCGGCAAGTGCGTGCGCTTGTTCTTCCGTCACAACGACGCCCGGTGCGAGCTTCAGGCCGAGCTCCGCGCCGAAGCGGCGGCCAGCCTCTTCGAGCCGCACGATGCGGCGCGCCTCATCGAGCACGACAAGCCGCGCGCCGATATCGAGCGCGGTGACGTCGATCACCTTGCCGTCGGCGCAGACCGCGATCTTGGCGGTGCCGCCGCCGACGTCGACATTCATCGCCGGCGCGCCATTGCGGATCGAGCGCGCCACAGCGCCGGAGCCGTAGGCCGCCATCACCGATTCGAGGCTGTCGCCGGCGGAGACCGCGACCATGCGACCGGCCTGGCGGGCGAATAGTTCTCCTATAGCGCGGGCGTTCTTCCGCCGCACTGCGACGCCGGTCAGGATCAGCGCGCCGGTATCGATCTCGTCGGGGTCGATCTTGGCGTCCTTGTACTGCCGGTCGATGAACGCGCCGAGCGCCTCGGCGTCGATGGTGTCTTCGCCCGCATAGGGCGTCAGCAAGATATCGGACTGATAGAAGCTCTCGCGCTCGGTGACGACATAGCGGGCATCGAGCCGCTCCAGCACGATGCGCGAAAAAACCAGATGCGAGGTCGACGAGCCGATATCGACGCCGACCGAGAGCACGCACAGCTCGTCCTCTTCGCCGAACGTGCGCCCGGTATTGGAGAAAAAGATGCGGCCGCCCTGATCGTCGCCGGTCACGCCATCACTCTTTGGGCAGCAGCCCGCGGTAATCGCGCTCGTAATATTCCGGCCGCATGCGGTTCTCGGCGCCTTCGCGCTTCATGCGTTCGGCGTATTCCTGGCGCAGAAACGGATCCTCCATGTAATAGGGGATCGCGCTGCCGCCCTCGGGAATATCCATCGCGGTGTAGTCGGTGTGCTTCTCGCCTGGCGGTCCCGGCTCGCGGCCGGGATTGTGCGGCCCGAACCAGGCGGTGAGGCGGAACGGCTCCTTCGAGGCGCCGAAATGCTGGTGATACCAGCGCGCGCCGCCCGGCGCCGCCGACACCATGCCGACCGGCTCGTAATCGACGCGCTTGACCTGATCGCCCTTGCCGTCCTTCCACGGCGTCAGCCCAAGTTGCTCCGGCCACGTATAAGTGTAGCCCTTGCCCTTGACGCAGATCAGCACCGCGGCCGAGGTGTGGGCGTGCGCCTTGGAGTAATGGCCGTTCTCGTGCTGGCCGATCCACAGATAAAAGGTGTTGCCGGTCATGAACGGCTCGACGCGGCGCCAGCCCGGCGAGCGGCGATTGTCGAGCGGCAGATCGCAATTGACGATGTCGGGAATGAAATTGGTGCGCCGCATGGCGAGCCCGCGCACCGGATCGGGCTCGATGTCGTCTTTGTATTTGTAGAAGTCGTCGGCGCCGGAGAAGCGGTCGCGAAATTCGTAAGGGCAATTGAAGATCATCTCGGCATTGTTGATGAGATTCATCAGGTTCGGCGCGGTGGTGCCGGCCAACAGCAAAGCCGGCGCCGAGCTCGCATTGACGATGCGGTGCATGGCGTTCACCGGAATCGAGAACAACGAACCCTTCTGCCATTCGAAGACGTGGCGCTTGTCTTCGCCGTCGAGCCAGACTTCGGTCGAGCCGCGGCCTTCGACGACGAGATAGATTTCCTCGTAGATGTGCTTTTCGGGATGCAGTGCGCCGGCGCCCGGCACTTCGACGACGTAAGAGCCCCATTTGCCTTCGGTGCCGTGCAGCTGGATATAGCTGCCGCGGCCGCCCAGGCGCGGCCAAGGGGCGAGCGGCAGGTTCTGCACCTTGCTCACGCCGATATCGCGATAGATCGGAATGTCGTCGGCTTCCATGAAAAGGTCGTACGGCGTCTTCGGCCGTCCGAACTTGCCGAAGCCGGCGCGCTTGAAGCCGGTCGGCTCGTGCCAGTGAACTTGGCCGGCGATCTCGTGCATGGGGCATCCTCCGGAGGCGATGACCGCGCCGGTGCCGCAGCGGATCAACGCATGCGGCGTCGCGATTTATCGCTCGATTGCCTAGGCTTTCACCCCATGTACAATGCGTCCCGATCGATTGCAATGTGACCGCAACTCCTTGCAGCTAGCGGAGTTTCGTGTGCGGATGACGAAGGCGAGCCCATGTCGATGAAGCAATGCCGATGAAGCCATGCCGATGAACAAGCCGCATCTCGATTTCCACAAGGTCGACATGGATCAGGGCTGGGCGACGCCGCCCGGCTATCCGTCCGGCATCCAGCAGAAAATCCTGGCGAGCGATCTCGACGAGGCGCGCAAGATGGGCAGCCGCACGCGGCTTTTGCGCTTTGCGCCCGGCGTCTACACCACCGCGCCGTTCGTGCACGATCACTGGGAAGAAGTCTATCTCCTCTCCGGCGATCTCGTCGTCGGCAACGACGCCAAGGGAAAGGGCGGCGAGCCGTTCGAGGCGCCGACCTATGCCTGCCGTCCGCCCGGCGTCTATCACGGCCCGTTCAAGTCGGAGCGCGGCTGCATGCTCTACGAGATTCATTATTACGATGAGAGCAAGACGTAGCGCGCTGCGGCAAATGCGGAAGCGACGATGATGGAGCAAACAAAGCCCGTTCTGCGGTCCTATCTTGCCGCAAATGCGGATTTCGCGTCGGGGAAACAGACGCCGCGGGAGTTTCTCGAACAATCGCTCGCATTGCTCGAACGCTGGGAACCGCAAATCGGGGCCTTTGTTGTTACCAATTTGCCGGCGGCGCGCGCCGCGGCGGAGCGATCGAGCGAACGCTGGCGCGCCGGCAAGCCCTTGTCGCCGATCGACGGCATGCCGGTCGGCATCAAGGACATCATCGAAACGGTCGATATGCCCACCCAGATGGGCTCGCCGCTGTTCGCCGGCTGGCGCTCGGAGAAGGACTCAGCCAGCGTGCGCGCGCTGCGCGACGCCGGCACGGTGATCCTCGGCAAGATGGTGACGACCGAGTTCGCCGCGTCCGAGCCGCGCGGCACGCGCAATCCATGGAATACCGCGCATACGCCGGGCGGCTCGTCGAGCGGTTCGGCCGCCGCTGTGGCGTGCGGCATCGCCAGCGCGGCGCTCGGCACCCAGGTGATCGGCTCGACCATCCGGCCGGCGAGTTTCTGCGGCTGCGTCGGTTTTAAGCCGAGCGTCAACGCGATCAACCGCCAAGGCAGCCACGATTTCCAGAGCCAAAGCTGCACCGGCGTGCTCGGCGCTTCGCTTGCGGATGTGTGGCAGATCGCCCACGAGATCGTCGTCCGCGTCGGCGGCGATGCCGGTACGCCCGGCTTGACCGGGCCGGACACGTTGCCGCCGGCGGCAAAGCCGCGCCGGCTCGCCATCCTCGAAACCGCCGGCTGGGACAGCGCCTCGGTCGCCGCCAAGCTTGAGCTCAACGAATGCGTGATGCGGCTCAAATCCGCCGGCATCGAAATCCGCACGCGCCACAATGACGATAAGGTCGCGGCGCTGGAGACGGATTTGCTCAATGCGGCAGAGCTGTCGCATCGCTGCAACGGCTGGGAGACGCGCTGGTTCTTCCGCTCGATGCGCGACCGCGATGCTTCCAAATTGAGCCGCAATGCCATGGAGCGCGCACGCAAATACGAGGCTATGACCTTGGCCGAGCATCGCGCCGATCTCAAGGAGCGCGCCCGCGTTCGCGCGGTCCATGCCGAACTCGCCGCCAATTGCGACGCCTGCATTACGCTGGCGGCGCCGAGCAACGCGCCGGAGGGGCTCATCTCGACCGGCAATCCGGAATTCGCCGTGCCGGCGTCTCTCCTGGGCGTGCCGGCGCTGTCGCTGCCGCTGTTCGAGGTCAACGCCATGCCGCTCGGCTTGCAGCTGATCGGCTATTTCGATCGCGATGCCGATGCGTTTGCCATTGCGTCATGGCTTATGTCATCGCTGATGCGGGCGCCGTAAAAGCGAGGCTTGTTGCTCCCTCCCCCTTGTGGGGAGGGTGGGGTGGGGGTCGGGAGGTGACTCTCGGAGAAGATGATTGCAGAGAGCTCGTCCGCGCCTACCCGTTGCCTCACGACCCCCACCCCTAACCCCTCCCCACAAGGGGGAGGGGAACGCATGAGGAAAATCGCATGCGCACTATCGACGCCTTCAATCACTTTTTCCCGAAGCGCTATTACGACGCGCTGCTTGAGACGCCGGCGGGCGCCAAGGATCTCGGCAAGCGCGTGCGCGGCATCCCCGCTTTGTCGGATATCGATTTGCGGATCTCTATCGTCGAATCGTTCGACGATTACACGCAGCTTCTCTCCCACGGCCTGCCGCCGATGGAGCGGTTGTGGGGACCGGATAAATCGCCGGACATGGCGAAGATCGGCAACGACGGCCTTGCCGAGGTCGTCGCCAAGCATCCGAAGCATTTCGTCGGCTGGTCGGCTTTATTGCCGATGAATGCGCCGGAGGCCGCGGCGAAGGAGGCGGAGCGCGCGTTGCAAAACGGCGCCAATGCCGTCCAGCTCGGCACCAATGCCAACGGCGTGCCGCTCGACGCGTCGCAGTTCCTGCCGATCTTCGAGGTCATCGCCAAATCCGGCAAGCCGATTCTGCTGCATCCGGCGCGCACCCGCGACATGCCGGATTACCCGACCGAGAAATATTCGAAATATGAGATTTGCAGCGTGCTCGGCTGGCCCTACGAGACCGGCGTGACGCTGGCGCGGCTGATCTTCTCCGGCATCATGGATCGCCTCCCCGATCTGAAAGTGATCGCGCATCATCTCGGCGGCGTGGTGCCTTATCTCGAAGGCCGCGTCGGCCACTCCTTCGATCAGCTCGGCGTGCGCACCTCGGACGAGGATTACGGCGCGCTGCTCAAATCGCTGAAGAAGCGGCCGTTCGATTATTTCAAGGATTTTTACGGCGACACCGCGGTCGAAGGCGCGCGCGCGGCGACCGTCTGCGGGCTCGATTTCTTCGGCGCCGACCATGTGCTGTTCGCGTCCGATTGCCCGTTCGACAAGGAAAAGGGCCCGGGCTACATCCGCGACACCTTGAAGGTGCTCAACTCACTGCCGCTGTCGAACGCCGAGCGCGAAAAGATTTATTTCCGCAATGCCGTGAAGCTGTTCGGGCTGGCGGGATAACTTCCCTCCCCCCTTGTGGGGGAGGGTAGGGTGGGGGGTCGTGAGGTGAATCTCGGCGAGGACGGCTTCTGAAAACTCGTCGACGTTAGTGTGCTACCTCCCGACCCCCACCCCTAACCCCTCCCCACAAGGGGGAGGGGAAGAGATCACCTCTACTCATCCACAATCCGCGCCCGCAGCGTTCCGATGCCGGTGATCTCGACCTCGAGCGTATCGCCGGGCTTCATCCACAGCGGCGGCTTGCGGCTGTGGCCGACGCCTTCGGGCGTGCCGGTGGCGATGACGTCGCCCGGCGACAGCGCAGTGAAATCCGAGCAGAAGGCGATGATTTGGGGAATTGAGTAAATCAACTGATCGGTGGTGGCGTGCTGCACCTCTTTGCCATTGAGCCGCGTGGTCAGCGTCAGCCGGCTCGGATCCGGGATTTCGTCGGTGGTGACGAGCCACGGCCCGAGCGGTCCGGTGCCTGGGAAATTCTTGCCCGAGGTGACGGAGAATTTCTGGTAGTCGCGCACGCTGCCGTCGACAAAACAGGTGTAGCCGGCGACGTGGTCGAGCGCTTGCTCGGCCTTGATGTGGCGCCCGCCTTTGCCGATGACGACGGCAAGCTCGCCCTCGAAATCGAAATTATCGGACACCGAGGGCCGGACCATCTCGCCGCCGTGGCCAATGAGCGTATCGGCGAAGCGGATGAACATGCTCGGCTGTTTCGGCAATTCGCGGCCGGTCTCCGCGGCGTGCGAGCGGTAATTTATGCCGGCGCAGAGGATCTTGTTCGGATTGGGAATCACCGGCAGGAATTCGATGTCGCCGAGTTTGCGGTCGGGCTTGGCGTTGTTCGCCGCCCGGCGCATCGCCGTCATCGCGCCGGCCGCCAGCGCCGCGCGCAAATCGGGCTCACCGATTTTATCGTCCAGCGTGACGACGCCATCGCCGCTTACCGCGCCGAAGCGCTCCCTACCGCCGGCGACAAAACTCAAAAGTTTCATTGGACCGCTCCCTCGGGCGTTCTCTTGGCCGTGCACTTGGCGGCTCGCCTGTTTTGCCTTGCGGCGGCAGTGTAATGTCCGCGCCATCGACGGCAAGAACTTCGAAAGGAGATGCGATGACCGATCAACTGCGGGCGAGGCTCGCCGACGCCGGGCGGGTGCTGGCGATGGAGGGCCATGGCGATTACGTCGCCGGACATATTTCGGTGCGGCTTGCCGGAGATCCCGGACGCTTCCTGATGAAGCCGGCCGGCATCGGCATCGAAGAGATGCGGCCCGATAACATCATTACCGTCGACATCGAGGGCGACAAAGTGGACGGTGCGATGCCGCGCCACAACGAGGTCTATATCCATTCCGAAGTGTTGCGTGCGCGCAGCGATGTGGCTTGCGTGATCCACAGCCATCCCATGCACGCCGTGGCGTTCTCTTCGCTCGGCAAGCCGCTCCTTGCGGTCGGCAATTCCAGCGTGCATTTCACCGACGGGCGGCTGCCGATTTTTTCCGAAACCACGGATCTCATTATTAGCCAGGAGCGGGGCAGGGCGGTGGCGCGCTGCCTCGGCGCGCATCCCGCGCTGATCCTGCGCAATCACGGCATTGTCGCCGCCGGCGGCAGTATCGATGAGGCGGTGTGGACCGCCATCAAGCTGGAAAAGGCCTGCCAGTTGCAGTTGCTGGCGGAATCGGCGGGCGGCCCCAAGCTTCTCGCCGAAGGCGCGGACCTCGACAAAAAACGCGGCCGCGCCGACCGGCCCGATCTGCACAGCAACACGTTCGGCTACCTGGTGCGCAAATGGCGCTGCCAGTGCTGCGGCGAAATCGTGCCGGCGCCGCACGTCACGACATTCGAGAACAAGGATCAGCGCTAGGGCGGTGCCGCTCAGAACTTGATCATATCCGACGTGGTCAGCGTCACCGCTGCAGAAACAGCCGGTGCATGCGCGAAGTTATAGACGACATATTGCTCGATATATTCGTTCTCGGCCGAGGAGCCGTCGATCGGATCGATCACCTTGAAGCCCAGGAGAGCGGCCCGGCTCGCGGTATAGAGAACCGCTCCATTGGCGTTGACGCCGGTGACGATGACCGTCTTGATCCCCTTGTCCTTCAGGATCTTTTCCAGGTCGGTGTCCTGGAACTTATCAGGGTGCGCGTTGACGACCGGCTCGCCCGGCAGCGGCGCAATGTCGGCCCAGATGTCCTTGGCCGTCATGTTGCCGGCCGTGCTGTAGACGACCATCACATGATTGGCGCGCGCCTGCGCCAACAGCTTCTTCATTGCCGGCAGCGAGGCGACGCAGCGCGGCTTCTTTTGCGGATCGCAGATCGGATGCACGAAATCGAGCAGCAACAGCGCCGTCGTGTTCGGATCGACGGTGACGGCTTTCAACTCGGGCGGCGGCGGCGCTTTTATACTGGCCCAGTCGTCGATAACGGTCCCGGCGTGCGCCGGTATGGCCGACAGTGCGATCAAAATTGCAATCGCCGCGAGTGACATCGCTTTGATTGCCGCCCACGCGCTTTCATCTGCCATTTTTATCCTCCCGAGAGATTCGTGTTTGCTGCCCGCCGCAGATTATTCTGCGTACGCCTCGAAGTATTTATGTCAAACTGCCGCTGCACCCTTAGGCGGCCCTCTGACCGCCACGGGAGTTAAACACCAGGGGAAAGGGATTATTGCCATGGACATCAAGGTCGGCAAGAAGGCAATCGCCGAGGCGACGGCGAAGCTGAAGAACTGGGGCCGCTGGGGTAAAGACGATCACATCGGCACCCTCAACCAGGTCAGTCCGCAGGACATTGTCAAGGCGGCGAGCCTCATTCGCACCGGCAAGGTTTTTGCGCTGGGCATTCCGCTCAACCGCGAGGGTCCGCAGACCGGCCTGTTCGGCGGGCGCTTCAATCCGATCCACCAGATGCTGGCGACCGGCACCGACGCCATCGCCGGCCAGCAGGACTGGAATAAGATCCGCTACGCCGACGACACGCTGATGCTGTGCGTGCAGGGCGCCACCCATTGGGACGCGCTCGGCCACGTGTTTTACGAGGACAAGGCCTATAACGGCCACGACGCCAAGCTGATCGATTCCAAGGGGCTGAGCGTGCTCGGCATCGAGCATTCCAAGAACAAAATGGTCGGGCGCGGCGTACTGCTCGACATCGCGCGCTTTCGCGGTGTGAAGTGGATGGCCGACGGCGAGAGCATCTCCAACGACGAGCTCGACAAATGCGCCAAGGAGCAGAACGTCGCGATCGGCCGCGGCGACTTCGTCATCGTCCGCACCGGCCAGATGGAGCGCTGCCTCGCCGAAAAACAGTGGGGCGGCTACGCCGGCGGCGACGCGCCGGGCGTGAAATTCGAGAACTGCTACTGGTGCCAGGAGAAAGAGATCGCCGCGATCTGCACCGATACCTGGGGCGTCGAAGTGCGGCCGAACGAGACCACGGAAACGAACCAGCCATGGCACTGGGTGGTGATCCCGGCGATGGGATTGTGCATGGGCGAAATCTTCTATCTCAAGGAGCTCGCGGACGACTGCGACGACGACGGCATCTATGAGTTCTTTTTCTGCGGCCCGCCGCTGATCATCACCGGCGGCACCGGCTCGCCGATCAATCCGCAGGCGATCAAGTGAATTCACCCTCCCCTGCAGGGGGAGGGTGGCGAGCGTAGCGAAGCCGGGTGGGGCTGTGCGACGCTTGCAAGTCCCCACCCCGCCGCGCCTTCGCTCGCTGCGCGAGCTACGGCGGGCGACCCTCCCCCTGCAGGGGAGGGCGAAAGGAGTGTAACCATGCCTCGCCACCTCAAGCGCGGAATGGATGCGAGCGCGATCAAGGCGGCCGACGCCAAAGTGCGCGAGACGGTCGAGCAAATCCTTTCCGACATCGACGCGCGCAAGGACGCAGCGGTGCGCGAACTGTCGCAAAAATTCGACAACTGGTCGCCGCCCTCGTTCAGGCTGACGCCGGCCGAGGTCGAGCGCGCCATCGGTCAGGTGAAGAAGCGCGATCTCGACGACATCAAGTTCGCCCAGGCCCAGGTGCGCAATTTCGCGAAAGCGCAGAAGGCGACGCTGCGCGATCTTGACGTCGAAACGCTGCCCGGCGTGGTGCTCGGGCACCGCCACATTCCGGTGAATTCGATCGGCTGCTATGTGCCGGGCGGACGCTATCCGATGGTGGCCTCGGCGCATATGTCGATCGTCACCGCGCGCGTCGCCGGCGTGAAGCACATCATCGCCTGCGCGCCGCCGTTTCATGGCGGACCGCACCCGGCCATCGTGGCGGCGATGCATTTCGGCGGCGCCGACGAGATTTTCGTGCTCGGCGGCGTGCAGGCGGTCGCCGCCATGGCGCTCGGCACCGAGACCATCGCCGCGGTCGATATGATCGTCGGGCCGGGCAATGCCTATGTCGCGGAAGCAAAGCGGCAATTGTTCGGCCGCGTCGGTATCGACCTCCTGGCCGGCCCGACCGAGACGCTGATCATCGCCGACGATACGGTCGACGGCGAAATCTGCGCCACCGACCTCCTTGGCCAAGCCGAGCACGGTCCGACCTCGCCGGCGATTCTGCTCACCACATCCGAAAAGCTCGCGCGCGACACTATGAAAGAAGTCGAGCGGCTTCTCAAAATCCTGCCGACCGCGGAGATCGCCGGCAAAGCGTGGGCCGATCTGGGCGAGGTCATCGTCTGCGACGACGAGCCCGAGATGGTGCGCGAGGCCGACCGCATCGCCTCGGAGCATGTGCAGGTGATGACGCGCGATCCGGATTACTTCCTCGCCAACATGAAGAATTACGGCTCACTGTTCCTCGGCCCGCGGACCAATGTGGCGTATGGCGATAAGGTGATCGGCACCAATCACACGCTGCCGACCAAGAAGGCGGCGCGCTATACCGGCGGGCTGTGGGTCGGCAAATTCCTGAAAACCTGCACCTATCAGAAAGTGCTCACCGACCAGGCCAGCGCCGCGATCGGCGAAGTCTGTTCGCGGCTGTGCATGCTCGAAGGTTTTGTCGCGCACGCGGAGCAAGCCAATGTCCGGGTGCGCCGCTATGGCGGGCGTAACGTGCCCTATGGCGAGGCGGCGGAGTGATTGTTTTCACCTCTCCCCGCCACGCGGGGAGAGGTCGAGTGAGCGAAGCGAACGAGGGTGAGGGGGCCTCTCCGCGATTCTGAGCCTAGCGGCAACGCCCCCTCACCCCAACCCTCTCCCCGCAGGCGGGGCGAGGGAGGAGCAAGCGACGAATACGGTGCCAATCGACCTCGCCAAAACCCCCTCGTTCCGTCTCGACGGCAAACGCGCGCTGGTCACCGGCGGCGGCCGCGGCATCGGGCTCACGGCGGCATCGGCCTTGGCGGCGGCCGGCGCGCAGGTGACGCTTGCGGCGCGCACCAAGAGCGAAATCGAGGACGCCGCCGCCGCGATCCGCGCGCGCGGTGAAAAAGCCGACACGCTGGTGCTTGATGTCACCGACGTCGAAGCCGTGCGGCGGGCGATTGCCGCGGCGGCGCCGTTTCAAATTCTTGTCAACAATGCCGGCATGAACCGCCCCGCGCTGCTGCCGGACGTCAAACTCGAGGATTTCGACGCGATCTTTTCGCTTAACGTACGCGCCGCGTTCTTTATGGCACAGGCGGTGGCGTTGAAGTTGATCGAAGCAAAACTGTCCGGCTCGATCATCAACATCTCTTCGCAGATGGGCCATGTCGGCGCCGCGCGTCGCACCGTCTATTGCGCCTCAAAGCACGCCATGGAGGGTTTCACCAAGGCCATGGCGATCGAGCTGGCGCCGCACAACATCCGCGTCAACAGCCTGGGACCGACGTTTTTAGAAACGCCGATGACGCGGCCGTTCTTCGAGAACAAGCAATTTCGCGACGAGGTGTTGTCAAAGATAAAACTCGGCCGGCTCGGCCAGCTCGAAGAGCTCACCGGCGCCATCGTGTTTCTTGCCTCCGACGCCTCGTCGCTGATGACCGGTTCGGCGCTGGTGCTCGACGGCGGCTGGACCGCGGAGTGACGGAAATGAACGATGCCGAATTGCGGCGACAGATTGTCGGAACCTGGAAGCTCATTTCGGTCCATTATGAAGATCAAGCGACCAAGGAGCGCGCTCCGGTCTATGGCGAACATCCCAAGGGCATCCAGATCGCGACGCCGGAAGGCCGCTGGCTGGCGCTCATGACGGCCGATGGCCGCACGATCCCGAAGACCGATGCAGATCGCGCCCAGGCGCTCAAAACCATGATCGCCTATACCGGCCGCTATCGCGTCGAGGACGGGCAGGTCATCACCAAAGTCGAGGCGGCCTGGAACGAGGCTTGGGTAGGCGGCGAACAAATCCGCAATATCCGCTTCGATGGAGACAAGCTTTACATCGAAAGCCCGCCGATGCCGCATCCGAATATGAACGATAAGACGGTGCGGGTGATCGTGGTGTGGGAACGGGAGAGGAGTTAGGCGCTGATCGGATAAACCGCCTTCTCGCCCGACAGCACCCGCGCCACGTCGCTGGCGCATTTGGTCTGCAATTCCTCCAGCGCCTCGACGGAATAGAACGCGGTGTGCGGAGTGAGGATCACGTTGTCGCGGCCGAGCAGCGGGGAATCCTTGGCGAGCGGCTCGGTCGTCACCACGTCGAGCCCAGCGCCACCGAGGTGCCCGGAATCGAGCGCGGCGACGAGCGCCGCCTCATCGACCAAGGGGCCGCGCGCGGTGTTGATCAGGTAAGCGCCCTTTTTCATCTTGGCGAAGGCCTTCGCGTTCATCAGCCCGCGCGTTGCCGGCTGCAGCGGCGCGTGGACCGAGATGAAATCGGAACGCGCGAGCAAATCGTCAAAGCTCACGCTTTCGACGCCGGTCGCAGCGAGCGCGTCCTGGTTCACGTAAGGATCGTAGGTGAGGACCTTCAACCCGAACGCCTTGGCCTTGGGCGCCAGCGCGCGCGGGATGTTGCCGAAGCCGATAAGCCCCAGCACTTGGCCTTCGAGGCGGCGCAGCGGTACGAGCGGCGGCACTTCCCAGCGGCCGGATTGCACCAGTCTGTTGGCGAAAGTCACCTTGCGCGCCAGCGCCAAGAGTAGCGCCATGGCGTGGTCGGAGACTTCGCGCAGGCAATAGTCCGGCACGTAATTGACGGCGATGCCGAATTCCTTCGCCGCCGGCAAATCGATATTGTCGACGCCGAGGCCGAAGCGGCCGATCGCCTTGCATTTCTTCAGCTCGGCCAAGAGCTGGCGCGGCAGCTTGGCATAGGTCACGAGCACGGCATCGGCGTCGCGCGCCACGGCGAGGATATCCTCCGCCGATGGGCTCTTTGCCATGCGGTATTCGGGATCGAGCCGCGCCAGCTCTTTCTTGGCGGGATCGAGCGAGGGAAAGGGGCTGTCGGTTATGGCGATCACGGTACGGGGCATAGGACGACTCCAAATTCTTTCAACGCATTATGCCCGGCGGCGGCCACTATAAAGCAAATACCTGCGGATTGACGCAGTTCGGCAGTTTATGTCCCCCCAAGAACGCCAAGATGTTGTCGACCACGATATTCGCCATCGCCTCGCGCACTTCGGGGGTGGCGCTGCCGAGATGCGGGGTGAGTACCACGTTAGACATTTTGGTGAGCGTCTTGGCGATCTTGGGCTCGTGCTCGAACACGTCGAGGCCGGCGCCGGCAATCTGTCTTTTCTGCAGCGCGCGCATCAAGGCGGCCTCGTCGACGATCGCGCCGCGCGCGGTGTTGATGAGAAATGCCGTCTTTTTCATCAGCCGCAGCTCGCGCGCGCCGATCTGATGCTGCGTTTCCTTGTTCAGCGGCGAATGGATCGAGACGAAATCGGATTCGCGCAGCAATTGCTCGAGCGGCACGTAACTGAGCCCGGCCTCGCGCTCCTCGTGCTCCGGTTTGCGCCGCGGCGTCCAATAAAGAACTCGCATCGAGAAACCGTGGGCGCGCTTGGCCACCGCCCTACCGATCAAGCCGCCGCCGCCGACGAGGCCGAGCGTCTTGCCCCAGACGAAGGATCCCATCAGGTGCGCCGATTGACTGCCGGGAAATCTTCCGGCGCGTGCCATGCGGTCGCCCTCAAGCATCCGCCGCGCCACCGCAAGCATCAGGCCGAAGGCGAGATCGGCGGTCGCCTCGGTGGTGATCGGCGCGGTGACGGTGACCGGAATGCGCCGCGCCGTCGCCGTCGCGACGTCGATGTTGGACGGCGTGATCGATTGCGCCGCGATCATACGCAAGTTCGGATTGGCCATGATCACGTCGCGGTCGATCTTGTCGTGCAAGAGGCAGAACAGAATGTCGGCCTTGCGCACCGCGCCGATCAAACTGCGCTTAGGGATGATGCGGCTCGAATCGGCAAACAGCGTCACCCGCGCCACCGCGCGCAAACGCTTGAGCGCCTCTTCGGACACCGGCTGGGTCACAAAAACGCGCGGATGGGCGGAATGTTTCGCCATCAGGCGAGCCACCGCACCACGCCGGCGACGCCATCGACCGCGACTTGCGCGCCGTCGGGAATACGCCGCGTCGCATCGAGCACGCCGAGCACCATCGGGATGCCGCGCTCGCGCGCCAGCGATGCCAGATGCGAGGTCGAGCCGCCGAGCTCGGCGACCACGCCGCCGACGCGCGGCAGAATGTGGCTCAAAGCCGGTCCGGCGACGCGCGTAACCAGTATATCGCCCGGCGCGACACGGCTGAGCTCGCATTCACAATTCACCACCACGGCGCGGCCGGAGCCCCAGCCGATCCCGGCGGGATGACCGTTGAGCCCGGGATGCTTGAGCCAGATTTCATCGGGCACCTGCGCCGGCGCGACATGCAGCGGCCGCGCCTGCAAGAGCTTGAAGCCGCCATCGTCGAGCGCCCATTCGATCTCGACCGGCATGCCGAGCACGTCTTCGCACCTGCGCATCAGGCGTCCGAGCGTCGTTGCCTGGCCGGCTTCGAGGCAGGGCGCGCGCACCAGCGCTTCCGGCACTTTTTGCGGCGACGTTCCGGCGCCGTGCAGGCAGGCTTCGCGGTGATGCTTGCGGCCGGCGTCGTTCGAGCGCACGAAGCCGTGGCGCGACAGCACGACGCGATCCGGCACCACTTCGCCTTGTGCGATTGCCGAGCCCAATCCCCAAGTGGCGGAAATGAGCATCTGGCCGTCGGCGGTCTCACTCAAGCCGCCGCCCGAGGCGCGCGCGTTCACGAGCGGCTGCACCAGCACCGCCATCGCGGTGTCGGCGGGATTTTGCCCGTGCTGCGCCATGGACCGCCGCGCCGTGGTCGTCCACAGCGCCGCCCAGCAGGCGCGCAAGCTGGTGAGAAATTCGCCGTCGTCGCGCACGCCGAGAAAACTCTCGAACTGGCCGGCGAAATTCGATTCCGGACGATCCTCGATCAACGACGAGGAACGCACCGCCGCCGGCTTGTCGGCTTCCCACCACGCCGTAAGCACGTCCGCCAGCACGTCGGGCGCGAGATCGCTTTGATAAAGCTTGAGCCGGATCTCGACCGCCAGCCGGCGCTGCGTCGGCTGGTCGGCACAGGCATAGGCGCCGATCATCTCGGCGAGTCCGAGATGCTGGATTTGGCGATGATAGGCATCGGCGGCGATGCAGAAGCCGCCCGGCGTCGGCAGCCCCGCGCGCATAAGCGCCGCAAGATTCGCCGCCTTCGGTCCGACGCGGTTTGGATCGGCAGCCTCGCTCAGCGGTAGGATGAAACGCGCCATACAAGTCTCGTTCGGCATGTTCGCTGCGCACTCCCTCTCCCCGCGTGCGGGGAGAGGGCAGGGTGAGGGGGCCTTTCAGTTGGGCGCAGAATTGCGGCGCTCAGAATCGCGGAGAAGCCCCCTCACCCTCGCTTCGCTCGACCTCTCCCCGCGCAGCGGGGAGAGGTGAAATTTATCTCACATGATCGCCATAGCCCGGCAGCGGATCGACCACAGTGATCTGCTTGACCGGGAAGTTCGACACGATCTCGATATCGTTCTTGCGCACGATCAGCATTTCCTCGATGCGAACGCCGTAGCGGAATTGCTTGCCGTGCTGGGTCTCGAGCGCAAAGGTCATGCCCTCCTGGATGTCGACCGGATGATCGAGCGACCAGATGCGGGAAATCACCGGCGGATCGTATTGGGCGAGACCGAGGCCGTGGCCCCAAAGATTGGCGGCGGCCTGGTCTTCGTCCTCGTAGCCCCAAGTCTCCATCGCCGACGGCCATTTCAGCGCGATGTCGCGCGTGGTGGCGCCCACCTTCACCGCGCCGATCGAATTGTACAGCCATTCGAGCGCGGTGCCGTAAGTATCTTTCTGCTCCTGGCTCGGCTCCTTGCCGACGCAATAGGTGCGATAGTAGCAGGACTTGTAGCCGTTCCAGGTCAGCGCCGCCAAATCCATGAACACGATGTCGCCGGGCTGAATGATGCGGTCGGAGAAATTGCGCCAGTTCGGCCAGGTATTCGGGCCCGACGAGACGATGACGTCCTCGACGTCCTCCATGCCGGGAATGTTGTAGAGATATTGCATCAGATGCGCGGTCACCTGGTTCTCGGTGATGCCGGGACGCAGGAACTTCATGCATTCCCAATGCGTGGCGTCGCCGATGGCGCCGACGATGCGGAAGCATTCCTGCTCGTCCTCGTTCTTCACCGCGCGCGCGTCCATCATCGCGCTCATGCCGTCGTCCCAGTTGATATTGTTCTCTTTGAAGATGGCGATCATGTTGATGTCGACGAAGTCGACGCCGAGCTTTTGCCCGGCGACGCCGTTCTCCTTCATCGCCTGCAGCACCGCTTTGGTGAACTTGGTCACTTGCTGGGTCGAGGCCGGCCCGGCCGCGCCTTTGATCCAGGCGAACGAATGGCGCACGTTGCCCTTCGGGATCCACGGCGAATGCCGTTCGACCTGAATGCCGATGTCGCCCTGCTCGAACAGGATGGGGGCGCCGTCGCCGCACAGCATGGCGTAACGCAGCCCGGGCTTGAGCCGGTTCCAGCCTGGGGTCAGCGTGCCGGTGAGATAACGGACGTTCTCGTCATACATGCACAACAGCGCGCCGAGCCCGTGCTTCTTCATCATCGCGCGGGCCCGCTCGGTGCGGTATTTGCGCAGCCGGTCCCAATTGACCCGCTGCTGCCAATCCATGCCGGCAATGCCGAAATTCGCTCCCATTAGGCTCTCCCACTCCTCGCTTTACGTCACCGGAAACCCTGCCCACCTAGTGTCCGAAAAATACGGGCCGTGCAAGGTGTTGACAGCGGGAAAGGATCTTTTCCGCAATGGCTTGATGCCGCGGCATTATTGCGGGGATTGGGGAGCGGGCGAGGCGATGGGCGTGGCGTCGCCGCGGCGGCCTTATCGCCCCGTTCCGGGGCCGGGCAATGCTCTGGCGGGCGTGCGACATGGCTGCGCAAGATGGAAAGCGTGGGCGGCTCCTGATATATTTTACGCATGAGCCAATTCGTCGTATGCCGCGATCCCGAGATTATGGGCGGAATACCTGTATTCTCTGGGACACGCGTGCCGGTACAGACATTGATCGAATACCTTGAAGCAGGAGATTCGATCGACGAGTTTCTGGAAGGCTTTCCGTCGGTGACGCGAGAGCAAGTCATAGCCTTCTTGGAGGAGGCGAAGGATAAGTTCCTTGAATCCGCTTCGTGAGAATCTTGCTCGATGAGTGTGTCGACTGGCGACTGTCGCGTTCCATTGTCGGTCATGAGGTCAAGACGGCGCGGCAGATGGGCTGGCTTGCGATCAAGAATGGCGAACCTTACACCTTGAACTTCACCACCTTCTGCCGCTGCTCGCCCAGGCCGTCGATGCCGAGCGTGACCACGTCGCCGGCTTTGAGAAATTTCGGCTCCGGCTTCATGCCGAGCCCAACGCCGGGCGGCGTGCCGGTGATGATGACGTCGCCCGGCTCCATGACGAAATATTGCGAGCAGGCCCAGACGATGTGGCGGCAGTCGAAGATCATGGTCGAGGTATTGCCGCGCTGGCGCTTCTCGCCGTTGACGTCGAGCCACATGGCAAGTTTCTGCGGATCCTTGATCTCGTCCTTAGTGACGAGCCAGGGGCCGAGCGGTCCGAAGGTCTCGCAGCCCTTGCCCTTGGTCCACTGTCCGGCGCGCTCGATCTGAAAGACGCGCTCCGATACGTCATTGCCGAGGCAATAGCCGGCGACGACGTCGAGCGCCTTGTCCTTGGAGAGGTAGCGGGCGCGCTGCCCGATGACGATGCCAAGCTCGACTTCCCAATCGAGCTTGGTGGAATCCTTCGGGATCATGGTGTCGTCGTTCGGCCCGCAGATGCACGACGGCGCCTTGTTGAAGATGATCGGCTCCTTCGGGATCTGCATGCCGGCCTCGGCGGCGTGATCGGAATAATTAAGCCCGATGGCGATGAAATTGCCGACCTTGCCGACGCAAGCGCCGATGCGGGGCTTGCCCTTCACTAGCGGCAGCTTTTCCGGTTTGAGCTTGCGCAGCTTGTTCAGGCTCGCCGGCGACAGCGCCGCGCCCGCGATATCGGGGACGACTTTCGACAGGTCGCGGATACGGCCCTCTTTATCGATCATGCCGGGCTTTTCGCGGCCCGGCGCGCCATAGCGAACGAGTTTCATAAGTTTCTCCCTAGGATCGTGTTTTCGGATTTTCAGAACGCGCCGGGGAATCTCCCGCCATCGATCAGAAGATTCTGCCCGGTGATATAGCCGGCCTGCGCCGAGCACAGGAACGCGCACGTCGCGCCGAACTCATCGGGCGTGCCGAGCCGCCGGGCCGGAACCGACTCGACGTTGAGCGCCAGCGCCTCGTCGTAACTGGTGCCCCTTTTCTTCGCGGTCGACACCACATTCGAACGGAAGCGGTCGGTATCGAATATTCCCGGCAGCATGAAATTGATGGTGACGTTGGACGCAGCGACGGAACGCGCGACGCCGGCGAGAAAAGCCGTCAGTCCGGCGCGCGCGCCGGACGACAGATCGAGACCGAACAGCGGCATCTTGACCGAGCCCGACGTGATATTGACGATGCGGCCGAATTTCCTCGCGACCATCGGCTCGATCGCCTTCTGAACAAGCTCGACCGCCACGACCATGTTGGCAATGACGCCGTCGAGCATTTTCTGCCGGTCGAGCTCGCGGAAATCGCGAAACGGCGGACCGGCGTTGTTGTTGACCAGGATATCGGGCTCGGGGCAGGCGGCGAACAGCGCCTTCTGGCCCTCCGGCGAGGCGACGTCGGCGGCCACCGCCGTGATCTTGGCGCCCGTCGCCTGGCGCAATTCATCGGCCGTCGCGGCGAGGCGCTCTTTGTCGAGGCCGTTGATCACGACCTCACAGCCGGCTTCGGCAAGGCGATGGGCACAGGCGCGGCCAAGCCCGCGGCTCGACGCGCAAACGATCGCCTTGCGGCCGGCGATTCCAAGGTCCATCGCTAGTGTCCCTCTAAGTGCCTTTTGTCGCGCGCCTCTCTTCTCGTAACTGAACGCGGCTTAGTCAACGGCTGAATCCGTCATCGGTCCCTTTTACTTATGCCGCTACTTCCGGACGCCTCGTTCCTCGAACTCGCGATGATCGTCGTCTTGGCGGCTTTCTCGGCCGTCACCGGCGGGGTCGCGGGCTATGGCACCGGCGCGCTGATGCCGCTCATTTTGGTGCCGATGGTCGGCGCCACGCCGGTGGTGCCGATCATTGCCATTTCGGCGCTGTTCACCAACAGCGCCCGCGTCCTGGCGTTCCGCAGCCTGCTTGTTCCGCGTCACGCTCTGATCGCGCTCGTCTGTGCGCTGCCGACCTGCGTGCTCGGCGCCTGGCTCTATACGCTATTGTCCGGCCGCGGCGCGGCCCTGGTCATCGGTTCGAGCTTGATCGCAACCGTGCCGTTGCGGCGCCTGCTCAAGCGGCGCGGCCACCGGCTCGGCGAAAAGGGCTTTGCCGCCGCAGCCGCGGGCTGGGGCATCGTGGTCGGCGGCACCACCGGCGCCGGAGTGATCCTACTGTCGCTCCTGATGGCGACCGGCCTCGAAGGCGCAGCCGTCATCGCCACCGACGCGGCGGTGTCGATCGGCATGGGCATCGTCAAGGTTTCGGTGTTCGGCGCGGCCGGCGTGCTCACGCCGACGGTGATCGTGATCGCGCTGTTGATCAGCGCCGTCGCCTTTCCGTGCACGTTTCTGGCAAAGCTCATCATTGCGCGCATGCCGGTTCATGTGCACACCGCTCTGCTCGACGCGGTGGTTCTCATCGGCGGCACGGTGATGATTCTCGGTGCGTTGCGGCAGTAAACGAGCGCCGCGGTCCGCCGGTATTACGATCGGCGGAGCGAACAGTTGTCGGTGATAGGGTCCGGATATCAAAGGGCACGCCCCGACGGCCGTTTTGCCGCCGGTACGGAGCCCGAAAATAGCGTCGCGCTCGTCGCGGCCGCTGCGGATCAGTGATTCTGGGTGCCGCGCTTCGTGCCGCGCGCGGTTCATTTCTCTTCTTCGTCGTCCGCGCCTTCCTCGTCTTCTTCTTCCTCCTCCTCCTCCTCCTCACCTTCCTTTTCCGCGCCTTCTTCTTCCGCTTCATCCTCCTCGTCGCTGTCCGTCAGTTCGATGACAGTCAGTGCGATCGCCGGAATCGACTGCCGGAACAATTCGCCATCGTCGCCGACCCACAGGCAATCGACGTCCTCTTCGTCGATCGACACGACCGTCATGGAATGACCGCCGGACTTCAGCGTGACGACGTCGCCAGGTGCGAATGTCATGATCGCCTCCTCTACTCGATGATTGGACGGAGAGAGCGTAGAGAATGCTTGTGACGATTGTTCGTCACGCGGCCGTCGCTTGCCGCCTCATCGCAAATTCAGGTTCCGATCATCGATTGCCGGGATATGGCTTACGGCCACTTCACCACCGGCGGCATCGACGACAGGATCGACTCCACATTGCCGCCGGTGCGCAGCCCGAAAATGGTGCCGCGGTCGTACAGCAGATTGAATTCGACGTAGCGGCCGCGGCGGATGAGCTGCTCCTCGCGCTCGGCCTCGGTCCAGGCTTTGGCAAAATTTCGTCGCACCAGCTCGGGATAGACGTTTAGGAATGCGCGACCGACGTCCTGAGTGAAGGCAAAGTCGGCATCGAAGTCGCCGCTATCGAGCCAATCGTAGAAAATGCCGCCAATACCGCGCATCTCGCCGCGGTGCTTTAGATAAAAATATTCATCGCACCATGTCTTGAATTTGTCGTAGGGCGCGACGCGGCTGTGGGCGTCGCAGGCGGCCTTCATCGCGGCGTGAAATGCGATGGCGTCGGGATCGTTCTGGCGGCGCCGAGGTTCGAGCACCGGCGTCAAGTCGGCGCCGCCGCCGAACCAGGATTTGGTGGTGACGACGTAGCGGGTATTCATGTGCACGGCAGGCACATGCGGATTGTGCATGTGCGCAATCAAGGAAATGCCGGTGGCGTAGAAGCGCGGGTCGTCGGCGGCGCCGGGAATTTCCTTGCGGAATTCCGGGGCGAATTCACCGAAAACAGCCGAGACGTGGACGCCGACCTTTTCGAAAACGCGTCCCTTCATCATCGCCATGACGCCGCCGCCGCCCGGAGCGCCGCTGTGGTCGGTGCGGCTCCACGGCGTACGCGTAAATCGCCCCGGCGGGCGATCGGTGAGCGGCGCGCCGACGGGAAGCGTATCCTCGACCGCTTCGAACGCCGCAAGGATCCGGTCGCGCAAACTCTCGAACCAAACTCTGGCGGCTTCTTTGCGTGTCTCGATTTTGCCGGTATCCATGGTCGTCGCAGTTGCGAAAGGAGCGGCGGGTGTTTTACTCCGCGTCGACCTTTTCCGCCAACCACACCTTGATCAGCGATTGATAAGGCACGTCGCGCTTATTCGCCGCGATTTTGATGCGGTCCAGCAGGCCCTGCGGCAGGCGAAGCGAAATCGCGGTCGTGGAGAGTTTTAGGTTGGGAAATTGCACTCGCTGAGCTTTGCTCCAATCCACGTAGTCTGTGGAATCATGTGTCTCCCAGAACCTCCGTTCCTCGGCTTCGCTACGAAAGTGAGGGATTGGCTTAAGCTTCGCGCTCATAATGGCCTCGTTCTTTCCTGTTCATATCGCGCGCCGAGATAACTCGAATTTTTGTGCCGTTCGCGCGCAGGGTGAACGTTACGTGCAACAGCCGGTTCTCGATCGTTCGTCCTAATGCGTGATAGCGAACTTCGTCCTGACTGTGTTTCACATCGTCCGCGAGTAAAAGCCGGCTATCAGCAAATACTTGTTCCGCCTCGGCTTGAGACACCGAATGCTTATCGGCACTCTTGAGGCTATTGCCGTCATCCCAGTCAAATCCGGCGATTTGGCTTAGGTCCAACATCTTTGTATATTATCATAATATACAGAAATTTCAAGGTCCGGATTCATGTTGAAGCATCCCGCCGATCTGCCTTAGCGCTTCGCCGACAGCCATGGCCGCGGCGACCGCGATGTTGAGCGAACGCAGGCCCGCACGCAGCGGGATTACCAGCCGCGCATCGGCGCTGACGTGCACATCTTCCGGCACGCCCGCCGATTCGCGCCCGAACAGCAGGATATCGTGCGGCTCAAAGCGATAATCGAGGTAGGACATAGTCGCCGCGGTCGTGAACAGAACAAGCCGATGGCATTCTCGCCGCCGCCAAGCTTCGAATTCCCGCCACGAGGCGTGCCGCACCAGCGCGACGGCGTCGAGATAATCCATGCCGGCGCGGCGAAAGGCGCGCTCCGAGACGGGAAAGCCAGCTGGCTCGATCAAATGGGCTTCGACGCCGAGGCACGCGCACAGCCGCAGAACCGTTCCGGCGTTCTGCGGGATGTCGGGCTCGTACAGCGCGATTCCAAGCGTCATGTCGGGGCGCCAAGCGGCGTTCAGCGGCGATCTGTGGGTATACGGATCGGACCGGGGAAAGGGCACATAAGTTGCATTGTGGGTGTCGTTGCGGCCACACTTGCACTATCGCGGCAAGGGTGCCAATAAAACGCCGCCGGAATGCGTCGCCTCGGGCCTTCCCAGGGCTGGAGGCGACTGGTCCTTCCGCCGCCGCACGGGGGCCTACCGGGGGCGGTTTGCAGCGCGGACGGGGCGACCGGTCAGACGTAAGAGGGTCGAGGCTGTGACAGCAATCTCAACGGCGGAGCTTACACGCCGGGATTTCCTTTCCATTGCGACCGCAGCTGCCGGCACTGTGACGAATCGGCGAAGCATCGCGCAATCAGGCACATAAGGTTCGACTATGAGCGGACAATCGACCTATCAGCCGCAGAGCCCCTTCATGCAGTGGTTGGAGCGGCGGCTGCCGATCGCGAGCCTCGTCTATTCCTCCTTCATCGCCTATCCGACGCCGCGCAATCTGAACTATTGGTGGACCTTCGGCGGCATTCTCACCTTCATGCTGGGCGTGCAGATCGTCACCGGCGTCGTGCTGGCGATGCACTATACCCCGCACGTCGATTTCGCCTTCAATTCCGTCGAAGGCATCATGCGCGACGTGAATTACGGTTGGCTGTTGCGCTACATCCATGCCAACGGCGCCTCGTTCTTCTTCCTCGCCGTCTACGTCCACATGGCGCGCGGCATGTATTACGGCTCCTACAAGGAGCCGCGCGAGGTGTTGTGGATCCTCGGCGTCATCCTGTTCCTGCTCATGGTGGCCACCGGCTTCATGGGCTACGTGCTGCCATGGGGGCAGATGAGCTTCTGGGCGGCGACCGTGATCACCAACCTGTTCTCGGCGATACCCGGCGTCGGCGGCTCAATCGTCAGCTGGCTGTGGGGCGGCTATGCGGTCGGCAATCCGACGCTCAATCGCTTTTACTCGTTGCATTACCTGTTGCCGTTCGTCATCGCCGGCGTGGTGGTGCTGCATGTCTGGGCGCTGCACATGGTCGGGCAGAACAATCCGACCGGCGTCGAGCCGAAGACCGAGAAGGATACTGTGGCGTTCACGCCCTATGCCACGGTGAAGGACGCCTTCTTCATCGGCGTGTTCTGCATCGTGCTCGCCTGGTTCATCTTCTACATTCCGAACTATCTCGGCCATTCCGACAATTACATTCCGGCCAATCCGAGCCAGACGCCGACCCACATCGTTCCGGAATGGTACTATTTGCCGTTCTACGCCATTCTGCGCGGCATTCCGAGCAAGCTCCTGGGCGTTACCGCGCTTGCCGGTTCGATCGTCGTGCTGGCTTTCTTGCCGTGGCTCGATACGTCGCGCGTGCGTTCGGCGAATTATCGGCCGCTGTACCGGCAGTTCCTGTTCATCTTCTTCGCCGCCGTCATCGGGCTCGGCTATCTCGGCTCGCAGGAACCGACCGGCGGCTATGTGATCGCCGCGCGAATTCTCACCGCCTACTATTTCGCCTTCTTCTTCATCATCCTGCCGCTGCTGGGCTTGTTCGAAACGACCAAACCGCTGCCGAATTCGATCTCGGAATCGGTGCTGCGCGAAGGCGTGCCGATCGGCGCATCGGCGCCGCCGCCGGCCGCACGCGGTTAAGGAGACCGGGCCTATGAAAATTCATCGCAGCATCATCTTGGCCTTCACACTGGCGGCGTCGCTGACCGGTGTGGCGACGATAGCGGCGGCGCAGGAGGCGGACGCGCCGCCGCGGCTGACCTGGTCGTTTTCCGGCCCGTTCGGCACCTACGACCCCGCCCAGCTGCAGCGCGGGTTCAAGATTTATCGCGAGGTTTGCTCGAACTGCCACAGCCTGAAACTTTTGTCGTTCCGCAATCTGGCCGATCCCGACGGTCCGGCTTTCACCGAGGCGCAGGCGGCCGCCATTGCCGCCACGTTCCAGGTGACCGACGGTCCGAACGATCAGGGCCAGATGTTTCAACGGCCGGGCAAGATTTCCGACACCTTCCCGCCGCCGTTTCCGAACGACCAGGCCGCCCGCGCGGCGCTCGGCGGCAAGCTGCCGCCGGACATGTCCGATCTCGCCAAGGCGCGCAGCTATGAATGGGGCTTTCCCCGGTTCATCTTCGATGCATTTACGATGTATCAGGAGGATGGTCCGGACTACATCCATGCCATCTTGACCGGTTATACCGATCCGCCTGCCGGCTTCGCGCTGCCGCCGGGCGGGCAATACAATAAATATTTCCCCGGCCATGCCATCGGCATGCCGAAGCCGTTGAGCGACGGCCAGGTGGAATATACCGACGGCACGCCTACCACGGTCGACCAATATGGCCGCGACGTCGCCGCCTTCCTAATGTGGGCGGCCGAGCCGACGCTCGATGCGCGCAAGCGGCTAGGCTTCCAGGTGATGATATTCCTCATCGTGTTCACCGGCTTGCTCTACTTCACCAAGAAGCGGGTCTGGCACGCCGTGCTGCACGATCCGGAGCTGGGGTAACTGCGCGTGCCGCGCGAATATAAGAGCTGAACTGGTTCAAGCCGGAAGACTGCCGGCGACCGCAATGATTTCGTCAATACGAATGATTTGGAGATGGCTTTGGCCCCTTCACAGGAAAGGTGCCGAAACCGGCGTAACATTGTCCGACGGCTATTTGGCAGCTTTGAGTGATACCCTGAAAGAATGGCATTCGCTGCAGGATGAGGGGATGGTCGACCATCACGATGGGGGCTTCCACCAATGACTAGTGTTGTACTCGAGAACGATCTCAAGGCTGCGATCCGCACCATCCCGGACTATCCCAAGCCGGGCATCATGTTCCGCGACATCACCACGCTCCTTGGCGACGCACGGGCGTTCCGGCGCGCCGTCGACGAACTGGTGCAGCCTTGGGCCGGCGGCAAGATCGACAAGGTCGCCGGCATCGAGGCGCGCGGCTTCATCCTCGGCGGCGCCATCGCGCATCAGATCTCGTGCGGCTTCGTGCCGATCCGCAAGAAGGGCAAGCTGCCGTTCAAGCGCGTGAGCATCGGTTATTCGCTCGAATACGGCATCGACGAGATGGAAATGCACGAGGACGCGCTCGTCGACGGCGAACGGGTCATCCTGGTCGACGATCTCGTGGCGACCGGCGGCACCGCCGAGGCGGCGGTCAAGCTGTTGAAGCAGGTAGGTGCCGACGTTGTCGCCGCCTGCTTCGTCATCGATCTGCCGGAGCTCGGCGGCGCCGACAAAATAAGAAAACTCGGCGTGCCGGTGCGTACACTCGTCAGCTTCGAGGGGCATTAGAGCATGATCCGGAAAAGTGGAAGCCGGTTTTCCGAAAAGATCATGCTCAAACAAAATGCTAGAGCCCTGTTCTGATTCAATCAGAACGGATAAGGCTCTAGTAGAGAGCGATTTGTGCCGCCAAGGTAGCGCTAGCGAGCCTGCCGCACCGGTTCTTTTCTGCCGCCGCGCAGCGAAGATTCAAGCTCGCCGATCAAGAGCCGCAGTTCGAGATCGCGGAATTGTGCGAAAATTCCGCCGATCCAGCTGTGCACTTCGGTAGGCCCGCCAGGCTGACGCGCCATGTAGGCGGAGAACGAGAAGCCGGGCCGGTCGATGACGCCGCGAACGATCGGCGACAGGCGCGGGATGCGGATGACGCCGTATTCCGGACGTGTCGGCGGGAAATCCTGCGGCACGAACATGAATGCCGCCGCTTCGTTGTGCACCGGCACGAACGTTGTTCGCGGCAGACGGCGCCGCAGCTCGGCATAGCTGCGCGCAGTGGTCGGCGCGGGATCGGCAATGAACAGCACGATCGGCTCGATGCTCCGCCGCTGCGCCTCCTGCTCGAAGTCGATCTCCGCCATCACTGCGAAGAATTGCTCGAACAGGGCGTAACCCAAGTCGATTACGGTGGTCCGCCACCGGTCGGAAACGAGCCGGTCGAACAGCGCCATCTGGCCGCGGATATCGGCGATATCGACGGTCCAGACCAGGTTGGGGAAGTGGGGCGCCAGCGTCGGCTCGCGCGGATCGAGATCGTAGCCGACGAGGGAGGTCCTGCTGCTTAAGCGGAAGTACTCGATCAAAAGCCGAGCGATCAGCGTTTTGCCCACCCGCGGGTGCTGCGAGGCGATGATGTAGAGAGGGGTATGCTGCGGCATTCCCGCGAAGGGTCCAATTCAGTGCAACTGAATCGAGACTATGACGAAATCGCAACAGGCTCTAGCTAATTGCTGGAGCCGTGTGGGAAACCCCACGGAAGGCCAGTCCTTAGGTCCGGTTCCCGCCCTGCGCGCGCGGAGCCGAAACCCCGCTGGCGGAGGTATCGAACAGGTCGAGGAGCTTCACGCGATCGTATTCGCCCCACACATTGCCGAGCCAGTGCCGCACATAGCCGCGCAGCACGAAAGAGTAATTGGCGGTGTCGCCCTTCGGGTTCTTGTTGGCGACAAACGTCAGGAATGGGACGGAGGCAAGCTCGACCTGCTCATAGGCCATCTCGTTGAGCTTCGGGATACTGATCGTCACCGCATCTTTCAGCTTCTTGAAATACGAGGCGTGGGTGGCCTGGTCCCATTCGAAGAAGTTGGTGTTATTGATGAAGTTTTTGACCAGGAAATATTTGGCGTCGGTGGTGAAGGGAGCGGTTTCCTCGATCTCGTTCAACGAGGCGATCGACGAGCCGAGGATATGGAAGACGATGAAAGTGATCTGACCCTTCTTCACCGCGTCGAGAAAGCCGATGTCGCGCAACGCGCGCAGCGTCGGCGAAAGCAGACCGGCGCGCACGTCGACCACGGTGACGGTGGCATCGGTGGTCGACAGCGTGTCGATGATCCGCATCTGGTCGGCCACCATGGTGGCGTCGACGATGTCGCTCGTCTCCGGATGGAAGCGCTTGAGCGTGCCCTTGGGCGCCTCGGAATCGAAGGCCCGTGTCGGGATATGATGCGCGGTAAAATAGTCGAGCAGCGTACGGGCGACCGTGGTCTTACCTACGCCGCCCTTGTCCGCGCCAACCAAAATCAGAGCTGGTTTAGCCATGATCGAACCCTCACTGACGCGTTTGAGTCGCGTCCTCCGTCCTCGACTTTCGCTTCTACACAGCCGCGCGACCGTTTGGAAGCCTCATCGTCTGCCTGATCGGCGGCGAGGGCGGTTTTGCGCCGATTTGTAATTCATTAAGGTTAATTCCGCCGGCGCATCGGCTAGCTGCCGCGCGGCGGGCCCCAAGGACCGAACGAGGGGCCAGGCGCCGATTCGGAGGAGGATGGCACGGCGGTTGGCTGCTGCGGCGCGTGAATCGGCGGCTCCGACCATGGTCCGGGGGCGGCGGAAGCCTCGTTCGGCCTATTTTCGGGCCCCCAAGGTCCAACCGGTGGACCGCCTGATTGGCCCTCCGACAGTCCCGCGACGGCGGATCGATCGTCGGTCGCGTCGCTTGCCGGCGGCGGCAGCGCGATCGGGCCCGGGTCGTGGCCGCCGGCGAATTTGATCAGCGCCGCGACGCGGGCCTCGACGCTCGGATGGGTGTCGAATAGCTCGCCAAAACCTTCGCGCGGATTGTCGATGCACATTTCCATCACGGCGGAGGTCGCGCGCTTAAGCTCGCCGCGGCCTTCGATCTTGCGCAGCGCCGAGATCATGGCGTCCGGGTTCTTGGTAAGTTCCACCGAGCCGGCGTCGGCAAGGTATTCGCGCGAGCGCGACAAGGCGAGGCGAATGACGAACGACAGCATATAGGCGACGGCCAGGAGGCCCACGGCGATCAGAATCGCGAGCCCCGCCCCGCCGCCGCCCCGCCGCTCGGATCGCGAGCCGCCGAAGCCGATGCTGTTGTAAAACCAGAGCCGGAAGACCAGCTCGACGAAGAACGAGATCGCCCCGGCAATAATGACGGCGATGACCATCATGCGGACGTCGCCGTTGCGGATATGCGTCAGTTCGTGGCCGAGCACGGATTCGATCTCGGCGTCATCGAGCGCTTTGAGCAGGCCGGTGGTGACGGTGATGGAATATTGCTTGGCGTTCATTCCAGTGGCGAAGGCGTTGAGCGCATCCGAATCCATTATTTTCAGCTTGGGCGTCGGGATGCCGCGCGAGATGCAGAGATTTTCCAGGATATTGTAGAGCCGCGGTTCGTCGCGGCGCTGCACTTCGCGGCCGCCGGTCAAGGCGTCGATCATGTCCTGATGAAAGTAGTAGGCGATGACGATCCATAGCGCCGCGCCGACGGTCGCGAACGGCGCCGCTTTGAGGAAGTCGATCCAGGCAAGCTGCAGAAGCGTATTGATGTCGGCGTTGACGGATAGTCCTTCGGCCACCAGCGCGCCGGCATAGACCATCACATAGACGAGGAAGAACAGCCCGGCGAGCAGGATGATCGAACGGCGGCGGTTCGACTGGATGTGGCTATACAGACCGTAAGCGGCCATGGCTCGGCCCCGCGATGCCGAGGCTAGAACTTGACCGAAGGCGCCGCCGTTTCCGCCTGGCGATCAGCGCCGAGATCGAAGTAATCCTTCTGCGCGAAGCCGAAGGAGGCGGCGAACAGGGCGGCGGGAAAGCGCTGAATGCCGGCATTGTATTCCTGCACCGCGTTGTTAAAGAAGCGCCGGGAGGCGGCGATTTTGTTTTCGAGATCGGTCAGCTCCGCCTGCAATTGTTGGAAATTCTCGTTGGCCTTGAGGTTGGGATAGGCTTCCGACAGCGCGAACAGCTGGCGTAATGCGCCGGACAGCATGTTTTCCGCCGCCGCCTGCTGCACCGGCCCCTGCGCCGCGACCGCCGCATTGCGCGCCTTGACGACCTCGTCGAGCGTGCCGCGTTCATGCGCGGCATAGCCCTTTACCGTCTCGACCAGGTTGGGAATGAGGTCGTGCCGCTGGCGGAGCTGCACGTCGATGTCGGCAAAGGCCTCGTTGACCCGCTGCCGCATCGAAACCAGGCCGTTATAGACGGTGATCGCCCACAAAATGACGACGACGATCACGGCAAGAACGATGACGGTCGAAGTGGACATTTGGGCTCCTTCAAAGCGGATATCGGAAATGGCTCAACGGGTGGCCGTTTTAATGGCCGCGAGCAGTAGATAGGCACGGTTTATGACGACTGCGAGCGCCCATAGGTTCAATTATCGGTTCAATCGTCAGGCGCTATCGCCGCGTCCGTTATGGCGGCCAGCTGCGCCGTTAAGGTTAGCGCCGGATCGACATCGCGTTGATGGGACGCGTCATTTAAGGATTCACCCCAAACAGGTGGATGCAAATGTCCGAGCATTATCTCGGTTCTGAGCCGTCAGCCGACGCCAGCAGCAATGCCATATTGCCCGAGCCTCGCAACGCCGAGCCGCCGCGCCGTCGCGCCACGGATAGGATCGGCGAAGATGCTCACGCGCTGACGCGGTTCGAGCAGGACCAGCTGGCCCGCGAATTTGCCGATATCGAACGGGCGAGCGTCGCACTGCGGCTGGGTGAGCCGGCGCTACGGTCCTGGACCAAGTCGGCGATGCCGACGGCCGCCAAGAAGCCGCGACCGCTATGGCTTCTGATCGGCATTTTGTGGCTGTCGACGGCGCTGGTGACCGTCGGCGCCGTCGCCGCCATCGCCACGTTTGCGGGATAACGCTCCTCTCAGTACGCGTTGCGGTAGGCCGCAGGCGACAATAGCGTGCGGGCGATGATTTTCAGGTCGAGCCAGAGCGACCAGTTGTCGATATAGAACAGGTCGTACTCGACGCGCTTTCTGATTTTCTCGTCGCTGTCGATCTCGCCGCGATAACCGTTGATCTGCGCCCAGCCGGTAATCCCGGGTTTGACGTTGTGCCGCCGCGCATAAAGCGAAATGCGGCGCTCATAGTCGTCATCGTGCGACAGCGCATGCGGCCGCGGGCCCACGAGCGACATGTCGCCGGCGAGCACGTTGAAGAGCTGCGGGATTTCGTCGATGTTCCAGCGCCGCAGCCAGCGGCCGATCCGCGTCAAGCGCGGATCGTCGCGCGTGGTCTGCGGCACGACGGCGCCGTCTTCCAACGCCCGCATGGTGCGGAATTTTATGATACGGAACGGCTGCTGATTGAAGCCGTAGCGGCGCTGCACGAAGAAGATCGGCCCCGGACCGTCGAGCTTGATGAGGATCGCGACGATGACGAATAGCGGCGTCAGCGCGATCAGCGCCAGCGACGCCAAGACAAGATCGAAGCAGCGCTTTTGCATCACCTCGGCGCGCGACAGCGGCAAGCGCGTCAATTGCAAGCTCGCCAGCGGCCCGACCTTGGCGAGCTCGACTTCGTCGAACTTGTGCAGGATCTGCTCGGGTCCGAGATGGATCTCGACCGGCAGCGCCAGGAAAGTCTTGGCGCAGCGATCGATGATCTCGGTCGCCGACCACGGCAGCAAAAGGTAAATCGCGTCGGGCTCGAGGCTGCGCACGCTGGCGACCGCCTCGGCGAGGTCGCGATCGAGCACGGCGCGCCGCGTTTCGGCCGATGCGGTGGCCCCAACCGGGGTGAGAAAGCGGCAGCCGACCACGTTGAGTCCCAGCGTCCAGGGCTCGTAATGCTGGACGAAGACGCCGATATGCGCGCCGGTGCCGATCAGGCAAATGCGCTGCGCCGAAACCAATCCGGCGGCGCGGGCCAGCGCGGTAATGCGTACGATGGCAAAGCGCGAGACGACGAGAGCGGCGAGGGTGGCGAAATAGAACAGCACGATCCAGCCGCGCGAATAATCGACGCTGACCTGCGCCAGGAACCCGAGCATCAAGAGGCAGATCAGCGTGACGTTCCACAATTGGATGGTGCGGCGGGCATGCGGCTTGAACGCGAAGAAGTTCGGCATCCGGTATTCGCCGCGAAACACGTTGGAGATGGTGAATATGCTCGCCGCCAACAACCCGACCTGGACGCAGCGCGAAATCTCGTCGATGTCGCCATAAGCGATGCGGTAATAGACCATGCCGGTGATACACGACATCGCCACGATCAGCGCGACGTCGATGAGGAAGATGGCGATGGAAAAAGTGCCGCGCGACAAGCGCGCCCAGGCGCGTAATACCCGGCTCGTCTGCGGCGGGGATGCCAGCGTGTAACTGGGTTGAACGTTCATCGGCGCGGCCGGCTTCGCTGTTGCGTTTTGGACGAGCGGGGCCCGCCGCCGCCCCGGAATGGCACAGCGCGGGAAGCTCGTGCCGCCAACTCGCCAGAACCGTGCCAGCGGCGCTGCCATGCGCGGATCGCCGGGACGCGCGTCCTGATCGCCGTGTTAAGATTAATCGGTCGGCCGGCGCCGGCTTCGACGAACGCCGGATTGGGGAGGCACCATGCAGGGCAAGATCGCACTTGAGGAACATTTCGCCATTCCGGAAACCGCCGAAGATTCGATGGGCTACTTTCCGGACCCGGTGCGGCGCGAAGTGGGGGATCGCAACGCGGACATCCACGGCAGGCGGCTGGCGCTGATGGATGAATACGGCATCGAGATGATGATTCTCTCCCTCAACGCGCCGGCGGTGCAGGCAATCCCGGACAAGGCGCGCGCCGCCGAAGTTGCGCGCAAGGCCAACGATTATCTCGCCGAGCAGGTGCAGAAGCGGCCGGGCCGCTTTCAGGGTTTTGCCGCGCTCGCCATGCAGGACCCCGAGATCGCCGCGCGCGAGCTGGAGCGCTGCGTCAAGGAGCTCGGCTTTCGCGGCGCCTTGGTCAATGGCTTTTCGCAAACCGGCGACGCCGAGACCGTGCTCTATTACGACTTGCCGCAATACCGGCCGTTCTGGGCGACGGTGGAACGGCTCGACGTGCCGTTCTATCTGCATCCGCGCAATCCGGTGCCGCGCGACGCGCGCATTTACGACGGCCACCCCTGGCTGTTGGGACCGATCTGGGCGTTCGGCCAGGAGACGGCGGTGCACGCATTGCGGCTGATGGCCTCAGGCCTGTTCGACGCCCATCCGCGGCTCACCATCGTTCTCGGTCATATGGGCGAGAATCTGCCCTACGGGATTTGGCGCGTCGACAATTCCAATGCGTGGATTCCCGACCGCAATAAGTGGCCGGCGAAGAAGCGCATGGGCGAATATTTCTCGTCCAACTTCTTCCTCACGACGTCGGGCAATTTCCGCACCCAAGCGCTGATGAACGCGATGCTGGAAATCGGCGCCGACCGCATCATGTTCTCGACCGACTGGCCGTTCGAGAACATCGATCACGCCGCCAACTGGTTCGACGCCTGCCCGATCAGCGAGAACGACCGCATGAAAATCGGCCGCAGCAACGCGAGGCGCTTGTTCAAGCTTGGGAATGAGTGAACACCACGCCGTTCGCTGCCTCTCGCTTCACGGCATCGAACGAGACGAACTCAATCACCCAGCGGCGCCAGCGAGGGCGGCTTCGATGGCGCCGATCTGCGTGAGGAAATCGACCGGCATTGCCGAGGTCACTTGCAGCGCGCGGTCCTCGTAGACGTCGCATCCGGGGTTCTCGGCGGCAAACTGCATGAGTCGCACATCGCGCGCGCGTATCAAAACTTCGATCTGCGGCCGAAACATCGCGATCATGGCGGTAATCCAGCGATTGAGATCGTAGCAGGGCTCCCTCGTCGTCATGTCGAAGCGATCGAGCATGCGGATTACTGAGGCGGCATCGTACCAGACCTCTCCCGTGACCCAGCGATTGGTGGTGAACAGCCGGATCGCCCGGCCGGAAGCATCGGTCGATAGGCCCACCAGGTGCGTGACGGCGGCTGCATCGTCGGGAGATATGCCGTCCGCCCAATTTACCGGTTGCAGTTCCGCACAGGTCTGTTTCGCCCGGACGAAAGCATGGAAGTGACCGTGCTCACGGTCGACGCGCTCGCCTGACGCATGGGCATGGTAGTAAAATTGGCTGTGCGTGATGGGATCGATCACGTCGCCCTGGGGATAGTGCGCCCATTCCTCGACGGCAGTTGCGCGGCCAAGCACGGCGGTCACCGGGTTGAGGCCGAATTTCGCCAGCGCGGCGAGGCATGCGGTGGCTTCCGCCGCCGCGTCATACATTGCAAGCAGCGCGTCGCGGTTCAGTTCCGTCAGTCGCGCGGCGAGTCTGTCGTCTGCGCCGGTCATTGCCGGCGCGGCCTGCGATGAACTCGACGGCGTGTCCAGCATAACTGCCACTGCCCGCTGCTCCGCCGGCGCCGATCACGGATTGCCTTGCGACTTCGGCGGCTTTCCAGGCGCACAGGGATTGCTTGGGCCGCAGGGATTGCTTGGACCGCACGGATTTGTCGCCTGCGCGACCTGGATCGTACTTGCGGTCGCCGCAACCGGCGTCGGTGCCGGGACAGTTGCCGTAATCGCTGCCGCGACCGCCGACAGGCTGCCGGCGAGCAGAGCCGATTTGATCTTGGTTTGCATCCTTGCCTCCTGATGTAATCAGCTCATGCGCACGCTGACGATTTCAATTTCGCCGGTTTCCTCGGCGCCCGTCCCGGTCAATTGCTCGGCGGTCAGCGCGCCGCCATTCGCGCGCTCGAGCCGCGTGCCGATGACGAAGCCGAGCACCGCGATGACGATCAGGACGCCGAGCACGAGCCAAGTCGGCGCCCCGAACAGTTGACTTAACGTCTGCGCTTGCGAACCCTGGCCGGCTAGGTAGAAGCCCTTGATCGGCTCGAACACGGCGGCAAAGACTCCAGTGCCGAGCACCATTCCCACAATGAAGAACAAGCCATCGAGCCGTCCGCTCGCAAGGCCGACCGCTGAGGTACCCGGGCAATAGCCGCCGATCGCCATGCCCGCACCGACCAGAGCGCCGCCGGTCAGTGTCGCCCAGAAGAACGTGGTCGGGATGAAGATGCTGTTCGCAGCCAGCACGCCGGTTGCGGTCGCCGCGGCAAGGCCGATCGCCGCCACGATGATGGCGGTGAACATGACCTTGAACACCGACCAATCGGTGAAGCGGAATTGCGCAGTCAGCTTGCGCGGGCTGCCGAAACCGGCGCTTTCCAGCACGTAGCCGAACAGCACGCCGCTTAAGAGGCCGGAGGCGACGCCTTCGTCGTAGAAAGGAAGACTCATACCCATACCCTCCGCATCAGCCACCCCAGTACGATTCCGCTGATGAAAAATCCGATCAGAAACAGGAATGCCGCAACCGCGAGCGGCGCACCGCCGGACAATCCCATGCCGCTGGTGCAGCCGCGCGCCAGCCGCGCGCCGAAGCCGGTCAGCGCGCCGCCGCCGACGGCCAATGCAATCCGCCCGGATCCGCCGAGTTTAGGGGCGCCGTCGAGCCGCAAGCGAAAACGCCCGCTGGTGAGCGCCGCGAGCAGCGCACCGACCATCACGCCGACGATTTCCCAGCTGATCCAGCTCGCCAGTGGATGCGCGGCAGCGGTCAGAAACGGGCCGAGATAGCTATTTCCGGCGGTCGCGTCGTGAGCGATTCCGCCGCCGAGCCACGCGGTCAGCCGCGTGAAAAAGCCGCTCGCGCCCAAACCGTGGCCGGTGAACAAGAACGTCATCAGCAATACAAGGCCGAGCGCGATCCCGGCGGTCAGCGGCGGCCAAAATGGTCGAACGGTCATGGGCAAAACCCCAAAGCACCCATCGGTAAAATGTGGAAAATGATCTTTGACGTCTTTGATCGAAATCAATGAATTAAGTCCCCGGCACGGTCGTAATGCCGCTCGACTTCGAAAAAAAACGTCAATTCATAGCCAATTCACGGGAGAAAACCAGATGACGTCCATTCGATTTGCGATTGCAGCGGCAATCGCGGCCTCCACCCTAGCCCTGGGCGTATCCTCGATGAGCGTCAGCGTTGCGGCGCAAGCTGAAACCGCAACCAGCCTGCCGGGACCGCTGGTCAGCGCACAATGGCTGCACGATCACATGAATCAAGTGACGGTGATCGATATCCGCGACGACATGAAACGGCTCACGGTCGAGCCGACATTCAACGTCGATAACGCCACGGGCAAGAAAACACTGGCCGAAACCGGCGGCCACATCCCCGGCGCGCTTTCCGTGGATTTCGGCAAAATCCGCGAGACGCGCGAAGTCGATGGCGTTAAGCTCAATGCCATGATGCCGACGAAGGAATTCTTCCAGAAAGCGATGGACGATGCCGGCGTCAGCAAGGGGACGACGATCGTCATCGCCCCCATCGCAAACAGCGTCGAGTCGCTCGATATGGCGACGCGATTGTTCTTCCAACTGAAATATTTCGGCGATGACAATATCGCCGTCCTCAATGGCGGCACCAATAGCTGGATCAGTGCCGGATATCCGATCAGCACCGATCCCATCGTCGCCAAGCAAGGCGACTGGGCCGCCACCGCCGAGCGTAAGGAACTTTTGGCGACGACCGATGACGTCAAAGCCAGCCTGAAGCATCACGCGGCGCAATTGGTGGATGCCCGCCCAATCGCGCAGTTCTTCGGCATCGCCAAGAGCCCGGTCGTGACGGCGGCCGGCCACGTCGCCGGCGCCGCTTCGTTCCCCACCGAAGCGATCACCAAGCCGGCGGACGGCGCTCAGGAATTCATGGACGCAAAGGACTATCGGGCGATCTTCAAACAGCAGAGCATCAGTTCCGAGCGGCCGACGATAGCCTATTGCAACACCGGGCACTTGGCCTCAGGCGCGTGGTTCGTGTCGCACGAAATTCTGAAAAACGAACATGCCAAGCTTTACGCCGGGTCGATGAACGAGTGGACGCATCTCCACAACCCGGTGGTGGGCATGCCGGAATAGGCTGGATCATTGTCAGACCGAACGGACGAGTGCTCGTCGTCCAATTGGGGGAAGTAGGAATCAGGTGCCGCGCTCGACCCTCACGAGGATGGAGCGCGGCATTTTGTTGTCGAGCGACTGACGGATCGACGAGCGTACTGACTTCCTAGCTCGCCTCGCGCAGCTTCACCGCGCCTTCGAGGTCGACCGAGACGAGCTGCGACACGCCGCGCTCGGCCATGGTGACGCCGTAGAGGCGGTTCATCCGCGCCATGGTGATCGGATTGTGGGTGATGATGACGAAGCGGGTGTCGGTCGAACGCGTCATTTCGTCGAGCAGGTTGCAGAAGCGCTCGACATTGTAGTCGTCGAGCGGCGCGTCGACCTCGTCGAGCACGCAGATCGGCGCCGGGTTGGTGAGAAACACGGCGAAGATCAAAGCCAAAGCCGTGAGCGCCTGCTCGCCGCCGGACAATAGCGACAGCGTCGCCGGCTTCTTGCCTGGCGGCTTCGCCATGATTTCAAGACCGGCTTCCAGCGGATCTTCGCTCTCGATCAATTGCAGCTCGGCATTGCCGCCGCCGAACAATTCGGCGAACAGTTTCTTGAAGTTCTCGTTGACGATCTGGAACGAGGCGAGCAGCCGCTCGCGCGCTTCGTGATTGAGGCTGTGGATGCCCTGGCGCAGCCGGCGGATCGCTTCGACCAGGTCGTCGCGCTCGCCGATGAGTTTTTGGTGCTGGCCCTCGACGTCGCGCAATTCCTGCTCGGCGAGCAGATTCACCGAGCCGAGCCGTTCGCGCTCGGCCTTGATGCGCTCGATCTTGGCCTCGACCTCGGCGATCGACGGGGTCTCGGCATCCGGCTTGAGCTCGGCGACTTCCGCGGCACTCGCCGCCTCGACTTGCAGGATTTCGCGGATTTCGTGCTCGATATCGGCAAGCCGACGCTTGGCGGCGTCGTAACGTTCCTCGCCGCGCGCGGCTTCGGCGCGCGCTTCGCCGACGGCTTCAAGCGCCAGGCGCGCGGCCTTATCCGCCTCGGCAAGGTCGGTCTCCGCCGCGGCCAGACGATCGGCGGCGGCGCGGCGTTCGGCGGTGGCGGTTTCGATCTCGCCGATCAATGCCTGACGCTGGCTCTCGAACTTCTGCGGCGCCTCGATCAATTCGGCGCGTTCGCTTGCCGCCTCGTCGGTGCGCTGGCCTAGCGTGGCGATCTGCGCCGCGGCATTATCGTTGCGGTCGTTCCATTCCTGCCGCTCGGCGGCGATGGCGCGCAGCCGGTGGCTGGCAAGCTCGGATTCGCGCGCGATGGCCTGCGCTTCGCCGCGCTGCTCGGCGCAGGCGCTACGCTCGCGCACGATTGCCGCATTGATATCGGCGAGCTTGCTTTCGATTTCGGCAGCATCCGGCAGGGCGGCGAGCGCCGTTTCCGCCTCGGCGCGGGCAAGCCTGGTCTCGTCGCGAGCCGCGCCGATCCGCTGCCGCGCCTCCTGGAGCGCGGAAATGCGCGCCGCATTGCGGCTGACCTCGCGCTCGGCAACGGCGTGTTGTTCGCGCGCGGCATCGGTGCGGTGCTGGGCCTCACGCCAGCGCGCGCGCGCCTCGGTTTCCGCGGCGGCGGCGGCGGTAAGCGCCGCTTCCGCTGCTTCGACGATGCCGCGCTTGGCTTCGACGTCGGTGCGCGCGGCTGCAAGTTCGCTCTCGATCGTGAGCAGGCGGCCGCGTTCGGCGAGCCGGCGCGCCGCGCCGGTCGGCGCGTGGGCGGCAACCGCAAAACCGTCCCAGCGCCAGAAATCGCCTTCGCGCGAAACCAGCCTTTGGCCCGGCTTGAGCATTCCGGCAAGCCGCGGTCCCTCGGCGCGCTCGACCACGCCGATCTGGGCGAGGCGGCGTTGGAGTTCCGCTGGCGCCTTCACATATTCCGACAGCGCCATGACGCCGTCCGGCAGGCTCGGATCGGACGGATCGAGCGCGGCGCCGGCCCAATGCATCGGCGCCGATGAGCCCACCGGCGCATCGAGATCGTCGCCCAAAGCGGCGCCGAGCGCCTTCTCGTAGCCTTCCGTCACGGTGATCGCGTCCATCACCGGCGGCCACAGATTCTTGCTCTCGACCGCGAGCAGCTTGCCGATGGTCTTGGCCTCGGTCTCAAGCCGCTGCACGCTCTTCTCGGCGGCGGCGAGCGGCGCCCGCGCCGCGTCGATTTCTTCGCGGGCGCGCCGATGCGCGGCTTCCGCCGCATGCGCCGCACTTTCTGCTTCGGCGAGCGCCGCTTGCGCTTCGGCAACCGCCGCGGCCAGCGCCGGCAAATCCGGTGCGCCGGAGTCGGTTGCGGCCAAGCCGGCTTCGATATTAGCGAACTCGGCCTCGAGCCGCGTGGCGCGCTCCTGGTGCTCGCGCAGGGCGGCCTGCAACTGATTGCGGCGCGCGCTGAGATCGGCGAGCGCGCCGGTCAATTCGGCGAAGGATTTTTCCGAGGCCGCCAATGCCGCATCCGCCGTAGCGACACGACCGTTGGCGCCGGCAAGCTGCGCGTCGGTTTCCTGGGCCACCGCCGCCAGCGCTTTCTCCTCGGCGTCGAGCCGTTGCAGCGCTGCCGCGGCGTCGGCCGCCAGCGCCCGTTCGCGCTGCAGATCGGCCGCGAACTGTTCGATGCGGCGATCGAGTTCGCCGATGCGCTCCTTGGCGCGGGCCTCCTCGCGCTCGAGCGTTTCGCGCGCGACGATGAGGCGTTGCAGGCCGGCGGCGGCTCTCGCTTCCGCTTCGCGCAAGGCCGGTAGAGTGGCGGCGATCTGCGCCTGGCGGGTGGAGGCTTGTGCCTGTTCGCCGGTGCGCGCGGCAACGACGCGGACGGCTTCATCCTTGGCGCGCCCGGTTTCGCCGACTTCGCTCCGCGCCGCGATCCAGCGCAAGTGGAACAGCAACGCTTCGGTGCGGCGCACTTGGCCGGATATGTTGCGGTAGCGCACCGCTTGCCGCGCCTGGGTTTTCAGCGCCGCGACCTGGGCGGCCAGTTGGCCGATGACGTCCTCGGCCCGCGCCAAGTTCTGCTCGGCCGCTTTGAGCCGTAGCTCCGCTTCGTGGCGCCGCGCATGCAGCCCGGAAATGCCGGCGGCCTCTTCCAGCACGCGGCGGCGCTGATCCGGCCGCGCCTGGATGATCTCGCCGATGCGGCCCTGGTGCACCAAAGCAGGTGAATGCGCGCCGGTCGAGGCGTCGGCGAACAACATGCCGACGTCGCGCGCGCGCACCTCGCGGCCGTTGACGCGGAAGGTCGAGCCATGCTCGCGCACGATGCGGCGGGAGACTTCCAGCGCGTCGAAATCGTTGAACGAGGCCGGCGCCTTGCGGTCGGAATTGTCGATCGAGACTGCGACCTCGGCATGATTGCGCGCCGGGCGGCCGGTATTGCCGGAGAAGATGACGTCGTCCATCTCGGCCGCGCGCATGGCCTTGTAGGACGCTTCGCCCATGACCCAGCGCACGGCCTCGACCAGATTGGATTTGCCGCAGCCGTTCGGGCCGACGACGCCGGTCAGTCCCGGTTCAATCTCGAAATCAGTCGGTTCGACGAAGGATTTGAAGCCGATCAGGCGCAGCCGCGTGAGCTTCATTCTCTTGGCACGTCCCTCTCCCATGCCGCGGCGGTGCAGGGAATCGTTGAATACTCACGCCGAGAGCCGATGCCCGAAAGCTTGACCCCCCGGCGCGGGAGATGTGCCGCATCGGCGCGGAGAATGAATCGTCGGGACTCCGAGCGCAACACGCGCTGCCGAATTATCCAGACCTTCCGTCGCCGGGCCCGCCCCGGCACTTCGCGATGGGCTCGCCGCAAGGCCGGGGTCGGGGCAAAAAACCCTTATCCGGTCTTGAGATAGGGGTCGATCTCCTTGGCCATTTGATCGATCGAAAGGTCGCCGATCAGCTTCTTGCCGTTGATGAAGAAAGTGGGCGTCGAATTGACGCCGAGCTTCTGGACGGCGTGGTCGCGCACCGCCTGGATGTCGTCGAGCACCTTCTGATTCGCCAGGCATTGCTTGAACTGGTCGTCGGTGAAGCCGAACTGCTTGGCGATTTCCTCGAGCGGCGGGACCGGGTCCTTGACGATCCATTGCTCTTGCTTCGCGAACAGGGTTTCCACGATCGGCATATATTTGTCCTTGCCGCCGCAGATCGCCACCATGAATCCCGCCGCCGCAAGCTGATCGAGCGGGAACGTGCGCAGCGTAAAGCGCACCTTACCGGTGTCGATGTAACGCTTCTTCAACTCGGGAAACGTGTTCTCCGAGAAATGCGCGCAGTGCGGACAGGTCATCGAGGCATATTCGATGATCGTCACCACCGCCTTGTCGGAGCCGAGCATCACGTCGCCATTGGGACCGGCGTCGGCCAGGTCGGCCGGCGAGGCCGTGGTATCGTCCGCTCTGGCCGGGCTTGAAAGCGGCAGGACGGCAGCCGTCGCGCCGGCTCCGATCAGGGTGAAAGCCGCGCCGGCCAATAGCAATTCACGACGATTAAGCGTCACGGGAAGGCTCCTTCGAGCGGAAAAATCCGGGAATTGTTCGCTTACGAATGTGGCATTAGCGCGCCTGGGAGCCAAGTACCCTGCAATGCCCCTGCGGCAACAAGGGTCACGGTCGCTTGATTGCCGCGCCGAGCCGCGCCAGCGCGTTTTTCAAGTCGTCATCGCGTATATCCGATAGTGTTTGCGCAACCTGCGTCGCCACAGCTGGGTCGAAGCTGCGCGCCGCTTTGCGCTCGCCGCGTCGCAGCGGCGCCTGGCGTAATGCGAGCCGCGCCACGGCGCGCCAGCCGAGAAAGCGGTTGACGCGCTCGCAGATCACGTCGCCCTGATGCTGAATCTCAATCGCCGCCGGTCCCTCGACCCGCAGCACCAACGTGCCCGGCTCGCGCTCTTCGCCCTCCGCCGGGCGCGTCCATTGGATTTTCATCGGCTCGCTGTGGGCGGCGATTTCCACCCCGACGATATCCGCCCAGCGCGTCACCAGTTCGGCGGAGGCAAAACCCTGCCGGGTAAACGTCTGGCCGACGATTTTGGGGACAAGATCGCGCAACGGCTTGGCGAACGGGCGATTGGTCTTGTTCATGACCGGATCTTGTTCATTGGGTTTGGCTCTGTCATCCCACAGCCGATGACCGTAGCAGCGAAGACAGCGGGACGACAGCGCGGCAAAGGTGCGGCGGCGATTCCGTCACCGCAACCCACCGGCTTGCTGGCCTGGTACGACCGGCATCGCCGTAAATTGCCGTGGCGCGCGCCGCCGGGCCAGTGTGCCGATCCTTACCGCGTCTGGTTGTCCGAGATCATGCTGCAGCAGACCACGGTCAAGGCGGTGGCGCCTTATTACGCGCGCTTTCTGGCGCGCTGGCCCGACATCGGGGCGCTGGCGGCGGCGCCGCTCGACGATGTCCTCAAAACCTGGGCCGGCCTCGGCTATTACGCCCGCGCGCGAAATCTTCATGCCTGCGCGCGCGCCGTGGCCGAGCGGCATGGCGGAAAAATCCCGGAGAACGAGGCGGCGCTGCGCGATTTGCCCGGCATCGGCGCCTATACCGCCGCCGCCATCGCCGCGATCGCTTTCGATGCGCCGGCCACCCCGGTCGACGGCAATATCGAGCGCGTCATCGCCCGACTCTATGCCGTGGACACGCCGCTGCCGGCGGCGAAAACGGAAGTTTCCCGGCTCGCGCGAGCGCTCACCCCGCCGCGCCGCGCCGGCGACTTCGCCCAAGCCATGATGGATCTCGGCGCCACACTCTGCACGCCGAAGACTCCGGCGTGTGCGCTCTGTCCCTGGAATGAAAGCTGCACGGCCTATGCTCGCGGCGATGCGGAGACATTTCCGCGGCGAATACCGAAACGGCAAAGGGAGTTGCGCCGCGGCGCCGCTTTCGTCGCACGCCGCACCGATGGTTTCATTCTGGCGCGCACGCGGCCGGCGAAAGGTCTCCTCGGCGGCATGACTGAGGTGCCGACGACCGAGTGGACGGCGGATTTTGACCAGGGTGCTGCGCTCAAATGCGCGCCGCGCTTCGCTTTAAGGAAGCCGCAAAAGTGGCGCCGTCTTTCAGGTATGGTGCGTCATGTGTTCACGCATTTTCCGCTTGAACTCACCGTCTATGTGGCGGATGTCCGAGCCGGCGCGCCGGCACCTGCAGGCACGCGCTGGATCGCAATCGCGGAACTCGCCGGCGAAGCTTGGCCGAGCCTCATGCGCAAGGTCTTGGCGCAGGCGCTGAATTCGGATCGAATACCCAAAATCCAACCGGGAAAGGATCAGTCATGACAATCGAACGACACGAGAGCGGCCCGCGCATGAGCAAGGCCGTCATCCACGGCGACACGGTCTATCTCGCCGGTATTGTCGCCGACGCGCCGAAGGGCAAGAACACGGCCGAGCAGACCAAAAGCATTCTCTCCCAGATCGACGGCTTTCTTGCCAAGGCCGGCACCGACAAGAGCAAGCTCCTCTCGGCCAATATCTGGATCACCGACATGGCGAATTTCGCCGAGATGAACGCGGTGTGGGATGCCTGGGTGTCGCCCGGTAATACGCCGGCGCGTGCCACCGTCGAAGCGGGTCTCGCTTCGCCCGATTACAAGGTTGAGATCATGGTAGTGGCGGCGCGATGAAAACGCTGCTGCCGTTGGCGGAGACGATCGCGCAGCGGCTGATCGCGCGGCGCGAGACGATCGCCATTGCCGAATCCTCGACCGGCGGACTCATCGCTGCGGCTTTGCTGGCGGTGCCCGGCGCCTCCGCCTATTTTCTCGGCGGCGCCGTGGTCTACACAAAGTCGGCGCGCGCGGCGTTGCTCGGCATCGGCGACGCCGAGATGGAAGGCTTGCGGGCGGCAACCGAGACCTATGCGCTCCTGATTGCGTGGCGCATGCGCGAGCGGCATGGCGCGGTTTGGGGCCTCGGTGAAACCGGCGCCACGGGACCGACCGGCAACCGTTACGGCGATCCAGCGGGCCACACCTGCATCGCGGTTGCCGGTCCGGCCGAGCGCGCGATCATGCTGCGCACCGGCAGCGCCGAGCGGCTTGCAAATATGGAGGCCTTCGCCAAGCGCGCGCTTGAGCTGCTTGTTGAAGTCGTGCCCGGAGCGTAGTCGATTTCGTTATTCCGCGGCTTGCGCCATTTCCGATCGCACGATGGCGCGGAAGTCGTCGATGAGCGTCAAACCTTTCGGCGTTTCGACGTGCCAGAAGGTCCAGCCGTTGCAGGCTTCCAGTCCTTGCACCAAGGCGCCGATACGGTGGATCGAACCGACCGCCTCGCCAAGGGAAAGCGCGCCATCGGCGCGCACCAGCGCCCGATGCCGCCGCTTGGCATCGACGAGCTTGATGCCGGGCGAGATCATGCCACGCTCGATCAGCGCGGTGAACGGCACCCGCGGCGCCTCGCGCGCGGTCATGAAGGTCGCCAGCGACGGCTCGGGCATCGGTTCGATGCGGTCGATGCGTTCATGCGCTGCCGCGGCGTAATCCCCGTCGCGCTCGATGCCGACAAAGCGCCGGCGTAGCCGCCGCGCCACCGCGCCGGTCGTGCCGCTGCCGCAAAACGGGTCGAGCACGAGATCGTCCGGCCGCGAGGCAGCGAGAATGACGCGCGCGAGCAAGGCTTCCGGCTTTTGCGTCGGATGCAGTTTTTTGCCGTCGCGCCCCTTTAGCCGCTCCTCGCCGGTGCATAACGGAATGAACCAATCGGAGCGCATCTGGATGTCGTCGTTGCCCGCCTTGAGGGCCTCGTAGTTGAACGTATAATCGCGTTTGGCGGCGTCGCGCGCGGCCCAGATCAGGGTCTCATGCGCATTGGTGAAGCGGCGGCCGCGGAAATTCGGCATCGGATTGGATTTACGCCAGACGATGTCGTTGAGGATCCAGAAGCCCATGTCCTGGAGCATCGTGCCGACACGAAATATGTTGTGGTAGGAGCCGATGACCCACAACGTGGCGGACGGCTTCATCACGCGGCGGGCGGCGGCGAGCCAGGCGCGGGTGAAATCGTCGTAGGCTGCGAAGCTTGCGAATTTGTCCCAATCGTCGTCGACCGCGTCGACGCGGGAATCGTCGGGACGCTTGAGGTCGCCTTGAAGCTGCAGATTGTACGGCGGGTCGGCAAAGACGAGGTCGACGGACTGCGCCGGCAGCTTTGTCATCTCGGCAACGCAGTCGCCGACGACAATGCGCGCGGAGGCGGGCTGTTGGGACTCAAAACTCACGCGGGGCGCCCTTACGGACGCCCCGCGACGCGACACAACCATGACTCAGAACTCTGACTCAGGCGACGCTGGTCGGCGACGCGGGACCTACAACCGACGAGGGGATCATGCCGCCCCAAGGTAAAAATCGAGTTACTGAAAACAGCTTGTCACTAGGCAATAAATGCCGGGAAACACTTGGTTAATTCGACGCGATCGGCAGACGGTATTGCGTATTGTCGGGCGCCGCCGCGCCGCACTTTTTGAAGGAGCAAAAACAGATGCGTTGGGATGAATTCCGCCGCTCAAGCAATGTCGAGGACGATCGCGGCGCGAGCATGGGCGGCGGCTTTGGCATGCCGGGCGGCGCGCACGGTCTCGGCATCGGCACCATCATCATTCTCGGCTTGGTCGGCTGGGCGCTCGGCATCGATCCGAGCGTGCTGATCAACGGCGCGGAAATCCTCTCCGGCGGCGGCACGGAGGTGCAGCAGAGCGGTCCGCCGCCGGTGGACGATGCGCGGACTGCCGAAACCAAGGATTTTATCGCCGCGGTGCTTGGCGATACCGAGGACCGCTGGACCGACATTTTCACGGCAATGGGGCGCACCTACCATCCGGTGCCGTTGCGGCTGTTCAACGGGGCGATCAGGGGCGGTTGCGGCATGGCGCAATCGGCCATGGGGCCGTTCTATTGCCCGCAGGATAAGCAGATCTACCTCGATATGTCGTTTTTCCGGGACATGCAGGACAAATTCGACGCCTGTTCGAGCGACAAGGCGTGCCGCTTCTCCGAGGCCTATGTCATCGCGCACGAAGTCGGCCATCACGTGCAGGACGAGCTCGGCACGCTACCGCGGGTGCAGGCGGCGCAGCAGGTGGCTTCGAGTAAGGCCGAGGTCAATGCGCTGCAGGTGCGCGTCGAGCTGCAGGCCGACTGCTATGCGGGGATTTGGGCGAACCGCGCGCAGCAAAAGCACAGCTTCCTCGACCCGGGCGACGTCGACCAGGCCTTGCAGACCGCCTCCGCCATCGGCGACGACCGCCTGCAGAAGGAGTTCAGGGCTACGTCGTGCCGGATAGCTTCACCCACGGCACTTCGGCGCAGCGCAAGCGCTGGTTCTCGAACGGCTTTAATTCCGGCCAGCTCTCGGCCTGCGATACGATGTCGGCCAGTTCGCTGTAACTGCGCTTGGCAGGACGCTCGGCCAAGCCTAAGCTATTAAGAGATTGATGTATTTCCCGCTCATTCCCGCTCATTCCCGCGAAGGCGGGAATCCGAGCGGGTGAAGAGTTGCGTTAAGGCTTATCGATGCCAGGGATCGACGAGACCAAGCAATTCGTGCCGCTCAAGCTCGCGGTGCTGACCATTTCCGACACCCGCGACATGAAGGACGACAAGTCGGGCGCGCTCTTGGTGCAGCGCATCGTCGCCGCCGGACATTACGTCGCCGAGCGCAGCATCGTCACCGACGACATCGACGCCATTCGCGCGCGGGTCAAAGCCTGGATCGCCGATCCCTTGATCGACGTCATCATCACTACCGGCGGCACCGGCTTCACCGGCCGCGACGTGACCCCCGAAGCGGTCGAGCCGCTGTTCGACAAGAAGATGGACGGCTTCTCGGCGTTGTTCCTGGTGATCAGTTTCCCGAAAATCGGCACATCGGCGATTCAGTCGCGCGCCACCGCCGGCGTCGCCGGCTCCACTTACATCTTCTGCCTTCCGGGCTCGCCCGGCGCCTGCAAGGACGCCTGGGACGAGATTTTGGTGCACCAGCTCGATTATCGCTACGGGCCGTGCAACTTCGTCGAGATCATGCCGCGGCTCGACGAGCATCTGCGCCGGCCGAAGGCAACAGGGGCGACGGTGTAACCGGGTTAGTCCCTCGTCATTGCGAGGAGCGAAGCGACGAATTAATCCAGACGATTGCTTGCGCGATCTTCACATGTCCGAGGCCGTCAAGAACGTCATCGGAGCGAACAATGAATCTGGATCGACTTGCCATTTTGATTGAAAATCTCCGGAAGGAGGCAATTGGTGAGCCGCAATGGATAAAGGAAAAGCAAGTCTACGAGTATCAAGATCATTCCGCGAAAGTGGCCGCAGTATTAAAAGTAACAAGAGCTGCCCACGGCGTTAATGCCCTGAATTTGCTATGCCGCGCCGGTCTATTCATAGACTTTGGAGTTATTATTCGGTGCGTGAACGACTGCGCAGAGGAAGCATATTTTTTGCTGGAGGAGTTTCCAAAAACCTCAGGTAACGTAGATCAATTCGTTAAGGCATTTTTTGAGAGCACCATAGATGGATACCTGTCAAATGAAACATTCCCCGTGCAGAGAAAGAAGATTAGGAGCGCCGTGGTCCGCGTCTTAAAAGGTCGCCACGATGAAGAAATACGTATAACAATGGAGAATATATACAAAACATTCTGCGGCTACGTGCACGCAGACTACGCTCACATAATGGAGGTCTATAATGGAGGTACTCGCGACTTTAATTTGACGGGCGTTCCATCGAGTCAACAGCGTCAAATGCGAATGGAGCATGTGGAACTAGCAGCAGGTTCTGTATTGCATGCGGCTGCGTTTATCGCACTTGCTCTAGGACTGAAGGATTTGCATCGCGACATTGCGCAGAGCCTCGGCGCGACGGTTTAATTGACGGCCTCACAGCTCCAAATCCCAGTGCTCGCTGACCACCGGCTGGCTCCAGCTCACGCGCTCCTCGCTGCGCGTGAGCGCAAATCCGGCTTTCTGATAAATGTGCCGCGCGGCGGTGAGCACGCTGTGCGTCCATAGCGTGATCTTTTTGTAGCCGGCGCCGCGGGCGAAATTCATGCATTCGTCGACCAGCCGTGCGCCAAGGCCAAGGCCGCGCGCCCTGGGATCGACCAGCAGCAAACGAATGCGTGCGACCGTGTCGGAGTCGGCGACCAGGAAAACGCAGCCGACATTCTCGCCGTCCAATTCGGCGATCCAGCAGCGCTCGCGCTCCGGCTCGTTCTTATTGGCGAAATCGGCGACGATTTGCGCGCAGATGCCTTCGAACGGCTCGATCCACTGATATTCCTGCGCGTAGAGTTCGGCATGGCGTTTGACCACCCAGCCGAAATCGCCGGGCCGCGGCGCGCGCAGGATGGTGTGGCGCTCCTCGGCCTGCGCTTCCGGCGCCGCCTTATCCGCGTCGCCGCCGAGTAGCGTCTGGATCGTGTTCATCGCGGCGATCAGCCGGAGCTGATCGTCAGGCGAAAGCCTGCCGAGCATGGTTGCGGTATCGCGTTGCGAACGGAGCTCCAGCGGCGCGTAGTCTTTGCGGCCGCGCGGCGTTAGCGTCAGATGACTTTGCCGGGCGTCGCTGGCGGAGGCTTCGCGGCGGATCAGCCCGCGCTTTTCGAAATTGCGCAATACGCGCGAGAGATAGCCGGCGTCGAGATCGAGCGCGCGGCCGATCTCGCTTGCGGTGGGCGCATCCCCGCGCGCGATCTCGTAGAGCACGCGCGCCTCGCCGAGCGAATAGGGGCTGTCGAGGAAGGTTTTGCGCAGCACGCCGATCTGCCGCGTATAAAAGCGGTTGAAGCGGCGCACCGTCGCGATGCGGTCTTGAGCGACGCGATGTTCGGTGCTGCGCTGCGGGTCTCGGCTCGGCATGGTCCAAGCTTCGACCATATACTTGACAAAGTCAAGTATATGGCGCGAACGCCTGGGTGGTCAGTTTGACGATGCGCCGGCGGCCGATGCGGCGAACGAGGTCGCGTTCGGGATCGCCGGTGCGCTCGGAATGACCGCCGGCGGCCTCATAGAAGTCTTTGGCGACAAGCAGGCCTTGCTCGGGCCGCGGCGGCACGCCGAGGGTCGTCGCGAGCAATAGTGAAAATTGGTGCAGCGTCGATTGCGCGCCGCCGCGCCGGAACACCGCGGCTTGGGCATGCCGGCCCCGTTGCAGGAAGCGCCCGACTTCGTCGGTCCACGGCGTGTCGAGCACGGTTCCCGGCGTCAGGAACATCAGCCACGGCGCACGCGCCGCCGCCGCGGCCGCCTTGAGCCTATGCGCGAGCAGACCCTCGACCACCAGGAAATTGCAGCCGGCGACGTCGGCGACGGCCGCGGTGTCGTCCTGCGAGCCGCCGTCGGCGATCAGCACTTCGGTGACGAGGCCGGCCGTCGCGCCCGGCACCAGCGCGGCGAGCGTCGGCACCAGTGCGCGTTCCGAATTCCGCGTCGGGATAATGACGCTGAGCATGTCCGGCGGCTTGAGCCTTCCCCCCTAAGATTAAGTCGTCCGCAAGCTGAATAGGCCCTGGGACCAACGGCTCCAAGGTCTGTTTATGGGCAGCCTTCACGAAGGGGGATTATAACCTTGACAAAGCGGCCCCACGATATAGTTAAAGCCGCCCCCCAAAGGGCTGGCGCGCCCGAAATATGAGTTGTTTCAATGGACAGCTGTTTTTCTGGATTTTGGGCCTAACAGCTGTCGGGAACTTTACAACCATTGGAGTCGAACCTACCTTCAACTCAACCAATTAGGTTGGGTCATGGGGAAAGCACCAAGGAAGGCAGCCGCGAAGGCCCCGGAGAAAGAGCCGGAAGAACGGCGACCAATCGTCCTGTCGTGCGTCAACCTCAAGGGCGGCGTCGGGAAGACGGCTATTGCGGTCAATTTTGCCGCCTACTGCGGAATCCATGGTCTACGCACCCTGCTGGTCGATCTGGACCCTCAAACGAATGCGACATTATCTTGCATATCTGTCGAGGCCTGGGAAAAGCACGCAACCGAAAACGGGACGGTCGCAAATCTGTTAGGCGTGCGACAACACACGAGCGCCGAAGGAAAGGAAAAGACGGTCACAGACGTAATCATGTCGGACGTTTTCAAAAACGTGGATCTGATTCCATGTCATCTTGATCTTTTCACTATCGACCTAGATTTAAGTTCCCAGGTCGGACGCGAGACACGCTTGCGGCGAGCACTAAAGGACGTGCTGCCTCACTACGATATAGTAGTGTGCGATTGCCCACCTAACCTAACCATCCCGACTCAAAATGCCTTGGCGGTCAGCACACATTACCTCGTTCCGGTATCCCCTGATTTCCTATCGGGCATTGGCGTTGGACTTTTACTCAGCCGGGTTGCTAAGCTTTCCGCAGACTTAGAGAACCCTCTGACCCATGTAGGCATCGTTATTTCGCGGGTAGGGCGCGCCTCCTTATTTCGGGCGCAGACCGTCCAGACACTACGCGACCGCTTCAAGGATATGGTATTGTCGACCGAAATCGTCGAACGAAACGCCGTAGCACTCTCGGCGGCAAGAAATGTTCCGATCTTCGCTATGGACGATCAAAAGGCTAGCGATGAATTTAACAATCTTGGCTACGAGCTTCTGACAAAGTTGGGGCTCACAAAAAAATGAAAACTCATGAAGTAGCGAAAGTACTGTCGTCACTTGCACAGGTGCTTCGGAAAGGTCCGAACGTGCCCCTGGAAGGGCTTGCCAACCTGCCGACGCTCACTGGAAACTCCAGGGCGTCTGAATTACCAGTGGCCCTGAGTGCTCTCGTTGCCCTGTCAAAATTCAGCAAAACTCAATGGGAAGCCGTAATAAAAGAATATCGCTTCCCGATTCAGGTAAGAAAAACAGAATCTACACGGGACATTGTAGGAAAAATATTGCGGCATCTAGAGCAGAGTGCAGAGTCTAGAGGGCGCTTGAAAATGGCAGCGCAGCGAGTGCGGTCCGATATTTCTCCCGAGCTGATGAACGCTCTCGACTTTCTGCTTAAATAATGTCGCAACTGCAAAACGAGATTGACGCAAATCATGCGGCCTTTTTCAAACACTGGACGGCCCAAGCAGCGAAAAATTGGAGAGTCTTAGGAAAAAGCGATATCTACAAATCAAGCTATCGTCGCCTCTGTGCCGTCCAGGCTTTGAAAACTTACTTGGTCACCCCGCATTACAGTCCCGGCAGCGCCGCGTTTTTCTTCGAGGCCCACAATGACACGCTGGTTTCTCATGTCAGTGCGTCAATAGGTGCGTGGCGATCGGCGCTGCAAGCATTGCGAAGTTGCGAAGAAAACACGCTGAATGCCATCTATTACAACGATCATCCGATTGAATTTGAGTTATGGCAAGCTGGGAAATTCGTCATCGGGTTTTCTGATCTATTGCGATACGCCGAAAAGCATCCGCGGCTGGCACGCTTCGGATTACAATTGACCGGCCTTTCCACACTGCACAGCGAATACGCCATTCTGTCGAAGGCCGTTCATGCGTCGGCCGCAAACTTTAGGATGACGGACGCGGTGTCAAATGTCCTTCTCTGGAATGCTGATCCAATCAAGCTTTCCATGTGGGCGACACGCGAAAAGAAGGTAATTGAGAGTGTCAGCCTGTTAATGGTCTGCCTGCATTCTGGCTTGTTGCAAGGAACGGCCCATACGCCGCTTCGCAACGTCCTCAATTTCAGTATATCTTCGGGTAGTCGGAAGCGGCTCAAACAGGCCGCTGGCGTCAATATCCCGGAGCGATTGAGCGCATGACGATGAAAGAGAAGACATCCGACACGCACGAAGATGCGTGGAAAAGATTCGAGCGCGCGGTTGATGTGGTCGTAAAAAGCCCCCCGCAGCATAAGACTGCGAAGGGCACCAATCGGAAGCCATCCAAAACCGCCGTTAAGCGTGGCGTTTCCTCCAAACCATAAAGCGTTTTGCTTCGCGCTTAATGCGCGCTCGATTGAGCGATTTTGTGAGGCCGTCGTTAAGTCAGGCGCTTGCCCTTGATGCCAGTCGCCAGTTGTTCTGCGCGCATCAGATCGTTGAAGCCTAGCGCGGTGCGCGTGTTGTAGCGGAAATCAAATTCCGCGAGATAGCGGTGAAGGTGCTTTTCCTTGCAGTGCTGATAAGTCCCGCGCATGCCGCGCTTGAAAACTGAAAAGAAACCTTCAACGCTATTTGTGGTCACGTCCCCGCGCACATACTCATCTTCAGTGTGCTTGACGGTTTCGTGTTTCACAAAGCGCCACGGTTGAAGATCATAGATGCGGCTTTCGTCCGTGTGGACGCGGCTATGACGCCCGACGTTCTTGCTCATGATATCGCGCACTGTTTTTTGATCGGCGCTGGCAACATGGAACGAACGAGCCGCGCCACCGCGTTCAACGAGTGCAATGATTGCGCGTTTGTTCGCACCGCCGCTGCGTTTTCTCTTGTACGGCTTGCCAGTATAGGTCGTGTCTTTTGGGTTCTCGACTTCGCCGTAATAGGTTTCGTCGGCCTCTATCACTTTGCCTTCGCCCCCAAGTGGCGGAAGCAGGCCACCTGAGCGCATGGCTTCGCGCAAGCGGTGCATCATGAACCAGCTCGACTTGTACGAAATGCCGAGCGAGCGGTGCACCTGGTGCGCTGAGACGCCCTTTTTGGAAGCGGTCAGCAGGAATAGCGCCGCCAGCCATTTCGACAATGGAATCTTGCTGCGCTCGAATACGGTTTTGACCGTGGCTGTGAATTGCTGGCGGCAGCCTGCACACTGGTAGAGGCCGGGACGGTGAGCCTTACCCTTAAGGGCGGTCACATCGTCGCCTGTAGAGCCACAGTGCGGGCACACGGGGCCATTCGGCCAAACCCGAGCCTCTAGCCACTCACGGGCCTTGGTTTCGTCGGTGAAAATCGGGTTTTGGAGGTTCGCGGTCATGGGATCGTCCTTTCGACCCATTTAACTATACCTTGTGACCTGCTTTGTCAAGGTTATAATCCCCCTTCACGAATAGTTGTTCTTGATTTGTTCTTATGGCCGCGTTAGCCTTCTGTCAGGAGTTGCCCATGAGTCGTTCATCCGCGTTGCGACGCCCGCCGGCACCGCTGCCCTCGCCGGCGGGCGAATTGGGAACCGCCGTCGATCGCGAGCGCCGCCGCGGTCGCGGCACGCTATCGAACAGTTCCGGACGTTTCGAGCCGCTCGCCCGCGTCGCTTTCGATGACGGTTGGCAAGGTGGCGAAGAACTGCCGGCGTTCAAGACGACGGTGACGGTCGATTCGACACGACGGATCATCGCCCGCAACGATTCGCCCGACATTTCCTTCGATCAATCGATCAATCCCTACCGCGGCTGCGAGCACGGTTGCGTCTATTGTTACGCGCGACCGAGCCACGCCTATCTCGGGCTGTCGCCCGGCCTCGATTTCGAATCCAAGCTGTTGATGAAGCCGCATGCGCCGGAATTGCTCGAACGCGAATTGTCGGCGCCGAATTACGTGCCGAAGATCATCGCGCTCGGCTCCAACACCGATCCCTATCAGCCGATCGAACGGCGCTACCAGATCACGCGCCGCATCCTCGAAGTTTTGGAGCGCGCCGGCAATCCGGTCGGCATCGTCACCAAATCGGCGCTGGTGCTGCGCGATCTCGACATTCTCACGCGCATGGCCAAGCGCGATCTGGTCAAGGTGGCGATCTCGGTCACGACGCTCGATGCGAAATTGGCGCGCGTCATGGAGCCGCGCGCCTCGACGCCGCCGCGGCGGCTCGATGCCTTGCGGCAACTGGTAAAGGCCGGCGTGCCGACCTCGACTTTGGTCGCGCCGGTCATCCCCGCCATCAACGACGCCGAGCTGGAGCGCATTCTCGAAGCGGTGGCGGAGGCCGGGGTGCGCCATGCGGGGTACGTCCTGCTTCGCCTGCCGCTTGAAATTCGCGACTTGTTCCGCGAATGGCTCCTCGAGAATTTTCCCGACCGCGTCGAGCACGTGTTCAAGCTCGTCCGCGACACCCGCGGCGGCAAGGACAACGATTCGACGTTCGGCAAGCGCATGACCGGCTCCGGCCCGATCGCCTGGATGATCGGCCGCCGCTTCGAAGTCGCCTGCGAACGGCTCGGTTTCAACCGGACCAGCGTGAAAACCACGACCGAGCATTTCCGGCCGCCGCGGCCGGCGGCGCGGCAGCTCGATTTGTTTTGATCGTAGCCCGCATGAACGCAGCGATATGCGGGTTGCGTGCGTCGATGCTGACCCCGGATGCCGCTTTGCTCATCCGAGCTACGATTAGTGGGCGTTGCGGAGCGGCTCGGGGCGTGGTCATCATTGCGGCATGAGTCGCAACGGAACAGCCAACAAGGAAGCCGCGCCCGCGCGACTACCGCTTGGCGAAGAGGTCGTGCTCCGACCGACGTTCCGCCGCGAGCGCGCGGCGCTCAAGCGCGGGGTGTGGCCGGTTGCCGGCTGCGACGAAGCGGGCCGCGGACCGCTGGCCGGTCCGGTGGTGGCGGCAGCCGTCATTCTCGATCCGGATAATATCCCGCGCGGGCTCGACGATTCGAAGCGGCTGACGCCGGAACGGCGGGAGGTGCTTTACGAGCGCATCTGCGCCCGGGCGCAGGTGGCGGTGGCGATGGCGCCGCCGGCGCGTATCGATCGCGATAATATTTTGCGCGCCTCGCTATGGGCGCTGGCGCGCGCCGTTGCGGCGCTGCCGGTCAAGCCGCGTCTCGTTTTTGTCGACGGCCGCGACCGCATCGATGCCGGCTGCGACTGTCAGGCCGTGATCGGCGGCGATGGCCTCGTCGCCTCGATCGCCGCCGCGTCCATCGTCGCCAAGGTCACGCGCGACCGGCTGATGGCGTGCCTCGGCGCCGCCCATCCCGGTTACGGTTTCGAGCGCCATATGGGCTACAGCGTGCCCGAGCATTTCGCGGCGCTCGACCGCCTCGGACCCACCATCCACCATCGCCGCTCATTCTCGCCGGTCGCCGGTGTGCTCGGCCTGACCGATGACGAGGCGGACGCGGCGATCGCCAGCGTATTGCCACTCTAGCTTGGCCGCCGTATAGGGCACCGCCAACCATCGCTTGGCGCTGACGCACGCGGTGCCCGCCGAGTCTGATGTTATTTGCCGATGTTTTACGTCCCCCTTTACGTCGAAATGCTGCGCTCGCGCCCGTTGCTGGTATTCTGGCCGGCGGCGCTGTTGCAGGCGGCGATCTGGATCGCGGTGCCGGAGCTGTTTTACTCGGCGCCGCCTGAGGGGCTGGCGCAGCTCCTCGCCGTCGGCCACGAATTGCGCTTCGATGCCGGCGTCGGTCCGCCGCTCGCTTATTGGCTTGCCGAGCTTGCGTTCCGTGCCGCCGGCATGTTCGGCGTCTATCTGCTGGCGCAGATTTGCGTGGTCGCGACCTATTGGTGCGTGTTCGCGCTCGGCCGCGCCATTGCCGGGCCGACGCATGCGGCCATGGCGGTGCTGCTGATGGTCGGCATTTCGCTGTTGACGGTGCCGTCGCCGGATTTCGGGCCGCCGATCCTGGCCATGGCGCTGTGGGCCGCGGTGCTGCTGCACTATTGGCGCGCGGCAATCGGGCGCGCGCGGCGATCGTGGTACGCGCTTGGCGCGGCGGCGGCGCTGCTGCTTCTCTCGAGCGATGCGGCCTTTCTCCTTCTCGGCGCGCTCGTCGTGTTCACCGCGGTCACGGAGCGTGGCCGTGCCGCACTGAATACGATCGACGCCTGGATCGTGGCGCTGGCGCTGGTCCCCTTTTTGTTTCTGTATCTCATCTGGCTCGCCGGCATGTCGGCCGAAGCTTCCGGCGACGCGCTCATTCCTATGCTGGCGCGGCTGCGCGACGCGACTCTTGCGGGCGCCAACACGACGCTGTGGCTGCGGCTTGTTGTGGCTCTCATCCTCGCCCACGCCGGGCTCGCCATCCTGCTCGTGCTGGCTGCCGGGTGGCCGCGGGTGCGCACCAGTCCGGCGCCGCCGCTTGCGCGTAAGCCGGTCGAGCCATTCGCCGTGACCTTTGTGAAGGTCTTTGCGATTCTGCCCGGCTTGTTGGCGACGATCCTCGCCGTCCTGCTCGGGCGCGCGCTGCCGATCGGCGGCGCGGCGCCGCTCGTCGTGCTATCCGGGCTCGCTCTGGTCATCGCCGCCGGCGACGGTATCGAGCTTCATCACCAGCGTATTCTCGGCTTCGCCTGGGCCGGGCTTCTGATCGTGCCGGCGATCTTCGTGCCGATCCTGATCGTGCTGTTGCCGTGGACCGCCGGCATGGATCTGAAGGTTGCGCAGCCGGCGAGTGCCATGGGCCGGTTTTTTGCCGATAGTTTCGAACGCCGGACCGGGCAACCGCTTGCCGTCGTCACCGGCGACCAGCGCCTTGCCGCGCTGGTCGCGCTTGCCGCGCCGAGCCGGCCGAGCGTGTTCTTCGATGCCGATCCGGCGCGCTCGCCTTGGGTCACCGCCGACGATATCCGCAAGAAGGGCGCCATCGTGATCTGGCAGAGCGCCGACACCACGCCGACGCCGCCGCCCGACATCAAGGCGTATTTTCCCGATCTGGTCGCCGAAGTGCCGCACGCATTCGACCGGCCGGTGCAGGGGCGCATGCCGACGCTGTGGATCGGCTGGGGCGTGATCAGGCCGGGCAGCGTAGCGGCGGCGCGTTAAGGGCCCGCGCTGTCATGCTCCGCGAAGGGCTTTCGCGGATGACGACACGTCAATGATACTCCGCGCCCTCGCGGACTTTGCCACGGAACAGCCAATAGGTTAGCGCGGTGTAGCCGAGTATCAGCGGCAACAGCACCAGCGTGCCGATCAGCATGAACATCTGGCTCGACGGCGCCGCTGCGGCGTCCTGGATCGTCAGCGTCGGCGGCACGATATAGGGGAATGTCGAAATCACCAGGCCGAGATAGCCGAGCAGGAAGAGCGCGATACTGGCAAGAAACGGCGCGGCGTCGCGCCGCGCCTCGATCCAGCGCCACTGCGCGAACGCGACCAGTGCGGTTAAGATCGGCACCGGCGCGAGATAAATAAGGTTCGGCATCGTGAACCAGCGTTGCGCGATGCGCGGGATGGCGAGCGGCGTATAGAGGCTGACTGCGGCCATGAAGACGAGAACCGCCACCAGCAGCACCTTCGCTTTGGCTGCCGCGCGTACCGCCATGTCGCCGTCGGTCTTGAGCATCAGCCAACACGCGCCGAGGAGAGCGTAGCCGGCGACCACGCCAATCCCGCACAACAGGCCGAACGGCGTCGCCCAATCGAACGGGCCGCCGGCATAGGCGCCGTTCTCGATTTTGACGCCTTGTACCAATCCGCCGAGCACCACCCCTTGGCAAAAGCCGGCCAGCGTCGAGCCCCCGGCGAATACGGCATTCCACAGCGGTTTGCGCTGCGCGATGGCGCGGAACTCGAACGTAACGCCGCGAAACACCAGGGCCAGCAGCATGAATATCAACGGAAGATAAAAGGCCGGCATGATGATCGAGTAGGCGCGCGGAAACGCGACCAACAGCCCGCCGCCGCCAAGCACCAGCCAGGTTTCGTTGCCGTCCCAAAACGGCGCGATCGACGCCAGCATGCGATCGCGCTCAGCGTCATCCTTGGCGAACGGAAACAATATGCCGATGCCGAGGTCGAAACCGTCGAGGATGACATAGAACGCCACCGCGACGCCGATCAGCGTGGCCCAGATCAGAGGAAGGAGCGCGGTGATGTCCATGTTGGGATTCATGGCGATGGCTCAGGTCTCGAATGTCGGATGGCCGGCGGCAAGATGCGGCGTGCGTTCGGGCAGCCGCGTTTCCACAATGCCGCGGGCGATCAGCCGGTTAATGAAATAGATGCCGAACGAAAACACGACGCCGTAGACCAGGATAAAGAGGATGAGCGTAGTCGCAATGCTTGCGGCCGGCACCGGCGAGACCGCGTCGGCGGTGCGCAAGATGCCTTGCACGATCCACGGCTGCCGGCCGCTTTCGGTCACCACCCAGCCGGCAATGACGGCGACGAAGCCGACCCACCAGGATTGCGCCACCACATTTAGATACCAGCGCGTCTCGAATAACCGCCCGCGCCACAATAGCCAGGCGCCAAACCAGGCCGCCGCGATCATGTAGAGACCGATCGCCACCATGATGCGAAAGCCGAAGAACACGTTCGGCAGCGGCGGTCGATCCTGCGGCGGTACGTCCTTCAATCCCGGGAACAGACCGCCCCATTGCCGCGTCACCAACAGCGAGGCGATATGCGGCAGCGAGATCGAATAGAGATTGCTCTCCGTCTGCTCGTCCGGCCAGGCAAAGATTTCAAACGGCGCCGGCTTGCTGCCGTCCCAATGCGCCTCCATGGCGGCGATCTTGGTCGGCTGATACTTGAGCGTGTTCTCGGCGTGCAGATCGCCGATGATGAGTTGCAGCGGCGCCAGCACCGCGGTCAGCGCGATCGCCATGCGCAGCATGGTGCGCGCTTCCTCGACATGGCGGCCGGCCAACAGATAACGCGCGCCGACCGCGATGCCGACGAAGCCGCCGGTGAGCAGCGAGGCATTGAGCATGTGGGCGAGCCGGTAGGGAAAGCTCGGATTGAAGATAACGGCCCACCAGTCCGCCGGATAAGCGATGCCGCCTGCCATCGTGTAGCCGGCCGGCGTTTGCATCCAGCTGTTGGCGGAGAGAATCCAGAACGCCGACAGCGTCGTGCCGAACGCAACTATCAGAGCGGAGAAAACATGGAGCCAGCGCGGTACCCGTTCGCCGCCGAACAGCAGCACGGACAGGAACGAGGCCTCGAGAAAGAACGCCGTCAAAACCTCGTAGCCGATCAACGGACCGACCACGTTGCCGGCCACCGCCGAAAAGCGGCTCCAATTGGTGCCGAACTGATAGGACAGTACGACGCCGGACACGACGCCCATCGCGAACGACACCGCGAAAATCTTGGTCCAGAACGCGGCAAGCCGCTTGTAGCTTTCCACGCCGGTCCAGCCCCAGAGGACTTCCAGCGTGGCGAGATAGATGGCGATCCCGATCGTAAAGGTCGGAAAGATGATGTGGAACGAGACGGTGAAGGCGAATTGCAACCGCGCCAGCAGAACCGGATCGAGGTGCATGACGCAACTCCGTCACCTGCGGCCGTGAATCGCCCTATAATATGGGTGCCGACGGGCGAGGGGGAAGACCATGGACGACGTCAGGGGAAGCCGCGCGGAAAAGCCGCTGGTGCTGGCGCTGATCTTCGCTATCAAATTCGCGGTGGGATGAGCTAACCCGCCAGCGCCTTTTTCAGCGCCAGAAAATCCCGCCAGGCGAAGCGCTTTTGTAAGGGGCTGCGCAGCAGGAACGCCGGGTGGAACGTCGCCAGCGCCCGGATCTCGCGCGTGCCGGTATCGTAAGGAAACCAGCGTCCGCGCGTGCGGGTAATGCCGTCCTTGATGGCGAGCAGCGTTTGCATCGCCGGGCCGCCGAGACAGACCACGAAATCGGGGTTGGCCAATTCGATCTGGCGGCGGATGAAGGGCAGGCAAATCGCGGTCTCCTGCGGCGTCGGCGTGCGATTGCCGGGCGGCCGCCACGGCACGACATTGGCGATATAAGCACTGGTGCGGTCGAGCCCGATCGCCGCCATCATGAGATCGAGCAATTTGCCGGAACGGCCGACAAAGGGACGGCCGACGACGTCCTCGTCGTAGCCTGGCGCTTCGCCGACGAACATGACGCGGCCTTGCGGATTGCCGTCGGCGAAAACGAGCTGTGTTGCTGTGGCGCGCAACGCGCAGCCCTCGAAGGCTTCGAGCAACGCGCGTAGCTCGTCCAGTGTCTGGGCCGTCCACGCCGCCTCGCGCGCTGCCATCACGGCGGCTTCGGGGGATGCCAGAGCGATGGATGGCGCGCGTAATTGACCCTCCCCTGTAAGCGGAGGATCGGATCGTCGAAGGCGATCCGGGGTGGGGCTAGGCGCTCGACCCCCACCCGCCGCGCCTTCGCTCGCAACGCGAGCTACGGCGGGCGGCCGCCCCCCTGCAGGGGGAGGAAGCGTCTCATCCGCCATGCGATCGACCGGTTCCTCGCCGATGAGCGCATCGGCGCCGGCATCGAGGTAGAAGGCGATAAGTTCGCGCGCTTCTTTGCGTTGGGGGGTCACGGCCAAAAAATCCGGCGAATGTCTTTGTCGATTGTATTGGCACTAATTTCGTGAAAAATCATCGGTCATCGACCGGGAACGGAGCATGCCAATGAATACACCGGAGCTTCCGGCCCGGGAGGCGATGGAATTCGACACCGTGATCGTCGGCGCGGGGCCCGCGGGCCTTGCCGCCGCGATTCGCCTCAAACAGCTGGCGCCGGACAAATCCGTCGTCGTGGTCGAGAAGGGTCCCGAGGTCGGCGCGCATATCCTGTCCGGTGCGGTGATCGATCCGATCGGGCTTGACCGGCTCATTCCGGAATGGCGCGGCGAAGATACTCTGATCAAGACCGCGGTCACCGCCGACCGCTTCTACGTGCTCGGCGCCGCGGGCGCACTGCGGCTGCCGCTCGCTTTGATGCCGCCGCTGATGAGCAATCACGGCAATTTCATCGTCTCGCTCGGCGATGTTTGCCGCTATTTAGCGAAGAAGGCCGAAGCGCTCGGCGTCGAAATCTATCCGGGCTTTGCCGCCGCCGAAGTCTTGTTCGAGAACGATGCGGTCGCTGGCATCGCCACCGGCGACATGGGGATCGCCAAGGACGGCCATCACAAAGCCGGTTTCGCCCGCGGCATGGAGCTGCGCGGCAAATACACTTTGTTCGCCGAAGGCGCGCGCGGCAGCCTATCCAAGGTGCTGATCGAACGCTTTGCGCTTTCGCAAAATCGCGAGCCGCAAAAATTCGGCATTGGGCTAAAGGAGTTGTGGCAGGTCGCGCCGGAGCAACACCGCAAGGGTCTCGTCCAGCACACGCTCGGTTGGCCGCTCGGCAATCGCACCGGCGGCGGCTCGTTCATTTATCATTATGACGACAATCTGGTTTCCGTCGGCTTCGTTGTTCATCTCAACTACCGCAATCCTTATTTGTCGCCGTTCGAGGAATTCCAGCGCTTCAAGACGCATGCGCTCGTTCGCGACACTTTCGCCGGGGCAAAACGGATTTGCTATGGCGCCCGCGCCATCACCGAAGGCGGCTGGCAATCGGTGCCGAAGCTTAGCTTTCCCGGCGGCGCGCTGATCGGCTGCGCGGCCGGCTTCGTCAACGTGCCGCGCATCAAGGGTAGCCATAACGCCATGCTGACCGGCATGCTCGCGGCCGAGCACGTCGCGGCGGCGTTCGCCGCAGGCCGCGGCAATGACGAGTTGTCCGGCTACGAGAATGCCTGGCGCTCCTCGCCGGTCGGGCGCGATTTGTGGCGGGTGCGCAATGCCAAGCCGCTATGGTCGAAATTCGGCACCGCGATTGGCGTCGCGCTCGGCGGCCTCGATATGTGGACCTCGACGCTCGGCTTTTCGCCGTTCGGCACGCTCAAGCACGGCAAGCCAGACTACGCGACGCTGCAGCCTGCGGCGAAATGTCGGCGCATCGCCTATGCCAAGCCGGACGGCAAGCTGACTTTCGACCGGCTGTCGTCGGTCTATCTGTCGAATACCAATCACGAGGAAGACCAGCCGGTCCATCTTCTGGTTCGCGACCCAGCTTTGCAAAAGTCTTCGGAGCACGACGTCTATGCGGGCCCGTCGGCGCGCTATTGCCCGGCCGGCGTTTATGAATGGGTTGAGGAAGGCGGCCAGCCGAAGTTCGTGATCAACGCGCAGAACTGCGTCCACTGCAAAACCTGCGACATCAAGGACCCGAACCAGAACATTACCTGGGTGCCGCCCGAAGGCGGCGGCGGGCCGAATTATCCGAATATGTGATTGACCGTCACAGCAATTGCGAGCGGAGCGTGCCGTCGTGAGCTTGCGGCTTAGTGCAGCTTAGTGCGCAATTCTTCTGCCGCGATTTCGCCGCCGTTGAGGCCTAAAGGCCGAGACCGCGCGGGAATGTAGAGCCTCGGGGTATTCAGTTTGTGTCCTTGCGGGCGTGCGGCAAAAGGGACATTCTTGCGCCGACATAGAGAGGCGTTGGGCGCCCGATTCCCGCTTCGCCGGTCCAGTTCGTCAGCCGAACCAGTTCGCAATGGAGATCTCGTGACTTATTCGCTGCCCCGGCATGCCGCCACTGTCGGCATTGCCTTAGCTTTGAGCCTTTCGTCAGCGCTTGCCGCCGAAACGCCGGCGCAACAGCAGCTTTCGCCCGAGAACGTCTTCGGCAGCTATCTGGCCGCCCGGCACGCTTCAGCGGAACGCGATGAGAGCGCCGCCGCCACATACTACCTCGACGTGCTCAAGCTCGATCCGCACAATGCAGATCTGCTTAGCCGCGCGTTCCTCTCGGAACTCAGCGACGGCGATATCGAAGCGGCGAGCAAGCTCGCCGACCGGCTGCTCGCGATCGATCACAGCGATCGCATCTCGCGGCTCGTCGTCGGCATCCGGGAACTTAAGAAGAAACATTACGCGCTGGCCCGGGAAGATTTTGCGCAGTCGGTGCGCGGTCCGGTGACCGACCTCACCGCGACGCTGCTGTCGGGCTGGGCGCTCGCCGGCGAGGGCGACTCGCATGCGGCAATCGATACCATGGACAAGCTGTCGGGGCCGGACTGGTACGGCATTTTTAAGGATCTGCATGCCGGGTTCATTCTCGATCTTGCCAAGGACAGCAAGGCGGCCGGCAAGCGCTACGCCAGCGCGTACAAGGCCGACCCGACGGCTTTGCGCACGGTGGAAGCTTATGGTCGCTGGCTGTCGCGCAACGCGAGCAAGGACGATGCGCTAAAAGTCTACGGGGATTTCGCCAAGGATCTGCCCAACCATCCGTTGATCGTCGAAGAGACAAAGCAGGTTTCCGACGGCGAGAAGCTGCCGACGCTGGTCGATACGCCTCAAGCCGGCGCCGCCGAGGCGCTTTACGGGCTCGGCGCCTCGATCGGCCGCCGCGGCGGCGAGGACCTCGCGCTCATCTATCTGCAGCTTGCGCTCTATCTCGAGCCGAACCACGCCATGGCGCTGCTGTCGCTCGGCGATCTCTACGAGGATCTCAAAAAGCCCGATCTTGCGATCAAGGCCTATGAGCGGGTGCCGGCAAGCTCGCCGCTATCGCGCAACGCGCAAATCCAGATGGCGGTCGATCTCGATTCGCTCGACCGCACCGATGAATCCAAGAAGCTGCTCGATAAAGTCATCGCCGAGCATCCCAAGGACACCGAGGCGATCATCGAGCTCGGCAATGTTCAGCGCGGGCGCAAGGATTTTGCCGATTGCGCCAACACCTACAGCAAAGCCATCGACACGCTGCAAAATCCGCAGAAGTCGAACTGGGTCATGTTCTACTTCCGCGGCATCTGTTACGAGCGCTCGCATCAGTGGCCGCTGGCCGAAGCGGACATGAAGAAGGCGCTGCAACTTTATCCCGATCAGCCGCTGGTGCTCAATTATCTCGGCTATTCCTGGGTCGACAAAGGCGTTCATCTCGACGAAGGCATGGACATGATCCGCAAGGCCGTCGAGCAGCGGCCGGACGACGGCTATATCGTCGATTCATTGGGCTGGGCCTATTTCCACACCGGCAATTACGACGAGGCGGTCAAGAATCTCGAACGGGCCGTGGAGCTCAAGCCCGAGGATCCGACCATCAACGACCATCTCGGCGATGCCTATTGGCGGGTCGGCCGCACGTTGGAAGCGCACTTCCAATGGTCGCAGGCGATCGACCTCAAACCCGATCCGGAAGATCTGCCCCAGATCGAGGCTAAGCTCAAAAACGGTCTGCCGTCCGATACGTCGTCGGCGGCCGATGCCAGCAAGCCAAATTCTGCCGGCGATGCCGACAAGGCAAATTCGGCGGCGGACGCCGACAAGGCAAAGAAGACCGGCAACGGCGGGTGAGGGTTCTCTTTGCCCGTTCCGCTTGTCGAGACCGCGCCGGCCAAGGTCAATCTGACGCTGCGGGTGCTCGGTCGCCGCGCCGACGGCTATCACGAGATTTCAAGCCTGGTCGCCTTCGCCGATTGCGGCGACCGCTTGAGCCTGACGCCGGGTGACGAACTGACCCTGACGGTCGGCGGGCCGCGCGCCGCGCAAGCCGGCGCGGACGCCGACAATCTCGTGCTCAAGGCCGCGCACGCGCTTGCCGCGCGCATCTCCGGGATCGTCTTGGGCGCGTTTTATCTCGATAAGGAACTGCCGGTCGCGGCCGGGCTCGGCGGCGGCTCGGCCGACGCGGCTGCGGCGCTGCGGCTCTTGGCGCGGGCCAACGGTCTCGCAGCCGACGATCCGCGCCTTTACGAGGCGGCCCGCGCCACCGGCGCCGACGTCCCGGTCTGTCTTGAGCCGCGGCCGCGCCTGATGTCCGGTATCGGCGAGAGACTGTCCGAGCCGCTCGACCTGCCGCCGCTTCACGCCGTGCTGGTCAATCCCGGCGTCGCGCTTCCGACCAAGGATGTTTTTGCCGGATGGATACGTGATGCCCATCCTTTGCCGCCGTTCGATCTTGCGGCGGTGGAAAAAACTCAAGACCGGGAGCAATTTTTTCAGGCTCTGGCGCGGCAGGCGAATGATCTCGAAGCCGCGGCGATCAGGCTCGCGCCGGCGGTTGGCGATCTGCTCACGGCGCTACGCGCGCTTGCCGGCTGCCGGCTGGCCCGCATGTCGGGCTCCGGTGCGACATGCTTTGCACTTTTCGATTCAGCTGCCGCCGCGCGTAGTGCTGCGGAAATACCGAGCAAAAAATATCCGCAATGGTGGGTGCGGCCTTGCGCTTTGGGAAGCGGCTGACGACCGACCTTGACGTTCGTACCGTTCTCCGGTACGCATTGCCGGCGTGATCAAAAGCTTCGGCGATAAACGGACGGCAGCGTTATTTGCCGGCTATTCGGTTAAAGGCCTGCCCAATGACATTCAGCGCCGGGGGAGGGCCAAGTTGCTCGCACTCGATTCGGCCAAACGTCTCGACGATCTACGGATTCCGCCGGGCAACCGCCTTGAGGCCCCACACGGCGATCGGCGCGGACAACATAGCATCCGCATCAACGATCAATGGCGGATATGCTTCGAATGGCGCGAAGGCACGCCATGGAACGTCCAACTTGTAGACTACCACAAGGGATGAGGCCGAGAGTATCAATATGAGCATCAAACGGGAAGACTTGGACGCCGGCCGGATCGACTTTGCCGATGTCACCACCGGCAAGAGGCTTCCGCTCATCCATCCGGGCGAAATTCTGCGCGACGATTTTTTGCAACCCATGAAAATCAGCGTCTACACACTGGCGCACGACATCAAGGTGCCGCGTTCGCGGGTCAACGACATCGTGCTTGGCCGTCGCGGCATTACCGTGGACACGGCATTTCGTCTGGCGCGGTATTTTGGGACCTCGCCGGAGTTTTGGATCAACCTTCAGGCCCGCCACGACTTGGACGTGGCAGATCGAAAACTTCGCCGCCGCATCGAGCGGGAAGTCACGCCGCGGGTCGCCTGAAGGGGCAAACCAAAATTAATGCGTCCGCGCGATACAAAAATCCACGGTCTCGACCAAAGCCGCCTTCATCGTCGAGTCCGGGAACAGCGCCAGCGCGTCGCGGGCGATGGCGCCGTAATGGTGCGCGCGGCCGATGCTGTCTTCGAGCGCACGGTGCTTAATCATCAGTCCGATGGCGTGATCGAGATCGGCGTCTTTGGTTTCGCCGCGTTCCAGCGTACGCCGCCAGAATTCGCGCTCGTCGTCGCCGCCGCGGCGGAAGGCGAGCACGACCGGCAGCGTGATCTTGCCCTCGCGGAAGTCGTCGCCGATGTTCTTGCCCAACCGCGCCGCGGCGCCGCCATAGTCGAGTACGTCGTCGACCAATTGAAACGTGATGCCGAGATTCATGCCGAATGATCGGCTGGCGGCCTGTTCGGCCTTTTGCCGCGCCGACAGCGCCGGGCCGACCTCGCAGGCCGCGGCGAACAGTTCCGCAGTCTTGGCGCGGATCACAGCGATATATTCGTCCTCGGTGGTCGCCGTGTTCTTGGCGGCGGCGAGCTGCATGACTTCGCCTTCGGCGATCACGGCGGCAGCGGCGGAGAGGATTTCCAGCGCTTTGAGGCTGCCGACCTCGACCATCATCTTGAACGCCTGGCCGAGCAGGAAGTCGCCGACCAGCACGCTCGCTTCGTTGCCCCACAGCATGCGCGCGGCGAGCCGCCCGCGCCGCAACTCGCTCTCGTCGACGACGTCGTCATGCAAGAGCGTCGCGGTGTGCATGAACTCCACCGCGGCGGCAAGCTTGATATGGCCGTCGCCGGCATAGCCGGCGAGCCGCGCCAAAGCCAGCGTCAGCATCGGTCGTAGCCGCTTACCGCCGGAATTGATGAGGTGATTGGCCACCTCGGGGATCATCGTCACTTCGGAGCCGGTGCGCCCGATAATGGTGGCGTTGACGCGCTCCATATCGGCGGCGACGAGATCGACCAAGGGGTCGATCGAGGGCTCACGCGGGCTTTCGAAGGGTACAATAACGGCCACTACGGCATTCTCCAGGCAGGCATTTTCCAGGCGCGACGCGGAAGCATAGAAACGCTATGGTGATGCGGCAAGTATGCCTGCCAATATGCGCCGCCATCTATAGATTTGCCGGCGGCGTCCCGCCAGCAGCTATCATGCCACAGAACGACGGCGGGGAGGGGGCAGGAAAAGGCATGTCAAGCAACGACCTCGCCGCGGACCGCATAAGTACAAGCCGGTATGACGTCACCCAATTGGAAGTGGCGGTCTTGCTGCCGTGTTACAATGAAGAACGTGCAATCGCCAAAGTGGTTGCCGACTTTCGTGCCGCGTTGCCGGGGGCGACAGTCTACGTTTATGACAATAATTCCACCGACGGCACTGTCGCGGCCGCAAAACACGCCGGCGCCGTCGTTCGCCGCGAGAGCCATCAAGGCAAGGGCTACGTGGTGCGGCGGATGTTCAACGACATCGAAGCCGACATTTACGTGCTGGTCGACGGCGACGCGACCTACGACGCGCCGAGCGCGCCGGCGATGATCGACCAGCTTATCGCGGAGCGGCTCGATATGGTGGTGGCGACGCGCCTCGATCGCGAGGAAACCGCCTATCGCCCCGGCCATCGCACCGGCAATCGGCTGTTGAGCGGCTTTGTCGCGCACATATTCGGCCGCGCTTTCACCGATATCCTGTCCGGCTATCGGGTGTTTTCGCGCCGCTTCGTGAAATCGTTTCCGATTCTGTCGGGCGGTTTCGAAATCGAAACGGAATTGACGGTGCATGCGCTCGAACTCGAATTGCCGGTGGGCGAGTTGGCGACGCCGTATTATTCGCGTCCGGCCGGCTCGATCTCCAAGCTGTCGACCTGGCAGGACGGTTTCCGCATCCTCTGGACGGTGTTACGGCTCTACCGCGCCGAGCGGCCGTTATCGCTGTTCGGCGCCTTCGGCATTGCGCTCATCATCATGTCGGTCGGCCTCGCTATCCCGATCGTCATCACTTACGTGCAGGAAGGCATCGTGCCGCGCTTGCCGACCGCGGTGCTGTCGACCGGATTGATGCTGCTCGCCTTCCTGTCGATCGCCTGCGGCCTCATCCTGGACACCGTCACGCGCGGCCGGCGCGAAGCGAAGCTGATCGCCTATCTCGCGCTGCGCGCGCCGGGCGAGGACCGGCGGCGGAACTGAAAATTATCGGGGGCTGAAACTTGCGCGAACTCGTCCGCACCAACAATGCCGTGCTGATTTCGGCGATCGAGGCGCTGCTCAACGGCGCGCATATCGAACATATGGTGGTCGACCAGAATATGAGCGTGCTGGAAGGCTCGATTGGCATTTTTCCGCGCCGCATCCTGGTCGGCGACGATCAAGTCGAGGCGGCGCGGCGGCTTCTGCAAGATGCGGGCTTCGGTAACGAACTCCGCCCCCACGCCGACTGAAATGTCGACTGAGGCGGACCGCGGCCCTACCAGCGAGGATGCCGTCCTCGGCGGCAAGCTCGTCCTGCGCCAGCCGTTACGCGGCCACCGCTTCGGCCACGACGCGATCCTGCTCGCGGCGGCAACGGATGCGCATGCGGGCGAGCACGCGGTCGAGCTCGGCGCCGGTGTCGGCGCGGCAGGACTGGCATTGGCGCGGCGCATCGACGGGCTCACCGTCACGCTGGTCGAGCTCGATCCGGCACTGACGGCGCTGGCGCAGCAGAACGGCGCAAGCAATGGCCTTGCGACGCGCGTGCGCGCGGTTTGCCTCGACGTTGCCGCGCCCGCTGCCATGTTCGCCGCCGCGGGGCTCGCACCGGGATCGGCCGATTGCGTCCTGATGAATCCGCCGTTCAACGCGCCGCAAAATCCGTCGCCCGATCGCGGCCGCCGCATGGCGCGAACCGCATCGCCCGACACGCTCGCGGTGTGGCTGTCGGCGGCGGCGCGGCTCCTGCGCCCTTCCGGCGCGGTCACGCTGATCTGGCGCGCCGATGGCCTTGCCGACGTGCTTGCGGCGCTCGCCGCGGATTTCGGCGCGATCTCGATCTTGCCGATCCACCCCAGGCCCGGCCTTCCGGCGATCCGCGTGCTGGCGCGCGGCGTAAAAGGCAGCGGCGGGCCGCTGTCGCTCCTGCCCGGTTTCGTGCTCGCCGACGCCGACGGTAGACCGAGCGCGGCGGCGGAAGCCGTGTTGCGCGACGGTGTCGCCCATCCATTTCCGGTGAGCTGAGAACTGAACCCTACGAGGAGTTATTTCCCGGAACTAATTCGGGGTGTTCGACGCGATTGCTGCTCAGCCGTTAGGCATCACGCTGGTAGCGAATCGGGCGGCCCGGCACGGCTTTCTTCGCTTCGGTGCGGATCGGAATATAGGAAAGACCAACAAATACGCTGATAAGCATCAAGAGGAATTCGATCTTCGTCACTGCTTCGCCTCCGCCGTTATTTCTGGCAACGTAGTCAAAGCAAAAAGCGTTCCACCGATTAAAAAACGGTTACTTGAGGCTTAACGAAACCCATCCTATTTGACCTTCATGACCGAGCGGTGGACCGGGGAACGCGTGCGAGACCTTTGCGGCCGCGTCTTTGGCGCGTTTAGCCCGCTCATTCCTCAGCGCTTTCGCCGCGACCGGCCGGTCGTGCCGGTGGTGCGGCTGACCGGCATTATCGGGTTTTCGACGCCGTTGCGGCCCGGCCTGTCGCTTGCCGGCATCGCCCGCACGCTCGATCGCGCCTTTGCCATCCGCCGCGCCGCCGCGGTCGCGCTCGCCATCAACTCGCCGGGTGGATCGCCGGTGCAATCGCACCTCATCTTCCGGCGTATCCGCGAATTGGCGGCCGAGCACAAGCGGCCGGTGATCGCCTTCGTCGAAGACGCCGGCGCCTCCGGCGGTTACATGATCGCCTGCGCCGGTGACGAAATCATCGCCGACCCGCACTCGATCGTCGGCTCGATCGGCGTCGTCGGCGGTTCGTTCGGCTTCGACAAGGCGATTGCCAAACTCGGCGTCGAGCGCAGGCTCTATACGTCGGGCGCGCACAAGGCGATGCTCGATCCGTTCCTGCCGGAGAATCCCGACGACGTCGAACGCTTGAAGAAATTGCAGCGCGAGATCCACGACGACTTCATCGCGCTGGTCAAATCGCGGCGCGGCGACAAGCTTAAGGGTCCGGAAAATGACTTATTTTCGGGCGAATATTGGACCGGGCGAAAGGCCTTGGAACTCGGCCTGGTCGATGCCATCGGCGACTTGCGCGGGACCTTGCGCGAACGATTTGGGGAGAAAGTGGTTACACCCCTGATCAGCGCCGAACGCGGGTTCCTCGGGCGCCGCGTTTTCGGCGTCGCGCGCGGCGAGCTGACGCAAATCGGCCATCAAGTCGGTCTTGCCCACGTTGGTTTTGCCGAGGACCTGATTTCGGCGCTTGAAGCGCGCGCCATTTGGGCGCGTTATGGTCTGTAACGACCGCGCGCGAGCTATAGGAGTATAGAGATGCCGCCGCTCATCGTTTTTGCGCTTGGAGTCATGGGGGCGGCCGTGGTGGTGCGCTGGTGCGCGCGGGAAGTGCAGCGCGTCAACACCGAGCTCGATGACGTGCGCGCCAAAGCCGCCGTCGAACCGCTCGACCGCACCACGCTGCCGAAATTGAAGCCCGATCCGAAGACCGGCGAATACCGCCCGGGTTAGAAGAACTTCACTGCTCCTTAATCCCGTTCGCTTCGACGACGCGGCCCCATTTGTCGTATTCCGACTTGAGGAACGTGGCGAGCGCTTGCGGCGTGCCGCCGACCGGCGTGGCGCCGGCTTTGACGAGCTTGTCGTGCACCGCCGGATCGTTGAGCGCGTCGTTGACCGCTTTGTTGAGCTTGGCGATCACCGGGGGCGGCGTCTTGGCGGGAGCGAGCAGCGCATACCAATTCGACGCGTCGGTGTTCGGGTAGCCCTGTTCGGCAAGCGTCGGCACGTCGGGCAATAGCGCGTCGCGCTTCTCGGCAGCCACGCCGATCGGCAGCAGGTTACCGGCCTGGATCTGCGCGATCACCACCGGCATGTCGAGCGAGACCACTTGCACCTGGCCGCCGAGCAAATCGGTCAGCGCCGGCGCGGCGCCGCGATAGGGCACGTGGAGGAATTTCACGCCCGCCGCGTTGGCAAGCAGAACCTGCGCGAGATGCGGCGGCGAACCGACGCCGGTCGAAGCGAAAGTCACGGCGCCGGGCTTTTGCTTGGCGAGCGCCACGAGGTCTTTGACGCTTTTGACACCGAGTTTCGGCGACACCACCATCACCTCGGTTACCTTAGTGACCAGCGCGACCGGAGCGAAATCGCGGAAGGTATCGAATGGCATATTCGCCTGGACGTGCGGCGACACCGTCACCGCGCCGGCGGTGGTGAGGAACAGCGAATAGCCGTCGGGATCGGATTTGGCGACGTCGCCGCCGCCGAGCGTGCCGTTGGCGCCGGCCTTGTTGTCGATATAGACGCGCTGGCCAAGCAGCGTGGTCATCTTGTCGGCGACCAGGCGGCCGACGAAGTCGGTCGGACCGCCGGGCGGAAACGCCACGACGATACGGACCGGCCGGGTGGGGAAGTCCTGCGCTTGGGCAAATTGCGGGGCGGTAAACGCCAAAAGGGCCGCGACACCGATCAGTATGGCTTGAATTTTACGCACAAATTCCTCCCTGCTGTGCCGACGAAATCCGCTGTGTTCGAGCGTCGTTAGCTTTAGCATAGCGGGCGCGAAACGAATCGTCATCGCCGGTTCGATCCTGCGCGGGCAAGACTTGACCTCGCAAGACTTGACCTCGCAAGACTTGACCTGCGCAAGACTTGACCTTGATCGCGCCTTCCACCAACAACGGCCCCATGAACGCAGATTTGCCGGCCCACATGCGCCCCGAACGCTCGTTCCAGGGGCTCATCCTCGCCTTGCAGCGCTACTGGGCGGATTGGGGCTGCGTCATTTTGCAGCCCTACGACATGGAGGTCGGCGCCGGCACCTTCCATCCGGCGACGACGCTGCGCGCGCTCGGCCCAAAACCCTGGAACGCCGCCTACGTGCAGCCGTCGCGCCGGCCCAAGGACGGCCGCTACGGCGAAAACCCCAACCGCCTGCAGCATTACTATCAGTTGCAGGTGATCCTCAAACCGTCGCCGGAAGATTTGCAGGAGCTTTATCTGAAATCGCTCTACGCAATCGGCATCGATCCCAAGATCCACGACATCCGCTTTGTCGAGGACGATTGGGAAAGCCCGACGCTCGGCGCCTGGGGCCTCGGCTGGGAGTGCTGGTGCGACGGCATGGAGGTTTCGCAGTTCACTTATTTCCAGCAAGTTGCCGGAGTCGAATGCGCGCCGGTGGCCGGCGAACTGACCTACGGCCTCGAGCGCCTGGCGATGTACGTGCAGGGCGTCGAGAACGTCTTCGCGCTGAACTTCAATGGCCGCGACGGCGCGCAGAAGGTGACTTACGGCAACGTGTTCCTACAGGCCGAGCAGGAATATTCCCGCTACAACTTCGAGGCCGCGGACACCGACATGCTGTTCCGCCACTTCAAGGACGCCGAGGAAGAGTGCAAGCGGCTGTTGCAGATCGGCGCCAAGGACGAGCGCAACGAGCTTGCCCTGCCGGCCTACGATCAGTGCATCAAGGCGAGCCACGTCTTCAATCTGCTCGACGCACGCGGCGTGATTTCGGTGACCGAGCGGCAGAGCTACATCTTAAGAGTGCGCGAACTCGCCAAAGCGTGCGGGCAAGCGTGGCTCGCCACCACAGGCGGCGGGAAGAGTTCATGAGCGAACGCGGAGAGACAAATGAGCGAAATGCCTGAAATCGGCGGACGGCGGCCGATCCCGGTCAATGTCGAGGCCGGCAAGAGCTATTGGTGGTGCGCCTGCGGGCGTTCGAAGTCGCAGCCGTTCTGCGATGGCTCGCACAAAGGCTCGTCGTTCTCGCCCGTCGAGTACAAGCCGGCGCAGAACGAGGAGGCCTGGTTCTGTGCCTGCAAGCGTTCCGGCAAAAAGCCGATGTGCGACGGCAGCCATAAGACGCTGTGAATTCTCTTCCCCTCCCCCTTGTGGGGAGGGGTAGGGGTGGGGGTCGGGAGGCGACTCTATGATCGAGAGGCGATCCTCGGATGAACCACGCACATGGGCGTTGCGCGATCGTACCGTCGTGCCCGTCAATAAAACTCGTGCCCGCGCCATGCGTTCGACTCTGACGAAGGCCGAGCAAAAACTTTGGTGGCATCTTCGGCATCGGCTTGCTTCCCCCGCCTCGCATTTTCGCCGACAGGTGCATCTCGGCCATTACATTGTCGATTTCGTTAACCACAAACTGAAAGTCGTAATTGAGATCGACGGCGGTCAGCACGCAGAGCAGATGAGGCGTGATATGCAGCGTACGAAGTTTCTAAAATCGGAAGGCTATCGCGTCTTACGATTCTGGAACAATGAGGTGTTGGGAAATATCGATGGCGTTCTTGAAATGATTCAGAGTGCGATCCTCTCGACCCCCGCCCCCACCCCTCCCCACAAGGGGGAGGGGAGCAGCTAGCGTCACCGCCCATGCCCGATCTCCTGCTCGAACTTTTCTCCGAGGAAATCCCGGCGCGGATGCAGGCGCGGGCGGCGGAGGATTTGCGCAAACTCGTCACCGACCGGCTGGTCGAGCAAGGTCTCGTCTATGAGGGCGCCAAGGCTTTCGTCACGCCGCGGCGGCTGGCGCTCGCCGTGCATGGGGTGCCGGTGCGCCAGCCCGATCTGCGCGAGGAGAAAAAAGGCCCGCGCGTCGGTGCGCCGGAGCAGGCCATCGCCGGGTTTCTTAAAGCTGCCGGACTGAAATCGATCGCCGAGGCGAAAGTGCAGCCCGACAAGAAGGGCGACTTTTACGTCGCGGTGATCGAAAAACCCGGCCGCGCTGCGATCGACGTGATCGGCGAGATTCTGCCAACCGTCATCAAAAGCTTTCCTTGGCCGAAATCGATGCGCTGGGGCGCGCCGTCGGCGGAGCCCGGCGCGCTCACCTGGGTGCGGCCCTTACATTCCGTGGTCGCCACGTTCGGGCCGGAGACCGAGGAGCCCGACATCGTGCCGTTCAAAGTCGATGGCATCGCCGCCGGCAACCAGACCCGCGGCCACCGCTTTATGGCGCCGCAGCCGTTCACCGTGCGCCGGTTCGCCGACTACGCGCAAAAGCTCGACAAGGCCAAGGTCGTGCTCGATGCCGAGCGGCGGCGCCAGATCATTCTCACCGAAGCGAAACAGCTCGCCTTCGCGCAAGGCCTCGAACTCGTCGCGGACGACGGTCTGCTCAACGAGGTCGCCGGCCTCGTCGAATGGCCGGTGGTGCTGATGGGGTCGTTCGATCAAAGCTTCTTGCAAATCCCCGAGGAAGTTATTCGCGCCACCATCCGCAACAACCAGAAATGCTTCGTGCTGCGCGACGCCGCGCACGCCAAGCTGGTCGACAAGTTCCTGCTGGTGTCCAATCTCGAAGCCGCGGACGGCGGCGCGGCCATCGTCGCCGGCAACGAGCGCGTCATCCGCGCGCGTTTGTCGGATGCGAAGTTTTTCTACCAGACCGATTTAAAGACGCGGCTTGAAGATCGCCTGCCAAAGTTCAAGGACATCGTGTTTCACGAGAAGTTGGGCACGCAAGCCGAGCGCATTGAACGGATTGAGCGATTGGCCGCCGAACTGGCGCCGCTGGTCGGCGCCGACCCAGTTAAAGCAAAACGTGCGGCGCAGCTCTGCAAGGCCGACCTCCTTACCGAAGTCGTTGGCGAATTTCCCGAGCTGCAGGGCACCATGGGGAAATACTATGCCGAAGCCCAGGGCGAGGACGAAGCCGTCGCGCACGCCTGCGAGGATCATTACAGCCCGAAGGGGCCGGACGATCTGGTGCCAAGCGATCCGGTGTCTATCGCTGTCGCGTTGGCGGACAAGATCGATACGCTGGTTGGATTTTGGGTGGTCGATGAGAGGCCTACTGGTAGTAAGGACCCTTATGCGCTTCGAAGGGCCGCCCTGGGCGTCATTCGTATCGCATTGGCTAACAATCTTCGCGTGCCCCTTCGACCTTTGTTCGAGCGTCTCTTCCGAGAGCTAACCAGCGTTCTAGTAATACGCGCAGAACGTATTGCGCCCGGCGTCGGCAAAACAATTGTGACACCAATCGAGTCCGATCTTCTTTTCTTCTTCGCCGACCGCTTGAAAGTCCAACTCCGCGAGCAAGGCGCGCGACACGATCTTGTCGACGCAGTTTTCGCTTTGGAAGGTCAGGACGACCTCCTCTTGATCGTCCGTCGCGTCGAGGCCTTGGGCAAATTCCTCGATACCGAGGACGGCAAAAACCTGCTCGCCGGCTATAAGCGCGCGACCAACATCATTCGCATCGAAGAGAAGAAGGATTCGCGCGACTATACCGGCGCGCCGGAGCCGATGCTTTACAAGCAGGATGAGGAAAAGGCTTTGGCGCGCGCGATCGACGCCGCCAAGGCCGAGGCCACACGCGCCGTCGAAAAAGAGGATTTCGCCTCGGCGATGTCCGCCATGGCGAAGCTGCGGCCCCACGTCGATGCCTTCTTCGACAAAGTTACAGTGAATGTGGAGGATAAGGGGCTCCGCGAAAACCGGCTGAAACTGCTGAACGAAATCCGCGCCGCCACCCGCGCCGTGGCCGATTTTTCCAAAATAGAAGGATGAACACCTCTCCCCGCGTGCGGGGAGAGGTCGAGCGAAGCGAGGGTGAGGGGGCCTCTCCGCGATTCTGAGTCTTGCAGTCTGAGCCCAGCGGTGAGGCCCCCTCACCCCAACCCTCTCCCCGCGTGCGGGGAGAGGGAGTAGAACCGAACGGCGGCTTGTGCGTTTAAGGACTGTCTTTTTCCGCCGCGTCCATCGCGCCCTTCCCGAATCCATTCCAGCCCAGAGGACATCATGGTCATCTCCGCCACCGAGCTTTCGCCCATTGTCGCGCTTATCGCCGGCATCCTGATACTGATCATGCCGCGGCTTTTGAATTTGATCGTTGCGATCTATCTCATCTTTATCGGCCTGGTAGGGCTCAACAGCATCCATCATTTCGTGAACCTGCATTGAGCATTCCGGCGTTGCGTCGAATGCCGACATTGGCCTAAACGGGGCCGCGACCGACCGAACGGCTGAACCATGTCCAAATCGCGCTCGAAAACCTCCCGGCAGCCGGTGCAGAAATCTCCCGCCCGCAAAGCGGGCAATCGTCCGCGCAAATCCGCGGCGGCGAAGGCGCCGGCGCGAGGCAAGTGGGTCTACGCCTTCGGCGGCGGCAAAGCGGAAGCCCGCGCCGGCATGCGCAACCTCCTTGGCGGCAAGGGCGCGGGGCTTGCCGAAATGGCGCATCTCGGCCTGCCGGTGCCGCCCGGCTTCACCATCACCACCGAGGTCTGCACCTATTTCTACGCGCACGGCAAAACCTATCCGAAAAGCCTCAAAGCCCAGGTCGAGGCTGCGCTCCGCGAAGTCGGCCGCATCACCGGCAAGACATTCGGCGACGCCGATAATCCGCTTTTGGTCTCGGTGCGCTCCGGCGCGCGCGCCTCGATGCCGGGCATGATGGACACCGTGCTCAATCTCGGCCTCAACGACGTCACGGTGAATGCGCTCGCCGAAAAGTCCGGCGACCGGCGTTTCGCCCAGGACAGCTACCGGCGTTTCATCACCATGTATTCCGACGTGGTGCTCGGCATCGGCCATCATCACTTCGAGGAAATCCTCGACGACCACAAGGATCGCAACGGCTACGCGCTCGACACCGATCTTGACGCGCAGGACTGGTCCGAGGTCATCGCGCACTACAAGGAGCGCGTCGAGGAGGAAACCGGCCAGCCGTTCCCGCAAGACCCGCACGCGCAATTGTGGGGCGCCATCGGCGCGGTGTTCGGCTCGTGGATGAACCAGCGCGCCATCACCTATCGGCGGCTACACGCCATTCCGGAAAGCTGGGGCACCGCGGTCAACGTGCAGGCCATGGTATTCGGCAATATGGGCGAGACCTCGGCCACCGGCGTTGCCTTCACCCGCAATCCCTCGACCGGCGAGAAAAAACTCTACGGCGAGTTTCTGATCAACGCGCAGGGCGAAGACGTGGTCGCCGGCATCCGCACCCCGCAGGAGATCACCGAAGCCGCGCGCAAGGAATCCGGCTCCGACAAGCCGTCGATGGAGGCGACGCTGCCGCACGCCTTCGCCGAGTTGCTACGCATCCACGCCAAGCTCGAACGGCACTACCGCGACATGCAGGATCTCGAATTCACCGTCGAGCAGGGCAAGCTGTGGATGCTGCAGACGCGCAGCGGCAAACGCACCGGGCAAGCCGCCTTGCGCATCGCCGTCGAGCTGGCGCATGAGAAACTGATCAGCAAAGAGGAAGCGGTGGCGCGGGTCGATCCTGCCGCGCTCGACCAGCTCCTGCATCCGACCATCGATCCCAAAGCCGACCGCAAGATCCTCGCCACCGGCCTGCCGGCTTCGCCGGGCGCGGCGAGCGGCGAAATCGTCTTTTCGTCCGAGGAGGCTGAGCTCCTCAAAAGCCAGGGCCGCAAGGTAATCCTGGTGCGCGTCGAGACGTCGCCGGAAGACATCCACGGCATGCACGCCGCCGAAGGCATTTTGACCACCCGCGGCGGCATGACCTCGCACGCCGCCGTAGTCGCCCGCGGCATGGGCAAGCCCTGCGTCTCGGGCGCCGGTTCGCTGCGCGTCGATTACCGTGCGCAGACCATGACGGCGGGCGGCACCACGCTGAAGAAGGGCGAGACGCTCACCATCGACGGCTCGACCGGCCAGGTGCTCCTCGGCAAGGTGGCGATGCTCGAGCCGGCGCTCGCCGGCGAATTCGCCACCGTGATGCAATGGGCCGACGCGTTCCGTAAGCTGAAAGTGCGCGCCAATGCCGACACCCCGGCGGACGCCCGCGCCGCGATCAAATTCGGCGCCGAAGGCATCGGGCTGTGCCGCACCGAACATATGTTCTTCGACGAGGACCGCATCCGCGCCGTGCGCGAGATGATCTTGGCCGGCGATGAAAAAGCGCGCCGCGCCGCGCTGGCAAAGCTTTTGCCGATGCAACGCGCCGATTTCGTCGATCTGTTCAAGATCATGGGCGGCCTGCCGGTAACCATCCGGCTGCTAGATCCGCCGCTGCACGAATTTCTGCCGCACAGCGACAAGGAGATCGCCGAAGTGGCGCAGGCGATGGGCGCCGATCCGCAAAAGCTCGCGGATCGTGCCAGGGAGCTGCACGAATTCAATCCCATGCTCGGCTTTCGCGGCTGCCGGCTCGCCATCGCCTATCCGGAAATCGCCGAAATGCAGGCGCGCGCGATTTTCGAGGCCGCGGTCGAAGTCGAGCGCACAACCGGCAAGCCGGTGACGCCGGAAATCATGGTGCCGCTTATCGCCAGCAAGGCCGAGCTCGATATCGTCAAGGAACGCATCGACGCCATGGCGGCAACCGTCGCCGCCGAGACCAAGAGCAAGCTCAATTATCAGGTCGGCACCATGATCGAATTGCCGCGCGCGGCGCTCAAGGCCGGCGAGATCGCCGAGACCGCGGAGTTCTTCTCGTTCGGCACCAACGATCTGACGCAAACCGCGTTCGGCATCAGCCGCGACGACGCCGCGAGTTTCTTAAGCATCTATACGGCGAAAGGCATTTTGCCCTCCGATCCGTTTGTGTCGCTCGACCGCGACGGCGTCGGTGAGCTCATCCGCATCGCCGCCGAACGCGGCCGCAAAGTACGGCCGAAGCTGAAGCTCGGCATTTGCGGCGAGCACGGCGGCGATCCGGCGTCGGTCGCGTTCTGCCACGAGGTCAAGCTCGATTACGTATCGTGTTCGCCGTTCCGCGTGCCGATCGCGCGGCTCGCCGCGGCGCAAGCCGCGCTCGGCAAGGGCGCGACCGTGGATGGATAGCTGGAACCGAAAGTTCCGGTTCGCATCCTTGTTCGTGGTTAATGAAATTGCAACGCCTTGTGCGCAAACGGCGCGCGCGTGGAACTCGCGCGCAATCGGCGTAAGTATCATTACGACAGTGGCGCGCGAAAATCGCGCCGCGGCGCGCGATTAACGCCTTCGCAACGTTAACTCGACAATAAATAAACCCGTCGCATTCGAGCCACTGCGGTGGCGTTTCCATAATCGTGTATCGCGTTGCGTTGTGCGCGTGTTGGCGTAGGGGTGGTTGTGGCGTCGCGTATCGGGGTCGTTGGCGCGCCGTTTACGGCGCGCTTTTGGTTCAGCGCTTTCTGCATCGCCTTGATGCCGACGTCGGTCGGTTATCAGGATCTCGCTTCGCTCATTGCGCGCGAGCGCGGCGCTCCCACAAGCTGGCACATGATCGCTTCGCCGCTCGGCACCGTCCAAGCCGCCACGTTCAGCTACACGCGGCCGATCGGCACGACGCTTGGGGAACCGGTCGGTCTTGTGAACGTCAATTTCGATCCGCGCTCGCTCGACACTTACGCGTGGAAAATCGACGAGCCGATGACCGTACAGCACGCGCGGCAGATCGAATATCCGAGCATCAACCGCGCGCATAAGGGCGACCGCCTGCCGGCGAGGAATCTTACGCCGGCGCCGGCTGCGCCGGCGAGCCTGCCGCAATTGCAGCCGGTCAGCGCACCGGTTGCGCCGGCCGCCTCGCCGGCATCGCCGCCGCCGGCCGTGACGCAACCCGGCAAAAGCGAACAGCATGCGCAAGCGAGCGCAGCCGCGCCGCTCGTGGTGCAAATGGACGTCCATCACGACGTGTCGACGGCGCTGGCGCCGGCCGCCGGCGCCGATGACGATTTGGTCGCGGTGGACCGTCCGTCCGACAACGCCGCGCCGGGCGACGGCGACGACGCTGCGTCGCTCGAAGAAACTTCGTTTCTCGACGACGATGCCGGCGACCAAAGCGCGGCGATCTATTTCGGCACCGGCGTCATGGGTTCGCGCGAGGGCCTGCAGAGCTGGGCGCCCGGAGCGGCGCCGATCCTGGTGCCGCCGTCGGAAGATTCCGGCATAAAGCTTGCGGCGCTCGAAGGCGCCGATTACTCAGCCGACGAAGGCGGCGAGTCGGTTGCCGGCAAAGACGACACGAGCCGGCTGGAAAGCCCGGCGCAGCGCCTCGGCCTCGAAGGCGAGCCGCGCGCACATGCCGAAAAATGCCTCAGCGAAGCGATCTATTTCGAGGCGCGCGGCGAACCGCTCCAAGGCCAGGAAGCGGTGGCGCAAGTCGTCATGAACCGCGTGTTCTCCGGCTATTATCCGCACGACGTGTGCGGCGTCGTCTTTCAGAACAAGAATCATCATCTGGCCTGCCAATTCACCTTCGCCTGCGAAGGCAAGGATTTGAGCCGCATCGACGAGCCCGATATGTGGCAGCAGGCAAAAGACATCGCCAAGAAGATGCTCGACGGCAAAATCTGGCTCGCCGATATCGGGCACGCCACGCATTACCACGCCTACTGGGTGCATCCGAGCTGGGTGCATGAAATGGTGCGGCTGTACAAGCTCGGAGTCCATACCTTCTATCGGCCGCGGGCCTGGGGCGACGACGAGCCGACTTGGAGCCCGGCCGCGGTCAAGGACGACGCGCCGGCCGACAAACCGCAAGCCGCCGCAACAAGTGTCAACGCTCCTGCCGCCGCGACGCCAATCCCCGAGGCGGCCAAGGGTCCCCAAGCCGCCGCGTCGCCCGCGCCTGCGGACATGAAGAGCACGCAGACGGCGAAGCTCTAGCATCGTCATTGCGAGGAGCGGAGCGACGAAGCAATCCAGGCGGCGCACCCATAGTGCTGGATTGCTTCGGCACTGCGTGCCTCGCAATGACGGCAGCGATCACATCTCGATATCGAGCCCGACGTCGAGATTCGTCACCGAATGGGTAAGCGCGCCCGACGACAGATAGTCGACGCCGGTTTCGGCGATCGCCGCGGCGGTCTCCAGCGTGATGCCGCCGGAGGCTTCGATGACGAGGCGGCCGGCGACCAAGGCGACCGCCTTGCGCATCGAGTCGAGATCGAAATTGTCGATCAGCACCACGTCGGCGAGCCCGACGTCGAGCACTTCGCAGAGCTGATCGAGCGAATCGACTTCGATCTCGATCTTGACCAGATGCCCGGCGGCCGCCTTGGCGCGCTTGAGCACCGCCGCGATGCCGCCCGCCACCGCGATGTGGTTGTCTTTGATCAGCATCGCGTCGTCGAGCCCGAAACGGTGATTGTAGCCGCCGCCGCAGCGCACCGCGTATTTCTCCAGCGCCCGCAGTCCCGGCGTGGTCTTGCGCGTGCAGATGACGCGCGCCTTGGTGTGGGCGATGCGATGCACGAACTCGGCGGTGGCAGTGGCGATGCCGGAGAGATGGCCGAGGAAGTTGAGCGCGACACGCTCGGCGCCGAGAATGGCGCGGGCATTGCCGGCAATGGTCATCAGCTTGGTGCCGGCCGCGATCGCCGCGCCGTCGCGCGCATGGGGGGCGATCTCGATGTCGGGCGAAAGCCGTTGGAACGCCGCGGCCACGAGAGGCAGGCCGGCGATGGTGCCTGATTGGCGCGCGTTAAGGACGGCGCGGCCCGGCGTGTCCTCCGGCACCGTCGCGATCGAGGTGATATCGCCGGCGCGGCCGAGGTCTTCCGCAAGCGCGCGCGTCACCGCCGCCTCGATCTCGAGCGGGGACAGAAAGGCATCGGGGCGAAGGAGCGAGGGGGTCGATGACATGAACGGAGACGCCAAAAATGGACCGGAAATCGATAAGCGCTGCCGAGACCTAACGCAAACGGCGCCTTATTCCATGCGCCCACAGGCGGACCAGCCATGCGCCGGACGATCCGGGGCTTGAGAATTTTCGTTTGGGCGATTGGGGACCAAGCTTTATGCTATGCGGCTTTTCGAATCTTCGCATTGCCGGGGCGATATGATGAGCTCTTCCAAGCAAATCGACAGTTGGCGCACGCCGTCGCTGGTCATCGGCGCCGGCTGTCTGATCGCGATCGTCGCTTTCGGGCCGCGCTCGACGCTCGGATTCTTTCTCACGCCGATGTCGACCGCGCACCATTGGGGCCGCGACGTATTCGCCTTCGCGCTCGCCTTGCAGAATTTGCTGTGGGGCATCGGCCAGCCGCTCGGCGGCATCATCGCCGATCGCTTCGGCACCGTCCGGGTGCTGTGCGTCGGCGCGCTGCTCTACGGTCTCGGCTTGGCGTTGATGTCGCATGCCACGAGCGCGCCGCTGCTCGATACTTCGGCCGGCGTGCTGGTCGGCTTCGGCCTGGCCGGCTGTTCGTTTCCGGTAGTGCTCGCCGCGTTCGGCAAAATCGTGCCGCTGCAATGGCGCTCGCGCGCCTTCGGCTTCGGCACGGCGGCCGGCTCGTTCGGGCAATTCCTCTATTCGCCGGTTGCGGTCGCGCTGATGGATACATTCGGCTGGCAACAGACGCTGGTGATCTTCGCCGCGAGCATGCTGACCGTGCTGCCGCTGTCGCTCGCCTTGGCGACGCCGCCCTCGCAGGTCTCCCATGAAGGCGAAGCGCAATCGCTGCGGCACGCGCTGTCCGAGGCCTTCTCCCACCGCTCCTATGTCCTCCTCGTGCTCGGCTTCTTCACCTGCGGCTTTCAGCTGCAGTTCATCACCGTGCATATGCCGTCTTATCTGATCGACCGCGGGCTGTCGGCGGAAGTCGGCGGCTGGACCATCGCGACGATCGGCCTATTCAACATCGTCGGCTCGGTGTTCTCGGGCTGGCTCGGCGACCGCATGCCGAAGCGGTACCTGCTGTCGATCATCTATTTCGTGCGCGCCGCGGCGATCTTCGCCTTCATCTCGTTTCCGGTCACGCCGGCAACCTGCATCGCCTTCGGCGCTGTCATGGGCTTCATGTGGCTCTCCACCGTGCCGCCGACCAACGGCATCATCGCGCTGATGTTCGGTACGCGCTGGCTGGCGACGCTGGCGGGCTTCGCGTTTTTCAGCCATCAGGTCGGCGGCTTCCTCGGCGTCTGGCTCGGCGGCCTCGTCTTCGACCGCACCGGTTCCTACAATGCGGTGTGGTGGCTGGCGATCGCCTTCGGCATCCTCTCGGCGCTGATCAATATGCCGATCGTGGAAGAGCCGGTGCCGCGCATGGCCTTGGTGCCGGCCGAATAATCTGTCGTGCATCGACGCGCGAAGCGAAGCCGTTCCTTGAACGGCGATGCCCCGCCGTGCATTCTAGTGGCGCATGATCTTTTCGGAAAACCGGTTTCCACTTTTCCGGATCATGCACGAGGGCCGGGAGTTTCGTCGTGAGTAGCTTCAAAGCCATCGTCATCGACAAAGCGGAGGCCGGCCAGACGGTGCGGCTCACCGATTTCGACGACAAGGATTTAATGGACGGCGATGTCACCGTCGGCGTCGAATATTCGACCGTGAACTACAAGGACGGGCTTGCCGTCACCGGCAAGGCGCCGGTGGTGCGCCGCTTCCCGATGATCGCCGGCGTCGATTTCGCCGGTACGGTCGTCTCCTCTTCGCACCAGAACTGGAAGCCCGGCGACAAGGTCATCGTCAACGGCTGGGGCCTGGGCGAGACCCATCTCGGCGCCTACGCGGCAAAGGCCCGCGTCAAGGGCGATTGGCTGGTGCGGCTGCCGTCGAGCATGTCGGCGCGCGACGCCATGGCGATCGGCACCGCCGGTTATACCGCGATGCTGGCGGTCATGGCGCTGGAGCGGGCCGGACTTGATCCGTCGCGCGGCCCGATGATCGTGACCGGGGCTGCGGGCGGCGTCGGCTCGGTCGCCATCGCGCTTCTCGCCAAGCTCGGCTATCGCGTGATCGCCTCGACCGGGCGGCCGGAGGAAGCCGACTATCTCAAGGGGCTCGGCGCTAGCGAAGTGATCGAGCGCAAGGAATTGACCGGCCCGCCGCGCCCGCTCGGCAAAGAGCGCTGGGCCGGCGGCGTCGATGCGGTGGGCTCGACCACGCTCGCCAATGTGTTGTCGATGACGCGCTATGGCGGCGCCGTCGCCGCCTGTGGACTTGCCGGGGGAATGGACTTGCCGACCTCGGTTGCCCCGTTCATTCTACGCGGGGTATCGCTGCTCGGCATCGACTCCGTGATGTGTCCGCTGCCGTTGCGGCAAGAAGCCTGGCGGCGCCTCGAGAGCGATCTCGACCGGGGCAAGATCGCGGCGATGACGAACGAGATCGGGCTCTCCGACGTTATTGCCGCGGGCCAGCGCATCGTCGAGGGGCGGGTGCGCGGCCGCATTGTGGTAAAAATCGGGTAAAGGCCGCGGAATTTTGCTACCTATTTCCGCCATCTTGCGAGGGCGCTATGGTAAGGGGACAGTTAAGAAGTCTTGTTAACATTGGCCTAGTAGCGGGAGTGGAGTCGTCAATGTTGCGGCGCGTAGCTGTCGTCTGTGCGTGCGTTTTCGGGGCCGGGATTTTTGCGACCAGTCTGGCGCTGGCCGAGGACCTCGGACCGGAACAGGCCCGCGCTTTCGTGGTGGGCAAGCTGTTCTCCTATACCTGCTTCGAAGGCACCGCCGGCAGCGGGCGAATTTTCGCTGACGGTTCGGTTGTTGGCACCATCAAATTTCGCGGCCAGGGCGAGACCCGGTTCGCGACCTTGCCGGCCGGAACGATAAAGGTGGATGGCGGCTCGATGTGCGCCCATCTGCCGGGCCTGCCGATCACGCCGTGCTTTAGGGTGCAGAAGCTCAGCTATCGCAGCTTCCGCGGCTCGGTGTCCGGGCTCGGCTTTGCCTATTGCGATTTCTACCAGCGCAATCCGCGCACCGAACTTCTCACCAAGCGCGTTGAGCCGCGGCCGGCGGCGACGCCAATCGCGAATTTGCGCCCGGCGCTGCGGCCCTCATTGGCCGAGTAGTCTCGTTTCTCACTCCAGATCGAGCCGGAACGGCGTCGCCTCCGCGGCCAGGACGCCGCGGCCGATTGTTTCAATGGCGGCGATCATGCGGCCGTCGCGGCCTAACAGCCGGTCCGCCAGCGAGACGATGCGGATATTCGGCGTCGCGGTCGGCGAGGCGCGGCGCAGCGCCTGCGCGATGCCGTCTTCGCCGCGCTGCGGGTTGAGCGCACAGACGGCCGTGAATGCGCTTGCAGTCGAGCGGCTGATACCGGCGAAGCAATGGACCACGAGCGGCGCGCGCCGGTCCCAGCCGCGCACGAAATCGATGAGCTCGGCGACATGCTGTTCGCCCGGCGCGATATAGCCATCGAGCGGCGCGGCAATGTCGTGCAGCCGCAGCCACAGATGGTTCTCCGGCGCGATCGAAGTCGGGCGTTCGACGCGCGCTTCGTCGCCGAGCAGCGACACGACATGGCGCGCGCCGGTATCCTCGACGGTTTCATGCAGACGCGACAGCGAGCAGACGTGAATCATGGAATCAAGCGATGGCCGTTGTTGTCTTCATATAGGTATTCCGCGCGGCGCAAATATGACGTTTAGATAAGCTTTTTGAACCGCTCGTGGTAGCGCGCCTGTGCCGTCTCGGCCGGCCAGGGCTTTAAGTAATCGCGCTCCAGCGCCGCCGAGAAGACCGGCGGCCGGCCGAAGAACCGCCGCGCCTCGGCGGCGTCGAAGCCGGCAAGCCGGGTCGCTTCGAGATAAGCGGCCTGGCGGTCGGCGGCCTTGATCAGGGCTTCGAGTTCCGGCGCCGACTGCGCCGGCAGTCCGAAGCGCAGATGGATCGCGGTGAGGAGCCGCCGCTCGACTGCTTTATAGGCGTCGCCGATCACCGCCTTGAACGGCGAGATCATGTCGCCGATGACGTATTCGGGCGCGTCGTGAAGCAGCACGGCAAGCCGGCGGCTCCTATCGAGCCGCGGCACCCGCGCCCGCGCCAGGGCCTCGACCAAAAGACAATGTTGCGCCACCGAATAAATGTGCGCGCCGCTGGTCTGCCCGTTCCAGCGGGCCACGCGCGCCAACCCATGCGCGATGTCCTCCATCTCGATGTCGAGCGGGGAGGGATCGAGCAGATCGAGCCGTCGCCCCGACAGCATCCGCTGCCAGGCACGCGGGGACCGCGCCGCAGCCCTTTTACTTGGCGTTTTACTTGGCGTTTTTTTGAACGGCCTCATGGCGATGGCAGGTAATGAGATGATCGTTGACCATGCCGACGGCCTGCATGAAGGCGTAGACGATGGTCGGGCCGCAAAATTTGAAGCCGCGCTGCGCCAGCTCTTTGGACATGGCGCGCGAGATCGCGCTTTCGGCGGGCACCTGGCTGGTCGTGCGATAGCGGTTAATCTTCGGCTTGCCGTCGACGAAATCCCAAAGCAGCTTGGAAAAGCCGGGCCCCTTCTCCATCACTTCGAGCCAGGCGCGCGCCGAGAGGACCGCGCCTTCGATCTTGGCGCGATTGCGGACGATGCCGGCGTCGCCCATCAGCTTTTCGATCCTGGCCGGCCGATAGCGCGCGATTTTCTCCGGCACGAAGCCGTCAAAGGCGCGGCGGAAATTGTCCCGCTTGCGCAGAATGGTGATCCACGACAGGCCGGCCTGGAAGCCATCGAGCACGAGCTTCTCGTAAAGCGCGCGGTCTTCGTATTCCGGCACGCCCCATTCTTCATCATGATAAGCGATGTAAAGCGGGTCTTGTTTCGGCCATGGGCAACGCTCCAAGGCTGGGGTGTGCGCGTGCGTGGTCATTCGGCGGCCCTTATCGCGCCTGCGGCCGCTTTGGATTCGCCGGGGAAGGCAAAGCGCGCCCAGTCCGGCTTGGCGAGCCGGATCGGCACGCCGCCGGCGGTAAGCGAGCCGCCTTGCGCCGTCGCCTCGGCCACGCGGTCGAGGCGGAGGAGTGCAACGCCATAACCGTTTGCCGCCGAACCCATGGTGCCGACCGGCCGCTCGCCGGCCATGATCGCGACGCCCGCTTTCGGCGCTGCGCCGTCGTAGCGGACCGGGACGGCGCGGGTGCGCGCGGTGCCGCGATGCTCGATGCGCGATACGACCTCCTGGCCGACATAGCAGCCTTTGGCGAAATCGACGCCGCCGAGCTGGTCCATATCGGTCTCGTGCGGGAAGGCGTCGCCGTAGCTGAAATCGATGCCGCCTTGCGGCACGCCGAGCGCGATACGATGCGCGTCGTAGTCGCTCGCCGCGACAAGAGGTGCGCCGAGCTCGGCCGCCGCCGCGGCGGCAAGGTGCGGCGGGATCATCACGCGAAGCCCCAGGCCGGGGAGGCGCGGATCGGCATAGCACAGCCCGTATTTGGTCGTGCGTGTTTGCGTTGTATTTTGCCCGTCCCAGGCGGCGAGCACGCCAAGCGTTTCCGACAGATCCTCGATCATCACCTTGGCGCGCAATTTGTAGAGGTTGAGTTTTTCGACGAGCGTTGCGACGAGCGCGCGCGGGGTGTCGAGAAAAAAGCCGCCGCCAGCCGCCGCTGCCGCCTCGACCGCTACGAAATCGGCGATGATTTTGCCTTGCGGCGTCAACAGCGCGCAAAAACGCGCCGCGCCGGGCGTGAGCTTGAGCATGTCGGCGGTGACAAGGCTGTGGAGGAAATTCCGTGCGCCGTCACCGGCCACTTTGACGACGCCGCGATCCTGAAGAAGGGCAGCTTTCATGCGATCAATGCCTAAGCCCGCGGCAGTCTCGCCGCAAGCCGAATTTCTGTTGTTATTCTCATGTGCTAACGGCAAGACTTTATTGCGTTTCGGAGGATGACCGTCCTGCGTCTGGTGTTTATGCCAACTGGCTGATATCGGCGTTCTCGACGCCGGCGGGTCAGGAACCATCACCCAGACCGGGGCGGTGCATCGATTCCGACGCGCGCTTAGCGATAAATGACCGGGGAAGCGCACGATGGACGACTTGATATCATTACGCGCGGTGGTGGTAACGCGCTCCGAAGGCGTCGCGCATTTGCTCCGGCAGGCGGCGTTGGCCTCAACCCTGCCGACCGAGATCGTTGTCACCGCGAATGGCGCGGCAAAGGCAGCGCTCGAAGGCGCCGATGTCGCCTATATCGACGGCGAATTGCCGGCGGCGGACATCGCACAGGTCGTTTCGACGCTACGTGCGGCGGTTAAACCGCCATTCTCAATCCTCCTGGGCTCGGCGGCTACCGCCGGCAAGGTATTCGAGACCGACGGTCTTGCCGCAAAGCCGTTGCGACCCGACGAGGCGCAGGTGCTGGTCGATCGTTCGATGCGCGTGCGGGTTCCGAGCCGGGCGCTGGTGGTCGATGACTCCTCGACCATGCGCTCGATTGTCAAAAAAGCGCTCGCGGCGACGCGCTTTCAGTTTCACGTCACCGAGGCGAGCGAGGGCTTCGCCGCGCTCAAATTGGTGCGCGAGGGCGAGTTCCATATCGTCTTTCTCGATTACAACATGCCGCACTTCTCAGGGCTTGAGACGCTTGCCGAATTCAAGCGCGAGCAACGGCGCGTCAGCGTCGTGCTGATATCGTCGACGCAGGATGAGGCCGTCGCCGAGCGGGCGCGCGCCGAAGGCGCGGCCTTTCTCAAGAAGCCGTTTTTTCCCGCCGATATCGAGAACGCGCTCTGCGGCTTTTACGGATTGCGCGCGCTCAATCCGAAGCGCGCCTAACTGGAAAGATCACTGCCGCGACAGCTCGACGGAAAATTCGCCGTTGCGAATGCGTGTGCCGAAATTCTCGGTAAAGCGGGCGGTTGCTTCCTCGCCATAGGCCGAGATCAGCTCGGCCAGCGCCAGAAACAGCGCGGTCTGCGCCAGGCAGTCGCCTTCGATGCCGTCGTGCGAGGCTTCGGTCCAGGCGTCCTGAAGAAAAGCGAGCGCTCGCCGTTTCTGTTCGTGCTCGGCCAACGCCTCGCGGGGCGCCAGATTTTGCGTCGCCATTCTCATCGCTGTCACGCTATCGCCGCGAAGCGGCGTCCCTACCCAAGCCGGCACGTTAGCACGGCACGTTCGGGGTTTTCAGGGCGAAGTTTAAGGCAGGGTTAATGGCCGCGGCACAGGCTTTCCGGCACTAATTGGCATAACGGGCGGTGATGTCGCGGGCGATCTTGGCGCCCTCTTGCAGGTAGCGGTGGATGACGACGTCGGCCGCCGGGGTGCAGGTCCGGTAACTCTGCTGGAAGCCGCGATAGCCGCGGTTAAAGCTCGCGACCATCTCGTCATGGCGATTGCCGGTGGGCGCCTCGGCATCGATCAGCGCTTGCGCCTCGTTGCGCCATTTCTGTCCGTCGTTGGAATTGCAAATACCGCGCAGGAAGTGCAGCGCGCCGAGGATTTCCGACAGCCGTTCCAGATCGGGATCGTAGGGTGCGGGTTGGTCCTGTACGGGAGGCGGCGGCGGGCCGGCCGGCTGGGCGGGGAGAGCCGGTGCGGCAGGCTTTGCCGGAGCGGGCCGCACTGCCGGCGCCTGCGGCGAGGCCAGCGGCGCCCCCCAGAACTGGGCGCGCGCCGGCGCGGCGATCCCGAGCGCGAGCGACGCGGCAAGCAAAAATCGAAACATGGTCATGACCGCAAAGATAGGGGCCGGGCGGAGCCTACGGCAAGCACCACAACGCGGCGTGGTTGAGGCAGGCATTATTCGGCCCGACCGATCCGCACGCTCGCGGCGGCGACGATCGCGGCCAAGCCCTCGGTCGTCTCCAGTCCGGAAATCTCGTCCGGCTCAAGCCAATGCGCTTCGGCCAATTCCTCGTTGAGCGAAATTTCGCCGCCAATGAAGCGCGCGGCAAACGGCAGAATGACGAAATGCCGTTCGACCCGGCCCGCAGCGTCGCGCGCGATGGCCTGACGGAAGCCGACCAGTTCGATCGGCTCGATCTCGAGCGCGGTTTCCTCGCGGATTTCGCGGATCACCGCCTGCTCCAGCGTTTCGCCGAGCTCGACGCCGCCGCCCGGCAGCGTATAGAGGCCCTGCGCCGGCGTTCGCGCCCGGCGCACAATCAGCACCCGGCCGTCGCGAAAGATCGCCGCGCTGACCGCCAAATACGGCCGCGTTGGATAACTGCGCGCGCTTTCGGCGTCGCTCATTAATATCGGCTCCGTTTCGTCCTATATCTTGCATAGCATGTGCGGACGCTATGTCATCATCTCGACGCCGGAAGCGATCCGGGCGTTGTTCGGCTATGGCGAGCAGCCGAATTTCCCGCCGCGCTATAACGTGGCGCCGACGCAGCCGATCCCCATCGTGCGGATTGCCGACGGCAAGCGCTCCTTCGCGCTGATGCGCTGGGGCTTGCTGCCGTCCTGGGTGAAGGACCCGAAGACGTTTCCGCTTCTGATCAATGCGCGCGGCGAATCCGTGCTGGAGAAGCCGGCGTTCCGCAACGCCATGCGGCGGCGGCGCTGCCTCATTCCGACCGACGGCTTCTACGAATGGCAGGTAGGAGAAAATGCTGGCGGCGCGAAGCGGCCTTATTTCGTGCGCGCCAAAAGAAAAGCCGACGGCGCCGCGCCGCCGCTCGCCTTTGCCGGCTTGTACGAGACCTGGACCGGACCGAACGGCGAAGAGCTCGATACCGCCGCCATTATCACCACCGCCGCGAACCGCACTCTGACCGCGATCCACGACCGCATGCCGGTCTTCGTGCCGAAGCAAGCCTTCGATCTGTGGCTCGACTGCGCCAATGTCGAGGCCGACGTCGCCGCAGCCTTGATCCGGCCCGCGGACGACGGCTTGCTCGAAGCTTATGAGATCTCCACCGCGGTCAATCGCGTGGCCAACGATACCGCGGCGCTGCTGGAGCCTGTATCCGCCGGGCCCCTCGCATCCGCCGCGCCGGCACGACCGGCCGAGACGCCGCCCAAATCGGCGAAGCCGAAAAAGCCGAGAGAGCCGGACGATCAGGCGTCGTTGTTTTAGGAACGCTGGCCCTTCTTTTTTGGATACTGGTGCGGTCCAAATTCCGAGCTTTCTGCCCAAAATTTAAACCTCGCAATTGTTCCAATCATTGTTAGATATGATTTATCATCGACAGCGGCCCCGTACCAGGCGTCGATGGCTGAGAGTTCGGTAGCACTCCCGCCTGTATAGCGGAGTCGCACATGCCGTATTGCACGCCATCAACTTCCGCCGTCGAACGCTCGCCGCGCTACCCGACACGAACGCGGACTATAGTGTGCCTCTCTTGCGGCGACACCATGAAGCACTGCCGCACCATCGCAAATCTTGGGATGCGTCCGAAACGGCTGATCTTCGTCTGCCCTTCCTGTAAAGGGGTCGATACCAAGGAACTTAAGCGGGTGGCGTGATGTCATGAGGATCCATCTCGGCTGCGAGCTCCACTTCGAGTTTCCGCAAACAACGCCCATGATTGTGACGTTGAACGTGCACTTCTCGCGCGTCTCCGAACTGGAACGTCCGGATTATCTGATAACGAGCCCGTCGGTTCCCATCGAAGCCTACCGCGACAGCTTCGGAAATTGGTGCAGTCGCCTCGTTGCACCCGGTGGGCATTTTCGCCTCGGCACGGACGCCATTATTCGCGACTCGGGTCTGCCAGACCCGATCGATCTGAATGCACTACAGCACCAAGTACGGCACTTGCCGGCGGAAGTTATACTGTTTTTGCTTGGCAGCCGTTACTGTGAAACCGATCGTCTAGCCGACGAGGCTTGGCGGCTGTTCGGCAATACGCCGCCTGGTTGGCCGCGAGTACAGGCTGTCTGCGACTTCGTCCATAATCACATAACATTCGGCTACGAGCATTCCCGTGCCACCAGAACGGCACATGAAGCATTCGGAGAGCGCAACGGGGTGTGCCGCGACTACGCTCATCTTGCCATCACTTTTTGTCGCTGTTTGAACATCCCGGCACGCTACTGCACCGGCTATCTTACCGATGTCGGGCTTCCGCCGCCCTATCCACCTAATGATTTCGCAGCATGGATCGAAGTCTATCTCGGCGGCCGTTGGCACACGTTCGATCCGCGCAACAACACCGCCCGGATCGGGCGCATCCTCATCGCACAGGGGCGTGATGCCGCCGACGTGCCGCTAACCCATACCTTCGGCCCAGGAACCTTGTCGACGTTTCGCGTCTGGGCAGATGAAGTGCCAACAGGTTGAAGGCTCTGCCTTCAGCGACCCGATGTCGCTGTAATCTCAGGCGCCGGTAGCCGGCGCCGTAGTGACCTTCACCGCGACCTTCATGGCCAGATGATCCCCCGCGGTCCCGAACCATGTCCCTTGCAGGGGAATCGCCTCGCTCGGGTGAGGTGCGACCGCGACGCGGATGAGGTTTTCATTTCCCACACTGCCTCCCGACGGATCGAAGTCGACCCAGCCCGGACCGGGAACGTAGACCTGAACCCAGGCGTGGGTGTTGCCGCTCGCAGCACAATCGTCGTCGTCTTCGTCGTGGTCAGCCAAATGCAGGTATCCGGACACGAACCGCGCGGCAATTCCGCGTGCGCGAAGCGCTGCGATCATAAGCACGGCGAGGTCACGACAACTGCCGCTTCCGAGTTTGAGCGTCGAAACCGGAGCCTGGATTCCTTTCTCGTGCCGCGATACGTGCTTGAAGGTCCGCCTGATGGTCCGGGTCATGGCGCCAAGCAGCGCGTGAGTGTCGGCGGTGCCATCCTTGCGGAAGAACGTGGCGCTCCAGCGATCGATCGCGGGATGCGGAGACAGCGGTTGGATGAAACGTTCGAGGTCCGGCCAATCTTCCGGCGCGTAGGCAAACGGATAGGTGCGTGCGAAATCCTTTATATCGGTTGCGCGAAAGTCGGCCGGCGCATGGTGGAGCCGAATACTGCTGACAAAGCGAAGCTCGCGGGCCCGCTCGCCAAAATGAGCGGTCGCGACGTGATTGCCGAAGCTATCCCGCGTCCAGTCAAGTCGCCTCGGCCGGGGCGTGATTTCGAGCTCTGTCTCAATGATCTTTTGATCGTCGTCGTCGCGCGGACGCAACATCATCCGGTGCTCGCCGAATGCGACCGGCTGGCTATAGTGATATGTCGTGACGTGTCTAATGCTGAGAATCGGCATACCCGTGCCATGATAATGGATACGCTGGCGACATGCATTGCGACCGCAAGCATCTCCACAACATGCATTTTTTGGGCCAGAAGTTGTGCGTGGTTTTCCGCAATCGTGAGCGTCGATCGACAAACTGATTAAAAAATATTGGCGGCGGACTGCACCGGAGCGACCTGTCGCCGAGACGCCGCCCAAATCCGCCAAGCCGAAAAAGCCGAAAGTGCCGGACCATCAGGCGTCGCTATTCTAAAGCGTTAGTCTTCGGCGACGTCGCCGCGATGATGGCGGTGGCAACCACATTGGCGGCAACGCTGGCCAGGATGGGCAGCGTATAGCTGCCGGTGGCGTCGAAGGCGAAGCCGGCGGCGGTCGGACCGATCAGCGTGCCGAAGCCCACGCTGGTGTAGAGGATGCCGATAATGCCAGCGACATTGCGGCCGCCGAAATAGTCCATGACGACGGCGGGAAGCAGCGCGACCCAGCCGCCATAGGCGACGCCGAACAGGAACGCGAATGCGGCCAGCGGCCAAAACGCCGTCGATACGAGCCAGATGACGAGCGCAAGCGCCATGCCGACAAACATCGCCAGCAGCGAGAGCTCGCGTCCCAGCCGGTCCGCCACGCCGCCGAGGAAGAAACGTCCGACCGTGCTGCCGATGCCGATCGCGCTCACCAGCCATACCGCCGAGGCTTGTGCGCTGCCATGATCGATGGCGTAAGGCACCAGGTGCACGAATGGGACGAAGACGCTGAATGAGCACGACAAGCAGGCGGCATAGAGCCCGATGAAGCGGCGCGATTGGATCGCCTCACGCAACGACGCGCCGGTCGCGGCTGCGGCTTTGCCGTCCGCGCGCACCGGATCGCCGTCGGGGCCAAGACCGCGGTCGCGCGGATCGTTTTCGATCAGTAGCGCCATGCCGACGCCGAGCACGGCGGCAAGCCCGCCGAGAGTGAGATAAGCGTAGCGCCAGCCGATAATGCCGATGAATAAGGCCGCAAGCGGCGGCACGACGAGCGCGCCGACGCCGATGCCGCTTGAGGCAAGGCCGGAGGCGAAGCCGCGGTGGCGCACGAACCAGCGCTGCACCGCGCCCATGGCCGGCACGTAGGAACAGCCGACGCCGATGCCGATGCCTAGACCGTAGGTGGCGTAAACCTGCGCGAGATTTTGCGCCAAGCCGGCGAGCGCCAAGCCCAGTCCAATCAGCAACATGCCGACGACCGCGAGCCGCCGCGATCCGAAGCGGTCGGCAAGCGGGCCGCTGATACCGCCGAGACCGAAATAGAGGAAGCCGGCGAGCGAGAATACCAGCGAAACCGAGCCGCGCGAGCCGCCGAAGTCGCGCTCGAGCGATTCGACAAAGGCGCTGAAGGAATAGACGCAGCCAAAGCCGACGAAAGTGATGCCAAATGCGCCGGCAACGACCAGCCAGCCGTAGAACAGGCGCGGATGTTTGACCGATGCCGGGGTGACGCTCACGAGTGCCTCCGTCCGTCGGCTTAACATCGGCAGGCGTGCCGGCGATAGCCACCCGATTTGCTACGGTCGCGAACGAAGTATGGGCAGGCTCGGTCGCAGTGCTAAGTTGTGGCGCAAAGCAGGGGAGGGAGCGATGGCCGGAATCGAACTCACGCGACGCAGGCTTTTGGCGGCAATGACGGTCGCGCCGTTTGCCGGCCGGGCTAATGCGCAAACCAGTTGGCCGGGCCGGCCGGTGCGGGTCATCGTGCCTTATCCGCCGGCCGGCGGCGCCGACACCACCGCGCGCATCGTCTATGCCGCTTTGAGCGAGCAATTCGGCCAGCAATTCGCCATCGAGAACCGCGGCGGTGCCGGCGGCACGATCGGCGAAGAGGTGGTCGCCAAAGCCGCGCCCGATGGCTACACCATCCTGCACGACGCCACGGCGTTCTCGGTCAACTCCTCGCTCTACCAGAATTTGCCGTTCGATTACCGCAAGGACTTCGATCCCGTTGTCCTGGTCGGCGAGGTTGCGAATATTCTTGTGGTGACGCCCTCGGTGCCGGTCACGACAGTTGCCGACGTCATCGCCTTCGCCAAAGCCGCGCCCGACGGCATCGACATGGCGTCGTCGGGCAACGGCACGCTGCAACATCTTCTCCTTGAATTGTTCAAACAGCGCGCCGGCATCAAGATCAATCATATACCGTATCGCGGCGGCGGCCTGGCGCTCGCCGACGTCGTTGCGGGGCACGTAAAGTTCTTTTTCGCCAACGGCTCCTCGGCCGTTGGTTTGATCAAAGGCGGCAAGGTCAAAGCCATCGCCCATACCGGCAAAGGCCGGCTCGCCGGCTTCCCCGATCTGCCGCCGATGTCCGATACGCTGCCGGGATTCGAAGCCTATGACTGGAACGGCGTGTTCGTTCCGCACGGCACGCCGGCGGCGATTGTGCAGAAGCTGAATTCCGGTCTCAATGCGGCAATTGTTTCGCCTAAAGTGGTCGCGCGGTTTGCCGAGCTCAGCGTCCAATCGCGGCAAAACACGCCGGCCGAATTCGGCGCCTATATCGAAGCCCAAATGCAGCTGTGGAGCCGCGTCGTCAAGGAAGCCAACATCAAGCTGGGATGATGAATTCGCTCTTCGAGCCGCCGTGCATCGCCGGTCCGGTGCCGCAACCGAAGCGGCCGCGCCTATTGCCGCCGCCCGGCGCCTGGGATTCGCACTTCCACATATTCGGGCCGCCCGACAAATTCCCTTATGCGCCGGGACGCGGCTACACGCCCCCCGATGCGCCGGTCGAACAGCTCATTGCGCTGCTCGATCGTCTCGGCTTCGCCAACGGCCTCGTGGTGCAAGGCAACGCGCACGGCTACGACAATCGCGTGCTGCTCGATGCCCTGGCGCGCTTTCCGCAGCGGCTGCGCGGCGTCGCCATCACCGATACGCGCATCAAGCCGGAAGGCTTGCGCGATTGGCACAAGCTCGGCATGCGCGGGCTGCGCTTTCATTTGTTTCCACACAAATTCGATTACGTGCGCGGCGTCGGCTTCGACGTGTTCGAAACGTTCCGTAAGACGATGGCCGATCTCGGCTGGGTCATGCAGATTTTTTGCGACCACCGGATGCTTGCCGGCGCCGCAGCCTACCTGCGCGAAGTCTCGCGCGACATGCCGGTGATCGTCGACCATCTTGGCATGGTTCCCGCAAGCGCCGGCGTCGGCGATGCGAATTTCCAGGCTTTGCTGAAGCTCGTCGGCGACGGCCACGTCCACGTCAAGCTTTCGGCGGTGTACCGGCTGTCGGCGCAGTTTCCGGATTATCCCGACGCGCGGCCGTTGCATGACGCGCTCGTTCGCGCCAATCTGGACCGGCTGATGTGGGGCACCGACTGGCCGCATCCTTCGATCGCCGCCGAGGTCATGCCCGACGACGGCCATCTGCTCGATCTGTTCCACGACTGGACGCCGGACGAGCAAACGCGCCGGCGCATATTGGTCGATACGCCGGCGCGGCTATTCGCGGCGTGAGCGTTACCGCTCGACGAGAGTCCAGCCGCTCAGCGTGATCAGTTTCAGCTTCGTGTTCAGATAGCCTTCGAGCGCGACCACCGCCGCCATGACGCTCGGAAACGGCGACGGGCGAAGAATATCCACGAACATGCAATAGCGCAGCTGATCGGTCTCGTTGGCGGACAGGTGCAAGAGCGTATCGTCGAAGATGAACAGCTTGTCGTCGCGCCAGTAGCTCGTCTTGTCGCCGACCGTGATGTAAGCGGACTTATCCGTGATGCCGTTGACGTTATACAAGACCCGTAGCGTCGGGCGCAGCCAGCCGAAGTGGGGAGACGTCGTGATTTTTTTGTTGAAGACGGAAAGCCCGATGGTCTTGATGTATTTCCACGGCTCGTAGAATCCGGGAACGTTTACGATTGTCTTGCTGGGCACGCCGTAACAGAGCCAGAACAGCATCATGCGGCGATGCTCTTTCGACCGCTCCTCGACCTGACTGACGAGGTTGGCGTCGTCGGTGACCCGGATCAGCCGCCGCACTTCATCCTGATAATCCGGCGGCAAATCCTCCAGGTGATAAACGCCCTTGTTGACATACGGCAGCGACAAGAGATCGAGCAGAATGTTGACGGGGGACAGCATCCAGACGAGGAAGCCGTTGCCGATGAAATAGCGTCGCAGCGTGGATGAATTCAGGCCGGAATTGCGGCTGACGTCATACGCGCCGCAGACCACGTAGAATAGCGCGATCTTGGGGAAGAAATAGGCGATCGGCGCGAGCACGCAGACGGGAAACAATACCCGCCGCAGCGCAAAACGCCAAATTCTATCGAAAAGCGCCCGGCCTCGAAGAGGCTCGCTGAGCGTGGTACTCAAAACCTACCGCCTTTGCAAAGTGAGGACTGCGACTTGAAGCTTGTACGAGTTTATCGGGCAGGACCATACCGAACTCGACACTAGGCTTCTTTTGCAGGCGATGCCATCCTAAATCGGCCGTGCGCGGATTAATTCCGGCGCGCGATCTGTCCGCGGGGTATTCGAGAGTTTGATCTGAGCGGTTTTCTTACGATTCCGACACCGCGCCCGTCGGTTCCTCTCTCCCGGATTTTTCTCATTCTATCCCGCGATCCGTAATCCTCAGCCATTGGCGCCGGCACGCCGATTTCACAGATTGTCGGTGAAGATCGGCTCAGGCGTGGATTGCGCGGAACTCGGGCATTCGAAGAAGGCCGCCGCGCTTACGGATTAACGCCCAGTAAAGGTTATCGAACTCCTTCTTTTCAGTTAGTTACGCACAACCGCACAGTAACAAATATCTGTCATACCGCAGGCTCTCGACCGACGACCGGGCGAGCGTCGAGAGCGCTGGTATGATGAAGTGGCTTCAGGCAATTCGTCAGAGCACGACCTATCTCGGGGTCGCGGTCCTTATCATCATTTGGGGCGGAATTTATCTGCTCGCCAGTCAGGAGCGTGAGAACGCTTACCGGGACGCATTGCGGCAAGGCGGCAATCTCGCCCTTGTGCTGGAGCAATACTTCACACGGGTCGTCCAGCAATCCGACAGCTCTTTGCTGGAGCTGCGGCGCGCCTATCAGCGCCATCCGCAAAATTTCGACATCGCGGATTGGGTCGCCCGCTCCCAATCGCACGACAACCTGACGGCCCAATTCGGCATTGCCGGCGCCGACGGCTTCGTCAAGCTGTCAAGCCTCGGACCGGTGCCGTCGTCGGTTTATGTCGGTAACGGCGTGCCGTTTACGGTTCAGCGCGACAGCACAAGCGACGAGCTCTATATCAGCGATCCGGTGATCGGACGTGTCACAAAGAAGATCACGATCGAATTCACGCGGCGCTTGAGCAATCCCGACGGATCGTTTGCCGGGACCGTGGTGTGCTCGCTCGACATTGCCGAGCTGGAAAGGTTTTTCAGTTCGCTCGACATCGGCAAATCCGGTGTGGTCTCCCTCGCCAGCACCGATGGCGTTCTGCTGGCACGGGGCGGCCCCAATTCGGCGACCCAGGGCTTTGCCGGCATGAGGGTCACGCGAACCCCGCTGTATCGTTTCGCGGAGAAAAATCCTGCCGGGCATTATTGGAACAGCCCGGCGAGCAGCATGCACTTCGACGGTGTAAGCCGGCTCATTTCGTACCGGACGGTTTCCGGAATTCCCGCAATCGCCGTGGTGGGCCTGGCCGAACACGACATTTTCCGACAAGCGAATGCGACGCTGCAAAAATATATCCTGGCCGGAAGCATTTTGACGCTCATCGTGCTGATCGTCGTAATCTTCGGCGCCACGCAACAGACGCAGATCCTGGCGACCGCGGCCGAGCTTCGGCGGTCCAAGCGATCGCTCGAGCAGTCGAACCTTTTGTTGCATACCGCGCTCAAGAACATGGCGCACGGTTTAGGCATGTTCGATTCCGAGCAGCGCCTCGTCGTCTGCAATGCGCGTTACGGCGAAATGTACGGGCTGAGCCCCGAGCAGACCAAACCCGGCACCACGTTGCGCGCGATTCTGGAAGCGCGGGTCCGCGCCGGCAAATCGCCGCAGGACACCGAGCAGTATATCAACGCCCGGCTTGAGGAAGTTGCCAAGAGCGAACCTTATTATGTCGAAAACCTGCTGCGCGACGGCCACATCTATGCCGTCAGCCACCGCCCGATGCCCGACGGCGGCTGGGTCGCCACCCATATCGACATCACCGAGCAACGGCGCGCGGAACAGGAGCTGGACGAAACTCGGAAGTTTCTCGATTCGATTATCGAGAACATTCCGGTCTCCGTGGTCGTGAAGGACGCGAAAACGCGCAAATATCTTCTCGTCAATCGCGCGTTCGAAACCATGCTCGGCATTTCGCGCAACGAAATGCTGGATCGCACCGCGTTCGACATCCATCGGCCCGAGGACGCGAAAAATATCGACGATGCCGACACCGAATCGCTGCAGGACAGCGATCACGTCAATCACAAGGAGATCGAGGTCAATACGCCGATGCGCGGACTGCGCATGCAGTCGACCCGTCGCATCGTCATCAAGAACAGCCAGGGCGAGGCGAAATGCATCATCGCCGTCATCGAGGACATCACCGAGCGGAAGAAAACGGAGCAGCGCATCGCCTTCCTGGCGCATCACGACGCGTTGACTGGGCTCGCCAACCGCGCCGCCTTGACGCAGAAAATCGAGGAAGCCGCGGCGCGCCAGCGCCGTCTGCAGGAGCCGTTCACCGTTCTGCTCTTGGACCTCGATCGCTTCAAGCAGGTCAACGACACGCTCGGCCATCCCGCCGGTGACGCGCTCCTGATCGAAGTGGCAACCCGTCTGAAGTCGCTGTTGCGCGAAACGGACGTCTTGGCCCGGATCGGTGGCGATGAATTCGCCGTGATTCAGGCCGGCGAGACCAACCAGTGCGAGGCCGCAAAGTTGCTGGCGGAGCGCATTATCGAGATGCTTCGCCAGCCATTCGACCTCGACGGCGGCAATATCAGCATCGGCACCAGTATCGGCATCGCGCTGGCGTCCGAGGGCGCGGCCGGCTCCGACGATCTTTTGAAGATGGCGGATCTGGCGCTCTATCGGGCAAAGTCGGCCGGACGCAACGGCTACTGTTTCTTCGATCCGCAGATGAGCGAGATCGCGAGCGCGCGCCAGGAGATCGAAAGCGACCTACGGCGCGCCATCCAGCAAAACGAGTTCGAGCTTCATTATCAACCGATCATCGATTCCAAGACGCGCAAAATCCGCAGCGCCGAGGCGCTGGTGCGCTGGCGGCATCCGACCAAGGGTCTGATCTATCCCGATTTGTTCATTCCGCTTGCCGAGGAGACCGGTTTGATCACACAGATCGGCGATTGGGTTCTGCGTGCGGCATGCACCGAAGCGGCGACCTGGCCGGCCGAGATCAAGGTCGCGGTCAATCTGTCGCTGGTGCAGTTTCACAAGACGAATTTGCCCGACGCGGTCATGCGCGTGCTGGCCGAAACCGGGTTGCGCCCGGAGCGGCTGGAACTTGAAATCACCGAGACAGCGCTTATCGAATCGGCGGCGGAATGTCTGCCGGCGTTACGGCAGTTCAAGAGCATGGGCATTACCATCGTGCTCGACGATTTCGGCACCGGCTATTCGTCGCTCAGCCAGCTGGCGATGTTCCCGTTCGACAAGATCAAGATCGACAAGTCGTTCACGCAGAACCTGACCAAACGCAGCGAGTGCGCCGCGATCGTCTCGGCGACGCTCACTCTGGCGCAGAGCCTCGACATCGCGACCACCGCCGAGGGCGTCGAAACGGTGGATCAGTACCGGCTATTGCGATTGGCCGGCGTGACCTTCCTGCAAGGCTACCTGTTCAAGCGTCCGGGGCCGGCTTCGGAGATCGACTTCAACAGCGTGTACGGCGGTGTAGCGCTGGACAACGCCGCTTAATTGCCACGCGGGCTCACATTTTCCCATCAATGGGATCGGGCGAGCGCGAGGATCTGGCGCGCCTCTTTGGGCGTCGCCACGTCGCGGCCGAGGCCTTGCGCGATCTTCATCATCCGCTCGACCAGGACCGCGTTGTTCTTGGCAAGCTCGCCGGGCGCGATATACGGATTGTCCTCGTAGCCGACGCGGACATGGCCGCCGAGCGAGACCGCGAGCGACAGCAAATCCCATTGCTTCTGCGGGTTCATGACGCTGACGTTCCAGATGCAGTCTTTCGGCAGGTGATCGACCATGTAGATCAGCGCCTTCTCGGTCGGCGGCGTCCAGGTGCCGCCCGGCCAGCCCAGAAACAGCGTGGTGTAGGCCTTTTCCTTCAGATAGCCCTGCTTGCGGATGAATTCGAGATTCCAGAACGCGCCGGTGTGGAAGCACTCGACTTCGAGCTTTACCTTGTGGTCAACGGCGGCTTTGGCATAAGCGAGCAGTTCCTCGACCGGATGGATCGCCATCATGCGCTTCGGCGGAAATTGCGGGTCGGGATTGAAGTATTCGTCGTGGGCGTTGAACGCGACCGCCATCATGTCGGGCGACAGCGTCATCAGCTTGACCTTTTCCTCCAGCCGCGCGCTGGCGACGCCGAACTGCATCACCGGATCGGCCTTGGCGAGGATCGCTTCCTGCAGCCGCTTCCAGCCGTCGTGATCGATGCGCGACACCTGCTTGCCGTCGGCCTGCACCGCTTCTTCCAGCGTGCGAATGCCGTGAATGTGGGCAATCGCGGCGCCGGCCTTGATGCCGTCGATATATTGCTGAGCGACGCCGGCGATGTCCTCCTGCGGCGGGCAGTGATGATTGATCGGATAGGAAGTCCGCGAGTCGCAGGCGACGGTAATGATCAGCTTGTCCATTTTTTGAGCGCTTCCGGAGTTCGTTTTGCGGTCAACTGTAGCCCGGCATTGAGCGCGAGGCGATAGAAGACCTATAAATCGCCGCGTCCGGTTATGGCGGAAGATCGTCTGGTCAGGGAGGAAGAAAATGGGCTTGCTTGAGGGCGACACTGCACTCGTAACAGGCGCGGCGTCCGGCATCGGCCGCGGCATCGCAAAAGCGCTTGCCGCCGAAGGCGTCCGGCTTGTTCTCAGCGATATCGCCGAGGAATCCGGACGCGCATTGGCGCGCGAGCTGAACGCGACGTTCTTGACCGCCGACCTCGCCGATCCGGCGGCCGCGCGCAAGCTATTCGAAGCGGCCGAGAAAGCGCTTGGGTCGATCTCGATTCTCGTTCACAGCGCCGCGCCAAAGCGGCGCGAAAGCGAGACGGCTTTAGCCGTGACCGAGAGCGAATGGGACGCGATGGTGACGATCGGATTGCGCTCGGGCTTCGTGCTCGGTCAGGCTGCGGGGGCGCATATGACGGCGCGCAAAATCAGGGGGCGAATGCTTTTCATCACCTCGCTGCATGCCTATACGCCGCGCAACCTGCCGCATTACAGCGCCACCAAAGCCGGTCAAACGATGCTGGTGAAGGAACTTGCGCGGGCGCTAGGCGCTGCGGGCATCCGGGTCAACGCCATAGCGCCGGGTGCTATCCCAGGCGGCGGATTTGCCGCCGATGTCGCGGCGCTCGAGAAAATGATCCCGCTCGGGCGCACCGGCACGCCGCAAGACATCGCCGACATGGCGGTAGCGCTGCTGTGCGATCGCTTCTCCCGCTACGTCACCGGGACCACCGTCGCGGTGGATGGCGGGCTGGCGCTTTACAACTGGATCCCGCCTCGGCCTCTCTCATAAAACCTTGCCGGGATTGAGGATGCCGTTGGGATCGAGCAGAGCTTTGAGGCTGCGCATCAGGTCGAGCGCGACTGGGTCTTTCACCGACGGCAATAGATCGCGCTTCATCACGCCGATGCCGTGCTCGGCCGAGATCGAGCCGCCGTATTTCTTCACCACCGCGAACACGACGGCGTTCACCTCGTCCCAGCGCTTGAGATAGTCGTCCTTGTCGGCGCCGATCGGCTGGGTGACGTTGTAATGGATATTGCCGTCGCCGAGATGGCCGAACGGCAGCGGCCTCGCCCCTGGAATAAGCGCGGTGACGGCGGCATTGGCTTCGGCGATGAAGGCCGGCACCGCGGCGACCGGCACCGAAACGTCATGCTTGATCGAGCCGCCGGCATAACGCTGCACCTCGCCGAACATTTCGCGGATGCGCCAGAACGCCTTGGCGTGTTCGAGGCTGTCGGCGATTGTCGCGTCGGTGACCAGCCCGCGCTCCGCACCCTCCGCCAGCAGTTCTTCGAGCACGCCGCGCAGGCCTTCGCGCTGTTGCGAAGAAAGTTCGATCAGCACGTACCACGGATGCTGAGAAGCGAGCGGATCGCGGCAGCCCGCGGCATTTTCCAGAACCAGCTCGATGCCGCGCCGCGTCATGATCTCAAAGCTGGTGACGTCGCCGCCGCTGCGCTCTTGCGCGATGCCTAACAGTTGCAGCGCGGCTTCCACCGAGGCCACGCCGGCAAAGGCGGTCTCGATCGAGCGCGGCCGCGGGACGAGCCGCAACACCGCCGCGGTGACGATGCCGAGCGTGCCTTCGGCGCCGATGAACAGGTTCTTCAGATCGTAGCCGGTATTGTCCTTTTTCAGCTTGTTGAGAGCGTTGAGCACGCGGCCGTCGGCGAGCACCACTTCGAGGCCGAGCGCATGCGAGCGCGCGATGCCGTAAGCGAGCGCCGCGGTGCCGCCGGCGTTGGTGGAGAGATTGCCGCCGATGGTGCAGGTGCCTTCGGAAGGGAGAAGCTGCGGATAAAGCCGGTCGGCTGCGGCGGCGGCCTGCCGCGCGCGCTGCAAGGTGACGCCGGCCTCGCAGGTGATGGTGTTCGAGGTCGGGTCGACCTCGCGGATGCGGTCGAGCCGGTTGAGCGAAAGGACGATTTCATTGTGATGCGGAATTTGCCCGCCGACCAGCCCGGTATTGCCGCCCTGCGGCACGATCGCTGTTTTGGTCGCGTTGGCGAGTTTTAGGATCGCCGACACTTCGCCGACCGAGCCGGGCCGCAACACCATCGGCGTGTGGGCCTCGAACAGATGGCGCAGCTCGACCAGATACGGCGCCTGCAGCGCCGGATCGGTGATGGCGTATTTGTCGCCGACGATCGCCGCAAAGCGCGAAAGCAGTGCGGGGTCGGTCTTGGCGGGCGGCCGATTGAGCGGCTTATCGAGCATCAGGGTACGTCCATGACGTGGGTTGTGCCGGTCCAGGGATCATATACGACGACACCCGTGTTGGCGAAGTGACGCACATTGCGCGTCACCAGGACGAAGCCGTGAACACGCGCAGTCGAGGCCAACAACAAATCTGCGGCTCTCCGCATCATGCGCTCGGCGGCAAGCGCCCGGCTTAGCCGGAACCAATCGACGAGAATTTCGGATGTCAGCTGAAAAACGCGATTCGCAAATCTCGGCTCTATGTCTCTTTCGAGCCATCGCAGGAGTTCGTGACGAGTGGTGTCCGAAGCGGACTCGATGCCATCTCGGATCTCCGCCAACGTAACGATGCTGATGGCCGTGTCGTCTATAGGCTGCCGCGCGATCCAGGAGATAACGCCATCATTTGGTTGGCGCTTGATCGTCTCGGAAATCACATTCGTGTCTACGAGGCATTTCACGTCTCGTCCTCGTCGAAAACGGGTCGTGGCCTAATATCCATATTGGCACGCCGCTCGAAATCGATGCCTTCAGCGAGGCCGCGATACTTTTTCGACGCTTCGACAAAATCGGCCATGGTCGATGTGCACCGTGGCTTAGGACGCACTTCGAAACGCTCTGCGTCGGCGATAATGACCGCATCCTTGCCGTGGATCGTCACCATCTGCGGCGCGCCGGCGCGTGCCTTGCGCACGAGCTCGGAAAGACGGGCTTTGGCGTCCTGCAGTTTCCAGGTATTCGTGCTTTTCATGAGCGCCTGATCTAGTCAGACTAGTCTGATAGCACTGCAACGCCCTTGGCACAAGGCGGCCTTGGCCGCTCAATTCGCCTTCAGGAAGCCGACTTAATCCTTCTCCGCGCGATCGAGCGCCGGCTCGCTGTTGCAACTCAGCGCGGCGCGGCGGCGCGTTGCAGGCGGTCGTTGATCGCTTCGCCGAGATCGTCGTGCGGGATCGGCATCACCGCGATCGCGTTGGCGCCGGCGCCGTCGAGCATGCGCAGGTAGGAAAACAGATTGGCGGCAGCTTCCAGGACGTCGCCGCGCGCGGAAAGGTTCAGAACCTTTACGGCCTTTTCCGCGCCGCGCGCCGGCGCAGGCCCGAACGCCAGCAAGGCTTCGCCGGCTTTCACGCTCTCGGCGTTGAGGCGGAGCGGCGTGCGCGGCGCGTAATGCGAAGCGAGCATGCCGGGCGCGAGTGGCGCTTCGCCAGCGGCGGCGATGCCGTTTGCGGTCGCGCCGGCAAGCGGCTGGCCGAGCGCGGTTTCGATCGCCTGCCGCGACAGGCCGCCGGGGCGCAGCAGCATCGGCCCGTCGAGGCAGGCGACGATGGTCGATTCGACGCCAACCGGCGTGGCGCCGCCGTCGACGATCAAATCGATGCGGCCATCCAGGTCGGCGAGCACGTGCGCGGCCGTGGTCGGCGAGACGTGACCGGAGCGGTTGGCGGACGGGGCCACCACCGGCCGTCCAAAGCGGGCGAGGAGCTTTCGCGCCGCCGGGTGATTGGGGACGCGCACGGCGATGGTGTCGAGCCCGGCTGTCGCCAAGTCCGCCACCGTGCATCCTGCCGCTTTCCGCAACACCAGCGTGAGCGGTCCCGGCCAGAATGCTTGCGCCAGCCGCGTCGCATCGGCGGGAAACTCCGCCAGCGCCCGCGCCGCCGCGACATCGACCACATGGGCGATGAGCGGATTGAACGACGGCCGGCCTTTGGCCGCGTAAAGCCGGGCGACCGCCTCGCCATTGGTGGCGTCGGCGCCGAGCCCGTAAACCGTCTCGGTCGGAAAGGCGACGAGCCCGCCGGCGGCGAGTAATCGCGCCGCCTCCGCGATCGCGGCATCGTCGGCGTGCAGAACGCGCGTCGTCATTAGGCCTGTCATTGTGGAACCTTGGTGCCTAAATAACGCTAGCGCAACTGCAGCAAGGCGGCGGCTTGCCGGGGTGGAATGCCGACGCTATAAGCCGCCCGCGGCCTCGCGTTGGCCAATGTCGGAGTGTGGCTCAGCCTGGTAGAGCACCTCGTTCGGGACGAGGGGGTCGCAGGTTCAAATCCTGCCACTCCGACCATTACTTAGCTTATTTCGAATGTCCCTTCCCGACAGATTTCCCGACAGAAACAATCAAGGCATCCACCTTCGCTGTTGCGGCAGCACGGCGGTTACATGCGACAGGTCGGAACGGGCTTGCGCGATCTTGGCCTCGTACATGCGGATCGAGACGCGCATTTCATCCCCGCTTTTTTACAAGGGTTGTGACGGTGCGGATTTCGGCCATTGCAACTGTTTCGGCTGAGGCGCTTAATCAGCGGCGTCGCAGGAAGATCGATCTCCTCCAGCGATAGTGCTTAACTCAGTCGCGGTTCGGCCGAGGCTTCTTTCAGCTAATTAATTATCAGCTAAAGTGCTTGTGGCGTTTGCACGTAATGCCCGGGAGAATTCCTGTGCATTATCTGCCGACGGGGAGACACCGTAATGGATGCCAAAGCGGAAGGCCGTATTTTCGGCTTTCTGGCGATAGCTCTTGCCCTGTTCGGCTTCGCCGTACCTTACAGGTGGCATGAGATGCCGCCTATAATCAGCAACGGCGCGCTTGGGCTATCCGCCGTCTTTGCAATTTTGGCAGTATGGCTCTTGATACCGCCGAAATTTCGAAAGAAGGGGGGGCGTTTGAATCAATGGCTGCCATGGGTTCTGATAATTGGCGGCCCAATAATTGGAGCTGTTTGGCTATATTTTGGCAGAGAAGTAAGTCTTCCGGGCTTTACGAGTTATGCCCGTGGTGAGGCTGTATGATTCCCCGGAGTTCATCCGGCGTCACGTCTTCGATGCTGAGGCCGACGACAATGCCAAAATTGCCTTCTATCTGTCTGCCAGCAGCTTTTTTACGCTTTCAGTTACTGACATACGCGGGGAGTCCTATACGCTTGAAGCGAAGGCTGGGCATGATGGAATACCGATTGATGATTTTATAGTTCTGTTCTGCGAAGTAGGCGTTTCTAAAACGTCGACAGTTTTGCGCATCCTCGTGAATGATAAAGAGGTTGCCCGGAGGGAAGTACTCGTTCCGATAAACCTGGGGAAGATGAATTGGAAGCATATGGGTATAGGAGGCCTCCGCACCGAGAATGCTCCCGCGCCCCCCACAAATGAACCCAGTGCCCCGTTTAGGGGCGTCGCACCCTTCTCTAATGAGCGTCTAACCTATCGGCATGTTTGGATGTGCGACTCGCAGAGCCCCAAATCCCGCCGAAACGCGAACGGACCTCGATTTTTCGCTGGCGATTATCTGAAAATTGCAATTTCGGCCCCAATTAAATCCGAATAATCCGCTGGTCTGTGACGCGGGTGAGCGAAATTCTGATTTATCGCCGATTTTCGAGATTAAATAATTGCTCGCCAAACGCTCCGACAGCGTCGGCTCTAAAAAATACCCCATTAGTCCGCCAAACGGACGAGGATTATCCCTTCCGGAATCGGCTGGACTAGATTGGTGTCCAGTACCCTTTCGCCAATCAACGTTTACAAAAGAAAGTCTGCTTAAAAGATGAAAGCAGAACTCTTCAAAATCGGTGGCACTGAGACCATTGAAATCCAACTTGGGCATCTTCGGCGTCCTGTGTGTGTGGGGGGGGGGCGGTCTCAATCGGCTGCGTTGTAGGTTATGCACTTTATCGGCTTGAAGCCGCCGCCGTCTTTGGCGGTTAACGGCTCTAAAGCGGCACAGACTTCGCTGTAGCGCTTCTGATCCAGAGTTTCGTAAACCAGGCAACCGGCTACGATAGCCATATTGTTCCGGTCTGGCGGATCAGCGAGAGCCAAGCGTGTATCATCTTCAGACAAATCGACATCAAATGCGGCGGGGGTGTTTGGAAAAATGGCTCTTCCGTTGCTCCGATCGAGGGGCAAAACCGGGCATGATCTCCCGTCCATGTGATGCAGTATCATTCGCTCAATTGCTTGTTGGTCTCTGAAGAGCGCTATGGGGAAAACCGTTGCAAATAAGAACGCATTTGTTTTGGTAGCTGGTTCCCTCCCGACGTTAGCAACACCCACGCTTATTCGAGTGTTCCCCTTTATTTGGTCAAGTGCGTTCACTGACGCTTTGAACAGCGGGGGAAGTTCTAATGGTTGCGGTGCAAGCCAAGCACGTTGTTCGGCTTGCATGGTGTTATTGGTATTTTCGAAAATGCCAGCCTGAACTAGACCAACAACCGCCACAAGCGCCGTGGCTAACGTAGCAATTTTATCGCGCGGTTTGAGCGCCTTCCATTGTGCCTTCCAATGTTCAGTCAAGCCAGTGTGGGGCAGGCGCGCGCGTCGGAGAGATAGCGCAATTGCGGAAGGAGGATGTGACAAAACGCGAAGGGATACCTTCTATTCTGATTACGCCAGAAGCCGGCGCGGTCAAAGGTGGGCGCTCGCGCGCGGTTCCGCTGCACGAGCATCTGGTCGCTCAAGGGTTCCTCAAATTCGTTTCGGACCATGCGGAGGGCCCGCTGTTCTACAATGTGGTCAGGAGGGGTAAGCGCGAAGGTAATGCGAAACAGAAGAAACCGCCCTACGCGCAGGTGCGTCAGCGGCTCGCAGACTGGGTCCGCAAGCTGGGAGTTAAGGACCCGCACTTGCAGCCCAATCACGCGTGGCGGCACACGTTCAAACAGATTGCGGATCGCGCCGGCATTTCAGAGCGCACGTCTGATTACATTACGGGTCACGCGCACAGGAGCGTAGGAGCAGCCTACGGCGCGCCAACTCTTGAGGACATGGCGGAGGCGATGAAGAAGTTTCCGCGATACATGATTGACTGAGGACCTACGGACGACGCGGGGCGAACGCACAGAGTTGGAATAGGCAGGAGAAACATGAGAGGGGCCGCGTACAATACCGCCAAAGCGTTTCAAGAAGCCTTAGAGAAGGCCGAACAGCAACTCCCAACGGGCGGCCGTCCTACGGGTGCGGACGCCACTGTCGAACTGTTGCCCAGCGCAATCGAAGTGCGCCCGGAGCTGTTTCAGCCGCGTGAGTTCTCGTTCGGACTACACGCGACTGATATGCCCGCGGCATCGAGGCGCGTCGCGCCGGCGTGTACCATGCCACGCCCGAGGAACTCGCAGCGATCGATGAAGGCCTCGCAGAACTGGACCGAAGCGAGGTGGCTAGCGAGTCGGAAGTGCGGGCGGCCTTTGCAACGTTCCGCGGTGCGTGAGGGTCATTTATTCCCCGCACCGCCGGCGATTACTCCGCTTTGATATTCGCGAACTTGATGACCTTCGCCCACTTCGCGGCGGCATCGGCGATGAGTTTGCCGAATTGGGCCGGGGTCATCGTCTCCGGCTCGACGCCCAACGCGACCAGACGCGCCTTCATTGCGGCATCGGCCATGACGGTATTGATCTCTGTGTTGAGCCTATCGACGATAGCGGCCGGCGTGTCCTTCGGCGCGCCGACGCCGGCCCAGCCGCTGCCCTCATAGCCCGGCACGAACTCGCCGATGGCGGGGACGTCGGGCAACACGCTCATACGCTTCGCGCTGGTCACGCCGAGCGCGCGCAACTTGCCGCTGGCAATGTAGCCGAGCACCGGAGCGGTCGCGATAAACGCCACTTGCACCTGGCCGCCGAGCAGATCGGGCATGTAGCTGGCGCGATACGCCACGTGGACCAGCTCGACGCCGGTCATCATCTTGAACAATTCGCCGGCCAGATGCGGCGCGGTGCCGGTGCCGGGCGAGGCCACGTTGATCTTGCCGGGATTGGCCTTGGCGTAAGCGATGAACTCAGGGAGCGTCTTGGCCGGCAGCGACGGATTGATCACCAGGGCAAACGGCGTATAGCCGAGAAACGCGACCGCCGCGATGTCGCGGACGAAATCGAAAGTAAGATTCGGGTAGAGCGCCGCATTCGCCGCGTTCCCGGAGATCATGACCAAGAGCGTGTAGCCATCCGGCGGCGATCGCACCACCGCTTCGGCGCCGATATTGCCGCCGGCGCCCGGCCGGTTCTCGATGACCACCGGCTGGCCGAGCCGCTGCGACAACGGCGGTCCCATCAGGCGCGCGATCACGTCGGGCGACAGGCCGGGCGGCAAGTCGACGATCATGTGCACTGGCCGTGACGGATAGCTTTCCGCGCGCGCGAGGCGCGAGAGCGATGGCAGCGCCAGTGCGCCCGCCGCGAGTTTAAGAACATATCTACGGACAACTTTCATGGATCATCTCCGGTAACGGTTCGCGCCTAGCGCGGCTGTGTCCGTTCAGAACGGCTTGTCGCCGACCACGGCGGTCCGCTCCATGCGTCGCCGTTCGGGATAGTAGTCATTCGCCGCGTAATGCTGCGTCGATTGGTTGTCCCAGAACACGATCGCGCCCGGCGTCCAGCGCACCCGGAATTGATATTCGGGAACGTGCACTTGCGCGAACAGAACTTGCAGGATCGCCTGGCTTTCATCCGGCTCGAGATCGGCAATGCGAAGGGTGAATTGCGGATTGACGTAAATGCATTTGCGGCCGCTGACCGGATGCGTGCGCACGACGGGATGCGTCGGATTGGGAAACAGCTCCTCCATCTTGCGCAACTTGGCTCGATCCTCCTCGGTGTTCTTGTACAACACGCGGAAGTTTTTGAAATCGTGCACGGCCTTAAGACCGTCGATCATTTTGCGAAATGTGGGGCTAAGCCCCTCATAGGCCGCTTCCATATCCGCGAACAGCGTGTCGCCGCCGACCTTCGGCATGATTTGGCAGCGCAGAATCGTGTACTTCGTCGGATTTTTCCGGAACGTGGTATCGCTGTGCCAGACGTCGGTGGACAATACCGGATTGTCCTTGTGATTATCGAGCACCAAAATCTCGGGAAAGGCGCCTTGCGGCCGCATCGGATGCACTTCGAGTTCGCCGAACCGGCGGCTCAAGGCGACGTGCTGTTCCGTGGTCAGATTCTGATCGCGTACGACCAGGACCTTATTCTCGACGAGCGCCGCTTCGAAGGCCTCGAAGGTTTCACGGTCTAACGGCTCTTTCAGATCGATGCCGTGGATTTCGGCGCCGAGCTTGGCGCCCAGACGCTCGACCTCGAACGGCTTCGCATTGCTGCGCATCGGCGCAATGCTGTGCATTGCGGCGGCGGTGTCGGTCATGACGTGCTCCCTGGCGGCCCGGTTTCTGACGTCGCGGTCAACGATCGACGATAGGGCGAGCCTACCTGACATTCGAAGGCTAGCGAAGTCGTTCGGGGCGAGGGGGCAGGATTCGGAGCCTGCGGCTTCGACCATCTATTCAAGACATTCCCGGTCCCTGCCGCGATTATCCCGCGAACACATACGCCGCGAGAATAACGAAGCCGCTCACGGCGAGCGTGGCGTGGATGGCGATCGTTCCGCCGCCGATCCGTTTCTTGAAGAGGCGCGCGGCGAGGAGTCTCGCGCCGAGCAGCGCCGTGAGCACGAACAGCACGGCTGCGATCATGCCGAACGACGCGGTGCCTTGTTCGACGCCGCGCGGCGGGCCGCGCAGCGCCAGCGCGAGGCAGCCGAGCCCGATGAGCGCGAGAATGCCGTGCAGCGCCGCAAGCGGCCATTGTGGCAATAGTGGCGGTGTCGTTGTTCTATTGGTCCGCAGATGCAGCACCGCAAGCACGGCGCCCAAGGCAACCGCAATGGTGAATATGACGAAAGCGGCGGTCAGCATTTCAGGCGCACCGTCACTGTCGTGCGATCAGAACAAGGAGAAGCCCCACGAGCGCTATGGCGCCGCCGTAATAGACCCACCGCGTCTCGCTGACCATGAAACTCTCGGCGGGCCAGCGGATGTAGCCGGCGCCCTGTGCCATGAAGAAAAGTCCCGCCGCCAAAACGACGATGCCGATAAGGAGCAAAGGGGTTCGCATTTTCTTCTCCATGCATTGCCGCGGATCGGTGTCGCCGCGTTAGGCGCCTAGGCCCTTTTACAAAGTTGCATAGCCTAGGCATCCGCGGATAGCAGCCCATAAGAGGCATTCCGGCGCCGGCGGCGCTTGAACCTTTCTCCGGCATCCCTGTCCCACCGTTAAGTGGAACCCCCCACGTCCAGGTGGAACCCAAGTGCGGAGAAAGTGTCATGAAATGCTCAAATCCCCATTGCAACCACGGTATCGGCCTCGTTGCTTACCGGCGCGGCTTGTTCGGCAAGGGGCGCTACTGTTCAAGGCAGTGCCGCGATACCTTTGTGGCCGAGCAGCCGAAACGGCCGCAACAAAAACGAAACGCCACGACCTATTTCGAGTGGCTTTTCGCGCAGCCGATTGAGAATCCACGGCCGATGCTGATGCCCGTTCGCGCAAGGGCTCGTTAATTGCGGGCCCCCAGCACGGACACCCGTAGTGGCGCGCGTCGGCTACAAGTTTGATTGGCCAGCAGTCGCCGAGCGCTGATTTGCCTCGGCGGATACGAATCCAGAATCCCTGCCTCGCGCCGGAGTTTGTTCCAGATGCCGGCTTGCTTTTGCGGGGTGCGCCTAGCGCATGCGGCGAAGACGGCGGCGGGTTGGACATTCGCGCGCCGTATGCTTGAGTGAAGCCAATGTCGGCGCGTCGGGACCGGGCCTCATGGCAGCGTATATCCAAGCTCGCAACGTCAGCTTGACCTTTCGGCCGCCGAACCGCGCGCCGGTGCGGGCGCTCGGCAGTTTCGATATCGACGTCGCGGAAGGCGAGTTCGTGTCGATCGTCGGGCCGTCCGGCTGCGGCAAAAGCACCTTCCTCAATATTCTGCTCGGCCTGATCAAGCCGGATTCCGGCGAGCTTACGATGCACGGCAAGAAGATCAGCGGCCCGGGCACCGACCGCGCCATGGTGTTTCAGGATTTTGGCCTGTTGCCGTGGCGCACGGTGGAAAACAATATCGAGCTCGGGCTCGAACTGAAGAAGGTACCCGGCGCTAAGCGCCGCGTCATTGCCGCGCGGCTTGTGGCTTTGGTCGGGCTTGCCGGCTTCGAGTCGCACTATCCGCACGAATTATCGGGCGGCATGAAGCAGCGCGTCGGTCTGGCGCGGGCGTTGGCGACCGATCCTGACGTGTTGTTGATGGACGAGCCGTTTGCCGCGCTGGATGCGCAAACGCGCGACCTGATGCAGGTCGAGCTCTTACGCGTCTGGCGCGAAGCGAAGAAGACGGTGCTGTTCGTCACTCACCAGATCGACGAGGCGATCTATCTGTCCGATCGCGTCATCGTCATGAGCAAGCGTCCGGGGCGGGCCAAGAAGACTTTCGCCATCGATCTGCCGCGGCCGCGCGACTACGAGATGCGGGTAACGCCGCAATTCAACGAGCTTAAGCTCGAAATCTGGAACACGCTGAAGGACGAGATCGTGGTCTAGGCGATGACGGACCAACCCGCAGACCAATCCGCGATCAGGCCGTCCTTGGTGTGGCGCTATCGCAATTTTCTGCTCGGCGCCTTGGCCGTCGTGCTGTTCTTCGCCGCCTGGCAGGCGATCTTCCTGGTGGTGCCGTTCAATCCGCTGTTCATGAGCAAGCCGAGCTTGATCGCGGTGGGCTACGTCGATCTCGTCGAGAGCGGCGAGTTGCTTGACGATCTCGCCGTCAGCGCGGTGCCGTTTTTCTTAGGCCTCGCTGCCGCCGTCGTCATCGGCGTGCCGCTCGGCATCGTCATGGGCTGGCGGGTGCGGGTCGGCTATGCGCTCGATCCGCTGATGACGATTTTCTACGCCAGCCCGCTGGTGGCGCTGGCGCCGCTCTTGGTGATCTTCTTCGGCGTCGGCGTGCCGGGCAAGACCATGATCGTGTTCTCGCTCGCGGTGTTCCCCTTCATCTTCAATGCCTGCGCCGGCGTGCGCGCCGTCGATCGCCGGCTGATCGACGTGGTGCGCTCGCTCGGCGGCGGCGAATGGGATCTGTATCGCAAGGTGCTGTTGCCGAGCGTGCTGCCTTATGTTGTCGCCGCCGCGCGCATCGCCATCGGCCGCGCCTTGATCGGCGTGTTGGTCGGGGAATTCTTCGCCGCGTCCGAAGGCATCGGCTTCGCCATTTCGCGTTTCGGCGACATTTTCGCCATCGACCGCATGTTCGGCTGCATTCTCACGGTGATGGTCATCGCCGTGGTGCTGACCGAAGGCATCCGCTTCGCCGAGCGCAGCGCCTTTCCGTGGCGCGCGGGGCAATAACGATGGCGGAGCTGCAAGCCGATTTCGCTGTAGCGGGCCCGGCGGAGGCCGTGGCGCCGGCGCGCCGGCTGTGGCGGCGCATCGAGCCGGCCGCACTCGGCGCCGGCAGCATCGTGTGTCTTCTCCTGGTATGGCAGTTCCTGCCCGATCTCGTTCCCATGAAGGCGGGGACGAAACTGTTTTTCACAGTGCCGAGCAACATCGCCGGCACGCTGTGGCGGATGTTCGCAACCGGATCGATCTGGGCGCCGCTCGGGATCAGCGCCGGGGCATTCGCGGTCGGACTTGCGCTCGCCATTCTCGTCGGCCTGCCGCTCGGCATCCTGCTCGGCCGGTCGAACACGCTCAACGCGATGTCCGATCCGTTCATCACCGCGTTTAATGCCACGCCGCGGCTCGTCTTCCTGCCGCTCCTGATGCTGTGGTTCGGGCTCGGGCTGTGGTCCAAGGTCGCCATCGTTTTTCTCGGCGCTTTGTTCCCGCTTCTGATCAACACCTACGAGGGCGTGCGCAACGCCGACAAGCTTTTGATCAACGTGGTGCGTTCGTTCGGCGCCAACGAATGGGACATTGCGCGGCTTGTCGTGGTGCCGAATGCGCTGCCCTTCATCGTCGTCGGCTTGCGGCTCGCGATCGGGCGCGCCGTGCTCGGCGTCGTGGTCGCCGAATTCTTCGGCGCGCAGGACGGGCTCGGCGTGGTCATGGTCCGCGCCGCGAGCGAGTTCAAGGTCGACGTGGTGTTCGCCGGCCTGATCGTGTTCGCAGGCCTGTCGCTCGTCATGACCGGGCTGGTCAAGCTCCTCGAAGACCGTATGAGCCGCTGGCGCCCGCAGCACGGGAGTGAGACGTAATCATCCTCCCCCGCTGCGCGGGGGCGGATGATTTTTACTCCGCCTTCGTCGGCGCGGCGAGATTGGCCGGCACGTAATTCATGTCCTTGAGCGTCGATTCGAGCAGGTTGCGCGCCAGGAACCCCTCCGGGTCGGGCAATGGCTTGTCGGCCGGCCATTGCCGCGCGGCGATCATGGTCTGGCGGCGCGACTCGAGAATTTCCGCAAACAGATCCTTCGGCACTTCGGCGCCGTAGGAATCGTGCAGCTGGTCCCAAATGGCGCCGGCTTCGGCGTCGCTCTTGATGCTGCCGATATGATGCTCCATCACTTTGATCGAGCCTTCCTTATTGGTGCGGAAATACATCACCGCCTTGGCGATGGCGCGGATGATCTTCTTGATCGTATCGGGATGCTGCTCGACGAAATTTTGCATGCACCAGATGGTGCCGCCGGCGCGCGGGATATAGTCGCCGGTGCGCAGCAGCACTTTCAGCCCGCTCTGCTGCGCCACGGCGGCGTGCGGGATCGACAGCGCGGCGCCCTGGATATCGTTATTGACCATGGCGGCGATCCGCTCCGGCTCGCCCTGGAACGAGATGACCTTGTAGTCCTTGCCCGCGTCCATGTGGAAGAAGCGGTGCAGCACCGCCTGCGCCTCGTCGTAGTCGGCGCCGCCGGGGCGGCCGAAGCCCAGCGTCTTGCCTTTGAGGTCCTCCGGCTTGGCGATGTCCTCGCGGGTGGTGATGGTCCATTGCGATTTGAGCGACTCGCCGACGATATAGGTGATCTTGGCGCCGCTCAGCGCCGCTTGCGCCCCGCCCGAGGGGATCGGCGCACAGTCGAGATTGCCGGAGAGCACCGCGGCGACCTGGGCGCTCGCTTGCAATTCGACCAGCGTGGCGTCGAGACCTTCGGCTTTGAAAAAACCTTCGTCCAGCGCGACATAGGTCGGAATGTGGAAGCCGTCGCCGCCGATCACCTTGCCGATGGTCACTTTGGTCTGCGCGTCGGCGCTGGCCGCCGGCGCCATAGCCGCAGCAATCGCTGCAGCGGACACGAGCACTATTCGCAGCATACGCATGAGGGTCCTCCCAGTCTTTCTTGGTCAATCGCGCTTTGTTGGTCAATCGCGGGAACGGCGGCGGTAGGAAAATGCGGGTAGGGTTAAGGCGCCAAGCGGGGTGCGATTTAAGGAGGAGCTTAGCACAGGAACGAAGGTCGGTTGCTGCGCTACGCGAAATTTTGTCGCGGTGACAGCGCCGCCCGTCGCCGTCATCGTTGCGCCCATAGGCTGCACCGGATGGCCTTTATCTCCCGATTGTGCGATGCTTGCGGCGATGTGGGGGCTACCGGGGGACCCGGCCAAACGACGCTTGGCCCGGTGATCTAGACATGACCGCGATCCGCTCTAGGGATCGCACAGGGAGGAACCTATGAAACGGCTTTGCTTATTGGCCGCCGCCGCGACGCTGTTTGCCGCGCCGGCATTCGCCCAAAACAACACAAGCGACACCATCACCGTCGGCTTCACCGACTCGCAGACCGGTCCGCTCAATGTCGATTCATTGGGTCAGCAGCGCGGCTACGAGTTCTGGCGCGACGAGGTCAATGCCGCCGGCGGCATCAAGGTCGGCGACAAGAAATACATGGTCAAATTCGTCAGTTATGACGATCAGTCGGTCGGCGGCCGCGTCCAGCAGCTCTACACGCGGCTGATCAACGAGGACCATGCCCAATTCCTGTTCAGCCCCTATTCGTCGGGGCTGACCGCTCCGGCCGCGGTTATTTCCGAGCAATACCAGAAGATCATGATCGATTCTGGCGGCGCCGAGGAAAAGCCCTTCGAGCTCGGCAACAAATATCTGTTCATGGTGATCACGTCGGCCACTCATTACATGTCCGGCGCGATCGAGGCGCTGAAAGAGAAAAATCCCCACGCCAAGATCGCCATGGTCTATTCCGACGATCCGTTCTCCAAGGACGTGATGAAGGCGGCCAAAGATCAAGCCGTGGCGGCCGGCCTTCAAGTCATGATGGATGAATCCTACGCGCCGTCCACGACCGACTTCGGCCCGATCGTCAACAAGATCATCTCGTCGAACGCCGACGCCTTCATGGGCGGCGGCCATTATTCCGACGGCGCGACGCTCGCCCGCCAGATGTACGACCAGAAGGCCAATATGAAATGGGTGTCGATCCTGGTCGCGCCGGCCGACGACAAGTTCGGCGAACTGGGACCCTCCGCGATGGGCGTGACCGTGCCGTCGCAATGGGAGGTCCAGGTCTCCTACAAGCCGCAATTCGGACCGACCACGGCGGAATTCGCCAAGGCGTTTCAGGATAAGTTCCACGCCAAGGCGGATTATCACGCGGCGTCCGGCTATACGAGCGGCGTGGTGCTGCAGCACGCCATCGAACAGGCCGGCTCGATCGATCCGGAAAAGGTGACGGCGGCGCTCAACGCCACCGACATCACTACCTTCTTCGGCCACGTCAAGTTCATGACCGACCCCGGCCATCACGGCTTGCAGGCGGCGCATGAAATGGTGCTGGCGCAGTGGCAAAAGGTGAACGGCAAGCCGGGACGCCAGGTGGTGTGGCCGCTCGCGGCGAAGTCCGCCGATCTCATCTATCCGATCTCGGCCAGCCAGTAACCGGCGATACACCAGGAACCGGTCCGGCGCATTTGGCGCCGGCCTCGATCCCTAAATCTTATGCTCGGCATCCTCGCTTCGATCATCGACGGCGTGCTGGTGGGGCTGGTCTACGGACTGGCCGCCATGGGGCTGACGCTGATTTGGGGCGTCATGGATGTCATCAACCTCACCCATGGCGCCATGATCGTCGCCGGCATGATGGCGCTTTATCTGTTGGCGAACGCACTCGGCATATCGCCTTATCTGACCTTGCCGCCGGTTTTGATCGGCGGCTTTTTCGTCGGCATCGCGCTGTACTGGATCGCCATCCATCGCATGGTCGGGCGGCCGCCGCTGATGAGTTTATTGTCGACCTTTGCCGTCAATCTGATCCTGATCGGCGTCGGCACCGCGGTGTGGGGCACCGCCTTGTTCAATGTCGAAGTGTCGCTGCCCGGCGTCACCATCGGCCGCTACACCTTTCCCGGCGCGCATATTCTCGCCGCCGTTTTAGCAGCGGTGATCGCCGGCTTGCTCTACGTGTTTTTGCACTACACCCGCACCGGCAAAGCGATGCGGGCGGTCGCCAACAATCGCGAGGCCGCCGAATTGGTCGGTATCCCGACGACGCGGCTTCTCGCCATCTCGGTCGGCGTCGGCGTCGCGCTCGCCGGCGTGTCCGGCATGCTGATCGGCACGCTGTTTCCCTTCACCATCCTCTCGGGCGACGGCTATCAGCTCAAGGGCTTCATCGTCACCGTGCTCGGCGGCTTCGGCAATCCGGTCGGCGCGCTCCTCGGCGGCGTCGCGCTCGGCTTGCTCGAAGGCCTGGTCACGCCGTTCGTGCCGGTGAGCTGGACGCTGGTGATCGAATTCGCGCTGTTCGTGCTGGTGCTGATCGCGTTTCCCGGCGGCATTTTCGCGTCGCGGCGCGGAGCGCTCTAGTGTGGTGGATTTGAACCACACTAGAATCGTAAATTTGCTAGTGTCCCTTTGATTCCGAAGTTCGCATCAGAGGGGCCGCCAAATCTTGCGAACTTCGGAATCGGGACACTAGATGCTGCGGCGGCCGTTCTTCTGGATCATCGCGCTCGTCATCGCCGTCTTCGCGGCGGCGCCCGCGATCGGCAACAACGTGGAACTGCGCGAGAGCCTGGCGCTCGCCGCCGTCTACATCACGCTCGCCTCGAATCTCAACCTGATGCTCGGCTATGCCGGCTATATCAATTTCGGCTCAATCGTGTTCTTCGGGCTGGGCGGCTATATCTGCATCTGGCTGGTCAGCTCCTATGCTTGGTCGCTGGCCTTAAGTCTGCTCGCGGCCGGTGCCGGCGTCGCCGCGCTGTCGTTCCTCTTCGGCATCGGCATTTTGCGCTTGCGCGGTCCGTTCTTCGCGTTGGCGACCATCGGCATCGTCGAGGGCGTGCAGGCCTTTACCGAGAATTTCACGCCGTGGGGCGGCTCGTCGGGTATCTATATCTCGCCGCAGGTGTTCGCCCCGCTCGGCGGCTCGGCGCAAGCGCTGTGGGTGATCTATTTCCTGTTCGTCGCGGTGATGGGCGCCTCGCTCTATCTGAGCTACGCGATCAAGACCTCGAAATTCGGCTTAGGGCTCCTTGCCATCGGCCAGAACGAGGACGCCGCCGCCATCCTCGGCGTGCCGACCCCGCGTTATAAGGCGCTGGCTTACAGCGCGTCCGCGTTTTTGCCCGCCATCGCCGGCGGGCTTTATTTTTTCAAAGGCGCCTTCATCCAGCCGTCGGACGCCTTCGATCTGACGCTGTCGACCGAAGCGATCGTCATCTGCATGCTGGGCGGGCAGGGCACGGTGACCGGCGTGGCGCTCGGCGCCTATCTCTACGAGGAGCTGCGCGGCTATCTGCTCACCTCGTCGACGTTCTCGAATTTCCAGCTGGTGGTTGCCGGCGTGCTGCTCCTCCTTATCGTGCTGTTCTTCCCCTCCGGCCTGATGGGCTTCATCTACAGCCGCTTCCCCCGTCTGCAGCGGGTGCTGGAATGACCGCGATGCTCGCGCTCGACCGCGTCAGCAAGCGCTTCGGCGGCTTGCAGGCGGTGCACAATTTGAGCTTCGTCCTGCAAGAAGGCGAGATCCTCGGCCTGATCGGGCCGAACGGCGCCGGCAAATCGACGCTGTTCAATCTGATCAACGGCGTGTTCGCGCCGAATTCCGGAACGATCGTGTTTAACGGCATCGACATCACCGGCGCAAAGCCCTTCGTCGTCGCCCGGCACGGGCTCGCCCGCACCCATCAGATCGTGCAGCCGCTCACCAACATGACGGTTCTGGAGAATTGCACGGTCGGCGCCTGCTTCGGCCGCGAGAATCTGCCGCTTGGGCGCGCCCGCGACGTGGCGCGCGAGGCGGTGCATGTCACCGGGCTCGACGATCGCATCGATACGCTGGCGCTGAACCTGACGATCGCCGGCAAGAAACGGCTCGAACTCGCCCGCGCGCTCGCCGCGCAGCCGAAGCTCTTGTTGCTCGACGAGGTGCTGGCGGGGCTCAACCCCACCGAAGTCGAGCATATGATCGGCGTCATCCGCCGTATCCGCGATAGTGGCGTGACCATCCTCATCATCGAGCATCTGATGCAGGCGATCATGAGTCTGTCGCACCGCATCGTCGTGCTCAATTACGGCGAGAAGCTTGCCGAAGGCCTGCCGGCGGACGTCGCGCGCGATCCGCAGGTGATCGAGGCCTATCTCGGCGATCCGAAGCTCGCCGAGCAATTGCATGGAGGTGCGGCGAATGCCTGATGCCGCCAACCACGATGCCGCACGGTCCGACGCGTCGCAGGCCGAGGCGCTGCTGACGGTCGAGAACCTCGAAGCCGGCTACGGCGAGGTGCAGGTGTTGTGGGGCCTGTCGTTAAGGGCCCGGCGCGGCGCGCTCACCGCGATCGTCGGCGCCAACGGCGCCGGCAAGACCACGACGCTGCGCGCGGTCGCCGGCTCCATCGCGCCGTGGCGCGGCAAGGTCAGTTTCGAAGGCGAGGACGTGACGCACCTACCGAGCCATGCCAAGGCGGCGCGCGGCTTTGCCCTGGTGCCGGAGGGCCGGCAATTGTTTTCCTCCATGAGCGTCGCCGAAAATCTGGAAATGGGCGCCTTCTCCAAGCGCGCGACGAGCAAATATGCCGACCGGCTCGACCAGGTGTTCACGCTGTTTCCGCGGCTCGCCGAGCGCAAGCGCCAGCAGGCCGGCACGCTGTCGGGCGGCGAGCAGCAGATGGTGGCGATCGCGCGCGGGCTGATGTCCGATCCCGCCATTCTCATCATCGACGAACTCTCGCTCGGCCTCGCCCCGGTCGTCGTCTATCAGCTCTTGGCGACGCTCAAGCAATTGAGGGAAGCCGGCCTCACCATTTTGCTGGTCGAGCAGAACGTCCATCTCGCGCTGGCGCTCTCCGACTACGCTTACGTCGTCGCCGAAGGCCGCATCTTCATGGAAGGCGTGCCGAAGGATCTTGCGGCGAAGCCGGAGATCAGGCGGGCGTATTTAGGGTTGTGATTGCCGTCGCCCGGATGAGCGAAGCAATATCCGGGTTCGGCGTTAGCGTTAGTCAGTCGTCCCTGATCGGCCAGCGTGGTTATCTCAAAGGACGTTCGCCGGGAGGTAGCAAGTAACCCGGCTGAGTGAAGTGGTAAGCGGGCTACAAGCTACGCCGCGGCTCGCTTGGCCGAGCGGCGGCTTGGCGCCTTGCCGGGCAGCGGCAACAGCACGTCGGCCGGAACGTGAAAGCGGGCACGCAGCCGCTGTACCATCGCCATGCTCAGCCCTTTCTTGCCGCGCAACACTTCGCTGACGCGGCTCGGCGTGCCGAGCACCCGCACCATGTCGGCACGCGTGAGCCCGTGCTGATCCATGAGGTGACGGATCAGGTTCGCAGTGCTGGGCAGTCGCCGCGGCCACTGGCTCTGCTCATAAGCTTCGATCAGGCGCGCCTGCGCCTGAAACCGCGCGACGTCGGCCGGCTTGTCCGATTCCCAGAGCCGATCGACCAGCGCGCGGGCGCGTGCGAGTTCGGCGGCGCTATTGATCACAATTAAGGTTGTATCCACGGCACGGGTTCCGCTTTGCGTGCGATAGTTCAGCATGGATCGCCGAGGTCAAGCCCGGTGGCAACAGGGTTCGTCACCAATAAAGATATGCCATCTTGACAACTGTCTCCAGTCCAGTTACATGGTGCGAATTAAATCTCGCCCTGAAGGGACGCCGTCCGGGTGATGCCGGGCGGCAGGGGCGAGGACGGTGCCCGCGGGCGGGGCCTCATCAGCTGCGCTCCCGGGCGGCCCGGGCATCATGCCTGCCGGCATTACGACCGGCGCGTGAGGTGCTCACTGGACTGGGACAGGACAAGGCGGGCAATACCCGTTCGGACCAGGTCCCAGGAAGCATGGCCTGGGTTGCGCCTTGGGTGACGTAAGTCCCCTCGGCGAGAGCCGTGGTGGAACGCCGGCAGGCGAGCGCGCCCGAGAGCGGAAGGGGCGGCGCAAGCCGCCCTTTCCGTGGCGCGACCCGCGCGCCGTTTTGCGTGCGGGGAGGTTCTATCCTGCGTTTGCCGGCGTTCCGCTTCCCTTAATTTTTCTTCTTCGTAGCCCGGATGAGCGAAGCGACATCCGGGATGGACATTGAAGCTTCTCGATCGTACCCGCATATCGCTCCGCTCATCCGGGCTGCGGCGAGGAGTACGGGTCGTTCGACATCGCTGTTTGACAACACTCGCGCGCGGATCGCGCCGCGAGAACGGGAATCGTGTTACTGCTCGAGTTGCATCGTCTGGCGGACCGCTTGTCTGATGCGCAGCGCCAACCGGCCTTTGAGCGTGGCGCGATAATTGCCGTTGCCGTAGCTGCGGACCATGCCGCGGGCTTGCAGACGGCGCCCCTGATCGCGGCTCAGTCCGTTCGGTCGCACGCCCGACGCGACTTCGATCATTGCGTAAAGATCGCCGCGCTTTAAATCCCTGCTGATCCAATCCTGCGCATCGAAAGTCAGCAATTTGACGATAATGGCCAAGACGACCAATGCGCACATCAGCAACGCGTACTCAGTCCCGGTCATGGACGCACCCCACCTACTGACTAAGCAATGTTATCTAGAAAACCGAATGGGCTGCAATCCCGCAGTTTAATTTTTAACACTCGCCTGAGTTGCTTTTCCCTTCGCTTACAGGCGAGACGAATATAAGAGTCCTCGCGTTGCCCGCTCTGTGCCTTTTTCCTAAGTTTGCATTTCAGTCGGGGAGAAAATAATGGCGAATGCTGCACTGCCGAAGCCGCGCGAAGTGAAAATCCGCGTGCATGACGGCGTCGAAATCGCGGTGGCGCTGTACATGCCGGAGGGCGAGGGGCCGTTTCCGGTGCTGCTGGCGCCGTCGCCGTACCGTTACGACAACAATTCGCTGCCCGCGAGCCCGCAATTTCTCTGGCGCGAGACCGGCCCGATCGAGCTCTATGTCGAGCGCGGCTATGTCTACGCCCACATGGACGTCCGCGGCTGCGGCAAATCGGGCGGCGAATTCCGCCTGCTCGACCGCAACGAGCAGAAGGACCTGTACGATGTCATCGAATGGCTCGGCCACCAGAAGTGGTCGAGCGGCAAGGTCGGCGGCATCGGCCAATCCTATTTCTGCATGTCGCAATGGTGGATGGCGATCGGCAAGCCGCCGTCGCTGGCCTGCATCTGCGCCTTCGACGGTTTGAATGACCCATACCGCGCGTCGGTCTATCAGGGCGGCATGCTGGGAGATTTCTTCGGCGCCTATTGGTGGAACCAGAACCGCATCATCAATCGCCATCCGGCCAACGGCGAATTTCCGCGCGAGCAACCGTACGATTTGAACCTGCGCATCCAGGAGCATCCGACCTACGACGAATTCTGGCGCGAACGCTGTGCCGCCGAGCATTTGCACCAGATCGAAGTGCCGCTTTATTCGGTCGGCGTCTGGGGCAAGGTCGATCTGCACACCCGCGGCAATATCGACGGCTTCCGCCGCGCGCGCGGCCCAAAGAAGCTGAAGATGATCGGGCCGGTCAACGCCTTCGTCGCCAATCGCGAATTCAACAGCCGCGAGTTGCACGAGAAAATGCTGCTGCCGTTCTACGATCATTATCTGAAGGGCTTAAAGACCGAATATCTGGAACGCCCGGGAATCGAATATTTCGTGCGCGGCGCCGACGCGGTGCGCGCGTGCGAGACTTGGCCGCCGGCGGGCGTGCGCTACGTCACCTGGCATCTGAGCGGCGCCAAATCCGGCAGCGTGACGTCGCTCAACGACGGGGCGCTCAGCCGCGATAAAGCCGCGGGCGAGGACAAGACGTCCTACACTTATCCGAATCCGGGCTGGATGATGGGCGTGGTCGGCTTCGGGCCGAACAATGCGCCCGATCCGGCGCGCCGCGTGCTGACCTTTACAACTGCGCCGCTGGAAGCCGACCTGGAAATCGCCGGCCCGATCAAGCTCACGCTCTACGCCTCGTCGACGCGCAACGACATGGACTTCTTCGTCAAGCTCTCCGAACAGATGCCGCAATCGGCCGAGGATCGCGGCAAGACGCTCAATCCGGCGTCGTTCTGGATCACCAAGGGCTGGCTGCGCGCCTCGCACCGCGCGCTCGATCCGCAAAAATCGACCGAGATGGAGCCCTACCACACCCATAGCGACCCGCAGCCGATCGAGCCGGGGAAAGTCTATCGCTTCGACATCAGCGTCGAGCCGATGGCGCACCGATTCAAGAAGGGCAATCGCATGCGGCTCGAAATCGTCAACGGCGATTCCGTCGTCACCGATGTGCTGTGGACGCATTACTACATACCGAGCAAGATCGGCACCGACACGATCCACCATTCGGCCGAACATCCTTCCGTGCTGATCCTGCCGGTGATGGAAGGCGCGTAGCGCATGATCCCGCGACGTGCGCGCAAATGCCGCCCTACGGTAAGCCGCGGTGATTATCGGGCACGCCGCCACGACCGGCAATTTGTGCTATGCTGACGACGGTCGCTGTTGACCTACGCAGTGACGCTAGAGCTCGCGATGTTCGGCCAACGGACACGAGGGCAACAAAAACTCGGGGAGAAACGCCATGTCAGGGAGCACGGATTCTAACGGCCGCGACACGAGGCCGATCAACTGGGCAGTCACCGCCACCGTCTTCTTCGCCGGTAGCGTGCTGTTGTGGGCGGACCGCACCAATTTCAGCGTCGCCGCCGCGGCCTGGGCCAAGGAATACGGTTGGACGCCGTCGACGATCGGTATGATGCTCAGCGCCTTCTCGTTGGGCTACCTGATCCTGCAGCCGGTCGGCGGGTGGGTCGCCGATAAATTCGGCCCGCGGCGCACGCTGGCCGGCTCGATGGCCGGTTGGTCGGTGTGGGTCTTGCTGACGCCGCTGGCGCCGACAGTGCTGTGGCTCACCGCCGCGTTTCGCGTGCTGCTCGGCGCGTTCGAAGGACCCTACATTCCGGCGAGTGTCGCCGCCGTGGCGCGCGCCATTCCCTCGGTCACCAGGCGCGGCCGGTTCTCCGCTTTCGTGCAGTCGGGCGCGCAGCTTGGCCCCGCAGCAGGCGTGTTTTTCGCCGGCGTTATCCTCAGCACCACCGGATCGCCGACTTACATCTTCGTGATCTTCGGTCTGGTCGGTCTGGTCGGCGCCGCCGCTTGGTGGAGTTACGCCCGGAATTTCTCCGATCCGATCCCGACCGGGGCGCATGCCGAAACGGCCGAAGCCAAGGCGCGGGCGGCGCAATCGCCGGTGCCGAACCGGCTCCTGATCACCAGTCCGGCGCTGTGGTCGTTCTATATCGGCTATTTCGCGCTGCCGTACTGCCAATACATCTTCCTCGGCTGGTTGCCGCAATATCTGAGCCACTACCGGCACATTCCGCTGGTGACGGCGAGCGCGCTCAGTGCGCTACCCTTCCTGGTCGCCTTCATCGCCTCGAATTTTACCGGATGGGCGATGGACTGGCTCGCCGCGGCGGGTTGGACCAAGGGCGGCTTCCACCGCAAATTGTTCGTCGGCCTCGGCGCGGTGATCTATGCCGTGTGCACGCTGATCGCGGCGACGGCGGACTCCAATACGGTCGCGGTGACGATGATCATCGTCGCTAATGCCGGTCTGTCGTTTTATGTGGTGCCGTTTTGGACGACGTGCACCGATGTGGCGCCGAACCAGACCGGCACGTTGGGCGGCGTGATGAATTTCTTCGGCATTATCGGCGCGACCATCTCGCCCTATCTGAGCGGCGTCATCGCGCAGTCGACCGGGGCCTTCGTCGCGCCGCTGGTGCTTGCCGTCTGCATCATGCTGACGGCGGCGGCGACGATGATCCTGTTCTTTCGCTACCGGCCGCTGAGCGAGCTCGTGGCGGAGCCGCCGAAAGTGGCGAAACTGGCCGCTTGAGCATGATCCGGAAAAGTGGAATCCGGTTTTCCGAAAAGATCATGCTCCATCAAAACGCTAGAGCGTCAATCGATTCGATCTGAAGCGATTGCGCTCTAGAACCGCCGCTAAAAGTCTGCCCCGGATGTGCTCCGGGGCGGACGGCGGCTGTCTTGTTAGAGTGCGTTTTGCAGGACCGTGAAGATCGCGACCAGCTTGGTGCCGACGTCCTTGACGCCGGGAATGATGGCCATGGAAATGCCGGAGGTGATGAGCCCGTATTCGATCGCCGCCGCGCCGGACTCGTCTTTCACGAAACGCTTCAGGTGGTTCAACATTGGGTGCCTCTTCCCATGAGTTGTTCGAGGCGCAATCATGTACCGGAAGAGGCATGGTAAATAAATCGAGATCGCTGTTAACAATGAACCGGTAAACGCGCGTCAAAACGCGATGGAATTGAGACTTTTGCGCAGTCGATCGAATTGACCGCAGCCTATCATCGCATAACCTTAACGTCCGCGCCGCGAAAGCGGGCGGCCTTCGGGAGAAATCCATGAAGCTCGGCTTCTTCATCATGCCGGTCCATCCGCCGGCGCGAGTTTACGCCGAGACGCTCTAGGAGGACCGTGAGGCTTTCATCCTCGCCGACCGGCTCGGCTACAGCGAAGGCTATTGCGGCGAGCACCTGACCGACCTCGCCGAGAACATCCCGTCGAGCCTGATGTTCTGTGCCTCGCTCGCCGGCTACACGTCGAATATCAAGCTCGGCACGGCGGTCGCCAATCTGCCGTTCAGCCATCCCTTGCTGGTCGCGACCCAGGTGGCGCTGGTCGATAATCTGCTCGAAGGCCGTTTCCTCTTCGGCATCGGCGCCGGCATTTTGCCGTCCGATGCCGAAGCGCTCGAGCTCCTTGACGCCGACCGCGGCGCCATGTTCGCCGAGGCGATCGATCATATCTTGGCGCTGTGGGCGAACGAGGCGCTCTACAATCTGACCGGCAAGTATTGGAACATATCGACGATGAAAACGGTGTGGCCCGAAATCGGCATCGGCGGCATCGTCAAGCCCTACCAGAAGCCGCATCCGCCGATCCTCGGCACATCGAGCGATCCAAACTCAAAAGGCTTGATCGCGCTCGGCCGCCGCGGCTGGTGGCCGATCTCGTCGCATTTCCTGCATTCCCATCACCTGCCGAGCCAATGGAGCAATTACGCGCAAGGCTGCGCCGAAGGCGGTCATAAAGCAAACCGCGGCAATTGGCGCGTCGCGCACACGATCTTTGTCGCCGATGATCACAACACCGCGCGTGCCTATGGCGGCGACGACACGAATAGCCCGTACCGCTTCTATATGAGCCAGCTCACCGCCAAACTCCGACGCGGCAAGAAGCTCGGTTGCTTCAAGATGCGGTCGGAGATGACGGACGGTGACGTCACGCTCGATTATATTTTCGACAATCTGGTCATTCGCGGCAGCGTCAACTGCGTCGTGGACGGCATTCTTGAGCTGCACGACAAGATCGGCGACTTCGGCACGTTGCTCTATTGCGGCATGGACTGGGCCGATCCGGCGCTGGCGAAGAAATCCATGGAACTGATGGCCGATAAAGTAATGCCCGCGGTCAACGCCGCGATCGGCAGTCGCGCGGCGGCGGAATAACGACGCGGCAAAATAAATCCGGCGCGATCTTGCGATCACGCCGGCTGATAACGAACCGGCCGACCGTCAGTAGGCGACGGTCAACTTCAAGGTCGGGCCGCTATAGACACGATCCAAATTGGTCCCGGCACCGGCCGCGTTGAAGCCGCGAAGCGCGTTCCAGTAGCCATCGATCCGATAGTTCAGGCTCAATTTGGCGCTCTGACTGATCGCATAAGCCAGGCCGACCTGTCCATCCGCGTTGAACACGGTGTTGTTGGTGGAGCTGCTGACCGTGATCGGGCAACCCGACAAGCACACCGGCACCGGACCCGGGAAGCCGCCGGTGGTTGTCGTCACGTTCTGATTGCCCGAGCCATGACCCCACAGCGCCGCGACCCCGCCATTATACTCGATCGACCATGCGCCCTGCAGCGGTATGACGCCCTCGATTGCGGCGCGCGGGCCAACGCCGAGCCATTTATTGGTTTGTTGATAGTTGAACGTTTGATTCGGCGGCGATTTGACGGGCAACGTAAAGGGTCCCGCCGCGCCGTTCGTCTGTCCCCAGATGTCGGCGACGCGCAAACCGAGTTTCAGCTGCGCGGGGTTGCCGATGTTCAAGTCATGGCCGACCATGAAATCGGCCTCCCAGTTATGCTCTTTGCGGGTCGCAGAGTTAGCGGCAGTGACGGGCGTCGGAGCCGCCGTAAAGACGACACTCTCGAAGCTACTGGCAGAATTGGAGTCGTTTCCCGAATAGCGGAAGTCAGCGCTGACATGCCACGGTGACGAGGCGAATTTGTAGTCCACGCCTACGGCGCCCTGCCATCCCCATCTTTTAGCGTTGATGTCGAATGGCGGATTGAAGCCAGGCACGAATGGGTCGCCTGACAAATAGGACCCGCCGCCTTCGAGCCACCACGTCGTGACCGCCGGTGTCGGCGGCGGCGGTGGAGGCGCCTTCGTCTTCAGCGCCATGTCGGCCGCAAACGCGGACGGCATTGCCGCGTAAAGCGCCAGACTCGAGATGCCGGCGAGCAAAGCTATTTTTGTTGTGCGCATGACCGTGACGCCCTCTTTTGGTCAATTCGCTTATTCCGTCAAAACAGCCATAATGCCGCCATGACGGCTCTTTTAAGCCTACTCGCTTATATGACAGCATCCACTATGTATTGCGGCTAAAATCACGTCTTTGCTTTAGCTGTGGCAAAATTGGTACAGCGACATGGTCTAGAAGGAAATTTCGAGCGGTCCAGAGGGCAATTCCGAGCATCGCGATGGTAACGCGTTCCGCCGCCGATCAACCCGAACTGGCAGCGCGGCCGAAGTCCGGCTTGATCTGGCTCGCCTCATACCCGAAGTCCGGAAACACCTGGGTGCGGATGTTCCTCTCCAATCTCGCCGCGATCCTGGCCGGCGAGACCGAAAAGCTTGAACTTAATGCCCTCGCGAGGTTCTCCCATTCGGCCGATTTTCAGGTCCATTTCGAGGAAATCTTAGGTTTCAAGCCGACCGCGCGGCAACGCGGCGAAATCGCCGCAACTCGCCAACAGGTCCAGCAGAAGATTGCCGATAAATTCGAAGGCTTGATCTTTCTCAAAACGCATAATGCGCTGCTGGTCGATCGCGGCCATTCGGTGATCAATTTCGCCGTCACATCGGGCGCGGTCTACATCGTTCGCAATCCGCTCGACGTGGCGATCTCGCTCGCCCATCACGGTGGCTACAGCATCGACAAGGCGATCGTGACGATGGCCGCGGACGATACCGAAACGCCCGTTGACGACGTGCTCGTCAACGAGCTCTGGAGCTCCTGGAGTCGGCACGTCGGCAGTTGGACGCGTAAGCCGCATCCGGCCATCCACATCATGCGCTACGAAGACATGCTGGCGGATCCGCAAGCTTCATTCACGGCGCTGACGCGGCATCTGCAGCTCGACGCCACGCCCGATCAGATCGCGCTCGCGGTCAGCCGCTCATCGTTCGAAAATCTTCAGGATGAGGAAGAGCGCAGCGGATTTTTGGAACGGCCGCAGGAAGCGAAACGCTTCTTCCGCGAAGGCCGTGTCGGTCAATGGCGGGAGCTGCTAGCGCCAAAGCAAATCGACCGCATCGTCGCCGACCATCGCGAGCAAATGGCGCGCTTCGGCTATTGGCCGCTTGTCTGATTGTCCACGGCTCAGATTCGCGACGCGCGACTACAACCGTTCGGCCAGGAAGCGCAGCAGCCGCGGCGCGATAAAACCGGTGAGACTGCCCGGCTCGTCGATCGGATCGTTCATCCAGTAATGCGGCGCGCCCGGCACGATGCAGGGCCGCACGAAGAAGCCTGACTGCTTGAGCGCCAGCTGGAACGGATCGGTCTGCACTTTGCGGTCGACCAGATCGTCCTCGGTGCCGGTGACGAGGAACACGCCGATCGCATTGTTGGCGAGCGTGGCGTAGCTGATCGGCGAGGCATCGAAATACAGTTGCCGGTTCTCCATCGGCGAAGCGCCCATGAATTTCTGGAAGTTATTGTCGCGGCCGCCTTGCACCTGATAATTGGTCCACATCGCCACGGCGTCGTAAATGCCATAGACACCGATCAGCGCCTTGACGCCGGCGTCGACGGAAGCGAACGGATCCTGCGGATAGCCGCCGGCGAATTTCTTGCCGCCGAGCGCCGCGAGCGACGCGAGGTGCGCGCCCGCCGAGGCGCCAAGCAGCCCGATGCGTGCCGGATCGATGCCGAAGGCGCCAGCCTTGCCGCGCACGAATTGCACGCCGGCGAGCACGTCCTGCACCGCTTCCGGGAAGGTTTTGCTCTTGGTCGCCAGCCGATAGCTGATGGCGAATACCGCGATGCCGCGCGCGGCAAGATACGGCCCCCAATATTGGAACGCGCCGCGCACGCCGGCGACCCAACCGCCGCCATGCACGGCAACCAGCGCTGGCGCTGCCTTCGCTCCCGACTGCGCACTCTTGGGGAGATAGAGATCGCCGGCGAGCTCGATGCCGTCATGATTGGCATAGGCGATGCCGTTCTGGATAGTGAGGTTGTCGTCCGTCATTTTCTCGCCTCCTGCCTTGAGCCGCACGCAATGGCAAACGGCAGGAGCCGTGGTAGAACAACGCAACGGGCTTTTGAAGGGCCCGTCACGCATGATGCCGCTCGGCGGAAAGCGGCTTTCGGATAACATCATGCGCAAAGGAAAAGGGACGGGGAATGCTCCAACCGGCACAGAGCGCGGCAGCATCGCTTGTCGTCGAGGGCGCGCGGATCGACATGATCGAGCGCGGCTCGGGTCGGCCGCTGCTTTTCCTCCACCCCGAGAATGGCATTGAGCCGGCGGCTGCGGCCATCGACGAGCTTGCCAAGTCCGCGCATGTCTTCGCGCCGACGCATCCCGGGTTCGGCCGCTCGGAACTGCCGGCGGGCATGCGCACGGTCGACGACCTGTCTTATTTCTATCTCGATTTCCTCGATCAGCTCGACCTGCGCGACCTCACCGTGGTCGGCGTGTCGCTCGGCGCCTGGATCGCCGCCGAGATCGCGGTGAAATCGACCGCGCGGATGGCGCGCCTCGTCATGGCTAATGCCGTCGGCGTCAAAGTGGGTGACCGCGAGACGCGCGACATCGCCGATATTTTTGCCATCACGGACAAGGAATATCTCGATCTGACCTATTGCGACCCGAGCGTCGGGCAGCGCGACTATAAGGCGCTGCCGGATGCCGAGGTGCTCGCCGCCGCGCGCGCCCGCGAGGCGACGGCGCGCTTTGCCTGGAACCCTTATTTCCACAATCCGCGGCTCAAGAGCCGGCTGCACCGCATCCGCATCCCGACCCTGTTTCTGTGGGGCAGCCACGACCGCATGCTCAGCGAGGCCTATGGCCGCGCATATTGCGCGATGATCCCCGGCGCGCGCTTCGAGGCGATCGAGCGCGCCGGGCATTTTCCGCATCAGGAGCAGCCGAAAGCCTTTGCCGCGCGCGTTCTGGCCTTTGCGGGCAACAAATGACAAGATCGACGTGACGGGAGCGAGTACGCACCATGCGAGTCTATCAGTTCAGCGAACAGCCCTATTATCCGACCTGGAACGATCATTCCGGCTCGCTGCGTGTGATCCTGCCGAACCGGAAATGCGATCCGCACATCGCCGCCGATCTGTTTCACCGCTATTACGACGAGTATCAGCTCTGCGACGAGCTCGGCCTCGACATCATGCTCAACGAGCATCACCAGACCGCGACCTGCATGTCGTCTGTGGTGGTGATCGGGCTTGCGGTGCTGGCCCGCGCCACGAAGAAAGCGCGGCTTCTGGTGCTCGGCTATCCGATCGGGCATCGGCCCGATCCGCTGCGCGTCGCCGAGGAACTGTCCACCATCGACGTGATCTCGCGCGGCCGCCTCGACATGGGATTTATCAAGGGCATCCCGTACGAAATTCCCTCGTCCAACCGCAATCCGACCGAGCTGATGGACCGCTTCTGGGAGGCGCACGATTTCATCATCAAGGCGATGACCACGCATGACGGCACCTTCAACTGGGAAGGCGAGTTTTTCCATTATCGGCAGGTGAACATCTGGCCGCGGGTGTGGCAGGAGCCGCATCCGCCGATCTGGTCGACCACCGGCTCGTCGAGCCAGGCGCGCGTGCTCGGTGAGCGCGGTTACGTCATGGCGACGCTCGGCACCGGCTTCGGCACGCGCAAGCTCTACGATGCCTACCGCAAGGGCTATGTCGGAAAATTCGGCCGTGCGCCCGGCGCCGACCGCTTCGCTTATCTCGGCCTGGTCGCCGTCGCCAACGACAAAGCCGAGGCGCACAGGCGCGGCGATCTGATCGCCGGTTACCTGCGCACCAGCGCCATCGTGCATCTGCCGTTCCGCAATCCGCCGGGTTACGTGTCGGCGGAGGATAATGCGCGGATGCTGCGCGGCGAAGCGCCGCCGCGCGGCTTCACCAAGGACGGCCGCGCCATCAACATTCACGCCTCGAGCGTCGATGATCTGATCGATGCCGGCATCCTGTTCTGCGGCACGCCCGACGAGGTCCATGACCAGATCGTGGAGTTTTGCGAGCACTGCGGCGGTATGGGCAATCTTCTGATGATGGGCCACGCCGGCTTCCTCACCCACGAGCAGACCGTCGACAACCTCACGCTGTTCTCCCGTGAGGTTCTGCCGCGGCTGAAGGCTTACAAGCAGCCCGACGCCGAGGCAGCGGCCAAGGCGGTGGCGGCGTAATCGCTCGTTACCCCAGGATGTCAGTTCTGCTGGGCTGGCCCCTAAGCCCTTGGGGCTTGCGGCAATTTTGTCCTGTTCAAAAATTGGAACAAATCTTGATTTTGGGACGAGGCCGGTTCATTTATCCCCTGGGGCGCGGATGCCGGCAGCATGTGGAATGCATCGATGATAAGTGAGCCTTTTGCGTCCGATCCTTTCGTCGTCGGCACAAGCGCGCCAAAGAGTGCGCCCGCAGTCGCGCCGCAGCATATTCCAGCCGAAGAGTCGCTGTGTCCGGTGGTGTCGCACGACTGGGTGAATTCCGAATACAAGCACCTGGTCGTCGAAGCTTCGCCCAAGGCACTGACCGTCACGCCGGGGCAGTTCTTCAACCTGCTCTGTCCGTCGCCCGACGTCGGCGAATTGTTCTTCCGTCGCCCGCAGAGCGTCTATCGCGTCAATAAGAAGCGCTCCCGCATCGAGTTTCTCTACAAATGCGTCGGCCGCGGCACGCGCGGGCTGGCGACGCTGGAGAAGGGCGACGCTCTCAATATGGTCGGGCCGCTCGGCGTCGGCTTCCGCCTCGATCCGGCCTGGCGCAACATCGTCGTGCTCGGCCGCGGCGTCGGCATCGCGACCCTCGGTCCGATCTCGCAGCTTGCGCGCGACAACGACGTCGGCGTCACCGCTATCTTGTCCGCGCGCAATGCCGACTTTGTCATGGCCGATACGTTCTTCCGCGAGGCCGGCGACGTCGTCAGCGTGCTCGACACCGACGGCACCAGCGCAGTGGAGAATGTCGAGAAAATCCTCGGCGATTTGATCGCGCAAAAGAGGGGTGATGCGTTTTTTACTTGTGGTTCGAATCGCCTGTTTCAGCTGATGAAGCGGCTCGGCAAAGCGCACAACATTCCGGGCCAGGTGGCGATGGAGCAGGTGATGGCCTGCGGGCTCGGCCCCTGCTACGTCTGTGTCCGCACCTTCGAAGTGAACGGCAAGAAAGAGCTGCGCCGGGTCTGCATCGAAGGGCCGGTATTCGACATGCAGGAGGCGGTCGGATGGTAGATATGCGCGTCAAGATCGGCGCGGTGACGCTGCAAAATCCGGTGATGCCCGGATCCGGCTGCTTCTCGACCGATCTCGCCCAAGTCATGGATTTGAACCGGCTCGGCGCGCTGGTGGCGAAAACCGTGTCGCGCGAATACCGCGCCGGCAATCCGCCGCCGCGCGCCGCCGAGGTCGAGGGCGGCATGATCAATTCGATCGGCCTGCCGACCAAAGGCATCGACTATTTCTTCGAGCACCAGGTGCCGGATTATCGGCGCTTCACGCCGCCCTTGGTCGGCTCGATCTCGGCGACCACGATCGAAGACTTCGAAGCCATGGCGCGCGACGTCGCCAAAGGCGACATCGACGTGCTCGAGGTCAATATTTCCTGCCCGACTCGCGATCCCAAGGGCGGCAATTTCGCGCTGCATGCCGAACACACTTACGACGTCGTCAAGCTCATCCGCGCCACCACCAAAAAGCCGGTCTGGGTGAAGCTGTCGCCCAATGCCGGCGATATCGTCACCGTGGCGCAGGCCGCCGAGCGCGCCGGCGCCGATGCGCTGGTCGTGGCCAACACGATCCTGGGGTTGAAGATCAACACCGATACTTTTCGCCCGGCGATCGGCAACAAATTCGGCGGCTTGTCGGGGCCAGGAATAAAACCCATCATCGTGCGCATGGTGCACCAATGCGCCAAGGCGGTGAAAATCCCGATCATCGGCTGCGGCGGCATCGTCAAGGTCGAGGACGCGGTGGAATATATGCTCGCGGGAGCAACGGCGGTGATGATCGGCTATCTCACCTTCCGCAATCCCACCGGCATGATCGCGATAATCGACGGGCTTGAACAATGGTGCGCCAAGCGCGGCTTCGCCCGTGTCGCCGATCTCACCGGCGCGATGATCGACGAACCGCCGATGGAGACTTATGCTGCGGCCGCCGCGCCGATCGGGTAAATGACCGTCATGACCACGCGTATCACCATCCGCAAGCCGGACGACTGGCACCTGCACGTTCGCGACGGCGAAATGCTCAAAGCGGTGCTGCCTTACACGGCGAAGAATTTCGCCCGTGCCATCCTGATGCCGAATCTCATCCCGCCGGTGCGCACCACGGCCGACTGCATCGCCTATCGCCAGCGGGTCATGGCGGCGCTGCCGAAGGATTCGAAGTTCAAGCCGCTGATGACGTGTTATCTGACCGACGACACCGATCCCGACGACGTCGAGCGCGGCTTTCGCGACGGGGTCTTCACCGGGGTAAAACTTTATCCGGCAAACGCCACGACCAATTCGGCGGCCGGCGTCACCGACTACAGGAAAGTCATGCGCGTATTGGAGCGCATGGAAAAGATCGACATGCCGTTTCTGATGCACGGCGAGGATACCGACCCGGACGTCGATATTTTCGACCGCGAGAAAGCCTTCATCGATCGGCATCTGTCGAAGTGGATCGGGCAATTCCCAAAGCTGCGCTTTATCCTGGAGCATCTTTCATCCAAGGACGGCGTCGATTTCGTGAAAAGTGCCGCGCCCCAGGTCGGCGGCACGATTACCGCCTATCACATGATGCTGACCCGCAATGATTGGTTCGGCCATGGGCTTAAGCCCTATATGTACGTGATGCCGGTGATCAAAACCGCGCGCGACCGCACGGCGCTGCGCAAGGCCGCGACCTCGGGCGAGGCCTGCTATTTCCTCGGCACCGATTCCGCGCCGCATCCTTACGCCCGCAAGGTATCGACCAACGGCGTGCCCGGCATGTTCAATGCGCCGGTCGCGCTCGAAACCTACGCCCAGGTGTTCGAGGAAGAAGGCGCGCTCGACAAGCTCGAAGCCTTTGCCTCGCTCAACGGGCCGAAGCATTATCGCATGCCGCTCAACGACGAGACGATCACGCTGGAGAAGACGCCGTGGACGGCGCCGGAGGAGGTCAAGGTCGCCGGCCCTGACGAGCGCGCCTTGGTCTATCGCGGCGGCGAAACCATCGCCTGGAAGGTGGTGGCATAATTTTCCCTCCCCCCTTGTGGGGGAGGGAGAGGGGTCGAGAGGTACAGCGAGAGCGTCTACGTTTGCGACGCGCCTCTGGACCCCCACCCCTAACCCCTCCCCACAAGGGCGAGGGGAATAGGAGATACCAATGACTGGCTTCCCCGACAAAGAGGTGATCGCCAATCTGACGGCAAAGATGCTGCTTGAGGTCGATGCGGTTCGCTTCATGACCGACAAGCCGTTCATCTACACCTCCGGCTGGGCGAGCCCGGTCTATACCGATTGCCGCCGGCTGATCTCGTTTCCGCGCGTGCGCCAGACGCTGATCGATTTCGGCGTGGCGACGGTGATGCGCGACGTCGGCTTCGAGCAGTTCGACGCGGTCGCCGGCGGCGAGACGGCCGGCATTCCGTTCGCCGCCTGGATGGCGGACCGGCTGATGCTGCCGATGCAATATGTGCGCAAGAAGCCGAAGGGTTTCGGCCGCAATGCCCAGATCGAGGGCCACATCGAAGAAGGCGATCGCGTGCTCTTGGTCGAGGACATGACCACCGACGGCCGCAGCAAAGTCAACTTCTGCAAGGCGCTGCGCGGCGCCGGCGCCGTGGTCGACCATGTCTTCGTGTTTTTTTTCTACGACATCTTCCCCGAGGGCAAAAAAATCTTGAGCGATCTCGGCGTCACGCTGCATGCGCTCGCCACCTGGTGGGACGTGCTGGACGTGGCCAAGAAGAGCGGCAAGTTCGACAAGGGCAAGCTCAAGGAAGTAGAAAAATTCATGAAGGATCCCGCCGCATGGTCGAAGTCGCATGGCGGCGCCGCGCAAGTGGCGGAGTGATATGAATCAGCCGTCATCCTGAGGTGCCCGTGGAGCGGGCCTCGAAGGATGACAGTCGAGGTGGTGCGGCCCTTCGAGGCTCGGCGCTGCGCGCCGAGCACCTCAGGGTGACGAGTCAGAGGGAAGAGATGCCAAACGAAGTTGCGGATGTGATCGTTGTCGGTGCCGGCAATGCGGCGTTCTGCGCGGCGCTGGCGGCGGAAGAGCAGGGCGCCAAAGTAATAATGTGCGAAGCCGCGCCCGAGGATGAATCCGGCGGCAACAGCCGTTTCACCGCGGGCTCGATCCGCGTCGTCTATAACGGCATCGACGACATCAAAACGCTGGTGCCCGATCTGACGCCGGCCGAGATCGAGACCACCGATTTCGGCACTTACACCGCCGATCAGTTCTACGACGATATGGCGCGCGTCACGCAAAACCGCGCCGATCCCGATCTGGTCGAGCTCCTGGTCACCAAGAGTTTCGAATCGCTCAACTGGATGCGCAACAAGGGCGTCCGCCTCATTCCGATCTATGGCCGGCAGGCGTTCAAGATCGAGGGCAAGTTCAAGTTCTGGGGCGGGCTCACCGTCGAATCTGTCGGCGGCGGGCCAGGCCTGATCAATATGCTCACCGCGTCGGCGAAAAAACGCGGCATCGAAATCCACTATTCGACGCGCGGGATGGATCTATTGTTCGACGGCAACCGCATCGATGGCATCCGGGTGCGGGAGAACGGCGAGGTGCGCGAGCTGCGCGCCAAATCCGTGGTGCTGGCCTGCGGCGGCTTCGAAGCCAATCCGGAATGGCGCACGCGCTATCTCGGGCCCGGCTGGGACCTCGCGAAAGTGCGCGGCAGCCGCTACAACATCGGCGACGGCATCCGCATGGCGCTCGACATCGGCGCGGTGCCGCGGGGCAACTGGTCGGGCTGCCATGCCGTGCAATGGGAAATGAATGCGCCGGAATTCGGCGACCTTGCCGTCGGCGATCAGTTCCAGAAGCACTCCTATCCGTTTTGCATCCTGGTCAACGCCACCGGCAAGCGCTTCGTCGACGAGGGTGCCGATTTCCGTAACTACACTTATGCCAAGTACGGCCGCGTCGTGCTGGAGCAGCCCGGCCAATTCGCCTGGCAGATTTTCGACCAGAAAACCAAACATCTGCAGCGCGACGAATACCGCATCCGCCAGATCACCAAGGTGACGGCGAACAGCATCGAGGAATTCGCGAAAAAGCTCGAAGGCGTGAACGCCGCCGAGTTCCTCAAGACCATCAAGGAATATAACGCAGCGGTGAAGACCGACGTGCCGTTCAATCCGAACGTCAAGGATGGACGTGGCACCACGGGCCTCGCCATCAACAAAAGCAATTGGGCGAACACCATCGATACGCCGCCGTTCGAGGGTTACGCGGTCACCTGCGGCGTCACCTTCACTTTCGGCGGACTGCGCATCAACACCGACGGCGAAGTGCTCAATACCGACTACCAGCCGATCCGCGGGCTTTATGCCGCGGGCGAGCTGGTCGGCGGCCTGTTCTATTTCAATTATCCGGGCGGCTCCGGTCTGATGTCCGGCACCGTATTCGGCAAGATCGCCGGCACATCCGCCGGCCGCGCCGGCAAGAACTGACCGAGAGAGCCATGGACGCGAAGGTCAAGCGCGCGCTCAACGAACTTTCCGCGGCTGAGATTGCGGACGAAATCGCCGCGGGCAAAATCACCTGCGAAGCGGTGGTGCGCGACTGCGCGGCGCGGATCGCCGCACGCGACGACGTGGTGAAAGCCTTCGTGAATTTCGATGCCGATCTCGCGCTCGATCAGGCGCGCGCGCTCGATCGCGGCCCGCGCCGCGGCCCGCTGCACGGCGTACCGATCGGTTTGAAGGACACCATCGATACCTTCGATATGCCGACCGAGATGGGTTCGCCGATCTATCGCGGCAACCGGCCGCGCGCCGACGCCTCCTGCGTTGCGCTGTTGCGCCGCGCCGGCGCCGTGATCCTCGGCAAGACCGCCACTTGCGAATTCGCCGGTAGCGCGCCGCCGGCGACCACCAATCCACATAATCCCGAGCATACGCCGGGCGGCTCGTCGAGCGGCTCGGCGGCGGCGGTTGCCGATTTCATGGTGGCGGCGGCGCTCGGCACGCAGACTGGCGGTTCGGTGTTGCGGCCGTCGTCGTTCTGCGGCGTGTTCGGCTACAAGCCGACTTACAACACGATCAACAAAGCCGGCGTCTGGCCGGCCGCCGACTCGATCGACACCATCGGTTGGCTGGCGCGATCCATCGACGATATCGAGCTTCTGACATCGGTGCTGCGTATGCAGGTGCCGCAGCCGCCGGGCAAGCTCGAAGCCCCGCCGCGGATCGGCGTCTGGCGCACCGATTTGTGGGACACCGCGCAGGACGAGACCAAAGCCGCGGTCGAGGACGCGGCGGGCAAGCTTGGCAAAGCGGGGGCGACGGTGCGCGACGTCGAGATGCCGGATGCATTCACCGGCCTGCACGTCATCGCCCGCTCCACCATCGGTTTTTACGAGCGCGCCGCCTGCATGGCCTATGCATGGGATCATCAGCGCGAAAAGTTGTCGCCGCAAATGCGGCGCTATATCGAATACGGCCACAAGATTTCGCGCGACGATTATGTCGCCGGCATGCGGCGTCTCGACGATTGCCGCGCGCTGCTGGCCGCTGTTTTTGTAAACTACGACGTGCTCCTGGTGCCTTGCGTGCCGGGCGAGGCGCCGAAGGGTCTCGGCGTCACTGGCGATCCGAGCATGCAGGCAATCTGGACCGCGCTGCACACGCCGACCATGACGCTGCCGACCCATCGCGGTCCCAGCAATCTGCCGGTCGGCATCCAGCTGGTGGCGCAGCGCTACGACGACGATCGGTTGTTCGCCTGCGCCCGCTGGATCTGGGACAAGATCGGCGCGCCGGATTTGGTCGGCGTGCGCCGGAGTCGCTGATGGAATTCGACAATTCGTTCGACGTACCGCTGCCCCCGGCGCAGGCCTGGGCGCTGCTGATGGACATTCCGCGTATCGCGCCCTGCATGCCGGGCGCGGAACTGACCGAGATCATCGATCCGCAGAACTACAAGGGCAAGATTTCGGTCCGTCTCGGCCCGGTGGCGCTCACGTTTGCCGGCCGTGTCGAATTCGATCAAATCGATGCGGCCAACCGCACCGCGCGGGTCAAGGCGCAAGGCAGCGATGCCAAAGGCCGCGGCGGCGCCAATGCCGCTGCAACGTTCCGCATCGAGCCGTCCGGCGTAGGATCGAAGGTCCTCATCCATACCGATCTCGCGCTGTCGGGCGCAGTCGCGCAATACGGCCGTGGCGTCGGCATGATCGAAGCGACTGCGGCGCAGATCGTCGGACAGTTCGCTAATAACCTGCGTGCGCAACTCGCGAGTGCGACATCGTCGTCGCCGGCGCTCGCGCAATCACCACCACTGTCGGCCGCAAAACCGATATCCGGCCTGTCGCTCATGGTCCGCGTGATCTGGTCGAGGCTCACCACTCTGTTCAGCGGACGTGGCGATCAGTTATGATCAAAACGATTTCGAGCGAGTGATACGTGAATGAATTAATCGGAACACGCGTCCTACGCCTGGAAGACCAGGCGCTTTTGACCGGCAAGGGCCGTTTCGTCGACGATATTGCCGCAGCCGGCGCGCTGGTCGCCGCCTTCGTGCGCAGCCCGCATCCGCATGCGCTGATCCGCAGCGTCGATGCGGCGGCCGCCCGCGCGCTGCCGGGCGTCGTCGCGGTACTCACGCTCGACGATCTCGCGCCGGTGCTCAAGCAGCGGCGGATGATCCGGACCTCCAATTCCGGCACCAAGCTCGACCAGAGCTGGCCGTTTGCGCTGGCCGACGGCGAAGTCTCCTTTGTCGGCGAGCCGGTCGCGATCGTCCTCGCTGAAGACCGCTATCTCGCCGAAGACGCCGCGGCGCTGGTCGCGGTCGACTACGAGCTGTTGCCGGCGGCGACCGATTGCCGCATCGAGCGCGCGCCCGCCGTGCGGCGCGAACTTCATTCGAACGCGGTCATTTCCTACAAGGTCGCTTATGGCGACGTCGATGCGGCTTTCGCCAAGGCGGCGCAAGTCGTGCGCGACGATCTGTGGATGCATCGCGGCGCCGGGAATTCGATGGAAGGCCGCGGCATCCTCGCCCAAATCTCCAATGGCGAAACCGTGGTCTGGGCGTCGACGCAGAAGGCGCACGATCTGCGCACCGCCTTTGCCGACTTTATCGATCTCGACGAAAGCCGGCTACGCGTGGCGACGCCCGACGTCGGCGGCGGCTTCGGGCCGAAGCTCTGCGTCTATCCCGAGGATGTCGCGGTGGTCGCCGCCGCGACGCTGCTCGGCCGTTCGGTCAAATGGACCGAAGACCGCCGCGAGCATTTCACCAATGCGGCGCAGGAGCGCGATCAATACTGGTCGATCGAGCTTGCCGGGGATGCCGAAGGCCGCGTGCGCGGCGTGCGCGGCCGGCTCATCCACGACATCGGCGCCTATGCGCTCCAAGACGTCAACATTCCGTACAATTCCGCGACCACGCTGACCGGGCCATATCTGGTGCCGGCGCTGGCGATGGACGTGGTTGCGACTCATACCAACAAGTCGCCCGTCTCTTCGGTGCGCGGCGCGGGCTACCCGCAGGCTGCGTTTGCGATGGAACGGATGATGGATCGCCTGGCGCGCGCGCTGAAAATCGACCGCGCCGAATTGCGCCGCCGCAATCTGATCCCGGCGGAGAAAATGCCGTACCTCAAGCCGCTCAAGGCGCGTTCCGGCGAGCAGGTGCAATATGACAGCGGCGACTATCCCGGCTGCCAGGCGGAAATCTTAAGGACCGCGGGCTGGGACGACTTTCCGCGCCGCCAGGCCGAGGCCCGCGCGCAGGGCCGTTACATCGGTATCGGCCTTGCGCACGGCATCAAGGGCACCGGGCGCGGTCCGTTCGAATTCGGCAACGTTCGCGTGTCGCCGACCGGACATATCACGGTTTCGACCGGCGCCGCGCCGATGGGACAAGGCCTTGCCACCGCGCTCGCGCAGATTTGCGCCGAGGCCTTCGGCGTGCGCGCGCAGGATGTCAGCGTCATTGCCGGCGACACCGCCGCGGCGCCGCTCGGGCTCGGCGGCTTTGCCAGCCGGCAGACGGTCACGGCCGGCTCGTCGGTGAAGATCGCGGCGGACGCGGTCGCGGCCAAAGCGCGCCAGCTCGCCAGCCACATGCTGGAAGCGGCCGAGGAGGATCTTGAAATTGTCGGCGGCGAAGTGCGCGTAGTCGGCGCGCCGCAGCTTGCCGTCAAGCTTGGCGAACTCGCGCGCGTGCTCAAGGGCGCGCCCGGTTACGGCTTTCCGCCGGGCATCGATCCCGGCCTCGAAGCGAGCGCGACATTTCGTGTCGACCAGCTCGCCTATACCAATGCCTGCCACGTCGTTGAAGTCGAGGTCGATATCGAGACCGGCGGCGTGCGCATTTTGCGGTATATCGCGCTGCAGGACGCCGGCCGCCGCGTCAACCCGCTGATCGTCGAAGGCCAGGTCCACGGCGGCATCGCCCACGGCGTCGGCAATGCGGTGCTGGAATGGATGGGCTACGACGCTTCGGGCCAGCCGGTGACCACCACCTTCGCGGATTATCTCCTTCCCACTGCGACCGATCTGCCGAATTTCGAGACGCTGTATAAAGAATCGCCGTCGCCGCATAATCCGCTCGGCGTCAAAGGCGTCGGTGAGGTCGGCGTCATTCCCGCCGCTGCGGCGGTGATCTCTGCAATCGAGGATGCGTTGTCGCCGTTCGAGGTCCGCATTTCGCAAATGCCGGTCATGCCGCACGAGCTTGTTGAACTGATCGCCAAAGCTGCGACAGGATAATCGTTCCGGAACAGGAGACTAGAATGAACCGTTTCAGATTCGCCGCGCGCCTGCTGCTGTGGTCGGCATTGCTGGTATCGCTCGTCGCGCCGGCGCGGGCCGAGACCTTTCCATCGCGGCCCATTCATCTGATCTTGCCGTTCCAACCGGGCGGTATCGTCGATTTTGCCGGCCGGGTGCTGGCGCAGAAGCTCGGCGACGCGCTCGGACAGACGATCGTCCCCGATAACAAGCCCGGCGCCGGCGGCATTGTCGGCCTTGATTATGTCGCCCATTCCACGCCCGACGGTTACAACATCGTTCTGATCGATCCGAGCGTGGTCATCAATCCGACGCTGCAGAAGTCATTGCCCTTCGACGTTTTCAAAGACTTAGCGACCGTTTCGATCATCAATTCCTCACCTGAGGTTCTGGTCGTGGCGCCGCAGCTCGGCATCAAGACCTATCCCGAGCTTGTGGCCTACGGCAAAGCCAATCCCGGCAAGCTCAACTATGCCTCGGCGGGGGTCGGCACCACGCCGCATCTCGCCGCCGCGATGTGGGCGCTACGCACCGGAATCACTGCGGTCCACGTGCCCTACAAAGGCGTGGGTCCGTCGTTCGTCGACCTGATGAGCAATAAAGTGCAGATGGAGTTTTCGAGCATCGCCGGCGCGCTGCCGTTCACCTCGAAAGGCAGCGTCATCCCGCTCGCCACCACTGGCGCGAAACACTCGCCGGTCTATCCCGATCTGCCGACGGTGTCGGAATTCCTGCACGGTTACGAGGTCGACCTGTGGCTCGGCGTTTACGCGCAGGCCGGAACTCCGCCCGACGTTCTCGCCAAGCTCAACAGCGGCATCGCCAAGGCGCTGCAGGACGATCAGCTCAAGGCGTCTTTCGCCAAGTTCGGTCTCACGCCGCGCGGCACCAGCCTCGATGAAGGCGCCGCCTTCACCAAGTCGGAATACGAGAAGTGGAAGAAGGTCATCACCGACGGCCACATTACGCTGGATTGAGCAAGGCATGAACGCCGCTGGCACGACAAATCCTTGGCCGACCGAATTGCGCCTGCACAAGGACCGCAAGACGCTCACCGTCGCCTTCGACGACGACGAGCGCTTCGATCTCGCTGCCGAATATTTGCGCGTGCGCTCACCGAGCGCCGAAGTGCAGGGCCATTCGCCGAGCGAACGGCGCACCGTTGCCGGCAAGCAGGAGGTGCAGATTCTCGAGCTGCATCCGGTCGGCAATTATGCGGTGCGGATCGTGTTCGACGATATGCATTCCACCGGCATTTTCAGCTGGGATTATCTCAACGAGCTCGGCCGCAACCGCGAAGACTATTGGCGCGATTATCTGGCCGAGCTCGCAGCGCAGAATCTGTCGCGCATGCCGGCGGGGCGCTGAAAGCGAAAACGCGGGCATTTTTACCGTTGTTTTGCCGACAATCGTCGGGCCGGACTTAACGGCGCGGCTTGATCCCCATCCGTAGATTTCCCTACACGCGTTGCCAACGCGGACTCGGGCACGGCTTGCACGAAGGGCTAAGTCAAACGGGTGGAGGATCGACAGATGGGCAATTTCGGTGATTGGCTTTCGCGCTTGATGACGCATGAACGCGGCGTAACCGCGATCGAATACGGTCTGATCGCGGCAGGCATCGCAGTTGCGATCATCGCTACAATCGCCGCGCTCGGCGCCAACCTGAATACGACCTATTCGACCGTCTCCAGCGGTCTGTAAACGAGCAAACGAAGCGAACGCTGCGGCGGCCGCTTCCGGCACGTCAACGATCGGTCAACTAACGCGCGGCATGATCGAGACAGTGTCGGGGAGGGGCGTACGATGGGGCGCCTGCCGACATCAGAACGGCCTCGGTCCCTCTCCCTCGGGGCCGGGGCCGTTCGATTCTCGGCGCCATGCGGCAAATCGATCGCCTGTCACACGGATAATACAAGCGGCTACGGCGTATGGGTCGCGTGCCGAACGCGATCCTACGAGCCGCCCTGTCCAACACATCGTCGCGAACGGGCGGGCTCGACTTTTCCCCAATCGATTTCTGTCGCCATGGTTGATGGAACGTTGCGGCCGCCATTGGGACGGTCGCGCCACGATGCGCCGGACTGCGGCAACGGGGTCGGCTCGAAGACCTGGGACGAGCCGTATTTCTTCGGCTAAGATTGCCATAGCGGCCGAAAAGTGCCGCCGATGAGGGAGGAATACGATGAAGTTGCGTGGTTTGACTGCGATAGCGTTGGCTACAAGCTTGCTCGCTGCCGGCGCCGCCTATGCCCAGCAGCAACCGCCTGCAGGCGCGCCTGATCTTAATGCGATCCCGCCACAGATGCCGTTCAACCTGCCGTTTGGCGCTCCGATCACCATGGAAAAGGCGCAAGCCTTGATCCAGGCGGCTATTGCCGAGGCCAATAAGAGAGGCTGGCCGGAGAACTTCGCGGTGGTCGATTGGAGCGGCAATCTGGTGGCTTTCGCGCGGATGGACGGCGCCCAGCTCGCATCGATTGCCATTGCCGAACACAAAGCGCGCACCGCGGCGAGATACCGCCGCCCGACCGTGGCATTCGAGAATGCGGTGCAAAAATTCGGCTGGAACTACATATTGTCGCTCGACGACGTCATCGCTTCACGCGGCGGCATTCCACTGGTCGAAGGCGGCAAGATCATTGGCGCGATCGGCTGCTCCGGCGGCACCGGCTCTCAGGACGAGGCGTTGTGCCAGGCCGCGGTTGCCGCAGTCATGAAATAACGGCGAGGACGCGCGGTTTCGCTGCGTTATCAGAAGCCTTGCATGCACGAGGGCGGCAGCAATGCCGCCCTCGTTGCGTCACAGAATCGGCTATGAAGGATGGGGGTTGAAGCGAATCTGATCTGGATAGGCCGGTGCTGGGATGAATATCGGTCTGAAATACCGGTGCATGCGCTATCTGATCGCCGCGGCGCTCGCCGTTGCGCCGGCGATCCTGCGAGCGCCGTCGGCCGCCGCTCAGACCAACCAGCCGAACGGCGTGCCGGAAAATCTTTCCGCGGCGATGGCGCAATATCGGCAGGCGCTGGCCGCCTATGACAGGGCGCATGACGCTTACGCCGCCGCGGCGAGTGCGTATTGGCATGAGATTGCGGCGAAGCGGCAATTGCGCAACGCCAAGCGCGCACACGGCGAAGCGCTTTCGCTCGACGATTACGTGCTTGCCCAGCCGCCGGTCTATAGCGGGCCGCCGAAGCCGCGCAATCCGGTCAAGCCGGAAGTGCCGCCGCGGCCGGTCTATGTGCCGGTCGTCACCGATTTCCTTGCTGCCGCGGCACGGGAATTCAAGTTCGCGCCGCAGCTGCCGCAAAGCGACGATCAGTTCAAGCGTGCCTACGCCAGAACGGCGTTGGCGGCTGGACTGACCCGAGATCAGGTCGTGCGCATTTACAGTTTCGAAGCGACCGGCAACGGCAGCTACGACGTCGAGGCCGGCCGCGAATACAACAAGCATGCCCGCGCCATCACCACCGCGCTCGGCTATAATCAGCTGTTGGCGACCAACACGGTCGAGATCATTGCCGAAGACGGCACCCATTTCCTCGGCGATTTGCAAGCCAGAGACGCGCGCTTGCCGATCGATCAGCAATGGGCGCTTGCAAACAAGATCGAGGCCTTGCGCCGGATGATCGCCTTCGCCAGAAGCGTGCCGGATGCCTGGGGCCAGCATGAAATCCTGGCCAACACCGAAAAAGGCCTTGCTGTGCATGCGCTCAATCTCGACCTCGACGTCGGCCCATTGCTGCAGACGCAGAAGCTTCTGGACTCGCTCGTGTTCGCGCGCCGCAAGGGGGTTGTCCGTACGCTGAGCGCGGCCGAGCTTGAAATGATGAACCTCACCGGCGACGGCAACGGTTTCGATATGGTGACAATGCCGCTGCCATGGCGCGACAAGGTGCCGACCGCCAATTTCTTCCAGCCGAGCGGCTATGCCGACAATCCGGTGGCGCAGAGGAATAACGTTGTCGCCAAGCTGCTCGCGGCAACTAACGGGCGCATGGATGAAGAGAGTAGAAAGCCGGGGGCCGAGGAACTGGCGGCGTTGTTGCATTGATCGCCGACGCCTGCCGCGGTGGTGCTCTGGTGTGGTAATTAGGCCATTGCGATGCCACGGTGGGTCGGTACGATAGTCGCACCAATACCTCCTGAATTCCCAATCTGATCGGTGCTTGAGCAGTCGTGAAGCGGCGTGAATTTATAACACTGCTCTCCAGCACCGTGGCGTTCTGGCGGGGTTTGTGGCCGGCCGCAGCGCGCGCGCAATATCAGATGCCGCCGCCCTATCCGGCGCCCGCATATCAGCCGCCGCAAATACAACCGCCACCACAACAGGCGCCGGCCGCTGCACCCGCCGACAATTCGGTGGGACAGGTTGCGACCCTACAGGGCAGCGCAACCGTCACGCGCGCCAACGCCGCTGCCGTGGCACTACGAATTTCCGATCCGATATTCAAAAACGACACGCTGGAGACCGCTGCGGAATCCGCTCTCGGCGTCACCTTCGATGATGAAACGACGTTCAGCCTGTCCGCCGACACGCGCATCGTCGTCAATGAATTCGTTTATCAAGACGGCGGCAGCGGCAACGCCGCCTCGTTCAATGTCGCGATCGGCACCGCCGCTTTTGTCGCGAATCTCGTCGCCAAGACCGGCGACATGACCATCACGACGCCGGACGCGGCGATCGGCATTCGCGGCACGACTGGCGTGGTCGACGTGCCGGCGGCGGGCGCCGCCGCTGCGCCTGAGATAAAGCTTTACCCCGATGACGACGGGCATGTCGGCCAGATCGAGGTGTTCGACCGCCAGGGCAACCGGCTCGGTGCGCTGACCCAGGGCGCGAGCGCTTTTCAGATCCGCCGCGGTGCGGGCGGCCGGATGACCGCGGTGCCTTATCGGATTCCGCAGCAGGAGGCGGCGCGCGACCGCGGTGCGTTGCAACGGCTGAACGTGACGCACACAATCGGCCGGCAGATGATAAACCAGCGGCGGCAATTGCGTTCGCTCAACCGGCAGCGACCGAACAACCAGCGCCCACCGGGCGGCCAACGGAATTTCCGTGGGCCTCCGAACGGCAGGCCGGGCGGTCAACCGAACTTCCGGGAACCGCAGAACGGCAGGCCGGGCGGGTTCCGCCCGCCGCGACCGCGCGGGCCGAAGAACAACAACGGAAACCGATAATTTGCGCCTTTCCAATCTGGCGCCAACCGAACGAGGAAACGTATGCAAGCCTATCAAATACCCAAGGGCGGCGCCGGCATCGAGTTGGTGGTCCAGGTCGAGCGCCCCGATCCGAAGCCGGGCCATCGCCAGGTGCTGGTGAAGGTCAAAGCCTGCTCGCTCAATTTCCGCGATCTCGGCATCGTGCGCGGCACTTACCGAATGGCGGTGTGCGAGAACGTCATTCCGCTGTCGGACGGCGCCGGCGAAGTGATCGAGGTCGGGCCTGGCGTGCTCCGCGTCAAAGTGGGCGATCGCGTCGCCGGAAATTTCTTTCAACGCTGGCCGGGAGGCGAGCCGATGCCCGACGCGCATGCGAGCGCACTCGGCGGCGGCATCGACGGCATGCTGGCCGAGTATGCGGTGCTCGAAGAGGATGGCGTGGTGAAAATCCCGGCGCATTTGTCGCCGGAGGAGGGCGCGACGCTGCCCTGCGCCGGCGTCACCGTCTGGCACGCCATGATGGAGCATGCCAAGCTCAAGGCCGGCGACACCATCCTGCTGCAGGGCACCGGCGGCGTCTCGATCTTCGGACTGCAATTCGCCCACGCCATGGGCATCCGCGCCATCATCACGTCGTCGAGCGACGAGAAGCTGGCGCGCGCCAAAAAACTCGGCGCCGCGTTCGGCATCAACTACAAGGCCACGCCCGACTGGGACAAGGCGGCGATGGAATTCACCGGCGGCGCCGGCGTCGATCACGTCGTCGAGGTCGGCGGCGCCGCGACGCTGGCGCGCTCCTTTGGCGCCATCCGCGTCGGCGGCAAAGTGTCGATGATCGGCGGCTTGAGCGGCGGCGCCACCGAGCTCAATCCCGGCCTGATCTTCTCCCGCCGCGCCAATGTGCAAGGCATTTCGGTCGGCTCGACGCAGATGTTCCTGGCGATGAACCGCGCCATCGAAGCGAACGTCATAAAGCCGGTAATCGATAAAGTATTCGGCTTCGCCGATGCGCAGGCGGCCTACCGGCACATGGCCTCGGGGGCGCATTTCGGGAAGATCGTTATTCGCGTGGGGTGACGTTGAAGTGGAGCTGGCTTGCCGAGCCGTAGCTCGGCGGCGGCTCGCGCCCGCCTTTGCTAAAGCTTCGGCGCGGCAGCCTTCACTCGCTTCGCGAGCGAAGGCAATTGTCCGCCTTCGCTAAAGCTACGGCGCGACAGCCTTCGCTGGAGCTGGCTTGCCGAGCCGAAGCCGCGGAGCGGCGAAGGCTGGTGGGCGCTGTAGGGACAACTTACCACTTAGCCGGAAATGCGCATTATGTCTAAGTTACCTTGCTTTTTTGATGGTTCTGTGCCATGAAACTGTACCATCAAACTGTACCATCAGCGGACTGGCATGGCCGATACCCGATATCTCAAGCGACGACATCAAAGCTGGTATTTTGTCGCTGCGATACCGCGAGCGCTCCGCGGCAAGTTCGTCAGTGAAGGGCGCAACGGAAGCGCCGGCCGGCCGCTCAGCAAGATTGTGGCGAGCCTCAAAACGCAGTCGCTTGGGGAAGCTCAGGACCGGCGCTGGCCGCTCGTGAAGCAATGGCGCGAAACTTTCCAACGGGCGCAGACCGGCGAGCCATTGTCGCTTGCCGAAATCGACACGCAGGCGCGAGAGATTTTCACATCAACGCTGGAACGCATGGAGGTGGACGTCAAGAGGCAGCGGTTATCCATCAACGAAGAGCGCGAAAGCCTTAACGAGGGCCTGTACAGTTTTCTTGAGGATATGGGACTCGTTGCGCCAGACCGAGGTGAACCAGACACGCAAATCGACGACCTGATGAGCTTTGACGCCATCGGCCACGAATTGAAGGCCGTCGAGCGGCGGACTGGCGTTCAGCTAGAGCCCGGCAGCAAGACTTATCAACTCATGGGTCAAGCGGCAGTGCGGGCACTCATTGCAGCGGCGGAGGGGCGCTTGCGCGCCCTGGAAGGCAAGCCATCGGAACCGCCGGCAACCTTCCTCGGAGCACATGGCATTGACCCCCGAACGCTGCGGCCGATTGTTGTCCCGCCGCGTAGGGCCGTGCGCATTCGCACTGATGGCGGAATGCGTTTTTCAGAAGCAGCGGCGCGATACATTGAAGCCAAGCGGAAGGCCGGCAAAATGACGGCTCACACGCAGCGTCAACGGGAAACCGTGTACCGTCTATTCAAAAGCTTCACCAACGACGCCTCGCTTGCTGCAATCGACAAGCTGACGGCAACCGATTTCCTTGAGCAAATTGGCAAACTAGACCCCGACTGGCACCACATTGAAGGCGCGCAAGAATTGCCTTTGAATAAGCTAATTGAAAAATGCGCCAATCGTTCCGGCAGGCTCACAAACCGAACCATCAACTCATACATTCACGCTCTTTCTGGCGTGTTCGGCTTGGCGGACAAAGAGGGACACTTTGAAGGGCGCAATCCTTTCGCCGGGCGAACGCTTGAAGAAACCAATAGCTCATGGCGGTCCTATAAGACCGACGAGTTAAAAAAGCTCTTTAGCACGCCACTATTACGCAACATGCCGACCGAACAGCGCATCCGGCCGGCTAAGTACACGTTTGAAAATGCGATGGCTTGGATTCCATTGGTCGGGCTGTTTAGCGGAATGCGGTCAAACGAGATTTGCCAGATGCGCGCCGGCGACGTGCAGCGCAAGGAAGGCATATGGTTGTTCAATGTGAGCGACGACAATACGGGCCAAAGGCTCAAGACGGAAGCGGCCACGCGCATTGTGCCGATACATAGCGAAATAGTGCGCTGCGGCTTCGTCGATTACGTGCAGGCGCTACCGCGTGATGGCCAATTGTTTCCAGCGCTGAAACCGGGCGGTCCTGATGGCAAGTACAACCATTATTTCGCCAAGCGATTTACAGAGTATCGGAGAAAATGCGGCGTTACCGCTCCTCGCACGTCGTTTCATTCATTCCGCAAGAACGTGGCGCAAGCCCTCAAAGACAAGCGCGCCACGGCCGCCGAAATAGCGGAGTTAATCGGCCACGAACAGGGCTTCACGTTTTCGGTGTATGCCCCTATGCAGCTCCCCATGAAGGCGCTGAAAGAACTGATTGAACGCATCCGCTATCCGGGCTTGCGCTTAACCCATTTGTATGTCGGCTAGATTAACTGGCAGACTTGTGCAGCGGCTCGATGTTATGATTTGACCCGTGCAGCGGCTTTCGGTAGTTGAACCCCTAGGTGATCCATAGCTTGCACCACAGGTCGCAGGATCGGCACCACGCGGCGCGGCGCCTGACCGATGTTCGTCACGAATTGCTCGGTCATGAGAAACCGTTGCCGCCGGATACGGCGGCGGGCATCCCATGCCGCTGCTCAAAAGTGGATTGATAAGATCGGCTTTTAGGTTTCACCTTGCGGCTGATCTTCTTTAGTCTCTTGTTGCTCATTCTTAACTACGGAGACAGTGGTACCGGGCTTTAACATTAATGTCACCGTGACCTTGACGCCGTTTACGGTCACTTCGACCGGAAAGGGGATCGGCTCGGTTTTTTTATCGTCGGCCATGCGTGCCAGCTAGCACAGACGGAGGGTCCTTTTTAGGACTTCTCTACGCGATACGGGCGTCAAATCGCGCGCCTGTTCGCAACTGATCTCTCGAGACTCCCGACCTCCAGACTACGAATCTGGGGGTCAGGAGTTCGAATCTCTTCGGGCGCGCCATAACTTCAATGTTTTCTGAAAGAATTCTGGCATCTGGTAACGTGCCATGCAGAATAAAAAAATCTGCATGGCATCTGCATGGCAGATCCACGCATTCCACGAATTCTCCCTGCTGAAACATAATCGGCCATTCTGTTTCAGCGCGAGGACGATGCGCGGGCAGCACGCCGACGGGCTGACGCTCTTCGGTCCATCCGGTAGCCGAAAATACCTCAACGCTGTCGAGCGGATACGTTTCAAACGAGCCGCCGCCGCACGCGCGCCGCCGCGGGTCGGTCTCTTTTGCCTAACCCTGCGGTGGATTGGCGACCGCATTTCGGAAGTGCTCGCCGTAGCGCCGGCTTCGTTTGAACTGGATTCCGGCGTCATCAGCCTCGAAATGCTTAAGCGCCGGAGGCGTGGCATTGTCCAGCAAGTGCCTGTGCCGCCGGATTTGCTCGATCAGCTTGACCGTGAATTCGATCTTCGCACCGCGCACGACGATCCGAACCTTGCGAACAGGCGGATTGGCATTGCAGCCGCACGACGGCTTGGCGGCAGGTGAAGTCCGCGATGGCGGCCGCTGGCATCATCGGAACCCCCGCCATGCCGAAGGGACTACACCACAGCTTCTGGCGGCGCTCTACCGCACCAAGGGCCACGGTTGGCCCGAAGCGATATCCGGATGGCGTGGCTCGTCATCAATCCGGCCATATTCATCGCGCAGCTTGTCGATCGTGACCAAGCATCTTTCCGCAAGGGCGGATTGCGCGTTGTTCGCCAACGCCATGGCGAACAGCTCCCGGCGAAGCTCCGCCAACGACACGCTGAACTCCTCATACGCGCCGGCGACCCAGCCTTCGACCGGGCGCTGGCCGAGGGCAGCCCTGCGAAGCGCCTGCGACAGTCCGCCGTCGTAAGGTCGCTTGTCCGCGGCATATCCACGGATCAGCGCGAGGATGACTGGCGGATCGGCCAGCTCAACGAGCGCCGATTCAAGGATCGATTTTGCGGGGCCGGTATTCATGCGCTCGTAGCGCTGCAACATCTCGTCCTTGATCGACGGAAACTCCTCGCCGAGACGCGCAAGCTGTCTCGACAAATGAAAGGAGTCCACGCCGCGTGCACCTACCAGCTGGCCATCGCAAATCATCGCGATGAGCGCGTGGCTCGATCCTTCGGTTCCGAGCTTAATCACGGCGTCAAGCCAATCGTGCTGCGCTGTGATCCTTGGATCGCGGCGCGCAAGTGCTTGGAGGACGCCGAGAGCGCCATCATATGGGCTCTTGCCGAGCGCTGACAGCAAACGATCGAGCGAACCGGGGTAGCTATATTGCTGCGGTAGCAGATCGAGCACGTCGAGCACGGCTTCGGGCCGGTCGGAAAAGGCGAACAACTCGACCCAGCTCATCAACTCGCCGCGATCTTGTGCTAGTCGCCACGACTCCGCTTTGGCTGCTTCCAGCAACTCGTTAATTCCCGCGATGAGGGTATCCGCTGGTATGATTTCGCCGGCCATCGCGGCTGCGATCAGAAGGCGCTGCTTTGCCACGTAAGGCAACGGGAGCGCCAGCAACGCGTCGATCTCGGCGCGCTTCGAGCCATGCGGCATGCCGAGACCAATGACGGACAGAGCGAGCGCGTGCCGCTGGAGGGTGGGGTCCGCCTCCTTGGTTCCTATGGACCTCGCCACCTCGAAGATCGCTTCGGCGAAATCACATGTGGCGAGGTTTCGGGGATCGTCACGCCGTTGCTTCCCGAGCTCTTTCGCGCGGGAATAGTCCTGCCCGAACGCGAAGTGCTGGGCTTTCCCCGACGGGTGATCGCGGTTCCAGATTTCCAAGAGCGCGCCGGCCGCATTGGTTCCAAAACGTAGATCAGGCAGATAATCCTTTAGAACGCCGACGGCTGTGTCATCTCCGATCGCCGCGAAAGCTCTCTGGTATTCCAGCGTGTGGCTGTGCGTAACGTCGGGCGACGCGGGGCCACGATACGGGGCTTTGGCACGCTCCTCGCGCGCCCGCGCCCAGTCGGCGAGATCGCGGTCCAGCATTCGCCGCAATCCGGAAACGAATTGCGGATCGGGAAGGCGCGCTGCCGCCCGCGCCACGGCAGCGAATTGGTGCCGGTTTGCCCGCGGCGATTCGAGCATGGCATCGATCCAGCGCTGAATGGTTCGCACCATCGCTGTCCGCGTGTCGGCCGCGATGTTGACGCGCTGCTCGTCGTCATCGCGCCCGTATCGGGCGAAGACTTCGGCCAAGAAATCGATGCGCACCGGATCATCCGTGTCGGAACGTTCCAGCAAGGCCGCGAGGAAGGAATCTTTGCGTGACGCGGAAATCGCATCTTGCACCCGCCCATATTCGTTACGTTCGGCTTGACGCTCCGGGCGGCCCCATGCGTTGCGGTCACTCAGATATGCCTCGTGCAGCGCGCAGAGCCGATCGATAAGCGTTCCGAGCGTCTTCGGACCGATGACGGCGAAAGCGCCGCGCGCCGCCGATCCGGGTGTCGCCGGATCGAGCGCCGCTTCCACGATAGGGCCTTCATCAACGACGGCCGCGCCGATGAGAAATTCGTGCGCGCGGTATGGCAACTCCAACCGTGCCGCGACGCGGCGCAGCAGCCCCTCCCGAACCGGCGCGAGATAGGACTCGTGGGCTCGTTGCAGGCTCATGGCCGCGTGATCATTCCTGACGGGAAAGTCCGCCGACGCGATAACGTCCGCGATTCGGGCTTCGGCGCCGGTATCGCCTAGTCGATGCGCGGCAAGATTGCCCAATAGCTTTGCGGGATCGGTTTCCGCCGCGACTTGCGCCTGCCGGAGACCGGCAAGACGCGCCCTCTGACCAGGATCGGCAAGTTCATCGGGGTAACCGGCGCGGGCGACAAGCCGCCAGACCTCATCCGATGCCGTTTTCAATATCTCCGCGACCATGCGGTCGGCGTGGCGGAATTGTAGGGCTTGCAAAACTTCCAGCACGGCGTTCGCGCTCGGCTCGGCTTTCGCCACGCGGACGGCAAGTTCCATCCCATCGAAACCGCTGTGGCTCGCGATTTCCGCCACGACGTGCTTGCGCGTTTCCTCGGGCAACGCTGCGAGTTTTTGCTCGGCATCATCGCCCAAGGCCGATGGCCGGAATCGCCGCGGTGAACGCAACGTCTTCAAATAGACCTGGCTGTCTCGACTAGAGATCAACGGCCAAATTTGCGGCGCGAACTCGGGCCGCCCAGTCGTCATCATGAATCGCGCCGCGCGATCCACCTTTCCCGTAATGTGCCAGCGCTCGGCAAAGGCGGTAACCTCGGTGCCGATCAATGTCCAAACTTCGGTCGCTGAGCGAAAGATCATCTCGGCGGCGAGCATCGGATCGATCATGAGCGTGTCGCGGATAGCCGCGGCGACCGCTTGTGCGCCGGCAGCGTTCTCGCGCGACAACCGCTCGCAGGCGAAAAGGATCGACTCCTCCCAGGCCGGCCAGTTCAAAATCTCGGTTCGAAGCCTCGCCCGCGCTTCCGCATCGCCTTGTGCGGCCTGACGCGTGATCCGGCCGACATCGAGAGACGCGTACCACTCCTGGAATTGTTGATGCTGAAACGAGATGCCGCCGGAGGAGGCCCGGATCAGGATGTGACCACTAACCAGAACGTCGATCACGGTGACGGGTTGCGGCGGCCCGGAGAGTTGTCCGTGGCTAGAAAGCCGGGTGCCAACGTCCGTGACTATGCTGTGCGCGGCTGTATCTGAGAGTACCGTGTTGGCGACCCGGTTGGCTTCTACCGCGAGGCCGATCAGCATGTCGCCGTGAAATCCGAGCAATTCCTTTTGCAGGATCGCCGCTTTCTCGGGCTCTTGTTCATGCTGCGTCACGAAAAGGCGTAATACCTCTTCCTTCGTTTGCGGAAATCGCGCACCGGGCGTGCTACCGAGCAGAGCCGTTAGGTAAAGCGGTATGGCGATGAGCTCCCTGACGCCGGGCGTGCGCCAAGCCTGATCGACAAGCGCTTCACCCTCTTGTCCCCGCAGCGCACGCGCCAATTCGAGTTGCTGGTCTTCCGAAAGGGCTTCGATTTCCACGGTTGCGCCGGAAAGCGGCAACAGGTGGCGCCGTGTCCCCACCACGATGCCCAACAGGGGGTAATCGCGCCGGAGCGCCTTCAAATGGCGTGTCGCCGCGACCCGGGACGCGGGATCGAGTTCGTTCCACCCGTCCAGTAACAGTGCAAGGCGGCCGTGATAGGCCAGTTGCATGAAGTGCTGCGGGCGGAAAGCGCCGAAGGCGTGACGTCGCGTCAGGAACGTGAAGAAATCCTCGTGCCGATCCGACCATTCGCCCAGCGGCACCAGCACCGCGACCGTCTGGCCTGTCTGAAGAAGCGCGCCTGCCAGTTGAACGAGCGTTGTCGTCTTGCCCGTGCCTGGCGGCGAGACAAGATTCAAGACTTCGGCGGCGTCGAGCCCATTCGCCAAGCCTTCGATCGTGATGGCATGACGGCTGTCGTCGCTCCCACGAAGCGTCAGACTGAGGGCGATGGTATGAGCGGGCCACTCCTTCGTGTTTCGAAAGGCCGTGATGTCGCGTTCTGCTGCAGGACGCATGCGCGCGAGCACTGCGTCGACATCATCTTCGGACGGCAGCGCCAATGACCGGAGGAACGCGTGGTCGGCGTCGTCCAGTTCCACGACCATGACTGGCCGCCGATATGTGCCCGGCGCCGCGGTCGCGATGTCACGAAGTGCGCGATCTTCCGCGTCTTTCTTCCATTTGCGCAGCACCTCGACTGTAAAGCGCGCCTCGTCGGTGTCGATCAGCTTGGCGCACAGTTCGCACAGCCAAATTCCATTACTCGCCGCGCGGCGCTCTTCCGGCGTTAGAGAGGAGTCATATCTTTTGCCGCGGGGCGCAGCGGCCGTGATATGCGCGGCTTCGCCGACGTTGACGGACTTGTTCTCATCCAAGGCCGGCCCGGAAGTGGGGCGCAGGCATTGTGGATTGGAGCAGTGGTGGCCCGCACGGCTCGCGAGCGTTCGGATCGTTGCAGCAAGGAAGTCGTCGCGCTTCGTCATCATTAATCAGGGAAAATCATCGCCGCTATAACCGTTGCGGCGGTGCATGAGCCAACGCGAGTACGCACAATGCGCCAGCGTGCGCGCGGCTTGCTGGGTCGGGCCGAATATCGGAAGTCACGTGACTCATCTCACGCACACAGGGACGGATAGAAGCACCGTCACCGTCGGCCCGATCCGTCCTACCGGGCGACGCGGCGATCATTTGGGTGCTGGCTGTGGCCTAGGGCTTTGCAGACCAAGCGCTTAGCGGAATCGCGCGCTAGGTAAACAGCGAACTGGTCCGAATATCTTAACTACGGAAAGTTTGCATATTTTCCTCCTTAAGTCAACAAAGTTTGCTATATTGACCGTGGAGGACTGCTTAAGTGGCCCGAATTTCGCTCAAGGACCCGCCCGAGGTGTTCGTCTCGACCGCCACCATGTCGGCCGCCGTCTCGCGCGCCGTCGCCGCCGGAAAGCTCCGCCGCCTTGGCTCGCGTCTTTATACCACGAACCACACCGAAGATGCCGCCTCCCTTATTCGGCGCCACCTCTGGGAAATCACCGCCGGCTTTTTCCCGGGCGGCCTTGTGGCCGATCGCACCGCCATTGAACACCAGCCCGCGCCGGACGGGTCCGTGTTTCTCGTCGCATCGAGGGGCGGAAACATCGCGCTCCCCGGCGTGACGTTGCGCGCCCGGCGCGGCCCCGGTCCGCTGCCTGACGATTTCAACCTGCGCGATGATCTCTACTGCATGTCGACGGCGCGCGCGCTCATCGAAAATATGCGCCCGACGCGCGCACGCTCGGGCGTCGCCCGGACTCTGAAACGAAGCGAAATCGAAACCTGGCTTGATCGCTTTCTCCGCAACAGCGGCAAGGAAAGACTTAATGCCTTGCGCGACCAGATCAAGGCGCTTGCGCCTTCGCTCCAAATGGAAGACGCCGGCCGCGAACTCGACGCGATGATCGGCGCGCTGCTTGGCACGCGGCACGCCAAAATGTCTGCGCCCGTCGCTAAGGCGCGGGCTCGAGGGGTCTCGTTCGATCCAAAGCGTGTTGCATTGTTCGAAAAGCTCCACGACGCCTTGCGGCGCTTTCCGCCCGAGCCCGCGCGCCTTTGGCATCCGACCGGCCGGGCGGCGACCAACCAGGCGTTCTTCGAAGCTTATTTCTCGAATTTCATCGAAGGAACCGAATTCGCGGTCGAGCAGGCGAGCGCGATCGTCTTCGATGGCGTAATCCCGGCCAACCGGCCGGCGGACGCGCATGACGTGCTCGGCACGTTCCGCTTGGTTTCCAATGTCGAAGAGATGAAGCGCCTGCCAAAGAACGCGGATGCCCTCTTAGACTTATTGAGAAGGCGCCACCGGACCATCATGGAAGGCCGTCCTGAAAAGGCGCCCGGAGAATTCAAGGATCGTCCGAATCAGGCGGGAAACTTCACTTTCGTGGTGCCCGAAGACGTGCACGGAACGTTGATCGAAGGATTCCGGGTTTATCAGCGCCTCACCGAGCCCTTGCATCGCGCGATCTTCATGATGTTTCTTGTCTCTGAGGTGCATCCTTTCGCGGATGGCAACGGTCGCGTCGCGCGCGTGATGATGAACGCGGAGCTGGCCGCCGCCCAGCAGGTCCGCGTTTTGATTCCGATCGTTTATCGCTCGAATTACATCTCGGCCTTGCGCGCGTTGAGCGCCAACGCGTGGCCGGAGCCTATCATCAAGACGTTGACCTTTGCGCAACGCTACGTCGCGGCGATTCCGTGGAGCCACATGGAACGTGCGCGCGCAGTGCTGACCCGGACCAACGCTTTCGTGCGCCCGGAGGAAGGCGACGACAAGGGCATCAGGCTCCTCATTCCTGATGCAGCGGATATAGCGGCCTCCGACGGCACGTAAGATGACCACAATAGACGCTGAAATCGAAGAGCTGCGCGAAATCGTCCGTAAGCTTGAGCCCTCGGGGCCGGATGGCTTCGAGGGTTTGCTCGCCGCGGTCCTCACCGACATCCTGAAGGTGCTTTTTGTCCTGGCCAAATCGGGCTCCCAGCGAGGCCGGGACGGCGACTCGTCGCTGAGCGATCAAGCGATCAAGTTCGAAGCCAAGCTCTACAAAGATGGCGTGCCGAAGGATCAGGTGCTCAGCAAACTCGCCGAGATTTCGGCGGACGAGCAAGGTCAAACCGATCTCTGGATTCTTGGTTCCACGGGACCCGTGTCGGCACAGGATGTTCAGACCGCGAAAAACTTCGGTCGCCAAATGGGCGTCAGCGTTCTTATTTTTGATTGGTCGTCAGCGGGGCTGCCGAGCCTCCCCACGCTCTTGGCCTTGGCGCCAGACGTGACGGCAGGATTTCTGAGTCAGAAGTTGAGCCTGGATGAGTCATCCCTAAAGGCCAAAATCGCCACCGTCGAAGCCCATCTGCAGTTCGTCGATCGATCGGAGGAACTGACGGTCGCCCTCTGGGAGCCCAGTCTGGCTCCCGCATATGCGAGAAGCGCCAATGAAGAGTGGCTGCGCGACGCCTTTCAGAATGCCAAGCGAGCCCGCGATGTGTTTGGTCAACCGCTCGCTCCCGGTGATGCCGCAACTGCAGGAATTCTGGATCGCAAAGCGATCCGGGAGCGTTACGCCAAGGCGCTGTTCGCAACGCCAAATAACGCCATTGCCGTGTTGCTGGGTGTCGACGGAAGCGGCAAGTCGTGGCTTTTCGCCCAGACCTGGCTCGCGCAGCCCGAGGAGGTTCTGACTCTTGTCCTGGTGCCGCACGACTTCGCTGACATCTCGACAAGCGAGGCCATCGAGGATCTGCTCATCTCAAAATGCATCGTGCAGACCGGTGAGACCGTCACTGAAGCCGCCAAGGCGCGCTGGCGCAGGTATTTCAAACGGTGGCGACGCCTTGCCTCGCTGGCACGCCCGACGTTGCTCGTCTTTGTGGATGGCATCAACGAACGGAGCAACCTCCCCTGGGGCCGTATCCTCGACACGCTCAACGGCTTGTTGGGCGATCTCCACGGCAAACTCACGATCAGTTGCCGGACGGCTTTCTTTCGCGATCGTCTTGAAACGCGGCTAAGCAGCGCCGTCGATGTGATGAATGTGCCCGAGTGGTCGGAAGCCGAGTTGGGCCAGCTTCTGTCCGCACGGGGCATAGAGGCAAAAAAGCTCACCCCAGCGGTCGCTAATTTCCTGAAGAACCCGCGCATATTCGCCATCGCCTCGCGACTGCTTGACATGCGTCAAATCGAGCAGATCGAGGAGCTGAGCGTCAGCCGGCTTCTGTTCGAGCACTTGCGTTCAACCGATCCCGGCGTTGCCGTTTCACCGGCACAGTTCGTTCATCACGTGCGAGATCATGCCAATGTCATCCTCAAACGCTTGCAGGAGCAGCACGTTGACGATCTGACGATCTTCGGCCCCTCGGAAGCCCGGAACGAGGCGGGTTCAGTCTGGAATCAGCAATTCGATGCCGTATCGGCCGGCCGTTTCTTCGAACCGCTCGAAAGTGATCTGACGCTTTACCGGCTCAGGGACGACGGCCTGCCACTCGCGTTGGGTCTTTCGCTTTTAAGCACGGCGCAAAAGGCTGAACGGAACAACGCTGATCTTGACGAAGAGCTCTCCCGGATTCTCGATCCCATTGCGGCGCTCGACAAGACATCCGATGTATTGCTCGCTGCCGTCGTCGCTGCGGTTCTCGACGGCCGTGCGTCGGATAAGGTTGCTGCCGCGCTCATTCGGGCCTTTGTTGGCCTACAAAACGCCGATTCCGCCCGCTACCCGGAGTTTCGCGCTCTGGCGCGAAACCGCCCCGTACCGTTCCTCATGGCCCTTGAGCTTGCCGCCTTGAGACAGGGGCTGGCGCCAAACCTCTCATGGCTGACGGAGGCGATCTTCGAAATCAGGGATGAACCTGCGTGTTCTCCGGCGGTTGATGAGCATTTACATCGCTGGCTGAATTTTTTCTCGGAATCGCCGTTGCGGCGCATTGTGCGCCACGGCCTGACCGCCGAACAACAAGCTGTCGAGATTGCGAAGCAAAAGGCGGAGATCGACCAACGACTTGCCGCCCTTTCCACGCCCGAGCGCAAAATCCTGGATGAGCTTGTGCCCGAGGAGAGAGGCGATTACGCGCATTTGAGCTCCATCGCTTTTCACCTGCTCGCCGGAAGGCCGCTCGCTCCTTTTGTACGCTCCCTCCGGAACTGGAAGTTTGCGGATGGGCTAAACGGCGGTTTCACCCCATACGCCGAACTCCCCAATCTTTTCGCATTCAACCGTGTGGATTGGGCCGAGGCGCGCTTGGCTCTTTTGAAACAACTCGACGACTTGAAGGGCGCCGACGTATCCACCACCGGCCGGTGGACGCGCGCCGGACTCCTGCAGGCCACCGGTGCTTTGGATGATGCAAAAGAGGCCGCGACGCTCATTGAAGAGTTGACCAAAGATCGCCCACGGTTCCCGGGGTGGCGACTGATTGAAACGTTTTGCGCCACCGACCCGTGCGATCCTACCTCCGAGCGGCCGTCCAATATCGATGAGACCGCCAAGAAATACCCGGCCATCGATTTCCGCAACATTCATAACGCTCGAGGCGGCGGTCCGGAACAGCATTTTTTTGAAGGAGCCATGGTCGGATTGGCGCGCTTTGAACCCGATGCAGCTATTGGCGCATTGCGGAAGCTTGCAGCCGATATCCTCACACGAGAAGAGACCGGATTCCGCTATGGCGTTTTCTTCCTCGAAGATCACACCGCGGCGCTCGATGACGACACAGCCAGGAAATTTGCGCCGAAAGCGGCGGCGGTCGCCACCCAAGCTCTGTCGACCGAGGACAAGCACAAGCAAATGTGGATAAGCACTCAGCATGCGCTGCTGATCGCGTTTCCACACATGTCCGGAGACGAGCAGCTTGAGGCCCTGGTATCCCACCCGAAGGACGAAAATCTCATCGTCGAACTCGGCCACGCGATGCGCCCCTGCGACAAGGATCGTTTCAGGATCGAACTACAACAAGCGGTCAGTAACGGCGATACGTGGGTTCAATTCAGATTGTTGGCGTTTGCGCGCTGGAATGGCATCGACCTCGATGATGCAACGAAAGCGCTCGTTAGCGGACTGGTCGTTTCGCCCTCGAATATCGTGCGCGTATGCGCGCTCGGCTTGATCGCTCGGCTGCAAGACATAGGGATGTTGCGGTCAGCTGTGGCGCGCGGCTGGACGGCTTCGTCACTGAACAACACCGAGCACAGCTTCGAGATCTGGTACGGCTCGCGCGTCCTTGTGCAAGCTGCCGTGCATGGTCTGCTGTCGGATGAAGAATGTTTCAAGCGTATCGCGCTCAGTGCCTATCCCGATTTTGTCCAGGCGCGCGGATCGCGAGGCGCCGTGCTCATAGCGCCACGCCTCGATGCTGCGATCGAACGTGCGTCCCGCTACCGTACCGACGTCAATCTGCCGGAAATCGAGGAAAAGGCGGCTCTCCCGGACCGCCCTATCGGGTATTACCTTAAGGACAAGCCTAATCCTCGTGAGTCGCAGCTGGAGACGCTAAAGCGCCTCTCGGAAAATCCCGAGAGCTTTTTCGACCGGCAAGACCGAAACCTCGCGGCATTCGATGCCTTCGTCCGCGATCTGACGCGGGCCGGCGCCGAACTTCTTATCGAGTCAGTTACGGATAACCTGGTCTCGGCGATCGCCGCAATCGATTTGCCGCTGGTCGAGAAATGGCATCAGCTGTTTATGGGCATGGACTTTCGGACCCTCTCGCAGATGCACAATATCGCGATCCTGGTCGCCGAAGTCATGTCGCGACATGAGCCGCCTGCTGGCGCCGCACTGTTCAAACGGCTGATTCATGCACCGCCGATCGTGCGGGTGACTCTCGGTCAAGCGGACATCGACCTTTATGCCGCCTCGCTTTGGAGCGCGGGGGACGCGGATGCGATGCAAACTCTCCGGTTCGAGCGATTGGACCAGGCACCGAATGATGAGATGATCGCAGTGGAAGTACTGGCCGCGCTCCGGGCGGGCAAGGAGCATCTGCTCCGTGATTACGTTGCTGACCGGATTGCCCGTCCCGGACCTTCCTATGTCGCGCGCGCGATCATGGTGGCGGGTTTCTCGAATTGTCCCGACTGGGCCGTCCGGACTGTTGCCCAATTCGAAGATGCCTATGGCTTTCTTGGCGAGGCATATGACGCCGCAAAATATGCGATGGATCGCTACCGGTGGTCCGTCCATTGGGCGAAGCTTATCGACAAAGCAACAACGGAAACCGAACTCTGGCGATACGCGGTCATACTATCGAAAATCGTTGATGGCCGGTTTTACTATCAAGGTTCGGCGCCTGCACCTGATTCTCTTTTGGCCCGGTACACCAATAGCCTTGAAGGTTTGATTCGAGCCCGAGTTAAGAGTTGGCAGAACAAGCGGGCGAAAAAGCTCTTTGGAATGGACGCTCCCGACGCCGCGTATTTGAGATAGTACACGTCCGTCGTTGCGAAAGCTGATGGTTATACGGCCGTCCAACCGCACATAACCCGGAATTATGTGCCGCAAAAAGTTGCGTCATACTATGCACTGATAAGGAAAGTACAATTTGGGAGTCAGTTTAGCGGCGAGCGTCAACTCGCTAGAAAATTGTTGTTTCATTGGCTATCCTAGGCGGCTTAGAATTTCTTCATGTTCGCGGCCGGTGGGTTAGTTCAGGACAACCTGGCTGAGGCAGCGACAAACCTTCCTTTCGATGTCAAATCAGATCTCCCGCTTCTGACATTGCGTGAGAGCCTCCCCGCGCTAAGCATGCTCTGGGAAAAGCCGTCCACTCATGACTGACAAAGGAACGGTATCCTTTCAAGATTGCGCTCTCTTCGATCGCATTCCCTTGATAATCGATAAGGCTGCAGGAACAAGGAGCTTCTGTGTTGCGACGTCTAATGGATTGTGCGCGAAGCCAACGATGTTCGTCTTAACCTCCCGAATCTCCCGGCCGAAGGGCATCGACGGTGAGCTTAAGATCGCGCGCGTCCTCTTGAATCGCGTCAATGGCCATTTTGCGGACGTCAAAGGCGAGCTCGATCTCCGGTCCCGGCCGGGCATTGGCAGCCACCAGCAGAACGATCGCCGCGATGACAAGGTCAACGATAGCAACGATTGTGGCCCCCCAAATGGGGCCTACTGATACCGTAAAGCGTCCGCCCCGCCAGAGTTTCAGCCGGGTCGGTCGGATCTGGCACCTCTCCCTCGACACGCTTGAATAGGCCGGTAAAAGCGACCCTCAGCGCCGAGGCGGACGCGCGGTGACGATTTTCAGCCGTTTCGCAGGCGCGGCGCGCATCACCACCACGGATGCATGGCAAACGAATAGGTCACACCCAGCCCGTAGGTGAACTGGTCCGGAGAGCCGCGCTGGGTGACCAGCGGCGAGTCGGAAGCGGAGCCCGTCAGCCGTTCGTATTCGAACAAAGCATGCGCAGTCCATTGCGGATTGAATGTGTACTGGGCCATCGTGCCGGCGCCGTAGGAATACAGGCCGCCGCCGACGCGATAGACCGGCAAGGCCGGCAGGCCGGAAACCGTCGAGCCGATCGATTGGGCTTGCGTGATGCTGAAATAGGGACTGGTCGCGGCGGCGGACTGCAAGGTCATTCTTGGGCCGGCGGATAAGGTCCACTGTCCGACCGGGACAATGGCATCGAGGAACAGATCGCCGGTGACGCCGGTTTCGCCACCGATCCCTTGGCGCGCCTCGCCGCGCAGCCGCAGCCACGGCGCCGGCCAATATTCGGCAAATGCACCGGCTTGCACAGCGAAGTCGACGTTCCCCAAGCCGTTCAGCGCCGCATAGGAGGAAGCTTTCCGCTCCCAGATCACCTTGAAAGCCGGACCGAGCTTGATCTGGCCGAGATCGAGGAGGCTAAAGCCGATGCTGTCGCGCGGGCCGGGAAAGTCCGGCGGCGTGCCCTCCTTACGAACGCTAAAGAGCGGAAACCCAGTCACCGCGGGTTTACTCTCGGCGGCGCCGGGCCAGGCCGGGACGATCCGGCCTTCGATCCCGACGGTGACGATCCAATCCGGCACCGGCGGGTTGTAAGCGGCCGGTGCGCTGGCCGGAGCGGCCGGTTTGGGCGGCAAATCGGCCGCTGCGGCAAACCCTGGGGCCGCCCCGCCCAACAACGCCATCACAAGATGATGTACAGCTCGCGTCATGCGCGACCGCCCCCCCTCGAGCCCACGCGGCCAAAGAGCACGAGTGACCGGAAGTGGGAAGCCGAGACCCCAGAACATACTGATTACTTTGTCACAACCGCCTGATGCCATACCGGCGCTGTTGGGTCCTAGTAAGGCACGCCGCCCCGATATCCCTTGACCTCATAAATGCGGTACGACTTGATGGGGTCGCCGTCGCGCGTGCGCCAAATCGTCGAGATCAGTTCCACTGATTCAAAATGTTTTTGAATTTCCGGAAGATCCTTGAAAGGCGGCGACGCCACGTAGATCCCGACGGTGCGCGCCAGCAGCGTTTGATCGATCGGCGGCAGATACTCGTAGCGGATCGTCTCTGACGTCTGGAACACCGGAATGTCGCGCAGATAGAACGCCAACTCGGCGTTGGTGTCGTAATCGGCGTCGGCGATGTAGCCGGCATGATGTGCGCTTGCCACCGCGCGCGTGTCCGACGCCAACTGGGCCCAGCCGGCGAATATATTGAGTGGATCGTCCGCCGCCGAAACCGGCGCCGGCCGAATGGTCATCTGCGCGAACATGACGAGGGAAAAGACGAGACCGACCCATGGCGCCGCGGCGAAGCCGTAGCGCAGGAACGGATCATGCTCGGGCGCATTTTGGCGCGGGGTGAATACGGCAACGGCGGCAATGACGGCTATCGCATAAGCGGCGCTCGGCCATTGCGGCAGGACTTCCGCCGACAGCGCGTGGATGAGAAAATAAAGAAGCATCGGCGCCACGGCGAACGCCAGCAAGAGCCAGTTCGCATTCTGCCGGGAAAATCCGCGCCAGGCCGCGACAACAAGACCGGCGACGGCGAAAACGAAAACCAGCGGCGATACGAACAGCACCTGGATGCAGAGGAAGTCTCCTACCGCCCCAAAACCGCCCTTTGTCGTATCGAGCGCGCGGCCGAATTGCTTGGCGAACGACGCCCAGTGATGCTGGGCGTTCCATAGAATGACCGGACTGAAAAGAATCAGTGCGATCAATCCGGCAAAGTAGGGCTCGCGCCGTTTCAGCCAGCATCGCATCTGCGTCGACGCCGAGAGCCACATGACAATGCCGGCCAAAAGGAAGACGCCGGTGTATTTGCTGAGTAACAAAAGACCCATGGCGGCGCCGGCCAAGTACCACCACTCGCCGCGGCCGCTCTTCCAGACCAGCGCCAGCGCTAGGCAGCACAACAGCCAGAACAATATCGCGGGCGTGTCGGGATACATGACGATCGAAAAGAACGCCGTATGCGGCATCATGTTGAACCACAGCGCCGCTATGACACCGAGGCGCCGATCGTCGAACAGGATGATGGTGAGCGCATAGACGAGCGCCGAGGCGGCGGTCATCGTTACGATCGCCATGCTGCGCACACCGAAAACGGTGTCGCCGAACAGCGCGGTGCCGACCCTGATCAAATAAGCGATCATCGGCGGGTGATCGAAATAACTGATCGCCAGGTGGCGCGACCACAGCCAGTAGTAGGCCTCGTCGGTTTCCAGATCGATGTGGCGGGCGACGAGGCAGCGCAGAACCACCATCGCAAGCACAAGGGCCAGGACCGCCACAGAGGCAGCCTGGCACGGCGCGATCCACAGTCTTTCCGCTGCGCCCGCGAGCACATTGGAATCGCGCGGCGCGGTCTCCGTCGTCTCGGTCATCGGCCGCAGTTAGACTTTAGGAGGGCGCTTCTCTCTTCGGCTTTCAGGTGACGTCCAGCGACGCTGCTCCTGACTCGCGAGCGCCTTTTGCCGCGAGGAAGGCCAACAAACTTATGCACTTCGAATTCCATTTGTGGCTTCGTGCTCGGTGCCAATGCAGCTTTGTCTTAAAGCTGGCACCGATGACCGCATTAAGGCGAAGGCCTCCTGTAAGGCCGTGGTCGGGCACAGTGGGAAGCACTCTTTGCAATCCCAGCACGCCTCGGAAGCGATCTCGGTAATGAATCTGATCTCGCGCGTCGGCCCCCGGTTGACGAAGCCGATAGCGCTCTTCTGCTTGATCAAGGCGCAATAGCGCACGCACAGGCCGCACAGGTTGCAGAACGACGGCTCCTTCGGAAAGCAATCTTTGCCGGATTGATAATCCTTGGCCGGTTGGCCATGCCCGCTTGGCGCCGCAAGCGACAAACCGCTACTGGCTTCGAAGTCTTGCCGAAGCGATGGATTGTCCAAATGACCTTCGCTTGGGTCAGCTGCAATCGCCGCCCGGCTCGCGACTTCGAACGTTATGCCAGCGCCGTCACTGCATTCGTCCGTCTCGCCATGATCCGCATCACGCTGCGGCGTCTTGCAGCAAATATCTCGTAATGACTCCAAACTTTTCGGATGGGCTCTTAGGCCGGAAGCGTTCGCTGGTTTTTGTCGCCTTGACTGAGACTGATTGCCGGCAACTTGGTCTCGATAGGACGAGGGCGTCATGCCTACGAGCCGGTGGAACGCCCTGTCTAGTTGCAGTGCGCTATGAAAGCCAACCGATCTTGCGACAGCAGCAATTGAAGAGTTGGGCTCTGTGAGCAGCTCCTTGGCGCGTTCTATTCGGCTGGAAAGTACGAACTGATAAGGTGTCGTTCCGATTGTTTTTTTGAACGCGCGAATAAAATGGAACCTGCTTTGATTGATCAGCCCTGCCAACTCTGACAGCGAGATGTCCTTGCTAAGAGTCGCAGTGACATAGTCGCGAACGCGATTCAACTGGTGTCCGGTTAGACCGCCCCTTAACGCCGGCGCTTCTCGTTTTCCCAACAGTGCGTTTCTAAGCTCAAAGAGGATGATGAGACCTATATGCTGTGCATATGTTTGCTCGTGCGCCATCGGGGAGCTCATTATGGCGTTCAACTTCTGCATACTCTGCTTTAGCAGCGAGTTTTCGAAATAGAGGCAGGGAGGTAGATCGTCAGCGCGCATTTCATCAAGTTCAGCAGCGTTTGCATCAACGAAAATAGCTAACACCGACGAACGCCGATCTTTGAACTTGCTCCAGCCTTCGACAGACGCACCTTTTGGCACAAAGGTAAGGGTATCTCGGAGGTCACGACGTACCGAGCGGCCAAAGCCGTCAATTGAGGTCTCACCATCCGTTCGAACAATGTCATGTAAGGCCACGTAATGAGTATGGCCTTGGAACCGAAAGGCCAATTCCTGAGGCTTTGAAATGCGCACTCGTTCTGCCGAAAGGCCCGGCCAAGAAGCACGGTTTGTATCTAAGGCATCTTCGTATCGTTCGAGTGTGGCGCCGCGAGCGCTCCAGCAAATTTGATCGTTAGCCATCATTTTGGCTCCCGACTGGTGCAAAAAAACACGTATTGTAAGAACAAAGCAGGCCGAACTACTTGCCTCGCCGTGCAAAAATTGACTGTGCGCGCCATAAAAGGCACCGGCGCAAGGTTCCAGATAGTTGATTCAGATCAAGGGCATTCGAGCGGTGGTGCGACAAGATACCTAACGTGGACAAAGGAGGCCCAGGCCGTGGGAGTTCCCACCATTGTTAACGTTGCGGTGGAGCGGCCCAGCGGTCGGCTGCGCAAGTGGGAGGACACTCTTAGCGCTCATATTGGGCAAGTTGATCCTGAGCTTCGCGAGCAGGAAGCGGTGCGTTGCCTCCCCATGGATGAACGGTCGTTTATGGGGCGTATCGAATATGGCGCACTCGGTGAGATGCTCTTCTCCAAGTTCATGGTCACCAATTATCGGTTCACCCGCTCGTTGACCACACCGACACCGACATTGCCAATCCCGGTGATGCTCGTTTCGGTCTTGAGAGGGAGTTGTACATTCGTCCAACGCGGCCACACTTGCAATCTGACCAAGGGCGACTGGACCCTGACCAACACGAAGCAGCCGCTGGAATACACGATCACGAGCCCCGAGATCGAAGGGTTCGCGCTCATGCTGCCCCCCCCGTCCGATGCAGCGATTGCCGCCCTCTTGGAGCGTGGCGTCGCACGTCGATTGGACGGCAGGCGGGGATTGTCGCGGGTCCTGCACGCCACGGTGAACGAGAGCTTCGGCGAGATGCGCCGACTTCCACTATTCGGCGGAACAAAACTGGGCGCGGCCATTACCACGATGGCATGGGACGCCTTGCGCGAACAGATCGAATCGCCGCCGGTGATCAGATACCGTGACGACCAATTGATAAGGGTCAAGGCTTATATTGAGTCGCGGCTGGCTGATCCCGAGCTGTCCGTCGAGCGAATCGCGCACGCCTGTAACATTTCCGTCCGTGGGCTGCACCGCCTTTTCGCCGAGGATCCGACCGGATCCGTATCGAGCTATCTCTGGGGGCGTCGACTCATTCGATGCGCGGAGGTGCTTCGAGACCCGAGCCAGGCGCATCGCGCGATAACCGACGTCTGCTTCTCATACGGCTTTAGCAGTTCGTCGCATTTCAGCCGGCTGTTCAAGGATCGGTTCGGAGTTCCGCCGGCTCGCTATCGCATCGCGTTGGCCAGCCCCGTTCGGGTGATCCGGGATCAATGTTAGTGCATAGAGGTTTCTCTCGACGAGTGAGGCCCAGATCGACGCGCGGCGCGCCGATTGTCATTCTGGTGTTGACCGATGAATCCTAGTCTGACTTCGGCATTTTCATCTCTTGGAGGCGCGGTTGTTGGCGGACTTATGTGTCCGTTGCTCACGACAGGTCGCGCCGAGAAGAGCTTTGCAGGGAATTTATCGAAGAAGCAGCAAAATGCTACGTTGATGCACTCCTACACGAAAAACCCGATATTACCTTGGTCGTAGTCCTGTACGCAAAAATGAGCCGCATGCGCGTCCTTATCATCGCATGACGTTATTGAAGGCGCCGAGCAGCTAATCAGACAAATTATGGATACCTATTCCGCACCGGCCAAGACAGTTACTGACACTCAAACGATAAAATACGAGTCGCTCGACATTATTCGCAATTTCAGCGAAAGGCGTCGCGCAGAATTCAACGATCTGCGTGCAAAGCAGTTTTGAGGTGGCCGAGGATCAACCTAAAGAGTCCAGCCGGCCGGCATGGGAAGCCGTTATCGAGGCAACAGATCATAGCATGGCCGATGATGCTGACCGCCGCCGGTCGCCAGTCTGGCGCTAATCCAATTGCGCGCGAAATGTTTTGGAGACCAATGGCCTATGCGATGATGGGCGACATCATCGTGGGTACCGTGCTGACGCTGTTGATTGTGCCGGCGCTCTACGTGGCGTGGTTTCGGATCAAGGCGCCGGATCGACCGTCGGAGTTAGTGCACGAGGCGATCGCCGATCGGCCCAGAGCTATAGCATTACTTCTCCCCTTTTAAACGATTTCATTCTCTCCACGGTTACTCGTCGGCAATCTAATGGGAACCGTGGGCTGCGCGAGGCTATTAGCCTCATTATTCGTTTTTACTCAAATAAGAAGGTCTGTCGTCACGTGGCCCGTTGACTGCTTCGACGGCGTTGGCTTTGTTGAAGTATTGCTCTGCTCGGGCTGTAAGGTGTTCCGCCCACTTGTCATCGTTGGCCTCGCGGGCTTTTCGAGCAAGATCAAGTAGACGCTGCGCGCGTGCTCTCCATTTACCCGGACGCATTTTTCTAGAACCTATTTGTTACTTTAAGCTGCAACTTCAACAGAGGAGAAGAAGCTACCAAAAATCAGCATTACTGCCAATTCTGATCCTGATGAACCAATTACGAATGTCCAATCCAAAATTCAAGGAGGCTGGGGACTTCTCAGATTAGAGCAGGCGTCTTCCACGAGAATGATTGATCTTAAATTGCTTTTGTAATCTCTAATTGCTTCGCCTCACATTGTGCTCTGCCAATCTTTAATTGCCCAAAAATTGAAACGCAGTCGCAATCGCCATTGCTTTGCGGAGGCTATTAATTACGGTTTTTTGAGGGGATTAACTGTTCGCTGAAACTTATTCTTCTCTCGACGGCGCCAAGGAGCTCGCACAATTGATGCAGCGAAAAGATGAGACCCCAGGTGGAGAATGGCAAGGGCACTCTCGGCAAGCTCGCGTTGGAGGCCCGCCAAACGAGTTGGCCACTAAGGAGAAACGGATATGTTCTACAGTAATGGTAACTACGAAGCGTTCATTCGTCCCCGCAAGCCGCAGGGCGTGGACGAGAAATCTGCCTATCTCATCGGCGGCGGCATCGCCTCGCTCGCGGCGGCGGGCTTTTTGATCCGCGACGGGCAGATGGACGGCAAACGCATCACCATCTACGAGGCGAGCAATATCTGCGGCGGCTGCCTGGACGGCATCAAGGACCCAAAGGAGGGCTTCCTCTTCCGCGGCGAGCGCGAGATGGAGGACCACTACGAGTGCCTGTGGGATCTGATGCGCTCGATCCCGTCGCTCGATGTCAAGGACGCCTCGGTCCTTGAAGACTTTTACCGGATCAACAAGGACTACCCCAACTACTCCCTGTGCCGGACCACGCACAAGCGCGGGCAGCCCTTCCCGACCGACGGCAAGATGCTCCTGACCCCCAAGGCGCAGGGCGAGCTGATGAAGCTCTTCTACACCCACAGAAGAGAGCTATACGACAGGCGATTCGAGGAATTCGTGGGCGAGGAGTTCTTCAAGAGCAACTTCTGGGTTTATTGGCTGTCGATGTTCGCGATCGGGCCCTGGCACGGCGCCCTGGAGATGAAGCTCTACATGCAACGCTTCGTCCAGCACTTCGGTGGGATGGCGGATCTCAGCACCATCAAGTTCACGCGCCTCAACCAGTACGACTCTCTGATCCTGCCGCTGGTCAAGTGGCTCGAGCAGCAAGGCGTCACGATTGTGTACGACACGAAGATCACCAACGTCCTGTTCGACATCACCCCGCAACGCAAGGTCGCTCGCCGTATCGAGTGGATCCAGGGCGGAAAGCGCGGAGGACGCGACGTCACCCAGAACGATTTCGTCCTCATTACCAACGGCTCTGCGGTCGAAAACACCGCGTGGGGGGACCACCACACCCCCGCCAAGTGGAACCGGGACATCCAGGAGGGCAGCATCTGGGCGATGTGGCGCAACATCGCCGCCCAGGACCCCGCCTTCGGTCGGCCCGACAAGTTCTGTGCCCACACCGACAAGACCAGCTATGTGTCGGCATGCATCGTCACCCTCGATGACAAGATTCCACCCTACATCGAGCGGATCTGCCAGCGCGAGACGTCCAGTCACGACGGGAAGCCCATCACGGGCGGCTTGGTGACCGTGCGCGATTCCAATTGGGTGTTTTCGTGGAACGTCGAGCGCAACCCGCACTTCAGGAACCACCCGAAGGGCCAGCTGATGCTTCACTTCTACGGCCAGTACAGCCTCGACCGTCCCGGCAACTACGTCAAGAAGGCGCTGTGCGAGTGCACTGGCGAGGAGGTCGCTCGGGAATGGCTCTACCACCTGGGGGTGCCGGACAATCAGATCCACGAGCTGGCGGCCAAGTCGGTGCTCGTGCATCCGTGCATGATGCCCTACATCACCGCCTTCTTCATGCCCCGGCGTGACGGCGACCGTCCCAAGGTGATTCCCGAGGGAGCGGTCAACTTCGGGTTCCTCGGGCAGCTCGCCGAGAGCCACCCACGGGACGTCATCTTCACCATCGAATACTCCGTGCGGACGGCGATGGAGGCGGTCTACACCCTGCTGGACATCGAGCGGGGCGTGCCGGAGCCGTGGGGCTCGCTGTACGACGTTCGTGCGCTGCTCAACTCGGCGATCGTGATGCGGGATGGCGAGAAGCTAAAGCTGCCCGCCCCGCTCGAGGCGTTGATTCGATATCTCGCCGGCGTTGAAGATCTGGAGAAGACCGAAATCGGTGAGCTGCTGCGGGACTACGGGTTCATCGGCGAACTCGGCAAGAACGAACTCACGGTCGCGATTCACAAAACGCCTCCGCGGGTGACGGAGACGGTCCTCTAGACCCAAGCGGTTAGCGGAGGACTGGGGATCGTTTTACGCCCGCGCTCCAGTCCTCCTTTGCCTTCAGCGGACGGCGGCACGCGCGCGAACGGAAGCTAAGATGAAGAACTATGACCGCATCAACGCACTGCCCCCAAAGGGCATCGAGCGCAAGAAAGCGCATATCATCGGAGGCGGCATCGCCGGCTTCGCAACCGCCGCGTTCCTGATCGATGACGCTCACATGCCAGGCGAGAACATTACCATTTACGAGGCTGAGAAGGTGCATGGCGGATGCCTGGACGCCCACCGCTTCGAGAAGGGATACAGGAATCGCGGATCCCGCATGTGGGAGCGTCGTTACGAGTGCACGTACTTCCTGCTTGAAAAAATTCCGTCGATCGACACTCCGGGCCGAACGCTGCTCGACGAGACGTACCAGGCGAACGTGGACGCTCCTTTCCATGCGCGCATGCACTTGATGCACAAGCGCGGCGAGAAATACTCGTCAAAGGGACCCCTGATGTCCCCGGCGGACGGCCAGAAGCTGATGGAGCTGCTCCTTAGCTCGGAGCAGGCTCTGGAGGGACTGACCGTCGCCGAGTGGTTCGGGCCCGGGTTCTTCAAGTCTGATTTCTGGTACTACTGGGCCTACATTTTCGCCTTGGCTCCCCAGCATTCCGTGATCGAGTGCCGGCGATACCTCAACCGCTTCGCCATGTACCTCGGCGAGCCGATGATCGAGCTGACCATGCTCATCCACACCAAGTACAACGAGTACGACGCGGTCATCCGTCCCATGGAGGCGTATCTGGAAAAGAAGGGCGTGCGCTTCCGGAAAGGGACGCGCGTGCGCGACATCGAGACCGAGCAGAAGGGCAAGGAGACCCTCGCTACGGGACTGGTCTACGACGATGACTCCGGGCGCCAGCGCATTGAGCTGACGCGGGATGACCTGGTGTTCTTCACCAACGGCTCGATGGTTCAAAAGACCACGTGGGGCGACAACGACACGGTCGTGAACTACGACCGCGACACAAGCGACCTGGGCCTGTTCGACGTCTGGAAGAAGCTGGCGGCGCGCGGCCCAAAGTTTGGCCGGCCCGAGCCGTTCATCTCCGACATTGAAGGAAGCGGTTTTTACACCTGGACCGCGACGATCAAGGGCGATTCGAAGTTCGTGAACGATTGGTCGGCCAAGACGGGCGTCAGCCAACCCCTGATCAAGAATGCCTTCACCACGATCAAGGACGCCAGCTGGGTGCCCACCTGCTTCGTCTACGGGAAGAACTACTACCGCGGCCAGCCCGACGACGTGAACGTAGCGCACGGCTACCTGTTGTGGACCGACAGGCCGGGCGACTTCGTCAAGAAGACCGTTCGGCAGTGCACCGGCAACGAGATACTCACCGAGATCCTCTATCATTACGGGCTCAACCAGGATCAGATCAAGGAGACCCTCAAGCAAACATTCGTGTCGGTGGCGGCGATGCCCTACATCACGAGCCAGTTCATGCCCCGCCATATCGCCGATCGGCCCCAGGTCATTCCCGATGGCTGTGTCAACCTCGCGTTCATCGGCCAGTATGTCGAGACGCCCGGCGACGTCTCCTTCACGGTCGAGAGCTCTGTGCGAACGGCGATGATGGCGGTGTGGGGCCTGACCGGACTCCAGAAGCCGCAGGTCCCCATGTACGAGCCGGTCTTCGACATGCGGGTTATCGCGAAATCGCTTCAGATGGCGGTCGGGGGCAATCTGAGCCTCGATGCACTCGACAAAGTCAGGAGCGCCACGGACAAGTCCACCGCGAAACTGCTCGATGAAGCACTCAAGCGCACGCCAGAACCCGCGTGGTTCTGACGAAAAGATTGTTCGCCACGACCTCGTCTGGGCGAGGTCGTGGCGATCTACCAAAAGAACCCCGGAAATCGCCTCGTTGCTCAGCGAGGTCTTGAATTCCGCCCAGTTGCCCTGAGCGCAGTTGTCGCTACACCACGCTACTTCAGTCTGCAGGAGCGTGGTGTAGCTGGATTTGGCCGATGCGGTATCGACCCCGTCGCTGCCGTCACTCATACCGGCAAAGTGTGGTCGGCAATCGGTCGGCGTCTGAGGGTCGTTGGTGCGGGAGCCACGACACTTGTAAGCGGGCTTTCCACGAGAAAGATTGTTCTTAAATTGCTTTTTTGATCTCAGATTGCTTCGCCGCAAATTGCGCTCCGAGTCTTCGATTGCTCCGAAATTGGAGCGCCGGAGCTTTGCTGTTGCTTAGCGCGGGTTATCTAAATCTATAATCGAACGGTTTTAAGCAATATCGACACCCTGTCGCCCGCGAGCATCGGCAAGAAGCCCGGATCAATGGAATGTGAAAAGAGCGAATATGGGAGCGCTTAAGGCGGGCGTTTTCGCGGGCGAGAAAAAGCAAGCCCATCGGAGGGGGCGATGAATCGGTATCCGCAGATCGTCGAACATTTCGTGAGAATTGCACGTACCAACTTCGGTAACGTCATGCGTATCGATGATGTTTGCCGCCTCGCCGGAGTTAACCCCCGTACCATTTCGCGGGCCTTCAAGGTGGTGCATGACACCACTCCATCCCGCTATTTGCGAGAACTCCGATTGATAGAAATCAGGCGTGTGCTTTTGTCGGGGCGCAATCGAGCGTCGATTACACACGTGGCAACGCGCTTCGGTTTCCGTGAGCTTGGAAGATTTTCCGTCCTCTACAGAAAAAAATTCGGGGAGGCGCCCTCGGTCACCAATGATCTGTCCATATCTCGACATGAGCCGCATGAGGCCACGCAGGATTTCATTGATGTCGACGGTCGGTCAAAGGTCGAAAGGTCGGTGAGCCACGCACAGACAACGAATAACAAGCATCCGCGCCAAGTTTTGCAATCAGATAAGCGCACTGTGTTCCGCGCGCCACGGTGACGCTAATTTGCTCACTTACACAAGAATTGTCCGAAATTGCATAGCCAAAAGCGAAGGACGAAAGTCAACTCTGCGCAGATACACCACCGTTGTTGGGGGAGGGTGCCATGGACGAGTATTCCTTGCCGAGGAAAATATGCACAACGGTCTTGGCCTTCGTGACAGTTATTGCTTGTGCGACGTCAGCGTCTGCGCAGTCGGTGCCGAACAAGGCTGACTCAGTAAGCGCCTTTGCGACGCTGGCCTCTGCGCAGTCGGCGAAGGCCCATAGCGCCGACGCCAAAAAGAACAAAAAGACGAAGAAACCGGCGCCAAAGCCCTCGGCTGCGGCAACACCTGCTCCATCGCAGGCGTCCGATACCTCCCAGGGCACTCAAGCGCAGAACCCGCTGACGCCCCTGTGGGGCGTCATAAATGAGAACTACAACAACTTCAGCATGGGCCCGCTTCAGAAGACGCAAAACATCGTGGTCGTCGAGCCAGTATTTCCGCTCAAGCTTACGCCGGACTGGAACCTGGTGACCCGTTGGAACACTCCCATCACAAGTATGCCGCGGCTCGCAGAACCCATGGGCCCAATTCCGGGAATTGGATATTTCCCCGGAATTGGCCCGGAGTTCGGTCTCAGTAACATGAACCCGCAGTTCTTCTTTACGCCGGCACATCCGGGCTCATTCACTTTTGCCGTGGGACCCTCACTTTGGTTGCCGACCGCGACCGACAAGACATTGGGAATCAACAAGTGGGGTGGCGGCCCGGTCGTCGTCGGGCTAACGACCCAGGGACCTTTGCTCGCAGGTTTCCTTGCCCAAAACGTCTGGGCCGGCACGACCGGCACGAGCGCGACCTTCCAGCGCGTCAACGCGCTCACCATCATGCCGTTTGTCTTCTACAATTTCCCGGGTGGCTGGTTTGTGACCTACCGCCCACTAATTACGGCAGATTGGACCGTAGATGCACATAATCGGTGGACGGTGCCCATCGGCGGAGGTTTTGGGCGAGTGTTCCCGGTTGGCAATATGGTCATGGATATTCATGCCCAGGCATTTTACAACGGGCTCACTCCCCCCGCAGCGGGAATGACAAACGTAGGCAAATGGACGGCGATGCTCGTCGTGCATTTCCTGTTTCCTGCAGCTCCAGTTCCATCTCTCTTCTGACGTGGTATCGGCCGCGATCATTCGCGGCTGAGCCCGGATCGATGGGATGAGCGGATATAGGAGCGCTGGGCCCAGGAAAACGGAGGGATGAGATTGAACAAGAAATTGACCAAGTGGGCGGCAGCCGCTGTGCTGTCGATTGGCGCCACAGCGCCGGCGCTTGGCGGCTCCGTCACGCGTCCAGGCGACACAATTGGCCTCGCGGTCGGGTTGCCGCTCCCTGAAGGAGTCTATCTCGGAAATAATACGACCCAGGAATGCCGAAACACAAGCCCGGAACACCTTTGTTACATCGTCGACACCCCCATCCTTGTTTGGTCCACCCCCTGGACGATTTTTGGCGCACGACTGCAACCGGCCTTTGGGCCCGTGGTCCCGATTAAATTTAACAGCGGGGCCAACGGCATCAGCGGCTTGTTTAATTCGTTTGCAGCGGTTCAGCTGATCTGGGATCTCGGCAACAATTGGGGCTTAAGTTACATGCTCGGGGGCTATACCAATAACCTTGGCAGCCCGGTGGCCATTAGTTCGGGCTCGCTCAATCAGCGCTTCGGGCTCAGCTACACCGGGGATGGATGGAACCTGACAGCGAACGTCATTTGGGGCATCAATTTTGACCAGGTCACAGGCCACCCACAACTTTCTCCGTGCCCGGTTTCGGCCGCCTACCCTTACAATGGCTGTAACCCGAATTTCCTCAATGTTGACCTGACTGCAACCAAGAGGTTCGGCAGGTGGGAGTTGGGGCCGGTTGGTACGTATTCCACCGATCTCAGCTCGCCGGTCGCCGCCTACCAAAAGCAAAGCCAATTCGCCTTGGGGGGTCTCGTCGGCTATTATTTCGATCAGGTAAGCGTGCAAGCGTACGTTACGAGCGACGTGTATGCCAAGAATTACGGCAGCTCCAATAATATCAGCGGAAATTTACGCATCACCATCCCCCTCTGGACTCCTGGTGGTGGTCCGCGTCCGCCACCCACGCCACCCACGCCATTGCTTAATAAGTGACCTTTAGAACTGGATGAGCATCTCCGACTTTGGCGTTTCAGCACATAGCGTGTGGTAGCACGCTCACAGAGATAACAAAGATAACGGATGGAGCACCTTGGACGCGTCAATCATTTCGGCTCTCGCGGCGCTCACAGGAGCTGCACTCGGTGGACTCACTTATGGTGTTGCGTCGTGGTTGAGTTCGCGGAAGCAAGTGCGCGCAGAGTGGCTTGCGCAGGATAGAATCCGACGGCAAGACCTTTACAAGGAGTTCATCAAATCGGCCACGAAATCTTATGCCGACGCGCTGCAGCACAATGAACCGGATGTTCCCGCCTTAGTCGAGCTTTACACAACGCTCGGCAGGATGCGCGTGCTGTCTTCGCCGAAGGTCTTCAAAAGCGCGCAACAAGCAGTGCGAAAAATTCTCGATACGTATCTGGAGCCGAACAAAACATTCGTGGAGTTGCGGGCAATGGTGAATAGCGAGGAGGCCGACCTTCTTTGCGATTTCGCCGAAGCCTGCCGCACTGAACAGGAATCACTTAGCGCGCAACAATTCTGATCAAATGAGTGAGCGCGGCGGGCGCAAGCATTGCCAAAGCTGGTTAGGGCAACCAGATAGAATTCATCATAGATGGGGATTTTAACTGCAGGAATTTCCTACAAATGATCGAACTCAATCGGCATCGGGGAGGCAACGATCATTCAGCGCTGTCTTTGAGCCGCCCGTTGTGAAGCAGTGGTGACATTCCTCTACAGAGGACACGAAACGATGCTTAGTAAGTCTAAGATTGCTCCTGCCGCTGGCATTACCTGACCGTGTTTTCCGGCAGATCGACGTACATATAGGTTTGGATTTGGTGGAGCGATCGTCGCAAGCGCTCAACAGCGCTGTCAGAAGAGCGATCGCAATCGTAGTGTTCAGGCCATTACAGATACGCTTGCTGGGCTTCAAGCACTTGTCGAGGGGTTGTAGAGCACGCTTATCCATGACGCATCCCTCACCGGCCTCAGTGTCCATACAGCTGTAAAGCGCGTGAGTTACTCCCCGGGAGCCGCGCTGCCGAACCAAGCGAACGGGTCGCCTTGAGATGACGCCTCGTTCTGGCGTTTCGTGAAACGATGTGGTTGGGCCGGTACTCGCGTTCCGTTAGCGGAAAGCGGATGACGAGCGATGTACTGTTTGCGTCAAGTTCGCTTTTGAGTCGGCCGCCCAGGCTCCGTACCAGCTGCGCAACGATCCTAAGGCCGCAGCCTGGCTTTAATTTTGCTGGTGCTCCATTGTCTGAAATCCTGCAATTCACCATTGACCCTGCGCGCCCAAGCTCAATCCTGATCCCTCCATCTCGGTTGTCGAAACACGCATGTCTCGCTGAATTGGTCACCAGCTCGTGGACGACCAGCCCCAAGCGCCAACACCGGTCTCCTTCAAGCAGCAAAGGTTTGGCGGCAATGATGAGACGAATATTGATGCGATCCAGCCTCGATCGCCTAATTGCGACACCGAGCCTGCGAAGGTATTCCGCGGCGTCGGTGAGCACGCCGCTCTCCGGCATCGCCAGCGCCCGATGGACTTCGACGTACTGATCCAGGAGCTCGACTACCCTACTTAGAGCAGCCTTGACCTCAGAATCTTCCGCGAGCATGACGCCTACAGAGACAATATTGATTGCGGAGGCGAAGTCATTGTTGATGCGATGGTTCAGCTCGCGAACAACGGTTTGCGCATCCAAAGCAGATGGGGCAAGGGCTAAAATCGTCACGATTGATCTCCTCTCGGTCGCAGCGGCCATCAGGCTTACCTCTTGCATGACCACGGCTAATGGTATATAAACTACACAGTGTAGTGTATTTCAAGTCCAATGTTACTCGAGCCTACAGCAATCCCAATTTCGTGATCGAAACAGAGACCATCATGGCAAAGAACAGAGCTTCGAAACGACCACACGGGCGCCTCGGCAGGCCGCCCAAAGATCTTGCAGGCGACGTCGAATCGCGAATTCTGGATGCGGCTCAGCACGTCTTTCTTGGGAAAGGCTACCAAAGCGCGAGTATGGATGAGATTGCGGAGCTCGCGCCTGCCAGCAAGCCGACGATTTACTCGTACTTTCCCGGGAAGGAGGCGCTTTTCGCTGCTGTCGTGGCTCGCGTTATCAATGGACTGACCGGCTTCGAGGGCTACACACCAGCCGGTCGCACCGTGCAGGACAAGCTCATGAGTCTGGGTACGGAGCTTGTCGAAAGATTTATCAAGGATACCGTTGGCGTTACTCGTGTCACCATTGCAGAAGCGGATAGATTCCCTGCTTTGAGCCGACATCTCCATGAAGCGGCGCGCGACCGCGCGGCGGATGCCGTTTCCCACCTCTTGAATGACGCCACTGATCCACTTTCGCGTACGTCGAAGAGCCCCTTCAGCAATAAACGAAGCATCGCCACAGCCCAAATCTTCATGGATCTGATTCTGCTGCCGATGCTCATGCGCTCTCTGATGGGCGATGAAGCAAGGGCGCTTCGCAGGGACTTGCCGTCCTTTGTCCGCGAACGGGTGAATTTCTTTCTGGCCGCTTGCGAGGCGGATTGGACGCGGTGACAAGCCAAGCGCCCCCTTTTGACTCCTCAATGCACCGGAGTTGTTTGCAATTCGCGACGGCACGCTTCACTGAAATCCCGCAACGGATGTACCTCGTTAAGTAATTCGGGCAAATCGGCAAATGTCCTGTTCGGGGAAAGATAAGTCTCGAGGATCAAGCGAGCGACCTTTTCGGCCGCTTCGATCACGTCGTCGCTCGACATAATTTTCATCCGCCCGATGAGGGCGTACAGTTCAACCAGCTCCGAAATCTCAGACTTGTCCTTGACCAGCGCGTCGGCATAAAGCCGCGATGCTTCTTCAATGAAGCTCTTATAGAGCTCTTCGCGCTTGGAAATGGTCCGCGACGTGAGCTGGGCGCGGTGCTGACGCCGCTGGCGGATCCAGCCGGTCAGAATAGTGGCCAGGGCGCCGGTAGCCGAGCCGGAAAATGCCGCTACAGCCGGAATATACGTGATTGCCATCGCTTTCACCCCTCTTGTTCGCCTCGGGCGCTTTAGCGTGTCCGCTAATTTGTGCTCCAGGCGTCGCTCCGGATCCCGCTGGTCGGAGAGCCGTCATTTGGCTCGAACACCGATCGGCATGCTTCGCTGAGTGCGGGTTTCTGTTGCCTTAGGCACATTTCAACCATGGTCCCATTCGGGATGTAGCTGGCGCATAATCTGAAAGCATCGGGCATACACGACGCCCGCTGCGCAGCCGTCCCCCGATATTCCTGGGCGATAGCTAGCGTGCTGGAAAAGAGGACTATCGCGGAGACTAAAAGACCGACGCCTAGGCCGCTTATGGATTTTCGCGTTCGATCTCTCCCAGGGCCTCTTTTGCAACACAGAGTCCCGTCTCGCGCGACGGCGCCGCGCGGGCTCTCCTCGAGCATCGATTCTAGAAAGCCTTCGAGCGGGCTGCCCGGAAACAGATCCGAATTTCCCCGCAAGTGGAAGTCGCATACACGCATGTGCAATCCCTTCTGCTCAATTAAACTACACCGTATAGTGTATTTCGTAGATGTCAAGAGCCGTGAGAGCGCACTACGTCCCAGGCACACACGATCGTGAATATCCGCTGTTGACAGACTACGAGCTGATGCAGTAAATACACTATACCGTATAGTTTATTAATGAGGAGCACGATGAATCTTCAGGTCCGACCAAACCTCACAGCTGCCGGGCGGCAGCTCCCATTCGAATGCGTCGCGTTGGTCTTGCAAGGCGGCGGCGCTCTCGGCGCATACCAGGGAGGCGTCTACGAGGCCTTTGCTGAGGCACACATCCATCCGGACTGGATCGCCGGCATATCGATCGGAGCCATCAACGCTGCGATCATCGCGGGAAACCCGCCCGAGAGCCGGGTCGATCGGCTGCGCGAGTTTTGGAAACAGGCGACTTGCCGGCTCTGCCATGTCTCTTTCGATCCGCATGAACTGCTTTTCTTCTGCACTGAGCGCTCTGGCAACCGTCACGATCAATAATGTCGCACTGGCCGCCTTCGCAAGTTCAGCGGCAACATTGACAGCGCGGTTGGCTCCGTCAGACCCATCCGTCGCCACCATGATGTTTCGCATTTGCGATCTCATCGTCGTATTGTAGAAATCTTGCACTTTATAAAATGAATACTCGCGGCATTTGCCGACAGCTTTGAGGCAAATCAAATAAGAGCCAAAGCTCTCTTTCTCGCCAAGGTCGCTGGGTTCGACATTCCGCCACTGATGCTGTTGATCGGCGACGAAGCGACCGAATAACAGTTCTGTTTGGTGCGATGCAAGAGTCTGGTAATGGCCCGTTTCTACCGTTCGCCGTAATGCAGCAATTCGGTAGCGATCGGAGGAATAACGGACATGCTCAGCGCACGCCTGAAATGGCGCTGATGACCCATGCCGGGACGGTGGCGGTGGTGAGATCGCTCGATGCTTGGCGTGCGCTCGAAAGGGCGATCGCGCTTTCAACATTGATCCGCCAGCGTCATCTTACGCCATCATGCGGAGGGCACGCCCCTACCGCGGAGAGAACAGTGGGCCCGGTAAGGATCGTTGAGGAGAGCTTGACACCCAGACCTGGAATTAGAGAACAGCATCGACCCTGAGCAGACCCATGCGCTGCGCCACACCTGCGAGCACATCCGTGTCGCCTCATTCGATCACCGCGCGACCCAAGCGAAATAACCGTCTCAAGCTTTCATCTCAATTTAGGATCGGAGACAAAAACCGTACGTAATTTTAGCGCTCTAATGATTTTTTTGTTTGGCAACCGGCGACCGATAAGAACCCTATACAGTGTAGTTCGATTAATGCTGTTCTTTTTAGACCATGCCACCTGACCACCCGCTCGCTTTACTTTAGAGCGGAGCAAGAAAATGACGTCATCGAGTTCAAAGATGCGCATCTCAACGTCGCCTTTTTTCGCGAGATGTATCTCGAATACGAGCTATTTTGGGAACGCTCATCAATGAGCGTTCCCAGCCTCCTTTCCAGATAAACGCGCCTCAGTATCCCACGAACGGAGCGGGAATTGGGGTCCAGACACCGCCGCTGCGGGTGTGGACCCACGCCGCCCCGGTGATGCTGTTGTCGGCAATCCCGCCCGCGATGGCGGTGCTGCCGTCGGCGGACAGCGCGACGGAGAAGCCTTGCTCGGCGCGTCGTCCAACCACACTGGTGCCGACCAGCTTGCTGCCCTGCTGGGTCCAAACACCACTGCTGCGGGTGTGGACCCACGCCGCCCCAGCGTCCGAGTTGTCGTAAGGCCCGCCGACGATGGCAGTGTTGCCGTCGGCGGACAGCGCGACGGATTGGCCTTGTCTGGCGATTCCAACCACGCCGGTGCCGACCAATTTGTTGCCCTGCTGCGTCCAGACAGTCCCGCCACGGCTGTAAACCCACGCCGCCCCAGTGTGCGAGTTGTCGCCAAGTCCGCCCACGATGACGGTGTTGCCGTCGGCAGACAGCGCGACGGAGGAGCCTTGATTGGCTTGTCCAACCGCCCCGGTGCCGACCAGCTTGCTACCCTGCTGGGTCCAGACACCGCCGTTGCGGCGGTAGACCCAAACCGCTCCCGTGTTCGAGTGGTCGAGAGGCCCGCCCACAACGGCGGTCTTACCGTCGGCAGACAGCGCGACGGAGGAGCCTTGATTGGCGATACCGACCGCGCCGGTGCCGACCAGCTTGCTGCCCTGCTGGGTCCAATTCCCCCCGCTCCGGGTAAAGATCCACGCCGCCCCATTACCCAAGTTGTCCTCAGCCGCGCCCACGATGACGGTGTTGCCGTCGGCAGACAGCGCGACGGAGGAGCCTTGATTGGCGCGTCCAACCACACCGGTGCCGACCAGCTTGCTGCCCTGCTGGGTCCAGACACCGCCGTTGCGGCGGTAGACCCAAACCGCTCCCGTGTTCGAGTGGTCGAGAGGCCCGCCCACAACGGCGGTGTTACTGTCGGCAGACAGCGCGACGGAGGAGCCTTGTCCGCCTTGTCCAACCGCCCCGGTGCCGACCAGCTTGCTGCCCTGCTGGGTCCAATTCCCCCCGTTCCGGGTAAAGATCCACGCCGCCCCAGTGAGCTTGTTGTCGACGATCCCGCCCACGACGGCAGTGTTGCCGTCGGCGGAGAGGGCGACGCTCCAGCCTTGCGCGGCAGGCCCGACCGCGCCAGTACCGACTAGCTTCGATCCCTGTTGCGAGACGGGTTGACTTACCGCCAGAACCGAACCTGCTATTACGAAAAACGCGGCCAGCCAAAACCGCAACGGTCCAAACCGCCACCCCCATCTCCGCCGGGCAACGCAATCTTGCTCGACGATAATTTCATCCCGCGATAAGTGAGCGATAGCAGTCGTAACAGGGGCTGAGTTGTTGTTGTTCTTCATGACTAGATCCTCCCTTGCGCAACATCGCGATGCGCGCAGAGCTCCGGACCTCGCCACCTAACGCCGCGAAGACGGCGCTCGGCTTATCCACGATGTGAAAAGGATATTTAGGATAAGACGCTGCGCTCGAAATTCAATTACGGATGTTTACTTAGGCTGTTTACCTGACGAATTCCTGCACCTTGTTTAGCGGCAGTGTTGCCCCGACTGAGAGCGCTGATATCGAAGGCGTGTTGGCGGGGCAAACGACCGTCGCTCCACCGAACGCTCTGTGACCGCCTTCACACTGGTCCGACGGCAAAAATGTTCTCTTTTTTCTGCGGTGCAAAATGTCGCGAATGGCCCGTCACGTCAGATATTGCGACGCAAGCAAATGTCGGCGATTAGGGTAACAGCGGACATGCCGAGGAAAGCCCAAATCCGACGTTCCCGACCCAACTCGGACTTCAAACTCTGCGCAAACGAAAGTGGCAGCTCCGAAGAAGCGCCACTTCTAATGCCTCAAGCCTTACGAGTTACCGATTTCGCGCGCCTACCTGGAGATGGGAAAATCGAACGGATTATTTCCTCTTCGGTACCTTATCGCCATTGGCCTGAAAGGCTTTGCCGAAGCTATTGAGCGCGCTGCCCGACGGGCTGGTGTGGCACCGCCTGCACGATAAACCGGTCTGGGAGGCGAAGGCCGGGGTCGCTTGCGCCGGCTTCGGAGCGGCGACAATCACCGTGCCGATCACGAGAACCACGGCTGCAAGGCCAGCCGCTAGATACAAGGTTGCGGATGCGCACTTGATCGAATTACGCGTGGAAGGCTCGGCGCTATTCATTGGAATTCTCCTTGTCGATCATACCGAAGTTATTTGTCCTTTTAACTTACCCCCGCAGGTTCAGGACGCAAGCGCCTCAGAACAGTCACGCATTTTGTCGATCAGGATGCATCGGGTAACGGGAAATGATAAAGCTTGGGGCTTTCTGATTTCAAAGATGACGCCGAAAAGTTTCCCAGTGGAGTAGCGGTGCCACTTTTCCATCGAAAATTGTCATGACTGCCAATTTGCCTTGACTGGCGAATGAATAGGGGATGGCATTACTAGCCAGCGTTGGGCAGGGCTGGCAATGAGCCGTTCCGAAAGCGTGGCGTTGGTCCGCGGTATTACACGGCGGGCCGCTGGGGCGGACGGCTCGGCCCAGCCGATCAATGTTGCCAAGATACTGTTCACGTTCGCCCTCGTAGCGATCGAGTGGTGCTTCCCACTGGGATGGGCGCGGCCGGCGCGGGCGCAAGATGCCGCGTCGCTCGGCAGCACTTACACAGCGCTGCGCGATTACGGCCAAACAATCGCGGACGGCGATGCCCAGCCCGCCGGGCAGACCTACGATCAAGCGACCGTTGCCGCCGCGCACGACGGTAGGTTCGGGCAAGGCGACGATCACGCGACTTTTGCGGCCCTGTACGACTTCGCGCAGCAGTTTCCCAGCTATCATCCGGTTTCGGTGACGTCAGGTTCGGCGATGTCAGGTCCGGCGACGTCTGGCGAAATGAAAGTCGCCGATGCCGACAATCTGTTTGATGCGTTGAAAGAGTTCCTGCAAAAGCAGAACGGTACTGCCCCGCCCGAACAGCCGACGGCGCCTCCACCTAAGCCGGCCAAGCCCGTGGCGCCTCTAATAGCGGCGACGTATGTGGGAACGAAAGTCTGTCTCGGCTGCCACAGCGCCCAAGCCGGGCCGTTTGGCTACACCGAAATGGGCCGGCTCGAGACCCAGGGCAAGATGCAATGCGAAACTTGCCATGGGCCGGGCTCTGAGCATGTCAGACTCGGCGGCGGCGTTGGCGTCGGCGGCATCATATCATTTCGCACTGACGGCACCAGCCGCACAGCGGAACAGAACAACGCGATCTGCCTGTCTTGCCACGAGCGCGGGGAGAGAACCATGTGGGAAGGTAGCCCGCACGAGGAGCGGGGCCTCTCCTGCAGCAGTTGCCACACCGTGATGAAGAACGTGTCGGCCAAGTTCCAATTGAAGACACCATTCGAGCCGGACACCTGCTTCCAGTGCCACAAACACAAGCGTGCGCAGATGATGATGTCAGCGCACATGCCGGTGAACGAAGGCAAGATGGTTTGCTCAGACTGCCATAATCCGCACGGCAGCTTCACCGAAGCGATGCTGCGCACCGATACGGTCAATGACACTTGCTACAAATGCCACGCCGAGAAGCGCGGGCCGTTTTTGTTCGAGCACGAGCCGGTGCGCGAGAACTGTTTGAACTGTCACAATCCGCACGGGTCGGTAAACGAATTTATGCTGAAGATGTCGACGCCGCGGCTGTGCTTCGAGTGTCACACGATCGGTCCTCACGGGCCACTCGGAATGTCGGCCGTACCGGGTTCGGATCTCGCGATGGGCCGAGCGTGCCTGGACTGCCACACCCAGGTTCACGGGAGCAACAGTCCGGCCGGTGGAGCATTCGAACGATGAGTTGAGACGAAAGCGGAGGCGCTCGGTCGGTGAGCCAAGTGCTTTCCGAGTTGGAGCTTGGGGCAATGTTACAACGACTCGATCTGGTTCGAGCGTGTTTGGTCGGCGCAGTGCTGAGCGGGATAGCATTGTTTTCAACCGCCCCATTTGCTCAACAAGGATGCTGCGAAGGCGGATCGGCCATCGGCGCCAATATGTGGACCGACGGATCGGCCACCTCTGCCGATTGGCCGCCTAGCCCTCTGGCATCGTCGTCGGCTGCCGCGCCATCGGCGGGCAAATCCCCTCCCATGGCGACTAAGGATCCGCCCCCGACGCCGCCGGCGGCGGCGCCGGGCTGGTGGACCCACGGCGAAATCGAATTCGGTGGACGCGACTTCGTCAATAATCCGTCGAAGGATGGCGAAGTCTTTCTCGGCCAGCAAAGTCTGGCGAAATACCACGAGTACAGCATTGTCGCACCGGGCGCGTTCAGCGGCGGGCATGTCGCAACCGGCAGCAACGACGGTCTCTACCAGGCTGATTTATGGGCGAACAATGTCGGCTCCGACTTCGACGGCTTCAGCGATCAGGCTTATTTGCTGGATTTATCGAAGATCGGCGAGCAATATCTCACGCTCCAATGGGATCAGACGCCGCACGTCTACAGCACCAGTGCGCAGACACCCTATCTCGGGGTCGGAACAAATAATCTGACCTTGCCACCCGGCGCCACGACGGGGTTCAACAACACGCTTCCGTCGACCCTTCTTGGTCCCTTCCTGCACCAGCAGGACATCGGCATCCAGCGGAACACGGCATCGGCCAGCTATCGGTGGACGCCCACGGATGCTTGGGACATCAGGGCGGATTACTCCCATATGGATCGGACCGGCACGATTGTTCAAGGCGTAACGGGGAACGTTCCCAACACCGGCGTCGCCCCAAATCTGCACGGCGAAATGGTTACTGAAGTCCCCGCGCCGGTAAACGACACCACCCAGAATTTCGGGGCGAACGGCGAATATGCCGGAACTTCGCTGTGGGGCCAACCATACACCGCCAAACTGGCGTATAGCGGCTCGGTATATACCGACCATATTTCATCTTACTTCGTGCAAAATCCCTGGGCCACCCCGTGCAGTGCAGGACAACAGGATTGTCCCGGCGCGCAGATGTCGACATGGCCGAGCAATCAAGCCAATGGCGTTAGCGGAGTACTGGCGGCAGATCTGCCAGCCAAGAGCCGCTACGTGGGCACCCTGAGCTTTGAAAGGATGACGCAGAATGACACTTTTCTGCCGGAGACGGATAACGTCCTGGCAACGGGGCTCTCGCCATGGGGCCCTGCCTGGAACCAGCTCAATTTCGGCTTCATCAACGGAAATCCGACCAATCCGACCAGCAGCCTCAATGGCCAAATCAACACGCTGCTGAACAATAACGTATTGACCACCAAGATCACCCCAGATCTAACGTCGAAATTGACTTACCGTTATTACGACCTCGACAACCAAACACCGCAAATTATTTTCCCGGAATGGGTATCCTATGATCAAACCACGGCCACTGAACACGCGATTTCCAGCTTGACGATGAGCTACATCAAGCAAAATGGCGGCGCCGCGCTGAATTGGCGGCCGACTCAGGAATGGAACTTCAATGGCGCGTTCGGTTGGGAACGTTATGATTACACGGAAACCGACGTCAACGTCACCAACGAATATTCTGGACAGCTGTCGGCCGATTGGAAACCGACGATCTGGTTGACCGCGCGTGCGAGCGGCTATTATGCGCAACGACGCTACAACGTTTATGACTACACTGATTTCGTGAAGAACATTCAATTCCCCAATTGCGCCTTGTTCCCGACGCTGGCCGGATGCCTAACAACGACGAGCAGCACTTGGTTTTATTCTACGGCCTATCAGCAATTCATGTTCGACAATCGCAACCGGACACAAGCGAACTTTTTCCTCGATGTCGTGGCATTTCGCGGCGTGACCGTTACTCCCAGCGTCAAATACAACGATGACTATTATGGCCTCAATCCGCTCAACCAGTACGGCCTGAGCGATAGCAAATCAATAAGCACCGGCGTCGACGTCGAGTGGAGCGTCAGCCCCGATTTATCGATCGTGGTCTCGTACTACCGGGAAGATTATAATCAATTGCTGTACAATCAGCCGACTCCCGCTACTGCGTTCACTGCTCTGGTAACCACCACAGATAAAACGCATGTGAATAGCGTAACGGCAGCGGTGAGATATGCGGCCATACCGAATAAACTTCAACTTGACGCGCGCTATGAGCTCTCTGACGGCGTCGACGAGCAGAGTTGCGCGGGCTGTTCAGCTGCTGTTGCTGGGTTCCCGCCTGCATACCCGAATGACACGACGTTGTGGCAGCGTTTGGACGCAACGGCGACCTATAAGTTCGACCCGTCCTGGTATGCTCAGACGGGCTTAAAGGGCGATCTCAAAACGAAGCTGCGCTACACCTGGGAGCGCAATTCGGTCAGCAATTGGCAGAACGATACGCTCGCTCAATTTAACCCAGCCATCAACTCGGGGTATGGGATTTATCTCGGTTCCGACAACCCGAACTATAGTGTGCAAATGGTCGCCGCGTCGCTCGTAGCCAGTTGGTAGCGGGGAGACTCAAGCGCGGTCGGGCCTTGCCGCGAGGAAACTTCGGTCGCTGCCGGAACGTTGAATATGCGGACGTAGTGCTTCCTTGATTTCAAAATCAAAACCATACGATACCCTGAAGACCCCGATCACTGGCATCGCCGGCTCCTGCCAGCCACTACAACCAACGTCTAAGCACCGCGCAACAGATGACCTACAGTTCATCTCCCCTGTCCAAAATTCGTGACGTTCAAGGGGCTGTGGCTGCTTTAATCAGAGGGCCATTCGCAGCAATGCGTCGGAGTGATTTCAATCGGCAGCCCAGTCTCGACATTGATCCAGCAACCCTCGCCGCAGCGACACCGAAATTCGAGCGCGTGCAAGCCACCCGGCACGTGAGTGCCATGAATGTGGGTGCTGCTGAGGCTCCCACGAATCGGAGGAGCTACCCATGCAAACGATCACGACAATCGGACTGGATATCGCGAAGTCGGTTTTTCAAATCCACCGAGCGGCTGTGGCGCAGCGTCAAATATGAGGAGGTGTATCTGAAGGCCTACGACAACGTCAGCGAGGCGCGCAGTTCGATCGGCCGCTACCTGGACTTCTACAACGCCCGGAGACCGCATTCGAGCCTTGACGGCGCCACACCCGATCAAGCCTACTTCTATGAACTGCCATTCCGCTTGGCAGCCTAACCCCGGCAGAGACCCACTTATCGAAGCGGAAAATCTGTTCAGACAACCGGGACCACCTTAATATGCTCACGTTGGTACGCAGGCATACAATGCGTTTCACGGCATTGTGCTAGATCAAACCGGCCGCGTTTCAAGATGCAGTTTTGGCTTTATCGGTGATCCGTCCGATAATGTGCAGTCGCGTCGGTTGCCGCGCCACAATCGAAAACGCCGCGACGATGATTTCTACCGCGTCACCGTTCCATACCGGCAGCTGTACCTGAGTATACTTGAACATCCAGGGCGAAACGAACAAACGCCAGCCTCAGCTTGCCGGCGTCCTGCCCATGAGTGAATTTCCGTCTTTCAGTTTTCATAGTCGCCTCTATAGCCACGCATGGTTTGAGCACGGAAATTTCCAGGCTTTCTAATCGGCCTCTCTAAATATCGTCGCTCTCAAAGCGCGGCCGTTACCGTGCGGCTTCGGATGCTCAAAGCCGAACGAGATGCCTGCGTTTGGAAAGAAGCATGGCTTAGCGACCTCCATCGCACACATGCCGATGACCCGGTCGCCCAGCGGAGAACCACCGGCTGTGCTTTGTGATTAAACGGGTTTTGCCGTCTTCGGTTCCCCGTTCGCCTGTCCCGGCTGTTGTGGAATTCCGCTACCCTGCCAATCGACTGAATGCCGTAGTCAGGCGGCCACAGAGGTGCCGTTCAAGAATTTGGCGCCAGCTTCTTGACCGTTCCGCCAAACCACCTGGTAAGTCCCGTCCTGCTGGGGTCTGCCGCCAGCAAAATGCAGCACGAACTTTTCGGGGATCTCGTACCCGTTTGCCAGAAGCCGGACGCCACCTTCCGAAATATCTTTGACGAGGCAGAAGCGTTCTTTTGCACTGTCGGTGGCAAACAGAGTTGCCACGCGTCCAAGAAGTCGACGCGGCGATCGGCGCCTTTCCTCAAAAGGGGTACGCATAAGCCAGGCTCCGCACTGTGGGCCCGCCAAACGATTATTGGAAACTAGGCCAAGTCCTGTTTCGTGAGACTTGATTAGCACTGTTCGATTCTAATCAAATTTTCTGAAAGTTTGCAGCTGCATGTTCTCGGTTTTCGACGACTGCAAATCGCCAGAAGCTCGATAGGAAGCTTTGCGAGCTTGGAACCACATTGTTACCGAGACTTCAAATCACCTTATACGAATGTCGGCTCATGGCCTGTCGCCACACTTACCGCGCTCCCATGGCTTGCTAAGTACATTTTCCCGGGCGGCTACATTCCGGCGTTATCGGAGGTACTACCCGCCATCGAACGCGCTGGCCTGCTTGTAACCGACATCGAGATCCTGCGTGTCCATTATGCCGATACGATTAAGGCGTGGCGCGAGCGGTTCCTGGCACGGCGCGGGGAAGCAGAACATCTCTACGACGAGCGCTTCTGTAGAATGTGGGAACTTTATCTTGCGTCTTCGGAAATGGCCTTCAGGGAGGAAGGCATGATGGTGTTCCAAATCCAAATGACCAAACGTCAAGGCGTTGTCCCGGTCACACGTGAATACATCGCGCGTAATGAGGCACGGCTCCTCGGCGCTGAGAAGTTCTGCAGCCAAAAGTTACAGCTTGCAGCCGAATAGCAATCGTACACCAGCACGCTAATATCGGGAAGTATCCCCACTTCTTCGCAAGCATCGAGAACATTATCTACTGCCTCTTTGACAGCTGTGACCAATGCCTTCGCGGCGTATCAAACCCGAGCAGGTGACGACTCTTGAGAAAGAACTCCGAAACGGAAATTTCGCGCTGCCGAATCGCCATTTCAAATAGCGGTAGCGGGCCCGGCTTGCCTGTCAAGCATGCTTCATAAGGTGCATCTCCTAAGCTGCTGGCTGTTGCACTCTTGATGCCGATGGACAACAATAAAGCGCGGCCTGCCACGGGCCAAGCTCTGCAACGCCTTCTCCTAGTTGCCACAATAGCGGGTTACTGGATGTCTTATCTCAATCAGCCCATCGAAGTTTCAGAGCTTTGCACCAGTTTAGCGGTTGAACTACGCACAAGCCGTTACCCGCAGATCCTCCTCAGAGTGGGGCCGCGGTTCCACGGTGCTGCATTCACCGTGACGTCCGATAGCCGACGTACTGTTGTGACCAATGTGCCTTAATCGTGAGCCGCGGAACTTGATGTCGCCTTAGCGGATCGTCACGCAATGCCGCGGAAGCTGCGGCGCCGAGCGCAGCACTTCCAACTCCGCTACCTGCGGTTTGGCGCAATTGTCCTAGCGACGACCCCCTGCCGGACATATTAATGGACACAGAGCGCGAACGTATGGCCCGCACATTGGTGATGGAATGACCATGAACAAAGATCAATTAACAGGCGACCAAAAACACAGGATACCCGAGCCCCCCCACCCGCGCCAGCGGCGCGAGCCATTGCCCTGGCAAGTCGCCAAAGCAATCGAGGAAGATCCCGACGCGCCGCGTCGCGTTGAGGCGATATTGAACAGTATGAGCTATCGACTAGCGGAAGAGGATGTCGATTTTATCGCGCGCAACGATCTTCGCGGCGCGCGCCTTCTGATCGAGTATCTCAAGCCTGAATTGCTGCTGGCCGAGCATGGTATTCGAAACACCATAGTAGTTTACGGGAGCACGCGAATCTGCGAGCCAGCGGCCGCTCGCCGCAAGGTCGAAGCGCTGCGGCAAAAATTGGCAGCCGGCGTCGGTGACCAAACCCTTCGACGGCAGCTTGCAATCGCCGAGCGGATTCTGGCAAATAGTCACTACTACGAGATTGCGCGTGAGTTTGGACAGCTGGTCGGCGCGGTCAGCAGCCGCGACTCTGCACCGCATACGGTTATCATGACCGGCGGCGGCCCCGGCATCATGGAGGCTTCCAATCGCGGAGCTTTCGACGTTGGGGCCAAATCCGTTGGTCTCAACATCAGCCTGCCGCATGAACAATATCCAAATCCGTACATTACCGCCGATCTTTGTTTCCGTTTCCATTACTTCGCGTTACGTAAACTGCATCTGCTCCACCGGGCGCGTGCACTCGTTGCCTTGCCGGGCGGCTATGGCACGTTCGACGAGTTGTTCGAGGTCTTAACTTTAGTGCAGACACGTAAGATTAAGCCCATCCCGATCGTACTCGTAGGTGAGAGTTACTGGCGGCGAGTCGTCGACATCGATTACATGGTCGATGAAGGCGTGATCGATCCGGAGGATCGCGACCTGTTCTGGTTCGCTGAAACCGCACGAGAGATCTGGGACGGCATCTTGCATTGGCATGAGCAAAACGGCGAACCTCTGCTGTCCATGCGTTGACACCCTGTCTCACCCCAACGCGTCACTTCCTCCGGCAATCTCATTTTTCGGAGATTTTCTTGAAGCTATCCTTTCATGACACCGATCGCAGTGTCACAGGCTCTTGTCACTTGATTGAAAGCGATGGTCGCCGAGTCCTTATCGATTGCGGCCTTTACCAGGGCGGGCGCGAACTTTCAGAGGACAATGCGGGTCTCTTTGGTTTTGACCCAACGGCAATCAATTGTGTACTGTTAACACACGCCCATCTTGATCATTGCGGACGTTTGCCGGGGAGTCGAATAGGGGTTTGGCTGTTGCTCACGAGCTAGCGCAATGTTGAATCCGATCGACGGCGCTCCGGCATCCGCGGCACCGCGGTTCGCCGCCACCATCAGTCCGGGTGCGCCGCCCGTCGCGATCACGTTGTCCCGGACGCCGCCGTTTGCCGAGATCGCGCGGCCGCGCGTATTCGACCACCTCCAAACACAACGATCGTTGATCGAACGCCCCAAGCGCGCAAACTCTCCTCGGCTTTGGTATATTCGAGTTGGAGGCGCACTCCACGCATCGAATTGCCGAGAATAAATTCCCGATCCAACTCAGCCAACCGGTATGATGCGGAGTGCTGTTGAGCCTGGTTTGAAAGGGAAGAATCCTGGGATGTCATGGCAAATAAGAACTCATCGATTTCAGGGCATCAAATGGCCATTTCTGCACCGGCCTCGCGTTCGCGCTTTTCTTCTGGGATTTCCGTCATCGTCGCCTCGGTCAGCAGCAGAACGCTCGCTACCGAAACGGCGTTTTCGAGTGCGATGCGGACTACCTTGGTCGGATCGATGATGCCGGCCTCGACCAGGTCGACATACTCCTTGCGTGCAGCATCAAAGCCATAATTGCCTTTTCCTTCGAGCATGCGGGCGACCACGACCCCACCATCGATTGCAGAGTTCTCTGCAATTTGACGTGTCGGTGCTTCCAGCGCGCGCTTGATGATTTGCACGCCCGTTTTCTCATCACCTTCGCATTTCGCCTCTTCTTGTGCCACGGCGTCTACGCTGCGCAGTAATGCCAAACCGCCGCCAGGTACAATCCCTTCGGCGACGGCGGCTTTCGTCGCGCTGATCGCGTCATCAAAGGCTTCCTTCTTCGATTTCATCTCTGATTCGGAAGGAGCACCGACCCGGATCACGGCAACCCCGCCGGCTAGCTTTGCCAACCGCTCCTGCAGCTTTTCCTTGTCGTAGTCGCTCGTCGTTTTTTCGATTTCCCGGCGGATCTGCTCGATGCGACCGTCGATCTGCTTGCGTTCGCCCGCCCCGCCGATGATCGTGGTGTTGTCCTTGTCGACGACAACGCGCTTGGAACGGCCGAGCTGTTCGAGCTTCGCGTGCTCAAGCTTGAGGCCCAATTCTTCGGAAATGACTTGGCCACCCGTTAACACCGCCATGTCCTGCAACACGGCCTTGCGGCGATCGCCAAATCCAGGCGCCTTGACAGCACAGCTTTTCAGGATGCTGCGGATTTGGTTGACGATCAGGGTAGCAAGCGCCTCACCTTCGATATCTTCGGCAACGACCAAAAGCGGCTTGCTGGCTTTCACGACCTGCTCTAGCAATGGAATTAGGTCGTTCAAGGAGGCGATCTTACGATCGCACAGTAAAATGAAACAGTCTTCCAGCACCGCCTCCATCTTTTCAGAATCGGTGATGAAGTAGGGCGAGACAAATCCCCGGTCGAACTGCATACCCTCCACTACGTCGAGCGCAGTCTCGGTCGTCTTGGATTCTTCGACGGTAATCACACCCTCACCACCGACTTTGTCCATCGCGTCCGCGACCAATTCGCCGATCGCAAGGTCGTTGTGTGCAGAGATCGCCGCGACCTGTGACTTTTCCTTGCGTGTTGCCACCGGCCTCGATAGGGCACGCAGCGATTCGATCGCCCGCTTCGTTGCACGATCCAATCCGCGTTTGATGTCGATAGCGCTTGCGCCGGCGACTACATTGCGGACACCGTCCGCGAAAATCGCGTGGGCTAGGATTGTCGAGGTGCTGGTCCCGTCACCGACCATGTCACCGGTCTTTTCGGCGGCCTGACGCAGCATCCGCGCGCCAAGATTCTCTTCCGGGTCCTTGATGTCGAATTCCTTCGCGATGGTGACCCCGTCGTTGCAGACGATCGGCGCCCCCCATTTCTTCTCGATCAGCACCGATTTGGATCTGGGCCCCAGAGTGACGCGGATGGCGTCCGTAAGCTGGGTGGCCCCTGCTAGAACCTTTTCGCGGGCAGCTGAGCGGAACAGGATACGTTTGTGGGGCATGGCGATAACTCATTATGCAATGAGGGTGCTTCGATGATGCGAGATCGATAGCGGCAATGGCAGGCAAAGACCTTCGCCAACTGAAAAATAATGAAACTTGGCACGGGAATTTTGAGGCAGATCAATCCGAGGCAAATTTGCCTGACATATTTTTCATTAGCTTGACCTGGGAACGCGTCACGCCGGCGTAATCGCGCTGTCAAGCTGAGGTCGAACACAAAATGCTGACAACATTGAGTGTCAATCAAGCCCGCTTCATCGCACTGCTCGCGAGAACTGCACGCGCGCAACGCGATGCGGTGCTTGGCAACGTGGCGGAGGCGGATTTGAGTGCTGTGACGCCGGGACGAGGCGAACACAACCCTACCGCTGAGCTTGGACTTGAGCCGCTTCCCGCCGAAGCTTCGCAGCCCGCCGCTCTTCGCGAGGTCGTTACTTCTCTTTCAATTCAGGCACGTAATGAACTCTACGCGCTGATGCGCATCGGTCAGGGGCATCTCGCGGCCAGGAATTGGCACCGTGGCCTATCTGAGGCCGAGGCGCTGGACGAAACTGCGATCACCGCGGCGATCATCGACGATCCAGATCTGCATGATCACCTTGCGAAGGCCCTTTACGAAGCTAAACTTGCCTCGTAACGGCTGAGTGCGGTTTCGTCGGGAAACTCATCCAGTAATATGCGCGAGTCGCATCGTGGTACTCCGAGCATTTAGCCCGGTCGATCAAGTAAGGAGCGAACATGCGCTTCTCCGCCCCTGTCGGGCTGGAAATCGACCCGACTCGATCACAGCCGCCCGATTTCGAATTCCTCGCAGGGAATAGCCGAGCATCGAGAGACCCTCTTCCAGAAAGTGGGCTACGAGATCGATCTGCTCGTCTTCCGAGAGTGAGTTGATTAGCGGTGTGAGCTCCTCGACCACAGGGTCGTCTTCGTGCTCCTCGAGAACCTCAACATCCATGTCATCCGAAGGGTACGACCCGGGATCGGGTTCAGTTACTTCTATCCTTAGCGTCGAATTCCTTGGCCTTGATGATGATGAAGCATACTTTTTCCGGCGAGATCGTGAGTAGAGACTCGTCCGCGTCGTTGGGCTGCAATTGCGTGGGCATGATCGTAACCTCTAACGTAACGAGGGCTAAAAAGATGTTGTATTATTGCAATGTATTAAACGGGCAATCCCGCGGCTCATTGAGAAAGATCAATTCGAGCTTCACCCGTTCGGAAAAGGTTCAAGTGCGTAATTGATCTAGATCAAGGCGCAGAGCAGATCGTTCCTGCCAAATGCTTCGACCGTCGTGCCGAGGCAAGATTGGCGAAGTACGGCAGTGAAACGTCCACGGGCGCAGATCTGCTTATGCGATGAACCAACCTACCGATGACGCATGGCGGAGGGACCCGCAGCCCGCCTGTCCGAACATCCCGTGAGGAGACTCCGGCGCGACGGATAGGAAGCGCGGGTCCCGCGCCTTTTCGGCGCGCAACTTGATCTATGTTCTGAGCCGCGCCTTTATCCGAACGAGGGAGCCGGGAATGGAAAGCTTTGAAGTCGATGTCGATCCCGGGCAAATCGTTCGCTGGACCATGGCTGAACGCAGCACTGTGCCATCAAGTCTCAAGACCATCGCCAGACGCCGCACAGAGCTGCGGGAGATTCCGGCGCGAAGGGAGTATCACCTTGGCGACGAAGAACGCGAAGATTTGACTGAGGTAGCCACCATCGGAACTTTGGAAATAGCGCCAACGCATGAACGCGATAGTTGGCTGCTGACCGTCACTGTGGAGGACGAAATCGGCCCGCGCGCGGCCGGCGGTGGCGCGGAAATTGAAGCAGAACAACAGATCGATCTTGGCACTTTCTACAGCGAATTTATTCGGCCGGGGCGGGGAATCGCAAATGTTGTCGCCGAGGTTGCTAGTCCATCGGCGAGACGAGATGTCACCCGTCTCCTTGCCTCGATCGAGCGAAACCAGCATGCCGTCGAGCGTCAGGCTTCGGCGTGAATGTCCCGTCGATTTGCGAGATTGGACCCCCGCGGCATCGGGGCCGCGGCACGTCAGTCCGCTTCGCGTTCGGCAACACAGCAATGGGGCGCCTCGTTGCCGCCGGTCTGGTCGCTTAGGACCGCCCCCGTGACTGGGTTCGAGCGGAACGTTGTGCAACCTTTCAAGCCCATATCATAGGCCATATCGTAGATTTGTCTGAACTCGTCGAATGGCGTGTTCTCCGGAACGGTTATCGTCTTCGAAATGGAATTGTCCACGAAAGGCTGCAGTGCCGCCTGCATTTGCAGATGTGCGCCGACCGGAAGGTCGCCAGCAGTGACAAACCCCTTCGGCGTCGCGGCGGAAGAGCCAGTCAACCGGCGCCACAAGTCAAGCGCATGGTCCGTGAGCATGAACGCCTTGGGTGTTCCGTCCTCGGAAAGGACGTTGCGCGTGTAGGAAGCGGCAAAAATCGGTTCCAATCCGCTGGAAACATTCCCGGCCAGAAGGCTGATCGTCCCGGTGGGTGCGATGGCGAGCAGATGGCTGTTGCGGATGCCTTGACTAGCAATACCACTTTGGATGTCTTCGGGCAGGCTGCGGATGAAAGGACCCTGAAGGTAACGATCTCGCTCAAAATAGGGAAAGCTGCGTTTTTCCGCTGCCAGAGCAATCGAGGCGCGATAGGCTGCATGGCAGATGCTGCGCATAATATCGGCGGCTACCGCGAGCGACTCGTCGCTGCCATAAGTCAGTCCGAGCATAACCATGGCATCGGCCAGTCCCGTAATCCCGAGGCCAATTCGTCGCGATCCGTGGGCATTCTCTGCCTGTTGCGGAAGGGGGAAACGTGAAACGTCGATCACGTCATCGAGGAGCCGCACGGCAATGAGCGTCGTTTTCTCGATGGCTTCGAAATCGATCCGGGCCTCGGCCGTGAAAGGCGACCGCACGAAGCGCGTCAAATTGAGCGAGCCCAGATCGCAGGCGCCATAGGGGGGCAATGGAATTTCGCCGCATGGATTGGTAGCAGTGATCCGCTCCCGATACCAAAGATTATTGAACCGATTGATGCGGTCGATAAAGAGCACCCCGGGCTCGGCATAGTCATAAGTGGCTTGCAGTATCCGTTCCCATAATTGTCCCGCTTTGAGGCGCCGCGTAATGCGGCAAGCTACCGGTCCGGCCTCGCCCGGCCAATGGCGCAGGACCGTTTCACCGTCCCCGTCGAATGCCTCGGCCGGAAAGACTAACGGCCACTCATCGTCGCTGCGCACCGCCGCGACGAACGCATCAGTGATCTGGATGGAAAGGTTGAATCGACGCAGCTGCCCGCTCTGCTGTTTGGCAGTTACGAATTCTTCGATGTCGGGATGATCGCAGCGCAGCGTCGCCATCATGGCGCCGCGCCTGGCGCCGGTAGAGAGAATGGTGCCGCACATGGCGTCCCAGATATTCATGAAAGAAACCGCGCCCGATGCGATGTTGCCGGCACCTTTTGCCGGCGTCCCGCGCGGCCGCAACGTGGAGAAATCCACACCGATTCCGCCGCCCTGCTGCATCGTGAGCGCTCCTTCCTGCAGAGCGCGGAAAATGCCAGGTATCGAGTCCTCGATCGTCCCCATGACAAAACAATTGAACAGCGTCACGTGCCGCGATGTGCCCGTCCCGGCGTGGATGCGTCCTCCTGGCAGAAATTTGAAATCCTGGAGTACGGAAAAGAACTGCTGTTCCCACGCCGCTGCATTCTTAGTTTCAACGGCCGCGAGTGTCCGAGCGATGCGATGCCAGGTTTCGGCGATCGTTTTCTCGCGCCAGCCGCGATCGGTGTGACGGTATTTGGTCTCCCAAACGTGTCGGGAAATATCGGTTGCAAGGTCGCTCATAGGATTCTTCGGCAATCTAATCGTCCGGCGCCAGTCGTTTCTTTGAGAAAGATCAAGAAGGCCCAAAAGCATAAGTTGATGGAACCATGGGCAGAACTGGCTGCGGCGTTTCTGATCTGCATCAAATCGCGGCGATTGACGGTGCGGTAAAGAGGTCCAGCAAAGGAGGTGCTGGACGTGCCGGTGCAGAATGCAGAAGTCGCGGCTATGTTCGATCAGGCCGCCGAACTGCTGGAAATTGAAGGCGAAAACCAATTTCGCGTGCGCGCCTATCGTCGCGCCGCGCGCACCATCGAAGGCCTGCCGCAAAGCGTCAAAAACCTGCTCTCCGCTGGGCGTGACCTGTCGGAGCTGCCCGGCATCGGCAAAGACCTGGCCGGCAAGATCGCCGAGATCGTCGCAACGGGGCATTTCAAGCTGCTGGACACGCTAAAGAAAAAGCTGCCCGGCGAGCTTGGCGAAATCGCCGCTTTGCCGGGCCTTGGGCCAAAACGCGTTAAACTGCTGCACGACAAGCTTAAAGTGAGCACGCTCGATGACCTGCGCCGCGTCGTCAAAACGGGACGATTGCACGGGCTCAAGGGCTTTGGCCCGATAATCGAGAAGAAGCTTTCGGCTGCGCTGGAAAAGCCGGTGGCCGAGAAGCGCTTTAAGCTCTCGGTCACTGAGGCTGAGGCGGACGCGCTGGGGAATTTCCTCCGCGGCAGTGGTCGCTTCGTCATGGCAGGCAGCTATCGTCGGCGGCGCGATACGGTCGGCGATCTCGACGCCGTCGTGACCGCGAAAGACGGCTCTGCTGTCGGCGACAAGTTGGTCGGCTACGAAAACGTCGTCGAGGTTCTCGCTCACGGGCCGACGCGAACGACCGTCGTGCTGCGCTCCGGCATCCAGGTCGACGTGCGCGTCGTGCCCGAGGAAAGCTATGGCGCAGCGCTCCTCTATTTCACCGGCTCCAAGGCGCACAACATTGCGCTGCGCGCCATTGCCGTTCATCGCGGCTGGAAACTAAACGAATACGGCTTGTTTTCAGGCAAACGGCGGATTGCCGGCGCCACCGAGGAGGAAATCTACAAGAAGCTTGGCTTGGCCTTCATCCCTCCGGAATTGCGCGAGGATCGTGGCGAGGTCGCCCTTGCCAGGACCAATACATTGCCGACGCTCGTGACAAGAGCGGACATCCGCGGCGATCTTCATGTCCATTCCGATTGGACCGATGGCACGGCCTCCATCGAGGCGATGGCAAAGGCGGCGCAAGCGCAAGGTTACGCATATATCGCGCTCACGGATCACAGCCGTCGAGTTGCCATGGCGCACGGTCTCGATCCGGCGCGGTTAACTCGGCAGAGCCATGAGATCGACCGCCTTAATGACCGATTGCATGGCCTTACAATTCTCAAGGGTATCGAGCTGGACATCCTCAAAGATGGCACCCTCGACCTGCCGGACGCTGATCTGGCCAAGCTCGACATCGTAGTGGCCGCCATTCATTCGTATTTCGATCTGCCGCGCGAGACGCAGACCGAGCGCATGATTCGGGCCATGAAGAATCCATACGTGTCTATCATCGCGCATCCCACGGGACGCCTGATCGGCGAGCGCGAACCCTATGACATCGATATGGAACGGGTAATCGCGGCTGCGCGCGAGCTTGGCTGTCACCTAGAAGTCAATGCGCAACCGGATCGCTTGGATTTGAATGACATGTATATCCATGCCGCCAAACAAGCCGGCGTCAAACTTGCGATTTCCACGGACGCGCATTCGGTGGACGCGTTCGACTGCATGCGGTTCGGCATCGATCAGGCGCGGCGCGGCTGGCTCACGGCTGATGACGTAATCAATACAAGGCCGCTTACCGATTTGCGCAAGATCCTAAGACGTTCAACAGCGCGTTCGAAGTAATCATCCCTTGATGCAGATCAGGGGTCGCAGGCGCGCCACGCGGCGCGCGAGGCCCGCTTGTTCGGCTGCAGCGACGACCGCAGTCACGTCCTTGTATGCGCCCGGCGCTTCCTCGGCGACGCCGCGCATCGAAGGACTCCTGATGATGATGCCTCGCTCGGCAAGATCGTCGACGACCTTGCGTCCGCTCCATTGCTTGAGTGCGGCGTGCCGCGACAGCGCGCGTCCGGCGCCGTGGCAGGCCGACGCGAATGCCTTCTCTTCGGCCATGGCATCGCCGACCAGAATATATGAGCCGGTACCCATGCTGCCGCCGATGAGCACTGGCTGCCCGACAAGGCGTAAGTCATCGGGCAAGCTTTCGTGCCCGGGGCCGAAGGCCCTGGTCGCGCCCTTGCGGTGAACAAATAGCTTGCGCCGTTTTCCCTCGACCATGTGGGGCTCGACCTTGCAGGTATTGTGCGAGACATCGAACAGAAGGTTGAGATCGCAGTTGGGAAAGTAGTGGGCAAAAACGCGCCGCGCGTAGTGACCGAGGATTTCCCGGTTGGCCAGCGCGCAGTTGATCGCCGCACGCATGGCCCCAAGGTAACGCTGGCCGACTTCCGAATTGATCGGCGCGCAGGCGAGTTCCCGGTCGACGAGCCCGATGCCCGATGATTCCGCCACAACCACCATTTCCTTCAGGAATTCCGTGCCGATCTGGTGACCGAGCCCGCGCGACCCGCAATGGATCGTCACGACAACGTCGTCGACCGAAAGTCCGAAGGTTTCGGCGACCTTTGCATCGAAGATTTCCGCGACGCCCTGGATTTCGAGATAGTGATTGCCCGAACCGAGCGTGCCCATCTCGCGCCGTTGCCGTTCTTTGGCGCGTTCCGAGACGCATTCAGGTCGGGCACCCGCCATCCTGCCGTTTTCCTCAATGCGCTCCAGATCGCGAAGCTCGCCCCAACCGTGCTCCACGGCCCAACCGGCGCCGTCGGCAAGCATCGCCTCCATCTCGATGGCATCGAGCGTGATAGCGCCCCGGCTGCCGACGCCGGCCGGAATTTGGCGGAACAGCGATTCGGCAAGCGATTTTTGGACCAGCAAGACATCGGAAATCTTCAGACCACTCAGCATTGTGCGCACACCACACGAGATGTCGAAACCGACCCCCCCCCGGCAGAAACGACACCGCCGTTATCGGGATCGAAGGCTGCCACGCCGCCGATCGGAAAGCCGTAGCCCCAGTGGGCATCCGGCATGGCATAGGATGCTTGAACGATCCCCGGCAGGGTCGCGACATTGGCCGCCTGTTCATAGACCTTGTTGTCCATGTCGCGGAGCAGATTTTCATCGGCATAGATGATCGCCGGCACGCGCATCGCGCCATGCGGCTCGATCCGCCATGTCATGGCATCGACGCGGGTGAAGCGGTTCGTGTCCATTGCGGTCTCTTCACACGTCCACGACGCAAGCCGCCGACCAGCCGCCACCTTCCTGAACAACTTGCAAGGCGGTGTAGGTTGCGCCTTTCGGTTCACAAGCCGGGGCGTGGCGCGCGACGTCGACGGCTTCACCCCACAGCGTCGCTTCCAGCCGGTTTCCCTGGATGGTTACGGCGAAGCGGGCGAACAGCATATTGCGCACCGCCATCTCGTAGATGATCGTGTTGAGCCAGTCGACGAACAAAAGCTCAAGATCCGGCGCTTCGCATGTCACCGCGACGGCGGTGAGCGGCTTGACCTCGGTATTGGTGACGATTGCGGTCAATGCCAGTGCCGCCTGTTCAAACGCCTCCGCGGGCGTTACACCGAATCCGCGCAGCCCGACATCTGCGTCGTGCGGAAAATGCTCCCAGCCCGGGCGACTCATAGCCGGCTGAATGGGCACGCTCGCAGCCATCAGACCGACATGCTGCTCCTTGCGTCCTGTATCAAGACGCTCTGTATGCGTTCCTATTACCATGCAGGCGACGATAGCGGTCTTATCAACTGCGGAGTTCTCCCCAATTTGCCGGATGGGCGCTTCAAGTGCCGTCTGACGTGGCAGTCCAAGCAGCTTGTGAAGTAAGAGGCCAAAGCGCTCTGATGTCTGCCGGCAAGGCATTGCGTACGTCCTCGATTTCACCGGCCGTGATTTTCTCCGAAAGAAGCTCGAACACGGCCGAAACGGCATCCGAGGTAAAGGAGATAGGGTCGGTCTTAAATGCTTCGTCGATGCGCGCGATGAAGTCAGCTTTGTGACGTCGCTTCACGGGCGTCGCTGTCGGCCGCCAGTGCTCGTAATATATTCCACGCAGGAGCTCGGGAAGCTGTGCTCCAAACCCCACTGCTTCGTTGACAGACAGCCAATCGCGCAATGCCTGCAACACGGTCCGGAGCAGGCGGTAAGAACGGTGTTTGTTATCCCATCCAAGCCGCGCGTCGAGATCATTGATCCAGATGTGGGTCAGTTGGACGGTGCGCTCGATGCTTTCGAGACCCACGGCGCTCATGGCGAACCCTCCTAATCAATTTATTTAGATTGATGCATTCGCCTGAGGGGATCTTGAGCTAGATCAAAAATCTCCAATTTTCGCTCGGCTGCGGCTCTGAATGAACGTCATGTGGCGGTAATGAAGCGGACCCTTCGCCGTCCCTCCTTGATGTGCATCAAAACGCATCAGTTTCTTGGAAAGTATTCTTTAAAAGTGGAGTGAAATGCTCATGAGCGATGTCGCCTCACCGCTACTGACCGACCTTTATCAGCTCAACATGATCAAGGCCTATCTGGATCATGGCCAGACGCAGACGGCAGTGTTCGAATTTTTCGTGCGGAAGCTTCCATCGCGGCGTGGATTTCTCGTCGCAGCTGGTCTCGAACAGGCGTTGGATTTTCTTGAAGGTTTGTCGTTCTCGGCCGAGGAAATAGATTGGCTGGAGCAGACAGGTCGCTTTGACATAAATCTCCTGGATAACCTCGCGCGCTTTCGCTTTACCGGCGAGGTTCACGCAATGCCGGAGGGCACTGTCTTCTTTGCGAACGAGCCGATTCTGCGCGTCACTGCACCACTGCCTGAAGCGCAACTTGCGGAAACGCGGCTCATTAACATCCTGCACTTCCAATCTCTGATTGCGTCGAAGGCGGCGCGAATATTGCTGGCGGCCCCCGGCAAGCTGCTGGTCGATTTTGGGTTGCGCCGCGCACATGGCGCCGAAGCAGGGCTCTTGGCAGCGCGGGCGAGCTACATCGCGGGATTCGCCGGAACGGCGACGATGTTGGCGGACAAGCTGTATGGCATCCCAACCTTTGGCACGATGGCGCATTCCTTCATTCAGGCCCATGATGACGAGAGCCAGGCGTTTGAAGACTTCGCCAGGTCACGTCCTCAAAACCTGACGATTTTGATCGATACGTATGACACCGAAGCTGCCGCCAAGAAGGTCGTTGCGCTTGCGCCACGGCTGAAGCTGGATGGGATCATTGTCCGCGGCGTTCGGCTGGACAGCGGAGATCTGACCGCACTGTCCAAGAGCGTCCGTCGCATTCTGGACGACGGCGGTCTCAAGGATGTAAGCATCCTGGCGAGCGGGGGTCTCGATGAAGATAACATTGGCGAAATGCTCCATGCCGGCGCGCCTATTGACGCTTTCGGCGTTGGCACAAGCCTGACCACGTCGTCCGACGTTCCAGCACTCGACTGCGCCTACAAGCTGCAGGAATATGGGGGATTGCCGCGCCGCAAGCATTCTTCAGGCAAGGCGACTTTGCCTGGGCGCAAACAGGTCTGGCGTCAATACGGTCCCGACGGCCGGATGGCCGGTGACATAATCTCCGTTGAGACGGACAAACAATCTGGCGAGCCGCTGATCGAGACGGTGATGCAAGGCGGACGGCGCATCAGGGCGTTGCCGGCGCTGTCCGACATTCGCGCCCGCGTTGCGCGCAATCTTGAGCTACTGCCTGAACCATTGCGCCGACTCGAAGCGGACGTTTCATATCCGGTGAAAGTGGCCGACGCGCTGATTGAGCTCACCAAAGAGGTCGACAGGCGGCTCGCCGGGCAGGAACTCGTTTACGCCTGAACGCCGCCGAATGACCACCACGCGGGTTACGTGAACCACGTAACCCGCGGGTGTTGAAGTTGGGTAATGACATACGCGCCTGAGAGACAAAGAAATCGTTTCAGGCGGCGGACTTGACTTCGATCTTCTTCTCTGGCTTCTGCGCCTCGGGCTTCTTCGGCAGCGTCACCGTGAGCACGCCCTTCTTGAAGCTCGCCTCGATCTTGTCGGCGTCGATCCCATCCGGTACCTCGAAGGAGCGCTCGAACGAGCCGAAGTGGCGTTCGTGTAGATAATAATCCCTCTTCTTCTCCTCCTTCTCTTCCTGCTTTTCGCCTTTGATGGTCAAATTGCCGTTCACGACTTTCACCTCGATGTTCTTCTCATCCATTCCCGGCAGTTCAGCCGTGACCTCATAGGACTTGTCGCTCTCGGTGACGTCGACTGCAGGCGCGGCGGTCCAGCTCAACTCCCGGCGCCAGAATGGCTCGGCCGCGAATAACGAACGGCCGAATGGGGAGCGCCGGAAACCCATGCCGAAATCGTCGAACAAGCGATCGATCTCGCAGCGCAGGCCTTCGACAGGCCACCACGTGGGCATCACGGATGTGGGTCCGGCGGGCTTTTTCTCGGTTTTCACGGGCAGTTTGGTTGCAGCTTCGGCCATGGCTGGCCCTCCTGTTAAATTGTCACAAAAAAAAATGTTAAGCCAACTGGAACAATGCGAATTGACCCAGATCAATACCAAGTGGACAGAATTGAATTCTCCGCGATCGACGAAACCGCCCATCAGGCGTGTCCGCGCGGATGCTTCCGCGTCGCGACCGATACATATCGTAGATTTCCTGTACAGTTGTCGCTTGCTCGGCCGTTTTGTCGTCACGAAACCGGACAAATCGAGGAAAGCGTAGCGCAAGCTCCGCGCTTTACCAGGTGGTGCGCCACTGTATGGACCGGACTGACGGTGAGCTCCGCTCCCGCGACTTCAACGACCTTGACCGGCTCGAACCATACGTCTGCTGTCATTCCGATGTCCACGAGTCGATGCTTCTCTCGGATGATATAAGGCTTGAAAATCCTGGGAAGGCTCCGCAAGAGCTTATCGGAAAATCCTGCCCCCACCTTGGTCAGGGAATAATATCTGTTCGTAGCAGGATCGAAGGACGCAAGAAGCAGCGATCCATAGCTTCCCGCCCGGTGGCCTTTGCCGCGGACAGCGCCGACCACGACCAGATCGAAGGTATCGGCCAGCTGTTTTTGATACTCTCTTTTGAACTTGATCCACAACCAGCCCCTCTTGCCGGCCTGATAGGGGCCGGCTGCCGACTTGATCACCACGCCTTCGGCGCCATACCCAAGAGCCTAGCGAAAGTAGCGCGCAACGCCGGCAATGTCCGAGCTTACGGTGCAGTTTGACAAACGAATCAAGCGAGATGGCTTGATGCAGTTCTGCAGCAGCTTGCGCCGCTCCGAGAGCGGCACACTGAGGAGGTTTCGATTCTTGATGAGCAGCAGGTCGAATATGAAGAGAGCGATCGGAACTTTCTTGATGTAGGTTTCTATGTCGTACTTGCGCCGGCGTTACATGAGCGTTGAAACGGCAACAAATGGTTTGTCTCAGAATCGAAAGCGACGATCTCGCCTTCGAGAATGGTGTTGTTGGGGACGCCGGACTTATTGAACGCATCGATGATCTCAGGATACTGGTGCGTGATCCGCTCCAGCCTGCGCGAAAAGGCCTACACATTGCCATTTTTATCGCGGTGAATTTGCACGCGCTCGCCGTCATACTTGTATTCGACAAACATCTTGCCGCGCATATGTCGCGGGACTTCTTCCAAATCTTGCACGCGTGAGGCCAGCATCATGCGCACCGGCGTTCCGGGGACAGGTATGACACGTTGAAGACCGGCCAAACCCGAGCGCGCCATGCGACGGCTGACCTCGCCTAAGTCCGAAAGGACGTTGTAGGCGGCTTCGGCGCTGCGCCGGTTCTCCGCGTTGTCAGTGAAGGCTTTCACCAAGGCGCGCAAAAAGGTCATGTCGGCGACGCCGATACGATGGGTGCCGAGGACCGTGCGCAGGATGTATTTTGCTTCGATGCCCGATGCTGCGGAAAGCAGTTGCGCCAGTCTCGCGCACTTTTGCTCTTGCGAGCCTTTTCCCGAAATCGCAGCGATTTTGAGCAGTTCGTTAAAGACGTGAAGGATCGAGATTGCGCGCCCTCGTTTGCCGCGCGCAAGGTTTTCTGCAACCGTCCCGAGATCGCCGGCTGTTGCCAGGAGTTTTTCCACACACTGTTGCGATACGGCGTAGGCATCCGCCACGGCCCGCACCACCATGCGTTCCGCCATCCCAATCTCTCGCGATTCGAACGGGGCCGCCACTTCGCCGCGCAGAAGGTAGGCCACCGCTCTCGCCTCGTCCGGACTGAGCCTTGCTAGGAATGCCGCAAGGATGGCGACGAGCGCGGAATTCGAAGAGGTTTGCTCAAGCTTCTGGAAGACCTCTGTAAGTTCGCGAAAGAGGATCATCTTATGATCGGAGCCCACTGACATCGCCTGCTCGGTTTAATCCCTATCTGCGCAGCGACTTTTCCCGTTGATGCAGATCAATGGGCGCTACTGGAAATTGGCGCAAATATGTGCGGTCGCTAATCCGGGAGCGGGTCCGCGCCCGCCGGTGGCGCGCAAAATTACGGATTAGTGCGTTACCGCGGGGTAATGACGGTCAAGTCGGTTATTCAACGGAAGCAGAACAATGGAAAGCAGCACATTCCGAAAATGGCTCATTGAGCAAGGCTGCCGTATCGATCACGGTGAGCATCAACATCGGCATGCAGGGCAGGTCATGGTGACAGTGCACCGTGAGGGCCGCAAGGCTGAAGTTTCGCTTGGCGGCTCTCTTCGAGCCATCGATCCGCGCGTCGTGCACCGTGCCTGTGAAGAACTCGGTCTCGATCCGGCACAATTGCCCGGGCCGAAAAGCCGCGTCTGACGGGAGGCGCTATCATGATCGAGCACACAATTCGGGCTTTTGACACCGACCTGCAGGAGCTTGCGAACAAAATTGCGGAGATGGCCCGCCTCGACGGCGAGCAGATCGCCGATGCGATCGAAGCCTTGGTCAAGCGAGACACCACGCTCGCTGAGCGTGTCATAGCAACGGATGACCAGGTCGACGCGCTGCAGCGTGCGATTGAGGAAAAGGCCGTCGCCACCATCGCGCGGCGGCAGCCGATGGCGGTTGATCTGCGCGAGATCGTCGGAGCCTTGCGCATTGCCAACGATCTTGAGCGGGTTGGCGATCTTGCCGAGAATATCGCCAAGCGGGTACTGCTGCTAACTGAAGACTGGCGCATCCACGAGGTCATGCTTCAGCTCCAGCGCATGGTCGATCTGGTGCGCGGCCAATTGGCGCGCGTGCTGCAAAGCTACGAAAGCAGGGACGTCGCCTTGGCCCTGGGCGTGTGGCGCAAGGATCAGGAGATCGACGCCCTCAATAGCTCGCTGTTCCGGGAACTCCTCACCTATATGATGGAGGATCCCCGCAACATCACCTTTGGTAGTCATATGCTGTTTTGCGCCAAGAATATCGAGCGCATGGGCGATCACGCGACCAATATCGCGGAGACTGTCTATTACATTGTAGAGGGCCGCGAGCTCACGGAGGCGCGCCCTAAAGCGGACGTGACCAGCAAGAAAACGCCGTTGCCTTCGTGATTGAAAGAAGCGGCCGAGGAAGTGCGATTATGAGCAGTGCCAGTGAAAATCCTTCTTCTCGGGGCGACGCAGGATATGCGAACGAAAGCCGCGATGTGCGAATCCCGCCTATCGAGCTTGCTGGAATCTTGCAGATACCGAAGAACGCCTATGCGCTCGTCGCCTTCGCGCATGGTAGCGGCTCAAGCCGTTTGAGCCCGCGCAACACGGTCGTCGCCCGCGCCTTGAACGATCGGGGCATCGCGACGCTGTTGTTCGATCTGTTGACCTCTGCAGAGGAAGCCGACCGCGCTAACGTGTTCAACATTCCCCTGCTAGCGGACCGGCTGGTCGATGCCGTCCATTGGATCGATGGTCAGGCGTCGGTCGCCAAGCTTCCGCTTGGCCTGTTCGGCGCCAGCACCGGAGCGGCGGCGGCGCTGGTCGCGGCGGCTAAACTTCCTCGCCGCGTCGGCGCAGTGGTCTCGCGCGGCGGGCGCCCTGACCTCGCCGGTGATGCGCTCGACAAGGTGCGGGCACCGACACTTCTGATCGTCGGCGGCGTCGATTTCGGCGTCATCGAACTCAATGAACAGGCCCTGGCGCGGCTGCGGGCGCCCAAGGCGCTGCAGATCGTTCCCGGAGCGAGCCATTTATTTCCCGAGCCTGGCGCGCTCGAGGCGGTGATCAATCTTGCTGGAACATGGTTTGAGCGCCATCTCGGAACGACATCTGCCGAGCGAAGACGCACGGCGAGGACCAAAGACTAGCTGGCGAGACAGCCATGTCATTCAAAGACCGCTCCGACGCCGGTCGCCAATTGGCTGCGGCGCTCGCGAGTTACAAGGATCAACAGCCGGTGATTCTGGCACTGCCTCGCGGCGGCGTGCCGGTTGCGGCCGAGGTTGCCGCCGCCCTCAAGGCGCCGCTCGATTTGATCCTTGTGCGCAAGATCGGCGTCCCCTTCCAGCCCGAGTTGGCCATGGGCGCCGTGGTCGACGGTGGCGCACCGATCATCGTGCGCAACGAGGATGTGATTCGGCTCGCCGGTATCGAGGAAGCCGAATTTAAGGTCATCTGCGACAGTGAGCTTGCCGAGATCGAGCGGCGGCGTCAGCGCTATCTGGGCAGCCGCGAGCGCGTCGATGTCGCTGGCCGCACGGCAATCGTGATCGACGACGGCGTCGCCACCGGCGCGACGACCCGCGCCGCCTTGCGCGCCACCCGCATGCGCAACCCGAAAAAACTCATCCTCGCGGTGCCGGTAGCGCCGACGGAGAGCCTTGCAGAATTGCGCAGCGATGCGGACGAGGTCATCTGTCTTGAAGATTACGAGTTCTTCGGCGCGATCGGCGCCTATTATGCAGATTTTAATCAGGTAGCGGACGAGGAAGTGATCGAGCTGCTTCGGCGGTTTCCGGTGCAGAAGCCCGCCAATGCCGCGCAGCCCGTGGCTTAGAGTCGGCTACGGCGCTGATCGGCCGCCCGCCAGCAGATCGCCCGCTTTCCAAGAGACCGTGAGCTGCCCCTGTGGGCTCAATCCGACATTGGCTCCGAACTTCCGGCTTTCCCGATCCAGTGTTTGTTGCATCCAACAAACATCCTGCGTGGACGGCCGAACGAGACGAAAGTTGCGGATCTGCAGCGGAACCATCACGAGAGCGGCAAGAGTCCCTGCCGGAGCGATGTCGGCGAAGTACATCAGGACTAGGTCGTCCCGATATTCCTCATAACCGCGGATGCCTTCGTAGTCGTTCAAAAAATCCCCGCATCCATAGAGGATGAGTCGATCGTGGTAAACCTCGATCGCTTTCGGATGGTGCGACGAATGACCGTGGATTACGGAAACGTTGGCCCGATCGATGAGCGCATGCGCAAATCGTCGTTGCGCGTCAGGAATTCCATAGTCCCAATTCGGTCCCCAATGCACCGAAACAACGGTCAAATCATCCGGGCGGCGCATGCGCGCGATTTCATCGGCGACCCGTAAGGCGCCTGTCTCGGAAATTTCGCTGAGGAGGTTAACGCCGGGAATTTCGCTTGCCGCAGCCCAATGATGAGGAATGCCACTCGTCACGCTACCGAACGAAAAGACCAGGACGCGACGGTTTCCGGCGATGTCCAGCACCGCGGGCACGCCGGCCTGGTCGAGATCTCGTCCGGCGCCGGCGGTCTTGATCTGAAGATGCTCCAGGGTGGCCAACGTATCAAGCAGCCCGCGGCTCCCCCAATCGAGAATGTGATTGTTGCCGAGCACGCAACAATCGATATTGGCGACCTTCAGACACTCCGCATTGTCCGGGCTCATTCGGTAATTGATGCCTTTCCTCGCATAGTCCTCGCTGCGGGTGATGCTGGTTTCGAGATTGATGATGCGGGCGTCAGGCCGCATACGCTTCAATTCGTCGAGTGCGGCGCCCCAGATGTAAGCCGGGCCGACAGCCCGCGGAATCGGGCCGTTTGCCGCCTCGGCGAGCTCCACGTACTCCATTGCCGATTGTGCGTAATCCTCGTGGAGGCCCGGCTCGCACGGCTGGGGCAACACCTGGTCGATGCCGCGCCCCGTCATGACGTCGCCGCATAAGAATAGCCGTACCGAACGCGGCGCTGGCTGAACAACAGGCGATTGCGCCGAAGCATTCATTTGCCGTGCATCTTTTCAGCTTGGCCACAGATTGTGCAGGGATCTTGGCGTGGCGGCCTTGGCATCCTCAGCTTCCGCCGCAGGCAACCGCGCCGCCAGCAAGGCAAATACGGCCCGGGCGACCTCTTCGGCATCGACTCCCGGGTCGCGGTGCACGCCGTCATGGATGCGCTCCAGGAACGCAGTGCGGCTGCGAGCGGCTCCGCGTGCGCCGGGATGCCAGCCTTCGTAATAAAGCCCGCGCAGCAGCGGCGGCAGTTGCGCCCCGACATACACTGCTTCGTCCCGCGACAGCGAGTCACGCAGCGCGTGCAACCCTGCTAACAGAGCACGAAAGACTCTTTCTCGATCATGCCAACCGAGTCGGCGCAGGAGGTCGTTGATCCAATCATCCGTTGCGTTCACCGCGAGGCTGAGCTCTTTAATTTCGGACATGGTGGCTATGCTCCGTCCTGTAGGTTTGCCAAGCGTGCAGCTTTGTCATTGGGCGAAATCAGGTTCACGGTCATCATCGGTCGCGCGCTCGCCCAGCTTCCGGTTCACATGCCCGCGGGAGCATTGGAATGTCGCCGGCGGCTTGGCGCCTTACGCAGTTGTGGAACGATGATCACGGTACACGGAGCGAGGCTCGCAACTTTCTGCGACACGCTTCCAAGCAGCAAGCCAGCCAATCGGCCGCGGCCCCGTCTACCCAGCACGATCGCATCGGCAGCCTCGCGCACGGCGATCTCCATTATCGACAGGGCAGCATCGCCCCAGCCGACTTGCAGCTGAATGTCCGTTATGCCCATGCGCTGTGCACGTTTTTCAGCCGCCGTGAGGATTTGCATCGAAAGCGCTTCCAGCGCATCGCCGATATTTTTCTCGGCGCGTGCCAGGTCTCGCGTTTCTTCGCCCGAAAGATTCCCGGCGACAGTTACGATGGATAATCTTGCACCGAGTGCCTTGGCTAGCTCGGCCGCCACATCGACCGCGCGATCCGCACCCGCCGAGCCGTCGGTAGCCAGCATGATATGTCGCATCGTCCGAGCCTGCCGGATTCCGTCAGCGCAAGCGGATCACAGAAGCCCTAACGCCGTGCTGATCCAGATCAAATCGTCGGCCTATGCAGTAGCGGGCCTCCGAAGCCCTACAGGGTAGGCGCTGAACCCGTAGTTTCGCCCAACCGCGATGAGGCGAGGACCCGATAGCCGATCCCGCCCGGCGGGGGCGATTGAAAAAGCTCGACAGTCTCGACTCGTTGCCTTAGCGATAGCGGCTGATCAATCGGGTGTTGCCGCGCGATGGCCAGTCCGGCTGCGCGAATTCGAGCCAGAGTGACGTGCGGCTGAAAGGGCCGCTCATCCGTCTGCCCATAGGCTTGAAGCAGCGCTGCGTGCAAAGCAGCGATTTCAGCGGTCGCCGCACAGTCCGCCCAGAGCAGACGTGGTCGTCTCGGCTGAGGGCCGTAACCGACATGCTGGAAAATCAAGGGGAAAGCGCCAAATCTGGCGACCACACGAGCAAGCCTGACGATCGCGTCTGGTATCGCGGCCTCGTTCCACGGCGGTACTAGCGTGAGGTGAATATCGGCCGGTGCGACCGGCCGAACGGGTAGTCTTTCGAGCGCCGCGGCAAACTCGGTGAGTTGGCTTGCGATTTCCGGCGCAATCTTCAGGCCTACGAATACGCGCGCCGGCGGAGCAGCGTGTGCAGCCTGCGCTTGCTCGGCGCCATTCGAGCTCGGGAACATCATCCAGGAAGGCTCCACTCGACTGCAACCGTGACGTGGCGCAATGTTGCTCTGCTTGGAAGCTTATAAACCCGTCCCATGCGACCGCTGCTGCATCCTAATCTGGTCAACGGGCGATCCGGCGATCCGGCGCTCTATATTGAGACGTTGTTCGAAAAGCGCGCGATCATGTTTGATCTCGGCGAGATATCGCCGTTGTCGCCGCGAAAGATCCAGCGCCTCGAACACGTCTTTGTTTCGCACACGCATATCGACCACTTCATCGGATTCGATCGCCTGTTGCGGGTGCTGGTCGGACGAGAGAAGACGATCAGGCTCTACGGACCGAGCGGCTTCATCGAGCAGGTTCAGCACAAGCGTTTTGCCCATCGGTGGAATCTCATCGACCGGTTCATGTTCGACCTGGTCTTCATTGTAACCGAAATCGATGCCGCTTTTGCCACCAGAACGGCGCGGTTGCGTCTCAAGAGTGCGTTTGCGATCGAGTCGGCCGATGATGGCCGCCTCATCGATGGGGTTCTCCATAGCGAGCCGACCTTCCGAGTCACAACCGCTGTTTTAGAGCACCGCACCCCCTGCCTCGGGTTCGCGATCGAGGAGGCACAATGTCTGGAAGAACCAGCTGAGCGAATTGCTCGCCTACTTGAGGCGATCGAACGAAACCAACGCGCGGCTGAGCAGCACTAATAAGGACGTGATGGAACGGCGCCGTCAAAACAATCATGCAGCGGCATCATATGCGGCGAATTCGTTTCCAGCGGCAAGCGCGTATGTCTCCGCCCGCAATGACCCGAAACCAATAGCCCCAATGTTCAAGCCTTAAGTCGGTCGAACAGTCTGAGGTTGGGAAGGACCATTTATTGCCGGCCGATCGGCCAAACTCGCGAATACCGATTGAGGAAGAAGCGAACAAAGTATGCGGCAATCTCACCATCCGGACATGCCAAGGTCGTGGCATCCCCAGAGCAAAGCCCCGGCCAAGAACGCGGCCGGGGCTCACACGCTGGGCCTCTGAGTTCTCGGGGAAGGGGGAGGTGGGTAGAACCCAGAGGAAATGCCAGCAGTTTGAATACTCCACATTTCAGTCGGGCTATCGCTTTGATTTAGATCAACGAGGGGAATCCAAGCCGCGATATTTTGGCACCAGTATAGCAGGGAGGGAGAACTCCAATGAAAGTCAAAGAGATCATGCACAAAGGCGTCGAATGGGTTTCGCCAGACGCATCGGTCGGAACGCTTGCGAAGAAAATGAAGAAATATGACGTCGGTGCGCTTCCGGTGGGAGAGAACGACAGACTGATCGGTATGGTAACCGATCGGGACATCGCCGTCAGGGGCGTTGCCAATGGCAAAGATGTTTCCAAGCTCACGGCAAAAGATATCATGACAAAGGGCATCATCTGGTGCCGCGCCAGCGATAGCGCGGGCGAAGCGGCGCGCCTTATGGAGAGCAAGCAAGTCCGGCGGCTTCCGGTCATCGATGAGAATAAACGAATGGTCGGCATGCTCAGCCTTGGCGACATCTCGCACGCTGCGTCGCAGCGGACTGCCACGGAAGTGATGAAGGCTGTCTCGTCCCACCATGCCTGAGTAAGATAGTCGCGAATCGGCTCTTTGGTCCTAATCGTGGCTGCGGACTGATCGGTATTGCGAAGAATTCTTCGGATGCTGCGCGCCGCCGACCGTTGCGGCGGGCACGGGCCATCGACGCACGTGCCGATCAATCCGTTGGCGTAAATGGCTACCGCGTCTGACCGCGTCTGGCGGGCGACTTTGCTACAATCACTTCAAAGCAGGGACCAGCAAAAGTCTCAAAGTTTGTCTTCGAGCCAGGTCCGGCACTGGTCCTCGAAGCCAAACAGCGCGGCTCCCTCTCCATAATGCATGACGAGGATTCGGTCGCCATCCTTAAGGTACCGCTTGAGCTCGTCCCTTATTTGGACCGGCGTTTTTTCGGTTATGACCAGCCATGTCGAATCGAGGCAATCCCAGTGGCCGTTTCCCATTGCTTCAAGCGCCGCGCTGGGTCAGTTGAGAACGCGGGCAGAAAGAAATATTCTCAAAATAGCCGCGGGCCATACCTTTCTGATACTCTGTTACGGGAGCATTTCCGATAAACATCATAGCCAACGTGACGAACGTGAGAGAAGTCGCGACGGTTTATCAATGGGACGAAGGAATTTTTGTTCCGGCAGATTGCGCCACCAGCAATCCCTTACAAGTCATTTTAGAAAAACTTGAGGATGGTCGCTCGGTCATCTGCATTATTGATGGGGTCTCATCGCGCGCAATAGAAAGCGAGGATGACAAGAAGAAAAGGTCTAAGCTTTTGAGGGATCTCGGATATAAAAAATGACCGGGTTCGCTGCTCGCTCGCTCCTCGATGTCGCGCACAAAAGGCCGGGATCCGCCAAACGGAACTTGATCCGGATCGTTCCGGATGCCGCTGGAATTCTGCGCGTCCTGATGCGCTTGACCAAGATCAATGCTTAACGTTCTCAGACGGTTGAGGTTGCATCATTACTTGCAGGCCCGAGAAAGGAGCTTATACGCTATGCTCAACGAAACATCACGGCAGCCCGCGGAACCCGGTGAACGATCGCCCTGTATCACGGCTCTTGCTTGGGGGCGCATCGAGGTCGAGGGCGCTGGCACGTTTAAGGATGCGAAGGTCTTCCCAGGCGGAGCGCGGGAATGGGATTGGAAGGAGACCGGGACTACTCACAAGCCGGGCATACTGCCCGCTGACGTCGCCGAACTGCTTGATCATGGTGCGACGACGATCGTGTTGTCGCAGGGCGTCCTGAGTCGGCTTCACGTCTGCCCACAAACCTTGCGATTGGCAGCGGAACGTCATGTGCGCACACATGTGCTGCCGACCCCGAAGGCGGTAGAGCTGTACAATCAGCTGCGTGATCGGGAGCAAGTAGCAGGACTATTTCATACTACGTGCTAATTTGTTATCGGCAATCAGTGGTGCGACCTCGGTCTTGTGTCCTGCCGATAGGGATCAAAAAGCCGCTCGCGGCGCTGCGAGAAGCCGGCGCACAGCGTATAGTAAATCGCCGACGACTGATCCTGGCTTATTGACTAGAATTGTAACTCGAAACTGTTAATCGGAGGACGAAAGCGTCATGACCCAGTTGCCGCACGCGTTCAAGCGCATACGCCTCGAACTGGCACGTTCGAAAGAGTTTCCAAACGGGTCGGCGAATCACGGCTACGAACTCGTAGCGCCGCTGGATGCTGACGCAAATATCGATGCTGTTCTCTGGCAAAAATATCGTGATAATTGCCGGGTGAACCGGTTCTGGGGCAACGGCGAGGAGATCGGGTATCTGTTGCACAAGCCGGGGGGACCAGAACACGCGCGCTGGGTCTTCGACTACCACAAGACAGGGCAACATGAAGACGAATACGGGTATCGGCTCGGAACGCATGCCTTTCGTTTTGGTGAATACGTTTCGATCCAGGACAAAGCTGGTGAGATTCATACATTTCGGGTGGTCTCAGTGGTGCTCGGCTGTCTATTGGCGGCTGTGACCGAATTGCTCGTGCCGGCCTCACGGAACAAACAACGATGGCGCATAGAAACAAACCGCGATCAGTGCCGCGGCAGCCAGCGTGACGATCCTAGCAATCACGATATCGGTCGCTAGGTGCAGCGAACGGCGCAACTTGCGGGCTGCGTTTATGCCTCAAAAGCAATCAGAACCGCGTGCCGCGTGCGCTTATGTCCTGTTTTTTGCCTGGCCGGCCGCTCCAATGATCGCCGGATTGCCTTTTGCCAGCGTGCGCTCATATATCGTCAGCTCCCAATCGGCTCGAATTTCGTTATGGCGAAGCATATACACATCGCCGTCGCTCCCCCTGACCTTGAAATAGCGATAGCCGGCACCGGGCCACTGATCGATGTTCTCAATTACTTCGATTTCCCGGCTGTCGAAGCGAATTCGTCGCGGCTTTTCGACGCCGTCTTCGCCCATATAAGTTTCTACCCGGACCTGCATGGCGTGCCCTTCAGAGCTCCCGCTCAGCCGAAGCGGACCGCGTCATTCGGCTCGAACGCATAGGACCCGCGCTACCTAGCCGTACGTACCGGAGTCTCCTCACGGGATGTTCGGACAGGATAGCGGCGGGTCCCTTCCGTCATGCTTCGTCGGTCGACTGGTTCATCGCGTAGGCAGATTCGCGCCTGTAGACGTTTCACTGCCGTACTTCGCCAATCTCGCCTCTGCACGACGGTAGCGTTAGTATCCGCAGCAGCCGAGTACCCTGTTTTGATCTTGATCAAAAGCGTTCAGCGAATTTCGGCGCTGTTACCGAGAGCGATATCAGCCGAGTGCCTGGCTGACTTTGCATGTCGGTATGAAGGGTGCGCTCCATTTTGTGCCGAATGCCGAACAGGAACCGCCCTTTACGCGCGTGCGCCTCGATTTCGTGAACGACGGCTGTCTGGCTTACACCAACAAAAGAATGATCGGGCGTGTAGGTCTGGTCGAGGACGCCGCTGATTTCATTGCCGCCGAAAAACTTGGGCCGGATGCGCTCGATCGGTGCTTCGATTTTCCCGCCTTCAAAGCGGCCGTGCTCGGCGTCAAACGGGATGTCAAATCCGTTTTGATGGATCAACAAATCGTCGCCGGAATCGGCAACATCTATTCGGACGAGATCTTGTTCCAGGCGCGTATCAATCCGGCTGCGCGTGTGGACAAGCTCACTCCGAACCAGCTCAACCAGCTATTTCTGAACATGCGCGAAGTTCTCAAGACGGCGATCGCCCGAGGTGCCGGCTCGGAGCAGTTCACCGAGCGGATGCCCAAGGGCGCCCTTCTGCCCGAACGCAAGAAGGGGGGGCCATTGCCCGAGCTGCCGATCGCTCCTGAAGGTATTCAAGGTTGGTGGCCGCACCGCCTATTGCTGTCCGCGGTGTCAGAACTGCTGAGCAATCCTGCTCATCCGTCGGCGCAAGTTACTGATGGGTTCGTTTTTCATTTTACCGCCCAAGGCTTCAGAGCTCGCTGCCGATCGCTTCATGGCGGCGGTGCCAGGTGTCACGGATTGCCTCCTCGATGAATTGTTCCAAAAAGGCAGGCGCTGCGGGATACGTGTTCTTGAACCAGGCGGATAGCTGTGCCGCAAATTCCGAGAGCGTTTCCGGCGCATCGCCGGCCAGAATTCGTCGATAAGCCTCGCCTGCAAAAATGCGCCTTGCCGTCCGACGGCCCGGTCTCACCTTTCTGATCGCACCTATCGATTGGTCTGTCATTGCAGGCCCCGTTGTCTTCAGCGTGGATCGATTCATCCGAGCACTGCGGCCAAATGCATCTCCTTCAAACCAGCAGATCGCTCGGCGCACCAGGGTTTGGGCAAAGTGCCGCTATCCGTCCCATTCGGTTAGGTTTCGACGATCCGCACCACAAGACTTTTCTCTGCAAAACGGACATCGGCGGCCGCACCACCGTCAATTCCTGCCTGGAACGCGGCCGAGCGCCGCCAGCACTGCGGCTGGCGTCATCGGCAGTTCGTGCATACGGACGCCGATCGCGTTGTAGACTGCATTGGCGACCGCCGCGGCCGTCGCAATGGTCGCCGGCTCAGCTATTCCGGATGCATCCGTCGCGCTGATCGCTTGATAATTTTCGAGTACGACGACCTCGATTGCGGGCGTCTCACGCGGGCCGATGAGCTTATATTGCTCCAGGTCAGCATTGACCATTCGCCCACTGTCGTGATCGATAATGCGATTTTCAAACACGCCAAACGAGATACCCATGAGGATTCCACCGTGGATTTGGCTCTCGATCTGTCGCGGGTTCATCGGCCGTCCGCAATCGTGCACGGCCGTAACCCGTTTAACCCGCACGATGCCTGTCTCGGTATCGACCGCAACTTCGGCGAACTGCACGCCGCCCAGATCCTCACGCGCAATGGTCATAGGACTGCTGAGCCGGAAGCCGCCATAATTGTCGCCGCGCTCGGCGATCGCGCTGACCGCCTCCTTGCCGAGGAGACCGGCCGCTTGGCGGAAGCTCATGCCGCGCGATGGGTTATTATGCGGAAAAACACGACCTTGCCGGGTGGCGAGATCCGCTGGCTGCACGCCGAGTGTGGGCGCCGCTGCGGCAAATAGTTTTTGGCAAACCTTGTAGGCTGCTTTGCGCGCGGCCGGGGTAATCGAGCCGGTTGTCTTGCTGCCGCCAGAACTCGGACCGGGCGGGAAGTCGGTGTCTCCGATGCGCACCGCAATCTCCTCGGGTCGTAACCCCAGCTCCTCGGCGACGACCTGTGCGAGTAACGTACGGATGCCGCTTCCGATGTCTTGCACGGACGAGCGCAACTCGACCGAGCCGTCGCGACCAAGGCGAACTTCGCAAGCGGCGTTGGCCTGCACAATGCCCGGCCAGAATGCCTGGGCCACGCCGAGGCCGCGCTTGACCGGGCCGCCGTCGATGCCGGCGGCCTGACGCCGGTCCCAACCAAAGCGCTCGGCGCCGATCCGACGCTCCTCGCGCCGCACTGCGCTCGGGTCGATCCGGTCACGCACCGCCAACGGGTCGAGGCCGAGTTCCTCCGCGAGTTCGTCCACCAACTGTTCGAGCGCAAAGGCACCCTGCACGTTGCCGGGCGCGCGCATTGCACAGCCCGGCGCAGCGTTGATAAACACGTCGTGCTGCGCCATTTCGAAGTTGGGGCATTCGTACATCGCCTGCGCAATGTTGCCGACGCCGGCGCCCAAATCGACACCGGCCGTGCCATAGGAGAGAAGCGAAATCGCGGTCAGCGTTCCGTCACGGCGCGCGCCGAGGCGCAGGCGCTGCCACGTGGCGGGCCGATTGCCGCTGGCCTCTTGCTCTTCGGCGCGGTCAAACACAAGAGCAACAGGCGCGCTGACCTTGCGCGACAGCTCGACGGCGACATAGCCATACTCGCCCACGCTCAGCTTCGAGCCGAATCCACCGCCCATGAATTCTGTAATGACTCGCACCTTCTTGCGGGCAAGACCGAAGGCGGCCGCCAGGCCGTCGCGCACCCCGATCGTATTCTGGGTCGAAATGTAGACGGTGAGGCCTTCCGCCCGCCAATCGGCAACGATCGCATGCGGTTCGAGACAGCAATGGGTCTGCACCTGGGTACGAAATTCACCTTCAACAATGACATCTGCTTCTCGGAATCCTTGCGTGACATCGCCGCGCGGACCACCGAAAAAGGTGCTCGTGCTGGGACCGAACACATTTGCCGCTTGGGCCGCCAGTCTTGGGTCAGCGGCTGCGGAATCTCTCTCCGAGGCTTCAAAAACGCGCGGCGCGTCGGGGTGCTGCGCCTCGTCCATATCGACGACGAACGGCAGGGTCTCGTAGTCCACTCTGATCAGATGAACTGCCTCGTCTGCAGCGCTTCGGGTGGTCGCCGCTATCGCGGCAACAGGTGCGCCGACATAGCGCACCGTGGGCAACGCTGCCTCTGCGCTGACACGCGACGTGCGCGCCCCCCGAGCATTTTCAGTCAAGACGTGGACAGCCCGGACATCGGCGTGCCGCTCGGCGGCGCTGGTGTCGATCGACAGAATGCGCGCATGCGGATGCGGCGAGCGCAGGATGCGGGCAAACAGCATGCCTGGCAACCTAACATCCACAGTGTAGCGGGCAGTGCCGGTGACCATGGCGCGGCCGTCGATCCGCGACACGGATTTGCCGATAATGTCGAGATCTGCATTCGGCGCCAGCGGCGGCGGCTCGTCCGTAGGGATTTGACGGCTTATTTGGCCGAGCGAAACGCCAGCGATGCCGATGGTAAGCTTCTCTGTTCGGTTGCCGGACGCAGACACGGTTAGCAGCCTAGAACGTGCGGCCGACGAAGCGGCGGACGCTCGCAAACCGCTTTTCGCCTTCGGCTCGGCTCATGTCGAGATCAATGCCGCTCAGATAGAGATGTCGCAGCATTTCTATCCCGCAGAATTGCATCAACCCTTCATCATAAATGGTCTTGAGTGCGCGGAGCCTACCACCGCTCTCGAGCTCCTCGGTGCTCGCCCCAGTTGTTGTAATGATCACGCCTTTCTTGCCGGCAAGTCCCGGAATGTATTCTCCCTGCTTGATCACATAGGCAAAGCCCGCACAAAACACCCGATCGAGGTAGCCTTTCAGGATAGCGGGAAAGCCGCTCCACCAGAGCGGCGAGATCAATGTCAACACGTCCGCTCGGCGGATTGCGGCTTGCTCGTTGCGGATATCCTTTGCTGCCTTGCGCCGACCTACGGCCGCCAAATCACGCGCTGATAATACCGGATTGAATTTCTCGGCATAAAGATCGCGGCACTCGACGCGATGTCTGCGCTCGATCAACGCCGACATGTAAGATTCGACGACGGCGTGGTTAAAGCTTTTCGGGCTCGGATGAGCGGCGATGATGAGATGGCGCAACTGCTCCTCCTGAATGTCGAGACAACCCAATACAGGACTGCGCGAGCGGGGCAATTGATGCAGGTCAAATCCCGTTCGGACGCGAATTACCATGCGATCCAGGCTGTCGTAGCTCGTCAACGCGTCGCGATGCTGATGGAATGATCCCCGGCGAGTGCTACGATCACCATGTCGCTTCAGCAGGTCACGTGAAAAAGTCCAATCTTCTTTGCATGCGATCTGTTGAACACCTGGATCGCCTTAGGTGTGGGTTGCAACAGGACCTCACAGCCCTTTTTGGCGAAATAGGCCTCAGCTTCCGGTGATAAATGCACATTGCCCATTTGGCCCGAGCCAACAATTAGCTGCTCGCATCCTTTTTCAAAAATAAATTTCGCTTCGTCTTTCGAAAGCATGTGCGAAGTGCCGTAGAGTCTCTTCGACAGCTTCTTCTTCCGCTTCACGATCTCGCCGGACAGGCGAATGATCACGTCGTGATTATAGGTCTTCCCGTCAATCGTAATGGTGCCAAATGTGGTGCTTTCGATCTCCATGGTGTGATCCTTTTTCCATGAAGCCAGGCCCCTTTTCGTTAGAGGCAAGGAGCCGGCAATGGGCCTGCCTCTCGACTGTGCACTTCTTCGTCCTCTCACGATACTGCGCGGCACCGAATGCACCATTGACTACGTGGCCTGTAGCGACATTGACGCAAATCAACTGTCGTCGCGCGCAATCGAACTCGCCGGCGCGGGGCGGCGGCCTTAAGGATCGCGCGGCGGACGAGAGTTTCGAACAGCGGCAGCTTGTAGGTGTTCTTGGCAAGCGGGCTGGCGCCGTCTAGGGCGGCGCGGCCCGCTTGTGCGGCAGCGCTTTCGTCGATCCGTTTTCCGGTTAGCGTGGCTTCGGCCGTCTTGGCCCGGTGCGGCACTGGTGCTGCTGCGCCAAGGATGATCGCCCCGCTTATGCAGGTGCCGTCTGCGGCGCGAGCAACATCAACACTTGTGATTGGTGGATAGTCTGAAAGCGCTTGACCCCAATCGGCCGATTAGAGAAGCGGACATTCGGCACTTCATTCGATGGCGTGTCTATAAGTTCACGCCTTAAGCAGCTTTGGCTGTTTGGCTCCGCACTTAAACGAGAGCGCGGCGAGGCGCACGTGCACGCCATCGAGGTGGCATTTACGTACGATATGACGCCCACCTTTTTTATCATTAGCGTTTTCGATTCTCGGAGTTGGGCTTGGCTATCATGGCCGATGTCCATGTCACCAGTTCGATGGCGGCGTTGTTGAAAGCTTCGTTTAGCGCCGCGGCAGCCGCGGCTGCGTCGGGCGCCGTGGTCGGGGCGGTCGCGTGGAATATCCGCGCTGCGGCGATCTGGCCCTGGTCAGTCAGAATCTTGGCGGTGAACTCCACATTCGCGATAGGGTTGGCGGCCATCGAAACTTGGAAATCACGAATATCAATCAGGAGCTGATATTTGGCCGTGAGTCCCTCCGTCGGCTGGGTCACTGCGCCCAGAAAGTTCGCATTCTCGAAGCTTTGGATGATTTTCGCCTGAAGAAGCTTGGGCAGGTTATCGCTCCAGCGCGCATTGGCGAATGTAGGATCTTCGGCCCCGGCCGGTCGAACCAAGATCTTTTGAGTATCGAACATAATTATGGCAGTCGGCTCCGGAACGGTGAGCGGTCCAGGCAGGGTCGTGTTGATCGTGGGAAATGTTCGCGGGGCCGTAAGGTCATAGAGGATGGGCGGCACGCTTGCAGGGCCGCTGCCGACCATCCGCTCCACCCCAGCGACGATCCCGTCGAGGCGATCGGAATTGCGCGCGAGCGCCGCCGAGAACGTGTTGAGATTGGCGATCGTGCTGTGCAGCGGCTCCGAATTCTCTGCTAGGACCGCTTCGATCTGATGAAGTGCGTCGCGGGCGGCTTGAGTCATGCTTTGACCAGCCATCGGATCGGCGTTGAGAACGGGCGGCTCGCCGGGCGACGTGGGCCATGCCGACGGCGCGTTGCTGCCACCTTCGAGCGCGATCACAGGGACCCCGGTCAAACCCTGAAAGTCCAGTCCGACATGAGTATCCGCGCGCACCGGGGTGCTTGTGGCGACGGCGATGGTCGCCATCACCTGTCGCGGATTGTCCGGGTTGAGTTGAAGATCGGTGACCTCCCCAACGCGAATGCCGTTGAACAGAACGGCCGCCCCCTTCAACAATCCCGACACGGTGTTCTCGAAACGAATGTGATAGACCGTCCGCTTGCTCAATCCGCCTGTGTTGTTCAGCCAGTATACGAAGCCGAAAACCGCTCCGATGGCAGCGAGCACGAAGAGTCCAATGAGGGCATAGGGTGCGCGGGTTTCCATGTCGACCTCAATTCGGAGCACGGGTCAGGAGGCGTGAGCGTTTGCCTTGGAAGTAGGACTTTACCCAAGGATGATCTGAGGCGAGCACAGTCGCGATCGGTCCCACCACAACGATCTTACCGTCGGCGAGGGCAGCGATGCGGTCGCAATCCGTATGGAGACTGTCAAGGTCGTGGGTGACCATGAAGACGGTCAAGCCGAGCGTCTGCTGCAACGTTTTGATTAACGTATCGAAGTCGCCCGCTGCGATCGGATCCAGGCCCGAGGTCGGCTCGTCGAGAAATAGAATCTCCGGGTCGAGGGCGAGCGCGCGGGCGAGCGCAACGCGCTTGGTCATGCCGCCGGACAACTCGGCGGGAAACTTATTCCCGTCGTTCGGACTTATTCCGACCATTTCTAGCTTGGCTGTCGCCAGTTCGTCCATCAGTGCGTCCGAGAGATGTAGGTTCTCCCGCATCGGAAACTGCACGTTTTGACGGACCGTCAACGAGGAGAACAATGCGCCCTGCTGGAACAGGATCCCCCATCGTCGTTCGATCGCACGCGTGTCCCGCAGCCCCGCCGTGTCGAGATCCACGCCCATTACCTCGATGCGGCCTTGCTGTTTCGGGATCAGGCCGATGATGGTCCGCAGCAGCACCGATTTGCCACCACCTGACGCACCGACTAGACCCAGAATTTCCCCGCGTCGGACATCGAGCGACAGATGGTCGAGTACGATCTGATCGCCGAAGCCGACCAGAAGATCGCGCACGCGGATCGCCATCTCGTTCGCAGAGCTGTCCATCCATCACATTCCGATCGATGCGAAGAAGATCGCAAATACGCCGTCAAGTACGATGACTAGGAAGATCGACTTCACGACTGAGGTCGTGGTCTGCAAGCCGAGCGACTCTGCGCTGCCTTTGACCCGCAGTCCCTCACTGCACGCCACGATCCCGATGACCAGCGCCATGAACGGCGCCTTGATCATGCCGACCTCGAAATGCGTCACCGAGATCGCTTCCCGCAGGCGGGCAATGAATATCGAGGGGCTCATCCCACCATACAGCCAAGCCACCAGCCCGCCGCCATAAAGCGCAGCCATCGAGCCTAGAAAGGCGAGAACCGGCAACGCAATGACGAGCGCTATCACGCGCGGCAAGATCAGTACCTCGACTGGATCGAGCCCCATCGTGCGCAACGCATCAATCTCCTCGCGCATCTTCATCGAGCCGAGTTCCGCTGTGTAGGCACTTCCGGAACGCCCTGCTACCATGATCGAGACGATCAGCACGCCAAGCTCGCGCAGAACAAGGATGCCGACCATGTCGACGACATAGGCGTCCGCGCCGAATTTACGGAAATGGAAGAATCCTTGCTGGGCGATGATGCAGCCGATTAGAAATGTAATCAGCAAGATGATCGGTACGGCCTGCCAGCCGACGCGGTACAGATGATACACGGTGGAGGTGAGCCGAAGATTCCGGGGGTGGATGAGCGTGCGGGCAATCGCAATGCTCAAGGCTGCAACCATTTCAAGGAACACGATGAGATCGACTTTGACGTCGACGGCACCGCGGCCGAGAATGTCCAGTCCGACCAGCAAACTGTTTTTCTTTTCAGGGGGTGCTGGCGCCTGGCGATTGACGCGGTGGACCTCATCAAGCAGCCCACGATAATGATCAGGCAGCCCGACAAATCGGACCTGTCTTCCTTGTTTACTGCTGTTGCGGAGCAGACGTTCCAGCAGCCATGCTCCAAGCGTGTCGAGTTCACCGACCATGGCCATGTTGATGGCCATGTTTCGCACATCCGAAGCTTGGGCCGCCGCAGCGTCTACAAGTAACTCGAGGGCGTCCGCATGAGCGGTCGTCCATGAGCCGATCGCGGTGAATTCCAGCTCTTCGTCGTTGATCCTGGTGCTTAAAGTCGGCTCAGCACCCATTTTATCTCGTCCAACTGTGAGTAATGTTCAACGATCAGAATTCTCTGCCTGTGGAACTTTGACATGCCTAAATGCCGCCGCGCGTCTGTTCGCGTGAATTTCGCGATTGCTTTACCGAACGGTATGCTGCGTCATCCCTTAATCGGCCTCTTGATGCACCATCTTCACCTCGATCCGCGAGTAAGCGTGATGGTGACCTCCGACATCTCGCTTCCAGGCGATCGAATGGAGACCGACTGTCGGTCGCCGCGCGTATTCAATGCGAGGATCGCGGTGAAGGCTTGACCTTCGGCCCGAGCATTGATCTGGCTGCCTACGACGCGACCCATGATTGCGCCGCCGACTTTGCGGGTTGATTCGAACCATGATCCCGAAATCGATTGATCGCTATAGGCGATGGTGCTCTGCAATTCGAACTTATAACTGTCGCTCGCGCAGCTTAGCTCCAGCGCGAGATTCACGCTGCTGTTGCCGAGGCGATAAGCCGCCCGACAGCGAATGCGCTCTTTAGTTCCGTTCAATAGCGCGATAATACCGGTGCCGGACCAGGAGCCGGGTAAAGCCGCGAATGGGCCTTCGGCGGGGCGCTGTGCGAAGCTGTGGGATGCGAAAAGCGAGAGCAAAACCGCAAATGTAGGCTGCCTTAGAGCTCGCAAATGGCCTCGCGTTATTGGCAGTGACATAACCTTCATGCTTTATCCGTTGGCTCGGCCTGAGTTTCTTGCGGGGGTTGCCTTTCGAAGAGAACGTTAGACCGATGCGTAGCATCGATTTCTTCAGTAAAGTGTGGGTTTTTGACCGAGCAACTTGCAAGACCCAATCGAGCGCGAGTGAAGGCCGGTGCGTTCTGGCCAGCGAACCGCATCCTTGTTTCCGTGGTTAGTTCGTCGCTTAGCGGCCCCTGTCAGGCAGTCGGCCAGCCAAGAAACGCTCGGGAATTGCTTTTGCAAAATCTTAGGCCGTTGGCAAGCTAAATGCTGGAAACCACTGCGAGCGCCGCCCTTTCGCTTCCGCGAATCGCGGCAGAATGCTATTTATATTCATTATGCTATTTATATTCATTGCGGAACGCGGCGAGTTATTTATCATTTAGCTTTTTTGGCTAGCCGGATTCGCTGATGACGTGCGCAAAGGTATCAGGAGAGCCGCTCACGATGCCAAAGGCGACTAAGCGCTGTATTCTGACGGCCGCATTCGCCGCGCTCGTATTCGTGACCTGTAGCGCGTCAGGATTTGCCGCGGATGCCCAGCGTGGCAAGCAATTCGCCCGCCGCGTATGTGCCATCTGTCACGTTGTTTTCGAGGGCCAGAGTCCGGGCGATCCGAATGCGCCTTCGTTTCGAGCGGTCGCGAAGAGCCGGAAATTTCGTGAAAAAGGGGTAGAGTTGCTGTGGGAACAGCATCCGAAAATGCCGAATCTCGCGCTCACTCAGGAGCAATCAGACGATGTCGCTGCCTATATCAAATCACTTGCCAAATAGCTGTTGGTTGACAATCAGCAGAATGGCGCTTTCCTCCAGTGATTCAATTCCGTTTCGGAACTCCGCAGGGGGGCTCGCGACGATGCCTTGCTCCACCGGATCGGCACCGATCGCGAACACGATCGGTATAGTGACTGTAGCCCTTTTTGCAGCGCGCGCGGCTACGTTCCCACCGGCCGCGAAAATCAGGGAAACGCTGCGTCGGACAAGCTCGGTACCGGCATCGCCGGCTGCTGCGCGCGTGCGGCGAGCGCCACGCGACCGTCGTACCGCCGAGCGCGGACACGAATTGCCGTCTTCCGATGTCGATTGCCATTTGATCCGCCCCCGCAGGATCATGCCCGCTCAATATGAGGCAAGATAGCACGTCTCAAAAAGGCGTTCTGCGATGGAGTTCACGGCAAAAAGGTTGGCTGTTTTTCCGCAGTGCAGGAGGCAGTCCCTGGCCCCTTTCGACGTTCGCCGCAACGCAGCGGTATGTCTGGAGTTGAGGGATAAGCCAACATTATGCGGACATCGTCGATCAGCCGCTGTTGACCCTGAACGGACGTCCGGACTTGATCAGTTCCGTGCCCCGCGAAGGCTCACCGCAGCCACTCCGGCACCAATTAGCAAGCTGCCACCAATCTTATTGAAGATGCTAATGGCGACGGGATTGCGAACAGTAGCTCGCGCTCGAGTAGCGATGAGCGCGTATCCCAAGGCATTCGCGAAGGCAAGCACGAGGAACGTCGCTTCAAACGTGATCATCTGAGTCATGAACTCAATCGAGGGATCGAGGAACTGCGGGAGAAACGCAACAAAGAACGTGATGCTCTTGGGATTGAGCGCTGTCACTATCCACGCATGGCCCAGCATCTTGACCGACGATGCTGCATCAGTGCGTGGCTGCGCGTCTAGCGCGCCGCCGGCGCGCCATAGCTTGATGCCAAGCCATATAAGGTATGCCGCGCCAATCCATTTTAGCGACGTGAAGAGGGTTGCCGACGTTGCCAAGAGTGTGCCGAGACCAAGCATCGACAATGTCATCGCGGTGAAATCGCCGGGCGCAACTCCTACCGCCGTCGGGAGTGCGGTGCGCCAGCCGTGCCCCAGGGCATACGAGACAACAAGCAGCACAGTTGGTCCGGGAATGATAAGCAACACAGTCGACGCTGCCACAAAAGCGAGCCAAGTCTCGATTGCCATAGTGATCCCTCTTCAGCTTGTCAGTCCGATCCAGCCACGGGGAAGACTGACTGTCCAGTATCTCAATTGGTTGATCTACAGATCACATTTACGGCAGTTTGTGGCCCTGAACGTCGCTTGCTGCGAGACAGCATTACGTCTGGAATTGGGGGGCGGATTCAACCGGTCAGCGCAACACCTTCTAATCTTACGAGGTGAGGAGGTGCGCCATGGTGACGTCACGGATTTTGTTCACGGCAGCGCAAAAGGCCGAGCTGTGGGAGCGATGGAAGAACGGGCAAAGCGCTGCGGCCATCTCGCGGGCGCTGGAAAGAAGGAACAAAACTGGTGTTGAGCGGATCGTGGTACTCCACGGAGGGATCGTGCCGGCGCCACGCCGGAGAGCCTTGGCAGCACTAAGGCTTGAGGAACGCGAAGAGATTTCCCGTGGCATCGCGGTGGGCCGGTCGATCCGGCAGATCGCCCAGGGCCTCGGACGGGCGCCATCGACAGTAAGTCGGGAGATCAGGCGCCACGGCGGCAGTCAGGCCTATCGTGCAAACCGGGCTGATCGGCGTGCCTGGGAGCGGGCGTTGCGCCCCAAGCCTTGTCGTTTGGCGCTGCATAGGGAGCTACGATGGCGCGTGGCGCAGAAGCTCACGCTGCAATGGTCGCCGCAGCAGATCTCCGGCTGGCTGAAGCAGGAGTTCCCAACCCACCAAGACATGCAGATATCTCACGAAGCGATCTATCGCAGCCTCTTCATCCAGACCCGCGGCGTGCTGAAGAAGGAGCTGACGGGGCAGTTGCGTACTGCGCGGCGGATGCGTCGCCCCAAGAGCCACAACGCGAAGAGTGGACAGGGGCATATCCTCGATATGGTCTCCATCCGCGAGCGGCCCGCCGAGATTGAGGATCGCGCCGTGCCGGGGCATTGGGAAGGAGACCTTCTTACCGGAGCGAACGACACGCACATCGCCACCCTCGTCGAGCGCAATACCCGCTTCACGATGCTCGTCAAGATCCCCCGCAAGGACACGACGACTGTTGTTGCTGCGCTTGCCAAGCACATCGGCAAGCTGCCTGAGGAGTTGCGACGCTCCCTGACCTGGGATCAAGGCAAAGAGATGCATGCCCACAAGCGCTTCACGGTTGCCACCAACGTCCAGGTCTACTTCTGTGATCCGCGCAGTCCCTGGCAGCGCGGCTCAAACGAGAACACTAACGGCCTGCTGCGTCAGTACTTCCCGAGAGGAACCGACTTCTCGCGCATCTCGCAGAGTTACCTGAACGCGATTGCTCTGCGGCTCAATCAACGTCCGCGAAAGACCTTGGGCTTCCAAACGCCAGCCGATAAACTACAAGCAGTGTTGCACTGACCGGTTGAACGCACAGGGGCATAGCTGCCGCGCCAGCCAGTGAACGACGCGGCCCGCTTATGACTGCCAGCTCAACCGGGTAAAAGCGGACATCGCAAATGGAGGTGCCACGTCCGCTTCTAGCCTGGTCCACTCGAAATACGAGCGCAGCAACGCTAAACTCGCTACCGCTCTTGATAGTTTCCCATTTTTCGATCTTCGGTCGAAGCCGAAGAGATTCTATCCGATCCCCGCGTCCTTAATTACCATGGTATAATTATTAGTTATGAATGCTCGAACTCACTGGTGGAAGAACGCGAAGCTGTACGAGCTTTACGTTGACGCGTTCGCGGGGACGTTTGCCGGACTTGCGGAACACCTGCCGTATTTCACCCAACTCGGCGTAGATTGTCTGCACATCCTCCCGCACTTCCCCTCTCCGATGATAGATGACGGGTATGATGTCGCTGATTATCGCGGCGTCCGTTCGGAACTCGGCACGATCGAAGACTGCATTCAATGTATCGAGGAAGCGCATCGGTGCGGCATCCGTGTGATTATCGATTTCGTGTTGAACCACACCTCTGATCAGCATCCGTGGTTCCTTGAGGCGCGCCGCAGTCGCGACAACCCCAAACGGGACTTCTATCTTTGGAGCGCGTCCGAAACGGGTCTCGCGGGAGCGGTCAACGCCTTCCCCGATATCAAATCACAAAACTGGATACCCGATCCTGCCACCGGCGACTACTATTTCGCGACCTTTTACCCCCGGCAACCGGATCTCAACTGGGATACCCCTCAGGTTTTCGAGGCGATGCTCGCGAACATGGAGTTCTGGGCAGCACGCGGCGTCGATGGTTTCCGCCTCGACGCCGCCTCACATCTCATAAAGCGCGAAGGCACGACATCAAAAGGGTTACCCGAAACGCATCAGCTCCTTAAACGCATCCGCCGGCGGCTCGAGACGACGTATCCCGACGTGATCCTTCTCGCGGAAGCGGTGCAAGACATCGAGTCGTCGAAAGAATATTTCGGAGCGGGCGACGAGTGCCACATGGTCTACAACTTCCCGCTGATGGCTCACTTGTGGCTTGCGCTGTGCGACGGATCGCGATCGTCGCTTGACGCGACGCTCGCACGATCTTCTGGCATACCCGAAAGCTGCCAGTGGGCGACATTCTTGCGCAACCATGACGCGATAACGCTCGGCACACTAGGCTCCGACGAACGGCACCGCCTGATTGATTTCCTCGATCCGAAGCACGAGTATTTGTTCAACAAAGGCGAGGCGACTTGCATGCGCATCGCGAGCGCGTTACGGGGCAACACGGAGCGCATCCTTGAAGCGATCGATCTTTTGTACGGCGTCCCCGGCGCGCCAATTATGTACTACGGCGACGAAATCGGAATGCAAAATATTCCGGTACGAAATCTGGAACTTGATACCAGACGCTATGTGCGCGGTCCGTTCGATTGGAATACCGCGAATGCACAATTAAAAGACCCCGCCTCCCTCCTCAACCGGGTTTCTCAAATAATTAAAGGGGCCTGACGAAGGCACTCATACTCTGGCAATAAAAAAGTACTCTCTGCGGGGGCGGCAGGAACTGAACCGGCATGGTCGCACGTTCGCCCTCTGGCTTGAAATATAGCTTTCCGTTCTGGATTTCGATTCGAATCTCAAAGAGATTACAATGAACACATGTCGCTCCGTGCTTTTGAAAATAATGCCTGCATCTTCAAGATCGTCTCAGTAGGCATATTCGTTCTCGCGACTAGCCCAAAACCGCCGTGCAAAGCTGCCGGTCAATGCCAGATATCACGAATTAGTCTGGTCACGTCCGCCTAAAGCGGACATGCCAACCGCCGCGATGAATGTTTGCTTTCGGGGTGCCGGCTCAACCGGTCGAATGCAACACAGGCGTTAAATCTCTCCGCTGGGGTTTCGAATGTCCAAGTCTCACCTGTCGTTCTGTATATGCGAGCTCGCACCGGGACCAACATCGACGGTCAGAGGGCGACGGAAAAGCAGCGCGGCAGCGCTCAGCAGAAGCACAACTTCCTCGATCCAGGCGACGTCGATCAGGCTTTGCAAACTGCTTCGGCCATCGGCGACGACCGCCTGCAAAAGGAGATGCAAGGCTATGTCATACCCGATTCCTTCACCCACGGCACATCCGAACAGCGCAAACGTTGGTTCCTCAACGGCTTCAATTCGGGCCAGGTCTCGGCTTGCAATATGCTGTCGGCGAGCACGTTGTAGATTGAACCGCTCGTTGCCATATCCCCGCGATGCACCGCCGCTCCGGGGATCTTTTTCGGACTCGCGTAATGCCGTCATACGTCCGGAGTTGGAGCACAGGCTGACATTGCGGCTTTCGAGGGTAAAGCCGACATCAAAATTTAGGGGTACCAATTCGCTAAGAATTCTTAGAAGCTTCTTGACGAGGTGATGGAGGTCGACTTCATTGTGCGTCTAAAGACGAATACTTTCACCGGAGTCGCGCCCAGCAATGCCACGCATCATTGTCGCCACCGACGGCTCGCCCGGCGCAAATCGCGCGGTTGATACTGCCGCCAAACTGGCGAAGGTTACTGGTTCCGATCTCCTGATCCTGACGGTCGGTGGGAATATTTCCGGGGCGAAGCTCAGGCAACTCGCGAGCGCTGAGGGCGATCTGAGTGAGACATTGGAGACTGCAGCGAATAAAATTCTTGACCGTGCCCGAAAGCGTGCACTCCACAGTGGCGTGTCCGCCGTCAAATTGCGCTCCGAATGGGGCGACCCGACCGAAGCCATCATCGACACTGTCCGGCGCGAAAATGCCGATCTTCTTGTTGTCGGCAGACGCGGGCGCGGCCGGCTGTCCGGCCTTCTGCTCGGTAGCGTCTCGCAAAAACTAACGAGCTTGGCCCCGTGCAACGTAATGGTAGTTCCTTAGGGACAGCGTTGCTCGCCTCGCCCAAGCCGGACTCGGTCTGTCGACCGCCAGCGAGCACATAAAGCGCTTGTAGACGTCGGTTACGCGCATAATATTCGCACCGTCTGCGGCCGGTAAAATGAAATGCGCCCCCTTCATCAGATCGCTTTGATTCGGGACCAGAGGCAGCTTTTGGCCCGCTTCTGGCAGTCGGCCTCGGAACTGTGGGGAGAACAGAAAGCTTGGATCGCAGGTCTCGCTGTCTTTCTTGTCGGGGTAGTTGTTCTCCAATTACTGGTGCAGGTTGCGCTTAATCTATGGAACCGCAATTTTTTCAACGCGCTCGAACGCAAGGATGGGCAGGCGCTCTGGCTTCAAGCACAATTGTTCGTCCCGCTTGCTGCAGCGAGCATTTTGCTGGCGGCCACATCGGTATGGGGACGGATGACGGCGCAGCGCAGTTGGCGAGAGGCATTGACCCGGCACGTCATCGCAAGATGGCTCGACAAGGATCGGTTTCGCCATCTCGATCATTTGACGAAAGGTTCCGAGAATCCGGAATATCGCATCGCGGTCGACGTCCGTGTCGCAACCGATGCCCCAATAGATTTTGCGTTGGCCGTTTTTTCATCAGTATTGACCTCGATCACCTTTTTCGGCGTGCTGTGGACTGTCGGTGGCAGCATCGACATTTCCCTGTTTGGCCTGACAGTAACGATCCCTGGCTATCTCGTGTTCGGCGTCATCATCTATTCTGGAGGGGTGTCAGCTCTCATGGTCTTATTTGGCCACCATCTCACTGGCGTCAGTGAGCGCATGAACCAGACTGAAGCGGAGTTTCGTGCCGCAATCGACGCCTTCCGCGAAGAGACTGGACGCCCGGAAATCACGCATAGCAGTATCGATAAGCGACAAACATTGCAGCTCAAGCTACAAGCGGTGCTGCTTTGGTGGCGCGAATACTGTTGGCAGCTTGTTCGCACCACGCTTGTCTCGCATGGAAACTTTCTTTTCGCCCCGGTGATCGCGTGGATCCTTTGTGTGCCAAAATATCTCAGTGGCACCATGTCGCTAGGAGAGCTCATGCAATCCGCAGCCGCATTCGTTGTCGTGCAGGGCGCATTCAATTGGCTCGTCGACAATTACCAGCGATTCTCCGACTGGCGATCCTCGGCCCACCGGGTCGCGACCCTGCTCGTCGCGCTCGACGAACTTGAGGAGCAGACGGACAGCCCACCATCGCAACGGCGTTAATTTCAAACGTCATTGATCGTCGCCTGAGCGCTTAACCGGTAAGCATCAGCGGGCCGGCAAAGTTCGGTACCCTCATTAATTAGCGCCGCGGCGCCGGCTCCAACGCCAAGGCGAAACGCATCAACAAGGCTGGCGCCGTTGGCGAGGCTGAACACCAGTGCGCCGAGAAAGCTGTCGCCGGCACCGACGGCACTCACCGGCTTGATCGGCAGCGCATGCGCCCGGAAAACCTGATCCCGTGTGACGAGCATCGCACCGAGATGGCCGAGCGATAGCGCGACGACCTCGACCTTTCCATTTTCAATCAGCGCACGCGCCCTCATCGACCAGTCGTCTTGCGTGGCTAATTTCGCACCGACGAGGTCGGACATTTCATGCAGGTTCGGCTTCATCATGTAGACCCCCTGCTCTATGCCTGCGGCGAGCGGCGCTCCGGAGGCATCAAGGAAAAACTTGGCCCCCAGTTTCTGCGCGATCACTGCCGCCTGCGCATAAAAATCATCCGGCACGCCGGGCGGCAGGCTACCGCTACCCACGACAAATTTCGGTGCCGGTGCGGTGTCGGCCAGTGCTGAGAGGCATTCGCGCCATTCCGATTCGCGCAGCGCTTGCCCAGGCAGGATGAAACGGTACTGGGTATGCGTGCTCAGCTCCGAGACTGAAAAGTCTTCGCGGGTTTCAGCCTCGACTTCAATGATGCGGCTCGGAATTCCTTCATCCTCGATCAGACGGCGAAGCAGTTGCCCGGTGAACCCTCCGACGGGGAGAATGGCCTCGACATCTCCGCCGAACCTCTTGACCGCCCGTGCAACGTTGACCCCTCCGCCGCCGGGATCGCGCCGCTGCGCTGCGCACCGCAGCTTGAGTATTGGTACAACGCGATCGACGGACGTGGACAAGTCGATCGCGGGATTTGGCGTTAGGGTGACGATATTTGCCATCTTGATCAAATTCTACGCCCTCTGGGCGGCCAGCGACTGCAGACCAATGAAAGCGGGATCATCATGCAGGATAAGATAAACTGGAATCGTCTCGAGATATCGGCTCATTCGCCCCTTCGCATCGAAGCGGGAACGAAACTGCGATCCCGGTAGATAATCGCGTACATGAGCTGCGATCCCACCAGCAATGAAAACACCGCCTTGCGCGCCGAAGCTGAGCGCAAAATTACCGGCGACCGCACCGAGCAGCGCGCAAAACGCATCGAGAGCGGCGCGGCTCGTCGCGCAGCCACCCGTGAGAGCAGCTTGCGTGATTTCGGCCGCACTGCGTGCCGGCACGATCCGCGATTCGAGCGACGCAATCACACGGTAGAGATTCTCCAGACCTTGGCCGGATAATGCACGTTCGGCAGACACGTGCCCGAACTGCTGGCGCAACTTCTCGATGATAGCGTCCTCGCGCAAAGAACCGCTCGGCATTGTGGCATGGCCGCCTTCACTGCGCACCACGAGACCACCCTGGTCGCTAGGTATATAGGCGGCCACGCCGAGCCCGGTTCCCGGGCCGAGGACAAACATAGGCGCATCCGCCTTCGGCTCTCGTCCCCCGATCTTGCAGAGATCGTCGGCAGCAAAGTGCGGCAGCGACCACGCAATTGCTTCGAAATCGTTGACAATGTGGATGTCGGCGAATCCGAAGCGGGCGCGAAGTTCCTTTGCGTCGACAATCCACGGATTATTAGTAAGGGCACAATGCTCGCCTTCGACCACGCCGGCGACGCCGAAAAGCGCGTGGCGGATCGTGCCGCCGTCCGCCTGATCCGCCATGAAAGCAGCAAGCCCATCCGCGAACAGCTTATAATCAGCGACTGCCATGTGCTTAATCGGGCCGAGCGCACCATCCCTGAGCACGGAAAAGCGCACATTCGTCCCGCCGACATCTGCCAGCACGACGCCTTCTGATCTGTCAGGTTCTGCCATGCCGGATCCAAGCGTTACATCATCGGTTCCGCGCCGTCTTGATCAGATCGCGATACCAATTAAAGGATGCCTTCGGAACGCGCCGCTGGGTGGAATAATCGATATAGGTCAGCCCGAAGCGGACGCTGTATCCAGAATCCCATTCGAAATTATCAAGCAGGGACCAAATAAAATAGCCGCGAATATCAGCTCCGGCGAGAGCTGCGGCGTTCATCGCACCGATATAGGCGCGCAGATAAGCGATCCGGTCGGTATCGATCACTTCGCCATTGTCGTCGAGCTTGTCGTAGCCGCCGAGCCCATTTTCAAGCACGTAGATCGGCAATCGATAGCGGTTGGCCACCTGCAGCAATGTTTTCTGAAACCAATCGGGCATGATCGGCCAACCATTCGGGGTGACCGGGACCTCGGGCGGCTTTTCGCCGAATCCGAAGCCGAGGGTTGCGTTGGGATCCGCCTTCACAAACACCGGGCTGTAGTGGTTGAGGCCGAACCAGTCCACGGGGCCACGAATCCGTGCAAGGTCGTTCGCTGCCATGTGCGGCTCGATGGCTGCCTGCATGTACTGCGGATACGTGCCGAGGCATTGCGGATCAGGATAGGATCGATTCCAATATGCGTCACAGGTGTCGGCCGCTTGCGCGTCAGCAGGCGTTGATGGCAGGCAGGGTTGATAATTGTGAATGGCGCCAACCGAGGCGTCTGTCACCTGCGCACGCAATACATGAACCGCTACGCCATGGGCGAGATTGATGTGGTGAATTGCTCGGTGGAGTGCATCAATGCTGGACGTCGCGCGTTTGCCGCCGAATCCAAGGCCGAACAAAGTGAAGATGGATGGCTCGTTAAAGGTGCCGAAGCGTTTGACTCGATCACCATAACGCGCCGCTATAAGCGCGGTGTAATCGCCAAACCATGCAATACAATCTCGCGTCGTCCACCCACCGAGGTCGTCGAGCGCCTGCGGAAGGTCCCAGTGATAAAGGCAAAGCCATGGTTCGATGTTGGCAGCGAGGATTGCATCGATCAGCCGGTCATAAAAAGCTAAGCCACGCTCGTTTGGTGCGCCCCGCCCCAGCGGAAGGACGCGCGGCCAAGCGACAGAAAAGCGGTAAGCCTGGATGCCAAGCCGCTGCATCAGGTTAATGTCTTCGGGGTAGCGATGGTAGTGATCGCAGGCAACGTCGCCAGTATCGCGATTGGCAATTTTGCCCTTTTGGCCGTATGTATCCCAGACACTCAGACCGCGGCCGTCGTCGTGTGTTGCCCCTTCGATCTGAAAGCTTGAGGTCGACACGCCCCAGATGAAATCACGCCGCAACGCAGCAATTGGGGGATAGTCGGGCTCGGGATCCCGCCTTGGGCCCGCCGAATTGCGGCCTTCATCGAATGAAGACACGTAAGCCCTCCACCACACCTGCTCAATTTAAAAGAATAGCTCGAATGCGCGGCACCTTGTTGAGCTATGTCAACACACTGCCGAATGTTTCGGTCAATCTAATTCGATTATTGATTTGTCGAGTCTGCAATGCCAGCGAAGGCGCCAAAAACCCGATGGGGTGGTATTGCCGAATCCAATTTTCGGCCGAGTGGATATTTTCGGATCGCCGAACGCCACGGAACCTTCTGGCTCGTCGACCCCGACGGAGGCCGTTTTCTTTCCAAGGGGGTCAATTCGGTGCGGTTCGATCAGGATCTGATTCAAAACAGCGATCGCATTCCTTACGCAGAAGCGTGCCAACGGAAATATGGCAGCCGGGACGCATGGCGGGCCGCTGTTGCGAGGCGGCTTGTGCGCTGGGGCTTCAATACGCTCGGTGCCTGGTCCGACGAAGCCGTGGCAAAAGCGGACGCCCCGCCGCTTGCCCTGACGCCTATTCTTGATCTTGGCATGTCGTTCGCTTGGGCCAAGGGCGATGTTGTGAAAGGCAAACCGCAACAGGATTTTCCAGACGTGTTCGATGCCGAATTTGATCGCTATCTCCATCGCAGAGCGCAAGTGCTGTGCGGAACGCGGCGCGATGATCGAGCCATTATCGGCTGGTTCATCGATAACGAATTGCGGTGGGGGCCGGATTGGCGCGGCGACGATGAATTGCTGACGATTTTCATCGTCCTGCCGTTCGCAAGCCCAGGCCGAATCGCCGCCCTAACGTGGTTGCGGGAACGTCATCCCGATTTTCGGCAATTCAACGCGACGTGGCGTGCGCCCGCCGAGTCCTGGAACGACTTCGCCTTGCTGACGCAGGTCGAGCCTCCGTACCGACGAAAACCGGCTTATCAGCGCAGCGCTCGCGACGAGGACGCCGCCAATCGTGCCTGTCCCGGGCGCGCCGCATTTACAGCGGATTGCGACGCATTCGCAGCACTGGCGGCGGAACGCTATTTCGCGCTCACCTCCGCAGCAATCAAAGCTGCCGATCCCCATCATCTCGTGCTTGGCTCCCGGTTCGCCTACGTTCCGCCGCCGGGTGTGATTGACGCAGCCGCGTGCCACGTCGACGTTGTCTCCTTCAATTGCTATGATTCAGATGCAAGCGCGGTGATAGACGCCTATGCCATCACCGGCAAGCCCTGCCTGATCGGTGAGTTCTCCTTTCGCGGCGCCGATTCCGGCCTGCCTAATACCAATGGTGCCGGACCGCTGGTCGCGACCCAGGCCGAGCGAGCAGTCTGTTTCCGGCGTTACGTCACTGCCGCTTTACGAAAGCGGGCGGTCGTCGGCTATCACTGGTTCGAGCATGCCGATCAGCCGGCCGAGGGCCGCTTCGATGGCGAAAATTCCAATTTTGGCACCGTGACGATCGGCGACGATGTCTACGAGGAACTCACGCAAGCGATGTCCACAATCAATGCCGAAGCAGAAGATCGGCACGCGGCCACCGCTTGTGCCGAGGCGTGAAGGACACAAGGAACGCGACGATGGCCAATCGTACCAAAATCGGCTTCCTCGGCGCGATCAGCATGTCGTTTGGCCTGAGCGTGTTGCGCGACATCTTCGCTAGCAATGAATTACATGGCTCGACGCTCACACTTGTCGGCCGCAACCCGGCGACTCTCGCGAAAATGACAGAGCTCGCCAAATTGTTGAATAACAAGCCAGATACCGATCATCGAATACACTACCGATCGCCGCACAGCTTTCGATGGCGCCGAATTTGTTGTCAACGCTACCGCAATCGATCGCAATCGGCTTTGGAAGCTGGATTTCGAAGTGCCGCGCAAATACGAGGATGATGCGGCTTTCGGGGTTGGAAAAATTGATGAACAGCGCCTTCGGGCAAAGCTCCTGCATCTCGCGCACGAAATCGAACACCAGCGGCAAAGTCCGCAACGTTGGGGAGGTAAACTGGCCCTATATTCGGCCTTGCGCCTGAGGCAATCCTGGCATTGTGCGACAACATCATGTCGTCCTGGAAGGCGCGCTGCTCGGCAGCGCGGCAATCTCGGCATCGCTGACAACTTGCATCGTCCCCAAAATGCTTGATGGGTTAACACTGATGGAATCGATGCCGAGCTGCGTAAGGTAATACGCGATTTCCGGATAATTGGCCGGAGCCTCGCCGCAGATGCCGACATGACGCCCGTTCCGCTTGGCGCCGACCACTGCCAGCTTGAGCATCTCCAGCATGCCGGGATCGCGTTCGTCGAAATCGAACGCAACAATTTCGGAGTCTCGGTCGACGCCTAAAGTCAGCTGCGTCAGGTCGTTGGAGCCGATCGAGAATCCATCGAACAGTTTCGCAAATGCGTCAATCCGGATGACATTGTTTGGAATTTCGCACATAACGTAGACCTCAAGCTCATTTTCTCCGCGTTTGAGACCGTGGCTGGCCATCGTCTCGAGGACCCGCAGCGCCTCCTCCTCACGCCGGCAGAACGGCACCATGACTCGGACATTCGTCAGTCCCATATCGTCGCGAACACGCTGCAGCGCGGCGCACTCGAGCGCGAAACCCGCCGCATAGGCCGGATGCGCGTAGCGGGCGGCCCCGCGAAATCCGAGCATCGGATTTTCCTCCTTGGGCTCGAAGCCTCCGCCACCCAGTAGCCGTGCGTATTCGTTGGTCTTGAAGTCGGAGAGGCGGACGATCACCGGCTTGGGGTAGAACGCCGCAGCGATCGTACCGACCCCTTCCGAAAGTTTTTCAATGAAGTAATCCGTCGGATTGGCGTAATTACACACAAGCCGCTGGATCGCCTTTCGTGCTGGTGCCGAGACAACTTTCTCCGGATTGACCAGCGCCATCGGATGAACCTTGATGTGTTCACTGATGATGAATTCCATGCGTGCCAGACCGACGCCATCATTGGGCAGCATCGCCGTCTTGAAGGCTAGTTCAGGATTTCCCAGGTTCACCATGATCGCCATCTTTGGACGCCTGAGCTCATTCAACGCGAGCCGCGTGGTTTTCACCGGCAGCGCGCCCTCGTACACGTGGCCGACCTCCCCCTCTGCGCATGAGACCGTTACTGTGGCGCCGGCTTTCAGCGCCTTCTTCGCTCCTGCTGCACCGACCACGGCCGGAATGCCAAGCTCCCGCGCGACGATTGCTGCATGGCATGTTCGCCCGCCGCGTTCTGTCACGATCGCGGCCGCGATTTTCATGACCGGCTCCCAATCCGGGGTAGTTGATTCCGCGACCAGAACCTCGCCGAGTTTGAAGTCTCCAAGCTGACGGGCGTCGGCAACGATGCGCACCGGTCCGGCGGTAATTTTCTCTCCAACCGCCCGGCCCTCGACCAACACGGTCCCGGGCGCAGCAAGCGAGTAAGCCTCGAAGGCTGTCGTCGCTTTCCGTTGGGACACTACGGTCTCGGGTCGCGCTTGTATGATGTATAGCTGCCCATCGATCCCGTCCTTCGCCCATTCAATATCCATGGGCGTCGGATGACCAGCAATATTCGAATAGTGGTCTTCGATCTTGATCGCGTCAGCTGCGAGCTTAAGGACCTCGGCATCCGCGAGGCAGAAGCGTTCGCGCTCCGCCTTCGGCACGGTTATATTCTTCGTGCCGCCACGGTCAGCATAGACCATGCGCAACTGTTTGCCCCCGAGCGCGCGGCTCAAGACGGCCCGCTTGCCTGCGCGAAAGGTCGGCTTATGGACGTAGAACTCGTCGGGATCAACGGCGCCTTGTACAATGTTCTCGCCGAGCCCATAGACGCCTGTGACGAACACTACTTCACGGAAGCCAGATTCGGTGTCCAGCGTGAACATGACGCCGCTCGCAGCGCGATCGGCCCGGACCATCTTCATCACTCCGACGGAAAGGCCGACTTTGAAATGATCGAATCCATTATCGATACGATAGGAGATCGCACGGTCGGTAAAAATTGATGCAAAACAGCGGCGACAGGCATCGAACAACTGATCCGCGCCGCGCACATTTAGAAAACTTTCGTGCTGTCCCGCAAAACTCGCCGAAGGCAGATCCTCTGCGGTAGCCGAACTACGGACGGCCACAGCCACATTCGCCCCGTATTCCGCTTCGAGTTCCCGATAGGCACGAATAGTCTGTTCTCGAAGTCCTTTATCCCCGGTCGCTTGGTAAACGATCTGCCGCGCTTCAGCGGCCCGCTTGGCGAGAAGTTCAACGCGCCGCTTGTCGAGTGTGTCGAGTAACCGGTGCAACGGTTCCCATGCCTTTGCGGCGGCGAGTGCATTCCGGTAGGCTTCGGCAGTCAAAGCAAAGCCGTTCGGGACACGCACGCCTTCTTCGGAAAGGGCTGAGTAAAGTTCGCCTAAGGACGCGGTCTTGCCGCCCACCAGCGCGACATCGCTCAAGCGAACGTCTGAGAATCGGCGAATATAGTCATTCGTTGGCATTTGGAGCCCTTGCCTGGCCCCAGAATAAAATTCTACACGCAGCTTCGGTCATTGATTTCGATCAAAAGCAAAATTCTACGAAATTGAGTAATAGGACTCGATCGGTCTTATGGCTGACGCCACTTTGGTCATCGATTGAGAGGTGATGTCATGGCAGCACGCGCCGCAGACCCTATGACTAAAGGCGGCGCCGCGCAGCGCGTCTCGTTCTACTTTGCGCCTCACCAGGACGATTGGCAGCTTTTCATGAATCCGTCCGCGTTTCAGGATGTCACCGACGCCGACACCAAGACCGTTTTCATCCACATGACAGCAGGCGATGCTGGGCTTGGAACAAGCAGCGGCGGCCGCAAGCACCCACTTTACCTTGCCCGCGAAAATGGCGCCGAAGTCGCAATCCGCTTTATGGCGGATTCAGACGGTCGGCCCCCCGTCGAAACGTCGGTGTCGGCATCAACCTTTAATGGTCATCCCATCCGCGGAGTTAGCTATCGCAATACGGTCGCGTACTTCCTACGCCTGCCCGATGGTAACCCGACGGGCACCGGCTACGTCGACACCGGCTATCAATCGCTCAGGCGGCTAGCAGACGGCCAAATTAGCACGCTCGCTGCAATTGATGGCACTGCCTCGTATCACGGCTGGACGGATCTGGTGGCGACGCTGCGATGCGTCGTCGACTTCGAGCGTGAGTACGCTTCAGTGGTTCAGCTCAACGTCCCAGAACTCGATCCCGTTCGCAACGCCGATGACCACTCTGACCATCTCATGACCGCGAGAGCTGCGCTCGACGCCGCCGAAGACTTGACCGCTGCGCGCCGTCTACATTACGTCTGCTATGCCAGCGCTAAGCTTCCGGAAAATCTTAGCGGACAAGGCCGCGACATGAAATGCGCCGCTTATGCCGTCACGCTTGCCGGCGTCTTGGCGCTCGACCACCCGATCTCCTGGTGGCACTACAACCAAACCTTTATCGGGCGGACTTATTTCCGGGTCGAGGACAAGCTGGATCAGCAGGCCCATTGAACCCCGAAAACAGGAGCTTTGTTCTGAAATTCGACGTTGCGCGCAGTTTTGAGCAGGTCAAAAATAGCATAGGTTCAAAATACGCTCAGGGATGATCCCTCACGCTTCGTTGGCCAGCGATCGAAGTGAGGACTAATTTGGGAAATAAACCATGCCAGCACTAATTCAGCCCTTCCCACTACCCCGGAAGCTGCCGAAACAATTCGCGAACGTACTCCGGTATTGGAAGGGCTTGATACGAGCAGAAAATCCAATTCCGTTTTCGGACGACGTGAAACTCTCCCAGTTATCGGGCCTCTCAGGTAATCTCCTTCTGATAGACGTATTCGCCAAGCCTCAACGCTTCCGTTTCAACTACCTGGGAGAACATCTCATTCGGCAACTTAACTCTAGTATCACAGGCAAATTTGCTGATGAATTGGAGCTTCACAGTCCACTCGATTTTTTCATTTCTCAGTCAAGCGCCACCGTCGAAGCGCGAACACCTACTTGGTATTCTTGCAGTTTCACTAGGTCGAATAAGTCTCGCGCGGTAGGCTACTCGCGCATCATGCTTCCAACGTGGGGCGACGGTCGCGTCGAGTTGCTGCTTGGCGCGATCATGTGATTGCCTCGCGAGGAGATCGCGCGAGTCCAGCGCCACGATCGCGTTCTTCATCCCCCGGCGAGCGAGTTTTCCGATTGCCTGGAAGCGTTACCCGCGTGCGATGGTCGGCGATTATCCCATCTCGGGTGGCTTCACCAATTCCCGCAAATCAGGTTCCCCGCAACGCGCCAGCATAGCCGCGCGGACTGCATCGCGTAATCGCAACACCGATGCAAAGTCGGTTCCATAGGGAGCAAAAGCATCGAGGATTTCAACATTGACGCGACCCCAGCGCGGAAACCACTGGTCGCTTCGAAGCATTGATCGCGTGCCGCGCAAGATTCCAGGATAGACCAAGAGACCAGCGTCGCTTGCGATCTTGAATGCTCCCGTGAAAAACTCGAGAAGGCCCGTTTGCCGGGTGAATGTGCCTTCCGGAAATACGACCAAGATGCGACCATCGCGAGCGAGGGTAGTTGCGGTTGCCATATCGGCAAGCCCGCCCGTCAAGTCGTAGCGGTCGACGAACAGCACCCCCAATCTGCGCAAAAGCGGACCCGCGAAAAGCTGGCTGGAAAGTTCGCGTTTTACCAGATAGGCAGGTTCGCCCGGCAACACCGCAACAACCACGATCGCGTCGACATAGCTGGCGTGATTGAATACGATGACGCCGTGCTGCTTCGGCAGCCGCTCGACGCCCTTGACGGAGAGCGGAACGCCCATTGCGACGAGCGCCGCGCGCGCCAGCGACCGCACCACGGCCCAGCGCCACTTACGGCGAGGAAGCGCCAAGACGGCGACCGCGCCGGCTACAACGCAAATTACCAGGACTGTCCACCACCAAGCAGCGTAGAGATATTCGCGCGCCACCTGGATCAATCGCATCAACCGACCACCAACGCCAGCGAGCCACAAACGCGCAATCTGCCACCGTAACGCCCGCCTTGGTCGATCGAGCTGTTGAAGGAGATAAAGCTCCTTGGCGGCAGCCCGACGAATCTTGCCGCTCGATGTTTTTGGCACAGTTCCGGGTTCGACCAGGACGACGTCGTCAGGCGGCGAACCCACAATGCCCGCCACCACGGTGCGGGCACGAGTTTTCAGTGACTCCCATTCTGCTGGATCGGTTTGCGTCTCGGCCAGACCGATGATCCGCTCCGTTCCGGAAACGGGATCAGTCACGCCAAATGCAGCCACCGCCCCCTTAATCAAACCTGCAATGTCTCCGAGGGCCTCTTCCAGCTCTTGGGGATAAACATGTTGGCCGGCGCGAATGATGATGTCTTTGATGCGGCCGGTGATGAAGACATCGCCGTTGGCCATGTACGCCCGATCACCGCTGTCGAGCCAGCCGTTGCGGAACAGCTCCCGCGTCTTGGCCTCATTGCGGAAGTAGCCGGAAGTCGCCGAAGGGCCGCGAAACTCGAGCCGGCCCTCTCGCCGCTCCTCGACTTCTCGGCCGGCGCCGTCGACGATGCGAATTTCGTGGCCAGGCAGGGGACGCCCGCAAGCGACAATTTCAACGGCGTTGGGATCGTCGATGCTTGCGGGTTCGGCAACTCCGCGGCGGCTCAGAGCCTCGCGCTTGACGCGATCGATGAGCGGTTCGCGGCCAGGTGGCGGCAAGGCCAGCGCGACGGCACACTCGGCAAGACCATAGACCGGGGCCATGGCCTTCGATCGAAATCCGTACCGGCCGAATCGCTCGATGAATCGACGGAGGGTATGAATGCTCACTGGCTCCGCACCGTTCGCCACGAAGCGAAGCGAGCTCAAGTCGAGACCCGAGAGGTCGGCATCCTCGATCTGCTTGAGACATAATTCAAACGCGAAGTTGGGTGCGGCCGAAATTGTGGCACGGTACCGGTGACTGGCCCACAGCCAACTTTGCGGATGGGCGAGAAAGCTCAGCGGAGACATTATGTAACACCGCGCACCGACATAGAGCGGAGCCAGCCATGCGCCGATTAAGCCCATGTCGTGATAGAGTGGGAGCCAACTCAGCAGAACGTCGGCAGATGTCGCATCGATTGCCGTGAACATGGCGCGAATGTTGGCCAATAGGTTCGCGTGGCTGAGCACGACTCCTTTGGGATCGCCGGTGCTGCCCGAAGTATATTGGATCAGAGCAGTGGCAGCCGGATCATCAAGCTTTGGCAGCGAAGCTGGCGCTGGCGCCGACATCAGATTGCTGACGCTTTCGATCGCGCTCAATGACGGGACGAGCCCGCGCAGTAGGCCTCCGAGCCGCAACGCCTCGGGGACCGTGACGAGCAGTCTCGCCTCGGCATTGCGCAAAATCTTAGCTTGCCGGCGCGAGTAATCCTCAAGTTGTGACAATTGCATAGGCGGATAAATCGGCACCGGCACGGCGCCCGTGTAAAGTATCCCGAAAAAGGCCGCGAAGAATTCCCGTCCGGTCGGCAACATAAGGGCGATACGATCGCCAGGCACGACGTCACATGCGATTAGCCCGGCCGCGACGGCCCGCGCCTCCTTGGACAGCTCGCCATAAGTCATGGTGGCGAGGACGATGTTCTCGTCCTGCAGGACGGTCACATGCACGCGGTCTGGATTACGCGCGACATGCCACTCAAGGGCCTCAACCATTGTCTTGGCTTCGGCGGCGGGGGCGACGACCGGCTGTGCATTTAGCGCTTCAGCGGCGATGGCGATGCGAGTGTCTGGCGCGCCCTGTTGAGTAGCGCCCTGCTCCAGGGCGGTCAGGATATCTCTCACCGTCTCGGCTTCGCCAATGATGCTAACCGGAAGGCGTGTCCGAAACACGCGCTCGATGCGCAGGACCAGCTCCGTTCGGCCAAGGCTGTCAATGCCGAGATCGCGATCAAGCTTGCTGGATAACGTGACATTCAAGGTGGATGTGCTTCGGCCGTGAAGTTCGTGCACGAGGTCGGTCACGACCGCAATCAAACTGCGGGCCCGAGATGTCCCGTCTAAGGCCTTTTCATCGACGCCAAAATTCATGGTTCACGATAGCCGAAGCCGTGGCTTTCACTTTGATAAGGATCAAGGCTCGTTTTGCTGGTGGTGCCGGAGTTTGGATTTCGGCGCACTTAACGCCGGAGTGGAATCGTATTCACCGCGATGTTATCGTGCCCCATGAGACTTACAGCCGTATTCCACTATGGGCGGCCCTCATCGGCCCCGACTCCAGATTCGATACGCGTGGCCGGTGACTTTGCCGACATTGCGAAGGCCCGGCAGGTTGCCATCGATACAGCGACTAAGAATCGTTTTTTTGCAGGGTGGTGTGTCGGGTTTGATTTAGAAGATGCCGAAGGCAATATTTTGTCGCAATGGGATAAGAACGACCGCGGCAAGGCCTAGACGTCCCAAAGGCGACAATCGCGTTACCGACACGCTCGCGCGAGTTGGATACACGAGTGATGGCGCGTAATGAGGCGATGCATGACAACATCCACTGCCGCGCCGACGCCCGAACATACATATCCTGCATCGGCCAAAAATTCATTGCCTGTCGTCGAAACAACTATGCTGGCGCGGCGCTTCGGTGATTTTATCGCAGTGGCAGACGTCTCGCTCACGGTCAATTCCGGCGAAATCTTCGGCCTCATCGGGCCAAATGGCGCCGGCAAGAGTACGCTTATCAAAATGCTTACGACCCTGCTACCACCGAGTTCGGGGCGTGCGCGGGTCGCCGGCTTCGACGTGACGACACATTCGGCCGACGTGCGCAAGCACATCGGCTATGTGCCTCAGCTTCTCTCCGCAGATGGCGAGCTGACCGGCTACGAGAACATGCTGCTGTCTTCACGGCTCTATCTGATCCCGCGCGCTGAGCGCGAAAGCCGGATCGCGGCTGCGCTTGCCATGATGGAGCTGTCGGAGGTCCGCGACCGTCTGGTCCGCAATTATTCGGGCGGCATGATCCGTCGGCTTGAGATCGCGCAAAGCACGCTGCACCGGCCCGCAGTCCTATTCATGGATGAACCGACCGTCGGGCTCGATCCGACCGGGCGCCACACCGTGTGGAATCACGTTCGCGAATTGCGCCGTGATTTGCAGGCCGCGATCGTCATTACGACCCACTACATGGATGAAGCAGAAGAGCTTTGTGATCGCATTGCCGTGCTCCACGCCGGCCGGGTCGAAACGATCGGTACGCCGGCCACGCTGAAAGCCGAGCTTGGTCCGACGGCGACGTTGGACGATGTTTTTGCTGCACTTACAGGCGGCGAAATCGAATCCGGAGGAGGATACCGTGACGTCAGGCAATCGCGCCGCAGTGCCCGCGAGCATGGCTAGAAACCGCTTTATCATTGCCGCTGCCGGCTATTGCACGCAGGTCCTTGCCGTCGCCGATGCGGAAGTGCGCAAGCTGCGGCACGATCCATGGGAGCTCGGCAGCCGAGCCGTGCAGCCAGTGCTTTGGCTTGTCCTGTTCGGCGGGGTGATGACGCAGGTCCGTGGATTAAGCTCCGGCAACACTCCCTACCTTGATTTCCTTGCGCCGGGCATCCTTGCGCAAAGCGTGCTGTTCGTTGCGATTTTCTATGGAATTTCGGCCATCTGGGAACGCGACCTCGGCGTCCTTCACCGTTACATGGTGAGCCCGGCGCCGCGCAGCGCGCTCGTCCTCGGCAAAGCACTCTCCTCCAGTATCCGTGGCCTCTCTCAGGCGATCGTCATATATGTCTGCGCCGCGGTCATGGGCGTGAATCTCGATTTCGACCCGCGCCGCATTTTTTTGGTAATCTTATTCATCGCGGTGGGAGCCGGTCTGTTTTCAACGTTCTCGCTGATCATCGCCTGCATCGTGAAGACGCGCGAGCGGTTCATGGGAATCGGTCAAGTCCTGACCATGCCGATTTTCTTCGCCAGCAACGCAATCTATCCCATCAATTTGATGCCGGGATGGCTGAAAGCCGTCTCATCGCTGAACCCGCTCACCTATGAGGTCGACGGCCTTCGCACGCTCATGCTACATGGCGGGCAAAGCACTTACGGTCTCGGTCAGGATTTTGCGGCCTTAATCTTTGCTGTTGCGGTGTTGGTGATGGTGGCCACGCGGATGTATCCGCGGATGACCGAGTAAGAGAGGTGCGGCACAGGGGCCGTCCGCACGTCGGTCACTAAACGAGCTTGTCTTGATTCTCCGATGAAATTGCCGCGCGGCTCGCGCGACAATTTTCTCGGCTAGCGACGGCTCGCAACGAGCAGTTACCTCCGATCTCGGTACAGTTGCACGCTTCGCATCAAGCATCGCGCAACGTTAAAGCTCAACTGTGGGATCGGCTATTGATCAGGATCAATTCGCGTTGCAATGCAAGGGCATAGAGTAGCATTCGTGGCGGAGTTGGCAATCGACGGACCTGCCAATCCTTGTCCGCTTTGCGGGGCTTTTATCCTGCAATCACAATCGAAGTCATCATCGTCAGTGGCGGCCGAGCGTCCTGAGAGTCGTGATGCAGCGACGAGTCGCAATTCGGTCGTCCGCCGCGCCTCAATAATGCCCGTGAATTGTCACCAGGCCTTTATGCTTTCTTCGCACAAGACCGATACGCACGCCCCGAACGGGAGTGCGTCGAATGAGCATGCTTATGATCCGTTGCTCGACGACAGGGCGGGCAATCTTCACCGGCAGATACGTGGAATCCGCGGCATTCCGCTCAACCGCGGTATTTTTCAGCCGGACCTACTGTCCGATCTGCCACGTGATGCACGAGTGGTTCGCCAAAGATGCGTGGGTCTGCGACTCCGAGTGTTCCGAATGTGAAGGTGTGTGTGAGCAACAAGTGGCGTAGCGCTCCGCATGCATTGCACTACTGGCCGCCCTCCCTTCGCCGTCGCTGCAACAGACCCTCACCCTTTTGCTCAACCGAACCCCGGCACTCCCCCTTTCCCGCAAAAATCTCCGTGACGTGAATTTCGCGGAACCGCTTTTTTCAACTCTTGCGTAGCGCAGCCTGCCAGACCGCCAAGAAGGCGCGGTCGTTCTTGGTTCGCCTCTTGGTTGCCTCCCGCAGGTCAAACTCACGTTCGCGGGTACCAGTGCCACGCTATCGACAAGTTCCAATGAAGCCGCCTTCCGGTTATGACCATTGCAGAGCGGAACAATGTACCAACTGGTATCTGAGCTAGCCGACCAACGTTAACCGGCCTCTTAGCGCAAACTATGGTGCACGGCGCGATTCGGAATCGGTCAGGCTCACTTGGAAAAAGAAAGGCTACCTCACGGTTGACTGGAGAATGGATCGTCTTCGCCAAACATAACGGGAAAAATTTCTATTTGACGCTGGGGGTTCATCAAGAGGACAACGCCTCAGTTGCTTTGCGAATATGGCAGTGCGGTTGGGAATTTCCATTTGTGCTCGATATTTTGAAGTCCAACGGCGTGAAAATCACGCTTCAAAAGCGTCCGCCTGAAATGCCGGTCTCGAAGGATCAAACGTGAACGAGGTCGAACAAGAATGCATCATCCTTAATTCGGTCTGGCAGATGATCGACGACATGGTCAATTGGGCCATGTTTGCAAAGCACGATCGGACAGAGCCGACCAGCATGATGTTTGAGACGAGCCAGAACAGCCGGCTCTTCATCATCCTCCTGGGTGATTTCCTGTCTGAGCTTCGAGCATTTAAGAGCAAACCGATTCCGCTCGGCCTCAAACCCCCACCGTCGCACGCTCGTCCGTCCGATCTTACGTTCCTCTATTATCTGAGGCAGGTCTGTGCGAAACCGCAACTCGGAACGAAAGACTCCGACCTTCAACGATGTACAGGGTCGTTCGCGACCTGGCTGGAAGGCGAGTTTGTTGCACCGCGCGTGAACCTCTCCGCAATCAACGTGGCCACGGACCTGCGTGTTTCTCGGTATCGCTATCTCAAGATTTGCGGAGACATTGCGAAACATAACCTGGCCCGCCTCGGGACTAACGTTACTCATATCCGGCGATTATTGGAGGCCAGTGGCCATGCTGTGAGCGAACAAGACGCGTACTTGGCAGTCGAGAATTTCTTCGAGTGGTTCCATGGCCATATCTTCAGTTATCATTCGAGCCAAATCGCCGAATTCTCGAACAACATACGATGGGCAATCTTCAATTATCTGCAACCAGAGTACGCGCGCTCGTGGCATCGACCAGCAGGAGCTGACCTAGATTCTTTGAAGTACGCTTATTACTACCCCGCCGACTGCAACGATCCATTGGCGCGTGCTATGTATTGGGAGCTTATGAACCGGGTGCGGGGGAAGCCTTGGGTGCATCGCTTCGTCGTGCACGAGTCGTTCAAGCGGCGTTACTGAGAAACCTTCGCAGGTATGGAATGGCTCAACGCTCGACGTTATGTTTGTTTATCACAGCATTTGATTTGAGGAATCTAATCAGCAGCGTCTCTAGCCGCACGCCTTTATCTGAACGTACAGGTTCCTTGGAGCTTCCGTAAAATACCGAAGAAGCGCGGGGCATAACCATCCTTCCATACCGAGCTCCGCTGAGTAATACCAATTGCCTTCGCCTTCCGTGCGCCGCCAATCAAGTAGGTACTGGTAACCTGGGAAAGGCGTCTCAGAAAATATCAGCGTGAAGCCCTGATCAGCGTTGGGGATATCAGCAACGACGCGATCAATCCAGGTGTCGGCTCCAGCGACGAAGGGTTCTTGGACCAAGCCGACGCGAGCATCATCGAAGACCCACACGCCATGATGCTTGTACGGCGAGATCACGTTAATTGCATTCATGGTAACACCGATGCCTAGGGCCGATTGTAGACGGACACCGGCGGACTTCCGCCAAACCTTCTGGCTTTGGCCTCCAGGATCTTCCCTTCGCAAGATGCAATGCAGCGTTGATCTATATCAACAACCGCGTGCCGGATTGGATGTTAAGAATAAGCTTTGCGGGAGGTTGTGTTATGTTGCTTAGAAGGTTGCCCACAGACAAAATCCGAGCGCATGCGAAAGGTCTCGCGGCGTTCGCCATCTCACTCGTCTTTGCCGTCGCGGCACTGCCAGCATTTGCCCAGCAGGGGCAGACGACGCCGACCGGCCCCGCCGAGCAGTACGGCTATGGATATCACCACTATGGTTACATGTGGGGCGGGCCGGGATGGGGCTGGCATCCCTTCATGATGGTCGGCCCGATCTTCGTGGTGCTCGCCATCATTGGCATGATGGTCATCTTCGTGTGGTTGGTGCGCTGGGCGACCCGTGGCTACCCGTTTTATGGCCACGGCTTCCACCACAGCCATGGTGGCTGCCCCTGTTGTGGCGGTCCCGGCCGGGGCCGCGCTGCCCTCGACATTCTTGATGAGCGCTTCGCCAAGGGCGAGATCGAAAAGGCCGAGTATGAGGAAAAGCGCAAGCTTCTCAGCCGGTAAGGCCGTAGGATGCCGCTCTTTTTGTATCGCTGCCCCAGGACCGGATCTCGGGTTCAGGGCTTTACCGCTGAAGATACCGCGGAGGACCATCACATTTATGAGCCGGTGACCTGTCCGATATGCCACGAGATCCATCACGTGAATCCGACTACCGGCGCCGTCTTGGAAGAAAACGTCGCAGAGAGGCAGCCTTAGTTGGCGGCCTCATGCTATTTTTCGACGGGCACTGGCCGAATTAGGTCAAGCGCGGAAAACACGAGACAGGCAAGCGATATAATCGCCGCGCGAGTGAATCCGGTCCGTGATCTTGGTCATGTCTCATCGGGAAGATCGAGATGACAACTAGCAGACATAGCTATCACGGATACGAGCTTGTACTTCACCACGAGAGCGACGACTGTTATCACGTCGCGATTTTCGATCCCAAGAGTAATCGAATCGCCTCGACTGGCACGCACTTGGAGCGACAGGGCGCCCTTGCTGAGGCGTCGCGATACGTCGATCACCTTCTCGCGCTTAGGAATGTGTGCGACCGTGCCGCACCTGATGCTGCGGATGGGGGCCGGGCGGAGGCTGGTATTGCGTATTTGGCTCGCAAAAGCCGCCGATCCCGCTCACGTCGGTCATGCATTGCTCGAAGCTGACGAACCCGCAATTCTCGCCGCCGCCGTCGCCGCTGTAATACGCACACCACGGATAATTTTGGGCCTCGGCACGGGTGCCAATTGCGGCGGTAGCAATGAGGATTCCCAACACAAATAGCAAAAGCCTCATAGTCGCCTCCTGGCTTTGCGGTGGCTCTCAAGTGTTAACGCCGAACCTCCTGCTTTATTCCACCCGGCCGCGAACAGAATTCGTTCGCCTTGCACTTAATGTTGTTGCGGGTGCCGTCTTCGATGTTTCGGCTGCGCCACTGCGGCGGGCGTAGACGGGCCGGGCGACGGGTTAACGTTGCAAGTGCCGCGATTGCCGCTCGCTATGCTCGCCAAACACTCTTGGGATGTACGGTATTGGCAGTCCCAATATATGTCGTCGCCGAATCTCATGACACACCACGGGGCATCCCCAAAAGACGCCCGGCTGGCTGGAATATTGAAACACGTTGCCAGCGCAAAGGCGGCAGTCGCAATCGTCAATCTCATGATGCTGTTCGCCACGACAATTCCTCCGTTGCGTCGCACCGGATCATCCAAGAAAAGGCGATGACAATTAGGTAGTATGGCCGTCGAAATCGCCAGACTTGGGCATTTGCTTTGCCACTTGTGGCGTCATCTTCGCAGTGTCGGCAGCGCCGGGCACGCCCTGTGGGCCGAGTTTCTTGCGGGCGATGTCATCCTCGCTTAGTCGATCTTCCTCGCGGGTCGCTTGTGCCATTTCGACACTCCTCCGAGCGTCTGGGAGTTGACGCATCCATTCGCGCTTACTGAAAGCTTTCGCCGATTAGCGTCTTCGGGCCACGCATGGCGATCTCTCGGCGGCCAAGCTGCCACCGTAGGGATGATGCGGTTGATGACATTCATGTCCACAGCGTCTGCAGTTAACTTCGGAATGAAATCGGGTGTCCAACCTTGCATGGGATGGGGTTTGAAGGCCGGATGAACGGTGGCCGCGGAACCGTCCGGGTTGCGTTGTTGCGGAAGCCCGCTTTCAAGCAACGGCGCGTCCTGCGGCTCGCACACAATGATCTTGGTGTCGGGACGCTCCTTCGCTAGGACGCGAGCGACTCCCTTGAGCGTACCGCCGGTGCCATATCCGGTGACCCAATAATCAAGTGGCTCGCCGGCAAAATCCGCGATAATTTCGCGCGCGGTGGTGCGCGAGTGCATGTCGGGGTTGGCCTCGTTTTCGAACTGGCGAGTCAGGAGCCAGCCATGGGTTTTGGCCAGCTCAGCGGCCTTCACCACCATGCCCATACCGCGTTGCGCAGCCGGAGTGAGCACCACCTTGGCACCGAGAAACCGCATCAGCCTCCGCCGCTCGACGCTGAACGTCTCGGCCATCGTGATCACCACTGGATAGCCCTTCTGGGCACACACCATCGCAAGGCCGATGCCGGTGTTGCCGCTCGTTGCTTCGATGATCGTCTGCCCTGGCTTGAGCTGCCCGGAGCGTTCCGCTGCCTCGATGACGCCGAGTGCAAGACGGTCCTTAACGGAGCCGAGTGGGTTAAACGCCTCGATCTTGACGTAAAGATTCACATCCGGCGGCGCGAGCCTATTGATCTTGACGACAGGAGTGTTTCCGACCGTTTCAAGAATATTTTGAAACTTCGCCATCCCTTCGCTCCTGCTGATACGGTCGACGAGGAATATTATATTGTCTTAGCCCGTGAGCCGCGCGAGGGCGTCTCGCAGCCTGCCGGCGCTGCGCTTGAGCCCCTGAAGTTCGTCTTCGGACATTTCCGGCTCAAAGATGCGGCTCACCCCGGCGCGGCCGAGCACGCTTGGCAGCGACAGCGTGGTCCCATATTTCGGATTGAACGCGCCGATCGGTATGACCGCCTGCTCGTCGCGCAGAATTGCCTCGACGATCCTCGCCGTGGCCATGCCGATGCCCAGCTGGCTAGCGCCGGTGCCTTCGATGATGGTGATGTTGGCGTAGCGCACCTCGTCTTCCACCTGGCGGCGGAATTCGTCGCTGCTTTCGCCGTGCCGGTCGAGCGCGGCGATGGCCAGCATGCCGGCGACACGTGCCGAAGACCACAAGAACACCTGGGAGGTGCCGTGCTCGCCGACGACCTGGGCCTCGACGAAGGCCGGACTCACCTTGAGCCGCCGCGCGAGATGGAAGCGGAACCGCAGGGTGTCCAGGAAGGTGCCGCTGCTCAGCACGCGCTCGTGGCCGGCGAGGTGCCGAGCGAGGTCCGCTAGAGGATCGGGCGGATCGGTGACGACCAGGATGACCGCCTGCGGCGCCACGGCGACGATCCTGGGCACGATGTCACGATAGACCTTGGCGTTTGTTTCGAGAAGCTTGAGCCGGCCGGCGGGATCGCTGCGGTCGGTCGCGCCGCCCGCCTGCTCGTTGATGCCAGCAGTGACGATCGCCAGCACGGCGTCGGCCAAGTCGGGATAGTCGCCGGCGCGCAGCTCCACCGCCGGCGACAGCGTCGCGCCATACTGCAGATCCGCTACCACGCCCTTGGCGCGCCCGTAGTTCTTGTCGAGCACGACGATCTCGCAGGCTGGCGGGCCGCGCATCACCAGGGAGAGAAGCGAAGCGAAGCGGCGCCGACGGCGCCCGCGCCGACAATTCCAACTTTCATGACCGGTCTCAGTTGCCGCGCTTAAGTTCAACACATTACGTGGTATTACGCGCCACCGCTAGGTACATCGAAGATCATTAAAGCGATCTCAGGCTGGTCACGTGGAACCAATTGATCGTAGGCAGATGCTGATGGCTGCGCCAACGCCCTAACGCGGATTCACAAAAAGAGCGCGCTCGCCCCGAATCGGTAATCTCCGCACCATCTCGAGATCGGCATATCTTGAGCTTGGGACGTTGAGCTAGTTCTTCACCGACACCATCATGGATCACGTGCTCGCCGTCGGTGAGGTGATAGAAAAAGCGAGCCATCTAGGCAACAGCAGCCCTCAATGTAGCCAATGTTCGTTCCACGCCGTAATTAGGACAATACTACGGCAAATTGTGACAAACGGCCTGCGCGGCCCCGAGAAGATGAGGAGGCCGCTAACTGAGGCGGCCTATCGCTCTTTTGGCTGGCGCTCGACCGACTGGTTCGTCTCCTCGTCTGCAAGCGAGCTCAGTAGGATTTGCCTTTGGCTCTCGTCAGTCACAAGCTGGGTCTCCTTCATCCGCCAATCAATGCGCGACCGAATTTCAAATTTGCACGAATGCACCGATAAGGAAGAACGCTCATGACCCGACACAACATCCCGTTAGGCAGGATTTTGGGGATTCCGATCGGTCTGGATTACTCCTGGTTCGTGATCTTCGCGCTACTCACTTGGATGCTGGCGGTTAGTTACTTTCCCGCCGAGTTCAAGAACTGGCCGCCGTTGCTTTACTGGTTCACGGGCGCGGTGACGGCTGTGATGCTCTTTGTCAGCGTGTTGCTCCACGAACTGGGGCACTCTGTGGTCGCGTTGCGGTACAAAATTCCGGTGCGCAGCATTACGCTTTTCCTCTTTGGGGGTGTCGCTCAGATTGGGGCGGACCCGCCTAGCGCCATAGCCGAGTTTCTTATTGCGAGCGCGGGCCCGCTTGTGAGTTTGAGCCTGGCGATCCTTTTCTACGCGATGCAGCCGTTGGTCGGTGGCATTGAACCGCTCTTGGGTCTGGCAAAGTACCTCGCCTACATCAACCTGGCCCTGGTGCTGTTCAACCTCATTCCCGGTTACCCACTCGACGGCGGTCGCGTGTTCCGCGCCATCGTGTGGGCAATCACGGGAAACATGCGCCGAGCGACCCTCATCGCAGCAAACGTCGGTCGACTCTTTGCTTTTCTGTTTATCTTGATCGGTGTCTGGCAGATGATTAGCGGCAACTTTACCGGAGGGCTTTGGATCGCGTTCATCGGCTGGTTCCTCGACAACGCGGCTTCCGCCCAGGTGCAGCAGGTGATGGTTCAGGGTCTGCTGACGGGCCATAGAGTCTCGCAGGCCATGAGCACGCATTGCGCCACCGTTCCCGCCGATCTGACGCTACAGGATCTGGTGGACGAACACATCCTCGGCAGCGGGCAACACTGTTTTCTCGTCAACCGCGGAGACGACACCGTTGGCTTGATGACTTTGGATCGGATCAAGGAAGTGCCGCGTCCCAAATGGTCGACTACACGTGCCGGTCAGGTCATGCTTCCCCTGGAGCAGTTAAAGAGCATTGATCCAGATGCCGAACTATGGCCCGCGCTCCAGAAATTGGACCGCAATGGAGTCAACCAGTTACCCGTCACCCGGGATCACCACGTAGTCGGCATGTTGAGCCGGAAAGATGTCATATCGTTCCTGCGGACGCTCCAGGAATTGGGAATGCAACCGACGTAACAACCTAAACCCGGGAATCATAACATTCTGCTGGCGGCTTCGCCGGCGCATCAAATAGACGTGTTTGCGTTGAGGGCATGACTGTCCCCTGCATTTGCGCGGCACCTGCTTGCGGGCCAGATAGCAGCAGGATCGAGCCTGCGTCGCGACTTGAATATGTCGGCGACGAACATCACGAGCAAGTGCAGGATCGCATCCGAGCTGTGCACATACGGCTCTACGCCGCCATGAAACGCCCGTGTTTTTTAGAAAAGAGCCTTTTTGTTCGCATCCATAAGACACTGCGGACGACACCTGCGATGGCCGCGAATGTGACCAAGCGCCTTTGGGAAATTGGTGATATTGTGGACTTGCTGGAAACTTGGGAAGCAAGCAATGCCCGCTAACCAAGACAAATACGAGAAGAAGATCAGAGATGAAATCATTACAAAACTCAATGGAATAAAACGAATTTCGGCATCGATCGATGCAGCTGCCAAAGCTGGTCAACCTCTTCCGATTGCAGCGAAGGAATTTTTGAAAAAAATCTCGATTGCGATGAGAAAATGCCAGTCAGTCATCGATGAGCATCCCGAAGGCGACCGATTTTCTGACGTAACTCTTCGCACAGTGAGTAGAGCTCTACGGGAGATGCGTCATAGCATCGATAGTCTTATTCTTTATGCCGTGATGGAGAAAATCCGCGCGCAGAAATAATTGCCTTATTCAAAGGAGCCCACTACCGAGCACTCTTGTAGCTCCTTTCCGTACTCGATAGCCGCCGCATTTTGTTGCGCCATTGCCGGAGCGGCCATCATCGGCGCCGCCAGTGCATCAGATGCGAGCTCATAGAAAGCGTCCCCGCGGTTCGCCTGGAGCCGACGTATTCGCAAAATTAACAACGTCAAGACAACTAGGCAACGCGCTCTTGCATGGCAGCCACCGCAGCGTTTCCACCATTGACGACAGCAGCAACGAGCCTTTCGCAACATGGAAATTTAAAGGCAGCATCGCCACAAAAAAGAACCCCAAGCAGGGTACGCGCTTGGGGTTGGAGTTTGTTGCCTCAATCTTTGGCTTCTGGGCGGGCGGCAGCGTCGGGGGGAGACGGGGTGCCGCCCGGCCCGGCCTTGATAGACGGCATGTAGCAATGCGCCGGACAGATTCAAGAACTCGGCTAACCGCGTGACGTTCCCAGTAACTCCGGCAGCTTCGCCACGTTGGCTGCGATGCGGCGGGCCTCGTCGCGCGTGAGCAGTTTTGCCGCTCATTCGCCATTGATTTTGCTGGGGCGGTTGCGAACCCGACCTCGTACCTCGGCCCGCCACCAAATAGATGTCAGGCCCGGCGTCACGCCGCCGACCGCTCCATCCCCTGCGCTCCATCGTCGCCCCGATCCGGATTCTGCGAAAAAGAAGTCGGCGACGGCGCCGCCGTCGACCTCACCATCGCGCGGCCTCAAGCCGCTGCAGCGCCCAGGCGGCGGGTGCGGGTCAGCCTGCAGGTCGATCTGATCGCGGCGCGCCCTTCGCGCGCGCGTACGGGAAATCAGAGTAAGAGTGGTTACCGCGGCTCGTTCACCTTTATTGCTCCCCACTCGCGCGCGCGAGGCGCTGATGATGGGGGGCGCTGGCGGCGCGACGCGAGCTAGAGGGTGGCGCGCGACAGCCATCCGGTTTCAACAACTGCGGTGAGGGGGGCCTCGTTCACCTTTATTGCTCCCCACTCGCGCGCGCGAGGCGCTGATGATGGCGGGCGCTGGCGGCGCGACGCGAGCTAGAGGGTGGCGCGCGACAGCCATCCGGTTTCAACAACTGCGGTGAGGGGGGCCTCGTTCACCTTTATTGCTCCCCACTCGCGCGTGCGAAGCGCTGATGATGGCGGGCGCTGGCGGCGCGACGCGAGCTAGAGGGGTGGCGCGCGACAGCCATCCGGTTTCAACAACTGCGGTGAGGGGGGTGCTCCTGCCCCGCCAGCGATTGAGGTGGCCAGGGGCGCCGAAGACAAGGAGCACGCCACGAATTCTCGGCGAGTAGAAGGAGCGACGTGACTTCTGCTCTTACCCCAACAGCCGACATTCTTTCGCAGCGCGGTAAGCGTAGCGATGGGCCATTAACGGAAGTAGTCCTGTCTCATTCGATCACCTCATTGGCACGCCGTATGGGGATCCCAGTCGGCACCGAAGTGGTGAAGGATGTGTTCAATGCGCAGATCAAGGCCTGGCAGCCTCGGCATCGAAATCACTGCTTTTGACCTGGATCAATGCACTTGGGGAAAATTCTCTTCATTTTAGATTTGGAGGAATCCCCATTTACATTCGGAGGAGTCCCCATGAGAACGCAAATCAAGACAGCGCTTGCGCTCACCTCTGGCATGGTCATCGGTGCCAGCGTTGGGCTTTCGCAGTCGACATCAAGCGCGCAAACAGCCCACGACAACGATCAGGTAATCAAGAACGTGGCCTCCTTGAACGACCTGTGCTTGGCGCACGCGCTTGTAGGGCAACTGGAGGAGGCGCTGATAGACTGCAATATAGCATTGCAGCTAAGGCCGAATGATCTTGCTGTGCTCGATAGCCGTGGCTTTGTTTATCTCAAGCTTGGTCAATTTGACAACGCCATCGCCGACTACAACGCCGTCTTAAAGCTCAAACCCAAGTTGGCGATTTCGCTGTACAATCGCGGACTGGCGAAACAGAAGAAAGGCGACAGCGCGGGCGGCGATGCCGACATTGCAGCGGCGAAAGCGATCGATCCAAAAATCGCCGACAAACTCACGGGCTATTACTATTATATGAAATAGCTACGCGACGGTGCCATAAGAGGATTGGGACGGATCGCCGGCTCGCGCTGACGAGCCTCGGCATGAGCGCGCGGTGTATTGTGCGTCGCCGCCATCCGCAGTTCCCTGTGCCCGCTGATGGCACTCACCTCCGCGATACTGAGGCCGCGCCCGGTCGCGCTCGCGGATGATCTGGGCGATCTCCGTGTCGGGAGCGGGAGTACTGCGACCGCGCACCTTTGGAGCCCTGACGCGCTTTCGCGCTGCGGTCTTTCGGCGTCGCGTTTTAACTGGTTTGCCGCCTGCTCTTAAGCGCCGTCTCATTGCCTTCCCCAAGGCTCGGACATGGCATCGTACCGGCTCAGACCGATGCTCTGGAAGGGGCTCGGACGGGCTTTGTGCAACCGCTCAGTAAGGCAAGCTCAATGTCGCTTGTGGGTCAATTTCTACCGAAATCGGATGTCCGCGTTGCGTCCGCTTTCCACCCGATCGCGACCAAATCGCAGACATCTCGGCACTTCGGTTTGGGGCCAATCGCATCACTTCGCACTGCGAAAAACACGCGAGCCTTTTCGGCTCATCTACTTGGGAATCTATCGCGGCGCGGGCGCCGCGACCGGACTAGTGGGGCTATGCTCCTCCTCACGGCATATTTCCTCAAGGGTACGGCCGCGCGTCTCTATGCCTAGGACCAGCACGATGAGCGCTGCCGCTGCGAAACTTGCGGCGCCGAGCGTAAAGACTCCGGCGCCGCCGACCGCGCCGATAATGTATCCGACGACAATCGGCCCAGTGATCGCACCCACGCGGCCAAAGGCTGAGGCCACGCCGGCGCCAGTCGAGCGTGCACGGGTCGGATAGAGCTCGGGCGTATAGGCGTAGAGGCACGACCACATCCCGAACATGAAGAACTGCATGATAAAACCGCTGACGAATAAAGTCGTTGTGGTAACGGAATGGCCATAAAGATAAGCCATCATTGCGCTCAAGAACAAAAACAATGCGGTGGTGAGTTTGCGTCCGATGCGCTCAAGAAGCTGCGCCGCGATATAGAAGCCGGGAATGCCTCCGAGCGTGATGAGAGTGATAAAGCCGATCGATTTCACCACCGAGAAGCCGTGCTGGCCCAGGATGATGGCAAGCCAAGAGGTCAGGCCATAGAAGCCGAGCAGTGCAAAGAACCAAACTGAGAATGCCATTACGTTGGCGCGCAGATAAAACCGCGACAGCAGCACGGCGAAAGGATTGCGCGTTTCCAGCATGGTCTCGGCGAGAAACGGCTTGGGCGGAGCGAGCTTCGTGCCTGCGGCAGCCTCAACGCCGGCTTCGATCTGCCCCATGACGGCCTCCGCCTCGGCATAGCGGCCATGATCGGCCAACCAGCGCGGTGATTCCAGCAAACTGCGGCGGACCCAAAACACCACAAGTGACAGCATGCCAACCACCACAAAGACCCAGCGCCATCCCGCGACCGGCAGCACGAAATAGGCAATGGTGCCGGAGATCACGAAGCCAACTGCCCAGAAGCCTTCCATGAAGGCAATGTATTTGGCGCGTACATTGGCGGGGATGATCTCTGACAACACTGCTTGCGCCACCGGGGCCTCGCCGCCTACTCCGACGCCGATCAGGAAGCGGAATACCATCAGTGAGGCGACGTTCCAGGCTCCGGCCGCCAGGAAACTCGCCAAGCCCCACACGATCATCGTGGTCTGGAACGCGATGCGGCGGCCGAACAGGTCGGAGAACGAGCCGATCATGAGATTGCCGACCAGCTGACCGAGGAAGGTCATCGAGGCGAGATAGCCGATCTGTACGGGGGTCAGTTGAAAGTAGTCTTTGAGGTCGCCGATGAGAAAGACGAGGAGCGCGACATCGACCTGGTCGGCGAGCCACGCGGTCGCAACGATCGTGAATAAACGCTTCTGATATGCGGACATCGGCAGGCGCTCGAGTTGTCCAGGAATATTGAACCGCTCCGCTTCCGCGGTCGTGTTCGCGATCGTTGCGTTCATTGCTGCAGCTCCCCCAATTTCAAAACGGTTCGTGTTGTTCGTGAAGAGTGCGTTACCGGCTTGCGGCGTCGCCCTTTGAATGGTGCGCCAGCTGCTCTGGAACGCCGTTTCATTGTCCCAAGGCTCTGAGCAAGGCATCGTAAAGGGTTCAAATTAGTATTTGAAGGGTCTGGGTGTGAGCGGACGGCCAATGTCGAGAGTGGGTCAACCACGTCATTTCGGGCGCGGGTTCAGACTTCCGCTTCTCCCCCGGGAACGACCGAATTGCTGCATGATGGAAACCGACGAAACGGGACTTCCGGCACCGGTCATTATGGCACGCCGTTTTGCGATGCGATGGAATTGGCGGCAAACCAGCAGCCGCTACTGAGCCATCCACACGTCTAGAAGACCCGCCGGCTATCCGGGTGGCTCAGTGCATGGATGTGTAGATGAGTAAGATTACAATGATGGCGCCCAGGACAATTCCCCAATTGGGAATTTGAATGCCTGCTACAGATGTTTTTTTGCTAAACCATTCCATCGCTTCACCCCGGTTAGGCCGCCTCAGTTGGCGGCCTCATTTGTAACAGATAAAAACAGCGCGACTGTCATAGAGGGGCCAATGACGGTCGCGCCGCACCGGCTCGTCGCTCCTCTGGGTAATGTGATACGGGCCGTTCAGGACGGTGGCTGGCACTGCAAACCGTCCCTTTGCAAACTGAGGCAATAAACATCCGGCCGACATTGATCTAAATCAAGCCGGATCGTCCCAGGGGCGTCAGGCATTACGGTTTCGGCTGCTGCAAAACCTCCGGCAGCTTGGCAATGTTCGCCGCGATGCGGCGCGCCTCATCTTTCGTGAGCAGCTTTGGGCCTCGGTCGGCCCGGTGCCGGGTTCAGATTGCAAAAGCCGCGATCAGCCGCGGCGCCCGCCCTACATTCTTCGAAAGTGCGGTATTGGCAGTCAAAATATACCTCGCCGGGACCTTTATTGATCGCCGCGCACCACGCGGCATCGCCAAAAGCGAAGCTGCGGGGAACATCGAAAGATATTCCCGCAACTAATACGGCAGCCGAAATTGTCAGTCTCAGGATGGTCTTCATGACGGTAATCCCTCCTATGCGTCGCCCCGGATTCGTCCATCCGACGAGCTAACACCGTGCGGCCGTCGATATTTCGCCTGAGGCGAACAAAAAAGGCCCCGGCTAACCTCGGGGCCTTTGCGTTTTTGGCCCGCACGTCGCTTATGGGTCATTCGCGCCCGGGCCGTGGCGGCAGTAATCCCGGGCATGTCCGCTATGACCCTGTGCGTTCAACCGGTCAGTGCAACACTGCTTGTAGTTTATCGGCTGGCGTTTGGAAGCCCAAGGTCTTTCGCGGACGTTGATTGAGCCGCAGAGCAATCGCGTTCAGGTAACTCTGCGAGATGCGCGAGAAGTCGGTTCCTCTCGGGAAGTACTGACGCAGCAGGCCGTTAGTGTTCTCGTTTGAGCCGCGCTGCCAGGGACTGCGCGGATCACAGAAGTAGACCTGGACGTTGGTGGCAACCGTGAAGCGCTTGTGGGCATGCATCTCTTTGCCTTGATCCCAGGTCAGGGAGCGTCGCAACTCCTCAGGCAGCTTGCCGATGTGCTTGGCAAGCGCAGCAACAACAGTCGTCGTGTCCTTGCGGGGGATCTTGACGAGCATCGTGAAGCGGGTATTGCGCTCGACGAGGGTGGCGATGTGCGTGTCGTTCGCTCCGGTAAGAAGGTCTCCTTCCCAATGCCCCGGCACGGCGCGATCCTCAATCTCGGCGGGCCGCTCGCGGATGGAGACCATATCGAGGATATGCCCCTGTCCACTCTTCGCGTTGTGGCTCTTGGGGCGACGCATCCGCCGCGCAGTACGCAACTGCCCCGTCAGCTCCTTCTTCAGCACGCCGCGGGTCTGGATGAAGAGGCTGCGATAGATCGCTTCGTGAGATATCTGCATGTCTTGGTGGGTTGGGAACTCCTGCTTCAGCCAGCCGGAGATCTGCTGCGGCGACCATTGCAGCGTGAGCTTCTGCGCCACGCGCCATCGTAGCTCCCTATGCAGCGCCAAACGACAAGGCTTGGGGCGCAACGCCCGCTCCCAGGCACGCCGATCAGCCCAGTTTGCACGATAGGCCTGACTGCCGCCGTGGCGCCTGATCTCCCGACTTACTGTCGATGGCGCCCGTCCGAGGCCCTGGGCGATCTGCCGGATCGACCGGCCCACCGCGATGCCACGGGAAATCTCTTCGCGTTCCTCAAGCCTTAGTGCTGCCAAGGCTCTCCGGCGTGGCGCCGGCACGATCCCTCCGTGGAGTACCACGATCCGCTCAACACCAGTTTTGTTCCTTCTTTCCAGCGCCCGCGAGATGGCCGCAGCGCTTTGCCCGTTCTTCCATCGCTCCCACAGCTCGGCCTTTTGCGCTGCCGTGAACAAAATCCGTGACGTCACCATGGCGCACCTCCTCACCTCGTAAGATTAGAAGGTGTTGCGCTGACCGGTTGAATCCGCCCCCCAAAAGCGACTGGCGACCTTTTCAAGGACACGTGTCGCGATGGGCCAATATGCGACCAAGTGCATCGCAGCAAGATAGTGCGTTATTCAATCACCTCGTCGGCAATCGAAAGCACTCCCGGCGGCACCTCGATGCCAAGCATCTTCGCCGTCTTCATGTTGAGCACAAACTCGAATTTGGTCGATTGCAGCACCGGCAGGTCGGCGGGCTTGGTGCCCCGGAGGATTTTGCCGGTATAGACGCCCACTTGATGAAACATGTCGGCAAGATCGGTGCCGTAGCTCATCAGCCCGCCCGCCGCGACAAAATCGCGGTTCACATAAGTCGTCGGAATCTTGTTGACCGCCGTCAAGTTGGCAAGTTGCACGAGACGGCCGGTGAAGAATGAGTCGCCAGTGATGAGGAGGGCGTCGGGACGCTCGCGCGCAAAGGTGGCAAAGACCGCATCGATCTCGCCGATCGTCGTGGCGTTGAGAATTTGGATTTGTAGCCCAATGGTCGGAGCGGCTTTCTGAACTTCCTGCAAAGTGGTCGCGGTTACTGAAGCATTGGCCGGATTGACGAGCACGGCAACACGAACTGCCTTGGGCACCAAGTCGTGAAGCAGCCGTAGCCGCTTGGCCGTCACCTCCTGGTCGAAATTATTGATGCCTGTCGCGTTGCCGCTAGGTCGGGCGAGGCTCGCGACAAGACCCAGCTGCACCGGGTCTTGGGCGACACCGAAGACTATCGGGATGGTCGCTGTTGCAGCTTTGGCCGCGAGCGCAGCCGGCGCGCTGGCAGGCGTGGCGATCACGACCACCTGTCGGCGGACCAGATCGGCCATCAGAGCCGGCAGGCGATCGTATCGACCCTCTAGCCAGTGGTATTCGACCGTAACGCTTTGGCCTTCGACGTAGCCGGTTTCGTTGAGGCCTTTGCGGAACGCGGCCGCATAGCGCGCGGAACCATCGGTCGACCCGCCGTTGATAAAACCGACCACCGGCAGGGCTGTCTGCTGCGCGCGCACCGCGAGCGGCCAAGCGGCGGCTGCACCGAGGAACGCCATGAACTCGCGGCGCCTCATTCGATCACCTCGTCGGCGGTGGCGAGCAACTGTTGCGGAATATGCAGGCCAAGCTGTTTTGCTGTTTTAACATTGACCACTAACTCAAAATTGACCGGAAATTGAATGGGAAGCTCGCTCGGCTTCTCGCCTCTCAAAATCCTGTCTACAAAAGTCGCCGCCGTACGAAAATTCTCACTGATGTCATTGCCGTAAGATAACAACCCGCCGGCTTTGGCGTAGGCACGAAGGACATAAAGGGAAGGCAGCCGATGCTGGAGCATTATCGTTGCGATCTCGGGCATGTGGCCCGTGGCAAAACCGCTGGGTATCGGGATGACACCGGTGGAGGCATCCCCCGCCTGCGCTGCGCAAAAACTGTCGAGCGAGGCTAGGTCCGCTATCGCCGGCGCGACCACCTCTACGCCAAATGATGGCGCAACCGATCTAAAGTACTTGAGATAGATGTCCGCATAAGGGGCCGATGCCGGATTGAATGGAATAGCAAGTCTCGTCAGTTGCGGCGAAACGCTCTTGAGTAATTCTATCCACTTGCCAGCCATGGAACCTTCAAAATTCGCAGTCCCCGTGGCGTTGCCACCCGGGCGCGACAGGCTCGCGGCAAATCCTTGAGCAACCGGATCGACGACCTGCACAAAGATGATTGGTATAGTTTTCGTTTCACGCAGCAGCAAAACGGTCGTCGGGGAGCCGGATGAAACAATCAAGTCGGGTCGCAATGCGACCAGTTCCTCTGTTACCTGCCTCGCGCGAGCAGGATCCGTAGTTCCCGCCCAGCGATATTCGATTTTAATTTCATGGCCGTCGCGCAGGCCGAGCTTTTCCAAGCCCTCCAGAAACGCCGTAACGAGGCTCTGGGCTTCCGTGCTTTCTTGGTCGTAGCCCATCACCAGCCCGATGCGCCGCGCGCCGCCGGGCTGTGCTTGCGTTCCATGCGGCCAAACCGCCGCACCACCGATCAGGGCTATGAACTCGCGGCGCCTCATGACTGCCCTTAAGCTGATAGCGGCACTTTATCACATCGTTGAATGAGAATTGTGCTGCATCACAGCAAATTTGACCGCCGGTTGGCAGCTTTGGGTCAATCAGGTCGGTTTGGCGATGTCGGCGGAATGTCCGTTGTTCCCCCGATCGCTACCAAATCGCTGCATTGCGACAGGTGACGTTCAGGGCCATTAGCTACCGGTCGCGAGAGCGCGAAGGTGAGTGCAATCGCGCCATAGCGGCTCCGCGAACGCAGAGCCACGGCCTGGGCACGCGCGACAATAATGCGCTCCTTAGCGTTCATTTGATGCAGATCAATGCAGTTCACGCAATGTTGGCAGTTGGTGCTCTAAATGTACTCGCCAGACAAATGGGTGCCCGTTTCAATTGCGCCAGCGGACGTCGACCTTGAAGTCTGCGTAATGGACAAGATCGGCTTTCACGCGCTGGTGTTTCCGGTCCGAAAACGCGGCACAGATTGGATCGATGCGTCAACGAAAAAGCCGGTCGATATTGCGCCAACACATTGGCGCCGATGGAGCGACAACCACTAGCGCCTAATAGGTTTTCTTTTGATCGGGCTGTTGTTGCAATTCTTTGAGCTTTGCCTCCTCCTCGGCGAGAAGGCGGATTTCCACGGCTCGCTTCGTCGGGTCGGTTTCGGTTTTCAGCAGTAATTTAAACTTATCGATATTGGCTTGGATAATCCTTCGCATAGCAGACTCCCTGTTTCGAGGAGCGGGGCGAAGTGGCCTCCGTCGAAATCGAGCCATTAGGCGGGAGTGCGCGAGCCACTCTTATCGGCAGGTGGGTCGTCGTGTCTCTCAGGTGTTAGCGCCGTTCAAACAGCTAACGATAAATCAGACTATCAATGAGCAAGATGGCAGTCCAGTGACTAACACCGGTCAAGGGCGTTTCACGGCCCTAGTCGGAGGTCGGTTTTGGGTCACGAACGACCGATTTGCGATGCCCGCGGGATGTCGGCTTGTCCCTCAAGTCCAGACATATCGCTGCGTCGCGGCGAACGGTAGAAACGGGCCAATCGCGGACTTTCACCATTATTTGATGTTTGCTCTGCTTTCCCAGTCTAGGAATTGAGTTTCCCTGGTCGCTGGCTTCTGCCAGCTTATGCGCGACTTCCACGGTAATGGCTGTTCCACGAAAGCTGGCGCATGAGACCCAATCCGCTAAGCGATGCATTATCTTTTCTTGCTGACCCAAGCTGGCCGAGACCGGTGTTTTGGTTTCTGCTGTTGGGGGCTGCCGCTGCCGCGATATTTGCTTGGCGAAACGACCCCACGCAGCGCTCTATTCGGCACATCGGTATTTGTCTGCTCCGCATCATCGTGGGCATCATGTGGTGGCAGCAGTCGCTTTGGAAGGTCCCGCCGCACTACGATTGGGGATTGATCCACTGGATGCAGGAGATGGTCGCGCACGCATCGACGGAGCTGCAAAGCGTTCTTGTCCGAGACATCGTACTCCCCAATATTGGGATATTCGGGCCGCTGGTCTACGCGATTGAGGTAGCGATTGGTGTTTCGCTCATACTCGGATTGGCGACCCGTCTCGGTGCGTTGCTCGGCGCTTTAATGGCAATCAATCTTTGGCTAGGGCTTTACAACGCGCCCACTGAATGGCCCTGGACCTACATGTTTTTGGTGGTCCTGCAGATGATCTACTTGATCGATCCGCCGGGGCGTAGCCTGGGTGTTGATGCTCTTGTTTGGCAACGCGAAGAAACGTCTCAGCGAACCCTGTCTATGCTCTCCTTGGTTGCTTGAGAAGTCGGACTTATGGCGAACCTGGATGCAGCGCCTTGGCAAGCGCTCCGAGGAGCGTGAGGGCATCAGCCGATCCGTCTGCCTCGCCTTTCTCAAAATCGCGTTCGGTAAGTCCCATCCTGTTGGTCACATGCGCCAAGCAGAGAACGGCCGCGTTCCGCCTGCGCGCGAACGTGTAGAGCGCAGCGGCCTCCATCTCGACGGCCAGGATGCCCTTGGCACGTGCCGCTTCCACAGCGGCGGCCGTTTCGCGGAACGGCGCGTCGGTCGTCCAGCTTGGTCCGACATGGGCGCGCAAGCCGGCACCGGTGACCGCACTGATGGCCATGGCGACGATACGGGAATCCACCCCAGCAAATGTATCGGGAGGCGCATAGTGGTAGCTAGTACCCTCATCGCGGAGAGCGCGGTCAATGATGACGAAATAAGGCGGCTCGCCCGTGGAAGAGATTTGCCCGGCCGAAGTCAGACTGATTAGGATGCGACATCCACAAGCAAATAGCTCTTCTGCGACTAGGACGGCGAATGGCGCTCCAACGGCGCATCCGATGATGCCCGCGGTTTTGCCTGCAAGCGCAAATTCGTAGAGTTCAGTGTGGTAGCAGGGCCATGCGGCTGAAAGCTTCGCCTGGCCTGAATGTCTAAGGCGACGAACGATATCTCCGTCAGGATCGAGGATGCAGAGTGCCGGTACCTCGGCAATAGGGAGCCCCTTTTGCCGGCGCGCTTCACGCAGGAGCGCAGCCGGCTCAAACACCGACGGTGCGTCCAGGTCCTTATTGTCGAGAATGGGGGTCGATGACATATAAAGTAAACTCCTGACGGCAGTGGATGGTGGCTATGAGCAGGCTTGAAAGGCAAACCCACTGGCAGAACGTTTACCAGACCAAGGGCGAGCGTGACGTTAGCTGGTTTCAAGAAATCCCAGCAATTTCGCTCGACCTCATTCGAGCAACTGGCGTCGCTGCCGACGCGTCAATCATTGATATTGGAGGCGGCGCATCTCGCTTGGCCGATGCCCTAGTTGCCGAAGGCTATCACTCCGTCAGTGTCCTTGATGTCTCCGAAAAGGCGCTGGCTACGTCGCGGGGCAGGCTCGGTCCAAGGGCTAAAGACATCACATGGATTGTCGCGGATGTGACGGCATGGCAGCCGGACAAAAACTACGATCTTTGGCACGACCGGGCCGCATTCCATTTCCTGACTGAGCCGGCCGACCGCACAGCCTACGCGGAGTGCGTGCGAAAGGCGGTGCGTCCCGGCGGACACGTGATCATCGGAACGTTTGCGCCGGATGGGCCGGAGCGATGCAGCGGTCTGCCGGTCGTCCGGCATGATGCCGCCTCGATTGGTGAGGTGCTTGGCCCCTCATTCAAGTTGATCGAGAGCCGACGGCACGACCATAAGACGCCCGGTGGTACAATACAGCGGTTCCAATTCAGCCGTTTCAAACGCGATAGCGCGTAGCGCGATGTCAGCTTGGGGTCATCTTCGACCGATTGAGGATGTCCGAGGAACGTCCGTTATTCCTCTCATCGCTACCGAAATGATGCACCGCGACGAGCGTCGAAAGGGGCCAACAACAGAAGTTCAATCGCGCAGATGCCGAGAATCAGGTTCGAGAAGCGCTCACCGCGATCAAAGGAAGGGTTCAACCCTGAAGCATAAGCTGTGTTGAGACCTTGCTACAGCTCGCCCTGATGCCCTACGCGCAATGCGCGAACGGCGATCTCCTGAGCGATGCCTTTGACGTGGACGGTCTGCGCGTGGGACTGCATGGTCGCCAACAAGTCACCGGCGCCAGGTAGGCTGTACATCTCGTCGCTCAGATAAATCTCGTTATCTGCGGCCAGACGTTGCACGCGCGCCGCCAGGTTGACCGTCTGCCCGAAATAATCGAGCCGTTCGTTCAATGTCACCGCGAGGCAGTGACCGACATGTGCACCAATTTTCAGCGTAATCAGTTCCTCGCCGGCACTATCGTTGAAGCGCTTGATCTGCGCAAGCATGTCCAGCGCCGTACGAATAGCGTCCAGCGGTTCGTGGAAGCTTGCCATCACCGCATCGCCAATTGTCTTGACCAGCGCACCATTGTTCGCCGCAATGACATCGCGTAACACGCCGAAATGTTGGCGAACCAAATTGAACGCCTTCATGTCCCCGATACGGTCATAGAGCGCGGTGGAGCCCTTAATGTCGGTGAACAGTAGCGCCACTCGCTTGACCGCTAGGCCGCCGGCGCTCATCACCGTTTCCGACGGGAAGAGATCGCGGAATGTCTGGGTCGACAACAGGCGCGAACCCGATAGGAACCCTGCCAGCCGCATGCCCGGCGGCGTGTCTTTGTAGGCCGCACGTTCGGCCTCACCGATGCTGAGCGCGAATGCGACGATCCGAGCCGGGCTGGCGTTGGTCAGATTGTATGTCAATGATCCGGGCGCCACTTTCCGCATTGGTTCGGCCGGCCTGCCGTCACGATGTGTGATATCGATCCGCTCAACGCGATTATCCGACGAAGCAGTCACAATAAGCTCCGGCCCGTACTGAAAAACGAAAAATCCAGGCTCCAGGTTGATCTCGAACGTCCTGTTCTCGTCGGGTTCGACATAGGCGCAGAACACTTTGTGCCGCCAATAAAAGTCGCGCGCTTTCGTGCCGTCCCTCGCCAGCGCACCTGCGGATATGTTGTAGTCGATATAAAATTCCTTCGCGCTCAACGTCTCTGGATCATGGAACCGCGATTTGCGCACGGCTTTCGAGATAGTAAATACGATCTCGACGAAATCACTCAGATCTGTATCGCGGTTCACTAGACAGGTTTTGCAGAATGAGTGTTCATTCGCCGCATTCAGCGTGTGAAAGCTTGCGATGATCTGCCCGCAGCCGCGGCACACATAATGCCACTCCATGATAAGCAAGCCCGCCTTGCGCGCATGCAGAAACAAGTCAATGATTTGAGCCTCACCGCGCCCGCGATCAGCCGCGTACTGGATCGGATTGATCCGCACGATCTGATCGTCCGGCGCCGTCCGCACGAATCTCTCCAGCTCCCGAACCAGACCCTCATCATTTGCATAACTTGTGCGGAGTTTGTCGAGACTCTCTCGAAAACGCGGTTCACTGACCGTGGGTGTGACGCTATTCACAGCCATACTTTCAATCGCCGGCGAGAAAACCTGTCCATAATGCTATTAAACACAATATGGGATTGTTCCGCTAGCTCGATGGGATTGTTCGGTTAGGTCGAATGTCTCAGTTGGGTCATCAGCGTCGTTTCGCTGATGTCCGCTACGAGTCCGCTTATCCCCGAAATTCGGACATCACGTCAGTGGCTCGAACGGTCGAAAGGGGGCCAAAAACGACCTCAGTGCTGTCCCGTGAGGATATCGTGCATCACGTCGAACACGCGCACGCCAAGCTCCTTCGGCATCGGCGCGAGCCACGGCGAAGCATGCAAGGTGGTGCGTGCGTCGGAAAGCCCCTGCTGCCATCGCGCCTCCATGGTCGAGCGGCTGAACTCAAAATCCTTTAACGCGCCCTGAGGCTCGATCGGGCGATAGATGAGCTGCACGATATCCATTTCGGTCACACAGCCGTACTCATAAAGACGTTTGGCCTGTTCGGTGTTCGCAATGTCAGGCGGCAGTAATTTGTGCAGCTCGTTGATCGCGTGCCGCACGTCGTGCTTTTCACGCAAGGTATCCGTGGTGAGCCGTGTCCGGCCGGAATAACGAATATCCTTGTCACGCTCGTTTGTCTGATCGAGATTGGTTGGCAGGCAGCCACGCGCTGGAAACACGTCCACCTGAAAGATCAGGCGGCTGCGGCGCGGATAATAATCCACCATGTATTGCAGTGGCGTGTTGGAGAAGAGTCCTCCGTCCCAGTACCGCTCGCCGTCGATCTCGACTGGTGGAAAGCCCGGCGGCAGCGCCGCGCTGGCCATGACGTGCTCGGGGCGAATCGTGATCTGCTCGCTGTCAAAATAGGCAAAGTGGCCGGTTTGCACATTGACCGCACCAACGCTCAACCGCATGTCCTTTGCGTCATTGATCCGGTCGAAATCGACCAGCCACTCCAGCGTTTTCTTGAGGGCTGAGGTGTCATAGTAGCTGACGCATTTTTCAGATGAAAACCAGTCTTGCGGCGCACGCGGCGTGAATAAGCCGGGTTGGCCAAACATCAGCGTCGTTAGTGCGCTCACCTGATGTTGCCACGCCGCCAGCGGTCCGTCGGGCGCAGAAGGCCACAGCCTGGTCGGAGAGGTGATTTCCTCCCAGAAACTGCGCAAGCGATCTACGCGGTGCTCCGACGCATTGCCGGCGATCAACGCTGCGTTGATCGCGCCGATTGAGATTCCCGCCACCCAGTCGAGGAAATATTCCGAAAACGCCAGCGCCTCGAAGACGCCCGCCTGATAGCTGCCGAGCGCACCGCCGCCCTGCAGAACCAAGCCAACTTTCTTGTTATAGGATGCCGGGCGAGCCGGCGGGATTCCGTCGGTCATAACGATGTCTCAGCAGGAAGCGCTCCTCCCCACACGGACCACACCCTAGCACGTCTTCGAGCGAGAACTGTGCCCCGGCGTCAAAGGCAAATGGACCGCGCATGTCCGAGATGGTTCAATTTGTACCGAAATCCGATGTCCGCGTTATGTCCGATGATCTCCCCATCGCCGATATGAGACGACGGCAGTCAACCGTCGAAACGGGCCAACAACAGACCTATGGCATCGAGAGCACCGCAATTCTCACGCCGAGCGTTCGAAATATCTGGCCGGAGTGCTTCCGAATGACAGGCGGAACATAGCGATGAAAGCGCTGGTGCTTTGATAGCCAAGGCTGAAGGCAACATCGCCCACGCTCATTCCGGTGCCGAGAAGCTCCAGCGCGCGCAATAGGCGCGCCTGCCTTTGCCAAGCACCGAAAGTAAGCCCCGTCTCAACCAAGAAATGCCGAGCAAAGGAGCGTTGGCTCATAGCGGCATAGCGCGCTGCTTCTGCAAGCGGCAGGTCAGGACGTTCTGCAAGATCTCCCGCAACGGCGCGCAACTTCGCGCTCGTTGGTGTCGGCAGGTGCAGCGGCTCCTGCGGGAGAGCCGCGACACGGTCCAGCAGGACCTCGACAAGGCGACCGTCCGCGCCATCTTCGTCATAAAGCGCAGGTAACCGCACGACCGCCAAGATTAGCTCACGCAGCAACGGATTAACCTGAACGACTGCGCAGTGGATAGGCAGACCCGGAATCGCATCCTTGCGGATAAAGATAGATCGAATTTCAGTGTTGACCGTGAGGCGAGTGACATGAGTCACGCCAGCCGGAATCCAGATCGCCCGGTTTGGCGGAGCCACCCAGGTGCCTGTTGCGGCAGTGGTCGTGAGGGTTCCGCGTTCGGCGTAAATCAGCTGCCCGCGAGGGTGAGTATGCGGCGGGGTTTCCCGGGCCGCATCATAATCTCGCGCGCTGGCAACAATTGCTCTTGGACAATTGTAATCCACCGGCCGCGGCAACGACGAATCTACGCGCGGCCGGCGGAGAGTCCTTTGGCCGTTTCTCGACATTTATTGTCAGCATAGCGCTAATGCGAGAGGCCGGAAATGGTTCATGATTGAGCCTCGGACAGGAATACGTTCGCACCGGAGCCACATCGATGAATACGCCAATTGGAAATGGCATGGCCTTCTGTATTGGGCAGGCCGCTCGGAGTTGTGAGGGATTACTATGAAACTTTCCCACCGCAAACTTCTGCATCTGACTACGTGCGCTGCCGCACTTCCGGCTCTGGCCCGCGCCGCCTCGGCGCTCGATTATCCGTCGCGGCCATTGCGCATCATCGTCGGTTATGCTGCGGGCGGCGTCACCAATAGGGCAGGGACATGAGCGAAGCGGCACACAACAGCGCCATTGTCGATCAGTTCACGCGTCAGGCCGAAGTGTTCAACGTCGCGCCGAGCCTCACCAACGAGCAGGCGCTGCGGAACATCGTCGCCGCGACGCAGGCGGGGCCTGACGACACCGTGCTCGACGTCGCCTGCGGCGGCGGCGTCGTGCTCTGTGCGTTCGCGCCGCATGTGAAACATGCGACCGGCATCGACATGACACCGGCGATGCTCAACTTCGGACGCGAGCTTGCCGCCAAGAAAGGCCTCGCGAACGTCACCTTCAAGCAGGGCGATGTGACCACGCTGCCGTTTCCCGACGGCTCCTTTTCGGTCGTGGTGACGCGGTACACCTTTCATCACTTCCTCGACCCGCTCGCGGTATTCAAGGAGATGGTGCGGGTCTGCCGGCGCGGCGGCCGCATCGCCGTGGTCGATATGTACGCTTCGGAAGACGACGCCAAGGCGGCGCAGTGGAACCGGCTGGAGCTGTTGCGCGATCCGAGCCACGTGCGATGCCTGCCGTTGAGCGAACTGAAGGCGTTGTTCGGCAAGGTCGGATTGGAGCAGCCGGCGGAATCGCTTTACGGCATTCACGACTCGGTAAAAAACCTGCTCGGCCGCTCGTTTCCAAATCCCGGCGATGACGCCAAGATCACGGCGATGTTCGCCACGTCGGTAAGGGACGACAGCCTCGGGATACCGGCAACCTTCGAAGCCGGCGAACTCTGGTACACCTATTCGACCGCGATCCTTTCGGCCGTACGGCGCTAGGCGAGGCGCGCGCCCTGTTCGGACGCCGAAAGGCCACGCCCCGCCTCACCGCGCCCGGCATTCACTAGAGGGCCACGAAGCTCACAAGCGCGCTATGCGACGCAATAACCCGTCGCCAAAAGGCCGCGATGCCCATTGGCGTTACGATCATTCGCCAAAGGGCATCGAAGGCGTTTGCCGTGACGACGAAATGCAGATCCATACACTGCTTTGTTGAGGAGGTTCATGAAATGCCGAAAAGCTTGTCGGCATTGATAGTGGTCGATCTTTATCCAACCGCTACCGTCGGCTTGGCGGCCTTGCTTCAAAGTCAGTGTGACGTCGCAAAATTCACCCCAGCTGCTCGTATCGAAGAAGTGTGATTTGGCGGATTCAATAGGATCAGCCTCAATCGAGTTGATGTTCGCGTGAATTGCAGAGGTGGCGGCAGGTCTAATGGCAGCCTTTGCGCAGTGTCGTTCGAAAATTTGCGAGGAAGTCAAGTTTTAGGCTCCAGACTCTTTCTCGAATGCGACGTCGGCTCGCAGGGTTTGACACACGTAGCGGTACTGTATTTTGGCTTCTCAGCGACGGTGCCAAAGCACGAGTGCCACCCTATTGCACGGTGAAGCGCGAGCGAGATTCCATGGGTCGTAGATAGCGCCCGAAGCGCGCCCAGAGTCGTGACGCCAACAAACCAGTGTCAACGCGCGTAAATGCCGAGCGATGCCGAAGACTGCGTCATCGGCCAACATCTGACAGTCGACATTACCGGATTTTTCCTCTGTCTATCAATTCCTGCAAATCTTTGAGTTCATAAAATACCTTGCGACCTATCGTCGTGAACGCGGGGCCTTTCCCTTTCGTGCGCCAGCGTTGCAGCGTCCGCAGGCAGTGGCCGAGCATTTCAGCAACGCGACGCTCGCCGAGACGGTGTCGGCCGTCGATAACGATCTCGTCGCCAGCAGCGGCCGTCGCAGGAGTGCTCGCTTGAGGATTGGCAATCGTCCGCGGCACGATTTTCGTGGCCGGCTTGTCAGGCTGCCGCTCGTCCCCGGCTTTCGTCGTCCCGTATGCAATGATTTGTGCCACCGGCCGCGGCGTCGATGCATCGGAGATCGTCGATGAGTTGTTCTCGATCGTGACCGGGGCATGCCCGTCGGATTTCCGTTCGGCCGCGATATCGCCAATCGCGGCCGAAGACCTGAGTTTGGCGGCAGCCGCTTCGGCCTCGAGCCGCACTCCATATGCAAGCACGTCGGCGGGGTCTCTGATCCCGGCCGACTTTAGCGCCTCCAACATGTACTTGATGAATTCGGCCAACTCGGGGGGCGCAAGGTTCGCCGGGTGGGTCGCACCAAGGGCACTAAGGCGTGCGCGGAGAAGCTGTTCCCCATTTACATGATAGGCTGTCTGGAACAGCGCGATGATGTGGGCCAGCGTGACGCCTTCCGGTATCAACGCGGCCAGCGTTGGGTCGCCGTTGGCGACGGGTGTGTCCATACGCATGATCGAACCTCCTGAGCGCAACAAATGCGGCGCATTGCGACGCAAAAGGCGCAAGGTTGTTGTCAGGAAATCCGCGTCGCCACGGAGGCCCGACCTACTGACGCGCCCGATAGGGCCGTGGGATCGGTCGGCAACTCACTGCGAGCATTGAACCCAACAGTCGGAGGACCCATGCCCTCCAGGACAGTTCTGTCCACGAGTTGTAGTGGTCCTATAGCCTCTGCTACGGGCATTTTCAAGGCGGGATCGGTCCGATCCGACCCGGACGGATCACTCCCGCGCCCCGCCAAGCTTTTCGACCCTGAACCGTTTCGCACCACCGATTACGCGTTCGTGAAGAATCCACGGCGGACGCAGATAACGCAGCGACCGAATTCATCAAGTTCGAGAGGAATAGTGCCGGCATGCCTGGCGAGATGTCTTAAATGGTCACCGAACGTCCAAATGCCGGCGCCATCAGGCACCAGGATCGGTGCGGTGTCATCCGCCGCCCGAGGGGTGGAGGCTTTGTTTCCATTGTTGCTCACTACATCACTCCGACCGATGTCACTGCTGAGTCTTAGGAATATCCGCACGGTGTTCGCCTACATCAATCACACTCATTGCGGTCACGCGCGCGCCGTTTAGTCGGAGGCGTTTTTCGCGCGAAGATGCCAGGCATTCGCACGCTGCTGTGCGAGTCTAGCCTTGGTTTGAAACTCCAGGGCCGAATTCGCAACGCCCTGATCAGTCCAGTCCTGAGCTTCGACCAGGTGTTCGGCTGCACGGTGCTCGAACAAGCGAGCCGTTTCGAGACAGACGGCGCGTGTGTAGGGATGAGTTCTTATGTTCTCGATCATGGCACGCCTAGCGACGCCCCCGACGCAAGTTTGCTTTTGGCAGTTTCCAACCGGCGTCTGGATTTTCGAGCAGCGATCGGGCAACGGTCGCATATGGTCAACCGACATTTTTCTGTCGGGCGCTCTGCCGTTCCGACGGCGTTGCCGTGGCCACCTTTTTGGCGTTGCCCGCAATGGGAAGCAGCATCTCGCCCTGTCCCTCAAGCCGCTTGCGCCCTTTCTTCGGCGGAATTGATGCGGCTTTTTCCTCCGCAATGCTGCGACGGAGTGCGTCCATCAGGTTCGCAACATTCTGCGGTCGCGGCGTTGCACGCTCGCGCGATACCGGCAGGCCGGCCTGCTTCTTCTTGAGCATAGCGACAACGGCTTCCTCATAGTGGTCCACAAACTGCGAGGGATCGAAGTCCGTCCTCCTGCTCTGGAGGATGTGCTGGGCCAGCTTGAGCATATCCGGCTCGACCTTTACGTCCGGGATGTCGTCGAAATACTCCTTCGCGTCCCTGATCTCGTATGGATAGCGGAGCGTGGTCGCCGTCAGCCCCTTGCCCCAAGGCTCGAGCATGATGACCCGCTCGCGCTTTGCCAGCACGACACGACCGAGCGCAACCATGTCCTTGCCGCGCATCGCCTCGCGGATCACCGCAAATGCGTCCTGCCCGACTTGGCCGTCCGGCGTGATGTAGTAGGGGGTGTCGAGATAGCGCTGATCAATCTGCTCGCGCGGGACGAACGAATCGATTTCGACGGTGTGTTTGCTTTCGATCGCAAGGGCGTCGAGTTCGTCGTCGTCCACCGGGATGTAGGCGTTCTTGGCGTATTCGTAGCCCCGGCCCTTATCCTCGCCCTCGACCGGCTCACGCGTGCCTTCGTCGACCAGCTGTTGGCGCAGGCGGTTACCGGTCTTCTTGCTGATCTGGCGGAACGACACGCGCTCGGTCGTTGATGTCCCAGTGTAGATGGCAATCGGACACGAGACGAGCGAGAGCTTGAGGTAGCCTTTCCAAAACGCACGCGCGGGCGCCATGGATTATCTCCGCTTGGTTGCAGGTGCCACTTGGGCACCGGCCGCGTTTACGGACCACCTTGCGGGGAGAAGCGCAGGTTGGCGCGGGCCAATCCGTCGAAGCCCGACTCTGTACGCTAAGAGAAATGTAGGGATGGCCCTTCTTTCAGGCCAATCCGATCGCTGCGGACAGTTAACAAACTCTTCCGCAGTGCTCGCTATGGAACAGGTGCCCGGTCTGCTCTGGGGGTCCGCGCGCGGAAAGGCGCGTATCTACCTCAAGGCAAGTGCTCGCCTAGTCTGGAGTGTTCCAAGGCCGTGCGGCCATCTCGCCCAGCGAACCGCTGGGTTGGGCATCCGGCGATTTAATCAACGTGCTCGATAAGGGTAATTGACGCTTCACCGTGAGTCATGGTGTCGAATGCGCGCGACGGGAGGCCCAGGAGCGACAGGAGGCCGAAATTGTCGCGGGCCGATCCCATGCCGGCTAACGAATCGCCGACTGTGAGGTACGGGGCGTTGATCATGTTCGCTTCTCTAATCGGCCGTTTGGGGTCAAGCGCTTTCTGACTGTCCGCCACCGTTGCAGTGTCGATGTCGCTCGCGGGCTCATGCTTCTCTTCGGAATCGGCACTAGGGCCCTTCCATCATAGGGTTCGAAGACGAGGTGGAACAATCTGTGGGTCGGCCTTGCCGTCAGAGTGACGGTAGGTCCAAGCGGACATGCGAACTCACCTCATCCATCGTCCCGCGAGGGACATCATTCCACCGCTCGGTGGGGTTCGAGTTTCCTCCTATCGCATTTGATCCGGCACGGTTTTCATGCTGCCGCCACGGCTTGTTCTCGGGTCCATCGGAACTCGGTACCGTCAACCCAGATGCGATGCATGATCACGGCCAGCCGGCGTGCCAGCGCTACGATCGCCTTCTTTATCCCGCGGCGCCTGGCGATCTGCATCGCCCAGGCCTTGAGCCAGGACCATCTCTTCGAACGCAGCATGCTCTGAGCTGCTTCGTAGAGCATGACCCGCATCATCTCATCTCCGCAGCGTGATATTCTACCGCTCCTATCAATCTCGCCGGATTGATACTTGGAGCACGTCAGTCCAAATACCGCCCCGACTGACTTGGATTTACGGAACCGAGCGGGCACGTCGACGGTGGCGCGATAGGTCAGCGCCACCACGGGGCCAACACCAGGGGTCGTCATCAGGCGACGGCACACCTCGTCATCCCGGACAATGGCCAGCAAACGGCGATGCAGGATGACGATCTGTTCGCGTAGCGCTCGCCGGACAATGAGTAGCGGTTCGACCAGCACAGCCAGGTCGGGTAAGTTCTCAACCAGCTCCTTGATGCGGGCCTCGAACTTCGCGTTTCCGACCATTCCAACCTTGAGGCCGAAGTTACGCAAAGTACCGCGCAGGTCGTTGTCGATGGCGATCGCCTTCGACTGCAAAAGCTTGCGATGGGTCAGCAGCATGCGTAGCTTCTGACTGCGTAATGTCTTCACATGTACCGGGCGATAAAGCCCCACTCGGATCATCTGCGCGATACCACGCGCATCGTTGCGGTCCGTCTTGTTGATCTGCGCCTTGAGCACCGCCCGCATATGCCGCGTCTCAACGCAGACCACCGGTAACTCTGCTTCGGCGAGAGCGCTGAATAGCCACTGCGACAGTGGTCCAGCTTCCAATCCAATCCGCCTGAAGTGGTAGGCGGGGTTCTTCAGCACCGCCAACAACGCTTCAGGTTCGCTCGCAACCTTCACTTCCCGAACGACCTTGCCCGTGTCATCCACAACGCAGACGCTCGTGTCCTTGACCGATACGTCCAGTCCAGCAAAATGGTCCATGCTGCGCTTCTCCTTCTGATGCTTGAGGCCGTGACTGCGGACCTCGTATTCACCATCAGCCTGAAGCGCAGCACCCAAAAATCTTCAGCTATCCACAAGCTCGCCGGCCGATTACCCCATCTGTGGTCACGCACGCGCGCGAGGTTGGGCGGCAGCTACCGGGTCTCGACAACGATCGCCAAATTCCGCAGCACTGACAGTAGGGTGACCTGCGTTAGCCATTCTCGCTCTGATTCCTCGCGCGCGCGAAGGTCGCGCCGCGATCAGCTCGACCTGCAGACTGACCCGCACCCGCCGCCTGGGCGGTGCAGCGGCTTGAGGCCGCACGATGGTGAGGTCGACGGCGGCGCCGTCGCCGATTCCGTTTTAGCGAATTGCGATCGGGGCGACGATGGCGCCGGCGCCGGTCGAGCTGAAGGAGCTACGGGGTCGCCGTCACAACACCCCGCTCGAAACCGCACGCTGATGGCCTCGTTCACCTTTATTGCTCCCCACTCGCGCGCGCGAGGCGCTGATGATGGCGGGCGCTGGCGGCGCGACGCGAGCTAGGGGGTGGCGCGCGACAGCCATCCGGTTTCAACAATTCGGTGAGGGGGGCTCGTTCACCTTTATTGCTCCCCACTCGCGCGTGCGAGGCGCTGATGATGGCGGGCGCTGGCGGCGCGACGCGAGCTAGGGGGTGGCGCGCGACAGCCATCCGGTTTCAACAATTCGGTGAGGGGCCTCGTTCACCTTTATTGCTCCCCACTCGCGCGCGCGAGGCGCTGATGATGGCGGGCGCTGGCGGCGCGACGCGAGCTAGGGGGTGGCGCGCGACAGCCATCCGGTTTCAACAATTCGGTGAGGGGGGCAGCGGTTGAAGTGTAGAATCGAAACAGCCGCAATTTCAAGATGTGCATGGTGTGCCATGGTGAAAGGGCCGCATGAGCCGCTCAGATTGCCGCGATTCAAAACTGCCGCTCCGCAGCCTTGAATTAATTTGAGATGCTTCGTCGATAACTTTTTATCCACTTTGTCTAGCCGGCGATGGCAGTCTTGAAATGTGGGCGCGTCGTGAGCCGGGCAATATAGTCTGCAACTTTCGAACGCCGGCCGTTGGACCATAACTGCTCGAGGGTCGAACCAAGATGATGAAGGATCGGCGCCCAAGCGACGTCTGCGAGCGAATATGTGGCGTCAGCAAGAAAGTGCCCATCGAGATGTGCGTCCAGCTTGTCCAGTATGTGTTCGATCTCAGCGATCGCATTCTGAGCCTGCGTCTGGTTCAGCGAAGTGGCGAGCCAGGCTAAGATCTCTGCGTGCTTACGCCGATAGAGTGACGACAGCGCTGGGTCATTGTCACTCTGCTTAATGAGACGGCTCAGCACGTCGAGCCTAGATTGGTAAGCGGCGAGTCGCTGACTTCGCGTTCGTTCAGGGACAGTGGTTTCTGTGATGATCTTAAGCGGGACCGTAGCCGACAGATTGAGCCACTGCTCCGCGTAACAGCGCAGCTCCGGATCGTCGGGCATAAGTTGGGGGCCGTCGAATCTCAAGTCGATATAGCGAATGATGGGTTCCGCATTCCGGATCACGCGTCCCCTGTCAACAAGGGTCGGTGTTTCCATCTGCGGGTTCATTCTGACGTAGTCCGGTGAGAAATCGTCGCATGCGTCGATATCGAGGGGACGGCTTATCCAGGTCACCCCTTTTTCCTCAAGCGCGAGACGCACCTGTTGGCCAGTATAGGAATGTACGGGATAGAACAATACGACGGTGTCGGCGTCTGTATCGAAATAGGCGCTGCTCAGCACTGTGCACCCTTGGCAGTGAGTGGCTGTTTTGGTCTCGCATTTGGACCAACGGTAGTATAACAGCCACGGACGCATTCAATGAGATCGGACGAGTTGTCTGGCACAGCATCGCCGCGCCAAGCGACGTGACCATCGGGACGCACCAGCGTCATCCTCCGTTCGTAAGCCGCCTGCACGTCCGACAAGGTGCATTCCACAAGCCGCAATGGCACCCGCTTTGCGGCCGCCGCGGCGAGGAGGGGGTCCGCATCCTTGGCGCTTCCTCCTGTACACAGAAGGGTGAAGCCCTCGCCATAGAGATCGATGGTCGATTTATTTGGCCCGATCCACACATGCGGCGCGCGGTGGCCTGGCCTCGCAGTCTGCCGATAGCGGGAGGTGTCGGCTGCGGGAATGGGGCCATCTTCAGAGCGCAGTGCCGGCGACCCTTCGTAATGATACCCAAAGGTCAATCCATCACTCTCGTACTCGCGGTGGAAATCGTTATTGTAGATGTAGCGCCCGGCGCGTCGCCGGAGCCTGACCCCCTCCGCAGTGTGTTGGTTTATTTCGGGACCGGAAGGAATTGATACGAGCTTGAAGTAATTGCGGGCGCCCTCGCTGGTGGCACGATCCGCGATCGGTCGGCGTTCGCGTTGGTAGGCCTCTAAAAGTGCCGGGCCTGCCCAGCCGTTCGCGACGGCAGCCAATTTCCACGACAAATCCATGGCGTCGCCGATACCGGTGTTCATACCGAAGCCACCGGTCGGCGACAGTTGATGAGCGGAGTTGCCCGCCAGGAACACGCGCGCCTCACGGTATCGCTCCGTCACGACGCGCCGGCGTGTCCACCGCAGAATCGATCTAACATCGAATTGGAACTCACGGCCGGCAGCTTTGCGAATGGCAGCCTTGGCTTCATCCTCACTGAGCGCGTTTTCGGTCCCCGCATTGTCTATGCCGAGCCGCCATTGTTCTCTCCCGTCAACGGAAATCAGACCACCCCAATGACCCCGCTCGTCCACGAGCCACTGCATGATGGTCTTACCATAAGGCATCAGGACGCTCGGCTCTGGGGTCGTGAAGTAGATGTTGGCGGAATGGCTGAGGACAAAATCGCCGATGAGTGGAATGCCGAGTTGCTCGCGAACGAGACTTTCCGCGCCATCGCAACCGACCAGATATTGCGCCCGCACAGTCTCTTGTGCGTCATTGGCGAGATCCTCGATATAAGCAGTCACTCCGTCAGAATCCTGCTCGAAGCGGTGGAACGCTGTCAGGTATTTCATCGACACGGTACTGTGGGAAGCCGCGAATTCACGCAACAAGGGATCAAAATAGAGCTGTGAGCAACGTTGCAGGAATTCCGGCGAATGGACCGGTGCAGCGTCTTCTCGGCTCGGATATTCGAACCGTGCGAGTTCGTATCCATTTGCGCTGGTAGCGAAGATAATTGTCCTGGGGAAATCTTCCGGAATACTGAGGCGTCGCACATCACCGGCAATGCCCCACCTGCGGCAAAACTCCATGGTCCTTCCGCTCACCATGTTCATCTTGGGCAGTCGGATCGACCCATCACGCTTTTCCACCAACACGCAGGGAATATTTCGGAAGCCAAGATCGGCAGCGAGCGCCAATCCGACCGGGCCTCCACCAACGATCAAAACCGAGGTCGTAGTTGTCCGATCGATAATATTCGCCATAGCGCGCTTACGTGTCCGCAACTGCTCTGCCGCGATATTTCGGCATGTGTGACGGTTTTAGCGCAGCCGTGTTCTCCGCCGGAAATAGTGTTATATCGGTCAGCAATGCGGTACTGATATGACTGAGGAGGGTTAGGCTGCCATATGGATATTCGGCATTTGATCATTCTTCATGAGGTTGCACAGTGCGGGAGCATTACGAGGGCTGCGGCTGCGCTGAATACGTCGCAGCCATCGTTGACCCGTGCACTGCAGCAGCTGGAGCAGAAGGCAGGTTTGCCTCTGCTGGAGCGCACCCGTCGTGGAACAACACTAACTGGACCGGGCGAAGCGCTTGTGCGGCACACGCGTGCAATCCTCGCCGAACTGTGCCGAGCTGAAAAGGAAATGGTGGCCTATAAGACCGTTGGGACAGAGCGGATTCATATCGGTACGATGCCTGCGGGTTCAGGAAAGCTCCTTCCGGAGGCGTTGCTGCGTTTTCAGCGTGCCTTTCCTACCGTTGCAGTTTCGATCGTTGAGACAACGCAAGCTTTAGCGGGCATGCTCGAAGATGGCGAACTCGATCTCGCCATCATTTCGCAACCGGTCGACAGCCATAACCAGCGTCTGACGGACGAGACATTGGTCTACGACCGGCTGGTGGTAACGGCGCGACAAGGACATCCGTTGCTCCGGCAACGTATCGACCTGCATAAATTGGCTGAGGCCGATTGGGCTCTGCCGATGGTTGCCGGCAAGCCCCTGGAAGAATTTGAGAACGCATTTTTGCAGCACGGGATCGAACCGCCGCGCCGACTGCTGGAAATCGGCTCTGCGCGGACGCTGCGTGCGCTTTTGTTATCGAGCGATATGATCGCGCCGATGTTGCGGGTTTCGATTATCGATGACGAACTGCGCGGGCTACTCGCGGTCCTGCCAATCAATCTCGATCTTCCGGTACGCCGTATCAGCCTACTCACGCGTACGGACGTTGCAAAATCGATGGCGCTTGAGACGTTTGTAACCACATTGCGTGAAGTAAGTCGGGAACTCACGTGCGGCGCTTTGGCAATTCGAGCGGATCAATCTCAAAGCGCACCATCCTCAAAGCGCAAAACTAGGAAAACTGCATAGCTACCACGACAAATCGCAAAGCTGATATCCCGACCATGCCTTTTGGGTATGACACGGCGACAAATCTATATTTCAGTTTTCTCTTATTGCGCCCCAATATTATAAAGTTATGCCCATCGGGCATGTAGAAGATCGCTTTAGTATGGCGGCGGCCCGTCCGTTCGAAGCCGCAGTTATAAAGCGAATGATAGCAACAAATTATCTAAGGGGTGGATGTCCATGGCGCGCACAAGAATTCCCTCTGGGAAATCGTTGTATAGCTTCTATTGTGCGGTGTTCGTTGCCGGTTTGATGCTGTTTTCCGTAAGGCCAATTGTAGCACAGGAATGGCCGGCTCATTACGTTAAATTCATTGTGGCAGGTTCAGCAGGGAGCGCGCCCGATATCATTGCACGTCTTATTTCTAATGACTTGTCACAGAGCCTTGGCCAACAGATCACTATCGAGAATATGCCGGGCGCGACCGGAAACATCGGCACCGAAGCGGCCGCGCGATCTGCGCCCGACGGTTATACGTTTCTCTTTGGACAGGCCGCGCCTTTGGCATTGAATCAGCATGTGTTCAAGAGCCTGAATTTCAATGCTCAAAAAGATTTTGACCCGGTAATCATGGTGGGCATCAGCCCCATGATTATTGCAGCTTCTCCGTCTGCCAAGATTGGCTCGCTCAAGGACTTGATCGCCGAGGCAAAAGCAGAGCCAGGTAAGCTCACGTTCGCGACACCCGATTCTAGAAACATACCGCATCTGACTGGCGAACTGCTTAAGATCAAAGCGGGTATAAATATTGTTCATGTCGGATACCGTAACAATCCTCAGGCAGTCGCCGACACGATCTCCGGCACCGTGCAGTTGATGATCGACGGTCTGCCGGTCATCATGCCCCAGGTACGAAACAAGGCACTTGTACCAATCGCGGTTTCTTCTGAAGGCAGACTTCCGGGCATCGAGGATATCCCCGCCGTTTCTGAAGTGCTGCCGGGCTTTAAAATAGCCGGATGGTTTGCGATTTTTGCGCCACATGGCACGCCCGGTCCAATCGTCGAGAAGCTCAACCGAGCTACCGATGTGGTGTTGAAGAAGCCAGAGATCCTTGAACGGCTGCGCGACCTCGGCGTCTATCCAGATCCGGCAAACACCACTCCCGCGCAATTGAAGGCGTTCTTGCAGGCTCAATCCGATTTGTACGGAAATATCGTTCGCGAATCGGGCATCGCCTCAGATTGAGAAGCGAGAGTGCGGCGACTGGCGGTTATCATGAACTGTGCAGTGATGGGCGCGGTGCAGCTTTCCGGCAAAGCCGCAGCGATCCCCGTCAACCCTGGCGAAATAGTGGAGTGTGATCTCGAAGTCCTTGACCTCGACCATATCCGCTCTGGCGTACCATCTTTTCAATCAGAAGCCAGTCGCCGAACCGCCTTTGTTTCAGCACACACGGAGGTATAATGGAACTGCAAGCACTCGGCTATATTGGGCTTCACGCCCCCGCGGTCGACGACTGGGTGGTTTATGGCAGCAAATTTCTTGGCTTGCAGCTGGTCGACCGAAGCCGGACAAATTTGACTTTCCGCATGGACGATCGGCGCCAGAGGCTCATTGTGACTGCCGACGATATCGGGGGTGACGCATTTTTCGGCTGGGAGGTTGCGGACGCGCGCGCCCTGGATGCGTTCGCTAACCGCCTCGAATGTCACGGTGTGGCTATCGAGCGCTTGCCGGCGGCCATTGCCGATCAGCGCCGGGTACGAGAGGTCGTCTCCTTTCGCGATCCGGTCGGCAACCGCTTGGAGGTTTTCCACGGCGCCGAAATCGCGACCGCGCCGTTCCAGCCTGGACGTTCGATCTCCGGCTTTCGCACCGGCCCCCTTGGAATGGGCCATGCCGTCTTGAACGTCGAGCATATGGATGAAGCGCTCGATTTCTATACACGGCTCGTCGGCATGCGGATTAGTGATTACTTCACCGTACCGTACCGAGCCTATTTTTTCCACGTCAACGCACGGCACCATAGCTTAGCCTTGATCGAAACTGGCCAGAAGCGAATCCATCATCTGATGTTGGAGCTCTGCATGCTCGACGATGTTGGCCAGGGCTACGATCTGGCGCTCGGCGAACCCGGGCGAATCGCCACCACATTCGGCCGGCACATCAACGACGAGATGGTCTCGTTTTATGCGCGCACACCCTCCGACTTCTTCATCGAGTACGGTTGGGGCGGCCGGTCGATCGACCCTGCGAGTTGGACGCCCCAAGAGATTACTTATGGCGCGAGTCTCTGGGGCCATGATCGCGACTGGCTGGCCTCCGATCGATTGGCGGCTGCGAAAGCGCTGAAGCTGAAAGCGGCGGAACACGGTTTGCAGGCTCCGGTCAATGTCATGGATGGGAATTACACGCTAGCTAGTGGTGCCTGTCCATGGTGGGACAGCATGAGCAAGGTTTCGCGGTGTTGAAGTGTGGCATCGGGGACGCTGCAATTTCAAGATGTGCATGGTGCGGACTGGCGCACCAATTGAAAGGCTCGCTACGGCGAGCGGCCATAAGCGCATTGAAATGTTCGTCGAAGGCGAGAACGGCCTTCCTCATTTGCGGGAGGTACATCCAGCGATCATAGATGGCTTCGACCTCTGTCTGCACAGCGGCGGCATGGTTGATGAGCCGCTCAGCGATCTCAGACGGTGTCCCGATCTGACCGTGGAGGCTCCGGTAGGTGCGGCGTAGGTCATGCAACGTCCAGCCGGGAACGCCATCCGCCAGCTCGAGCCGACGTCGATGGTTTGTTGGTGCCGATCGGCGGCGAGGATTCGGCGCCGCGCCGGCGATGATGGTCCCAAGGCGCCGCGGCGCGACCAACACGACACTCGCCGCCACCCAGCGACATCCGTGTCGTTCTGGGATGGTGACCGCTGACTGCGCTCGGTCTCGCTCGCGCCCCGAAACGGTGGTGGCGTCTGGCGGCACTGAAGCATCAGCAGAAAATTCCCTCGTTCACCTTTATTGCTCCCCACTCGCGCGCGCGAGGCGCTGATGATGGCGGGCGCCGGCGGCGCGACGCGAGCTAGGGGGTGGCGCGCGACAGCCATCCGGTTTCAACAATTCGGTGAGGGGGGTTTCAGCAACGCGACGCTCGCCGAGAAGTTGTCGGTCGTCGATAACGATCTCGTCGCCAGCAGCGGCCGTCGCAGGAGTGCTCGCTTGAGGATTGGCAATCGCCCGCGGCACGGTGTTCGTTGCTGACTTGTCAGGCGGCCGTTTGTCTTCGCCCGGCACCGGCAACGGTTCGTCGGACTCGCAACTAGTGCGGGCCTCATTTGCCGACGTCGTCGAGCACGCCTCGGGCGGTTCAGCTTCGATATCAGTCCCGGTACGAGCCTGCAGATCGCGTAAAAATTCCTCACGAGTTTGCCAGCGCTCCGGATGGTCCCGCAGCCATTCCTCCCGCTGCCGCGGGGACAATCTTCCGATGAAGAAGTTTCTTTCGTGGCGATCGCGGAACACGCGACCGTCATACTCTCGCCCGTCGAAGGGGTTTTCGGTGGTCATTGTCAGTTCCTCCTTCTAATTCATCTGTGACGAAACTGAGCTCGCGCACACAGCGGCGCCCGAGCGCGGCGGCCGAACAATCGGTGCGTGGCCGATCTTCTTCGGCGGGCCGGAGTGATGGACCTTTATTGAGGCGACATCGACAACTGCGCGCGGGCCCGCCTTGCAGACCTCAATCTTGCCCGTCCGAATTAGCCCCGACGGAGTTCGCTCGCTAATCGACAGATGGCGCGAGGCAGCGACAGGTGAGAGTGCGAGCGGTTCGAGTTCGATAACATTGATTGCAGCAGGCATGGTTCGCCCCTCTATACGAGAGGCCCACTTGCTACACCGCTTGGTCTAGCGCCCGCTGCGCAGCACTCCGGGTTCCAACGATGGGCTATACGTCGCCGGCTACGCGCCACGTTCCACCGGGCAGGGTTTGGACCTGACCAACGCCGTGGTGCGGTTTCTCTAACGAGGACGGCACTATCGGTCAACCGGTGATTATGTAGGACATACCATCCATGCGCCCTCCTCAGCTCCTACATCAATTTTCCCTGGTCGCGCCATGGGCAAGGCGGGAGCCGCCGAGCGACCTGCGCAAGCCGCCGGATCCTTTTAGTGGGATGGAGGTAGGGGCGGAGGCGACGGTGCTGGTGACGGCGCCGATCGAGCGCAGCCAGCTACGGGGTCTCGTCGACAACGATCGCCAAATTCCGCAGCACTGACATGGACTCTACGCCGTGCTCTCTCTCCCGAATTTCCGGCTGCCGCGATCGTGGACTTTATCCCTTAGCGCGGCCGCGCGCCGAACGACACCTGCTGCCTCTGCTGCCAGCGCCGATTCCATTTTAGTGATTGCGGTTGGGGGCGATCGATGGAGCTCGGGCGATTGGGGCCGATGATGATGTCGGCGGTCGCCGGCGCAGCGAGGTACGGGGTCGCCGGTTGATCGCCGGGCTGTTGCGCGCAGCGGCGGGGCTCTACGCCGTGCTCTCTCTCCCGAATTTCCGGCTGCCGCGATCGTGGACTTTATCCCTTAGCGCGGCCGCGCGCCGAACGACACCTGCTGCCTCTGCTGCCAGCGCCCATTCCATTTTAGTGCCCACGGGGTCATCGACAACGATCGCCAAAAATTCCGCAGCAGACCAACATTATCGGTCTAATGACTACGCGTTCGGCTTAAAGAAGCCACGGCGGACGCAGATGACGCAGCGACCGAATTCGTCAAGCACGAGGGGAATAGTGCCGGCATGCCCGGCGAGATGTCTCAGATGGTCACCGAACGTCCAGATGCCGGCGCCGTCAGGCACCAGGATCGGTGCGGTGTCATCCACCATCCGAGGGGCGGAGGTTTTCTTCCAATCGTTGCTCACTGTATCACTCCGATCGACTGTCGCTGCAGAGTCTTAGGAATATCCGCACGGAGTTCGTCTACATCAACGACACTCGTTGCGGTCACGCGCGCGCTGTTTAGTTGGAGGCGTTTCTCGCACGAAAGTGCCAGGCGCTCGCGCGCTGCTGTGCAAGTCTGGCCTTGGTTTGAAACTGTAGGGCAGAATCCGCAGCACCCTGGTCAGCGCGGTCCTGACTTTCGACTAGGTGTTTGGCTGTACGCTGCTCGAACAAGCGAGCGGTTTCGAGACACACCGCCCGTGAGTAAGGATGAGTTCTAATGTTCTCGATCATGGCACGCCTGGCGGCATCCCCGACGCAAGTTGGACTTGGGAGTTTCGAACCTGCGTCGGGATTTTCGAGCTGCGATCGGGCTAACGGTTGCATAAGGGGTCAACCGACATTCTTCTGTCGGGCGCTAGGCCGATCCGTCGGCTTTGCCGTCCCCACCTTTTTGGCTTTGCCGGCAATCGGAAGTAGCATCTCGCTCTGCCCGTCGATGCGTTTGGCGGCGCCCTTGAAACCCCAGTGGCCATCATCGAGCCTGACATCTTTCGTCTCATGCTCGCCGTTTTCCAAAACGCGCGTCTGCGTGACGACGGTGCCAAATACGGCGTCGATCAGCGCCTCATCGTTGTGGTCGCCGCCGACCAGCTCCTCCTTGCAGTCGGCAATCACGATCAAATACGGCGCGCCCAGATTTCCGTACCGCTTGCCCTTGGTCGAGAGCGCCTGACGAATTTCGGTTTCCGCGCTGACGATGCGGCCATCACCCATCGCTGTCGCGATTGCATGCTTTGACTCCACGTCAGTCTTGAAGCCGCCGAACAGAATGATCTCGATTTTCCAGTCGTCCAATTCAAAGAGCTTAGTGGGCGGATCGTCTGGCTTAACCTCGCCAATGCCTGCCACCCATTTTTCGATCGCGTCCTTGAGCTTCCTAAGGCTTGGCGTTTTTGCGCCGTGCTTGACGATATCAAGCCCGAGCCGGCAACCTGCCGGCACCTGCGCTTTGTCAATTCCGTTGTAAATGTCTGCCGCGCGCTTGCGCTTCCCAATAAAATCCTTCGACGGGCCGAACGTCGTCACTTCGACAAAGGATATTGTCGCGCCGTTGGCGTCACGTGCCAGAAAGTCCGGTTTCCGTCCGGTCTGCTCGCTTTCGGGATGCACCTCTACGTCGTAGCCACCGTTCTTGAGCGCGGCGTGCATGGTGAGTTGCGCCAGAGCGGTTTGATATTCGAGGCTTTCATTTCGCCGGAAACGCGGGACCAGCTCTTTTTGCTCCGGATCGGACATCTCCTTCATCCACCCGTTGAGGAGGTGACGGTATACATCGTATTCGGGTCGCGCCGCTGAGTCGTAGAACGAATAGTCGTCCTCGCCCGGTCGCTTAGGATCCATTCGGGTCCTAACTTTTTCTTCGAAGAGCAGCGTCACTTGGTGCAAAACCTCTACGCGCTTGGCGGAGCAAAGCCGTCGCGTCTTCAAGACATGGCAGTGTAGAACGCTTCCTTAATATCGAACTCGATTTTCAAACCGGGGGCCGGCTGGTCGAGCGTCAGATATTGGTCGATCTGGATACGGTAAAGGTCCCCGTATTCGTGGGACCGGTTGTCATAGTTGATGGTAACATAGGCGATCTTTTTGCATTCGCCGTTCGGATCGTAGGCCTCGATCTGCGTCTTCGCCTGGCGCAGCGTCGAACCGAGCTTGTTGAGAAAGAAGATATTCAGTTGATCCTCGACCGTGGTGACGCCACCCGCCTGGAGGCGCTCGGCTTCGATGTCGGAGACGTTGATGGTTTTGACTTCGCACAGCGCTTTCCCGGCCGCGTTACTTGCCTCAAGGTCCGGCGTCTTTTTGCCCTTCACGGAGGACGGCGGGATAAACGCCACACGGGAATATCCGCACCGCACCAGATAATTGTAGGCTTTGGCCTGATTGAGCTTGTTCAACAGCGCTTCCCACCCGCGCACCGGGTCTTTGGCCGTGAGCAGCGGAGCAAGCTCGGATTTGAGAAAAGCCCAGGCAGCGGGATCGAGGCCCTGAAGGTCTCTTTCAATGTCTCTGAACTGTTTCAGTTTCTGCGGAATCTCGGCGAGGCTTTGGTCGAGATTGCGGAAATAAAATTCCGGCGGCGCCGGATTCGGCCCCAGATCGTACAGCTCGTAAATGCGCGGCAACTCCTTGCGATACACCGACGGCCTTTTGCGGACTGACAAGATAGCGGCGACGGCGACGAGCGCCGCTCCTAATGATAGCCATTCTATATATGTCAGGTTCACGCCGGCGATACTTGCACGGATTCGCCGGGTCGCGTCCGTTATGTGTCGGCTAGACAGGCAGCGTCAGCTCAGGGCTCTTGCTCTTCATGTTGCCGACCGATTTGGCAGCGTCGGACACTAGAAATCGAGGCAAAGCACGGTGGAGCGCGTCCGGCTTCGCCAGACCAGGCTCTATTCGATGCGCTCACCGAGCCCGGCACAGGCCCTCTTGGCGTTGGCCGATAGCTCCGGTCGCAGCCGCTTCGCCACGACGCGAGCGTGACCCCCGAAGGGTGAGGCCGCCCGAATGTGAGGGTCGAGAAAAGTAGAATTGAGATGGCATCATCCGAGCCAGGTTCTAACTTACTGTAAAATATGACTTTAAGCTCCTGACCGAACTAATCCCCCTTGCTGCAGCCGCTCTTGACAGTCTTATTGTACAACATTATTGTTGTAAAAATGATTCCGACTTTCATCCCTATCCCGGGCGCCCCTTGGGACGTTCTGCCCTCCGGGGTGCATCCCACCACGCTTGCCGAGGTCGCGATGACGCTCGCGACCAACGCGAAGCGGCGGTTGCTATACGACGGACTCCTGCTGGCTGCGACAGCGTTGCGCGTGGCAGGCTGCGGCAAACTTTATCTCGACGGCAGTTATGTCACGGCCAAGACGGCGCCGAGCGACTACGACGGGTGCTGGGATCCCGCCGGAATGGACCGCGCGAAACTCGACCCGGTGTTTCTCGACTTTAGCAACAAGCGCCAAGCGATGAAGAACAAGTTCGGCGGCGAGTTTTTCCCGTCGAATGCGCCGAACACGGCGACACAGACATTCCTCAATTTCTTTCAGATCGAGAAATTCACCGGACAAGCGAAAGGCATTCTTTTGATTGTTCTGACTGCCGATCCAGCACTGCTTGGGAGGGCATGATGATCTATAGCGACCGCCAATATCAGATTACCCGCGCCGAACTCGCCAAGCTCGAAGGAGCGCTCGCGGCCGCGCCGGCCGCGAAGGGCGCGGAGGATTGGGTGCTGAAGGCGCAGGCCGACGCGCTGCAAAGCCAGATTGCCGATCTTCAGACCGAGATGGCCGAGTACGAGATGCTCAAGCTTGGCAAGGTTGCCTTTGCCGAGACATGCTCGCTCGCCGAACTTCCGCGTGTCCTTGTGCAGGCCCGCATCGCGCGCGGCCTGTCGCAAACCGACCTTGCCGAGCGCCTGAACATGAAGCCGCAGCAGGTGCAGCGTTATGAGGCGACCAATTACATGAGCGCGAGCCTCGCCCGCCTGATCGAGGTCGCGGGCGTGCTGGACGTGAAGATTTCGGAGTCCTTTGAGGCCGCGCACGGCGAGACTTCGGGCGCGATCTTCGCATGGAACGATCCTAACGACGTGTCGTGGAGCCGCTTGCCCATCAAGGAGATGGTGAAGCGCAAATGGCTCGACGTGAACCCCCGGCAGTCGCCGATCGAGGCAGTGCGGAACTTTTTTGTGCACGCGGCGGGACCGCAATTCGCGACGGCGCTGCACCGCAAGAAGGTGCGCGCGGGCAACGTGCCGAACGAGTTTGCGCTTCTGGCGTGGCAAGCGCGGGTTTTGTATCTCGCGCACCAGCTGCACGAGCAGGACGCCATCAAGCCGTTCGAACTCAATGACACATGGCTGTCGGAATTGACGCGGCTGACCCGGCGCAAGGACGGTCCGCGGCAAGCCCGTGACTTGCTGGCTGAGCACGGCATCGCGTTGGTGATCGAACGGCACCTTCCCGGTACCTATCTCGACGGCGCGGCGATGCTCTCGGCGTTCAGCCAGCCGGTGGTAGCGCTAACCCTCCGCTATGACCGGCTCGATAATTTCTGGTTCGTGCTCTTTCACGAGTTGGCGCACGTCTTCCTGCACCTGACGCAGGGGCTCCGCTTCGACTTCTTTGACGAAGAGGAAGGCGACAAGACCGACCGGATCGAGCAGGAGGCGGATGACTTTGCGTTGAACACGCTCATCCCGGCGTCGGTATGGGAGCAATGCTTGTCGCGCTTTGTCCTGACCGAGGAAGCGGTGCTGACCGATGCCGAAAATCTCGGAATCGATGCCAGCATCATCGCCGGACGCATTCGCAAGGAACGGAACGACTACACCTTGCTGACCCGGTTGGTTGGCCAGGACGCCGTGCGCAAACAACTGGAGTCGAGCGATGGCACCTAAGAACGCGTTTTATGTACCGTGCCTGCGGTGGCGGCTGGCGGAGCGCCAGGCCTTGGCGGCGCTGACGGACAAGGCCAAGGATTCGGTGGTGCCGCTCATCACGATCCCCGACCTTGAATTCGACTTCGAGGACGGCACGCCGAAGAAGACGGTCGGCGAACACGTCGGTACGTTTCCGAAGCGCTACAAGGAAAAGTGGAAGACGCGCAAAGGGTGGATCGACGCCGACGCGAAGATCCAGACCGAACTCATGCCGGACGGCCGACCCGTGTTCACCTTCGTCTTCGATGAAATCCGCAAGTTCAAGGCCGACGCGATGCCGGTCGCGTCGCTGGATTGCACGCCGAACGTCGTGGCGCAGATCGCGGCGATCGCGGCAATCGACAAGAAGGGTGTCGGCGTTCGCGCGCGCATCGAACATGTGATGAAGGCGGGCTTTGGCGCGAGCATTGGCGCCTTGTTAAAGAGCCTCAAGGTGACGCCGGAAGAGACGGATCTGATCGTTGACCTCGGCACACCCAATTATGAGCCTTACGCGGCGTTCGCGGCGGCGCTCGCGATGGCGCTGGCGAAGATTCCGAATCTCGCAGGATATCGCAATTTTATCCTCGTCGGGTGCGCCTTTCCAGACACGCTGGCGAAGGTGTCGGCGCCGATTGGCTATATCGAGCGTCACGATTGGAAATTCTATGTCGAGCTACTGGCCAAGCTTCCGAAGGGCATGCGTCCGCCGATGTTCGGCGACTACGTGACGGTGAACCCGGGCTTCGTCGCCAAGATGGACATGCGCAAGATCAATCCAGCCGGAAAGATCGTTTACGCGACGAAGGACAAGTGGCTGGTGCGTAAGGGCGGGGCCTTTCGCGGCAACGAAACGCAGATGCACAAGCTCAGTGCCGAGGTCGTCAAATCCGGCCTTTTTCGTGGACCGGCCTTCTCGGCCGGCGACGACTACATCGACAAGTGCGCCAAGAAGACGGTCGGGCCAAGCAATCAGACGCGGTGGAAAAGCGTCGGCATCAATCACCACATCATGCAGGTGATTGGTGAGGTCGCCAGTCTTGGCGTAAAGCCATAGATTGCTTGATAAACGCGGTAATTTCGGCGACCGAGAACTTGGCCGCGAGCGACTTGTAGAGCGTTTTGCGCGGCGCGCGCAGCACCTTCGGCGACACGTTGGCTTGGGTTAGGATGGCGACCGCCTCGGATCGCCAGAGAAGATGCGCAAGGCGATACGGCTGGATGTTGGGATTGCGCTTAGGCTCGCGCACTGTGAGGAACACGATGCCGCCGCGCGGTCCTTTCGTGACCTTTGTGATGCCGCACCAGCGCGGGGCCAAGTCGCGCACGCCCGGGATGTGTTTCTCGGCGCACACGATCGTCAGCCTTTCGAGGCATTGCTCGTAAAGTTCCAGTTGCTGCGGCAGGCGCGTCAGCGTGTCGGCGGCGCTCTTGATCTCGAAGCCGTGCACACTGCCATTGATGACAGCGACATCGATCCGGGTCTTGGCATGAGCAAGGCCGAGTTCGTCGATGACGAGCGCGTCGTTGCAGCGGTGAAAGGCGCGTAGCACCTTGCGATGCAGCGCGGCGCGGATTTCGGCGTCGGTAGAATGGAACATGGACCCTCGACGGGGCGTAGCGTCGGTTGCCCCGGCAGGGTTCACTAAGACCGATTTGCCCCCGCGTGCCAAGAAAATTATCCGCCGCCGCCACAATTCCCGGGACCCTGTGGAAATTCAAACGCAGCTTAAGCGGCGCACCTTGTCAAAGTGTGAATACGGCACTTTGATCGTCAGGCCTCGCTTAGAGTCCTTACGCCGGCGCCTTGCAGCAGCGTGTAGAGCGGCGCGATCTGCGTCCGCGTCGCACGGGTGTCGCAGTAAGTAAAAACAACCCTCAATCCGGAAAAGTTCGGAACCCGTCTCCGTGCATGCGAACCGAGTCTTCGGCCTGGCAATTAGGAAAACGAAAATTCGCGATTGGAGACCGACGGCGGAAATCCACGCTCTGGCGTCCGAACAGCCCGACTTTTCGATCGCGGAGACCGATGAGCGCGTATTTAACCAGCAGAAGTGTAGGGCGTTTCTTCCAAAGGCGGAAATGCCGCGCAGAGACCGGACTGTCTGGCTGGGGTGAGAGGATTCGAACCGCCAGATGCAATTTCCGAATCTGTTGTGAACCCTCTTCCGTGCCATGCAGATGCCACGCAGATTAATTCATTCTGCATGGCACGTCTTTCGGGGTGCGACTTATTACGATGGATTGTGAGGATTTGGCGCGCCCGAAGAGATTCGAACTCCTGATCCCCAGATTCGTATTTTGGTACGCGATGGTCCCGAGAGAAGGCTCCTAGGTCGCCTTGTGGTGCTTGACGGCTAACTACATCGAGCATCTGCTGAACCGCGATACCGGCGGCCCACGACTTATGAGCGACTGCCGCTTCCTTCGCCGACCGTTGCACCAGAATAAATCTGCCGGCATTTCTCCTGCTCATCATCCTTCAACTTCGCGACGTGCGCCGGAGTGGTCAGATATGGGGAGCGGTAATGTCGAAGCCTTCCATCGCGGGGATGTGGGTAAATCCCGCCGCGAGTGAGCAGTAGAGCCGGTGCGTTCCGGCGGTGAGCTTGTAGCGGAAGGGGCTGCCAGCAGACATGTCGACGAGCTCGATCGGGGGAATGGCCGCGCCGGCACGGAAACCATTCAGGATGCGTAGGACCCGTTCGCGGGCAGTTATTTCCTCATTGTTGTTGAATATGCCGACACCTGGTTTGCGTCGAGCGGGACTAATTTCATCGATCCGAGCTTCGAACACCTTTTGCCCCTTTGCAGCGGCCAGGTCGACGCGATAGGCGGTGCCGGACGGGACAAAGTCCGCCATTTGGGCTTCGGCCCACCAGCCATCGTCGAGTTCAACCTTCAAGTCGTGATGATAGAAAATCATTCGCGCGGGCTCAGCAGAACCTCTATCTGGCGTTTCGCGCCACCATCTCCGCCACCGTGATTGGCTCTGCGGTCCGGGTCGACGGGCGAATACGCCAGCCGACCGGCAAGCGCCCCGGAAGCGTGTCGTCGCCTGACACGCGCAAGACTCCCATCGGGGAGCCAATTCCAATCACAGCTTGCGGCACGCTCTTTGCGCCGAATAGAGAGACCACGACCATCATGCTTGGTGTTGTCCGCAGGCAGGATCGCGATCACGTGCTCGTAGCGCTCCCCGCCTGCAGCCGTCATCCCCAGTATGTTGCAGATGACCTCCGGCAGAGTGCAGGTCAGTCGGCCCCTGAATCGATCCTTTGGCCACTGGCTTTCATCGTCGACAAGACAGCGGCGCACGAGACTGCCCCATTCACCAAACGTCCATCCCCATTCTCTAAAAAAACGGACCGCTACCATGTTCGAGACTTGGGAAACGCAGAACCGCAGCCCTGAACTTGTTCTGGTATTGGCACGGAGGTTAAGACTTTGCCTTGCGCCAAGGCTCAACCGGATCCCCGAACGAATGCCGCGCGCCTCCTCCCCAGGCTGTTGCCGGTGAATCAACGAATGCAAGCTCCGGCGGAGCCACGCTGCTGTGGTGCCAGGCTGTACCATCAGGCTGTACCATCAAGCGGAATTTAGAAGCAAAAATAGCTTAAAAATCAATATGCTGGCTAAATGGTGGGCGCTGTAGGGATTGAACCTACGACCTCTCCCGTGTGAAGGGAACGCTCTCCCGCTGAGCTAAGCGCCCGGTCCAGACGTCGGGATTTAGTAGGCGGCTGTTCGGGGTGTCAAGGACACGTCATGGCCGGACTTGTTCCGGCCATCCACGTCTTTACTTGCATAATTAAGACGCGGATGCCGGCGACATAGGCGAGCCAACGGGTCCGGCCCGAAGTGGCCGGCCCGATGACAAGCTCCACGACGCCGTTCTTCGAACGGCTATGCGCGGGGCATGACCATACGGCGGGAACAAATGCTAATTCGTCGATGCGACGCGCGAGGCGGTCGATTGCAGCGCGCGGATGCGGTCGGCGAGCGTGTTCTTGTTTTCCGCCGCGGTGTCGCCGTTTTCGGCAGCAGTCTCGCCGCGGCCGGCGGCTGAAACGACGCGGCCGGCGCTCGCCGCCTCGACCAGCATGGATTCGATCGGCGAGCCGGGGCCTTCCAGCGCCGCCGTGAGGCGAGCGACCTCGGCGGCGACATCGTTGATGCGCTCGCGAAGGAGCGCGTTCTCGACGCGCTCGGCCGCCCAGGTCGATTCGGCGTCGCGCTTCATGGTGCCGACCTCGCGCTGCAGCTTGGCGCGTTCCTCGATCGCCGCGGCGAGCTGTGCTTCGAGCTGCGCAATGTCGGACCGGAATCTTTCCACCGCCGTGCTCGAGCGGCTGCCGGAGGTGGCCAATTCGCCGCGCAGGTCGGCCTCGGTCTTGCGCGCATCTTCGAGCTCGTTGCGCTGGCGCTCGAGCTGATAATCGCGCTCGGCCAAAACGCGGCCCTGATCAGTAAGCCGCGCTTCGAGATCCTGGACGCGGCGATTGAGCACTTCCGCTTCGGTCTGATGGACGAAGAGCTGCCGCTCGAGATCGGTGGTTCGCGTGCCGAGATCGCCGAGCTTGCCGCGCGCCGCGGTCAATTCATTCGTCGCGGCTTCGGCGTCGGCGCGTTCGCGCTCCAGCCGGCGCTCGGTCTCCTCGACCGCCCGCTCGTAATCGGTGACGCTGACTTTCATCGCTTCGACCTGGGTGCGGAACGCCGCGATCTCGGTGCGCTGGCTGTCGGCGATCAGCGAGCGTTCGCCGAGCTCGCCAAGCAATTTCGTCAGCTCCGCTTCCTTGTCGGCGAGCTGCCGCTCGGCCTCGCGCAGCGAGGTCGACTTGATCTGGAATTCCTCTTCGGTCGAGCGCAGTTGGTCGCGGAGCGTCTTGTCGCGCGCTTCCAGCGCGAAGATCGCGGCGGTCTTCTCGCCGAGCTCTTTCTTGAGTTGATTGATGGCGTCGCTTTTCTTGCCAAGCTCGGCGAGCTGCGTCGTGGTCTTGGCCTTCATCTTCTCGACGCTCATTTCGAGGCGTCGGGTCGACATCGCGAATTCGGCGCGGAGCTGATCCTTGTCGGCGCGGATTTCGGCGATCGACAGCGGGGTGGCCGCTTCGAGCCGCTTCATCGTCAGGCGGACGGCGCGATTGTGCACCAGCGGAACGAACAATAGGCAAAGCAACGCCGCAACGAGGAACCCGATGCCGAAATACATGACCGAATCGATCATGACGCTACGCCTCCAAGCCCCCGCTTAGTCCTCCCCGCTCGCGGGGCAAGGAAAGAAGAGGAAACGCAAGACCATGCCATAGGGTGCGTACCATGGGGGGTGCGCACCGCGCCACATTGACGAGCCGTTAACCTAAACCGAGTTCGTCCGCCGCGCCATCGTTTCGATGGTTGTCGCGGCTTGCGCCGGAAGGCGAGCGATCAAAACGGATTCCACGTCGGGTGGTCGGTGAATTTCAAGTAGCCGAGATTGGCGCCCAGGCGGAAACCGACACCGGAGCGGATCGGCACCAGCACGATATTATTGGCGGTCAACGCAGTCATGCCGAAGCCGCCGATGAAATAGGCGGAGCCGTTGACGCCGCCGAAGCGGTCGAAGATCGCTTGCGTGGCGGGGAGATTATAGACCAGCATCATGGTCCGCGCGCCGTCGGCGCCGGCATCGAAGCCGATGCTAGGCCCCTCCCAGAACACACGTAAATCGCCGGCATTCTTCGTGTAAAGCGTGCCGTCGCCGTAGCGCAGGCCGCCGACGAAGGCGCCGCTGCCTTCTTCCCCCAGGATGTAGCCGTTCGGCTCACCCCACTGGCTGAATGCTTTCTGCATCACCATGGCGAGGCCACGCGACACCCCGCCGAAGAAGTGGTGTCCGGCTTCGATCAGTTCGTCCGGCGAGAAGTGGTTGGAATCGCGCGCTGGCGGCGGGCCGGAAACGGCCGCCGGCGGCGGCTGCTGTGGCGGCATGGTCTGGGCGCTGACCGGACCCGCCTCGAGCAATGCGATGACGATGGCAATACCGGCGACGCGCAAAGCGAGATTCATCGGCAGCTCCCCGCTTAACCCCTTGCTCACGCAATCGGTTCTAACTGGAAGCCGAACCGATGCGAATCAGCCCAGGTTTTGCCGAGACTATGACGACAGCACGGCGAAAACGGAAGCAATTCTGCGCTATTGGTGCGGCCTGCGCCGGGCTTTTGGCCTATGCCGGCCTTATTTTCGTGCTGACGGCCGGTCCGCCGACCTCGCGCGCGGCCGCCAGCGAACGGATTGTGGTGGACTGGCACACCGGTCTTGCGATCGATGGCTATGATCCGGTTGCTTTCTTCACCGACGGCAAGCCGATCGAGGGCAGTGCCGATCTTGAATTGCACTATGGCGGCGCGGTTTGGCGTTTCGCCAATATCGGCGATCGCGCGGCATTTGCCGCGAGCCCCGACGTGTACATGCCGCAATATGGCGGCTACGATCCGCTCGGCATTGCCCATGGCGTCGCGGTCGCGGGCAATCCGAACGTATGGCTGATTGCCGGCGAAAAGCTGTTCCTGTTCTACGATGCCGACCGGCGCGACAAGTTCGCCGCCGATCCGGACCGCATCGCCGGATCGGCCGACCGAAAATGGCCAAGCGTGCTGCGCCGGCTCATCCCGTAATCGGCTGGCCGGCTGCGATGAAAGCCGGGATCAAGAGGTCGGGCGTTCCGTAGCGCAGCGGCGTTCCGTCGGGCACCGTTACGTCGCCGCCTGCCGCTTTGAGAATGGCGTGACCTGCCGCGATGTCCCAGTCGTGCGTTGGCGCGAGCCGCGGATATATGTCGGCGGAGCCTTCGGCCACCCGGCAGAATTTTATCGACGATCCGGATTGCACGAGCTTGGCCTGCGGAAAGCCGTCGACATAAGTGCGCGTGCGCCCATCGAGATGCGAGCGGCTGACCATAATCACAGGCTCGTCTTGCGGCCGCGGCCGGGTGTGGATGCGAGAAGGCTCATTGGTTATTGCACCTTCAAGGCGCTTGGCTCCTTGGCCAACGATACCAATCCAAAAGTCACTCAGCGCCGGCGCGCAGATGATCCCGAGCATCGGCGCCCCATCGGTCATCAGCGCGATATTGATCGTATATTCGTTGCGGCCGGCGATGAATTCCCGTGTGCCGTCGAGCGGGTCGACCAGAAAATAGCTGCCGCGTTCGATCGCTTTCGGCTTTTCACGCGAGGCTTGCTCTTCCGAGACGATCGGCACTCCCGGGGCAAGGCGCCGCAAGCCTTCGCAGATGGTGGCTTCGGCGGCTTCGTCCGCCGCGGTCACCGGCGAGCCGTCAGCCTTAGTTCGCACATCCGCCTTGGTGGCCAAGCCCAGGATCGCTTCCGCCGCGTGCGCGGTGAGCTTGGTCAGCTCGTTCATGAGCGTTGCGCATGCGGCGGCGTCTAACGTTGGCACAGATGGTTCCTAGTGTTCCGATTCCGAAGTTCGCATGTGTGAGCCGTCCACTCTGACGCGAACTTCGGAATCAAAGGGACACTAGCAAATTTATGATTCTAGTGCGGTTTTTGGCTTTGAAGTTCCTCTACGAGTTTGCGGCTCAATTGGAGGAACTTCAAATCCACCGCACTAGGGTTCCGAGCTGACGGAGGGCTTGCGATCTAGCACGCCCCGCGCCTAAGGGCACGATTGCCGAATTGCCCGCGCTGTGACACGGACGGGCTTTATCCCGTGCCGCGGAGTTACTCATGTCGGCCCCCGTTACCGGTCCCATCAGCATCGGAGCCCTCGACCTTGCGGCGCTCCTGTGTTCGCGCGTTTGCCATGACCTGATCAGTCCCGTCGGCGCTATCGTCAACGGGCTGGAAGTCCTGGAAGAGGACAAGGACGAAGAGACCAAGACGTTCGCCCTCGATTTGATCAAGAAGAGCGCGCGACAGGCTTCCGCCAAGCTGCAATTCTGCCGGCTGGCGTTCGGCGCGGCAGGCTCTGCCGGGGCGCAGATCGAGCTGGGCGACGCCGAAAAAGCGGCGCGCGGCCTCATCGAGGACGGCAAAACGACGATCATCTGGAACCTGCCGAGGGAATTGGTGCCGAAAAACCGGGCCAAGCTCCTGCTCAACATGCTCATGGTGAGTGGCGGCGCCATTCCTCGTGGCGGCACCCTGACCGTCGACCCCTTCGATGGGGGATATCGGGTCACCGCGGCCGGCCTGAACGCCCGCATAACCCCGGCCACGGCCGAGCTTCTGGGCGGTAGCCCGGCCCAGCCGGTCGATGCCCATGCCATCCAGCCGCTCTACGCCGGAATCCTGGCCCGGGATTGCGGGTTGACCCTGTCGGCGGCCCCCGAGGGCGAAGCGGTGGTTGTAACCGCCCGTTGAGCCGCTTTTTCCCGACTCGTTGGGTCCGATTGTGGGCATCCCGCAACCGAAATTAAACCCTTTGGCAACAGACTAAGCCGGCCCGATCAGGCGTACCGCGCCTGGCGAGGACGGCGCGCGTCATGCGCGGCTGGCGATGGAAAGCACGCTCTGCGTGTGCCGGCGGCTTGCCGGTGGCGACGAGGCGCCTTGAATGGACGAGTTGCTGCGCGACTTTCTCACTGAAACCGGCGAGAGCCTCGATCTCGTCGACGCCGAGCTTGTGCGTTTCGAGCAGGAGCCGAATAACGGCGGCATCCTCGGCAACATTTTTCGTCTCGTCCACACCATCAAAGGCACCTGCGGCTTTCTCGGCCTGTCCCGGCTCGAAACGTTGACGCATGCCGCCGAGACGCTGATGGGTCAATTCCGTGACGGCATGCCGGTCACCGCCGAGGCCGTGACGCTCATTCTTTCGACCATCGACCGCATCAAGTCGATTCTCGCCGAACTCGAGGCGAAAGAGCAGGAGCCCCCCGGCAATGACGCCGACCTGATCGAGCAGTTGGCGCGCATGGCGCGGCATCAGGCGGCCGCGCCGCTGCCGCCAACGCCGCAAATGCCTGTGGCCGAGGATCTCGACGAGCGCCGCGTTGCGACCGCAACCGCCGAAGCCGAAAAACCTGCAGCCGAGACGAGCGAAAAGCTCGCCGGCCATTCGATCCGCGTCAGCGTCGACACGCTCGATCGCCTCATGACCACGGTCTCCGAGCTGGTGCTCACGCGCAACCAGCTGCTCGAAATCGTGCGCCGGCACGAAGAGTCCGACTTCAAGGTACCGTTGCAACGGCTGTCCAATGTCACCGCCGAGCTTCAGGAAAGCGTGATGAAGACGCGCATGCAGCCGATCGGCAATGCGTGGCAGAAACTGCCGCGCATCGTGCGCGACCTGTGCGCCGAACTCGGCAAGGAGATCGAGCTCGAAATGCACGGCGCCGAAACCGAGCTCGACCGCCAGGTGCTCGAACTGGTGCGGGATCCGCTGACGCATCTGGTGCGCAACTGCGCCGATCATGGCATCGAGAGCCCCGCCGCGCGCATTGCCGACGGCAAGCCGAAGGCCGGCACGATCCGGCTCACCGCGTACCATCAGGGCGGTCACATCATCATCGAGATCGCCGACGACGGCCGCGGGCTCGATGCCGCGCGCATCAAGGCCAAGGCCATCGAGACCGGGCTTGCCAGCGAAGCCGATCTGGTCGGCAAATCCGATGCCGAGATTTGCGATTTCATCTTCGCGCCCGGCTTTTCCACCGCCGCGCAAGTCACGAGCATTTCCGGGCGCGGCGTCGGCATGGATGTCGTGCGCAGCAATATCGGGCAGATCGGCGGTACGGTGGACTTGAAGTCCGTCGCCGGCGCCGGAACCACCTTCACCATCAAGATTCCGTTGACGCTCGCCATCGTCTCGGCGCTCATCGTCGAAGTCGCCGGCGAACGCTTTGCCATCCCGCAACTCTCCGTGCTGGAACTCGTACGTGCCGGCGGAGCCGGCGAGCACCGCATCGAGTGGATCAAGGACACGCCGGTGTTGCGGCTGCGCAACCAGTTATTGCCCCTGCTTTATCTCAAGGAGGTTTTCCGCCTCGGCGACAGCGAGCGCGAGAGTGGCTTTGTCGTCGTGATCCAGGTCGGTAATCAGGTGTTCGGCGCCGTGGTCGACGGCGTGCTGCACACCGAGGAAATCGTGATCAAGCCGGTGTCGTCGAAGTTGCGGCACATTGCGGTGTTTTCCGGCACCACCATCCTTGGCGACGGCTCGGTCATCATGATCGTCGACCCGAACGGCGTGGCCCAGGCGCTCGGCCGCGCCGCGCAGGCCGCGCAAGCCGATGCGCCCGAACTCAAACAAAGCGAGGAAGCCGCGGCGGACGATATCGTCTCGCTCCTGGTCTTCCGCGCCGGCTCGCAGCGGCTCAAGGCCGTACCGCTGTCGCTCGTCACCCGCCTTGAGGAGATCGATTGCCGCCGCATCGAAATCTCCGATGGCCGCCATCTCGTGCAATACCGCGATCAGCTGATGCCGCTGCTTCGCATCGATGCCGATACCGACCTGAAGAACGAAGGCGCTCAGCCGATCCTGGTATTTACCGATCATGGACGCTCGATGGGTCTTGTGGTCGACGAGATTGTCGACATCGTCGAGGACAAGCTCGACATCGAAGTGGCGGGCAATCGCCCGGGCGTGCTCGGTTACGCCGTCATCAAGGGCAACACCACCGAGATCGTCGACGTCGCGCATTTCCTGCCGCAGGCCTTCGAGGACTGGTTCCGCCGTCGCGACGGAGCGAATAACAGCCCGGCCCGCACGATTCTGTTGGTCGATGACTCGCCGTTTTTCCGCGACATGCTGGCGCCGCTGATCAAGGCGGCCGGCTACCGGGTGATCGCCGTCGGATCGGGCGCTGAGGCGCTGACCGCGCTCAAATCCGGCAGTCGTGTCGACCTCGTCGTGACCGACGTCGAAATGCCCGACATGGACGGCTTTGCGCTGGCGCAAGCGGTGCGGGGTGCGCCGGCGACCGCCGCCATACCGATCATCGCCCTTGCCGCCATGGTTTCCGACGAGACGATCGCGCGCGGACGCGCCGTCGGCTTCCACGATTTTGTCGCCAAATTCGACCGGCCCGGACTGATTGCGGCGATCAAGGAACAGAGCGCCGATCTGGAGCGGGCAGCGTGAGCGCGATGAACGATAATAGCAACGTCACCGATTACGTCACCTTCACCGCCGCCGGGCAGCTGTTCGGTCTGCCGATCGAACGGGTGCAGGACGTGTTCAAACCGACCCAGATGACGCGGGTGCCGCTGGCCGGAGCGGAGATCGCGGGCGTGCTCAATCTGCGCGGCCGCATCGTCACGGCGATCCATCTCAGCAATCGGCTCGACCTTCAGTCGCGCCCCGACCAAAGGCCGCCGATGGCGATCGGCATCGAATCCGGGGCCGAATTGTTCGGCCTTCTGGTCGACGCGGTGGGCGAGGTGCTCAAGCTCCCGGACGGCGAGCGCGAGGCCAATCCGATCAATCTCGATCGTAAGTTGGCCCGGGTCTCCGCCGGCGTATTCCGGCTCGATGGCCAGCTTCTCGTCGTCCTCGACGTCGATCGTGTGCTGGATCTGGGCGGCGAGACGATGGCGGCATGAAATAAGACGCTACGAATAGGAACTGCAACGAGACGAGACAGCGGCTTGGCCCGCGCAAGTGTGGAGCGAGGAGACTATGAAAACCTGCTTGGTTGTTGACGACTCCAGCGTCATCCGCAAGGTGGCGCGACGAATTCTCGAAGGGCTCGACTTCCAGATCGTGGAAGCCGAGAACGGCGAGGAAGCGATTGCATCGTGCCAGACGCAGATGCCGGACGCGATCCTGCTCGACTGGAACATGCCGAAAATGGACGGCTACGATTTCCTGCGGGCGCTGCGGCGGCTGCCGAGCGGCGATCGGCCCAAAGTGGTGTTCTGCACCACCGAGAACGACGTCGCGCACATCGCCCGCGCGCTGCATGCCGGGGCCAACGAATACATCATGAAGCCGTTCGACAAGGACATTGTCGAAGCCAAATTCCAGGAAGTCGGGCTGATCTAAGTCCGGCGGCGCGTCACGCTGTACCAGCCTCCAAGTACCAAAAAGTCCGCGTACTGAAAGTCTGTGTAGTATGAGTACCGTCCTCGCCGCCGCAAGCCCTGCGCCCCGGACTGCAAATCCGATCCGCGTGATGGTGGTCGATGACGCCATCGTCGTGCGCAGCCTGTTGGCGCGCTGGATCGATGCCGAACCCGATATGCAGGTCATCGCATCGTTGCGCACCGGCCGCGAGGCGGTGGCGCGGATCGAGCAATGCGACGCCGACGTCGTCGTGCTCGACATCGACATGCCGGAGCTTGACGGGATTTCCGCCCTGCCGCTGTTGTTGCAAAAAAAGCGCGATCTCGTCGTGATCATGGTCTCGACGTTCACGCGGCGCAGCGCCGAAATAAGCTTGCGCGCCTTGGCGCTCGGCGCCAAGGACTACATTCCGAAACCGGAAACGACGCGCGAGGCGACGACTTCGGTCGGCTTTCGCCGCGAATTGATCGAGAAAATCCGCACGCTCGGCCGCAACCGGTTTTCGCCGCGCGCCTATGCACGTCAACCGGCGCCGGGAACGGCGCCATCGCCGAACGGCAAGCACGCCCCGGCACTGCGGGCGCGAAAAAGCATCTCGCACGAGGCCGAGCCGTTACGGTTGCGGTCGTTCTCCGCCGTGGCGCCACGCGTGCTTTTGATCGGATCCTCGACCGGCGGGCCGCAGGCGCTCACGGCCTTGATCGAAAAGCTGCCCGCCGCGGTCGACCGGGCACCTGTTCTGATCACGCAGCACATGCCGCCGATGTTCACGACTGTTTTGGCCGAGCATCTGTCGCGCGTCGGCGGCCGCGGCGCGCATGAAGCCGAAGACGGCGAGCCGGTACTGGCCGGCGGCATCTATGTGGCGCCGGGCGGCCGTCATATGCGCGTCGTGCGCGACGACGGCGGCATCAGGATCGCGCTCGGCAACGATCCGCCGATCAATTTCTGCAAGCCCGCCGTGGACGCCTTGTTCAGTTCGGCGGTTGCGGTATGGGGCGCGGCCACGCTGGCGCTGGTTCTTACCGGCATGGGCGCCGACGGCACGCGCGGCGCCGCCGATATCGTGGCCGCCGGCGGCAGCGTCATTGCCCAGGACGAGGCGACCAGCGTGGTGTGGGGGATGCCGCGCGCCGTGGCGCAGGCCGGCTTGTGCTCGGCCGTGCTGCCGCTCGATCAAATCGCGCCGAAAATCATTCGCCTGTTCTCGGGAGTGCGTTCGTGACGCCGCTCGATTATGATTTCCTGCGCACCTGCCTGAAAACCCGCTCCGGCCTCGTGCTGTCGGCCGACAAGCAATATCTCGTCGAAAGCAGGCTCCTTCCGGTCGCCCGCAAAGCAGGCCTTGCCAATCTCGGCGAGCTGGTGACGGCGCTCAAGCTCGCGCAGGATGCCGGGCTGATGACCGCGGTCGTCGAAGCGATGACGACCAATGAATCGTTTTTCTTCCGCGACAAGACGCCGTTCGAGCATTTCCGTTTGACGATCATGCCGGCGCTTCTGGCGGCACGCCGGCCAACGCGCAGCATCCGCATCTGGTGTGCCGCGGCGGCGACCGGCCAGGAGCCGTATTCGCTCGCCATGTGCTTAAAGGAGATCGAGGCCGAGATCGCCGGCTGGCGCATCGAATTGTTCGCCACTGATCTCTCCGGCGAGGTGCTGGAAAAGGCGCGCAGCGGTCTCTATACCCAATTCGAAGTGCAGCGCGGGCTGCCGATCCAGCTTCTTATCAAGCATTTCTCGCAAACCGGCGAATTGTGGCAGATCGCGCCCGAGATCCGCGCCATGGTGCGCTACCGGCAGCTCAATCTGCTGGCCGATTTCACCCAGCTCGGCGCCTTCGACCTCATCTTCTGCCGCAACGTGCTGATCTATTTCGATCAGCAGACCAAGACCGACGTGCTCAATCGATTGGCGCGGATCATTGCCGGCGACGGTTATCTGGTGCTCGGCGCGGCCGAAACTGTGGTGGGCCTGACCGACCGCTTCAAAATGGTGCCCGACAAACGCGGCCTCTACACGCCGACGGCAAATGCGGCGCGGCTGTCCCCGCTCAATCCCGCCAAGCCCGGCCCGCGGCTCGTCGCCGTCAACGGCGGACGGTGATCTCGCAAACAAAAACCCCGGCTTTTCGCCGGGGTTTTTCCGTCTCGGTCTTACCGTGTTCGTCAGGCCTGGATCAGGCCGGGATTTTCACCTCGTCCTCGGCCGGCTCGCGCAGCACGTAGCCGCGGCCCCACACCGTTTCGATGTAGTTCTTGCCGTTCGAGGCATTGGCGAGCTTTTTGCGCAGCTTGCAGATGAAGACGTCGATGATCTTCAGCTCCGGCTCGTCCATGCCGCCATAGAGGTGATTGAGGAACATCTCTTTGGTCAGCGTCGTGCCTTTGCGCAGGCTCAGGAGCTCCAGCATCTGGTACTCCTTGCCGGTCAGGTGCACGCGGGCGCCGTTGACCTCCACCGTCTTGGTATCGAGGTTGACGCACAGGTCGCCGGTATTGATGACGGACTGGGCGTGACCCTTGGAGCGGCGCACGATGGCGTGGATGCGCGCGACCAATTCGTCCTTATGGAACGGCTTGGTCATGTAGTCGTCGGCGCCGAAGCCGAGACCCCTGACCTTATCCTCGATGCCGGCGAGCCCGGAGAGGATCAGGATCGGCGTCTTCACCTTCGACACGCGCAGCGAGCGCAACACCTCGAATCCCGACATATCCGGCAAGTTCAAGTCGAGCAGGATAATGTCGTAATCGTAGATCTTGCCGAGATCGATGCCTTCTTCGCCGAGGTCCGTCGTATAAACGTTGAAGCTCTCGGATTTGAGCATCAGCTCGATCGATTGCGCGGTGGCGCTATCGTCTTCAATTAGCAATACGCGCATGCAATGCCCCTTCTTCGCCGCGCGGGCCCAAGGTCGGCACGCCGCAGCGGCGGCCTCCGGAAAACGCCTTGCACAACTGATTCGGGACAGTAACGGCGCTATGGTTAACAAAACCTGATTCTGGTACGCAAGCATCCAATAGGCAAATTCCGGCGAATCGCCTTAAGATGTTGCGTAGTAGTGGTTTTTTAGCCACGTTCGTGTTCATGTCCCGGATTAAGTTTCGGCGCTAACCGACTCAAACGACTCATCCTCCGTCCTGGAGGGTGAGCGTACCTTGGCCCTAAGGACGACTGCGCAATGATTAACGTCCCGGGTAAACAAGCGATTAAGAAGGCGGCCTCCGAGGTAACCATTCTTTTGCGGAGATGGCCGGGTCGTGGTTGGCGGCGTGACCGGCGCTACGGCGGAGCCCGGCCATGAAGGCGCTCGCCGAACAGATCAATGAGCTCGACGGCATCGAGATCTATGGCCGCGTCGTGGGGGTGCGCGGCCTGATGGTCGAGGTCGCGGGCCCCTTGCATGCCATGTCGGTCGGCGCGCGGGTGGTCATCGAGACTTCGGCCAAAAACATCCCCTGCGAGGTCGTCGGCTTCTCCGGCGTTAATGCGCTGCTGATGCCGTTCGCCCCGCTCGAAGGCGTGCGCCGGGGCTGCCGGGCGCTGGTCACGTCGGTCGCCGGTGCGGTGCGGCCGTCGCCGGGCTGGCTCGGCCGGGTGGTCAACGCGCTCGGCGAACCGATCGACGGCAAAGGCGCGCTGCTGCTCGGGCCTTCGCCCTATCCGTACCGCAACACGCCGCCGCTGGCGCATGCGCGGCGCCGGGTCGGTTCGCCGCTTGATCTCGGCGTGCGGGCGCTCAATACCTTCGTGACCTGCTGCCGCGGCCAGCGCATGGGCATTTTCTCCGGCTCCGGCGTCGGCAAATCGGTGCTGCTGTCGATGCTGGCGCGCAACGTATCGGCCGATGTCACGGTGATTGGGCTCATCGGCGAACGCGGCCGCGAAGTGCAGGAGTTCTTGCAGGACGATCTCGGCGAAGCCGGCCTCGCCCGCTCGGTGGTCGTGGTCTCGACCTCCGACGAGCCGGCGCTGATGCGCCGCCAAGCCGCCCATGAGACGCTCGCTATCGCCGAATACTTTCGCGACGATGGCAAGGACGTACTGGTGCTGATGGATTCGGTGACCCGCTTTGCCATGGCGCAGCGCGAAATCGGCCTCTCCGCCGGCGAGCCGCCGACCGCCAAAGGCTATACGCCGACCGTCTTCACCGAACTGCCGCGGCTTCTTGAGCGGGCGGGACCCGGCACCGAGCAGGGCACGATCACCGGCATTTTCACTGTGCTGGTGGACGGCGACGACTATAACGAACCGATTGCGGATGCCGTGCGCGGCATCCTCGACGGCCATATCGTTATGGAACGCGCCATCGCCGAACGCGGCCGCTATCCGGCGATCAATGTCCTCAAATCGGTCTCGCGCACCATGCCGCGGGCGGCCGATCAGGCCTATCTGCCGGCTTTGACCCGGGCCCGACAGGTCATGGCGACCTATGCGGATATGGAGGAGCTCATCCGGCTTGGGGCCTACCGGGCCGGATCTAGCCCGGAAGTCGACGAAGCCATCCGCCTGCACAAGCCGCTGGAAGACTTTTTGGGCCAAGGTAAGGAAGAAGCAACCAGCTTGGCGGAAGGTTACAGCCGTTTGGCGCAGATCGTCGCGACCGCGGAAACCTAACGCTAACGTTATCCGTGCCACAATCGCTCGATCGGGGCGCCGCGCGATGGGGTTCGCTCGGGCACTATGCCCAAAGATTTTCCGAAATGGCTTCGGGGGAGTAGTAGTCGATGAAGTCCCGAGAGACGCTTATTCGCCTGAAGAAATTTCAGGTCGACGAGAAGCGGCGCAAGGTCGCCCAGATCGAGACCATGATCGCCGAATTCGAGCGCATGGCCGGCGATCTCGAGCGCGAAATCCGCGCCGAACAGGATCGCGCCGGCATCCACGATCCCGGCCATTTTGCCTATCCGACCTATGCCAAAGCCGCCATCGCCCGGCGCGAGAACCTCAAGCGCTCGGCCGACGAATTGCGGGTGCAGCTCGAGGACGCCAAGGGGGCGCTCGGCGAGGCCTTCGACGACCTCAAGAAGGTCGAGCTGCTCGACGAACGCGACCAGATGCGCGAACGCGAGGCGGAGAATGCCGCCGAGCAGATCGAGCTTGACGGTATCGCGCTGATGCGCGCCCGCGGCATCGCTCCGGCGTAAAGTCCACATCCCCGGTCCGCTCGTCCCGCGCAAGCGGGGCCCGGCTTTTCGTCTCAGCCTAGCTCTTGGATTTCCGCTGCCGCGAGAATGAGCGGGAATTTGTCTCGGTCCCACCCCGCATTCGCTCTCGACGAAGGCCACGCTCCGCGGCGATAATCGGCCGGGGCGGGGGCTCCTGTGGGCGCTCGTGAGGCCTTGTCGGGGCCAGAGGCTGTCATGTTGATGCAGACGGAACTGGTCTGGCTGCTCGGCGCCGTCGCCAGAGGCGACGAGGCGGCGTTCGAACGCCTCTATATCGAAACGCGCGCGAAACTTTATGGGGTATTGCTCCGTATCTTGGGCAGGCCAGCATTGGCCGAAGAGGTCATGCAGGAGACTTACCTCAAGGTTTGGAAAATGGCCGACCGGTTCGACCCCACGCTGGCGAGCCCCATCACCTGGATGGTGGCGATCGCGCGCAATCGTGCCATCGACATCGTGCGTAAACGCGGCGACGTTTCCATCGAGGAGGAGCCGGAAGCGATGGAGACGGCATCCGAGGCGCCGTCGCCGCTGGCGCGGCGCGAAATGACCGAGGAGCTCAAGCGGCTTCTATCCTGCCTCGGCAAACTCGATCCGGAAAAGCAGCGCATCGTGCTGTTGGCCTATTACAGCGGTTGGAGCCGCGATCAGCTGGCGCAAAAGCTCGATATTCCGGTGAACACGATCAAAACCTGGCTTCGCCGCAGTCTCCTCGAAATCCGCGAGTGTATGGGGGATCGGGCATGATCGTGCTTGGGAAGAACCTTTTGAGGTAGCGATGTACGACGATGATCGGGATGCTCTTGCCGCCGAATATGTCTTGGGAACGCTCTCCGCCGACGAGCGCGACCAGGCCGAAGCGCTGCTCGTGATCGATCCGGGCTTTGCCGAGATCGTACGCGTATGGGAGCGCCGGCTCGGCGAGCTCAATGTCATGGTCGAGGCGGTCGAGCCGCCGCCGGACGTTTGGGACAGGATCAAAACCGAGATCGACGGCGCGGAGCGGCGCATTGCAGCCGAGATCGAAGCCGCTCAGCCGGCCAGCGAGCAAAATGCGCCGGCGACCGAAGAAAGCCTGCTGCCGACGATCGATGAGGCTACGCCGCAAACCGTGCCCGAAACGCCAGCGGAGGTAACGCCGGAGATTGCCAGCGAGCAGCCCGCGGAGCCGACACTCGATTTGCCGTCGACGCCGGCGGAAGATTTGGTCGCTACGCCGGCGGAAGATTTGGACGACAGCGCTGCGGTTGCGGCGCTCGCTTCAAGCCTGTTGCCGCCGGAAGAGAAGACCGAAGCTGAAAAGCCGCCGTCGCTCCAACCGGTGCCCGCGCCATCGGCGCCGAGAATCGAGCGCAGCGCCGAGGTCGTCTATCTTGCGGGCCAAGCGCGGCGCTGGCGCGGCTTCACGGTGGCGATGAGCGCGATCGCCGCATTGCTCGCGGTCTATATCGCCGTCGGCCAGTTCGCGCCGGGGCTGCTTCCGGTGGGCCGGCTCTCGCAATCGGCGGCGACGGCGCCACCCCCCGGTTCTCGGCTGGTTGCGGTGTTGCAGCAGGAACCGACCGCGCCGGCATTTCTGCTCACGGTCGATCCGCGGAACCGCACCATGACGGTGCGCAGGGTGACTGCGAGCGCGGACGCCGGCCGCAGCTACGAACTGTGGCTGATCCCGAACGATAATCCGAAGCCCCGTTCGCTCGGCCTTGTCGGCGCCGAGGAATTCACCACGCGGCCATTGCCGGCGGACTTCGATGCCGCGGCATTGCGCGCGGCGAGTTACGCGGTGTCGCTCGAGCCCGCCGGCGGATCGCCGAGCGGCGCGCCGACCGGCCCGGTACTATTCACCGGCAGAATGGTGGAATCCGTACCGGCCGCGCCGGCGCCGAAGACGTAATGATTATCGGATCGTCGGAAAATGTCCGCTCAGCGCAGTGGGCTGGCCGGCCTTGACCAGAACCTCCGTGCCGAGGTTAACCCCGCTGCTGACATTGGCGAAAATGCCGACCACCGCGACCACGGTCGCGCACAAAAGTCCGATCACCACGATCTTCAAATGGGTGGCGCGGTCGGCGCTATACATCGAATGGTTCATGACATCCTCCCGCTTCTGCCCATTAGTCGCGGCAGCCGGGCTGAGGGTTTCGTCCGACACCCACAGTTAGGCAGTGATTGGGGTCACAAAAATACGCCTTCACCGAAGCTTGAAGACGCGTGATAACGCTTGAATGGACGCTTGGTTCCTGCCGCACCGGATAAACCCAGTTAGAGTGTCCCACTAAGCCCATGCCGCAACAGCGATTTCTCAGAAGGATCAGAACGTGAGCCAGATCACATCCGAACTTGCCCCGACGGGCGTGCTGCGCGCCGGAATCAATATGAGCAATTTCCTCTTGGTCACTGGAAAAACCGCCTCTGGCGATCCGCAAGGGGTGGCGCCGGATCTGGCGGCTGAGATCGCACGGCGGCTCGGCGTGCCGGTGGCTTACGTCAAATTCGAACGGCCTTCGCATCTGGCCGATGCCGCCGGCACCAATGTTTGGGACATCGGGCTCATTGGCGCGGAGCCGCAGCGGGCGGAGAAAATCAGCTTCACCCCCGCTTATTGCGAAATCGAAGCGACTTATCTGGTGCCGCCCGGCTCGCCGATCTCTAGCATTGGCGATGTCGACCGGCCTAGCGTGCGGATTACGGTGCGGCGCGGCGCGGCGTACGATCTTTGGCTCGAACGCAATATCAAGCAAGCGGCTGTGCTGCGGTCGGATTCGGCGGACGCGCCGTTCAATCAATTCGTCAACGAAAAGCTCGAAGCCTATGCGGCGCTGCGGCCGCAGCTCTTGACCGACGCCGCGAAATTACCGGGCAGCAAAATCCTTCCCGGCAACTTCATGACCGTGCAGCAAGCGATCGGTACGACTAAACCGAATACCGCCGGCGCCGCGTTCCTGAGCGAATTCGTAGCAGAGGCAAAAAAGTCGGGACTTGTGGCGCGCCTGATCGAGAAGCATCACGTCAAAGGGCTGTCGGTCGCGCCATAGCATCCTGCGAATTAAATACTTCCCACCGTTTTCAGCCGCGCCCGCGGGTGGATTTCCGATTGCGCCAGAACTGCGGTTTGCGCGCGGAACCGCTCGACAATGCCGCGCACGAACGGCCGGATGCCGGGCGAGGTGACCAGCACCGGCGCTTCGCCGTCGCGCGCCGCCTGCTCGAATTTCTCCCGCACCAGGTTGATGAACTCCGTGAGCTTCGACGGCTGCATGGCGAGATTGCGATCGTCGCCCTGGCCGACGATCGATTCGGCAAAGGCTTGCTCCCATTTGGCGGTGAGCGCGATGATCGGCAGCGTGCCGGCCGCGGTGACATGCTGGGCGCAGAGCTGGCGCGCGAGGCGCGCGCGCACGTGTTCGGCGAGCATCGTGGCGTTTCGCGTCGACGGCACACCGTCGGCGATGCCTTCCAGAATGGTCGACAGATCGCGGATCGAGACGCGCTCGGCGAGCAAGATTTGCAGCACGCGCTGGATGCCGGAAATGGTGATCTGCGCCGGCACGATGTCCTTGATCAGCTCGCTCTGCTCCTTCGGCAGCTCCTTGATCAATTTCTGCACTTCGCCATAGGACAACAGCTCCGCCATATTGGCCTTGATCAGCTCGGTGAGGTGGGTGGCGAGCACGGTCGGAGCGTCGACCACGGTCAAACCCTTGACCGAAGCCTCCTCCTTGAGCGCGGCGTCGATCCAGGTCGCCGGCAAGCCGAATGTCGGCTCGGTGGTGTGCGTGCCCGGAAGCGTGACCTGACCGCCGGACGGATCCATAACCATGTACTGGCCGTGCCACACCTTGCCGGTGCCGGACTCGACCTCCTTGATCTTGATGACATAGCTGTTGGCGTCGAGCTGCACATTGTCGAGAATGCGCACCGCCGGCATGACGAAGCCCATTTCGCTGGCGAGCGAGCGGCGCAATGCCTTGATCTGCTCGGTCAGCCGGTCGGAGCCGTCCGGCGCGTTGACCATCGGCAACAGCGCATAGCCGAGCTCGATCTTGAGATCGTCCATCTTGAGCGAGGCGGCGATCGGCTCCTCGGCGGGCGCCGCCTTGGCGATTTCCACCTTCTTTGCCTCGTCCGTGACCACCTGCTTGGCGCGGCGGTCGATCATGTAGGCCATCGCCGCCGTACCGCCGCCAAGTGCGATAAACGGGATCATCGGTATGCCGGGGAGCAAGGCCATGACCAGCATGACGGCGGCCGACATGCCGAGCGCCTTGGGATAGCTGGAGAACTGGCTGAGGAGCGCCTTATCGGCGGCGCCGGCCACGCCGGCCTTGGAGACGAGGAGGCCGGCGGCGATCGAAACGATCAGCGCCGGGATTTGCGTGACCAGTCCGTCGCCGACCGTTAGCAGCGTGTAATCCTGGGCGGCATCGGCGAAACTGAGGCCTTGCTGCACGATGCCGATGATCATGCCGCCGATGACGTTGATCATCACGACAAGGAGTCCGGCGATGGCGTCGCCGCGGACGAATTTCGAGGCGCCGTCCATGGCGCCGAAGAAACCGGATTCGTCTTCCAGGTTCTTGCGTCGCCGCCGCGCATCTTTCTCGTCGATCAATCCGGCATTGAGATCGGCGTCGATCGCCATCTGCTTGCCCGGCATGGCGTCGAGGTGGAAGCGCGCCGCCACTTCCGCGATGCGGCCGGAGCCCTTGGTGATGACCACGAAATTCACGATCACCAGGATCGTGAACACGATGATGCCGATCACGAAATTACCGCCCATGACGAAATTGCCGAACGCCTGGATGACGTGGCCGGCGGCGGCCGTGCCTTCATGGCCGTGGGCGAGGATCAGCCGCGTCGAGGCTAGATTGAGCGCCAGCCGCAGCATGGTGGCGATCAACAGCACGGTCGGAAAAGCGGAGAATTCGAGCGGCGCCTGGATGAACAGCGACGTCATCAGGATCAGCACGGAAAAGGTGATCGAGATCGCCAGCGAGAAATCGAGCAGCACCGGCGGTAGCGGCAGGATGAGGATGACGAGGATCGCCATCATGCCGACCGCCAGCGCGATATCGCTGCGCCGGAGCATAGTGCCGAAGTCGGCGAGCCGCGACATCGCCGTCTCTCCGCGCTCGGCCGTTGATGCGTCGCTCATGCCGTTCGATCGGCCCCGTCTGCGGTCGTGCGATTCAAAGCTATGCGCGGCGGCCGGAGGGCCACCGACGTGAAGAAGCGGAGCCGCGCTCGAGTCCAAGGCTGACCCCAAAGAGCGTTAGAAGAGTGCAGTAGAAACGGTTACGCCTCCCAGGCAAAATGTGCCGGGTATATGGTTAGCGGTTGGTTAACGGTCGGCCATTTACCGCCAAATGACCGCCGCGAAAGGCGAGAAGAGGAGACTGCTGGTGGCTTACCGCGCTGTCGCGATCGTTGCGTTTGCCGCCTTCGCGTTGGCCGCTTCGGCGGCCTGCGCCGACGGCATCGAGCCCGGGCTCTGGAAAATCACCACGCACTCCGAGAGCGGCGGCATGGTCAGCCCGCCGCACCAATCGTCCAAATGCCTGACCGCGGAACAGACCGGCGATCTCGGCGCTACCTTCTCGCCGATCCCGGCTACGGTGAATTCGGTCTGCGCACCGATAGAGCGCAGCCTCAAAGGCCCGCTGCTCACCTGGCATCTGGTCTGTACCGGTCAGCTCACCATGGATTTGAGCGGTGCGTTCGACTTCGACAGCCCGCATCACTATTCGGGCACGGTGCGGACCAAAGCGGAAATGGCGGGCATGCCGATGGTCGATTCGCAGAATACGATCGAAGGAGAGTGGGTTTCGGCGTGTCCGCAACAGTGAGCGGCGAAACAGCGAGTAGGGAATGAAAAAGCGGCCACCGAACTGTTCGCCAATCGCTATTCGCCATTGGCTTGGCGTGGCGCTGATTGCATTGGCTTGCACGCATGCGGCGGTGGCGCAGGAGCGGCCCTCTTCTTTCGTCGACGCCGCAACCGTGGTGCCGGGGCTGATCGTCGAGATGCGTTATGCCGGCTCGCATAATTTCACCGGCCGCCCGGTCGACGGCTATCTAGCGCCGCATTGTCTGCTCACGCGTCAGGCGGCTGCCGCACTCGCCGATGTCGCTCGCGACCTCAGCTCCCGCGGCCTCGTCGTCAAAGTGTTCGACTGCTATCGGCCGGTGCGCGCGGTGACGAATTTCGTCCGCTGGGCGCGCGACCTCAACGACCAGAAAGCCAAGGCGGAGTTTTATCCGAACGTCGACAAGCGCGCGCTATTCCGCGACGGCTATATCGCCTCGCATTCAGGCCATTCGCGCGGCTCGACCATGGATTTGACTTTGGCGAAGACCGATGGGACCGAGCTCGACATGGGAACCCATTTCGACTTCTTCAGCCCGAAATCGTGGACCGCCGATCCGACGATCACGCCAGCGCAACACGCCAACCGCATGCTGCTTGCCGCGGCGATGCGCCGGCGCGGCTTTCGCGGCTACGACAAGGAATGGTGGCATTTCACGCTCCGCGGCGAGCCGTTCCCGCAGACCTATTTCGATTTTCCGGTGCAGTGAGGACAGACTTTCGTGTACAGGGTCAGCTCAGTGCCGCGACGACGAGATATGTGCCCAGCAGAAGCAGTCCGATGAAAAAGCACCGACGGAAAACCGCCGGTGACAATCGGACCCGCAGGATCTGTCCGATCCACATCCCCGCGCAAGCCATCACGAGTGCGGCCAGCGTCGGCGCGGCGACAGCAACGCTAAGCGCGTCGGCTCTAGCCACGTTGACGGTGAGCGCGATTGTCGAGACCGTAAACGATAGGCCCAAAGCTTGAACCAGCTCCTCCTTTTCCAGCCCGATTCCCTGCAGATAGGGCACAGCGGGAATGACAAATACGCCGGTTGCTGCGGTGATGAGCCCGGTCAGTACGCCGACCGCGGGACCGAGCCAAAGCTCGTGAGCCTTTTGAATGGTGAGCGGTATCGAACGGAAGCCGGTGACCGCGTAGATCACGAGCGCCCCGCCGAGCAATAGGCCGCTGTATCCTGAAATCGCGCCGGTCATGAATCCGGCGCCGGCCCATGTTCCGAGGCAAACGCCGAGCAACATCGGCCAAAGGCGCCGGACCATCGACAGCAGCGAAGGCCCGGCCGCCGTCTGCCAGACATTGGTGAGAAACGAGGGCAGGACGAGAATGGCCGCAGCCTGCAGCGGCGTCATGACCACGGCGAGTAATCCCATCGCGATCGTCGGCAGACCAAGCCCGATGACGCCTTTGACCAGTCCGGCAAGCGCAAACACCGCGCCGATAAAGACGATTTTTCCGTCCCACATCGGACGACATTGCAACTGCGCGCAGGGCCGCGCAATGCGAAGCTCACGCAGCCTGCCTTCGGCGGGGACGGAGGCTCGGCCTCACAGCCCCAGATAAAATTTCTTGATCAAATCGTTGTTGTTGAGCTCGTCCATCGTACGGCCCTCGAAGGCGATCTTGCCGTGGACGATGACGTAACCGCGGTCGGCGATGCGGATCGCCTGGGTGAAATTCTGCTCGGCCATCAGGACGGTGAGCGAATAGCGCTGTTTCATTTCATTGATGGCGTCGATGGTGCGGCTGACCAGGATCGGCGCCAAGCCCACCGACGGTTCGTCGACCAACAGGATTTTCGGCGCCAGCATCAGCGCGCGGCCGAGTGCCAGCATTTGCTGCTCGCCACCCGACATGCTGCCGGCAAGCTGCCGTCGGCGTTCGGCCAGACGCGGAAAAGTCTCGAAGCACACTTGGAGATTGCGCGACAGCTCGCGGCGTGCGGTGCGCCGGAAGGCGCCGAGCAGGAGATTTTCCTCTACCGTCAGCTTGGGAAACAGCCGGCGGCCCTCCGGCACCAGCGCGATGCCGAGATCGACGATTTCTTCGGTGGTGCGGCCGACCAGATCGTGATGGATGTCGTCGATTTCGGCGACGATGGAGCCCTGGCTCGGCTGCACCAGGCCCATGATGCATTTCATCAGCGTCGACTTGCCGTTGCCGTTGGTGCCAAGCAGCACGACGGTCTCCCCGCCGCCGACTTTGATCGAGACGTCGTCGATTACGCGCACCGCGCCATAGGCGGCATGGATGCCGGCGATGGTGAGGCTGCTAGCCAAGGTAAGCCCTTTCCACTTCCGGGTCGCGCACGACCGCATCCGGCGCGCCGTCGGCGATTTTCTTGCCGGACACCAGCACGACCAGCCGGCGCGAGAAACTCATCACCGCGCGCATGATGTGTTCGATAAGGATGATGGTGACGCCCTGGTCGTTCAAGCGGGACAGCAGCGTCAAAATCTCCTCGATTTCCGAATGCGTGAGCCCGGCCATCACCTCGTCGGCAATCAGAAGCTTCGGCTCCGCTGCCATGGCGCGGGCGAGTTCGAGCTTGCGCATTTCGACCTGGGTGAGGTCGCGCGGCAGCCGTTGCGCTTTGGCTTCGAGGCCGACTTCGCTCAACAAATGACGGCAGCGCTCCTCGACTTCCCGCGCCGAATGAATGGTGCCGCGCGCCGCAACGGTATAGAGCAGCGGGATGCGGATATTGTCGGCCAGGCTCAAGCTGACGAACGGCCGCGGCAGCTGAAAGCTGCGCGACAGGCCGAGGCGGGTGCGTTGATGGGCGTCGAGACCGTCAAGCTTGCGGCCATCGAAGCGCACTGCACCCTGCTCGTTGCGCAGCGTACCGCAGATGCAATTCACCAGCGTCGACTTGCCCGAGCCGTTGGGCCCGATCAGGCCGAGGCGCTCGCCCGCCGCGACCGACAGCGAGATATTCTCCAGCGCGACGAAGCCGCCGAAGCGCTTGCCGAGATTGTCGATCTGCAGGAGGTCGGTATTGGCCATTGCACCGTTCGCTACGCCGTTCATGGCACGGACCCCGGCGCATCGGCATCGATACGGCGGCGGCCGACGAACTCCTCCGGCTTGCGCTGCCAATAGGTATGAACGAGCCCGACGATGCCGTTCGGCGCCACGATGACGAACACGACAAGAAGAACGCCGACGAGCAAAAGGTTGACCGCAGACGAGATCGTCACCGTGGCGACCTGCTGCAGCGTGCCGAGCAAGAGCGTGCCGATTAGCGGGCCGACCCAGCTCGTGGTGCCGCCGATCAGCGGCATGGCAATCGAATTGACGGCGTAGTCGAGCCCGAAAGTCGAATCCGGCTGCAGGAAACCGATGTAATAGGGAAACGGCGCGCCGGCCATGCCCATCAGCGCGCCGGATATCGTGGTGGCGATGAGCTTTAACCGCAGCGTCGGCACGCCGGACGCCTCCGCCGCCAGTTCGTCGTCGCGGATGGTGGCGAAGCCGTAGCCGAGCCGCGAGCGCTCGATCAAGCGCGCAATGGTGATCGCTACCACGGCGAGCAGCATCATGATCAGAAATAGATATCGGATGTAATTGCCGATCAGCGGCATCTCCTCGGGGCGGATGACATAGGCACCGCGCGAGCCGCCGACATAGTCCCAATTGACAACGAGCGTTTCCAGCACGACTGCGAGTGCCAGGGTCGCGATCGAGAAGAACGCGCCGCGCAACCGCAGCGTCAGATAACCCATGCCGAGCCCGACGATGCCCGACACCACCCCGCCGACCAGCATCATGACCGGAATGGGAATCGGCGAAGGATCGTCGCCAGTGGTGAATTTGTAGATGGCAACGGTCGAATAGGCGCCGAGCGCGAAGAATGCGGCGGTGCCGAAATTCACATAGCCGCAATAGCCGCCGAGGATATTCCACGCCGTCGACAACACGACATATTGCAGGACGACGTAGCCGGCGAAGAACACATAATCGTTGCCGACCGCCATCGAGCCGGCGAATACGATGGCGGCAATGACGAGACAGATGAGGAGGAAGACGGGCGTGCGCACGGTCACCGTCCCAACAGGCCGGCCGGCCGCACCGCCAGCGTCAAAAGCAGGAAGCCGAACGACACCGCCGGCGCCCATGACGGGCCGTAGAACGTCGAAGTAAGACTTTCGACGATGCCGATCAGCATGGCGGCGATCACGGTGCCAGGCAGGCTGCCCATGCCGCCGAGCACGCAAATGGCGAACACGCGGCCGATATATTCGCGTCCGACCGAAGGTTCTACCGGCTGGATGATGATGAGAAACGCGCCGGCGAGCGACGCCGTCGCAATCGAAATGCCGAACGCGATCCGCTTGATGCTGACCGGATTGACTGCCATCAGCCGCAGCGCCAGTTGATCCTGCGCCACCGCCATGATGGCGCGGCCGATGAAGGTGCGCGTCAGAATGAGCTGCAGCGCCGCGATCAAAAGAAGCGACACCACGCACGGCACCATGATGCGCAGCGGCAGATCGACGTCGCCGAAGTGCCAAGTCGGGCCGATATAGGACGCGTTCACGTAGCGGTAATCGACGCCGAAATACAGGACCAAAGACACTTCGGTGATGAAGAGAAGACCGAAGAAGAAGGCAAGCCCGCGCAGCGATTCCTGGCCGCGTTTCTCGAACGAGACGTAATAGATTTGGTAGATGCCGGCGCCGAGCACGTAGAACAACGGCGTCGCGACGAGCGCGGTCAGAATCGGGTCGATGCCGAACGTCGTATTGACGCTATAGGCGACGTAGGAGCCGAGGATGATGAAAGCGGGGTGGGCGATATTGACGATGTCGAGAATGCCGAACGCCAGCGACACGCCCGATGTCACGGCCGCATAGAAGCCGCCAATCAGGATGCCGGAAACCACGGCGTTGATGAGAAGGTCGAAGGAAAAAATCATTACTCAGCCACTCAGCCCCCCACGAGCTTGAGGGCTTCCCCCCTTTGGCTACACCCGTTCTTAGTCGTCACCATCCGCGCCGACGGACGATCCCGTAACCCATGCCGTCAGGGCCTGCCCCGCTGCCCATGATACCGGATGCCCCGCTTTCCGCCTACGCGCTTTGGCGGACCAAAACCCGCCGTAGCTCGCACAGCGAGCGAAGGCAGGCCGCGGGGCACGACAGTAAGAGCCGATCGGACATTACGCCGCGACGCGTACCTTGTCCGGGATCGCAAGCGGCTTGTTGGCGCTATTGAGGAATTCGATGGTCATGAAGACCATCTCTTTGTCGCCGAGATTTTCGAGGTCGTGGACCTTGAACTCGCCCGGACCGTAGGTTTCGTGGCGGGTTTCGCCGGGCTGATAGGTATATTCGACGGTGGTGCCGTCGTGGATGTGCTGGCGGCCGCGGCCGCCGCTCACCGAGGTCCAGAAATAATCGAGCACGTGGCGGTGAAACCCAATTCGCTCGCCGGGGGCGAGGCGGATGATCCAGACCCGCACGCGCTCGCTCTCGGACAGGAGCGTCGATCCAACGCAGCCGTTATTGTTGTGCTTCTCGCGCTCGAATTCGGCGGCAATGGCCGGCGGCCATGCCGACTTGTCGGCGCGATCCGTCGTCTTGTCCAGCATGGTCAGGGCCATGGTGTTCCTCCAAGGATTATAGGCACAATATAGAAAACCTTTGCGGCTTGGGAAAGCTTGGCAAAGAGCAGGATTTGGGCGGAGTTCGGGTAGGGTGAAAACGTCCGGGAAGCGCCGCGCGCTGATCGTCGGCGGCTCGATGAGCGGGCTGTTGGCCGGCATCATGCTGGTCCGGCGCGGCTGGGACGTCGATATTTACGAGCGCGTCGAAAAGGAGTTGGCCGGCCGCGGCGCCGGCATTGTCGCCCAAGCCGAACTGATTGCGCGGCTGAACGCGCTCGGCCTCGACACCAGCGACCTCGGCGTCGCCATGACGACGCGCCAGATCCTGGACAGAACCGGCCGGACGGCGCTAACGCTCGAATGCCCGCAGGTGCTCACCGCCTGGGAGCGCGTCTACCGTCTGCTGCGTGATGCGTTCCCCGCCGACCGTTATCATCGCGCGACCGGGCTGCAGGATTTTGCGCAAACCGGGGAGGGCGTCGTTGCGCATTTCAGCGATGGCAGCGCGAAGACGGCCGATATCCTCATCGGCGCCGACGGCCTGCGCTCGACCGTGCGGCAACAATGCGCACCCGATGTCGTGCCGCTCTATGCAGGCTACGTGGCTTGGCGCGCGCTGCTGCCCGAAAGCGCCATTCCGCCGGCGATCCACCGCGAACTCTTTATGGATATGACCTTCTGCCTGCCGCCCGGCGAGCAATGTCTCGGCTATCCGGTCGCTGGGCCGGACAACGAGCTGCGGGCAGGCCAGCGCCGCTACAACGTGGTGTGGTACCGCCCGGCCGATGAGGCGAGCGAGCTGCCGGCGCTGCTCACTGACACCGCCGGCGTTGCTCATTCGATCTCGATTCCGCCGCCGCTGATTCGCGCCGCGCCGATCGCCGCCATGCGTGCCGCGGCAGAGCGGCTATTGGCGCCGCAGTTCCGCGCCATCGTCCGCCTCATCGACGAGCCGATCCTGCAGCCGATCTACGATTTGGCAAGCCCGCGGCTCGCCTTTGGCCGGGTCGTGATCATCGGCGACGCGGCCTTCGTCGCGCGGCCCCATGTCGCTGCCGGCGTTTCCAAGGCGGCCGACGATGCGGCGGCGCTCACGCAGGCGCTCGATGCCGAGGAGGTCGAAGCCGCGCTGCGCCGCTTCGAAGCCGAGCGCCTGCCGGATAACAAAAAAATTATCGAACGCGCCCGCCACCTCGGCGCCTATTTGCAGGCGTCGCAAACCGCCGAGGAGCGCGCCCGTTCCGCGCGTCACAGTATTCCCGAGGCCGTGCTCGCCGAAACAGCAGTGCTGGATTTTCTATACGCGTGAACGAAAGTTAGTTTTTCGTTTTGCGCATGATCTTTCCCGACCTTCCTTCGCCCGCCGACCCGCCTACGCTCGCTGCGCGAGCTTCGGAGGGCTTGAGTCCACCGAAGCGCGTGGCGCGAAGGTGGAAGCGGGGTTCGCGAAGGCGGGAAACCGGTATCCACTTTTCGGGATCATGCTCTAAAGCACCCGTCGCGATGCCGAATGGATGTAGCGCAACATCACGTCGATCGACGGTAGCGCCGATGTCTTTCTGAAAAACATCACGGCTGGGGCGATGAACAGAAGAAGCGTGACCGCCATAACGGCAAGGAATATCGCATAGCCGATAACACCCTCGTACAGCCACACGATGCAGCGAATGTAAGTGACCCCAGTGAACGCCAAGGCTGCCACGATATAGGCGGTGGCAAACAGCATCGTGCCAAGCGAGCTCGGCGCTCCGCCGAGTTCCGCCGACGGATTGGATCTCCGGTCGTCGCTTACCGCGGGGGCTTTAGGTTCCGCACTCGGCACCAAGGCTTGCGTACCGTTCATTGCGTTGCGACGCGACGGTCGCGCCTCGGCATCGCCTGTCGCGCTCGACTGCACCGCCTGAAGGATTTTCGAAAGCGATCTGGCGGTCTTGTCGGCTCGCTCTTGCGCGTCGGCGACGGCGGCATGTTGGCGCGGCGCCGGCGCAGCCACGGGTTTCTTAAGCGTCCGAGATTGGCTCGACCGTGCGTCGGCCTCGACCCTGCGGATGGCGGTCTCCAACGCGGCCTGCTCGCGCATCGCCTCACGCGTCGAGCCTTGCGCGGCGCGTCCGCGCAGCTCTTCGGCGACGATCGTTCGGGCGCGCGCGTACAAATCCCGGCGTCCTTGCGCATCGTCGTGCGGCAAGTTCGAAATCGCCCGCGCCAGAATTGGGTAGTAATCAGCCATTGGAGGCCGCCCCACGCGTACAGCCTCAAACATATTATGCCTTTTGGGCGCTGAAATCCACGCCCTACAGATATCCCGCACCGGCGCCGGCTGCGAACTTTGCCGGCTCGCCTTCCTAGATGCTGCCGCCGTGATGGATGCGCGGGGATGTCGACAAAGTCCGACCGAAGTCGAGCCCAGGATAGGGCACCACCAAGACGCTGGCGAGACCTGAGAAGAACGCGCTGATGATAACAGCCCCAAGATTGCTTTGCCCTTGCGCGGCAAGCCTCGGCAAGCCAACCTTCAGGCCGGCCGGTCTGCTGCGGGAACAGCGGGGTCTGATCGGCCGAGGCAAGAATCGACGACGGATCGGGAGGCGAGAAGCCAGATGAAAGCTGCATATCTTGAACAATTCGGCGGCTCGGAAGTGCTGAAATACGGCGACCTGCCGGATCCCGTGGCGGCGCCGGGTGAAGTGGTCGTCGACGTCGTCGCGGCCAGCGTTAACGCCGCCGACTGGAAGTTCCGTGCCGGACAATATGCGCGGCACACCCAAGTGAAATTTCCGCAGATTCCGGGCCGCGACTTTTCCGGAGTGGTCAGCGCGGCCGGCGGCGGCGTCGATCTCGCCGTCGGCGAAGCGGTGTTCGGCGTGCTCGATGCCGGCCGGGAAGGCACCTATTGCGAGAAGATCGCGATCAAGGCTGCGATCATCGCCAAGAAGCCTGACGGGCTCTCGCACGTGAACGCCGCTGCCTTGGCGCTGACCGGCCTGACCGCTGTCAATTCGCTGGAAGATACGTTGAAGCTCAAACGCGGTGAGACGATTTTGATCCAGGGCGGCGCCGGCGGCGTCGCCGGCTTCGCCATCCAGTTCGCCAAGCATATCGGCGCGCGCGTCATCACGACGACGAGCGCGGCGAACCGCGATTACGTGCGCTCACTCGGCGCCGACGAAGTCATCGATTACAACGGCCAAGATTTCACCAAGGTCGTGAGCGGCTGCGACGCCGTGTTCGACACCGTCGGCGGCGATGTGGCGGAAAAGTCGTTTGCTGTGCTCAAACCCGGCGGCCGCGCCGCCTTCATCGCCTCCGGCGCCGAGGCGCCGAAGCCCAACCGGCCGGATGTAACCGCGCTGCGACCGCCGGTGCCGCGCTCGCGCGCGGCGATGGAGCGGGTCGGTCAGCTCATTGCCTCCGGCGCGGTGCGCCCGCCGGAAATCAAGCTTTATCGCTTGTCGCAAGCTGCCGACGCGCATCGCTTAAGCGAGTCGCGTCACTTCCGCGGCAAGCTGGTGTTCCAGCTGCGGTGAGCGAAACGCTAAACGTGCTGGCCGCCGTTGATGTGGATCTCGGCGCCGTTCACGTAGGACGCGGTGTCGGTGCACAAGACGTAGATGATCTTCGCCACCTCGTCTGGCGTGCCGAGCCGGTGCAGTGGAATATTTTCCACGATCTTATCCGTTCCCGGCGACAGCATCGCGGTGTCGATCTCGCCCGGCGCGATGGCGTTGACGCGGATGCCGCGGGCGCCGAAATCGGCCGCCATCTCGCGGGTGAGCGCGGCGAGCGCTGCCTTTGACGTGCCGTAGGCGGCGCCGGCGAACGGGTGCACGCGCGAGCCGGCGATCGAGGTGACGTTGACGATCGAGCCCTTGGCCGCCTGCAGCTCGTCGAGCAGTCCGCGCGCCAGCATGATCGGGGCGAAGAAATTCACCTGAAAAACATGGTGCCAATCTTCTTTCGACGTTTCGATCGAGCCGAGCCGCTTGCCGCCGTCGGCCTTGGGCGAGATCGCGGCGTTGTTGACGAGCGCGTGCAGCTCGCCGTTGAGGCGCCGTTTGGTCTCGGCGATCGCGGCTTCGGTGTTTTCCGGATTGGCGAGGTCGACTTGAATGTGGTCCTCGGGTCCCGCCTCCCATGGGCAGTTTTCCGGAAACGGATGGCGCGAGCAGGTGATGACGCGCCAGCCGGCGGCGGAAAACCGCTTTACGGTGGCGTGGCCGATGCCGCGGCTTGCCCCGGTGAGGAGAAGCGTACGGCGCGGCTGGTTGGTTGTTGGCATCAATTTTTCCGATCGAAATGATCTAAGGATAGAGTCTCGTCTTGGTCCACGGCGCGCTGACGCTATCGCGGGTAAAGACGATGCGGTCGTGGAGGCGGAATTGCCGCTCCTGCCAAAACTCGATCTCGGACGGTACGACGCGATAGCCGACCCAATGCGGCGGCCGCGGCACGGTGCCGATGGCGAATTTCGCGGTAAAGCGCGCGATCGCCTTCTCGAAGGCGAGCCGGCTTTCCAGCGCCGCCGACTGCTTTGAGGCCCAGGCGCCGATCTGCGCCATGCGCGAGCGCGTTGCGAAATAGGCGTCGGCTTCCGCGTTCGACACCGCCTCGACATGACCGCGCAAACGCACCTGGCGCTGCAACGCCTTCCAGTAGAATGTCAGCGCCGCCTGCGGCGCGGCGGCAAGCTCGCCGCCTTTGGCGCTCTCGGCGTTCGAGTAAAACACGAAGCCGCGCTCATCGAAGCCTTTCAAGAGCACCATGCGCGCATTAGGCCGGCCGTCGGCGTCGACCGTGGCAAGCGTCATCGCCTCGGGATTGACCGGCTCGGAACGTCTGGCTTCGGCGAACCAAGCGGCAAACAGGCGCAGCGGTTCGTCGGCCTCGGTGAAGTCACCGCCCGTTAACCATGTCGGGTGTTCTATGGACGCCGCGTCTGACATTCTCGGAGTACCCAGTGCTCGCGTGCGGCGACGATCGGAAAACGTGCCGCCGGTCCCAATATAGTGGAACGGCGGCCTTGCGCCTATGTCGGCAGTTGCCTGGAGTCGCGCTCGTTGCGGTCATCGTGAGCGCGCTCGCCGTTTCCGGCTGTTCGTACCGGCTGGTCTCGCAGGACGATTCCGACGCCACGTCGACCGGCTCAATCACCCAGCCAGCCGAACGCGCTACTCCCGTCGCCGTTCGTTCCGGTGCCGCAGAAGTCGATCTCGCTTATGCCCGCGCGGCCGCCGCAACCGTGCTCGCCAGCGGCGGCAAGGACGCGAGCGTGCCTTGGCGAAATCCGCAAACCGGCGCCAGCGGCAATATCACGCCGCTCGATACCTCGTATCGCGAAGACGGCCAGCCATGCCGCGATTTCCTCGCCAGCTACGTGCACGGCGCGGTGCAGGACTGGCTGCAAGGCGCCGGCTGCCGCACCTCAAGCGGCGCCTGGGAAGTCATGCGTCTGACACCGCTCAAACCGAGCTAAAGCAGGCTATCATCGGACGAAGTTCGAGCCGATTCGCTTGTTGCATTGCGTGACAAGCGATTTATTCCCACATTGAAAACACGTGGGAACCAGTTGGGCAGGCGGGGCCGGCCCCAAAATTGAGACGGAGTTCGGCAGGGATGCGTGATCCCTATGAGGTCTTGGGCGTCGATCGCAAGGCGAGCGCGGGCGATATCAAAAGCGCCTACCGCAAGCTCGCGAAAAAATTGCATCCCGACGCCAACAAGAACGATCCAAAGGCGGCGACGCGCTTTTCCGAGCTGAATGCCGCGAATGAGCTTCTCGGCGACGAAGACAAGCGCAAGGCGTTCGATCGCGGCGAGATCGATGCCGAAGGCAAGCCGCGCTTCCAGGGCTTCGGCGGCGGCGCCAGGCCAGGTGGTGGACCGGGTGGCGGCTTCGGCCCCGATGTGAATTTCGAGAACTTCAATTTCGGCCCGGAGGGCTTCACCCGTTCGAACTCGGCGCGGACGGGGCGGCGGCGGTGGTTTCGGCGGTTTCGAGGACATCCTCAAGGAAGCCTTCGGACGCGGCGGCCGCGGCGGCGCCGGATCGACCTTCGAGCCCGAGGATTTTGGCGTGGGTGCCGACGTACAAGCCGAGATGACGGTGTCGCTGCCGGACGCGGCCAATGGATCGACGCAGCGCCTGCATCTGCCGAACGGCAAAGACGTCGACGTCAAGATTCCTGCCGGAATCCTCAATGGCCAGAACATTCGGCTCAAGGGTCAAGGCATGCCCGGGCAGCACGGCGCCGGCGACCTGCTCATTACCGTCTCGATCGCGCCGCATCCCGTGTTCACGCTGGAAGGTCTCGACGTGCGGCTCGATCTGCCGGTCACGCTTTACGAAGCCGCGCTCGGCGCCAAGGTGCGCGTGCCGACGCTGGACAAGCCGGTCGAGATCACGATTCCGCCGTGGACGTCGAGCGGCCGCACCTTCCGTCTTAAAGGCAAGGGCTTTCCCGCGAAGGCTGGCCGTGGCGACCTGCTCGCCACCGCCCGCATCGTGTTGCCGGACAAGAGCGACGCCGAACTCGAAGCGCTGATGAAAAAGTGGCAGGGCGAGAAGCCCTACGATCCGCGCAAGGGTGTGTGATTGCCGAGCCTTGTTTCCCGGACGCGGCGCAGCGCTACCTGCCGCGTCGCGCCCGGAATATAGCTCTCACCCGCCCTGCAGCGGCATGCGCCGATCGATCTGATCGTAGGCGGCTTGCGCGATCTCGCGCAGCTTGTCGCGTTCCGCCGGCCCGGAGAGCACGTAGGCGAGATCGCCGTCGACCCAGTAATAGGCCGCGTTCTGCTCGCCCGTCGTATAGCGCAGCGCCGTATCGCGGTCGCTGGTGCGCCCGCAATAGAGCGTGAAACGCTCACCCGAGGGGGTTTCGTACATGAAGAACGCAGTCGCTCCGGTCGGACCCGGCAAAAGCCTGCCGCCGACGAGTTTCAATCCGACCTTTTCGAGTTCGGGCGCGCTCAATGGCGAGCCTACTCGCTTCGACAGCCATGCATTCAGATGCGGCCGCTGGTCGCCCGGCACTTCGACTGGGTGGCGGACTTCGACCACGTAGAGCCGGTAGGCGTCGAGTGCGTCGGCAGTAAAGCGCGTGAGATCGGATTGGCCCTCCGCTGTGACGCCGCGCACGGTCCAGCCGAGCACGCCGCCGGCGAGGAATGCCGCGACGATCGCGGCGACGGCTGCAGCCATCGCACCGTAGTGGCGGCGCGCCAGCCGGGTGACGTTGAACCGCTGCGGCGGCGTTTCGTCGGCAATGGCGCCATAACGCGCGCGGATGAGTTCGGCCTGTTTGCGCCAAGCGGCGACCTTGGCGGCATCGTCGGGATGCGCTGCAAGCCAGGCTTCGACGATCATGCGGCGGTCGGCCGGCAATTCGCCGTCGACATAGGCGTTAAGTTCGTCTTCGCCGACAATGTGGTCTCGATCAATCATAGTTCGCTCTCTCTAGTCATTTCACGCGGCGCAACGCCGGACGTTCGCCGTCGAGATACGCCTTTATTTGACTGCGCGCGCGCGCCAGCCGCGACATCACCGTCCCAATTGGTACACCCTGTGCTTCCGCGACTTCGCGATATGTCAGGCCCTCGAGGACGACGAGCAGCAGCGCCGAACGTTGGTCTTCGGCAAGTTCGTCGAGCGCGCGCGTGATATCGCGGCCGCCCGCTTCCGGCCCGCCGGTGGCCGCATCGCTGTCCTTGATCGGCGTCAGCGCCGGCCGCCGCGACAAGGTGCGAAGCCGGTTGCGGTTGAGGTTGGTCAGGATGGTGTAGAGCCATGCGCGCGTATCTCCGCCGTGAAACAAGTGCTCGGAGCGCAACGCCCGAACCAACGTATCCTGAACGATGTCATCGGCCGTCTCGGCGTCGCGGGTCAGGGCCCGCGCGTAGCGCCGCAGCGCCGGGATCGCCACCTTGATGTGCTCGTGAAACTCGCTCAAGGCTGTCACCTGTTAAGCAACGTTAAGAGCTGTGGCTTACCGACCCGCATGAGCGGCGCGCCTGCATTCAACAACACCACCGGCGGCAGCCTATTCCGTCATCGCGCGACGGTCTAAAGCTTGATGGCCCAATGACCGTATGCCATAGGAGGCCGGGGGCTGAAAACGCCGTATGGGGTCGCAAGAATGACCGAAGTCTCGGGCCTCATGCGCGGCAAACGCGGCCTGATCATGGGGGTCGCGAACAATCGTTCGCTCGCCTGGGGCATCGCCAAAGCTTGCCGCGCGCACGGCGCCGAACTTGCTTTCACCTATCAGGGCGACTCGCTGAAGAAGCGCGTCGAGCCGTTGGCTCAGGAGGTCGGCGGCATCGTGGTCGGCCATTGCGACGTGACCGAACCGAAGACCATCGATACGGCATTCGCCGCCGTCAAATCGGCCTGGGGCGCGATCGACTTTCTGGTCCACGCCATGGCCTACTCCGATAAAGACCAACTCGACGGACGCTACGTCGACACCACCGAGGACAATTTCACCAAGACGATGCTGGTGAGCTGTTATTCGTTCACAGCCATCGCGCAGCGGGCCGAGAAGATGATGCCGAACGGTGGCGCCATGCTGACGCTGACTTATTACGGAGCGGAGAAATGGATGCCGCATTATAACGTGATGGGCGTCGCCAAGGCGGCGCTGGAAGCTTCGGTTTGGTATCTTGCCGCCGATCTCGGCGTAAAGAATATCCGCGTCAACGCCATTTCGTCGGGACCGATCAAGACACTCGCCGCGGCCGGCATTCGCGATTTGCGTTACATCTTTAGATGGAACGAGTACAACTCGCCGCTGCGGCGCAACGTCACCATCGAAGACGTCGGCGAGGCCGGCGCGTATCTGCTCTCCGATATGTCGCGCGGCGTCACCGGCGAAGTGCACCACGTCGATGCCGGCTATCACATCGTCGGCATGAAGCACCCGGACGCGCCTGACATCGCCGTCGGCAAGGAGTGACGCGGAGGGGCCGAACAATCATGCCGGTCCTCTATTATATCCGTCACGGCGAGACCGACTTCAACGTCGAGGCGCGGCTGCAAGGCCGCCGCGATACCGTGCTCAACGCTCGTGGCCGCCAGCAGGCGGCCGAATGCGGTGAATTGCTGCGCGATCTGTTCGCGCGCGAGGACCGCGCGGCCGCCGACTTCGCCTATGTGGCAAGCCCATTGCTGCGAGCGCGCGACACCATGGAAGTATTGCGCGGCAGCCTCGGCCTCGATCCGCATTCCTATGCTCTCGAAGACAGGCTGATGGAGATTTCCTACGGCGAATGGGAAGGATTGACGCTGCCGGAAATCGACGCCCGCATGCCGGGCCTCCTGGCGGAGCGCGAGCGGGACAAGTGGGATTTTGCGCCGCCCGGCGGCGAAAGCTATCGCGCGCTCACGCGCCGCATTAGCGCATGGTATGAAGGGCTGGCGCAGGACACGGTCGTTGCCGCCCACGGCGGGGGCGTGCGCGCGCTCATCGCGCTGTTTGGGTTGCTGCCGCGGGATGAAGCGACGCATGCGCAAATCGCACAGGGCGTGGTCTATGTGTTTGCCGACGGTAAGATGGCGCGTTACGCCTAATCCATATTGAGTTCTCGCCGCCAAAAGCAAAGGCGACCGAACCTCGGTTCGGTTAGGATTCTTCATTAAAAAAAATGAAAGCGGCCAAACAGCGTTTGGCCGCTCTTGCGAGATCGAGATCTCGCGAAATCCGAAATCGATAGCGTGGCCCCAATACGAGGCCTCGCGCTTACGACTTGGTTTTCTTCTTCTTCCCCTTCTTCTTCTTCGTAGCCATGATTGTCATCCTTGGAGTTTGTGATGAACCTACGGCAGGGTTGGTTCAGTCGCAGGCTAAATCTCGGTCCCTGGGCCCTCGCCCCCCTTACCGAGCGAAACAATGCCACAGCGCGGCCGCGGCGGCAATCGGAAAAATCAAAATAATCTATATTTTTCCGTAGCTTAACGGACGTTCAGGTTTTCATGAAGCGTCGTTCAGCGACATGAATGCGAAATGAACGCCCGCCACAATGTGTGCGAAGAGCTGCGTATTCCGGCGGCAGAATTCCACGGAAAATTTTGCATGCGCGAAAGCGATGCACGGTTTTTGCCGCACCTGCGAATGGCGCGGGCCGCGGCTGGGCGCATTTGACCCGATGGAGCACGCGGGCTACCAAGCCCGAATAAGCCAAACTGCCTGCATTCAAAGCCGTTCGGCGTCATCGGCGCGTCATGTCATTCAATACGTTCGGCCATTTATTCCGGGTCACGACCTTCGGCGAAAGTCACGGGCCGGCGATCGGCTGCGTGGTCGACGGTTGCCCGCCGCGCATTCCGCTGACCGAGGGCGACATCCAGCCTTATCTGGACCGCCGCCGTCCCGGCCAATCGCGCTACACCACGCAGCGCCAAGAGCCCGATGCGGTAAAAATCCTCTCCGGAGTCTTCATCGACCGGACGAGTGGCGCCCAAGTCACGACCGGGACGCCGATCGCGCTTGTCATAGAGAATGTCGATCAGCGCTCGAAAGATTATTCCGATATCAAGGACAAATATCGCCCGGGCCATGCCGACTATGCCTACGACGTCAAATACGGCTTGCGCGATTATCGCGGTGGCGGCCGCCAGTCGGCGCGCGAGACGGCGATGCGGGTGGCGGCCGGCGCAATTGCGCGGAAAATCGTGCCCGATCTGACGGTGCGCGGCGCGCTCGTGCAGATGGGGCCGCATCGCGTCGATCGCACGCGCTGGGACTGGGCCGAAGCCGAGCGCAATCCGTTTTTCTGTCCCGATGCCAAGCTCGCGGCCGCGCTCGGCGATTATCTCGACGGCTTGCGCAAGCGCGGCTCATCCATCGGCGCGGTGATCGAGATCGTCGCCGACGGCGTGCCGGCGGGGCTGGGCGCGCCGATCTACGGCAAGCTCGACGGCGATCTTGCCGCGGCGCTGATGAGCATCAATGCCGTCAAGGGCGTCGAGATCGGCGCCGGCTTCGCCGCAGCCGAGCTGACGGGCGAGCAAAACGGCGACGAGATGCGCATGGGTAATGACGGCAAGCCGCTGTTTCTCTCCAATAATGCCGGCGGCATCCTCGGCGGCATTTCAACCGGGCAGCCGGTGGTGGCGCGCTTTGCGGTGAAGCCGACCTCGTCGATCCTTGTCCCGCGCCGCACCGTGGACCGCTACGGCCGCGAGACCGAAATCTCGACCACCGGCCGGCACGATCCCTGCGTCGGCATCCGCGCGGTGCCCATCGGCGAGGCCATGGTGGCATGCGTCATTGCGGATCATTATCTACGCCAGCGCGGTCAGGTCGGGGAAAATCCGATTTGGCCGTTTCCGCCACCGGCCCGTTGACGAAGCGGTGCGGGGTTAACATCAAAATGAACGACACGCATCAGCGCATCCAATCCGTCGTCGCTGCTTTTACCCGCGGCGAAATCGTCATCGTCGCCGACGATGACGATCGCGAGAACGAGGGCGATCTATTCGTCGCGGCAAGCCTGTGCACGTCGGAGAAGATGGCGTTCATCATCCGCAATACGTCCGGCATCGTTTGTGCTCCGCTCGCTCCGGATGAGGCGCGGCGGCTGCATCTCGATCCCATGGTGGCACTCAACGATGCGCCGCTCGGCACCGCGTTCACCGTCTCGGTCGACGTCCGTCACGGCCTTACCACCGGGATTTCCGCCGAAGAGCGCAGCAATACGGTGCGCGCGCTCGCCAACGGCAATAGCGGTGCGGCCGATTTCGTGCGGCCCGGCCACGTCTTTCCGCTGGTGGCGAAGGAGGGCGGGGTGCTGATGCGTTCGGGCCATACCGAGGCTTGCGTCGACCTCTGCCGGCTTGCCGGATTGCCGCCGGTCGGCGTCCTTGCCGAGCTCATGAACGACGATGGCACGGTGATGCGCGGTCCCGAGCTTGCCGCCTTCGCCGACCGGCACAAGCTGCAACGTATTACCATCGCCGAGCTGATCGCCTACCGGCAGGTGCGCGACAAGCTGATCGAGCGGGTCGGCGAATTTCCGGTGCAATCGGAGATCGGCACGCTGACCGGCTATGCCTTCATCACGCCGTTCGATGCGGTCCACCACATGGCTTTCGTCTATGGCCGCATCGGCGACGGCGACAATGTGCTCACCCGGCTGCACCGCGCCGATATCATCTCCGACGTGTTCGGCGGCGCCAAGACGATCCACCAGGCGCTCGGACGTTTTGCTGCCGAGGGCAGGGGCGTACTGGTGCTGTTGCGCGACGGCACCGCAGGCGTGCCGGTGATTACCATCCCCAAGTCGTCCGACACTGCGTCCGGCGAAGCGCGCACGCGGCAATGGCGCGAAATCGGTCTCGGCGCGCAAATCCTCAAGGATCTCGGCGTGAACTCCATCAGGCTCATCACGTCGTCGCGCCCGACGACTTATGTCGGCCTGTCCGGCTTCGGCATCGAGATCGTCGGCACCGAGCCGGTCGACGGATAACCCGGCCTGTTTGACGGCGGTCATTCGGCCTATAATCCCGTTCGGACGGCTTAGCGATCTTGGCCGGTCGGGCAGAAATTGAAATTGTAATTGGGGGGAAGAAAAATGAGCGACGTCGTCGCAACTTCGGCCGCAACTCCGACGACCAGCCAGATTTATAAAGTCGCGCTGGCGAGCATCATCGGCTCGGTGATTGAGCAATACGACTTTCTGGTCACCGGCGTGATCGCGGCGACCGTCTGGGGCGGAATCTTCTTCAAGCTGCCCGGTCTCGCCGCCGTTGCCGCCGCGATCGGCGTCTACGGCCTCGGCATCATCATCCGCCCGGTCGGCGCTTTCATCTTCGGCCATATCGCCGACCGGCGGGGCCGTAAGGACGCGATGGTCTATGCGCTGGTGCTGATGGGCGTCGCCACGCTCTTGATCGGGCTGACGCCGACATACGACAGCATCGGCGTCATCGCGCCGGCGCTGCTGATCGTCTTTCGGCTGTTGCAGGGGATCAGTTTCGGCGCCGAATTCGGCACCGCCTCGACCTGGGTGGTCGAACAGGCGGCGCGCTCGAAGCATCGCGCCTTCTGGGGCGCCTGGGTCGGGTTTGCCATCCCGATCGGGCTATTGCTCGGCTTCGGCTCGGTGATCTTCGTCAAGTCGCTGATGAGCCCGGAGGATTTCACGGCCTGGGGCTGGCGCATCTTCTTTTTCGTCGGCTTCCTGGTGGCGATCGTCGGCTTGGTCATCCGCACGCGCACCATGGACAGTTTCGTCTTCGAACAGCACAAGGCGCAAATCACGATCCTGAAATATCCCGCAAGTCAGGTCTGGCGCGAAATGCCCTGGACCATCCTGCGCACTTCGCTGGTCAACGCCATGTTCGGCGGGGCGTTCTTCCTCTACTTCGTGTTCGGCACCGGCTACATGAAGGCGGTCGGTTTCACCGGAAACCAACCCGAGACGATCGGGCTCATCGCCGCGGCGTTCATGCTGGTGTTCATGATCATCGGTTCGTTGCTCGCCGACTACATCAACCGGCGGACGATCCTGCTGACCGCCGCCGTCGTGTTCCTGATCTTCGCCATCCCGTATTTCTACCTGATCAACACGGGCAGCTTCGTCCTCGCAACGATCGCCGAGATCGTCGGCTTCGGCTTCGTATTCGGCTTCGGCTATGGCGCGATCCCGACCTTCTATACGGAGAATTTCCCGACCCGCTATCGCGCCTCAGGCGCGAGCGCGGCTTATCAAATCGCGCAGGTCTATGGCGGCGGGCTCATTCCCATTGTCGCCGGGCAGATCCTACGCATCTACGGCGTTAAAGATGCCTATGTCTATATCGGCGGCTTGGTGATGTGCTACGCGGTGGCCGCGATCATCGCTATACTCCGCACGCCGGAAACCAAAGGCGCCAATCTCGAAGATTGATGAGCACCCGCCGCGGAACGCTTTAGCTCGACGGCTGCGCCCGGTTGGGAAACAATTGCGGGCGCAGCTTCGGGTGGCAGCCCATCATCTTCGGCGCATAAGGCGTTTCGGCGCCGAGTTCTTCGGCGGCATGCCACGCCCAGCGCGGATCCCACATGGCGCCGCGCGCCAAGCAGATCAGGTCGGCCTTGCCAGAGGCCACGATGTCCTCGGCTTGGCGGTAGCCGGCGATCAGGCCGACGGTCATGGTGGTGATGCCGCTTTCTTTTTTCACCTTCTCGGCGAACGGCACCTGATAGCCGGGCGCCAGCGGAATTTTCTGCTTCGGATCAAGGCCGCCGCTCGACACATCCATATAGTCCAGGCCGCGCCGCTTCAGCTCTTTGGCCAACAGCACGGTCTCCTCCGGCGTCCAGCCGCCATCGACCCAATCGGTGGCGGAGACGCGCATGCCGAGCGGTTTGTGCTCGGGCCATACCGCGCGCACCGCCTCGTACATTTCGATGGCAAAGCGCATGCGGTTTTCGGTCGAGCCGCCATATTCGTCGGTGCGCTTGTTGGAGATCGGCGACAGAAACTGGTGGGCAAGATAACCGTGCGCGCCGTGCAGCTCGATCACGTCGTAGCCGATGCGGTCGACGCGCTTTGCCGCGGCGGCGAATTCGCCGATGCAGCGCTTGATGTCGTCCTTGGTCATGGCGTGCGGCACCGGCCACCCGGCGTCGTAGGGAATGGCCGACGGCGCTTCGGGGGTCCAGCCGCCTTCCTCCTTGGTCAGGATCGGCTTGCCGCCAGCGGCCGGCGTCGTCGTCGGACCCTTGCGGCCGGCATGCGCCAATTGCACGCCGAGCTTGGCGACGCCGTAGGTCCGGCAAAAATCGTGTACCCGCTTCAGCGCCGCCTCGTTTTCATCCGACCACATGCCGGCGCATCTGGGCGTGATCCGCCCCTGCGCATTGACATCCGTCATCTCGCACATCACCAGCCCCGCGCAGCCGAGCGACATGTTGCCGAGGTGCATGAGATGCCAATCGTTGGCCGAGCCATTGTCGGAATTGTATTGGCACATCGGCGAAACCACGACGCGGTTGGGCAGCGTAAGCCCGCGCAGCGTGATGGGAGAAAACAGGACGCTAGCCATTTCTGCGGATCCTTTGGTGCTGAGACTTGAACAACGGGCCTTTGCAATAACACGAATTTGGCTGACGCGTACACGTCGCGGAACGGCCCGATCCGGCGCGGAACTGCGGCTCGGGCGGTTCAATGAGTCGCAACCCTCGGCCGTCCGCTCGGCGCGGACATGGGTGCGGACATGGGTTAGTCTTGGATTGTTTAGTCTGGGTCAAGTTCGCGTTCGGGGGGAATCGGGGGGACAGGACTCGTGAATACGCAGTTCTGGGTCATTCAGACCTTTAACGGGGTTTCCTACGGCGCGTTGCTGTTCCTGGTGGGCAGCGGTTTGTCGTTGATTTTCGGCGTCATGCGCATCGTCAACCTGTCGCATGGCGCTTATTTTCTTTGGGGCGGCTATATCGCGCTGTCGGTGATCTGGGCGACCGGCTCCTGGGCGCTGTCGCTGCCGCTGGCGGCGCTCGCGGTCGCGCTGCTCGGCCTGTTGATGGAACGGCTGTTCCTGCGGCAGCTTGGCTTTGACCCGCTGCGGCAAGTGCTGCTGACGGTAGGCTTTGCCTATCTGTTTCAGCAGGGCGCGCTCGACATCTGGGGCGGCAATAATATGGAGATCGATCCGCCGCATGCGTTGACCCACAGCATTACGATCGGCGGCGTCTATTTCCCGCTCTATCGGATGTTCATGATCGCAATGGCGCTGTTGATCGGCGTCACGATCTGGCTGGCGATGGAGAAGACGCGCATGGGCGCGGCGGTGCGCGCCACCGTCGACGATGCGCAAATGGCGCGCGGCGTCGGCATCGACACCAATCGCATTTCCATGCTGGTTTTCGCGCTCGGCGCGTTTCTGGCCGCGCTCGGCGGCGTGATCGGCGGCGCTTTTCTCGGCGTCTATCCCGGCCTCGATTTCGAAATACTGCCGCTGGCCTTCGCCGTGGTCATCATCGGCGGCATGGGCTCACTCGGCGGCGCCGCTATCGGTGCGATGCTGGTCGGGCTTGCCGACAATTTCGGCAAGGCGCTGTTTCCGGAGCTCGCCTATTTCACGCTCTATGCGCCGATGGTTTTGATTCTCGCGATCAAACCGACCGGCCTGTTCGGCCGCGAGTGAAGGCGGACGACGATGAGTCAGACGGCCAAAATCCTCACCGTCGCCGCGGTTCTGCTGGCGCTCGCTTGTGTCATTCCGCACTCCACCTCGTTCGTGGTGCTGTTGGCCACCCGCGCGCTGGTATTCGCGATCCTGGCCATGAGCGTCGACATTCTGCTCGGCTTCGCCGGCCTTGCTTCGCTCGGCCAGGCGGCCTATTTCAGCGTCGGCGCCTATCTGACGGCGATCCTCGCCACCAAATACAATTTCGGCCTGGGCTGGGATTTTTGGCTGGTCGTTCTGCTGGGCATGCTGATCGGTGCGGCGACGGCGGCGTTTTTCGGGCTGTTCGCGGTCCGCGCTACCGGTGTCTATTTCCTGATGATCACGCTTGCGCTCGGCCAATGTGTTTGGGGATTGGCTTATCGGTGGAATTCCCTCACCGGCGGCGACAACGGCATCAATGTCACCGCCCGGCCAAGTTTCGGGCTCGACCTGACCGACGAGCGGACGTTCTTCTTTCTGGTCTTCGCCTTCTTCGCCGTCACGCTGCTGGCGCTCTACATCCTGGTGCGATCGCCATTTGGCCGCAGCCTGGAAGGTATTCGCGAGCGCGAGCTGCGCATGCAGATTCTCGGCTACAATACCTGGCTGCACAAATACATCGCCTTTATCATTGCCGGAGCCGTCGGCGGTTTGTCCGGCGTTCTGTGGGCGCATACCAACGGTCTGGTCAGTCCCGACACGGCAGTGCTGACCACTTCGGTGGACGCGCTGTTGATGGTCGTGCTTGGCGGCGCCGGCACTCTGGTCGGCGGCGCGCTTGGCGCGGCGATCGTGTTCGGTCTGCGCGAGTATCTCTCTACGCTGGTGCCGTGGTGGCAGTATGTGCTGGGCGGCGTCTATGTCGTGACGATCCTGTATCTGCCGATGGGGTTGATGGGACTTCCGGCGCGTCTTCGGCAACCCCGTGCTTTGTCCGACACGGCGGAAAAAACTGCGGCGTCGGAGAAACTTGCAGCCTAGCCTTCCGCACGCGTGACGGAAGGGGGCGCCACAATAGGGAGGAAAGACATGACAATCGCATTGCGACGACGAATAGTTCCGCTGCTGCTAGGCGGCGGTCTTGTGCTTGGCGTGAGCATGAGCGTACCGGCCCAGGCCGACGATCTGCGCATCGGCTTTCTCGCGCCGACAACCGGCTTCCTGTCGCAGACCGGCCAAGACATGGTGCACGGCTTTCAGATGTATCTCAATGATCACAATGGGATGCTCGGCGGCGCCAAAGTCGATCTCATCAATGAGGATACTCAGGGTAAGCCCGATCTCGCCGTGACCAAAGCCAGACAGCTCGTCCTGGACGATCATGTGGATATGTTCATCGGCGGGGTGCTCGCAACGGAAGGCTACGCGTTGGCGCCGGTGAGCACGGAAGAAAAGACGCTCTACATTTCTTCTGTCGCGGCGGCTGACGATTTGACCCAGCGTCAACTCAGCAAGTACCCCTACTTCATTCGCACCACCTGGACGAGCTCACTGCCAAATCATCCGCTCGGGCAGTGGGCCTGCGAGCAGGGCTACAAGAAAGTCGTCACCATCGCCGCCGATTATGCCTTCGGCTATGAATCGGTCGGCGGCTTCCAGAAGGCGTTCGAAGACTGCGGCGGCAAGGTGATTCAGAAAATCTGGCCGCCGCTCGGCAACAAGGACTTCGGGCCCTATATCCCGTCGATCAAGAGCGACGCCGACGCTATCTATTCGCTGATGGCCGGTCCGATGTCGCCGCAATTTCCCAAGCAGTTGCGCGATGCCGGAGTCAAATTGCCGATCATCGCCGGCGGCACCAGCTATGACGACTATAATCTGCCGTTCGACAGCGACCAGGTGATCGGCGACGTTTCGGCGCTGATGTACAGCGCCGCGCTACAGACGCCGAAAAACGAGGCCTTCGTCAAGGAGTTCCGCGCCAAATACGGGGAAGTCCCCGGCTACTATGCCGAAGCAAACTACACCACCGCGCAGATGATCGACGAAGCCATGAAGCAGAACGGCGGCAAGTTTCCCGGCGCGGAAAAGTTCATCCAGACCATGCTGGGCTTGAAGATCGACGCCGCGCGCGGGCCGGTCGCCTTCGACGACATGCGCAACCCGGTCGAGAATGTCTATATCCGCAAGATCGAGAAGACGACGCTGTTCGGCGACGCCAAACCGCAGCTGTGGAACGTCGTGATCAAGACCTATCCGAACGTCGGTCAGTTCTGGACCTACGGCAAGGAAAAGTTCCTGCAACAGCCGGTTTACAGTCGCGATTTCCCACCCTGCAAATACTGCGAGTAGGGCGAAGTGGGCCACGAGTTCCGGACGCGGTGCGGCGCGCTTTGCGCTGCGCTGCGTCCGGGAAAAGTCTAAGGAATTGCGCGTGAACCATCTGCGAACCAACGGCCACGAGCCGGTGCTCGAGCTGAAAAGCCTGTCGAAGGCGTTCGGCGGGCTGCAAGCCGTGCGCGGCGTCTCGCTGAAAATCATGCCCGGCGACCGTAAAGCGATCATCGGTCCGAACGGTGCCGGCAAGACCACGCTGTTCAACGTCATCACCGGCATCTATCCCGCCAGTTCGGGCAGCGTCGTTTTGTTCGGCCGCGAAGTGACGCGCTGGCCGAGCCACCGGCGCGCCGCGCTCGGCATGGCGCGCACGTTCCAGGTTACGAGTTTGTTTCCGAAATTGACCGTGCTCGACAATGTATTGCTGGCCATCAAGGGCCTGCGGCCGTCGAAATTCGTGATGTGGCGCTTTCTGTCGAGCTACAGTGAGGTTTACGACAAAGCTTTTGCGCTGCTGGAGCGAGCCGCTTTCCTTGATCGCAAGGACGTCGAAGTTCGCTACCTGTCGCATGGCGAACAGCGCCAACTCGAAATCGTGGTCGGGTTGGCGAGCGACCCGAAAATCCTGCTGCTGGACGAGCCGGCCGCCGGCTTGTCGTCGGGCGAAACCGCCGAGATGGCCGCGTTCCTGCGCAAGCTCGATCCCAAACTGGCGATCTTGCTGATCGAGCACGACATGGATGTGGTGTTCGACGTCGCTTCGGAGATTTCCGTGCTGCATTTCGGCGAAGTGTTGGAAACGGGCACGCCGCAGCAAATTCACGCCAGCGAGCGCGTGCAGGAAGTCTATCTGGGAACCGGGTAGCGCAATGCGTATTCTGGAAGTCGACGACATCCATACCTATTACGGCAACGCCTATGTGTTGCAAGGCCTGTCGCTGCAGCTCGAGCAGGGCCAGATTCTGGGCCTGCTCGGCCGCAATGGCGTCGGCAAGACCACGCTGGTCAATTCGATCGTCGGTTTTGTGCCGCCGCGCCGCGGCAGGGTTTATTTCAAGGGCGCTGACATCACCGGCAATTCCTCGTTCGCCATTGTGCGCGGGGGCATTGGGCTGGTGCCGCAGGGCCGCCGCGTCTTTCCCACGCTCAGCGTCGAAGACAATCTCTTGGTCGCCGAGCACCACGCCGAACGTCACGGTTGGAGCTTGAGCCGTGTTTATACGCTGTTCCCGCGCCTGCGCGAACGACACAGCCAGCGCGCCAAGACGCTGTCCGGCGGCGAGCAGCAGATGCTCGCCATCGGCCGCGGGCTGATGACCAATCCCGATTGCCTGATCATGGACGAGCCGTCGGAAGGCTTGGCCCCGATCATCATCCAAGGGCTGTGGGAGGCGATCGCCAAGCTCAAAGAGGAGGGGCTTTCCATCCTTCTGGTCGAGCAGAACGCGGCGCTGGCGCTTAAGCTCGTCGATTTCGTCCACGTGATGAGCAAAGGCCGCCTGGTTTATTCGGCGCGGCCGGGCGAGCTCTGGGAAAACCAGGATATAAAGTCGCGATATCTCGGGATTTGAACCCCACTGGCAAGCTTTACGGCCGCCAATTGAGCTGAATGACCGTGTTGCCGCTGGCCTGATTATATTGGATTGCCTGCGCCTTCATGCCTGCAATCGACTGCGCATTGCCCAGCGGACATTGCACGGAATCGTGGTGCATCAGCGCATGGTCGAGCGCACGCCCGAACTCGGACTCGATCGTCTCCATCGATTCGTCGGCGGAAAATGGCGCCGACATATACACGGTATGCTGAGCCGGCGCGACGGCGAGGCAGTATCGCCATTCTGCGGCGCGAGCCGCGCCGCCGTCCAAGGCGACGACCAGGAGGCCCACCCCTAGGAGCGGCCCCTGCAACCGATTTTGCAACCGATTTTGCATGGCATCACCCACAGCGAATCGAATTGGCAAAGCCTAGCGAACGGCCGCGCGTTTGCCACTGCGATTTGTACGAGCGCCGGCGCCGGCGGACGACCTTGAATAAAGCGGCGGCAATGGTGTTATTGGGGGAAAGCTACTGCAATACGAGGATCGGCCATGAAAGCACTTTTGCTCATCCTGGCAGTTTCTGTCGTTACGGTCGGATTCGGCACTCGCGCGCAAGCGCAGAATTACCCCTGGTGCGCCTTCTACGATACTGGCGATCAGGCGGTAAATTGCGGCTTCGTCAGCAGTGAGCAATGCATGGCGACGGTGAGCGGCATCGGCGGGTTCTGCATGCCGAACAATACCTACCAGCCGCTGCCGCCGTCCAGGCACCGCTAAGATTCGGCGCCGCTAAGATCCGGATGCGGCCTGGCGCCAAAGTGGCCGCTTGAGCTGCCTCCTTTCCGCCGCGGTTCTTCCGATTTAACCGCGCGACGCTACGCCGCCCGGGTCCGGATGTTCTTGACTCTGCCCCCAAGCCGTTCCGGAATAGGGGCGGGGTAGGAACACATGATCAAGAAATTTCACGTCCTCTATGTCGGCCAGATCGAGCTCGACAATGTCGGACTTAACGGCACTCCGGCCAACGAGCGGCGCTATTCCGACGAGCGGCTGCGCGAGGCCTTCTTCACCGCGCGCGACATCGCGCAGCTCATGGACCAGCTCGGTTTCGACGTGCTGTGGATGGCGGAGCATCATTTCCAACGCGAGGGCTACGAGGTCTTCCCGAACCTCATTCAGCTCGGGCTCTGGCTCGCCACCCAAACCAAGCGCCTGAAATTCGGCTGCGCGTTTAACGTCCTGCCGATGTGGCATCCCATCCGCATGGCCGAGGACTACGCCATGGCCGACATTGTGACCGACGGCCGCGTCGTTATGGGCGTCGGCCGCGGCTATCACACCCGCGAGGTCGAGACGTTCGGCGCGCCGCTCCTTGACGCGGAGAAGAACCGCGAATTGTTCGAGGAGCAGCTGCGGCTCCTGCTGACCTGCTTCAACGAGCAGAGCTTCCACTTCAAGGGCAAATATTACGAAGCGCCGCCGCCGGTGGATTACCGCGGCTACCAGCTATCGGACATCACGCTGGTGCCGCGGCCAAAACATCTGCCGGTGGAAATCTGGATGCCGATCGCGAGCGGCAAGACCATCGAGCTGATGGCGCAATACGGACTCAAAGCGATGGTGACGCTCAACGGCGAGAAAATCCTCGACGACGTCATCCGCGCCTACCACGCCGCCTGCCTCAAGCACGGCCGTAACAAAAAGCTCGGCGAGGACGTGATCTGGGGCGCCGGCGTCTATCTCGCCAATAGCCGCGACGAGGCGATCCGCAAGCTCGAGCCGGCGCATGACGAGCGCTTCAAGTGGTTCGCGCCGTTCGGCTTCGTGCGTTACGCCGACGAAGAGGGCCGCACCTGGGGCACGCCGGGCGCGCCGTCGCGCACGCCGCTCCTGAAAGACGGCGTCGCGCAGAAGGCCTGGTTCTGCGGTACACCGGCCGAAGTCATCGACGGCATCAAGTCGATCGAGGCGAAATATCCGGGGTTGGAGAACTTCATGATCCACTGGGCCGAAGGTCTTGCGCCCACGGAGTTCAAGGAGCAGCTGCGCTGGTTCGCCAAGGACGTGATGCCGGCTTTCAAGTAGCCGTGCGTCATTTCTCCAGTTGCGCGACGATCTCGACGTGGGGCGAATAGCGGAATTGGTCGACCGGCGTGACGGCGGTGATCCGGTAGCCGCCGTCGACGAGTTGGCGCATGTCGCGCGCAAACGTTCCCGGATTGCACGACACAGCGACAATCACCGCAACGCGGCTCGCCGCGAGTTCGCGCGATTGCGCTTGCGCGCCTTGGCGCGGCGGGTCGAACACGACCGCGTCGAAGCGGTTGAGCTCCGCCGCCTGGAGCGGATTCTTGAACAGATCGTGCCGCTCCGCCGCGACGGGTTTTAAACCCGAAGCGGTCGCGGCGGCGCGCTGGAGCGCCGCCACCGCCGCTTCATCCTCGTCGACCGCGATAACACGCGACGATGCGGCGAGCCGCAGCGCAAACGGCCCGACGCCGGCGAACAGGTCGGCAACGCTTTTTGCGCCGGCGCACGATTGCAGGACGAGCCGCGCCAGCGCCGCCTCGCCCGCCACCGTCGCCTGCAGGAATGCGGCAGGCGGCAGGACGACGGTCGCGGCGCCCATCTGCAGCGTCGGCGCGCGTGCTTGCGCGATGAGCTCGCCATGGCGCGTCAGGCGCGCCAGGTTTTGCTGTGCGGCGATGCGCGCCAAGGCCGCGGTCAAGGGCGCCGTCAGCGGACCCGAACCGCGCACGTCGACATCGAGGCCGGCATCGGTCGCCGTCACCTGGATATCGAGCGGCTTCTGCGTGGCGCCGAGCCGCTCCGCGACGGCCCAGGCCGCAGTCAGCGCGCCGTCGAGGCTTTTGGCCAGAATCGGACAGCGGTCGATCGCGATCACATGATGCGCGCGCGCCGCCGAGAAGCCGACTTCGAGCACGTCGTGGGTGCCGCACCGGGCGTGAAACACCGCGCGGCGGCGGCCGTCGCCGTGCGCGTCGATGAGATCGGCGACCGGCGCCGTGACGCCGACGTGCTGCAACGCTTCGACGACGAGGCCGCGCTTCCACGCGCGGTATGGGCCGGCCTGCCAATGCTGCAATGCGCAGCCGCCGCAGACGCCGAAATGCGGGCAGATCGGCGCGATACGTTCTGGACTGGGTTTTTCCACGTTGAGAAGCTGCCGGCGGTCGGGATGGCCGGGCCAGTCTTCGACCTCGACACGTTCTCCGGGCAGCGTGCCTGGGACATAGATCGGATTGTCGGTGGCGCCGGCCATGCCGTCGCCGCGATTGCCGAGCGCGAAGATTTCAAGGCGCTCAACCACGTTCGACCTCGATGAAGAATTCCTGGTTGCCGTCGCCGCCGCGGATAGCGGACGCAACAACGCCGCGGCTGCGCCAGCCGAGCGATGTGAGAAACGCCACGATATCGTGGCAAATGGTCGCGTGTACCGTTTGGTCGCGCACAATACCTTTCTTGATTGCTTTCCGGTTTCCTTGTTTGCTTTTTTGGCCGATCGCCTCGAATTGCGGCTTGATCAGCGCCAGGATCTGCGCGCGCGGTTTGAGCAGAGCGCCGACCGCGGGCAACACCAGCTTGAGCGAGATGAAGCTCACGTCGATCACGGCAAAGTCGGGCGGTTCCGGCAAGCGCGCCGGATCGAGCTTGCGGATGTCGGTCTGTTCGATGCACACGATATCGTCGCGGCCGCGCAGCCGCGGATGCAACTGGTCGGTGCCGACGTCGACCGCATAGACGCGCTTGGCGCCGCGGGCGAGCAGCACTTCGGTAAAGCCGCCGGTCGAGGCGCCGACATCGAGGCAGATGCGGCCGGCAATATCGAGGCCGAAATGATCGAGCGCGGCGGCAAGCTTGACGCCGCCGCGCGACACATAGGGGTGTTCGGGCTCGGCGGCGATAATCGCGGCGGCTGAGATTTCATCGGAGGCTTTGCGAACGAGGATGCCGTCGGCGGTCACCCTGCCGGCGGCGATCGCGGCTTGCGCCCGGGCGCGGCTCTCGAACAGGCCGCGCGCGACCAACAGGCGATCGGCGCGTTGTTTGGTGGTCATGGCAAGTGTGCACCGTCATCCTGAGGCGGCCGCGAAGCGGCCCTCGAAGGATGCACGGCCGAGGTACCGGGGCCGTCGCCCTTCGAGGCTCGCTGCGCTCGCACCTCAGGGTGACGGAAGTTAGCTATTTCAGGCGAGCTTCACCACTTCGCCGCGCATGTTCTGGCCGAGCGCCTCGAAGGCCTTGGTGACGATGCCTTTGGCGTCGAGGCCGGCCTTGGCGTACATGGCGTTGGGCGAATCCTGATCGATGAAAATATCCGGCAGCACCATCGAGCGGACTTTCAGGCCGCGGTCGAGGGCGCCGTGTTCGGCGAGCGTCTGCAGCACAAAGGACCCGAAACCGCCGATCGCGCCTTCCTCGATGGTCAGCAACACCTCGTGCTCGCGGGCGAGCCGCAGCAGCATGTCGACGTCGAGCGGCTTGGCGAAGCGCGCATCGGCGACCGTGGTCGGCAGGCCGTAGCCGGCGAGTTCGTCGGCCGCCTTGAGGCATTCGCCGAGCCGCGCGCCATAGGAGAACAGCGCGACCTTGGTGCCTTCACGCAGGATGCGGCCCTTGCCGACTTCGAGGGGTTTACCCTCTTCCGGCATAGGAACGCCTCTTCCCTCGCCGCGCGGATAGCGCAGCGCCGAGGGACGATCGTCGATGGCGACGGCGGTGGCCACCATATGCACAAGCTCGGCCTCGTCGGCGGCTGCCATCAACACGAAACCGGGCAGGCAGCCGAGATAGGCGATGTCGAACGCGCCGGCATGCGTCGGCCCGTCGGCGCCGACCAGCCCGGCGCGGTCCATGGCGAACCGCACCGGCAGGCGCTGGATGGCGACGTCGTGCACCACCTGGTCGAAGGCGCGCTGCAGGAACGTCGAATAGATCGTGGCGAACGGCTTGTAGCCTTCGGTGGCAAGCCCGGCGGCAAAAGTCACGCCGTGCTGCTCGGCAATGCCGACGTCGAAAGTGCGGTTGGGAAATTCCTTCTGGAACAGGTCGATGCCGGTGCCCGACGGCATCGCCGCGGTGATGGCGACGATCTTGTCGTCCTTGCGCGCTTCCTTGATCAGGCTTTCGCCATAGACTTTCTGATAGGCGGGCGCGGTCGGCTTGGATTTCTGCTGGGCGCCGGTGGCGACGTCGAACTTGACGACGCCGTGATACTTGTCGGCGGATTTTTCCGCCGGCGCATAGCCCTTGCCCTTTTGCGTCACGACATGGACCAGGATCGGCCCGTTCTTCATGTCGCGGACGTTCTGCAGCACCGGCAACAGGTGATCGATGTTGTGGCCGTCGATCGGGCCGACATAGAAGAAACCGAGCTCGTCGAACAGCGTGCCGCCGGTAACGAGGCCGCGGGCATATTCCTCCATCGCCATCGCGCGCTGCTCGAGCATTTTGCTCGGCATGTGCTTGGCGACGCTGCGGATCAGCTTGCGCAGGCGATGGTAGCCGCGGCCGGACACCCGGCGGGCGAGATAGGCCGACAGCGCACCGACCGGCGGTGCGATCGACATGTCATTGTCGTTGAGCACCACGATCAGCCGCGAATTCATGGCGCCGGCATTGTTCATCGCTTCATAGGCCATGCCGGCCGACATGGCGCCGTCGCCGATCACGGCAATGACATTATTTTGTTTGTCCTGCAGATCGCGGGCGACGGCCATACCGAGCGCAGCGGAAATCGACGTCGAGGAATGCGCGGCGCCGAACGGATCGTATTCGCTCTCGGCGCGTTTGGTGAAGCCGGAAAGTCCGCCGCCCATGCGCAGGGTGCGGATGCGGTCGCGGCGGTTGGTGAGGATTTTGTGCGGATAGGCCTGATGGCCGACATCCCAGATCAGCCGGTCGGCCGGCGTGTCGAACACGTAATGCAGCGCGACCGTCAGCTCGATGACGCCGAGCCCGGCGCCGAGATGGCCGCCGGTAACCGCGACCGCGTCGATGGTTTCCCGGCGCAGTTCGTCGGCAAGCTGCCGCAACTGGTTGGGCTCGAGGCGCCTTAAGTCTTGCGGGGTCTTGATTTGGTCGAGCAATGGGGTCTTTGACGAAACCGTCACGCTACGCTCCTTTTTCAGACCAATCCGTTGTTTCGGCTGAACGCCGATTAATGGGGCTCGGTGAAGCCCGGCGATGGTTCACGCAGATAGGGATGTCCCATGCAGATTCTAGGGTCCTTACACCATTCTATGCCGGGAACGCAATTTGATCGGTACTGCCGGTAACGAACAGCCTGGAAGGAACTGCGAGCCTTTCTAAGGGCTTATAACCAAAATCCCCATTCCCCTATTCGAAAGTTCCGCATCACCCCTTAACTGCAAGATGTAAGTAAAGTTCAGCCCTTTACCAGGGCTTGCTCCCAAGGCTTGCTCCCAAGGCTTGCTCCCAAGGCTTGCTCCCAAGGCTTGCTCCCAAGGCTTGCTCCCAAGGCTTGCTCCCAAGGCTTGCTCCCAAGGCTTGCTCCCAAGGCTTGCTCCCAAGGCTTGCTCCCAAGGCTTGCTCCCAAGGCTTGCTCCCAAGGCTTGCTCCCAAGGCTTGCTCCCAAGGCTTGCTCCCAAGGCTTGCTCCCAAGGCTTGCTCCCAAGGCTTGCTCCCAAGGCTTGCTCCCAAGGCTTGCTCCCAAGGCTTGCTCCCAAGGCTTGCTACCAAGGTTTGGCATTCCCGTTGGGCGGGATTCGGGCACCTGCTATAAGTCTCGAAACCGGGCGAGGTGGTTCACCGTGGCGCTCGACTTATACCGCAAGAAACGAAAATTTGATGTCACAGCGGAGCCGCGCGGCCGCAAGGCCGCCCGCGGCGGCAGCCGTTACGTCATCCAGAAACACGCCGCGCGCCGGCTGCATTACGACCTCCGCCTTGAACTCGATGGCGTGATGAAGAGCTGGGCCGTCACCCGCGGCCCAAGTCTCGACCCGTCCGAAAAGCGCCTCGCGGTCCACGTCGAAGACCATCCGATCGAATACAACGCGTTCGAAGGCACCATTCCGGAAGGCGAATATGGCGGCGGCACGGTGATGATCTGGGATCGTGGCCGCTGGTTTCCCGAAGGCGATCCGCACCGGGGTTATGCCAAAGGCCACCTTGAATTTGTGCTCGACGGCGAAAAACTGCACGGCCGTTGGCACCTCGTGCGCATGCGCTCGCGCGATAAAGACCGTCATGAGAACTGGCTGCTCATCAAAGGCAAGGATGAAGAGTCGCGGAGCGGACGCAGCCGCGACATTTTGGAAGAAGAGCCGCTCTCGGTTGTGACCGGCCGCTCGATCGACGAGATCGCCGGGGGTAAGGGCCGGAAGCGGGTCTGGCATAGCAATCGCGCCGCCGGCGAAGCGCCGGACGATCCGCCTCAACCGCAATCGCAGCGTGAATTCAAGGCGCAATTGCGGGCGCTGGCCAATCCGCAAAGAAAGAAAAATACCACGTCGCAAGCCGAGGCGACAACCAAGGCAAAGCGCGAACCGAAGCGGCCGCCTCGGCGTGCGGCAGCGCGCAGCGCAAGGGCTAAGACCGCGGCCGTGGCGGCCGTGCGCAAGCGTTCCAGTTCGCCGCCGCGCGGCGGCAGAGGCGGCCGGTTGCCCGATTTCATCGCGCCGAGTCTGGCGACGCTGCACGACACCGCACCGAGCGGTCCGCAATGGCTCCACGAGATCAAATTCGACGGCTACCGCATCGAGGCAAGAACTCGATAAAGGTCTCGATAAGGGTCTCGATCGCGGCAAGGTCAAGTTGCTGACGCGCAAAGCTCTCGATTGGACGCATCGCTTCGAACGGGTTGCGCAAGCCGTCGCGGCGCTGCCGGCGCAGACCGCTCTCCTCGACGGCGAATTGGTGGTCGAGAACGACAAAGGCATTTCGAATTTCTCGATGCTGCAGACCGATCTGAAGGAGGGCCGCGGCGATCGCTTCGTCTATTGGGTTTTCGATCTGCTGTATCTGGACGACCGCGATTTGACCGGTGCGCCGCTGGTCGAGCGCAAGGCTGCGCTGCAGCGCCTGTTCAAGGGCAACGGCAAGACCGGGCCAATTCGTTATGCCGAGCATTTCGACGGCGACGGCCCGGTAATTTTCAAGCATGCCTGCGCGATGGATCTCGAGGGCATTATATCGAAGCTGCGGCAGGCGCCCTATCGCTCGGGACGGTCGGAGAATTTCGTCAAAGCCAAATGCCACAACGCGCAGGAATTCGTCGTTGCCGGCTTTTCGCCGTCGACGGCGCTGCCGAAAGCGATCGGCGCCCTGACGGTGGCGTTTCACGAAAACGGCAAGCTGCGCTACGCCGGACGCGTCGGCACCGGCTATAGCCGCGACACCGCCCGCGATCTGTGGAAACGGCTGCAGCCGCTACGGGTCGACCGCCCGCCCGTCACCTTGCCCGAGGACGAACGGCGCAAAGATGTCATCTGGGTGAAGCCGCAACTGGTCGTCGAGACCGAATTCCGCGGCGTCACCCATGACGGCTTGCTGCGGCAGGCCGCGTATAAGGGGCTGCGCGAGGACAAGCCGGCGCGCGAAGTGGTGCGCGAAACCCCCGCCCCGGCGGCCGCGGTGCAGCGCCATGCGGTGCGCAAGTCGCCGCCGGATCGCGCCAACAATAACAGCAAGAGAAATGCGAGACGCGGCGCCAGTGTCGCCAGTGTCGCCAATGTCCATTTGAGCCATCCCGACCGCGTCTATTGGCCCGATGTCGGCGTCACCAAGCAGGATTTGGCGGCCTATTACGTGAGCGTGTGGGATGTCATGGCGCCGCATGTCGTCGACCGGCCGCTCGCCATCGTGCGCGGCCCGGAGGGCACCGGCGGCGAGCTTTTCTTTCAGAAACACATCGCTTCCAACATCAAGGAGTTGCCGCTGCGCCGCGTCGTTAACGCCAAGGAGCACGACGTCATCGCGGTGGAAAAGCTCGACGATCTGATCGCGCTGGTCCAATCCGGCGCCTTGGAGATTCACACCCGCGGTTCGCGGCTCGGCAGGCTCGAAGTCTGCGACCGCATCGTCTTCGACCTCGATCCGGGAGAGGGCGTGTCCTGGAAAGCGATCGTCGCGGCGGCGGTCGAGACGCGCGAGCGGCTCAAGGCGGAGAAGCTCAAAAGCTTCATCAAACTGTCCGGCGGCAAGGGCATTCACGTCGTCGTGCCGATCGACGGCGCCGATTGGGACACGACGAAAGCGTTCGCCGCGCGCATCGCCAGTGCCATGGCCGCCGATTCGCCGCAGCGTTACCTCGCCAAGATGACCAAGGCGCTGCGCGAGGGAAGAATCTTCATCGATTATCTGCGCAACACGCGCGAGGCGACCTCGGTCGCCGCCTATTCGACGCGCGCCCGCGCCGGCGCGCCGGTGTCGATGCCGCTGTCATGGGAGGCGCTCACTCGCACGACCGGCGCCAACCAGTTCACCGTGCTCAATGTGAAAAAGTATTTGCGCAGCGATGCCTGGGCGGAGATGGGCAAGGTGCGGCAGAAGCTGCCGCGAAAATGAATCTCCCTCCCCCCTTGTGGGGGAGGGTGGGGAGGGGGGGTCGGGAGGTGACGCGCTCATGTCGACGGGTGCAAAACCGTTCGTCGACGCTGGTGCACCACCTCCCGACCCCCACCCCTAGCCCCTCCCCACAAGCATGCACTCGGGCGCGCGAAGCGCGGCCCGGGTGGGGGAGGGGAACGCGATTATCCCGCCAGCTTAAAGCGCTCTCCCTTCGGCTCGAAGCGCGAGCGAAAAATCTCGGCATCGAGCGGATCGGCGAAACAATAGCGCACGAAGGCGGCGTAATCGTCCTCGACATACATGTCGAATTTTTCGACGTATTCGATGAGGAAATCCAAAATCTCGCTGTCGTCGGCGAGCTGCTGCCGCGGCAGCACCACCTGGTAAGGGCATTCCTCGTCGAGCTGGCGCAGCCATGCGCTTTTCTGGTCCGAATCCATTGTCTTTGCCCCGAATTTCGTGCGCTTCACTCTTGATCCGAAACCGGCGAATGTTCACTATTTGTTCTCATTTGTCAAGTAGAAATTTTGGACTTTACACACGGCAATCGTCGGCGGTGCTGCGGTGTTAGTTCCTTAAATGAGCGGTGGACGATGCAATGGAGTGTGATTCTCGTGGTGAAAGCCATCTTGGGACTGACGATCGCGACTGCCGCCGTCGCGGTGGGCGTGTGTTTTGACGTTTCGGCGAGCCGGGCGTCTTCCGGGGACGCCCCTTGGTGCGTCATGAGATTTGGCGACGACGTCTATTGGGACTGCCACTACCGCACGGCTCAAGAGTGCCTGGCGAGCATAGCGAGCGGCAATCGCGGCTCCTGCAACGTGAACCCATCGCCCGGGCCGCCGGCGCCTACCGCGTCGGTGGCACAGAGCCACAAGGGACGGCGCGTGCAATGACATGAGGCCGAAGCCTCGGTCACTGGCATAGAGACATGGCCTTGACATTCGTCTCTATTTCCGTTACATGGTGACGAATGGCGATTACGCAGGAGTTGACAAAGAACATCAGACATGGCAATATCCTTCTACGGTCGAAAACGAAGGATTGCCGCAATGGCAAAGCGCCCAAAACCAGTCCCGCAGATGACCACGGCCCAATTTGAGGCCCGCTTCCCCGTTGGGGATGACGAAGCTTGCCTGCGCTACTTGGTGGCGCGGCGCTGGCCGGAAGGCGTCCATTGCCCGCGCTGCGGCAATGCGGACCTTTACGACGCCTCTAGCTACAAGCCGTTTCACTGGCAGTGCCGGGAATGCGCGCCGCAGGGCTACCGCTTCTCGGCCCTGGCGGGTACGATTTTTGAGAACACTAAGAAGCCTCTGCGCGACTGGTATCGCGTCGCCCATTTGATGTTTTCGAGCAAAAAGGGAATGAGCGCCCTTCAAATTCAGCGCATGCTCGGCTTCGGCAGCTACAATACGGCGCATCTTATGTGCCACAAAATTCGTGCGGCGCTGATCCAGCCCGAAGTGAAGCTTGGCGGCATCGTCGAAATGGACTCGACGCTGATCGGCGGAAAAGATTTCAACCGCCATTTCGACAAGCGCGTTCACCATCCGAGCAAGGGCAAAATCCCGATCATCGGTGCGATAGAGCGCAAGGGCAATGTCGTGGCGCGCGTGCTTAAGAACGTCACGTCGCAAACCATGCTTGATTTCGTGAACGAGGCCGTTTCCGACAAAGTTAGCTTGTTGGCGACTGACTCGTGGCGCGGCTACAGCGATTATTTGCGCCACTTTCCACACCAAATGGTTGATCATAGCAAGAAGCAATACGTTGTCGGTGCGGTCCACACGAACACGATTGAAGGCTTCTGGTCGATCTTTAAGCGCGGGGTGGTCGGCACGTTCCACAAGATGAGCGCCAAATATATGCCGCTTTACGTCGCCGAATTTCAGTTCCGATACAACAACCGCTTCAATCCCGACATGTTCGATACGGCGATAGCAGGCTGCTGAGACGAGGTCACTGGCATCCGTCTCAGCTTGAGATGAACGACGCCAGCGAGACTGAACAGTTAGAGTTGCCATTTGATTCACCGCATCAAAACCGCAATAGCGAGCAGTATTGCCGCAAACAGCAAAGCAATAACGAGCCTTCTACGGCTGCGACGGATCAGATCGGCAAACGGGCCTTCGGCGCTAGGCCAAAGGAAGAAAGACGCCCACCAAAGACTCGAAGAATTAGAGCGATGGTCGGCAAGGGCGACGCTTCTAATCTTTTTTGGAATCGTCGCTGATATAGGAACTGTTCTATACGTGCCCCATGAGGGTGCCGAAATAGTCGGCTCTCTCATTGCTAACGGCCTAATCGGGGTCGGATTAATTATCGAATACATCGTCATCCTGCGCGCCATAACGGCCAGTGGAGAGGCGCAGCGGGAAGCCGACGAAAGAGTTGGAATCGCCGAAAAACAGGCAGCGGAAGCCAATGCTCGCGCCGCTGAAGCCGAGTTGAGGACGGAAACGCTGCGATCAGAACTGGCATGGCGCAGAATATCGGCGCAGGAAGCCGAAAAAATATCAGAGGTACTTAGCCGCGCAGACCTGCCCAAATTTGGGCTGCGCATTTTCCATGTCTCCGGCGATCCAGAGGCTATTACTTTCTCGCGGGATATTGCCGAGGTCTTTAGGCGTAACGGGTGGCCGGTATTGTTTGTATCGACGACGGAGATCGTCGCACCGGGGCTAATGATTCCCCTATATTCCGCGCCCCACCTAGACGCCTGCGGAATTACGCGAATGGCTTTCCAAAACGCAGGCATCAGATCGCCAGCCTGTCACGCCAGCGCCGGGGGTAGGAGGATTCCCTACCTTTGTCAACTCCTGCGTAATCGCCTGACGAATCAAAGCTCGCTCATCGAAGGGACGTCGACCGGTGACAGCCGATCGATGGGGCGGGTGCGGTTCCCGGATGGGGCTTGTAACCTCGATCCGGGCGGTTCTGGGCATCGTCCCGTCCGGCGCGTGATCGGACTGCGAGGTGCTCGCTGCACTGGTGCCGGGGAGGGTTCTCCCGTTTGCATCCGGTGGTTCCAGGAAGCGCGGCCCGGAGCCGAGTCGAGGTCAGGCCCTCGGCGCATAATCGCGGTGGAGCGCCGAAAGGCGAGCGTGCCCCCTCCTTAATCCTCCCCCGCAAGCGGGGGAGGACGACAGAGCAGGGCGCGCGCCGCGCGGCAGACGGTTTGCGCAACGTTGCGCAGATTGTTTGTGGCGGACTCCCGTCGGATGCGTCTATCGGCGCTCCGCCTCCCTTCTTTATGTCGGGAGGTCGTTGGAAGGGCTTTTCTTACAGTGGCGTGGCAAGCCTCGGATGCGAAGAAGCATCGCGAGAACGGGATTGCTTATTCACTTCTCCCCGCGCGCGGGGAGAAGTCGAGGAGCGAAGCGACGAGGATGAGGGGGCCTCTCAGCGAGTTTGAGCGCCGCAGTCGGAGCCCGGCGGAGAGGCCCTCTCATCCCAACCTTCTCCCCGCACGCGGGGAGAAGGAGCGCGCCAGCGTCGCTCGAACGGGAATGCTTCATCACCCCCGCTGCCGCGGGGCGGGATAACCATGGAGGCTCTTATCGAACAGGCGAGGCCGGCGTTTGTGGCGGCGCGGAGCAAGCAAAAGCTATTCGCCGTCGAGCGGCTCGGTGCCGGTGGGCTTGCCGGCGGCGTCGAGCGTGATTTTCTCCACCCGCGCTTCGGCCTGCCGCAACAGACCCTCACAGCGGCGCTTGAGCGCTTCGCCGCGCTCGTAGATGGCGACCGACTCCTCGAGCGGCACCTTGCCTTCTTCGAGCCGCTTGACGATCGATTCAAGCTCCTCGATCGCCCGCTCGAATGGCATTTTCTCGATATCGTTGTTGTTGTTCTGCGCCATTGTCCGCTCGATGTACTTAAGGATTATGAGTCATGCTCCCGGATCGCGCGTTGCGCAATCCGGGCTACCAAATTATCCCCGCATCAGCGCGTTGACGTGTGCGGCCGCCGAGTTGCCGAGCGCCTGCAGATCGTAGCCGCCCTCGAGCACGGAAACGACGCGGCCCCCGGCATGGCGGTCGGCAATGTCCATGATCTTTTGCGTCGCCCAGGCGAAATCCACCTCGTCGAGATTGATATTGGCGAGCGGGTCGCGGTAATGGGCATCGAAGCCGGCGGAGACAATGACAAGCTCGGGCTGGAACTCGGCGAGCCGCGGCAGAATCCGGCTTTCGAAGGCATCGCGAAATTTTTCGGCCCCGTCGCCGGGCCGCAGCGGGGCATTGACGACGGTATTGTAGTCGCCGCTTTCGCCGACCGCGCCGGTGCCGGGAAACAGCGGCATCTGGTGCGTCGAGCAATACATCACGGTCTTATCGGACCAGAAAATCTCCTGCGAGCCGTTGCCGTGATGCACGTCGAAATCGACGATCGCCGCGCGGGCGATGCCGTGACGGTTCTGCGCGTAGCGCGCGGCAATAGCGGCATTGTCGAAGTAGCAGAATCCCATCGGCCGCGCCGTTTCGGCATGATGGCCGGGCGGCCGCACCGCGACGAAGGCGTTGGCCGCTCTTTTTGCCAAGACCTCGTCGACGGCGTGGATCGCGCCGCCGGCGGCGCGCAAGATCGCCTCGAAGCTGCCCGGCGACATCGAGGTGTCGGCGTCGAGGTGGACGATGCCCTCTTTGGGCGTAGCATCGCGCAGCGCCTCGATATAGTCCATCGGGTGACACAGCGCGATCACCTCGAACGCCGCGCGCGGCGCCTCGGCGCGCGCCAGCATCTGGAATTTTTCCGCTTCGAGCGCGCTTTCGACGGCGCGCAGCCGGTCCGGCCGCTCCGGGTGGCCGGCCGGCGTCAAGTGTTCGAGACAGGCGGGATGGGTGATGAGAAGAGTGGACATTCAAACCAATGTAGGACGGGTTGAGCCATTGCGGAACCCATCGTTTCTCGGCGCTACGACATAAGCGCTGCATCGGCGCCCAGCACGCCGGCTGCGCCCTCGACCACGGTGCGTTCGAGCGCGCCGGCCTGGACCGCAAAGTTTTCGGCAAAAAACCGCGTTATCGCCAGCCGTGCCGCCGCATCGCCGCCAAGCCGCAGCGCCGCCAAGGCCTCTTTCGCCAACAGACAGCCGCCGGTAGCGATGCCGAACAGCCGCAAATAGGGGCTCGCGCCGGCCAGCACCGCATCGGGCTCCTTCTCGATGTTGGCCAGCAGCCAAGCCGTCGTCCGCGACAGACTTTCGACCGCATCGGCGAGCCGCACCGGCGCCCAGCCGAAGGCCGGGTCGTTGCTGGCGTTCAACGCCCTGATAATGCCGCGCAACTCGTCGCAATGCGCGGCGACGGCGGCGCCGTTCGCAAGCGGCAGCTTGCGGGTGACCAGATCGATGGCCTGAATGCCATTGGTTCCCTCATAGATCGGCGCGATCCGCGCATCGCGAAACAGCTGCGCCGCGCCGGTTTCCTCGATATAGCCCATGCCGCCATGTACCTGCACGCCAAGCGAGGCGACCTCGTTGGCGATATCGGTCGAAAACGCCTTGGCCACCGGCGTGAGCAGCGAAGCCTGCTGATGCGCGGCTTTGCGCGCGGCGTCGTCACCGCTGCGTTCGCTGCGATCGATCGCCATTGCGGCGGAGTAACAGATGCCGCGCGCCGCCTGCGTGAGCGCGCGCATCGACAGCAGCATGCGGCGCACGTCGGGATGGGCGATGATCGGCGCCATCTCCGTCGACTTCATGCCGGCGCTGCGGCCCTGCCGGCGCTCGCGCGCATAAGCGAGCGCCTGTTGCGTCGCGCGCTCGGCGATGCCGACGCCCTGCAAGCCGACGGCGAGCCGCGCGCGGTTCATCATGGTGAACATGCAGGCCATGCCGGCGTTTTCCTCGCCGATCAAAAATCCGGTGGCGCCGGCACTGTCGCCCAAAATCATGGTGCAGGTCGGCGAGCCGTGGATGCCGAGCTTGTGCTCGATCGAATGGGCGCGCACGTCGTTACGCGCGCCGAGCGAGCCGTCGGCCTGCAGCAAGAATTTCGGCACCAAGAACAGCGAAATGCCGCGCGTGCCGGGCGGGGCATCGGGCAGGCGCGCCAGCACGAAATGGATGATGTTGTCGGTGAAATCGTGCTCGCCGTAGGTAATGAAGATCTTCTGGCCCTTGAGCCGATAGCTTCCGTCGCCGTCGCGCTCGGCGCGCGTGCGCAGCGCGCCGACGTCGGAGCCGGCCTGCGGCTCGGTGAGCTGCATCGTGCCCATCCATTCGCCGGACACCAGCTTTTCCAGATAGGTGCGCTTGAGCGTGTCGCTGCCGTGCGCGTGGAGCGCATCGATCGCCGCCATGGTCAGCATCGGACCGTTGGCGAAGCCGACCGAGGCCGCGTGCCACATTTCGGTGCAGGCGGCATTGACGGTTTGCGGCAGAGCCTGGCCGCCCCATTCGGACGGCGCCGTGACCGAATTCCATCCCGCCAGCCGCCAGGCGCGATAGGCTTCCTTCCAGCCCGGCGCCGTGATGACGCCGCCGTCCTGGAACTTCGCACCGAATGTGTCGCCGATGCGATTGAGCGGCGCAATGACATCGCCGGCAAAGCGGCCGGCCTCCGCCAGCACCGCATCGACGTCGTCGAGCGAAAGGTCGCCGAACAGGCCTTGCTCGATCGCCGGGCCGAGCGCCGCGCCGTATTTGAGCGCGAGCCCGATCTCGTTAAGCGGAGCGCGATAGCTCATGGGCGTCCCCAATATACTAGTGGTCCGATTCTAACATTCGCATCCCGGTTCGGTAGGCTATCATGCGAATGTTAGAATCAAAGGACCACTAGCAAATATAGTCCTAGTGGAGCTTTGGATTTGACATTCGCTTCACGAGTTTGCGGCAGCGCGGGTAGCGAATGTCGAATCCGCTCCACTGTGCGAGCTTGCTCATCCCGTGGCGATGATGACGCCCGGCGGCGGCGCACTATCGTCCGGCACGAAAAAATCCGGCGCCAGCGGTTGTGTCGGATCGACGCGGTAGCGGTCGAAGTCGGTAACGCCGTTCTCCGCCAGGAAATTGTCGTCGATGATGAAGCGGCCGGTAAATTGGCGCGAGGGCTTGGCGAATATCGCGTAGGCCGCATCCGCCACGATGTCCGGTTTGCGTCCCCGCGCGATCATCTCGGCGCCGCCCAAAAGGTTCCACACCGCGGCCGTCGCAATCAGCGTGCGCGGCCACAATGCGTTGACGGCAATTCCCTTGGATCGCAATTCGCCGGCAAGCCCGAGCACCACCAAACTCATGCCGAACTTGGCCATGCTATAGGCGGTGTGCGGCGCGAACCACTTTTCCTTCATGTCGAGCGGCGGCGAGATCATCAGAATATGCGGGTTGGCCGCCCGCTCCAGGTGGGGAATTGCCCATTTGGAGACCATGAAGGTGCCGCGCGCATTGATCTGATGCATGAGATCGAACCGCTTCATGTCGGTCGCGGCCGTGTTCGTCAGCTGGATCGCGCTCGCATTATTGACCACGATGTCGATGCCGCCGAATTTTTGCGCGGTCTTATCGAGCGCATCGCGCACCATGGCTTCGTCGCGGACGTCGACCACGAGCGGCAGCGCCTTGCCGCCGGCGCGCTCGATGTCTTCCGCGGCCGTATAGATGGTGCCGGAAAGTTTTGGGTGCGGCGCCGTGGTCTTTGCGGCGATGGCGATGTTGGCGCCGTCGCGCGCGGCGCGCAGCGCGATCGAAAGCCCGATGCCGCGCGAGGCGCCGGTGATGAAAAGTGTTTTTCCGGAGAGCGACATTGCCGGGTTTACTTCTTGCGCGACAGGAAGGCGGCAAAGGCCGCGCGCGCCTCGTCGGACTGCAAACGTTCGCGAAAATGCACGATCTCGGTATCGATCTGCCGATCGATGGCGTCAAGCCCGCCGCGCATCAGCGCCCGCGACACCGCCACGGCACCAGCGGGAAGCGCCGCGATCTCGCGCGCGGCCTGCAGCGCAACGTCATCGACTGCGGCGGCCTCGACCACGCTGTTGACGATGCCCGCTTCTTTCGCCTCGGTGGCGGAGAGCGGACGGCCCATGACCAGCATCGAGAACGCGCGCGCGTAGCCCATGCGCATTGGCGCAAGCAGGCTCGATGCCGCTTCGGGAATAAGGGCAAGCTTGAGGAATGGCGTCGTGAACGTCGCATCGGCCGACGCGACGACGTGATCGCAATGAAACAACATGGTCACGCCGATGCCGACGGCAAGGCCGCCCACCGCCGCGACCAGAGGTTTGCGATTGTGCGCGATCGCTTTGAGAAATTCGAGGGTGCTTGGCCGCAGCGCGCCGCTTTGCGCCGATTCGAGAAACTCGGCAATGTCGGCGCCGGCGCAGAAGGCACCGGCGCCGCCGGCGATGACCATGCAGCGGATCGCTTTGTTGTCTTGCGCCTCGCCGAGCGCACGCGTCATCGCGGCGTACATCGGCTGCGTCAGTGCGTTTTTCTTTTCCGGGCGATGCATCCGGATGGTGCGGATGCCGGCATCGTCGCTCACCTCGATGGAATCGGGCATTGTCCCCTCTTTTCCGGTCGGCTGCCGGCGCTCATAGACATTATTATAGAGTGCGGAATCGGCGCCGATAGCCGGGGGTCATCATTGATCCTTGGAGGACCCGCCGTTATGTTCCGCCCGGTCGCGGGCGGTCTCCGGCGGCAATCCGGTTTTGGGGCGTAGCCAAGTGGTAAGGCAGCGGATTTTGATTCCGCCATTCGGAGGTTCGAATCCTCCCGCCCCAGCCAGACAATTCCTTTCTCAGCGCGGCCCGACGCGATACTTGATCTCGTGTACCTCCCGGCGCAGTCTTTCCCAAAACCAGGGGAAACGCCCTTGAGTATCGCCGAATTGCGGCCGGCTTCTGCGCCAGGAAACATTCCGAGCGCCGCCGAACTTGTGGCGCGGGCGCGCGCACTGGCGCCGAAATTGCGCGACCGCGCGGTGCGCGCCGAGCGCGACCGCAATATCCCGCAGCAATCGGTCGACGAATTCGTCGCCGCCGGGCTTATTCATACGCTGCAACCGAAACGCTGGGGCGGCTACGAGCACGACCACGAAGTGGCGTTCGATATCGCCGTCGAGCTCGGTAAATCGACCTGCGGCTCGTCCGCGTGGTGCCTGAACTATCTTGCCGACCACGCCTGCATGCTGGCGCTGTTCCCCGAGGAGGCACAGCACGACGTGTGGAGCCGCAACAAGGCGGCCTGCATCGCCACCTCGGCGGCGCCGACCGGAAAAGTGGCGCCGGGGCCGGGCGGCTATCGTCTCGACGGCCGCTGGTCGTGGTGCTCCGGCTTGCGGCACTCGCACTGGATTATGATCGGCGGATTGGTGCAGCGCCCGGGCGAGGATTACCCCGACATGCGGCTCTACCTCGTGCCGGTCTCGCAGGTGAAGCAGGACGACACCTGGTACTGCGCGGGGCTCCGCGCCAGCGGCTCCAACACGGCCGTGCTCGACAACGTCTTCGTGCCCGAGCATCGCAGCGTCTCGTTCTCGGCGCTGCGCGAGGGCTGCTCGCCGGGATCGAAAGTCAACGCCAATCCGATCTACCGCACGCCGTTCATCGCCATGCATAGCTATGCGTTGCTCGGGCCCGTGCTCGGTGTGGCGCGCGGCGGTTATGCAGACTTCGTGCAGTGGACGCGGCAGCGCTATCTGACCTACACCCAGCTTGCCATTGCCCAGCACGTTCCGGTGCAGATTCGCGTCGCCGAAATCGCGGCGCAGATCGACGCCGCGGAGCTCCTGGCGCGGCGCGCTTTTGCCACCGCGCGGGCGGATTATGCCGGCATGTCGCTTGCGACCCGCACGCTATTGCGGCGCGACTTTACTTATGCGCTGCGCATGTTGCGCGGCGCGATGGACGATCTGATCAAGATCAGCGGTTCGAGCGGGCTGATGGACGACAATCCGGTGCAGCGCTGCTGGCGCGACGCCCACGCCATTTCCTCCCACGTGGTCATGAACTGGGACGTGCCGGCGGAGAATTTCGGCCGAGTAGAATTCGGTCTACCGCTCAACCCGGCATACCCGATGTTCTGACCGCCAGCCTTCAATTCCAGCGCCACACGCCGTAAGCGTGGCCGTTCTGCATCTGCGGCGCGACATAAGTCGGCTTGCGGTCGCCGATGGCGCCGAGCATGGCGATCCAGTTCAGCAACTCGCCGCCGACATTGCCGGCTTTGAGCAGCTGATGCTGCGTCGCTTCGGCGATGAGCCGGTCGATCTGCTGCTCCTCCAGCGATTTGATCACGCGCATGGCCCAGTCCGGATCGGGCACGCCGTCGGAACGGCCGGGCGCCATGCGCGGGCCGCCGACTTCGAGCGAGAAGCTGCCGGAGCCCATGATGACGACGCGCAGCGGCTGCGGCCACGCTTCGATGGCGCGCGCCACCGCTTTGCCGAGTTCGTGACAGCGTCGCGCCGACGGCAACGGCGGCACATGGCCGCTGACGAAGAACGGAATGACCGGGATTTTCATTTCGGGCGTCAGGAAATGCAACGGTACGGCGATCGAATGATCGACCGAAAAATTCTGCGTCAGGCCGACGTCGTAGCCGGCGCCGATCGCGGCGGCGCGGATATGCGCGGCAAGAGCAGGCAGCGACCGCACCGTGTAGTTCGGCACGTCGCGAGGCTCGTCGTTCGGCGCCTTGAAGCTCGTGTCAATGCCGATGGCGAAGATCGGCAGATCGTTGAGGAAGAACGTGTTGAGATGATCGGTGTCGAACATCACGATCAGATCGGGCCGCGTCGCGACGAGCTCTTCCTTCTGCGCGCCGAACAGTTTTGCAATCTCGCAATCGGGGCCGTCGCGTTTGACGAAATGCGGAAAAATCGGCGTGTGCGGCACGCCGAACCCGGCAACGATCTGCGCCATCTGTATCCTCCCGTTCGGCCGGGCCGGTTCACGCCACCGGCTGGCCGATCTCGTCGACCTTCACCGCGCGCATGCGTTCATTGTAGATCTGCACGTTCAACCCGCAGACTTCGAAGCGGGCCAGGTAGCCCATGAGAAAGCCGTTGACGCCCATGCGAAACAGCGTGCCGACGTCGCCGGCAATCAGCGCGCGCCGCTCGTCGTCGGTCAGATCGAGCGGCGCCAGCGCTTTCCCCGGATCGGCCTTCATGGCGGCGCGGAAGGCGTGATCGCGTAACACCTCGCGGCACAGATAGTTCACGGCGAAGATCGACATGACCGGCTCCCGTTCGCTCAGAATATATCTTGCATGACCGTGCGGCGATTGCCACCGCGGCAGTGCCGTGGCTAAGCTTGCAGCCCTGTCCGGGAGGAATGCCGGAGGAGTGCCGGAGGAATGCCATGGATGCAGTTGTGAGCGCGCGGCAGGACCGCCGCCGGACCAACCCGGTCTTCAACGACCGCAAGCTCAAGCTCGGCACTTTCGGCACCAATCTCGACCGCGGCTGCGCGATTTCGACCATCGACGGCGTTCTTGAGATCAATTGGCCGAACACTCTGGAACTGGCCAAGACGTCCGAAGCCATGGAATTCGAAGCGCTGGTCCCGATCGGCCGTTGGCACGGCTTCGGCGGCGTCACCAATTTCAACGGTCCGGGCCTCGAGTGCTTTTCCTGGGCCTCGGCAATCGGCGCCTCGACGCATTACTCCGGCATTTTCGCCACCTCGCATGTGCCGACCATTCACCCGGTGATGGCGGCGAAGCAGGCCACGACCATCGATCACGTCACCGGCGGCCGCTTCGCGCTCAACATCGTGACCGGCTGGAATCGGCCCGAGATCGAAATGTTCGGCTCGCCGCTTATGGAGCATAACGACCGCTACGATTGCGCCGCAGAATGGCTGCATATCATGAAGGAGCTGTGGACCCGCGACGAGCCGTTCGATTTCACCGGCCGCTTCTATAACATCAAGAAGGGTTATCTCGAGCCGAAGCCGATCCAGCGCCCGTTTCCGGCAGTGATGAACGCCGGCGGTTCCGAGAAAGGCCAGCACTTCGCCGCCAAGCATTGCGACATGGTCTATGTGGTGTTCGGCTCGCACGATTTCGACGACTGCAAGGCCAAGGTCGACTCCTACCGCGAACTGGCGCGCAAGGAATATGGCCGGGAAATCCAGGTCTGGAGCTATGCCTATGTCGTGCAGGGCGAGACGGAAAAGGCGGCGCAGGACTATTTCCAGGAATATGTTCAGCAGAAGGGTGACTGGGAGGCGGTCACCAATCTGGTCGATACGATGATCGCCAATGCCAAGACGCTGCCGTCAGCCGTGCTTGCCGAGATGAAGAAGCATTTCATCGCCGGATGGGGTGGCTATCCGCTGATCGGCACGCCGGAGCAGATCGTGGACGGACTTATTCGCATGTCGAACATGGGCCTCGACGGCACGCTGTTGAACTGGCCGCGCTACGTCGAGGACCAGCGCTGGTTCAAGGATCGTGTGTATCCGCTGGTGGTGCAGGCCGGACTGCGGTGAAATCAAAAATACGGCCGGCTGGCGTCGCGGCCGAGGCCGAGCTCCATGCGGCCGTAATGGGTGAAGTTGGTTTCGGTGTTCAGGCTGATATGCATGGACATGAAGTGAATGTCGCGCCACGCCCGCTGCAGCGGATGCGACGAGGCGAAACCCGCCGTACCGCTGAGTGCAACAAGCGTGTCGATCGCCGCAACCGTTAATTCGGATATGCGGGCGAAATCGCGCACCGAGCGCGCCAAGTGCGCCGGCGAATAGACCTCCGGCGCGTCGGTCACACCCACCGCGCGGCGCAACAGCAGTTCGGCCGCGTCGATGTCGGCCGCGGCCCGCGCCATCCGTACCTGGACCGAAGACTGTTCGGCAAGCGGCCTGCCGTCCTGCGTTTTCCGCGTCTTGGTCCATTCGCGGAACATTTCATAGGCGCCTTGGGCCGCGCCGAGCATCGGCGTCGCGAACGAGATCGGCGCATAATAGAAAAACGGCGTGTGAAAGATGACGCCGCTATAGACGGCGCTGCCCGGCGCTTTGCCGTCGCGCAAGTCGGTCAGTCGCAGCACGCGGCTTTCCGGCACGAAAGCGCTGTCGACCACAATGGTTTTGCTGCCGGTGCCGCGCATGCCGGCGGTGAACCAGGTGTCGCGGATGGTGTATTCGCCGGGCGGCACCAGAAAGAATTTCCATTCCGGGGCCGGCCCGTCCTGCGTCATGCCGCCGAGCATGACCCAAGAACAATGATCGACGCCGCTCGCAAAGGGCGAGCCGGCGCTCGATATCCGGTAACCGCCGTTGGCTGCAACGGCTTTCACGCTCGGCGCAAACGAAGCCGCAATCGGCACATCGAGGCTTTCGGCCCAAACCGCTTTTTGGCCCGCTTGCGGATACTGCGCGATGAGGTGGGCGTGATGAATGATCAGGCCGGCGCACCAGCCGTGCGATGCGTCGGTCTTACTGAGCTCTCGCGTCACCTCGTACCAGGTGTCGAAACCGAGACCGTAGCCGCCGATCTCTCGCGGCAACAGGATGCGGGCGAAACCGGCATCGAGCATGTCCCGCGCGGAAGCTTCCGGAATTCGCCGCGCCTCTTCCGCCGCTTCGGCGCGCTCGGCAAAGCGCGGCGCCAGCGCCCGGGCGCGTTCGACGATCTGTTGGGCGGTCATATTTTGCGCGGGCGACGGGGAGGGCGGCGGCGAGGGCGACATGTCGTGCTCCTATCGCTTGGACGGATCGTCCGTCGGCGGTGCAAGCTTCAGCCGCCGGCCGACCGGAAACAATTGCAAGTCGTAGCGGTGGATAACCCAGCCCCAGATTCCCATCGGCGCCTTCAGCATGATCGCGATGGCAAGAACACCCAGGAGGATCAAATAGTATGTGCCATAATCGGCCAACAGCTCGCGCAGGACGATATAAACCAGCATGCCGATGAACGGTCCCTCCAGCGTGCCGATGCCGCCGATCACGACCATGAAAATGACGACGACCGTCCAATCGTTGATGGAAAAGCCGGCCTCGGGCGAGATCCGCAGCTTTTGCAAAAAGATCAAGCCGCCGATCAGGCCGGTGCAGGCGGCGGTCGCCACGTAGATAATGAATTTGGTGCGGAAGGTGTTGACGCCGAGGCTCGCGGATGCCGGCTCGGAGTCGCGTATCGCCGTCAACGCCAGGCCATGACGCGAGCGCAACAGCAAATAGACGATGGCGAACACGAACAGCGACGTGGCGAGCGTCATCAGATACAGCATGGTATCGCGCACGTCGCGGTCGGAGGAGATTTCGCGCAAGATCGGAACGGTGAGCGAGAGTCCGGAACCGGCGCCGAGCACCAGAATGAGGCTCGCGATGAGAGAAAAGACTTCGGACACGACCCAGGTGCCGATGGCGAAATAAGCGCCGCGCAGCCGAAACACCGCGAATGAAACAGGGATCGACATCAGCCCCGCGAATGGACCGGCGAGCAGCAAAGCGAGGTACACGTTCATGTTCCAGACGCCGGTCAGATAGAACAGCATATATCCGCCGAGCCCGACGTAAGCCTGTTGACCGACCGACACCAAGCCGGCATAGCCGGCGAGCAGATTCCACAGCTGCGCCAGCGCCACATAGTAGGCCATCTCGGCAATAAGCCGCATCCAGCCGGCATCACCCCACCACGGCAACGAGACCAGCGCCGCCAGCGCGACCGCCGCCAACACCGCGAAGATGCGACTGGCCTTGGTCGCGCGCTCGACGCGGACGGGCTCCAAATCGGCAGCCAAATCAGCGGCCACATTACCGGCCACGTCACCAGCCATGTCACCAGCCATCTCAGTCCCTCGTGCGCGGAAACAGCCCGTTCGGGCGGAGGATCAGAATGGCCAGAAACGCCAGGTGCCCGGCGAGGATTTGCCACGTCGGATCGAGTGCGGCGCCGACGGATTGGGCGATGCCCAGCACCATGCCGCCGATCAGCGTGCCCCACATGTTGCCCAGCCCGCCGATGATCACGGCCTCGAAGGCGAGAATCAGCCGGATCGGCCCGGCGGCGGGATCGAAAATGGTGCGGATGCCGAACAGCACACCCGCGATCGCGGTAAAGATCATGGCGATGCCGAGCGCCAGCGCGTAGAGCTTGCGATTGTCGATGCCCATCAGCTCGGCGGTGTCGGCATCGTCAGAGACTGCGCGAAACGCGCGGCCGATGCCGGTGCGGTAGAACAAAAACTGCAGGCTGGCGATGGACAAGATCGCAACTGCAAAAACCAAGAGCGGATAAACGCCGACGTCGATGCCGCCGGGCAAGTGCAGGCTCGCGGTCTCGATGGCGCCTTCCTGGAGCCGGTGATCGTAGGCGCCGAAGCCTTGCAACAGACCGTTCTGAATGATGATCGAAATGCCGAAGGTGACGAGAAGCGGCGGCAATAGCCCGCCGCTGAGCGTCTGATTCAACAGACCGCGTTGCAGCGCGTAGCCAAAAGCAAACATCACCGGTACGACGATCGCCAGGCTTGAGAACGGATCAAGGCCGGTACTCTGCGTGACGACCAGTGCGACGTAGCCCGAGAGCACGATGAAGTCGCCGTGCGCGATGTTGACCAGCCGCATGATGCCGAACGACATCGACAAGCCGATCGCGAACAGTGCGTAGATGCCGCCGAGCAAGCTGCCTTGAATAAAGATGTTGAGCCATTGCATGGCGGCCGCCCGTCCTACATGCCGAAATAGGCCGCGGTCAGCGCGCCGCGGTCGAAATTCTTGGTCGGCGCGCTCAGTGCCAGGCGGCCTTCCTGAAGGCAGTAGAAGCGTGTCGAGGCGTCGAGCGCGCGATTGATGTCCTGCTCGACCAGCACGACCGTGGTGCCCTCGGCGGTGATGGCGCCGAGGCATTGATAGATGTCGCGGATGACGACCGGCGCCAGCCCCAGCGACAGCTCATCGCAGAGCAGCAGTCGCGGATTGGACATCAGGGCGCGGCCCACCGCGGCCATTTGCTGCTGGCCGCCCGACAAAGACGGCGCCGGCAGCCGGCGTAATTCATTGAGCCGCGGGAACAGCTCATAGACGCGCTTGAGATTCCAGGGTCCGGCGCGCTCGCTGTGGGTGCCGAGCAGGAGGTTCTCCTCCACCGAAAGGCTGGGAAACAGCCGCCGCCCTTCCGGCACCATGGCGATGCCCAGTCGCACGATTTCGTGCGGCGTCTTGTGCCCGATCGGCGCGCCATCGAACAGCACTGTCTCCGGCGCGGTCGCCAGCACACCGGCAATGGCGCGCAACAGCGTTGTCTTGCCGGCGCCATTGGCGCCGATGACGGCCACGGTCTCGCCTTGCTCGACCGTCAGGTCGATGCCGAACAGCGCCTGGAAGTCGCCGTAGAACGCGGAGAGGTTCTGCGTGCGCAACAGCGTCATGACACCGGTATGCCCATATAGACTTCGCGCACGCGCGGATCCGCCATCACCTCGTGCGGATCGCCCTCGGCGAGAATCTGGCCGAAATCCATCACGATCAGCCGGCTCGCTACCGAAACCAGCGCGTGAACGATGTGTTCGATCCAGACGATCGTGGCGCCTCGGGCGTGAATTTCCTTGATGGTCTTGACCAGCTCGCCGCACTCGTACTCGGTCAGTCCGCCGGCGATCTCATCGAGCAGCAACAGCTTGGGCTGCATCGCCAGCGCCCGCGCCATTTCCAGCCGTTTGCGCTGTAGGAGCGTGAGCGTACGCGCCGGCATGTTGGCTTTGTCGTAAAGTCCGGTGACTTTGAGGACTTCGCTGCAACGCTTGTAACTCTGCCGCTCGCTGACGCCGCCGCCGAAAATGGCGCCGACCAGAAGATTCTCGAATACGCTCATATTCGCGAACGGATGCGGAATTTGATACGAGCGGCCGACGCCCAAGCGCGACCGCGCATGCGGCGGCATCGCCGTCACATCTAATCCGCCGAACTCGATACGTCCCTTGGTCGGCGCCGCATCGCCAGTGATCAAATTAAACAGGGTCGTCTTGCCGGCGCCGTTGGGTCCGATGACGGCCAATGCTTCGCCGGCGGCGACGGCCACGTTGATGTCGTCGACGGCTTTCAGCGCACCGTAATGCTTGGACACCGCCTGAAGCTGGAGAAGGGCTGCCATGAACGACTTTCATGAACAACTTTTAGCTGCGACCGCCGCACTTTCGGTGCAGCGGTCGTTCTTCGTTTTGCGAGACTTATACTTCGCCCTTAACCGTATCAGGAATAGGAAATCGCCGAGAATGGTTTGTCGACCGGGATCTGCGGTGCAGTGCCGTTGAACACGATGTTCAGGTCGTACTTCCACTTCGTGCCCTTTTCCCACTGGCCGCCGACGATCGGCGTCGTGCAGACGTTCGGCACCGGGTTGAGCGGACCGGGACCGGCCTTCCACGTGATCGGACCGACGATCGACTGATAATCGGTCTGGGCGATCGCGTCGCGGATCGAGGCGGCATCGAGCTTCTTGGCGCGCTTGAGCGCGTCGATCGCGACTTCGAGATTGGCATGCTTGAAGCCGAGCGGCTGGGTCCACTGCTTGCCGCTCGCCTTCTCGTAGGCATCGCAGTACTGCTGCGCCGTCTGGCCGGTCAGCCCCGACTTGAACGGATGGTGATGCGACCACCACACCTCCGTCGACATGCCGGCACCGCGGTCGCCCAGCGCCTCGACTGCGGTTGGAAACAGCAGCGCCTTGGGCGGCGTCACGATCTTCGGTTGAAAGCCCTGCTGCGCGCACTGCGTCCAGAAAATCGCGAATTGCGGCGGATTGAAAATGCCGCAGGCGATGTCGGCGTTCATGCTCTTCAATTGGCCAATCTGCGCCGTGAAGTCGTCGGACAGCGGCGGATAAAGGCCGAGGTAGTGCACGTCAAAGCCATGACTCTTGATGGTCGCAGGGAGCCCGTGCTCGGGGTTGCTGGCGGCGATGCCGTCGGGATCGTTGGTCAGCATCACACCCGCAATCTTGTTGCTCGGTAGCGTCAGCCACATCTCGGCGAACATATTGGCGACCATGTCGAAGCCCCAGAAGAAGTGGTAGGTCCATTCGAAGCCCTTCTTCGGGTCGCCCTTGCGGCCGAAGAACCAGGACTGCCACGGATCGTCGGAAGTGATGCAAGGCACGCCGGCGAGCTCGCACTGATCGGCCACCGGATTGGTGGTGTCGCCCGTCGACGAGGCGATCATGATGTCGACCCTGTCGTTATTGATGAGCTGCGCCGCCACTTCCGACGCGCGGTTCGGGTTCGACTGGCTGTCCCTGTTGAGGATTTCGACGCGGTGCTTCTCGCCGGCGACGACGATGCCGTCACCCAAAAACTTACCGACCTCCTCGGCAACCCACTTCGAGGGTTCGCCGAATGCGGCAATCGGGCCGGTTTCCGGCGTGATCTGTCCGATCTTGATGGTTTTCGGCGCCGCGCGCGAGGATTGAAACGTCCACGGCGACGTGATGAGGCCGGCGCCGCCGGCCGCAGCGAGCTTAAGCAGCTTGCGGCGTTGCTTGTCGACCGTGTTGGCGGGTTTGACTTTCGGTCCCCATGCGATGGTCATGAATTCCTCCCTGCTCCGTTGGGGTAGCTTTATTATAAACCGGGTGGGCGGTGCCCCACAGTTATCCCATCATCGCAGACTGGCCGGCGCAAGGCTACAGACGCGCCGCAAAAACCCGCCCCGATGCTGGGGTTTGGCCCTGCGCGGCTGGTCAACTTGGCAACCATAGGACGTGACGGATTTCGCCGAGGCGGCGCGGCAAGGCGGTCCAGTTTTCGCCCCCATCGACGCTGCGATAAATCTGACCGAGCGCGGCCGAGGCGAAGATCAGCTTTGCATCCGCCGGGTTAGCCGCGACCGACCACATGGTGCTTTGCACTTCGCCCGGAAGCGTCAGGCGCGCCCAATGCTCGCCGTTATCCTTGCTGCGATAGAGCCTGCCCCAGCTTCCCGGCGGACCATCGCCATTGGTGAGGAACATGGCGCCGTCGGAGTTCGGCACGATGGCGCGCGTGTAGCTTGAGGGCGAGTTGACCCTCTGCAGCTCCCAGCTTTCTCCGTCATCGTCGCTGATATGCAGACCGCGATCGGTGGTTGCGAAAACCCGGCGCCGGCCGTCGTTGGTCACGGCCAGTCCGTGGATATCTTCGCTGGCCAAGCCGGCCATGCTCTTGCGCCACGCGATGCCGCCGTCGATCGTCCGCCATACGCCGTCCAGTTCCACGCCGGCCCAGCCGAGCCGCGGATCGGTCGGGTCGAACAGGATCTGCGTGAAACGCGATTGCGCCTGGTTGGAGCAGATTTCGACGACGTCGGCATCCAACTGACGCCAGCTGCGGCCATGATCTTCCGAGCGATAGAGCGCGGCATATTGCGTTCCCGCGACAATGATGTCCGGATTTTTCGGCGAGAACGCGAGCGCGGTGATCTTAAAGCGGTCGTCCATCGGCGACGGCAGATGCTCAAGCTCCTTGCGTCTGCGGTCGAGCCGGTAGAGGCCGTAATTGGTGCCGAGCAACAACAGGTTTGCATCCGACGGATCGGCGGCAAACGCCCAGATCTGGGCGCCGCTATACATGCCGGCACGGCTGCCCATGCGGACTAAGCTAGTGCCGCCATCGTCGCTGTACCAAAGGCCAAGGCCATTGCTGGCGATATAGAGCTGCGGAGTCATGACACTTCCTTACACGCGGTCGCGCGGCGACTTAAGCGAAGTTCTGCAGCATGGCTTCGCGCACGAATTTCGGCAGCTCGGCAAGATCGCCGCCGCCGTAATCGTCGGCGACCGCCGCCGACAGCGAGACCAACGTCGCCGCCGACAATGGCATCGGCACGCCGGTGAGCGCGCCGGTCGCCACCGCCGACATCAAATCCTTGCGCAAGGTGCGGATGTCGAGCGTCATCTCGGCCGGCGCGCCCTTGAGCACGTCGATTTTGCTCTTGAGCCAGCCGCTCGCGTAGGGCGCCTCCTGTAATACGTCGAGCATTTGATCGAGCGTGAGGCCTTGCTTTAAGCCGAGCGCCAGCGATTCCGCTACCGCTTGGATATAGGCGCCGAGACCGAGATTGACGGCGAGCTTCATCGCGTAACCGGCGCCGTTCGGTCCCATATGCGCGATGCGGCGCGTCATCTTTTCCAGCACGGGACGCGCGCGCTCGAGATCTTCGGCGCGGCCGCCGACCATGGCGAATAGCTTGCCGTCGCGTACCTGCGGGATGGTGCCGAGCACGGGAGATTCGATGAGCCGCGCGCCCTTGGCATCGACCAGCGGCGCTAGCTCGCGGCCGGTCATCGGCTGCAGCGTGCTCATCTCGATGAACAGCTTGCCCTTCACCTCGCCGCTGAGAAAACCGTCCGGTCCGTTGAAGATGCGCCGCACGCCGTGATCCTCGGTGATGATGGAGATCACGACCTCCGAGTGGGCGGCAATCTCGCGGGGATTGGCGGCGATCCGCAGTCCGCCCGCCGCCAACGCGCGGTTGACGTCGAAGTTGTGATCCCAGCCTACGACGTCAAAGCCCTGCTGACGCAGCCGTTGCGATATCGCCGAGCCCATCCGGCCCAATCCTACAATTCCGAGATTCATGACGTACTCCCTGTTCCGCACAACGCGCGGTTATGATGAGCGCCTCGCACTCTTGTCGCACTATAATTGACAGCATTTTGTGCTGGGATACTCTGTCGCCGTCAACGCCACCATTCTTGTGCGCGGGTGGCGAGCATAAAAAAATAAGGGCGCGGAAAATCGCCGCGGTTGGGGAGGTTCATATGCGACATCGCTTTCTGCTCACCCTGTTGCCGTTTGCGCTGGGGGTGCCGCTGGCTTTCGCGGTCGTGCCCAAGGCCGTTTCGGCGGCGCAATACGTGCTGAAATGGGCCGTCGTTACCCGCGGCGACATGCAGGAAAAGTTCGGCCACAAGCTCGCCGAGGTGCTGCCGCAAGCGACCAATGGCCGCGTCGAAGTGCAGGTCTTCCCGGGCGGCCAGCTCGGCAGCCCGTCGGCGATGATCGAAGGCTTGCAGCTCGGCACCATCGAGGCATACGAGAATCCCGCCGACTTCTTCACCGGCGTCGATTCGCGCTTCGGCGTGTTCAGCATTCCGTTCCTGTTCAAGAGCACCGAGCAGGCCAACAAAGTTCTCGCCGATCCGGAATACAACGACTTCGTGATGCATATGGCCGAGGCCAAGGGGCTGGTCGGCGTCAACCTCGCGGTGGCGGCGGAGTCGCTTTATTTCGGCGTCAAGAAGCCGCTGCGGACGCTGGAGGATTTCAAGGGCATGAAGCTGCGCGTCAACGCCACCCCGGCCGAGCGGGCGCGCATGGCCGCGCTCGGCGCCACCGCGGTGCCGATGGGGCTGCCGGAAATGATCACCTCGCTGCAGAACGGCGTGATCGACGGCACTATGAGCGGCATGTCCATCTTCACGAACTTCAATCTGCAGAATGTCGGCAAGGTTCTGCTTGAAACCCACGACACGCTGCTGGTCTCCTATGGCGCCATGAGCAAGCCGTGGCTCGACAAGCTGCCGCCCGACCTCAGCAAGACCATCGTCGAGGAAGCGCGCAAGCTGCAGCCGTGGGCGCGGCAGACTGCGATCGACGAGGTCGCGCAATTGCGCCAGGTGTGGCTCAGCCGCGGCTGCGAAATCGTACATCTGTCGCCGGCCGATCAGGCCGAACTGGAGAAGCGGCTGAAGCCGATCGGCGCCGAGGTCACCAAGGACGATCCGGTGCTCAAGGCGTTCTACGACAAGACCGAGGCGCTGGCGGCGAAGTACCAATAAGCCTTCGATGCAAAGCGGGCTGGAGCGTTACCGCGGCCGCGGAACGCTGCGGCCAAATCCGGCCGGGGCGAATAGTGGCGGCGCCGTCGCGCGCGACGGGATGATGGTTCGTGCGCGACGGCCGCGAGGGTGGTGAAATGTCGGACGCAAAGCCGCTGTCGCGGCGACGCCAGATCGAAGAGTTTATTTTCGTCAGAATCCCGCACGTCTTGTCCGGCACGCTGTTCCTGATCGCGGTCGTGCTCAACTTCGTCAACGTCATCGGCCGCTATGTGTTTGGCATGCCGGTGTTCTGGGCGGAAGAGGCGCTGACCTTCACGGTGATCTGGATCGTGTTCCTGGTGGTCGGCGCCATCACCTATCGTGGCGGGCACCTGAATATGGATTTGCTCTATTCCAGGATGCCGCCCGGCTTACAGCTGATAATCAGAATCGCCATCGCGCTGGCGCTGATTGTTTGCGCCATTTACACGGCGATGCAGTCGTGGGCAGTGGTCAAGCTGCACTACATGACTAGTGGCGTCACCGCCGGCACTAATATTCCCCTGGTCATCCCGCATTCGGCGCTGTTGTTCGGCTTCAGCTTCATGGCGGCGGCGGCGATCGTGCGGCTGCCGTCCTACATTTCCGGCAAGTTCGATTGAGCGGGGCGCGGCGATGTATTGGGTGATGGCGATCCTGCCGTTCGCGCTGCTGTTGCTCGGCTTTCCGATCTTTTTGCTGCTCTTGATCACTTCGCTCGTCGTCTTGCTCGGCTTCTACGATATTCCGATGACCGTGGTGGCGCAGGACATCTTCAACAGCCTCAACAAATATGCGCTGCTCGCGGTGCCGTTCTTCGTTTTCGCCGGCAATGTGATGTCGCGCGGCGGCATCTCGGTGCGCTTGCTGCGTTTCGTCGGATCGCTGATCGGCGGCTTCCGCGCCAATGTGCCGTTCACCTCGCTCGGCTTTGCCGCCTTGTTCGGCGCGACCTCGGGCGTGACCACCGCCGCAACCGCGGCGATCGGCACGCTGACCTACCCGAAGATGCGCGAGGCGGGCTATAGCGAAAGCTTCGCCTCGGCGCTGATCACCTCCGAGGGTGCGCTCGATAATCTCATTCCGCCGTCGATCGCGATGATCATTTACGGCATCGCCTCGGATACCTCGATCGTCCAGCTTTGGACCGCCGGCATTGGCCCATGTATTTTGTTGGCGAGCTTCTTCGGCGGCTACATCTATTATCATTCGGTCAAAGTCGGCATCGTTGACACCGGCCGATTTTCGCTCAAGGAACTGTTCCTGGCGACGCGCGACGGCATCTGGTCGCTGGGCGCCATCGTCGTCATCATCGGCGGCATTTATTCCGGCGTATTCTCGCCGACCGAGGCCGCCGGCGTCGCCAGCGTCTATGCCATCGTCATCAGCTATTTCGTCTATCGTGAAGTGACGCTCGCCGATCTGTTCGAGATCGCGGCGCGTTCGATGTACCTGACCGGGCTCATTTTCATCATCGTGGCGATCGCCGGCCTCTATTCGTGGCTGCTCACGATCAGCGGCATCGCGCAAGCCATCGTCACGGTGATCACCAGCATGCATTCCGAGCGCTGGGTGGTGCTCTTGGTCATCAATCTGTTCCTGTTGTTCATCGGCTGCTTCCTCGATCCGGCCTCCGGCCTGATCATGCTGACGCCGCTATTGGCGCCGGTCGCCGCGTCGCTCGGCGTCGATCCGATTCACTTCGGCGTCATCGTGGTCATGAATCTGACGATCGGCACCTTCCATCCGCCGTTCGGCTTGAACATTTTCGTCATCCAGGCGCTGTTCAAGACGCCGTCGGAAACGCTCTACCGCGGCTTGATCCCGTTTGTGATCCTGGCGGTGATCGCGCTGCAGATCGTCACCTATGTGCCGGCGATCTCGCTGACTATCGAACGCCTGTTGTTCCGCTGACTGCGGAATAAGCGCTACTGGGCCTCGATCATTCCGGCGACGTTCTTGAGCGCCGCGCGCAGATTATCGAACATGGCGATGCCTTCGGCTGCGGTTTTGCGCTTGACGGCATGGCCGCGGGCGCCGGGCAGTCGCGGCGGCTCGGCGCCGGCCATTGGCTTTGATTTGCCCACCATGTCGGCGATATGCGCCATGCGGGCGTCGTAGGCTTTTGTGCCAGCAAAGCCTTGCGGATTGAGCGCCAGGAAGAAATGGCAGATGTTGCTCGGCCGCTTGACCACGTTCTCGTAAGTGACCTGAAAGCCTGGCTCGCCGTCGGACAGCGCGCTGCATAAAACTTCAACCATCAGCGACAGCGCGTAGCCCTTCGGTCCGCCGATCGGCAGCACCGAGCCCTTGACCGCTTCGGCCGGGTCGGTCGTCGGCCGGCCCCGCGGATCGAGCGCCCAGCCTTCCGGGATGTTTTTTTGCCCGGCCGCCAGCATGTGGCGGATGCGCGAGCGCGCCACCATGGCAGTCGCCATGTCGGCGATGATCGGTTCGGCATTTTGCAGTGGAAAGCCGACGCCGATCGGATTGGTACCGAACAGGCCTTCGGTGCCGCCAGTCGGTGCGATCGCCGGGCTGGCATTGGTAAAAGCCAATCCGATCAGGCCCTGCGCCGCGGCGTGGTCGACGTAATAGCCGGCGGCGCCGAAATGGCTTGAGTTGCGCACCGCGACCGCGCCGAGCCCGTTCGTCTTGGCGATCTCGATCGCCAGATCCATCGCGCGCCGGCTCACGACAAGGCCCAAGGCGTGATCGGCGTCCATCACGGCGGAGCAGGGCAGCGCTTGCGTCGTCGCGATAGCCGGATTGCTCTTGATGGTGCCGTCAAGCAGCCCGCGTGTATAGAGCGGCAAATGCACGACGCCGTGCGAGTCCGAGCCGTGGGTCTGCGCCCACAACGCAACTTCGGCGCCGATTTCGGCGTCGCTCTGCGGCACGCCGCAATGCGTGAAGACATCGACCACCAACGCCGCGAGGGCGGTCGGTGTCACCTGATCGGTCGCGGCCATCTGCCGAAGTTTTGCCGCGAGTGCGCTTGCGTCCTGCATGGATTTGCTCATCACTTCGGCGCCGCGCCGGGGAAGAAAGCCTCCGCATTACGGTGGAAGACTTTCTCATAGACTTCTTCGGAATAGCCGAGCGCGCGCCAATCCTCGATCAGCCGCTCGTGTGTCAGCGTCGGCCAATCCCAGCCGAACAAGATGCGGTCTTGCAGCCGGCCGCCGATCTCCTTCTTCAAAGCCGGCGTAAAGTATTTTGGCGACCAGCCGTGCAATTCGTAACGGACATTGGACTTGTGGAGCAGGATCGCGATCATGTCGTCCTGCCACGGCCAAGCCGGCCGACCGGCGAGGATTTTCAGCTCCGGATAGCGCGCCGCCACGATGTCGACGTGGCGTGGGTGGCCGTCGTCAAGGACAACGCCCATGCCGCCGGGCATGCCCTGGCCGATGCCGGTGAGGCCGGTCATCAGCAACACCGGCACGCCGGCCTCGATCGACAGTTTGTAGAACGGGTCCCAGATCGGATCGCTGGGCGGAAACCGCAAGCTGTTCTGGCTCTGGCAGAAGCCGAGGAAGCCGCAATTTGTCGCCGCAAGTCGCGCGTATTCCTCGAGCCAAAAATCCTTCATCGCCGGATTGGCGGCGAGCCAGTTGCCGTAGGCGACATCGCGATTGTCGCGGGCGAATCCGGTCGCGTAATCGTTGGAAGCGCGGATTTCGTCCTCGTCGGTCATCCGCCAGGTACGGTAGATATCGAGGATGCTGCGGACGTTGCGCTGCCGGAAGCCGTCGGCCATTTCGGCCTCGTTCTGAAACGTGCGCTTGCGTTTGAATATGCGCTCGGCGTTGGCGAGTTCCTCGGCGGTGCGATGGTGCAGCCCGGCGCGGGTCGAGAAATGCGAATGGCAATCGAAATAGCGCACGGCGCTCACTTCTTGTCGTAGCGCTGATCGAGAATCCGCTTCGGCTTGCCTTCGCGGCCGCGGTTCGACCATTCCATCAGCGCGTCCTCGGCCACAAGCTCGACATTGAGCTTCAGCCCGAGATCGGAATGCAGCCGCTTCTCGATGTGCTCTTTGAGGCCGTCCCAGCCCGGTGCATCGTCGCGCACCTCGACCTTCACCGTCATCTCGTCGCGAATTACGCCGTCGCGCACATTGCGCTCGGCGATGCACAGCCATTCGCCGGTGGTGCGGTTGTCGCTCTTGATCGCCGGCAGGCAGGCCTGCGGCCAGATGCTCACCCCACGGACGCGCACCATGGTGTCGCTGCGGCCGAGCATCTTCTGCATCCGCCGGAAACAGCTGCCGCATTCGCAGCGGTCGGTGGCGACGATGCGGGTGAGGTCGCGCAGATTGAAACGGATCATCGGCTGCTGGCGGCGGTGCAGGATCGTGCACACCATGTTGCCGATCTCGCCGTCGGCGATCGGTTTGTTGTCCTCGATGCCGACAATTTCGAAGAACGTCGAGTCCTCGTGGAAATGCAGGCCGTTCTGGTGCTGGCACTCGAAGGCGCCCATGCCCATCTCGTGGGTGCCGTACATGTCGTAGACCTTGCAGCCCCATAAATCTTCGAGCTGGTTGCGGAAGGTGTTCTCGGTATCGGGCCCAAGGCCGCAGCCGAGAAACTTCGTCTTTAGATCGCGGACGTCGAAATTGAGCTCGTCGCGCGCGACTTTGGCGAGCTGGGTGGCATATTCGGGGCGCACATACCAGACATTGGTGCCCCATTCTTGCGCGATCTCGATCTGCCGCCGCGATGACGTCACCGCACCGGTGCCGGTGGTGAGCGGCAGCGCGCCGAGATAATCGTGGCAGGCCTTGTAGCAGCACCAGCCGGCATTGCCGAGCGAACACGTGTGCGGAATTTGCACGCGGTCGCCGGGTCGGACGCCGCAAATATACAACACGCGCGCATGGGTCAGCCCGTTGAGCTCCCATTCCTGTGTCGCATAAAGCGTCGGCCGCGGCTTGCCGGTGGTGCCGCCGCTGGTTTGCAGTTTCAGCGGCTGCGTTTTGAGTATTTCATCGACATTGCCGTTAATCAGGCCGAACGGCGGGTTCTCTTCCTGGTCTTTCTTGATGTCGGCGGAATCGAACGTCGGTAGCTTGACGATATCGTCGATGCTTTTGATGTCGCCCGACTCGAGGCCTGCCGCTTTCCAGCGCCGCTTGTAAAAGCCGTTCCGCCAACCGGTTTTCATCAGATCGAGGAATTGCTCGTTCTGAAACTTTCGGGTTTCGTCCGCCGACCATTTCCACCGGGTCTTGGCGAATACGTCCGGCACCGGATAGCGCTCGTACAGCGCGTCCCAGTCGATCGAGCGGTGATAGATCGGCAGCGTCGTCTCGGTGACGCTGCGCTCCATGACGGACATCTTTGTCTCCATATTCATTCCGTGCAGCGGCGCGGCGGGCCGCCGCGCGGCGCAAGACGCCGGCCGGGCCCGGGTGTTCAGGTCTTGTAATCGGGCGCGTCGCGGTCAAGCTTGCGCAACAACGCGCGCCAGGTCATTTGGTTGAAAGGTTGATTGCCGTCGGTGATGATCTTGGCTTGGCCGATCGTGGCGTCGAGCACCGCTTGCGGCGGCACATAAGGCTTCACCGCGCCGGCCGACGAGCGGACTTGCGTCTCGCAGGCGCGGATGATGAGGAACGCCAGCATATAGGCTTCGTGCACCGTGTGGCCCCACAGCACGAAGCCGTGGCCGCGCTGCAGAACGACCTGCTTGTCGCCAAAATTTCGCGCCAGCCGCTGGCCTTCCTCCGTTGTCGACAGCAGGCCCTCGTAATTATGGTAGCCGATAGGCCCAAGCCACATGGCGTATTGGTTGCCGGGAATGAGGCCGTGCTCCTGCATCGCCACGGCGGTCGCATATTTGGTGTGCAGGTGCATGACGCATTGCGCCTGCGGAAAGGCGTCATAGATGCCCTTGTGAAACGGAAAAGCGAATTTGTGGGGCAGCTCGTCGCTCGGCTCGACATGATTGCAGTTCTCGTCGAGCTTATGCAGGTTCGAAGCGGTGACCTCCTCGAACAAGATCGCCGCAGGGTGCATCAGAAAGTGGTTCGGATGGTTGGGGACCCGGGCCGACAAATGGGCGAACAGCAATTCGTCCCAATCCTGCATCGCGGCAAGCCGGAAAGCGGCGGCAAGATCGACGCGGACCTTCCATTCGGCGGGATCCATGCCCGGCTTGAGCGCCCGGGCGGTGCTGGTTGCGGCGTTCACGGCATCTCTCCCTCAATCCGCGCCGTTCTGCGGCGCATCTGTGTTGGCACAAAGTATGTCCGCGCGACGCCGCATTGTCCATTGCCGTCGCCGGCGGACCGCACCTGGCGCAATGCAGCTTCTCTCATAGACAATGGGCAATTGCCCCGCAGAGTTGAAATGATCTTCGCCCGTTTTTCCAGCCGTGCTAAAAGTCACTCGATGACAGACACCACAGTGCTCGATCGTCCATCGCGCCGCGCCCCGCCGCGGGTTGATGAAAGCAAGCTTTCACAGCCGTTGCAGGATTTGTTCGCGACCTGGCGGCAAGCGCTAAAGCACGAGTTCAGGGGCCTCACCGCGACCGGCGCGGTCGAACCAAATCTATTTCCGCTGCGCGCGACCGGCGCCTCGACACGACCATTGATCGCCGCCGTCAGCGAGTTTCTGGCCTCGCTCGATGGCAAGCGGCGCGCGGCTGTGAGCTTTCCCGTGCACAGCGAGGTGTGGCGGCACTGGAGCAATATCCACCGCAACGTGATGCGGCACGGGCTCTGTTTTGCCGAGCTGAGCGATCGCCAGCTGGAGTTGGCCTACGATATCATGCGCGTTGGATTAGGCGCGCGGGCTTACGAGACCGCGCGCAACGCCATGCGGCTCAACGAGCATTTGGCCGAGCTCACCGGATTGCCGGACGAGTTTGGCGAGTTTTTCTACTGGATCAGCATTTTTGGGACGCCGTCGGCCGACGCGGCATCGGACGTGCCTTGGGGATTCCAGATCGACGGTCATCACTGCAACATCAATTGCTTCGTCCTTCGCGACCAAATGGTTCTCACGCCGATGCTGCTCGGCTCCGAGCCGGTCTTGGCGGAATCCGGAAAATATAAAGGCATCACGGTGCTGCGCGAGGAGGAGGCGCAGGGTTGGGCTTTTATGAATTCATTGATGCCTGCACAGCGCGCCAAGGCGACGATCGGCTATGACCTGCCGTTCGATGGTTATGCGTCGGGCTTCAAGGACAACGCCATCATTTCTTACGACGGCCTGCGCGCCGCCGATATGACGCCGGCGCAGCAAGCTTCGCTCGTCGATCTGATCAAGCTCTACACCGACCGGCTGCCGCCGGCGCATGCGCGACTGCGCCTCGACGAGGTCACAGAGCATCTCGGCGAAACTGTCTTCGCCTGGATCGGGCAATTCGATCCGGTCGCGCCGTTCTATTATCGGATTTACAGCCCGGCGATCTTTATCGAGTTCTATCACCAGCCCGGCGTAGCGCTGCCCAATACCGGCTATAACCGCCGCCACGCCCATGCGCTGGTGCGCACGCCGAACGGCAACGACTACGGCCGCGCGCTGCTGCGCCAATTCGAGGCGAATTAGTTTTTCCCCGCCGGATTGGCGCCCAAAGCTTCTGCGATCCAATCGCAGATGAATTCGCGCGTCGGCGCCACATTGTCGACGCCGCAATGCTCGGCGCCGCCGTCGGCAAGCGTCTGCACGTGCAGTTCTGCCCGCGGGCTTGACGTGCAATCGGCGATGAGCTGTTTGGCTTGGCTGAGCGGAATCTGCCGATCGTTCTCGCCGTGAATACAAAGGATGGGACATTTGATCTGGTGCAAGATGCCGCGCAGCGACAGCTTCTCCGAAACGGCAACCACCTCCTCGACTGAAGACTTGCCGAATACCCAGCCGACGTGGTCCCAGTAGTGCGGCACCGGCAGCCGCTGATCTTTCGACTCATAGCGGCGCCGTTGCGTCTCGCCCCAGTCGTAATTGGCGCCCCAGGCGACGGCGCATTTAAAGCGCGGCTCGAACGCGGCGGCGCGCGGCGCATGATAGCCGCCGAGCGACAGCGCCATGATGCCGATCCGGTTGCGGTCGATGCCGGGCGTCGACTGCAGAAAATCGACCGCGGCCTTGGCCGGGATTTCGGCCTCGGGACCGTTGTGCAGCCCGCGCAGGCGCAGCGACTCGCCGACGCCCGGATTGTCGACGACGAGGGTGGCCATGCCGCGCTCGGCGAGCGCGCCGGGCACGCCGACCAGATAGATGATCTCCTTGGTGACGTCGAGGCCGTCGAAATGAACCATGCACGGAGTGTCGCCGCCGGCGTTCTGCGGCGTGACCAGAAGCGCGGGCAGCGACGTGTTCAGATAGGGCACGTCGACGCGCCGGCAGTTCTGCCGCGTCAGCGCCAGAAACTTTGCAAAGCAATCGAGCGCCTCGCGGTAGGCTTCCTTGCGCGGCGCGAAATCCGGTCGCTGCATCCGCTCCGCCTGAATGAGCGCAATAAAAGCGCGGCGATACTTGGCGCCGGCACTCAGTAGCCGACCGCGCGCCTCATCCGCACTCGCTTGCCGTTTGAGCTTGGCGCCAAGCGCGGTCCAATTCTCGAAGAATTTTTCCGCCGCGGCGTCGTCGCGCTGCTTCGCCAAGGGCCGCAGCGCCCGCGAGGCGTCGTCGATGTCGCCGATGCTGCCGCCCATGCCAAGCGCGAGATTGACCGCCATGTTCCAGGTGTAGTTGTCTTCAAAATACTCGAACATTGTCATTCATGGCGCGCCGGCCGGCGGGCCATTCCCCGGTTGTGGACTAAGCCGCCATAACACGATCCAGGTCCCGCAGCATCGACAAAAGCGCATCGCGCGACTGCAGGACCGTTAAGCTCGCTCGCCACAAGCGCTCGGCGGCGTCCTCGTCGAGGCAGGACGCGACACAGCGTTTGAATTTTCTCCGCACGTCGGCTTCGGTGAACGGCCGCGCCGGATCGCCCCGAACGTCGTGCACGTCGTGCTCGTGCCGGCCCGATGCTGTCGTGACGACGAGGCGCGCCGGCCAGGCGCTCGGGTAATCGGCAAGAAGGGCTTCATCGGCGGTGACCCGCACGCGCGCCATGAAGGTCTGCACCTCCGGCAATGACTGCCCCGCAGCCTGATCGAGATCGAGCATCTCATCGGGACGCAAGGCGGCAAGCGCCAATTGATACGGCAGGCTGGTGAGAAAGGACGCCCGGTTGCCGGGATTAACGCCGTGGTCGATCATTTTCAGATGCGGCGGCAGCACATAAGCCGTGATTTCGGAAATCTCGGCAGCGCCGACCCCGCCATCGACGATTTCGCGCAGCGCTTGCGTCGCCGCCATGGTTTGGCGCGCGGCGCACCATGGCTTGAAGGAAACGCGCGCAAGCGCGGCCGCGCCGTTCGCCGCGCTCATCGCGCCGAGATCGGGCTCGATGCCGTAAACGTCCGGGAACAGCCGTGATCGCAACACGTCGGTATCGGCGGTAAATCCGGCTTGTGCTGCTCGCGCGGCTGTCAATCCGCTGCGCGCGGCATTGCCGACCAAAAACCAGCGTGCCGTGGTTGCGGCGTGATGCTGGCCGACTGCGGGTGAGGCCAGGTTCAGCGCCAGGGCGAGCGCCTGCGCGGTTTGCCGTTCATCGAGATGCAACAGCCGCGCCGCCACCGCCGCCGTGGCAAAGCCGGCGGAAAAATAAGTCGGCCAGATGCCGCGATAGAGGATGTTCGGGCCTTTTATCGCCAAGCCAAAACGAATCATCGCCTCATAGCCGGCGAGCATGGCGGGCGCGACGTCGCCGCTCTCCACGTCGGGCAACGCTGCCGCCAATGTCATTGCGGCGGGAATGACAATCGATCCAGGGGTGGTCATCGACGCCAGGTGAATATCGTCGATCTCGCTCAGGCGGGTCAGCGCGCAATGGGCGGCGAGATCGTCGTCCAATTCGTTCCCGTTGCTGCCCGAACGCCGCCGGTTGCGATAGGACATCAGCAACTTGCCTTCGGACGTTTGCGCAGCCGCGATCCAGGCGCCAATCGTGTCGGCGACGTGCAGGCGCAGTGTGTCCAGCGTTGCGGCGGCAACGTCATCGGTTCGCAACCGCACGATCAGCGCGGCAAGTTCATCGATTCCGTTCATGACGGCTTATCGCAAGGCGTTGCTCGAATGTCATGGTCACTCAAAATTCCTCGGAGCCGCCGGCATCGCCGAGATCGGTGTCGGCGAAAAGCTCTTCGAGCGGCGCGAGCCTGCCGATCAGGCCCTGCCGCTGGCAGTAGCATTGCACTGTTTGCAAGTTCTTGCGGTTGGCCGGCGTCAGTCCGTAGGACCACGGGTCCTTGCCGAGCGTGGCCTCCTGCTCCTCGACGGCAGTGCGCACGAAGGCAAGCGGCACCATGCGTGGATTGGCGAGCCGCCGGTAGGCCAGCTGCTTGGCCTGCTCGAAGGCCTTGACCAGATTGGTCGCCACCCACGGATATTTTTCGGCGATCTCCCGCTTGATGGTGGTGACATGCATGATGGGAAAGATGCCGGTGTCCTTGAAATAGGCGAGCTCGACTTCCTTGTAGTTCGGAAACAAGCGCGCAATGCGTCGGTCGCCTTCGACGAAAGGCCGCGGCAGGGTCGGCGAGATCATCGCCGGAATGTCGCCGTCCGCCAGCATGTCGCTTAACGGCTTGTCCGATGTCTTCATCTCGACGCGCAAGCCGGGCGGCGGCTTAAACGCGACGTCCTCGGTGCGCTCGACGAGCCAGGTGATCGAGCGGTGGTCGACGCCGTAATGCTCTTCGAGAATGCCGCGGATCCAGATACTGGCGGCCGGCTGGAAATTGGTGCCGCCGACCACTTTGCCGTTGAGATCCTTGGGCGTCTTGATGCCGGCCGCGGCGTTGACGAAGACGAAGCCGTGGCGGAAACGGCGATGCAGGAATACCGGAATGGCGGTCAGCGGCTCGCCTTGATCGCGGATCATGAAATAGGCGCCGACATTCTCCTCGCAGACGTCGAACTCGTGCTTGCGGCCCATGCGCCAATGCCGTTCGCGCGGTCCCATCTCGGAGAGAAAGATCAGTTCGAGGCCGTCGGCCTGCACCGCTCCGTCCTTGAGCGGTCGCACGATGTCATAGTCGCCGCATGCCACCGTCAATCTGAGCTTGCTCATTTCGTCTCCCCCTCGCGCATCTCAATCGCGCCAACGCGCATAGTGCAGCTCGGCGCGGCGCACGATCTCATTGAGCCCGATCGCGATCGCCGCCAGCATCGAGACCAGGCCGATCAGCTTCGTCGGGTCGAAATTCTGGGTGAAGACGCTGGTGAAATAACCGATGCCTGCGGTGGAGACGTAGAGCTCGGCCAGCAGCACGCCGAGCAAGACGCCGCTCATGCCAAGCCGCATGCCGGTGAAGAAACTCGGTATCATGTGCGGGAAGATCACGTGGCGGAACAGCTGCCAGCGGTTCGCGCCCATGGAGCGGGCGCTGACAAAAAGCACAGGCTCGATCTTCTGCACGCCCGCGGCCACCGCGATCATGATCGGGAACATGCCATGGCTGACGCCGAAAGCAATCTTCGAGGCAACGCCGATACCGAAGACGAGGACGAAGAGCGGCAATATGGTGATCTGTGGAATGCCGTAGAGCAACAGCACGATCGGCATGAAGCTTTGATGGGCAAAACGGTTGAGACCGACGGCGAGGCCGACGCCGGCGCCGACGATCACCGACAGCACGAAGGCAATGGCGATCTCATATAATGTCAGCCACAGCGCCGACGGCACTCCAGGTGTGGCGAATAAGTCGCCTAGCGACGTCAGCACGACCGAAGGCGGGCTGATGAAATCGCGGTCGAGAAAGAAACGCGCCGAGATTTCCCAGATGACGAGCAGCAGGATCACGACGGCGAGCCGGGCAATGCCGGGACGCCGCGCCAAGCGCCGCAGCGCCGGCGGCGCTGCGGTCAAGCGCGTCGCAGCGGTCCGCATCACCGCCATCGCGCCCGTCCTTCCAATTTCGACACGACCGCATTGAGGAAGACCACGATGGCGATGACGAAGACGATGTAGGCGAACATCCGCGCCGTATCCATGTTTTCGGCGAGGTCGACGATGCGATGGCCGAGGCCGGCGAACGAGGCGATGGTCTCGCTGCCGATCACCGACAAGAGCGCGACCGTGAAGCCCATGCGCAGTCCGGCGAGAATCACGGGCAGGGCGGCCGGCAACAGCACATGACGGAACATTTGCAAGTCGCTTGCCCCCATCGAGCGAGCCGCGGTGACCAGCGTGCGGTCGACATAGCCGAATCCCGTAATGGTGCTGAGCACGATCGGAAAGAAGCTGATGGTGGCGCCGAGCGCGATCTTGGAGTTGGGACCGAGCCCGAGCATCAAGACGTAAAGCGGCAGGAACAGGATAATCGGGATGGCGTAGATCGCGGCCAGCAGCGGCTCAAAGACTCTGATCAAATATCGGGAGCGGCTGATCAGATAGCCGAGCGAGACGCCAAGCGAGATCGCTATGGCGAAGGCAACAACGAGCTCGCCGAGCGTCACCTTAAGGTCCGGGATGAACGCTCCGGTAGCAACGACATTGACCAGCTGGTGCCAGACGTTGACCGGGTTGGGCAGCAAAATACGGCTGACGCCCCACACCGTCGTGGCCAGCGACCAGAGCAGCAGCACCACGCCCACGAATGCGATCTGCACCAGCCGGCTCCATAGCCGGCTTTGGGCGATTTTTCGTCCGCCCGCCTTCATGCCCGGTCTCCGTCGGTCACCGCGGGGGCGACCTGGTCGTAACGCCGGCGCGACTGCGCGGTCTCCGACATCGCTTTGCGGATTTCGTCGTGCAATAAGCCGTAAAGCTGATCGCGCAGCGCGTGAAACTTGGGCGCGGTCATAAACGACGGTTTGCGCGGGTGCGGTTCGTCGACGGCGATGATCTGCTTGATCGTTCCGGGCCGTGCCGAGAATACGGCCACCCGGTCGGCCAAGAACACCGCCTCACCGAGACTGTGCGTGACGAAAACGATGGTCTTCTTCGAGCGCGACAGCAGCACCGAGAGATCCTCGCCCAGCACCATCCGCGTCTGCTCGTCGAGCGCGCCGAACGGCTCATCCATCAACAGGATGTCGGTTTCCAGGCTGAGCGCGCGGGCCAGCGCGGCGCGCTGGCGCATGCCGCCGGACAGCTGAGCCGGATAATGCTCGGCGAAATCGAGCAGGCCCACCGCCTCCAGCGCGCGGCGGGCGCGCTCGCGCCGTTCGGCCTTGGCGACGCCTTGGAACGTCATGCCGAGCACGATGTTTTCGTAAACCGTATTCCAGGGAAACAGCGCGCTTTCCTGGAATACGAAGGCGAGATCGTGCGGCATCGGGCCGCGCACCGGCTTGCCGGAAACCGTGACCGTGCCGGTCGTCGGCGCGATCAAGCCGCCCATGATGCTCAGCAATGTCGACTTGCCGCATCCCGACGGCCCGATCAAGCACTGCAATTCGCCCTGCGCGACGTCGAGCGACGTATCGAGCAGCGCCTGGACATGGCGCGCCTCACCCGCTTCGCCGAACCGATGCGAGACGCCGTGAACGCGTATGGCGGATTGCGCGGATGTCATGCGGTCTCGGCGAAATGCGCGGCCGGATCCACCGGAAGCCGAAACCGGCCGCGACGGGCTACTGTGAGAGGAACTGTTCCGTGTAGAGCGTCTTGAGATCGGGCGGCTCCTTCAGCATTCCCAATTGGATCCAAGAGCGCGACAGCACGTCCAAAGCCTTCTGCGAGAATTTGCCGTCGGCGGAGAACATCGGCATGACCTCGTCATAGGTCCGGCTCGACACATCCTCGTCCTTCTGCATGACGGCGCCCGCGATCTTCACCGTTTCCGCCTTATGCGCCCGCATATAGGCGATGGTCTCGAACCAGCCCTTGAGGAAATTGCGCAAATCGTCGGGCTTGCCGGCGATGTCCTTGTCGGTCGCATAGATGACGTGGATCATGAAATCCTTCATCTGCGTGAAGCGCACCAGGATGCGGCCTTCGCCTTTCTTCTCCAGATTGAACGCATTGCCAATGTCCATGATGATGCCATCGATATCGCCGCGCTTGAGCGCCGCGATCTGGCCGGGCATCGCGCCCATCGGCTCGATGTCGATGCCGTCCGGGCCCCAGCCCTGGCTGCGCGAAGTTTCGCTGACCAGAAAATAGGTCAATGAGCCGGGGGTGGAGACGCTGACCTTTTTCCCCTTGAGATCGGCGATCGTCTTTGGGCCGTCGGGACGGACAACGATCGCCAGCAACAGCGGTGGACCGGCCATGGCGGCGATTGCCTTCACCGGCGCGCCCTTGACGATGAAGGCCATCGCGGGGCCGGAACCAAGCCCGATATCGATGCTGTCGGAGGCCATGCCCTGCTGCAGCTTGGCGTCGCCGGCGAACGCGGTCTCCTGGATGTCGAGCCCGTGTTTCTTGAAAATGCCGGTCTGCACCCCGACGTCGAGCGGCGTGAACGAGAAGGCTTCCGGCACCGCCTTGCCGACGCGCAGCGTGTCGTCGGCATTGGCATTGCCGGAAAGTCCGATCATGCCGGCGGCGATCATGACCGCCGCCGCGAGGCAATGCAGCGGCTTGAATGTCCTGTACGGATTGCACATGGTTCTGGGCTCCCCTCCGGTCACTTTATCTTATCCCGCTCGGGCAGACGCATGACGAGGCTTGCGCTGCACTTGAGCGTCCATTCTAGCGGCCGGCGCTGCCGGTGCGACCGGCTTTTCGCCGCATTTCGTCACGTAACGCGTCGGTTGCGGCGGCATCGAGCTTGAAATCGTCGTCCATCACCACGCCGTAGAGTTCGCCTGCGGCTTGGCGCGAGATGAATTCCTCGCGCACGTCGTTTATGACCGCCGCGGGTTCGCGGTCGCAAGGGTCGCCCCAGCCGCCGCCGCCCCCGGTGCGCACGATCGCGGCGGCGCCAACCGACACCGGTATTCGGGCGCCGGCCAGCGGATGGAAATCGGTCTCATCGGATCGCCGCAACAAATAGCCGCCACTCTCGCCCGGCGTGCCGCCGCGCAGTCCCCATGGCGGACATTGCTGGCGCCTCGTCTGCTCGAAATTCCACAAACCCTCGACGAGGTTGCGAACCCGCATGTCGATGCCGAGGCCGCCGCGGTATTGTCCGGCGCCGCACGAGTCTGGACGTAACGCACGGCTTTCCACCAGCACCGGACATTTCAGCTCAATGCCCTCGATGGAGCCGTTGCGGACATCGCCTTGGCACACCGACACCGTGCCGGATTCGCCGTCTTCGTAAGGCCGGCCGCCCCAGCCGCCGCCCTCGATACTTTGCACCACGAAGCGCCTTCCGGTCTTCGGATGCAGTCCGAAGAACACCACCGCGCCGCCCAAGAGGCCGTGGTGCCCGGCCGGCACGCGATCGGGCATGGCCGGCGCCAGCGCCGCCACGATGCAGTCGACCACCGTCGGTACGATCGCGCTCCAGCCCGCCATCGGGGCGGGGAAGCGCGCCATCATGATGTTGCCTTCCGGGATAATGACTTCGAGCGCGCGGAACGATCCCTCGTTGACCGGATCGACCGGTCCGGTCAGGGCTTTGTAGGCGACGCGGGCGCCTGCGAGCGTACGGGAATTGATGGCGGCCTTGCGTTCGGGGGAGCAGCCGGACAGGTCGATGGTCATCGACGAGCCCTTGACCGTGACCTTGGCGTGGATCGGCACCGGCTCGCCCTTGCGCACGCCGTCGTCGTCAATCGAGGCCGAGGCTTCGTAGACGCCGTCGGGGAGCTGCGCCACGACGTTGCGGCACTTGCGCTCGGTCTCGTCGAAGATGCGCACGATCGCCGCCAAAATCGTGTCGCGGCCGTATTTGTCGAATAGTTCGTCCATCCGGCGCGCCGCGAGGCGGCAGGCCGCCATCTGCGATTTCATGTCGCCGAGCGAAGATTCCGGAAAGCGGATGTTGTCCTTGATGACGCGATAGAGCGTCTCGTCGAGCACGCCCTTGCGATAGATTTTGAGCTGGTCGAATTGCATGCCCTCGAGCCATGGATCGGCGACCTGGGGACCGGCGCCGAAGCCGGTCGAAGTGCCGCCGACGTCGATCCAATGCGCGCGCACCATGGCGAACAGCAAAAGCTCGCCGCGGTGGAAATAAGGCATGTAAATGACGATGTTATTGAGATGCTGGCCGGCAACCGCCTGATGATTGGTGATGATCGCGTCGCCCGGCGCAAAGCCCTTGGCACCATACCGCTTCATGCCGTCGGTGATGATGACGCCAAGGTCTGCGACGAAGTGCGAAACGCCGCCGACATTTTGCGAGATGAGCTGGCCTTTGGGGTCGACCAGCGCGGTGCAAAAATCGCGCACCTCGTAGATCATCATATTGTAGGAGGTGCGCTGCAAGTCGGCGGCCATTTCGTTGGCGATCGCCGGCAGCGCATTGCGGATCACTTCCAGCGTCACCGGATCGAGCGACACCCCGCCGCGCGCCGCGTGCGAGCGCCGCGCCGGCTTGGCGGCCTTGGCTTTCTTGACGTGCGCTTTAAGTGTCATCGTCCGCGTCCCACTGCGATGATCAATTCGCCCGACGGCGCCACCCGGCAAGCGTCGCCGGGATAGAGCAGCGTCGTGGTGCCATGTTCCTCGATCAGCGCCGGCCCTTTGATGCGGGCGCCGGCTGCAAGCGCATCGCGCGCATAGACCGGACAGGCGACGGGCTTGCCGCCATTGCCAAGATAGACCGGGCGACGCCGCGCCGGCGTCCGCTTGCCGCCGCGTTTGCGCGGGAATTTCAGCTTCGGCCGCTTGCCGATGACGGCGAGCCGGATGTTGACCATCTCCACCGGCTCTTCCGGCGAGTGGTGGGCGTAGCGTTGCTCGTAAAGGCGATCGAACGCAACGCGGATGCCGCGGCGATCGCCCTTCTTCAATTGCGCCAGCGCGACAGGCACCGGTAAGGTGAATTCCTGTCCGGTATAGCGAAGATCGAGATGGATTTGCCGCATTGCGCCGCGAGCGTGACGCAATCCGGCTTCCGCCTCCGCCACTATCTCGTCGTGCACCTGCAACAGATCGCCGAAATCGATCGCGGCCAAATCGGCGTAATAGGTACGGATGAAATCGTGGCGCTCGTCGGCGAGCAGCATGCCGAGCGCCGAGAAGTGCGAGGGGAATAGCGGCACGATGACCGTCGGGATGTGCAGTTCGCGCGCGATGTCGAGGACGTGAAGCGGACCGGCGCCGCCGGAAGCGACCAACACGAAATCGCGCGGATCGTAGCCTTTCTCCACCGACACTTCACGCACCGCGAGCGACATTTTATTGACCGCGATTTCGAGAATGGCCTGCGCCGCTTGCGTCACTGACATGCCGAGCGGCGTGGCGATTTTTTCTTCGATGCCCCGCATAGCGCCGTCGGCGTCGAGCACCATGGTGCCGCCGAGAAAATTGTGCGGGTCGAGCCGGCCGAGCACGACATTGGCGTCGGTGATGGTCGGTTCGGTGCCGCCGCCGCGATAGCAGATCGGACCCGGATCGGCGCCGGCGCTGTGCGGGCCGACTTTGAGCGCGCCGATCTCGTCGCGCCAGGCGATCGAGCCGCCGCCGGCGCCGATTTCGACGACGTCGATCATCGGCACCATGATCGGATGGCCGCTGGCATAGCCGCCGACGTAATAACCCGGCGCCATGGTCGGTTCGCCGTCCCGGATGAGGCTGGTTTTGGCCGTGGTGCCGCCCATGTCGAAGGAGATGACGTTGCCGTAGCCGAGCTTTTCGCCGACCCGCGCCGACGCAATGATGCCGCCGACCGGGCCGGATTCCATCATCGCCACCGGGCGTTCCTGCGCCACCTCCGGCGTCATCACCCCGCCGTTCGAGCGCATGATGGAGAGATTGCCTTTAAAGCCGATCGTCTCAAGCTTGCCCTTTAAGTCGCGCACATAGCCGCCGACCTTGCGGCCGACATAAGCGTTCACCACCGTAGTCGAGGTGCGCTCGAACTCGCGATATTCGCGAAGTATCTCGTGGGACAGCGAAAGGTAGGCATTCGGCAGCACGGCGCGGATGATGGCGCCGGCCGCGCGCTCATGATCCGGGTTCACGTAGGAATGCAGGAAGCACACGGCGACTGCCTCGACGCCCTCCGCGGCAAGCGCTCGCGCCGCCGCTTCGACGCCGGCCCGATCGAGCTTCTCATGCACCGCGCCCGACGCCAAAACGCGTTCGGCGACTTCGCGGGTGAGATGCCGCGGCACCAGCGGACGGTGCCGATGAAAGAAGAGATTGTAGGCCTCCGGGCGGTTGCCGCGGCCGATGATGTAAACGTCACGGGTTCCGCCGGTGACGACGAGGCCGGTCTTGGCGCCGGTGCGCTCGATCAGGGTATTGATGGCGATGGTCGAGCCGTGGATCAATTCATCGATAACGCCGGTGGTGAGGCCGCTCTTGTGCAGGCAATCGATGATGCCCTGGACCAGATCGGCTGGCGTCGTGAGGCTCTTGGCGTCGACGAAGCGCCCGGCGCGGTCGTCGAAGCCAACCAGATCGGTAAAGGTGCCGCCGATATCGATGGCAACGGCAATCACGCCCTGATCTCCCCGTCGCGCTTGCCGATGGATGACGGCGACGCCCCGTTCGAGGCCAATTGACTATAACCTCCTTGCGATTTTGACCAGCGACCGATGTGCTCGCCGAGGCAGCACAACGCAGGCGAGCGCTCGCTCCGCGCCGCGGGTCCTCAGCTAGGCGGCAAGTCAGCTTGCCAGCGCCGCAGGTGCTCAGCCGGGCGGTAAGTCAGCTTGCCAGCGCCGCGGGCTGTGCAACCGGATGTTGGCCCGTGAGCCTCGCGTATTGCGCGATCGGGGCCGGACGACCTAACAGATAGCCTTGAACCTCGTTACAGGCTTCGCGCCTGAGGAATGCCAACTGCTCCTTGGTCTCGACGCCCTCCGCGACAACCGGCAGATTGAGTCCATGACCGAGCCCGATCACGGCGCGAATGATCGCCGCGGATTGCGGATTGCGGTCGAGATTGGCAATAAAGCCCCGGTCGATCTTGATCTTGTCGAAAGGGAAGGCCTGCAGATACGACAACGACGAGTACCCGGTGCCGAAATCGTCCATGGCGATGCGCACGCCCAGCGCCTTGAGCCGCCGCAGAATCGAGATCGCGCGCGAGAAGTCGGAAATCAGCACGCCCTCGGTGATTTCGATTTCCAAGCGATTGGCGGCAAGGCCCGTGTCAAACAGCACGCTATGGATCAGCACCGGCAAATCGCCGTGACGAAACTGGGCGGGGGATAGATTGACGGCGATGCGGAGCGATGTGGGCCACGACGCGGCTTCGCGGCAGGCCTCGCGCAATATCCATTCGCCGAGAGCAATGATCGCGCCGCTTTCCTCCGCCAGCGGGATAAATTCGCCAGGAGAAACCATGCCCCGGGTCGGGTGATTCCAGCGCACCAGCGCCTCGAAGCCGATGATTTTGCCGTCGATCGAGGCTTGCGGCTGATAGTGCAGGGCGATCTCGTGACGCGACAGGGCAAACTGCAAGTCGTGCTGCAGCGCGCGCCGCTCGCGCAACCGTCTGTCCATGTCCGGCTCGAAGAAGCGGATCGAGCCGCGTGCTTCCGCCTTGGCCCGATAGAGCGCGGCATCGGCATTGGCGAGGAGAACCGACACATCGGCGCCGTCGACCGGATAGATAGCGACGCCGATGCTCATTCCGGCGCGCAGCGGCTGGCCGGCCACTTCGATGTCGTCGTCGAGAGCGTGCAGCGCGCGGTCGGCCAATGCTTCCGCAGCCGAGGGCTGTGGCCCTTCGGCGGAGACGATGATGAATTCGTCACCGCCAAACCGCGCCACGAATGCTCCCTCGCAAGCGATCTGCAGCCGCTTCGCCACCTCGCGGAGCAACGCGTCGCCGGCCGCATGGCCGAATACATCGTTGACTTCCTTAAAGCGGTCGAGATCGATGCACATCACGGCAAAATTTCCGCCCGCGGCTTTGGCGCGCTGGACAATCGTCTCGATGTGCTCGTTGAATGCGGTGCGATTGGGCAAGTCGGTCAATGGGTCATGATGCGCAAGATGTGCGATCTGCGCCTCCGCGCGCTTACGCTCGGTGACATCCTCAATGACATTGAGGATGTACCGCGGGTTTCCGTGGTCACCGCGAATTGCAATTCCGGTCGCGACGGTGATCCTGACGCTGCTGTCGGGCGTCAACACTCTGTGTTCGCCGAACACCAGCGGCCCGGGGGCTTGCAGCAACTCATGATCGTGCTCGGCGATGACCCGTGCCGTGGCGGCGGGAAGAACTTCCGCCGGGCTCCTTCCGATTATAGCGTCGCGTGGGATGCCATGAAATTTCTCACCCTCGCGATTGATCAGCACAAAGCAGCCTTCGGGCAGTTCCCGAACGAAAATCGTCGCCGGCACGTTTTCGACGATCGTGTTCAGAAAACTTTGCGTGCGGGTGAGTTCATGAACTTTTTCGCTGACCTGCTCTTCCGCGATCCGTCGCGCCCGGATTTCTTTCTGCAGATCCTGCAATCGCCGCCAGCTATAGGCCGTTAATGCGAATGACAGAACCACGCAAATTATGATGAGGTTGTCGAGCTTCCAGTCGCCGTAATTGGCTTGGAATTTCGCCAGCGAATAGAAGATATCGAGCCGCTCGGCAATGACATAGCCAATCACCGCAAGAATAAGAATGACGATGGCGTCCCTGACGGCGCGTTCGCGCCAGTCGACGCGCCGCAACCAATCGGACAGGCTGCGCATTACGGATGGACTGAACGATCTCATGATGCGATGGCTTGATCGCTTGTGCGCCATTATCTTCGGCGTCTTTAGCCCCCTTGGCCTGACAAGCCGCTAAAATAGGGGGCAGGACTAGGCTGCGAACTCATAAAACCTGAGCCATAGCCGGAGGCAAGCGATTTTGAGCATGGCGAGGTAGTTCAGAGCATTGCGGTCGTAGCGGGTAGCAATGTGCCTGAACTGCTTGAGCTTGTTGAAGCAGCGCTCAATCAGATTGCGTTTCTTGTACTTGGTCTTGCTGTAGGTGATGCCATCGTAGCGGTTTGATTTTGGCGGGATGTGCGGCGTGCACTCCTGGTCCTCGATCAAATCCCTGATCCAGTCTGCATCGTATCCCTTATCGGCGATGACATCGGCTCCCGCAGGCAGATCGTTGAGCAGGAGTTCGGCCATCGGTTGGTCGTTCATCTGGCCGGGCGACAGCGCGACCTGCACTGGCAGGCCGTTGCCGATCACCCGCAGATGCAGCTTGGTTGTCAGTCCTCCACGACTTCGACCGATACAAGCGTCTCCAGCCTGTTTTTTTGGGCGGCAGCCTGCTGGTGGACGCGTACGATGCTGGAATCGATCATCTGCACCTTGCCATCATGAGCTTCGATGATGGCAGTCATCAGCTTGTCCCAGACCCCCGCCTTTCGCCAGCGATTGAAGCGGTTATAGACCGTTGTCGGAGGTCCATACCGCTCCGGCAAATCGGCCCAAGGCGACCCAGAGCGCAAAATCCAGAAGATGCCGTTGAGCACCCGGCGATCGTCAACCCGAGGAACCCCGCGTGGTTTGTTCGGCAACAAAGGCCGGATGGTTTTCCACTCAAATTCGCTCAGTTCGTAACGGGCCATGGTCAAGCTCCTTTGCAGAGCTTGAATCACCTTTCAGGTGATTTGCCTACCATTTATGAGTATGCAGCCTAGTACGTACGCGACGGCAACGTGCGGCCCCCGGCGCGCATGCCGCGTCCGAAATCAATTATTTGCGAAACAATGAACGTTCGGACTCGGTATTCTCGGGCAATTGAGTTGTATTTGCAGCGGCGCACTGGCCGGACGGCGTCGGTTGGTCGCGCAAATCGAAGGTCGTTGCGATGCAGGCGATGGTGCTGGAGCGGCTGGGCGAACCGCTCCGACTTGTAGAACGGCCCGATCCGCTGCCGCAGGACGGCGAGGTGAGAGTGCGTGTCGCCGCCTGCGGGGTGTGCCGCACCGACCTGCACGTCGTCGACGGCGAATTGCCGAATCCGAAACTGCCCATCGTGCCGGGCCACGAAATTGTCGGCCGGATCGATGCGCTCGGCGCCGGCGTCGATACGCTTGCGGCCGGGATGCGGGTCGGCATTCCCTGGCTCGGCAAAACCTGCGGCCGTTGCCGCTATTGCCGCGAAGGCCGCGAGAATCTCTGCGATCATCCGTTGTTCACCGGTTATACGCGCGACGGCGGCTATGCCACGCATGTCGTTGCCGACGCACGCTACGTCTTCCGGCTGCCCGACAGCGGCGACGACGTCGCGAACGCGCCGCTGTTGTGCGCCGGCCTGATCGGCTGGCGCTCGTTGCAAATGGCCGGCGCCGGCAAAAAAATCGGCTTTTACGGTTTCGGCGCCGCCGCGCACATCATCGCCCAAGTGGCGCGCTGGCAGGGGCGCGATGTTTATGCGTTCACCAGATCGGGCGATAGCGCCGCGCAAGCCTTTGCGCGGAAACTCGGAGCGTGCTGGGCCGGCAGTTCCGACGAAGCGCCGCCCGACGAACTCGATTGCGCCATAATTTATGCGCCGGTCGGCGCGCTTGTGCCGGCGGCTTTGCGCGCCGTGCGCAAGGGCGGGCGCGTCATCTGCGCCGGCATTCATATGAGCGATATTCCGAGCTTTCCTTACAGTATTCTGTGGGAGGAGCGTGAGCTGAAATCGGTCGCCAATCTCACCCGCAAAGACGGCGAGGAGTTTTTCGCCATCGTGCCGCAGGCCGGCATCAAGACGCAGACCGTTCTCTATCCGCTGATCCGCGCCAATGACGCGTTGTCGGATTTACGGACGGGGCGCCTGCAGGGCGCCGCGGTGCTGGTGCCGTAATTTATTCTATCGCTGCGCGCGCTATGGCGAGCGTCTCCTCGGGCGAACCGGAGGCATCGACAATGGTCCAAGTGACCTTGCCGATATCGAACGCGTTCTGCATGCGTGCGACCTTGGCGTCGGCGTCCGATGCATCGGGACCCCGCGATCCGACCCGGTCGAGGCGCGTTCGTAGATCGGCGGCCAGGAACAGTCCGCGGAAATCCGCTTTCGCAGCGGCGGCGGCCGTTTCGATCGCGGCGCGCTCTTCCGGTCTGGCGAAGACGGCGTCGACGATGACCGAATGACCGGCGCGCGCAACGCGCGCGGCCTTGTCGATCAAGCTGCGATAGATCGTTTCAGACACTTCGGGCCGATAGGCCTCGGCCGGCAAACGATCGTGCTCGGCCATGCCGAAAAACGCTTTGCGTTCGATATCCGATCGAAATACCAGCGCGCCGGGAACCGGCGCGATGTCAGGAGCGAGCGCGCGCGCCAAAAGCGATTTACCGGTGCCCGATAATCCGCCGGTGCATACGATCATAGGTCTGGCCGGGACCAAAAGTGCGAGCGCGAGCTCGAAATAGCGTCTTGCCGACTGTGTGAGATCGGCTTTGTCAGCAGCGCCGGCGAGATCGCGGCGCGCGGCCGTGACTTTGGCGCGGATGGCGGCGCGCAGCGACATGAAGAACGGCAATGCGGCGATACCGTCGCAATCTTCGTCGCGTCGCGATGCGGCAAAATATCCGTTCAACACTGCGTTCGCCGCGCGCGGCAGATCGCGTTCGACCAAATCCATCAGCAGAAACGCCAGATCGTAGAGCACGTCGCCTTCGGCGATGATGGGATCGAATTCCAGCGCGTCGAAGGCGACCGGCTCGCCGTCGAGAACCGCGATATTGCCGAGATGAAGGTCGCCATGGCCGCGCCGGATCAGGCCCCCGGCGCCACGCGCATTAAGGAGCGGGCGCAATTTCGCGAAGGCGATCTGCGACTTCCGCTCGAGCTCGTCGACCGCGATCGCCGGGAACAGTTCGCCGTGCTCGCGGAACGCCGCCGTATCGTCCGAGATGAATCCGGCAACGGCGGCGAGCCACGGCGCGGCTTCGACCGGCTCGGCGCGCGCATGCATGGCGGCAACGGCGACCGCGAGCTTGGCGCTGAGCGCTTCGTCAAGCTCGCCGCGCTCGGCGAGATGGTCGAGCGTGTTGTCCTCGTCGAAGCGCGTCATCTCGACCGCCCATTCGACCGCTGCGCCGGCGCCGTCCAAAGCGAGCGACCCGTCGGCTTGCCGCGCGATCGGCACGATGCGGCGGTAAAGTTGCGGCGCAAATTTGCGGTTGACGTCGAGTTCGGCCTGGCAGGCGGCCTTGCGCTTATCCAGCGTCGAGTAATCGAGAAACGGATAGCGCACCGCGCGCTTGACCTTAAGCGCGCGATGGCCGGCCAGGAACACGACCGCGGCATGGGTCTCGCAGCGCCGCACTGCGGCGCCGCCATAGGTCGCCGGATTGCTAAGCAGCTTGAAAACGGCGGCCTGGGATTCGGCGGATCTCGGTATGTCGATCATGCCAACGAATAACCGCAGCCGCGAGAATCTGGAAGCGGCTTGCGACTCGATGGCGGCGCTGTTGGCCTCGTTCCCCGGCGTTTTCGGGGTCATGCTCCAGGAGTCCAGAACCGCGCGCACCGAAAATCCGCATTGCGGCGTGCAAGTCTAGGGGGCGCAAGTCGCGCCTAACGCATTGAGTTAATGACGGAATTATCCGGAGCATCGTCGATCCACAGGGCTATTGAAATGCCGCCATCGGCCGGGGATTTTTTTGCCCGAGACTTCTACCCTTGCTGCAAGGGAGGAACGATTCGCGTGCGCCGACGTATTGCGTTGCGACGCGCGAGCAACGAAAGCTCATATGAAGCTTTTCAAATGCCAACATTGCGAGCAGCTGCTCTACTTTGAGAACACGGTGTGCGAAAAATGCTCGCACCGGCTCGGCTTCATTCCGGAAATCATGAACCTGTCGGCGCTGCAGCCTGCCGGCGACGCCTGGCGGGCGCTCGCGGTCAGCAAAAAGCTTTATCGCTTCTGCGCCAATGCCGAGTTCAGCGTCTGCAATTGGGTGATCGAGGCCGACACGGCCGACATCTATTGCGCGGCGTGCCGGCACAACCGCACCATTCCCGACACCGGCATCCAAGAGAATCTCGTCGCCTGGCAAAAGATCGAGGTGGCCAAGCACCGGCTGTTCTACACGCTGATGAAGCTCAATCTGCCTTTGGACGAACGCAATGCGAATGGCGGCGAGCGCCTGGTCTTCGATTTTCTGGCCAGCCCGCCGCACTTCGACGGGCCGCGGGTGATGACCGGTCACGACAACGGCCTGATCACGCTCGCGCTCGACGAAGCCGACGATGCCGAGCGCGAGAAGCGGCGCACCGTCATGCACGAGCCGTATCGCACGCTGCTCGGCCACTTCCGCCACGAGGTCGGCCATTATTTCTGGGACGTGCTGGTGCGCGACGGTGGCCTGATCGAGGACTGCCGCAGGATTTTCGGCGACGAGAGGAGCGATTACGGCGCGGCGCTGCAAGCCTATTACGCCAACGGCGCGGCGCCGGACTGGCAGAAGCATTTCATCAGCGCCTATGCCACCTCGCATCCCTGGGAGGATTTTGCCGAGACCTGGGCGCATTACCTGCATATCGTCGACACGCTGGAAATGGCGCGCGCCTTCGGCATGTATGTGCATCCGCGGCTGGCGCGGCCGGGCGAGCTCGACGCCCAGGTCGATTTCGATCCCTACACGGTGCGCGATCCGTCGCCGCTGATCGAAACCTGGATTCCGTTGAGCAATGCGCTCAACAGCCTCAACCGGACCATGGGACTATTGGATATCTATCCGTTCATCCTGTCGCCGCCGGTGATCGAGAAAGTAACCGCGGTCCACGATCTCATTCACGGCAACAAGCTGCCGGACAAGGCGGCGAGAGCGGCGTAGGGCGCCGATCTCTTGCTCAAACTTCCCACTTGAGCCTTGCGCAATTCCCTGTTCTGTTGCACCCGTAAATTTCGCAATGGGTGAGGGAAATGCTCAAGTCAACTCGCGAAAAAGCATCGCACAAGGCTATCAAGCAGCAGCTGATCGTCGCCGGCAAAGTGCTGGTAGCGCAAGGCCAGGACGATTTTACCCGCGGCCATATTTCGTTCCGGCTGCCCGACGACCCGGGCCTGTTCTTCATGAAGGCGCACAGCCTCGGCCTCGACGAGATCACGCCGCAAAACATCCTCACCATCGATCTCGACGGCAAGGTTGTCGCCGGCGCCGCGCGCCGGCACAGCGAGGTTTTCATCCATTCCGAGATTTTCAAGGCGCGCGCCGACGTCAATTGCGTCATTCACACGCATCCGACTTATTCGATCGCGCTGTCGTCGACCGGCCGGCCGCTCAAATGCTACAGTCAACCCGGCGCGCTGTTCCATGAGGCGCTCGGCGTCTATACCGACACCATCAATCTCATCCGCAGTCCGGCAATGGGCTTAGGCGTCGCGCGCGCGCTCGGTCGGGGCAGGGCGGTGCTGCTGAAAAACCACGGCGTCGTCGTCACCGGAGCGAGCATCGCGGAAGCCGTGATCGGCACCATCATGCTGGAGAACGGCGCCATGGTGCAATTGCTCGCCGAAGCCGCCGGCGACCCGGCGCCGGAATTTCCGCGCGCCGACATCGAGAAGCTCAAGAACGACATCAGCCAGCCCGAGCAGTTTCAGATCAATTTCGATTACCTGGCGCGGCGCGTGAGACGCGGCGGCAAATAGCCGGCAAGCGGCATGAGTTTAAGATCACATCAAAAGGACCGCCGCGAGGTCAACCCGGCGCTGGGTTCACGCAAGCTCAAGCTCGGGACGTTCCAGACCAATCTCGACTCCGGCTGCGTGATGTCGGACCTCGACGGCCGGCTGGAATTGACCTGGCCGAATACCGTGACGCTGGCGCAGCTCGCCGACGCGATGGAATTCGAGGCGCTGGTGCCGGTGGCGCGCTGGCGCGGCTTTGGCGGCGCGACCGATCCGCAGGGCCCGGGTTTCGAGACTTTCACCTGGGCCGCCGGCATTGCCGGCGCCACCAAAAATTCCGGCGTGATCTCGACCTCGCATGTCGCGCTCAACCATCCGATCATTGCCGCCAAGCAATCGACCGTCATCGATCACATTTCCCAGGGGCGCTACACGCTCAATATCGTCAACGGCTGGAATTTCCCGGAAATGGAAATGTTCGGCGTCTCGCTCATGGAGCACGACGACCGCTACGCCTGCGCCGAGGAGTGGCTCGCCATCGTCAAGCGGCTGTGGACCGAAGACGACAAATTCGATTTCGACGGCAAGTTCTACCGCATCAAGGGCGGCTATCTGCAACCGAAGCCGATCCAGGCGCCTTATCCGGCGATCATGAACGCCGGCTCATCGGAGCGCGGCCGGCATTTTGCCTGCCGGCACTGCGATCTCGTCTTCACCAATATCCGCACCCACGACCTCGCCACCAATACCGCCCATGTCGCCGCCTATCACAAGCTCGCGCGCGAAACCTACGGCCGCGAGGTGAGAGTGTGGAGCAATGCCACCATCGTGCAGGCCGAGACCGAGAAGGAAGCGCGCGACTTCTATCATTATTATGTGCACGAAAAGGGCGACTGGGTCGCGGCCCGCAATGTCATTGACACCATGGCGGCCGAAATCAACAAGCGCGACTACCCGGAAGCGCGGCGCAACGCCATGGCCGAGATGATGATCTCGGGCTGGGGCGGCTTTCCGCTGATCGGCACCAAGGAGCAGATCGTGGATGGGCTCGCCACACTGTCCAAAATCGGGCTCGACGGCGTCCTGTTGTCCTGGCCGCGCTATATCGAGGGCATGCGCGAATTCCGCGACGTGACCTATCCGCTGCTCATGCAGGCGGGGTTGCGGGACGAGGTGTGATAGCGGCCGGGTTACCAGCTATCGGGCGGCGCACAAGGGCCGGCTCCCGTGCATATGTTACTGCAAAACGGGGCATGGGTCGGCGAACAGCCGCCAGTGGGAACCATGTCATAAAGCGCCGCATGAGCTTCGGTGACGCGATGATGCTTGGTCGCGGCCGATGCCGAAAAGGCGGTGCTAAGAATAATCGCAGCGGAAAGCGCAACTTTCATGTTCCGGAACATCTTCGTGTCTCGCTGTTGAGCATTGCGACATAACTGGAAATTGGTTGGCGTAGCCGGCCAACACAGAACGAGACCACAAGGCGCCTCGTTTGTTCCGCGTGTCACATTAAGTTGATGTGCGCCGCTAAGTTATTCAAATCGCGCCGCGTCGGCCGACAGGCCAAAGCCGCATATTCAAACCCGCCAGGCTTTGACCGCTCGCACCATGGCCCAGATGAGCCGGTCGAGGTCGCCGCCCATATTGGCTGTCCTGGTGTTGGTGAAGGCCGCCCAGCAGAAGCCGCTGTGGGTGCGCACCGCAAGCGTCTCGGTGCCCGGCAAGTTGCCGTTGTGCCACCAATTATTGGCGGCATTGACCTCCCAGCCCTTGGCGTAGTGCGGATTGGCCGCGGAAGGCGTCGTCATGATCGCGATCGTCTGCGGTTTGAGAATATTGGGCGGCGCGGCAAAGCCGTCGACATGCATGAAAAATTGTACGAGATCGGCCGGCCGCGCGATCCAGCCGCCATGGGAGTCCATCCGAGTGACGTTCATATCGTAGGGATTGTCGCGGCCTTGGCCGTAATATCTCACCTCGCGAGGCTGCCGTTGCGAAAGCGTATTGCCGGCGATCGTCATGTCGGCGATGCCGCAGCGGTCGAGCACCGCGGTCCGCACATAGTCGGCATACCGCTGGCGCGTGATTTTTTCGATCACGCGCCCGAGCACGCAATAGCCGAAGTTGGAGTAGGCGTAATTCTCCCCCGGCGGATGATCGAGCGGCCGGGTGCGAAGCGTAAACGCGATCAGCTCGGCCTGGCTCATTTGCGGATTGTGAAACATCGGATCGCGGCCATCGTTGTTGGGCCAGCCGCCGGCGGTGTGCGTCAGCAGATGCTCGATCGTGATGTCTTCGACCCCGGGATTGAACGGCGGCTTGCCGTAATCTAGCCCGGTGATGGCGCCCTGGCCGAACACTTTGTCGGAGAGCTTGATACGTCCGGCTTCGATGAGCGAGAAAATCGCGACCGAGGTCAGCGTCTTGGTCACGCTGGCGATACGGAACAAATTCTCCGGCGTCACCGCGACACGGTTTTCCCGGTCGGCGACGCCGAACGCGTCCTGATAAACCATCGTGCCGCCGTAGCCGATGGCGACCGAAAGCGCCGGTACCGCGTATTGCTGGATGAAGGCGCCGGCAAGCTCCGCCATTGCAGCGGCTTCGGCCGCCGTCGGTTGTGGCACACCGACGGCCGGCTGCGCAGCGGCGCGTAATGGCCAAGCCGCTGCAGAAGCGCCAATAAATGCCAGCAACTCCCGACGCCTCATGGGATGTCCCAGTGCGAGGATTAAAGCCTGCCACATCGTAGCGTGATGGTCGCGTTGTACATGACTTTAGATTTTGGTCGCCCATAGCGCAAATCGGAGGCATGCGCGAATTTCGCGACGTGACCTATCCGCTGCTTATGCAGGCGGGGTTGAGGGATTAGCCGGACTTTGTCATGCCCCGCGGCGATGGGTGATCAATCATATCGCACCTTCTGCCGCTGTATTAGAATTTTTCGGCGACAAGCTTTCTTCCGCGCAACGATGCCTGGTCGTCGTATTTGTTCTTAGTGGATCGTTTTGGCAGTTTGACCTTCGGCCCCGATACTTTCTTATATGGAACGAGTTCGAGAATTTTCGAGATGCAATTGAGGCGCCCGCGCCGCTTGTCGTCCGACCTCACGATATGCCAGGGTGCGTACTTGACGTCGGTGGCTTTCAACATAGCGTCGCGAGCTTTCGAATAATCGTACCAGCGCTGATAAGATTCCAGATCCATCGGACTCAACTTCCATTGTCGAAGCGGATCGTTGATGCGCTTGTGGAAGCGCGCTTCCTGTTCTTCCTGCCCGACTTCCATCCAGAATTTGATTAGAATGATGCCCGCGTCGGTGATGTATTTTTCGATTTCCGGGCAGAGGCTGAGGAAGCGATCCACCTCCTTTGCGCTGGCAAATCCCATGACGCGCTCGACGCCTGCTCGATTGTACCAGCTTCGGTCGAAAACGACGATTTCGCCGGCAGCAGGAAAATGCTCGACGTAGCGCTGCAAAAACATTTGCGTTTTTTCACGATCGGAAGGCGCGGGCAGCGCCACGACCCGAAAGACGCGCGGGCTCACTCTTTCTGTTATGGCTTTGATCGTTCCACCTTTGCCGGCGGCGTCGCGACCTTCGAACAGAATGATGACCCGCTGCCCTTTCGCTTTCACCCAATCCTGCACTTGGCAAAGCTCGACTTGGAGCTTACGGAGCTCCTTTTCGTAGAGCTTTCGCTTCATCTTGCTGTTGCCGTCTTTACCGGCTTTTGCAGTTTTCGACATATTGTTCAACTCCCGAAAATAACGCGCCGGAAGCGGCTCATCGCGAAAGCGAAATAGACCGAGCCGATAATGAGCATGGCCAAAAGCGGTCGCCAGACGATCGTAAGATCTGCGCCGCGGAACAGAACCGCCTGAGCAAAAGCGACGAAATGCGGCGTTGGGCTGATCGTCTGCATCACATATTGCAGCCAGACCGGCATGCTCTCCATCGGGGTGCTGCTGCCCGACAGCAATTGCGTGATCATCAGGACCGGCATAGCGAGCAGACCGAACTGGCCCATCGTCGTCGACAGCGTGCCAAGTAGAATGCCGAGAGCTGCCACCACGAGGGCGTATAGCGCCGCGCCGACGAGGAACAGCACAATCGACCCTGCGATCGGCGCGCCGATCCACAGATGGACCACAAATTGTAGCGATAGCATCGCCGCCACGAGGATAACGAGGCCGTTGGCTAACATTTTCGCCAGCATAATCTCGGCGGGCACCACGGGCATGACCAACAAGTGTTCCACGGTGCCCTGCTCGCGCTCGCGGATCAGCGCCGCGCCGGTAAGGATAACGGTCAGCATCGTGATTTGATTGATGACCTGCGTCATTGCCGAGAACCAGGCGGTCTTCAAATTCGGATTGAATTTTGCGCGGACGACGAGATTGATCGGGTCGCTTAACGGGTCCCCGCGTTTGAAGATGAAATTTTGCACTTCATTGAATATGGCGGTATTGAGATAGCTGGCGCCGTTGCCGGCCTGCGCCACCGCGGTGGCGTCAACGTTGATTTGGATCTCAGTCTTGCGCTGGGCCAGAATATTGGCCTGGAAGTTCGGAGGAATCTCGACGACGAACAGCAGCTCGCCCTTATCCATTTTCGCATCGATCTCGGACGCCCTGATCTGCACGGCAGGCTGGAATGTCGGTCGAACGAGCCCTTCGGCGATCTCTCTCGAGAGATCCGAGCCGTCCTCGTCCACGATCCCGACGGAAAGATTGGTCGCTTCAGTCACGGCTCCGGTCGCGACCGTATTGACCGAAATGCTGAAAGCGTAGGCGACAAGGATGAGCATTGTGGGGTCCGCCCTGATGCTTCTTAATTCCTTGATCACGAGACGCAGGATATTGAAAATATGATCGCGCAGCGTCAGCGTTCTTGCCTCGGCCAATTTAGGAACGCGCTCTGTCGCGGGCAAAGACACGTTACGCCTCCTGCTTTCGTAGGAGCACAAGCGACAGGATGAGGTAGGCCAACGCAATGACCGTGATTGCGGCGATATTTCTCCAAAGGTCGGTCATTCCGAGCGCCTTAGCGAAAACCCCGACCGTGATCGGCTGATACCAGGCCGACGGGAATGTCAGGCCGAGAATTTTCGCTCCGCCCGAAAGGGACGACACCGGCGCAAACAGTCCGGAGAAGTTCACGGCAGGCACGATGGAAAGGATCGCCGTCGCAAACACCGCTGCGACCTGCGTGCGGGTAAAGGACGAAATCAACTGGCCGAAACCTGTTGTCGCCACGACGTAAACGACCGTTCCGATCAGCAACGTGAGAAACGAGCCCTTGATCGGCACGCCGAACACGAAAATCGCCATCAAGAACAAGAAAACGAAACTCACCATGGCGACCGCGCCATAAGGAAGCTGCTTGCCGAGAAGAAACTCGAGCTTGGTAATGGGGGTGGAGCGGAAATTGGCAATGGAGCCGGTTTCTTTCTCCCGCACGACTGCGATCGCCGACATGATGGCAGGGATCAGACAGAGCATGAGCATGAACACGCTCGGCACCATGGCGTTGACGCTGAGAAAGGCCTGGTTGTAGCGAAAGCGCGTCGCGATATCGCCGTCACTCCAGGCGTTCGGGCTTCCTGCCCGCCGCAACCGCCGCTGAAGCTCCTCTCCCTGCCTCCTGACGACGCCCGTGACATAATTTTTTGCTGTTTCTCCCCGAAACGTCATGGCGCCGTCGACCGACGCGTCGACTTCCGGCCGCGAGCCGTTCAATAAATCGCGGCCAAACCCGCTGGGAATTTCGACGACGACTTGTGTGTTGCCACTTCTCAGCCGCCGCTCACCTTCGTCGGCTGAGGCGATAGGCGGTTGGACCGAGAAATACCGCGAGCCGGAAAAGCCTTCCAGAAGTTGTCGGCTTTCCGGCGTGTTGTCCTGATCGAACGCCGCCATCTGCAGGTTTTCGATATCGAAGGAAATGCCGTAACCGAAAGCCAACATCAAGATGATGGGACCAAAGACGGCGAAGGCTAGTCGGATCGGATCGCGTAACAGTTCGACAGTCTCGCGTCTTGCGTAAGCCCACAGTCGAGCCAAATCGAATCGCTTTGCCGTCCGCGCCAGTTCCGCCTGAACCGGCATCGCATTAGGCGCCGGCGGCTCGACTTTCTTCGTGCGGTCGATTCCGGCCGCATCGGCGAGATAGCCGACGAACGTGTCCTCCAGCGAGTCGCTGCCGCGCTCTTTGACGAGGTCGAGCGGCGCGCCGACCGCCAGCACCTTGCCGGCATGCATGAGCGAGATGCGGTCGCATCGCTCCGCTTCGTTCATGAAATGTGTCGAAAGAAAAATCGTAACGCCGTCGTCACGGGATAGATCGATCAGGGTGCGCCAAAAAGCGTCGCGTGCAATCGGATCGACGCCTGAAGTCGGCTCGTCGAGAATTAGAATCGCAGGCTCGTGCAGTACCGCCACCGCGAGTTGAAGTCGCTGCTTGATGCCGAGCGGCAGGCTCTCGGGTTTGGCGTTGGCGACGCCTGCCAGATCGTAGCGCTTCAAAAGCTGCTGGATGCGACCTTCGATCTTATCAGGAGGCAGGTGGTAGAGCTGCGCGTGTAGATCGAGATTCTGCCGGACAGTAAGCTCGCCGTAGAGAGAGAAGGCCTGCGTCATGTAGCCGACGTTGCGACGCATCTCCATGTCGTTCGACCCCATCGGGCTCCCGAACAGCTTCGCCCAGCCCTCAGTAGCGGGCAGGAACCCCGTCAACATCTTCATCGTCGTCGATTTGCCGCAACCGTTGGAGCCGAGGAAGCCAAAAATTTCGCCCGGCGCGATCTTGAAATTAACGTGATCTACGGCGACGAAATCACCGAACCGCCGCGTCAGTCCCTCGGCTTCGATCGCCGGCACTTCATCCGCCGAAGCTATGCGCGGCCGCACGCTTACCTTTTGATGAAGGGCGCGCTTTTCCTCTGGCAGCAGCGCGATAAACGCTTCGTCGAGCGTCGGTTCTCCCGTATTCTCCAGCAGTTCCTTCAGTGTGCCATGCGCGATGACCTTGCCGTCGTCCATGGCCATGAGCCAGTCGAAGCGCTGCGCTTCATCCATGTAGGCTGTCGCCACGATCACACTCATTTGCGGGCGTCGCGCCCGGATCGTGTTGATGAGGTCCCAGAACTGGCCCCGCGAGAGCGGGTCGACGCCGGTCGTCGGCTCGTCGAGAATGAGCAGATCCGGATCGTTGATGAGCGCGCAGCAAAGACTGAGCTTCTGCTTCATTCCGCCGGAAAGTTTTCCGGCCGGGCGGTCCTCGAACGGATCGAGCGCGGTGGCGGTCAGGAGTTCGGTGATGCGGGCACGTCGCTCGGACGCTGATTGTCCGAACAGCCGGCCGAAGAAGTCGATATTCTCGAAAACGCTGAGTGTCGGATAGAGATTGCGGCCCAGACCTTGGGGCATGTAGGCAATGCGGGCGCGGAGGCTTTTGAGGTGGGCCCGGTCCGTAAGATCGCCGTCGAAGACGATAACCCGCCCGGCCTGGATTGTGCGCACGCCGGAAACGAGCGCCAACAGGGTGGACTTGCCAACCCCGTCAGGCCCGATCACTCCGACCATCTTGCGTGCAGGGATTTCAATCGTGACCTCGTCGAGCGCGATCGTCGCGCCATATCGGTGCGAGACACTCGTGAGCCGAGCGACTACAGCGTCCGTCATTGAGGCAGCTTGACTTGAAGGTCGTCCGGCCACGCTGTCGCAGCATTCGTGCGCACGACCCCCAGCCCACGCACGCCCGTCTTCACCCTTCGGTCGAATTGCTTGAGAACCAGCGCGTCCAGTTTGAGCTTGACGCGAAACATCAGCTTTTCGCGTTCTTCGGCGGTTTCCACGGTCTTCGGCGTGAATTGCGCGTCGGCCGCGACAAAACTGACCGAGGCGGGAATGACGTATTGAGGAGCCGGATCCAAGATGATGCGGGCCTCGCCACCGAGTTCCAATTTGGCCGCGCTCGCCGCCGGCAGGAAGATTGTCATATAGACATCTTGCAGATCGAGGATCGTTAGGACCTTTCCGCCAGCGGCGACCACTTCGCCGGTCCGCGCGAGCTGGTATTGCACTCGTCCGGTTCTCGGCGACACAAGAATCAAATCCTGTAAGACGGACTCAATGCGCTCGACCTCCGCCTCCGCGCTCTTGACGGCGGCGTCGGCTTGATCGCGCTGTGCAGTCGCGCCCTGGACGCTTGCTTGGGCCGCTTCGTAATTGCGGCGACGCTGATCGAAAGTTTGCTGGGTGATAGTCTGATTCACGATGAGTTGCTGTCCGCGTTCGAAGTCGGATTTGGCATTAGCCAGCAGGGCATTACGCTCGGCTATAAGCGACTGCGCCTCAGCCATCGCCTGTTTGGAACGTTCCACGTTGGATTGCGCCGCCCTGAGCTGAGCTTCATATTCCGGCGATGATACGCGGCCGACGACTTGTCCCGCCTTGACTTCGCTGCCTTCCTCTACGGTGATGTCGATTAGCCGGCCAGGATATTTCGCCGAGACGTCGACCTGCGTGGCTTCGATGCGGCCATTGGTCTTTACAATGCCCTCCGGCATCGTTTTACCGAGCACACGGTCGAGCAGACTGCGAACTCTCGACTTCGCTTGTGCTGTTGGAGACAGCAACTCCCCAATCGGAAAATGCACGTAGGCAGCGGATAGAGGTAGGCTGCCTGCCGCGAACACGAACACAAGCAGGATGCCGGCGAAATAGCGAATAAGCATTGCAGGTGTCCTTCAGAAGCGACTATTCGATTTCCGTAGGTGCAAATAAAAGCCCGGCGCGCTAAATCCTTCATTGATTGAGATCAATTGTCCAAGTGCCCATATAGGAATTTTGTCAGCACGGCCCGCCGACGAGCCGGATCGTGTGTGTCGGCGCAAGCTCAGGTCGCTGACTTCCGCTATGGGTCATTTTCAACCGGCCCAGTCGCTTTGCCTGTCGGTTCATGTCCGCTTCGCCCCGAAAACGACCGAACTGGGCTTAGAGGAATTTCCCTGGCCGGCTTTGCGATGTCTCGTTTTCGGAGACCAGCTCTTGACATTCGTCACCATATCGATTACTTTCTCCGCCTCTCGTTCACGGAGGGGCCTTTCGCGAGGGCGATGTACCCGGACTTGACATAGATAAATCATCGCTATATCAATGATTTCGACAGGCTGACGTTCGTCACGGAACCTGCGGATTTTGGGAGGGTAATCCTACTAGCAAAATGCTGATGTTGTCGCTATTTATGCGACATGACCGGCTCAAATTGCAGTGTAGCGGCTGTACGCCTTGGATTGGCCGGCTTGGCTATCATCGCGGCGTTAGTCGGCGTAGTCGCCAAGGCTGAAACGTTGCAGGGCGGCGAGGGTCAAAATGCTGTAGAACTGGGGGACGGCTACAGGTCCGACAAAGAAGGTCGCGACGGTCTGGTGGCTGCGTTCCTCGAACATAAAGCGATAATCCGCAGCAACCAGTATGAAGATATTCAAGGGCGCTCTCTGTGTTGCTGGCGGAGAGGCCTTGTCGAGTTCGTCGCGAGTGACGATGAGTTCATAGGCGCCGTCCCGCTCTTGGCCGGGGAAGATTACGCCGCCACCAAGATCGCGGAGCCGAGCGGATTTTGCGGCGACTTCCTGTCGAAATTTTTTTGTGGTCCCACCCAAGGCTAGTGCCGACTACTGCCAAGATCGTCTTGCAACTCACGCAGACTCCGCCGGCAGGGGAATTTCCGCTGTTCTTCAGCAAATACCTCAATTTGATGTACGCCGCGCCTTTCTCAAACCTGAATTGATTAATATCCGCGTCCACAGATACCCACGGCCGATGTTCGGCGCTGAAATTTTGGCTCGTCAGGTCAACGGTACGATTGGTGGCGCGCAAGAGACCCTGAGTGGATCGCCACAGAGTGTAAGTGAAGGCGGCAACGGCGAGAGCGGCGAGGGCGGAGAAAAAACCGTTGTGGCGGTCAATAAGTTGCAACGTGCAGATGGACTCGGCGGCAACGACCCTACTGACGACCTCGCCTTTCTTGTCTCCCTGCTGCTTGCCATCGGCGGCGGCGTATTGACTTACGCAGGACTGAAAATGGGGTGCAACCTCATTTTCGGACCAAACAAAAGCGACTAGGACGATCACACAAGCCGCAAGGAATATCAGCGCGTTTCTTAGCATCCGCTGATCGCCGCGCCGAAGATGTCGGTATTGTAGCGATTGTTGTATCGGAACTGAAACTCGGCGACGTAGAGGGGCAGATACTTGGCGCTGACCTTATGGAACGTGCCGACCACGCCGCGCTTGAAGATCGACCAGAAACCTTCAATCGTGTTCGTGTGGACCGCGCCGACAACGTATTGCTTGCGATGGTGATCGACCGTCATTCTCGGATATTCGATCAGACCGTCGTACACGGTGCTTTCGTCGGTCGCCAACAGACTGACTTTGTTTGATACCATTTCACGAACGAACGATTGCGCGTTGAAGCTATTGACGTGACTAAGCACGCGCGCGACGACGTTGCCCTTGCGCGACACGGCACCGATGACCGGGATTTTGCCGGTAGCTTCGCCGCCGGTCATGCCGTGATGGCGTTTATTCCAGTGGCGGTTTTTGTCTTTGCCGCCGATGAATGTTTCGTCCACCTCGACGATGCCGCCTAGCTTGTCCGTGTTTTCTTCGACCAGCGCCAAGCGGATTTTGTGGGCCATCATCCAGGCCGTTTTGACCGAGCCGAAGCCCATATAACGGCCAAGCTGGCGGGCGCTCATTCCCTTTTTGCTGGTCAGGATCAGGTGCGCGACCTTGAACCAGTCGCGGAGCGGCTTGTTGGTGTTCTCAAAGATCGTCCCGGCAATGACGGAAAAGCGATAGCCGCTATCGGAGCATTTCGAGCACTGCCAGTGCCACTTGCGGGTTTTGAGGTCATAGACGGCGGGGTTGCCGCAGCGCGGACAGCGAACGCCATGGGGCCAGCGCCGGGCCATCAAATAGGCTTTGCAGGCGTCCTCGTCCCCGACCGGAAACATGGTGTCGAATTGAGCCGAGGTAAGCTGATGGACCGCCTTGGGCTTGCTGGTCATAGGATTGTTCCCCTGTATCCCCGATTACAGGAAAAAGCCTATACCATCGCAATTACTATGTCAAGTCCGGGTACATCGCCCCGGAGAGGGTACTCCCGTTTGGATCCGGTGATTCCAGGAAGCGCGGCCCGGAGCCGAGTCGAGGGATAAAAACCCTCGGCGCATGATCGCGGTGGAGCGCCGAAAGGCGAGCGCGCCGCCGTTTTGGTCCCGCGCCGTGCGGGGCAGGGCGATGGTGCGCGCCGCATACGCTGGCAGGCTTTTGTCTCTGCGGCGGGGCGGTCTCCAGTGGATGCGCTTATCGGCGCTCCGCCTCCCTCCATATTTGAGGGAGGATTTGGGAAGGGCTTTCTTGAAGCGCGACGGCAAAACTCGGATGCGAAGGCGCATCGCGAGAACGAGCACGCTTTTTCACTTCTCCCCGCGTGCGGGGAGAAGTCGAGGAGCGAAGTGACGAGGATGAGGGGGCTTCTCAGCGAGTCTGAGCGCTCTAGTCTGCGCCCGGCGGAGAGGCCCCCTCACCCCAACCCTCTCCCCGCACGCGGGGAGAGGGAGCGCGATTGCATCGCGAGAACGATCACACTCACCCTCGCTCCGCTCGCAATGACGTTCCGGATCGGATAGAAATGGGCTTCCGCCCACCGCACCAACTTAAGCCAGTAGGGAACACTAATGTCACGCATGAAGGGCGCCGAGCTCATTACCGATTATCTGATTGCGAACGACATTCCTTATGTCTTCGGCATTTGCGGCCATGGCAATGTCGGCATGCTTGATCCGCTGTACCAGGCGCGCGACCGCATCAAGCTTGTCTCGCCGCGCCACGAGCAGGTCGCCGCGCATATGGCGGACGCTTATTTCCGTATCCGCCACGAGCCGGTGGCGACGCTGACCTCGTGCGGGCCGGGCTCGGCCAATATCGTCATGCCGCTCGCCTGCGCGCTGACCGATTCCTCGGCGGTGTTCGCGATTACCGCCAACGTGCCGACCTCGCAGTTCAATCGCAGTCCGTTCCAGGAGATCAACCGGCATTATCAGGCCGATTTCGTCAACGTGCTGCGCCCGGTGGTCAAGCGCAGTTTCCAGCCGACCCGCGTTGACATGCTGCCGCTGGCGTTGCGGCAGGCGATGACGACGATGCTGTCCGGCCGGCCCGGGCCGGTGAATATCGACGTGCCGTTCAATGTGTTTCAGGAAGAGGACGAGGTCGAGCTGCCGCCGCCGGCGCCGCCGTTCAACACCCAGCGGAGCGGCGCCTCGCCCGAGGAGATCTCGCGCGCCGTCGATATGATTCTTGCCGCGCAGCGGCCGGTGATCTTCATCGGCCATGGCGTGACGCTGTCGGAGGCAAGCCGCGAACTCACCGAGTTCGCCAAAAAATTCGGCATCCCGGTGATCTCATCTCCCAATGGAATGGGCTGCCTCGACATGACCGATCCGTTGTCGCTCGGCTTCATTGGGCGCAACGGCGCATTCCCCGCCAACGAAGCCGGCCGCCGCTCCGACCTCGTCATCGCCATCGGCGCGCGTTTCGACGACCGCTCGGCCTCGTCGTGGATGCCGGGCTATTCGTGGAATTTCCCGTATACCAAGCTCATCCATGTCGATGTCGATCCGGCCGAGCTTGGCCGCAATTATCCGCCGGATCTCGGCCTGCTCGCCGACGCGCGCACGTTCTTGCGGCAAATCCTGGCCGAGCTGGAGCGCCGCGGCGCCAAGCCCGGCGCCACCAAAGAGTGGCTCGCCGACATCGCGAAGTGGCGCGGCGAATGGGAAAACTTCGTGCGGCCGAATTTCGAAATGCACGCATCGCCGATGCGGCCGGAGCGGGTGGTCGCCGATTGCCAGGCGGTGCTGCCGGCCGACGGTATCATCTGCTGCGACGTCGGCGTCAGCCATAACTGGTACATGCAGTTCTGGAACGCGCGCAAGCCGCAATGCATGCTCAATTCCTGGGGCTTTTCCGGCATGGGTTTCGGCGCCGCTGGCGCGCTCGGCGCCAAGCTTGCGGCGCCGGACCGGCCGGTGGTCGCGGTCACCGGCGACGGCTGCTTCACCATGGTGCCGCACGTGCTGTGCACCGCGGTCGAATACGACATCCCGGTGGTGTGGGTGATCTGGAATAACTTCGGCTGGGTGTCGATCCGCGATATCCAGCTCGGCATGTTCGGCGGTCGCGAATACGGCACCATGTTCCATCAAGGCGCCAACAAAAAACCGTTCAATCCCGATTTCGCCGCCTGGGCGAAAGCATCGGGCGTCGACGCGCTCACCGTGACCAAGTCGCAGGATTTCCGCGGCGCGCTCGAACATGCGGTGAAGGCCAACAAGCCGTATCTGCTCGACGTGCATGTCGACGCCGAAGTGCGTCCGCCCTCGACCGGCGCCTGGGAATTGCCGCCGACGCCGCACAAGGAGCCGGTGTTCGGCCAGCGTTTTATCCCGGACGCCGCTCCGGTGAAGTGACCGCGCGCCGCTAACAAAAAATCGAAACGAACCGGCCGGCGCGCCGCCGTTTCTTGATATACGGCGGCGCGCAAAGCTTTCCTCGAATTAATATTCCCGTCAGGTCGTCGTAAGACGCGATCGCCCATCTATGCGTTCTATTCGCAAAGCGCCCGATTTGCAGAAACCCGATTTGCAGAAACTTGGGCCGTCGCAACGGAGATCAAGTCATGACACAAACCAACCACCCGCAATCCGGCAAGCCCAGGGTTCTTGCAGGCCGCCGCATCGTGCTTATGGCATCCGTCGCCGCAATCGGCGCGGCGGTGCTTGTTGCCGGGCCGTTTTATACGGGATATGGCAGCAATTGGACGAGCGCCTTTGCTGCGCCGACCGCAAACGCGGCTGTATCGGCGCCGCTGCCGCAACAGCCGCTGCCGCATCCGCAGGGCTTTGCCGATCTCGTCGCCAAAGTGAAGCCCGCGGTGATTTCGGTGCGCGTCAAGATCCCCGCCTCCGCCGAATCGGCGCTGGCGCAGCAAATGGGAAACGATGACGAGCAACAAATCCCGGCTCAGCCCGGCTCGCCGCTTGACAAGTTTTTTCAGCAGTTCGGCCAGCAATTCGGTCAAAACATGCCGCAACGCCAAGCGCCGAACCACGAGACCATCGTCGGCGAAGGCTCCGGCTTCTTCATCTCGCCGGACGGCTATGCGGTGACCAACAACCATGTGGTCAACCACGCGAGCTCCGTGCAGGTGACGACCGACGACGGCACGATCTACACCGCCAAGGTGATCGGCACCGATCCGAAAACCGATCTGGCTTTGATCAAGGTCGACGGCAAGAGCGACTTCCCTTACGTGCAATTCGCCAGTCATCGTCCGCGGGTCGGCGACTGGGTGGTTGCGGTCGGCAATCCGTTCGGGCTCGGCGGCACGGTGACCGCCGGCATCGTCTCGGCGCAAGGCCGCGACATCGGCGCCGGCCCCTATGACGATTACGTCCAGATCGACGCGCCGATCAACAAAGGCAATTCCGGCGGCCCGGCCTTCGACGTCGACGGCAACGTGATCGGCGTCAACACCGCGATTTATTCGCCGTCCGGCGGCTCGGTCGGCATCGGCTTCGACATTCCGGCCGATACCGCCAAGATGATCGTGGCCGAGCTGAAAAAAGACGGCCACGTCACCCGCGGCTGGCTCGGCGTGCAGATCCAGCCGGTCACGTCCGGCATCGCCGACAGTCTCGGCCTGAAGAAGGCTGAGGGCGCCATGGTCGACGAGCCGCAGAGCGGCAGCCCGGCGGCCAAGGCCGGCATCAAATCCGGCGACGTCATCACCGCGGTCAACGGTGCTCCGGTCAAGGACGCCCGCGATCTCGCCCGCACCATCGGCATGATGGCGCCGGACTCTGCGGTCAAGCTCGACATCATTCGACAGGGCGAGCAGAAGACGGTGTCGCTGACGCTGGCGCAGATGCCCAACGACCAGCAAGTGGCGAGCGCCGATAATGCCCAGCCGGAGAGCGGCGTGCCGCATCTCGGTCTGCAAGTGGCGCCGGCGAAGGACGTGTCCGGCGCCGGCAGCGAGGGCGTCGTCGTCACCGGCGTCGATCCCGACGGGCCCGCGGCCGAAGAGGGCTTCCAGACCGGCACCGTCATCCTCGACGTCGGCGGCAAGGCGGTCGCCACTGCTGGCGACGTGCGCCAAGCGCTGGTCGAGGCCAAGGCGCAGGGCAAGCGCGACGTGCTGATGCGGGTGAAAATGGGCGACGTCACGCGCTTTGTGGCGATGCCGCTCGGCAAGGCGTGACAAAAACAGAGTAGCGATCGGCTCAACAGCGGTGCCGTTGTCTCCAGGCTGTCGCTGCAGGTCGATCGTGTGGGGACGGGTCTTGACCCGTCCCCATTCGCGCCCGCTGCCGCTCTCGCTTCAGGCGGCGGAACGGGTCAGCCGGTCGCTGTTGGCATGCACGCAATCGGCCACCGGCGCATAGGCCCGCGCGGCGGCGGCATAGAGGCCAAGCCCTTCATCCAGTGCCCGCTCGGCGGCCATTCCGGCTTTGGCGAACGCCAGGAATTTTTCCGTCACCATGTTCGTCGCTTCTTCGATCACGGTGTCCGGTGCGCTTGAGGCAAACAGCATCAGCCGCGCCGAAATGACGTTCTGCGCCTCGCAGGTGAAACGGACGGCCTCGAGCCAATTGTTCCAGAAATCATTCATGTAGCGCAATGTCGCGCAAATTATCTAAAATTACTGCGCGCGATTCGATAAAATTGAAGCGATGCCGGCAACAAAGGCTACAGCATCTCCGGCCGAAACTGGCCGCGCCGGCTTACGATCTTGCCGGACACCATGAAGACGCCGTCGCCGGTATAGTGCAGCGTGCGCGGATATTTCGGCCGCCGCGCCACATGCGCCTTCACCACTTCGAAGATGAAGAAATTATAGCGCTCGACCAGCGTATCGTCTGTGAGCTTGCACTCGAAATTGGCGTGGCATTCGGCGACGAGCGGCGCCTTGACCTTTTGCGCAGGCGCAGCAGTCAGGCGGAATTTCTCGAACTTGTCGACGTCGGCGCCCGAGCAATTGCCGATGCCGACCGCAGCGTCGATCAGCGTCGCGGTCGGCAGGTTAATGACGCATTCCCGGCTGCGGCGCACAAGCTCGAAACTGTGATTGCCGGCGGCGATGACGCAGCCGACCAGCGACGGCGTGAATTCCATCACCGTGTGCCAACCCATGGTCATGATGTTGCGCTCGCCGCGCCAGGCCGAGGAGACGAGAACGATCGGTCCCGGTTCGAGATAGCGGCGGACTTGCGCCACCGGAAGGTCGATTTTGCCGGCCGCCATGAAAAATGCCTCCGCCTCTAAGTTCCCGGGCATCGCTTGAAGTAGTGATAAATCTCCGGAGCCTGCAGCCAGAGCAACGATAATGTCAGGCCGCCTTTCTCCGTGATCCAGTTCTGAATGTCCGGCGGATAGTCTTTCCACAAGGTCGGGGTAATGAAGAAGGGAATAGCCTGATGAAATCCGAGCGAACCTTTGGGCGTCACGCAAATATCCTCCCGCGGCAGAAAGCCGGCGACAATGGTGCAGGCTGAGACGCAGGGACCGGCAATGCGCACATTGGCGTGCTGGTCGGCGAGCTTCTTCCATTTCGCTTCATAGGCGACGAGGAAGCCGCCGTAATCGCCGTTGATTTCTACAGTCTCCGCACGTGCAATCGACGTCGCCAAAGATAGAAAGACGATCACGAGGGCCTGCCAAGCTCTCATCGCCAGCTCCGTTCCGCTCTGGAAATTGCACTTTTGACTGGTGGAACCGAAGGCCGGCGGAACCGCCGCCGACCGCGGTTCCACATTAGCACAAATCTTTGCCGGCGGACGGTGCGTAACGGCACGCGGTAGCGTCGCCACGGCGACGATTATGTTGCGGCGCACTGTTGCCGCCTTGCTAAGACGAGCCAACAGGTAAAGGCTAGCGCGTGCGAGTCACGTATGCGCGGCCGCATGGCGCCGCCGCGTCTAGGCGCTGCGCAGGACAATGCCGCGGTGGCGACGTCATCGCGCAACAAGAAAAATGGGAGAACGCTCATGGCCGTCACGCTTGAACAATCGCGCACGCCGGAAAACCCGTCCGATGCGGCCGCCCCGCAACGCGGATCGAATGAACTGGTCAAGCTCATTCGCAAACTGCGTTGGATCGGCATGGAGGAAGAGGCCGAGCGGCTGCAAGCGGAGCTGACGGAGCGGCACACGACGGCCGCGGACAGCGTGGTCGCCATGTCAGGCGAGACGGATTGATTGCAGGCCTAACGCATCGCGAAAGACCAAGCGTCGCAACAACGCCGTCGTCGAGGGAGCAATGCAATGGTAATACTCATGGCGCTCGGCACTCTGGCCGTGATGTGGGCTCTGGTGATCTGGGGCTCGATCTACTTCAATCGCAACGTCGTCTGAGCAACACTACGCCTTCCTCGCGTCAACGCTGCGTGCCAATAAGCACCATCGAGATCGCCGGTACGTAGGTGATCACCAAGAGCGCCAGGAAATTGACCACCACGAACGGCAGCACGCCGCGATAGATGACGCCCATCGGCACGTTGAAGACGGCGCGCGCGGCGAACAGGTTCAGGCCGAACGGCGGCATGTAAAGGCCGATCGACAAATTCACCGCCATGATGATGCCGAAGTGAATGGCGTCGATGCCGGCGGTTTCGACGACCGGGAGCAGCAGCGGCGTGAGGATCAGGATCGCGGGCGCCGGCTCAAGGAAACTGCCGGCAACGAGAAGCCCGGCATTGACGAACAACAGCGTCTGCCAGTGCGGCAGGTGCAGCGCGGTGACGCCGGCAATGACGTTTTGCGGAATGCCGCTCGTGGTCATCAGCCAGGAATAAACGCCGGCGGCGGTGACGATGATCAGGATTTGTCCGATCAGCACCACCGAATTGACGATGATCTGCAACAGTTCGACGACGCCGACCGTGCGGTAGACGAACATCGCCACGAACAGCGAATAGACCACCGCCACGCCGGCGGCTTCGGTCGGCGTGAAGACGCCGCCATAGATGCCGCCGAAGATCACGACGATGGTGCCGAGCGCCCAGCTCGCCTCCTTGGTCGAGGCCCAGATGTTCTTCCAGCGCGCCGGGGCCGACAGCGGCACCATTTTGATGCGTGCGTAAACCATCACATAGATGGCGTCGACGATGCCGATCAGCAGACTCGGTAAAATGCCGGCGGTGAACAGCTTGATCGCCGAGACCTCCGCCGTCATCGCGTAAAGAATCATCGCGATCGACGGCGGAATGATCACCGCGACCGCGCCCGAGGACGTAATCAGGCTGATGGCAAAACGTTCGCTGTAGCCGTGCCTGGTCAGCGACGGAAACAACAGCCGTCCGATGGCGACGACAGTGCCCACCGAGGTATGCGCCATGGCGCCGAACAGCTCCGAGGACGCCACCGTCGTCACCGCCAGCGAGCCGCGCACGCCGCCGACGATCGACACGACCCAGGTCACCACCCGCTCGGCGATGCCGCCGCGGCCCATGATTTCGCCGGCCAACACGAAGAACGGCACCGCCAGCAGCGGAAAGTTATCGAGGCTGCCGAACATATAGGTCTGCACCGCGTCGGTCGGCACATGGGCGACGAAGACGATCGCGGCGAACGAGGTCAACAGCAGGACGACGAAGATCGGCAGGCCGAGGATCAGCAATATCAATGGCAGGATGAAATAGACGAACGTCGCCATTTCAATGCTCGATGTCCCGGCTCGCGATAATGTCGTCGTGGCGGACGCCGACCGCGATCAGCCGCACGGCAATCAAGAGCGCCATCAGCAATAGTCCGATCGGCACGGCCGATTGCGGAATGACGAGCGGGATGTTCGCGGTCTCGCTGCGCTGGTCGAGCTCGTAGAACATGGTCATGACCGGCCAGGCGAACACCGCGACCGCGATGCAGGTGGCGATGGTGACGATATCGGACAGCACATCGAAAATTTTCCGCGCGCGCGGCGGTAACAGCGAGATGACGACGTCCATGCGGATGTGGCGGCCGAGCCAGCCGGCCTGGCCGGCGCCGAAGAAGACGCAGCCGATCATGAGGAACAGCATCGCTTCTTCGGCCCAATACAACGACACCGAGAAGACGTAGCGGCCGATAATATTGGCGAAGTTGATGCCGACGCTGAGCATCAGCATGGTGCCGGCGGCGATGCGCAGCACGACGATCAGGGCTGTGGCGCCACGCAACAATATCTTGGTCATCAGCCCGCCCGCTGAATCTGCTTCCCGGGCGCAGCGCGGCACGAAATCGTACGCTGCGGAACCGGAATCGTTGGAAACTCAGACTGCGACGATTCCGGATCGGCGGTGCAGTGCTTTCGCGCTGCACCGCGTCCGGGAAACGGAGCGTTAGTGTTTGGCGACGGCAGCGCGCACCATTTGCAGCATGTCGTGAACCGCCGGCTGATCCTTGGTCGCCTGGTCGGCGACCGGACCGAGCAGCGTCTTGATCTTGGCAAGGTCGTCGTCGGGCAGCGTATGCACCGTGCCGCCCAGCTTGGTCCAGGTGTCCACCAGATTCTTGGTGAAGTCGATATTATATTGCTGCGCCTTGGCCTGCACATCCTTGCCGGCGTCGATGACGACCTTTTGCAAGTCCGGCGGCAACGTATCGAACCATGGCTTGCTGACGACGGCGAGCGAAATGATGTAGGTGTCGTTGGTAACGGTGATCACCTTGAGCAGATCGTTCATCTTGAAGGAGACGAACACCGACAGGCCGGAAATGGTGCCGTCAATCGTGCCCTGGTCGAGTGCCGGCACCACGTCGGACAGCGGCATGCCGATGCCGGTGGCGCCCAGCGCCGCCATCTTCTTGCGCTCGAGCTCGGTGCCGTTGATGCGCAGTTTCTTGCCGGCGAAATCCGCCAGCCGCATGATCGGTTTTTTGGCGCCGTAATCGGAGGCTCCGATATTCATGGTGGCGATGCCGACCATGCGTTTCGGCGCCAGCATGTCGAACATCGCCTTTTGGATCGTGGGATCCTGGACCGTCGCAATGGCGTTTTCGTTGCTCTTGAACAGGAGCGGTGCGCTGAACACGCCGAAGCGCGGATCGACGCCGACGAAGAAGTCGACCGGGCCGATATAACCCTGGACGGTGCCGAGTTGCACGCCCTGGATTTCGGCCGGGATCGGGCCGAGCTGGCTCGCCGGGTAGATTTGCACCTCGATGCGGCCGCCGGAGGCCTTCTCGACCTCTTCCTTGTAGAACTTGATGAACTGGTGCTGGGTCTCGTTCATCGTCGCGGTGCCGAATTTCATGACGAAATCGGCCGCGGAAGCCGGAACGGCCAGTGTGAACGAGCCGAGCGCTAGAGCGGCGCCGAGCGCCAGGCCTTTGCCGGCGCAATATCCGATTGTTCGTGCAGACATTTGATCCACCCTCTGTTGAAGCCCCGCCGCGTCTTTTGGCCGCTAGTCCGTTTCGCGCCCGCGCGCTTTGCGGAGCCGACTATAAAGCAGCAGGGGGCGTTGCCAAGCGCAGGGCAGGGAGGCTTAGTGTCGCGTCACAAAAGATGAGACGTGGCCTTGACAATCGTCCCTAATTAAGTTACATTATGCGAATTAAATCTCGCCCTAAGGGACGCCGCCCGGGTGATGCCGGGCGGCAGGGGCGAGTGCGGTGCCCGCGGGCGAAGCTTCATCAGCTTCGCTCCCGGGCGGTCCGGGCATCATGCCTGCCGGCATTACGACCGGCGTGCGAGGTGCGTCGCTGGATGTGGGCAGGCCCGTCGGCGGAGTGACCCCCGCCCCTTGGACGGTTTACCCACGAAGCCTGGCCCGGATCGCACCAAGGGACTACACACCCCTTGGCAAGAGCCGTGGTGGAACGCCGGCAGGCGAGCGCGCCCGAGAGCGGAAGGGGCGGCGCAAGCCGCCCTTTCCGTGGCGCGACCCGCGCGCCGTGTTTGCGTGCGGGAGGTGTTAGCCTGCGTTTGCCGGCGTTCCGCTTCCCTTATTTCTTCCTTCGTAGCCCGGATGAGCGCAGCGACATCCGGGATGGACATTGAAGCTTCTCGATCGTTCCCGGATATCGCTCCGCTCATCCGGGCTACGGCGAGGAGTATGGGTCGTTCGACATCGCTGTTTGACATCACTCGCGCGCGAAGCGTGCGCGGGAACGAGATCGCTTTATCCGCCCCCGCGACCCGCCTTCGCTCGCTCTGCGAGCTACGGCGGGTTTGAGTCCGCCGGAGCGCGGAGCGCGTAGGCGGAAGCGGGGGAGGGCGGACCGCCCAAGCTCGCGTAGCGAGCGTAGGGTGGTGGAGGGGGCCTGTGATTCGACGCTTCGTTGTCGGAACAGAAAGAGCGTCGAGGCCGACGCCCCTTCCACCATCCTTCGCGCTACGCGCTACGGATGGTCCCCCTTCCCCGCTTTCGCGGGGCAGGAGGGAAAATCACCTATCGCGCATGCGGTCCATCAGAACCTTGTCCTGGCCGCCGTCGATTTCGATCATGGTGCCGTTGACGAAGAAGGCGAGGTCGGAGGCGAGATAGGCGACGAGATTGGCGACTTCCTCGCATTCGGCGATGCGGCCGAGCGGGATGCTCGCCGGCGCCAGTTTGTCGGCTTCCTCGTAAGACAGCTTCATGTCGCGCGCCATCGCCTTGACCAGGCCGCTCCAGCGTTCGGTGCGCACCGGGCCGGGATTGACAACGACGAAGCTGATATTGTCCTTGCCGTATTGGCTGGCGAGCGATTTGGTCAGATTCTGACCGGCGGCGTTGGCGGCGCCCGGCGCGATCTCCCAATAGGAGACCTTGACGCCGTCATTGCCGATCAAGTTCACGACGCGGCCCTTCTTCTGCTTCTGCATGATCGGCAACACGTGCTTCATGCAGCGCACATAGCCCATGAATTTGAGCTGCAGCGATTGCGCCCAATCTTCTTCGCTCAAATGATCGAGCACGCCGCCCGGCGACGAGCCGGCATTGTTGACCAGGATATCGATGCGGCCGAGCGCGGCATGCGCCGCTCTGACGAAGTTTTCGGCGTCGGCCGGCTTGGTCAGATCGGCGGGAATGGCGACGATCTTGCGGCCGGTGGCTTTGGCGATTTCGGCGGCGGTCTGTTCGAGCGGTCCTTTGCGCCGCGCGCAGATCGCGACGTCGACGCCTTCGCGGGCCAACGCCCGTGCGATCGCCTTGCCGATGCCTTCGCTGCCGCCGGTGACAAGCGCCGTCTTTCCGGTCATCCCCAAATCCATTGCCGCGTCTCCCCTTTATGAAAATTCATACCGCGCGGACAATAGAGGATTATGCGTCCTCCTCCAAAGGCTCGAAGTGAGGCCTGAACCAAATTTGCGCGATCAAAGTAGGCACGACCGCGCTTCCGATAACGCCCGTCAGCAGGACTGTATATTGAGCCTGGTCGATAATGTGATTGGTGAGGCCGAACAGCGCCGATATCGATCCGAAAGTCAAACCCGTCGACATCATCATCGTGGTGTACATGCCCTCGCGCGGGTCGAATTTGAAATAACGCGTCAATGGCAGGATGCCGCAGAACTTGGTCACCATCTTCATGCCGAGGAAAAGGCCGATAAGACCCGCGCCGGTGATCACTACGTGAGCCTCGATCAGGGAGCCGGCTTTAAGGAAGTAGAACGGCGTCAAGAATGCGAAACATATGGCGCGCATACGCAGTTGCAGCTCTCTGTTCGCCAAGAAGAATGGCGCCAGCGCCATCCCGACAAGATAAGCCGGCAGCACGGCCTCGCTCTTACCCAGGTTGGCAAGACCGCCGAGCGCAAAGAGCACCAGGAACAGAAACTTTATTTCTGGCTCGCTGGTTCGTCCGCCGAGCCACTTGAACAAGGGGCGGACGATGAAAGGCAATATCGCGACAACCGCAACAGTGGCCACCGCGAACAGCACCAGATACAAATTGTAGTTCGCGAATATCAGGCCTAATGCCAGCACGGTGCCGATATCGTTGATGAAGCAGGCCGCGAGGATGATCTTGCCCAGCTCGGTGCGGTTGTAGCCGGTCTCGACCATCACGGCGTAGACCACCGCGACCGAAGTCGTCGACAACGCAATGCCGCCGATCTGCGCCTGCGGCCACGGCCAGCCGAGGCCGTAGCGCGCCAGTAGAAGGCAACCGACATAGGGCGCAAAGAAGCCCATGAGGCCGATCGACATGCTTGACGCAAAATTTTTCTTCACGACGTGAGGATCGATGTCGGTCCCTGCGAGGAACGTCAGCACCACTGCGCCGACGCCGGCGATGTAATTGATCCACGGGGTGAGCGGCAGCCCGATCGTGTTGCCGGCAATGGCGCCGACCACAATCTCAAACAGCGCCGCCGAGATCGTTATGTAAAGCGACCCCGTGGCGGCGACGAGCGCAAGCGCCATCCACAGAGCCGATTGCAACCAGACATTATCCATCGACAATTCTCCCTCTGCCGCCCTGGTTTGACAAAACCCGCATCGCGCGCACTGGCGCGCTTTACGAACGCTGACACAAACAGCGCTGGAAGCAGTGGGAGCAAAGAAAAACTCCTACCGACGCCAAAGCGCCCGGCAGGAGTCATCAGCCTTAACGGCGGTTACAGGGGGACTCCATCCCACAAGCGATTCAGATATTAGCCGAGAATGTCGTCTTGGCAAGATGGAATTGCGCTAGCCGGCGCGGCGCTCGAGCGGACGTTCGGCGTCGTCGGGGAACAGCCGGTCCGACATCGCGCCGCTGTAGCGGAACTCGCTTTGCACGATCTTGGAATCGTTGGCCTCGCGCAGCGCCGCATCGGCTTCGCCGTAGAGGAAGGCGAGGAAGGCGTAGCGCTTGCCGCGCGTCACCGGCGTCACCTGATGCAGCGCGCCGCAAGAAAAGACGATGGCGCCGCCATGCGGCGCGCGATAGCTGCGGCGGCCGAATTCGGGAAAGACGAGATCGCAGCCGTCATAGTCCTTGTTGAGGTTGATGGTGACGGCAAAGCGGCGGTGTTGCGCGCCGACATTGACGTTGTCGCGGTGCCGATGGAAATGCCCGCCGATGGCGCTGTCGTAGCAGGCGACGATATAGCGATCCATCCGGGTCGCCGAGAACTGAAAGAACCGTTCGATCGCCGGCACCAGGCGCCGCACGATCTGGCCGCGGATCGTCTCGCGCAGGTCCGGCACCAGGATGCTCAGATCGTTGCGGCGCTTGAGGCGATGGTCGACGAGCGTCGAGGTGTTGCCGTCGCGGTCGAACAGAAAGCCGAAGTCTTTGCCGCCGATCTTGTCGTAGATCTGGACAAGAAAGTCGCACAGCTCGAAATCGAATACCCGCGGCACGATGAGCGCCGGCGCCGTCAGCGGCACGCCCGCCGAATCGTCGACTGCCGGCAGGCTTTCCAGCACGTTGCGCACCGTCTCGGCATGTCCGCCGGCAAAGTCCCAGGCAATGTCGGCGATCACGCGCAACATCGGATCGAGCACGACGGTGCGCGGCAGTTCGGCGGCGCCGAACGACTGGCTGATCGCGCCGTCATAGTCGGCGAGGAACGCGACGGCTGGAGTGCTCATCGCCACATAGGGCGTGATGTCGTCGGGCGGCGCGGTAAAGATGCCGCAGAAAACGATCTTGTCCTCGTCGAAGATTTGGGTGTCGCGTAGGAGCTTCGTCAGTTCCCGGTCCATTTTGGGATCGGCCGGCGAACCCAAAAAGCTCAGCACGATCCAGCGGCCGGCTGCGACCTGGAGGTTGAAGGCGTCTTCGCCGATCAGCGGCGCGCCGAACCATGGCGCAGGATCGCCCAAAACGATGTTTTTGCCGGCCGTGCTTGTCGCCATGGCGGAGCCTTCGCTGTCGAATTTCGGTTGCCGGCGGATCGTCCTCCGTCATGGTAAATTTAGTTCTAATCCGGCGCTCCGAACGCCGGCGCCACTTTATTATCTTCGCCCAACGGCACTGATTCGCCGCCCCGGGAAGGACCGCAGTTTCTCGTGATCGAACGTCCGCAACGCGTTGACCGAAGCTCTCGCATCGGCGAGCTCGACCGCGCGCTGGAGCGCGACCCCGATGACAATGCCGCGCGCGCCGAACGCGCCGGGCTTTTGCGCGAGCAAGGCCGGTTCGAGCAGGCAAAGTGCGACTATCTCGATCTCATCCGCCGGCGTCCGACCGATTTCGCAGCGCTCAACGATTTCGGCACGCTCGTTCTCGATGCCGGCTATCGCGAAGCTGCGCGTTCGCTGTTCGGCGAAGCGGTGCGGCATCATCCGGGCAATCCGAACGGCCACGTTAATCTCGCCAACTTGCTGCTGCTGCTCGGCGAGCGCGCGCAGGCTCGGCATCACTTCGAAGCCGCGTTGCGGATCAATCCCGATCATATCCACGCCCATCGTGGCATGGGCAATCTGTTGGCCGAGCTCGGCGATGCAACTGGTGCGTGCCGCCATCGCGACCGGGGCTTTAAGGACAGCTTTTTGACCGCCTTGGATTATCGCGGCGAAGGGCAGGGCATTTCGGTATTGCTGCTCGTCGCCGCGGCGGGTGGCAATATCCCAATGAAATCGCTCATCGATGACCACCATTTCCGAACCACGGTTCTGGTGACGGAATATTACGACGCCAAAGTGCCGCTGCCGCCGCACGATGTCGTCTTTAACAGCATCGGCGATGCGGATCTCTGTCGCGAAGGCCTCGGAGCGGCGCGTACGCTGCTTGCCCGCACCAGCCGGCCGGTGATCAATCATCCGGCGCAAGTGCTCAAGACCGGACGCGTCGCCAATGCCAAGCGCTTGCGCGGCCTGCCGAACGTCGTGGTGCCGCGGATGATGCGTTTGCCGCGCCGCGTGCTCGCCGCACCCGACAGCGCCGCAGCGGTCGCCGCCGACGGGTTCTCCTTTCCACTCTTGGTGCGCGCTCCGGGCTTTCACACCGGCCATCATTTCGTTCGTGTCGGAACGCCGGCAGAGCTTGCGGCCGCCGTGGCGGATTTCCCAGGCGACGAGGCGTGGTTGATCGAAGAGCTCGACGCGCGAGACGGCGAGGGGATGTTTCGCAAGTTTCGCGTCATGTTCGTCGACGGCCAATTATATCCGCTGCATCTCGCCATCTCGCCGGACTGGAAGGTGCATTATTTCACCGCCGACATGGCGCAATCCGCCGCAAATCGTCAGCGCGACGCCGAGTTTCTCGGCAATATGGCGAGCGTGATCGGGCCGCGCGGGATGGCCGCGCTCAAGCGCATCAACGCGACGCTCGGCCTCGATTACGGCGGCATCGACTTCGCGGTGAATGGCGATGGCGACATTTTGTTTTTCGAGGCCAATGCAACCATGGTCGTGATGCCGCCTAGCAACGACGACAAATGGGCCTATCGGCGGCCGGCCTTCGCGAACGTGCTTTCGGCTGTGCGCACCATGCTCACGGAACGTTCGCGCGCGGACAGCGCGGCGTAGATCGCGCCAGTGTTTCGCGGCCTGAAAATCTCGCGATGGCGCCGCGATGCGCAGCAATCTTTAAGGCTTCATTAACGATAAATTGCCCAAACTATGTGCGCTGCTTCCGTCTGAAAATGACAATTGCAGGTACGGCGGAGGCGGCGAATTCATCAAGGGAAACGCCGATGCACAGCAATCAGCTTGGAATTGCACTCGCGCTTGTTGTCGGTCTCCTCGGCACTGCGGCTTTCGCCGAAGATGGAGTTTCCAGCAATAAGATATTGTTCGGGCAAGTCGCGGCGCTTACCGGCCCGGCGCAGGATCTCGGTCAAGGCATGCGCCAAGGCATTTTGGCCGCCTTCGACGACGCCAACCGCCATGGCGGAATTTTCGGCCGCACGCTGGAACTGAAATCGCTCGACGATGGCTACGAGCCGGAGAAGACCGTCGTCGCGACCAAACAAATTCTCGACGACGACAAGGTCTTTGCCATGATCGGCGCGGTCGGCACGCCGACTTCGAAAGCGAGCCAGCCGATCGCGACCGAGGCGAAAGTTCCCTTCATCGGCCCGTTCACCGGCGCCGAATTCCTGCGCAATCCGTATAATCGCTACGTCGTCAATGTGCGCGCGTCTTATTTCGAGGAAACCGAGGCTTGGATCGAGCATCTGACCAAGGATCTCGGCATCACCAGGATCGCGATCCTCTATCAGGACGATGCCTTCGGGCTTGCCGGCCTCGAAGGCGTGCAGCGGGCGATGGCTAAGCGCAATATGGCGCTGGTCGCCTCCGGCAGTTTCAAGCGCAACACCACGGCGGTGAAGTCGGCGCTGCTCGACATCATGAAGGGCAATCCGGAAGCCGTCGTCACGGTTGGGCCTTACAAGCCGGTTGCCGAATTCATCAAGCTGGCGCACCAGGTCAAAATGAATTCGGTGTTCGTGGCGATCTCCTTCGTCGGCTCGGATTCATTGGCGCAGGAGCTCGGCAACGACGGCGCCGGCGTCATCGTCAGCCAAGTGGTGCCGTTCCCGCCCGATTCGTCATTGCCGGTCGTCGCGACCTATCAAAAAGCCCTGAGCGCCGACGATGCAAAGGCCAAGCCGGGCTTCGTCTCGCTCGAGGGCTATATGGTCGGACGGCTTGTGGTCGAGGCGCTCAAACGCGTTGACGGCGAGCCGACGCGCGAAAAGCTGCTCGATGCCATCTATGGGGCTCCATTCGATCTCGGCGGCGTCACGCTGAAATATGGACCGACCAGCAATCAAGGCTCCGACCAGGTCTTCTTCACGATCCTGCAGGCCGATGGATCGTTCAAACCGGTCGTGCGCCTGATCAAGATGGCAGCGGGGCAGTGACGAAGCGCGCGATTGCACATTTGCGACTGCGAGGTCGGCGGTGCGTCTAGGTGAATCCAGATTGAGCCTCGCTGGCATTCGCAGTCGGTCCGGCTCGTTCGCCTGGCTGCGCACGATTCGCGCGCGGTTGTATCTGGCCTTCGGCCTGGCCGCGGGTTTGACCGTGGTCGGTTCGTCGTTCGCGCTCTTTACCTCCGCCAATATCGGCGCGACGCTGCGCGAAATCGTCTCCCGCAGCATGCCGGCGACCATCGAGTCGTTTCGGCTTTCCGAGGACACAATCCATCTGGTCGCATCCGCACCACGCTTGATGACGGCCGAGGATGAAAGTCACCGAGCGGAAATCGCCGGTGAAATCGCCGCGCAATCCCGCAATCTCAAAGTGAGGATCGACCAACTGCGGGCACTCGATGCCAGCCAAGGCGAGCAAATCGCCAATACGCTCGATCGTAGTATGGTGCGAGCCGCTATGGACGAACGGCTCGACGCACTCAATCAAGCGGTCGCAGATCGAATCAAGGTTTCCGATCAACGGCAGGCGCTCGCGCTTGCCGTGCGCAAAGCCCATGAAAATCTCCTCGAGGCCGTCACGCCGGCGATCGACGACGCCAATTTCGATCTGATGACGAAAAGCCAGGCCGAGGATCGAACGACGTTGAACGATTCGATCGATGCCTTGCGCCGACTGCTCGAAGTGCAGGCCGATTCCAATCTTCTGGCCGGGCTGTTGATCGAAGCATCCATGGTGACCGACATTGCCAGCCTGCCGCCGCTGCGGGATTCGATCGCGGCGGCGGAACGCGACATCGACGGCAACCTGAAAGCGCTGCCGGCATCCGACCGGCGCGCCAAGATGACGACTTTGTACGGCAAGCTCGCCGCGCTGTCGGGCGATGACGGGATCATTGTAAAGCGAGCAAGCGAATTGAAGGACGAGCAGGATGCGCAACAAGCGTATGCGGCCGCGCTCGGCGAAGCGGCGCGGCTTCGCGCCGCAGTTGAAAGCCTGATCGAGCGGCAACGGACGTCGGCGCAAGCGCTCTCGGCGCGCGCCATCACGCAGATCGTGTTCGGTCGAATCGTCCTGGTCGTCCTGAGCATCGCGGCGCTCGCCGCCGCCGCCCTGATTGCGTGGCTGTATGTCGGACGGAGCATCGTCGGCCGTCTGACGCTGCTAAGCGGCGCCATGCGGCGCATCGCCGACGGCGAAACCAATGTCGCCATGCCGCTCGGCGGCCAAGACGAGATTGCCGGCATGGCGCAGGCGCTGCTCGTATTCCGTCAAGCGATGGCGGACGTCACGGCCGCGCGCCACACCGATGCCGCGCATGCGCGCGAATCCGAAGCGCGCCGGCAAAAGATCGAATTGGCAACACGCGACTTCGAACGCGAGGTCAACGACGTCGTCCAGGCGCTCGATGCCGCCTCGAAGACGATGGATCGCTGCGCGCAGATCATGGCCGAAACGGCCGAAGATAACAAAACGCAAGCCCATGCCACCGCGACGGCGTCAGAGGAAGCGACCGTGAATGTCAGCAATGTCGCCATGGCGGCCGAGGAGATCGCGCAATCGGTGGAGCAGATCTCGACACAGGCGCGCACTTCCGCCGATATCGCCCGTCACGCCAGCGGCGAGGCAAAGTCGATCATCGGCATGGTGGAGCGGCTCGCTGCAACGGTGGGGCAGATCAATAGCGTCAGCAACCTCATTCGCGATGTCGCGGCGCAAACCAATTTGCTGGCGCTCAACGCGACCATTGAGGCGGCGCGCGCCGGCGCCGCCGGACGTGGCTTTGCCGTGGTCGCCCAGGAGGTCAAATCGCTGGCGGCGCAAACCGAGAAGTCGACCGGCGACATCACGCAGCAGATTTCGTCGATCGAGGTGACGACGTCGAGCGTGGTCCAGGCCATGAAAGCGATCACCGGAACGATCGGGAAGATCGACGAGAACGCCAACGAGATTTCAGTTGCCGTGCAGCAGCAGGATGCGGTCAGCAAGGAGATCGCCCGCAGCGCCAATGCCGCGGCCGACCGTACGCGCGAGGTTTCGGCAAGCGTAATTCAGGTCTCCGACGCTGCGGCGAAGACCGGCGAGGTCGCCAATGCGGTGCTCGCCGCCGGCGGCGAACTCGCGGCGAAATCCGGCAGATTGCGCGCCGAGGTCGAGCGGTTTTTGGCGCAGGTCCGGGTCGCTTAGAGCCGCCGCAAGAAGCGGACTGCCGCCCGCTTTAAGCCGCCGTCACAGCTTTTGCGATAGACCGACATAATAGCCGCGGCGCGCGCCGTATTGCGGCGCGAACACCCCGATGCCGGTGCCGGTGCGCAGTTCGTAGATTTGATCGAACAGGTTGACGACATCGAAGCGCACGGTCAGCGGCTTGTAGTCCGACGACCATTTGAAGTCGTGTGCGACGCCGGTGTTGACGACGGCGTAGGGCGTGCTGTGCAGGGAATTCGGCACAAAATCCGGTAATGCGCCCGCGCGCAGGCCGCTGCCGTAGATCAGGTCCGCGCTCAACGTCGTATCGTAGATTCGATACGATGCGCCCGCCGATCCGGTCATGCGCTGCATGTCGTCGGTGTAGTGATAGTTGTGAAGGAGATACTCGTAGGTCGCGGCATCGATGACATACTGGTTCGATTCGGCGTCGATTGCTCGCGTTATGTTGTAGGAGAAGTTTGCGTAAGCGTTGAAGCCGCCGTTATGATATTTGAGCTTGAATTCGCCTCCTTCGCTGTAACCGCGCGCCCAATTGAACTGCGTCAAGACGACGGCCTGGCCGAACTGACCGTCATCGATCATATCGCGCGCCATCTTGTAATAGGCATCGATCCCGATATCGAGGCCGGGAAGCACGGTCTGGTCGATGCCGGCATCGAAGTAGTGCGCGCGTTCGGGTTTGACTGGATCGTCCAAGGGAATGGCCGGCTGGTTGGTGGTGTTGGCGAACAAGGCGAGATTGGCTTGGGTGGCTTGCGCCTGATAGGGCGGCGTGAAATAGCGCGCGTAGCCGGCGTGGAATGTGGTGCCCGCAAACGGCTTATAGACGAGAGCGAAGCGGGGACTGAGCTGATTGGCGTCGACGAACTGATACAATTGGTCGAAGCGCAGGCCCATGTTCACCGTTAATTGGTTCGTCAGCTTCCACTCGTCCTGAACATAGGTGCCGATGTTCCAGCCTAGCAAGGAAGTCTGATCGGTTATGTTGAACGGCGCCGACCCTGGCGGCACCATGCCGGTGATAGGATCCACGGGCAGCACCGTCGAAACGTTACTGACGTTGGTTTGCTCTCCCGTTACTGCAAAGCCGGTACGCAGGGTATGCTGCCCGTTCACGATGTAGGAGGCGTCGCCCTGCATGCCGGTAAGCGTGCTTTGCCGGATCACGTCGGAGGCGACGTCGTTGAACACGAGGTCGCCGAACACATCGGGCACGAAGTGAACCTCGGCGTAGCGCGAGAACGCGGCGAGTTGGGCGTCGCCGTCGGTACCGTGTTTTTGCAGGGCCGCTATGGTGACGAGATAGGTGTCGTATTCGTTTTCATTGAGGGTCGAGGAATCGTAAGTGGCCGGACCAAAATCGCCGAGCGGCGTCTGATTGGGGTTATTCGGTATCTGGAATGAGCTATGGGACGCGGCTGAGATCACGCTGAAGCGCGTCGATTCGTCGAGCAGCGTCGAGGCATAGCCGAAGAACTTGCCCTGTTGGGTTTGGTCATGAATGGCATTGAGACCCGGCATCGGATTCTCAATGCCGAGATCGTTCCAATTGCCGCGTGCAGAGACGAAATATTCCGAGTTGCCGACGCTGCCGCCGTAATCGAAGCTCGGCGTAAACGTCCGTCGGCTGCCGCCATAAAGATTCACTTCTCCGGAGGGTGCGGCAAAGGCCCGGCTGGTGATGTCGAGCACGCCGGCGGTGCGCAGACCATATTCGGCCGGCAGCGCGCCGGTGAGCAGCGACATGCTGCCGATGAAATTAGTGTCGAGGAACGGCCCGAGACCGGACACGCCCTCTGGAACCACGACCCCGTTAATCCTGGTCTGGACGTTGCCGTATTCGTTGCGGATGTGGAAATTGGGATTGGCGACCGCTGAATCGTAGGACACGCCGGGCAACTGCAGGACGACTTTATCGATCGGCGTATTGTCGGCCTGCGGCAATTTCTCGATCGTGTCGCGGCTGATGGTATAAGTCGATGCGCCGATTTTCGGCAGCAGATTGTCCCGAGCCTGATCGAGCCCCGTCATCTTGGCATCGAGCGCGATTTGCGCGGCTGTTGCGGAATTGCTCGTTGCCGCGACATTCGTCGGTGCTTGGGGTGGACGACGTTGCCCGGCCTTCGACTTGTGCTTCGGCACCCTAATGACGATTTCCGGGATCGCCGTCGATTTATTGTCTTGCGCGTTGCCCTCATGTATGGCGACAGCAGCGGTGAGCACCGCGAGCGCGGCAAGGAAGAATCCGCAGCGACCATTGCGGTGTCGTGAAATCAACGCTTTGACGGGCAGGGGCACAGTTTAGAACCATGAAAAAGTACAGATATTTCAATATCTTGTTAGCAGGCAAAAAGTTCTGCACCAAAACAAAAATGAGTTTCGGCGGAAGAAAATAATTTTTCTAATTCCAAAGTGGAGGAGCGCGATTGTTATAGGGATTCTAAACAGCGACTGCCTGCACGATATATCTCTTATTGTTCAAGTCCGGTGTAGCCGCCGATACTTCGCGTAAAGCGGCTGCCACATTTTAGCGCGTACCGCATCGGCCAGCACCTCATCGGCAAGGGGATCGGCGAGGCCTTCGTCCCGCGCCGTTTTGGCGGCCGCCAGCGCGACATGGAATGAGAGCTTGCGAATCTCGACAAGCGGCGGCAGGAGGTTTGCGTCCGGGTCGTGCTTGGCCGGCGAGAATTCGGCGATCGTCCGCGCGGCGGCAAGGAACATTCGATCGGAAATGCGCCGGGCGTCGGCGACGATCGCGCCGAGCCCGATGCCGGGATAGACATAGGCATTGTTGGTCTGGTTGACGCGAAAGCTCTTGCCGTTACGCTTGAGCGGCGGGAACGGGCTGCCGGCGCCGATCACGGCGCGGCCTTCCGTCCAGGCATCCAGATCATGCGGCGTTGCCTCGGCCCGTTCGGTCGGATTGGACAGCGGAAAAATCGCCGGGCGGCGCACGTATCGCGCCATGCCGCGCACGATGGTTTCCGAGAACGCACCCGGCTGGCCGGAAGTACCGATCAGCACGGTCGGATGCGCATTGGCGACGACGTCGGCGAGGCCGATCCAGCCTGGAGATTCGAGCGTCCAGCCGGCGACACGATCACGGGCCTGTGCAAATGGCGCCTGGAAGGATTGCAGCCCGACCATGCCTTCGACCAGCAGTCCTTGCCGGTCGACTAGAAAAAAGCGGCTGCGCGCCTCGCGCTCGCCGAGGCCCGCATCGATCATGGCGCGCAACAGCAACGCGCTAATGCCGGTGCCGGCCGAGCCGGCGCCGAGCACCGCAATGCGCTGATCGGTCAGCGGTACGCCGGTCACGTTGATGGCGCTCAACAGCGTGCCGACGGCGATGGCAGCAGTGCCCTGAATGTCGTCATTGAAGGTACACAGCCGGTCGCGGTAGCGCGCCAACAGCCGGTTGGCATTGCTAAGCGCAAAATCCTCCCAGTGCAGCAGGACGTGCGGCCAGCGCTCGCGGACGGCGGCAACGAATATCTCGATGAAATCGTCGTACTCGGCGCCGCGCACGCGCTCGTGCTGCCAGCCGATATAGAGCGGGTCAGCCAGATGTTTCTGATTGTCGGTGCCGACATCGAGAATGATCGGCAGCGTTGTCGATGGATGGAGCCCCGCACATGCGGTGTACAGCGACAGCTTGCCGATCGGAATTCCCATGCCGCAGGCGCCTTGGTCGCCGAGGCCGAGAATGCGTTCGCCGTCGCTGACGACGATAGCTTCGACCGCGTCGTAGCGTGGATGACCGAGGATGCGGCGAATCAAGTCCTGGTGCGGGATGCTGAGAAACACGCCGCGCGGCTTGCGAAAAATGTGGCTGAACAGCTCGCAACCGAGACCGACGGTCGGCGTATAGACAATCGGCATCATCTCTTCGATGTTGCGGGTCAGCAGCGCGTAGAACAGGGTTTCATTGGAATCCTGCAAGCCGCGCAGGAACACGTAGCGCTGGATATCGCTGCCGAGCCCGCGGAAGGCGTCGAGCCGGCGCTGGACCTGGTAATCGAGCTCGGCGACGTGCGGCGGCAACAGCCCATGCAGGTCGAACGCGTCGCGCTCGTCTTCGGTGAAGGCCGTGCCCTTGTTGAGGATCGGATCGTTGAGCAGCTCATAGCCGCTTAGCGCCGTCTCGACGTATGGCGAAATCTTTGCGCTCATCGGTCCCGGCACCCAACCGCATTACGATACAGGTGAACCGGAGCGTTCAACAGGACTTTTGTGACAGCCTTGTCACAAGGCGGGATTTACGATTGCGCGCTTGCGGGCGTGCGCTCAGTCCTCGATTTCGGTGTCGGGCCGATCGTCGCCGCGCGCTAGTTCGTCATGCCATTTTCCATCCTGGTCTTCCCAGGAAATTGTCCTGGTTTCGCCAGGCACATGTTGCTCCTGGGCGGCGCGTTGTGCCGCTTGGCGGGCCATGTCGTGGGTTGGGAATGTTTCCGAGTACACGCCGTTGACCTGATAAGCCCAGCCATCGTCATGTTGGACAATATGATATGTGACCTTGGTCATTTAGCACCCTCCATGTGCAGAATAATAAGGTGTGGTGACGAAAGTTCCAGTTAGGTCGCCGGCGTGGCCGCGGTCTCGCGTTTGCGCCGCGCCTCGTAAGCCTTCAAATGCGTAAAAGCAATCCGCAGCAGCGGATAATCGCGGTCGGTGCTCGCGCCGCGTTGCAACAAATCACCGATAATGTGGTCCGCCTCAATCGGCGCTCCGCGCTCGATGTCGCGCAGCATCGAGGCGGCAAAACCGGAGCCCGGCGCGGTCAACATGGTTCGGCTACGCGCCAGGTTCGCTTCACTCGGCGCAAAACGGTGCGCCGTGGCAATCGCCGCGCATTCATCGAGCAGCGAAGTCGTCAGCGCGACGCCGTTCGCCGCGACAATGTCGCCGACACTGGTCCGCATCAGGCAGGTGATGCCGGCCGTGGCCGCGATGAACACCCACTTTTCCCACATTTCCTGCAGGATCGCAGTGCTGAGGCGTGAATCGAAGCGGGCGCCGGCCATGGTCGCGGCGATCGCCTCCGCGCGAGCCGTGCGCGACCCATCACGTTCGCCGAATGAAACGAGATGCGTGTCGTTGAGATGGAGAATCCGGCCCTCGGCGTCGAGCGTGGTCGAGATCACGCATTGACCGCCGAGCACGGCGCTCCCGCCGAACCGGGCCACAAGAAAATCCAGATGCGCCATGCCGTTGAGAAACGGCAATATCGCCGTATTCGCTCCGACGGCAGGCGCGAATGAGTCCGCTGCCGAGGCAAGATCGTAAGCCTTGCAACTGAGAAGAATGAGGTCGAACGGTTCGCGCAATCTCTCCGCCGCGACGGTCGGCGGGTTGGGTAGATCGGCATCGCCGAGCGCGCTGCGGATGACCAGCCCGGTTTTCGCAAGCTGTGCGGCCCGCCGCGGCCGCACTAGGAAGGTCACATCGCGCCCAGCTTGCAACAGCCTGCCGCCGAAATAGCCGCCGATCGCGCCGGCGCCAACCACGAGGATACGCATGAAGACTATCCGCTCCCTGCGTTCGCCGGCCGCTTCGGCACCAGCAAATTGCCGGTGAACGTCATGACCGTCTCGTCGCTCTGATTGAGCGTTGTCGTGCGCACCCGGATCATGCCCCGGTCGGGACGCGATTTCGACGGCCGTACCTCGACGATCTCGCTCTTGGCGCGCAGTTCATCGCCCGGGCGGACCGCGCGCGGCCAGCTCAGCTCATCGAAACCGACGCCGAGAATGCCGCCGGCCGGTTTCAATTCGCCGTCCACTAGAAGGCGCATGGTCAGCGCGGCGGTGTGCCAGCCGCTGGCCGCCAATCCTTGAAACGGCGATTGCCGCGCCGCCTCCTCGTCGACGTGGAACGGCTGCGGATCGAATTGCCGCGCAAATGCGAAAATCTGCTCCTTGTCGACGCGCAGCCGCCCGGTATTGAAAACCTGGCCGACGGCGAAATCCTCCAAGTAGTGGATAGCCATTATTTTACGCGCTCCTGTGCCCGCAAGATGACGGGTCGCCGTGCAGCACCGCCTTTGAACCAGACGCCGCTCGCCACCGCCGCGGCATTGATCACGCCGAAAGCGGCAAGCGCCACCGCCAAGGCGAGAAAAACATCGGTCAAGTTGCCAGTGAAGCGCAAGGCCATAAAGCCGCCGCCGGCCGCAATGGCGAGCCGCGCCATATTAGCGAGCAACGGCCACAGCAGACGCCCCGCGCCTTGCGAAGCGAAGTACAGCGCCATGCCGAGGCCGAACAGGCCATAAACCGGTCCGACCGCATGCAGATAGCGCGAGCCGGCATCGATCATCGCCGGCGCGGTATCGAACAGCGACAGCCAGGCGCGCGGTTCCGCGGCCGCGGCAAAGCCGATGATCTCGCACAGCCCGGCGCCGATCGCCGCGCCGATCCATGCCACGCGCAAGGCGCGCTCGGGACGGCCGGCGCCGATATTGGTGCCGACCATGGCGACAAGCGGGCCGCCAAGCCCGAACACAAGCGGAATGAGCAGATATTCCAGCCGCGAGCCGGTGCCGTAGCCGGCAATGGCCGCCGGACCGAAAGCGCCGACCAGCCCGGTGGCGATGGCGATGGTGAGATTGGTCTGCACCGTGATCAGCGCCGCAACGAGGCCGACGCGAAGAATGTCGGCAAATAACCGCCAACGGATTCCGATACCGCGAATGGCGAGGCGGACCACGCTGCGATCCGATCGCAGATAGGCCGCGAGCGCGAGACTTCCGACCGCATAATAGATGACGACAGCGACGGCGCCGCCGGCAACGCCCAGCCTTGGAAACGGTCCGAGGCCAAAGATCAGGCACGGCGATAGCGGAATGAGTACGACGACGCCGGCGCAAGTGACAAGCGCGGGCACCATCATGTTGCCGGTGCCGCGGATCACATTGGCGAGCGAGTTGAATAGCCAGACCAGGATCGCGCCGGCAAAGACGACGCGGGAGTAAATCAGCGCCGCTTGCAATGATGCGCCGCTGCCGCCCATCGCCGCATAGAGCCAGCGGCCGCCGCCAAGCAACGAAATCGTGAAGGCCAGCCCGAAAACCAGCGCGATCAGGAGCGCGTGCACGACCAATGCATTGGCATCGTCGCGGCGGCCGGCGCCGAGCGCACGCGCGATCGCCGACGATATGCCGCCGCCCATGGCGCCGGCCGACATCATCTGCATCAGCATCAGCAGCGGAAAAACCAGCGCCACGCCGGCCAGCGCATCGGTGCCGAGCTTGCCGACGAAATAGGTCTCGACGAGGCCGACCGACGTCTGCGCCAGCATCACCAGCATATTGGGCGCGGCGAGCCGGATGAGCGTCGCCGCAATTGGCCCCTCGATCAGTGCGCGGGTGCGCGGATCGTAGGTAGTTTTATCCGCGGCGCCGGCGCCAAGCGCGTCGGGCAGCGCTGCGGCGGCGGCAATGCTCTGTACCGACATTGGTTCGCTCCGTCGGCCCTGTCGCATCCGGTCCATTGCAGGGCCCACTAAATAAGCGTATATACGCCTATATGAAAGGCAAGAGCACCGCAACAGGCGCAACGCCCCCGGTGACCGTCAACCTGGCGGGCTGCAATTGCCTGGCGCTCCGCCAGGCCGCCCGCCATGTTACGCAAATCTATGATCAATTCCTGGCGCCGAGCGGGCTGCGCGCCACCCAGTATTCGATTCTTGCAAGGCTGCAGCGCAAAGGGCCGATGACGATCAATGCGCTCGCCGCCGAACTGGTCATGGACCGCACCACGCTCGGGCGCAACATTCTGCCGCTCGAGCGTGATGGCCTGATTGCCGTCGGGCCCGGAAAATCCGACCGCCGCAGCAAGGAACTGCGCTTGACGGGGGCGGGCGTTGCCCGGTTTCGCGCTGCGGTCAAAGGCTGGCAGGAAGCGCAGGACCGGTTCGAGACTACGTTCGGCGTCCAGCGCGCCAAAGAGTTACGCGCTCTATTGCACCAAGTCGTGGCAAACGAACCGCCGGAGAACGGCGGTCATCTTCATGCATAGCGCGAAAAATCGCGGCCCTCTTTGACCACGAATTCAAGCAGGAACGGCGCGCCTTTTTCGGTGACGGCGACCGCCTCCTTGATGGCGCCGACGATGGCGGCGGGCTTTTCCACGCGCGTTGCCGCGACATTGAGGCCTTCGGCCACTTTCGTGTAGTTGCCGCCGACCGTCATGGCGCCGTATTTTGCATCGGAAATCTTCAGCACGTCGCGCTCGGCGCCCATCACGCCGTTGTTGAAGACCACGGTGAGGATGGCGATGCGGTTGCGCGCGGCGGTCTCGATATCCATGCCGGTCATGCCGATCGCGGCGTCGCCCATGACATTGATGCAAAGCTTTTTCGGCGCCGCGAGCTTTGCGCCCATGGTGATGCCGAGCCCATAGCCGAGCTGGGTCGACTTGCCCCAGCCCATATATGAGCCGGCCGCGGTCGTCTCCCAGAACGGGATCATCTGCTCGCGCGGGCTTCCCGAATCGTGGGTGATGATGACGTTGTCGCGGTCGAGCGTACGCATCATGTCGCGAATGACGCGGTATTGGTTGAGCGGCATCTCGTCGGAATTGAGGAACTTCGCCCACTCGTCGAGCCACGCCTTCTTGCCGGCGGCGACTTCCTCCTTGAGCGAAGCCAGCGCGTTGCCGCCGCCGGGACCTTTCTGCTTGGCGATTTCGGCGATGAGCGCTTCGATGACCAGGCCGGCGTCGCCGACCACGGCAAGATCGGCGCGATATTCTTTGTTGATATCGCCGGCATCGTTGGTGGAATGAATGATGGTCTTTCCCGGCGGCACCGACGGCCCGAAATTTGTGATCGTCAGACTCGAGCCGATCGCCATGACGACGTCGGACTTGTTCATGAAATCGGCGAATACTTTCGAGCGCGAGCGCGTCGCACCGCCAAGCGCCAGCGGATGGCTGTCGGGAATGGCGCTCTTGCCCGGGTTGGTGGCGACCACCGGCGCCGGCAGCAGTTCCGCCAGCGCCGCCAGCCGGTCGCCGGCTTCCGCATAGTGCACGCCTTGCCCGGCCCATAGCAGCGGGCGCTTGGCCGCGAGCAGCATCTCGGCAGCTTTCTTGATCGCCGCCGGATCGGGCGCGGCGCGCTGCATCGGGACCGGCTGGTAATCGAGCGTGCCTTTGAATTCGGCGTCAAAGACTTCGTCCGGCACTTCGATCAGCACCGGGCCGGCTTTACCCGAGCGCATGGCGTGGTAGGCGCGCCGCATCAGGTCCGGCAATTCCTGCACGTTATGCGCCAGCGCCGACCACTTGGTCACCGCGCGATAGACGTCGGCGGCGCGAAAGACCGGACGCACATATTGCCGCGCCAGCGGCAGGCCTCCGGAAAGGACGAGAAGCGGCACGTTCTCGGAAAAGGCCTGCGCGATCCCGGGAAAGGCGTTCTCGATGCCCGGCCCGGCCTGGGCGGCGAACACGCCGTTCTTCTTGCCGCGCTTGATGCGCGAATAGCCGTCGGCAATGCCGACGCCGACGCGCTCCTGCCGGCACAGGATCGGGCGGATGTCGATTGCCGCACAGGGTTCGATCACCGGATTGCGCGGATAACAGGACAGGAATTCCGTCCCCTCGCGCTTGAGAATTTCGGCAATAAGCTCGGCGCCCTTCATGGTTCGCTCCCCCCACTCGGCGAAATTTATGTCGCTATCATAGGCTCGAACGCATGTGCTGTACCATTGCCCAGGCCGCCGGGGATCATCGCCGCAACGGCATTCCTTCTCCGGTGTCCTTTGGCTATGATTGAAGCGTGCTTGCAGGAGCGCGCGCAATGAACCGGCTTATTGCCCTGGGCAGCCTTCTCGCTATCGTCTGCCTCGCCTCGCCGGTGGCGGCAGGCGAGTACGGGCAAATCGACGCTACGTGCTACCAGTGCATTCGCGACGCCATCTATGCGGACGTCAAATTGATCGATCGTCTCGAGGCCAATCCGGACGTCGACGAAGGCGTAAAAGGTCCGCAGATCGTCGCGGCGCGAGCCGACATTCACTGCTTGCGCAAAATACTTGGCCCGGTCGAGGATCAGGGTACCGAGCCGTGCTGCTACACCCGCAAGCCGCTTTATATCCGCTGAGCGATCGCGTCGTCATTCGGCCGGCGTCATCGGCGGTGCGCCGAACAAGCCCGGCAGCAGCCGATGTCGCGTCCGCAGCGACCATTGGCCCAGCCGATCCAGATACAGATAAACCACCGGTGTAGTGTAAAGCGTCAGCAATTGGCTGATCAGCAGCCCGCCGACGATGGAAATGCCGAGCGGCCGGCGAATTTCGCCGCCATTGCCGAAACTCACCGCCAGCGGCATGGCGCCGAGGATCGCCGCGGTGGTCGTCATCATGATCGGCCGGAAGCGCAATAGGCAGGCCTGGAAGATCGCGTCGTAGGAACTCAAATTCTGCGATCGTTTTGCCTCGATGGCGAAATCGATCATCAGAATCGCGTTCTTCTTGACGATGCCGATGAGCAGGATCACGCCGATCAAACCGATAATGCTGAACTCGGTATGGAACAGCATCAGCGCCAATATGGCGCCGACGCCCGCCGATGGCAGCGTCGACAGGATCGTGATCGGGTGAATGTAGCTCTCGTAGAGCACGCCGAGCAGGATATAGACCGCGGCGATCGCGGCGGCGATCAGAACCGGCTCATAGGCCAGCGACTGGGCGAAGACTTGCGCGGTGCCGGCAAGACTGCCGTGAATGGACGCCGGCATGCGAATTTCCTTGATAGCGTTGTCGATTTCGTTGGCCGCGTCGCCGAGCGCCGCGCCCGGCTGCAAATTGAAGGAGATGGTGGACGCGACGAACAATCCCTGGTGGCTAACCGATAATGGCGCGTTGCCGGCATTGTAATGACTCACCGCGGCAAGCGGCACCATGGTCTCGACGGCGGTCGAGACCGCGGCGCCCGAGGAGGTGGCGCTCCTGCCGGAATTGGCCAGCGCGTTGATGGCGGCATTGCGCGCCGAATTGTTGTTGGCATTGGCCGCCGCCGTGGCGCTCGACGTCACCGCCCTGGCGACTGAGGCAGCATTGACCGCCGTTACGGCGCCGGCGGGCGCGTTCGATTGCTGCGTCCCCGAAGCGCCGCCGCCCGACGTCGCCACGTAAATATCGCGCAGCGACGTCGGATATTGCGTATAGCGCGGGTCGATTTCCATGACGACGTGATACTGATTGATGGCGCTGTAGATCACCGAGACCTGACGCTGCCCGAAGGCATCGTACAGCGTGTTGTCGATTTGCGCCGGCGTGACGCCGAGCCGCGAAGCGGTCGTCCGATCGATAACGAGGTCGGATTCGAGGCCGCGCTGTTGCTGATCGGAAGTGACGTCGGCCATGACCTTGGAGTGTTCGAGCGCCTGGACCAATAGCGGCGTCCATTTGAACAACAGGTCCGGATCGTCGGACTGCAGCGTATATTGATATTGCGCGCTGCTTTGGCGGCCGCCGGCGCGGATGTCCTGGACGCCGAACAGAAAAAGCCGTCCGCCCGGCACCTTCGCAAGCTTCGGCCGCAGCCGCGCGATCACCTGTTCCATTGTCGGGCGCTGTCCAAGCGGTTTCAGCGAGACGAAGACCGAGCCGGTGTTGATCTGGCCAAAACCGCCACCGGAGCCGACGCCGGTATAACCGACGACGTGCTCCACCGCCGGATCGTGCTGCACGATGTCCATCATCTGGCGGAGTTTCTGCGTCATCAGCTGGAATGACACGCTCTGATCGGCCTGGAGCGAGCCGATCATGCGGCCGGTGTCCTCATCCGGGAAAAATCCCTTGGGCACGATGGAGAACAGCACGACGTTGAGCACGATCGCGCCGAAGAAGATGAAAAGGACGATTCTGCTATGCCGCAACGCCCAGGTCAGCGAATGCTCGTATCCGGCGAGTACGCGATCGAACAGGCTGCGGCGGCGCGCCGCTTCGCGCGGCTGCGGCGTCCGCAGGAACAGCGCGCACATCATCGGCGTCGTAGTGAGCGAAATCACCAGTGAGATCATGATCGCCAGCGACAGCGTCATAGTGAATTCGCGAAACAGCCGGCCGAGGATGCCGCCCATCAGCAAGATCGGCAGAAACACCGCGATCAGTGACAGGCTGATCGACAGCACGGTGAAGCCGACCTCGCGCGCGCCGAGAAGCGCCGCCTGCAGGCGCGGCATGCCGGCCTCGAGATGCCGCGAAATATTTTCCAAAACAACGATCGCGTCGTCGACCACGAAGCCGGTGGCGATGGTGAGCGCCATCAGGGATAGAATGTCGAGGCTGTAGTTCAACAGATACATTGCGCCGAACGTGCCCAAGATCGAAACCGGCACGGCAACCGACGGAATCGCGGTGGCGCGAAAGCTGCGCAGGAAGAGGTAAACGACGACCGTCACCAACGTGATGGCGATCACCAGCGTCAGTTCGGTGTCGTGCAGCGATTGCCGGATCGTCGTCGAGCGGTCGATGGCGATGGTCACGTTGACGTCGGCCGGCATGGCCGCTTCGAGATGCGGCAATTCGGCCTTTACGCTGTCGATGGTGTCAATGATGTTGGCGCCGGGCTGGCGGAACAGGATGACCAGCACCGAGGGCTGGCCGTTGGACAGCCCGAGATTGCGCACGTCTTCGACGGAGTCGGTGACCGAGGCGACGTCCGACAGTGTGACCGCGGCGCCGTTGCGATAGGCGATGACGAGCGGCGCGTAATCCGCAGCCTTGGTCGACTGATCGTTGGTATAGATCTGAAAGCGCCGGCCGCCGTCGTCGATGGTGCCCTTCGGACTGTTGGCATTGGCCGCAGCCAGCGCCGCGCGCACGTCTTCAAGCCCGATACCGTATTTGAACAGCGCCTGCGGATTGAGCTCGACCCGCACCGCGGGCAAAGCCGCGCCGCCGAGGATGACCTGACCGATGCCGGTGATCTGCGACAGTTGCTGCTGAAAGACGTTGCTCGCCGCATCGTAGATCTGGCCTTGCGTCAACGTCTTCGACGTCATCGCCAGGATGAGGATCGGTGCATCCGCCGGATTGACCTTGCGATAGGTCGGATTGGTCTTGAGGCTGGCCGGTAGGTCGGCGCGGGCGGCATTGATGGCGGCTTGCACGTCGCGCGCGGCGCCGTCGATGTCGCGGTTGAGGTCGAATTGCAGGGTGATGCGGGTCTGTCCGATGCCGCTGTTCGAGGTCATCTCGGTGACATCGGCGATCTGGCCGAGGTGGCGTTCGAGCGGCTCGGCGACGCTGGTCGCGACGGTCTCCGGACTGGCGCCGGGTAGCTGAGCGTTGACCGCGACGGTCGGAAAATCGACTTGCGGCAGGGGCGCTACCGGCAATTTCCAAAACGCAAGAACGCCGGCCAATGCGATGCCGAGCGTCAGCAGCGTCGTCGCCACCGGCCGGCTGATGAATGATGCGGAGAAGTTCATTCGGCCGGCGCTTCGGGAACGATCGGAGCCGACGCCCGTCCGCCGGTCAGCCGAGCCGCCAATCGATCGAAGTAGAGGTAAATCACCGGCGTGGTGAACAGCGTGAGCATCTGGCTGACGACCAAGCCGCCGATAATGGCGATGCCGAGCGGCTGCCGCAGCTCTGAGCCGGTTCCGCTGCCCAGCATCAGCGGCATGGCGCCGAGGATCGCGGCCATCGTGGTCATCATGATCGGCCGGAAGCGTAACAGGCAGGCCTGGTAGATCGCGTCACGCGGCGGCAGGCCCTCGACGCGCTCGGCCTCCAAGGCGAAGTCGATCATCATGATGGCGTTTTTCTTGACGATGCCGATCAACAGGATGATGCCGATGATGGCGATGACGTCGAGGTCGTAGCGCAACAGCATCAGCGACAACAGTGCGCCGACGCCCGCCGAGGGCAAGGTCGACAGGATGGTAATCGGATGGATGAAGCTCTCATAGAGGACGCCGAGCACGATATACATCGCGACCACCGCGGCAATGATCAGGAACACTTCGTTGGTCAGCGAGGATTGGAATGCGGCGGCCGTGCCCTGAAAGGCGGTGATGAAGCTGAGCGGAAGCCCGACCTGGGCCTCCGTCTGTTGAATGGCCTTGATGGCGGCATCGAGCGAATAGCCCGGCGCGGTGTTGAAGGAGACGGTTGTTGCCGGGAATTGACCGAAATGCGTGATCAATAGCGGCGCCGCGCGTTGTTCGATATGCGCGATGGCGGTGAGCGGCACTTGCCCGTTGGTCGTCGACGAGGAGGACGGCAAATACAGCGATTCCAGGCCGGTCAACGACTGCTGCAAGGTCGGAGCGACCTCCAGGATGACGCGATACTGGTTCGACTGGGTATAGATTGTCGAAACGATGCGCTGTCCGAAGGCGTCATAGAGGATGTTGTCGATCGTTGCGGGCGTGATGCCGAAACGGCTGGCGGTAGCGCGGTCGATGACGATGTCGACCGCCAGCCCCTGCTGCTGCAGATCGCTCGCCACGTCGGTGATTTGCGGCAGCTGGCTCAACTGCTGCACCAGCTTCGGCACCCAGGTGTTGAATTCGGACGAGTTGGCGTCCTCCAGCACGAAATGATACGGCGCGCGGCTGATGGTGGAATTGATCGTCAGGTCCTGCACTGGCTGCATGTAAAGCGTGATGCCGGCGACGCCGGAAACTTCGTTCTGCAAGCGGCTGATGATCTGGCTGGCGGTCGAGCTGCGCTCGTCGTGCGGCTTTAGCGTGATCAGGAAGCGGCCGGTATTGAGCGTCTGGTTGGTGCCGTCGACGCCGACGAAGGAGCTGAGATTGACGACGTCGGGGTCTTTGAGCACCGCTTCCGCAAGCCGGCCCTGCAGGTCCGCCATTTCCTGATACGACACGCTCTGCGATGCCTCGGTTATGGCTTGGATCATGCCGGTATCCTGCACCGGAAAGAATCCCTTCGGGATCAGCACGTAGAGCAGAACGGTCAATGCGAGCGTCAGGATCGCGACCAGCAAGGTCGCCGGCTGCCGGTCCAGCACCCAGCTCAGCGCCCGGCCATAGGCGGCAATGACGTCGTTGAAGACCTGCTCGGCCTTGAGATCGAAAGCGGACCGTTCACGATCCGGATGGTGCCGGATGAGCTTCGCGCACATCATCGGCACCAGCGTCAGCGAGACGACGGCGGAAATGACGATGGTGACCGCGAGCGTGATGGAAAATTCGTGAAACAGCCGGCCGACGACGTCGCCCATGAACAGCAAGGGTATCAGCACGGCGATCAACGAGATGGTCAGCGAAATGATGGTGAAGCCGATCTGCTCGGAGCCGCGCAACGCTGCTTCAAACGGGTCCATGCCGCCTTCGACGAAGCGGGCGATGTTCTCGATCATGACGATGGCGTCGTCGACGACGAAGCCGGTGGCGATGGTCAGCGCCATCAGTGACAGATTGTCGAGAGAAAAGCCGACGAGGTACATCGCCCCGAACGTGCCGACCAGCGACAGCGGCACCGACAGGCTCGGGATGATCGTCCCCGGCAGCGTGCGCAGGAACACGAAAATCACCAGCACGACCAGCACGACCGCGAGACCGAGCTCGAATTCCACGTCGGCGACCGAGGCGCGGATCGTCACGGTGCGATCGCTGAGCACGCGGACGTCCATCGCCTGCGGCAGTGTGCTCATGATCTGCGGCAACAGCGTTTGGATCCGGTCGACCACCTGAATGATGTTGGCGCCAGGCTGCCTTTGCACATTGACGATGATCGCCGGCGTCGTGTTCGCCCAGGCGCCGAGCTTGGTATTCTCCGGGCCGCTGACGATCGCCGCCACGTCGGTAAGCTTGACCGGGGCGCCGTTGCGATAGGCGACGATCAGATTGCGGTATTGATCGGCGCTGGTGACCTGGTCGTTGGCATTGATCGTCAACGCCTGGGTCGGACCGTCGAAATTGCCTTTCGGCGTATTGACGTTGAGGTTGTTGATCGTGGTGCGAACGTCGTCGACGTTGAGCCCGTAGGCAGCGAGCGAATCCGGATTGAGCTGAATGCGCACCGCCGGCCGCTGCCCGCCGCTGATGCTGACCAGCCCGACGCCGGTCAGTTGCGAAATCTTTTGCGCCAGCCGGGTCTCGCTATAGTCTTCGAGGTCTGTCAGCGCCAGCGTCTTCGAAGTCACCGCCAGCGTCAGGATCGGCGCATCGGCGGGATTAACCTTGGAATAGATCGGCGGCGCCGGTAGATCGGCCGGGAGCAGGTTGCCGGCGGCATTGATCGCGGCTTGCACCTCCTGTTCGGCGATGTCGAGTGAAAGATCGAGGCTGAACTGCAGCGTAATGACCGACGCGCCGGCGGAGCTTGCCGACGTCATCTGGTTGAGCCCCGGCATTTGCCCGAACTGCCGCTCCAGCGGTGCGGTGACCGAAGACGTCATCACTTCCGGGCTGGCGCCGGGATAAAGCGTCTGCACCTGGATTGTCGGATAATCGACCTCGGGCAAAGTCGACAGCGGCAGGAAGGTGTAAGCGACGATGCCGGAGAGCAGGATCGCCGCCATCAACAGCGTGGTGCCCACCGGGCGCCGAATGAAGGGTTCGGAGACGTTCATCGCACCGCTTTATCGCCGCGCTCGATTGTGACCCACGCGCACGTCGGCGTTTCACTGCCCGCCGTTCGAAGGCTTATTCTGCGAGTTGCCGGAATTATGGCTTGGCTGGCCGGGTGGCTTGCTTCCTTGTGCCGGCGCTGCGCCGGCTGCAGCCGGTTGACCGTCCTCCGCGGCAACCGAAACGCGTAGCCCGTCGCGCAGCCGGTCGGTGCCGTCGACAACCACCCGCTCGCCGGCGGTGAGGCCGGATTGCACCTCGGTCAAGTCGCCGTCGACCGCGCCGGATTTGATCTGCCGCACCGAGACGGTGCTGTCGGCATTGATGACGTAGACATAGGTGCCGGGCGAGCCGCGCTGGATCGCTGACGTCGGCACTGTCACGACGTTTTGCAGGGTTTCCACCAGCAGCCGCGCATTGACGAATTGGTTCGGAAACAGCGCATTGTCGGCGTTATCGAATTGCGCGCGCACCTTCACGGTCCCGGTGGTGGTGTCGATCTGACTGTCGACGGCCGAAACTTTTCCGGTGGCCAGGAGATGCAGATTGGCGCGGTCGTATGCGGTGACGATCAGCGGGGTGCCGGCGCTGAACTGCGGCATGATCTCCGGCAGATCGTCCTCAGGGATCGAGAAGATCACCGTGATCGGCTGCAGCTGGGTGATGACGGCAATGCCGGTCGAGCTCGTGGTCTGCACGTAATTGCCCGGATCGACCAGGCGCAGGCCGACGCGGCCGGTGATCGGCGAGACGATATGGCAATAGGAGATGTTCAGGGCTTCGGAATCGACCAGACCCTGATCTTGCTGGACCGAACCCTTATATTGCTGGACGATGAAGACCTGATCCTCGGCCTGTTGTTTTGCGATCGAGTTCTGCTGAGCAAGCGTCTGATAGCGCGCGAGATCCATTTGCGCTTGCGCGAGCAAGCCTTCGTCGTGGGCGAGCTGGCCCTCGTATTGTTCCTTCAAAATCTGATAGGGCCGCGCATCGATCTGCGCCAGGAAATCGCCCTTCTTGATCAGCTGGCCTTCGGTGAAGCCGACGTCGGTGAGTTGGCCGTTGATCTGGGTTTGCACGGTCACCGTCGCGATCGGCGTCACGGTGCCGAGCGCATTGACGATTTCGCGGATATTCCCGGTTGCCACGGTCGCGGCGCCGACCGATTGCAGCGCATTTTGCGGAAAGCGTCCGCCTGACGGAGCCGATTTTATCCAGCGTGCGGTTTCGTAGACGGCGAAGGCGAGCAAGACCGCCACCAAGGCGACGCCGAGCCGGAATCGCGAACGCGTCCTTACCTCCGGGTTTGGCGCAAGATCCTCATTAGTTCTACGCGTTCGCTCGTCCATGATGGGCGTTTATCGATCCCGACATTTCGACTTGTTTCGACTTATAAAATGCGCCGGCATCGCCCGCCTAATGAATATTCGCTAATGACCAGACCGGCGGGCTCGCTACTCGCGGCAGATCGGCCGAGCCGCTATAGGGCTTGCGCTCCGGCGGCCAGTGTCCTCGGAATCGGCCTTTGAATCAAGAGTTTGGCCTGCGAACCGGCGAAATCGCGCTAGCCATGGGCCTGCCGCTACGGGATCACCACTCGGGCAAAGCCGGGTTCCACCCTCAAGTGGCCACGGCGGCGCCCGATTCGCTGCGATCACTGTCCGGACAGCGGCGCGGTCGGCGGGCTCGGCGTCGTTGCATCGGCGGGGGCGGATTCTAGAACCGGAGGAGTGGGGGGCAGCTTCTGCAAGAACGAGAAGCCGTTCTGCAATTGCACCTCGGTCGGCAATTGCGTCGTGTCCCAGCCGCCGCCGAGATCTTCGATCAGGCTGACGCTTGCTAAATAGAGGTTCTGGCGAGCCGTCAATTCGGATTCCTCGTCCGCCAGCAATGCGACCTCCGCGACTACGACGGTCGTGAATGCCACCGTGCCGGCTTGAAATTGATTCAAGAACACATCCACCGCCTTGCGCTCGTCGGCGACCGCGCGACGTTCCGCAGCCACCTGCTGCGACAGGAAATGGATCGCCGCCAGCTCGTCCTCGACCTGCTGAAACGCGGTGAGAACGCTCTGCCGGTAGTTGGCTACGCTTTGCCAATAAAGCGCGCGCGCCGCGTCGACCTGCGCCGCGGTCAAGCCGCCGTTGAACAAGGTTTGCGTGCCGCTGGCGGCGATCGATCCGATCGAACGCGCGGCGGAAAACGGCAGCGGGATCGGGCCGAGATATTGGATCATGCTGGACAGCGAAATATCCGGAAAATATGCCGCCTCGGCGACGCCGATCGATGCGTTCTCCTGCTGCATGGTGCGCTCCGAAGCGGCGATGTCGGGACGCCGTTCCAGCAGTGTCGAAGGCACCGTTATCGGAGTTTTCGGAATGCCACCGCCAAGATTGCGCGGCGCGATGCCGAGTTCGGCCGGAGGCCGGCCGATCAACACCGCGATGGCATGCTCGAACTGCGCGCGTGCGGAACGTGCGGAGGCAAGCTGCGCCTCCGTGGTGCGAATGCTGGCGTCGGCGGTGGCCACGTCGCCCGCCGTCACCGCATAACCGGCTTTGAATTGGTTATTCACGATGTCATAGGTTTTCTTGTATTCGGCGATCGTGCGCTGCAGCAAATCGATCAGTGAATCCGAGGCGCGAAGATTGAAATAGGCGGTGGCGAGCATCGCCTGCTGCGAAAGCTTGGCATTGTCGAGATCGGCGGCGCTCGCTTGCGCGGCCGCGGTGTTGCTTTCGACTTGCCGGCGCAGCTTGCCCCAGACGTCGATGTCCCACGTGCCGTTGATCGGCGCGTTGTATTGGGTCGTGTATCGAGTCGTCAGCCCCGCACCGACCGCACTTCCGCCGGTGGTTCCGGCGAGCGCGCCGGTGCGCGTGCGGGTAGCGGTGTAGCTCGCGGTCGCGGTCGGAAACAGCGCGGCCTGGCCTTCGCGGATGACGGCGCGTGCCTCTTCGTAAGCCGCCGCCGAGGCTGCAACCGTTTGATTGGAAATTTCGACCTGGGGAAGGAGCACGTCGAGGCCGCGATCGCGGTAAACTGTCCACCAATCGCCGCGATCGACATTGTCGCTCGGATTGGCGAGCTTCCAGCCTTTGAGCTCCTTGTAGTGGGTCGGTACCGGCGCCGGTTCGCGGGAATAATCCGGGCCTACGGCACAGCCGGCGAGCGCCACTGCAAGAATCGACGATCCGATGCCAAACGCCAAGGCTTGGTCCCAGGCTTGGCCGCAGGCTCGCGGAAGTGAGGAAGCTCTGCGTCGCACCCAACTACCCCGATGCACAGCAGCATGGGCCAACGCGAGTACTGCCTCAAACCCGTTGCTGTAAGCCCCATTCCGATCTCCGGCCCCCAAGCGATCGGTTTGATCCAGATCATATCCATGCCCGATTGTGCATGCATAAATTCAGGATGCGGGAAGCATGCATAACTCGCGGATGAAGATCAACCGCGCGGGGTTTGGCCTTAGGCGGTGCACATCGTTCGGTGGGGCAATGTGATATTCGGGCGACAGTGCGTCGCAGCATCACAGTTGCGGAGGTTTTCGGAACGGAGGGGGCGATAGGGCGTTCGTGTCGCATTGGAGGGAATTTCAATGCAAAAGATAGCGAGCAAGATTAGGCCGTCCAAAATTGCGGCTACTCTTGGTGCAATCGGCTTGGCGTTGTGTGTGAGTGCCGGAATGGCGCTCGCGGCAAAGCCGGGTGGCGGAGGTGGTGGGCATCCGGCTGGTGGCGGTGGCCATCCGGGCGGAGGCGGCGGCCATCCGGGCGGCGGCGGAGGAGGCGGAGTCCATTTCAACGCTGCGCATGTTTCTGCGCCGCATTTCAACGCTGCACGTTTCCATGCCACGCCACATTTCGCGGCACACTCGCACTTCACGCCGCATGTCAGCGCCGCCCGCAATCACTTCACGCCGCACGTTTCCGGAACTCACGGACGGCATTTCGCAAGCCCGTCGGTCCATCCCCATGCCGCTTCGCAATTTGCGCACGGTCTGAACCGACATGGTACTCACGCCACGACTTTGGCTCACCCATTAACGACGACCCGTCATGCTTTGACGACCGCGCGTGTCAGGCCGCTCGCTCACGCGGCCGATCCGAGACATTTCCAGGATCGGCGTCGCTTCGCTGAAAACGCCGCGTTCCGGCCGTTTTGGCATCACGATTGGTGGCACCACGGCTGGCACCCCTACTATCATCTCGGGTGGATTGGACCGCTGTTCTGGCCCTATGCCTACGGCGACTTCTTCTACTACGCGCTGTGGCCCTACGATTACGAATATGCCGACCCGTTCTGGGTGTACGGCTATGGCGACATCTACCAGGCGATCTTCACCCCTTACGACTACGAAGAATATGTCCAGGGGCCGGGCGCGCCGGCGCGCATGGCGACGCTGACGGAAAACATGGCGCAAAGCTGCGATGACGAGGCGGCCGAAGTTACCGGCTGGCCGATCGATCAGATCCAGAGCGCCGTTCAGCCGAACCCGCAGCAAACCGCTTTGCTCGACGGTCTCGGCAACGCCATCGTCGAGGCGAGCCATCAGATCAAAGTGCACTGTCCGGCCAGTGTCGCGTTCACGCCGACGGCACGCCTCGATCAAATGCACCAGCGGTTGCAAACGCTGGTCGACGCGGTGGGTCTTATTAGTCCGCCGCTGACGAAGTTCTACGACTCGCTCTCCGACGAGCAAAAGGCCCGCTTTAACGATATTGCGCCGCCCGCGCCGAAAAACGCACAAGCACAGCCTTCGACGCAGGAAGGTGCACCGAACGTCCAGGCGCAGTGCAACGCCAATGTCATGGCTTGGCCGACCGATCGCATCGATAGTGCCGTCCGCCCGAATGATGCGCAGCACGGCAAGCTCGACGCATTGCAATCGGCGTTGTCGCAGGCCGGCGATACGATCAAAGCCGCGTGCCCGACCGAGGTGCCGGCGACGCCGCCGGGCCGTTTCGCCGCGGTCGGCAAGCGGCTGCAGGCGATGCTGCAAGCCGTGGATACAGTGCGGCCGGCGCTGGCGGATTTCTACAATTCGCTCAGCGACGACCAGAAAGCGCGCTTCAACGCCATGGGCAAGCAGCTGTTCGCGCAGGAATGATGCAGGGTGGGTTAGGGCCGCAGGCGCGTAACCCACCGTTTTCGGATGTGGTGGGTTACGGCGCTGTGCACCTAACCCACCCTACATTTCTACATTTTAATGAAACAGCTTCGGAAACTTCGCGCGCAGTTTGGCGCGCAAGTCGGCGCTGACGTCGACGGTCGGCGGAAACGTGCCCTTGAGCTTCATGTCGTAGGGGATGCAGGCGTCGATCAAGATGCGGTTGTTGAAATTGCCGGGCAGAAAAAGCGGATCGCGCTTCGACGCCCACGCCTTCTGCACCAGGTCGATATCGACTTTGGGATCGAACCGCGTGCACATCGCCCATAAGACTTGGTCGAGATCTCCGGCGTCGATGTCGTCGTCGACCACCACCGTCCATTTGCCGGCATAAGCGCCGCCCTGGCAGGCGCAAGCGACGTGCAGCGCCTGGCGCGCATGGCCGGGATAACGCTGGCGCAGCTGGATCGCTGTGAAGCGCGTGGCTGGGCCGGCTTCGTGGTTCCACACGCCGAGCACGTCGGGAATGCCGCAGGCTTCGAGCGCGCGCCAGATTTGCGCCGCGCCGGCGATGCCTTTGAGGAGACCGGTCTCATCGACCGGCTTGTGTTGCGGCGCGCAGGTCAGGATCGGATCGTTGCGATGCAGGATGGTCTTGATGGTGACGTAGGGTCGCTCCTGGGTGTCGTCGGAGTAGTAACCCATCCACTCGCCGAACGGGCCTTCCGGCTTGGTCTGGCCGGGTACGGTTTCGCCCTCGATGGCGATCTCGCAATCGGCCGGGATCGGGAAGCCGGTGAAGGGGCCGCGCACCACGTCGATCGGCTCGCCGCGCAAGCCGCCGGCAATATCGTATTCGCTTAACTCTGGCAGCGGGCTCGACGACAGCATGAACAACAGCGGGTCCTGGCCGCACAGGATCACCACTTTCATCGGTTCGCCACGGGCAAAATATTTGTCGCGGTGGATGCGGCCGTGTTTGCCCTCGGTGATCTGGCAGCCGACGGTCTGGCCGTCATAGACCTGGCTGCGATAGGCGCCGAGATTGTACCAGCCGTCGTCGGGGTCCTTGGTCACCACGGCGCAGGCGGTGCCGATGAAGCGCGCCTTGTCCTCTTCGTGATGGCGCGGCACCGGGAATTTCAAAACGTCGATCGCGTCGCCTTCGATCACGTTCTCAAAAATCGGCCCGTCATTGACGAAGCGCGGCGGCAGCGGTTTCAAATCCTGCATGCGCGCGTGGTAGCGCTGCACGATATCCGCCTTGCGCTCATAGTGGAGGGGTAATCCGAGCGTGAGCGCGATGCGCTTGATCGAAGACAGTTGCCCGTAGAGCGTGCGATAGCCTTTGGCATAACCCGGCACGTCGTCGAACAGGATCGCCGGCGCCATGCCGCGGCTCTTCTCGGTGAGCATGTGGGTAACGGCGCCCATCTCGACGTCCCAATGGGCGCCGGACACGCGCTCAAGCTCGCCGAGGCGGTCGACCGTTTCCAGCCAGCCGCGCAGTCCGCGATAGCGTTGTGCCGCTGCAGCGTCCGCCATGCCGATCTCCGACCTGCTGAATGTAAGCAAAATGGGTATGAATTGGGGTCCTAGGCGTGTCAAGCTGGCGCGTCCCTGTCCCTGTCCCTGCGCCGCCAGCCGCGCCGATTAAAGTCCGGAGTCCCTTTGTGAGCATTCCAAAACCCAACTACAATCCGCCGTTCAACGTCACGCGCGCCAGCCATGCCGTGCTGCACGTCAAAGACCTAGCGAAGAGCCGCGCCTTCTACGTCGATCTGATCGGCTTCATCGTCAGCGACGAAGACAAGGATACGATCTATCTGCGCGGCGTCGCCGAGGCCTGCCATCACTCGCTCGTGCTCAAGCGCGCGAGCGTAGCCGAAGCCGAACGCGTGGGCATGCGTTGCTTCACCGAGGAGGATCTGGAAAAGGCCAAAGTCTATTTCGAGAAAGCCGGATTGCCGGCGCAATGGGTCGAGCGGCCGTATCAGGGCCGCACGCTCCATGTCAGCGATCCGCTCGGCGCGCCGCTCGAATTCTGCGCCACCATGACGACGAAACCGCGGCTCGTCGTATCCTTCGAGCATCATCGCGGCGCGGTGCCGCAGCGTATCGATCATTTCCAATTGCTGGTGCCGGACGTGCAGCGGCAATTGGAGTTCTACATGGGAATGGGGTTTCGGCTCTCCGAATATATCGCGCCGGACGGCAGCGACGATCCGATGTTCGTGTTCCTGCAGCGCAAGGGCAATCCGCACGACATCGTGTTCGCATCCGGCGCCGGGCCGCGGCTGCACCATGCCGCGTTCAGCATTCCGGAATCCTATTTGTTCTTCTACGTCTGCGATCTCGCCTTCAATATGGGCTTTGCCGAGAACATCGAGTTCGGTCCTGGCCGGCATGGACCGGGCCACGCGCTGTTCGTCTATCTGCGTGATCCCGACGGCCATCGCATCGAACTGTTCAACACCCATTATCAATGCATGGACATCGAGGACGAGCCGGTGCGCTGGGATGCATCATTCGCAGGGCAGCGACGCTGGCAATTGCCGGCGCGAGGGCAATGGTTCACCGAGGCGAGCCGCTTCGCCGGCGTCGAGCCGCGCGAGCCGGCGAAGAAGGGTAATCCGATGACGCTGGAGAAATATGTCGCGGCGGCGAAGTAGGGACGCCCTGGTCATGCCGGCAATGTCGCGGATTCGATGGATTGCCATAGCGTCGGGATTGGTAATCGCATTCTTTGCCGCGGTGGTTGCGGCGCAAGCGGATCCGAACGCGCTTTGGAACATTGTGCACGGCCAATGCCTGCCCGACGAACAGCAGCATGGCGATCCGAAGCCGTGCGTCGAGGTCGATCTCAGGAGCGGCGTCGCTGGAGGTTACGCGGTCCTCAAGGACATCAGGGGAGCGACGCAGTATTTGCTGATACCGACGAGGCAAATCAGCGGCATCGAAAGCGGCGCGTTGCTGGCGCCTCGCGCCACCAATTATTTTGCGCAGGCGTGGCAGGCGCGGCGCGAGGTCGAAAAGGTCCTTGGGCACGCGATGCCGCGCGACACGCTGAGCTTGGCTATCAATTCGCAATTGGCGCGTTCGCAGAACCAGTTGCATATTCACATCGACTGCGTCCGCGCCGATGTGCGCGAGGCGCTGCGGCGCGAGCGCTTCGAAATCGGCCGCCGCTGGAAGCCGCTGCCGATTTTGCTCGCCGGTCATCGCTACCGCGCCATGCGCGTGACCGGCTCAACGCTCGCCGGACACGATCCGTTCAAGCTCCTGGCCTGGGGCATTCCCGGAGCGCGCACAGATATGGGACATCACACGCTGGTGGTTGTCGGCATGCGCTATGCCCATCGCGTACCCGGCTTCGTCATCCTGGACGATCGCGCCAATCCCGCTCACGGCGATTACGCCGGCGGGGAGGAATTGCAAGACCACGCCTGTGCGCTGGCGCGCTGGAAAAGTTAAACGCGCCGATGCAGCCGGTGCTCGATCCACAGCAGGATCGCGTTGGCGACTGCGGCGAAGGCGAACAGCACCACGGCGATTGTGATCATCTCCTTGGTCTGGAGAAGCGTCATGGCGTTGATGATGAGGAATCCCAGACCGTCTTTCGATGCAAACATTTCGGCGAGCAGCACGCCGAGCAGCGTGACGGTGAAACCGATACGCAATCCGGCAAGAACTTCCGGGATGGTCGCCGGTAGCAGCACGTTCCAGATTGTCTGCCACGGCGACAAATGCAGCGTGCGCGCGGACTTCAGATAAACCATCGGGATATTGCGGATCGCGGCCATGGTGAGGAGCGCCACTGGAAGGATGCCGTGGATCGCCCCGAACACCACTTTGCCGGACAGGGTGAGGCCGAAAATGAGCAGGATCACGGGGTAAAGCGTGATTTTCGGCAATGAATAGAGCGTGATCAGAATCGGCTCGCCGACCTCACCCGACAGCCGCTGCGCGCCCATCCATACCCCGATGGCAAGGCCAAGCCCGTAGGCAAGCAGAAGCGCCAGCGCGAACGCGGTCGCCGTGGCCGCCGCGTTCTCGGCAAATCGCGCGGTCGGGACGAAGTGGGCCAAGTAAACGAAAGTCGGCGCCGGGCCGGGCAGGGCGGTGTCGCCAACCCATCGCGCCAGACCTTGCCACAGCAACACGATGGCGATGATGATGATCATCGTGTCGATGGTGCGCCGCGTTGCCGTCATGACGGCCTCGCGCCGCGCCGTTTTGCCCAGCGCACATCCCAAGCGTGCAGGCCTGCGTTGACCACGGTCGCGATCGCAAGCACAAACAGCATCAGCGCATACATGCGCCTATTGTCGAAATCGGCGTATGCATTGGCGATGGCACGGCCGAGACCGGCTGGCGCCAGGATAAATTCGGCGGCGATCACGGCGATGAAGGCATAGCTCACCGACAGCTTGACGCCGGTGAAGAGGTGAGGCGCCGCGGCCGGAAGCTGCAATTGCAGCGCGGTCGCGAGCCGCCCCATGCGATGGACGCGGGCGACTTTGGTCAGCACGCGCGGAATACGATCAAGGCCGTTGAGCGTGGCGATGATCATCGCGACAATGGCAGTAGCGACGCCCATCAGCACGATGGGAATGAGCGACAGGCCGAATATCGCGATCATGACCGGATAGAAGATGAAAACCGGGACCGCGTAATAGGTGGCGAAAAAAGGATCGAGCGCCGCGCGCACGCGCGGCAGGGCGTGGATAAGCAGCCCCAGCGCGAAGCCGAACACGACCGACAGCGCGACCGCTATCGCAATGACGCCGAGCGTGCGGACAATGTCGTCGTTGAGTTGACCTGACGCCAGCAGGGCGACGAGCGCGGTCGCCATTTCCGACGGCGGGATCATCACGCGGTGGTCGATGAAATCGAGCCGGCACGCCAGTTCCAGCGCGCCGATCATGGCGGCGATGACGAGAAGTCTGATCCAGCCGGCGCGGGTCATTCCGCCGCCAGTGCCGTCGGCGGCGGCAAATCGGCATGGCCCAGCGCTTTCAGCGATTCGCCGCGCAACCGGTCCCAGAGCCGTCCGGTGATTTCGCCGAATGTCGGCTCGGCGACGATGGTCGAATCGCGCTCGCGCGGCCAATGGGTTTCGATGATCTCGATGAAGCGGCCGGGCCGCGCCGACATGGCGCCGACGCGGTCGGCCAGCATTGCCGCCTCGTCGAGCGCATGGGTGATGAGAAGCACCGTCGCACCGGTCGTGCGCCAGAAGTCTTAAGACTTCGTCGCCCATCAAAAGCCGCGTCTGCGCATCGAGCGCGCCGAACGGCTCGTCGAGCAGGATGAGGCGCGGCTGCAGCACCAGCGTGCGCGCGATGCAGACGCGCTGGCGCATGCCGCCTGAAAGCTGCGACGGATAGGCCTTGGCAAAATCCTTCAAACCCATGAACGCCAGTGCGTCGTCGACCCGGCGACGCACTTCCGACGGCGCAGTGCCCTTGCGTCGCAAACCGAAAGCGGCGTTGTCCCACACCGTCAGCCAGGGAAAGCTGGCGTCTTCCTGGAACACGACGCCGATGCCGTCGGGAACCTCGCCGGCGACGGCGCGCCCCTCGAACGTCACCGCGCCGGCAGTCGGCTGCTGCAGACCGGCGAGCACTTCGAGCAAGGTCGACTTGCCGCAGCCCGACGGCCCGACCACCGCGAAGAACTCGCCTTTGTGGAGATCGACGTCGATCGGGCCAAGCGCGTGCACCGGCGAATGACCGCCGGCGCCGGGATAAACCCGCGTCACGCCGGCGAATTGCGCATGAACGTCACCGTGCACGGCTATCAGCCTTATTTCTGCAGATCGCTCGGCAGGAACGACGTGTCGATCATCTTGTTGAGATTAAGCGGCTTGTCGGTCATGCCGACATATTTCATCGCCCGCTCGGTCGTTTGCAGCAGATCCATCTCCATCTTGCCCTCGCTCCAGAACTTGGCAGCGATCAGCTCATGCACCATCGCGGCCACCTGATCGGGCGGCAGCGGCGCGTAAAGCTTCGACAAAATCTGGATGGCGTCATCGGTGTGTTCGTAGATGTATTTTACGCCTTCACGCCGGCCGGCGAGCAGCGCGCGCAATTTGTCGGGGTGGTTGCGTATCAAATCGCCGGTGGCGATGCCGATGGCCGGCGGCAAATGCGGCATGTCCTGCGGCCCGAGGATGACCCGGTATTTGCTGGCGCCATCCTTCAAGCGGAACAAGACGGTGGGAATTGCGGTGACATCGGCGGCGCCGCTTTCAACCGCCGTTACGGCGCCGGGCAGACTGCCGAACACGACCCGCTGCATGTCCTCCGGCTTGAGTCCGGCCTTCTCCTCGACCAGCACGGCGGTCATCTCGCCGAGCGATTTAGGTTCGCTGATGCTGAACTTCTTGCCCTTGAGATCGTTGATCGACTTGATCGGCGAATTCGGCATGACGACGATGTTGAGATCGAGGAGCCGGGTGCCGATATTGACGATCCGTAGGTCTTGGCCTTGATCGATCGCGGCGAGCACCGGCGCGGGAGAGACGTCGCCGTAGCCGAGCGAACTCGCCATCGCGGCGCGCACCGAGGCGCCGCCGCCGGCGCCGGAGATGACGTCGGTAATGTCGATGCCGGCCTTCTTGAAGAATCCCTTCGCTATCGCCACCGCGAACGGCGCGCCGGAGGGGTCGGCTTTGTACTGGGTGACGAGCACATCTTCGGCCGATGCCCGAAACGGCACGGCCAAGCATAAGGCGACGACAAGGCCCAAAAGTCTGCGCTGCAACATATCAACCTCCCTCTGGTTTCATTTAGTCTTTAGCGCGGCAAGTCGGATATTATCCCACATGCGTTCGATGATAGAATCAACCATGATGCCGCAGAATGCCCTTCATAGTTGAGATTTGCCGGGGATTGCATGACGCTCGTAGGTCGGAGCGAGGCCACGCACGCTGACAGCGAGGGGCGAGCGCCCATCTGGCTCGCCTCCTATCCCGCCGGCGTACCCACGACCATCGATGCGGACGCCTACCCGTCGCTGTCGGCGATGCTGATCGAGGCCTGCCGGCAGCATGCCGCGCGCCCGGCGTTCGAATGCTTGAGCGCGCAGATGAGCTTCGCGGAATGGGAGCGCGACAGCCGCGATTTTGCGGCGTTTCTGGCCGAGGAGGCGAATTGCCGTCCGGGCGACCGCGTCGCGATCATGCTGCCGAACATGCTGGCTTACCCAGTCACGTTCCTCGGCGCGCTGCGCGCCGGCATGACGGTGGTCAACGTCAATCCGCTCTATACGCCGCGCGAATTGCAAGAGCAGCTTGCCGATTCCGGCGCCGTCGTCATCGTCATCATGGAGAATTTCGCGCACAAGCTGCAGGAAATCCTCGCCGCCACGACAATTCGTCACGTCGTGGTGGCGCGGCTCGGCGATTTCGTGCCGACGCTCAAGCGCTGGGCGTTCAATTTTGCGAACTCCTATATCGCGCACGCGGTGCCGGCTTGGCGCTTCGACAAATTCACCATGCTGCAGGATGCCTGCGACCGGCCGCCGAGCGAGCGCTATCAAGATACGCCGGCGCAGGCCGGCGACGTCGCGCTGCTGCAATATACCGGCGGCACGACCGGCGAGCCAAAGGGCGCGATGCTGACGCATCGCAATCTGATCGCGAACACGTTGCAGTGCCTCGCCTGGACCGGACCCGACGTCAATATCGAGAACGAGCGAGTGCTCACCCCGCTGCCACTCTATCATATTTTCTCGCTGACGGCGAACCTGCTGAGCTTTGCGGTGCTCGGCGGGCTGAACTATCTCATTCCCGATCCGCGCGATTTGCACCGCCTCATCCGCACCATGCGCCACGCCAAGATCACCTGGATGTCGGGCGTCAATACACTGTTCAATGCGCTGAACAATACGCCCGAGTTCGCCACACTGGACTTCAGCGCGCTACGCGTCGCGGTCGGCGGCGGCGCGGCCGTGCAAACCGAGGTGGCGAACCGCTGGCGCGAGATCACGGGTAGCCCGTTGGTCGAAGGTTATGGCCTGACCGAGGCATCGCCCGTCGTGTGTATCAATCCATTTCACGCCCCGAAGATCGGAACGGTCGGTCTGCCGTTGCCGTCGACCGACGTCACCATCCGCGACGACGCCGGCAAGGCGCTGCCGGTCGGCGAGGCGGGCGAAGTGTGGGTGCGCGGCCCGCAGGTGATGTTGGGCTATTGGCAGCGGCCCGACGAGACCGCGCATGTTCTCACCGCCGACGGCTGGCTGAAGACCGGCGACATCGGCGCGTTTGATGCGGAGGGCTTCTTAACGCTGCTCGACCGCAAGAAGGACATGATCAACGTCTCCGGCTTCAAGGTGTTTCCCAACGAGGTCGAAGACGTCGCCATGCTCGACCCCGGCGTTCTGGAAGCAGCCGTGATCGGCGTGCCGGACCTGCGCACCGGGCAGGGGGTGAAATTATTTGTGGTCAAGCGCGATCCCGCGCTCACCAAGGTCGAACTCAGCAAATTCCTGCACGATCGTCTTGCCGGCTACAAACGCCCGACCATCATCGAGTTTCGCGACCAATTGCCGAAGAGCAATATCGGCAAGATTTTGCGCAAGGAGTTGCATTGAGGTGAGCGGGTGAATGGTGTGCAATTTGTGGCGAGTGCCAAACTGGTACCTGAACAATGCCGAGTTCTAAATGAGCAATTGCATTGTCTGCAATACACCGAATTCTGAGCGCCAGGGATTGGGCAAGTCTGCTCTCTACCAATGCCCGCGATGTGGTTCATTCGCCCTTAGTATCAGCGCCGAAAACGTGCTCCCGGGTCAGCTTAACGAAGTGCCTATTCGCCGTTCAATAATGAGTCATGCATTACGCCGAATGCAGCGACCAAATGGAGAGCACCTAACGACAATTACCAGTAGCGAAATATCATCATTTTGGCGAATAAGGCTCCCCACGCCGCAACAGCAAGCGGACAATTTGGTTTTGTGGATCGGGGACAATCAGATAACGGCTTCTGATTATGCAGAAACGACACCCGCCGCACTCGGAGCAACAATTGGAACGGCGATTTCGCGACGCGGTGAGGATGGGTTCAATTGGTTGAACTCTCAACTCGAATCAGACCGCCTATACGTGCTGGCGGAACGGCCGAACGGAAAAATTGCACTCGGACTGACCATGTCAGGTTGGCACCGTTACGGCGCTTTGAAAAAGACTACCAGTGAAAGTCGCACAGCGTTTATAGCTATGAAGTTTGGCCAAGCAGAGCTCAATCGAGTTGTGGAACAGTGTTTCCGTCCTGCAGTTCGCCGAACTGGCTTTGAACTACGTGTGCTCACGGACGAACAACCCGCAGGTATAATCGACGATCAAATGAGGGCTGCGATAATAGCGGCTCGCTTCGTTATTGCTGACCTGACGCATGGTAGCCAGGGGGCATATTGGGAAGCGGGATTCGCAGAGGGACTGAACCTTCCGGTAATCTACACGTGTGAAAAGATCCAATGGGAAAAGGCGAAGACGCACTTCGACACCAATCACCTAGTGACAATCGTTTGGGATACGGCCAATCTCAGGGCCGCTGAGGATGCGCTCGTTTCCACAATACGCGCGACGCTTCGATCTGAAGCAAAACAAAGTGATGACTAAGTCCAGTGCTTTGGCCAGCTACCACTTTTCAAGAGATTCTGGGGGAAAGGTATCTTCATTCCTTTTGCTACCTTCGAACCAGACGCACCAGACGGTTAGTTTTCCGGTCAAAGCGCTCTCGCCCACTTGGCTAACTGTCATTTTAGGGCTGCCGGATTTTAGGCAAACGATGTCGCCGGGTTTAAATTCTTCGGCCATAGTGATGCCTCTGACATTTAGAATCGGTGCAAGCAACAGCCTAAGTCGTTCTGGTCATCACTGACCATCTGATCCGCGATCCGCATCGGCTTTAACTTCGATTAGTGATCGTTCGGCATCTTCGATTTGGCCTCGATAGGGGTCTTTCGAAATCTTCACGCTCTTTATCCTAAGACGAAATAGCCGTTCGACTGCGTCGTCCAATTCTTGTGTAGTGCTAGCGCGCATAAAGGCCAGAAATGGTTCCTCTTCCACGATTGCCCCAAAATGCTTTTTTAAGAAGGCCAGCCGCTTGTCGAGATTTTCTAAATGATGTCCCATCGCTTTTTCGTCAGCGAGCGTGGAGCCAAACGTAATCAGCTGTCTTAGTTCGCCGAGAAATTTATATTTTCCCGATCCGCGCTCAACGCTGTATAGGAATAAGGGCCCAGCGTTTGCGTATTCCTCTGCTGAGTAGCACGCCTTTTTGAAATCGTGGAAATACCCCTTTATTGTTTTGAATACTGCCTCATGTTCAAACATGGGCTTTTCTGTGTAGGGGATTGCAAATTCAATAACAAACAAATGCACTCTCATGCTAAAATATTTGTCGATGTAGCCCAATCCTCCATCAAATGCGGCCCAAACTCCACGGTAGTCGACATCTTGACCGATCCAATATTCCTCGGGCGTTTCCGGCATCAAATTCCTCCCCCCTTTGCCGTTAAAGTACCATTTCGGCAGGCGTAAGCAACTTGCACGAGTGCGCGTTCTCGCCACACCTTCGTTTCAACTACGATTTGTTCGGACATGACTCGATCGGAAACGTCCGATAGTTCCCTTAGAATCACGACTTCCTGCTCCCTACCGCGCGTGCTAACCGTAGCGCCGCAGAAAATATCGGGAGGATGCCGCGCCCATGCCGAAGTTGCAGTTGTCGTTTGCTTGCGCGCTCTATGACCGGATGCAGGCGCTCTATACCGGCGAGGTGCGGCCCGACGGCATCGATCTCAATTTCATCGCCATCGATCAGCCGCGGCCGATTTTCGACCGCATGTCCGGCGGGCAGGAATTCGACGTCGCGGAATATTCCTCTTCCGAATTCGTGCAGCGCTTCGCCAATAGGGAATGTCCGTTCGTCGCCATTCCGGTGTTTCCCTCGATCGCATTCCGGCTAGGCTTTATCGCCATCAACCGCAAATCCGGCATCAAGACGCCGAAAGACCTCGAAGGCAAGCGCATCGGCTTGCCGCTCTACACGATGACGGCGGCCATCTTCATCAACGGCATGCTCAAGAACGAGTTCGGCGTCGACCTGTCGAAAGTCCATTGGGTGCAGAGCGCCATGAATACCGCGGGCTCGCATGGCAGCCCGACGGTGCTGCCGCTTCTGAAAAAGGTCTCGATCGAGAACAACAAGACCAAGAAGACGCTCGGCCAGCTCCTGGCCGAGGGCGAGATCGATGCAACGCTCGGCACCAGCCTGCCCGACGAAATCCGCTCTAACCCCGACATCGTGCGGCTGTTTCCCGATTACGTCGCGCGCGACATCGATCTCTACAAGCGCAAGAAAATCTATCCGATCATGCACTTGGTCGCGATCAAGAAAAGCGTCTACGAGCGCTATCCGTTCGTCGCCACGAGCCTCTACGACGCCTTCGTCAAATCGAAGAAGATCGCGTTGGAGAAGTTCTTCAACTTGCGTGCGGTGCGCTACATGACGCCGTTCTTGATGCGCGAGATCGATGACATCTGGGAGGTCTTCAATGGCGATCCGTGGCCCTACGGCGTCGCGCCGAACCGGCAGACGCTAGAGGCGCTGGTGCAGTACCAGCAGGATTTGGGCTTGATCGCCGCGCCGGTAAAGGTCGACGATCTGTTCGTACCGACTTACGGATGAGCCGCCAGCATGCGGCTGCGTAAATTTCTTCACATGGAACAACCGACATGAGCCAACTCGACGATCTCTTGCGCGATCTTGTCGTCGCCAACCGCATCCTCTCCAACGAAGACGTGGTCGATGCCTATGGTCACATCAGCGTGCGGCACCCGGACAATCCGAGACGCTTCTTCCTGTCGCGCTCCCGCGCCCCGGAATTGGTCGAGCGCCACGATCTGATCGAGTTCGACCAGGAGGGCGAGCCGGTCAGCGACAAGCGCCAGCCGTATCTCGAGCGTTTCATCCATGCGGCGATTTTCGAATCGCGGCCGGACGTGACGGCGGTGGTTCATGCTCACGCCGAAGACACGTTGCCGTTCGGCATCATCAACAAGCCGCTCGAGCCGGTGATCCATTCCGGCAGCTTTATCGGCGGCAAGGTGCCGGTGTGGGACATCCGCAAGAAATTCGGCGAGACCGATCTCTTGGTGCGCAATATGGCGCAAGGTCGCGATCTGGCGAAATGCCTGGGCGGAGGAAATGTCGCGCTGATGCGCGGCCACGGTTTTGCCTCCGCCGCGCGCTCGATCATCGAGGTGGTGCGGCTGTCGGTCTATCTGCCGCGCAATGCACGGGTGCAGATGAACGCGATGCGCATGGGCGGCAAGCCCAAGCCCTTGTCCAAGGGCGAGATCGCGGCGCGGGCTGCTGGCTACAAGCCGGCCTCGACCGAAACTTGGCGCGCCTGGGAATACTGGGCCAACCGCGCCGGTTGCGGCGACATGATCGGCCATCAACACGACCACGCGCCGAAGAAATAAAGCGCTTCGGCGTGTTGCGCCGGGCAAACACCGGCTTTCTTTCAGCCGGCGCGCGTGGCAGACTTTACGCTATTGAAGGATATCGCGGCCGAGCCATCGCGGTCGCCCCAGCTAGCGTCCGGTTTGCAAGTCTGTCAAACCAAGTCAGTCAAACATCATGAGGAACTCAGCCATGACAATGCGTTTCGCCGGTTTATGCGCCGCCGCAGTGCTGGCGGCCCTTGCCTTGCAGGCAACATCCGCCAGCGCGCTGACGATGACGGAGTGCAGCGCCAAGTATAAAGCCGCCAAAGCCGCCGGCACGCTCAACGGCCAAAAATGGAATGACTTCCGCAAGGCGCAATGCGGTTCTGAAGCCTCCGCCGCGCCGGCCGCCGCAGCACCGGCGCCCGCGACCGCCGCTGCACCGGCCGCCGCTCCGGCGCCCGCGCCCAAGCCCGCCGCGGCGCCGGTCGCGGTCGGCAATGCCGTGTTCCCGAACGCGGTCGATGCCAAATATTCCAAGGATTCCGAAGGTAAGGCCCGGATGCTGACCTGCCTCGATCAGTATAAGGCCAACAAGGCCAATAACGGCAATGGCGGCTTGAAATGGATCCAGAAGGGCGGCGGCTATTACAGCGAATGCAACAAGCACCTTAAGGGCGCGTGAGCATTCCATCTACGCACGCGTAAAAAATCGGAGCGCAGTCATGCCGCGCTCCGATTGCACTTCTGGACGCTGACGCCGCCGTTTAGTGCAGCACGAGCTCGGTGACCTTGCCGTTCTTGGCGCGGCCTTGCGCGTAATACTGGCCGATATTGCGCATCAGCGCGGCGTCGGAGACCGAATAGATCACAGCGTCGCTCTTGCCGGTATTGATATGGCGCCGCCACAGGAAGTTCGGCACCACGAACAGATCGTTGTGGCCCCATTCGAAGCGTTTGCCGCCGACTTCGGTGACGCCCGAGCCTTCGATGCAAACATAGTAGGTTCCGGCGGTCTCGCGCTTCCATTCGGTCTCTTCGCCGGGGCGAAGGAGCTGTGCCGAATAATTCAGCGTCTTGAATACCGGCTCGCCGGTGACCGGATTGACGAAGTCGACTTTGATGCCCTCGTACAGGTCGCCTTTCTCCTTGCGCAGGCTGTGCAGCATTTCCAGCACATCGGCGCCGCGATAATGGAACAACGGCGCGGGCGCGTGGCCGACGCCGCGCTGATGGTCGACGAAGACGGGCTTGATGCCGCCATGGCTGTAGAGATGGCGGGAATAGCCTTCCTCGACGGTGACCGCTTGCACGTTGGTATTGCCTTGCGCGCCGGGCATGTTGTGGTCGACCCACGCGGCGTCGAGGAACTCCATCAGCGGCCAGTCGAGCGTGTCGATCCAGATGACCGGCTCCTCGGAATCGTTGCCGTGGTCGTGCCAGGTGCCGTTCGGGGTGAGAATGAGATCGCCGTAGTTTGCCGTGACCTTCTCGCCCTCGACGACGGTGTAGCCGCCTTTTTTGGAAAGAATGGTGCGGCTGGCATTCGGCGAGTGCAGATGCACCGGCGCGACGTCGCCGGGATTGTAGATCGAGATGGCGCAGCGGATCGTGTTGGTGACCTGCAGCCGCCCATTCAGTCCAGGATTGAGCAAGAGAATGCTCTGGCGGTCGGCGAATTCGATCGGCGAAACGTCGGCCTTGCTGGCGATCTCCGATATTTGCTTGAGGTAGCCGTTATACTCGTTCCACTTCCACATATAGGGAACGGTTTTCATCTGATTGACGGCGACGCGGCCGCGGCCGAGCTGGCCTGCACCTTCGCCGCTCGTCTCGCTGAACCACGGCTTTTGCGCCGGCGCGTTGGCCTGTGTGCGCACCCAGATGTTGTGCTTGCCGGCGTCGGTATTGATGGCTTCCATCAATTCGCGTGCTTTATTGGAAAGCCCGGCAGGCGCTGGGGCTTTCATTGTCACCGTTGCCATGACGTTTTCTCCTTAAAGGGGCGGGCCTTATACGGATCATTTGCCTTTGCCTGACGTATAATGGCTCGGCCGGCTGTTTGCAAAGCTATCGCAACCGCGCGCCGCGATGCGTGCTCCGCCCAGACGGCATACCCCAGGTCAATCAGGCGGCCAGAAAGTCGCGGATCGCCTTGGTGAACTCCGCCGGCCGGTCCATGTTGGAAATATGACCGGCGCCGGCAAGCTCGACGAAGCGCGAGCCGGGAAGCTTCTCGTTAAGCTTGCGCATCGGCGCCGTGGCGGCGTCTTTTTCGCCGCCCAGAAACAGCACCGGGCGCTTTACGGTGGCGACGGCGGAGGCGTAATCGTGCGCGGCCAGCGCCGCGGCGCAGCCGATGAAGCCGTTGACCGGCGTGGCCCGGATCATGGCGCGGACCTTGTCGATATGCGGCGGATTTTTCGCCACGATCTCGGCCGGGAACCACCGCGCGATGGTCGGTTCGACCAAGGCCTCGATGCCTTGTTTCTGGGCAACTGCAATACGCTCTTCCCATTGCTGGCTCGATTGCGGCGTCGATTGGCACGGCGAGTCGCAAACGATAATGCGGTCGAACCGATCGGGGTGGCGCTCGGCCAGGCCGAGCGCGGTAGCGCCGCCCATCGACAGGCCGGCAAAATGCGCCTTCTTGATCGACAGGGCGTCGAGCAAGCCGAGCGCATCGGCAAGGAGCGTGTCGTAGGCATAGCGGCCCGCCGGCGCGTCGGTTGAGCCATGGCCGCGCTGGTCGTAACGCAACACGCGGAAAGAATCCTTCAGCGCCGCCGCTTGCTCGTCCCACATCGCCAACGAAGTCGCCAGCGAATTGGAGAAAACCAGGCACGGCGCGGTATCCGGGCCGTCGATCTGATAATTGATGGTGATGCCGTTGGCTTTAATTTTCATGTTGGTTTCCTAAGCTTATGCTTTCAGTGTGGCAGAAAGTCTTCGAGCAGCGCGGCGAGCGCATGCGGCGATTGCGTCGGCATGAAGTGGCCGGCGTCCTCGATCAGCTCAAAACGCGCGCCGGGAATCCTTTTCGCAAGCTCGGCGGTGCCGGCATACGGCCGCACCGTGTCATGGCGGCCAGCGATCACCATTGTGGGGCAACGGATTTGCGGCAGCATGTGCAGCATATTGGTGCGCGCCAGGCAGCGAAAGGCGAGGCCGAATCCGACCGGATCGTTGGCGAGATAGCGCCCGAGATAGGCGTCATAGGCACTGCGCTCGCCGAGATGTGGCGGGTAGGAGAGCGCAAGCGTTGTCGGCAGCGAGGCGCGCATGCCCTCGCGCATGGCGAACGCGGCTCGCTCGTCAAGGACTGCGGCGCGGCTGGCATCGACGCCGGGCGCCGGATTGCACAGGACCAGCGCGCCGACCCAATCGGGATGCTTTTCCAAAAAACGCAGCGCCTGGGTCGCGGCCGCGGCGACGGTGACGAAGTGATAGGGCGGGTCGAGGCCGACGCCCTTGGCAAGCGCCGCGAAGTCCTCGACCAACGTGTCATTGCTAAAGTCCTGCCGCACTTTTTCCGATGCGCCGGCCCCGCGCTGGTCGTAGCGCAAGACGCGAAATCGCGCGGCAAGCCGTGGCGCGACGGCGTCCCAGGACTGCAGCGTGCCGCCAAGCTCATGGAGCAGCACAATGGAGCGGCCGTTTGCGCCGGCAAGCTCGTAATGCAGGCTTACGCCATTGGCATCAATGAAAGGCACTTCTACTCCTCAAAATTCCCAACCGATGAGACGATCGAGCGAATAGGGGCCGCCGCCGTGAATGAGGAAATAGAACGTCGCGACCAGCCACATCAACGTATATTCGAGGCCGAGCTTGTTCCAAAAATATCGACCGACCCGCCAACGCTCGAAATTCGTCACAATGAGAAACAGCACAAGCGGCGCCGCGGCGGCGCGCGTGAACAAGCCGATCGCCAGCATGGGTCCGGCAATAAGCTCGGTCGCGGCGATCAGCGGCGCCCACAGCCAGCCGGGCCGATAACCCCAGGCGTCGAGATCGACCGCCAACATGCGCACGTTGCCTTGCCGGATGCCGGTGCCCGGGAAGAAGCCGAAGGCCATGCGCAAACCGTGCGGCAGCATCCACAGTCCGACGACCACGCGCAGCAGCGCTTCGCTCAACGGCGCCAGCGCCCGGTAAACGCTCTCCAGTTGCGGAATGACCAGGTGCATTTCGCTCATTGTTCGAATTTGGCGAGACGGATTTGCTGAGACAGATTTGCGCGGCGTTCGCTCAATGCGCCATCAGCACCGGCAATTTCGCATTGGCGAGGATATGTCGCGTGGTGCCGCCGAAAATCATCTGGCGCAGGCGGCTTTGCGTGTAGGCGCCCTTGACGATGAGATCGCAGCCGAGCTCGTCAGCCTTGGTGAGGATGGTTTCGCCGGCGCTCCGCTTGCCGATGGGCTTCATCGTGATCGTGTCGGCGGCGATACCGTTCATCTTTAGCGAGCGCGCCATTTGCTCGCCGCTCGGGCCGGCGACAGTGGCACCTTCGACCGTCAAAATGGTGATGCGGTCGGCAAGGCGAAGCAGCGGCATGGCGTCCGCCATGGTGCGTGCCTGTTCGGTGCTGTTATTCCAGGCGACCAAGATGTTGGTGCCGAGCGAACGCGGCGAATTCGGCGGCGCGATCAGCACCGGCCGGCCGCTCTCGAACAACGCGGATTCCAGCGTGATCATGGACGGGCTCTGCCATTCGTCGCCCGGCCGCGCCAGCACGATCACGTCGAAGACGCGGCCGTAGCTGCCGACGAAATCGTGGCCGCTGGGCGCGTCGTTAAGCCACGCCCAGGATAATGAAGCCGGCAGCGTAGCCTGGCTCTCGCCGGCGCGGGCGGCGACCTGGTGGCTCTCCATGAACGAGCGAAACAGCATCTCCGCCTGCCGCACCATCTCGGCGTCATTCTCCTTGACCGCGACCATGGTCAGCCCGCTGTCAGGATCCATGGCGACGAGATCGGCGACCGCCGGCCGCAGCGGAAAGCCTTCGATACAGCTGTCGAATTTCTGCGCCAGCAACAGTGCGGTATCCAACGCCGATACCATGGTGGAACCGTGCTCGGTCGGAACGAGAATGGTTTTCATACGCGCGCCCCAGATGGTCTCGGCACAGCCGTAGAAGCTTCCCCGTGGAAGGCGCCCCTTAACGGGGTCTTGGGCTTGCGATCATACTGCCGCGCCGACCCGCGGCGGACAAGCTCCCGATGACTTTCTCTCGGCTCGTTTCGCAGCGGCGGCCCAAGCAATGCGTCCGCATAGTGCGGCGCGGAACGCTTCCGGACAAGCTTAAGACTTGAGGATAATTGCCGAATTAATCGCCGCCGCTGCGATGCTCAAATCGTAACCTTTGATACAGTATGTTCGATTCGCGCTGCGATTCGGCGCGGCGGCGCGACAGGGCGAGTGCCATGCGAAACTTCGGCATCCGGCAGGTTCAGACCACCGCCCGTATTCTCCTGATCTGTCCGGATTGCGGGCAGGAAAATTCGGAATTCGCCGACACGCTGCGCAGGATGAGCACTTTTTACTGTAGCGGCGAGGATTGCGATTATATTTTCGACCTCGCGCCGGGCCGGCGCACCGACTTGGGCAAGGGCTTTATCGACGCCTGCAAGCGGTTCTATGCTGCGTTCTATACGGTGCGCGGCGAGCGGGCGCGCTGATCATCCCACCGCCTGTGCGGCGGCGTGCACCAGCTTAACCGGATCGGTGAAGGCGGCGACGCCGAGCGCGCGCAGTTTTTCGACCGCCTCATCGACGCTCATTTTCCGCGTTGCAGCATGACCGGCGGCAAGCCCGACGAACACCGGCTTCGGCAGCGGCTCGGAGGTGATCCAGGCGATCAGCGCGTCGATGCGCTCGGCGAGCGAGCGCGACGCGATCACGGTCTGGAACACGATCGCCTTGATGTGTGGCCGCGCCGCCAGCGCACGGGCGATTTTCAGCCGCTCAACCATGGTCTCGTCGGGGGCGCCGCGCAGATTGTCCATGAAGCTTGCGGCACGCAGGCCGTGGTCGGCCAACAGGTCCATCATCATCATGGCAAGCCCGGCGCCCGAAGTGACCAGGACGACGTCGCCGTCAGTCTCGACCAGTTGGAAGCCGAGGTCGCGGGCGGAACGTTCCAGCGCGGTCATGGCCCGCTCGGCGAGCCGGCGGCTGGTGCGAAACTCATCCGGGTCGTGGCGGAAATCGGCGGCCTCATCACGGATGATTTTGGCGTCGCAAGCGACGAGATGGCCATCCTGCGTGAGCGCCAGCGGGTTGATCTCCAGGAGCTCCAGATCTTCCTGGCGGGCGATTTCGGGCAGCCGGACAGCATAGCGTGCCAGCCGCGCCGCCAGCTCGCGCGGAAAAAACTTGGCGATCGCCGGAAAAATCGCTTCCGGAGTCGTAGCCTTCGCAATCGCAATGCGGGCGAGCTTGGCCGACTGCTCGACATTCTCGCCGCCTTGCGGCGCGACGAGAAGTTCGAGCCTCTGCTGCGTGCCGTCGATGCGCACCGCAATGAAAATCTCGCGCACGATCGGCACCGCCTGTTCGAGCAGAAGCGGCGTGTCGGCGTCGTCGAGCGTGGCCAGAATCAGCCGGCGCGCGTCGCGCAAATCGGCAGCCTTGTCGAACCGGCGGACCAAGCCGTGCTTGCCGCGGCCGCCTTCGAGAACTTGCGCCTTCAGCAGGAATCCGGGCCAGTCGGTCATCTCGCTGGGCGGATTTTCGCCGGCGCCAAGCAGCACGCTCTGCGGCACGGCCAGACCGTGGCGGCGCAGCAAGGCTTTTCCGTCGACCTCGGCCAGACGCATAATGGCTGACTTCTCCAAGCGCCATTCCGGCGCTCTCCCCGGAGCATACTGCATGTCGGGCCAGTTGCGCCTGCCGTTCCTCGATGCCGAGCCGTGGCGCGTGGCGGTGATCAGCCCGACCGGACGCTATGCGCGCACTCAGGTCGCCGGCATGGTCGCGGCCGGCACGCCGCTTATCGGCGGGGTCGCTCTCGGCCGCGGCGGCGCCGACATTGACGGCTTACCGCTCTACGACCGTATCGGCGATCTGCCGCAGCGGCCAAATATCGCGCTGATCTATACGCCGGCCGAAGGTGTGCGCGCGGCCATCGCCGAATGCGCCGGCGCACGCATTCCAACCATCATGGCGGCCGCCGAATATGTGCCGGTGCACGACGCGCTCGCCGCTGTCGCGCTAGCCCGCGAAGCGGGGTGTTGGCTCGTCGGGCCGAACACGCTCGGAATTTTCGTGCCGGGCCGCGGACTGCTCGGTTCCATCGCGCCGAGCTTTTGCCAAGAAGGCAGGCTCGCCGTCGTCGTGCGCAGCGGCACGGTGGCGCTCGCTTTGGCGCGGCAGTTGACGCTCGCCGGCATTGGCCAGCGCATCGTCACCCATATCGGCGGCGACAGCGTGATCGGGCGCAACCCGCACGAATACCTGCAAGCGCTCGCCCATGATGAAGCGACGGCGGCGGTGCTTTATTGCGGCGAGATCGGTGGCGACAAGGAATATGCCTTCGCCGAGGCCGCGCGCGGTTTTGCCAAGCCCGTTATCGCCATGGTCGTCGGCCGCCATGCGCCGGTGCAAAAGCAAATGGGCCACGCCGGGGCGCTGATCGGCAGCGCACGCGAGAGCGCCGATGCGAAACTGCAGGCGCTTGCCGCCGCGGGCTGCCAAGTCGCGAAGGGCCTGGAAGATGCCGTGGCGCTGGCGGCGAAGTTGGGCTTAGCTACCGGATAGGGCGAGGGAATAATCCATGAAGTTGCACTGGTCGCCGCGCTCGCCGTTCGTGCGCAAGGTCATGATCGTCGCGCATGAGCGCGGGCTCATCGGGCGCATCACTTGCGTGCGCACCGTGGCGGCGATGACCAAGCCGCATGCCGAACTGATGAAGGACAATCCGCTGTCGAAAATACCGACGTTGGTGCTCGACGACGGTACGGTGCTCTATGACTCCCCCGTCATCTGCGAATATCTCGACGCGCTCGACGGCGCACCAAAACTGCTTCCGCGCGAGCCCAAGGCGCGGATGACGGCGCTGCGCCGACAGGCGCTCGGCGACGGCTTTCTGGACATGATGGTCGCATTGCGCAATGAGCGCGAGCGCGCGCAGCCTTCCGACATTCACATGGCCAGCACCGCGGCGCGAAAAGCCGCGGTGCTGGAAAGCTTGGAGCGCGAGGCGGAATCGCTCACTACCACGCCGTTCGGCATCGGCCATATCGCGATCGGCAGCGCGCTGTCCTATCTCGATTTCCGTTTTGCCGAGGAGAACTGGCGAAACGGCCACCTGCGGCTCGCCACTTGGCACGCCGCATTCATGGCAAGGCCATCGGTGCGGGAAACGGAACCGGTCGACAATTCGTGATGATAAACCAAAATCACCTCTTTTGCCGTACGGCATCGGCGTCGCGCGCTCACGAGTAGCGCGGTTTGGCGCGAAGGAGCGCTCGTGCGCTATGGTGTTGTAACGTTCGGCGAGTGAATTGCGGTGTGGTAAGTTTGATGAGGCTGTGTCGCATTTTGATGCGGTGATGAAATTGCTGCATTGAGAGTCTGTTTGGTCACTTGAAATGCGCGAAACTGCCGCCGAGCAAACCACCAGACACACAGAATCGCGATGCCGGTCACGACTCTGAGTCCGTCCGTTATCGAAAACGATGCCCACGCGGAGCTCAAGCCGCGTTGCCATAGCCTCAACGCTTTGGGCGTCACGTAAATGGCCAAAAGTACAAGAGCGCTATATCCCAGCAGCCAAGCAGTGTAGGTGCCCACCCAGTCGGTCCTTTGGATATTCACTATCTTGCCCGTCGACGTTCCAAAGAGGGCAAATTCCGCTCTTTTGTCTCCAGCATCGATTTCTCGCAAGAACCGCTCCCATCCCAGCTCTTCCGATCCCGGGCTACGCAGGCGCGGCGCAATCTTTAGCTCGATGTAAGCAGCAATCTTGTAGATTTGGGTTGTATGATCGATCCAAAAGAGCCAAAGGAGTGTCGATATGGCGGCCAAGCCCAATAAAACGTCCGGATAGGTACTTAACACGGCAATACCAGCGCCAAGAGCCGCTAGCTCGTACGACAGTATTTGGTTCGAAAGCCCGGTTCTATTGTCGATCTCATCCCGCAGTCGTTCAAATTCCGTCAAGTCAATAGATTTTGAATCGCTCATTGTCGGGCGTCCTTCAGATCATGTGGGCCGCGTAACACTCGGTCGTATACGGCTATCAGCTCGTCGACATAATTCTTGTTGTCGAATAGCTTTGCTCTTTCGAGCGCGCCGTCGATGAGCAGGTTGCGCAGTTGCTCGTTGCGCAAGACCTGTTCAGTCGCATCGGCGAGCTCGGTTGCATTATTCTTCTTCACCGCAATACCGGTCTGGCCGCTGATTATGGTTTCGCGCATGCCTCCTGACTCCGATACGATTATAGGCACACCACAGGCCATCGCTTCGATCGGACCTAAGCCCAGCGGCTCATCGTCGATGGTGGGATACCAGATGACATCGCTCCCACGATATGCTGCAGGCATTTCAAATTGCGAAAATTCGATAAATTTAACTTGGCTTGAAATTCCTTCCTCTGCGGCGCGATGGCAGATTTCGCCTCGAAGAGCGCATATTTCCTCTTGATCAGTGGCTGCCTTTTCCGATGCGCACAGTACCAGCGTTCCTTTACCTAATCTCGTTCGCAACACGGCGAATGCCTCGAAACCAATTGCAATTCCCTTCCACCGCAGAAGACGAGCCGGGATAAAGATTATGGGTCGTTCCATCTCCAGAAACCTCACATCGTGCTCGCCGCGCGGTTGGAATCTTTGACGTTCAATTCCAAGCCATAGAACTGAGGAGGGCGAACAATTCGGCAGATTGGCTTTCAAAAAATGGCTGGCAAACAGAGTATGCGCCCACGGAAACGCTATCACTTCTGGAAAGAGATGCTCTCCGACGCGATCATGTATACTGGTTACTATTGGAGTCCCATCCGCCGTCTCGTATAACGCCTCGGCAAATTCCGGTGCAAAGTGCAGCAAGTTATGGGCGTGAATAATATCAGGCGCGAATTCGGCAATAGCACTGCCAATCACGATTGACAGGTCCGATCGAAGCTTGTCGCTGCGGTCGTGCTGCGTGAAGGAACGTCTTTCGCTAAGCAGATGCTGAACGGTCAAAAACGGATGCCGAATAACCTCTACATCGCCGAAATTGTCACGTGCCTGCACGCCGCCGACCAGGCATCGAACGTCATAGCCGCGCCAAGAGAGGTGCTGTGAAATATCCCAAAGGTGAGTTTCTACGCCCCCTACCTGCGGAGGGAAAGCATGGGCCACCATCAGGACGCTGCTTGCGGAGGACCCCAGCACTGCGATTGAAAGCTCGTGTGAAACCCACGGTGCAACCTACACGATCATCTCGCGCTGAGCAAGATATCTGGACCGAGCGGCGAACATTTGCCGGTTGAGAATGAAGATCGGGTTGACATAAGCCGGCTGGCCCACCGGGCGATGCGTTCTCACCCTTACAGCGTCGGGTCGAGCACGATTTTGCCCTGGCCTTCGTGCGCCTCGACCAGGCGATGCGCCTCGGCGGCCTGCGCCAGCGGCAGCACGCGCTCGATCTGCGGAATGACCTTGCCTTGCGCCGCGGCGGCCAGACAGTGCGGCAGGTCGGCGGGCGTGTAGCCGGGCATGCCTTTGATGGTAATGCGCTTGTGATAGAGGTGCGAGAAATCGATCGCGACGTTTGGCCCGGCATGCGCGCCGGCAGTCACGAGCCGGCCGTTCATGCCGATGCCGCGGAAGGCGAGCGGCAGCACGGCGGGATTGGCGATATTGTCGTACAACACATCCACGCCTTTGCCCTCGGTGATTTTCATGATCTCGTCGAAAATGTTCTCGGTCGCGTAATTGATGCCGTGATCGGCGCCGAGCTTCTTGCCGAGCGCGACGCGCGCATCGGAGCCGGCCGCCGCGATGACGCGTGCGCCGATCACGTTCTTGGCGATCTGGATGCCGATCGTTCCCAGATTGCCGCCGGCGCCCATGATCAGCACGGTCTCGTCGAATTTAAGATCGGCGACGTGGACCAGGAGATTCCATGCCGTCGGCACGTGGCGCAATACGACGGCAGCGCGATGAAAGTCGAGGTGCTCGGGCAATGCGACCGCCGCGCAGGCCGGCACCGTGACCAATTCGGCAAAACCGCCGGGCCGCTTGATGCCCATCATGCCGCGCGGCCCGTTGTAGCCGCTGCCGTCCTCGGCGCAGATATCGAGCGGCATGAAGCCCGCGGCGGCGACATGATCGCCGACGCGCCAGCGGCTGACCTGCGGCCCGACTGCATCGACGATGCCGGCGCAATCGACGCCGGGAATGAGCGGCAGCACCGCGCCGCGCGCGGTTTCCTTGCCGGCGCGCAGACTCACGTCGAGGACGCGGTTGACGGTCGCGGCGTGCACCTTGATGCGGATTTCGCCGGTGCGCGGGACCGGATCCGGGACCTCTTCGCGGCGCAAGACGTCGGGCGGACCGTATTCGTGGATGACGACGGCTTTCATGCTAAGTCTACTTCTTAATCTACTTGGCTTTCACTGCGAACGCGGCGATCAGAGTCGCCGGACATGACGTTTTTGAGGATGGTCGTCAATGGGATTCGAAGACAAATTCGCCGTCGCGGAAGCGATCCAGGCCTGGGGCGTCTATCGCGATCAAGGCAAGTGGGACGAACTGCGCGGCACGTTTACCCCCGACGGCCACATTTCCATTTCTTGGTTTAGCGGCCCGTTCGAGCAATTCGTCGAACATTGCAAGACCAATGCCGCCGCGGGCAACACATGGTCGCGCCATCATTTGTTCGCGCCGAGCGTGAAGCTCGACAAGGATCGCGCGGTGGCTGAAACGCCCGTCATTATCCGCGTGCGGCAGGAGTTCAAGGGCGTGCCGGTCGATCTGACCTCGTGCTCGCGCTTCCTCGATCGCCTGGAGCGGCGTGCCGCCGGCTGGTTGATTGCCGAACGCGCGGCGATTTATGAGCGCGACCGGCTCGATCCGGTCGAGCCGTCGCCGGAATACGAGAACTTGTTCCTGGCCGGCGGCGCGGCGCGCTTTCCGGAGCAATACCGCTACATGGCGTTTCGCCTCGCGCACGCGCCTGGCCGCAAGCTTGCGCCGATCATTTATCGCGACGGCGGCGCGGAGACTGCGGACCTCTACGCACGCTATTCTACCTGGTTTGCCGGCGGAGCGGCTTGACGCGGGCACGGCTGGCGGGCTAGCCGCGAGGCACTGGAGCCTATCATGGCGGTCTATACCGATGTCGCGGCGGAGGATCTCGCCCGCTTCCTTGCCGGTTACGACATCGGCGAGCTGTTGGCCTATAAGGGCATCGCCGAGGGCGTCGAAAACTCCAATTTCCTGGTTCACACAGGCACCGGCAATTACATCCTCACGCTCTATGAACGGCGCGTCGCCGAGCGCGACTTACCGTTTTTCTTAGGCCTGATGGAGCATCTGGCGAGCCGCGGCATCACCTGCCCGCAGCCGGTGAAGAATCGCGCCGGCAAGGTTTTGGGCAAGCTCGCCGGCCGGCCGGTGGCCATCGTGACCTTCCTCGACGGCTTGTGGATCCGCCGGCCGAGCGCGGCGCATTGCGCGGCGCTCGGCGAGGCGCTGGCGCGGCTGCATCTTGCCGGCGCCGATTTTCCCATGCGCCGCGACAACGCGCTCTCGGTCGCCGGCTGGCGGCAGCTCTACGAGGGCTGCCGCGAGCGCGCGCACAAGGTGGAACGCAATATCGAGTCGCTGGTCGCCGCCGAGCTGGATGTTCTGGAGCGCGACTGGCCGCGCGGCTTGCCGCAAGGCGTCATCCACGCCGATCTGTTTCCGGATAATGTCTTTTTCCTTGGCGACAAGCTGTCCGGACTGATCGACTTCTATTTCGCCTGCACCGATACGCTGATGTACGACGTCGCCATCTGCCTCAACGCCTGGTGCTTCGAAACCGATCATTCCTACAATGTCACCAAGGGCCGCGCGCTTCTGGCCAGTTACGCCAAGACGCGCCCACCGTCGGAAGCGGAATGGGACAAGCTGCCGCTCTTGGCCCGCGGCGCCGCCTTGCGCTTCCTGCTGACGCGGCTGGTCGATTGGCTCGACGTGCCGCCGGGCGCGCTGGTGCGGCCGAAAGACCCGCGTGAATATGCGCGCAAGCTTCGCTTCCACCAGAAGGTCAAGAGCGTGCGCGACTACGGAGTGAGCGCGCCGTGACTGCCGAGCCGCCGCAAAAGCTGTCGCATGTGGTCGTTCACACCGACGGCGCCTGCTCCGGCAATCCGGGGCCCGGCGGCTGGGGCGCGATCCTCACGTTCGGTGATCGCGAAAAGGAGCTCAAAGGCGGCGAGGCCGATACCACCAATAACCGCATGGAATTGATGGCGGCGATCTCCGCACTCGAAGCGCTCAAGCGGCCATGCCGGGTCGATCTGCACACCGACAGCCAATATCTGCGCAACGGCATCACGAGCTACATCGCCAAGTGGAAGCAGAACGGCTGGCGCACCGCCGACAAGAAACCGGTCAAGAATGTCGATCTGTGGAAACGCCTCGATGCCGCGCTCGGCGAGCACCGGATCCGCTGGCACTGGGTGCGCGGCCATTCCGGCCACGACATGAACGAGCGCGCCGATGTGCTCGCCCGCGAGGCGATTGCCGAAATCCGGGCGCGCGGATCGTAGGGGCGGGTTTGAAACCCGCCCCTACGGCAATGCCTTACAACGCCTTCATCAGATTATCGGCGCCCGACACTTCGGCTTTGCCCGGCGCATCTTCGACGTTGAGCGTCTTCACCACGCCGTCTTCGACCACCATGGCGTAGCGCTGCGAGCGCACGCCGAGGCCGCGCTCGGTCAAGTCCGCGGTCAGGCCCAAAGCCTTGGCCCAATTGGCGCTGCCGTCGGCGAGAAATTCGATGGCGTCGCCGCCGGAGGCTTTCTTCCAGGCGTCCATCACGAATACGTCGTTGACGCCGGTCACCGCGATGGTGTCAACGCCCTTGCCCTTGATCGCGCCGGCGTTCTTCACGAAACCCGGCAGATGGTTCTTGTGGCAGGTCGGCGTGAAGGCGCCGGGTACCGCAAACAGCACCACCTTCTTGCCTTTGAACAATTCGTCCGAAGTCTTCGGCTTCGGTCCCTCGGCCGTCATCACCATGAAAGTGCCGCTAGGGACGCGGTCGCCAACCTTAATCGCCATGATCGTTTTCCTCTCGCGTTTACAATAAAACTCGTCCGCAGCGGTATGTCGCTCCCGCGGCATGCCATAAACTAGCGTCCCGCGCGAATTAGTCGAGATGGGCCGGAACCTCGATAGCGTCATCCTTTGACACGGCCGTGAAAGTGAGCGTTGCGCCGATGGCGTGCGCGTCGGGCGGCAGCCCATCGAGATCGAACGTGAATTGCCGCGTCTCGCCGCCACCGCCCGTCGGTTCCGGCTGCGGCAGCGCCCAGTCTGGCGTCGGCCCTTCGACAAAAAGAGTCACCGGCGTGCCCGCCGGCGCGGCAACGTCGACGACGACATGGTCGCGTGCGGCGCCGGCGATGCGATGCACCGCGAGGATGGCAAGACCGTTGCCTGGTCCGGTATTCGTGCCGAGCGGAACGCGCCGCGGTACGCGAATTTCCGCCGTCTCGATGGCCGCGTCCTCCGCGCCGTCGCCGTTGAGCGCGAGCTGCAGGCTGGCTTCGGCCGGAACGCAAAGGTTTCCGCAGATCGCATAACCGAGCTTGAGATGCAGCGACGACTGTTTCGCCGCATCTTTGGGAGCGATCTGCAACGGCAAAATGACGTGATCGACATAGCCGATCGAAGTGCCGCCGGCGCCATCGGAGAATCGCTCCGGCGCCGGCCATAACACGGTGGCCGATTTCACATTATCGGACCCGGAGAAATCGAAAGTCGGCGGCACGCCGGTATCGCCGGGGTCGCGCCAATAGGTATGCCAGCCTGGATCGAGCTTGAGCTCCACGCCGGCGCGCAGGATTGGCGCGGCGGAGGTTTTGCTCAGCGCGCCGGCGATCAGGCGCGCCGCGGTGTGCGGCTGTGTATCCCAGTCCGAAGCGTCCTGTGCCGACCCGGCCGAAGACGTCGAAGCGAGGCCGACCAGCACGACCGCCACAATCGCCAATCGAACAGCTGTCATCATCGCCGCTGTCTAGGGCGAACTGAAGGTCAGCGCCACTGACATGATCGTGACCAAGAGCTGCGACCGAGTATTGCGACCGAAAGAGCAAATTGACGCCGGGCCACCGGACCGCCGCAATTGCGGTCGCGGCCTATCGGCCTTAGTGTGAACTTTTAACCCGCTCGTTCGTTTGCAAATCCGGATCGATGGGCTAACCTTTCTGGATGAAATTGCCGAGCGGCACACCGGGAAAATCAAGGCGCCGAGGCTATCTCGACGGCCAAATGCTGATCGCCATGCCGGCGATGGGCGACGAGCGGTTCTCCCGCTCGCTGATCTATATTTGCGCGCATTCCTCCGAAGGCGCGATGGGCATCGTCGTCAATCATCCGGCGCCGAACATCAACTTTTCCGATCTGCTGGTGAAGCTCAACGTGATCCCAGCCGCCGACGTGATTCAGCTGCCGACGCGCGCCGGCGTGGTCAAGGTCATGCGCGGCGGTCCGGTCGAGACCGAGCGCGGCTTTGTGCTGCATAGCGCCGACTTTTTCATCGAGAATTCGACGCTGCCCATCGACGACGGCATCTGCCTCACCGCCACCATCGATATTCTCAAAGCGATCGCGCGCGGCGACGGGCCGGCCAGCGCCATCCTCGCGCTCGGCTATGCCGGCTGGGCGCCCGGCCAGCTCGAGACCGAGATTCAAGGCAACGGCTGGCTGCATTGTCCCGCCGATCCGGACCTCATCTTCGGTCCCGATATCGGCGCCAAATACGATTCGGCGCTGAAGAAGATCGGCATCGATCTCGGCATGCTGTCGAGCGAAGCCGGGCACGCGTAACAGGGATCAGGAAACAGGAATCAGGAAGGCGAGGCTCTGACCTCCGATGCCTGATGTCTGATACCTGGATCATCAGGAGCCGAAAACTTTGGTCCTGATGCCTGTTTCCTGATGTCTGATCCCCGATTCCGGCTCGAGCAGCGCCCGCGCCCGGTCGGCGCTCATCGGCTCGCCGAACACAAAACCTTGGGCGAACTCGCAGCCGAGCTGAAACAGTTCGACCGCGTCGGAATCGGTTTCGGCGCCTTCCGCCACTACGTCCATGCCGAGATCGTGGGCCAGCGTGATGATCGAGCGCAGGATGACCGGGCGCGTGCCTTTGGCGGTGGTGCGCACGAACGACTGGTCGATCTTGATGGTGTCGAACGGGAAGCGTTGCAGATAGGACAGCGAGGAATAGCCGGTGCCGAAATCGTCGAGCGCCAAGCCGGCGCCGAGTTCGCGAATCCGGTGCAGCATCTGCGCGGCATGCTCCGGATTCTCCATCACCACCGACTCGGTAAGCTCGAGCTTCAGCGATCCCCGCGTCAGCGGTGCGCGCGCCAGCACGGTGCGCAAGTCCTGAATGAGGTCGTGACGCAGCAATTGGCGCGACGAGACGTTGACGCTGGCGAATAACGGCTCGCGATGGCGCAGCGTGCGCTGCCAGGTCGAAAGCTGCCGCGCCGTGCGGTCGAGCACGAACAGGCCGAGCTCGACGATCAATCCGGTCTCCTCGGCGATGCTGATGAACTCCGCCGGCGACAGCCGGCCGAGCTTCGGATGGTCCCACCGCGCCAGCGCTTCGAAGCCGGCGATGGAGCGGTCCTCGAGCCGCACGATCGGCTGATAAAGGATGGCGATCTCGTCGCGTTCGAGCGCCCGGCGCAGGTCGGATTCGATCGACAGCCGGTCGGTCTTGCGCGCGCGCATCGCGGCCTTGAACACGTCGATGCGATCGCCGCCGCCGCGCTTGGCGTGATACATCGCGAGCTCGGCGTCCTTGAGCGTCTCCTCGGCGCGCTGCGCTTCGCTGTCGGCGAGCGCCAATCCGATCGAGGCGGTAAGGAATATTTCGCGATCGCGGAAAGTGATCGGGGCGCGCAGCGTTTTGCGGATCGTCTCGGCCAAAGCGGTGATGCGCGCCAGATCGCGTTCCGACAGCAGGATCAGCCCGAACTGATCGCCCGATAGCCGCGCCAGCGAATCCTGCGGCTTGATCAGCCGGCCGAGGCGGCGCGCCAGCGTGAGCAGGATCGAATCGCCAACCGCCATACCGACCGAATCGTTGACCTGTTTGAAGCGGTCGAGATCGATCACCATGACGGTCGGCCGTATCGCCGTATCGGCCTTGGCGAGGCCGAGCACGGCTTGCAGCCGATCGATGAACAGTTCGCGGTTCGGCAGGCCGGTGAGGTTGTCGTGCACGGCGTCGTGTAACAGCCGCTCCTCGGCGGTCTTGATCTCGGTGACGTCGGTGAGCGTGCCGACCAGGCGTACCACCTCGCCGTCGGAACCGACGACCGGCCGCGCGCGGAGCGCGAACCACAGATAATGCCCGTCGGCGGTGCGCATGCGGAAATCCTGCGCCACGCGCCCGCGCCGCTGTTCGAGCACGCTGTCAAGCGTGGCGCGGAAACGATCGCGATCGAGCTGATGCAGCACGTCGAGCCATTTGGCGGCGGGACCGTCGAGCGATCCGTGCTTGAGCCCGAGCGCCGTTTCGGTCTCCGGACTGGTAAAGACCTTGTCCGAAGAGACGTCCCAGTCCCAGATCATGTCGCCGGCGCCGGTCAGCGCCAGCGCGCGCCGCTCGACGTCGGAAACCATGCCGCTGGTCACGCCGCCGGCGAAGGCGTGCTGCATCACTGTGAAGCCGATCAGCATGACGATGAGAACGAGGCCGCCGAGCAACGCCGGTCCGACGATGTCATTGGTAAGAAATCCGAGCACCGTCAGCGCCGCGCCTATCACCCAGACCACCAGGAGCAGCCACGTCGGGATCAGCATCACCGCGCGGTCGTAGTCATGCGTCGCGAGATAGATGACGAGGGCGAAGCCGAGGACGGCGACCAGGAACAGCGATATGCGCGCGATGCCGGAGGCGATGGCCGGTGAGAACAGCGCGACCGCGACCAGCGCGCCGAGAAAAGCGAGCCAGCCGACGGTGATGTGGGCGTAACGGACATGCCAGCGGTTGAGATTGAGATAGGCGAACAAAAACACCAGGAGCGTCGCCGCCAGGATCGCCTCGCCCGAGGCGCGCCAGATGCGCTCGGCGCTCGACGACATATCGAAGACTTTGGGCCAAAAGCCGAAATCGATGCCGATATAGATCAGCACCGCCCAGCCGAGCGCCGCCGCGGCAGGAAACATGACGCTGCCTTTGACCACGAACAGGATGGTCAGGAACAAAGCCAGCAAGCCGGCAATGCCGATGACGATGCCTTGATAGAGCGTGAGCGAGTTGAGCTTGTCTTTGTAGGCGTCAGGCTCCCACAAATAGAGCTGCGGCAGGTTGTCGGTGCGCAATTCGGCGACGAAGGTAATCACGGTGCCGGGGTCGAGCGTGATGCGGTAAACGTCGGCGTCGGCGCTATCTTGCCGCTCGGGCGGATCGCCGGACGACGGCGTGATGTAGACGATGCGCGACTGGCCAAGGTCGGGCCAGATCAGGCCGGAACCGACCATCCGGTAATGTGGCGCGACGATCAGCCGGTCGATCTGCTCGTCGCCGTTATTGGCGAGCGCGAAGACGGCCCAATTCGTTCCGGATTGGCGCGCGCGCACTTCGATGCGCCGGATGATGCCGTCATCGCCCGGCGCGGTGGAAACCTGGATGCGGTCGCCGTCGGTATGTTCGATCTGCACCGCGTCGGTCAGATCGATGGCCCCGGCATCGGTGCGGACATTAACTGCTTCGACGGCTTGCGCCGCGGACACGCCGAGCAGCGCCACAAAGGCGAGCGCCAGAAGGGTGCTTAATGTGCCGCTACGAGATTTGGCGCAAAGGGTCTCGGCGCGAAAAATCCTCACGCGGGAAGTGTTGGCGCTCAAATCGGCGGCGCGCAAAAATGCCAAGAATCCCCTCCGAGGCCGGCAGCCGGCGCCGTTCGCGCCACCCATTATCGATCCCCGGAATGAATACCTACCGGGGTTTGCGCCGAATTCGCGACGGCCTGGCTCTCTTCCGGCTCTCTCGCGCCTCAATCTAACCGCGGCCGCGCGCGCCATAGGCTGTTCTTAGTAATCCCTGACGGTTTACAGGGCAAGGACGTTTCCCGTTTACTTTCAAAGGGTCAGGACAATTCTGCCGCTTTGGTTGCCGCGCTTTGCGCGACCTTTCCCGGCCAGGTTTGCGGCGGGCCCGCAGTGTGACAACCGGAGCCGCGAGCGTTAAAATTTGCGGATAGGAGAGAGCGCGATGCCCGCCGTCGATGAAGACGATCGGCCGAAGAAGAAGATCGCCCATGAGATCGGGCAGGATTTGACGCTGCTATCGGCGGGCGAGCTCACCGAGCGCATCGGGCTTCTTAAGGACGAGATCGCGCGGCTCGAGGCCGATATGACGCGCAAGCGCACGATGAAATCCGCAGCCGACAGCATCTTCAAAAAATGAACGTTTTTTCAAAGGGTTACCCTAAAATAGCGAGGCACGTCTCGTGCTGAATCTGAAAAAGACCTGGTAAGTTTCTGTGATTCCTTAACCTTTCGTTAAGCTTTCTCGTTCATTACAGGCATTGTCCATCTTCTGGACATTGAGTGGCTCCTGTCCACTCTGTTTGACGCCTCCCTGTTATCACCTTGAGCCGCCGGCAACGGCGGCTCTTTTTTATTAATGATTGTGACCGACGCGACTGCCACGCGTGGACGCCTTGGTGTTTTTGTTTGGGCAATGCGCGGTCGGCAACTATGTCGGCAGGTTCATGCGCGGCGGTGCTGGACAGCGCGCACGCGCCGCGCGATGCTGGCGCTTGTGGTGTGAGGCGTACATGTCCGACAAGCGTGCGATGGAAGCCGGCGCGGTCTCCTTCAGCGAGCGGCTGGCGAGTTCCCAGGTTTTCGCGACCTTATTTCGCGACGGCATGGCGCTGGTCGAGGAAACTGCAAGCTATCTCGATGGGGCGGGCCGCCAGGAATCCAAGAAACTCGAACGCAGCGCCAGCTTGGTTTATGCGACCGAGAGCATGCGGCTGACGACGCGGCTGATGCAGCTGGCGTCCTGGCTGCTGCTGCACCGGGCGGTCAAGGAAGGCGAGATGACGCTCGCCCAGGCCAATAAGGAAAAAAGCAAGGTGCGGCTCGCCGCCTGCGAGCCGGGCGATGCGAAATCGCTTGAGCTGTTGCCGGCGAAGTTGCAGGAACTGATCGCGCGATCCACCAAGCTGCAGGGCGAAGTGCGCCGCCTCGATTCCACTATGCACGCGGCGACGCCGACCAAGGTAGCGGCCGACAACCCGGTGGAGCGGCAATTGGGGCTCTTGAAAGCGGCGTTCGAGCAGGACGCCTAACGCCTGGCTGTCAGGCGTATCCCGGCTACTTCTTCAAAAAGCCCGAGAACTTTTTCTGGAACCGCGACAATCGGCCGCCGCGGTCGACCAGATGCTGCTGCCCGCCGGTCCAAGCCGGATGCGACTTCGGATCGATATCGAGATGCAGCGTGTCGCCCGGCTTGCCCCACGTCGTACGCGTGGTGAATTCGGTGCCGTCGGTCATGACCACCTTGACGGTGTGGTAGTCCGGGTGAATTTCGTTTTTCATAATTTTGCGCTTTTGGCTTTGATCCGTTGACGAATTTGGCGGCTCTATAACGCGCTGCGACCCCGGCGGCAAGCCGCCGCAATTGACCCACAGCAAGGCAGCAGGGCATTAGCATCGCGACCAGCCTTCGCGGCAAGCCGCAGCCAGTGGGCCGAAATCGGGCTGAGAAAGATACGATGGAACGACAGGAACTCCGTGCCGCCGGATCGCTCGCGGCGGTCTTCTCGGTCAGGCTTCTCGGCCTGTTCATGATCTATCCGGTATTCGCGGCCTATGCGCGGAACCTGTCGGGCGCCAGTCCCTATCTGATCGGGGAGGCGCTCGGCATTTACGGGCTTACGCAGGGGCTGTTGCAGATTCCGTTTGGGCTGCTCTCTGACAAAGTCGGCCGCAAGGTCATGATCGTGCTCGGGCTCGCCGTGTTCGCGGTCGGCAGCGCGGTGGCGGCGCTCTCCACCTCGATTGACGGCGTCATTATCGGCCGCGCGCTGCAAGGCGCGGGCGCGGTCGGCTCGGTGATCCTGGCGCTGGTGGCTGATCTGACGGCGGAGGAAAACCGCACCAAGGCGATGGCGCTGGTCGGCGTCACCATCGGCGGTTCCTTCATGATCGCGCTGGTGGCGGGGCCGATCGCTGCGAATTTCATCGGCGTCGCCGGCATTTTCTGGCTGATGGTGGGACTGGCGCTGATCGGTATTGCGATCACCCAATTCGTGGTGCCGAACCCGCCGCGCCTGCGCGTGCATCGCGACGCCGAAGCGGTGCCGGCCATGATCGGCGCGGTGCTGCGCGACAAGGAGCTGCTGCGGCTCGATTTCGGCATCTTCGTCCTGCACGCCATGCTCACCGCGAGCTTCCTGGTCGTGCCCGGCCTGTTGCACGGCACGCTCGATCTGCCGGTGCAAAATCAATGGATGGTCTATCTGCCGGTTCTCCTCGTTTCGGTCGCCGTGATGGTGCCGGCGATCATCGTCGCCGAGAAATATCGCCGCATGAAGGGCGTCTTCGTCGGTGCGGTGGCGGCGCTGGTCGCGAGCCAGATCATGCTCTATTTCGGCGCCGGCAATTTGTATGTACTGCTGGCTGCGCTCCTCGTCTTCTTCTCGGCCTTCAACGTGATGGAGGCGAGCCTGCCGTCGCTGATCACCAAGGCGGCGCCGCCCGACGCCAAAGGCACGGCGATGGGGCTTTATTCGAGCCTGCAGTTCCTCGGCATTTTCGTCGGCGGCGTGGTCGGCGGCTTGGCCAACCAGCACGGCGGCGACGCCGCGGTTTTTGCACTCACCGCAGCGATTGCGCTCCTGTGGCTCGTCGCCGCGGCTACCATGGCGCAGCCGAGCTATCTGACGACGCGGCTTTTGCCCATTGCCGACGGCAAGGCCGGCGATGCCCAAAACCTCGCGGCAAAACTGCGGCAAGTGCCGGGCGTCGCCGAAGCCGTGGTGATCGCCGAAGAAAAGCTCGCTTACCTCAAAGTCGATGCCAAGTCCTTCGATGCGGCGCTGGCGCAGTCGCTCGCCGGCGCGCCTTGAGCCGCGGCGTTGCCGTCGGAGCTCTCGCCGTTAGGCGGCGTATAGCGGCAGACGCGGTTGCGGCCCGAACGCTTGGCCTCGTAGAGCGCGAGATCTGCCTGCTTGATGAGTTCCTCGACGCCGATTGTCGCGGCATGGCCGATGCTGGCGCCGACGCTGATCGTGACCGCAATGCGCGTGCCGCCCGCAGTGATGACGCGGTCGGCGACCAGCTTGCGCAGCCGTTCGCCGGCGGCGACCGCGCTGTCAAGCGTCGCCTCCGGCAACACCAGCGCGAATTCCTCGCCGCCCAGGCGTCCGGCAATATCGGAAGCGCGCTTCTGCTTCTGCAATATGTCGGCGACAGTCTTGATGACGTCGTCGCCGACGTCATGCCCGTGAGTATCGTTGACCGACTTGAAGTGGTCGATGTCGAACATCAATAAAGCCATCGGCCGGCCGTAGCGGCGAAAGCGCGTCCATTCGGTCTCGGCCAGCGTGAGGAATGTGCGCCGGTTGTTGAGCCCGGTCATGCCGTCGATGGCCGCGAGCCGCTCCAGCGCCTCGGCCTCGCGCACGAGATCGCTGACATTGCCGTAGGTGAGCAGCCGGCCGCCGTCGGGCAGCGCCTTGCAGTGAAAACGGATGACCTCGCCGTTATTGAGCCGGATATTGAGCGCGCCGTCGTGGCCGGTGCGGATCGATTCTAGCTGCTTGGCGAGATAGTCGCCGAGCCGATGCGGCGCGACCGCATAAGCGGCGTTGCCGCGGCCGTGATACATCAGCTTGATGAAGGTCGGCTGGCTTTCGGCGACCTCGTCGGGCACGCGCCAGAACCGGCGAAAGGTGCGGTTGACGAATTGCACGCGCCGCTGCGCATCCAAAACGACGATGCCGTAATCGAGATCGTCGACGATCGCGGGCAGCGCGGCAAGCTGCGCCGCGCTATCGGCAGGCGCCAAATTTGCAGCTTCAATTTCCGCGCCTTCAGCATCACCCGCGGCATGCGTTCGCAATGCGTTGGTCCTGGTGCTCATGGTCATTTCGGCAGCTTAGCGTCGGCTTCGCGCCAAATCGTTTCGCGTTTCGGCAAAATTCTAGTGTCCATGTTGCTAGGTGTTTGTACCGATGTTTATTTGCGCATGATCTTTTCCGAAAACCGCAACGGCACTTTTCGGGATCATGCGTCCTAAGGCCGCCAGCTCATGCGGTGCACCGGCCGGCCGGAAAACGCATTGATGCCGCCGCCGGTGATGACGAAGCCGCATTTGCCGTAGAAGCCAAGCGCGCGGGCATTGTCGGTGTTGACGTCGAGTTCGAGGCCGTTTGGCGACATGCGCTTGGCTTCCGCGATCAGCGCGGTGCCGACGCCGCTTCCCCAAAACTCCGGTGCCACCACGAGCTGGTCGAGATAAAGCGTGGTCGGATCGACGGTGACAAAACCGATCATCGAGGCGGCGTCGTTTTTCGTCTCGGCGATCGCGATCGTGGCCGCGGCCATGATTTCGCTGCGCCAGCGCGCGCGCCACCACTCAAGCCGCGCCGCGAAATCGAATTGCGGATAGGTCGCCTGCCAGGTTTTAAGCCACAGCGCGATCGCGGCGTCCTCGTCGCGTGGCTGATAGGGCCGCAACGTGAAGTCTGCGTTCTCCATCTTGCCTATAGTTCGTCTATGTCGGGCGGCCTGCGGGCGGGATGCCGGATATGAAGAATCTGAACTTCTTCGCCCAGTATGGAATAGAAGATATTGTAGATGTGATGCGCGCTCCGCAGCACGCGCACATTTTCCTCATCCGCGGTCTGGCCAATCTCCGGAAAGTCGACCAAGCCGGAAATCGATTTCGCAATCGCAGCCGTGACTCGAACGGCGGCTTCCGGATTGCGCTTTTCAATATAGGAATGGATCGCTTCGAGATCTGCAAAGGCCCGCGGCAGATAGCAAATCTTCATAGGCCAATGCGTTTGTAGAACGCCGCGACCACCTCGTCGGGCACGAACTCGCCGCGCTCGGCTTGCGCTTTGGCCTCGCGTATCGCCGCGCGCTCTTCGACGGAAAGTTTATAGACGCCGAAGTGCTTGGTTTCGATATCGACGATCGACTTCACCAATTCGGCCTGCGCTTCTTGCGGCCAATCAGCGACGCGTTCGAGCAGTTTTTCAACAACCTTATTCATCATAGCATTATATCACAATGGCGCGGCCGCCGCACGTATCATTGTCTGATCTCGTCCTTGCCGGCTTCGCTGGCGGCTTCTTTCAATAGCCGCAACAGTTCGCGATGCATGGTGTCGTTGCCGGCGACGACTTCGCCGGTCTTGAAAATATCGCCCTTGCCGTCGCAATCGCTGACGAAGCCGCCGGCCTCGCGCACCAGAAGCGAGCCCGCGGCGAGATCCCACGGCGCGAGATCGCGCTCCCAATAGGCATCGAGCCGGCCGCAGGCGACCCAGGCGAGATCGAGCGTGGCCGCGCCATAGCGGCGCAAGCCAGCGAAACTCTGCTGCGCGGCTGCGATTTCGTGGCGCGCCCGGACCAGATCGCCGCGGCCGTAATGCGGCAGCCCGCAGGCGACCACGGCGTCGGCGAGGTTTTGCCGCGCTGCGACGCGGATGCGCTTGTCGTTCAGATACGCGCCCTTGCCGCGCTCGGCGACGAACAACTCGTCGTTGGCCGGATTGTAGACGATGCCGGCGACGATGGCGCCGTCGCGCTCGAGCCCGATCGACACCGCGAAATGCGGAATGCCGTGCAGGAAATTGGTGGTGCCGTCGAGCGGATCGACGATGAAGCGGTGGCTCTTGTCGGAGCCTGAGCGCGCGCCGCCTTCCTCGCCGAGAAAGCCGTAATCCGGCCGCGCCTTGGCGAGCTCTTCGCGCACCGTCTCCTCGGCGCGGCGGTCGGCGGCGGTGACGAAATTGCGCGGGCCCTTGAGCGACACCTGCAAATGTTCGACCTCGCCGAGATCGCGCTTGAGCCCGCGCCCGGCGCGCTGCGCCGCCTTGATCATGACGTTGAGAACCGCGGAGTGGATCATGGCGTGTCTGGTAACCCTTAAATGCGCGGCGTCAAGTTTCATCCGCCACCGCGCAGCGGGGGAGGGGGACCACCCTGCGCAGCAGGGTGGTGGAGGGGGCGCGGGACTCAACGATCCTCCTGCGACGACAACGAAGCGTCGAGTCAGAGGCCCCCTCCACCATCCTCCGCTCGCTGCGCGAACTACGGATGGTCCCCCTCCCCCGCTATCGCGGGGGCGGATTAGCGCTGCGCCTTGGCATCCTCCCTCCGCTCGGTCTTCCTGGTCGCATAAAAATCTTCCGGCAGGTTCTGCCGCGCCTTGCGCTCGGGCGCGCTGATATTGCGCGGCACGCCTTGAAGCAGCTCCCGTTTGACTTGCCCATGCAGCCGCGGCGGCACGGTGCGGAACGCGCGCTTGAGGCAATCGGTCACGTAACCCAGGCAGCTTCGCGCCCGGCGGCAGCGCTTTTTCGGGCAAGTGCACCAGAGCGCGAACGCGTTGCAATAGCGCCGCTGCTGGGCCACAGCTTCGCGATCGTAACGCCGCGCGAAGTCCGCGGCCGAAAGCTTGGGCTTCTTCTTCTTGAATCCCGCCTGGAGCATGGCGCCATACACGGCGGCGCTCTCGTTGATGCGGTCGGCGTCGGTTCGTTTCATGAGTTTTCCTTTCATCCCGCCCGGCGATGGGAGGGCCGCGGTCGGCGACGCTCGCGTCTCCCTCTCCCCGCGCGCGGGGAGAGGGTGGGGTGAGGGGGCCTCTCCGCTGGGTGCGGGTCTGCGGCGGCGTCTGCAACGCCGTCGCATGCTCCGCAACGCTCAGAATCGCTGAGAGGCCCCCTCACCCTCGCTTCGCTCAACCTCTCCCCGCGTGCGGGGGGAGGTGAGGACACGCTCACTCGTTCCCGCACGCGCCTTGGCGTGCGGGTGACCCGATCTCAGTGACGTGAAGCGCGAAGCGGGAGCAAAAAGGATGGCGAGGGGTGGTTGGCCTCGTTGTCTCTCTTTGCTTTTCCCGTTTCGCCAAAAGCAAAAAGGATATGGAACGCCGGAAGACGCAGGGCCTCAACCTCCGCACCATCGCAGACAAGTTCACGCAGGCTCGCGCAAACCGTCTGCGGTGCGGCGCTGTCCCTTGGGGGACAGCTCGCCTTCCGGCGTTCCACCACGGCTCTTCCCAAGGGGTGTGTAGTCCCTTGGTGCGATCCGGGCCAGGCTTCGTGAGCAGACCGTCCAAGGGGCGGGGGTCACTCCGCCGACGATCTACCCACTTCCAGCGACGCACCTCGCATGCCGGTCGTAATGCCGGCAGGCATGATGCCCGGACCGCCCGGGAGCGGGTTGCAAGCCCGCCCGCAGGCTCCGCCTCTCGCCCCACCGCCGCAGTTTGCCTCCGCGGCGGCGTCCTTTAGCGGGCGAGATGATTCGTGCGCTTATGTAACGGAAAAGGGGACCTATGTCAAGGAGGGTGGTCTCTATATTAAGGACGCCATCGGCCGTCAGGGCCATGGTCAGCTTTTGTCCTCGTGCCATGCTATATTGGCTCTCGAATGGAGCAGCCGATGATTACCGATATTGCGTCCCATCACGAGGAATTGCGGGATTTGTGCCGTCGCTTTCATGTGCGGCGTCTCGACGTTTTCGGCTCGGCGGCGCGCGGCGATTTCGACCCGGCGCGCAGCGATATGGACTTCCTGGTCGAATTCGCCGCGCAGGAAGACGATCTTGCACGCTTTCTAGACTTCAAGCGGGCGCTGGAAGTCTTGCTGGCGCGGCGCGTCGATCTCGTCGACCGCAAGGCGATCAAGGCCAGCCGCAACTATATCCGTAAACGACATATCCTGACGGGCGCGGAAGCTGTTTATGCCGCCTGAGGGACGCTGAGCACGACGGAGTAATATCGGCGCATTGCTGCTAAGCCGCGGTGCGGCGTAGCAAATTGCGCTCCTTCATCTCCATGTGCAGCGCGATCGAATCGAGGTCGAAGCCGTTCGGCCAGGTCAAAATGCCGTCGTCGAGAAAGACGCGGGCGAAGAAGGCGGGATCGCGCAACGGCTCGACCATCTCGCCGCCTTCGGCGATCATGTCGGCAAAATCGCGCTCGCCCTCGGTGCCGTCGGAGAAGGCAACCGCCAGGCGATAGCCGCCGCGCGGCTCGACCCGCGTCACGTCCAAGGCGCGACGCGTCCGCGCTCGCTCCCAATTATCCAGCAACTCCGCACGATGCCGGCCTGCCCAATCGCGAACGAGACGATGGACCGCCGGCGGCAGTGTGCCGGCAATAATAGCACCGGATTCGACGGCAATCACGGCCCGGTAGCGCTGATAGACCTCGATGCAGTGGCCGACATCACAGATAAGGATGAACGGCGGCCAACCGTGCGAGGGCGGCAGTGCGCGGGCATATTCCTCCGCCTGCCGCTTGGCATTGATCATCAATACGTCCCAGGCGCGGCGAGCGCCCGGCTTGCCACGCTCCGGCGCATCGGTCTCTGCGGAAAACAAATCGCTCTGCCCGGCGATGGCCTTGTCGCCGCCCTTCCAGCGGCTTTGTTTCGCTTCGAGGACGAATGACCCTTTGCGGTAGAGGTCGATCCGGCCAATCGCGTCCCCGTCGTCGCGATGATGAGTCACGACGCGCTCGAAGACATAATCGTTGCGTTCACGGGTCGCGCCCGCCGGGTCGGGGTGCGGCAGGTCGAGTAGGTCGCAAAGTTCAGTCAGGAATAGGCTGTAATTCGCGCGTTCCTGCCCGCCCTCCTGGCCCTGCCAGCGAGCGATAAAGGCTTCTGCTTTATCGGAAGATTTGTCCGGCGGCGGCGTCATCGAGGCCAGCGTATGACACACAGCCTAAAATTGAAAAGGCCTCCGATCACTGGCTGCCGATAAACTGGTGCACGGTGCGTCACGGCCCCACCCGGCGCACCTGCGGTGCGCTTCCCTCCCCCTGCAGGGGAGGGTGAAGGGCACTGACCCTCACCCTGACCCTCTCCCGCAAGCGGAGAGGGAATATTATGGTTTCGCCGGCGCGGCTGACGATTGCTGCGCCGGGGGTTGTGCCGCCGCCTGGGCCCGCGCGACTTGCGCCTGCTTGATCGCATCAAGCCAGGGCTGCGCCTGCTTCGTGCCTTCCGCCACCGTCGCCGCGTCAAGCTTCGCCATGAAATCGTCGAGCGTGATGTCGGTCTCGCCGCCGGCGCGCGAGATCAGATGCCATTTCACCGCGCCGACCGGATCGCGCGGGGCGCCGAGCCCGCTGGCGAGAATGCGGGCGAGGCGGTCTTGCGCGATCGGGCTGCCGTGCTCAGCGGCCTTCTTGAAGATCGCGGCGGCGGCGTCCTCGTCGCGGGCGACGCTGTCGCCGTTATAAAGCGCGATGGCGTATTCGACCTGCGCGTCGGTGTCGTCGGCGAGCGCGGCGGCCGCCCACAGCGTCACCGCCTCGTGCATGTCCGCCGCCACGCCGCGGCCGTCCTTGTAGAAGGTGCCGAGCGCGTATTGCGCCTGCGGGCTGCCGGCGTCGGCGGCGACGCGCAACAGCTCGGCGGCGCGCTTGAAATCCTGCGGGAACAATTGGCCCTCGATGTAAAGCAGCGCGAGATCGTAGGCGGCTTCGGGATGGCCGAGTTTTGCGGCGGCGGCGAGCCATTTGGCGCTTTGCTCGCGGTCGCGCGGGCCGGTACGCCCCTGGAGCGCAAACATGGCGAGCGCGAACATGGCGTTGCGGTCGCCGCGCGCGGCGGCGAGCTTGTACCAGTCGGCGGCTTTCTTGTCGTCCTGCGGCACGCCGAGCCCGTTGGCGTAGAGCTCGCCCAAAAGCGTCATCGCGATGGGATCGCCGTTCTGCTCGACGCGGTCGGTGGCGTATTGGAACGCGGTGAGGAAATAGCCGCGCTGGAAGGCGCCGAAGGCGAGGTCGGGTTTTGCCGCGCCATTGTCGGGCGGCGGCAGCACGGTTTGCGGCGCATATTGCACCGGCGGGCCGGCATTGAGTTTGGGCTGCGGTTTGGGCTGCGCCGCTGTAGGGGCGGGTTTTAAACCCGCCCCTACGCAGATGACGGCGAACACGATCCATGCCGCGCGGATCATCGCGCGGCCGGCGCGGCGAGGATTGCGGCGGCCGCTGCAACGCTTGCGGCTACGCTCTGCGGCTCGTTCCATATCCACTCGCCAAGCGCGATGAAGTCGGCGCCGGTTCCTGCGAGCGGGCCGATCTCGTCCAGGCTTGCCGCATAGCCGACGCACGGCACTTCGAACAGCTCCGCCCACCAAATCAGGCGCTCCAGCAATTCGTCGAAGGGCAGGCGACCGCGCGGGCCCCCTCCCTGACCCTCCCCCGCTTGCGGGGGAGGGAAATGACGCGAACCCTCTCCCGCTTGCGGGGGAGGGTAGGGTGGGGGTTCGCCGAACATCACGTAATCGGCGCCAGTCTCGGCGGCGAGCATGGCATCATGACGGCTTAAGAGGCCGCCGGCGCCGGCGATGCGGTCGGGCTTAAGCAAAGCGAGCGCCGCGGCGAAAGCCTCGGTGCCGGAAAGATGCGCGCCGTCGGCGCCGGCGCGCGCCACGATGTCGGCATGGCCGTCGAGCAAGAGTGCGACATCGCGCCGCTGCACGACGCCGGCCAAAGTTTTGGCGCGGTTGATCAGCGTGCGCTCGTCGGCGTCGGCGAGACGCAGCAGCACCGCGGCGACATCGCCGGCGCCGAGCGCGGCTTCAAGCTGCGGCGCGAAGGCCGCCGGATCGGCGACGGGCGGGGTAATGAGATAGAGGCGGGGGGAGGGCGCACTTATCCGCCCCCGCGAAGCGGGGGAGGGGGACCGCCCCGAAAGGGGCGGTGGAGGGGGCTGAGTCATGTCCGTCACCCTGAGGTGCGAGCGAAGCGAGCCTCGAAGGGCGACGGCCCGGGCATCTCGGCTAGCATCCTTCGAGGCCCGCGCTGCGCGCGGGCACCTCAGGATGACGGCTTTGGTTTTCCGGCTCGCCGTCTTGCATGCAACTTGATCTCCGACCAATCACCTTTGATCAGCGCCTTCTTTTTCGCACGACTCCAGCCCTTAATCTTGCGTTCAATTCTAATTGCATCGGTGATCCGATCGAAATGCTCCGACCAGACGAGCCGGACCGGGCGGCGCGTGGATGTGTAGCCTCGATAGGCCCCGGTTTCGTGCTCCGCTATGCGCTTCCACAGATCGTCGCCGGTCGCGGTTCCGACGTAGTAGGATTCATCCGCGCATTGGAGCATGTAAACGAAAGCTCCCATTACGCGGCGTCACGCCGCCTTGCGTTCCAGGTCGGCTTGCCATTGGCCCATGGTGGCGAGCCCATTCATCATGGCGCGGTGGGCGAAGGCGCGCTGCGCGGCCGCGGTGTTTTCGGATTTGCCCGACCACGTCGTCTGCGGCGCGTGCTGCAGCGCGCGGCCGTAAGAGAAGGTGACGCGCCACGGCAGCGGGCCCAGCTTGTTCATGGCGTCGAGGTGGGCCGTGGCCTCCTCGTCGGACTGGCCGCCGGAGAGAAAGGCGATGCCGGGCACCGCGGCCGGCACGCAGGCCTTGAGCACGCGCAGCGTCTTGTCGGCGACTTCCTCGACCGTTGCGCGCTTGCCCGACTTTTTCCCGGGCACCGCCATGTTGGGCTTGAGCACCATGCCTTCGAGCGCGACGCGGTTGAAGAACAGCGCCTGGAACGTTTCTTTCAGCACCCAGGTGGTGACCTCGACGCAGCGGTCGATGTCGTGACCGCCGTCCATCAGCACTTCCGGCTCGACGATCGGCACGATGCCTTCGTTCTGGCACAGCGCGGCATAGCGGGCGAGCGCATGCGCGTTGGCGGCAACGCAGGTGTAGCTCGGCAGGCCGTGCTCGCCGATGTCGATCACGGCGCGCCACTTGGCGAATTTGGCGCCGAGCGCGCGATATTCGGCGAGCCGCTCGCGCAAGCCGTCGAGCCCTTCGGTGACGACCTCGCCGGGACAGAACGGCAGCGGCTTGGTGCCTTTGTCGACCTTGATGCCGGGCAGCGCGCCCGCTTTCTCGATCAGCTTAACCAGCGGCGTGCCGTCTTTGGCATTTTGACGAATGGTCTCGTCATAGAGAATGACGCCGGAAATATATTTGGACATCGCGTCGGTGGAGCGGAACAGCATTTCGCGATAGTCGCGCCTGGTGTCGGCGGTGGATTCCACGCCGAGCGCGTCGAAGCGCTTTTTGATGGTGCCGGTCAATTCATCGGCGGCCAGAATGCCGCGGCCCGGGGCGACCATGGCTCTCGCGACCTTGTTCAATTCGGAAAGATTCATCGCGCCCTCCAAATCCTTCGCGTTAGCTAGCTGCGCTCGATCATCCCGCTTTCGCGGTGAGGTTTTCGGACACCAATAACACTTTCACGCCCGGCAATGTCTTGCCTTCCAGCGATTCCAAAAATGCGCCGCCGCCGGTCGACACATGCGTCAGGCGGTCGGTCACGGAGGCGAGGTTGAGCGCCGCCACCGTGTCGCCGCCGCCGGCAAAACTGATAAGCTTGCCGGCCGCCGTGAGTTCCGCCGCGGCTTCGGCCACCTCGATGGTACCATTGTCGAACGGCTCGTGCTCGAAGGCGCCGAACGGCCCGTTCCAGACCAAAGTCTTCGATCGCGCCAAGACCGAGACCACGTGCTCGACGGTGCGCGGGCCGATATCGAGGATCATGTCGCTGGCGCCGACCGCGTCCACGGCAACCACGCGGGTGGGCACGTGGTCGGCGAGCTTGCCCGCCACCACGGCGTCGATCGGCAGCACGATCTCGCGATGGAGCGACTTCGCCTTGGCCATGATGTCGCGCGCGGTCGCCACCAAGTCTGCTTCGTAGAGCGATTTGCCGACGGCTTTGCCTTGCGCCATCAAAAACGTGTTGGCCATGGCGCCGCCGATGATCAGGGTCTCGACCTTGGCAAGCAGATGGCCGAGCAGTTCGAGCTTGGTCGACACTTTGGCGCCGCCGACGATCGCGGTCACCGGATGCTGCGGGTGCTCGAAGGCGCGCGCCAGCGCGTCGAGCTCGGCCTGCATGGCGCGGCCCGGATAAGCCGGCAGCTTGCCGACGGTGACGATCGAGGTGTTGCTGGCGTGCTCGCGATGCGCGGCCGAGAATGCGTCATCGACGAAAATATCGCCGAGCGCGGCGAGGCGCCTGGCGAAATCCCTGTCGTTGTTTTCTTCCTCGGGATGAAACCGGGTGTTTTCCAGGCAAAGAATGTCGCCGTTCTTCATGGCGGCTACCGCCCGTTCCGCCTTTGGCCCGACGCAATCCTCGGCAAACGCCACCGGCCTTTTCACGATCCGCGCCACCTCGGCGGCGACGGGTTTGAGCGAATCCTTCGGATCGCGTCCCTTGGGCCGGTTGAGATGGGAGATGAGAATGACCTTGCCGCCCTTGCCGGCAAGCTCGCGGATGGTCGGGGCGCTCTCCTCGATGCGGGTTGCGTCCGCGACCTTGCCGTCGGCCATGGGCACGTTGAGGTCGACGCGCACGAGCACGCGTTTCCCTTTGACGTCGGCTTCGTCGAGGCTGCGGAAGGACTGCATGGACGCGCGCGAACTTCGATGCGAATGGTCAGGCGAGCTTGCCCATCGCCACCGCGGTGTCGATCATGCGATTGGAGAAGCCCCACTCATTGTCATACCACGCCATCACCCGCACCAGCGTGCCGTCGATCACCTTGGTCTGGTCCATGTGGAAAACCGCAGAATGCGGGTCGTGGTTGAAGTCGCTCGACACATTGGGCGCCTCGGTATAGCCGAGGATGCCCTTGAGCTGTTGCCCGGCGGCGCGCTTGACCGCGCCGTTGATCTCGTCCTTCGAGGTGGCGCGCTTGGCGACGAATTTGAAGTCGATCACCGAGACGTTCGGCGTCGGCACGCGGATCGACACGCCGTCGAGCCGGCCGGCGAGCTCGGGCAGAACCAGGCCGACCGCTTTCGCAGCGCCAGTCGAAGTCGGGATGATGTTGAGCGCCGCGGCGCGCGCCCGGTAGAGGTCCTTGTGCACCTGATCGAGCGAGGGTTGGTCGTTGGTGTAGGAGTGCACCGTGGTCATAAAACCCTTGTCGATGCCGACGGCGTCGTTGAGCACCTTGGCGACCGGCGCCAGGCAATTGGTGGTGCATGAGGCATTAGACACGACGGTGTGCGCCTTGGTGAGCTTGTCGTGGTTGACGCCATAGACCACGGTGAGGTCGACGCCGTCGGCGGGCGCCGAGACCAGAACGCGCTTGGCGCCGGCAGTCAGATGCGCCGCGGCCTTGTCCTTCGAGGTGAATAGGCCGGTGCATTCCAGCGCGACGTCGATGCCGAGTTCCTGCCACGGCAGCTGCGCGGGGTCCTTCACCGCGGTGACTTTGATGGCGCCGTTGCCGCAGGAGATCGTATCGCCCTTGACCGTCACCTCGCCGGGAAAACGGCCGTGCACTGAATCAAAGCGCAATAGATGCGCGTTGGTCTCGACGGGCGCGAGATCGTTAATCGCGACGACTTCGATGTCGTGCCGGTCGGCTTCGACCACGGCGCGCAAAATATTGCGGCCGATGCGGCCGAACCCGTTGATGGCGACGCGAACCGACATTCTTATCTCCCGGTCTCCCTTTGCGGCCGCCCAAGACCGCAGAACGGCAGCACTTATTATTTAGCGACTTTCTATGACTTTCCTAACCGAGCCAATGCCGCTTCGGCCACCTTTTCTGCCGTAATGCCGAAATGACGGTAAAGATCCTTGGCCGGCGCGCTGGCGCCAAACCCGGTCATGCCGACGAAACTTCCGTCCGAGCCGATAATGGCGTCCCAGCCTTGGCGGATGCCGGCTTCGACGGCGACGTTGACTCGCGCGTTGCCGATTATGGCGGCGCGGCGGCTCTGCGGCAGTGCGAACAGCAGCTCGAAGCACGGCACCGAAACCACCCGCGCCGAGATTTTGCGCGCGGCGAGGAGCTTTTTGGCTTCGACCGCAATGGCGACTTCCGAGCCTGTGGCGAACAAGGACACCGCGGCATCGTCGTCGTCCGCGGCGCGCAGTTCATAGGCGCCGGCGGTGCAGCGGTTACTCTCGTCAAAGCCCTCGCGCAGCTGCGGCAGGTTCTGCCGCGTCAGCGCCAATACGCTTGGGCCGGTGTTGGACTCCAAGGCAAGCTGCCAGCATTCGACGGTCTCGACCACATCGGCCGGGCGAAACACTTTCAGGTTCGGGATGGCGCGCAAGGCCGCCAGATGTTCGACCGGCTGATGCGTCGGGCCGTCCTCGCCGAGCCCGATCGAGTCATGCGTCATCACAAGGATGACGCGCTGGCCCATCAGCGCCGCCAAGCGGATCGCCGGCCGGCAATAATCGGAGAACACCAGGAACGTGCCGGAATAGGGAATGATGCCGCCATGCAGCGCCATGCCGTTCATGGCGGCGGCCATGCCGTGCTCGCGCACGCCGTAATGGATGAAGGTGCCGGAATAGTCCGGCGCCTGCAGCACCTTCATGGCTTTGGCGCGGGTATTGTTGGAACCGGTCAGGTCGGCCGAGCCGCCGATCATTTCCGGCAGCGCCACAGTGAGCGCATCGAGCGCGAGTTCGGATGCGGCGCGGCTGGCGATCTCCTTCGGCGCGGTGCTGAGCTTTTGCTTCACGTCCTTGACGGCGTCCGCGAGCTTGCTGGGGAGCTCGCCGCGGTTACGGCGCTCGAACTCGGCGCGCTTTGCGGGCTCGCACGCGGCGAGGCGCTTTTGCCAATCGAGCCGGTTGCTGCGGCCGCGCTCGCCGGCTGTGCGCCATTGCGCCAGGATGTTTGCCGGGATCTCGAACGGCGGCGACGTCCAGCCGAGCCTCTGGCGCGCAGCGGCGATTTCGTCGGCGCCGAGCGGCGAGCCGTGGGCTTTCTCGGTGCCGCCCTTGTGCGGCGCGCCGAAGCCGATCGTGGTGCGGCAGGCGATCATCGACGGCCGGTCGGATTTTTTCGCGGCCTCGATGGCGACGGCAATCGCCGCGGGATCGTGGCCGTCGATGCGCGTCGCGTCCCAGCCGGCCGATGTGAAGCGCTCGACCTGATCGACGGAATCCGACAGCGAAGTCGGCCCGTCGATCGAAATGCCGTTGTCGTCGTAGAGCACAATGAGCTTGTGCAGCCGCAGATGGCCGGCAAGCGCAATCGCTTCCTGGCTGATGCCTTCCATGAGATCGCCGTCGGAGGCGAGCACATAGGTGGCGTGATCGACGACGCCGTCGCCGAAAATCGCGGCGAGGTGGCGCTCGGCGATCGCCATGCCGACCGCATTGGCGAGCCCCTGGCCGAGCGGGCCGGTGGTGGTTTCGACGCCCGGCGTATGGCCGTGCTCGGGATGGCCGGGCGTGAGCGAGCCAAGCTGGCGGAAGCGCTTGATCTGTTCGATCGTCATCTTCTCGTAGCCGAGCAGATAAAACAGTGCGTAGAGCAGCATTGAGCCGTGGCCGGCCGAGAGCACGAAGCGGTCGCGGTCGGGCCAGGCCGGATCGGCCGGATCGAATTTGAGAAACTGCGTGAACAGCACGGTTGCGACATCGGCCGCGCCCATCGGCAGACCGGGGTGCCCGGACTTGGCCTGCTCCACCGCATCCATCGCCAGCGCGCGGATGGCGTTGGCCATGCGGTCGTGCTCGGCGCGCGAACTCGGAGCTACCGCGGCGGGAAAGCGGGAAGCTTGGGCGAGATTTGCGCTCGCCGCTGATATTCGGTCGGGCTTGGTCATCGGATTGGCCAATCGCGGCAGGACAGCGCTGGCGCCGCGCTGACGGGGATAACATGGGGTGACCTCAAGTCAATTCCGCGGCGGCCAGAGGGTTGCGTCATGCACAGGTCATATCGGCCGCCGTTGACGCTTTCTAGCGACACGACGTAAGCTTCCTGCGATAAATAGTTGCCGGGACACAATTTTCGCATAAGGCGCGGACGCCATGGCCGCAACCGATGGCCAGCCCAGCGAGACCGACTTGATCGCGGCCGCGGCGGCGCGGCTTTCGCTTGCGCTCGACGCGCTCGATGCCGTGGCGGAGCGTCGGCGCGATGCCGACCGCGCGGCGGCCTCCCTCGCCGACCGGGTCCACGCGCTCGACAGCGACCGCGCGCGGCTGGCGAGCGAGCTCGACGAGGCAAGCGCGCGCGCCAAGAATCTCGAAACCGCCAATCGCGAGGCCGGCGCGCGCGTCGATGCCGCGATTGCAACCATCCACGACGTGCTGAATTCGGATGAGTGAGAGCTGAACAATGGCCCAGGTGAGCGTCACCATCAACGGCCGGCAGTTCCGTATGACCTGCGAAGACGGTCAGGAGGAACACCTCGAGAAACTCGCGCGCGAGCTCGACACGCGCATCGGCGGCTTGCGCGCCAAATTCGGCGAGATCGGCGATACGCGCTTGACGGTGATGGCGGCGATCACGGTCGCCGACGAGCTCGCCGAGGCGGGCGCTCGCGTCAAGCGCCTGGAAGAGGAACTCGCCGCCTTGCAGGACGCCCGCGTCGCCACCTCCGACCGCAACAAGGCCGCGCAAGCCTCGATCGCGGCTGCGCTGTCGGCCGCGGCCGAGCGCATCGAAGGCATTACCAAGAAGCTTAATCAAACCATCACCACGAGCGGCGTGGCGCTGGGTTAATCGTTCCTCTCTCCGCGCGGGGAGAAGGAGGAGCCAGTTGCTCGCCGGCGAATGGGACCATTGCCGCGCCGGTGCGGCTGGCCGCCCATGGTAACGATGTTTTTCGGCTCGCCGGCTGGCGCGTTAACGCGAACGGAGCGGACGAGCCGAAATACGCGTGATTTGTTCGCGCAATTTCGCCATTTACGAAGAGCTAATGCTGAACAACGCCGGCACGCCACGATTAAGGAGGATGCAAACAATTTGAATCAAAATCTCCACGTCGAAACAAAAATAACAAAAAGAAACTGCAACAGGCGTGGGGTGTGTGGTGTCATTGCCGAGGCGTTTAGCAAGCGCGATCGTATTGGGCCTTTGCGCCGCGTCGCCGGCGCTCGGCGCCAATCAATCGGCGCCGTCGCCAATCGGCGAAACCGCCGCGCCGCCGTTGCCCGACTATCTGTTCGCATCGCAGCTGACTTTTCCGGACGTTCCCGAGGTGACCGGCGCGCTTCCTCAATCGCCGAGCCCGTTGGCCGGCGACTTCGACGCGGTGCGCGCACCGCGTGCCTACTGGTCGTCGCCGACCTTCTGGAGCGGCTTTTACGCCGGCGGCCAGGTCAGCTACAGCAGCGCCAGCGGCGATTTTGCCAACTCGACCCAGGCGCCGATCGCCTACAGCCTGCGTGACCTGACGCTGGAGAGCGAATTCAATCCCTCGAGCTGGCCGGTGCTGGGCACCGACACTCACAGCGCGGCGGGCTTCGGCGGCTTTGTCGGCTATAATTTCCAATACCTGAAAGCCGTTTTCGGCATCGAGGCCAATTACGATCAAGCCTCGCTGTCGCTGACAGCGCCGATTTCGCCGATTTCGCGTCTGACGCCGGCGGACAGCGGCGGCAATACCTATCTCGTCAACATCACCGGTAGCGGCACGGTAAACAATCTCGACTTCGGCACTCTGCGCGCCAGGGGCGGTTGGGCGTTCGGCAATTTTCTGCCCTATGTGTTCGGCGGCGTTGCCATCGGTCGGGCCGATGTGAACATCGCAGAAACCACTTCGGGAGAACAAAACCCGCCGAGCTCCGGCGCCTGTAATCCCAGCCCTGCGCCGCCTACGAAGCCCTGCATTGCCTTCTCGTTTCCCGGCACCGCCGGCAAGGACGGCGAGTGGCTGTTCGGCGGCACCGCCGGGCTTGGCCTGGACGTGGCGCTGACGCGAAACTTTTTCCTGCGCGGCGAATACGAATACGTCTATTTCGAGCCGGTCGACGGCGTGCACATCGCCATCAACACCGTCCGCCTCGGCGCCGGCGTCAAATTCTAATGCAATAAAACTCTGAGCGAATTTTCGCTTGCGTCGCCTTTGCATCGCATGGCAACGGGGATCGAACCATCGCGCTCTGCTTGCAGGGAACGTCTCCCATTCCCGTTTACGGGGAGAGGGTTGGGGTGAGGGGGCGCCTCCGCAATTCTGAGCCAAGCGGCGAGGCCCCCTCATCCCAGCCTTCTCCCCGCACGCGGGGAGAAGGAGGAGCTAGCGGTGCGATTGAGATTAAGTGGCGTCGGCAACCATTGCGCACTACATTGTCTAAGCGGGGCTGCCTGGTGCGTAGGAGACATATCTCCGGGGCCTTACGATCCTGAAGGGAGCTGTCCCTGGCCGAGCTCCTGGGTTCGGTCACATGGCGCCCACCTACTTATGTAGGTTCCCGGGATCAGCGCTCTTACGGCCGGCGCGGCTCCGCACTCTTTTCCTCCTATAACGCACGCACTAACCTCGTTCCGTCACGGGCCGCTCATCCTTCGAGGCTCGCGGAGCGATGACGGAACTACAGTGGACGCCATCTCCGACCAAAAGATCGAACTTCGCCGCGAAGCCGCGGCGCGTCGCGATGCGCTGCCGGCGGAGATGCGCAAGGCGGCGGCCGAGGCGATTGCGGCGCGGGACTTTCCGCGGCCGATTGCCCCGGGCACGATTGTCTCCGGCTTCATGCCGCTCAAGAGCGAGATCAATCCGCTGCCGTTGATGAAGAAGCTTGCGGATGCCGGCGCCACGCTGGCGCTGCCGAAGATCGCCGGGCGCGGCAAGCCGCTCATCATGCGCGCGTGGCCATGGGGCGCGCCGCTCGATGCCGGGCAATGGGGCATCCGCGAGCCGAAGCCCGACGCGCCGGAAGTCGAGCCCGATATTCTCCTGGTGCCGCTGCTTGCTTTCGACCGCACCGGGCAGCGCATCGGCTACGGCGCCGGCTATTACGATATGACGATCGCCCGATTGCGTTCGCGCAAAACCGTAACCGCCGTCGGCATCGCCTTTGCCGCCCAGGAAGTTCCCGCCGTGCCGGCGACGGACCGAGACGCGCGGCTCGATTTTGTTCTGACCGAGAATGAGGTGATCGCGATCAAAGGCTCGGCCCCGATCTAGTTGCCGGGCCCGCTGCGATCCGATATATGACTACTATGGTCATATCGAGGATGGCATGCGCAAAATTCAATTAAAGGACGCCAAAGCGAGCTTATCGGCGGTGGTGGATCAAGCCACGCGCGGCAAACCGTCCGTCATCACCCGGCACGGCAAACCGGAGGCGGTCGTGCTTGGCTTCGCCGATTGGGAGCGGTTATCGCGCGTCCCTTCCTTCGGCCGGCTTCTGATGTCGGCGCCGCTCGAGCCCGGCGACCTGCCGGAGCGCAGCCGCGCGCCGTTGCGCGATGCCGGCCTGTGACGCGATACTTGATCGATACCAACGTCATCTCAGCGACCGCACCCACCACGAGCGTGGGGCGCTCCGGGCTGATCGCGTGGATGGATTCCCGTTCGCCTGATCTTTTTCTGTCGGCCGTCACCGTGGACGAGATCGCCGATGGCATCGCCAAAGCCAAGCGCGAAGGCGCCAAGCGGAAGGCCTCCGATCTGTTAGCCTGGCTGCGAACTGTGCTGCATCTCTATGGCGATCGTGTGCTGCCCTTCGACAGCGCTGCGGCCGAAATTGCCGGAGCCTTGTCCGATTTGGCGCGCAGCCGCGGTCATTCGCCGGGTTTTGCCGATATCGCCATCGCTGCGACGGCCCGGCGGCACGACCTGATTATCCTTTCGCGCAATGAGCGCCATTTCGCGCCGATGGAGGTCGCCGTGGTCGACCCGTTCCAAAAGCTTCCGCCGATAAAATAAACCGGTGCCATAGAACCGGTTTCCACTTTTCGGCATCATGCTCTAATTGTGCTGCGAAATGGGATTCAACTCTAAGACTATCAGGTTGTGAGCATGCGCATTCTTTTCGTCGGCGACATTGTCGGGAGGAGCGGACGAACCGTTGTCGTCGAGCGCTTGCCGAAACTCATCCGCGACTGGAGGCTCGATCTGGTGGTGGCCAATGGCGAGAACGCGGCCGGCGGTTTCGGCATCACCGAGGCGATCTATCGCGAGCTGATCGAAGCCGGCGTCGATGCCATCACGCTCGGCAATCATGCCTGGGACCAGAAGGAGGCGCTGGTTTTCATCGAGCGGGCGCCGCGCTTGATCCGGCCGGTCAATTATCCGGCCGGCACGCCGGGCCGCGGCGCCGCTATGATCGAGGCCAAGAATGGCGCGCGCGCGCTCGTGATCAATGCCATGGGCCGCATCTACATGGACCCGCTCGACGATCCGTTCGCGGCGCTCGATCGCGAGCTCAACGCCTGCGCGCTGCCGAACGGGGCGGATGCCATCGTCGTCGATTTCCACGGCGAGGCGACCAGCGAAAAGCAGGCGATGGGATTTTTCTGCGACGGCCGGGCGAGCCTTGTCGTCGGCACCCATACCCATGTGCCCACCGCGGATCAGCGCGTGTTGCCGGGCGGCACCGCGTTTGTAAGCGACGTCGGCATGACCGGCGATTTCGATTCGGTGATCGGCATGGCCAAGGACGAGCCGCTGCAGCGCTTTCTGCGCCGGATTTCGGCGGCGCGGTTCGAGCCGGCCACCGGCCCGGCGACGCTGTGCGCCGTCGCGGTGGAGACCGATCCGGCGACCGGCCTCGCCGCCCGCGTCGGCGCGGTGCGGCTCGGCGGCTGCCTGGAACAGGCGGTGCCGGCGTTCTGGGCTTGAGTTTTCGGGCGGTAGAATATTTATGTCATTGCGAGGAGCGGAGCGACGAAGCAATCCAGAACTGACGCCGCAAGTCTGGATTGCTTCGCGGAGCCTGTCATCGGGCCGGCCACTTCGGGCCGGACCCGTTGGCTCGCAATGACGTCAGCACGGAATTCGAGTCATGGCCGGACATTCACAGTTCAAGAACATCATGCACCGCAAGGGGCGGCAGGATGCGGCGAAATCGAAACTGTTCGGCAAGCTCGCGCGCGAAATCACCGTCTCCGCCAAGCTCGGCGTGCCGGATCCGGCGATGAATCCGCGGCTACGCGCGGCGATGATGGCGGCGCGCGCTGAGAACATGCCGAAGGACAATATCGAGCGCGCCATCAAAAAGGCCTTAGGCGGCGACGCCGAGACCTACGAGCAGATCCGTTACGAGGGCTATGGCCCGGGCGGCGTCGCGGTGATCGTCGAAGTGTTGACCGACAACCGCAATCGCGCCGCCGGCGAAGTGCGCGCTAGTTTCACCAAGGCCGGCGGCAATCTTGCCGAGACCGGCGCGGTGTCGTTCATGTTCGATCATGTCGGCGTCATCGAATACGACGCCAAAGCGGCAAGTGCCGAAGCGATGTTCGACGCGGCGCTGGAAGCCGGCGCCGACGACGTCGTCTCCACTGCCGACACGCACGAGATTTATGCCGCGCAGGACCATTTCGGCTCGGTCGCCAAGGCGCTGGAAGCCAAATTCGGCGAGCCGCGCAAGGCGTCTTTGGTGTGGCGGCCGCAGAACACCGTGGCGGTCGACGACGAGCAGGGCGAGAAGGTGCTCAAGTTAATTGAGAACTTGAACGACAACGACGATGTGCAGAACGTCTATGCCAATTTCGAGATTTCCGACGCGCTGGTCAGCCGCATGAGCGCATAAATTGCTTTAGCTCACAGCAAATAAAACCAGCGCCACGGCAGCAACCGCGAGGCCGGCGCATTTTCTTAAATCGGCGCGTTCGTGGAACACCGCGATGCCGAACAGTGCGGTGATGACGAAACTCATCTGCGCCACCGGAACGAGCACGCTGGCGGGCCCCAGCGCCAGGCCGTGCATCAACAGGAGGAAGGCGCCGAACAGGCCGAGCGCGGCGAGCGCCGCGTAGCTCCAGCCGATCGGCGGGATGCGGATGCACCCTTCGCGCAGAAATCCGAACAGCGTCGCCAGCGAGCAGAAGGTCCAGGCCTGGGCGGCCACCATGGTCTCAGGCAGCGCGCCCTGCTGCAAGCCGATTTTGTAGAACAGATTGGTGAGCGCCATCGTCACGGTCGCCAGCAGCACGCGGCCGAGCGAGGCGAAGCTGAACTTGCCGCGCTCGCTGCCGGCTTCCGCAAGCAACAGCCACACGGCGAGGAGCGCGCAGCCGAGCGCGATCGCCTTCGCCGCCGTCAGCGGCTCGTGCAGGACGAGGATCGCCAGCGCCGCGGTGACGGTAAAATTGAGCCGGAAGATCGGCGCGTTGGTCGAGACCGCGCCGCCGTGCAGGCTTTGCGTGAAGTTATAGAGGGCGACGAACAGAAACGCGCCGGCCAGCGCCCCCCATAGCGCGGAGAGGTGCGGATCGAGGTTGCCGCTGAGCCAGGCATAGAGCGTCACGCCCGGACAGAAAATCCAGGCCTGGAGCATGAGGAAATCGCCGGCCGCGATGCCGGCGGCGGCGCCACGCTTGTAGATGAGATCGCTGACGCCGAAGCAGAGCATGGCGCCGAGCGCGAGAGGAAGACCGGGTGTCATGACTTTCCGGGAAAGGTGAGGCGGTGACGCGTCTGCTCTATCAGGGTCCCGGCGGTCCGGCGAGCAAGGCTTAAGCACTGCCGGCATGCTATTAACTGGACGGCATGACGCGCCCGATTCGCATCCTCGGCATCGATCCCGGGCTCCGCCGCACCGGCTGGGGCATGGTCGAGATTGCCGGCAATGCTTTGCGCTTTCTCGGCTGCGGCTCGGTGACGACCAACGATCGCGATGCGCTCGCCGCACGGCTGCTCGTCATTCATGACGGCTTGATGCGCATTCTCGATGAATTCCGGCCCGATGAGGCCGCGGTCGAGGCGACATTCGTGAGCAAGGACGCGCGCGCGACGCTGAAACTCGGCCAGGCGCGCGGCATCGCCATGGTGGTGCCGGCCAGAGCCGGCGTGCCGGTCGCCGAATATGCGCCGAACCTGGTGAAGAAGAGCATCGTCGGCGCCGGCCATGGCGACAAGGCGCAAGTACGGATGATGATCGGGGTGCTGTTGCCCAAGGCCGACCCGGCGTCGGACGACGCCGCCGACGCGCTCGCCATCGCCGTGACGCATGCGCATCACCGCCAGAGCGTGGTTTTTCGCGCGGCGCTGAAGGTGGCGGCGCCAAAGGTTGCTGCGCGATGATCGGCAAGCTCAAAGGCATCATCGATTCCTACGGTGAGGATTCCGTCATCCTCGACGTTGGCGGCGTCGGCTATCTGGTGCACTGCTCGGCGCGCACTTTGCAGGAATTGCCGCGCGCCGGCGATCCGGCGACGCTATCGATCGAGACTTATGTGCGCGAGGATCAGATCAAACTGTTCGGCTTTCTCACCGACGTCGAGCGCGAATGGTTCCGGCTCCTTCAGACCGTGCAGGGCGTCGGCGCCAAGGTGGCGCTGTCCGTGCTGGGCACGCTCAAACCTGCCGATCTCGCTTCGGCGATAGCGATGCGCGACAAGGCCATGGTGGCGCGCACGCCGGGCGTCGGGCCGAAAGTGGCCGAGCGCATCGTCACCGAACTGAAAGACAAGGCGCCGGCCTATACCGATATCGATCCGGCTTTGGTGCGGCTGTCCGGCGCGCTCGACGAGAAACGCGCGCCGCAGCCGGTGACCGATGCGGTCTCGGCGCTGGTCAATCTCGGCTATGCGCAGGTGCAGGCCGCGGCCGCCATCGCCGCCGCGGCGCGTAGCGCCGGCGAAGGCGCGGAGGCGACGACCCTGATCCGGTTGGGCTTGAGGGAACTGGCGAAGTGAAACGGGGAGCGAAACTCGGCAAGGCGGACAGGGAGCTGATCGCGGCGGCAAGCGCGGCGATCAAGGCCCGCTATCGCGATGATTGGCAGGAGGTCGGCGCGGCTTTGCGCACCCGCTCGGGAAAGATTTTCACCGGCGTCAATCTCGACGCCTATCTCGGCCGCATGGCGGTGTGCGCCGAGGCCGTCGCGCTCGGCCGCGCCGTCGTCGATGTCGGCGACGATGGCATCGACATGATCGTCGCGGTGCGGCATCCGCCGCCGGCCGACAAGGATCAAACCATCGCGGTGGTGTCGCCGTGCGGCGCCTGCCGCGAATTGATCTTCGATTACGATCGCAAGGCGCGGGTGATCGTGCCGGACGGCAAAGCGGCAGCGGCGGTGCCGATCGCCGAACTGTTGCCGAACAAATATACGCGGGGGCCGGAACGGTGACGAGCGCGCCAGGCAAACTGGTCACGCCGGAGCGCCGCGACGAAGACGCGGCGGAGGCGAGCCTGCGCCCGCAGCGGTTATCGGAATTCATCGGCCAAGAGCAGGCGCGGAGCAATCTCGGCGTCTTCATCGCGGCGGCCAAGGCGCGGCGCGAGCCGCTAGATCACGTGCTGTTCGTCGGCCCGCCCGGGCTCGGCAAGACCACGCTGGCGCAGATCGTGGCGCGCGAGCTCGGCGTGAATTTCCGCGCCACCTCGGGGCCGGTCATCGCCAAGGCCGGCGATCTCGCGGCGCTGTTGACCAATCTCGAAGAGCGCGACGTGCTGTTCATCGACGAGATCCATCGGCTTAATCCGGCGGTCGAGGAAATCCTTTATCCGGCGATGGAGGATTTCCAGCTCGATCTCATCATCGGCGCAGGTCCGGCGGCGCGCTCGGTGAAGATCGACCTCGCCAAATTCACGCTGATCGGCGCCACCACGCGGGCCGGGCTTCTCACCAATCCGCTGCGCGACCGCTTCGGCATCCCGGTGCGGCTCAATTTCTACAGCGAGGCGGAGCTGGAGCAGATCGTCAATCGCGGCGCGCGCGTGCTTGGCATCGCCATCACCGCGGACGGCGCCAACGAGATCGCGCGCCGCGCCCGCGGCACCCCGCGCATCGCCGGGCGACTATTGCGCCGCGTGCGCGATTTTGCCTCCGTCGACGGCAATGCCGCGATCGATCGCGCGGTGGCCGACAAGGCGCTCGCCGCGCTCGAGGTCGACGGCGCCGGACTCGATGCCATGGATCGGCGCTACCTCAACACCATCGCTACGAATTACGGCGGCGGCCCGGTCGGCGTCGAAACGCTGGCCGCGGCGTTGTCGGAACCGCGCGACGCCATCGAGGACATTATCGAGCCTTATCTGATCCAGTGCGGGCTCCTCCAGCGCACGCCGCGCGGGCGGTTGATCACCGGCCATGCCTTCCGCCATCTCGGCCTGCCCGAGCCGGCGCGCGATCCGGCGCAGTTCGGCTTGTTCGGCAGCGAGGACGCCGACTGATGGCCTCCGATCTCCTGGAAAGCATGCGCCGCAATGCAGCCGGGGACTGGCGTATTCAGGATGTCGAGGCCTTATGCCGAGAATACGGCCTCAGTTTCCGGTTTGGACAAGGCACCTCGCACACCCATATGCGGCATCCGGCAGCACGAGAAATCTTGACGATACCTGCGCGCCGGCCGATTAAGCCGGTCTATATTCGAAAGTTGGTGCGGTATATTGAAACGTACGGAGGTATTCGATGAGCCTGGAATATGCCGTGCGCATCGAGCGTTTGGCCGACGCTGATGGCGGCGGCTATCTCGCGACCGTGCCCGACTTGCCGGGCTGCATGTCTGACGGCGAGACACCGGAAGAAGCACTGAAAAATGTACAGGAAGCCATCGTTTCCTGGATCGAAGCGGCCAAGGAATGGAAGATGGAAATCCCACAGCCGTCGCCACCCCTGGCGCGCGCAGGGTGACACAACAGACTTACGATGGCGGCTGTCATTGCGGCCGGGTGCGGTTCCGCGTCACCGCGGATCTGTCGAGCGTCACCGAATGCAATTGCTCGATCTGCACCAAGAAGGGCTTTTTGCATCTCATCGTGGCGCCGGAGAACTTCGATTTCATAAGCGGCAAGGACGCGCTGACAACCTACCGCTTCAATACCGGCACCGCGCAGCACACCTTCTGCACTACCTGCGGCATCCATCCGTTCTACGTGCCGCGCTCCGATCCCGATAAGATCGACGTCAATGTGCGTTGCCTCGACGGCGTCGACGTCGCCGCGATCAAAACCCACGCGTTCGACGGCAGGAATTGGGAGCATGCGATAACCAAGCGCGTGCCATGGCGGTCGTAAAATGACGAGCGTTTACTTGGACGGCGAAATCCGCGATGGCCGCCACGTGCTCACCGTGCGCGTCTATTACGAAGACACAGATTTCACCGGCATCGTCTATCACGCCAATTATCTGCGCTACATGGAGCGCGGGCGGACCAATTATCTCCGCCTGATCGGCGCCGATCATCGCGCGCTGTTCGAGGAGACCGAGAAGGAAGCGCCGGGCTTTGCCTTCGTGGTGCGCTCGATGGCTATCGATTTTCTCAAGCCCGCCCGCATGGACGACGTGCTCGACATCGTCACCGAGCCGGAGGAGGTCAAGGGCGCCTCAACCATGGTACGTCAGCGCGTGATGCGCGGCGATGAGCTTCTGGTGGAGGCGCATGTGCGCGTCGCGTTCGTGAGCGGCGGCCGGGCGCGGCCGATTCCAAAGCCGCTGCGCATCGCCATGAAGGCGGATCAGGATGCGCTAGGGAGCGAAGGTTAAATCCACTCCTCCTGCTCGTCGAATCGCGTCGGGAACATGTTCACGTACTGCACCAAGCGCGGCTTCGTTCCGCGGTTCGGGCTGGCGCCGTGCGGCAGTGCCAAATGCCAGATGACGAGATCGCCGGCGCGGCCGCCGATCGGCCGTGGACCCAAGGAATAGAGATTCTGCTCGCGCGGGTGAACGCCGGGCGGCAGCGCTTTGAGCCAATCTTCGCCCCAGTGCTGGAAACCGGGCACCAGCGTAAATGCGCCCTGCTCGGTCGGCGTATCGGTGAGATAAAGGATGCCGCCGGTGCCGAATGGGATCGGCGTTTTCACGCTGACGTCCCAATGCAGATGCGGTCCCGGGAACGTAAAGCCCTCGCGTTCCGGCGCGTTGAAGCCGACGCGATCGGTGGTCGCCCAGAGCTCGGCGGTGCCCCACAGCTGCGCGAAGGCTTTATGAATTCGCGGCGAGCAGCGAATGGCCGTAAACGCCGGGTGCTGGAAATATTGCACCATGATGCCGTGGTCGTTCTTTCGATACCAGCTCTCCGGCTCGTGCGGACTGGCGCCGAGATGCTGCCACAGCGCCTGCGCCGCCGCCTCGCGTATTGAGGCCGCAACGGCGTCGTGGAGCACGACGTAGCCGTGTTCCTCCCAGAACGCGAGATCGGCGACGGTCAGCGCCGGTTCGCTCGCCTCTATCGCAGCGAGCGCGCTTTTGCTGGACTGCGGCGTATCGGCGCCAGTGACCGCGGCATTGATGCGCGCGACGCGCTCCGGGTCGATGCCGCCGGTGGTCGAGACGATCCAGCGCTCGAACGCCTCGAAGCTTGGCGGTGCGCCGCCGAGATAGGCGGCGGTCTGCTCCAATCCGAGGCCAACGGCATGGATGACCAGTCTATCGAGGTGCCGCTCATGCATGGTCGTCGGCAAGAAATGGCCTTGCTGCGCCTCCATCGTCCGCGACCACATGCGCCTGAGGTGATAGACGCCGAGCGCGCCAGTTTCGGTCGCCGGCGCCAATGGCGCGGCGGCTGCCGGAGCAACGCACGTATCGGTCAGTGTCACGGCTAATCTCTATCTATGCGTGTAAGATATGAGAGAAGACGAAATGGGTGTGGCGGCGTCAATGGGCGGAATCCGGCCGGAGCCGCCCCTTTAGAGGTCGACGGTCAGGGCCGGCGCATGTAAAAGCTATTTACATGAGCTGGTCGAAGGATGAGAAGGAAAGTCCGCGCGGCTACCACCACGGCAATCTGAAGGAAGCACTGCTGCGCGCCGCGCTCGAGCTGATTGCCGAGAAGGGACCGGCGGGTTTCACTTTTGCCGAAGCGGCGCGCTGGGCCGGCGTCAGCCCGGCGGCGCCCTATCGGCATTTCCGCGACCGCGACGAACTGATGGCCAATGTCGCTTTGCGCGGCTTTGAGCAATTCGAGGTCGCACTGCGGCGTGCCTGGAACAGCGGTCGGCCCGATGTGCTCACGGCGCTGGACCGTTTCGGCAAGGCCTATCTCGGCTTCGCGCGCGCCGAGCCGGCCTATTATTCGGCCATGTTCGAAGCGGGAATTCCGGTGTCCGCCAGCCCCGAACTGCGCGACGCGGGCGAACGCGCTTTCGCCGTTCTGCGCGAAGCCGCCGAGGCGCTTTGCGCGCAAATGCCGCCGAACGATCGACCGCCTGCGCTCATGGTCGCGCTCCATCTCTGGGCCATGGCGCACGGCGTTGCGTCATTGTTCGGGCGCGGCGACGCCGCGCGCCGATCGCTGCCGATGTCGCCCGAGGAACTGTTGGAAGCTAACACGCTGATTTATCTGCGAGGCCTCGGCGTACCTGCCGCGTCATCCGCCGCGCAAGGCTAGGCAGGCGGTCAGTGCGGAACGGCATTCACAAAAACGCGAGCCACGTTGACAAGCCGCCCTTTACCGATGTAAATGTTATTTACATTCACACGTGAGGTTCGTCATGCCCCTCGTCGCGCTTGCTATGCTCAGTCCGCCCGCTTGGATCCTGCTCATGATCTTCGGTTTCTGGCTGTGGTGGCCACTCGGGCTTGTGACCCTCGCCTTGATCATCGGGAGCGCGAGAATGGGCTGCTGGAGCCATCAAAGAATGGGCTGCTGGAGTCATCACGGAACGAATCGCTGGGAAGACAAGATGGCCCGCATGCAGGACAAGATGGATCGTTTCCGCACCAGAATGGACGGGCTGCGCAGTGGCGACTGGCGCGGCGGCCCGCCGTCGAGCGGCAACCGCGCCTTCGACGAATACCGGTCCGAGACGGTCAAGCGGCTCGAAGAGGAGCAACGCGAGTTCCGCGATTTCCTGGAGCGGCTGCGCTTCGCCAAGGACAAGACCGAGTTCGATCAGTTCATGGCCGAGCGCCGCAATCGCCAGCCTGACTCCGGGGCGCAGCCGCAAAGCTGATTATTGTCCGTCATCATGATGGGCCGCATGATGGGCCGCCTTGGGAGCGCCCGGGCGGCCCACTTCTTTTTGCTTTGGGACATTGCGCGCGCCGGCTGGCCGGAGGCCTTAACGTCGCATTAAGCACAGTCGGGCTTCGTAAGCGGGAACGACCGGTGTTGCGCCCTAGTTTGGACAAGTTTCGCGATTGATTTCCAGTCCGCCGGTGACGGGTCCGGCTCGGGCTTTCGCGAAATTTCGGGGTCTTGGTCGGCGCGCGCGAAGCGGCGGCCGGCGATGACCTTTTGGTCCGGACGCCAGTGCGCCGCGCCGGTCATTGCTCAGTACTCGGCCCAGTACCCGGTTCAGGTAGGGTTACGGGGACCTGGTACAGGGACCTGGCGGTCTCGAATTTGGCCGCTATCGTCGGACCGCCGAAGGGGACGCTCCATGAATCCAACCGACATTGCGTCGTCGGTCGCTCCGCTGACTTCCGCCAACCTCTCGCTCTTTCACCTATTCTGGCACGCCCACTGGATCGTCGAGTCGGTGATCGTCGGCCTGTTGCTGTGCTCGATCTGGGTCTGGGCCATCGCCATCGACAAAACGCTGTTATTCTCGCGGCTTCGCCGCGCCGGCGATCATTTCGAGGAGGCGTTTTGGTCGGGCCAGTCGCTCGAGGAGCTCTATAAATCAATGGCCACGCAGCCGGGGCATTCGACCGGCGTCCTGTTCGTCGCCGCCATGCGCGAATGGAAGCGCAGTCTCGAAGGCCACGCCCGCTCCTTCGCCGGGTTGCAAATGCGCATCGAGAAGGTCATGAACGTCGCCATCGCGCGCGAAATCGAGACTATGGAGCGGCGCCTCTTGGTATTGGCGACGGTCGGTTCGGCGGGGCCGTTTATCGGTCTGTTCGGCACGGTGGCCGGGATTATGACGAGTTTCCAATCGATCGCGGCGTCACAAAACACCTCGCTGGCGGTGGTCGCTCCCGGCATCGCGGAATCGCTGTTCGCGACCGCAATCGGCCTCGTTGCCGCCATCCCGGCGACGATTTTCTATAATAAGTTCACCACCGAGGTGAACCGGCAGGCGCAGCGGCTCGAAGGCTTTGCCGACGAGTTTACGGCCATCCTGTCGCGGCAGATCGACGAACGGGGCTGAGGGCTTTCGGTTATGGCGGCAGGCACCCTGAGCGCGGGCTCGGCTGGCGGCGGCAAGCGCCGGCGGCGGCGGCCGGTCATGAGCGAGATCAATGTGACGCCGTTCGTCGACGTCATGCTGGTGCTGCTGATCGTCTTTATGGTTTCGGCGCCGTTGCTCACGGTCGGCGTGCCGATCGATTTGCCGCAGAGCCAGGCCAAGGCGCTGCAGCAGGACAACCAGCCGCTGACCATTTCGGTGAACGTCGACGGCCAAGTGTTTCTGCAAGACAAACAGATCGAGCTTGACGATCTGGTGCCGAAGCTCAAGGCGATCATCGACGCGCGTCACGGCGACCTCAATGAGCTGATCTATGTGCGCGGCGACAGGAAGGTCGACTACGGAACGATGATGCGAGTGATGGGCCGCATCTCGGGCGCCGGCTATCATAAGGTCGCGCTTGTCACCAATGTCGAGCAGGACGCCAAATGAAGACCGGCATGACCATATCGTGCATCGGTCATGCGCTCGCGATCGGCTGTGCACTGGTGGCGATTTCGGCGCAGCCGATGGAGGTGCCGCCGGTGGACTCGCTGCCGGTGCAATTCATCTCCGAGAAGGACTTCACGCAGCTCACTCAAGGGGTCAAAAACGCCCCGAAACTGAAGATCGACATGCCGAAGCCGCTCGCCGACAAAGTCGACGCGCCGAAGGCGGTCGATCAGCTGGCGCCCAAGGTCGCCGACAAGCCGGAAATCAAGACCGATTCGAGCAAGGCCAAGTCCGAACCCAAACCCGACACCAAGCCCGATCCGAAACAGGCGCAAAAAGCCGATAAGCCGCCACCGCCCCAATATAAGCCGGACCAGATCGCCGATCTGTTGAAGAAAGACGCCGCGAAGAATCCGTCAAAGCCGGAGGATCAATCGACGCCGCAGAAGGCGGACGCGCCGAAGTTCGACGCCAATCAGGTCGCCGAATTGCTCGATAAACGCGACCCGCAGCGGCAGGTGGCGTCCAATGAGACGCTCAACGACGTGGCAAACCTCGGCGCCGCGAGCGGCGCGCCCGCCGCGCAGATGTCGCAGAGCGAGATCGATGCCTTGCGCGCCCGCATTTCGAGTTGCTGGAGCCCGCCGCCGGGCATCGACGCCAATTCCAAGGTCTATGTCGTGCTTCGCGTTCTGTTCAAAGCGGACGGCACATTGAGTCACGAACCGGTTCTGGTCGAAGCCACGGCATCGACGTTGGGTCCGGCGCTGGCCGACAGCGCCAAGCGTGCGCTGCTCTTGTGCCAACCTTTCACCATGCTCAAGCCCGAGCACTACGATCAGTGGAAAGACCTCGAGCTGAAGTTCGACCCTCACGAATTGCTCGGCGGCTGACCGGACGGATTCAGGCAGATGATGCTTCGACATAGATCCAATTTCATCATGACGCGCCGGCGCGCGCTCGCGCTCGGCGCCGCCGCCGGCGGCTTGACGCTCGCGCCCCGCTACGCCGCCGCGGTGGTGCGCCTCGATATCACCCAAGGCAATTTTCAACCGATGCCGATCGCGATCGCCAAATTCATCGGCGGCGGCGAAGGCGACGACGATACCGCGACGGGCGTCACTCAAATCATCACCGCGAACTTGCAGCGGAGCGGCCTGTTCGCCCCGATCGATCCCGCGGCGTTTATCGAGCGGATCGCCAGCGTCGACACGGTGCCGCGTTTTCCCGATTGGCGCAGTGTCAATGCGCAGGCGCTGGTGACCGGAGCGGTCACGCGGCAGCCCGACGGGCGGCTGAAGGCCGAATTCCGGCTGTGGGACGTGCTGGCCGGCCAGCAGCTCGCCGGCCAGCAATATTTCACCACGCCGGACAACTGGCGTCGCATCGGCCACATCATCTCGGATGCGATCTACCAGCAGCTCACCGGCAATGGCGGCTATTTCGATAGCCGCGTCGTGTTCGTCGACGAAACCGGCCCGGGCACCGCGCGCGTCAAACGGCTCGCCATCATGGATCAGGACGGCGCCAATGTGCGCTACCTGACGCGCGGCGACGAGCTCGTGCTGACGCCGCGGTTTTCGCCCTCGACGCAGGAAGTCACCTATATGGCTTACGGCCAGGGCGATCCGCGCGTCTATCTCTACAATATCGATACCGGGCAGCGCGAAGTCGTCGGCAACTTTCCGGGCATGAGCTTTTCGCCGCGGTTCTCGCCGGATGGTCAAAGCGTCATTATGAGCCTGCAGGAGGGCGCCAATTCCAATATCTTCGTCATGGATTTGCGCTCGAAAGCGACGACCCGGCTGACCAACACTCAGGCTATCGACACCGCGCCGTCATATTCGCCCGACGGTTTGCATATCTGCTTCGAGTCCGATCGCGGCGGTCAGCCGCAAATCTACGTCATGGCGGCGACCGGCGGGCCGGCGCAGCGCATCAGCTTCGGCGACGGCAGCTATTCGACGCCGGTATGGTCGCCACGCGGCGACTACATCGCCTTCACCAAGATCGCGAGCAACATGTTCGCGATCGGAGTGATGAAGCCTGACGGCAGCGGCGAACGCATTCTCACCGAAAGTTTCCACAACGAAGGCCCCACTTTCGCGCCCAACGGGCAAGTCATCATGTTTTTCCGCGATCCGGGCGGCACTTCCGGACCCTCGCTGTTCACGGTCGATATTTCCGGCCGCAACGAGCAACGGGTGCCGACGCCGAACTACGCCTCCGACCCGGCATGGTCGCCGCTACTGTCGTAGGCGTGTACTTATAAAATTCCGGCTCAATGTCCGCTTCGCTCCGCAAGCGACCGAGGTGCGCATCGCCGCGAAATGACGCGAAGGGCCATTCGCGTCATTTTGCATTGCAGAAAAGCAGCGAATCTTTTCGCCATCGGACCACCGCGAGGCAGGGCGCAGAACCCCAATATCGGGCGTGAGCATCGGGACAGTTTGAAATGTGGCAAGCGATATAGCGGAGAAAGCATAGCGCCGGGGAGGCCCTCCCCGGAGGCTCTAGAAGAATGTACGGTGTCGTTGTCGTTATGCCGTAGTATTCTTCTTCTACTCCGGCAATTAGCAAAATTAGGGAGTGTCTCATGAGAAGACTCACGACGACTTTGACGGCAGTGGTGCTTGTGCTGGGATCGATGGCCGTGACGGCCAGCGCGCAGACCCAAGCGCTGGGCGTGGCGAGCTTCCACGCGCAGCTTAAGAATGCGACGCCAATCGTCAAACAGGTGGCATGCAACGGAACTACCGGTGCCTATGGTTGCGGCCCGGGATGGATCAGAAGGTGCGGTTATTATGGTTGCCGTTGCGTTCCCTGTTACTGAGCGGCAGAATCAAACAATCGCAATAGACGCATGCGAGGCCGCCTTCGGGCGGCCTCTTTCTGCGGGAACCTCTACGATTGAATGGCACATGGCGTTTACCCGATCGCGAAGCGACCGGGCAGGTGGCGCCTTCTGCGCTGGGGGTTCAGGGCGGCGTGACGATGTTACTCCAGAATTTCTGCGCCCGCCCGATGTCCATTGATTGAAATATTTACCGGCAGTAAGATCCTGCAAACCAAGCAGGGGGCGGCGTGAGTCCTTGTCTGGCTTGAGGAGAGGGATATGGCGCTCAATATAAAACACACCACTTTGCTAGCGGCGATGGCGTTGGCCGCTATGGCGGGGACAACCGGCCACGCCAAGGCATTTACCATCGAAAATCAAGGCGCCAGCGATAACAGCGGGAGCGCAAATTTTGCCGATCCCGACGACAAGCTGTTGCAAAACTTCGGAGGCGGCGGATCGCCGCCCGGCCAGAGCGCTCCATCGCTCCAATTTGGTACGCCAATGACGACCACCGGTGGTCAGGGCGCATCGGTTTCGACGCCGTTGCGGTTTGGACAGCCGCTCAGTAGCGGCGATCACAACTGAGACTCGGCACGGCTGATCACCGGCGGCTGCCTTCAACGGCAACGGCTGTTTGCGGCAAAATTTGTTGGCGAACGAAGTGGATCGAACGCTTCACTTCTGCGACGTCCGCGTTAGGTCCGCTTTCCACCCCGATCGCGACCAAATCGCGGACATCACGGCACTTCGGTTTCGGCCAAAAGCAGACATTGCCAAAGGTTGTCCGTCCTTGCACATTCTCCGTCCCGCCGCTATTCGGGCCAACTTGTCCCGTCAACCCTGCGCCGGATGGTGGGCTAGGCCCGCTGAAGCGATGCAGGCTCGAACACGAGAAACAGGTATGGTCAATTCTCATGGCCATTTCGTTTGGTACGAGTTGATGACAACAGACATGGAGGCTGCCAAGGCCTTCTACACCAAGGTCATGGGCTGGCGCACGCGGGACGCGTCGATGCCCGACACGGCCTATACCCTGTTTACCGTTGGAAAGGCCTCCGTGAGCGGCCTGACGGATCTGCCGCAGGAGGCGCGGAGAAGGGGCGCGGCACCGCGGTGGATCGGATATGTCGGGGTCGACAACATGGAGGCAACCGTCGACCGGATCAAGCGCCTGGGCGGAACCGTGCACGTCCCACCGACGGAAATCCCCAACGTCAGCTGCTTTTCTGTCATCGCCGACCCGCAAATGGCAACGCTTACGTTGGTCAAGTGGCTGAAGCCCGCCCAGGAGCAACCCGCCGCGTTGGGCGAACCGGGACGCGTGGGCTGGCATGAGTTGCTCGCCGCCGACTGGGAGAAAGCGTTTGCGTTCTACAGCGAACTTTTTGGCTGGCGAAAAGCAGACGCGGAGATCGGCTCGATGGGCACATATCAAATATTCTCCGCTGGAGGCCAGACGATCGGCGGCATGTCCACCAAACCTTCCATGGTTCCCATGCCCTTCTGGTTCTACTACTTCAACATCGACGACATCGATGCAGCGGCGGAGCGCGTCAAGGCCGGTGGCGGCCGGATCCTTGAGGGCCCGCTTGAAGTGCGCGGTGGCGGCTGGATCGCGCGATGCACGGACCCTCAGGGCGCCATGTTTGCGCTGGCCGGAATGCGGAGCAACAAGGTGATCGGATATTTCGAGCCGGCCGCGTCGCGCGATCCCTCCGCTGCTCGGTTTTTTGTGCCCAAGAAGACCGCGCCAACGATGCCGTCGTCTGATTGTCAGACTGAACGGCCCGGTTCTGCACCGCGGCCAAGTGCAAATTGACCGACCGGGCCCTCGACGTGGAATTCGATCCCCGTCATTTTCGCGAACAGATCGATATTCGCGGTGCCGATCGCACAGCCGCCGAGCCCCATATCGGTCGCCATCAGGTAAAACGTTTGCATCAACACACCAACGTCCTTCAGAATAAGCGCATAGGCGATCGAGCTGTATTTCCATGACGTCCTGCCAAAGCGCGCGGCAATCGTGAACAGGATCTGGGGCACGGCGGGTGCGCCCATTGCAAACTTGGCTGCCTTCAACAGCGCTTCGAACTCACTGGTGCGCACGCCGATGGGCGCCAGCGCATGTCGACCGGCATCGTAGTGATAGAATCCGCGCGGCAGCCCTTCACATTTGTCGACCGCCAGATAGAGCTCGAGTTCGTAGCTGGCGCCCGCCGAAGGATACGGCCTTGCTGCGTGGGTGAGCGTCAGACCATCGCCAGCATCGAGCGTTGTTTGCAATTCCGACTGAACGCGCGCAGCGCCGTCGAGAAACCTCGCAAGCTCGCCGAGCGTGATCGGCCGCTGGTCGTCGAACTCGCGCGTTGAGTGACGTTCACGCAACAGCTTTGCGGCCAATGAGATTGCCTCAGGATGCGCGTCGGAGAACTCGCGCAGATCGATTTTATTTCCCGGCCAGTTGGGCCGCACCGCCGGTAGCGGAGAAATGACGCCGACATAGGGATAGACCCCGCCCAGCGGATTGGCGTGTCGGCCCTCGGTGCTGCGCGCGTGGAACAGAAGATCGTGGAAGTCCCAAAGCACGAGGCTATCGTCGCCCTCGGCCGGTCGGAGGCCATCGCCGCCGGCGGCGCCGGTCTTGAACAGGATTTGGCAGTCGACGAGCAGGGCGAGCACCTCGATCTCCGGAAAGCCGGGATGTCGGCGCAGTCGCCTGATTTGTTGCGGTGTCGACAGCATAGCCAAGGCGGCCGCGATCTTCGGATTGCAAATCTTGAACAGCGCGCCGGCGCGCGGAGATTCCAGCACTATGTCGTTGGCGCGGCGTCGCATATAGGCGAACCGTGACAGCACAACCGCGTCGGCCTCGCGGAGCTGCGCCGTTCGCGGCCAATAATCCGGAACCTGCGGCTCGATGACGATCTGGTCCTTGCCGTTTGGCGAACGCCCAAGGCGGTATTCCAACAAACCGCGGCCGGCCAATCGCCGGACTAATAAATGAATTTCTTTGTCAACGTTCCGGCTGGGAGACGCGAACGAGCTTAATGGCAGACCTCTGCGCAATCCCTGGGCGCGTTCCGCCGCGCTCGCGCTGAATTTGCCTAAGCTGACCGAAAAGCCCTCAAAGCAGGCGGCGATTTCGCCGTTGTTCCGCGCTTCGAGCGTGACGTGACTGCCAAGCCGGGCGAAAAGCGTTGCCGGCGCTGCACGTCGCCCACGCTTTATTCCGGGAGCGCGCAAGCCGGGGGATCTCAAGTGTGGGGGTGAAGCGGATTGAGCTCGTTTTCCGATAGCGGCCTGTCCCGCAAGCCGAGCTTGACCGGCACATCGTAAAGCCGGCCGGGCGCGAAGCGGCGATAGAAATGCCGTAATCCCGGAACGATCACTCGGACTACTGGAACCTCGATGTCGGGGCGCGTCTGATCGAGGACAAGAAAATCGAGGCCCTCACGCTTGGCGAGGTTCACGCAGGACATAACCTGTTGGCGCGTGTCAAAGCGGCCGAAGTCTGCACAGAAGTTCAGTCGGGCCGGTCCGCCGTTCGGCATCAAGTAGGGATGGTCTTGCAGGCGAAACGGACCGGAGCTGTCATTGCTCGACGCCCCCGCATCCCGGCCGCCCATGAGGCCGATGGACAGAAATTGGTTCAGCTCGGTCAGGGCGCGTAGCAATGCGATCCGCTGATCGAAATGCGAGCCGGAACCGTATTCGACGAAATCCTGCGCGTTTTCCACCGCGTGCGACATCGCTACAAAACTTGGAATGCCGAGATCGCTGGTAATGTCGAGCACCCAAAGCCGGCGTCCCGTTTCGGCAAGCTGGATTCGCAGATCGCGGACATAGGAATCCTCGAACTGGCCGAGGTCCACTTCCGCCCGCTGCAATTGATTGTACCACCAAATTGCGTAAGAATCTCGCTCCACCAGTTCAAGGAATCCCTGGACGATCGCCTCCTCAAGCGTGTTGCCGGCAGCGCAGCCGTTGGAATCCGCGTGGATCTCGCCGCATCTGGAGTCGCTTCTGTAAAAAAAATATAATAGGCTGGTCGGAAGATATTTGAAGCGTCCGTCGCGCAGCGACCAGACCGGCGACCATTCGACCTCGGCCGACGGATCGAATGGCGCCGACGTCGGCGTCACGTCCTGAGCGAACATCGATGCTTGGTCGCGCCGCAATTGCGCGTCGCTGAACAGCATGACATCGTTTGGAGGAATGGCATCGCCCGCCGGGAAATCCGTAAACCGCCGCCTTACTCTGATCTCGTCGCCCTGAAAAATTCCGGAATAGCGCTCGATCGCCTCCATGAGCGCGCTGGCTTCGCCTTGCTCGGCCGTGCTGCCCTTGCCGAAGCTGCCGCCGCTCAGTCCGGCCCTGAGCTCGTTGACGGTCTCGGCGGGTCCCGAAAAATTGTGCGCGGCGTAATAGTTAGTGTTCAACGGCAAATCAATTTCGATCCGTTCAAGCCGCGATACTACGCCGGTCAGCGGGCTCACAAGCTTTTTGAAACGGGCCACCGTAGCCCCCGACGAAACAGACCGATATCCCCCACTCGTCATAATCAGCTTCGTGCCGGCGGCAAGCTCAACCGGCAGCGGTGCACGCCGCGGATCGCGCAGCTTCTTATTGCCGCAGGAGGGACATTGCGGGCGGGCCGGCAAGTAATGCTTCACGATAGTCGCGCCCAACAGATCGAGGCTGATGACGTGATCGCTCAATGGTGTGCGGAAATCGGTGGCGATCGCCTTCGCGATCTCGATGGCTGCAAGCTGGATGCCGCTTTGTCCGAGCGTGTCCCGCGTGAGCGGCGAAACCGCGACGCAGCGCGCCTGTTTGCGGTCCAGCAGCGCCCTGACCTCCCGATTGCGTTTCATCCGCTCAGCCAGACAGGTCCAACAGGCGCTCTTGCCTGGGCTGAACACCGGTCCCACCAGGGGGAAAACGCCGGTAGGCTGGACGAGCAGCCATGGCGTATGATCGGACAGGTGCTGCCGGTTCAATTTCGTCAGTTGTCCGTCGAGATAATCATTGACCAGCGTCACCGTCAGGTCGGCGGAGCGCGTCACGACGCGGACGCCGAGCTTATTCAGCGCGGCAGCCAATTCCTTTGCGCCCTTGGCGTTGATCGATTGAATGCGCACACGGCATTTCTGGAGATTTTTCTCGGCACTCCCCGGCGGCAGGCCGAGACTCGCCCAATAGGCCGCTGTAACGCTTGTGGAAAATTGCCGTTTTGAAACGACATAGCGCCGGTCAACCAGGCGCTTTAACGCTTCCTGGATTTTGTCGAACGGAAAATCGCGCGCCAACTCGCGAGCGATCTGCGGAAAGCTCTTTCCCGCTCCTATTGCGGACGCAAGCGCATAATAAAGCTCGCCATGAAGAAAGAACTTCCGGTCCTCGGAATAGAGGCACACGACATCGGGCGGTAGCACATAGACGGAGAAATTCGGTGCGAACTTCGGAACGTCTTTGCTGTCAAATTGCGTAAAGCTATTACCGCGATCACCCGTCACAAGGTCGGCAGGCGCAGTTCTAGGCTTACGGCCACCAGTGTGGATCACCATCGCAAGGCAAATATTCTTTGGGTTGCCAAAGCACCGTCGTCTAGCGCGCGGGCCAGCGCTTGTCGATATGGTTGGCCGCTCACTCGGCCGTCATTAGCAGCGCTGACCGGCTCTTCCACGCAGGTAGCGCCGCAAAACGACACAGAGCTGGCCGGGTCAAGCAAGGCCCGGCCGTGACGACCAACGTCTGTCAACTAATCGGAAAGCCTACGGTCTAGCAGACGTGGCAACCACCCCTGGACAGACACCAGGCGCAGCCGCCACAGCCGCCACAGCCGCCACAGCCACAGCGTCTATAGCCACCGCAGCCGCCGCAGCCGCGCCACCAAGCCACTTGTTCACCAAGCCGCGGCTTTGCGGCATTTTCCTTGTCGAAGACGTAGAACGTCCCTAGGCTGACGTCCGTGATCTCTTCCTCACCAATAAAGACTTCATGACGCGATGAGGTATTCTGAGACTGTATATCCGTTGTCGATCCGACGGTCGATGCGTATGCTCCGCCCGCCAACGACAAGGACACCCCGGCGATTCCAATCACCGGCAATGCCTTCTTCCGACGTCTTCGCTTCGAAGCTTGCTTCGTTTGGGCCATCGTAGAATCCTCTTCTACCTGCAAGCATTGCTTGACGAAGTTCAGTAACACGTTTTCTATGCATTGCATAGACCGGCATACTTCATCCCGCAGATGAATGGCTTTCTTGGTTCGGCAAAGTCGCAGCAACATGAGAGCCGTGCCGGATCAACCTCGAGAGGAGAAAACTCAAGTTCCACCGAGCGGTGGTCGGATGTCGGCTATGCCCCCGATCAGGACGTGGCAGCGCGACGGAAAATCGGATAGGCTGCGGCCGCCTTACGCCCACTGATGGGCTATTTTGCCGGGAACGGGCGCGGCCCCAAGAGTTTGGACCGGGTGAATGCCGAACGCTCGTTGCCGCCAGTCAAAATCCGTACGCAGTCCTGCTACAGTCGCCCTCATCACAAGGAGCTTCCCATGCGTCAGTTCTTCCGTTCCATCCTCACCGCGTTGAGTATTGCCTGCCTTGCCGCTTCGTTCGGCGCTCTCTCGCTTCGTCCGGCGCTGGCGCAGATCGGCAGTCCGATGCAGCTCAAGCAAATCGCGCTGACGCAGAAACAGATCGACGACGTGCTCGCTTCGCAGAAGGAGATGGACGCCATCACCCGAAAGCTGCGGCGAAATGCGCCGCCGAGTTCGAAAGTGATCGCCAAGCTCGATGTCGTTGCCAAGAAGCATGACTTTGCCAGCTTCGACGAATACAACACCGTCATCGGCAATATCAGCATAGTGATGGACGGCATCGATCCGCAAACCAAGAAATATATCGGCTCCGATGCGGGGCTGCAGCAGCAGGTCGAAGAGGTGAAAACCAACAAGAAGATGTCTGCCGCAGACAAGAAGAAGGCGCTTGCCGCTCTCGATTTTGCGCTCAAGTTCAAGGACCCGGAGGTTCAGAACAAGGGCAACATTGACCTCGTCATCCAGAATTACGACAAGATCGACGCCGAGCTCGGCGGGCAGCCGCACTGAGCCAAGCCGGTTAATCGGCGCACATCATCTGCGCATACGACAATCACGAGCAGAAGTTTGCGGTGTTGCGCATTACTCGTCGTGCTGCCTGCTCTTGAGCGTCGCTTCATGGCCTCGCTCTCGGCTCACGAAAGGGGCGTCGTAGCGGGTCAGGCCAGCGTACTGGAAGTGGCTTCATCGCTGCGCAGCAAACTTCGCTGCCCTACTTCCGAGATGGGTTATTTTCGACCAACCCGGCCGATTTTGTCCGCCGGATCATGTCCGCTTCGCCCCGAAAACGGACTTGCCGCCGGCCGGAGCACGATCGGACCGTATTGAGATTGGTCCTAGCCCCATAGGGCGGCGGCCGGGTTCCATAGAGTCGCCGCATTGACGCCCCATTAACCATTGCAAAAGCTTTCCGGGGAATCCGCGGGGTCGAACTATCTTTGCAAGGCCGCATCAAGGTTGACGGAACGTTCGTTTAACGAAGGCGCTGCTAGACCCGCTGACGACTATCCATGTCCGGTCACAATGTAAGTATGGAGGCACCGGAATGCGCATGGCGAATATGATCCGTGGCGCCAGGTTCGTCGCCGTCATCATGGCAACGCTCGCGATTGCGGCGTGCGCCAAGAAGGACGATCAAACTGCCATGGGTGCGGCGGCAACGCCCGGCAGCCAGCAGGACTTCGTCGTCAATGTCGGCGATCGCGTGTTCTTCGATACCGATTCGTCGGAACTTTCCGATCAGGCCCGCGCGACGCTCGACAAGCAGGCGCAGTGGCTCGGCAACTACAACAAATATTCCTTCACCATCGAAGGCCACGCCGACGAGCGCGGCACGCGCGAATACAATATCGCGCTCGGCGCCCGCCGGGCGGAGACCGTGCGCGAATATTTGATCTCGCGCGGAGTTTCGGCACAGCGCATGCGCACCATTTCCTACGGCAAGGAGCGGCCGGTGGCGCTGTGCAACGATATTTCCTGCTGGTCGCAGAACCGGCGCGCGGTGACTGTGCTCGATCAAAGCTCTTAAAGCCGCCTGCCAACAGCTCGTAAGCGATCGGCGCCGTCATGGCGCCGATTGCGTTTTGGCGCCGATTGCGTTTTGATGGCAATCTTATCGCCTCGGATGTTTGGCCTTGCCAAGGCGGGGTCGAAATCGGATCGTAGCGGCGGCTGCACGGTATTTATTGTCGCTTCTGCCAAAGCCTGCGTATTAAACAAGGGTTCGGCCATGACCCGTCGCTTTTTTGCCCGCGTCACGCTCGTGCTTGCCGTTTGCGCCGGCGCCGCCGCTTGCGGCAAAAACAACGAATACGCCGCACCGCCGCCGTCGAAGGTCACGGTCGCCGCGCCGGTCGAGCAGGACGTCACGCGCTATTTCGAGGCGACCGGCAACACGGCTGCCGTCAATTCGGTCGATCTGGTTGCGCGCGTGCAAGGCTTCGTGCAGGCGATCAGCTACAAGGATGGCGATTTCGTCAAGCAGGGCACCTCGCTGTTCACCATCGAGCCGGAGCCGTACAAGCTCAAGGTAGACGCGGCGAAAGCGGCCGTCGTCAGCGCGCAGGCCACGCTGACGCAGGCGCAAGCGGATTTCCAACGCCAAGCTGACCTGCTCGCCAGACAAGTCTCCGCCCAGACCACATACGATAAGGCGCTTGCGACGCGCGATTCCGCGCAAGCCGACTTGCAATCGGCACAAGCCAATGAGCGCCAAGCCGAAATCAATCTCGGCTATACCAACGTGACCGCGCCGTTCGACGGCGTGGTGACCGCGCGTCTGGTCTCGATCGGGCAACTGGTCGGCGCCAGTTCGCCAACCACGCTCGCGAGCATCGTGCAGCTCGATCCGATCTGGGTGAACTTCACCGCCAGCGAACGCGACGTGCTGCAGGTGCGCGCCACTCTCGCCAGCCGCGGCGAAACGACCGCCGCGCTGATCGGACTTCCGGTCGAAGTGGGACTGCAAAACGAAAGCGGTTACCCGCACCACGGCAAGCTCGATTACATCGCGCCGAACGTCGATCCCTCGACCGGGACGCTTGCTGCGCGCGCCAGTCTCGACAACGGCGACCGCACGCTGTTGCCGGGCTATTTCGTGCGCGTGCGGATTCCATCGAAGCCACGGCTGGCATTGCTGGTGCCCGACGTTGCGCTCGGCAGCGATCAGAGCGGCCGCTACGTGCTGGTGGTCAACAAGGATAATGTCGTCGAGCAGCGCAAGGTCGAGCCGGGACAGCTGGTCGGCGATCTGCGCGTCATTGAAAGCGGTCTTACCAAGGACGACCGCGTGGTCGTCGGCGGCATCATGCGTGCGATCCCCGGCGAGAAGGTGGATGCCGAAGCGCGCACTGCGGCTGCAAACTAGCGCGTGATGATCCGGCGATGATCTCGAAATTCTTCATCGAGCGTCCGGTTCTGGCGAACGTACTCGCCATCCTGATGATTTTGATCGGCGCGGTCGCGCTCTACGCGCTGCCGGTCGCGCAATATCCCGACGTGGTGCCGCCGACCGTGCAGGTGACGACGCGCTATCCCGGCGCCAGCGCCCGCACGGTGATGGACACGGTGGCGCTGCCGATTGAGCAGCAGGTCAACGGCGTCGAGAACATGATCTACATGCAATCGACCAGCGCCAGCGACGGTTCTTATACGCTCACGGTGACGTTCAAGATCGGTACCGATCTCGATGCGGCGCAAATACTGGTGCAGAACCGGGTGGCGAGCGCGCTGTCGCAATTGCCGCAGGCGGTGCAGGCGCAGGGTGTCACGGTGCAGAAGCGTTCGACCGCGATTCTGCTGTTCGTCACGTTGACGTCACCGGACAACCGCTACGACAGCCTTTACTTGGCCAATTACGCTACCATCAATCTTCGCGACGAGCTGTCGCGGCTTCCCGGAGTCGGCAACGTCAATGTGTTCGGCGCCGGCCAATATTCGATGCGGATCTGGCTCGATCCGGAAAAGCTCAAGGCGCGCAGCCTCAACGCCCAAGACGTCGTGGCGGCGCTGCAACAGCAGAGCCAGGAAGTGACGGCGGGCCAGGTCGGCATGCCGCCGACGCCGCCCGGCGTGAATTTCCAATATACGATCGAACTGCCCGGCCGGCTCAGCGACGTCGACGAATACGCCAACGTCATCGTCAAGACCGGCAATAACGGCGAGGTCACCCGGGTGCGCGACGTCGGCCGCGTCGAGCTCGGCGCGCAGACCTACGGCCAGTATTTCACCCTCGACGGCAAGCAAGCGGCCGGCATCGGCGTCTATCAATCGCCCGGCGCCAACGCGCTCGACGTCGAGCACGCGGTCAAGGCCAAGATGGCGGAGCTGGCGAAGGCTTTCCCGCAAGGTCTCGTCTACAGCATACCGTTCGACACCACGGTGTTCGTCAACGCCTCGATCCACGAAGTCTACAAGACGCTGATCGAGGCGGCGGTGCTGGTGCTGATCGTGATCTTGGTCTTCCTGCAGGACTGGCGCGCCATGCTAGTGCCGGCAACGACGGTGCCGGTCACGATCATCGGCGCCTTCGCAATGATGTGGGCGCTCGGCTTTACGGTGAATTTCTCCACGCTGTTCGCGATCGTGCTGTCGATCGGCATCGTGGTCGACGACGCCATCGTGGTGGTCGAGGGCGCCGCGCATAACATCGAGCAGGGCATGAATGGGCATGACGCGGCGATCCGCGCCATGAACGAATTGCTGGGACCGATTATCGGCATCACGCTGGTTCTGATGTCGGTATTTCTGCCGGCGGCATTCCTGCCGGGTTTGACCGGGCGCATGTACGCTCAGTTTGCGCTCGTGATAGCGGCGACCGCGCTGCTTTCCGCCGTCAACGCGGTGACGCTTAAGCCGACGCAGTCGGCGATGTGGCTGCGTCCGCCGGTGCCGCCCGAGCGGCGCAACGCGTTTTATCGCGGCTTCAACGCGGTCTATGGCCGCCTCGAACAAAACTATGCCGGCCTGATTCATCACATGGTCGACCATGCCGTGACGATGACGCTGGTCGCCTTCGCGATCATCGGGGTCGCCGTCTGGGGGCTGTCGCGCGTGCCGACCGGCTTTCTGCCGATCGAGGATCAAGGCTATATCCTTGTCAGCGTGCAGCTGCCCGACGGCGCCTCGCTCGCCCGCACCAGCGACGCGCTGCAACAGGTCTCCGCGATCGCGCGCAAGGACCCAAGCGTCGATCAGGTGATCGCCATCGCCGGCATTTCGGTGCTCGACAACAGCGCCACATTGGCCAATGCGGGCGTAGCCTATGTAGTACTCAAGGATTGGAGCGTGCGCGACGACCTGCGCTCGATCTTCACCCGCCTGACGCCGGCTCTTAATGCCGTCGATGCGCGGGTGATCGTGTTGCCGCCGCCGCCGATCCAGGGCATCGGCAATGCCGGCGGCTTCACCATGCAGATCGAGCTGCGCGACGGCTCTACGGACTTCGCCAAGCTGCAAAGCATCACCAATACCGTCGTCGACAATGCGCAATCGCAGAGCGCGCTGCAGCGCGTATCGACGTCGTTTCGCGCCATCGCCCCGCAAATTCTCGTCGAAGTCGACCGCGTCAAGGCGCAGACCCTGCACGTTCCGATCGATCAGGTGTTCGCGACGCTGGCGACCTATTTCGGCTCGACCTATGTGTCGCAATTCAACAAATTCGGCCGGGTGTTTCAGGTCTACGCCCAGGCCGACTCGAAGTTCCGGCTGCGGCCGCGCGACATCGAAAGTCTCTCGGTGCGCAATCAGCAGGGCGACATGATCCCGCTGGGAACCATGGTCAAAATCGAGCCGATCGTCGGTCCGCCCTTGATCAGCCTGTACAATCTTTATCCGTCGTCGAGCGTCATCGGCCTGCCGGCGGCGGGCTTCAGCTCGGGCGAAGCGATCCGTTTGATGGAGCAGAACGCGGCGTCGACTCTGCCGTCCGGCGCCGGCACCGACTGGACCGCGATGTCGTACCAGGAGAAGCTCGTCGGCAATCAGATGTATTTCGTGTTCGCGATGGCGATGCTCTTGGTTTATCTGGTGCTCGCCGGCCAGTACGAAAGTTGGTACGCGCCGCTTGCGGTCATCCTGTCGGTGCCGCTGGCGCTGACCGGGCCGGTGCTGGTGCTGCAAATGCTGCGCATCGACAACAATCTCTACACCCAAATCGGCATCATTCTCTTGATCGCGCTGTCGGCCAAGAACGCCATCCTGATCGTCGAAGTGGCGCGCGAGCATCGCGTCAACGACGGCAAGCCGATCCTCGAAGCGGCGGTGGATGCGGCGCGGGCGCGCTTCCGGCCGATCCTGATGACCTCGTTTTCTTTCATTCTCGGCGTCGCGCCGCTGGTCATCGCCAGCGGCGCCGGCGCCAGCGCCCGCAAATCGATCGGCATCACCGTGTTCTCAGGCATGATCGCCTCGACCTGCCTTGCCGTGCTGTTCGTGCCTTCGCTGTTCGTGGTGATCCAGCGGTTCGAAGAATGGCGCGCTTCGCGAAAGGCGCCCCGCATCCAGCCGGCGCAATAGACTGCGGCGGACGGTCACGATGCGGCCGCGATCGGGCCACAGTCACAATTTGGACGCAGGACGCGCTATGGTAGGGGAGGGAAAATCACCGGCAATGCTTCAAGCGATGAGCCGCTTCACGACCGTGTCTTTGCTCGCGTTCGTCTGCCTGATGGCGACGCCGGCCGCCCGCGCGCAGGACTCGCCGAGCGATCTGGTGACCCGCCTCGACCGCCTCGAAGAAACGGTGCGCGATCTCACCGGTTCGGTGCAGGAGTTGCAGTACCGCAATCAACAACTCGAACAGCAGGTGCAGCGCCTGCAAGGCGGTGCGGGCAGTGTGGCGCCTGCGGCGGCCGGGCCGGCTCCCGGAGCGCCGCCGCCGCGTTCGTCGGTTTCCACGGCGTTGCCGCCGCCGACGGCAACGCCGTATTCGACGCCGCCCGATCAATATTCAGCGCCGCCGCCGCAATATTCGCAGCCCGCGCCGACCGCGCAATACGCGCCGCCGCCCTATGGAACGCCGCCTGCGCCGGTCGTCGCCGGCGCGCCGTCAAACGGCCATGACGCTTTCAATCCGGCGCTCGATCCGAACGCGCCGGGCGTGCCGCATCTGCTCGGCACCAGCACCACCGCGACCGAACCACCGCCGGCCGCTCCCGATATAGGCGGATTGGCCCAACCCGGCGCGCCGCTCAATCTTTCCGGACCGCAGGCTGACGCCGCGCCGGGCGGCGCGCTGCCGCCGCTGTCCAATCCGAATGCGACCGGCGCGATGCAAGGAGCCATGCAAGAGGCGTCGCTGCCGCCGAATGCCACGCCGAAGGACGCATACGATCTCGCTTACGGCTACGTGCTGCAGAAGAATTATGGAGTTGCGGCGCAAACGTTCCGCGATTTTCTGCACAAATATCCGAGCGACCGGCTGACGCCGGACGCCCAATACTGGCTCGGCGAAAGCCTGTTTGCGGATCAAAAATATCACGATGCGGCTGAAGCCTTCCTCGCGGTCTCGACCAAATACGGGACCAGCGCGAAGGCGCCGGACGCGTTGTTGCGGCTCGGCGAATCGCTCGCGGCCTTAGGTGAGAAGGAAGCGGCCTGCGCCTCGCTCGGCGAGGTCTTGCGCAAATATCCGCACGCTTCGATCAGCGTCAGGCAAAGCGTCGACCGGGAACAAAAGCGTGCCCATTGCTGAGCAGCCCGTTCGCGACGCCGAAGCGGATGCGCTGTTCTCCGGTCTTGAAAATCTGCGCGGACTGATCCTTGCGGTGTCCGGCGGTCCGGATTCCACCGCGCTCATGGTGCTGGCGGCGCGCTGGGCGAAAGCGCGCAAACGCGCGCCGAAGCTGCTTGCCGTCACCGTCGATCACGGCCTGCGCGCGGCGGCGGCCGGCGAAGCCGCCGCTGTCAAGCGGCTCGCCAATCGCCTCGGCGTCGCCCATCGCACGCTGCGCTGGCGCGGTAAAAAGCCGAAATCCGGTCTGCAGGAAGCCGCCCGTGAGGCGCGCTATCGGCTACTCGCGCATGCCGCCGCGCGCGCCGGCTACGGACATATCCTGACCGCGCACACGCTCGACGATCAGGCGGAAACCGTGCTGTTTCGTCTCGCCCGCGGCAGCGGACTGGGCGGCCTTGCCGGCATGGCGCATGCCGCGCCGCTGCCCAAGAGTCTCTCAATGAGCGCGGTGGGGACGTTTTTTCTCGTCCGCCCGTTGCTGCGCATTCCCAAAGCGCGGCTGATCGCAACTCTCGAAGCGGCCGGCGTCCCCTATAGCGAGGATCCGACCAATCGCGATCCGCGCTTCGCGCGCGCGCGACTGCGCGCCTTCATGCCGGAGCTGGCCAACGAGGGACTCGATGCGCGCGGTCTGGCGCGCTTCGCCGCCCGCGCGCGGCGCGCCGAAATGGCGATCGAATTTGCCGTCGCCGCCGCGCGCGAGGCGCTCGCACCGGGACCGTGGCCGCAACGCGGTCCTGTTGCCTTCGCGGCCGCGCAATTCGCGAATCTGCCCGCCGAGGTGGCGCTGCGGCTGCTCGGCCGCGCCATCGCCCATACCGGAGACGAGGGCCCGGTCGAGCTTGCCAAGCTAGAGAGCCTTTATGACAGTCTGCGCCAGGCCCATTCCCGGCTGCGCCGAACCCTTGCCGGCGCCCTGATCAGCCTCGGCAGCGACCGGCTGACGGTCGAGCGCGCGCCGGCGCGCCGCAAACCGGCTTTGCGCAAGGACCGCAACAGGCGCTTTACGAAATAGCCTTATAATTGGGTGGTTGCGGAGGGGGTTCCCTTGGCAGGGGGCGGGCTGGCCCTTACATTGCCTGGTATTGGGGACGTGAAGCCGCCACGATTTGCGGGCACGCATGAAGCCCCCGGACTCCGCTCGGTCGGGGGCAAGGACCTAAGATGAACGCCAATCTGCGCAACTTCGCCCTCTGGGTCATCATCGTCCTGCTGCTGCTTGCATTATTCACGCTGTTTCAGAATCCGGGCCAGCACACCACCGCGCAGGACATCTCCTTCTCGCAGCTGCTCAGTGAGGTCGATCAGGGCCGCGTGCGCGACGTCCTGATTCAAGGCCCCGAAATCCACGGCGACTTCACCGACGGCCGCGCCTTCCAGACCTATGCGCCGAGCGACCCGACGCTGGTGCAGCGCCTCTATAACAAGGGCGTGTCGATCACCGCGCGTCCGTTGAGCGACAACGTGCCGTGGTTTGTGTCGCTATTGATCTCCTGGCTACCGTTCGTCGCCTTGATCGGCGTGTGGATTTTCCTGTCGCGCCAAATGCAAGGGGCCGGCGGCAAGGCGCTCGGCTTCGGCAAGAGCCGCGCCAAGCTCCTCACCGAGGCGCATGGCCGCGTCACCTTCGAGGATGTCGCCGGCGTCGACGAAGCCAAGCTCGATCTGCAAGAGATCGTCGAATTTTTGCGCGATCCCGCCAAATTCCAGCGGCTCGGCGGGCGCATCCCGCGCGGCGTGCTGTTGGTCGGCCCGCCCGGCACCGGCAAGACGCTCTTGGCGCGCGCTATCGCCGGCGAGGCGAACGTGCCGTTCTTCACTATTTCCGGCTCCGACTTCGTCGAAATGTTCGTCGGCGTCGGCGCCAGCCGCGTGCGCGACATGTTCGAGCAGGCCAAGAAGAACGCGCCCTGCATCATCTTCATCGACGAGATCGACGCGGTCGGCCGCCACCGCGGCGCAGGCCTCGGCGGCGGCAACGACGAACGCGAGCAGACGCTAAACCAGCTGCTGGTCGAGATGGATGGCTTCGAAGCCAATGAAGGCATCATCCTGATCGCCGCGACCAACCGGCCCGACGTGCTCGATCCGGCTTTGCTGCGGCCGGGCCGCTTCGACCGCCAGGTGGTGGTGCCCAATCCCGACGTGGTCGGCCGCGAACAGATTCTGAAAGTGCACGTGCGCAAGGTGCCGCTCGCGCCCGACGTTAACTTGAAGACGATCGCGCGCGGCACGCCCGGCTTCTCCGGCGCGGACCTTATGAATCTCGTCAACGAGGCGGCCTTGATGGCGGCGCGTCGCAACAAGCGCATGGTCACGCAGGTTGAGTTCGAGGACGCCAAGGACAAAGTGATGATGGGCGCCGAGCGCAAGTCGCTGGTGATGACGGAAGAGGAAAAGCTCCTCACCGCCTATCACGAAGGCGGCCACGCCATCGTCGCGCTTAACGTCAAGGCGACCGATCCGGTGCACAAGGCGACCATCATTCCGCGCGGCCGCGCGCTAGGCATGGTCATGCAATTGCCGGAGCGCGACAAGCTGTCGATGTCGCTCGAGCAGATGACCTCGCGGCTGGCCATCATGATGGGCGGCCGCGTCGCCGAGGAATTGGTGTTCGGCCGCGAGCGCGTCACTTCGGGCGCCGCTTCCGATATCGAACAGGCGACCAAGCTCGCCCGCCTGATGGTGACGCGCTGGGGCCTGTCCGAGGCGCTCGGCACCGTCGCTTACGGCGAGAACCAGGAAGAAGTGTTCCTCGGTTACTCGGTGGCGCGCCAGCAGAACATTTCCGAAGCCACCGTGCAGAAGATCGACGCCGAGATCAGGCGCCTGGTCGAGGCCGGCTATCAGGAAGCCAATCAAATCCTGACCGACAAGCGCGCCGATCTGGAAACGCTGGCCAAGGGCTTGCTCGAATTCGAAACGCTGACCGGCGACGAGATCAAGGATCTGTTGTTGGGCAAGCGGCCGACCCGCGAGTCGGTGATCGAGCCGACGACGCCGCGCAATTCGACCGTGCCGACCGCGGGCGCCGGCCGCAACCGGCCGCGTCCGGAGCCGGGCCCGCTGGAGCCGCAGCCGCAGGGTTGAACTCCGCGCGAGCTTGACGCGACAAATAGCTTGTCCGGGCGGTGATGATGAGCCAAAGGGCAGAAGATATCCTCGATCGAGTCAAGACTTGGCCGCCTGAGGACCTGGAGGAGCTCGCGGAAGTTGCGCGCGAAATCGAGGCCAGGCGCAGAGGCGTCTACGACGTCACGCCAGAAGAGGAAAAGGCAATCCGCGAAGGGCTCGCCGAGCTTGAGCGCGGCGAGTGGACGAGTGAGGAGTCTATGAGAGCCTTTTGGGTGCGCTGCGGCGTTCTATGATTATCCGCTACAGTCCGCGCGCCACTCGAGACCTCGAAGCAATTTATGGATATCTGATCGGACGAAGCGCGCAAGGCGCGCTCAACGTGCTCAGGGCGATCTACGCATCGATTGAATTCATCCGACGATATCCACAGGCAACAGAACCCACGTCCATTCCGGGCATACATGCGATGATCGTACGGCGGTATCGGTTCAAGATTTTTTACCGCGTGGTAGAGGCGGAGAGCGTGGTTGAAATTGTCCATGTGCGGCACACTTCGCGCCAATCATGGTCGGGTGAGGACGATTAATTCGGTCGGGATTTGTTTGCGGGGGAGGCATTTCATGCGGATCGCAGTAATTGCCGGCGCGGTTCTCGCGTTTGCGGTTGCTCCGGCCCTGGCCCAGGTCGCCGGCCCAACCGCCAAGCACAATGTTCCCGCCAAGCCGGCGCCAGTCTCGACCCCGGAAATGCGTTCGGCCGCCGAACTGGCGCTGTCGTCAGACCCGGTGTTCGACGACGGCACCTATCTGCGCATCAAGGAAACCCTGCTCAGCTATTCGGATATCCAAGTCCGCGGCGGCTGGCCGACTCTGCCGGCCGACGCCAAGCTCGCGCCCGGCGCGAGCGGCCCCGATGTCGCGCTATTGCGCCGCCATCTCGTGATCGGCGGCGATATGCCGGCAAACCAGGAGGCGGGCGACGTCTATGACGCGGCCGTCGTCGAAGGCGTCAAGCGTTTCCAATTGCGCCACGGGCTCGAAGCCACCGGCAGCGTCGGCGCGCAGACCGTCAAAGCGCTCAACGTTCCGGTCGGCGACCGTATCAAGCAGCTCGAAGCCTCGCTGGAGCGGCTGCTCGGCTTCGATTTCACTTTCGCCGAGCGTTACGTGGTGGTCAACATTCCGGCGGCCTTCGTCGAGGCGGTCGCCAACGACAAGGTCGAGCGGCGTTATCGCGTCATCGTCGGCAAGATCGACAAGCCGTCGCCGACGCTGTCGGTCTATATCACCGCGATCGATCTCAATCCGACCTGGACGGTGCCGCTGTCGATCACCAAGAACGAGATTTTCGCCCGCATGCGCCGCGATCCGTCTTACCTCGGCCGCATGCATATGCGGCTCCTTGGCGCGCAGAACGAGGACATCAGTCCGAGTAGCGTCGACTGGGCGTCCGACCGTTCGCCGAACTTCGTCGTCCGCCAGGATGCCGGCAACTGGAACGCGCTCGGCAATCTCAAGATCGACATGCCGAATCCCTATTCGGTCTACATGCACGACACCGATACGCGAAAACTGTTCGCCGCCGACTACCGTTTCGATTCGCACGGCTGCACGCGGGTCGACAATGTGCGCGACCTTGCCGCCTGGATCCTCCAAGACGGTCCGCCGGGCTGGAATCGCGCCGCCATCGACGCCGGCATTGCGACGGGCGTGACCAAAGTGATCAATCTGCCGCACAAGATCCCGGTGGCCTGGGTCTATCTCACCGGCTGGGTGACGCACGACGGCACGGTAGAGTTCCGCGACGACGTCTATAAGCACGACGAGCAGCTCGATCGGAACGGTCTCGCCGAGGCGGCCGCCGGCGGCTTCGTCGCGCCGGTGCCGACCGAGAACCTCAAGCGGGTGTCGATCGATAGCCAGTGAACGTGCGCTTCCCGGATGCGGTGCAACACGAAGTGTTGCGCCGCTGATCCGGGATCGTCTCAAGCTCGGCGTGTGTTACGATCCCGGGTCTGCAGCGCACCACTGCGTGCTGCGCTGCGCCCGGGAGACGTGCTGCACATGCGCCAGATGGTCTTGGTCGGCTTCCTGCAGGCGCAGAACTGCAGCAATCTTGCCAGTTCCTGGCGCCACCCGACTTCGCGCACCGACAGCTGGTCGCCGGATTTTTATCGGCATATCGGCCGCGTGCTGGAGGCGGGCAAGTTTCACTTAGGCTTTTTCGATGACCGGCTGTCGATGCCGGATATGTATGGGCGCGATCACGGTCATACCGTTGCCCACGGCATTCGTTGCGTGAAGCTCGATGCGGTCACCGTGCTCACCGTGATGGGCATGGCGACCGAGCGCCTTGGCCTCGGCGCGACCTATTCGACGAGCTATTACGAGCCGTTTCACGTGGCGCGGCTGTTCGCCACGCTCGACCTGATGACAGGCGGTCGCGCCGCCTGGAACGTCGTCACCTCGCTCAACGACGGCGAAGCGCAGAACATGGGCCGCGACGAGGCGATCGGTCACGACCTGCGCTACGACCGCGCCGACGAGTTCATGGAGATCGTGCTCGGTCATTGGGATTCGTGGGAGGACGACGCCGTCGTCCAGGACAAGACGTCGGGCCTGTTCGCCAAGCCGGAGAAGGTCCATCGTCTCGATTATCGCGGCCGTTATCTAAAGTCGCGCGGGCCGTTTACGGTGCCGCGCTCAACGCAGGGCCATCCGGTCCTCATCCAGGCCGGATCGAGCGGCCGCGGCAAGATTTTCGGCGCGCGCTGGGGCGAGGTGATTTTCGTCGTTTATCCGAGCATCGAAGTCGGCAAGCGCGATTATGCGGACTTCAAAGCCGAAGTGACGCGCTTTGGCCGCGATCCCGAACAAGTCAAGATCACTCACCTCGTCAACACCGTGGCGGCCGCGACCAAAGCCGAAGCCGAGGACAAATGGGCCCAGATCGAGAAGCTGCCGCTCGAAATCGACGCGCTATCGCTATTGTCCGAAGCGCTCAACTTCGACTTTGCGACGAAAGGGATGGACGAACCGTTCACGCCCGCCGAGCTGGATGCGATGTCCGGCCTGCAAGGCATCCGCGACCGCGTGATGAGCGCGAAGAAAAATCCCACGGTGCGCGATTTCATCGCGATCAGCGGCCGCGGCCGCGTGCACAATCCGATCGTCGGCGGCCCCAAGGAGGTGGCCGATCAGTTCGAAGCGTGGTTCGCCGCGCCCGCTTGCGACGGCTTTGTGCTTTCCGCCACGCATGTGCCCGGCGCCTATGAGGATTTCGTGCGCTTCGTCGTCCCCGAACTGCAACGCCGCGGGCTTTTTCGCAGGGAGTTTGCCGGTGCTACGCTGCGGGAGAATCTGGGACTGCCGGCGCCGGCGATTGGTGCGTGGCGCGGTACGGCGCGCTAGACGGCGGCTAATAGCTCTGATTTTGCGTCCGCTTCTGGGTCCAGCCGACATCACAGCAACCACTGTCGAGCAGGTCGCGGTCGAAAAATGACCCTGGCTGTGCAGTTTTTACACAACCAAGACCCGAACCGGATATGAGGTCAGAGGCCTGCGCTACGCCGAGCTTCGACGCGTGCGCCTATTCTGCGGCGTTCTGTGGTTTTGACCAAGGCGTATGAGGCAATGCTCTGGTTTCGACCGGCCAGACCCTTTGAATCAGGCCGTACAAAAGAGCCGTGGTCAATCCGATTAATATGACGCCGTTAAGAGCCTCCAACGCGCCCATCAGCCGCCAATGATCGGCCAGGAAGAGTTGCGAATGGCCGTAGGTTGTAATGGCGCTTAGCGAATAAAGTATCGCTGCTTCACCATCAGGCAGTGCTCCCAGGAGTCGATAAGCCGCTGCCCAGATTCCGGCCTCGATTGCGTGTAACGAAGTCGCCCAGATGGCCGTGCCTCCTATGCCAAGCGCAAATACGAACATGAAATGAGGGCGGCCTCTGGCCTTAGTCAGGATTTGAACCATTTTAACATTGAACAAACCCAGCCCTATGACGTGAATGATCACCGTCAATACGATCAACGGTATGCTCCACGCCCAGCTGGTGTTCCACACTGCTTCACCGTCCATGGCCAGATTGCCCAAAGGAAAAGCGCTCGTGCTATCGTACTGCTCAGCTTAGTACATCTCGACTGTTGACGTCGAACGCAGGTGTGCCAGGCAACATGGGGCGTTGGAGATTGCAAGCGAGGCGCCTGTAGCCGCGTAGGTGCGTGCAGCGCACTACAATGCCAAAGCCGACAGCGCAGGCGGTTTCAGTTCGCCGTCTTCGGCGCCAGCAGCGACTGCATACCGACTTTGTCGGCCTTGTCGTAATCCGCCGTCGCGTGCGCGAGGTCGCCCTTGTCCTGATACAACGCGCCGCGCTTTCTGTAGGCGTCGGCGTATTGCGGATCGAGCTCGATCGCTTTGTCGTAATCGGCGAGCGCGCCTTCGAGATCTCCCTTGGCCTTGTAGGCCTCGGCGCGAAAAACGTAGGCCTCGGCATCGGTCGGGATGATCGCGATGGCCTTAGTGTAATCGGCGATCGCCAGGTCGAATTTGCCGTAGCCCTCGTAGACGCTGGCGCGGTCGGAATAGGCGCCGGCGTCGGTCGGATCGATCTCGACGGCCCTGGTGAAATCGGCCATCGCCCGGTCGAACTCGGCTTTGGCCTTATAGACAATGCCGCGGCCGTCATAGGGGAGAGAATTGTCGGGGTTGATCGCGATCGACGCGTTGTAGTCGGCGAGCGCCTGATCGTACTCGCCCCGGTCCCTGTAGATGTCGCCTCGGACATCATAGGCAAGCCAAGCGTTCGGATTGATGGCGATGGCCTTGCTGTAGTCGGCGAGCGCACGATCGCGATCGCCCTTAGTGAAGTAGACATAGCCGCGACCAGTGTAGAGATGGGAATCGCCAGGATTGAGGCCGATCGCCGTGGTGTAGTCGGCAAGTGAAAGATCGAGATCGCCCTTGATGGAGTATTGCAGGGCGCGTACGTCATAAGCCGCGACATTCTTGGGATCGATCCCGATCGCGGCCGTGTAGTCGGCGATCGCGCGATCGGGGTTCTTTTCGGCAGCGTAGACATTGCCGCGGTTGATATAGGCGGTGACATAATCCGGCTTGAGCCGGATCGCCTCGTCATAGTCGGCGATGGCGCGGTCGAAATTCCGATGGCGGGCGTAGAGAAAGCCGCGATTGTTGAAGGCGAGGGCGTAGCGCGGCGCGAGCCGGATCGACTGGGTGAAATCGGCGAGCGCGCGGTCGAAGTCGCCCTTGGCCGCGTAAGCGATACCGCGGCCGTTATAAGGCACGGCGTTATCGGGAGTGAGGCTGATCGCCTGGTCGAAGTCCGCGCGCGCGCGGTCCGGATCGCCCGTGCCCATATAGGCGTTGCCGCGGTTGTTGAGGGCTTGCGATAGGTCGGTCCCGCTATAGCGTCCCGACCCGATTGCCTCGGTGCATCCGACGATCTGCTCGGCCCAGGGAAGATCCGGATTGCCGGTGCATTTCAGATCGCGGAACGATTGCGCGACAGCCGGCAACGTCGTCAATGCCAGCGCCAACGTTGCCGCCGCAAGCGTCACTGCGCTCCATTGCCGGGATAGGGGCAAGACCATGGAAATTCTCGTCAAATCTTGACGATCGCACTCCAATAGGTCGTCCGGCATGAGCGGCGGGTTCACGTCCGCATGCGGATTAGAGCAGCGGCGTCGGATTGGCGGCCGGGGGCTCGATACCGAAGGTGGCGGCGGTCATGCAGGTCATGGAAAAACTGCCGGTCGAGGCGACCAGCGCCACCAGGCTCTCCAGCCCCATGGCTTTTTCCGCTGCGGCATAGGTCGCATCGCTCAGGCCTTTGTCAGCAAGGAGTTCGCGCGCCACCGTGAAGCAGGTTTTCTCGCGCGCATCGGCCAGGTTCGGCATCTTGTGCGTGTTGATCGCGTCGATGACGGCCTGATCGATGCCGACGGAGAGCGAGCGGCGCACTTGCGCGAACCACGGATAGCGCGCGTTCCAATGCCGGGCGACGACAAGATTGACGATTTGCTGCTCGCGTTGCGACAGCGGTCCGCCGGACAGCGACTCGCGCAAATTCTGCGCGGCTTCGAACAATTTCGGCAATCGGATATAGGCATAATAGGGCCCGCCGACGATGCCGCTTCTCTGCTTGGCGGCGTCGTAGACGCGCGCCTGTTCGGCGTTCATGTCGGCGCGTTCGATGATCGGTATGCGTGGCATGCGTTTCCTCGTTTGGCTTTCGTTGCGGGGCCGAGGCTAGCATCAGCTTGCGGATTGTGCGACTGGCCCGAGAAGGCGAAGGAATGCATAGGAATGACCGATGCCGCTGCAAAATCGCGTCAACCCGTTCGGCGAATTGTTCGCCACGCCCGCGCGCGGCTTGTTCTTGGGTAATCGCGGCGGGCGTTTTCACACCGACGCGAAGACGTTGACCGCGCGGCGCTGGGCGTCGCGGCAATGGATTTGCTGTGCGCTCGACTTCAAAGGCCGCCATCGCGACGTCTGGGGCCGTTTCTATACCGAGCTGTTCTTTCTTGACGAGCCGACTGCGCTTGCAGCCGGTCACCGGCCCTGTTTCGAGTGCCGCCGCAAAGACGCGGAAGCTTTTGCCGACAAATGGCGCGAGGCGCAAAGCCTTCGTACGCGGCCTTACGCCGATGAGATTGACGAGGTGCTGCACCGCGAGCGCCTGGATGGACGCACCAAGCGGCTGCACCGGCGCGTCATCGACGAATTGCCCGACGGCGCCTTCGTTGTGCTGGAGGAGGGCGCCTTCGCGATCCGCAGCGATGCACTGCTGCGCTGGACGCCAGAGGGCTACGATGCCAGCAAGTCGCGACCGCGGCGTGTCATCGTCGATGTGCTGACGCCGCCGGCGATCCTTGCGGTCCTATGCGCCGGTTACGCGCCGAAGTGGCATCCCAGCGCGAAAATTAGCCTTTAAACGCCGCCTTGATGTCCTCGACCGTGACGCCGGGCTTGCGCGCGGCGGCGATGATGCGGGCTTCTTGTTTCATCAACCCGTCCAGTGCTCCTTGCAGCGCGTCGACTTTGTCGACCGGCACGACAACCGCGCCGTGGCGGTCGGCGTGGATGAGGTCGCCGCTTTTGACGTCCATGCCGTGAATGCGAACCGGAATGCCGAACTCCTCGACATTGACATAGGCGTGCGACGGCCCGATCGAGCCGGCGAGCATTTGAAAACCTTCGGCGACTTGGGCGATGTCGCGGATCGAGCCGTTGGTCACGGTGCCGAGGCAGCCGAGCGCCTTGTGCACGTTGGTCTGCACCTCGCCCCAGAACGCGCCGTAGCCCGGCGGCTCATCCTGGTCCTCGATGACGACGACGCTCGGCCGCGGCTCGGCCGCTACGTAATCGAGATAATCCATGCGTTTGGCCATGTAGGTCGGGCCGCTCACCGCATCCTTGGCGCGGATGGCGACGGTCTTGGCGAAGCCGACCATCGGCGGCAGATCGGGAAACGGGCAGTGCAGATGGGTCACGGTGTAGCCGGCGCCGCGCCGCCCCGGCGCCACGATCTCGATCAGATTGCAGACGGTGGGCGTATCGATCGACCGCAGGAATGCGAATTGCTTTTCCGACAACACAGGCTTTCCCCCTTGTCCGACTGTTCAGTTCAGTTTCTAGAACTAATCCCACGCCGCCAGCACGATGATCGCCATGATGACCTGCATGGCGACGATTGTCGCGACGCAGCCGCTCCAGCCCGCCGTGGTCCAGGCGATACCGGTCAGGAACGCGCCGGCGCTGCCGCCGACATAGAAGGTCGACGCATAGAGCCCGACCGCCGACGAGCGCCCTTCCTTGGCAGTCAAAGTGACATATCCGGTCGAAATTGTCTGGCACAGCATGCCGCAGATGGCGCACAGCGTCAGCCCGGCGATAATGATCCAAACCGGCGGCGCCAAGAGCAGCAACGCGCCGGCGATCCACACCACGATGGTGCCGAGCACCAAGCGGCGGCGGCCGAACAGCGCGATCGCGCGTCCGGTCCACGGCAAGAGCGGACTGGAGACGAGATAAGTCAAGAACAGCGCGCCAAGGAGCGTCGGCGAGAAGAAGTAGGGCGGCCCGGCCAGATGGAAGCTGACATAAGTGAAGGCGGCGATGAAGTTGAACAACACGCCGAAGCCGATGGCAAAGGTCGCGACCAGACGACGATCGCGGAAATGGCGGAACATTTGCGCAAACGACAGCACAAGGCCGCCGGAGCGCACGAACTGCCGCTCGCGCGGCAGCATCAACGTGACGATGACAGCGGCAACCAGCGTGATCAGCGCGACGATCTGAATGGCGGATCGCCAACCGATCGCGTCGGTCAGGATGCCGGGGATGAAGCGGCCGGAAAATCCGCCGATGGCCGAGCCCGTGACATAAAGCCCGGCGACGCGCGCGACGTCGTGCGGCGGCCACTCGTCGCCGATATAGGCGACCGTGACGGTGAAGATCGGCGGCACCAAGAGGCCTTGGACGAAACGCCATAACACCAGCTGCGGCACGGTCGCCGCGAAAGTCATGACGACGGTCGGCACCGTGATGGCGAACATCGCGGCGACGATCAGCCGCTTCCTGCCAAGAACGTCGGCCAAGGCGCCGGTGAACGGCGCCGACAATGCGATTGCCGCGGTGCTGGCGGTCATCAGCGCGGAGATTTCGCCCGGGCCGACGTGAAATTCGCCCGCCAGTTTCGGCAGCAGCGCTTGCGGCGAATACAGATTGACGAAGGCGGAAAAGCCCGCCGTGGCGACCGCCAGCGCGCGAAGATCGAGAGACTTAAGCCGGAACGACATGCGGCATTATCGGCGAGCCGCGCCGCAAAAGCACGCCGTCGCCGAAGGCCGCTCAGAGCTGGCGGATCGAATCGAAATTCCAGGCCTGCGCGCTGGAATCGTTCTCGCCGACGCGCAGCGTCGTTGCATTGACGAAGCGATAGGGCGGCACCGGCAGATTGTACGGCGCCGGCACGCCGGAAAAGACGCGGCCGGCCGGATCGTATTTCGAGCCGTGACAGGGGCAGAAATAGCCGCCCGGCCAATTCGTCACCGGCGTCGTCGCGCTCGGCGTCGGATAGAACAAGGGAATGCAGCCGAGATGGGTGCAGATGCCGACCAGCACGCCATATTCCGGCTTGAGCGAGCGGTGCCAATTCGTCGCATAAGGCGGCTGCTGGGTCTGCTCCGAATTGGGGTCGGACAAGAGCGACACCATCTGCTGGCTCTGCATCGAATCAAGCGTCTGCTTCGAGCGGTGGAACACGAAAATCGGCCGCTCGCGCCAGCGGATCATGACTTGGCCGCCTTCCTCGATCTTGCTGACGTCGAGATCGACCGGCCCGCCGGCGGCCAGCGTCGAGGCGTCGGGATTCATCTGGTCGACGAGCGGCACCAAGGAGGCCGCGGCGCCGACCGCGCCGACGGTGGCGGTGGCGATAAAGAGAAAATCGCGCCGGGTGGTTTCGGGGCCGTGGCCGCCGGTTGACGCGGTTGTCGCAGTGCTCGCCATGGTTGGTCCTTTTCGGTCGGTCCTTTTGGGTGATTTGCCGTGTGGTGCTGCAGCTTATGTCGCCAACGGCAGGGTCTAGTCAATCAGGGGAGCGCGCTTCCCCGCAAGTTTCGGACCTGCGTGTTTTGCGCTATGGAACGGAGCAATACCATGCACGTCCCGTACCAATTCCGCGCCGGAATAGAGCAGGGGCGAATGTGGCTGCGAAGCCTCAAAAGGGGACGCCCAAGGAGACTTAAATGCGCGCCAAGGACAACCTGCGCAGCGCCGCCGAAGTTCTGGTCGATCAGCTGCGCATCCACGGTGTGCAGCACGTCTTTTGCGTGCCCGGCGAGAGCTACCTCGCGGTGCTCGACGCGTTTCATGACAGCGAGATCGCCATCACGGTGTGCCGGCAGGAGGCCGGCGCCTCGATGATGGCAGAGGCCATCGGCAAAGTAACAGGCCGTCCGGGAGTTTGTTTCGTGACCCGCGGCCCGGGCGCCACCAATGCCGCCCACGGCATCCATATCGCGCAGCAGGATTCGAGCCCGCTCGTCATGTTCGTTGGCCAAGTCGCGCGCGATACCCGCGAGCGCGAGGCCTTCCAGGAAGTCGATTATCGCGCGGTATTCGGCGCCATGACCAAGTGGACGACCGAGATCGACGATCCGGCGCGGGTGCCGGAAATCGTCTCGCGCGCGTTTCACACCGCGGCCAACGGCCGGCCGGGTCCGGTCGTCGTCGCCATTCCCGAAGACATGCTGGTCGAGCGCATTGCCGTTGCCGATGCGCCGCCCTATGCCCCGATCGAGACCTCGCCGGGGCCGGCGGCGATGGCGAGGTTCGCCGAGATGCTTGGCGGCGCGCGCGCCCCGATCGTGCTCCTCGGCGGCAGCCGCTGGTCGCAGGAAGCGTCCGATCGCGTCGGCCGCTTCGCGGAAAAATACGCGCTGCCGGTCGCCACGACATTCCGCCGCGGCTCGGTCTTCGATCAGACGCATCCGTGCTACGCCGGCGATCTCGGCATCGGGCCCAATCCGAAACTGCTCGACCGCATCAAAGCCTCCGATCTCGTCGTCATGATTGGCGGACGGCTCGGCGAATTGCCGTCGCAGGGTTACACGCTGTTCGATATTCCGCGGCCGCAAGTGCCGTTCGTGCATGTACATCCGGGCGCCGAAGAGCTCGGCCGGGTTTACAGCCCGCAGCTGGCGGTTCATGCGACGCCGACCGCCTTTGCCGCAGCCCTCGAACACCTGACATTCGCGCGCGCGCCGTCAGGCGACGCCAAGGCTGCGCATGCCGATTATCTGCAATGGACGGACAAGGCGACCGACCAGCCGGGCGGCGTCAATTTTGGTGCGGTGATGGTATGGCTGCGCGAGAATCTCCCCGCCGACGCCATCCTGTGCAACGGCGCCGGCAATTATGCGGCGTGGATTCACCGCTTCTTCCGCTTCCGCCGCTTCGCTCACCACGTCGCGCCGGCCTCGGGCTCGATGGGCTATGGCGTGCCCGCCGCGGTGGCGATGAAGCGGCTTTATCCGCAACGGCAAGTCGTGTGCCTTGCCGGTGACGGCGATTTTCTGATGAACGGTCAGGAATTCGCCACCGCCGTCCAATACGATCTGCCGTTCACCATCATCATCGTCGACAACGGCATGTACGGCACTATCCGCATGCACCAGGAGCGCGAATATCCCGGCCGCATCTCGGCGACGCAATTGCGCAATCCGGATTTTGTCGCTTACGCGCGGGCTTTCGGCGGCTTCGGCGTGTCGGTCGAGCGCACGGAAGATTTTCCCGCTGCGTTCAAAGAGGCGCAGGCGTCGGGCAAGCCCGCCATTGTGCGGCTCGCCATCGACGGCGAAGCGATCACGCCGATGACGACACTCGCTAAGATCCGCGCCAAGGCGATGGCGGAGAAGGGTGCGTGATTACTCGTCCTCCCCTGCAGGGGAGGGCACACAATTACTGCGCCTTTATCCCGGCCGCCTTGATGATCGGGTACCACTTGTCGATCTCGGCCTTCTGAAAGGCGTGCAGCGCCTCGGGCGTTTCTTGGTCCGGCGGATAAATCGTCTGCGCCAGATCGGTGAGGCGCTTGCGGACGGTGGGATCGGCGAGCGAGGCCATCACCGCCGCGCTGACCTTCTTGATGACTGCCGGCGGCGTGCCCTTGGGCGCCCACATCGCATGCCAGAACGAGAAATAGAAACCGGGCAGTCCCGCTTCATCAGCGGTCGGGATGTCGGGCGCCACCGCGATGCGCTCTTTGGCGGTGACCGCGTAGGCCTTCAGTGCGCCGCTCTGCACATGTGGCAGCGATACCGCGGGTGTGTCGAGCTGGAGATCGGTGGTGCCGGCGAGGAGATCGTTGGTGGCAAGACCGGCACTGCGATAGGGGATCATCTGCCACTTTACGCCGACCAATTGCTCCATCAGGACTCCGGCGATGTGGCTCGGTGAGCCGACGCCGGACGTGCCCATTGTCGCCTTGTCGGCATTGGCCTTCAGCCAGGCGACCAGCTCTTTCAGATTGTTGGCCGGCATGGTCTTCCGCGCGTCAATGAAGAACGGTTGCGTGGCAACGAGCGCGATAGGCTCGAAATCGTTGAGTAGATCGAAGCCGAGATCGTAAATGGCGCCGTTCGCCATGTTCGTCCCCCACATGCCCCAAAGCAGCGTGTAGCCGTCCGGCTTGGACCGCTCAGCACGGGTGACGCCGATCGTGCCGGCCGCGCCGGCGACGTTCTCGACGATCACGGGCTGGCCGAGCCTCGCGCTTATCGCCTGCGCCATAATTCGTCCCAGCACGTCGGTCGAGCCGCCTGGAGCAAGTGGCACGATGAAGTTGATCGGGCGCGATGGATAATCGTCGGCGGACGCCGGTGCGGCGATGCCAAAAATCGCACCAAGAATGAGTCCGGCAGCGATTGCCGCCGCGATAGCCGACTTCCCGATCATGGTCGTTTCCCCCGAGAGACGTTGCCACCTCCTATGCCAGAGGAAATGACGCCGCCAAAGGGTAAAACTGCTGCCGCGACGGAATGGCTTCGCGTTGCCGGCATCGTTGAATCATGGTTCAGTTATTCCGCGACCCGATTCCATTTTTCCGGTCCCGATGCCCTACCGCCGCACCGCAAACGTCGAGCGCCGGCTTGCCGCCCGTCATGCCGCGATCATTGCCGCGGCGCGGCAAGCGGCGAGCGAAGGCGGCATGGCGGCGGTGCAGATCGTAGCCGTTGCGCAGCGCGCCGGCATCGCGGCAGGAACGGTCTATCGCTATTTCCCCGGCAAGACCGATCTGGTCGCGGCATTGCTCACGGAAATATCCGACCGCGAAATCGCGGCGCTGCGCCGCGCCGCCGATGTCGCGCCCGGTCCGCTATCGGCACTGTCTGCCGCGATCATGACTTTCGGCGCGCGCGCGCTGCGCAACCGACGTCTGGCTTTTGCGGCGACGGCGGAACCGATCGATGCCGAGCTCGATGCGGCGCGGCTTTCCTTTCGCCAAGCGCTGGCCGCCGAATTTTCGGCCCGCATCGCGGCGGCGGTTGCGGGCGGCCATCTGCCGGACCAGGATGCGACGCAGGCGGCCGCAGCGTTAGTCGGCCTTGTCATCGAAGCGCTGATCGGACCGCTCGCGCCAGACGCCGCCGGCCGCGAGCGCATGATGGTGCAATCGCTGACGCTCATTGCGCTGCGGGCACTCGGCGTTGCCGACGCGCGGGCGCGCGGCTTGGTGGTGCAGACGGTCGTCGGGGATTAGTAGTCGGAACGTAGGGTGGGTAAAATCGTACGTTGATCATCACCGCGTAGGCAAGGCGCTGATATGATTTTGCCCACGCATTGTAGCGCGCCATGCCGACCCTACGAATGCTCAATGCGACATCAGCGCCGGCACCGTGATCGAGCGGAAGATGGAGTGGGTGACGCCGCCAAGCACGAATTCGCGCAGCCGCGAGTGGCCGTAGCCGCCCATCACCATGAAATCGGCGCCGGAGTCGGCAGCGTGCGACAATAGCGCATCGGCAACGTCGATATTGCCGCCGGCGATGCGGTGCACGTCGATTTTGAGGCCATGGCGGGCAAGATGCTGGCCCATATCGGCGCCTTCGATCTCGTCCTGCTTGCCGCGTTCATTGGTGATGATGACGATTTCGACCCGACCGGCTTTGACCAGAAGCGGCATGGCGTCGGCGATGGCGCGCGCCGCCTGCCGGCTGCCGTCCCAGCACACCATGACGTTGTCGAGCTTGAGCGGCGCCTTCTGGATATAGGGCACCATGAGCATCGGACGGCCGGACTCGAACAGGGTGGTTTCCGCGATGATCTCGTCCACGGTGGTGGTCTCGGGCTCGGCCTGGCCGACAATGGCGAGATCGAAGCGCCGCGCGATCCGGCCGAACTGATCGCCGGCGCCGGCGAAACTGGCGCTGAGCGTCAGCGGCTCCGCGGACAGTCCGGCGCGGTCGGTCGCCGCGGCGAAGCGGTCGATGGCGGCCTTGGCCGCGGCTTCGTTATCGGCCTGTTGCGACTCGATCACTTCCGCTGGGATGTAACCCGTCCCCGATACCGGAACGATCGGGTCGTAGACGAAGGCAATACCGGTCAGGTGCGCCTCGAAGGCTGACGCGACGGAGACCGCATAGTCGCCGGCGGGACTGCCGTCTTTACCGAGGCTGAGATTGACGACGATATCTTTGATCATGGCGGCGTTTTCCCCGGGCTGCGGCGTAGCACTCTATCTCATTTTCGACGCCGGCGCTCCTTGCGCCAGATCAAGCCTTGCGGCCTGGCCCGGCCTATTTCTTGATATTGCCGCTGGCATCGAACTGGCTGAGATAGGCCCATAGATCGTCGATCTGCTGCTGGTTCTTGATGCCGGCGAAGGGCATTTTGGTGCCAGGCACCATGGCGCTGGGGCTCTTGATGTACTGCTTGAACGTCGCCTCGCCCCAGACGATTCCCGAATTCTTATTGGCGTCCGAATAGCTGAAATTCGGCACCATGCCGGAATGCCGCCCATCGAGGCCGTTGAGCTCGGGGCCGACTTTGTTCGCCGCGCCGGGCCCGATGGAATGGCAGGGGAAGCACATATTGAAGACCTGCTTGCCCTTGTCGGCGTCCTGCGCCTGGGCGGGCCCCACCAAGCCAGCCTGCATCATGACTGCCCAGGCCAACGCGGCGATCATGGCCGCCGCCATCCTTGTTCTGGTCATCGCGTCTCCTATTCCGGCATTGCCGCCGTAAAATCCCGAGCGCCGTTCAAGCGAGCCCGGCGCAGCGTGTCAACGGGCGTCAGTGCCGCGCCTCGCGCGTCCGCATACCGATTTGAAACGCGTATCGCCGGTGGTTTCTCCGCTATAATAGGCGTGGAAACGCCTGTACGAGGTTGCAATGCCGCTATTGATGCCGCTGTTCGACGATGCGGTGCTCAAGCGCCGCGCCGAGATCGTGCCGGCGCTCAAGCGCATCGTGCCGGGCGAGGGCGTCATCGCGTCCGAGCAGGAAATGCGCCCGTATGAAAGCGACGGCCTGACCGCCTATCGTCAGCTGCCGATGGTCGTGGTGCTGCCGGAAACCACCGCGCAGGTTGCGGCCGTGCTCGGCTTCTGCCACCGCGAGGGCATCAAGGTCGTGCCGCGCGGCGCCGGCACCTCGTTGTCCGGCGGCGCGCTGCCGCTCGGCGACGGCGTCCTCCTCGGGCTCGCCAAATTCAACCGCATCCGCGAGATCGACTATGACAACCGCGTCGCCGTGGTCGAGCCCGGCGTCACCAATCTCGCGGTGTCGCAGGCGGTCGCCGAAGCCGGCTTCTATTACGCGCCCGATCCGTCGTCGCAGATCGCCTGCACCATCGGCGGCAATGTAGCGGAAAATTCCGGCGGCGTGCATTGCCTCAAATACGGCATGACCGCCAATAACGTGCTCGGCTGCGAACTGGTGCTGATGACCGGCGAAATCGTCCGCCTCGGCGGCAAGCATCTCGATGCCGGCGGCTACGATCTCCTCGGCATCGTCACCGGCTCCGAGGGGCTGCTCGGTGTCGTCACCGAAGTGACGGTGCGGATTCTCAAGAAGCCGCAGACCGCGCGCGCGGCGCTGATCGGCTTTGCCGCGTCCGAAGACGGCGGCGAATGCGTCGCCAGGATCATCGGTTCAGGCATCATTCCCGGCGGTATGGAAATGATGGACCGGCCCGCCATCGCCGCGACCGAGGAATTCGTCCATGCCGGCTATCCGCTCGACGTCGAAGCCTTGTTGATCGTCGAGCTGGACGGCCCGGGTGATGAAGTCGATCATCTACTCGAGCGGGTGCAGGACATCGCTAAGTCTTGCCGCGCCGTGACCTGCCGCGTCTCCAATTCCGAAGACGAGCGGCTGTTGTTCTGGGCCGGCCGCAAGGCGGCGTTCCCGGCGGTCGGCCGCATCTCGCCGGATTATTACTGCATGGACGGCACCATTCCGCGCGCGCAATTGCCGCTGGTCTTGCGCCGCATGAAAGAAATGTCGGCGAAATACGGCTTGCGCGTCGCCAATGTATTTCACGCCGGCGACGGCAACCTGCATCCGCTGATCCTCTACGACGCCAACAGACCCGGCGAGCTCGACCGCGCCGAACAATTCGGCGCCGATATTCTGCGACTGTGCGTCGAGGTCGGCGGCGTGCTCACCGGCGAGCACGGCGTCGGCGTGGAAAAACGCGACCTGATGCCGGTGATGTTTTCGGAAATCGATCTCAACCAGCAGGAGCGGCTCAAATGCGCTTTCGACGACAAGAGCCTGCTCAATCCCGGCAAGGTGTTTCCGACGCTGCATCGCTGCGCCGAATTGGGCCGCATGCACGTGCACGCGGGCAGAGTGGCGTTTCCGGATATTCCGCGATTTTAGGACACGCGGTCATTGGCATCCTGATGAAATTCGGCATTTTCAGTTCCGCGCAGGCGAATAGCGGCGACCTCGGCCCGGAAACCGGCCAGGGCTTTCGCGACTATCTCGACTTCAACGTCGAAGCCGAGACGCTCGGCTTTACGTCGAGTTTTCTCGTCGAGCATCACTTCACCGGTTGGAATCAGGTTTCCGCGACGCTGATGCTGTTGATGGCGCTCGCTATGCGCACCAAGACGCTGCGGCTCGGCTCAGCGGTGACGGTACTGCCCTGGCACAATCCGGTGTTGCTCGCCGAACAGGCGGCCACCCTCGATCTCGTTTCCGGCGGCCGCTTCGATTTCGGCATCGGCAAGGGCTACCGCCACAGCGAGTTCAAGGGATTTCAGATCGCGCCGGAGGAAGCCGAAGCGCGCTTCGAGGAGGCAGTTGAGGTGATCAAGCGCGCCTTCACGACGCGCGAGCGTTTCTCGCACCGCGGTCGCTTCTGGCATTTCGAGGACATCGTGGTCGAGCCGCCGCCGGCACAACAGCCGCACCCGCCGTTCTGGGTGGCCGCCGGCAGCGAACATTCGATCCGCCGCGCCGCCGCGCGCGGTTTCAATTTGATTCTCGATCAATATGCCGGTGCGGCGCAAATCGCCGAGCGCATCGGCGTCTACAAAGCGGAGCGACAGGCTCACGGCCTCGGCTTCGATCCCTTGCAGGTCGTGGTGGCGCGCCAGCTTTACGTCGCGATAGACGAGGCGGACAAACAAGCAGCCCTCGTTCGCCAGGCCGCCTACACCAAGCGCACCGTCGACGTATCGCGCCAGCCGGGCGGCAAGAGCGGCTCGCACGTTCTCGCCTATGCCGATAAGGCGGGCGGCACCGAGGAGAACGCGCTGTTCGGCACGCCGGACGAAATCTGCGCCATGCTCGAAGCGCTGCAAGCAGCAGGGGTCGACTATGTGTTGCTGACCGTTTCCGGCGGCCGCGAGCAGCTGCGCCGTTTTGCGCGTGAGATCATGCCGGCCTTGGCGCGGTCCGGGCCCGCGGCCAGCGCCGCCGAATGACGCGGCGCACGATGGCCGACAACCTGAAACCCCGCGACGCCAAGGAGGTCGAGCAGGCGATCCAATGGGCGCTCGGCAACGGTAAAACCTTCGAAGTCATCGGCCAGGGCACCAAGCGCGCGATCGGCCGCGCTGCGCAATGGGACGCGACGCTCGATCTCTCGGGGCTCTCCGGTGTCACGCTTTACGAGCCGGAGGAACTCGTGCTCTCGGCGAAGGCCGGCACGCCGCTCGCCGAAATCGAAGCGCTGGTGGCGTCGCGCAATCAGCAACTTGCCTTCGAGCCGATGGATTATGCGTTGCTGTTGGGCGGCGCAGCCGGGGCCGGCACGATTGGCGGCGCGATTGCCGCCAATCTCTCCGGGCCGCGCCGCATCAAGGCCGGCGCCGCGCGCGATCATTTCCTCGGGTTCAGCGCCGTTTCCGGCCGCGGCGAGACGTTCAAGTCCGGCGGCCGCGTGGTCAAGAACGTCACCGGATACGATTTGTGCAAGCTCCTTGCCGGCTCGTGGGGCACGCTTGCCGCGATGACGGATGTCACCATCAAGACGCTGCCCAAAGCCGAGACCGAACAAACCGTGCTGGTGCTCGGTCTCCGCGATCCGACCGCGAGCAAGGTCATGGCGGCGGCGATGGCTTCGTTCGCCGACGTGTCGGGCGCGGCGCATCTGCCGGCCGCCGTTGCAGCGCGGGTCGACGAGACGGCATCCGCGCAAACGTCAGTGACGGCGTTCCGCCTTGAAGGCGTGGCGCCGTCGGTGGTGCAGCGCAAAAGCGTGCTGGAGAGACTGCTGGCGTCCTTCGGATCGCTCGGCACGCTTGGCGAATCATCGTCGCGCGCGCTCTGGCGCGCGATCCGCGATGCGACGCCTTTTGCGATGGACGGTCCCGCGGGCAAGCACGATCTTTGGCGCATCTCGACGGCACCGACGCAAGGCGCCGTTGTCGGCGACGCGTTCGCCGCTGCGACGGACGCGGAACTGCTCTACGACTGGGCCGGTGGCCTCATATGGGCGGCACTACCGGCTTCGGATAACGCTCACGCGCTGCTCGTGCACGAGACTGTCGCCAGCAATGGCGGTCACGCCACGCTCATCCGCGCGCCGGTCGCGGTGCGCGCCGCGGTCAATGTCTTTACGCCGGAAGCGCTGGCGCTCGCCGCATTGACCAAACGGGTGCGGGGCGGCTTCGATCCGCAAGGCGTGCTCAATGCCGGGCGCATGTGGGCGGGGGTGTGAGCCATGCAAACGAACTTCACGCTCACGCAGCTTGCCGATCCGGACCTCGCGGAGGCGAACAAGATCTTGCGCGCCTGCGTGCATTGCGGCTTCTGCACCGCGACCTGTCCGACTTATGTGCTTGACGGCAATGAGCTCGATTCGCCGCGCGGGCGCATCTACCTGATCAAGGACATGCTGGAGCACGACCGCCCGGCGACGGCGGAGGTGACGCGGCACATTGACCGCTGCCTCTCCTGCCTCGCTTGCATGACGACTTGCCCGTCCGGCGTCCACTATATGCACCTCGTCGATCACGCCCGTGCCCATATCGAGGAAACCTATCGCCGCCCGCTCGGCGAGCGCTTGCTGCGCGCGATGCTCGTCACGCTGATGCCTTATCCGCGCCGCTTCCGGCTGGCGCTGCACGCCGCGCGCCTCGGCAAACCCTTTGCGCCCGCTGCCGCGGCGCTTGGGCTTAAGCGACTTGCGGCGATGCTGCGGCTGTCGCCGTGGCGGGCGCCGCATCGCCCGCTCGCCGCGCAGACATTCGCCGCCAAAGGGGCGCGCAAAGGCCGGGTCGCGCTGCTTGCCGGCTGCGTCAACGACCTGCTCATGCCCGAGATCAATGCGGCGACCGTTGGCGTGCTGACACGCCATGGCATCGAGGTGGTGCTGCCGGACGGCGCCGGCTGCTGTGGCTCTCTGGTCCACCACATGGGCCGTGAGGCCGAAGCACTGGCCCAGGCGCGGGCCAATATCGACGCCTGGAGCGCGGTCGCGGGCCTCGACGCGATCCTGATCAACGCTTCGGGTTGCGGTACGACGGTCAAGGATTACGGATTCATGCTGCGCGGCGACCCGGTCTATGCCGCCCGCGCAGCCCGTGTGTCGGGCCTCACCAAGGACATTTGCGAATATCTCGCCGGGCTGCCGCTGCGGCCGGACGGCAAGGCGCCGCCGCTTGCCGTTGCCTATCATTCGGCCTGCTCGCTGCAGCACGGTCAGCGCGTCAACCGGCAGCCGAAGGAGCTGCTGGCCAAGCTCGGCTTCGTCGTGAAGGACGTTCCGGACGGTCACCTGTGCTGCGGCTCGGCCGGGACCTACAATATTCTGCAGCCCGACATTGCAAGGAGGTTGCGCGAGCGTAAAGTCGGGACTATCGAGAGATTGCGACCTGACGTGATTGCAGCGGGCAATATCGGCTGCATCACCCAAATCGCGGCGGGCACGAAACTGCCGGTCGTCCATACGGTCGAGTTGATCGATTGGGCCACCGGAGGATCTTGTCCGCAGATGCTGCGGGAGTATCCGCCGCGTGCGATGCGCCCTGTCGCGACTGCGGGCTAAAGGGGGCTCGGGCGGCATGTCTCGGGCGGCATGTCTCGGGCGGCATGTCTCGGGCGGCATGTCTCGGGCGGCATGTGTCACACTGACGGTCTCTCCTGATGGGGGCCGCGAAGTTTGAATTTCGATAGCGAGATCGGGAGGTCGATCATGGCGAAGAAAGCGAAAGCGAAGAAGAAATCTGCGAAAAAGAAGAAGGCCGCTCCGGCCAGCAAGAAGAAAAAAACGCTTAAATCGAAAGCGAAGAAAGTCGTCAAGAAATCCGCCAAGAAAGCTGCGCCGAAGCGCAAGGCTGCGGCGCCGAAGCCGAAACCGGCTCCGATGGCCGCCCCGGCGCCAGCGCCGGAACCGGCGCCGTCCTGGACCCCGCCGATGGGTTCCGGCTTCGGTGGCGGCGGCAGCGGCGGCTAAGTTTTTCGCTCGATTACGCCGCGCGGCGCTCCCGGTCCCGCATTGCATCGGCTTTGCGGGGCCAATAGCATTGCCGTAATTTCATTGGTCGGCGGCGCTTAAGCCACCGACCCGAGGCCGACCAAATCGGCCGTTCCGCTCTGTTGAGGGAGGTGCGTTATGCCGGCGACCTATAACATCCTGTTGCTGGGCGCGTCCTATGGGTCGCTGCTCGCCTCGAAGCTGTTGTTCGGCGGACACTCGATCCACCTGGTCTGCCTGCCGGTGGAAGCCGACCTGATCAACGCCGAGGGCTTTAAGGTTCGACTGCCGATCCGCGGCCGCAAGGATCCGGTGCTGCTGGAATCCCGCAAGCTCCCCGGCAAGGTGACGGCGGGGCCGGCTTCCGGCGTCGACCCGAGAAAATACGATCTCGTCGGTCTGTGCATGCAGGAGCCGCAATATCGCTCGGCCGGGGTGCGCGAACTGCTCGATGCGGTTGGAAAATCGCGGGTGCCTTGCATGTCGATCATGAACATGCCGCCGCTGCCTTACGTGAAGCGCATTCCCGGCCTGGACTACGACGCGCTCAAGCCGGCGTACACCGATCCGAGCGTCTGGGATTCGTTCGATCCGGCGACGATTACATTGAACAGCCCCGATCCGCAGGCGATCCGGCCGCCCGAGGAGAAGGTCAACTTCCTCTTGGTCACGCTGCCGACCAACTTCAAATGCGCGAAGTTCGCCGATGACAAGAGCACGGTAATGCTGCGCCAGCTCGAGCGCGACGTCGACGCGGCGCGGTTCGATGCGCCGGAGGGCAAGATCGAGCTGCCGGTCAAGTTCAAGGTTTACGATTCGATCTTCGTGCCGCTCGCCAAATGGGCGATGCTGTGCGCCGGCAATTATCGCTGCGTCACCAAAGACGGCATGCGCACGGCGCAAGAGGCGGTGCATAGCGATATCGAGACATCGCGTTCGGTGTACAACTTCGTCAACGATCTCTGCGTCAAGCTCGGCGCCAAACCGGACGACTTGGTGCCGTTCGAGAAATACGCCGCCGCGGCGCAGTCGCTGACCCGTCCGGCCTCGGCCGCCCGCGCGCTGCAAAACGGCGCGCCCTATATCGAGCGGGCCGACAAGCTCGTGCAGCTCATCGCCAAACAAAAGGGCTTGAGCCATCCCGTCCTCGACGCGACGGTTGCGCTGGTCGACGCGCGGCTCGAAGCCAATCGCAAGAAGCAGGCGGCGTAACTAGAGCCTAATCGGTTTTGATCGAAACAAAACCGGGCTCTAGCTTTTGGATTGAGCATGATCTTTTCCGAAAACCGGTATCCACTTTTCGGGATCATGCTCTACACGACCTCGACGTCCTGCCAGAAACCGAATCGACCGCCGACCTGTTGCATCTCCGGGCGGGGCGCTTCGTAGCACCATGCCGCGCGCGGATGCCGCGTGCCCTCGACGACGACGTCGTAGAATTGCACGCCGTGCGGACAAGCCCGATCGTCCGCGGTTTTGTCGGCTTTTTTGAGCCAGTCCATGCGCACCGCCACACGCGGAAAATACTGATAGCCCTTGCACGCGATGACATCGTTGCTTTGGGCAACGACTTGGCCGTCGACAATCGCCTTCATGATTTTACGCTCCGTTCGGCCCCTGACCTGCCGACAATTATAGGGGAAACCGCATAGCACCGGCCAGAAACCGCTCGATTACCTGTGTATTTTTCCCGGGTGACCGTGCGAAAGCGGCCGAAAAGTGTATCCTGCCTGCCACACTCCGTAAGAAACGGTGAAGTTATCCCGAAAAAGCATAAAAAGTCAGCATTTGCCGCTGTTTTAAGCTTGGCTCTTGAGTATCAAAATTGAAGAATTCGTGAAGGTTCAAGCTGCGCAAGTTTGTTGAGTCTGGCGCTGCGGGAATTGGCTCTGTACCGGCAGCTGACGTTGGGGTCGCCCGAGTACAGGTAGGGACAATAGAAGGGGCTAGTTATGAACAGAGTGGCTTTATCCTTGGCTTTGGTAGCCGGTTTGCTGAGTTCCTCCGCGATGGCTGCCGATATGGCAACCAAAGCCGCGCCGGCGCCGGCGGCGCCGCCACCTTCGCCGTGGGATGTCGCAATCTCGGCCGCGTTGATGACCGACTATAATTTCCGCGGCATCACGCAGTCGGCGCATCAACCGTCGACGCAGGCGGGCTTCGAGCTGCGCTATAACCAGACCTCGAGCATGCAGTGGTACGCCGGCCTCTCCGGCGAGAGCATCGACTTCCCGAACAACGCCGCGGCGGAAATCGACGCCTACGGCGGCTTCCGTCCGACCTTCGATAAGCTCGCCCTCGACTTTGGCCTTTGGTACTACTGGTACCCCGGCGGCAATTGCTACGGCACAGCGTTTGCCGGTGGCATCAGCGGATGTAACGGTCCATCGGCTACCGGCGGCGCCAGCGCGTTTGTTTCAAACAAGAACGGGCAACCCCTCGGCGGCAATGAAGTGGTGGCCAACGAGAGCTTCTGGGAAGCCTACGGCAAGGCGACCTACACGTTCAACGATCAGTGGTCGGCCGGAGTGCAGGAGTATTACTCGCCGTCAGTGTCCAATACCGGCGCTTGGGGTTGGTTTTCGACCGGCAACGTCACCTACACTGCTCCGAGTTTGTGGTTCCCGGCTAACAGCGGCATTGGCGGGTACATTTCCGGCGACCTTGGCTACTGGGATCTCGGCACGAGCGGCATTTTCTACGCCACCGGTGTCGCTCCGTTCGCCACCGGCGTGAAATACACGAGCTATGCCACTTGGGACGCCGGCTTCGGCTGGACCTATAAGGCCTTCACACTCGATCTGCGCTACTACGACACCAACCTGACCAAGGCCGAGTGCAACGCCTTCACCAGCGCGTCGAACTCGTCGTTCTCAACGAGCAACGTGACAGCGCAAAATCCCAATGGGCTCGGCTCGAATTGGTGCGGTGCCGCCTATATCGCGAAGCTCTCCTTCGCGGCGAACCTCAGCGGCCTGAAGTAAGATCGGCTGAGCTTCGAAGAATTGCGGCCGGTGGCGGAAACGCTGCCGGCCGTTTTTGTTGGCGCCTTCACCGCTCATTCCCGTGCAAACGGGAATCCAGCTTTTTGTCGAAGTAGATTAGGTCCCCGCTTGCGCGGGGACGAGCGGCATAAAAAGCTCCGGCTCACTCCGCCGCCGAGACCAGCGGCACGTCGCGCACCTGCGAGGCGCCGTCGCCGCGCACCACTTCGACACGGCGGCGATGGAAGGCGCCGAGCGTCGAGCGGTGGCCGATGGAAATAATCGTGGCGCCTTTGAGCCGATCCTGTAAGAGCCGATACAGCGCGGCTTCCGCGGCCTCATCGAGCGAGGCGGTGGCTTCGTCGAGGAACAGATAATCGGGCTCTTGCAGGAGCGCGCGGGCGATCGCAAGACGCTGCTGCTCGCCTTGCGACAGCATCCGGTTCCAATGGGCTTCCTCGTTGAGCTTTCTGCTCCATTCGGGAAGCCCGACGGCGGCGACTACTTCGGCGATGCGGGCATCGTCGAACGTTCCGGCTCTGGCCGGATAGCTGACTGCTGCGGCAAGGCTTGCCACCGGGAAATAAGGCCGCTGCGGCAGCAGCATGACCTTGGCGTCTTTCGGCACCAGCACGCGGCCCGATCCGAACGGCCAGATGCCGGTCACGGCGCGGAACAGCGTCGACTTGCCGGCGCCCGACGGTCCGGTGACGAGGACGCGCTCACCAGGCGACAAGACGATGTGTTCGGCGTCGACCAAAGGCGCGCCGCTCGGCAGGCGAACGCTTAAGTGGTCGATCGAAATCTCGCTCGGCGTCTCGCGCGGCAGCACCTCGACCGCGGGCGGCGTCAGCGCGACTTCGCGGCCGGCGACGATGGCGTCTTCGAAGCCCGACAACCGTTTCACCACCGCGCGGTATTGTGCGATCGACTGATAGGCGGAGACGAAATAGGACAGCGCCGACTGCACGCTGTTGAAAGCGGACGCGGTCTGCATCAAGCCGCCGAGTTGCATGGCGCCGGAGAAATAGGCCGGGCTCACCATCAGATAGGGAAAGATCACCGAGGCCTGCGAATAGCTCTGGGTAAAAAAGCTGAGCTTTTTCTGCCGCTGCATGATGGCGATCCAATTGCCGACCACGAGCCCAAAGCGATTGAGATGACGCTCGCGCTCGGCGGCTTCGCCATGCAACGCCGCGATCTGCTCGGAATTCTCGCGGGTGCGCACGAGGTTGAAGCGAAAGTCGGCTTCGTAGCGCTGTTGCTGAAAGTTGAGCGGAATGAGCCGCCAGCCGATCAGGTGCGTGAACACCGTGCCGACCGCGGCGTAGAACAAAGCCGCCCAGACCAGATAGCCCGGAATCGCCAGCGACACGCCGAATACACGCAGCGGCGCCGCTTCCGACAGCTTCCATAAGATGACGACGAACGAGCACAGCGTCACGCAGGAGCTCAAAAGCCCGAGCCCGATCGACAATGTACTCTGCACGAACATCTGCAGATCGTCGGCAATACGCTGATCGGGATTGTCGGCGGCGTCGCCGAGAAGCTGCATGCGGTAGTGGTTCGCCGTATTGAGCCATTGCCGCAGATAGGTCTGCGTCATCCAGCGCCGCCAGCGGATCTGAAGCCAAAGATTGAGATAGTTCTGATAGACCGCAAGCACGGTATAGATCGCGGCAAGCCCACAGAAAACCAGGATGTACCAGACGAAGCCGTTCCAGTCGCGGTTCTGCAGCGTGTTATAAAAGCCGTTGTACCAGTAGTTCAGGATCACGTTGATGGCGACGATCGACAGTTCGATCGCGACCACCGCGCCGAGCAAACCCCGCCCCGGCCAGCGGTCTTCCGAGCGGAAATACGGAATGGCCAAACGCCACATGGTGGCGAGCGTGGCGATAAGACGATTCACGGAAGACCTCCGACGTTTATGGTGCAGGGCGCAATACAAAGCGCCTTTGTTCGTCCAGCATTCAGAACATCAAATCCATCCGGCGACCGAGCGGCGTAACCCAACGGAATCGAACCGAAAAGCGCCGATGGCGCATCGCACTAACACGAAGCTGTCCACAGCGCAGTGCGCGTTTTGATGCGCCACTCCAATAACAGGTAGCCATCGGTAACGAATTCGCCTAAATTTACGGCACGCCGCCAAAATAACAGCCTCCATAGTGGCGCGGTGCGCGGCATTGCCGCATCCGGCCACGTCGGCGAGCGACAAAAAACGATCATTGCGGCGATTAATGGGGAGGAACCACCCATGTTCACGCAAATACTCGATCCTACCGGAAATCTGTTTCTCACCTGGCTGGTCGCGCTCATCCCGGTCGTCCTCTTATTGTTCCTGCTCGCGGGTCTGCGCCTGTCGGCCTGGCTTGCGGTCTTGATCGGTTCGATCGTCACCTTTCTGCTCGGACTTTGGGTCTGGAAGATGCCGTTCGGCGACGGCGCGCTGGCCTATGTTTACGGCTCGGCCACCGGCGTGTGGAACGTCGACTGGATCACGTTTTGGGGAGTGATGCTCTTCAATACGCTGGTCACCACCGGTGCTTTCGACAAGCTGCGGCGCTGGCTGGTGCAGCAAGGAACCCGGGATGTGCGGGTGCAAACAATCCTGTTCGCCTGGGCCTTCGGCGCGCTGCTCGAAGGCCTGGTGGGCTTCGGTTACCCGTGGGCCTTCGTCGCGCCCATCCTTATCGCGATCGGCATTCCCGACCTCGACGCCATTCGCGTCGCCGCGATCGCCAACAACGCCCCGGTCTCCTACGGCGCCTTGGGCGCGCCGATCATCGCGCTCGCCACGGTGACCGCCGGCACGCTCGGCATGAATTTCGTCGACCTGCTGCCGATCTATTCGGCCTCGGTCGGCAAGATCGTTGCCATCCTTGCGCTGCTGCCGCCGTGGATCCTGCTCTACCTCGTCTCGGGCAGCAAAGGCATGTGGTCGGCCTGGCCGCTCGCCATTGTCGGTTCGCTTGGCTACATCGCCGGGCAGTTGCCGACGGCGGTCTATCTCGGTCCGTATCTGCCCGACGTCATCGGCTCGATCGTTTGCTTCACGCTGTTGCTGATCCTGCTCAAGCTGTGGCGTCCCGCGCAGGTGCTGGCCTATGGCGGCGCGCCCGCCACCGGCAACACCGCGGCCGAGGCCCACGGGCTCACCGGCGGCGAGATCGTCATGGCTTGGCTGCCGATCGCGGTGCTGATCGCGGTCGTGGTGGCCTGGACCGGACCGTGGTCGCATCTGCCCTCGATCGTGCTCCTGCATTACGCCGTCGCCGCCAATTCGACGATCACGCCGGGCGCCACGATCAGCGCCATCTTCAACTGGACGCCGTTCGTCGGCGGCACCGCCATTCTGGCGTCCTGGATCATCGCCGCCGCTCTGTTGCGCGTGAGCATGAGTCAGATCGGCGAGATTTTCGCCAAGACATGGTCGCAGATGTGGGGCGCCTGCCTGGTCGGCGTCTTTATCTTCGGCCTCGCCTATGTCTTCAACTATTCGGGCATGGCGGGTTCGCTCGCCAACGCCTTCGCCAAGATCGGGCCGGCCTTTATCGTCGTGGCCCCGATCCTCGGCTTCATCGGCGTCGCGCTGTCGGGCAGCAATACCTCGACCAACGCCATGTTCGGCGCCTTCCAAGCGCTGGTCGGCAAGGTGCTCGGCTTTCCCGTGCTGCTGTTGCCGACGCTCAATTCGGTCGGCGCCGAGATCGGCAAACCGATCGCGCCGCAAACCGCCAGCGTCGGCGTATCGACCACCAAGTTCGTGCGCAATGAAGGCGAGGTGATCCGCCATAATTTCGGCTGGTGTCTCGTCCTGTTGGCTTATCTCGTCGTCATCGGGGTCGCCTGCTATCTGTTCTTCCCGAACATTATGGTGTTGCAGGGCCACTGATCGCGCGACGCCTTCGAAGTGCTGCAATGGGGCCGCCATGTCGCGGCCCCATTGTTTTTGTTTTACGCCGCGGCGGGATTGCAATCGCACCCGGACGATAAATCGACTTGACGCCGACCAGCGGCGTGCGGATTAAATCGTTTCGCTCGACCGTCCGGTCGTGCGGTTCCCGCAAACTCAATTCGGAGAGGACGATGCTCTGCCTGTGCCGGCGCTCTGCCTGCTGGCTTGCCTTGATCCTGGCATCGGCCGCGCTGTGGTTCGCGATCGCCGGCGAAAGCTTTCCCTTCGGCAGCGAGCTGATGCTCGACGCCGCCCCGATGCACGGCTCCAAGCGTATTCCGATGCTTGAAATCGAGGACGACGGCACGGTTGCGATCGATTTGTGGTGCACGAGCCTGCGCGGCCAGGCCACGATCGCCGACGATTCGATCACGATCGTGCCGGGGCAGCCGGCGAGCCTCGTCCCCGGAGAGCCGGCAGGCGATGCGCAAGCGCCATGCGATCCGGACCGGCAAGCCAGCGACGCTACGCTTGTCTCCGCGCTGGCCCAAGTCACCAAGTGGCGCCGCAGCGGCGATCTCGTCGAACTGTCGGGCCCGACCACGCTGCGCTACCGGCTGACGACGAATTGATGTTGCCTTTCATGGTGGTGCTTTTTTTCTCTTTCTGTTGAGAGTGGCGGCAGCAGGAATCATCGCGACACGTAGGGGCGCCCCTTGTGGGCGCCCCATGGATCACGACGGCCGACGGGGCCCGAGGGCGGCCACGAGGGCCGCCCCTACGAGTCGTGGGTTATCGTTCTCGCGATGCGTCTTCGCATCCGAGCTTTGCTTCACGTTTTAAGAAAGCCCTTCCAACGGCCTCCCAACAAAAGAAGGGAGGCGGAGCGCCGATAGGCGCACCATTCCTTGGCCGTGCTCAGCGGAGCACGGCGCGGTCTCAGCGGAGACCGCTCGCCTTTCGGCGCTCCACCGCGGCACTCGCCGCGCCAGACGCATCCAGCATCGGCTCAGCTCCGGGCCGCGCTTCCTGAGACTTGGCTAAAACGGGCGTTACCCGCGCTCGCCTGTCTCGAGTCAACCGCGCTCCGCGGAGACCGGTCATAGTGCCGGTCGGTCGGGGCCCCAGTGGACGCGGCGCGTGGCCTGGAGGGTAGCTCTGTCCGGTGGGCTGCGCTCAACACACCGCGGCACCAACAAACAAAAAGGGCGCGGATTGCTCCGCGCCCTTTGGTTGTTGGATCGAAGACTGGCCCCCTCCCGGCCTCCCCCGCAAGCGGGGGAGGGGAAGTAAGGTCAGGCTCAGAAGCCCATTCCTCCCATGCCGCCGCCGCCGCCCGGCATGGCCGGCATGGCGGGGGCTTCCTTCGGCGTTTCGGCGACCATGGCTTCGGTCGTGACCAGAAGTCCGGCGACGGAGGCGGCGTCTTGCAGCGCCGCGCGCACCACTTTGGCCGGATCGACGATGCCCTTGTCGAGCATATCGACATACTCCTCGGTCTGCGCGTCGAAGCCGTAAGTCTCCGACTTGTTCTCGAGGATCTTGTTGACGACGATCGAGCCTTCGACGCCGGCGTTCTCGGCGATCTGGCGCAGCGGCATCTCAATCGCCTTGAGCACGATGTTGATGCCGGCCTGCACGTCGGCATTGTCGTTGGTAAGCTTGCCGACCGCCTTCTTGGCTCGCAACAGCGCGACGCCGCCGCCCGGCACGATGCCTTCCTCGACCGCGGCGCGGGTGGCGTTGAGCGCGTCCTCGACGCGGTCCTTCTTCTCCTTGACCTCGATTTCGGTGGCGCCGCCGACGCGGATCACCGCGACGCCGCCGGCGAGCTTGGCGAGCCGCTCTTGCAGCTTCTCGCGGTCGTAGTCGGAGGTGGTCTCCTCGATCTGCGCCTTGATCTGATTGACGCGGGCCTCGATGTCCTTCTTCTTGCCGGCGCCGTCGACGATCGTGGTCTTTTCCTTCTCGATCACGATCTTCTTGGCGCGGCCGAGCATCGCCGGCGTGACGCTTTCAAGCTTGATGCCGAGGTCTTCGGCAATCAGCTGGCCGCCGGTGAGGATGGCGATGTCTTCGAGCATCGACTTGCGGCGATCGCCGAAGCCGGGCGCCTTCACGGCTGCGACTTTCAGTCCGCCGCGCAGCTTGTTGACCACAAGCGTCGCCAGCGCCTCGCCCTCGAGGTCTTCGGCGATGATCAGCAGCGGCTTGCCCGACTGCACTACGGCTTCGAGCACCGGCAGCATGGCTTGGAGCTGCGACAGTTTCTTCTCGTGCAGCAGCACATAGGCGTCTTCGAGCTCGGCCACCATCTTCTCGGCATTGGTGATGAAGTAGGGCGACAGATAGCCGCGGTCGAACTGCATGCCCTCGACGATCTCGACCTCGGTGTCGAGCGCCTTGGCTTCCTCGACGGTGATGACGCCTTCGTTGCCGACCTTCTGCATGGCGTCGGCGATCATCTTGCCGACGGTGGCGTCGCCGTTCGAGGAAATGGTGCCGACCTGCGCCACTTCGGCGGAGGAGCCGACTTTCTTCGAGCGCTTCTTGATGTCGGCCACGACGGCGGCGACCGCGAGATCGATGCCGCGTTTCAGATCCATCGGGTTCATGCCGGCGGCGACCGACTTGACGCCTTCCTTGACGATCGCGGCGGCCAGCACTGTCGCGGTGGTGGTGCCGTCGCCGGCGACGTCATTGGTCTTCTGCGCCACTTCGCGCACCATCTGCGCGCCCATGTTCTCGAACTTGTCTTCGAGCTCGATCTCCTTGGCGACGGTGACGCCGTCCTTGGTGATGCGCGGGGCGCCGAACGATTTGTCGAGGATGACGTTGCGGCCTTTCGGGCCGAGCGTCACTTTCACCGCATTGGCGAGAATGTCGACGCCGTGCAGCATGCGGTCGCGTGCGTCGGTGGAAAATCTTACGTCTTTCGCGGACATTTTAGGTCTCTCCTGGGTTTTTCTTTTCCGTCCTCACCCTGAGGTGCGAGCGGCAAAGCCGCGAGCCTCGAAGGGTGCTGCTCAGTGGCCTCATCCTTCGAGGCTCGCCTGCGGCGAGCGCCTCAGGATGAGGGGTATAAGTGTTCAGGCGATCACGCCCATGATGTCGGACTCCTTCATGATCAGGAGTTCCTCGCCGTCGAGCTTGACCTCGGTGCCCGACCATTTGCCGAACAGCACGCGGTCGCCGGACTTCAGCCCGATCGGAATGAGCTTGCCGGCCTCGTCGCGGCCGCCGGGACCGACGGCGACGACTTCGCCTTCCGACGGCTTCTCCTTGGCGGTGTCGGGAATGATGATGCCGCCCTTGGACTTTTCCTCGGCGTCGATACGCTTGACCACCACCCGATCATGGAGCGGCCGAAACTTCGTTTTTGCCATGTTCACCCTCTTCGCCGCACGGACCTTTGCTGAGGATATGGCGGCTTTTGGCGTTAGAAAAAAGCGCTTGGTTTGCAGTGCCTTAGCACTCCTTATCACGGAGTGCCAAATGGCACGTGGGACATAGGGTTTAGGCGCTAGACTGTCAAGCCGCGCTGCGTCGGAGTGGCAAACGGATCGCCGCTCCAATTCCCTATTCGTCACGCGCTATTCGCTGCTAATCTGCCGCGGGGCCATGGGAGGCAACCGAAAATGCGCGCGCTGACGTTGGATGAGGCCAATACCGTCATTGCGGCGACCTTCGCCGCGGCCAAGAAACACAAATGTCGGCCGATGAGCGTGATCGTTCTCGACGCCGGCGGACGGGTGAAGGCATTTCAGAAGCAGGACAATGCCTCGATGCTGCGCTTCGAAGTCTGCTACGGCAAGGCCTATGGTTCGCTGGCGCTGGGGCGGCCGTCGAAGCTCGTCTTGCAGAAGGCCAACGAGAAGCCGCTGTTCATGCAATCCATCGAGAACCTCGCCGACTATCCCTTGTTCCTCGAAGGCGGCGGGCAGCTCATCCGCGACAAATCCGGCGAGGTGGTCGCCGCGATCGGCGTCACCGGCGACGCCAATGAGATGGACGATATTTGCGCCATTGCCGGCATCCATGCCGCCGGCTACCGCGCCGATAGCGACTTCTTCAACGATCCGGTGACGATGCGGGCCTTGAGCATCCACAAGTCGGCGCCGCTCGTCGATCCGCGTCCGCAAACGGGTCGAGGCAAGCGCCGCGGCGCCGGGCAGGGCGGCAATGGCGGTCGCAATGGGCGTTCGAGCAGCGTCCAGGCTGCCAAATCCGGGCCGTAATCGTCGCCAACGGTGCATGGTTAACGTCGAGGGTCTCATTTGAAACAAAGTCGAAAGGTCGAGGCGGTAAAATGGGCGCAGTTCCGTTCCGCGCCCGTATCCGGGAGGATCCCTGCATGAGCGCGTCATCTCGGCGATTGGCTTTCAGCATCGCGGCGGCCGGCGCACTTTTGCTCTCGGCCTGCACCTCGAACACACCGGCGCCGCAAGAGGCGGCAGCGCCGCCGCCCATGACACAGCCGGCAATCCCATCGAAGTACCGTCCGGAAGATATCGTCGGCCGCTGGGGCTACGGCGCGTATCACCGCGACGAAGATTTGGCGCGCACTGCCGCTGCGGCGCGCCAGCAGTGCGGCCAGCCGGTCGAGATCACGCGCGGGCCGAACGGCGGCGTCATGATGTATCTCGCCGACAGCGCCCAATTGCAGGAATTGCAGCTCAAGGGCTCGCAAAGCGGCAAGAATTATATCGGCCCGCCCGGCGATCCCGGCGGAGCGCAGGATCGCGAGATCGTGTCGTTCGACGGCCGCACCATGGTGCTGAAGTGGATGGATCCGGAAGTCGCCGGCCGCTACGGCACTGGCGTGTATGTGCGTTGCGCGCCCGAAGGCACCGCGCGCGCCGTGGGCCGCCCGCCGATGAAGCCGCCGGCGCAGTAGTTCTCGTCATTCCGGATTGCCGCGAAGCGGCAAGTCCGGAATCCATAATCACAGGCGGTGGTTATGGATTCCGGGCTCCTCGCTTCGCTCGGCCCCGGAATGACGGTATGACGTAATCGATGCCTTCCCCCCGCGAATTTATCTTCGGACCCTGGCGCGCGGTGAGCGTGCTCGGCGTCACCGAGATTTTGTCGTGGGGCGCGTTGTTTTATCCGCCGGTGCTCACGGTACCGTTGATCGCGGCCGATCACGGTTGGTCGCGCTCGTTCGCGATGGGCGGCTTTTCGGCGGCTTTGTTCGTCGGGGGCTTGTGTTCGCGCTATGTCGGCGCCACCATCGATCGACTCGGCGGCCATGTCGTGATGCCGATCGGCTCGCTCATCGGCGCCGTGGGTTTGACCGCGCTGGTGTACGCGCACGGCGCGGCCGCTTATTTCTTGGTATGGACGGTGCTCGGCGTCGCCATGGCGGCTTCGCTGTACGATCCGGCTTTCGCCACGCTCGGCCGTATTTTCGGCGCCGGCGCGCGCGCGCCGATCACGACGCTGACGCTCGCCGGCGGATTTGCCTCGACGGTCAGCTGGCCGGCGACGCAATTCCTTATCGATCGGGTCGGCTGGCGCGGCACTTATCTGGTCTACGCGGTATTACTGGCTTTTGTCGCGGCGCCCTTGCACGCTTTCGCGTTGCCGCGTCATCGCACCGAGACTGTGACTCGGCCGGCGCCGGTGCTCGCGCCCGAGCAAAAGCCGGCAACGCTTATTCCGGCGCACGGCCTCGCTTTTATTTTGGTCGTTGCCGGTTTCGCGTCCTATGCCTTCGTGCCGTCGGCGTTGTCAGCGCAGCTTCTCGCCATTTTCAAGAGATTCGGGCTGGCGCCGGATATCGTCGTTGCGATCGGCATGCTGTTCGGTCCGGCGCAGGTCCTCGCGCGCATCTGCGAGCTTGGCTTCGGCCGGCGGCTGCATCCGTTGTGGATCGCACGCTCTGCGGTCGGGCTTCTGGTCGTGGCTTTCGCGCTATTGGCGCTGCTGCCGTTTTCCGCCGCGGTGGCAGCAGCCTTCGCCGTGATGTACGGCATGGCGAATGGGCTTTTGACCATTGCGCGCGGCACGGTGCCGCTCGCTTTGTTCGGCGCCGCCGGCTATGGGCGCCTGGTCGGACGGATCGGCGGGCCATTTTTGGTGGTGCAAGCGCTCGCGCCGGTGGTCGTGACCTATGTCGCCGATCGCGCATCCGATGCGACGGGCCTGGCGCTGGTCGCCGCGTTTGCCGTCACAGCGTTTGCCTGCTTCCTTCTTATCCGACAGCCCAAATAGAACACGGCTGCAAAATCAGCCGTCGACAGGATTACCCGTCAAACATGGCGTCGATTTCGCTTTGCGACAGATGGCCTTTGTCGCCGTCGAGCCGTGGGCCGTGCAAATCCGGCACAATGTGTGGCGCAGCATCGTGCGCCGACTCCGCTGGCGCTTCGTTTGCGGTGAGCGTCTTCATCACCTTGGCGACGCGCTGGCCGATCAGATCCTGAAAATTGCAGGCCTCGAAAATGCGCAGCACGCTGTCCGAAATATCCTGCGCCAATTCCTGCTCGAGCCGGCCCTTGAGCGCGGCCGATAAGTTATCGGCGAGCTGATCGATCTCTTCGGCGGCGGCGAGAATCTTCTGCGTCGCCTGCGCGGTGCCGGCGGTCACCGCATCGAGCTCGTGCGCGATGCGCGTCACGCCGTCCGCTTGCGGCGGTGCGTCATTGCCGGGACCGTCGGATTGGCGGGGCGCGGCCGTATTCGCTGCCGGCAAAGCCGGCGCGGCCGCCATCAGGGCTTGCAGTGCGGCGAGCGCCTGCACGATCTCGCCGTCGTGCGGCGCATGGCGCGCGCCGGGAGCGGGGCGCACCAGCCGCGCGGCGGCGGTCTGTTCGATGCGGAAAACCTTGCGCGGTTCGGCCATGTTTACTGGCGAGCCTGTCATTACCGACTGACGTCACCTAACCGTATCGGGCGTCCGATTAATACGGCGTTCACACCCTGTCGCCGGTGATGCGAACCTCCGATTAACCAAGACCTCCAACCATTGACACAAAATCAACTCTAACTTGATGAACAATGTACCAATAACGCGCCGCCGCAATTTGTTTACCAAACAGTCGAGGTTTGCGGGCGTACTCGTGCATGAGCGCACACACCAGGCGCTCGGCGTGAAACCTGCGTAACGAGTACAGCAATGCGGCGTATCTGCACGACCGCGCTCCTTCTGAGCGCGCTTTCCGGTTCGGCTTTCGCGCAAGTCACCGTCTATCCCTACGGCAGCCAGCCGGTTTACGCAGCGCAACAGCCCGCGCCGCAACCGTACTATCAACAGCCCGCGCCGCAACAGTATTATTATGTGCAGCAACCGCGTTACGTGAGCACGCCGGCGAATTATCCGCAGAGCTACGCGAACGCCGCTCCGCAGGGTTACGCGGTCGCCGCGCCGCAAACCTACGCAGCAGCGGTGCCGCAAGCTTACCCAGCCGCTGCGGCGCCGCCCGCGCCTGCAAATCCCAGCGGCGGCGGTTTCCTGCAGGCGATTTTCGGCGGTCCGACCATCAACGTGCCGGTGTCGCACATTTATCCCGGCTACCGGGCGCCAGCGCCGGCGCCGCAGGCCGTGCCCGTCGCTCCGCCGCAGCAGCAAGCCTATGCGCCATCCAATCCGCCGGATGAATCGAACTATCCGATCGATCCGAAATTCACGCGCCAGCTTGTCGCCTATAACGGCAGTGAACAGCCGGGCACGATCATCGTCGATACACCGGACAAGTTTCTGTTTCTGGTCGAGGACGGCGGCAAGGCGCTGCGCTACGGCATCGGCGTCGGCCGCCCGGGCTTCACTTGGTCGGGCGTCAAGAGCGTCACCGCGATGAAAAAGTGGCCGGATTGGACGCCGCCGCCGGAGATGATCGCGCGGCAACCCGGCATTCCCCATTTCATGGCCGGGGGGATCGGCAATCCGCTCGGCGCGCGCGCTCTCTATCTCGGCTCGACGCTCTATCGCATCCATGGCTCGAACGAGCCCTGGACCATCGGCACCAACGTGTCGTCGGGCTGCATCCGCATGCGCAACGAGGACGTCGAGGACCTCTATGACCGCGTGAAGATCGGTACCCGGGTCGTCATTATCTAATCAAGTGCGACGCCGCGCGCGGCAAGCAGCCGCGGAAAATCTTCGTCGAGAAAATAGGTGTATTCGCGCGCCCGCAGATCGGTGAGCGGATCGAGGCGGCGCAGTTCGGCGTCGACCTGTCCCGGATGGCACATAACGACGCCGCCGTCGGGCAGGCCATCAAGAAAGCCTGGAAATAATTTGGCGAAATCCGCGCCCGGCGCAAAGGAATATGTGCCGGCAAAGGCCGGATTGGTGCGCACGCCCTCGCGCGCCGCAAGCCGGCGCAAGCCTGCGCTGAGCGCATCGAGCACAAAGCCCTTGGGATCGGCGAGGCTTTTGGGCGCCGTAGCGGGCCTGCCACATTGCCGCAACCAGGCGCGCGGCGCGGCATCCTTGATGACGCGCAACAACGCTTTGCGGATTTGCGGAAACACGTGGATATGCTGATGGCCGTCGACAAAATCCGGCGGGCGGCCGAATGCGGCTGCAAACGCCGCGAATTGTCGTGCAATCTCAAGCTCCAAATCCTCAGCCTTAAGCCAATGCGCGAGCGCGCGGCCGGCCATCGCCGGCAACGGCAGGAAGGCGCCATTGCGGGTGGGAGCGAAGCCGGCGGTCAACGGGCGAAACGGCGCCGTCAATGTCACATGCAATCCGATCGCCGCGTGCGACGAGGCGGCTGCTTCAAGGGCGGTCGCTTCGACCGGCGAAAAGCTCGGCGCCAGCACCATGACGGAGGTGGCGTTTATGCGGCGGCGCGCAATGAGGTCGCGAATCGCGGCGCTGACTGCCGGCGATAGGCCGTAATCGTCGGCGCATAGCCAGATGTGACGCAGCTCAGCCTCGCTCATTCGGCCGCGGTGCGGGCGTCGCGCTCGGTCTGTTTGGCGTCTGCGAGTTTCACGTCATGCTCGGCGACGAAATAGACCGGCCGGCCTTTGATCTCTTCCAGGATCTTACCGATATATTCGCCGACCACGCCGATCATGATGAGCTGGACGCCGCCGAGCACCATGACGCCGACGAACAATGACGGGTAACCCGGAACGCTGACGCCGTAGACCAGGGTCTCGTAGACGATCTGCAATCCGTACATGAATGCGATGACCGCGAGCACCGTGCCCATGACGGTGGCGAGCCGCAAGGGCGCAACGGAGAAAGCGGTGACCCCATCGATCGACAGCCCGATAAGCCGGCGCAAGTTCCAGGTGCTGCGGCCGTCGACGCGTGGCGCCGGCTCATAATCGATGCGCATCTGGCGGAAACCGATCCAGCTCGACAGACCCTTGAAGAAGCGGTTGCGCTCCGGCAGTTGCCGCAGCGCATTCGCCGCGCGCGGCGATAAGAGCCGGAAATCGCCGGCGTCCTCCGGAATCTTCGGCCGCGCACCCCAGTTCAGAAGCACGTAGAAGGCCTTGACCGAAAGCCGCCGCAGCATCGACTCGCCGGCGCGGTGCGCCTTCGCGGTATAGACGACGTCGCAGTCGTCATCGAGCCAATGGCCGACCAGCCGCTCGATCAAATCCGGCGGATGCTGGCCGTCGCCGTCGATGAATAGCACGGCGCCACGCCGCGCATGGTCGAGCCCGGCGAGCAGCGCCGCCTCTTTGCCGAAATTGCGCGACAGCGAAATCACCTGGATGTCGACGCCGCTGGCCGGCAGTTCGCGGGCGATGGCGAGCGTGCCGTCGCGGCTGCCGTCATCGATGTAGACGATTTCGCAGGACAACGACCGGGACGCGGCGAGGCGCTGCGCGATCTCGACCAGCCGGCCGTGCATACGCGTAAGCGCCGCCGCCTCGTTATAGACCGGCACCACGATGGACAGGCCCTGGGCGCGGGAATCCGGCAACACCCGCTCGCGCGCCATCGGCCTGACTATGGGGTCGGCAGTCGTCGCCATTTCGCGTCCCTTTCCCGCCCGTTCTATAGCGTAATCGGTCAAGCCTGTCGCGAGCGGGGCCGGCGCCTGGCATGGTTAACGCCCGGCGCGTGGGACGGATTTGCGACCTGCTGCCGGCCGTTCCCGGACGTGATATGCGGGGCGAATGGCCCCCCGCTACCCTTACGATTCGACCCGCGCCAAGTTCATCCGCGCCAAGCTTGGTGAGACTTGGCGCACGCGGGCGCTCAGCCTCAAGGCGGCGTCGTTTGCGCTCATCGGCCTGGTCAATACAGCGGTCGATTACAGCGTTTTCCTCCTGGCGCAAGCGGTCTACGAAAGATCGCCGGCGGCGGTTTCGGCATTCGCCGCGCTGGCGGCGGGCTGCCGCTGCGGCACCGCGCCGACCGTTTTGTTGATCGCCGCCAACATGACGTCGTGGATCGTCGCGGTGAGCGGCTCCTACGTCTTGAATTCCTCGATCACCTTTGCCGCCGAATCCGGTCGCAAATTGCGCTGGCGCCGTTACCTGACCTTTTTCGTGGCCGGCATTGTCGGGCTCATCGCCAACACGGCGACCCTGGTGTTTGCCGCGCAAATTCTGCTGCTGCCGGTCTATGTGGCAAAAGCCTTGGCGATCCTGGCGAGCTTCGTCGTCAATTTCTCGCTGTCGCACTTTGTGGTGTTTCGGGTGCGCGACGACGGATAGGGCAGGCGAGCCGCGCATGGCGCGCATAGCAGTGCGCGCTGGGCTTCATGCCTGATCGCGCCCGGCTTTGATCTACGTCAATAACTCTCGTCGCACTCGACGTAACCCTTGGCGGCAAAAGCAGAACCGCCCAAGGAGAACGGCTATGTCGATCGTCGGAATTGTCTGCCTGAGCGCAATCATTGGCGCCTTTGTGCTGTTTGCCGCAGTTTTGGCATGGGGCGATTATCAGACGCGCGATATCAACCCGGCCCGCAAGGCGCGGCAGCGCCAGGGAACGGCGGCCGGTGTCGCTGCGCTCAAGGACGCCGCGACGGAAGCGCGTGAACCGGTTCACGCCGCCTAGGCGGCGCCGCGCGAAGCAATGGCAAGATCATGCGGAAAGGAAAGCGGGCCGTGAAACAGGATATCCCCGGCACGACCATGTTCGACGGCGAGCAAGCGCAGAAGGGGCTTGCGCTCAATCGCATGTGCTATTCGTTCAACAGCGCCGAAAACCGCGCGGCCTTCCTTGCGGACGAGGAGGGCTATTGCCGCAAATTCGGGCTCACCGAGGCGCAGCGCGCCGCGGTGAAGAGCCGCAACGTGCTGGCCATGATCGCGGCCGGCGGCAACGTCTATTACCTGGCGAAGCTCGCCGGCATTTTCGGGCTCAACGTTCAAGACATCGGCGCGCAGCAGACCGGCACCACGGTCGATCAATTCAAGAAAAAGCTCGCCGCGGCGGGCAGATGAGGGGGAAGGGCGGTCATGGCTAAGATCATCGGCGGCGTCGCCACGACGCATGTGCCCTCGATCGGCAAGGCGATTGCCGAGCAAAAGCAGAACGATCCGTACTGGAAGCCGTTCTTCCGCGGCTTCGACTATGTGCATTACTGGCTGGCGCGCGAGAAACCGGACGTCGCCGTGGTGTTCTATAACGACCACGGGCTGAATTTTTTCCTCGACAAGATGCCGACATTTGCCGTTGGCGCCGCCAGCGAATACCGCAACCAGGACGAAGGCTGGGGCATCCCGGTGTCGCGCTCGATCGCCGGCGATCCGGCTCTGTCGTGGCATATCATCAATAATCTCGTCGCCGACGAGTTCGACATCACGATGTGTCAGGAGATGCTGGTCGACCACGCGGTGACCATTCCCATGACGCTGATGTGGCCCGGCGAAAAATGGACGATCCGCATCGTGCCGATCTCGATCAATACCGTGCAGCATCCGCTGCCGTCGCTGAAGCGCTGCCTCAATCTCGGCCGTTCGGTCGGCCGCGCCATAAACTCCTATCCGGAGAATCTACGCGTCATGATCGTCGGCACCGGCGGGCTGTCGCATCAGCTCGACGGCAAGCGCGCCGGTTTCATCAATAAGGAATTCGATCAGCTCTGCATGGACAAGCTCGTCGGCGAGCCGGAATTTCTGGCGCGCTATTCGATCCACGATTGGGTCGAAGAGTCGGGCGCGCAGGGCGTCGAATTCCTCAACTGGATGGCGATGCGCGGCGCGCTGACCGGGCGCGTCGCCGAAGTGCACCGCAACTATCATATCCCGATTTCCAACACCGCGGCGGCGACCGTGGTGCTGGAAAACCGCGACGAGGCGGAGCGCCGCGCGGCGTAACTAGCGTGCGGCAACCTGTTTCATCGAGCGAAAAACCATCGCCATTCGGGAAATACCTCACCGGCCGAGTGCTATCAGCCGGTGTGCGCTTTCAGCTTCTGTTCCAGATTCTCGGCCTTGGCGCGAACGGCGGTCTGAAGGTTCTGCCAATCGTCGCTGACGACGCGCCAATTGACCATCGGCGGCTGGCCGCTGGCCGAGCTCGCCGATAGACCGTTGGCGGCGCGGCCCGTCGTCGAATCGTACGCGTAAGCGCCGGCGATCGTCAGCGCCACTCCGAGGATAAATCCAAGCAAGATCGGCACGGCGGCCTCCCGTTATAGTTACCTTTCGCACAATGGAACGCGTGGAAGCGGCGATCGGTTCCGCAGTGCGCCGCGCGGAGAAATCAACCCGATCGATCGCAGAATACTGGATTGTGAACTTTCGCGGGCGTTCGCGCGTTAACGGCCGGGGATTTTCTTTCGAGGACCCCGCCAAGGACAATCATGCCACAGACCCGTAGCGCCGACTTCACCACGCCTGCCGTAATTGAGCGTTAGAACACCGCCATGGCCGGCAAGCTCCGCCAAGGCATAGGCGAAGAAGAACGAGACCGAAGACCAGATGGCGCGGCGCAAGCTCGGCCCGCGCGGCGTGCCGGGCGCGCCAGACCCCGCGAAGATGACGCCGCAGCGGGAAAAGAAACTGCCGAAAGAAGGCGATTTCGACGGGCACACGGCGTAGAGGAAACGTGTAGATGCCTATTTTTGCGCGTCGTCCCCGCCGCCGCCATTTGGCCGCCAGCCGTTCAAGAGCAAGCGCGCTCCCGTCTCCGCCAATGTCTGACAGTCGGCGAAGATGCGCTTGGCGTCCTCGGCTGCCATTTCCATGTGCCGACTGGTCCATTCCTGATACGCCGTCGCGACCTCGGGGATCGAGTGAGCGGCCGTGAGCTTGGCGGCGAAATCGGACGCCAGCGTTACCTCCGCTTGCATCCGGTCGAACCAGTTCCGGTTCGCTTCTTGCAGCTTTTCCAATCGCTCCGTCTGCATGGCGACAAGCTCGTCAAAACGCTTCTTTCCCATCGCGGCAAACTCCGCGGGGATCAGGTTGGGTAGCGAGGATTTTTCCGTTCGCTCGGTGTGAGCTTCCTTTTGCGCCACGATACAACTCCCTCAATCACGTTGACGATGGTTGGAAAATGATCATTCTCAGAAAATCAGCGCTGACGCGGACCAGCCGCGCGGGGCTTTAGCGACGCAAGCTTGGCCTCGAACTCCTCCAGCATTCTTTGGATTACCCGCCGCATCGATTCGTCGGCTTCAATTTTAAGCATGCGCCGATAGCGCTCGATATTGAGGCGGATAATCTCGATCTCGCTCATGACAAAGACCCGGAAACGCCGCGCCGTCTCGGTACAAGCGAGGCGTGAATTCCTAAATGCACAAAACATTATTTGAGGCGCGCCGTGACAAATCTGTCGGCTCGGCGACGGTTTGTCTTCACGGTTTCGTGAAGCAGCGTCACGCGGTCGTCTTACTCGCCGGCCCGACCGGCGGCCTTTCTGTCGCCGAAAACCAGATCGATTTGATTGCGCCGCGCGCGATAGCATTCGCATGCAGTCGCCTCAAGCGCGGCTCGATCCAAGATGGAAATCCGGCCATGCGAGTAGCGGATTAGGCCGCGTTTTTGCAACCTACTCGTTGTCGTCGTTACGCTGGTTCGTTGTGCGCCGAGCAACGAGGCAAGGAATTCATGAGTAAGCTGAAATTGATCCGATAAGGCATTGTCATGAGCGATAAGCAGCCATTGACAGCAGCGCTGTTGGAGCGAATGCAAACGATGGCAGGCCGAGATTTGCGCGAGTTGTTCGGCGACCAGGAGTAGGTAATGTGTCATGACGCGGCGCAACGCGGCGTGCTTCGATATTTCGTTTTGTAATTTACTGCGGTTGATGCGCAGCGCCGTTGCCGGAACCTGGACGATATGGTCGACCAGGGCGTGGTTAAATCCGTAGGCGGCGAACAGCCCTAGCAGACCTTCGGTGCCAACTGCGGCAATTTCGACGCTTCGGCCATCCTCCATAACTTTGACGAGCGATACCAAGCCGCCGTTGACGAAATAGGCGTATTCGACTGCGGCACCGCCCGCATAGATCATTTGGCCGGATGGAAGCTCAACGTGATCGCATTGACGTAACACCTGGTCGCGAACGTCGCGCGGCAGCGCCAGAAGAATGCGATTGAAAATTTTCTCGTTTGTGCGACGCAACTCACCGCCCCGGAAGTTGAGAGCCAGCCGACTCTCGCCCCTGATCGGCACTTTTGCGTTTATGGCACGAGCAGGTCAAGTCAAGGGCCGCAGCGGCCTGACCGCGGCGCGCGGCTATTTGATCGAAAGCCCGAGCGCCTTGACCATGTCGCCCCATTTCTTGACCTCGGCGGAGAACATGGCGTCCGCCTGCGCCTGCGAGCCTGCGATCGGGTCGAAGCCCATGTCGCTGAGCTTCTTCGCCACCGCCGGGCTCTCGACGATGTCGTTGATCGCTTCGTTGAGCGTTTGCAGGATGTGCGGATCGGTCTTGGCCGGGGCGAAGAAGCCGACCCAGGACGCCGCGGTAAAGGCGGGATAACCCTGTTCGGCGTAAGTCGGCACGTTCGGCGCCACCGCGGCGCGCTTGTCGGCGGCGATGCCGAGTCCTTTGAGCTTGCCGCCGGCGATCTGCGCGGCGGCGCCGCCGCCGAGCGTGGTCGCCATGAGATCGACCTGGCCCGCGATGGTGGCATTGATCGCCGGTGCGCCGCCTTGATAGGGAATCGGCTGCACCGGCACCTTGGCGAGCTGTTTGAAGAAATATTCCGCTTCGATATGCGAGCCGGTGCCGACGCCCGGTATGGCGAGATTGATGGGACGCCCGGTTATCGACTTGACGAAATCGGGAAGATCTTTCGCAGGATTATTCGGGCTCGTCACCAGCGCTTCCGGGCTCGACGCGGCGATGGCCACGGTCTTGAAGTCGCTCGTCGAGAATTGCTTGTCGGCAAACAGCGTCTCGTTGATGGCGAGCGCGGTCGTGGTGGCAAGGAGCGTGTAGCCGTCGGGATTGGCGCGCGCGACATAAGCGGCGGCGATGTTGCCACCGGCGCCGCCGCGGTTCTCGACCACCACGCTTTGATGCAACCGTTCGCTCAAGCCCTGACCGATCAGCCGCGCCAGCGTGTCGGCAATGCCGCCGGGCGCAAAGGCGACAATGACCGTGATCTTTTCGGCCGGATAAGTTGCCGCTTCGGCGCCGCCGCAACCAAAAGCGAGCGTGACCAGCGCAAGCGCGGTGACGGCGTTGCGGACGATGCGTAAAGCTGCCATGAGAATTTCCATTAAATGGGATGACGCGTACGGTATGCGAATTGCATGATGGGCGACGTGTGAGCATCGCTTTTAGTCGCGCGGAGTGCATCATGAAGCTTCTACGCCGTCAATTCCTGCAGCTGGCTGCGCAAGCGGCAATTGGCGCCGCCGCTACGCCCGCGCTGGCGCCGCGCGCCATGGCGCAAGCCGATTATCCGTCGCGTCCGGTGCACCTTCTCGTCGGATACGCCGCCGGGGGCGTCAGCGACATTCTGGCGCGGCTGATCGGCAAGCAACTGTCGGAACGGCTGGGCCAGCCTTTCATCATCGAAAATCGGCCGGGCGCCGGCGGCAACCTGGCGGCCGATCAAGTCGTGCATGCCGCGCCCGACGGCTACACGCTGCTGCTCGCCGGCATGGCGAATGCCATCAACGTGTCGCTTTATCCCGATCTCGATTTCAATTTCGCGCGTGACATGGCGCCGGTGGCGATCTTCGCTCGCAGTCCGATGGTGATGGAGGTCAACCCGACGTTCCCGGCGAAAACGGTCGCGGAGTTCATCGCCTATGCCAAGGCCCATCCGGGCGCGATCGATATGGGTTCGGCCGGCACCGGCGGCTCCACGCACGTCGCCGGCGAGCTGTTTCAGATGCTGACCGGGACCAAATTCACCCACGTGCCCTATCACGGCTCGCCGCCGGCGCTGGACGACCTGCTCGCCGGGCGGCTTCAAGTCATGTTCGACAATTTGACGTCGTCACTTGCACTGATTCGCGCCGGCAAGCTGCGCGCGCTCGCCGTGAGCTCACATAACGATGCGCTGCCCGACGTCCCGTTGATCGGCGATTTCGTGCCGGGCTACGAGGCCTATTCCTGGAACGGCATCACTGCGCCGAAAGAGTGTCCCGCGGCGATCGTCGGCAAACTCAACGCGGCGGTCAATGCGAGCGTGGCCGATCCCGCGTTCAAGGCGCAGCTTGCCCAGGTCGGCAATACGCCCGTTGCGGATTCGCCGGCCGGATTTGGCAAACTGATCGCGGCGGACAGCGCCAGGTGGGCCAAGGTCGTCAGCTTCGCGGCGATCAAAGCGCAGTGACGATGCGCTACGCGCGCTTATCCAGCTCCGCCGCGAGCTTGGCGTAAAGCGGATTGTCGCGCGTATAGACGTAGTCCAGCGCCGCGACCGAAACCGCTTCGGCGCCGTTGTCGCGCAGGAAGCTTGCCAGCGCGTGTACATGCTGCGGCGGGCAGTGCAGCGTCAGCATGCCGGACGATGTCGGGCCGCCGAACGGGGAGGCGACGCCGAATTTTTCCCGCGCGATGCCGAAGAGCTTTTCGTTCATGCCGGCGAAGCGAGTGCGTACCTCGGCAAAGGCCTCGGCGCGCATTTGCGCGGCGATGCGGTCGAGCAGAAGCCGCGCGGTTTCGCGCTGCTCGCCAGACCAGGCCGCGGCGCGCGCGGCGACGAGGTTCGCCTGCGAGCGCAAGATCACGCCGTCTTCGATCACTTTGAGGCCGTTGGCGGTAAGCGTCGCGCCGGTCGTGGTGATGTCGACGATCATCTCGGCGGTGCCGGCCGCCGGCGCGCCCTCGGTGGCGCCGGAGCTTTCGACGATGCGGTAATCGACGACGCCGTGCGCGGCAAAAAAATCGCGGGTCAGATTGGCGTATTTGGTGGCGAGCCGCATCTTGCGCTCGTGCTTGAGGCGGAAGGCGGTGGCGACGTCATCGAGATCGGCCATGTTGCGCACGTCGATCCAAGCCTGCGGCACCGCGACGACGACATTGGCAAAGCCGAAGCCGAGACCGGTGATGAGCACGACGCGCTCGGTCGATTGCGGGATCATCTCGCGGACGAGGTCCTCGCCGGTGACGCCGAGATCAGCGGCGCCTTGCGCGAGCTGCGCGGTGATTTCGGCCGCCGAGAGATAAGCGATTTCGATGCCGTCGAATCCGGCAATGGTGCCGCGATAATCGCGCGCGCCGCGCGGCTTGACGAGCTCGAGCCCGGCGCGGGCGAAAAAGCTTTCCGCGTTCTGTTGCAAGCGGCCTTTCGACGGCACGGCGAGGATGAGCGGCGCGCTCATGACGCGCCTCCACACCTATTTGTTTCACCGCTTCCGCTTCTGGCGAGTTCGTCGATCGACGCGGCAAAGCCGACTGCCGGGATCGGCTCTTTCGCGCCGAGGCGCGTGAGCAGGCCGTCGTAGCGGCCGCCTGCGACCAGCGCGCTCTTGGCGCGCGAATCGTGCAGCTCGAAGACGAAGCCGGTGTAATAGTCGAAGCCGCGGCCGAAATCGGTTGAGAATTTGATCGCACGTACGTCGACGCCGCGGGCGGCGAGAAAGCCGGTGCGCGTCTCGAACAGATCGAGCGCCGGCGCGAGCGCGATATTGGCGTCGGCCGCGAGCGCGCGCAACTCGCCCGCCGCGTCGTCCGGATCGCCGGCGATCGACAGGAAGCGTTCGATCAGCGCGCGGGTCTCGCGCGGCAGCCGCGTCGGCGCATTGAGCGCCGATTGCTCGAGGAAGCGGTCGGCGATTTCGGCGACCGAACGGCCGCCGACCGTGGCAATGCCGGCGATCGAGAGCAGATCGGTGACCAGATGATGCGCGGCCTTCGGATCGGAGCCGGCGAGCGCGGCGAGCACGCCCTGATATTCTTTCGAGCCGTTGGCGGGAGCGAGCGTCATTTGCTCGAGATCGTGCTTGAGCGAGGATTTACGGTTGAAATCCTTGATCAGGCGCCGCTTCCACACCGGCGCCAGATCGAGCGCGGCGACGAAAGCCGAGAACAGCCCGACGTCGCCGAGGCGGATCTCGGGTGCGCTGACGCCATATTGCGTGGTCGCTTCCAGCCCGAGCGCCAGCATTTCGGCGTCGGCGGCCGCCCTGTCCGCCCGGCCGAAGCTCTCGATGCCGGCTTGGAGAAATTCGCAAGCCGCGCCGTCGCGATGACGGAACACCGCGCCGAGGTAACAGAACCCCGCGGGCTTTCCGGCCTCGGATGAAGCGAGATAATCGCGCGACACCGGAATGGTCAGATCGGGCCGCAGGCACAATTCGCGCCCCTGCGGATCGGTGGTCAGGAACATGCGGCGGCGGATGTCCTCGCCGGACAAGTCGAGGAACAGCTCGGCAGGCTGCAGCACCGGCGGATCGAGCCGCGCATAGCCGGCGCGCACATAGGACGCGAGCAGCGCTTGCGCCCGCGAATCCTGACCGGTCTGTGTTTCGCTCGACATATTTTCTACTCGTGGCCGGAGTTAAAACCGGCCATTAACAATGCTGCATTTGCCGCGGCGTGGCGGCCCTTTAGCACGACAACCGTCGCTATTCGATGAAGATCGGCGCGTGCCGTTAATGTCGATGGGGCTGCAGTACGGCCCGTTCCATGCCGCAGGCTGTCCCTCTTGCTTAATGTAATATTATAACGTTAGCATGCCTGCATGGGGTGGGTTCATTGCCATAGACGGCGCGGCGCGTACCTCGCGCTTGCAGCGCTGCTGCTGCAAATCGCGGTGTCGTTCGGCCATGTCGATCTCGACGGTATGGTCGGTTCCGCCCATCTCACTTTAGCCGGACCGCATAAAACGGTTATCGCCAACGCTTCGGTCGCTGGCACTTCGCAGCCCGGTCCGGCGCAGAATAACGGCGATGACGGTTATTGCCCGATCTGCGCCTCGATCTTTCTGGTCTCGTCCTCGTTCGTGTCCGAGCCGCCGCAATTGCCGGTGCCGGATGGGTTCGAACGGATCAGGCATTCTGTCAGCGTCGCGCGCGGAGTTACTCCGCTGTTGCGCGTCGCTTTCCGCTCGCGCGCTCCGCCGGCTGCAAGCTAAGCGGTCGGTACTTTTCCTTCGGCATTGCTGCGTCCTATTTTGCGCGGCAATGACCGCAAGGCTGCGCGGCACCTCGCTTGCTTTCGACACCACACGATCCGCCGTGCAACTGTACGACCGCAGGTAAGCCGGGGCGTAACCCACACCATTGCTTGGCGGAGTATCATGTCGGTTCATGCTTATCGCGTCCGTCGCGTGAGTTTTCTTGGCAGTTCGGCGCTGGTCGCGTTGCTTTCCTCCGGTTCGATGGCGAGCGCACAAGATCAGCCGGCGCAAAGCCCACCCGCGCAAACACAGTCGCCCCAAGAGTCGTCACCTGCAGGGCCATCGCCTGCAGTGCCAACGCCCTCGGCAGCCACTCCTGCAGTCCCGGTGCCAGCAGCTACGCCTGCAACGACAGCTCCTGCAGGGCCGTCACCACAACTGGGCGGCAGCGCAAAGCAGCTTCCCCAAATGACCGTGACGGCTCCGGTCAGGAAGCCGGCGCCGCGTCAGGTCGTTCGCCGCGCGCCGCCGCCGACGGTGCCGCCGGTAACGCCTGCCGAGCAGCTTACCGCGAAGCAAAACGGCTTCGACATCGCGCGCAGCAATCTCTACACCACCATCGGCACCACCTCGGACACGCTCAGCCACGACACCATCGAGGCGCTGCCGCAAGGTACCAACGCGCCGGTCGAGCGCGTTATCTTGCAAGCACCGGGCGTATCGCAGGATTCCGCGGCCAGCGGGTTGCTCCACGTCCGCAACGATCACGCCAATGTGCAATTCCGCATCAACGGCGTTATGCTGCCTGACGGCGTTACCGGCTTCGGTAGCGTGCTCGACACCGATCTGATCGGCAGCATCTCGTTGATCACCGGCGCGCTGCCGGCCGAATACGGGCTGCGTACGACGGGCCTCATCGACATCACCACGCGCACCGACATTTTCAATAATTCGGGCAGTATCAGCTATTACGGCGGCAGCCGCGGCACCATCGAGCCAAGCTTCGAATATGGCGGCACGGTCGGCGCCAACTGTCCGTCGAGCACACCAGCACCGGGAACAGAAAAGCCGCCATCTTCGGCCTGTTTCGGCGGCGTGCAATATTTCGTCACCGGCAGTTATCTGCAGACGACCGAGGGCATCGAAAATCCGCTGCCGACGCTTAATGCGATCCACGATTTTTCGTCGCAGGTAAAAGGTTTCGCTTACGCATCGACATTCCTCGACCCCTATACCCGTTTGACCCTAATGGCGGGAACGGCCACCAGTAATTTCCAGATTCCGAATGTTCCCGGCGCGCCGCTCTTTATGGGAATCGGCGTCCCGGCGTTCGGCGCCAGCACTTTCGATTCCTCGACGCTCAACGAGAACCAGTACGAGGACACCCAGTTTGGCGTGCTGGCGCTGCAGCGGTCGATCAACGGCTTTGACGGGCAATTGTCCTATTTTACCCGCTACGACGCTCTGCACTTCAAGCCGGACCCGACCGGCGACCTGCTGTTGAACGGCATCGCTTCCGACATCAGCCGGCAGGCCTATACCAACGGCATCCAGGGCGACGCGTCGTATGTTCTCACCCCGGCGCATACGCTGCGCGCCGGTTTCACCGTTAGCGGCGAGCAGAGCTGGGTCGATAATACGTCGTGGGTCGAACCGACGCCTGGCGGGGTGGCGACGCCGCCGCCCGTTGCCGTTACCGACGATGTCGCCAAGCTCGGATGGCTCGCCGGCGTCTATGCCCAGGACGAATGGAAAATCACCGACCAACTGACCATGAATGCCGGGCTGCGCTTCGATCAGATGTGGCAATATACCGATGCCAACCAATTAAGCCCGCGCGTCAGCTTCACTTATAAGCCTTTCACGAACACGACATTGCACGCCGGCTATGCGCGTTACTTCACGCCACCGGTTCTGGTCGAGGCGGCGCCGGCCGATATCGCCTTGTTCACCGGCACGACGGGTGCCCCGCCAAGCGGCGGCACCAGTCCCGTGCTGCCGGAGCGATCCCATTATTTCGATGCCGGCATCGATCAAAAAATACCGTTCGGCTGCTATACGTCATCGGCAAAAGATTGCACCACGCTCGATCTCGGTCTCGATGCTTACTACAAGATCGCCACAGACCTCATCGACAACGGCAATTTCGGCCAGGCCCTGGTGCTCAGCGCCTTCAACTATGCCAAAGGCATCAACGAGGGCGTGGAGTTTTCGGCCAAGTTCCACAGCGGTAATTTCCAGGCCTACGGCAATCTCGCCGTCGGTCAGGAGAAAGCCACGCAGGTCGTATCGAACCAATATCTGTTCGACAACGTCACGCCGCAGCCGGCGCTCGGCGGACAGACCATATTCCAGTATATCGCGACGCACTGGATCTACACCGACCACAACCAGTTCGTCACCGGCTCTGCGGGTCTGTCCTATCTGTGGAACGGCACGACGTTTTCGACCGACATGATCTACGGCTCCGGGTTCCGAACCAACGTCGCCAATATCGGGGTCGAAGCGCCGTACGCGCAGTTCAATGTCGGCCTATCGCACGATTTCGCCATGCCTGACGGCAAACCGCTCACTGTGCGCTTCGACGTCGTCAACCTGTTCGACACGGTTTATCAGATCAGAAGCGGCACCGGCATCGGCGTGTTCGCGCCGCAATACGGTCCGCGCCGCGGTTATTTCGTCGGCATCAAAAAGAAGATATGAGGGGCGCTGAAGACCGCTAAGGCTTGCGTCGGAGGGCGCGAGCAGTGCCGCGTATTGCCTGTCAGATATTGATCTGCATCAAACAACGCTGAAGCATTTTGCGCTGTATTGCTCTTTGTATTTGAGACAAAGAACGGCTGTTCTTAAAAACGCAAAATATTAAGTAACGGCAGCTTTGGAATGTCGGCCGGGAGTTCTTGATTCGCCCAGGTGGAGGGAAGGGAAGCTCGATGTTCGGGGTCTCTTATCTGTTTGTTCTGTTGTGGGCGGCGTTGCCCTTGGTGCGCACCCTCAGACAAGGGGCGGGCGGCGATCACATTGCGTTCGTGCACCGGCTCTATCGCGATGCCGCCTACATTCTGGTTGCTGTCCTCGGCGTCATCGTCTTTGAAGCGGCGCTCGGCATCTCGCTGGAAATCTATTGGTTTGGCGAGCTGGGCCAGAGCCATCGCTATTGGCTGTCGCTTGAATACCGCGTGGCAATTTTCCTCGCGGTCCTGTTGTTGGTCGGCCTGTTTGTCGGCGGCAACTTGCGCGTATTGTGCCGGCCCTATGCGGTGGTCCCGGAAACTGCGCCGTGGATCGTCGGATTTGGTTTTGCCGGCCTCGTGGGATTCCTCGCGACCCCGCTCTGGATTCCGCTCATGCGGTTCCTTGGCGCCACGCCGGCCGGCGTGGTCGATCCTGTATTCGGTAGAGACCTTTCTTTCTACTTGTTGGCATTGCCGCTTTATGACGACATCGTCGATCTCAGTATCGCGATCCTTTGCGTCACCATCGCGCTTTGGCTGGGTATCGGAATGGTGGCTCGCAGCGGGACGGCTGCGTTCGCTTATCGCGCGGACCCATTTGGAGCCTTTCATACGCATCGAAGCGTTGCTCTTCCATCGTCGGAGTGGAGTCGAGCGGTCTGGGCGATCTGGATCCGGCAGGGCATGATCCTCGGCGCACTGTTATGCGTCATCTTCGGGATAAGCCGGTTCTTGGCCCGCTATCACCTTGTTGTGGACGGACATTCGCAGGTCGTGGCCGGCGCTTCCTACGCCGACGTCAATTTCTGGATACCTGGATACGACCTCATCGTCGCATGTTGGTTCGCAGCCGCGTCGATTCTGGGGCTAGCGGTTGCCGTTCCGCGGTTTCGCGCCTGGTTGTTGATGCGACAGTTGCATTGGCTCGCGCCGCTTGCGGCGCTGGCGCTGGTTTTCGTATCGGCATTCGCGGTTCCCGCCGGCGTCGAGGAAATCTACGTGGGACCGAACCAGATCACGCTGGAGCTGCCATATCTGCTCAGGAGCATCGCCGGCACCCGCCAGGCCTATAACCTCGAAGGACCCTCGGTCGAAGAGCGAGAATTCGCGGTCTCCGCCACGCCGCTGACGGCTGCCGATTTGACCAAGGATGCCGCGACGCTGCAGGACGCTCGCATCTGGGATTGGCGCGCGCTCGAGCCGCAACTGCAGCAAATCCAGGGGCTGCGGCCCTATTACACGTTTCACGGCGTCGATATCGATCGCTATACGATCGATGGCGCCGAGCGGCAGGTCATGATCACGGCGCGCGAGCTCGATGTTACGCGGCTCCCCGCGCCGGCCCAGGTCTGGGTCAATCTCGCGCTCAAATACACCCACGGCTATGGCGTCGTCGCGGTCCCGGTGAACGAAATCGATAGCCGGGGCAACCCGGTCCTCTGGGCGCACGATATTCCGGTCGAAGCCAAGAAAGACCTCTCGGTGACCCGCGGTGAGATTTATTATGGCGAACTCACCGATGACCGCGTCTATGTGCACACCACCGAGAAGGAATTCGATTTTCCACAAGGCCAGGCCAACGCCGAGACGGTGTACCAGGGAAATGGCGGAATCCTGCTCTCCGACTTGTGGCGCAGGCTCGTCATTGCGCGGCAATTCGACGGCCTGCGGCTTTTCATCTCGGGTTATTTCACGCCTGAGAGCCGGGTGATGTTGCGCCGGAATATCCTCGAGCGGGCCCAGACGCTCGCTCCGTTCCTGAGTTTTGATCACGATCCTTACATCGTCGCGGACGGGGACCATTATTCCTACATCCTCGATGCCTATACGACGTCGGAGAATTATCCGTACAGCGAGGCCTATCAGGGATCGCTGCCCGCCTTCCGCGGGTACAATTACCTGCGCAATTCCGTCAAGGCGGTGATCGACGCCTATAACGGCTCGGTGACGTTCTACGTCTTCGACCGGCGCGATCCGATCATCAACGCCTATCGGCGGGTACTGCCCGAGCTTTTCAAGGACGCCAGCGAGATGCCGGAGAATCTGCGTCGGCATATCCGCTATCCGGAAGATATCTTTACGGTGCAGGCCGAGATGTACGGCACCTACCACATGACCAACCCCACCACTTTCTATAATCGTGAGGATCGCTGGGAGGTCCCGCACGAGCTTTATCGTGGCACCGAGATCGCGATGCTGCCCTATTACGTGACGACGCAGCTTCCCGGTTCCGACAAGCCGGAGTTTCTGCTCATGCTGCCGTTGTCGGTCGCCGGCAAGAACCAGATGGCGGGTTGGCTCGCTGGCCTCTGCGACGGTGAGAACTACGGGAAGATGGTCGCTTTCCGCTTCCCCAAAGGGACTTTCATCGACGGCCCAGCCCAGGTGGAATCGCGGATCAGCTCGGATAGCCGGTTTTCCGGGGATCTCACGCTTTGGGATCAGCACGGTTCGCAGGTCATTCGCGGCAACCTCATTGTGCTGCCGCTCGTCGACAACCAGCTCATCATGATCGAGCCGGTCTATATCGAGGCGGAGCAGACTAAGATCCCGATGCTGGCCCGCGTGGTATTAGGGCAGCTCTTGCCCGATGACCGCAAGATCGAGTGGGCGAGCACGCTCACGGATGCCGAGCTCCTCCTCGTCGGTGCATCTGCGCCGACGCCCGCCGCGGCCGGCGCGCCCGGAGCGGGAACGGGGAACGAAATATTGGAGCGTGCACGCGCACTGTTCGGCGAGATGCAGCGGGAATATGCCGCCGGCAACTTCGCGCGCTACGGCGAGCTCCTCCAGCAGCTCGGAAAGCTGCTTTTGCCGCAATAAACCGCGCACGTCACTGCGATTCGACCTCGACCGTCACGTGCGACAACGAGTGAAACCGATCAAGCAGCCGTCGATAATAGTCCGGGTCCCTGTGTTTGGTGGTCGACACCGACACGATCGCGCCCAAATGTCCGGGGCCGAGCCGCCACAGGTGCAGGTCGGTCAAGCGATCGCCGTCGGTCTCGATGATCGCCCGCATGCGCTCCGCCATGCTTCGATCGGGATTCATATCGAGCAGGATGGCGCCGGTGTCGCGCACCAGCGTGTAAGCCCAGGCGGCGATGACGACGGCGCCACAAAGGCCCGCAACCGGGTCCATCCAATTCCAGCCGAGGAAACGCGCGAGCGAAAGACCGACAATGACCAGCACCGACACCGCGGCATCCGCCAAGACATGAACGATGGCGGCGCGCATATTGTTGTCGCGATGCGCGGCATGAGGAGCACGGTCGTGCTCGGCAAATTCGACGGCATAAATTTCGCCGCCGCGCCCGAGCGACACCCGTGCCGTGAAGGCGTGCGGCTCGGGAATTTCGCCGATGGCCTCCAGATAGCCGGCGCGCGTCGTCATGGGATAGAGCTGGCGCGTGCCGTCTGGGCGCACGGTTTCGACCGTGACGTCGTCCGCTGAAAGCGGGCGGTCCGCAAAAGATAACCTAAAGCGCGGCGGCACGCCGTCTTCGAAGATTTCGAGCGTCAAAGGACCGGAGCTCGTTTGCAGGGTGTGGGCCTGATCGTGCTCGTGGTCATGACCGGCATGGGCATGGCCGTGATCGTGATGATGGCCCCCGCCGCTTAGGAGCAACACGCTCGCGACATTAACGACCAGGCCGAGCGCGGCGATCGGAATCGCCTCATTGAAATCGATCGCGACCGGGAAGAACAACCGGGTGATGGCCTCGTAGCCGATCAACAGCGCGATCATGGCCAGCACGATGGCGCTGGTGAATCCGGCGAGATCGCCGAGCTTGCCGGTGCCGAAGGAAAAGCGCTCGTCGTCGACATGATGGCGCGCGTAGCGATAGGCCAGCGCCGCGAGCAACAGCGCGCTGGCATGCGTCGACATGTGCAGGCCGTCGGCGACCAGCGCGATCGAACCGAACAACAGGCCGCCAACGATTTCGGCGACCATCATGAAGCTGCACAGCGCGATCACCATCCAGGTGCGGCGTTCGTTCTTCTCGTGGCCTTCGCCGAGAAATATGTGGGCGTGGGCGCCCGGCAATGTGTCCGCCATGGTCGGTCCCTCGCTTCGCGCTACATGGAGTTACTTGAGGTAAGCCTGCACCGCGTCGATCAGCTCGTCGGCGCCGCGGCTGCGCTCGGCGTCCTTCGTCGGATCGACGACGTGGAGGCGAATATGGTCCTCGATCACCTCGGACATGAGACCGCTCATGGCGCCGCGCGCGGCCACGATTAGGTGCAACACCGTGGCGCAGCCTTGTTCATCCTCCAGCGCGCGCTCCAGCGCCTCGATCTGGCCGCGGATACGGCGCACCCGATTGAGCAGCTTCATTTTTTCGCGTTTGGTGTGAGACACGGTTGACAGGCCCTTCTTTGATAGGGTAGGGGGTATCCTATATAGGATAGGGGGGTAGGGTATACGAGGGCGCTCGGAAAGTCGAGTGTCGTCGCATGCCTCCCCGAGGGAGCGCCGATCTGGCCGTTGGCCGGACGCGCTTCCGCATCGTGAAAACATCGAGCGCGGTGCAATGGCGCGCCAAGAGTGACGGCCGGTTTTCCCGAGGCCGCGTCACGCTCGCGCCAGCCCACCGTGGCAAGGAGGTGAGTCATGTTCGCAAAACTCGCAACGTTCAAGGCGTTCGACCGCGCGGTAGGACGCCGCTCTGCGCCGGCCGCCACGCCCGGCAACGACAATCAGCCGGTCCGCCGCTTCACCGCGCCGTCGCGGCCGCTGCGCCGCCCGGTCTTGCTTTGCCGCTGGCGCACGGCGCCGACAGGCGCACTTGAATGCAACTGGCATATGGAAGCGGCCGCCGCATCGAAGGTCGAAGAACCGGGGATAAGTCGGCGGCTCGGCCGCGCGAGGTTTGGCCACCGCACTTGGCGCCACCGCACTTTTGTAACATTAGAACATCTTGCGGTCTGTAGCATAGGCTGTAGAATGTAGCCTTAACTACAAACGCAGCCGTCGGCCGAACTTGGGTGATGATCTTCATGGTCAGGCGGGCGGGGCTCGACCGTTGCCGCCGTCACGCTATTGTCGTCGGTGCGATGGCAGCAAGGGCGAGTCGGTTGCCGGGTGGTTGGGGTTCGGGCGGGCGATGCGGGGATATGGCAGGAATTTTGGCTGGGGGTTCGGCGTTGCCGGCCTGGGCCTGGTCGTCCTTGCGGGGGGTGCTGGCGCTGCGGACTTGTCGGCTGCGCTGCCGACCAAGGCGCTGCCGCCGGCGGCGCCGGTCGCCTATGACTGGACCGGGTTCTATCTCGGCGCCCATGTCGGCTACGGGCTCGGCGGCTCGAACTGGTCGGCGACACAAGCGGGCGCTGCAACGCCGAGTCTCAGCAGCACGCTTAGTTTCTCCAACGCCTATAACTTCTCCAGCGGTACCGGCAGCTATCTGCTCGGCTTCCAGGCCGGCTACGACTATATGGCCGCCTCGCACTGGCTTGCTGGCATCGCGGCCGACGTTTCGTTCCCGAGTTTTCTCGGCGGCACCACGACCTTCTCGTCGCCGCTGACCGGCACCACGAATTATCTCGACCGGGTCGAGTTTTCGGGAAGCTTGCGCGGCCGCGTCGGCTACGCGCCGAATCTCGGCGCCGGCAGCTGGCTGTTCTACGCCACCGGTGGTCTGGCTGTCAGCTATGACCAATTTACCCGCACGCAACTCACCGGCATCCCAGTCGGCGGCACCGCGGTGCCGGGCACGACTGAGAACGCGTTTCTGACGCCCCGCGTCGGCGGCGTGGTCGGGGCTGGCGTCGAGGTTGCCTTGGCGTCGCATTGGACCGCGCAGTTCGAATATCTGTTTACCGAATACGGAAGGCGCAGCGTCACGTTTCCGGCCGGCGCGCAGCGTTTCGATTCCGATGTGACGCTCAACGAATTGCGCACCGGGCTGAATTACCGCTTCAACGACGATACATCGACGTCCGCGGACAAAGACGTGACGCCGCCGGCGCTGCAAACCGACAATTTTGCCGTCCACGGCCAGACGACTTTTCTGGAACAATACGATCCGCCGTTCCATTCGCCATACACTGGCACCAATAGTCTAATTCCGAACCAGGGACGTGAAACTTTCGACGCCACCGCATTTCTCGGCTGGCGGCTGTGGGACGGCGCCGAGTTTTGGCTCAACCCCGAAATCGATCAGGGGTTTGGCTTGAGCGGGACACTCGGTATTGCTGGCTTTCCCAGCGGCGAGGCTTATAAAGTGGGCGAATCGGCTCCCTATGCACGTGTGCCGCGCGCCTTTATTCGCCAGACCATCAATCTTGGCGGCGATGAGCAAAAAGTGGATGCTGCGGCGAACCAGTTCAGCGGCACGCAGATGGCAAATCGCCTGGTGCTCACGATCGGCAAATTCTCGGTCACCGACATATTCGACAACAACAAATACGCCCACGATCCGCGCGGCGATTTCATGAACTGGTCGATTGTCGATACCGGAACCTTCGATTACGCCGCCGATGCCTGGGGCTTCAGCTATGGCGCTGCCGCCGAATGGTACCAGGGCGACTGGACCGTGCGTGGCGGCATTTTCGATCAGTCGACGGTACCCAACAGCACCGACCTCGACACGACGTTCCAGCAATTCCAGTGGGTCGGCGAGGTCGAGCGGCGCTACGAACTATGGGGACAGCCGGGTAAAATCGCGGTCACCGGATTCCTGACCCGCGGCCGCATGGGCGATTTTGCCGACGCTATCGCCTTGGCCCAGGCAACCGGCGGCCCCGCCGACATTGCCGCCGTGCGGCAGTATCGAAGTCGCGGTGGCGTCAGCCTCAATCTCGAGCAGCAGATCACCGGCGATCTTGGCGTGTTCGCTCGCGCCGGCTGGGCCGATGGCGATATCGAACCCTACGATTTCTCCGACATCGACCGCACCGCCGCCGCCGGCCTCTCGCTCGCCGGCAAGCAGTGGGGCCGCCCCGACGACACCTTCCGCATTGCCGGCGTCGTCAACGGCATCAGCAAAATCCACGAGCAATTTCTCAACGACGGCGGCCTCGGCATCTTGGTCGGCGACGGCATGCTGCCGCATCCAGGTCCCGAACAGATCATCGAGACCAATTACACCCTGCCGGTTTCGTACTTCAAGCTGACGCTCGACTACCAGTTCATCGTCAATCCCGGTTACAATGAAGACCGTGGCCCGGCTTCGGTCCTTAGTGCGCGCCTGCACAGCGATTTTTAGCCGTAGCGGACGATGCCGTTAGCGTGATCAAGGATGAGGCGAAAGACCTTGCGTGTCGGTGAGCACGCCGGTTTGGCCGGTGCCGACGTCGAGAATCTGCTCCACCGGAGGCTCGACCCGGTTCCACCAGCCGCCGCCGAGCGCGGCAAATAATGCGGCGGTGTCGGCGAGCCGCGCGGCGCGCGCCTGTACCACCTGGATATTAGCTTGCAAATAGCCCTGCTGCGCATTGAGCAGGAGGAGGATGTTGGCGTTGCCGCTCTGCATCTGCTGGTTGGCCAGATCGAAGCTCGTCTTGGCGGCGCGTTCGAAATTCTGCGCAGCTTTCAAGGCGGCAGCGTCATTTTGCAGCGCGCGCAGTGAATCGGTGACATTCTGCACCGCGGCGATCACCGTACCCCGATAGGTCCACGCCGCTGCCTGGTAGGTGTCCTTCGCGCCTTGGAGCTGATGCAACAGCGAGCCGGCGTCGAACACCGTCTGCGTGGCGTTACCGGCCAAATCCCAGAATAGATTCTGCGGCGCCAGCAAATGCGCGAACGCCGTGTTGATGTATCCACCGTCGGCGCTGATCGTAAATGACGGCAGCATATTCGCGGTGGCGATGCCGACTTGGGCGCTCGCCGAGTGTAATTGCTCTTCCGCCGCGCGCACGTCGGGACGTTGCTCGATCAATTGCGACGGCAGGCTGACCGGCAGATCGGTGGGCAAATGCAGATCCGCAAGTTGGAATATCGGCGCCGGCCCTTGGCTCGAATAGGCGCCGGCCAGCGCCGCGATGAGATCGCGCTGCTGTGCCAACGCCTTACGCAACGGCGGCAGCGTTGCCTCGGCCTGCGCCAGGGCTGCCTCCTGCGCCGCCAGATCGCTGCGGTTGGCGTAGCCCAAGTCCAATTGGCGCCGCAGCGTGTCGCGCATCTTGGTATTGATCGCGATAATCCGACTTGTGGCGTCGATCTGGCCGCGCAGCGAAGCCTCCGTCACCGCTGCGACCGCAAGGTTCGATGTCAGCGCGAGATAGGCGGCCTCGACCTGAAAGCGCTGCACGTCGGCCAGCGCTTCGAGCGATTCAACCGTGCGGCGATTAAGCCCCCAAATGTCGAACGTGTAGGCCACCGTCAATTGTGCGGTGACGAGATTGAAAGGGTTGGCAGCCGAACCAAGCACCGGAGAGATCGGAGCAGCCGTCTGCTGGCGCGTTGGGTTGAAGTTGGCTTGGACCAGCGGGAAGGACTTGGCCTCCTGGGCGTAAACGGCTTCCTTGGTCGAACGCAAGGTCGCCAATGCTGCTTGCAAGTTGGGATTGTTCGCCAGCGACTGCTTGATCAGCGCGTTAAGCGCCGGCGACTTAAACAGCGCCCACCATTGGTCGGGAATGTCACGGTCCTCGACGAAATGCTGGGTCTGCCCGGTCGCCACTGCCGCCGAGCCGGTCCGCGTGGCAAGCGGTTCCCTGGTGTAGCGGATGATCTCGGGTGCCGCGGGATGGAGGAAGTCTGGCCCGACCGCGCAACTTGCCAACAGCACCGAAGCCGCGAGAGCGGTGGTACTTGCAAAAAACCACCTGATCGCCACACCGGACATTGGAAATGAACTATAACTGAGCTGAAAGGACGGAGCGCGCGCGACCCATTATTTCCGATTTCGCCGATATTGGCTGTGCTCGTCTGGCCACACTGCACATTATTCAGAGCCCATATCGTGGCCGCGACCCGGCCAGCGCCGCCGGCGGCAGGTTTGACCAATAGGGAAACACCTGTGCCGTGATAGACTGTCATGAGTCGTTCAGAATACTGCGATTAATCGCAGTGCTGTGATTAATGACAGTAGACCGCGGGGGCGCTCGATGGCCATGTCGCCGCGATTCCAAAAGACGCTGGATTCGGCTGATCGATGGCTCCCCGCACGACAAATAGTCGCCTGAGTGCGGCGGTCGCCGCTGCGCTATTCGCCGTCGTGGCTGTGGTCTACTGGACATGGCATTCCGGCGAAGGGACAAAGCCGGGGCAGGGTGGGACCGGCGCTCATGCCGATGTGGCGAGCGCTGTTGTGCAAAATCCGGATACTGTGGATCTGTCGGACTCGCAGCTCGACGCGGTGAAGGTTGCGGCCCTGGAAGCGCGCGACTTTCCGGTCGAGAAGGACGCCATCGGCAGCATCGACTTCGATGAGGAGATGGCGGTGCCGGTTTTTGCGCCCTACGAGGGACGGATCATCGCGTTGTTCGGTTCGGTCGGCGACGACGTGAAGAAAGGTCAAACGCTGTTCACCATCGACAGTCCCGATCTATTACAAGCAGAGTCGACCTTGATCGCCGCCGCCGGGGTGCTGGATCTCGACACAAAAAATCTGCAACGGCTGCGCGATCTCTATACGACCCGGGCGGTTTCCGAACACGACGTGGAACAGGCCGCCTCCGACCAACAGACCGCCGAAGGCAATCTGCGTGCGGCGCGCGATGCGGTGCGTCTGTTCGGCAAAACCGATGCCGATATCGACCGCATCATTGCCGATCGCAGCGCCGATCCGACACTGGTCGTGCCGAGCCCGATCACCGGCCGGATCACCGCGCGCAATGCCGCGCCGGGATTGTTCGTGCAGCCGGGCAATGCGCCGGCGCCCTATACGGTCGCCGACATCGACACTATGTGGATGCTGGCGAATGTCGCCGAGGATGACAGCCCGGCGTTCCGGGTCGGCCAGCAAGTCCAAGTGCAAGTGGACGCGTTTCCCGGTCAAGTATTCGACGGCAAGATCGATACCATCGGCGCAAGTGTCGATCCCAACACGCGCCGGGTCCTGGTGCGATCCGAGATCAAGGACCCCCGACATCAGTTGCGTTCCGGCATGTTCGCCGATTTCGTCATCAGCGTCGCTGAGCCGATGCATTCACCGGCAATCCCGATCGATGGCGTGCTGCGCGAAGGCGATGGCACCATGACGATCTGGGTCACGGCCGATCGCCGCCGTTTCACCCGGCGCAGCGTCAAGATCGGCGAGGAGCGCGACGGCTATCGGCAGATTCTTCAAGGCGTGCAAGTCGGCGAGCTGGTTGCGACCGAAGGCGCGCTGTTCCTGAGCAACGCACTCGACACCGCATCGCGCTGACAGATTTGGAGTTCCGGCCACATCGTGGGGCGGAGTGAGGGACCGACGTGCTTCGAAGCGTGCTGCAATTCGGCCTGACGCGGCGCCCGCTCGTTCTGGTGGGTTTGTTCGTGTTCGTCGGCGTCGGCATGTTCGCGTTCTCGAAGCTGAACATCGAAGCCTATCCGAATCCGGCGCCGGTTATCCTTGAAATCACGGCGCAATCGGCAGGGCAGTCGGCCGAGGAGATGGAGCGCTACTACACTATCCCGATCGAGGTCGGCCTCGCTGCGACGCCCGGCGTCGATGTTATCCGCTCGACGTCGTTCTACGGCCTGTCCTTTGTCCGGGTGACGTTCAATTACGGCGTCGACTACTACTTCGCGCTCACCCAGACCGCCATCAATCTGCAACAGAACGTCACTCTGCCGAACGGCGTCACGCCGCAAATCCAAGCCACCAGTCTGGTCGGCGAAATCTACCGCTATCAGTTGGTCGGTCCGCCGCATTTCGGCTTGACCAATCTGCGCACGGTCCAGGACTGGATCGTGCAACGGCGCTTGCTCACTGTGCCAGGGGTCGTGCAGGTCAATACCTGGGGCGGCACCACCAAGGAATACGACGTCGACGTCGATCTGCACAAGCTCGAAGCCTACAGTGTGACGCTGCCGCAGGTGATCACCGCGCTCGGCAACGCCAACGTCAATGTCGGCGGCCGCACCATCAATTTCGGCCAGCAGTCCGTGAACATCCGCGGCGTCGGCCTGATGAACTCGGGCGGCGCCGAGGATTTGACGCAAGGCTACAAAGTTTCGGACATCGACAACGTCGTGCTGTCGCAGAGCAACGGCGTGCCGGTCTTCGTCAAGGATGTCGCCAAAGTCTCGGTCGGCTATGTGCCGCGCCTCGGCAAGGCCGGACGCGACCACGACGACGACATCATCGAGGCGATCGTCATCATGAACCGCACCATGCACACCAACGACGTAGTGCCGCGGGTGCGGGCGGAGATTCAAAAGATCAACGCCGACGGCAGTCTGCCGCCGGGAGTAAAGCTGGTTCCGTTCTACGATCGCACGCAGCTTGTCGACGTCACCACCGCGACGGTGCTGCACAATCTCGTATTCGGTTGCGTGCTGATCTTCATCATTCAGTGGATTTTTCTCGGCGATTTGCGCAGTGCAATCATCGTCGGCGCCAATATTCCGTTTGCGCTGTTCTTCAGCATCATGATCTTGGTGCTGCGCGGCGAGGAGGCCAATCTGCTCTCGGTCGGGGCGCTCGATTTCGGCATCATCGTCGATGCCGCGGTCATCGTCGTGGAAAATATCTACCGGACATTTCAATCGACGCCGGAAGAGAAACGTTCATTATTGCCGCATCTGGCGGAGGGAGTCTGGGGGCGCGACCCGACGCGTTTGACCGATTTTTCCGACGCGCCGGGCTGGAGCGACCGGTTGCGGCTCATTCTGATAAGCGCTTTGCAAGTCGATAGGGCAGTGTTTTTCTCCACGGCGATCATCGTCGCCGCCTTCATCCCGCTGTTCACCATGTCGGGGGTGGAGGGACAAATTTTCGGTCCCATGGCCCGCACTTACGCCTACGCGCTCGTGGGCGCGCTGATTGCAACCTTCACCGTGACGCCCTGCCTGGCGTCGCTTCTGGTCGCCGACCACGTCAGCGAGGTGGAGACCGTCGTGGTGCGTGCCTTGCGGTCGGTCTACACGCCGGTACTGCGTTGGTCGCTTCACAACACCAGGATCACGATCGCGATAGGCTTGGTGTTCCTCCTGGTCTCCGGCTTTTTCGGTTCGCGCCTCGGCAGCGAGTTCCTGCCGACGCTCGAGGAAGGCAATCTGTGGATTCGCGCCTCGATGCCGCCCACCATATCGCTTGAAGCCGGCATGCCGATCGTGAACGAAATTCGCGAAATCCTGCTCCGCCATCCCGAGGTTATTACGGTCGTCTCCCAGCACGGCCGGCCCGACGACGGCAGCGATGCGGCGGGATTCTACAACGCGGAGTTCTTTGTTCCGCTAAAGCCCTTCGACGAGTGGCCGGTCGGCTTGACCAAAGACAAGCTGATCAGCGAATTGCAAGACGAGTTCAACAAGGAATTCGTCGGCATCGATTTCAATTTTTCGCAATATATCCAAGACAACGTCGAGGAAGGGCTGTCCGGAGTCAAAGGCGCCAATTCCGCCAAGATCATCGGCCCGGACCTCGCCACATTGGAGAAGATCGCCAGGGCCGCAATGGCGCAAATGGCGCAGGTCCAGGGCATCACCGATCTTGGTGTATTTTGGGTGCTCGGTCAGCCCAATCTGAACATCCGGGTCGATCGTGCCAAGGCGGCTCGCTACGGTTTAAGCGTCAACGACGTCAACAGCGTCGTCCAGGCCGCGCTCGGCGGCACCACGGCGACGACGCTGTTGGAGTCCGACCGCCAGTTCGACGTCGTGGTCCGCCTGGCGCCCAAATACCGGAAAGACATCGAAGACATCCGCGATCTCAAGATCGGCGTGCAAACGTCATCCGGCAACGCCTATATTCCGCTACGCGAGCTTGCTTCCATCTCGCTCGATACCGGTGCCTCATATATCTTTCGCGAACGCAATCAACGCTTCGTGCCGATCAAATTCAGCGTGCGTGGCCGCGATCTCGCCGGCGCCGTCGAGGAAGCCCAGCAGCGCATCGCCGAGAACGTCAAGTTGCCGGTCGGTTATCGGATCGAGTGGTCGGGCGAGTTCGAATGGCTGCAACAGGCCAAGCGGCGGCTTGCCGTCATCCTGCCGATTACGCTCGTCTTCATTATGATTTTGCTCTACACGCTGTTCAATTCCGTGCGCGACACTTTGTTGGCTCTCCTCGGGCTGCCATTTGCGATCTGCGGCGGCATTTTAGCCCTCTACGTCACCGGCCTCGATTTCAGCGTTTCGGCGGCGATCGGGTTTATCTCGCTGCTTGGCGTTTCGGTCATGAGCGGGATCCTGATCATTTCAGGCTACTATCGGGTCGCCGCCGGTGGCATGGCGCCGGTCGAAGCGATGTTCCTGGCCGTCACCCAGCAGATGCGGCCGGTGCTGATGATGACGCTGTCGGCTTGTATCGGGCTGTTTCCGGCGGCCATTTCCACCGGCATCGGCAGCCAGGTGCAGCGGCCGCTCGCCACCGTCATAGTCGGGGGCATGCTGATCGGGCCGATCATGTTGCTGGTGGTGGTGCCGGCACTACAAACCCTGTTCCTGAAGGACGAACGTCGTCCCAGCGGCACGGCCGACAGTAATACTGTTTAGAACTGTTCTTGAGTGTTTATCTCGGTACAGGGAAGCGGTATGTTGCCTAGCCGGTCTAACAGATGGGCGCGCGACACGTGAGCCTTCACCAGACGGAATCGCCGGCGTCAAATATACCGACCTGGCAGCGTATTGCCGGCTTGACGCTGCGGTCGGTGTTCATCCTGACACTGGTGGCTTTGACGCTGATCGTCAGCCTGCCGCAAAACGAAACCATCGCGACGGCCTACGACACGCCGAACGATCTCATCCGGCTGGCTTTGGGAATCGCAGTCTGCATCTGGCTCGTGGTGCAGCTTTTCCGGCTGCCACGCGATGCCGCCGGCTACCGAACCTGGTTCTACCTCGGGCTGGTCGCCGTGCCGTTTGCGTTGATCTGCCTGTTTGCCCTTTGGTGAGGGCGGTTACGGCTCGATCAGCCGTCCGGTCGCGGCCTTGATGGCGGCTTCGGTGCGCGTCGCGGCGCCGAGCTTGGCGCGGGCGTTGTCGGTGTGGAAATCGACCGTGCGTTTGGTCAGGCCGAGGATTTGCGCGATTTCGGCCGAGGTCTTGCCGCGCGCCACCCAGGTCAAGACCTCGATCTCGCGATCGTTCAGGTCGACCGTCTTCGGCCACAGTCCGGTGCGCGCGACGCCGTTGAGCCGCGCCGCGATGATGGTGGCGAGCACGTCGAAATCGATCGGTTTGGTGACATAGTCGTCGGCGCCGAGCTGGCGGCCCTTGAGCTCGTTATCGCGATCGGTCAGCGCGGTCAAAAACACGAAAGGCATCCGTGAAAAGCGCGGCGCCAGCGCGATCAGGCGCTCCAAGAGCTCAAAGCCCGACAGCGCCGGCATGCTGATATCGGACAGCACCAGATCGGGCATGATTTTAAAGATTGCCGCGAGCCCTTCGCTGCCGTCATGGGCGACACTGACGTGATAGCCGCGGTCGATCAGTTCCTCGGCGATGAGCGCCGCGGTCTCGCGGTCGTCTTCGATGCAAAGAATCTTCTTCTGGACTTCAGGCATTCATCGTCACCGGATGGTCGGCAAGCGAGCTCGAATTTAGCCGAAATACGGACCCGTTGTGTACCATTGCTACGGCAATTTACCTCATTCCAATTTCCCGTGATCGGGGTCCGGTGATATGGTTATTGTGCAGCTGAACTATTTTCGACCCGACGGGCCTTATCATGCGGCAGCCGCAATCGATCCGCTCTCACCTCGCCGCGGTATTCCTGCTGTTCTTTGCGCTCGTGGTCATCCTCGGCGCGTTCAGTATTTGGCGGCTGTCGAATTTCGACGTGCTGTCCGCCGACGTCGCCGAAGTCTGGCTGCCAACGACGCGCGCGCTTGGCGATCTTAACAATTATACGTCGGATTTTCGCGCCTTCGAGGGCAGCGAATTGTTGTCGTCGGACCCGGCCGAGGCGGCCGCCAACGAGAAACAGATGGCGGACCTCGACCGCACCATCGCTGATTCCGAGCGCGAGTTCGAACGCATTCGCCACGATGCGGCGGAAAACAGGCTCTACCGGCAGTTCACGACGCACTGGAACGAGTACCGGGCCATCGTCAACCAGATGCTGGTTCTGGCGCGCGGCAATCGCAAGGCCGAGGCGCTGCAAATCTACGGCTCATCGTCGCGCGCAGCCTATAACGCCGCCAGCGACACGCTCGGCCAACTGACCGACCAGGCCGTTGCCAGCGCGCAGGTGGCGAGCGACCGTCTCGCCGTCGCCTACCGCCATGCGTACTGGCTCATCCTGCTTGGCATCGTCATCGCCGCCGTGCTGGTGGTCGCGGCGCTCGTTCATATCAGCCGGTCGATTTCCGTGCCGCTGCTCGATCTGGCCGACCGTATGCGCCGCCTTGCCGCCAACGATACCGCGACCGAGATTCCGGAAACGGATCGCCGGGATGAGATCGGCGCCATGGCGCAGGCGACCGTGGTGTTCCGCAACAACGCGATCGATCTGATGCGTAGCCAAACCATGCTCGCCCGCCAGGCGGCGCTGCTCGAGGAGCAATTGGCAAACGAGCAACGGCTGGCTTTGTTGCAACGCAATTTCGTGTCGATGGCGTCGCATGAGTTCCGCACGCCGCTGACGGTCATCGACGGCCACGCCCGGCGCCTCGACAAGATCAAAGATGTGGTCAAACCCGCCGAGATCGGCGAGCGGGCCGGCAAGATTCGCAGCGCGGTGCTGCGCATGACGCACCTGATCGAAAATTTGCTCAACTCTTCGCGTCTGATCGACGGCGGCGCCGCGCTTTATTTCCATCCCGCGGCAATGGACATGACCGCTTTGCTGCAGGAGGTCTGCCAGTTGCACCGTGAGATGGTGCCGGGCGTGCCGATCGCCGAGCGATTTGCCGGCACGCCGCTGCCGATGGTCGGCGACGGCAAACTGCTGTTTCAGGTGGTGTCCAATCTGCTGTCCAATGCCATCAAATATTCGCCGGGCGGCGGCGGCATCGAGGTCGAGGGTCGCAGCAGCGCCGATGAAGTCATCGTCGCTGTCGCCGATCGCGGCATCGGCATTCCGTCAAGCGATCGCGATCGCTTGTTCGAGCGCTATCACCGCGGCAGCAATGTGTCCGGCATCGTCGGCACCGGGGTCGGTCTCTACCTCGTCAAGATGGCGGTCGAGCTGCATCACGGCCGCGTCGAGGTAGACAGCAAAGAGGGCGAAGGCTCGCGCTTTACTGTACGCTTGCCGCGCCAGCCCGCCGCCGCCGCAACGGGTTGGTCATCGGGTGAATCTATGGCGATGACCCAAGCATGATGAAAGCACTGGTTTCAGCCGTCTTGGCCTATGTCGCATGGGCACAGATATGCGCCGCGGCGGCATCCGAGATTTTGCCGGTTCGCGGTTCCACTGTTCTCGTCGATTGGCAATATCCGGAAGTTCTCCCGCCGCGGTTTCGCAACCACTGCAGCACCGAATATTTCACCGGCCGGCCGTATTGTGCCGATCGCTGCGGCAGCGATTATCAATTCTTTTATTGCTCGGAAGGGGCGTTCGGCTGCTGCCATCTCGGCCGCGGCTATTGCGATATTCACGGCATGCTGCGCTGCAGTCCCTGATGGACGCGGACAACTCCGCTTGCCTAAGGCGCCTTCGCGTACGCCTCTATCGCGAAGCGTTATTTAGCATCGATGACGATCGGCGCCGTGAGCACGACGCGCTTGCCGGGACCGAGCACGGCACTCACTGTGACGGTCCAATCGCCGGGCTGCGAGAGTTCGATGCGCTTGACACGCCAAAGCCCATCGGAGTCCTGCAACGCAGGCCGCGTGATCGGTTTGCCGGCTGCGCCTGGCGGAGCGAGGGTTAGAGTCACCTGCTGGGCATTAAGCTCGTTTTCTTCCGCGTCCCACAAATGGATTGTGACACTGGCGACGCCGGTGTGGCCGGGCTCGACCGTGACGTCTGCCATGCCGTCTTCAGTATGGATGTGCTGGAAGGAAGCATCCGCCGGAATGGCGCCGGGCGTCCCGTGCTGATGGAGGTGACTGGCGGGCGGCAGGATGCCGAGCACGGCGACGATGCCGATGATCGCCGCGCCCGCCATGACCTCGATCACGGCGTTCCTGCGCAATAGGCACCGCGCGCGCTCCGCGCCCGTAGCGTCGGCATTCTGCACCAGCCTTGGCGTCAACTGCGACCAATTGACGGCCGCGATGCCGACCATGCCGGCGAACAGCACCAGCTTGAACAGCAGCAGCCGGCCGTAATCGCTTCCGGTCAGTGCCGAGACGCTGCCCACCAGATACCAGCTATTGACGACGCCGGTGAGGAGCAGGGTCGCGACGCTGACGATGCCTAGAGCCGAGAAGCGCAGCGTCGCCGCCCGCGTCACGGCGAGGCTGGCCGCATCCCCTCCGGCCATCGTCAGCATCACGGCGAGCGGAACGAGCGCGCCAACCCATGCCGCCGCGGCCACCAGGTGCAAGACGTCGGCGGCCGGATGGAGAATGGCCTCGATGCCTCGACCGCCGATGGCATGGCCGGCGAACGCCAAAGTGCCGACCAGCGCAGCGGCTACAATCGCCGTGACCGCTTTCAGTCCAAGCGATGCGAAACCTTTTATGGAAAGGAAGTGCACGAACAGGCCGCCGAGCACGCAAGCCAGCGCAAAGCGCAACAGCCAGTCATTGCCGAACTCTGTTTGCGTCAGCACCGTCCACAGCACATCTTGCGATGCGAGACTGCCCAGCGGCTGACCGCTCATCGATTCCGCAGTGAGGACGAGCCAGAACACCCCCGACAACAGGGCTATTGCAAGACTGATCCACGCCATCCAGGCGAGACGGATGCGAACGGCGAAAGCGCCGTGCGTATCATCGTTGGCATAACGGAACGCCGGTTCGCTGACGCAGACAATAAAAATCACCACGCCCGCCACCGTGATGGTGGCGGCGAAGTGCAGCGCACGCACGTAAAATAGGGGATCGTCCAAGTTATGGCTCCGCCCGGCTTATTGGCCGACGTGGAAGCTGAAGCTGCCTTGCGTGGTGTGGGTGTCGACCGACAGCGCGTGCCAATGCACGTGATAGGTTCCGGGGCCTGACGCTTTAAGCCCGACATGCATCGTATTGCCGCTGATCTGCGGCTTGCCCTGGTCGACACGAGCGCCATTAGGGCCGGTCACCTCAACGGTGCTGAAGGCCGGTTCCAGATCTTGCGTGAACGAGAGCGAGAGTTCGTGCGGTGCAGTCTGCACCGTGCTTCCAACCAGAGGGCTCGCATGATCGAGGAAGGCGTGGGCCTGTGCGCCGGCGGCGGCCAATGCCATGGCCGCGAGCGAGAGAAACAGCGAGATCGTCATCGTGAGGAGGGTTCGCATGGTCTGTCACCTTAGAAGCTGAGTTTGCGGGGGGCTGCGCCGCTGCCGCCAAGCAGCGGTTGTCCGATCGTGTTGGGGAACATGTCGTCGAGATAAAGATGCAGCTGGCCGAGAAAGCCGACGCCGGTGCCGCTGGCGCGATTGACCGGAATCTGGGCTTCGAGGCCGACCTGGAAATAGCTGCCGACCCAGATCGCACCCGGATTGATGGTGCCGGTCGTGATCGGGCTGTTGCCGAGATTGTTGGCGACCGGCGTTGCGAATTGCGCTTCGACGATCGGGATCAGGTGATTGACGAAATCGGGCAGCTGGTAGTCCTCGATCTCCGATTTCAGATACGGCATGCTGTATTGTATCGAGCCGCCATAAACCAGCACCTGAGGAATATAGGCGCCTTGTGCGACTTCGTAGGACGTGGTCGGAAACTGATAGCCGACCTGTCCAGTCACGGCGAAAGCGCGCAAGGCTCCGGCCTCGTCGGGAAGGTCGCCGAACCCCTTACCGAAATAATAGGTCGGGGTGAGCAGGCTGTAGGGCGTTCCAATTCCGGAATTGAGCGCGCCGGTGCCGCCCCAGTCGGCGATCAGCCCAAGCAGCATCGCCGTTTCATGCTCGTCGTTCTTAAGGAGCTGGTATTGCAGCGTGGTTTCGAGATCGCCGAACCCCGTCCGCGTCGGGCCGCCGGGCTGGCGGATTTGCGACCAGATATCGCCGATCGAAATGCCCAAGTCCTCGGTGATGCGTTTCGAAATCTCCGCCGAGACGTCCCATTCGGTGGCTGGCGGGACGTCGCCGGTTTTCGACCAGGACACCGTCGGCAGCGACAGCTCATCCGCCACGCACGGATCGTCGATGGCGAGCGTTGCGGGAAAGAACCGGGCGCCGACAAAGCAGTGGGCGAAGGCGGCCGAGTAGGACAGGCAGACGAACAACAGCGCCAGCGCGTATGCGCGCGAACGCCAGCAATAGCAGGGCATAGTCATTCTCCATTCCAGCGCGGAATTCACTGCGGCCGCCGCGAAGCGGGCGGCCGCGGATCAGGCGCCGGATGGAGGTGCTCGGGAGCGGTGGGATTTCGCCGCGCGGCTGCCGGAGAGGGCGGCCATCGCGACGGGTGCGACGCGGTAGCTGATCGCGGGCAATGCCGGCGCGGCAGCGGCCGGCGGCGGCGGCAGCGCGGCCATCGGCATCAGGCAGCCGACGCAGCAACAATCGATGCAAATATTGCTGTTGCTGCTCCCGCCGGTCAGCGGCGCGGGCTGTCCCGCGAGGTCGTGGTGGCAAATGACGCCGAACGGATTGGTCGTCGCCTCGGCCGCGGCGCGGGCGGCGCCGAAGCTTGCCAGCAGACTCGACAGCGCAATGGCGTACGCGGCCGCCAGCGCGATGATGCGCCGGCGCCAAATGTGCTGCTGACCCGTATGCTTGCCGGTCTGTCTGCCGGAAGATCTGCGCACAGCCGATACCCAAAGCGGAGAGTTCCGCTATGAGAACACCCTAGCTACAAAAAAATTCCCGCGCCAGTGGGAGGGTTTTGCAAAAATGCGCGCCAAGAAACTGCGCTATGAAACTGCGCTAGGAACCGCAATTCCGCGATGATAGACCCAACGCTATCGGCACGCTGCGGCCGTGGACTTAAGAAGGCGCGATACTATGGCCGAAGCCGATGCCAAGCGTCCATCGACGCCGACGGCGATCTTGCGCGGTGCGCTTGGGCGATGCCCGCGCTGCGGGCAAGGCCGGTTGCTGCACCGCTACCTCAAAATGGTCGATCGTTGCTCGGTATGCGGCGAGCCTTACGGGCATTATCGCACCGATGACGCCGCGCCGTGGCTGACGATCCTTGTCGTCGGTCATCTCACGGTGCCGATTATCCTGATCTGTGAGATCAATTTCCACCCGCCAATCGCGCTGGCGCTCGCGATCTATTTGCCGCTGATCGCCGGGCTGACCTTATTTCTGCTGCCGCGATGCAAGGGAGTCATGGCGGCGATACTGTGGGCGATGAAGGCGGAGGGCTCGGAAAAGATCTGAGGGCGCCAACCGAAATCGGGTATTACCCGATTTCGGGAATACCAATTCATGCAAATTACCGTGGCGCGAGCCCGTGCCGCGCCAGCACGTCGCGCACCGCCTCGACAAGCTTGGCTTCCGGCACGGCGCGCTGCGCCTGCGCCTGCTTTTGCAAATGCTCCTCGCGGCCCTTTTCCAGCTTGGCGAGCTCGGCGCCGACGATGAGGTCCTTGACCGTGACTTCGCCTTTGGCTTTTTCATCGGAGCCCTGGATGACGACGCAAGGCGAATTGCGCCGGTCGGCATATTTCATCTGCGGCCCGAACTTGCCGGAGCCGAGATAAAGCTCGGCGCGGATGCCGGCATTACGCAGCGCCGCCACCATGTTCTGGTAGTCAGCAATACGATCCTTGTCGAACACCGTGACGACGACCGGGCCGCGTTCGGTCTTCAGATCGGCCTTGCCGAGATATTCGAGCGCGGCGAGCAGCCGCGACACGCCGATGGAAAATCCGGTCGCCGGCACCGGCTCGCTGCGGAAGCGCGAGACGAGGCCGTCGTAGCGCCCGCCAGCGCCCACTGAGCCGAAACGCGCCGGCTTTTCATCAGCGCTGGAAATCGGAAAGGTCAGGTCCACTTCGAAAACTGGGCCCGTGTAATATTCGAGGCCGCGCACCACGGAGGGGTCAATCTTGATGCGTGCACTTCCATAACCCGCTTTTTCGCACAGTGCGATCATCTCATTAAGTTCCAGTAGGCCAGACATTCCGTGTTCGTTCAGGGCGAGCAACGAGCTTTGGTGTGCGACAGTGCCGAAGTTGTCGATGAACTTTGGACGTTTGTCTGTTGGATCGCCGTGGCTCGGATCGACGCGCTCCATATCGCGATAAGGACGAACAACGTCATCGCGCTCAACGTCATATCCATACACGGGACGAAGAAAATTCATAACGAATGTGATTTGATTTTCTGCCAGCTGCGCTCCTTTGGTGAAATCACCGCTTTCATCCTTGCGGCCCGGACCTAACAAAAGCCGAACGCCGTGTTCATCTAACCGATCTAATTTGTCGATCGCGCGTAAAGCAACAAGTCGCTTACTAGCATTATCTTCGCCACCGAGTCCGATTGTCTCCAATATGCCGTCCAACACTTTACGATTATTGATCTTAACCACATAGCTGCCCCGCGGAATGCCGAGCGCCTCCATCGTATCCGCCGCCATCATGCACATTTCGGCATCGGCTGCGGGCGACGACGAACCGACCGTATCGGCGTCGAACTGCATAAACTGACGGAAACGGCCGGGGCCGGGCTTTTCGTTGCGGAAGACGTTGCCGACGCGGTAGCTGCGATAAGGCTTCGGCAGCGTGTCAAAATTCTCCGCGACATAGCGGGCGAGCGGCGCGGTGAGATCGTAGCGCAGCGACAGCCACTGTTCATCATCGTCCTGGAACGAGAACACGCCTTCGTTCGGCCGGTCCTGGTCGGGCAGGAACTTGCCCAGCGCGTCGGTATATTCGATGGCCGGCGTCTCCACCGGCTCGAAGCCGTAAAGCTCGTAAACGGCGCGGATTTTCTCGATCATGACGCGCGTCGCGGCAATTTCGCCCGGCGTGCGGTCGGCAAGTCCGCGCGGCAGCCGCGCCTTGAGCTTGTTCGATTTTTCGTTTTTTTCGGATTTGTCGGCCATCTGCGGTCCATGCGTCGCGATGGCGCGGTGGTAGCAGTCGCGCCCAAAACCGGCAAGGAGGAGCGGCAAGCAATGGCATTCGTCTGGCGGCCAGTAGAGCCCGCAAGCCGCTCATCGCCGCGCTTGCGGATGCGCGGCCCGTGCATTATTCGCGCTGCAGAATGTCGGCCAGCGCACGGTGCACCACCAATTTATCTCTGTATTCGATCAAACCGAGCTGCCGAAACTTGTTCATGAAGTAATTCACGCGTGAACGCGTGGTGCCGACCATTTCGGCAAGGCTCTCTTGGTTGATCCGGATCGGAATCGGCTTCGGATTGCCCTCCGGTCCGAAATCGGCGAGCTGCAACAAAATCCGTGCCAGGCGCTTTTCGGCAGAATTGGTCAACAGATCGGCCACGTTCTCCTGGTCGCGGGCGTGCTGCAGCATGAGATAGGACGTGTACAGCTCGACGAAGCCAGGTTCCTCACGCAGCAAGCGGATCATGGTCGACGTGGTGATCCGCGCAATTGTACAATCGGTCAGCGCAGTCGCCGTGGTGACGCGCCGGTGCACGCGGACCAATGATCGCACGCCGAAGAAATCGCCGTCGCCGCGCAGGCTGAGCACCGCTTCCTTGCCGCTTGGCGAGACGATGGATAGTTTGACCCGCCCGCTTTCAATATAAAACACCGCATCGAGCGCGTCGCCCTGCTTGCAGATGATTTCGTTTTGACGATAGTTCGCAATCGTTAGGCCCGCGCCGATGTGAGCGAGGAAATCGCGAGGGTCGCAAGAAACTTTCTTCTGTATGCTTGCCGTCGGTGCAGTGGAAGCCATTGCGTTGCCCCCCAAGCATCATCCCGCCAAGAAATCACTGAGCAGCGCATCGTGCACCGTCACTTGGCCGTGCCGATCATATTCGACAAAACCCTGCCGCCTGAACTTGTTCATGAAGAAGCTGACGCGCGAGCGCGTCGTGCCGATCATATTGGCGAGCACGGCCTGAGTGACGCGAGTCGAAACCAGTTGTGATTTGACGCTGCGACAGTCGTTCGCGAGTCGTAGCAGCGACCGCGCCAAACGTCTTTCACTGGCATTCGTCAAGTGGTCGACAATGTCTTGCTCGCGACGGATAGACTGTTGCACCAGGTAGATGGCGAACATTTCGGCGAAGTCGGGGTCCTCGCGCAGCATGCGGATCACGGCTGCCGTGGCGACCCGTATGAGCGTGCAGTCGGTGAGCGTCGTCGCCGTGCCCATGCGCGGATGATTTTTGATCAGACACCGCGTGCCGAACAATTCGCCCTCGCCGGCCAGTGCGACCACGGCTTCCTTGCCGTTTAGCGCGACGACCGAGATTTTGATCCAGCCGCGTTCGAGGTAGAACAAAGCATCGGCGGCATCGCCCTGCATGAAGATGATTTGTTCGGGCCCGAGCTGCAAGCGCGATTGGCCGGCCCCATGTCCATTTAGAAATGGCCGGGGGTCGAATAGCTCGGTGTCTCGGCTTTCAGCTGTCATTGCGCATTCCTGCGCGGTCTCGTCAGCAACTGCCACTTTCGAGCACATTCCGATTGTATTGACTCGCCTAGTGTCAAAATTACTGTTCAGAATAATTCTGAATCGGTTGACAGGCTTTACAATTCCACTTCGCCCTGACGAATCGCGTTCACCACGGCCTGGACGCGGGTTACCGCATCGAGCTTGTTCATTGTGTCGGCAATAATATTGTTGATCGCGCGCTCGCTCACGCCGGAGATAACGCTGATTTCCCACGACGTCTTGCCGACTGAAATCCATTGCAAGACCTCGCGTTCGCGCTTCGTCAGAGCACCTGACCGCACGCCGCTCTGGCGGGGCCGCGACAGCGCGCGGACCTTGCTCGCTGTAAACAGACCGATCATTTGGGTCGCCAGTAACGCTTCATCGTGCAGCTCGGGATTCTCACCGGCCAGCCACACGCAAACCGGGATATTTACCGGGCGTCCGATCGGAACGATGATGCCTTTCCCCATATTGAAGGTTTGCAGGGCCTGCATGAATCTCTCCTGGCGCTGCAAGTCTCCCGCAGTATAAGGCGCATCGCTGAAGCGGAACGGTTCACAGGCCGTTCTGGCGTGAACAGCGAGGTGGTCGACCGCGTAAAATCGTTCATGACTATAAAGATCGCGAAATCCGTTCGGCACGATATCGATTAGGAGCGAGGGATCGGCGTCTTCCCCGGGCGGCGGCAGCGCGTTGATCCCCAAGGAGCTGAAACCGAGCTTCGCCATGGTATCGGCAAACTTGGCGCCGACCTGAGACAGCGAGGTCAGACAGGCGATTTGGTCGATCGCGTCGCAGATTAGGTTCCGATGCGACCCGGACAGCATTATTAGATGGTCCGTGCGCGCACCGCGGCAGGCTCGTCCGCTGACCGGAGGCTTTGCTCTGGCGCAGGCCGCAGACGCAGATGGCCGCAGCCGATCAGAAACCGGCGTGGATCAGACGTGACCTCCCGTCGTTTCTTTCTTGCCATGCGTTGCACCCTTCGGGCCAACATCGCCTGGCATGCGCACTCCAAAAGTCCAGCATCAATCGGGTGCGGCGGCGTGCCAAATACGACTCAGAATAGTTCCAAACCGATGTTATTTTCAGAACAGCCGATGCAGGTGTACCATTTGTGACAGTGCGACGTCCTGTCGCAGGCTAACCCACGGCACGGCAAAGACTTCCACTGTCACACGGACCGCAGAACGTGTGCAAAATTGCACACTTCGAAAAGGTCTTCCGGTGGACGCGAATAACTCCAGTTACTCACTCACGGCTGAAGATGGCGGACAGCGCGTGATGCACAACGAATTTGCCGTCGAATTTGCCGGAGTATTCGATCATGCCGAGCCGCCGGAATTTGTTCATGAAAAAATTCACGCGCGTGCGCGTGGTGCCGATCATTTCTGCCAGCGTCTCCTGGCTGAGGCGGGGCAGCGTCGCCGTCAACTCGCCGTTGCCGTCGGTCCTCGCCAAGCGCAATAGTGTGCGCGCCAGCCGCTCTTCGGTGGAGTGAAAATGATGATCACCGACAGCCGCAAAATACTGGCGATTTCGCGTCACCAGAAAATCCATGAACATTTTCGCGAATGCCGGGTCGTTACGGAGCCTCCGCCACGTTTCCGAAACCTCGATGCGCTCGACCGTGCATTCGGTCATGGTGGTAGCGGTCGCCACGCGTCGCGCATCGTTCAACATGCATCCCTCGCCGAAGAAGTCACCCGGAACGAGTATCAGGAGGACTGCTTCCTCTCCGGACTTCGACAGGACGTGAACTTTGGCGGTTCCTGCGCGGAGATAGTAAAGGGCGTCGCAAGGGTCGCCTTGCACGAAAATGGTTTGATCGGGAGGGATGGTCGCAATCGAAGCGCCGGCGCCGATGATGCCAATAGAAGGTATCGCGTCCTCGGTGAGGGCAGTGTTCTTGCGCCTCAAATTCCCTTCCGCCAACGCCCTCGCCATCGGGTAAAATTCCTCCTCGACGCCTACGGTAAATTTCACAGGCACAGTCAGGAATTTCGTGCATCATTCTATTTCATAGATCTGCTTGTCCGCAATCTTTGTCCGTCGACCAACTGAATATCTCTCTCAAGCCCGACTGCACCCGATCGCGAATGGTAATCACCTCGGAGGCGATCATCCATGCCAAGCTCCAGATCAAAACAAAACACCGCGCGTCCTATCGATAGTCCCAACGATCTTGAAGCCTATTGGTTGCCGTTCACCCCGAACCGCGCGTTCAAACGCACGCCACGGTTGATCGCGCGCGCCAAGGACATGCATTACTACACGCCAGAGGGCTACGCCGTGCTCGATGGCACTGCAGGGTTGTGGTGTTGCAATGCCGGGCATTGCCGCGATCCGATCGTCGCGGCGATTCAGCGCCAGGCCGAGGAGCTCGATTATTCGCCGGCCTTTCAGTTTGCCCATCCGAAAGCGTTCGAGCTGGCGAGCCGGCTCGCTGCGCTGGCGCCGGGCGATCTCAATCGCGTGTTCTTTTGCAATTCCGGTTCGGAAGCCGTCGACACCGCGCTCAAGATCGCGCTTGCCTACCACAATGTGCGCGGCGAAGCGGCGCGCACCCGGTTGATCGGCCGCGAACGCGGCTATCACGGCACGGGCTTCGGCGGCATTTCGGTCGGCGGCATCGTGACCAATCGCAAATTCTTCGGTTCCCTGTTGACTGGCGTCGACCATCTGCCCGCGACCTATAGCCGCGAGCATCAAGCTTTCACCAAGGGCGAGCCGGACTGGGGCGCGCATCTTGCCGACGAGCTCGACCGCATGGTCGCGCTGCACGATGCTTCGACCGTCGCCGCTGTGATCGTCGAGCCGATGGCCGGCTCGACCGGCGTGCTGCCGCCGCCTAAAGGCTATCTGCAAAAGCTGCGCGCGAGCTGCGACCGCCACGGCATCCTCCTGATCTTCGACGAAGTCATCACCGGCTTCGGCCGGCTCGGCTATGCCTTTGCCGCCGAACGCTATGGCGTGACGCCGGACATTATCGTCTTCGCCAAGGGCGTGACTTCGGGCGCGGTGCCGATGGCCGGCGTGATCGCGCGTGACGGCATCTATGAAGCTTTCATGCGCGGGCCCGAACACGTCGTCGAGCTGTTCCACGGCTACACTTATTCGGCGCATCCGCTGGCCTGCGCTGCGGGGCTGGCGGCGCTCGATCTTTATCGCGACGAAAAACTATTCGAGCGCGCCAAGGCGCTGGAGCCGCGCTTTGCTGATGCGGCGATGACGCTCAAAGGCGCACCCGGCGTCCTCGATATCCGCACCGTGGGCTTGACGGCCGGCATCGACCTTGCCGCGCGCGCCGGCGCGCCGGGCTTGCGCGCCTATGAAGCGATGCAGCACGCCTTTACCGAAGAAAGCCTCATGATCCGCGTGACCGGCGACACTATCGCGCTCTCTCCGCCGCTGATCGTGAGCGAAACGCAGATCGGCGAGATTTTCGACAAGGTGGGACGGGTGATTAAAGCGGTTAGCTAACAGACGATCCGCCATTGCAGACAAGCCGGGGGATGCGTCGGCGTTCCACGTCCGGATTTGACGCAGACCCGCCGGCAGCGGATGGCCGTCGACGATCCATACGGAACGGCGCGCATATATTCTGCGACGACAAATGGTGAGCTGGTCGCATGTTGCGACGCTGACGCTGCGGTCGCCGCAAAAGCGGCGGGCGTCCAGATTGCCAGTATCGCGCCGAGCAAAGATAATGTTGTCTTCATGATCTGGAGCTCCCGGTTGGATAGCCGGCTCTACGCTTCGTGCAGGCGTCCGGCGATATTCCTCTATCGTGGCTGCGGCTTTAAAATCGCCCAACCGACATGCACCGCGCCATCGCCGCGGCGCATCGGCAGATCGAACGGCGCGCCGACTTCGGCATTGGGCGCGACTGCGGTGAATGGCGCCGGCAGCACTTTGGGATCGCTTTGCGTCCACACGACGACGGCGCCTTCTTTGCGTAGAGCGTTGAGGTCGATCCACGGCGCGCGGGCCGGCTCGCCGTCGATCAGCACCTGCGGCTGATCAGGCGAATAATGCGCGAGATTGCCGCCGTCCCACATCGAGCCGATGACATAGCGCAGCGGCCTGCCGGTCGCGGCGTGAAAGCGCTGCGTCAAAGTCGCGCCAAGCGCGTCGCCCGGATAAAATTCGGCGCGGTAGCGGTGGTCGAGGCGCGGCAGCACCGTGTAATTGATGACGAAGGCCAGCGCTAAGACGGTGAATACCGCGGCCCATGCGGCAACGACGCGCCCGATGCGATCACGGTTGAACACAGGGCGAACGATCATGACGATCCACAGCCCGACAAAAAGCCACAGCGGATAGCCCCACATGGCGACAGCGCCGCGTCCGCTCGCGACCGCGAGCGCAATCGTCGTGGCGCCGGGGCCGAAGGCCAGAAGCGTGACGATGCGGCGGTCGGAGGAGTCGGCTAAATCTACCCTCCCCCCTTGTGGGGGAGGGGAGGGAGAGGGGTCGAGAGGTGATGCTCCCCGCGTTGACGATTGCGCGTCACCTCTCGACCCCCACCCCCAACCCCTCCCCACAAGGGGGAGGGGAGCAGTTTTGGGCCGCGGCCAAAGCAGCGCCGCGGCGATGAACAGTGACGGCAGCAGGAAAAAGAGCTGGCTGGCGGCGAAAAACGCCGGGTGCAGGATGTGGTCGAACCAGCCGCGCACCGGCGCGGCGCGATGCTCGGCATAGGCAAACGGCAGGAAATCGGTGTGAAACAGCCAGATCACGTGCGGCAGCGCGATCAATAGCGCAACCGCCAGCGCGAACCACGGTCCGGGCGTCGCCAAGGCGCGCCGCGCCTGTTTGTCGAACAGCAGGAACAGCGCATAGGGCGCCGCCAGCATGGCGACGAAATATTTCGCCCACAACGCACCGCCAAGGGCGACGCCGAGGAGCGACCAATGGCCAAGACGCCCGCGCTTAAGCGCGGCGTGAAAGGCGTAGCCGGCCAGCGCCCAGAACGGCAGTTGAACGACGTCGTGATTGAATTTCACCGCCGTGTACTGGAAATAGTGCATGCCGTCGATGATGAGCACAGCGACGAGCGCGCCGGCTGCGCCGACGAGCGGCCGCGCCGTGGCAAAGACCAAGGCAAAGGCGATGACGACTGCGACCTGCGCCATGGCGTAATAGGCTGCGTCGACGCCGAAAGTCCGGTACATGATCTCGACCAGCCACCACGGCAACGGCGGCAGCTTGTCGGAACCGAGCGGCCATTCGCGGCCATAGGTCAGGGCCTCGACAAGATCGAGCGGCAGATTGGCGTAAAGCAGGCTCGGCAGCGCGGTCCAGACCGCAAAATGCAGGGCCAAAAACCAGCCGAATGCCGTATTCGGCCGGCGCTCGATCCAACCGATCAATCCGGGCTTTGGCGCAGCGGCGGACGCCGCAAGCGGCGCCGGCGCGGGAGCGGGGGCGGAATCCAGCATCTCACCGACCGTGCATCAGTTTTAACTTTATAAAACCAGCGCAAAGCCTTAGCCATGTATATCGGCGCACTTGCGGCGATCCGGCGCTTGTGGACACTGCTAGGCTTCGGGCGCGAATCGTTCCTAGGGAGTAGCGCAGCATGGTGCGGATCAGCGCTATCTTCATTGCGGCCTGCATGGCGCTCATCGCCGGCTCGGTCGGCGTCGTGGTCTATCTGCGCTTCGGCTTTACCGGCGCCGAATTGGCGTTGGTGGCGCTCGGCGCACTCACCGCGCTCGCGGTCTATAACGCCATAGCCGCACGCAAGCACGATCGGCTGGAAGCGAGCAACCAGCTCGCCAACCTGGCGCGCGGCTCGGGCGATCTCGCCCGCCAATTAGCCGAGTTCGGCCGCCGGCTCAGCGCCATGGAGGGCAAAGTCGATACCGTGATCGACCGCGCCTTGGCGACCGCGCAGCCGCTCGCTGCCGAGATCGAGGAACTGTCCACGCTCGTCAAGCAATTGGCCGAACTCGGTGGCGACGCATGAGGCGGCGCTTAACGCCGAGCGCCAGCCTGCCGCCGCGGTCGAGCCGCCGCCTGCGGTGAACGGAGCGGCGACTGCAGCCGCGCCGGAATCCGCCATTGCCGCATCAGCGGCAGTCGCGGCGACGATCGCGCCGGCCGCGCCGCTCGAGCGTAAGATCGCAGCCTTTGCCGGGCTTGACCGCGACGGCATTATTGCCGCCATCGCCAGAGCCATCGACTCAAGCAAGATCGATCTTTTCCTGCAGCCCGTGGTGACGTTGCCGCAGCGCAAGGTGCGCTATTACGAGGCGTTGTCGCGGCTCAAGGCCGACAACGGCGAGCTGGTCGCGGCGGGCGATTTCCTGCCCTATGCCGAAGCCGGCGCGCTGATGCCGAAGCTCGACCATCTTTCGGCGTTGCGCTGCGTGCAGGTGGTGCGGCGGCTGCTCCTCAAGAACCGCGAGATCGGCTTGTTCTGCAACGTATCCGGCGCGACGCTCACCGATGCCGGATTTCCGAAATTGCTCGAATTCATGGAGGCCAACCGCGCCATCGCGCCGTCGCTGGTGTTCGAATTCACCCAGAGCGCGGTGCGCGCCATGGGGCCGATCGAGCACGAGAGTCTCGCCGCTTTGGCCGAGCGCGGTTTCCGCTTCTCGATCGACAACCTCACCGACCTTCGCGTCGAGGCGCGCGAATTGAACGAGCGCGGCTTCCGTTTCGTCAAGGCGCCGGCGACGCTGTTGTTCAACCGGGTCGGCGTCGCTTCGACCGACATCCATCCGGCCGATTTCTCCGATCTGCTCGGCCGCTTCGGCATCGATCTGATCGCCGAGCGAATCGAAAACGAGGCCACGGTGGTCGATCTACTCGACTATGACGTCCGCTTCGGCCAAGGCTTTTTGTTTTCGCCGCCGCGTCCGGTGCGCGCGGAAGCGCTGCAAGGCGTCGCCGGCGACTCCAGGGAGTCCGGCAAGGACGCGGCCGCGCCGCCGTCGGCGGCGAGCGCTGCAACCGGCGCCTCCGGCAATCTTGCCCAACTGGCGCGCGCCGGGATGCGGCGCAACTGAACTTTTCCGTCATTGCGAGGAGCGGTAGCGACGAAGCAATCCAGGTTGCATTTTGTGATACTGGATTGCTTCGCTTCGCTCGCAATGACGCAGATGGCCCCTTTTATCGAACGATTTGAGCCGCTCGCGCGCGACTATGACGTGCTGCTCTGCGATGTCTGGGGCGTCATCCATAATGGGCTTGCCGCGTTCCCGGCGGCCTGCGACGCGCTGCTGAGCTTCCGCAAGCGCGGCGGCACGGCGATCCTGATCACCAATGCGCCGCGCTCGGGCGAGGCGGTGGCGCGCATTCTCGATCGGCTCGCCGTGCCGCGCGACGCCTATGACGCGATCGTAAGCTCCGGCGACGTCACCCGCGGCATCGTCGCGTCGCGGCTGCCGCAGACCGTTTTTCATCTCGGTCCGCAGCGCGACCTCTCCATTTTCACCGGGCTCGACGTGAAATTCGCCAGCCTTGAGAGCGCCGATTATGTCGTCTGCTCCGGCCTGTTCGACGACACGACGGAAACGCCGGAAAGCTATCGCGATATGCTTGGGGCGATGCGTTCGCGCGCGCTGTTCATGGTCTGCGCCAATCCCGACATCGTCGTCGAGCGCGGCGATACGCTGGTTTACTGCGCCGGAGCCTTGGCCGACGCCTATGCGGCGCTTGGCGGGGAGGTGCTTTATTACGGCAAGCCGCACGCGCCGATCTACGGCGCCGCGTTGGCCAAGGCAGCGGCGTTGCGCGCCGGCGCGGCGCCGAAGCGCAGGCGCGTGCTCGCCGTCGGCGATTCGGTCCGCACCGATCTCAAAGGCGCCGCGGCTTTCGGCCTCGATTATATGTTCGTGATTTCCGGCATCCATGCCGAGCAATACGGCTCGCGCGAAGCGCCCGATCTGGCCGCGCTCAACGCGATCTTCAATGCGGCCGGCGTCGCGCCGAAGGCGGTGATGCCTGCACTTGCATGGTGAGTGGGCCGGTCCGTCGGCGCAATATTACGCGTTGCGCAACGCCCGGGACCCGACAAAGGTGGCAGCGTTCGTTTGTTCAACCGCAGAGGTGAGTTCAGGCTTCTCGGCAAACACCGCTTCGATCTTGGCTTTGAGCGTCTGCGCGTTGAATGGCTTGACGATGTAATTGTTCACGCCGGCCTTCTTCGCCGCAATGACGTTCTCGGTCTTGGATTCCGCCGTCACCATAATGAACGGGGTGGTCTCGATCTGCGGATTGGCGCGCACGCGGCGCAACAGGTCATAGCCGGTCATCGGCTCCATGTTCCAATCCGAGATGACAAGCCCGTAGCGCTTGGCGGTCATCTTCTCCAGCGCGGCGCTGCCGTCGGCGGCGTCGTCGATGTCCTCGAAGCCGAGCTGGCGCAATAGATTGCGGATGATGCGCACCATGGTGCTGTAGTCGTCGACGACAAGCACCGGCATTTTCGGATCGAGCGCCATCGCTCTGCTCCCAAGCCCGCGACCGGCAACCGACCGTATCGGCTGATCTTGCGTCGAGGCAGCATCCCGCCTCGACCGTCCCCTGCACCGGCGCGAAGCTACATCGTGTGTTTGAACGCGCGGTTAACCGCTGTGGCGGGCTCGGGCCGCCGAAGCCGTTCCAGCGGTCCCTTGACTTTGCGGCTCATGCCACGGCACCACTTCGGGATCGTCCCGTAAACCGGTTGTTAACCATCGTAGCCCCGATGCCGACGAAGACTTTCCGCGTCGTGCGCGATTTTGCGTCCGATGGCGCGTCCCATCAAGTATTCCCTGCGGCGCTCCTTGGTGCGGTCGTCGCCATCGGCAATTTCGACGGCGTGCATCGCGGCCATAAGGCGGTGATTGCGGCGGCGCAGGCGCGGGCCGGCGCGCTCGGCCGGCCCACGGCGGCTTTGACCTTCGAGCCCCACCCGCGCGCTTTCTTCCATCCCGGCGAACCGCTGTTTCGGCTGACTGACGCGGCGACCAAATTACGGCTGCTCGCCGCCACCGGGCTCGACGGCGCCATCGTGCTTACTTTCGACGAAGCGTTGGCAAATCTCAGTGCGGAGAATTTCGTCAGTCGCATCCTGGTCGCGCGCTTCGCCGTCAGCGGAGCGGCGATCGGCTTTAACTTTCAATTCGGCGCCAATCGGGCGGGCTCACCGGAATTTCTCGCCGCGGAAGGCAAAAGGCGCGGCTTTGCCGTCGACGTGGTGCCGCCGCTGGCCGATCGCGGCCGACCGGTCTCGTCGCAGCCGATTCGCGAAGCGCTCGCCGCCGGCCGGCTCGACGAGGCTGCGGAGCTCTTGGGCTATCCCTGGTTTCTCTCCGGCACCGTGATCCACGGCGACAAGCGCGGACGCGAACTCGGCTTTCCGACCGCGAATTTGAAGCCCGACCCGGCTTGCCGGCTGCGCCACGGTATCTACGCGGTGCGCGCCGCGGTCGGCGGTCGCCGCTATGACGGTGTGGCGAGTTTCGGTCGCCGCCCGATGTTCGATACGGGCTCCGTGTTGCTCGAAATTTTCCTGTTCGACTTTTCCGTCGACATCTATGGCGCGGACATGGACGTCGCCTTTATCGCCTTTCTTCGCGACGAGCAGACGTTTGCCTCGGCCAAGGAGCTGGTGCGGCAGATGCAGGACGACACGAGGCTGGCGCAGGAAGCCTTGGCGCGTCAGCCCACGGCGTTCCCGCCGGTCTAGAAATGCTGCCGGCCCGGCGAGCGCTATCGCCATGGCTCAGCGTGACCATATTCGTGATAACGCCGGTCGGAGCGGTCGTTCCCCCAGACCCGCCGCAATGGCGGTTTAGAGACCCTTTCCGCAGCGCAACCGGCTTGTTAGAAGGCGCAACCCAAGACGGACCCGCAAGTGACCGACAGCAAAACACGCGATTACTCCGAAACGCTGTTTCTGCCCAAGACCGACTTCCCGATGCGCGCCGGCTTGCCGCAGAAGGAGCCGGAGCTTCTGGCGCGCTGGCACAAGCTCGACCTTTACGGGGCGCTGCGCGCTGTGGCCAAGGGCCGGCCGCGCTTTGTGCTCCATGACGGGCCGCCTTACGCCAACGGCAACATCCATATCGGGCATGCGCTCAATAAAATCCTCAAGGATGTGGTGACGCGCAGCCAGCAGATGCTCGGCTACGATTCGAATTACGTGCCGGGCTGGGACTGCCACGGCCTGCCGATCGAGTGGAAGATCGAGGAGGAGAATTACCGCGCCAAGGGCAAACCGAAGCCGGATTTGTCCAATGCCGCGGCCCTGGTCGAATTCCGCCGCGAGTGCCGGGCCTTCGCCGAGCACTGGATCGAGGTGCAGCGCGCCGAGTTCGAGCGCCTCGGCGTCACCGGCGACTGGGCGCATCCCTACACCACGATGGACAATTTCGCCGAGGCGCAAATCGCGCGCGAGCTGATGAAGTTCGCCGCCAACGGCACGCTTTATCGCGGCAGTAAGCCGGTGATGTGGTCGGTGGTGGAAAAGACCGCGCTCGCCGAGGCCGAGGTGGAGTACGAGGATTATACGAGCGATACGGTGTGGGTGAAGTTTCCTGTAAGAGAGGTCAATGTAACGAACTTTCTACCAGATGCTAATGGACCTCAATACGTTGCCACGAAAGATAAATCGTTCGATGGAGCTTCGATCGTAATCTGGACTACCACTCCATGGACTATCCCTGGTAACCGAGCGATCAGTTATTCGTCAAAGATTCCCTATGGGCTCTACCTTATCGAGGACGCACCTTTAGATAATTGGGCGAAAAAAGGCGATCGCCTGATCCTTGCAAACAGTCTCGCTCTTGACGTTCTCAGACAAGCGAGGGTCACGGCATATAAGAAGCTTCGCGATGTTTCGTCGTTGCATCTTGAGGGGATGACCTGTTGGCATCCCCTTAGAGGGCTTGCCGGTAACTACAATTTTCATGTGCCCCTGCTCGAAGGTGGTCACGTGACCGAAGATGCTGGCACAGGTTTCGTTCATACCGCGCCGGGGCACGGCCGCGAGGATTTTGATGTTTGGAATTACTTTGGTCGTCAACTCGCCGAGCGCGGCATCAATACCGTGATTCCCTACACCGTCGACGCCGATGGCCATTTCACCGATCAGGCGCCGGGCTTCACCGGCAAGAGCGTGCTCACCGAAAAAGGTGAGAAGGGCGACGCCAACGAGGCGGTGATCAAGGCCTTGATCGACGCCGGCATGCTGCTGGCGCGCGGGCGGCTCAAGCATCAATACCCGCATTCGTGGCGCTCCAAGAAGCCGGTGATCTACCGCAATACGCCGCAGTGGTTCATTGCGATGGATACGCCCATCGAATTTCCACCTAGGCAGGGCCTTACATTGCGCCAGCGTGCCAATGAAGCGATCGCTTCGACTCGCTGGGTTCCAGCACAAGGTCAAAACCGCATTGGTGGAATGATAGCCACCAGGCCCGATTGGGTGATCTCGCGGCAGCGCGCCTGGGGCGTGCCGATCGCGCTGTTCATCAAGGAAAAGCCCGACGGCTCGGTCGATATCCTCAGCGATCCGGAAGTGAATGTCCGCATCATCGAGGCCTTCGAGGATGAGGGTGCCGATGCCTGGTACGCACCGGGCGCGCGCGAGCGATTCCTCGGCAAGCTCGCCAATGAGGGCTGGCAGAAAGTCGACGATATCCTCGACGTGTGGTTCGATTCCGGCTCCACGCATGCTTTCGTGCTGGAAGATCCGCGGGCTTTTCCGAGTCTCGCCCATATTAAGCGCAAGGCTGACGGCGGCGACGAGACCGTGATGTATCTCGAAGGCTCCGACCAGCATCGCGGCTGGTTCCAGTCCTCGCTCCTGGAAAGCTGCGGCACGCGTGGCCGCGCGCCGTTCGACGTCGTGCTCACGCACGGCTTCGTGCTCGACGAGGATGGGCGCAAAATGTCGAAGTCGCTCGGCAACGTCACTGCGCCGCAGGACGTGATCAAACAGGCCGGCGCCGACATTCTGCGGATGTGGGTGTGCGCCGCCGACTATGCCGACGATCTGCGCATCGGGCCGGAAATTCTCAAAACCACGGTGGACACTTACCGTAAGCTGCGCAACACGCTGCGCTGGATGCTCGGCAATCTGGCGCATTACGAAGTGGCCGACCGGGTCGCGCCTGAGAAAATGCCGGAACTCGAGCGGCTGATGCTGCATCGGCTTGCCGAGCTCGATCCGCTCGTCCGCCAGGCTTATGCAGATTTCGATTACAAGCGCATTTTCGCCGTGCTCAACGCGTTCATGACGGTCGATCTTTCGGCGTTCTATTTCGACATCCGCAAGGACGCGCTGTACTGCGACCCTTATTCGTCGACGACTCGCAAGGCCTGCCTCACCGTGCTCGATCACTTGTTCCGCGCGACAGCGTGTTGGCTGGCGCCGATGCTGTGCTTTACCGCCGAAGAAGCGTGGCTCGCGCGCGAGCCCAATGCGCGGTCCGTTCATCTCGAGCCGTTTCCGCATGTGCCGTCGTCGTGGCGCGACGAAGCGCTGGCGGAGAAATGGCGCAAATTGCGCAATGTGCGGCGCGTCGTCACCGGCGCGCTGGAGCTCGAGCGCGCCGCCAAGCGCATCGGCTCTTCGCTCGAGGCGCATCCGATCGTTCACATCGCCGACCCCGATCTGTTTGCCGCGGTGGTCGACGCCGATCTTGCCGAACTGTGCATCACCTCGGGCGCGGCGCTGGTCGAAGGCGAGGGGCCGCCGCAGGCTTTCCGCTTGGCGGACGTTGCCGGCGTCGCCGTCGTTCCGGAATTGGCGCAGGGGAAGAAATGCGCGCGGTCGTGGAAAATCTCTCCGTCCGTCGGCCTCGATCCGCAATTTCCAGACGTAACGCCGCGCGACGCGCAGGCGCTGCGCGAATGGGAAGTGATGCGCAAGGCGGCCGAATAGGGCCAAATAGGGAAGTTCAATGGCGGACGCGACGCAAAGTCGGCCGGCGAGGTCTTATGTCTGGGGCCGGCTGAGCGCCTTCGGTCTTACCATCGCGGCGATCACAGGCGTCGCCGATCAGGCCTCGAAATTTTGGCTTTTGTCCGACTTCGGCCTCGCCAACCGCGGCCCGGTCGCGGTGACGCCTTTTGTCGATCTGGTGCTGACCTGGAATACCGGCATCAGCTACGGCCTGTTCCCGCAACAGGGGCCGATCGGCGCGTGGGCGTTGCTTGCCTTCAAAGTGGCGGCAATCGTCTTCCTGTGGGTTTGGCTCACGCGATCGCCGTCGCGCCTGACCGCCACTGCGCTCGGTCTGATTATCGGCGGCGCGGTGGGCAATGCCGTCGACCGGCTGCACTGGCCAGGCGTCATGGATTTTGTGCTGTTCCACATCGATACAGCCGGATTCACCTTCCGCTGGTACGTGTTTAACCTCGCCGATGTGGCCATTGTTGCGGGCGTGGTGGGACTGTTGTATGAATCCCTGCTGGGCGGGGGTGCCGCAAAAGCGCCCTGATCGCGTCGTTAAACCTGCCGCAGGGCGTGGTTTAGATTGCTGATGTGAGCCATCGGCAAATTTGACGCTGGCACGTCGGGTGAGGGCATGCCGCAGGATCGAACAACCGGCCGCGGGATCGCTGGCCGCAATATTTGCCGGATCAAGCTTTTGCAGGTAGCGCTTTGCGGCGCCGTGACCGCATTTGCTCTGTGCGGCGCCTATTCGACGGCTCGTGCCGGCGACGACGATCTTTCTTCCAAACAGTCGCTCACCGACAAATTCCTAAACACCCTCGGCCTGAAGAATCCTTTCGATCCGCAATACGGGATCAATTACAGCGAACGGTCGCCGCTGGTGGTGCCGCCGACACGCGATTTGCCGCCGCCGCAGACCTCCAGCGGCCCGCCGGCGCCCAACTGGCCCGTGGACCCTGAGGTCAAAGCGCGCGCAGCAGCAAAGCAGGCGGAAAAGGTAAGCCCACACCCCGATTACGTCACCGATTCCTCTCGCCCGCTGCGTCCGGGTGAGCTCAATGCCGTCAATCCTCCGGGCACCAACGATCAGAGCTCGTCGTCCGCGCTGGGCGAGAAGAAGTCGAGCATCTTGAGCTTCGACTGGCTCAAACAAGAAGACTACGGCACCTTTACCGGCGAACCGCCGCGGGTGAGCCTGACCGACCCGCCGCCCGGATATCAAACGCCGTCGCCGGATCAGCCCTACGGCATTGTACCGGAGAAAAAGATCTACAAGCCGCCGACGCTCGGCGAGCGCATGGAGCCGGTGCAATAGGGTTGAGCAGAGCGAGTGCGGCTGTCGGGGCCGGCTCGCTTCGAAAAACCGTGCGGACCTGAGGGGCGGCGAAGGTCCCGATCTAACGCGTAACGTTGCATCGTGTTCGGGGCGCGCAATCTTGCTCGCGGAGGTGATGTGTTGTCAAAAATATTGCTGCTCGTTGTCGCGCTTGCCGGTGCCGCGCTAGGTTCCGCCCGCGCCGCCACCGGACCCGAGGTTACCAACTTCACTCTGTCGAATGGCCTGCAAGTCGTCGTCGTCCCCGATCATCGCGCACCGGTCGTTACCCATATGATCTGGTACAAAGTCGGCGCCGCCGACGAGACCCCCGGCAAATCCGGCCTCGCCCACTTCCTCGAACATCTGATGTTCAAAGGCACCGCGAAGAATCCCGGAGCCACGTTCTCGGAAGACGTTGCCGAGATTGGCGGCCAGGAAAATGCGTTCACTGGCAGCGACTATACCGGATTCTATCAGCGCGTGCCGCGCGCGCATCTCAAGGAAATGATGGCATTCGAAGCCGACCGCATGACCGGTCTGGTGCTCAATGACGATGTGGTCGAGCCCGAGCTCAAAGTCGTGCTCGAAGAACAGTATACGCGGGTCGCCAACAATCCGGCCGCGCGCTTAAGCGAGCAAATGGACGCCGCGCTTTACCTCAACCATCCTTACGGCCGGCCGGTGATCGGCTGGCGGCACGAGATCGAAAAGCTCGATCGCGACGATGCCTTGGCGTTTTATCGGCGCTTCTATTCGCCGAATAACGCCATCGTCGTCGTTGCCGGCGACGTCACGCCCGACCAGGTCAAGGCCGACGCCGAGGAAACATACGGCAAGGTGGCCGACCGCGCTCCGACCAATCTGCGGCAACGGCCGATGGAGCCGCAGCAGGAGGCGCCGCGCACGGTCACGCTCGCCGATCCGCGCGTCGAGCAGCCGAACGTCAGCCGCGACTATCTGGCGCCCTCGGAGACCACCGCCAAACCCGGCGACAGCGAGGCGCTCGACGTGCTCGCCCACGTCCTCGGCAGCGGCGAGGATTGCCGGCTGTACCGGACTTTGGTCGTCGATAAGGGAGTCGCGCTCAACGCCGGCGCCTATTATTCCGGCACTGCGCTCGACTACGCCGAGTTCGGCGTCTACGGCGCGCCGAAGCCCGGCGTTTCGTTGCGCGACATCGAGGCCGGCATCGACGGCGTGCTCAACGACGTGATCGATCACGGCATCACCGCCGACGAACTCGATCGGGCCAAGACCCGGCTGATCGCCGACGCCGTCTATGCCCAGGACAATCAAGTGACCTTGGCGCGCTGGTATGGCTCGGCGCTGGCGACCGGGCAAACCGTCGACATGGTCCGCAGCTGGCCCGATCGCATCCGCGCCGTGACCGCGGATGCCGTGCAGCAGGCCGCGCGCACCTGGCTCGATCGCCGCCGTTCGGTAACCGGCTATCTCGTGCAAAGCCTGCAGCCGCAGGAGGGCCACTCGTGAATGCATTTACGCGCGCTTTGTCCGGGGCGTTGGTAGGTCTCGCCGCGCCGCGACAGATAGCGGCGGCGGTGCTGGCAGTAACGGTGACCGCGCTGCCGGCCTACGCCACTACGATCCAACGCGTCGTCAGCCCCGGCGGTATCGAGGCATGGCTGGTGCAGGAGCCGGCGGTTCCCCTCATCGCCGTCAACTTTGCTTTCGCCGGCGGCTCCGTTCAGGATGCTCCGGGCAAGGGCGGTACCGCCAATCTTGTCGCATCGCTGCTCGACGAGGGCGCTGGCGATTTCGATTCGAAGGCTTTTGCCGACGCGCTCGAGCGCAAAGCCATCGAGATGAATTTTTATGCGGAGCGCGATCATCTCGGCGGCTCGCTGCGCACGCTGACGGAAAACCGCGACGAAGCCTTCGACATGTTGCGGCTGGCGTTGACCGCGCCGCGCTTCGACGCCGCCGACGTCGCGCTTAATCGGGCGCAGATTCTATCGATGTTGCGCCGGGAGACGACAAGTCCGGGCGATATTGCAAGCCGGCGCTGGTGGGAGACCGCTTTTGCCGGCCACCCCTATGGCCGGCCGGTCAGCGGTACGCCGGATACACTGCCGAACGTCACCATCGACGATCTGAAATCCTATACGCATCGTGTGCTGGCGCGGCAAAACCTTAAAGTCGCCGTAGTCGGCGACATCGACGCCGAGACTTTGAAGCCGCTGCTCGACCGCGTGTTCGGCGCGTTGCCGGCAAAACCCGATCTCGTTGCGGTCGCCAACGTCGTGCCGGCCGGCCTCGGCCGCCAGATCGAAGTCAGCCTCGACGTGCCGCAGGCGGTAGTGGATTTCGGCGGGCCCGGCATCGCGCGCAAAGACCCCGACTTCATGGCCGCCTATGTCATCAATCACATTCTCGGCGGCGGGTCGTCGGACTCCCGGCTCTATCAGGAAGTGCGGGAGAAGCGCGGGCTGGCTTATTCGGTCTCCGATAGCCTGGTCTGGCTCGACCATTCCGCGGTGCTTCTCGGCGGCACTGCCACCCGCGCCGACCGTGCCGGGGAAACGGTCGATCTCATTGAAAAGGAAATCCATCGCTTTGCCGAACAGGGGCCCACGGCAGCGGAACTCGCCGAGGCCAAAAACTACGTCACCAGTTCGTTTGCGCTCAATCTCGATACCTCGACCAAGATCGCTTCGCTTCTGGTGCAATTGCAGCTCGACGATCTCGGCATCGATTACTTCCAGAAGCGGAGCGCCATGATCGACGCGGTCACGCTCGACGACGCCAAGCGCGTCGCCAAGCGGCTCCTCGGCAACGGCATGCTGGTGACCGTCGTCGGCAGGCCTGCGGGCGTCGCCTCGGCCACCGTGGCGCCCGGCCAGGCCGGCTTGAACCGGCCGGTCGAGCCCATGACCGGACCCATGGCCGGACCGCCCGCAGCCGCGGCGAATTCCGAATTACGCTGAGCGGAAATTAAGGCTACGGTGACGCGCCATGATCCGCGTCACCGCCCATATCGACATCGACGAGCGCGAGATCGAAGAACAATTCGTGCGCGCCTCGGGGCCGGGTGGACAGAACGTCAATAAGCTGTCGACCGCGGTGCAGCTTCGCTTCGACGTGCGGCATTCGCCATCGCTGCCGAACGACGTGCGCGCGCGGCTGGAACGGCTCGCCGGTTCGCGGCTGACGCGCGACGGCGTTCTGGTCATCATCGCGCAACGCCACCGCACGCAGGCGCGCAATCGGCAGGACGCGCTCGACCGCCTCATCGATCTCATCCGCCGCGCCGCAATTGCGCCGATCAAGCGGCGGCCGACCAGGCCGACGCGGGCCTCGCGCGAGCGCCGTATCGAGGGCAAGAAGCGCCGCGCCGGCGTCAAGCAGCTGCGTCGGGCCAAGCCGTCGTTCGATTGATACGATCCCGGTTGGTTACCAAGGCATGGTGCGGAATGACTATTGTATTCGTCACCGGCAGCGATGCGGCACCAATTGCAGCTTTTGGCCTTGTTTCTTGCCGAACACGGCGAAGCACTGCTGCGGCTCGGAATTTGCAGCCGCGCGGCGCGGCCGGTCGACGGCTTTGAATTCGTGACGCTCTAGTCAGTGGAAGAGCGAGTAGACGCCGCCGGTCAGGGAGAACAGGCCAAGCGTTATCATCGCCAGCGCATAGAGAACGACTTGCCGCGATCCGGTGTTCTGGATCGGGTCGAGCACCGCCTCGGCCGGATTCTTCGGATCGTAAAAGACGCGCACCTTACCGCCGGCGGGGTAGGTTTCGACGACGGACGCCATGTGTTTCTCGCGGCCCTCATTGCCGCCCCAAAATATCCGGGTCGATTGATAGTCCTTGCTGCCGACGCGATAGCTGTACTGCAACGCCGCGCGGTAGCGCCGTTTATGCTCCGGCGACTTTTCCAGGACGGACGCGGTCACGGTGCCGGATGCCCGCGGCCATTTCTTGCTGGCGTCGGCGCGCAGCCCCTGGCGGAATTGCACGATGTAGAGCACCACGCCGATGGCAATGGCGATCACGCCGAAACCGATAAGCACCGTATTGATCATTTCTTGCTCCAGGCCGGCGTTCCGGACGGGTTTTGCCCTGGATTTCGTCGCGACTCAATCCGGGTTACGGTGGCCGCCGAGTCGTCATCCAAGCCACTTCCCCATGCCCATCCGCCAGCTTTCGGAAAGCCTCGTCAACCGCATCGCCGCGGGCGAGGTGGTCGAGCGTCCGGCGAGCGTGGTCAAGGAATTGATCGAAAACGCGCTCGACGCCGGGGCAAGCCGGATCGAGGTCTTTACCGACGGCGGCGGCCGGCGGCTTATTCGCGTGGCCGACTACGGCGAGGGCATGACGCGGGCCGATCTCGCGCTTGCCGTCGAGCGCCACGCCACGTCGAAACTCGCCGACGACGATCTGGTCTCGATCCGCACGCTGGGGTTCCGCGGCGAAGCCTTGCCCTCGATCGGCGCGGTGGCGCGGCTTTCGATCACGACCCGCCATGCCGGTGAGCCGCATGGCTGGGCGATCGAGGTCGATGCCGGCGTCAAATCCGAAGTGAAGCCGGCGGCGCTGGGGGAGGGCACCCGCGTCGAAGTGCGCGACCTGTTCTACGCCACGCCGGCGCGGCTTAAATTCCTCAAGCTCGACCGTACCGAAGCCGAGGCGGTGCGCGAGGTGGTGCGCCGGCTCGCCATGAGCCGGCCGGATGTCGCGTTCACGCTCGCCGGCGAGGAGCGCGCACCGGTGAGCTTCGCCGCGACGCTGCCCGGCGCGACCGGCCGGCTGGCGCGACTCGGCGACGTGCTTGGCGCCGACTTTCGCGCCAACGCCGTCGAGATCGCCGCCGAGCGCGACGGCATCACCATCGAGGGTTTTGCCGCATTGCCGACGCTCACCCGCGCCAATGCGCTCGGCCAATATCTGTTCGTCAACGGCCGACCGGTGCGCGACAAGCTCCTCATCGGCGCCGTGCGCGGGGCTTACGCCGACTATCTGCCGCGCGACCGCCATCCGCTGGTCGCGCTGTTCGTCACGCTCGATGCGCGCGAGGTCGACGTCAACGTCCATCCGGCCAAGGCCGAGGTGCGCTTCCGCAACGCCGGTCTGGTCCGCGCGCTGATCGTGCACGCGCTCAAAACCGCGCTCCTTCGCGAGGGCTCGCGTGCGGCGACGACCGGCGGCTCGGCGACCATTGCGTCATTCCGGGCGGCATCGGCGGCGCGGGCCTGGGATTGGCGGCGTTCGCCGGCGCGGCCGTACGATCCACGGCGGTCCTTCGCACCATTGCGCAGCGGCTTCGCCGAGGTGGCGCAGGCCGCCTTCGATACCGGCGGCCCGGCCGCCGATCTACGCGGCGGCTTTTCCGAGGAAACCGAGATCGAAGCGACCGCCGCCGAGTTCGTCGATCATCCACTCGGCGCCGCCCGTGCGCAAATTCACGACACTTACATTGTCGCGCAAACGCGCGATGGGCTGGTGATCGTCGACCAGCACGCCGCGCACGAGCGTATCGTCTATGAACGGCTCAAGGCCGCGATCGACCAGGCCGGCGTGGCGCGCCAGATTCTGTTGATCCCGGACATCGTCGAGCTCGACGAAACCGACGTCGCGCGGCTGGTGGCGCGCGCCGCCGAACTGGCGCGCTACGGCGTCGTGCTCGAAGCCTTCGGCCCCGGCGCGGTAGCGTTGCGCGAAACGCCGTCGCTCCTTGGCGAGATCGACGGCGGCGGGCTGGTGCGCGATCTTGCCGAGCATCTGTCTGAATGGGACGAGACCTTGCCGCTCGAACGCCGGCTGATGGCGGTTGCTTCTTCGATGGCCTGTCACGGCTCGGTGCGCGCGGGACGGCGCCTCAAGCCGGACGAGATGAACGCACTGTTGCGCGAGATGGAGACGACGCCGAATTCCGGCCAATGCAATCACGGCCGGCCGACTTACGTAGAACTGAAACTCACCGATATCGAGCGGCTGTTCGGGCGGCGATAACGAAACTCCGGGGAGCGTGCAATGAATTGGAAACGCTTGTTATCAGTTGCCGCGCTGGCAATGGCGGCCGCCGCCCCGGCCCTCGCCCAGGATTGGCCGACGCGGCCCATTACGCTCGTCGTGCCGTTCGCCGCCGGCGGCGGCGTCGATGTCAGCGCGCGCATCCAGGCCCAAGGCATGAGCGAACGCCTCGGCCAGCCGATCATCGTCGACAATATGGGCGGGGCGGCCGGCATGACCGGCGCGCTGCACGTCGCCAAATCGGATCCCGACGGCTACACCATGCTGATCGGTAATAGCGGCACCCAGGCGTTCAGCCAGTCGCTGCACAAGACGCCGCTCTATAATTCGGTCACCGATTTCACGCCGGTCGGGCTGGCGACGGAATTGCCGCGCATCCTGATCGCGCGCAAGGACCTGCCGGTTGCGAACCTGCAGCAGTTCATCGCCTATGTGAAAGCCAACCAGGCCAAGATGCAATTCGGCTCGGCCGGCGTCGGCTCCGGCACGCATCTACCTTGCGTACTGCTCAACACGGCGATGGGCGTCACCGTCACCCATGTGCCCTATCGCGGCGAGGGGCCGGCGCAGCAGGATTTGATCGCCGGCCGCCTCGATTACATGTGCTCGACCATCCAGACCGGCGCGGCATTGGCCAAGCAGGGCGAGGTCAAAGGCATCGCCGTGATGTCGGCGCGACGGGTGAAGATCATTCCCGACTTGGCGACCACCGCCGATCAGGGCCTGCCCGGCGTCGAAGCCAGCGTCTGGAATGCCTTCTTCCTGCCCAAGGGCGCGCCGGCCGCGATCGTTGCGAAGCTCAACAAGGCGATGAGCGACACGCTCGACGACCCGGTCGTGAGCAAGCGCCTGGAAGACCTCGGCCTCGAAATCGTTCCGCCGGAACAACGCACGCCGGACTATCTCGCCAAATTCCAGGCCGACGAAGTGGCGCGCTGGGCTAAAGTCGTCCACGACGCGGGCATTACGCCGAATTGAACCTGAGGAAGATGAGCTCGGTGTCGTCGTAGGCACGCCGTTCGAGCTCGGTAAAGCCTGTGGGCGCGACAAAGCGTGCCTTGATCGCTTCTTCGACGACAATCAAAGCCTCCGGCGCGAACCAGCCGCCGGCGCACGCCGAGACGAGCGCTTTTTTGGCGAGATTTTGACCGTAGGGCGGATCGAGGAAGGCGAGTACGAACGGCTCGAGCGGATGCGCCGGGCCGAGTTTGGTGGCATCGCGGCGGAACAGGCGGGTGACGCCGCCAAGCCCGAGCGCGGCGACGTTTTCGCGAATGAGCGCGCGCGCTTCGGCGCCGTCGTCGATGAACAGCACGAAGGCCGCGCCGTGCGAGGCCGCTTCGATGCCGAGTGCGCCGGTGCCGGCAAAGAGATCGAGCACGCGCGCGCCGGAAACGGGATCGCCGTAGCCATGATGGAGAATGTTGAACAGCGACTCGCGCAGGCGGTCGGCAGTCGGACGGATCGATTTCGATTTCGGCCCGGCCAGCGAGCGTCCACGCAATCGTCCGCCGACGACGCGCATTATTTTCGCCCGCGCGGCTGGCGCGGACGGGGGCCGGCGGCGCGATCGGGCGAACGATGGCGGCTATGCGCGCGTGAAAATTTGCGCGGACGCGCTTTGCTCTGTTCTTGGCTGTGTGCTTGGCTGTGTGCTTGGCTGTGTTCTTGGCGCCGTTCTTCGCGCGGCTTTTGCGCCGGCGGTTGGCCGTAACGCTCGACGGCGACAGGGCGGCCCTTGCGATCCTGCAAAAGCTCGGCGCGCATTGGCCCGGCCGGGTGTTCGCGCCTTTCGGCGCCGCGCTTTGAGCCGTGAAATGTGCGGCGCAGTTTCTTGGTCGGACGGTCGTCCTCGTGCGCCCGCCAGGCGTGATCCGACGATTTTCGCTCCTTAGCCTTTTTACTTGTTGCCTCCTCCCGCGTGGCGCGGTGCTCAAACTCGCGCTGTGGCGGCGGAGGCGCCGCGACAGGCGCCGAGAAATCCGCAGCCGACAACGCTTCGAGCTTGTCGCCGAGCTGCTCGCGCAACACGCGGGTCGGCACCTCCTCGACCGCGCCCACGTCAAGTTCGCCGAGCTGGAACGGGCCAAACGAGACGCGAATGAGCCGCGTCACGGTCAATCCGAGATGGCCGAGCACGTTGCGCACTTCACGGTTCTTGCCCTCGCGGATGGCAAAGGTGAGCCACAGATTCGAGCCTTGCACCCGGTCCAGATTGGCCTCGATCGCTCCGTAACGGATGCCGCTGATGGTGACACCGCTACGCAAAGCGTCGAGTTGCGCTTGCGTGACCGCGCCGTGCACGCGCACGCGGTAGCGCCGCAGCCAGCCGGTTGCGGGCAGTTCCAGCACGCGCGCCAGCGCGCCGTCGTTGGTGAGGAGGAGAAGGCCTTCGGTATTGAAGTCGAGCCGGCCGACGCTGATCAGCCGCGGCAGGTTTAGCGGCAGCTTCTCGAATATCGTCGGCCGGCCGCGCGGGTCGGCATGCGTGGTCAAAAGGCCGCGCGGCTTGTGATAGAGAAAAAGCCGTGTGCGCTCGCGGCGGGGCAGGAGGGTGCCGTCGACGCTGATGCGGTCGGCGGGTGTGACATTGAGCGCGGGCGAGGCGATCACCGCGCCGTTGACGGCGACGCGGCCGGCGGCGATCCACTCCTCGGCCTCGCGGCGCGAGGCGAGCCCGGCGCGGGCGATTGCCTTGGCGATGCGTTCGCCGGATTTGTGCTGCTCGCCGTTGCCGTCCATAGTTTCGCTCATGATGACGGCTGATTAGCAGAGCGGATCGTCAGGGACCACGATATCTTTCATGCCCTCGTTCATGGACATGGCCTTGGCCGAAGCGCGCGCCGCCGGCGAATGCGGCGAGGTGCCGATCGGCTGCGTCGTCGTGCGTCACGGCGAGGTCATCGCGCGCGCCGGCAATCGCACGCTCGCCGCGCGCGATCCGACCGCGCATGCCGAAATGATCGCCATCCGAGCGGCGGCGCACTCCCTGCGCTCCGAGCGGCTCGACGATTGCGACCTCTATGTCACGCTGGAGCCTTGCGCCATGTGCGCCGGCGCGGTCGCTTTCGCCCGTATCCGCCGGCTCTATTACGGCGCAGCCGATCCCAAGGGCGGCGCGGTCGATAACGGGGTAAAATTTTTTGCGTCGCCTACCTGCCATCATCGGCCAGACGTCTATAGCGGACTGGGGGAGGCCGAGGCGGGAAATCTGCTGAAGGAGTTTTTCAAGGAACGGCGTTGAGCAACGCGGCGAACTTCTCTTTCACCTCAGCCTTGGCCGCTTCGGCGGAGCGGATGATCGAACTCGCCTGGTAGAAATCGAGCGTGCGGAAGATGCCGACATTGGGCCGGATCACCAAGTCCGGCGCCGCGTGCTCGTGCTTGGCGGCGACGATGGTCGAGCCCATGATGAGGAGCGTTGTGAACATACTTTCCCAGGCGCCCGGCAGGTCGCTTCGTTCCATCGCGGGGACGCCGAACACGTCGACGGCGATGACGACATCGGCGCGGCCGGCGAGCCGATCGAACGGCAGCGGGTTGGTGGCGCCGCCGTCGACCAATACGCGGCCGTCCATCAGCACCGGCCGGAACAGCCCGGGAAAGGCGATCGAGGCGGCGAGCGCCGGACGCAGCGGTCCGGCGGCAAATGCCGCTTCCTGCCGCCGATGCAGATCGGTCGCCATGACGATAAGCGGAATCGCCAGCGCGGAAAATGCGTCCGGAATCGCCTCGGGTAAAAACTGCGCGCAGAATTTCTCGGCGTCCATCTGCGCCGCCTGGCTGAACGCGCCCGAGAGCAGATCCGTGAGCTTTCCGGCGCGGGCCTGGACGAGGCGGCTCATGGTTTCACGCCGGTCGTGGGCAAACCGAATGACGTGGTGCCGGATGTCCTTGCCGCTCATTCCCGCCGCATAAGCGGCGCCGATCAGCGCGCCGATCGAGGTGCCGGCAACGGCAACGGGCTTCACGCCCATCTCATCGAGCGCTTCGATCACCGCGATATGCGCAAGCCCGCGCGCGCCGCCTGATCCAAGCGCCAGCGCGAAGGTCTTCATGTTGCCGCCTGTCGGGCAAATTCCCAGCCCTTGGCCGCCAGCGGCCGCACCAGCTCGGCTTTGGCGGCGGCGAAGGCACTCGTCGCGGTGCCGTCGCGCACGCGCCCGGCGATGCCCTGCATGATTGCCGCGAGGCGGAAAAAATTATAGGCGAAATAGACCGGCAGATGCGGCCGCGGATCGAACTCGGTCCGTGCCACATAGGCATCGACGTAATCCGAAAGCGTCGGAATGCCGAGCGCGGGGAGATCGAAGCCGACCAGTGAGCCGGTACCGGCCTCCGAATGCGGCATGTGCCAGGCCATTAAATGGTAGGAGAAATCGGCGAGCGGATCGCCGAGCGTGGAGAGTTCCCAATCGAGCACGGCGGAGATTTTCGGCGCGTCGACTGCGACGATGATATTGTCGAGCCGGTAATCGCCGTGCACCAGCCGGGGCGTCCGGCTTGGCGGCAGATGCGCCGGTAGCCACGCGATCAAGCGCTCCATGTCCTCGATGTGCTCGGTCTCGGAAGCGCGATACTGCTTCGACCAGCGCTCGACCTGCCGCGCTACGTAATTCTCACCGCGACCGTAGTCCCCAAGTCCGATTTTCGCCGGGTCGAAATTATGCAGCCGCGCCAGCGTCGCATTCAGGGCGTCGTAGATTTCCGCGCGCTCGGCCACGGCGGACCCGGGCATATGCGGTTCCCAGAAGACACGCCCCTCGACATAAGCCATGACGAAGAACGCCGTTCCGATAACGCTCTCATCGGAGCAATAGAGCACGGGCTCGGCGACCGGAAACCCTTGCGCATGGAGCGCGCTGATCACGCGGTATTCGCGGTCGACGGCATGCGCGGAGGGCAGGAGCTTTCCCGGCGGCTTGCGTCGCAGCGCATAGCGCCGCTGCGGGGTCGCAACGAGATAGGTCGGATTGGATTGGCCGCCCTTGAACTGGCTCACCGCGATCGGGCCGGCAAAGCCGGCGACATGATCGCGCAAATAGGCTTCCAGCCGCCCGACGTCGAAGCGCAGCCGCTCGGCGACTTCGCGCGTGCCGGAAAAGGCGTTCTGCCGGTCGGATGCCATGGCGCGGCGAGTCTATCCCGCGCCGAAGAACTCCAGCAACGCCTGCGCCGTCGCGGTCGGTAGCCGGGGTAAAGATCGACGAGGTCGGGGCATTACAGCGGGTGTGCGGATAGAATATCCGTCCTAGCGAAGTCCTCGCCCTTAAATAGCAGCGGAATACCGCGGCTCTTTGCCAGGGCATAAGTGAAACAGTCGGCGAGGTTCAAGCGTGCCCGGTGGCGACCTTTACCGTACCGAAGAAAGACACCAATCGCGGCGTCCGCCTGATCCCGCGTCACATCGACGATCTCAATGCCGAGGTCGTAGGCGGTGAGCTCCACTTCCTTCAGATTGGCATCGAGCCTGCGACCTGCAACAACCATTTGCGTTTCAACATAAGAAACGACCGACATGATCGTTTCTGTCTCGTCAATAATGTCGGTGAAAAGCTCGGCCTCATCCTCTTCACGAATGATCGCAATCAAAACCGAGGTGTCGACGACGATCATATCGGAACGCCATTCTCATCGTAGCCGATTATCTCTTCGTCCGTGAGGTGTTCGTTGATTTTCGGAAGTGATCTGAAATAAGCAAGATGCTCCGCCAGTTTCTTGCGGTCGACGCGGCCCTTGCGTTTGGGCGCTCCAAGCCGCAAAAGCCGCTCATCGACGGCGCGCTCGACCGCGGTCGTCAAGGTTTCCCCCGTCCGCTTGGCAAGCCTGCGGATTTTGGCTTCGGCTTGGCTTTTTTTGATGATGATGCCCATGATCGCACCGTTATATACGTCATAGTTGTAAGTATATACTCGTCCTCCTTGCTTTTGTCATCTCCCCGCATTTTCCCGTTCCACCGCGCGCCAGCCGATGTCGTGGCGGTAGAAGCCGCCGGGCCAGCGGATTCGAGATACGGCTTGATAGGCGCGGCTTCGCGCCTCACTTACCGTCTTGCCGATCGCCGAGACATTGAGCACGCGGCCGCCATTGGCGAGGATTTTTCCGCCTTCAGCCTTGGTGCCGGCATGGAAGATCTCCACGCCTTCGACGGCAGCCGCTTGGTCGAGCCCTTCGATCACCGTGCCGCGCTCATATGCCCCGGGATAACCCTTGGCCGCCATGACCACGGTGAGCGCTGGCTCGGCGTGCCAGCGCAGGTCGAAATTTCTGAGCATGCCGTCGCGGCTTGCGAGCAACGCCGGCACCAGGTCCGACATCAGGCGCAGCATCAGCACCTGGGTTTCCGGATCGCCGAAGCGGGCATTGTATTCGATGAGCTTCGGGCCTTCGCGGGTCATCATCAGCCCGGCGTAAAGCACGCCTTTATACGGTGTGCCCATCGCCTTCATGGCCCGCAGCGTCGGTGCGATGATCTCGGCCAGGATGCGTGCGGTCATGGCGGCATCGATATTCGGCGCCGGCGAATAGGCGCCCATGCCGCCGGTATTCGGCCCCTGATCGCCGTCATAGGCGCGCTTGTGGTCCTGCGCCGTCGTCAGTGGGATCGCGGTCTCGCCGTCGCACAGCGCGAAGAAGGAGGCTTCTTCGCCGTCGAGAAACTCCTCGATCACGACCTCGACGCCGGCTTCGCCAAGGCTGCCGCCGAACATCATGTCGACGGCGGCTTCGGCCTCGGCAATGCTCTGCGCCACGACCACGCCTTTGCCGGCGGCCAGCCCGTCGGCTTTGACGACGATCGGCGCGCCGTGTGCGCGGATATGGGCTTTGGCGGGAGCGGCGGCGCGGAAGCGTTCATAGGCGGCCGTGGGGATGCCGTTCGCCCGGCACAGGTCCTTGGTGAAACCCTTGGAGCCTTCGAGCCGCGCCGCGGCCCTGCTCGGGCCGAAGGCTTTGACGCCGGCTCCTTCGAGGTCGTCGACGATGCCGGCGCAGAGCGGCGCCTCCGGCCCAACCACGACGAAATCGATGTCACTGCTTCGGCAAAACGCGATCACCGCCGCATGGTCGGCAAGGTCGAGCGTGACGCATTCGGCTTCGTGGGCGATGCCGGCATTGCCCGGCGCGCAGTAAAGCTTATCGACGAGCGGACTTGCCGCCATCTTCCAGGCCAGCGCATGCTCGCGCCCGCCGGAGCCCAAAAGCAGGATTTTCATCTGTTAAGACGCATCTTTCGGCGGTTTCCAGCGGGCTTGCGAGCGGTCCGAACTCTGTAGCAAAACATATAAAGTGAGCCAACTCGTCAATCTCGCTGCCGCCCTTGTGCAGAACGCAATGAACGAACCGCGCCTCAATCTGCCGGAACTGACCGTCTCCGAACTGTCAGCGTCACTCAAGCGCACGGTCGAGGATACCTATGGTTATGTGCGCGTGCGCGGCGAGGTATCGGGTTACAGAGGCCCGCATTCCTCAGGGCACGCCTATTTCGCGCTCAAGGACGAAAGCGCCAAGATCGATGCGGTGATCTGGAAGGGCCTGTTCGGCCGAATGCGGCTTAAGCCCGAAGAAGGCCTTGAGGTCATCGTTACCGGCAGGCTCACGACTTATCCCAGCCGCTCAAGCTATCAGATTATCGTCGAGACGCTGGAGCCCGCCGGCCTCGGCGCGCTAATGGCGCTCTTGGAAGAACGCAAGCAGAAACTTGCGGCCGAGGGATTGTTCGACGAGGCGCGCAAGCAGCTATTGCCGTTTCTGCCGGCGGTGATCGGCGTCGTCACCTCGCCGACCGGAGCGGTGATCCGCGACATTTTGCACCGGCTGGCCGACCGCTTTCCGCGCCGCGTGCTGCTGTGGCCGGTCAAGGTGCAGGGCGAGGGCTCGGCCGCCGAGGTCGCCGCCGCGATCGCGGGCTTCAACGCACTGGAGGAACTCGCGGTCTGGCCTTTGCCGCCGCGGCCGGATTTGATCATCGTCGCGCGCGGCGGCGGCTCGCTCGAGGATTTGTGGTCGTTCAACGAGGAGATCGTCGTGCGCGCGGCGGCGGCAAGCTTTATACCGCTGATTTCCGCGGTCGGCCACGAGACCGACGTGACGCTGATCGATTTCGTCGCCGACCGGCGGGCGCCGACGCCGAGCGCCGCAGCCGAAATGGCGGTCCCGGTGCGGGCCGACCTCCTGGTCGACGTCGATTCGTTCGCCCGCCGTGCGCTCGCCGCGTGGCTGCGCAATCAGGAGGCGCGGCGGGCGGAATTGCGGTCGGCAGTGCGCGCGCTGCCGGGCGCCGACGAGGTGCTGGCCTTGCCGCGGCAGCGGCTCGACCACGCCGCGGCGAGGCTGCCGCGCGCGCTGCGCGCCAACGCTCATAGCCATCATGTTGCATTCTCGCGAATCGGCGACCGGCTGAATCAACAATTGATGCGCACTACTATCGAACGCCGGCGCGAGCGCTACGGTGCGATCGCATTACGGCTGCGCGCGGGGGTCGCCGCGAATATTGCCGTCCATCGCACACGGCTTGCCCGGGACGGCGAGCGGGTGAGTGCGTTTGCCGAACGCGCGCGGCGCGCAATGCGCCAGCTCCTCGCCGTGCGGCAGGCCCGTGCCGAGCGCGGCGGCCAACTCCTTGCAGCATTTTCCTATCGCGGTGTGTTGGCCCGCGGTTTTGCGCTGGTCCGCGACGAGGTCGGCCGGCCGCTGCGCAATGCCGCCGCCGTTGCTCCGGGCATGCCCATCGAGATCGAGTTCTCCGACGGCCGTGTCGGCGCCCGCGTCGATGACCCGGCGTCCGCTGCCAAACCGAGTGGCGAGGCGCCAAAGCCGCGGCCGCGGCGCAGCGGCGGTCCGGGCCAAGGCAATCTTTTTTAAATTGGGGAGGACGCCAAATGCAGGGCAAGATCGCGGTCGAGGAACATTTCGCCATTGGCGCAACGGCGTCAAAGTCGGTGCGCTTTCCGCAAGATCCCTATTGGGCGGGGATCGAAGGCAAACTGATCGATCTGTTCGATCGGCGCCTCGCGGAAATGGATGCGTCCGGCATCGGTTGCGCGGTGCTGTCGCTCAATGCCAACGGGATTCAGGAAGTTCCGGAGGCGGCCAAGGCGATCGCACTGGCGCGCGAAGCTAATGATGCTTTGGCGGCCGCCGTCGCCAAACGGCCCGACCGCTTTGCAGCGCTCGCCGCGCTGCCGATGCAGGATCCGCAGGCCGCCGCCGCCGAACTGCGGCGTTGCGTGCGCGACCTCAAATTCAAAGGCGCATTGGTCAACGGCTTTTCACAGGTCGGTTCCGCCGACTCCGCAGTCTATTACGACCTGCCGCAATATCGGCCGTTCTGGGCCGAGGTCGAGCGCTTGGGCGTGCCGTTTTACTTGCATCCGCGTTATTCGCTGCCGAGCCGCCGGCAACGCTATGAGGGCCATCCGTGGCTGATCGGCTCGCCGTGGGATTTTGCCGAAGAGACCGCGATCCATTCGCTGCGCCTGATGGGCTGTGGGCTGTTCGACGATTATCCCAAGCTGCAAATCGTGATCGGTCATCTCGGCGAGCGCATCCCCTTCGATCTGTGGCGGCTCGATCACCGGCTCAGCAAGCTGCCGGGCCGGCCAGCCAAGCGAACCATGGCCGAATATTTCCGCAACAATTTCCACATCACCACCAGCGGCAATTTCTGCACGCAATCGCTGATCCACGCCATCCTCACCGTCGGCGCCGACCGGGTGTTGTTCGCCGTCGATTATCCGTTCGAAGATCACGCCCAGGGGGCGTCGTGGTTCGACGCCGTCGAGATTGCCGAGCACGATCGAATCAAGATCGGCCGCGATAACGCCAAGGCGCTGTTCGCACTCGACTGAGCTTAGCAAGCTGACTGTTTGTTCATTTCGCGGCGCATTCGTGGTCGCGGAACCGCCATCATGTTGCGGTGTTATGGAATTGCGCAGGTTCGCGCCAAAGGAGATCGACAATGATACGGACTGTTTTTGCGATGGCGGTCGCTGCTCTGGTGTTCGCGGCCGTTTCCGGGACTTCGCAAGCTGCGCCGATGGCGCCGCTTCCGGCAGGCGTCGCCGCCGCCGACCACGGTGCCGTGACGCATGTGTGGTATCACCACCGGCATTGCTGGCGGGGCCGCTGGGGTCACGTGCACTGCCACTGGTAATGTAGCCTGCTGAAGGCAGGTCGCTGCAAGCTTTCGTCTTGATTTTTGCGCCGCGCCGATTGCTCTCGGCGCGGCGCTTTCGCTTTCGGCGGGACTGATGGACCGGCGTCTTTCGTCACGGCGGCGGAGCGATTATGTTTACCTTCGAGAATGGACCGTTCGCCGGGCAATTCGGCCCGGAATTCGGTATTATTCCTGGGCAGTCGGAGGTGATTTTGCTCAATCGTACCGATCGTCCGGCGCCGATGCCGGGCGAGGCCGAAGTCAAATATCTCGACGGCGATTTTCGCGTCATGCGGCCGGGCGCCTTCGTGCGTTGCGCCGTAACCGGGGCGCCCATACCGCTCGAAGAGCTGCGCTACTGGAGCGTCGACCTGCAGGAAGCCTATGCCACGCCCGAGGCGGTGTTACAGCGGCTGGGTTCGGGTTACTTGGGCAAAGGCTGACGCCGCAGCGCCTGCAATAGCACCTGCCGGAATAAATCCGCTTCCTCGATCACCAGCCGCACCGGCAGCGGGCTCGTCCGCGCCGCCAGCGCCTCGAGTTGCGGCTCGCCGGCAATGCGCACGAGGTCCTTTTCGGTGGTGACGAGCATTAGGCTTTTGGCTTGTGCCCGGCCGATCAAATCCTGCGCTTGCGCTGCGGTGTATCGGTGGTGGTCGGGAAAGCTTGCCTGTTCGGCGACGTCGATGCCGGCTGCGGCGAGCGTGGCGAAGAATTTCTCCGGGTCGCCGATGCCGGCGAAGGCCAAGGCTTTGCGCCGGCCGAACGCCGCGATCACGCTGCGATCGGGCTCGAGCTGGGCGTGGAAGATCGTCAGGCCGTGCCGGCGCGCGCGCTCGATCACCGCGGCCGCGCCGTCGGGCGGCCCGACGACCATGAGCGCCTGCGCGCGGTCGAGCTGCAAGCCGAGCGGCGCCCGCATCGGGCCCGCCGGGATGATGTGGCCGTTGCCGATGCCGCGGCGGCCATCGACCACGACGATGGTGAGGTCCTTGGCGAGCGAGGCGTTTTGCAACCCGTCGTCCATCACCACAACGCCGGCGCCGGCGAATTGTGCGAATTTCGCGCCGGCAACGCGGTCGCGCGCAACGATAGTGGGCGCGAGCCGGGTGAGCAGCAGCGGTTCGTCGCCGACGTCGCGCGCGCGGTGCAGCGCCGGATTGACGCGCACCGGACCGGCAAGCTCTCCGCCATAGCCGCGGCTGAGAAAGAACGGCCGCTCATGCGCGGCGTGCAGGAGATGCGCGACCGCGATGGCCGTCGGCGTCTTGCCGGCGCCGCCGACGGTGAGATTGCCGAGGCAAATGACCGGTATGCCGGCTTTTTGCCCGCTCGATTGCAGGCGCAACGCCGCCACCGCGCCATAGAGAGCGGCAAACGGGATCAGGAAGCCGCCGCTGCCGGGTCGCCACCAAAAATCCGGCTCGCGCATGAGAGCATGATCCCGAAAAAGCCTGCCTCGGACTCGATCCGGCATGGATACCGGTTTGCCGCCTTCGCGAAGCCCGCTGCGAGGCGTGGAGGAAGGTCGGTTAAGAACATGCTCCCACGAAAATGCGCATGATCCCAACGAAAATTATAGCGACGCCCGCTGCTCCAGCCGAAGCTGCATCAGATAGGGATCGAGCGCGGCCAGCGTGCGCTTGAGCGCGCCGCCAAGCCGGCCGACCGTCGCCGCTGCTGCGGCGGCGACAGCCTTGCGCGCCGCAGCATCCGCAAGCCAGTCGCCGAGGCGCGCGATGAGCGCCGCCTCGTCGGTGACGAGCTCGGCACCGTGCGCCGCGTCAAGCGTTGCGTAAATCTCGGCGAAATTCCACACATGCGGGCCATGGAGAACGGCAGCGCCAAGCCGCACCGCTTCGATCGGGTTCTGGCCGCCATGGCTCGCCAGCGAGCCGCCCATGAATACAATCGGTGCCACCCGATAGATTAGACCGAGCTCGCCCAACGTGTCGGCGATATAGATTCCGACATCGGGCATCGGCTGGGCGCGGCGCGAGCGCAACGCTGCCGGCAGGCCGGCGGCCTTGGCGATCTCGGCGATGCCCTCACCGCGGGCGGGATGGCGCGGCGCGATCACGGTCAACAGCGTGGGGAACTTGGCGCGCAAGCGGCCATGTGCGGCGATGATCGCGGCCTCTTCGCCGGGATGGGTCGAGGCCGCGGCGACGACCGGGCGAGCGCCGATGATTTCCTTGAGCCGTTTCAGCGCCGCCTGATCGGCCGGAGGCGCCGGCACATCGAGCTTGAGGTTGCCGGTCATCATCACCCGCGGCGCGCCGAGCTGCGCGTAGCGTTCGGCGTCGACGGCCGACTGCGCCAGACACATATCGAAGCGGCTGAGCAAAGCAGCGATGGCGCCTGGGATGAGCCGCCACCGGCTGAACGAGCGTTCCGACAGCCGGCCGTTGACCAGGATCATCGGAATTTTGCGCTTGGCGCATGACAAAATGAGATTGGGCCACAAATCGGATTCGACAAATAGAGCGAGACCGGGCTGCCAGTGGTCGAGGAAGCGTCGCACGAAACGCGGCGCATCGAGCGGAATAAACTGGTGCAAGGCGCCGTCCGGCAGCCGTTGTTCCGCCAGCGCCGCGGACGTGACCGTGCCGGAAGTGACCAGCACGGTGAAATCCTGCGCGCGCAGCCGTTCGATCAGCGGCACTACCGCGAGCATTTCGCCGACGCTGGCGCCGTGCACCCAAATGAGCGGACCATTGGGCCGCGCGATGGTCGCCTCGCCACGGCGCTCGGCGAGCCGCTCGGGGTGCTCCTTGCCGCGATCGAGCCGGCGCGCCAGCACCTGCTGCGCCAGCGGCGACCCGGCGACGGACGCCAGCTGATATACGCGCAACGCCAACGGCACACGACCGGCCACACTCAAACTCCGCGCTACGGCTTATCGACGAGCTCATAGGCCCGCCGGGTGGCCGCATTGAGCCGATCCTCCAGGAGACGCCGCGCCGCTTCAAGCCCCGCGTCGTCGGCATCGGCCGGCACGCTGATCGGTTCGGCGGCGACGCCGGCGCCGCGGCCGAACGGCAGGTTGATCGTGGTGCGGTCCCAATTGTCGAGCACGATGCGGCGGCTTGTGGCGATCGCGCTCGGATAGATCGGGCGGCCGGAGGCTTGCGCGAGCTTGATGATGCCCAAGCCGGCAACGCGCGCGACCTTCGGCACGTCCGCCGACAGCGCGATCGATGCGCCTTCGGCGAGCGAATCGAGCATCGCCTGGAATGCCGCAACGCCGGCTTTATGCACGAATCCACCGCCGTGATTGCCGGAGCCGCGAATGGTGCCGACGCCGAGCCGCTGTGCGGCCACCGCATTGACCTCGCCGTCGCGGTGCCGCGACACCAGCATGTTCACCTTATGCTCGATCTTGCGCGCGACCGGCGCCAAGAGATGCTGGCCGTGCCAGAACGCCAAGATGATCGGCATATTGGCTTCGCCGCGCGCGTAGATGTCGGCCGGCTCCAGCGTAAAGCGGGTCGTCCGGCCGACAAAGCGCAGATACTCGGCCGCGACGATCCCGATCGTCACCTTGGCCCAGCGCTGCTGTCCGATCTGACGCCACAGCCGCATGCGTGCCTTTAACGTTGCGGCGCCTGGCTGTCCGGGTCGAGCAGGCGATGCAAGTGAACGATGAAGTAGCGCATCTCAGCGTTGTCGACGGTGCCTTGCGCCTTTGCCTTCCACGCCGCATAGGCACTGGCATAGTTCGGATAGACGCCGACGATGTCGAGCCTGTCGAGATCCTTGAATTCGGTCTTTGACAAGCCGTCGAGCTCGCCGCCGAAGACGAGATGCAGCAGTTGCTTGGGTTTGGGAGTGTCAGACATGGTGTGTTCAATCCACGCGTTCAATACGCGATTTATGACAACGCCAGGCGTCCATCCCCAAGGAGTTCGATGAGCGCCGCGTGCCGGTCCCGGCCGGCCGCGACGAGCATCCCATGCCGCGGCACGGGACGATTATAGGTCACTGGTCCGCCCGTAATAGACGTCAGTGCGCCGCCCGCTTCGTGCACCAAAAGATCAGCCGCCGCAAGGTCCCAATCGTGGCTGTTGCCGCCGGCAAAGGCCACGTCGCAGGCGCCATGCGCGACCTGGGCGAGGCGGAGCGCCAGCGAGCGCATCCGCGGCATGGCCGTAAACGGCGGCACGACGGCGGTCAGCTGTTCGAGCAGGCCGCGCGGGCCGGCGATCCGCGCGCCGTTGAGCTCGGCCCCTGTGGTCGCCGCGATCGTCGTGCCGTTGCAGGTGGCGCCGGCATTGGCGCGGGCCACGAAGAATTGGTCCACGACCGGCGCGTAGAGGCAGGCCACGACCGGCCGGCCGTCCCCGACCAAAGCCGCCGACACCGCCCAATCCGGGAAACCCGCAATATAGGCGCGCGTGCCGTCGATCGGATCGACGATCCAGACATAGCGGGCGGCGAGGCGGGCCGGATCGTCGGCGCTTTCTTCCGACAGCCAGGCAATGCCGCCGTCGCCTCCGTTGAGACGTTCGCGCAATAAATTGTCGACGGCAATGTCGGCCTCGCAGACCGGCGACGCTGCCGGTCCCTTGGTCCAATTCTTCAGCGGCGCGCCGAACATCGAGCGCGCTAGCAAACCCGCTTCGCGGACGGCCGCCGCAAGCCGCGCCGCTATTTGCGTGAAATCGGGCGCCTCAATGACCGGCAACCGTCAGGCCCTCCACGCGCACGGTCGGCGCATTGGTGCCGAAACGGAAAACGAGGTCGTTTGCCGGCGTGAGCGTCGCGAACATTTCAGCAAGATGCCCGGCGATAGTGACTTCGCTCACCGGAAATGTGCGCTGGCCTTTTTCGATCCAGAAACCCGCCGCGCCGCGGCTATAGTCGCCGGTGACCATATTGGCGCCCGAACCGATCAGATCGGTGACATAAAAGCCGTCTTCGATGTCGGCGATGAGTTCGTCGGGGCTCAGCGCGCCGGGCGCCAGATAGAGATTGCTCGGGCTGGGCGAGGGCACCGAGGAAACGCCGCGCTGGGAGTGGCCGGTAGTTTGCAGATTAAGTTCGCGGGCGGTGGCGCAATCGAGGAGCCAGGTCTTTAGCTCGCCATCCTCGACCAGTTTGAGCAAACGCGTGGCGACGCCTTCGGCGTCGAACGTGCGGGAGCGTTGCCCGCGCTTGCGCAACGGATCGTCGACGATGTCGATACCGGGCGCGAAAATCTTTTGCCCGAGCTTTTCACGCAGAAAACTCGTCTTGCGCGCCACGGCAGCGCCGTTGGCGGCCCCGGCGAGGTGATTGACCAGCGAGCCGGAAATGCGCGAATCGAACACCACCGGCACGCGGCGCGTCGACACCTTCCGCGGATTGAGCCGTTCGACTGCGCGCTTTCCGGCGGTGCGGCCGACCTTGTCCGCCGCTTCGAGGTCGGCGGCATGCAGCATCGAGGAGAAATCGTAGTCCTGCTCCATGCCGGTGCCTTGCCCGGCGATCGCCGACATGGAAACCGAATGCCGCGAGCCGAGCGTTGAGCCGCGAAAGCCGTGGCTCGTCACCAGCACCATGCCGCCGATGCCGGCCGAGGCCGAGGCGCCGCCGGATTTGCTTACGCCACCGACGCCGAGCGCGGCCGCCTCGGCTTGGCGCGCGCGCCGTTCCAAGAGGTCGACGCCCGGCATGTCGGGATCGAGCAAATCGAGATCGGGAAAGTTGCGGGCGAGCAAGGCCGGATCGGCAAGCCCGGCGAACTTGTCCTCCGGCGCGGCGCGCGCCATGGCGATGGCGCGCTCGGCAAGCGCATCGACGCCATCGCCTCTGATGTCGTTCGTCGAGATCGACGCCTGCTGGTGCCCGACCAGAACGCGCAGGCCGACATCGTCTTCTTCCGAACGCTGCGATTCCTCGACCGCGCCGTCGCGCACCTCGATCGACAGCGAGACCGAGCGCACGGCGACCGCGTCGGCCTGGTCGGCGCCGGCGCGCCGCGCCGCGGCGACGAGCCGGGAGGCGAGATCGGTGAGGGCGGATTGATCGAGGAGCGAGGACATCTGCGGTTGGCAATCGGTTTATGTGGATGGAGGCCCCAAGACAAGCTGGATGGGCTTAGCCGAAGATGTGCCCGTCAGGCGCATGTTTCAACCGGCAACTTTCGAATTAGCGGGCGCTCGGCAACTACTCGTCAATCATGCGGGCGCGCTACCTCCCTTTAACCAGGATCCTTAAGCCGATTCCGACCGCGCCGTGGCATGGTCGGGACCATAACCGGGCGACAACAGCCCGGTGGGAGCAAGGGCGCGATCCGGAAAACGCTTTTTCCGCAACGACCGCGCCCAACCAAAATCTTAGAGCGGCAATCGGTTCGAGCCGAAACGATTGCCGGTCTGAATTTCGGGGCGTCAAATGGAAGCCGGCAGGATCGCTGCCGGGTCGGGCCGCGCGGGGGCATCTCCACCGCGGCTCGACCCTTTCTCTCTGCCCGTGCGCTTCGAAGCCGCCGACGAGGCGGCCGACGAGCGCCGCCGCGTCGTCGACCTGCACCGCGAGCGCGTGGTGCTGCGGCGCTCCGTGCGCGGCATGCGCATGGCGCTGAACATGCCGGTCACCGCCTTTCGCGGCGTCGCGATCCGGCTGTTCGGCGTTTCTCCGGGAAATTCCGTGCCGACCTCCATCGCGGTCGTGCTCGAACACCAAGATCCCGCTTTGTCGCTGCCGCTGTTCTCGTCGCCGGAAGCCGACGACATCGTCGCCGAATGGCAATCGTGGGGCCGCGTGCTCGGACTGCCGCTGTTGGTGGCCGAAAGCGACGGCAAGTTGCGCGAACCTTTCGCACGATTGGGCGCCCTGCGCATCGAAGCGCCGACCTGGCGCCGCCGCCGCCGCACGACAATCGCCCGGCGCCGGCCGTCGCGGCTCCTTCGCCGCCGGCCCGGCAAATTGCCGCAATCGCCGCTGGTGCATCGCGGCGAGCGCGAGATTATTGCGAGGAATTAGATCCGTTTATCCCGCCCGCTATCGCGGGGACGGAAGCAGTCGCCCTCACTCCAGCGGCTCGACCTTCACCAGCGCATGGTCATGGTTCGATCCGACCCAGAACGTCACCGGCGTCGTATGGTTGTCGACGTAGACCGTGCGCATATTGGTGTCGGACGGCATCAGATATTGCTCGGTCTGGCCGGTCTTCGGGTCGAGTCGTATGACCCGATCGGTGTGCATCGTCGAGGCCCAGAGATCGCCGTTCTTATCGAATACTGCGCGGTACGGAAAAGTGTACGGCGGCATGTCGTATTCGGTGAATTGCTCGGTCTTGGGATCGAACACCGCGACCTTATTGCCGCGATATTCGGCGACCGTGATGCGGTCCGCGTCGTCGATCTCCATGCGGCGCAGCCGCGCATGCGGGGTCGGCGGCGTGTACCAGGTCACTTTGAGCGTCTTGGCGTCGATCTTGCCGAGGTGGCCGTCGGCAAATTCGGCGAGCCACAAATTGTTCTTCGAGTCGGACATGACCTGATAGATGCTGTAGCGCCGGCCGGGCGGCAGAGCGTCGGTTGGGTGCAAACGCTCCCATTTGCCGCTCGCCAGATCGAGCCGGAAAATGTCCTGGGTGCCGACGTTTTTGGTCCAGACTTTGCCGTCGACGTCGTGGCGCAAGCCGACGAAGTTGAGCTGCACGCGCTTGTCGTTCCATTCCGGCGGCAGCGGATAATATTTGATCGTTCCGGTCGCGAGATCGATGGTGCCGAGCGCACCCTGATACATGGTGTCGAACCAGAGCATGCCTTCCTTGTCGAAGGCGAGGCTGAGATTGCCGACCGGCGCGCCGGGCTTGAACTCCTTGACCGGATATTCGGTGAGCTTGAGCGTCTTCGGATCGAACTTGGAAATGAAGAGTTCGCCGAAATCGGAGTACCAGACGTTGCCGTCGCGATCGAGGACGACGTCATGAGGTTCGATGGTCGGACGCGGCAGCGAATATTCGGTGACGATGGCGCGGGTCGATGCCCCGGTCGGACGCGGCAGCGTCTTGAGCGGATAGGCCCATTTGTCGGCCTTGCTCAGGTTGATGGTGGCGAGGTACTCGGCGAGCTTGCGGTATTGTTCCGGCGTGCCGGCGCGTGCAGTGTCCAGCATCGGCTGTGGCTTGATCGACTGGCTCACCGCGCCGTAGCCCTTCATGCGGGTGATCACTTGCGTCCATTCGTCGGCGTTATGCGTCGAGCTCACGATCCGTTCGAACGTGTGGCAGCTCGTGCAGTCGAGCAGCATCGCCTTCTGCTCCGGCGTGCCGGGGATGCTCATCATCCATTCGGCATTGGTGAGTTGGTCGGCAAGATTTTTGGTCGGGACGAGCCTTAGGTTCACGACCACCGGATCTTCGGCGACGACGTCGGTCGAGACAGGCGTGGATAGATCGTAGCCGACGGCGCGGATCGCCAAACTATAATGGCCCGGCTCCAAGCGATCTTCCGGGAAGGCGTAGCGACCGGTTTTGTCTGTCGTGACGCTGACCGAAACGATCGAGCCATCTTTGTGTGCGGTTACGACGACCCCTTCCATGGCGCCTTCGGTGTCCGAACTGACCAGCCCGGTCAATGCGGCCGGTAAATCCTTGGCGTTGGCGGTGGGCGAGACGACCTGGAACAGCACAGCCGCCAGCGCGGCCATGCTCAGCATGGATATGGCTTTCATCGCTCGCTCCCTAGAACCGCTTTTGTTTTTTAATTTTAATATCTTGCGCCCGTTGATCCGGGCCAACAAGCGAAATCCGGCCAAAGCAGGGTTGCGCGCGATCCGCCTAGGTCAGATGAGGCAGCGCCGCGTCGAGTAGAAGGCCGGCGAACAGGATCAATCCCGCGTCGCGGTCGGTTTTGAACACGGCCAGACAATTGTCGGGATCGGCGATATCGAGGCGCACGATCTGCCAGGCAAGGTGAGCGGCAAAGGCGAAAAGCCCGAGCGTGAAAATCAAGCCGGCACCCGCGGTATAACCGGCCGCGCCAAGGAGAATAACGGCAACGCCGTAGAAAAGAGTGAGCATCGGCTTGGTGCGCGGGCCGAACAATAACGCGGTCGATTTGATCCCGATCAGCGCGTCGTCCTCGCGATCCTGGTGGGCGTAGATCGTGTCATAGCCGATCACCCAGGAAATCGATCCGGCATAAAGCAGGAGCGCCGGTAAATCGAGCCGGCCGAAGGCGCCGGCCCAGCCCATCAGCGCGCCCCAGGAAAAGGCCAGACCCAGCACGATTTGCGGCCAGTAGGTGATCCGCTTCATGAACGGATAGATCGCGACGATCGCGAGCGAGCCGATGCCGAGCCCGATAGTGAAGCTGTTGAAGGTCAACAGCACCACGAGCCCGACCAGCGCTTGCAAGACCAGAAACACCGCCGCTTGCGCGACACTGACCTGGCCGGACGGGATCGGGCGGGACGCCGTTCGCTCGACCGATTTATCGAGATCGCGGTCGACGATGTCGTTCCAAGTGCAGCCGGCGCCGCGCATGGCGAAAGCGCCGATGAAGAACAGCGCCAAGAACGTTGCGATGTGCCAAACGCTCGGGTGCCAAACATTTGGGTGCCAAACATTTGGCGCCCTGGCGTGGGCGGCGATAGCGGCCAGTGCCGACGACCACCAGCACGGCAACAGCAATAGCCATGAGCCGATCGGGCGGTCGAGCCGGGACAGCCGCAGATAAGGGCGCGACCAGGCCGGCGCGATAGTGTCGACCCAATTGCCGGTCGCGTCGGCGACCGAACCGGCCGCGGGATTCATCTTACCCTGTTCGTCTTGCCGGGCTCATCGGCCCAGCGGATTACCGGTCAGCGTATCGAAAGTGCCGCCGTGGCCGGCCTTGGTATTGGCCGTTGAATCGACCGCCGGCGTTTTGATGGCGTCGCTGAGCGTCGGCGCTTTCGGGGATGGGCCTTCGGTGCAGGCCGCGTCGCGGAACTTTATCGATTTTTCGTGATTGGTCTTGGCGGCGTCAACCGCCTGATCGGGCACGCCGCACCAGGTCTCGTTGTCGATCAGGAATTTGACCACGACGCCTTCGGAAGCCACGAACGCAGTCATCAGGCGGCAAATCTCTTTGCGATCGGCCTTGGCCTTCATCGCCGCCGAAACCGCGTTCGCTTTGAGCTGGGTGGCCTGGGTCAGTGCCGGAAACTTCGCGCATTGCTGCGACATACCGGTTTGGCCCGTTTGCGCCCATGCGCTGCCGGCGCCGAGCGGCACTGCCGACGCCAAGCACAGCACGATGGCGAGGCCGCGATTCATTGTGTAAGCCCCTGTTGCAAGCCTAGCTTAGGTCTGCCGGCTTTAAGTCTGCCCGAAGTTGCGCGGCGATTAAAGACTAGCTGAATTCGGCGATTAGACGGCAAAAGTCCTGCGCGGCCCTCTTTTCCGGGCCATAGTCTAGGGGCTAAACGAGACCGATGCGCAAGCTTTATGCGGCTTTCGCCAAATCCGGTCCAAAAATCGGCCTGTCATGAATCGGTCTGCCATGCCCGGCTACGATTTCCGCAGTCCCCGCCTTTTTGTCGACGCGCCGCTCGAGGCCGGAAATGCGGTCGCGCTGGAACGTGCCCAGGCGCACTATCTCAGCCACGTGCTGCGTTTGCGGGATGGCGACCGGGTCCTCGCTTTCAACGGCCGGGACGGCGAGTGGAGCGCGACGCTCGAGGCCGGAAAGCGCACCGCTTGCCTCCGCGTCGGCGCCAAAACGCGGCAACAGCCTGCGGCGGCGGACCTGCATTATCTGTTCGCGCCGTTGAAAGCGGCCCGGCTCGATTACATGGTGCAGAAGGCGGTGGAAATGGGCGTGTCGCGGCTGGTGCCGGTCCTCACCCGCCACGGCCAGGTGACGCGGGTCAAGCTTGAGCGGATGCGGGCAAACGCCATCGAAGCAGCCGAGCAGTGCGGCATTCTCGCGCTGCCGGAGATCGCTCCGCCGGTCGCGCTGTCACACTACCTCGCCGAACGCGACCCGGCGCGCTGGCTGGTATTTTGCGACGAAGATGCGGCCGCCGCCAATCCGGCGGTGGCGCTAGACCAAGTGTCCGCGCAAGGCGGGCTCGCGGTCCTGGTTGGGCCGGAGGGCGGCTTTGCCGAGGACGAGCGCGCGGCGCTCTTGCAACAGCCGAACGTGGCGCGGCTTTCGCTCGGCCCGCGCATCCTGCGGGCCGACACCGCGGCGGTCGCGGCGCTTGCCGTGGTGCAGACGGTGGTTGGCGACTGGCGGTGAGGATTTAAAGCATGATCCCGAAAAGTGGATACCGGTTTCCCGCCTTCGCGAAGCCCGCTTCGGCGGGCGAAGGAAGGTCGGATAAGATCATGCTCAAAGGGGCTAGTGGATCCGGCCGGGCCGGTCGTAGCAGACGAAGCTGACGTAGTCGCCGTAATTGCGATGAATGCTGGTGACCTTGCCGAGGCGGCCGTAGCGGGCGCAAAAGCCTTCGGCGATTTCGTCGTAGGTGCCGGGGACGGCGGGGCGATAGGGGAAGATGCCGCCGGTATTATTGCCGGTGATCCCAGGGCCGGGGCCGGCAAAGTCGGCACCGAACGCCATCGCACTGGTGTTGGCCATGGCGGCGAGAATTGCTACGCCGAACGCAATCAAGAGCTTCCGACAAATGGCCGAATGCATGGCCGAACCTCCCGCCCCAAACAGGGCGAGCTTAATTCCCCCTGCGGCGGAAAGAAAGCGGGGCTCGGCAGCGGATCGGCGACCGCTGCGAAGAAATTCACACCATCGAGTAGGCGCTCGCCACCATGCCGACAGGCCGCCGGTCGGCGGCGTTGAGCAGCATGACGCGGCCGAAACTCGTATTGCGGCCGATCCGCACGACACGGGCGTCGGCGACGATGTCGAAATTGACCGGCCGCAGAAAGTGGGTGGTCTGGTCGATCGTGCTCATCGGCCGGTAGCCGTTCCACGCTGCGGAGCAGGCAATGACCATGGCGGTGTCGGCGAGCGCCATCAGCGCCTGACTACACACCGCCGCGCCATCGGAGCAGATCTTTTTGGAGAACGGCAGCCGCACGGTGGCGCCCGGTTGCCAGTCGGGCAGCGCGCCGGGCGGACGAACGGCCTCGACGCTCTCAACGAGCAGCGCCAGATCCTGCACCCAGGAAGGAAATATTTCGGTCATCAGGCGCCCAGCCGCCTGCAGACCGAATGAAGGCTGCGGCTTCAAGAGCCGATGCACGTCGCCCATCGCCGTTCTCCCCCAATATATCCCCACTGGTCCGCCTGGATCCGGCGGATCATCCCAAACTTCACCTACGCAGATTGAACAGGGCGCCGCAGATTCGCGGCATTGCTCTTGCGAGCACGCTGACAAACGAATCAAATGCAACGACGGAGAAGTCGTAGCATAACCTAAGTAAAATCCGGTAGTGCGCGTGTGCCTCCGTGCGGGCAGCCCGCCCGCGGTGAGGGGACCTTGACCGGCGACAAGGGGCGCGGCACGCTAATCCCCTTCAGCGGGGGATCGGGGAAGGCAAAATGTTGCGATCGAGGCTGCGGGCGGGTTCCGGCCTTTTGGCGTGCGCCGCGCTTGGCGTTGCGCTCGCTCTGGCGCTCACCGTCCTGTCATTCGCAAAGGCTCGCGCCGCGACCATCCTTGAGAAAAATTTCTGGATGTCCGGTCCGGACTACAATCGGGACCTGCCGAGCTGCGAGTCCCACCCGGCGCTCGACCGCATCGTCCGGGACTTTCACACCAAGGAATTCCGGTTCTGGAATTCGGAGCTGCAGATCGTCGGCTTCGAGAACATCCACGAAATGGACACCATGCCGTGGGCGGCGCAGTCCATTCCACGCCGCTTTTGCGGCGGCACGGCCGTGATCAATAACTCGTCCAAGCACCCGATCTATTATTCAATCGCCGAAGATACCGGCATGATCGGCATCGATTGGGGCGTCAATTTCTGCGTCGTCGGGGTCGACCGCGATTGGTCTTCCAATCCGACTTGCCGCTCGGCGCAGCCCTGATCGGGCCAAGCCTAGTTCCGGACCGCTAGTCTAGTTCCGTAACGCCTGCAGGACGCAGTCACGCAGCCGGACCGGGTCGCGCGCGCCGCGTTGGGCGAACTCGATCACGGTCTTGGCGACCGCATTCGTTTCATGCTGATCGCGATCGCTCACGCCGAGCATATGGCACACTTCGGCATAAGCGCGCGTCATGGTCGAGATTGCTTCGGGCTCAAACGGTTCGTTCTTGAACAACCGATGGACGGCCATGCATGCCCTCTTGAGTGCAGTTTCGCCGAGGCAATTCAAAGCTAGGGCTGGCGCCCCCGGGTTTCCAGCGCGTCCACGAAAACGATCCCCGTTGTTCGTCACAAAGTCGTAAAGTTGTATCAGTCTCGCCATGATCCACAGGACGTTCTTGATTTGTTCTATGACCTGAGCTAGCGTGAAATGTCCGGCCAGAGGGGCGATCATGGTCAAGTCTGTTGTCGGTGTTGCGTTGGTTGCGTTGTTCCTCGCCCCTCTGCCGGTCACAGCGCAAAACGGCGCGGCGGCCACACAGCAGGAGCCGGGCCAATTCGACTTCTATGTGTTGTCGCTGTCGTGGTCGCCGTCATTCTGCGCCGAGGCGGCCGAGCGTCACACCGGCCGTTCGGTGTCGCTGCAATGCGGGGCGCGGCCCTATTCCTTTGTCGTGCATGGGCTGTGGCCGCAATACGACAAGGGCTTTCCGGAATATTGCGAAAAACCGGCGCCGCGGCTTAACCGCGATATTGTTTCATCCATGCTCGATCTGATGCCGGCGCCGCATCTCATCTATAACGAATGGGACAAGCACGGCACCTGCTCGGGGCTTGCGCCACGCGCCTATTTCGAAACCGTGCGCCGGGCGCGCGCGGCGGTGAAAATTCCGACCGACTATAGCCGCCTCAACGCGCCGCTGGCCGTCAGACCGGGCGCCGTAGCGGCCGCCTTTATCAAGGCCAATCCCGGCCTGTCACCGGACGCGATCGCGGTTGAGTGTGACAGGAAGCGGTTGACCGAAGTCCGGTTGTGTATGTCCAAGGACCTGTCCCAGGATTCCGAGAAAACGCTATTCCACGGCTGCCCTGAACTCGCCAAGCGCAGCTGCCGGCGCGATCAAGTGGTCATGCCGCCGCTTCGCGGCGGCTAAGGCGCTTGCGCCGCGCCGGCGACGTCGCGCTACAGATGAATGGATGAATTATCAGCACGCCTTTCATGCTGGCAATTTCGCCGACGTGCATAAGCACGTCGTGCTCACGCTGATCCTCGAATATTTACGAGCCAAGCCCGCGGCGTTCCGGGTCATCGACAGCCATGCCGGGGCGGGCCGTTACGATCTTCTCGGACCGGAGGCGACCCGCTCGCCGGAATGGCGCGACGGCATCGCGCGCGTCATCGCCGCCGCGCCAGGTTTGCGGCAGAGTGGCGCCTATGCGGTGCTAAAACCCTACCTCGACATCGTCGCGGCGCAGAACGCCGCCGGCGACCTGCGCGTCTATCCGGGATCGCCGCTGGTCGCCAAAGCGCTCCTGCGGCCGCAGGATCGCCTGATTGCGTGCGAACTTGAGCCGCGCGCCGCGGCCTTGCTCAAAACCGCCTTGCGCGGCGATCCCCGCGTCAAGGTGTTGGCGATCGACGGCTGGATGGCGGTCGATGCCAACGTGCCGCCCAAGGAACGCCGCGGCCTCGTCCTCGTCGACCCGCCCTACGAGGAGGCCGCTGATTTCGGTCGGCTGACCGGCGCGCTTGAGAAAGCGCATCGCAAGTGGCCGACCGGCATTTACATGCTCTGGTACCCGATTAAGGAGCGCGACGCTCCCGACGCGCTGGCGCGGCGGCTGCGTCGGCTCGGTGTGCCGAAAATGCTGCGCTGCGAGCTTAGGCTTCGACCGCCGCGCGCGGATGCCGGCCTCGTCGGCTCAGGTCTCATCGTGGTCAATCCGCCCCACACATTGGCGCGCGACCTGGAGAGGTTGTTCCCCGTACTTATACGGGTGTTGTCGCCGAACGCCACTCACCGGCTCGATTGGCTGGTCCAAGAAGGGGTCGTGAAAACATAGCCCGAGGCTATCGCTTGCCACTTTTACACACGCGCAAATTGGTCTAATTGACTCTGTGCTGACTTGGACGTTCCGCCTCCTGTGGGGGGCCGGCGGAGTGACTGAGGCCGTCTGGGGCTCACAACTCTTTGCTTGCGTGGATGTCCGGCTAGCCGTCGCACCGTGGGGGTGGCGGCGCAGGAACTACGGGGGAAGGAGTGTCTCGATGGCAATGACCGGTACGGTCAAATTCTTCAACGGTGAACGCGGCTATGGCTTCATCAAGCCCGACGACGGTGCCCGCGATGTGTTCGTGCACATTACCGCCGTTGAACGCGCGGGGCTCAAATCGCTGGTTGAGGGGCAGCGGATCAGCTTCGACGTTGAACCGGACAAAAAGGGCAAAGGCCCGAAGGCCGTCAATCTCGTCGTCACCGGCTAAGACGACGCCGCTGCGGCGCGCAATACGCCGCATGGCTTAGAAAACGGACGGCGCCGCCGCCGACCGTCGGGCATCACTTTTTCTCGTTTCCGTGATCGTAACGTCTCCAATCGGAGTGCCGCGATGATGATCCTACGTTCTTCACCGTCCTCGCCGTTCGGGCGCAAGGTGCGGATTGCCGTGTCGCTGCTTGGTTTCGACGGCGATGTGAAAATCGAACCGGCCGACACCACCGACGTCAACGACAGCGTGCGTGCACAAAATCCGCTGGGCAAGATTCCGGTGCTGATCGCCGAAGACGGCATTGCCTACTACGACTCGCGGGTGATCCTCGATTATCTCGACGATCGCTCAGGCGGCGGCAAGATCGTGCCGCGCGAGCCGAAGGCGCGCCTTGCCGCGCTGCGCCTGCAGGCGCTGTGCGACGGCATGCTCGATGCGTCGATCCTGACCATCTACGAAACGCGCTGGCGCAAGGCGGACGCGCACGAGCCGAAATGGCTCGAACACCAGGCCGGCAAGGTCGCGCGCGGGCTGGCGGCCTTGGAAGCTGCGCCGCCGGCGCTCGATGCCGGCCTGCCGAATGTCGGCCAGATCACGCTCGCCTGCGTGCTCGGCTACCGCGATTTCCGCTTCGGCGGCGGCTGGCGCAGCGATCATCCGCGGCTCGTCGCCTGGCTCGACGACTTCGCCGCGCAGGTGCCGGCCTACGCTGCGACCAAGCCGACGGGATAATGCTCGCGTTGCGCGGCGTCTGCCGGCTTTGAATTTCAAGGGCGCATTCAGTACTAAATTGGGCGGCTTCTTCTCGCCGCTGTATGGCGTTGAAGGAAAGGGTCGGACATGCCGCTCTTTACCTTGGATGAACTTGAGGTCGCCACCGCGATCGTTCGCAGCGTCGTGCCGCCGACGCCGGCTTATGCGTGGCCGCTCTTGGCCAAAGCGGTGGGCGTGGAGGTCATCGTCAAACACGAGAACCATACGCCGACCGGATCGTTTAAGGCCCGCGGCGGGCTCGTCTATGTCGATGCGCTCGTTCGCGCCGGCCCGAAGCCCAAGGGACTTCGTCACCGCCACGCGCGGCAATCACGGGCAGTCGGTTGCCATCGCCGCCGCGCGTAACGGGATTGCGGCGGTGATCGTCGTGCCGGAGGGCAATTCGAACGAGAAGAACGCCGCGATGGCGGCCTTCGGCGGCGAACTCGTCACCGGCGGCAAGGACTTCGACGAGAGCCGCGGCGTCGCCGCGGCGATCCAGCGCCAACGCGGCTATCATTTCGTGCCGTCGTTCCACCGCGATCTCGTGAAGGGCGTGGCGACCTATGCGCATGAATTGTTTGCAAGCCGCGCCGACCTCGACGCCGTCTATGTGCCGATCGGCATGGGCTCGGGAATATGCGGCCTGATCACGGTGCGCGATCTGCTCGGCTTGAAAACCGAAATTGTCGGCGTGGTCGCAGCCAATGCGCCGGCATTCGCGCTGTCGTTCGAAGCGGGCCACCCGGTGCAGACCAACTCGGCGTGCACTTTTGCCGATGGCGTGGCGTGCCGCGATCCGCCGGCGCAAGCGCTCGAAATCATCCGGGCGGGCGCCTCACGCGTGGTTCGCGTCAGCGAGGACGAGATCGCCGAAGCGATCCGCACCTACTACACGACGACCCATAATCTCGCCGAAGGCGCCGGCGCAGCACCGCTTGCGGCACTGATCAAGGAAAAGGACCGCTATGCCGGCAAGCGCGTGGGCCTAATCCTCTCCGGCGGCAATATCGACATGCCCGTATTCGCGCAGATTGCGCGCGGCGAGACGCCGGCGGTCTGATAGGCCGCCACCGGCGCGCCGGCTCAGATTCCGCCGACGGCGACGTGTTGCTTGAGCCGGTTTGGCCGCACCGCCATTGTCGTCACCGGGCACAACGGCGTCGGGATCGGAGTCATTTTGAAAGTCGGGGCGTCGCCGGCGCCGCCTTCGATATCCACCCAGACCAGCCAATGCGCATCGTCGCGCTCGGTAAAATCCTCGCGGAAGTGGCTCAACCGTGACTCGGTGCGATAGAGCGACGCGCCGAGCATGAAGCGGGCGGCGAGCAGCATGGCCTCGGTTTCCTTCAGCCGCACCAGCTCATGCACGTGCGGCGCGGCAATGTTCCGGAAATCTTCGCTAAGGCGCTCGATCTTGCCGCACGCTGCCTGCAGCCGGTCGGCGCGCTTGAGAATGCCGATATCGTAAGCGAACATGATCGCCTGTAAGTCGCGCAGGATGCGGTCTGACTCGGCCTGGGCGGCGGGTCGTATCGGTCGCATGGCTTCGTCATGCATCGCTTCGACCTCGGCAAGATCGACGCTCGGCGCGGCGAGGCGGTCGAGGTCTTCAACGGCGCTGCGGCCGGCGACCCAACCGTTGCCGATGCACAGCCCGATGTGGAAGCCGGCGAAGTGATTGGCGCAACCGCTCTGCGCCAGTCCGGCGGCAAGCAGGCCCGGAACGTCGGAGCGGCAATCCGGCCCGGTACGGATCGCCATTTTGGTCATCTGGTTGAGCGCGTAGTAGGGCGTTTTGCCGAACATATCGGTGTTGGCCTCGGAGCCGAGCTTGCGGAAGAAGTAGTCCATCCACTTGACCTTGCTGTGGATGAAATGATCGCGCATGGCTTCGGGGATCGGCGACATGTCGAGATAGAGCGGATCGTTGCCTTTCGTCTTCTCTTCGGCCATGGCGCGGGCGATGCGCGGCACGTCGGCTTCGTCCGCCCATTCCGGCTCATAGCGGCGCATAAAGGCTTCGCCTTTGGAGTTGGTGAAGCGCGCGCCCTCCTGGATCGCGAACGTGATGCCTTCGAAGTAAAACTTCGGCGTCCCCGGCCGCACGTAACTGAACTCCGCATTGCGCAGCGCGGCGCCGGCGCGATAGGCGAGCAGCGTGCCGGTGCCGGTGATGTCGCGCACGAAGCCCGACCGGAACGTGATCGCGTTGGTGGCGACGATCGTCGCGCGCGCCTTGATGAGATGAAATTCGCCGGTCCGGCTATGGATTGCGGTGGCGCCGACGATGCGTCCCGACGGACCGCCGACGAGCCCTGTCACGAACAGCCGATCGAGCAGCGCCACGCCTTTTTCCGCGAGCGCAAGCCGCAGCCGCCAGCAGAATTCGAGCCCGCCACCTTCCGGACACATCACTCGCGCCAGATCGAGGCCGCGGGTCGGCCGGCACGCATACTTGCCGTCGACCGTGCGCGAGAATTTCATCCCCATCGCTTCGAAATCCGCGATCCGGTCGAACGAGTTCGCCAGCGACTCCCGCACCAGGAGCTGATCGGCGATGCCGTCATTGCCGGCGACGATTTCGCGCGTGATGCCGTCGATATCGTCGTCCGGGGAGGCGACGATCATCCAGGCATTGGAAAATGCGGTATGGCCGGTGCGGCCGGTCATCCATGAATTGGCGATTGCGACCTTGGTACCATGCGCGCCGTGGCGCTTCGCGCTCAAGGCCGCGATCATGCCGCCGGCGCCGCCGCCGACGACCAGGATGTCGGTCTCAATCAAGGTCCCGTGCAAATTCGGCATGCGCTCACTCACCACGGCCGCGGGCGGTTCTTCACCGACGGATGCACGTCGACGATCTGCTCGGGACAGAAAATCTCGCAGCTGAAGCAGGTGATGCAATGCTCGCGAAACTTGATCACCGGCAGGAGTTTGGTTTCAACGAGACCGTCGAGCCGGACCTGCAGCGACGCCGGCTCCATGTGGATCACGTCGGCCGGGCACACATCGTCGCAGATTCCGCAGCTCGTGCACTTTTCAATCTCGATATTTTCGATCATCCTGCGCCCAATATTTCCGACCGTCATTCGCTTAAAGGAAATAAAGCAGGAATGACTCACCTGCATCAAGCCGTCGGATTGGCCGCAATATGGACTTTCGCGCCTCGCGACGATAGTCCATACGCTATGAAACGTCATGAGCCGATTGCCCATCACCATTGCAACGTGGGACTACGATCGGGTGCGCGCACTCGTCGACGGACGCGTGCGCGTTGAAGGCTGCGACGTCAACTACCTGACGATGCCGGTCGAGGAGTGTTTCGAGCGCGCTTTCTTTCACGGCGAGTTCGACGTCGCCGAGATCGGCTTTAGTCCCTATTTGATCGCGTTGTCGCGAGGGACGTGCCCGTATGTGGCGATTCCCGCCTTTCTGTCGCGGATGTTCCGGCACTCGGTGGTCTATATCCGCACCGATCGCGGCATCGACGGCCCCGCCAATCTGCGCGGCAAGCGGATCGGCGTGCCGGAATATCAGATGTCCGCGGTATTATGGTTTCGCGGCTACCTGCAGGACGATTACGGGATCGCCGCGAAGGACATTCATTGGGTGCAAGCGGGCCTGGAAAATCCCGGCCGTCGCGACAAATTCCCGCTCAATTTGCCCGACGGTTTCCCGCTGGTCTCGCGCCGCGATGTCACGCTCAACGAAATGCTCGTCGCCGGCGAACTCGACGCCGTCATGTCGGCCCGCCGCCCGCCTTGTTTCATTGACGGCCATCCGAAAGTGCGACGATTGTTCCCCGATTATCGCGCAGTCGAGCGCGACTACTACCGGAAGTCGGGATTGTTCCCGATCATGCACGCGGTCGGCGTAAAACGCGAACTTCTGGAGAAGCACCGCTGGCTCGCCGCCAGCTTGTACAAGGCGTTTTTGCAGGCCAAGCGGCTTTCGGAGGCCGAGTTCGCCGAGACCACCGCGCTTAAAATCGGGCTACCCTGGGTTAATGCCGAGTACGAGGCGACCAGGGAAGCGATGGGGCAGGATTTTTGGTCCTATGGCGTGGCGGAAAACCGCAAGGCGCTTTCCACCATGGCGCGGTACTCTTATGAGCAAGGCCTCGCCGTGCGAATGGTGGAAATCGAAGAAATGTTCGCCGAAGGCAATATGAGCGAGACGCGGGTATAGGGGAGCGAAAACATGGCCGTTCAACTGATCTGCTGTTCGCACAGTCCGCTGATGGTCACCGGCATCGAAGAGTCCGAAGGGAACATACAGGCCCAATTTTTCAACCAGTTGAACGAAGCATCGTCGGCCTTGCATGCTTTCCATCCCGATCTTGTCGTCATATTCGGACCGGATCACTTTAACGGCTTTTTCTACGAGCTGATGCCGGCCTTCTGCATCGGCACTGCCGCCGAGGGAGCCAAGGACTGGCATTTGGAAAGCGGGCCGCTACGGGTGCCGCGTGAACTGGCGACATCGTGCGTGCGGTTTCTGCAGGCGCGCGATTTCGACGTCGCGATTTCGCACCAGATGAAAGTCGATCATGGAATTACGATACCGTTGCTTAAACTGACTGGGGCGCTCGCCCGCTATGACGTGCTGCCGATCTTCGTGAACTGCGCTGCGGATCCGCGGCCGTCGTTTCGGCGCGTGCGCCGATTTGGCGAGGCCGTCGGCGAGTTTCTTGCCGACAAGGATTTGCGGGTGACGATCGTCGGCTCCGGCGGTTTGTCGCACGATCCGCCGACGCCGCGGTTGGAGAGAAGCCCGCCGGAGGTGGCGCGTCGTCTGATCGTGCGGCAGACGCCGACGCAAGAAGAACTGGACGCGCGGGAAAATCGCGTCATCAAGGCGGCCCGCGACCTGACGGTCGGCAAAGGCCCTTGCTTGCCGCCCAGCGAGCAATGGGACCGCGATTTCCTGCAGACGTTCCTCGCCGACAAGATCGAGGATTTCGACGCGATGACCGACGCAGAGATCGATCGCGTGGCGGGATTCGGGGCGCATGAGGTGCGCACCTGGGTCGCCGCGGCGGCGGCGGCGCGCAAGATCGGCAAACCGCATCCCGAATTGCGTTACTACCATCTGGTTCCGGAATGGATTACCGGGATGGCTATCGTTGTTGCGCAGTAACCGCGGCGGATGCGGGGCGAGGGGATTTCGATGAGCGTGCCGGAGCAGACGATAGGCGAGGCTCGGCCGGCGGGCGGAGCCCGCGCCAAAATCCCGCCGCTGCCTGACAGCCCTAACGAGATTCTGACGGTGAGAAATCTGGGGCAGGTCTTCGGCCCACTGCGCGCTTTCGAGAACATTAATCTGTCGGTCCGCGAACGCGAATTTCTCTGCATCATCGGGCCGAGCGGCTGCGGCAAGTCCAGTTTGCTGATGTCGATCGCCGGTCACAACCATCCGACGGAAGGCGAAATTCGCTTCGGCGGGGCGCCGGTGCACGGCCCGGATATCGAACGCGGTCTCGTTTTTCAGGAATACGCGCTGTTTTTGTGGATGAACGTGTTCGACAATGTCGGCTTCGGTCTGCGGATGCTTCGCACGGCGAGCGGCGCCGAATACCGCCGACAGGTGGAGGAACATCTGGCGCTCGTCGGCCTCGCCGAGTTCGCCCACTATTGGCCGCATCAGCTCAGCGGCGGCATGCGCCAGCGCGTCGCTATCGCCCGCGCGCTCGCAGTCAAGCCCAGGGTCCTGCTCATGGATGAGCCGTTCGGTGCGCTCGATGCACTGACGCGGCGCGCGCTGCAGCAGGAACTGGTCCGCATCTGGCAGCTGACGAAGATGACGATCATCTTCGTGACCCACAATCTGCAGGAGGCGCTCTATCTCGGCGACCGGGTCCTGTGCATGTCGCGCCGCCCCGGGCACATCAAGAAGGAGATTGCGATCTCCCTGCCGCGGCCGCGCGACGTCGAGGATCCCAACGACGAAATGAAACAAATCATCAGGGAGATGCAAGATGCCGTTTATTCGGAAGTGGATCCGCCTCGCGTGGCGACGGCCTGACTCGGCGCCTGCCGGACGCCCAATGGCGTGCCGGGCTGTGGCGGTCTTGGTCGCGCTCTGCGCATTCGTCCCGCTTCACGCCGCGGCGCAAGGCACGCCTGACGTGGTGCGCTATGTCGACGTGCCGCTGCAGGACTGGCTGCCGTTCTGGGTCGCGCAGCAGGAAGGTCTCGGCAAGCGCTACAATATCGAGCTCAAGGCCGTGCCGATCACCGGCGGCACGCAGACGGCGGAATTCGCGGCTTCAGGAAATGCCGATATCGCCACAGTCGCCGCCACGCTCTGCCTGCTCGCGGTGAAGCAGGGGCTCGTCCCGGACAGGATCGCGCTGGTGGCGCCGGTCGGCTCGTCGGCCGACCCGCAGCATCCGTTCGCCGGCATCATCGCCAGCGACGCCGTCAAGACCTGGAAGGACCTCGAGGGCAAGACGGTCGCGGTGCACAGCGTGCGGAGCCTGTTTTATCTGGCGCTCGTGACCCGGCTTGCTCGCGAAGGCGTCGATGTGAAGAAGATCAATGTCGTCGAGATTCCATTGCCACAGCAGGTCGCTGCGCTCAAAGCCGGGCGCGTGGATGCGATCATGGTGGGAACGGATTTCGCCGCTCGCGCTGCCGCCGACCATGTTGGACATCTGCTCGACTGGGTGATCGGCAAGCCGCCGTTCGACCAATACAATCTTGCCATGCTGGTGGCCAATCGCGCCTTCGCCGACGGCAAGCCGGCGGTGCTTGAGAACTTTCTCAAGACCTACATGACCGCCGTCAAATGGATCGTCGATCATCCGCAACAGGCCAAGGAGGTCGCGGCGACCAAGCTTGGCTTTAAGGATCCGGTGATCGCCAAGGGTTTCCTGCTGGAGAATTGGGATCCGACTTTGACGCCCAACGCCGGGTCGCAGGCGCTGGACGTCGAGGTGATGAAGGGGCAGGGGCTGATCAGCGAGCCGATCGATCTCGGCAAATACCTGACGCGGATGAACCTGGTCGCCGATGCGCGTCGCGCGGCGCTCGGCAAATAGCGTGGGCGAGAGGGGGAACCGGCCGCGGACGCCGCATCCAATGGCACGCTTGATGCGGCGGGCGGCGGTGCCGGTCATTCTGCTTACGCTCTGGGAGCTCGTGAGTGACACCGGAATCGTCAATTCCTACTTTCTGCCGCCGCCGCATCGCGTGCTCGAGGCGGGCTGGACGTTGCTGCTCTCCGGGACGCTTGTCGCCGACGTCGGCGTGAGCCTGTATAGGCTGCTGTCGGGCTATGTCATCGGCGCCATCGCCGGCGTCGCGGTCGGCGTTCTGATCGGCCGCAGCGCCCTGGCGAGCGATTTACTCGACCCGTTGATCCAGGCGCTGCGTCCAGTGTCTCCGATCGCGTTGTTGCCGTTGGCCATCGTCTACCTCGGTATCGGCGATTTCGAGAAGATCGCGCTGATCGCCTACTCGACTTTCTTTCCCGTCGTCATCAACACCTATTTCGGCGTTCGCGGCGTCGATCCCGTGGTGATCATGGCGGCGAAGACGCTCGGGGCGAAGCGCCGCCGCGACATGCTGCGCGAGATCATCCTGCCGGCGGCCATGCCGCACATCTTTTCCGGCCTGCGCGTGAGCCTCGGCATCAGCTTCATCGTCATTATCGCGGCCGAAATGGTCGCCGCGCATAGCGGAATTGGCTTTCGCATTCTCGACGCCGAGCGGATTTTCGAGCTTGACGTCGTCTATGTCGGCATCGTCGTCATCAGCCTGCTCGGGCTATTCTTCGATGCGGTCTTCATGCGCGTCCGGCAGCGCGTTCTGCCTTGGTATCGCGAGACGTGATGGCGGTCTTCGTTCTCGTTCACGGAGCATGGCACGGCGCCTGGTGCTGGCGGCGGGTCGCGCGGCTCCTGGCGCACAATGGCCACGACGTATTCACGCCGACGCTGACGGGGCTAGCCGAACGTTCGCACTTGCTGACGCCCGCGATCGATCTCGACACTCATATTCTCGATGTCGTCAACGAAATGAAGTGGCAAGCGTTGAATGGCGTCGTCTTGGTCGGCCATTCCTACGCCGGCCTGGTGATTTCCGGCGTCGCCGAAAAAATGGAAAAATCGATCGCGTCGTTCGTGCTCTTGGATGCGTTCTTTCCGGAATCCGGGCAAGCCCTGATCGATCTGGCGCCGCCGGCGGTCCGCGAGACGTTCTTGGCCGCCGCCCGCGATGGCGCGACGACTATCCCGCCGCGGTCCGCCGCGATGTTCAACGTCAACGAACGGGACCGCCCGTGGGTGGATGCGCAATGCACGCCGCAGCCCGTCAAGTGCGGCTTGCAGAAGGTGACGCTAACGGGAGCGCGCGAGCGCATCGCGACAAAGAGCTATATCCGCGCGACAGCGTATCCGAGCCAGCCGTTCGATCTGGCGCTTGAAAAAGCCCGCGCCAGGGGCTGGCGCAGCTATGAGGTGGCGTGCGGCCACGACGTCATGCTGGACGCACCCGAGCGGCTCGCCGCGATATTGCACGACGTTTCGATAGAATGTGGCTGATCGGAAGTGGAAATAAAAAGCCCCAGGGCGTAAACCCCGGGGCGCTTGCCGTCACGCCGGCGCAGCCGGATCAGAACTTATAGTTCACGCCGGCGCGCAGCAGGTTGGCGTTGAACGAGACCTTGTCGGTCGCCGCCGCGCCGCCACTGCAGACCAAGCCGCAGTTGAAGCTGCCGAGATCGACATAGAGATATTCGACCTTGGCGGTCCAATTGGCGCTCAGCGCCGCTTCGAGGCCGGCGCCGACAGTCCAGCCGGCTTTGGTGGCAGAACTCGACGCAAAGCCGGGCGCCGAAGCGCGGATATCGCCGAAGGCGGCGCCGGCGGTCACGAACGGCATGAACCGGTCGGCGGCATAGCCAAGCCGGCCGCGCGCGGTCGCCAGCCAAGTGTCGCTGGTCTTGCAGCCGAGTGGGCAGGCATTGGTGGTGCTGCCGTTGATGTCGGCCCAGTCGATATCGCCTTCAAGGCCGGTGACCACTTGGCCGAACTGATAATTGTAACCGACGGTGCCGCCGACGAGGCCGCCGCTGATATTGCGGCTACCGGTCGAATCCCAATTCGAGCTGCCAATGGCGCCGCCGCCGTTGATGCCGACATAGAATCCCGTCCAGCTATAGGGCGGCGCGAAGACCGCGGCTTTGGGGTAGTAGGGCACGGGCTGGGGCCGCGCCAGGTCGGCCGCCGCGGCCGCTCCAGTGAGCGCCACCAGGCCGATCACAGTGAGACAAAGACGTTTCATCTTGGACCTCCACTCGGGTCGTCGCACAGGCCCTACATAGTATTCAGAACAAGATTTTCATCTAGTGTAGAAAAGACACAGTCGTCCTGTATTTTGTGCCTGTATTGTGGCGAGAATTTACTCTGCTGCGTCACAGTTATAGTTATGTAATTATTAAGTGGCGTAATTATAGTGAATTAAGTATCAATTACTACTGATGTTGCTCGTCTCGGTGTCGGTCTAGAAATGATAATTGACGCCGAGCCGCAACAGATTGGCGGCGAGACCGTTATTGGTCCCCGTGACCGAATAGCCGCGATTACCGAAGTCGAGATAGAGCCACTCTGCTTTGGCCGACCATTGTGGCGTCAAGCCGACTTCGGCGCCGACACCGGCGACCCAGCCGAAACTGGTATGGCTCTCCGAAAGATTGCCGGCGGTATCGGCGGTCAATTCGCCATAGGCGAGGCCGGCGGTGCCATAGATCAGCACATTGTTGATGGCGACGCCGGCACGGCCGCGCACCGTGCCGAACCAGGGATTGGAGAACTGCCACGGCGCGAAAGTGTCTTCAGCGCCAGACAGCTGGAAATCGGCCTCGGCGCCGTAGACGAAATTGCCATGCTGCCAGTTGAAGCCGGCCTCGACGCCGCCGGCCACGCCCGACGGATGCGTTGGGTTGTTGCTCACGCTGCCCCATTCATAGCCCAGCGTGCCGCCGAGATAGGGGCCGGCCCAGCTATAGGCCGAATACGAGGCCGGCGCCGTGTAGTAGGGGTAGTGCGTTTCAGGCAGATCGGCGGCGACCGCCGCGCCCGCCATCGCCAGGGAGAGGGCCGCGCCGAAGAAAGTTGTTCGAGGGATTGTTCTCATACTGGCCTCCCAATTGGAATCGGGCGGAAAGAATGACGCCGCGCGAGCACGCGTTGCTTCTGCAGCGTCGAAGAAAGCGCGCAGCCCGCCGTCCGATCGGTAGAATTTATCGCGATGTTTAAGTTAAACAGTACTGAATCGTTATGTCGTTCGAAGTTGATATCGTTAAGAAAATCTATATTTCACCGACATAGCCGATGAGCACTCCGAAACCAGAAATCGCGCCCGAGACCGAGATCGTCGAGGAAGACGACGAACAGTCGCTGCCGCAACCCGACGAGACCGAGGCCGCCAAGCTGTCCTTCGAAGAGGAGGCGGGTTCGCTTGCCGCCGGCCGCGCCGCGATCCTGCGCTATGCCAAGCTCGCGCCGTCGCGACCGGGTGTCTATCGCATGATCGATACGCGCGGCGACGTGCTCTATGTCGGCAAGGCCAAAAACATCAGAAAGCGCGTCGCGGCCTATGCGCGTCCGACCGGTCTCGACACCCGCATCGAGCGCATGATCGCCGCAACGCGCACGCTCGAATTCATCGTCACCCGCACCGAGACCGAGGCGCTGCTGCTTGAAGCCAATCTCATCAAGCGGCTGCGGCCGCGCTTCAACGTGGTGCTGCGCGATGATAAATCGTTCCCTTACATCCTCATCACGTCCGATCACTGGGCGCCGCAGATACTCAAGCACCGCGGTGCGCGCACCCGGCCGGGTCACTATTACGGACCCTTCGCCTCGGTGTGGGCGGTCAACCGCACCGTTAACGCATTGCAGCGCGCCTTCCTCCTGCGTTCGTGCAGCGACCCCTTCTTCGAGAGCCGGACGCGGCCGTGCCTGCTCTATCAGATCAAGCGGTGCTCGGCGCCGTGCACCAAGGAGATCGATTTTCAGGATTATGCGGTCCTGGTCCGCGAGGCGAACGAGTTCCTTTCCGGCCGCTCAAAGACGGTCAAGGACGAGCTTGCCGAGGAAATGGAAAAGACCTCAGCAGCCCTCGATTTCGAGCGCGCCGCGATCTACCGCGACCGCTTGGCCGCGCTGTCGGCGATTCAATCGCACCAAGGCGTCAATCCGCGCGGTGTCGAAGAGGCGGACGTATTTGCGGTGCACCAACAGGGTGGCTTTTACTGCGTCGAGGTGTTTTTCTTTCGCACCGGGCAGAACTGGGGTAACCGCGCGTATTTTCCCAAGGCCGATCGCTCGCTGTCGCCCGGCGAAGTGTTATCGGCGTTCCTGGCGCAGTTCTATGACGACAAGCCGCCACCGCGCCTCATTCTGATTTCGCATGCGATCGCGGATCGTGCGCTGCTCGCCCAGGCGCTGTCGACCAAATGCGGGCGCAAGGTCGAGGTGCTATTGCCGCAGCGCGGCGAGAAGAAGGATTTGATCGAGCATGCGCTCGCCAATGCCCGCGAGGCGCTGGGGCGCAAGCTTGCCGAGACAACGTCGCAGGAGAAGCTCCTGCGTCAGCTCGCCGAGACTTTCGGGCTGCCGCGCGTGCCGCGCCGGATCGAGGTTTACGACAACAGCCACATCCAGGGCTCCAATGCCGTCGGCGCCATGATCGTCGCTGGCCCGGAGGGTTTTCGCAAAAGCCAGTATCGCAAATTCAATATCCGTTCGGCCGAGCTGACGCCTGGCGACGATTTCGCCATGATGCGCGAGGTTTTGGAACGCCGCTTCAAGCGGCTCCTGGCCGAGGCGCCGCGGGCGTCTTCACCCTCTCCCGTTCCGGGAGAGGCCGCCGCGCAGCAAAGCTGCGCGGCGGGTGAGGGCCCGATGACGCTCGAACCCTCACCCGCTCTCGCTTCGCTCGAACGGCCTCTCCCGGAACGGGAGAGGGAAGAGGACGAGGCCGACTCCCCGTGGCCGGATCTCCTCCTGATCGATGGCGGGCAAGGCCAGCTCACGGCGGCGCGCGAGGTGCTTGAGGGGCTCGGCGTCGACGTTCCGCTCATCGCCATCGCCAAGGGACCGGAGCGCGATGCCGGCCGCGAAACCTTCTTTCTTCCCGGCCGCGACTCGTTCAAGCTGCCGCCGCGCGATCCGGTGCTCTATTTTGTCGAACGGCTGCGCGACGAGGCGCATCGTTTCGCGGTCGGCTCGCACCGGGCGCGCCGCAAGCGCGATCTGCGGGAGGCCGGCCTGCAGGAGATCGCCGGCATCGGCCCGACCCGTAAGCGCGCGCTGCTGCACTATTTCGGTACGCTGAAATCGATCGAGCGCGCCTCGGTCGCCGATCTGATGCAGGTTGACGGGATCAGCGCGGAAACCGCGCGGCGGATTTACGAGTTCTTCCATGACGGGGCGGCGTGAGCCGGAAAAGCCCCCGGGCATGATCCGAGTGGGCATAACATCGTGCGGCAACGAAAAATAAGCTTGATCCGCAAAAGTGACGGCAGCCGGGTCTGTCGGTTGCCGCAGGGCGGCGTTATGGTGGCGCCATGAACGCGACTACAACGAGCACTCCAGGCCGGCTGCGCGCCCATCCGCTGGCGCTGCCGAACATCCTGACCTATGGCCGCATTGCCGCGGTGCCGCTCGTGGTCGGCGCCATGTTCTGGCAGAACATCTTGCACGGCGGGCTGTGGCTGCGCTGGGTTGCGCTTGTCATCTTCATTGCCGCCGGCGTTTCCGACTTCCTCGACGGCTATTTCGCCCGCATCTGGGCCCAGCAATCCTCGCTTGGCCGCATGCTCGATCCGATCGCCGACAAGCTTCTCGTCGCGTCATGCCTGCTGATGCTGGCCGCCGAAAGCACCATTCACGGCTGGGCGTTATGTGCCGCCGTCGTCATTCTCTGCCGTGAAATCCTGGTTTCGGGATTGCGCGAATATCTTGCGGAACTGCGGGTGAGCGTGCCGGTGACGCGGCTCGCCAAATGGAAGACGACGCTGCAGCTCGTCGCCGTCGGTTTTTTGATCTGCGGCGAGGCCGGCGACGCCATCGTGCCGGCGGTGACGCGGATCGGTATTACGCTGCTGTGGCTCTCCGCACTTCTTACGCTTTACACCGGCTGGGATTACCTGCAGGCGGGGCTGCACCACCTGACGCAGGAGGATGCGTGAAGCTTCGCTATTTCGCCTGGATACGTGAGCGGATAGGCAAGGCGGAAGAAGACATCGCACCACCCGCCGGTATCGCGACGGTTGGCGACTTGGTGGCTTGGCTGACGCAACGCGGCGATGGCTACGCTTACGCATTCGAAAACCCGAAAGCGATCCGTGCCGCGATCGATAAAAGCCACGTAAAATCCGATGCGCGGATCGAAGGCGCAGCCGAGATCGCGTTCTTTCCGCCGATGACGGGCGGCTAAACGGCTGCTGCCATGGCTACGACCATCCGTCTTCAGAAAGAAACTTTCGATGCCGCCGCGGAGGCGGCGCGCATCACGCGTTCCCGCAACGATATCGGCGCGCTTGTCACTTTCACCGGCATCTGCCGAGCCGACGAAAAAGGCGAGGCGATTGCTGCGCTCACGCTCGAACATTATCCGGGCATGGCGGAAGCCGAGATCGCGCGCCATGTCGATGAGGCGCAGGCGCGCTGGCCGCTGCTCGACGTGACTGTGATCCACCGCTACGGGCGGATCGCCCCGGGCGAGCCCATCGTGCTTGTCGTCACGGCGTCGAGCCACCGCCAAGCGGCCTTCGCCGCGGCCGAGTTTCTGATGGACTATCTGAAAACGCGGGCGCCGTTCTGGAAGCAGATCGAGAAGCCGACCGGCTCGACGTTTGAAAAGACTTGGGTCGAGGCGAAGTCGGCCGACGAGGCCGCGGCCGAGCGCTGGTCGGTGCCGCCAAGCCGCGAAACGGCTAAGTAAAGCAGATCACGAAGCGGCAAAATAACGCCGTTACCGCGAATTGACGCCGTAGGCATGCTTATTTCTCTACAAACGACCCGTGGCGGACCATTTCCCAATAAGGGCTACAATCTATCTATTCATTCTCAGCCTGCGGAAGTATTATTAGCCACCGGGCAGGCGTCTCGGTATGTGGCAATGGTGCCGATTCATTGGGAGTGGATAATGGCCGTAGGTACTGTGAAGTGGTTCAATTCGCAAAAGGGGTACGGATTCATTCAGCCGCAAGCTGGCGGCAAAGATGTTTTCGTCCACATCTCGGCGGTCGAGAGAGCCGGGCTTAGCGGTCTCAATGAGGGCCAGGTGATCGAATACGAGGAAGTCGCGAACAAGGGCAAAACATCGGCGGAAAACCTCAAGGTCCAGCGCTAGTTTTCGCCAGGCACCCGCCAACCGACGACCGTAGCTTCGATGCGGCTATTGGTATCCAAACTTTGCCAAGCGCCGTCGCGCCACCGACACAGGAACGGAATGACGTAGGTCCCGACGTGATCCTCGCAAAGGAGCTCAAGCGGCTGATCCGTCGGGGGAGTTCCGTCGTGCGTGTAGGCGTCGATCCGCTGTTGCCGTGTCGCCATAACTTGCCTTTCGCGGGCCGCAGTCGCTCCGATCATGCGGTCCGGATCACGGCTCGTTAACCGCTGGCCGCCATGCTGCCAGCGGATTGATTTGGGGGTGACGCGTGAGCGCCGAAATACTGCGTTTCAGCGACTATCGCATGGACGATGGCGCTGATAGTGAGATCGATCTTGTTACTGCCGTCGATGTCGCGATCCGGGACTTGCATGAGATTCTGCTGTGCTGGGGTTCTGAGGTAGCACGGCAGCGCGCGGAAGAGTGCGAGTTGATGTTGCGCCGCGCATTTTCCGGAGTTGTCGTTGACCGCTCACACACTCGGTAGGACGCGGATGGAAAAAGCCCCATCCTTCAACCCTTCGGACTATACGCTCGCCATCAAGAACAAAGGGCGACCGCCCAAGTCCTGGCGCTGGGAAATCTATGCCGCCGGCAAGAGCAAGCCGGTACGGCAATCCGAGTTCTTCGCCACGATGTCCGAAGCCACCCGAGCCGGCAAGACCGCTTTGGCGGAAATCCGGGGCAACCAAGCTGCTTGACGCGCTTGGCCCGGAGCGGACGGGCACGGCCTGGCTCAATCGCGGTCTGGCGGTTAGCCATTCCGAGCTTTATGCTTGCGATCCGCGCCCAGAACTGAAGCAGCCGCCAAGGAGACCGCCATGTCCGCGCAAGCCCGCAAGCTCGTGCATGACGACATCAAGCCGGAAAATCCGCCGGGGCGCGCCGCGCACTATCTCGACGTTCCCAACATGCCGTGGGAGGCGACCAAGTTTCCCGGCATCAAGATCAAGGTGCTCTATACCGACGGCGCCGGCATCACCACGGCTTTGTTCAAGCTCGATCCCGGCGCCGTCGTGCCGCTGCACGAGCACACGGCGCTGGAGCAGACCTATGTCATCGAGGGCTCGCTCGAAGATCACGAGGGCAAATGCGGACCCGGCCAGTTCGTCTGGCGGCCGGCTGGCAATCAGCACGAGGCGGTGGCGCCGAACGGCGCCGTCCTGCTTGGTTTCTTTCTAAAACCCAACCGCTTCGCTTACGGCGAGAAGTTCTTCACCGAACAGGGCCGAGCGGTAGATCGAGCGAGCGTGCAGCTACGCCGCCGCGGCCTTGCCGCCGGGCTGCACCGCGTGGGTGTAATCGCGCATCAATTGCGCGGTGATGCGCGCCGGCGTGAACGTCCAGTGCGCGATCTCGGACACTGCGGTGACTTCGGCGGCGGTGCCGGTGATGAAGCACTCGGAGAAGCCGGCAAGTTCCTCCGGCATGATGCGCTGCTCGATCACTTCGATATTGTTGCGGCGCGCCAGCCCGATCACGGTCGCCCGCGTAATGCCGGCGAGGAAGCAATCGGCGATCGGGGTGTGGATCTTGCCGTCACGCACGAAGAAGATATTGGCGCCGGTGCATTCGGCGACGCGGCCCTGCCAGTCGAGCATCATGGCGTCGGCATAGCCGCGCTGTTCGGCGCGATGTTTTGAGATTGTGCAGATCATGTAGAGACCCGCCGCCTTGGCAAGGCACGGCGCTGTTTTCGGATCGGGCCGCCGGTATTCGGCGAGGTCGAGCCGGATGCCCTTCAGCCGCTGCGCCGGATCGAAATAGCTGGGCCATTCCCAAGTGGCGATGGCGAGGTGGATTTTGTTCGATTGCGCCGAAACGCCGAGCGCTTCAGAGCCGCGCCAGGCGACCGGGCGCACATAGGCTTCTTTCTGATTGTTCTTGTCGAGAACAAGCTGCTTGGCGGCGTCGATTTCGGCGACGCCGTATGGAATTTCGAAGTCGAGAATTTTTGCCGAGTTCTTCAGCCGCTCGGAATGCGCGGTGCCCTCGAAGATCTTGCCGCCATAGGCGCGCTCGCCCTCGAACACGCAGCTGGCGTAGTGCAGCCCGTGCGTGAGCACGCTGATCTTGCAGTCCGCGGTTGGAACAAGCGCACCGTCGAACCAGATCAGGTCGGAACGTTGGTCGAAGGGCACTGCCATGGCGTTGCCTCCCTCGCGTTATTGCCAACCGCGCCATCAGCCGGCCGCGCTTGGATTTTGCACCCGGACTGGAGACCCGCTATGGTCTCCGCCGCTTCAAGAGACGCGTCATGAGAGCGCGCTACGGCGCCCTACGCAATGTCCTGAGCGGCCAGATACCGTCTGAGCTACGGAACGTTATTACGCACGCAGCTTAACAACCAAGCCGAAATATGTCAACATACCTGACCTAAATGGCGGACATCAGCATCACCACAACGAGCAAGCCGCGCGCCGCGGCTTCAGGTCAGGCTTCGGTCGAGGCTGCGCCGGCCGCCGGCGAGCCCTATTTCGACCTCATCGAGCTTTTGTTTTTCGCCTATCGCGACTTCGTCGGCGATCCCGACGAAGTGCTGGCCAAGCTCGGCTTCGGCCGTGCGCATCATCGCGTCCTGCATTTCGTCAACCGCAATCCCGGCATGAAGGTTGCCGATCTGCTCGACGTCTTGAAAATCACCAAACAGTCGCTCGGCCGTGTGCTTAAACAACTGATCGACGAGGGTTACGTCGTGCAGAAGGAGGGCGCCAACGATCGCCGCCAGCGGCTGCTTTATGTGAGCCCGGCAGGCGAGGCGCTGGCGATGAAGCTCGCCGGCCTGCAGACCGCGCGCATCGCCCGCGTGCTCGCCGAACTCGGCCCCGGCGCACGCGAGGCGGCGCGGCGCTTTCTCGCCGGCATGATCGACGCCAAGGACCGCGATCATGTGCTGCGGACGATCGCGCATTCTGATTCGCTTGACGCGCGGCGTCGCGCGCCGGCGCGAGACGATGCGCCGTGACGGTCGCCGGCGACAATCGGGTGGCAAATCCAGCCCAGAGTCCGGCGCAAAATCCCGCCGACGACGCGCCGCATCTCCTCGTCGTCGATGACGATCGCCGCATTCGTGCGTTGCTGTCGCGCTTCTTGCTCGGCGAAGGCTATCGCGTCACGACCGCGGAAACCGCGCTCGATGCGCGCGCCAAACTCGCCGGCTTGAAGTTCGACCTTCTCATCCTCGACGTCATGATGCCGGGCGAAAGCGGCTTCGATTTCGCCCGCAGCATTCGCGCGGCATCGACGGTGCCGATCCTGATGCTGACGGCGCGCGACGAGAAGGAAAGCCGGATCATGGGTCTCGAAATCGGTGCCGACGATTATCTGGCAAAGCCGTTCGAGCCGCGCGAGCTTTCGCTGCGGGTTGCCAATATCCTCAAACGCGTGCGGCCGGCCGCCGCTCCGCCCGTGGAGTCCGTGCGCTTCGGTGCGTTCGTGTTTCATCTGGCGCGCGGCGAACTGCGCCGCGGCGAAGAGGTGATCAGGCTGACCGACCGCGAGCGCGAAATGCTGCGCGTGCTCACAACGAGCGCCGGCGAGACCGTGCCGCGCCAGGCGCTCGCCGGCAACGGCGAGGCGGTCGGGGAGCGCACCGTGGACGTGCAGGTCAACCGGTTGCGCCGCAAGATCGAGCGCGATCCCTCTAATCCGCTGATCGTGCAAACCGTCCGCGGCGTGGGCTACCGGTTGGTGGCGGCGAATTGAGCGGCACCATGACCAGGCGCGATCATGACTAGCTTGGACGCGGGGATCGGACGCTTGCGTAACGCCGCCAGCCAGCTGGTCGCGGCGGCAAATGCATTGGCGAGCGCCGGCGCCACCGTGGTGCGGCCCATCACCGGACCGATTACGCAACCTTGGGACCGCTTCGGACGCTGGTTGAAGTCGGTGATGCCGAAAGGGCTTTATGCCCGTTCCCTGTTGATCATCATCGTGCCGATGGTGGTACTGCAATCTGTGGTTGCGCTATTGTTCCTGGAACGGCACTGGAATTTGGTGACGAATTATCTTTCATCGGCGGTGACGCAGGAAATCGCCACGCTGATCGACGTCTATAAGAGCTACCCGCAGGATGCCGACCATGCCCAGCTTCGCCGCATCGCGCAGGACCGGCTCGGCCTCGTCGTCGATTTCATTCCGGGCGGCCAATTGCCGGCGCCCGGGCCGAAACCGTTCTTCAATCAGCTCGACGCGGCGCTGTCCGACGACATCCGCAAGCAGATCGGCCTGCCGTTCTGGATCGACACCGTCGGCCGCTCCTCGATCGTCGAAATTCGCATCCAGCTTCCCGGTACGATCATGCGCGTCTTCGCGCCGCGCGCTGACGTGTACGATCCGAATTCATGGATCTTCCTGGTCTGGATGGTGGCGACCTCGCTGGTCGTGCTGGCCATCGCGATTGCCTTCCTGCGCAACCAGATCAGGCCGATCGTGCGGCTCGCCGACGCCGCCGAGGCCTTCGGCAAAGGCCGCGAGCCGCAGAATTTCCGCCCGCGCGGCGCGCGCGAGGTGCGCCGTGCCGCGGCCGCGTTCTTGGAAATGAAGGGCCGCGTCGAACGCGCCATCGAGCAGCGCACCACAATGCTCGCCGGCGTCTCGCACGATCTGCGCACCATCCTGACCCGCTTTAAGCTCGAACTGGCGTTGCTCGGCGACGGCCCGGAAATCGAGGCCATCAAGAAGGACATCGACGAGATGGCGGCGATGCTCGAAGCCTATCTTGCCTTCGCGCGCGGCGACAGCGGCGAGCAATCGGCGCCGACCGACATCGCCGCCTTGCTCGAAGAGCTCAAGCTCGACACCGAGCGCCATGGCCATCGGGCGAGCGCGAGCTTCTACGGCCAACCGGAAGTGACGGTGCGGCCGGCGGCGTTCAAGCGCTGCCTCGCCAATCTCGTCAGCAATGCCTCGCGCTTTGCTTCGACCGTCGCTATCACCGGCCACCGCGATCACCGCTGGCTCACCGTCACGGTCGACGACGATGGGCCGGGAATTCCGGCGCAAATGCGCGAGGACGTGTTCAAGCCGTTCCTCCGCCTCGACGACGCGCGCAACCAGGACGAAGGCGGCACCGGCTTAGGCCTGGCCATCGCGCGCGATATCGCGCGTTCGCACGGCGGCGACATCACGCTTGGCGAATCCCCGCTCGGCGGCTTGCGGGCGACGGTGCGCGTGCCGGTGTAAGGCGCAGCGGATAAGTCTCGTCCACGACGAACATACCGAGATGCAGGATGTTTTGACGGGATATTCCGGGGCCTCGCGACGTCCTCGCCCTTGAATCAGTCCCTCCTTCGCTCCATCTCCGGGCCAATAAATATTCGTGGGGGAAACTGGCATGTCGGTGACCGAAGACGACAAGGCGAAGAGCAAATCCGAGAGCCGTCCGTTCGAGGCGGATGTTGCAAAACTCCTGCACCTGATGGTGCACTCGGTCTATTCCGACAAATCGGTGTTCCTGCGCGAGCTGATCGCCAATGCCGCGGATGCCTGCGAGCGGCTGCGTTACGAGGCGATCGCCGATCCGGTGCTGCTTGGCGACGATGCCAAGCCGCGCATCACCGTCGCACTCGATCCCGAAGGCAGAAAGCTTAGCGTCGAGGACAACGGCATCGGCATGAGCCGCGACGAGTTGATCGAGGCGCTCGGCACCATCGCGCGGTCGGGCACCAAGGCGTTTCTGGAGCGACTTGAAGCGGCGCAAACCGGCGAGGCGGGCGGCGAGGGCAATGCGCTGATCGGCCGCTTCGGCGTCGGCTTTTATTCGGCCTTTATGGTGGCGGAGCGGGTCGAGGTGATCTCCCGCCGCGCCGGGACGGATGCGGTCTGGCAGTGGTCGTCCGACGGCAAGGGCGCGTTCGAGATTTCGCCCATGGGCCCCCTCCTTGACCCTCCCCCGCTTGCGGGGGAGGGAAGGGTGGGGGCGGCCCGCCGTGGCACCCGCGTGATCCTCCATCTGGTGGACGACGCCAAGAGTTACGCCGAGCGCGCCACCGTCGAGCCTTTGATCAAGGCGCAATCGGGCCACGTCCCGGTGCCGATCGCGATCGTGGAGAAGCCCGGCGCGGCCCCTGCCGAGATTACCGACGGCGCCGCTTTGTGGGCCAAGCCGAAAGCCGAAATCGGCGCGGCGGACTATACCGATTTCTACCGCAGCATCGCGGCAGCGTTCGACGAGCCGGCGCTGACCATTCATTTTCGCGCCGAGGGCCGGCAGGATTATACGGCGCTGCTGTTCGTTCCCGCTTCGCGGCCGTTCGACCTGTTCGATCCGGACCGCGCCGGGCGCATCAAGCTCTACGTCAAGCGGATCTTCATCGCCGACGACGCCGACATCCTGCCGCGCTATTTGCGGTTCGTGCGGGAACTCGTCGACTCAGCCGACCTGCCGCTCAACGTATCGCGCGAGAAAATCCAGGAGAGCCCGCTTCTTGCCGCGATCAGGAAAGGCGTGACCAGCCGCGTGCTCGCCGAGTTTGAGCGGATCGCCGACAAGGAGCCGCTGACCTTCGCCAAAATCTGGGATACTTTCGGCGCCGTCCTGAAAGAAGGCATCTACGAGGATTTCGAGCGCCGCGATGCGCTGTTGAAGCTGGCGCGTTTTAAGACCACCGTGTCGCCCGACGCATGGCGGAGTCTCAAGGACTATGTCGCGGCGCTCAAGCCCAATCAGACCGCGATCTATTATCTCGCCGGCGACGATTTCGCGCGGCTGAAGGCGTCGCCGCATCTTGAAGGCTTCCGCGCCCGCGGCGTCGAGGTGCTGCTCTTGCCCGATCCGGTCGACACGTTCTGGGTCATGCCCGGCGTCGGGTTCGACGGCAAACCGTTCAAGTCGGTCACGCAAGGTGCAGCCGACCTGACGCTGATCCCGCGCCTTGATTCGTCACAGGCGGTACCGCCGGACGTCGCGCCGTCAGTCACGGATTTTCTCAATTTCGTGAAGACGACGCTCGGCGACGCCGTGGCTGACGTGCGGGCTTCCGACCGGCTCACGGACAGCGCCGTTTGCCTGGTCGCGCCCGACACGGGACCGGATCGGGCGCTGGAACGCATTCTCGCCGGCGCCGGCCGTTTATCTTCGGCATCGAAGCCGATCCTCGAGCTCAATCCGCAGCATGAGCTTGTCGCCGCCCTCGCCACGCTCGGCGACGCCGAGCGGGAATTCAAGGAAGACGCGGCGCATCTCCTTTTCGACGAGGCGCGATTGCGCGACGGCGATCGCCTGGCCGACGCCAAGGCGTTTTCCGACCGCCTCGCGCGCGTGCTCGGACGCGGGCTGCGCCGGAGTCGGGAGTAACTCTGTTCTCGGTCGATTATTCCGCCGGAGTGCGCATCTCGGCCGCAATCGGCGCAGCGCTGCCGTCATGCGGCTGCATCGACGGCTCGATAGGCGGTTTCGACCCCTTCAGCCGGAAGTAGACCTGCGAGCCGATCAGGATCACGCACATGGCGACAAAGAACGCGCTGATCGGGCGCTCGACGAAGACACCGAGGTCGCCGCGCGAAATCAGCAGCGCCCGGCGGAAATTCTCCTCGAACCGCGGGCCGAGCACGAAGCCGAGCAGGATCGGCGCCGGGTGGAAGCCGAGCCGCAACAGGATGTAACCGAATGTGCCGATGACGACGACTTCGCCGACCTGGAAGAAGTCGTTGTTGGCGGCGTAGACTCCGATGCAGACGAAGAACAAAGCACTCGGGTAAAGGAAGCGATAGGGGATCGCCAGCATCTTCACCCAGATGCCGATCAACGGCACGTTCAGCAGCACGAGCAGGATATTGCCGATCCAGAAGCTGGCGACCAGTCCCCAGAAAATGTCGGCGTGCTGCGAGATAAGCTGCGGGCCGGGCACGATGCCTTGAATCATCAGCGCGCCGAGCAGGAGCGCCATGACGGCGTCGCCGGGAATGCCGAGACTCATGGTCGGGATGAAATCGCCCTGCACCGAGGAGTGCGTCGCGGCTTCCGGGCAAACCACGCCTTCGATCATGCCGGTGCCGAACAGTTCCGGTGTTTTCGAAATCTTCTTTTCCGTCGCATAGGCGACGAAAGACGCGATGGTCGGCCCGGTACCGGGAATGAGCGCGCACAGGCTGCCGATGATGGTGCCGCGGAACATCGGGAAAATTGCCCGCTTAAACTCGGCCTTGGTCGGCCGCATGTCTTTGAGGCGGACATTGGTGTATTTGCCGGTCATCGGCGCGACTTGATTGATGCTGCTCATGAACTCGGCGATGCCGAACAGGCCGAGCGCCAGCGCGATCAGCTCAATGCCGTCGTCGAGCTCGGTCATACCGAAGGTGTAACGCTCCGAACCGGTTTCGAGGTCGGTGCCGATCGAGCCGAGGAACAGGCCCAATACCGTCATCGACACGCCTTTGATCGGCGAGCCGCGCGCCAATGTCGAGCCCGCAAGGAGCCCGAGCAACATCAACGAACAGACCTCCGCTGGACCGAATTGCAAGGCCGCTCTCACCAACAGCGGCGACAGGAAGATCATCTCGGTGATGCCCCACGAGGCGCCGACGAAGGAGGCGAAAACCGTCAGCCCGAGCGCAACGCCGCCGCGGCCTTGCTTGGTCATCGGGTAGCCGTCGAGACAGGTGACGGCATGGGGCGGGTGACACGGCAGATTGAGCAGGATCGAGCAGATCGCACCGCCGTATTGCGCGCCGTACATGACGCCGCCCAGCATCAGGATGGCGGCGACCGGCTTCATGCCGAAGGTCAGCGGCAGCAGAATCGAGATGGTGGCGAGCGGACCCATGCCCGGCAGTACGCCAACCATGTTGCCGACTATCACGCCGAGGAAGCAGAACATCAGATTATGCGGCTCGAGCGCGACGCCGAAGCCGTACACCAGATCGGTGATCGATTGTCCTATCACTGGCTACCCCACCAGCTGAAAATCGGCATCGGAACCTGCAGAAAGTAGGAGAACAGGCTGACGCCGAATACGGTCACGACAGTTGCCAATATGATCGTGCTTTTCCAGGTCGCCTGCTTATCGCCGAGCGCGGCAATACAGACGCAGGCGAAAGTGCCGGGCGCCATGCCAAAGTAGCGGCCGAAGAAGATAAACAGCACCGGGCTCATCAGGATGCAAAACCAGCCCCACCATTGCGGATGTTCGGGCAGGATGCTCTCGCCGTGTTCGCCGCCCTCCGCCGGCTGCACGTACGACGCGGCGGCGATAGCGATGCCGAGGAGAACAAGGAGTACGCCGAGTGCCGTCGGGAAGAAGCCCGGCCCCATATGCATAAGCGTGCCGGGCCGGTAGGTCGCGCCTTTTAGCGCGATGCCCAGGCCGAGCAAAAGCATGAGTCCGCCAGCGTAGAAGTCACGCTTGCCCATCAGCACGCGGAGAGGGCTGGTGGAAGGCCGCATTTTTCCTCCCGGCCGTCTGCGGGGCCGTTACTGATCTCGCCCCGATCTTCTTCGAAACGAGCAACTACTCTATTGGCCGCGATGTTCCGCAGTGACGCGGTGTCGCGGGGCTCCCCTCATTCTCCGCGGCGCGGAATGCGCACCATGGAGACCCTGCCATAGCAGATGCCGAACGATATATGGCACGGGGTTGTGGTGCAACTACCATCTATAACCGTCTGCAGGCCGCGATATTCCCAATTGCGGTAAGTGTCATGCCGGCAGGCTGACGGGGGCGAACAGATCAGGACTGTCGTTGCGTACATTGCCGACCCGGCGGCCAACTGGCCAGAACGTCATGCTGGCGCCGGGATAGGGCCTGAGCATGGCCTTGAGCGCGGCGTCGTTTACCGTGATTTCACCAAGCCATGCCGGCCACCGGTCCGGCGCCAGCAGGACCGGCATACGCCCATGTAATGGCTCAAGAAGTTCGTTGGCCGCGGTGGTGATGATGGTGAAGGATTTGAGTGTCGTGCCGTCCGGGGTGCGCCACTGGTCCCACAGGCCGGCAAAGGTCATCGGGCCGCGATTGCTTAAGCTTACAGC
>CAVTPQ010000006.1:0-90150 GCA_963736605.1 uncultured Alphaproteobacteria bacterium | reverse complement strand
GTCGGCCTCGACCGGCACGAGCGGATGGCGCCGCCGGCCATCAGGAAGCCGAACACGTGGATCGGATAGGTCGGATCGGGAACGATGATGATGTCGCCGGGCGCGGTGATCGCCTGCGCCACATTGGCGAAACCCTCCTTCGAGCCGAGCGTGGTAACGATCTGCGTTTCAGGATTGAGCTTTACGCCGAAGCGGCGCGCGTAGTAGGCCGCTTGAGCGCGGCGCAACCCCGCTATGCCCTTGGATGCCGAATAGCGATCGGTGCGCGGCTTGCCGACGGTCTCTTTCAGTTTCTCGACGACGTGCGCCGGCGTCGGCAAATCGGGATTGCCCATGCCGAGATCGATTATGTCGGAGCCGCCGTTGCGGGCCACCGCCTTGGCGCGATTGACCTGCTCGAACACGTAGGGCGGCAACCGGCGAATGCGATAAAATTCTTCCATGGGAACCCCGGCGGAGCGTCTTGATCAAATACTATACTAGGATCGGACTTTTATCACTTGGTTTCAGCGCCGGCAGTCTGCGGGCCATTTCCGCCGGCGCCCTGTATGCTGCCGGCACCATCGGCAGCGGGCGGCTTCTTGACGGCGGGAGCCGCGGCATCGGCCGATCGGTCCGCCCCCTGCGCTTCCGGCGCGAGGCGGTCGCCGGTCGGTGATGAGAGCTTCGGACGCCTGTGACCTGATCGTCGTCGATCGGCGTGTCGGCACGCGGCGGCAGCATATCGTGCACGGCCGGGAAAATCGATGGACAATCGGCGCCGGGCGAGCAACCGGACATGGCAACAGCTGCCGGAGCGACAATCGCCAAAACGGCAAACACTTGCGTCGTCACCCTTCGTCGGCGCTTCACAGTGGTCTCCGACTGCCTGGCAAAGCGCCCCGTTTCGTCCCCAAAGGGGCCCGAAAATCCGCCTCACCCACCCCCATAAGTCTCAAAAACTCCCAAGACCCCAATAATTTATGCTGATGACCTCAGAGATCACACAAGCTACAAAGCTAACGTGCTAATATGTCGAAACAAGGACATTGCCAGCTCTACCCCTAACCATAGGCTATCAGAACGCGTTGAAAAAAGCGCCGGTCGGCACGCCTTGTGCAGGAGAGCGGCACCAGCCATTTCTGGCGAAAGGCCGGCTCTCTATGCGGCCATTGAGGAACGCTCGTGCGGGCTCCATCGCAAGAGCCGGTGAAGCAGCAACCGGCGCAGCAACCACCGATGAAAATCGGGTCGGTCGATGTCGAGGAGTTTTCGCGCAATCTAGCGCGACTCGTCGAGGAAGGCGGCCGTGCGCTCGCGGCCTATCTCAAGCCGCGCGAGGAAGGCCGCGACAACAGCGAATTCGCCGACGAAATGACCGAAGTGGTCAAGACGCTCGGTCAGGTCGCGGAATACTGGCTCGCCGACCCGCAGCGCACCGTCGAACTGCAGAACCGGCTGGGTAAGGCCTATCTCGAACTGTGGGCCTCCGCGGTGAAGCGGTTGGCCGGCGAAGAAGCGCCCCCCGTGGCGCGGCCGGCGCCGAGCGACAAGCGCTTCAGCGATCCGGAATGGACGCAAAACCAGTTCTTCGATTTTCTCAAGCAGGCCTACCTCCTCACCGCGGGCTGGGCCGACAAATTGGTCAGCGACGCCGCGGACCTTAATCCGCATACCAAGCAGAAGGCCGAATTCTATATGCGGCAGATCACCAATGCGCTGTCGCCGACCAATTTCGTCCTGACCAATCCCGAACTGTTGCGCGAGACGTTCGCCTCGAACGCCGACAACCTGGTTCGCGGCATGCATATGCTCGCCGAAGATATTCAAACCGGCGGCGGACACCGAGAATCCGGCAGTCCGACGCCTCGTTGTTCGAGGTCGGCCGCAATCTCGCGATCACGCCCGGCAAGGTGATTTTCCAGAACGAACTGATGCAGCTTATCCAATACGCGCCGTCGACCGAGACCGTGCTGAAGCGGCCGCTGCTGATCGTGCCGCCGTGGATCAACAAGTATTACGTGCTCGACCTCACGCCGGAGAAATCCTTCATCAAATGGTGCGTCGACCAGGGCCTGACGGTGTTCTGCATTTCGTGGGTCAACCCCGACGCGCATCTGGCGCAGAAAGGCTTTGACGATTACGTGCGGCAGGGCCCGCTGGCGGCGCTCGACGCCATCAAAGAGGCGATCGGCGAGGACAAAGTCCATGCCATCGGTTACTGCGTCGGCGGCACGCTGCTCGCGGTCACGCTTGCCGCCATGGCGGCCTGGCATGACGACCGCATCGTATCGGCGACGCTGTTCGCATCCCAGGTCGACTTCACCTATGCCGGCGATCTCAAGGTCTTTGTCGACGAAGAGCAGGTCGCGGCTCTCGAACAACGGATGGCCGAGCGCGGCTATCTCGAAAGCAAGTCGATGGTGACCGTTTTCAATCTGTTGCGGTCGAACGACCTGTTGTGGCCGTACGTCATCAACAATTATCTGAAAGGCAAGGCGCCGTTCCCGTTCGACCTGCTGTATTGGAATTCCGACGCCACGCGGCTGCCCGCCGCCAACCACTCCTTCTACCTGCGCAATTGCTATCTCGACAACAAGCTGGCGAAGGGCAAAATGATGATCGGCAACAGCCCGATCGATCTCAAAGCCGTGAAAGTGCCGATTTATAATCTGGCTACGCGCGAAGACCATATCGCGCCGGCCAAATCGGTGATGGTCGGGTCGAAGCTGTTCGGCGGCGACGTGAGATTTGTAGTCTCCGGCTCCGGCCATATCGCCGGCGTGATCAATCCGCCGGCCAAGCAGAAATATCAGTTTTGGACCGGCCCGAAGCCGCGCAACGCCGACATCGATGGCTGGCTCGCCAAGGCCAAGGAACACCCCGGCTCGTGGTGGCCGGATTGGCTCGTTTGGCTGACCCGGCAAAGCCCGACCGAGGTGCCGGCGCGCATTCCCGGCGGCGGTGCGCTCAAGGCAATCGAGGATGCGCCGGGCAGTTACGTGAAGGTGCGGGATTGAGTATTTGCCGAAGTTTTTTCGGCCGTCAGAACCGCGAAGTCCGGTTCCCTACGGAAACAACGCGACCTGCTCGAGCCCCATCGTCTCCGGAAAGCCGAGCATGAGGTTCATGTTCTGCACCGCCTGGCCGGACGCGCCTTTGGTCAGGTTGTCGAGCGCGGCGCCGATGATGGCGCGGCCGGGGATGCGGTCGGCGGCGACGCCGATAAATGTCATGTTCGAGCCGCGCACATGCCGGGTTTGCGGCACGGTCCCAAACGGGAGCACGTGGATGAACGGCTCCTTCGCGTAAGACTTTAAAAGTACCGAGTGAAGATCCTGGGGCGAGACCTTGAGGCCTCGAACATAGATCGTCGAGAGGATACCTCGGTTCATCGGCACCAGGTGCGGCGTGAAGGTGACGACCACCTGCCGGCCGGCGGCCAAAGAGAATTCCTGGTCGAGCTCGGCCATGTGGCGATGGTGGCCGACGCCGTAGGCATGGATGCCCTCGGAGACTTCCGAGAACAGCATCTCCTCTTTCGCCGCCCTGCCCGCTCCGGTCATGCCCGACTTGGCGTCGATGACGATCTCGTCGGGGTCGATGGCCTTGGCTTTGAGCAGCGGAATCAACGCCAGCTCCGCGCAACTCGTGTAACAGCCCGGGTTGGCAACGAGCCGCGCCGTTTTGATCTTGTCCCGGTAGACCTCGGTCAAGCCATAGACCGCGCCCTGCTGCAGCTCGGGCGCGAAATGCTCGTGGCCATACCAGCGCGCATAGGCGGCGGGATCGGATAAGCGAAAATCGGCCGACAGGTCGACGACCTTCGTGCCTGCTGCGCGCGCCATCAAGTCTTTGATGACCTTCTGTGTCGTGCCGTGCGGCAATGCGCAGAAAGCGAGATCGAGCCCAAGGGCCTTCCAATCCGCCTCCTCGACGGAAGTCAGTTTGGGCAGCGTATAGGGCGAGAATTGCGGAAACACGTCGGCCATGGTCTTGCCGGCGCGGCGATCGGCCGTCAGCAATACGATCTCGACGCGCGGGTGGCGCAGCAAGAGCCGCACCAGTTCCGCGCCGGTATAACCGGAGGCGCCGAGTACGCCGATTTTTGCTTTGTCAGGCATAGTCTCACCTTACGCTTGAGAAGGCGTCAGGCCGATTTCGCGGGCAGGATATCAGGATGAGAGTACCGCGGAACCGGCGGCACGAACAATTACGCGCGAGCGCGCATCCGTGCCGTGTCGGCACGGCGGCGGCGATTGAAAAGCGCAACAGTCGATAACGACCTCTTCATGGGCGGCGATATAAGGCCGGTGCCGGAGGCCGTCAATGTGCTGATGGATTTGCCGCCTAAATGGCATAGTCGGGCGCATAGTGAGACTTGATTTGCCGGTCTCCGTTGCATGCCAAAACGTGACACTCCACATGGGTAAGGCCATTGGGTAAAGCTGTGGGAAAAGCTGCCAAATCGTCGAAGTCCGCCAAAACGCCGGACCTGTTCGCCGACGCGGGCGAAAGCCGGCGCGGGACCGCACGCCGTGTCACTAGCGCGTCCGCCCGCAATAGCGGCGAAGCCGGCTATACCGCCAAGCACATCGAGGTTTTGGAGGGGCTCGAGCCGGTGCGCCGCCGCCCCGGCATGTATATCGGCGGCACCGACGAGAAGGCGCTCCATCACCTGTTCGCCGAGGTCATCGACAATGCCATGGACGAGGCGCTGGCCGGTCACGCCGACTGGATCGACGTCGAGATGGAAGCCGACGGCTTTGTCGCCGTCACCGACAACGGCCGCGGCATCCCGGTCGATCCGCATCCGAAATTCAAGAACAAGTCGGCGCTCGAAGTGATCATGTGCACGCTGCACGCCGGCGGCAAATTCGACTCCAAGGTTTACGAGACCTCGGGCGGTTTGCACGGCGTCGGCGTCTCGGTCGCCAACGCGCTGTCCGAGCGCATGGAGGTCGAGGTCGCGCGCGGCCAAAAGCTCTACAAGATGGCGTTCGAACGCGGCAAGCCGAAGACGAAATTGCTGGATGCCGGCAAGGCGCCGAACCGCCGCGGCACCAAAGTGCGCTTCCGGCCGGACCCCGAGATTTTCGGCGCCAAGGCGCATTTCAAGCCGGAGCGCGTCTTCAAGATGACGCGCTCGAAAGCCTATCTGTTCGGCGGCGTCGAAATCCGCTGGTCCTGCGCCAAAGAATTGTTGCGCGGCGTCGATGACGTGCCGGAGAAAGCGACCTTCCATTTCGCCGACGGCTTGAAGGATTATCTGTCGGAAACGCTGGCCAGCGCGACGCTGGTGCATCCCGATATTTTCACGGGTATTGCAGGCAAGATCGGTGCACACGGGTCCGTTCAATGGGCGGCGGCTTGGACCGCCGATGCCGACGGCTTTCTTAATTCCTATTGCAACACCATCCCGACGCCGGACGGCGGCACTCACGAGTCCGGCCTGCGCACGGCGCTGACGCGGGGCCTAAAGGATCACGCCGAGCGCGTCGGTCAGGACAAACGCGCCGCCGCCATCACCTCCGACGACGTCATGGTCGGCGCCGGCGCCATGCTCTCGGTGTTCATCCGCGAACCGGAATTCCAGGGCCAGACCAAGGACCGGCTCGCCACCGCCGAAGCGCAGCGCATCGTCGAGCAGGCGATCAAGGACCCGTTCGACCATTGGCTCGCCGGCAATCCGCTCGCCGCCAACAAGCTCCTCGATTTCGTCGCCGAGCGCGCCGAGGAACGCCTGCGCCGCCGCCAGGAAAAAGACATCGCCCGCAAATCCGCGGTGCGCAAACTGCGCCTGCCCGGCAAGCTCGCCGACTGCACCGCCAACGCCGCGGAGGGCTCGGAGATTTTCGTCGTCGAGGGTGACTCGGCCGGCGGCTCGGCGAAGCAGGCGCGCGATCGTGCGACGCAGGCGATCCTGCCGCTGCGCGGCAAAATCCTCAACGTCGCCTCCGCCGGCAAGGACAAGCTCGCGCAAAACCAGCAGCTCGCCGATCTCGTCCAGGCGCTCGGCTGCGGCACCGGCGCGCATTATCGCGACGAGGATTTGCGCTACGGCCGCGTCATCGTCATGACCGACGCCGACGTCGACGGCGCCCATATCGCCTCGCTCCTCATCACCTTCTTCTACCGGCAGATGCCGCAGCTCATCGATCACGGGCATCTTTATCTCGCGGTGCCGCCGCTCTATCGGCTGTCCCACGGCGGCAAGAATTTTTATGCCCGCGACGACAAGCATCGCGACGAGATTTTGAAGAAGGAGTTCAACGCCAACGCCAAGGTCGAAGTCAGCCGCTTCAAGGGCTTGGGCGAGATGATGGCGGCGCAGCTCAAAGAAACCACCATGGACCCGAAGAAGCGCACGCTGCTTCGCGTCATGCTCGCCGCCGAGGACCGCAAAGACACCGAGAAATCGGTCGAACGGCTGATGGGCGCCAAAGCCGAAGCGCGCTTCGAGTTCATCCAGGAGCGCGCGGAGTTTGCCGACGAGGCGGCGCTGGATGTGTGAGCGACTGCTGCTCCGCTGCCCAACAAGCGCGGCTCGCTGAATGTCGGCTTCGCTCCGAAAGCGACTGAATTACTGCGCCGCCGCGAAACGACGCGATGGGCCAATAGGAGACGAACGACAGTGCAGCAATGTTATGATCATAACTTCGCCAGGGCCAGCGTACGCGACAATGCCCGGTATGCATTTTTGAGGAACGCGTTGCCAGTGGTCATTGTCGCCGGCGAGGACAAATTTCTCGACGCCACACGCGCAGCGTCAGGAAAATTGAGGAAGTCAAAACTCGCTGACCACGTAAATGGCAGACTAGAATTTATAATTTAGTCCGAGCCTCACGATGTTCGCACTCAGAGAACTGAAGTTATGAGTAAAGGGAATAGTACCAGCGCCGAAAGGAGAAACAGGGTTTGTGGTGAATGCCCGAGACGGAAAATCCACATACAAATATTCTGCCTTCGCGGTCCAATGTGGATCGAAAGCGTACGTGAAGCGCCATCTCGGAGGCGACCCGCGGCAGCGTCTTCATCAGGAAATGCGTCGCCCCCATCCTCATCTTCAGCGTGCCGAAGGGATGTTCGACGGTCTCGCGTCGCTGGCGCATCTTCTCCGGATGCTCGTCGAGTCGGCGTTGCACGGCTTCGAGTATGTGCTCGTGCTCCCACCGCGTGATCCGTCGCTCCTTGCCGGTGGTACAGCGATGCTTGATAGCGCAGTGCTGGCAGACGTTGGTCAAATAGCGGTGCAGGACCAATCCGTGCTCTTGGGTGGTGAATGAGTGGCCGAGCCGTTCGCCGGCGGGACAAATATAAACGTCGTCCTTAGCCACATAGCGGAAGTCCTGTTTGCCGAAGCGCTTCGAGTTCGAGGTCATCGGCTTTGGCAGCGTCACCGTGATGCCGGCTTTGCCACACTCAAGGATCTCCTCACTGCTGAAGTAGCCGCGGTCGGCGACGACATCGAGATTCGCCGCTTCCAGGGTTGTCTTGGTCTGCTTGGCCATATGGGCGAGCTGCGCCCGGTCGCTGCCGACGTTGGTTACCTTATGGGTGATGATCAGATGATGTTCGGTGTCGACCGCGACTTGAACGTTGTAGCCCACTACACCTGAGCCCCGGCCGCTCGTCGCCATCGAGCGGGAATCAGGATCGGTCAGCGATATCTGCTGATCCGGCGTCGCCAGCATCCGCGTCTTGAGCCCATGCAGGCGCTTTACCTCCTCCTTCAGCCTGGTGATCTTCTCCTTGAGCCGGGTTGTTTTGATGGTTCGCGCCTCCGACGGCTCCTGCCGATCGGCGCTGTCGAGCTGGCGCAGATAACGGGCTACGCTCTCCTCGATCTGCGCCAGACGCCGCTCCATCTTCGCCCGGGTAAAGTTCTTGTCCCGATTGTTCACCGCCTTGAACTTGCTGCCATCAATGGCGACGCTGGCTTCGGCGAACAGGTCCAGACGCCGACACAGCATGATAAACCGGGCGCACACCTTGCGAATGGCTCCCCCATTGTCCTTGCGGAAGTCGGCAATTGTCTTGTGATCGGGCATAAGCCGCCCGGTCAGCCACATCACCTCGACATTGCGCAAAGCCTCGCGCTCAAGCCGCCGGCTCGACTGAACCCGGTTGAGATAGCCGTAAATATAGAGCTTCAGCAGAACGGAGGGATGATACGAAGGCCGCCCCGTTGCCTCGGGAGCAACCCCGTCAAATCCCAGTGCCGCTAGATCGAGTTCATCGACAAAGACGTCGATCACTTGAACCGGATTGTTCTCGTCGATCCAGTCTGCAAGGCATTCCGGAAACAGCGTCGTCTGCCCGCGATCAACCCCCTCAACGAAGCGCTTCATGCCATCCTCCGCAGCAGCAGAATCACACTGCGGAGTGAATCACAGATACCGCGTTTTTACACAGCCAGGGTCATTCGCGACTGGTCCGAATCGACGGCGAGTTCGGCTATGTCCGTTCCGCCCCCGAAAGCGACAGGACAGCATATTTTCTTCTCGCGATGCACCTTGGCATCCGAGCTTTGCTTAAAGCCACTGCACGTAAGCCCTCCCAATGAAGGGAGGCGGAGCGCCGAAAGGCGCAGTCGTCCACGGCGCCGCATCGGCGGATGCGGCGGCGCGCCACACGAGCGAATGTTGCCACTCGCTCGCGCTTCGGGCGCGCGCGCCTTCCGGCGCTCCACCGCGGTTCTCGCCGCGCCGGACGCATCCGGACATCGGCTCAGCTTCAGTCCCGCGCTTCCTGAGACCCGGCTGCATCGGGCGTTACCCTTTGCCGCCTGTCTCCAGTCAACCGCGCTCCGCGGAGACCGGTCATAGTGCCGGTCGGTCGGTGACCCGAAGCCGCCCGGGAGCTAAGGTTACGAGCCCCGCCCGCGGGCACCGCACTCGCTTCCGTCATTCGGCCGTCACCGGTGACGCCCTTCGCACGAGCGAGCTGGCCCTTAGGTAACTAAACAAGGGACGAATGTCAAGGGCCCGTCGCAAATAAAGTGACGAGAGCCGATCGCGCGGGAAAACCGCTAATCCTCGAACTTCAAGTTCGCGGCTTTGACGACTTCGCCGAACCTGGCGATGTCGCTCTGGATGATCTTTTCGAATTGCTCCGGCGTGGCGCCGCCGGGATTGACGGCCATGGCCTTGAGCTTGCCCGACACCCCGGGATCGGCGATCGCTTGCGCGAACGCCTTCTGCAGCTTGGCGACCACCGGCGCCGGAGTTCCCGCCGGCGCGAACACGCCGCTCCACAATTGGACGTCGACCTCGGGATAGCCCGCTTCCGCCATGGTCGGTACGTCCGGCAATTGGTCCGAGCGCTCTTTTCCGGTCACGGCGACGGCCCGCACCTTGCCGGCTTTCACCTGCGGCACTGTCGGCGGTCCGTCGGCGATGGTCATCGCAGTTTGGCCCTGGATGACGGACAGCACCATTTCGCCGCTACCCTTGTAGGGGATCATGGTGCCGGGCATGCCCGACTTCAATTTCAACAGCTCGGTGGTGATGGTGAAGGCCGGCGAGGAACTGGCGAAATTCGCCTTATCCGGATGCGCTTTCATCCAAGCGACAAAGTCTTTGAGGTTTTTCGCCGGGTTGTCGGCGCCGATCACCATGATCAGCGGAAAGTTCGCGATCATCGCCAACGGCACGAAACTTTTGGTCGGAGAATATTTGAGATCGGAATAAATCGCGGCCGCGATCGCCATGGCACCGCTCGGCCCGACGAACAGCGTATAGCCGTCCGCCGCCTGCTGGGTGACGTATTCGGGGGCAAGCCTTCCGCCGGCCCCCGGCTTGTTCTCGATCACCACCGGTTGGCCGAGGATCTCGGAAAGCTTGGCGCCGACGAGCCGCGCGAAAATATCGTTACCGCCGCCGGCGGCGAAGCCGACGACCAGATGAATCGGCCGGGTGGGATACTCGCTCTGCGCGCGCGCCGGCGCGATCACGGCGGGCGAAGTCGCAAGTACCGCGGCCGCGGACAAGATCGAACGGCGTGTGAAGGGGCCGACGCTCATAGGGGTTTCCTCCAAGTGTTTTTACTGTTCAAACGGCGGCGCACCGTTAGCACAATCCGACAGGGTACGCCCTGCCCTCATGGCTATTGTCATGGCCGCAGCCAGTCGACCAGCGCCTTGGTCACGGCGGCGGGCTGCTCCAGCGTCGACAAATGGCCGCTGTCGGGGATCACAACCAGTCGCGAGCCGGCAATGCCGGCGGCGATCTCGCGGGCAAGTTCGGGCGGCGTTGCCTCGTCGCCCTCGCCGACCAAAACCAGCGTCGGGCAGGCGATCGCGGCAAGGCCGGGGCGCGAATCCGGACGGGTGATGATCGCCTGCTGCTGACGGAAAAAGGCTTCGACGCCGGTCTCCTCGGCCATGGTGCGCACAATGCGTTTGAGCGCTTCGTCGCCATGACGATTGCGATGGACGTAGATCGGAAAAGCGAGATCGGGAATTTCGGCGTAGCGGCCTTCTTTGGCGAGCCCGATCACGACCCTGCGCCGCTCGGTCTGCTCCGGCACGTCCGCGCGCGCTCCGGTATCGAGCAAAGCGAGCTTCGCCACGCGGCCGGCTGCCTGACGCATGATCTCGAACGCGATATAGCCGCCCATCGACAGCCCAGCGAGCGCGAAGCGCGGCGGCGCCGCGGCCAAGATCCGCCGCGCGATGCCCGCCATGCTGTCGTCGCGCCGGTGGTCGGCAATGGTCACCGGACCGAACTGCCACAGCGCGGGGATTTGCTCGGTGTAAAGCCGCGCCGTGCAAGTCAGGCCGGGAATGAGCACGACCGGCAATGGATCGGAAGCGGGATTGGTCATGGCGCTGTCATGGACCCGGTCATCTGATGGTTGCTTGGCGGACGCCAACAATAACCAGTGTCGAGAAAAAGTGAAGCAATCCGTTTAACTTACTGCATTGCGGCCGGGCGTTTGCCGTTGACTTTCGGCCAATCGATCCTATGTTGCGCGCAACGTTATTTAAGGCAGATTCGACCGCGTTCGCGCGTGTTTGCCGCTTTCAATCGAAACGGTTCTGCCGGCGGCGCCTCATGCGAGGGCCGTCCTAGATAGAGGGTCTATGTCGTTTTCTCATCTCGGCTTGTCCGAAAAGGTTCTCGCCGCCGTTGCGGCAACCGGTTACAAAACTCCCACCCCCATCCAAGATCAGGCCATTCCCCACGTGCTTGCCCGGCGCGACGTGCTCGGCATCGCGCAGACCGGCACCGGCAAGACGGCGGCCTTCGTGCTGCCGATGCTGACCATGCTGGAAAAAGGCCGCGCCCGCGCCCGCATGCCGCGCACTCTCATTCTCGAACCGACCCGCGAACTCGCAGCGCAAGTGGAAGAGAGCTTTGCCAGATACGGCGTCAACCACAAGCTCAACGTCGCGCTGATCATCGGCGGCGTCTCCTTCGGCGACCAGGATACCAAGCTTACGCGCGGCGTCGATGTGCTGATCGCGACGCCCGGGCGGCTACTCGATCATAACGAGCGCGGACGCCTGCTGCTCACCGGCGTCGAGCTTCTGGTCATCGACGAAGCCGACCGCATGCTCGACATGGGTTTCATCCCCGATATCGAGCGCATCTGCAAACTGGTTCCCTTCACCCGTCAGACGCTGTTCTTCACCGCGACCATGCCGCCGGAAATCCGGCGCATCACCGAACAATTCCTGCACAATCCGGTTCGCGTCGAAGTCTCGCGCCCGGCCTCGACCGTCGCCGCCACGACGCAGCTTTTGGCCAGATCGGGCCGCGAGCCGCATGACAAGCGCGATACGCTGCGCCGCCTGATCCGATCCGCGCAAGGTTTGAAGAACGCCATCGTCTTCTGCAACCGCAAGCGCGACGTCGCGACGCTGCATCGTTCGCTGCTGCGGCACGGCTTTTCGGCGCAGGCGCTGCACGGCGACATGGACCAGCCGGCGCGCACGGCCGCGCTCGAACAATTCCGCAAAGGCGAAGTCACGCTGCTGATCGCCTCGGACGTCGCCGCCCGCGGTCTCGATATCCCCGACGTGAGCCACATCTATAATTTCGACGTGCCGATCCATCCCGACGATTACGTGCACCGCATCGGCCGCACCGGCCGCGCCGGGCGCAGCGGCACCGCGATCACCATCGTAGCGGGTTCTAACGACGCCAAGGCGGTCGCGGCGATCGAGAAGCTGATCGGGCAACCCATCCCGTTCATGGACAAGCAGCCCGAGCCAAACGCCGAGCCAAACACCGAACGAAGCACTGAGCGCGGCGCCGCGTCACGGCAGCCGCCCGCCCATCGCGAACGTTCCGAGCCTCGGCGCCATTCGCATCGCCCGGCTCCGGTCGCGCGCATCGATGAGGCGCGATCCCGTCGCGCGCCGCCGCTGGCGCGCCCGCACCAGGACGATTCCGACGACTCGCACCTGCCCGCTTTCCTGCTGCGGCCGGTGACTGTGAAAGCGTAATTGCCGGCATCTGACTAGACCATGTTCCGATCAAGTTGAATCGGATCATGGTCTAGATTCTTCGTTGGAGCATGATCTCTTCGGAAAACCGGTATCCACTTTCCGGATCATGCTCTAGCCGCCACGACTTGACTGCTGCGTCAGGATTTTCCTTACAAACGAATTTATTTACCGGTCCTTCATCGCTTTCGCCTACCTATACGTGTGGTTGCAGATGCGTGCCGCGCCGCTCGGCGCGGGGTTTTAGAATTCCCAGGGCGATTGGAGACGATGGCCGTGCCCCAAGACGAGCACGCAAGGACACTTGCATTTGCCGAAATTGCGCTCGGACAAATCCGCGCTTTGGGTCAAACCGCGACGCCGCGCAATTTCGAAATCTGGTATAATTACGCAACAGGATACAATCAGCCGCTCAACCAGTCGATCAACGAAGTGCTGGCCACAAAGGGCGCACTGAGCGAAGCCGATCTCGCGCAAATCTACGACACCTACATCGCCGTGAGTTCGATTGGGCGACCGCATGGATTCGGTCAACACCCGCGTGCTCGACGAGATCAAGCAGGTCATTACCACCATCGAGGCAGCGGCCGGTTCCGCAACCAGCTACTCGCAGCGGTTGAACCTGGCGAGCGAGAAACTTGCGCAAGCCAATGACGGCGAGGCGCTGCGCTCGGTTATCGAGCACCTTGTGCAGGGCGCCAAGGAGATGGAGCACAATAACAAGAAGCTTGAAACACGCCTGGCGGCATCGCGGCAGGAAATCGAACAGCTTCAACAAAATCTCGAAATCGTGCGCACCGAAGCGTTGACCGATCCGCTCACCACGCTGTCCAACCGCAAGTACTTCGATGCCGCGCTGGCCAAAGGCATTGCCGAAGCACAAGAGAAGAATGAGCCGCTGTCGCTATTGATGGCCGATATCGATCACTTCAAGAGCTTCAACGATCAATACGGCCACCTCACCGGCGATCAGGTGCTGCGGCTGGTCGCCCTTGCCGTGAAGCAGAACGTCAAAGGCCGCGACGTCGCCGCGCGCTATGGCGGCGAGGAATTCGTCGTCGCGCTGCCGAATACCGCGCTGCAATCGGCGATCACGGTGGCCGATCATATCCGGCGCGCGGTCATGACCAAGGAATTGATGCGGCGCTCGAACGGCGAACGGCTCGGCCGCGTGACCATCTCGATCGGCGCCGCGGTGCTGCGCCCGGGCGACACGGCGCAGCTCTTGATCGAACGCGCCGACAAATGCCTCTACGCCGCCAAGCGCAATGGCCGCAATCGCGTCATCTGCGAGGCCGATCCCGAGGCCGATGCCGGGACTACGGCGCCAGCGCGGGTGGCATAAACCCAACGGTGCGCGGTGCCGTTCCGTTCGCAAGCATAGGCCATGTATTGCGAAAGCTGCATCTCTGCCACCGTAGGGATTTTCCTGACATCTTTCGGTTCAAATGGCTATTTATCTTGATATGCACGTAACCAGTTCTCACTACGAGTAAGTCTGTCGGGTTACTGTCTGAGGCCCGATGTGCATTGACAAAGAGGCTCCGGCGAAACCACACCGCCAGGGCTTCTTTGTTTGCCCGTTGCAGATCGCATGTTTCCCAATGACGATTTGGACGATGCCGACTTGCGTGGATCGGCAGCAGCATCAAATGAAATGCGCGTCGTTCGCGTAAATGATATCAATGTGAGGTCGTTTGCCGCTTTCGCATGATTCGTTTCCGCAGCCTTTCTGCAACTGCAAGTAAATCGTCTTTCCTTTCGCAGCCGGACAGTGAGGCCGCACCAAACCGGAGGCCCGTCGCTTGGCAATTCTCGCGAGAAGTCCGTCCTTGGTGCGTGAGCGCTATTCTGTTCGCGTCCATATAATTGCAATCGTTTTTCTCATTTTGGTGCCGGCTTTGATCCTCGCCGGCTCGCTCGCGACGTGGTCCGCCCGTTCGGAACGCACTCAACTTGAACTGAACGCCAAAAATCAGGTGCGTGAGGCGACCACGGCCATCGAACGCGACATTATTTCTACCCAGAACATGCTGGTGACGTTGGCGAGTTCGCCTTTTCTGCAGAACGAAAACATTGAAGGATTTTACGGTCAGGCGGCGGATGTTTCGCGGAAGGTCGGTCTGCAGCTAGTGCTGCACGACAGGAGTTTGAACCAGCTGATCAACACGGCCTTCCCATGGGGAACCCCGCTCATCGGGGGACGCGCGGCCCCTCTCATCGAGGCCGAAGAGGAACTGTTGCGCTCCGGAAAGCCTGTCGTCTCCAACGTCTTTTTTGGACCGCGCGTCAAACGGTATGTCGTAACCGTGGCGGTTCCGGTGTTTCGCGGCGGCGATTTGGAATATATCCTCGCCGCGGGCGTTCCACTGACAAGCATCGCTAAAATTCTAGGAAGCTTGGATATACGCGCCGACCATATCGTAAACGTGGTCGATCATAATGGAATCTTTGTGGCGCGCTCGTACGACAACAACGAGTTCGCAGGTACCCGGACTAAAATTGTCATACCGCTTGCTATGCAAGGCGTGTTCACGGGCGTCAATCGCGAAGGCAGCCCATCTCATTGGTTCTATCGACGATCCGATTTGCTTGGCTGGACTATTGCCGTCGGTGTCCCGGACTATTTCTTGGAGGCGCCGTTCAAACGCGCGCTGGCAATCTTCGCAGCGGCCGGCAGCCTGCTGTTGGCTGTCGCGATCGCGTTGTCTTACTACTGGGGAGGCTGGCTCGCGCAATCCGTCGGGGCGCTCGGAATTGATCGTAAGCCTACCCGCGAGGAATTCGAGATTCTTTTCGATTCCGCCCCGAATGGCGTGATGGTCGTAGACAATAACGGTCGCATCGTCCTGCAAAACGCGCAATTTGAGAAGAAATTTGGCTACATGCCTGAAGAGCTGATCGGCAAATCTGTTGATATTCTTGTTCCCGAACGATTTCGCAGCGCGCATTTCGGTCTCAGGAAGGCATTTGCGCTCGATCCGCAACCAAGGCCGATGGGGGCTAGACGCGATCTTTATGGCCGGCGAAAAGACGGCACGGAGTTTCCCGTGGAGATTGGTCTCAATCCGATCAATTCCAGCGCCGGGAATTTGGTCATGATTACCGTGGTGGATATTTCAGCGCGGAAGCTTGCCGCGGAACGTCTCTCCGCCACTACCGCCGAGCGCGACGATCTACGCCGTCGATTGATACAAGCGCAAGAGCAGGAACGGCTACGTTTGGCCCACGAGTTACACGATCAGACTGGCCAGAGCCTGACGGCGGTCATGCTGGAGATGAAAGGCATCGAGAACTCTGTCAACGAACCGGACCGCAGTCGCCTTCGTCTCCTTCGTCTGCGGTTGGAACAGGTGGGACAAACTCTTCATCATGTTGCCTGGGAATTGCGGCCGGCATCGATCGATGAACTTGGACTGGCAAGCGCACTTGCCGACTACATCTTGGAATGGGGCGAACAACACGGCATCGAGGCGGACTTTCATTGCGCAGATACGAACATCGATGCGTTTTCGGAAGAAATATGCACCACAGTCTATCGTGTCGTTCAGGAGGCATTGACCAATGTCGTCAAACACGCGAGACAGGCGACGAGGGTTAGCGTTGTCATCGAACGGTCGGATGCAAAGCTTCGACTGACGATCGAGGATAACGGCTGCGGGTTCGACACGACGGCATCAACCGTGCCGAGAGGCAGCCGAAACGGCGGTCTCGGTCTGGCCGGCATGCGCGAACGGCTATCGTTGATCGGCGGTGAACTCGAGGTTGAGTCTTCCGTGGGCGCGGGCACTACGATTTTTGCGCGCATTCCGCTCGAACGCAAAAGGACGGCGGCGTGACTGCTAAAATTCGTATCGTCCTTGCCGACGACCATCCAATTTTTCTGAACGGCGTGCGCGAACTCATCCAAGCCGAGCAGGACCTAGACCTTGTCGGCGAGGCGTCGAGCGGACTTGGGGCACTAAAGGTGATTCGGGAAAAGCAACCGGATATCGCGGTCGTCGATATTTCGATGCCCGAGATGAATGGGATTTTACTGGGACGCCGTTTGGCAGCGGAAATGCCCGCGGTTAGGATTCTTGCGCTCACGCTGCACGAAGAGCGGGCATACCTGAAGCAGGCACTGGATGTTGGAATACGCGGTTATGTGCTCAAACGATCGGCAGCGGAGACCCTTGTCCAAGCCATTCGGGCGGTTGTCGTCGGCAGCCTTTATGTCGATCCCGCGATTGCGAGTTGCATGTTCAATGGCAGTTCCGACGGTGCTGCGCGGCAAAGGCGCAACGTTGCCTTCCCGGAATTGACAGACCGCGAGGCCGAGGTACTCAAGCTGGTAGCCTTGGGGTTCACGAACAAGGAAATTGCGCACCAGCTCGATCTCAGCGTTAAGTCAATCGAGACCTTCAAGGCGCGTGGGACAGAAAAACTCGGCCTTAACTCGCGCGCCGAACTCGTCCGTTATGCCTCAGCCCAGGGATGGCTCGCGGATATCTGAGAAAAAATATTTAGAAGTCGTTAGTTCGTCAGGAAAACTCCTACGGCCTGGAGTGGTCGTCCCGATTAGATCGCAGCCGCAAAATACGTTACAACCCGCACCCTAGCGTTGGCCTTAACTCGCGCCGCCGCTCGGCGAGTTAACTAGGCTGAGACACAGAAGAGCCACCCACGCCGGGCCAAGCCGATAGATGACGCGTGCAATAGGTCTAATGCGCCCCGGCGCCGGCTTCGCCCTTCACCGGTTCGATCTGCACCGATTCGCCGCAGCCGCAGGCCGAGGTCTGGTTCGGGTTGTTGAACACGAATTGCGCGGACAGCTTGTCGACCTTGTAGTCCATCTCGGTGCCGAGCAGAAACAACACCGCCTTGGGATCGATCAGGATGCGCACGCCCCTGTCCTCGATCACCTCGTCGAGCGGGTTGACCGTTTCGGCATATTCCATGGTGTAGGCCATGCCGGCGCAGCCGCCGTTCTTGACGCCGACGCGCACGGCTGCGATCGGGCGCTCGGCCTTCGCCATCACCGCCTTGATGCGGTCCGCTGCGGCCTCGGTCAGCCGCATCACTTGAGGTCTCGACCGGGCAGTGGCCATCGTCACGTCCTCCGCGGGTTTCCGGGCAATCCGGCAAACGCGCCTGTTACGAACAATAATAACTCAAGAATCCTAACGACCTCACGTTGTCTGATGTAATGCGCGCCAATTGCGCATGCAACGTACCGTCTTTGCCTCACCACATATTGAGCACGGTGCGCGCCTCGTCCGACATTCGGCTCGGATCCCACGGCGGCTCCCAGACGATGTTGACCTTGGCCTCGCGCACGCCGGGCACGCCGGACACCGCACTCTCCACTTGCGCCGGCAATTCCGCCGCCGACGGGCAATTCGGCGTGGTCAACGTCATATCGATGTTCACCATGCGATCGTCGTCGATGTCGACCTTGTAGATCAGGCCGAGCTCGTAGATGTCGGCGGGAATTTCAGGGTCGAACACGGTTTTCAGCGCGCCGACGATTTCGTCGGTCAGGCGCGCCATCTCGTCCGCGGGAATGGTCGAAGGACGCTCCGCGGGAACCGCGGCCGGCGCGGCCGCCGCTTCTGCCGCAGCCGTTTTCGGTTCGTCCATCATAGCAAAAAATCCTGCGCTTTCAGCAAAGCTTGCGCAAGGCACTCGATTTCGTCCTGCGTATTGTACATGGCGAACGAGGCGCGGCAGGTCGCGGTCAGGCCGAACCGCTTCAACAGCGGCATAACGCAGTGCGTGCCGGCGCGCACCGCGACGCCCGAGCGGTCGATGATCGTCGCCACGTCGTGCGGATGCGCGCCCTTCATCTCGAAGGAGACGATCGGCCCCTTGTCCTTGGTGGTGCCGAGAATGCGCAGCGAATTGATCTCGCGCAACCGGTCGTGGGCGTAGCGCACCAAACCCGCTTCGTGGCTGCGGATGCGCGCCTTGCCGACCGAAGCCACATAATCGATCGCGGCGCCGAGCCCGATGGCCTGCACGATCGACGGCGTGCCGGCCTCGAATTTGTGCGGCGGCTCGCCATAAGTGATGCGATCCTCGAACACTTCGCGGATCATCTCGCCGCCGCCGTTGAACGGCGGCATCGCGGCAAGATGCTCGTATTTGCCGTACAGCACCCCGATGCCGGTCGGACCGTAGAGCTTGTGCCCGGTGAAGACGTAGAAGTCGCAATCGATGTCGCGCACGTCGACGTCAAGATGCACCGCCGCCTGCGCGCCGTCGAACAGCACGGGGACGCCGCGCCCATGCGCGATGCGGGCGATTTCCTTCACCGGCACCAGCGTGCCGAGCATGTTCGACATATGGGTGACGGCGACCAGCTTGGTGCGCGGGGTGAGAAGCTTCTCGAATTCGTCGATGAGGAAATGCCCCTCGTCGTCGACCGGCGCCCATTTGATGACGGCGCCCTGGCGCTCGCGCAGAAAATGCCACGGCACGATATTGGAGTGATGCTCCATGATCGAGAGCACGATCTCGTCGCCGGCCTTGATGCGCTCGCGGCCGAAGGTGTAGGCGACGAGATTGACGGCCTCGGTCGCGTTGCGGGTGAAGACGATCTCTTCCTTGCGCCCGGCGTTGAGAAACGCGGCGACTTTTTCGCGCGCGCCCTCGTAGGCCTCGGTCGCCTCATTGGCGAGATAGTGCAAGCCGCGATGCACGTTGGCATATTGCGCGGTATAGGCAAGGTTGATGCGGTCGAGCACGGCGCGCGGCTTCTGCGCCGACGCCGCATTATCAAGGTAGACCAGCGGCTTGCCGTAGACCTGCATCGCCAGAATCGGAAAATCCTCGCGGATCCGCTTGACGTCATAGGCGCCGGTGATCACCGCTTCATGCATGACACGACCTACTCGCGCGCCTTGAGCCATGCCGCGACGGACTCCATCAAAGCCTCGCGCAGCCCGGCATGTTCGATGCCCTCGATGGCCTCGCCGAGAAAAGCCTGAATCAACAGCGTTTCGGCTTCCGCCGCCGCAATGCCGCGCGCCATGAGATAGAATTTCAGCTCGTCGTCGAGCGCGCCCGACGTGGCGCCGTGGCCGCACTGCACGTCGTCGGCGAATATTTCGAGCTCCGGCTTGTTGTCGGCTTCGGCGCGTTCCGACAGCAAAAGCGCCTGCGTCATCATCTTGGCGTCGGTCTTCTGCGCGTGCGGCCGCACGATGATGCGGCCCTGGAACACGCCGTGCGCCTCGTCGTCGAGTACCGTCTTGAAGACTTCGCGGCTCTGGCAATCGCGCGCGACGTGATTGGCTACCAGCGTGGTGTCGGCGTGCTGGCGGCCCCTGATCAGAGTGGCGCCGCGGATGCCGGCCACGGTGCCTTCACCGTCGAATTTGAGAAACAGCTGATTGCGCACGACGGCGCCGCCCGTCATGAAGCTGAACGAATTGAAGCGCGCGCGCGCGCCGATCGCGGCGGCGAGCGTCGAGACATGGAGCGCATCGGCGCCCTCGCCGATGATCTTCACGTGATCGACATGGGCCGCGTCGCCGACGAACAGTTCCAGCGCGGCATTGACCTGATAATCGCTGCCGGCAGGGCCCTCGTGGCTCTCGATCACCATGGCGCGCGCGCCGTTTTCGACGACGACGAGCGAGCGAACGAAGGTCGCGGCGGGCTTTTCCGACGCCACGAACAATAGATGCAGCGGCCGCTCGATGGTCGAGCCCGCGGCGATGCGGACCACGGCGCCGTCGCCCATCAATGCGGTATTGAGCGCAACGGCGATGTCGCTTGCCGGCGCGAGCTTGCCGAGATGCAACGTGAGCGTCGGGTCGTTGTCGGACAGCGCCTCGGCCAGCGAGCGGACGGTGAGTCCTTTCTCCAAATTCGCCAGATCGGACAATTCCGCGACGAACGCACCATCGACAAAGACGAGGCGTCGCGTCTCGACGTCGCCGAGAAGCGCGCCGCCCCTCTTGGCGCGCGCCTTGGCCGCGGCGTCCGGCGGGGCGGCCAGCGGCTTTGCCTCGCGCATCAGCGCGCGCAGATCGGTATATTTCCATTCCTCGACGCGCCGATGCGGCAGGCCTTCTTTGGCGAACAGGCCGAAGGCGGCCTCGCGGTGCGCGGCGACGGTGTCATTCCCAGGCAGTGACTCGCGCGCGAGCGCAAAAACTTGCGCCAGCTCGGTCTCCGCCGCGGTCTTGATCGTGGTGACTTCGGCGTTCACGCCACGGCTTCCTCTTGATACTCGGCATAGCCGCGCGCTTCCAGTTCGAGCGCCAGCGCCTTGCCGCCGGTCTTGACGATGCGGCCGCCGGAAAGGACGTGCACGATGTCCGGCACGATATAGGACAAGAGCCGCTGATAATGGGTGATGACCACGAAGGACCGATGCGGCGCGCGCAACCTATTAACGCCGTCGGCGACGATTTTGAGGGCGTCGATATCGAGCCCGGAATCGGTCTCGTCGAGTACCGCAAGGCGCGGCTCAAGCAGCGCCATCTGCAAAATCTCGTTGCGTTTCTTTTCGCCGCCGGAGAAGCCGACATTAACGGCGCGGCGCAGCATGTCCTGGTCGATGTTGAGCTTGCCGGCGGTGTCGCGCACTTTCTTGATGAATTCCGGCGTGGACAGTTCCGCCTCGCCGCGCTTCTTGCGTTGCGCATTGAGCGCGGTGCGCAGGAACGTCATGGTGGCGACGCCGGGAATTTCCAGCGGATATTGAAAGGCGAGAAACAGCCCGGCGGCGGCGCGCTCGTCCGGCGCCATGTCGAAGATATTCTTGCCGTTGAACAGCACCTCGCCGGAGGTCGGGGTGTAGTCGGCCTTGCCGGCGAGCACATAAGCGAGCGTCGATTTCCCCGAGCCGTTCGGGCCCATGATGGCATGCACCTCGCCCGCATTCACGGTGAGGTCGAGGCCTTTGAGAATTTCCTTGCCGTCGATCTCGACGTGCAGGTTTTTGATTTCAAGCAACGGCATTTTATTCCTGTATTCTTTAAGTGAATGGCCGGTCCGTCTATCCGCTCATTCCCGCGAAAGCGGGAATCCAGTTCCTGGGTCCCCGCTTGCGCGGGGACGAGCGGAGTGAGGGTTACCCCACCGAGCCCTCCAGGCTGACCGAGATCAGCTTCTGCGCTTCGACTGCGAATTCCATAGGCAGCTGCTGCAGCACGTCCTTGACGAAGCCGTTGACCACGAGCGCGGTCGCCTCTTCCGCCGATAAGCCGCGCTGCCGGCAATAGAACAGCATCTCCTCGGAAATCTTCGACGTCGTCGCCTCATGCTCGAACACGGTCGAGGAATTCTTCGCCTCGATATAGGGCACGGTATGCGCGCCGCACTGGTCGCCGATCAGGAGCGAATCGCAATTGGTGAAATTGCGCGCGCCCGAGGCGCGGCGGTGCGCGGTGACCAACCCGCGATAGGTATTGTTGGAGTGCCCGGCGGCGATGCCCTTGGAAATGATGCGGCTCGTCGTGTTCTTGCCGAGATGCAGCATTTTGGTGCCGGAATCGACCTGCTGATAGCCGTTGGAAATGGCGATCGAGTAGAACTCGCCGCGGGAATTGTCGCCGCGAAGGATGCAGCTTGGATATTTCCAGGTGATGGCCGAGCCGGTTTCCACCTGGGTCCAGGAGATTTTGGCATTCTTGCCGCGGCAATCGCCGCGCTTGGTAACGAAATTGTAGATGCCGCCACGGCCTTGCGCGTCGCCGGGATACCAGTTCTGGATGGTGGAATATTTGATCTCGGCGTCGTCGAGCGCCACAAGCTCGACCACCGCGGCGTGGAGCTGGTTCTCGTCGCGCATCGGTGCGGTGCAGCCTTCGAGATAGCTCACGTAAGAGCCGCGATCGGCGATGATCAGCGTGCGCTCGAATTGGCCGGTATTCTTCTCATTGATGCGGAAATAGGTCGACAGTTCCATCGGACAACGCACGCCCGGCGGCACGTAAACGAACGAGCCGTCGGAGAACACCGCCGAGTTGAGCGTGGCGAAAAAATTGTCCGAGATCGGCACTACGGTGCCGAGATATTTTTTCACCAGTTCGGGATGCTCGTGTACGGCTTCCGAGATCGGCATGAACAGCACACCGGCTTTGGCGAGTTCCGCCTTGAATGTGGTGGCGACCGAAACCGAGTCGAACACCGCGTCGACGGCAATGCGACCGGAGCCGTTGCCGCTCTCGCCTTCCGCACCGGCATCACCGTCGCTCTTCTGGATGCCGAGCAGCGCCTCGCGTTCGCGCAACGGAATGCCGAGCTTTTCGTAGGTGCGCAGGATTTCCGGATCGATCTCGTCGAGCGACTTCGGGCCGTCCTTCTGCTTCGGCGCTGAGTAGTAATAGATGTCCTGATAGTCGATCGGGCTATATTCGACTTTGGCCCATGTCGGCTCGCGCATGGTGAGCCAGCGCTTATAGGCGTCGAGCCGCCACGCCAGCATCCATTCCGGCTCGTTCTTCTTCGCCGAGATGAAACGCACCGTGTCCTCGGACAGGCCCTTGGGGGCCTTGTCCGATTCGATCAGCGTCTCGAATCCATACTTGTATTGATCGACGTCGATGCGCCGGACCTGATCGACGGTCTCTTGTACGGCCGGCATTCGTCCCTCCGCTCACGGTTTCAAGGACCGCGGGTTGGATTAAGTCGGTTATGGCAATGTCCTATCTCGGAACGTTCTTGCCTCGGGTCACCCCAGTTCGGGTAAATCGCTCATTCTTGCAGCCATTTAGGCGGCCACGCCTGTCCGCTCCTTAGATAGTGCAGAAGCGAGCTTTCTCCAAGCATTTAGAAAGCTTTCAATGTCGGTTTCGGTGCTGCTCCAGCCCAGGCTGACGCGCACGGCGCCGCGCGTGAACGGCGGCGAAACCCCCATTGCCGCAAGGACATGCGAGGGCTGCACCGTGCCGGACGAGCAGGCGGCGCCCGATGACACCGCGATACCTTCAAGATCGAAGGCGATGACGGCAGTCTCGGCTTTCAAGCCCGCCACGGTGAATAGCGTCGTATTCGGCAGCCGCTCGGCGTCGGCGCCGAAAATGATCGCTCCCGGCGTGATCGCCCGTAGCCCGGTTTCGAGCTGGTTTCGCAACGCCAGCATGTGAGCGGCCTCGGTTGCGCGCTGCCGGCGAGCGACGGCGACGGCAGCGCCGAAGGCGGCGATGCCGGCGACATTTTCGGTGCCGGCGCGCAGCCCCCGCTCCTGCCCGCCGCCGCGAATAAGCGGATCGGCAATATGAATGTCATCGCTTCTTCGGATGAGCGCGCCGACGCCCTTCGGTCCGCCGATTTTGTGGGCCGACAATGTCATTAAATCCACGCCGAGGGCCGCGATGTCGCAGTCGATGCGGCCGGCTGCCTGCACCGCATCGACATGGAAGAGACCGCCGGCCGCATGCACGATCGCGGCCGCTTCGGCGACCGGCTGAATGACGCCGGTTTCATTGTTGGCAAGCATCAGCGAAACCAGCGGACGCGGCGATTGCGCAACGGCGATTCCCAGCGCCGCCAAGTCGAGCCGACCCCGCGCATCGACCGGCAAATCCCCGACCGCATCGCGGGTAAAGCGCCCGCCCGTGCGCACCGAGACGTGCTCGATGGCCGAGAGCAGAAGTTTCGAGCGCGGCCGCTTGTCGCCTGCGACCTCGATTGCCGGGGTGAGCGCCAGCATATTGGCTTCGGTGCCGGTCGAGGTGAAAAACACGTCGCCGGAACGCGCGCCGACCAGCGCGGCGACCGCTTCGCGCGCGTTCTCGATCAGGCGCCGCGCGGCGCGGCCTTCGGCGTGCACCGAAGAAGGATTGCCGGGAACCGAAAGGGCCCCGGCAAAGGCCGCCCGCGCTTCATCCCGCAAGGGCGCCGTGGCGTTCCAATCGAAATAGCTGCGCTTCGCCATGCTGGTTGTGCTTGCTTTTTGGCCCCCGGCCTGTGCTAGAAGTCGCGACCCAATGCTTCCGCCGGTCCAAGCGCGTCGCCAGTTGCAAAAAAATCAAGTGGTTATAAATAGTTACGTGCAGACGCCGGCAACGTCAAGCGCCCGCGCCCGCTCCTTATTCTCTCCCGATTGCGGGGCAGCATAAGTAGCCGGTTAGCTGCTTCCGCACGGATCGAGGTTCCTAAAGATGCCTGAAGTTATTTTCACGGGGCCCGCCGGCCGCATCGAAGGCCGTTACCATCCGGCGCGGCAGAAGAACGCGCCGATCGGCATCGTGCTGCACCCGCATCCGCAGTTCGGCGGCACGATGAACCACCAGATCGTCTATCAGATCTACTACGCCTTCGTGCACCGCGGCTTTTCCGCGCTGCGTTTTAACTTTCGCGGCGTCGGGAGGAGCCAAGGCGGCTTCGACCACGGCATCGGCGAATTGTCGGATGCCGCTTCGGCGCTCGACTGGGTGCAATCGATCAATACCGAGGCGCGCAGCTGCTGGATCGCCGGCTTCTCGTTCGGCGCCTGGATCGGCATGCAGCTTTTGATGCGGCGGCCGGAAATCGAGGGCTTCATCTCGATCGCGCCGCCGGCGAACCTTTACGACTTTTCGTTCCTGGCGCCCTGCCCGTCGTCCGGCCTAATCATCCACGGCGACAAGGATGCCGTGGTGCCGCATCGCGACGTCACGAATCTGGTCGAGAAGCTGAAGACGCAGAAGGGCATCGTCATCGAGCAAAAGATCGTGCCCGGCGCCAATCATTTCTTCGACGGCAAGGTCGAGCCGCTGATGCAGTCGATCAGCCAATATCTCGACAAGCGGCTCGGCAAAAGCGGGCGGGCGAACAGCGCGGCGTGAACCAATCGGGCCTATTGTCAGGGCCGCGCTTGCAATCCGCGCGCCTCGGTCGTTCAATGGGTTGAATCAGAAACCCAAAATGGAACGGATCGGGGGGACTATCATGCGTCACAGGCATCTTATTGCCGGCTGTCTGGCCATCGCGGCGGCCGGTTTCAGCGCCGGTAGCGCCGCCGCACAAGACACCATCAAAATCGGCATCGTCATTCCGATGACCGGAACGTCCGGCGCGGTCGGGCGGGAAATCTCCGATGCCGCCCACCTTTACATGGCGCAGCACGGCGATACGGTGGCCGGCAAGAAGATCGAGCTTATCGTCAAAGACGATGCCAGCGTGCCCGACAACGCCAAGCGGCTGGCGCAGGAATTGATCGTCAACGACAAAGTCAGTTTCCTCGGCGCCGGGCTGACGCCGAGCGCCATGGCCATGGCGCCGATCGCCACCGAAGCGAAGGTGCCGACGGTGGTCATGGTATCGGGCACTTCGGTCGTCACCGAAAAGTCGCCCTATTACGTGCGCACCAGCTTCACGCTCGGCCAGCAGTCCGGCATCATCGCCGATTGGGCGATCCAGAACGGCAGCAAGAAAGCAGTCATGATCCTGTCCGATTGGGCGCCCGGCGCCGAAGCGGGCAAGGTCTTTGCGGCTAATTTCGCCAAAGGCGGCGGGCAGATTCTCGACACGCTGAAGGTGCCGCTCGCCAATCCGGACTTTTCGCCATTCCTGCAGCGCGCCCACGATCTGGCGCCGGACACGCTGTTTGTCTTCGTGCCGGCCGGACAGGCTGGCACCTTCGCGCGGCAGTTCGCCGAGCGTGGCTTGGAAAAATCCGGCATCAAGCTTATCGGACCGGGCGACATCGCCGATGACGACGATCTGCCCACCACCGGCGACACGCTCCTCGACGTCGTCACTGCGGGGCTCTATTCCGCGGCGCATCCCTCGCAGTTCAACAAGGACTACGTCGCGGCTTACAAGAAAGCCACCGGCCATCGCGCCAATTTCATTTCGGTCGGCGGCTATGACGGCATGCATCTGATCTACGCGGCGCTGCAAGCCACCAAGGGCAATACCGACGCCGACGCGATTATCGGCGCGATGAAGGGCATGAAATGGGAAAGCCCGCGCGGACCGATCTCGATCGACCCGCAGACCCGCGACATCGTGCAGAACATCTATATCCGCAAAGTGCAGATGGTGAACGGCGAGCCTTGGGCCATCGAGTTCAAAACCTTCCCGGCGGTGAAAGATCCGCTCAAGGAGGCCGCCGCGAAGTAGACCGCAGCCGCCGTCGTTGCGAGCCAACGGGTCCGGACCGAAGTGGCCGGCCCGATGACAAGCTCCGCGAAGCAATCCAAGTTTCGTCGTCAACGCGCCTTGATTGCTTTGTCGCTTTGCTCCTCGCAATGACAATCAAAGGAACGAAGCCATGCGCGGCATAACTTTCCTCGGCGAACGAAAGCTGCAACTCGCCGAATTTCCGGACCCGACGCCGGGGCCGCACGACGTCGTCGTCGCGGTGAAGGCTTCCGGTATGTGTGGAAGTGACCTTCACCCCTACCGCGCAACCGGCGGCTCACCGTCGCACGGTCTCGGCAAAGCGTCCGGTCCGGTCATCGCCGGCCACGAGCCCTGCGGCGTAGTTTTCGCCGCCGGAAGCGCCGTCGACGAGCGCATCGTCCGGGTCGGCGCGCGCGTGATGGTGCATCACTATTCCGGCTGCGGCACTTGCCGGCATTGCCGGACCGGCTGGACGCAGATGTGCGACGCCGGCAGCATTGTCTATGGCAGGACCGGCCATGGCGCACATGCGCCGTACATGAAAGTACCGTCCTATACATTGGTGCCGCTGCCGGACGAATTGTCGTTCGCCGCCGGCGCGGCGATCTCCTGCGGCACCGGCACCGCCTACCAGGCGCTCCGGCGGATCAATCTCGCCGGCGGCGACAGCATCGCGATTGTCGGCCAGGGCCCGGTGGGCCTTTCGGCGACGCAGTTCGCCGTGGCGATGGGCGCGCGCGTCATTGCGCTCGACGTCGGCGCCGAGCGGCTCAAGCGCGCCAAGGAATTCGGCGCCGACGCCCTGATCGATCCGGGCAGCAATGACGCTCCGGCCGCGATCAGGGACCTGACGCACGGATCGGGCGCCGATTTCACGCTCGATACATCCGGCACCGCCGCCGGACGCATCGTCGCTGTCCGCGCCGCGCGCAAATGGGGCACCGCCTGTTTCGTCGGCGAAGGCGGCGACGTCACTATCGAGGTCAGCCCCGACATGTTGCGCAAGCAGCTCACCATCGTCGCATCGTGGACTTTTTCCACGACTATCCAGGCCGATTGCGCGCGCTTTGTCGCCGACCGCAAGATCGACGTCGATCATCTGTTCACGCATCGCTGGACACTTGAGCAAGCCGACGAGGCCTACCGGCTGTTCGATCGCCAGACCAGCGGCAAAGGCGTTTTTCTGATGGATTGAATTACAGCCGCGCCAGCACGCTGCCGGTCAGCGGGCGCGACGCGAGGGCCTGCCCCTCAAGCGCGTCACGCAGGCCGCCACGACAGCGGGTGCGCTATCAGGTGCCGGTCGATTGTCACGAGATTCAGGTTTTCCACGGCACATTGAGCGAGCAACAAGCGATCGAAAGGATCGCGGGTCGCCGGCTCCGGATCGACAACCGCAAGTACGTGAGACGCTTCAATCGCCAGCAATTCGAGGCCCAGACTTTCAACGAGTTCCGGCAAACGGCTGAGCGGCACCTTGAGGGCAAGCTTTCCAAGGCGGAACTTAATTGCAATTTCCCACAAGCTTGCCACACTGACGCGCGGTTGTGCGTCCGGGCTCAAAAGCAATTCCCTCACTCGCTCGCTGAGCCGCCCTTCGACCAGTCCAATCAACACGCTTGTGTCGAGAAGCAGCCGCATCGATCAGCGGAGCGGTTTTAGCAACAGGTCCTCGGCAAGCGGTTCATCGAAGTCGTCAGCAACGGCACTGAAGATTTCTTTGACCGCGTACTTCTCCTTGAATGCTTCAATCGCTTCGAGCCTCAGTCCCTCCTTCTCCCGATGCGGAACGAGGTCCAATACCGGCTTACCATTGCGAGTCACTACGATTGTTTCGCCCCGCTCGACGAGGCGAGCTAGGGCGGTGAGCCGGTTTTTCGCGTCTTTGATCGATATGGTCGTAGCCACTAGTAAAGAATAGCCGCCGGTGGCTACCAATGCAAGGCTTCCAGATTCCTGTCAGATTCCTGGCGCCCATTTTACGGTCTCGCCAATACCCCACCGGTCAACGGATGCGGCGCGCCTGTGGTACCGGGAAACGTGATCGGCAGGCCGCGCAGGCTGCGCACGGCGAGATAAGCGAAGGCCTGCGCTTCGAGCGAATCGATCGACCAGCCGGCCTCGTGGGCGGATTCGATGCGCGCGGGTTTCAGCCGCTCGGCCAGCATGCGCATCAGCGTCGGGTTGCGCGCGCCGCCGCCGGCAATGATCCAGGTCTCAGGCCGGCGCGGCAGATGCTGCACGATGCGCGCCACCGCCGCCGCGGTGAGCGCGGTGAGCGTGGCCGCGCCGTCCTCGACGCCGACGCCGTCGAGCGTATCGCCGACGAAATCGCGGAAGTCATTGCGGTCGAGCGATTTTGGCGGCGGCGACGCGAAAAACGGATGCTGCAACAGCCGCGCAATCGTCGCTTCGTCGACCGTGCCGGCCGCCGCCGTGCGGCCGTCGGTGTCGAGCGGATGTCCGGTGCGAAGCCGCAAAAAATCGTCGAGCAAGGCGTTGCCGGGTCCGGTGTCGCAGGCGATCAGCGTCTCGCCGTCGATATAGGTGACGTTGGCGACGCCGCCGATATTGAGCACCGCAATCGGCGGCGGCAGACCCAAGCGCCGCACCAGCGCGCGGTGATAGATCGGCGCCAGCGGCGCGCCCTGCCCGCCCGCGGCGACATCGGCGGCGCGAAAATCGTAAACCACCGGAATGCCGAGACGCGCCGCCAAGGCCGCGCCGTCGCCGATCTGCAGCGTCAGCTTACGCTCCGGCCGATGCAGCAGCGTCTGGCCGTGAAATCCGATCACAGCCACGCTGCCCGCTTGCAGATCGTTGGCGCCGAGGAAGGTCGCCACCGCCTCGGCATGGGCGTCGTTGACCAATTGCTCCGCCTTGGCGACGATTGCGGGCCGCGCCGTGCGCTCGGTCAGGTTCGCCGCGGCGGCGGTGGCGCGGCGCAGCAGCGTGCGCTCGGCCTTACTGTAAGGCCGGCAAGCGGTGGCGCCGAATTGCGCGATCCGCTCCCCATCGGTGTCGATCAAGGCGACGTCGACGCCGTCCTGCGAGGTGCCGCTCATCAGCCCGATCGCCAGCACCGAGGCGCCCGGCGACGCCGCCCGCGGCAGGTCCAGTGCCATTTGCTCGGACATCGAAATGCCTTCTAGTGATCCGATTCTAACATTCGCATCCGGCTTCGGCAGGCTAATATGCGAATGTTAGAATCAAAGGACCACTAGCAAATATCAGTTTTAGTGGAGCTTTTAGATTTGACATTCGCTTCACGAGCTTGCGGCCAAGTGGGTAGCGAATGTCAAATCCGCTCCACTAGTGGCGTTCTTTGAATCGCCGTTCAGACCTGTTACACCAGCCGCGCCGCGGCGGCGAGCCGCCGTTTGCGGAGGTCATCCCACCAGATCAGCCGGACATCGATGAACGCTTACAAGTCCGATTTTCTCAAGGTTTTAGCTGAGCGGGGCTTCATCCATCAGGTCTCGGAGCCCGAGGCGCTCGACGCGCTGGCGCAGTCGTCAACGATTACCGCCTATATCGGTTTCGACTGCACCGCGCCGTCGCTGCATGTCGGTTCGCTGTTGCCGATCATGCTGCTGTACTGGCTGCAGCAGACCGGCCATCGGCCGATCGCGTTGATGGGCGGCGGTACCACGCGCGTCGGCGATCCGTCGGGCAAGGACGAAAGCCGCCGCTTGCTGACCGACGAGGCGATCAACGAAAACCTCAAAGGCATTCGCGTCGTCTTCACCAAATTCTTGAAGTTCGACGATGCCGGCGGCAATGCGCCGGGCAACGCTGTTATGGCCAACAATGCCGACTGGCTCAATACGCTCAACTATATCGACTTCCTGCGCGACGTCGGCCGCCACTTTTCCATCAATCGGATGCTCGCTTTCGATTCGGTGAAGCTGCGGCTGGAGCGCCAGCAGGAACTGTCGTTTCTCGAATTCAACTACATGATCCTGCAGGCCTACGATTTCGTCGAGCTCTACCGCCGTCACGGCTGTGTGCTGCAGATGGGCGGCTCCGACCAATGGGGCAACATCGTCAACGGCATTGATCTCGGCCGCCGTTTGCACAACGCGCAGTTTTTCGCGCTGACGTCGCCGCTGATTACCACGTCGTCCGGCGCCAAGATGGGCAAGACCGCGGCCGGCGCGGTATGGCTCAACCCGGATCTCGTAAGCCCGTACGACTATTGGCAATATTGGCGTAACACCGAGGACGCCGACGTCACTCGCTTCCTCAAGCTGTTCACGATCTTGCCGCTCGACGAGATCGAACGCCTAGCTGCGCTCAAGGGCGCGCAAATCAACGAGGCGAAAAAGATTCTCGCGACCGAGGCGACCGCACTCGTCCATGGCCGCGCCGCCGCCGAAGAGGCGGCGGCGACGGCGCGCACCACATTCGAGGAAGGCGGCCTTGGCGCGAGCCTGCCGACCGTCAACTCGAATGCAATATTAGAAGCACCAGGAATAAGCGTGCTTGGTGCCTTTGTGTTAGCTGGGCTTGTGTCATCGAATGGCGAGGCGCGGCGTCAAATTAAGAATGGCGGGCTCAAGGTAAACGACACTACGGTCACAGATGAAAAGATGCTGCTGACTCAAAGTGATCTCACGGCGGACGGCGTCATTAAACTCTCGCTCGGCCGCAAGCGTCACGTCCTGCTCAAGCCGGTGTGACCAAACCAACGCTAATGATTGTTGCTGATGGTCCCGTCGACCGCGCCGGTCGCGTCATCGGCAGGCGGCGGCATCACTATCGGATTGGCCGGAAATTCGAACACCTTGCGCAAAAGTCCGGGCGCCAGCGCCGACAGCGGATTAACGCGGAGCACCGGATTGCCCGGCTTGCCGATCACTTCATAGGTGACGCCGACCAGCCCCTCTTTCTCACCGCCGAGGAAAAGACCGACCACCGGAAGCTGGCCGAGTAGATTATTGGCGCCGTAGAGCGGGATCAGAGTGCCGCGCAGGCGTACGTCGTCGCCGGCATAATCGATAAAGCCATCGATGGTGCCGCCGAGCACCGGCCCGCGCACGACGCCGTCGTGCAGCGCGACCCGCCCGAGCGAGCGAGTGAAATCAACCTTCAAACCTGAGAAGAACATGTTGTTGCGCGGCAGCGGGCTGCCGTTGGACACCGCTTGCTCAAGCTGGGACTCATCGTGAACGGTGAAGTTGCGGACACTTAGCGTTCCGAGCTGCACCGGATTATTCGCCGACGGCGGGTCCATCACCGTCGTCATTTGACCGCCATCCATCCGCGAATATACGTCGGCGAAACGGAACAGCGCGCCGGCGTCGCTGGTCTCGAGGTCGAGCGCTCGCCGCCCGCCCACCGGACCGCGCAGATCGCCGCTCAGCGATCCGTCGTGGCCGATCTTGGCGGACAGGCCGAGACTGCGGACTTCGCCGCCGCGCCGCGACAATTTCAGTTCGAGATCGCGCAATGCCTCGCCGTTGAAGCCGAGCACGGCGCCGAGCTTCATGTCGAGATCGATATCCGGCGGCTTATGGTTTTCCGATTGCGGGGCTGTCGGTCCGCCGGCCAGCGCCTTGATGAAGCCGCGGCCGTCGTAAGCATCGCCGCGCATAACGGCGTGGAGCGCGCCGTCCGCGGCCCGGGTCACTTTGAGGCTGGCGTGATCGCCGTCGGAGAAACCGTACGAGGGAAAATCGGCCGATTGCAGCGCGCCCGAGCCGTCGAGTTCGATGGTGCCTTTCACGCCGCCGCCGGCACCCTCGATCAATAGATCGCCGATGTGCACGGATTGCGGGCTGGTCGTCAGCGTAAAGGTTGCGCGCGCCGGCTTGCCCGACTGTTTGACCCAACCTGGCAAGAAACCGTCGATCTGAGCCGACGTCAGGTCGGCCGTGACCGCGAAGCGGCCGTCGCGCACGGACGAAGTACCGACGCGGCCGGTGATGTCGATCGGAATGGCGCCGCTGATCGAGTTCGCCGGATCGAGGCCAAGATTATTGCGCATCGCCTCGTCGAGCATGCCTTGAATATGGACGTCGGCTTCGCTGTCGCCGCGCAATTGCCGGTATTCGAGATTGGCCGGCGAGCCGCCGATCTTGACGTCACCCTTGAGCGCAAAGCCCTGGTTATTGGCGCTGACTTTCAGATCCGCCGCCTCGACCTTCTGCCCCATGATCATGTGTTCGGCGGAAAAGTTCGTGGCGTCGACGGTGATGGCGTAATTGGTCGATCCCGGCGGCAGATCGGGCTTGAGCGGCATTGCCAAGGCGACCAGCGCGCTCATCGTGCCGTGCGTCGTCGCCGGATCGAACGGCACCTGCGAGGCGTCGCGCAGGCGGTCCATGGCCAAAAGCTCGACAGCAGCCGGCACCGGGCCGTCGATCTTGAAATGCACGCGCGCCGGCGGCGCGTGTGGCGCGGTGTCGGGCACTTCGAACAGACCGGACGATAGTAAAAGCTTGCGTCCGGAGGGCAGATCGGCCGCCGCTTTGCTCAGTGCAATCTGCGCGTCGCGTCCGACGATGTGAACGGTAAGATCGGCGTCGTGCAGCGCCGGCAGGCCGGCCACCGGTCGGATCACGCAATTGGTCGCCTGCGCATCGAGCGTCAGCCCGTCGTCCGGGACCGGTGGGCCGCTCGCCTTGAGGTTTTCGAGGGGCGAATTCACGCCAATCACCACCCGTTCCACGTTGCCGCTGATCAGATGTTCTGCGAACCAGTTGCGGACTTTGGGAACAATGAAGACCGGCCAAAGCCGCTTCAACGCATCGGCGGACATGCGCGTCGCGGCAAGGCCCGCGGCCAATCGAACTTCCCCGCTCGAGTAATCGGCGTTGCCGGACATTGCGATGCCGACGTCGCCGTTGCCGATTTCGCTCTGGTCGACCACGAAGCGCTTTTTCACCGGATCGAACCGGCCGCTCACCGCGATATTGTTGAGGACGAGCGCGCCCCCCTGTTCGTCCGGCGAGTTCAGCACCACGGTGCCGCCGCCGATGCGAAACTGCCACGGCCCCGGAGGCTGCGCCGGCGCTTCGACCTGGCCAAGCAGCGTGATCCGATTGCCGCCGGAAAGGATTTGGAACGGCACCGTGAGAACGCGGCTGCCGGCATCCCAATTGATCTTGAACTCGGCGTGGTCGAGGCTGAGCCGGCCGTCAGCGCCGTCGTCGTCGTTGAGATAGCCGGCGTCGGCGACGACGCGGCCGGTGAGTGATTGCGGCACGCCGTTCGGGTCGATGACGCCGCGCAAACTCGCCGACAACGGCACATTAACCTGCAAAGTTCCGTCGCCGAACCGCGACGCCAGCAACAGATCGTCGGCGGAAACTTGCCGGGCCTCCAGCGCGATGCTGCGGTAGCCGTTCTCCATCGGCTTGATGGAAGCGGTCAACCCCCACGGCCGTTCGGGATTCGCGGAGCCGACCGTGACCACGATGCCGCCGCTGTGGGGCCGCTGGATGCTCAGGCTGATATCTTCAAAAGTCCATCGCTTGCCGGTGCGCGCGTCGTCGACGGTGAGAGTGCCGTCCTTCAGTCCAAGCTCGCGCAAATCATGACCGTCGAGCCCGGATTGGCCGATGCCGTCCAGCCACGACAACAGCGCGGCAATGCTGTCGGTCGGCGGCCGCGGCAGCCCGGACCGCGGCGGAGCCACGACCGGCGGCGCGGGCGCGGCTACATTTACATTGGCGTCGTACTTGTCTTGCTTAGCGGCTTGATGCGTGACGAGGGCGGCCGCGGGGACCGGCGCTCCGGCCGTGGCGATCGGATGCTTGTCGGCGCCGGAGGCAAAGACGGTGACGCTGCCGTCCGGCTCGATACGCACGGCCATGGCGGCGCCGACCAGGTTGAGGCTTTCGGCGCGCATATGGCCAGTGAACAGACTTAAGCCGGAGACGTGGATTTCCGCCTTCGGGGCGCTCGCGACCACGGTTCCGTCAGGGTCGCGCACCACGATATCGCGCACCCGCACCGCGGCGCCGCCATTCTCGGTGCGCTCGATCTGGGTGCCGCCGACTTCGACGTGCTCGCGACTGCCGAAATTCTCCTCGATCGCCGACACCAGCCAGGGGGTGAAAACGTCGAGCTGAATCGGCCCGCTGGACAGCCGCCACCAAAGACCGGCGCAACCGAGCACCAGAATGCCGACAACGACTGCCGAGCCGATACTGACCCGCCGGATGAGGCGTCGATGCCGCGCGAGAAGCCGCCGATAAGCGGCCAAGTATCGGCCGTCGCCCCAGCGTTCACCGCGGTGAGCTGCTGCGAGGTTACCCCGGCGTCGCGGGTGAACGGTGCGTTCCCACCGTGGGAACGGCGCGCTCTGCCTGTCTTGGTTCGTCATGCCCGGTCGGGCGTCCCCTCGTCCGTGGCGCCGTCATAACGATAATGCAGCGAACAAGATAACCGCCTGTGAGCGATCGACAGCCCTGCCCGCGGGCGTATTCTGGGGTAGAGAAGGCCCTCCGAAAGCGTCGAAAGGAAGGCATATGGCGCAAAAGACTGCACGCAAGGGGGCGCGGCGGACAGCCCGAAACAGGCCCCGCGGCAAGGGGATAGCGCACATGACAGACGTCAAAGCGGGACCGAAGCCTGGAGTGCGCCCCTGAGGGTGGACAATTTTAGGCGGCGTTTTTGACCGATTGCTGGGCGTGGCGGTCCTCGTATTGCACGGGGCTCAGATAGCCCAGCGCGGAGTGGAGTCTGCGAGTGTTGTAGACCTCGTCGATAAAGCGGGGAAGATCGGCTGCAACGTCCTCGAAGGTTTCGTAGGCCATCAGATACACGGCTTCAACCTTCAGTGTCTTCATGAAGCTCTCGGCCTTGGCGTTGTCGTAGGGATTGCCACGCCGGCCCATAGAGCCCTTGAGACCGTGCTCTCGCAAGACGGCGCGATAGTCTTCGCAGGCATATTGTGATCCACGGTCGGAATGATGCACGCAACCCCTTGGTGGATTGCGGGCGCTGATAGCGGCCTTGAGCGCAGCAACAACGAGCCGTGCATCGATCGAGCGGCTGATGGCATAACCTACGACCCGGCGGGACCAAGCATCGAGGATCGCAGCCAAGTACACAAAGCCGATCGCGATTGCGACATAGGTGATGTCGGCCACCCACAGTTGGTTGGGGCCATCCAGGCTCGTATTCTTCGCGAGATTGGTGAAGATCGGATAATTGTGATCGCTATCCGTTGTCGCGATAAACCGCCTCCGTTGCTTTGGATTCAGCGCATGCTCGCGCATGAGCCGGCGGATCTTCTTGGCGTTGACGACAATGCCACGATGGCGGAGTTCGGCGTCAACACGCCGGTAGCCATAGGCTTCAAACTCGTCGCAAATCATTTTCATCTCCGCAACGATGGTCAGGTCGCGCGCGCGAGCATCGGGCGTGTCATAAAAAGTAGAGCGACCGATCCCCATTAGCCGGCATCCTTCTGCGATGGAGACGCCGCGGGGCCGACAATGACGGATGTAGTCGCGCTTCTCGGCCGCGGTGCGTTTTTCAGAGCCCCCTTTAGGAACTCAATTTCGAGCGCCTGTCTACCAACCATCCGCTCCAACGCTGCAATTTTGGCTTCATACCCCTGGAGCAGATCAGCAGCCTGGGCGTCTTCATCTAAGGCGCCGGCTTCGTACTTCTGAACCCAGACGCGGATCAGCTGACGCGAGATGTCATGCCGCTTGGAAAGCCCGTACAGGGTCTCTCCGGCAATAAACTCCTGTGCAACCTGCCGCTTGAACTCGATGCTGTGCGAACGTTGTCTGGCCATGGCTTTCATCCTTCGAAAGCCCAGCTCACCCTGTCAACTCACCAGCCTCAACCTGTCCGGCCCCAGGGGCGCACTCCAGCCGGCCATCGCGATAGGCGCAAAAGCGCCCAGTTTCACTCTGCCCGGCGATGGCGGCAGTAGCGTCTCGCTCGCCGACTTCGCCGGCCGCAAGCTCGTTCTTTATTTCTATCCCCGTGCCGACACATCCGGGTGCACCCGGGAAGCGATCGATTATTCACGGCTGAAAGGGCAATTCAGCCGCGCCGGCGCCGCTATCCTCGGCGTTTCGGCCGATCCGGTCAAAGCGTTGGATGCATTCAAATCAAAGCACAAACTGACCATCGCGCTGGCGTCGGACGAGACACACAAAATGCTCGAGGCCTATGGCGTCTGGCAGGAAAAATCGATGTACGGCCGGAAATTCCTCGGCATCGTGCGCTCAACCTTCCTGATCGGCCCCGATCTGCGCATCGCCCAAGTCTGGCCGAAAGTCTCGGTGGAGGGCCACGCCGCGGCGGTTCTAGCCGCCGTGAAGGCGCTCTAACTCTGCGTCGACGCGTTGCCGAAGCGTTTACCGAAGTTAGTGAAATGACGCCAAGTTGAGGCCTGCAATTTCCTGAATATTAACCATAAGCCGCTCAAATCCGCTCCCGGCTTGGGTGGGAGCGGCAATGTCGCAGTGGACAGCGTCTCGGTCGGCACAGGCCGCAAGAGCTCATCACCCAGCTCATCATCCAACTCATCATCCAGTCCAGCATCCGACGCCTCACGATGCTTTGCCACATGCCGCGCACGCCGCGCGTGACACCATTCGCCGCAAGGAGGCACACGCGCGGAGCGCCGCCGAGGCCGGCGGCGCCTATACGATCGCCCATGCCGGACGCCAGGTCAGATTCGGTCCCGTAGCCTTTTGGATCGCGGTCGGCACCGTCGTCATCATGGCAGGGTGGTCGATCACGGCGGCGACCTATCTCGCGTTTCGCGACGATGTGTTGCGAACGCTGATCGCGCGGCAAGCGCAACAGCAGTTCGGCTATGAGGACCGCATCGCCGAATTGCGCGCTCAGATCGACCGCACCATGAGCCGCCAATTGCTCGATCAGGAGCAATTCGAGCAAAAGCTCGATGAGGTGATGCGCCGTCAAGCGACATTGGAATCGCGCGCCGCGGCGTTGGGCAACTTCGCGGACCCGGCGGTGACCGGGTCGATCGGAAACGCCGCCACGAGACTAGGCCGAGACCCAGCCGTTCAACCGTCGCCAATCGACCGCGGCCGACAATCAAGCATCGGAGCGACGCTCGACCGCATGGCGGCTTCGCTCGATCGCGTCGATCGGCGGCAATCCATCGCGCTTGGCGCGCTGCAAGACCGCTACCAAGCCACCGCAAACCGGATCCGCAGCGTGCTTAACCAGATCGGGGTGAAGGACGATGCGGCTGCGCATGCCGGCGGGCCTTTTGTCCCCGTCAAGCCACCGCCGGCGAGTGACGGATTCGCGCGCGAGCTTTTCCAGGTGAATCTGGCACGATCCGAAGCAGCCCAGCTCAACGACACGCTTCGCACCGTGCCGGTACGCAAGCCCGTTACCGGCGAGATCGACGAGACCTCGCCGTTCGGCGTGCGTGAAGATCCCTTCCTGCATGAGCCGGCGATGCATACCGGCATGGACATTCGCGGCGAGGTGGGCGAACCGGTCCACGCCACGGCGGCAGGGCGTGTCAGCATCGCCGGATGGGACGGCGGCTATGGTAATTTGGTGGAGATCGATCACGGCAACGGGCTTGCGACCCGCTATGGCCATCTCTCACAGATCGATGTTCACGTCGGCGACGAAGTTCGCATCGGCCAGGTCATCGGGCTGATCGGCTCGACCGGTCGTTCGACCGGCCCGCATCTGCACTACGAGACGCGCATCGACGGCGAGCCGGTCAATCCGGAGAAATTCCTCGAAGCCGGCGCGAAGTTGTTCGGCGACGGGCAGCAAATCGTCCGCAGCAGCCGCAGCGTCGTTCAGGACTAGCCCAACCGACGCTCACCACGAATAGCGCAGCGTGCCGGTGCCGGCATAGGTCTGCGAGCCGTCGCCGAATTCGCCCTCGAATTTCGCCAACGCCGTCCAGTTGGCGGTGAGGTGCAATTCCGCTCCCGCCGTCGTCAACGCGGAGTTTGCCGGCGGCGCCGCGCCGTTGACGGTGAAGCTCGATCCCGGCAGCGCCTGGAACACCGCGCCGAGCGCCGGATTGCTGACCCAGTCGTGCGCCCAAGCCAAGCGGCCGCGCAATACCAGCGGCATGCCGTCCCACACCGTGAGATTGTCGAACCGCGCACCGAGTTCGCTGCGCGTATCGGTGGCGTTCATCGCATTGTAGGTGAGCCCGAAGCCGCCGCCGGAGAGATCGGTCTCGCTGTAGCTCGGCGTGTGGAAGTCCTGCACCTGCAACGCCGCATAGGGCGTGACGCCGATGATGTAACCAGTGACCGGGACGGCGTAGCGGTAGCCGGCCTCGCTGCGCGCGGCGTAGCTTTGCCCTTGGAAGGACGCAGTGAGATCGTCGCCGAGCGCGATGCGGTTGGTGGTGAACCAGTGATTGGCGAGGGCGAGCGTGCCGGACAAATAAGCCGGCCCGAAATGGGTGGTGCCGTAGACGCCGGCCTGGAAGGAGTCGCTGCGCCCGCTGCCGAGCGATTGTGCGACGTTCCAATTGGTGCCGCCGCCGGCGAGCGCAAAGCCGTAACTGGTCGCCGCCGTGGCGTGATAGGTCATGCCGGCGGCAAAACCGTAATCGGTTGCAGTGACATTGGCCGAGCCGACCGCGCTATTGCCGTCGGTGGTGTTATAGCCGCCGAAACCCGAGGCCCAGGCGCTCCAGCGCTGATCGAAGTCTTGCGGCGACGCTTCCGACTGCGGCGGCTTCTTGTGCAGCGCGCGGGCGTAAGCCAGCGCGATGTCGGGCGGCAGGCTGGTATCCTGCTCGGGTGCAAACGGCGTCGCTTGAGCGCCCGCGCCGCCGCCTTGCCCGTCGGACGACGGATCGAGCAACAGATTGAGGAAGTCCTGCATCAGCTGAAACGCGCTCTTTTGCGCGCCGGTCGCGTCTTCGCCTGAGAGCTGGGTGAGAGCATTCAGCAAGACCGGAGCCGGCAGATTGGCAAGGTTTTGGAAGTTCGTCGGTATCAAATCGCCGGCAATCAGCGCGTTGTTGAGGCCGTTGAGCACGCTTTGCTGGTTCTGGTTCGCGCCGGACGGCATGGTGAAAAGGCTGGTCCCGGAAACGTCGAGGTCGACATCGCCGGCATCGGGGCCGCTGGTCGGATAATTGAGCGTCGCGGTGCCGGCGAAATTGCCGTTAATGGTCAGGCCTGCGAAGATACCGGTGAGATCGGCGGGGGCCGGAGTCGTCAGGATTTGATAGACGGTCGCGTTGTAATGGCCGAGCTGAGGCGTCACCACCACTGTGCCGTTGCCGCCGAGAGTGGCCGTGCCGTTCACGACGGTCTTGGAATTGTGGCCCGCCCCCGGCGCGATTTGCACGGCATAGAAGCTGCCAGTATTGAAGGCGAGGTTGCCGCTTACCGTAAGAGTGCCGGACGCTAAACCGCTGCCGGGCGCCAGCGTACCGCCACTATCGATTTGCGTGTCGCCGATGGTGCCGGTGCCGCCGAGCGTGCCGCCGGTCACAGTGAGGCTTGATGCCGACGACAGGTTGCCGTTCACTAATAAGGTACCGCTCTCCACGGCCCACGGACTGGATGGAGCAAAGGTGCCGGTAGCGGTCCATGTAGCGCCGACGACGTTGAACGTGCTGAAACCCTGATACTGCTGGGTTGAACCGATCGTGCCGAGGTTGAAGGTGCCGCTGCCGGTGCCGCCGAGCTGGAAGGTGTCGGTGCCGGTGGCGACCACATTGCCGGTAATGACACTGGTCGGCGCGATGGTCAGCGTATTGCCGCCGAAGAATGCAAAGAAGATCGCGTCGCCGCTCGCCGCAGAAATGGTGCCGGCGTTGAATATGGAGGTGTTGCCTTCGGTCGCGATGGCGTTGAAATCGCCGGTGATGGAGCCGCCGGCGTTATTGGTGATGCTGCCGCTCACCATCGAGATCGCGGAGCCGCCGCTACCGCTGGCGACCGAAATAGCGCCGGAATTCGTGACATTGACGACATTGCCGGAAATGGCGCCAGAGGCCGCATCGATGCCGCCCGAAATCGTGCCGAAATTCGTGATCGTTAGCGTTGGCGTTTGCGATCCTGAAATGGCACCGCCATCGCCGGTAATGACACCGGACGCGTAATTGGTCAGCGTCAGACTATCGGCATTGACCGCGATACCGCTGAAGGTCGGGGCGGAAATCGTGCCGTAATTCGTGACGGTGGCTGTGCTCGCATTGATGCCAAAGGCGTCCCCCGTGATAGTGCCGTGCGTTGTTGGTCACTGACACTGTGCTGGCGGGATCGCCGGAGAAGTCGATCCCTGCCCCGCCGCCCCCGATGGCGTTGATGAGGCCCAAATTCACGATGATATTGCCAGTGCCGACGCCCAGGATGCCGGTGGATCCTTGGATCACGCCGCCGGCGTTGTTGGTGACCGAGAGTCCCCACTTCCATTGATTCCGGCTGCATCAATGTGATTGTCGGGAATATCGAGTCTGCCGATGGTCCCGGAATTGTTCACCGTCAGCGGCCCATTGGCATCAATGCCAAAGACGTCGCCCACGCTAACGGTCCCCGCCGTCGTGATGATCCCCAGATTGTTGACCGTGTTGTTCGACCCGAGTTCGATACCGGTGCTGGTGCCGGTCACGGCGGCGCTCGACTGCAGCGTGATCGTGTTGCCGTCCGTGGCCAAAATACCGTTGGCGCCGTTCGCCGAGGCACCAGTCACTTGTGCGCCGGACTGCAAAGTAATGGCATTGCCGTTCGCTACGGAAATGCCGACGGCCGTGGTGAAAGGCGGCCCTTCCGGCCCGGGAAAGCTCCCCGTCACCGACGCGCCGGATTGAACGCCAAGCGTCAATCCGGTCTGCGTGCCGTCACCATAGCCCGTCGAAACTCCAGGACCTTGATTGAGGGTCGTGCCGCTACAAGACACCGTGATGTTGGAGCCGGTGGCAGGGGCGCACGCGGCCAGTGTTTCTCTTGGCAGCAGCAGCACAATCGCGGCCGCGAAGAACGCTAACGCCGCCGGCACGAGACGGCACGAAATGGCACTCTGCGGCGGCTGCCTCGGACCTATTCCGTGCCCTCGCCCCACAATTAGCTTCCTCATCGGCACACGTTGTCGCGGATGTCCTGAGAATTTTCGCCGCCGCCGATAATTGCGCATGGCTGCTGCGGACGTTCAATCGTCACTGTGCAATTTTGAACACCTGTGGCCGGAATGTCGCGGCTTGCCCACGAAATGAGCGCGTTCGTTACAGATTTGCGACAAAGGAAGAGCGCGATTAGGGGCTGGTGCCCACAGCTACTCGACGTCTTCGACGTGCTTCGGCGCGGTGCCGAATGCTTTTTGCGCCAGCGCCGCTTCAGTGAACTGATCGATGTCGCCGTCGAGCACGGCGGCGGTATTGGACGTGGCAACGCCGGTGCGCAAATCCTTCACCATCTGATAGGGCTGCAGCACGTAAGAGCGGATCTGGTGGCCCCAGCCGATATCGGTTTTGGCCGCCTGGTCGGCGGCCGCCTTCTCCTCGCGCTTTTTCAGTTCGGCTTCGTAGAGTTTGGCGCGCAGCATCTGCCAGGCCTGGGCGCGGTTGCGATGCTGCGAGCGGTCGTTCTGGCAAAACACCACGATATTGGTGGGGATGTGGGTGAGCCGCACCGCCGATTCCGTCTTGTTGACGTGCTGGCCGCCGGCGCCGCCGGAGCGCAGCGTATCGACGCGAACGTCGGCCTCGTCGATATCGATCTTGATGCGGTCGTCGATCACCGGATAGACATTGACGCTGGCGAACGAGGTGTGCCGCCGCGCATTGGAATCGAACGGCGAAATCCGCACCAGGCGATGCACGCCGTTCTCGGTCTTGAGCCAGCCATAGGCGTTGCGGCCCTTGATCTCGATCGTGGCCGATTTGATGCCGGCCTCTTCGCCCTGGGTCTCCTCGATATAGTCGACCTTGAAACCGTGGTGCTCGGCCCAGCGCGTGTACATGCGCAAGAGCATGCTCGCCCAGTCCTGGCTCTCGGTGCCGCCGGCCCCGGCATGGACTTCGAGATAGGAATCGTTGTTATCGGCTTCGCCCGACAACAACGCTTCGAGCTGGCGGCGCGACACTTCGTCCTTAAGCTTGCGCAAGCTCGCTTCCGCCTCGGCGACGACCTTTTGATCCTTCTCCGCCTCGCCAAGCTCGATCATCGTCACCTGATCGTCGAGCTCCTGCTCGATGCGCGCAAGCGCGGTGAGACTGTCGTCGAGCGCCGTGCGCTCTTGCATGACGCGGCTGGCGCGCTGCGGATCGTCCCAGAGCTTTGGGTCTTCAGCTAAAGCGTTCAGCTCGGCAAGCCGCGCGCGCGCCTTGTCGACGTCAAAGATGCCTCCTCAGCAGCCCGAGCGACTGCTTGATCTCTTCGACGATGGTCGTGATTTCCGCGCGCATGAGTACCCGGGGTCAGTAATCAGTAATCAGATAAGGCGAGTCATGAGACAGCGCAATTCCTCATTCCGATCTCTGATCCCTGTCATCAGTACAACCCGCCGGTGCCGGTGCGCACGACGGTGCCGGCGTCGGGCGATACCTGCTGCACGTTGGAAACGCCGTTGGTGGTGTCCGCGCCGACCACGGTCTCGCTGTCGGGCGGCGCCGTGCCGGGCTTGAAAGCTTCGAGAATGACGCGGGGATCGCCCGGCCCGGCGCGCATTCCGGTCTTGGCATCGACGCGGACGAGCTTGATGCCGGGCGGCACGGAAAACGGGATCGGCGGCTTGTCGACGAGCGCGACCTTCAAAAAGTCCCTGACGACGGGCGCGGCGAGGCTGCCGCCGGTGGCGCGGTTGGCAATGTGACGCGGCTTGTCGAAACCCATATAGACGCCGCAGACGATGTCGGGCGAATAGCCGATGAACCAGACGTCCTTCTCGTCATTGGTGGTGCCGGTTTTGCCGGCAATCGGCTTGCCCACGGCGCGCAGCGCGACGCCGGTGCCGCGCTGCACCACGCCCTCCATCAGCGATGTGACCTGATAGGCGGTCATCGGATCGATTACCTGCTCGCGCTTGTCGACCAGCGTCGGCTCCGGCTGGTTTTGCCAGTCTTTGGCGTTGCAGCCGACGCATTGGCGTTGATCGTGCTTGTAGATGGTATGACCGTAGCGGTCCTGGATGCGGTCGATCAACGTCGGGATGACGCGGCGGCCGCCGTTGTCGAACATCGAATAGGCGGTGACCATGCGCATCACCGTGGTTTCGCCGGCGCCGAGCGCATAGGACAAATACGGCGGCAGCTCGTCATAGACGCCGAAGCGCTTGGCATATTCGGAGATCAACGGCATGCCGATATCCTGGGCGAGCCGCACCGTCATCACGTTGCGCGACTCCTCAAGGCCGAAGCGGAGCGTCGACGGACCGAAAAATTTGCCGCCGTAGTTTTGCGGCGTCCAGATGCCGCCGCCCGCTCCCATGTCGATCTCAATCGGCGCGTCCATGATGATGGTCGAGGGCGTGTAGCCGTTGTCCAGCGCCGCGGCATAAACAATGGGCTTAAACGACGAGCCGGGCTGGCGCAGCGCTTGGGTGGCGCGGTTGAACTGGCTCTGGTCGAACGAGAAACCGCCGACCATCGCCAGCACGCGGCCGGTATGCGGATCCATGACCACCATGGCGCCGGAGATTTCCGGCACCTGACGCAGCCGGTATTGGCCCTGCTGCTCCATCGGGTCGACGTAGATCACGTCGCCGACGGAAAGAACCTGGTCGACATGCTGGATCGGCTTCGACGGTCCGCTCGCCGGCTTCGCCCACTTGACGCCGTCCAGCGGGACGATGCCGACATCGCGATCCTTGAGCACGGCGCCGGACGGATCGCGTCCCGGCTGCAGCCCGATGCGCGCCGACTGATCGTCGACCTGGAGCACCACGGCCATGCGCCAGGGGTCGATGTCGTCGAGCGATTTGATGTCGGCGAGCTTGACGCCCCAATCGCCGCTCACGTCCATTTTCGCGACCGGCCCGCGATAGCCTTGCTTCTCGTCGAAGTTGACAAGACCGTCGACCATCGTGTTGCGCGCCAGCATTTGCAGTTTTGGATCGAGCGTGGTGCGCACCGAGAGCCCGCCCTCGTAGAGCTTATTCTCACCGTAATTGTCGTAGAGATAGCGGCGCACCTCTTCGGTGAAATATTCGGCGGCATAGACGTGCGGGCTGGCGGTTCGCACGGTGACTTCGAGCGGCTCTTTCTCGGCTTTGGCGCCGTCCGCCGCCGAGATGAAGCCGTCTTCGACCATGCGGTCGATGACATAGTTGCGACGCGCGATCGCCTCGTCCTTGCGGCGGAACGGATTGTAGTTGTTCGGCCCTTTGGGCAGACCGGCGAGATAGGCAGCCTGCGCAATAGTCAGTTCGTGCACCGACTTGTCGAAGTACAGAAGCGAAGCCGCGGCCACGCCATAGGCGCCGAAGCCGAGATAGATTTCGTTGAGATAGAGTTCGAGGATTTTCTGCTTCGAATAGGTGCGCTCGATGCGCAAAGCCAGGAGCGCTTCCTTGATCTTACGCTCGAACGACACCTGATTGTTCAACAGAAAGTTCTTGGCGACCTGTTGCGTGATGGTCGAGGCGCCCTGCGGCCGTCGCCCGCTGCCGTAATTCTCGACATAGAGCATGCCGGCGCGAATGATGCCGTAAACGTCGACGCCCGGATGGTGGTAGAAATTCTTGTCCTCCGCCGCCACGAACGCGTTGGTGACGAGCTTCGGTATCGCTTGAATCGGCAGATAGAGGCGCCGCTCCTTGGCATATTCGGCGAGCAGCGAGCCGTCGGCGGCGTGGACGCGCGTCATCACCGGCGGTTCGTAGTCCTGCAACTGAGAGTAATCAGGCAGATCTTTGGAGTAATGCCACAATAAGCCCGCGGTCGCGGCGATCCCGGCGATGAACAGGATCGTGCCCGCCGCGAACAGGAAGCCCAAAAAGCGCAGAAGCAATTTCACCGCGACACCGATTTCATTGCGATTGCCTCGCCCCGCCTCGGTCTAAGGGATTGACGTGGCGCCGAGGAACCGGCCCGACCGGCCGACCAGTGTGGCGGTACTGGCCGTACCGCATACACTACTCTTTTCATTGCGTCTCGTCGCTCCGGTTTTTGTTCAAACTGAGGCCGGTCCGGCGAGCCTAATTAGCCCCGGCCCCCGCGCGGGCGCCCGCAAGGTGGGTCGCAAAATAGCCGTTGACGGCGGATGCGATCGAATCCGCCGTCCGGTCGCGCCAGCCGTCCGAGTCCAACGATTGCAAATCCCGCTTATTGGATACGTAGCCGAGCTCGATCAACACCGAAGGTACGTCGGGCGCGCGCAACACGCGGAATCCCGCCGACCGCACCGGGTCCTTGTTCAGGCGCGTAACCGTCTTGAGGTCGGCGACGAGTTTATGGGCAAATTGCACCGAAAACGTCTTGGTTTCACGCTGCGCCAGGTCGAGCAGAATGCCAGCGACGTCGTCCGGCTCGTCTTTAAGATTGACGCCGGCGATGACGTCGGCTTGGTTTTCCTCCTCGGCGACCCGTGCGGCTTGCGGATCCGAGGGCGTGTCCGACAGCGTGTACACGGTGGCGCCCTCCGCATCGCCTTCTTTGCGCGGCAAGAAATCCGCGTGAATCGAGACAAACAGCGCGGCGCCGGCCTGGCGTGCAATGCGGACGCGATCCGCGAGCGGCACGAAAGTGTCGTCGGTGCGCGTCATCAGCACCCGGTATTTGCCCGTTTTCTCGATGCGTTCGCGCAACCTTTTGGCAAAGTCGAGCACAATGTCCTTCTCGCATTCGCCGTTCGGCGCTCTCGTCCCGGTATCGATGCCGCCGTGACCGGGATCGAGAACGACAAGCGGACGCGGATCGCTTGACAGAGGCGGCGGCGCGGTTGCCGGCGTGGCTTCACTGCGAGCGTATTTTTCCTCGCTCGCCATATTGCGCAAAAAACTCTCGCGATCGGTGGCGACGAGTTCGAGCACCAGGCGCGCCGGCACGCCGGGGGCTGCATCCATGACGAATGCCTTGTCGACACGCACCGGCTTGGTCAGATCGAAGACCATCCGCGATCCGCCGGGCATGACCAGCCCGAAACGAAAGGCCTGGATCAGGCCGCGCCCACTCTCCCCGGCATGCGGCGGCAGCTGGAACGTCACTTGCGGCGTGTCGAGGACGACGCGGTAAGGATCGGCAAGGGTAAAGACGCGCAAATCGATCTTGCGGTCGAGGTCCATGACGAATCGCGTCTGGGTGCCGTCCCCGCCGAGACGCACGTCGGTCGCCATGGGATATGAGTCGGCAACCGGAACCGTGGCCGGCGCTCCGGCTGCGACCGCCGTACCGGCGAAGAGCACACCGAGGAGAGCCCAGCGAACGGCTTGGACAGGCATCGGTTTCCACCCCATCGAGCCCCTCTTACTCCATTACGGACGCGTGGTTAACCGAAACCTAATCGTGGGCATATTGTCCTTCAGCCGTCGCCATATTCACTCCCACCCTGCCAAATCCCACAGGCGACTTGCCAATTCAGTGCCGGCGGCCTTAAGAAGAGGATGCTGACGGTGAAAGGTTCCGGTTGTGTCGCGTTAGGGCATCCGGTTACGTCCGCAGGGCTTGGCTCCCCGAGAAAGATGACGGGAGCGAGGCGGACGCCGCTTTCGAACCGCTCCGGCGCCAGATGTTCGTTTTGAGCCATGGCTTCAGATTGTGGCTCCAACGGACCGGGCGCCGATACGGCGCAAAGCAACGCCGACGCCCTCGGAGATGAGGACAGCCGGAACCTCGCGCCCGACCCGTGTGCCAGTAGCGCGCCAAAGCTGCTGGTATCGGTGTCGCGCCATGCCGTGAGCGAACGAAAGAAATTGCGGCCGCGCCTCGCGCTGCCGCCCCATCGCGGTTTAGAGTTCATGTTCGAGGCGCAAGTCTTAGTTCAAATCGGCCAGGGTCGCCTTTCGAAACACGGCAGCGTCCATGCGGCGCCTGTCGGCCTACGTGCCCTGCCTGCTTGCCGCGCTCGCGGTTTCCGATCCGTTCCATTCACCGAGAATCGGGCGCACGCCCTCTCCCCTCGCCGATGCGGCGTGGCGCGAGCGGGCATGCCGGCCCCCAAGAGAATTGCCAATGGCGAACAAAATGCTCATCGACGCGACCCATCCCGAGGAGACCCGGGTGGTCGTCTTGCGCGGCAACCGCGTCGAAGAATTTGACTTTGAATCCGCGCACCGCAAGCAGCTAAGAGGCAACATCTATCTGGCGAAGGTGACGCGCGTCGAGCCGTCGCTGCAGGCCGCTTTCGTCGATTACGGCGGCAACCGTCACGGCTTCCTTGCGTTCAGCGAAATCCATCCCGACTATTACCAGATCCCGGTTGCCGACCGGCAAGCCTTGATCGACGAAGAAGAGCGCGCGCAGCGCGACGCCGACGACGAAGCCGATCGGCGTTCGCGGCGACATCGCCGCCCTGGCGGCCATCCCGCCGCGCGCCGCGACGCGGTGAGGCGCAGCGAGCTTGCCGAATCGGCAGGCGAGTCGGTCGCCGAAGACCAACCACCATCGTTCGAGCACGGCGAGGCCGCTGCCGAGCATACGGAGTTGGAGACGCTTGCTGCTCCCGCCAGCGCCGAAGCGGCGCCGGCTGAAAGCGAAACGTCCGAACCGGCGGTGGATGTCGTTGAGATTCCCGGCGACGCCGCGCTGGGCAGCGATGCCGAGCCGGATGAGGCGCCTACCGGCCCTGTCGAATCGGCGACGACTGCTGAGGCTGTCGGCAAGTACGCCGAAACGGAGCACCACGACACCGAGCAAAACGAGGCGGATCGGACCGCGCATGCGCTTGCGGCCGAAAACGCCGAGGGCGGCGCGCCGGCCGAAGCCCGCGAGCACGAGAAAAACGGCGAGGACGAGGAAGCCGCGGAAGAAATCGTCGAGTTGGTCGGCGGCGCGGATGCGATGGAGGAAGTCCCCGATCGCATGCCCCGCTACCGCCGCCAGTACAAAATCCAAGAGGTAATCAAGCGCCGCCAAGTCATGCTGGTGCAGGTGGTCAAGGAAGAGCGCGGCACCAAGGGCGCGGCGCTGACGACCTATCTGTCGCTCGCCGGACGCTATTCGGTGCTGATGCCAAATACCGCGCGCGGCGGCGGCATCAGCCGCAAGATCACCAGCGCCGAGGATCGCGCGCGGCTCAAGGAAGCGGCGGCGGATCTCGAAGTGCCGGAAGGCATGGGCGTGATCCTGCGCACCGCCGGCGCCAGCCGCACCAAGATCGAGATCAAGCGCGATTTCGAATATTTGCTGCGAATGTGGGAGACGGTCCGTGACCTGACGCTCAAATCGACCGCGCCCAAACTCGTTTACGAGGAAGGCTCGCTGGTCAAGCGCTCGATCCGCGATCTCTATTCCAAAGACATCGACGAAGTGATCGTCGCCGGCCCCGAGGCCTATCACGAGGCCAAGGATTTCATGCGCATGCTCATGCCGAGCCATGCCAAGAACGTGAAGCCTTACTCGGAGACGCAGCCGTTGTTGTCGCGTTACGGCGTCGAAAATCAGCTCGACGCGATGTTCTCGCCGGTCGTGCAATTGCGCTCGGGCGGCTACATCGTGCTCAATCAGGCCGAGGCGTTGGTCGCCATCGATGTCAATTCGGGCCGCGCCACGCGCGAGCATCACATCGAGGATACCGCGCTCAAAACCAACCTCGAAGCCTCCGACGAGATTGCGCGTCAGTTGCGGCTGCGCGATCTCGCCGGGCTGATCGTCATCGACTTCATCGATATGGACGAGAAGCGCAACGATCGCTCCGTCGAACGCCGGCTGAAAGAATGCCTCAAGCACGATCGCGCACGCATCCAGGTCGGCCGGATATCGCATTTCGGCCTGCTCGAAATGTCGCGCCAGCGCATTCGCTCGAGCGTGCTGGAAAGCTCGACGGAGAAATGCCCGTATTGCGGCGGCAGCGGCCATGTCCGCTCGGTGTCCTCGCTGGCGCTCCAGGTTTTGCGTGCGCTCGAGGAACAGCTCATCAAGGGCGCCACGCACAATCTCATCGTGCGCACGCGGCCCGACGTGGCGCTCTACGTCCTCAACCAGAAGCGCGCGCATTTGCGCGGACTGGAGGAGCTGTTCGTCATCACCATTACGATTTCCGCGGATGAGTCCGTGCGCCCGCCACAGGCTTTCATCATCGACCGCGGCGAGCAGGTGCATACGGCGGAAGCGGCCAAAGCGCTCGCCGAGCGCCCGCAAGCCCTCCCCGCGCCGCTCGAAGAGGAAGACGACCTCGAAGAATTCAGCCCAGCGGAAGGCGAAGAAGTCGAGGCTGCGGAGGTGGAGGCCGAGGCCGCGCCGGCCATGTCACCTGAACAAATGCCGCCCGAGCAGGACGAAGCCGGTCCGCGGCGGCGGCGGCGCCGGCGGCGACGCGGCGGCCGCAATGGCGGAGAAGGCGCTCAGGAGCAGCCTCCCGAGGCGCATTACGAGCAGCAGCCGCATGAACACCACGACCAAGTTGCGGTCGGCGAATCGACAGATGAGTTGTCGGCGGAAGCAGATCAGGAGACGCCGGCCGAGGACGAGCTGGTCGAGCACGGCGAATTTGCGCCACAGGAACAGGCCGGCGAACCGCGCCGCGATGGCGAACGGCGGCGCCGCCGCGGTCGCCGGGGCGGCCGGCGCAATCGCCACCGTAATGGCGACGCGGTGCACACCGGCAGCGATCGCGAGTCCTATGCGCCGCAGCAGGAGTTTGCTCCGGCCGAGGGCTTGATCGAGGCGGCCGCGACCGAACCCGAACTTAAGGACGCCGTCGCCGATCTCGATGCGGCGCCGCGCCCGGTCTCGCCCGCGCCGGTGGCTGCCGAAGCGCCGCCGCCGCCGCCGCCGGAGGAGCCGGTGCGACGGCGCTCCACGGTGCGGGAGCGCGCGCCGATTGTGGGCGCGGAAGACACGCTGCCGCCGCCGCAAACGCAGCAGCCCGTTACAGCGACGCCGGAGCCGGTCGTCACCGAAATCAGCGAGGCTGCCGAGACCGATCGGCCGCGCCGCACCGGATGGTGGTCGCGCCGTTTCGCCGGCGGCTGAACGACGGATCGAAAACCGTGCAAAGCGCCTGGGTCGATGGTGACGCAGAGGCGTTCGTCGCCCAGGTTGCGAAACAGTTGGGCGCGAAATCCGGGATCGGCCGTGACCTGGCGCTGCGCCTCTACACCACGCGCCTGCTCGGCCGCGACCCGAAACTCGTTTTGCACGGCGGCGGCAATACTTCGCTGAAGACGCGCATGCGCGACCGTTTCGGCGAGGATGTCGAGGTGCTCCGCGTCAAATCCTCCGGCTCCGACATGGCGTCGATCGGACCGGACGGTTTCGTCGCCGTGCGGCTTCATCCGATTCGCAAGCTGCGCGCGCTGGAATTAATCGGCGACGAAGAGCTAGTCGCCATCGAGCGCGCCAACCTGATCGATCCAGCAGCGCCGAATCCTTCCGTCGAGATGATGCTGCATGCGTTTCTGCCGCACAAATTCATCGACCACACCCACGCCACTGCGGTGCTCAGCCTGATCGATCAGCCCGACGGCGAGAAAAAGTGTGAGGACGTGTTCGGGCGCCGTCTGGGATTCGTGCCCTATGTCATGCCGGGCTTTGGCCTCGCCAAAAAAGCGATCGAGATCTTTGAACGCGCCAAGCCGAGCGACGGGCTCATCCTCAGCAAGCACGGCATCGTCACCTTTGGCGAGACCGCGCGCGAAGCCTACGAGCGCATGATCGAAATGGTGACGCGCGCCGAGGATTTTATCGCGCGCAATCGCAAGGCCGTTGCCGCGCCGCGCAATGCGCCGCGCAACGTGCCGACGATCGGACAAGTCGCGCCGATCGTGCGTGGGGCTTGCAGCGAGAGGGATGAAAAGGTCGAAGGCGCGTGGCGGCGGCTTATTCTCGAATTTCGCGCGAGCGACGTCGTTTTGAATTTCGTGAACGCAAAGGATTTGCACCGCCTGAGCCAAAGCGGCGTGATCACGCCCGACCACACCATCCGCACCAAGAATTGGCCGCTGGTTCTGCCGGCGGCCGGCGGCGGCAAGCTCGACGAATTTGCCGGCGCGGCGCGCGAACAAGCGGGTCAATTCGCGGCGCGCTATCACGAATATTTTGCGCGCCACAACAAGCGGGTCGACGGCATCAAGCACGAGCTCGATCCGCTGCCCCGCGTCGTGCTGGTGCCGGGCTTAGGCCTGTTCGGCCTCGGCCGGTCCAAACAAGACGCCCTCGTCGCCGCGGATATCGCCGAGGCCTGGATCGAAGGCGTCAGCGACGCCGAAGCCATCGGCCGCTTCGAGTCGATCGCCGAAAGCGACATGTTCGATTGCGAATATTGGCCGCTCGAACAGGCCAAGCTGGGCAGGCGCAAAGAACTGCCGCTGGCCGGACAGGTCGTCGCCGTTACCGGCGCCGGCGGAGCGATCGGGGCTGCAACCGCACGTGCATTTGCGGCGGCGGGCGCGGAGGTCGCCTTGCTCGACGTGAATGTGTCCGCGGCGCGCGAGCAGACAAAGGCGATAAGCGCAACCGCGCTGCCGCTCGAATGCGATGTGACCGATGCTGGCTCGGTAACGGTAGCCTTCGACAAAATCGCCGAACACTTCGGCGGCGTCGACGTCGTGGTTTCGAATGCCGGCGCGGCGTGGCAGGGGCGCATCGGCGAGGTCGACGAAGAAATCTTGCAGAAAAGCTTCGAGCTCAATTTCTACGGCCATCAGCGCGTGGCGCAGGCCGCGGTAAAAATAATGCTGGCGCAGGGCACCGGCGGCTGTCTGCTGTTCAACGTGTCGAAGCAGGCGGTCAATCCAGGGCCGAATTTCGGTCCCTACGGAATTCCGAAGGCCGCCGCGCTCGCTTTGATGCGCCAATACGCGCTCGATTACGGCGCCGACGGCATCCGCGCCAATGCCGTCAACGCCGACCGTATTCGCTCGGGCTTGTTGACCAAGGAGATGATTGCCTCGCGCTCGAAGGCGCGCGGCTTAAGCGAGAAGGATTATATGAGCGGCAATCTGCTCGGCCGCGAAGTCACCGCCGAAGACGTGGCGCAGGCTTTTCTGCACCAGGCGCTGGAGCTGAAGACTACCGCCGACGTCACCACCGTCGACGGCGGCAATATCGCCGCGGCGATGCGGTGATGGCATTTGCTCCACCATCGGCTTGATGATATCATGCCGCATTATGATGATATCAGGTTCCGCTCATGGCCCAGGTGATCGTCCGCAAGCTCGATGAAGCCGTGAAGAAACGTCTGAAGCGGCGCGCCGCGCGGCGCGGGCATAGTATGGAAGCTGAGATTCGCGATATTTTAACTGAGGCTGTCCAAGCAAAAGGACCACACGAAGAAGGCTTGGGGACATTTATCGCCCGCCATTTTTCCGGCAAAGGCATAGGCATTGACTTTGATATACCGGAGTGGCGCGGCGAAAAGGCGCGTCCTGCAAGATTTCGAAAGTGATAATTCTTGACACTAATGTTTTGTCGGAGCTCATGCGACAGGAGCCCGACGAAAAAATCACAGCTTGGCTCGACGCTTTGCCGCGGCAAGATATAAGGATCACCGCCATATCGATTTTCGAACTGCGCTTCGGTATCGAGCTACATGCAAAAGGTCGACGAAGAAGCCAGCTCGAACATAGTCTGGATCAGATTCTTAACGCGGGATTTCGGGACCACGTCCTGAACTTTGATGAGCAAGCGGCGAATGCGGCCGCGCTCATTTCTGCCGAGCAACGATCAATTGGGCGTTCGAAAGAGGTTCGCGACACATTCATCGCCGGTATTGCGATCTCGCAAGGCGCCGATCTCGCGACGCGCAATGTCCGTCATTTCGGCGACATGAATATTCGCGTGATCAATCCGTGGGCAAGCTAGCCAGCGACTGTCCCCTCACCTCAATCGCTCGACAAAATCACGTTCTTCAAAATCGGATAGATCTGCTTTTCCCAGCGCGTGCCGGAGAACACGCCGTAATGGCCGACGCCGGCCTGCATGTGGTGGCGCTTCAGATACGGCCGCAGCTTGCTGCACAGATCGTGCGCGGCGACGGTCTGGCCGACGGCGCAGATGTCGTCGCGCTCGCCCTCCACCGTGAGCAGCATGGTCTTGCGGATGGCGCTCGGCTCGACGCGCTGGCCGTGCCATTCGAGCTGGCCGAGCGGCAGCGCGTGCTCCTGGAAAATGAGCCGCACCGTCTCCAGATAGAATTCGGCCGTGAGATCGAGCACGGCGAAATATTCGTCGTAGAAGGCCTTGGTCACCGCCGCCTTCTCGAACTCGCCATTGGCGAGATTGTCGTAAAGCTCCTTATGCGCTTTCACGTGCCGTTCGACGTTCATGCTCATGAAGGCGACGAGCTGCACGAAGCCCGGATAGACGCGGCGGAACGCGCCGGGATAGCGCAGCGGCACCGATGCGGTGAGCGTGCGCTCGAACCATTCGATGGTGCGCTTCTTGGCGAGTTCGTTGACCTTGGTCGGATTGACCCGGGTGTCGATCGGGCCCGCCATCAGGGTCATCGAGCGCGGCTGCGCCGGATTGCCGGCCTGCGCCATCACCGCGGCGGCGGCGAGCACGGCGACGCAGGGCTGGCACACCGCCAGCACGTGCGATCCCTGCCCCATGGTTTCGAGAAACTTGATGATGTGATCGGTATATTCGTCGACGCCGAAACGGCCGGCGGTCAGCGGCACGTCGCGGGCATTGTGCCAGTCGGTGATAAACACGTCGTGGTCGGGCAGCATGGTGCGCACGGTCGCGCGCAACAGCGTCGAGAAGTGCCCGGACAGCGGCGCCACCAAGAGCACGCGCGGCTGGGCGGTCGCGATATCCTTCTTGAAATGCAGGAGCGTCCCGAATGGCGTGCGCGCCGCGGCTTCTTCCCGCACCTCGACCTCGCGGTTGCCGACGGTGACACTGCCGATGCCGAAAGGCGGCCGCGTATGGGTAAGGCCGGCGCGCGCGATCAATTCATAGACCGCGGTAAGGTTGCGCATCGCCGGGTGGTCGGACAACAACGGCGCTCCGCCGGAACTGGCCGCCATGCCGGCCCAAGCGCGGACCGGCGTCATGATGTCGGATTGTAACTGATAAGCGAGGTACAGCATCCGTTGTCCACGGGCGCCGCGGCCCGCCTAGCGGCGGGCACACTTCGACCCCCCAACGGATGAAAGCTAGTGCATTTCTTGTTGCACTGCGACAAGAATATGAACATCCTGCACATTCGAGACGGGAGCGAAGGCGGCACTGCTCAAATAAAAGCCAGCGGGCCGCCGCAAAACCATGTTTTGGTCGCTAACTGATTGAGTCAGGATGATATTTTCAAAGAGAGCAATGGGATGTCCAAGGCCACTCTGACGCTTGCCAGCAAGAATTACGGCTCGTGGTCGCTGCGCGGCTGGTTGCTATGCAAAATGGCGAACCTCGATTTCGAGGAGCAGCATGTCTCGACCGACGACCCCTCGACGCGGGCCGAACTGCTGCTGCTGTCGCCGTCGTTCCTGGTGCCCTGCCTGGTCCGTGACGGGTTGAAAGTGTGGGACACGCTGGCGATCGCCGAGTACCTGCACGAGATCAACCCGGAGGCCGGAATTCTACCGGCCGATCAGGCGGAACGCGCGCATTGCCGCTCGATCTGCGGCGAGATGCATTCCGGGTTTTCCAATCTGCGCTCGGCGCTGCCGATGAATATCAAGGCGCATTTCCCGCACTTCAAATCCTGGGCCGGCGCGCGCGCCGACATCGAACGCATCACCGCGATCTGGCGCGAATGCATCGGGCAATACGGCGGCCCCTATCTGTTTGGCAAAAAGCCCTGCGCCGCGGACGCCATGTATGCGCCGGTGTGCTCGCGCTTCGTCACTTACGACGTCGCGCTTGATCCGCCGTCGCGGGATTACTGCCGCACCATCATGGCGATGCCGTTCATGGCGGAATGGATCGCCGGCGCCAAAGCCGAGCCGGACGAGCTCGAGGAGTTGGACGTCGAGTTCTGACGCGCCGCCTCGCCCGATCCCGGCTATCCGTATCTCCGTGAATATGATGAACTGCCGTCCACAATATGGAGGGAGCGCACGATGCCGGTCAGCAAAATCAACGGCGTGAACATCAATTGGCGGACGGTCGGCGACCGCGGCAAAGATAATCATCCGTGGGTAGTGATGACCACCGGCGGCCGCCGCGGCCACGACGAATTCATCCCGCTGGCCGAAAAGATCGCGAGTTACGGCTATCGCGTCATGCTGCACGACCGCCGCAATACCGGCGCTTCCGACATTTTGATTGCGGGCGACGAGGGCGAGGAAGTCATCTGGACGCGCGACATGTATGCGCTGCTGTCCGAGCAGAAGGCGCTGCCGGCCTTTTTCAGCGGCTCTTCGGCCGGCGCGCGCACCTCGATCCTGTTCTATCTGAACTATCCGCAAGCCGTGCGCGGCTTGCTGCTGTTACGTGTCACCGGCGGACCGTTCGCCGCCGGCCGCCTGCCCGAAAACTACTACGGCCAGTTCATCCGCGCCGCCAAGGACGGCGGCATGGCCGCGGTCTGCGCCATGGACACCTGGAAGGAGCGGATCGCCGCCAATCCGCGCAACGGCGAATACCTGGAAAAACTGCCGGCGCAGCGATTTATCGACGTGTTGACGCGCTGGAACGAAATTTTCGTCGCCGGCGGGCATTATCCGGTGATGGGGGTGAGCCCGGAGCAATTGCGCGCCGTCAAGACGCCGACGATCGTCATTCCCGGCAACGACAACACCCATTCCAGCGCCAGCGGTCTTGCCGCGCACCGGCTGATCGCCGGCAGCGAACTGCATCAGTTGCCAATCACCGATCAGGACGTGCCGCTCATTCCGTTCCCCGACTGGGGCGTTTACGAGCCGGAGATCGCGCGGGTGTTCGCCGACTTCATGGCGCGCACCGTGGCGGCGGAGAGCCGGGCGGCGTGACTAGGCGTGGATTCATAAACACGCAGATCCTGTCCGCTTACCGAGTGTGCGTTCAACCGGTCAGTGCAACACTGCTTGTAGTTTATCGGCTGGCGTTTGGAAGCCCAAGGTCTTTCGCGGACGTTGATTGAGCCGCAGAGCAATCGCGTTCAGGTAACTCTGCGAGATGCGCGAGAAGTCGGTTCCTCTCGGGAAGTACTGACGCAGCAGGCCGTTAGTGTTCTCGTTTGAGCCGCGCTGCCAGGGACTGCGCGGATCACAGAAGTAGACCTGGACGTTGGTGGCAACCGTGAAGCGCTTGTGGGCATGCATCTCTTTGCCTTGATCCCAGGTCAGGGAGCGTCGCAACTCCTCAGGCAGCTTGCCGATGTGCTTGGCAAGCGCAGCAACAACAGTCGTCGTGTCCTTGCGGGGGATCTTGACGAGCATCGTGAAGCGGGTATTGCGCTCGACGAGGGTGGCGATGTGCGTGTCGTTCGCTCCGGTAAGAAGGTCTCCTTCCCAATGCCCCGGCACGGCGCGATCCTCAATCTCGGCGGGCCGCTCGCGGATGGAGACCATATCGAGGATATGCCCCTGTCCACTCTTCGCGTTGTGGCTCTTGGGGCGACGCATCCGCCGCGCAGTACGCAACTGCCCCGTCAGCTCCTTCTTCAGCACGCCGCGGGTCTGGATGAAGAGGCTGCGATAGATCGCTTCGTGAGATATCTGCATGTCTTGGTGGGTTGGGAACTCCTGCTTCAGCCAGCCGGAGATCTGCTGCGGCGACCATTGCAGCGTGAGCTTCTGCGCCACGCGCCATCGTAGCTCCCTATGCAGCGCCAAACGACAAGGCTTGGGGCGCAACGCCCGCTCCCAGGCACGCCGATCAGCCCGGTTTGCACGATAGGCCTGACTGCCGCCGTGGCGCCTGATCTCCCGACTTACTGTCGATGGCGCCCGTCCGAGGCCCTGGGCGATCTGCCGGATCGACCGGCCCACCGCGATGCCACGGGAAATCTCTTCGCGTTCCTCAAGCCTTAGTGCTGCCAAGGCTCTCCGGCGTGGCGCCGGCACGATCCCTCCGTGGAGTACCACGATCCGCTCAACACCAGTTTTGTTCCTTCTTTCCAGCGCCCGCGAGATGGCCGCAGCGCTTTGCCCGTTCTTCCATCGCTCCCACAGCTCGGCCTTTTGCGCTGCCGTGAACAAAATCCGTGACGTCACCATGGCGCACCTCCTCACCTCGTAAGATTAGAAGGTGTTGCGCTGACCGGTTGAATCCGCCGAGGCAAAGCGGACATCGACCAAAGCTCGCTAATCCAGCCTAGAGCGCCCTCTAATCCCACTTGGCGCTGCCGGAATAGGACCAATCGACGATGCGGCCGTCGGGGTGCGCCAGCGCGGCGATCTCGGCCATTTCTTCGTCGCTCAGCGTAAAATCGAACAAAGCGGCATTTTCCGACAGCCGTTCGAGCTTGCTGGTGCGCGGGATGACGACGATGTTCCGCTGCACCAAATAGCGCAGGCAGATTTGCGCGGCGGTCTTCTTATGCGCGGCGCCGATGCGCGCCAACAGCTTGTCGTTCTTGGCGTTGCCGCGGGCGATCGGACTATAGGCCACCGTCGCCATGCCGTGTGCGCGGCAGGCCGCGATCACCTTCGACTGGTCGAGGAACGGGTGGCATTCGACCTGATCGCAGACCAAGGGCTCGGTCGCGATCGCCACCGCCTCCTCGATCAGCGCCACCGTGAAGTTGGAAACGCCGATGTGGCGCGCCAGGCCGTCGCGCTTGACCTTGCCCAAGGCGCCGAGCGTCTCCGCAAGCGGGATCTGCGGATTGGGCCAGTGCAGCACCAGAAGGTCGACTTCGCTCAGGCGCAGCCGCATCAGGCAGTCGTGCGCGGCGCGTTCCAGCGCCCTAGGCGCGAAATGCGACGGCCAGATTTTCGTGGTCACGAACAATTCGTTGCGCTTCACGCCCGAGGCCCGAATACCGTCGCCGACGTCGCGCTCGTTGTCGTACATTTCCGCGGTGTCGATATGGCGATAGCCAAGGCGCAAAGCCTGCTCGACGACACGGGCGCAGGAGCGGCCGCGCAATTCCCAGGTGCCAAGCCCGACCAGGGGGATTTTGGCGCCATTGGCCGCGATGCTGGGGATTGGTCCGATCGTCGTCATATATCGATTGTAGCCCGGATTGCGGACGCAATCCGGGGGAAAAATTTGCGGCGAGTGAGACCCGGATTGCGCGTTGCGCAATCCGGGCTACGGCTTAGCGCCCTTTGCCGAGCACGGCAAAGGCGGCCTCCGGGGCTTCCTCGATAACCTTAAGCAGGGACCGCGCCGGCCCGCGCGGCGAGCGCTTGCCCTGCTCCCAGTTGCGGACCGTCTCGACCGGCACGCCGATCCGCGCTGCAAAGGCGGCTTGGGTCAACCCGGTCTGGCCGCGCACGTTGCGGGCATAGGTGGCGTCATTGCAGCGCTCCGCGGCGCGCGCCGCGTTGTGCGCCGCCGTTGCAATCGCTGTCGGATCGCTGGCGATGGCACGTTCGCTGCCGTCGGGCAGCACTTCGACCAAACGTCCGTCCGCTTTCAATCGCACGCGCAGCATGGCGCTCGCTCCGGCGGTTGTCCCGGCACTTTGGGTCAGCCGGCATCATAGCTGATTCGTCGTGGATTCAATGAGTTAGTGAGCCGAAAGCCCTGTCGGATGCCGCCAATGGGCGACTCGGTCAATGCAAGATAGGCCATTGGCTGATGGACCCGACCGCTACAGCCGATTGAAAAAGCCAGTAACATCGTGCGCCTATTGGAGCTTTAAACTTGCAGAACCTCCAAATCGACGCCCGGCGCCTGTGGCAGTCATTGATGCACACCGCGCAGATCGGCGCGACGCCGAAGGGCGGCCTATGCCGGCTGACTTTGACCGATCTCGACCGTCAGGTGCGCGATTGGTTCAAGGCGCAGTGCGAGGCGCTCGGTTGCGCGGTTACGGTCGACGACATGGGCAATATGTTCGCGCGCCGGCCGGGGAAGAATGCCGCGCTCCCTCCCATCGCCATGGGGTCGCATCTCGACACCCAGCCGACCGGCGGCAAGTTCGACGGCGTGCTCGGCGTGCTTGCCGCGCTCGAAGCCATGCGCACGCTGCACGATCTCGGTTACGAGACCAACGCGCCGATCGAGATCGTCAATTGGACCAACGAAGAAGGCGCGCGCTTCGCACCGGCAATGCTCGCCTCCGGCGTCTTCGCCGGCGTGTTCTCGCGCGATTACGCTTATTCGCGCACGGATCGTGATGGCAAGTCGTTCAGCGACGAACTGGCGCGCATCGGCTACCGCGGCGAAGAGAAAGCCGGCGCGCACCAATTCAGCGCCATGTTCGAACTGCACATCGAGCAAGGCCCTATCCTCGAAGCCGAAGGCCGCATGATCGGCGTCGTCCAAGGCGTCCAGGGCATGCGCTGGTACGAGGTCACGGTCACCGGAGAGGCAGCCCACACCGGCGCGACGCCGATGCGCTTGCGCAAAAATGCGCTGCTCGGCGCGGCGCGCATGATCGAACGCATCGATGCGATTGCGCGCGAGTACGCCCCAAACGCCGTCGGCACCGTCGGCCTGATCGAGAACAAGCCGAATAGCCGCAACGTCATTCCCGGCGAGGTGTTTTTCACGATCGATTTCCGCCATCCGGACGGCAAAGTGCTCGACGCCATGGAGGCGAGCCTGCGCGCCGCGCTCGGCGAAATCTTGCCGCCGATACACCTCACATACGATGAAAAGCGGATCTGGGATTGCCCGCCGGTCAAATTCGCCCCCGAGCTGATCGATTGCGTGCGCATCGGCGCCGCCAAATCAGGCTTCACCTCGCGCGACATGATCTCAGGCGCCGGCCACGACGCCGCTTACATCGCCCGCGTCGCGCCGACCACCATGATCTTCGTGCCCTGCCGCGGCGGCATTTCGCACAACGAAGCGGAATCCACGAGCCTCGACGAATGCGCCGCGGGGGCGCAGGTGTTGCTCAATGCGGTGCTGGAGTTTGATCGGAGATTGGGGTGAGTGCGAAACCGGCTCACCCTTGCCTTATGTACCACAGGGTGGTACATAGTTACAGCGAGGGCGGCCATGATCGTGAGTTTTCGTGACGAGTGGCTGCGCGCGTTCTTCGTCGCCGATACACGGTCGCGGAACATCCCGCCGGATCTCGAAAGCCGGCTCTTCCGCAAGCTTCAGATGATCGATGACGCGAGAACCGATCAGGATCTGCGGGTACCGCCGAGCAATCATTTCGAGAAGCTGCGCGGTAACCTCGCGGGATTTCATTCGATCCGCGTCAACGAGCAGTGGCGGCTGGTATTCCGGTGGCACGGCGGTCGCGGCGAGGCGGAAGGCGTCTATCTCGACGACCATAGCTATAGATGAGGCCAAACATGCTGATGACCAAACGCAAGCCGGCCACAGTCGGCGAGATTCTTGTCGAAGAGTTCATGCAGCCGATGGCGTTGACCCAGGCCGCGCTGGCCAAGGCGATGGGCGTTCAGCGCAAGCATGTCAACGAGCTGTGCAACGACCGCAGGAAGATCACGGCCGCGACCGCGCTCATCCTCGCGCGCGTGTTCGGCAATAGCCCCGATTTCTGGCTCAACGTGCAGCGGCGCAGCGATTTATGGGAGGCGATGAACAATCCGCGCCAACGCAAGCGGATCGGACGCGCGAAGCCGCTCGACGCGGCGGCTTGAATTGCCGCGCGAGATGATCTCCGGCACCATCAACACAAATGCATGCTTGTGGTCGGTCGCGGCGGTAGCCAACCCTGATTTTGACGTTCGATAGACCCATCGGGCCTAATGAAATTCAGGCGCCTAAGTGTGTACGTATCAAATTCCCGCGGTACATCCGAAAATGCCCGCGGGCCTCCTACAAGAAGCGCCACAGCAAACCATCGATGTATGCCGTTGCGCAATAGGTGCATCAGCACAGGGCCCCCGCTGCACCCACTCAAATTCGCCCCAAGATCTGGAAACTCTGAAGCCGATCGGATGCGGAAATCGCGCTGCGGCTCGTAAGTTGTGATAATGTCACGGTTGGTAAGATCTTCGACGCGACAGAGCGAGGCAAAAGCCCTGAACTCAACGTTGTGCCAAGGAGACAGGCCAGCCAATTCTTGAGGAAATCCGGCCATGCTCAACTCTCTGCCCCTGTCGGGAGTTGGTGGCGGCCACTCTGATCGGCAATCGATCGCAATGGCTCTGCTCTCAATCAACTGATTTTCGGTGACCCTGAACGTGGCCACGTCAAGGTCCGCATCCCGATCGATTATTGCATGCGGTAGATCGAGAAGCACAGTCCTAAGCAGACACACTGTCGTGTGGACTTGCAGGACAGCGTCTTCAAATGCCCTAACCACATGGTCTGCTGTGATCCCGATCAACCCGGCATCAAGCCTGAGTACGAAGCATGTGCCGCCCAACAGGCGCTTTGGCCAAGGCTGTCTAGCATCGTGCCAAATCAGAGGCCTCGCCGTGCTCACAGTGAGATCGGTGACCTCCTTGTACATTTCCATTTCGCGAAAGGCGAACGGGTGTGCAGCGTTTATCATGACGGCCGCTTGTGCTCGACGAATTCGCGCTCCTCAACAAAATACAAAGCTGTAAACGGGATTGCTTGTCCGCGTCGGGAAGCCTCAAACTCCTTGATAGCCTCGGCAACGACATGGCCATAGCCCTCGTCCACAACTTGCATCGTATAGGCCCTGGTGTAGATCAGGAGCCGCGTAGCCGAGTGCACATCGGCTTTCGATTTTCGGGCCAGCGCCGCAACTATTCCCTTTCTGCAGGCGTCGGCACCATCGCTGCCATTCTTCACCATCTCGTCGCAAATGATCCTGTCACCATCGCGCCGGAAGCCGCCCGGGCCATGCACAAAGCCTTGGCCGTTTAGAGCTTCCATCACTAAGCGGTTATCATATCCGCCATGCTGGACCTTTGCGCCTTCGCGCGCCCAGATCGGATCAGCAATCGTGATTTGCAGGGCGAACTGCTCTTGGCCGGCGCTTAGCTCGGCATCGAGAGCGGGAAACCCGTAGGGTTTGAGCCGAAAGGTAGCGTCGTCTGAATAGCCTTTGTGGTCTGCAAGGAGCTTGATCGGGTATGTCTCCTCTCTGAGCTTACCCCAGCGTCGCGCCCCGGGCGTACTCGGGATGCGCCATTCCTTGCTTAGCGCCTTGTCGGCTTGCCGCGCCGCAGAGAGTTCGCGCTCAAAGGTGCGAAGCGCGCCAATCGTGTACGTCTGATCCTGCTCAAAGGGGAAGCGGATTGGTCGGGCTAATTCGAGCATAGGCAGTTACCTCTGAGTGGCCATATAATACCGAAGCGGGGCATTTCCTGGGCGTAGCCGGCGTAGCCCGGATGAGCGAAGCGACATCTGGCTCCGCCTCTACAACCATAACCTCGAATGTTGCTTCGCTTATGCGGCTCATTTTGGTCGCCTCGCAACGACAATAATCGCGTCCAAGCCTTGGAGTGTTTCAGCGGGCCGAGGCGTTAATGCGATGTTCGCTGCGCTAAAAGCCGAAAGAAGTTTCTTGTCTAGTTCTGGCAATTACGAATTACGGTGACAGAATTACGGTGACGAATTACGGAATTACGGTGACAGTGCACTTAATTGACATTTGCCTGGCACGGCCGAGTAAGCGCCGACCAAAAATCGAAGTCGCGGAAGCGCAATTAAATGCACTATCACCGTGGTTCACACGTGATTATCGGATGAATTGAATATCAATTCCTAGATCGACCTTGCGCCAAGCATTGTCGGCCGTGACTGCCGTTGCACCTTCGCGTCGCGCCAGCGCAAGACAGGCTCGGTCGCCGAGCGACAGGCCTCGTCCGCGGGTGCGGACCGCGAGCAGGCCCGCCGCCTCGGCAAGGGCGCGGTCAAAATCGACGACATCCACCTCCGCCTCTTCAATAAGCTCAAGGGTGCGGTCGCGTGATCCAGTCGTCAGCACGAGCTTGGTCACGGCCTCAGCAAGATTTACAGTGGATATAACGGCTTCCCCGAAAACCTCAGCTACTCGTTCCGCTCCAGGCTCGCCGTGGATGTATGCAAGAAGGGCAGAGGCATCGAGCACAATCCTAGCCATGTCTAGACTCTGCTTCGACTTCCCTCCGCCGATCTTCAAGCAATTCGTCAACGAGGCTCACGCCCTCTGGTACAAACTCGCGCGCCAGCGCCTGCACACGGCGTGTGACCGCTTGCCGCGTCAGCAAGTGAATTTCGCCGTCATTGACACGTGCGAACAGCACGTCGCCGACTTTGAGCGCCAATGCGTCGCTTAACGCCAGCGGCAAAACGACCTGCCGATCAGGCCCGACGCGAATCTTGGTTCGCTTCGCATCCGAACCGAATTCTTTGATTTCCTTAGCCGCTTTTGCCTCTTCGCGAACAAGGACGTTACGCACGTGTTGATAGCGAATGCCGAGTGCCCGCGCGATGTCGGCGCGCGTCTGTCCCTTAGCCGCAAGCGCGCGAATTTTTGCAGCGGTCGTTGGCAGCTCGCGGACCGCACGGGCGAGATCACCAGGACTCATATCCACCTCCACTATCCAATCTTTGGGTACATAACCCACGAATATTAGGTTGTCAATGGATAGTATATAGATCATCCCAGACCCGTGTATGACGACTGAAAATATCGTCACTGCGATAGCGACAGTCTCTTGACATTCGTCCCCGTCTTAGTTACATACTCCAATCTCGCCCGTAAGGACGCCGCCGGGTGACACCGGCGGAAAGGGGCGAGGCGGTTCCCGCGGGCGGGGTTGTCAGCCCCGCTCCCGGGCGGCTCCGGGTAAGAAACGCCCGGCCGGCATTACGACCGGTCTGCGGGGTCAAACCCGCTGCACTGGGACGGCAGGGAGCGGGTAACACCCGCTCCTACCTAGTTCCGTCCCAGGAAGCGCGTGAACTGGAGCTGAGCGGTGGCGTTTGGTCGCTGCCGCAAGTGCCGTGGTGGAACGCCGACAGGCGAGCGCGCGACGCTTCGCGCGCAGCCGTGCCCGCTGGCACGGCATCATGGAAGACTGCGCCTGCCGGCGTTCCGCTTCCTTTTTTCTTATTTTGCTGATCGGAGCGTGATCGAGCCGACAGCCGGTCCCACCACCGGTTGCGGCATGACGCGATCCCGCTCCGAAGGACGATTTTGATAGTGGCGTCGGCATAACTCGGGCGCGTGTGCGTCGCGAGAACGGGATTGCTTGTTCACCTCTCCCCGCCGCGCGGGGAGAGGTCGAGGAGCGTAGCGACGAGGGTGAGGGGGCCTCTCCGCGATTCTGAGCGCCGCAATTCGGCGCCCGGCGGAGAGGCCCCCTCACCCCAACCCTCTCCCCGCGCAGCGGGGCGAGGGAGGCGCGAGCGGATTGGAGGAGAATAATGTTCGACGGCGATACGAGCGTTGAGGCCCGAGCCCCCTCACCCCACCCTCTCCCCGCCGCGCGGGGAGAGGTCGAGGAGCGTAGCGACGAGGGTGAGGGGGCCTCTCCGCGATTCTGAGCGCCGCAATTCGGCGCCCGGCGGAGAGGCCCCCTCACCCCAACCCTCTCCCCGCGCAGCGGGGCGAGGGAGCGCGAGCGGATTGGAGGAGAAAAATGATTGTCGACTGCGCAAGCCTTGAGGCCAAGGCCCCTTCCACCACGCTTCGCGTGGTCCCCCTCCCCCGCGTCGCGGGGGCGGATAAACTGTCACCGCGTCTTTTCGAAAATCTCCCGGCCGATCAGCATGCGGCGGATTTCGCTGGTGCCGGCGCCGATCTCGTAGAGTTTGGCGTCGCGCAGAAGCCGCCCGGCCGGGTAGTCGTTGATGTAGCCGTTGCCGCCCAGGCACTGGATGGTTTCGAGCGCCATCCAGGTGGCGCGCTCGGCGGCGTAGAGAATGGCGCCGGCGGCGTCCTCGCGCGTCGTCTCGCCGCGATCGCAGGCGCGCGCGACGGCATAGACGTAAGCCTTCGCCGCATTGAGCGTCACATACATGTCGGCGAGCTTGGCCTGCATGAGCTGAAAGCGGCCGATCGGCTGGCCGAATTGCGTGCGCTGGTGGACGTAAGGGATAACGAGGTCGAGACAGGCCTGCATCACCCCGATCGGCCCGGCCGCCAGCACCGCGCGCTCGTAGTCGAGACCGGACATCAGCACATTGACGCCGTTGCCGACGACGCCGAGCACGTTGTCGCGCGGCACCTCGCAGTCCTCAAACACGATCTCGCTGGTGTCGGAGCCGCGCATGCCGAGCTTGTCGAGCTTCTTGCCGGCGGAAAATCCTTTGAAGTTCTTTTCGACGATGAAAGCGGTGATGCCGCGCGCGCCCGCGGTGCGGTCGGTCTTGGCATAGACCACGAGCGTGTCGGCGACCGGCCCGTTGGTGATCCACATTTTCGAGCCATTGAGGATGTAATGGTCGCCCTTGCGGTCGGCGCGCGTGCGCATCGACACCACGTCCGATCCCGCGCCGGGCTCCGACATCGCCAGCGCGCCGACATGCGCGCCGGAAATAAGCTTGGGCAGATAGCGCTTCTTCTGCTCGTCGCTGCCGTTGCGGCGGAGCTGATTGACGCACAGGTTCGAATGCGCGCCATAGGACAGGCCGATCGCGGGCGAGGCGCGCGAAATCTCCTCCATCGCCACGCAATGGGCGAGATAGCCCAGCCCCGATCCGCCCCATTCTTCTTCGACCGTGATGCCAAGCAGACCGAGCGCGCCGAGCTGCGGCCACAGTTCGCGCGGAAAGCTGTTGGAACGGTCGATCTCCTCGGCGTGGGGCGCGATCTTGGCTTGCGCGAAGCCGCGCACGCTGTCGCGCAGCATTTCAAGGTCGCTGCCGAGGCCGAAATCGAGGCCGGGCAGGCTGTTTGCAAGCATCGGGCGCTTCCTTCCGCAGCCGATCGAGACGGGCTGCGCTTTATAGATAGCGGCTCGTCCGGCCGCTGTCAGGATGCCGCATTGCCGTTGCGTCGCGCGCCGCGCGCTGCCTGCGGCCTTGCCAGAATCTTGTCGATCGCCTCCGCCGCAACGGCTTTGGCGAACAGAAAGCCCTGCATCTCGTCGCAGCCGGCCAGCCGCAACAGCACGCGCTGCTCGTTGGTCTCGATGCCTTCCGCCAGCACCTTCATGCCGAGCGCGTGACCGAGATTGACAATCGCGTGGATGATGGCGCCGGCATTGCCCGTGGTGCCGAGCGAAGCGACGAAGGTACGATCGATTTTCAGCCGGTCGAAGTGGAATTTTTGCAGATAGTTCAAGCTCGAATAGCCGGTGCCGAAATCGTCGAGCGCGGTCGAGACGCCAAGCGCGCGCAACGCTTCGAGCGTGCGCTGGGTTTCTTCCGGATCGTCGATGAGAACGCCTTCGGTGACTTCGAGCACCAGGCGCGCGGCCGGCATGCCGGTTTCCGCGAGCATCGCGGCGACAAAATCGGTAAGTCCGCGGCTGCGGATCTGCACCGGCGACAGATTGACCGCGACGAAGATGTTCGCCCACCGCGCGCCGTCGGCGAGCGCGCGGCGCAGCACGATCTCGCCGAGCCTGATCATCAGTCCGCTCTGTTCGGCGAGCGGAATGAACAGCGCCGGCGCAATCGCCCCGCGCGTCGGGTGATTCCAACGCAACAGCGCCTCGACGCCGACCATGCCGCCGCCGTCGGCGGCGACGACCGGCTGATAGTGAACGTCGAACGCGTTCTGTTGAATCGCCGTTTGCAGTTCGCGCAGGAAAAAGCGCCGCTCGGCATGCTCCGCGTGGATCTGCGGCACGAAGTGGCGCACCGATCCGCGACCGCCGCGCTTGGCGGTGCGCAGCGCCAAGGCTGCGTGCCGCTGCAATTCGTCGCCGGTGGTGCCGTCCTCAGGCGCCTTGGCGATGCCGATACCGGCGCCGATCTGCCACATCTGATCCAGGTAGATCGGCGCGGCAAGCGCGCCTGAAAGCCTGTCGCCGAGTTGGTTCGCGAGCTGCGCGTCATCGCTCGCGACAACGACGGCGAACCCGTCGTCGTCGAAGCGGCCGAATATCGCGCCGGGCGGCAGTGCCGATTTGAACCGTTCGGTGATGCTGCAAAGCATGGTATCGCCGCCGGCGCGGCCCAGCGTGTCGTTGATATCGTGGAAGCCGTCGATATCGATCAGTGCAAAAGCGACGAAGCGCGAGCGGCGCGTCGCCAGCATCTCGTCCAGGCGTTCGAGCATGACGCGCCGGTTCGGCAGCCCGGTCAGCGCGTCTTGCGTCGTCAGCTTGCGGATCGTCTCGAGGCTACGCGCGAACGAGGCAGAGAGCTGACGTGTGGCGCGCATCGTCAGGTATGCGCCGCAGGCGAGCACGATGGCGAGGCCGCCGAGCAGGCTCCACAGCCAATGCATCGCGCCGAGGAACGCGCGGTCGGGCGCCCAGTTGAACCAGCCGACGATGCGGCCTTGCGCGTCGTGCAGCGACTGCACTTCGCGCCCGTGGTCGGCGGTCAGCTCAGAGTCGAATCTGAGATCATGGAGGCCGGCGCGCCGCGCGATGCGGCTGAGCTCCTCGGCATCGAAGCGACCGGCGCCGCCGGCGCCGGCATGTAACTCGTCAAGCGCCGCCTGCAAGGCGGCATGCTGTGCGGCGGCGAGGCGAGTGTCGTCGCGCTGCGTTTCGATCAAGCCGGTCGCAGCGCAGGTGAGGACGGCGAGCGCCAGAATCAATGAAGCGACCGTGCCAATACGGGCGATCGTTCCGCCGGGCATGGGCGACGCCATCGGCCCGCCCGACCGCCGCCGCGCCCAGATTTTTCGGGCTCCCCCAGCGGCCTTCATTTCTCACGCCCCTCACCAACTCCAAATCGGCAAGGTAAGCGGGCGTGATTAACGGCAAGGAAAGGCCCAATTCATGCGAGCGCGACGAATTGTAACGTCGGTTATCAACAGCGTGCGGTCGGCGAATTGCAGTGTTAACATGACATTAACCAGAGAAACTTTTAGTCTTTTGTCAGGGTGGACGGCAGTTTGTGGCAGGTCGTTTCGGGGCAGGTCGATGGCCTGCCTTTCGCGGGCTAGGGGATGGCAAGCTTCAGAGCGGGCTTAGCGGCCGCGGCGCTGGCGACGGCGGTAGGTTTACCGCTCGCCGTGGCGTCGGCGCGCGCCCAGAATGCAACACCGGCTCCAACACCGGACCAAGTCCAGGCTCAGGCCAAAGACCAAGCTCAGGCGCCGGACCAGAACAAAGACCCGACCGCGGACCTCGGTCAAACCCAGGCGCAGAATGCCAGTCAGGCCTGTCCCGGCAATCCCGACGCGCTGGGAACGAGCCGCGTGCTGCCGATCGATTTCAGCGCCTATCAGCAGCTCGGCCGCATGCAGTATCCGGACTCGCTGCCGCTCGATGACAAGGAAGTCGTCATCACCTTCGACGACGGTCCGCTGCCGCCTTACACCGACCAGGTCCTCGACATTCTCGCCGCGCAATGCGTCAAGGCGACGTTTTTCATGGTGGGCGAGATGGCGCACTCGTTTCCCGCAACCGTGCGCCGCGTTTACGAGGAAGGCCACACCATCGGCACCCACAGCGACCATCACCCGACTGGCTTTGGCAAATTGCCGCTCGAGCGAATGCATCATGAAATCGACGGCGGAATTGCCGATGTGAATGCGGCGTTCGGCGGCGATTCCAGATACCTGGCGCCGTTCTTCCGCATCCCCGGCCTTGAACGCTCCGACCTCCTGGAGAGCGAGCTTGCCGAGCGCGGGCTGATCATCTTCTCCGCCGACGTGGTGGCTGACGACTGGCACCGCGATATCACGCCGGCCAAGATCGTTTCGCTGGCCATGAGCCGCCTGGAAAAGCGCGGCAAAGGCATTCTGCTCCTGCACGACATTCACCCTAAGACGGTGGCGGCATTGCCGGGACTGTTGCAACAGCTCAAGGAACAGGGCTTCCACGTCGTGCAGGTGGTGCCGTCCGCCGTCTATGAGATCGCGATGGCGCGCAAGCCCGCCGCGCGGATGCTCGCTTCGGCGCTCCCCGATGAGCTCATGATCGACGATGACGACGCCGTCCGGCCGACCTGGCCGCACGCCGCCGACGACCCGACGCCCGATGCGGCCGTGCTGCCGGTCCCCGATGCGGCGGCTTTCGAACCGGATGCCGATTTAGCGGCGGATGACAGCGGCGCGGTGCGCTGGCCCGACGTTCCACTGTCCATCGTGGCTTCTTCCAAACCGGATACGACCATAGCGAGAGGTAAGCATAAGCGAATGGCGGAGCGTCCGGAGCGCCGCAAGATCGACGTCGCCCGTTCGGTCGATCATAACCGGGTCGAAAGGGATCGACGGCCGGAACATCCACGGGCCCACGCGCGGGCCGGCACCGACGGTCACCACGCCGATCTCATGGGCCGAATTCAAGCCTTTGCCGCCCAGTTCTCGCCGGCGCTGACGACGCGATGAGGCGGCGGAGCGCCAATGCCTATCGAGGAGCGCTGGCTCGCCGAGCTGAAGCTCGCAGAGCATAGGCCCGCCCCCGCCACGGCTTCGGCGCGCCAGGCTGGTGCGGCCGAGAGGACTCGAACCTCCACGGGTTGCCCCGCTAGCACCTCAAGCTAGTGCGTCTACCAATTCCGCCACGGCCGCATGTGGGGTAGGCGCGCGCAAAGGCACGCGCGGCGCCGATGTAACAGCTAGGTTATTGCGGGACAAGGCCGGGCGGGAGACTCGGCCAAAGGGGCCGCTCAGGCGCCCGCCGGCGTCCGCGGCAGCAGCTGTTTCACCTCGACGGCGATCTTGTTGCCGCTGACAATGACGGTGCCCTTGGCCACCGGCAGGTTGTTGGCGAGGATGCTCACCTCGTCTTCCTCGGAGGCGTCGAGCTCGATGATAGCGCCGCGGCCGAGGCGCAGCACTTGGTGGATCGGCATAGAGCTCGTCCCCAAAACCACCGCAATATCGATCGAGACGTTGTCGAGTGTCGGCACGGTGCCCCCTGTTTCGGTTTTCGACTTGGCGGTCCATAGTGTTGACCACGCTATGGTTACGAGGTGGTTAACACGCGTGGCGACCTGACAATCGGGCTGTTGCCGATGGCCGGCGCGCCGCCGGTCGAATGGCGCCTGAGCGATCGGCCGGTGGCCTACGACACCGCGGTTACGGTCATGACGGCGCGCGCCGAGGCAATCGCGCGCGGCGAGGCGGCCGAGCAGGTCTGGCTGCTTGAGCACCCTGCCCTCTACACCGCCGGCACTTCGGCGCGGCCGGCCGAGCTGATCGAGGCGCGATTCCCAGTCCATATGACCGGGCGCGGCGGCCAATTCACCTATCACGGACCCGGTCAGCGGGTCGGCTATGTGATGCTCGATCTCAAGCGCCGCGCGCCCGACGTGCGCCGCTTCGTCGCCACCATCGAGCAATGGATTATCGACGCGCTCGCCGCCTTCAATGTCCGCGGCGAGCGGCGCGACGATCGCGTCGGCGTCTGGGTACGGCGGCCGGAAAAGGGCGAAGGTTTTGAGGACAAGATCGCGGCGATCGGCGTCCGGGTGCGGCATTGGGTGACGCTGCACGGCTTTGCGCTCAACGTCGAACCGGGTTTGTCGCATTTTTCCGGCATCGTGCCGTGCGGCGTCACCGACGCTCGCTACGGCGTCACCTCGCTCGCCGATCTTGGATTGACCGTATCGATGCCGGACGTGGACATGGCGTTGCGCGCGGCGTTCGAGCCGCTGTTCGGCGCCACCGCCGACGCTCACACGCTGCCGAGCACCGAGAACAATTCGTCGCGCCGGCGCAGCGCCACTTCGTCGGGCCCGGCCTCGCGGTGATCGACGAAATCGACGCGCGCGCCGGGAGGCCCGCAGCCGCAGTCCTCGATCATCGCCAATACGTCGTTTTCCAGCCCGATGAACAAGGCCTCGACCGCGCCGTCGCGGCGATTGCGCACCCAGCCTTGCAGGCGGCGTTCCAGCGCCGTCACCTCGGTCCAGGCGCGAAAACCGACGCCCTGCACCCGACCGCGGATCAGGACATAGCGGTGCACGTTCAAGCGAATTCTCCTAGCTTGCGGTAGCCTGCGCCCAACGATCGCTTCGGCAACCACTGTTCCAGGGTAGCTATGTAGCCTGCCGGCATTTGCCGCTGGTGCGCCGCTTTGACGATGATCTCCATGTAGCCGGGCTTTGGCTGGCCGACCGGCCGACGCCGCGCGATATAGACGAGCGCCGACCGGCGCCGGCCTGTCTCATCCACCGGTAGGATTTCGGCGCGATATTGCCCGGCCGCGACGTTCTCCCAAAGGTCGAGCGTGACCCGGTCGCGTGGCGTAAGCCGCCACAGAAGACCGTACACGGATTGCGCGCGCGCCGGCTCGACCGAGGCATAGCCGTCCGACGTGATGACGAAGCGATAGTCGGCAAGCCGCGCCAGGCCGAGCGGCACTGCCGTCGGCGCATGTTTGCGCATGACGCCGCGGTGCATGTTGGAGCCGTAGGCGAAGTGCAGCATTATATCTCGGCGGCAAGACTCGCCCGTCGCGCCGTCCATACTGAAAAAACAACGGCCACGACAATGGGCGCGAAGCCGATCAGCATCAGCAGCACGACCATGAGCCAAGCGAGATCGTAATGCGGCGAACCGATCAACGTCACAATGACGTAAAGCAGCAGAATGAGTTCGAGCGCGCTGGTCGCGGGCGCGTTGTCCATCAGGCCGTCCGATGTATTGAAGAAGCTATCGGCCACGATCAACAGCAGGATGACGGAAAGCACGTATAGCAGGCCGACCGCTGCGGCCATGCCGCCGCCTCTGCCGGCATCGTGCAGCCGCTTGGCGTGCAGCACGAACCAGATCCAGATCAACAGGATTTGCGCAGCGACGAAGGGCCACAGCCCGCCGTGCCTGATCACATCCGGGGTGGTGAGCAAATGCGAGGCGACACCGAACAGATAAACCCCGGCCGCGCCATAGATGAACGGCTGCGGCTTAAGCCGCCCGCTCGGCGAGAAAATGAATTGCAGTGCGTGCATCCCGGCCCCCTTCCGTCACTCTGAGGTGCGAGCCAACGGGTCCGGCCCGAAGTGGCCGGACCCGTTGGCGCGGGCACCTCAGGATGACGGGACAAACGAGTTTACGCAAATTCCATGATCACCGCGTCGACGGCGACGCTGTCGCCGGGTTTAACGCGGATTCTCTTGATGGTGCCGTCGCGTTCGGCGCGCAAAATGTTTTCCATCTTCATGGCCTCGACCACGGCCAGCGTCTCGCCGGCCTTGACCTCCTGGCCTTCGCTCACGCCGAGCGAAACGACGAGGCCAGGCATCGGGCAGCGCACCGCTTTCTCGCTGTCGGAGAGCTTTTTCACCGGCATCAGGCGCGCGTAACGCGCCTCGCGCTCGGTGTAGACGAAAACTTTGACTTCGATGCCGTGATAAGCGAGCTCGAAGCCGTTCGGAATCATGCGCACATGCATGGCGACCGCGGTGCCGTCGATCGCGCCGGCCCAGACCGGCATGCTGGGAACCCAGTTCGAGGACAACAGGTGCCGCGCGCCGTCCTCGAAGGTCACCGCAATCGCTTTGCCGTCATGCTCGACGTTGGCCTGGTATTCGTCGGGGCCGAGCCAGATGGCGCGCCGCCGCTCCCGCGTCAGCGTCGTATTCAACTGTCCGGAGATTTTCCGCTTGCGCTCGCCGAGCAGGTGGTCGATCGCGGCGGCGACGCTGGCGATGGTGCGGGCGATTTCGCCCACCGGCGCGATGCGCTCGAAGCCGCCGCGAAATTCTTCGCCGATAAAGGCCGTGGAGAGCCTGCCGGAGCGCCAGCGCGGATGCTGCATGATCGCGGCAAGGAACGGTATGTTGTGGCGAATGCCCTCGATGGTGAAAGCATCGAGCGCCTCGGTCTGGGCTTCGATCGCATCGAGCCGCGTCTTGGCGTGGGTCACGAGCTTGGCGATCATCGGATCGTAATAGAGCGAAATCTCGCCGCCTTCGGTGACGCCGGTGTCGTTGCGCACGGTGATGCCGTCGTGCACGCCTTCGGCGGGCGGCCGGTAACGCACCAGCCGCCCGATCGACGGCGCGAAATTACGGTAAGGATCCTCGGCGTAGATACGGCTTTCCACCGCCCAGCCGGAAAGCTTTATGTCGCTCTGTTTCAGCTTGAGCGGCTCGCCGGCAGCGACGCGGATCATCTGCTCGACGAGATCGATGCCGGTGACGAGCTCGGTCACCGGATGCTCGACTTGCAGCCGCGTATTCATCTCCAGGAAATAGAAGCTCTTGTCCTGGCCGGCGACGAATTCGACCGTGCCGGCGCTGTCGTAGCCGACTGCCGTCGCCAGCGCGACGGCCTGCTCGCCCATTTGCCGGCGCGTCTTGTCGTCGAGCAGCGGGCTCGGCAATTCCTCGATGACTTTTTGATTGCGGCGCTGGATCGAACACTCGCGCTCGCCGAGATGGATGACGTGACCGTGCTTGTCGCCCAAAACCTGGATTTCGATGTGCCGCGGATCGGTGATGAATTTTTCGATGAAGACGCGGTCGTCGCCGAAACTCGATTTCGCCTCGGAGCGGGCGCGGGCGAAGTTTTCCGCCACTTCCGCCTTGGAAAACGCGATCCGCATGCCCTTGCCGCCGCCGCCGGCGGACGCCTTGATCATCACCGGGTAGCCGATCTCTTCGGCGATCGCGATTGCCTGATTGTCGTCCTCGATGACGCCGAGATGGCCCGGGACGGTCGAGACCTTGGCGCGAGCCGCGGCCTTCTTCAATTCGATCTTGTCGCCCATCGCGGCGATGGCTTTGGGATTGGGTCCGATGAAGACGATGCCGGCCTCGTCGAGCGTACTGGCAAACGCCGCTCGCTCGGAAAGAAAGCCGTAGCCCGGATGCACCGCCTCGGCGCCGCTCGATTTACATGCGGCGATGATATTGTCGATCACCAAATAGCTTTGCGCGGCCGGCGGCGGCCCGATCGCAACGGCCTCGTCGGCCATTTCGACATGGAGCGCGTCACGGTCGGCTTCGGAATAGACCGCGACCGTTTCAATTCCCATCCGACGCGCGGTCTTGATGATCCGACAGGCGATCTCGCCGCGATTGGCAATCAGGATGCGCTTGAACATCTAAGCTTACGATCCCGCGAACCGGCCTGTTGGCTTTGCGGCGACGGCGTGGAAATGTCAATGTCGGTGCACATTCGCGATCAATGCCGCAGCAACATCGACGCAATGAGCGCGAGCGCAAGAAGCGCGGCCATGCCCTGCCAGAAGCGAACGGGGTATCGTTGGTAGAGCGTCTGCGGGCTGCCGCCTGAATGCGGCGCACGCGCCGGCCCCTCTTCCATTTCGACCGCAAATTCCATCACGTCGCGAAAGCGGTAGGACGGATCGATTGCAATGGCGCGAGTAAGCGCAGCCTGCAGCCATGCCGGAAGATCCGGGCGTAGCTCGCCCAACGCTTTCGGCCGGTCACGGCGCGGCCTGCTGGTGGCGTCGATGTTGCCGTAGGGGTACTCGCCGGTAAAGGCGCGGAACATAGTGACGCCGAGCGCATAAATATCGGTCGCCTCATTGCCGGGTTCGCCGGCAAACATTTCGGGCGCCATATAGGCCGGTGTCCCCGGAATATCGTCGGGCGGGAAATCCTCAAGGCCCGGCACGCGCACGACGCCGAGGTCGATCAGCTTGAGCGAGCCTTCGCTCTCCAGAATCACATTGTCCGGCTTGATGTCGCGATGGATGATGCCGGCGCGGTGCAGCGCTGCGACGCCGCGCGCCAATTTGATCGCGATATTGCGGCCTTCTTCCAGACCCACCAACGGCCGGCGAGCGAGCCGCGTTTCCAGGAGCTCGCCCAGATAGAGCGGCATCACCGTGTACAGGCAGGTCTGGCGTCCAGGCGGCAGCACGATGGTGCGGCCGACCCATGGACTGTGGACGCGCGCGCCGACCCAGGCTTCGCGAACGAAAGCCGCGCGATAGGTGGCGGCCGCCGCGACTTGAGGCTTCGGAAATTTCAACGCCACCTCGCCGCCTTCGACTTCATCGACGGCGCCGAACAAGCGGGTGTAGCGGCCGTCCGACATCAGCACTTTGAGCACGAAGCCATCGACCGTCTCGCCGTCGATCGGCACCGGGATCAGCGGCAGTTCCATAATGTCGGCGCCGATGTCGGCGGATCCCGCCGTCGGCAGATCAACGACGTCGAGCACCAAGGCCGTGCAATTGTCGGTGCTGCCGGTGTCGAGCGCGGCGTTGACCAGCGCGCGGGCGGAATCCTCGGAGCCAGAGCGCTCGCGCAAAATGTCGGCGATCGTCTCTGGCGTCAGGTAGCCGTGCACCCCGTCGCTGCACAAGAGAAAGCGGTCATGCAACGCTACCGGCTGCGCGGCGTAATCGAGCCGTACTTCCGTCTCGACGCCGAGCGCACGCGAAAGGATATTCGACCGTCCGGCGCCGCGCTCCTCGCGCACGTGGTCCGTGGTCAGGCACGCCAGCCGGTCGCCGCGCAGCCGATAGGCACGCGTGTCGCCGACGTGCAGCACATGGGCGATCCGCCCGCGCAGCACCAGCGCGGTGAAGGTGCATCCCATGCCGGCCGACCCGGCGTTGCGATGACCCTCCGAATAGATCCAGCGATTGAGTGAATTGAGGACCGTCGCCGACGCGCGGCGCACTTCCATGGTCTCGGGCAGGTCGCAAAAGCCGTCGAGGAAACCGCGCACCGCCGTCTCGGCGGCAATTCGGCCGCCTTTGGCGCCGCCTATTCCATCGGCGATCGCCGCAACAACGTCCCGGCGCGGTTGCGGCAGCTCATAGCCGAAGACAACGCCGGCGAAATCTTCGTTGCGTTCGCGCGGTCCGGTCTCCGAGGCGAAACCCGCACTTGCCCTAACCCCGGTCACCCGCTCCGCCATCAGCGTCGCCCCGGCTTGAGAGGGGGCCGCCGCCGCCGCCGGCATGACGCGCCTGGCGCGGGCGGCAATTCTGCGATTGCCGTGTCAATTGTCGAGCTTGCAAGTGTCATGAAGGAAATAGCCGCCGGTGCTTGACGCGATGATCACCGTAAGATTTCCGGACTTGCGATCAAGCTTGTAGTTTTCGCCGTCGGCCGTGTGCCAGGAAATCTGCGCCTCGCTGATGTCGGCTGGATGTGTATCCACCGTGTTGCGGTCGAAGTCGATCCGGACCTGCCAATTCGCACCGCTGGTTGGATTGGTGCAGGTGATTGATTTTTCGCCGTGCTGTGCCTCGGCGGCAATGGCGGAAACGACAACACCGAGCGCGAGAAGCCCAAATCCCCCGGCCAATGGCCGAGCCAGAACCAAAAGTCGCATCACGCCCATGCCCAATTTCTGTTCACAATGCAATTTTTTTAGTCACCACCGCCAAGTCCCAGCCAAATCCTTCATGGGAAAACGTATTCAGTCAATGACCGATTAACTGGCATAAATTTTGCCACTTCCCCACCGCTCGCCTAGTCAACATTGGCGCTCAGGGCGGCAGTTATTGGGGGAAAGGACAGGACATGGCTATCGTTCCATCACCGACTTGGCTCAATGAAGGCGATAATGCCTGGCAGCTGGCGGCGGCGACATTCGTCGGTCTCCAAAGCATTCCAGGACTGACCGTACTCTATGGCGGCATCGTCAAAAAGAAGTGGGCGATCAACTCCGCCTTCATGTCGATGTACGCATTTGCGTCGGTTCTCGTCGTCTGGATTCTCTTCGACTACAACATGGCGTTCGGGCCACAATGGTTTCCGTTCCTCGGTAAGCCCGAATTGGCGGTGTCGGCCGCGTTTACATTAGGCCAAGGCACAATTCCCGCCGCAGCGGCAGGCATGCCGCCGCTCGCCTTTCCAATGGCGACGCTCATGTTCTTCCAGTTCGTGTTCGCGGCGATCACGGTCATCATCCTCGGCGGTTCCGTCCTCGGCCGTATGAACTTTACGGCCTGGATGATCTTCTGCCCGATCTGGATGACGCTCGTTTACACCGTGGGCGCGTTCAGCCTCTGGGGTGGCGGCTGGCTCGCAACCCTCGGCGTGGCGGACTTCTCGGGCGGCTACGTCATCCATCTCGCCGCCGGCACCTCGGGCTTTGTTGCGGCCTGGGTTATCGGCCCGCGCCTTCAGGCTGACCGCGACCATTTCCCGCCGAACAGCTTGTTGATCACGCTGGTCGGTGCCGGAATCCTGTGGCTGGGCTGGAACGGCTTCAACGGCGGCGACCCGTACTTCGCCAACGCTGACGCCGGCGCGGCCGTGCTCAACACCAACACGGCGACAGCGGTTGCTCTTCTCACCTGGACGCTGATGGACAAGATGGCCTACGGCAAGCCGTCGGTGCTCGGCGCCGTGAACGGGATGATCGCCGGTCTCGTCGGCATCACTCCCGCCGCCGGTTACGTCGACGGCTGGGGCGCCATCATCATCGGCGTCTGCGCCGGCATCATTCCGTGGCTCAGCATGAACAAGTTCCAGAAGCTCGGCTTCATGCAGAAAGTGGACGATACGCTCTGCGTGTTCTCCACCCACGGCGTGGCGGGGCTCATGGGCGGCATCCTGACGGGCATCTTGGCCAATCCTGCGATGCTCGAATACATCGGCACCGACAAGGACGCGCCCGGCGTCAGCATCACCGGCTGGCTCTATGGCAATCCCAGCCAAGTCCTGCTGCAGATCGAAGGCGCTGCGTTCATCATCGTGTATAACGCCATCGCGACCTTCATCATCCTCAAGGTGATCTCGATCTTCGTCAGCCTGCGTATGGACGAGGCCACATTGAAAGTCGGCGACGACGCGGTGCACGGCGAAACCGCCTACGCGATCGGTACGGAGGGCGAATAACTCCCCGCGCCACTTCCCTTGCGAGCATGATGGCCGCTCGCAAGTCTGGGTCCGCGCCTCTCCTCGAGTCGCGCTGACCCATGGCGGCCCCCAACGGGGCCGCCCTTTTTTTGCGAGCTGGCAGCCCCCAACGGGGCTGCCTTTTTTTCGCGAGCGAGCGGTCCCTAAACGGAGCCTTTTTCGGCAAAAGATCGGCAGCCCCGGATATAGTTGCCGGGAGAGCGCGGCGCTGTCACGTGCAGGTCATATATCGCGGACTAGCTTCCCCTCGAACGCCAGCACAATGTTGAGGGGATCCTATGAGCAAGAAACTGCTCTCGAGCGTCGCGTTTTCCGTGCTAGCGGCCCTAGGTCCGGCCGGCTTCTTAGGCAGCATCGCTGCCGCCGCCGAATCGACCGCGCCCGACAACACGTCCGCTCCGGGCCCGCAAGACACGGCGCCTACCGCGACGCCGATCAAGCATCTCGTCATCATCTACAACGAGAACGTTTCGTTCGACCACTATTTCGCGACCTATCCCAAGGCCACCAACCCGCCGGGCGAGCCGGCTTTCACCGCCAAACCCGGCACGCCGAAGGTCAACAATCTCGCCAATGCGCATCTTTTGACCGACAATCCGAATTTCACCAACAAGGCCAATGGCAGCGATGCCGCCGAGCCGTTCCGGCTCGACCGCAGTCAGGCCTTCACCGCCGACCAAAATCACGCCTACACCGCCGAACAGCAGGCCTATGACGGCGGCAAGGCCGACTTGTTTCCCAAATTTACCGGCAAAGCCACGAGCGGCGGCGCCGGCGCCTTCGGCACCAAAGGCCAAGTCATGGGCTATTATGACGGCAATACCGTCGCCGCGATGTGGAACTATGCGCAGCATTTCGCGATGAGCGATGCCGCCTTCGGCGACACCTACGGTCCGTCGACGCCGGGGATGCTCAACGTCTCGTCCGGCCAGACCAACGGCATGACGATCGTGGCCACGACCAAGCAGCCGTCCACCGTCGCCGCCGTTTCCTACTACATCAATGACGGTCAGGGCGGCCTGACCATGATCAACGACGTCGATCCCGGCTACGATATTTGCTCGAATCCGAAAGATCAGGCGATGATGTCGGGCAAAACCATCGGCGACCTTCTCAATGGCGCCGGCATCACCTGGGGCTCATTCATGGGCGGGTTCCGCCTCGACGCGGCCAACGCCAACGGCTCGACCGGCTGCAAACGCTCGACGCATTCGACGGTGGTCGGCTCCGACGTCGTGGATTACATCCCGCATCACGCCTGGTTTCAATATTACGCGTCGACCGCCAATCCGAAACACGAGCGGCCAAGCTCGCTCGCCGCGATCGGCTATAGTCTTGAGCATGACGGCACGACGCACGATCCGGCCAATCACAACTACGATCTGACCGATTTCTACGACGCGGTGAAAGCGGGAAATTTCCCGGCGGTGTCGTACGTCAAGATGCCGGCCTATCAGGACGGTCACGTGGCCTATTCGGACCCGCTCGACGAGCAGAACGGCACGGCAACGCTGATCAACTTTCTCGAACGGCAACCGGATTGGAAAAATACCGCCGTCGTCATTACCTGGGACGATTCCGACGGCTGGTACGATCACGTCTTCGCCAAAGTGATGAGCCCGTCCTTCGACGCCGAAGCTGATCAGCTCGACGGTCCGGGCAAGTGCGGCACCGGTATGGCGCTGCCTGGCGCCGGCGGCAAGCCGGTCAACGGCCGCTGCGGTCCCGGCACGCGCATCCCGTTCCTGGTGATTTCACCTTGGGCGAAGCAAAACTATGTGGGCCACGCCCAGATTTCATTCGCTTCCGTCGTTCGCTTCGTCGAGGACAACTGGTTGCACGGGCAACGGCTCGGCGGCGGCTCGTTTGACGCGACGGCGGGATCGATCAATGGCTTGTTCGACTTCTCCGGTTCCGGCAAGACTGCTGCGCTCTATCTCGACCCGACGAACGGCGCGCCGGTCAAAACCCCGCCGGCGTCAGGAGGCGCCCACTGAGGCTCGGAGCGCAACTGCGCTGGCTTGTCGTTACAAGCCTCCTCTGTGCCGCCGGGCTCGCGGGCCCGGCGGCCCCCTCCACGTCGCAGACCACCGGCGAGAACCCGCATCCGATTGCGCTTCTACGCCCGCCTGCCGGACCGTTGTCGGCCATGGCCGAGCTCGGTCGGCTGATCTTCTTCGATGCCAGCCTGTCATCCTCCGGCCGGCTCTCATGCGCCTCGTGCCACAGTCCGCAGCACGCTTATGGCCCGCCGGGTGATCTGCCGGTCATGCGCGGCGGCCCGCAATTGTCGCGTCCGGGCGTGCGCGCCGTGCCGTCGCTGACTTATCTGGAACGCCAGCCCAGCTTTGCCATCGGCCCCGACAACGAAGAGAACGAAAACGTCAGCATTGCGCAGCTCGTCGCGTCGAGCCGAGACGCGGTCCGCGTACAGAAGACCGCGCCGCAGGCGAGCCGCTCGGCGAGCAATATGGTGCCGCAAGGCGGGCTGTTCTGGGATGGCCGCGCCGACACGCTGCAAGACCAGGCGCTGTCGCCGCTGCTCGATCCGCGCGAAATGGACGGCGGCTCGATCGACACCGTCGCCGCCAAGCTGCAGCGCGCGGCTTACGCGGGGCGTTTTGTCGAGCTGTTCGGCACCTCGGTGTGGTCCGACACGCGCCTTGCCGTCAGCGAGGCGCTGTTTGCCGTGGCGCGCTATCAGATCGAGGGCGTGAGTTTTCACCCCTACACCAGCAAGTTCGATTTCTGGCTGGAAGGCAAAGCGCGCTTTACCGACAGCGAGGCGCGCGGCTATAGGCTGTTCAACGATCCGGCCAAGGCCAATTGCGCCGGCTGCCACGTCGACCAGCCGACGCGCGACGGCCTGCCGCCCTTATTCACCGATCATCAGTTCGAGGCCTTGGGCGCGCCGCGCAATGCGGCGCTCGCCGTCAATGGCGATCCCGGTTTCTTCGATCTCGGCATCTGCGGGCCCTATCGCCGCGATATGTCCGCCGACACTCAATATTGCGGTCTGTTCATGACGCCGACCTTGCGCAACGCCGCGACCCGACGCGTATTTTTTCACAACGGCGTTTATTCGACGCTCAAACAAGTCCTGGATTTCTACGACTTCCGCGACACCGAGCCGCAACGCATCTATCCGCGTCAAGCGGACGGCACGTCGGAGAAATTCAACGATCTGCCGCCGCCCTATCGGGCCAATGTCGACGTCACCGATCCGCCGTTCGACCGCAAGGCGGGCGATCCACCGGCGATGACGGCGCAGGACGAGGACGACATCATCGCGTTCCTGAACACGCTGGTCGACGGCTATCGCGTGAAATAACGCCGGCCGCGGCTGATGCTGCGGGGCCGGCTACATCCGGATAAAGCTGCGGCCGGCGCGGCGGCCCTCGGCGGCAATCCAGTCGAGAACGGCCACATCCGCGGCATCGAAACCGGCGGGCAGGCGCCGGCGCTGCGCCCGGTCGACGACAACGATCTGCGAGCGCGCAATAATGGCGGCAAGCGTCTCGAGATCGGTACATTGCATTCTCGCAATTGCCACTGCCGCCTCCGGCCAACCTTCCGATGCAAACTCGCGCGAAGCACGGTCGTTCCCAAACCCGCCCGAAGCGCGGGTCGTTCCCACGAGTATGCGTCGCCCGTCTTGCGCCAAGGGTTCAAAGTTCTATGCCGGGGTGGCCCGCGAAGGGCGGCAGTGCGGCAATCTCGCGGCACTCCCGCGCAATCATTTGGCAGCGCTCGCGTGAGGGCCGCCTCTCCGGCCCGCGGCAACGTGCCGGAAGGATCGAAAAAGGCCTCTGAAAAAGAACTTTCCGGATAAGCCCGCCGCCCAGGCGATTTTTCGCGCCTTGGCCGCCCGACAGAGCAGATAATACTTTCGGCCAAGGGAATATTACTCGCCGCGAGACTGGCATTCGCGCCGTCCGAGCCGTACATAACTCTGTGAAAACTTTTCCGTACTTCGGATCAGCCCACAGAACGATCAGCCTACGCGACGGAGGATTAGCATGGCTCTTGCGATTGGCGATACCGCCCCGGATTTCGAAGCCGAAACCACGGAAGGCAAAATCCGCTTCCACGACTGGATCGGCAACAACTGGGCGGTGCTGTTTTCGCACCCCAAAGACTTCACGCCGGTCTGCACCACCGAGCTCGGCACCATGGCGCGGCTCAAGCCGGAGTTCGACAAGCGTGGGGTCAAGATCATCGGGCTGTCGGTCGATCCGGTCGACAACCACAAAAAGTGGGCAGGCGATATCAAGGACGTCGTCGGCTTCGCTCCCAACTATCCGATGATCGGCGATACCGACCTGAAGGTTTCGAAGCTCTACGGCATGCTGCCGGCATCGACGACCGGTAGCTCGGAGGGCCGCACGCCCGCCGACAATCAGACGGTGCGCAACGTTTTCGTCATCGGCCCGGACAAGAAGGTCAGGCTGGTGCTCGTCTATCCGATGACCACAGGGCGCAATTTCGACGAGGTGCTGCGCGTCGTCGATTCCTTGCAGCTCAACGCCAAGCACCGGGTGGCCACGCCGGCCAACTGGAAACAGGGCGAGGACGTCATCCTGACCGGCGCAGTGAGCGACGAAGAAGCCAAGAAGCTTTATCCCGGCGGCTGGAAGACGGTAAAGCCCTATATGCGCGTGGTGCCGCAGCCGCGGTAGCAAGTTCTTTTCGTCTCTGATTTGATTGTTGGGGCGCGGCAATAGCCGCGCCCTTCTTTTGAGGGTGAGCATGAATCCCGACGCTAATAATCAGCCCCCGTTCGCCGCATTCATGGGGATGAAGATCACGCTTATTTCGCCCGACAAGGTACTCGCCGAAATGCCGGTGCGTGAAGAACTCAACAACCGCTTCGGCGCGTTGCACGGCGGCGCCGTGATGGCGCTCGCCGACAATCTCGGCGGCACCGCGACGATGGCGAACCTGCCGCCGGGCGGGCGCACAGCGACCATCGAAAGCAAGACCAACTTTTTCGCCGGCATTCCCGTGGGCGACACGGCGTACGCCGAATGCACGCCGCTGCATCGCGGCCGCAGCACGATGGTGTGGCAGACCCGCATCACGCGCAGCGACGGCCGGCTCTGTGCGCTGGTGATCCAGACCCAGATCGTCATGCTGCCGGTGAAGGATTAGCCGCCGGTTCGGGGTTTGCCATTCGCGCCTCACAATGTCATCGTTTGCAGAAGCGAGCGAGGATACCATGGATGTTCGCGCCGCCGTGGCCTATGCGCCCGGACAGCCGTTGGACGTGACGACGGTAAAGCTCGACGGCCCGCGCGCCGGCGAGGTGTTGATCGAGATCAAGGCGACCGGCATTTGCCACACCGATGAATTCACGCTCTCTGGCGCCGATCCGGAGGGTTTGTTTCCCGCCATTCTCGGTCACGAGGGCGCCGGCGTCGTCCTCGATATCGGTCCGGGCGTCACTTCGGTCAAGAAGGGCGACCACGTTATCCCGCTCTACACGCCGGAATGCCGGACCTGCCCGTCGTGCCTGTCGCGCAAGACCAATCTGTGCACCGCCATCCGCGCCACCCAGGGTCAAGGCGTGATGCCCGACGGCACTTCGCGCTTTTCCATCGAGGGCAAAAAGATTCATCACTATATGGGCTGCTCGACGTTTTCGAACTTCACCGTGCTGCCAGAAATCGCGGTGGCGAAAATCCGCGACGACGCACCATTCGACAAAGTCTGTTACATCGGCTGCGGCGTCACCACCGGCATCGGCGCGGTGATCAACACCGCGAAGGTGGAACCGGGCGCCAAATGCATCGTGTTCGGCCTCGGCGGCATCGGGCTGAATGTCATTCAGGGCCTCCGCCTCGTCGGCGCCGACATGATCATCGGCGTCGATCTGAACCCTGAGAAAAAATCCTGGGGCGAGCGCTTCGGCATGACCCATTTCGTCAATCCGAAGGAGATCGGCGGCGACCTCGCCGCCCATCTCGTCAACATGACCAAGAGCGGCGCCGACCAGATCGGCGGCGCCGATTACACTTTCGAATGCGTCGGCAATGTCGGTCTGATGCGGGTCGCATTGGAGAGTTGCCATCGCGGCTGGGGCCAAAGCATCATCATCGGCGTCGCCGGTTCGGGCCAGGAGATCGCGACCCGGCCGTTCCAGCTCGTCACCGGCCGGGTCTGGCGCGGCACCGCGTTCGGCGGTGCCCGCGGCCGCACCGACGTGCCGAAAATCGTCGACTGGTACATGGAGCGCAAGATCGAGATCGATCCGATGATCACCCACACCATGCCGCTTGCCGACATCAACAAGGCCTTCGCGCTGATGCGCGAGGGCAAAAGCATCCGCAGCGTTGTGGTATACTAGATTTTTGGGGCGACCGTAGGAGGACGCGCGACGCGTTCGAAGGCGATAGGGGCAATTCGCCATGATCGAAAATGGCGTACCGGCCGGCTGGGTCACCGCGTTTCGCGCCGCGGCCATATTGCTGGCATCGGCCGTCTTGCTACCCGGCGCCGCGCATGCCGGGCCGCCGTTTCGGACCGACGATCCCGAACCGGTCGATTATCAGCACTACGAGTTCTACACGTTCTTCACCGGCACCCATATCAGCGGCGACACGTCAGGCGTCGGCCCGGCCTGGGAGTTCAATTACGGCCTCATTCCCAACGGACAGTTTCACATCGTTGCGCCCGTGGCATTCGACAGTCCCGCCGGTGGGCCATCGCAGTTCGGCTACGGCGATACCGAACTCGGCTTCAAGTACCGGTTTGTCCAAGAGGACGATAAGGGTTTGCGCCCGATGGTCGGCGTGTTTCCGCTGGTCGAGCTGCCGACCGGAGATCAGGGCGGCGGGCTCGGCGCCGGCCATGTGCGCGTCTATCTACCGGTTTGGCTGCAAAAAAGTTTCGGCGGTTGGACCACCTATGGCGGCGGCGGCTACTGGATCAATCACGGCGGCGGCACGCTCGATCAAGATTATTGGTTCGTCGGCTGGCTACTGCAGAAACAGGTGACGAAGCAACTTACCGTCGGTGGTGAGATTTTCCATCAAACCGCCGATACGATCGGAGGCAAAGACAGCACCGGATTCAACCTCGGCGCCATTTATGATTTCGATGACCATAACCACTTGCTGGCATCCGCGGGAACAGGCTTTCAAAACGCGTCCCAAACAAATCTTTACTCGTGGTATGTCGGGTATCAGATCACAAACTAGACGACCGTCATTTGGCCGCGCGCGCCGGCTGTGCGGCAACCGCGTCGATTTGGATATTCGCGGCGGAAGCTAAGCCGTCGGCTTACGCCAGTCGCACGGGTTCACGCCGCCAACGATTCATTGCACCTTGATGCCGGCTTCCTTAATGATCGGCCACCACTTGTCGGCCTCGGACTTCTGGAAGGCGGCAAAGGCTTGCGAGGATTGCAACTCGGGCGAGGCGATCTGCTGGCCGAGCTTGGTGAGCTTGTCTTTTAGATTTGCATCCTTCAAGGCGGTGACAGTTGCGGTGTGGATTTTGTCGATGACGTCGTTTGGCGTGCCCTTCGGCGCCCACATGCCGAACCAGATCGAGGCATAGAATCCGGGCAGGCCGGCCTCGTCGGTGGTCGGGACTTCGGGCAGACTGACCATGCGGGTTTTTGACGGCACCGCGATGGCCCTGATGGTGCCGGCCTGCACCTGCGCCGTGAAATTGGACGACGGCTCGATCATCATGTCGATCTGCCCCGCCATCATGTCCTGCACCGCCGGCCCGTCGCCGCGATACGGCACGAACTGGAACGTGGTGCCGGTCGCTTTTTGAAATGAGATGCCGGCGAGATTTCCGGTTGAGCCGATGCCGGGAACACCGACGCTGGCTTTGCCGGGATTGTCTTTGAGCCAGGCAATCAGCTCCCTGAGGTTGTGCACCGGCAAGCTGTTTTTGACGCAGATCAGGAGCGGCTCGTAGGCGAGCTCCGCGATCGGCACCAAATCGTTGATCACGTCGAAATCCAATTTGTACAGGCCGCCGATCAGCACATTCGTCGTCAGCGTGCCGACGCACAGCGTGTAACCGTCCGCCGGCGAGTGCGCGACGCGGCCGACGCCGATAGCGCCTGCTGCGCCGGCAAGATCTTCGACGATGACTGTCTGACCGAGCGCCTTTCCCATCGGATCGGCGAGAACTCGGGCCAGTACATCGGTAGCGCCGCCGGCCGCAAACGGCACGATGATCGTGATCGGCCGGGTCGGATAATCGGCCGCGAAGGCGAAGTTCGGATAGGCGCCGGCGGCGCCAGCCCCCGCGGCGAAACGAAGAAGATTTCGGCGTGACAGTGACATAGTTTTTTCCCCCCAGTTTTATCCCGGCAAATATGGTTCTGTTCATTCCGGCTTGAGGTGGGCGAATTGCACCACTTTGCGCCATTTGTCGGTGTCGGCGGCGATGAATTTCGCAAACTCTGCCGGCGTATTCGGCGCCATCTCGATGCCGCCGAGGTCCAACAACCGAGCTTTCACGTTCGGATCGGCAAGCGCCGCATTGAACGCCTTATTGAGCGTGGCAATGATCGCGGGCGGCGTACCCTTGGGCGCACCAAAGCCGATCCAGCCGAACGCCTCATAGCCCGGCAAAAACTCGGCCATCGCCGGAACGCCGGGCAATACGTCGAGGCGCTCCGGCGTGGTAACCGCGAGCGGCCGCAGCTTGCCGGCCTTGATATGCGGCAGCGACGACGGCGTAACGTCGAACATCACCTGCACTTGCCCGGCCATCAGATCGACCAGCGCCGGCGTCGAGCCGTGATACGGCACGTGCACCAGATCGACACCGGCCATGTATTTGAACAATTCGCCGGCGACATGCTGCGGTCCGCCGACGCCGGCCGACGCCATGTTGATCTTGCCCGGATGCGCTTTGGCATAGGCGATGAATTCCGGAACGGTCTGCGCCGGAAACGACGGATTGACCTCCATCACCAGAGGCACCCGGTCGATCCCGACGATCGGCTCGATGTCGCGAACGAAATCGAATGGCAGATTGGGGATCAGCGCCTCGTTGATGGTGTTTTGCGAATTCACCAGGAGGAGCGTGTAGCCGTCCGGCGCCGCATGCACGACCGCCTCGGTCGCGACGTTTCCGGTCGCGCCCGGCCGCACTTGAACGACGAACTGTTGCTGAAGCTGTTGCGAAGCCGGCTGCGTCAACAGCCGCGCGGTAATGTCCGACGAGCTTCCGGCGGCCTGCCCGACGATCACCTGCACCGGCCGCGTCGGATAATCCGCCGCCGACGCGCGACCAGCGACAAAAGGTACAGCGGCTGCTCCCGCTCCCAACTTTAGAAAATTGCGGCGTTTCACGCTTCCCCCGATATTCTCGTTGCCTTATGCCGGCAATTGCGCTGACGCCGCAACTGTTATGGCGCTTGCTACCACTATATCCGTATTCCGCCCGTTGTCAGCAGAGGCCGACCCGCCGCGGGAGCGAGCCGCACTTAGGCCAAGCGCCGCTGCAGCCGCGCCTCGCGCAGAAACAGGAATAGCCCGGTCGCAACCACGATGGCGGAGCCGACGAGCAGGCTCATCGTGGGAACTTCGCCCCAGACGACAAAGCCGATCAGGAGCGCCCAGACCAGCATGAGATAGTAAAACGGCGTCACCGCTGCCGCCGGCGCCAGATGCAGCGCCCTGGTCCAGAACCATTGTCCGATCGCATTGACAAAGCCGGTGCCGAACAACATCGCGGCATCGATCGCCGACGGCCATCGCCAGCCGAAAACCAAAAGAAAGCTGTGAAAGAACGCCAATACCGCCAACTGCCAGATCACCAGCGTATTGGCCGATTCCGTTCTGGTCATGCCGCGCACGGCAACAGTGACGGTGCCGTACATGATGGCGTTGACCAGCGCGAACAGCGCGCCCAGCGTCAGTGAATTCGCGCCCGGATTGGTGACGATCAGCACGCCGAGAAAACCGACGACGAGCGCGGCGCCGCGCACGTAGCCGGCCCGCTCCTTAAGCCAGACGATCGAGACCAGAGCGGCAAACAGCGGCGCGGAGAAATTGATGGCAACGGCGCCGGCGAGCGGCATGAGGCTGAAGGCGAGCAGCAAGGCGGCCTGCGAAATCGATTGCGACAGGCCACGCAACAGATGATCGCGCGGACGCTGTGTTGCAAAAACCGACAAGCCGGTAACCGGCAGCATCACCACGGCGCAGGCTAGGAACGAGGACAGCGAGCGCAGGAACAAAACCTCGCCGACCGGGTAAATGGCGACGAGCCATTTGCTGGCCGCCGAGGCGCTGGCGAACAGCACCGTCGCGATAATCATCAGAACAATGCCGCGCGGCACGTCCTCGGTTCGGCCCCGCATATGCGCGAGATTGGCGCCCCCGGCAACCGATACGCTGGAAACGTCCGCGTGCTTTTTGCCGGTCAGATCGTCCATCGCCCGACCGCGCCATCAGCGTCGCGGGGCCCATCCCCGAAAGAGCGGTCTATGACGCCGCCGATCGATTTGCAATTGAGCGTTTCAGGGGGTGCACCGAAGACGGCCGCCCGATACAACCAGCGACCGCCAACGGCCGAACATACTTCAATATCGCCGCCTGAACTGGACCTCCCGCTGAACCCTGTGAACTTCGTTATCTAAGCGCTTCACTTCGCGGGTAAGTTCGTCGACTGCCTGAATGAGGTTTTGAATGACGTCGTATTGCGAAGTTTGCTGCTTCGCCTTGCGAAGAAAAGATTCTGCTCTGGATGAAGCTTGCCACATGGGGAACCGATGCGGTGAGCCTAGGTGGCATACGTGAAACTTCCTAGAATACATGTTGTAAAATTTTAGCCAGTGAACACTTCTCCTTTCAAAACACGGCACTAGTGGAGCGGATTTGACATTCGCTGCCCACCCAGCCGCTAACGCGTGAAGCGAATGTCAAATCCCAAAGCTCCACTAGGACTAATAATTGCTAGTGGTCCTTTGATTCTAACATTCGCATGGGAGCGTGCCGAAACGGGATGCGAATGTTAGAATCGGACCACTAGGGGGTCGAAAGCCGCCGGCAACTGCGCTCCGAGCAGGAACATTTACGCAACCGGCGGGTTTTGCGGAAAGAAGAGCCGTTTGGCGGCCTTCGATAGGAGTGCCTTTCCAGGAGTTCCTCGCCATGTGCGATTACAGCCTTCATCTGATGGCCTCGCGACCTGCCAAAGTCGCTGACAAGCTTGTTTCCACCGATTTCGTCAAAGCGATCACGCGCGGTTTCAGCGCGGTCGGCCAACCGGAGGTGGCGGTGTGCCTCCTTCCCGGCACCGAGATCGCTTTCGATCACGACGTGCAATATGACCGCGCCTTCAGCCTGTTCGGCCGGGCCCGGATCGAACAACACGTCGCCCGCTGCCGTCAGGTCAACATGGACGATCCGTATGTCCATCATGACGCGCTGGAATTTCCGGGCAGCCAGATCGTGATGGTGACGCGACTTATTCCGGACCAAACCGCGACCGTGCTGCAATTGCCTGCGGCGCCGCACGACCACGAGAGCAGCAAAGAGCATGCGACCGCGTCGGCGCGCGAAAGCGAGCCGATCGCCTAACGCCGGCGGAATAGAAATTGCAGTCGGGCGGCGTAAAAACCGTCGCCCGCTATCTGTGATGCTGGCGCAGATACTGATGCAGGGATTCGCAGCCCGTCTCCCGAAGAAGGTTTTTGAGCATCAAATCCTTACGGCGGCCCTTGGCGAAGCCCGGTCCATATTCCTTGCGCAGCGCCGCGACCTTGGTATTGCCATGCTTGCGATCGATCCGGCCGCTGTTGTCACGGTGCCGGTGATCGAGACCGCGTTTGCTCTTTGCCATTTTTTCCTCCCTCGCAATGCCGAACAATATTGGCGCGCTCGGAGAGATTCGAACTCCCGACCCTCAGATTCGA
>CAVTPQ010000005.1:0-26490 GCA_963736605.1 uncultured Alphaproteobacteria bacterium | reverse complement strand
GATGGGGTAATCGGCCGGCGAGCTTGTGGATAGCTGAAGATTTTTGGGTGCTGCGCTTCAGGCTGATGGTGAATACGAGGTCCGCAGTCACGGCCTCAAGCATCAGAAGGAGAAGCGCAGCATGGACCATTTTGCTGGACTGGACGTATCGGTCAAGGACACGAGCGTCTGCGTTGTGGATGACACGGGCAAGGTCGTTCGGGAAGTGAAGGTTGCGAGCGAACCTGAAGCGTTGTTGGCGGTGCTGAAGAACCCCGCCTACCACTTCAGGCGGATTGGATTGGAAGCTGGACCACTGTCGCAGTGGCTATTCAGCGCTCTCGCCGAAGCAGAGTTACCGGTGGTCTGCGTTGAGACGCGGCATATGCGGGCGGTGCTCAAGGCGCAGATCAACAAGACGGACCGCAACGATGCGCGTGGTATCGCGCAGATGATCCGAGTGGGGCTTTATCGCCCGGTACATGTGAAGACATTACGCAGTCAGAAGCTACGCATGCTGCTGACCCATCGCAAGCTTTTGCAGTCGAAGGCGATCGCCATCGACAACGACCTGCGCGGTACTTTGCGTAACTTCGGCCTCAAGGTTGGAATGGTCGGAAACGCGAAGTTCGAGGCCCGCATCAAGGAGCTGGTTGAGAACTTACCCGACCTGGCTGTGCTGGTCGAACCGCTACTCATTGTCCGGCGAGCGCTACGCGAACAGATCGTCATCCTGCATCGCCGTTTGCTGGCCATTGTCCGGGATGACGAGGTGTGCCGTCGCCTGATGACGACCCCTGGTGTTGGCCCCGTGGTGGCGCTGACCTATCGCGCCACCGTCGACGTGCCCGCTCGGTTCCGTAAATCCAAGTCAGTCGGGGCGGTATTTGGACTGACGTGCTCCAAGTATCAATCCGGCGAGATTGATAGGAGCGGTAGAATATCACGCTGCGGAGATGAGATGATGCGGGTCATGCTCTACGAAGCAGCTCAGAGCATGCTGCGTTCGAAGAGATGGTCCTGGCTCAAGGCCTGGGCGATGCAGATCGCCAGGCGCCGCGGGATAAAGAAGGCGATCGTAGCGCTGGCACGCCGGCTGGCCGTGATCATGCATCGCATCTGGGTTGACGGTACCGAGTTCCGATGGACCCGAGAACAAGCCGTGGCGGCAGCATGAAAACCGTGCCGGATCAAATGCGATAGGAGGAAACTCGAACCCCACCGAGCGGTGGAATGATGTCCCTCGCGGGACGATGGATGAGGTGAGTTCGCATGTCCGCTTGGACCTACCGTCACTCTGACGGCAAGGCCGACCCACAGATTGTTCCACCTCGTCTTCGAACCCTATGATGGAAGGGCCCTAGTGCCGATTCCGAAGAGAAGCATGAGCCCGCGAGCGACATCGACACTGCAACGGTGGCGGACAGTCAGAAAGCGCTTGACCCCAAACGGCCGATTAGAGAAGCGGACGTTGGCGGCGAACCTTTCCTTGAGCGTAGCACGTCAGCTTCCATCGCGCGGGCAGAAGCACGGCCGGACCATTCCGTAAACGGAAATAGGGTTGAGAGGAAACAGCCGGACTCAAAGGCCGGGCTTTCACTTCAAGCGCTCAATGTGATCAGTACTTCGCAACCACCGGGTTGAAGTGATAGTTGATGCCGGCGCGGAAGATGTTCTCCTGCGTATGGGTCGTAAACGTATCGTTCGCAATGCTGATCGGAGCATCAAAAAAGGTCACGCTGTCCTTGCCGAGATCGACGTACAGATATTCCACTTTGACCGTCCAGTTCGGGCCGAACAGGCCGAACAGGCTGAGCGGGCTTTCCATGCCGCCACCCACCGCATAGCCGCCTTTGCTGCTGTTGAGCGACGCAATGCTTGTCGGGAAAGCGCCCGCCCCAGGGATCGTGATAGTGGTCTTGGTCTCGCCATAGGCATAACCGGCGGTCGCGTAGAACAGCGTCGGCCCGACAGAATAGCCGAGACGGCCGCGCACCGTGCCAAAATACGGCACCTTCTGAGTCTGGGCGATCGTTAGAAATGCTGGGGGGGTGGTGCATTGGAAGGTACAGGTTTGATCGTCCTTCGACGTCGCGCCCTGGATGTCGGCTTCAACACCGAACACCCATGCGGCCGATTGCCAATTGTAACCGGCCTGCACGCCGCCTTCAAAACCGTCCGGCACCAGCGAGTATCCCTCGTTGATGGATCCGCCTGCGACAGCGCCTGAAGTCGTCGTGTAGGTGCTTTGATCCCGCGCGGTCAGCGAGCCGGCATTGCCGCCGACATAGAACCCGCTCCAATTTGCAACCGGCGCCACATAGGTGCTGTTGCCACCGAACCGGTAATTGATGCCGCCACGGAAGATATAGTCTCGTGCGTTCGCCGTCACGACGGTCGGGGTGCCGAACGCCGAAGTGAATGCCGTCGCGGATTTTCCGAGATCGACATAGAGATATTCGATCTTGCCGGTCCAGTTGCCGCCCAGCGAGGCTTCAACGCCGCTACCGACCACGAAGCCGCCGCGCGTTGCATCGTTGGAGAATGATGTCAGTGTCGTGAAAGGATTGTTGGTCGTGCTACCGCTGGTGTTGACGTGACCATAGGCGTAACCACCGGTCAAATAGCTCAACACCGGACCATTCGTGAGGCCAACGCGACCACGCACTGTGCCGAACCAGTCGATCTTCTGCGCAACATTGACCTGGAATGCGCTGTTCAGCGCACAACCGCCGATACAGGATGATGCGGTCTCACCGCTGCCCTGGATGTCGGCCTCGAGGCCGAACACCATGTTGAAGAAGCTTGGCACCTGCCAGTTGTAGCCAATCTGCCCGCCGCCGATGGCGCCCGCTGGCGAAAGATAGGTTGTCTCGTTCACGACGTTGTTGTTATCGGAGACGTTGGCGCGGCTGCGGCCGACACTGCCGCCGGCGTTCACGCCGAGGTAGAACCCGGTCCAGCTATAGTCCGGCGCGAGCGCGGGCGGCGGAGCCTTCACCGCCATGTCGGCAGCGAGCGCAGGCGTGCCACAGAATGCAGCGGCGGCAACGCACGCTAAGATAAGCGTCTTCATAAATGATTGCCCCCAACGGAATCGGCAAAGCCGACTGTCGCCCATAGAAGAGTATCAATTATCGACGCCGTCAAAACGGGCGAAAATGCTTTTGTCAGAAATCCGTTGGTGGATGTGACCTAAATAACACAAAAGGAGATTGTGCAATCTAACCCCTTGATCCGTGAGGTCTGTTCCTGGCCCTGAGCGTCGTTTTGCTGTGACGCAATAAATGTCGGCTATTGGAGGCAATTCGGACTCCAGAAGAGCACTTCACGCTGATGCCATTTCACTTTCTCTATTAGCGTCGGCTCATCGTGGCTCGCGCGGGGATTTGTGCGCAGGAAGCATGACTGATAAAGCCGACCACATCGCGTGGTCGGCCAAGGCTATCGACGTTTTGCGTGATGTGATGTCGCCTTCCCACCTGATCGCGATCATATCAGGACCATTCATGCGAGGTTGGTGACGTGCCAACTTCGGCCTTGCGCGGCGGAAGTGGTTAGCTCGGTCAGCTCCAGGATCAACGGATCGTTTCGGGTTAAATGGCGGCGGCCGGAAGCTCTGCCCTGCGATAAGGTTTCGGCCGTTCCAATCCGAGATGGTCGCGCAGCATCGTGCCCGAATACTCCTTGCGGTAAAACCCGCGCCGCTGTAGCTCAGGGACGACCTTATCGACGAAGTCGTCGAACGCACCGGGGAAATAGGCCGGCATTATCACAAAACCGTCGGCGCGCTCGCTCATGAACCAGTCCTCGAGGATGTCGGCGACGCGCTTGGGCGAGCCGTAGATCACCCAATGCCCGCGCGCGGCGGCAGTGATATTGTAAAGGTCGCGCAGCGTCATCTTCTCGCGCCGCGCCATGTCGAACAGCGCCTTGGAGAAGCTTTGGCCGCCTTGGGTCTGAGGGAACTCCGGCACCGGTCCGTCGAGCGGATAGCCGGAGATGTCGTGACCCAGCCGTTGCGATACCAGGGTCAGTGCGTTCGTGGAATTGAGCCAGCTTTGCAGCTTTGCGAGCTGCTCCTTCGCCTCGCTGTCGGTCTCGCCGATGATCGGCATGACGCCGGGCAGGATCGACAGATGATCGGGCCGCCGGCCGTTCCTGATCACTCGCTGTTTGAGGCTGTCATAGTTGGCCTTGCCGGAGACGGGATCGCCGTTCACGACCGAGAAAACCAGATCAGCTGACCGAGCGGACAGCTCCTGCCCGGCCAGCGAGCCGCCGGCCTGAATGATGATCGGTTGGCCTTGCGGGCACCGCTCCATGTTGAGCGGACCCCTGACCGAAAAGAAACGTCCCCTGTGCTCCAGGGGACGCACCCTGGATTTGTCCAGGAATATGCCGGTCGCTCGATCCGCGAGAATCGCTCCATCATCCCAGCAATCCCAGAGACCGCGCACTACGTCGACAAATTCGGTGGCGGTCTCGTAGCGCAGGTCGTGCTCGTTGAGGCTTTTCTGGCTGAAGTTGAAGGCGGCCAGGTCGTTGGCGCTCGTCACCACGTTCCACCCGGCGCGGCCGTTGCTGATGTGGTCGAGCGACGCGATGGCGCGCGCCACATTGAACGGCTCGTTGAAGCTTGTCGATACGGTGGCGCCAAGTCCGATATGCCGCGTCACCATGCTGAGCGCCGACAGCAGCGTCAGCGGCTCGAATCGGTTGAGAAAAGAAGGATGGTCGCCCAGATCCATCACGAGCCCGTCGGAGATGAAGAACAGGTCGAACTTTCCACGTTCGGCGATCTGAGCGATTTTTTGCATTACCGATATGCTCAGCCCGGTGGTGAAGGCTCCCTTGTAGCGCCAGCCCGCGGAATGACAGCCGGTGCCGAGCACGAAGACGCCGAGATGCATCTGACGCTTTTGAGGTGCCATTTCCGATCTCCTCTTGCCGCGAAATCAGAGGCTTAATTTCGACACTAACGGCGGGGCCGGTCAATCGGCACCAATTTCGACTCAAGCAGCCATTGGCCTCTCGCTGCCTTTCACGAACATCCGATAGCCAGATCGGACGTTTGGCCAATAGCCCGCGTGACTCACGTCGGCGATGTCGCCGTTTGGCCCATTTCGACGTTTGCCGCGACGCAGCGATACGCCCCACAGGGGAATTATGGCCCGCAGTCACTCAGTCGGATAAGTAAAGCCCGCTTCAAAAATTCGCGGCCAGTTTTGGTCCCCGTTGCGGCACGGCGTTGCCCTTCGGCAAGTCGTACATCCCGCTCGATAACGTGTCGAGAAAAGCGAGAACGTCCGATGTCTTCACAACGTCGGCATACTTGGCATTCATGTCGCAAAGATTGATGGCGTGACTAGCCTGCGAGCGGTCGAAACAACCCTCCTCGGCAAGGGCAATACGGTAATTGAGGCTGAAGGCATCAAGCACGGTCGCGCGCACGCAGCCGGACGTGGTCGTGCCTGTGACGATGACACTGTCGCATCCAAGTAGCGTGAGATAGCTCGCCATATTAGTACCGAAGAAGCCGGATGGTTTTTGTTTAAGCACCACAATATCGCGTGGGCCCGGCGCGATCGGAGAGACGATCTCGTTACCATCGAGGTTGGTCTCTACCGTGTGCCGATCCTCGCCGCCACGCGAATTCTTCCACAGCCAGGAGCCTGAATCCCAATTGTCCTCGCGTCGCACGCCTGTCGTGTAGAGGACCGGCACGCCCTTGTGGTGGCACTTATCGATCAGCGCGCGGATATAGGGTAGCGCCACCCAGGCATCCTCGCCGCAGGAATTACGCCAACGCTTGATCGAGTTGAGTATCGGTTCCGGCCGATCGCCGCAAAACGCCCAATTCACGTCGATCACCAGAAGCGCCGGCCGCTTGCCAAAGCCGCCGCGTGCACCATAGCCTGAGGCGCCAAAAACGGCCTTGTCGCGCTCGGTGAGAAACTTGTGCCAGATGGGTTCCGACATGTGCGCTTTCCTTCGTTCAGATATCGGGGCGGCCCGCGCTCGAACATGAATATACACGAGCCATCCGCACGGCGAGAGGCCATCCTGATGCATGACCCTAGCCCGAAGCTGACCTGCCACGCGCGTCGATCAATGTCCGGTATAGAGAAGAGCAGACATCACGCGGACATAGCGGCACGTCTATTGATGACCCTGGCTGTGTAAAAACGCGGGAAATTGAAAAGTGACGAGAATAATTTTTCTCAGGCATATTCAAATCGGACTCGCTTGCGAATTTTTCCACACCTAACGGCGATTGGACGAATTGTTTGTTCTACCGCGCTGGCGCGTCGCGGGGTTTTTACACGGCCAAGACCCGTATGAGACATCGGCGGTCCGATTTTGCTGTGATGCACAATACGAGTCTCATCTGACAATGTGGTAGGGTGTGAGCCTCAGCCTGGGGGAGTCCGTGAGGCGACGGGAATTCATCACGCTTCTTGGCGGCGCGGCGGCCGCATGGCCGCTTGCGGCGCGCGCGCAGCAGGCGGGCAAGCTACCGACCATCGGGTTCCTGGGCGCGGATGCTGCGGCCTGGCGTCCATGGACTGACGCCTTTGTGGCGCGACTGCGCGAACTCGGCTGGACCGAGGGTCGCACCATCGCGATCGAATATCGGTGGTCGGAGGGACGCCCCGAGCGCATGGCGCAGATCGCGGCCGAGTTCGTCCGCCTCAAGGTCGACGTCATTGTCGCGAATGGAATCGCCGTACCAACATTAAAGCAGGCGACAGCGGTCATCCCCATCGTCTTTGCAGTAGCGCCAGACCCGGTCGGCACGGGTCTAGTCGCAAGTCTGGCGCGACCGGGCGGCAACGTCACTGGACTGTCACTCCAGCAGGCCGATACCAGTAGCAAGCGACTCGAACTCTTGCGTGCGGTTGTCCCCCGGCTCCGCCGGTTGGCAATCATCGCTGATGTTGACTTTCCCCAAGGCGTGCTTGAGATGGGCGAGGTTCAGGCCGCGGCTCGCACGCTCGGCCTCGAAGTCGCACCACTCGAAATCCGGCGAGCGGAGGACATTGCATCCGCCTTTGAAGCGCTCAAAGCCCAAGCCGACGCGCTCTACGTCGTGGTCGACGCACTCGTTGCCGCCAACCGCACACGCATCATCACGTTGGCGCTCGGCGCGCAGCTGCCGACAATATTCAATACCCGCGATTATGTCCAAGCCGGAGGCCTGATGTCCTACGGACCAAACCTTCCGGATTTGTTCCGGCGTGCCGCCGATATCGTCGACAAGGTTCTGCACGGGACCAAGCCCGGCGATATCCCGGTCGAGCAGCCGACCAAATTCGAGCTGATCATCAATCTCAAGACCGCGAAGGCGCTCGGGCTAACAATTCCTGAATCGTTTTTGTCCCTCGCCGACGAGGTGATCGAATAGTCGCGCCTTTCGCTGCGATGCACTTTGTCCGGAAATGGCCCTGAGCGTCACTTAGGACGCAGTCTTGATAAGTCCGCTTCCGAGAGAAGCGGACATTGAGCGGACATCGGAAATCGGTCGTTCGTGACCCGATGGCGACATCGAAGCCTCAGATTTGCTGTGATGCACAGTGTTTTGGCTGGTAAGGTAACCCTCGGCTGCGAGGGGATACATGAGGCGGCGAGATTTCATCACGTTTATGGGCGGCGCCGCTGTCGGATGGCCGCTCGCCGCGCATGGACAGCAAGCGCCCTCAACGGTCATTGGATTTTTGAATGGGCAGTCGGCCGACAGCGAGGCGCGCGGGGTCGCGGCCTTTCGCAAAGCTCTCGCCGAGAACGGCTATGTCGAAGGCCAGAATCTGCTGATTGAATACCGTTGGGCCGGCGGCCACGACGACCAGCTACCCGGAGCGGGGTACTGGCCCCTTTCCATAGGGTTTTCACCGAGTGGCCCCTTTTGATTGTGGATGGTCCATTTTGAAAGGCGGCGCCCGGTTGTCATAATTTCAGCGGCGGTATTATCGTGGGGCGAATGGCCGCCTTTCTCTATCGCTGCCCCGTCACTCAACTCACAGTGCAAGGCTTCGTCGCAGACGATCCGACCGAGGATCGCGACGAAGGCTTTGAGGCCGTGAAATGTACGGGCTGTGCGTGGACACACTGGGTCAATCCGAAAACAGGCAAGGTGCTTGGAGAGGACGATTAGGCCGCTCAGTTAGATTTCACCTTGGGGACAAGTGGCCAGAATTTTAAGAATTTTCGCCAATTATTGCCCATGCGCACGTTTTGCTCCCGCCTCATAGATCGACTCGATGTGCTCCTATCCTTTGTGATTAAACGGGTTTTGCCGTCTTCGGTTCCCCGTTCGCCTGTCCCGGCTGTTGTGGAATTCCGCTACCCTGCCAATCGACTGAATGCCGTAGTCAGGCGGCCACAGAGGTGCCGTTCAAGAATTTGGCGCCAGCTTCTTGACCGTTCCGCCAAACCACCTGGTAAGTCCCGTCCTGCTGGGGTCTGCCGCCAGCAAAATGCAGCACGAACTTTTCGGGGATCTCGTACCCGTTTGCCAGAAGCCGGACGCCACCTTCCGAAATATCTTTGACGAGGCAGAAGCGTTCTTTTGCACTGTCGGTGGCAAACAGAGTTGCCACGCGTCCAAGAAGTCGACGCGGCGATCGGCGCCTTTCCTCAAAAGGGGTACGCATAAGCCAGGCTCCGCACTGTGGGCCCGCCAAACGATTATTGGAAACTAGGCCAAGTCCTGTTTCGTGAGACTTGATTAGCACTGTTCGATTCTAATCAAATTTTCTGAAAGTTTGCAGCTGCATGTTCTCGGTTTTCGACGACTGCAAATCGCCAGAAGCTCGATAGGAAGCTTTGCGAGCTTGGAACCACATTGTTACCGAGACTTCAAATCACCTTATACGAATGTCGGCTCATGGCCCCTTTCGACGTTCGCCTGGAGTGCGCCCCTGGGGCCGGACAGGTTGAGGCTGGTGAGTTGACAGGGTGAGCTGGGCTTTCGAAGGATGAAAGCCATGGCCAGACAACGTTCGCACAGCATCGAGTTCAAGCGGCAGGTTGCACAGGAGTTTATTGCCGGAGAGACCCTGTACGGGCTTTCCAAGCGGCATGACATCTCGCGTCAGCTGATCCGCGTCTGGGTTCAGAAGTACGAAGCCGGCGCCTTAGATGAAGACGCCCAGGCTGCTGATCTGCTCCAGGGGTATGAAGCCAAAATTGCAGCGTTGGAGCGGATGGTTGGTAGACAGGCGCTCGAAATTGAGTTCCTAAAGGGGGCTCTGAAAAACGCACCGCGGCCGAGAAGCGCGACTACATCCGTCATTGTCGGCCCCGCGGCGTCTCCATCGCAGAAGGATGCCGGCTAATGGGGATCGGTCGCTCTACTTTTTATGACACGCCCGATGCTCGCGCGCGCGACCTGACCATCGTTGCGGAGATGAAAATGATTTGCGACGAGTTTGAAGCCTATGGCTACCGGCGTGTTGACGCCGAACTCCGCCATCGTGGCATTGTCGTCAACGCCAAGAAGATCCGCCGGCTCATGCGCGAGCATGCGCTGAATCCAAAGCAACGGAGGCGGTTTATCGCGACAACGGATAGCGATCACAATTATCCGATCTTCACCAATCTCGCGAAGAATACGAGCCTGGATGGCCCCAACCAACTGTGGGTGGCCGACATCACCTATGTCGCAATCGCGATCGGCTTTGTGTACTTGGCTGCGATCCTCGATGCTTGGTCCCGCCGGGTCGTAGGTTATGCCATCAGCCGCTCGATCGATGCACGGCTCGTTGTTGCTGCGCTCAAGGCCGCTATCAGCGCCCGCAATCCACCAAGGGGTTGCGTGCATCATTCCGACCGTGGATCACAATATGCCTGCGAAGACTATCGCGCCGTCTTGCGAGAGCACGGTCTCAAGGGCTCTATGGGCCGGCGTGGCAATCCCTACGACAACGCCAAGGCCGAGAGCTTCATGAAGACACTGAAGGTTGAAGCCGTGTATCTGATGGCCTACGAAACCTTCGAGGACGTTGCAGCCGATCTTCCCCGCTTTATCGACGAGGTCTACAACACTCGCAGACTCCACTCCGCGCTGGGCTATCTGAGCCCCGTGCAATACGAGGACCGCCACGCCCAGCAATCGGTCAAAAACGCCGCCTAAAATTGTCCACCCTCAGGGGCGCACTCCAGCCGCAACGCAGCGATATGTCTGGAGTTGAGGGATAAGCCGACATTATGCGGACATCAGAAATCGGTCGTTCGTGACCCGAAGCGTCACTTTGCAGCTGTCAATTGCCGCATTGCAAAAGGATTTTTGCCTCGATAGACACACCCCATCCCTGTCCATAAACTTAGGCCGCAATCACGGTGGGTTGGGGTAATCTTTATTGCCGAGGCGCGGGTCGAACGGTAGGCCGCCTCACGCGGCGGCCTACCATCGGACGAACTTCAGTTTTTTAGGTCAGCCAACATAAGCGACGGGCCGTAGGGTCTCGCCTTCCGACGCGTCCATGGGCGGTGCCGGCAACTGAAGCACCACTGCCTCCTGACCTTCCCGAAGACTGGTCAGGAGAATGATTTGACCGTCTGGAAATTCCAGCGCGTCGTGATGCGCTGCAACGCGCTCTTTATTGATGTGGCGAAAAATCGCTGTTTGATACTCGACGGTTTTGGGGCGCCAGTCCAACAGACCCATCGGTCCATACGCAACCGATTTGTCAAAGGCCAACTCGGTTCCTGGCAGAATGCAAACAGCAACCCGAACATCTTCTGACGTAGCAAACCCATGGGTGCCGGTACCGAAGTCCCGCGTGATCAGCTTGTCGCCAACCCTTGCCGGTCGCGACGCCACGTTGTGAAGGCTATAGTCACACATCGGTGAAGCTCCTCGATTGGAGGCCCCTCCAGCTACGAGTAGCGTAGCGCAGAGACACCGCCGCGTCAGCAAAAGACCGTGTGGCGTCTGCTGCACCTCAACAAAAGCTCTGGATTGTCACCGAGCCTTTATCTTTTCTTCGCACACGAGGACTACGCCCGCGGCAAGATTAGGAGAGGAGCTTCCCGCATGGACATGCTGATGATCCGCTGTCCGAACACAGGACGGGCAATCTTCACTGGCAAATACGTCGAATACAGGACATTTCGCACCATTCCTGTATTCTTCAGCCGGACCTACTGTCCGCACTGCCGCGTGAAGCACGAGTGGTTCGTCGGGGACGCATGGATTTGCGATTCTGAGTCTTCGGAATGTAAACCTATGTCTGAGCGGGAGGTCGCATAGCACTCAATGGTATCGCTTTGCAGCGTCCCATATTGACGTTTGCATAACTTAGGTGATTTTGAAAAAGTGCTGGAAAACGGCCCAACTGATCCTCACACGCGCCCGCTCGCGTCCCCCTGAGGATTATGTGTCAAAGCCGGCTGGCCAGCACTAACGGGGAGGCCCCGACTTCGGTCGGGGTCTCTTTTTCTTTGGCCTCCACATGTTCCGCGTCATATCTGGCGCCCCCTTACCGAACCCAATTTCATGGTTCAGCCAACCCTTGCAATATCCGTGAGAATTTCACGGCGCTCGGCGCTTGGGTTGCGATGAGATTTAGAGGCGCGTCACAATCTGCTGCTCGCCAATCTCAAGCCGGAGCCAGAGACGTTACACAGATTCTGGCGGATCGCCGGTCGAGATAGATTGATCCCTGTACATATCCCACGTTCACTGGCCCTTCGCTGCACTTCTCCGCCTTCTGCATTTAAGTCGACTTTTGGGATAAACCGGAAATGCGGCGTCAATCTTCGCTGACCGGCCATGGCGCGAATGACCCGAACCGATCATTGTTACTGGTTGTGAAAACCCGTTGCGGGATTGCCCCCTCCGAGCCATGCGTGGGCTTAGCTTGCTGATCTTGCCGGGACCAGTCGGTTTATTGGGGCAGGCCGGCTTGGCCCAGACCTGTGGTGAGCTCGTTTACAAATTCCGGCCGTGCGAACGCACGGAAAAATGCATCAAGGTGTTCGATCCGAAAACTTGGTTCGAGTTCCAATGTCCGTCGGGCGATCGACTTCGACTCAGCGATACGGCCGGCCATGGCCAGTGACGCCGCGTGGAAGGCGTAGAGCGTGCTGAAGCGGGGATTGGCGGCGATTGCCTTGGCGAAGTTCGTGGCGGCTTCGTCATAACGTTGCTGCCGCAAGCGGACCGAGCCCAAAGCAACGTAAGTCTCGAAGCTGAACGGATCGAATGGGCTCAATCGCAAGGCGCGCAGCGCATAGTCTTCGGCAAGCGCAGGATCGCCGCTGAAGCCGTGGATATGCCCTCCCCAGTAAAATGCGGCCGCACAAGAGGGGTTTAGTGCCAACGCACGGGCGATCGCGGCGGATGCAGCCGCGAAATCATGGCCGAGATGCAACAGCGTCAAGGCTGCAACGCTGAGCGCAGTCGCATCGTCGGTTCCATAGGCGACCGCAGCGCGGGCGTGGCGCACGCCGGCGGCTGCATCGGCCTTGTTGAAGCCACCACGCGCAACGCGGATCTCCATGCCCCAGGCCATGAAGGCATGGGCGGTGGCGTAGTTGGGATCGAGCGTGAGCGCTTCTTCGAGGAACTCCATGCCGATCTTGGCGTCTTCCGGCATGGCCGATGCGAAGTGTGGCAAAGCGCGGAGATAAAGGTCGTAAGCGTCGAGACTTTCGGGACGCTTTCGCCTGGAGCGTTCAATCTCCGACTGCCGCAGGCTCGGTTCGACGACGCCGACCACTTTTTCGGTGATCTGGTCCTGCAGGTCGAAGACTTCCTCCAGCGCGCCGTCGAACCTGTCGGCCCAAAGATGCGCCCCGGTTTCGGCTTCGAGCAACTGCGCGGTGATGCGCACGCGGTTCCCCACCTTGCGCACGCCGCCCTCCAGCACATAGCGCACCCCTAGCTCGCGTCCCACCTGCCGTACGTCTATGGCTTTACCCTTGTAGACGAAGCTCGAATTGCGCGCGATCACGAACAGCCATTTGATCCGCGACAGCCCGGTGATGATGTCCTCCACCATCCCGTCGGCAAAATACTCCTGCGCTGGGTCGTCGCTCATATTCTGGAACGGCAGGACTGCAATCGAAGGCTTGTCCGGCAGCGCGAGCCGCTGCGAAGATTTTTCCGGCGGCGTTGGTTCGGTTTGCGTCGCCGGTTTGGCTTGCGCCGGCTTGCCGACTTCGACCGAATAAGTCCGGATCGGCTCGACGATGTTCTTGAGCTGGGTCGGACCGAGATCGCTCACCGCGAGATCGAGCCGCGCCTTAACCTGGCGGTAGGCGTCTTCCGACAAACAGATGGCGCCGGGCTTGGCGATGCCTTCCAGGCGCGCGGCGATATTGACGCCGTCGCCCATTAGGTCGCCGTCGCTCTCCTCGACGACGTCGCCGAGATGAATGCCAATACGGAACTCGATGCGGCGCTCGGGCGGAAGGCCGGCGTTGCGCTCGACCATGCCGTTCTGCACCTCGATGGCGCAGCGCACCGCATCTACGACGCTGCGGAACTCGACGAGCGCGCCGTCGCCTGTTCGCTTCACGACGCGCCCATGATGCACGGCGACGGTCGGATCAATCAGATCGCTCCGAAGGGCTCGCAGCCGGGCAAGCGTGCGATCCTCATCGGTGCCGGCGAGCCGGCTGAATCCCACCACATCAGCGGCAAGAATAGCTGCGAGTTTCCGGCTCTCGGTCATAACGACGAGTTCCTGTCCGCCGAAATGTGGCGAAGGATATCACGCCTTAATACCGGATTCTGTGCCTTCATTCGGGGTGCTCCGAGCGACCGGGGATTGTCTCCTTTTGGCCCTTTGCGACGCTTTAGCGGCTCACCAATTCGGTAGCGATGAGAGGAATAACGGACATGCCTTGGACATCGCTAATCGGTCGAAGATGACCATTCCATTAAGCGACATTGAGCTTGCCTTACTGAGCGGTTGCACAAAGCCCGTCCGAGCCCCTTCCAGAGCATCGGTCTGAGCCGGTACGATGCCATGTCCGAGCCTTGGGGAAGGCAATGAGACGGCGCTTAAGAGCAGGCGGCAGACCAGTTAAAACGCGACGCCGAAAGACCGCAGCGCGAAAGCGCGTCAGGGCTCCAAAGGTGCGCGGTCGCAGTACTCCCGCTCCCGACACGGAGATCGCCCAGATCATCCGCGAGCGCGACCGGGCGCGGCCTCAGTATCGCGGAGGTGAGTGCCATCAGCGGGCACAGGGAACCGCGGATGGCGGCGACGCACAATACACCGCGCGCTCATGCCGAGGCTCGTCAGCGCGAGCCGGCGATCCGTCCCAATCCTCTTATGGCACCGTCGCGTAGCTATTTCATATAATAGTAATAGCCCGTGAGTTTGTCGGCGATTTTTGGATCGATCGCTTTCGCCGCTGCAATGTCGGCATCGCCGCCCGCGCTGTCGCCTTTCTTCTGTTTCGCCAGTCCGCGATTGTACAGCGAAATCGCCAACTTGGGTTTGAGCTTTAAGACGGCGTTGTAGTCGGCGATGGCGTTGTCAAATTGACCAAGCTTGAGATAAACAAAGCCACGGCTATCGAGCACAGCAAGATCATTCGGCCTTAGCTGCAATGCTATATTGCAGTCTATCAGCGCCTCCTCCAGTTGCCCTACAAGCGCGTGCGCCAAGCACAGGTCGTTCAAGGAGGCCACGTTCTTGATTACCTGATCGTTGTCGTGGGCCGTTTGCGCGCTTGATGTCGACTGCGAAAGCCCAACGCTGGCACCGATGACCATGCCAGAGGTGAGCGCAAGCGCTGTCTTGATTTGCGTTCTCATGGGGACTCCTCCGAAATGTAAATGGGGATTCCTCCAAATCTAAAATGAAGAGAATTTTCCCCAAGTGCATTGATCCAGGTCAAAAGCAGTGATTTCGATGCCGAGGCTGCCAGGCCTTGATCTGCGCATTGAACACATCCTTCACCACTTCGGTGCCGACTGGGATCCCCATACGGCGTGCCAATGAGGTGATCGAATGAGACAGGACTACTTCCGTTAATGGCCCACACCGACGGATGTTGCGGCGCACTCGAATGTCGGCTCTCGGAGTAGCTGCGGAAGTTGCTGACACGCGCTCGGTATGACGTTCGTGATGTGGTGGACGGCGCCCGCTCCCGACAACGAGCTCGGATAGGGTGATCGTTGTCAACGAATCACATCAGGGAGCGGTCACATGCAAATTACCACGATTGGTTTGGATATCGCCAAGAACGTGTTCCAGGTTCACGGGATCAGCGCGGGCGAGAAGGTGGTTATTCGGAAGCAACTGCGGCGCAGCCAGGTCCTGGCGTTCTTCGAGGCGCTGTCGCCGTGCCTGATCGGCATGGAGGCCTGCGCCACGGCGCACTATTGGGCGCGTGAACTCACGAAGCTTGGCCATCAGGTGCGGTTGATGCCGGCGAAGGACGTGAAGGCCTACGTCAAGCGCAACAAGAACGATGCCGCCGATGCCGAGGCGATCTGCGAGGCGGTACGGCGGCCGACCATGCGTTTTGTGCAGATCAAATCGATCGAGCAGCAGGGGCGATTGATGCTGCATCGAGCGCGCGATCTTTTGCTGCGGCAGCGGACCCAGGTGATCAATGCTTTGCGGGCACATTTGGCTGAGCTTGGCATTGTGGCTGCGCAAGGACGTGAAGGAGTCAAGGAACTGCTGAAGATCATTGCCAGCGAACAAGATGCGCGCTTGCCGACCGATGCTCAAGCGAGCCTCGTCGTGCTGGCGGCGGAACTTCAGGCGATGCAGACGATGATCGGAGCAATCGACAAACGGATCATGGCGCAACATCGCTCGAGCGAGGCGAGCCGGCGGCTGGAGAGCATCCCCGGCATTGGTGTTACTGGGGCCACCGCAATCGTAGCGACCGTCCCAGATCCGAAGGTTTTTCGATCGGGTCGTGACTTTGCGGCCTGGATTGGAATCGTGCCGCGCGAAGACTCGACCGGTGGCAAGCATAAGCTCGGGCCGATCTCAAAACGGGGGGATCGCTATCTGCGGCGCATTCTGGTGGTCGGAGCCTGCGCGGTGTTGCGCTACGCGCGCCATCGGCCGGAGAAATATCCCTGGCTGACACACCTTCTCGCTCGCAAACCGTTCAAGGTGGTGGCGGTGGCGTTGGCCAATAAGATGGCGCGGATCGCCTGGGCGTTGCTGGCTAGGGGCGGCACCTATCGGGCGTCTGCGCTGACGACAGCGCCGTAAGGAGTTCTGGCGATGGCAGAATGAGGTTGCGTCTGTGCGTTCACGAACTGCAGGGGTGATGACGGCATTGATGCGAAACGGTCGGAACCGTCGATTGGGACAACCCGCGATGGGTCACGCGACAGTTGAGCGCGTGTTGTTGTTTGGGACCCGATCAGCGGATTACATCAGGGCCAGCGGCCATCGTGACCGCATCGCGATGGAGGCAAGCCTCCAGGCGAAAACAGGCCGTATACATGACCGCACCCGAACGCTTCGCAGAAAGTCAGATTTGCTCTTGCACCGCGGGCGCCGTCCATACATGACCCATACCCACGGTTTGCCACCGTCAATTGCCGCATTGCGAAAGGCTCATTCGATCACCTCGTCGGCAATCGCGAGCAGCGTCGGCGGCACGGTGAGGCCGAGTGCCTTGGCGGTCTTGAGATTTATTGCCAGAGTGAATGCGGTCGGCTGCTGAACCGGCAGATCGGCGGGCTTGGCACCTTTAAGGACTTTGCCGGCGTAATTGCCGACCAGGCGATAGATGGTGGTGAGGTTGGTTCCATAGCTGATCAGGCCGCCGGCAGCGGTAAACTCCCGCGCGAAGTAGATGGTGGGAATCGCGTAGTGGGCCTCCAGCGTCACGAACTGCGCGCGCCGACTATCGAAAAACGGATCGGCACCGACCACCAGCGCGCCGACATGCAATTGGGCAAAGCTCGCGAAGACGGCGTCTATCTCGCTTTCGGTCGCCGCCTTCACGATAAGGAGTTGCATGCCCTTCGCGCGCCCCACTTCCTGAGCGTCGCGGATGGTGGGCTCGGCGGTCGGACTATTCGGGTTCACCAGCACGGCGAACTGCGTGACTTGGGGAGCCAATTCGGACAAAAGGTCGAGCCGCTTGCCTGTCAGTTGCGTGAAGAGGATGCTCACCCCGGTGGCGTTGCCGCCCGGCCGGTTCAGGCTGGCCACCAGCCCGTCGGCCACTGCATCGGTGCCGACTTCGAAGACGATCGGAATCGTTGAGGTGGCATTTTTCGCCGCGCGGGCGGGAGGAGGGCCGAAGGCGGCGATGAGATCAACTTTATGGGCGACGAGATCGGCGGCCAATGCCGGCAACCGATCGTAGTGACCTTCCGCGTAGCGATATTCCACCGCTACGTTCTGTCCCTCGACATAACCGGTTTCGCTCAGACCCTGGAGAAATTCGGGGGCATTCGGTGTGTAGTCGGGCGAAGCGAAGTGAAGGAAGCCGATCACCGGCATTGTTGCCGCCTCCGCGCCGGCGAACGGCCATGTGACTGCTGTGCTGCCGAGCAGGCGGACGAACTCACGCCTTCCGATGCTCATTGCCATCTGACCCTTTCCCGAAGGGATCATGCCCGCTGCAATGTGGCGAAGAATATCACGCCTCAATCGGCAAGTCTGTGACCTACTCCACGGGTGCTCCGAGGCCGAAATGCCTCGCCGCTTCTCTGCATTGCGAAACGACGCGATTGGCCCTCAACGACCGATATTGCGGTGCAATCGAATGTCGGCTGTTGGGGGAAGAACGGAAGTCGTTTAATCGGGCGCCAACGACACTGGCTTCGCAGGCACTGAGATTAATGTGCCGGGACGCAACCACGCGCCCAGCTATCGCGATCGCAGGCCAAGTGCGCTGCATTTGCTCACTTGCCGACGAAGCCCGAGCTCGTTTATCGAAATGATTACGCGAACGTCTCAAGCCACGTCGCGATTGTCCCCTGCACCTGCGTCGCTGATCGCCGGGCCGTGCAGACTTAGGGCGCTGAGGAGGTTTTCTATTTCGAAACGCGCCGTGACATGTGATGGGGTCGGTCGCGTGCCAAGCGTGCCCTCGTCGAAATCATCAAGTGCGGTTAAACCGCGCGCATAGAACTCCCGGAAGATCACTCGCTCGGCTAGTCCGTCAACACTGCGAAAATTGAGCCTTCGCGACAGCTCGCGCAACGCGTCGCCGACGTACCGTGTATTTCGCGAATTGAGCATTGAAAGGCGATTTCGCAGCACGATCCAATCCGGCGAGGCATTGTTTTGAGCTTGGTATTGCCGGCGCGCCTCCTCCACCATTTGCGAGTAATGGCTGGTGCCGACAATGGCAAAGGTCTGGCGATCAACCGTTCCAAGCACGTCCAAGTCGACGAAACTGTCGTTCAGCGGCGTGATCAAGATGTCGGCCATTGAGTGAGCCAGCCGGCCCAAATAGCTGTTGTGGCCGGGTGTATCGATGACAATAAAGCTGCATTCTTGCGCGTATCCCTCAATACGCTCACTGAGCGCCTTTCCATCCGCTGCCTCATCTTCCGGGTTGGGATGGTCCATGTTCTCAGTAAAATATAGATGGTTGGGGATCTCGAGCTCACGTCCGGTCTCTTGGCCCCAAGCGTGCCTGTTCACGATATAATTTGTGAAGGTCTTTTGCCTTGAGTTGAGATCGATCGTGGCAATGCGTTGCTTCGCCTTCATGAGCGCGATCGCGACGTGCATAGCCACAGTGGATTTGCCGGAGCCGCCCTTTTCATTACCGACGACGATTATACGACCACGTAACACCGAAGTTGTTTTTTCAGGCGACATCATTTCCCCCAAAGTTCCACCGACCGCACCGACTTCGTCGCAACTTTTGCGCTGATTCTTCGATTCTCGCAAGCAAATGAGCTAAGTCGCTTCCAAACGATTCTAATCGGATGCAGCCCGGTACACACAAACAAAAATACGTCGAGCGATGCTCGGCTCTTTAGCCAGGAGTGTGGAAACTGAGTTCTTGAAACGCGAGACGCGCCGCTGACCGAAAGGGAGATCGAGCGGCTCCAGGAAGCCGCCCGCAAGCGGTCCCGCTACGGCCACCGCCACGCCACCATGATCCTGGTCGCATATCGTCACGGGCTCCGCGCCTCGGGACTATGTAGCTTGCGGTGGGATCAGATTGAGCTCGATGGCGGCCGGCTGCATGTCCGGCGAGCCAAGGGCGGGATCGATAATGTCCATCCCTTGGGCGGCAAGGAAATTCGAGCGCTGCGTCAGCTACGCCGGGAAAATCCAGAATCGCGATATGTCTTCATAACCGAGCGCGGCGGTCCCGTTGCGACGGCAGGATTCCTGAAAATGATTGTCCGAACCGGAGAGGCGGCGAAGCTGCCATTCCCGGTCCACCCCCCACATGCTGCGGCACTCGACCGGATATAAGCTGGCCAACGATGGGCATGACACGCGAGCCCTTCAACACTACATGGGCCACAAGAATATCATGCACACGGTTCGCTATACGGAGATGGCGCCCGATCGGTTCAAGAATTTCTGGAGGGACTAACGAAAAATAGATCTGAAGTTCCAACGATGACCGTTGCGCCTGCGAACAATCCGTCGTTGCCCGCCGCCTCGACCCACAATCTGCATCGCATCGTTGTCGTTGGCGGAGGGGCCGGCGGACTTGAGCTCGTCACGCGCCTAGGCGACACGCTTGGGCGTCGCGGCCGCGCGGACATTGCGCTGGTGGAGAAGGAACGCACGCATCTTTGGAAGCCGCTGCTCCATGAGGTCGCCGCCGGCAGCATGGATGTTTCCCGGCATGAGTTGGACTATCTCGCCCAGGCCTATTGGCATGGCTTTGGATACAGATTCGGCGAAATGATCGGGCTCGACCGCGCACGACGTCTGGTGCATCTTGCCGCCAATTTTGATGACGAGGGCCGTCTCATCACGCCCGAGCGCTCGATCGGCTACGAGATGCTGGTGATCGCGATCGGCAGTGTCAGCAATGATTTCGGTACGCCGGGTGTGAAGGAGCATGCGATTCGCCTTGACACCCCCGAGCAGGCGCAGCGGTTCAATCGCCGTCTCATTAACGCCTGCCTGCTCGCACATACGCAGGCGGAGCCGGTGCGGCCGGGCCAGCTTCACGTTGTCATCATCGGCGCTGGCGCGACCGGGACCGAACTTTCGGCCGAACTACATCGCACTGTGCGCGGCGTCGTAGCTTTCGGGCTCGACAAGATCGATCCCAACAAGGACATCAAGATTACCCTGATCGAGGCCGCCGACCGCATCGTGCCGATGCTACCCAAGCGCCTATCTGACGCAACTGCGCGGTTGCTCGGTGAGCTCGGTGTGGAGGTCCGCACTGGTGCCCGCGTGACCGAGGTGACGCGCGATGGCGTGCAGCTCGCCGGCGGCGAATTCATACCGTCGGAGCTGGTCGTTTGGTCGGCCGGCGTGCGCGGTCCTGACGTCTTGAAGGACCTCGATGGTCTCGAGGCCACCCCCGCTAACCAGCTTGTTGTGCGTCCGACATTGCAGACAACCCGCGATGATGACATCTTCGCCCTTGGTGACTGCGCGTATCTGGTTCCGGAGGGCGAGACTCAGCCGGTCCCTCCGCGGGCCCAAGCGGCCCACCAACAAGCCTCATTTCTGCTGAAACAAATCCAACGCCGATTGAACGGCCAACCGATCGAACCGTTCCGTTATCGTGATTTCGGGTCGCTGGTGTCGCTCGGTGAATTCAGCACGATTGGCAGCCTCATGGGCTTCATTGCCGGCAAAGGTCTATTCGTGGAGGGATATTTCGCCCGCGTAATGTATCGTTCGCTTTACAAGATGCACGAGACGGCATTGCACGGCCCATTAAAGGTCGGACTCGACACCATAGCGCGGGCGATGACGAGGCGCAGCGAGCCACATGTGAAGCTGCATTGAGGGTCGCCCGTAGGCAAACTGACACCGCGCGCTCCGTGCTTGACAAATCCTCCTGATACCCTCAAGTCATGCACGATTGGTTCATAAATATCGCGTGTAGTTGGCAGGTGCCGCCACGACGAGTGAACCGACCAGTTCCAGAAATCGTGAGCGCTTTCTCAGGAACAGTTTTTCCATTGCGAAATAGTGCGGGTCGGACACGGGCAATGGCGGCGTAAATTCCGCTCGCTTCGCTTCCCGTCCTGCCGCACAAGGCAATTCTGCCTGCCATTACCAAGGAGTGAGCCATGCACAATGGCCCAAATACAATGATGAACACGCACCGCCCCAAATCGGCGGGGCCATTTGCTGACCGCTCGAAGCAGCGGACATCGAATGTTGTCCGTCCCGAATCGCGGGGCAATCAAAACATCCAAAGGAGCTATGAGCGCTATCTCGCGTTAGCCAAAACTCTGGCTCAGGCCGGCGACACAGTCGGGGCGGAGAATTATTACCAACACGCCGAGCATTATTTCAGGTCGATGCGCTCGGACTCAGAACGGGTGTAGTTAGACTGCGTTGTGATGGACGCAAAAGCATGGGAGTATCAAGATGACTGATAGCGGCGGGCTCGAGGCCGCGCGAATTCATAATTCTAATTGGCGGCGCTGCAACTATCTGGCCATTTTCGGGGCAAGCTGATCGCGGCAGTCGCGATAATTGAAAGCTCGCCAACGATGGGCATGATACTCGGGCGGTTCAAGACCTTCTGGAGGGACTAAGCCGGGTATTCCAACACAAGGTCGGTAGTTAAACCGCCTTGTCGACTAATCTGCCGGTGTCGGTCGGCTGAGGTAACTGGGATTCATGATCTAAATTACGGCCATCGTCGGCGGTTTTGCGATCATCTTCGGGCAGCTTACGCCTGGTCGTCCGCCGTGCCGTTCCCACCGTCGGCACAATCCTTTGAATGCCAATGCTTGAGATACCTATCTGATCTCGCGTCGCCGACATAACGCGGCACTATGGCGTGGCAGGCCCGAAGAGTTTGCAACCGATTTGCGCGCAATCGGATACAGTAGTGAGAAGCCTTGTTAACTAGTGGGCTGCGCGATTTGACCGTTTTGGTTGATACTCACTCGTCGTCCGCGATCGAGCCTTGCTCGGCTCATTTCCGGGAACGACGGAGCGCCGAGCTTGAACAAAAAACTGGCGCGGACTGGAGCAGCGGGAAAATAAATCTTTCAATCTGATCGGCCGAAGCTAAATGTAAATGAACTGACTAACCGCTTCCCAGATGACTCCGGCCGTTAATGCCGCAGCCAGCGCGAGGCTCGCAGCCGTCAGGGCCGGAAAAAAGTAATCTCGATATAACATGGGGGCGTCTCGCTTTAGCACAGTGACAGCTAACGCCGTCTCGGTACTCGCACGAGTCCAAACGCAAATAAACCTTAAGGGTTCCGATTCGCTGTGATTAAATTTGAACAGCCCCACGGGGGGAGGATCAGCTCGACATAGCCCGCTGAACCGGGCCCGGCACGGTGCCGGCAATTGAGGAGCTTCGCCGATGACGATCATCGATTCCCAGGTCCACGCCTATCAGGCGAACACGCCGAAGCGGCCCTGGCACAGTGTGCCGAACTGGCCCGACCACGTTACCGGCGACGAGATGGTGGCGGCGATGGACAAGGTCGGCGTCGACGGCGCGATCTTCATCTCCGCGTTTTCCATGTACCGCTACGACGCCAGCTATGCGGTGGAAGTGCAACGCGCTCATCCCGATCGGTTCGCGATCGTCAAGCCGGTCGACCCGGACGATCAGGCCGTGGGCGAAGTTATAGCCGAATGGAAGCAGACACCGGGCGCGGCCGGCATCCGCATCATGTTGACCAAAGAGCCGAACCGCGACCGCGATCCAAGCGATCCGGGCCTCGACCGCATCGCGCGCGCCGCCGTGAAGCACGACCTTCCCGTCAACTTGCTGTGCTGGGGCAACGTCGATGCGGGCACGGCGTTGATTGACCGGCACCCCGATACGCGCTTCATCGTCGACCATCTGGCCATCCTGCAGCCGCGCACGCCACCGGCCTCGCCGCAGCCGTGGGCCGACCTGCCGAAGGTGCTGGACCTTGCCAGGCGCAAGAACGCGGTAATCAAGGTGAGCGGCGCCTGCACGCTGTCCCAGAAACCGTATCCGTTCCCGGACATCTGGGATCCGCTCAAGCGCGTATTCGATGCCTGGGGTCTTGACCGCTGCCTATGGGGCACGGACTGGACCCGCGCCTACGCCGTCGTCAACTACGAGCAGGCGGTCGAGCCCTTCCTCAAGACTGACCGCCTGAGCGACAGCGAGCGAGCGATGCTGATGGGTGGCGCGTGCGCCAAAGCCTATCGTTGGTCGCCAAAAAAAGGTTAGCGAGCGTAGACCGGGTTGGGCGGAACCTTGCAGCGGGCGCCAGAAGCGCCGCGACCGACCAAAACAGCAGCGTGGCAAAGATGACGAATAATCCAGCGCAGTTGAACGTTCTGATGTCCGGCGGATTTGCCGCCGCCTACGAGCAGTTGTTGCCGGAATTCAAGCGGGTGACTGGAATCAAGGTCACAACCGAGTCGGGCGCGTCGCAGGGAACAGGTCCGCAAACCATTGCCGCCCAGCTCGCGCACGGCAAGCCAGCTGACGTGGTGATCCTCTCCAGGGAGGGCCTTAGCGAGCTGATTGCCGCCAACAAGATCATCGCCGGAACGGACGTGGATCTTGCGCGAGTGCCGCTCGGCGTGGCGGTGCGGGCGGGGACTGCGAAGCCCGACGTAAGCACCGTCGAAGCCTTCAAACAAGTCCTGCTCAAGGCCAAAACCGTCGCGATCCCCGGAAGCACCAGCGGTATCTGGCTCGCGACCGATCTTTTTCCGCGGCTCGGCATCGCGGAGAAGATCAATGTCAGGGCGATGCCGCGCGGCGCCGACGCCGCCGGCATGGTCGCCCAAGGAGGCGCGGATCTTGCAGTCATGCCGGTCAGTGAAATCGTGCACGCGGCAGGCATCGACTTCGCAGGCAGCATCGCGCCGGAGATCCAGTTCGTGCAGGTCTTTTCAGCCGCCGTCGTGGCCGGCTCGGGAGAGATTAAAGGATCTAAACGACTGATCGACTTTCTTGCCTCCGCGCGCGCTTACGAGGCCATCAGCAACAGCGGAATGGAGCCGTTCGCGGCCCGCGAGATAAGGTAAGGGGCTGTCCGGTTTTGGCCCGAATCCAAACTGCCGAGACGTCAGCAATTTGGTCGCGATCAGGTGGAAAAACGGACATGAAGCGGACATCGTCAAAGGTCCGCATCCGACCCGAACCGGTCATTGCCTGGGTGTGGCCCGATGGACATGCTGGCGGAGGGAAGACCCACGCTGCGCTTCGCCACGCCCGTTCGCGACGGTACAATGGTACAATCGCAAAATAGGGCCCCGCCGCCGCCCGCGTTGCGTACGACTTGTCGGGCATGGCGTCTTACCTCGCGTTTCTAACGACCTTTGGCCGCAGCTCATTTCCGAGCTTCGCCGGAGAGGGGACTGCGCTGTCGCATTTTGGATTGAACGGAAATTGCCAAATTCGAAGCCTGGCTAACGCGGCCAGCTACGGCGGTTCGCGTGACCCACGAGCCACACCTTGGGAAATTCGCCAAAACCAAAAATAACGCCCTGCGGCGGCCACAAAAAAGGACACCCCAAGCACGATATACAACGCGCCCTTGTGTGACGTCGGTCACAGAATGGGAACACACATAGTGTAAATGGAGTTCTGATCGATGGCTGATAACAAAACAATCCGTGGTCGCAGGCCCGGGCAGCACCGATCGAGGAGCGTCAGATGACCTACTTAGCAGGCGTGGTGCAGCGATGGCCCATGCTGCGGACCGCAGCTGCAATTATCTTAACATTTTCCCTGGCGGTGCCGTTGGCTTGGATCGTTTCCAACTTTCTTGTCTACGAGTTGATCGGCCACTAAAGATCGATTGAGACTCGCTGACTCAGCAAGCGTGTTGCTTTAGAGCGTTGTAACATTTCAAAGTACCAACGCCGCTGATGGGAAAAGTTTGATAAGACAGCGTTACAAAAGCCGCTGCGACTAGCATTCCAACCAACGTGGCGAGCTGGACAACGGCCAGCATGCTTCGTCTCATGAGCGATCTCCCCTGTGCGCCCGCTGGCAATAATACGCAAAACTCCTGATCCCGCAAAGGGCCGCGCCGGGAGGATTATTCTTTGCGTAGTAGCAATTCCGGCAGCTTCGCCACGTTCGCCGCAATCCGCCGCGCCTCGTCCTTGGTGAGCAGTTTGGCAGCCGCGCGCCGGCCGGGCTCCTCCACGTATTCGATATACGCGAGAGACTGCCCGGCGCGGTCCCGAACGACAAAATGCGGACGGAAGTTCTTTGACTGTAAGCCTGCGCAACTGCCTTTGGGCTCCGTAGCCCAAATATCGGCACGACTATTTTAGTCGCTTTGCCGCCTCTTCGACGATGCTTAGATCGGAATGTGCTTTGACGTCCACGCTTGCCTTCACGAAGCCGAGCTCTTTGGTCGTGTCAACGTTCCTCTGCAGAGCATCAAGGTTGGGTAACAAATTGGGGTCGCGGTAGAAGTCGCTCTTAGTAAAGACCCAGCCGAAGTGGTCAGCCGGCTGCTTGGTGAGTCGCGAAAAAATCTCCGCGACCTCGTTGTGGTTCTTTGGGTCCAAATACCAGTGAGCGATGCGCAGCGTATCCTCCATAAAATCAACAAGGGCTGCGCGATGCTGGTCGATGAATGGCTTGCGCGCGGTCAATATGATAAACTGGGAAGGTCCGACCGCCTGCTTGCTGGTGAACAGCGTCCGCGCAATGCTCTTGAGTTCGGGATCAAACACAAATGGCGGCACAGCCGGGATGAGATCAACTTTCTTTTCTCCCAGCATCGCTTTCATGGCCGGGAACGGTGCTTCGACTTCCGTGTAGTCGCGATTGGCTTCCAGTCCATGCTTGTGCAACATCGCTTTCATGCCAACGTCGACCGCGGCTCCGGCGGCATTAGTTGCCACAACCTTGCCTTTAAGATCTTCAACCTTGTGGATCGGGCCGTCCTTGAGCACCTCGAATTGGGTTGTATGATAGCCGTCTACCCCGTCCTGGAAATCGTCGGCGATCACGCGGATGTCGTCCATGCCAGCGTTCTCGATCGCGATCGGTAAGGTGGAAAAGGCGAGATCGCCAATCTCCAGCTCGTTGTTGGCAATCGCCGTGATCATCGGCGGCGTGCCGACATAGTGGACAGGCTCGAACAAATAAGACTTTCCGTAATGGACTGCGAGGTCCTTCTTCTCTATCCAGATTGCATTCCAGTTAGCGATCGCCACCCAGGCGCCACGTATTTTCAGCGGCTCCCCATGGGCAAGGTCGAAGCCGAGCACAAGCGCGAAGCTACTCACGGCCAAATATAAGAATTTGCGACGGGAAGGATTCATGACAATACCCCATAAGCTTGACTGCCTTCCGCAAATGCAAAAGGTGTCCGATATTTATCTTCGGATTGCTTGCCCGCCGCAGGCACAATCGCTGCCTTTGATTACACGGAGCGTCGGCATGTCCCGCTGGCAGCTTTGCAGCAAAGTG
>CAVTPQ010000004.1:0-11017 GCA_963736605.1 uncultured Alphaproteobacteria bacterium | reverse complement strand
ACCGGTTGAATCCGCCGGGGAAGAGCGGAAATCACGCCGCTTCGACTATTCGCCGAAGATTCGACGGGTGTGCTCGATCCGCATTTCGTCGGCAATGCTGGTCCGTGATAGCCGCACGAGTTCGGCGAACGGTGCGTTCGGCCGGCATGAACGACATGAAAGCCCCTTCAAGTGCCTAAAGACGCCGAACGCCTAATCGCCGCCTGGAAGAGACGCCGCCTCGGTGAAATTTCTGACGCTATTACGTCGCGCAATCGAAAACATCTCGACAGCAGATAGCACCCATGACGAAAACCCCGCTTTTTCGGTCATTGATTCCGAAAATTTGTGGATACAATGGCGAAATACAATAGAATGAAGCCCCGTTCAGTTGGACAAACCGGGAGGCGACCAAGATGATGAGAGCCCTGCTTGCGCTGGCACTGTGCACCGGATGGTTGCTGCACGGCTCAGAGTTCGCGAACGCGCAAATCTATCCCCAAAAGGAACCGATCACGATCGTCGTACCGTTCCCCCCGGGCGGACCAACTGATGGCTTGGCGCGGATTATCTCCGAGCGGCTTGGAGCGGTACTCGGCCAGGTCATCGTGATTGAAAATCGCGGCGGCGCCGGCGGCGGCATCGGCGGCAAGTTCGTTGCGGAATCCAATCCCGACGGCTACACTTTGCTGATGACTCCGGGCGGGGCGCTGACAAGCGGTCCGGCTGTCAACCCCGATATCGGTTACGACCCGGCCAAGGTATTCGCGCCGATCGCCGAGCTCATCGAGACGCCGCTCATCATTTCGGTCAATCCGGATCTGCCGATGAAGTCGCTGCCCGAGGTCGTGGCCTACGCAAAGGCCAATCCGGGCAAACTCATTTGGGGATCACAGGGGTTCGGCACTGCGCCGCATCTGCTCGCCGAAATGTTCAAGCTCGAAGCCGGCGTCAATATCCTGCACGTGCCCTATCGCGGAACGGGACCATTGCTCAATGCCATTCTGGCTAAGCAGGTGGGAATCATCGCCGATCCTAGTACCACCAGCCTGCCATACATCCAGGCTGGCAAGCTCCGCCCGATCGCGATCGCTGGCAATGAACGCGATCCAAAATTGCCCGACGTGCCGACCGTGGTCGAGGAGGGCTTCCCGAAACTGCAGTCGCCTTTCTGGCTCGCCGTGGTGGCGCGGGCCGGAACGCCGTCCGACATTATCGCCAAGCTTAACAGCGCATTCCGCGAGGCGCTTGGCGCGCCGGCTACCCGGGAGCGGCTCGACGCGCTCGGCGCCGAGATCAAGATCGGAACGCCTGAGGATCTCAACAAGATGCTCACCGCGGAGCGCGCGCAGTGGACCGCCGTCGTGCAGGCGGCGCACATCAAGATGGAATGAAGTTGCGGATCGCACTTTCGGAGCTGCAAGCCCTCTCGTGTCTTCCGCATTGAAATCAACCGCCATGTTTCGCCGCGATTCACCCGCCGAGGCCGCATTCCGCGCCGAAGTGCGAACCTGGCTCGAGGCCAATCTTCCGGCTGCGCTGCGGGGACGCACGAACCGTCCGCCGCCCGCGGAACTGATGCCGTGGTATCGCACCCTATCGCGCAAAGGTTGGATCGCGCCGCACTGGCCGAAGCAGTACGGCGGCATGGGCGCCACGCTGAACGAACAAATCATCATGACGGAGGAGTTGGCACGGATCGGCGCCCCGCAACTGCCGGCACAGGGGCTCAATCACATCGGCCCGATCCTGATCGAGTTTGCGACCGAGGCGCAAAAGGCGCGGCATCTGCCGCCCATCATTGCCGGCACGGTGATCTGGGCCCAGGGCTATTCAGAGCCCGGCGCCGGATCCGACCTCGCCAGCCTCGCCACGCGGGCAACGCTGGAAGGCGATCATTTCGTCGTGCAGGGACAAAAAATCTGGACCACGTGGGGCCATTATTCCGACTGGATGTTCGCGCTGGTGCGCACCGACCCGCAGGCGCAGCCGCGGCACGCCGGCATCAGCTTCCTGCTGCTCGATTTGCATAGTCTCGGCATCAAAATCAGACCGATCAAAACGATCGCGGGCGACGATGAGTTCAGCGAAGTGTTTTTCGACAACGTCATTGTGCCCACCGAAAATCTTGTCGGTAAACTCAACGACGGCTGGCGCATCGCCAATGCACTGCTCGGATACGAGCGCCTGGGGACCTCAAACCCGCAATTTGCGTTGATGGCACTTGAGCGCATCAAGACGATGGCGCGCGCGTCTGGCGTGATGGCGGATCCGGCTTTCCAAGATCGCCTCGCGGCGGCCAGCATTAGCGTCACGGCATTGGCGGCGCTGTTCAGCCATGCGGTAGAGCTCACCAATCGAGGTCAGAGTCTCGGGCCGGAATCGTCGATCGTTAAGATTTTTGGCTCCGAACTCCTTCAAGCGCTCAATGACCTTCTGATAGAAGCAGCAGGCAGCCACGCTTCGACGGAAAAGCCGGTCATGACCGATTTCGGCGCGGTGGATGTCTCAACGCCGTTCCTTCAGGTACGCCGCGCGACCATCTATGGCGGCTCCTCTGAGATCCAGCGCAACATCGTGGCCCGCCGCGTTCTCAACCTACCGAACTGACACGTCGAAACGAAAGTGGGGGCGGTAGACAATCATGGACCTGCATCTGACATCCGAGCAGATTTTGTTGCGCGACAGCGCTGCGAAATTCGCCGGCGCGGCAGGGCCGAAAATCGCACGCGGCTTTCGTGAGCGTGATTTAAGCTTCGCGCCGGAGAAGCTGCGGCAGGCTGGAGAACTCGGATGGCTGGGGATTCTTGTGCCAAGTTCGGTGGATGGTCTCGGTCTCGGCCTCACCGAACTTGCCCTGGTGCTTGAACAGGCCGGGCGGGGGCTCGTCTGCGAACCGATCGGGCTTGCGTCAATCTCGGCGGCCGCGCTGGCACAGGGGCACACGCCGCATCCGATGTTGCAACGCATGATGACCGGCGCAGCGCTTGTCGTGCCGGCGCTGCAGGAAAGCGCTCACGGTAACGATCTAAATAAGCCACGCACGGTGGCGACGGGAGCGGACAGCTCGCTCCACTTGACGGGAACCAAGTCCTTCGTTTGTGCCGACGGCGCCGATGGCTTTCTGGTCAGCGCCAGCGGCCGCGACGGATTAGCGCTGTTCTACGTGGATCGCCATGCGCCGGGTTGCTTTTTATCGACGAGCCAAACGGTGGATGGCCGCAAGCTTTCCACGTTGAGACTTGAGGATGCACCGGCCGATTTCATTCCATCGCGCCAATCATCGCGCAACGCCGTCGAAGCGCTCACCGATCTCGCGCTGCTGGCATTATCCGCGGAATTGCTCGGCGTGATGGAAAGAGCTCAAGAGATCACCTTCGACTATCTGCGAATCCGCAATCAGTTCGGTAAGCCGATCGGCAGCTTTCAGGCGCTGCAGCACCAAGCGGTCAACGTCTACATCCGGACTGAGACGACGCGGTCACTACTGTATCAGGTTACGGCCAACAACGATCCCTACTGCATCGATCCCGCGCTGGCCGCCGCCGTGAAAGCTAAGGCGTCGGAAGATGCAATGTTCGTCACGGAGGCCTGTATCCAGCTTCACGGAGCGATTGGCTTCACCGACGAACATGACATCGGTCTTTATCTCAAGCGCGCCTTATTGCTGTCCTCACTGTTCGGCAATGCCGCAGCGCAACGGCGTCGCTATGTCAATATTGCCGAGCTGACGGTATAGATCCCACGAAGCAGTACAAGAGAAATCAAAGCGAAACTCATCGCGTAGAAGCGGACGGATTTGCCCGCTAAACCAGGAGATGTCATGAAAGAAGAGCAAACAGTCACCTACGAGCTGGATGGCGAGGTGGCGCTTGTCGGCCTTAACCGTCCGGGCAAACGTAATTGCTTTAATCCGACCGTCATGAAGCAATTGCGCGAAGCCATTGAGCGCGCCGGCGAAGAAGCCAAGTGCGGCATCATTTTCGGTCATGGTGACAATTTCTGCGCTGGTCTCGACTTGCGTTGGGCCGCGGAGAACTGGAAGAACGGACGCTCGCAGCGGCTGCCGTTCCAGTTCAATCGTAACACCTATTTTGAGGCGATGGCGCGCGGCAACATCCCATTTATCGCGGCGCTGCACGGCGCGACGCTCGGCGGCGGACTTGAAACAGCCGCCGCCACGCATATCCGCGTCGCTGACGAGACCACATTTTTTGGCCTGCCCGAGGGAACGCGCGGCATCTTCATTGGCGGCGGCGGATCGGTTCGTGTTGCGCGGCTTATTGGATTTGCGCGAATGCAGGACATGATGCTCACCGGCCGCGTGCTCAAACCCGATGAGGCAGAGCGCTATGGCATCGTTCAATACCTTGTACCGAAGGGGCAGTCGCTGGCGAAAGCGAAGGAGCTCGCCATGAAAATCTGCAAGAACGCGCCGCTTTCGAATTTTGCCATCACCAACAGTCTGCCGCGGCTTCAAGATCTGTCCTACGACGATGGCCTGTTCTTCGAGCGTATGGTGGCGGAATATACCCGCAGCCCGGAGTCGATCACACGGCTCAATCAGTTTCTCGACAAGACCGCGCCTCGCGTGCGCATGCCGGAATAGGGGCCAGGAATAAGCATTCAGGGAGGGTATCAATGAGCTTGCGCGACAACGCGATCGTGGCCTATGCCGAAACCAAAGTGATGGAGAAGAGCGACCGTGACGTTTTCGTGCTGGGAGGCGAAATTCTTGAGGAATTGCTCGACAAGACTGGCATCGAAAAGAGCGAGATCGATGGCCTGGTGTTGGCCGGCCTAACCGGCACTGGCGCCGCTAATCCGTTCTGGGCGCAGACCACGGCCGACGTGCTGGGTCTCGATGTCGGTTTCTGCGAGCAGGTTCACACCGGAGGCTGTTCGGCTGCGGGATGCGTCGTGCGAGCGGCAGCGGCGATCGACTATGGGCTATGCGATGTCGCATTCCTGTTGTTCGCCGACACTCACGTGCTGGAAGACAAGACCGACCACAGTCACTCCTATCGACGCGAGTGGACTGATCCCTACGGCCTGATGGGGCCGCCGGGCGCCTTTGGGCTGCTCAGCCGAGCCTATGAGGCGAAATACGGTCTCGATTATCGGATGCTGGGCAAGATCGCGGTGACGCAACGCAACCATGCGCTCCTTAACGAGAACGCCTGCGAAAAACTGCGCGTGCCGATCACTGTGGACGATTACCTGAATTCGCGCATGATCGCCGATCCGATCCGACTGTTGGATTGCGTGATGCGAGCCGACGGCGCGGCCGGCTTGATCATGATGAGCATCAAGCGCGCCAAACAAAAGGGCCTCTCGAAGTGTATTATTCCAATCGGTTATGCCGAGCGCACCAACTTCAAGGGCGGCGAGAATCTAGTCGATGTGACCAAGAGCGGGCACGAAATCTGCGGCAAGAAGGCCCTGGGCGAAGCCGGACTGAGCATCACGGACATTGCCTCGTTCCACCCCTACGACGACTTCATCATCGCGATCATGTTGCAATTCGAGGCCTTCGGCTTCTGCAAGCCAGGCGAAGGTGTGCCATTCATCCGTGACCACGATTTCTCGTTCAACGGCGAACTGCCGCTCAACACTGGCGGCGGCCAGATTTCCGCAGGCCAGGCTGCCTGCTCCTCCCACAATCTGATCGAAGCAGTGCGACAGTTGCGAGGCGAAGGCGGCAGGCGCCAAGTCAAGAACACCAAAAATGCACTGGTGACCGGTATCGGCTGGATCAATTATGGACGCAACTGGGGCTCGAGCGCGGCCCTTGTTCTGGTCCCAGAATGAGCGAGGCGGCCATGGCAAGTCCTTCAAACAAGAAACCGTTAAATGACACGCTGAGCGTCAAGCGCGCCATCAAGCATTTCGATTTCTCCGAGCCGTATTGGGAGGGAACCAAGCAAAAGAAGCTCCTTATTCAGTATTGCAAAGGGACCAGAAAATATCAGCATTTTCCGCGACCGGTGAGCATCTTCACCGGGCGGCGGCGCGACATCGAATGGCGCGAAGTTTCCGGCAACGGCATCGTCTTCTCCTACACCATCACCGAGCGCGGCACGCCGGCCTTCCGCGGCTTCGAGCCATACGCGGTGGTGAGTGTTACGCTCGATGTTGGTGTCAACTTCCTCGCCAATATCGTCAATTGCGCCGCCGACGAGTTGAGGGTCGGGATGAAGGTGAAGCCCTATTGGCACCCTATCGGCGATGGCACCCATCTTTTGATGTTTCAGCCCGATAAGGATGGGGCATGAGCGGACCGCAAGACGCTCGCGGCCCGAAGGCGGTTGCGAAGTTTCTGTGTCCAAGCTCGATCGCGATCATTGGAATATCGACGCGTGCGGGCAGTGCCGGCCAGATCATTCTGCAATGTCTGAAGGTCAATAACTTCAAGGGCGACATTTATCTGGTCGGCCGAACTGACGAGCTAATCAACGACCGCCCGGTGCTGAAGAGTGTCGACGAGTTGCCGGAAGGCGTCGAGCTTGCCGTGTTCACGTTGCCGGCAGGCTCCGTACGCGAGGCCATAGAGGCCTGCGCGCGACGGAAGGTCGGCACGGCCATGGTGTTCGCCGCGGGCTTCGCCGAAGTCGGCGATTACGCTACGCAGGATGCGGTCACCGCCGCCGCGCGGACGGCGGGGCTTGCCGTTGTCGGACCCAACTGCCTCGGCGTCACCAATAATGTCAACGGCATGATGTTGCACATGCTATATGCCCGCGAGGCGCTGCGCGGCGTCGAGAACGGCGTCGCCTTCGTCGGCCAAAGCGGCGGCTTGCTCGGCCACTTTCAACGCGCTGCCGACGGCCGGGGCATTCCAGTGTCCTACGTGATCTCAACCGGAAATGAGGCCGGCCTCGAATCCACTGACTTTCTGGAATTTCTCGCCGAAGATCGCTCCACCCGGGTGATCGCACTCTACTGCGAGGAGATCAGGCGGCCGCAGAAGTTTCTAGCAGCCCTGAGGCGCGCCCGCGCCGCAGGGAAGCCAGTGGCATTGATGCTGCCGGGCCGCAGCGCCAAAGCCCGCAAGGCGGCCCAATCACACACCGGGGCCTTGATCGGCGACTTCGACACAATACGAGCACTGGTCGAGGACGCCGGCGCGGTTGTCGTCTTTACCATGGACGAAATGATGGACCTCGTTGCCATCCTGCAGCGCTTTCCCACGCCGCCCACGAAAGGACCCGGCATCCTCACCGCGTCGGGTGCATACGTCGGACTGACCGACGATTTCGCCGAGGACATCGGCTTGGAGCTTCCTGAGCTGACACGCGCGACGTTGAAAAAGATCAGCGAAACGCTGCCGTCATACGGCAACTACGGAAACCCACTCGATACCACGGCCGGTTTCGCGCCGTCCATGCTTCCCATTGTGACCAAGGCATTGATCGACGATCCCAATGTCGGGATGCTGTTTATCTCGTTTCCGATCAACACGGCGATTCCAGTTAAGGCCTTCAACGAAGGCATGGCGCACTCGCCGAAGCCAAAAGTAATGGTTGCGCTTGGCGACACGTGGCAGCTCGGCGCAGACGTGAACGAGGCAGTCAAGGAAGGCCCAGCAGTGTTCTCGCGCTCGTCCGACCGCATGCTGCGCGCGATCGCGCTCTATACCAAATACGGGCGTTCGCTTGCTCGCACGCGCGTTGCCGGTACAGACGCGCCATTCGCCGGACTACCCAGGCTCTATCAGGGCGCCCAACCCGAATGGCTCGGCAAAAAGGTGCTGGCTGCCGTAGGCATTCGCGTGCCGGACGGCGACCTCGCGCGCACCCCGGACGAAGCAGCCGCTTTGGCCAAGCGGATTGGCTATCCGGTGGCTCTCAAGGCGCAGGCCGCTTCGTTATCGCACAAGACGGAAGCCGGCGGCGTCGTGCTGAACCTGACAGAGGAATCTGTACTTCGCGCAGCCTGGGACATGACGATGCGGAACGTCAAACATGCCGCGCCTGATGTCAGTCTCGATGGCGCCCTTGTGGAGAAGATGTCGCCCAAGGGAGTCGAACTGATGGTAGGCGCGAAACGCGATCCCGGCTGGGGTACAGTACTGTTGCTAGGTCTCGGCGGCATATGGGTCGAGGCGTTGGGCGATGTGCAGGTATTGGCCGGCAATGCCGACGGAGCGCAGATTCTCGAAGCCCTAGGCAAGCTCCGCTCGGCGAAGTTTTTGGCTGGCGTCCGCGGCGCGCCGCCCGCCGATCTCGACGCGGTGGTGCAGGTTCTACTCGCGATCGGCCAGCTGATGCAGACGATCCCTGAATTAACCGAGATCGATGTCAATCCGCTTATGGTGCATGCTAAGGGACAGGGGGCAACAGCGCTGGATGCGCTGATTATTCACGCCTGACCATGCGGAACGTGGTCCTCCAACCGAGGGTCCTCAGGCTCGCCACGCTTTTCGAAAGCTTCATTCGTCATTTCGTCGGCGAGCACCGCCCACGGAATTCAAAATTCCATGAGGGGAAATCGTCGAGGCTGTCTGTTTTCGACCTGGCTTTCGGAGAATCATTGCGGCAAGTTTCAATACTGGCCGGCGCGCGCCGTTCTTTTCGTAGAGCGCGGCCGCTTGGCCTTAGGGAGTGCACTATGACTAGCCGCTATTTGGGTCATCTGTCCGGTGCCGTGTTTTTACTGTTCGTATTCGCTATTTTTGGCACGCAAGACAAAACGCAAGCTCAGAATTTTCCGACCGGCGTTATCCGCATCATCGCGCCGGTCTCGGTCTCGACGCCGCCCGACATCCTGGCGCGCATCATCGCCAACGCGCTGTCGGAGGACGAGGGCTGGAAAGTGGTCGTCGAGAATAAGCCCGGAGGCGTGATGAGCATCGGTGCCATGGAGGTGCTCAAGCAGCCGGCGGACGGCCAAACGATTCTTTCCGTATCGGCGCCAGTCGCAGCCGCCCCGGCGCTCCTTCCCAACGAGCCATTCAATTATGAAACCGACTTCGCGCCACTGATCCGTATCGGCACGGGTTACAACGTGCTGGTCGTCAACCCAAACGTCCCGGTCCACACCGTATCGGAGCTGGTCGCGTATCTGAAGAAGGATCCCGGTAAGCACACGTTCTCATCGGGCGGCTTCGGCACGCCTGCGCATCTGCTCGGCGAGTTGTTCAAGCTCGAGACAGGCGTGGATGCGACGCACGTGCCCTACAATCAGTTCCCCCAAGCGATCGCCGACTTGGTCGCCGGCGTCAACACCTACCAGTTCATCACCATCCTGCCGGTGGTGCAGCTTATCAAGACCGGCAAACTACGCGCGCTTGCGGTAACCGGAACGAAACGCGTGGCAGCGCTGCCCGACGTGCCGACCATTGCCGAGGCCGGTTATCCGGCGCTCACCAGTGACGATTGGGCGGGCTTCCTGGTGAAGGCCGGTACGCCGCCCGCGGCGATCGCGCGGTTGAACGGAGCCATCAATGAGGCGCTCCAGACCGAGAAGGTGCGCGACGCGCTGGGCAAACTCGGCGTCGATCCGGGCGGCGGCACGCCGGAAGCATTCGGCGCGACGTTGCGCGCCGAGATCACGCGCTGGGGCAAGATCGTGAAGGAAGCGGACATCAAGATCCAGCAATGACAGGCGATTTCAGGGTGACGCTGCTCGGGACCGGAGTGCCGATCCCAAGTCCCGAGCGGTTCGGGCCAAGCACACTGGTAGAGGCTGGCGATCAGAAATTTTTAATCGACGCCGGCCGCGGCGCGACAATCCGGCTCTATCAGCTCAAGGTTCCTATCGGCCGGATCGATGTGCAGCTTCTCACGCACTATCACTCCGATCACACCTCATGCCTGCCTGACGTCTGGCTGACCGGCTGGCTGGAGTCTTACTTCGGAGCGCGCAAATCGCCGTACAAGGTTATCGGGCCGACCGGAGCGAAAAGGCTAATAGAAAACCTGGAACGCGCTTACGCCGACGACATCAAGATCCGCGTCGCTGACGAAAAACTGCCTCTGTCGGGCATCGCCACCGACGTCAGCGAATTCGACCGCGATGGTACGGTTTACGAGAAGAACGGCGTGAAGGTGATTGCCTTCGAGGTCGACCACGGCGACGTCATCAAGCCGTGCTACGGTTATCGCATCGAGTACGGCGGCCGCGCCGCGGTGTTCTCCAGCGACACCCGCTACAACCAAAATGTCATTAAATACGGCAAAGGGGCCGACCTATTGGTGCACGAGGTGGCGATGGCGCGGCCCGAGCTGATGAAGGAAGCCTACATCCAGCGCATCATCGGTCACCACACCACGCCCTATGACTGCGGGCGTGTGTTCGCGCAGACCAAGCCGAGACTCGCGGCTTTCACCCATGTGGTTCAACTGGCCAGTATCGCGGTGCTGCCGCCGACACTGAATGAACTCACCGCCGAGGTCCGGCGGAGCTACGACGGCCCTCTGGAAGTCGGCGAAGACTTGATGAGCTTCGACATCGGCGAGACAGTGAACGTGAAACGATTGATGCCGCGCCCCTAATAATGCGCGACGCAAAAGATTTCAGTTGCCGTTGCCAAGCGGCCGATAATAGGGATCCGGAAGGTGGTCCGGAGGCGACGTGGTGTAACCGTTGCCGTCAAGACGGCCGTAGGGTGTCTGCGAGCCCTGCTGGACGCCGAACTGCACCACCGGGCCATTTGGACCGAACGGATGCGCACCCTGGGTGGAGTTCGTGAACTGATCGTCCGGATCAGCAAACGTCGAGTTGCCGGTTCCGCCGGGCTGGAGGTTTTCCTGACTGAACGCCCATGCGGAGGCAGCGGTCAACGAGACTACGGCCGCTGCAATCAAAACGATCGCTGCAAACCGAAGTTGCATCAATCGACGCATAATGATCCCCCATATCCGCCCCGGAACCACGAGTTCCAAGCTACGGGCGCACCCCACACAACGTCAAGCCGATCCATGTGGTTTGAAAAAGCATTGGCAAAGTTTCGCGGAAGGGTCTGCGGTGGCCCCGAAACCGAAGTGCCGCGATGTCCGCGATATGGTCGCGATCGGGGGGGCGGATTCAACCGGTC
>CAVTPQ010000003.1:0-645000 GCA_963736605.1 uncultured Alphaproteobacteria bacterium | reverse complement strand
TAGAAAACCTTGAAACGTAAGACCGCCGAAGTCTCTTCCATGGCCATTTCCGCGACAAGGTTGCCCCGATCGCGAAAGCGGCCCGCAAGGACTCCGCCGTCCACGTTTCTCTTTCTTCCGATTCACTTGTCAAACAGCCCGGAACCTTGCGGCCCGTCGTCTAGTAGATTGATCCGGCTAGGCCGGAGAAACCAGAACCCCGCACATCCGACGCGGCGACGCGAACATGGCCATCAGGAGCATGGCCGGATGCTCGGTCACCGTGTGAACAGTGAGGGGCTTCGCGGACGCGCCATCGCGCTCGGCGGCGGCGCGCCCAAGAGGTTCTATATAGTCTTCGGCGGGCGCGATTGTCAACCTTCTGACATGCGAATTCGGCGCTGTGGATCGCCGAAAGGGCGGCAATTTTTGCCTGACCTGACGCTGCGATGGCAGGGCGGACCGATGCGGGCCGTCTGTCAGGCAGAGCCGCTAGGTCGCGGTCCCCATTCGATTTTTCGCTCGCGCAGCGCCGTACTGCGGCCACATTCCTCCGCCGTTCTTGGCATAACCCAATCGGGATGTCGCAGCCAGGGGAAAGCGGCAGCATCACTTAAGTTTTGCGCCTCGACAAAACCGGGTCTTGTTGACGGTCCGGGGACGGTCAGGGCATCGTCTTGAAATGCGAAGTCGATCGCGAGCGCAAGGCCGCGGTCGAGGCAATCTGGCCAAGGACGTGGGCAACGACTTGGGGACGTAATCTTGGACCAAGCTAGGCCGCGCGGCGCAAGAGACTTTCCGCCTCGGAGGTTTCATGCCGAGGCGATTGATCTCGGCAACGAGCCGCCGCTTTCGGTGGACGGCGCCGGCAGTCTGGTCGACCGGCGCCGGCTCTCGGTGCAATGGTTTTCCGGAACGATCCTCACCGGACTGTGCGGCGCGGCGCTGATGGGCGGCGCCGTTTTTGCCTCGCTCGACGGCGAGACCAATTTTGCCAGCGCGCCCGAGCAGGTCGAGAGCGCTTTGCGCGGCGCGATTTCCAGCATCGGCGATCGCTTGAGCGGCGTGCATAAGACCGACCGGCTGCCGGCGCTCAGCGAGCCGGCCGTCGCGCGCGAGGCACTGCGCGTGCCGATCTCCTCGCGCGTGCGCAACCGCGAAACAATCCGGGTCCGTTCCTACGAACGCGTCACCGGCAACCTGTCGCTCACGGCGAGCGACCTGTCCGCCAATATTCCGCCGTTCAATCCGCAAAAACTGCTGACCGATTCCGTCGCCGGCGACGATCAGACGCCGGCGGCCGAACCGGACGCCGAAGTTTCGTTCGTCACCTGCGATCTGGTGCCCCCCGCCAGATCTGCCAAGGCATTGTCGCCCGCAGTGTCGCCGGCGGTGTGCGACCTCAATTCGTTGTTGTCGAAGGTCAAGTCGTCGACGTTGTTGCCGCTCGATGACGTGCTCACCCAGGTCCGCGACGTTGCCGCCACGGTCGGGATGGGAAAGAGCCTCCTTGCCAACGCGGCTTGGACGCCAAACCTGAAACTGGGTTACGCGCCCGAACACGACGGCGACAACTATTTCGGCTTCGCACCACGCGTCGTTCCCGAGAACGTCACGTTGTTGCCGAAGACGACCACGCAGATCAACGGCGGCGGCGATTGGAGCGAACGCCAGGTCATCGTTAAGAAGGGCGAGACGGTCGGTTCGATCCTGCGCGAGCTCGGCGCCGCGCCCGACGAGATCAAAAGCATCATCGGCGTAATCGGACCGGCGGCGCTGGAAGGCGGCATCAAGGAAGGCGAGAAGCTGCGCGTGCTGATGACGCCTGCCGGCCTCGGTCACATGCAGCCGCTGCGTGTCATTATCGCCGGCGATGCCGGCATTACGGCTGCGGTGGCGCTGTCCGACCTCGGCCAATACGTTCCCGTCGACATTCGCAACATCGACACCGAGGTCACCGACACCGGCGAGGACGAAGCCGACCAAAACGACACGAGCGGCGTGAGCCTTTATCAGAGCCTGTGGGAGACCGCGCTGGGCAACAATGTGCCGAAGCCGGTGATCGAGGATCTGGTGCGCATTTACTCGTACGACGTCGATTTCGAGCGCAAAGTGCAGCCCGGCGACAGTTTCGACGTGCTGTATTCGAACGAGGAGAACGGCGAGGGTGCGGCCGAGGTGCGCTACGCCGCGCTCACGATCGGCGGCGAGACCAAAAAATATTACCGCTTTCAGACTTCCGACGACGGCGTTTACGATTACTACGACGAAGACGGCGTCAGCGATAAGAAGTTCCTGGTCCGCAAGCCGGTTCCGACCGGCATCGAGACCTCGCCGTTCGGCTGGCGCACGCATCCTCTGCTCCACATCAGCGAGATGCATACCGGCGTCGACTGGGGCGCGCCGTTCGGCACGCCGATCTTCGCCGCCGGTAACGGCGAGATCGAGGAGATCGGGCTCAAAGGCGGTTACGGCAAATATGTGCGCATCCGTCATGCCAACGGTTATGAGACCGCTTACGGCCATATGACCGCGTTCGCGCGCGGCCTGCAGGTCGGCAGCCGCGTGCGCCAGGGCCAGATTATCGGCTTCGTCGGATCGAGCGGTCTATCGACCGGCTCACACGTGCATTTCGAAATTATCGTCAACGGCCGCTTCGTCGATCCGATGCGGGTCAAGCTGCCGCGCGGTCGCGTGCTAGACGGCGACACGCTGGCGAGCTTCGAGAAAGACCGTACGCAGCTCGACGCCGTATTGGCGGCCGCGCCGCTATCGCATGTCGCACAGGCGCATTAGGGATTGAATGGCGCAAGATCGGATCGCAGTGGCGTCGAGCCGGCTGTGGGCGCTCTGCCGCTTCAGTCTCACGCGTTTGATTTTTCCGGCCCGCATGATCGCCGATCAGATCGGGGTTTCCACCAATATCGTGGACTTCTGGCTGACGCCGTGGCGGTGCGTCGATGAGCATCTGCCGCTGTCTCATATCGCCGAAGTGATCCACAGCCGCGGTTTCTTTTGGGATGCGATCAGCGTGGAAAGCTCCGGCGGGCTCAATCCGTTGCGCGTGCGCGGCCTGCCGAAAGGCCGAGCGCGCTATTTTGTCGAACAGGTGCGCGAACGCATCAACGCCAGCGCAGTCCTGCCGCCGCGCTAAGCCGCCGCCGCCACTGCCGCGCCGTTGAAGCTTAAGCCGTCGCGGCCGGCCGAAATCTTGACCTTCTCGCCGTCCTTGATCTGGCCGGAGAGAATGAGCTCGGCCAATGGATCCTGCACATATTTCTGGATCACGCGCTTCAATGGCCGCGCGCCATAGGCCGGATCGTAGCCTTTGTCGGCGAGCCACTCGCGCGCCCGCGGGTCGAGGGCAATGGCGATCTTGCGATCTTCCAGGAGCTTCTGCAGCCGTTCGAGCTGGATGTCGACGATGCGTCCCATATGCTCGCGCTTTAATCGATGGAACAGGATGATCTCGTCGACGCGGTTGAGGAACTCCGGCCGGAAATGCGCGCGCACGTCGGCCATCACCAAATCACGGACTTTGTCGGTGTCTTCGCCTTCAGCCTGCGCCACCAGATATTCGGCGCCAAGATTCGACGTCATGACGATGAGCGTATTGCGGAAGTCGACGGTGCGGCCCTGCCCGTCGGTCAGACGGCCGTCGTCGAGCACCTGCAGCAGCACGTTGAAGACGTCCGGATGCGCTTTTTCGATCTCGTCGAACAGCACAACCTGATACGGCCGCCGCCGCACCGCTTCGGTGAGCGCACCGCCCTCCTCGTAGCCGACATAGCCGGGCGGCGCGCCGATGAGCCGCGCCACCGAATGCTTCTCCATATATTCCGACATGTCGATGCGGATGAGCGCATGCTCGTCGTCAAACAGGAACTGCGCCAGCGCCTTGGTCAGTTCGGTCTTACCCACACCGGTCGGGCCTAAGAACATGAACGAACCGATCGGCCGGTTCGGGTCCTGCAGCCCCGCCCGGGCGCGGCGCACGGCGGTCGACACCGATTTGACGGCTTCGGCCTGGCCGACCACGCGCTTGCCGATCTGATCTTCCATTTTCAGGAGCTTTTCGCGCTCGCCTTCGAGCATGCGATCGACCGGAATGCCGGTCCAGCGCGACACCACTTGCGCAATATGGTTCGCGGTCACCGCCTCTTCGGCGACGATTCCGCTCGCGGTCGGCCCGCTGGCATCTTTCAGCTTGGCTTCGAGCTGCGGCAGCACGCTGTACTGCAATTCGCCGGCGCGCTGATAATTGCCGCGGCGGATCGCATCGGCGAGGTCGTTCTTGGCGACGTCGAGCTGGTTCTGCAAGTCCGCAGCCGACGACAGCTTGTCCTTCTCGGACTTCCATTTTGCCGTGAGCGCGTCGGCCTTTTCTTGCAAGCCGGCAAGATCCTTCTCCAGCCGCTTTAGCCGATCCTTCGACGCCGGGTCGCTCTCTTTCTTGAGCGCTTCCTGCTCGATCTTCAAGCGGACGATTTCGCGGTCGAGATTGTCGAGCTCTTCCGGCTTGGAATCGATTTGCATGCGCAAGCGCGCCGCCGCCTCGTCGATCAGGTCGATCGCTTTATCGGGCAGAAAGCGGTCGGAAATGTAGCGGTGCGACAACGTCGCCGCCGCAACCAGCGCGCCGTCGGTGATCCTCACCTTGTGGTGCGCCTCGTATTTTTCCTTCAAGCCGCGCAGGATCGAGATGGTGTCCTCAACCGTCGGCTCATTGACGTAGATCGGCTGGAAGCGCCGCGCCAAAGCGGCGTCCTTCTCGACATGCTTCTTGTATTCGTCGAGCGTGGTGGCGCCGATGCAATGCAATTCGCCGCGCGCTAGCGCGGGCTTCAACAGGTTAGAGGCGTCCATTGCGCCATCGGCTTTGCCGGCGCCGATGATGGTGTGCATCTCGTCGATGAAGAGCACGTAAGCGCCGGCCGCGCCGGTGACTTCCTGGAGCACCGCTTTGAGCCGCTCCTCGAACTCGCCGCGATACTTGGCGCCGGCGATCAACGCGCCCATGTCGAGCGCGAGCAGCTTCTTGTCCTGCAGACTTTCCGGCACGTCGCCGTTGACGATGCGTAGCGCAAGTCCTTCGACGATCGCAGTCTTGCCGACGCCCGGCTCACCGATCAGCACGGGATTATTTTTGGTCCGCCGCGAAAGAACTTGAATCGTGCGGCGGATTTCCTCGTCGCGTCCGATGACGGGATCGAGCTTGCCGTCCCTCGCGGCCTGGGTCAGATCGCGCGCGTATTTCTTCAGCGCATCGTAAGCGTTTTCGGCCGACGCGCTGTCGGCAGTGCGGCCTTTCCGCAAGGCCTCGATGGCGGCGTTGAGCGTTTGCGGCGTCACGCCGGCATTGGCTAGAATTTTTCCGGCCTCGCTATTCTTCTCGAGGGCGAGAGCGAGCAAGAGTCGTTCAACAGTGACAAAACTGTCGCCGGCCTTTTCGCCGGCCTTCTCGGCGGTGTCGAACACGCGCGCCAAAGCCGGATCGAGATAAATCTGACCGGCCCCGCCGCCGGAAATCTTCGGCCGCTTGGCAAGCGCGGCCTCGGTGGCCGCAAGCGCGGCGCGCGAATTGCCGCCGGCGCGGTCAATAAGACCGGCCGCCAACCCTTCCGGGTCGTCGAGCAGGACTTTTAGCAAGTGTTCGGGGGCGAATTGCTGGTGTCCCTCGCGCTGCGCGAGCGATTGGGCGGACTGAACGAAGCCGCGGCTGCGGTCGGTATATTTCTCAAAATCCATGGTCTTTCCCTCGGCCTATCCCGGCGCCCTTACGGCGCGGCCGGAACATCGTCATTGGGTTCGTTTAGGCTTTTGCGCTGGCAAAACCATGACGTAAGTCAAAGGTTTCAGCCCACGCTCGGCGGGTCCCCGAAGGCAATCCGCTGGATGAAAATATGGTATCGAAAGCCGCCGGGAAAAGAGGCGGTGCGAACTGTATGGCTAAAATTCAATCGATCTACCGCTATCCGGTTAAGGGGCTCACCCCCGAGCGGCTAGCGCGCACCACCCTGCAAGCCGGGCAAACCGTTCCCGGCGACCGCCTCTATGCCATCGAGAACGGCCCTTCGGGCTTCGATCCCGCTTCGCCCAGCTATTTATCGAAGACGCATTTCCTGATGCTGATGAAGAACGAGCGGCTCGCCAACTTACGCGCCTCGTTCGATCAGGACAGCCACACGCTGACGATTACTTACCCCTCCCCCTTGTGGGGAGGGGAAGGGGTGGGGGTCGCGAGGCAAGGCGCAGGCGTCGACGTTCGCGCATCACCTCTCGACCCCCCTCCCCACCCTCCCCCAACAAGCTTGCACTCGGGCGCGCGCAAGCGCGGCCCGGGTGGGGGGAGGGAGATCACCGCCGACCTGCGCACCTCAGCCGGCCGCGCCAGCATCGAAAAGTTCTTCGCCGAATATTGCGCCGACGAATTGCGCGGGCCGCCGAAAATCCTCCACGCCAAAGGCTACAGCTTCTCCGACGTCGCCCGCAAGGTCGTCTCGATCATCAACCTCGCCTCGGTCGCCGCGATCGAGGACATCGTCGGCGCGCCGGTGAACCCCCTGCGCTTCCGCGGCAATGTCTATGTGCAAGGCTGGCCGGCCTGGAGCGAACTCGACCTCGTCGGCAAGGAACTGAGCAGCGGCGGCGCGCGCCTGAAGGTCATTAAGCGTATCGTCCGTTGCGCCGCCACCAATGTCGATCCCTTAACCGGCATCCGCGACTTGAATATTCCGCAAACGCTGCTGCGCAATTTGGACCACGCCGATTGCGGGATTTATGCGGAGGTGATCGAGGGCGGAGAGATTGCCGAAGGGGATGAGATCGCGATTATCTAATCACGTCCCGGCGTTGGGATCGTGATAGAGCGTGCCGACGATGCCGGTGACGCCGGGCTTTGAGTTGGCGAGATAATAACGGCCGTCGCGATCGCGGCTGAGCTTCCCCGCCTGGCGCAATTCGTCGAGCGCGCAAGCGACTTCACGGCCGTCGCGGCTGCCGATGCCCTCGACGATGTCGGCATAGAACATCGGGCCAGAGCCGAGCGCCTGTTCGACGGTCTGATAGCGCGCCGGACCTTGGAAGACTTTGGCCGCGCAGCGGATGAGCGGGATCTCGCCGTCGCGGCCGAACGGCCGCGTGCAGTCGAAACCGGATTTGGCGCCGGTGCGCCGGCCGTTGAGCGACGGGTCCATGGTCATGCCCATCATGCCTTGCAGCACCACGAGATCCTCATCGGCCTGGAAACGCGTGCCCATGGCCCAATCGACCTGGCGGTTGTCATGGATATCGATATCCTCGTCGAACACATAGATGTGCTTGAGCGGCATGATGCCACCGAACAGCGCGGCGATGGCGGCGCGCGCCTCGCCATAGACCCGCTGCCGGATCGAAACGCGCAGCGTGTTCGAGCCGCCGGAGACTTCGCGCAGATAGACCGCGATCGGCTCGCGTACGCAATTTTTCAAAATCCGCATCGCCTGCGCCTCGGCGCGCAGCGCCGATATGACGGCGCTGTCGGTCTCGTCGAGCTTGAACGCCGAGCCGTGCAACAGCGTGTGGTGCATCACGTCGGCGCGCATAGTGATCGCGGTGCAATGGAACACCGGGTCCATGTGGATCGAGCCGTAATAGCCCATATATTCGCCGTACGGCCCTTCCGGTTCGACGTAGCCACGTTCGTCGAGATAGCCTTCGAGCGTCACCTCGGCGTCGGCCGGCACCAGAATGTCGTTGGTCAGGCTTTTCACCACCGGCGCCGGCTCGGCGCGGAATTGCGCGACTAGAGCGAGCTCGTCGCCGCCTTGCCGTGTGGTCGCGGCGAAGAAATCGAGGGGGTGCGCGCCGGCGGTGAAGGTCACCGGCAATTTCTCGCCGCGCGCCACGCTCGCGGTGTAGATGCGCTTGAGATCGGACGGCGCGGTGACGTTGATGCCGCATTCGGTGCGGTTGCGCAGCGACAGCCGCCGGCAGCCGACATTGCGTCGCCCGGTCGCCGGATCGATGGTGTAATCAATGGCGGAGCTCATGTAGCAGGAGCCGTCCAGCGCGTGCTGCGGGTGGAACGGCAGCTTAGTAAGATCGACGTCCTTGCCGGTGATCTTGATCGCATGCACCGGCGCGTCCGCCGACGGCACTTCGACGACCGGCTGCGGATTGGCGAGCCGCTTGAAATATTCGTCGTAGAGCTTGGACTCGGTGGTTTCGAAAGCGACGGCGAGACGCTTGCGACTGCCGGCGGTCTTGGCGACGAGCTCGACCTGTTCAGGCCCCGCCTTCTTGAACAGCACGGCCTTGTCGGTGCGCTCGATGACGGCGCTTAGCTCGGTCAGCGGCATCGGCCGCTCGTGCACCTCCACTTCGCCGAGGTCGATAAGTCGCTCGACGAAGCTGCGCAGCCGGTATTTGTCGAAGTCGAGATTGGATATGGCCCGGGTCATTGTCGAAATGACACCAGTGCCGGAGCTATAAGTCAACCGGCGCGACCGCACAGGTACTAGGCGACTGGCGCGAGAGCCTACTTGCCCCAGCCGAAGTGGTAGTTCAGCCCGGCGCGCACCACATTGTCGTGCATCGACACATTGTCGGTCGGCACCACGCCGCAGCTGGTCCCGCAATTGGACCGGCCGAGGTCGACGTGGAGGTATTCGGCCTTGGCGCTCCAGTTGCCAGGCAGCGCGAATTCGAGGCCGCCGCCGACGGCCCAGCCGGCATTGGTCGAGCTGACGCCGGCAAAGCCCGGCGTCGAGGCATTGATATCGCCGACGGCGAGACCGCCGGTGACATACGGCAAGATGCCGCCGAACGCGTAACCGACGCGGCCGCGCACGGTCGAGAGCCAGTTATTTTCGGTGGTGCAGCCGGCTGCGCATCCGGTCGCACCCGTGCCTTTGAGGTTCGACCAGTCCATGTCGCCTTCGAGGCCGAGCACAGTGTTGCCGAATTGCCAATTGTAGCCGGCGGTGCCGCCGACCTGAGCGCCGGAAAGGTCGACCGGCGTCGAGGTGGCGCTCCACCACGAGCGGCCCCAACCGCCGCCGGCATTGGCGCCGAGATAAAAGCCGGTCCAGTTGTAAGCTTGGGTCACTTCCGCCGGCGGCGCCTTGGTGTAGAGCGGCGCAACCGACAGATCGGCCGCCGCGGCACACTGCGCCGCAAATAGCGCCCCAAGCGCAAAACACCCGGCGATAAACCTGTTCATCATTGAATTTCCGGCCTCACTGGCGTCGGCGCCTTAGTTGGCCGCCGTTCGCGATACCACTGTGCGCATAACTTGGTTACCTCGGTCTTACCGGTATGGTTAAGCCCGAAGCAGCGTCGGCCCTACCCTCGTACTTGGTTGACCAGATAGGCGAAATTGTGCCGGCGCCGTGGCGGCTCCTGGGCGGCTGCTGGGCACCGGGAACATAACGATTGAGGCTTGCTGCGGGTTCCCGGCGGACTGCGAAGAGGATGCTATAATGTGCGGTGAGAAGTCGGAGTCGCGAGTCAGGTGAAGCGTCGATGAACTGGATTTCCAACGTAGTACGGCCGAAAATCCGCAGCATCCTGCGGCGCGAAGTGCCGGAAAATCTCTGGATCAAATGTCCGGAGACCGGCCAGCTCGTGTTCTACAAGGACGTCGAGTCCAACCTGTTCGTCATTCCGGGCTCGAACTACCACATGCGCATGAGCGCAACCGCGCGGCTCAAATCGATGTTCGACAACCAGACCTGGTTCGACATCGCCGTGCCGGAAGTGCCGGTCGATCCGTTGAAATTCCGCGACGAACGCCGCTATGTCGACCGGCTCAAGGACGCGCGTAGCAAGACCGGGCTGAACGACGCAGTCAAGCTCGGCTACGGCAAGCTCGACGGCTTCGCCGCCGTCATCGGCGTGCAAGACTTCGATTTCATGGGCGGCTCGCTCGGCATGGCGGCGGGCGAGGCGGTAATCAAGGGTCTCGACACCGCCGTTGAGAAGGGCTGCCCGTGCGTGCTGGTTGCGGCCTCCGGCGGCGCGCGCATGCAGGAAGGCATCCTGTCGCTGATGCAAATGCCGCGCACCACCATCGCGGTGCAGCGGCTGCGCGAGGCGCGCAAGCCGTATATCGTCGTGCTGACCAATCCCACGACCGGCGGCGTCACGGCGTCCTATGCGATGCTCGGTGACGTCCACATCGCCGAGCCCGGCGCCTTGATCGGTTTTGCCGGTCCGCGCGTGATCGAGCAGACCATCCGCGAAAAGCTGCCCGACGGCTTTCAGAAGGCCGAGTATCTGCGCGACCACGGCATGGTCGACATGGTGGTGCATCGCCATGAATTGCGCGCAACCATCGCCAAGCTGTGCCGGCTCCTCACCAAGGCGCCCGCCAGTGCGCCAGTGGAGCGTGTGAGCCTGCCGGCGCCCGAACCTGCAGCCACGTGAGCGACCGAGCGGCCAACGCGGCGCCGATCGACGCCATGCTGGCGCGGCTTCTCGCGCTGCATCCCAAGCGCATCGATCTCGGGCTCGATCGCATGGCGCGCATCCTTACCGCGCTCGATCACCCGGAGCGGCATCTGCCGCCGGTGGTTCATGTCGCCGGCACCAACGGCAAGGGCTCTACCATCGCTTTCATGCGCGCCACGCTCGAATCGGCGGGCAAGCGCGTGCATGTCTATACGTCGCCGAATCTGGTTCGCCTCAATGAGCGGTTCCGCATCGGACATATCGGTGGCGGCAAGCTCGTCGGCGATGCCGAACTCGGCTCCGCGCTCGCCGAATGCGAAGCCAAAAACGGCGACGCGCCGATCACGGTGTTCGAGATCGAGACCGCAGCGGCTTTTCTGTTGTTCTCGCGCAATTCGGCCGACTTGTTGCTGCTGGAAGTCGGGCTCGGCGGCCGGCTCGACGCCACCAATATGATCGAGCACCCGCTGGCGAGCATCATCACGCGGCTATCGCTCGATCATCGCGAATTTCTCGGCGACACGATCGAACAAATCGCCGCCGAGAAGGCCGGCATACTCAAGCGCGATGTGCCGGCGATCGTCACCAGCCAGGCGCGCGAGGCGCTTGCCGTAATCGAACGCCAAGCGGCACGGCTCAAAGCGCCGCTGCACATTGCCGGCGAGCACTGGACCGCGACCGAAGAACGCGGCCGGCTCGTCTACCAGGACGGCGATGGGCTTCTCGATCTGCCGCCGCCAAAACTTTATGGCCGCCACCAGTTCGAGAATGCCGGCGCAGCGATTGCGGCATTGCGCGCCAGCGGGCTGAAACTACCGCCGGCCGCATACGAGGCCGGCATGACACGGGTCGAATGGCCGGCACGCATGCAGCGGCTGTCGCACGGCCGGCTCGCGGCTTTGGCGCCGCCCGACAGCGAATTGTGGCTCGACGGCGGCCACAATGCCGACGGCGGCCGGGCCATTGCCGCCGCGCTTGCGGATCTCGAGGAGCGCGTGTCGCGGCCGCTCGTACTCGTCGTCGGCATGCTGGCGACCAAGGATTCCGCTGGCTTCTTGAAAAATTTTTCAGGGCTTGCCCGCAGGGTCATCGCCGTGCCGATCCATCAGGACAAGGCAGTGCCTGCAGCCGAACTCGCCGAGGTCGCCGACAGTGTCGGCATTCCGGCGCTGGCGCGCGACGATCTCGAAAACGCGATCGCGATTGCCGGCAAGCTCGATCTGCACCCGGCGCCGCGCATTCTGATTACCGGCTCGCTCTACCTTGCCGGCGAAGTTTTGGCCCTAAACGGCACGCCACCGGAATGAACGGTCACTGAATTTTTATATCGTCGTCGTGAATGACCTTCGCCCATTTGGCGCGTTCGGTCTTGATGTAGGCAGCGAACGCGTCGGGTGGTCCGGCCATCGATTCGAACATTTGCGGATCGAGAAAGCGTGCGCGAAAGGCCGGATCGCTGAAGATCTTGATCACTTCATCGTCGACCTTCATGACGATGTCTTGCGGCAAGCCGGCCGGGCCGAACAGGCCGAACCAGGCGGTCGCCTCGTAGCCCGGCAGGCCGCTCTCCGACACCGTCGGTACTTCCGGCACCAGCGGCATCCGCTTCGGCGCGCCGACGCCAAGCATCTTGATCTGGCCGGCCTTATAGGCGGGCATGCCAGAGGCGACGCTGACGACCATGGTGTTGATGTGATCGCCGATGAGATCGTTGAGTGCCGGCGTTGCGCCCCGATAATGCACCGGAAGCATTTTTACCCCCGCCATGCTGTCGAACAACGCCATGTTCATGTGCAGCGCCGAGCCGACGCCGGCGGTGCCGTAGGTCAGTTGCCCCGGCTTCTGCTTGGCCAGCGCGATCAGTTCCGCGACGTTCGAGACCGGCAGCGATTTGGCGGCAAGGATCGACTGGTAGATGCGCACGAGACCGGTGATCGGGGTGAAGTCCTTGTCGGCGTCGTACGGCACCTTGTCCTTCGGCAACAGCGTTGGATTGACGGTGAAGGTGCCGGACTCGCCGACCAAAAGAGTGTAGCCGTCGGGCGCCGCCTTGGCGACGGCTTCGGCGCCGATGATGTGCGCGGCGCCGCCCTTGTTCTCGACGATCACCTGCTGGCCCCAGGCTTTGCTGAGAGCCTGCGCCAGCGCGCGGCCGACGACGTCGGTAACGCCGCCGGGCACCGAGGTGACGACCAGCGTGACCTGCCGCGACGGGTAATCGGGCGTCTGCGCTTGGCTCGCGCCGCAGAACACGGCCAGCAACACCAATGCGACGAGATATTTTTTCATGACGGGACCGCTAGAGTCTGATTTCACCGAGATTGATGCTGGCGCCGAGATTGGCTTCGACGCTCTTGGAGCGTCCGCGCGAAAAGATCTGCACGGTGTAGCGACCGGAATTCTCGTCGAGCTTATCGAATTTGAAGTCGCCGTAATTGTCGGTCGTGGTCAGTGCGATCGAGGCGCCGTCCTTCACCAGCTGGACACTGGCGCCCTCGATGCAATCGACGACGCCGTTTCTTTCCTCGGCCAGCGTGCCGCCGATGAAGCACTTCGAATAGCGCCATAGATTGCGGTAATAGACCCGCGGCTTGGAGCCGAGCTGGGGCTTGATGACTTCGAGATTCTGCTCTTGTACGAGCCGCGCCATCTCGTCGTCCTCGACCTTGACGGCGCGCATGGCTCCGGTCGGGCAGGATTGCTGGCCGCGCGTCTGCACCCAGCCCTGGTCGATGAGATGGGCGTCGAAAGTCCAGGCCTGCGGCAGCTGCAATTCCTCGTTCCACCAGATGTGTCCGTACGGACAGGCATCGACGAGCTGCTTCTGGTCCTTCGCCTTGTTCGGATTGATCAGCACGATGCCGTCTTTGCGCTTCTTGATCGCGCCGGTCTTGTCCGCCTTCATGCACGGCGCATCGTCGCAATGGTTGCACATGGTCGGAACGTAGGCGATGTCGATCATCGGCAGTTGCCCGCGCTCCTTCTGCAAGATGTTGATCCACTTGTGGCCGTGCTTCGGCATCGGCGCCGAATAGCCTGGCCAATCGTTGCCGACATATTCGTCCATGGCAGCGAGCGTGCACAAATTACAGTTGGTGCACTCGGCCACGTCGATGATCAAGTTCCATTTTTTCATGGGGTCACTTCGCCGGCACCAGCTGCGCTTCTATCAGCGTGCGCTTGATTTCCTTGTCCTTTTCCATCGCCGCAAACGCCGCCGACATATGTTCGGTACGGCCATCCCACAGTTCGATCTGCACCAGCGCATTGGCGCCGGCGAGCGAATGCGTGCTCTTGGTCTGCGTCCGTTCCGGCGTCAGCAGATTGAGGCAGCCGCCGCGGTCGACCGATTTTCCCGGCTCGCCCATCGGATCGTAGATCGCCGACAACTCATAGCCATGGGCGACGCCGTGCGGCAGCCGCTGCGTCGGCAGCGCGGCACAAATCACCGCGCCGCGGTCGTTGAACACCTTGACCAGGTCGTGCTTGTTGATGCCGCGCGCCTTGGCGTCGTCCGCGTTCATGCGCACGATCCAGTAATAATAGCCGTCGACCTTGACGCGATGGTCCTCGATATTGAGGAGGAAGGAGTCCTTGCCGTCGCCCTGGGTGTGGAACGAATATTTCGAGTGCGGCGTCAAAAGTTGCAGCGGATAGCGCTCGAACAATTCGCCGGAATGCGCGCCCTCCCAGGACGGCTGGTATTTGACGATCGGCGGTCGTTCCGGATCGTTGAAGCGTTTGAGCGAATTACACTCGAATTCGAGCTTGCCCGACTGGGTCTGCAAGCCGCGCAAATACTCCTCGGCATAGTCCGACGGCAGCGGCTGCGCCTCCGGCACGTCCTTCTTGCGGTTCTCGTAGAACCAACGGAACGACACCGGCGCGCGCAACTTCTCCTTCTCGGCGGGCACGACGAAATAGCCGCGTTTCAGAAATTTCTTCCACGACATGTATTTCGGCATATCGGAGGCAAGATAGACGCGCTTGACCCAATCGATCTCGTTGACGCCTTCGGAGAAGTAATTGGCAAGGCCGAGCGGCTTGCACAATTCGTTGAAAATCCAGTAGTCGGATCTCGACTCGCCTAATGGCTTGATCGCCGGCGCCTGGAAGACGATGACGCGATGATTGAGCTGCTGCTGGCCGTGATGGCCGTAACCGCCGAGCCCGGCCCATTCGCTGATATCGGTGCGCTCGAAATTGGTGCAGGCCGGCAGCAGGACGTCGGCGAATTTCGCCTCGCCCTCGAACCAGATCGACTGGTTGACGACGAATTCGAGATTCGACGACTGATACATCCGCACCCAGCGGTTGGTGTTGTTCATGGTGGATAGGATCGAGCCGCCGTATTTGTAGAGCATGTGCACCGGCGAATGGCCGGGCGCCGGATAGGCGAAGCGTGCGAACTGGTGCTCGATCGATTTACCGACCCAAGGGTACCCTTCGGCCTTGCCGTCGACGATCGCCTCCGGCACGAAAATGCGTGGGATGCGCTGGCCGTTCGAATTCATCGTCGGTAATTGCGGCATGCGCTGATAGAGCTCGACCGGCATCGCCGTATTTTCGAGATCGCCGGACATGCCGCCGTCGGCGTAACCCGGGAAATAAAAATTGAAATCGATCGGCGTGCCCCATTGCAGATTGCCCATATTGATGCCGGGCTTGCCGAGCCCCTGCATTGCGACGAGGCAGACCATGACGCGCGCCCAAGGAATGCCGGTCTGGTTGCGGCAAGCGCCGCCGTGGCCGTTGCCCCAGCCGCCGGGCGCTAGATAGACGCGCTTCTTCCCCCATTCGCGCGCCAGCGCGCGCACGTCCTTGGCCGGAACGCCGGTTTCCTTTTCCTGCCACTCCGGCGTTTTCGGAATTCCGTCCTCTTCGCCGAGCAAATACGCCTTCCACTTGTCGAAGCCGACCGTGTGCGTCTCGACGTAGTTTTTGTCGTAGAGGTCCTCCTTGATCCAGACGTAAGCGATCGCCATCGCCATCGCGACCGATGTGGTCGGCTTTGGCGCCAACCATTTGCCGGGCAGGAATTGGGCGGTGGCGTTGTAATAGGGATCGACGTGGACGACCTTGATGCCGAGCTTCGGATCTTTCAGCCATTGCCGACGCGTGGTGCCCTCCTGCGCGCCGTAGGAGCCTGAGGTCGATTCCGGATCGGCGGCCCACGACACGATCATGTCGCAGTTCTGCAAGCAATCCTCGACCGTGCCGTAGGTCTCCGACTGGCCGACGCGCAGTGTGTAGCCCCAGTGGTGCACCGCGCCCCAATACCAGCCCTCCCAGGAATCGGGGTTGTGGTGGATGCGCGTCATGCCGACGGCGTTGGCGAAGCGGAACAGCGCGGAGAGGTAATACCCGACATTGCCCCAGGTATGATGCGAGCCGTGCGAGAAGGTAATCGCGCCCGGACCGTATTCGCGCTTCTGCCGCTTGATCTCGTCGGTAACGATCTTGGTCGCCTCGTCCCAGGAGATGCGCACATAGCCGGACTTGCCGCGATTTTGCGGATTGCGCTCGCCATTCGGATCGAAGTCGACGCGCTTCATCGGGTACAGCAGGCGATCCGGCGAATAGACGATCGATTTCGCGTTCTGACCGTGCGGCGCCAGCGTCGTCTTGCGCGGCGGCGTGAGTTTCTGGCCTTTCGCCTCGATGGTCCACGACGCGCCGTCTTCGTCTTTGAGATCGATCGGCGTCATGCGCAAAATCTTGCCGTTCTTGACATAGACGAAGACCGGCCCGCCGTTCGTCATGTTGCAATAGCGCGTGACGCCGCGGCGCAGTCTGGTGCCGTATTTGAGGCCGACCGACTGGCTCATCATCAAGGTTTGCGCAAACCAGTTGGTCAGATATTCCGGCCCGTCGACGGTGAGGACGAAATCCTTCTGCGCGTTGATCTGGTCGAGCCAGTTGATCGGCGGCATGAGCAACGCAGTGCCGATCTTGGCGTTCTTGAACATTAGCTTGATGTCGGGCTTGTCGTGCAGGCCCGCAGCCGACGTCACGATGCCCTTCTTGAACTCGAACCAGCGGCCGATGCCCTCGTCGCGCGCCATGATCTGGGCGACGAAATCGTGCTGCTCCAGCCGGTTGCTGAACTGCGGATGCCGTTGCGCCGCCCGCTTGAGAAGCTGCGCCGCGCCGAACAGGATGATCGGGAATTTGAGTCTCGCCAGCGCCATCGCGCATCCTCCCGCGCTTCCTCGGCATATCCGAGGCCGATTTTGCCGATAATTCCCCGGAATTGAGAACTTTCCAAGGGGTCGCCGCGAGCGCGCCCTATGCGCTCACCGCGGGACTATGTTCTTCATCTCGCTTTGCCGCCCTGCGAGGAATAGCCGCATATTGTCGATAATGAGCGGCATGATGAAATCCTCGTATTCGACGATATAGCCGCCGACATGCGGCGTGATGAATACGTTCGGCAGGTTCCAGAATGGACTATCGGGCGGCAACGGCTCGGTCTGAAACACGTCGAGCGCGGCGCCGGCAATGCGGCGGTCGCGCAACGCGGCGATCAGCGCGGCCTCGTCGACGGTCTGGCCGCGCCCGGCACTGATGTAATAGGCCGACGGCTTCATCGCCGCGAATACCGCGGCGTCGAACAGCGTGAAGTTATAAGACGCCGCGGGCAGGATATTGATGAGATAGTCGGCCCTGGCGGCGGCGTCGTGCAGACGATCCATCGGCATGATCTCGTCGAAGCCATTCTCTTGGCGAGGCGTGCGGCTGACGCCGATGACATGCATGCCGAAAGCTTGGAGGAGCTCGCCGATCGCCGCCCCAACGACGCCGGTGCCGACGATTACCGCAGTCTTGCCGTGCAGGGTGCTCCACAGCCGCCGCGCCCAGATGCGATGCTGATGGTCTTCGACCTGGCGCGTCGCATCGCGGCTGACCGCCATCATCATATAGACGACCTGCTCGCGCATCGGCGGGCCGTGGATGCCGCGGCCGCTGGTGATGAGAACTTCGGGCTTAAGCGCCGGGCAGCGCAGGAAATGATCGACCCCGGTCGCCAGCGATTGAATCCATGTCAACCGCGGCGCGCCGACGAGCATGTGATCACGCAGCTCGATGCCGAACATGATCATGACGTCGACGTCGGACAGGTTGCCCGTCACATCCGCGGCGCCGTGGAACAGCGCGAATTGCAGCTCCGGAAATTCCGCCTGCAAGCGGTCGCGATACATCTCGGCGTGCACGTCGACGATAAGAACTTTTGTGCTCATGCAAACGGCATGCTTGCAGATCAGGCTTTTGCCAAGCCGAAATAGCGAACGGCAGTATTGGAAGCGATATCCTCGCGCAAGTCGCCCGCAAGCGGCACGTGATCGAGGAATTCACCGGCTTCCTGCGCCGATTCGAAGGGATAATCGGCGGCGAACATCACGCGATCGCGACCCAACGCGGCGATTGAGCAGTCGAGCGGCTCGGCGGAGCACATGCCGGACGTCGTCACCATGAAATTCTGCTTGATGTAGTCGGACGGCTGCTTGACGAGCTTGACGCCATAGAGCTTGGCGCGGCTGTCGAAGCGCCACAGCAGGTACGGCAGCGTCTCGCCGAGATGGCCGAGCACCACCTTGGCGCCAGGAGAACGGTCGAACAGTCCGCCGAACACCAGCCGCAGGGCGTGCGAACCGGTCTCAAAACCCCATTCCCATGTCGCGCGGCGCAAGCCGTTATAGCCCTCGAGCACCGGGGCGAGGCTAACCGGATCGGTGGGATGAATGTAGATCGGCGCGCCGAGCGCTTCGGCGCGCTCCCAAAACACATGCAGCACCGGATGGTCGAGATATTGACCGTTGGTGTGACCGTTGATCATGGCGCCGGCGAAGCCGAGGTCGCGCATGCAGCGCTCCAGCTCGTCGGCGGCGCCGTGCGGGTCCTGCATCGGCAGATGCGCGAAGCCGGAATAGCGGTCGGGGCGCTTTTGCACCTCGCGCGCCAGGAAATCGTTGGATTCACGGGCCCAGCGGAGCGCTGTCGCGGCGTCGCGCTCGCTCTGCACGCCAGGACCGGCAATTGACAGCACCGAGCGCGCGATTCCCGCCTGGTCCATGGCCTGCAGTCGCATTTCACCAAAGTCCGTGAGCCGCGCCAGCAGGCCGCTTGCGAACTTCGGGTCGACAGTAGCGACCGTGGGTCCCCAGTAATCTTCGAGGCCCGGCGACAGGAAATGCTCCTCCAGCGCGATTTTTTTGACCATGCCTCCCCCGAACGATTGTGCTTGCGCGGCTCTCTGTACCTTATAACCGATATTCGCTAGAAACGGCGGACCGTACAACAGTGGCTTAAGGTTTAAGTGGAGGAACGCCCGTGACGCAGAAAATTCGCGGGGTGACGTTTGAGGAAAACCTCAACAATTCGATGGGGCTCGAGTTTTTTAACCTGTCCCATCGTTTCGGCTACCAGTCGCCCAATTGGCCGTATTTCGAAGACGTCAAGATTGAACGCATCCATTACATGGCCAAATCGGGCGTGCTGTCGCAACGCATTACAACCTCGATGCACAACACCACGCATATCGACGCGCCGGCGCATGTGGTGCAGGGCACGCCGTTCATCGACGAGGTGCCGCTGCCGCACTTCTTCGGCTCCGGCATCGTGGTGGCGCTGCCGAAGAAGAAATGGGAGCAGATCACTTACGACGATCTGGAGAAAGCGGCCGGCAAGATCGTGCGGCCGCGCGACGTCGTCATAGTCAATACCGGCTGGCACGAGAAGTACGAGGATAGCGAGGACTATTTCTGCTACTCGCCGGGCTTCGTGTCGTCGGCCGGCCAATGGTTCGTCGAAAAGCAGGTGAAGGTCGTCGGCCACGACACCCAGGCCAACGATCATCCGCTGGCGACCGCCATCGGCCCGCAGCGCAACGGACCGCTGCATCCGCACCTCGCCGCCGAATACAAGGAATGGTCGGGCGGCCGCGATTGGAAGGCCGATTTTCCCGATTGGGAGCCGGTGCACCGCATCCTGTTCAAGAACGGCATCCTCGGCATCGAGAACGTCGGCGGCGACATCGACAAGGTCACCGGCCGGCGCTGCACCTTTGCGTTCTTCCCGTGGAATTGGGACCGCGGCGACGGCTGCATCATCCGGCTGGTGGCGATCGTCGATCCGAAGGGCGCCTACCGGATCGAAAAGGGGGAGAAGTTCGTATGATCGTGCGGAAATTTTCGGAAGCGAAGGCCTACGAAGCGCCAAACCATCGTGGCTATAAATCGTTCCGCGTATATGGCGCGGAAATGGGCGGCTCGCAGACGCTGGTGTTCGGTATTTCGCACTTCCTGCCGGGCGGCGGCGCCGGACCCGATGCCTCGCCGCCGGAGAAAATCTACTATGTGCTCGCCGGCGAGCTTACGGTGATCGCCGGTGGCAAGGAGACGGTCGCGCGAGCGGGCGGCAGCGTCTACATCGGCCCAAACGAAAGCCGCGAAATTATCAATCGCAGCAACGAGGTCTGCACCATCGCGGTCGCCGTCGCGCCGGTGAAGTGACGCCGCAGGCGTCATGGCCGGGCTTGACCCGGCCATCCACGTCGCGTCCCGAGCACAAAGACGTGGATGCCCGGCGCAAGGCGGGGCATGACAAAGCAATAGATGCAAATGTGAGGACGCGTCCATGTCCGAAGAGTTCCTGAAAAACCCGCTGTCGTTGTTCGACGTCAAAGGCAAGACGGCGATTGTCACCGGCGCCACCGGCGCCTTCGGCGCGATCGCGGCGAAGACCCTGGCGGCGGCCGGCGCCAGCGTCGTGCTCGCCGCGAACAATGCCGAAGGCTTGAAAAAGATCGCGGCGGAATGCGGCAAGCTCGGCGGCAAGACCGAAACGGTCGCCAAGCGCCCGAGCTCGGAAGCAAACTGCGACGCCATCATCGCAACCGCGGTCGAAAAATTCGGTGGCCTCGATATCCTGGTCGTGGCATCGGGCCAGAACAAGGTGGCAAAGATCGTCGATCAGAAGGCCGAGGATTTCCTCGACGTGATGGACGCCAACGTCACACAGTCCTGGCTGATGGCGCGCGCCGCGGCGCGGCAGATGATCAAGCAGGGCCGCGGCGGCAAGATCATACTCATGTCGTCGGCGCGCGGGCTGCTCGGCCATCCGGCCGGTTACACTGCGTATTGCGCGTCGAAATCGGCGGTCGACGGCATCACCAAGGCGCTCGGCTGCGAACTCGGCGCGACCGGCATCACCGTCAACGCGCTTGGCCCGACCGTCTTCCGCTCGCCGCTGACCGAATGGATGTTCGTCGACGACGAACGAGGCAAAACGGTGCGCGCCGGCTTTCTCACGCGCGTGCCGAGGGGCCGGCTCGGCGAGCCGGAGGACCTTGCCGGGCCGCTTCTGTTCCTCGCGTCGAAGGCATCCGATTTCTACACCGGACACATTCTCTACGCCGACGGCGGCTACACGGCGGGCTGAACGATGGCGAAGGACGTGGCGCAAGCCCGCATCGCCGTCATCGGAGCCGGGCTGATGGGACACGGCATCGCGCAGGTCTTCGCGCTGGCCGGTCACGACGTGACCATCACCGACACGGTGATGAAGAATCTGGATACCGTCACCAAGCGCATTGCCGTCAACTTGCGCGACCTCGGCGACGACCCGCTGGCGATCGCGCGGGTGCGGCCGTGCCTCGAACTCGCCGAAGCCGTGCGCGAAGCCGATTATGTTGTCGAGGCGATCGTGGAAGATTTACCGCTCAAGCAGAAGCTTTTCGCGGATATCGAACGCCACGCACCAGCCGAAGCGGTCCTCGCCAGCAACACGTCGGTCATACCGATCACCTCGATCATGCAGGGCTTGAAAAAGCGCGAACGCGCGCTCGGCACGCATTGGTGGAACCCGCCGTTCCTGGTGCCGCTCGTGGAAGTGATCGAGACGCAATGGACCTCGCCGGAGGTCGTCGCCTGGACCCTGGAGCTGCACCGGGCGGCCGGCAAGAAGCCGGCCCACGTCAAGAAAGACGTACCGGGCTTCATCGGCAACCGGCTGCAGCACGCGCTGTGGCGCGAAGCGATCTCGCTCGTCGAAAACGGCATCTGCGATGCGGCGACCGTCGATGCCGTGATCAAGGCCTCGTTTGGGCGCAGGCTCGCGGTGCTCGGCCCGCTCGAAAATGCCGACCTGGTCGGCACCGATTTGACGCTTGCCATCCACAATACGGTGCTCCCGGCGATCGACAGCCGGCCGGTCGCGTCGCCTTATCTGCAAAAGCTGGTGGCGGACGGCAAGCTCGGGTTCAAATCGGGCGAAGGCTTCCGCAAGTGGAGCGCCGAGGAGCAGGCTGCGCTACGCGCCAGAGTGCTGCAGCACCTGAAAGCATCGCGCGACAGTTAGATCTAGCGAGCCGCCGCCAGCGCTTCGGCATTTCCCCCGCCTACGACCGGCATGACCTCGCTGACGAAAAGGCCGATCGAGCGCAGACACTCCTCGCGCGTCAGGTCGCCGAAGGCGAACTGGCCGACGACATAATTGCATTGCGTCTCGGCCAACTGGCGATTCAGGAAATCCGTCACCGTCGCCGGCGAGCCGGCCACGCCCTGGCCCCGCTCCATCAGCGCGTCGAAATCGGCAGGGCGCGGATGATTTTGCGGCTGGCCGCGCAAACGAAACAGGTACGTGAAACTTTGGTGCCAGACAGGATAAGCGCGCCGTGCCAGCGCGAGTGCCTTGGCGTCGGTCTCAGCGACAATGATGAAGCGGCCAAGGCCGAGTTTTGGCAACGCGGCTCCCGCATAGGGCGGCCGCCAAGTCGCGCGGTAGCGTTCGATCGACAGCCGGGTATCTCCCGAGGGATCGAGACTGACGACATGGAGGTTCCGCTTGGCCGCGCGTTCGGCGCTATCCGGCGCATGAACGCCGTACCAGATCGGCGGATGCGGCTTCTGCAAGGGTTCGAGCGCCATCGGCACGTCGTCAAACGAGAAATGCTTGCCGTGGAAATCGAGCCGCTTTTCTGTCAAGCCCTTGAGGATCAACTCAACGGCTTCGGTGTAGATTTCCTGCGCCGCGGCGGGGTCTTCGCCGTAGATCGCAAGCTCGATCAGAGAGGCGCCGCGGCCAAACCCGATCTCGAGGCGCCCGCCGCTCATCTGGTCGAGCATACAGATTTCCTCGATCAAGCGCAGCGGATGATAGAGCGGCAGCACGAACACCATCGGCCCGAAGCGAAGCCGCCGCGTACGTTGCGCCAGCGCGGCGAGAAAGACGTTGGGCGACGGCGCCATGCCGAGCGGCGTCGCATGATGCTCGGCCAGGTGATAGCCGTAAAAGCCCGCACTGTCGTAGGCTTCCGCGATCTTGAGACGGTCCTCGTAATAGTCCGCCAGCGACGCCCCGGTGCAGTCGAGATGATCGAAGACGCCGAATTCGATTTTTTCCGTACCCATCACGCGAGCTTAGCCCGGATTAAGCGAGGCCGTCATCCTGCTCAGGGTTGCAGCCGCAATAAATCGATCAACACGCGGCTGTCCGGCAGATTGTCGAGGTCCAAGGTCATGCCGATGATCGCATCGACTTGTTTGCCCATGGAAGGTTCCGCGAGCTTACGAAACTTTTTGGCGATCTCGTCGACGCTCGCGAACGATTGCTCGCTGCCGCGCGGCGCCTCGCGGGTCTCGGTCTCGACCGCGCCGTCGCGGAAATGGATCTCGACGCGCACCTTGTGGCGGTGCGCGGCGCCGAGCGCCGTGATCGCGGGGTCGTGCACCACCTTCACCTTGCGTGCCAGCGCGATGCGTGCCGGATCGTCGACGCAATCCGGCGTGAACTCGTCGACAAAAACGTCGCCTTCAATCAGCAGCGTTGCGACGCAGAACGGCAGATTAAGCTGCGCCGCGGTCAATCCTTCAGGCTTATACGGCCAGCCGGCGTGATCGACGGTGACCTGCGACGCGTGCACGATAATGCTGTCGACATTTTCGGGCGTGAACGGATGCCGCTTGCGGATATCAGACAGCGCATCGAGCGTGGTGTGGTTGCTGCCGACGCAGGAATAGAATTTCAGCGAAATGCGCATGGTCTCGAAGCGCTCGCCAAGGCCGGCGCTCAAGGCCGCAAGATTGAAGCGGTCCTGCGAGCGCGAGAACGTCGTGCAGAAGCCGCCATAGGGCGCCTCGAACACGTCGGCGATGCCGGTGAAGTTTTGGCTCGCCAGCAGCGCCGCATAAAGCCCGCTTTGCGCGGCGCGGCCAGCATGCATGCGTTTGACCATGGCGCCGTATTGCGCCGCCATCAGCCCACAGGACTGCGTGCCGGCGATACCGAGCGCGTGCACGGTGGCGTCCGCGGAAAGCTTAAGCGCTCGCGCGGCGCCGGTTACGGCCGAGAATACGCCGACGGTCGCACCAGAATGCCAGCCCTGGCCGATATGCTCCTGGCCCATGCACAAACCGACACGCGGGCCGATTTCGTAACCGGCGACGGCGGCGGTGAGGAAATCGCGGCCGGACAGTCTGGCGTGGCATTCCGCCACCGCGCTCAGCGGCGGCAGCGTGACCGCGCCGACATGCAGCACAGCGGTGCGGTGCACGTCGTCAAGCTCGAAGCCTTGCACCTGCGTGCCATTCACCAAAACCGCGTGCGGGGAAGAAAGCCGCCGGTTTGTTCCCCAGATCGAGGCGGTGCGCGTTATATCGAGCGCTTCAAGCGTCTGGCGCAAGATGCGGCACCATTCGAGATTGGCGCCATAGATCGCGCAGCCGAGCGAATCCAGGATCAGAAGTTTTATCCGCTCGCGGACCTCCGCCGGGATCTGCTCGTAGGTCAGACCCGAGACGAATTCGGCGATCGCGCGGGTGTGGACGTTGTTCGCCGGTGCATCCATGCCTGAATCATTGCGCGGCGGATCGCGACTTCACGCTGTCCCACCAGGGACAGACGCCCGACATCACCTCGTAATTGCCGTCCATGACCTGGACCGGCCGGCGATAGCCGCTCTCGGCGTTCTTCAGCCGCAGCGCGCGGGCCTTCGCTTGGTCTTCTGCCGACAGCCAGGCCCGATCATGGCCCCACATGCTGGGGCCTTCCTTGCGCTCATAGGCCTGCCAGGTATCGACGTCGATCGAACGCGCGCCCCAGCCGTACTCGACCATGAAAGCAGACGGCGTCCAGGTATAGAATGAAGTGATGAAATCGCTGGTATGGCGGCCAAGCGTGGTGGCAACGCGGCCCGCTTCGCCGAGAGCGATATCGTAGCCCTGCCCGACATCGTCGAAGCTGAACAGCTCCATCATGATGTGATGGACCGCATTCTTGCCGGTCTGGATGAAGGCGAGGCTGTGATGGCGCGGATTGAGGTGGAGAAAGCGCGCGACAAACGGCTGCGAATAATAATCGGTCAGCCGGAAGCCGAGCGTATCGCGGTAGAACGCCATCAGCCGCTCGATCGTAGCCGCCGTGTCGACATTGAGCACGACATGGCCCAAGCCCAGCGGGCCGGTGCGAAAGCCCGAGATCGAGCGGCCGGGCTTGAACGGTTCCGTTGCCGTTTCGGCGCCGTGAAAAATCTCCAGCCGGTTGCCCAGCGGATCGTTGAACACGATCAGATCTTTCACGTACCGCTCATCGGCCAAGGCGCGGGCGCCGCGGGCGACTTTAACGCCGCTGTTGTCCAGATGCGCCGCCAGGCCATCGAGCGCCGCCGCGTCGGCAGCCTCCCAGCCGAAAAAGGCGATGCCTTCGCCGCCGTCGGCATCGACAAGAATGCGCTGCTTGCGGTCATCCATGCGGAAGGCGAGCGTAGAGCGCGACTTGTCGATGCGTTGCAGGCCGAGAAGGCCACAGCCATAGCTCACCCAGTCGCCCAAATCCTTGGCGCGCACGCCGACGTAACCCAAAGCTTGCGGAGCGGGAGTTTGCGGAACCATTGCGAGCCTCGTTGCCATCATTTTACACCGATGGCAACGGCCGCGCTACGACGCGAGTCTTATCAGGATCGTGTCGACGCCAGAGGACGCGGAGCGTTTGCGCTAAATTCTTGCTCGGCTTCGATTGCCGCGTCGTCCAAAAGCCTTTCCAGGCTCTGTAAGGTCAATCGCTGCTCGCGGGTCCGGGCATCCTTAGCCCAACGCCGGCACTGATCTGCCCACTGGCTTATTTCTTCTGCGGCGGACTTGAACATGGCAGCAAGCCTCTCAAGTCGTCAGCGGTGAAGCGAAGGCGGGTCCGAGCAAATGCCTGTCGCGCACCAAGGTCGCTCGCGCGGCGCGCGCGTCGAGCGCCGTCTGAAACAGCGCGGGCAAGTCGCGCGGCCGGCTCAGCACGGAGCGCAGCATGGCGCCGATATTGGTGGTTCCGTTGGGGCGCATGGCGGCGACGGCGGAAACCGGCAAGGCGCGCTTGGCTGGATCGGTGATGACACGGATCGCTGCGACTGGCACCTCGTGTGCCAGCCCCACGGCAGCGACGATATGCGATTCCATATCGACCGCGATCGCGCCGGTCTTCAAGTAGAGCGCGCGCTTTTCGTTGGGATGCGCGATCGGCGCCGGCACGCCGAGCAGTGCGCCCGAAACCGAGTCCGGTATCGTTTGTAGCAATTTTTGCGACCATTCCTTGCTGATCGGCATGCGGTTCGCGCCGGAAATCACCGCCGAGCCGACGACGCAGGTTCCCGGCCGCAGATGCGGCGCCAGGCCGCCAGCCACCCCGAAGCTGATAATTCCGGGACATCCGCGCACCAGCGTGCGGGCTTCCGCGATAGCCGCCGTGAGCTTGGCCGCCAAGTTGCGCCCGTCACCGCTACAAATGACGTGCACCCCAGGTCCCGCGGCGATGCGCGCTTCAAACGCAAGTCCGACGACGATAATCACGTTGTCCCCACTTCCCCGTTCGACTGCATTGCAAAAGGCAAGCCATAATTCGGCCGGCTCTTCCTTCGGCAATGCCTACGCGCGACAGATAAAGGCGTGCTTCTTCTGTGCGATCAGCCTTTTGTCACAACTGGCGGCGGGGCCTTGCCCTTGCCGGTCTGTGCGCAACCGGCAATGCTGAGCAGCGCGAGAATAACGGCTGTTCCAAACGCGATCTTTTTCATGGGTGCCCCCATACTGTTGGTACGAGGAGACAGGATAGAAACGGCGGCCGGGCTCTACTAGTGCTGAAAAGACACAGTTGACACCCGATTAAGCGCCATGAGCTCGCATGGACCATATGATGCATAAAATTCGCTATATGGCGGCTAAATGAAGATATTAGCCCCGCTTGCCGTTATTTTCGGCTTGGCGCTCCTAACCGCTCTGATTGCTTATTTCGGTTTTGCCTCGGTTTTGCAGGCCCTTGTCAGCTCACGATGGGGGACGGCATTTGTCATTGTTGCGAGAGCAGTGGCATTGGCCGCGGCTGGGGTCGGCTGGTGGTTTCTCCTCACGCCGCTGCCTCGTGGGCCCTACATTTTCGCTGGCCTGCGCTTTGTACGTGAGGCGATCAACGCACTGTTTCCGTTCGCCGGCGTAGGTGGCGATATCATCGGAGCAAGGTTATTGACCCAGTTCGGCATTGCCACGAATGTGGCAATTGCGAGCGTTCTTATCGACATTTTTATCCAGGTCGTGTGCCTCTTGGTCTTTGTGGCGGCCGGGATCGGTGTCGTGCTGGATCTGGTCGGTACCCACCGGCTCTCGACCATGACCTTCGTCATGTTGGCCATCGCCCTGCCGGCCGTCAGCGGATTCTTCCTCGCTTTGAATTTCGGCGCTTTCGAACCGTTCGTCCGCCGGCTCGTTGCATTCGGCGAAAGCCACGACTGGGCGGCATTCAATCACGTTGTCGATCTCGGCGGCCGGTTACAGCAGATCTGGCGAAATCATCGCGGCTTGTCGGCATCGTTCTTGATCCATCTCGCCGCGGTGTTTTTCGGCGCGATTGAGGTCTGGATCGCGCTAGGCTTCATGGGCCATCCGGTAAGCACCGCCCAAGCGGTGGCGATCGAGAGTCTCGGCCAAGGCAGCCGGGCCGCCGCGTTCATCCTGCCCGGCGGGCTAGGCGTTCAGGATGGTGCGCTTATTGCCGCATGTGCGATATTCGGCATTCCGGCAGATGTCGCTCTGGCCATGGCGCTGATCAAGCGGGTTCCCGATTTGGTACTCGGGGTACCGGCGTTGGTGGGATGGCAGGCGCTAGAGGGCAAGCGATTACTATCCCATGGTAAATAGCCGGCGCCTGAAAGAGTTTTGCCTACGCAATCCCGGCCCGATTTTGTCGGCTGTTCAGAGCCCGGCAAAAATGCCAACGGCTTTAGCGTGCATGGACCGCAGATGAGCAATATAGTCCGGGGTCGATAACGGCCGGCAGAGGTCAGCTTGTACGTGTTTTTCGCCAACATCGCCGCTTGGGCGTCGGTCATTTGCTATGCGGCGGCCGCGCTGGGATGCGGTTATGCGCTTTTTGCCGCATGGGCCGCACGCAGCTTTGTCCGATCGACGATCCTGCCAGGTGGGGCTTGCCCGACCGTCACCATTCTCAAGCCGCTACATGGACTGGAGCCAAATCTCTACGCCAATTTGGCCGGCTTTTGCGCGCAGGATTATCCAAGCCCGGTGCAAATCGTATTTGGCGTGGACAATCCAGCCGATCCGGCGGTCGGCGTCGTACGCAGGCTTGTTGCCGATTTTCCCGATCGCGATCTGACATTGGTGATCAATGCGAAGCGATATGGCGAGAACCGCAAGGTTTCGAATTTGATCAATATGGCGCGGCGGGCGCGCCACGAAGTGCTGGTCGTCTCCGACAGCGACATTGTCGTCGGAACAGACTATCTGCGGCACATCGCCGCCGCTCTGGCGCATCCAGGCGTCGGGCTTGTGACCTGCCTCTACCGAGGCATCGCCGCCGCCGGCATGTGGGCGCGGCTCGGCGCCGCGGCGATCGACTATCACTTCCTGCCCAACGTGCTGGTCGGGCTCAAGCTCGGCCTTGCCGCACCGTGCTTCGGCTCAACGATCGCGCTGCGCAGGCTAACGCTCGCCAAGATCGGCGGGTTCGAAGCGGTGGCCGATCAATTGGCCGACGACTATGCGCTTGGCGCGCTGGTGCGGCGCACCGGGCTGAGCGTCGCGATCCCCAATTACATCGTCACGCATGTCTGCGCGGAGCGATCTGCGCGCGACCTCATCCGTCACGAATTGCGTTGGGCGCGGACGATCCGCTCGATCGATCCGGCGGGCTTTGCCGGACTTGCGATTACCCACGCCGTGCCGCTCGCTCTCTTCGGTCTTGCGCTAGGCGGCATCAATCCGGCCGGATTTATCGTCGTCGCTGCGCTCGCCTGCCGTTTCCTGCTGCAGAGCGAGATCGATCGGGCCTTTCACTTGCGCGGCGATTTCTTTTGGCTAGGGCCGCTGCGCGATCTCCTGTCATTCGCGATTTTTGTCATCAGCTTCTTCGGCCGCGGCATCGAATGGCGCGGCCATCGCTATGGCCTGCGGGCCGACAACCGGCTTGCTTATTACGGCGAGGTCGAAACGTGATGCGGACTTTGTTCCTTCAGGCCCCCTCGTTCGACGGTTTCGATGGCGGCGCCGGCTCGCGCTATCAGGCGCGCCGCGAAATTCGCTCGTTCTGGTACCCGACTTGGCTGGCGCAGCCGGCGGCCTTGGTCGAAGGCAGCAAGCTCGTCGACGCGCCGCCGCACCGCACCAAGCTTGCAGAGGTGGCCGCAAGCGCCCGGGACTACGATCTCGTCGTGCTGCATACCTCGGCGCCGTCTTTTGCATCCGATGTCGCGACCATCAAGGCGCTCAAGGAAGCAAACAGTGATCTGAAAATCGGGCTGGTCGGCGCCAAGGTCGCCGTCGACCCGGCGGGCAGCCTGAACGCCTCGCCCTTGATCGATTTCGCGGCGCGCAATGAGTTCGACTTCACCATCAAGGAGGTTGCGGACGGGCGGTCCTGGGGCGACATCGCCGGCCTGTCCTACCGCAACGCGGCGGGCGTCATCGTCCACAACGACGAGCGCGCGATTTTGGAAAATATGGACAGCCTGCCGTTCGTCACGCCGGTCTATAAGCGCGATCTCGACATCAAGAATTATTTTATCGGCTACCTGAAGCATCCGTATCTTTCGATCTACACCGGACGCGGCTGCAAATCCCGCTGCACGTTCTGCCTGTGGCCGCAAACGGTGGGCGGCCATCGCTACCGCACGCGTTCGGTCGGGCATGTCGTCGAAGAGATCGCCTGGGCGCAGAAGGCTTTCCCGGAGGTGAAGGAATTCTTCTTCGACGACGATACCTTCACCGACGATTTGCCGCGCGCCGAAGCCATCGCCAAGGAGCTGTCCAAGCTTGGCGTGACTTGGTCGTGCAACGCCAAGGCCAATGTGCCGCGCAAGACGCTGCAAGTGCTGCGCGACAACGGCCTGCGTCTGCTGCTGGTCGGTTACGAGTCCGGCAATCAGCAGATCCTGCACAACATCAAGAAGGGCATGCGGATCGACGTCGCCCGCCGCTTTACCAAGGACTGCCACGAACTGGGCATCACGATCCATGGCACCTTCATCATGGGATTGCCGGGCGAGACCAAGGAAACCATCGAAGAGACCATCCGCTTCGCCACCGACATCAATCCGCACACCATCCAGGTTTCGCTCGCTGCGCCCTACCCCGGAACGTTCCTGTTCGACCAAGCGCTGCAAAACGGCTGGCTCGATGAAGCCAATGCCGAACTCGTCAATGACGACGGCGTGCAGATCGCGCCGCTGCATTATCCGCATCTGACGCATACGGAAATATTCGACTCGGTCGAGGATTTTTACCGCCGCTTCTATTTCCGCTCCGGCAAGATTGCCTCGATCGTCGGCGAAATGGTTCGCAGTCCGCAAATGATGAAGCGCCGGTTGCGCGAGGGCGTCGAGTTCTTTCATTTCCTGCGCGAGCGCAGCGCGGCGCATTAGAGCATGTCCCGCAAAAGTGGAAACCGGTTTTGCGAAAAGGACATGCTCCAACTGATAGCTCACTTCAGGTAGTCATGCTGGCGAAACCAGGCGATGGCCTCGGCGATCGCTTCGCCATAGGGCCGCGCTTTGTAGCCAAGTTCGCGCTCGGCCTTGGCCGAAGTGAAGAACATATGATCCTTTGCCAGCTTTAGTCCGGTCGTGGTCACGAAGGGCTCGCGCCCGGTGAAGTGCGCGATCGCCTCGGCGCCGTAAGCGATCGGAAAGATGAGTTGCCGCGGCAATCGCAGCCGCGGCGGCGCGCGGCCGACGCGGCGGGCTATCTCGCACAGCATGTCGCCGAGGAGAACATCCTGTCCGCCGAGAATGTAGCGTTCGCCGATGCGGCCGTTATGCAAGGCCGCGACATGACCGGCGGCGACGTCATCGACGTGGACAAGGTTGAGGCCGGTATCGACGTAAGCCGGCATGCGGCCCGCCGCCGCCTCAATGATGATGCGTCCGGTCGGCGTCGGACGAACGTCGCCCGGCCCGATCGGCGTCGATGGATTGACGATGACCGCCGGCAATTTTTGCTCCGCAACCATGGCCTCGACCAGGCGCTCGGCGACAACTTTGCTGTATTTGTAGGCGCCGACGGCGTCTTCCGCTGCGAGCGGAGAGGTCTCGTCGCTCGGCTCGCGATTGCGCCGCGATGCCAGAGTGGCGACGCTCGAAGTGTACACAACGCGCTCGACGCCGGCGCGCAGCGCCGCGCTCATCACCGTCTTCGTTCCACCGACATTGGTGCGCACGATGTCGTCCGGATGGCGCGCCCACAGCCGGTAATCGGCGGCGACGTGGAAGAGGTAACGGACGCCACCCATTGCGCGCGCGATCGACTCGGCGTCGGAGATGTCGCCCTCGACGATCTCCAGCCGGGGATCGGCAAGATTCATTCGCGAGCTGGTCGGACGAACGAGTGCGCGCACCTCTTCGCCGGCTTGCAGCAGACTTCGCGCCACGGCCGACCCGATGAAACCGCTCGCGCCAGTAATCAGGATCATGCGTCCACCCCTTTCTCGCCCATCAATAACCGGTATAGTTTGACGGGTGAACTCCTGCGCGGGGGCACGCAGGAGATATCGTCAGCGCCCAAAATGGCGCGGCAAAACACATTGGGAGGGGAACATGGGGAGTGTGAAAGTAACAGTGCTCGGGCTGCTTGCGGCGGGCGCGGCGCTCGTCGCGGCGCCGGCAATGGCCGCCACGCTGAAGGTGCACGTCGATTCGTTCAAGAGCGGCGGCACGGTGCCGAACAAATACGCGTTCTGCGTGCCTGCGGCGCAGGGTCATACGAGCGGAGGCCAAAATATCAATCCGAGCATTTCCTGGTCGAAAGGACCGAAGGGCACCAAATCCTACGCCATCATTCTCTACGATACCGACTCGCCGGCGGAGCATCGCGAGCTGATGAACAAGGAAGGCGTGACGATGACCGCGGACATCAAGCGCCACGACTTCTTTCATTGGGTCCTGGCCGATATTCCGTCGAACGTCACGTCGATCAAGGAAGGCGCCGATTCGAACGCGCGCGTCTTGCACGGCAAGCCGGCGACGTCTGCTGTCGGCGTGAAGGGCCTCAATGATTACACCAAGGTGACGGCCTCTAACGATGCGATGAAGGGGCAGTATTACGGCTATGACGGCCCCTGCCCGCCCTGGAACGACGAAGACGTTCACCACTATCATTTCACAGTCTATGCGTTGAACGTGAAGTCGCTCAATTTACCGAAGGATTTCGACGGCCCGGCGGCGCAAGACGCGATGAAGGGCAAGATCCTGGCGCAGGGCGAGGAGCTCGGCCTTTATACGCAGAACCCGGCCAAGGGCGCGAAGCCATAACACGGCGCAACGAGCATCAAATGAAGCTGCCGAGCCGCATGATCGATCTGTCGTCGCCGCTCGAGAATGAGACGGTGTACGACCCCCCCTTCATGCGGCCCAAGATCGAGTACCGCAGCAACGCCGATACTGCGCCGCTGTTGTGCGAGCTGTTTCCCGGCCTTCGCCGCGAGGACCTGCCGGACGGCGAAGGCTGGGCCATCGAGCAAATTCAACTGACGACGCATAACGGCACCCATATGGACGCCCCGATTCACTTCCAATCGAAGTCGATCGACGGCAAGCCGATGATGACCATCGATCAGGTGCCGCTCGACTGGTTCTTCCGCCCCGGCGTTAAGCTCGACTTTCGTAAAGTGCCGGACGGCGATGTAGTGACGGCGGCGGAGGTCGAAGCCGAGCTCAAGCGCATCGGTCATGAGCTCAAGCCGTTCGACATCGTGCTGGTCAATACCCGCGCCTCGAGCTGCATCGGCAGTGACGACTATCTCACTGCCGGCTGCGGCATGGGCCGCGAAGCGACCCTCTATCTCACCTCGCGCGGCGTGCGCGTCACCGGCATCGACGCCTGGGGCTGGGACGCGCCGTTCGTCCATACCCGCAAGCGCTGGCTCGAGACGCACGACCCCTCGATCATCTGGGAGGGCCACAAAGCCGGCCGCGAGATCCCCTATTGCCACATGGAGAAGCTGTGCAATCTCGAACAGCTTCCCGACCACGGCTTCATCGTCGCCTGTTTCCCGCACAAGATCAAAGCCGGCTCGGCCGGCTGGACGCGTGCGGTGGCGCTGTTCGATTAGCGCACGGGTTGCTTTTGCGAAGTATGCGCTGACAGGGCTTGAAACGGCTCTGATTTGAACGGGAGGATGTTGTGGCGAAGGATACCGTACTGTCGCGCGAATTGAAGGCTCTCCAAGAGGAACTGTCAGTTTCGCATCGGCAGCACCGATCGCCGCCTGCGGATCGGGCGTCCGCGAGCGGTGCGCCAGTCGGCCAGCCCGAAGATGCGGCCGAAGATAAGGAGCTCCGTGAACAGCTTCGCGATCTCGTCAACGAAATCAAAGAATTTTTTGACGATGCCGAAAAGAACGTATCGGCGCATCCTACCGCGAGCGTAATCGGCGCCATGCTGGTTGGGATACTGATTGGTCGTCTGCTCGGGCGACGCTAGGAGTTGCACTATGATCGAGGATTTTCTCCACCACCTTCGCCTGCTGCAAAAGGCCGATTCCTTGATTGCGAAGATCTGGCTTAACAGCATGGTCCGCCGGTTCGGCCTGTTTGCTTTTGCCGGCTTGATCGCGGTCTTCGGGCTCGGCATGACGAATGTGGCGGGCTTCTACGCTTTGCAGACGTCGTGGGGGCCCGTTTGGGCGGCCACACTCGTCGCCATCGGCGATTTTGTTCTCGCTGCGATCGTTGTGCTGCTAGGCAGGAGCTCGCAACCGGGACCCGAGATCGACTTGGCCTTCGACGTCCGCAAGATGGCGATTGATGCCCTTCAGGACGACGCGCGCGATCTAAAGGTTGCGGCCGACTCGCTCGGTCAAAACATCCAAGAGGTCAAGGATAGAATTGCCGGATTCGTGCACGACCCGTTGGATGCCGCCACGCATAAATTTCTCATCCCCGCCGCCATATCAGTCATAAGAGGCCTGCGCGCGAAGAAGAGCCAAAATCCGTGAGCAGCGCCGTTCTGAATTGCCCCGTCGCTGCCCTCCACCGCAAGCTGGAGAGGGTAATTTCATCCTGCCCCGCGCAAGCGGGGAAGGGGGACCGTGCTCTTGCGCGGTGGAAGGGGCGCGGGCCTCAACGATCCTTCTGCGCCGACAACGAGCTCCATCTCAGAGGCCCCCTCCACCACGCTACGCGTGGTCCCCCTCCCCCGCTTCGCGGGGGCGGATGCAAGGCGATCCCGCTCTCGCGCCGCGATTTACGCGCGAGTTTTGTCAAACAGCGATGTCGAACGGCCCGTACTCCTCGCCGTAGCCCGGATGAGCGGAGCGATATCCGGGAACGATCGAGAAGCTTCACTGTCCATCCCGGATTTCGCTTCGCTCATCCGGGCTACGAAAAAATAAAGGAAGCGGAACGCCGGCAAACGCGGGTAACACCTCCCGCACGCAAACGGCGCGCGGGTCGCGCCACGGAAGGAGCGGCTTGCGCCGCCCTTTCCGCTCTCGGGCGCGCTCGCCTGCCGGCGTTCCACCACGGCTCTCGCCAAGGGGACTTACGTCACCCAAGGCGCAACCCAGGCCATGCTTCCTGGGACGCGGTCTGAACGGGCGTTACCCGCCTTCGCCTGTCCCAGTCCAGTGAGCACCTCACGCGCCGGTCGCAATGCCGGCAGGCATGATGCCCGGGCCGCCCGGGAGCGGGGTTACAAGCCCCGCCCGCGGGCACCGCACTCGCTCCACCGGCCGGCTGTCGCCGGTCGATGTCCCTTCGGCGAGCGAGCTTTGATTCGCAGTATGTAACGGAAATAGGGACCAATGTCAAGGGTCGGTCACAATAATTGTGACCTGTTCTGCTGGGGGCACTGAGGCCGCTATTGAAGCCGCGTCCGATCGGTCTACGGCGTGGACGCATAGCAGCCACCTATCAGGGACATGAAGTACTGTTTGGGTTGATGGGATCCGAATTCAAAAATAAGGACGCCCCGGGACGCGCTGAACTCAATTGGCGAATGGATAGACTTTACAACAAGTCCAAGCACATTGAGGGCATGATCCGTGCACAGGGCTTTCAAGGCGATAATATTGCAATGTGGATTTCCAACGAGGGGCTGCGGACTCGTGATGAAATCATGAGCTTTAGCGAGCTTCACGATATAGTTTTTGACGTGAGTCTCACAGGAAGCATTCTGGCGAAAAGCCATTTGTGGCGAAAGCAAATGCCGCCATTACTTGAAAAATATTCAGATGAGGTCGCACGAATAAAAGCGCGGTCTAAATAGATGCCGATTTCGCATCGAGCGACAACGCCAATTTGGGCTAGCTAGCTCGTCCCTGTCCCGCATCGAGCGAGCGGATGCTCTTGTCGATTTCCGTGCGCAAGGCGCGCAGCTTTTCGACATGAGAGAGCAGTGTCCGCCCGATCTGTTCCTGATCCTCGGCGGGCAGGCGCTCCACTTCGGCAATGGCTTTTTCAAGTGTTTTGACCATGCCACCAGTATACCAAGTTACGCTTCGCTCCTCTACCGGGCTAACTTGCTTTCGCCGCCGAACGGGTCCTTGAGTCCGACGCCCCTTCCACCGCGCAAGAGCGCGGTCCCCCTCCCCCACTTGCGTGGGGGCGGATGACTCAAGCCTTCCGCACCCACACCTTATTATCGTGAAACGCGGCACCGCCGAACGGCGCGATGGCGTCGGCGCCGGTGAGCGTGTTGATGCCGCGGCCGTCGGCATAGGCCGAGTTCGGCCATAGCGATTCCGCGATCAGCACGCCGCGGCGCACGCCGTCGAACAGTTTGGCGTGCAGGCGCACTTCGCCGCGGCGGTTGCCGAGCACGACGAAGTCGCCGTCGGCGATGGCGAGCGCCGCGGCATCGTCGGGATGGATCATCACTTCGGGCCGCCGCTCGCGTTGCAGCGAGGTCGGCGTCTCGGTGAAAGTCGAATTGAGAAAGCCGCGTGCCGGCGAGGTGGCGAGCCGGAACGGATGTTCGCTGTCGGCCTCCTCGATGACGTCCCAATGATCGGGCAAGGCCGGCAGCGGCCGGCGCGACTCGTCGCGGTGCCAGCGCTGGAACGGCACTTGCGGCCAGTCCGGCTTGAAGCGGAATTTCTTGTCTGGATAGGCGAAGCCGTCGAGATAATGCGCCTTGGCGAAATCCGGCTGGCAGTCGATCCAGCGGTTGGCTTCGAGCTCCTTGAGCGTGCCCCAGCCGGACTTTTGCAAGCTGACGTCGATCAATTCGCGCGGCGTCATGGCAAAGCCCGGATGCACGGCGCCGAGCCGTTTCGCCAGCGCGCAAATCACCTCGTGGTTCGAGCGGCATTGCCCGGGCGGCTCGACCAGCTTCGGCCCCAGCAAAATGTATTGGCTGCCGCCGGCGGTATAGAAATCGTCGTGCTCCATGAACATGGTGGCCGGCAGCACGATATCGGCGGCCTTGGCGGTGTCGGTCATGAATTGCTCGTGCACGCAGACGAACAGATCGTCGCGGGCAAAGCCGCGCTTGACGGTCTCCTGATCGGGCGCAACCGACACCGGATTGGTGTTCTGGATCAAGAGCGCGTCGACCGGCGGGCCGCCGATGAGCGCCTCCTTATCGCCGGTCAAAATCGCGCCGATGCGCGACTGGTCGAGCATGCGGATCGACGGGTCGCGCAGATCGCTGCCTTCGATCACGCTGTTGTTGAGATGGAAGACGGCGCCGTTATTGTGGAAGGCGCCGCCGCCTTCAAGCTGCCAGGCGCCGGTGACCGCGGCGATGCAGCTCGCCGCATGCATATTGACCGCGCCGTTGCGCGACCGCGAGAAGCCGTAACCGAGCCGGAAGAAGCTGCGCTTGTTGTCGCCGACCAGCCGCGCGAAGGCTTCGATGGTCTCGACCGGGCAGCCGGCGATCTGCGACGCCCAGGCCGGATCGCGCGTACGCACGTGCGCGGCGAGCTCGTGCGGCGCGTCGGTGTAGCGCTCCAGATAATCCCAATCGGCCTTGCCGTCGCGGAACAGGCAATGCATCACCGCGCAAGCGAGCGCACCGTCGGTGCCGGGCCGGATCAGCACCGGCAGATCGGCCTGCTTCATGGTCGCGTTCATGTAGACGTCGACGGCGACGATCTTGGCGCCGCGTTCTTTCCGGGCGCGCGTCGCGTGCGTCATCACGTTGACCTGGGTGTTCGCCGCATTGGTGCCCCAGATCACGACCACGTCGGACTTCGCCATTTCGCGCGGATCGGCGCCGGCGAGCTTGCCGGTGCCGGCGATGAAGCCGGTGAAGGCCGGATTGACGCAGATGGTCGAGAAGAAGCCGGAATATTTCTTGGCATGGCGCAGGCGATGGATGCCGTCGCGCATGACGTAGCCCATGGTGCCGGCATAGTAATATGGCCACACCGCTTCCGAACCGTGACGCTGCTCGGCGCGGGTGAAAGCTTCGGCGACGAGATCGAGCGCGTCGTCCCAGGATACGGCTGCGAACTGGCCGGAGCCTTTGGCGCCGGTGCGCCGCAGCGGATGCAACAACCGGTCGGGATGATGCAGGCGTTCGGCGTAACGCGCGACCTTGGCGCAGATCACACCGGCCGTATAGGCATTGTCGGCGGCGCCGCGGACCCGGCCGATCGTGTGCGCATCCAACACTTCGACCTCGAGCGCACAGGTCGACGGACAATCGTGCGGACAGGCCGAAGCGGCGATTTTTTGCGGGCGGATGGCCTGGTTCATCGGCGCAATCTAGCCGATCTCGCGCATCCGCTCTAGCCGACCCACCGGCGGTTTACAGCTTCGCGCGCAATCGCTTGGCCGCTTCGACCATGACCCGCAGCTTCTCGTGCGCCAGCGGCCGGCTGATGGTCATCAGGCCGCAGTCGGGCGCGAGCCACACCTGCTTGGGATCAAGCCATTCAAGCGCTTGCGCGACGCGGCGCTCGATCGCCTCGACCGTGGGCGCCGGCGAATCGCCGGGATCGACGCAGCCGAACATGACGATGCGGTCGCCGCACAGCTTCAGCACTTGCGGATCGAAGGTGCTGCGGCCGAATTCGACGGTGAAGCCGCCGATGCGCGTTTCCATCAGGCGCGGCAGCAGATCCTTATATTCGTACTGGTGCTGCCGCTCGCCGCCGCCGGGATAGCCGTAACACAGATGCACGACGGTCGGCACCGTGATGCCGTCGAGACAGCGGTCGAGCGCGGCGGCGCCATAGGCGGCGACCTTGTCGTGATAGCGCGTCATCGCCGGCTCGTCGATTTGCAGCACCGCGCAGCCGGCGGCCTGCAGATCGCGCAGCTCGCCATTGATGGCCGCCGCGGCATCGAAGGCGAGCTCGGCCTCGTCCGCGTAGAATTCGTTCAGCGCGCTGTCGACCACCGTCATCGGGCCCGGCACCGCCATTTTCAGCGGCCGCACGGTGTGAGCCTTGGCGGCAAGCAAATCGCCGATCGAGGCCGGGCCGCGGCGCACAATCTTGCCAGTAACGCGCGGCACCAGCCGATTGGCGGCGCGATTGCGGTAGGTGGTCTTGGTGGCGAGATTGCGCGTGTCGATGCCGTCCCAGGCGCCGGCAATATGAAAAATGAAATGCGTGCGGCGCATCTCGCCGTCGGTCAAAATATCGAGGCCAAGCTCTTCCTGCTCGCGCAGGACGACGATCGTGGCGTCGTCGAGCGCCTCCTTGAGCGGATCGCCGGACATATGGAACGTGACCTGATTGCGCGCGGTCTGCGCCAGCCATGTCGGCCGCGGGAAGCTGCCGACGCTGGTCGTGGTAAGGGCCCCGAATGACATGCCACCTCGCCGCCTTCGCCAATTGATCACTCTGACCACACCGACGATAGCACGGACCGGCTTTCTCATAAGCTTTGGCGCGAACGGGAGCTGGATTACGACGCCCCGGCCTGGACTGGGCACGGCTCGGGCGGACTGAAACGTTACCGGGTCATCGCTGTTTGATGCTAGGTTGCGGACCTAGGGAAGGAAGCGATGCCCAGGAGCGCGTGACAATGCGCCTATCGCCGATGCTCGCTGCACTGACCGTCACGGCGTTGATTTTCGCCGGACCGTGCCGCGCACAGACGGCGGGAAATGCCGACGTTTCGTCGCAACGCGAATTGGTGATCGGCACCAAGCAAGCGCCGCCGTTTGCGATGAAGGCTGCCGACGGCACTTGGCAAGGCATCAGCATCGACCTCTGGCGCCGCGTCGCGGACGATTTGCACTTGCGTTATCGCCTCGTCGAGGAGCCTGACGTGCAAGGACTGCTCGACGGCGTGGCAGCCGGAAAATTCGATGTCGCGGTAGCGGCGTTGACCGTAACAGCCGGTCGCGAGCGAATTTTGGATTTCACCCAGCCGTTCTATGCGACGGGGCTCGGTATCGCGGTTCCAGTAGGAGGAGAGGCAAGCTGGTTGCCGATCATCCACACCATGACATCGTTCGGTTTCGCCCAAGCGATCATGGCCTTGATTGGATTGGCCTTGGCCGCAGGGTTTCTCGTTTGGCTCTTTGAGCACCGCCACAATGAGGATTTCGGCGGCGGCGTAACCAAGGGACTGAGCTCGGGCGTGTGGTGGTCAGCCGTGGCGATGACACAAAGGAGCACCGGGAATTTCGGTCCGCGAACGGTGCTCGGACGTATCGTCGCGATCGTATGGATGATCGCCTCGATCGTCACCATCGCCGTATTCACGGCGAGCATCACCTCAGTGTTGACGATCAAGCACCTGCAGGGGTCAGTTCACGGCGTCAGCGATCTATCGGCTGTCAGCATTGGTGCACTGGCCGGAACCTCTACCGAGGACACACTGTCCCACCTGCAAATAAAATACCGGAAATTCGCCAGTTTGCAGGAAGGCCTCGAAGCCCTGCGCGCGCACAAACTCGATGCATTTGTGTACGACAAACCGCTGCTGGCCTGGGCTATTCAGCAGGGTTATGCATCATCGATCGAGATGGTCGACGCTACGTTTGCGCCGCAAGAATATGCCTTCGCTGTATCGGGCAATAGTCCGCTCAGAAAATCGCTCGACGTGGCGATTCTTGGCGCGATCCACAGCAATTGGTGGGAGCAAACCGTCTTCCGCTATCTCGGCACGCGATGACCTGCTGCGGCGGGGTGGAAAACCGTCATCGTCGCAAAATACAGTCTGCACTTGAGAATTGAACCGGAGGAAGCGCCATGAAAGCTGCCGTTGTCGGCGAGAAAAGTGTCGAGGTCCGCGACCTGCCGAAGCCCGAGCCGAAGCCGAACGAGGTTCTGATCCGGGTGCGGGCATCGAGCCTCAACCGTGCCGATCTTATCGTCGCATCGGGTCATCAGCACGGCAGCGTCGGCGGCGTCGGCGCCCGGTTGGGCCTGGAATGCTCCGGCGAGATCGAAGCCGTCAGCGCCGAGGTGCAGGGCTTCAAGCCCGGCGATCGCGTCATGGGCTCGGCGCCGGGTGGCTTCGCCGAATTCGTCGCCACCGATGCCGGCCGGGTGCACCGCATCCCCGCCAACAACATGACCTACGAGCAGGCGGCGTGCTTTCCGGTTGCGCTGCAGACCATGCACAACGCGGTAGTCACCGCCGGCCGCTTGAAGCCCGGCGAAACGTTTCTGATGCAGGGCGCCAGCGCCGGCATGGGCCTGATGGGCATGCAGATCGCCAAGTTCATGGGCGCGTCGCTCGTCATCGGCACCTCGACCAATGCGACGCGCCGGGCGCGGCTGAAGGAATACGGCTGCGATCTCGCGCTCGATTCGAGCGACCCGAACTGGCCGGCCGAGGCGAAGAAGGCGACCGGCGGCAAGGGGGTCGACCTGATCGTCGACCTGATCTCCGCCGGCGTCGCCAACGGCAACCTCGAAGCGGCGGCGCTCCTCGGCCGCATCGTCAATGTCGGGCGGCTCGGCGGCAACAAGGGCGAATTCGATTTCGACAAGCATGCGCTCAAGCGCATCGATTATATCGGCGTCACCTTCCGCACCCGCACGCCCGAAGAAGTCCGCGAGATCAATCGCCTGCTGCGCGCCGATCTGTGGCCGGCGCTCGAGGCCGGCAAGCTATCCTTGCCGATCTACAAGACCTATCCGTTAGCCCAAATCGCCGACGCGCTCGGCGTCATGCGCGCCAACCAGCATTTCGGCAAGATCGTCATCACCATGTCATAAAGAAAGTCCGGCAATTCCCGGCTTGCCCGGCGCTGCGGCGTTCGGCATAAATTTGTCATGACTGATTCGGCGAAGGGCTACGCGCCGATCCTGGCAGCGGGCGGGATAGTGCTGCGCGGCGAGGCACGGCCGCGTATCGCCATCGTGCGGTTGCGCCGGGAGAAGGCATGGGTGCTGCCGAAGGGCAAGCTCATGCCGCGCGAGCGCGCCCATATCGCCGCCAAGCGCGAGGTGCTGGAAGAGACCGGCTACGACGTCTCGATCCACGAATTCCTCGGTTCGATGTCGTACATGGTCGAGGGCCGGATCAAGATCGTGCAGTTTTGGCTGATGCGCACCGAGGGCGCGCCGGTGCGCGAGCTGATGGGCGACGTCAAAGCGGTGAAGTTCCTGCCGTTGAGGCAAGCCGTCGAGACGCTAACGCGGCCGCACGAAAAGGTGTTCCTGACGCATGTCGGCCCGATCGCGCTCAATCATGCCAAGAAATTCCATGCCAAGAAATTCGTGCGCGGAAAATCGCGGCGCGTTGCCCGCAACGGCAGCAGGCGCAGCCGCAACGCTCCCGCCGCGCCGGTCGAACACGTGATCGCGCTCGACTACGGCAAGACCACCCCGAGCGCGGTCAGGGCGCTCGGCAATTGGATCGGCCGATCGGCGCACTCCTTGGCCCGCAAGGTGAGCTGACCAGACTGCCGCTCACGCCTCTTCGGGCGTGACCTCGTGGAACAGGCCGTAGTCGATCAACAGCCGTCCGTCTTGCGAATAGCTGGTGATGTCCCGGTAGCGGTGGTTCCAGCGGATATCGTTGTGCGAATAGATGCGCCGCGCGTAGAGATGCTGCGCGGAACTGTCATCGACGCCACTGAGATTGAGCACCAAGGCGCCGTCGGAAGCCGCGAGATCGTGCGCGGTCACGCCGTGCAACGGGCTTGTTTTATCGATCGCATGAAAAATCGTCCAACTCAGGGCGAACATCGGATGTTCGCCGCGGTCGAGCTTCAACTCATAGAAGCGGCGCAGCTGATCGCCTTCCTTTACCTTTTCAAGACGCAGCAGCCATAGCCGCGCGGTGGCTTGCGAGATCGTGTTGTGCCGTTCATTGGCGACGCGAATCATCAGCGTGTTTTGACCCTGATGCATGCCGACGATGGGATGGCGGGCGAAAATGAAGCGGGCGCGCGGCCGCGAGAAGCGGGCGAAGATCAGGCCGGTCATCACCGCGAGAAAACACATGCCGGTGAAGATCTCGACGGTGGCGACGACGTGGCCGTAATTGGTCTGCGGATGCATGTCGCCGTAGCCGACCGTCGCCAGCGTCTCGATCGAGAAATAAAAGAGCCCCAGCGGCTCGTTGCCCGCAACGTTGGCGACCGGCTGGTCGCCGAGCCAATAGATGAACGCGAACATAGCGTTGAGAAAGACGAAGATCGCCGCGGCGCTGCCGAAAAACACCGGCCAATACACCGTCATCGAGCGGTGATAGAGATCGGTCCAGAAGCCCTCGGCCAGGCCGCGGGTCTCGATGTCGCGGGCGCCGACCCGGACGACGTGCGTCCTCGACTGCCGTCCGGATTCAGTCCTTTTCGGAGCCTTCGCCAACTCAAACCAGCCCTATGCCGTCGCCTTCGCGGCCGCGGCCTTATTGAGCCGGCCGTAGACCTTCCGCGCATTGCCCTCGAAGATCTTTTTTCGGTCGGCGTCGCTGATCGGCGCCTTGTCGACATAGCGCTTGGTGTCGTCGAAGCCGAAGCCGGTCCGCGGATCGTTACCCTTCACCGCGCCGACCATCTCCGACGCGAACAGGATGTTGTCGATCGGCACCACTTTGGTGAGCAGGTCGATGCCAGGTTGGTGATAGACGCAGGTGTCGAAGAAAATGTTGTCGCCCATGATCTCGGCGAGTTCCGGCTTGCCGTTATTGAGCGCGATGCCGCGGAAGCGGCCCCAATGGAACGGCACCGCGCCGCCGCCGTGCGGAATGATGAATTTCAGCTTGGGAAAATTCTTGAACAAGTCGGACAGCAGCACCTGCATGAACACCATGGTGTCGGCGTTGAGATAATACGAGCCGGTGGTGTGCATGGCCGGGTTGCAGCAGCCCGAGACGTGGATCATGCACGGCACGTCGAGCTCGATCATTTTCTCGTACAGCGGGAACCACGATTTGTCGGTCATCGGCGGCGAGTTGAAATAGCCGCCGGACGGATCGGGATTGAGGTTGCAGCCGACGAAGCCCATGTTCACGCAGCGCTCGAGCTCGGCGGCGGAGTGCGCAGGATCCGCGCCCGGCGACTGCGGCAATTGGCATACGCCGATGAAGTTCTTCGGGTAGAGCGATATAACGCGTGCGATCAAATCGTTGCAGATCTGCGACCATTCCAGGCTGACGCTCTCGTCGCCGACGTGATGGCCCATGCCGGAGGCGCGCGGCGAGAAGATGGTCAGATCGGTGCCGCGCTCGCGCTGTAGCTTGAGCTGGTTTTGCTCGATGCTTTCGCGGATTTCGTCGTCGGACATTTTCAAGGATGCGCGCGACGGCATTGCCGTCTTGTCCTTGGCATTGGCGGCCGCGGTCTGTTCTTTCCGGAAACGATGCAGGTCCTTGGGCTCGGTGGTGTAGTGGCCGTGGCAATCGATGATCATGTGACAGCGCCATACCTGGGTTGGGGAGGCCGGATGCTACGGCGCACGGCGCGATTGTCAAACCCGCCAAGCGGCGGCCTTATTTGCGCATGTTCTTTTCCGACCTTCCTTCGCCCGCCGAAGCGGGCTTCGCGAAGGCGGGAAACCGGTATCCACATTTCGGGATCATGCGCTAGGATGTCGGCCGCAATCAGGGAGACCAAGGAATGGCTGAACTACCACGGCTCAACAGCGTCATTTGCGCGCTGGAAAAGGGCCAACACGCTCTGGTGACTTTCTCGCCGGCCGATGTCGAATCGGCGATCGCGCTCGCCACCGCCAAATATGACGGCGTCTTCTACGAAATGGAGCACAACGCCTACGACATCCGCGCCTTCCGCGACTGCCTGCAATACATGCTCAACCGCAGCCAGATCGCAAAGTCCGGCTCGCTGGCGCCCGCCGTCACGCCGCATGTGCGTATTCCGCCGAACGGCGGCGAGAAGGCGCAGTTCCACGCCAAGCAGGTGCTCGATCTCGGCGCCTACGGAATAATTTGGCCGCATATCAGCAACGTCGAGCAGGCCTACAACGCGGTCGCCGCCTGCCGTTACCCGCGGCTCAAGGATAAGCCGCTGTACGAGCCGGCCGGCATCCGCGGCGACGGTCCGACTTCGGCGGTGCGCTACTGGGGCTTGACCCAACAAGAATATTACGAACGCGCCGACGTGTGGCCGCTCAATCCCAAGGGCGAGATATTCGTGATCCTGATGATCGAGGACACCGAGGGCATCAAGAACCTCAAGGACATCCTGAAAAACGTGCCGGGCATCGGCGCCATTCTCATTGGCGAAGGCGACCTGTCCCAGGAACTTGGCTACCCGCGCCAATACGAGCACAAGGTGGTGCTCGATGCGATGGCGCAGATCGTCGATACCTGCAAGGCGGCGAACGTCGTGGTCGGCCACCCCCATGTCGAGGCGCACAATGCCGAGCGCATCGTCAAACAGGGTTACCGCTTTCTGATGTGCGCACCAGTACGCAGCTACGGACACCTGGACGCCGCGCGCAAATTGGCCGGCAGGAGCTGACGGTCCGTCAAGTTTGGACGAAAATCCCGCGACGCAAACGTCGCGGGTAGCAAAGATGCGCGAGAATTGGGCTTTTCTTGGCTATTCTTGACCGCTCTGGGAGACCGGCGGCAGCGCGCTTCCTGCCGCGAGCAGGAACCATGCTGCGAAAATGTACCACGCCGAATTGCCGGTCAGACCCGGGATCGGCAAGGCGATGGGCAATGCGGCGAGGATGCCGAGCATCGCCAGGCAGCCGGAAATGACGAACAAAGCAATATTCGGTGCGCGCAACATGAGCTCTCTCCCAAAGCGTGCTGCGCCTGTGTATGTCCTATGACGGTAAAAGCTTGCTTAGCGGCCGGCGAAGCAAGGCCCGGGTTTCTCGATCGGCCTTAAGCACCTAATAAGATTCTAAACCTAATGATCGGGGACATTCTTGAGGCACCCATGCACCTGATCGTCAGATTCCTCAAAGACGAGAGCGCCGCAACCGCGATCGAGTATGGCCTGATCGCGACCGGGATCGCATTGGCGATCATTCCGGTGATCACCGGGCTCGGCACCAAACTCAAGACCACGTTCTCGACGGTCTCGACGGCGCTCAAGTAGCACCGCCACAGCCGCGACCGACTTTCCCATCGCGTAAAAAGCTGCCAATAGCTGGCCCATCACACGTGAGGCGCGTGCAATGGGGCCGGTCGATCTTTTCGCCGTGGTGCTGGCGCTGGCGGTGCTCATCGGTTGCGTCAACCATATCTGGGCCAAGCTGCCGCCGGCGATCGGCATGCTGCTCGGCTCGCTTGTGGTCTCGCTCCTCATCGTTGCCAGCGATCACGTGCTGCACCTGCACGTGATGCGGTGGTTTCGCGGCACGCTCGGTGCGGCTGATCTGCCGCATTTTTTTCTCGACGGCGCGCTGGCGCTGCTTCTGTTCGCCGGCAGCCTCCACGTCGACGTCGCCGAATTGAACCGGCGGCGCGGGGTCATTCTGCTGCTCGCCACGGTGAGCGTGATCCTGTCCACCGCGGTCTTCGGTTACGGCATGTGGGCGTTGCTCGGTCTCGGCGCGGCCGTGCCGCTGGTGTGGTGTTTCGTACTCGGCGCGATTCTCGCCCCGACCGACGCCGTCGTGGTCGAAAGCCTGTTGCGCCGCGCCGGCCTGCCGGCGAACCTGCGCGCCGCGATCGTCGGCGAAAGCCTGTTCAATGACGGCGCCGGCGTCGTGCTGTTTTTGCTCGCAGTGGGGGTGACGCAGGGCGACACCATTCACATCGGTCACGGCCACGTGCTCATCGCGTTCCTCCGCGAGATTGCCGGCGGCGCACTGCTCGGAATTGTCGCCGGCTGGCTCGCGGCGCTGCTGATGCGACGGATCAACGACGACGGTTTGCAGCTCCTCACTTCGCTGGCGCTGGTGCTGGGCTGCTACCGCCTTGCGATCCTGGCCGATCTGTCGGGCCCAATCGCGGTGGTCGCGGCCGGGCTCTGCCTCGGCTCGCCGTCGCCGCGGTTCGGCATGAGCCCCGATACACGTTCGGTGCTGATCGGCTTCTGGTCGCCGCTCAATCAGATTTTGAACACCATGCTGTTTTTGCTGATGGGGCTGCAAATTCTCGGCTTGGTCGTGACGGCGATCGAGCTCGTGCCGATCGTGTTCGCAATCCCGCTGGCAATCGTCTCGCGCCTCGTCAGCGTTGCAGTGCCGGTGGCGCTGACCGGCGACAAAATTCACGAAAAATGGCGGGCCACGGCGATCCTGACCTGGGCCGGATTGCGCGGCGGGATTTCGATTGCACTCGCTTTGACGCTGCCCGACTCGCCATGGCGGACGCAACTGCTCGTCCTGACCTATGCCGTTGTCGTTTTCACCATCGTCGTCCAAGGATTGACGTTCTCGCGCCTGCTGCGCACCGCCTACGGCGCCAAAATGTCTGCTTGAGCATTTACCGAGCGCAGCAGCGCCGCTTCGAACGCGCTGGCGATCGCCTGCTTGCTCTTGCCGGCGCGTACCGCGTCGCCGATCACCATGACGGCCTGGCCCGGCGCCGCCAAATGCCGGAAGCGCTCGCCGGTGGCGCGGCGCGCACGATAATAGAACCACTCGCGCAGTACCGGCCATGAGAACAAACGCGCCAGGCCCGGCGCACGCGCGAGGCCGTGGTCGAGCATCCAATTGGCGACATCCGCGAAGCCGAAGCGATATTCGGCGCCGGTTGCGACGACGATGCGATCGAACGGCGCCAGCAGTCCGGGAAGGCCGTTGACGTCGGTCGCGAGACGAATCAGCACGCCCTTTAATTCGCAGGCGGCCGCGAGATCGGCGATATAGCGCTCGAAACTTTTCTCGCTGGCCTCGACCTCCTGGTAGAGCGGCGGCTTGCCGGCATAACGGAAGCTGCCGCCGGGGCGCGCACCTTTTTCGAAAATCGTCACGCTATTGCCCTCGGCAACCAGGGCCGCATAGGTCAGCCCGGCCGGTCCGGCGCCGATCACGGCGATGCGCTCGCCATGCGGCGGCTTCGCCGCGGCGAACAAGGTCTCGCGGCCGGCCGCGCCATTGACCACGCAGCCGATGCGCGCGCCGCCGCGCATTTCGTTGATGCAGGTATTGCAGGCAAGGCAGCGCCGGATCGGCTCGCCCCTTTCGACTTTTTCCACCCATTGCGGATCGGCGACCAGCGTGCGGCCGAGCGCGACAAAATCGGTCTTGCCGGTCGCGACCGCCATTTCCGCCGTCGCCGGATCGCCGAGCCGGCCGACCGCGATCACCGGCACGTTGACGTGTTTTTTCACGTCGGCGGCGAAATCGAGGAAGGTCGCATCCGGCAAGCTCATCGGCGGCAGCACGACCTGCGCCGACGGCAGCGAGCGGTAATGACCGGCGGTGACGTGCAGCGCATCGGCGCCGGCCGCAGCGGCCCAGATCGCGATCTGGCGGCCTTCGCTATAAGGCAGTCCGCCGGGGAAGAAATCCTCGACCGACAGCCGATAAATCACGCCGAGGCCCGGCACCGCCGCTTTCACCGCGCGCAACACTTCGAGCCCGAATCGTGCCCGGTTCTCGAGCGAGCCGCCATATTCGTCGGTGCGGCGATTTTCGAACGGCGCGTGAAATTGCGATATCAGATAACCGTGCGCGGCGTGAACTTCGACGCAATCGAAGCCGGCTTGTTGCGCGCGCTGCGCGGCGGCGACATAGGCGGCCGTCGTCGCGGCGATGCGCTCCTTGGTCATCTCCTGCGGAATGATGGTCTCGAACGTCGTTTCGTAAACCGGATGCGGAACGGCCGACGGCGCGATCGGTGTTTCGCCGCAGATATCGACGCGGGTATGGCCGCCGCCATGGCCGAGCTGGATCGACGCCTTGGCGCCGCCGCCATGGATTTCCCCGACCAGCCGCGTCAGGCCGGGGATGAAGCGATCGTCGTAGATGCCGATCTCGTGACGACGGTGCCGGCCACACTTTTCCGGCGACGCCATTTCGACCGTGATGAGGCCGGTGCCGCCGCGCACCCGCGCCATGTAATAGGCGACGCTGTCGTCGGTGACGAAACCTTCCTCGTCCGCCGTGCGTGTCGTCATCGGCGGCATGACGATGCGGTTTTTGATTTCGACCGGCCCGATACGGGCCGGAGTGAAAAGGACGTTCGTCACAGCGTCGGAATCTCGCCGCCATCGAGGTCAATGGTCGCGCCGTGCATCCAGGTCGCCCGCGCCGACACCAGGAAGGTGATGAGATCGGCGACATCCTCGACCGTGCCGAAGCGCGTAATACCGAAGCCACGGCACATTTCCTTGCGCGCTTTGTCCTCCGGCCAGCCGGTCCGATCCATCTCGGCCTTGATCCGCTTCCACAGCCGATCGGTCTCGACCATGCTTGGGTGGATGCAGTTAACCTGCACGCCCTCCTCCTTGCCGCGGTCGGCGAGACATTTGCTGAAGGCGGCGACCGCAGCATTCACCGAGCTGCCGATGGTGAACTCCGCGGTCGGCTTGCGCCCGCCGGTGCCGCCGATCGAAATGAGCGAACCGCGCCGCTCCTTCAACAGCGGCCAGGCGGCCCGCGCCAGCCGCACATGGGCGAAGAATTTGAGCGCATAGCCGTCCTCGAAATCGGCGTCGGTCAAAGTGAGGAAATCGCCGCGCTTGGTGGCGCCGGCATTGTTGACGAGGATATCGAGGCCGCCAAGCTCGCGCCGTACCTGGTCTATTAGCTTCTCCACCGCGCCCTTCTCGCGCAAATCGAGCACGGCGACGCCGGCACGGCGTCCCGATTTACGGATCGCGTTTGCGACGTCATCGAGCGCCACCGCGTCGCGGCCGGTCAGCATGACGTCGCAGCCCTCGGCCGCCAAAGCGAGCGCGACGCCGCGGCCGATGCCGCGGCTCGATCCAGTCACCAGCGCGACTTTACCCTGCAGTCCCAGTTCCATTTCGCTTCACCTTATTCGCCAATTTTCAGGCCGAGCTTCGCGATAAGCGCGGCCCACTTGCCTTCCTCGCGCTTGATATTCTCCGCGTATTCGTCGGGCGTCGAGGGCGCAGGATCGCTGCCGGCGGCGATGAGGCGTTTCTTGACCTCGTTGGAGCTCAACATCGCGCGCAGCGCCTTGTTGAGCCGATCGACGATCGGCCGCGGCACTCCGGCCGGCGCAGTCACGCCGTAATATTGCACCGCCTCGAAACCGGGCAGACCGGATTCCGCCGCGGTCGGCACATTCGGCAGCGCCGCCGAACGGGTGGCGGCAGCCACCGCGAGGCCGCGCAACTGCCCGGCTTCGATCTGGCTCACCGATGCCGGGATGGTGTTGAAGCCAAGCGGCATGTGATTGCCGAGCAGATCGTTGGTCAGCGGACCGGTGCCTTTATAGGCGACCGTCGTAATGTCGACGCCGCCCATCAGATTGAACAATTTGGCGGCGAAATAATTGAGCGTCGGCGCCGGCGGCGTGCCGGCGGAAAGCTTGCCGGGCTCCTTTTTCGCCAGCGCAATTACATCCGCCAGCGACTTCGCCGGCAGCGTCGGGTTGGCGTCGACGATGATCGGCGTTGAGGCGACGACCCCGATCGGAGAAAAATCCTTGTTGATATCGTAGCCGGTATCGGCGCCGAGGCTGATGCCGGTCAGCATCATTCCAATCGTGTAGCCGTCGGGCGCCGCCTTGGCGAGGTCGCGCGTGCCGATCATGCCTCCGGCGCCGGCGCGATTTTCGACGACGACCTGCTGGCCGAGCGATACCGAAAGATTCTGCGCGACAAGCCGGCCCATGAAATCGACGCCGCCGCCCGGCGGATAAGGCACGATCAGCGTGATCGGACGACTGGGATAATCGTCAGCCGCAGCCGGTTGCGGCGCGGGAAAAGCGAAGGCGGCGACCATGGCGGCCGCGGCCAGCCCGGCGAGAGCGACACGTTGCAACATTTTGATTTCCTCCCCTCGCCACTATAGCTCCGAGCGCCGGGCATGCGCTACATTACCGCCGCAACGCAGGGAGCCGGCACATGCGGTTCGGTCTATTCGGCAGCGCCACAGCCCGTCACGGCGGACCGGACGTCGATTCCGGCCAAGGCTATAAGCAGTTCGTCGACTACAATATCGAGGCCGAAGCGCTCGGCTATCATTCGACCTTTCTGGTCGAGCACCACTTCACCGGCTTCGGCCAGGTTTCGGCAAGTCTTGCGCTGCTGACCTGGGTGGCGGCGAAAACCAAAACGTTGCGGCTCGGCACCGCCGTCTTGGTGCTGCCGTGGCACAATCCGGTGCTGCTTGCCGAGCAGGCCGCGACCATCGACCTTCTCTCCGGTGGCCGGCTCGATTTCGGCGTCGGCAAGGGCTACCGCCACAACGAGTTTCACGGTTTCTGCCTGCCGATCGAGGAAGCCGATGCGCGCTTCAACGAGACGCTCGACGTGATCGTGCAATCCTGGACCTCAAAGCAGCGCTTCTCGCATCACGGCAAATATTGGAATTTCGAGGACATCATCGTCGAGCCGCCGACGGCGCAAAAACCGCATCCGCCGATGTGGATGGGCGCCGGCAGCCCCGATTCGATCCGTCAGGTCGCCGCGCGCGGCTACAATCTCTTGCTCGACCAGTTCGCGTCTTTCGAAGCGGTCGCCGAGCGCATCGCCATTTTCAAGGAAGCAGTGGAAGAACGCGGCCGCGTCTTCGACCCGTTGGAGGTCGGCGTTGCGCGCGCTTTCTACGTCGCCAAGAGCCAAGCGGATAAGGACGCCGCGCTGGAACGGCGCATGGAGGCGCAGCGCCGACTGGAGGCGATTTCGAGCGCACCGGACGGCACCAAGAGCAGGGCCAGTATCATGACCTATTCCGACACCCGCGAAGCGAGCGAGGAGAGCGCGCTTTACGGCACGCCGGACGAGATCGCGCAAAAGCTCGAAAAACTGAGGCGGCTCGGCGTGGAATATCTCCTGCTCAACGGCGGCGGCTTGGTGCTCGACAAGGCCAACGACAACTTGAGCCGCTTCGCCCGCGAAGTGATGCCGGCCTTCGCCGACGAGACGCGGGTGCGTGTGGTGGGATGATTTTATTCCGCTCATTCCCGCGACGATGATCGACAAAATCGTTCGAACCCTCGCCGACGCCATGGTCGGCATCCACGACGGCGCTGTCGTGCTGCTCAGCGGCTTTGGCAGCATCGGTCAGCCCAACGCGCTGATCGACGGTCTGATCGAGCAAGGCGCGACAGACCTGACCGTGGTGTCCAACAATGCCGGCACGGGGCGTGCCGGCCTGGCGCGGCTTCTTGAACTTGGCCGCGTCCGCAAAATCATTTGTTCGTATCCGCGTAGCGCCGGCTCGGTGGTGTTCGAGGAAGTCTATCGCGCCGGCAAGATCGAGCTTGAAATCGTGCCGCAGGGCACCATGTCGGAACGCATGCGCGCGGCGGGCGCGGGTATCCCCGCCTTCTTTACCGCGACCGCCGTCGGCACCAAGCTCGCCGCCGGCAAGGAGGAGCGCGAAATCGCCGGACGCAAATATCTGCTCGAACAAGCACTCGCCGGCGACGTCGCCCTGATCGAGGCGTGGGAGGCTGACCGCTGGGGAAATCTTACCTATCGGTCGTCGGCCCGCAATTTCAATCCGGTGATGGCGACGGCGGCGGCATTGACCATCGCGCAGGCGCAGCACATCGTCGAGCTTGGCGGGCTCGATCCGGAAAAAATCGCCACGCCCGGCATCTACGTCAAGCGCGTGCTCCATGTGCCTTACGGCGAACCGACGGTGACCTGAGGAGAATGCCGTGAACGTGCTCGATGGCTGCAAGCCGCTGACGCGCAACGAGATGGCCGCGCGGGTCGCCCGCGATATTCCCGAAGGCTGGTACGTCAATCTCGGCATCGGCGCGCCGCTGCAAATCGCCGACTATGTGCCGACGGAGCGCGAAGTCGTTTTTCATTCCGAGAATGGCGTACTCGGCATGGGCCCGGCGCCGGCGCCGGGAGAGATCAACCGCTGGCTGATCAATGCCGGCAAGCAATATGTCACGCTGCGCACCGGCGGCTCCTACATGCATCACGCCGACAGTTTTGCGCTGATCCGCGGCGGCCATCTCGATCTCTGCGTGCTCGGCGCGTTTCAGGTCGCCGAGAACGGCGATATCGCCAATTGGTCGACCTCCGACAACGACACCGCGCCGGCCGTCGGCGGCGCCATGGACCTCGCCGCCGGCGCCCGCCAGCTCTGGGTTTTGATGGAGCACTTGACCAAATCCGGCGACAGCCGGCTGGTTCGCCGCTGCACCTATCCGCTGACCGCGCTCGGCGCGGTCAAGCGCGTCTATACCAACCTCGCCGTGCTCGACGTCATCAACCAAGGCTTTGTCGTGCGCGAGATGGTCTCCGGCCTGACCTTCGATGCGCTACAGGAAGTGACAAACGCACCGCTGCACCGGGCATCGATGTAACCCGGGTCAGAAATCGTTTAGCGGTAGTAACGTCGATAGTAGCGATGCGCATAGTATGGGTGCGCATAATAACGGTGCGGATAGAAGCGCGGCGCATAATAGCCGCCGTAGACTCGCGGGCCGTAATATCCGCCGTAATAGGCCGGCGCATAGGCATAGGGCGCGTATCCGTAGCTATAGCCATAATAGGCCGGATAGCCGTAGTAAGCTGGATAGCCGTAATAGGCGGGATAGCCGTAATACGGCCCGTACCCATAGCCGTAGGCATTGGCCGCTCCGATAACCAACGCGCTACCGATCAAGCCTGCGGCGATGCCGCCGCCCGCCCAGCAGCCCCAGCATCGAGCCTCCGCAGGTTTTGGCGTGGCGATTGTCGCGCCGGCAATAGCCGCCGCCACGATCATGGCCGTAATTGGCTTGCGCATAACACTCTCCCTGCGATGACGAGGCGACGCTTATTTGCCGGATCGGCACAATTTATCAATAGTGCATTTTTCTCAGGATATTCTTTGATTTAGGTCAACTCGCCACCGGTCGCGGCAGTCGGTTGCGGCCCTAAAAAATGGCCACGCGCGAACCGGCACGCTTGCATGGCCGATGGCATTGGTCTTGATTGGCCGTTCCATTCCGGGGTGTGCGATGCCGCGAGCGCTGAGAAGCGTGACGTTTGTCTATGTGCCGCGCGAGGACCGCATCCTGACCGCCATCAATGCCGGCCATCGCGATACCTGGTCGTGCTGGCTGACGCGTCGGCTGGCGCTGGCGGTGCTTGAGCGCACGACGCAATACATCACCGGCAGCTCCGGTCTGGCGCAACGCGCCCCGGCGGATCTCCGCGGCGAGATGGTCGCGTTCGAGCGCGACGCGGCCATCGCCAAGACCGCACCGGCGATGTCGGTCACCTCGGGCGGCGTCCTTAATTCCACCGCCGAGACTGCCGAACTTGCCGAGCGCCTTACGATTTCGCAGCAGGCGGACGGTTTTCGTTTCGAGCTGCGCGGAATGCGCGATGATGGCGCAGCAGGGCTCGTTGCGCGGGCCGAGCTGCAACGCATGTTGCAGATGTTGCAAGCCGAAATCGGTAAAGCCGGCTGGGTGGCGGTGCCGGTAAAGCCGCAATCTACGCCGACGCCGGCTGCGACCGATACCAAGCCGGCACGCCATTGAAGCATGCCATTGAAACGTGCCATTGAAGATTGTGTCGCCGCGGTCGTCGCGCCAAAATGGCGTTGGCCCAAAATGACATTGGCACTGTTGCCGACATATCCTAACGTCCGGCGACAAGGGCAATAGGGAGAACGCACCAGATGGCCAGCTACACATGGGACCACATTCATCTGCGCACCACCAATCCGGAGGCCATGGCGCAGTGGTTCGAGAAAATGCTCGGCGCCGAGGTGCTGCGCAGCATGCAAGAAGGTAAGCCGCGCATCGATCTCAAGCTCGGCGGCGCCAATATCTTCATCGCTCCGGTGGCCGCAGGCGACGGCACCAATGCCGCACCGACCATCCCGTATCGCGGGCTCGATCATTTCGGCCTTTCGGTGAACGGCATCGATGCGATTGCCGCCGATCTCAAGAAGAAGGGTGTCGAGTTCACCCGCGAACCGACTACGGTACGGCCGGGCGTGCGCGTCTGCTTTATCCGGGCGCCGGAAGGCGTGTCGATCGAGCTACTCGATCGCAGCGCCAAGTAGCCGGCGTTCGGTAACCGCAGCATCGCGATAGCGTCCATGGCGAATGACGAGATCGTAAGCTCGATCCGCACGGCGCTGTTCGAGCGTTTCGGCGAAGAATTTGCCATCGATGCCGGACTGCCCGGGCTGGACGAGCTTGCAAAAATCGCCAGCCATCGTTCGCATCGGCGCTACGCGCCGCGTGCAATCGAGCCCGGCCTGTTAAGGCTGCTGTGCGCCTGCGCGCTGTCGGCGCCGTCGAAAAGCGACCTACAGCAATGCGATATCGTCGTCGTCAGCGATGCGGCGATCAGAAAAGCAATCGTCGCGACCATTCCGGACATGCCTTGGATCTTGGACGCACCGGCGTTTTTGGTATTCGCCGCGAACGGCGCGCGGCTGCCCGCATTGTGCGAGATGCGCGGCAAACCGTTTCCCAACGATCACCTCGATCAGTTCTTCAATGCCGCCGTCGATGCGGGCATCGTATTGGCAACATTCATCCAGGCGGCGGCGGCGGTCGGGCTCGGCTGTTGTCCGATCAGCGCGATCCGCGATCATCCGCAAATCGTCAGTGACGCGCTCAATCTGCCGGACCGGGTCATTCCGGTTGCGGGCCTGTGCGTCGGCTGGCCGGCGCAGTCAGGCGAAATCACCCCGCGGCTTTCGCTCGACACCACACTGGTTGAGAACAGCTACAGCGAGCACAACCTGGCCGGCGAGATCGACGCCTACGATCGGCGCCGTGCCGCGTTGCGGCCGTACCGCCGTCAACGTAATGTCGGGCGTTGGGGGGAGGTGCAGACTTACGGCTGGTCCGAAGACAAGGCGCGGCAATATGCCGAACCGACACGCACGGATTTCGGCGCTTTCGTCCGCCGCAAAGGATTTCACCTCGATTAGCGGCCCTCACGCGCGAAGCCGCCGGCAAAGCGATACGCATTGGAGCAACGAACAAGATGAAAACGCTCTTCGACAAAGTATGGGACAGGCACGTCATCGCGCAGGAGGAAGACGAGACGCTGCTCTACGTCGATCGCTGTCTCATCCACGAGGGCTCCCGGCACACCTTCGATACCTTGCACGAGCGCGGCCTGCCGGTGGCGCATCCCGAAAAGGTCTTTGCATTTTCCGATCACTACATCCCGACCGATCCGCAAGCCCGGGCGCGCGGCGTCGCCAGCATTGCCGATGCGGACATCCGCAACATGGTCGAGCTTCTGATCCGCAACACCGACGAATACAAGATTGCGCGGTTCGGTTGGGGCGACGCGCGGCAGGGCATTCTCCACGTCGCCGGTCCCGAGCTCGGCCTCAGTCAGCCGGGCATCGTGCTGGTCGGCGCCGACTCGCACACTTCGACGCATGGCGCATTCGGCAACATATCGTTCGGCATCGGTTCATCGGAAACGACTCATGTCGTGGCGACGCAGACCATTTGGCAGCGCCGCCCCGGCACGCTGCGCATCAAAATCGACGGCGCACTCGGCTTCGGCGTTACCGCCAAGGACATCATTCTTGCCGTCATCGCAAAAATCGGCATCGGCGGCGCCATCGGCTATGCGATCGAATATGCCGGCTCGAGCATCGCGCGGATGTCGATGAACGAGCGGATGACGATCTGCAACATGTCGATCGAGGCCGGCGGCAAAGCCGGCCTGATTGCGCCCGACGACACCACCTACGAATTTCTCGCCGGTCGTCCGTTCGCGCCGAAAGGCCGCGCCTGGGATGAGGCTTTGAAATTCTGGCGCACGCTGCCGTCCGACGCCGATGCGAAGTTCAGCAAGGAAGTCGCGCTCGACGCCGCCGGCGTCGTTCCCATGGTGACCTGGGGAACCAATCCGGAGCAGGCGCTGCCGATCACCGATCGCGTTCCCGACCCGGCGCAGGAGCAGAATGTCGAGCGGCGCACTGAGTACAGCAAAGCCTTGAGCTACATGGGCCTGCAGCCGGGTATGGCGCTCACCGATATCGCCGTCGACCGCATTTTCATCGGTTCGTGCACCAACAGCCGGATCGACGATATCCGTGCCGCGGCGGCCGTGGCCAAGCTCGGCCGCGCGGTCGTTCCGGCCTGGGTGGTGCCGGGTTCGGAGAGCGTGAAGCGGCAAGCGGAAGCCGAAGGCCTCGATCGCATTTTCGTCGACGCCGGTTTCGAGTGGCGCGATGCCGGCTGTTCGCTCTGCACCGCGCTCAACGGCGATCAATTAAAGCCCGGCGAGCGCTGCGGCTCGACGTCGAACCGGAATTTTCAGGGCCGCCAGGGCCCGGGCGGCCGCACCCATCTGATGAGTCCGGCCATGGCCGCCGCCGCGGCATTGCGTGGCCATCTGGTCGACGTACGGGAATTTGGAGCGAGGAAATAACGCTATGGAAGCATTTTCAGTCCTGTCCGGCATCGCCGTTCCGCTCGCGGAGGCGAATATCGACACCAATCAGATCTGCCCGACGCGCTTCAACAAAGTGCCGCGCGGTCCGCGGTTCGCGCAAATTCTCCTGCACGATCGGCGGTTCAATGCCGACGGCTCGGAGAAGCCGGACTATATCCTCAATCAAGAGCCTTATCGGCACGCGGTGATCGCAGTCGCCGGCCGCAATTTCGGCGTCGGCTCGTCGCGCGAAACCGCCGTGTTCGGCCTGATGACCTTCGGCATCCGTTCGGTCATCGCGCCGAACTTCGGCGACATCTTCTTCAGCAATTCGCTCAAGAACGGCTTGCTGCCGGTGCGGCTGCCGGCCGCGACCGTGGACACGCTGATGAGGCAGCTACAGGAGCAGCGCGGCGCGCATATAACGGTCGATCTGCCCAACCAGACGGTCACCGGGCCTGACGGCAAGCTCTACCGTTTCGAAGTCGAGCCGTTGAGCAAAAAACGCCTGCTGCGCGGCTTGGACGAAATTGCCCACACCCTGGAATACGGCGACGCCATCCGACGCTTCGAGGAAGGCCCCGCAAAAGCCTATCCGTGGCTATTGGCGTAAAGACTTTCCCTTCGATCCGGCAAAGCGCGCAGTCGCAAGGGAGCCGCGCACCCGGCGATTATTGATTCAACAAACTCTTATATTGGTCGAAGATCGCATAGGCGGCCTTGATTTGCGCCAATGACTGCTCCGGCCCCTGCCAATCGGTGCCGACACCTTGCTTTTTTGCCTTGGCGAGGAATTCCGGGTTGTGCAGAACCTTCTCGTAGGCGCCCCGCAGCCTCTCATATTGATCCGGGTGCTTTGCTTTCAAATCGGCGTAGGTGATCAGCGCCCGCATCGAGCTCGGCACGAACGTCGCGGTGATGCCTTCGGCTTTGACGACATCACTGGCCGTCGGCGTACCGGGAAGCTCCGGGATCGTGACGTCGTTGAAAATGGCGACAGCCGTGATGAGGCTGAGCATGCTGAGGCTCGCCTCAAGCGATACCAGCGCGAAGTCCAATTGGCCGCCGGCGACCGCGGTGCGCAGCGGCGCGCTCGCTTCGTAGGTGACCAGCCGGATCGCCGAAAGCGGCAGCTTGAGCGCATTCATCAGGATCCCGACGTTGAAGAATTCGCCGGAGTCCCGCACCACACCGCAGCTGACTTCGCCGGGATGCGCCTTGATGGCGTCGATGATGGCCTTGAACGATTGGTATTTGCCGCCCTTGGGAACGAAGACGCCGGTCTTGTCGGTCCATTGAACGTTCAAAATGTCGAAATCTTTCAGATCGTAGCCGGCATGAAATTTGTTGATGTCGGCATACCAGTAGGGCGCCGGCCCCGATACCAGGAGCGTGTTGCCGTCGTGAGGCTGGCTCAGGAAATACCTCGTGCCGATCACCATCGCCCCGCCCTCCTTGTCGAGCACGTTGACGGGAACGCCCAGCTCTTTACTGAGCGCCGGCGCGAGATTGCGCGCCATCATGTCGAAGCCGCCGCCCGCTTTGGTGCTGACGACGATGGTGATCGGTTGATCCGGCCACGTAGCGGCGGCTGCTTGGCGCGCCGCAAATTTTCCTGCCGCTGCCGCGCCTGCCAGCATCCACAGGAACGGCCGTCGCGCAATCGCGCGTGCGGTCTCGGTTCTTTCTTTGGCGGAATTCTTTGTCGTCCTTGCCATGGGCATTCCCTCAAGTGGACTTGACTGCGTTTTCTTGCGGGGCATCGCCGAGCGTTGGCTTGCGCGCACGCCACCACTGCATGATCGGGCGGCTGAACAATGAGAACAACAGCAGCACGAGCAGCACCAATGCGATCGGGCGGCCGGCAAAATAGCTGAGCTGACCGCCGCCTGAGATCTGGTAGGTCTGCAGCAAGGCGTTTTCCACTTTGCCGCCGAGGATCAATCCGACGACGCAGGCCGGCACCGAGTAATCGTGACGCTGCATGAACCAGCCGAGAAAGCCGAAGACCACCATGGTGGCGGGTCCGGCCATGTTGCCGGACAGGCCATAGGAGCCGAACGTCGCCAGGACCAAAATGACTGGAATGAGCACGCGCACCGGAATACGGATGACGTTGGCCATGAGCCCGATCAGGCCTAGGCCGAGCACCAGCATGATCGCGCCCTGGACGAAATTATTGAGAATGATGGCGTAAACGATGTCCTTCGACGCATCCAGGAATTGCGGACCGCTGGTCACGTCGTGCAGCGACAGCGCCGCGAGCATCACCGCTGAAGATGCGCCGCCCGGAATGCCGAGCGCCAGCAAGGTCGCCATCGATCCGGCTTCCGAGCTGGCATTGCCGGCTTCCGCGGCGATCACCCCTTTCGGATTGCCCTTGCCGAAGGTCTCGGGATGTTTGTCGCCGCGCCTGGTCTCGGCATAGGAGACGAGGTTACAGACCGCCGCGCCCACGCCGGGCAACCCGCCGATGGTCGCGCCGATGAGAAGGCCGCGCAGAATGACAATGGGGTGCTGCAGCGCTTGGAGCATGCCGCGCGCAATTTCGCGCACGCTGACATTGCGCAAATCGGAGCGCTGCACGAGATAGCTGGTGCCGGCGAGGTTGAAGAGTTCGCTCGCCGCGAACAGCCCGATCATCGCCGGCACGATGGGCACGCCATCGAGCAATTCCGGCAGATCGAAGGTGCCGCGGATCACGTCGCGCGGACTAAGCCCGATGGTGGCGATCAGTATGCCGATCAACCCCGACAGCAAACTGCGCGACACGTAGCGTCCGCGCAGCGCCGCAATCAGCGTGAGCCCCCATAGCATCAGGAGCAGCATTTCCAGCGGACCGAGCTTGAGCACGGCGTGCGATATTACCCCGATGCCGAGAAAGAGGATCAGATAAGCGCCCATGTGTCCGAGCGTCGACGCGGCGAGCGCCAGCCCCAGCGCCAGATTGTGCTCGCCGCGCTGCGTCATGGGATAGCCGTCGAACGACGTCGCCACCGCGGCCGGCGAGCCGGGCACTCCCATCAGAATCGCGGGGATGGCGACGCCGAACGCCGCCCCGGTATAGATCGCGGTCATGAAGATCAGCGCCGAAAGCAGGCTCATCCACAACGTCGCCGGCAGTACGATTGCCAAAATCAGCGCCGAAGAAACCCCGGGGATCGCGCCGCCGAGCATGCCGAGCGCAATGCCTGGAATCGTCAGCAACCAAGCGCTATAGGAGCTTCCCAAAATGTGGAATGCCGACGCCAGTGCTTGCCAGTCGATCAAAGCGCTCTCCATAACGAGCGGGCGATCGCCAACGGCATTGGGAACGTCAGCAACGTCAGCGCCGCAATGCTCAGCGCCACGGCGATGCCGAGCGCGAGCGACAGCGAAAACAGCACGCTCCGCTCACCGAGCAGCCACAGCGTCGCGAGCACGAAGACGAAGGTCGCAACGTCAAATCCGACATAGGGAATGGCCACCACGAACAAGCCGAACAGCACCATCAACAACCCGATCGTCGTGAGCGAGCCGGTGCGGAAGCGTGACGGTGCGGTTTCCGCGGCAGCGCCTTGACCGAATGCCGCGGCCTTCATGACCGCCGTGTGTCCAAAGATTTCGACCGCTCCGATATACAGAGCGAGAATTCCGGCGACCGCTCCTATCGGAGCGATGAGAATAAGATTGCTGAAAGTCGGCGACGCAGCGGTTGCCGTCCAAAGATACCACACCAGGAAGATCAGAACGATCGCGAGAAAGAACAGATGCTCCCAATCGGTGCGGTGCCCTCGCTCACTCGACATGCTTCCGTCCCGATCGATTTTAGTACCGGGTGTATCGGCAATCGCGCCGACGTGATGCTATCCGTTCGGACGACGCGGTCAACCGGCGGCGGCGCCGCGGCATGGTCTCGTGGAGACGACCCGTTGAAGAGCTAATACACTACAACCGGCGTCGATACCTTCACGCGGTTGTACAGATCGACGATGTCGTCGTTGACCAGGCGGATGCAGCCCAAGGCGACGACATTGCCAATGGTCTTCGGCGCGTTGGTGCCGTGGATTCGCGACGTGCCGTCGTCGAGTGCGAGCGCGCGTGCGCCGAGCGGATTACCGGGCCCGCCCGGCATCATGGCTGGATTGCGTTTGAGAAGGTCGGGCGGCGGCTGCCAGGGCGGCCATTCCGCCATGCTCGCAATGTGCCGCAATCCCACGAGGTTGGCGCATTGCCGTCCTACCGCAATGCCGTAGCGTAGCGCGACATTGTTGGGCTGTATCAAATACAGATAATGTTGCGGCTTATCGACAATGACCGTGCCGACCGGTTGCAACGTGCGATAAAAGGTCGGCTGCCGGCGAAACACGTAAGACATGTCGGGATCGGAATTGCCGCCGTCCACACCGGGCGCAAGCTCGCCGTTCGCCGCAGTGTTGGCGGCGCGGGCCGGCGGCGAACTCAATTGCGCTTCGGCCTTGCGCGACGGCGGCGCGGATTTTTGCGCCGTCTCGACCCAAGTGACGTAGCCGCCGGCGCCGAGCGCCGCGGCGAGGATGGCGGCAGCGATCCACGCCGGCCGGCTCCATCGCGACGGCGCTGCAATCAGTCCTTGTTCGTGCGCAGTCCATGGTTCGCTGCCGATGTCGCCAAAGCGGTCGTGCGTTCGCGCGTCAGGCGCGATCGTGCCATGCTCGGTCCACGACAGTTCGGATTCGATGCGCTCGATCGCCGCTTGCAGCGCCGCTTCCTCGGCTGCGATCTCCGCCAGCGGCGGCGGTGGACGCAGCGTACGCAGCCGGCTTGCCAGCATGCGCCGCGCGCGGTCGTAAATGCCGCGGCGCCACTGCGCATCGCCGGCGCCGGGCGCGGTCACCGCACGCAGCAACAAGGAATAATAATCGACCATCGGGCATGAACCCTTTAGGCGATGATCTTATGCAAAAACTCCAGGACGCGCGAATTGGTCGCGGCTTCGGTTTGGGCCTCGACCGGCGCATCCCAATAGTCCGATTGCGGCAGGCATTCCTCCAGATAGCGCGCCGCCGAGGTGGCGTGCGCGGCATCGTGACCCGGCACGATCAATGCCGGAATTTCAGTGTGCATCAGTTCCTCAGGCTGGGCGCCGGGCGCGGTATCCCGGTCGAACAGCGCATCGCGCATATCCTCGCAAATGCGGATATATTCGTGCACCTCGCGCACGGCGTAGGCGGCGGCGAACGCCTCATCGCGTTTGATGACCGAAGCCCACGGCCCGCCGCGCGGATCGGCGCCGAACGGCTTGCCCTCTTTGCGCACGAGCGCGGCGACGCCGGCAAGGCCGTCGCTTCGCACGAAATCGAGGTGCTCGGCAAAGCGCTGGTGGCTCGATATGCGATATTTGGCGCCGCCGACCGGCCAATAGAGCACCATGCCAGCCACCATTTCGGGATGCGCCACGGCGAAAGCCGCGACCGGCGCGCAGCCCATGCAGCCGCCGATCAGATGCGCGCGCGGTATCCGTAAATGCTGCAGCAGCCCCCTGCCCTGCGCGACGTAATGCGCCCAGGTCACGGCCTCGACGCGGCCGCCGGACTGTCCGCATTCGCGGCGATCGAACATGATGCAGGTGAAGTGCTGCGGTAGATGATCGAGGAGCTTGATCTTGGCGTAGCTGCCAAGCGTCGTCCACGCCTCGACCACCGCGTTAAAACCGCCGGGCGCATACATCAACAGCGGCGGCCCGTCGCCGACCACCTCGTAGCGCGTCGCGATGCCGTCGATGACCGCGCTCGGCATGGTCAGCCCTTGATCTGGCGCCCGGCGCGGGCGTCGGCGATCAGCGCCGTGAACGCCGCGAGCATCCCTTTGGCGGAATTGAAATAGGTTTCGGTTTTGGCGTCGAGCCATTTCTCGCCGTAGCCTATTGCCGTGTGCGCAAGCCGCACCCGGCCGTCGAGCCACGGCCCGCCGCCAAAGCCGCCGATCACCGGAATTTTCACCGCCGCGACCACGGCGGCGCCGGCGATCGGACCGGAATTGGTGAAATCGAGGAGGCAAGCGCCCGCGGCTTCGAGCAGCTTGGCCTCTTCGACGAGCTTTGCCGCCGCTTCCCCGCTCGCCTGCGCCTGCGGCGAATTCTGCGCGCTATAGGGGATGCCGAATTTGGCGGCCGTTTGCGGCGTCAGGCCGAACTGCGCAAAGACCGGGATGCCCTCGCCGACCAAGGCGCGCACGACATCGGGAAATTCCGCGGCGGCATCGACCTTGATCATGTCGGCGCCACCTTCCTTGACCAGCTTGAATGCGGCGGCACGCGCCGTGTCAACGCCCTGCTGCACCGGGCCATACGGCATGTCGCAGCTCACCAGCGCACGCTCGACTCCGCGCCGCACCGCCTGGCAGCAGATCAGCATTTCGTCGAGGGTCACCTCGACCACCTCGGAGCGGCCCCACAGATTGACGCCGACCGAGTCGCCGACCGAGACGAAATCGAATCCGGCGCGGTCGGCGATGCGCGCGAGCTGATAATCCCAGGCGACGACGCCGACGCTCTTTTTTCCCTCGCGCTTCATCGCTTGAAGCGCGGCAATGGTCACCTTGGCGGACATGCCTTCCCTCGTGCCGCTGTGGTTTTAGCACGGCAGTTGGCGCCGGTAACACGGCCCCCCTGGGCAGCGCCGCGCACGGCACTACACCCCGTCCGGAAGAGGTCATGCGGGTGCGTTCAGCGCCGCAATTACTGGCGAATTTCCGCGGCTGATGGCGTGGGCTTGGCCGGCTGTTTCGCCGAAGCCGCGACAGGAGCGTCGGCCTTGAGTTCGGGAGGCGGGCTCGCTGCGAGCGCCGACGCTGACATCGGCGTCCATTGTGTAGGCATTCCTGGCGTGGCGGCGGCCTTGCCGTCGAGCTTTGCCGCCGCCGGCTTGCGTTTGGCGGGTTTGCCAGCCCTGTGGTCTTCCGGTTTCGCCGGCTTGTGGTCTTCCGGCTTGGCGACCTCGTGTTCGCCGGATTTGGCGGCGGCCGTTCTTCGCTTTGCTCGCTTCTTCACCGGCTCGGCCGCAATCATCGCCTCGAGCTTGGCGATCTCCTCCGGCGTTCGCGTCGGGCCGGTATAGACGACAACCGGCGTTACCGGACCCGGGTCCAATAACAGGTTGCCGGGGCTGGGCGCGCGTAATGCCGATAGCACGACGGAAAATTTCGGGCCGCTTTCGGCGCTGTTGTCGGGGGTCGCATCGCCGGAGGCGCTGTTGCCGTTACCGAGATCGGCGTCGGGATCGTCCTCCTCAGTGGCCGGATGGCGGCGGTGCCGGCCGCACATTTGGTCCGTCAGGTCGGGCGGCGCCGCATCGATCGGCGCCAACGTTTCGACCGGGCCGAGCGACGGCTTCAAAAACGACAGCGGACCCTGATTGAAGCCGTATTGCAACAGCTCCGCGGCCTTCACGGAGCGCTCGCCGGACGACGGCGCGCCGAGCACCACGGCGATGAACCTCTTGTTGTCGCGCTCGGCGGTGGCCACCAGATTGAAGCCCGAAGCGCAGACAAAGCCCGTCTTCATGCCGTCAGCGCCGGGATAACGGCCGAGCAGCGGATTGTAATTGCGCACGATGCGCCGGCCGTATTTGATCGCCGGAATGTGCCAATAAAAATTGTATTGCGGAAAATCGTGGAGCAGCGCGAGGGCGAGAATGGCGAGATCGCGCGCCGAAGTAATTTGATTGTCGTCCGGCAGACCGTTGGGATTGACATAGTTGGATTCGGTCATGCCCAGGCGATGCGCGGTGTCGGTCATCTGCTGCGCAAATTGGTCGACCGTGCCGCCAAGTCCTTCGGCGAGCATAACCGCCATGTCGTTGGCCGACTTCACCATCATCATCTTGATCGCGTTGTCGACCGTGACCTGCGTGCCGGGCGGAAAGCCCATCTTGGTGGGCGATTGCAAGGCCGCATTGGTCGACACCGTGAACAACGTGTCGGGCGTGATGCGCTGGTCGCGCAGCGCGCTCAGCGTCAAGTAGAGCGTCATCAGCTTGGTGGTGGAAGCGGGATGCCACGGATAGGCCGCGTTGTTGGCGCGCAGGACCTTTCCGGAATTGGCGTCGACAAGAATAGTCGATTCGGCTCGGGCGGGACTTGCCGATACGACCGCGGTGAGAGCAGCCGCCCCGACCGCGACGGAACTCAGGACAATGCCGAAGAGCGGCGCCCGGAAAAAATTCATGCAAGGCACGTGTCGCGGTCCGTTCGGTTAGTCGGGCCCATTTCAAGGTCTATCGGGGCCGCGAAGGTTTCACGCAACGTTGAACAGGCGTTCACGCAACGTATTCACGAAGCTTGGGCGCATAACTATGTAACCCCAAGCCGGCCTCGAAGGCAAAGACGAATAGCGCTATCCTTAAAGCACAGCGTGTGGACGGCAAAGGATCGTAAGCCCAACTGTTTCTAAGCCAATGAAAAGCGACGAAAGTTCGGCATTGGCGGAATCCGAGGAGGAATTATGACGGCCTGCATCGTGGGTTGGGCGCATACGCCGTTCGGCAAGCTTAACGGCGAAACGGTCGAGAGCCTGATTGTGCGGGTCGCAACCGAGGCGCTGGCGGATGCCGGAATTGTGGCGAAAGACGTCGACGAAATCGTGCTCGGCCATTTCAACGCCGGCTTTTCGGCGCAGGATTTTACCGCCTCGCTGGTGCTGCAAGCCTCGCCCGATCTGCGCTTCAAACGCGCGACGCGGGTCGAGAATGCATGCGCCACCGGTTCCGCCGCGGTGCATCAAGGTCTGAAGGCGATCGCGGCAGGCTCCGCACGAATCGTGTTGGTGGTCGGCGTCGAGCAGATGACGGCGACGCCGCCCGCCGATGTCGGCCGCAATCTCCTCAAAGCCTCCTACGTGCGCGAGGAAGCCGATATCGACGGCGGCTTCGCCGGCATTTTCGGCAAGATCGCCGGACTTTATTTTCAGCGCTGGGGCGATCAGTCGGATGCGCTGGCGCGCATCGCCGCCAAGAACCACAAGAACGGCGTCGGCAATCCCTACGCGCAGATCCGCAAAGATCTCGGCTACGAGTTCTGCCGCACCGAGAGCGACAAAAATCCCATCGTCGCCGGGCCGCTCAAGCGCACCGACTGCTCATTGGTGTCCGACGGCGCCGCAGCGCTCGTGCTCGCCGACGTCGAGACCGCGCTCACGCTTGACAAGGCGATCGTGTTCCGTGCCGCGGCGCACGTGCAGGACTTTTTGCCGATGTCGCGGCGCGACATCCTCAAATTCGAAGGTTGCGCGCTGGCGTGGCAACGCGCGCTGGCGCAGGCCGGCATTGCGCTTAACGATCTGTCCTTCGCCGAGGTGCATGACTGCTTCACCATCGCCGAGCTGATCGTCTACGAGGCGATGGGGCTTGTGCCCGAAGGCCAAGGCGCGCGCGCCATCGCCGAGGGCGTCGTCGCCAAGGATGGCCGGCTGCCGATCAATCCGTCCGGCGGGCTGAAGGCCAAGGGCCATCCGATCGGCGCCACCGGCGTGTCGATGCACGCGCTCACATCGATGCAGCTGACCGGCACCGCCGGCGACATGCAGATCAAGGACGCCAAGCTCGGCGGCGTTTTCAACATGGGCGGCACCGCGGTGGCCAATTACGTCAGCATTTTGGAGCGGCTGCGGTAGAGCGCGAGCGCTGAGCCATAAGATTCAGGTGCACTCATGGACTGGTATGGCCTGTTAATAGAGCCGCTGGCTCAATGGAAGTTTGCCGTAGATATCGTAGCAGCCATATGCGCGTTTTGTGCAGCCGCCTGCTGGCTTAAGGCGTCACTGACCGAATTGCCGAAAGAACTTCGACATCTCGTTCATAGTCCATTGGAAGGGCCATTCGAGGGTGATGTTGCTGATATGCTCAGAGGCGTGTTGAAGCAGAGTGGGCGAAGGCAAATACCGAAGTGTCGTGAATGGCTACAGATGGTGTAGCAACGCGTATCGCTGCGCACACACTCACCTCCACCTGATTATTGTCGATTTGTTTGGTGTCGATAGGAAAATAATATGCATTATCCTTACTCCGTTTTACGTTCTCGCCGCCGCGAAAGCCAATTATTTTGACCTTCTTTGACACCACCTCCTGTTCCCGCACGACCAAAGGGCTGAAGTCAGTGGAAAAGGTGGCGTCGTTTCCATACACATGATTTGCGCAATAATCTGGCCTTGCAGGACTATACTGCGCAAAAAATAAGTCGAGAGAAATGACAACGGCTCCGCGACTACCTGAATTGATAAAAATGGCTGTAGCCTCTGAGCTGTCCAGCGGTACGACGAGGTTGCTGCCATCGTCCCAGTATGCCAACGGTGCGTTCGCAAAGATGACGCTCAGATGGTCCTCCAACCGTAATGTCGAGAAATACGCATTGCCTCCTGAAATGGCGAGCGCCAAAAATGAAATACCAAGCGCGACCCAGTCCTTTAGCCTTAATGCGCTAGCCGCTATCTTTTCTTTAGTTGTGCCAGCTTGAGCAGCGTCCTCCTGTTTTTCTTCGACCATGTCCTATCCCCAGATCACTGTCTCCGACAACGTAGCGCCTACATGCGCGGGTGCCCCCGGACAAGATGAATCTCAAAGCCGCCGCGTTAGCCTGAAACGCGATGGCTGACGCGTTTCCCTGTAAGTGATCTTTTGCGTCGTATTTTCTTGCAGATTCACCCGCTCGCGATCTGGCCCAGCTGAACGTCCAGCATTTGCTTTAGATCAGGGAACTGGCTCTGAAGGGTTCGCAGCGCATCCTCGATATCATCCGGGTTATTAAGCTGGCGTGCATTATCCATGCGTTGAACGTTGCCATCGAGGATTTTGCCCAAAGTCTCCTGGAAGGCGCGCCACTTCGCGACGTACTGTGCGAACGCACCGTTGGCATACTGGGACGATGGCAGCAACCTCGTCATTAAGCTGGCGCTGAGCCGCAGCCTTCTGTGGGATGGTGTCCGAAGTATCCGGCAACTTGCGCAGCTCGTCATAACGTGAGGCCGCATTATTGATCGCGCTAAGATGCCTCGCATACTGCTCCAGCAGTTGGTCGATGTTCACGTTTTGCAGCTTCGCATTTTCCGTGCTGAGTTCGTTCGCTCGTGTTTCGGCGTTATTTTTGGCCATTATGGCGTCCTTGATCTGCTCCTGCGATTGAACGAGTTTCTCTCTGTTGTCGCGCGCGTCGTAGATGCCCCAGACGCCGACGCCACTCCCGATGACGGCGACAACAACTCCAACGACCGCAACAATAATGCCGATCAGCAGGCCCCGTCGCTCCCAAGCTCGCCCGCGACGTTCGTGCTCGTGCTCTTTCTCGTTTGTTGCCGTCATGTCCACTCTCCCCGTTGCGCCGAGCGCAATACAACCATAGGATGATGCCACAATGACCGGCACCGCTCTAGGTGCCCGTCACCCGCCCAATCACGCCCTGAAGCCCCGCATCCGCGCGGCGAACGCGCGTTCCTCGGGGCCGACTACGTCGGCATAAATCCCGCAATTACGGCGACAGTGCATTAATTACTCACGTGATTTTTCTTTCGCTTCGCGCTATCCGGGCTAAGCCCCGGGAAGCTCAGAATCGCGGAGCGGCCCCCTCACCCGCCCGCGCAGCGGGGAGAGGTTTCTCCGTCCCAAACTGCGCTTGCACCAGCTCGGCAAAGAAGCCGCCGCGGCGGACCAATTCGTCGAACGTGCCGGTCTCGACGATGCGCCCCTGGCGGAAAACCAGAATGCGGGTCGCGCCGCGCACGGTGGCGAGGGCTCGTCGTCGGTCGCATCCGGCTTGCCGACGCGTAAATTCTCGGCGATCGAGCGGTTGAACAGCAGCGTTTCCTGGAACACGACGCCGATATTGTGGCGCAAGCCCGCAAGCGTAAAGCCGCGAATATCCATGCCGTCGATCGAGATCGCTCCCGATTGCGGGTCGAAGGCGCGATGTAACAGCGCCAGTGCCGTGGATTTGCCGCTGCCGGTCGGCCCGACCAGCGCCACGCGGTCGCCGGGCAATACGGTAAAGCTCAAATCCGTCACCGCGGACCGCTTGCCGTCGTAGGAAAACGACACGTCCTTGAATTCGACCAGGCCGCGCACCCGGCCGGGATCGATCGCGCCCGGCCGGTCGCGTACGGCCGGCACGGTGTCGAGCACGCCGAAGAAATCGGCAAGCTTCGGCGCGTCCATGAACAGCCGGTTGCAGAAACTGACGGCTTGCTCCAGCCGGGTGATCAGCATCGCGGCGATCGCCATGAAGCTGACAATCTGGCCGACCGAGGCCAGGCCGACGAGCTTGAGATAAGTCCCGACCAAAAGGATGACGAGCAGCGTGAGCGTTGTGCCGGCGCGCGTCAGTACGGTGACGATGGCCCACCACGACAGCACCGGCATTTGCGCGTTAAGGAGCGAGTTCACCACGGTCTTCAGGCCCGAGACTTCGAGCTCGACGCGGGCGTAGCTCTGCACCAGCGCGACATTGCCGAGCGCATCTGCGGCGGTCTCGGCCAGATCCGAATAATGCCGCTCGACGGCGCGCTGCAGCGCGAAAGATTTACGGATGACGAACGCGGTCAAAATCGTAAACGCGACGCACAACACGATCAGCGGCAAAGCGAGCCGCCAATTCAAGTAGAGCGACGCGGGCAACAGCAAAACGATGAACACGAAGGCGGACAGATGCTCGCGAAAGAACGACAGCCACAGCCACCACAGCGTGTCGGTGCCGGTCAGCATCACTTTCATCTGCCGGCCGGAATGCGCGGCGGCATGGTAGGCGAGCGGCAATTGCAGCACGTGCTCGAAATAATCCGCCAACACCATGTTGCGGCGCCGGTGGGAAAGCCGGTCGGCGTACCAGGCCACGAGCGTGGCGGCGATGATCACGAAAAGGCCGAAGCCGACCCAGGCGCCGACCAACGGCGCCAGCGCCCGCGCCGCCGGCTCGACACCGGCCGGCAGCGATCCCGACAGAGCGTCAACGATACGGCCGAACAGCACCGGCTCGACGAATTGCGCCGCGGCCAGCGCGATATTGGCAAGCGCCAGCGTGACGGCCAGCCTCGCGTCGGATCGCAACAGCCCGAGGACGCGAAGGTAGATGCGGATAAAGGACATGACGCCGTTCTAGCGGCGAAAGGCAAAAGGACAACTAGCGCGATCTGCCTGGCTCGCGCTTTCAGCCGTACTGACTTGACATGGGGTCGCGGCGGCCGTATTAAACCGATCGGTTATTTAACTGGATGGTGAAATTGAGCCTCGACGCCGCCTTCTCCGCCCTGTCCGATCCGACCCGCCGCGCCATTCTGGCTCGCCTGGCGCTCGGCGAGACTTCGGTGACGGAACTGGCCAAGCCCTTTGCCATGAGCCTGCCCGCGGTGTCAAAGCACCTCAAAGTGCTCGAACGCGCCGGCCTGATTGCACGCTCCCGCGAGGCGCAGTGGCGGCCATGCCGCATCGAGCCGCGCGCGCTGAAAGACATCGACGATTGGCTACAGCACTACCGCCGCTTTTACGACGAGAGTTTCGATCGGCTCGACGACTACCTGAAGAAGCTCCAGGCCAAGGCGCCCGAGCTAACGAATAAGGATCCAGAGGATGGCGGCGGCAAATAGCCTCGATCTGAATAGCGACCCACGGTCGATCATCGGGATGCGCGAATTCGATGCGCCGCGCGATCTGGTCTTCGCGGCCTTTACCGATCCCAAGCACCTGGCGCAGTGGTGGGGACCGAACGGTTTCACCACGACCACATCGAGCTTCGACATGCGACCGGGCGGCGTTTGGCGTTTCGCCATGCACGGGCCCGACGGCCGTGACTATCAGAACCGGATCACCTTCGAGGAAGTCGCGCCGCCGGAACGTCTCGTCTATCGGCACGGCGGCGGCGAGGACGTCGAGCCGGTGCAGTTCCGGCAGACGATCGTTTTCGAGGATTTGGGCGGGCGGACCCGCATCACGTGGCGGGGCGATTTCCCCTCGGCCAGCGAACGCCACCGCGTCATCAAGGAATACGGCGCCGACCAGGGGCTCGTTCAGACGCTGGCGCGGCTCGCCGAATACCTCGAGGCGAAGCACGCCTGAATGAACATGGTCCGCTGCTACGGCTGGCCGCAACCGGGTGCGATATGTCAGCAGAGTTCTTGCAACGTAGCGCGCAACGTATCGGCACTCGATCTGGTCAGGAGACGCTCGGTTTCGGCGTGCGTTCGCGTCCACACCGGCGCGGCGGCGGCGAGCAGCGCCCGCCCGGCAGCGGTCAACACCAATTGACGGCCGCGTTTGTCGGCCTTGTCGACTTTAATTTTGACCAAGCCGCGGCGTTGCAGCGGCTTGAGATTGGCGGTCAGGGTGGTGCGGTCCATGGCGAGCAAGGCGGCCACGTCCTTGATGCCCGGCGGCTGCGGTCGGTTGAGCGACATCAGCAGCGAAAATTGGCCCTGCGACAGCCCGAGCGGGCGCAGCGCGTCATCGAAACGCCGCGCCAATGCCCGCGCCGACCGTTGGATATGCAGGCACAAGCAATTGTCGCGAACGTGGTGCGTGAACGAGAACGGCAGATCGCCGCAACCGGCGACGGCATTCGCGTTTGACATCGGAGTCGACATAAACTAAATATGTTGATATCAACTCATTTGTCAAGGCTCAACCTCAGGGGATCGTCATGCAAGTTCAACCCTACCTGTTCTTCGACGGCCGCTGCGACGAAGCGCTGGAGTTCTATAAGAAGGCGATCGGCGCCGACGTGAAAATGCTGATGCGCTGGAAGGACAGCCCCGACAAAAGCATGTGCACGGCGAGCAATGCCGACAAGGTCATGCACTCGCAGTTCCAGGTCGGCGAAACCACCATCATGGCGTCGGACGGTCGCAACGGCGGAGCGCCGAAATTCGACGGTTTTGCGCTGACCATCGCGGCCAAGGACGAAGCGGAAGCCGACAAGATGTTCGGCGCGCTCGGCGCCGGCGGCCAGGTGACGATGCCGATGAGCAAGACCTTCTTCTCGCCGCGCTTCGGCATGCTCGCCGACAAATTCGGCGTGCACTGGATGATCATGGCGCAATAGGCCGCCACGACTGATCGCCTTCGCCTATCCAGCCGTGGAGAGGAGCAATGCTAGCCGAAGCCAAAAGCACCGATTTCGTCACCTCGCGGCTGTTCGACGCGCCGCGCGAGCTGGTCTGGCAGTGCTTCACCGAGCCGGACCGGATGAAGGAATGGTGGGGCCCAAAGGGTTCCACCATCGTCGCCTCAAAAATGGATTTGCGAATCGGTGGGATTTATCACGGCGCGATGCGCGATCCCGCCGGCCGCGTGATGTGGGCCAAATTCGTCTATCGCGAGATCGCCGCGCCGGAGCGGCTGGTCTGGGTGCACTCGTTTTCCGACCAGGCGGGCGGCCTGACGCGGCATCCGCTGAGCTCCACTTGGCCGCTCGAAATGCTGACCACCGTCACGTTCGACAACGAGCCGGGCGGCAAAACCAAAGTGACGATCCGCTGGTCGCCGCTCAACGCCAACGCGGAGGAGCAAAAGACGTTCGACGCGGCGCACGACGGCATGCGCGGCGGCTGGGGCGGCACATTCGACCGGCTTGCCGCTTATCTGGTGACCGCGAAGTAACGCGTGGGGACATCCGACATGGCTACGCTCAAGCAGAAGATCTCGCCTTGTCTGTGGTTCGACACGCAAGCCGAGGACGCGGCGAAATTCTATACGTCCGTATTCAAGAACTCCGCGATCAAACAGATCAGCCGCTACGGTACCGCGGGGCGCGAGGTGCACGGCAAGGAGCCTGGCTCCGTCATGGTCGTCGAGTTCGAGATCGAAGGGCAGACCTTCACCGCGCTCAACGGCGGCCCGCATTTCAAATTCAACGAGGCGGTGTCGTTCCAGGTGATGTGCGATACGCAGGCCGAGATCGACTATTTCTGGAGCAAGCTTTCGCATGGCGGACAAGAAACTCAGTGCGGTTGGCTGAAGGACAGATACGGATTGTCCTGGCAGGTCGTGCCGTCAGTCTTGCCGCAGCTCTTGGCGGATGCCGCGGGCGCACGGCTCGATCGCGTGATCGGCGCCGTCATGCAAATGAAGAAGTTCGATATCGAAACGCTTAAGCGCGCTCACGCCGGCTCCGCATAAGCGGCGCTGTGCCAATCGACATCATCCAGGGTTGTCGGGGAATCAATAATTCGGAGGGAAAAATGATCGCGACCATTCTGATCGTTATCGCCGTGTTGATCGCAGCCGTGTTGGCCTACGCCGCGACTAAGCCGAACGCATTCCTAATTCGCCGCGCGACGCTGATCGATGCGCCGCCCAAACGGATCTTCCCGATGATCGATGATCTGCACGCACAGTCCGCATGGTCACCGTTCGAGAAGGACCCGGCCATGAAGCGCACGCACAGCGGCGCGCCGCGTGGCAAAGGCGCGGTCTACGAATGGGACGGCAATCGTCAGGTCGGCGCCGGCCAGATTGCGATCATTGACTCAGTGCCGCCGTCGAAAGTCGTCTTGTTGTTGGACATGTACCGGCCGTTCAAGGCGCACAACACTGTCGAGTTCACGCTGGAGCGAAACGGAGCGGGCACGAAGGTCGCCTGGAACATGCAGGGCCGTCAGCCCTACGTGGCGAAAGTGATGACCATGTTCATGGATTGCGACAAGATGGTCGGCAGCCAGTTTGAAGAGGGATTGGCCAAGCTCAAACAGCTCGTCGAAACGCAGCCTGCCAACGTCGCAGCAGAATAGAGTCCTCGGGAATCCCGGCGAACGGGTCCACCGCCCCAAGACAGTAGTCAACAACCATGACCGCCGTCGTTCAAACCAAGCCACTCGCCGAACGTGAAGTCACGATCACGCGGATTTTCGACGCACCACGCGCGCTGGTGTTTCGAGCCTGGACCGACGCCGCGCAACTTGCGCAATGGTGGGGACCCAAGGGCTTCACCAATCCGGTCTGCGAAATCGACGCCCGAGTTGGCGGCGCGCTGTGCATCCATATGCGGGCCCCCGACGGCAGCATTTATCCCATGAAGGGCGAAATCCGCGAGATCGTACCGCCCGAACGGCTCGCCTTCACCAATATCGCCCTCGACGAGGCCGGCAATCACATCATCGAAGGTTTCACAATCGTGACCTTCGCCAATGAAGGCGGCAAGACCAAGCTGATCTTACACACCCGCGGCAGCGCCCTGGTCGAGAAGGCCGTCGCCTACCTGCAAGGCATGGAGATGGGCTGGACGATGAGCATCGACAAATTGCAGGCGTTGCTGGCGCCGCGCAAATAGCCCTCCCCCGCCTTCGCGGCTCGGGATAGATTGCCGCGATGGACGCGCCTGAAAGCCGGGTGCCAAGTTTCCAAGCTCCGTTTGCGCCACCCGACGAGGCACTGGCGACAGTCCTCCTCGCCGAGGCCGCACGCGAGCGCACCGCGGAGGGCCGCATCGACGCGCGCGCGCGGCGGCTGGTCGAGGCGATCCGGCACAAGGCGACCGGCCTCGGCGGGGTCGACGATTTCCTGCACGCTTACTCGCTCTCGACCAAGGAGGGCCTCGCCCTCATGGTGCTGGCCGAAGCGCTCCTTCGCGTGCCCGATGCCGCCACCGCGGACCGGCTGATCGAGGACAAGCTCGCCGCCGGCCGCTGGCTCGACGGCGACATCAAATCGACCGCGATCCTGGTCTCGGCCTCGGCTTGGACGCTCGGCGTCGCCGCGCGAATCATTCATCCCGGCGAGACGCCGGAAACCATTCTCGACGCGGTCGTGCGACGGCTCGGCCTGCCGGCCATGCGCGCAGCGACGCGGCAGGCAATGCGGCTTCTGGGCTCGCATTTCGTCATCGGACAAAATATCGACGAGGCGCTCCAGCGCGCCCGCAGCCATGCAAGCTTCCGCTATTCGTTCGATATGCTCGGCGAGGGCGCGCGCACCGGCCCCGACGCCGAGAAATGCTTTAGCGCCTATGCCGGAGCGATTGCCGCGATCGGCGCCAACGCGGGCAATGTGGCGCCGCGTCCCCCACCCTACCCTCCCCCGCATGCGGGGGAGGGTAGGGTGGGGGGCATTTCGGTCAAGCTCTCGGCGTTGCATCCGCGCTACGAAGCCATCTCGCGCGACCGCGTGCTCGCGGAACTGAGGCCGCGGCTCCTCGAGCTTGCGCGGCTCGCCAAGGACCGTGACCTGCAGTTCACGGTCGATGCCGAGGAGGCGGATCGGCTGGAACTGTCGCTCGAAATCATTGGCGCCGTGCTCGATGACGCCTCGCTCGGCGATTGGGACGGATTCGGGCTTGCGGTGCAGGCCTATCAGAAGCGCGCTTTGGCGGTGATCGGCTGGGTCGAGGACGTTGCCGCGGCAAAGAACCGCCGGCTGACCGTCCGCCTGGTCAAGGGCGCCTATTGGGACACCGAGATCAAGCGCGCACAAGAGCGCGGCCTGCCCGACTATCCGGTATTCACGCGCAAGGCCATGACCGACCTTTGCTACATGGCCTGTGTGAAAAAGCTGCTGGCGGCGCGCGCGCGGCTGTTTCCGCAATTTGCCACCCATAACGCGCTCACCGTCGCCAGCGTGATCGAAGATGCCGGCGGCATCGCGGATTACGAATTCCAGCGTCTCTACGGCATGGGCGAAGCGCTTTACGATGCGCTCCTCGCCGAATTCCCCGACGCCGCCTGCCGTATCTACGCGCCGGTGGGGAGCAATCGCGATCTTCTTGCATATCTGGTGCGACGGCTGTTGGAGAACGGCGCTAATTCCTCGTTCGTGTCCGTCGCCGCCGATCCGAACGTGCCGATCGCGGAAATCTTAAGGCGTCCGCAAAGCTGGATCGCCGACGCCCGGCAGGCGCGCAATCGCAAAATTCCGCCGCCGCGCGATCTTTATCAGCCGGAGCGGCGCGGCTCACCTGGCATCGAATTCGGCGACCGAACGAGCCTCGACGCGCTGTTGCGCGAGGTGCGCGACGGCGAGAAAATTTTGCAGACCACGGACGCGAAGGCTGCGCCGCTCGTCGATGGCGTCGCGCTGCCCGGCGTCGAGCGCCTCGTGTACTCGCCGATCGACGGCGGACAAATCGGCATCGTCTACGAGGCCGACGACGCGATCGTGCGCGCCGCGATGTCAGCGGCCGCTGCAGGCTTTGCGGCCTGGGAGGCGACGCCATTCGAGGAGCGCGCCGCGGCGCTCGATCGCGCCGCCGACCGGCTCGAACTTAAACGCGGCCGGCTGATCGCGCTGTTGCAGAATGAGGCCGGTAAGACGCTTGATGATGCGCTCGCGGAGTTACGCGAAGCGATCGATTATTGCCGCTACTATGCCGCGCAGGCGCGGACCGCGCTCTCGCCGCAGCCGATGCCGGGACCGACCGGCGAAAAGAACGAACTGCGCTATCGCGGCCGCGGCGTGTTGGTTTGCATCAGTCCGTGGAATTTTCCGCTTGCCATTTTTCTCGGCCAAGTGAGCGCCGCCTTGGTTGCCGGCAACACGGTCGTCGCCAAACCCGCCGAGCAGACGCCGCTGACTGCCGCGCTGGCAGTCGCGCTGCTGCATGAGGCCGGCGTACCGGCAAGCGCGCTACATCTCCTCCCCGGCGATGGCGCTGTCGGCGCGAGCCTTGTCGCCGATCCGGGCGTTGCCGGCGTAGTCTTCACCGGCTCGATCGAAGTCGGCCGCGCCATCAACCGCGCGCTCGCCGAGAAATCCGGACCGATCGTGCCGCTCGTCGCCGAAACCGGCGGCATCAATGCCATGATCGTCGATGCAACCGCGCTGCCCGAACAGGTCAGCGACGACGTAATTGCGTCGGCGTTTCGCTCCGCCGGCCAGCGCTGCTCGGCGCTGCGGCTCCTCTGCCTGCAGGCCGACGTCGCCGAGCGCATGATGGACATGCTGATCGGCGCGACGCGCGAATTGAAGGTCGGCGATCCGCGCGACATCGCAACCCATGTCGGCCCGGTGATCGACGCCGACGCCAAGGCCAAGCTCGAAAGCTGGATCGCTGGCATGGAGCGCGCCGGTCGCCTGCGCCTGCGTGCCGACCGCGGCAATGAGTTGCCGCCGGCAGGCACTTATGTCGCCCCAACGATCATCGAACTCGATCGCGCCGTTGATCTCGATCAAGAAGTTTTTGGTCCGGTGCTCCATATTGTCCGCTGGAACGCCGGCGGGTTGGATGTTTTGCTCGATGATATCGCGATGAACGGAACCGCTCTCACGCTCGGCGTGCAGTCGCGCATCGATCTGACGATCGCCCGCGTCGCGGCCCGGCTCCCGCACGGCAATGTCTACGTCAATCGCAACATGATCGGCGCCGTGGTCGGCACTCAGCCGTTCGGCGGGACGCATTTGTCCGGCACCGGTCCCAAGGCGGGCGGGCCGAACTACTTGCGCCGGCTGGCGGCCGAGCAGGTGGTCACGATTAATACGGCGGCTGCGGGCGGCAATGCCGGTCTGCTGGCCCAAGACGAGTAAGGATCGGGCCGCATGAAACCCTTACGGACGAACGAATTAACACAATCGCGACAAGATCGCGGTATTCTGATGAGCGATGACTGATTCGATTTCCAGACTCTATCAGGCGGCGCTGGCCTGCCGGCACGACGATCCGTCGACTTCGCGGACGGCGCGGCTGTTGCGCTCGGGCCGCAGCAAGATGGCGAAGAAGCTTGCCGAGGAAGCGGTCGAGGTCGTGATCGACGCCATGCACGGCGACCGCGATGCCGTGGTCAAGGAAAGCGCCGATCTCATTTATAATCTCGTCGTGCTATGGGTCGCCTCTGGCATCCGCCCGGACGACGTCTGGAAAGAGATGGACCGGCGCGAGCGGCTCCTGGGCATAGCCGAGAAGGTGCCGAAGAAGCTGCCCGAGGATTTTCCGCGGCGCAAAATTGTCGTGCTCGAAGGCCGCCGCGCACGCAAACGGCGCTGACCTGTCCCGCGCCATTTCATTCTAGCAATGGTTGACCAGCTCATCTCGGCGGTCGTGTCCTTCATCGTCGAGATGATTTCCGCCGCCGGTTACCTCGGTGTCGTCCTTCTCATGGCCATCGAGTCGGCCTGCATTCCGCTGCCGTCCGAGGTGATCATGCCGTTCGCGGGTTATCTGGTAACCATCGGGCAGTTCAGTTTGGTCGGCGCCGCGACGATGGGCGCGCTGGGCTGCAATGTCGGCTCGACCGTCGCCTACTACGTGGCGGCCACTGGAGGCCGCAAGGCATTTGAACGCTGGGGCGCGTACATCCTCATCCGTCCTCACGAGATCGAGCGCGCCGAGCAGTTTTTTGACCGCTACGGCTCGGTTACCGTCTTTGTCGGCCGCCTGCTTCCGGTGGTGCGGACCTTTATCGCCTTTCCGGCCGGGCTGGCGCGGATGCCGATGTTGAAGTTCCAGATCTACACTTTTCTCGGCTCGTGGCCGTGGTGTTTCGGGCTCGCTTACATCGGCTATGTCCTGGGCGCGCGCTGGAACAGCGACCCGACCTTTCGCCGGCTTTTCCACGAATTCAATGGCCTCGCGGTCGCTCTCCTGTTGGCCGGATTTGCCTGGTTCGTATGGGCCAGATGGCGCGAGCATAATATCGACTCGTAAACAGGCCCGACTGCGGGCCCGGCTAGGTCGTGGACGGCCGTCGCGGGGGCCTTCTTATGATTGGTTTTCCCGTTGCAATGCGAGTATTCTGACCATGTTGGCGCCTAATTTGGTGGCCAGGACTATTGGTGCGCCTGCGCGTAAGTAGCGCCCGTTGGCCCATGAGGGCGGCCCCCAAATTTTGGCCATGACCGGACTGGCCGTGACAGCACGTCGTTCAAACCCAGCCAATGACTCCGCGGCGGCACTATCGCGCGCCGGCGGATGGCTGACCGCGATCGTGATGGCGACGGCCATGGCCGCGACTGCTTTTGCCCAGACGAACCCGGCGCCAGCCGCCGGTGCGGCGAGCGTACAACCGGCTCCCGCGCCGGCCACCACATCGCCCCCACCACTGGCACCGCCGAGTTCTGGACTGGCGCTACCGCCGCAACCGCCGCCGCCGGCCGTGGCCGGACCGCCGACCGAGCAGCGCGGTTTCCTCAACGGCTTCGGCAAGTGGTGGGACCAGTCGATCGCCGACTGGAAAGCCAAGATGAAAGAACAGCAGACCAAGGTTGACGAGTTCAACAAGCAGTCTGCGGATGCCGCCAAAGACGCCGCCGCCGCTACTCAGCAGGCGATGAAGAACGCTGCCGACGCGTTGCGGCCATCTCACGTGCTCGAAATTCAACAAACCTGCCCCGTTGCCGGCAACGGCGCGGCCGACTGCGCCGCCGCGGCCACCAATGTGTGCAAGACCAAGGGTTTTAATAGCGGCCAGCCGCTCGACGTTCGCACCGCGGAAAAATGCGCCGATTCACTTTGGGTCTCGGGAAAGACCCCGACGGCCGCCGATTGCCCGGTTGAAACCGTGCTCTTGCGCGCCGCTTGTCAGTAGGCTATTCGCCCGGCGCCTTGCTCCATCGCAAATGTGATAAGTGCAAATGTGCTAGGTGTCTTGGCCCCATCATGTCGAGGCGCTCCCTTGGCGCGCAACTCAGGATGGCGGCAACGACATTGCGTATCAAGGAGGAGCTTCGCCGTCATGATGTCCGATGCCGATCGCAACAAGGCCGCCGACATTCTTCTCGCCGCGGAAAAGGAGCGCAAACAGGCGGTGCAGCTCTCCAAGACGTGGCCTGGCATCACTATGGAAGACGCCTACGCGATCTCCACCGCAGTGGCCAATCGTAAGATCGCCGCCGGCGCCAAGCTGATCGGCCATAAAGTCGGCCTGACCTCGAAGGCGATGCAGCGCTCGTCACAGATCGACGAGCCGGACTACGGTCACCTCCTCGACAACATGATGATCGCCGACGGCGCGCGCATTCCGCATGAGAATTTCTGTCTGCCGCGCGTCGAGGTCGAGCTTGCCTTTGTGTTGGGCAAGCCGTTGCGCGGTCCCGGCATCGGCCTGACCGACGTGCTGCGTGCTACTGAATATATCGTGCCGGCGATCGAGATCGTCGATGCGCGCCTGCAGGATCCGCGGAAAATATTCGACACCGTGTCCGACAACGGCGCCGCCGCCGGCATCGTGGTCGGCGGCCGCCCGGTCGGTCCGCTCGAAGTCGACCTGCGCTGGGTCGGCGGCATCATGTATCGCAATTCCGAGATCGAGGAGACCGGCGTCGCCGCCGGCGTGCTCGGTCATCCGGCCCTCGGCGTTGCCTGGCTTGCCAACAAGCTCGGCCAGCACGGCGTGGCGCTGGAAGTCGGCCATCTGGTTCTCGCCGGTTCCTTCACGCGCGTGGTGTTCGCGCGCAAGGGCGACACACTGCATGCCGACTTCGGCCAGCTCGGCGGCATCGCGGTACAATTCGTCTAAGCACCAAAATAAAATACTGCTGGGGAGGAAATAATGAGCACGAGCGACGCCGCTGCCGGCGGCAACGGCTCCATCAGTGACGTCGTCGCCCGGATCGAACGGCTGCCGATCTCGTGGTGGCACATCAAGGCAAGAATCATCATTGGCGTCGCCACGTTTTTTGACGCCTTCGATGCGCTCGCCATTGCGTTCGTGTTGCCGGTCTTGGTGCCGGCGTGGAAGCTTAACGGTCCGCAAATCGGCCTGCTGATTTCGGCCGGCTATCTCGGCCAACTCAGCGGTGCGCTGTTCTTCGGCTGGATCGCCGAGCGCTACGGCCGCATCACGGCGATGGTCTGGTCGATCTCGATCTTCGCCGTCATGAGCCTCGCCTGCGCCTTCGCTTGGGACTACGAGTCTCTGGTCAGCGCACGCATCATCCAGGGTTTCGGTCTCGGCGGCGAAGTTCCGGTGGCGGCGGCCTATATCAGCGAGCTCGCGCGCGCCAAGGGCCGCGGCCGTTTCGTCCTGCTCTACGAACTTGTTTTCCCGATCGGGCTCGTTGCGGCCGGGTTCATGGGCGCGTGGATCGTGCCGCGCTTCGGCTGGCAATGGATGTTCGTCATCGGCGCGGTGCCGGCCTTCGTCGCCATGGTGTTGCAGCGGCTGCTGCCGGAATCGCCGCGTTGGCTGGCGACGCGCGGCCGCAATGCCGAGGCGCAGGCGGCGCTGGCGCGGATTGAACACGAGACGGAGAAGTCGACCGGCGAACCGCTGCCGCCGCCGCAGCCGGTCACTGTCACCGGACCGCTGACGGCCTCCTGGTCCGATCTGTTCGGTCCGATTTATTTGCGGCGTACGCTGGTGGTGTGGGTGATCTGGTTCGCCACATATTTTTTCAATTACGGCCTCGTCGTCTGGCTGCCGACGATCTACTCGACGGTGTTCAAGCTGCCGCTGCAACAGGCGCTGCAATACGGCCTGATCACCCAGGCCGTCGGGCTGTGCGGCGCTTTGATCTGCGCGCTGACCATCGACCACGTTGGCCGCCGGCCGTGGTTCACCTTGGCTTTCGCCGCCAACGCGATTGCGCTCGGCTCGCTCTTTGTCCTTGGGCCGGATTCACCGCAGCGCGTTCTGGTTCTCGTGAGTTGCGGCTATTTCTTCGTGTCAGTGCTGTCGATCGGAGTGTACGTCTATACGCCTGAGCTTTATCCGACCCGCGCCCGCGCTATCGCCGTCGGCACCGCGACCGCGTGGCTGCGCTTCGCATCGATCCTCGGACCGGCCATCGTCGGTTATATCGTCGGCTCGGGGCTCGGTGCGGTCTTTCTGATTTTTGCAGTCGTCGCCGTGCTCGGCGCCACCGTAACCGGCCTTTTTGCGGTGGAGACCAAGCGGCGCGTGCTTGAAGAGATTTCGCCGTAGCCCCGTCCCTCCTTTCCTCGGCGGGAAAGGTGTAGAGTGCGGGTAGAAGCGGGCCGGCGTGGCAGACCGATCGTGCGTGCATTCGACATCAGGCCTTGCAAGGGGCTGCGCTGGATCTTGGCCGCAGTGGCGGCTTTGCTGCCGGTGGCGGTGCTGCATGCTGCATTGTCGCCCGAGCAGCCGGACGTTAGCGGGCCGACATCGCTCGCCGGCCATTTTCTGATTGCTGCGCCGGACATGCGCGAGCCGTTCGATCACGCGGTCATTCTGATGGCCCAGCACAGCCGCGACGGCGCGCTCGGCATCGTCATCAACCATCCGCTCGGCACGCGCCCTATCGCTGCACTCCTCGAAGCGCTCGGCGCCGATGCGGGCGGCGTTACCGGCAGCGTGCGGATTTTTCTCGGCGGGCCGGTCAGTCCGACAATGGCCGTCGTCATCCACAATGCCGGCTACCGTCGCGACAGCACACTCGACATCGACGGCCGCGTCGCGCTCAGCGATGCCGCCGAGGTTTTAGGCGATCTCGGTCACGGCAAGGGACCGGCCAAAAGTCTTGTCGCGCTCGGCTATGCCGGCTGGGCGCCGTTGCAGCTCGAAGATGAAATCTCGCGCGGCGCCTGGGTCACGATGCCGGAAGATCCGAAACTAGTCTTCGATGACGACCGCGCCAAGGTGTGGACGGATGCGATGGCGCAGTACAAGGCCGAACGCTAGAGCATGGTCCGGAAAAGTGGTTACCGGTTTTCGGATAAGACCGTGCTCAAGGGAAAAGCATTTTCATGAGCGGCTTTCACGGCGTCTTTCCATACTTAGTCTCGCCCATAGACGAGGCGGGGCGTATCAAATCCGACGTGCTTGGTCGGCTGGTCGACGATCTCATTGGCGCCGGCGTACACGGGCTTACGCCACTCGGCTCCACCGGAGAATTCGCCTATCTCGACGGCGCACAACGCGCCGAAGTGGTGCGGGTGACGATCGAGGCGGCTTCGGGCCGCGTGCCGGTGATCGCCGGCGTGGCGGCGACCACGATTGCAGACGCGGTGGCGCAGGCGCGCAACTATCAAACGCTCGGCGTCGATGGGATTCTGGCCATCCTCGAATCCTATTTCCCGCTCGCCGAGCCCCAGGTCGAATCTTATTTCCGCGTTATCGCCGATGCCGTCGATGTCCCGGTCGTGCTCTATACCAATCCGCAATTCCAGCGCACCGACCTCTCGCTCGATGTCATCGCGCGGCTGTCCGAACATCCACGCATCCGCTACATCAAGGACGCATCGACCAATACCGGCCGGCTGCTGTCGATCATGAATCGCTGCGAACGGCTGAAAGTCTTTTCGGCGTCCGCGCATATTCCGGCCGCCGTCATGCTGATCGGCGGCGTCGGCTGGATGGCCGGGCCAGCCTGCGTCATTCCCCGGCAAAGCGTCGCGCTCTACGAAATGTGCCGCGCCGGGCGGTGGGCCGAAGCGATGGAATTGCAGCGGCGCTTGTGGCGGATCAACGAAATGTTCGCGCGCTTCAATCTAGCGGCCTGCATCAAGGCCGCGCTCGACATTAAGGGTTATGACGTAGGCGATCCGGTGCCGCCGCAGCGCCCGCTTACCGTGCCAGAGCGCGAAATCGTCGCCGCCGCGCTCGCCGATGTCGCCGCAATGGCGGCGGCGTGAGCGGCCGCGCTGCGGCGCCCGCCGCATTTGTTAATTTCTTCCAACCGATTCTTAACGCCTCGTTGCTAAAGCTCCTGGTCCCTGTCCAGAGGTCGCTGTGGCATCGATCGGTTCGCAGTTCGCGCCGCGTGTCGCGCTCGAGCGCACCGTCTCGGCCATCGCCAGTGCGCGGCGCGCCGTGCTCGCCGATCGCTATGCGATCAATTCCTTTGCCGTCGAATGGCGCTGGCTCGCCGATCTGCTGCCGGTCGAGGACGACTGGCGCGACCTCGCCGCGCGCGCGCTCGAGCCTAATATTTTCTATGAGCCCGGCTTCGCGCTGGCGGCCGCGGCGCTGTTCGGCAACGACGTCGGCGCGGTGCTGGTATGGTCGGGCACGATGCCACGCAAGCTGCTTGGATTCTTTCCGGCACGGATCAGCGAACGGCGCTACGGATTGAAGCTTCCCGTCCTCGTCGGCTGGACCCATCCTTATGGCCCGCTCGGAACGCCGCTGGTCGAACGTGAGGCGGCGGAGCCGGTAATCGCGGCTTGGCTCGCTCATATTGCCGGCGATCCGTCGCTGCCCGGCTTGGTGCTGCTGCCGCTCGTCGCCGAGGACGAGGCGTTTGCCGCGGCGCTCGGTGCTATCCTCGGGCGCACGCAAATGCCTTGCGCCGATTTCGCACGGCATCACCGGGCCTTGCTGGCGCCGCGAGCCGACCATTCGCACTATCTCGAAAATGCGCTTTCGGCGCACCGGCACCGCGAATTGCGCCGCAGTGGACGGCGCTTGTCCGATGCCGGCGCGCTGTTGTTCGCCGCGGCGTCCGAGCCCGCGGCGGTTGCGGCCGGCATCGAGGATTTCCTCGCGCTCGAGGCAAGCGGTTGGAAGGGCGAAGCTGGCACGGCCGCGGCGTATCATGAAGAAGTGACGAGTTTCATCAAAATGGCGCTGCCCGCGCTCGCCGCCGAAGGCAAAATCGCGATCCATCGCCTGCTGCTCGACGGCCGTGCCATCGCCGCCGCAATCACGCTGCACAGCGGCGATAACGCCTGGTATTGGAAAACCGCCTACGACGAAAATTTTGCGCGCTTTGCGCCCGGCGTCCTGCTCAGCGCGGCGCTGACCGAAGAGCTTGCCGACAACGCCGCGATCGCACGCACCGATTCCTGCGCCGCACCCGGCAACACGATGCTGGATCACATCTGGAGCGAGCGCTTGGCGCTGTGCGACCGCATGATCGCGGTGCGGCCCGAGGCGCCGTTCGCGCACGCCTGCCGGTTGGAGACGCTGCGCGGTGCAGCGATCGCTGCGGCGAAATCCCTGCGCAAGCACATGCGCGAGCGTTGACTTTCGAGCGCGTTTCGCCCGTATCTTGGCGATCACGGCAAGCGCGAAAGGTCTGCAAAGGACAATGACCAAACCGATTACCGTCCGCATGGGCGGCTATGGACCGCCGACCACGTCGTTTTCGAAAGGCCTCAAACTGATCGGCGACAGTCTGCTAGCCGCTTTCGGCGACCGCATCGACGTGAAGTATGTCTGGAACATCATGGATTTCGGCTATCGCGCCGAGGAGATTTTATGGCTGGTCGAGGACGGCGTGCTCACGCTCGGCTATCAGTCCTCCAGTTACCTGACCGACCGTGTTCCTGAGCTCGGCTTTGTCGATCTGCCGTTTTTGTTTCAGACGCGAGATCAGGCGCGCGCCGCGATGGACGGCGCGCTCGGCCGTTTTCTCGCTGCCAAGATCGAGGAGCGCGTGAATTACCGCATCCTCGGCTGGTTCGAAAACGGCTTTCGCCATATCTCGAACCGCTTGCGGCGCGTGCGCGTGCCCGCGGATCTCAAGGGCATGCGTATCCGCGTGCTGCCGAGCGAGGTGCAGGCCAGAACGTTCGAACTGCTCGGCGCCGTACCGGTCCGCTGCGACTTGACCGAGGCGATCGCCGGCATCAAGGCCGGCACGCTCGACGCCCAGGAAAATCCGTTCGCCAACACCGTGACCTACGGCGTGCATAAATTTCACCATTTCCACACCGTCACCAATCATTTCTACATATCGCGGCCGATCTTCCTGCATCGGCCGTCGTTCGACGCCTGGCCCGCGGATGTGCAAAACGCCATGCGCGAGGCGGTGACGCGCGCGGTCGCTTTTCAACGCGAGCTTGCCATCGCGGAAGACCGCGACGCCCGTGCCGCCATCGAAGCGGCCGGCTGCGAGATCGCCGAACTCACCGCAAACGAACACGTCCAATTCCGCGACGCCGTCGCGCCGCTACTTGATGAAGCGCGGGGCACCTACGGCAGCCGGTTGTTCGCGATGATCTAGGCTGTGGATAACTGCGGCTTTCTTGGACATTGCGGCTTCCGCTCGTTTCAATTGACCGGGCGAATCAAGCTCTGCTTGTGAGCTTCGGGGCAAAGCCATGGATATGCATTGGAATAATATGACGGACCGCGAAAAACTGGAAATCGTCCACCGCGACATGAACCGTATCGAGACTACGTTATCCGCGTTGCTCTCCGAACTGGACGTCACCTGGAACGCCATGAAGGAGACGCGCTCCGAGCTGGGCAAACTCAGTAAAGACGTGGCGACCTTAAGGTCGCTGTGGCCACAGAAATATTCCCGGACCGGCTGAGCCACTATCGGGAGCGATCCGCGTAGCCGGCTGCAATTAGCCGCGACGCTCGTCGGGAGCGGCAAGAATCAGCGACCAGAACACCTTGTATTTCGATTTCGGCGCATAAACCGCGGCGATGCCCATGCGGGTCACGCTTGAATTGAGCATGTTGGCCCGGTGCGGCGGCGAATCGCGCCAGCCGGAAAACGCCTCGGCGAGCGTGTGATAGCCGGCACCGATATTCTCGACCGCGACGGCGGCGTCGAAGCCGGATTTGCGGATGCGTTCCTGGAACGGCGCCCCGACGTCGTGATCGAGCTTTCCTTTCGCCGCCATGATCTGCGCTTGCGCTGCGGCGAGCCGCATCAGCTCAGGATCGATCGTGACAGGTCCGAGGCCATTATTGCCGCGGTAGCCGGAAATCATCGATTGGGCCGCATTGGCATCGAGCACGGCGTCCGGCTGCGCCAGGTCTCTATAGAAGCTCGGCTGGCCGGATGTCGGCGCATTGTCGGTACAACCGGCGAGTCCCGCCGCAGTGAAGACAGCGCCGCAGACAACGACTGCGGCAAGCGGCCGGATCATCGGAAATTTCCCCCAAGCGACGGCGCGATAATGCCCGTCAAAAAGTGTCGGAAGCGTGAAACGAGATACTTCTCCCGGCTATAGACGCGCCCTGGCATCGCAGAAGCGCCTCAACTACGATCCGCCGCCGCAGCGTACAATAGCGTGGCAGCAACTCGATTGCGACAGCAGCGGCTTATCCAAACCGAGTAAGCGAGCGTCATGATGAATAGCGAGCCGGGCGCTTCGCGCTCCGACTATCCGATCGTCTTGGAAAAGGACGTCGACGTGCCGATGCGCGATGGCGCACGCCTAAAGGCCGATGTATTCCGGCCCGACGACAAGGGAAAATTCCCCGCCATCCTCAATCTCGGGCCCTATCAGAAGGACAAGCTCTGGATCGTACCGGATACGCTCGCCGAGGCGCCGAACGAGTGGATGAACTGGGAGACCATCAATCCGAAATGGTGGGTGCCGCGCGGCTATACTGCCATACGCATCGACGGCCGCGGCAGCGGCAAGTCGCCCGGTCAGTGCGAGCCGTGGTCGCTCGCCGAGGCGGTCGACCTTTACGACGCCATCGAATGGGCGGCGGCGCAGCCGTGGTGCAACGGCAAGGTCGGACTCAATGGCATTTCCTATTACGCCATCAATCAATGGTTCGTCGCCAATTTGCAGCCGCCTTCGCTGAAGGCGATCATTCCCTGGGAGGGCTTCGCCGACCTTTATCGCGATGCGCTGTACCACGGCGGCATCCTCTCGCTGTTTATGACCAATTGGTACACCGCGCATCTGTTGCACCATGTATTGGGTCGCGCCTCCCGGCATTTGCCCGATGGCTGGCAGGTCAACACGTTGTATTTCTGGCTGCACAATAATCTCGACAGCGGCGCATTCCGCGGCTCGCAGGCGCAATGGGACAAGATCGACGTGCCGATGTTTTCCGTCGGCAATTGGTCCGGCATGGGATTGCACCTGCGCGGCAATACCGAGGCGTTCATGCGCGCGGCGACGCCGTACAGAAAACTGCGCATCCATCTCGGCTCGCACGTGCACCCATTCTACACCGAGGACGGTAGGCGCGATCAGATCCGTTTCTTCGATTACTGGCTCAAGGGCATCGACAACGGCGTGATGGACGAGCCGCCGCTGAAGCTTGCGATCCGCAAGGGTGGCGATGCTTTCGAGTGGCGCTACGAGCACGAATGGCCGCTTAAGCGCACGCGCTGGACCAAGCTCTACCTCGATCTGTCGAACGCACCGGCGGCAGGCGCGCCGCCTGTCGGGACGCTGATGGAGAACAAGCCGCCGCAGACCGCGTCGAGGACCTATCCCGCGTCGAGCCTCGGTTCGATGGGATCGACTTCGGCGGCCTCGTCGCAGGTCTTGGGCGGCGGCATCAGGCCGGGCATGGGAGTTTCGTTCGAAACGCCGCCGCTGCCCGCCGACACCGAAATCACCGGCCCGCTTGCCGCGGTGCTCTGGGTGTCGAGTTCAAGCGAGGACATGGATCTGTTTCTCACGCTGCGCAATTTCGCTCCCGACGGTGCCGAAATCATGGAAACCGGGCAGCAAGGCGCCCCGGTGCCGGTGGCAAAGGGCTGGCTGCGGGTTTCGCATCGCGAGCTCGATCCCGAACTGTCGCGGCCCTGGCGCCCCTACCACCGTCACGTCCGCCGGCTTTATCTGACGCCCGGCGAAATCGTCCGCGTTGAGGTCGAAATCTGGCCGACCTCGATGGTGTTCAAGAAGGGTCACCGCATCCGGCTCGACGTCCAGCCGCGCGACGGCGTCGGCTCGAGCCACTACATGCACTATCACGCCGACTACAATTCCGGCGCCACCAACACGGTTTATGCCGGCGGCGACATGGACTCGCATCTGCTACTGCCGGTGATTCCGCCAGCAGGCTGAGCGGTAATCCCGAGGGCCGAACGCGGGTTTGAGTCAGGCTTTGTTAAGGAATCGTGCGTCATTCATTAACCTCAAAACAACCGGTCGAGCGCTACGGTCGGCCGCTTGATCTGGCGCGTACGCGATGATTGGCGGTCCATCCTTGGCTAAAGCCAGCCGCAACTGGAAGCTCATCGTCATGACGGGAGCGGCCGGCTTTGCCGTGGGCGTGCTCGTCTACCTGTTGAGCGGTTCAGAGTGGATCGTCGCCGCGCTGACGCGAGCGCCCGCCCCGCTCGCCGCCGCAATCATGGCAGCGCCGTTCGCTCTCGGCGCCGCGGCATGCGCCGGCCTTTTCGTCAACGACCGCCGGCGCGGCCAGGCGCGATTGCTGCGCGCCGCGCTTAATAACATGACCCAGGGTTTGTGCATGTTCGACGGCGCGGCACGCCTGGTGCTGTGCAACGATCGCTATATCGAGATGTATCATTTGCAGCCCGAACACGCGCGCGTCGGGACGCCGTTGCACGATCTGCTGATGCACCGGCTTGCTGCGGGTAATTTTGCCGGCGATGTCGATCGCTATGTCGCCGACTGCCTCAAGCAGGTAGCCGAAGGGCGCACCGAAACCAAGACGGCCGAGTTGAAAGACGGCCGTCTCATCGCGGTGGTCAGCCGACCGATGGCGGGCGGCGGCTGGGTCGCCACCCATACCGATGTCACCGACCAATTGCTCGCTGAGAAGGAGCGCGATTCGCTGCGTCAGCGCGACGAGCGGCGACGCTCAACCGATGCGGCGATCTCGGCGTTCCGCGCCCGCGTCGAGACCGTGCTCAAAACCGTGAGCCAAAGCGCTAGCGCGATGAAGTCGGCGGCGAAGACGCTGTTGACGACGTCGGATCATACGCTGCAGCGCGCCGAGGGCGCGGTGCACGGCTCCAACGAGGCCTCGACCAATGTCGAAACCGCGGCCGCGGCGGCCGCCGAACTTTCGGTCTCGATCAGGGAGATCAGCCGGCAGCTCGGGCAGGCCAACGACGTGGTGCGCAGCGCCGCCGCCAATGCCAGCGCCACTAACGAGGATATCGCCGCACTGGCGCATGTAGCGCAGAAGATCGGCGACGTGGTCAAGCTCATCCAGGACATCGCCGGGCAGACCAATCTGCTTGCGCTCAATGCCACCATCGAAGCGGCGCGCGCCGGCGAAGCCGGCCGCGGCTTCGCCGTGGTCGCGTCCGAGGTGAAGTCGCTCGCGATACAGACCGCAAAAGCGACCGAGGAGATCACCCACGAGATTATGTCGGTGCAGGCCTCAAGCGGCAAAGCCGTCGCCGCGATCCGCGAAATCACGCAGCGCATGCAGGACATCAACAGCTATACCAGCGCGGTCGCCATTTCGGTCGAGCAGCAGGAAGCGGCGACCGGCGAGATTTCCCACAACGTCGCCAGCGCCGCGACCGGCGCCAAGGGTATCGTCGCCGCACTCGGTGAAGTCGCCGGTGGGGTGACGCAGACGCGCAGCTCGGCCCAGACTATGCTGGCGGCGTCCGAAGAAGTCGAACACGCCACCGAAAAGCTCCGCCGTGAAGTCGAAGAGTTTTTGGGCACGGTCGCGGCGTAGCCGTCATTCCGGGACGCGGGCCAACGGGTCCGGCCCGAAGTGGCCGGCCCGATGACAGGCTCCGCCCGCCGACCTGGAATCCATAACCACAAGAGCTGAAATCGAGTTGACGAGTAACTGCTACTCGCTTCGCTCGGCCCCGGAACGACGAAATTTACCGCCCCGTCGCATAGCCCTGCATGCCGCGCGCATTGGCGGCGGCGCGGCGGCGGCGGCCGTCGCGCGATGCCGCGGTGAGGCGGCCCTCCGACCAGTCCGGACCGATTTCGACGATGTGGCCGCGGCGCTTGAGCTCTTCGACAGTTTCCTTCGGCACGCGGCCCTCGACGACCAGCACGCCCGGCCGCGCCGTGCGCGGCCAGAACGAGCTTGGAAAGTGCTCGGAATGCCAAGCCGGCGCGTCGATGGATTCTTGCAGGTTCATGCCGGCATGGACGTGACGCATAAACAACTGCGTGATCCACTGATCCTGGCCGTCACCGCCCGGCGAGCCCCAGGCGAGATAGGGTTCGCCGTCACGCAGCGCGAGTGTCGGTGACAGCGTCGTGCGCGGGCGTTTGCCGGGCGCGAGCGCCGCAGGATGGCCCTCTTCGAGCCAGAACATTTGTGCGCGCGTGCCGAGACAGAAGCCGAGCTCGGGGATGACCGGCGAGGAATGCAGCCAGCCGCCCGACGGCGTCGCCGATATCATATTGCCGGCCTGATCGACGATATCGAAATGCACGGTATCGCCGCGCATCGCCCCCATCCGGCCGACCGTCGGTTCACCGGCGCCGGCGGCCATCGGCGCGGATTCGCGGCGCAGCTTCACCACGGCGCCAAATCCGGCAATCGAGCCGGGGCGCTGCTCCAGCGAGGCCTTGTCGGTGACCAGCTTGCGCCGTTCGGAATTGTAGGCATCCGACAACAGCGTCGCCATCGGCACTTCGACGAAATCCGGATCGCCGTAGAAAACTTCACGGTCGGCGTAAGCGAGCTTCGAGCATTCGACGATGTAATGAATGAAATCCGGCCCCGCCGGATCGAGCCCGTCGAGATCGAAGCCCTTGAGCAGCGCCAGCTGCTGCAATGTCACCGGACCTTGGCCCCACGGGCCGGTTTTGCACACCGTGTAGTCTTTGTAATCGTAAGTCAGCGGCGCTTCGATATGCGGCGTCCAGCGCGCCATGTCGGCGGCGGTGAGCACGCCGCGATGGCGCTTGCCGCTGGTATCCATGATCTCCTGCGTGCGGCAGAAGCGATCTATGGCTTCGGCGACGAAGCCGTGGCTCCAGGCTTTGCGCGCCCGCTCGATCTGGGCGACGCGATCGCCACCGGCGCTTTCGGCTTCCTTGACGATGCGGCTATACGTGGCCGCAAATGTCTTATTGGTGAACAGCGACCCGGTTGGCGGCACCTCGTTGTTCGGCAGATAGACCGCGGCCGAAGTCGGCCAATATTCGCGGAACAAAGCCGCGACCGTGCCGATCGTAGCGTGGGCGCGTTCGAGCAACGGATGGCCGTTCTGTGCATAACCGATCGCCGGCGCCAGCACGTCGGCAAGCGACATCGTGCCGTAGTCGCGCAACAGCAACATCCAGGTCTCGAAGGTTCCGGGCACGACGGCGGCCAGAAGCCCGGTGCCGGGAACGAGGTCGAGCCCTTCGCTGCGGTAATGCGCGATGGTGGCGCCGGCGGGTGCCACGCCTTGTCCGCAAATCACCTCCGGCTTGCCGCGCCGCACGTCGTAAAGAATGACCGGCACGTCACCACCCGGACCGTTCAAATGCGGCTCGACCACTTGCAACGTGAACGCTGCGGCCACCGCGGCGTCGAACGCGTTGCCGCCGCGTTCGAGAATCCCCATGCCGACCGCCGTCGCGATCCAGTGCGTGGTAGTCACCACGCCGAACGTGCCCTCGATCTCCGGCCGCGTGGTGAAGGTATTGGGATTGATATTGGTCATGAACAATCTCTTGCTGAGGTCTGGCATAAGGAGCGGTCCGGCAGTTTAGGCGACCATATTGCCCGCATGCTGGCAGGCGCTTAGACAATGTATCGGGCCGCACGTAGCGCTGCCAGTGGAAGGTAGGACAGTGTCGAGGGAGACACTTAAGGTAGGTTTGGCCGGGCTCGGCGCCGTGGGCCTTGGCGTGGCCCGCCGGCTCGAAACCGGCATACCCGGCCTCGTTCTCGCGGCAATCGCGGTGCGCGATCCGGACAAGGCTCGGCGCAATCTGCCCGAGGCCGGCGCCCGTATTCCGATCATGCCCGCCGAGGCGCTGGCGCAAGTGAGCGATATCGTCGTCGAATGCCTGCCGCCGGAAATGTTTCGCAAAGTGGCGACTTCGGCGATCGAAGCGGGCAAAATCTTCATGCCGCTTTCGGTCGGCCAGCTTCTGGAAAACTGGGATCTGGTGGAGCGGACGAAGCAGACCGGCGCGCGCATTCTGGTCCCGACTGGCGCGCTGCTTGGCCTCGATACCGTGCGCGCCGCCGCCGAAAGTACGATCAATTCGGTGACCATGATTACGCGCAAGCCGCCGAGCGGGCTCGAAGGCGCGCCCTATCTGGTCGAGCGCGGCATTTCGCTGGCCGATCTCAAAGCGCCGTTGAAAATCTTCGACGGCAGCGCGCGCGACGGCGCGCGCGGCTTCCCGGCCAACGTCAATGTCGCCGCGGCGTTAAGCCTCGCCGGCATCGGCCCGGACAAGACGCGGCTCGAAATCTGGGCCGATCCGACGCTCACGCGCAACACGCATCGCATTGAGGTCGACGCCGACACCGCCCGCTTTTCCATGATGATCGAAGGCGTGCCGTCGGAAAATCCGCGCACCGGCCGCATCGTGCCGCTCAGTGCCATCGCGGCGCTGCGCGGGCTCGTTTCGGAGCTGAAGGTAGGGACCTAACCGGTTACGAACTCGAGCCCGCGGCCGACGGCGCGAATTTCAACGCTACGCCGTTCATGCAATAGCGCAATCCAGTCGGCTTCGGTCCGTCGGTGAACACGTGGCCGAGATGGCCGCCGCAGCGATGGCATGACACCGCGGTACGGGTCATTCCAAACGAGCGGTCCTCCGTTTCGTCGACGGCGTTTTCGAGCGGCGCCCAAAAACTTGGCCAGCCGGTGCCGCTTTCGAATTTCGTCTTCGATGAGAACAGCGGCAGGTCGCAGCCGGCGCAACTGAACGTGCCGGCGCGATGTTCCTGCAGCAGCGCACTGGTGAAGGGCAGCTCGGTACCCTCCTCCCGCAATACGTCATATTGCGCGGGTGTGAGCAGCTTGCGCCACTCCGCGTCGGTATGGGTGACTTCGTATGAGTGTGTCGCGGCGGTCGCCGCATGCGGGCGCGCCAAACGGAACATCGCGAGCCCCAATCCCGCGGCACCGGCATAGAAAACGTGTCTGCGTGTCAGCATAAATCGTTCCTCCGAACCGCGCCGGCCGCCCGGCAGCTTCGCGCGAATAAGTTCACAAGCATTATACGGCAGTTCCGCCGGAGAATGGCCTCGTTGCGCGCGATTTGATGACACCGCACAAAAAGCTCACATAGAGTTGATGTGTGTCCGCCGCGGCAGCGTCGCGGCGGGTGGCGGAGCAATTAGGACCGGCTTTTAGCCCCTATTTTGGGGCCGTATTGTGTGAGCGAGAGATGAGGGGATTCGCGTGACTTCTCCAGTCGAAATCAAAATATTGAGCACGACCGCCATGAAAATGGTGTTCGAGGAGCTCAGCCCCCGCTTCGAGCGGGAAACTGGCAATCGCCTCGCCGTCGGCCTCGGCCCGTCGCTGGTGCTGGAGCAGCGCCTGCTCGACGGCGAGGCCGCCGATGTGGCGATCGTCACCGGCCCCGGCGCCAAGAAGCTGGTTGGGCGCGGCAAGATCGTTGCCGGAAGCCTAGTCGACGTCGCGCGCTCCTTGATCGGTGTTGCGGTGCCGAAGGGGGCACCGCGGCCGGATTTGTCCTCGGTCGAAGGGTTTAAGCGAGCTCTGCTGGCGGCAAAATCGATCGCGCTGTCGAAGCCGGTCGGCGGCGGCGCCAGCGGCGCGCACATGGCGAAAGTGTTCGAGCAGCTTGGGATTACCGAGGCGATGCAAGCCAAAGCCAAATACGGCGCCGGCGGCGCCGCAGGATTGGCCGGTCTCGTCGTCCTGCGCGGCGAAGCCGATATCGGCATTCAGCAGATGGCGGAGCTGATGGCGGTTTCCGGCATCGACGTCGTCGGCCCACTGCCAGCGGATATACAGAGTGCCACGATGTTCACCGCCGGCATACCGGCGAGTGCGAGCCATCCCGATGCGGGCCGTGCCGCAATCGACTTCCTCACTACGCCTGCGGCCCGAAACGTCATCAAGGCGAAGGGTCTTGAGCCTGCTTGACGTTGATTTTGTTCTTCAACGCCGACGCATCTGGCCTTTCAGCACATCCGGATTGACCACGTTGATCGGCACTCCGGCCGCATAGGCGTTGATCTGGTCGAATATGTCGGTGAACTGCGTCTCGTATTCGTCGCGGGTGACGTAGCCGATATGCGGCGTGCAGACGACGTTGCTCATCGTCAGCAACGGATAGTGCGGATCGAGTACCGGCTCTTCCTCATAGACGTCGACCGCGGCCATGCCGGGCCGCCCCGCGCGCAACGCAGCGACCAGGGCGCCCGGCTCGATCAGCGGCGCGCGACTGGTATTGACGAGAAGCGCGGTCGGCTTCATGCGCGCCAAATCGGCTGCGGTCACAATGTGGCGCGTCGCCGGCACGAGCCGCATGTGCAGGGAGACAACGTCGCACGCGGCGAAGAATTCCTCTTTGCTCGCCGCGATCGCGTAGCCGTCGGTGCGCGCCGCGGCGAGCGTAGCCGGTCGCGCCCACACCAGAATATTCATGCCGAACGCCCGGCCGTAGCCGGCGACGACGCTGCCGATCCGGCCGTAACCGTAAATGCCGAGTGTCTTGCCGCGCAGCGTTTGGCCGATGCCGATTTGCCATTGGCCGGTTTTCAGGGCGGCGGTGTGCTGCGGAATAAGGCGCATCGAGTCCAGAATGAGGCCCCAGGTCAATTCCGCCGCGGCATAAGAGGGCGTACCGGCGTGCTGGCTCGACGAGACGATAATACCGAGCCGCGTGCAGGCATCGATATCGATATGCGGATAGACGCTGCGCTGGCTGATAAGCTTGAGTTTGGGCAGCTGCCCAAGGAGCGGCGCGCGGATTTGGGTCCGCTCGCGAAACAGCACGAGGACTTCAGTGTCGCGCAATCGCTCGGCCAGCAGGCCTGTGTCCTGCACATGATCGTTCCACACCGTGACATCGTAGCCGTCGAGCTTGCGGAAACACGGCAGTGTGCGCAGCGTGTCGAAATAGTCGTCGAGGATAGAGATTTTCATGGGTAGCGGAGGACAGAGGACAGCTGACAGAGGACGGATTAGAGGAGATGTCACTTTGGGACAAGCTGGGTGCTCATCCGTCGTCTGTCCTCCGTATTCCGCCGTCCGCGCAAAAGAAAACCGGGCCCTTGCGGGCCCGGTTTAGTTCGTCGGCGTGGGGGCGCCGACGACACCTTCCAGAGGGGAACAACTGCCGGCATCCCGGTTGCCTATCTGGGAGGATTAGCAGCAACCGGTGCCTCGCAGCACAATGTAAGTATGCGATTCGGCGCCTAGCCACACAACGCAAAGCTTCACATGACAGCCATGCGGTAGAGGCAAGTTGCGGCGATTGCGCGCAGCTGCGACCGGCGCAACGCGTGTGCGCTAGAAATTCCAGCGCTGAGCGTTGGCGACCAGGAAGTCGCGAAAGGCCTGCACGCGGGCGACGGCCTTGAGCTCTTCGGGATAGACGAAGTAGGCATCGAGCGCGATCGCTTCGGCATCGCCGAATAGTTGCACAAGCCCATTCTCGACGAGATAGTCCGGCAGCATCGCGATGCCGAGTCCGCGCTGGCAGGCGCGCAATATGCCGAGAATATTGTTGATGACGAGATGCGGCTGTCGCGGCCCTTTGCCGTCGCGCGCGACCTCGATCAGCCAACGCGACGGCTGCAGGTACGATGGGACGTTGCCGCCGAGCACCAGCGCCCGGTGTGTGTCGAGATCCTCGAACGTGCGCGGCGTACCGAATCTCTTGAGATATTCGGGCGAGGCATAGACGTGGAAGTGCACTGAGAACAACTTGCGCTGGATGAGGTCCGGCTGGGTCGGCTGGCGTAGCCGGATGGCGACGTCGGCCTCGCGCATGGCTAGGTCGAGCTCCTCGTCGGTGGTGATGAGCGTGATATGCACCTCGGGATACAGGTCGAGGAACTCGCCGAGCCGCGGCGTGAGCCAGTGCACGCCGATGCCCGGCGTCGTCGTGACGCGCAGATCGCCGTTCGGCCGCTCGCGCGAGTCGGTGAGCTTGGCGCGCGCGGCTTCGAGCTTTATGAAGACTTCGTGCGCGGTGCGATAGAGCAGTTCGCCCTGCTCGGTCAGGATCAAGCCGCGCGCGTGCCGGTGAAACAGCGAGACCGATAGCTCCTGCTCCAGCGCACTCACCTGCCGCGACACCGCCGATTGCGACAGCCCGAGCTGCTCCCCGGCATGGGTGAAGCTGCCGGCCTCGGCGGCGGCGTGAAATACTTTTAGCTTGTCCCAATCCATCGCTGGTACTTTCTTCTCTCCCTACGCGGGGAGAGGTAAAAATCACTCTGCCGCGGCGCGATACGCAGCGTGCGCGGCCAGGAAGCGTTCGGCTTCCAGCGCCGCCATGCAGCCCAGCCCCGCAGCCGTGACTGCCTGCCGATAGACTTCGTCGGCGACATCGCCGGCCGCGAACAAGCCCGGCACCGAGGTCGCGGTCGAATGCGGCGCGGTTTCGATATAGCCGGAGGGCTTCATCTTGACTTGACCGGCAACCAACTCGGTCGCCGGCGAATGGCCGATCGCGATAAAAATGCCGTCGATCGGCCGCTCGCTGGTTGCGCCCGTCTTGAGGTTTTTCAGTCTCGCATGGCTAACCTTGAGCGGATCGTGCATGCCGCCGACGTCGTCGAGCACAGTGTCCCAGATCACGTCGATCTTCGGATGCTTGAACAGCCGGTCCTGCAAGATTTTCTCGGCGCGCAGGCTGTCACGCCGATGCACGAGCGTGACCTTAGCGGCGAAATTGGTGAGAAACAGCGCCTCCTCGACCGCAGTGTTGCCGCCGCCGATCACCAGAACTTCCTTGCCGCGATAAAAGAACCCGTCGCAGGTGGCGCAGGCGGAGACACCATAGCCGCGGAATTTTTGCTCGCTGGGCAGATCGAGCCAGCGCGCCTGAGCGCCGGTCGCCAGAATCAGCGCCTCGGCGAAATAGCTATCGCCGGAATCGCATTTGAGCTGGAACGGCCGCCGCGCAAGATCGACCCTGTTGACATAATCGGCGACAAGCTTGGTGCCGACGTGGGCCGCCTGCTTCTGCATCTGCTCCATGAGCCAAGGGCCCTGGATCACGTCGGCAAAGCCGGGATAGTTCTCGACATCGGTGGTGACGGTGAGCTGGCCGCCGGGCGCCATGCCCTGGATCAGGATCGGATCGAGCATGGCGCGGGCGGCATAGATTCCCGCCGTATAGCCAGCCGGCCCGGAACCGATGATCACGACTTTGGCGTGGGTGGTGTTCGACAACGGTCCATCTCGATCATTGCGGCAGGTTTTTGCGGTCGGTCCTGCCCGGATGCCCGCGAAGTCGGCCGTTTTGGACTTCGCTCGACTGGAAATGCCCTCAAACCCCCAGGCAACGCCCGGGTTTGGCTGACGCGCAGCCATTCCGGGCCAATGTAGGGATTCTCAGGAGCTATGCAAGATACGCAACCCCCCATACTCACAGGAGAGGCACGAAGGCCAGATGCGAGCAGGAATTGGCTGGGTTCTTCGTCTCTCGGCCAACCCGCGACCGCCGGGTTCCTGCTACCCGAATGCCGGCATGACCTCACGGCCGAAGAGTTCCACCGAGCGCAAGGCCTCCTCGACGCGCATGTCGCCAAAGGCGAGCCACGGCACGAAGTAGTTCGGCCCGGTGCTTTCGATTTCGGCCGCAACGAAGTCGCGCACCGTCTGCGGCGATCCGGCGACGGCGAGGTCGAGCGCGGCCAGCTCGTCGAAGCTTTTCGGATATTGGCCGGCCACGCGCGGCGCGGCGCCGTGGCGCTCGAACAGCCAGAAGAAGCTTTTGCGCCAGTACGGATAGGCGCGCCGCGCGATGGCGAGCGCTTGCGCGTCGGTATCGGCCACGACCACGTGCCGGCCGACGCCGAACAGTGTTGTATCCGCCTTGCCGAGTTGGCGCCGCACCGACAGATAGCGCTCGAAGATCGGGCGCACCGCCGGCCGCGCCGCCAACGATATGACATTGACGTCATTTCGTGCCGGCCACTCGGCGTTGTCGGGCAAGCTGACGCCGTACCACAGCGGCGGATGCGGGCGCTGCACCGGCCGCAACACCATCGGCACCTTATCGAAACGATAGAACTTGCCGGCAAAGCTCAGTTCATTCGAAGCGAGGCCCTTAAGCACCACCTGGAAAGCTTCGTGGTACATCGCCTGCGTCTGCGCGAAGTCGAGCGCGTAAGCCGCCGTCTCGAATGGCGAAACGCCGCGCCCGACACCGAGCTCCAGACGTCCACCGCTCATCTGGTCGAGCATGCAGATTTCCTCGATCAGGCGCAGCGGATGATAGAACGGCAGCAGATAGACCATGGGGCCAAAGCGCAGCCTGACGGTGCGCTGCGCCAGCGCGGCCAAAAACAGGCCGGGCGACGCCGCACAGCCAATCGGCGTGCCATGGTGCTCGGCGAGGTGATAAGCGTAGAAGCCGGCGCGATCGTAAGCCTCGGCGAGCCGCATCCGCCCGGCGTAAAGCTCGCCGAGCGGGACGCCGGCATCGTCCATATGGTCGAACACGCCGAATTTCACGGCGTGCGCCGTCACTTCCACTCGACCTTCATCACCTCGTAGGCCTTGGCGCCGCCGGGGGTGACCACTTCGATCTGGGCGCCCTTTTTCTTGCCGACCAAAGCGCGCGCCAACGGCGAGGTGATGGAAATCTTGCCCTTCTTGGCGTCCGCTTCCGGCTCGCCGACGATATGCCACACCGCCTTTTTGTCGGTGTCCTCGTCGACCAGCGTCACGGTTGCGCCAAACGTAATGGTGTCTCCGGAAAGCTTTGAGACGTCAATGACCTCGGCGCGCGCCAGCTTATCCTCGAGCTCGGCGATGCGGCCTTCATTCAAAGATTGGGATTCTTTGGCCGCGTGATATTCGGCGTTCTCCGAAAGGTCGCCATGAGTGCGCGCATCGGTGATCTGCTGAATAATGCGCGGCCGCTCAACCTGCTGGCAGTGCTTGAGCTCGGACTCCAGTGCCGAGTAGCCCTCTGCCGTCATCGGAATCTTGTCCATCGATCTCAACCTCCAGTGCCTGCAGAGTCAAAAATTTGATCGCGGGCCGAAGCATCGTCCGGCCTACGATCACAAACCCTGGCTCTACACGTACCGCCGCTGCGGCCGCCCCGATGCTTGCTCAGACCCGGCCGCGAAATAGCTCTGCAGCGTACACACCTCGAGGTCACCCCCGAGATAGGCCCTGATGCCCTGCGCCGCGGCGACGGCCCCCGAGAGAGTGGTGTAGTACGGCACTTTATGCAAGAGGGCTGCGCGCCGGAGCGAGCGGCTATCGGCCAGCGCGGTGGCCCCTTCGGTGGTGTTGAAAACCAGCTGAACTTCGCCGTTTTTGATGGCGTCGACGATGTGCGGCCGGCCTTCGGCGACCTTGTTGATCTTAACCGCCGCGACACCCTGCTCGGCCAGGTAACGCTGCGTGCCCGACGTCGCCATGATGCGAAAGCCCAGTCCGGCGAGCAATCGTGCGGCTTCGAGAATGCGCGGCTTGTCGGCGTCCTTGACCGACACGAACACGGTGCCGGTTTTCGGCAGCCGTGAGCCGCCGCCGAGCTGGCTTTTGACGAAGGCGACATTGTAGTCGCGGTCGATTCCCATCACCTCTCCGGTCGACTTCATCTCCGGACCGAGCACGGTGTCGACCGCGGCGCCGAAGCGCGCGAACGGAAATACCGCTTCCTTGACGCCGACATGGTGCGCGGCGCCGGGCTCGAAGTGCTGGGCTTGCAGATGAAAGCTCCTAAGCGACTCGCCCGCCATGATGCGCGCCGCGATCTTGGCCGCGGGAATGCCGGTCACCTTGGCGACAAACGGCACCGTGCGCGAGGCGCGCGGATTGACCTCGAGCACATAAATGTCGCCGTCCTTGATGGCGTATTGCACGTTCATCAGACCGCCGACCTTGAGCGCCAGCGCCAACGCCCGGGTTTGCCGGTCGAGTTCGGCGATAACCTTGGCCGAGAGATTGTGCGGCGGCAGCGAGCAGGCGGAATCGCCGGAATGGATACCGGCCTCTTCGATGTGCTCCATAATGCCGGCGATGTAGCTGTCTTTGCCGTCGGCGAGGCAATCGACGTCCACCTCGACGGCGTCGGTGAGGTAGCGGTCGATAAGCAGCGGCCGCTTTTCCGAGACCGCGAATTCCGACGGCCGGTCGAGATCGGCGGCAAGGCGCGTGACGTAACGGGCGAGATGATTGGAGTCGTGCACGATTTCCATCGCACGGCCGCCCAGCACGTAGGACGGGCGGATCACGATCGGATAGCCGATCGATTCGGCGATCGCTTTGGCCTTTTCCGGCGAGGTGGCGATGCCGCTCTTGGGCTGCCGCAGCTGCAAGCGGTCGAGCAGCTGCTTGAAGCGGTCGCGATCCTCCGCAAGGTCGATGGCGTCGGGCGAGGTGCCGAGGATCGGCACCTGCGCTTTGGCCAAGGGCTCGGCGAGCTTTAACGGCGTCTGGCCGCCGAACTGTACGATGACGCCGTGCAGCGTGCCATTGGCTCGCTCGGTCTCGATGATTTCGATCACGTCCTCGGCGGTGAGCGGCTCGAAATAGAGCCGGTCGGAGGTATCGTAATCGGTCGACACCGTCTCCGGATTGCAATTGATCATGATAGTTTCGTAGCCGGCTTCCTTGAGCGCAAAGCAGGCGTGGCAGCAGCAATAATCGAATTCGATGCCCTGCCCGATCCGGTTCGGACCGCCGCCGAGGATGACGACTTTCCTTTTGGCGGATGGCGCGGCCTCATCGGCCGCATGGCCAGCAAAAGGCGTTTCGTAGGTCGAGTACATATACGCGGTGGGCGAAGCGAATTCGGCGGCGCAGGTATCGATCCGCTTGAAGACGGGCCGCACCCCGAGCTTGCGGCGACGCTCCGCGACTTCTTCGGCGGCGAGCCCGGTGAGCCGGCCGAGCCGCACATCGGAAAAGCCCATTGCTTTGAGCCGGCGCAGCGCGGGCGCCGATTCCGGCAGACCCCTGTCGCGGATCTCGTTTTCCATGTCGACGATGTCGCGGATTTGCGCCAGGAACCAAGGATCGACCCGGCACGCGGTATGGATATCGTCGTCGCTCATGCCGAGCCGCATCGCCTGCGCTACTTTGAGGATGCCATCGGGCGACGGCGTGCCGAGCGCAGCGCGAATGGCGTTCTTGTCGTCGCCCTCGCCGAGACCGGGAATGGCGATCTCGTCCAAGCCGGTGAGGCCAGTTTCGAGCGAGCGCAACGCCTTTTGCAAGCTTTCGGCAAAGGTGCGCCCGATCGCCATCGCCTCGCCGACCGACTTCATCGAGGTGGTCAGCACCGGCTCGGCGCCGGGAAATTTCTCGAAGGCAAAACGCGGAATCTTGGTGACGATGTAATCGATGGTCGGCTCGAACGAGGCCGGCGTGGCGCCGCCGGTAATATCGTTGGCGATTTCGTCGAGCGTATAGCCGACGGCGAGCTTGGCCGCGACCTTGGCAATGGGAAACCCGGTCGCCTTCGACGCCAAGGCCGACGAGCGCGATACTCGCGGATTCATCTCGATCACGACCAGCCGGCCATCCGCTGGATTGACCGCGAATTGCACGTTCGAGCCGCCAGTCTCGACGCCGATCTCGCGCAGCACCGCGATCGAGGCGTCGCGCATGATCTGATATTCCTTGTCGGTCAGCGTCAGCGCCGGCGCGATGGTGATGGAATCGCCGGTATGCACGCCCATCGGATCGACGTTTTCGATGGAACAGACGATGATGCAATTGTCGTTTTTATCGCGCACCACCTCCATTTCGAATTCTTTCCAGCCGAGCACCGATTCTTCAATCAAGACTTCGCTGGTCGGCGACGCATCGATGCCGCGTTCAACGATCTCGATGAATTCCGCCTTGTTGTAGGCGATGCCGCCGCCGGTGCCGCCGAGCGTGAACGACGGCCGGATGATCGCCGGCAAACCGATGTCCTCGAGCGCTTCGAGCGCTTGGATCAGCGTTTTGATTTGATGCGAGCGCGGCGTCGCAAGCCCGATCTTGGTCATCGCCTCGCGGAACAGCTTGCGATCCTCGGCCTTGTCGATGGCATCGGCGGTAGCACCGATCATCGTCACGTCGAATTTGTCGAGCACGCCCATTTTGCGCAGCGACAGCGCCGTATTGAGCGCGGTCTGCCCGCCCATGGTCGGCAACAGCGCAAAGCCGCCGGGCACCGCGTAGCGTTCTTTCTCGATGATCTTGGCGACCATCTCCGGCGTGATCGGCTCGATATAGGTCGCGTCCGCCAAATCCGGATCGGTCATGATCGTCGCCGGATTGGAGTTGACCAGAACGACCCGATAGCCCTCCGCCTTGAGCGCCTTACAGGCTTGCGTCCCGGAATAATCGAACTCACAGGCCTGGCCGATGACGATCGGACCCGCGCCGATGATCAGGATCGAGGAGATGTCGGTCCGTTTAGGCATCGCTTCCGTATCTAGGCATTAAAACGTCAGGCACAAAAAAAGGGCGCGCTTAGTGCGCGTCCCGTGCGCTTTCAGGCTGAGTGGATACCGGTCAGCCGCCTGGAAAGCGCACTTGTATAAGTGGGCGTGCGTTCGGACGCAAAACCGGTGCCCACTTTTGCTGACGCACGCTTGCCGGCGCCGGGGCTCGGCCCCGCGCGAGGGGGTCTTAGACCAGATTCGCCGGCATGGGAAGGCTAGGCACCCGATGTGTTCCCATGCGCGGCCATCGGGCTTGCATTGGCGAAAAAAGAGCAGCACCCATCCCAAATCGGTTGGGGCCTGTCGAGGATCGGGCAGCCCTGTCAATTCGATAAATAGCGGAGGATCGCGTGCCCGCGGCAATGCAAGGCGAACTGCAGCCGACCGTCTATCGCTTCAAGTTCGGCAGCTTTGAAATCGCCAATATCCTGGACGGCAAGGCGATCCGCGACGGCCTGCACCCGAGCTTCGGATCGGAGCACAGCGCCGATGAGGCGCAAAGCCTTTGCCGCAGCAACGGCATCGAAGCGAACCGCTACGTGCACCCGTTCATTCCGACCCTCGTCAATACCGGCAAGCAGCTCATCTTGTTCGACGCCGGCAATGGCGCGCTGTCGCGCGACTACCCGCAATTGCGGAGCCGGCTGTCGGATGGCCGGCTGGTCGAGGGTCTTGCGCAAGCCGGCTACCAGCCGGCGGACATCGATATCGTTGTGATCACGCATGGCCATCCCGACCACATCGGGGGCTTGTCGGAAGGCGGCAAAGTCACCTTCCCTAACGCGCGCTATGTCTTCGGCGCCACGGAATTCGATTTCTGGAAGCGCGGCGAGAATGTGCGCGAAGCGCGCAAATTCAATCTGCAATTGTTTACCAAGCTGGCGCTGCCGCTGGCGGACCGATCGGATTTCATCAAGCCGGGCGACGAAGTGGCGCCCGGCATCCGCGCGATCGACGCGGCCGGCCATTCGCCCGGGATGCTGGCCTATCACATCGAGAGTGGCGGAAAACGCTTGCTGATCTGGGCCGATACTTGCGTCCACTACGTCATGGCGATCCAGCGGCCTGACTGGCATCTCGACGTCGACGACGACAAGGACAAGGCGGTGGCCGCGCGCCAGCGCATCCTCGCCATGGCGGCGTACGAGAACTTATTCGTCACCGGCTACCATATGCCGTTCCCAGGCATCGGCATGATCGATAAAACAGCACACGGCTATCGTTGGGTGCCAGTCAGCTATCAGTTGAATTTGTAGGCATGCGATCAGCCTCCGCTGATCCAGCAGACGCCGCGTCGTCCCATCGCCACCCCTCCGCGATAACCGGCAGGCGTAGCCCGGCGTGGTGTGATGTCGCTCCCCTCCATATGAGGCCGGAACTGTTGTAGGGTCACGCCCAAGCTGCCAGCGGGATGTGCCGGCGTCCTGCAAAATCGAAACGGCGGCGATTGTGCCTGCGGCAGGCGAGCATCACAAACAATCCGGCCTCGGTTCGGGCTTTTGGCATACGCGAAGGGCTTTTGAGGTCGTGGGAGGTAGGCCATGAGACTTCCGCGGCGACGATTCTTGCATCTCGCGGCCGGCGCGGTCGCGCTTCCGGCCGTCTCGCGCGTCGCTTTCGCGCTCGACTATCCGACGCGTCCGGTGCGCATTCTGGTCGGCTTTCCGCCCGGCGCCGCGACCGACATTGTTGCGCGGCTCGTGGCGCAATCGCTCTCGGAGCGGCTTGGCCAGCAATTTTTCGTCGAGAACAAACCTGGCGCCGCCAGCAATCTCGCCGCCGCAACGGTCGCTCGCGCGGCGCCCGACGGTTATACGCTGTTGGCAATGACCGTCACCAACGCAGTCAACACCACGCTCTATGAAAAGACGGCTGACTTCAGTTTCATGAACGATATCACGCCGGTCGCCAGCACGATCCAGTCGGCCAATGTGCTGGAAGTCAATCTGGACGTTCCGGCCAAGACGGTTCCGGAATTCATCGCCTACGCCAAGGCCAATCCGGGCAAGCTCAATTATGCGTCGTTCGGCACCGGCACCGCACCCAATATGGCCGCCGAGCTGTTCAAGATGATGACCGGTACCAATCTGGTGCACGTGCCGTATCGGTCGAGCTTCATGCCCGATCTGCTCAGCGGCCAGGTGCAGGTCGCATTTACTCCGATACCGTTGACCATCGCCAATATCAGAGCCGGCAAGCTGCGCGCCATCGCGGTCACCAGCGCGACGCCGTCCGACGCGCTGCCCGGCGTTCCCACCGTGGCGCAAACCGTGCCGGGCTACGAGGCGAACATTTGGCACGGCATCGGCGCGCCCAAGGGCACGCCCGAGGACATCGTCGAAAAGCTCCACAGCGAGATCAATGCCGTCCTTACCGATCCCGCCTTGAAGCCGAAATTCGATAATCTGGGAGCCGTGCCGACGCCGATGACGAGCGCCGAATTCGGCAAATACATCTCCACCGAAGTCGACAAGTGGGCCAAGGTGATAAAATTCGCCGACATCAAGCCGAGCTGATGCGGCGGAGAGTTCTCTGAAGGGAAGTAAGCGCGGGTTCGTCCTCAACGCCCGGCCGAATGCCAGCATCTGCTTGCATTGCGCGTTGAAATGCGCGCTCAATAGTTGTATCCTGAAAAATGTTCTCGGTATGCCTTTGGGGGCTGCAATGACGGACAGCCAAAAACCGACCCCGCAAGAACTCTACGAAAGTGAACTCCGCGCCGCAACGCTTCGCAAAGCGCAAGTCGATCTTGAGATTGCAGAAAAGGACCGCGATCTAAAAAAGCTCGAAATTGAAGAGAAAACGAGCTGGGGGAGTTATATTCGTGTTGTCACCACTAACCCCGCATTTCTCGCCGCTGTTGTAACGGCATGCATTACGGCCGCGATCACTCTTAATTCCGAAAAACAATCCAAGCTCCAAATGGAAGCCGAAAAGGTGCGGTTCGCCCAAGATAAAGATAAATCGATCTTGCTAGGTATTACAAACAATCTCGAAGATCCCGATTTGATCGCCTCCAAATTGAAGTTATTTCTGGATACAGGCATACTTGAAGATGACGCAAAAGGCACCTTTCGCACGACTCAACACAATCTGGAAAAGGAGTTTCAACAAAAAATCGTAAGCAACATCCTTAGCGCCAGCGAAGATTTGCCTCTCGATTTCGGCCGGGCTCCCACACTGAACACGCTTCTACGTCCCACTAATCTGCACACGCTAAATTATTTTATTCAGCAAGGTTTTTCTCCCGAGCTTCTCTATTGGTTGTTCGTCAATGTGGCCTGCACCCGGTTCGGTTGACACGCGCCTAAGCGAATCCCGCCTGCATTTCGAACTCCACGGGACTTAGATATCCGATCGTCGAGTGCCGGCGTTTCGGATTATAGAAGCACTCAATGTAGTCGAACACATCGGCCTTGGCTTGGTCGCGCGTCCGATACGTTTTTCGCGCTGTGCGCTCGGTCTTCAGCGAGGAGAAGAAGCTCTCCATCGCCGCATTGTCCCAGACATTGCCCGAACGGCTCATCGAGCAGACAACACCGTGATCTGACATCAGCTTCTGGAACTGCTCGCTTGTGTACTGGCTACCGCGATCGGAGTGATGCAGTAGCGCATCGGGTTTGCCCCTGCGCCAGATTGCCATCACCAGCGCGTCGGTCACGAGCTGGGCCGTCATCTCAGCACTCATCGACCAGCCGACCGCGCGCCGTGAGAACAGATCGATGACGGCAGCCACATAGAGCCAGCCCTCCGCTGTCCACACATACGTGAAGTCGGCAATCCATTTGCGGTTGGGAGCGGGCGCGTCGAAGGTGCGGTTGAGCACGTTGGGAGCGACGGCGGCGACCTGCCGCTCACCCAGATCGGGCGGCAGTCGACGCCGTCGCGGACGGGCTTTGAGAGCCTGTAGCCGCATCAAACGCTCGATCCGATGCAATCCGCATGACACACCCTCCGCCAACATGTCGTGCCACACCCGCCTGGCGCCATAGGTTCGATCGCTGGCGAGGAAGCTTGAGCGAACCTTCGCGCTGAGCTCTTCATCGCTCTGGCTGCGCCGACTGCGCGGTCGTGTCAGCCAGGCATAGAACCCACCCCGCGAGACACCGAGTGCCTCGCACAACCATCCCGCCGGCCAGATCCCCCGGTGCTTCGCAATAAAACCGAACTTCACGTCGATTCCTTCGCGAAGTAGGCCGCGGCTTTTTTTAGGATGTCCCGCTCCGCCTTCAGCCTGATCACCTCGCGCTTGAGCTGCGCGATCTCCAGCTGCTCGGGCTTCATCTGACCTTGGCCGGGAAACGCATGCTGCGGATCATCTGCAAGCGCCTTCACCCAACCGCGCAACTGTGACTGATGCACACTGAGATCGTGCGAGGCCTGGGCATACGACACGCCCCGCTCCTTGATCAGCCGCACAGCCTCAAGCTTGAACTCTCGTGTAAACTTCCGTCGCTCCATGACACACCTCCGGTTCCATCAAAACACCTAACTCGGTGTCTGCGGAACCGGGTGCAGGCCAATGTCATAACCGAGATACGACCCCTTCCTTACCACCTAATCGCTGCTCCTGCGCAAGACCAAAGTAGCGATGCGCCGGATAACGAAAGCGGCGATTCATCGCATGACGAAACGCAGCCGAACGAGACTAACGCCACGCCGGAGAATCGAAGCGGCGCACAACAAGGCGATACTGCTAACTCTCAGCCGCCTCAAACCGATACTGCACAGCCGAATGGCGATCAAGAGAGGAGCAACGACACCGACGATGCGAGCCAGGAGGAGCAAGCGAGGGAAAAGCCCGTGCTTGCGTATGAGTATATTCCGGCGAATCCAGCGATCAGCTGCAATACCAGACGACAAGAACAAGTTTGTTTTGCAGATTTCATCAAGCTGTTTGTCTTGATGGGGCTCACTGTCGAGGAGCGCAGAGTAGAGAATCCCCAGGGCGGCTCTGATATCGGCCGATTGTGCTTTGATCAGACTTTGGCCGAAAGGGCCCAACGCATCATTCCTCCCGAGAAACGTCCGAGTATTGCGAGTACGCGACTCCTTGACGCCGTCCAACGTTCAGTAGTTCAACCGAAATGCGGAGTTCCTTGGAGATTACCCGAGAACGGCGCCTCCGACAGCCTCGTATTCGCGATAGCTAGCAGCGCCTTCAAAATTCAGCTTCGCTCCACGTACACGGCATTCAGGTTTCTCGGTCAGCTTGTGGCGTCGAGCGCGAAGGGAAATCCGATTGTGTTGAGCGATACGGGTGAGCAATTGCTGACGATTACAAACTCCCCAAACAACCAATGCTTCGTAACGTCTGAGTTCCAAGGCCAGACCTACTGCGTCCCGAATGACGCGAGACCCACCAAACAGATCATTGAGCTGCTCGGAGACTCGTTAAAACTAAGTCGATAGCTGGCGCACGGCTCAGCGCACGCTCAAAATGTGTCCAGATTGTTGATGCATTTCGATCAAACGCCGAGATAGCGATGCGCGATATCGGGCGTACTGGTCAATTCTCGGGAACTGCCCGACCACACGATGCGGCCGCGTTCGATGAGATAATGGCGGTCGGCAATACGGGTGATGGCGCCTATGTTTTTGTCGATCAGTAGGATCGATTGCCCGCTCGTGCGCAGCTTTTGGAGACAGCGCCAGATCTCGTCGCGGATCAGGGGCGCCAGGCCTTCGGTCGCTTCATCGAGGATCAGCAAGCGCGGGTTCGTCATCAGCGCGCGGCCGATCGCCAGCATCTGCTGCTCGCCGCCCGACAGCAGGCTGGCCATGCTGCCCGCGCGTTCGGCGAGCCGCGGAAACAGCGCCCACACGCGCTCAAGCGTCCACGGTTCGGCGGCGGCGCTGCGATTTGACGCGGTGGCGACGAGGTTTTCGCGCGTCGTGAGATTGGGAAAAAGCTGGCGTCCTTCCGGCACCAAGCCGATGCCGAGTTTGGCCACGCGGTAAGCAGGTAACTCGCGAATGTCGGCGCCGGCGAAGCGGATTGTGCCGGCCGCCGCAGGGGTAAGTCCCATGATGGAGCGGATCGTCGTGGTCTTGCCCATGCCGTTACGGCCCATAAGCGAAACCATTTCGCCCGGCGCGACCGCCAGCGAGACGCCGAACAGCACGCGGCCTAAGCCATAGCTCGTCTCGACGTCGCGGAGTTCGAGGAGCGGCGCTTCAGCCATGCCCGGCCTCGTCGTGTTCGCCGAGATAGGCCTCGCGTACCGCGGCGTCGGCTCGGATCGCCGCCGGGTCGCCGGAGGCAATGATGCGGCCGTAGACCAGGACGCTGATGCGATCCGCCAACGCAAACACCGCGTCCATATCGTGTTCGACCAAAAGAATGGTCATGCCGCCCTTGAGCTGCCGCAGCGTCTTCACCAGCCGGGCGGATTCCTCCGGGCCCATGCCGGCCATCGGTTCGTCGAGCAGCAGCATGCGCGGCCGGGTGGCCAAGGCCATGGCGATTTCAAGCTGGCGGCGCTCGCCGTGGCTGAGATCGGTGACCGCAACATCGGCGCGTTGCGCCAGGCCGACGCGAAGGAGCGCGGCACGGGCCGGCTCGCGCAATTCCGGCTCGCGCCGCACGGCGCGCCAAAAGCGGAACGAATGGCCGGCATGCGCCTGGACCGCGAGCGCGACATTATCGAGCGCCGTGAATTCGGCGAACAACGAAGCGATCTGAAACGAGCGCGCCAGCCCGATCTGGCTGCGCCGGTACACCGGCAGCGCCGTGACATCGCGGGCATCGAAGCGGATGTGGCCGCCATCCGGTGCGATCTCGCCGGTCAATTGCCCGATCAGCGTGGTCTTGCCGGCGCCGTTTGGGCCGATGACCGCGTGCAATTCGCCGCGCCGGAGCGCGAGCGAAATGCCGTCGGAAGCCACCACGCCACCGAAGCGTTTGGTCAAAGCGTCGATTTCGAGCAAAGCCTCAGCCACGGCGCGCACCCCCGATCAGTCCGTCGATGCCGCCGTTTACGTAGATCGCGACGATCAGCAGCAATGGGCCGAGGATCAGGTTGGGATAATCGGTGGCATGCGACAGACCCTGCTCGAGCAGCAGGAAAGTCATGGCACCGATCAGCGGGCCGAACATCGCTTGCATGCCGCCGAGCACCGCCATGACGATGAGATCGCCGGACCGCGTCCAGTGCATCATGGCCGGGCTGATGAAATTGGTATGATTGGCAAGAAGCGCGCCGGCGAGCCCGCACAGCGCGCCCGCGATCACGAAGCAGACGAGCTTGTAGCGGAACGTCGGAAATCCGATGGCGCGCATGCGCCGCTCGTTCGAGCGCGCGCCCCGGATCACCAGCCCGAAGCGCGAATTGACGATGCGCCAGACCAGATAAATGCTCGCCAGCAGCAAGCCGAAGCACAAATAATAAAACAGCGTCGCATTGTTCAGGTCGACGGCACCGAACTGGCTGCGATGATAAATGGTCAGCCCGTCGTCGCCGCCGTAACGGTCGAGCCCGCTGGCGACGTAATAGACCATCTGCGCAAAGGCGAGCGTGATCATAATAAAGTAGACACCGCGCGTGCGCAGGCACAGCGCGCCCACCACCAGCGCATAGAGCGCCGACGCCGCGACCGCGACCGGCCACTGCACGAAACCGGAGCCGATGCCTTCCTTGGCCAAAATGCCGACCGCGTAGCCGCCGATGCCTAGATAGGCGGCGTGGCCGAAACTCACCATGCCGCCGAAGCCCATGATCAGATTCAGGCTGAGCGCCGCGATCGCCATGATGAGAACGCGCGAGAACAATGTCATCACGAAGGGATCGCCGGCCAGCGCCGCATAGACCGGGACCAGCGCGAGGATAACGAGGAGTGTAGCGTTGACCACGACGCGTGGGCTGCGCCAGCCGTCGCGCCAGTGCTGACGCCACTCGCTCATCTGCCCGCCGCCGGAAACAAGCCTTCCGGCCGCATCACCAGCACCGCCGCCATCAGGAGATAGATTGACATCGACGACAGTGCCGGAGCGAGCGTGGCGGCGGCATTTTCGCTCAGATAGCGATGCAGCAAATCGGGCAGGAAGGCGCGGCCGATCGTGTCGATGACTCCGACCAGAAGCGCCGCGACAAAGGCGCCGCGGATCGAACCGATGCCGCCGATGACCACGACGACAAAAGCCGGGATGAGAATATTCTCGCCCATGCCGATCTGCACGGTGAGGATCGGCGCCTGCATCAGTCCGGCGAAGCCGGCCAGCGCCGCGCCGAGCCCGAACACCAGGGTGTAGAGGAGCTTTATATTGACCCCGAGCGCGCCGACCATTTCACGGTTGGACGCGCCGGCGCGGATCAGCATGCCGACCCGCGTGCGCATTACCAGCACGTAGAGCAAGAGCGCGACGGCAAGCGTCACCGCGATGATGACGAGGCGATAGGCCGGATAATAGAGGCCCGGCAGGATTTGTACGGCGGTGAACATTTCGCTGGGCAGCGACAGCGTCATGCCAGCGGGTCCCCAGATCAGGCGCACCAGCTCATTGAAGAACAACAACAGCCCGAACGTGCCGAGCACGTGGTCGAGATGATTGCGGCCGTAGAGCCGGCGTATCGCAATCACTTCAAGCACCATGCCGACCACCAGCGTGGCCGCGATCGCGAGAACGGCGCCGAGCACGAAACTGTCGGTCCAAGCCGCGAATGTGGCGGCGAAATAAGCGCCGATCATGTAGAGCGAGCCGTGCGCCAGATTGACCAGATCCATGATGCCGAAAATCAGCGTCAATCCGGCCGCCAGCAGGAACAGCAGCATGCCGAGCTGGATGCCGTTTAGGAATTGCTCGATGAAATACAGCATGGGCTCAGCAAGATAGTTGAGGACACCGCGGTCGGGCTTGCTGATGCGAGCTCCCTCTCCCCAAAGGGGAGAGGGTTGGGGTGAGGAGGTTCCGACCGAGAGGCCCGCGCCCCTCACCCCTCCCTCTCCCCAACGGCCCCAACGGGGAGAGGGAGAAGATCATTTCATCATGCACTTGTCGTGGAAGCGGTCCTGGTCGTCCTTGACGATCAAGGCGACGGACTTGAGTGCGTAAGAGCCGTCGGCGTTCTTCACCGCATCCTGAAGGTAGAAATTTTGGATCGGGATGTGGTTGTTGCCGAACTTGAATTCGCCGCGCACCGACTTGAAGTCGGCCTTCTCCATCTCCTTGCGCATGCCCTCTTTGTTGCTGAGGTCGCCCTTGACTGCGGTGATGGCGCTGTCGATCAGGCCGACGGCGTCATAGGTCTGCGCGCCATAGAACGATGGCGAGGCGTGATATTTCGCATGATAATCGGCGACGTATTTTTTGTTGGTGTTGTTGGGCAGATCGTTGACCCATTCCTGGGCGCCTGGAACTCCGACCGCGAGATCTTTGAGGCGCGGCAGAGACAGGTCGTCGATGGTAAACGCGGTGTAGAGCGGAATCTGTTCCTTGAGCCCGGCTTGTACATATTGGGTGACGAATTGAATGCCGGCGCCGCCCGGATAGAACGCGAAGATCGCATCGGGTTTCGCGGCGCGCGCTTTCGACAGCTCGGCGGAGAAATCGAGCTGATCCGGCCAGCGCGTGAGCTCCTGGCCGACGATCTGGCCTTTGAAGGTCGTCTGCACGCCGGCCAGCATGTCCTTGCCGGCGGCATAATTTGGGCCGATCAGGAACGCCGTCTTGACGCCCTTCTCGTTCATGTAGCGGCCGACCGCCGCCGGCGTCTGATCGTTCTGCCACGAGGTCGAGAACACGTACGGCGAGCAGAGCTCACCGGCCAGCTGATTGGGCCCGGCATTGGTGACGACCGTCATGGTCTTGGAATCGACCAGGGGCTTGAGCGAGGCGAGCAGCACGTTCGACCAGATATAGCCGACGATGAAATCGACGTGGTCGGACTCGATCAATTCCTGGGTCTTCTGCACCCCGACTTCCGGCTTGAGCTGGTCGTCGGCGTAGATGACCTCGACCGGCAGGCCGCCGAGCTTGCGGCCGTGCTGATCGAGCCCAAGCTCGAACGAATTCTTCATGTCGTTGCCGATTGCGGCGACGGGTCCCGAGAAGGTCGAGATGAAGCCGATCTTGACCGTCTTTTGCTGAGCCAGCGCCGGGCCGGCGAATAGCGCCAGCGCAGCCGCCGGAATAATGGTCATCCTTCTCATGGCGTCCCCCTTTATGTTTTGTTGCACATTGCCGTGCGGCGGCATTCTATTGCCAATGCAAGCTTGGCTCTATGGCGCGATCGGCGATTTGATCGCGACCTGCCGCGCTAATCAAGCCGTTAGATTCGGGCCTAATCCGGGATCATCTCGAGATTATGCGGGGAATCCTGACCGCGGCGCTCAGCGCCACAGTGCGATCAAAGGGCCGTCCGATCCAAAGACCGGATCGGTTGCCGGCAGCGGCACTTTCGGAATGGTCAGCACGGCCTTGGCGTGATCGGGCTTGGCGCCGCGGCAGAGATTGTAATTGCCGGTCGGCGGATAGGCGCCGATGACGACCAGCGTCGGGCTCTGCGCCAGGCATTGATGGCCGGTGCCGGCCGGCAGGATGACGACATCGCCGGGCGTGATCTCGATCTCTTGGCCGTGGGCGCCGCCGAAGCGCACGGTGGCGCGGCCGCGGGCGATGCCCATCGCCTCGTGGATCATCGAATGATAGTGGACGTAAGGATAAATCCCATTGCGCCACATATTGCCCCAGCCGTTCGCCGCGAAGGTCTTTTCGATCACGGCTTCCGGATCGGGCGAGCCGGTGAGATCGATGCCGCCGCGATAGAGCACGAGCGGCAAGGTCGGACTGTTCGGAATCCGGCCGTCGTCGGTAAACCTGTAAGTAATCGGGGCGGCAGAGTTCATTGCGGTCGGCATGATTTTCAACTCGCCAGCGGCCCGGCTGTTCTACAGGACTTCAGGTTGAAAATTTATAACGTGAGCGTTGCTCCCGGCTCAGCCGCCTCACACCAGCTTACCGTTGCGCATCATGTCGACAAATCGATTGAACAATAAATGACTGTCGCGCGGGCCGGGCGAAGCTTCCGGATGGTACTGCACCGAGAACACCGGCCGGTCTTTCAAGGCGAGGCCGCAATTGGAGCCGTCGAACAAAGAGACGTGAGTCTCGACGGCATTGTCCGGCAGCGTCGCTCCGTCGACGGCGAAGCCGTGATTCATGGACGTGATCTCGACCTTGCCGGTTAACAAGTCTTTCACCGGATGGTTGGCGCCGTGATGGCCCTGGTGCATTTTCACGGTCTTGGCGCCGACCGCGAGCGCCAGCATCTGATGGCCGAGGCAGATGCCGAAGACGGGCTTCTTCTCGATCAGTGCGCGGATCACCGGCACGGCATATTCGCCGGTGGCGGCCGGATCGCCCGGCCCGTTGGAGAGAAAAATGCCGTCGGGCATGAGCGCTAGAATATCGGCGGCCGACGTCGTCGCCGGCACTACTGTCACCTTGCAGGCATTGCCGGCAAGCTGACGCAGAATATTGCGCTTGATGCCGTAGTCGATGGCGACGACGTTGAATTCCGCGTGTTCCTGATGGCCGTAGCCCTCGCCCCAGCGCCACGGCGTCTCGTCCCAGGTAAAGCGCTGACCCGTCGTCACCATCGGCACCAGATCCATGCCGACGAGTCCCGGCCACGCTTTCGCCTCGCGCTTGAGCGCATCGATGTCGAAGCGGCCGGTCGGCTCGTGCGCGATCACGGCGTTCGGCATGCCCTTCTCGCGAATCAGCGCGGTCAGCGCGCGGGTGTCCAGCCCGGCAAGCCCGATGACGCCGCGGCTCTTCAGCCAGGCATCGAGATGGCGCGTCGAGCGGTAGCTCGACGGCTGCGTGATCGCGGAATGCAGCACGACGCCGCGCGCGCCCGGCGTCGCCGCGAGGTTGACGGTCTCGATGTCCTCCTCGTTGGTGCCGACATTGCCGATGTGGGGAAAGGTGAAGGTGATGATCTGTCCGGCATAGGACGGATCGGTGAGAATCTCCTCGTAGCCGGTCATGGCGGTGTTGAAGCAGACTTCGCCGACGGCATGGCCGGTTGCGCCGAAGCCGATACCTTCGAGCACGGTGCCGTCGGCAAGCACAAGCAACGCCGTCGGCTTGGGCTCGTCCCAGCGAGCCAGGGCTTTGGGCGACCGTATCTTGGACTGCGGTTGTGTCGGCATAGGCAAGGGCCTAAATCATTGCGGCTCGCCCGTAAGCCCCCACGGGCGCTATTGCGAGAGGCCTTAGCCGTGTTGCGCGACGATATCAACAGCGCCTTGAAAGAGGCGATGAAAGCAGGCCAGGCGCGCCGCGTCTCGACGCTGCGCCTGATCAATGCCGCGATTTTGCAGCGGGAGACCAGCGGCGCCGAGCGCTCGAGCTTGAGCGATGCCGAGATCCTCGACGTCATGGGCAAAATGATCAAGCAGCGCCAGGAATCGTTCGACATCTACGAAAAGGCCGGCCGCGCCGAGCTCGCCGCCCAGGAGCGTGAAGAGATCGAGATCATTTCCGCCTACCTGCCTAAGCAGATGTCCGACCTGGAAGCGGCGCATGCCATTTCCGCACTGATCAAAGACATCGAAGCCGAGACGCTCAAAGACATGGGCCGCACCATGGCGGCGCTCAAACAGCGCTTCTCCGGGCAGATGGACTTTTCCAAGGCAAGCGCGCAGGTCAAGAAATTGCTGGGCGGGTCCTAAGTATGGCTCCCTGTTCGATCCGCGGTGTGCGCAGCGTCGAGCTCGTCGCCAGCAATCTCAACGAGGCGGCGCAATTCTACGAAACCGTGTGGGGGCTTGCGCCGGTGAACGCAAGCAACGACGCGCGCTACTTCCGCGGCACCGGGCGCTATCATCACGTGCTCGGCCTGCGCTACGGCCCGCAGCCGGCGGTGCTGCGCATCGTGTTCGACGTCGCCGACCGCGCCGGCGTCGATGCCCTGTACGAAAAGATTTCAACTGCAGGGGCCAAGCCGGGTAAGCCGGCAAAGCTGACGACGGCGGGTGGCGGTTACGGCTTTGCCTGCAAGGACCCCGACGGCCGCAATCTCGCTTTCGTGGCCGATTGCGCCGACCATGCCGACGCTGCAGACGTCCTCGACCGGCCGCGCAAGATCGTTCACGTCAATCTCAACACGCGGGACTTCGACGCGTCTTTGCGATTTTTCACGCAAGCACTCGGCTTCCGCGTCATCGACGACAATGCGCCGCTGTGGTTCCTGCACTGCGCCAATTCCGATCATTGCTCGATCGTGTTGTGCAAGATGAACCTGCCGACGCTCAATCACATTGCATTCGAAATGCCCGAGTTCGATTCGGTCATGCGCGGCATGGGCCGCATGAAGGACAGCGGCTATCCGATAGAATGGGGTCCCGGCCGCCACGGACCGGGCAACAATGTCTTCGCCTATTTCTGCGGGCCCGACGAAGTGCCGCTGGAATACGCCGCGGAGGTGCTTCAAGTCGACGACAGCTACCAGCCGCGCCCGTCCGAGTACTGGAAATTCAAGCCCGGCCGCTCCGACCAATGGGGTATCACCCAGCCGCGCTCGGCGCGCTATTACCGGGTCCAGCGCCTGTTCGGCTTTACCGCCGACGGGGATCGGCTGGCTGATTAAGAGTTGACCGAGCGATCACGCGCGCTTTTTGCGCTTCTGCTGCATATAGGACCGCAGCACCGCGTTCATCCGCCGCTGATAGCCGGCGCCTTCCTTCTTGAAATAATCGAGCACGTCCTCGTCGACGCGGATCGAAATCGCCTTCTTCTTCGGCGGGATGACAAGGACGGCGTCAGACCAGTCGACATCGAGCGGCACGGCATCGGGATCATTACGAACGGCTTCTTCGATCTGCTCATCCGTGAGTGCGTCGACGACGGCCCAATCAGTCTTCCCGCGCCGGCGATCGTCCCGTGAGGCGATGGTAAAGTTCTCGTCGCTCTTTGCGTGACGCGCGGCGTGCCGAGATGAGCCAGCAGACTTCGCCACGGATCGTGAACGCGACAGCGACTTCCCGGCCGTCGACATACCCGAAAACTTCGTACCTAATTTCGCCATGGCGATCCGATCGACGGACTACGGTGTAACCGTCGAAAATTCCTTTCACATCCTCGAAGTCGATCTTGTGGTCACGCAGGTTCCTCGCACGTTTCCTGGGATTCCAGTCAAAGCTGCGAACGCCCGCGAGCAGGCGCTCAAAATCTTCCACCATAGCGAAGTTCCCCCAGACGGAGGTTGCGATACGCAATGTATCGTCGAGGGTTCGCTATGACGAGGTCGAAGCTCTCTGACGGCCACTCGTTAGGGAATGGATGCTTCGTCCGTACCTCGATCTTGTATATACGACCGTATTTACCGGCTGTCAATCGAAGCTGAGATCCGCATTGCCTGTGGATAACTAGGACAACCCTGGCCGGCCTTGCCGGGTGCACACGCCGCCCTATCTTCGCGCTGCATCCACGCTACGCTGCCGAATCACCATGCGATTCATGCCGCAATTTCTCGACGAGCTGCGCGCGCGGCTTCCGGTCTCGGAAGTCGTGGGCCGGCGCGTGAAATTGCGCAAGGCCGGGCGGGAATGGAAAGGACTGTCGCCGTTCAACAAGGAGAAGACGCCGTCGTTTTTCGTCAACGATCAGAAGGCGATGTGGTTCGACTTCTCCTCGGGCAAGAACGGCAACATTTTCGATTTTCTCATGCTGACCGAGGGCGTGAGCTTCCCGGAAGCCGTCGAGCGGCTGGCGGCGCAGGCCGGCGTGCCGTTGCCGGTGATGACGCGCGAGGCCGCTGCGCACGAGGAACGGCGCAAGACGTTGCACGACATCGTCGAGCTGGCAGCGGGGTTCTTCCAATCGACGCTTGCGTCAAGACATGGCGCGCGCGGCCGCGGCTATCTGCTCGACCGCGGCATCCACGCTTCGACGCAGCTCAAATTCCGCCTCGGCTATGCAAGCCCTGAGCAATACGCGCTGAAGGAGCATCTCGGCGCCTTGAAAATTTCGGTCGAGGACATGGCGGAGGCCGGCCTTGTCGTCACTGGCGAGGATATTCCGGTGCCGTACGATCGTTTTCGCGATCGCGTGATATTCCCGATCAGCGATTGGCGCGGCCGGGTGATCGCCTTCGGCGGCCGCGCGCTCGATAAGGACGTCTACGCGAAATATCTCAATTCGCCGGAGACGCCGCTCTTCCACAAGGGCGCGACGCTGTACAACATCGCCGCCGCGCGCAAGGCCGCGCATGACGGCGCCCGCGTCATCGCAGTGGAGGGCTATATCGACGTCATCGCCATGGTAACGGCCGGCTTCGAGGCAACCGTGGCGCCGCTCGGCACCGCGCTCACTGCCGACCAGTTGGCGCTGATGTGGCGGATGGCCGACGAGCCGATCCTGTGCTTCGACGGCGACGATGCCGGCAGACGCGCAGCGTACCGCGCGGTCGATCTCGCTCTGCCGCTGCTCAAGCCTGGCAAGAGCCTGAAGCTGGCGACGTTGCCCGACGGGCAGGATCCCGACGATCTCGCCCGCTCTGCCGGGCGCGAAGCGATCGAGGACGTGCTGTCCGCGGCGCGCCCGCTGGCGCATGTGCTGTGGGCGCGCGAGAGCGAAGCTGGCGCCCTCGATACGCCCGAGCGGCGTGCCGCCTTCGAGGCGCGCGTCACCGAAGTCACCGCGACCATCGCCGACGAGGCGGTACGCCGTTATTACCGGCAGGATTTTTCCGAAAAATTGCGCCGCATGTTCGCGCCTGCGGAAGTTTCGACCCGCCGCGGCAGCTCCAACAAGGGTGGCAGCTTCAACAGAGGCTTCGGCGACAAGCGCTACGATCAGAATACTCGCGCGGGAAGCGCAGCCGGTTCCGCAGCGTCGACGTTCGGCCGCGGCGACACTTATGTGGCGGCAAGCGCGCAGCTTGCGGCAAGCCCGCTGCATCGCGGGCACCGTGCCGCGATCCCGCGCCGCGAAGCGCTGATCCTGCAAGCGGCGCTAAACCACCTGTGGCTTCTTCACGACCACATCGAGGAACTCGCCGCGGCCGAATTCCGCCACGCCGACACGCAAAAGCTCAAAAGCGCGCTGATCGACGTTTTCGCCCATCATTTCACCGAAGATTTCGCAAAGCACGCGATCCGCGATGGCGATGCGGCACGATCGGAGCAGGCTGCGGCGCTCGCGGCCGAACTGGCCAAGCGCGGTTTCGGCAGTCTACTCGAGCGAATCCAGCGCACCATCACCACTCCGTCGGTCTGGGGCGCCCGGCCGAATGCCGCTGCCGCCGATGTTTTGTTGACCTGGAAGCAGCTCGTCGCCTTGCATCGGCAATGGCATTCCCTAACTAGGGAACTTAAGGACGCAGAAACGGCGCTCGGCGAGCACAATACCGAGGCGAACTACGCGCGGTTGCGCGACGTCAAAGCCCGGCTGTCCTCGCTCGATGGAACCGAGGCTCTGGTGGAGGGCTTCGGCGCGTCGTCGGGCCGGGCGACGAGGTCCCTGTAATCGGAGCGCGGTCTGGCTGGGGTGAACCGGCTGGACTCAGGCCGGCGCAGAGGGAATAAGAGGCCCTCCCGGTTAGGGTTAGTCGGAGCTTAACGGAGTTCCGACACATTTGGCCTCGATTCGGGGCGGTGCGAACGGGCATTCACCCTGTTGCGCTGCCCTTTTTGGCCGAAGCGGCCCGCCACCATGGCGGGTGGCGCCGGCCCAACAACAGGGGACCGCCGGGTTTATACCCCAGGTCCCGGTGGCGTGCTCCCCCTCCTTAGGGGCGAGACTCACGACATAGAGTAGGGGGACGCAGAACGCGCCCCGCGGAGACAGAGACATGGCATCGAAGAGCGTGGCCACCAAAACCGTCGCGACCAAGGCCAAAATAGTGCGACCGAACGGGTCGGCCCCGCAAAAGGACACCGAGGCTCCGGAGAAGGACACCCCGGAAACGCCCGACGCTCCGTTGCCGCTGCTCGACCTCTCCGATGCCGCCGTCAAGAAGATGATCAAGTCCGCCAAGAAGCGCGGCTACGTCACCTATGAGCAGCTCAATGCGGTCATGCCGTCGGAGGAAGTCACCTCGGAGAAGATCGAGGACATCCTGGCGATGATGAACGAAATGGGCATCAACGTCGTGGAGACCGAGGAAGCCGAGGCCGACGGCGAGGAAGCCGAGGAGGCCGAGGAGGAAGAGAGCGAAGGCGGCGAGATCGTCGAAGTCGCCCCCAAGACCCCTGCCAAGTCCGAAACCAAGGAACCGACCGAGCGCACCGACGATCCGGTGCGCATGTATTTGCGCGAAATGGGCTCGGTGGAGCTTTTGTCCCGCGAGGGCGAAATCGCCATCGCCAAACGCATCGAGGCCGGCCGCGAAGCCATGATCGCCGGCCTGTGCGAGAGCCCGCTGTCGTTCCAGGCCGTCATCATCTGGCGCGACGAGTTGAACGAGGGGAAGGTCTTCCTCCGCGACATTATCGACCTCGAAGCGACCTATGCCGGCCCCGATGCCAAACAAGTAGCGCCGGGCGTCGCTCCCGGCGGCGATCCCGCCGCAATGGGCGCCAATGCGGGTGCCCCGATAGGGGCCACTATGGGGTCGTCCGGCAACGGCGGTTTCGTGCCGCAGCCGGTGCAGACCGTGGCGCCGCCGTCGGCCCCACCCGGAGCCACGCCGTTCAAGCCGCAGCCGGCCCCAAGCAACGGAGCTGCCGGCGACGGCGAGCAAGGCGGCGAAGAGGCGGCCATAGCCGATGCCGATATCGACGAGGACGATCTTGAAAACTCGATGTCGCTTGCGGCAATAGAGGCCGAGCTTAAGCCGAAAGTGCTCGAAACTTTCGATAACATCGCCGATGCATTCAAGCGGCTGCGCCGCCTGCAAGACCAGGACATCGAACGGCGCCTCGTCAACGAGAAGCTGTCGCCCAACCAGGAGCGCAAATACAAGAAGCTCAAGGATGAGATCATCCAGGAGGTGAAGTCGCTGCGGCTTAATCAGGCGCGCATCGACGCGCTGGTCGAGCAGCTCTACGGCATCAACAAGCAGCTCGTCGGTCACGAAGGCCGGCTGATGCGGCTTGCCGAAAGCCACGGCGTCGTCCGTGAGAGCTTCCTCAAGCAGTATCAGGGCTCCGAGCTCGATCCGCGCTGGCTCAACCGCGTGTCGAAGCTGTCCGAAAAGGGCTGGAAGAATTTCGTCGCCCGCGACAAGGACCGCATCAAGGATCTGCGCACCAATATCCACGCGCTCGCCACCGAGACCGGGCTCGAAATCGGCGAGTTCCGCAAGATCGTGCACATGGTGCAGAAGGGCGAGCGCGAGGCGCGCCAAGCCAAGAAGGAAATGGTCGAGGCCAATCTGCGGCTGGTCATCTCCATCGCCAAGAAATACACCAACCGCGGCCTGCAATTCCTCGATTTGATCCAGGAAGGCAATATCGGCCTGATGAAAGCGGTCGATAAGTTCGAATACCGCCGCGGCTACAAATTCTCTACCTATGCGACCTGGTGGATTCGTCAGGCGATCACGCGCTCGATTGCCGATCAGGCGCGCACCATCCGCATCCCGGTGCACATGATCGAGACCATCAACAAGATCGTGCGCACCAGCCGCCAGATGCTCAACGAGATCGGCCGCGAGCCGACGCCCGAAGAGTTGGCGGAAAAGCTCGGCATGCCGCTTGAGAAAGTGCGCAAGGTCCTGAAGATCGCCAAGGAGCCGCTGTCGCTGGAGACGCCGATCGGCGACGAAGAAGATTCCCATCTCGGCGATTTCATCGAGGACAAGAACGCCATCCTGCCGATCGACGCCGCGATCCAGTCGAATCTGCGCGAAACCACGACGCGCGTGCTCGCTTCGCTGACCCCGCGCGAAGAGCGCGTGCTGCGCATGCGCTTCGGCATCGGCATGAACACCGACCACACGCTGGAAGAAGTCGGCCAGCAGTTCTCGGTGACCCGCGAACGCATCCGCCAGATCGAGGCGAAGGCGCTGCGCAAATTGAAACATCCTTCTCGCTCCAGAAAACTGCGAAGTTTTCTGGACAATTGATGCCTTTAGTCCCCGGGCTTGACCCGGGGATCAAGCATCCGTCGCGCTCGCGCAAACTCAGAAGCTTCCTCGACAACTGATCCTCGTCCAACTCGTCCCCGTAAACGCGGCGCCCTAGACCGGATTCCCGCTTGCGCGGGAGTGAGCGTTAACGCAGAGCGGCTGCACGTTTCATCCGCGACTCGCGCCGGATTTCGCCGCGCCGACGCCCTCCTCCAGACTTAATCCGCAACACAATCGATCGCGATGCCGGATCGGGGGTCGGCGGCGTGCGCTCCCGCTTTTTTCGAACATTGTCTGCGTAACGGGGGGCGTGAACGCATGGCCGCCGAAGGGAACGTCAAGGCACGGAAGATTGAAATCAACGACGAAACCGCCGGCCTTTTGGAAGCGCGCGCGGCGGCGCTCGGCATCAGTGTCGCGGAGCTGATGGCCGTAATCGTCGGCAATAAGCCGGCTGCGGCACCGCAAGCCGCGAATGGCGACGCGCAAGCCAGCGACGGTGAAGCGGCCGGCGCGCGCTGGCGCGAAGTCAAAGCGTGGATCGACAGCTGGGGCAAACCGCACGAGCTGCCGCGCCCGAAGCTCGGGAAGTGACGTAGTTCACTGTCCCTGGAATTATCGTCTACGTGGCTCATCTCCGGCCTTGACCCGGACATCGAGCCTATTCGTCTTGCCGGTGCATCGATTTATCGGAGGCCGCAATGACCGAAGCCGGCTGGACGCTTTATCCTCAGCTTCAAGGTGACACCTCCCCGGTTGGCGATCTCGCTCTGTGCCGCGTGCTGGCGATCGATGACGCCGACTATCCGTGGTTGATCCTGGTGCCGCGGCGCGTCGGCGTCATCGAGATCGCCGATCTCGGCGGCGAAGCAAGCCTGCTGATGGACGAAATCATGTTGGCATCGCGAGGCCTCAAGGAGGCAACCAGGTGCGACAAGCTCAACATCGCGGCGATCGGCAACGTGGTGCCGCAACTGCACATCCACATCGTCGCGCGGCGGAAGGACGATCCGCTGTGGCCGAAGCCGATTTGGGGCTCAGCCCCGCCGCGCCCCGGCGATGCCGCGGCCTTCGCGCGCTTCCTGGCGGCGATCAGCGACAGGCTCGGGCTTGCTCAGGGGAAGTCGTTCTTCCCGGCGAGGTGAGGACTACCGCGAAGCTTCGGCCGACAGGGCGGTTAGCGCCCTCAATCGAACATCGGTCGGATGCGATCAATCGGCAGTGGGGAAACGCCGCCGTGCGGCGGCTGATTGGTCGGTCGCCTCGTCGATCACTTCGAATGCCGTCTCGAAAGCGGTCGTCACCACGGCGATGATGCGCGCCAAGCTGCGCCGTGCGGGCACAGGATATTTGGCGCGAAGGGTTAAGGTCGTCATGAGGGCTGTCTTTCGGGAAAGAGGAATTGCTGCGGACGCACTCGCTTCACAACCGCGTCGATGACGACAAGATGCGCTCGATCTCGCGCTCGGCCTCGTCGGTCAGGAATTGACCGCTGCCTTCGAGGTAGGCCGCGATTTCGCGTTCGGCGGCGCGCCGGCGCCCTTCCAGCATCGAATCGAACAAGCGGCCGAACAAACCGCGCGCATTCTTCGGCGTCGGGGCGACGGCAAGGAAATCGTACTGTCCGTCCGCACTGCGGGCGTAGGCCATGGCGTCATCTCCGGATCAAAGCCCGTGCACCCAAAGGTGTTTCCCGCGCGTTTTTTCGTTCTTGTTGCAGTGCAATATACGCAAAGACGGGTATGCCGCAATGCATTGCACTGCATGGATTCCATGCGCACAACTCATACGTTGCAGTGCAATATGACCGCCACAAAGCCGTAATCGGGCGAAGACTTGAAAAAACGCAGCGCCGCCGCCACCGGCCGGCCGTTTTGTCACCGCAGGGGTTGCGGGAGAGTTAATGCCGCCGGCATTTGGCTCATCGGAGCCGATGGCGATTTACGAGGTGAGCTTCTTGCCGTTCGACGATCTTCGTCGCCGAAGCCCTCACCAGCTCATTTCCAGCTCTTTGGAGACATCGAGCGTGTTGTGCAACGCGCCGTTGACGACGTCGAAGACGCGGCGCGCGCTCGACATGCGAATGGCGTCGCCCTGTTCGAGACGGTAGATGGAGGAAATACTCGGCTTGGCGCCCGGCAGGCGGCTCACAATATCGACGATTTCCCAGCCCAATTGCTCTTGCCTGAGCTGGCGAAGGCGGGGAAATCGCGCTTTGAGGAGGCGGGCTCTCGGGCGTTTGGCCATGCGCCGTCGCGTCGTGTCACTGGGGAGGGGCTGGGGCGACAATCGCTTCAGACCGAATCGATTGCCGCGATAGCCTGTTCGTGGAGCATGATCTCTTCGGGCAAACGGTTCCGCTTTTCCGGATGACGTTTTGGCTATGTGAAATGGCAACTAAATTCAAGTCATTGAATTTATTTATATTATTTGAGTTGTGACTGAGCCTTGTTGACAATCATTGATAATCAATCAGTATTATATAAGTTGCATGTCTCTGCCTTTGCGCGCTCATCCGGCCGACCTGGGGGAAGGCAAAAACAATGAGTCGGTCTAGCCGCCGCCGTCGTCCCTCCGAGCCCGCCGCGGAAGTCTCCTCCGCTGAAGCGATCAACCCCGCGCGCATCGCCGAGGAATTGGCAATCGAGGCGCTCGGTATGGCGAAATGGGCGCGCGCCGTCGGGCTTACGTCGGTTGGCTTTCTCCTCGAAAGCGCCGCGCTTGAAGCCGGTGCGCAAGCGGCCGCAATGCAGTGGCCGGAAGACAGCGCCGACAGCTGAACTTCACTTGCCTCCGCAGCGAGGAAAGCGCAGGGCGACCGTGCTAGAATGCACGGCGGAGCTCCAGACGCATTAAGGCCGAGAATGGTCGTCCGTTATTTTCGATATCCGGCTGCCGCCTTCGGGCTCGCCGCGCTGGCGCTCGGGCTTGCGCAGCTCTTCGGCGCGTCCGGCGCGCTGGCGTTCTCCGCCAGCTTTACCTGGTGCCAGGGCTCGCCGAATTTTGCACTGACCGACGTGCCGGCCGGAACGGTGACATTGCAGTTTGCCATGACGGATCTCGACAAGCCGTCGTTTCATCACGGCGGCGGCACGGTCGGTTATCGCGGCCAGCCGGAAGTGCCGTGCGGCGCCTTCGCCACGGGCTTCGTCGGTCCGTCGCCGCCGCCGGGCGAAGTCCACACTTACCAGTTCACCGTGAAGGCGCTCGGAGCGAACGGCGCGGTGCTGGCGACGACCACCGCGTGGCGCAAATTTCCCCAGTGACTTTCCTTTTCCGCCTCGGATAGAGGCGGACCTACAACGCCGCGACCGCGCTGACCTCGATCAGAAACTGTTCCTGCACCAGGCGGTCGATGATCAACAGCGTGTTCGGCGGATAAGAGCCGCCGTTGAACAGCCTCGGAAATTCGCGCGAGCGATAGGCCATGAATCGCGGAATGTCCTGCGAGTGCACGAGATAGGTGGTGAACTCGACAAGATTGGCGAAACTTGCGCCCTGCGAAGCGAGCGCCGCGCCGATATTGGCGAAGGCGAGACCGCTTTGCGCGTCGAAATCGGAGGGCGCCTTGCCGCTCGCGTCGGCGCCGACCTGACCGGCGATGAACAGAAACTCCGAGGTTTTGACGCGCGTCAATTGCGAATATTGGCCGAGCGGTCTGCCGAGAGTTGCGGGATTGAGAATTTGAATTTGGGCCATAGCGTGCTCCGCAGCGCCTGAGTGAATGGAACTGCAGACTATCGCCTATTTTCGCCAGCGCACCAGCACTTGCGGGCCGTAATTGCCTTCCCATCTGTGTGAGGCGAGGCAGAAGGACCAATGAAAACATGAGCTTCTCACGCGCCGGCTTTGCCTCTTTCCAATTCACCGACGGAGGTCCTTACGATGCGGCGTCGCGGCGCGCCGCTCTCGACCGGCTCGACATGCTGGCGACCGTATTCGACACCGCGTTCATTCTGCCGGGCACCCATGTGCGCTTTGGCGTGGAATCGCTCTGCGCCTTGTCCCGGGCATCGGCGACGCCATCGCCTCGGCGCTGTCGTTTTATCTGCTCTATGAGGCGCGCCGGCTCGGCGTGCCGCGGCTATTGCTGGCGCGCATGCTCGGCAATGTCTTGCTCGAAGGCGCGGTCGGCGTCGTGCCGTTGGCCGGCGATGCTTTCGATGTGTTCTTCCGCGCCAACCGGCGCAATGTCGCGCTATTGCGCAGGCATTTCGCCCGGGTCGGCTACTGAAGCCTCGCAGTAATTTTGGCGGGAACCTAGCAGGCCTTTTTCCAGTCCGCGTCGCGCGCTTTCTTCTTGGCGTCAGAGCGGGTGATGCTCTTGATCTTGGCCGGCGGCCGGCCGGATTTTTCGGCGATGTCGCGGTCCTGCTCGATCAAAAAACCGTGCGCCGGCTTGTCGCCGTCGATGCCGCCGGTCAGCGCGCGCGGCACCTTGCGGTTGGAACGCTGCGTGCCGTCTTCATAGAGGACGTCGAACATGACGAATTCCGAATTCAGTCCCGGCTTTCTTGGCATGATTCTTCTCCTCGGGATATTTCTGAACGAAAACGCCGGCGCCATTATGACGCCGGCGCTGTATATAAGCCCGTCAGTTACGCCGCTTGCAGATTGGTGGCAGCGGACTTGCCGCTGCGCCGGTCGGCTTCGATATCGAAGGTGAGCTTCTGGCCTTCGTTGAGGCTGGTCATGCCGGCGCGCTCGACGGCGGAGATATGAACGAACACATCGGGGCCGCCCGCGTCCTGGACGATGAAGCCGTAACCCTTCTGGGCGTTGAAAAACTTGACGGTACCTTGAGCCATGTGGCCCTCCATTTGAAACGCATCATGCGTTTTGCGACCGTGCGAACCATTCGCACTGTCTTCAATCCGGATTTTGCGTTGCTTGGGAATGGCCCTTTAAAGCCAGGGCGAGACGGCAAGGCAGGCTAAATCGCGAATGGCGCGTATATAGTGGCGCTTGGCCGGTTTGGCAATCGCGCTGACTTGCCAGCCGGGAGCAGCGTTAACCAGGGCAGCGTTAATCGGTTCCCTCAACGATGCGGATGTCGCGCACCGCGCCATCGCCAAGCGCCTTGAGGGCTTCCTGGTAGGCCGGGCTGTTATAGGCAGCGATCGCCTTCTCCAGGCTCGGAAACTCCGAAATCACAATGCGCTCTTTTTGCCCGGATTCGAAGGCCGCCGCCGCCGTGCCGCGCGCGATATAGCGGGCGCCGAACGGCGTCACCGCAGGCGGCGCCAGCTTGGCGTAAGCCGCGAGCTTTTGCGGATCGGAGATCGAGCGATAGCAGGTCACCCAGTAGGCTTTCGGCATCGTAACCACTCCATGCAGGGGATGCGTCGTGCAGCGCTGAGGAGTAACATTCCGGAGAAGCGCATAACAGGCGAAAAACGCGAGAACGGGAGACAGGCGATGTCTTTTTTCAGCACGCTGTTTGGCCGCGGCAAATCTGCGCCGGCCGCAAGGCTCTCCGACCCGGTCGAATATAAGGGCTTTGTCATCCGCGCGGCACCGTACAAGAACGACGGTCACTATCAAACCGCGGGCGTGATCGCGCGCGAGATCGGCGGCAAGCGCAAGGAGCACCGCTTCATCCGCGCCGACGCCTACGCTTCATACGATGATGCGGTCACTTTCACGATCAACAAGGCGCGTCAGATCATCGATCTGCAGGGCGAGCGGATGTTCGATTAGGGCATGATCCCGAAAAGCATGTCCCGGAGGCGATCCGGGATGGATACCGGTTTTCCCGCCTACGCGAAGCCCGCTTCGGCGGGCGAAGCAAGGTCGGATAAAATCATGCCCCAATCAAATTACGCTCAAGAAATCCCTTCGACGATGCGCAAGTCGCGGTCGACGCCATTGCCGAGCACTTTGAGCGCGGCCTGATAGCCGGCGCTGTCATGGGCCGCGGCGGCCTTGTCGACGTTGTCGAATTCGATCAGGACGACGCGCTGCTTGAGGCCCTTTTCGTAAGCCTTGGCGGCGGTACCGCGCGCCAGGAAGCGGCCGCCTGCGGCGGTAATCGCCGGACCGGCGAGCTTGGCATATTCCGCAAGCGCATCCGGGTTCGAAATCGAAAAATAGGTCGCAATCCAATAGCCCTTGGCCATGACGTTCTCCCTTAAGCTTCGGTCAGGGGCAGATTATCAGGCCGGCCGCAACGAAAGCGAGGCCTCGGAATAAGGCGTGCTGGTGCGCTAGGCTGCCGCTTCGTCGGCCGGGTTGGCTTTTTCGGCCTTGAGCCGCTTGAGCAGCACCCGTAGCGAAGCGATTTCGGCTTCCAACATGGCGAGGCGCTGAGCAACTTCCGCGGCGCTCGGCGAGGCGTCGGCGGCGCGCTCGATTTCGGTGAAGGCAAGCCCGATCTCGTCGTTGCGGCGCCACTGCACCCGCGCGCGCAAGGTCTGCTCGCGTTGCGGGATGTAGAGCTCCACCACTTCAGGCAGCGTCACCGTGTCGGAAAAGATGATGCGGGCGCCCTTTTCGGACAGATCGCGAATGAGGCAAGCCAGCGCCCCGCGCTTGCGGCTGACATAGACAAAGCCGCGCAGGAAGCTCTTGCTGCGTCTCGATCCGCGGCGTTCGCCCATCATCCCCTCACCGGCGCGTACGTTACCGAATGACAATACGCTTGCGACGCTTAATGCCGCCTTACCGCGGAGCCACCGCGGCAAAGTGGGGAAAATTCTTTGCTATCAGTATATTAGAACGACGCACCGCAGCCGCAGCAGCGCCGAAATCACCAGCCTGAAAACAGCCGATTGAGGTCATAGACGGCGGCACCGAGCACGCAAACCAATAGGCCGCCGCCGATCAGGCCGAGCATGATGGCTGAATTCACCCGCGCGAGCGTGTGCCTGTCGAAATGGGTCTTGTCGGCGAGATGGGCCATAATCCCTGTCCCCCTGGCAGCTAGCTGCCCTCGCTCCGACGCCCCTCCCTTACCTAACTTAAGGTTCGACTCGAACTTTTAGCATCCTCCGCCCCAACAAGCCAGCATTGCATGCACTGCTTGGCTTACGCGCCCATAGCCCGTGGATTAACGACCCGTCGCAAGGGCGGCGGATTTAGCCTAACCTTGGTTTCTGCAAACAACAAAGAGTGCCCGAGGAGATCAAACGATGCATGTCTTCAGCGTGGTGGACCAAGCCGAATTCGACCCGAAGAAACACGTCGAAAAAATACTCGGCAAGATCGAAGCCGGCGATGTGACCGTCGCCTGCTGGGAACCGGGGCAGATCAGCCCCTATCATTGTCACCCGCATGCCACCGAGATCTACTTCTGCTTCGAAGGCGGCGGCACGATGCGCACCCCGGCGCAAACCGTTACGGTCGTTCCCGGCGCCTTTGTCGTCCATCCGCCCGGCGAAGTGCACGAATATGCCAACGGGCCGCAGCGCACCCTGTTGTTCCGAGTCCGCTACGGCAGCGACATGGCCGCGCGGCATTTGGACTGGCGCGGCCGGCCGGGTTGGTCGCAAGGCGCCGAGGACGCCGATTATTATCGCCGGCATCCGGTGGTCGCGTGAACGCTATTGGCGCGTCGCGTGATTGATGGGAGCGCTGTTCTGAACGCAGAAATCGGCACTGCCGCGTTTCGACGCTTCGCATTGCGCCATGGTCTGGTAGCCACAGTCCTGACCCGATCCGGTCTTCAGGCAGAAATTGTGGTGGACATAGCCCGATTGCGCCAACGCGCTCGAACCGGCGAGCGCCGCTGCGAGCAAAGTCACCGTCACGATCGTACGCATAGTATGCCTCCGTCATCGATCCACAACTAACGTCCGTTCAAGACGGATGTTCCCTGCAGTTCGCACAATCGAGAAAGGCAAAATCGATGTTCAAGAAACCGTACTGTCCCGTCATCGCCATCGAAGAGCATTATTGGGACGAGGAGCTGGCCAAAACCTATAGCGGCGGCGAGGCCGGCCGGCCCGGCGAGCAATCCAAGCGGCTGCACGATTTTGACGCGCTGCGCATTGAGGAAATGGACGAGGCCGGCATCGACATTCAGGTGATTTCGCATGGCGCGCCGTCGACGCAGAAACTGCCGGCCGAGACCGCCGCCGCCTTGACCCGCCGCGTCAATGACCGTCTGCACAAAATCGTCGCCGGCAATCCGCGTTTCGCCGCCTTTGCCGCGTTGCCTACCGCGGTTCCGGAGCAGGCCGCCGACGAACTCGAACGCACCGTCAAGCTCGGCTTCAAGGGCGCCATGTTGCACGGTCTCGCCAACGGCACGTTCCTCGACCACAAGCGCTTCTGGCCGATTTACGCGCGCGCCGAAGCGCTCGACGTGCCGATCTACCTGCATCCGTCGCTGCCGAATGCCGACGTCATGCGCATCTATTACGAGGACTACGTCAAGGACTTCCCGATGGTGGCGCGGCCGGCTTGGGGCTACACCGTCGAGACCGCGACGCTCGCCATACGCTTGGTGCTCTCCGGCGTATTCGAGCAACACCCGAAGCTGAAAATCATTTTGGGCCATCTCGGCGAGACGCTGCCATTTTTGGTCTGGCGCATCGATCAGGCGCTGGCGCGGCCGGGGCAAAAGGCGATGAGCTTCCGCGACATTTTTTGCGGCAATTTCTACATCACGACGAGCGGCAATTTCTCCAATCCGGCGCTGCTCTGCTGCGTCATGGAAATGGGCATCGATCATATCCTGTTCGCCGTCGACTGGCCGTTCGTGACGAATCCGCCGGCGACCAAATGGATGGAGGGCGTCCCGCTGTGCGACGAAGACAAGGCCAAGATCCTTTCCGGCAATGCCAAGCGGCTGTTGCGGATGTGATGATGCCGGTACGCTTGCGACCGTGCTCAGAAAATACGCTCATTGATGACGTTAGACATTTTGGCTTCGTTCTGCCAAAAGCCGGCGCCGGTTAATTCCAGACTCACGGCTACTAAAGCGATGCTGACCGCCACGATCACCTTCTAATCCATATTAGATACGTCGACGTCTGCAGCTGTGGACGATCCGTTCGATTGGATCATCCACTGCGCCACAAAGCTTTGCGGCCGGCTGTCAAGCTAGACAGCTTGATAAGGTTCTGGTTGCAGGCGCGATCCGACGTCGGGCGTTGTGATTATTCGTGTCCCGATGCGCCCGTCCCGCCGTTCAGAACCTTCCGCGTAAATAGGCGTGATTTACGCCGGATTGGCTGGCGGCTGGCAGTTTCTAGAAGACCCCCATCGGCACAGGTAAACGTGTTGTGATGTGCGATCAATAAGCACTATTCGTAGTATGTATAAGTAATTAAATAGCGTGGATATGGTATTTAATCGAGTTGGAGCGGTTATTTAACCGCTCTAAGCGGTTAAATAACCGCTCTATACTCATTAAGATTGTTGCAGCATAAATAAACACACAATAGATTACTCGCCCGATCCCGTTGAACTGACAAGGGAAGGGACGATCTATGGGACAATCACAGGACCCATCGTCGCGCGGACCCTCTGTTCGAGGTCGCCCATTTCGCAAGGGAAACGGCGGTCGAAAACCAGGATCCAGAAACCGTACCACGGTCATCGCGGCGGCACTGGCGCAAGGTGATGAGGCAGCTTTGACGCAAAAGGCCAAGGAGGTCGCCTTGGCGGGCGACGTCCCGATGTTGAAGTTCTTCCTCGGTCGGATGCTGCCACGGGAGCGGCTGATCAAGCTCGATCTCCCGCGCATGAATTTTGCCGACGACGCGGTTGAGGTTCTCGACGCTATCATGCTCGGTATTGCGGAGGGCAAAATTACGCCGAGTGAAGGAGCGGCGCTGGCCACGGTGGTGAATTCGACTGCGCGCGCGATCGAGATTGTCGATGTGGTGAAACGCGTGGATGCGCTGGAGAAACAGATCCAAGCGGACACACTTGAGGGGCAGATCAGGCAACAGTACGAAGCGTGAGCTACATCGAGACGTGCTGAAAACTGGAGGCGAGCAGTGAACCGAGCTATCAATCACCGGCTAGACCGCCTTGAGAAGCAAGGGGAAGCAACAGCAGCAGTACGGAAGCGAAGAACATCGGAGCAGGTGGAACGGCTAAGCCAAGCTGCGCGCGAACACGCCGCGATGGTGGCGGCTCTCGTTTTGCACGGTGATCCGCAGATGGACGAACCGCTGAAGTGCGCGCGGGATCGGATGCTTGAGAACTTTCGGCTTACTAATGTTCAGCCGGCAGGATACCCCCTGTTAGTACATGAGTTTGTCATGGCAGAAGTGCCAGGCGATACCGAGAACGCCAAGTTCGCTCAGGTCCTGCGTTCCGCGCCACAATGGCTGTTAGTATTCTGCATGTGTCACATCGACGCCCAGATACTTGGTTTTGGTTTGCCGACTTTTCCAGATCCGCCGCCGGAACCGGGTCTTGTAGGAATCGACGACATGTTCTGTTGGCCGGGCCTTCCCAGCGGTACACTTGGGGCGGGCGGACCTATTCCTGAGCCGAATCTCTTTGAGGCGCTCAGCAGCGATGAGCTCATAGATTTTGACGCGTTGATTGAAAAGGGAGAAGAAAATTGGTCTCGTCGAGACCGTCGCCGGCGCAAAGAGATCATGGTCAAGATTATCGAGCATATGCCTCCGGCCGAAAGAGCTCCACTAGATCGTCTGCTGAAATATTATAGGCGCTCGCTGGGAGCGCGACATTGAGGAGTTGGCGCCCCAATTGCCTTGGTTTTGTATTTTGGCCGCAGATGTCGTCTGGGATGATTATTGCGCATCGCCTCAAGTGGATTTATTGAACGTGATGCGACCTTCGGCATTGATACCTGTTTCATTCGGGACCGCTGGCATGGGATGCGTTTCGAGCCATAAGGCGCGGGCTGCTGCGGTTGGATCGATCCCGATCTTCCCCCACCATCTGGTTTCATCGCCGCAGCGATGAAGTTCGCGGTGGTGTCCACGGCACAGCGGCACGGTAAATTCGTCGCTGACCTTGCGGGCGAGCGCGCGGCTTTGCGCGAAGCGTATGTGGTGCGCATCCGAAGGACTGCGGCCGCAGATCAGGCAGGGCTGCTGGGCAACGAACCTCATGTGACCCTTGTCGCGAATCCGACGAGGCTCGGGAAACGCCAATTCGCTCTTGTCGATTGCGTCGGCATGAGCTGGCGAAGCGGCCACGGACAAGGCTGATCCAACTCCATCACCATCGGATCGACGTCGTGATGTGGAGGCTCCGACCGCTGCGGCGCCAGCATCAGTGAGCGCAAGAATCTTCGTTTGAAAGGCATCCTCAACGCGCTTCGCATCCCCTGCGGACAGGCTGTTCTTTGCGGGCAAGGCGCGGTGGGCCCATAGGGCGGCGGCATCGGTCGAACTCGAGACGATCGAGTTCGGCCAGGAGCCGATCGCATTCCGCTTTCGATTGGTGCGGTTTCAGCGTTGGCTTTGGCGCAGTCTGGGCAGGTTTGCCGGAGCGGCGAGTTGCGCTCCCTGTCGCATTGAGCCCGTTACCGCCTTCATAGTGCGACTTCACTGCTCGGCTGTCGGAATGGCCAGGAGCTTGTGCCTGTGGCGCGATCAGATCGGGAGCATCGAGATCATCCTCGCCGGCAATGCCGACCAGTGTGAACAAGGCATAGCGCCGGGCATAGGTCAGGGCTGCGCCCATCCGATGCGGTTCTGCTGAGTCGGCAATGGCGCAGACCGGCCAGTCGGAGGCGACCCATTGCCCGGAGGCATGGGCCAAGACCGTGGTCAAATTGATTATGCCCGCGTCCTGATCGATGGCCGTGGTCTGCACGGTCGCGATCTCATGCTGGCCCAAGGTCTTGCGCACGATGTCGAGCCCGCTGGCCAGTGAGGCATAGCGAAACAGCCGCTCGGCAGTGTCACCACCCTCCTCCGCTTTGATGGCACCGATCAGAGACTTCTCGGGGTTGGTGAGTTTGCACTGCGCCTTGGCCAGCGCCCCGGCCAATGCCGCGATCGATTCACTGGAGCGGTGCATGGCTAGCCTCCCTGCTCTCCAGAAGATCGAAGCTTACGGCGCCGGACTTCGAGCGCTTGGCGTGAAGACCATGGCCGGTGGCTTCCTTGGCATCCGCCGGCATCAGGCTCTTGAGTTCGGCCTTGGCGTTCTCATGGTCGAGATGGGCTTGGCGGGTCTGGGCATAGATGCCGGCGAACTCCGCCCAGGCGTTGGAGCTGCTCATATCGACAATGCGGACCGCCTCGATCCGCGGCTTGGGCGGCTCAACGCCGAACAGCTTCGGTTCTTCGCCGTTCTCGACACAGCGCCAGAACTTCCTCTCAGCCGTGACAATCAGGTGCTGATAGAGCGGGTCGGCATGGGCCAGGATCTCGACCCACTTCCCTCCCCCGGTGATCACCGAAAGCACCGCGGTCCGGGCCGCCACCACCCACATATTATGCTGCAACTGGGGCATGTATTTCGAGGCCGCTCCCTCCTCCGAGAACGACCACGGCAGCATGAACTTGGCTTCGAATACCGCATCGCTGCCATCCACACGTCCGTCCAATGTTGCTGCCATCCACTTCAGAGCCGGATGAAACACTCGCCGCTGGATATCGGTGATGACTTGTCCGGTATTCAATCCATACCAGCGCCGATTGAGGTCCTCGGTGGCCAGGCCCAACTGGACGATGAGGTTGCCCGAGAGGTCCTCGGGCTCGACTTCTCCGCGTTTTTCCCGCCAGAGCCGCACCAACGCGGCCTCGTCGGTGCCCATGATGATCCGGGCATCCGAGCCGCCGATAAAGTACCGACGGTCTAACCCTCTAACCTGTGATTTTCGCGCTTTGTTACGAGCCTCTGACATGACAACCTCCAGACTAACGTGATATTCCACAATTGTGTCAACAGCACATGTGACAATAGCACAATATAATGCCTGTGACAAGTGCACAATTGCGGATGGCTAGAGGGGCCCTTAATTGGACCGTGCGAGACCTCGCGGAAGCAACAGGCCTTCACCGAAATACAATTTCTAATATTGAGACGGGCCGTTATGTTGGCGATGCCGCAACGATCGCAGCGATCGAAGCTGCTTTCAAGAACGCCGGCGTCGAATTCATCGACGAAAATGGCGGCGGCCCGGGCGTACGGCTTCGGAAGCGCACATCCAGACGAAGTAAGTAATCAGAGGCCGCGAGGACCGTGCCCTACTACCTCGGCCCTAGCTTCGACGCGCCGGTTTCTAAGGCTACATTTGCCCCAGCTTGCCGAGTCTAATGACGAAGCATCATAGTGAGACGTTTTGGGTGGGTCGGAATTGACAATGTCCAACGCTGTAAGCGAGACCTCCCCAAAGGTCGCGCCACAAGTCTACGATCACATTCGTGCGCTGCTGCGGGCCGGCAGGAACGATGAGGCTATCGCTAGATCCTGTGCCGTCATTGTGATGCGGCCGGATGACCTCGTTGCCAAGGAATTGCTGTTCGACGGATTTTTCCAGAAGCGAGATTGGTTGCCGGCGCTCGCGCTGGCAGAGGAACTGGTGCGCCGTCAGCCCGACATCGCTCGCCTGCAGAAGGCGCTGATCGCGACGCTGTCGAACATGAAGCGCTACGACGAAACTATCGTGCAGGCCGCGCGCTATATCGACCGGTACGGCGAAGACCTCACGATGCTCGACGCGCTCAAGGTGGCGCATTTCTACACCGGCAAGATCGATGATGCCGTTCGGTACGGACAGCGCGCCCTCACCTTGCGCGACGCCGAAGCCTGCGCAAATCCGCCGCAGGCCGCCGTGACCGAACCGAGTTCTCCATCGACGGGCGACGATGTCATCTCGTTTTCGCTATGGGGCAAGGCGCCGTCTTACGCTTACGGGGCCATGATCAATCTGGTGACGAGCCGCGCCGTCTATCCGGGCTGGACGTGCCGGTTCTACGTCGCGGCCGACGTGCCGCGCGCCTGCGTTGCGTATTTGCGCAGCAACGGCGCCGACGTCCGCAACATCGAGGACGAATATCCTGGCGTCGGCTTGTTTCAGCGATTCCTGGTGATGAACGACCAGACGGTCGGCCGTTTTCTCGTGCGCGACTGCGACGCGCGGCTATCGGCTGAGGAGGCCGGTCTCGTCCAAGAATGGATCGACAGCGGCTACCCGTTCCACGTGATACGCGACCACGTGCTGCACAACGAGTTGATGATCGGTTGCCTATGGGCCGGCCGCGCCGATTGCGGCATCGACATCGTTGATCTGATGCGGAGTTATTTCACGGCCGGGCCCACGGCAAAATACGGTCACGATCAGCGCATGCTCGGCCGCATGCTGTGGCCGCTCATCCGCAACCGCTGCCTGGTTCACGACAAATATTATCGTCTCGCCGGCGTGCGCCAGGTCGAGCTGCCTGATCCGAAAAGCCATTTCGGCGCCGGCCATCAGAACATCGCCGCCGTACTGGAAGAGGTCGAACGGCTCGGCATACCCCGCCTGCTATGAGCCGAAATGCGACGCCGCACCCTTTGGCCGCTCCAGCTATGCAGAAAAGGCGAAAACCGCTAGGCTCCGCGGCGGTTGAGGGACCGCATTTGAAATCATGCTTTGACGATGCCGGGAGGGCGACATGTCCCACGAACTGTTCTGGCTAGTAATGACCACGGCGATGACGGGCTTGATGTGGATCCCGTACATTCTCGACCGCATCATGGTGCGCGGTCTGATGCCGACGCTGGCCAATCCGAGCCCCGACGACAAGCCGCAATCGGCCTGGGCGCAGCGCCTGATGGCGGCGCATCGCAATACCGTCGAAAATCTCGTTGTCTTCGCGCCGCTGGTTTTGGCGACGCAGGACCTCAACGTAAACCTGGCAACGCCGACGACGACGCTGGCCTGCCAGCTCTTCTTCTGGTCGCGGCTCGTGTACGCGGCGGTCTATACGGCCGGCATCCCGGTGCTGCGCACGTTGGTGTTCGCCGGCGGATTCGTCGCGCAGGTCATGCTGGTGCTCGCACTGTTCAAGCTGGCCTGAGCCTGAACATCGGCGGACCGGCGAAACCACATGAAGTCGCTCAGGGTAGTGTGCGCGGCGCTCGCGGGTGTGGCCGTGGCCGCAACTGCGATCGTCACGGCGGCGCTCGCGCAGCAATGGCCGGCGCGGCCGGTGACGCTGATAACGCCTTGGCCGATCTCGTCGCGGCAGCGAAGGCAAAGCCCGGCGCGCTCAAATTCGGCTCGCTCGGGCTTGGCACCGCGCCCTATATCGCCGCCGAAGCGTTCCGCGTCGCGGCCGGATTTGACGTAAAATCAGTGACTCACAGCGGACCGGTCGCGGCGATCGACGATCTGGCCGCAGGAAAGATCGACTTTTATTTTTTCCCCATGGCGCCGGCGGTGCCGCTGGTTCTCCAGCACAAGGCGATACCGCTTGCGGTCAGCACACCCAATCGCGCGCTGTCGTTTCCTGGCGTGCCGACGCTGGCGCAAGCCGGCTATCCGATCGGCGAATATCTGATCTGGTGCGGCGTCTCGGCGCCGGTCAACACGCCGCGCGATATCATCGACAAGCTCAACGCCGCCATCGACAGAGCGCTGCAAATCCCGGCGATCCGCAATCAATTGCAGCGCATGGTGTTCGACACTGCGCCGATGAGCCCGGAGCAATACGGCAAATTCGTCGCCGACGACATGGCGGCGATGACCAAGCTCGCCAGCGACGTAGCGGCCGAACCGGCGCATTAGCACCGGACCAAAATTGATTGAATCGTCATGCCCGCGCGTAACCGTTCCAAGAACGGCGTCGCTTCGCTCGCCTATGTCGCGGCCATCCACGTCTTTGCTGCGGCCGAAGAACAAAGACGTGGATGGCCGGAACAAGTCCGGCCATGACGAAAAGCAGCGAGAACGATGAAGCCTTAATGCAGCAGCACGTGACCGGCGTGGATGACCTGCTGCAATTGCGTATCGGTGACGCCGGCGAGCGTGACGCTGTCGTTGTGGCCGAGATTGATCACCGCATCGCCGTGTATGTCGGTTGAGATCAGCGCCTGCAATTCCTGCACCGTCTGCACGTTGGCGAAGTGGTCGAGCGCGAGCGTGTCCTGCTGCGCATTGAAACTGGTCACGGTGTCGGCGCCGACGCCGGGCGCGAACACGAAATTATCGTTGCCGGGCCCGCCGACCGTCACCGACACGGTCTGGTTGGCGTTGTCGGCGGGATTCTGGGCACCGGCGACGGCGACGTTATAGGACTGTGTCAGTGTCTGGCCGGACGTGAGATTATTCTGATCGTCGTTGAAGTCGAATTCGACGGACGCGGCGCCGTTGCTGTCGGTCACCTGGCCAAGCGAGAAGCTGCCGAGATAATTCGAGCCGTCCGGCGTGAAGCTCGCCGGCTCTGTTCCGGTCGCGTCGGAATCGGTGAATGTCACGGTGCCGTTTACGCCCGTCGCCGTCGCCGACGAATCCACCACAGGATCGGTGGGTGAATTCGTGATCGGCGGATCGAAAACGTCGGCGCCGCCATGGCCGTCGCTTGTGACTGTCCAGCCCGACTCGGAATAGTCACCCACTAGGGTGAGTTGCACCGACTGGCTGTCCGTCGCATCGTCAACCGTCAGCGTCGTGTCGCCGCTGCTAAAGCTTCCGAAGCCGGTGGTCGCGGAGATCGAATCGGTTGCGGCGTTAAATCCGCCGAGATCTAGGATATCGCCACTCGTCGTAATGTTGGCGATGGTGCCGTGGAAATCGTTGGGTTGGTCGATGCCTAGCGTGCCGGTCGCCGCCTCGAACGTCACCGATCCCGAATATGGGGCCGCCGTGTCGATTTCAGCCGTGGCGCCAGCCTCGATTGAAATAGGGACTGCATTGCTGCTTCCCGGGATATTGCCTTGGAGAACAACGAAGGTGCCGCCGTTCACATCGATCGTGTTGTTGTGCGGCGTCGGATCGGAGGCCGGATCGAACGCCAGGAATTGGACGTTCGTCACATCGAGCGAGCCGATATGCGCCGCATCGGCGCCATTGTTGGCGATTGCCGAAACAACCGAGCCGTCCGTCGCAAATGAATAGTCGGATCGCGCATCGGCAAAGACAGCGATGTTCCATCCGTTGCTGCCGCCGGTGAAGGTGTCGGTCGGCCCCGGGCCGCTCGTCGTGTCCTCGCCGACGAAGTAGTAGAGGTTGTTGACATTGTTCTCGCCGGTGAACGTGTCGGTGAAATGGGTCCCGGCGATGTATTTGTTCTCGCCATCGTTGAGGTTCGAATTGTCAATAGTAATGCCGGCAGCGCGCAGATCGAAGATTTTGAAGTCGTATTGCGAGGTCTCGTCGGGCGCGGGGTTGACCAGATCGTTATAGGTTATGGCGATCCGCCCGTCGCCCATGACGGTCATGTTGTCAAAGGCTTGCGTGGTCGGGTCGGTAAAGCTGGCGAGCAGGGTGACTGCTGTGCCGGTTGCGGTCACGGCATATTCATTGATGTGCGTGCCGGTATCGTCGCCGTAGGCAACAACGACGTCATCCTGGGAGGAATTGAACGGATCGGTGAATTCCCCGACCCTGACATTCTGCGCCTGACCGTCCGCGATTTGGAATGTGTTCTGAAGTTCGACTGTGACGGTGGTGGAGTTTATCGGATTGAGCACCGCAAACTCGACCTGATCGCCAAGGAAGGCGCCGGTCGAGCTATTGACGGTCTCATTCCACGCGACGAAATAATCGTTGCCGTTATCGGGTGATTGTGCGAACTGCAGCGCTTCGGCAACTTGCCCCGGATACTGGCTGATCGTTGCAATGACCGGCTGCACGATTTCGTTCGTCGCACCTGCGTAAGCGTTCAGGTCCGGCTGCAAAGTGAACGACACGGAGTCTGTAACTACCGCCGTGCCTCCGGTGTTGATCTTGTAACCCTGGAAATGAATTACATTGTCGGTCCCGGTTTCGCTCGATTCCGCGACCGCCAGCACGTACGCGTTGGCGGCGGGTCTTAAATCCCACGCCGGCAAGGCTGTTTCGGCAAGTCCGGACGCTGCTATCGGCACTGTCAGGACCGCTGTGGGGGTGAAAACGTTCGCAGGTGATCCAGCGCTGCCATTGATGTTTATGAGCTGGATTTCGATATTGTATGATCCGGTGGTAGTGCTGCTACCACCGAATTGATCCCACGAGATGGAATAGCTTGAAGCGATCCCACCGCTGCTGTGCGACGTTTCCTTCAGATTATAGATGGTCTCGCCGGTCGTTGACGCATCGCCGATTTCCGTCGGCGCGCCGGGAGTGACGCCGCCGTTCCCATCCGGCGTGGCAATGACTTGCCAGATGCCGTTGGTACTATCGACCTTACCCTTAAAGACGTAGATGCCGGTCGCAAACACGCCCGCCACGCCATCGGGCGAGTTGCCCGCCGAATAATCGATGTTGGGCACGATCAAATTATAACGGCCGGGTGCCTGCACGGTAAAGGAACTCAGCGTCTGCGGCGCGTGCCGCCCCGGCAGGAAAAACGGATCCAACGATTCGACATTCGGCGTGGCCGTGAAGCTGGTGTCGCTCGTCGAATAATCGGTCGCATCGTTGTAGGCCAGCGCTATGAACCCCGCCGACGAGTCGAACTGCGGATTGACCCCAAACAGGTGTTCGCCTTGCACGACGGCCGGATAGTTGAGCTCGCCCCAAGAAAAGTCGTTGAACACCACGTCGGTGCCGGAGCCGTTGTCCTTCGACAGCGCAAAATTGCCCTGCGAATAGGTGCCGGCGAGGGCGATGTCCGCGGTTTGCCCGCCGCTTGTAATCGCCAAAGTGCCGCTGCCGACGCCTTGCGTCCAGGTCACGGTCTCGTTCGTGGCATAGGCGAGATCGGTCAGGTCGATCGTATCGCCGGTGCCGAAATCCGTCACCGTGCCGCCATAGGGTAGCGATAACTGCTGCGCAGCCGCGCTCACGACCTGCGGGTCTTCCTGATTTTGATGGTCGAGCTGGAGCGTGCCGGGACCGGTAAAGGCGGTGGCGACATCCGAACTCCAGCCGTATTCCAGCTTGCCGCCGTCCGCGATGGTCGCGCTGCCGCCAGAGATGCCGAGCAGGAAATCGACGAAGCTGCCGGCGCCCGACACCACGACCGTGCCGTTGGTATTGTCGACGATACTGTGGACCGAAAGCTCGCCGCCGTTTTCCGCTTTCAGTGTGCCGGCATTGGCGAGCGTGCTGGAATGGCCCTGATCGTCGGCGGTGTCGATGGTAAGCGTAGCGCGGGAGACATTGGCATCGATCGTGCCATTGGCCTCGTTGGTCAGGGCCAGAAGGTCGTCGTGATTGCCGATCGTGCCCGCGCCCGAAATGGTGTTGTCTACATTGTCCAGGGCTAGAGCAACGCCAGACGTTACCAACTGGTTGCCGGGCTCCTCGATGATTTGACTGCCGGCTGCGAGCGACACGTCGCCGCCGCCAGTAAGTTTCAACGTGGCGGTATCCACCAGCAATGTGCCGGCGACAAAGATACCATTGCTACCAGCGGTCGGCGTCGTGCCAGCCCAGTTGATCGTGCCGTCCTGAACGTCGAGCGAGCCAATGCTGCTCGCCTCAAGCAGGCCCTTGTTGGTGATGGTATTCCCGGTATCGAGAGTGGTCTGACCCTGGGTGGCGTCGATTGTGCCGGCATTGGTAAGCGCCAAATCCCCGCTGCCGTCGCCGATCGTGCCAGGCCCCTTGATGATGTTGTCGACGTTGTCGAGTTTCGCAGGATTATTGTCGGAACCGCGCACGCCGACGATATTGCTGCCAGAGCCGGCGTTCAGCATCGACACCGTGCCGCCGTCTTGCAGCGTCACCATGTCGGCGACGGTGAGCGTTGCGGCGTCGTCGACTCGCAGCAGACCTTGATTGTTCACTGTGACGCCGTCGAGCGTCGCGCCGTTGCCGTTGATGCCGCTGCCGACTGCGATCTCGACTTCGCCCGAGCCGCCGATCGACAGCGTGCCGCCGCTCACGGTCGTGCCGTCGGACAAGACCAAGTCAACCGGCTGCTGTCCGATATCAACCTGGATGGTGCCGAAATTCTGCACGCTGACGTCGTCGAGCGTGGCGCCGGACGTGTTGGTGCCGTTGGCCTCGATCTTAAGCTCGCCACTTTGGCCATCGCCTATGACCAAGTTGCCGCCAGTGATCGTCGTGCCGTCGTCGAGGGTAAGGATCGCCCCGGACGTCACGCCGATATCAATCTCGCCGCTGCTTTGCATTGTGAGACTGTCGAACGTGAGATTAAAGTTGATTCCCGGAGCACCGCCACTTGCAATAGCTGCTTGCGCACCCGCGCCTGGCGCGGAGCCGGTGCTCCAATGGGTCCCGTCAGTCCAGTCGCCGGTGCCGGTCCACGTATCGACCGGCGGCGGCGTGTTGCCCGCGCTCCACAGCACTTCCGTGCCCGGACTGCCCGGCGGCGAGGCGGCGCCGGAGTCTTGTGCCAGCGAGAAGTTCGCAGTCGTGTAGGTACCGGCGAGATTCAGTGTCTCCTCCAGCGTATCGCCGTTATAGATCTGCAGAGTGCCGCCGGAACTGGTGACCTGCGTCCAACTCGCGATTTCGCCCGACGAATAGGCGACATCGGTCAGATCCATCACGTCGCTGCCGGTGAAATTGTTGACCGTGGCGTGGAAGTTCGCGGATTGGTCGAGTTGGAGCGTGCCGGTGTCGGCGCCGAAATCTACCGTTCCGCCGGCGATCGAGTTGCCGAAATCCAGCGTATGCCCGTTGACCTCGAACGTGCCAGAGCCGGTCACCGCGCCGGACAGGGAGAGGTTTCCGTAGGCCTGCACGGTCCCGCCGTCGTTATCGAGCGGGGCCTGCACGGTGCCTTCGGCGACGAAATAGCTGGCGCTTCCCACGTAAATCGACGCTGCCGTCAAACTGCCGCCGATGAGGCTGAATGAGCCCGCGTCGACGCTCAGCGCGCCGGCGAGCGTCAGCGAGCCGCCGGCCTCGTCCTGAACGTCGGCGCCGGCAGCCGTGAGCGTGACCAAGTTCGCCGTGTCGGCGCTCGTGATCGCGAGCGTATAGTTGCCGCTTTCGTCGATGACGACGTCGCTGGTGGAATTCGGCGTCGCGATAACGTGGCCGTTGCCATCGCTCCAATCGCCTGAGGTGGTCCAGTCAGCACCCGGCGCGCCCACCCAATGGGCCTGCGCCGCGGTGCCGAAAATGAAATCGCTCACCGTCTGGGTCGATACGCCGCCCCCGGTGGCGGCCGAGAAACCGACATAGGCGGTGGTGGAGCCCAGAATCTGCGCCAGATCGACGTTGTTGTAGGTCGTCGAATAGGTGTTGCCGTTGACGAGATCCGTCAGCGTTTCGGTCAACGCCCTGCCGTTGTAGCTGAGGACGACCTGTATTGCGTCGCCGGTATCCGCGAAGTCCACGCTGCCAGTCGGATTGTAACTTCCGAAGCCGCCGTCTGTCGCAAAATTGGTGCCCGGCACATGGGGACTGTCGGCATTGTACAGATTCAACTCGACCGCAGCGCTGGGGGAAATCGTAGTGCCGCCGCCCGTAGGGTTGGGGGCGCCATAACCGAGAGAGCTGCCGTTACCCCCCAAGGCGTTAATGCCGGCATTGGAATCCTGCAGGATGAAGGCCATCCCGTCCGCCAGATTGCCCTCTGACCCAGTCGCCTTGTAATCGAATGAGGCGGTGAAGCCTGCGACCGAAACCTGATTGGTGGCGAACCAGCTAGCGGCTTCGCTAGCGTTGCCGTCCGTCAGTGTGAGCGTGCTGCCGTCAGGACTGATCTGCGGCGTAACATTCCCGTTCGTATTGATAGTCCCGCCCGAGAACGAGATGAAATTCGGCAGCGGCTGCTCGGTCACGTTCACGCCGCCGCTGCCGTCGCTGGTGGCCGACCAGCCGAGATTTTCGGAAGCTAGCGTTGCAGTCGAGTAATCGCCGGACAAAGTGATCGGTGCCGACGTTTCGTTGCCCTGCGACGTGTCCGTTATCGTCAGCGTCGTGGTGTTGGTGTCGCTGTCGTAACTGGGGGACGTCGTGAATTGATCGTTCGATTGCGACTGCGATTCAAATCCTCTCAGATCGAGCACGTCGCCGGAGCCGAAGCCCCTGACCGTGCCGGTATAGGCCTGCGCATCGCCCTGATCCTGATGATCGAGCTGCAGCGTGCTCGCGTCGGCGAATGTCGTGGCGACATTCGAGCTCCAGCCGTATTCCAGCTTGCCGCCATCGCTGATCGTTGCGGTCCCGTCGCTGATGCCGAGTTCGAAATCGACAAAACCGCCGGACGCAACGACGCTGCTTTCGGTATCTTCGATCGAATTTTGCACCGTGCTGTGCACCAAAAGCTCGCCGCCGTTGGTCGCCTCCAGCGTGCCGGCATTGGTGATGTTGCTGAAATCAAGCGTGTAGGTCTGATGGGCGACGTCGGCATCGAAGGTGCCGGCCGCCTCGTTGACCAGCGTCGTGCCGACGCCGCCCTGCGTGCCGAAGCCGTCGAAAGTATTGCCTTCGTTCGTGACGAGCGTATCGGAAGGGCCCGACACCCCACCGCCGTCGCGCGTGACCGTGCCGGCGCCCTCCCAGGTCACCGTCGAAAACTGGCTGGCGAGCGCACCGGCATAAATGACGTGGCCGTTATTATCGAAAACCAGGTCGCCCGAGACACCCGAGCCGTCGACCGAATCGCTGCCCGCCCAAGTCAGCGTTTCGTTGGCGTCGACCTGGAGGGTGCCGTTATCGGTGACCGTGACGTTCTTGAACGTGACCTCACCCGGCGTCTCGCCGTCACCAAGCGTCAGGGTTTGGTCGCTCTCGATCGTGAGCTGGCCGCCTATAAGGTTGATGTTTTGCAGGGTCGCCGGGCCGGTGAAATCGAGCGTGCCGTTATTGAGGATCGTTGAGCCGTTGTCGGTGACGTCGTTGAGTGTCAGCGTCACGCCGCTCTCGACCCTCAGCAGGCCGCCGTCGATCGTCGCATGGTCGTTGATCGTGGTATCGCCGGTGACGTCGACCGTCTGCTGGTTTTCGAGGAAGATGTCGTATTGCCCGGTATTTGTTGCGCCGGTGACGACGCCGCTTGCCTGCGGATCGAATTGCGTCGTCTGTGTCGCGATTTCGCCTGCCGTGTTCGTCACCGTCATCGACATTGTGTCGGGAAACGGCGAACTCTGGTTGTAGCCGGTCGGCGTATAGATGGCGCCGCTCTGCAAAGCGGCGTTCACCGCATCGAGCGGGCCGCTGAACTCGAGCGTGCCGTGGCTGCCGTTATTGCCGCCGACGATGGAGAGGCCCGAGCTTGCCGAGATTGTATCGACCGGCGCGAGCGTGCCGTGTGCGACGCTGACCGTTACGGTCAGCGTATCTCCGGCCGGGTTGTAGTCGGTGACGGCGCCGCCCGCGAACTTGACCGTGCCGGCCGCGGCTGAGACCACCGTCGCCTGCCCCACGTCGATATTGAAGCCGAGCGCGGCCCCGCCGAAGGCCGCCACGCCGCCGCCGTCGCTGACGCTGTTGGCGAGGTTGTTCTGGCCGTTGTCGGCGCCGGCAAAGCCGGTCGAAAGCAGTTCGGGCGAGCCAAGCGCCCCGGTCGCCGGATCGATCGCGACCATATAGGTCTGCCAGCCGCCGTTGGCGCCGGGCAGGTCGCTGGCGTCGCTCGCAAACGTGATGTATTTGCCGTCGGCGCTGATTTCCGGCCGCATGCTGCTGCCGGTCACCGTCGATCCGTCGGCGGTGGTGACGGCGACGGTTTTGCCGGTGTGCGTGTCGTAAAGGAAAATATTGGAGACGTCGTGATTGGCGTCGCCGACGCCGGCAACGAGGTTCGACGCGGTGCTCTGGAATACGACGAAGCGGCCGTTGCCGCTGAGCGCCGGCGTCCAATCGCTATTGTTGTTGCCAAGCGTGAGCGCGCCGCTGTCGCCATTGCCCTGGACGCCGCCGAGGGTGCCCGAAGCCTCCTTCAGGGTGTGGGTCAGGGTGTCGTAGACGTAAACCTGGGCGACGGTCTCCGACGTGTTGCCCGTGGAGATATCGGTTGTCACCCCGTTCTGCGTCACGGCGATTTCCGACGCCGTACTCCAGAAGCTGACAAACCGGCCGTTGTCGCTCAGCGACGGATCGTAGACCGATCCGATATTGCCGAAATTGTCGGAGTTGTTATCAGGCGGAACGTAACTCGGGTCGCCTTCGATCTCGGTTTGGACGGACCCATTGTCGTTCATCACCAGTATGTGGTCGCCGCCGCTTTCGGTCGTGTTGCCTTGCGCGGCGATGACCTGGCCGTTGCCGCTGATCACGGCACTGCCGGTGTCCGAGCGCACCAACGTCACCTGCTGCGTTTGGCTGTCGTCGAGAAAGACGTCCGACGACGGGAACGTTGTGGTCGTGCCGTCCAGGTTATCTTGAGTGACTTGGTACTTGCCTTGGAATACGACGTAGCGGCCACTGTCGCTGATAGAGGGTACGTCACCGAAGTGCTCACCATCGTGCAGATCGATTTCCGGAACGAGCGCGGAAATGTTGGTCAGCTGACCACTCGTCGCGTTGTAGAGCTCAATCAATCCGGCCGTGTCGCCGCCTTGTCCCGGCAGGCTGGTCGAGGCAATGAAGGCGACGAATTCGCCGTTGGCGCTGACCGCGGGCCCGATGGCGTTGTAGCCCAGCACGGGAATCTCAATCGGCTGCGGGGAGCCTGCCGGCCCAAGTAGCGCATCGATAGTGCCGCCGCTGATCGTGTCGCCGTCGAGTGCGAGCGTGCCGTCGACATGGATGGTCGCGCCGCTGACGGTCACGTCTTCGAACGTGCTCGGGGCGTTATTCGGCACGTTTTGAATTTCGAAAAGCCCGGAAGCGCCGCTCGTTAGAATGCCGCCCTGAATAGTCGCATCGGAAAGCAGCACAGTGCCGATCGCATCAACCGTGCCGGTGCTGTTGATGGTACCGGTGAGATCGAGATTGGCATTGGCATCAACTTGCACATAGGCATTCAGCGTCAGCGGCCCATTGGTCGTGCCGTCGAGCATGCTCAAATTAGCGCCACTCGCCGCGAGTATTTCGATTTCGCCGGCTGCGCTGGACGACGGATCGCCGGTTGCTACCGTACCGCCCTCAATGATCGAATCGGACAGCTGCACGAGGGCGCCGCTGCCGATCGCCTCGACGTTGCCGCCGGCGTTGTCGATCGTGCTATCGACAATCTCGAATTTGCCATCAGAGCCAGCTTCGAATGTGCCAAGGTTTTTCTCAACGAAGCTGCTCAGGAGTTCGACGGTGCCGCCGGTGTCTGCCTCGATGATCGCGCCGGTCTCGTTGGTGAGAAGGGTCGATTGGATCAACATTCCGCCGCCGGAGGTCGCGGTCATGCTGCCGGCATTGTCGAGGGTATCGCCGTGAATTTGTCCGTTCGAATCCGTGGCGGTATTGAAGACGATGCCGCCGAAATCGTCGGCGATGATCGATCCCGAAGTACTGACGGTGACGGTGTCGCCCGAGAACAACACTGTCGCCTGGTTGCCGTGCGCTTCGATCGTTCCGGTGGATTCCACCGTCACCGTCGCGAGATCGAATTTGACGATCGGATCGGTAGTCGTGGAATCGGCTTGGATCTTACCGGCATCGTCGGCACTGTTCGACACCGTGAGCGAACTCGCGGTCGCGCCTGTGTTGCTGACGACCGCAACGGTAGCGCCGAGGGCGACCGTTAGATTTTGGACCGATTCGACATCGGTAATGGTGGCCGGGACCGGTGAGTTAACCTGAGCATTATCGATCGGCGCCGGCGGCGTACCGGCATTCCAGTTTTGCGGCGTATTCCAGGTCGGCGGGCTCGCGGGATTCCCACTCAGGGGACTCCACGTGTCGGTAATCGGACCCGTGGGCGTGGGCGTAGGCGGCGGTGGCGTCGGTGCCGGCGGGGTCGGCGGGGTCGGCGCGAGCGTGATGTCTACGGTCTGCGTGCCGGTGGGCGTGTTGACGACGACCGTGGTGGTGGTCGGATTGCTGACCAGTGGCGGCTGGGTCTGGTTGTTCGGCACGTCTTGCGGCAGCGTGCCGTCGCTGTGGCTGCCGGGCGTCGATTGCGGGGTCGGGTTGTTGTTATTGTTATTATTATTGGGTTGATTGTTGTTCTGAATGGCGTGCTGAATGACCTCGCCGATCGCCGGAATGACGTTCTGTTGAAACTGCGCCTGCGCGGGCGACAGCTGCGCGAAGCTGACCGACGGCGGCTGATTGACACCGTTGCCCGTCAGTGTTGCCGCGAGCCCGGCTTCCGACACCGTCGCAACGACATTGCCGTTGCGATCGATCAGATCGTAGGCGCCGACCCGGTTGGTGCCGAAATCGGGCACGATCGCGAACGTCACGGTGACATTGCCCGCGGTCGCCGAAACCGTGGCGACCTGCTCCATCACCCAGCCGGTGGTGCCGCGGATGCCCATGATCGCCACCGGCGTATCGATCTTCATGTCGCCGGTATGCGCCACCTTGCCGGCGACAAAGGAGAACGAGCCCTCGACCAGGCTGAGCAGCGCGCCGTTGCCGGACGCCGCGTGCTCATCGTAGCTGAATTCGTTGATCGCCATCCGCGTATTGGCGGTGAGATTGAGCGCGGTGCCGTCGGGGAAGCTGATGCCGACCTGCGAATCGGAGCCGGTCTGGATCACGTCGCTCTGGTAGACTTTGTCGCCGACATGGAGCGCGACCGCGACGCCGTTGCGCATCACCGCGACGCTGCCGACGACTTTTTCGACCGTGCCGACGGGAGTTGGCGCCGCCGGAGCACCCGCCTGGGCGTATTCGTTGGCCGTCGGCGACCCGGCCAACAGATCGACCAGATCCGGCGTGAGGCTGGCGCCGTTCGGCGCCGCCAAAGCCGGCCGATGCTCCGAGGCGAAATAACCCGGAATAATATGATGGCGGCCGTCCTGGCTGATCAGGATGAGATCGGGTCCGGCGCGGTGGAATTGCGCCGTGAACAGCAACTGCGCATCCGGGACGATGATGTGATTGGGATGGGAGGAATCGCTACGGATTACGGAAGCCGGAATTCCGTAACCGCCCTCCCTCGCGAATGCAGCCATCATTCCCCGCTCTCCTCAGAGCGTGACAAAAGATCCCCGTCCTGCCAGCAGTTCGCAGCAACCCTTAAGCGCCGTCCCCAGCGGCTGCGTACAGGCGGCACAATGCTCCAGCTTTGCGGTGCGGGCAAGAATAATGTAAACAAAGGGTGAACTCGTCCCCGCCGAAATTTACAAGGAAACTCAGTGGTTTGCCTGGAGGCCTCGCCCGGGCCTGCACTGAAGAGGTAATCCTTTACTGGGACCTTAAGTTCAACGCCCGCCAAACGTTTCGGCGCTCGCAGCAGAAGGGTGAATCGTTGCCAAGCTGATGCGGTGGCACGCGGCTCTGCGCCCGGCGCGTTCTCCGAATGCCCGGATAAAAGTTGCGCATCCCCTTGCCGGGTCGGCTACACATTATCCCGCGCAAGCTTGCCGAGGCCGCCGCGATGGAAGACGCCAGTCCGCTGCTGACGGACCTTTATCAGATCACCATGATCCAGGCCTATCTGGACCATGGCGATACCGAGACGGCGGTATTCGAATTCTTTGCCCGCACTCTACCTGCAAGGCGCGGATTTTTGCTGGCCGCGGGTCTCGCGCAGGCGCTCGATTTTCTGGAAACCCTGCGCTTTTCCGACGCGGACCTGTCGTGGCTTAAGAGCACCGGCCGGTTCAGCCAAAAGCTTCTCGACTATCTCGCCGCGTTCCGTTTTACCGGCGACGTGCACGCCATGCCGGAAGGCACCGCATTCTTTGCCGCCGAACCGATCCTGCGCGTGACCGCGCCGCTGCCGCAGGCGCAATTCGTCGAATCCCGGCTGATCAACATCCTGCACTTTCAATCGCTGGTCGCCGCCAAAGCGGCGCGCTGCGTACTCGCCGCGCCGGACAAGCTTCTGGTCGATTTCGGCATGCGGCGCGCGCACGGCGCCGAAGCGGGATTGATGGCGGCGCGGGCGAGCTACATCGCGGGCTTCGCCGGCACTGCGACGGTGCTGGCTGGCGAGCGCTTCGGCATTCCGCTCTACGGCACGATGGCGCATTCCTTCATCGAGGCGTTCGACGACGAAGCAGCGGCGTTCGAGAGCTTCGCGCGGGCGCGGCCCGACAATGTCGTGTTGCTGCTCGACACCTACGACAGCGAAGCCGCCGCGCGGAAAGTCGTTGCGCTGGCGCCGCGGCTCAAAGCGCAAGGCATCGCGATTCGCGGCGTCCGCCTCGACTTCGGCGATCTCATCGCACTGTCGAAAAGCGTGCGCGCCATTCTCGATGCCGGCGGGCTCCGCGACACCACGATTTTTGCCAGTGGCGGGCTCGATGAGGATTCGCTTCTGGGTTTTGCCAAAGCCAAGGCGCCGATCGACGGCATCGGCATCGGCACCAGTCTGACGACATCGTCGGACGCGCCGTCCGCCGACTGCGTTTACAAAATGCAGGAATATGCCGGCCTGCCACGGCGCAAGCGCTCGGAGCACAAGGCGACCTGGCCCGGCCGCAAGCAAGTATGGCGGCGCTACGACGCGAGCGGACGCATGGCCGGCGATGTGCTGACGCTCGAAACCCCCTCCTCATCCTCCCCCGCAAGCGGGGGAGGGTTGGGTGGGGGCGGCGAGCCGCTCATCCGGTTGGTGATGAGAAACGGCCGGCGCATCGCGCCACAGCCATCGCTCGATGAGATCAGGCTTCATGCCAAACGCGAACTTGAACGCTTGCCGGAAGATTTGGCCCGGCTCGCGCCGGACGGCACTTATCCGGTCGAGGTCGCGGACGATCTGATCGAGCTTGCCGCGGCAGTCGACCGTCGCTTGCAGAAGCACGGCACTGTGCCATGACCGTGCGCATGACAATCGGCGGCAGCGACGTCCTCGTCGTGATCGACGTGCAGAACGATTTTTGTCCCGGCGGCGCGCTTGCGGTGCCGCGCGGCGATGAAGTGGTGCCGATCGTCAATGACCTCGCCGCACGGTTTCGCAACGTCGTGCTGACGCAGGATTGGCACCCGTGCGGACATTTGTCTTTCGCCTCGAGCCATCCGGGCAAGCAACCGTTCGAGACCGTCGCAGCGCCCTATGGCACGCAGGTGCTGTGGCCCGACCATTGTGTGCAGGTAACGCCCGGTGCCGCGTTTCACGAACGGCTGCAAATTCCTCATGCCGGTCTGGTGTTGCGCAAAGGCATGAACCGCGAAATCGATTCCTACTCGGCGTTTTATGAGAACGACCGCACGACGCCGACCGGCCTGGTCGGTTACCTGCGTGAACGCAACCTCAAGCGCATTTTCCTTGTCGGTCTGGCATTCGATTTTTGCGTCCGTTATTCGGCGGAAGACGCGTGCCGCGAAAACTTTGCCGTGTTCGTTGTCGAGGACGCCTGCCGCGGCATCGACGTCGACGGCTCGGTCGCGGCCACCCGCGCGAGTCTCGCCGCGCTCCGCATTCCCTGCATTTCGGCGGCCGCCTTCGCCTCATAACCGAGGCGGTTTAGGCGGCGTCGCCTGCGGCGCAGGCCTCGCGCAGGCGCGGCACTCGCCCGGATTCGCGTTGGCCTGGAATAACTTATGCCTACCGATAGATACCGCATCGCAATGCGTCTGTGTGCAATGCACAATTTATCTTGACTCCGCCACAAAAACGACGAGTAATTCACAAAATGGTCATCCTCGGTAAGGCCGAGGCTCGGTGAGTGAATGCGCCATCAAGCGCCTCAACCCGCGTCAAGTCTACCCTCGCTGATGATGCCTTGCCCGGTCTGCGCAGGGCGCATGGTCTTCACCGCCCGTCATCCGATTTCCGCCGAAGTCGAAGATACCGTTTATGCCTGCCGACGCTGCGGCGCCGAGCTGATCCGCACGTCAATGCGCAAAGCGGCGAAGCCGGACGCGGATAACACGTCCGCTGCGGCTTGACGTTCACAGCTCATTGCAATCGCATCTGCGCCAGCATCGCGCGGCCCAACAGGCCGTAAGGATTAGCCAGCGTCTCCAACATTTCGAAATGGTTATAGCCCTCGCCGACGAGGAACTCGACCGGTTTGCCGGCCGCCTTCACCGTGGCCGCGAAATCGCGGGTCTGCCGCTGAAATTCCGGCGTCTCGTAGGTGCCATGCGCGACGATCAGCGGCGTATGCAGGCCATCGAGATGCCGACGTGAGCTGAGCTTTTCCACCATGGCGTCCGTGAAGTTGACGTAAGATGAGCGCTTCGACAATCGCACCGGCACAAGATCGTACATGCCGCTCGCCAGCAGCGCGCCTTGGCAGAAATTTTGCGGCAAGCCTTGTTCGCGCCAGCCCAGAGTCAGCGCGCAGCCGGCCAGATGCGAGCCCGACGAATGCGCCGAAATATAAAATCGCTCGCGGTCGCCGCCGAATTTGTCCGCATTGCGCCACGTCCAGGCGATGGCGCGGCAAACTTGTTCATACATCGGCAACAGATCGCCGCCCGCCTGGTCGACATTGATGAAGTCGATGAAGACGGCGTGGGCGCCAGCGCGAAGGAGCGGCTCGGCCTGGAGCGCGTAATCGGCCGCCTTGTTGCGGCGCCAGGCGCCGCCATGGACGAAGAGATTGACGGGCGCGTTCGGAGCTGGACTGCAAAATATGTCGAGCTGTTCGTGCTCGCTCGGTCCATAGGCGACGCGTTGCGGCGCTCCGAGAACGGCCCGCGCCCGCTCGCTCGCTGCAACACGGCGCGCGACGACGCGGTCGCGATTTTTGGCATAGACGTTTTGGTCATAGGCGTCGTCGAGCTGCTGCTGGTCCATATCGAGCCAGACGATTGGTCCCTTGGCTTGCGGTCCTTTGGCTTGCGGTCCCTTGACTTTCGGTCCCTTGGCTTGCGCGGGCGCGGCGGTCGCCGTAATCGTGTTCATTCCTCGTCCTTCCTTTCGTCGCCAAAGTCCTCGTCGCCAAAGCCTTCGTCCCCAAGCCCGAAAGCGGTCTGCTCCTCGGCAAAGCCGGCAACGGTAAACTTACCGATCGGTACCAGATCGCGGTGGCAATATTTCGCAAATTCCTGCGATGCCAAGACGGTGCGCCCCAATCGGCCGGCCAGCTTCTCAAGACGCGCCGCCAAATTTACCGCGGGCCCGATGCAGGTAAAGTCCAGCCGGTTGCCGCTGCCGATATTGCCGTAAAGCACGTCGCCCAAATGCAGCGCCAGCCCGAAGCGCACGCCGGCGCCGTCGCCCTCTGTTGCCTGCAGCGCCGCTACATTGGCCCGAGCCGCTTGCGCGGCTGCAAGTGCCGTGGCGCAGACCTTATGGGCGTCCGCGCCGGCGCCGACGGGAAATATGGCCAACAGCCCGTCGCCCATGAATTTGAGGACCTCGCCGCCCTGTTCGACAATCGCCGGCACTTGGCAGTCGAAATAGCGATTGAGCAGATCGACCAAGGCTTTCGCCGGCAAGCGATCGGCGAGCTTGGTGAACCCGCGCATGTCGGACAGCCAAATCGCGGCGTGGATGTCCTCGGTATCGCCGCGGCGGATGTGGCCGGCGAGCACGCGTTCGCCGGCGTTCTTGCCGACATAGGTCGCGAGCAGATTGCCGGCGACGCGGTAGTAGGCGCGGATTTCGGCGACCCGCGCCAAGGGAGCAATAATGCAATCGATCATTTCGATGTCGGCATCGGAAAAGCCGCCCGGTTGCCGCGTCGCCCACGAAGCCGTATGAAAATCGCCATTGGTGAAGTGCAGCGGCGAGACGACGTAATCGGTCACGCCCTCGTCGCGCAGGTCATACAGAACCGGAAAATCCATCGGGCAATCGCGATCGGCGACACGGCGGCGCAGCGCGGTTCCGGTCTCGCTGACGTGCACCATAGGACTGTTGCGAAAGACATCGCGCTCGAGCAAATCGAAGCTGCCGTCGGTGATCACCGTTCCGGTATCGGGGCGCCAGACGAAGCGGCGGCCGACCACTTCCGGGTGCAGCGTGCGCACGAACACCATGGCGCGCCATAGCGGCAGGCCGATGGCGGTGAGCCGCTCGCATAATTCGGTCAGCACCTCCTGCGCCAGCGGCGCGGAGCGCGCACCGTCGATGAGCCAGTCGACGACCGATTTTGCTGATGCTGGAGGCGCCACGCGTTGCCGATCCCGCTTGCCTGGCTTTAGGGTTCTGCTTAGCGATAGTAGCGCAAAAGCTGGCGGCTTACTGCTCGGCGTAGCCCTGCGGTCAGGACAGGATTTGCCCCCAACAGCCGGTGCATCGCGCGCCCGGTCATCGCGCGGTCGCATAAAATTCTACGGAATTTCTCCGTGAAACTTCGAACGAGTCCCTTAAATGGCCGAAAAGTTCCGCACCGTAAAAGTACGTAGTCGGCACACGGAGGAATCATTCATGACGACGCTCATTCGGCGTTTTCTGCGAGACGACACCGGCGCAACGGCCATCGAATACGGCCTGATCGCTGCCGGGATTGCGGTTGCGATTATCGTTGCCGTGCAAACGCTCGGCACCAATCTGAACACGACCTTCTCGACGGTTTCGGCCTCGCTCAAATAAGCGCGTAACGAACCCCAGCTTCAAAGCCCTGGCCTTTGGCCGGGGCTTTTTTGTTGATCGAAAAGAAAAACGGAATCTTCGTTAGCCCAAGTTTAATTCCTTGAAGAAGTCGTTGCCCTTGTCGTCGATGACGATGAAGGCGGGGAAGTCGACCACTTCGATCCGCCAGATCGCTTCCATGCCGAGCTCCGGATATTCCAGCGTCTCGACCTTCTTGATGCAGTGCTCGGCGAGGTTTGCCGCAGCCCCGCCGATCGAGGCGAGATAAAAGCCGCCGTGCTTCTTGCAGGCGTCGCGCACCACCGCGGCGCGATTGCCCTTGGCCAGCATCACCATCGAACCGCCGACGGCCTGAAAATCCTCGACGAAGGAATCCATGCGGCCGGCCGTGGTCGGACCGAAAGCGCCCGAGGCATAGCCCTGCGGCGTCTTTGCCGGCCCCGCGTAATAGACCGGATGGTTCTTGAAATAGTCGGGCAGCCCCTGCCCTTTCTCCAACCGCTCGCGCAGTTTGGCATGCGCCAGGTCGCGCGCCACGATCATCGGGCCGGACAGCGACAGCCGTGTCTTGATCGGGTGTTTCGCCAGCTGCGCAAGGATTTCCTGCATCGGCTTGTTGAGATCGATCTGCACCACCTCGCCGCCGAGATGCGCGGTGTCGACCTCCGGCAGATATTTCGCCGGATTGTGCTCGAGCTCTTCCAGGAACACGCCGTCCTTGGTGATCTTGCCGAGCGCCTGGCGGTCGGCCGAGCACGACACGCCGAGCCCGATCGGCAGCGATGCCCCGTGGCGCGGCAGCCGGATGACGCGCACGTCATGGCAGAAATATTTGCCGCCGAATTGCGCGCCCACCCCGAGCGACTGCGTCATCTTCTGGATTTCGCGCTCCATCTCTTTGTCGCGGAAGGCATGGCCGTCCTCGGAGCCGTGGTCGGGCAGCGCGTCGTAATATTTGCAAGACGCAAGCTTGACCGTCTTCATGGTCAGTTCGACCGAGGTGCCGCCGATGACGATGGCGAGATGATAAGGCGGGCAGGCTGCGGTGCCGAGCGTCAGCACTTTTTCTTTCAGGAACGCCAGCATGCGCTCGCGCGTGAGGATCGACGGCGTCGCCTGGAACAAAAACGCCTTGTTGGCCGAGCCGCCGCCTTTGGCGATGAACAGGAACTTGTAGGCTTCGTCGGCGTCACCGTGGCTCTCGGCATAAAGCTCGACCTGCGCCGGCATGTTCGAGCGCGTGTTCTTTTCCTCGAACATCGAAATGGGCGCGAGCTGCGAATAGCGCAGATTGCGTTTGAGATAGGCGTCGCGCGCGCCCTCGGCCAGCGCCGCCTCGTCGTCGCCTTGCGTCCAAATGAGCCGGCCCTTTTTGCCCATGATGATCGCGGTGCCGGTGTCCTGGCACATCGGCAACACGCCGCCGGCGGCGATATTGGCGTTCTTGAGAAAATCGTAAGCGACGAACTTGTCGTTATCCGACGCCTCCGGGTCCTCGACGATATGCTTGAGCGAGGCAAGGTGCGCGGGACGAAGCAGATGATTGATGTCGGTGAACGCCGCCTCCGCCAGCGCCCGCAGCGCCTCGCGCGGCACCACCAGCACCTCCTCGCCCATGACCTTTTCGACGCGCAGCCCGTCGGCGGAAATCTTGCGGTAGGGCGTGGTGTCCTTGCCGAGCGGGAAGAGCGGGGTGTGCTTGTAAGGGGGAGTCGGGTGGGTGGAGAGGGGGGCGTTCATTCGGATCCGTCCGCATGCTACATCATCAGTCGTTTTGAAGTATCAGAAGGGTCCCAAGTCGTCGATATAATTAATCTCAAAATTTGCCGCTCCCATGCAGATCGAACAATCGGTTATAGACGCGCTAGTTAACCGCCCAGCGGAAGGACTTGCGGTTGAAGTCAAGCGTTGGATTGATCCAACAACAAACCTCGGTGTTGAGAAGATCGTTAAAGCCGCTTTCGCCCTTCGCAACCGAAACGGTGGATATCTAGTTATCGGATTCGACAATGGCACCCTCTCGCAGGACTCGGGACACGAACCTTCGGATGTTCGAGCCACCTTTCACGTTGACGTTATTCAGGGAATCATATCGCGGTACAGCTCTGAATCGTTCGAGATTGCGGTTGGCTTCGGAGTTCGGAATAACATTGAACACCCCATTATCGTGATACCAGCAGGCGTACAGACACCCGTGGCCGCCAAAAGAGACCTTATCGATGGTGGGAAGATACTGATACGTCACGGTGCGGTATATTTTCGAACACTAACCACGAACGGAACTGCAAGTTCCGCTGAAGCGCAGCCCGACGATTGGCATGATCTCCTTGGGATATGTTTTGATAATCGAGAAGCTGACATAGGTCGATTCATTCGACGTCAGCTTGGCGGCGGTGACATGTCACCTTTTGTCGCTGCAATTCGAGAATCCGGCTTACTGGGCGCTCTGCCGGCACCGCCAACACTAAGAGAGCGCGCCGAAGCTTTGCTAGAATATGGCGAGAAGCGATTTCGGCTGGAATTGGAAAAGAGAACCCTCGACGAGCACTTCAAAAAACTCGCAAAGGTAGCGTCTTGGAGTGTCGGACTTGTTATTGAGCCTTCCAAGCCAGACGCTCGACCAAACCGTTCGTTTTTGACAAAAATTGCATCCAGCAATCCAAATCTCACGGGCTGGCCGATTTGGGCCAATTCCTCTGCCTCATCAGACGCCGAAAACCGTCCGTCTGTTCGCGAGGGTGGAGTGGAAGCACTGATACTATTCCATGGCGCGAGCAGCCACTTGGATTTTCATCGCTTCGGCCCACGGGGAGAGTTCTACCTTCGTCGGGTGTTGCAGGATGATGCCGTACCGTCGCAGGTCCAGCCCGGCACCTCGTTAGATCCAATCTTAATGATATTGCGAGTGGCTGAAGCTATGGTGGTTGGAATCACACTTGCAAAGGCTTTAGGTTGGTCGAACGAGCAGACCCGTTTTGGCTTTGCTTTTCATTGGGAAGGATTGACGGGCCGTGAATTGTCTCAATGGTCTGATCCATACGGCGGAATCGATTGGGGAAAGGCTCACGACGATCAGGTTACGACTTACACCGAAATGACACTGGATACGCCTCTTTCCGCAATCGCACCTTTCGTCGACCAAGCTACAAGAGATTTATTTGTAATATTCAACGGTCACACTCTCAGCCCCGGCGCAATTGAGAATCGTGTCAAGCGACTGATCGAGCGACGAATAAACGCGTAAGTGAGCAGTTGACCAATTCATCCGATCCATGATTTCATACAGCGACAGTCCGGCAATGACGAAGTAAAATAGAAAGAAAAGAAAGCGGAACGCTCGTTCGATGCCTACTCAGGAGCGGCGCCCTAAGCGCCGCTGCGCCCAATATCCGATCAGACAAAGCGCGACCGCCGTCGCGATCCAGAATCTGGAATAGAGCGCGATTTCCCCTTGCGCCGTCAGGATGCTGCCGAACGTGGCTTGCCACTCCTCCCAGTGGTGAACAATGCGAAGAGCGTTCAAGCCTTGCAGCAAGCAGAAGAGGGCGACCAGATAAAGCAGCACCACGAGAATCCAGCCGAAGACGCGAAATTGCTTGGCCGATTCCGGCAGACCCGGCCAAAGGTGAGATGAACCGGACGGGACTTCGACCGGTTTCGCCGGCAGCACGCCGATCCGGGAGCGGGCGGTCAGCAATGCGGCCACGATGAAAGCCGCTGCGCCGATAACGACGACGATAAGGCTTGCGGTCAGCGCATCCATGTTGCGGCGTTCCCCTGGCCGCGGCAGTCTAATCCGGAGCGGGACGCGCGGCCAATATTCGAACACCTCGGCGTCGGCCGACCGCGCGCTGGCTCATCCCCACGCCGCCGGGCGTTTCTCGGCGAACGAGGCGAGGCCTTCGGCGGCTTCGGCGGAGCGGCGCTTCTCGGCGTGCCGCTCGATTAGGCGGCTGGCGGCGTCTTCGCCAAGATTGGCCCAGGCCGATTGCAGCGCCAGCGCCTTGGTCTCTGCCACCGCCTGCGGGCCGTTCTGCAGCACCTGATCGACGATACGGGCGCCGGCGGCCTCGAGCGCGGCGGCCGGGACGGTCTCATGAACCAAGCCGATGCGGCGGGCTTCGGCAGCGCCGAAACGCTCGCCGGTCAGCGCATAGCGGCGCACCTGGCGGACGCCGATGGCGTCGTTGAGCTGCGGGATGATGATCGCCGCGGTCAGGCCCCAGCGCACTTCGGCGATGGAAAAGCTGGCGTCGTCGGCGGCGATCGCCACGTCGCACGCGGCGATAAGGCCGGTGCCGCCGCCGAAGCAAGCGCCGTGCACCAGCGCGACGGTCGGCACCGGCGCGGCATTGAGTCGCCAGATCGCCTGCGCGGTCGCCCGCGAGACGGCGATATTCTCCTCGCGCGAGGCGGTGCGCACCGCATCGATCCATTTGAGATCGGCGCCGGCCTGGAAATGCCGGCCGCGGCCGCTGATGACGACGGCGCGCAGCCCGCGCGTTCCGGCCAGCGCATCGAGGATCACCAAGAGCGCCTGGATCAGCGCGCCGTCATAGGCATTGTTGCGCTCCGGGCGGTTGAGAACGACTTGCGCCACGCCGCGGCCGTCGACTTCGCAAAGAACCGGCTCGTCGCTGTTCGGCTTGGTCACGACACCCTCCAGGCTGGTCGGCTCGATGCGTTGCTCCGAGCCTACACATTTTGCCGCGTCAGACGAAATTCCGTACGGCTTCTGGCAGCCCGGCGTGCTGCGAATCCGGTCGTCGAGCGCCTCGATCTGGGCGTCCGACAGCGCGCCCTCGTTGACGCACAGATTCATCGCCTCGCAGCTTGCGCCCGGCGACGGCGGCCAAAGCCGCGGATCGGCAATCGCATAGGGACATTTTACCCATGCATCATGAGCATCCCAGGAAATCGTGGTGGGGTAAAAGACCTGGGAGATGAAAATCGAGACAAAGAGAATAATGAGTTGTCCGAGCCCGGTCGCCCATAACAGGGCGAGGCAGAGCGTGGCGGCGGCCCCGCACCACAACACGATTTTACGCCGGTGCGTCATTTAAGCTCCCGTCACGCCGGCGGCGCCCGATTGCTACTTGGAGAATTTCTTGCTCGTGAGAACCTTCTGCAAGTGCGATTTCTCCGTATACATCCGGTCTGCCAGACAGCCTTCGACGTCACTGGGCATGTCCGCATTGCCGTAGATGTAGTCGTTGCACTCGTCGCGGACCTTCAGCCACAAGCGCTGATCGGCGCGCAAGGCGTCGGCATCGGCGGGGCTAAGCGCGTCAAGCGCCTGCGCGTATAACTGCGCGATGTCGCGGTCGAGATCGCCCAAATAAGAAGTGCGGCAAATTTGCCGCTCGACGACTGTCGCGGCACGGCGGCAATCGAAGCTCGGCGCCGCTCGGACAGAGCCAACCGAGAGCAGCAGCGCGGCGGCGGCAACAACCATTGCAACCGCGCGTTCGATCGCACTCATGCGGCGCACCCCCTCTTGAACCGACGATGTGTCGTGGCGGCGCCGCGACCGGTTCAGTGGCGATTCCGTCCAATTTTACGCAATCTCATGCCGGGGCGTTAGCGAGACGGCGATAATGTCCGGTTCACCATCGAAAAATCCCGCAAAACAAAGGATATTGCCGTGGAGTTCGGAAAACGCTTCTCGCAGCACAACAACCGTCCTGCCCCGGTCATCCAGGAAACCTGCGTGCGCTGCTGCGGCACCGGCCGCGTTCGCGAGCGCGGCGAGCGGATCATCTGCAAAGTCTGCGCCGGAACGGGACGGACCACCGTGGTCGCGGACCGCGCCTCGAGCGCGTAGTCCACATCGGCGAAGGAGTCCGAGCTAGTCGTTGCTGCAGCACTGAAACAAAATGCTGACGGTCGGCGCATTGGGATACGAAAAGGCCGCGCCGGGAAGTGCGCCGGCCGCCGCCTCCAGCGCCGCGTCGGACACTTCGAAATCAAGGATGTCGGCGTCGTTTCCGTCGAAATCTTCGGTCGCGCTATTCATGACGATGATCCATTCGCTCGCCGCGCCAGGCGCAACGGCCGCGGCACTTTAGCATCCTTGCGGCGGGATGCGTAGCCGGGATTGCGGACGAGCCTGGCGCGCCGCCGCGCTGCAGCATCATACGAATCTGCTAATCTGTCGCCATGTCGGCACGCCGCGTGCGCGTCGGCCGTTCGGCGACCGGGCTCGGCCTGTTCGCAGCACGGCCGATCGCCAAGAAAGCCTATATCGTCACCTATCGCGGCAAGCGGATTGCGACCGCGGAAGCGCAGCGGCGCGAGCGGCGCTGCGGCGCCAAATATATGTTCGAGGTCAACCGGCGCTGGAGCATCGACGGCTCGTCGCGGCGCAATCTGGGGCGCTACCTCAATCATTGCTGCGAGCCCAACGCGGAAGCGGTGCTACGCGCCGGCAAGATCGTGTTCGTGGCGCTGCGCGCCATCGCGACGGGTGAGGAGATCACACTCGACTACGGCGAGGAATATTTCGAGCTTTACATCAAGCCGTCCGGCTGCCGCTGCGCGGTTTGCGCGGGGACGAATCGGTAGGATGGATTGAGCGCAAGCGAATCCCATCATTCGACCTCACCGCGCTATGGTGGGTTTCGCTTCGCTCTACCCACCCTACATTTCACAATCCGAACAGCTTCTCCGCGTTGCCGTGCGCGATGCGCTCGCGGTCGGCGGCGCTGACCGGGATTTGCTCGAGGAAGGCGCGCGCCGCCGACATCGAGGCATAAGGGTGATCGGCCGAGAACATGATGCGGTCGACGCCGACTTCGAGCAGCATGTCGAGAAAGGCTGCAGGAAAATTGAAGCCGGAAATGGTGTAGTGGACGTTGTTGCGCAGATAGAAGCTGATCGGGTGCTTGAGCTTGGTCACCGCCGGATTCATGCTGTCGAGCCGCGGCAGCATGAACGGCAGCGCCTCGCCGAGATGGCCGATGACGAACTGCAATTTCGGAAACGCGTCGAACACGCCGCCCAGCACGATGCGGACGATGTGGACCGCAGTCTCGATGTGCCAGCCCCAGCCGGACGCGGCGAACATTTCGGTCACCGCCGGCGCAAAACCACCGTACGAGACGTCGATGACGCCTTGCGGCGGCGGCGTCGGATGCAGATAGATCGGCGCGTTGAGCTTCTCGGCGCATTCCAGGATCGGCCAGAAGAACTTGTTGTCGAGATAGCGGCCGCGGTTATGGCCGTGAATGACCGCGCCGACGAATTTCTGCTGGCGCACCCGCTGCTCCAGTTCTTGCGCGGCCTTGTCCGGCGCCGCGGTCGGCAATACGGCAAGCCCGGCGAAGCGCTGGGGATTTTTTTTCACCACATCGGCGAGAAAATCGTTGGCTTCGCGGGCGAGCGCAATCGCCTCGGCGGCTTCCGATTGCTCGGCGCCCGGCGAGGTCAACGACAGCACCTGCATGTCGATACCGGCGGCGTCCATCTCCGCCAATCGGCCGGCGCCGACATCGGCAAGTTGCTCGAAGATCTTGATGAAGCGGCCGCCCTGTTTTTGCGCCTTCTCTTTGCGGGCGCGGCCGGGGCCTTCGAGAAATTTGGGCGTGGTGAAATGCTCTTCGAGCGTGATGGTCCGCATGTCGGTGTTTTTCCTATTGCATGTGTGAATGTGTAGCCCGGATGGAGCGAAGCGCAATCCGGGATTCAGCGATCCCGCCGTACTGTCCACCCCGGATTTCGCTGCGCTTTATCCGGGCTACAGCCCGAGCAACTTCTCCGCGTTGCCGTGCGCGATGCGCTCGCGGTCGGCTGAGCTGACCGGGATTTGCTCGAGGAACGCCTTGCCCAGCGCCATCGACTGATAGGGATGATCGACCGAGAACATGATGCGGTCGACGCCGACTTCGAGCAGCAAATCGAGGAAGGTCGCCGGAAAATTGAAGCCGCTGAACGTGTAATGCACGTTCTCGCGCAGATAGGAGGTGATCGGCTTTTTTAATTTCGTCATCGCCGGGGTCATATTGTCGAGCCGCTGGAACATCGACATCAGCCCTTCGCCCAGGTGACCGATTACGAGCTGCAGCTTCGGGAAGCGGTCGAAGGCGCCGCCGAGAATGAGGCGAATGACGTGCACCGCGGTCTCGATGTGCCAGCCCCAGCCGGGGCTTGCGAACATGTCGTTGAGGAGCGGCGAGAAGCCCGAGTAATAGGCGTCGACCACCGGTTGCGGCGGCCGCGTCGGATGGATATGGATCGGCGCGTTGAGCGCTTCGGCGCTTTCCAGGATCGGCCAGAAGAATTTGTCGTCGAGATAGCGGCCGCGATTGTGGCCGTTGATGACGGCGCCGACGAAGCCGCCTGACTTGATGCGCTTTTCCAGCTCCGCCGCGGCCTGGTCCGGCGCCGCGGTCGGCAGCGTGGCAAAGCCGGCGAAGCGCTTCGGATTCTTCTTCACGCCGTCGGCGAGGAAGTCGTTGACCTCGCGCGACAGCGCGATGGCGTCGGCGGCGTCGAGCTGCTCGGTGCCCGGCGAGGTCAGCGACAGCACCTGCATGTCGATGCCGGTGGCGTCCATGAGCGCCAGTCGTTTGCCGGCAATGTCGGTGAGCTGCTCAATGAGCCGCGTGGCGCGGCCCTCGAATTTCAGCGCGGCGTTTTTCAGGTCCTGGCCGGGACCGTCGAGAAATCCCGGCGTCGCAAAGTGTTCTTCAAGGGTTATGATTCGCATGGTTGTTGTTTCCTCCGACATCCGTGATGTCCTCTCCCCCCGTTCGGGAAAGGCGACGCATGTGCCGCGTCGGTTTTGGTTTAAGCGAGCTGCGCGCCGCCGACCGGCCTGCGGCCCCCACGACCCGGCAAACGCGGATCGTGCGCCGATCAAATCCTCATTCCACTTTGATGTGCGCTGCGGTGATGAGCTTGCGCCATCTGGGCTCTTCCGTGCGCAGCCGCTGGCTCAGCTCCTTGGGCGAGCCGGCGATCGATTCGAAATATTGCTTGTCGAGGAAGTTTTTCTGGACGTCCGGATCGGCAAACGTCTTGCGCACCTCGCTGTTAATCTTGGCGACGACCTCGCTCGGCATGTTGGGCGGGCCGAACAGCGCGAACCAGGATACGGCGGTGTAGCCGGGAACGGTTTCGGCGATGGCGGGGACGTCCGGCAACAGCGCCAGCCGCTTCGGCGCGCCGATGGCGATCAGTTTCACCCGGTCGGCCTTGGCCTGTGGCAGCGCGGTGCCGACGGACACGAACATCAGCTGGATGTGCCCGGCAATGACATCCTGGATCGCCGGCGCCGCGCCTTTGTAGTGCACCGCGACGAACTTCGTCCCGGTCATGGATTTGAACATTTCCATGTTGAGATGGCCGCTCGATCCGACGCCGAACGTGCCGTAGTTGAGCTGGCCGGGCTTGGCCTTATCGAGCGCGATCAACTCCTTGACGGTGTTGGCCGGCACCGACGGATTGAGGATGAGCGAATGAAAAATCTGCACCAGCCCGATGATCGGGGTGAAACCCTTCACCGGATCGTAGGCGAGGTTCGGGTAAAGCGTGGGGTTGACGATGAACGTGGTTTCCGGACCGACGAACAGCGTGTAGCCGTCGCCCGGCTGATGCGTCACATATTCCGCGGCGATCTGGTTGTTGGCGCCGGGCTTGTTCTCGACCACCGCCTGCGCGCCCCAGTCGGCGATGAAATGCTGCGCCAGGATGCGGCCGAGCATATCGGTGACGCCGCCGGGCGAAGCCGGCACGATGATGGTGATCGGCCGCGACGGATAATTATCCGCCCGCGCAACGCCGGTCGCCGTCAGCGCCGTGGCAAGAGCGGCAATCGCTGCCGCGACGCGAAGCCAGGTTTTCATTTTTTCCTCCCGATGGGGCTGCGCCATTCGACGTCAGTGATGCATCTCGTCGGTCGGCATGATACCCCACAAATTCGAGGCTGACGGGTCCTTCGCCCAAACTTTCGGCCGCTGCGGATTGTCGCGGTGCCAGGGCCGCGGCTCGAAATAGCCGAGCTCCTCGTTCATGCGATCGAGCTCGGCGAAAGTCTCGGTGATCATGCCGTTCGGCGCGCGGTGATAGGCGAACAGATTGTGGCCGATGCCGTGGCGGCCCGGCCCCCACAGCAATTTGTAGCCTTTGACGGACAGGAAATCGCAGGCCGTCTGCATGTGGCCCCAGTCGCGCAGCTCGAAGGCGGTGTGGAAGTGCCGGTTCGAGCCGGTCTGCATCAGGTTGATGGTGTGGTGGTCGGGCCCGCAGCGCAGGAACGAGAAAAAGTCGCCCATCCAGTCGGATTCGCGAAAGCCCAGCATGTCGACGTAGAACTTGGTGACGTGCTTGACGTCGGTGACGTGGAAAGCGACGTGGCCGAGCTTATGCGGCACGATGCCTTTCGACTGGAATTTCTGATGCGAGAAGGCGTCGCGCTTGAACACCTCCATGACGGTGCCCTTGGGATCGGCGAACACCAGCATGTCGGAGATCGACGGCTCGGGATCCTTGCGGCGTTCGGTCTTGATGCCGTGGCTCGCCACCTGACGCTCGAACTCGCCGAGATCGGCGTCGGGCGCGATCTGAAATCCGACGCGCATGCATTGCGCCTGCGGGCCTTTGCGCAGCACTACCGAATGATGGTCGACGGTCGAGGCGAGAAAGACGGCGTCCTTCTCCTTGGCGGCGAGCGTCAATCCCAAAATCTCGGTGTAATACTCGGTCTGCTGGTCGAGATCGGGCGTCTCGTAGCTGGCATGGGCGATCTTGCTGACGCGGATCATACAAACTCTCCTGCTGTTATGTTGTTTTGGCGCGCGGCAGCGAGCCGATGACGTCGACCATGGCGGCGACGTCGTCGTCGCCGAGCCCCATGTCTATGAAGCGTTGGTAGAGCGGCACGACGCAATCGAGCAGCGGCGTCGCGACGCCGACGTGATCGGCAAAATCCTTCAGCATGTCGAAATAATGCTGCAGGCTCGGCACGCCGCCCTGCATCGGCTGGAAGCGGCGCTCCGCCATCCACGGCGCGCGGATGCCGAACTGGGTCGAGCCGCCGCTGCCGGTGGCGATCGCCTTGATCATCAGCGGCACGTCGACGCCGGCTTTGAGCCCCAAAGCCATCGCCTCCGCCGTCGCCGCGATGTTGACGGCGACCAAAAGATTATTGACGAGCTTGACGCGGCTCGCGGCGCCGAACTCGCCGAAATAGAGACAGGAATCGGCGAAGCCGGCGACCACGTTCTCTACCTTCTTGCACGCCTCGGCGTCGCCGGCGAGATAGATGACGCCCTTGCGCGCCGACACCATCCCCGGGGTGCCAGACACTTCGCCGTCGATGAAAACGGCGCCCTTTTCCGCCAACGGCGCGATCTGGCGCTTCTTGTCCGGAACCGGATGCGAGCCGAGCTCGACGACGATCTGTCCCGGCCGCGCCGACTGCACCAAGCCATGCGGACCGTGCACCACCTCGTCGAGCGCTTCGGTCGACGGCAGACACGACAGCACGATGTCGGCCTGGGCGCCGACCTCGGCCGATGAGCGCGCCGGCACGCCGCCGATCTTTTCGAATTCTGCAAGCGAGTGGCGGCGATAGCCGACCACGCGATAGCCGCTTTTGATCAGATTCTGCGAGATCGGCATGCCGATCTTGCCGACGCCGACAAAGCCTATGGTCTGCATGAACCTCCCCTGAATTCTTCTTCTGTGTTGCTTCGCTATGTTACCGCGACATCGCTTGGATTGTCATGTCACCTCGATCGATTGATCGGAGAGATTGACGCGCAGGCCGAGCGTGCCCTCCATGATCGTCCATTCCTTCAACTCAAAGGTGCGCAATCCGTTGGTAAAAAACGGATCGCCTTGCGCGATGGCGCGGGCTTCTTCGGCGCTCTTCGCCCGCAATACTGTCAGGCCATGTCCGCTCGGCGGCCCCTCGCCGTCGGCCAGCGGACCGGAGGCGAAGACGAGGCCGCGTTGCTCAAGCCCGATCATATATTCCAGATGCGCCAGCAGGAACGGTTTCAACTTTTCCGGCGGCACAACCGGTTTCGAGATCAGTACATAAAGCTTCTTGCGCAGCATTTTGCGCATCAGCTCCGCAACGCGCTCTTCAAAAAACATGACTTAGGTCCTGGATTTTAACTTCGTGGCCGAACGTGGTGGCGCACCTTATCGACCTCCGAACGCGATCAGAACAGCCGCGGGTTGGCGCCAAGCCCGAGGAAATAGCGGCCGATCGCCTCGAAAATCGAGAATTGCGATTGCGCCTGCTGCGACACCGCATGCATGTCGCGGAACCGGCGTTCGAACGGATTGCTGGCGAAGACGGCCGTGGCGCCGGCGGCGAGGTAAGCGGCTTCGACCACTTGCCTCGCCTGTTGGCTGGCGTAGATCGAGGCCATGCGCAAGCGCACGCGCTGATCGAGCGATACCGTTCCGCCCTGCGCCGCTTGCCAAATCTCCTCCCAGGCGGCGAGGAAGAACACCCGCGCGGCGGCGAGCTGCGACTGCGCGACGCCGACCTGCGATTGCACCACCGCGTTGTCGCGCAGCGGCGTGGAGCCGCTCCCTGCAACCTTGGTCCGCGCCAGTTCGACGAAGGCATCGAGCATCGCGCGCGCGATGCCGAGCGCGATCGCCGGAAAGGTCGACCCGAACAGCTGGTAGATGCTGAAAGAATAGAGCGGCCCGTGTTCGCGCCATTCGGCGGGATCCATCGCATGATAGGCGATGGCGCGATGCTCCGGCACGAACTCGTCGGTGAAAGCATAGCTGTCGCTGCCGGTCCCTTTAAGACCGATCACCTGCCACACGTCGCGGATTGCCGCGCGTTCGCGCGGCACGACCAAAGTCTTTTGCACCGGATTGCCGGCGGCGTCGCGGCGCGGCTGACCGTCCGGCTCGACGATGAAGCAATGGGCGGCGAGGAAGCTCGCGTGTCGGCTGCCGCTGGCAAACGGCCAAACGCCGGTGATGCGGAAACCGCCGTTTTCGGCGACGGCCTTAGCGTCGTTGTGGGTCGAGGCGCCCCAGGCCAGCACGCCGCGCGGATTTTTCTTGAATATCTCCTCGGCAGTTTGCCGCGTCATGCTCTTGGATATCGTCGAGCAGACCGAGGTCTGCGCAATGCACCACGCGGTCGAGGCATCGACCTTGGCGAGCTCTTCGATGGCCTGGACGAAGGCGACCGGCGATATTTCCTCGCCGCCGAGCGAGCGCGGCACCAGCATGCGGAACATGCGCGCCTCGTGCAGCGCGGTCACGAGGTCCGGCGGCAGTTCGCGGCCGGTCTCGATGCGCGGCGCCGCCGCCGCAATGACCGGCGCCAAAGCGCGCGCATTGGCCACACAATCGACCGTTGTCCGCTCATCCATCGCGACTTTTCTCCGGCCAGCCCGCGCCCATCTTAACGCGGCCGCCGAGGCGGTCCACCGGGGTCCGATCATGCAAGACGGCGGATTGAACGTCTGCGGCGGCGTGGCCGACCAAGTATAAGTATAATGTACAGCGACCGATGAGGATTAAATGGGCTCGCCCCGCGCAATATCGATAGGCGTCGCGCTCCTGGCCGCAACGGTGGCCGCCATGCTGGCTTTAGCCCCGCACCGCGCCATTGCCGACGACCGGCAGCTCGACGCCGATTTTGCCAAGCGCATGTTCGCCGGGAGCACGCCTGCGCCGAAGGCCTATGCCTGCTTCGTGCGCCGCTACGATCCCGCGCATCTGGCGCAACACCCGCTGCAAAAAGTCAGCGTAATGAAGCTCCTGATCAGTACCGAGAAAGATCCGGACTTTCCCAATTTCCAATATTCGTTCCGGCTCGGCGTCAATTTTCGAGATCGTCCGGGCGATTTCGATTCCAGCGGCAATTGCGGTCACGCGCCGACGATCAAGGATCCGGACAACTCCGACATACCGCCCGAGGATCGGGTGACGAAGCCGGCCGGCATCGATTTCGAATGCGACGTCGATTGCGACGGCGGCGGCGTCGATGTCACGCTCGCCAACAGCGATAATTCGGTGATCGTCAAGCTCGACCACATCCGCATCTGGAAGGGCAATGCGCCCGACGCGACGGCGGCCGGCGCATTGCAAGCCGGCGCCGACGACAAAGTGTTCCGGATCGACCGCACCATCTTGAGCGAATGCACGTCGCTCGTCGCCGATCGCAAAGAATTGGCCGCGATGCGCCGAAAGCGATAAAGATGAAACCGGGGCTGCCATGGAGAACCCAATGCGCCGACGCAATCTATTGCAGCTCGCCTGCGCCATCATGCCGACAGCGGCTTTCATTTCGCCAGTCCACGCGGCAACGCCGGACGCAGCCAAGGTGGTCTATCATCTGGCCGATCTCGACAAAGTCGGTTTCGTGCTCGGCAATATCCGCAACCATTTTGACGGCATGGGCGGGCCGGAGCACGTGACGATCGCGCTCGTGATCCACGGGCCGGCGCTGAAAGCCTTCCATAGCGACGGCGCTGCGCCCGATACGGCGCACGATGTCGAGGCGTTGCAAAAATCCGGACTCCGGCTCGATGCCTGCATCCACACCATGCAGGGCCAACACGTCACGCTGAAGGATTTGCTGCCGGGTTTTGCCGTTGCCGAAAAAGGCGGCGTGGTGCGGCTCGCCGAATTGCAGGCGCAGGGTTACGCGTATCTGCGGCCGTGAAGTCAGGCGATCCGGGTCAGGCTCAACTCGAACGGCAGCTCACTGGCAGACAAATTGCTCGCCGGAGCGGCCGAAGCAGAACTTCTTGCCGACATTGATGAGCTGAACGCGCCGGTTGACGCCCGACGTCGGGTGCGCCGGATCGCGCAGCTGCTCTTCGCCCATACCGACCGGCTGCAGCACTGCGGGATTGACGCCGAAGGGATTGACCAACGCGGCGACGATCGCCTCGGCGCGCCGTTGGCTCAAGCCCACATTATACATGCGGCCGCCGACCGAGTCGGTATGGCCGATGACGAGAAAGCCGTAACCGAGCAGGATCGGATTATGCAGCGCGTCGGCGATGGCGCCGACACTGCGATAGGACTCCGGCCGGATGGCCGCAGAATTGAAATCGAAATTAATCTCGACGGTGAACTGAGCGAGATTGGCGAGCTGCGGAAAACTCAACGGGCGAGGCGGCAGCGCTCCCGGATAATCGCGGATATTGGCCAGCACCGCCTGCCGCATCTGGTCGGCCGTGAGGTCGAGCCTGGTGTCGCCGCTGACGGCGGCCAAGCTGGTTGCAATCTGACCTGAATTGAGCCGCGTATCGGCCATAGCGGCCGTCAACGCGACCGCCAAAATCAGCGCGGAAATAGTGTAGATTTGATGCTTGATCATTGCTGAGCCCTTTCCGTGCGCCAGCCGGTGTCGGTGAATGTCTGGTTGCATGCCGGACTCATCGCGGCAGGCGACACGCTCAGCAGGCATTCCACAAGATGCGCATCGGCGTGTGAGGTGCCGCACAATCTTTCGATATCGGCGTCGCAGATTTGACCGATATTGCGCTGGGCGGCGGCGCGCCGGGCGATCGACGCATAGACCATGACGCGAGTCTGCTGGCAGCGCGGCGACACCACGTTCTGGTGCGCATCGAGGCAGGCCCGCAGCCGCCCGTTGCCGAGCTCGACGCCTCTGCAATATTTCGCAAGATCGGTGCGACAGGCGGCGGCCAATTGGTCCACCGCATCGGCATAGCTCAATGTCTGCGCCGCCGCGGTACAAATGCCGCCGATCAAGAACGATAACGCCAAAAAGACAGACGCTTGCCTTGCCGAGAACCTACCCATTCCCGCCTCCCTTGCCGTCATTCGTCGCGCCCGCTATCTGAGCGGTTCTAATTTTATCGCATTTCCCGCGATTGCACAGGTGGCCGCAGCGGTATTTGCGCCTAATCCTCGCCGACCAGGTCGCGGCGGCGGCCTTCCAGCGCCGCCGAGTAGCGGCGCAGCACGTAGGCCTCGGTGAGGATGCCGATGACGCGGCGATCGAGATAGGAATCGACCACCGCCAGCGCTTCGGATTCGGCGCGGTCGAAGGCGAGCACCGCCTCCTTCACCGCCATGCCGGGCAGCAGCATATCGTCGGGGTGCTGCAGCAGCTCCTTGATCGCCTTGTCCGCGGCTTCGGCGGCGTGGGCGTCGGCCACCAAAACCAGCCCGACATAGCGATCGGCGTCATCGACGGCGATCACATAGGCGGTCGAACTCAGCGGGAAAGTCTCGCGGAACGCCGCGACGGTCGAGGACGCGTTCACCGTCTGCACGTCCTGGCGCATCATCTTCTCGACCGTGAGCTCGCGCATCCAGCCGATATCGGCGGCGCTGCGGATGGTCTCGCCGCGCAGATGGAAGCGCCAGGTCGCGAACGAATAGCCGAACACTTCGCGGGTCACCTGCGCGGCAATGATCACCGCGATCAGCACCGCCGTGGTCAGCCAGAGGTCCCCGGTGGTCTCCAGCGCGATGAAGGTCATGGTCAACGGCCCGCCGATGACCGAAGCCGACAATGCGCTCATGCCGATCACAGCATAGGCGTTCGGATCGAAATAGACTGTCGGCCAGATCATGGTCAGCGTCACGGCGAGGAGATGCCCGCCGAGCGCGCCGATCAGAAGCGAAGAGAAGAACAAGCCGCCGCGAAATCCGGAGCCCAATGACGCGATCGAGGCGAGGATCTTGAGCAGGAAGAGAAGCGCGACGGTGCGCAAGGGCAGATCGAGCATGCCGGCGACGCGGAGCGCGCCATGGCCCGACGACATGATCTGCGGCGAGATCATCGCCATCAGCCCGACGACGAGACCGCCGATCATGGTGCGCAGGAACGGCCGCAGCCGCAATCGCGCGAACATGTTCTCGCTAATCGCCACGCCGCGCATCAGAATGATGCCCAGCACCGCGGCGAGCAGGCCGAGCGTGGCGGCGAGCACGAGATCGTGACCCACTATGGTCATCTTCTCCGGACCAACGACACCGAGTTCGGCCGGTTCGAGCTGCCGCGCGACCAAATAGCCCATCAGCGCCGATATGCCGACCGGCGCCAGCCCATTCGGCGAATAGCTGCCGATGATCAGCTCGAAGCCGTAAAAGGCGCCGGCGAGCGGCGCGCCGAAGGCGCCGGCAATGCCGGCGGCGGCGCCGCAACCGACCAGGATGCGGAGGTCGCCGCGGCGCAGGCGGAAGGCGTTGCCGATGCGCGAGGCGATGCCGCTGGCAAATTGCGTGTAGCCGGCCTCCAGACCGACCGATGCGCCAACTCCGCTCGACCACACCGTCTGCGCCGCGACGATGATGCTGCCGAGCAGCGACATCCGGCCGCCATGCAGCGCATTGGCTTCGATCGGATCGATTTCTCGTTCCGGCCGCCAGCGACTGATGATTTCGCTTGCCGCCCCCATGATCATGCCGCCGACCAGCGGCACCGACACTGCAAGATAGGGATTGAGCGAAAGCCGCGCCGAAAGCCGTTCGCCGTGCTCGAGATTGAAAAACAATTCGTGCAGCAGCTCGACCGCCATGCCCATGCCCGCCACGACAATTCCGGCAATCACGCCGACCAAAGCCGCCAGCGCGACCAGACTCGATTCCCGCGCCCGGACGACGGCGCGCAGCCGTCGCGGAATTTCGAGTTGGGTCGCGATTCTAGCGATCAAGATGCTCACCGGCCGAACGAATGGAATGTAGAATCGGCGAAGCGCCGAATGAGAACAGCCGAAGCGTAGGGTTAATTCCTACGGGAGAATTGGCGGGGACTCTTCGTCCTGCCGGCGCGGCGTAAACTGGACGGAGGCCGCGCGTGCAGTCCTTGCCTTCGCGCCGCGCCGTAGCCAGATCAATTGACGCTGGAACTACAACAGTCGCGGCTTGTTCATTATTCGGGCTTTGCCGGGAGCACACTATGCCTCGCCCGTTTTCTGCAATCATTGCCTTTTCCGTCGCAGCAATAGCTTCACTCACCGCCATCCCGTTGCTCGCGCAAACAGGCGCCGGTCTACTCGAAGGTACGGCCGCGTTTGGCGACTGGCATGTCGACCGCCCGGGGACGCGGCGGTTGATCAAGCCGCAAGACTTACCGGCACCCGACCTTGCCAAATCCGTGCGGAATGTCGTCAGAACAGTGCAGCGGACCGAGCAAAAGCCAATCGTCCCAAACGGCTTTGAAGTCAACCTATTTGCTTCCGGTCTGTCGGGGCCGCGCATCGTGCGCACCGCGCCGAACGGCGATGTGTTCGTCGCCGAAAGCGGGGCGGGCCGCATTCGCGTGTTGCGGGCCAGTGGCGCCGCAGCGGCGCAGCCGTCGGTATTCGCATCCGGGCTGACTTATCCCTTCGGCATCGCCTTTTATCCGCCGGGACCCGACCCGCAATGGGTCTATGTCGGCGATACCGACGCCGTGGTGCGTTTCCCTTACCGCAACGGCGACCTTACCGCGCGTGGCGCCGCCGAGACCGTCGTTCCGCATTTGCCGGTCGGCGGCCACCACACCCGCGACGTCGTATTCTCGCCGGATGGGAAAATGATGTACGTGTCGGTCGGATCCGACTCCAACGTTGCCGAGGACATGGAGAACTTCACCGGCGGCGAGCTGCAAGGCTTCGCCTCCAGTCATCCGCTCGGCGCGACCTGGGGCCGCGAAGCCGGCCGTGCCGACGTTCTCGCTTTCGATCCCGACGGCAAGAACGAGCGCATTGTCGCCACCGGCATCCGCAATTGCGTCGGCATGGCCATTGCGCCGGCGACGGATACGGTGTGGTGCTCGACCAACGAGCGCGACGGACTCGGCGATGACGTGCCGCCCGACTACATCACGCGCGTGCGCGAAGGCGCGTTCTACGGTTGGCCTTGGTACTATATCGGCGCCAATGAGGATCCGTGGCACAAAGGCGAACGCCCCGATCTTAAAGACAAAGTCACGATCCCCGACGTGCTGCTGCAAGCCCATTCGGCGTCGCTCGGCATGACATTTTATGACGGCACGCAATTCCCGCCCGAATACCGCGGCGACATTTTCGCCGCCGAACACGGCTCGTGGAACCGATCCAAACGCACCGGCTACAAGATCATCCGCGTCATCGTGAGGAACGGCGTGCCGACCGGCGAGTACGACGATTTCGCCACCGGATTCGTGATTAACGATTCGGAAGTCTGGGGCCGGCCCGTCGGCGTGACCGTGGCCAAGGACGGCGCGCTGCTCATCTCCGAGGACGCGAGCGGCACCGTCTGGCGCATTACCTATACCGGCAAAGCCGCCCAAGCCCGGTGAAACCGCAAGTTCCGGCCGGCGTCGGCGGCGAGTACACTGCCATCAATTCGACAATCCAGGAGCTTATCCCGGCGCAATTCCGCGGCTGGACCGACCTCGTTATCAACGGCAGCTTCCGGATCGACAAGGTCGTGCGCAGCGTCGAAGTGAAATTCGCCCGGCACGGAACTCCGCCGGGGGACCAAAAAGTCCGATTGCGCATGCGCACCCGGCCGCTTGCATTTGTCGATTGAGCAACAGATATCGGACCTGACAGCGATAGGCTTTGCGCGGATGGGCTTGGAAATCTCGGATCTCGACATGGAGCTTGCGGACACGACGCTCGTTCCCGATTTGCGCAAATGCGCGATTCTGCTCGACATCGACGGCACCATCCTCGATCTCGCGCCGTCGCCGCAACAGGTCTGGGTGCCGACGGGACTGCGGCAGACGTTGGCGCGGCTCGATGCCTTGACCGGCGGCGCCTTGGCGCTGGTCTCCGGCCGCTCGCTCCATGATATCGATTTGATTTTTTCGCCGTTGGAGCTGGCCGCCATCGGCGGCCATGGCGCGGAAATGCGCGCGCTGCCGAGCGCCGAACCGGCGATGCGGGCAAAGCCGCTCGGCGCCGCGTTGAAGCGCCAGCTCGCCGGCATTGCCGAACTCGGGCCCGGCATCCTCGCCGAGGACAAAGGTTATTCGCTGGCGCTGCATTATCGCCTGGCGCCCGAAAAGGGCGATGCGGTGCGCGCCGCCGTCGACGAGATTTGCGCCACGCTGCCGGCGGACGCGGTCGAAATATTGTCCGGCAAGCTCGTCGTCGAGATCAAACCGGCCGGCGTCAATAAGGCCAATGCGGTCTGCGAGCTGATGAATTGCGCGCCGTTTGCGTCGCGCAATCCGATCTTTATCGGTGACGATACGACCGACGAACCGGTGTTCGGCGTCATCGCGCAATTCGGCGGCTTGGGGTTCTCCGTCGGCCGCGTGGCGGCGGACGTCAACGGTCATTTCGATAAGCCCGAATCGGTTCGCGCATGGCTTGCGCGCATTGCCGATCAGAGCCAAAGCACGGCGTAACAAATGAACAAAGGGCTCGATGTCGCGGCCGCCGGCAACAGCCGCACGGCCGCCGCGCAACGCGGTCCGACGCCGCAAGCGCGCGGCACGATCGATCATGGGCTGGATCATGGGCTCGATCATGGGCTCGATCTCGGGATCATCGGCAACGGCCGGCTGGCCGCCTTGATCGATCCGTGCTCGCGGATCGTATGGTGGTGCTATCCGCGCTTCGACGGCGATCCGATCTTCTGCCGGCTGGTGTCGGGAAAACAGGAGAAGGGATTCTCCGACATCGTGCTCGAAGACATGGTGGAGTTTCAATCCGAATATGTCCGCAACAGCGCGATCATCTCCACCGTGCTCACGGACCGGCACGGCGGCAAGGTCAAGATCACCGATTTCGCGCCGCGCTTTCGCCAGTTCGGCCGGGTGTTCCGCCCGCCGCAGCTGTTCCGCATGGTCGAGCCGTTGGCCGGCTTGCCGCGCATCGCGGTGCGGATGCGGCCGACCTACGATTACGGCAAACCGATTCCGAACCGTTCGCTCGGCAGCAATCATATCCGCTACGCCGGCGACAGCACCGCCATCCGCCTCACCACCGACGCGCCGCTGTCGATGATCGATGGCGAAGCCCCCTTCGTGCTGACGCGGCCTTTGCATCTGGTGTTCGGTCCCGACGAGCCGTTTACCGGCGATTTGCAGAAAACCTGCCGCGATTTCCTCGAGCGCACCCACGACTACTGGATGGAATGGGTGCGCCGGCTGTCGATCTCCTACGATTGGCAGGAAGCGATCATCCGCGCCGCCATCACGCTGAAACTCTCCAACTTCGACGAAACCGGCGGCGTCATCGCCGCGCACACCACGTCGATTCCGGAGGCGCCGTCGACCGGCCGCACCTGGGACTACCGCTATTGCTGGCTGCGCGACGCTTATTTCGTCGTCCAGGCGCTCAATCGCATCGGCGCGACGCGCACCATGGAGGAGTTCATCTCGTTCACGCTGTCGATCGTGGCGAAGCCCGACCAGCAGCTGCGTCCGGTCTACAGCGTGGTGCCGACGACGAACATCGACGAACGCACTGCGCCCGAGCTGGAAGGCTATCGCGGCGACGGTCCGGTGCGGATCGGTAATGCCGCGGCCGAGCAGGTGCAGAACGATACCTATGGCAGCGTCATCCTCGCCGCCATGCCGATGTTCTTCGATCGCCGGCTGCCGCGTCCGGGCGACGAGGGTCTATTTCGTTTGCTGGAATCGCTCGGCCACCGCGCCGCAACGAAGGCGCTCGAGCCGGATGCGGGCATCTGGGAATATCGCGGGCGGCGACGCATCCACACGCATTCGGTGGCGATGTGCTGGGCCGGTTGCCAGCGGCTCGCCGCGATCGCCACGCGAATCGGTCTGGACGGCCGCGCCAAATATTGGAACGCGCTGGCCGAGCCGATCCACGCCGCGCTGCTTGACGGCGCCTGGAACCAAAAGCGCGGCGCGTTCACCGCCGCATTCGGTTCGGACGATCTCGACGCCAGCGTGCTGCTGTTGCCCGATCTCGGCGTCGTCGAGGTCGACGATCCGCGTTTCGTCTCCACCGTCGCCGCCATGGAGCGCGAACTGGTGCGCGAGAAGCATGTGATGCGCTATGCCAGTGCCGACGATTTCGGCATGCCGGTGACGGCATTCCTGATCTGCCGGTTCTGGCTGATCGACGCGCTGTGGTCGCTCGGCCGGCGCGAAGCGGCGCGCGATCTGTTCACCGACGCGCTGCAGCATCGCAACCGCTACGGGCTGCTCTCCGAAGACGTCGATCCGCAGACCGGCGCGCTGTGGGGTAATTTCCCGCAGACCTATTCGATGGCCGGGCTCATTCTCTCGGCGATGCGGCTGTCGCGCAGCTGGGAAGACCGCTATTGGCGCGGCTGAGCGGCCGGCAAATTACGGCGACTGAAACCCCGTGCCGGGCCGGAACGACTTCGCCATGCGCGCCACGATGGGGTCGTAAACCTGCTTCGCCGACGCCGGATAGGACATCACGAAGTCCTCGTTCATCTGCGCTCCGTGCGACAGCAAATGCTTTTCATAAAATATGCTGCCGGCCCGCGTTCCTGAAACGACAAACCAGTTCTTGCCGCGCGTCTCGTAAGTGATCGTGGAGCCGAGGTCGAGATTTTTAACGATGAAATCGCGGTATGTCGCGACCGTGAAATCGAGCGCAAAGTAGGAAGCGGAGACCGTGAAATCGGCGCCGTCCGCGCTCTTGAACTCCCGGCCGTCGTCGCTGTCCGGCGGCCGCTGCATCTTGAACACGTCCGGATAGTCGATCGTGGTGCCATAGCGGTCGTTGTGATAGGTCAGCCAACTGTCCGCCTTGGCGGTGCCGGTCGCGAGCGGGATCGCGGCCAAAAAAGCGAAGACGGCGACGAATGACGATTTGGGCCGCATGCGATAATTCCTTGCCGCTACAGCAATCGTCACTGTGTCGTGCGCAAACCAAGCGAGGTTCACGCTTCCCGGCAACCGTTTTCCAACGCAGGAGATAGATATGTGTGAACGCTGTGCCGACGTCACCGCCCCGCATCTGCATTTCGCGCGGCGGAGCCTGTTCAAGCTGGCTGCCGGCGCCGCCGCCGGGCTCGCGGTCGCGCCGCGGGCCTTCGCCGCTGGCCCCAAGACGCCGCCGAAACCGGAAAACGTAATCTCGCCCGACGCCGCGCTACACCGGCTGATGCAGGGCAATGCCCGCTACGTCGACGGCGTTAGCCGGCGGCACGATTTCCGCCACGAGCGCGAAGCGCTGAGCAAAGGGCAAAACCCGTTCGCCGCCGTTCTCAGCTGCGCCGATTCCCGCATCGCGCCCGAATATTGCTTCGATACCGCGCGCGGCGACCTGTTCGTCTGTCGCGTCGCCGGCAATTTCGCCAGCGACGAGATGGTCGCCAGCCTCGAATATGCCGTGCAGGTGCTCAATACGCCGCTGATCATGGTGCTCGGCCATGAAGCCTGCGGCGCGGTCGACGCCACCATCAAATCGGTCAAGGACGGCACCACGCTGCCCGGTCACCTGCCGTCGCTGGTCGCAGCGATCCGGCCGGCGGTCGAGGCCGTTGCGAACCAGCCGGGCGACCTCCTTGAGAATGCGATCCGTCGCAATGTCACGTTCAACGTCGACAAGCTGAAATCCGCCGGCCCGATCCTGAAATCGTTCGTGGATGACAAGAAAATCCGAGTGGTTGGCGGCATCTACGAGCTCAAATCCGGGCGGCTGGAGCTATTGAGCTGACGCCACTGAACGTCACTCGGTCGGCGCTTCCGCGGTTTCCGGCGGGGCGTGTTCGTCGTGGGCGCGCTGATGCAGCGGCTTGCGCAGCCGCGTCAGATTATAGGCGCTGTTGATCAGCGCGAGGTGCGAGAAGGCCTGCGGAAAATTGCCGACCAAGCGTTTTTGTCGCGGATCGTATTGTTCGCTCAAGAGGCCGACATCGTTGCGCAGCGCGACCAGGCGCCGAAACAGCCGCTCGGCATCCTCGAAGCGTTCCTGAAGAATGTAGGCGTCGACCAGCCAGAAGCTGCAAGCGAGGAACGCACCCTCCCCCGGCGGCAGCGCGTCTTCGACCGCCTCGGTCGAGTAACGCATGACAAAGCCGTCGTGCAGGAGCCGCTGTTCGATCGCCGCGATGGTGCCTGCCACGCGCGGATCGGATACCGGCAGGAAGCCGACGCAAGGAATGAGCAGCAGGCTGGCGTCGAGCTGGTCGGATTCGTAGGCCTGCACGAATGAGTTGAGCTTCTTATCGAAGCCGCGCGCGCAGACTTCGCCGCTGATCTCGTCGCGCAGCTTGCGCCAGTCGTCGATCGGCCCTTCCAGCCCGAACGTTTCCGCGCTCTTAATGGCGCGATCGAAGGCGACCCAGGCCATCACCTTGGAATAGGTGAAATGCTGCGCCGGGCCGCGCATTTCCCAGATGCCCTGGTCGGGCTGCCGCCAGATATTCTTGAGATGTTTGAGAAATTCGAGCTGGATGGCCCATCCGGACTCGTTGGAGGTCAGCCCGCCGCGCCGCGCCTGGTGATAGGTGTCCATGAGTTCGCCGAACACGTCGAGCTGCAATTGCGTGTGCGCGGCATTGCCGATGCGCACCGGTGCGGATTTCTCATAGCCGGGCAGCCAGTCCGCGACCCATTCGTCGAGCCGCCGCTCGCCGCCGATGCCGTACATGATTTGCAGCTGAGCCGGACTGCCGGCGACCGCGCGCAACAGCCATTCGCGCCAGGCCTGCGCCTCTTCGTAATAGCCGGCATGCATGGCGCCGAGCAGCGTCAGGGTGGCGTCGCGCAGCCAGCAATAGCGGTAGTCCCAATTGCGCTGGCCGCCGAGCCGCTCCGGCAGCGACGTGGTCGGCGCAGCGACGATGCCCCCGGTCGGCGCATAAGTGAGCGCCTTGAGCGTCATCACCGAGCGCTTGACCGCCTCGGTCCAACGCCCGGCGGGCCGGCATTTGGCCGACCATTCGCGCCAGTAGGTTTCGGTTTCGGCCAGCGCCTCGGTCGGATCGACGGTTTGCGGCGGCGGCAGATGCGAGGGCGAATAGATCAACAAGAAGGGGATAGTCTCGCCGCGGGCGATGGTGAACTCGCCGACCGTGGTCAGGTCCTTGCCGTAGACATGGACCGGAGTGTGCAAGAGCACCATGTCGGGTCCGGCGATGGCGCGCAGCGCCCCGCTTTCCACGCGCGTGACCCACGGCACGATGCCGCCGTAACCGAATCGCAAGATGAGCTCGGTCTGCATCGAAAGCTTGCCGCGCTTGCCGATGACGAAACGCACGATCGTCGAATTGCGGCATCGCACCGGCATGAAATCGACCAGCGTTGCCGCGCCGTCCTCGGTCTCGAAATGCGTTTCGAGGACGAGCGTGTTCGGCCGGTAGCGGCGCGTGATCTTGGCCGCCTCGCGCGGCGCGACGAGCCAGCGGCCGTGCTCGGGCGTGCCGAGCAGCGCGGCAAAGCAAGCCTCCGAGTCGAACCGCGGCCAGCACAGCCAATCGATCGAGCCGTTGCGCGCAACCAGCGCGGCGCTCTGGCAATCGCCGATCAGCGCATAATCTTCGATGGGGGAGGCCATGGCGGGTGCGGGTGCCAGCTTTCAGGAAAAATCGACGACGACCTTGATGTCGCCGGGCTGGCGCGCAATCGATTGCGTCCACTGCTCGACCGGCACGCGTCGCGTGATCAGCTTGGCCAGCCAGTGCTTGTCGGCGCGCTGCAAGATATCGACGGCGTCCTGGTAATGTTTGCGATTGGCGTTGACGCTGCCGAACACGGTATCGTTGTCGAGCACCATGGTGCGATTGAGTCCGCCGATATCGAGGTCGAACGCGTGGCCCGGCGCCGAGACGCCGAGCAGACAAACGATGCCGCCCGAGTCGGTGCGGCCGAAGGCATCGCGCACCACGCTCGGCGCGCCGGTGCACTCCATCAAGATATCGGGCATCAGTCCGTCAAGGTCGGTAACACTACCGAGGTGGAAGGTGCCGCCAAGTTCGTGGACCAGCTCGCGTTTGCGCCCCCTGTCGTGATGGTCGAGCACATGCACGTCGAGCCCGCGCTGGGCGCCGATCAACGCGGCGAGAAGGCCGATCGGACCGGCGCCGGTGACCAGAAGCCGCTTCGGCGCGAAACCGCGCGAACGGGCGCCGATCCGTCCGGTATGGTCCCAGGCCTTGGCGACGACGCTGGTCGGCTCGACCAAGACGCCGTTGTCGCCGAGCGCGGGATCGAGCTTGATCAGAAAGTCCGGCTCGACGCGGAAAAAATCGGAGCCATAGCCGTTGCGTTCCTTGATGCCGCGCTCGGTGTAGCGGCCGTTGCGGCACATGTCCCACTCGCCGACGGCGCAATACGGACACGGCACCGGATCGGGCCGCCGTACGATACCGACGACCAGATCGCCGATTTTGAAACCGCTATCCGCCGGCGCGTCCTGCACGTTGCCCAACAACTCGTGGCCGATAACCAGGCGCTTCTCGCCGGGCGGCGCCCAACCGTAGGCACCGGAGACGATCTCGCGGTCGGTGCCGCAGACGCCGAGCGCCAGCGCTCGCACCAACACCGCGCCGTCGGAAGCCGGCGGCTCGGGGACGTCTTCGACCTTTGCGGAATTGGCAACGCCGGGCGCAACGGTAAGGGCGCGCATTGTTTTGGTCCGCGATAATCTTGCTGCGCAACAGATAAGCGGTAGCGCAGGCCGCACGCCCTGCTGGGGAAACCCCGAGATCCGAATAAAGTTCCCGCATCGGAACCTAACGGTTCTCGGCGCCGTTAGACTACTCAGCTTACGACAGAAGTAGCCGGGTCCCGCAACCTCTTATGCAAGCCATCGGACACCGCAGTTGGGCCATCGCCGAAGGCTGGATTCCTTCGCAAAGCTCGTTTGCCGATCCGGCGCTGATGTCGCATGAGACGGCGTGCATTCTCAACGCCGGCGACGAGACCGCGCAGGTGCGCATCACCATCTTTTTCGAGGATCGCGAGCCGGCCGGCCCTTATCGCGTGACGGTGCCGCCGCAGCGCACGCTGCATCTGCGCTTCAACGATCTCAAGGAGCCCGCGCCGATCCCGCGCGACACCGCCTATTCGTCGGTGTTCGAGTCCGACGTGCCGATCGTTGTGCAGCACACGCGGCTCGATTCGCGGCGCGCCGAGGTGAGCCTGCTGTCGACCATCGCCTATGCCGAGGCGTGAGCCGGCTTAGCGCAAGTTAAGCCATAAAACCGGCGTTGCCTAAAAAGCGCGGCGAAACCTTAAAAGCCGCGCAGAGAAATCGCCTTAGTTTCGAGCGGCTTCGCTGCAGCGCATCACAAATGCGGAACCAAGCGCGTTCATACAAGTTAACCGAACACTGGCTTGGAGGTGGGGCTTGGAGGTGGAACTTGGAGGTGGTTTCGTGACCGTCGTCGTCGTTTCCAACCGCGTGGCGCGGGCAAAACCTGACGAGCCGCTGGCCGGCGGACTGGCGGCGGCGCTGCTGCCGATGGTGCGCGATTCCGGCGCGATCTGGGTCGGCTCGAGCGGGCAATCCGGCGACACGCCGCGGGATTCGTTCGCGCGCATCGAGCCGCTCGGCACCGGGGCGCTGGCGACCGTCGACATGCCGGCGAAACATTACCGCGGCTATTATGAGGGCTTCGCCAATTCGGCGCTGTGGCCGGCGCTGCATTCGCGGGCCGACCTCATTCATGTCACCGCCGACGACTACGCCTCCTATCGCGAGGTCAATGCGTTCATGGCGCGGGCGCTGGTTCGCTTCGACACGCCCGAGGCGGCGTTCTGGATTCAGGATTATCACTTCTTGAGCCTGGGCGCGGACCTGCGCCGGCTCGGCATCGAGCGGCCGCTCGGTTTCTTCCTGCACACGCCGTGGGCGGACCGCCGCACCATGGCGGCGGTGCCGCATCACGCCGAGCTGGTCGACGCCATGCTGGCCTACGATCTGATCGGCTTCCAGACCGTCGAGGACCGGCAGAATTTCGAGGATTATTTGCAGACCGAGCTCGGCCTCAATGTCGTCGACGGCACGGTGGCGTCGGACTGGGGACTGACCCAGCTCGCCACCTTCCCGATCGGCATCGACGTCGACGATTTCGCCGCTCGCGCCAGCAAGGCGGTCGGCCGGCTCGAAGCTACCCGCCTGCGCGACAGCCTGCATGGCGCCAAGCTGGTGCTCGGCGTCGACCGGCTGGACTATTCCAAAGGTCTCGCCAACCGCGTTCGCGCCTTCGATCGCATGCTGGAAATCGAACCGAGCCTCAAACGCGAAGTGGCATTGCTGCAGGTCGCGGTGCCGTCGCGCGGCAATATCAAGGCCTACCGGGAACTGAAGGCTGAGTTGGCGGCGCTGGTCGGCGAGATCAACGGCCGGCACGGCGAAGTCGACTGGATGCCGATCCGCTATCTCAACAAGGGCTTTTCGCAAGCGACGCTGGCCGGCTTCTACCGGCTGGCGCGGGTCGGCCTGGTCACGCCGCTGCATGACGGCATGAACCTCGTCGCCAAGGAATATGTCGCAGCGCAAAATCCGTTCGACCCGGGCGTGCTGGTGCTGTCGTCGTTTGCCGGCGCGGCCAAGGAGCTGGACGCGGCACTGCTCGTCAATCCGCACGACATCGACGGCATGGCGCGGCAAATCGCAGCGGCGCTCGCCATGAGCCTCGAGGAGAGGCGCGAGCGCTGGCAATCCATGGTGCGCAAGCTCAAAGCGGGCTCGGTGCAGAACTGGTTCGCCGATTTCCTGCACATACTGACCGGCGTGCGGCGCACGCCGTTGCGGGCGGCCACCCGGCCGATTGTGCTCGAACTCGCCAGCCGCAAAGCGGCGAATAGCCGCTGAGCAACAAGGAAATTTTTACCCTGTTTCGCCATAGTCGCCCTCATAGTTCCGGTGGCGTAGCGTGGAGCGATGCGATGTCGGGCGTTGACCGTTCCGTGACAGAATCATCGCGACTGCACCGCTGCGGGGCCGGCGCGGCAATCCTCGCCGCCCTGATGTTGGTGCCCGCCGGCGCGCACAGCGCGACACGACCGGCCGCGCATCGGGTCGCCGCGCATCAAGCCCCATCTCGTCAGGTCGTATCGCGGCCGCATGTCTATCTGATGCGCGGACTGTTGAATATTTTCTCGCTCGGCATGGATCAGCTCGCCGCGCAGATCGAGAGCCACGGCATCGACGCCAGCGTCTATAACCACACTTTCGCCGACGTCATCGTCGCCCGCATCGTGGGGATGTACCGCGCCGGCGACCGCGGTCCCTATATGCTGGTCGGCCATTCGCTCGGCGCCGACGCGGTGATGGGCATGGCGCAAGAGCTGAACGCGCAAGGCGTGCCGGTCGCGCTGGTCGTGCCGGTCGACGGCACCGGCTCCTCCCTCGCGCCGCGCAACGTCGCCTGCGTGATCAACCTGACGCAGCGCCGCTACGCCTATATGCGGCCCGGCGCCGGCTTTCACGGCATCCTCGACAATGTCGATTTTTCCGGCGATCCCGGGATCGATCATCTCACCATCGATAAATCGCCGCGGGTGCAGGCCGAAGCGCTGCGCTACGTGCTGGAAACCGCGCATGCGGAAACCTGTCGGCCCGGCGGCACAAGCCCGATCGTGGCGCGGCGCCAGGAAACGCCTCACCAAGCACCGATGCCGAAGGTCGCCGCGCCGAAGCCCGAGGCGCCCGCCAAAACCGCCTCACCCGTGCTGCGGACCGGTCTCGCCGGCTGAAGTTCGGTATCGGCGCAGCCTGCAATCCCGTCTATAATTGTTCCAAAATCCGTTCGATAATGGGTCGGCCCCCGTAAGGGGCCCCAGGGAACGTCGGCAATGCCAGTGACGTATGAGTCGTGGCTTGTCCTGCTTTCGATCGGCATGGCGATTCAGGGCGCCTATGTCGGTTTGAGCCTCGCCGTGCAGATCAGCGCCGCCACTGGCGTCCGCCGACGATTGTTGCTGGCGGGCGCTGCCTTCTCGCTCGCGGTCGCGATCTGGACCATGCATTTCATCGGCATGCTGGCGGTGCGGGTGCCGTTCCAGGTCGACTATCTGGTATTCCCGACGCTGTTGTCGTTTCTGGTTTGCGTGATCGTGGTGGGCGCGGCGATCTTCGCCACCAGTTCGGGCCCGCTGACGATGCTGCGCCTGACCTTGTCGTCCTGCCTGATGGGCGGCGGCATTTTTTCCATGCACTACATCGGCATGAGCGCGCTTTCCGCCAGCGCCTACATGATCCACGACCGCGTCTTCGTTGCCGCCAGCATGGCGATCGCGATCGCCGCGTCGGGACTGGCGCTGTGGCTGGCGACTGGCCGCGGCGGCCGGCCGCCACTCGTGCTCTCGGCCATTGCCTTCGGCGTCGCCGTCTCGGGCATGCACTACACGGCGATGGAAGGTTTGACTCTATTGCCGTTCGCATCGGCTCCGGCCGGCGCACCGGCGCTGTCGACGGACCTGTTGGCGATCGTCGTCTCCATCGTTGCGTTCTGCCTGTCCGGCATCTTTCTGTTGTTGCTCATGCCGGACCCAACGCGCGCGGCGGAAAATGCCGCGGCAGCGACGCGCCACGATTCCATCACCGTGTCCGCGAGTGCGATGCCGGAGCAAGCGGCAGCGGTCGCCCCCGTCGGCAAAAGCGGCAACGGCCACAGCGAAGGTCCGGAATTCGGCCGCGGCACCTATGCGCCGCTCGGCGGCGCCGGCGCGCCGCCGCGGCGCTTCGCCCGCCACTTGCCGATCGAGCGCGACGGCGCAACGCATTTTCTCGCCGTCGAGGACGTGGTGGCAATCCACGCCAACGCGCATTACACTTATGTCTTCAACGGCAACGACAAGCTGTTTTGCCCGCTCGCGATCGGCGACGTCGAATCCCGGCTCGACAATAGCCGCTTCGTGCGCATCCACCGCAGTCACATCGTCAATATCGACCGGGTGATCGGCTACAAGCGCTCCGGCGATAACGAGCTGGTCGAGATGGCCGCCGCGCACGATTACACGGTGCCGGTGAGCAGGAGCCGGATCGGCTGGCTGAAAACGCGCGTCGCGACGCTGACCGGCGATAATCCGGACGCGGTGTTACGCCGCCGCCATCATTTTGCATCGCAATAAAGACTTTGGCGTCTTCGTGGCACAGTACATGTCCCGGCGGGGATTACGTCAGAGAACCTGACGCAATCCGTGCATCTTCTCCGCCAGTCGTGCACCAACCGAGCTACTTGTGCATCGCCACTATGATTGGTGCACCGGCGCTTGATGCTGCGCCGCACAGGTCGCCACCATTTTGGGACTAAAGCGACCAAGCGGTATTGGGCGCAGTCTCAAACGGCCGCGGTGGTGATCGCGGGCCGACGGCCTGCGCAAGGGAGGATGCCCGTGATACCCGGAGCCTTTAATTATCATCGCCCCAAATCCGTCCAAGAAGCGGTTGGCCTCCTCGCCAGGCTCGGCGACGACGGCCGCGCGCTCGCCGGCGGCCACAGCCTCATCCCGATGATGAAGCTGCGGCTTGCCACGCCGGCAAACCTGGTCGATCTCGCCGGCATTGCCGACCTCAAGGGCGTGCGCAACGACGGCAACGACATCGTCATCGGCGCCATGACGACACAGCACGAACTGATCGGCTCGGACCTTTTGACCGCGCAAGTGCCGATCCTGCGGGAAGCCTCGCTGCAAATCGCCGATCCGCAGGTGCGCTATCTCGGCACGCTCGGCGGCAATGTCGCCAACGGCGATCCCGGCAATGACATGCCGGCGGTGATGATGTGCCTTGGCGCGACCTACCAGGTCATGGGCAAGAACCGCGAGCGGAGGATTGCGGCGCGCGAGTTCTATCAGGGCGCCTATTTCACCGCGCTTGAGCCTGGCGACGTGCTGACCGCGGTGCGCATTCCGATGCCGCCGCCCGGTCACGGCTATGCCTACGAAAAGCTTAAGCGCAAGATCGGCGATTATGCGACTGCCGCCGCCGCGGTGATGCTGATCATGAGAGACGGCAAGGTCGCTGGCTGCTCGATCGGGCTGACCAACGTCGCCGAAACGCCGCTGTGGGCGGGAGAAGCGGCGAAAATCCTGGTCGGCTCGGCGCTCGACGCCGCAACAATCAAGCGCGCGGTGGCCGCCGCCGAGGCGATCACCACACCCGCCGAAGATGCGCGCGGTCCGGCAATCTACCGCACCAAGATGGCGGGGGTGATGCTGTCACGCGCGCTCGCCCGCGCCAAATCGCTCGCCCGCGGCTAGAGCATGATCCCGAAAAGTGGAATCCGGTTTTCGGAAAAGATCATGCTCCAGAAAAGATTGTAGAGAGGACCCATGGCCAAATCTCAAGTCGCAATGAAGATCAACGGCAAGACCGTGGAGGCTCTGGTCGAGCCGCGCACCTTGCTGATCCATTTCCTGCGCGATCAGCTCAATATCACCGGCCCGCATATCGGCTGCGAGACCAGCCATTGCGGCGCCTGCACCGTCGACCTCGACGGCAAGTCGGTGAAGAGCTGCACCGTGTTCGCGGTGCAAGTGAACGGCGCCGACATTCGCACCATCGAGGGCATGGCCAACGCCGACGGCACGCTGCACGCCATTCAGGAAGGCTTCCGCGAAATGCACGGGCTGCAATGCGGCTTCTGCACGCCGGGGATGATCGTGCGCGCCTATCGGCTGCTGCAGGAAAACAAGAATCCGACCGAGGAGGAAATCCGCTACGGCATTTCCGGCAATCTGTGCCGCTGCACCGGCTATCAGAACATCGTCAAAGCCATTCAATTCGCCGCCGCCAAGCTCAACGGCGTGCCGTTTCAGGAGGCCGCAGAATGAACGACATGACCCCCACCTCCGCCGAACGCGCGCTCAAGCTCGAAGGCATGGGCTGTAAGCGAAAGCGCGTCGAGGATATCCGCTTCACCCAGGGCAAGGGCAATTACGTCGACGATATCAAGTTGCCCGGCATGCTCTATGGCGAATTCAACCGTTCGCCCTACGCTCACGCCCGCGTCAAGAAGATCGACACGACGAAAGCCGCAGCCGTGCCCGGCGTCGTCGCGGTGATCACCGCCGAGACGCTGAAAACCGTCAACCTCGCCTGGATGCCGACCTTGGCCGGCGACGTGCAGATGGTGCTCGCCGACGGCAAGGTCTTGTTCCAGAACCAGGAAGTGGCCTTCGTCATCGCCGAGGACCGCTATACCGCGGCCGACGCCGCCAACCTCGTCGAGGTCGAATACGAGCCGCTCCCCGTCAATGTCGATCCGCTCAAGGCGATGGCGCCGAACGCGCCGATGATCCGCGAGGACCTAAAGGACAAGACCGAGGGCGCGCACGGCAAGCGCAAGCACTACAATCACATCTTCTCCTGGCAGGCCGGCGACAAGGCCGCAGCCGACGCCGTCTTCGCCAAAGCCGATGTGACGATCAGGGAGTTCATTGTCTATCCCCGCGTGCATCCTTGCCCGCTCGAGACCTGCCAATGCGTCGCTTCGTTCGACAAGATCAAGGGCGAGCTGACGCTTTACGGCACGTTTCAGGCGCCGCACGTCATCCGCACCGTGGGCTCGCTGATCTCCAAAATCCCCGAGCACAAGATCCATGTCATCTCGCCCGACATCGGCGGCGGCTTCGGCAACAAGGTCGGCGCCTATCCGGGCTATATCTGCTCGATCGTCGCCTCGATCGTGACCGGAGTGCCGGTGAAGTGGACCGAGAGCCGCATCGACAATCTCTCGACCACCGCCTTCGCGCGCGACTTCCACATGGACGTGGAGATCGCCGCGACCAAGGACGGCAAGGTGACGGGGTTGCGCTGCTACACTATCGCCGACCATGGCGCCTTCGACGCCTGCGCCAACGCCACCAAATGGCCGGCCGGCTTGTTCTCCATTATTTCAGGCTCCTACGACTTTCCGGCCGCGCATTGCCTGGTCGACGGCGTCTATACCAACAAGGCGCCGGGCGGCGTCGCCTACCGCTGCTCGTTCCGCGTCACCGAGGCCGCCTATTGCATCGAGCGGGCGATGGACATCATGGCGCAGAAGCTCGGCATGGATCCGGCCGACTTCCGCATGAAGAATCTCATCCGCCGTGAGCAATTCCCGTATACGTCGGCATTCGGCTGGCAATACGATTCCGGCGACTACCAGACCGCCATGACCAAGGCGATGGAATCGGTCAACTACAGAAAGCTGCGCGAAGAGCAGAAAGCCAAACGCGCGGCGTTCAAGCGCGGCGAGACCCGCGAGCTGATGGGGATCGGCGTCGCTTTCTTCACCGAGATCGTCGGCGCCGGCCCGTCGCGCGCCTGCGACATTCTCGGCATCGCCATGTTCGACTCCGCGGAGATCCGCATCCACCCGACCGGCTCCGGCATCTGCCGGCTCGGCACCAAATCGCAGGGCCAGGGCCACGAGACCACCTATGCCCAGATCATCGCCACCGAGCTCGGCCTGCCGGCCGACAGCATCATGGTCGAGGAAGGCAATACCGACACCGCGCCCTATGGGCTCGGCACTTACGGCTCGCGCTCGACGCCAGTGTCGGGCGCGGCGACCGCAATGGCCTGCCGCAAGATCAAGGCCAAGGCGCAAATGATCGCGGCCTACATGCTCGAAGTGCACGACGACGATCTGGAATGGGACGTCGATCGGTTCCGAGTGCGCGGCAATCCCGAGCGCTTCAAGACCATGACGGAGCTCGCTTGGGCGGCCTACCACGAAGTGCCGCCCGGCATGGAGCCGGAACTCGAGGCGATCAACTACTACGATCCGCCGAATTTCACCTTCCCGTTCGGCGCCTATATCTGCGTCGTCGATGTCGACGTCGACACCGGTCAGACCAAGGTCCGGCGCTTCTACGCGCTCGACGATTGCGGCACGCGGATCAACCCGATGATCATCGAGGGCCAGATCCACGGCGGCCTGACCGAAGCTTTCGGCATCGCCATGGGCCAGGAGATCCATTACGACGACGACGGCAACGTCACCACCGCGTCGTTCATGGATTACTTTCTGCCCACCGCGGTCGAGACCCCACACTGGGAGACCGACTGGACCACGACGCCCTCGCCGCACCATCCGATCGGCGCCAAGGGCGTCGGCGAAAGCCCCAATGTCGGCGGCGTGCCGTGCTTCTCGAACGCCATCAACGACGCCTTCGCCTTCTTGGGCTCGACCCATATTCAGATGCCGCACGATCATTGGCGCACCTGGACGGCCGCGGAGAAGCTCGGCTTGCATGGGTAGCAACCGGCACCCGCGCGCAATATGTGATTGTCATCGTCCGGCTCGACCGGACGATCCAGTAATCTCCGCCGGTTCTGGTTTTTCGATTCCACGGATACTGGGTGCCCCGCCTTCGCGGGGCATGACAATGGTCGGTATATTGCGCGTGTCATGACCCTCAAGCGCGAAGAGATTTCCGACAAGCTCGCCGCCGTCGGCTATATCGCCGACCGCGACATCGCCACCGCGCTGTGGCTGATGGAATTCCTCAAACGCCCGCTGCTGCTGGAAGGCGAAGCCGGCGTCGGCAAGACCGAAGTCGGCAAGGCGCTTGCCGCCGTGCACGGCGCCGAATTGATCCGGCTGCAATGCTATGAAGGGCTCGATCAGAACGCCGCGCTTTACGAGTGGAATTATCAGCGCCAGCTTCTCGCCATCAAGACCCGCGAAGGGATCGGCGAGAATGCCGACGCGATCGAAGAGCACATCTTTTCCGAGAAATACCTCTTGGAGCGGCCGCTGCTCGCCGCCATCCGCCGTGTGAGTCCGCCGGTGCTGCTGATCGACGAAGTGGACCGCGCCGACGAGGAATTCGAGGCATTCTTGCTGGAACTGCTGTCCGACTTTCAGGTCAGCATCCCGGAGCTCGGCACCATCAAAGCCATCTCGATTCCGCGTGTGGTGCTCACTTCGAACGGCACGCGCGAATTGTCCGACGCGCTGCGCCGGCGCTGTCTCTATCACTATGTCGATTTCCCGGATGTCGACCGCGAGGCGAAGATCATTCTTACCCGCACGCCCGGCATCGACACCACGCTCGCCTTGCAGATCGCGCGCATGGTGGCCGCGGTGCGCAAGGAGGATTTGCGCAAGGTGCCGGGCGTCGCCGAGACGCTCGACTGGGCGGCGACGCTTGCCGGCCTCGAAGTCCACGATCTGCGGCAGGAGCCGGAAGCCGTCTACGAAACCATGATTTGCTTGCTCAAGACGCACGAGGATCGCGCGCGGCTCAGCCGCGAGGTGAGCGAGCGTCTGCTCGGCAGGGTGGCGTGATGAATACGCAGCATTCCGCCCATTCCTGCGAAAGCGGGAATCCAGCACTCGATCCCCGCATTCGCGGGGACGATCGGGTTGAGCTGCCGGGCGCCCGCCGCCGGCTGGCCGGCTTCGCCCGTACGCTGCGCGACAACGGCTTCCAGGTCGGTCTTGCCGAAACGCGCGATGCCTTGGCAATCCTGACGTCGCCCGCTGCGCTCCGGCCCACCTCGCTCAAGCCGGCCTTGCGGTCGCTGTTCTGCGCGACCCATTCCGACTGGCAGCGCTTCGACGAAATCTTCGATGCGTTTTGGCAAGGCCGCGGCATGCGGCAACGGCAAGTCCTTTCCGGCTCGCCCCAAGCAAGCCACGCGCCCGCGCGGCGGCTCGCCCAATCGCATGTTCCGCAGGAGGCGCTCGGCCTGCCAGATCATGTCGAGCGGCACAACGACGGCGATGGCGAAACTCCTGCCGACGGCCGCGGCCGCCGCGAAGGCGCTTCGCGCGCCGAAGCCCTGACCAGCGCCGACTTGCGCCACGTCGTCGATCCCGCCGACGTCGCCGCCACCCATGCGCTCGCCGCCCGGCTCGCCCGCGTCATGCGCGCGCGTCTTGTCCGTCGCGAGCAAATTCGCCGCCGCGGACGCCGCCTCGATCTGCGCCGCACCATTCACCGCAACGTCTCGCATGGCGGCACGCTCCTCGATCTCGCCTGGCGCCGCCGCAAGATCAAACCGCTGCGGCTCGTCGTCTTGCTCGACGCTTCCGGCTCGATGAGCCTTTACACCGCGTTCTTCGTGCGCTTCCTGCACGGTGTCGTCGACGCCTTCCGTGAGGCGGAGGCCTTCGTCTTCCACACCCGCCTCGCCCACGTTTCGCCGTCGCTGCGCGATCGCGACGTCACGCGCGCAGTCGAAAAACTGTCGCTGATGGCGCAAGGCATCGGCGGCGGCACGCGCATCGGCGACAGCCTCGCCGCCTTCAATCGCTGGCACGCACGGCGCGTCATCAATTCGCGCACCGCCGTGATGATCGTCTCCGACGGCTACGACACCGGCGAGCCCGGGCAGCTTGCCGAGGAGATGCGCCGCCTGCGCCGCCGCTGCCGCAAGATCATTTGGCTCAATCCGCTGATCGGCTGGCGCGACTATTCTCCGCAAGCGCGCGGCATGGCGGCGGCATTGCCCTATATCGATCTGTTCGCGCCCGCGCATAATCTGCAAAGCCTTGCGGCGCTCGAACCCTATCTGGCGAAAATTTAAGATGAACCGCGCCGACGATATTCTCGACATTATTTCGACGCGGAAGTCTGCCGGCGTTCCGTTCGCGCTGGCCACCGTGGTGCGCACCGTGGCGGCGACCGCGGCCAAGGCCGGCGCCAAGGCAGTGATCTTGCCGGACGGCACGATGTCGGAAGGCTGGATCGGCGGCGGCTGCGCGCGGGCCGCGGTGCTCAAGGCGGCGTGCGACGCGCTTGCCGACGGCAAATCGCGCCTCGTTTCGGTGCAGCCGCCTGATGAGCTTGAAGGCCAAGGCCACAAGGCCGGCGAGGAACGAGGCGGCGTCCGCTTCGCCAAGAATATGTGCCCAAGTCAGGGCACCATGGACATATTCGTCGAACCGGTGTTGCCGCGGCCGCAGGTGGTGATTTGCGGATCGAGCCCGGTGGCTGTCGCCATTGCCGATCTGGCCAGGCGATCGGGATTTGCCGTCACTATTTGCGCGCCTGCGGGCGAGCAGGCGGCCTTCGCCGATGCCGATCGCCGCATCGAAGGCTTTGCGTTGCCGGTCGATGAAGCCGCCTCGCGCTACGTTGTCGTCTCGACGCAAGGCCGCGGCGACGAAGCGGCGCTCGCGGCGGCGCTCGCGGTCGATGTCGACTACGTCGCCTTTGTCGGCAGCCGCAAGAAGGCCGAGGCGCTGAAAACCGCGCTCGCCGAACGCGGCGTCGCGGCCGAGCGGCTCGCCAAGCTGAAAGCGCCCGCGGGCCTCGATCTCGGCGCCATCACGCCCGACGAGATCGCGATCTCGATCCTCGCCGAGATCGTCGCGGTGCGCCGCGGCAAGGCCGCGCGCGGCGCCACGCCGCCCCCATAAATTACGTCCGCCGGCGCAACGTCTTCGCCTTGACCGAATGAACTCTTATCCAATCCGGCCGCGCGGGCTGCGTCCTGCAAAGCATGACGTATCTCGTCGCGTTTCTCGTGGATCGACGCGATCACCGGGCCGGCAGGAATGCCAAGCCCGACCAAGGCGGCTTCGGAAAGCTGCAAGCTCGCTTCGACGGTTTCCGGCACCGCGTCGGTGGCGCCGAGCTGATAAAGATGGCGCGCATGGTCGGCGTCGCGGGCGCGCGAAACGAGCAGCATATCGGGGCGCACGGCGCGCACGTGAGCGACAATGTCGTCGATCAGCTCGTGGTCGTGGATAGTGATAACGACGCCGGCCGCATCGGCCAGCCCGCAGATTTCGAGAAATTTCGGATCGGCCGCATCGCCGTAATAGACGTCATGACCGTCGCGGCGGTCGCGTGTCACCGTCGATGCGTCGGAATCTGCGGCGATATAGGGGATACCATGTTCTTTGAGCAGCGCGCACACCACTTTGCCGACGCGGCCGTAGCCGACGACGATCGCGTGCCGGCGGCCGGCCCTCGGCCGCGCGATCAGTTCCGACGGCATGGCGCCGACCGTCCGTAGCCGCAAGGCGACGCGCCGCCCCGCGAACGACAACAGCGGCGTCAGCGCCATCGTGACCGAAGTCACGGCCAGCGCGAAACTCGCAAGCCGCACGTCGACCAGGCGAAAATCCCTCGCCATGCCGATGCCGACGAATGCGAATTCGCCGCCCGGACCGAGGAGGAGGCCCATTTCGACGGCGACCGGCCACGACAAGCGGAACAGCTTGGCCAAGCCGGTGATCACCAGCGATTTGATGGCGATCAGGCCGACAACGCCGGCCGCGAGCAGCAGCGGGTCGCGCAGCAATTCGCGCACGTCGATATCCATGCCGACGGTGAAGAAGAAAATGCCGAGCAGGAGGCCCTTGAACGGCTCGACGGTGGCTTCGATCGCCTTGCGGTATTCGGTTTCGGCAAGAAGCAATCCGGCGACGAAGGCGCCGAGCGCCATGGATAGCCCGGCCTGATTGGCAATGACCCCGGCGGCGATGATCACGAACAAGGCGGTGGCGATGAAGAGATCGCGCGAGCGCGTCGTCGCCACCAGATGAAACAGCGGTTGCAGCAATACGCGGCCGAATACGACGATCACGGCAAGCGCGAGCGCGGCCTGCAGGAGCGCCCGGCCCAGGCTGCCAAGCACCGAGCCGCCCGACCCGGCCGCGAGCAGCGAAATGAACATCAGGATCGGGATGACCGCGAGGTCTTGCAGCAGCAAAACGGCGAAGCTTGAGCGCCCGATACTGGTCTTCAGGCGGCCCTGGTTTGATAACAGTTCGAGCACGATCGCGGTCGAAGACAGCGACAGGCTGGCGCCGAGGATGATCGCCTCGGACAGATTGCCGCCGGCATAGGCCGCGATGCCGGCAAGAAGCGCCGTGGTGACAAGCACCTGCAGTCCGCCCAGGCCGAACACCAGCCGCCGCATGGTGAGGAGCCGCTGCAGCGACAGTTCAAGCCCGATCAGAAACAGCAGGAACACGACGCCGAGTTCGGCGATGCCGGCGACGTCTTTGGCGTCCCCGACCGTGAACCAGAACAGCACCGGGAACGAGCCGATCAGCGAGCCCAGACCGAGCGGGCCCAACAGCGCGCCGGCGCCGAGATAACCGAGCACCGGAGAAAAGCCGAGCCGGCTGACGATCGGCACCACGATGCCCGCCGTGCCGAGGACAACCAGCGCATCGCTATAGGCGGCAACATTGATCGTCGAGGCCACAGATTTCCTCCGGCGCGCCTGCCGCGACTTGTCGCGCGATTTCGTTGCGTCTGACAAGCCCGGCTATTTCATCGGGAGTCGTTCTGCGGCACGATGCAGGCGAAGCTACGACCGGCACGCGCGAAGTACGCAAGCGGAAGGAAACGATCCATGACCGACCTGACCATCACCGCCGTGCACACCACTATGTTGCGTGTGCCATGGCCCGATACGCCCTGGCTCAAGGGCCACGCCTTCGGCGAGGCCCGCAACATTCTGGTGCTCGAAGTCGAGACCAAAGGCGGCATTACCGGCATAGGGTATCTGCTGCTGTTCCGGCCGGGCATGCGCACGATTGCGGCGTGTCTCGACGAAGCGATCATCCCGCGCGTTCTCGGCAAGGACGCAAGCGCAGTCGAGGCGATCTGGCAGGATCTGTGGAAGACCTCTGTCACCTATGGCCGCGGCGGCATCGCGACCATGGCGATGTCGGCGCTCGACATCGCGCTGTGGGACGTGCTTGGCAAGCGCGCCAAGCTGCCGCTGCATCGGCTGTGGGGGCATTACCGCGCCGAGCTGCCGGTCTACGGCAGCGGCTGCTTCCGCGGCTCGGGCGGCGACGGCATGATCGCCAAGGCGCTGCACTACAAGGAGCGCGGCTACAAGGCGATCAAGATGCAGGTCGCGCATGTCGCCGATCTCGCCACCGATTTCGACAATGTCAGGCGCATGCGCGAAGCGGTCGGCCCCGACATCGACATCATGATCGACGTCAATATGGGCTGGACCGCCGACGTCGCCATCCTGATGGGCCGTAAGTTCGAGGACTACGACGTGTATTGGCTCGAGGAGCCGGTGGTGCCGGACGACTTCGCCGGCTATTTCCGCATCGCCCAAGCGCTCGATTTGCGCATCGTCGGCGGCGAGACGCATTTCACGCGCTTCGATCTCAAGCCGTTTTTCGAAAATCCGAAGCTGCCGATTCTGCAGCCCGATCCGATGCGCGGCGGCCTGACCGAACTGCGCAAGATCGCGACCGTCGCCGACACCTGGAACATGACGATCGCGCCGCACCTATTTCCCGAGTTGAACGTGCAGCTATTGGCCTCGATCCCGAACGGATTGTGGATCGAGGATATGGGGCTTGCCGAAGATTTATGGGTCGACCCGGTGCCGGTTAAGAACGGCATGATCACCGCGCCAGAGCGGCCGGGGCACGGGCTCGCATTCAAGCCTGAGATTTTGCGCGATTACGCGGTCAGCGACAGTTTAAGCTAGAGCCTAATCGGTTTTGATGGAATCAAAACCGGCTCTAGCATTCTGTTCGAGCATGATCTTTTCCGAAAACCGGTATCCACTTTTCGGGATCATGCGCTAGTGCGGCCACGGCATGATCGGAACGGTGCTGATCGCATTCGCGGGCGAACCGTTGACGATCTTGGTGCTGATCGCGAGGTAAGCGATCGTGTTGTGAGGTTGATCCACCAAGCGATAAATACGAGTCGTCTTGAAAAAAATGCTGGTTTTCTGACTGAATACTTCTTCGTTTTGACCCAGCTTCGACAGGTCAACGTCGATTGGACCAATTTGCCTGCACGAGACGGAAAAATTGGACGGATCTTCATTGAGGCCAAACGGCTGGCCCCAGCCGCCTTTTCTGGCCTGCGAAATGTGGCACACGATGCCAGGCACTTTCGGATCTTCAAAGACGCTGACGCACACCTTGTCGTTCGGAGAAAGTACATTGAACGTGGTGCTGACGCAGCTCAAGTCGGTGGCGTGTGCCGAGCCAAGAGATAACACGACCAGTACGGTCACTATAAAAGGCGACTTCATTCGGAAATCTCCGCATTGGTAGCGACGACGTGGTCGGATTGCCGTCACGCCCGCCAAAGGTGCCGAGCCGGGATGACGCACATCTGCTTTTTATCCAACCCCAGATATATCGCAGACCTACCCGCAAACGTTACGCGGAGTTCTAGTTTATTTGATGTTCGTGTTAGTCTATGGAGTAAAAGGCTGACGATATGAGCGAATCTCGAAAACTTGCGGCAATACTGGCGATCGATGTTGTCGGATATAGCCGGCTCGCGGGCGCCGACGAGGATCGTACACTGGCACGGCTGCGGACTCTCCGCAGCGATCTAGTCGATCCGACCGTCGCAGTACATCGTGGACGCGTGGTCAAACGCACCGGAGACGGAGTCCTCGTTGAGTTCCGCAGCGTGGTCGACGCGGTGCGCTGCGCAATCGAAGTTCAGAGGGGCATGATCGAGCGTAATGCCGGCCTGTCGCCTGAGCGTCGCATCGAATTCCGGGTCGGCATTCATCTAGGCGATGTGGTCGAGGAGAGCGACGGCGATCTGATGGGCGACGGCGTGAATATTGCGGCACGACTGGAGGGAATCGCCAAGCCCGGCACCATCTGTTTATCCGAAGACGCCTATCGGCAAGTAAGGGCACGTCTCGATTTGGCGGTTTCCGATCTCGGACAGACCCAACTCAAAAACATCGCCGAGCCGCTCCGGGTTTATTCGCTAGAGGTCGGCGTTCCCGTCGAGCCGCGGCAGTCGAGCCAGCGCCTTCTCATGGCTTCAGCCCTGGTTGCTGTTTTGATTGTCATCGGTTGGGCCGTCCTTTATGTGAAACCGTTCACGCGGACGCTCTCACCCGAACCGTCTTCAGTCTCGCAAAGCGTCGCGCGAACGTCCGAACAACCGTCCCCATCGCCGCCGATATTAACGCCCCAACCGACCCCAGCCCTGCGGGCGTCGGCTCCGGCGCTGCCGCCTGAACCGGCTCCAACCGCGCAAACGAATGCTGACGAAACCGCGTGGTCAAATGCGATGGTCGCAGGGACGCCTGCGGCGTTCAACGAATATCTGAAAGCATTCCCTGCCGGCACCCACGCGGCGCAAGCGCAGCAGCGCCTTGCTGCTCAGGAGCCGCCCCCATCCTCAAAGACTTCGAGCGCCGGAAGTTTCGACGGAAAGTGGACGACCATTGTGTCCTGTCCGGCGGCACAGGGGGCCGGAGCCATAACGCTTCTGGTCGATGCTGATGTCAGCGGCGGAGTTTTCAGCGGCGAGAAAGGCAACAAGGGAAGGCCGGGGTGGTACTCGCTCACTGGGAAAGTCCAATCCGATGGCGCCGTAGAGATTTTCGCCAGAGGCATCGTCGCGTCATCTAAATTGGCGGCCGGGAACGTTCCCGTGGGTACGGAATATGGCTATCTCATCACGGGCCGTTTGGGGACCTCTAAGGGAACCGGCGCTCGGCAGGGCGGCCGTCCCTGCGACGTAACTTTCACCAAGCAGTAATACCGCAGCAGGTTATTTGTTTCATTTCGAGCAAGCGTAAGAACCCGTATTTCCCGATGGGAGAGCAAAAAGGGGAGCCTAAACCAAGAGCCAGTACGGCTAAGTCAATGAGAGTTTGGTAGCGGAGGACGGATTTGAACCGCCGACACACGGATTATGATTCCGCTGCTCTAACCAACTGAGCTACTCCGCCAACCGTGTCGCGCCGCACCGTCAGGCCGTAAGCCTCGAAGAGGCGAGACCCGCGGGTGTCCGCGCAGAGAGCGCACATTTATGCCACTCAAGCCCGCTTTCCAAGCGGGATTTCGCCCAAAAACCTGACTTGCACGCCACCCGGAAGTTGCATTTATGCTATTGATGAGCTGGTAATGACCTTCGTGGCCGTTAACTTTTACGAGGCGGGCGGGTGCAATTCTATCGGGTTTCCGGGCTTTCGGTCGCCAGTGAGATCGCCCTGCCAGGGCTGATTGCGGGCGCGCCCGAGCGCGCGCCGCAGGTCACGATCCGGCGTGGCGCGGTGCCGGAAAGCATGCCCGCGCCGACCGCTTCCAGGCCGACCTGGCAAATCGCCGGCAAGCAGTTCCTCATGCGCATCCCCGACATCGCGCGCTTCCTCCTCAACGACGGCAACGAGATCGTGGTGGCGCCGGAATCGGAAGCGAGCCTCGACGATATCCCGATCTTCATTCTCGGCACCGTGTTCGGCATCCTGCTGCACCAGCGCGAGCAGATCGTGCTGCATGCCAGCGCGGTGCGGGTCAACGGCAAGGCGGTGCTGTTCGCCGGCTCCTCGGGCGCCGGCAAATCGACGCTCGCCGCGGCTTTGGCGCAGCGCGGCTATCCGCTCGTTACCGACGATGTCTGTACCATCACTGCGAACGGCGCAGGCGCGCCGCTCGTTCATCCCGACGGGCGCCAATTAAAGCTCTGGGCGCAGGCCATCGAGCGGCTCGATCTCGCCCAGCAGCGCGGCGAGCGCGTGCGCAAAAGCTTGGAGAAATTCTACGTCGAGCCGAGCGACGTCTTCACCGAGCCGCTGGCGCTGGGCGCAGTCTATGCGCTGCGCGAAGCGCGGCCGCCGCACCAAGCCGGGATCGTGTGAGCGACACTTTCTTGTTGCGAAATTGCCCTCGAATGTGTATAAATTCAACGGTTAATACACATCGGATGCTCTCGCTATGCGCACCAACATCGAACTCGACGACAAACTGCTGGCAGAAGCCATGGCCGTGTCGGGCCTGCCGACCAAGAAGGCGACGGTCGAGGAGGCGCTGCGCTACATGGTGCGGCGGCATCGCCAGAAGAAGGCCATCGCTGGACTGGCCGGCGCCGGCTGGATCGGCGACCTCGACGAGATGCGGCGCGACCGGCAGGACGATCGCGGCCGATGATCGTGGTCGACTCTTCGGTGTGGATCGCGCATTTGCGCGATAACGCTACGCCGGAGGTTCGCAAGCTCCGGGCGCTCGACCAACCGGACCAGATTCTGATCGGCGATCTCATCCTGCTGGAAGTGCTGCAGGGCGCGCTGGACGAGCGCCTCGCAAACCTGATCGAACGGCAACTGCGGCAGTTTGAAATCGCGAGCATGCTCAGTGCGGCACTAGCGCCGCGGGTCGCCCGCAACTATCAATTCCTGCGCGATCGCGGCGTCACGCCGCGCAAGACCATCGACATGATCATCGGCACATTCTGTATCGAAGGGGACCACCAATTGCTTCATGCTGATCGCGATTTCGATCCGATGGTGGAGCACCTCGGCCTGCGCACCGCGTGACGAAAGCCGTGTCGATCCCATCGCTGACGCGCTATAGTGACCGCGAGCGGGCTCGACGCCGCGGGCGCCGATTGACAAGCGGGCAGTTATCATTTCGCCCCTCCGTTGGTCGGAAACCTTATCGGTTTTGACGTCTGAACCATTCGACGTATCGGGCGAAGAGAAATCCTCTCAAGGCTAGTTGCGTTTCCTGTTCCCAGCCCGAGTTGTGATCGTCCGTCCCGCGCGCCGCCAACAGCGCACGGATTTTTGCAAAGTCGACATAGCGCGATAAATTTTCGGATTGACACGGCGCGAAAAAATTACGCCGCGCGCGGTACAGGCCGCCATCGTCGCCGTCGAAACCGTTCGGCGCTTAAGGCTGCCGCGCTGGAGGATTTTGCCGCGCCGATGCGGCTTGGAGCACGTAATCCAGTGTCTCGGCTTGTAACGACGGCGATTTGTCGATGGTTAAATGATCGATGCCTTCCGCCCCGTGCAAATCGACATTTGAAATCGTGCCGTGGAATCCGGCCGCCGGAACGAGGTCGTAGCGCAGAGTAAAATTGACGGCGGTTGCAACATTCCCCGGCGCCTCATGGGGCGCGGTGCCGTCGAACAGAATGAGGAGCGCCACGGGTATGTTGGACCGGTCCAGGGCTTGCGCCACCACGACGACCGCATCGGCGCCGAATGAATGCCCGATCAGAATGATCGGGCCGCGATCGCCTGCCGCATAACGTGTGACGATTTGATTGGTGACGGTTCCGGCATCGGCATGGTTCGCAACCGTTGCGGCAATTCCGTTGGCCTCGAGTTTCGCCGCCAGATCGTCCATGCCGAGCGAGAACACATTCATGAAACCACGCAGCAAATAGGCCCTGGCCGGGAATTGATTTGCCGTTTGCGGCTGTTTTCCCGCCGGCGGCGCTACGGGCGCTCTCGGCTCATATTGGGCGAACAGCCGCGCCGGCGGCACGGCAGATGCGGAAACTTGCCCGGGAACGCCATGGAATGGGGTGGCCGATGCCGCCGTTGCCGCAATCGACAGCGCCGCCGCCACTATGCAAAGCGAAAATCGCACCATACATGGTTTCCGGTATCGTCGCGAGAAACCTAGCGGCAACCACATTGCAATGCTTGATCTAGCGCAAGATGTCGCATCTGCTAGGCAGAGTTATTACTTTCGCAGCGGCCACGGTTCGCCTTTGTGCAACTCTCGTCGTCACGGCGGGGATTGAGGAGCTTCATTATGCCAAAGCGCAACATTATGCCGATGTTCATGGCGTTGACGTTGGCAATGTCGTCGCTATGGACCGCGCCGGCCGCCATCGCGCGTGCGTCGTTCGACGGCCGATGGAGCGTATTGATCGTGACCGATGCCGGAACCTGTGACCGCGCCTATCGTTACGCGCTCAATATCATCGACGGCAGGGTCACCTACGACGATCCGTCATTCAGCGTGTCCGGGCACGTCGATGCGCGCGGACACGTCAGCGTCAACGTCAGCGCCGGCGGCGAGCGCGCCAGCGGCACCGGCGAGCTGTCCGGCGATTCCGGTCGCGGCCTGTGGCGGGGATATTCCTCGACATCGGCATGCTCCGGCTATTGGGAAGCCGAGCGTCGCGGCTGACCGCGGCGGCTGCCGAGCCAATTTCCGATCAGCCGGCGGCGGCGCCGGTCCGCGCGAAACGGATCAACGAAAAATGCCCGAGCGGCGGCATCGGCCGCTTTTCGACGACCTCCACGCCGCCATGCCGCGCCGCCCAACGCGCCAGCCGTTCCCAGCCGAATTCCGGGTGCCAGCCGAGTTGTCGCGCCAACGGCGCGAACCATCGTTCGCAGGCCGCGCGCAGGCCTCTTTCGGCGCCGAGATGGTTGACCAGAATAATCTCGCCACCGGGCCTTATGACTCGCGCGAATTCGTCGAGCGTGCGCTCCGGATCCGGAACCGTGGTTATGACATATTGCGCGACGATGACGTCGAATGCCGCATCCTTAAAGCCAAGATGTTGCGCGTCCATCACCGCGAGCCCGTCGACATTGGTCAGCCGGCGCTCGGCGACGCGCGCCTTGGCCCTGCGCAGCATCGGCGCTGATAAATCGACGCCGATCAGCCGGTTCGACAACGCATAATCGGGCAGCGACAAGCCGGTGCCGACGCCGACCTCAAGAATGCGGCCGCCGATGCGCTCGGCCGCCGCGATCGAAGCTTGGCGGCCGCGGTCGAACACGGCGCCGAAGACCAGATCGTAAATCGGCGCCCAGCGCGCATAGGCTTTGGCGATGCCGGCTTTGTCGAGTTCGGCCATCATTCAGCAATCCCGGCTGTCGCGAAGAATTATTTGGCGGTCGCCATATCGACACCGGACGCTTTGTTGTCGCGCGCGGCCGCCATGGTGCTGGCAATGACGCCGCCGCCAAGCACGCGGGCCTGCCCTTCGGCCGCGTCGTAGAACACGCAAGCCTGCCCGGGCGACACGCCGTCTTCGCCGGCGATCAGCTCGACTTCGACGCCGCCGCCGGCGCCGCCGCGCAGCCAAGCCGGCCGTGGCGGCCGCGTCGAACGGACTTTGACGAAGACTTCGGGACGCTGCGCCAACGCCTGGTCGATCGTGCCGTCGCCGAGCCAATTGATGTCGCGCAGCATGATACGGCTGGTGCGCAGCGCATCGCGCGGACCGACCACGACGCGCCGCGAAGCGGCGTCGAGCCGCACCACATAAAGCGGCGAGCCGGTCGAGATACCGAGACCGCGCCGCTGGCCGACGGTGAAATGAATGATGCCGTCATGATGACCGAGAACGCGACCGTCAAGATCGACGATTTCACCCGGACCGGCGGCGCCCGGCCGCAGCCGCTCGATGATGTCGGCATAATGCCCGGTCGGCACGAAGCAGATGTCCTGGCTGTCCTGTTTGTCGGCGACCGACAGGCCGAAGCGGCGCGCCAGTTCGCGCGTTTCCGCTTTGCTGCGGTCGCCGAGCGGGAAGCGCAGCAGATCGAGCTGCGCGCGCGTGGTGGCGAACAGGAAATAGCTCTGATCGCGTTCGGCTTCGCGGGCGCGATAGAGCGCGCGGCCGCCGGGCAGCGCGCGCGAAGCGACGTAATGGCCGGTGGCGAGCACCGCCGCGCCGAGGTCGCGGGCAGTGTGCAGCAGGTCGTGGAATTTTATCGACTGGTTGCATTCCACGCAGGGCACCGGCGTTTCGCCGGCGACATAGCTCTCGGCGAAACGGTCGATCACCGCTTCCTTGAATCGATCCTCGTAGTTGAGAACGTAATGCGGAATGCCGATCCGCTCGGCGACCGCGCGGGCGTCATGGATGTCGCGGCCGGCGCAGCAGGCGCCCTTGCGGTGGGTCGCCGCGCCGTGGTCGTAAAGCTGCAGCGTGATGCCGACGACGTCGTAGCCGGCTTCCGCCAAAATCGCGGCGGTGACCGAGGAATCGACGCCGCCCGACATGGCGACGACGACGCGCGTCGTCGCCGGCCGCCCCTCGATATCGAGTATATTCAACGCCATGCGGGTGTTCCGGGCCAGCGGCCGATGATCCGCCGCCTCAAGCAACCATTATTATATGGGCCATAACCTCACTCCGCCACGGCCGCCGCATCGACGGCTACCGCCCGCACGCGGCAAAATTTGCCGGCGCCACGAAAAGGCTGCCGTCCGTGACTTTCCGCTGAATTACGTAAGTCTCTGATTTCATGCGATTTAGCGGCTGCCTTGCGCTGGCCCGCCGGTTGCAGGCGGAGAAGCGGCGGCTATGTCGCTTTCAGGGGTTAATCGAGTGTCGAGTATGTCGAGTATTGCGCCGGATCTGCCCGCCGCGGTTTCGCTCACTTCGCCTTCGCGAATGCAGGCATCCACGCCCAGCCAGGACACCGCCTCGCCGCCGTTCGCGGCTTTGCTCGACGCCACCACGTCCGCGCCGCCGAACCCGCCTCCGGCAGCGCCAACCCAACCCGCCAGTCCCCCGCAAACGGCGCAACAGACGTCGGCGCCAACAAGCGGCTCGACCGAAAATACCGACAATTCCGACTCGCGCTCCAGCCCAGCCCCGAATGCGCCAAATCGTGTAAGCTCGAACACTGCGGCCGATAGCGGCGCGGTCGCGAACAATAAGGTCGATACCGGCGCAAGCGCCAATGGCACTGCGAACGCGAATGCCGTCGCCACCCGCGGCATAAAACTGACCGTCGCCACGGCCCAGGCACGCGCGGCCGCACACGCTAACGCGGCTGCCACCACGGATGCGACGACAGCCGCGCAATCGGACGTTTCGGGCAATAACCGCGCAAACCCCGCAGCGACAACCGCGGCACCGGGCACTGCGCCGGCAACGGCGATCCGATCGGCGGCAGCGGCATCCGCGCAAGCGGCAGCGACGGGATCGGCGCCAACGGCCGATGCTGCAGCAACAGCGGCGGCGGCGCCGCCAGTGGCAGCGGCCACGGCGGTGGCGGCGAATGCGCAGAGCGCCACTCCAACCACGTCCGACCCACCCGCGCCGGCGAGCAAGAAAGCCGCGAACTCCGCCGGCGACAATCAAAGCGACACTGGCGCTACGGCCGTCAGCGGCAATGCTGCGCCAACCGCGCCAATCGCACCGGCGGGAGCAGCCAATCCAACGACGCCGATCGCCGCCATCATCGTCGCGAACACCGACTTTGTGTCCACGCCGGCTGCAACCGATGGATCGGCGACCGCAGCGATTGGCGCGCAAATACCGGTGCGGGCAGGCCTGTCACGCATTGACGGCCAGACATCTCGTGCTGCGCAGACCGGTCAGTCTCCGCAGGCTACCCAAACCGCGCAGCCGAGCATGCAGCCGGACGGAAACGCCAAGCTACCGGCAGTGGACGCTCAGGTGGCAAAGCCCGCTCCGCCGGCCAATGCCACCGCTAATGCGCCGTCGTCCGGCGGCTCTTCGGCCCAGCAAACGGCGACACCCGCCGCCGCGCCATCGCCGGGCGACACCACCGCTTCGCCGGCCGCGAATGTCATCACGGCACATCTCGATACCGCCGCAACGAGTGCGCCGAGCCCCGCTTCGTCGAATGCACAGACTGCAACCAATACCGTCAAGGCCGCCGCGGCAAACCTGCCGAATTTCGGTCTCCTCGCGACAAATTCGGCGACGCTACAGAACGCGGCGGCAGCATCCACCACGGCGTCGGCGGCTCAGGTTTCGGTCGCCGGCCTTCCGATCGCGATCGCGGCGCGCGCGCAGGCCGGTTCCAATCAGTTCGACATCAGACTCGATCCGCCGGAGCTGGGCCGCATCGATGTGCGCCTCGACGTCGACTCGAACGGTCAGGTGACTTCGCACGTCACCGTCGAGCGTCCGGAGACGCTGACGCTTTTGCAAAGCCAGCAGCCGCAGCTCGAACGCGCGCTCCAACAGGCCGGATTGAAGACTGCGGATAACGGCCTGCAATTTTCGCTGCGCGATCAGTCGTTCGCCGGACAGAACGGCGCCAACGGCGGCGGCACGCAGCCGAATTCGGCGCAGCAGCTCGTCGTTCCCGACCCCAGCCTGTCGCCGGTGGAGACGACGCAAATTTACTCCCGCATCAATCTCGGCGGCGGCATCGACATTCGCGTGTGAACGGCCATTTGGCCTGAGGATCGACCATGACGATGACGACGACCACGACCGCAATTCCCACGACGAGCACCACAGGATCGACCACCAACAGCAGTGCCAGCACGGGCAACACCGGCTTGGCGCAGCTCGCCGACAATTTCAATTCGTTTCTGACCTTGCTGACCACGCAATTGCAGAACCAGGACCCGCTCGACCCGCTCGACACCAACCAGTTCACCCAGCAGCTGGTCGAGTTCACCTCGGTCCAACAGCAGGTCGACATGAACACGAACATGCAGACCCTGATCTCGTTGCAGCAGACTTCGGAAGCGACCTCGGCAATGCAGTTCCTCGGCTCCAGCGTCACGCTGAACGGCACGACCGCGACGCTGGCGGCCAACGCACCGGCGACCTGGTCCTTGAACTCGCCGTCGCCGGCGACCGGCAATGTCACGATCACGAACTCGACCGGTCAGACGGCTTATACAGGGACCGTGTCGCTCAATGCCGGCACCCAGAGCTATAGCTGGAACGGCCAAGGCAACAACGGCGTGACTTGGCCTGCCGGACAATACACCTTGGCGATCAACGCCGTCGGCGCCAACGGTCAGACCGTCACCGTCACCACGCAGATCCAAGGCACCGTCAGCGGGGTCAATCTCAGCCAGAGCCCGCCGCAACTCACCGTGAACGGACAGAGCTATCCGATCAGCGCGGTCCAATCGATCAATAACGGCAGTCTCAGCGCACTGAGCGGACTTAACAGCACGCTCGGCAATCTCAACACCAGTCTCACCAATCTGACAAACCTGCTGTAGCGGCTATCCCCTACCGCCTGGCTGACAGACCGATCTGGGCTGCCAATGACCCGAAGCGCCGGCATGGCGAAATCGCGGTGTTCGGCCGTCCGCCGGACAAATTGCGGCCAATTGCGTGCGACGCTTAGGCAAATTTTAAGCCGCCATGCGTAAGGTCGCCCACTGTAGTTGTCGAGTTGTGAGAGTCACTATGACCGAACCTCATCGCCCGAGGGTCAAATACGTCATCGGGCCGGACGGTTCCCCCCTGACCATCGCCGATTTGCCGGCGCCAGGGACGAAGCGTTGGGTCATTCGCCGCAAGGCCGAAGTGGTTGCCGCCGTACGCGGCGGTTTGCTGTCGCTTGAAGAAGCATGCAGCCGCTATACGCTGACGGTCGAAGAGTTCCTGTCCTGGCAATACTCGATCGACCAGCACGGGCTTGCCGGATTGCGCACGACGCGCATCCAGCAATATCGCCAGTAACGCGCGCTTAATCGATCTTAACGAATTGCCAACGCCGGCCGCTGCGGCCGGCGTTCTGATTCTCGATCGCTTCGCTCGTGCTTCAAAACGACGAGCGAACGCAAGTTATGCGCATTTCCCGCCTTTATTAACCGGGCGCTAACCATCAACCGGGCAAATCTTGCCGGGTAAGACGCTTGCGCGTCGCTCCGCGGGGGAATGCTCGGTGCAAAGTCTGGTGGAGTTCGCCAAAACGCTCGGCGCGCCGCGCATTGCGGCGATGGGCGCCGTCACCATTGCGCTCATCGGCTTCTTCGCCTTTCTCATCCTGCGCGTAACGACGCCGCAGATGACGCCGCTTTTCACCGAACTGTCGTTGGAAGATTCCGCCTCAGTCGCCAAGGAGCTCGACCGCGAGGGCATCACCTATGAGCTGCGTAACGACGGCAATGTCATCATGGTGCCGCGCGATAAGGTGGCGCGGCTGCGCATGACGCTGGCGGAGAACGGCCTGCCCAAAGGCGGCGGCGTCGGCTACGAGATTTTCGACAAGTCGGACGCGCTGGGCACCACAAGCTTCGTCCAGAACATCGACAACCTGCGGGCGCTGGAAGGCGAGCTGGCGCGCACGATCCGCACGCTCGATCAAGTCCAGGACGCCCGCGTGCATCTGGTCCTGCCGGATCGGCCGCTGTTTTCGCGCGACAAGATCGAACCGTCCGCTTCCATCGTGCTCAAGCTGCGCGGCAGACTCGAACCGTCGCAGGTCCGCGCCATCCGCCACCTCGTCGCCACCGCGGTCTCTGGCCTGCGCCCGCAGCGCATCTCCATCGTCGACGAGCAGGGCCAATTGCTGGCGGACGGCGCCAGCGACGACACGATCGCTGGCGGCGTCGCCGCCGACGAGCGGCAGGCGGCATACGAGAAGCATTTGCGCGAACAGGTGGAGTCGATCGTCTCCTCGGTGGTCGGACCGGGTCATTCGCGTGTGCAGGTCGCCGCCGATTTCGATTTCAACCGCGTTACCCAGACCTCGGACAAATTCGATCCCGACGGCCGCGTTGTGCGTTCCAGCCAAAGCCGCGAGGAAACCTCCGCCTCGAACCAGGGCAACGGTAACGAGGTCACGGTTGGCAACGAATTACCGAACGCCAATCAACGGCAGCCCGCCGCTGGCAATGGCGGCCAGCGCGATCAGGCCCGGAAGACCGAAGAAATCGTCAACTACGAGATATCCAAGACCACCAAGACGGAAGTGATCGAAGGCGGCCGGCTCAATCGCATTTCCGTCGCCGTCCTGGTCGACGGCACCTATGCCAAGGACGACAAGGGCAATGTGAATTACCAACCGCGCAGCAAGGAGGAGCTCGATCAGATCGCGGCGCTGGTGCGCTCGGCGATCGGCTTTGACCAGAAGCGCGGCGACCAGGTCCAGGTGGTCAACCTGCGCTTCGCCGAAACCCCGGCCAATCCGATTGTCGAGCCGACCGGCTGGCTGTCGATGCTGCATTTCACCACAGACGACATCATGAGCATGATCGAAATGCTGGTGATGAGCGTGCTCGGTCTCATCGTGCTGCTGCTTGTGGTGCGCCCACTTGTCCGCCGCATCATCACCCCGGACGAACGCACTCGAGCGGCACTACCGTCCGGCGCTAGAGCCGGTGGAGGCCTGCCGCCGGCAACGGCCGTCACCGCCATCACAGGAGAAGGCGTCGATCCCGCTAAGGCGGCCGAATCGAGCCAGACCTCGAAGATGATCGACATTGCCCAGATCCAGGGCCAGGTCCACGCCCAATCCGTGCAGAAGGTCGGCGAGCTTGCCGACAAAAATCCGCGTGAAACCGTTTCCATTATCCGTTCGTGGCTGAACGACAGCGCCGCCGCCTGATCAACCATGCCCACACCAGCGAAACACGACGGCAAGCAGCACGAGACGGCGCAAAGCGAGATCGCCAGCGCCTTGGCGAGCCTCGCCGGCAAGGCGACGCATGCACCCCTGCTTAAACGCCCGCTGCGCGGCCCGGAGCGCGCGGCGGTTCTCCTGCTCGCGCTCGGCGAACACCACGGCGCCAAGATTTGGAGCATGCTTGACGACGACGAGCTGCGTCAGATCTCCATGTTGATGTCGACCATCGGCACGATCGAGGCCGAACAGGTCGAGAATCTACTGCTGGAATTCGTCTCGCGCATGTCGGCCTCGGGCGCGATCATGGGCACCTACGAGGCGACCGAGCGCTTGCTGCAGTCTTACCTGCCGCCGGAGCGCGTCGGCATCATCATGGAAGAAATCCGCGGGCCCGCCGGCCGCAATATGTGGGAGAAGCTCTCCAACGTTCAGGAGGAGGTGCTCGCCAATTATCTCAAGAACGAATACCCGCAGACCGTCGCCGTGGTGCTGTCCAAGATCGGCCCGGAACATGCCGCGCGCGTGCTCGCCATTCTGCCGGAGGATCTGGCGCTCGACGTCGTCAACCGCATGCTGCGCATGGAAGCGGTGCAGAAGGAAGTCCTGGAGCGCGTCGAGCAGACGCTGCGCACCGAATTCATGTCGAATCTGTCGCAAACGCGCCGGCGCGACGCCCACGAAGTCATGGCCGAGATCTTCAACAATTTCGACCGGCAGACCGAGACGCGGTTCCTGACCGCGCTCGAAGAGGACAATCGCGAAAGCGCCGAGCGCATCAAGACCCTGATGTTCACCTTTGACGACCTGACCAAACTCGACGTCGCTTCGGCGCAGACGCTGATGCGCCACGTCGAAAAGGACAAGCTGGGAATCGCGCTCAAAGGCGCCGCCGAGCCGGTGCGCCAGTTCTTCCTATCCAACATGTCGACGCGCGCCGCCAAGATGCTGATGGACGATATGCAGGCCATGGGCCCGGTGCGGTTGCGCGAGGTCGACGAAGCGCAGGGGATGCTGGTCAATCTCGCCAAGGATCTCGCTGCCAAAGGCGAGATCGTGATCTCCAAGACCCGCGGCGAAGAAGAGCTGATCTATTGAGGCAAATATCTTTTACGGCGATGGCAAGAATCCGAATATGAACGCAGCGACGAAAAAGTTTCTGTTCGATACCGATTTTGCTGGCGCCGCCGAAGGCAGATCGACGGGCGCGGTGATCACGCTGACCGAACACGCGCTCAAAGTCGCCGACGCGGAAGCTGCCGCGCATCACAGAGGCTATGCCGATGCGCAGAGCGATGCCGCAGTCGAGTCCGGCCGGCGCTTGGCCGATGCGCTCGAGCGCATCGCGGCGGCTCTCGCCGTGGCCAACCGCGCGCTGGCGGCGATCGAAACCCGGCTCGAATGCGAGGCGGTCGAGGTCGCCGTCGCGGTGGCGCGCAAGCTCGCGCCGGCCTTGATCGAGCGCGAGCCGTTCGCCGAAATCTCAAGCCTGGCAAGCGAGTGCTTTCGCCAGCTCATCGCCGCGCCGCATATCGCGGTGCGAGTCAACGATGCGCTCTACGCCGTCGCCAAGGAGAAGCTCGACGACATCGTGCGGGCGCGCAGCTTCGAAGGCCGGCTCGTCGTGCTTGCCGAACCCGATATCGCGCTCGGCGACTGCCGGATTGAATGGGCCGATGGCGGCATCAACCGCGACAGCGTCGCCGCCGACGCGGCGATCAGCGCGGCGGTCGACGGCTATATCGGCGCGCGCCGCAATGCGGCGGCGCCACACGAAATACTGAGGAGATCCGAGCATGAGTGAGGACGGCAAAATCCCGCTACCCGACCTCGAAGGCGGCGGCACGACCGTCGAATCCCCGCCGCTCGCGGCCGAACCGGACGGGCCCACCACCCGCATCGCTTCCGACCTCGAAGCGGTGTTCGACGTGCCGGTGCAGGTCTCCGCAGTGCTCGGCCGCGCGCGGATGGACATCGGCGACCTGCTCAAGATCGGGCCCGGCACCGTGCTCGAGCTCGATCGCAAAGTCGGCGAAGCGATCGACATTTATGTCAACAACCGTCTGGTGGCCCGCGGCGAAGTCGTCCTGGTGGAGGACAAGCTCGGTGTGACCATGACGGAAATTATCAAGGCTGAGAGATCGTAATTCGCTCCGCTTAGCGAAGAAGGAATAACAAGATGCGCCTTTTGATCGTCGGCACGCTCAACGGCCAGCTCTCCACCGCGACCAAGCTCGCGATGGACAAAGGCGCGCTGGTCACCCATGCCGCGGATATCGCCCAGGCGCTCGCGGTGCTGCGCTCCGGGCGCGGCGCCGACCTGCTGATGGTCGACGTCGCCATCAACATCCGCGATCTGGTCAGAGGCCTCGAAGCCGAGCACATTCATGCGCCGATCGTCGCCTGCGGCACCGCCACCGATGCGCGCGCCGCGGTCGCGGCCATTCAGGCCGGCGCCAAGGAATATATCCCGCTGCCGCCTGACGCCGAATTGATCGCCGCGGTGCTGGCCGCCGTCGCCGACGACCGGCGCGAACTGATCTACCGCGACGACGCCATGGCGCGCGTGGTCAAGCTGGCGCAGCAGGTCGCCGCCAGCGACGCCTCGGTGCTGATCACCGGCGATTCCGGCACCGGCAAGGAAGTCCTGGCGCGTTACGTGCACGCCCGATCGAACCGCGCGAAGAAGCCGCTGATCTGCGTCAACTGTGCGGCGATCCCGGAAACGCTTCTGGAGTCCGAATTGTTCGGCCACGAAAAGGGCGCCTTCACCGGCGCGGTGGCGCGCCGCATCGGCAAGTTCGAAGAGGCCAATGGCGGCACGCTGTTGCTCGACGAGATTTCGGAAATCGACGTGCGGCTGCAGGCCAAGCTCCTTCGCGCCATCCAGGAACGCGTCGTCGACCGCGTCGGCGGCACCCGGCCGGTGCCGATCGACATCCGTATCGTCGCCACTTCGAATCGCAATCTCGCCGAAGCGGTGCGCGACGGCAGCTTCCGCGAAGACCTGCTATTCCGGCTCAATGTCGTGAACTTGAAAATCCCGCCGCTGCGCGAGCGCTCCGCCGACGTGATCGAGCTCGCCCAATATTTCGTCAAGAAATACGCCGCCGCCAACGGCGTGGCGGCGCGGCCACTGTCGGCCGAATCGCGCCGCACGCTGACGCTGAACTACTGGCCCGGCAACGTGCGCGAACTGGAAAACACCATGCATCGCGCCGTGCTGATGGCGTCGGGCGACGAGATCGGGCCCGACGCGATCCTCACCCCCGACGGCACCCGGCTCGACCAGCACAAAAGCGCGCCGGCGGTGGCGCATGCGGCGTTCGCCGCCGAGCAGGTATCGCGCGGGCTAGTCGGCCGCACCGTCGCCGAGGTCGAGCGCGACCTCATCCTGCAGACGCTCAAGCACTGCCTCGGCAATCGCACGCACGCCGCCAACGTGCTCGGCATTTCGATCCGCACGCTGCGCAACAAGCTCAATGAATATGCCGCCGACGGCTTGCCGGTGCCGCCGCCCGGCGGCGGCGAGCCGCGCATCGCCGCCGCGTAGCGACCATCGATTGATCGTGATCTCGCCCGAAAACCGGCCCTTTTTCGGGTTGAGGTCCTATGATCGTCTCGCCTATCGTATCTTCGGAAAACCCCGCATTTTCATTTAGAGAAGACCATGCATCTCCCGCGCCGACGATTACTCCAGCTGGCCGCGAGCGCCGTGGCCATGCCGGCGGTGTTGCGCAACGCGCGCGCCGATACCTATCCATCACGGCCGGTTCACCTCCTCGTCGGCTTTCCGCCGGGCGGCGCCGCCGACATTATCGCGCGGCTCACCGGGCAAATGCTGTCGGAGCGGCTCGGCCAGCCCTTCGTCGTCGAGAACCGGGGCTCCGCGGGGCAACAGATCGCCGCCGAGGCCGTGGTGAAGGCGGAGCCGGACGGCTACACGCTCTTGTTGATGGCGAATCCGAACGTCATCAATGCCATGCTGAACCCAAATCTCAGCTTCAATTTCACCCGCGATCTCGCGCCGGTCGGCGGCGTCGATCTCAATCCGCTCATCCTCGAAGTCAATCCGTCGGTGCCGGTGCACAGCGTTCCCGAGCTCATCGCCTATGCCAAAGCGCATCCGGACAAACTCAATATGGCATCCGGCGGCGTCGGTTCGACGCCGCATCTCGCCGGCGAGCTGTTCAAGATGATGACCGGCATCAGCATGTTGCATGTGCCCTATCGCGGCGACGCGCCGGCGATCACCGACCTGCTCGCGGGCCAGGATCAGGTCATGTTCGATCTGATCCTGCTGTCGCTGTCTCACATCCGCAGCGGCGCGCTGCGCGGCCTTGCCGTCACCAGCGCCAAACGCCTGCCGACGCTGCCCGATCTGCCGCCGGTTGCGGATTTCGTGCCGGGCTACGAAGCCTTCGCCTGGCAAGGCGTCGCCGCACCGAAGAACACGCCGCCCGACATCGTCGCCAAGCTCAATGGCGAGATCAATACCGCGCTGGCCGATCCCAAGATTTCTTCGCGCCTGACCGCCCTCGGCGGCGTGCCGATGCCACTGACGCCCGCCGCCTTCGGCCAGCTCATTGCCAGCGAGGTCGACAAGTGGGGCAAGGTGATCAAGTTCGCCAATATCAAGACGGGGTGAGTTCTCCCGTCTACTTAGTCGCGTCGCCGCCATCGACCATGATGGTCTCGACTTCACCGGCGCCGTTCCTGCGGCGGAATGCGGCAGCTTCGTCATATTCCTTCGAGGTGAAGCAGGCGACGCCCTGCTCGAAAGTCGGAAACTCGATCACCACGAAACGCTGAAACTTGTGCGGACCTTCCATGATCTGGAAGCGGCCGCCGCGCGCCAAAACCTTGCCGCCGTATTTGGCGATGATGGCGGGGACGCGGTCGGTGTATTTCTTGTACTCGACCGGATCGTTAATTTTCGAGCGCGCGACCCAATAGGCTGGCATCTAGGTCTCCGCTCCTCGTTCGTCATTCCGCGGCGCGGCGCGCGGCGATGATCTGGTCGGCGGTGCGGCCAGTCAGTTCCGCCATGTGATCGAACTTGAAGGTGAAGGTGCCGGCGCCCGCGGTCGCGGAGCGGATTTCGACAATAAGATCGCCGATCTCGGCTTCCGGCATTTTGGCGCGGACCACGTCCCAGCCATCCCAGCCCTCGCGCGTGTCGAAGCCGAGGATTTGGCCGCGCCGCCCCGACATCAGCGCATTGATCTTCGCCGCCGCCTCGGTGGGGCAGAAGATCTCGACCAGATGGATCGGCTCGAGCAAGACCGGCTGGCACTGCGGCAAGCCCTCGACGACGCCGATGCGGCCGGCGGTGCGGAACGCCATGTCGGAGGAATCGACGGTGTGATAGGAGCCGTCGACCAGCGCCACATGCAGATCGACGACGGGAAAGCCGAGCGGCCCGTGCTTGAGCGCATCGATGACGCCTTCCTCAACCGACGGAATATAGTTGCGCGGCACCACGCCGCCGGTGATCTTGTCCTCGAAGGAAAAACCGGAGCTGCGCGGCATCGGTTTGATATCGAGCACGACGTCGCCGTACTGGCCGTGGCCGCCGGATTGTTTCTTGTGGCGGCCGCGCTGCAAGATGCCTTTGCGGATGGTTTCGCGATAGCCGACGCTCGGCGTGCGCCGTTCGATGGCGACGCCGAAACGGTCGCTCAATCGCTCGGTGGCGACGCGCAGGTGCATTTCGCCCTGGCCCCACAGCACGACCTCGTGGGTCTCAGGGTTGTGCACGATGGTGATCGAGGGATCCTCTTCGACCAGCTTGCTCAGCGCCAAGCCCAGTTTCACGTCGTCCTTGCGCTCCTTGGCCGAGATCGCGATCGCCAACACCGGCGGATAGGGCGCGATCTTGGCGAGCGCCGGATGGGCTTGCTTGCCCGCCGTGAGCGTGTCGCCGGTCTTGGCTTTGTCCAGTTTGGCGAACGCGACCGCTTCGCCGAGCATGGCCGGTCCGCGCTTTTCGGTGGTCTGGCCGACCAGCTTGAAGACGCCGGCGACGCGGCCGGCCTCGTCGTCTTCGGTGAGGAACGTGGTGCCGTCGCCGGCCTGCCCCGCCAGCATGCGCGCCACCGACATTTTGCCGCCATGCGCGGTATTGAGCGTCTTGAGCACATAAGCGACCGCGTCGTTGCCGGCCTTGACGCCGAGACGCTTGGCGGTCTCGGCAATGGCCGGCGATTCATGGCGCAGCGCCTTCAAAAGCCTTAAGACGCCGTTGGCCCGCGAAGCGGTGCCCATCAGCACCGGACAAACCAAGCCTTCGCGCAATTCGCGGCGCAGATCGTCAAACACCTTGTCGCGCGGCGGCTGGATGTCTTCGAGCAATTGCTCCATCAGCTCGTCGTCGTGATCGGCGAGCGTTTCCAGCATCGAAAAGCGCGCGGTCTTTTCCAGGTCGGCGGCATCGCCTTCCAGGGGCACGATCTCTGAAGCGGCGTGCTCCTTGTAGACAAAGGCGCGCTCGAGCGCGAGATCGACGAAACCGGAAATGATGTCGCCGTTGAAAGTCGGGATCTGCCGCAGGATCAATTTTGTGCGCGACGCCGGCTGCAGCAATTTCAGCACGTCGTGGACGCCGGCATCGGCCTTGTCGATCTTGTTGACGAACAGGACGCGGGGAATTTTGCGGTCTTCCAGCTCGCGCATGATGAGCTGGAGCTGGGGAATTTTCTTCTCGTCCAATTCGCACACCACTACCGCCGCGTCGATCGCCGGCAGCACCGCGCGCATGTCATGAACGAACTCGACCGAGCCCGGGCAATCGAGGAAGGTGTACGCATCGCCCATGAAATTGGTGGTGGCGACCGTCAGCTCCACGCTCATTTTGTGATGGCGCGCCTCTTTGCTGGCGTCGCCGACGGTATTGCCGGCCTCGATATTGCCCTGGCGCGCGATCGCGCCGGTGCGGGTGAGAATGGCTTCGAGAAGCGTCGTCTTGCCGCTCTGGAACGGACCGACCAGCGCGACGCAGCGCGGTCCCGTCGCGCGTGCGCCATTGCCGTTGCCGTTTGTCGCCGGATTCGTGGCCATGACCGCCTCCCGCAACCGCCTCCTGAAAACGGACCCGTCGTTGCCCCTCATGATCCTCCCACTTGCGAGGGAGGGAGGGGAGCGGGAGAGCATCGTTTCAGGCGTCGCCGGGGCCGGTCAAGGGGCGTGACATCGCGCCTCGCAGTGGTAGTGAAAGGCGCAAGCTATCCCAAGCGCATCGGCGCCGCAGGGGCGGCCGCCGATTATTGCGCGAGATGCAGCTCCAGCGCGCCGATGCCGGCGGCGGCATTCAGCCCGACCTGACCCTGGACCGAGAGCGGCTGCAACGCCACCGAACGGTTCGAGCCGCCGATCAGCGCATTGGCGCCGACGCCAGCGCCGACGGTCGCTTCCGCCTGCGCCCCGGCGTAAGTGCCGGACAGCATACCGACATAGCGGTTGGTCCCGGCAAACACCGCCCAAACGATCGCGCTGCCGGTGGTGAACCCAACGTCGAGACCGATCTTGGTCATCGTGCCGGTATAGGCTTCCGGCGGCCCGTTTTCCGGCTGGAAAGTGCAATTGACGTTGCGCTGCGAGCCGACGATCAGGCCGACGCCGGCAGAAACCGAGCAGGCGAGCTGGCCGACCTGGACGCGGCTCGCCTGCGCATTGGCCGGCCCTGCCGCGGTCGCTGCAAACGCCGCCGCGGCGACGAACGCGGCTGCAAAACCCTTAGAAAACATAATCTTACTCCCTCACCCGGCCCGTCTTTGGGCCTTGCTGGTGCGATTGTAAGCGAGATTGAAGGCGGCGTCTCGCGTCGTTTTGTGCAGCGTTAAGGGGCGACAACGCCGTCACACGCCACGTAGGGGCGCCCCTTGTGGGCGCCCTTTTTCGACGCCTATGGCGGAGACCGAGGCGACCCGAGGGCGGCCACGAGGGCCGCCCCTACGAGTCGTGGGTTATCGTTCTCGCGATACGTCTTCGCATCCGAGCTTTGCCACGCCACTGTAAGAAAGCCCTTCCAAGTGCCCCCCTTAAAAAAAAGGGAGGCGGAGCGCCGACAGGCGCACCTTCCATGGCCGTGCTCAGCGGAGCACGGCGCGGTCTCAGCGGAGACCGCTCGCCTCTCGGCGCTCCACCGCGGTACTCGCCGGGCCGGACGCATCCAGCATCGGCTCAGCTCCAGGCCGCGCTTCCTGAGACTTGGCTTCAACGGGCGTTACCCGCTTTCGCCTGTCTCGAGTCAACCGCGCTCCGCGGGGACCGGTCGTAGTGCCGGTCGGTCGGGGCCCCAGAGCCGCCCGGGCGCAGTTTGCGAGACCGCGCGCGGGCACCGCACTTGCTCCACCGTCAGGATCGCATCCGGACTGTGCCCTTCGATGAGCAAGTTGGCGGTATGTAACTGTAATAGAGACGTTTGTCAAGGGTCGTCTCTGTAATAGAGACGACTCAGAAAAACCCGAGCGACTCGCAGCCCGTTCCGGCTTGGAAGCTCGCCTTGTGGCGCTTGCCCGGAATGTCGATGACGTGCACCGAGCCGTCGCCCTGGCAGGCGACGAACAATTCGTCGCCGCGGAATGCCATGTCCATCGGCTGCGAGCCGACCTTGATCGCGGTCTGCTCGCGGAACGACGGATCGATGAGACTCACGGTGTCGCTGTTGACGCTGGTGACGCCGAGCAAAGTGTTGTCCGGCGCATAGCGCGCGATCTGCGCCGGCTTCGGCACGTCCTTGAGCACGACTTCGTCGCGCACCTTGCCGGCCGCGGTGTCGATCAGAAACAAAGTCGGCTGCGCATCGTCGACCGCGACCACGGTGCGGCCGTCGGGCGAAATCGCGATGCCGGCGAGCGGGCGCGGCGTCGCGATCTTGCCGAGGAGCTTGCGCGCCGGCAGGTCGATGACGGAGACCGTGGCGTCTTCTTCGTTCTCGGTGTAGAGGCGCTGACCGTCCGGTGCGATGATCAGGCGGTGGCCGTTGGTCGAGCCGGAATCGATCGCGTCGACCACCTTGTTGGCGGCCCGGTCGATCACCACGACTTTCGCCGAATTCTCGCAGGTGATGTAGATCAAGCCGTCCGGTCCGAGTTTCAAGGTATGCGGGGCGACATAGGGCGACAGATCGATGGTGGTGATGAGCGCGCGCTGGTGCAGGTCGAAGACGCACAAGTGATGCTGCGGGTTCGGATTGCGGCCGTGGATGCCGTCGCCGTAGATCGGCACGTAGGCCATGCCCGTTTCGGGCACGATTAGAAGTTCGTGCACGGTCTTGAGAAAGCCGTCGATCACGACTTCGGTTTCGTAGCTGACGGGATTCAGGAACAAGACCTTGGTTCCCATCTTGTCGACTGCGATCATGCCGTGTTCTACGTTGGCCATCGTTTCTTTCCTCGGCGCGCATGACTATGAAGAAGCTGATATTGTCGTAGCAATTATTGGGGAGGTCCATCAATGACCGCTGTCGCAGCGCGCAACATCAAATTCCTCGGCCACAGCGACCAGGGCGGGCGCGGCGACGGCGTGCAGGTCATGGTCAATAAGAGCCATGCCTATATCGGCCACGGTTTTTCCAACGGCATCACCGTCATCGACGTGCGCGATGCGAAAAACCCAAAGCCGGTCAATTTCCTGCCCTGCCCGCCGAACACGCGCGCGCATCATCTGCAAACGCACGGCGATCTGCTGCTGGCGGTCAACGGCCCCAGCGTGTGGACCATGCAGGTGAGCCAGGAGGCCTATTTCACCGGCACCTCCGGCGACGCCTTGGCCGGCCAGAAATTCACCAGCGGGCTGCGCGTCTACGACCTGACGAAGCCGGAAGCGCCACGCGAAATCGCATTCCTGCCGCTCGGCGGCCTGGGGCCGCACCGCATCTGGTATGTCGGCGAGCGCTACGCCTATGTGTCCGTTCACCTGCCGGAATTTTCCGACCATATCCTGGTCATCGTCGACATGAAGGAGCCGACGCGGCCGGAAGTCGTCGGCAAATTCTGGCTGCCGGGCATGTGGACGGGCGGCGGCGAGGCGCCGACCTGGCCCAAGGGCCGGCGCTATGCGCTGCATCATGCGCTGGTCGCCGGAAATCTCGCCTATAGCGCTTGGCGCGACGGCGGATTGGCCATCGTCGACGTCGGCAATCCGGCAAAGCCCAAAATGGTGTCGCACCGCAACTGGGATCCGCCGTTCGGCGGCGGCACGCATTCGCCGCTGCCGCTGCCGGACCGCAATCTGCTGGTCGTCGCCGACGAGGCGAATTTCGCCGACTGCAGCAAGGGGCTGCGTTATATCTGGGTGTTCGACGTGCGGGAGCCGTCGAACCCGGTGAGCATCGCGACCATGCCGATTCCGGACGAGGCCGACTATTGCAAAAAGGGCGGCAATTTCGGGCCGCATAATCTGTGGGAGAACCGGCCCGGCGCGTTCGTCAGCTCGCGCTTTATTTTTGCCACGCTGCAGAATGCCGGCGTGCGCGCTTACGACATCGCCAATCCGTTCCAGCCGCGAGAGGTCGGCTATTTCGTGCCGCCCAACCCTGCGCGCATGTTCGATCCGCGGCCGAACCGGCCGCAAGTGATCCAGTCCTGCGACTGCTATGTCGACGCCGAGGCGCGGATGTATGTCACCGACTCCAACGCCGGGCTTTATATCTTGCAGTTCGAGGGCGCGTAGACATTCCTCCACCGCGCAAGCGGGGGAGGGGGACCATGCGAAGCATGGTGGAGGAGGCGCGGGCCGGCACAAAAATTCTGCAACGACAACGAAGCGGTGAGTCTGCAACGACAACGAAGCGGTGAGTCAGACGCCCCTACCACCGCGCTTCGTCATAGCCGACGCGTAGCGTCGGCGTTTCCTTAAGTGAACAACGGCGGCCGAAGGCCGCCTGTGCCCCCTTCCCCGCTTCGCGGGGCAGGAAAGATAGCCGCATTGACAGTGGGCGCACGCCCTTCCACACTCCCGCAAAACGAGGGCCGCGCCAGCGGCCCCGATCGCGCTCATTCGGGCAGATCTCGATTTCGTCGGATCATGGGGAGGATCAAATGGCGGCAACCGTAACCGCAGCGCAAATGGGCGGCGGCGCCCAGACCATCGAAGGCTTTGTCGGCAACGCACTGGACGAAGCGAAAATATCGCCGCTGCATCGGCGCGTCATCGGGCTCATTGCCGCGGGCTATTTCTTCGATGTCATCGATTTCACCGTCTTCGGCTCGCTCGTTCCCTACATGCTGCAGTCCAAGTTTGCGACCGGAGCCGAAGTTGCGGCCATCGGCAGCGCCACCGTGTTCGGCCTGTTCGTCGGCACCGCCGGCCAGGGCGAGTTCTCGGACCGGTTCGGGCGGCGCTTCATCTACCAGTTCAATCTGCTGCTGTTCGGCATTTTCACCCTCCTCGGTGCGTTCGCCCCGAGCGTCACGCTGCTGATTATCTGCCGCTTCATCGCCGGCATTGGGCTGGGCGCCGAGCAACCGCTCTGCTTCGTCTATGCCGGCGAATATTCGCCCAAGCGCATTCGTGGTCGCATCCTGGCGATCATTCATTTCATCGGCGGCGCCTGCGTGTGGCCGATCGGCACCGCGCTTGTGCTCCTTCTCGGCAGCTCCCTGTCGGTACCCGAAAACGTCTGGCGCGGCGTCTGGGTGATCGTCGGCGTCGGCGCGCTGATCGTCTGGGTGCTGCGCTTTTCGCTGCCGGAATCGCCGCGTTATCTGGCGACGCACGGCCGCGGCGACGAGGCGATCAAAGTGCTCGGCCGTCTCGGCATTGCCGGGCCGACGCAGCCGCTGTCGACCGATGCCGCGAGCAACACCAAGAGCGACCCGTTCGCGGTGGTATTCAGCCAGTTCCCGACCCGCGTCATCGCCGGCATGATCTGCTTCACCGCATTCTTCGGCGTCGCCATCGGGCTCGGCGCCTGGCTGCCGAATATCATGGCTTCGAAGGGTTTCTCCATCACCCATTCGCTGCAATACACGCTCGCCATGAACTTTGCGGTGCCGTGCGCCAGCATCTTCATGATGTATGCGCTCGACAAATTTGGCCGCAAGATCACCTCGGTCTGCACCTTTGTTGCTGCCGGCCTGATGGCGATCGTGTTCGCCAATGCCGTCACCGCGGTCGAGCTCATGGTGGCCGGTTTCATCATGATCTTCTTCGTCCAGGTCGCCGGCAACTCGATGCAGATCTTCGCCTCCGAGGTATTCCCGACCAACGCACGGACGTCCGGCTTCGGCTGGGCGGCGGGCGTCGGCCGGCTGGCGACCGCGTTCATCATGCCGACGATTCTGTGGGTGCAGAACGGCTACGGCTTGATGACGGTGTTCGTGTCGCTTGCGATCCTGCTCTTGATCGCGGCGGTGTCGGTGACCCAGTTGGGACCCGAGGCGCGACAGAAGAGCCTCGACGAGATCGCCCCGCCGACGGGGTGAATTGGCACACCGTCAGTTCGTAACAAGCGGCCGCCGTTGAGGCGGCCGCTTTCGCATTCGGTTATTGCAAATTGCCGCAGAAGCGCTGGATGCGGGTGCAGGCTTCTTCCAGCGCGCTGGTCGCGGTCGCGTAGGAGATGCGGAACGCAGGACCGACGCCGAACGGCGTGCCCTGCACCACCGCGACGCCTTCGGCTTCCAAGAGCTCGGTGACGAAATCCTCGTCGGTGGCGAGCTTCCTGCCGGTCGGCGCCGTCTTGCCCATCGTTCCGGCGCAGGACGGATAGACATAGAACGCGCCTTCCGGCTTCGGACACTGGATGCCCTTGGCCTGGTTGAGCATCGACACGCAGAGGTCGCGGCGCTCCTTGAAGATTTTGTTGTGCTTGGGGATGAAGTCCTGCGGCCCGTCGAGCGCTTCGAGCGCGGCATATTGCGCCACCGCCGTCGGGTTCGAGGTGGACTGCGACTGGATCATCGCCATGGTCTTGATCAAGCTCTCCGGGCCGCCGGCATAGCCGATGCGCCAGCCGGTCATGCAATAGGCCTTCGAGCAGCCGTTGACCGTCAGCGTGCGGTCATAGAGCCGCGGCTCGAGTTGCGCCGGCGAGTAGAAGACGAAATCGTCGTAGACCAGGTGCTCGTACATGTCGTCGGCCATGACATGCACGTGCGGATGGCGCAGGAGCACGTCGGTCACCGCCTTGAGCTCGGATTTGGTATAGGCGGCGCCGGTCGGGTTCGACGGCGAGTTGAAGATGATCCATTTGGTCTTCGGCGTGATCGCCCGCTCCAGGTCTTGCGGCTTCATCTTGTAGCCGGCCGCCATGGTGGTGATGACCTCGACCGGTGTGCCGCCGGCTAAGAGCACCATATCCGGGTAGCTCACCCAATAGGGCGCCGGAATGATCACTTCGTCGCCCGGATTAAGCGTGGCGACCAGCGCGTTGTACAGCACCTGCTTGCCGCCGGTGCTGACGATGATCTGCGACGGCTTATAGTCGAGCTGGTTCTCGCGCTTGAACTTGCGCGCGACCGCGGCCTTCAATTCGGCCATGCCGTCGACGGCGGTGTATTTCGACGTCTTGCCCTCGCTGATGGCGCGGATCGCCGCCAGCTTGATATTGTCGGGCGTATCGAAGTCGGGCTCGCCGGCGCCGAGCCCGATGACGTCGCGGCCCGCCGCTTTCAGCGCACGCGCTTTATCCGTGACGGCGATGGTCGCCGACGGCTTGATGCGCATGATCTGGTCCGCGATGAAGGCCATTTTCGAGTCTCCTATTGCGAAAAGCGCGTGCTTGTTAAAGCCGCGCCGCCGCACAGGCAAGCGCAAAACCCTCAAATTTTCCTCACATCTGCGGCATTTGCGGGGAAGCCTGCGCCAAGAGCAACAGTCCCGGCAACACTCCCTGCAACACTCCATTAAGCCGCAACTGGCCTAATGGCGGGTGTAAGCCATGTGGGAACCTCCATGTACCGGGCGTGCGAAATTTTGCGGAGCGGCGACTGGCTCACGCGCGAGCGCATTCTCCTAGTCGCCGTCGCGCTGCTGATCGCCTCGGCGGCAGGCTTGCTGTTTCTGGTCGTGACCTCGCACGGCGCCGTCGATCTGCAAGGCCGGCCGCTCGGAACCGATTTCTCCAACGTCTATGCCGCCGGCACCTATGTCCTTGGCGGCGACGTCAATGCGGCGTTCGATCCGCCGCAGCAATTCGCCCGCGAGCAGGCGATGTTCGGCGCGTCGACGCAATTCTACGGCTGGCATTACCCGCCCTATTTTCTGTTCGTCGCCGCCCCGCTGGCGCTGCTGCCGTACGGACTGGCGCTCGCGGTATGGCAGGCGGTGACGCTCGGGCTTTATGTGTTGGTGATGTGGGCGATCGTCGCTTCTCCTTCTCCCCGCTTGCGGGGAGAAGCAAAGGCGGCCTTCGGCCGCCTTCCTTTTACTCAAGAACGCCAATGCGAAGCATTGGCTATGGATGAGGGGGCCTCTCCGCTAGGCGCAGAATTACTGGGCTCAGGCTCGCTGAGAGGCCCCCTCACCCTCGCTTCGCTCGACCTCTCCCCGCGCGCGGGGAGAGGTGCATCTTTTGACTGGCTCCTGCTTGCGCTCGCCTTCCCGGCGGTGCTGATCAATGTCGGCCACGGCCAGAACGGATTTTTGACCGCGGCGCTATTGGGCGGCGCGTTGGTGGTGCTCGACCGCCGTCCGCTTATGGCGGGTATCTTGCTCGGGCTCATGGTCTACAAGCCGCAATACGGTTTGTTGTTGCCGGTCGTGCTGGGTGTGAGCGGCCGCTGGAAATGTTTCGGCGCCGCGGCGGCGACCGTCGCGGCGCTGACGGTCGCGACCACGCTCGCTTTCGGCGCGTCGGTGTGGGGCGCCTTTCTCAATTCGACGCATTTTACCCGCACCGTCGTGCTCGAACAGGGCAATACCGGCTGGTACAAGATCCAAAGCGTCTTTGCCTGGGCGCGGATGTGGGGCGCGCCGATCCCGCTGGCTTACGCGTTGCAGGGCGTCACGATCGTTGCGCTTGGCGCCGCGCTCGCCTGGCTGTGGCGCAGCGCCGCGCCATATCCGCTCAAAGCGGCGGCGCTCTGCCTCGCCACCATTCTCGCCACCCCCTACAGCTTCGACTACGACATGATGGTGCTGGCGCCGGCCATCGCATTTTTGGCCGTAGACGGTTTCGTTCGTGGATTCGGTCCGTGGGAGAAGACTTTACTCGCAGCGCTTTGGCTGGCGCCATTGATTGCCCGCAGCGTCGCGCATGTCAGCCTGGTTCCACTCGGCGTGCCCATCATGCTCGCACTGTTCCTGCTGATATTGCGGCGCAGCGAACTTTTCACCGGGCCGATGGCGTTCTCCACCGCTTCAGCCAAAATGACGGCGCAGCGCCATGACATTGCCCCGTTGCAGTCGTAACAGCGCAACACTCGCGCGCTACTGCCGCTCGGAAGATTCGCGCACGGGAACCGGGAAGCGGCGATGTTTACGCTCTATTCGATGCAACGCTCCGGCAACAGCTATAAGGCGCGGCTCGCGCTGGCGCAGCTGCGCATTCCCTATCGGCTGATCGAGATCGACATTCTCAAGGGCGAGAGTCATACGCCCGAATTTCTCACCAAGAATCCGAACGGCCAAGTGCCGCTTCTGGAAGTGGCGCCGGGCCGCTATCTCGCCGAGTCGAACGCCATTCTCTGGTACATCGCCGGCGGTACGCCGCTGGCGCCCGACGATCGCATCGATCGCGCCGAGATATTGCAGTGGATGTTCTTCGAGCAGCACAGCCTCGAGCCCAATCTGGGCGCGGCCTATTTCTGGCTCGCTCTGGTCAAGGGCGGCCGCGACCTGCAGCAGCACGCGCTTGAAGACTGGATGGAAGAAGGCAACCGCGCGCTCGGCGTGATGGAGAAACATCTCGCGCTGCACGACTTCTTCGCCGCCGACCGCTACACCATCGCCGACATTGCGTTGTACGCCTATACGCACATGGCGCACGAATGCGACTTCGATCTCACGTCGTTTCCGGCCATCCGCGCCTGGCTCGATCGCGTCGCCCGTCAGCCGGGTCATGTGCCGATGGAATTTCGGCCGGTCGCCGCCATGCCGGCAATATGAAGCGCCGTTATTGGGTTCGGAGACCGTATCTCGGAGAACACAGTCAGGATTTATCGCCCGCACGGCTTGCGGCATTAACCAGGCATTAACCAAAAAACACCGAATCGCCTTTATTCCTCAATCGCAGCGCCCAAGTCCGACGCGATTTTGCAGCAACGCAAAACTGATTCGCGAAGGACGATGACTATGACTGAGCTGACCGGGACGGTCGGTTTCGCCTCCCCGATTGACGAGAAGACATTTGCCAAGCGACGCCGCGTCGGCGTCGAACTCTTTGCCACGCTCGCGCTCGCGGCTTCGCTGCTCGTCGCCGCGACCGCGGTGTCGATCGGCATGGCGCGCGCGCAAGCGCTCCATGCCGTCATCGTTCGGCTTTAAGCCCGGCAGCCAAAGGGCCATCGCGCGCCGCGCGCGATCAGTTGCTTGCTTTGATGCCGGCCGCCTTCATGACCGGCCACCATTTGTCGATCTGCGCCGTCTGGTAGGCGTGCAGACCGGCCGGGTTCTGCTGATCGGCCGGGAAGATGACCTGGCCGAGCCCTTCGATACGCTTCTTGGTGGCCGGATCGGCGAGCGCCGCCTTCACCGCGGCGTCGAGCTTGTCGACGATCGGCTGCGGGATTCCCTTGGTCGCCCATAGGCCATGCCAGAAGGCGAGACTGACGTCCGGCACTCCTGCTTCGATCAGCGTCGGCGTGTCGGGTGATTTCGGCCAACGCTTGTCGGTGGTAACGGCGAAGGCCTTGAATCGGCCGGCCGCCACGCCGGGATAAGTTCCCGACGCTTCCAGGCAGGCCATATCGATCTGGCCTCCGGTCAGATCCTGCATCGCCGGGGCGGCGCCGCGATAGGGCACGAATTGAAAGTGCACGCCGAGCGCCTTAGCGAGCTGGATGCCGACAAGCTGGGCCGGACTGCCGGTGCCGACAGTGCCGAACGTGACCGGCTTCGTTTGCGCCTTCAGCCAAGCAAACAGCTCGGCTGGCGTCTTCGGCGGCAAGGCATTTTTGCTCAGAACCCAGAGCGGCGAAGACGTGAGCAGCGAAATCGGCTGCAGATCTTTCAGAATATCATAATCGAGCGGGTACATTGCCGGAGAGCCGACGTGGCTCGTCCAATTGCCGATGCCGATCGTATAGCCGTCCGGGTTGGCGTGAACGACGCGGCCCGTCGCAATGGTGCCGCCGGCGCCGGTCACGTCCTCGATGACGATGGTCTGGCCGAGCGTCTTCTTCATGGCGTCGCCCAGAATGCGCGCCAGCGTGTCGGTCGGACCGCCGGGCGGGAAGCCGACCATCATGGTGATCGGGTGCGACGGATAATCGTCGGCCAGCGCGATGACTGCGCTTGCCGCAAGCGCGACCAGTGCGACAAGCGCACCGACGAAACCAACTCGTTTCATGGCGTTTCCCCTTAGTGTTTCCCCGCCGTCAACGATGCCACGCGGGCATTGCCGCTAAAAGGTCAGCAACCCTGTCATGACGCGCATCGAGGCGCCGGCGCGGCTTGATCGGCGCGGCGATTGACGCCATCTACAGCGGACCTGTAACCATCCGAAAATGTTTGCACTTTTCGAACGATTCTTGTCGCCGACGGCGGCGCCGGAACATCCCGAGCCGCCGCCGGGGCTGATCGCGTTCCTGTGGCACTTTGCCCGCCAGGCGAAGTGGCTGTTCGCGGCTTTGTTTATCGTCGAACTATTCGTCGCGCTGACCGACAGCACGGTGCCGTGGTTCATGGGCCGTGTCGTCACCATGGTCACCAAGACGCCGCCCGACCGCTTTCTTGAGGTTGGCTGGCCTTGGCTTCTCGGCATGGCCGTCGTGGTGGTGATCGTGCGTCCGGCAGTGACGCTGACCCGCTATCTCATCACCAATCAGGCCATCGCGGCGCCGTTCACCGGCCTCATTCGCTGGCAGTCGCACTGGCACGTGGTGCGCCAGAGCTGGGCATTCTTTCAGAACGATTTTGCCGGCCGCATTTCCAACCGCGTGATGCAGACCGGCCCGTCGGTGCGCTCGACGCTGACCGCGACCATCACCACCGTGTGGTACATCATCGTGTACGGCGTCTCCGCCATCGGCTTGACGGCCGCGGCGGATCGCTGGCTCGCCGTGCCGATCTTGCTGTGGTTCGGAAGCTACGCCACGCTTCTCTACTTTTTCGTGCCGCGCATGCGCGAGCGCTCGAAGGTAAGCTCCATTGCGCGCTCGACGCTGATGGGACGCATCGTCGACAGCTATACCAACATCCTCACGGTAAAGCTTTTCGCGCGCGCCAGCGAAGAGGATCGCTATGTGCGCAACGCGGTCGACCGCCATATCGACCTGTTCAAGGCCGCGCAGCGGCTGCTCACTGCTTTCGGCTCCCTCCTCGACGTCCTCAATGCGCTGTTGATCGCCGGATCGGGCGCGCTGGTGCTGGTATTGTGGCGCTACGGCAAGGTCGAGGTCGGCGCCATCGCCATGGTGCTGCCGCTGACGCTGCAGCTCACCAACATGTCGCGCCAGATCGCCATGCGCATCACCGAGATATTCGAAGATATCGGCGTGGTCCAGGAGGGCATGCTCACCATCGCGCAGCCGCTGCAACTGCCCGATCCCGCCGACGCCAAGCCGTTGGCGGTCGGCGCCGGCCGCATCGAGTTCAAGAACGTCAATTTCGGCTACGGCCGCGAGGTCGGCGTGCTGCAGAATTTCAACCTGACGATAAAGCCCGGTGAAAAAATCGGACTGGTCGGCCGCTCCGGCGCCGGCAAATCGACGGTGGTGAATCTGCTGCTACGCTTCTTCGATCTCGAAGGCGGCGCGATCGCCATCGACGGCCAGGATATTTCCGACCTGACGCAGGAATCCTTGCGCTCGCAAATCTCGGTGGTGACGCAGGACACTTCGCTGTTGCATCGCTCGATCCGTTCCAATATCCGCTACGGCCGGCCGACGGCGAGCGAGGAAGACATCGTACGCGCGGCAAAGCTCGCCCACGCCCACGACTTCATCCTCGATCTCGAAGACTGGCAGGGCCGGCGCGGCTACGACGCTCATGTCGGCGAACGCGGCGTGAAACTCTCCGGCGGCCAGCGCCAGCGCGTCGCCATCGCCCGCGTGATCCTTAAAAACGCGCCGATCCTGGTGTTCGACGAGGCGACTTCCGCGCTCGACAGCGAGGTCGAAGCCGCGATCCAGTCGAGCCTCGGCACGCTGATGGCCGGCAAGACCGTGATCGCCATCGCGCACCGGCTCTCCACCATTGCCCAGATGGACCGCCTCGTCGTGCTCGAACACGGCCGCATCATCGAACAAGGCTCGCACCGCGAACTCCTCGCCCATGGCGGGCATTACGCGGCGCTATGGCGGCGCCAGGCCGGCGGCTTTATCGATGCGGGGGGGATGCAGGCGGCGGAGTAAGAACTCGTTCGTCATTGCAAGGAGCGCAGCGACGAAGCAATCTAGGATCCGCTCCGCGTAACTAGATTGTTTTGCTCGCAATGACACCAGAATATTATTTCGCGTTGCACTTTGAGTAGCTAATGACGATCGACGACTATGTTCGCCGAAAGCAGATAGAATTAGGCCAATCGTTGGACCGAAAAGTCCCGATATACCTCGACATGAATTTCTGGATCACTGTGCGAGACGTCATTGCCGATGTTCATAAGGCTTCGCACAAGACCGAGTTCGTGCATCTTTTACGGGATGCCGTCGCGGCTGGTGTCGTCTTTTGTCCCATCAGCGAAAGCATATTCGTTGAGCTGCTAAAACAGAGAAACGCAACTTCTCGCCGGGCCACGGCCGAGCTCATCGATGAGCTGAGCTTGGGCGTTACCTTAATTCCGGCCAAAGTGCGCGGCGCGACGGAGTTGGTGCATTTCATTCGCTCTTTTGACGTACCTGAAAAGCTACATCCACTCAGGCATCTTGTATGGTCAAAGCTTAGCTATGTACTTGGCTACGTTCATCCGACGAATACTCCATTCGATGAAACGACAGAATTCAGACTTCAAAGAGATTTCTTCGACTACATGTGGACGGTTCCTCTCGTTGAGGTGGTGGATCGGATTGGCACTGCGCGAACCGCCGCAGAGATTGAATTTGGTGACCTCGCGCAGCGACTAAATGAAGACAGCGCTCAACATGCGGATGAGATTCGGAGTTTTACTCAGGCTTACGCAGCCGAAATTCGGGGAGCCATTGACCTATATGCATCGACTGCCGTCGATTTTACTTTCAATATGGCAGAAAAGGAGATGGGGCCGTTGCCAGCATTGAGCCTGGCGCAACGGGCTGCGTCGGAAAATCAATGGAAAGTTTTTCTGATCAGTGCCTTCAAAAAAGAGGCAACGAAGAAGGCGCTGCCTATCATGCATATCGAGGCCTCGCTTCATGCAGCTATTCGATGGGATAAAAGGAGAAAACTGGAAGGGAATGACATTTACGACTTCAATCATGCAACAGCGGCGTTACCATATTGCAGCGCTTTCTTCACTGAAGGACCCTTGGCCGCCTTCGTTACCGCAAATCATATTCGTCTCGACAGACAGTTCGGATGCCGGGTTATCGGGCAATTGAGCGAGGCAATAGACTTTCTGAAAACTCTCCCTAGGAGTAGCGGCATTGGGCAAAGCGCCAGCGTATAGAAGCGCAATGCGGGGTATTTCGGCAACATCGTTGTCCGATTCGTTCCGCTCCATCCGGGATACGCTTATACGGCGGCGTGACGCTTGTGATCGCCGTCACCAAAGCCCAAATACCCGTCCAGCCACTAAGAGCGCAAGGATCGCGATTATGCCAACGATCGCCAGGCGGCCAAATATACCGGCTTGAAAACGACCCCATTTGATGAAGATCGCATCTTTTGGAAATGGATCGTCCGACATGCGCACCTCGCAGCAAAAATACGCGAAGTGCATGGGGTTATTAGGGAAGACATTTGACGGAAAAGCCATGGGCATGTGCCGATCTGGTGAATACTGCTACGGTCCTAGTCACGCTGATCTAAATCGGCATTCCTATTACGGTCGAGCCCCACAAAATGCTGTGGATTTGAGGCTAGATCGGAAATTTCGGAATCGACCATTCCACGTGCATCCTTCATCAGATCAGCCAATCCCCAACGTCGGTTCGCCTCCTCGCGGTCAAATTTGAAATCTGTCGGAACACCACCGCGGAATTTTCGCAGGCGTGCCAGCGCCATGCTGCGGCGCAGGCGAACGGCAAAGCTCCTGCCCCACTCAAAAACGCGCATCGTAAATTCCTCGAATTCGACCACTTACATAGCACAAGCTCGGGCGTGTAGGATGGGTTGAGTAAAGTGAAACCCATCATCTCGCGACGAGGCTCGGTGGGTTTCGCTGCGCTCAACCCACCCTACAAAGGGGGAGGCAGCGATGAGCGAAGCCGACGAATTGCGGCAGCGGGCCGAGAGCTTGCTGGCACTGGCCATCAAAGCGCGCGAGCAAGGCCAATTTGCCACTGCCGACAGCCTGCTCGCCGAAGCGGCCCAATTCAGCAATGAGGCCGAGGCGCTGGAGACGGCGCAGGCCCGGTCCGATCCGCGGTTTTGGCGCAGTGGCGAGCCCGCTCGCCGGCAACAGCCCGATAAAGCCGAAAAGAAACAATAGAACGCGTTCCGGAGTAACCGTCATCGACTTCGCCTTTACCGAGCTTCAGCAATCCGTGCGCGGCGCGGTCGAAAAAATCTGCGCGCGCTTTGGCGACGATTATTGGCTGCAGCGCGACCGCGATGGAAAATTTCCCGAAGAGTTTTATCGCGCCATCGCCGACGACGGCTGGCTCGGCATTTGTATTCCGCAGGAGTTCGGCGGCTCCGGCCTCGGCGTCAGCGAGGCAGCGGTCATGATGCACGCCATCACCGGCTCGGGCGCCGGGCTGTCCGGCGCGTCTGCCGTGCACATGAATATCTTCGGGCTCAATCCGGTCGTCGTTTACGGCAGCGCGGAGCAGAAGCGCCGCATGCTGCCGCCGATCGTCGCCGGTGCGGAAAAGGCCTGCTTCGCGGTGACCGAGCCGGATGCCGGCCTTGAAACCGCGAAACTCAAAACCACCGCGAAACGCCACGGCGACATTTACGTCGTCAACGGCGCCAAGATCTGGATTTCCACGGCGCAGGTTGCGGACAAGATGCTCATTCTTGCGCGCACCGCGCCGCTCGGCGAAGGGCGCAAGCCGACCGACGGTTTAAGCCTGTTCTATACCGCGCTCGACCGCCGTTTCGTCGAGGTGCGCGAGATCGAAAAGATGGGCCGCAAGGCGGTCGACTCCAATGCGCTGTTCATCGACGGCTTGGAAGTGCCGGTCGCGGACCGCATCGGCGAAGAGGGCCGTGGCTTCGAATACATTCTGCACGGGCTTAATCCCGAGCGCATCCTGGTCGCCGCGGAAGCGATCGGGCTCGGCCGCGCCGCGCTGGCGCGCGGCACCGCCTATGCCAAGGAGCGCGTGGTGTTCGGCCGGCCGATCGGGCAAAACCAGGCGATCCAGCATCCGCTGGCGCAATGCTGGATGGAGCTTGAAGCCGCCGACCTCATGATGCTCAAGGCGGCCTGGCAATACGACCATGGCGTGCCCTGCGCGCCGGCGGCCAATGCGGCAAAATTTCTCGCCGCCGAAGCCGGCTTCAAAGCCTGCCAGACCGCGATCGCGACCCATGGCGGCTACGGCTACGCCAAGGAATATCACGTCGAGCGCTATTTCCGCGAGATGATGATCCCGAAGCTGGCGCCGGTGTCGCCGCAGCTCATTCTCTGCTTCATCGCCGAGAAGGTGCTCGGCCTGCCGAGGTCCTATTGACGCGGCAATCGAAGCGTTCCGGCCGCCGTTAGATCGGCGCGCGGAACACGAAGAACGCGCCGAGCGCGATGAAGGCGAAACCGATCATTTGGCTCCAGGTGACGTCCTGATTCAAATAAACCACCGAGAACACACCGAAGATCGACAGCGTAATCACTTCTTGGATGGTCTTGAGCTGAGCCGCCGAATAGACGGCGTAGCCGTAACGGTTCGCCGGCACCGACAGGCAATATTCGCAGAAGGCGAGACCCCAACTGATGAGCACGACTTGCCAGAGCGATACTTCTTTGAATCGCAAGTACCAGTACCAAGCGGTCGTCATGAAGACATTGGAGCCGATCAACAGGATAATAGGAAGCACATAGCGAAAAATCGTCGGCGCTGGCATGAAGACCTGCCTGGTTCGTTTGTTGGCTAATCGCTCGGGAGCACGATTCGGGAGCGTATAATATCGTTTCCACCCAACGATTCGGGCTTCCAAGCGTTCCGCCTCGGCCGCCGCGTGCGCCGCCGTGCCGCGTCGATCGTTTTGGCGGCAGCCGAAATTCGTGGCGTGCGACGGACCGCCGCAGCGCCGTCGCAATTCGCCATTATTGATCGGCTATTGCGCCGATCCTGAACTGGAGACTTTTGCGATGCGCCGCCAGCATTTTGCCGCCGCGTTGAGCCTCGCCACCCTCATGATCGTGGCGCTGGCAGCGGCGCCGCTCTTCGCCCAGCAGGGGCTGAGCCTGCCCGGCGGCGGATTAAAGCCGCCGCCGGCGCCGCCGATCAAACCCTACCAGCCGGTCGCGGTGACGCCGCCGGCGGCTTATAACGATTCGAGTTTCGTCGCCTTCCGCAAGCAACTCGCCGATGTCGCCGCCAAGAAAGATCGCGGCGCGCTCGCGCATATGATCGTGTCGCAAAACTTTTTCTGGGTGCAAGACCGCGACCTCGCCGACAAGCGCAAAGCCGGCATCGACAATCTCGCCAAAGCGACCGATCTCGACGCCAAGGACGGGTCGGGCTGGGACGTGCTCAACGGCTATGCCAACGAGCCGACGGCCGCCGAATTGCCGGAGCGGAAGGGCATCCTCTGCGCGCCGGCCCAACCGACCATCGACGCGAAAGCGTTCGAAGCGCTGGGCCAGGCGACGGGCACCGACCCTTCCGAATGGGGCTATCCGACCAATGGCGGCGTCGACGTGCACACCGCGGCGCAGTCGAATTCGCCGGTGATCGAGAAGCTCGGGATGGTTCTCATACGAGTGCTGCCGGACTCGACCCAGCCGAGCAATCCCGACGAGCCGCTTCTGCTGCATGTCGCGACGCCGTCCGGCAAAACCGGCTATGTCGACGCCCAGCAGCTGTCGCCGCTCGGCGGCGACGAAATGTGCTACGCCAAGGACACCACCGGCTGGAAGATTGCCGGCTATATCGGCGGCGTCTCGCAGTGAATGACCGGGCTCCAGTTTGCCGGACTGCGTCAGCGGAGCCCTTGAACCGACGCATCCTCGGGACGACAATGGTGCGATGATGAGGCAGGGACGAGCAGGCAATTGGCGCGGCTGGGCGGCTGGAATCGGTGCCGCGATGCTGTGCATGATTTCGGCGCAGGTTCCGGCTCAGCAATTGCCGGGACAGCCGCAGCCGCCGATTTTTCAGTACCCGGTCACGGCGCCGGACGTGGATCCGGGAATCGATCACGGCAATTCCGACGCCAATCTGCCGGAAGAATTCAAGAAGCAGCTGGTGTTTTACCGCTCGATGGAGCCACCCGGCACCATCATCATCGATACCCAGGAGCGGCATCTTTATCTGATCCAGGATTCGACTCACGCGATCCGCTACGGCATCGGCGTCGGCCGCGACGGCTTCACCTGGCAAGGATTGTTGCGGATCACCAGGAAGTCGGAGTGGCCGGACTGGCGGCCGCCGCCGGAAATGATCGAGCGCCAGCCCTACCTGCCGCGCTTCATGGCCGGCGGCCCGGGCAATCCGCTCGGTGCCCGCGCCATGTATCTCGGCAATACCGTCTATCGCATCCACGGCACCAATGCGCCGGAGACGATCGGCCAAGCCGTCTCGTCCGGCTGCTTCCGGCTCGTCAACGACGACGTGTCGGATCTCTACGACCGCGTGCCGGTCGGCACCAAAGTCATCGTCCGGCAGGATTAGATTCCACACAACACGTAGGGGCGCCCCTCGTGAGCGCCCGAAAAGCCGAGCGGGTGGCCCACAAGGGCCACCCCTACGGACAACTGATCACCGCCCCGCCGCCGCGGCGACGGACTGCGCGGTTTGCCCAAACAAAATCGCGCGCTCTTCCGCGGTGCGGATGCCGCCTTGGCCGGGATTGATCTTCGGCGTCCATTCGTAGGCCTTGACCACAGCGGGCCGCGCCTTGATCGCCTCGAACCAGCGCTTGAGATGCGGGAAGTCGGCGATGTTCTGGCCCTGGCGCTCCCACGGCACCACCCACGGATAGCACGCCATGTCGGCGATCGAATATTCGCCGGCGAGGTATGGACGGTCGGCGAGCCGTTTATTCATCACGCCGTAGAGCCGGTTGACCTCGTTGCGGTAGCGATCCATGGCGTATTGGATTTTGTCCACGGCATAATTGCTGAAGTGATTGTTCTGGCCGGACATCGGGCCGAGCCCGCCCATCTGCCAGAACAGCCATTCCAGCGCCGCGGTGCGACCGCGCAAATCCTTGGCGATGAACTTGCCGGTCTTGTCGGCGAGATAGAGCAGGATGGCGCCCGACTCGAAGACCGAGAGCGGCTTGCCGCCGTCGGCCGGCGCGTGATCGACGATGGCGGGAATACGGTTGTTCGGCGACACCGCCAGAAACTCCGCCTTGAACTGCTCGCCCTTGCCGATATTGACCGGAATGATTTTGTACTGCAGCCCGGCTTCTTCGAGAAAAATCGTGACTTTGTGGCCGTTCGGCGTGGTCCAGTAATGTACGTCGATCATGACAAGCCTTTGCATCGCTGTGGGGATATCGGGATGGGCAGTTTAGCCTATTGCCTAGCGATTATTTAACCCCTCTCGGCGCATGCCTCTCCCTCGTGGCCAGCACCGGTACATATGTCCAGTCGAACGCGATGGCGTCGCAAGCGCCGAGCAACGCGCTCGTTGCCGCGGTGATTCTCGGGCTGTTCGTACTGGCCGCGGTCGTCAGCGCAGCGCGCAAGGACATCACCCAAGGTTTTGACGAAGTGGCGCACGTCTCCTACGTCGCGCAAATCCAGCACGATAGCGACGCGGCGCCGGCATTGCCTACGATGCGGCTCCTTGACCCGCGCACGTTTGAATTCACCGGCGCAGCCAACTATCTCAACCACCCGCCGATATTCTATGCGCTGCTGGCGCACCTTGGTCCGCGGCTGGAGGGCAACCCGCACGCGCTGTTCGCGTATCGCCTGCTCGATATTGCGATCGTCGCCTTGGGCTTCGCCGCGTTGCTCGGCCTCGGGCTTGGCGCGCGCTGGCCGCGGCTTGAGTTTTACGCCTATGCCGTGCCGCTCGGCTGCATTCCCGTTCTGGTGCCGCTCGCCGGCGCCGTGAACAACGACAATCTCGCGTTCTCCGGCGGTGCCGTCGCCTTGCTCGGCGTCTGGCAGTTGTTAGCGACCGGCCGCGAGACTTGGCTGGCGCTGGCGCTCGTCGGCGTCGTTGCGGCGGGCTGGGCCAAGCTGACCGGGCTCTTGCTGAACGCCGGATTGGTGAGTGGCGTGGTCGCTTACATGTATTGGCGCAGGCAATTGCCGTGGACCCGCACTTGGACCTGCATCATCGCCGTAGCGCTGGTCTTTGCACTCGCGGCGGCGCCATACGTCGAATTCATCCTGCGCTACGGCAGCCCTACCCCGGAAACACCGGCGCAGATCGCGCTTCTCACCGACGGCGCCCGCGCCGCCGGCTGGGTCGACCTGCCGCGCCAATCGTTTGCCCGCTATCTCGTCTATTTCGTCGGCGCGTTTGTCGCCGACTGGATGCCGACGCTCGGCGCGCGAAGCGACCTGAACTACGCGGCTCTTGTTATTCCGGTGGAGGCGCTTGGCTGCGCTCTCGCCGGTGTCGGCTTGTCGGTGCGCCGGCTGTGGCGGCGGCAGGAGAGCGGGCTCGACGTGGTCGTCATTGCCGGCGCATTGGCGATCGGCGCGACCTTAGCGATTCACGTCACCTACAGTTACGGCCGCTATGCCGCGACCGGATGGCTGATGGACGCCTATCCGCGCTATTACCTGCCGCTCATCGCGATCGTGCCGCTGGCGTGCCTGTCGCTCGTTGCCGCCGTCGAAACGCCGCGCTGGCGCAACGCACTGCTGGCATTCCTGATCGCGGGGCCCGTCTTATTCCGTCTGTTCGGCGCACCATTGGCCTAGCCCGAAGCACATTCGTCGCCCGCTGCACGGCCTCAGCAATCGTGCTAGGCTGTTATTTATTGTCGCTGTAAACGAGCCGGAGCAAGCATGATCACCGAAATCGCCCAAATCGAAGTCAAGCCGGGCATGGAAACGGAATTCGAAAGCGGCGTGAAAAGCGCCGCGCCGATTTTCAAGCGCGCCAAGGGCTGCCGGGCCATGGAGCTGCGGCGCTCGCTCGAGAAGCCGTCCCGCTACCGGCTGTTCGTCGCCTGGCAAACGGTCGAAAACCACACGCAAGACTTCCGCGGCTCGGCCGACTTCCAGGAATGGCGCAAGCTGGTCGCGCATTGCTTTGCCTCGCCGCCGGAAGTCGAGCACGTGGCGCAAGTGCTGCGCGGCTTTTGAAACCGTAGGGGCGGCCTTTGTGGCCGCCCTCGCCGCCGCGGGCGCCCACAAGGGACGCCCCTACGAATTTATGCCCCCACCTTTTCCACATTCGCAATACGCGCCGGTACGCCGAATTCGCGGCGGCAAACCTCCGCGAGCGTTGCAATCCCGGCGCGAATGGCTTCGTGAGACGGATTGGCGAAGCACAGCCGGGTGCGGCTTTTGCCGTAAGTTTTGTCGGTCGACCATTCCGGCCCGGGATTGATGGCGACGCCGGCGGCGAGCGCCGGCTGGAACAATTTCAGCGTATCGACCTGGTCCGGCAATTTGACCCACAGGAAAATACCGCCCTTCGGATCGTCGAATTCCGCCGCCGTGCCGAATTGCTCGTTGAGCGCGTCCATCAACGTTTCGAGCTTTTTGCGCAAGCCGCGCGTGAGTTCCGGCACATGGGCGTCGAAATGCGCCGGGCAAAATTCGCCGAGCACCATTTGTTCGAGCGCACCGGAGCCGGCGTCGGTCTTGAGCGCCAGCATGCGCGACAACAGCTCCCACTCGGCAACGATGTAGCCGACGCGCAAGGCCGGCGCGATCGATTTGGAAAACGAGCCGATATGAATGACGCCGCCGTTCTTGCTCATGGAATAGAGCGCGGGCGGCCGGCGGCCGTCCCAAATGAGATCGGCATAGCAATCGTCTTCGAAGATCGGCACGCCGTGCTCGGCGGCGAGCCGCAGCATGTCGTCCCGGCGCGGCTCGCTCAAAATGGTGCCGGTCGGATTCTGCACGGTCGGAATTGTGTAAATGTATTTCGGCCGCACCGCGCGGCGCTTGAGATCGTCCAGCGCTGTGGCGAGCGCATCCATGCGCATGCCGTCAGAGTCGAGCGGGATGCCGACGGCGGTGACGCCGAGCCGGGTCCACCGGTTGAGCGCGCCCTGATAGGTCGCCGCCTCGGTGATGATAGTGTCGCCGCGCGCCAGCAGGATGCCGTTGACGAGGTCGAGCGCCTGCAGCGATCCGGAAGTGATCAGGATCTCGTCGGCACTACAGGCGACACCGGCAGTGCGTTTGAGCTTCTGCGCCAGAAATTCGCGCAACGGCCGGTAACCGAGCGGGCCGCTTGCCAGACCGTAGGTCGCCAGCGTCATTCCCTCACGCGTCAGCACGTCATTCGCCGCTTTGACGATCGCATCGACCGGCACATGAGCGGGATCGTTGTGGCCGCCGATAAAATTGTATTTGGCGAACCCGGTCCATTTGGCAGCCGGTGGCGGCAAACCCGGCGCCAGCATCGGCGTGAAGTCAAACGAGCCCATAGACGCTTTCTCCCTTGCCACGACACTAATACACTTCGCAAAGTAGCCGCAAACAGGGCCGCCGGGAGCCGTATGATGCGCCGTTTTCGCCTGATCGTTGTTTTAGTCGCATGCGCCGTCGCGACGCCGGCGGCGGCGCAATACCCCGACCGGCCGATTCATCTCATCGTGCCGCAGGCGGCGGGCAGCGCGACAGATACGGTGGCGCGCATCCTCGCGGCGCCGCTCACGCAGGAGATCGGCCAGCAGATCATCGTCGACGACCGCCCGGGCGGTGCGCTCACCGTCGGCCTCGACCTCACCGCCAAGGCGCCGCCCGACGGCTACACGATCTGCCTTGGGCCGATCGGCGCACTCGCCATCAGCCCGCATCTGGTGAAAAATCTGCCTTACGACATCGCCCGCGATTTTCAGCCGATCGCGCTGGTGCTCCGCGGGCAACTCCTTCTGGCGGTGTCGCCGACGACGCCGTTTCACTCCGTCAAGGAACTGATCGATTACGCCAAGCAAAATCCCGGCAAGCTGCTCAACGCCTCGTCGAGTAACGGCTCGCCCGGCCATGTCGGCGGCGAGCTGTTCAAGTTCATGACCGGAACCGACATCGTGCACGTGCCCTACAAGGGCGGCGCACCGGCCATCAACGATCTCATCGCCGGGCGCGTGCAGCTGATGTTCGAGAGCCTCAATTCGATTGCACCGTTTGCGCGGTCGGGCGCGGTACGCGCGCTCGCTGTGACCGGCGATCGCCGCTCGGCGGCGTTTCCGTCACTGCCGACCGTCGCCGAAGCCGGCGTGCCGGGCTATTCGGCGCCGACCTGGGCTGGCGTCATCGCGCCTGCGGGGGTGCCGAAGCCGATCGTCGACAAGCTCAATGCCGCGATCAACCGGGCGATCCAATCGGGAGAGTTCCAAGCGCGCTTCGCCGCCATTGGCGAAGAGCCGGCGGGCGGCACGCCGGAAGAGTTCGCCGCGCTGATCGCTTCGGACTCCAAGAAATGGGGCGAGGTGATCGAGCGCGCGGGGATCAAGTTCGAGTAAGTCGCACTTTCCTCGTCAGCGGACTCGACCCATATTGTGACCATGCCGCCGAAACAGCGCGATCCGGCCAAACATTCGAAAAAGGACCCGGCCAAGCCGACGCGCGCCAAGGCGGCGCGGCCGGATGCGGCGACGCTCGACGATTCGCTCGCGGACTTGCTCAATCCCGGCATCGGACAGGGTCGCGCCGGGCTTGGAGCACAGACGGGTACTCCCTCCCCCCTTGTGGGGGAGGGTGGGGTGGGGGGTCGTGAGGCGAGGCACCGCACGGAGGCGCGTGCTCGGAAATCGTCTTCGTTCGCGCGTCACCTCTCGACCCCCACCCCCATCCCCTCCCCACAAGGGGGAGGGGAGTCGCAAGCGTTAGGCCTGCAGCAACCGTCCGACAATTCCTGGGATCGCCGCGCCGACTTTGCCAATGCGCATCGCGCGCGGGCGTCGGTCGCACGCGGTTTTGCCGAAGCGCCGCAGCAGGGCTACACCGGCAAGACACCGGTGCCGCTCGGTGAACTCGATCCCGATCTGGCGAAAACGCTGGGGATTGAGGAGAACGACGGCGAAAACGCCAATTCTCCCGGGGTCATCAAGTACGGCGAGGAACCCACCCGCACCCGACCGCGCCCCGCACCGAATGAAGGCGGCGCGGGCGCATTCGGCAGCGCGGCGAGTCAGCAGTCGCTCGATCGTTTGCTGCGCGAGGGCCGCGACGAATTCCGCGGTCAACCCTTATGGGCGCCGCACCGGCCGCCGCGGCCGGAAAAATCCGAAGGCGGCCGCGCGCTCGTCATCAAATCCGAATTCGACCCGAAGGGCGATCAGCCGACGGCGATCAAGGAATTGGTCGAAGGCGTGCGGAGGAACGACCGCACCCAGGTGCTGCTCGGCGTCACCGGCTCCGGCAAGACTTTCACCATGGCGAAGGTGATCGAGGAGACGCAGCGCCCGGCGCTGATCCTGGCACCGAACAAGACATTGGCGGCGCAGCTCTACGGCGAGTTCAGAAATTTCTTTCCCGACAACGCGGTCGAGTATTTCGTCAGTTATTACGACTACTACCAGCCGGAAGCCTATATCCCGCGCACCGACACTTACATCGAGAAGGATTCCTCGATCAACGAACAGATCGACCGCATGCGCCATGCGGCGACGCGCGCGCTGCTCGAACGCGACGACGTGATCATCGTCGCCTCGGTGTCGTGCATTTACGGCATCGGCTCGGTTGAGACCTATTCGGCGATGACCTTCACCATCAAAAGCGGCGAGAAGCTGAACCAGCGCCAGTTGCTCGCCGATCTGGTGGCGTTGCAATACAAGCGCACGGCAGGCGATTTTTATCGCGGCTCGTTCCGCGTGCGCGGCGACGCCATCGAAATCTTCCCGGCGCACTACGAGGACCGCGCCTGGCGGGTGTCGCTGTTCGGCGACGAGGTGGAATCGATCCACGAATTCGATCCGCTGACCGGGCAGAAGACCGATGAGCTGGAATTCGTCAAAATCTACGCCAATTCGCACTACGTGACGCCGCGGCCGACATTGTTGCAGGCCATATCCGGCATCAAGTTTGAACTGCGGCAGCGGCTGGAGCAGCTCAATGCCGCCGGGCGTTTGCTCGAAGCGCAGCGGCTTGAGCAGCGCACGCTCTACGATCTCGAAATGATGGAGGCGACCGGCGCCTGCGCCGGCATCGAGAACTATTCGCGCTATCTGACCGGGCGGAAGCCGGGCGAGCCGCCGCCGACTTTGTTCGAATACGTGCCCGACAATGCGCTGGTCTTCGTCGACGAGAGCCACGTCACCGTGCCGCAGCTTGGTGGCATGTATCGCGGCGACTTCCGCCGCAAGGCGACGCTGGCCGAATACGGCTTCCGCCTGCCGTCATGCATGGACAACCGGCCGCTGCGCTTTGAGGAATGGGACGCGATGCGGCCGCAGACCACGTGCGTGTCGGCGACGCCGGGGCCGTGGGAGATCAACGAATCCGGCGGCGTGTTTACCGAACAGGTGATCCGCCCGACTGGGCTGATCGATCCGCCGGTCGACGTGCGTCCGGCGCGCACCCAGGTCGACGATCTGGTCGGCGAGGTGCGGCAGGTGGCGCAAGCCAGCTACCGCGCCCTGGTCACGGTGCTGACCAAGCGCATGGCCGAGGATTTGACCGAATATCTGCACGAGCAAGGAATCCGTGTCAGATACATGCATTCCGATATCGACACGATCGAGCGCATCGAGATCATCCGCGACTTAAGGCTCGGCGCCTTCGACGCGCTGGTCGGCATCAATCTCTTGCGCGAGGGCCTCGATATTCCCGAATGCGCGCTGGTCGCCATTCTCGACGCCGACAAGGAAGGATTTCTGCGCAGCGAAACGAGCCTTGTACAAACGATTGGTCGCGCAGCGCGCAATATCGACGGCCGCGTCATTCTCTATGCCGACCACGTCACCGGCTCGATGGAGCGCGCCATGGCGGAAACCAGCCGGCGGCGCGAGAAGCAGGCGGCCTTCAATACCGAGAACGGCATTACCCCCGAAAGCATCCGCAAGGGCATCGGCGACATCCTCAATAGCGTTTACGAGCGCGACCATGTGCTGATCGCCGCCGGCGCCGGTCAGGGCGGCGAATTCGAAGACGCCGCCACCATCGGCCATAATTTCGAGGCGGTGATCGCCGACCTCGAAACGCGCATGCGCGCCGCCGCAGCCGATCTCGATTTCGAGGAAGCGGCCCGCCTGCGCGACGAGATCAAGCGCCTGCGCTCGACCGAGCTCGCCGTGACCGACGACCCGACCGCAAAATTCCTACCCTCCCCTGCAAAGGGAGGGTCGCCCCGCCGTAGCGCGCAGCGCGAAGGCGGGCGGGGTGGGGTGAGTAAAATCCACAAACCCGCGCTCGACGAAATGGGCATCGCGCTGTCCCACGAAGTCGCGCCGCATCGGCCGGGAACACGTAACGCGCCCCACAAACCCAATCTCGACGAGATGGGGCCGGGCGTGGAATCGATTCCCGGAAGCGCGACCCCTCGGCCCGCGCTCGACGCTCGGCCGTCCCGGCATGCACGGCGGTTTCAAGCCGCGCGGGCGGTAGCGGCCTTATTCTATTTGCGCTATTCCCTTATGCGGAATAGCATGTTTATATGATTCGGTCGTTCAGGGACGCAGCCGCGGCGCGCCTGTTGGCGGACGAGGACGTGCCGCGCTTTCGTGCCATAGAGCGGCAGGCACGCCGTAAGTTGCTGCTGCTCGATAATGCCGGCGCGTTGAATGATCTGCGTCAACCGCCGGGCAATCGGCTTGAGGCGCTCAAAGGCGACCGTCAAGGACAGCATTCGATCCGCATCAATGATCAATGGCGGATTTGTTTCGTATGGCGCGATGGCGGCGCTGAACAGGTTGAGATCGTCGACTACCATTGAGGTTGGCAACTATGCCCAAAACAAAACACCTCGATCCCATTCCCCCCGGCGAAATTCTCGCCGAGGAATTCATGAAGCCGAACGGCATCAGCCAGAACCGGCTGTCGCGCGACATCGACGTCAATCCCGCGCGCATCAACGATATCGTCCACGGCCGTTCTGCAATCACTGCCGCGATCGCGCTCCGGCTGGGCAAATATTTCGGCACCACCCCCGAGCTATGGATGAACTTGCAGGCGTCCTACGAGCTGCGTCTCGCCCGCACGAAGGATTGGCCGAAAATCGAGCGCCGCGTCCGCGTGCTGGCGGCAGAGTAAGTGCAATTGGCCCGCTAGCAGGCTAATTCGCGCGCTACACCCTTGACCCGCGGACCCTCCGCACGGGCGGAGAAGGCTGGGGCACCGTTGGCGCTGTGCACTGCGGATGCGGTAGATTGTTCCAATCGCTACGAATCACCCACCGAGAACCCCGGAGGCCGCCATGGCGAAAGGTCAGATGCGAAGCAACAAGGAAAAGAAGAAGCCGAAGCAGGATAAGAACAAGAAGAAAGGCGGCGTCGCCGCCCCCTCGCCGTTCGCCGGCATGCACAGCCAATCGCAGCCTGCCAACCCGTACGGCAAGAAGAACTAGTCGGCGCGGCGCGCGGCGGCGATGTCCGATATCGGGCCCGACTGGGGCCCGCTCGACATCGCCGCGATCGCTTTGACCATCGGCGCGCCCGGCCTCGTCATCGGCGTAGCGCTCGGAGCGATCCTATGGCGCGCCATCGCGCTTATGGGGCGCTGCTCGGCGCCGCCGCCGGCCTCGTGCTGTGGCTTGCCGGCTTTGCGGCTTGGAAGGCGAGCCGTGGAGTTGAGAACGGAAACGCGGCGCGCGCTGTTTCGTTACATCGAGTTCATGTGCCGCGGCGGGGAATCGCAGACTGGAATACTTAAGGGCCCGATTACAACGGCTCGATCCAGACGGGCACACGCACCGGCCTATCGGCCACTTGCTGAAATAATTTCGGAATCTCCTCTTCGGAAAATCCGGCGGCTTGGAGCACTCGAACCGCCGAGGACAGGACTTCTGTTGCAATGTCATACCTGTCGGGGTTCGCAATCCGAAATGGTTCGTTTCGCATCGCAATTCCTCTGGTGTGCACTTAACCATTCTGCGTCTTTTCGCAGGGACTCTATCACTGCACATCCCTTTTTCGCTTTTCAAGCTACCCCTTTTGGTTAATGTATACTCCAGGTTGTGGTGCAGAAATGTTATTTTGGATCAAGCATTTCTTCTCGGACTCAGAACCGCACAAAGAGGCTGCGCAGGAGGTGGGCCTTGTCTGCGGGATTGCCTTAGTCCCACTGCTTCTACTGCCATTGATTGCGCACCTACGTTCAGGTCTGGAGGTTCCTGCTTCGGTGCTTTGGCAAGCTATTTCGTCTGGCCAGCTTTATTTATACAGCTTCGCCTTACTAGGTACACTGCACTGGCTCTCCCAGAAAGACCGAGCTGATCGTGCCAGCTTTCCGCCGAGGAAGTACCTTTCCTTATGCGTTTGGCTGCCAGCAATAGTGATGTTCATCGTATATTCTTTTGATCCATCGCTATCGAAGCCACTTTCACAGACGTTGATATGGATCAGTATCGCATTTTATCTGTTGTACGTCCTTCTATATTACATACTGCTCGTTTTTGAAAAACTGCCGCCGCCGGACGCAAGCGAAAGTCTTTCTCGCGGCGCGGATGTCCTCATTTTGAATTACAAGAATGAAACTGGAGAGTAGTCATGCCTCCGGTTCGGATACCAGTTTTCTCAATTAAGCAACGCATCGGTGAGTTTTACGTCGGTGTTGACCAACTCTCTGAGAGCCCGTTCCATTCACGAATAAAGAGACTCGGTGTTGCCACTGAAGGGCGATTCGGTGAAACACTTTCACAAGCAACAATTGTAAAGGGGCTTCTTCCGTACATTACCGACGATCCGCTACTTGATCGCGACCGAGGAAAGCGCCTAGGATTTTGGGAACCGGCTGTCGCCCGCGATATTACGAAACGGATTTTCTACGAGTTTTTTCGGCGCGACGAAGATGCAAAGATATTAGCAAATATAATCAATTACTTTAGCGCCATCAAAGCTCGCTGGCCGAGAGCTTGGGAGAGCACCGGCACGGGTAATATCATCAATAGAACAAATGGCTATAACGGCTTTATCCGGTTTCTACGTCCGGCATATCTCTCGATTTCCACTGATCCGAAAATTGTTCCTCAGAAGGATTTCGAAACAATATTTGCTCTAGCCAAACTGACGGATGACGATTTCACACCGAGGACATTCCTTCCGGGAACCAGCGGCTCGACCAAACTTTATAACATGCTCATGGAGCAGACTGGCGTCGCTGCGCCATAGTGAAAAGCATCTACCGGCATTCGCTACTACAGTGATACTGCATTCTGAGCGCGAGAATGATTTGAATAGGTCGCCCACGCGGGCCGATAATGCTCATTCGCCTCATTACCCCACGTTGCCCACCGGGGCCGGACGCCGCGCGCAAATAATTCGAGATAAGGAGAATGACTGCAGGCTTCAATTATTTGGTACTGTTCATCCGGCTTGCGCGAATGCTCGCGCTTACGTGTAGCCAGAAGGTTCACCTGGCTCCGGCCTGGCGCCAGCGTACGCGCATTCTTGCCGCGCACACCGAACAAAATGAGTTCTGTAACATTGCGGAAGTAAAATCCTACGCCGCGACCGTCGGAGCCACCATCCTTCCGGACCTTGTGCCACACCAGATTGGACTTGTAGGTGAACCCCCACGCCTTCATCACCGCTAGGCCATCAGGTAACAAAGCATTGGGTACCCACAAATAGAGATGTGCAGTCGGCGCGGCGATGTTGCCAACTGGCAATCTCTCGATCTCGTCGAGAGTCAGAGTGCCATACCGCGACAGCCGCCGATGCTCGGGAGCGATCTTTCCCGTCCGGTTGACAAACTGCCAAGGGGGATCAGCCAGTATTGTCGCGAAGCGCGACTGGCCGACAAAATCAAGCAGATCGGATGCGGCGGTCAACATCTAATCCCAACGGCCTGGAACGACATAAGATCCTCGCCAAAAAAGATTCACAGGCCGTTAACCGCATCAAATACCGTGGAATTAGGCCCTTTCCGGATATTGCGATCGTTACCCTCACCGCTTCAACTTCGCCGTAAACGAAAACCCGCCCGCGCCGCAGCAGGGGCAGCTCATGGCGATGAGGATCGATTGCTTCTGTTCGTCGGAGAGGTCGGCGCGCTCAAGCATGACCGCAGTCTGGCGCTGAAACAGCTCGTGCAGCGTCAGATTGCCGGCGAGGATTTGGTCGTCGCCGGCTGGGGCGGCGTCCGACGGCGGCGTCTTGTTTTTGTTTTTCGGCATATCGACTCCGATCCGTCCCCGTTACGCTGAGCCCCGCGGAGAGGCCCCCTCACCCCAACCCTCTCCCCGCGTGCGGGGAGAGGGGGACGTTGTGAGCCGCGGAAACTAAATAATCCCTGCTCCGTACCTTGTCAGTGGGCAAAGCCAAACCAATGCCATGACCGCAGCCAGCGCCAGCGAAGCCTTTTATGCCGCCGTACCGGTGCGGCGCGGTTTTCGCGCCCTGATGGATGCCGGCCGCTATACGGCGTTGCCGGACGACTGGACCGTCGGCATCGCCGACGTGGTGGCCTCGACCAAGGCGATCGCCGAAAAGCGCTACAAGGCCGTCAACATGGCCGGCGCCGCGGTGATCGCGGCGCTGACCAATGCGCTCGGCGGGCGTGAATTTCCGTTCGTGTTCGGCGGCGACGGCGCGAGCTTTGCGGTGTCGCCGCGCGACGCCGCCACGGCGCGCACGGCGCTGGCGGCGACCGCGGCCTGGGCCGATGGCGAGCTCGGCCTCACTTTGCGGGTCGCCTTGATCCCGCTCGTCGCCATCCGCCGCCGGGGGCTCGACGTGCGGGTGGCGCGCTACGGCCCGTCGGAGAATCTGTCCTATGCGATGTTCGCCGGCGGCGGCCTCGCCTGGGCCGACGCCGCGGTCAAACGCGGCGAGTTTGCGGTGGCGCCGGCGCCGCCGGGGAGCTGGCCCGATCTCACCGGCCTGTCATGCCGGTTCGAGGAATTCCGCGCCGCGCGCGGGGTCATTCTTGCCGTGTTGGTGATGCCGGCGCCCGACGGCGATCCGGCCGCGTTCCGCGCGCTCACCGAGGACATCGTGGCGCTCGTTGAAAACAGCCCCGAGGCCGGGCGTCCGCTGCCGGCCGGCGGACCGAAACTCGGCTGGCCGCCGCAGGGGCTCGCGCTCGAAACCCACACGTTGCCGGGCGGCGGCTTCAAGCGCGCCCGCGTGCTGGCCCGCACGCTACTCTATTTCCTGGTCATGCGCTCCGGCTTGCGCGTCGGCCGTTTCGTGCCGGCAACCTATCTGCGCCAGGTCGTCGAGAATTCCGACTTCCGCAAATATGACGACGGGCTGCGCATGATCATCGACTGCACGCCCGAGCTTGCCGATACGCTGGAACGGCGGCTCGCCGCCGCGGCGGGAACGGCGAACTACGGCCTGCACCGGCAGCACGCCGCCATGATGACCTGCTTCACGCCGGCGCCGACGAAGAGCGATCACGTGCATTTCATCGACGGCGCGCAGGGCGGTTACGCCGCCGCCGCGAGCGCGCTCAAGACAAAGGCCCCCTCCCACCCTCCCCCGCAAGCGGGGGAGGTGCATTGATGTTTCCTCCCCCGCCAGCGGAGAAGGGAAACAGGAAGCTGCCTCACATCCCTGATTTGGCCAGTGCGTCGGCGCCGACTTTGGCGACTTGCTCGTCCTGCGACGACAGCGCGCCGGAGACGCCGATGGCGCCGATGATCTTGCCATCGACCAGGACCAGCACGCCGCCCTGCAGCGGCGTGATGTCCTTCAGCGCCAAGAGCCGCATGCCGGCGCCGCCGTTGGCGATGGCGTCGTCGAGCGCCTTCGACGGCAACTTGAATTCGAGCGCGGTGCGCGCCTTGCCTTCGGAAGTGGTGATGGCGGAGAGCTGGGCGTTATCGATCTTGTGGAACATCACCAGATTGCCGCCGGAGTCGAGAATGGTGATGCCGACCTGCCAGGAATTCTTGGCCGCATCGAGCTCGGCGGCCGCCATGACGCGCTTGGCCTGATCGAGCGTGATCGGCGGTCCGTAGGGCGGGGTCGCCCCGGTCGGCACCGGCTGCAGCTGCTGCGCCAAGGCCGGACCGACCGCCGGTCCGGCAAGGACCAAGCCGGCGGCAACCGCGCAGGCGAGTGCGAAACTGCGGAACATCTGGAAGGCCTCCCACCGGCGTGGATTGATGATGCCGAATCTGGCCGCACAATAAGGGGCAAAAGCGGCGGACGAAAGCCGGGCACATTCTGCGTTCCCCTCCCCCTTGTGGGGAGGGGTTAGGGGTGGGGGTCATGAGGCGATGCGCGCGCGTCGACGCATTCACGTCACCTCACGACCCCCCTCCCCACCCTCCCCCACAAGGGGGGAGGGCTTGCGAAACGTGATCGCCGGGCCCGGTGCGGGACTGCACCTCGCAGTTTATATTTCCCGCGCCGTCCGCAATGACCGATCCGGAGCCCCGCCATGTTTTCATTCCGCAAAAAGCTCGAAATGCCCACCGCCGCCGATGCCTTGCCGGGGCGTTCGACGCCGCTCCCGACCGCGCAGCGGCATTTCGTCAACGGCAATCCGCTCAAAGGCCCCTATCCCGAAGGGCTAGAGCTGGCGATGTTCGGGCTCGGCTGCTTCTGGGGCGCGGAGCGCAAATTCTGGGAGCTCGGCAACGGGGTTTACGCGACCGCGGTGGGCTATGCCGGCGGGCTGACGCCAAACCCGACCTATGAGGAAGTCTGCTCCGGCCGCACCGGGCACAATGAAGTCGTGCTGGTGGTCTACGATCCGAAGAAAATCTCCTACGACCGGCTTTTGAAGACCTTCTGGGAGAGCCACGATCCGACCCAAGGCATGCGCCAGGGCAACGACGTCGGCACCCAGTACCGCTCCGGCATCTATCCGTTCTCGCCGGCGCAACGCGCCGCCGCCGAGGCGTCGAAGGCCGCCTATACCAAGGCGCTCGACGCGCAACGCCTGGGTCCGATCACGACCGAAATCGGCGACGCGCCGCCGTTCTATTTTGCCGAAGATTACCATCAGCAATATCTCGCCAAGAATCCGCACGGCTATTGCGGCCTCGGCGGCACCGGCGTGAGCTGCCCGATCGGCACGGGAGTGGCAGCCTAAGATCGCGTCGCGTATGCTGGCGCCTGCGTGAGCAGCATCGCGGAGATCCGGCATGCGCTGGCCCGACGGACGCTACATTCAGGCGTCGGTATTTTTCAGCCGCTGGCTGTTGGCGCCGTTCCTGCTCGGCCTGCTGCTCTGCCTGCTGCTGCTGATCTATCGCTTCTTCGGCGATCTGTTCGAGCTGGCGCTGCAGGTGCGGGGCATGAACTGGCACGACCTCGTCACCAACGTGCTCAATCTGGTCGATCTGGCGCTGACGGCGAATCTCGTGATCATCGTAATTTTCTCCAGCTATGAGAACTTCATCCGCCGCATCGACGCCACCGCGCATCCGGACTGGCCGCACGGCCTCACCCAGGTCGACTTCGGCGCGCTCAAGCAAAAGCTGCTCGGCTCGATCGTCGGTATCGCCGCAGTCGACGCGCTGGCGTGGTATTTCGACCTGGAAAAAGAGCCGGACACATCGAAGCTGATCTGGGTGCTCAGCTTCCCCGTGACCTTCGCCGTCGTCATGCTGCTGTTGGCCGTCGCGGACTGGCTGACCTCCGTCCGAAAGAAGGAGGCGGAGTGAGCGTGGCGCACGCCAGTCCATACCGGGCGTGGTGAGGGTTTGTTAACCATACCGGGCGTTAATCGGACCTCGCTTTGGCTCGAAACGGGGTCGGATTGTGCCTATGCGGGTCGCCCGCCCTCTTCTGGCGTTGATCGCCCTGGCAATTATGGTGGCGGGATGCGCGCGGGAGCCCGTGATGAGCGTCCAGATGGCGGCCGCTCCGTCGCCCTATGGCATCGACAATGTGGTCTATGGCTCGGCCCCGGCCGCCTATGGGGCGGTCGCGGCTTCGCCGTATCAGACCATGGCTGCTGCCCCCGCTTATGCGGCGGCCGCGCCTGCCTATGCGAGCGTTGCCGCACCGACCTATGCAGCGCCGTCTTATGCCGCGGTCGCCGCGCCGACCTACGCCGCACCGGCTTACGGAACGGTCGCCGCGTCGCCTTACGGCGGTGTCGCCACGACGGGATCGGTCGTGATGGCCGGCGGCTATCCCGGAATGGTGGCCGCCTCGCCTGCCGCTTACGCACCTCCCGTGCAGCAATTCCCCTACACGCTCGATTCGGGCGACCGGCTGCGCGTCGTCGTGTTCGGTCAGGACGGACTGACCAACTCCTATGTCGTCGACGTCAGCGGCGACCTCGCCATGCCGCTGATCGGCTCGGTCGCGGCGCGCGGTTTGACGACCGATCAGCTGTCCGCCCGCATCGCCGATCTGTTGCGCCAGGGCTATGTGCGCGATCCGCATGTTGCGGTCGAAGTCGAAGCCTACCGGCCGTTCTTCATTCTCGGCGAAGTCACGCAGCCGGGCCAATACCCTTACGTCGCCAACATGTCCGTGGAGACGGCAGTGGCAATCGCCGGCGGCTTCACGCCGCGCGGTTACAAGAAATACGTCGTCATCAGCCGCAATTACGGCGGCGAAATCTATCGCTTCAAGACGCCGATCACCGCGCAGGTGCAGCCCGGCGACACCATCCAGGTGCAGGAGCGGTGGTTCTGACCAGGGATCAGTAATCAGGTATCAGTGATCAAGAGTCGCTGACCTGATATCTGATACCTGATTATCGATCCCTGATTACTGGCCGCCGAAATACCGTTCGCGATAGCTGTGCTCATCGACGCCCGAAGCGAGCGCCCAATTCGCAAGTTCTTCGTGGCGCGCGAACCAGACATCCGCCGACTTGCCGATATATTTCAAAATCTCCTGCACCACCGCTGTCATCAACGGCCGGCCGCCGAACTGCGCGTGGATGACCAGCACCAGAAGCGCCATCGGCTCGTTCTCCGACAGGTAGTCGAACGTCCCCTGATAGGCGTCGTAGAGATCGCGCGGGCTCGCGCGCATGACCCGATTGTCCGAGAAGTCGGTCGTCGGCACGCCGGCGATGACGCCGTGCGGCGTGTGAATGCGGATCGGCAGGTCGGCATAAGTCACGTCGCAAGTCCATTTCAATCCGGCCTGCGCCAGAAAGCCGGCGGTTTCCGGCGTGAACGCGACCACGGGGCTGCCCCAGCCCGTGACTTTTTTGCCGCCGCAGGATTGCAGCAGGTCGATGCTCTTGCGGATGGTCTTTTGTTGATCCTCAAGCGACATATAGGCGAGCAATTGATCCTGCACATAGGCGTGCCCGGCGACGTCGTGACCGGATTTCACGATCTGCTTGACGGCGTCAGGATATTCCTCGGCGCAGCGCCCGTTGATGAAGAAGGTGCCGGGAATCTGCAAACGGTCGAGCATGCGGATCAGACGCCAGATGCCGACGCGGCCGCCATAGGTCGACCACGCCTTGCTGGCGTGATCGACGGTGCCGGATTTGAGATGCGTCGTCTGCACCGAATAATTCGGCGCGGCGTTTTCCGACCAGGTTTCGAACATCACGGTGACCGACACGGCGATCTTCTTGCCGTTCGGCCAAGCATGCGTCGCCATTTCAAATGACTCCTTTACTCGATCTGCGGAATGCCCAAAGCGGGAATCAATTTCTGCCATTTCTTCAAGTCGGCGGCGATGTAGGCGGCGAATTGGTCGTGCGGCAGGTACGACGGCGCGCAGCCGATCTTGTCCAAGGCATCGCGAAAGCTTTGTTGTTGTTCGAGCTCGGCGGCAGCCCGGTCGAGCCGCGCGACGATCGCGTCCGGGGTCTTCGGCGGGGCGACCAGGCCGAACCACGTGTCCATGCGCACCTCGGGAAGGCCGTACTCGGCGGTGGTCGGAACGTCGGGGAACAGCGGATGCCGGGTCGGGCCGGTCTGTGCCAGCAGGCGCAGCTTGCCGCCTTGGGCGACGCGGGCGCTGGCAAGTCCCATCGACACCATCTCGATCTGCCCGGCCATAGCGTCGGTCGCGGCCTGTTCGCCGCCGCGATAGGGCACGTGGACGATGTCGATGCCGGTCTTGAGCTTGAGCATTTCGACGGCGATATGCAGCGCGCCGCCGACGCCGTTCGTGCCGTAATGCAGCTTGCCGGGTCTCGCTTTGGCATAAGCGATGAACTCCGGCAGCGTCTGCGGCGGCAACTTCGGGTAGATCGCGAACACCGTCCACGACGTGGTCATCAAAGCGACCGGGGTAACGTCCTTGGTCGGATCGTAGGGATAGCCCTTCTTCTCGAACGGCAGCATCGTCAGTTCCAACGGGCCGATCATCAGCGTGTAGCCGTCCGGATCGGCGTGAACCAGCACGTCGGTGCCGAGCTGCGTCATGGCGCCCGGTCGGTTGTCGACGACGACCGGCTGCCCCAACCGCTCGCTGAGGCCCTGGCCGACCAGACGGCCGATTACATCCACCAGCGAACCCGCCGGCGACGTGACGATCAAGTGGATCGGGCGCGACGGATAGTTGTCCGCAGCGGCAGGGGACGACGGCGCCGACAGCAGCAGCATAAACGCCGCCACTATGCCGAGCAGTCCAATGAGCTTGCGCCGCCCCATGTCGCTCCTCCAAAAATCGGGAATCAAGCGTCGTCGGCCATCAGAAAATTCTGATTACCGATCACTGACCGCTGACTCTCGATTACTTCACGTTCTTCGCCAGGAACGCCATCGAGCGCTGCCAAGCGATCTTGGCCGCCGCATCCTGGTAGCTGCCGCGCTCATCGCAGTGAAAGCCGTGCTGGGCGTCGGGATAAACGTAGATTTCGCAATCGCCACCACGCTTCGCTTTGATGATCTCGACGTCGCTCATCGGGATCGAGGCGTCCTTCTCGCCGAAATGCATTTGCGTCGGCACTTTCGGTTTCTGGTCGGCGTTCTTGGCGATCTGGCCACCGTAATAGCAGACCGCGGCCGAGAGACCGTTGAGCTTGCACGCCGCGAGGAAGGAGATCGTGCCGCCCATGCAGAAGCCCATGATCGCGACCGGGCCTTCCTTCTTCAGCTCATCGATTGAGGCCTGCACGTCGCGCAGCATCGCGCCCCAATCGGGATTGGCGACGAATTTGCGCGCGTTGGCGATTTCGTCGGGCGTATAGCCGCATTCGAAGTTCGGCTGCTGGCGGTCGAACACCGCGGGCGCCAGCGCCGCATAGCCTTCGCCGGCCAGCCGGTCGCACACCGCGCGGATGTGATGGTTGACGCCGAAAATCTCCTGAATGACGACGATGCCGCCCTTGGCTTTGCCGGCCGGGTCGGCGCGATAAGCGCCGAGCTTGAAATTGTCCGATGACGTCAATGCGAAATGCTTACCCAAGGTGATCCTCCTGTGCAATTGCCGGCCGGTCCTGGCCGCGCCGGCCACATTTAAGCCGGCGGCAGCCTAGCGGCACGTTTCGCCGCGCTCAACCCACCTACGGTAAGTCAGCGCGTCACGACGATGAAATTCGTGCCCTCGCCGGTTTCCTCGCCGAGGCCGTGGTCGGACACGATCAACGATGAGCCGGGAACGATCAGTTGGGAAATGTAATCGATTGCCGCCTGCGGGATGTCGATGCGGGCAAGCGCCTCGTCCGGCGTCTGCGGCGGCGGCAGATCGGCGGGTTTTTCGCGTTGTTCGCTGTTGCGTCTATCGCGGGCATATCTCTCGTATCGCGTCTCGCGCTCGGCCTTCCGCTTCGGCTGCTGCGGCGGCTCGCCGGGCAGCGAGACGACGTCCCAGCGTAGCGTCGTATGATCGTCGCCGATAAATCCGAGCGCCGTAAATACGTGGGTGCCAAGCGGCCGTTCGGGATCGGCAATGGTGACCGGCGCCTGGAACAACGGCGCAAAATCCTGGCGCACGTAGATCTTGTTTTCCTTGCGGCTGATGAAAATCGCAATCGGTGCCCGACTGGCGGGCGCGGCCTTCACCAGGTCCGCCGGCTCGGCCGGCGGCATCGGCACATTCGCATCGACCGGAGTGACGGCAGGCGCGGGCGCGGCAGGCGCGGGCGGATCGGGTTCCCGATTCGGCGAGGCCGCAGCGTTTGCCTCGACTGTCAGGTTCGCCGGCGATGGCGCGGACGGAGGTGCATCTCCGATTGCCGGGTCGGATTTCGCGGCTTCGGCGACTGCAGCCGGCGCGCCGGCGTTACCATCGGCGCTGACCCGCAGCCCGAGGGCGGCCGGACCTACCGTGGCTGCCGGCGCCGCAGCCGAGACCGCCGGCGCCGTGACCGCGATCGGTTCCGGCGCTTTGTCGCGATGAACAAACAAATGCGGGCCGGCGAATTCGACCGGCTTCAATTCGCGCTGCGCGATGACCACCGGCACGCCGAGCTTGGTGAGACGATAAAGCCGCACCGCAAAATCGTGCGGCATGCGGATGCAGCCGTGCGACGCCCGATGGCCGATGCCTTCGCCCTCGTGCATCGCCACCCCCGACCAGGTGATGCGCTGCATGAAGGGCATCGGCGCGTTGCTGTAAATGTTGGAGCGGTGGAAGACCTGCTTTTGGATGACGCCGAATACGCCCAAGGGCGTCGGCAGGCTCGGCACCCCGGTCGCAACGGAGGTGTCCGCAACATGCATGCCGTCGCTATACAAATGCAGCTTCTGCTGATCGATCGAGATGAAGATCTGCAGCGGCCCCTTCGGGATGTCGCCGAACGGATCCTTGCTGACGTCCTTCTCCTTGCCGACATGTTGCACCGCCCGGTGTTTGGGCCGGTGCCAAAAACCGTAGTCAAATCCGTAGTATCGGGCGGATGCCGGGGCCGAGCCCAGCGCCAGATTAAGCGCCGTGCAGAGAGCGAGCGTGCCAACACTGCCGAACCCGTTTCTGGCGTGAAACAGTGCGCCGCGCTGCGCCCCTTGAATGCTCAATTCCGCCCCCAAGCCTGCGGGAATTTGTAATTCTGGCGAAGAATCTTAACAAGAATCCTAATGGACGCGATCGCCACGCCACATCGCGGCACGATGGCGGCCAATTCATGACGCCGAAGCTAGAGGGTGGAGCAAGTCGCGATTATGACAAGACGGCGCACTGCGAAATATGCATTTCCCTTCCAGCCACTCCCTCCTCCCATGCCCGCCTCCCATGCCCGCCTCCCATGCCCGCCGCCCATGTCCGCCGCCAATGTCCGCCGCCCAACTCACGGCGACGGCACGAGCTCGTAGGCTTGCGCCAGGAGCTCGTAGGAATGCCGGCGCGCTGCGTGATCGTAAACCATGGTCGTGATCATGATTTCGTCGGCGCGGGTCGCTTCGGTCAAAGTACGCAGTCGTTCCTTCACGCGATCGATACTGCCGACGATCAGGCGCGCGCGGTGGCGCGCAATGCGTTCGCGGTCGATCGGCGTATAGGGATAAGCGGCGGCCTCCTCGGGCGAGGCGAGCGGCAGATACTCGCCCTTGGCGCGCCGCGCATAATGCAAATCGGCGCTCGATGCGAGGCGATCGGCCTCCGCGTCGCTGTCGGCTGTGATCACGGCCGTGCCGAGGATGGCGTAGGGCTTCGCCAATGTCGCCGACGGTTTGAAATGCTCGCGGTAAGCGAGCATGGCGCTTGCCGCCTCGTAGTCGGCGAAATGATGCGCGAAGGCGAAGCCCATGCCGACCGCGGCGGCGAGTTCCGCGCTATAGCCGCTCGAGCCAAGCAACCAGATCGGCGGCAGCGCCACGTCGGCAGGGACCGCATGCACGTTGCGGAACGGATGACCTTCCGGAAAGCCGCCGCGCTCGAACAACAAGAGCTCCTGAAAGCGCTCGAGGAAGTCGTCGCCTTGCCGCGGGTCCTGCCGGACCCGCAAGGCATAGCTTGTGACCTGATCGGTGCCCGGCGCGCGGCCAAGCCCAAGATCGATGCGGCCGGGGAACAACGCCTCCAGCACTTTGAAGCGTTCGGCGACCATCAGCGGCGCGTGGTTCGGCAACATCACGCCGCCCGAGCCGACACGGATACGTGACGTCACGGCCGCGATTTGGCCGATCATGATTTCCGGCGAGGAACTGGCGATGTTCGCCAGATTGTGGTGTTCCGCGACCCAATAGCGCTTGTAGCCGAGACGATCGGCAAGCCGCGCCAGGTCGAGCGAATTATGCAAAGCCGCCGAGCCCGGCGTCGCGGTGGTCACGGGCGATAGATCGAGAACGGAAAGCGGGATCACGCGAAACGGACTCTTTGCGCATCGTGTCAAGGACAGCGTCTATGAGCCAGTCGGCAACGCCGCCGTCAATCCCGGCGCGAGCCGGCGCGCGGCGAAATAAAAATGGCCGGCGCTGCAGCGCCAGCCGGCCAGCAACCATGCAACCTGCCTGCCAAACGTTATCGCGTTATTGGGGCTGGCGGGATCGGCGGAGCCGCCGAATATTGCGGGGCTGCCGAATACTGCTGGGGCGCCGAATATTGCGGAGCTTGCGGAACGTCGGATAACGCGGTCGGCATGGTAGCCGGCAACACCACGACACGCGTGCCGATGCCGACCCGGCTATACAGATCCTCGACGTCGTCGTTGGTCAGCCTGATACAGCCGGACGAAATGTATTTGCCGATTGTCGTCGGATCGTTGGTGCCATGGATCCGGTATAGCGTGCTGCCGAGATACATAGCGCGGGCGCCGAGCGGATTGGTCTCGCCGCCGGCCATGAAGCGCGGCAGATAGGGCTGACGGTCGATCATCTCACGCGGCGGGAACCAGTCCGGCCATTCCTTCATGCGGCTGATGCGCTCGGTGCCCGACCAGGTGAAGCCGTCGCGGCCGACGCCGATGCCGTAGCGCAACGCCTGGCCATGGCCGAGCACGAGATAGAGGTAGGTGTTCGGCGTATCGACGATGATGGTGCCGGCCGGTTCCGGAGTCGGGAAATTGACGATCTGCCGGCGGAACTGCGGCGGCGGTTCCTGGCTCGCCTGTTGCGGTTCCGATTGCGATTGCGCCGGCAGCGCAGCAATCACTGTCGGCGGCGACGGTTGCGACGCGGCAGCCGGTCCAACAGGCGTCGCGGCGGGTGCCGACGGGCTCTTGATCGAGCCGGTCACGTCGGCGGATGCGGGAGCGCCGGCAATCTCGGCGGGCGGGCGCTCATTGGGTGTCGGCAGCGGCTGCGGGGCGAAATTGGATGCGCTTGTCGGCCGGCCCGAAGCGGCATCCCCATCGGGAGCCGGCTGGACGTAGCGTGGATCGATCGGCGCGCCGTTAGCGTCGCGATAAGCCGGCGGCGCTCCGGCATAGCCCGGGGGCGCTGGCTGCGGCGGGTAAGATTGTGCGGCGGCAGTGCCGAGCGAGCCGGCAAGGGCGAACGCTACCGCGACAAGACTGATGCTGCTACGCAAGACGGACCCCGGCAACCCTAATTTCCAGAGGCGTTTTTGCCTGCAACATTTGGCGGGAACAAGGCACAAAACTCTGCCGCCGACCGTACTTTGTCGCAGCGGCAGTAGTTCCGCCGGGATGGTGAATAATTCGGTAAAGGCTGTGCCGCGGAGCCTTGTGTGTTATTGGTGGTATGGGGATATTGAACGGTCGCCGGGCGTTTCATTGGGGGATGAGATCATGGCGCGAATAGTCTCGCGTGCTGCCTTGGGCAGCGTCTTCGCGGCGGCCGCGCTTGCAGCAGGTTTTGCCGCGAGCTTGGCGTCGCCGGCGCTTGCGCAAAATGCCGCTATCGACGATCTCAAAGGCAAGATTTTCGACGCCAAAATGGCGCAGCAGGCGTTTGCCGGCGGGCTGCGGCATTGCAGCGAGTTGAACGGCGCGAATTTCTATTTCCAGCCGCGTGATCGCGTTCTTAATCTCGAAGATTATCACCGGTCGTTGGACAATCTGGCGCTGCAGGGGGTCTTCAATCCGGAGACCCACAAGCCTTGGAATCAGCAAGATGCCGACGCGCGCTGGGCGCAGGTCCAACAAGAGGCGGTGAAGGATCAAGCCGATTGCGCGCTGGTGGCAAGCTTGCCCGATCTGCAGAAGAAACTCCAAGCACTTCAGCAGCAAGCGGCATCGTCGCAAGATTCGCAAAACAAGAAGTAGCGCTACACCGCGCCTGCGCCAACCGCGTAATCCTTGCGTTCGAGTTGGCGTGTCGGCCCGAGCTTGCGCGTGATAGAACCATGCGCCGGACCACCAACGCACTGATAGCGGGGGCTACAGCATGGATTGGACTAACCGACGCGAGCGGCTGCGCTCCGTCATTGCCGGACCGCGTTGCATCTATCCGGCATCGGTCTACGATCCGATCTCGGCGCGCATCGCCGAAGATCTCGGTTTCGAAGCCGGGATGTTCGCCGGCTCGATCGCCTCGTTCGCGGTGCTTGGCGCGCCCGACATCATCCTGCTCACGCTGACCGAATTCGCGCAACAGGCTTACCGGATCAATCGCGCCGGCAAGTTGCCGCTTTTGGTCGACGCCGATCATGGCTACGGTAACGCGCTCAACGTCAAACGCACGGTAGAAGAGCTCGAGACCGCCGGCGTTGCCGGGCTGACGATCGAGGATACGGCGCTGCCGACGCCGTACGGCGCGACCGGGGCGACGCTCATTCCCATTGCCGAGGGCGTCGGCAAGATGAAGGCCGCGCTCGCCGGTCGGCAAGACAAACGGCTGGTCGTTGTCGGGCGCACCAGCGCCATGGCGATGACCGGTGTCGAAGACACCATCGCGCGCCTGAAGGCCTATGAGGACGCCGGCGTCGACATGCTGTTCCTGGTGGGCGTGAAGACGCGCGCGCAGCTCGACGCCGTCGCCGCCGCGGTGAAGCGGCCGTTGTTTCTCGGCAACCCCGGCGCCGAGCTCTATGATCTCGATTATCTTTCCGCGCGCAACGTCCGCATTTGTCTGCAAGGCCACATGCCGTTCATGGCGGCGGTCAACGCCGTGCACGAAACGCTCAAAGCGCTGCGCGCCGGCACGCCACCGGCCGACATCAAGGGAATAGCGTCGCCCGATTTGATGAAGCAGGTCACCCGCCAATCCGACTACGCCAAGTGGTCGAAGGAATTCCTCAATACCGGACTATCGTGAGGGCTGAACGAAGGCGTGCGGCCCGCTTGCAACCGGGCTTGCAAGCGGGCTTGATCGGCGGCCGCACAGTGGACAAATAGCCTAGAACGATGCGCAATCCGCCTACCGGACTTGTCCGGATCTTGCTAACGCCCGAACTTGGCTACAAGTTCTTGCGAGTCTTTGTGCAACTCGGCCGCTGCAAGCGAAGGAATATGCGATGCCATCCGTGAGCGACTGGAAGGTGCCGTCCTCCGCGCAACCGAAAGCGGAGGACTACAGCTACGATCTCGAGCGCGCCTTGTCGTGCGTGGTCGGCCTGCGCACCATTGTACCGGCGGATGCGTTCACCGCCGAGACGCTGGGCACCGAACGCGCGGGTAACGGCGTTTTTATTCGCGGCAACGGACTCGTTCTCACCGTCGGCTATCTGATTACCGAAGCGGAGACGCTGTGGATCACGCTGAACGACGGCCGCTCGGTGCCGGGCCACGTGCTCGGCTACGATCAGGAGACCGGCTTCGGACTGGTGCAGGCGCTAGCGAAGCTCGACGTGCCGGCGCTCGAAATCGGCGACTCGGCTGCGGCATCGATCGGCGAACGCGTCGTGGTCGGCGGTTTCGGCGGCCGGCAGCGTTCCGTCGCCGCGCGTATCGTCGCCAAGCAGGAATTCGCCGGCTATTGGGAATATGTCCTCGACGAGGCGATCTTCACTGCGCCGGCGCATCCGAATTGGGGCGGCACCGCGCTGATCGGTCCCGCCGGCGATCTCCTCGGCATCGGCTCGCTCCAGCTCCAGCACGCCGCGGAAAAGGGCCAGACGCAGAACATCAACATGATGATTCCGATCGATCTCTTAAAGCCGATCGTCGACGACCTGATGAAATTCGGCCGCCGCAATATGCCGCCGCGGCCGTGGCTGGGCCTGTACGCGACCGAGGTCGAAAACCGGCTCGTCGTCGTCGGTTTGGCCGATCGCGGGCCGGCCAAGAAAGCGGATTTACGGACCGGCGATATCATCCTGTCGGTCGCCGGCAAGGACGTGCGCGATCTCGCCAGCTTCTTCCGGCGTATCTGGGCGCAAGGCCCGGCCGGCGTCGAAGTGCCGATCGCGATCTATCGCGACGGCGAGTCCATGGAGCTGCGCGTCAAATCGAGCGAACGCAATCGATTTCTCAAAGGGCCGAGTTTGCATTGAGCCTCGTCATTGCGAGCGAAGCGAAGCAATCCAGTCTGGATTGCTTCGTCGCTTTGCTCCTCGCAATGACGGCTACTTTTCAGCCAACAGCGCGCGCAAGCCTTCCCGATACGTCGGATAGCGCAACACGACGCCGAGCTCGCGCTTGAGCTTGTCGTTACGTACGCGCCGGCATTCCTGCCAGAAGCTCAACGCCAGCGGGGACATCGATGGCGCGGCGTCGGCAAAGGGAACTTCCGGCGGCGACGCGATGCCTAAAAGCTGCGCCGCGAAGACGAGCGGATCGCCGGGCGGCGAAGGCTCGTCGTCGGCGACGTTGAAAATGCCGGATGGCTTGCGCGTGAACGCGGCATCGATCGCCTGCGCGATATCGCCGACATGAATGCGGTTGAAGATTTGCCCGGACTTGACGATGCGGCGCGCGCCGCCGCGCGCAATCTGCAGGAGCGCGTTGCGCCCCGGTCCGTAAATGCCGGCGAGGCGTAAGATGGCGACGGCAATGCCACTGCGCGCGCCAAGATCTTGCCACGCCCGCTCGGCCGCGAGTCGTTCGCGACCGCGCGCCGATTTTGGGCTCGGCGGCGTTGCCTCGTCGACCCAATCGCCGCCACGGTCGCCGTAGACGCCCACCGTCGACAGATAGACGGTCGAGCGCAGGCGCCGCGCGCGCATAAAGGCATCGCCGCAGGCGCGCAGCACCGGATCGCCGTCGGCATCCTGCGGGATCGAGATGAGCGCCGCATCGGCCGCGACGATCGCCTGTTGCAGTTCGGGCGTCGCCGATTTGCCGTCGAAAACGAGCGCCTGCAATCGCCCGCGGTCGTAAGCATTCAAAACCGCTGCGCGTTCCTTGCTGCGCATGGTGCCGACGATACGGTCGAACTTTTGGCCGAACGCGGCGACAAAATGCTCCGCCGAATAACCCAATCCGAGGCAAATGAGCTGGGACATCGAAGGGGTCAGTGCTCTTTTCGGTGCTCTTTTGCTGCCGTCCATTCGGCGATCACTTCCGGATCGGATTCGACGATCGCGCGTTTTGCAGCGCAGCGTCGGAGCCGCACGCGATCGAGCCGGCCGAGCGCCCACACGGCAGCGCCGCGCACCAGCGGCAATTCATCGTCGAGCAGCCGCTCGGCCTCCTCGGCGAGACTCGCATCCGACGAATTGCCGATCGCGATCAGCACATTGCGGATAAAGCGGGCGCGGCCGATGCGCTTGACCGCGCTTTTGGCGAACAGCAAACGGAATGCGGCATCGTCGAGCCGGACGAGATCGGCCAGAAGCGGCGCGCGCAGTGCCTGCCTCGCCGCCAACTTCGCCTCGCGGCCGGCGACGGCAAACTTGTTCCACGGGCACACTGCGAGACAATCATCGCAGCCGTAAATGCGATTGCCCATCAGCTCGCGCAGCTCGCGCGGGATCGGGCCCTTGTGCTCAATGGTAAGGTAGGAAATGCAGCGCCGGGCATCGAGTCGATACGGCGCTGGGAACGCGGCCGTCGGGCAGACATCGAGGCAGGCGCGGCAATTGCCGCAATGGTCGCGTTCCGCCGCGTCCGGCGGCAGATCGAGCGTGGTGAAGATGGCGCCGAGAAACAGCCACGAGCCGAGTTGCCGCGACACCAGATTAGTGTGCTTGCCCTGCCAGCCGAGACCGGCCGCGGCAGCGAGCGGCTTCTCCATCAGTGGTGCGGTATCGACAAAGACCTTGATGTCGCCGCCGGCATGGTCGATGAGCCAGCGTCCGAGATTTTTCAGCCGCGGCTTGATCAGGTCGTGATAGTCGTCGCCCCGCGCATAGACCGAAATATCGCCGCGGCTGCGGTCCTTGAGGATTGCCAAAGGGTCGTCATCCGGCCCGTAATTGAGGCCGAGCATGATGATCGAGCGCGCTTGCGGCCACAATGCGCGCGGGTCGCCGCGCCGTTCGGCATTGGCCGCCAGCCAGGCCATGTCGCCATGCGCACCCAGGCTGAGAAATTCGCGCAACCGCTCCGCCGCAAACGGGATGGCATCCGGCCGGGTGACGCCGACGGCGTCGAAACCTTGCGCGTGCGCGGCTTCGATCAGCGCCGATTTGACGGCCGCCGGAGTCAGAAATCGAGATTGGCGTAGCTTGGCGACGGCGGCAGGCCGGGCAGCGCTTCTTCGAGCAGCGTGCGGAACGACGGCCGCGATTTGATCCGGGCGTACCAATTCTTGGCGGTCTCGTCTTCGTCCCACGGTACATCGCCCAGATAGTCGGCGGCGGACAAATGCGCCGCTGCGGCCAGATCGGCATAGGTCAGGCTGTCGCCGGCCAGCCAATCGCGGCTGCGGATGAGCCAGCCGATATAAGCTAAATGGTACCTGATATTGCTCTTTGCCGCACGCAGCGTTTCCATGTCAGGGGAGCCGCCGCCGCTGCCGGCCGGCAGGTAGCGCTTATAGACCCGCTCCCGCGCCAGCGCGCCCGAGACTTCCTCGAAGAACTTGTCGTTGAACCAGCTCATCAGCCGGCGTACCTCGATGCGTCCGCTCAGGTCGGCCGGCAAGAGCCGGAACTCGCCGAGCGTCAGCCCGCGGGTCTCGTCGAGATATTCGGCGATGACGCCGGCGCCCGGCACCGGCGGCACGCCTTCTTCCACCAGAACCGGCGTGGTCGCCGCCGGATTGAGCAGCAAAAATTCCTCGCGCCGTTCCCAGACCCGCTCCTCGACCAGCCGCGGCGGCAACCCGTATTCTTCGAGCACGAGCCGCACAAAGCGCGAATGCGGACAGATCGGATGATGGAACAGCGTCAGCATGAGCTTGCGAGCCTTGGCCGAGTCTTATCCTAGCGTCAAAAGGTTGACGAGATTGGAAATCGACTTACGACTCATTGGCAAAGGCGCGCTCCCGGCGATAGTCAGGTCAGCCACCCCGTCGCCACGCCGGCAAGGATCACGACGCCGAGCAAAAACCGATAGATGACGAACGGCCAGCTTGAAAAATTTTCCAGTATTTTCATCAGGCCCCATATCGCAAAGAAAGCCGAAACGGCTGCGACGCCAATACCAAGGATCAGGACCGACCACGCGTACCAATCAAGATGAATTTTGTGGAGCTCCCACAACTCCTTGAAGCCAGCCAAGGCGATCGCCGGCAAACCCAGCAGAAAGGATAGGCGCGCGGCTTCGTCGCGTTCGAAGCCGAGCATGAGCGCAGCAGTCAGTGTCGAGCCCGAGCGCGAAACACCCGGAATGAGCGCACCGGTCTGCGCCAGTCCTACAACCATTGCATCGACGATAGTCGCGTTCCCGATCGTGCGCCGATGCCGGGCCCAAATCTCGGCGATCGCAAGAAGCACGGCCATCGCGATGCAGGCCCATCCGATGACGCTGATTGCGCGCAGCGGCGAATTGCACGTGTTGAGGAGTTTGGCGAGCGTCAGACCGGCAATGCCTATCGGCACAGTTGCAAGGACAATCCACAGCGCGAATTGGAACGAGCGGTCGCGGAATTTGCCGCGAATGGCGGCGGAGATCGAATTGATTGCCAAATCTCTGACGTCGGTCCAGAAATAGCTCACCACCGCGCCCAGTGCGGCAAGCTGCATGGCCGCAGAAAACGCGGAGCCCGGATCCTGCCACCCAAGCACGGCGGGCACCAGGCGCATGTGTGCAGTCGATGAGATCGGCATTAATTCGGTGATGCCCTGCACCACCCCGAGAATGGCGACCTTGAAATAACCTAACGCCACGAAACCGGTATCGACGCCATTTGTGCAAGCTTCGGACATGGTCACATCGTCTCGTCAAATTGCGGGATGCGCGGGCCGAGGCAACGTCATGACATGACGGCCTACGCCGTATGCGGTTTGAACTGGCCGGTTTTGCGGAAACGCCACAGATAAGTCGGCACAATGGCGTCGATGGATTCCGGGATGATGCCGAGCCCTTCGAGCGTGCGGCCGTCTTGCTTCGCGGCCTCGGAAACCACGTTATCGGCCTTGAGCAATTCGACCTGATCGGGCGTGATCGGCGGCTTCGGTAGGAGTTGTAGGAACGCCGCCTGCATTTTCAGCAGCGCGAATGGCACCGGCACCAGCAGACGGCGGCGCTGCGTGGTGGCGAGCACGAATTCCATCAATTGTTTGAACGTGCGCACGTCGGGCCCGCCAAGCTCGTAGATCGCGCCCGGCTTCAGATCGCCATCGACCGCTTTGGCAATGGCTTCGCCGACGTCGCCGGCAAAGACCGGCTGCATGCGGGTGCGGCCGCCGCCGGGCAGCGGCAGTGCGGGCGAAAGCCGCGCCAGCGCGGCGAAGCGGTTGAAGAAATCGTCCTCGGGCCCGAACACGATCGACGGCCGCATGACGATCGCTTCGCTATGCGCGGCCAACACGCGCGCTTCGCCTTGCCCCTTCGCCCGCGCGTAATGCGAGGCGGCATTTGCGTCGGCGCCGATGGCAGAAACATGGACCAACGGTGCGCCGACAGCGCTCGCGGCGCGCGCCACCGCTTCGGCGCCCGCCGCCATCACGGCATCAAAGCGCTGGTTGCCGCGCTCGAACAGGAGGCCGACCAGATTGACGACGCAATCGGCGTCACGCACCGCTGCCGCAACCGAATCCGGGTAGCGCAGATTAGCCTGCACGGCATGAATCTGGCCGACCCGGCCCATCGGCCGCAAATGGCCGCAAAGCTCCGGCCGGCGTACCGCGACCCGCATACGGTAGCCGCGGTTGGCGAGCGCCCGCACCACATGACGGCCGAGAAAACCCGAGCCGCCGAACACGGTGACCAGCGTTTCAAGCCTGCTCTTGATCGCCATGCGCCGCGCAATACATGATCGGCTTCGCGCTGTATAGGGGAAGGTTGACAAACTCGTATCATCGTCCGCGAAGGCGGATGATCCAGTAGTCCCAATGTCTTGGCGTTGCGCCGAAGGTCGAGCCCATCGAGATTACTGGATGCTCCGCATTCGCGGAGCATGACAGGGCCGTTCGATTGACAAAGGGACGACCGCTTTCGTACCTATCGCCGGACGGCCCACCACATTGCCCAGGTGGCGGAATTGGTAGACGCACTAGTTTCAGGTACTAGCGCCGCGAGGCGTGGAGGTTCGAGTCCTCTCCTGGGCACCACCAAGGTTTTTCATAGCTCTCCATAGCGCATCATTTCTTATTGTTTATCAGTACTTTGAGCGAGAGCGGTTACACATAGGACCTCATGGCAAACGGTGATTATACCCAGATTTCTGGGTATAATTCTGGGTAGCTTTTTCCGACCCAGAAAGTCGTACCCATGCTCAAGCTCTTTGAAATTCAAAAAGCACGACCCAAGGATAAGCCGTACAAGCTGTCCGACGGCGGCGGCTTGCATCTCCTCGTCAAGACGACTGGACGAAAGCTCTGGCGCTTTCGCTATCAGTTCGACCGCAAGGAGAAGATGATCTCGTTCGGCTCGTTTCCGGAAGTCTCTCTCGCCGACGCGCGTAGTAAATGCAACTTTTCAATTAAGGGAAGTGATCTTGACAGATTTCGACGATGTGGTGCGCAACAGGGATGGGGCTCAACCCCGCCTTACGCCTCGCCTTTAGGGTAAGGCGGGGTCGGCGTGCACCGGGTGGCGCTATGACACGCTATGGCGGGTCGCGCGCGTCGGGCTACCCGCCCGACCCCGTGTCTTTTCGGCGCTCCGCCGGGGCTTCGCGCCGACTAGCCGCCTCACGTGCGCATGTGGGCATCGCACGCGTGGCGGCCTTGCCCTTCGGCTCGCTGGGGCTCGCCTCGGGAAAGACCCGGGGTCGGGCAGGTGTACCGAGGGTAAGCAGCGGCCATTGCAGGCGATAGCGAGACACGAAGGGAAAGCAGCGCCGACGCGCGCGACCCTCCGACGACCCCAAACAAGGCTTGAACGTTCTCAGCCGTTTAGCACTCCAAAAAGTCGATTTTGGTGTTTCGGATTGTGCCTTTTTGATCAATTGGAAATTCTCGAAATTCAAGATACGGTTTTTGCAATCGGCCACTCATAATAATCTCACGCACCAGCTATTTCACTTGTTGCAGTTCCTTAACTTTCAGCTCTTCACTAATTTGGGTCAATAACGTCGTTGCCTGCGCCGGCCACGCAGAAACCCACGACGCACCCTGTCCGATATTATTTCTGTTGTAGGGTACATAAACGTATCCTTGATCGACCGGGGGCACACTGCAGGTGCTGCTATTTGGGTCGCAGGGCCAAATACCCCATGAATTTTTTACGATCCACACGCCGGGGGGGACACCAGGGCCCTGCAATTTGTCATCCCAACCGACAATAACCACCTCGTGATTCACGTCTGCGTCGTTTGACGACGTGGGCACGGAATTGAGCACGCCGCCGGTGTATCTATCCCAATCATGCACACTACCGTCACTCACAGCATTGACTCCGCATACGACTGGACCATGAGTCACAATGGCTTGTTTAAGTTCTGACACCGTTGGCATAATTGAAGTCGCCGACACGTAGCCCCAATTGCGAAGAAAAAATGGTCGAGTACCCCAGTCAGATACGCAATACACTCCTCGTTGCGGATTGTATGAATTGTACAAATACGAGGAAGCCCCGACCGCACCCAGTGTTTGCAGATATGTAAAGACGTACTCGTGCCAGCCACCAACCACGCAGTTTGTTTCAGCAATCCCGCAGTCCAAGATTTCCTGTTCTGAAACCTCTATTGTGGTGGGATCAACGCCATTATTGGCAATCACATAAGCCGACTCGAATGCACCAATGGCAGCGAAAATGTAGCAGGAACCACAAGATCCTTGGTCTCTTACTTTGGTGACCTTGTTCAGTTTTCGCCAATCGAATTGCGCGTCAGTCGGGGAGACGCCGGTTGGTGTGCTGCTTTTCAAAGATTCCAGAATCGCACCGAGGTCGTGATTCGCAGAAAGTCTCGCCTCAAGGCCTTCCGCTGCAAGCTGCTGCACCTGCATACGATTGCGCAGTCCCGCCGGCACCCTGGCGCCGCGTCCGTGTCGGATAACAACCTGGGCCTTCGCGTCAGTGAAAGCGCTTGTCCATAGCGCAGGGGCAAGACCAACGGCAGCTAAATTGCCCAGGATATGGCGGCGCGTAATAGCATCAGAGCTCCTCACCTCATCCTCCCTCGGTCCGAGCTGAATCAACCCCACACCATTCTTCTAACGCAACGGCATAACCATGGAACTTACGGGCGGTGAAGATTGCAGGGGCGCGTAGGCTGGCGCCATCCGCAATGCTGCGTGCGCACCGGGCGGTGCAGCGGGAGCAGGCGCAGCCGGCGCAGCCGGCGCATTCGAAACAGTCTGCGAGGGAATTGCAACTTGAGCGTCCAACAGCGCCTGCATATTGGCCATCGTGCATTTGATCGCGAGCTTCTGAACGTTCGCATAAGCGATGCAAGTATCAGGTGGAGCCGAAACCTGGCTCGCGTAATTATCCATGTCGTTCTGAACGAGCTGTCGAACTTTGTACAAATGCGTCCCGAACGTATAGATCGTCGTGTAATCGTCCAGCACGGCTTTTCCAAAAACAACCCCAGCGGTCGTTATCGTTATTGCTTTGAGTGCGGCCGCCGTCGAGCTGGTGGCGTTGATGATGGACGTCGCACCGATCAGCCCGGCGTCCAAGGTTTGGCTCGTGGCCAATGCATTTTGCTGAAATCTGGTCGCGTTCACGAAAAACGCTTCGCACGCCGCATACACATTCGCGAATCCGACTTGCATGTAGTCGTTTGCGACTTTCGGTGTGTCGCCGAGTCCGTTACATTCATTGACTCTCGCGACTATCACGGTGTCATTGACGATTGGGGCATCCCCCAGCCACTGCGTACAGGACCCCACAACAGTGACGCAAAATAAACCCACCACCCGTCGCACAAGCGAACGCATTGGCGCCCCCCAACAACCGAACGTACCCAGCCAATCGCAATCCTAGAATTTGTTTTTATTGCCCGTCAAGGTATTAGTTGCATGCTGTTCGACGTACAATCCGTCGGGCGAGAGGGGGCGTGCATCGGGCTACATCATTGCCAAAGCCATCAGAATCGGCGCTGCCAGTCCACACGCGAATTCGTGTGCAGCCGACACATCGCGCTTCTTGCGTGCACTCGCTTGGAAATTATCAGACACTCCACGCGAATCTTCTGGACGCAGAACAAAGGCAATCTGCTGCGGTGTCATTAGGCTCTGTTGCGTTAAATTTCGCACTTCGCACAATATTCTTTTTCCGAAACGTTTTTGGGGAGTTGTCAAGCCGCCCTGTCGCGTGCCGATACGCCCGCAGCAGAACGACCCGTGTTCCACTTCTATGCCGACGAATTCCAATCCTTCGCCACCGACAGCTTCGCTCTTATTCTCTCCGAGGCACGCAAATACGGCCTGACCCTCACGCTCGCTCACCAATACCTCGACCAACTTCCCGACCCGCTGCGCTCGGCCGTCTTCGGCAATGCCGGATCGATCGTCGCTTGTCGCTCCGGCGCCGAGGATGCCGCCGTCCTGGCCGCGCAGATCGGCCTGAACAATCCCCAGGCGCTCCTCGACCTGCCGAATTTTTCGGCTTGGGCGCGGTTGCTCTTGCGTGGTGCGCCCACGTCGCCGATCCGCTTCGACCTCTATGACGCGCCGCGGCAACGACGGCCCGACGCCCACCGTCTGATCAATACCAGCCGTTCGCGCTTCGGCCGGCCACGGCAAGAAGTCGAGGCTCGCATTCGCCGTTTCCTTGCTGGTTGAAAAAAACGGCCGGGCGAGCGGCTGATCGGCTTGACTCCAACTTTAGGTTGCGGCTCAAATTCAGCCGCGGCGCTTTGGGGGACTGCCATGCGGGTGACCATCGAACATCGCGAAGCTACGTCCGGCGTTGTCGTCAACCACAAGGAGAGCTACGTCGATTGCACCGTGAATTTTTCCGAAGAGGAACGCGCCATCATCGAAACGCGCGATCTCTATCGCGAAGGCTTCAGTGTCAGGACATCGACGCCGCTTCCAAGTGGCGGCGCGATGCTCGGCACCGGGCTGATGCGGTTCGTCGGTCCGTTCATGATCATCGGCGGCTTCATCTGGGGACTTGCCGGCTCCGGCACTCCGGCAGGTCTTATCGTGTTCGCCGGGATCGGCTTTGTGATTTACGGCTGGCTGCGCTCGCGGCAGGAGGACAGGCGTCTTACGACGGACGAGCAGCGGATCACGATCAAGCAATTGCTGGGCAATCCTAGCTTCACCGTGCACGCGTGGAATCCGGCCGCCGCCAAGGGCGTAGAGCAGGACATCCGCGAAAATCTGGTGGTGCTGAAGAACGTCATTCAGAACAGCGCGCAGATTCAAGCCAAGCAGGTCTTCGAACTATGAGCATCGAAGACTGGCTGCAATGGCCGACGAAATCGACCGATCCGGCTGCCAACGCTGCCATCGCGGTTTTCCTGATATTGGCGGCAATCATGCTGGTTGTCGTGGGCGGCATGATCCTGCTGCCCGTGGTCCTCATTCTCGGCATCGTCAAGGGCGTGCATTGGTACATGCACCGGCCGACGCCGACCGATCAGCTCTATGCCCAGGCCCAGCAGCGCAGCATCACCGCGAATTTTCCCGAGCCGGAAAAATTCATCGAGGCCTATATCGACCGCTTCCTCGATGCCATCCGGGACGATTTACCGGCGTACCATGTCTATCTCGCCATGGTTCATATCGTCGATGCGCTGTACAAGGAGGAAAACCTCAACAATCCCCTGCCCCCAATCGTCGCCGCCAATACGATCGAGGAGGGCCGCTACCGCGACCAGCTCATCGCTCATCAGCGCAAGACCGCCGACGCGCCACATACCCTCGAAGTTTTCAATGCCACGCTGGGCAAGTGCTATCTCGATTTCATTGCTGCGCTGCCGGCGATCGCCAAGGCGACGCCGGAGGAATTCGCGAAATGCGACGAAGTCGAACCGTTCGCCACCTTCCCGCTGATCGACGTGCTGCCGGAGACCGGAAAGCTTGTCTGGTCCCTGATGCTCCCCTTTTTTCGCGAGGACGTGGAACAACTCGGCCTGTTCGCCGACATCCGTAAGCAGCTCGACCGCAATTTCCACCAGGCGTCGGGGGTCGATTACCCGGCGCCGAGCCACAAGCTGATTACGCCGGACCAACACAAGGGCACGCCCCGCGAGATCGTGTCCGCCTATCTCGCCAATACGCCGTTCGAAGCGCTATTTTACTCCCCTATCCCCTTCTCGCTCACCGACCAGCAGCGCTACGAGCACATGCACGTGGTCGGCGGCTCCGGCCACGGGAAGACCCAGCTGTTGCAGCGGCTAATCCTCGATGATTTGCGGCGCGAGCAGCCGCCGGCATTGGTCATCGTCGACAGCCAGGGCGAGATGCTGCGCAAGATTCAACAGCTCGACCTGTTCGCGCCCGGGCAGCCGCTGTCCGACCGCCTCGTCATCATCGATCCCGAGGATGTGGAATATTCCCCGGCGCTGAACATGTTCGATTTGAAGGCGGCCCGGCTCGGCAGCTACTCGCAAACCATCAAGGAGCAGATCGAAGCCTCCACCATCGAAACCTTCAACTACGTGTTCGGCGCGCTCGCCGCCGAATTGACCAGCCGGCAGAACACCACTTTTGCCTTTGTCACTCGATTGATGTTGTCGATTCCGAACGCGACGGTTCACACCTTGCGAGAGCTGTTCGAAGACGGCGCCACCAGCATCGAGGCAAGTCCGTTTGCCGAACACATCCGTAATCTCGATCAGACCTCACAGGCCTATTTCCAAAACCAGTTCTTCACCAAGACCTATTCGCAGACCAGGCAGCAGATTGCCCGCCGGCTCTATAGCGTGCTGCAGGTGCCGGCCTTCGATCGCATGTTCGCCGCCAAGACCAACCGGCTCGACATGTTCGAGACGTTGCAGAACGGCTCGGTCGTGCTGATCAATACCAGCAAGGCGCTGTTGAAGACCGACGCCTCCGCGTTGTTCGGCCGCTACATGATCGCGCGCGTCATCTCCGCCGCCTTCGAGCGCGTCGCCGTTCCGGCCGACCGGCGCAATCCGGCCTTCCTGATCGTCGATGAGGCTGCGGAATATTTCGACGAGAATTTGGAGACGTTGCTGTCGCAGGCGAGAAAATTCAATGTCGGCGTGCTGTTTGCCCACCAGCACCTCGATCAGCTGACGCCGGCCTTGCGCGCCGCTGTCGCGGCCAACACCTCGATCAAGCTCGCCGGCGGTGTATCGGACAAGGACGCTCGCGCCCTCGCCTCCGACATGCGCACCACGGCCGACTTCATTACCGGCATGGCTAAGCGAGCCGGTTCGACTGAGTTCGCCTGCTATGTCCGCAACTATACCGTCAATGCCGTCCGGCTTGAGATTCCTTTCGGCACCCTTGAACGCGCGGCCAGGATGACGCCCGAGCAGCAGGCGCAGCTGATTGACCGCAATCGCCAACGCTACTCGATCGATCGCGAACAGCCACGGCCGGCCGCGGCCGACCCAGGCACGCCGCCGTCGGACGTTCGCGGCACCGACGAGCAAGACAGACCGCAGCAATTGGAAACGCCGTCGGGTGATTGGCGTTCTTAGGAGGCCATGGCCATGACCGGAACTCAAGAAACAGCAGCACCAGGTTTCTTCAAGAGGTGGACAAGAGAGATCGTTGCCGGCGTTGTGGTTGCACTTATTGTCGCCGGGCTCACCGCCGCCTGGCCAACGTTCCAAGCATTGACATTTCCGGATTATGTCTCGGGAAATTATCTCCTGATCGGTCCAGAAGACCCGCCTGAGCACGGACCCGACGTAGTTGATGTCCAGCTCAGCAGCTACAATGGTCGAGTATGGGGATCAATGTCCCAGGCATCAAAGCGCTGGAGCGTTGTTGGATACTGGAAGAACAATTATTTGATCTTCTCCTATCGTTCGGATGGGACTGGTCCCAACAGCATCGGCTTTGGCGAGCAGTTCTTTACCCCGGTACAGGCCGGAAAGAATTCAGTCCTCGTCGGCGACATCCGCGGGAATTATTGTCTCAACGACGCGCCAGATCAGAAGCCGCAAATCTTGCGGTGTCCTAACGTCCTGGTTCAGGCAGAACCGCAAGCAGCGTCGGAGTGGGCCGCGAAATACGCAAGCTACCTTGGTACCATCGAACAGCAGTGTCGGCCGGTCGATATTCCGATCGCGATGACAGCGCCCAAGACGGACCTTAAGTGTCCTGCGAAAGATTGAACCAGTCCGCTATACGCAACAACGCGGAGCTATTATTCGCAGCGTCGACTTCGCCAATGTCGAGTGGAGCCGGAAAAATCGCCACGCCGGCCGGCCGTTCATCGAGCACCAGCTTGAGATCGTAGACTTCTACGTCGCCTTGCAGCGTGCGGTCTCGCAGCGCCGGAATGTACGGCTCATTCACCCGGACGAGATCGTTGCTTCCTTTCCCGACCAGAGCTTCAGTGAGCGCAACCCGTTCGCGCTGCGGGTCAAGGTTTCGCACCAAGGGGTCAGCCATGAAATCGGCCTCATTCCGGATTTGGTGTTCAGCTTGCTATTCAAAGACGGCTCTCGCCGCTGCTTCATGGTGGAGATCGATCGTGGCACCATGCCGATCGCTCGCAGCGATATCCGCCAAACCAGCCTTGAGCGGAAGATGCGTGCTTATCTTACGGCCCATGCAACGAAACAGCATGAGCGGCGGTTCGGCTGGAAGACTTTTCGTGTCCTGACCGTCACTACCGACGAGCACCGCGTACGTTCGACGCTAGACGAATTGCGCAAGATACGCGTCGCCAGCAGCCCGGGGCCGTCATTATTCTTCTTCGCTACCCGTTCGGAGCTGTGCGGCTCCGATCCACTGTCGCATGTTTGGCGAGACGGCAATGGCCGCGACGCGCAGCTGGTCTAAAGGCGCACTCTGCCATTTGACGAAATCCAAACCGCGCGTATCGTTTGGGTAGTTTCCGCCAATCCTTTGAACTCCGTTCCGCGCTGGCAGGCGCCAGGCCGTGCGTCCCTGGAGCCTGCCCACGCAGGACATCGCAACCGCTCGAAAGGAGTGTTCCCATGGCGGAGAAAAGTGAAACGAAACAACCGACGCACCGTGCTTATTCTGTTATCCGGCGCGAAGGCCAAGACGACTTCTGGCTCAATCTCGGGCTCGTGTTCCCGCACAAGGATGGCGGCGGCTTCAACATCATGCTTCAGGCGTTTCCGCTCGACGGCAAGATCGTTTGCCGCGAGATTAGCGCCGAGGACACAGTCCAGGAAACCGAATCGGTGCCGCGCCGCGCTAACAATGCGGGGCGTGGTGCGCCAGGACAACGACGCTAATTCGCCTCACCGCCGATCGCCATCGGAGAGCCGTCTGTGTTTGGCGGCTCTCCATTGCACTCGCGATCACTGCGTCGCTGCGCAATTCAATCAGCCTTCTGCTCAAAATCAGCCACCCCCTCGTGGGTAGGCGGTAGGGCGCGCGCCCTGCCGCCTGCTTGTGCAGGGACGTTGCCGCGTGCCGGTCGCTCAACGTGGCGCGAAACTCGGCCGACGTTGTCGGATTCCATTGCATCCGACGCGCCGGGGAGCACCAAAGGAGCAAAATGACAGACGTGTCTTCCGCTGTTCTTGCCGTCTTCGTGACTGTTTTCTTTTGTGCGATCGTGATCTATCTGATCTACCTATGGTGTCAAAATCATTTTAGGTGACGATTTCGATCGCCGTTTAGACAGCCGAGATGTCCCCGCCGCTCTGCGGCGGGGTTCTCTGTAGTGGCATATGCCGAGCACAGCTTATAGTGAAAGTGGAAATTGTACGTGCAATTGCTCGCGAGTGCCATGACTGGGCAGACGATCCGAACGGCATTCAAAATCTTGTATGGCGAACTTCGTCGCAACGGCCTTCGCGCGTTTGACTACCTGGAACAGCACAAGAGGATATTTGCTGGCGGAAAACTGTTTTTCGTAATCCCAGTCCATTAGGCTCCTGACGTGTGCTCGCCAACTCTTGTGCCTCAAAAAATTCAGGCCCCCATCGGCTAGGTCGTCACGGTAGTCAACGATGTCATCGACGATCTGACAGAGAATGCCCGCTTTGGCGATTTCGCTCTCGTTAGGCCAGTATCCCTCAGCTCGAAGATGCTGGATTATGATCTTTAGAGTTGGGACACCACGATACAGTCCGTCGAGCTCGAAGCCTCCCGTTCTCTTTTGGTTCAGAACGCTCAGAGAAAGATCAGCCAATTCCGGGCCAAGAATTTCGTGCACAAAGTTTCTGAATTGTAGGACCGCATCTTTGTCGTATAGCAAACCGTCAGACGTCAAGTCGAACAGGGAAGCGAGGGCGCCAAGCTCTGCGCTTCGCTGGCAATACTCCTCTCCCTTGCCAACCGAAAAGCCCAAAAAGCACACGCCTAAATTGCCTGATTTGACAATGTATCGGGATCTCCAGGCTGCAGGTATGTTGAATTGGGAAAGACACGCTCGCGAGATCGCGCAAGCTTTTTGGTACGTTAGGGCGTATGGAATCACGATCAAAAACTCAGCAGAATCGATATTGGAATTGCCAACATTATCAAACGCGTCGTCTTATAAAATCTCTCTTTCGAATTTGCTCGATAGGCAATAACCATCAGGGCGGCAGAGAAGGCACAAGTCGCCAATGCCAGCGCCAGGTTCACGCTTGAGGAGAATTTTCCTGCATTACTTAGGACCACGAACAATAGTAGCAAGGCGCCTCCGCACATAAGAGCGTGGAGCACACCTAATGCCGACCCGCTGAGGATCATTGGTACTGTGGCGCGATTGCCGTAGTAATCACCGGCGATATCGAACTCGTCAAACTTGATTTCGCGCGAGACGAGCAAGAGAAAGCCGGCTCCCAAGAATGCCGATGCTTCCCAAGAAATGTTTTCGCTTCGCTGCCCATTTAAAAGGGCACCGATCGCCATGATAAGTCCTGGACTGATCGCCAGGACCGCCGCTACGACATTCCCGAGTAGAAATATCCTCTTGCAAAATAGCGTGTACGCGATGCTGATTCCCATCGTCAATATTAGACCAACAAATGCGGTCCAGCTGAGCCAAAAATACGCGAGGCCCATTGCAAATAAACATATCGCGACGGACCCGACGAACAGCCAGACGTCAGAACTGCCGTGAATGTTCCATCGGTGAACTCCGTTCCGCTCGTCGATCCGCGCGTCCCAAGCATCATTGAACAGGAAGGCAACGCTCGCCACAAGACAGAGATTTGTCGCCAAAATAACAGTCGGCGCGATCTCGGCGTCGAACAAGTGTCCGAATGCAAGAGAACTCAAGAGTATAGCGGGCCACAGTCCCAGCCTTGCACTCAGAATAAATCTATGAAGGCGACTTGCACCCGGTATGTCGACCGAGTTGAGGGACCTGACCCATTTCAGCATAGAACGACCTACCGCCAGCATTCCTTAAGTCCTTCGTCGCGCCCATTCCGTTGGGTCTTATACCCGCGAAACAGCTGGCTCAATGCATAATGGTATGCGCGTTAAGTCGCTGCCGCAACCCGGGGATGGAAGGCCATATTCCCGCACATTTGCGCCAGCGCCGCAAATATTGCGATCACAGATTGCCCCTAAATCTGCCGTCTCCGCGCCTGATTATGCCACGCGTGAGGGCTCGTGGGTAGCGCTCACCTGCTATCAGAGGGAGCTACCTCGTTCGATACCGTGGGTTCATCTGTTGCCTGTACTTGCAAAGCCCGCCACCTTCCGCCTGTCGCCTTTAAGACCTCCCTGACAGAAACTAGAACGTCGATGAGCTCATGATCGAGGACCTTTGCGTCCATCTCCTCTTTGGAGGGCATGATGCGACCGGCCTGTATCAGCAATGCCACTAAAACCGCCAAGGTAAGAATAGACGACCCCAGATTGCAAAGCACTAGCCAAGCGACTCCGTCGGGGAATTTTCGATCTAAGCCGCCTAATCCCACGCCCCAGAAACCCAATACGAAGACTGCGGCCGGCGCCGCAATCATGACCAGAATCGCGAGCCAAATTTTCAGACCGCCGACATGACCCCATGACTTAGCCACTCGACTGTTGCTCTTTAAAAGTCCGGCCTGAAGCTGAGGCATTACGACCGCTACAATCTCTTGCCGTATCTTTGCATCGTAAGGAGACGTGCCGGGCGGAACAGTCCAATCCGCCGCGCGCGCGACCTCAAGGCAAACATGCCGCCCGTACTCCTTCAACAAGGCATCTTTTCGCAGGAACGCGATCAAGGTCAGAATGCCGAGCCAGAAAATCACACTCAGCGAAAATACCAGCGAGATACCGAATGTAATGCCTATGAAAATAGCTATGAAAAAATCATACGAGGCCTTTCTTTGATCAATCGCCATATACACGACGCTTTGGTGGAAATTGACATAGAGCAGAGCAGTCAACGATGAATACAATACTGAGGTCAATACGCTCTGGAGAAACGACCAAAAGCCAAGCGAATGAAGGTTCAATGCCTCCCAGACGGATCTGGCAATGAAATTTGGAATTCCGCTACCCGGTGGCGGCAAATCTATCGACGCAAAGGCGATAAAACCGAGGATATAAGATGCCAAAAGACTCCCGAACATCAATTCCGAAAGCCGGTAATAAAACGTGCCGATGTTGTGTTGATAGTTATCGGAGGGTGGCGCAACATTCGGAAAGTCCTTTAAACCCTCCGTCCTCGAATTCGACACGTTGGACTGGCGCGTCATCTTACAGCGTTCCAGAACGTGCTCGCCGATCTGACGCGATGCAAAATGCGGCTCGATTCCCAAATTCAATTATACGCACACACATACAACGTGTTCCTCAAAAGGACGCCGGAAGATTCTACTCATAGTTGCTAGCAATGCAAGGGTTTTAAACCGTAACAGGACGCGGGATTGCGACAGCGCGTCACCGTACGGTACTACAAAGTCAGCCATCAGTTCTGCAAAGGCCTGTCGCTGTGCCAGGGCGGACATGCGGTCTTTTCATGAGGGGAAATGGTTCAATGTCTAATGCGTCGAGAAGCCAAAGGAGGCGGAGAGATTCATGCGGCGGTTCGACAAGGACCGCAAAAGGGACGTGGTTCGATTCCCGTTTGAGGAATAATTTCATACAAAATTGTCTGGGTACGACCCTGGGTATCGTGCATTTTGACGCAGTGGTTTCCTGATGATATTCGGAACGTTACGTCAACCATGCGGTGCCTCTCCTGGCACCACCGCCTAATATCATCCGATCAGCGACAGCGTGGCCTGTTCGTAGCGCCCGGCTCCCATCGTGCCCTCGGGGAAAATGTGGTGGTCGGCGATCCATTCGAAGGATTCTTCGTAGACTTCTTTGGTATAGGGCTCGAACACCAACCGCTCGCCCGGCCCCCAGCGCCGCGTGTCCATCAGCGCATGGAAGCGGTCAGGGAATTCGTTCTTGTAGTAATGGGTGTAGAGCTCGGGCCGCAGATCGATGTCGCGCTGCGCCTTGCGCAACGCGCGGAAGAATTTGCGCAAGTCCTCCGGATCGGGACTGCCGTGGATCATGGTGCCGATCATGAAGGTGGTGTCGATCACTTTGCGGAAGCCGAGCTGCTCGGCGAAATAATACGGGCCGCTGAACAGATTGACGGCCGGCGCGGCGCCGTCGAGCAGCTTTTCCATGCGGGCGAACAGCATGCCGTCGGCGTAATTGAGTTTGATCTCGTCCGGCTTGAGATAGGCCTCAAGCGCCTGCACGGTCGCGTAGTGGCTGCCGGACTGATAGCCGACCGAAATCGGCACGCCAGCAAGGTCGGCCGGCGTTTTGATCTTTGCATCGGCGGCGACGAAGATTCCCGCCGGCGCCACCGAATAGACGTCAGTGTACATGCGGCCGTGGCCGGTCGAGGCGGCGACATTGACGGTCCAGTGGCAGGCGCAGCTCACGTTCGACTTGCGGCCTTCCTCGAACGATTGGAAGGCGCCGACCTTGTCGCCCTTGTCGTGGATCTTGCCGCCGGTCGAACGCACCTGTTCGCGGAATTCGTAGTCGAGGCCTTCGGCGCGGAAATAACCCTTCTCCTCGGCCACCCATTCCTGCAGGCGGAAATGCGGTTCGATCAGAAATTTTGCCATGGCTACCTCCCTGGCTTCATTCAGAAGCTGGCCGGCACATTAAACGTCGAGCCTCGGACGGACAATTCACGAAAACTCGTCACGGATCCCCTAATTCCAACTCCCAAGGTCCGCCCGCTACCGGCTCGCAGTCCCGGTTTGAAGGACCTCAGGTTTTGCGGCATATCAATGTCGGATAAGGCCGCGCCTGACAGGGTCAGATGGGGAACCACACATGGCCACGAACCTCACTCCCGACGCGCGCAAACGCCAGATCATGATCTGGTATGTACTCGCCGCCATGATGGGCGTCTTGCTGTTCCAGGCGTTCTGGACCAGCTATTCGCAAGTCGAGACCATCCCCTACAGCCAGTTCGAAACGCTGCTCGAGCAAAACAAGGTCGCCGACGTCACGGTGGGCGCGGATTCGGTCCAGGGCACGCTGAAGGAGCCGCTGCCCGACGGCAAGACGCAATTTTACGCGGTGCGCGTCGATCCGCAATTGGCGGAAAAACTCGCCAGCCATCAAGTCGTGGTCAATGGCGCGCCGTCCGGCGGCGTCGTTCAGATCATCCTGTCCTGGGTCATCCCGGCGGTCATCTTCTACGGCATCTGGATGTTCCTGTTCCGCCACGTCGCCGACAAGCAGGGTTTCGGCGGGCTGATGACGGTCGGCAAGTCGCGCGCCAAGGTTTTTGTCGAGACCGACACCAAGGTGACGTTCAAGGACGTCGCCGGCGTCGACGAAGCGAAATTCGAGCTGCAGGAGCTGGTCGCCTTCCTGCGCAATCCGAAGTCCTACGGTCGGCTCGGCGCGCGGGTGCCCAAAGGCGTTCTTCTGGTGGGCCCGCCGGGCACCGGCAAGACCTTGCTGGCGAAAGCGGTGGCGGGCGAAGCCGGCGTGCCGTTCTTTTCGATCTCCGGCTCGGAGTTCGTCGAAATGTTCGTCGGCGTCGGCGCCGCGCGGGTGCGCGACCTGTTCGATCAGGCGCGCAAGGCCGCCCCCTGCATCATTTTTATCGACGAGCTCGACGCTTTGGGGAGGAGCCGCATGCCGGGCGGCTTCGGCGGCACCGACGAGAAGGAACAGACGCTCAATCAGCTCCTTGCCGAACTCGACGGCTTCGATCCGAGCGCCGGCGTGATCCTGCTGGCGGCGACCAACCGGCCGGAAATTCTCGATCCGGCGCTGCTGCGGGCCGGGCGGTTCGACCGCCAGGTTCTGGTCGACCGTCCCGACCGCAGGGGCCGGCTGGAAATCCTCAATGTCCACGTGCGCAAGGTGCAGCTGGCGCCCGATATCGACCTCGACGCCATTGCCCAGCTGACCACGGGCTTCACCGGCGCCGACATCGCCAATCTCGTCAACGAAGCGGCCATCGTCGCGACGCGGCGCAACGCGACGGCGGTGGACCTGAACGATTTTACCGAGGCGATCGAGCGGATCGTTGCCGGACTGGAGAAGAAAAGCCGCGTGCTCAATGCCGAAGAGCGGCGCCGCGTCGCTTTTCACGAGATGGGACATGCGCTGGTGGCGGCGACGCTGCCCGGAGTCGATCCGGTCCAAAAGGTGTCAATCATCCCGCGCGGCGTCGGCGCGCTCGGCTATACTATTCAGCGCCCGACCGAGGACCGCTTCCTGCTCAATAAAACCGATTTGGAAAATCGCATTGCCGTTCTGATGGGGGGGCGAGCGGCCGAACAGCTGGTGTTTGACGGCGAGATCTCGAGCGGCGCCGCCGACGATTTGCAGCGCGCCACCGAGATCGCGCTGGAAATGGTGACCCGCTACGGCATGGACCCGAAGGTCGGCCAGCGCACCTATGCGCCGACGCCGCAGCCGTTCCTGATGATGCCGGCCGGCAACCACGTGCAGGCCGCCGAAGTCACCACCCGCGAGATAGACGTCGCCGTGCGCGACCTGCTCGGCCAAGCCTTCGAGCGCGCGGGCGAGATTTTGCGAACGCGGCGCGGCGATCTCGATGCCGGTGTCGATCTGCTGCTCAAGCGCGAGACGCTCACCGCCGACGATTTTCCGCCCATCCGCTCGGCCAAGGCGCCGGCGGAGCCGCGTTTATCGGTGGTGCCCGCGGCGAGCTGAGGGATCGGCAATGTCGGATCGACGACTGTGCCTGTTCGCATTGCACGGCAGCGACGAGCTGGGCGTTGCAATCGCAACCGCACTGGGTCAGCCGCTATCCGCGCACGAGGAGCGCGAATTCGAAGACGGCGAGCACAAGGCGCGCCCGCTCGTCCCGGTGCGCGGCGCCGACGTCTTTGTATTGCACAGCCTGCATGGCGGACCGCAGCAAAGCGCCAACGACAAACTGTGCCGGCTCCTGTTCTTCATCGGCGCCGTCAAGGATGCCGGCGCCGCGCGCGTGACCGCGATAGCGCCTTACCTCTGCTACGGGCGCAAAGATCGGCGCACCAAGCCGAGCGATCCGGTAACGACGCGCTACGTGGCGAGCCTGTTCGAAGCCGTCGGCGCCGACGCCGTCGTCACCCTCGACGTGCATAATCCGGCCGCGTTCGAAAACGCCTTTCGCCGCCCGACGGTGGCGCTGACGGCGGCGCCGCTGTTCGTCGACTATGTGAAAAGCCCGGCGAACGGCCTAGCCGACGAAAAACTTTGCGTGGTATCGCCGGATCCGGGCGGCGCCAAACGCGCCGATCTGTTTCGCGAAGCGCTGGAAAGCGCGCTTGGACGGCCCTTCGGCAAGGGCTTTGCCGACAAGCGCCGCAGCGCCGGGGTCGTCTCCGGCGATCTCTTCGTCGGCGACGTCGAAGGCGCAACCGCGCTCATCATCGACGACCTTATTAGCACCGGCGGTACGCTGGTCCGCGCGGCGCAGGCGGCGCGGCGGGCCGGCGCCAAGCGAATAGTGGCGCTGGTCACGCATGGCCTGTTCATGCCGGGCGCCGAGGCCGCCATCATGAATGCCGCGATCGACCGCGTCGTCGTCACCGACTCGGTCCCCGCTTTCCGGCTTGGCAATTCCGCCGCACGGGCGAAGCTCGATATTCTGCCGGTGGCTCCGCTCTTCGCCGAGGCTGTTCGCCGCCTGCGCGCCGGCGAGACGCTGACTGACCTGCTCGTTTTCTGAGACTTCTCTCCAGCCGCACCGCATCGGCATGGGCGAGCCGCAGATAGGCGCGCGCCAGCGCCGGCCATTTCTCCGGCGTGCGCGGATTGGGTTCGAGCAAATGCGCAACGGCGAGTCGCGCGCGTAGCGTCGCGCGATGGCAGCGATAAAACAAAAACAGCTCGTCGGCGCGTCCGTCGTGCAGCGCGCGAGCGACGCGGCGGCGCAGATATTCGCCGGCCCAGCCGGCGCCCAGCCGCTCGCACTCGACACATAGGAAGGCGAGTTCGTCGAGCGGATCGACCATCCGCAAGCTCGCGTTAAATTCCAGGCAATCGATGATGCGGACCGGGTCGCCAAGCCAAATATGTTCGGGGCGCAGATCGCCGTGCCCGTCGACGATGCAGCGAGTCCGCACCCGTGCGGCGATGAGCGCGCCGCGCTCGACCAGGAAGCGGCGCTGCAGCGCATCGATCGTGCGCACGGTCCCCGCCGGCAGATCGAAGCGCGGATCGAGCAGGATGCGGCGGTTATAGGCGAGACTCTTCCACAGCTGGATCCGGTACATTGCCGGCGAGACGAACACGGCGCGGGCGCGGCGGTAGAACTGCACCAGAACGGCGGCGACACGATCGAGCTGCCAGCGATGCAGGCGGTTTTCGGCGATCACGCGGTCGAGCATCTTGGCGTCGTCGAGGCGATTCATTGCCACGAGCCAGTCGACGACCTCGCCGGGACCGCCGATGGCGAGCCCCGACGGCGAATGCGTCAGCGCCACCACGCCGCGATAGACGTCGACAGCCAAACGGCGATTGAGCCGCAATTCGGCGCGACAGGCCGCCTCGCGACGCTCAAGCGTCGAGAAATCGAGATAGGGAAAACGCACCGGCTTCTTGAGCTTATAGGCGCCGCCGTCGGCGAGAAAAATCTCCGACATATGCGTCTCACGACGGACCACTTCGCGCGCCGGCGGCGAATAGGAGTCGCCGCGCATCAGAAACGCGATCTTGTCGGCGAGCGAAGGCTCGGAACGAGCGATCTGTCGCATTTCCTTTGGAGATTTCTCGACGAGCATGGCGCAAGATTAAGCCTCATCCGCCGCACTGGCTACAGATCGCTGAAGACGTGAGACTTACCTCGTCTCGGTCACAACTTCCTCAGCTTGATCTCAGCGCCGTTCAGTTCGTCGATGACGCCGTCATGCATCGAATCCATCAGGTCGCCTATGCTGCTCGTTTTGGCCATCCACCTTTCGCGGGCCTTGATCCAGACATCTTCCCACGCAGCACCGAAGCTTGCCGTATCGTCGATCTCATAGACATCCTCGTGCAGCCGCTTGCCGGCCTTGGTGATCTCAAGCTTCACTTTCATGTCAGTCCCTCGCCGAGCTTACCGTTCACAATGCAAAAAATCGAAAAAACAGGTAACAGATGCAGCCAGCCCGCTCTCGTTGTCCTTGATCCCGGTCAAATTGACTGCGCTTAATGATGCGGCAAGTCGTAAGCATTCGAGGCGACCAATAAAGCGAATCCCGTTCATGGCCGAGCCGGAACTCCCCAATCCACCGACGACCGCCGAGGCCAAGATAGAGATCAGCCTCAACCGTTTGTCGCAGCTGTTCAACTCGCTCGATCCATCGCCGTTTCACGAGCGCGATCTCGACCAAGATGCCGAGGAATATATCGTCAGCTCGGCGGAGGAGATTCCCCATCAGCGTCCGCTCGCTTTGGTGATCCACCTGCCTAGCGATCAAATACCTGACCCCGGCGCCCCCAATCTCGGCGAGGCGATCCACAATTATTTCGCTTATCGCGAGGCGCACGAGCGCCGGCGGCTCCGCTTGTTGTTCCGCGACGGCCGCATCGCGCTGATCAGCGGACTGGGATTCCTGTTTTGCTGCGTGCTGTTGCGGGAATTGGCGTTTTCCTTCGGCAACGACACGGCATCCGAGATTTTCGGCGAAGGCATGTTGATCATTGGCTGGGTCGCAATGTGGCGGCCTTTGGAGATTTTTCTCTACGAATGGGTGCCGATCCGCCGCCGCTGCCGGGTGCTGGCGAAGCTTGCGGAAATGCCGGTCATCGTGCGGCCGAAATGACGCGGACCGAATTCACGGGCCGGCGTTGATATGCATCAAAGACGGTGCGCGCTGGTCACGATAATTCAAGACTTAAATCGGAGCAAAATCATGCAGACGCAGGCTGAAATCCAGTTTCAAGGCTTGGCAGCCACCCCGGCAATTCGCGATGCCATCGATAAGCATGTGGCCGAGCTGGAACAGCGCTGGGGCCGTATTACCGCGTGCCGGGTGGCGGTGAAGGCGCCCGGCCAGCATCACCGCAAGGGCGGGCTATACGAAGTCCATGTCCGGCTCGCGCTGCCCGACGGTCGCGAAGTGAACGTGGAAAGGACGCCGCCGGCCGACGAACGCCATGCCGATCTGACCTTCGCCATCGACGATGCGTTTAAACACGCGCGCCGGCAGCTCCAGGACCAGGTTCGCCGCACCCAGGGCCATGTGAAACATCGCGAGGGGCCGCCGACCGGGACCGTGGTGCGGCTCGATCCGTCCGGCGAGTTCGGGTTCCTCGAGACCGCCGACGGCCAGGAAATCTACTTTCACCGCAACAGCGTTCTCAACGATAGCTTCGCCCGTTTGCAAGTCGGCTCGCACGTTACTTATGCGGAGGAGCCGGGCGACAAAGGCACCCAGGCGACGACCGTACGGCTTGTTGGGAAGCATGGGTTGCGCGCTTGATCGTGAGATAGCGTTCGAACCAATTTGCGGCGAGGCCGATCACGGCATCCAGCGCTCCGGGTTCGGGAAACAGATGGCTTGCGCCAGACACGATCTCCAGCGCTTTGGCTCCGTGTAGGCGCGCCAACGCTTCCTTATTGAGCTCGATCACCTGGAAATCGGCGCTGCCGACGATCAATAGGGTGGGTGCGCGCACAATGTCGAGCGCATCACCGGCAAGGTCCGGACGGCCGCCGCGCGAAACCACCGCACCGACGCGGCGAGGCAGTTTTGCCGCCGCGACGAGAGCTGCCGCCGCGCCCGTACTGGCGCCAAACAGCCCGAGCGGAAGCTTTGCGACTGATGCTTGGCGGTCGAGCCAGCGCACCGCGTCGACCAGCCGGTCTGCCAGCAGAGGAATATCGAATACGTTGGCGCGATCAGCTTCCTCTGCCGGAGTTAAAAGATCGAACAACAAAGTCGCGATGCCCCGATCGTTCAGCGCGCGGGCGACAGCGATATTGCGTGGGCTCAAATGGCTTGAGCCGCTGCCGTGCACGAAAACGATAAGCGCATAAACGTTCTTCGGTATCTGCAAATTTCCGGCGAGCCCAACCGGCGGAATGGCGATATCACGGCTCTCTAACATCTCGACACGGCTCTTCATCGCATATCAGCCCCTGGTAGGCAGTCGCGCGGTCGTGACAAACATCGCGGCGCGGTATTTCCGAGCGTTCGCTCAAAATAGCTTATTTTGGGCGGATCGCAGCATTTTTGATTTAGCTCAAGTCTTGCTGTCCGGAACGCTTTAGCCTGGTAAAAATTTAATGGAGGTTCTGCCATGAGCGCCGTCGGCCTCGAAAGCATCGATCACACCGTCCAGCTGACGCATATCTGGATCAACGAACTCGACGCGCGACTTGGCTGGGCGGATAAACACCGTTCTTACCGCTTGCTTCGGACGGTGCTGCAGGCGGTGCGCGACTGGCTCTCGGTAAACGAAGCCGCAGGATTCGGCGCGCAGCTTCCCGAACTCCTCCGCGGAGTCTATTACGAGCACTGGCGACCAGCCACGACTCCGGTAAAGAATCGGCACAAGGCCGACTTCATCGCGCGGATCGACAACGCCTTTCGGACCGATCCCATTTTGTTTACGCCGGATGCCGTGACGGCCGTGTTCGAATTGCTGTCCGACAAGATTGCGCCTGGTGAAATTGCGGACGTGCGCCATGAATTACCGGCGGACCTCAGAGCGCTTTGGCCGTTTCCTTCGCAAGCTGCTTGAGAGATGAAGACCGGAGCAAGGCAACGGTCGACACAAAGTGGGGCCATCGAACTGACGTTTCTCGGTACGCGCGGCGAGATCAAGCTGCGCTCATCTCGCCATCGCCGCCATAGCGCCTTGCTCGTTGCGCGGGCCGGCGCCCGAATCATGATTGATTGCGGAGCGGACTGGCTCGGGCGGCTTGACGATGTCGCACCCACCGCGATCGTGCTGACGCACGCCCATGCTGATCATGCCGGCGGTCTCACTGAGGGCGCGCCCTGCCCAGTCTATGCCTCCAGCAAAACGCTGCAATTACTGCGTCGTTTTCCCATTCGCGATCGACGCAGGATGCCGTTGAACAAATCAGTGACAATTGGTGGACTACGGTTCAAGGCGTATCGGGTTCAACATTCGATCCGGGCGCCGGCCGTCGGATATCGGGTATCGGCCAAGGCAGGCTGCTTTTTCTACCTGCCTGATGTCGCCCGCCTCCCGAACGCCCCGCACGCCCTGCGTGGGGTCGGCGTCTATATCGGCGATGGTGCGACGATGCGACGCTCGATGGTGCGAATGAAGGAAGGGGCCTTGATCGGCCATGCTCCCATTACGCTCCAACTCGATTGGTGCGCCAAGGCGCACGTGCGTCGAGCGATCTTCACCCATTGCGGTACGGCGATCGTGCGCGGCAACTCGCGCACCTCAAGTGTGGCAATCCGGGAGCTTGGTCGCGAGCGCAGCGTCGATGCTTGCCTCGCAAGCGATGGAGACCGGTTGAGTTTTCCCGAGATTTAACCGTCAGAACGAGAGCTTGGCTTCGTAAAGCCCCTTGGCGATGTGGTCGTGTAAATCAGGATCATCGATCAGGGCGGCGGTGATTGTGCTATCGCCAAGCGCTTGGGCTTCGGACAGTCCACGGCGCCAATTCGCAGCGCCAAGATGACCCTGACCGACGCGCACTAGCGAATAGAGTTCTTGGCGTCCTGTTTCCGACAGCGAGGCTATCGCTTCGCGAAGTGCCGTTATCTGCAAGTTCTGGGGAGGAACCGGGTCGAGCCCAAGGTCAGCAGCGGGATTGTGTTCGCCTCGTCCGGGCGTTAGGCCACCAAGATCCTGTTCCGCCACGTTGCCAAGCAATGCATCACGCTGCGTTCGCGCAGTCCTCGCAAGAAGCGCGATAAAACGCGCCTGCTCAACGTTCAAATCCCGCAACATTTTATGCACGTTAGAACCGTAAGCTGTTGGTTCATTGACTTGGATCAATATCGTGCCATTCAACCGAGCGCATTCGTCGTAAGCGACGCACATCGACAGCCTTCGAAACCGGGCGTTCAATCTCGGACGAGATGGTTATGCCTTATTCCTCGCAAGACATGCCGAACAGCGAGAGCCCCTCCTCAAGGTGATCGGGAAGCAATGGCATGCCGAGCAGGTAGGACGCGGTGCGTTTGTTGTGTGCGCGCGCGGCTTCCGCGCGCAACTCGTCCCAATCTTCGAGCGTGCCGTCGCCGCGGCCGAGCCAGGCCAACGTCACGAGATCGATCTGTTCGTCTTCGGTCATGCCAAAGATGGCGGCAGAGATCTCCTGGACCACCGGATCGTCCTTATGGTCTTCCAGCACCGATAGCATCGCATCGTCGGTCGCATTTGACGAATCGTCCGGATCGGTCACCACGTCCTTGGCGTCGAAGTCCCGCGCCTTGACGACGATGAAGCACACCTTTTCCGGAGAAATCGACAATTCGGGGGGATTATCGGGCGTGTACTCGGCCATGATCGGTCCTTGTTGATTGTGCAAGCGTCAAAAACGCTAGCGATCTTTTGCCTAGATAGCCTTGATTTAGATCAGAAGAAGGGTCGAAAGTGCGGAATAATCTCTCGCAACGGCGATGTTGAATAATTCCTCAGGCCGAGATATCGGATTTGTGCAATTTCCGCGCCGGGTATCGCCTGAGGATTTCAATCACTTCCTCGTCCGGCACCTGGCGGAAATCGGCATAGTAGAATCCGATGGCGCCGAACGCTTCGTAATCCTCCAGACAAATCACTTCATCAGCCTCGCCGCGCAATTCGACAAGACTCTCAGTCGGCGCGACCGGCACCGCAAGCACGAGGCGCTTCGGCTTGCGCATGCGGGTGGCGCGCAACGCCGCGCGCATTGTCGCCCCGGTGGCGACGCCGTCATCGATCACGATCGCGGTGCGGCCTTCGACGGCGGCCCGATCGCGATTTCCGAGATAACGTTTGCGGCGGCGCTCGATCTCGGAACACTCGGCATCGCAAACGGCCTTGAAGTCGGCTTCGTCGACGCCGGCATGACGGATGACGTCGTCATTGCGCACGACGAGCGGCGAGTCACCGTCGACGATGGCGCCCATCGCCAGTTCCGGCTCGAACGGCACGCCGACCTTACGCACCAGAATTAGATCGAGCGGCGCGTCCAGCGCCGAGGCGACCTCGGCCGCCACCGGGACGCCGCCGCGCGGCAGCGCGAGGATCACCGGATCTTGGTCGCGATAGAGGGCGAGCGCTGCCGCCAGTTTTTGGCCCGCTTCGGCCCGGTTCCTAAATGGCATCGACATCTCCAATCCGCGGGATGGCAAATGGGCCAAATATTATGCGAGGCTCCATGAAGCGAATTGACTCCGATCAAATTCGCTGCACCGTCAAAGCCTAGGCTCCGTCATCTTCCTTAGAGCCGAGACCTGAATTTTTCCTTCAGGACCCTCGGGTTAAATGATGCCGGCGGGGCACGAGCCCGGACGCAAAATGGATCAAGACAGTAGACAAGACAGCAAGATAACTCCCGCGGCACGGCCTGGTGCGACCGAGTTCTCCGCGGCACCTGCAGTACAGACGCGCGACCTCGTGCCCGTGCGACGGGATGCCGGCTTGCCGGCGCTCATCGCCAAGCGCGCCCCCATGCGCAGCTGGTGGCTGCGGGCCGCACTCGCGCTTGCCGTGCTGCTCGCCGGCGCCGGGGCCTCTTATTATTGGTGGCAGCACTCACAGTCGCAATTGCCGCCCGGCATCGCATCGGGCAACGGTCGCATTGAGGCGGACGAAATCGACATCGACACCAAGTTCGCCGGACGCATCGCCGAAATCCTTGCCGACGAAGGCGACATGCTTAAAGCCGGCCAAGTCGTCGCGCGCATGGACACCCAGGATATCGCCGCCTCGCTGAAGAAATCGCAAGCCCAGGTGGAGCAGGCGCATCGGGCCGTCGACGAAGCCAATGCCAACGTCGCTCAGCTGACAAGTCAGGTGTTGCTGGCCCAACAGGAAATGGATCGCGCCGCCGCGCTCGTAGTGAAGGGCTTCGAAACCAAGGAAGTGGTGGACCAGCGTAAGCAGCAACTGGACAGTGCCAATGCGAACCTCGAAGCCGCGCGGGAAAGGGTGATCGAAGCTCAGCACGCGCTCGAAGCGAGCACGCACGATGTGGAGCTCTATACTGTCAATATCGCCGACAATACGCTCGTCGCGCCGAAAGACGGCCGCATCCAATACCGCGTCGCCAATATCGGTGAGGTGCTTCCCGCCGGCGGCAAGGTCTTTACGATGCTCGACATCTCCTACGTCTACATGGACATCTATTTGCCGACGGCTGAGGCGGGCAAGGTGAAAATCGGTGCCGCCGCCCGCATCGTGCTCGATGCCTATCCGAAACTCGCGATCCCGGCGAAAGTGTCATTCGTCGCCAACCAAGCGCAGTTCACTCCCAAGACCGTGGAGACCCAGAGCGAACGCGACACCCTGATGTTCCGGGTTCGGGTGAAGATCGATCCCGAACGGCTGCGGGCGCGCGCCGAATCCGTGCGCAGTGGGCTGCCGGGCGTTGCCTACGTGTTGACCGATGCCGCTACGAAATGGCCTGCGCCGCTGCAAGGGAACGCCGTGCAATGATCGGGCGCGAGCGGGCGATCGCGCGCATCGAGAACGTCACGCAGCGTTACGGTAAAGCGATCGCTCTCGACGCGATCACGGTCGAGCTTCCGGCCGGCTGCATGGTCGGGTTCATTGGGCCCGACGGCGTCGGAAAGTCGTCGCTGCTCAGTATGGTTGCCGGAGCACGGCATATTCAATCCGGAAGCGTTTTCGTCCTCGACGGCGACATAGGCGATGCGGCGCATCGGGCCGCGGCGTGCCCACGCATCGCCTATATGCCGCAAGGATTGGGCAAGAATCTTTATGCCGACCTCAGTGTTCGCGAGAATATCGAGTTTTTCGGCCGCCTGTTCGGACAGTCGCGTTCGGAACGGGACTCGAGAATCTCCGAGCTTCTCCACAGCACCGGACTCGAACCCTTTTCCGACCGTCCGGCAAAGAAATTGTCGGGCGGCATGCGGCAAAAGCTCGGGCTTTGTTGCTGCCTCATTCACGATCCCGATCTCCTGATCCTTGACGAGCCGACCACCGGCGTCGATCCGCTCTCGCGCCGCCAATTCTGGGAGCTGATCGACCGTTTGCGCGCCCGCCGCCAGGGCATGAGCGTGCTGGTTGCAACAGCCTATATGGAAGAAGCGGAGCGGTTCGATTGGCTGGCGGCCATGAACGCGGGGAAGGTATTGGCAACCGGATCAGCCGCCGAGCTCAAGACCAAGGCTGGTGCGGCGACGCTCGAGGACGCGTTCATTGCGCTGCTTCCCGAAGAGCAGCCTGGCGGTCACCACCGGCTGCAGATACCGCCGCGTCGCATCGTCGACACCGAGCCCGTCATCATTGCGCGCGACCTCACCTGTCGGTTCGGCGATTTCACCGCGGTCGACCGGGTGAGCTTCACCATCGAGCGCGGCGAGATTTTCGGCTTCGTCGGCTCGAATGGTTGCGGCAAGACCACGACGATGAAAATGCTGACCGGCTTGCTGGCGCCGAGCGGAGGCGAGGCGCTGCTATTCGGCAAGCCGCTCAAACCAGGCGACATGAGTGCGCGCTATCGCGTCGGTTACATGTCACAGTCGTTCTCGCTCTATACCGAGCTCACGGTCCGGCAGAACCTCGAGCTTCACGCGCACCTTTTCCACCTGCCGGCGCAAAAGGCAAAGGCGCGCATCGCCGAGCTGGTCCAATGGTTCGGCCTTGAAGATTATCTCGATCAACGCACCTTGGATCTGCCGTTGGGGATTCGCCAGCGGCTTTCGCTGGCCGTCGCCATCGTCCACGAGCCCGAGATCCTCATCCTCGACGAGCCGACCTCGGGCGTCGATCCCGTGGCGCGGGACCGATTCTGGGAGGCGCTGATCGATCTTTCGCGCAATCAAGGCGTGACCATTTTCGTCTCGACCCACTTCATGAACGAGGCGGCGCGCTGCGATCGAATATCGCTCATGGATTCGGGACGCGTACTCGCCACCGGCACGCCGGCGGAGCTCATCAAGGCCCGCGGCGTCGCCACGCTCGAGGACGCCTTCATCAGCTATCTCGAAGAGGCGACAGGATCGCGCGCTGCCGCGACCGAGGTCCCTACCCCCTCGGGAGAAACCGCCAATCCGGCGCGATCGCCAACGCCGGCGCATTCCCTGTTCAGCCTGCAGCGCCTGTTCGCCTACACGATCCGCGAGACCCTGGAACTCCTGCGCGACCCGATCCGGCTCGGGTTCGCCTTGTTCGGCACGGCGTTGCTGATGCTGGTATTCGGTTTCGGCATTTCGCACGACGTCAACAATCTGACCTTCGCAGTGCTCGACCACGACCAGAGCCATGAAAGCCGCGCCTATCTCGAGGAACTGCGAGGATCGAGTTATTTCATCGAGAAACCGCCGCTCACCAATTATGCCGATCTTGAAAAGCGATTGCAGAGCAACGACATCGATGCTGCCGTTGAAATCCCGCCCGGCTTCGGCCGCGACATCATGCGCGGGCGTCCCTCCTGGGTCGGCGCGTGGGTGGATGGCGCCATGCCGTTCCGCGCCGAGACCATCCGCGGTTACCTGCAAGGCATGCATCAGTTGTATCTGGCGGATCCGGCCGTGAAGACGACGGCACCCGCCGCACCGCCGCCTGCCGATATCGAACTCAGGTTCAAGTACAACCAGGATTTTGACAGCATTTATGCGATGGTGCCTTCGAGCATGTCGCTCTTGCTCGCGCTGTTCCCCGCGATTCTGATGGCGCTTGCCATCGTGCGGGAAAAGGAACTCGGCTCGATCACCAACCTTTACGTGACGCCCGTTACTCGCATTGAATTCCTACTCGGCAAGCAGCTTCCCTATATCGGCGTCGCCATGGTGAATTTTGCGATCATGTTCCTGATGGCGCTGTTCGTCTTCGAGGTGCCGCTCAAGGGAAGCTTCTTTACCCTGCTTCTGGGGGCTCTGATCTACGTCACGACGACGACAGGTTACGGCATGCTGATTTCAGCGTTCACAAGCACGCAAATCGCTGCGCTTTTCGGCACGGCTATTCTGACTAGCCTGCCGGCAACGCAGTTCGCCGGCATGTCGACACCCGTATCCTCTCTCTCCGGGACGGCACAGATCATGGGCCGAGCTTTTCCCATGACCTATTTCGTGCCGATCAGCGTCGGCACTTTCACCAAGGGCCTCGGCTTTTACGATCTCAGCACAGATTTAGCAGTATTGAGCTTGTTCGTCCCGATCCTGACCTTGTTGAGCCTTCTGTTTCTGCGCAAGCAGGAACGCTAGAGCATGATCCCGAAAGGTGGAACCCGGTTTTCGGAAAAGATCATGCTCCAATAAGAATTCTACGGAGAGCGTGGATCGATGAACAAAATCACCAACATTTTCTGGCTCGGCACCAAGGAACTGCGCGGCTTCCTGCACGACTACGTGCTGCTGGCATTGGTCATCTACGCGTTCACCTTCGCCGTGACCCTCCAGGCGCGGAGCAGTTCGCAAGAGGTGCACAATGCCTCGATCGCCATCGTCGACGAAGATCACTCCGTGCTCTCGCGCCGGATCGCCCATGCATTCTTGCCGCCTCTGTTCCAGGTGCCGCAGCTGATCGCCGAGCGGGACGTCGTACCCTTAATGAATCGGGGACGATACACCTTCGTCGTCGATATCTCGCCGAACTTCGAGCGGGATGTTCTGGGCGGACGCCAACCCATTCTCCAGATCGATGTCGATGCCACCACGATGGTGCAGGCGGGTCTCGGGTCCGGCTATGCGCAGCAGGTTGTAACCACCGAGATAACGGACTTCCTCTCCAATGCGGAAGGTGTGCCGCTGTCGACGGTCAATCTCGACGTGCGCATCGTGTTCAACCCGAACATCACGACGGCGTGGTTCACCAGCGTGATGGGGATCATCAACAGCGTCAGCATGCTGGCGATTATTCTCGCCGGAGCGGCCATCGTCCGCGAGCGCGAGCACGGCACCATGGATCATCTCCTGGTCATGCCGCTGACGCCGTTCGAGATCGCGATGTCCAAGGTCTGGGCGAACGGCTTGGTGATCACCGTAGCGGTTGGCCTGTCCCTTTATGTCGTCGTGCGTGCGATACTCGGGATACCCATCGCCGGCTCGATACCGCTCTTCCTGGTCGGCGTGGTGATCTACCTGTTCTTTGCAATCGCGATCGGTATCTTTCTCGGCACGGTGGCGCGGTCCATGCCGCAGCTCGGGCTGCTCTACATGTTGGTCTATATGCCGATGAACATGCTCTCCGGCGGCAACACGCCGCTGGAAAGCATGCCGCCGTGGCTGGCAACGGTTATGCAGGCCTCGCCCTCGACGCATTTCGTGTCGTTTGCGGAGTCGATCCTCTATCGCGGCGCGGGCATCGACGTGGTCTGGCCGCAATTCCTCTTTGTCGCGGTGATCGGCGGCTTGTTCTTCATCCTCGCCGTGTTGCGCTTTCGTTCGAGCACGACGCAATCGTCATAGACAATGCAATTAATCGATGCGCAATCGCGCGAAAACGGCCAATTTGATCGAATCCATCGCCAAGGTGAAAACAATCGTCGTGGCGGCCAACATGCCGATGATCGATAGCGGCAGTGCGGCCATCAAAATGCCGCCTGCGGCAAGACCCGCCATCAGGGCAACGTCGCAGGCCGATGCCAGCGCCATGATCGGCGCCGGGCGCGAGCTCCACAAACGGCCGCGCTCGCGCAGGACATACACATTGCCCTGTCCGGCAAAGCCGAGCATCACGAAGGTCAGAGTTTGCATCTGTGCGGGGCTCAAGCGCAGCATGTACCAACTTACGCTCAGGATCGTCACCAGATAGAGCAGCCGGAAGCCGCCCAAAGGAATGGCGGCGAGCGTGAGGTTGTGGACGCGCCAGGCGTTCGGATAGGGCGACGGCCGCGCCCGGTCCGCCGCACGCGACATGGTCACGAAATCGTTGGTGAGCATCGCCAGCGCCTGCAGGAACGGCGTCAGCACCGCGTGACCGGTGACGATCAATCCGGCGCCGAGCACGAGCAGCGTCACGCTCTTGTTGACGAGAATCATCAGCGTGTAGGTCAGCACGCGCTGGAACGCCGAGCGCCCTTCCTTAATGCAGGCCACGATGCCGCCGAGGCCCGGTTCGGTGAGCACGACACCCGCGGCCGCCTTGGCCACGTCCGTCGCCGTCGAGACCGCAATGCCCAATTGCGCTTGCCGTAACGCCGGCGCGTCATTGACGCCGTCGCCGCACATGCCGACGGCGTGGCCCTGCTGCTGAAAGGCCTTGACCAAGCGAAATTTCTGTTCCGGCAAAACTCCGGCATAGACGGCGAAATCGTTCGGCCCGACGCTGTCGGGAATATTCCCCGGCGGACAAATCGGCCCGTCGAGTCCGATCGCATGCGCAACCGTGGCCGCGGTTGCCGCAGCGTCGCCGCTGACCATCACCGGCAGCACGCCGATCGCACGCAATTCGCCCAGCAATTGCGCCGAGTCCGGCCGCGGCGGGTCGCCGAACGCGATAAACCCGATCAGTTCAAGCGCGTCTGCCGGCCCGGCGGCCACCGCAAGCGTTCGATAGCCGGCGCGGGTCAGCGCATCCAGATCGGCTGCTGCTGCCGCGCTAATCGGTGCAACAGCGGTAACGACTGCGGGGGCGCCCTTGACGATACGGATTTCACCGTCGCCATCGACGGCGGTCGCCTCGGCCATTTTCATTGCCGGATCGAACGGCTCAAATCGCGTGGCAGCAAGTGGCGCGCGTCCCGCGCTGTTGTTTTTGACCAGCATCTTGCGGATGGCGGCATCGATCGGATCGTGACCATCGGCGGAGCTCGCGAGCGCGGCGAAGCCGATCACATCCGCCGCGGCGTAGCCCGCCTTGACCGCGCGAACCGCCTCCACCGACAGCTCGTTCATGGTCAGCGTGCCGGTCTTGTCGCAGCACAACACGTCGATAGTGGCCGCCTCGTGCAATGCCGACAATCGCGTCAGCAGCACGCCTTGCAGCGCCAGCGTCCTGGCGCCCAGTGCCGCGGCGAGCGTGAAGGTCGCCGCCAAGGCCACCGGCACCGCCGACAGCATCGCGGTGAGGACAAGGAGCGCAATCTCGCGAACGCTGACCTGGATGTACAGCGCATAGGCGACGATACCCACCACGATGACGAAATTGATCGCGGTCAGGTTACGGACGACGGCCAACACCGCCTTCTGCTCGGCACTCTCGACATGGGCGACGCTCACCAGCTCGGCGGTGCGGCCGAAATAGGTCCGCGTTCCCGTGGCGACGACCTTGGCGACCGCCTCGCCGCGCCGAACCAAACCGCCGGCATAGACGGTTTTACCGGTGGCGGTCTCGACCGGGACCGACTCACCCGTCAGCATCGATTGATCGACCAAAAGCGAGCCCCTGATCAGCGCGACGTCGGCTGGAACGACCTCGCCCAGCGAAAGCTGCACGATGTCATCAAGAACGAGGTCGGCGGCCGGTAGATCGACCCAGGCGTCATCGCGCCTGACACGCGACCGCAGCGATAGCTGCTGCTTGAGCAGCGTCAAAGCCGCATTCGCCCGGCCTTCCTGAATCACTCCGAGCGCGACATTCAGCAACAAGAGCAACGCGATCAACAAAGCTGTGAGGTGCTGTCCGATGGCAAGCTGCAGCACAATCGTCGCTTCGAGCATCCATGGCACCGGCGCCCAGAAATGGCGCAGCAGCCTTTTGAGAAGACTTACCTGCTCTTCGACGACCGCGTTCGGCCCGAATTGGCGCAGACGGCGTTCGGCCTCGGCGCTGGTGAGGCCGCGAGACAAATCGTGCTCCGCCGTGTCGCTGAATTCGTTGGCCACCATTTGCGTTTATCTTGATCTACATCAACGCAGCCACATGCTTCCGTCATTATCGATTTAAGCAAAACTCATTGCAGGCCCATGTGAGGAGCATTCGAATGACCACGCGCCGCGAAGTCAATCTCGGCCTGCTTTCCACCGCTGCTGCCGCCGCAACCGCGGGGGTCGCCTCGACGACAAGCTTCGCTCAGACGACGCCGCCGCCGCCCATCGATCTGCCGCCTCCGGTGATGGAGGGTGGCAAATCGCTGATGCTGGCGCTCAAAGACCGCAAGACGATCCGCGATTATTCGGATCGGCCGCTGTCGAACCAGGATCTTTCGAACTTGCTGTGGGCGGCCTGGGGCGTCAATCGGCCGCAAAGCGATGGCCGCACCGCGCCGCGGTGGCGTGACGCTTATCTGTTGGACATCTATCTCATCAAGGCCGACGGCGTCTGGCTCTATGAGCCCAAGAGCCACCGGATGCTGTTCCACATGGCCGGTGATTTGCGCGGACAGACCACGACCGGCCAGCCTTTCGTGGCGACGGCGCCGCTCAATCTCGTCTATGCCTTCGACACTTCGAAAATGCCCAACGCCACCGACGCCGAAAAAAACGCAACGTCGGGCGCGACCGCCGGCGTAACGGGACAGAACGTTTATTTGTACTGCGCCGCCGCCGGGCTTGCGACGGTATTCAGAGAGAGCGTGCCCGCGGCGCTGGCGAAAACGCTGCAGTTGCCGCCGAGCCAGATCATCCAGTTCGGCCAGACCGTCGGCTATCCGAAGGCTTAAAACGCCCGGTCCGCGCCGATCATGAAAAAAGCCCCGGCGAAGAAAATATGCCACCGGGGCTTCACTGCTGGCGATCTGAGTTCTTTGGGGGAGGGGGATGAACTCAGTCAGCAGTCCAGCGTTGCTAAAATAGCGGCCGGCGCTCGCGTGACGCCTTGATCTAAATCAATCCGCGCAATTCGCGCTCGCGTATTTATTCGCCGGTAGCATACCGGTGTGAGCATGGACCTCAAAGAAGCGATCTACACGCGACGCGCCGTTCGTGAATTCACGGCCGAGCCGGTCGACGACAAGACCATTCGCGACCTTATCGAGGCGGCCGTGCAGGCGCCGAGTGCGGTTAATCAGCAACCGTGCTCGTTCTGCGTCGTCCGCGACAAAGCCGTGCTCGCGAAAATCTCGCGCGAAGCGAAGGCATACATGGTCCGCAGCACGCCGGTCGGACTGATGTCGCATCACTTTCAGCAAATATTGAACGATGCAAGTTTCGATATCTTCTACGATGCGCCGGCACTGATCGTGATTTCAACGGTGGCGGACATTCCCTGGGCGGTCGAGGACTGCGCGCTCGCCGCGGAAAATCTCATGCTGGCGGCGCGCGGCGCGGGCCTCGGCACATGCTGGATCGGATTTGCTCAAGGCTGGCTCGGCACGCCTGAGGGCAAGGCACTGCTTAAACTTTCGGCAGCGTATCGCCCGGTCGCCCCGATCATCGTCGGGCATCCAAAATCGGCGCCGCCCGCCGTACCGAGAAAACAGCCGGAAATCAGCTGGATCGGTGCGTAAGCCTCGTGCCGTCGCGCCGCAGCAACACTCTGCTGCCCGCAGATGAATCGGAATAGACAATGTTGCGTCGATTTCGAGATGCTTAGAAAAATCTTTTGCGGGCGAATGCGCGCCGAAAGACGCATCGCACACGCTGTTTTGATCTAGATCAAGGACTGGCGGCGGAAGCCGGCGCGACCTTTACACCATGTGGCAGCCCATCAACACCGCGCCGTTCGACCGCGATCTCGAATTGGCCGTCATCGATTCCGGCGAGCCGCACGTTCTGGTGTTTCCCTGCCGCCGCATCCTGAGCGGCTGGGTCAATGCAGAAACCAAGAGCAGAATCGAAGTCCAACCGACGCACTGGCGGCAATGGGATAACAAAGTCTAACGCCAACGTCGCTATTCCCGACCCGGATTGCCCGACGCGTTCAATTTTGCCTCTTCCTCTTCCAATAGTCGCAGCAATGTCCGTCTTTTGGTTTCGTCCGTTTCGTGCGCCAGCAGCTTGCGGTAATGCTCAATGTTGAGACGAGCCACGGTCCGATCCACGGCTGTTCTCCGCTCCGGCCATTCGCCCCATACAAAAGATACACCCGATGGGGGAGCACTGGAAAGGAGACTGCCGCCGCAGGCCTTACGGCGCTCGGCCGATTTCGCCGATAATTTACCGCAACTCTTTCAAGAATACATTCAATTCGCCGCCATAATACTGTCGCGAGGAACCAAGGGCGGAGCCGCGGGGCCCGGTGTCGGTTCGGGAATTTGAGCGCCCTTGAGACGATCGCGGCACTTCAATCGCACCACGCGCACGCCTTGGTTTTTTAGCTCGATCATCATTGCATCGATTTCGCCGTCACGCCTCGTCTTGCCGATGCGGATTTTGCTCGCCTCACGACGGGCGAAGTCGAGGATTTTGTGTGAGATTTGCCCGTCGAACAGGATGACGTCGGCTGCCTGCAGCGCGCGGACCGCGCGTAGCGTCAATAAATCGGGATCGTTGCGCTCGACATCGAGCACGGTCACCGAACCATGTTCGATGCCGTTGCCTGTACCCATCGCCCCGGCGATGAAGCGGTCGAAATCGGCATAGCCGGGATCGTCATCCGCATTAGCCACGGCGTGAGTCGTGAACAGCTCCCAAAATTTGCGCCGGCGGGCGACGGAGAGGCCGGACGCCTGTACGGCGGCGCGCCAACGCGCCGCAGCGGCAGCCCAATGCCCGAATCCGCCCGGCAACAGTGCTTCAAGCTTGCCACGGATCGCCTGGGCAAAGACCGGCGCCGCACCGTCGGTCGAAATTCCAATCACCAGCGGGGAGCGGTTCACGATAGACCCGAAGGTAAAATCGCAGAAGGCCGGCTTGTCGATGACGTTGACCGGCACGCCGGCGGCGCGCGCGGCGGCGGAAAACACCGCCGCTTCGTCGTCATCGCGGAGGTCGCCGACGGCGAGCGCCGCACCGGACAAATCCGCCGCAGTCCATGCACACCGGTGCAATATGACATCGCCGACAGGAGAATCGGTCGCAAGTTTCGATAGTTGGCTGCAGGTATCGACGGCATAGACATCGACTCTGGCGCCTGTTGCCGACAGCAGTTCTGCTTTCCACGCCACCGCGGCGCTGCCGCCGGCTATCACCGCGCGCTTGCCCTTAAGGGCAAAGAACAGCGGCAGTCGCGCCAGCGTGCCGAACCGTTCCGGCTTGGTCTCCGCGCGCATGCGCTCGCTGCTCATGCTGAGCGTTGCGGCCCGGTATTGGCGTGAAAATCGCGGCCGTTGCGCGTCGCCGTAACGAAACCGGCGCGGATGGTAAACGCGCCGAACCGTTCTCCCGGTTGCCGCGCGCCCGCATAGGCCGCGAAAACCGGATCGAGCGCGGCAACGATGCCGCCATGGTCGACATCTTCACGATAGAGCTTGTTGAGCCGCGAGCCGTCAAAGGCGCCGCCGAGATAGAGATTGTAGCGACCCGGGCCTTTTCCCACCAAGCCGATTTCCGCGAGATACGGCCGGGCGCAGCCGTTCGGACATCCGGTCATGCGGATGACGATGTCATCGGCGGACAGACCGTGCGCGGCGAGCCGGTCATCCAGGGCGGCGATGAGGTCGGGCAGATAGCGCTCGCTCTCGGCAAGCGCGAGGCCGCAGCTCGGCAACGCGACACAGGCCATCGCGTTGCGGCGCAGTCCCGACCATGGCGCGAGCAGCCGCGCGTCGCGCGCTATTGTCTCGATCTGCGCCTGCTGTTCCGTCGGCACATTGGCGACGACGAGGTTCTGGTTCGGGGTGATACGGAAATCGCCGTCGTGGATCTTCGCGATGCGCCGTAGCGCCGAGAGCTGCGCAACCGCGGCACCGTCGGCGAGCCGTCCGCTTTGCACGAACAAAGTCAGATGCGCTTTGCCGTCGCCCGCGTCGCCCCAGCCGTAGCGGTCGCCGGTGGAGGTGAACTGGAACGGCTGAGCTGGCGCCAGCTTCACCTTGGCGCGATGCTCGACTTCGGCGCGGAATGCATCGAGGCCGCGATCCTCGATGGTGTATTTGAGCCGCGCGTGTTTGCGGTTTTTGCGGTCGCCCCAATCGCGTTGCACGGTGACGACCGCTTCGGCGACCGCCAGCGCATCCTTCGTGTCGCAAAAGCCTAGAAGATCGGCGGTGCGCGGATAGGTTTCCGGCTCGCCGTGCGTCATGCCCATGCCGCCGCCGACCGTGACGTTCCAGCCGGCGATCTCTCCGGCTTGGTCGACGATGGCGATGAAGCCGAGATCGTGAGCAAAGACGTCGACGTCGTTCGACGGCGGCACCGCGACGACGGTCTTGAATTTGCGCGGCAGATAGGTCCTGCCATAGATCGGCTCGATCACCTCGTCCTCGCCGCCGGCGATCTTCTCGCCATCGAGCCAGATTTCGCGGTAGGCCGGCGTCCGGGGCGTCAGATGCTCGGAAATCGCGCGCGCCAACGCCAATGCGCCGGCATGCGCGCGCGACTGCTCCGGCGTAACGCTGCACATCACGTTGCGATTGACGTCGCCGCAGGCGGCGATGGAATTGAGCACCGCGGCGTCGATGGCGCGCAGCGTCGATTTCAGATTCGACTTGATCACGCCGTGCAATTGCACGGTCTGCCGTGTCGTCAGGCGGAGCGTGCCGTTGCCGTAAGCGCGCGCGACCCGATCGAGCGCCAGCCATTGCTGCGGCGCGAGCACGCCTCCGGGAACGCGAACGCGGATCATGAAGGCGAAGGCCTTCTCCATTTTCTTGCGCGTGCGCTCGGGCCGCAGGTCGCGGTCGTCCTGCAAATACATGCCATGGAACTTGACCAGCTGCTGGTCATCCTCGGCGATGGCCCCGGTGATCTCCTCGCCAAGCCCCTGCGCCAGCGTGCCGCGCAGATAGTCGCTCGCTTCCTTGATGCGCTCGTTGCGCGAAACTTCGTCGGTCATGATTTTCAATCCCGATTTTTTCAATCCCGATTGGGGATCAGTGCACCGGATTTAGTACACGTCCTGCAGGTAGCGCTTTTCGCGCTCCAAGCTCCCGATGGCCGCATCGGCCGCCTCCGGCGTGAGTGCTTTCACGTCGGCATAGGCCCGCGTCAACGTCGTCCGCACGTCCTTCGCCATCGCCTTGGCGTCGCCGCAGACGTAGAAGTGCGCGCCACCGTCCAGCCAATCGATCAGCTCGCGGCGGCGTTCCCACATCTTGTGTTGCACATAGGTTTTCTCGGGGCGGTCGCGTGAGAAGGCAACGTCCATCCGGGTGAGCGAGCCGTCCTGCAACGCCTCCTGCCACTCGAGCTGATAGAGAAAATCATGGGTGAAGCGGCGGTCGCCAAAGAATAGCCAACTCTTGCCCTTGGCTCCTTGCGCGCGGCGTTCCTGGACAAAGGCGCGAAACGGAGCGACGCCGGTGCCGGGGCCGACCATGATGATGTCGCGACCGGGATCCGGGACCGCAAAATGGCGGTTGGGCTTGAGCTTCACCCGCACCCGGCCGCCCCGCTTGAGCCGTTCAGCGACATAGTTGGAGGCGACGCCTTTGCGCGGCCGATCATGGGAATTGTAGCGGACCGGAGAAACGAGAAGATGCGCCTCGTCGGCGAATTCGCGGCGCGACGACGCGACGGAATAAGCGCGGGGGCTGAGCGGCCGCGTCAGCGCGCGCAATTGCTCCGTGCCGAGCGTAACCGGAAAGCCAGCAATCAGGTCGACGAGCTGCCGGCCGGCAGCCCACTCGCGCCCCCGTCCCTCGGCGATGAGCGTCTTGACCCCCTGGTGCCCGGTCAGCGCAGCATAGGATTTAAGCGTTTTCAGCGAGAGCGTCGTCACATCGCGCATCTTGAGAAACTCGTCGCGCAATGCGTCATCTTTGGTCAGTTGCGCCAGCGCGAGCAGTTCATCGACATAAGTCGGGTCGTTTTCGGCGTAGAGATCGAGCGAACCGCCCGGCTCATAGGCCGGCGCCGCGCCATCGAAAGCGAGCGCCAGGTGAATCGTCTCTTTGTCCGAACGCGACGAATTCAGATTCAAATGTTCGACGATTTCGGCCTCGACGATGTCGGCATTCGACTTAGCCGCGACGTTGCCGCCAAAGTCGACTTCGATCACGCGGCTGCGCGCGGCATCCGGCGGCGTCAGCGCTTTCAGCGCCGCGCCGATCAAATGGCCGGCCGGTTCGGCAAAGTCGAGATCGCAATCGATGCGGTCGAGTGCGCGTTTTCCGCCAAGCTGGGCTAGTCGTTCGTCGATTCTTTTGCCGGCGGCGCAGAACTCCGCGTAGGCGGTGTCGCCGAGCGCCAGGACGCCGTACTCGACGCCGTCGAGGCGCGGCGCACCGTCTTGCATCAGCGCGGCATAAACGCGCGCCGCTCGCCCCGGCGGCTCGCCCTCGCCCCAGGTGGCGGCGATGACGACGAGGCGCGACGCCGCCTTGAGCGCCGCCAGATCGAGCTCGGCCATATCCATGAGTGTCGGATTGAAGCCGAGCTTGCGCGACTGCCGCGCCATGTCGGAGGCGAGCTTTTCGGAATTCCCCGACTCGCTTGCGAAGACAATGGTGAGGGGCTCCGCTGCGGCCGTGGTCGAAGGTCGCACACCGCCCGCCGCCTGTTCGACGCCGGCAAGGAAGCCTGCCAGCCACGCCCGCTGCACCGTACTCGCCGGGCCGACCACGCGGTTGAGCAGTTCGACATCCGCTTCCGAGAACGGCGCGGTATTTGGGATGGTGGCGGCCGCACGCGACATGCGAGGCTCCTGGACACACAGCAAGAGTCTTTAAATAGAATCCTATTCTATACGGGCGCAAGAAGTGCCGAAAAATAAGAAGGAAACTACGTCATTTGTGCTGGATGCGATGAAATAATTTCATCTGATCGACGTTTGGCAGTGCACGCCGTTTTTGCCTCCAAGGCTGCAAGTCCAAGGCTGCAAGTCGCAACCTCCGTCCATGCGCTGGACATGCGGATGTGAATTACCCGACTGCGCGCGCAAGAATTCCGGGCTTGTCCGCCGGCAATGCGGAGTTCGGGCCGGGGGCGGCCATCGCAGCCGGGGCAGCGGCAACCGGTGCATTGCGATCAAGCTGAGCGCTCTCGCCGATAATTAGGACCATTGCAGCCGTTATGGCCGCAACCATGACAATTTTGAGATGCGTTGCCCGATCAAGATTGTAGAGCGAGTAATTCATGACCCGCCTCATTATGCGACGCCGGTCGTTTTGCCCTCCGAAGTCGGAAAAGAAAATTCCGGAATTGTGCCTAAGGGTGTGCCCGTAGCCCGCCGTTGCCGGCCTCTTGACCTGGATCAAGACATCTCCGCGCGTTCCCGCCGATGCTGCCGCCCGTTGGCAATTGAGGGGCTGCGCCATGGCTATCGCTGGAAGCGAACCGTCGAAAACTTTGACCGCCGGTTCCGGCATGGCGTTCAAGCATTGGGGCCTGCTCGCCGCCGTCGCAGTGCTCATCGCCATCATGCTGTTGCCGACGCCCGCTGGCCTGCCGCTTGCCGGTCAGCGCATGCTGGCAATCTTCGGCTTCGCCGTGGTGGTGTGGATCACCGAGGCGCTGGATTATGCCATCAGCGCCGTCGTCATTGCCGCGCTGATGGCGATGTCTTTAGGGCTGTCGCCTAACGTGGCAAATCCGAAAGCCCTCTATGGGACGGCCCAGGGTCTGGGCATGGCGGTGAGCGGTTTTAGCAATACCGCGCTCACGCTGGTTGCCGCCGCTTTGTTCCTTGCCGCGGCAATGGCGATCACAGGTCTCGATCGGCGTATCGCGCTGGTGGTGCTGCGGCGCGTCGGCCCCCGCACCGATCGAATCGTCATGGGCAGCATCATCGTTTCGATCGTCTTGGCGTTCCTGGTGCCGAGCGCAACCGCGCGCGCGGCGGTGGTAATCCCGATCATGATGGGCGTCGTTCTCGCTTTCGGCGTGGACAGGAAAAGCCGGTTTGCCGGAATGATGATGATCACCACCGTTCAGGCGGTGAGCATCTGGAACGTCGGCATCAAAACCGCCGCGGCGCAAAACATGATCGCCGTCGGTTTCATCCAGTCGATCTTGCATCAGGACGTAACGTGGCTGAACTGGCTGATCGCTGCGGCGCCGTTTTCGATCCTGATGTCGGTCGGACTCTATTACATCATGATGTTCATGATGCCGCCGGAAACCAAGGAAATGCCGGGCGGAAATACCGCCGTCGAGAAGGCGCTGGCCGAGCTCGGCCCGATGTCGGCGAAGGAAAAACGCCTGCTCGCCGTATCTCTCATTCTGTTGTGCTTCTGGGCAACGGAAGGAATTCTGCATCCGTTCGACTCATCGACCACGACGACAGTCGCCGTCGCTCTGTTGTTTTTGCCTTATTTCGGCGTGATGGATTGGAAAAAGGCGAACACGCTGATTCCCTGGGGTACGATCGTTCTGTTCGGCGTCGGCATCAGTCTGGGGACGGCGCTGTTGCAGACGCATGCCGCACAATGGCTGGCCGGCCTGATCGTGGACTGGTTCGGGCTTAATCAGCTCGCCGGTATCGCCGTACTGGCGGTGATGGCGATGTTCCTGGTCGTCATTCACCTTGGCTTCGCCAGCGCCACCGCGCTTGCCGCGACCATGATCCCGATCATCATCGCCATCATTCAAAAGGTGCAGACGCCTGGAATCAGCGTGCTGGGCATGACGGTATTGCTGCAATTCGTCGTCAGCTACGGATTCATTCTACCGGTGAATTCGCCGCAAGGCATGTTGGCCTACGGCACCGAGACCTTCGCGGCACGCGACTTCGTGCGCACCGGGATTGCGATAACGGTGCTGGCCTATGTGCTGACGCTGATCTTCGGCGCCACCTATTGGCACTGGCTGGGTTACGTGTGACCGTGTCCGATTATCGCGTGGATAAGCCGCCAAAATAATCCTTGGAATTGCCGGCAACGCGCGCGATAACACGCGCGCATGCCGACCATCCGACTTCATCGCGGCGATCTGCCTGATATTTCGCGCTACCTGGGTGCGAGTTCGCGCGCGGTCGCGATCGATACCGAGACCATGGGGCTCGATCTCGACCGCGACCGGCTATGCGTGGTCCAGTTGTCGCCCGGCGACGGCTCCGCCGACGTGGTGCAGATTCCGCCGCACGCCCAAGATGCACCGGATGGCGCGCCGAATTTAAAACGGCTTCTTGCCGACAAGAATCTCCTAAAGATTTTTCATTTCGCGCGGTTCGATCTCGGCATGCTGTGCAAGACGTTCGGCGTGATGCCGGAGCCGGTCTATTGCACCAAGATCGCCTCGCGGTTGACCCGGACCTATACCGACAAGCATGGTCTAAAAGATCTCGTGCGCGAAGTGCTGGGGCAGGATCTTTCCAAGCAGCAGCAATCATCCGACTGGGGCGCCGCCGAGCTCACTGAGGCGCAGGTGTCCTATGCCGCCGCCGACGTCACGCACTTGCATGCTCTAAAGGACAAGCTCGACGCCATGCTGGCGCGAGAGAGCCGCGAAGCGCTCGCGGCGGCCTGTTTCCGCTTCCTGCCGGACCGGGTGCGGCTCGACCTTGCCGGCTTTGCCGCCGACGATATTTTCGCGCATTCCTGAGCCGGGCGGGGTCGTTAACGCTTAGACCCTGAAGGCGGAGCCCTGCCGGAGCCACATTCGCCGCTGATTTTGCGCCGGTAATTTTTGCGCGGCGATTTTTGCGAGACAAAGCCGCTCAAACCATGGTCTAAGGTCGGAATTGGGCGACGCGCAAAGGGATAATCGCTTGGCTGTTGTCTATCCCGAGAACGCGGCAAAGGGTTTTTCCGCCGGTTCCCGCGGCGATTTCGAACGGAGCTACCGGGCGGCGCTGCGGCACAGCCGGTGGGTGCGGCTGCTTCGTATCGGCGTGCCGATCGGGATAGCGGCGCTTCTGCTCACAGTCGTCGTCATCGACTACATGCCGCCGATCGGCGGCTTCCGGCTGCCGGGCGATCTCGGCAAGCTCGTCATTCACGGCACCAAGATCACCATGGAACAGCCGCGGCTGACCGGGTTCACGCTCGATTCCCGCGCCTATGAATTTTCCGCGGAAGCGGCGGCGCAAGACATTACCAAGCCCAATCTCGTTGAACTCGAGAAGCTCCACGCCAAAATGGAAATGCAAGACAAGAGCAGCGTGGAAATGTCGGCCACCTCCGGCGTCTATGACGTGAAGTCGGAAATGCTGACGCTCAAGGACGATATCCACCTCGTTTCGTCGACCGGCTATGAGGGGCGGCTCAGCGAAGCGGTGATCGACGTGCGCAAGGGCAACGTGATTTCGGATAAGCCGGTCTGGGTGAAAATGCTCAACGGCTTTCTCAATGCCCAGCGGCTCGATATTGGCGACAACGGCAGCGTGGTCCGCTTCAGCGGTGTGGCGATGACGCTGCAGCCCGGCAAAGAAACGGCCGGCCAAACCGCCGACGAACCCGCGAGTCCAGCCGCGAAGCCGAGCTCTCAATGATGCGCTGTCTTGGACTCTGCGTCGCGCTCGCGGCGCTGACGATTGCAACGTCGGCAGCGGCGCAGGGGCCGTCGGGCGCGCCCGGGGCGTTTCCGGGGATCGCGCAAGACCGCAACAAGGACCAGCCGGTTCAGATCGAGGCGGCGACGCTTGAGGTCCGCGACAAATCCAAGACCGCGACATTTTCCGGCAATGTGCAGGTGGTGCAAGGCGACACCACGATGAAGTGCCAAAGCCTCGTTGTGTTTTATGGGCAGGAAGTCGGCATCGGCGGCGACAGCACGCCGGTGACGACCACCAAATCGACGCCCGGCATGCCGCAAGGCGCGCAGAATATCCGCCGCATCGAGGCGCGCGGCGGCGTCACCGTGATCACCAAGGATCAGAACGCAAGCGGCGATCTCGGCATCTACGACCTGAAGACAAAGACAATCACCTTGAGCGGCAATGTCGTGGTCAGTCAGGGCCAGAACGTCATCCACGGCGAAAAGGTCGTGGTCGATATGGTCACCGGGAACGCCCGCGTCGAATCGGGCAGCAGCAATGGCGGTGCCGGGGCCGGCGCGCCCGGGCCGGGTCGCGTCCGCGCGCTGATCCAGCCGGGCAAGGGCCAGAATGGCGCGCCGACCAATTTCATGACCATCGGGCCTGGCCGGACCAATTAACCGGACGAATCGACGCGCCGACCCCCACCATTGGTGAAGAAAATCGGCTAAACTCAGCAACCTAGGCAGAATTCGTCCAGCTTCCTCAGGCGGGATTTTCGAGATCGGCGTGACAGACCTATTCGCATATTTTCGCCGTCGTGCTCCCGCCGCGCGCCGCGCGCCGCCGTCTGGCGATGCGACGATCGAAAAGATCGACCTTGAAACGATGGGCGGCGCCATCAGCAATATCTACGTCGACATCGCGAGCCTGCTTCCGCCGGCGGAAAAAGCGCGCGGCAAAACTCCGCCGCCGCAGCCCTCGCCGGGTCCGGTCCCAGCCCCGATCCCGCCGCCGTCACCATCGCGGCCGCAGCGCCAACCGAGCCCCCGGAATGGGCCGCAGAACGGACAGCGCACCGTCGCGCGGCCGCGCCGGCGATCCGACGGCAATGGCGCGGCGCCGAGCGAGCGCAAGGGCCTGCTTGCCGTCCATGCCGTGGAGAAAAGCTTCGTCGGCCGCAAGGTGGTCAAGAGCGTAAGTCTCTACGTGCGCAAGGGCGAGGCGGTCGGCCTGCTCGGCCCCAACGGCGCCGGCAAGACCACGGTGTTCTATATGATCACCGGGCTGATCAAGGCCGACCAAGGGCGCATCGAGCTCGACGGCGCCGATGTCACGCGCTTGCCGATGTACCAGCGCGCGCGGCTCGGCATCGGTTACCTGCCGCAGGAAGCCTCGATTTTCCGCGGGCTCTCCGTTGAGGACAATATCCGCGCCGTGCTCGAAGTGGTCGAGCCCGATCCGCGGCGGCGTCAGCAGGACCTCGATTCGCTGCTCGAAGAATTCAACATCGCACGCCTGCGCAAGACGCCGGCGATCGCGCTTTCCGGCGGCGAGCGCCGCCGGGTCGAGATCGCGCGCTCGCTGGCGACGCGGCCGAATTACATGCTGCTCGACGAACCGTTCGCCGGCATCGACCCGATCGCGGTGGGCGACATCCAGGCGCTGGTGCGGCACCTGACCAATCGCGGCATCGGCGTGCTGATCACCGACCATAATGTGCGCGAAACGCTCGGGCTCACCGACCGCGCCTACATCATCTATTCCGGCGAAGTGCTGATGGAGGGCCGGGCCGACGATATCGTCAACAACCCAGAGGTGCGGCGGCTCTATCTGGGCGAAGAGTTCCGACTTTAAGCTTGATGAAAATGGGTTGACGACAGGGCGACCGAACTGCTGTACAAGGAGAAAGAAGCAAGAATCGGACCAATTTAGCCCTTTCCCATGGCGCTTACGCAAAGACTCCAGATCCGGCAGAGCCAAGCGCTGGTGATGACGCCGCAGCTGATGCAGGCCATCAAGCTGCTGCAGCTGTCGAATCTCGATCTGGTGGCCTATGTCGAAGCCGAGCTCGAACGGAACCCGCTGCTCGACAATAGCGCGGAAACCGAACCGGCGCCCGGCGAGCGCACCGGCGAGCAATCCCCGGACGACGCGCCGGCCGCGAGCGGTGAGGCGCTAAACGGCCACGACAGTGCGGCCAACGGCGCCGCCGGCGAAGAGCGGCGCGAGAGTCCCCTCGACGATACTTCGCCCGACGATAACGAGCCGGTCCGGCCGCGCAGTTCGGACATGCCGGCGGGCTATTCGGAATGGACAGGCGCCGGCACGGGCGGCCGCGACGACGGCGACTACAATCTCGAAGCCTTCGTATCCGCCGAGACCACGCTGGCAGACTGGCTGCGCGAGCAAATGACCCTTGCCATCGCCGATCCGGTGCGCCGCATGATCGGACGATATCTGATCGATCTGGTCGACGAGTCCGGTTATCTCTCCGGCGACGTCGCCGCGGCGGCGGAAAAGCTCGGCACCTCGACCGCCGAGGTCGAGGCCGTTCTCGCCATCCTGCAAACATTCGACCCGCCCGGCATTTGCGCGCGCGACCTCGCCGAATGCCTGGCGATCCAGCTCAAGGAACTCGACCGCTACGATCCGGCGATGCAGGCATTGGTGGCGCGGCTCGATCTCGTTGCCCGGCGCGATTTCGCCGGCCTGAAGAAAATCTGCGGCATCGGCGACGAGGACCTTGCCGACATGATCGCCGAAGTGCGGCGGCTCAATCCGAAACCCGGGCTGGCGTTCGGTTCGGCGCCGGTGCAGCCGATCGTGCCAGATGTTTTCGTGCGGCCCGCGCCGAACGGAGCCTGGATCGTCGAACTAAATACCGATACCCTGCCGAAGGTGCTGGTCAACCAGCGCTACTACGCCGAAGTCTCGTCCACCGCGCGCCGCGACACCGAGAAATCCTATCTCGCCGAATGCCTGCAGAGCGCCACTTGGCTCGTTCGCGCGCTCGATCAGCGCGCCCGCACCATCCTCAAGGTCTCAAACGAGATCGTGCGCCAACAGGATGCGTTCTTCGCTCGCGGCGTCGAGCATCTGCGGCCGCTCAATCTCAAGACCGTCGCCGAGGCCATCGGCATGCACGAATCGACCGTCTCGCGCGTCACCGCCAATAAATACATGGCGACGACCCGCGGCATATTCGAGCTGAAATACTTCTTCACTTCGGCGATCGCGGCGGCGCATGGCGGCGAGGCGCATTCCGCCGAAGCGGTGCGTCACCGCATCAAGCAATTGATCGACGGCGAAAGCTGCGCCGACATCCTGTCCGACGATACCCTGGTCGAGAAGCTGCGCGAAGCCGGCATCGATATCGCGCGGCGCACAGTGGCCAAATATCGCGAGGCGATGCGCATTCCCTCGTCGGTGCAGCGACGGCGCGAAAAGCAGGCCGCGGTCGCGAGCTGAATTCGGCACGTTGACTCCACACCGGCCGATACTTAGGTGAATTCAAACGGCTAAACTGTGCCCTTTGCCAAAGAGGCCGCCGCCATGTCGTTTCGCGTGTCAGGCAAGAATCTCGACCTCGGCGATGCGTTGCGCGACCGCATCGGCGACCGGATCGCCGAAACCGTGGGTAAGTATTTTGATGGAGGCTATTCCGGGCACGTCACCCTGACCAAGGACGGCATCGGATTCCGCACCGAGTGCGCCATGCATCTCAACTCGAGGGTCACATTACGCGCCGAAGGGGAGGCGGCTGATGCCTATGCCAGCGCCGATCAGGCGGTTACGCGGATCGAAAAGCAGCTGCGCCGCTATCATCGCCGGCTCAAGGATCACCGCGCCGATGCCCATTGACGCGGTGGCGGGGGCTCCCTATGTTCCGCCGCCCTTGAGCCAGATCCGGGAATATGGGTTCCGGTTTTCGGAAGAGATCGTGCTCAAACTAACAATACCCAATAGACAATAAGCGTCAGGCACTAAGCCCGCAGCTAGGTTCCATTCATGCCGCTCATCGACCTGGTCGCGCCGAACGCGATTCTCCCGGCGCTGAAAGTCAACAGCAAGAAACAAGTGCTGCATGAGCTTGCCGCGCGCGCCGCGCTGCTGAGCGGGCAAAACGAGCGGGCGATCTTCGATATCCTGATGCAGCGCGAAAAGCTCGGCTCGACCGCCGTCGGCAACGGTATCGCCATTCCCCACGGCAAGATGCCGGGCCTCACCCGGCTGTTCGGTTTATTCGCCCGGCTCGACCGGCCGATCGATTTCGAAGCGCTCGACAATCAGCCGGTCGATCTCGTTTTCCTCCTGCTCGCGCCCGAAGGCGCCGGCGCCGATCATCTCAAAGCGCTCGCCCGGATCGCGCGACTGTTGCGCGATCCCACCGTTGCGCACAAATTGCGCGGCTCGCACGACGCCGAATCGCTTTATGCGGTGCTGGCGATGCCGTCCGCTTCCGCCGCTTAGCGGCGGAAGCGAGGAATCAGAAGAGCGAAGAAAACGGGGCCGACGATAATTCGCCGACCCCGTTTCTGATTACTGATACCTGACCGCTGATTCCTGGTCAGTGCACGCTCACCATCTCCAGCTCCTGGCTCCAGGCGTTGGCGATGGCCGCCTCGCGGCTGTCGGTGAGCATGATCGGCGTGCCGTCGGCGGCGTGCAGCGCGAACAGCGTCTGGCCCGGCGGCATCTGCGGCATCTCGGCCTGCGGGAACAGCGCGCGGACGTCCTCGGAACGCACGGTCTTCACATAGGCGATGCGGCCGTCGCCAAGATGGGCGAGCGCCTCGGGAGAGATATCGAATTTCGGTTCGGTCTGGTTCATATCGTCACGACTAACATCGTTCATGGCCCTCGACTCCTTTCCATGACTTTGGTCGAGTCCTTATGGTTTCCTTAATCGCACTCTTTGATTGAGATCGATTTAACGATGCGCTCCGGCTGCGGGCGCGCGAGATCGATCGATAGCAATCCATTCTTCAAGTCCGCCCCCAATACCTCCATGCCGTCCGCCAGCACGAAGGTGCGCTGGAATTGGCGTGCGGCGATGCCGCGATGGATGTATTGGCGGCTCTTGTCGTCCTGTTGGCGACCGCGAATAACGAGCTGGCTCTCCTCTACGGAGACATCGAGCTGGTCGCGGGTGAAGCCGGCGACCGCTAGGGTAATTCGCAAGCGCTCGGGACTGTTCCCGTCGCGCGGCACCCGCTCGATATTATAGGGAGGATAGCCGTCTGCGGCCTTGCCGACCCGATCGAGCACGCGCTCGATCTCGTCGAAGCCAAGCAGGAAGGGTGACGAAAGCGAAGAAACCCTGGACATGGTTGCAAAGTCCTTATCAAGCGACTTTGTGGGGCCCTTACGGCGCCCCGCGGCCGCGCGAAACGCCTCCGCTCGACCTCATGGTAATATGGCGATGCAAAATTAGCCGTTCAAGAAGGTGGCCAAGATGCGCACACGGCCCTCGACAGCGGCGCCGGCCTTAAAGCTGCGCCTCACGCCGGCGTGAGGGTGCAGCACGCAACGACGCTCGCAATTGCTCGGTGGCGGCGACGTCCACGTCGAAGCTCTGCGCATCGAGCACGACGCCGTAGAGGTCCTTGGCGGCCGCGAGCGAGATATAGCCCTGCCTGGCGTCCACTGCGACGTCGGCCGCCGGCCGATCGAGCGGCGAGCCATAACCGCCGCCGCCGCCCGAACGCAGCCGAAACGCATCGCCGGTTTTCAGCATCGCCACCAGGACCTTGGCGTTGGCAAAGTCAGTCTTCCAGCGTCCATCGATCCGCAGCGCCACTTCGTTGCCGGTCGCATCGCCGCCGCCTTCCAAACCCCACGGTCTGCAATGGGCGCGCTCGACCTGCGTATTGAACGTCATCGGCACACGCGCGCGCACCACGCGCTCGACGCCAAGCCCGCCGCGGTGGCAGCCGGCGCCGCAGGAATCAGGAAGGAGCGCATAGCTTTCGACTACGATCGGGAACTTGACCTCGGATTGCTCGCTCGGGCCGTTGTGGGTATCGCCGTCGTTGATGCAGACGGTCGCGGACACGCCGTCCTCGCTGCGCTTGGCGCCCCAGCCGCCGCCGAGCGGACCGAAATTGGCGAGAAAGAATTCCGACGTCTTCGGATTGATGCCGTGCAGCGCCGCGATCAAGAGATCGGCATGATGGCCGGCAATGACGCGATCCGGGATGACCGGGGCGAGCGCCTTGAACACCGTATCGACGATGGTCATCGGATAGGTCATCCACCAGCGCATCGGCGCCGGCCGCACCGCGCTGATGATGCGTCCCGGCGGCACGATCGCCTTGAGGCTGCGAAACGAGCCGTCATTGATCGGATAGTCGGTGGGCGAGGTGAGACACTTATACGCCACCTGCGTGCAGGCGTAGCCGGTGGTGATGCCTGAATTGTAGAAGCCGCGCACCTGGCGCGAGACCTCGCTGAGATCGATCGTCATCTCGTCACCTTTGACGATGACGCGTACTTTGATCGGCACCTTCCTGCCGACGTCGATGCCGTCGTCGTCCATGTAGGATTCCGCCTCATAGACGCCGTCCGGAATCGAGCGCGTGCGCGCCCGCGCCATCGCCTCGGAATGATCCATGATGGCTTTGATCGCGCGCAAAACCTGGTCACGGCCGTAGCGGTCGACGAGTTCGAGAAAGCGCCGCTCGCCGGTTTTCACCGCGGTGATCTGCGCGCGCAGATCGCCCATGGCGCGGCTCGGCAGCCGCATATTCTGCTTGATGACTTCGATCAGCGTTTCGTTGACTTTGCCGCGATCGTGCAGTTTCAAAATTGGAATCTGCAGGCCTTCCGAAAAAATATCGGTCGTCATGCCGCCGAGCGTACCGCCGATGTCGAGCCAGTGCGCCATGCAGCAGGAGAAACCGACGAGGGCGCCCTTGTGGAAGATCGGCAAAGTCAGGGTCACATGATTGAGGTGGCTGCCGGTGAGATAGGAATCGTTGGTGACATAAATGTCGCCGGGCTTAATGTTGTTGCGGCCGAAATGCTTGATCTTGGCCTTCACCGTCTCCGCCATGCCGCGAATGAACATCGGCAGCCCGATGCCGATGGAGACCGTCTCGCCTTCGGCGGTGAACAAGCCGGTGGTAAAATCGAGCGCCTCATAGATGATGATATTGTAGGCGGTGCGCATGAGGTTGGTCTTCATTTCCTCGGTGACCGCAATGACGCCATTGCGCACGATCTCGGTGACGACCGGATCGGCTTTGGTCTTGCGCGAGCGCTTCATTTCGACTTTGCCTGCCATATCAACTCGGAATGGATTTTGGTGCGCGCGAAACTGAATTCGCAGAGCACGATTGATGGATCGAAGTGGGAGAGTTCTACTCCGCCTTGATGCCGGCCTCGCGAATGACTTTGCCCCATTTGTCGGTTTCATCGGCGATGAGTTTGCCGAAATCGGCCGGCGAGCCGGTGAGCAGCATGCCGCCCATATCGGCTAGCCGCGCTTCGATCGTGGCGTCGGCAAGGCCCGCGTTAATCTCCCGGTTCAGCCTTTCGATGATTTCAGCGGGTGTGCCCTTTGGCGCGGCGACGCCGAACCACGAGCTCGCCGCGAAACCCGGAACGAATTCGTTGACGGTCGGGATGTTCGGCAACGCGTCGGAGCGTTGCAGCGTGGTCACCGCCAGCGGTCGCAGCCGGCCGGCCCGAATATGTCCGATCGACGCGGTCATGGTCGCAAACCCAACCTGGACCTGGCCCGCGATCAGATCGACCATCGCCGGCCCGTCGCCCCGATACGGCACGTGCTGAAGGTTGACGCCGGTCATCTTGTTGAACAATTGGCCGGCCAGATGGCTCGCCGTACCGATACCGGCCGACGCAAAGCTGAGCTTACCCGGATTGGTCTTGGCGTAGGCGATCAATTCCGGAATGGTTTTTACCGGAACGGAAGGATTGACTTCGACGACGTTGGGCACGCGCACCACGCCGGCGACGGGCGCCGCGTCCCGGATGAAGTTGAAGTTGAGATTCGGGTAGAGCGTGGCATTAGCCGCGACCGCCGGCGGCACCATGAGGAGCGTGTATCCGTCAGCGGTCGACTTCACGACCGTTTCGGCGGCGAGATTGCCGCCGGCGCCTGGCCGGTTCTCGATGATGAATTGCTGGCCGAGCCGCTGCGACAGCCATTGCCCCATAAGGCGAGCAAGAATGTCAGTCGTGCTTCGGGCAGCAAAGCCGACGACAATGCGCACCGGGTGGGTCGGATAGGTTTCTGCCCAAGCGAGGCGCGAGACGGCCGGCAGCGCGGCAGCGGTCGCCGCCAGATGAAGGAAACTGCGGCGGGGAATTCTCATGGCTTACTCCTCCCGTTGGCAATTCATCCCGGCGCGATCTTCGCGAACCTGATCGTCTTTGCCATCGCCTCACGATTCCACTCTAGCTCCCCGGCAAGGCGGAGGGGAAAGAAAGTCAGCGGCCTCCCGCCACGGCGATCACGAGATTGCCGAATTGATCCACCTCGAGCGCATCGCCCGGCATCAGCACCGTGGTCGAGGCGTATTCCTCGATCAGTGCAGGTCCCTTGATGCGATTGCCGGCCAGCAACCCGGCGCGGCGGTAAGTGGGCGTGCTGTGGAAGCGTCCGGCGTAATAGACCAGCCGCTTGCCGCCGAATGCGGTTTTCGGCGGAGTTCTTTGGCCGCGAGCGATCTCGGTTTGCGGCGGCTTGCGCATCAGCCCGGACACGGTCGAGCGCAGGCTGACGATTTCCGCGCGCTCCTCCGGCGCCGATGTGCCGTAGCGTTGTGCATGCATGGCGTCGAAATGGCGTTTGATCGCCTTGCGGTCTTTGCGCGCGAACACCGCCATCGGCAAATCGACCGTCACCGCATGTTCCTGCCCGACATAGCGCATGTCCGCGGCGCGCTTGACTACGACCCGCTGCGGCTTGACCGAGGTGCCGGCGATCGCGTCGCGCCCTTGGCTCTCCAGCGCGCGATAGACGTGTTCCATTTCGTCGAACGGCGCTTCGTCGAGCGACGTGAACCAGGTCCGCACGAAATCGTAGCGCAGATCGGAGAACAGCATGCCGAATGCGGAAAACACGCCCGGCGCCGGCGGCACGATGACCTTGCGCATGCCGATCTCGCGCGCGACCTCGACGGCATGCAAGGGACCGGCGCCGCCATAGGCGAACAGCACGAAATCGCCCGCATCGAATCCGCGTTCGGTGGTGACGCCCTTGACGGCATAGGACATCGCGGTGGCGGCGATGCGCAAAATGCCGTCGGCGGCCTCGACTGTGCTCATGCCGAGCGGATCGCCGACCTTGCTTTTGAGCGCGCGTTCGGCGGCGGCAATGTCGAGCTTCATTTCGCCGCCGAGGAAGCGATCCGCGCCGAGCCGGCCGAGCACGAGATTGGCGTCCGTTACCGTCGGTTCGACGCCGCCGAGCCCGTAGCAGGCCGGCCCGGGCGATGCGCCCGCGCTCTGCGGACCGAGCCGCAACGCGCCGTCGTCGACTCGCGCGATCGAGCCGCCGCCGGCCGACACCTCGAATATATCCATCATCGCGATCTGCACCGGCAGCGCTCGCTCATAGCCGCCGATCAGTGCCGCGCCCGTCGTCAAGGCCTCGCCGCGATAGATGACGCCGGCCTTCGCGGTGGTGCCGCCCATATCGAAGGCAATCGCGTTGTCGATTTTTAGTGTGCGACACAGCGCCTGGGTGCCGATAACGCCCGCGGCCGGGCCGGATTCCAGCATGCGCACGCATTGGCTTTGCGCCTGACCGGCCTCGTAGAGACCGCCGGTCGATTGCACGACCAGGAACGAGCCGGCAAAGCCGGCCGCGCGCATATGGGCGTCGATCTCGCCGATATAGCGCCGCACTTTCGGCCCGATATAGGCATTGGCGGCAACCGTCGCGCAGCGCTCGAACTCGCGATATTCCTGCGACAGTTCATGCGAGGCGGACACAAACAGCGCCGGGTGATTTTTCTCCAGAATCGCCTTGGCACGGCGCTCATGATCGGCGTTGGCATAACAGTTGAGAAAGAGGATGGCGACCGCTTCGACGTCAAGGCGTTCAAGCTCTTTGCCGAGCGCCGCGATCTCGGCGTCGTCGAGCGGGGTATCGATCTCGCCGTCCGCCAACATGCGTTCCTTCACTTCGAAACGCAGTGCCCGCTCGATCAGCGGCACGTGCTTCTGAAAGAACAGGTTATAAGCATCCGGCCGGTTGATGCGGCCGATCTCATAGATGTCGCGGAAGCCTTCGGTGATGAGCAATGCGGCTTTGGCGCCGGTGCGCTCCAGCATCGTGTTGATGGCGATGGTCGAGCCGTGCAGAAACAGCGCCGCCGAACGATAGTCGCTGCCGGCTTTGGCGACGCCAGCGGAAATGCCCTCGACCAGATGCGCCGGCGTCGACAGCGCCTTGCCGAACGTGAGCGCGCCGGTATTTTCGTTGAACACCGCAATATCGGTGAAAGTGCCGCCGATATCCGCCGCGAGCCGCAATTGTCCCCGTGCCATTGCGCAATCCTTCTAGAGCATGATCCCGAAAAGTGGAACCCGGTTTTCGGAAAAGGTCATGCTCCAGCGAAACGTCTATGCGCCGCGCAGTGGAGCTAATGCCACGTGAGCGGCCCCGGCATCGCGCGTTCGGCTTCCGCCGTGAGCTGCGCTTCGTGGTGCTTCACGAAAATGCCGCCAACAACGAAGCTGATCACGGTGATCAGCACCAAGGCGATCACGATGGGGCCTTCCAGGCGTTCGAATTCGCGTCCCAGTTCGTAGGCGGCATAGCCGTAGATCACCGCCCAGATAAAGGAGCCGACGGCATTGGCAATCAGAAAGTCGCGCCACGGCATCACGTTGGCGCCGGCGAAGACGCCGGCGAAGGTACGCAGCACCGGCACGAATTGCGCGATAAAGACGATCTTGCCGCCATGGCGCAGGAACAAATACTGGCCGAGTTTGATCCTGCTCGCCGTCATACGCACGTAATTGCCGTAACGCAGCAACAGCCAATAGCCGAATTCATGTCCGATCACATAGCCGATCATGCGGCCGCCGATCGCCGCGCCGGCAGCCGTCAAAATGACCGCGACGATGTTGAGATCGTGTTTGGTCCCCGCGTAAATCGCCGCAGCGAGAAGCGCGGTCTCCCCCGGCAACGGCACGCCGACGCATTCCAAGCCGATAATGACGGCGACCGTTAAGAGGCCGTAGGCGTGGATGAGGTGGCCAATGAGGTGCATGAAAGCCGTGTACTGGAACACGAGTTACTTATACATTTTCCAAGGCAAAAGATAATGGCTTGACTTTGCCGGACCGGCGCATAAGGCGGGGACGATTGCGTGTGTAAAGACTTGTTGCATGTATAAAGACTTCTTGCATGTATAAAGACTTGCGCGAATTCATTGTACTCGTCGACAAGCTCGGCGTGTTGCGGCGCATCATAGGCGCCGACCCGCAATTCGAGATCGGCGGCATCACGGAAGTCGCCGCCGGTCTGCCCGAATGCCCGGCGCTGTTGTTCGACGACATCAAAGGGCATCGGCGCGGTTTTCGTATATTCACCAATGCGACGACCAACGTGCAACGCGCAGCACTGGCCTTGGGCCTCGATCCCGCGCTGCGGCCGCTCGACGCACTCAAGGCCTGGATGGAGAAGCGCAAAGACCTGCACGCACAGCCGCCGGTTACCGTCACGACCGCGGCGTTTTTGGAAAACTCCTTTACCGGCGCGGACGTGAACATCGCGCTGTTGCCGGCGCCGGTCTGGCACCGGCACGACGGCGGACCGTTCATCGGCTCAGGCTCATTGGTCGTCATGCGCGATCCGGATACCGGGTGGATCAACGCTTCGATCTATCGCGTCCAAGTCCACGGCGCCAACAAAGTCACGGTGCAGTTCGATCACGGCGGCCGGCACGGCGCTGTCATCGCCAAGAAATATTGGGATCGCGGCGAGAGCTGTCCGCTCGCGGTCGTACATGGCGAAGACCCCGCTTTGTTCATCGCCGGCTTTGAATATCTGCCCGAGCGTCGCTCGGAATATGAGTTTGCCGGCTCGATCAAAGGCTCGCCGATCGAGGTTTTTGCCGGACCGCAGACTGCGCTGCCGATTCCGGCCCATGCCGAAATCGTCTTCGAAGGCCGGCTGTTGCCGATGAACGAAACGAGCCTGCCGGAAGGACCCTTTGGTGAGTTCACCGGCTACTATGCCGCCGCGGCGCGTCCCGGACCGGTGATGGAGGTCACCGCCATTCACCATCGCAACGATCCGATCCTGCTTGGTTCGCCGCCGCTCAAGCCGCCGCGCTTTCATTTCGGCCTGCCGTTCCGTGCCGCGACGATCTGGAGCAACCTCGAAGCCGCCGGCGTCACCGATATCGCCGGCGTCTGGCAGCATGTGTCGCAACTGATGACGGTTGTGGCGCTGCGCCAACGCCATGACGGCCACGCCAAGCGCGCCGCATTGGTCGCGGCCGCGCACAGTTACATGGCGCGCATCGTCGTGGTCGTGGACGAAGATATCGATCCGTCCAATCTCGCCGACGTGATGTGGGCGGTGGCGACGCGCTGCGAGCCGGCCGACGGCATCGACATCCTGCGCAACGCCTGGAGCTCGGCGCTCGATCCGCGCATCCCGCCGCAGGACAAGGAGCGGGGCGTCACCTCGCATTCGAAGGCGATCATCGACGCCTGCCGGCCGTTCGCCTGGATCGGCAAATTCCCGCAAACCTCGGCGCTGTCGGTGGAGGAGGCGCGGGGGATAGAGAAGAAGTGGGGAAACCTCATCCGCCCACCGGGAGCGTAGACCAATGTGAATATCCTGGAGGCCTATTGCACACTTATGTTGACTTCAACAGTTCTGTGTAATAGATTACATCATGAACGCGCAGGAACTCAGACGTTTACTCGCGTCCAAGGGTTGCACTTTCGAAACCCACAAGGGCGGCAGCGGGCATCTGACGGTGCGGCGCGGTGACCGGAAGTCGCAATTGCCCATGCACGGCGGCCGCAAGGAATTGGGCAAAGGCTTGGTGAACAAAATTCTCAAGGATTTAGGGCTGAAATAATGCTCGGCTATCGGATCAAGCTCGAACCGGACGACAACGGCACATTCCTGGTCACCTGTCCGGCGCTGCCCGAGGTGACCACGTTCGGCGAGAACGAGGCCGACGCGATCCACCATGCGGTCGGCGCGATCGAAGAGGCAATTGCGGCGCACATGGCAGGTGGCGAGGATGTCCCCGAGGGTCACCAGCGCGGACCTCGTCTTGTGCGGTTGCCTGCTTTGACGGTGCTGAAGGTTGAGCTTTACCGACAGCTACGCGAAGCCGGCATGACGCGCGCCGAACTCGCGCGCCGACTCCGGTGGAAGCGCGAATCGGTAGACCGGCTGTTCCGGCTCGACCATGCCTCACGATTGGAGCAGATCGAGGCCGCTTTCGCGGCACTCGGCCAAGCCGTTTCGGTGTCGGTCCACGCCGCGGCATAACGAAATCATCGATTACCATTAAGGCAATCATGGCCAGATCCGCCATTCATCCGGGGGAAATCCTCGCCGAGGAACTTGCAGAGATCGCAGCGACGCCAAGCGAGCTTGCGCGGCAGCTGCGCGTACCGGCAAACCGCATCACGCAGATCCTGCACGGCAAGCGGGCAATCACCGGCGACACCGCGCTGCGGTTCGGCCATTGGTTCGGCACCAGCGCGCAGTTCTGGCTCAATTTGCAGAGCGCCTACGACATTCGCGTGGCAGAAAAAACGACGGGCGCGCAGATCAAGCGATTGCCGAAACGGGCGTAGCAAAGCACTCAAGCTGCTCACTCCACCGCATTGGCCGCATTCAAGCTGTCGACCAGCGAGCTGCGATACAAAAACTTCTTATGCAGCGCGATGTCTTCCGAGATGCGCCGCAATTCGTCCAAATGCTTGCGGCGGATGGCCGGGTCCTTTTCCTCGAGCGTCTTCTTGTTCTGGATCGATTGCGCCTGCACGAAATCGATCTGCGCTCTGCGGCGCTGCCTAGTATAGCGGTCGAACACGCTGGTATTGGCGCGGCCGAACCAGACATCGGCGAGCTTGTCCGCCAGATTGACGGCGTCGTGGATACCGCCGTTCATGCCCATGCCGCCGATCGGATTGTTGACATGGGCGGCATCGCCGGCGAGCAGCACGCGGCCCGTGTTGAACGTCGCGGCGACGCGCTGATGCACGGTATAGAGCGCGTAATAGGGAATGTCGAAATCGCCGCTCTTGTCGTAAATGCCGTGCAGCCGGCGTTGGATGCTTGCCATGCTCAGCGCTTGCTCGTCGGATTCATCGGCCGGCACCGGCATAATGCCGCGCCAGATGCCGGGCGGACCGTTGCCCTTGACCTTGAACAGATTGAGCCATTCGTCGGGATCGGAGAAATAATTGCGCGTGCAATAGCCCGTGCCGGTGCCGACGAAATCGAAGCTGGTGGCGATCTTGATGAAGCGTTCTTCCCAGGTGAATCCCTCAAAGTCGATTCCGGCGAGCCGGCGCACCGTGCTGCGGCCGCCGTCGGTGCCGATCACATAGTCGCCGCGCAGCCGCTCGGTCTCGCCGCCCGCCTCTACAGTGACGTCGACATAATCCGCGTGTTGCGTCAGTCCGGTGAACTTGGCGTCAAATCGCACTTCGGCAAGTCCGTTCTCCGCCAGCAACGGCAGCACGGCGCGGACGAGCTTGTATTGCTCCCATTGCAGCACGAACGGATACGGTACCTCGCCTTCAAGGAGGCGAATATCGAAGGTCGCAACTAACTCGCCGGTGGCGCGATCGCGAAATTGAAACAATGGCGCCTGAAAGCCGCCCGAGGCATCCTCGGCGAAAGCCTGTTGTTTGAGACCGAGATCGGCGAGCATTTCCAACGTCGGCGCGTGGATCGTTGCGGCGCGCTGATCCTCGACCGGCTCGGGCTCCGCTTCCAGGAGCAGCACCGGGATGCCTTTGCGCACCAAGGCAAGCGCCGTGACGGCGCCGACCGGGCCGGCGCCGACGACGATAACGCGCTGGTCGCTGCGGGCCATGATCCTGGTCACACCTTGGCGATTTCGAACATCGAGGGATGAAATAACTCCTCGACCGTCACATTACGGTCGGCGAGGCCCTGCTCGTGGACATACTGCGTCAGCGCCTCGATCTCGGGAAGATTTTCTGAAATGCCGTACTTCCAGAAATCCTCGCCCATGAGGGCGCTGGTTTCGTTGGTCTCGGCTTCGAGCCAGGGCAAGGTCACCATCAACGCATTGACGTCGCGCAGATCGACCATGGCGCGCGCCTTGGCTTCGCAGAATGCCTTGTACACGCTGGTCGCCAGCCACGGATATCTCTCGGCGAGCGATTTACGGATACCGACGAGGTGCATGATTGGAAACAGTCCGGTCTTTTTATAATAGGCCTGCTCCGCCGCGCGCGTATTGGCAAACAACCGCGCGATATGCGGTTCGCCGGCAAGGAACGACGACGGCGCCCGCGCCGTGAACAGCGCGTCAAGCTCGCCGGCTTTGAGCATGCCGACTAGAGTTCGATCGTCGCCGATCGGCTGCAGATCGAGGCCGGGAATCGCCTTAAGCGGCGTGCGTTCGTGGCGGCCCGGCTGTTCCTGGCCGCCGCTGCGCCAATGAATTTCGGACGGCGCAACGCCATATTCGTGCTGCATCAGGCCGCGCATCCAGACCACCGCTGTAATCTGATATTCCGGCACCCCGATCCGCTTGCCGCGCAGATCTTGCGGCTGTTCGATGCCGGCGCCTTTGCGGAGGTAAATGCCGGAGTGGCGGAAGATCCGCGACACGAAGGCCGGAATGCCGATATAGGCCGACGTTCCCGCAGCCACCGTGCGGATGTAACTCGAAAACGACAGTTCCGAGATATCGAATTCCTGGAATTTGAAGGCGCGGTGGAAAATCTCTTCCGGATAGAGCGGCAGAAAAGTGACGTCGCAGCCCTCGACTTTCACGGTCCCGTCCCGGATCGCGCGGGTGCGGTCGTAATTGCCGCAGGCGATCGTTACCGGCACGTCAGCCATCGTTCCTCCACTTCGTACTGCGCGGCGAAGCTAACGGCTTCCAGCGGAGCTGTGAAGCGCAGGCGCGCATAGCTGCCGTGGCGCCGCGCTTGTTGTTCTACCCCGCGCGCGATAGCCTTGCGGCAAAGGAGAGAGCGCCCATGATGTCCACCGTGATCGGCGGCGCCATGTTGCCGCACGCGCCGCAGTTCTTCACCATGCCGGACACCGAGGACAAAGCGCTGGTTGCGCATGTCCGCGAAGTCGCCGCCGACGTCGGCAAGCGGCTGCGCGCGCTCGAGCCCGATCTCTGGATCATCTTCTCCAACGACCACGCCGAGCAGTTCTTTCACACCACCGCGCCGCCGTTCACCGTCCATGTCGGTGGCGAGGCGACCGGCGAATTCGCCGGGCGCAAATTCCATTGGCAGATCCCGAGCGAAATCGGCTTCGAACTGGTGCGCCAGCTTTATCGCCAGAACTTCGATCCGGCATTCACCTCGACGGCCAAGATCGACTATGCCATCGGCATTCCGCTCACCCATCTCGGCCATACCGGACCGGTGCTGCCGATTTACGTCAACGCTTACCTGCCACCGCAGCCGACCATGGAACGCTGCTACCAGTTCGGCCAGGCCGTGGCGCGCACCGTGACGGCGCTCGGCCTGAAGACCGTGATCCTGTCGAGCGGCGGCATGTCGCATTTTCCCGGCACCGACCGCTACTCCAATCCGGAGCTGGCCTGGGACCGGCGCGTCTTGGAAAAACTTGCCGCCGGAAATCTCAAATCGCTAATCGGCTTCGACGAGACGGAGCTCGACGACACCGGCAATATCGAACTGCGCTGCTGGGCCTGCGCCGCCGGCGCCCTGGGCGAGCGCAAGCCGGACGTGGTGTCCATGGATCCGAGCTGGCACCACAATTATGCGTCGCTCGCCTGGATCGGCGGCGACGCCGAGCGGCAGCACGCCGCGCATTACCCGTCGATCAAGCCGGAGCTGGTGGAGCTCACCTCCGCGCTGCATGGCCTCGCCCATGACGCGGATCTGCGCGCGCAATACGTCGCCGACGCCGGCGCATTCGCCGACCGCTTCCAGCTGCCGGCCGAGCAGCGCGAGGCGCTGATCAAGCTCGATCTGCCTTCGATGGTGAAAATGGGCGCGCATCCGCTGGTGCCGTTTCTGGCGCAATTGCAGATTCAACGGCTGCGGCCGCAACGCTCAAGTTAGTCCGGCCGCACGGGTAACGTCTCGTGCCGCCGATTTTGGGGAGGGGAACACAATGCAAAGCGCCTTGCCGTTGACCGAGCAGACTATCGCCGCGCGCCTCGAGCGCCTGCCGAATTCGCGCTGGCACGTCACGGTGACGGTCATCCTGGGCGTCGCCATCTTCTTCGATTCATTCGATTCGCTGGCGATCGCCTATGTGCTGCCGGCGATCGTGCCGGCCTGGCACATTCCGCCGTCAAGCATCGGCGGCTTGATCAGCGTCGCGAATTTCGGCCAGGCGCTCGGCGCCTTGACCTTCGGCTGGGCCGCCGAGCGCATCGGCCGCGTGGCGACGGCGCGCATCGCTATCGCGTTGTTCGCGGTCATGAGCCTCGCTTGTGCGTTCACGCAAAATTACGAGCAGCTTTTCGTCCTGCGTTTTCTCGAAGGCATCGGACTGGGCGGCGAGATCCCGGTCGCCTCGACCTATATCAGCGAGATTTTGCGCGCCGAACGGCGCGGCGGCCGCTTCCTGGCCTATCAGATGATCTTCCCGGTCGGCCTGCTCGCGTCGGGCATCGCCGGCGCGATCATAGTGCCGAAATTCGGCTGGCAGTGGATGTTCATTATCGGCGCGGTGCCGGCATTCATCGCACTGTTCCTACAGCGCTATTGCCCGGAATCGCCGCGCTGGCTGGCGTCGAAGGGGCGCCTGAGCGAGGCCGACGCCATTGTGACCGACATCGAGCGCATCGTGTCGCGCAACGGCACGAAGCCGCTGCCGCCGGTGCCGGATCTCATCATTCAACCGCTTGGCAACCAGACCCGCTGGCAGGAACTGTTCCAAGGACGTTACCTGTCGCGCACGTTCCTGGTCTGGATCCTGTGGGCGACGTCCTACATCATCACCTACGGCCTGTCGGGCTGGATTCCGACGCTGTACCGCGAAGTGTATCACCTGCCGCTGCAACAGGCGCTCAACTACTCGATTGCCGGACCCGCAGGCAGTCTGCTCGGCTCGGCAATCTGCGCGTTGCTGATCGACTGGACGGGCCGCCGCATCTGGTTCGTCGTCGCGTTCTTTTTCACTGCCGCCGCGCTGATCGAGCTGTGGGCGTTTGGCTCCAACACCGCATTTGGCATGCTGCTCGGCTATGGCTTCAGCCAGATTTGGCTCGGCTCGATGAACATGAGCATCTTCCTCTACACCGCCGAAATCTATCCGACACGCATGCGCGCGCTCGGCGTGAGCTGGGCGAGCTTCTGGCTGCGCATGGCCGCGACCGTCGGTCCGCTGATCGTGGGCTTCACGCTGCCGCGCTACGGCATCGGCGGCGTGTTCCTCGCCTTCTCCATCTTCGCGGTTGTCGGGTGCGGCGCCGCGACTTACATGATCGAGACGCGACGCCGCGTGCTCGAAGAGGTCTCGCCGTAGCGGTTGGCGCCAGGTGGGGGCGGTTGCGTGGACCGCCTCCACCGGCAGCATTAGCACAATGGACTAGGCCGCGCTCGTCGAGCCCTCTTGCAAGATCAGATCGGCCGCTTTTTCAGCAATCATCATCGCCGGTACATTGGTATTACCGGAGACCAGCGTCGGCATGATCGAGCAGTCAGCCACCCAGAGCCGGTCGACGCCGCGCACACGCAATCGCGGATCGACGACGGCGTCCTCGTCCGGCCCCATGCGGCAGGTGCCTGCCGGGTGAAAGATTGTCGCGCCGTTGGCTTGCGCGAAATGCAGGATGTCGTCGGCGCTTTGGACATTCGGACCGGGCGCCACTTCGGCGTCGATGTAATCGGACAACGGCAGCGTAGCCGCAAGCTTGCGCGCGAAAGCAATGCTCTCCACGGCGAACTGCCGGTCGCTTTCCGCGGCAAGATAATTGGCGTGGATGCGCGGCCGGTCGAACGGATCGGCCGATGCCAGCGCGATCGAGCCGCGGCTTTTTGGCCGCAATTGGCAGACCGAAAACGTCATGCCGGAGAAGTCGTGGACCTTGCCGCCTGCCATGTCCGCGCTCAAGGTCGCCACGTGAAATTGGATGTCCGGCATCTTCGCCTCCGGCTGCAACCGCGCAAACAAACCGCCCTGATTGATCCCGACCGCGAGCGCGCCGCGGCGGCGCAGCAGCCAATCACCGCCAAGCTTGACGCGCCCCCACAGCGAGCGCAGTGCGTCGTTGGTCGTGATCGGTTTGGCGATCCGGTAGATCAGTCGGAATTGCAGATGGTCCTGGAGATTCTGTCCGACCGCCGGCCGGTCGAGCTTGACCGCGATGCCGTGGCGCTGCAGCTCTTCGGCAGGACCGATGCCGGACAGCATCAAGAGCTGCGGTGACTGGACCGCGCCGGCGGCAAGGATGACGCCGCGCTTGGCAGTTATGGTGCGGATCGAACCGCCGCTGCGGCAGGTCACGCCGACCGCCCTGCTGCCGGCGAACAGAATTTGCCCGACCTGGCATTCGGTGAGAATTCGCAAATTGCGCCGCCTTGCGGCGGGACGCAAATAAGCGCCGGCAGCTGAGTCGCGCCAGCCGTTGCGGGTGGTCAATTGAAAATAGCCGGCGCCCTCCTGCACGCGTCCGTTGAAGTCGCAGGTCCGTGGAATCCCGCAGCGATTGGCGGCGGCGATAAAGGCCTCAATGAGCTCGGGGCGATCCTGAATGCTCGTGACCCGCAACGGACCGCTTGAGCCATGTAACTGGTCATCGGCCAAATCGTCGTTGTGTTCCAACTTGATGAAATATGGCAGCACGTCGTGCCACGACCAGCCGCGATTACCCAGTTTCGCCCAGTGATCGTAATCTTCGGGCTGACCGCGGATGACGATCAGCCCATTGATGGAGCTCGAGCCGCCCAGCACGCGGCCGCGCGGCCAGTAAATCCGGCGGCCGTCCATATGCGGCTCGGGTTCGGTGTAAAATTTCCAGTTGATCCTGGAATCCCACATCGTGCGCCCGTAGCCGATAGGAAGATGAATCCAGAAATTGCGGTCGGGCGGACCGGCCTCGATCAGCGCGACGGTATTGCGGGCGTCGGCGCTCAACCGGTTGGCGAGAACGCATCCCGCCGATCCGGCGCCGACAACGACAAAATCGTATTGTTCGACGCTCATTGCCAATTTGTCCCCGATGAAAAAACTTGCGGCCCGCGTCAAAACTAGTCAATGAAATTTGAGCGGAATTGTCTCATAGTGTGAGACCATCGGCCCGTCGCTGGTATGCCATGGCAAATAACACTCGTCATGCGCGCGGTTTGTCCATCGGCACCCACGCGGTAGGCGTTATGGAGCACGGAAAATGAAAAAGCTCGTTCTCGAAACTACGGCGCCGTTCCAGGGGCTGCCGGAACTGGTCGCTTACGACGAAGGCCTGTTCGCCAAAGAAGATCTCGAGATCGAATGGGCCGATCGTGAAGCCGGTGTCGAGAAGAAGGTCGAAACCCATGTGACGACGCCGAAGGGCGTCAATCCTTTCGCCAGCCACGGCAAGCTCCTCGAACAGGGCAAGGCCGACATGTACAACGCCTGCGAATGGGGCAATTACTGCCGCGTGCAGGACACCGGACAAGGCAGCCGGCAACTCGGCCGCCGCGCCATCGTCGCTTATTCGGCGATCGTGGTACGGCCCGATTCCCCGGTCTATACGCCGCAACAGCTCGCCGACCGCTCCATCGGCGTGCCGTTTTATTTCGGCACCCATTACATCGCGCTGCACATGCTGGAAGGTTTCGTGCCGCGCGAAATGATCAGACTATGCCGCGCGCCGAACGGTTCGCGTTATCGCCTCGACGCGCTGATGCGAGGCGAGATCGAAGCCACCACGCTCACCGAGCCGCATATTTCGCTCGCCGAGAAGAAAGGCTGCCGCATCATTTGCTCGGCCTTCTTCCACGGCACCGAGGTCGCCTCCGACCGGGTCGACGGCGAAACCTATGCCGCGTTCAATCGCGCCGTCCGCGAGGCGGTGCGCCGCATCAATGCCGACAAAAAAGCCTATATGCATTACTTCATCGACTATTACGCCAAGAAGGACCCTGAGATTGCCGCGTTGAAGGTCGAGGATTTGCGCGAGAGCCGGCTCGTCGTCTGCGATCCGGCGCCGATCCCGCTCGACGAACTGCAGCGCACCTATGACTGGCTCAAGAGTTGGGGCATGCTGGAAGGAACCGCCTCGCCGCTTTCGCTCGTCAACACGCAGGTGCAGACGCACGCGCATGAGGCGGCCGAATAAGTCGCCGCTATCGCCGGTGGCGCTTCGCGCGATTCGCGATTACACCCATTAAGGGGCCGGCGGCGAACGGGCGAGCATAGAATCGATGACCGGCGGTGCGGTGCGGCGCGCAAGCCTTCTTCTCGGCATGACGCTGTTGCTCGGCGCCTGCGGGCACCAGTTCCTCCATGCGGACAGTGACGACGACAGCGGGATCAATGCCTATCCGACGAACTACAAGGCCGACATTCTCGCCGCCATGCATGTCTATCTGAACGATCCGACGGGAATTCGCGACGCCGCGGTCTCTACACCGGCGCTGAAACAGGCCGGCAACGATACGCGCTACGTGGTCTGCCTGAAGTTCAACCCAAAGAAAAACGACACCGATTATGCCGGCATAAAAGAAGTCGCGGCGGTCTTTCTCGCCGGGCGGTTCGATCACTTCATGGAAACGCCGAAAGACCTCTGCGCCGGCGCGGCCTATACTCCGTTCCCGGAACTGCAAAAGCTGCCGCCGTGATCTCGCCGCGAATGACGTTGAAAGTGAACGGTGTATTGGGCTTAGAATGTTTGGGGGGTGTGAATTTGGAGCGCAAAGTCTTGAACCGCGAAAGATTAACGATGGCATTGACGCAACTCGCAGCCGGTACCGCGATACTTGCCGTGCTCACGGCGCAAGCCGCCTCGGCGCAGCCGGCCCCAGCACCGCCACCTCCGGATCAAGCTGCCCCGGCGCAGTCTGCTCCGCCACCACCACCGGACCAACCGGCGCCACCGCCCCCGGCCGCGGTGCAATCCACCCCAGATCAGCCGGGTCCGCCGCTGCCCGGCGCACCTCCGCAGCCACCCGGGCCACCGCCACAAGCCGGCCCGCCGCCTGCCGGTGGACCACCCCCTGCCGCCGTTAATACCAATGTCAATCTTCGGCAAGGACCGGGCACCAATTACCAGATCGTCACCACCATTCCGGCTGGCGCGCCGGTCAATGTCGGCGGATGCAGCGCCGGATGGTGCCAAGTGACGTTTCAAGGGCAAAACGGCTACATCATCGCGACAAGCCTCGGCGCGCCGCCGCCTAGGCCTTACCCGCCAGGCTATCCGCCGCCTCCGCCGCCGTTATACCCACCGCCGTATTACGGCCCCTACCCCTACGGCTATTACGGCCCCGGCCCGTATTGGCGGCACCGCGGCTATTACGGCGGCTGGCACCGGCACTGGTAGGCGCGCGGCGGCGTCAGCGCTCCTCGCCGCTGAAATGCATGGCCGCGCCCGATGCGGCCAGACACAATGCGATAATCACGAATATGCCGCCGACCCCGCTGGCGGCGGCGATCAGGCTCGCCGCGAAGGGCACCGCCATCTGCCCAATCCGATTGCCGGTATTGCGCAGCGACATGACCGTGCCCATCGACGCCGGAGAGGCGAGATCGACGACGTTGGTGAGGCTCAACGTCGTCGCGATCCCCAGCGCGACGCCGGTCAGCGTCATCGCCGCAAACAACGCGGCAAGCTTGACCGGCAAAGCGAGACAGGCAAAGCCGATCGCGGATCCCACCATGCTGGCGAGCGTCAGCCGCCGCCGGCCGACCAGCGCGATGATCCGCACATAGCCCATGCGCGAGACCAATGCGGCGACGGAACGTACCGTCAACAGGCTGCCGATATCGCGGACGTTGATATTCTTCTCGGCGCCGAGCAACGGCAGATAGATCGTCACCAGATCCTGCGCGGCCATGGTGATGACGCTGGCGATGAGATACGCCATCAGCCCGCGCTGGCGTAACAATGTGCGCAGCGGCACGACGTCTTTGCTCTTCGCGTGCATCAGATGCTTCGGCGCCGGCCGAATGAAAGCGGCCGTCGCCAGCGATGCGAATGACACGACCAGACCGATCGCAAACAGATAGTCGGTCGGAGGCAGCGTCGCTGATCCGCCGGCCCATGCGACCATATAAGGGCCGAGCCCCTGCCCGACCGCGCTGGCGATGACGTAATTGCCGAAAGCGGCATCGCGGCCGCGCGGGCCGGTGCACCGGACGCACAGCATCTGCTGGCTTGCCATGATCAGAATATGCGAAATGCCGAGCAGCGCTGTCATCAGAAGGAGCGTGAGCAACGAGCCGGCGGCGAAACGAAAGCCGGCGCAGGAGAGGACGAGCAAGCTTGAGCCGATCCAAGCGGCTTGGGCATCCTTGCCGCGATCCAGATAGCGGCCCACTTGGACGGCAAAGATAATGGGCAGGATCGCGAACGTGGCCGAGATGATCCCGAGCCACACCACCGGCAGTTTGAGCTCGATGGCGCGGTACGACGTCGTCACCCTTACGATGGCATAGACCGCCTGGATGACCGCGACGTTGACGAGTAGCGGAACCAGCAGCCGATAATCGACGTCATTCGCCCACACGCCGGTTCCGCTGCGCGCCGCCGGCTGAAGTTTGTCCCAAAAGCTCGACACCGCCCCAATACTCGCCCGCTCTCGTTCAACCGGCCCGGTTCAACTCAATCTTTCGTAGTCTCGACGTGGAAACGATGCAATACGCGGTGGAAAATCGGCGCCAGCACGAAACCGGTGGCGATGATGATGATCAGGCCGGAGAAGATCGCATACAACCCGGCAAACACCTTGCCGCCAGTGGTCTTCAGTTCGCCCATCGGGCCCATGCCGGAGAGAATCATCGCCACGTTGACGAACGCATCGACGAACGACGTGCCCGCGAAATACGCATAACCGGCAATCCCGATTGCCAGTCCCGCCGCGGTCAGAAACAGCCACAGGCCGATCGCGACGCTCATGCGGACGAGGAATTTCCGGCGCGAAGCCACCGGTTGGCCGCGACGTTCGAAGCCGGTGACGCTGGGAGCTCGCTGGGCCATTTCTCGGCCTCCTTGGCTTAACCGCTTAGACGGCTGTTGAGCGCGTCGCGCCCCGCGCCTAATATTCAACCGGGAAGCCGGGAAGGATGACGCCATGCTCGAAAAACACTACGACCGCGCCGCGCAGGATATCGGTAACATCGTCAATCTCGGCCACGTCAATGTCTGCATCAGCGATCAGCACCTCGCGACGCATTATTACGTCACCGGGCTCGGCCTGACGCGCGATCCGTTCCTCAATACCGGCGCGGGGAACATGTGGATCAATGTCGGCATGAGCCAATTCCATCTGCCGATGGGCACGCCGGAGAATTTACGCGGCGTGATCGGGCTGGTCATTCCGGACCGCGCGGCTCTGCTGGCGCGGCTTGCTCGCGTGCGCAAGGCGCTCGCCGGCACCAAGTTCGATTTCCGCGAAAGCAACGATTGCGTCGAGACCGTCTGTCCGTGGGGCAACCGTATTCACGTTCATACACCTGACGTGGAGCAATTCGGCCGCATCCAGCTCGGCATGCCCTATATCCGCTTCGACGTGCGCCCCGGCACCGCCTCGCGCATCGCACGGTTCTACCGCGAAGCGCTGCATGCGCCGTCCGAGGTGATCAAGAACGGCGCCGGCCCGGAGGCACGCGTCCAAGTCGGCGAGAAGCAATATTTTTATTTCCGCGAAACCGACGCGCCGGAGAAGCCGTACGATCGGCACCACGCGCAGATCTACATTTCGGATTTTTCCGGCCCGCACCGACGTCTCAAGGAGCTTGGCATCCTCACCGCCGAAACCGGCGAATACGAGTACCGTTTCCAGGACATCATCGATCTCGACAGCCGCGAAGTGCTGTTCACCGTCGAGCACGAGACGCGCAGCCAGACCAATCCGATGTATGGCCGCCCGCTGATCAATCGCAATCCGGCGCAGACCAACATGGATTACAAGCCCGGCCACGACGAGTTGGCCTGGGCGATGCCGTGATGACCGTCACGGCATTCCTCTCCCTCCACCTTTTTCGGGGAGGGGCATAAATGCGCCGAGCGTTGGTCATCGGCGGCTCGCTCGGCGGACTGCTCGCGGCGCAGCTTCTGCGCGGCGCCGGGTGGGACGCGGTTGTCTTCGAACGCAACGAGGAAGAACTGGCAAGCCGCGGCGTCGGGCTCGGCACGCATCCGCAGCTGATCGCCATTCTCAAGCGTGCCGGTGTCGATTTCGACGAGTCGATGGGCATAACGCCGCCGCGCGGAGTTTGCCTCGACGGCAATGGCAAGATCATCATCGAGCAACCGATGGAGCGTACGCTCAGCGGTTGGTCCCGGCTCTACCACGCCTTGCTCGATGCGCTGCCGGCGCGAACCTACCGGTTCGGCAAGAGGCTCGCGCGGGTCGACCAGCACGCGGACGGCGTCACCGCGATTTTCGCCGACGGCACCAGCGAACGCGGCGACCTTCTTGTCGGTGCTGACGGCATCCGGTCCAGGGTGCGCGCGCAATTCCTGCCGGACGCGCAGCCGGTCTATGCCGGCTATGTCGCCTGGCGCGCCGTACTCGACGAAGCCGACGTGCCGACCGACTTATGGCGAGAAATGGTCGAGCTGTATGCTTTCTGCCTGCCGGAAGGCGAGCAGCTGATCAGTTATGCGGTGCCGGGGCGGGATAACGATACGGCCATCGGCCGCCGCGCTTACAACATCATCTGGTACCGGCCGACCGATCGCGCCTCGCTAGCAGATATTTGCACCGACGCCACCGGCCAACATCATGCCGCCGGCATTCCGCCGCCACTGATCCGGCCAGACGTCATCGCTCGCGTGAAAGCCGACGCCAAGGCTCTGATCGCACCACAGATCGCCGAGATATTTTCGCGGACCACGCCATTCTTTCAACCGATCTACGATCTGGTTTCGCCACGGATGGTGTTTGGTCGGGTTGCTCTGGCCGGTGACGCGGCCTTCGTCGCGCGTCCCCATGCCGGCGCCGGCACCACCAAGGCGGCGCTCGATGCGGCGTGCCTTGCCGACAGCATCCGCGATGCCGGCGACGACCTCGCCGCGGGGCTGCAGAGCTATGAGCGCATGCAGCTGCCGTTCGGCAGAGCCTTAGTCGAAGTCAACCAACAGGAAGGCGCTTATCTCAGCGCGCAAATCAAGCCCAAGGCCGAGCGCACCGGCGCGGAACTTCATCGCGACATTAGCGCGGTACTAAACGCCCATATCTTCCGCAGCGAGCAGGTCGGCGAGATCGTCGCCGCGCATGGCCTCGATACGCTTTACCGGAGTGTCGCTTGATGCAGTTCGGCGTTCAGTTCTTTCCCTGCGTTTCCCCCGAGGACAAAAGCGCGGCAGCCTATTTCGAAGAGTGCTTGGCGATCGCCGAGGAGGCCGAAGTGCTGGGCTTTAGCCACGCGCGCACGGTGGAGCACTATTTCCGCCGTTACGGCGGCTATAGCCCGAACCCGCTGTTGTTTCTCGCCGCCGCGTCGCAGCGCACTAAAAAGATGCGGCTCATCACCGGCGCGGTCGTGCCGGCGTTCAACAATCCGCTGAAGCTTGCCGGCGAGATTGCCATGCTCGACGGCATCTCGCAGGGCCGCCTCGATATTGGTTTTGCCCGCGCCTTCCTGCCGCACGAATTCCGCCGCTTTAAGATTTCGCCGGACGAATCGGTCGCTCGGTTCCGCGAAGGGGTCGAGCAGATCGGGCTATTGCTGACGACGGAGCACGCCACGCATCGGGGGCAATTCCATTCCTTCGAGGATCTCACCTCGCTGCCGCGGCCGACGCAAAGGCCACGGCCGAAGTTTTATGTCGCTTCGACACGCACGCCGGACTCCTTCGAATTTGCCGGGCGCTGCGGCCATGCGCTGATGGCGATCCCGATCGGACCGCTCAAGCCGCTGCTCGACCTCTATCGCAACGCCTGGCGCGAGGCCGGCCATCCCGGCGACGGCGAGGTGATGATCGCCTTCCACATGTTCTGCCACGAGGACGCGCGCGCCGCCCGCGACATCCCGCGGCGCGCCTTCGATCTTTACTTCGAAGCGCTCGTCGAATCCGCCGGTGAATGGACGCAGGGCACCACGTCCAAGGATTACCAGGGCTACGACAAATCGATCGGCCGCATGAAAGGCTTCTCGCTCGAAGGCCAGATCGAAACCGGCAATGCCTGGATCGGCACGCCGGATGAAGTTAGGGATACCATCCGGCGCTTCCAAAGCACGGTCGGCAAATTCGAGCATGCTTCGCTGCAGATCAATTTCGGCACGCTCGATTTTACCGAGGCGCAAAAATCAATGCGGCTGTTCGCCCGCGAAGTGATGCCGGAGTTTTGTTAATGGCGGCCGGAATTCCAACTCATCCTGAATTATTGCTCGTGGGTAGCGTCGCTCTGCAGTCAGCCGAAGATGTTTTCCGCACTGTAAGCACCACACTCGGCAACCGGATCAAGCGGATACCCGATGGCGAGACCGGATCTCGCAGCCTCTGGGTGTACTGGCCGCGTCGTGTTCTCGAACGCAACAACGCATTCGAAATCGATCCGGAAGAAGGCGCGCGTGGCACCCGCGCCACGTCGGAAGTCGAAGGCGTGCGCCGTTGGATCGGCAACGAGGCAGCGAAGCAGGGCGAGCCGCCACCGCCGAGAATGCGACTGCGGACCGGCATCGAGCCGAGCCAAATCGAGCTCGGCCCTCTGGGCTACGCCGAAGTGGCGGCGGAATCCTATGCCGTCTTTCGGCGTCTACGCGATGATGGAGTGATTTCGCGTGACGTGAAATTTCAAGTGTCGTTGCCGACTACAGCCGCATTCTTGAACGCCCATGTGGTCTATTCGCAGCACGCCGTCATCGAGCCGATTTATCGTGCGAAGCTGCTGGCCGAGGTTCACCAGATGGTCAAAACCATCGCTCCGTCGGACCTCGCCGTCCAATGGGACGTTTCGACGGAAATGGCGCAGTGGGAAGGCGTCCGCCACGCCTACTTCGATGATGTCCAAAAAGGCGTCATTGACCGCCTGACGATCCACTGCAACGCCGTGCCGAGCGAGGTCGAACTTGGGGTCCACCTTTGCTACGGCGACTATGGCCACAGACATTGGAAGGAGCCGGCAACGACCGCGAACATGGTGGCGATCTACAATGCTCTGTCCGAGCGGGTCACGCGTCCGATCAACTGGCTGCACATGCCGGTGCCGCGCAGCCGGGACGATGACGCTTTCTACGCGCCCCTTCGAAACCTGCGGTTGAGGCAGGAAACGAAGCTGTATCTCGGCCTTATTCATCTGAGCGACGGGGTCGAGGGCACCCGTCGTCGGATGTCGAGCGCCGCAAAATTCGTGTCAGACTTCGGCGCCGCCACCGAGTGCGGTTTTGGACGCCGGCCTCCGAATACGATTTCCGATCTGCTTGCAATTCATGCGGCGCTTTGATGCGGCAAGGTAAAGCCATGGCGTGGGCTGAAACTTCAAATCAGGTGAAGTGATGATCCGCTCTCTCAGGCTGCGGGTGATTATCAAATGACTGGACCGCTTTCGGGGATCCGTATTCTCGATCTTACCTCCGTGGTCGCGGGTCCGTTCGCCACGCAGATGCTCGGCGATATGGGCGCCGACGTCATCAAGATCGAGACGCCCGAGGGCGATGCGCCGCGCCACACCGGTCCGGCCCGCTCGCCTGACATGGCGGCGCTGTTCATGGGATTGAACCGCAGCAAGCGCTCGCTGGTGCTCGATCTCAAGCAGCCCGCTGCCGCAGATGCGCTGTGGCGCTTGATCGCCGGCGCCGATGTTTTCGTCCATTCCATGCGGCCGCAGAAGATCGAGAAGCTGGGGTTCGGCCATGAAACGGTGTGCGCAAAAAATTCCCGCATTGTCTATGCGGCGCTACACGGCTACCGCGACGGCGGACCGTATAGCGGCCAGCCGGCCTATGACGATGTGATCCAGGGCCAGTCCGGCATTGCCGCACTGATGGCGAAACTCACCGGCGAGCCGCGCTATGCGCCGATGATCATCGCCGACAAGACCTGCGCACTCGCCATCGTCGGCGCCGTCTCCGCTGCTCTGTTTGCGCGCGAACGCACCGGACGCGGCCAATTTGTGGAAATACCGATGTTCGAGCAGATGGTGTCTTTCGTTCTCGGTGAGCATCTGTTCGGCCATAATTTCGTGCCGCCGATCGGCGAACTCGGTTATACGCGCGTGCTGGCGAGCTGGCGCCGTCCGTACCGGACCAAGGACGGCTATCTTTGCATGATGGCCTATACGCAAGCGCACTGGCGCAAATTCTGGACCATGGTCGGCAAGCCCGAGATGCACAGCGATCCGCGATTCGATTCGATCGCATCGCGCGCCCGTAATATCGTCGCGGTTTACGAGTTGGCCGGCGCCTGCATCGCCGGCAAGACCACGAATGAATGGCTGGCTTTGTTGCGCCAGCTCGAAATTCCCGCGGCGCGCATGTCGAGCCTCGAAGAGGTCTTGATCGACCCCCAGCTTGAGGCCTCGGGTTTCTTCAAACGGGCCACCCATCCGACCGAAGGTCAGATCCTCTATACAGATTTACCGGTGCGCTTCAGTGACACTTCGATATCTCCCGAGCGCCTGCAGCCGCGGCTTGGCGAGCACAGCCTCGAAGTGTTACGGGAGGCCGGCCTTGCCGAGAACGAGATTCAAGCGCTGATCGCCTCCGGCGCAACGGTCGAAGGCCCGCCGAAGAAGCAGGCGGCGGAGTGAGCGCGCCAAACCCTGACCGTTATTGTAAAATGCCGGGTCCGTTACCATCTCAAGTAGGAGGACGGCCATGTCAGATATGTCAGATCATCCAAGCTTAGACGACCAAAACGACAATGAAGAACGGCCATGCCTGCATTGCCTGATGGTCGAATTGATCGACAATTTTTTTGCCGAATATCCGGTTTCGGAGGAGGAGCCCGACACGCTCGATACCGATGAAGTCATTAACGCTGTGGCGAAAACGGTCGCGGAACTGACCTACAACCAGAGCGCCACCAGCCGGCAAAGCCTGGTCGAACAGCTTATGCGCGAGATCATGAAATTCGACGCCGAATATCGCCAGCAAGAGGAAATGGGAACGGCGGGCTCCGACGCGCGACACTAAACGTCACTGCGGACGTCAGGCGCGGGAGCCTCGCGAGCGCGGCGACTTGATCGCAGCATAGTCGCTTTCGGCCGCCACATCGGCGCTCAACTGGCATTCCAGCACGTTGCGCTCGTAGGCTTCGGTGTCGCTCTTGATACGGTAGCGCAGATCGAAGGCCTGCTCTTCCAGCGGCATCTGCCGCACCACCTTGTAGAGACCGGCTTTTTTCTCGCCGAGCGGCGTGTACTCGACGGCTTGGCCGACCAGAAACTTAAATGGCATCGTATTTCTACCGCGCTGCGGAACTCATATCAGACAATTGACGAAAAGCGACGACGTTTCGAACCGGGTTATATCAAGAAGCGCCGGCACACGTCGTTTTCGCGATCAGAAGCGGGGCCCGCGCGGCGGGCCGCCTCGTCCAGCGGCACCGGGCACGACCCGAGGCTTCATCGGCAGCAGGCCCTCGCGCTGCAGTTTCTTGCGGGCGAGCTTGCGGGCGCGGCGGATGGCTTCCGCCCGTTCCCGAACTTTCCTCTCGGAGGGCTTTTCGTAATGGCCGCGGAGCTTCATCTCGCGGAAGACGCCCTCGCGCTGCATCTTCTTTTTCAGCACCTTGAGGGCTTGGTCGACGTTGTTGTCACGGACGAGAACCTGCACGCGGCATTCCTCTTCGGTCGAGCGGTGAATGGCCCGATTGCCAAGGCGCCCGGGCCACTGGCTAACGGATGGGCACCGTTGGGGTGCCGACAGCACCGGTGGCAAGACGCTTGCGTCGATATTGCCACCGTCGATATCTGGATTACCCGCTTATGTGGCAGGCCTGGACGCAAAGCACAATAGGCGGAGGGAAATAAGGGCTTCCTGGCCATCGGGTCGCGCGGCACTTGTGTCGGCAAATCGGGCAATAACCTGTCGCAGTTCAATCAGCCTGACCGGTGCCACGACCGGTCTCCTTGGCCGGTTCGGCCCACTCAGCCACGCAACGTCCGAGATCTTTGAAGTTGTTGTGCATCTGCTCAAGCGCAAATCCGAGTGCAAAAAAGCGTTCCGCGGCGTCGTCGGTAAGGGTTCTCGTCACGCCGTCGCGACGCAGCGCGGCGATCTCGGCGGCGTAAGCCTCAAGCGCGGATTCGACGGCATCGAGCGACGGCGGACCGCGGCCGGCCTGGAGCGCGGCCGCACTCGCGCGCAAGCAATCGGCAAGCGCCGCGCCAGCGCGCGCCAGGGGCGAATCGAGCCGCGTCCTGACGGGATCGGGCAGCGGACTGGCGGCGGCCCTTCCGATCATCACCAGGTCGTGGCGCAACCGCAGCAGCGTGCGCAAAAGCGGCCCCGTGTCGGGGCCGACGGCGAGACGTGCCGACCGCTCGCGCTCGGCTTCGGCCCCCACCACGTTCAATTGCTCCAAAGCCCGCCCGATGCCGTCCTGAATGCGGTGCAGCGCATCGACGTCGAGCCCGTCTCGCAGGCCCGCCAGCAACTCGCCCAAAGCCTGCGCCATCCGTTCGAGCGTGCGGCCGGCTGCGGCGGCGACCAAAGGGTGGGCGTTTGCCGGCAACAGCAGAAACGAAACGAAGAAACCGGTGAAGCCGCCCAGCGCCACCTCAATAACGCGGTCCACTGCGGACGCGACCGGACTTGCATGGGTCATTGTGGGTATCAGCAGCACGATGATGGCGGTGATCGGCGCGACGGAAAATCGAGGATTGATCGCCGCGATCAAGGCAAGCGGGGCCATGGCGAGGGCGAGAACCCCAAGCAGCGTGATTTCACTCGCATGCGGAATCAGCACCCCGATGGCGCCGCCGTAGATTGCGCCGCCGAGGGTGCCCACCAGATAATCGAACGTCGCCTTCAGCGACCGTCCGACGCTCAGCTGCGTGACGATGACGGCGGTCAATACCGCCCACAACGGCAATGGAAGCTGCAGCAATTGCGCCAGCACGAGAGCCGCCAAGGCGGCGATCGTCATCCTGATCGAAAGCGCGATCTGCACGCGGTGGTGACGGACCAGGGCGCGGAGCCGCTTCCAGAGGCCTGCGACGTGCGTCATGCCGATTGTCCCGGGACGACGACATCGGAAGTAATACAGCCACAAGTCGGCCGGACAAGGCCATCGCAGGCGCGATGCGCCATCACGTCTCCAGCGCGCTCGGCGCGTAAAGCTCCTCGATCCTGATGAGCCGCGGGGTGAGCGCCTGTTCCAGCGAATATTGCGCGATGGTTTCGATCACCTTGCGGTTGGCTTTGACGCCGTGGTGGATCAGCGCGGTTCTAGCGTCGCCTGACAAAAGGCCCGTGGCGAGGTGATCGGCGACGTGTTCCAGGCGCCGTTCATTGGCGATGTCGTTGGCCTTGTTGAAGGCCTTGATCAGATTGAGCACGACCCAGGGCTCTTTTTCGAACACGTCGCGCCGCACCACCGCCTGATGATTGATCGGCAACAGCCCGGTCTTGCGGTAAAAGCGGATGCCCTCGGCGATCGGATCGGGGAACAGATATTTGAAATCGGGATGGCTGGCGAGGTCGGCCCGGCTGCGATCGACGAGATTGCGGCCGGACAGATAGTGCAGCACCGCGTCGAGCTCGCCGGCAAGCATCATCGAGCCAATGCTTTTGTCGGCCGGAATCTGGTGGATGACGACGCCGGGCGGCGGCTTGAAGCCGGTGGCGCCGCCATGGCTCCTATCCGGCGTGCGCTCCATCCAGAATTCCATGTCTTTCGGCGCGATGCCGAATTCGTGCTGCAATACGCCGCGCGCCCAGAGCGCCGCGGTCTGCTGATATTCCGGCACGCCGACGCGCTTGCCCTTGAGGTCGGCGGGCGTTTCGATGCCGGACTTGCGGGCGACCAGGATGCTGGTGTGAAAAAACCGCCGCGTGGTGAAGATCGGCAGCCCAACAAAACGGGTGTCGCCCTGCCCTGTCACGATCAGGAATGACGAGCACGACATTTCCGACACGGCGAATTCGGCGAAATGCAGCTGCCGCCAGAACAGTTCCGACGGATGCAGCACGGTGGGAACAAGATCGATGCCGTCGGTCTTCACCGTGCCATCGAGAATCGGCCAGGTCCGCGGATTGTTGGTAATGCCGATGCTGAGCTGAAGGTTCATGAGATAATCTCGCTGAATAGCCGCGAATTCCGAAGCGCGTATCCCGGGCGCAGCGCAGCACGAAGTGATGCGCTGCAGAACCGGGATCGTTATGGACGCTTGGGTCTGTGAAGGTCCCGGATCTGCGGAGCACCGCTGTCGCGCTGCACCGCGTCCGGGAAACCAAGATCAATACCGATACGGCGCGTGCTCCCACAACGGGAAGGCCGAGAACACGTGCGGCGCATTGGCCGGCGTCGCGGCCTGCAGATAGGAGTGATCGAGCTTGCCGAAGCTTGTGACGCCGAGGAGGCCGAGCGCGCGCGTCACTTCGTCTTCCATGATTTCCAGCATGCGCACGATGCCGGCCTGGCCCGCCGCCGCCAGCCCATAGCATTGCATGCGGCCGAGCCCGACCAGATTGGCGCCGAGCGCGATCGCCTTGACGATGTCGGTGCCGCGATAATAGCCGCCGTCGACGATGATCATCGCGCGGCCTGCCACCGCCTCAACGACTTCCGGCAGCACCTCGGTCGAGCCGCGGCCGTGGTCGAGCTGGCGGCCACCGTGATTGGAGACGTAGATGATCTCGACGCCATGATCGAGCGCGATCTTGGCGTCCTCCGCTGTGCCGATGCCCTTGATGGCGAACGGGATCTTGAACTTGCTCTTCATCCGCTCGACGGTCTTCCAATCGAGCGCCATCTGAAAGTCGCGGCCTTGCACGCGGCGGCGGCCCGCGGTGACGTGGCGCTTGGCGAGATCGCGCTCGCGCCGGCTGTAATGGGCGGTATCGACCGTGATGCAGAACGCCGCATAGCCGTTTGCGATCGCGCGTTCGACGTGATCGTCGGCCCAGGCGGCATCGCCGCGCACATAGAGCTGAAACATGCGCAATGCATTCGGCGCCGCTTTGGCGACCTCTTCGAGACCGGGGTCGCAAACCGAAGACAGCATGTGAGCGACGCCGAATTCGCCCGCCGCCTTGACCACCGGCTCGGCGCCGCCGGAATGGAAGCTTTCCAGCGAGCCGACTGGACAAAGCACGATCGGCAGACGGAGCTTCTTGCCGAGCACCTCGACCGACGGATCGACCTTGCTGACGTCGCGCAACACGCGCGGCCGAAACGCGAGGGAGTCGAGCGCCATGCGGTTTCTTCGCAGCGTCGTCTCGGTCTCGGTGCCGCCGACGATATAGTCCCAATCGTTCTGATTGAGATTGGCGCGGGCTTTGGCGACGATTTCGTGCAGGTTCACAAACGGAGACGCCGCTGCGGCCTCGCGCTGCGCTCCGGCCTCATCGATGATCGAAACTGGCTTGTTCATGGGGAATGGTTCTGTGTTGTTACGACCGGCGAATTCGTCAGCGAATTCGCCCCTTGGGAGTTCCAAAGCCAGACTATAGGGTGGGATATGCCAATTCAAGAATAGGAATGGCGCTTTGATCGCCGCCGAAAAAAACAAACATGCCGAGCGCGCGGCTGCCGCCATCGCGGCATCAAGAGCGAGGGAATTCTCGAACCTCACGACGCGCTGTCGCCGACATCGGCAATAGCCGTCACTGAATGTAATAGAACGGATTTGGCAATTTGAAGGTTCTTTCCGCGTAGCCGCCGTCTAAGTCGCTTTGCTGATCGCCGACATTGGCGATGATATCGTAGCCGCTGCTTTCGATCTTGGCGCGCTGCGGAGCCTTGAAGTCGGCGGTAAAATCCAGCTTCTTTGTGCCGTTTGGCTCCATCTTGAGATCGATCCAGCCCTTGCGGCCGTGCGCGTCGACATAGCCGGCGCGGAGAAGATTTCGCGCGGTAGCGGCCCGCTCCATTTCGTGCCGACCGGTAATGAAGAACACGGACACGCCAATGGACCGCGCAACTTTGAAGAGCCCAAGCGTTGGACCGATCGCCGTGGCCTTGCCGGTGCGATCCCAGGCGAGCGCACCGCACGGCCCTTTCGGCAAGTGGCAAGGCCCATCGCGAATGTAGCCGAAGTCGTCGGCCATGAGCTCGAGCAATTCGACAGCGAGGTCTCGTCGATGTCCAGCACCAGCGCCGGCTTCGTCACTTGCGGGGCGCGCCACTTGATCCACCACTCCGCAGTAGCGTCTACGGCAGCCAGATCCTGCTGGTACCCGTCATCATAATACGCTTGCGCCTGTCGCTTGACGAAAGTGAGATTGATCGGTTCGGCGCAGGCTACGCCGAACGATGCCGCCGCAAGCGCCAACCCGGCAATCCACGAGCCCCAGCGGCGCGCCGATCTAGGGCCGTAAGCCATGCGAGCCGCTGGGGATCGGCGGGCAATTGCGGCGATTTCGCCTTCAGCCCAGCGGCGAGGAAGCCAAACGCCGGCTGAAAGCCTCGGGAAAAACATCGGAAGCGCTCACCTACGAAAGGACTACTGAGAAGACAAGTCGCAGTCGCTGCCGATGAATGTACCCTCCCCTCTCTGCCATCACAAGTTGATGGTCCGGATTGGCGGTCCCGGGAAGATGGAAAGTTTAGGGGTCAAAATCGGGACGGACGTGAACACAATCAATCGTTTACCCTGTTGCCATTTCCTGTTGCCAATGGCTGTTGCCGATGACTGTTGCCAGCTATATTCGGGGCAGACAGTAGGAGTGAGAGGCCATGGCCACGGCAACAGCGGAGCGCAAAGTTTTCGACTTCACGGGTATTCCCATTGAACGCCAGCGGGTCATGCTTGCCCGGCTTGGCGTCGAAACGTCCGGCATGTCGGATGCCAAAGTAGTCGCCCGCGTCAAGCTCGCCGAACGGCTTGCGAACGCCAAAGGATACAACCGGCCTGCCGAGGCCAAGCCCGAGGCAATAGCCAAACCCAAGGCGACGGCAAAGGCGAAGGACCGGGCGCGGCACGGTAGCTATCTCTTTCAGCGTCCCGGTTCATCGAATTGGTACGTTCGGCTACGGTCGCCCGATAAAACCATTGTCAAGTCGCTGCGCACGGCGAACCGCATGGAAGCGGAAGCCAAAGCGGGGCCGAAGATCACGGCGCACAAAGAGAAGCTCTTAGCCGCACGACCCCGCATGGAACAGATATGGCAACACAAGCTTGAACCGGGCCGGGAACACACGGCACCGGACGGCACCCGAATACTCGCGACGGACAAAGAGCTTTTCTACATCGGCCATAACGGCTCGATTGTACGGACTGAGCCGAACGGCGGCGCGGCGTTCGTGATCGTTGGCAACGGCGCGGTGTCCGCCCGCGACGAATTCACGGCCTTTGATGCCGCCTACAGTGGGGCTGCCATAGAAGGCGTGATTGACCGGCGGCCGAAAGTGCCGACAAAGAACGGCGATGATGCGATCATCGAAACCTATTTGGAGCACAGGCGCGTCGGCGGCTATTACGCGAGCGAGGCGCGTGCGGTGTGGCAACTGTACAAGGAACTAATCGGCAAGCCGTTGAAGGACGCCACGCGGGACGATGGCCGCAAGCTGGCAAAGCACTTCATTGCCAAGAAGCTTAAGAGCGCAACCACAGAAAAGAAAATCGGATGGCTGAACGCCGCCGTGCATCTGGCCATTGAAGACGGCAAGCTAAAGTTCAATCCGTTCTCTGGCGTCGTGCCCGATATGGAAGATAGCGAACGCCGACTGCCGCTCAATGACGCCGACATGAAGGTGATTGGAGCGAACCTGAAACAACTCGATAAGAGCAATCAATTGTTGCTCCGCTTGCTCGCAACAACGGGGATGCGACTTAGCGAGGCATTCGAGATTGACAGTGAGGCGATTGAAAGGGGCTGCCGGTATGTCATTGTCGGTCGCAAAACCAAACAGAGCTTGCGCCGCGTGCCACTGCCCGCTGCCGTGCTGCCGTTCCTGCCCAAGATCATCAAGGGGCCATTGTTCACAAGCAAATATAAGGACCCTGCGGACGCCGCGTCGAAACGGCTCAATCGGTTCCTTGACGACTGTGGCATCACAGACCCGCGCAAGGTCATCCATTCATTGCGGCATCGTGCGCAAGATCGGTTGCGTGCCGCCGGATGCCCCGAAGATAAACGTTGGGCAATCCTAGGCCATGAAGAAGAAACGGTTGCGGCCGGTTATGGGGAAGGGTTCTCCGTGCCGTTGCTCAAGCGGTGGATTGACGAAATCGGATTTTGAAAGCTGGTCCTGAGCCGCTGTTCGCGGACGATCCGAATCTCGCTAGACCGCCAGTGGATCGTAACAGATTTCCCGACTTCCGGGAGCCGGGACCTATTGCGACGCCACTACCTGTAGAGTGGCACCCGATTGGCAACAGTTGGCAACAGTCGCGTCGGATTTGCGTGGCATTTCAATGTGCGCTTCCCCTCATGGAGGGCGCGACGTGGTGCGGTGCCGCGCCCGGCGCGGAGGGGGCGAACCCGCTCACCATCGTTAGGGGCGCCAGAGTGGCGGCAAACGCCTCATTCAAACGCCCCAGATATTCCGAGGCCGATCACGTTTGGGACCAATTAACCATCCTAAGCGATACGATTCGCTGATCAGAATCCGCACCCTACATAAACATCAGCGTTCAAGAGCCGGGCATCGACGGATTGGCCCGCACCAACCTGCGTCTCTCCTCGCGAGGTGGTCCGTAAACGCGGCAGGCGCCCGAATGGCACCCGCAAACCAAGGAGATATCGATGCTCCCCGCGCGTCCGTATTGGAAAGGCTACCTCAAGCTTTCGCTCGTTTCGTGTCCGATCGCCCTCTACAGCGCCTCGTCATCGACCGAGCGTGTTTCGTTTCGCCAGATCAACAAGAAGACCGGCAATCGGCTGCGGCAGCAGCTGGTCGACGACATCACGCGCGAACCGGTCGAGGCCCACGATAAGGGCCGCGGCTACGAATACGCCAAGAATGCTTACATCCCAGTGGATGACGACGAACTCGACGCCATTGCGATCGAGAGCAACCACACCATCGAAATCGACTCGTTCGTTCCGCGCGAGCAAATCGACGCGCGTTATCTGGACAGCCCCTACTACATCACTCCGAACGATCAGGTCGGGCAGGACGCATTTGCGGTGATCCGCGAGGCGATGCGCGGCAAGGGTATGGTTGCCCTCGCGCGAGTCGTCCTGGCCAAGCGCGAGCGGGTCATCATGCTCGAACCCTGGGACAAGGGGCTGATGGGCACCACGCTCCGCTACCCGTACGAGATGAGGGATTCGAAGGAATATTTCGACGACATCCCGAGTGTGAAAGTCGAGCCCGATATGCTCGAGCTGGCCGAGCACATTCTCCAGAGCAAGACAGCCGACTTCGACCCGTCACAGTTCGTGGATCATTACGAGGAAGCCGTCCTCAAGATGCTCAAGAAGAAGCAGGCCGGTCTGCCGGTCTCGCGCGAGCATGTCTTACCGGGGCCGCAGAACGTTGTGAACCTCATGGACGCGCTCCGCCGCAGCATTGCCGAGGAAAAAGCCGCATCCGCTCCGCCCAAGAAAGGGCGCAAGCGCATCCAGGGACAGGGCGAGATGCTGCTTCCCATTCCTGGCAGGAAGGGCAAGGAGACGGCGGCAAAACCGACGGAACGGCCGAATGCCCGGCACAAAAATGTTGGTTGAGGATCATCCCAATCGCAGAGTTGACGCGAGCGCCTTGGACGTTGTCATGATCGAAGACATAAGAACTCATCCCTACTCACGCGCGGTCTGTCTAGAAACTGCGCGTCTATTTGAGCAGCATGCGGCCACGCATCTGATCAACGCTCAGTACTGGGCCGACCGAGTCGCTGTAGACCGGACGCGGGAGCTTCAGTCCAATGCCAAGCTTGCACAGCAGCGTGCGAACGCATGGCGTCTTCGGGCGAAATACGCTTCCGATTGCTCGCACGCATCTTGCCGACTGGCCGCTAAGTCGATCACCACCCAGCTCGCAGCGGCTCGCCCGGCGCCGTCACCATCGCCCGATGCCGACGGCTCCAGCGTTCGCCCCGGAATCTGCGAAGCGGAAATCGGCGTCGGTCGACTTTCGGCAGCAGGTGCCGCGCCGTCCAGGCGACTTGAGCGGGTTTCTGATCTCGTTCGGTCTAATCGCTCCGTGCCCACGCTTACGGGGTGATGGCCAAATTGCTATATTTGGTGAAGACCTAACGCGCTGAGCCGCATGAAGCGGAGAATCTAAATGACTCTCATGACTGACAATCCGTGACTGACAATCCGTGGGATTCCGAGGACTACCGCAAGCTGTGGGCCCGGCATCAGCGACACAATGCTTCACACAATGGCGTTGTCCCGCTGATCCTCGATGCGTCTGGCCGCTGTGTTGATTGCGTCAGGCTGTACAACGACCGAAAAGCAGGTCGTCTGAGGAACGGAATACCGATTGTGGACGATGACGATCTTTTACAGGTGTACCTCTGATCAACTTTGTGTGGGCGGGTCTCGCTGGAGTGAGGGTCGGTGGCAAAAAAGGTGAAAATCCTACGCGCCCTGCACGGCCCACACGGGCCACTTGATCCGCTCCAACGCGGGTTCGCGTTTCTGTAACGCGCGCTCTGACCTAAGGTCGAACCAATGTCATTTCCAGGTGCCGGTCGATCTAGAGTTGGAGCGCGGCTCGGGTGGAGAATATGTCCAAGCGAAAAACGAATGGCGCAGCGGCAGGTTCAGGTGATGTAACCTCGTCCGGGCTACCTTGGTCTGATGTGCCTGACTTTGCTCTTACCAAGGCGGAGTGGATGGACGGACGGCACGGCCCTGCAAGGGAGCCTCTGCCGTCTACTGATCAAGTCCCTATTCCTGCCGTGCTGTTCACTCTTCCTTGTTCGCACGAGGATCGCCCACGCGGAGCAACGGCCATGATCGACGCCCACGGCGCCAGGTTACGACTTTCGCATTGTCGCCCAGGGGCCTGGGTGAAGAGTCCCATTACAGGATGGCGGTGGGCAAAATGGCCCACCGGAGAAGTGGGCTGGGTTCCAGCAAATGTTGCATTGCCAGAATCGCTTCGTGTCGGGCCAGGCGATGATATCCAGTAGCCTCCAAGGGTCGGCCAAAGCAGCGTCACGGCTCCTGTAGCAGGCCGACGTCGTCGTACATCGCGAGCAAGCGCACGCAGCCCCCTGAACGTGATAAACATTATTGATGCACTTCGTGGGAGCATCGCCCAGGAAAAGACCGCATCTGCTCCATCGGAAAATCACGCCGACGCATCGTGGGACAGCAAGATCCCGCTGACGCATCGAGGGACAACGCGAGATGATGCTGCCGAGCTGGCCAGAAGGCGCCGAACGGAGAGTCATCTTCCCCCTCGACTGGCCGCTCGCCATAACGACCTTGGCGAGCTTGAGGAGGGCCACCCTGCGAAGTGGATAAGTCGCGGTCAAGAAGGCCTCAGGAGGAAAATAGTAGTCTTCTCGAAATTCAAATGGCCTCCTATCGCCTCCGAAGACCAAGTCCGAGTTCATCGCTTTCTGAAGCCACTCTGTAATGCAGCGATAACTATTCGATGGCAGTTAGATCTGATCCTATTGAATCCGCCAAATCACACTTCTTCGATACGAGCAGCTGGGGTGCATTCTGCGACGTCACGCTAAGCTTGAGGCAAGCTCGTCAGCCCGACAGCGGCGGTTGGGTAAAGATCGACGACTATCGGTGCAGACAAGCTTTTCGGCACTTCATGAACCTACTCAACAGAGCAGTCTATGGAGCGGCATTTCGTCGATACGGCAAAAGCCTTCGTGTATTACCCGTACTCGAAAAAGGCGAGGTTCGCGCCCGCGCCTCACGCTCATGGGACCGTGGCACGTCAGGTCGATGGCATATTCATTGCGCAATCGAATTGCCCTTGCACTTCGACGGTATTGCCCTTGAAAGGCTAATCCGCGAGTGTTGGGCGAAGGTCGAGTGGGGACATAGCCGAATTCTTGTCCGCGACGGTGCCAACGCGGGTTGGATCAACTACATGCTGAAAGACCGCCAGAAATCAGAGTTCGACGGTGTCGTTGACTGCATAATTATAGAGTCTTTGCACAATCCAATTGCTGACGCGTAGACGTTCTTTTGGAATGGGACTCTTCATAGACAGCATGAGCAGGGGCGATTGGTCAGCAGTCGCCTTGTTTCCTGTTATTGTCTGTCGGCGCGTGGCTGCCGCGCGCCAATGGATAAAGAGCAGCATCTCGCCAGCCCGAAATCTTAGAGAGAGCAAGCACACGGCGGCCCTCGCGGTGCGGTTTCGATCGGGCTGTTGTGACGTCGACCCCGTAGGTCGCTGAGCTCGCCCGGCGCCGGCGCCATCGTCACCCCAATCCGGCATTCGCTAAAAAGAAATCGGCGACGAGGCGGCGCGAGCGGGTCGCTCTATTGTCTGTCGGCGCGTGGCTGCCGCGCGCCAATGGATAAAGAGCAGCATCTCGCCAGCCCGAAATCTTAGAGAGAGCAAGCACACGGCGGCCCTCGCGGTGCGGTTTCGATCGGGCTGTTGTGACGTCGACCCCGTAGGTCGCTGAGCTCGCCCGGCGCCGGCGCCATCGTCACCCCAATCCGGCATTCGCTAAAAAGAAATCGGCGACGAGGCGGCGCGAGCGGGTCGCTCTATTGTCTGTCGGCGCGTGGCTGCCGCGCGCCAATGGATAAAGAGCAGCATCTCGCCAGCCCGAAATCTTAGAGAGAGCAAGCACACGGCGGCCCTCGCGGTGCGGTTTCGATCGGGCTGTTGTGACGTCGACCCCGTAGGTCGCTGAGCTCGCCCGGCGCCGGCGCCATCGTCACCCCAATCCGGCATTCGCTAAAAAGAAATCGGCGACGAGGCGGCGCGAGCGGGTCGCTCTATTGTCTGTCGGCGCGTGGCTGCCGCGCGCCAATGGATAAAGAGCAGCATCTCGCCAGCCCGAAATCTTAGAGAGAGCAAGCACACGGCGGCCCTCGCGGTGCGGTTTCGATCGGGCTGTTGTGACGTCGACCCCGTAGGTCGCTGAGCTCGCCCGGCGCCGGCGCCATCGTCACCCCAATCCGGCATTCGCTAAAAAGAAATCGGCGACGAGGCGGCGCGAGCGGGTCGCTCTATTGTCTGTCGGCGCGTGGCTGCCGCGCGCCAATGGATAAAGAGCAGCATCTCGCCAGCCCGAAATCTTAGAGAGAGCAAGCACACGGCGGCGGCGGCCCTCGCGGTGCGGTTTCGATCGGGCTGTTGTGACGTCGACCCCGTAGGTCGCTGAGCTCGCCCGGCGCCGGCGCCATCGTCACCCCAATCCGGCATTCGCTAAAAAGAAATCGGCGACGAGGCGGCGCGAGCGGGTCGCTCTATTGTCTGTCGGCGCGTGGCTGCCGCGCGCCAATGGATAAAGAGCAGCATCTCGCCAGCCCGAAATCTTAGAGAGAGCAAGCACACGGCGGCCCTCGCGGTGCGGTTTCGATCGGGCTGTTGTGACGTCGACCCCGTAGGTCGCTGAGCTCGCCCGGCGCCGGCGCCATCGTCACCCCAATCCGGCATTCGCTAAAAAGAAATCGGCGACGAGGCGGCGCGAGCGGGTCGCTCTATTGTCTGTCGGCGCGTGGCTGCCGCGCGCCAATGGATAAAGAGCAGCATCTCGCCAGCCCGAAATCTTAGAGAGAGCAAGCACACGGCGGCCCTCGCGGTGCGGTTTCGATCGGGCTGTTGTGACGTCGACCCCGTAGGTCGCTGAGCTCGCCCGGCGCCGGCGCCATCGTCACCCCAATCCGGCATTCGCTAAAAAGAAATCGGCGACGAGGCGGCGCGAGCGGGTCGCTCTATTGTCTGTCGGCGCGTGGCTGCCGCGCGCCAATGGATAAAGAGCAGCATCTCGCCAGCCCGAAATCTTAGAGAGAGCAAGCACACGGCCCATCAGCGGGCTGTCGCGATCGGGGTGCTGTCGAACACCACCGCCTACCTCGCGCCGCCTGCAGCGCCGCGCCCCTCGCGCGCGCGTAAAAGTGACCAACAGTGCTTAACCCGGTGCGAGGTAGGCGGTGGTGTTCGACAGCACCCCGATCGCGACAGCCCGCTGATGGGCGCCCAGCCGGCTCGAGCGGGTCGATCTGCTGACCGAGCTCAGCGAGCCGGCGCGCCCCTCGCGCGTGCGCGTGAACGCAGCGAAAGAGCTTAACGCGGGTACCTGAAACTCGCTGCTGCGCTCGCCCGGCGCCGCGCCGACCGCGCCAGCGGCCGCCCCGAACCGGAATCTGCTAGACCGCGCCGGCGCCATCGTTCCATCGTTCGCCCCCAACCAGACTTCGTAAAAAGGAATCGGCGACAACGGCCAGCAGCCGCAGCGCCGCCCAGCCGGCTCGAGCGGGTCGATCTGCTGACCGAGCTCAGCGAGCCGGCGCGCCCCTCGCGCGTGCGCGTGAACGCAGCGAAAGAGCTTAACGCGGGCCCAGCCGGCTCGAGCGGGTCGGTCTGCTCAGCGAGCCGGCGCACCCCTCGCGCGCGCGCGTGAACGCAGCGAAAAAGCTAAACGCGGCCCACTGTCAGTGCGGCGCGCCTCGCGCGCGCGAGTGGGGAGCAATAAAGGTGAACGAGATTCACAGTTCTGCGCATCCATCAGCTCACTCCAAGATTGGTCCGTACTTCATCGTTGAGACGATGGATCCTTGTAGGGAATATGCTGCTCGACAAGCCGCCACATCTCTCGCGCTGCGTGGGTCTCATGCTCTTCCAGAAGATGGCCGGCGAGGCCGCCGGCGCGCGAGATGACCGCAATGCTGCGCATTGCGTCGGGCGGAATATCGATCTCAAGCAAGAGGGCGCCAATCGCGCCCGTTGCGTTGATGGTCAAATGCCGGCCGGTGGCGCGGTCGAGTTCGACCCCAAGCCGCTGCAGCAGGTCGATATAGCGGCCGCCAGCTCCAAGTTCCCGCGCAACGGCGAACAGGCGCGGCGGCCGAGGATCGTCCGGCTTGTGGAACGGATGGCCAAATCCGGGCAGGGCCTTGCGCGCGGTTCGATGCTCGACAACGACCGCGCGGCAATAAGCGTCCTGGTCAGGTGCATCGATGCCTTCCGCCAGGATCCGCCCGCATCCCTCCATCGTGCCGACGAAAACATCGCCGATCGCCAGCAACCCGGCCGCGATGCCGACTTGAGCCTGGCTGGGCACGCTGTCGGCGACGAGACGGGCAATCATCGAGGCCGGCGTCCAGCCATGCTCCATCAGGGTAATCAGGCAAGCGTCGAGGATTTTGGTTTCATTGGCCGTCGGCATTCGCCCGCGGATCAGGAAATAGACCATTTCCGTATAGCTGTGCTTGCCGATGAGATCGTTGACCAGGTCGCGGCCGCGCACCGTAATGCTGGTGACGTCCGAAGTGGCGATGCAAGTTGTAATGTCGTTCATGGGCGTCCTCGCTATGAGTCCTTGGCGTCGGCAAAATCCACAAGCTTGGTCTTGTACTCGCTGCGCGTCAGACTGCCGCGCGGCACCAAATCGACCTTTGCCGTCATCAGCAGGCGCGCGCGCAGCGCCTGTTCAATCGCCTCTGCCAAACCAGATTTATTGTCTGCATCCTGTAACTCGACCATTAGAGGCAGAGGCGGCTCCTGCCGCACGCCGTTGCGCAACGGCCGGATGACAATCTGTCCGCTCACGGCCGGTGTAAACCCTGCGACGACAGCACGAACGGCGGCGGGAAATACGTTGACCCCGCGCACAATCAAGAGATCATCCGTGCGTCCGAGGCACCGCGCGCGCAGGGTCTTGCGCCCGCACGCGCAGGCACTAATCCACACCTGCGCGTGGTCGCGGCTGCGAAACCGCAACATCGGCGCCGCCTCGCGACGCAGAGCAGTGTAAACCAGTTCTCCCTCCGCTCCATCGACAAGGGTGACGGGATTTCCGTTGTCCGGATCAATCAGTTCGGCGTGGACAAAATCGCCGCCGCAGAAATGCATGCCCTGCTGCGCGTCGCATTCGCCCCACAGCGATATCGACACGTCGCCGATGCCCATGGCTTCGCAGACGCGGGCGCCGAATTGCTGCTGAAGCCGCTGTCGAATTTGCGGATCGCCGCCGCCTGGCTCGCCGGCGACGCAGAGCCGCTTGAGCCCCAGACTGTCGGCGGCAATCCCCTGGTCCGCGAGATATTCGGCGAGATAAAGCGCAAATGAAGGCGTGCACAGAAGCGCGTCAACGCCGATCAATTGCATCGCGCGCACAAGACGCGCCGTTCCTCCGGTGCCGATGGGAACGCTGCAGACACCGAGGCTCACGAGGGCGTCGAGCACCGCGCCTGCGACAAAAGGGCCAGCATTGTAGCTCGACGTTACGGTCATGCCCGGTACAATTCCGGCCGCGGTGTAGGTACGGCAGGAAATCTCGATCCACATGGCGAGATCGGCCTTGGTGAGCGGCATGTAGACCGGATCCCCGGTGGTGCCGCTGGTCGAATAGACGCGCAACAAATTCTCGCGCGGGGCGGCCAAATGGTCGCCAAAAGGCGGGTGCTCTGCCTGGCTTTTGCGTACTTCGTCTTTTTCAGTGAATGGCAGCGATCCGATGGCGTCCAGTTCGCCGACGGCTTCAGCCTTGTCAAACCCGGCGGCCGTCAGCTTGCGCCGGTAGAACGGTGAGGCATCGAACAGGTAGCCGATCTGCCGGCGATAGGATGCCCGATCGAGTTGTTTCTGCTCTGCCGGCGTGCGCAGCTCGACCTCACGTCGGAAAATATGGTCGGTCTTTGTTTCCATGGTCGTCGCTAACCCAATTGGCCCGCATGGCCGAGTACGCGCGCGATAATGTGTGCGGCGGCCGGCGCTTCGGCGGGCACTTCACCGCGCCAGGCGACATGCTGGTCCGGGCGGACGAGAATTGCGTTGGCTTGATACATTGGCGTCAGGCCCGCCTCGTCGAGCCTCACCACCTTGAGCGGCATGCGGCGCCAGGCCGCGGCACTCTCGAACGCGCTGCTATCGTCTGGACCGAATAGCAGCAATGTAAACCACTGACCCAAGAGATCATGAAGCGCGGAGCCATCCCGTAGAAACACGCTTGGCAGGCGGGCGCCTGGAACGGTCGACGGCTCGTAGACCAGAGGGTCGTCCGGCGCGCGGGCGCCCGCCTCCCGACACACAATCGGCGAATTCTCGTAAGCGTAACCAAGCTCGATGCCGAAGCTTTCATTTTCGGCGTTGCCAAGAGCGGCGATTTTTTGACCAACCGATGCGCGCTCAGCGTCGCCCGCAGTGTCATAAAGCGCGGATGTGTAAAGCCGTGAAATGGCGAGTCGCACATCGTTGTGCCGGCCGGCCGCCGCGCAATTGCGGACACCCACTGAACGGCGCTCCGCATCGTATGAGTCGAGCAAGCCGGGAGCGGCAAAGCCTTTCAGGATCGCTGCGAGCTTCCAGCCGAGGTCGAAAGCATCGGCAATACCGGTGTTCATCCCGTAGCCGCCGGTCGGGATATATTGGTGCGCGGCATCACCCGCGAGCATGACCCGTCCCCGCCCATAGCTTTCGGCGACGAGGAGATGCGGGCTCCAGGAATTCGCGACCAAAATCCGGTGCTCGAACTCTTGGCCTGCAAAGAACTCGAGAAACTTCGCGGGATCGGGGTCAGCCGAAGAAGTGCCTTCCGGAAAGCGCGCCTGCAGCGTCCAAATGTCGCGATCGTTTTGCGCGATTAACGTGCCGCGGCTCGATTGATAGTGCCAGGCAATACCCCAGCGCTGCAAAATCGAGCGGCAGTCTGAGCTAAAGTGCACCATATATCGCGGCATAATTCGTGATTGTCCGGCAAGGCCAATGCCCAGCGAAGTACGCACCGCGCTGGTGCCGCCGTCGCAGCCGACAAGGTAGGCGCTCGACACTTCTTCCGTGCCGCCGTCCTGGAGACGGATCACGGCTTTCACTTCGGCGGCATCCTGCTTCAGATCTTCGAGGGCGTCACCGTAGCGGGTTTCGATCAGCGGTTGGCGCGCGATTGCCGCGCGCAGAGCCGGCTCGATCACGATCTGCGACACGCGCATCGGCGGCTCGAGCGGGTCGGCTCCGTTGTTTCGAGCGCGATAAAGTGCGCGAGCTTCGGTCACGCTCGGATAGCGGAAGCGATGCAGTTCGTGGCCGGCCAGGCTGGTGATCCAGGCGACGTCAAATGGGTGCGACTCAGGAACCGCAACTTTTCGCAGCTCGTCGACAAGACCGAGGCGCCGGAACAGCTCCATGGTCCGCCCATTGGTGATATCCATTTTCGGGTGCGCGGTCGGACTAAGGTGGCGCTCGACCAAGACCGACCGGATGCCTCTCGACGCCAGATCGAGCGCCAATGTCATGCCGACCGGGCCCGCGCCCGCAATCATGACAGGTACTTTCGACATACGGCGGCCGGCTCCGGCAAATAACGTGTAAGATATTAGAATATTAATATTGTCGCAACGGGCGAATGTCGGTAAACTATTATAAATGAGCGATTTTCAGACTTGCGCGAGGCTGCCCGCGGGCAGGACGCCGGGGGCCACCAAAGGCCGGAGAATCCGAGGAATAATGCAAGAGTCCCGAACCGTTGGGCTGCGCGACCAGGTCTACGAGCACATCAAGCAATTGCTGTTCGCCGGGGTTTATGGCCCGGGCTCGCAAGTTCTCGTCGAGAAGATCGCGAGTGAACTCGATGTCAGCCGCCAGCCGGTGATGGATGCCCTCAAGCGGCTGAACTTCGAGGGCTTTGTCACCATCATTCCGCAAGTCGGCTGCCGCATTCGCGTCTACAAGCTCGAAGAGGTCAGCGACTTCTTCCACATCGTCGCCGACGTCGAAGCCTTTGCCGTCGAGCTCGCCTGCAAGCGCAGGACCGCGGAAGACATCGTGCGCATGCAAGTGATCTCTGGACAGATCGGCGGCGTCGCCAAGTCGACTCGTCCGGCAAAAGAGAAGGCCGAACTGTACCGCTCGCTGAACCGCCAGTTGCATATCGAATTCGGCAAGGCGACAAAATCCGCCCCGGTGATGGAGCTGGTCGCCGGGTTTGGCGACCGTTGCGATTTCTTCATCGCTAGCGCCAATCGCCCGATCTATTTCGAACGCCTGCAGCAGGCGCATCACGAGCATGAAACGGTCATCAAGGCGATCGACGAAGGTGACGTTCATACCGCCACCAGCGTCATGCGCGTTCATGTCCTGGCCATAGAAAAACGCCTGCGCGAGCCGATCCACGAATCGGCAAGATAAGCAAAAACCGGGGCGCCCTCGCGGCCGCCTCCTCTTCAAAATAGCGGAGTCAACATGAAGGTCTTTCTGGATCACCGTCTTTCCGGGCTTGAACGCATGGATGTAGAAAATGCCGCCATCCTCGCGATTCACTGGCAGGTCGACGTGGTCGAGCCGCAAGGTGCGATGGGCATTTTTCACGAGGCGGTCAAGCGTCTCGGCGTGGTCGAAAACACCGCCGCCGTCATCGCCGCGGGCCGCAAGCTCAAAATGCCTATCGTTTACGTGAACGTTTGCTATCAACCCGGTTACCCGGAACTGGTACGCAACAACGGGCTGTTCAACACAGTTCCTAAAATGAATTGCCTGATCCGAGGCACGCCCGGGGTTAAGGTCATTCCACGCCTCGCTCCGCAGCCCGGCGATTACATCGTCGAACATACCCGCATCAGCTCGTTCTTCGGCACTGACCTCGACACCATTTTGCGCAGCCTGCAAGTGAGGACAGTCATCTGCACCGGCATCGCCACCAATGTTGCGGTCGACCACACCGTTCGCGACGCCGTCCAATACGGCTACGACGCGATTCTGCTGCAGGATTGCTGCTACTCGTCGACCGCGGAATACCACGAAGCCGCGCTGAAAACGCTGCAAGTCCTTGCAACACAAGTGACTGATTCGCGCGCTTTTCTTGCAGCAATCGAGCAGCCGTCGGCCGCGGTCGCCAGCTAGAAAAGCGGCCCGCGATTGACCGAGCCGCCATCGATCGTGATGACGGTGCCGCTCGTATAGCCGGATCGTTCCGACGCGAGGAACGCAACCATGTCGGCGATTTCCATCGTGGTCGCGGCGCGGCCGAACGGAAACTTCTTCCACAGCTCGAGATAGTTCTCAGCACCGCCCGCCCGCTCATGCGCCGCCTTCTTTGTAACGGTGATGAGCCGCTCGCTGGCGACCGGTCCTGGATTAATCGCGACCACGCGAATCCCGTCATTGGGCGAGTGACCGCCAAGCGCGCGCGTGAAGGCCATCAGCGCCGCATTCCCGGCGCCGCCCGCGATATATTCATACACCGGCTTTTCCCCGCCGGCGCCGATGACATTGATGATGACCCCGGCGGCGCGCTTCTTCATATGGGTGTAGAACGCACGCGACATGTTGATGTAGCCGAAGACCTTGAGATCCCAGGCCGCTCGCCAGCGCGCCTCATCCACGTCGAAAATATTGCCTGCGGGAATGGCGCCCGCATTGTTGATGAGGATATCGGCATCCGCCGCGGTCTGCGCGACTGCTTGCTGATGCGCGGACGTGCTGAGATCGCCGGGCAACGTCACGACCTTGACGCCGTATTTGTCGCGCGCGGATTTCGCCACGGCATCCAGTTTGTCCGCACTGCGAGCAACCAGATAGAGATCAAGCTTTTCCGAAGCGAGACGCTCGGCGATTGCCGCGCCAATCCCTTCCGAAGATCCGGTGATCACCGCCTTTTTTCCGGCCAGGTTAAGTTCAAGCGACATGGCTGTTCCCCCTTACTTTTCTGATTGCAAGCGCAACAATGTTGCACTCGAACTAAGCGTGCGCGCTAATGCGGTCGAGCAAAAAGTCGATGTGGAGCCGGTTGAACAGATCGGCATCCTCGTATTGCGGCCAGTGCCCGCATTTGTTCATGACCACGTAGCGTGCGCCCGGAATCATGTCGGAAATCTGCTTTCCCTCCTCCGGCGTCGCCGTCGGATCGTGGGACGTCCATACCACCAGCGTCGGTGCCTTGATCGAACGATATTGCGCTTCCGTGATCATGTTGCGGCGGCGGATATCCATTTCCTGAAGGCACATGATGCGCTTCATCGTCTCGCCGAAACCGGGCTGCGCGTAGATGCGCCTGCGGGTTTCGACAAGATCGTCATGCACGACGCTCTTATCGTACATTAGGAATTCGAGCCGGGCGCGGATGAATTCCGGCGTCGGGTTCTGGGCCGCCTGATTGGAAAGCTGTTTCAAGCGCGCCATCACCTCCGGATGGGCCGTCCAGCCGCCGGCGGTGTTCAACACCAGACGCCGCACGACCTGCGGATGGTGAACCGCCATGTAGCTCGCGACCCAGCCGCCCAGCGATTCACCGGAAAAGAGCGCGCTAGTGTGGCCGAGCGTCTTGACGACGTCGAGCAAGTGCGCCGCGTAATGAGGAATCTCGTAGTTGACGTTCGGCTTCTCGGTCCAGCCGTGCCCCAGCATGTCCACCGCGACCGTCCAGAAGTGCTCGCCGTGCGACTGGAAGTTTCGCGCATAGGCTTCGGCATGACCGCCAACGCCATGGAGCATGAGCAGCAGCGGTTTGTCGGACGAGCCCGATGATATGTAACGGGTGCGGACACCGCCGGCGTCGAGGTAGCCCTGCGTGAAGGCGACAGTGGTCATATCCGACCAAATGGATTGAAACGATCTTGGCTGCGTTGTTGTCATGGCTGTCTTTCGCTCATTGGACTTCGAGAACTGCATCCGGCTTCCGGGACGGATCGATGCTGACATCCACCGTCGCGCGCCCGAGCGGCTTGCCGCCCGGATGGCTGGTCATGTCGACGACAATGGTGACGGCGGCCGATCGTCCCCCGTCAGCGGCCTTGACGGCAGTCACGCGTCCATCGAGGTAAGTCACTTCGCCGCTCAGGACGGGACCGCGCGCCTCGTAGGTGCTGTGCGTAATCAGCCCATAAGGCCCGGCCCAATTCGCGACGTAGTCGAGCACCCAGCTCGCCATCGAGGCGCCGTAGCCGTAGGGCCGCGGCATGCCGATCATATGGGCGTATTTCGGATCGAGATGACCTCGCGCCTGGCCGTAATAGGCGATGTCGAGTTGCTCGGGATCGAGCGCGCCGCGGCGGCGGTAGCCGCCGATTGAACCCAGTTCGAAGCCTGTCACGTCGTCGGCGCGGCTGGCGTCGACGCGGTTGCCACCCCAGCCACGGCTCCAGAGGAATGCCCGCCATTCGGTGGCAAAGCTCGCGATGCTGTGCGGGCCGAGAACACCCCGCGCCAGCGTCTCTCCGACGCGCACTTCAGTCGGCTGGCGCGGCGGCCGTTCGCGGAAGCTGCGCAAGTAGGCGTATCGTTCCTCGTGAATCTGCTCAAGCTCTTCGGTCGTCCGGTCCGGCTCTGTGGGATCCTGGGCGGCGGCAAGTTCTTTCTTGAGGCGCCGGGAATTCTCAATCAAATACCGGATCGCCGTCGTGCGGCAGCGACATACGGTTTCGCCGCGCTGATTGATGTAAAGCGTGTCACCGCGCTGGAACACTGTCGGCCCGGCGAAGCCGGTGTCTTTGACGCGGTAGTCGTAGGGCACGCGGTCACAGGCGATGCGGTCACCGGGATAAATGCGCGGCCCGTAGAAGAACCATTCGCAACCGCCCCACAAAATATGAGAGCCGGGAATTTTGCCGACGTGCGCCGGAATGACGCCGTGCTCCTGATCGCAGGCGATGGCGAATGACTGCGGCGCCACCAGCCGGCCGAAAATGCTCTCCGCCGCAAAATCGTCGTCATAGTGCAACGGATTGGCATTGTGCATCGCCTGCGCCCAGGCCCGGATATCGCCGGCGCTGACGGGCTCCCTGAGCTGCGCGCCACCCATCGACGTTCTGAGCCATCGATCAACATCGCTCGTATCGATTGCAAGCAGATCGGCTGCCTCGGCCGTCATGATGGCGGCCCGCTCGAGTTCTGGCAGACACACAGCGCATCAACCGCGACGAATGAACGTCCTGTCCAGAGCAGCGGGTTGATGTCGAGAGAGGCCATCCATGACCGCGCGCCTTCAGCCAGCTGTCCAAGCTTGACAACGACGTCGGTCAACTGCCGCCGGTCCCAGGCGGTGCGCCCGCGCAACGGCGCAAAAAGTCCTTTTGCTTCGAGACCATCGAGTATCTGCTCGGCGTCGTCGAGGCCGAGCGGCACAAGAGCGCCGACAACTTGACGCTGCCGCTCGACAAAAATTCCACCGGCGCCGCAGAGGACGACCGGGCCCAATCCGGAATCGATCTTGATCCCGGCAAAGGCTTCGCCTTCGGCGTGAAGCTGCGGCTGCACAACGACCGTCGGAGGCAGCCGGTGCGCGTCAGCCAGGTCCCCAAGCTCGGCGACGACACCGTTCAATTTTTCCCGGGTGACGCCAAGACGAACGGCACCGATATCGGTGCGGTGCGGAACGTCGGCCAGCTTGACGACCAGCAGCTCGCCGAACTCCTCAGGCACCTCTGTGGAAGGCGTCCGCGTCTGCACGATGTGGAACGGCGCGACCGCAATTCCCGCGTGACGCAACAATTTCATCGCCTGAGAGAATTCGACGAGTAGGCCGACGTCCGAGGCGACGACGTTTTGCGGCCGTGATAAAGCCACAGGGGGAGATGCCGCTTCGGCAACCGGTGTGCGCGACCGGCTGTCGACGAAATTGCCCATGGTCTGCAGGGCTCGCAACGTGCCCAACAAACCGCGCGCAGCGGCGACGCCCTTGGCCGGGAGTGACGAGGCCCAGGGACCGAGCGGACCGTCCTCCAGCGAACCGACGACGAAAGTCTTGGGGCTTTTGCGCGCCAGTTCTTCGAACGGCTTGAGGAAAGCCGCCCCCATTTCGAGACCGGCGTCGGCCAGGAACCATTGCAGCAACAGCGTATCGATTTCCGGTTCATCGGCATAAAGCGAAAAGACTTGTTCGGCGAGTTCAGTGTTGCCGACAACGAACCCCGTCAAGTCGATCGGATTGCACACCTCACAGCCCGGAATGAGCCGCTTGACGGCGGTCTTGAGGGTGGCCGGTTCGGGCAGCGGCACGCCGTGATCGGCGTACATGTCGCTTGCCATGCCCGCACCGCCGCCGGAAGGGCTGAGGATCGCAAGACCCTTGAGCGCCGACCAGCGCTCGGGGGGAAGCTGGTCAAAACATATGGCGCGGTCGGCCAATTCTGTAAGATCGTTGGCGATCGCGATACCGAACTGCCGGAACGCGACATCGTAGATCCAGTCGTCACCGGCGATAGCGCCGGTATGCGACGTGGCGATATTGCGGGCCCGTTCGCCGCGGCCAAGCTTGAGGGCGATGATCGGCTTGTTGTTCAGCGATGCGCGGCGAGCCGCGGAAAAGAATTGCCGCGGGCGGCGAAGCGTCTCGACGATCAAGCAAATGACCCGCGTTCCAGGATCGTCGACAAGAAACTCGAGACAATCCGCCATATCAAGCGCCGCTTCGTTGCCGGTCGATATCAAATGACTAAAGCCAATTCCGCGCTCATAGCCGGCAATTCCCATTGACCCCATCAGGGCCCCCGAATGGGTTACCAAGCCGATCGATCCCGCTTTTATCGGCAGCGGCGGCGCACCGGACAGCCTCACGCCGCGCCGTGCGTCGATATAGCCGTTGCAGTTCGGACCGAGTAGCGGCATATTTCCCGCGGCCTCGATAAGCTCCCGTTCACGTCCGGCCCCTTCCGGGCCCTCTTCTCGAAAGCCTCCCGCGTTGACGATAACGCCTCCCGCCCCGATCGCATCGGCTTCACCCACGACATCGATTGCATTCGCAGCGCTGACCATGACGAAGACGGCGTCAATCGGCCGGCCAATGGCGGACAAACTCGGCGACGTCGCGCGATTGTGCAACTGCTTCTGGTTCGGGTTGACGAGATACACATCGAGATTGGATTGCAGCAGCGATTTGACGGCGTGATTTGAGCGCGCCCGTTTCTCGCTGGCGCCGACAATCGCGACGGAACGTGGCCGGAATAGTCGCGAGAGGCGACTGGTCTCCTCGTGCGCGCGCGGCGGCGCGCTTCCGCCGGCCGTCATAGCAGCAGACGTCATGAATTGCCGCCCGGTCGCAGACCGTAGTGGCTCATTTGGTCGCCCAACGAGGAGAGCAGGGCAGAAAGATCGGCCTGCGTCCTGGCAACACCGAAAATGTACATGTCCGGCCGCTGCACAAAGGCGACCGCGTCGTTCTGGTGAAACCAGCTCGCGTAGTCGGCATCGACGTCGAGATAGGATTCTTCCACACAGCCGCGGGTCACGTGGGCGGGCCTGATATCGAGATCGCGCACCAGTGCGCTGTGCGTGCCATTGAGCTGATCGCCAACCGGATGCCGCGAAATGACGCGCCAGCCGTAGCCGATGTGATCGTCGAGACGGCCAAGCTTGCCGTCTCGATAGACCCGTCCCTGGGGAGCAAGCTCGCCGGCGAGCTGGCCGAGAGCACCATTTGAGTCTCTCGCCAGAAGGCCCGCTCGAAGCGTCGGGAAGCCGTGAGGCAGGACGGCGGCGCCAGCCGCCAGCGCTGCGTCGCGGACTTTTGCCTTCTGTACATCGGTCAAAGTCACCACTTCGCCGATGCTCATCGCCATCCGGGTGATGGCCTCGACATGCGGCTTGCGCTCGCTTTCGTAGGAGTTCAGAAGCCTTGGATCGGCGCGGTTCTGTAGCACCATGTCGAGCTTCCAGCTCAGATTAAGAGCGTCGCGAATGCCCGAGCAAAGACCCTGCGCCATGAAGGGCGGCATCGTGTGCGCCGCATCGCCGCACAATAAAACACATTTGTCCCGCCAGCGTTCGGCGATTTGCGATTCGAACGTGTAAACCGTGCGCCGGACAATGGTGCCGTCACGTTGATCGACGCCCCATGGCTTAAGCAGTCGCCAAACCGTGGCTTCGTCTTCCATGAATTCGCGGCTCTCCCCCGGCATCCGCATGAATTCCCAGCGCGACCAGCGATTTCCATTCCAGCGACCGGCCGTGGTCGGCCGTGCAGGATCGAGAATCTGGCGCACCTCGCCCATCGCCGGCAGCCACTTGTCCGGATTGTTGTGCTCGAAGTCGACAACCAGAAATTCGAACGGGGCAAAGCCGAGATCGGTTTGCCTGATGCCGAGCTGGCCGCGCACATAGCTACCGCCGCCGTCTGTTCCGACGACGTAGCGGGCCTGGAACGTTTTGGTTTCGGGTTGCGCGCCACTGTGGCCGTTAGATTTCGCTTTCACCGTGACGGTCTCACCGGCCTGCACCAGATCACAGGCCTCATAACCGACATGCACCTGCACATTCGGGTACGTCCGCACGGCGGCGTCGAGCACGTCTTCCAGTTCGGGCTGATGGAATAGATAGCTCGCTTTCCAGCCGGAGCCGGACTGTCCGATCGCAATTCGGTGCAGGACGTTCCAATTGGCATCGACCAATTCGTAGGCATTGATCGGCCGCATCAGGAGCTGCAACGTGTCGGCCACGCCGAGACATTGAAACGTGCGCATTGTCTCACCGTCGCAGTGCCCGGCACGTGGCTTGCCGTAGCGGGTCGCGTGCTTCTCCAGCACCACGACGCTGAGCCCCCGGCGACCGAGCAGGCCAGCGAGGACCTGTCCCACGGGGCCAAAACCGACAATGGCGACGTCGAAAATATCCTGAGAAGCCACGCGACTTTCTCGTTCTTGACCCATTAATATTCTAGTATAATACTTAAATCGTTGACGCAAACAAGTTGCTTTCAGGGTGCCTCGAGGGAAGAGCTTCGCGCGCGAGGCAGTCGGCGCAGGGAGAAAAATCAATGCTCGTGCAAGCGCTGGGATATCTCGGGTTCCGCACGCGCCGGCTCGAAGATTGGCGTCAATTCGGCACGAATTTTCTCGGCATGCAGCTCGTAGACAAAGGTCGTTCGACGGTGGCGTTCCGAATGGACGATCGCAAGCAGCGCATTATCGTGACTGGCGGTGAAGAGACCCTGCCGTTCTACGGCTGGGAAGTTGCCGACCGCCCGGCGCTCGAGCAGGTCGCCAAGAGACTTGAAATCCGGCACACGGCCGTTTCATGGATGTCGCAGGCCGATTGTGCCGAACGCCATGTGACTGCGGGCATCCGTTGCAAAGACCCGACCGGAAACGAGGTTGAAATCTTTAACGGTCCCGAAATCGCAAGCGATGCATTCAAGCCGAGCCGGGCCATTACCGGCTTTCGCACCGGTCCGCTCGGCATGGGCCATGTTGTACTGAAGACCGACAAGATCGACGAGACGACTGCATTTTATGAACAGGTGCTTGGCTTCAGGCTGAGCGACTACACGTTGCGCCCGTTCAAAGCCTACTTTTATCATGTTAACCCGCGGCACCACAGTCTCGCGTTTCTTGAGACGCTCAGCCCCGGCATCCATCACATGATGATGGAGCTATTCAGCATCGACGACGTCGGCCACACCTATGACATCGCCCTGGGCGAGAAGGACCGGATCGTCACCACGCTCGGCCGGCATCTCAACGACTACATGTTTTCATTTTACTCGCGTTCGCCTTCCGATTTCTTCGTAGAATACGGCTGGGGCGGGCGCGACATTGATCCGTCGAACTGGAAGCCCGCTGAAGTAACCGGCGGACCCAGCCTTTGGGGCCATGATCGATCATGGCTGCCGCCGGAGAAACGGCAGGAGGCACGCGATTTGCGCATGAAAATCGCCGACGAAGGCGTGCATCTGCCTGTCACCGTCTCCGAAGGAAACTACGAAACGGCCGCCGGCGCTTGCGCATGGTTCGATACAATCAAGAAGACCACCAAGAGGAAGCGAAGTAGCCATGACGGTAAACGCCGATCGCATCTTGACGACTCATGTGGGCAGCCTGACGCGGCCGCCAGAATTGATAGACTTCCTCAAGGCGATCGATAGCGGCGCGCCCTATGACGAGGCGGCATACGAAGCCGCGCTGTCGACAGCAATCGCAAAAGTCGTGCGCCAGCAAACCGACGTCGGCATCGACATTGTCAGCGATGGCGAATTCAGCAAGGGCAGGAACTGGGCCTTTTATATTCACGACCGTCTCGGCGGCATCGAGCGACGGCCTCAGGAGGCAACCGGAGCGCGCCGGTTTGCGCTGGGTGGCCGCGACCGTGAGGCATTTCCGGAATTCTATGCTGAATATTATTCGTCGATAGGGCTCAAAAATCATCTGGCCTTCAAGGTCGTCTGCAACGGACCGCTGCGCTATATCGGCCAGGTCGCGATCGCGCGCGACATCGCAAACCTTCAAGCGGCGGCCTCCGCTGCCAGAACTCGCGAGGCTTTCTTGCCGGTGGTCTCGCCGGCAAGCTCGCTTCCGGACGTCGAAAACGAATACTACCCGGACGAACGCGCGCTGCTCTTTGCGCTTGCGGATGCGCTCAATGCCGAATACAGCGCGGTCGTCGACGCGGGGCTATTTGTCCAGATCGATGAGGGCTTTCTGCCCTATATGTACGAACGCCTGGTGCCGCCTATGACCCTTGCGCAGTATCGCACCTGGGCGGAACTGCGCATCGAGGCGCTCAATCGGGCGCTGCATGGAATTCCCGAGGAACGGGTACGGTTTCACATCTGCTGGGGCAGCTGGAATGGCCCTCATATGTTTGATGTGCCGCTGAAGGACATCGTCGACCTTGTACTCGAAGTCAAAGCGGGCGCTTATCTATTCGAAGCCGCCAATGTGCGCCACGAACATGAATGGCGCGTCTGGGAAAATGTCGATCTCGCCCCGGGCAAGATCCTGGTGCCGGGCGTCATCAGCCACGCCACGAATGTCGTCGAGCATCCTGAACTGGTCGCCGAGAGACTCGTGCGTTTCGCCAAGATTGTCGGCCGCGAAAATATCATGGCGGGCACGGATTGCGGGTTTTCGCAAACCTGGTTTGTCAACCGCGTGCACCCGACAATCATGTGGGCGAAGTTAAAGGCATTGAGCGACGGCGCACGCCTGGCAAGCGCCGAATTGTGGGAGCGCCGTTCCGTCGCCTGACCGATCCGAGAAGCGCCGAGCCGCCAAAATAGAATCCAAGCACTTATATTTTCAGAACAAGTCTACGGTTACTGCGTGAGCGCCGGTTTACCGTCCTTGAGCTGGAGCATCACGCTGCCATAGATCGGCGCGCGCGTCTCGTCGAACCGGAATTTTCCGGTCCCGAGCACGGTCGGAACGCCATTGAGGTTTGCCAGCGCGGCGCGGATCTTCTCGCGGTCACCCGATCCGGCGGCGGCGATAGCCTTGGCCGCGACTTTCACGGCCGCGTAACCGAACGCAGCGAACTCATCCGGATCCCTTTTCATTTTCGCGCGGAATCCTTCGACGAATGTTTTGTTCATGTCACCGGGTAGCCCGACGTAATAGTGCGTCAGGAAGTACGTTCCTTCTACCGCTTTGCCGCCTATCTTGGCGTATTGCGGATAGATGCCGCCGCCAAGACCGAATATCTTCACCTTGTCGCTGAGGCCCGCCTGTCTCGCCTGAATGATGATATTGGCGGCCTGTTCGGCAATCATCGCGACAAAAATTGCGTCCGGATTGAGCTGCGTCAGCTTGGAGGCAAGCGCCGTGAAGTCCGTCTCGGACGCGAGCGTCGACTCTTCCGCGAGCGACCGAATACCGGCCTTTTCCAGGTGCCCGTGCATTAGCCTATTGTATTCGACGTAGGCGTCATTGTCGCGGTTGTAAATCGTCACATAGTTCTTCAGGTTCATCTTCGCGGTGACGAATTGCGAAAGGTCGTCCATGTCCGGACCGGCGCTCGTGATCATCTTGAAGACGTACGGGCCGGTTTTCGTGATGGCGTCGGCCGCCGCCAACGCAATCATCGGAGTCTTTTGCTCATTGGCGATTGGCGCTGCGGCCATTCCGAACGGCGTCGTGCTCGGGCCGATAATGAGCGACACGTTATCTTTCTTTATGAACTGATCGGTGAGGCTGATGGCCTGTGTCTTGTCGCTAGCCATATCCTCCATGATCATCTTGATTTTGTTGTTGCCCAATTCGCCGCTGCTGTTCACCTCCTCGACCGCTTGTTCGATCGAAGCGCGCGGCGGAACGCCGGCCCATGTCGCCACCGGTCCCGTCAGCGGAAGCTCGACGCCGATCACAATGTCCTCAGCCCATGCAGCCGTCGTAAAGCAAAGGACCGAGAACAATGCGAGAAGCACAGGACGACGGCTGTCGCTGATCATTTATTCCTCCCTAAAACCGCAAAATTGGCGCAAATGCGCTAGCTTTTTGAGCCAACCCTGATGGTTGACCTTAGGTAGTATTCTAGCATAATAGCCGTCGAGCACAAGGCGACATAGCTCGGATGGGTTACAGTCGAGCAGAACGACAAGTCGCCGGCGGACCCGACGTAAAAGAGTGACGAAAAGTCACCCAACTCGAAAACAAGAACGGAACATTTATTGTGCGGCCGGGAGCGCCAAAGTGTTCGCGCAGCAGATCCTGAACGGCATTGTCGTGGGCAGCGTGTATTCGCTGTTCGCTCTCGGTTTTACCTTGATTTTTGGCGTTCAGAACATTCTGAACCTGGCGCATGGCGCCTTATTCATGGTCGGCGCCTTTATCGGACTCTACGCCGTCACACTCGCCGACCTTCCTTTGCCGCTCGCCCTGCTGCTTGCCACGATCGGCGCAGGCTGCGTCGGCGTCCTGCTCGATTTCTTTGCCTTTCGCCCGATTCGCAACAGACATGGCGGTGAATTTCCAGCGATCATTTCGAGTATCGGCGCCAACCTGATTTTAATCAGCATCGCGCAGCAACTTTCCAACGCACAGGTTTCCGGATTTCCTTTCGGCACATTCCCAATCGTTATTTACAACTTTCTTGGGCTACGGATGACCCTGCAGCAGATTGTCATTCTCGGTTGCGTCGCGGTCTTCACCGCCGGATTGCTGCTTCTGCTGTTTCATACGAGCTTTGGACGTCAGGCGAGAGCTGTTGCCGTCAATGAGCGCGTCTCCATCCTGCTCGGTGTCAATCCCGCGCGCGTCTACGCCATCACCTTTTTCATCGCCGGAGCGCTGGCCGGCGCCGCCGGCTTCATCATCGGCGTCGCGTTCAACTCCGTGCACTTCCTGATGGGCGAACCGCTGCTCTTGCGCGGCTTTGTGGTCGTCATTCTTGGGGGCATGGGGAGCATCGTGGGATCGCTTGTGGCCGGTTTCATGCTCGGAATTATTCAGACGATGAGCGTGTTCTATTTTTCCTCGCAAATTAGCGATGTGATCATCTTTTCGCTCCTATTCCTGATCTTGCTGTTCCGTCCGACCGGGCTCTTCAAGGGCCTGAGGTCTGAAGTCCGTATAGGCCGTAACTGATGCAATTCTTTTCGATATATCAGTCGCTCATCGATATCGGTCTCATCAATTGCTGCCTGGCCTTTAGCCAATACGTGGTTTTGCGTGCGGGTGTTTTTTCACTTGCCAGTTCGGGCATTGCCTCAATCGGCGCCTATGCCGCCGCGATCCTCACCGTGCGGCACGGTATGCCGGCATGGTTTGGCATAGCCGCTGGCACGTTTCTGGGAATGATGCTCGCCATCGTGCTCTCGATTCCGCTCGCGCGGCTGCGCGGTGTTTTTCAGGCGATTGCCACGATTTCCTTCATGCAGATTGTGCTGTCGGTTACGCTCTACGCCGAGAGTATTACTGGCGGCGCTATCGGCATTTTCGGCATCCCCAAGCTCGTATCCACGGGGACATTGACGGTCGTCGTCGCGGGGCTCATCTGGCTGCTGAGTTCGATCAATGGCTCAAGCATCGGCCGGGCGTTTGACGTCATCCGCGAGGATGAGACTGTTGCGGTTTCGCTTGGTATTTCGATAGTAAAATATCACACGATCGCGTTCGCTCTCAGCGGCGCAATCGCAGGCCTCTCTGGCGCATTGCTCGCCTACAACACCCGCACCATAGATCCCCAGCAGTTCGGGTTCAGCCTGTTGGTGATGGCGCTCGCCACAGTCATTCTTGGCGGGCGGGTCTCGGTCTGGGGGCCAGTTGTCGGCGCGAGCCTGCTGACGCTGCTCCCGGAATTCATCCGCGCCTTTGCCGACCAAAGGCTCATCATCAATGGCGTGCTGTTGATGGTCGTCATCGTCTATCTGCCGAACGGCATTGTCGACACCTTGAAGGCGCGCTGGTTGCGACTGTCGCAAAAGAAAAAAGAAGCTGCCCCTGTTCTTGCGTCCGACCAGGCCTAGCGAGGTCGCATCCGATGCTCCTTGCTTTGGATAATGTTGAACGGCTGTTCGGCGGTTTGCGGGCTGTGGCCGGCGTCAGCTTCACCGTCCCGGCAGCCCGCATTACCGGCCTCATCGGTCCAAACGGCTCCGGGAAAACAACGCTGATCAACCTCGTCAGCGGAATGCTGAGCGTCAGCTCCGGCAAGATCGTCCTAAACGGTGTCGATATCTCCACGCTTGCGCCGCACAAAGTCGCACGTGCCGGCATCGCCCGCACATTTCAGAACATTCGGCTTCTTAAGGATTTGACCGTCCGCGACAATGTGGCGATCGGGTTTCATCGAAACGAGAAGACCAACATTTTTGAAAATCTCTTCGGCCTCCCTTCGGCGCGCCGTGAGCGGAAAAAACTGAGGGAGCAAGCCGACCTCCTCATAGAACGGATGGCGATGAAGAACTATGCAGATCGCCCCGCTGGTGAGTTGTCCTATGGGCATCAGCGAAAAGTCGAAATCATGCGGGCCATCGCGTCGTCGCCCGCGCTCGTGCTGTTGGACGAGCCGGTTGCCGGCATGAACGATGTCGAGGCCCAGGAACTGAGCCACTTGCTGCGCGAACTGACCGCGGACGGCATCGCGATATTGTTGGTCGAACACAACATGCGATTTGTCACGGCGCTTTGCGAGACCATTCACGTGATGAATTCGGGGCGGCTGATTTCATCGGGAAAGACTGAAACGGTATTGAAAGATCCTGCCGTCATCGCCGCCTATCTGGGGGAACCGCGTGCTTAGCGTCACCAACCTCAACGTGTCTTACGGCTCCGCGCGGGCTTTGCGCGACGTGACATTTGAAGTAAAGGAAGGCGAGAAAATTGCCATCATCGGCCCAAATGGCGCGGGCAAATCCACGCTGCTCAATGGCCTCAGCGGCGTGATCTCCTGCAGCGCAGATCGCCTCGACTTTTGCGGACGGTCGATTTTGGGGGTCAAGCCCTATCACATCGCGCGTCTTGGGCTGTTGCAGGTTCCGGAAGGCCGGCAAATTGTCGGGCCGCTTTCGGTCAAGGAAAATCTGGAGCTTGGGACCCTCGCGGCCGGCGATCGGGCCGGAGATGAGCAGGAGGATATGCTTCGCATTTTCCGGCTGTTTCCGCGTCTGGAAGAACGTAAGTTGCAGGAAGCTGGCTCGCTAAGCGGCGGCGAACAGCAAATGCTCGCCGTCGGCCGGGCTATGATGGGAAAGCCGCGGATTCTACTTCTTGATGAGCCAAGCCTCGGCTTGGCTCCCGTCGTCGTCGACATCGTTTTCAACGCCTTGCAACAACTGAACAGGGAGGGGTTGACCCTGATCCTGGTGGAGCAAAACGCTCGCCGCGCGTTGGAGATAACCGACACTGCGCTCGTGATCGAGCAGGGGAAAATCGTCCAGCGCGGAAAAAGCAGACAACTGCTCAACGACTCGCAAATCATTGCGCATTATCTTGGTCAGACCGCATGATAAGACGACGATAACTTAGGGTTATGTGTTGTTCAGCGCAATTCTCCTTTCGCGAGTGCATCACATAAGCAGCGACGCCAGAACTAACCGTCCCCCGATCTTATCCCTCCGAAACCTCCGATTACGCGCCTGAGCGCTCGGAAACCATCACCTGGGTCGCGGCCGATGATGTTCGGCGGGCGGCGAGACTTTTCGCAAACGAACTGCCGTCCTGCTACTTTTCCTGGACCAGATTGGAAATGCACAGCAACGCCATGCAGATCAACCGCGCGGTCTGCTGCCTCTATGCCTTGACGGGTCAATTCGATGCGCCTGGCGGCAAAAGGCAATGCGTGACGGCGGCTATGACGCCAAGACCTATATCGACGTGCTGCCAAAGCATCGCCTGATCTACCTCCGAGTACCGAAGTGCGCGTCGACAACAATCAGGTTGTCTTTGAGCACATTGGCGCTCGGCACGCCACCAAATCCGGAATTGATTGCAAAGCGCCGCGTGTCGGGGCTCGGGTCAACCGCCCTTGTCGGCTTTTCAACCTTCTATCGCCTTGTCAACGATGCGAATACATTGCGATTTACTTTCGTCCGCAATCCTTATGCGCGCTTGTTGTCTGCTTGGGCCGATAAGTTTCAGGGCAAGCCGCTGATCGCGGGAGATCGATTCATCGATGTGTACCGCGCGCGCCGCGCCTCGATCTCCCGCTCGTTACCGGACGGCGCCGGGCACACGCTGTCATTTTCCCAATTCGTTGAGTTCGCGGTCGCGACGGCCGATCAGCGCGTCGATGAACACTGGCAGTTGCAAGACGATTTTGTCACCGTGCCGGGCATTACGCTAGATTTGATCGGCAAGGTAGAAACTCTTGAGCACGATTTTAGACGGGTGCTGGATCAAATCGGCGCCACCGATCAATCTCGTCAGATGGCGCTCCTGCAATTGAACACGTCGCCGCATGAACCTTGGCAACACTATTACACGACTGAGATAGCAAATCGCGTTTACCGAGCCTACGAACGCGATTTCGACCGGTTCGGCTATCCGCGGGCAATATGTGATGACCCCTAAGCGGTTCTCGCGGATAATGTTGCAGCGCATGAGTCTCCTTGTGGCCCTTCACGTCGCTTAGTGCGACGCAGCGATAGTGGCGCGGACATCACGCCATGGAACTTTCAACGCAGCAGCAAAATGGAGTTACCGTTTCCGCAGTCTTAGAGCATGTTTCGGCTGGATTGAATTGGGGGATTCCCTGGGACGTTTGGATGATGGAGTCTAGCGGCATTGATTCGATTTTTGGAGGTCGATCGATGCCGAAACCTTGTTCTTTGGACTTGCGCGAGCGCGTGGTGGAAACGGTAGAATTGGGGGCGTCGCGGCGCGAGGCGGCCGAGCGCTTCGAGGTCAGCGCCAGCTCGGCGATCAAATGGATGCAGCGCTGGCGCAAAACCGGAAGCGTCGCGGCCAAGCCGAGTGGAGGCAGCATCTCTGCGCTGGAGGAGCGCGCGGACTTTTTGCTGACGCTGATTGCCGCGCAACCGGATTTGACGCTGGATGAGATCGTCGTGGCGATGCGCAAGCGACGGATCGCTGGCAGCCGCAGTGCGGTATGGCGGTTCTTCAAGCGACATAACATCAGCTTCAAAAAAAAGCCTGCGGGCGGCGGAGCAAGAGCGAGCGGGCGTGGCCCGCGCACGGCGGCGCTGGATGCGAGAACAGGGCATGTTTGACCCGGCCCGGCTGGTGTTCATCGACGAGACCTCGACCAACACCGCCATGGTACGGCTTCGAGGCCGCTGCCCGCGCGGCATTCGGTTGATCGACCATGTGCCGCACGGGCATTGGAAGACGATCACCTTCATCGCCGGCTTGCGCCGTCGCGCGATGGTCGCGCCTTTCGTGCTGGATGGACCGATGAATGCAGCAGCCTTCATTGCCTATCTCGAACGATGTCTTGTTCCGACACTCAAGCGCGGCGACACTGTGATTATGGACAGCCTCCCCGTCCACAAGGTCGCCGGCGTGCGGGAGTTGATTGAAGCTGCAGGTGCGATGCTGCGATATCTTCCAAAATATTCGCCGGACCTTAATCCGATCGAGCAGGCCTTCAGCAAACTGAAAGCCCATCTACGCAAAGCAGCCGAGCGAACCATTCCACGTCTCTGCCGCAGGATCGGAAGCCTCACGGCCACCTTCAGGCGTCAAGAATGCGCCAATTACTTCAGGCATGCAGGCTATGCTTCTATATGACCGGAATCCGCTCTAAGGGTTGGACAGACGCCCGAGAAAATCGATAGCCAAAGAACAATTTGCAACGCCGCGGTCGACTGCTGCCATTAGCGCAACTTGCATTTTAATGAAGTGGTTAAACGGCAGAAAACATCCTCTAGGTAAAAAGACGTAGTCTGCAGTACGAAGGAGCCGACATGACTCAGCTTTTGCGTTTTCTGAAGGACGACAGCGGCGCAACCGCTATTGAATATGGCCTTATCGCAGCCGGCATTTCGGTCGCGATCATCGCCGTTGTGCAGGGCCTCGGCACACAGTTGAACAACACGTTCTCCTCTGTTTCGAGTGCGCTCAAATAAGCTCTACCCTGGCTGGTCCACTGTTATCGGAAGGGAAAGCCCTGGACTTCACCAGGGCTTTTCTTTTTTTGCCATTGGCCCGAAACCGAAGTGCCGCGACGTCCGCGATTTGGTCGCGATCGGGCGGAAAGCGGCGAACATCGTAGAAGTAAGTCTGAAAGCGCTTGACCTCAAACGGCCGATTAGAGAAGCGGACTTGACGCGAGAGGGAATTGAGGTTGGCCGATTAGTCGTGCTCGATTGGACTTAAGTGGCGGCGGAGCGACCCAGTCGACAGGGTTATTTTCCGCCGGCCATTCGCGCGAGGGTCGGCGGCCAACGAAGGCCGAAGGTTCCGGGATTGCTCGAATAAGCCGGCACCTGCGTTGCCGGCCAAGGCTGTAAGATCGTCCTTCTCGCAGCTTGCCGCGATCGTCAATCCAATCGATGCAAGGTGGGCTCGACGGTAGCAGTATACTGCGAGCAATGCCCTCGCTGTAGGTGGGACCGACGCAATGAGTGCGCTCAGCCCACGCGCGCTGGCGCGATACATTTCTCCCAGCGTTTCATCGGGGACAGGACAGGGCTCATCCTCCAGAAGTGCGTAGGGTGCAGACAGCATCGCTGAGCCTCCGAGGAATTGGCACCCGAAGACCATCCAACACAAGACGTTAACGCCGCATTAACCTTGGAGTTACCGTCAGCGCGCCTGCGGCCGATCGCTCAACGGCGGAACTGCCCGTTCAAGTTCCCCGATTTTGCTGCGGTGCATGAGTTCCGCTTGTGGCACTTCGCGACATTTCGCTGGACTGCAGAATTGCGTCGCTATCAGAGCAGAGCGGACATGGCCCCAACTTGCTGCCGGCTCAACTCGGTCGCGAATGACCTAGGCTGTGTGAAAACGCAAAAAATTGACAAGTCGCTAGAATGATCTTTCTCAGGCCGAATAAAATCGGACTCGCCAGGGAATGTTTGCGCAGCTAGCGACGATTTGGACGAGGGTTTGTTCTATCGTCGTCGAGCGCCATCGAGTTTTTACACAGCCAAGACCCATCAGCGACATCATCGACGGCTTTGGCGAAGCGCTTTGGGACGCTATTGTTCCCATAGGAAAGGTTGGTACTTGCTCCTTTCCATAACCCTGGTCTTTTGGGGTGCCGCCCGCGATGTGGTTGGAATTCGGCGTGGCGCGATCTCCGGTAACATGAAGGTATCGTTTCAGGCTGCGAGGTTCAATCGGTTGATCGATGGGCTTTGTGGCGAGCGTCTGCCAGCCATCGATCTTGCGCATGTTGATCTGGCCGGAGGCGAGCAGCGCCCAGAACAACATGGCGGCGGTGTCTGCAGACGGCAGCACGGTCTGCGTCTTGATCCTTCGTTTGAACTCCTCGTGCAGTCGCTCGATCGCATTGGTGGTGCGCGTGCTGCGCCATTGGTTCGGCGGCAGTCGTGCGAAGGTGAACAGCCGATCGCTGGCTTCCTCCAGGCTGTCGGCGACGGCGCGGTGCTTGAGCCGCCACTTGCGGATGAAGGCCTTGCGGCGGGCTTCAATCTCCTGGCGCGTGGCGGCGTAGATCATGTCGGTGTAGTCGGCGGTGATCTCCTCGTGCAGGCGCTCGGGAGCGTGCGCGAGGAGATTGCGATGCTTGTGAACCGTGCAGCGCTGGACCGCCACGCCGTCCCAGACGACGGCGATGGCCTTGTCGAGCCCCGGCGCGCCGTCGACGATGAGGAACTCGGGCCGTCGCAAGCCGCGCTTGATGAGATCGTCGAGCACGGTGCGCCAGGCCTCGGTGCTTTCGCCGCCCATGCTCTTGATCGCGAGCAGCACCTTCTGGCCGTCCTCGCGTACGCCAAGGACGACAAGGAGCGAGATGGAAGTCGCTTTGCGGTCGAGCCGCACGCGCACCACTGTGCCGTCGAGAATGAGCCGTACGATCGGTTCTTCGGCAAGGGAGCGGGCGTTCCATGCGTCCCAGTCGCTCTTTACCTTGCGCCAGACTCGGCTCACCGTATCCTTGCCGACCGCACCGCCAAACAGGGAGCCAAGCGCACGGCGCACCCGGCGTGTGTTGGTGCCAGCAAGGTAGGCGCCCGCGATCAGGGCGTCGGCAACAAGCGTGCGCCGCTGATAGGCCCGCAGCGCCGTGCTCTTCCACTCCGTCGTCTTGTCATCAGAAGTGTTCAGCCTGGCGCGCGGCACCTCGATCTCCAACCGGCCGAAGCTTCCCAGCAGCGACCGCGATCGATGGCCATGGCGGTGACCGGTGACGCCGACCGCTTCCTCCGCTTCGCCGCTCGGCGACTTCGCATGGCGAGCGTACCGCGGCCGCGACAGCGCCATCTCGAGCTCGCCCTCGATCATGGCATGGATGAATTCGCGAACCCGATCGCGCAGGCCACCTTCGATCGGATCAAACCAGTTGTCGAAAAGACAAACAGCCGTCTCGCCCGTAGGCTGCGAGGAATCAGGCTTCGTGGTAACGCTTGTCATGGCGTGGTCTCCAGTCCGACGCTCTAACGCCGGATGATTCGAGGTTGAACACCCCGGAGACTACGCCACCCTCAATTCCAACCACCCCCGCGACGGCACCCTGGTCTTTTGGATTTGCGGGTGTCTCTCGTGATCAGGATTTCTAATTTGACAAAACTCGGTGTCCCAAGTCAAAATTGCCTCTCTAGGCCACACAGGGAATACCATGCGGATCGCATCCATTGCGACTTTTCTTGCGGGATTGTCACTGTCTCTGCTCATAAACACAGCCACACACGCACATGGCACCAAGACAGCCACAGACGCACCTGCGAATGTGCACGTTCACATGCTGAAACACAGCCACGGGCCAGGTCGTCAAGGTGTTTACTGCAAAAGTGGCAACGAACCCCCGGACCTGTCGTATTGCAAAGAAAATGGCGGCACCAAATAAGACCCGGAGGCCGCCTTTGCGGCATAGGTCGACCAAACTCAAAAAGCCCGACAGCCGCAAAAGCCTAGCGACTTTTACAACACAAACGGGACAAAACGGAAGCGCGTCGGCAATCTTCACTTGTGGGAGATGGCGGGAATGACCCAACTGAGATATTCTGGGCGCGTTAGAAATACTCCGGAGCTTGGTTTCGACACAGACATAAAGCGCCCCTTTTTCGATGCGTGAGACAAGGTATCCCTCGGAAGCGATGCAGGGGATTTCGTCAAACCTAGGGGGAATGTGGTGCAATTGCATCAATCGCTCAAAGTTTTTCTGATCAATCGGCGGAAGCATTTTTTTGTGGCGTTGCTGGGCGTCGGCCTAGTTGGTCTCGTTTATCCGGCGCAGGCGGAATCCATCCGGATCGTCGCGCTTGGCGCCAGCAATACGGCGGGCGAGGGCGTTAGTTCATCGGAGGCGTGGCCGGCGCAATTGGAGGCGCGGCTGAAGGCCAAGGGCTATGACGTCAGTATGTCCGTCCAGGGCGTAACGGGTGATACGTCTGCCGGCATAGCGAGACGCGTCAGCGCCATGCCGGCCGGGACACGGGTTGTGCTGTACGATACCGGCACCGCCAACGATGCCTATAAGGGAGTCAGCGGCGCACAACGGGAAGCCAATATCGCACAAATCGTCGGCCAAATTCGGGCACATGGCGCCGTTGCAATCGAGGTCCTCTACGCCGGACTTCCGCGCCAATCGGACGGTATCCATCTAACTCCGGCGGCTCATGCTCAGGTCGCCGCCCGCCTGGCGCCACGGGTCATTGCCGCAATAGGCGAACGGCACTAACAACGAGGCTGCACATGCGTCGGCGAGGCCGCCGCTGCATCGTTCAAATTCTGACAGGAGCGTGCCTGTTACTCGCAGGCACGCCCGGCTATTCGCAGTCACCGGCGTTCGTGCCACCGCCGCGCACGATCGCTGACATCACGGCGATACTCGACCAACAGAAGCCTGATCCAACGGTCGTAACCAAGCTTGAAGCTGCCGCCGCCGCCAATCCACCCGCCGGCGCCAATCGGGCGGAACTGGCAAAATTCTATTACGGTCGCGGTCAGGCTCGAAGCAATCTCGGACGCGTCAATGACGCGATTGCCGACGTGCAACAGGCCATCGACTTCGGCCAAGGCTCGGTCAGCAATCTCCAGCTTGCCCTGATGCGACAATTCCTCGGTTTTCAACTCGACGACATCGGCGATGTGAGAAAATCCCTGCAAGTCTTTCTGGACATCGAGCGGACAACTGACGATTCCGAAGCGGAAGCCCGGCTCGCCAATACCTACCGGCATATTGTTGCACGCTACGCCATTCTAGGAGACTTGAAACAGGCCGAGGCCTATGTTGAAAAATGCGACGCACTCCTGCAAAGAATCCACGCATCGGATGCAGTCACTGGATATCGGCGCGCATCGGCCGAAAGCGATGCGGCGAGCGCGTCGGGAAAGTTAGCGGAGGCGCGCGGCGCGTTTCACGATGCGGAGATGTTTTATCGCCGCGCCGAGGAATTTCGGCGCGCCGCAGCGCTTCTGCCATTTCCGACTGCCCCGCCGAGATTGCAGCAGGAACGCGCCGCCGATCTGCATGCCGTGGCGGTCGGCCGTATGGAAGCCCGTCAGGGCCGGATGGCAGAGGGTGAGGCCGATGTTCGCCGTGCGCTGCTGAACCGGCTTCGGGCATCGGGCAAGAGTAACCTTTTGACTGCCGAATTCGTCGGCTACCTGTCCTATGTGCTGGTCGAGCAAGGGCGTTTTGTCGAAGCAGAAAAACTCACGCGCACCAAACTGGAAATTCAAGAGGCATTTCACGTCGACAAAGGCGCACAGACTTACGCTGAGACCTTGGACCAGCTTGCTTCAATCTTGATGCTGCAAGGCCGGCTTCCAGAAGCTTCAAACGTCTTCGCAAGGCTCGACGACGCGACACGCAGTTGGGCGCCTTCTCGTCGAGAGATTCTGACGGTTAGTCCCGAATATGTTTTGATGCTGTACAGCGCGAACAAGGTCGCCGAAGGCGTTACGGCGGCCGAGCAACTGGTGGCGCGGCGGACCGCTAGCATGGGCGCGTACCATTTCGAGACCGGCCTGGCACGAGGCCTGCTTGCGATGGGTCTCATGCGCGCTGATCGCGGTGCCGACGCGTTGCGTGAATTTAAGCGCGCCGTGCCCATCGTGGTGGCGGGTTATCGTGACGTTCAACCCGACGAAGACGACGTTATTGGCGCGGCGATGCGCGATCAGAGAATGCGGATCGTGTTTGAGTCCTACATGACATTGCTGGCGCGCCCCGGCAGCGGCAATGACGCAGCTCAGGAAAGCATCCGGCTGGCTGAATTCATCCGCGGGCGCACAGTAGCAAAAGCGTTGGCCGAATCGAGCGCCCGGATAGCGGCTCACGATCCGGTGCTGGCCGATCTCGCGCGCCAGGAGCAGGATTTTGGCAAGCAGATCGGCGCGCTTGTCGGCGTGCTGAACAATGTTCTCGCCCTACCGGCCGGGGAGCGCGACGCGAATACGGCACGTGATCTTCAAAACCAACTCGATAAATTGCGCGCTCGGCGTGTTGCCGCAGAGCGGCAGATCGAGCGACAATTTCCTAATTATGCCAATCTAATCGACCCAAAGCCTCCGTCGGTCGAGGACATCAGAACGACGCTGAAACCCGACGAGGCTTTAGTATCCTTTTACTTTGGGCGGGAGGCCGGCTTCGTCTGGGTGGTGTCAAAAAACGGACCGCTCGCCTTCGCCAGCATCCCGCGATCGGCCTCCGCCATCGAGGAGGCTGTCAAGCAGCTGCGCAAAGCGCTCGAGCCCGATGCCGAAACAATCACGGAAATTCCCCCGTTCAACCTCGACGGTGCCTACCAACTCTACAGTTTGTTGCTCAAGCCCGTGGAAGCGGCGTGGCGGCCCGCCAAAAGTCTGATCGTGGTGACCAATGGGGCACTCGGGCTCTTGCCGCTCAGTTTGCTGCCGACGGCCCCGGCGACGCTCGACGACAATGCCGAGCCGCTTTTTGCAGGCTATCGTAAGGTGCCTTGGCTGGCGCGGACCCATGCGGTGTCATTAGTGCCTTCCGCGGCGGCGCTTGTAACACTTCGGCACCTGCCTGCCGGCTCGCCAGAGCGACACAAGCTGGTCGGATTTGGCGATCCCTATTTTAATGCCGAGGAAGCCGCAGACGCCGCCCAGGATGCAAGTCTGGCGGACCATAAGAGCGAGGTTGCCGAGGCGACCGCCACGCGGGGCATCCCGCTGCGCCGACGCTCCGTGCCGCAGACCGAAAACCTGAACAGCGCCGATCTCGGGGTGCTGCCGCGCCTTCCCGATACAGCAGATGAATTGCGCTCCATCGCACGGGCCCTCGATGCCGATCCTGCAACGGTGCTCCACCTCGGCAAGGATGCTAATGAGCACGAGGTCGAGACCCTCAATTTGTCGAAATTCAAGATTGTTGCCTTTGCCACCCACGGCCTGCTTCCTGGCGACCTCAACGGGCTGACGCAGCCGGCCCTTGCATTGACAGCGCCGAGCGTGGCGGGCGTCGGTGGCGACGGCCTCTTGACGATGTCGAAAATTCTCTCGCTCAAGCTCGATGCGGATTGGGTGGTGCTGTCGGCATGCAATTCGGGGGCCGGCGCAGATGTTAATTCAGAGGCTGCATCCGGCCTGGGGCGGGCGTTCTTCTATGCCGGGTCGCGGGCGATCTTGGTCACCAACTGGTCGGTCCATTCTGCGTCGGCACGTGAACTCGTGTCGGACCTTTTCCGCCGTCAGGCGGCTGATTCTAAAATCGCGCGCGCAGAAGCATTGCGGGAGGCGATGGTGTCCATGATCGACAACAAGGGCTACAAGGACGAGGATGGCAAGATGTTGTTCGCCTATGCACATCCGCTGTTTTGGGCGCCTTATACGATCATCGGTGATGGCGGCATAAATAAATAGGCACGAGGCGGAGCACCCAGCAATGGTCACCTACCTGATTTTACTTCTTAGGGCCGCAAACGCAGCTGCCGTGGCGGCATCTTTGCCCGTCGCCGTTGTCGCAGACGTCGGCGGCGCGCCGCCGGGCATTCAGCTCATGGACTATGTTGTTCCTGGCCAGGTCATCCACCTCGGTCCGCAAGACACGATCGTACTCGGCTATCTGCGATCCTGTTGGAATGAAAGAATCGCCGGTGGAACAGTCACCGTCGGTACCGAGCAAAGTGACGTCCAAGGTGGTAAAGTCGATCGTGAAAAAGTCGCCTGCGAGGGTGGCAAGATGATGCTCACGGCCGAACTGGCTGGCAAGAGTGGCGCGATGGTGTTTCGCGAGGCGCCGAAAAGGCAATTGTCGGCGCTCCATCCGCAATTTATCGTCTACGGATTGTCGCCGGTGATCGAAGTCAAGCCGAATGGCATGCTCAATATCGAACGGATTGATCAGCCGCGCGAACATTATGAGTTCGCCCTGGCGGGGGCGGCTCTGTTGCACGGACGATTTCTCGACACCGCCGAGGTTGGCCTGACGTTGACGGCTGGCGGCATCTACCGGGCCAAGGCCGGCACGCAGGAGATGATCTTCCAAATCGACCCTCAGGCGAAGCCGGGACCTTCGCCGCTTGTCGGCCGATTGCTCCGATTGCAGCCCACGACCTGATAAATACGGCGGCGCTGAACCACGATGACAACGATTCGTCTTCGTGACGCCGGCGCGGCACTCCTCATTGCCCTGTTCGTCGGTTCGTTTGCCGCGCTGCCCGCGCTCGACGCGCTGCGTGGCCTTTCAATCGATACGCTGACGGCGCTGCGCTGGCGCATCTATGGACACATCCACAAGCCGGAAAGCTCGCCAACGGTTGTGATCGCCCTCGACGAAGAAACATATCGCACTCCGCCCTTTGAAGGCACACCCAATATCACCTGGACGCGCGAGATCGGCCAAGTCTTGACGGCCGTCATCGCCGGCGGCGCCAAAGTCGTCGGCTTCGACGTCGTCTTTCCGACATCGATTGAGCAATCCGAAATCCCCTTCGGGGATCAGACACTGGGTGAAAAAGTGCGCGGATTCGACGGCGATTTCTTGCGCGCGCTGGCGCTGGAAGCTCGCGCCGGCAAGGTCGTGCTAGGAGAGGTGCAGCATCGCGATTATCCAATCCTGCCGGCACCGGGCCAGCGCTTTGCTGTCGGTAATGGGCGCAATATTCGTAGTTTGAACGTCTATACGGACCCCGACGACGTTGTGCGGCGCATTCCGCTCACGGTCGTGGTCGATGGCGACGCTGTTCCATCGATGGCGGTCGAGCTTGCAGCCCGCGCGCTTGGTGCAGCGCCCCAACTCGCGCCCGACGGCGCGTTGACGCTGGCCGGGTACGGGATTCCCTCCATTTCGCCAAATGCGCTTACGCTCAACTTTGACGGAGGCTCCGACGATATTCCTACTTTTTCGCTGGCCGACCTGCGCGCTTGCTACAAAAAGGGCGACGTTGCATTCTTCCATAACTATTTCGACGGCAAGGCCGTGCTCGTTGGCACGCGCCTTGACGTCGAGGATCGTCAAATTACATCCAAGCGCTTTGCCACTGCGCCCGAGAACGCGAGCGGACCACGCTGCGCCATTCCTACGCCGCCGTCCAGCGCCCGCTTCACGCGCGAGTCCATTCCGGGCGTTTACATACATGCCACTGCGGTTAACAATCTCATCAATCGCGACGCACTAGTTGAGCTCGGTCGCGTAAGTCGCGGTCTGATCTCAATTGCCATAGCCGGCGTCGCAACATTCTCGGTGCTGACGCTACCGCTCTTCGGAGCCGTCCTCGTCTATCTTGCAGCCGGCGCCGTCTGGACAACTGTGGCCACGGTCGCTTTCGACCATGCCCTGGCATTGCCGTTGTTCGAGCCCCTGTCCGCCGGCGTCGTCGGACTCGCGGGCATGACCGGGTTCCGTTTCTTAGTCGCAGACAAGGACCGGCGATTCCTCCGAAAAAGTTTTGCACTTTACCTCGCGCCGGCAGTCATCGAAAAGATGATGGCGACGAACAAGGCGCCGGCGCTCGGCGGCGAGACGCGCGATGTAACGGTATTTTTTTCCGACGTCGCTCAATTCTCCTCAATCGCCGAATCGTTGTCGCCCGGCGATCTTGTGATGTTGATGAATGTATATCTTTCAGCCATGACCGATGTCATCCAAGAGCATGGAGGCTTTGTCGACAAATATATCGGTGATGCAATCGTAGCCGTATTTGGCGCGCCGCTCGACGATCCCCAACATGCTTCGAATGCGGTGCGCGCGGCGTTGTGCTGCCGGACCCGCCTCGAAGAACTCGATCCCTCCGTGTTGCACGGTCGCAAGCTTACGCAACGTATCGGCATAAATTCCGGCAACGTACTGGTTGGCAATATCGGTTCGCGGCAGCGTTTCAATTACACGGTGATGGGCGACGCGGTAAATCTCGCTGCGCGGCTTGAAGGCGCAAACAAATATTTCGGTACTTCAATCATGGTTTCACAAACCACCTTCGCCGCCGCGCGACCTGCATATGCTTGGCGCGAACTCGACATGATCCGGGTGGTGGGCCGCGCGGAACCGGTAACCATTTACGAACCGCTCGCCAAAGCCGGCGAGGAGACTAAGGAACAAGGCGCACAGGCTGCGGCCTATGCTGCGGGCCTAGCGTGCTGGCGGGCGCGGGATTTTTCTCGTTGCGTGGGAAGTCTTGCGAGTATCGCCAGCGCCGATCCTCCTGCCAGGGCATTGTTGAGCAGAGCAAAAGCCTTCCTCGCCGAACCCCCCGGTCCGGGCTGGGAGCCCGTCAATAACCTGGATTCTAAATAGGGTTCCGCGCGAGCGGCCGAACAAGTCTACCATTATGGTAATGTCGCTTAATGATGCTGTGGACGGCTCCTCCACCGGCACGTGAGTGCCATGGATGTGGGTGCTGTTAGAGCTCCCACGATTCGGAGGAGCTAAGTCATGCAAACGATTACGACAATCGGTCTCGACATCGCGAAGTCGGTCTTCCAGGTGCACGGCGTCGATGCGGAAGGTAATGTGGTCGTCCGTCGTCAACTCAAACGGCGGTACGTGTTGGCCTTCTTCCAGAAGTTGCCGCCGTGCCTGGTCGGCATCGAAGCCTGCGCCTCGGCGCATCATTGGTCGCGCGAACTTCAGGCCCTTGGGCACACCGTTCGCCTGATGCCGCCGGCCTACGTGAAGCCCTATGTGAAGCGGCATAAGAACGATGCCACGGACGCCGAGGCGATCTGCGAAGCGGTCACCAGGCCGAACATGCGGTTCGTCGCGACCAAGACGCGCGAGCAACAGAGCTGCCTGACGCTGCATCGTACCCGTCACTTGTTCATCCGCCAGCAGACCTCAGTGATCAATGCCATCCGTGCTCACATGGCCGAGTTTGGGATCGTCGCGCCGGTCGGACGCAATGGTGTCGAGCAGCTGCTCGGGATCGCCGCCGATGCAAGTGACAAACGGTTGCCCGACATTGCTCGTGCCTGTGTTGCCGCTCTCGGCGCCCAACTACGGATGCTGAAGGCTCGAATCCTGGAGTTCGATCGTATGATCATGGCCTGGCACCGATCCAGCGAGGCAAGTCGGCGGCTCGACGATATACCCGGCGTCGGTCCTGCATTGGCGACTGCCCTGGTTGCCAGCGTCGCCGATCCAAAGGCCTTCCGGTCAGGAAGGGACTTCTCGGCCTGGATCGGGCTCGTCCCCAAGCAGAACTCGAGCGGCGGCAAGGACAGGCTTGGCAGTATCAGCAAACGGGGCGATCGCTATCTACGCAGCCTGTTCACGACCGGCGCGCTCGCCGTGATCCGCTATGCCAAGATCCACGGCACCGGGCATCGGCCTTGGCTCATGGCATTGTTGACGCGGCGGCCGACAAAGGTCGCGGCCATCGCGCTCGCCAACAAGATTGCACGGATGGCATGGGCGATCATGGCCAAGGGTGAACGCTACAAGGAACCGGCCGCACTCGCGGCGTGAAAGAGATCACACCGGATATCCGGCGTGATGTGAAGGTTGGAAGGGCGAACAGCACGTAATGCAGAGCCGGTCGAGCCGGTGATCAGGACAACCCACATGGGCCAGAGCATCATCGAATGCGTCTTATTGACCGGGACCTGATCCGCGGAGGGCATTATGGCCAGCGGTCATGTGAGCCGCACTCAAAGGCCGAACACATGGCTGCACCGACCAATGCTGCACTCGTGAAGAAAGTCCTTGCCAACTCAGAGCCGTCCACACATGGCCCTTAGCGACATTTCGCGGCAACGCCGCATTTCGGTCGGTTTCGGATCGAAGCGGACATCAACGCAGGTCAATGCCTACGTAAGAGACATTTGCTCTTACCACCGAGAACGGCATTTATCGGAACCAATTTATTGTCCTGGGATCTGCGAATAACTTCCCGGTAGTTCCCGAAATGTACGTGCGTTCGTCTGCTAGCGCTCGCGCCGTGAAGTCCGTGCGGGCAGCCGTTCCCGCGTGTCTAAAACGGACAAGGCCGCGTTGCGGTTTTCCAATGCGAGCTGGGCGTTGAGTTTTTCGGCTTCCGTTTCATCGCGCGCCTTGATCGCTTGAAAGAGTTTGTGCCAGAGCTGAATAGATCGCTTGCGTCGCGCATCGCTCAACAGGCCGAGCCGTGTATACCTTCCTATCTGGTGGGCAAAAGAAGTTAGTAGTCCTACCAGGTGCTCGCTGCGGCTGAGATTTGCGAGTTCGATTGCGGCGGCCGCGCTTGCCCTGGCATAGTCTCGCGGAGCGTCGCGGGCGGCCTGGAGTTGCGCGAATATCGAATTGATTCGTACTTCATCTCCATCTCTGAATTCGCCGGCAACGCGACGGGCTATTAGCCCAACTAAAAAGGCTCGGATTTCAAATAGGTCCTCCACCTCGCGCCGCGTGAGGCCGGTGACGATGGCGCCACGCTGCGGCAGAATGCGCGCTAGGCCGCGCGTCTCCAAGATACGCAATGCTTCTCGGATCGTAGAACGGCTGACGCCGAAGTGGACCGCAAGTTCGGTCTCCTTCAGGCGCTCGCCAGCGTCGTAACGTTCGTCGATAATTGCCGCCGAAAGCTGTTCTGCGATCTGCAAGGGCAAAGTCGGAACGAGTACTGCGGCTGGATGTGCTGAAGCCATTCCTCACCAGTATATCCGAGACAAGCCTTCTCGAGAGATTGCCAGAATGTCGACATTTCGATATAGCGCTTCTCGCGGAGCGGGTACAGCGCCCAAAAGTCCCTCACCCGTCGTGCCGAAAGGAATTCCTCATGCAGAATTATCGTCTTGAGCCCTCTGACAAGCTGTGCGCCTGGACAGTGGCGGATCTCGCACGGGAGAACAGCTGGCAATACAACCTGACCGACGGTGATATTGTGGAGCTCCAAACGGCACTCGATAGTGTTAAACGCCGGAAGCTTGGCGTTCCCGATATCGCGAGCAAGGATTTCCCGATCCGTGGCTTTGGCGAAAAATTGCGCGACATCCTCGACGAGCTCGAAGAGGGACGCGGCGTCTTTCTGATCCGCGGGCTCCCGATGGAGCGCTATTCCAAGCAGGACGCCGGCACCATCTTCTGGGGAATCGGTGCGCATCTCGGACGTGCCGTGGCGCAAAACGCCTACGGCGATGTCCTCGGTCATGTCCGGGACATCGGCAAAGACTGGACGACCGACATGAACGCGCGGGGCTACCAAACCACGTTGCATCTGCCGTTCCACAATGACTCGTGCGATATCGTCGGTTTGCTGTGCCTGCGCACCGCGAAGAGTGGCGGGCTATCCAGCGTCGTCAGTTCAGTCTCGATCCACGACAAGATGATGCGGCAGCGGCCCGATCTCGCGAAGCTGCTTTATGAGCCGTTCTATGTCGACCGCCGTGGCGAGGAGGCTAGCGGCGATATGCCGTACTATCTTACGCCGATCTTCAACAATCATAACGGCCGGCTCTTCATCCGGTACAATCGGGTCTATATCGAATCCGCTCAGCGTTTTCCTGATGTGCCGCGGCTCACGCCGGCGCAGTTCGAGGCGCTCGATATGTTCGACGCGCTCTGCCGCGACGAGAGCTTGCGCTGCGACATGGAACTGCAGCCGGGTGATATCCAGTTCGTCAACAATTACGTGTCTCTGCATTCGCGGACTCAATACGAGGACCATCAGGAGTCCGACCGGAAGCGGCATTTGCTGCGGTTGTGGCTGTTCACCCGCGGGCTCAGCGATATCCCGGAGGCGTTGAAGATGCGCTATCGGGACATGGATGCGTGGCAAGCCAATCCGCGGGCGCCGATCTACGATGTCGACGCGATCATGAACGTCGCGAACCACTGACACGGCTTTGGCGACGGCTACAGTTCAGGCGCCGCGGCAGTGCAATTCGTCTCGCGCTCGTAGGCGCGGGCGGTGCGGAATAGAGTCGCTTCGCTGAAGGCATTGGCCACAAGCTGCATGGCACTAGGCAGGCCGTTGTCGGTGAAGCCGATAGGAACGGTGATTGCGGGAAATCCGAAGTAGTTGAACGGCCGCGTCGAGTGGCCGAAGTTTAACAGGAATTCCGAGAAGCCGGGATTTGCCGCCAGATCCGATTCCGCAACGGTCGGGACCGGCGTCGGGATTACCGGCAGGTGCAGCACGTCGGCCTTGCTAAAGACGGCGTCAGCGGCCTGAGCGGTCAGCGCGCGCCGGAGATTGAGCGCGTCGATATACTGCACCGCCGGATAGAGGAGGCCGGGCAACAGCCGCCCCAGCGTTTGCCGCCCGAAATCGTCAGGCCGCTCGCTAAGCGATTTGGCGTGGAGGGTCGCCGCTTCCACTGCGATGATCAGCGTGACCAGAGGATTGCCGAGGTCGACGCATGGTATTGTGACCGGCACGATGTCGGCGCCGAGCTGGCGATAGACCGCGAGACTGTCCTCGAGACACTTGCGCACATCCGGCGTCACCGGCTCATAGAAATAGTTCTCCGGCACGCCGATGCGCAGGCCGCGCACGCCGTTTTCCATCGTCTTCTGGAAATCGGGCACCGGCGTTGTGGATGTCGTGGCATCTTGCGGATCGTGCCCGGCGATGATCTGAAGCATCAACGCGCAATCGGCAACGGTTCGCGTCAGCGGTCCTACGTGGTCGAGGGAGAAAGCGAGCGGCAGCGCGCCGTGGCGGCTCACCCGGCCGTAAGTCGGCTTGATGCCGACGAGACCGCAACACGAGGCCGGAATGCGGATCGAACCGCCGGTGTCCGAGCCGAGACTCGCGTAGATCAAACGCGCCGCTACCGCCGCCGCGGGACCGCTCGAAGAGCCGCCGGTGATGTAATCCGTGTTCCAGGGATTGCGCGGAGTTCCGGTGATTTCATTGTGTCCGGTCGGTCCAAGTGCAAACTCGACCATGTTCAGCCGCGCGATATCGAGCGCGCCGGCGGCATCCAGCCGCTTGAGAACGGTTGCCGTCACATCCGGCAGGAACGCGGCGCTGATGCGCGAACCGCAAGCGCTGATGCGGCCCGCCCGGTAAAACATATCCTTGTGTGCCAGTGGGACGCCGTGCAGCGGTCCGCGCGGACGCCCAGCACTGAGTTCGGCATCGGCTTTGGCCGCGGCCGATCGGGCGTCGTCGGGATCGATCGCGGCCACACAGCCCAGGCGGTCGCCATGCGCACGCAATCGCGCTATGCAGGCTTCCGTCACGTCCATGGACGTGACGTCGCGCGCCGCGATCGCCGCGGCGGCCTCCGTGAGGCTTAAATCGGCGAGCTCTTCATTGGCCGCTGGAATAGCACGCCGCCAGTTTTTCAAGATCTGCGGTAAAGCCCGTCGGCTCCACACCGAAGGAAAGTTTTGCTGCCGCCGCTCGCGTCAGCGCGGCGATGCGCGTCACCACCGCCTGCGGCTCGACCAACCGTTCCGGGGACGCCGTCACGCCTTGCGTTTCCTTGAGCCAGCGGCAGAGTGATTGGACCGATTGATCATCCATGTGGGGTCTCGGTTAGGCTATGTCGCACCGACGCCGGTGTTATTGTTTGGGCTGCATTTCAGCTAGCACCTTTCGCCAGCGCACCACATCGTCGATGATGACTTGGCGGAATGCGTCAGGACCTTCTGTCGCGGGCTCGAGCGCAAGATTGCGTAAATGTTCCTGAACGTCAGGCGCTTTGATTTGCCGTAGCAACGCCTGGTACAGCCGGTCGACGATCGGCTTTGGGGTGCCGGCCGGCGCGAGAATGCCGAACCAGGCGCTCGAATCGAAATTCGGCAGCAGGGTCTCGGACAGCGTCGGCACGTTCGGAAAATCCGTGATGCGCTTGGCGGTCAGTGCAGCGATTGGCTTAATGGTTCCGGCCTCGATCTGCGGTTTCAGCGGAGCGGTCTGCCAGATCATGACCGGCACGCGTCCAGCGATGACGTCGGTCAATGCGGCGCTCCCTTCCTTATATGGCACATGCACCAGCGGGACGCCAAGCTCCATGCGCATGAATTCGCCCGCGAGTTCGCTGGTCGTGCCAACGCCCGCAGAGGTGAAATCAAGCTGTCCCTTGCTTTTCGCATAGGCCACGAACTCGGCCGGCGTGGAAACCGGGACGTCCTTGTTTACGACCAGCATGTTGGGCACGTTTGCCACCAGCATGATTGGTTCGAAGTCCTTCACCGGATCGTACGTCACGTTCTGCATCATGAGCGTCGAGATGCCGTGGCTGGCTATGGTGCCCAGCACCAGCGTGTATCCATCGGGTGCGGCCGTAGCGACCGTCGCCGCGCCGATAGTGCCGCCGGCGCCGGGCTTGTTCTCGACAACCACAGTTGCGTCCATGTCCTTGGCTATGAGTGTGCCCATCATCCGCGCGATGATGTCGGCGGTGGTGCCGGCGCCAAAGGGCACGACCAGCTTGATCGGCCGCGAAGGATAGGTGTCCTCCGCGAGCGTAGGGCTGATCGCACCGATCATAAGGAGTGCGGCACACAGAAAACGAACGAAGGCGATGGGGGACTTCATATCTGGTCCTTCTTCATCCGAGAGCAAAATGCTCGCCGTCAGTTTTGGGTGAGGTTGCTGGACTTGATGACGCCGCCCCAGCGCTCGTTTTCCGCTTTCAGGTAATCAGCGAACTCGTCGGGCGGGAGCGATTTGGCTTCGGCGCCGACATTGTCGAATTTCTTGACGACGTCCGGATCAGCAAGCACCTCGGCCGTCGTGACGTTGAGTTTGTCGACGATTTCCTTGGGCGTGCCGGCGGGCGCGAACAGGCCCGTGTAAGTCTCGGCTTGGTAGCCTTTCAATCCGGACTCCGCGACCGTCGGAATATCCGGATAGGCCTTGGCGCGCTGCGCCGTCGTCACGGCGATTGCGCGAAGCTGGCCCTGCTGGACGTAGTTCATTGTCGAGGTCACCTGATCGAACAGGAGATTGACATAGCCGCCGACGACCGCGGTGGCGGCGGGGCCACCGCCGTTATATGGTACGTTGGTCAGCTTGATTCCGGCCATGGACTGGAACAGTTCATTGGCGAGATGACCTGACGTGCCGATGCCGGCATTGGCGACAGTGAGCGTGTCCGGCTTTGCGCGCGCCAGCGCAATCAGCTCGGACACGTTTTTCACCGGCAACGCCGGATTGGCGACAATGGCGATTGCCGCGATCGCTATCATACCGATCGGCGTCAGGCTTTTCTGAGGATCGAAGCCTCGTTCCGGATGGATGAGTGGGCTGATGGTCGTTGGCCCGCTGGCGCCGATCAGGAGTGTGTAGCCGTCCGGCTTCGCCTTGGCGACGTCCATCGCGCCGACCAGGCCGGCGCCGCCGCCGCGATTCTCGACGACGAAACTTTGTCCGAAACGTTTGCTCAATGCATCGGCCAGGATGCGTCCGCTGATGTCGGTATTTCCACCGGGTGTGAACGGAACGATGACGGTCACCGGATGTGCGGGATATTGCTCGGCGGATATGGCTTTTGGACTTGCCGAAAGCAGGCCGGTCAAGAGCGCCAGCAATGTAACAATGAAACGCAATGGAACCTCCGTGTTCATTGTGATGGATTGGACCCTGAGCGTCCCGCCTGACTCGCAAGGGGAATCGATTTTGCCGCGATGTCACGGTTAGCTGCGGCGTCGTGTCGTTGCAGGAAGGTGAGAAGCGCGCGGTTAAAGATGTCCGTCTGCTCAACGTTGGGAAAATGAGCAGCGTCGTCGATGATGACGAGTTGCGAGCTGGGCAAGTTTTCGTGAATGGCGCGCGCCATCGATACCGGCGTGCCCACGTCGCGTGCGCCGACCATGACCTGCGACGGCACGCGAATTTCTCCGAGGCGCGAAGTGACATTGATTTCCAGTAGTGCTTCCGAACAGCCGACGTAGCCCTCAAGCGCGGTCGTCGCGATGCGCTCGCCGAAACGCTCCATCACCTTGGGACTTCGGGCGCGGAATTCTGGCGTGAACCAGCGTTCGAGCGTCGGTTGCGCGAGCGCCGGCATGCCGCGCTTACGCCCTTCCGCGATGCGTTCCAGCCAGGCGGGCCGGACGGTGGGAGAATAGAAGCTGGTCGTATCGCAAAGGACCAGGGATTTGAGCCTGTCCTGACGTTTCAGCGCGAAGACCTGGCCGATCATTCCACCCATCGACAACCCGACGAAATGAGCGGTTTCGATGTCGAGCGCATCGAACAGGGCCGCGAGATCGTCGGCAAGAAGATCGAGCACGTAAGGAGCGGGCGTCACGCTGCTGCGCCCGTGGCCGCGGATGTCGTATCGCGCAATCCTGAAAGACCCAGCAAGCGCGCTGGTCTGATCGTCCCACATCGTATAGTCGCAGGCGAGCGAGTGCGAGAGCACGACCCAGGGGCCGTCGCCCTCGACGACACAATACGTGTCGATGCCGTTGGTCCTAAGTAGGCGTCCGCTCATTGGGGCCGCGCCATCTCGCCACGCTTGCGGTCGTCGATCATTTTGAAAATGGTGTTCGGCGACAGTGGTAGCGTGTTCACCGATACGCCGAACGGCGAGAGAGCGTCCGCCACGGCGTTGCCGATCGCCGCGGCGACACCGACGGTGCCGGCTTCGCCAGCACCTTTTAAGCCGAGCGGATTGTGCGGGGAGGGCGAGTCCTGCAAAAGCAGCGTGTCGATTTCGACGGGCATCTCCATGGAAGTTGGCATCAGATAGTCGGCAAGCGAGCCGGTGAGGAGCTGGCCTTCCGATGTGTAGACGAGCTCTTCCAGGATCGCGCCGCCCAGCCCCTGGGCGAATCCACCGATCAACTGGCCTTCAACCAGGAGAGGATTGACGGCGAGCCCGATGTCGAATGCGATCAGATATTTGAGAATTTTTATGGTCCCGAGGCCGGGATCGACTTCAATGAAGGCCAGGTGCGCTCCGTGCGGGTGAGCGGTATCCTTTACGACGTAATAGGCCGATTCATCGAGCTCCGGCTTCATGTCGGGCGGCATTGGCTGTCCTGGCATCGCGGCGCGCGCGAGTTCACGAAATGTCATGCGTAGGTCGGTCCCCGGCACAAAGGCGACGCCGTTCTGAAGATTCACGTCGCCGACATTGACCTCCAACCGGTGCGCGGCGAGGCGCAGGATTTTTTCGCGCAACTGGCCCGCGGCCTCCCAAAGCGCCGAGCCGCCAGTGACGGTACCGCGGCTGCCGTAGGCGCCGGTGCCGAGCGGGATCAGCGCCGTGTCGCCATGGCGCACGGTGATCAGATTGGGCGAAATGTCGAGCTGCTCGGCGCAGATCTGCGCGAATATCGTCTCCATGCCCTGGCCGACTGACGTCACGCCGGTGTGCACTTCGACGTGGCCTGAGCCGTCGATGCGGACGCGCCCGGTCTCCCAGGGCCCGACACCGGTCTTTTCCACGAAAGTGCAGAGGCCAATGCCGAGATAGCGGCCCTCTTCGCGCGCCTTTTTCTGCTCGGCGCGCATTGCGCCATATCCGGCCTTGGCGAGCGTCTGCTCGAACAGGTCCGGGTAATCGCCACTGTCGTAAATGACGTCGTGACCGAAGGCTGTAGTCCGAGAGTTGTAGGGCATCTCCTGCGCAGTCACGAGGTTTCTGCGACGGATGTCGGCGGCGTCGATGCCGATCTTTTGTGCCAGAAGATCGATAGCGCGCTCGCGAATAAAGGCTGCCTCGTAGCGTCCCGGGCCGCGATAGGAGCCCATCGGTGTCTTATTGGTCATAACGCAGTCGACTTCGGCGAGGTAATTCGGCACGTGATAGGCGCCGGGAATGAAAGCGGCCGCGCGCTCCGGAACGACAAAGCCGTTAGTGCGGATATAGGCTCCCATGTCTACGGCGCCCCGGAGGATCACCGAACGGATGGTACCGTCCACCTCGGCGCCGACTTCGATTTCGTGCTCCTGCTCGCGCGAATGGTTAGTCGCCATCAGATGTTCGCGCCGATCTTCGATCCACTGCACGGGCTGGCGGAGCGTCATCGCCGCCCAAGGCACCAAGAAGTCCTCCGGGTAAAATTCGCCCCGCGGTCCAAACCCGCCGCCGACGTCAGACTCGATCAGCCGAATAGAATTCTCCGGTCGGTCAAGAAGGTCGGCGAGAATCTGCCGGTTAAAGTGCGGCACCTTTGCCGCGCCCCACACGGTAAGCAAATCTGTTCCAGCGTCGTAGGAGGCGAGAAGGCCGCGGGTCTCGATCGGCACGGCCGTGTGCCGCTGAATCCGAAAACGGTCTCTGATGCGGACGGGCGAGGCCGCCATCGCTTTTTCAGGGTCGCCGACCCGCATCGTAATATGCTCGGCGACGTTGCCCCCAAGCGACGGGTGGATTGCCGCCGACCCCTTCGCTCGGCCGATGTCAACGTCGGCAACGATCGGCAAGGGTTCGAGCACGGTCTCGATCAGTTCGAGCGCATCCTCGGCAATGTAGCGGCTCGTGGCGACGACAAAGGCCAGCGGCTCGCCGACATAGCGAACTCGATCCGTCGCAATCGGAGTCTGGAAGCAAGAGCGCAGCGCTTCGCGCGGCGCGAGCCGCATCGGAATGCGCCTGAGCGTGCCGAAGGCTGGGGCGGCGTAGACCGCGATAACGCCCGGCAGCGTAAGCGCCTCTTCGGTCTTGATGGCGGCGATGCGCGCATGCGCTTCGGAGCTCCGTAGCACCGCGCCATAGAGCATGTTGGGCAAATGCATGTCGGCGGCATATTTGCCCTGGCCCTGCAGCAGCCGTCGGTCCTCTTTGCGCAGCATTGGCTGGCCGATGTATTTGTATTTTTTCATGCGCTGCTCCTTGCGCGCACCAGGGACTCGGCGGCTGCGCTGACCGCGCGAATGATGTTGCGATAGCCGGTGCAGCGGCAAAGGTTTCCGGACAGCGCTACCCGAATGTCGTCCTCGGTGGGATCCGACACTTCGCTCAAGAAAGCCACCATGCTCATCAGGATGCCCGGCGTGCAGAAGCCGCATTGCAGAGCGTGGTGCTGATGGAACGCATCCTGGAGCGCGCGCAGCTCCTCGTTGTCCTTGGCGGACGCCTCCACGGTTGAAATCGTCGCGCCGTCGGCCTGCACGGCCAGCATCAAACAGGAGCGCACGGCAGCGCCATTCATCAAGATGGTGCAAGCGCCGCAAACGCCGTGTTCGCAGCCGATGTGGGTGGCCGTCATTTCGAGATCGTCGCGAATGAAATCAACCAGGAGCTTGCGCGGCTCGACTTCGCCTTCGACGTTCTTTCCGTTGATTTGAAACCGTACTGGCCGTTTCATAAAACGGCTCCCATAGCTCCGGCATGGGCGCGTTCATAGGCCTTGGCGAGCACGCGCGCGGTGAGTATGCGCGCCGCGTTGGTGCGGTACTCGGATGAGGCGTGAATATCGGACTGCGGCGACAGCGCCTCCGCTGTCAGTCGAGCTGCTTCGTCAATATGTTTCGCATCGACAATAGCCCCTTTCAGAGCGACTATCGCCCCATCAGCCCTAAACGGCGTCTCATGCACACCGGTCAATACGATGGAGGCTTCTGTGCATCGATCGCTGTCATCGACCAACAGCGTTGCCGCGACGCCAACGAGCGCAAAATCGCCGTGCCGACGTGCAACCTCCATGAACGCATAGCCGTGCCTGAGTGGCTGCGCAGGTAACGTGATCTGCGTGAGCAATTCGTCAGCCTCAAGGCAGGTGGTGAGGTAACCCTTGAAGAATTTGTCGGCAGTGACCGTGCGTTTGCCGCGCTTGCTTTCGATGACGAGGTCGCCTTTAAGCGCCATCACGGTCGCGGGCAGTTCCGCGGCGGGGTCCGCGTGCGACAAGGAACCGCCGATCGTACCGCGGTTGCGAATCTGGAAATGCGCGATGTTGGGCACGACGTCGCAGATGAGCGGGCAGGCGCGAGCAACCTCTCCGGATCTCTCTAGCATGCGGGTACGGGTCAGCGCGCCAATCGCGAGTTTGTCCCTGGCGAGCGAAATCCCAGCAAGGGTTTCGATGTGATTGATGTCGATCAGGCACTTTGGCGCGAGCAGCCTAAAATTCAGCATTGGAATCAGACTTTGTCCGCCGGCTAGAATTTTAGCGCCGTCGCCGTGCTCCGCCAGCAAATCGAGAGCCTCTTCCAGGGAGGCCGGCGCAAAATAGTCGAATACGGGTGGCTTCATTAGCGTCCCAGCCTGTTGAGCGCGTTGCGCATTCGTCCTTCAAATTCCGTGCCAGAGCGCGTTCCACCGAGCGGCCGCAGGCACAAGCGACGTCGTCAGATGGTCTTCAACTGACCGCCATCCACATTAAGGATCGAACCGCAAATGTAGCTCGCTCGCTCCGAGGCGAGGAAGACAATTGCGTTTGCGATCTCTTCGGCTTCCGCGAAGCGGTGCAAAGTGATTGTCTTCAGATCGTATTCGACACCTCGATCAAGCAGGTATTTGAGGCGAGCGGTGTTCACCGTGCCCGGATTCACACCATTAACCAGGATGCCGAGCGGGCCGCCGAGTTCGGCAAGCGCGCGGGTGAAGTTGGCGAGACCGGCATTGGCGACGCCGGCCGGCATGGCATGGGCTTCGGCGAGCCAGGCGTGCGTGCCGATGACGTTTACGATGCGGCCCCACTTTTGCTTCTTCATGTGAGGGAATACCTCGCGCGCCACGCGGATTTGACCCATGAGTTTCAGGGCGAGGCTTTTTTGCCAGTCCTCTTCGCTTAATTCGAGAAAGTCGCCGGCCGCGGCGGAGCCAATGGAATTGACCAGGATGTCGATCCGGCCATAGTGCCCGGCGACTTTGGCGACGGCTTTCTTCACGTTTTCGACGATTGTGCAGTCGGCGACGACGGGTAGCACCTGGGCGCCGCTCTCGCTACCGATCGCTTTTGCGGCATCGGCGAGTTCCTTTTCGCGTCGCGCGGTGATGGCGAGAGAGACGCCTTCCTTGGCGAGCAAACGGGCAGTGGCGCCCCCGATCCCCATGCTGCCGCCCGTGATCAGCGCCACTTTGCCTTTGATGCCAAGATCCATTTTTAAGCCTCACCTTTTTGTTCGGCACTACATCGCGCCGAGTTTTTTGGAAACGATTCGCCTCAGAGCCGGAACAGCCGCCGCGGGTTCGTTTCGACAATCTGGTCGATAGTGCGATCGTCAAAGCCCGCTTTGCGAAGACTGCCGATCGGATCGAGATCGGCAGGCGGAAACGAGTCATCGCTGCCGAGCAGCATTCGTTGCGTTCCCACGGTATCGGCCAGGAAGTGGAGCGGTTTCGTGCCGTGTACGATGCAGTCGTAATGAAACCGCTGGAGGTAGTTCGACGGGAGCTCCTTGGCGGCCGATTGGCTTTGCTTGGGATCGACGCGCGAATTCAGGCAATCGAACCGCCCGATCAGGTAGGGCACCGCGCCGCCGCCATGCGAAAGGATCAGGTTGAGTTTCGGGAAACGATCGAGCACGCCCGAGCCGATCAGCGATCCGACTGTCGCGGTCGTGTCGAATGTGTACTGGACGATCTGGTTGAGTGAGTAGAGCCGGGTACGCGGCGTCGGCTCCGCGCCCATGGGATGGATGAAGACCGGCACATCAAGCTGGCACGCGGCCGCCCAGTATTCGTCCAGGTCGAAATCGCCGAGATTCTGTGCCTCGATATTGGCGGCGACCACCCCGCCAACGGCGCCGGCCTGGCGCACAGCGCGTTCAAGTTCGCGCGCAGCCGCGGCTGCGTCGGGAAGCGCGCCGGAAGCCATCCAGGAAAAACGGTTACTGTATTTCTCGCACCAAGCGCCGAGCGCATCGTTCATGATGCGGTGCCATTCGGCGCCTTTGCCAGGCGGTAATCCGTATCCGAAAATATCCGTCCAGCCGGAAAGAATCTGGCGCGTGACGCCCTGTGCGTCCATGCGCGCCAGACGCTTGTCCGGCTCTTCCACAAGACCCGCTGGAAAGGGCCGCACCCTCAGACCGTAGGAGAATTCAAGACACTTTTGGCAGGTCGGCGGATGATCAAATATTGAGACGCCAAAGTCGGTTTCGCGTGACTCAAGCACCTTGAGCACTGACTGTGGGAAGTAGTGAGTGTGGACGTCGATTGCCAAAATGCCTCCGCCCTGTTGGCCCTCTTAAGATTATTGATAATTTGTCGAGCGGTTGCAAGCATAATTGGGAAAATTGTCCGTCGAGCATCGAAAATTATTGACAATATGAGCGTGCAGAAGTCGGCTGCCTCTGGGGAGGTCTGCAACCTGCATTCTAGTCGTGCGACGGCGAGCGAATGCGGAAAGATACTAAGGAGGTAATTTTGAATCAGAGTTCAAACGATGCAGAGACAGCGCAGGTGCGTTGTGAGCGGATCGCGAAAGAGCTCAGTCACCGCATTATCCATGGTGTATATCAGCCGGGTGACCGGCTGATTGAAGCAGCCTTAAGTAAAGAATTCGATGTCAGCCACGGTCCGATACGCGACGCGTTGCGCATTCTCGATCGCGTCGGTCTGGTCACGATCAACTCGTACCGCGGTGCACAAGTCACGGAAGTTTCCGTGCGGGAGGTGCAGGATCTCTATCAAGTGCGTTCAGCGCTTGTCGGAATCCGTGCGCGTTGGATCGCGGAAGACGCAGAACGCGCCGAGATTTTGCGAAAGGTAGAAGGGCCTGTCGCGCGACTTATTAAGCTAGCGGAGAGTGAGAAAAATGCAGCGGCCTTCGTCGATGAGAGCTTCATCGTCAATAACATCCTGACGGATTCGCTGTCGAACCGCTGGCTACGCTCGACCCTCCAAGCACTCACGCTTCAAACGAGCCGTTACAGCCGTCTTGCACTGCTTGCGAGTGCCGAGCGACGGCGCGAGTCTGCATTGCTTTGGCAGACGTTGCTCAATGCGATGGTATCGGGCGAAGGTGATCTCGCCGAACGAGTTGCTCAGGTTCTCTCGCTTACGGCCCGCGACGCCGCGGTCAAATACCTACGCGAAGCTGAAATAGTCGATACGGTCTCAAGCAAGTCGCGCAAGAGAGCGGGAGGTAAAACGGGCTAAAGGAAGCGCCTGACTCTCGATAACACGCTGCTTCAAGTATAGTGCCAAATGCAGGCTGCCGATCCGCGGATTGCAAAACTCTCTTTCAACACCTTCGACAGGCAATCGACTTGTTCGAGCAAGTTCTGGCCTCACGCGAGCGCACAGCTGAGAAGCCTGTAGCACCTATGCGTTCACCATACTTGGAATTGTTGGATTATTCATCGCGGTCGGAAATTACGAGAAGCGGGCGCAGAATCAGCAATCTACAATTAATCTCGCGATAAAAGGCTCTGAGATCTCGTCAGCAATTGTAAAAAAAGCTGTTGATCTTTGCGGACTACCCGCGATTAAATCAGATGAGGCATTGGCAGAGCAATGCAGGATATTGTACGACTATTCTCGATCAATTGAGAGCATTGACGTCTATCACCCTATGCTGCAACACACTTTGTCGCCTATGACTAGGGCTACAACCAGTAGCGACGCACTGGCAGAGACGGGCTTAATTGCTTCGTTGAGGCCATCGCGAGCGTCGCGGAAAAAGGGGTATCTGGCTAGGCCGTCAAATTGCGCCGGAGTCGCGCCATGCCGAGATGAACGAGGAATATAATCGCCGTGAGAATATCCAAATAGAACCACGTACCTCGCTTTAAATAAACGGGCATGATCGGATTAAACAATACCGCTATCAGCGCAAATCCGACCGGCCATATGCGCGACACTTGGCGGTCATTCCATCCGACGGTTGCAAACCATGCGGCGACCCCGCACACCACAAGTCGCGTGAAGGTGTAATAGCCATACGGAAGCCGGGCCGTTGCCATCAATAAAAGGGTTGTGGGTACGAGCCAGACCCACCATGGAATGGATTTTAGATCGTTCATCGATATTCCCCTCGTTTTGCATAATTGGGCGCTTTATCTTCTTCGCTTAGTTTGGTGAGTCTCGCCGCTCCCTTTTGCGGATGCTGAAAAGCGGTCGCGGTCATGGAATATCCGAAACGCCTGCATTTGTTCGGCGGAAACCGGCGTGCCGGGATCAAATCCGAAGTGATCTAATAGGCGATGTCAGTGCTGCGGAATTTGGCGATCGGTTGTCGACGACCCCGTAGGTCGCGCCGCGCCGGCGGTTCCCAAATCCTGGAGTGTGCGCAGGAAGGTTATGACATCCTCCCGGCTTAACATGCCGATGACATGGTTATCCCGGGTGACGGGCAACTGGTTGACTCCATCGCGGTCCATTTTTTGGAGCGCAGCCCACAGCTCAGTATCAGGGTCGATGCATTTTAATTGTTCCATAGGAAGCATGACCTGAGCGGTACTCGTCGTCGCCCAATCGGGACGTGGCACTTCCTTGATCCGATGCAAAGTCATCAAACCGACGGTACTGTCACCGCGGTTGACGAGAAAGCAACGTTGCCCGCTACTGAGGATGTGTTCGTCTACCAACTTCTGCAGCGTCAGATCGGCGGGAACGGTGGCGCAATGAGTGCTCATGGCCTGCGAGACTCTTTGGCCCGCCAGCAGACCGTGAACCATCACCTGCTGCACCTGGGCGGAGGCCGCGTTGTCGAGGAACCAGCCGATGAATGCGATCCAAAGTCCTCCGGTAAAGTTGCCGCTGATCATCTGCCAGATACCGATGAAGATAAACAGAAAAGCAAAGAGTCGGCCGACGTTGGCTGCGATGAGAGTTGCCCGGCGCATATTTCCCGTGATTGCCCACACGATGGCGCGGAACACGCGACCGCCGTCGAGTGGGTAGCCGGGAATGAGGTTGAATAGCACCAGGGCCAGGTTGATGTAGGCGAGGTACTTTGCCAGACCCAAGAGGGGTTCAATGCCAGCGACCAGTGGCTGCACCGCGTAGAAAAAGACCGCAAGTATCAAGCTCACGAGCGGGCCCGCGCTCGCAATAAGAAACTCGGCTATGGCGCTCGGCGGGTCCGCCCCAATCTGAGCGACACCTCCGAAGAGGAAAAGCGTAATGCCGAGCACCGGAACTTTGTATCGCAGTGCCACCACGGAGTGACCTAGTTCATGGAGGAGCACGCTTACAAAGAGCATGATGGCCGTCATTGCGCCTGTGAACCAGTACAGCAGAGGCGGCCAGTCCTTGAACTCAGCGGGATAATAATTATCCGCCAGCATCCAAGTTAGCAGGGCGAAGATTACGAACCAGGAGTAATCCAGACCAATCGGGATCCCTAAAATCCTGCCTAACGGGATGTTGTGTCGAGTCATGAGCGTTCTTCCTTATCAATGTATCCGTCCAAATCGCGTTTTTGACTTAATTTGAGCTCCTGAGAAGTTGCGTTTTGCAACTTGGAACCGATGAGTTCACTTCGATGTCCCTTAAGCGCCGCGAGAGTGCCTTCCTCGTCAGCGCCCATCAGCGCCTGGCCTGTTCGCCAGCCAGGACCAGGACGTGCGGGTCATCAATGATCCGCCGGACTACTCTGAATAAAGGCACGTTATTTCTGCGCCCGGAATTTCTCAATTGCGGCATGAAGAGTAAGACTATCGATACTATGATGCATCTCCTTTAAAGCCTTACTGACGGTGCGAAGAGTCGCGTCAGAAAATCGGTCGCCATGGCCAAGATCATCGATGACTGACTGGCACTGCGCTATCGCAATGGAGATTTTCTTCAAAAATTCCTTCGCTGCAATCGGAAGAGGTTGACCAGCTTTTGCAGCCGCATCGATCGAGGCCGACATTCGTTTGATTTCATTGAGCTTTGCGATGATTTCGTCTTTGGTCTTCATCTCGTATCCGTCTTGGTCAGCGGGCATTGCTTGCCTCCCAAGTTTCCAGAATGTCCACGATATCACCAATTCCCAAAAAGCCTGTCGCTTTGGGCCGCTTGTGTTGCAAAACTCTGTGAAATCAGTATCGACTAGTTTATCAATCCCCATCACTCAGTTGAGTCGCAATGGGAAAGCCTTTAGAAATTCAGACCGTCAGTGCTGCAGAATTTGGCGATCGCTGTCGATGACCCGGTAGGTCGCTGAACCTCGCTGAGCGACCCGGCGACGCCACCATCGCCGCCGCTCGCCGAAGCCGACGTCATCATCATCATCGATCGCCCCGACCGCCCGAGCTCCATCGTTGCCCCGAACCGGAAATCACTAAAACGGAATCGGCGACGGCGCCGCCGGCGACCTCACCATCGAATCGTGCGGCCAGCTGCCGCTGCACCGACCAGGCCGATCGAGCAGGTCGAGCAGCATCGCGCCGCCCATCCCTCGCGCGCGCGCGTGGGGGCAGCGAATATGAGTAACGCTGCGCGTTTCGCTGTTAGCGGCCGATGGCGCTTATCATTCCGAACTGCGCGCCAATCGGGCCAGTTTTTTTACGTTTTCGATGTTCTCCAGATCGGACACCATTGCGATAAGTTGCCCGGACTTTTGCGGCCCGATCCTTTCCGTCAATCGTTCGAACTTCCCGCGCAAATCATCTTCGCTCATCGGATCTTCCGGGCTGCCCTTCCGGTAGAGCACCGTCTTTTCGTAGGTAGCCCCGCTTTTGCGCTCGACCACGAGACGACAGGCGACGCGATAGCGCCCGCCGTCGCCGTCGAATTTCGGTTCATGGGTCACGTGAATACGTTCGATGAATTGCAAAATTCGCGGATCGCGAATCTTGCCGTCCTGGAATTGCGCGACGCCTGAGCTGCGCTCCAAAGCAGTCACGGCGACGCCATAGCGGAGGTTCATCTGCGCCGACAACACGCTTTGGATGCGATTGCCCTCATAGGGCCAGCCGCAATGATGCAGCGTGTTATCGCTCACGTGAGCGGTCACTTTGGCGATATCGGCCGCCTGCAAGCCATGCTCGCGCATGACGGCGTCGACGGCGATCATCGCGGTGATACTGCCGTTCGACGCCGGCGCCGGTTTAAAGCCGACGCGCAGGATATGCCAGAGCGTGCCGAGGCCGTCCGTCAACGGCGGTATGCTCCAATCGTCAAGGAAGGCGCTGAAAAACGTGCCGTAGCCGCCATCGAGCACGTTCGGAATGCCGGTGTAGTCGCGTTGCGCAAGCTGGGCGGCATAGACGCCGCTTTGCGCGGCGCGGCCGGAGTGGAACGACTTGGTCATCGCGCCGTCCTGCACCGCCATCAGGCCGGCGGCCTGCGAGCCGGCAATTCCGAAAGCCTGCTGTGTCCGCCCGGCGTTCAAGCCAAGGACGTGCGCGGCAGCGGCGGCCGCGATAAAGACTCCCGTCGTGCCCTGATTGTGAAAGCCGCTCTTAAACATGCCTCCTTTAGCCGCCAATCCGATCCGGATGCCGACTTCGTAGCTCGCAACAATGGCGGCGAGCAGGTCCCGGCCGCTGGCCGATGGTAGCGCTTCGACGACGGCAAAACCCGCCGGCAGCGCGAGCGAGCCGGGATGCAGAGTCGACTCGAGATGAATTTCATCAAGCTGGAAAGCATGCGCGGCGGTGCCATTGACCAAGGCCGCCAAACCGGGGCTGGTTCGCAGCACGTTGCCGAAGATAGTCGCGCGTCCGGCACAACCTTCCGCGACGGCCATGTCCGTCAGCTTTCGCAACGGCTCAAGCGAGGCGCCGAAGATACAACAGCCAAGCGTGTCGAGAATGCACAGCTTGGCCTTGCTTACGACTTCCCGAGGGAGATCATCAAATGTCAGCGCCGCACTGAATTCCGCTAATCGCCGCGTGACGTTGGCGCCGGCCGCGCCATGGTTCGTTCCAGCATTCGAGTGGCTATGCTGATCGCTCACGCCGGCCTCCACGTGCATCGTCGCCTCATTTCGCGACATGCAGCGTCGCAAGCGTAGAGACGAGTTCCTGATAGCGTTGATCGAGGAAACGCTTTGAACCGGCGCTATCTGCGAAATCCGCATTCCAGTTATTGCGCTGCAGATTAGTGCCCCACGCCTCGTCCTTGACCATGGCGGCGAGCTTGTCTTGCCAGAACGCGATTTGCGCCGGTGTCATGTCCTTCGGTCCGACAATGCCGCGCCAATTGCCCTCTACCACGTCGAAACCCTGCTCGGCCCAAGTCGGGATCTTCGAATCTTCCAGTCGCTTTGGCGCGGCCAAGGCGATGGCGCGCAGCTTTCCTGACGTCACAAAGGGTGCGAGCACAGACATCGTCCCGATCGCGACGTCGATGTTGCCGCCGAGCAATGCGTTCACCGATTCATTGGCGCCCTTGAACGGCACGACAGTCAGATTCTTAGGATCAATGCTGGCGGCCTTGGCGAGCTTGAGCAACGCCACATGGCTAGATCCGCCGATGCCGGGCGCGACGCCCACCGCGGGCGGTGCCGCCGCCTTCAGCGCCGTGACCAGATTGCCGCCGGTCTTGATCGGACCGTCCGCCTTCACGGCGAACACCTCGTATTCGGTGAACAACTGCGCGAGCGGAGTGACTTCGGTGTAACGAAGGTCGCCGACATGCATGATGTCGTTGCTCAGCAAAGTCGGACCGCTGATCGCGATGTAGTTTCCATCGCCCGTTTTGCGGCTGACATAAGTCCAGGCCACCGCGCCGCCAGCGCCTGGTTTGGCCTGCACCGTCATCGACGCGTCGACAAGATGGTCTTTCTGCAAGATATTTTGAATCACCCGCGCCAACAGATCCATCGTGCTGCCCGCCGCCGTCGGCACAATGAGTTCGACATTTTGGGTCGGTGCCCATGGGGCTGTCTGCGCCCCGGCCTGATACGGTGCGACGAGTGTCAAGACGCTCGCAAGCACTCCGATCGAGCGCCACTTAGCCGTTGCGAGGTCACTCTGTGTCTTAATTCTTGTCATTGGGAAGAGTCTTCCTCAGACCGCTCGTTTCCAAAAAAGCGCGGTCGGCGACAACTTCGCTGCGGACCTGCTTCTGCATATCATCGAGAGAAATATCGGCCGGTGATTGCAGCGTCAGACGCGAATAATCCTGCCAGTCCTTGCTCTGTTTCATCTTCTCGATAGCGGCCATGAGCGTATCGACGATCTCGCGTGGCGTGCCCTTCTTGACCATCGCCCCGCGCCAGATCGATTCGACGATGTCGTAACCCTGCTCCTTGAACGTGGGGACCTCCGGAAAGTATTCGCTGCGTTTCGCCGAGCTGATGCCGAGAAGACGGATGTCGCCGTGCTGGATTTGGCCGATCGCGGAGCTCGGCGTCATGACGGCCGCGTTGATGACCCCACTGATCAGCGCCAGTGCAGCATCCTGACCGCCGCGGAATGGAACCCAAATCGCTTTGAATTGACCGACTTGCTGAAGCCGATAGAAGACGTATTGGTGGAAACCGGCCGACGAAAAACCTCCGACTGACATTTTGTCGGAATGGTCATGGATATAGTCCATGAACTGCTTCATCGTCTTCAGTGGGCTGTCGGCGCGGACGGCAATTGCCGACGGCTCCGCCTGCAGCGCCGGCAACACGGTAAAATCGTCCGGCCCATACTGGATCTCGCCGGTTGCCATCGCGAACGACATGCTCGATGTGGTCGAGAGGATTGTATAGCCATCGGCCGGCTGATTCATCACAGCGGCCATCGCAACCGCACCCTCACCGCCCGGCCTGTTCTCCACGATAAAGGGCTGCCCGAATATCGCGTTGAGCTGCCTGCCGACTTGCCGCATCATGACATCGAGCGGCGCGCCGGCGCTGCTCCAGCACAACAGTTTTACAATGTGGGTCGGATACTTTACCGCCGCTACTGCTGTCCGCACCGTGGAAAGCGCGACAAGTGCGAAAATAACAAGTCCGGCTGCCCGTATTGGGCCGGCAATCGAAATGTGGCGTTTCATCGGACGCTCTCCCGGATCTTTTTGTTGTCTGCGCGAGGCCGCGCCCCAATTTCATCGTGGCCTCTTCGCGCCTATGCCTCAGGGCCCTTCGTCCTGCGGCGCGCGGAATGTCCGCACCGGGAATTGTTTGCCCTTGTTGGCGCGCACCTCCGCTTCATTCACGTCAAGGCCCAAGCCAGGTCCTTCCGGCAAAGCAATATAGCCATTGACCGGCTTTAGGAGATTGGGACACAGCTTCGCGCCTAGTTCCTCGAACGGCAGGAAATATTCGGTAATGACGAAATTCACCATGCAGGCCGAGGCATGCACCGTCGATGACAGCGAAAGCGTCGTCGAATTGTAATTGTGCGGCGAGACTGCGATGGTTTCCACTTCCGCGGCGTCGGCGATATGCATCAACTCGAGGATGCCGCCGCAATTGGAAACGTCCGGATTGATGATGTCGGCGGCTCGCGCGCGGAAAATCGGCCGAAAGCCGGCGCGCGTATAGATCGCCTCGCCGGTGACAACGGGAATCTTGCTTCGATGCCGCACCTCCGCGAGGGCTTCGATATTGTCGCACTGACACGGCTCCTCGATCCAATAGGGCTCGAATTCCGTGAGTGCATCGGCGAGATCGATGGCATGCATTGGCGCCAGGCGGCGGTGCAGGTCGAGCAGGAGGTCGACATCGGGGCCGACCGCATTGCGCACGGCCCGGAGCACCTTCACCGCAATCCGGATTTGCTCTTTGGGCACGTATGTGCGCCACGGTCCGGAGATCGGATCGAATTTTAAGGCGGTGAAGCCGCGCTTGATGACGGCCGCGGCGCCCCTCGCGTAATCGTCCGGCTGCGCCATCTTATAGCTCCAGCCATTCGCATAGACGCGAATGCGCGACCGCACCGGACCGCCGAGCAAATTATAAACCGGCTGATTGGCCGCCTTGCCAGCGATGTCCCAGAGTGCCTGCTCGATGCCTGACGTGGCGCAATAGAACTCCAACGATCCGCGCCGCTGCGCATAATCGTCGAAGGCGATTTGCAGGAAATGACGGATCTGGAACGGATCGCGCCCGATCAAATAGCGGCCGAGTTCCTCGACCTGCGCCGCCACGGCGCGATCACGGTCGTACTGGCTATAGGCCTCGCCCCAGCCGACGATGCCAGCATCAGTCGCCACACGAACGAAAACAAAATTCTTCCGCCATCCCGAATGGACCGAGAGGCATTCGACCTCGGTGATTTTCATTGAACGCCTGTTGAGCCCTTTTTAGATCGTTTTTTGCCGCCGATACCGTCCTTCACGACGAGCTGACCGCTTGCTGACATCGCGCGAATGAAGCGATCGCGGCCGTTTTGGATATGCTTTTCCAGTTCCGCACCGGCGGCCTCGCGATCGCCGCTTTCGATGGCCGCGAGCACGGCGCGATGTTCGACATTGGACACCGCAAGCCCGCCGCCAAAGGCAAGACCATGACGGCGGTAAGTCCGCAGCTCCTTGCCCATCTGCTCGTCGAGCGCGGCAAGCCGGGCATTGCCGGTGGCACGATAGAGCGCGGTATGGAATTTAATATTGAGCGCGATATAGCGCTCGGCGTCGCCGTTGCGCGAGGCGTCGTCGAGATCGGCGATCTGCGCACGCAAATCGGCGAGGACGGCGCGCGTCATCGCAGAGGCCGCGAGCTGGCCGGCGAGCCGGCCAAGGCACGCGCGCACGTCGAAGAGATCGACGATCTCCGCAAGCGACAGCGTCCGCACAATCGGACCATGGTGCAGAACGATATCGACGAGACCGGCCCGTTCCAGGAGTCGGCAGGCCTCCCGTACCGGCGCCCGGCTGACGCCGAAACGCACAGCGACAGCGTTCTCGTTCAGCCGCGTGCCGGGCGGATATTCCCCGGCGATGATCGAGCGCTCGAGTTCGATCTCGATACGATTGGCGACAGAATTATCGCTTTTAGCGGCCATTTGTCGACAATCTTGGTGATTTATATCAACACTGTCAACACCCGGTCTGATCGCGCCGCGCCCCTCGCGCGCGTGTGTAGGCAACGACTCGGGTTAACGCGGGTCGACCGATGTCGCCGATTTCTTTTTCGCAGATTCCGGATGGAAGCCAGCACTTACACGCCGAAATAGTGAGGACAATCGCGATCCCGCAGGCTGGCGTGCGAATAGGCTGTCGTCCACAACAGAGTAGCAATTAGCGGAACGCTAAGATGACTAAGCGGACTTCTGAAGCGAGCCACTCAGCGCTTGGTATTCGATGAACATTGAGCGAATCTGATTGTTAAACGCACGCGCCAATCATGGCGCTGCACGCCATGTCCAGCGTGTCGCCGATCTCGTTTCCCCTTTCGAGTGGGTGTGCAGGCGCAGTTCCGTCGGCCAAGGACTCGTCGCAGCAACCGTGCTCATACCCTGTTCAATCGAGCGTGATGTGGCCGTCGATGATGACTTTCTTCCACTTCTCGTATTCCGACTTGGTGAATGCGGCGCCTTCGGCAAGGCTCGTGCCGCGCGGCGTGAGGCCGAACTTGGCAAACGACGCCTTGAGCTGATCGTCCTGCAGCGCCTTGGCGATGCCGCTATTGAGCTTGGCCAGCACGTCGGGCGGCATCCCGGCCGGCCCGTAGACGCCGACCCAGAGATCGATATTGAACCCCGGCAAGCCCGCCTCCGCGATCGTCGGCAAGTCGGGATAAACCGGCGAGCGTGTCAGGCCGGCGGTGGCAATCGGAATGACGCTGCCTTTCGACGTATACGGCAGCGCGCCGGCAATGCTGGAGAATGCCATCTGCACCTTGCCGCTCATCAGATCGATAAAAGACGGGCCGATGCCCTTATAGGGCACGTGGACGGCATCGATACCGGTACGCATTTTGAACATTTCGCCGGCAAGATGCGACGCGGTGCCGACGCCCGCCGAGGCAAAATTGAGCTTGCCGGGATTGGCGTTGCCGTAGGCTATGAGCTCCGCAAAGGTTTTGACCGGCAATTTCGGCGAGACGACCAAAACCATCGGCGAGGAGACCACGATCGAGACGGTCGTCAGATCTTTAAAGATGTCGTAGGGAATCGATTTTTGCAACGACGAATTGATGACGATCGCCTGATCTATGATCACGATGTTGTAGCCGTCCGGCGCCGAATGCGCGACGTAGTCGACGCCGACAATGCCGCCAGCGCCCGGCCGGTTCTCCGGCACGACCGTCTGGCCCAGCGCGTCGCCGAATTTTTGCGCCAGCACGCGCCCGGTGAAGTCGATGAAGCCGCCCGGCGCGTAGGGCAGCGTGAGTTGGATCGGCCGCGACGGAAACGTCTGAGCCCACGCCGGCGTCACGAGCGACAACAGCAATCCCGACCAGAGCAGCATGCGCGCGGCGAATCTGAAGCGGTTCATTTTGGTCTTCCCTGTCATTTGCTCGTCATTTCGGATCGCGGATTGACGAAATCATCTTTTAGCATCTTCCGCCACACCGGCTTGGGCAACGCCAGCTTGGACAACATTTGGGGCGATCAACTCGACAATCTCGTGCGGCATGATCGGCATTTGCGCAATGCGCATGTCAAACGGCGACAGTGCATCCTCGATTGCGGAGATCACCGCCGCGGCGGCGGGAATGACGCCAATCCGCGATGACGCGGTTGATATCGACCATCCGTCCGATCCAGTTGAATTTCGTCGCGTCGTACTGGATCGTCGAACTGCCCATCGCCTGGGCAAGCGCGATCGGCGCGAGCGGCATGCTCATGTCCGTCCCATCCTGCGGCGCCACCCTCGCCATATAGTTGGCGGCGTTGGCGGCGTTGGTGCCGCCGCCGGGCATGTACTGCATGATGATGTTTGGATTTCCCAGTATGTACTTGGAATAGTGTCTTGCGAGTAGGCGACAGTACTTATCGAACGCTCCTGCCGGGCCGACCGGCACGATGATCCGAATCGTCTTGCCCCGGTAGAAAGCCTCCGTGTCATCAGCACCGCTCGACTGCAGCGGAAAGGCTGCAAGGATCCCTGCGACTGTCACGGCGCGCAGTAGGCTAGCCGTATTCAACATCGTGATCTCCGGTGGGCGTACTTGTGCGTGCGAGAGGGTGCACGATGCCTTAGCTCCGTACCGGCAACTAAGGCGAATATACTTCGCCTTCCTTCCTTCGAGTCATGAAGAGGTGCGAAGGAAGCTCCGTTCCGATCCCTCGTTCGCGTGCAATTTCGATGATTCTCTTGCAGACCGCAGCGAATTGAATCCCCATGCCGCAATTATTGAGGTGCAGCGTAACTTGGCTTTCGGCTGTTCGCCCCGGCAGGGGTGCCGTCGCGGAGTTGGTAGGAATTGAGGGTGGCGTAGTCTCCGGGGTGTTCAACCTCGAATCATCCGGCGTTGAAGCGTCGGACTGGAGACCACGCCATGACGAGCAATACCACGAAGCCTGATTCTTTGCAGCCTGCGGCCGAAATGGCTGTTGATCTTTTCGACAATTGGTTTGATCCGATCGAGACCGAGGTGCGGGCTCGAGCGCGTGAGTTCGTCGAAGAGTTGATCCGCGGCGAGCTCGACGCTGTGCTGGCACGGCCGCGTTACGGACGAAGCCAGATGGCCGGCAATGAAGGAAGAGCCGGCGTTGCGGGCCACCGTCACGGCAGCCGGACGCGGTCGCTGACAGGCACGTTCGGGCCGATCGAGATTGCGGTGCCGCGCGCCCGGCTGACCACTTCCGAGGGCAAGACGGCGGAATGGAAGAGCCAGGCGCTGCGGGCCTATCAGCGGCGCACGCTTGCCGCCGACGCCCTGATCGCGAGCACGTATCTCGCCGGCACCAATACAAGGCGGGTGCGTCGCGCGCTGGCGGCCTTGTTCGGCGGAACGGTCGGCAAGGACACGGTGAGCCGGACATGGCGCAAGGTAAAGAGCGACTGGGATGCCTGGAACACCCGCTCGCTGGCCGAGGAGCCGATTGTGCGCCTGATCCTCGACGGCACCGTCGTTCGTGTGCGGCTCGATCGCAAAGCGACTGCCATCTCGCTGCTGGTCGTTCTCGGTGTGCGCGCGGACGGCCAGAAGGTGCTGCTCGCGATCAAGAGCATGGGCGGCGAGAGCGCCGAGGCCTGGCGCACTGTCCTCGACGATCTTATCAAGCGCGGGCTGCGGCGACCCGAGTTCCTCATTGTCGACGGCGCGCCAGGACTCGACAAGGCCATTGCCTCTGTCTGGGATGGCGTGCCGGTCCAGCGCTGCACGGTTCATAAGCACAGAAACCTGTTCGCGCATGCCCCCGAGCGACTGCATGACGAGATCACCGCGGATTACAACGACATGATCTACGCGGCGACACCTGAGGAGATAGAGATCCGCCGCAAGGCTTTTATCCGCAAATGGAGGCTCAAGCATCGCGCTGTCGCCGACAGCCTGGAGGAGGCCGGAGAACGCTTGTTCACCTTCACCCGCCTGCCTCCGAGCCAATGGCGCAGCTTACGCACCACCAATGCCATCGAGCGATTGCACGAGGAATTCAAGCGGCGGATCAAGACTCAAACTGTTCTGCCATCTGCCGACACCGCTGCGATGCTGTTCTGGGCGCTGCTCGCTTCAGGACAGATCAACATGCGCAAGGTTGATGGTTGGCAGACACTCGCCACAAAGCCCATCGATCAGCCGATTGACCTTGCAGCCTGAAACGATACCTTCATGTTACCGGAGATCGCGCCACGCCGAATTCCAACCGCATTCCGGACGGCACCCCGGCAGGTGCCCGATACACAAGTCGCCGACCTCAAAGACGTTGTCCCAGGAGATAAAGCCTCTTCGCAGCGGACTGATCAAGTCGGTCTTCTGATCGAGAACAATCTGTTCTTTGGAATTGACGACCACAAATGACGAGCGCTGTACAACTTCATCGTGCAATTCCCTGCGTTGACCGAACTGCTTGTCGCCGCCGAGATTCGTGACGATGTGCATCCCGGGCTCTAGCCACTCCCCATGAATGATGGGGTCGTTCGTATTCGTGGCAGCGATGAGAACGTGACTTCCTCTGGCGCAATCGCGAGGGTTGTCTACAGGCGTCGCTTGCACGTTTAAAGTCTCACTGAGCCTTTTGCAGAAGCGCTCCCGGCTGGCAGCGGTCGGTGAAAAGACCTTGACGTGCTTGATGCTGGGGCGAACCGCGCACAGCGCCTCTACCTGCGCGCCAGCCTGCTCCCCCGCACCGTAGATGCCCAGGCTCTCTGCATCTTTTCGCGCTAGGTAGTCTGCCGCGACGCCGGTCGTTGCGGCGACGCGTAAAGCCGACACGGCGTGGTCATGCACGATGCCCAGGAGATTTCTTGTTGCCATCTCCCAGACCAAGACCAGGCCCGAGAAGTTGCCTGGAAATTCCATCCGGGTTTGCCCCGCCTTTCGCGAATAGGTCAGTTGAGCGGCATCAAGCCGAACCGCCGCAACGCCGTGGCACGGCACTGCTCCCGGGATGACGTTGAGCCAGAACCAGGTCGGCGTTTCGACATTCGGCTGAGGGATGTTAAGTCTGGATCGAGGGATGACCTGGGCGCGCTTTTCTCCGTAGTCGTGAAATGCCTCGCCCATCAGCTTGATCGCTTCATCCATATTGAGGAGGCCGGTTGCCTCTTCTGTTGTCAAAATCAAGACTGTATCGTGCATTGAGTAGCTCCGCTTCCGAATTGATGTTCTGGTCCAATTGTTACCACGCCACTGCAAGCGACGAAAAGCGTGAGATGAGGTAGCGATGTCCAACCGACATCCTGACCTGGCTTTTTTAGATCAAGCGTTGTGAGAGAATGAGCGTGGAATCGTGGCGCCAATGCCACCGTGGAGCTATCGGGTAGTTCAGTGATGGATTATGTCAAGGCGCATTTCGCGGCTCGAATTTAACTATTTCGATGGACCCACGGCGCGCGAGACCGCGCCGCCCGAGCCGGGCTCCGGATTCCGACTGCGGCGCCGCCGATTTTCTATTTTACTTGATCGATGGCGGCGGTGGCCGCTCCGGCTGAGGTAGGCAGTGCAGTGCTTCGGGAACGGGTAAGCGAGCGGCAAAAAGCATCCTTAATCAAGATTTTTTGAAAGGCGTCTGCATCGCACCCGTTGTCACTTTTGTAAGTGTGTCGCCGAGACTTTTTGCTTGCTCGCCAAACGCACTCATTTGCACCTGCATAAATTCGGTCTGAATTCGAACGACATCTTGCAAATCCTTAGCTTGGCTCAGTTTTTGTGCAAATTCGTGCGCGGCGGCGATGTTTTTTTCGGTGTAGCTTTTCAGCTTTTGAGCCAAGATTGGCGCGAGAGCTCAAGCTAGACCATGTCGAGAGCCAGACATCCGCGAAACGCCGTTGGTATTCCGGCTACGGTCTCATGCGGGGCTTTGGCGATTCAGGATGGGCCAGCAATTACACCATCGCGGCGTTTGCCTCGGCGGACCCGCCGATGGGAATGTCTGAGCCAATGATCGTGAGAATAAACGACTGGTGCGGGCTGCGGATAAGCAACGTAAGTCGGTCCAACTCCGAACAAACCTTCCATTCCGCCTATAACACCTCCAACGGCGCCCAGACCTCCCGTTTTCATCTCTTTATTTATTATTCGATATCATGACCCGGTATCCGATGCGATCAGCGCGATAAATCGAAATGCCCCAAAGGAGCGGCTGTCGACGCCGGCCGAAAAGCGCAATTCTGCGCACCAGGACCGGTTGGTTGCGTTTTATGCTGAACGCCTTCGCTTCCCTGGCGTCCGCGACGCGCGCCTCAATTTCCATCTCTCCGGTCTCTATCGGAGACTTAGTATGATCGCGAAAATAATCGACGAAAGAAGAGGTCAGAATATCCGTGTCGGTCAACCCCCGCGCGTGACTGGCCCGCAGATAACGATCGTCGATGACGACGAGCGATTCGCCTTGAAATCGAAGCCTCTGGACGTAGACGACGTCATCGCCAATCCTGACGCCTAGACGCCCCGCCATTACTTGATCGGCCTTTACCTTGACGAACTTTCCAATTCGGATTTTCAGTCGACCGGCATCAGCCGACCACGGATCGAGGAAGCTCGTTAATGTGAGCTTCTCCCGAAGCATGCCGGGACGGACGAAGGTACCGAGCTTGGGTATTCGATAAAGCAATCCGGCATCGACCAGCCCTTCGACAGCCTTCCGAACGGTGATCCGGCTTACTCCAAAACGATCGGCTAAAGACGCATCGGTCAGCGAAATCCGCTCCGCGGGGCGGATATTTTGCACCATCTCCTGAATCTGCTTCTGGACCTGCCTATAAAGAGGCACGCCCGGAACGAAATCTATGGCGCCACGGTCTGGATTTGGCATAACGGTTCAATCGATCGTTTATTTATTGGGCGAGTCCAGCATTCCCCATCGGACAACCGTACGCCGATCAATCGTTTGGAAAATGGCCTTTTCCGTCAGTAACCCGATTATCCCGATAACCGATATTGCAGCCAGCATCACGTCGGTGCTCAACCATTCCTTGGCTTCGAAAATCAGTCTCCCGAGCCCGTAGTCGGTGCCGGCAAGCAGTTCGGCTCCGATAACCGCGATCCAGGCGCGTCCGAATGACTGCCTCAGCCCCGTCAAGATAAACGGCGAGGCGCCCGGGATCACCACATGCCAAAAAATCATCCGCGTATCCGCCCCCATGCCGACAGCGCTCCTGATCCACACCGGCTTGATGGAGCGAACTCCGATCCAGACATTGTAAATCATCGGAAATGCGGCCGCATAAGCGACGACGAGGACCGTAGTCCTGTTTCCCACCCCAAACCAAAGGATGAACACAGGCACCCACGCCAGCGACGGGACAGGCATCAGAACGCTTAATGGCCCCCGAAAGAACCGTTCGGCTATCCACGATCGCCCCATCATGGCACCCACCGGAATCGCGAAAGCCAAGGCAATTCCCAGCCCAATCAATACCCGAGCGAGCGTATAGGCGATGTTGACGAAGATCGAGCCGTTCTCCGCCATTTTGAGCAGCGCCTGCGCGATCGTCAGCAATCCGGGTGCAATCGCCTCGGGAAAAATGCCGCTGTGCGAAAACGCCTCCCAAAGCCCGGCGATTGCGAAAAGACCGACGGCGCCGCGCACTGTTCGCCTAGACGTGAGCCCGAAGAACGTCATGACGTGACCATTCCCCAGCGCAAAAGCGTCACACGCTCGATCTGCTCGAAAACGAAACGTTCAAGCACAAAACCAATCAGACCGATCATGACGATGCCTGACAGCATAACGTCGGTGTTGAGAAATTGCTCGGCGCCGAAAATAAGGGAGCCCAAGCCGTTAGATACCGCGGTCAACATCTCCACTCCGATCAAGGTGCGCCATGCCTGCGACAATCCCAGCCGCAACCCGACCAGTGTGTACGGAAGTGAGGCCGGCAACACGACCTTGAGAAGGACGTCGCGCTCGCTGGCGCCCATTGCGTCCGCAGAGCGCAACCAGATCACTCGGACCGATTTAACTCCTTTCCAGGTGTTGATAGTGATCGGAAACGAACTGGCGATGGCGACCAACAAGACGGAAGGCGTGTTGCCAAGACCGAACCAAAGAACGAACAAAGGCGCATATGCAAAAGATGGGATCGGATATCCTATGCTCACGGCAGGCAACAAGAGGTCTTCTGCGACCTGATATCGCCCCATCAAGAAGCCGGCGAGCAAGCCGAGGACAACGGCAAAGCCAAATCCGCTTAGCAGCCGAGCCAGAGTCCCCAACGCGGAGTAAACGAGCACCCCCGATTTCAGCAAAGAGATGAGCGTCGCCCCGATCGTGGTAATGTCTGGAAACAGAATGGCCGGAAGACGCCCCGAGAGGGCGAGGCCTTCCCACAATGCTCCCGCAATAACGAAGGGTGACGCCCCGATCCCGAATAAAATGAGGCGCCTGTGCACTAGCGTGCTTCCGGCTACCGTTTAGGCCTTTTGCGCTCGTTGCAAGATCGTGCGATCGAGCACTGCGCCCCAATCCGGCATCTGCCGAATCTTACCCTCTTGCAGCAGTTCCTTTCCCTGATCCGCCAGATATTGCTGCAGTTCCGGCCGATAGTGGAAATCGACCCCGAGCCTGTCCAGGGCGGTTCGAATTACACTTTCGGGCAGCTTGTAGCCGCGACTTTCAAAGTCCTCCCAGACGATTTTGGTGGCGCGCGGCATATCCGTTTCGAATATCTGAACGGCGCTCAGCCACCCCCGCATGAAAGCAACGAGATCGTCTTGCCTGTTTTTCAGCACGTCGCGATTTACCGCGAGCATTACCGGCACCATGTCATATTTCTCGAAATCGATCAGGGTGCGGGCAAGTCCGTCGTGCTCGGCAACAGACGGATAGGGCTCGGTCCCGACAAACGCCTCGACCGAACCGCTGGCAAGCGCGGAAACCTGATCGGCATATCTCACATTGACTATCTGAAGGTCGGCTTCCTTCAAGCCGAATGCCGGCAATACCTTGCTCTTGAAAGTGTAATCGGACCCGGTTCCGATCTGACTTGCCACTTTTCTCCCTTTCAAGTCCCCGACTGTCTTGATGTTCGAGTCCTTTGCCACCATGATGCTGTTCGAACGACCGGAATACGCAACCGCAGCCATCGCATCGAGCTGGCCTTTATCGGCGCCGATGATGAAGGTAGATACCGCGACGACGCCAATATCGACACGCCCGGCCACCATTGCGTCGCGAACGGCGGTCCCGGAATCGAATTGATTCACCGCCACCGATGCGCCGTTCTTTTTAAATAAATCCAATTGCTGCGCGACCATTCCGACGGCCCCCCACGTCGTCATCTGAAAGCCGAGGTTGAGCGGCGAAGCGGCTATCGCGCGGAGCGGAAGGGCGACGTTTGCCGCGACGGCAATCGCGGAACTCCGTAGCAATTGCCTGCGGGAGATATCTTGCATCGGCTATCAACTCCTTCGGTCATTCAGTCGAACGCATGGGTTGATCCGGCCGAAAGATGCTGCTTGATTGAAATCCAAAAGTCAATATTGTCATAACAATAGCCCTCGAGCCAAAGCACCGTGACCCAGTCAGTCGAAGTCCAGCACCTATCTTTCGAATATCAGGCGGCTGCCGGCCAAACGCGGGCCCTTCGCGACGTCTCGTTCGCCCTCGCACCGTCTGAATTCTTGTGCATCCTAGGCCCGAGCGGCTGTGGCAAGACGACGCTCCTGAATTGCCTCGCTGGATTTCTCGTCCCGACCGGGGGCGAGATTCTGCTCGGCGGCAAACCGGTCAGCGGCGACAAATTCGACCGTGGCATCGTCTTTCAGGACTTGGGGCAGCTCTTCCCTTGGCGTACGGCGCTGCGAAATATTGAATTCGGATTGGAAGTAAGAAAAGTCCCGACGAGTGAGCGAAAATCCCGGGCCGAGAAGCTTCTGCGGCTCGTACGGCTCGACCGGTTCGCAAACGCCTATCCGCACGAACTATCCGGCGGCATGCAGCAGCGGGTCGCAATTGCGCGAGCCCTTGCCTATAACCCTGGCATTCTGCTCATGGATGAACCTTTCGCCGCTCTCGACGCGATGACGCGCGACGAGATGCAGCGGCAGCTCGTTCAAATCTGGCAAACGACAAAAAAGACGGTCGTCTACATTACGCACAACGTCCTGGAGGCCGTGTTTCTCGGCGACCAAGTCATGGTGATGTCGTCGCACGGAACCGTAAAAGCCAGCCGGCGCATCGAGCTGCCGCGACCGCGCGATCCACTCGAGCCGGCATTCATTCAAATTCAGCGTGAGCTTGTGGACGATATCTCTTCCAAACAAGGATAGGCTTCCCATGAATATGGTTCCGACTCAACGTCCGACCCTTCCGCAGCACAAGCGCTACAACTATTCCGTCATCAAGCGGCGTCCGGACTACACCTGGCCGGACGGCAAGCGGCTCGCGTTCTATATCGGCACCAACATCGAGGTGTTTGCGTTTCAAGCGGGCATTGGTCACGATCCCACCAAGCTGGGTGAGCCTCAAACTCAGCGTAATTACGCATGGCGCGATTATGGCAACCGTGTCGGAATATGGCGTCTATTCGACCTGTACGAGGAATTTGGTTTGCAAACGTCCTGTTTGATCAACAGCTATCTGTATGAATATTGCCCCGAGATCTGCGACCGCATTCGCCAGCGCGGCGATGAATTTGTCGGCCATGGCCGTACCAACGCAGAAAAGCAAAAAGGCCTTTGGGAGGACGACGAGCGGCGATTGATTACGGATGTGACCGCGGCAATCGAAAAGCGCGAGGGTAAGAAGCCGAAAGGGTGGCTCGGGGCGGCGGCCGCCGAAACCAATGTTACTCTCGATCTTCTCAAGGAGGCGGGCTACAAATATTGCCTGGATTGGCCCTGCGACGACCAGCCAATCTGGATGGAAACGAGGTCCGGAAAAATACTATCCATTCCATATCCGCTCGAATTGAATGACTCTGGTCAACTCATTCATCGCCAACACACAACCCGAGATTTTTGCGACATGATCGTCGATCAGTTCGACGAGATGGTGCGCCAGTGCGCTCACCAGCCTTTGGTGTGCTGCATCTCGCTGCATCCGTATCTCGTGGGCCAGCCATTTCGAATTCCTCCGCTGCGAAAAGTGCTGAATCACATCGTGACGCATCAGAACAAGGATCGCGTTTGGTTCACAACTGCCGAACAGATCGCGGACTACTGTTATGCGATGAAACCGGGCATAATTCCAGGTTCCTGAGTACACTATGATCCGCGCCGGCGAGCCGAGAAAACAGACGAAGACGGACGATTTTCCGCCCGATGTTGCCGCCGAACTTGGCTTGGCAGGACTAGCAGCGGCGCTTCGCGCCGGCAAACTCAAATCAGAGACTATCACACGAGCCTATTTGAAGAGGATCGAACGCGTCGATTCGAAAATTGGATCCTACCTTTATGTCAATCCCAACGCACTGGAGGATGCGCGCGCGATCGATCGCCAACTTTCGGCTGGCCGCGACCTGGGCCCGCTCATGGGCCTGCCTGTCGCGATCAAGCAGATTTTCTCCGTAACCGGCCTTCCCTCCTCTCCTGCGTCGGCGCTTGAAGTCAGCAACCTCATTCCGCCAGAGGGCCCTTTTGTCGCGGCTCTCAAGCGTGCCGGCGTGGTGATTCTCGGCTTGACACGCACCACCGAATTTGCCGCGGCGACCATCAATACGACCACACCAGCACCCTGGAACCCATGGGATTCCTCGGTCAAACGGGTTTGCGGCGGTTCTAGCCATGGCTCCGCCGCCGCTCAGGCCGCCGGTTTATGCGCTTTTGCCGTAGGCTCGGATACTGGCGGATCCGTTCGTTTTCCAGCCGCGATGTGTGGCGTTCCCGGTTTTAAGCCAACCTGCGGCCGTTGGCCGACGATAGGCGTATTCACGCTCTCGCCGACCTTCGACACCATCGGATTATTCGCCAACTCCGCACAAGACGTCCAGTTTATCTGCCGGTCTTTAGGGGAGTTCAGGATCGCTTCAATCGCGCCCAAGCGGAAGCTTGCGTTCGCATATCCGCGGGAGTTTTCCGCGTCGCTTGATCGCTCGATCGGCGCGGCATTCGATGTTGCGCTAAGAAAGCTTCAGGCAGCCGATGGGGCGGTTACGCAGATTGAACTGCCCGAGGTGGCGGAAGTGCCAACGGTTTTTGGCCGCATTTTGGCTGCCGAATTGATCCATTTCGTCGGCCGCCAAGCGATCGAATCGAATAGCGACAAGCTTGATCCAGTCGTCTGGGCGCGCATCAAACCCGAACTTGATACATCCACTACAGATCTCGACTTACTGCGACGCCGTCACTTCGAACTCGTGTCGATAGTCGGAAAAAAAATCGAACATTATGACGCGGTCGTCGGACCAACGACGTCGATTCTGCCCTCTCCCGCCTCAGAACTGAGCACCTCGGAAGCCGCAATCGCGTGGAACCGCATATCGGCCAGCCACACGCGACCCGGAAACCTGTTCGGCATGTGTGGGATTTCGCTACCACTGATCACTATGAATGGTCCACCGGCCGGCCTTCAACTGCTATGTCCAGGCGGGCAAGACGAAAAGCTGCTCGGAATTGCCGAGCACGTCGAAAATATTGTGGGACGGTGCCACAAGCCCGATGTCAGAGCCTTCACTCAATCATGAAAGAGGAACCGGAATGCCTTCGGACATTCAATTGAAAGAATACCGGGCACAGAAGGGCACGGTCGAGCTTTGCATCTATCGGAAATACGACGGCAGTCCACTGGGCAAGCCCGTGCTTTTCCTGGTGCACGGTTCGTCGTTAAGCGCCTTGCCCGGCTACGATTTGCAAGTACCGGGCCGGGGCTCGGAATATTCGATGATGGATCGCTGCGCTCAGCGCGGCTTCGATGTATGGACTGTGGATCATGAGGGCTACGGCCATTCATCACGAACCAACAACAACTCCAATATCGCACAAGGTGCAGACGATCTTGCAGCAGTGATGCCGGTCGTTGAGCGTGAAACTGGCATGGGACGTTTCCATTTCTATGGCCAGTCCTCGGGATCGCTTCGCGCTGCTCTGTTCGCACAGATACACGGCGCGTTCGTCGATCGCCTAGTCCTCGACGCGTTCGTCTGGACCGGGCGGGATTCGCCCACGCTGATCAAGCGCCGGGAGCAACTCGACAAATGGCGGGCAAGTCATGTCCGCAGCATCGATCGCGACATGATTCGCAGCATCTTTACTCGCGACAAGCCGGGGACCTCCGAGCCCGCTGTAGCCGAAGCTGTAGCGGATGCGCAATTGGCTTACGGCGATACTATTCCTACTGGCACATATCTCGACATGTGTGCCCACCTGCCGATCGTCGATCCGCAGAAAATCAATGCGTCAACATTGATCATGCGCGGGGAACACGACGGGATCGCAACCATGGAGGATTTGACAGCATTCTTTGCCAAACTTCCGAACAGCGATAAACAAATCACAGTGCTGCCCGGATCTGCGCATATCGCGCCGTTCGGACTCAATGCTCACCGCTTCTATCACATCCTATTTGCATTTCTTGAAATGCCTTCGCGAAGAGACATCAAATCAACGTAAGTCACACAGACAGGAATTCAAAACACGGGAGGTGAACATGTTCGACAAACTCAAGTACGCAATTTTCGGTTGCCTATTTTGCGCGATGGCCACGGCCATAGCCACAGACCGGCCCTTTGTTGCTGCTGCTTACGCGCAACAACCTGCCAAGAAACTGACCGTCTTCATCGAGCCGGACGTTCACTACGATTCGATATGGATGGCTGACTATAAGGGGTTCTACAAGGATGAGGGCCTAGACGTCGATTTCCGGCAATTCCCGACCGGGATGAACGCACTTTCCGCTTTCACCGCCGGCCAGGGCGACATCGTTCTTTCCGGCGAATTGCCCGCCTTATTGCATTGGGTCGCCGTCAAGGAGGATTACCGTCTAATCACCGTGATCGAACGCGATTCTGCCGGATTCGTCGTGGTCGCTCAAACCAACATAACAAAGCCTACCGACCTGAAAGGCAAGACCGTTGCCACGCGCGTCGGGACAACCGGATCGTGGTTTGTATCGGAATTTCTGCAAAAGAACGGCATCAGTCCGGCTGACGTCACGATCAAAGACCTGACACCGGCGGTCATGCCGACGGCGTTGTGCAACGGCGACATTGCAGCATTCTTCATCTGGCAGCCATTTGGCTCTCGAACGCTCGAGATATGCCCGGATAAGGCGCACATCCTCAGCGACGCGACGGGTTACATCAACGGCTTCCTGGTTGCCGGCGCCCGGCCCAGCTGGCTAGCGACGCCAGAAGGCAAGGATATTGCCACGCGCTTCTTGCGCGCGACGATGAAGGGCAAGGAGGTGGCGGAAAAGGATTTCGCTTCCGTCGCACAATATGCGGCCGACAAGTACAAACTGAGCGAAAAGGCGACCCACGACGAATGGCAGACAAATAGCCGCCATCTCGGCTTCGACGATGTTTTCTTCCACGATCACTGCAGGCTGGCGGCGTGGGCGCGCAATGCCAACGACATGAACGGCAAGCTCGACTTCAAGAAATATATTTGGCCCGACGGATCCCAGGCCATTGACCCCCATCTCGTGGCTCAGATTCCGGCGGCGTGTTGACGAATGATGAAGGTTGACGGCGTCGGCAAGGTCTACGGCGAGTACGAGCGGAGCTACGCGGCGCTCGAGAATATCGACCTCGCGATTGGCGACGGTGAATTCATGTGCCTGTTAGGCCCGTCGGGCTGTGGCAAATCGACCGTACTAAATATTCTTGCTGGATTCGAAACCGTATCGAGCGGAGCGGTCCTGCTCGATGGCAAGCCGATCAGCGGCCCTGGACAGGACCGAGTCATGTTCTTCCAGGATGCAGGATCGGCGCTTTTTCCATGGCTTAACGTGGAAGAAAACGTCCAGTTCGGATTACGTGTCAGAAGCGTACCGAAAGACAAGCAACGTCAAATCGCCGATCAGCACCTCGGCATGGTCGGCCTGTCGGAACATCGCCGCAAATTTCCTTCGGAATTGTCTGGCGGAATGCGCCAGCGGCTGCAAATCGCCCGCGCTCTCGCAATCGACCCCGCCATACTTTTGATGGATGAACCGTTTGCGGCCCTTGATGCGCTAACCCGGAGGAACATGCATCGCATGCTCGTCGACATCTGGACCGCGACGAGAAAGACCGTCGTGTTCGTCACACACGACATTGCTGAGGCAATTACATTAGCTGACCGCGTCGCGATCATGACGCAGGGTCCCCGATCGCGGATCAGGGAGCTCATAGCGGTCGAATTGCCGCGTCCACGAAGCCCGGCAGATCCGACATTCGGGCGGATTTTCAGTTACATCGAAGCAATCATCGGCGATGTGCAGACCGTGGGCCCGGAGAACCACAAGTGAGCCATGCCTCCGTCGTGGAACGCGTCGCTGGCCGGGCCAGGCAGATAACGGCGACCAAGATGTACGGGCGGTGGCGAACGCCGGTCTTCACCGCAATATCCTTCGGATTTTCGCTTTTGGTTTGGGAGCTTCTCTCTCTGATCTTCAATCCGTACCTTATTCCACCGCCATTGGAAGTCGCCAGCGCTGCAATCCCGATGCTGAAAAGCGGAGAGTTGCTGCGTAATACCGAAATCAGTCTGATCCGGGTTGCGGTCGGGTTCTTGTCCGGCTCGGCGTTAGCTGTTGTCATTGGCGTGCCGATGGGGCGTATCAGGATTCTCAATGATCTCTTGGATCCGAGCATCGAATTACTGCGTTACCTTTCCCCGACGGCAATGATCACAATTGCTGTCATCTGGTTCGGCATAGGCGAGCTCGCAAAATATTTCCTGATCTTTTGGGGAACGTTCTTTATCGTCCTAATCAATACGGCCGCCGGCGTTTCCCGGACGCCGATGGCTCGGCAACGCGCGGCACAATGTCTTGGCGCGAGTAATCTGCAAATCTTCATGCTGGTGATCCTGCCGTCGGCCGTTCCCTACATCATCATCGGCATGCGGATCGCGATGGCGTCCTCGTTCATGAGCATAATCCCGGCTGAAATGCTGGCGGCGGATTCCGGGCTCGGCTATCTGCTGCAGACGTCGGGCCTGCTGTTGCAGACGGACCGCATCTTTGTCGCGCTGGCGACGATCAGCGTCATCGGCTTCCTCACCGATCGGGCGTTTCGCTGGGCTGTTAATCGAACGCTATCCAGATATATGGAGCGCCTCGCAATGCCGTGATGAATGGCAACGGGGAGAACGGGAGTCGTCAATGCAAACGGCGGAATTCGAAAAAGCAGCGGCTTACATTACGACCGATCTTGTCCGCGGCACCTTGACCGAAATGATCAACATCCGGACGCCCACCGGCCGCGAAATTGATCTCGCCCGGTACATTATCTCGCGATTGACTGCAAACGGTGTCCACGCCTACCTTCAACAGGTTAGCGAAGATCGCGCCAATGCCGTCGGCGCAATTGCCGGGAGAGGCGACGGCTACAACGTGCTTCTCACCGGTCACATGGATACATCCTATGACGGCGATGAAAGCTATCTTCACGGCGAGGGCTTCAAGGCCAAGGCGGTCTGGCGCGACGGGTGGGTCTGGGGCCTCGGTGCCGTCAATATGAAAGGTGGCCTCGCCGCAGCACTTGTCGCCTTCGAATCTATCGCCAAGGCAGGAATACGACTTCGCGGCGATGTGAGCTTCGGCGCCGTCGTCGGCGAAATCGAAAAGGCGCCTGCGGAGGAGTTTCAAGGGGAAGCCTATGCGGGATACGGCACCGGAACGCGATATCTCGTTCTCCACGGGATCAGCGCCGACTTTGCGATATTGGCGGAACACACGGGGTTCAAGATAGGCGTCGCGAACCTCGGTTGCCTTTGGACAAAAATTACCACTCGTGGAACCATAGCTCATTCCGCCTTGGCAAATCGGCCTGGAATCCAAAATGCCATTCAACAGATGCATTGCATTCAATCGGCAATCGCAGAATGGGCACCGCTTTACGAAAGTCGCCACGAATTCATGGGAGAACGCCCGAATGTTACAATCGCTGCGATCCGCGGCGGCATGCCTTGGCGCCTTTCGCGAAATCCGATCGAATGCAACTTATATCTCGACATACGCACAATACCGACTCAGACCGCAGAAGACGTAAAGCGCGAGTTGCGCGAGGTCCTATCTAATTGCTGCCAAAGATTGGGGATGGAAGAACCTGCTGTTGAAATCTACCTCAACGATCCTGCAACAGCGATCAACCCCGATTTGCCGGTAGTACGAGCGCTGAGCGAGTCTCATCACGATATCTTAGGTGATCGAGCAGTACTGGTGACCCGGCGCCCAGCCGCGGATTCAACTCATTTATCACGGTATGACGTTCCGTGTACAGTCTATGGCCCGGGTGGCAGATTGCACCCGGATACGCGCGGTCAAATGCATGCCGCTGGCGAACACATTCACATAGACGACGTAGTCAATGCTGCAAAGGTTTATTTGGCTGCTGTTTTGAAGATTGCAAATCAAAGTCCCCGAGACAGGAGATGATCTGTAACTGAGAATTTCTCTTTGACATTTCTGACCTACTGTTCGTCTCCCAATGGGCAGAAAACTACGCCAGAGTGAGCGTCTAGCATTTGACACAGATCAAGCGATCAAAGCGACTCCGCGAGGTGATAGATGCAAGTTGGGAAGTGCCCAAGCTCGCAGGGCACCGACAAATATAGACAAGTCTCACTTCGCAGCAGCGAAGCGCATGCCTATCCAATTATCCCATGATCTGGCTGCATGATTCGAAATAGAGCGCTCAGCACGCTCATTCAATTGGAAATCTCCGACTGAATGCCCTATTCTTCTAATTCTTCCAAGATTATCGCGTTGTTCAGCCGGCTTGACCGCCAAGGCTGCGCACAAAGCGATCTCGGATCTCGATCGCATCGAGCGGAATGACGGCGATATCTTCCGGCATGCCGACCTCGGTGCGTATCACAATCACGGACGGTCCCTGATCTGCCGCGAGAGCCGCCGCAACAGTCGGCGCGATATCCTTCTGGTCCGTGACGACAGTTACCCGAGTAATTCCCGCAGCCCGCGCGATCTGATCTAGTCGCAGGTTTCCTGCCGTGAAAGACGGCTGAAAGCCAGTTGACCCATTCGCGCCGTTGTCGATGATGATCTGCACCAGATTCTTTGGCCGCGTATGGCCGATGGTGGCAAAGCCACCGAGGTTCATTGTCACCGAGGCATCGCCATCTATGGCGACCACTTTCCCGCTGCGGCACAAAGCAAGACCATGTGCAATGCTGCTGGCAAGCCCCATAGAACCGAGCATGTAGAAATTCTGCGGCCGATCCCGCACGGTGAAAAGTTCCTGTGCCGGATGGCCGAGATTGCACACCACCGGCTCATCGGTGATTGCCTTCATGATTTCCTGAAGGGCTTCATAGCGCCGCATAAAACGACCTCAATTGGCGGTCCAAAAACTGAATGGCAGCAGCACGGCAAGCGAGCGGCGCGCCTGACGCGCCTGCTCGATTGCCGGCTGAACGAGTGAAAGCATCTCGGGCTTGGGAACGTTCAGTACGTCGACACCCAACACTTTCAGAAGATCGGCAACCGCGGCGCCCATCATGCGTTGCGCTTCGATCGGTTCGCCGCTACTGCCACGATGGCTGACGATGAAAACAACCGGAATCCGGTAGTAGTTTAGGAGCGACAGAATAGCGTTCGCGCAATTGCCGAAGCCCGAGTTCTGCATGATCAGCGCGGGATGCCGCCCGGCAAAGTGTGCCCCGCATGCCATGCCGACGCCTTCCTCCTCCCGGGTGACGGGCGTGTAGATCACCTCGGAATCGGTCGCGACCTTCGCGATCAAATCCGCCAGCAGCTTACAAGGGACCGAGACGAAGAAGTCGAGCTCGCGTCCTCGCAGCACACCGTATAAATTTTCGGTTGCCGTCATGCGTCCACACCCGCTATTGCGAGACATTCGTACCCGGCAAGCATGCGTTCAATCGTACTCGATCGAACGGATCAAGCTTTGGAACGGCGCAGACGATAGCAGACGGCGGGGCTCACGGAAAGCAACTGGCGCGCGATCATGCAGCGCGCCCCCCTCTGTCAGTGCTGCAGATTTTCCGATCTGTTGTCGATGGCCCCGTACCTCGCTGCGCTCGACCGGCGCCGTCTCCATCGCCGCCGCCCCGAACCGGCGAAGCCGACGTCAGCATCGGTCGTCATCATCGGTCGCCCCAACCGCTCGAGCTCGCAATAGAGCGTCGAGCCTGACCTTACATCCCTGACAGCAAATAACGGATGTCTTCACGGAAGCATTCCGGGAGCCAAACCTCCAACCAAGCGGTTATGAGCGCCATGCCCTACCCGAAAAACTCAATGATTATCGGCATTTTCGCGTAGGTTTCGGTGACGTTTGTTCGCGTTTGGTTGCGGTGTTTTATTGGTCATCTATTGGCTGGGCGCCGTCCATACATGGCCCTTCGCGACATATATTGCGATGCAATCAAATGTCCGTTGTCGGATGTAAAGCCGGCGTTAAATTTGGCCCGGCCGACGTGGGTTACGTAGGTTGGAGCAGTTGAATACATTCGGCATTTTCCTAGCAAGTCGGCCTTCGCGCGACTGCCGGCGGTTAGCTCCCCGGCACAACGCCTGGCGGCAGGCTCGCGATATGCTTTGCGATCTCGCCGGTTCTGGCGAGGCATATCTTATCGGCATGCGACATGATGTGTTGGTACACCCGCCGCAGGTGCTTCAGGCGGAACGCATGTCCGGCAAAATAAGGATGGAAGGACAGACAGAATACCAGCGGCGTGTCGCGTGACTGCACCAGCATCTCGTCGAATTGGTCGATCAGGATATCGGCATATTGCGCGGGCGTGACCTGATAACGGTGCATCAGCGGCAGGTCGTTGGTCGGTCTGACGTAAGGAATGGCGAGAATGCGGCCCTTGCGGGTCTTCATCCACACCGGCTGGTCGTCCAGCATCCAGTCCAGGTGATAGGTGAAGCCGGCCTCCTGCAGCAGGTCGGGCGTGACAAAGCTCTCGGACACCCAGGGGCCAAGCCAGCCGGCCGGCGCGACACCGGTCTTCTCGCGCAACGTCGTGACGACGTCTTGGATGAGATGGCGTTCTTCCTCTTCCGGCATCTGGCCCTGGCGTTCCGCATTGGTACGGCCATGGCCGACGATCTCGTCGCCGCGCTTGATGATGGCAGCCGCGATCTGCGGGCATTCCTCGAAAATCGCCGTGTTCATCAGCATCGACGCCGGAACCTTGAACTCGTCGAGCATCTCCATCAGCCGCCAGAAGCCGACGCGATTTCCGTAGTCGCGCCATGAGTAGTTTACGACGTCGGGCTGTGGCTGTCCCGGCGCGAGCTCGACGCCGAGCCCTTCCGCGAAGGGGAAAGCCTCGACGTTTAGCGCCGTGAAGATCGCGAGACGCGTGCCGTTCGGCCACTCATAGGGTTTGCGCTCCACGATCGGGCTATATGAATAGCGGTTGTGGCTCTTCAGCATGACATCGGTCCTTGTAGCTCGCAGTTTGATCGCGCAGCGATCAGGCCGTGAGGTTCTTCAACCGCGCCGGATCGACGATCGCTTCCGCCTCGATCTCGATCTGCATGTCTGGATGCGCCAGCCGGCTCACCGCGATCAGCGTATTGGTAGGTAGCGAATTGTTGAAGTACTTATAGCGCTCGTCGGCGACGGCATAGTAGGCGTCGATGTCGAGCACGTAGGTCACGGTGCGGACGACGTCATCGAGCGTCGCGCCGACGTATTCGACGCTGTCGCGCACGGCCTGACAGACCAGACCGATTTGCGCGCGCAAGTCGCCGACGCCGCCGATCGACCCACTAGGTTGGATCGATGTCTTGCCAGCGACGTAGATGTGCGCATGGTCACCGCCGCGAACGACGACGACAGGTGAAAATAAATAGCGCCCGCGTAGCTGACGATTGTACAGGCCGGGTGGCGCAACGTTAAAGCGTTCGATCATCGCATATGTGCCTTTGTTTCATGCGGCGCGCGGCTGTTGGCAACCGCGCTTTCGTCATTGATGAAATTGCGCAGCGTGCCGCCTTCAATCTCGACTTCGCACATCGTCACCTATTTTCATATTGACTTGGATCGTTAAGGAGTGAGACGGATTCCAACCTGTGTTTCATCTATAATTATTTGTCAATTATCTTTTTATCGATTATCGAGGACCCCCTTTTTTTCAACGCCCGGCCTTAAATTGGGAGCCAAGATGAATGCCAGATATCCCCTGTCGATAGCCTGCGGGCCCTATGGCCGAATGGCGGCGATTGCCGACGGGCGGGTGAAAATCGAAGGCGTTGACGCGACTTACATCGCCAGCCAGTCGGGCCCGGAAATCTTCCGGCGGATGATCAAGAACTACGAGTTCGACGTCTCCGAAATGTCGGCATCGACCTATCTCAGCGCGCGGGCCAAGGGCGGCTTTCCGTTTGTCGCCATCCCGGTGTTTCCCTCGAAGGTGTTCCGGCACAGCTACGTCTTCATCAACCAAAAGTCCGGCATCGAGAAGCCCACTGACCTCGCCGGACGCCGCGTCGGCATAATGGGCTACCAGCAAACCGCCGCGGTCTGGATCCGCAGGATGCTACAGGAAGACTACGGCCTCGACCTGCGTTCGGTGCGCTGGCTGGACGGCGGCAGCGACGCGCCCTTCAGCGGCGGCGGCAAGGAAGTCAAGATTCCGCAAGGCATCAACATCGAGGTGATCCCGGACCACATCGCTATGAGCGATCTGCTGGCGGCGGGGGACATCAATGCCTTGCTCGGCGCGCGCCATCCGGCCTCGTTCGGCAAGAGCCCGGATGTCGTCCGGTTGTTTCCGAACTACCGCGAGGTCGAGCGCGACTATTTCGGTCGCACCGCCATCTTCCCCATCATGCACACGTTGGTGATCCGGGAAGAGTTGTACGAAAAGCATCCCTGGCTCGCCTCGAGCCTGTTCAAAGCGTTCACGCAAGCCAAGGCGGTCGCTGGCCGGGACATGAGATTTTCCGGCGCGATGAAATACGCCCTACCTTGGCTGCACAACGACATCGATGAGATCGACGGGCTGTTCGGCGGCGACCCGTTCTGCTACGGGCTCGAGGAAAATCGCGCATCGCTGGAGGCGCTGGCCCGCCACCTCCACGATCAGGGCTTTGTCGACCGCACTATCGATATTGACAAGACTTTCGCGCCGGTCATTGCCGAGCATCTATGACGCCATGTTCCATCGGAGCCTTCCAATGCAAACCACCGAATACGTCGACGTTGCCGGCAGCCGTATGGCCGTGGAATTGGCCAAGCCCGACAGCGCGACCCAGCCTTGGCCTGCCGTTATCCTTTGTCATCACCGCGAGGGGGTCGACGAGTTCACGCTCGACGCGGCGCGCCGCATGGCAAGCCACGGCTTTGTCGTCGCCGTACCGAATCACTACCACCGCCGCCCGGCGGATGAGGATTGGAGCGTTTCGCGCAAGACGATGCAGGACAAAGAGGTTGTGGCCGACCTGAAGGCGACTCTCGATTTTCTCGCCCGGCGACCCTTTGTGCGCGCCGATGCCATTGGCATCATCGGCCACTGCATGGGCGGACGCACGGCCTTTCTCGGCGCGGGCGTAATTCCGGACTTCAAGTCCGCAGTGGTCCTTTACGGTGGCCACATCTTCAAGACCGAGGGCCAGGGCATGCCGGCCCCAATCACCTTCACCAAGGACATCAAGGCGGATGTGCTCGCGCTCTACGGCGACCAGGATCACATCATCGGCGTGGACGAAATCAAGCGCCTGCAGAGCGAGATGAAGGCGCACAACGTCAAATGTGACTTCCACATTTACGAAGATGCCGGCCACGCGTTCCAGGATTTCTCGCGGCCGGACATGTATCGCAAGGACGCGTCCGAGAAAGCCTGGACCGAGCTGCTTACGTTCCTGCAGCGGACGCTAGCTTAGCCGCTCCCTCGCATCGTCGCCGGTACGGGTATAGTGTGCGAGCAGAAGCTCTACGGCGCGATCTTCATTGCGCGCTACCACGGATTCGGCGATGGCGGCATGCTCGGCATCGACATCGCGCGTCTCGTCGACTTCCGGCCCCGCAATTCGCCGATAGCGGATGTTCAGGTCGTACATTTGATCGCAGAACCGTGTCAGCAAGGTTGACTGGCACGCTGCGATCAACGCCCTGTGCAGGATGCGGTGCCGCACCTCCCATTCGTCGCTCTGCAGCAAGCGGTCGGTCGTTTGCGCGCGCCGGACGCGATGGAGATGAAAGTTCGCGACCACGATCGACTCTTCCCAGGCGACGTCGCCGGCGCGAATTGATTCCCGGAGCGCGCGCTCTTCTAGCCAGCAACGGGTCTTGAGCAGTTCGTCGAAACCCGCACGGCTGACCGGACTGACGCGAAAGCCGCGGTGATCGATGCGCTCAACGAGAGCATCGGACGTCAGCAGGCTAAGCGCCTCGCGAATCGCGCTCGCGCCGACGCTGTAAGTGTCCTTCAACTCTTCGATCGGGAGCTTTTTCCCCGGCGCCAAGGCGCCGCTGAGGATGTCATCGCGCAACCGGCAGTAAATCTGGCTGGTGAGCGACGCGGCCGAAGCGTCGGTAGCGACATTCAAAGGCAAGACAACTGATTTCATTTGGCTAGGCCGTCAAGATGCAAGACCAGATTGAATTAGAACCCCAGGCAACCAAACCTCCAAGCGTCACAGAATCGATAGTCTTTCTTATTGACAATCTTTATAGCCAAATATATATTTTTGCAAATTTAATCGACTGATACGTGGCGTCCAGTTCGCGACGAGCGGACGCGGTGCGAGCTAGTGCGAGTGGTTACCACGATCATGGGCGCAGGTTCGCCGACATCCAATGGCTGACGCAAGAGGCATCCGGCGGGTCGGCTATTTCGACTGTGCCGGCGGCGGCCAGGTGGTCGTTGAAAACGGCCGCGCCTACCTCGGCCACATGAAAAGTCCGCACGGCACGACAATCGTCGACGTCTCGGATCCGAAGTCACCGAAAGCGCTCGCCAGCCTCGGTATGGAATTCGGCACGCACTCGCACAAGGTGCGCGTCGGGAACGGCCTCATGATCGTGAACCACGAGGTCAACCAGAACGAGCCGGGCGCATCCGCCGATTTCCGCGGTGGGCTGGCGATCTACAATATCGAAAATCCGAGCCGTCCAACGCTCATCAAGAAATGGGAAACGGTCGGACAAGGCGTGCACCGCTACGACTACGACGGCCGCTACGTCTACTGTTCGCCGACGATCGAAGGCTATCTCGGCAATATCGTCATGATTCTCGATCTGGTCGATCCGAATCGGCCGGAGGAAGTTGGACGCTGGTGGATGCCGGGCCAATGGACCGCCGGCGGCGAAACGCCAAGCTGGAACGGAACGGCGCACCGTTGCCATCATCCGCTGCAACTCGGCAACCGGCTTTACACCAGTTTCTGGCACGGCGGCTTCGTCATCCTCGACATTGAAGACATGGCGAAACCGAAATTCGTGTCCGGCCTCGATTGGAGTCCGCCCTACCCTTGTCCGACGCACTCCGCGGTCCCTATTCCATTCGCAATCAACGGCCGTAAATATCTGCTGGTCGCCGACGAGGACGTCGCCCGTCTCTCGCCGTCACCGCCGGCCTTCGTCTGGCTAGTCGACGTGACCGACGAAACACGGCCCGTGCCGATCTCCACCTACCAAATGGAATCGCTCGAGGGCACTACGCAGCCGCCGCAAACTGGCTGTCACCAGCCGGTCGAAAAGATCACCGGCGGCGAAGTCCCGGTCGCATGGTTCGCAAACGGGCTGCGTATCATCGATATCGGCCGGCCGCATGCGCCGCGTGAAGTCGCTCACTACGTTCCGGATCTGCCGCCGAATTCAAAACGCGTCTCGAGCAACGACGTTTTCGTCGACGAACGCGGCCTCATCTATCTGATCGATCGCGTGCGCGGGCTCGAGATCCTCGAACGCATCTAGGCAACCGATGGCGCAAGACCTCTCAGCTTGCTTTGCGATCTTGCAGCGGAAGCAAGTCTTCGACAGTCGCAAAGCCCGGCAACTTTTGAAAGCGGTCGAGCCAGCCGCTGAGATTCGGGTAGCTCGGCAGATCGAAGCCGGCCTCCGTTGCGTAGCTGACGACACCATAGACGTCGATATCGGCGATCGTCGGTTCGTCGCTCGCAAGCCAGGGGCGGCCGTTGAGCCAGTCGTCGAGCACCTTCAGCCCGGCATTGCCGTCATCCATGTACATGGCGAGCGTCGAGTCGTGCGCCGGGCGGAAGCCAAGCTTGTTGGCGCGCGGCCGGTAGATGTTCGGCACGAACCTGTCGAAGTCCCAGTAGATCCATTCGCGCGCGCAAATGCCCTCTTCCTTGGTCTTGCCGCTCAGTTTTTCATGTTTTTCGGCCAGATATTGCAGGATCGAACCGGACTGGCACAGCGCGCGTCCCGATGCGTTGTCCACTAGGCACGGCACCTGGCCGAACCTGTTCAACTGTAGGAAGGCCGGTGTCTTTTGTGCAGCGTTTCGCAGATTGACATGCACGTAATCGAAAGCAACGCCCAGCAGCGACAGCGTGAGTGCCACCTTGTAGCTCGGACCGGACAGCCGGGTGCCATGCAAAACATACGGGCTCGTCATGGTGGCTTAAGATCTCCTCTGTCGCACTGGCATTCTCGCAGTGGCACAATAGTGAGGCAAAGGCAGTTGAACAAGCACGCGCGAATTGTTCTCGGAAAAATTCGGCCGCGGCTCGCGGGCGCGGTCCTCGGCAACAGCAGCATAAGGAGCAGACAATGAAGATAGACCGGATCGAATCAATTCTGTATGGCGTCGAAGACGTCGACGCCGGCATCCGTTTCTACACCGATTGGGGTCTCGATTGCCTCGAGCGAGGCGCGCACGGCGCCGACTTCACCATGCCGTCGGGACAAATGGTGTTCATTCGCCATATCGACGATCCGGCGATACCACCGGCGATCGAGCCTGGCTCGTCGGCGCGCGAAATAACCTGGGGCGTCGAGGACGCAAATTCGCTGCGGGAGATTTCCGCCGAGCTGTCACGCGACCGCACGGTGACGCAAGACGCCGACGGCGGCATTCACGCCTTCGACCCCAATCATTGCGCCATTGCTTTCCGCGTCGCCAGGCCGAAGCCGGCGACGTCGGCGCGGGTCAACGAGAGCGGACCGCCCGTGACGCCGGAGCGCATCGCTCACGTGGTCTACACCGTCACGAAGCCGCAAGGCCGGCCGACCTCCGATTTCTACGTCGAGCGTCTCCAGTTCCGCATCTCCGACCGCGTCCTCGACAACGGCGATTTTCTGCGCGCCTCGGGATCGCTCGACCACCACAACCTCTTCATCCAGCACAGGGTGGACAAGCTTACGTTTAACCACGCCGCCTTCGTGCTCGATGATTTCGACCAGGTGAAGCTCGCCGGCCGTTACGTGCGCGACAACGGTTGGACGACGGCGATCGAGCCCGGCACGCATTACGTGAGCTCGCAGCAATATTGGTACTTCAAGAATCCGTGCGGCGGCGAGGCTGAATACTTCGCCAGCGAATTGGAAGTCGGCGATAGCTGGAAGACGCGGGTCTGGGAGACGGCGCCGCGCGTCTCGCCCGTTTCTTGAGCGTCACCGGCGGAACGATCGGGTAGCGGCGGTGCGGCTGCCGCTACTTTTTCTTCGCGGCGTTGACCTCTTCTTCGACCTCGTCGAGCCAGCACAACGCCTTCGCGACAGCCGGCAGCACAGAAGTCGCGCCGAGCGTCAGCATGACCGTCTGTTCCAGCGCCGCTTTGGCGACTCCTGCTTCCAGCGCGCGCCTGGCATGGTTCTTGAATGGGCTCTCATGCCCCGCAGCGGCAAAGCCGGCCATAAGGATGAATTCGACGGTCTGTTTATCGAGAGGTCCAGACGCGCGGGCCGCCTGACGGAATGCGCGAAACGCATCGCCTACGGCCTTATTCGCCTGGAGCAACTGCTCGGATGCAAGCAACGCACGTTCCTGCGTCATAGTCGGTTCCCTCATGGTCCTCTGCCCGCTCTAGCCTGGATAACCCAAGCCTGCCCTCTTCGGCAGCGAAAACCTGCCCAGGCCCTGTTCCAATTTTTGTCGAAAATAAAACCAATTTCAACGCTTTTCTCCGATAAAAATGGGCTAGACGCAAAACAATCTATACTTCATAATTTTTGTCGTGCCGGAATGCAAGCAATGCCCCGCGTCTGCTGGGGATTGGAGATTTTACACCATGAAACGCTTGTCCTCCGTCTTGCTGGCCGCCGCCGCCATGATCGTCCTTTCGTTCGCCGTCCATGCGGCTGACACCTATCCGGCGAGAACAACGACCATCTACGTGCCGTATTCTCCCGGCGGCATCACGGACGTGCTCGGCCGCATCGTCGCTCAAAAACTGAGTGAGCAGCTCGGCAAGACTTACATTGTCGAGAACAAGCCCGGTGGCGGGACCGTGGTCGCGGTCATGACGATGCTTCATGCCTCGCCGGACGGCTACACTTTGATGATGGCGCCGAACGGAACGCTCGCCATCAATCCGACGCTGCGCAAGTCGCTGCCCTTCAAACTCGACGACGTTAAGCCGATCGCGCTGGTCGGCTCGCTGCCCTTCGCGCTGGTAGCAAGCAACGATTTTCCGGCCAAGACGGTGAAGGACCTGATCGATCTTGCCAAGAAAAAGCCCGGCGAGTTCAATTATGGATCGGGCGGCTTCGGCACCAACGGGGCGATCTTCATGTCGTTGATGGAGAGCCTCACCGGCATCAAAATGGTGCACGTGCCGTTCAGCGGCTCCGCGCCGCAGCTGACTGCGACGATGGCCAACCAGGTGCAGGTCGGCTTCGTTGACATCAACTCCGCGGCCGGGCTCGCCAAGGGCGGACAGCTGCGCGTGCTGGCGGTGACCTCAACCGAACGTTCAAGCGTTCTGCCGGACGTGCCGACAATGGAGGAGGCCGGCGTCAAGGGTTACGACGCCGTGTCGTGGCAGATGCTGATCGCGCCGGCGGCAACGCCCAAGCCGGTCGCCGATCTGCTGAACGAAAAGGTCAATGCCATCATTCAGACGCCTGATGTGAAGGCAAAGATCGAGAAGCTCGGCGTCACGCCGGGTGGAAAGCGCAATGTCGCCGAATTGGACAAATTCCTGCACAACGAAGAAGCCCGGTGGAGCGACGTGATCAAGAAGGCAGGCCTTGCCGGGTCGATCTAGCGAAAGCTGAACGCGAAGCCAACCCATGCGGACCGGCCTGCCCGGCGGGTTGTGTGAAGGGCGCGCGATAGGTTCATCGCCGGTAGCCGTGGGATATGCCGACGGCTGCGCCTGGAACAAAACGCCGTTCGCTGGCCGAGGGAGGAAACAAAAAGACATTCCGATCACGGTGACATTGCGACGACATGCTTGAGTTCTGGCAGAATCTAATACTAACTCGCACAGACACTGACTCTTGGAGCACGGTGATTGTGCAGAGGTGGAACACAAACTCATTCATGATTTCATATAGTTGCCTGGGAGCTATAAGCTCGGGCTATTCCGCCAGATGAGTCAGTGTCTCCGAGAGTTGGTATAATTCGTAAGCGCGACTTCTACGCCGGTGCACTGCTGGTCCTTCTCGGCCTGCTAGCGGTCGACAAAGGCCCGGGCTACGGCATCGGCACGCTGATGAGTATGGGCCCGGGCTTCAAGGAGGAAGGCGTCGGCATCGCATGCGGGGCACACTTTGCCGGGCGGCATCCCGCACTTATCATGCAGAACTCGGGCTTCGGCAACTGCGCGAACGCCATTCTGTCGCTGCTAAACTACTACCGTATTCTGATACGCACCGAGGTCGGCATGCCGGACAGTATCGCCGTCATTCCGCTCGGTGCGATCGAGATCCGAGATCGCTTTGTGCGCAGCCTCCAGGGTTAATCTTGAGCCTTTTAGCGAGAAACTGCGGGCGATCAGCTTGACGCCGGTCGAGGTGTATTCATACTTGCCTTTTGAGGCAGAATATGAATTGGCTCGAAGCATGGAAGTGAGGCTGCAGAATCCAGACCCCTTCCGCAAATTTGATCAGCGCAATTGACGCGCCGGTTTTTTCGTCGCGCCACAGCATTTTTTCGGAAATGCACTTCAGCGACTTCTCGCGCCACGGCAGCGATACCGACTGGACAAGAAGTTCTTCGAGCTTCGGCGCGTCTTTCTGCAACATGGCTTTACCCCTGGATCAGCTTTTGACTTCGGTGGTCCACTGGACGTTTTTCAATTCGACGAGGCCGGACAGAGCCCGCAGCAAATTGCGTGGCCTTATCGATTGCAAGGGTCATCGCCTGGTCGCCGGTCAACTGGGCAACGGCATTGCCGGCGTCGAGCGTGCGGCAGCCGCAATTCCATAATCTATCATTACGCGAATCCGGCCTGAGTCCGGTGTACCTGGAGCAGGCTCAACTTGAAAAGAAAAAATACATATTTCTTATCGAGTTGGCGTACTCGCCGCGACTCCAAGATTATACTTTCCTGAGTGAGAAGTTCGATCATGGAGGTCGTCCTACGTTGAGGCGCTTCGCCAATCTGGGGAAAAGCCTGAGAGCATTCTTGCTCTCGATACCTTCTCTCGTAGACGCATCCCAATCCCCAAACGCCTCGAAGGCTGCAATTGCCGACTCGACATCCTTAGCCGGCGTGCGGTGCCGTGAAAACGGAAAATCGCTGCCGAACAGAATGCGTGAGGGCTCAGCTATTTCCATGAGGCACTTCAGCGGCGCCGGCGCGCAGATCTCCGCCACATCATAGTAGAGTTGCCGCAAAGTATTGGCGACCGTGCCCCCCACCAAATGTTCGGCAACGCGAGGGCGATCATTCATCGCGCTCATTCGATAGATCAGGAACGGAACCGTACCCCCGCCGTGCGGCATGATCCAGCGGATGTTCGGATATTGGCCGAATGTGCCGTTCCACAGCAGATTATGGATCGCGCGTGTTGTATCGAGCACAAGCTCCGTCATGCCGGACGGATAATTGTAGGCCGGCATGTTCTTCGCCTGGTTTCGCAGCGGATGGACGAATACGACCGCGTTGCGACGATCGAGCTCCGCGTACAACTCGTCCTCTTCCGGCTGGCCAAGGTGGCGGTCGCCGACATGGGTCAGGAGGCAAACTCCTTCGAGCTTGAGCGTGTCGAGCGCGTATTCCGCCTCACGGACTGCGGCTCCGACGTCGGGCAGCGGCAGGATTGCAAATGCGCCGAAGCGATCGGGATGGTCCGAGACCATGCGCGCGGAGTCTTCATTGCACTCGCGCGCCAGGCGAACTGCAAACTCGAGATCGCCGAAATATACTCCGGGAGATGCAATTGAATTGACCGCGGCCGCGATGCCGGTTCGGTCCATCAATTCAAGCTGTTCGGAAGCACTCCAGTCGGCCCATGGATTTTCGCCGCTGCCGTGAATGCCAACTTTTTCAAGGGCACGTTTGTAATAGTCTGGAATCGGATGCTGGTGGGTGTCGATGAGAGAACCGTGAGTCATGTGTGCGTTGCGCTTCTTTTGTGTGGATCTGCTTTTCAAGAAACAGGGAAAATCAATGCTGACCTGCACGCTCCCACGGCATCATCAGCCGCTCGGCGAGCGCGACCGCGGCAAACAATAGAATTCCGAGCGCGCTCAGCCAGACAAGGGCCGCCCAGGCCAGTGGCCCGTCGAGCTGCGAGTTGGCCGACATAACGAGATTGCCGAGCCCGGTAACCGAACCGACAAATTCACCGATGACCGCGCCGATCACCGCGAGCGTTATGGCCACTTTTGATCCAGCGAATATGAAGGGCAGGGCCGCTGGCATCTGAACCTTGAAGAAGAACTGGCGCGGCGACGCGCATAGGGCGTGGGCGAGATCCAGCAGCCCGGGTGGTGTTGCCTGTAAGCCCGTCGCTGTATCCACGACAATCGGGAAGAACGCAACCAGGAAAGCCAATGCCAGCTTCGAGCTGATGCCCAGTCCGAACCACACCAAAATAATCGGCGCGATCGCGACTTTCGGAATGGATTGCATTGCGACCAGTATCGGATAAAGCACAAGATTGAACAGGCGCGAGTTGGCGACGAACACCGCTAGCGGAATGCCGATCAGCAGCGCCAACCCGAAGCCCAGAATAGTCTCGACGAGGGTTGGCCAGGTCTGCTGTAGCAGCAGGTCGTAACGCTTGATGGAAACAGAGGCGATTTCCATGGGGCTGGGCAACACCAGCGGGGTGATGCCGGACAGCGACGTATAGAGCTGCCATATCGCCAGGATCACTATGACGCCCAGCAAAGGATAGATCGAGCGTCCGAGGTTTTGCGGATTCATCGTGTAATCCCAAGGGCCCGGCCAGCCCGATGTTCAAGCTCGGTGAATTCAGGCGCGTATCGCGTTTCCGGCCGTCTCGGATAGGACAAATCAACGGCAATAAATTCGGCGATCCTGGCGGGACGGGGACTGAAGACGGCGATCTTGTCGGAAAGGTAAACCGCCTCGCTGATGCTGTGCGTGACCAGTATCACCGTCGCTCGGGTCTTGGCGCGAATATCCAGCAGCAGATCCTGCATCTCCATCCGCGTCAATTCGTCGAGCGCGGCGAACGGCTCGTCCATCAGCAGCAATTTCGGCTGAAGAACAAGCGCGCGGCACAAGGCGACGCGTTGCTGCATGCCGCCGGAGAGTTGCGCAGGGTAGGAGTGTTCGAAGCCCGACAGGCCGACGAGCGACAGCAGTTCAGCTGCGCGTTGAGCTGCCCCGCCATCGGCATCGCCCTGAATCTCAATCGGGAAGAGCACGTTTTTAAGCACTGTGCGCCAGGGCATCAAATTCGGCTGCTGAAAGACCATTCCGAAATCAGGCTGCGGCCGCTCGACCTCAGCGCCATTGATCTCGACAATGCCGCTTGTCTTCGGGATAAGCCCCGCAGCAATGCGAAGAAAAGTGGTTTTGCCGCAGCCGCTGGACCCCAACAGGCTGATCAATTGCCCGCCGTAAAGATCGAAAGAGACAGTGTCGATGGCGACAAGCGGCGCCTGGCCGGGACGTTTAAACGACTTGTGGACGTTTTCGAAGTGACCGAAAGCGCGCCGCGAATCCGCAGAAGGTGTCCCCTGTTTCCGCTGCGCAAGCCCCCGCTGAACGGCCGAATCGATCACGGCTTGATCGGCGGATTGGGTAAGAACCCTGTGGCGTACATGTCGGCCGGCGCCGGGGGAGTGCCGGTGATGCCGATGTACTTCGTAACGAAGTCGACGTTTGCTTTGATCTGAGCGGGGTCGAACCATCCCAGGCCGTGCTGCTCTGTGTCGGGCGTGACCACAAGATTGCGCACGATATTGAGTTCAGCTGCAATCACCTCAGGCTTGAGGCTTTGAACAAATTGCAGTTCGTCCTGTGCCGCCTTGGCGGGATGATCCAGCGCAAACTTCCATCCCTTCAACGCCGCGCGCACGAAGCCCCGGACCACTTGCGGGTTTTGCGAAAGGTACTGTTCGGTAACGCCGATCCCGTTTGAATAGAGCTGGAGGCCGCTATTGGCCGGAATGAAGGTCTGAAGCTTTTCGTGGACGCCTTCGGCTGCCTGCTCGAGACCTGGCTTGCCCATGATGAAGGTTTCGATGGAGGGAATCTTCTTGGTGATCAGGGCGCCGGGACGCGCCGGGGGCGCGATGTCGGTGACATGCAGCGTGCTCGAGTCCAGGCCCTTTCCGGTCATGAAGCCCTGCAGGATCTTGGGGGTGAAGCTGCCTGAACCGCTGCCAAGCGTCAGTCCTTCAAGCTGCTTTGGCGTCGTTACGTTTGCCCCGCTTTGCAGGCTGAACACCGCAATCGGTTGCTTCTGATAAATGACGGAGACGATTTTGAGCTTGGCGCCAGTCGAGCGGGCAATGGCGACTTCGGGGACCCCCATAAAGCCAAGATTTGCGGTCCCGGAGGCGACGTTTTGAATAACCTGCGCGCCGCCTTGCGACGGAATAATGCTGACGTCGAGGCCTTCCTCTTTGAAGAATCCTTCTGCGATAGCTGCATACCAGGGGGCGTGCCGGCCAAGCGGAATAAAGTCGAGTGAGAATACAACTTTGGTTAGCGCTGGTGGGGCACCACCCTGAGCCGACGCTGCATCCGGCCGCATGAACGCGACCGAAGCGACGGCAAACGCTGCAGCGATTGCGCCTGGAACAATACGCATTGCTCTCTCCCGCGACAGATGAGCCCGGCCTTGCGCGACGATGGTGCTACCGATAGTTTTGTGCAGTCAATAGATTTTCGAAAATCCGTTGATTGTGGAATAGTGCTCGTATATGCGATTATCTTCGCTGATCGGGCTACTCAAACCCGGAGCACGCATGCCCGCAATGTCTGCCAAACGTGTCGCCGATCAGACTTTGACGGCCTCGGCGTTGAGCCGCATTCGTTCGGACATCATTGCCTGCCGCCTCATGCCCAACGAACGCCTGCGTTTCGAAGCGCTTCGCGAACGTTACGGCATAGGTATCAGTCCGCTGCGCGAAGCTTTGATGCGCCTCGAAGCCGAAGGGCTCGTGCGGCTTGAGCAGAACAAGGGCTTTCGGGTGTCCGAAGTGTCACGCGAAAACCTGGTCGATCTGATGCAGACCAGGATCGAGATCGAAACGATCGCGCTACGCTGGTCGCTAGAAAAAGGCGGCGTCGAGTGGGAGGCCAATCTGCTCGGGGCGTTCCACCGGTTGTCCCGCCAGACCAAGATCGATCCAAGCGATCCGGAAACCATAAACGAGGCATGGAGCCGCGAGCACGCGGCGTTTCATGCCGCTCTCGTTTCAGCGTGCGGTTCGCAGACGCTGATATCGATCCGTGAGCGTTTGTTTGAGCAGGCTGAGCGTTATGTCTCGCTTTCGATCATGTCCAACGCGCCGTTGCGCGACGATGTTGGCGAGCACAAGCAATTGATGCGGGCCGCGCTCAACCGCGACGTGGACAAGACGATCGAGCTTAATCGTCTGCATATCAGCCGCACCTTGGACAAGGTCGCAGCGTCGCTTGCGGCGAACCGTGGCGCCGATAACGGTGTGGCGCCATTCAAAAGAAAGTCATTCAAATGAACGTGCAGGTGCAGGCCGGACCGGTGACAATACCGGCCGCACAGCTTGCGGCGTTCGTGGCTAGGTTGTTTGCCGCTACCGGACTTTCCGCTTCAGCGGCGGAGAAAGTTGCGAGCGGCCTCGTTGACGCCGACCTCGAAGGCCTCGCATCGCACGGCGTGATGCTGGCCGATATGTATATCGAGAGGCTGCAAGGCGGCTCGGTGTCGAAAGAAACCGCCGCAGCCATTGTCTCCGAACGGCAGGGCGCTGTCGTGCTCGACGCCGGCAATGCCCTTGGCCAGTTGACCGGCGACCAGGCGATGAGCCTTGCAATCGATAAGGCCAGACAAACTGCTGCGGGCATCGTAGCCGTTCGTCACGGGTTTCATTTTGGCGCCGCAGGCCGTTACGCCCGCCAGGCGGCCGATGCCGGCTGTGTCGGCATCGCGATGTGCAACACGCGTCCGCTGATGCCTGCCCCCGGCAGCGCCGAGCGCGTTGTCGGCAATAATCCGCTCGCAATCGCGGTACCGACCGACAGCGAAATTCCCATCGTGCTCGACATGGCGACGAGCGAAGCGGCGATGGGCAAGATACGGATGGCTGAAAAAGCCAAGGAGCCAATCCCGCCAACATGGGCCGTGACAGCGCAGGGGCTCCCCACCACCAATCCAACCGAGGCCATAGCCGGAATGCTGTTGCCTTCGGGAGGTCCCAAAGGCTTTGGGCTCTCATTCCTGATCGACCTCTTGTGCGGGCTGCTGTCACAGGGCGCGAGCGGGGCGCAAGTTCGACCGCTCTACGGCGACTTCAGCGTGCCTTACGATTGCTCGCATCTGTTCATTGCGATCGATGTTGCACATTTTTGCGATCTCGATTGGTTCCGTGCGCAGGCGGCAAACGCCGCGGAGCGCATTCGCGGCGGCAAACGAGCGCCGGGCGTTTCCCAATTGTTCACGCCGGGAGAGCCGGAGTGGCAGCGGCGCGATCGCTCCGGCGGTCAGGTTCTTGTGGATCCCGCCGTGGTCGCGATGCTGCAACACTACGCCAAGCGCCTCGGCGTTCAGCCAACGCCTTTTGACCCCAGGACACCATAGGAAGACCACATCATGCCCAAGGTTCAGATATCCAGCCCGAAGCTGCGGCAGCCCAATGGCGTTTTCTCGCACGCAACGGCCATCGAGGCCACGGGACGCTTTGTCTTCATTTCCGGAATGACGGCGCGCCGCCCGGATGGCACCATCGCCGGTATCGGCGATATCACCGAACAGACCCGGCAAGTCTGCGAAAACGTCAAAGCCGCGGTGGAGGCCGCCGGCGGCACGCTGGATGACGTCTGCCGCGTTGACGTCTATGTGCGGAACATGGAGCACTTCGAGGCGATCCACAAAGTGCGTGCCCAGTACTTCAAGCCGCCATTGCCGGCCTCGACCATGGTCGAAGTGACTAAGATGACGTCACCCGACTATCTGATCGAGATCAGCGCCATCGCTGTGCTTCCCAGCTAAGCACGGAGACAGCCGATATGTCCGATAAATTTGGAATTGCGGAAGCGGCGAAACGCGGCGTCAAGCTGGGCGAGATCGGCCAGCGCATCGTGCTTGAAAACGAGCACGTCAGGATTTGGGAAATCAATCTCGATCCCGGCGAGACCATCGACTTCCATATTCACTACCACCCTTATGTCGTCATATCGCTCGGCGGCGGCGAGAACGAAATCGAGACGATCTTCGGAGATCGCATCAAGACCGTGGAGGAACTCGGCTCGACAGTCTTCATCAACGAGATGCGCGCCGTCCACCGTCTCACGAACCGCGCGAAAATTCCCTATCTGTCCCGCCTCGTCGAATTGAAAAACGTCCGATGGACCACCGAAGTCAAAAGCTGATCTAGGAGTAAAGCCATGTTGCCGAAAGACGCGCCGAAGGTCGAAGAACTTCTTGTCCAATCGGAATCGCTGCCGTGGCGCGAGAAGTCGCTGAAGGGCATTTCCGAAAAAATGCTGTGGCGCGACGAAAAAACCGGCGCGTCAATTGCGCTGATCAAATTTGCGGAAGGGGCCGGAATTCCGCAGCCTCATTTCCATGCCTCGAACCAGTTCATGTTCTGCCTCAAAGGCAAGTATGAATACACCTCGACCGGCGTCACGCTGACCGCCGGCAGTTTCTACTGCAATCCAAAGGGCAACGTTCACGGCCCAGCGATCGCTCATGCCGAGACCGTCGTGATCGAGATCTATGACGGCCCGCATTATCCGGAAAAACCGTCCTGGTATACTGACGAGCAAGATGCCCGCTAATCGCACAGGCGTATGGCGGGTGTAGGGCTCGGGCAGGCAGAGTCGGTTCACGCCCGTCCTTTCTCTTCGAGACCTCTGCTCAAACGACGACTTGCTAGGAAATGATGTTTTTATAGCAAGTCGGTGCTTCGACGCGGCAAACTGGAATGAAAATACAAATTTGCTTATTAGTGGCAGCAACGACAGAGCCATGACCATTTATAATTATCAATCGTTCGCGCGACCGAACGCACGCGTAATGTCCATTATGGAATATCGCACTAGTCGCCATTTCATAATCTGAAGTTATTTGTCGCTTCCGGACACTAAAAAAGCACGACGCGGGAATTATTTTGGTCGAGGCTTCAATTCAGGTTTTTGAAGAAGAACGTTGTGTCCGCCCGGGAGCATAGCTATATCCCCGGCGAGGGAGTATAGTGATATCGGGGAAAAGTAGGCCACTTTTAACCACGGAATTAATCCCGCGTCGGGGGTCCTCGCGGATGCATTGGCCTGGTTGGAAAATCGAAAGATCAATATTGGGATTTCACTGGAAGCGCGTCGCCGCTCATATAATAAAACCAAAAATTATCTGTGATGCCATATCGCTCGACTGGCTGCTCGGGTAAGCCAAAACGCGCCATATCAATAAGATCACGATATGATCACGGACACTGGGGCAAGCTTAAAAGATTGTCGGGAGAATATCCATCCGGTTCAGTCTTGAGATATTTGCGGCCGTTGTGGATAGCGATCACAACCCAAACACTATGGGTACCAACGCTTACGTAGAATTTCCATTTTCCGCTTTCCATTCCTTGGATGGCGGATTCTTCGGTAATCTTCCATGCTTTGCCGTTGTCGAAACCACCAATATTTTGAATGCGCTCGTGCGGATTCTGGCGGTCTCGTTTGTTGATGCATTTTACTTGAAAAGTATCTGTCACTATCCCCTCCTGCCGACCGGCGGGTCGCTGGGGTTTTTTGATCCAGCGCTGATTATGGTGGCGTGCATTAGTTCGGTGTCGCTGCTGAGAAGTTCAAAGTTCAGACGTTCAAATTTCTCAACATATTCTTGAGCTGCAGCCTTATGAGTTTCTGAGGAATGCGGATCGGCTCTTATTGCGTCTCGAAGTTCACGGGCAGAAATTAGGCTGCGTTTCAATTGCATTCGATCGAGCCAAGATTTGCAGAAGACGAGAGACCACGCCCACAGAATGCCAATGATAACTGTCGCTGTTGGCGCGCAATACGTTATTATCTGTTTCAGGAAGTTATATTGATCTGGAATTAGCGCTGCCACGCCAAGCAGCCCGGTTCCACCACTGGCGCCCGCAATTCCCGAAGCTGTTTTCGGGGCGGATTTCGGAATAGCGGCCAAGTGATTACCTCGCTACTGAGCTTAGCTTTCGGCAGCCTCTCGTTTTGCCTCTTGTAGAGTTTTTAGAACGCGATCAATTTTGTTATTCAGGTCTTCCTTATCGATCGAATCGAGTTCTATAATTTCTACTAGTCGGCCTTTTTGGTCTGTGATTTGGAGAAGCTTGCGTTTGAGACTGACGGACACGGCCGTGCGCAGGCTCAGCGCCGCAGAGATCAGCAAGCCGAGAAGGCCAACCACTATCGCACTAAGTCCAATTGCTGTGTCCATGTGTGGATTGTTGAGTTCACGCCCTAATCTCTACATAATAAGCGTATGGCGTGCGGTCTGCAACCGAAACATCACCCGAGTAAACCGGGAGCCAAGTACGCATCGATTTGCCTCCCCGTCGGCGTAGTCCGAAGCCGCGTTATCATAATCAGAAATCTCCATCCTTCTCATTGTCCGTTGAGCGTGCCACGATTTCCATCTTCGTCGGCTTCCTTTTTGCATACATAAGCGCCATTGTTGGTGTTGCCGTACCAACGCATGCCTTTCCAGTGATAGATGTGGGTCGGTAGATTCAGCCAGACGACGACATCACTTGGACAATGTTGCTGTGCTTGATCCTCGGTGGAAAAGAGTGTGAGTGCAGCTGCCACCGGAAAAGCGAGGCCAGTGACAAATGCCGCTATAATGAGCAGCTTGATAATTCGGGTTCTAAACATGATTGCGCTCTGACACGGTTTACTCCTGACGGTTTATTCCCCGCAAAGCAGGTTCTGCGCAGCGTCCAGATCGGCGCCACTTGCCACCACGTCCGCAAGTTGATTGAGGGCATTTATTTTGGTGCGGTCGCTTACAGATTTATTGGCGGTAAAGCGGCCAAAAAATTGACCGGAGTTATCAACGATTACTGGACCCGACGAAGTATATTGATTCCAAGGACTATTGCTTGAATACTTAGAGCCGAAATCGCCATAAGGGTTCCATATGCTCTCTGAACTATATTTTGAACCTTGGTCACCATATTTGTTGCACACTGAGCCACTGTCATATTTTGAACAATTCAAACACCCAAGAAATGTCTTGTGGTCCGGATCACCAAAAAGCAGTAATGCCGGTGTCTGACCGTGAGTGATGGTTATCATCGCTATCAAAATCGTCATAACCAAAGTTGCTCGAAACACGGCCGCCTCCGACTACATAATGCAAGAAAACAGCTCATCGCATTATGGAGTATTTATTTGTTCAGTGTCTCGACAATTGTTTGGTTCGCGCTTAATTGGGCCTGTGGCCCAGCACTCATCTGACTTGTCCTATTTTATTGGTGATTGAGTGACATCTATTTGATGTCGATCTTGTCCGATCAACAAATAAATCGAATATATTTTAGGAGCATTTCGCGAGTCACCGGACGTGAGGGGCTGCAGCACCAGCAAGCCGCCGTACCATTCGCCTGGAAAGATAGTGTCGTCCTTTATCACTGATTTTTCGAGGGTCGCTAGGTTTTGTTGTCCCCGTTCGATCGTGGCGGAAATCAATGCTTCATTTTGCGCGCTAGCATTCGCTTGTGCAATTGCGCTAGCTGTAGGACTGTAACCAGTCGTTCGCACCTGATAGGCGCCGTTCGGCGTATAGACAGTGCTAGTGGAGTTATAATAACCAGCCGTTGCTGCGGATGCGGCGTTTGCACCAACCGCTAGGCCCGTCAGGATTGCTGCGGCAACTTGGCGATTTTTCTCCTCCTGAACCAGTTCATCATAAGTAAAAACTTTGAGCGCAATGGCTTGTTGATTAACCAGCTGCGTAGCGGCAATGTCCGCGACGCGAAATTGTAATGGCGTCGGACTTAAATTGTAGATGCCAACAACATAAGTGGGGCGGCCACCAGATCGGAATTGCCGGGACGCTGGCTTAATCATCACCAGCGATCGTGGGGCGCGCGATACAAGCGCAGCTTGACCGTCTCGGATGATCGAATCTTGACCAGGTCGCGCCTGAAAAGTTGCAACCTCGTTTGCTGCGCAGCCGCTGCATAGAGCAGCGACAAGCACCATGACGCCTACGATACGCATGACACCCCCCAGTGCCGCAGCGTCATGATCTAGCAACTATAGCGGGAAGGCAAGAGGTGTGGTATGGCAGCGCTGTTAGACGGAGGGACGATTATGCGCGCCTATATCTTGGGCCTGGTAATATTTTTGCCTATCACTTTAGCTCACACAGCGAGCGCAGAAGCCCAAACATTCGGCGACTTTGACTGTACGGTCGATTGCTCTGGTCATGCGGCCGGGTACAAATGGGCAGATCAACACGGTATTGATAACGAAGAAGATTGCCCGGACGGGAATTCTCAATCCTTTCATGAAGGCTGTCTCGCCTACACCAGAGATCCAAATCAGGGTGCGGATGAAGACGATCAGGGCAATACGGTGGGGATACCCATGCAACGGCCCGATGCCGATAACGACGATGATGACGACGACGATGACGATGATAAGTGAACGCGGCGACGATCAAATAATTCGCGGCAGGAAAATCGATCTCTGCTCGCCACCCTGGCGCAACAAATAATACCGGGTTTAGCCGTTGACAACCCTAGCGATTGTCTAGTGTAATGGCTGGCTTTTGGGGGAGGGCTAATACATGAAACGCAAGCCAGTAGTCATTCTGCCGTTAGCCAGTGCTTTAGGAGCACTCGCTGGAACTGCGATGGTTGCCACTGAGGTTCAATCGTCACCTGCCACCGATCCTGTGGTCACCTCTGAAACCGCAGCTGTACGGAGTGGCCAGAAGCCCAACACCTTGGTCTCGACTGGTGAGTCCTTGTTCGGCTTCATCATGACCAAACAGGCAGACGGGACAGTTGTCGCACAACACGAGTCCCATGCCTCTCACGCCTCTCACGAATCGCACGCCTCAGGAATGTGATGGGTGTCGCCACTGATTTAGTGGTGGAATTTGGTACTAGTGTGCAGAGCCTTGGAGCTTTGCAAGCAGCAGCATATCGACTGATTGGCACGGCGACCTGCCAAATTGATCAGGTGTCCGATCGCTTCGTATGCCGAATAACTCCTGTCAACAATCCAACTAGGAAAATGCCTTCTGATTCGGAGGCACTCAAAGCCCATTTTCTCGATCTGGTTACAGATGAAAATCTTCGGGAACGAATCGCCGTACGAACGGAGGGAGTACGCAACGTCATTCTCTCCCTCGCTTTCGGCTCACTAGCAAATTTACAAAATGACCGTTCCTGAAGGTTACACGTGGGTCCGCAATGACTCGCTTCCAACCTGCTGAAACCTTCCAGTCGGCGGGCGACACGTTACAGCTATTGCCACTTCGATTCGAGCGTACAGGAAAGCAATATCTTGTTTCAAACATGGTGGGTGATTTTGTTCGTCTTTCCGACGACGAAATGACTCGTTTAGTCGACCTGCGTGTCTATCCCGGTGATGGGCTCTATGAGAAGGCCTACGCGGCGCACCTCATTACCAGAAAAAATCAGCGATCTCAGCGACAACTATTGGCGTTGCGGCTTCGCAGTCGGATGGCTTATCTTCGCCAACCCACTCCGCTGCATATTTTTGTCGTAACTTTGCGCTGTGAGCATTCCTGTCCCTACTGTCAGGTTTCAAGGCAAAGCACGGACCGACTAAGATTTGACATGAGTGAGGAAACGGCCAGACGTGCCCTCGATATCGCCTTTGAGAGTCCCTCAAGCCGAACCAAAATTGAATTTCAGGGTGGCGAACCGTTACTGAACTTTCCACTGATTTCAAATATTGTTCTGGCCGCCAAGACGAAAGCGGTCACAACCGGCAAGAACGTTGATTTTGTTATCGCGTCGAATCTCGCTCTTCTCGACGATTCTATCTTGGCCTTTTGCAAGAATAATAATGTCCTCATATCAACGTCACTCGACGGACCTGCTGACCTTCACAACAGAATCGGCCGCGTCCTGGTGGAAATAGCCACGAGCTGGCGACACAGGGAATACGGCGGGCTCAGAAGTATCTGGGGCCCGACCGGGTAGCGGCATTAATGACTACAACAGAAGCAAGCCTCGATCGTGTGGAGGAAATAGTAGATGAGTATCTTCGTCTTGACCTCAATGGCATATTCCTTCGTCCTCTTTCACCCTACGGCTTCGCTGTGAAGACAAAGGCTATTCGAAAGTACGATTCAAAGGGGTGGCTGGAGTTTTATGCTCGCGGGCTGCGATATATTCTTGATGTAAATCGCCGGGGACGGCACTTTCCGGAGTTTTATGCAGCGTTAATTTCGAAGCGAATGTTCGCAGATCGACCTCTTGGCTACGTGGATTTGCGTAGCCCTGCCGGTATTGGTCTTGGAGCGTTGGTCTATAATTACGACGGAAAGGTGTTTGCATCGGACGAAGGTCGGATGCTCGCGGAAATGGGCGATAAGACCTTCGAGCTCGGAAGCGTCACAGACAGCTATCGTTCACTGGTATTTTCGGACAAGCTCTTCGACTTGATTGGATCATCTCTCACCCAATGCGCTCCCGAATGTTTGGACTGCGTATACGAGACACATTGCGGCGCAGACCCTGTCTATCACCACGCGACGCAGTCCGATGCTGTTGGAATTAAACCGCTCTCCGAGTTCTGCGCGCGCCAAAAAGGCATCATGAATTTGCTGCTGGAGATTTTGGAAAACTCCCCGCAAGACGCTGCGATACTGAGGCGATGGGGCGGTATGTAATGCTTCCGCTGCATGGAATGGTTGGTTTTTCTCGGGGAGTCTCGGCATCGAGGCCCACTTCGGTAATACGGCTACGATCAATGCTCGGTTCGAGTGCGGGTGCCCCGACCGACTTTACACTTGTTCACTCCAGGGAAGAACTTCAACAGGCTGTTAGTGCGCATTTGAATGGAGTGATGATTGTCAGCGATGACGGATTGGAAGACCTACCCGAAGCGGCGGATTACCCTCGGTTAATCAGGGTTCCTGAAAAGTTCAATTATCTTTCAGACGGCGACATTATTCGAGTCCATCCTAAATCCGGGCGGATTAGGACTTTGTATCGTCGTGTCTCCAAGCACAATGCGTTTCTCGTGACAGACCGCTGTAATCACTACTGCCTTATGTGTTCGCAGCCACCGAAAGACGTCGATGATCGATGGATTCTTGATGAATTAAAGCTTGTGCTGCCTCTTGTCGCCAAGGATACAAAGTCACTTTGTTTTACGGGCGGCGAACCGTTGTTGGATTGGCGCGAATTCATCGACGTCCTGGAACATTGTCGGGAGGAATTGCCAAATACTGCCATACACGTCTTGAGCAATGGACGTGCCTTTGCGCGAGACGAAGTTGTGGAATCTTGGGCAGCCCTAAAGCATTCGAATCTTACAGTTGGTATCCCGATATATTCTGCTATCGATCACGTGCACGACTATGTCGTCCAAGCGCGGGGCGCGTTTGACGAGACCGTACTGGGAATTCTGAAGCTTAAGAATAGTGGTCAGCGTATTGAGGTGCGCGTCGTACTGCACGCGCATACAGCGCCAAGAATCGCAGAGACATGCAGATGGTTAGCGCGCAACCTACCGTTCGTGAACCACGTCGCATTGATGGGACTTGAAAATACGGGCTTTGCAATTGCCAATGAAAACGAACTTTGGATTGATCCGATCGATTACCAGGCAGAACTTGCCGAAGGCGTAAACATACTCGCGGCGGCGGGTGTAAACCTGTCAGTTTACAATTTACAGCGCTGCGTTCTTGACCGTTCCATTTGGTCCTATGCCGCGCAATCGATTTCTGATTGGAAGAATGGATACATCGAGAAATGTGACCGCTGCATCGAAAAAGCTCGATGCAGCAGCTTTTTTACCTCCGGTCGCCCGCGCCGAAGTCGCGGCATTAGTCCGATACTTGCATCTTAATTCGTCTATGGGTGGGTCTCGTTTTTAGCAGCGCGCATTCCCTCTGCCAGGGAATCACGTCACTTTAGCGGAACCAGATTTTATGGAGAGACAAAGAATGGCGCTTACATTGGTAGACCTTAGATTTCAAATTCGCCCACACAACAGTATCAGTAGGACAGCGACCCTTGGCTTGTGCTTCGGTTGAAAATTCCTTCGCCCCAACAGAATTTGCCGGAATGGTGGGGGCCGTTCTGGCGGTTGAGGTCGGTTGGGGAGCGGGCCTGGCCGGAGGAGCGGCTGCTGTTGGTGCCGGAGCTGGGGCAGCCGGAGCCGCTGTGGGAGCGGGCGCAGCAGCCGGCGGAGCCGCAGTGGTTTGAGCGGGTGCAGCACCGCTGCGACATTGGTCGACGTATGCTCTTTCAGTTATTCCATTGGCTTGATTGGCAGCTTTATTGGCCTGCCATTCCTCTCGGCATGCCTTGGCGGTCTTTTGTCCCGTTGCCGCCGCAGTAGGGGCCGGGGCGGGAGCCGATGGTGCCGCTGTAGTTTGAGCGGGTGCAGCACCGCTGCGACATTGGTCGACGTATGCTCTTTCAGTTATTCCATTAGCTTGATTGGCAGCTTTATTGGCCTGCCATTCCTCTCGGCATGCCTTGGCGGTCTTTTGTCCCGTTGCCGCCGCAGTAGGGGCCGGGGCGGGAGCCGATGGTGCCGCTGTAGTTTGAGCGGGTGCAGCACCACTGCGACATTGGTCGACGTACGCTCTTTCGGTTATTCCGTTGGCTTGATTAGCAGCTTTATTGGCCTGCCATTCCTCTCGGCATGCCTTGGCGGTCTTTTGTTGCGCTATAGCGTGCGAAGACAGCGTCACGAGTCCAAAGACCGCCGCACATATGACAATTGCGATTTTCCGTTTCATCTTGTCGTCTCCTTTAAGCATCCGGAACAGTTGAGCCTCCAGAGGGCCGACGCTAAGCTTAAATTCTATGCTAGCACGCATAAGTGCTGTTTGCTGGCTATCGAATTACGCTGAGTGAGAACTTTGCAGCGGGGTCCGTTCGAAACGAACCCGACGATATTTTTCGCCATCTCCGGATTGAGCCGGCACACACCATCTGACCGTATCGTGAAATCCCCCGGATGAAACATGTGCGTCTGCACGAACTCTAGCACCTTTCGATCTACGAGCGGCCGCAACGGCTCCATTAAATCCAGCACAAAATCGGGCCTGCCTCTGCGACCACCGTGAAGAAATCCAATAGTCGGATCGTATCCGGCGGCAATCACCTGAATTCGAACCTGACTTTCGACAATGGCGTAGGTGTCAGAATGCAAGAGTAAGGAGATGCTACCCGATGTACCGCGAACTCGTAGTTGGCTGCTATAGAACACCGCCTCCCGCCGCGCGGGTGTCACCGCTGGAGCCGTTCTATAAATAGACTCCAATAGTGCTCTGCGGCACCTTCCAGCCCTAGGCCACCTTCCGGCACACGACGCATCTGCATACCAAGCGGCCGGAATGAAAGAGACTGCTCGCCTGTTTCCACCGACATGCTCTCGTTTAAGCTGTTGTCATCCGGGTTCGCGTTGTAGGAGAAGGCGATGCCATTAACTCCAAGCCCACCAATCCAAATTTTACAGCGAGCGACATTTTCTCCTCCCCGATAAATCGATGCGGTGAATCGATTTGCATCAATCCGCCTGAAGGCGACATCAAACCCCGGATTACGTTCCTTAAGTTCATTAAGCGAATTCTCAAAGAAGCTTGCCATGAACTCGAAGGCGTCATTTAAGAATTGATCGCGATCCCGATCGGTGAAAACCTTTCTTACGCGAAGATTGCTGGATCGAGGAGCGGACCGACTCGGAGCAGCGCTCGCATGGTTGCGCTTTGTATTCGGCGTCGAAATGTTGCCGTTATCGATACCGGCGGCAGCTCGAATGGCTTGAGCGATATTTAGAAAAGCATCATCAGGATCCGGCCATTTTGTAACTGGCCGGCCGTCCGTCGGGCTAGCAAGAAGCTTTCCAAACGGAGTCGTGTGCCAATCGGAAGGTCTGAGGATTACAGGGATCACACGAGCTTCGCCGCGTTTATGACGCTCCAGCGCGCGAGAGACCTCAACACCGTAACAGTACTCTGATGCCAGAAAATCCGGGCTAACCAGTAAAAGAATAATGTCCGCCTCATCGAGTTCCTTGGCAATGCCAACATCTACGTTGTCGCCTGCGACGAGTCGCCTATCATGCCAGATGGAGATGACGCCTTGCCGCTTTAGCATTGCAAGGTGAGTCTCCAGTTGATCCCGAAGTGTTTCATCTTTGTGAGAGTATGAAAAAAAGACCGTTTTCACGAGAAAACTCCTACGCAGAGCCAGTCAGTTCGACCTACGTCTGTTGTCCGCCTCTCCAATCCATTTACGTGGATACTGGCTGGACAAAATGCGAGCCAGCGAACATGTCTGTCAAGCCTGCAACAGTTTTGCGTGTGGATCGGGCGCGCGATTACTGCCGATCAACATTATGGACGCTGCTTTGGCACAAGCGGCTTACTCCTGATGAAGGAAAGGGAAATAGCTATGGAGAAGATGCAGCCCGAATTCAAGTTTCTTGAAGATTGCCAACCCTGCGAACTCGTGCGCCTTAACCTGGGTGACCAAACTCAGTGGGCATTAACGGGGCAACCTGGAAATGGGTTGTTTCCGGTGATCGTTCTGACGGGTGATGATTCACCTCGATGCATAAATGCAGCTACCGATGCCGGGGGCAATTTAAAGATTCATTTCATCAGAGTACCCACACTCTCCTACGATCGGGCGTACAGCCTCCTTCCCGATTTGGCCGGCCCCTGCGATGTGCATGACGGTCCTCTGTTTTCCGCAAACGGGGCACTAATCATCACCGGTCCCGTAACGGCCGGTAGTGTTGGACCTATCCTCATAGAGGGTGCTACTTTTTTGCGAGTGAAATTTTCTGGTGGAAGGGGCTACGTTCACTTTGATCTTACAAGTGGCCGCTTTAGCGGAGCGCCAGAGGGAAATCAAAGCCGTGCGGCATTCGGAAATTGGACATTATTGCTCAACGATAATGTTTGTGAGCGAGAGCAATATTTGCGTGTAAAACAATTTTCGGCGACTCTCGTCAGGGATGATAGCGCCACTGGAGCCTGACTGAACTCTTGATGGGTGGACAATGAAAATCCTACCTGAGTTGACAGTAACTCGCTTTGAACAGCTTACACCAGGCGATCTCTTTATTTTTCTCATAAGGGAGGAGCAGTATGTTGCGCTTGCTGCTGAAGACAAAAATGAGAAAGGTAGAAACTTAATTCTCCTTCTAGGACCAAAGTTTCCAGAGGATGTGAGCGGCCCGCATCTCTTTCCCTGGACTGCTGCAACGGTGATCTCGTTTGGAAAAGAATATGAGCTGCAACTTCCTATCTTCCCCCATCATTGGTCTTCACAACCGCCAGACCCCCAACAACATTGCATTTTATTGGCGGGTAACACGGCGTATGTCCGAGCTAATTTTTCTCCTTACCCTAGACGTTTTCAGCCATGTTACGTGCGGATGAACGATGGACTTGTAGAATATGGGAGCCCGCCCGGAATCGGGGCCTTTGCCCTGGAATGGGAAATTGTTACGCCAGCAACTATTCGGGACGGGCGTACGGTTCTTAAATTTCAGTCGTGATCAAGAAAACTGACGGTGGCTCATCCGAGACCACGAGAGACTTAGCGCGAGTGTCGGTCGACTGCTGGCTTTTCCCTCTCTAAGGATCGTCATCCCACTGAGGGATAAATTCTTGCAGTGCGAAGTCGATTATCTTGGCGATGCTGCCACCTTGCACGGTGACACTGGTGTCTTTGACGTGCTTAATGCCATGCTTGCGAAAAAGCTCAAAAATACGCTCGCGTTCCGATTCCAGCACGATCGTGTTCTTTTGGAATTCGCCATCTATGAATTCAGCTTCGAATGCAAGTTCGGGATAGAACTCGGCGGTAACGTCATTTCCATCTCCATCAACGATTTTTATGTTGGAACAAGTTCCGAAAAATTGCGGCACCAGGCCTCTTAGATCATCTGTTGCTGTCGCCTTTTGGTGGTGCCGTCCGGAATGCGGTTGGAATTCGGCGTGGCGCGATCTCCGGTAACATGAAGGTATCGTTTCAGGCTGCAAGGTCAATCGGCTGATCGATGGGCTTTGTGGCGAGTGTCTGCCAACCATCAACCTTGCGCATGTTGATCTGTCCTGAAGCGAGCAGCGCCCAGAACAGCATCGCAGCGGTGTCGGCAGATGGCAGAACAGTTTGAGTCTTGATCCGCCGCTTGAATTCCTCGTGCAATCGCTCGATGGCATTGGTGGTGCGTAAGCTGCGCCATTGGCTCGGAGGCAGGCGGGTGAAGGTGAACAAGCGTTCTCCGGCCTCCTCCAGGCTGTCGGCGACAGCGCGATGCTTGAGCCTCCATTTGCGGATAAAAGCCTTGCGGCGGATCTCTATCTCCTCAGGTGTCGCCGCGTAGATCATGTCGTTGTAATCCGCGGTGATCTCGTCATGCAGTCGCTCGGGGGCATGCGCGAACAGGTTTCTGTGCTTATGAACCGTGCAGCGCTGGACCGGCACGCCATCCCAGACAGAGGCAATGGCCTTGTCGAGTCCTGGCGCGCCGTCGACAATGAGGAACTCGGGTCGCCGCAGCCCGCGCTTGATAAGATCGTCGAGGACAGTGCGCCAGGCCTCGGCGCTCTCGCCGCCCATGCTCTTGATCGCGAGCAGCACCTTCTGGCCGTCCGCGCGCACACCGAGAACGACCAGCAGCGAGATGGCAGTCGCTTTGCGATCGAGCCGCACACGAACGACGGTGCCGTCGAGGATCAGGCGCACAATCGGCTCCTCGGCCAGCGAGCGGGTGTTCCAGGCATCCCAGTCGCTCTTTACCTTGCGCCATGTCCGGCTCACCGTGTCCTTGCCGACCGTTCCGCCGAACAAGGCCGCCAGCGCGCGACGCACCCGCCTTGTATTGGTGCCGGCGAGATACGTGCTCGCGATCAGGGCGTCGGCGGCAAGCGTGCGCCGCTGATAGGCCCGCAGCGCCTGGCTCTTCCATTCCGCCGTCTTGCCCTCGGAAGTGGTCAGCCGGGCGCGCGGCACCGCAATCTCGATCGGCCCGAACGTGCCTGTCAGCGACCGCGTCCGGCTGCCGTGACGGTGGCCCGCAACGCCGGCTCTTCCTTCATTGCCGGCCATCTGGCTTCGTCCGTAACGCGGCCGTGCCAGCACAGCGTCGAGCTCGCCGCGGATCAACTCTTCGACGAACTCACGCGCTCGAGCCCGCACCTCGGTCTCGATCGGATCAAACCAATTGTCGAAAAGATCAACAGCCATTTCGGCCGCAGGCTGCAAAGAATCAGGCTTCGTGGTATTGCTCGTCATGGCGTGGTCTCCAGTCCGACGCTTCAACGCCGGATGATTCGAGGTTGAACACCCCGGAGACTACGCCACCCTCAATTCCTACCAACTCCGCGACGGCACCCTTTTGGTATGCGCCAACCTCAGCGTTGAAAACACTTTGAGCATGCTTCAGGTTTTGGGCGCGGCGGTAGACCTTCCGGATGCGCCGTTGCTTTCGATCTACGAAGGCAAGACCGTAGGCGCCCTCAGATAGATATTCAAAATCGCTGTCGGCAATCCGAAGGCGCCGCTTCGCGTTGGCAAAAGTCAATTTGCAACTCCCTTGAATTTGGAAAACAGATGCAGCGCGATTGTAGTGGCCTACTTTACCGGATATCGCTATACTCCCGACGCGCGAGGGGGTAACCAGCGTTGGCAGCGGCCGGAGAATGAGTTTCGGAAAAGGCCTGGCGGAGCGATTGAAATTCGAACCGCCGTTACGCTGACCAAATTTTCCTCTTTTGCCACGCAGATGACATGCAGATTATTTTATTCTGCATGGCATCTTTTCCTGCGTTCAAATTGTGCTGATGTTTATTGGACTTCTGGCGCGCCCGAATCGCGGTAGGGACGCTCATTCACTGAGCGCCCCCCGCACAGAACCGTACGGGCCCAATTCAGGCATACGGCTCCCACCTTGGGTGCATGACGGCGAACCGCCTTTCCGGCCAGGGATGTAGGATTCTCGGTTTGGGAAGCCAGTCGTTTGCCAGTTGCGTGAACCGCTCCCAGGTCATGCTGTGCTTCTGGCTGCGTCGCCGCAGCGAGCGTTGCCAGAGTTCAGCGACAAAGTGGCGGAACGCATGGAGCGCGCGACTGTTCGTCGGCACGGCGTGATAGTTGAAGTAGCCGCTGACGATCTGCTGCAGCCATTTCCCCTGTAAGGGGATCGGCTGGTGCATGCGCCGCCGCATCTCCTGTTTGATTGCTCGCAACTTCACCCGCATGCGATCGCGCCGGGTCTTCCGCTTGAGTTGGAAGATACCCTGGCGGGATTTGCCGCAGATGAAGGTGAAGCCCAGGAAGCTAAAGCTCTCCGGTTTGCCAAGCCCACGCCGAGCGCGCCGGTCCGCCGCATAGCGGCCGAACTCGATCAGTCGGGTCTTGTCCGGATGGAGTGACAGCGCAAACTTCTCCAACCGCTCGCGCATCTCATCCAAGAAGCGTCGGGCGTCAGTCTCGTGTTCGAAGCCTACGATGATATCGTCGGCATAGCGCACGATGATCATGTCGCCCATGGCCTCACGCCGTCGCCAGCGCTCGGCCCACAGATCGATGACGTAGTGCAGGTAGATGTTGGCAAGCAATGGTGAGATCACCGATCCTTGCCCCGTCCCCTTATCACTGTCCGTCACGACCCCGTCTTCAAGGACGCCCGCCTTGAGCCATTTTCGGATCAGGCGGATGATACGCGGGTCGCCGATCCGGTGCTCAACGAAGCGGACGAGCCAATCATGGCTCACCGTATCGAAGAACGACCGGATATCGGCGTCCAGTATGAAGTTCACTTTTCTGCTGCTGATCCCAACACAGAGCGCGTCAAGCGCATCGTGCGTGCCGCGTCCCGGTCGGAATCCATGCGAGAACCCGAGGAAGTCTTCCTCGTAGATCGCGTTCAGCACCGCAACCGTCGCCCTCTGAACGATCTTGTCTTCGAGAGCGGCGACCGCGAGCGGACGCTGTCGGCCATCCGGCTTCGGTATGTACACTCGCCGGCTCGGTAGCGCCCGATACGCTCCCCGATGGAGTCGCGTATGCAGTTCCTCGACGTTACGTTCGAGGTTTGCATCGTACTCCTTCCATGTCAGACCATCCACGCCAGCAGCGGCGTCCTTCTTGAGTTCATCAAACGCGTCCTCAAGCAAGTCGATGGTCAGATGGTGGAAGAGTGCAGTGAACTTCTCCTTCTTCCTTTGCCTTGCGGCTTGCCGTATGCGTTCCAGCGCCTGTAACACGCTTTCCCGGTGCTGCGCCCGGCACGTGCTTTGCTGGCTCGCATTCCCCTCGGCCTCCGCCCTTGGCTCCACCGGCTCCGCAGTGGATTGCTCCACTTTGTTCGTCGGCTTCCCAGCTACTATGGCGGAGTCTGACTTCGCGCGCCCGTGCGTCATCGGCTACGGCTCCTCGCCTTCCCGATGCGGACCGGTACGGCTGAGCCGCCGGCCGGACGCGAGATCTCCCGGTTCCCGTGCAAGAAGCGTCGGCACATGCCAGGGTCTCTGACCACGCCGGGTTGCCCGAGCACTCGCGTTGGCGTGCTCGACCATATTGCCTTCCGCTATCTCTACAGCGTCGGCACCCAGGATATTCCTATCGCGGCTCAATGGCTGGCCTGTGCCCTCCCCTGCCGACGCTTCACCGCTGACCTCGCGGCCAGCGATGCACGGCTCGGGGCCGATGCGGTTCGCTAATCCTTCATCGCGTCGGACTTCCACCGACTACTCCTTGCCAGTCTCCCGGCGCACAGAGATTCGAACTCCTGACCCCCAGATTCGTAGTTCTGACACAACACAAGCTGCCGCCAAACACCGGCGCCTATGTCGCCAAAGTTTTGATTAAGTCATTGATTTCATTAGCTGGCGTTCCCTACGCTAGGCAAGGCGCACATTGAAATCGCAAGCGAATCTTGGCCACCGTCGCCAAAGTGTCGCCAATCGGCTTGAGACGAGGCTCACAGGGACGGTGACCGGGCCAGTGGGAGATAGGGCCTAGGTCCGACATCGTCGGGTCGCGGCCAAAACTTGCGTGGCTTCCGCTCGTGCATCTGCGCTCGATTTTCCAAACTAAAAAGAACGCGTCCCGAAAAAAACTAAAAAGAAAATTCCGGAAAAATACGTCCTCTCAATGCTGCAAAAATGCGACCGGCCGCTCGCCCTCGCGAGAGTCCGCTTTTCCCCGAAATCGGACAAGTCATCGGGTCCCAGCGAAATGACGCGATGGGCCCAGAAGGCGACTCATGCACCGCAGCAAAAAAGTGTCTCGCTCGCTCTCTGCTCAGAACTGCCAGTGAACCCGTCCGGAGAAAACGTTCACCGGTCCGCGATCCTCGTTGTAGCCGGGATTGACGATGAACTGATAGTCTGCGGTCAGATGCGTCGAGGCCGATAGTGCGTAGCTGTAATAACTCTCGATGATTTGTTCCGGCCCCGGATGCGGCAGCATACTGTCGCCAACGAGGATGCCAAGGCCGCCGTCGTTGAGAAATTCCTGATGGATTTTTGAAATGCCGTTGACCACCCCCGCAACGCCGACGGTGTCATCCGGCCGGCCCCAACGTTTGCCGTTGAGCGATAGGCCCACCGCAGCCGTGCGATCGATGTCGGTGAATTCGTAGGGCTCGATATCGCCGTTCGCCCAGCCGGCGCGAACGAAGGCGCCCAAATCGGACGTTATCTCCTGTTCGAGATTCATGCTGACCCCACCGCGGCTCTGATATTGGCGCACGGCGGCGATATCGGCTGGACCGCCGGTTATCTGCGCCAATGCAATCGCATCTTCGTAGGTCCCCATGCGGCCGCGGCTGACGAACCCGGTCACCGCGATCTTGCCGGGATGGCCCCATAACTCGTAACGGCGCTCGAGCTCGCCGACCCATTGGAATTGGTCAAATGTCGGATCGAGTTCGAGATTGTTGGGAAGGACCGACAGATCGAACAAGCCGCCGCGCAGGGTCCAGTCCCCCTGGTACCACTCGGCTACGGCGCCAAGCGTGTAGCCCCATGGTTCGGCGGCGTAATCGAACGTTCCGGTGTCGACGATTGCCCAGTTCAGAAAATCATTACGTGGATCGTGTGCGTATTTGTTGTTGTCGAAGATGTCGGCGACGCTGAATTTCCCGACCGTTATCACAAGGCGGTTGGCCGTCTGACCCCCGGCAAACTGATTGATGCCGGCATCAATCTTCTGCGTTTCGCCGCCGAGATCGATGGTTTGACGGATGAATGCGCGCTGTAATCGCGTATAGGGATAGGCAAATCCGATCTTGTAGGCTTCACCGCTCGTGTAGCCGGCGACGCCAAGCGTGTTGCCAAGGCCGAATCCCTGATCGATTTCCGGGTTGAGCCATAGCTCCGCCCCCTGCCACAGCCGCACACCCGCATACAACGTGGCATCGACGGTCTCGCGACCCTCGCCGCCGCCGGGCAGGCTATTGGCACCCTCATAGGGCGATCGGAACGCTGGATAACCCTGCCAAGTGAACGTGCTCTGGCCGTGAAAATTGACAATGTCCGAGTCTGGTGTCCGCGCCGACACGTTTCCCACTGCCGCGTTGTCACCAAATCGATAATTTAAGCCGCCGCGCAGCTCCTGCACCGACAAATCGGACGCGAACTGCTGCCCAGTGTTGGCGAACAACACATTGCTGCGGCCGTAGTCGGTGTACAGATATTGGATACTCGCGTTCCAGCGTGGTGCCACCGGCACCTCGACGCCGGCCCCGGCTGCCCATCCGAACCGCCACAAAAATGGCATGTCGGTCGTGCCGGTGGCCAATTGCGTCAGGGTTAGCTGGTCGTAGGTCCAGGCAAATCCACCGGTTGCATAAAGCAGCCAATTGTCCGGAGCATAACCGATGCGACCACGCAGTGTGCCGGACGAAAGCACCGTCTCACTATAGCTCTCTGGGCCGACCGGCGAGGAAGATGTCGAGATGCCGCCAATGGAGATTCCGTCGGGATTTTGAATGCTCGGAAACGACGCGTCGGCTTCGGCGCCGATGACAAAGCGGTTCGGCAGCATATAGTCGTAGCCGGCTTGCAATCCCGCAAAAAAGCTTCCCGTTCCCTTGAAGACGTCAAATCCCTGAAACATGTCGACCGAGCCAGCGAGACCTGGCGCCGTCGTCCAATTCGAGCTTCCCCAGGCATAACCGAGATGTCCACCCACATAGAAGCCAGTCCAGTCGTACTCCGACGGAGCCGCTGGCGGAGGCGCTTTCGTCAGGACGTCTGCGGCGTCGACAGTTTTTGTCGATCCGTCAAACAAAAGCGCTCCCACGCACGCTAACACCCAGGCCGCCCGCACCTCACGCCCCCTAGCTTATCCCCGAATCACGGCACCCGCGTGCGTCAACGCTTCCTGTCAAGCAGCGGCATCACGAGCGCAATCAAAAAGCATCCCAGCAAGATCAAATCGTTTGTCGTTAGGAGCGCCTGCATCATGTTGTCGATTGGAAAACGCCGGCTCAGCTGCCCGCTGACAGGCCCGGGATCGGGACGCCCAAGGTTTGAAGAATCAGGAAAGTGTTGAGAACCAACACGATCGCCGTTCCGACCAGCGCGGCGATCTGAGTGAGGCGGCTATTCGCGAACTGACCCATGATGTCTGACCGTCGCGTGAAAATGAGCAGCGCGATCATCGGAAGTGGCAGGGCGATACTGAGCACGACTTGACTGATGACGAGCGCATTTGTTGCGTCCGCACCCAGGCCGACAACCACGAAGGCCGGGATCATTGTCACAAGCCGTCGAACCCAGATCGGAATCCGAAACCCGACAAAGCCTTGCATGATCAATTGGCCGGCCATCGTGCCGACCGTTGAGCTCGATATCCCCGATGCAATGAGGGAGAGCAGGAACACTCCGGCCGCTCCGATGCCGAGCAACGGCGTCAATGTGTGATAGGCCGTTTCGATCTCCGCCACTTCGGGATGCCCGGCATGGAATGCGCCCGAAGCCATCATGACCATCGCCATATTGACCATGCCGGCGAGAGTAAGCGCGATGATGACCTCTTGATTTGAGAGGCGCAGCACCATGCGCCGCTCGTCCGCGTTGTGGATCGGCGTGCGGGCCTGGGTCAGGCCGGAATGCAGATAAACGGCGTGCGGCATGACAGTCGCGCCGATGATACCGACGGAAAGCAGTAGAGCTTCGGTATCGGCTATCTGCGGCAGGACTGTATGTAATGCGGCCGAGCTCCAATCGACCGGAACGATGAACAGCTCGATCAGGTAGCAAAGCGCAATAATGCCAACCATGCTGCCGATGATCAGCTCTAGCGCTCGGAACCCATGGCGTTCAAACATCAAGATGCCATAGGTGACGATGCCAGTGACGACCATGCCCGCAAGGAGGGGCATGCTGAACAGGAGCGAAAGCCCGATGGCACCGCCGAGAAACTCGGCGAGATCGGTCGCCATGGCGGCGACCTCGCTGACGATCCACATCGCCCAGACGACCGGCCGCGGAAACTCGTCGCGGCACATCTCTGCCAGGTTGCGGCCGGTGACGATACCAAGCTTGGCCGACAGCGCTTGGAATAACATCGCAATTAGGTTGGCCAGCAGGACGACCCAAAGCAGGCCGTAGCCGTACTTCGCACCCGCCTGAATATTTGTCGCGAAGTTTCCGGGATCTATGTAGGCGATCGAAACAACCACTGCGGGACCGGCAAAAGCCAGATACGCACTGGGCCTGCGGGACTCCCCGCTCAATATGCCGCGCGCCGCCCCGACGCTCCGCTCCGTGAGTGATCCTGCTCGCACCTTAAAATCTGTCATTCGCGGTTCTATGTATCCAACACCTACATCGATACGTAGCTAAGGCTACAGACTGCATAGGAAACACAAGTTGTCAATATAGGGAACAAAATGTATGATCTTGATCCAGGCATCGAAATGCACCTCTGCTTAGCGCATAGTCAAAAATGGATGATGTGATGGTCGCAATTGTAGGAGGCGCAATGCCCCGGAGAGCAATGGGAAAAAGCGACGAACGGCTGTCAGGGCTGCCTGCGGAGCTGACCCAGGCGCGCCGCTTCGGCAAGAACTCGTTCGGCTCAATCGACAGCTTTGCTTGAGGACTATGTTGAACTTATCGCTGACCTGCTGGCCAGCGCGGGCGAAGCACGTCCTACAGATATTGCGCGCCGCCTTGGCGTTTCCCATGCCACCACGATCAAGACCATCTCCCGGCTGAAGCGGGAAGGGCTGGCAACGGCCCGCCCCTACCGTGGTGTCTTTCTGACGGAAAGCGGGCAAGAGCTAGCGGCACGAGCAAGAACCCGCCATAGGCTCGTCGTAGATGTACTTGTCGCAATGGGTGTACCCGTCGAAGCTGCCGAAGCTGACGCCGAAGGGATCGAGCATCACGTATCGGAAACGACGCTGAAAGCGTTCGGCCGGTTTTTGCGTTCGCAATCCTGAGCTTTAGGCTCAATTCGCTTTCCTACGGTTCGCAACATCGCTCCCGACTTGACCGCGCCATTTGTCCGGCATCAGCGCCGTTTCGAGCAAATTCCGGACCTGTGAGAATGGCAGGCTGATGATATTGTCAGCATCGATAGGTGCTGCAAATGACGTTGGATAGTCTCGAATGGACTTGGCGCGACAAAACGATCCACCTTGGCATCGACTGCCGCGGGCAGGGACCGACAATCTTGATGCTCCCGGCGCTCAGTTCCATTTCGACGCGCTCCGAAATGCGTCCCTTAGGTGGGCAGCTTGCATCCAACTTCACGACCATCGCAATCGATTGGCCTGGATTCGGCGACCAACCGCGGCCATCAGTTGCTTGGGAGCCGGACGCCTATCGGGCATTCCTGGCGCAGATCTTACAAGAGTTGCCGAGACCAACGGCCACAGTTGCAGCGGGTCATGCTGCTGGCTACCTGCTTTGCCATGCTGCCGAGCATCCTGGCTCTGCGGGGCGGCTCTGCCTCGTCGCGCCGACCTGGCGAGGGCCGCTACCTACGATGATGGGCGGACGGCGAGCCACGTTCCGGTACATATCCCGACTCGTCGATCTGCCAGTGATAGGTTCCGCATTGTACAGACTGAACGTGAACCGGCCGATGATCCGCCTGATGGGCCGTGGACACGTCTACGCCGATCCTGCCTGGCTCGACGAGCGTCGCCTTGCCGAGAAACTTACAGTGACCAATGCGCCGGGCGCTCGGCATGCTTCCTTCCGCTTTCTCACCGGTGAACTCGATCCTATGCCCACGCGCGAATCGTTTATCACGACTGCGCGTCTGGTCACCGATCCCATTCTCGTCGTCTACGGGTCGGCTACGCCGAGCCGCTCAAAGGCTGAGATCGAAGCGTTACGAGATCTTCCGAACGTTCAATCCCTTGAATTGCCCGTCGGCAAACTCGCGGTTCATGAGGAATTCCCCGCCCTTGTCGCTGAGGCAGTCCAATCTTTTGTGAACGAAGAGGTCGGATCGGCACGGCGGTGATGGTCAACAACGCCCGCTCAGGACGGTCGATGACGAGTCCGGTTTGCCCCCAATTGCAGGTAGGTTCGGCTCTTACTCTCAACAACAGCATTCGCATTCGTCGCCGGACCATGCTTCGCGGCCTTCCTTGACGAGGAAGTACACGATTGCCAGCGAACCGATGCCATCAATCCACCATGCGCCTACAAGCCATTGCGCGGCGAGGCTGATAACGACCACGAACGATAGCCATCCACACGTTACGGCTTCCATCGCGTCAGCCCGGAGCGCGCGGCTTCCGATTTTTTCGGCAATGGCGAACTTGCGTTGCGCCAGATAACGCATGGCCGGAATGGCGATCAATGCGACGATGAAGCCCGGCCATGAGAATTCTTCGCCGGTTCTGTTCCACAGTTGCCATAAGGCCGCTGTCGTAACGTAGGCCGCCAAGGCGAACAGCAACGCTCCGCCGATGCGACCTGCGATGCGCTCAGCGTGCTCGGAAAATTTCTGCCCGTGGCGAAGCTCGACGGACAAGCGCCACATGAGCAAGCCTGCCGACGCCAACTCGATCACGCTGTCGAGGCCGAAGGCGACCAACACAAGGCTTCCGGCGGCTACACCGGCCGAGATGGCAACGACGGCTTCAACCGTCATCCATCCAATTGTCAACCATTCGAGCCGAAAGGCTTCGCGTATGAGCGGGAGCCGATTAGTTCGCGGCGGCAGGAGAAGCGGTGACGGGGCACATGAGTCTGCCATGCACCAAGGATATGCCAACCGGGTCCCAATGTCTGCTGCAGGTCAAAATGCGACTTAGCGCTGCGTGAAATTGCTGCCATGCTCGTCATCGTCACGGACGAAAGAGCGGCCCGCCAGTCAAATCAAGGCACTGCTCAAGATAAGGAGAAACCCGATGTAAGTCCCGAAATCGTTTTCCCCACCGAGGTCTGCGAGAGATAAAGACGAGATGGAGAAATGGTCTTCCCAGCGCATCCGAGAACTGATGACCCGAATAGCCCCCTCGAGGCATGGCCGCTAATCAGGTCGGGCGCGCGCGAATCCCATAATGGTCCGGAGCATGAGCTCCAATTCGAGACCTGATACATTGGTGCAAGACCGTACTACCCAACCTCACCGTTTCCTCTTGCAACGCACGGCGGGTCCATACATCGGGTCACGCGCGTCCGGGATGGCGCAGCAGCTCGTCTAGCAATGTGCGCACACCCCAAAAGCGGAAGCAAAATTGGAGCCGCTGGTGGACAACCCCCGATGACGATCTGTTGCCAATGGCTGATGCCAGTGTTGCCAAAGTTCCATGTAAGTCATTGATTTTGCTAAATGGCGGTCCCGGGAAGACTCGAACTTCCGACCTTCGGTTTAGGAAACCGCTGCTCTATCCGGCTGAGCTACGGGACCTGTTGAGGAATTTCCGTTCGGTGCGGCTGCACATTAGCCGAGCGCTCCTATAGCATATGTGTCGCCGCCCCAGTCCAGGCGCCGCCGTAGTGCCGCCGCATTCCGGCCTTTCGCTTGAGGCCGGGGAACGGCTGGCGAGACAGGGTCGTGGGTCGGGTCGTTAGCGGGATTTTAGTTGCTGCGCTCGCTTGCGCGTTCGCAATGACTTGCGAATGCCTTTGCGCAATAGCTCAGGATCAAATCGCCGCGCCGCCGTGCGGCGGCGATGAGATGGCGCGCGCCACGGTGAGCCGGGTGACCGACGGCCGCACTTTCACCCTTTCGGACGGACGCGAAGTGCGCCTGGCCGCGATCGAAGTGCCGCTATTGCCGCTGCCCAAAGAATCCAATCACGACTCCGATACCGCACCGGGCGGGGTAGCGGCGAAGGCCGCGCTCGATGCGCTGGCCGGCGGCGACTCCGTCGTGCTGCGGCGCGCACAAACTGCCACCGACCGTTATGGACGTACCGTCGCCTTTGCCTACACCGAACGCGACGGCGACGAATTATTCGTGCAGGGCGAACTGATTACGGCCGGCTTTGCCCGGGTCGGCGACCAGGTCGGCAGCCGCGCCTGCGCCGCGGCGCTGTTGGCCCGCGAAAATGCCGCCCGCAAGGCCAGGCTTGGCCTCTGGGCCGATCCGTATTATGACCTGCTCGACGCCGAGACCCCTGCGGATGTGCTGGCGCATAAGGGCCAATTTGCGCTGGTCGAGGGCCATGTGGTGTCCGTGCATCAAAGCGGAGCCACGATCTACGTGAATTTCGGGCCGCATTGGTCCGAAGATTTTGCGGTTACGGTCCGGAAACGAAACGAGCGCAGTTTCGCCGCAGTGGGACTTGATTTGCAAAGCCTCGCGGGGCGGCGTGTTATTGTCCGCGGCTTTATCGAAGCGCGCGGCAATGTTGGGGGCAAAACTCGGGGCAGTCCATCGATCGAGGCGACGCATCCGGAGCAGATCGAGACCGCGGATCGCGATTAATCAGTCCGGCCGGATGCGCGGCCGATTTGGGTGACGTGGTGAGACGGGGACGATCGGGCATCGCAGGTCATCGGCTGTGCCAAGCGGGCGTCGCGCTCGCGGCGGTCCTCCTTGCGGCCTGCACGGCCACCCCCTCCAACAATGTGCCGCTGGCGGGGATTGAGGCTCCGGCAAAGCAGGCCGATTCCGGCATGTCGCCTGCCGTACTGCACGAACATCAGCGCATTCTGGCGACCTATGGCGGCGTCTATAACGAGCCGCGGCTGCAGACCATGATCGAGCAGATGGTCGAGCGTCTGGTGGCCGCGTCGGAAAAGCCCGACTTGCATTACAAGGTCACGATCCTCAATTCGCAATCGATCAACGCTTTTGCGCTGCCGACCGGCCAGCTTTATGTGACCCGCGGACTGATCGCGCTAGCCGACGACGATTCCGAGCTTGCCTCGGTGATCGCGCATGAGATGGGCCATGTCATCGCCCGGCATGCCGAGCTTCGCGAGAAGGAGGAGCAGCAAGTCGATCTGGTCAGTCGCGTCGTCAACGACGTGGTCAGCGACCCGGAGGAGGGCGCGCTGGCGCTCGCCAAGTCGAAGCTCGAACTGGCAAGCTTCTCGCAAAAGCAGGAGTTCGAAGCGGACGCGATCGGCATCGGCATCGCCGCCCGCGCCGGCTACGACCCGTACGGGGCGGCGCGCTTTCTCACCGCGCTGGAGCGCAATTCCGAGCTCAAGCCGGAGCAAAGCAACGCCATCAACCCGGCGGCGCCGGATTTTCTATCCTCGCATCCATCGACCCCGGAACGCGTGACCCGGGCGATTGCCAACGCGCGCCAATACAAGCCTCCGGCCAGCGTCAGCGCGCAGGAACGCGAGCAATCGAGAGACGCCTACTTTGGCGACATCGACGGTGTGGTCTACGGCGAGGACCCGAGCGAAGGTTTTGTGCGCGGCCGGCGCTTCCTGCATCCCAAGCTCGGCTTTACTTTCACTGCGCCGGAGGGTTTCGCCCTCGACAACACCGCGCAGGCCGTTCTCGGCGTCAAGCACGGCGGCAGCGAGGCGCTCCGGCTCGACGTTGTGCGCGTGCCAGCCGAGCAGACGCTCGCTCAATATCTCACGTCGGGCTGGATCGAAAACATCGATCCGGCGACCGTCGAAGAGGTCACCGTCAACGGCTTCCCCGGCGCAACTGCAGTCGCCAAGGGCGATCAATGGGACTTCCGGCTGTATGCCATTCGCTTCGGCAGCGACGTCTATCGCTTCATCTTCGCCGCCAAACATCGCACACCCGACACCGACCGCGCGTTTCGCGACTCCGTGAACACGTTCCGCCGCATGAGTCTGGCCGAAATCGAACAGGCTAAGCCGTTGCGGCTGAAAATCGTGAAGGTTGCGCCCGGCGATACGGTGGAGAAGCTGGCGGCGCGGATGGCCGTTGCCGACCGCGCTGCCGACCGTTTCCGCGTGCTCAATGGACTCGAGCCAGGCGACCGGTTGAAGCCGGGTAGTGAGGTCAAGATCGTCGTCGAGTGACCCTATTCCCCATTTACTTCACCGCTTTTCCCCTATTTTCTCTGTGCTTTACCTCGGCTATCATGAGCTAAGAGCCGGAAAGGCCGTGGGGATTGCTTTGGGGGGAAGTCATGCAGCTCGTGAAAGCAGCGCTGCCCATTGCCGCAGCGCTGGCGATCATATCCGCGGTCACCGCGGTTCTGTGCGCGGTTAGAGCCGAGGAGGTCGGACCGCAACATCTTGTCTTCTTTTATTTGTTGCCGACCGCTTTAGTGGCCGTGCTTTATGGCAGCCTGCCGGCCATGCTTGGCGCGATCGCCGCGACGATCTGCGCCGCCTATTTCCTTTACGACCCGCTCTACAGCTTTTCGGTCGCCAATCCGTTGGAATTGGGCGAATTGTTCTGTTTTGCCGGTTTGGCTCTTATCGGCGCCAAATGCACAGCCGATCTGCTGCGGCCGCCGCCCGCGAATCTTTCCGAGGAAAAGCCGGCGACGGAGGATTAATTCGGCTTATGGCGTTCGGGAATCAGAATTCCGACGCGAGCTGATCGAGCCCCATGACGTGGGCGAGGTCGCGGACCTGTTGCTTTTGCTCGTCGTCAAAACTCATGATCAGCGGAACGGCTGCGGATTTGAGGCCTTCCACGCTCTCCGGATCGATATCAGCCACCTGCATGGTGTCGCCGGAAACGCCCCGCCGGCGTGCCCATTGCGCGCGCGTATAGGCGATGTTGCGGAGCGCGGCTTCGACCGCCGGCCACATTTGCTCCTGATCCGGCGTCAGATGCAGCCGTTCCTTGATGCTCGCAATTTGCGCGTCGTCGAGCATGAAGCCCGGCCGGTTCATGGCGACAACGCGGCGAACGGCGGCGGGCGCGCGATTTGCACGCAGCGGAGCGGCGGCGACGGCCGGCGATTTGTACGAGTGCACCGGCTCTGCCGCGATAGCCGCTGGCGGCGCTGCCTCCCGCGTCGCGATTGCGTCGAGTGCAGGAGTTGAACCGGCGTCGGCCGAGGCCAGTTGCACGGCCGCAGGAGCTAGCGAGACGGCTTGATGGATCGGGTGCGGCACCATCGGTTCGGGGTCGAACAGCGCAAACTGGGGATCGTCTCCGCTGGCTGCTGTCGTCGCCGAGGCGTCGGATACCGTCGCGGCCGGCGAAAGATCTGCTGCGCTAGCTGCCGGCGAGGCGGTGTCCCATTGTTGTGGAAATCGCAAAGCGACTGATTGGGCCGCCGAGAGGCTCTGGGTTCGCGTTGCCGCCGGATGCCAGCCGGCGATCAGATAGCCGACCACGCCAGCGACGAGCGCCGGATAGGCTCGGTTGCGCGCTAACGCCTTTTTTCGCCCCATTTTCGGCCCCCGTGCCTCGCGCTGTGCCTTCTATCTCCTTTCAAATGAAGCTTAATTTATGACTAACCATAGGTGTTTTGTCGGCATCGCCCGGATCATTCTGCGTATCGTTAACGGCGGCGATCAAAGAAAAGGCCCGGCAGTTCTGCCGGGCCTTTGTAGCCAGCAATGTTCGTAAGGCTATGCCGCCTCTTCCTCGACAACGGATTCCTCATCCGTCTCGGGCTTCGGACCGCGACGCGGGCCCTTGGCCAGCGCTGCCTCGATCTCCTTGATCGCTTCGGTCTCGGTAATCCGCTGCACAGCAGACACTTCGCGCGACAGCCGATCAAGCGCAGCCTCATAAAGCTGCCGCTCGGAATAAGACTGTTCCGGCTGCGTCTCCGACCGGTAAAGATCGCGAACGACCTCGGCGATGGCGACAATATCGCCGGAATTGATCTTGGCCTCGTATTCCTGGGCGCGCCGCGACCACATGGTGCGCTTGATCCGTGCACGGCCCTTCAGTGTCTCGAGCGCCCGCTTGACCATCGGCGTCTCGGCAAGCTTGCGCATGCCAACGGAGGTCACCTTGGAGGTCGGCACCCGCAGCGTCATCTTGTCCTTGACAAAATTGATGACGAACAGCTCCAGCCGCGCGCCGGCGACCTCCTGCTCCTCGATCGCGATGATCTGGCCCACGCCGTGGGCCGGATAAACGATGAATTCGTGAGTTTTGAAGCCTTGTCGTTGAGTAGTCTTCTTCGCATTCATTCCCAAAGTTGCTCCTTCCGGCTCCGGCTTGCGCCGTTGCACGGGCTTTGCCACGCTGACCCGGCTCCGGGCCGCAGCTCGCGTGGACTGTGAGGGCCTCCGGCTCGCGCGGGAGGAGGTTTTCGTTGCCTTCCGGCTCATGCCGGCCGCACTCTTCTTAGAACGACGACGAGTTTTCTCTGCCACTGCTCTCGCGTGGAATTCACGCCTCTATTGACGGTTCCTCGAAAACGCCCCGAAAAAATATGCTCCCGACGGGGGGAGCAGCGTTTCGGGGGTGTTTTTCATTATCTAGTATTCGTATATCACATTTTCAGCCAAAATCAAAGCGTTATGGCGTTGCGAAACCGTCGCATCAGCCATCGCCCGGCCGGAATCGTTAATAACGGTTAATTCTTACAACCTTTGATTGTTTCTAATCGCCAGTGCCAGGAGTGGCGGAAAATTGCTCCTCGAACTTGTTGGCGACGCCCTCCCATTCCTTGGCGTCGGCCGGAGGAGTCTTCTTGGCCGTGATATTGGGCCAAATTTTTGCGTATTCGGCGTTGACTCCAAGCCACTTTTCCACGCCGGGCTCCGTGTCGGGCTTGATTGCCTCGACCGGGCATTCAGGCTCGCAGACACCGCAATCGATGCATTCATCCGGGTGAATGACCAGCATATTTTCGCCCTCGTAAAAGCAATCCACGGGGCAAACTTCCACGCAATCCATGTATTTGCATTTGATGCAATTGTCGTTGACGATATAGGTCATTTGCACACTCTGAACGGCCTTTTTTGGAACTTTGCTCCTAACGCATGGGTCAGGAGCGCGCAAGGCTGGCTGGCGTCCAGGCCAACCGGGCATCACTCCAAATCTTCATATAGCTCCGCAACGCTGCCACCGGGACCCCGGCGCTCGACAAAGCCCCTCACTTTCAAGACGCGGATGCGGCGGTCGAGCGCGACCGTGATCACGTCCCCGGTCCGCACCATGCGACCCGGCGCATTGATGCGCGCGCCATTGACGCGGACATAACCGGCGCCCGCAAGCGCTGCCGCGGCGCCGCGCGTACGCACCAAGCGGGCATGCCATAGCCATCGATCGATGCGCTGGCGCTCGAGCTCGGCCGGCACTCAACGTCGCTCCTTGGCGTCGGCCTCCAGCTGCGCCTTCAAGGCCGCCAGCTTGGCAAAAGGCGAATTCGGATCGGGTGCTTTCTCGCGCCGCTCGAAGCGCTTGACCGGCGGCCGATCGCGGTCGCGCTGCGGCCGTTCACGTTCGTGCTGCGGTCGATCCGGGCGATGCTCGCCGCTATGTCTGCGGCGGTGGCGCGGCTGCCGTTCTTGCTTGGGTGCCGCGGCGCCAGCCAGCCCGGTCTGCTCAGCCGGCGGCGCGGCCGCCACCTCGCCGGCAGGAGCGGCGGCCAACGCCGTCTCCAGCGGGCGCTGTGACGATGCCGTCTCCGCGCGTTTTGGCACGCGCCGATCGCGGTGCCTCTGGCGCGGTCGATGGCTGCCCTCGGGCCTTCCCGGCCGCCACACTTCGATTAAGACCGGTTCGACGGCAGTCTCGTTTTGCGCTGCTGCAGCCTGCGTATTGCCCGCATCGGTTTCATCGGACGAGGCGGAGCTTATCGCCTCACTCGGTTCAGATTCAGTCACGACCTCCGCGGACGGCAGCTCGCTCGGATCAACCCCTGTGACGGCGGCTTCGGCGTTAACAGCAAGGCCTGCTGGCGTTGCCGACTCTGCGGCGTCAATTGCCGGCGCAATTCCATCGATGGCGGCCGTGGCGGGAACTTCCGCACCGGCCTGCGCATCGCCCGCTTCGCCATCGCCAATCGCGGCACCTTCTTGGATCGGCGCGACTAGCGATGGCTCGGTCGCCGGCTCAGCCGCGGGGGCAACAGGTTCTGGCGGCTTCGGCCGGCGCTCCATGCGATAACCGAGCGAGCGCAGGATCGAAGCAAAGTCTTCGCCTGACGCGCCGGTCAGCGATGTCATGCCGCTGACGACGGCAAAACCGCCGCCGACGACCGCGCCGGGCGGCTTCGAACCGCTGCCTTCGCGCCAGGAAAGCGCGGGCCGGATCAAATCCGCCAGCCGCTCCAGAATATCGACACGCACGGCGCGCTCGCCGCTTACGCGATATCCCGCCGTGCGGTAAAGCGCCGGATCGATCTCGCGATTGACCGGCATCGACGTGCGCCCACTGCTGGCGAGGTGCAACAGATCGTCGAGGCCCTTGCTCTGCGGCCCATCGTGGCGGAGCGCCCAAAGTTGCGCGGCGAGCGTGCGCGGCGCCGGTTTAAGCAGCATCGGCAGATAGATGTGGTAGGCGCCGAACCGCACGCCGTATTTGCGCAACGTGGCGCGCGCCGGCTGCTCCAGACCCTTCACGTCCTCGGCGACGCGTTGGCGATCGAGCACGCCGAGCGCCTCGACCAATTGGAAGGCGACGCCGCGGGCGATTCCGGTCACGTCCGCGGCCGCCGCCAGTTGCAACAGCGGCCCGAGCAGTCTTTCGATATGGGCTTTAAGCCAAGCGTTGAGCCGCGCCTCGACCGCGTCGCGTGGCGCGCCGGTCAAATGCTCGTCGGCGATGAGGCGTAGGCGCGGATGTAAAACCTCCTCGCCGGCCTGCAGCTTGCCGACCGCGGCGCCGGTCCAACGCAACGTGCCATCGGCCGCGAGCACGAATTGCGCGTCAGGCGCCTCGGCAAGCCGCGTGGCGCGCGCGGCAATCTCGCCGGCGAGCGCTTTTTGCGCGGCATTTTGCAAGGCTTTCGCCTCCGAGCCGCCCGACGACGCATCCGGCACGAAAACAAATCCGTCGAGCCGGCCGATGACATGGCCTTCGACCGCGACTTCGCCGGTCTTGTTGAACTCGGGCTCGAAGGTCGCGTTCTCGCGTAGCCGCCGCATCAAGACGCTGGTGCGGCGATCGACGAAACGCTCGGTAAGCCGCTCATGCAAAGCATCCGAGAGCCGATCCTCCACGCCGCGCGTGACGCCCTGCCAATGCTCGGGATCGGCGAGCCAATTCGGCCGGTTGGCGGCAAAGGTCCAGGTGCGGATATGAGCAATGCGGTTGGACAGCGTATCGATATCGCCATCGGTGCGGTCGGCCTGCGCGACTTGATGGGCGAACCAGTCCGGCTTGATCGCGCCGTCGCGTTGCAGGAAGCCATAGACCGTGACCACGAGCTCGGCGTGGTTCGCGGGCGCGATTTTGCGGTAATCGGGCAGCTGACAGACGTCCCAAAGCCGTTCGACGTCGGCGGCCGTCCGCGTCATGCCGCGAACGTCGTCGTCGCGCGCCGCATGATCGAGCACCAATATGTCTTCGGCGACCGGCGCGCGCGCCAACGCGTTTTCCGTCGGCGCTGCGGCAAGCGTCGCCTGCAAGGCGCCGACCGAGGAGAAGTCGAGATCGGTATTGCGCCATTGCACCAATTTCACCGACTCGAAAGTGTGCGATTCGAGCGCCTGCACCAGCTCGGTCTCGAACGGCGGACAGCGGCCGCTGGTGCCGAACGTACCGTCGCGGGTGGCGCGCCCGGCGCGGCCGGCGATCTGGGCAAGCTCGGACGGACTGAGCTTGCGAAACTGGTAGCCGTCGAATTTGCGGTCGGAGGCAAAAGCGATGTGGTCGACGTCGAGATTGAGTCCCATGCCGATCGCGTCGGTCGCCACCAAGTAGTCGACCTGACCCGACTGATAGAGCTCGACCTGGGCGTTGCGCGTACGCGGCGACAACGCGCCGAGCACCACCGCGGCGCCGCCGCGCTGGCGGCGGATCAATTCCGCAATGGCGTAAACCTCCTCGGCCGAAAACGCGACGACGGCGGAACGGCGTGGCAGCCGCGTCAGTTTCTTTTCGCCGGAGAAAGTGAGCTGCGACAGGCGCGGGCGGCTGACAATGCTGGCGCCGGGCAAAAGCCGCTCCACGATCGGCTTCATGGTGGCGGCGCCGAGCACCAGCGTTTCCTCGCGACCGCGCCGGTTGAGCATGCGGTCGGTGAAAACATGGCCGCGCTCGAAGTCGGCGGCGAGCTGGATCTCATCGATGGCGAGGAATGCCACATCGAGATCGCGCGGCATCGCCTCGACAGTGGCGACCCAGAAGCGCGGGTTCGGCGGCTTGATCTTCTCTTCACCGGTAATCAGCGCGACCGCTTCGGCGCCGACCCGCTCCACGGCCCGGTTATAGACTTCGCGCGCCAAAAGCCGCAGCGGCAGGCCGATCAGGCCCGACGAATGCGCCAGCATCCGCTCGATCGCGAGATGCGTCTTGCCGGTATTGGTCGGGCCCAGCACGGCGGTGACGCCGGCACCACGGGCACGCAAATAACGGTCGGCGGGAGGCGAGAACGAAATCGGCATCAAAAGCCCGGCATTGACGGCCCGCCGTTACCTCCCTCCTTGCGGGAGAGGTCGTTGGGGATTGTCTTCTGTATCACAACGTGACGCTGGAAAGCCCTGTGCTTAACGTGTGGAACGAGTCTGGAACGAATCGCGGCCGAATCGGCGACTCCGAACGTGTTCAGGTTCGTTCACTGCGATATATGGCGCGATGGTCTGCTTTGAATACCAGATCGGGTGGAATCCGCGTTTTCGACCAGCGGCGCTGGCGCCAAAGATGTTAACGGATGCCACGATCACGATTTCACGCCGAGTCAAGGGTTACCATCCTGTGGATAACGGGGAAGGAGCCCGGCAAGTCAGCGTCGCGGCAGCGGCGATTACTGCGTTTTTGCGGCCGTACGCGGCGGCTGGGCGACCGAGACGAATTCGGTGGCTTGCAACAGCCCGGTGCCAAGCGGCGTCGGCATCGAGAAGCGGAACGGCACCAGCACGCGGGTGCCGGCGATCGGCGCCAACCACACCTCAGCGTCACGCAAGGTGACGAGATATTTGATCGCCGGCCGGTTGGGCACGTATCCGGAAATCGGCGTGAAAAAAACGGCGCAGACGAGGGCCGGCCCGGCATAGCCGCGATCCGCTTTGACGGCTTCCATGCGCTTATATTCGCTGTGCAGATCGTAGCGCACCCGGCCGTCGAATACCGCGACCTTGCGATTGCAGGCCTGCGGCGTGAGGGGATCGCCGGTCCCGGCCACGCGGTTGAGCATTGAGGTCATTGGATCGAATACCCCGCGGCGATCCGCATCGGTCACCGGGATTCGATCTGGAGCCGGCGGCAGCGGCGGCTCGACGGCATAGTCGGTGACATTGCCGCCGGCGATCGCCATGCGCACGTCGTCGACTTTGCGGTCGTAGGTGATGGTCTCGCCGTAGCTCGTCGGCAGCGGCTGGCCGCTGGTGACGATGCCGTGAGCGGCGCCGGTGCCATGGGCGCCGGTGAAGAACTTGATGAGACCCGTGGTCGTGCCGCTCGCCGCCGCGGTGTATTCGTCGTTGGAGATTTCGATAATCCAGTTACCGCGGCCGATCGGAATCCCGGCAATGCTGACGGTATATTGGGCCTCGAGCCGGCCCTGCGCGGCGGCGCGATGGCCGGCGTCGGCCGCCACGGCAGCGAGGACGGCCATCATGAAAAACGCCGCGGATGCGGCGCGGCCAAAGCGACTGACACGCGATTGCGCTACGACAATGGAGGGCAATGGTCTTCCTCGAATTCCCGGCGTGGAATCTATTGTTTTGGCTGAGAATGCGTCGTTTCTGTGGTTTGGCGCCGTTGCCCGCCGGTGCGGGAATATATTCGCGTCAGACGTATTATTCGCCCGCGCTTGACGCTCAAGAGAGCCCCGCTTATAGGTCCGCGCCATCTCCCAAAATCGTCTCAGGCGGCCGCGGGAACGAGGTATTCAGGTTTGAAGGATATTGCACCATGGCATGGCGTTGCGAACTCACCGGCAAGACGCGCCAGATCGGGCATCGCGTCAGCCATTCCAACCGCAAGACCAAGCGCCGGTTTCTGCCCAATCTCCTCAATGTCACGCTATTGTCGGATGCGCTCGGCCGCTCGTTCCGCTTACGGATTTCGGCCAATGCGCTGAAAACCGTCGATCATCGCGGCGGGTTCGATGCCTTTTTGCTGAAGGCCAAGGACGCTGAACTTTCGCCGCGCGTGCTTGAGCTCAAGCGCCAGGTCGTCAAAAAGCGCGCCGCCGCGGCTGCCTAGCTTTACTAGAACTCCTCGAGAATCCGCCCGTAGCCGGCGATGCGGTCTTCGATGCCGCAGCGGCGCAGCGCGTCCCAATAAGTCACCGCGTTAATCGCCAGCACCGGCTTGTTGAACCAACGCTCCGCCTCGGCCGCGATCGCGACCGTCGGCAGCGCGGTGCCGACCTGAAGCAGCGCGTCGACATCGGGCCCGTCGAGATCTTTGAGCGCGTTTCGGATATCCGCCGCGGCCACTTGGGCGATGGCGCGCGGGGTGGCGCATTTCAATCCCACAAGGCGCACGATCTCGAATCCCGCTTCGCTTAGATAGAGCCGCACCATTTCGTCGCCACGCTGCTGATGCGGCGTCAAAACCGCAATCCGCTTGGCGCCAAAGGCTCTCAACGCGGCGGCCGCGGCGGCCGAGCCCATGGATATGCCGACGCCGGCGCGCTGCGTCAGCTCGTCCTGCAGCTTGGCCGCCGCGGCAACGCCGCCCCAGAATGTCTCCAGCGCAATGCCGACGATGAGATGATCCAAGCCCGCGGTCATGATCTGATCGATCGCGGCGGCGATGCCCTCGCGCATGTCCGCCATGTGCTCGAAGAAGGCCTGCTCGGTATTGAGCGGCCGCTCTTTGATGGTCGATCGCGCGGTATGATTGGTGACGCCGCGCGGCCGCAACGCCTCGCATTCCGGCTGCACCGTGGTGTTGGTCGAGGGCACCACGATGCCGATGCGTTTGCGAAATCCCAAGGTGTCGGGCACTGTGATGTCCTCGGCTTACGAAAATCAAACAATGACATTAGGCAAAATAACCGCGGTGTGACCATGCCTCACCTGACGGCCGACGACGGCGTCAAACTCTACTATGAGGAAACGGGTTCCGGCTTGCCGATCGTTTTCGTGCATGAATTCGCCGGCGACTACCGCTCCTACGAGAACCAGATTCGCCATTTCAGCCGCTTCTACCGCTGTATCGCCTACAATGCGCGCGGCTATCCGCCCTCCGACGTTCCCGACGACGTCGAACGTTACTCGCAGGATCGCGCGCGCAACGACATCCGCGCCGTGCTCGATGCGCTAAAGATCGACAAAGCGCATATCGTCGGACTGTCGATGGGCGGCTTCGCCGCGCTGCATTTCGGATTCACTTATCCGCAGCGCGCCCGTTCGCTCGTGGTGGCGGGCTGCGGCTACGGAGCGTCGCCCGACAAGCGGGCGCAGTTTGCCGCGGAGACGGAAGCCGCCGCGGCGCGGTTCGAGAGCTTGAGCATGGCGGACGCGGCACAGAGTTACGCGCAGGCGCCGGCGCGGGTTCAATTGCAGAACAAAGACCCGCGGGGTTTTAGGGAGTTCGTCGAACAGCTGGCGCAGCATTCCGGCACCGGAGCGGCGCTCACCATGCGCGGCGTGCAAAAGCGGCGGCCGTCGCTGTTCGAGCTTGTCGACAAGATCAAAACGATCGCGGCGCCAACCTTGATCATGACCGGCGACGAAGATTTTCCCTGCCTTGAACCCGCGCTGCTGCTCAAGCGCACGATCCAGACATCGGCGCTGGTGGTGCTGCCCAATACCGGGCACGCGATCAATCTCGAGGAGCCGGAACTGTTCAATCGCCATGTCGGCGATTTCCTGCACAGCGTCGACATCGGCGCCTGGCGGCCACGCGACCCGCGCGCGATGGTGGCGTCGATCCTGGGCGGCAAGTCCGCTTAACGGGCCGGGATCGTCTTCAGCACCGGGAACCAGGTTTCCTGCTCCTTGTCGACAAACGCCAGCGTTTGCTCCGGCGTCATGGCGATCACGTAGCTGCCGGTGGCGAGCAGCTTCTTCTTGACGTCGGGCTCGTCGAGCACTTTGGTGAGGTCGGCGCTCACCTTGTTGATGATCGGCGCCGGCGTGCCGACCGGCGCCGCCACGATAAGCCAGCCCGCCGCGGCGAAGCCCGGAATGGTTTCGGCAACGGTCGGCAGATCGGGAAATTCCGGCAGCCGCTGCGGCGAAGCGACCGCAATGAGCTTGACTTGCCCCGCATTGACCGCACCGATGATGCCCGGATAGCCCTCGATGATCATGTTCACCCGCCCGGAAGCGACGTCGCTCAGCGCTGCTGACGGACCGCCGTTATACGGCACCGGAATGAGCTTGATGCCGGCCTTCTGCTGCAACAGCAAACCCGTCAGATGCGTCAGGCGGCCGATGCCCGACACCGCGATCGAAAGCGTTCCCGGCGCCTTTTTGGCGCGAGCAATGAATTGCGGCAGCGTGGCGATACCGCTCTTCGGATCGACGGCAATAAACATCGGCTGGTTGGCGATGAAGCCGATCGGCAGGAAATCGCGCGGCAGCATGACCGGCAGGTTGGGCGCCACCGTCGGCCGGGCCAAGAAGGTCGATAGCGCGGGAGAATAGAGCGTATAGCCGTCGGGAGCGGCTTCGCTCGCCGCGCGTGCAGCGATGCTGCCGTTGGCGCCGGGATGATTGACCACCACCGCCTGTTGTCCCCAGATTGCACTGAGCCCTGCAGCAACAATGCGCATAGCGACATCCGGGCTGGCGCCGGCCCCCGCGTCCGAGATAATCGTCACGGACTTGTCCGGGTAATTCGCGGCCTGGGCGTTAGCCAGCGATGTGCCGGCCAATATCAGCAAACCGATTGCGGCAAGGCGCAGCCAAGTTTGGCGTCGAGTCATGTCGTCCTCCCCATCGTTCTGTGCACGCTTCTGTGGACACGGCGCGCGGCGGTATGAGTGAAAGCAAAATTTTATGAGCGGCTCCGAGCTTGCGCCTTACGCATTCAGCCGGCGCGGCGCCCGCGCCGGGCGCGCCGGTTTCTCGACCGGCTTTTCCTCGAACAATTCGGCAAGCTTCTCGGTCATCACGCCGCCAAGCTCCTCGGCGTCGACGATGGTCACCGCGCGCCGGTAATAGCGCGTGACGTCGTGACCGATGCCGACGGCGATCAGTTCGACCGGCGAGCGGGTCTCGATGTCTTCGATCACCCAGCGCAAATGCCGCTCCAGATAATTGCCAGGATTGACCGACAGCGTGGAGTCGTCGACCGGCGCGCCGTCGGAAATCATCATGAGAATCTTTCGCGTCTCCGGCCGCGCCAACAGCCGCTTATGCGCCCAATCGAGCGCCTCGCCGTCGATGTTTTCCTTGAGCAGACCCTCGCGCATCATCAGGCCGAGATTCTTGCGCGCGCGGCGCCACGGCGCGTCGGCCGCCTTGTAGATGATGTGGCGCAGGTCGTTGAGCCGGCCGGGATTCGGCGGCTTGCCCGCGGCGAGCCAGGCTTCGCGCGACTGGCCGCCCTTCCAGGCCCGGGTGGTGAAGCCCAAAATCTCCACCTTGACGCCGCAGCGCTCCAGCGTCCGCGCCAGAATGTCGGCGCAAGTGGCCGCCACCGTGATCGGGCGGCCGCGCATCGAGCCGGAATTGTCTAACAGCAGCGTCACCACGGTGTCGCGGAAATCGGTGTCCTTCTCGCGCTTGAACGACAGCGGATGCATCGGATCGACGATGACGCGCGACAGCCGCGCCGGATCGAGCAGGCCTTCTTCCAGGTCGAACTCCCAGGCGCGATTTTGCTGCGCCAGAAGCAGGCGCTGCAGACGATTCGCCAGGCGCGCGACGACGCCCTGCAAATGCGACAGCTGCTTGTCGAGATAGCCGCGCAGCCGGTCGAGCTCCTCCGGTTCGCATAATTCCTCGGCGCCGACCGTCTCGTCGAATTTGGCGGTGAACGGCCGATAGTCCGGCCCGCGCGGCTCATTGCGCTGGTGCCGCGACCGCCACGGCTCGGCGGCGGTTTCCGAATCGCCCATCTCGGCGTCGTCGGCCATTTCGGCGGCGGGCGCGTCGACCGCTTCCGACGCGCTGTCCGGCAATTCGTCGGCCGAAGCTTCGGCCTCGGCGCTCATCTGATCGCTTTCAGCGGCATCGGACGCCTCGCCGTCCTGGCCGGTTTCGTCCTTCTCGTTCTGCTCCTCGCCCTCCTCGCCTTCCTCCTCGTCGGATTCACTCGAGCGATCCTCGCCCATGTCCAGGCAATCGAGCAGGTCGTGCACGACGTCGCCGAAGCGGCGCTGATCATTGAGCACGCGTTCCAGGCGATCGAGATCGCGGCCGGCGCGTTCCTCGATCAGCGGGCGCCACAGATCGACAAGCTTGCGCGCGGTGGGCGGCGGGGTCTCGCCGGTCAGTCGCTCGCGCACGATCATGGCCAGCGCGTCTTCGATCGGCGCATCAGCGCGGTCGGTGATGTCGTCGAACTTGCCGCGGTGAAACTTGTCGTCAAGCATGGCGGCGAGATTTTTGGCGACGCCACCCATGCGCCGCGAGCCGATCGCCTCGACCCTCGCCTGCTCGACGGCCTCGAAAACGGCGCGCGCCTGCTGGCCGCCGGGCGCGAGCTTGCGATGTACCGTCGGATCGTGGCAGGCGAGCCGTAGCGCGATGGAATCGGCATGGCCGCGCACGATCGCCGCCTCGCGCTCGTTGAGCCGGCGCGGCGGTTCCGGCAGCCGCACCTTGCCGCCGGTCAGGCCGGGGCGCTCGGAGGCGAAACCGACTTCGAGATCGCCCTTTCCGGCGATCGCGCGCAGGCAGACGCCGACGGCGCGCTTGAACGGCTCGGTCGGCGCCTCTTTTGCAGTGCTCTTCGGCTTGATGTTGGAGTTCATTTCGGCGCCTTCGGCGCGGGCGGCGTCAGCTCAACGCCACGTTGACCGCGCTCTCCGGCAGTTCCTGACCGAAGCAGCGCTGATAGAATTCCGCCACCAGCGGCCGCTCCAGCTCGTCGCACTTGTTGACGAAAGTCAGCCGGAAGGCAAAGCCGATGTCGCCGAAAATCTCGGAGTTCTCGGCCCAGATGATGACCGTGCGCGGGCTCATCACCGTCGAGATATCGCCGTTCATGAAGGCGTTACGGGTGAGGTCGGCGACGCGCACCATCTTGGAGACGATGTCGCGGCCTTCAGCCGTGCGGTAATGCTTCGCCTTGGCCAGCACGATCTCGACCTCGTTGTCGTGCGGCAGATAATTGAGCGTGGTGACGATCGACCAACGGTCCATCTGGCCCTGGTTGATCTGCTGGGTGCCGTGATAGAGGCCGGACGTGTCGCCTAGGCCGACGGTGTTGGCGGTCGCGAACAGGCGAAACGCCGGATGCGGCTTGATCACCTTGTTCTGGTCGAGGAGCGTGAGCCGCCCGGACGATTCCAGAACCCGTTGGATCACGAACATGACGTCGGGGCGGCCGGCATCGTATTCGTCGAAGCAGAGCGCGACGTTGTTTTGCAGCGCCCACGGCAAAATGCCGTCGCGGAATTCGGTGACCTGCATGCCCTCGCGGATCACGATGGCGTCCTTGCCGATGAGATCGACCCGGCTGATGTGACTGTCGAGATTGACGCGCACGCAGGGCCAGTTGAGCCGCGCCGCGACTTGCTCGATATGGGTCGATTTGCCGGTGCCGTGATAGCCGGTGACGATGACCCGGCGGTTTCTGGCGAAGCCGGCAAGAATGGCAAGCGTGGTCGGCTTGTCGAACCGGTAGTCGGTATCGAGTTCCGGCACGTATTCGTCCGGCTCGGAATAGGCCGGCACTTCCAAATCGCTGTCGATGCCGAACAGTTGTCGGATCGAGACCTTCATATCCGGCAAGCCGGATTCACTGTCAGTTGCGAGGCTCATTGCTCCTCCGTGCCCTCGGTAAATCCGAGGCGACCCCCTCCCTACCCTTCCCCGCAAGCGGGGGAGGGTAGGGAGGGGGAACGGTCGGATCTCACGGTACATCTAGCAGAAAGGCCCAAGCCGATAAAAGCCCGGCGAAAGGGCGCCAGAACTACCCACAGGATCAGCAAAAACCCGCTGTCTTCAGGTAATTATAGGCTTGGATAATCTCCCGCAGCCGCGCTTCGGAACCGCGGTCACCACCATTTGCGTCGGGATGGTGCCGCTTCACCAACATCTTGAACCTAGCCTTGATATCGGCACGTTTCGCGTCGGCTTCAAGGCCGAGCGCATCGAGCGCCCGGCGCTGTGCATTGAGAATCTTGCGGCCCTCCGGCACGGTCTTCGCATGGCCGCGACGGCTTCCCATCTCGTCGAACAGCGAGAACGGATCGTCGGTCGGCCAGTCGGCCTCGCGAAATTGGCCACGACTGCGCTTGGCGGCAGGTTTGCCGCCGATCGAGCCCATTTTCCAGGTCGGACGGTGTCCGGTGATCGCTTCCTTCTGATATTGCGCGATTGCGTCTTCGCTCATGCCGGCAAAAAAATTGTACGAATTATTGTATTCGCGCACGTGTTCGAGGCAGAACTGCCAATATTCGGATGCGCGCAACCGGCCTTTCGGGGCGCGGTGGGTCGCCGGTGCCTGGCAGCTCGGCCATTGGCAGCCGGGCAGCTCCGCGCGCAAGCGGCGGTCCTGATCGGGCTTGACCCGGATCCGATCGAACAGCGGAGAGTTGGTGCTCATCGTTGCGATTATGCGGGTGCGTTGCTGGCAGCTTCAAGACTTGACAGAATCGAATCCGGACCTTGCGGACGTTGACCTTAATGCTCCGTTGTCGCTAAGCCAGCCCTATGGGAATGCAGGATATCATCACGACGAAGTTGCTGGCGGCTTTCGCGCCCGAGAGCCTGCATGTCGAAGACGAGTCGCATCTGCACCAAGGACATGCCGGACACCGGCCGGGCGGCGAGAGCCATTACCGGCTTTATATCGTATCGGAAGCCTTCCGCGGAAAGAGCCGGCTCGAACGCCACCGCATGATCAATACGGCGCTGGCGAACGAGCTCAAGGGCCGCGTCCACGCGCTCGCCATCCACGCGCAGGCGCCGGGAGAAAGCGGCTAACAGCCCAAATTTCGCTGATGCTCAGTCCGGCCTACTGATCCACGGTCGCGGGCTGCGGCGTTTCGATCTCGCGCAACAGCCCCGTCAGATCGAGCCGGTGGGTGAACATTGCAAGCTTGCAGTCGGCGTCGCGCGGCCACTCTTCCTGCGGCCGGTCCCAGTAAAGCTCGACGCCGTTGTCGTCGGGATCGCGCAGATAGAGCGCCTCGCTGACGCCGTGGTCGGAGGCGCCTTCGAGCGGGATGTTGGCCGCGATCAGGCGGCGTAAGGCGTCGGCGAGCTGCGCCCGGGTCGGATAGAGGATGGCGAGGTGATAGAGCCCGGTGGTGCCGAGCGGCGGCGGCGAGCCGCCGTAGCTCTCCCAGGTGTTCAGCCCGATGTGGTGATGGTAGCCGCCGGCCGAAATAAATGCCGCGCCCTGCCTGCGCTGCGTCAATTCGAACCCGAGCACGCCACAATAGAACGCGAGCGCCCGCTCAAGATCGGCGACTTTGAGATGCACATGGCCGATGCGAACGCCGGGATTGATGGGTGGATCGATCATGGTGAGTTCGTCTTTTCAGCTTGCCTTTTCAACTTGCCTTTTCAACTTGCCTTTTCAACTTGCCTTGGCCGTGACTTTACGCGCCAGCGGCGCGACGCGCAGCGCGGTGATGCGATTGCGGTTCTTGCGTAAAACCTGAAAGCGGAAGCCGTGAAAGGTAAAGCTCTGGCCCGGTTCCGGGATTGAACGCGCTTCGTGGATGACGACACCGGCGATGGTGGTCGCTTCGTCGTCGGGAATATTCCAATCCATCGCCCGATTGAGATCGCGGATCGGCACCGCGCCGTCGACATTGACGGAACCGTCCGGCAGCGCCCGCACGCCGGGAATCGCAATATCGTGTTCGTCGGTGATATCGCCGACGATCTCCTCCATGATGTCTTCTAGCGTCACCAGCCCTTCGAGTTCGCCGTACTCGTCGACGACAAGCGCCAATGCCGTCTTGCGATGAAGAAAGGCCTTCAGTTGGTCGTAGAGCGGCGTGGTGTCGGGGACGAACCAGGGCGGCGTCGCCAGCGACATGATGTCGATTTTGGTCGGATCGCCTCCGGCCGCGTGCAGCGCGCGCAGCAGATCCTTGGCGTGGATGACCCCGACAACGTTGTCCGGAGAGCCTCGCCACATCGGCAGTCGCGTCACTGCCGCCGCCAGGGCGGCATCGACGATCTCCCGGGGCGGCTCGTCGGCATCGAGCATGACCATCTTGGTGCGATGGACCATCACGTCGGAAATCGTCAGTTCGCGCAGATCGAGGAGCCCGCCCATCATGTCGCGGTCGAGCTTCTCCACGACGCCGGCGCGGTGCATGAGATCGACGGTGCCGCGCAATTCCTCGCGCGGCGACAGAATAGACTGGATCTTGCCGACCGGCATGCCCAGCCCGCGCAGGATGATCTTCACCATCCACTCGACGGTCCGCAACAGCGGCGCGAACAAGCGCACCGTGCTTTCGATCGGCTGCGCCACCAGCAGCGCCATGCGATCGGGCGCGTTGAAGGCGGCGGTTTTCGGCAGCACCTCGGCGACGACGAAAATGAGAATGGTCATCACGAAGGTGGCGTAAATCTCGCCGGTCTTGCCGAAGAAGGCGAGCAATAGACCGGTCGCCAAGGTCGATGCGGCGATATTGGTGAAGTTGTTGGCGAACAAGATCGCGCCGAGCAGCCGCTCGCGCGTCGCCATCAGCCGATTGACGATGCTGGCGTCGCGGTTGCCCTGCTTTTCCAGCCGATTCATGGCGGCACGCGAAGAAGCGGTCAGCGCCGTCTCGCTGGCCGAGTAGAAGGCCGACACAACGAGGCAGATCGCGACCGCCGCGACCGTGAGCCAATCCATGAACGTCATCGTTCGGCAAGCTTCTCGCTAAGGAACGCACGAACCTCGCGCCCATCGACGCCGGCCTCGACGAAGGCCGCGCCGATGCCGCGCACAAGTATGAATGTAAGCATGCCGCGCTTCACTTTCTTGTCCTGCGCGATCAAAGCCAACAATTGGTCAACGGAGGGTGGTTCGCCCGGAATGTTCTGAATCCTCGTCGGTAAGCCGACTTCGATCAGATGGCGGATGGCGCGCGCGGCCTCGGCCTTCGAAACCAGCCCTTGCCGGCGCGCCGAGAATTCGAAGGCCAAGGCCATGCCGATCGCAATCGCCTCGCCATGCAGGAGCCGGTCGGAAAAGCCGCAGGCCGCTTCCAGTGCGTGACCGAATGTGTGGCCGAGATTAAGGAGCGCACGATCGCCGGTCTCGCGCTCGTCGCGGGCGACGATCGCGGCCTTGGCGCGACAGCACACCGCGACGGCATTTTCGCGCGCGATAGTTCCGGAAGCATGGCCGCCGAAAAAGATTTCGCGCCAATTGGCCTCGAGCCAGGCGAAGAAGCCGGCATCGCCGAGCAGGCCGTATTTGGCGACCTCGGCATAGCCGGCGCGGAATTCCCGATCCGGCAGAGTATCGAGGAGCGCGGTGTCGGCCAGCACCAGGACCGGCTGATGGAAGGCACCGATGAGATTCTTGCCGTGCGCGGAATCGATTGCGGTCTTGCCGCCGACCGAGGAATCGACTTGCGCCAATAGCGTCGTCGGCACTTGCACATAATCGAGCCCGCGCCGCACCACCGCTGCGGCGAAGCCGGCAAGGTCGCCGATGACGCCGCCGCCGAGCGCAACGACAAGATCGCCGCGTTCCATCCGCGACGCGATGATCGCCTCGCAGACTTGCTCGAACACGGAAAAGCTTTTCGAGGCTTCCCCGGCGGGCACGATCGCGCGGTGCGCCGCCACTCCGGCATCGGCTAGCGCTGCTTCGGCGCTCGCCAGCACGTAGCGCGCGACGTTATCATCGGTGACGATGAACGCCTTGGCGCCGGGCCGCAGCCCCGCGATCCGCGCGCCGAGCGTATCGATGACGCCGCGCCCGATGACGATCTCGTAGCTGCGGGCGCCAAGCGAAACTTCCACGACAGTTGGATCGGTGGGAAGCGTTGCCGTCATGCGCCGTCCTTTGCGCCGTCCTTTTCCGTCGACGAAGCGCCAGTATTGAGGAAGTCGGCGAGGGCGCGGATGATCTCGGCGACGATCGCATCATGCGGCACTTCGCGCGATTGCACGGTGATATCGGCCTGCGCATAGACCGGCTCACGCTCGTCAAGTAATTGGCGCAAGGTCGCGGCCGGATCGGCGGTCAGCAACATCGGCCGATCGTTCTTACGCTTGTTGATACGACGCATCAGCAGGTCGAATTCAGCGGACAGCCAAATCGAGACGCCCTTCGCCTTGATAGCGGCGCGGGTATCGGCATTCATGACGGCCCCGCCGCCGGTCGCCAGCACCTGCGGGCCGCCCTCAAGGAGCCGCGCGATCACGCGCGCTTCGCCGCCGCGGAAATAGGCCTCGCCATGACGCGCAAAAATATCCGCAATGCTCATGCCGGCAGCCTTCTCGATCTCGGCATCGGCATCGACAAAAGGCACGCCCAGGCGGGCGCCGAGCCGGCGGCCGATCGAGGATTTACCGACCCCCATCATGCCGACCAGCACGATCGAACGGCGGCCGAGGGCGGCCGCAATCGCGGTTGTAGAAACCGCCGCATTTTCATCGTTTTGCACTGCAATATCAGACATTTAACGCATATCCCGACTGCCCGCTATGCCTCCTCGACAATGTCCTAGCGAGACCCAGACGGCGCGGCGAATAACACAACGGAGGTCACTTGCCAGTCCGAGCCGAACATGATCGTACTCGGTCCGGTTCGCCGGCACCAATGGGATGAGCGCTGGCATGCGAGCTTCGGAATCGGGACGCTAGACGATGCCGAGCCTGCTGCGGCTACTTTCAGTCATCGCGTTAATCTGCGCGGCCGTCTATGGCGGCGTCTATGCGCTCGCGCACTTCGTCCAGCCGCACCCGCGCGACATGTCGGTGTCGATCCCGCCCGACCGGTTCTTCAAGGATCGCTGAAGGCTTGCCCATGGTACGTGCAATGGCTCGTGCAACGGTTCGCGCCAAAGCTCGCACAACCGCTCACGCTGCGCGGCACGCCGATGAGCGGCTCGTGGCGCTCTATCTCGACATGCTGGCGGCGGAACGCGGCGCGGGGAAAAATACGCTCGCCGCCTATAGCCGCGACCTTGAAGATTTTTCGACCTATCTCAAAGCCGCCGGCCGCTCCGTCGCCAAAGCGAACACCGCCGATCTGCGCGCCTATCTTGGCGAGCTTTCCCGGCGCGGCTTGCGCGTGACGACGGTGGCGCGGCGGCTCTCGGCGATCCGTCAGCTTTACCGCTTCCTTTATGCGGAGGGCCAACGCGGCGACGATCCGGCCGCCGTGCTCGAAGGCCCCAAGCGCGAGCGCGCTTTGCCCAAAACGCTGACGCTCGCCGAAGTCGATTCCCTGCTTAGCGTTGCCGGCAAAATCGATCCGGCGGCGCCGTTGCCGGCGCGACTGCGCGCGGCGCGGCTCGTCTGCCTGCTCGAAATTCTTTATGCGACGGGATTGCGCGTTTCCGAGCTCGTGGCGCTGCCGCTATCGGCCGCCCGCAAGGACGCGCGCGCGATTGTGGTGCGCGGCAAAGGCAACAAAGAGCGACTGGTGCCGCTGAACGAGGCGGCCAAGCGCGCCATGGTCGCTTATCTCAATCTACTCGCCGAAGCAGACAGCGCCGCTTCGTCGAAATGGCTGTTCCCCTCGTTCGGCGAAAGCGGCCATCTCACCCGCCAGCATTTTGCCCGCGAATTAAAAGCGCTGGCGGGCGCCGCGGGCTTGCGCACCACGCAGCTCAGCCCGCACGTGTTGCGCCACGCCTTTGCCAGTCATCTGTTGCATAACGGCGCCGACCTGCGCGTGGTGCAGACGCTGCTCGGCCACGCGGACATTTCGACCACGCAGATTTACACCCACGTGCTGGAGGAACGCCTGAAAAGCCTGGTGCGCGACCTGCACCCGCTGGCGCAGGATTAATGCAGGACGCCGCTCTTTATCTTGACTTAGACGCGATGTGCAGGCGAGTTAACCGCGCCTTGGCGCAAACTGGCGCAAGCCTTGGTACAAGCCTTGGCACAAACTGTTCAAGTTTTTTGCAAGTTCCCGGTGATGCGTAGCTATCTCGACTTCGAAAAACCGGTGGCCGAGCTTGAGGCCAAGATCGACGAATTGCGCGCGCTCAACAGCGACGGCGAGGCCATCGCGGACGAGATCACCCGCATCGAAGGCAAGGCGGCGCAGTCGCTCAAGGAACTCTATGCCGGACTGACGCCGTGGCAGAAGACGCAAGTGGCGCGGCATCCGCAGCGGCCGCATTGCCTCGACTACATCGCGGCGCTGATTGCCGATTTCGTGCCACTCGCCGGCGACCGCAAGCACGGCGAGGACCCGGCCATCGTCGGCGGCTTCGGCCGGTTCCGCGGCGAAGCCGTCTGTCTCATCGGTCATGAAAAAGGCTCCGATACCGAGAGCCGGCTTAAGCACAATTTCGGCATGGCGCGGCCTGAAGGGTATCGCAAGGCGGCGCGGCTGATGGGCATGGCCAACCACTTCGATATCCCGGTCATTGCGCTCATCGACACCGCCGGCGCCTATCCCGGCATCGGCGCGGAGGAGCGCGGCCAGGCCGAGGCCATCGCACGATCCACCGACGCCTGCCTCGAAATCGGCGTCCCCAATGTTGCGGCGATCATTGGCGAAGGTGGTTCGGGCGGCGCCATCGCTATTGCGACGGCCAACCGCGTGTTGATGCTGGAACACGCCATCTACAGCGTGATCTCGCCCGAAGGCGCTGCCTCCATCCTGTGGCGCGACACCGCCAAAGCCCAGGAGGCGGCCTCCAGCATGAAAATCACTGCGCAGGATCTGGTGCGCTTCGGCGTCGTCGACACGATCGTCGGCGAACCGACGGGCGGCGCGCATCGCGACCCCGGCGCCGCTATCGCCGCGGTCGGCGAAGCCATCGCGAATGCTCTCGGCGAATTGCGCGGTCTTGACCGCGCCACCATCGTACGGCTGCGCCGCGAAAAGTTCTCAGCGCTGGGGCGGACGCTCGTCTGACAGTGCGTTCTGTCCGGCCGCGCTTACGGTCGGAAAATGGGCTTCGCCACAATCCCGCCCCGATTGGTCCCCGGCCACGGAATGCCCGTTAATTCCTTGGATTCGGCCGTCAAATTCGACGATAATTTACCATTCATTTATCTGGTGCATGGTCGAGGCCAGCGCCGAGGGCCGGCTGCCTTGCGAAAGCCACTGCTTATGGATAACGATTAGCAAGTGATGGCAAGGGGATGGCCCATCTGTCGGGGAACTTTACCTTGATCCGCGCCTGCGTTATCCGCGCGCTTTCGTCATGCGCATTGAGCTTGCGCCTTGTCATGACGTCGGCGCTGCTCGGCGCCGCCGCGTTGGCGCTTGCCGGCTGTTATGGCGAGGAAGGCTATCAGCTGCCGACCCGCGCGATGAAGGAGCTGTCGCCGGAAATGCTGGCGCTGCTGCAGCAGAAAAATATGCCGAAGGATTCGCCGATCCTCGTTCGCGTCTTCAAGGAGGAATCGGAGCTCGAAGTCTGGAAACAAGACACCACCGGCCAGTACCAGCTGCTGAAGGTCTATCCGATCTGCCGCTGGTCGGGCGAACTCGGGCCGAAGAAAACCGAAGGCGATCGCCAGGCGCCCGAGGGCTTCTACGCGATCTCACCCGGATTGATGAATCCCAATTCCAACTACTATCTCGCCATCAACATCGGTTTCCCCAACGCTTACGACAAGGCGAACGGCTATAGCGGCGCGTTCCTGATGATCCACGGCGACTGCTCATCGCGCGGCTGCTACGCCATGACCGACGAACAGATCGGCGAAATCTATTCGCTGGCGCGGGACTCCTTCCTCGGCGGACAGAAAGCATTCCAGATCCAGGCCTATCCATTCCGGCTGACGGCGGCGAATCTCGCCAAGCATCGCAACAATCCGAATATGCCGTTCTGGACGATGCTCAAGGAGGGCAACGACCATTTCGAGGTGACGCACCTCGAACCCAAGGTCGATGTGTGCGACCGCCACTACGTGTTCGACGCACAGCCGCCGGATAATTCGACCAAGCCGCTCGTCTTCAATCCGACCGGCCGCTGCCCTGCTTACCAAGTGCCGCAGGAAATCGCCGGTCCGGCGCTGGAGAAGCAGCGCAACGATGAATATCAGTTCGCCCAGCTGGTCAAAGAAAACGCGCCGACCGAGCCGCTCGTCTGGGGCACCGACGGCGGCATGAACCGCGTCTTTGCTAATAAGCTCGCGGAGACTCAGCCGGTCTATGACAACGAAGGGCGGCTGCATGCGCCGCCGATCCATCCCGGCATGCCGGCGCCGATGCTGAGCGGCCCGCGCGAAAATCCACAGGACGGATTTGCTCAAACGCAGGTGGCTAGCTCGTCCGCCGGATTGTTTGGCGGTCTGTTCAACGCCAAATCAAGCGGGCGGTCGAGCGGGCAGCAAAGCCAAGTCGCCTCAGAAGATGATGCTGCCGGCGCCGCCCCCGACACGAGTTCGCAGAGCCATTCGAACTTCTTCGCCAGCCTGTTCGAGCCGAAGAAGCCGCAGACGCCGCCTCCCGCCGATGCCCAAGGCGCCGTCCTTGCCGGCTTAAATCCCAATCCGCGCGGAACCGAGCCGGCGAAGAGCGAAACAGCGCGGGCCGAACCGCAGCAGGCTGCGCCGCAGATGGCGCAAGCACCGAAGCCGAAGGCCAAATCGCAGGACGCTTCACGACAAGACGCCACCGCCGCGCCGGCGTCGGTCGGCAGCACAGGCCTGATGCGAGGTGCACAGCCTGTGGTTCCCGCGGGCTCCTTCGACAGCCGCTGGGCGGGATTACAGTAGCCAGTGATCGGTAATCAGTAATCAGATTAGTTTGGTTCTTCTGATTACTGACATCTGATTTCAGACCGCTGACTCCTGTTACACGTATTTTCCGTGACAGTGCTTGAATTTTTTGCCTGAGCCGCAAGGGCACGGCTCGTTGCGGCCGACTTTACCCCAGCTTTGCGGGTCATTGGGATTTCGCGCCGCGGCCGCTGCCTGCGGCGCGCGGGCCGACATCGCCCCGGCAAGCGGCGAGCCGAGGGCCGGCGCGGTCGCGGTCGCCGCGCCGACGGCTTGACCGATGGCTTGACCAATTCCATGGCGCGCCAGCGTTTCGGCGCCTGCCAAAGCGAGCGCCATCTCGTCCTCGCCGGTCGTCGGATCGATCTTGTGCGCCGCCATGGCCGGCAGCGCAGCAAGCGGCTGCTCCGGCGGCGGCGCCGCCTGGATTTCGACGCGCATCAGCTGCGCCGTCACCGCCTCGCGCAGGCTCTGACTCATCGCCTCGAACAGGCTGAAAGATTCCGCCTTGTACTCGTTGAGCGGATCGCGCTGGCCGTAACCGCGCAGCCCGATCACGTTGCGCAGATGGTCGAGCATGACGAGGTGTTCGCGCCAGAGATGGTCGAGCGACTGCAACAGGATCGACTTCTCGATGTAACGAATGACGTCGGGGCCCCATTGCGCGACCTTCGCCGCCATGTACTCGTCGGCGCGCCGTTCGACACGGCTGAAGATTTCCTCGTCGGCGATGCCTTCTTCCTTGGCCCATTCGTCGACCGGCAGATCGAGGCCGAGCACGCGTTTAAGCTCCTCGCGCAAGCCGGCGACGTCCCATTGTTCCGGATAGGCGTGTTCCGGCACGTGCTTGGCGACCAGATCGTCGATCACGGTATGCCGCATGTCGGCGACCACCTCGCCGACCGCCTGATCCTCCATCCATTCGACGCGCTGATCGAAAATGACCTTGCGCTGATCGTTCATCACATTGTCGTACTTCAGGATGTTCTTGCGGATATCGAAATTGCGCGCCTCGACCTTCTGCTGGGCTTTTTCCAACGCCTTATTGATCCAGGGATGGATGATCGCCTCGTTCTCGCGCAGCCCGAGCTTTTGCAGCATGCCGTCGAGCTTGTCGGTGCCGAAGATGCGCATCAGGTCGTCTTCGAGCGACAGAAAGAATTTCGAGTGACCGGGATCGCCCTGGCGCCCGGAACGGCCGCGCAATTGATTGTCGATGCGGCGGCTCTCGTGCCGCTCGGTGCCGAGCACGCAAAGCCCGCCGGCGGCGAGCGCCTTCTCCTTCAGCCGCGCGACTTGCGCGCGAATTTCGGCGGCCCGCGGACCTTTCTCCCGCTCGCGCGGATCCTCGATATCGGCCAGCTCCTGGCGGATGCGCATGTCGGCGTTGCCGCCGAGCTGAATGTCGGTGCCGCGGCCGGCCATGTTGGTCGCAATGGTGATGGCGCCCGGCACGCCGGCCTGGGAGACGATATAGGCCTCCTGCTCGTGATAGCGGGCGTTGAGGATGGCGAACACCTTGGCCTTGGTGGCGCCCTCGTCGCCGGAATAGAGCGCGGCGAACGCGTTCGGATCGGAGAAGTCGTGCTGCTCCCAGCCTTCCTTACGCAGCATCTCGGCGAGCTGCTCGGATTTCTCGATCGAGGTGGTACCGACCAGCACCGGCTGGCCGCGTTTCTTGCAGTCTTCGATCAGCGCGAGGATTGCGCGGAATTTCTCGACCGCCGTGCGATAGACCTCGTCGTCGTCGTCAAGGCGGATCATCGGCATGTTGGTGGGGATTTCCAGAACCTCGAGATTGTAGATGTCCTGAAATTCGTCGGCTTCGGTCAAGGCCGTGCCGGTCATGCCGGCAAGCTTCTCGTACATGCGGAAATAGTTCTGGAAAGTGATCGAGGCGAGCGTCTGGTTTTCCGGCTGGATCGGCTGATGCTCCTTGGCCTCGAGCGCCTGGTGCAGACCCTCCGAATAGCGCCGGCCCGGCATCATGCGGCCGGTAAACTCGTCGATGATGACGACCTCGCCGTTGCGCACGATGTAATCCTTATCGCGCTGAAACAGCTTGTGTGCGCGCAGCGCCTGATTGACATGATGGACGACGGAGACGTTCTCGACGTCATAGAGGGAGTCGGACTTGAGCACGCCCGCGGCGCGCAGCGATTGCTCCAGCCTTTCCATGCCTATCTCGGTGAGATTGACGGTACGCTGCTTTTCGTCGAGCTCGTAGTCGGTCTTGTCGAGCCCCGGGATATAGGCGTCGATGGTGTTGTAGAACTCCGAGCGGTCGTCGAGCGGGCCGGAAATGATCAGTGGCGTGCGCGCCTCGTCGATCAGGATCGAGTCCACTTCGTCGACGATGGCGTAGATGTGGCCGCGCTGCACCATGTCTTCGAGCCGGTATTTCATATTGTCGCGCAGATAATCGAAGCCGAGCTCGTTATTGGTGCCATAGGTGACGTCGCAGTCGTATTGCTTCTTGCGCTCGTTATCGTCGAGCCCGTGCACGATGACACCGACGGTGAGGCCCAGAAATTTGTAGATCTGGCCCATCCATTCGGCGTCGCGCTTGGCCAGATAGTCGTTCACAGTCACGACATGAACGCCGCGCCCGGCAAGGGCATTGAGATAGACCGGCAGCGTGGCGACCAAAGTCTTGCCCTCGCCGGTCTTCATCTCGGAAATCTTGCCTTCGTGCAGCACCATGCCGCCGATCAGCTGGACGTCGAAATGACGCTGGCCGAGCGTGCGCTTGCCGGCTTCGCGGACGGTGGCGAAGGCCGGCACCAGGATGTCGTCGAGGGTCGCCCCCTCGCCGAGTTGCTTCTTGAATTCGTCGGTGCGTGCGCGCAACGCTTCGTCGGAGAGCGCTTCCAGCTCACTTTCCAATGCGTTGATCTCATCGACGCGAGGCCGGTACAAACGGATGCGGCGTTCGTTGGAGGAACCGAACAACTTGCGGGCGACAGCGCCGATCATCGCATCATCCTTCTCGATTTCGGGCGTGCCCAGCGGCCGGCTTGATTGCGCACAATCGTGTCGGAAAACCGGTTCCCAGTACTGGCGATCATGCTTTCGTCTTTTCTGCCGGCGGTGGCGCCCAACCGACGGAAAATGCGGCGCTATTCGGGCTACTGCAAGGCGACGGAACGTCCCAATGTCTGTTCGAGAGATAGGAGGGGGTCGATTTTTTGTCAATGCGACGGGCTTGTCCGGCGCATGCCGGTATCGACCCGGATGCTGCCATTGCCAAGGGATTGCCAAGGGATCGCCAAGGGATTGCCAAGACCTGGAGATTCGGCGAGTGTCCGCCCGACCCCGGGCCGCACATTGATGCGTTCCACAAACCTGCAACAATAACCGGGCGAAGCGCGCTTCGCCAAAGGATCGTGCTTATGGCTTCCACCCGCCCGCTCGCCCGCGCGTTCGGCGCATTCGCGCTCGCGGCGTTCCTCGTCGTACCAGCCGCCGTCATGGCGCAGGATTCCGATCCGGTCGTGGCCCGGGTCAACGGCGTCGAGATCCGGCAGAGCGACCTGGCACTGGCCGAGGATGAGGTCGGCGCCAGCATGCCGCAAATGGCGCCCGAGCAGAAACGCGAATATCTCATCACTTATCTCTCGGACGTCGTCATTTTGGCGCAGGCCGCCGATAAGCAGAAGATCGGCGATCGTGACGACGTCAAGCACCGTCTCGCTTTCGAGCGCAACAAGGTACTGATGGAAACGCTGCTGCAGGATACCGGCAAAGCGGCCTTGACCGATGACGCTATGCACAAGGTTTATGATGAGGCGGTCAAGCAGATGCCGCCCGAGGAAGAAGTCCACGCGCGGCATATCCTGGTACCCACCGAGGAAGAAGCGAAAGAAATCGAAGCGGAGCTGAAGAAGGGCGCGGACTTCGCCACCCTGGCGAAGCAAAAATCCAAGGACCCGGGCGCCGCGGACGGCGGCGATCTCGGCTACTTCACCAAGGACCAGATGGCGCCCGAATTTTCCGACGTCGCGTTCAAGCTCGACAAAGGCCAGATTTCCGACCCCGTGCATACGCAGTTCGGCTGGCACATCATCAAAGTCGAGGATAAGCGTACCAAGCCGACGCCGACCTTCGACCAAGTGCGCGGCCAGATCGAGAATTTCGTCGCCCATAAAGCGCAAGCCGAACTGGTCGAGAATTTGCGCAAATCCGCGACCATCGAGCGCCTCGACCAGCCGGCGCCGGTGCCGCAGAATCCCGCGACGCTCAATCCTTCCGCACCGACGAAGAAGTAGCCTACCGGCCAACGCCGCGCTAATACCGTCATCCTGAGGTTCACGCCGACGGCGCGCAGCTCAGGGTGACGGAAAATGGCTGCCAAAGTTTCCCCCCTCGCTCCGAAAACAACTCCCGATATGCCGGCCATTGCCGGCGTGCGGCTCGCCACGGCTGCCGCCGGCATCCGCTACCGGGACCGCACCGATGTCCTCCTGGCGGTTTTCGACGAGGGCGCCAGCGTCGCCGGCGTATTCACCCGCTCCAAATGCCCGTCGGCGCCAGTGGAATGGTGCCGCGCTAGGCTTAAGGGCGGCCGCGCCCGCGCGCTTGTCGTCAATTCCGGCAATGCCAATGCCTTCACCGGCAAGAACGGACGCGAGGCTTGCGCCTTTACCGCCAAGCTCGCGGCCGCCGTGGTCGGCTGCAAGACCGCCGAAGTGTTTCTGGCTTCGACCGGCGTCATCGGCGAGCCGCTCGCGGCGAAGGCTTTCGACGGCGTTATGACCAAGCTTGCGGCCGAGGCCACCGCCAATGGCTATACTGACGCCGCCGGCGCTATCATGACCACCGACACGTTTCCGAAGCTCGCGACCGCACAGGCGCGGCTCGGCGGCGCGACTGTGACCATCAATGGTTTCGCCAAAGGCGCCGGCATGATTGCGCCGGACATGGCGACCATGCTCGCTTTCGTCTTTACCGACGCGCCGATCGCGGCGCCGGCTTTGCAGGCCCTGCTGCGCGATGGCGTCGTCGACACCTTCAACGCCGTCACCATCGACGGCGACACCTCGACCTCGGACACGCTGCTCGCTTTCGCCACCGGCGCCGCGCGCGGCGCGCCACGCATCGCGCGAGCGCGTGATCCGCGCCTCCTTCCATTCCGCAAGGCGCTCAACGCCGTGCTCGCCAATCTTGCGGAACAAGTGGCGCGCGACGGCGAGGGCGCGCGCAAGCTGGTTGAGATCGTCGTCGAAGGCGCGGTATCCAAACCTTCGGCGCGCCGCATTGCGCTGTCGATCGCCAATTCACCGCTGGTCAAGACCGCGATCGCCGGCGAGGACGCCAATTGGGGCCGCGTAGTGATGGCGGTCGGCAAGGCCGGCGAGCCCGCCGATCGCGACCGGCTGTCGATCTGGTTCAACGGCATCCGCGTCGCGCATAACGGCGCGCGCGATCCGACTTATGACGAGGCCGCCGTCTCGGCGGCGATGAAGAAGCCCGAGATCGCGCTCAAAGTCGCGCTCGGCCTCGGCAAAGGCCGCGACCGCGTGTTGACCTGCGATCTGACCAAGGAATATGTCGCGATCAACGGCGATTATCGCAGCTAGCGCCCAAAACCAGCCAGATGCCTACTGCAATCAAACACATCCGCACCTCGACGCTCGACATCGCTTATGAGGAGAGCGGCGCGGCGGACAGCGTGCCGGTGTTTTTGCTGCACGGCTGGCCGTACGATCCGCGGTGCTACGATGAAGTCGTCCCACCGCTCGTCGCCGCCGGCTGTCGCGCGATCGTGCCCTATCTGCGCGGCTTTGGGCCGACGCGGTTTCTGTCCGCGCAGACGCCGCGCTCGGGCCAGCAGGCGGCGCTCGGCAATGACTTACGCGAACTGATGGACGCGCTCGCCATCGAAAGCGCCGTGCTGGCCGGATACGACTGGGGCGGCCGCGCCGCCTGTATCGTCGCGGCGCTGTGGCCGGAGCGCGTGCGCGGCCTCGTCACCGGCAATGGTTACAATCTGCAGAATATCCCCGCCGCCGCAAAACCGCTCGATCCGGCGTCGGAGCACCAACTCTGGTACCAATATTATTTCCACAGCGAGCGCGGGCGCGGCGGGCTGGAAGCCAACCGCCGTGCTTTGGCCCGCCTGCTTTGGGAACTGTGGTCGCCGCCGTGGAGCTTCGACGACGCGACCTTCGCGCGCAGCGCGGTTTCCTTCGACAATCCGGAGTTTGTCGCGGTGACGATCCAATCCTACCGGCATCGCTTCGGCTATGCGGCGGGCGACCCGGCGCTGGAGGAGATCGAAGCGCGGCTTGCCGCGCAGCCCAAGATTGCGGTGCCGGCGATCGCGTTGCAGGGCGAGGCCGACGGCGTCCAGCCGCCGCAGTCCACGGTCAAGCACGGCGCTTATTTCACCGGACCTTTTGCCCGGCTCGTGCTGCCGGGGGTCGGTCACAATCCGCCGCAGGAGGCGCCGCGGGCCTTTGCCGATGCGGTTCTGGAATTGATCCACGCGACGAAAGCGTGAAGGCGTCACATACCCTTCGTTAACCAGCGCGGCGAATGCGGTGATATAGCGGTTCGGATTGAATATGCCTTTACCCTCCACTCCTTAGATTGAGGCGGGCCGTGAGCGTCAGACTGGTTCTTGTCGCCGCCTGCGCGCTGATCGATCCCGACGGGCGCGTGCTCATCGCACAACGGCCGCCGGGCAAATCGATGGCGGGGTTGTGGGAGTTTCCGGGCGGCAAGGTCGAACCTGGCGAACGGCTTGAGCAGAGCTTGATTCGTGAGCTGAAGGAGGAACTGGGTATAACCGTCAAGGAGGAGTGCCTCGCGCCGCTGACCTTCGCAAGCCACCTCTATCCCGACTTCTACCTGCTCATGCCGCTCTACGTCTGCCGGCGCTGGGAAGGGTTCGTCGAAGCGCGGGAGGCGCAGCAGCTCAAATGGGTGCGGCCGCAGGAGCTACGCAATTATCCGATGCCGCCCGCCGACGAACCGCTGATCTCGCATCTCACGACGCTGTTATGATCTGAACGCCAGAAGGGCTGAAGACCATGTCGAAGCTCGAAAAAACGCCGATCGTCGCCCTTGCTCTGCGCTTCATCCAGCACGAAGGCGGGGCGACCGCTATCGAATACGCGATGATAGCGTCGGGCATCGCCGCCGCCATCGCTGCAACCATCGTCACGCTCGGTTCTAGCGTCACCAGCATGTATTCGAGCGTGCTGACGGCCATGAAGTAGGGCTAGAGCCTAATCGGTTTTGATGGAATCAAAACCGGGCTCTAGCTTTTGTTTGAGCATGATCTTTTCCGAAAACCGGTAGCCACTTTTCGGGATCATGCTATCCGTTCCCGATCTTTTCGCCCGCAGAAATTTCATTCGTATCCAGTGCATCGGCGAGTCGCGCCTGCGCCGTGCCCGGCCTGAGCGGCTGCTGCTGGCTGGGATGCGGCGCCCAGCCCGACAGCCAAATGATCTCGAACGTCGCGCGCACGCGTCCGCCACTATCGGAAAAACGTTGCGCGTAGATTTCGGCCATTCGCATGAGCGTCGCCCGCTTGAGCGGCGTGCGCCGGCGAGCAACGAGCGCGTTTGTCGCGCCCATGCGCCGTAAGTCGCGCATCAGGTCGAATGCCGAATCGTAGCGCACGGTCAGCCGGTCGACGTCAGTCACCGGCAAGGCAAACCCGGCACGCTGCAACAAGGCGCCGAGCTCGCGCAGATCGGCGAACGGCGCGACGCGGGGCGAAGCGCCGCCTTCTACTTCGCTCTCCGCCGCGGCGAAGGACTGGCGCAGCTCGGTCAGGGTCTCGCCGCCGAGCAGCGCAGCAAGAAACAATCCGTCGGGCTTTAACGTACGGCGTATCTGCACGAGCACCCCGGGCAGATCGTTGATGAATTGCAGCGCCAACGCCGACACGACGAGATCGAGCGTGCCGTCGCCAAATGGCAGCGCCTCCTCGTCGGCGCCGACGAGTTTTTCAGCACGCGCCGCACCGGCCGGCAGGACCGATTCGGTCCTAATGATTGTCCCGATCGAGCCGAGACGGGACAGCGCCGCGCAAACCGCCGCGCCGGGCGTGCCGAGATCGAGCGCCAGATCGAAACGGCGCAGCACCGCGGTAAGTCGGTCGGCAAGATCGTCAGCCGCGCGGTCGAGCAAAAACGTCGCCGGAGCCGACGCCGCCGCGCGGCGGCGACGATCGCGAAGCAGCGCGCGGTCGAAAATTTCGGGGCCTTCGGTCATAACTCTCTTGGGGACGATGACATTTTCATTATAGCGCGATAGCGTGGCGTCATGACGCCCTCGGCCGGCATGACTTTACCCGTGCAGATCAAACGCGCCGCCGATGCGGTGCGCGCGGTGCTCCGCATAGCCCTCGATCTTACTCTGCCGCCGTTGTGCCCGACCTGCCGCGAACCCGTCGAGGGCCGGGCGCTTTGTCCGGCGTGCTGGTCGAAACTTTCCTTCATCACTCGCCCCTATTGCGAGCGGCTTGGCATTCCGTTCGTGTATGACCCGGGGCCGGGCATTCTGTCCATGGAAGCGATTGCCGACCCGCCCGCCTATCAGCGCGCCCGCGCCGCCGTTCGTTTCGACGAAATATCACGCGCGCTGGTACATGCCCTCAAATATGGCGACCGGCTCGACCTCGCGCCGATGATGGGACGGTGGGTCAGCCATGCCGGGCGCGAGCTGTTGGCCGAGGCGGACGCGCTCGTGCCGGTGCCGCTGCACTGGCGCCGCTTATGGGCGCGGCGCTTCAACCAATCCGCCATGCTCGCCGCCGCGATCTCGGCCGAAAGCGGCGTGCCGATCGCAGCCGGCATGCTCAAGCGCGTCAAGCCGACCGCGCAGCAAGTCGGGTTGTCGCGATCCGAGCGGGCCGCCAATGTCCAAGGAGCATTCCGGGTGCCGCCGGAGGCAAAAGGCGCGGTCGCCGGCCGCCGCCTGGTTCTGGTCGATGACGTGCTGACCTCCGGCGCCACGGTCGACGGCTGCGCCCGAGCGCTGCATCGTGCCGGAGCCGCCAATGTCGACGTGCTGATTTTTGCCAGGGTTGCCGAGCCGGTGCGAACGTCCATATAAGCAATTTGCTGAAGATTACGCCGCATCATTGGCGAGAGATATACGTACTAACATGGCCGCAATCGACATCTATACTATTCCATACTGCCCCTATTGCTTCGACGCCAAGGAACTGCTCTCCCGTAAAGGCGTAAGCTTTCATGAGATCGACGTCAGCGGAAACTGGGACAAACGCAAAGAGATGATCGCGCGCGCGAACGGACGCAGCACTTTTCCGCAGATTTTCATCGGCTCGACCCATGTCGGCGGCTGCGACGATCTCTATGCGCTTGAAGAGGCCGGCAAGCTCGACCTGCTGTTAGCGCAAGCGAATGAACAGCCCGCCAAAGGGCCGCCAGCATGAGCGGCACAACGGCATCAACCTTCAAGGTCGGCCTGGTTCAGATGCGCTCGGGGCTCGATCCGCAGGACAATCTTGGTGCGCTATTGACGGCCATCGACGAAGCCAAGCGCGGCGGCGCCGATTATGTGTTGACGCCGGAGATGACCAATATTCTGGCGCTCAAACGCGACCAGTTGTTTGCCAAAATCGTCGGCGAAGAGCACGACCCGACGCTGGCGACGCTGCGGGAGCTTGCCCGCAAGCTCGGCATTTTCATCCATATCGGCTCGCTCGCCATCAAGGCGTCGCCGGAGAAAGCCGCGAACCGTTCCTTCCTGATCGACCGCAAGGGCAAGGTGGCCGCCCGTTATGACAAGATTCATATGTTCGACGTCGATCTTGCCGGCGGCGAAAGCTATCGCGAATCCAACAATTATCGCGCCGGCGAATTGGCCGTCATCGCCGACCTGCCGTGGGGCCGGCTCGGTTTGACGGTGTGTTACGACCTGCGCTTTCCGGCGCTTTATCGCGCGCTGGCCGAGGCCGGGGCGTCGTTCCTGGCGATCCCGTCGGCTTTCACCCGGCAAACCGGCGAGGCGCATTGGCATGTCTTGATGCGTGCGCGCGCCATCGAAAACGGCTGCTTCGTGTTTGCCGCAGCGCAGGGCGGCAAGCACGAGAACGGACGCGAGACGTTCGGCCACTCGCTCGTCGTCGATCCGTGGGGCCGCATTCTTGCCGAAGGCGGCATCGAGCCTGCCGTGCTGATCGCGGAGGTCGATCCGGCTGAAGTCGCGGCAGCGCGGGCGCGAATTCCGTCGCTGCGTCACGGACGGCGTTTCGAACTGGTCGAGCCGATGGCCGAGCCGACTTATCTTCACGCCGTGCGGGAGCCGCTATGATCCGCTACGCGCTCTCCTGCGACCAGGGCCACAGCTTCGAAAGCTGGTTCCAGAATTCGGCCGCATACGACAAGCAGGCGAAGCGCTCGCTGGTGACTTGTCCGATCTGCGGCTCGGCGAAAGTCGAGAAGGCGCTGATGGCGCCGAATCTCGCTTCCGGTTCGGCGCGCGCGGAGGCGGCCGGGCCGCAGCCGCCTGGCCCGTCGCCCGCACCGCCGAATCCGGCGCCGCCGCCGCTCCAGCCGGCGCCAATGCCGCCGATCCCGCCAAAGAATCCGGTCGCCATGATGTCGCCGCCGGAGCGCGAATTGCGGCAGAAGCTGAAAGAGCTGCGCGACCACATCACCAAGAATGCCAGTTATGTCGGGCCGCGATTCCCCGAAGAAGCGCGCAAAATCCATTACGGCGAGACCGCGCACCGTTCGATCTACGGGGAAGCGTCGCCGGAACAGGCCAAGGAATTGCACGAAGAAGGCATCGAATTTCATCCGCTGCCGATCTTGCCGGACGACAAGAACTAGATCGTCAAGCCGCTTTCTCGGCGACGACCATGTAATTGACGTCCATATCGGCGGAAAGCTGCCAGCGGTCGGCGAGCAGATTGTAGACGACTCCGGTCTCGCCGGCGATGTGCAAGCCGCTTTGCGCGATGGCGATTTCAAGCTCGTTGGGAGTGATGAACTTGTCCCACTGATGGGTGCCGCGCGGCAGCCAGCGCAGAATATATTCGGCGCCGACAATCGCCAGCGCAAAGCTTTTCACGGTGCGATTGAGCGTCGCGACGAAAAGAAGTCCGTTCGGCCTGACCATGTCGGCCGTAACCTCGACGAACCGCCCGACGTCGGTCACATGCTCGACGACTTCCATGGCGAGCACCGCGTCGAAACTTTCGCCGGCGGAAGCGAGCGCCTCGGCGCTGGTATTGCGGTAATCGATCGACAGGCCTGATTGCGCCGCGTGTTGCTGCGCCACTGCGATATTGCGCTCCGAAGGATCGGCCCCGACGACCGCAGCGCCGAGCCGCGCCAATGGCTCGGACAGGATGCCGCCGCCGCAGCCGATATCGAGCACGCGCAGGCCAGCGAGGCTGTCGAGCCGTTTCGGATCGCGGCCGAAATGGGCGGCCATGCGGTCGCGGATATAGGCGAGGCGCACGGGATTGAACTTGTGCAGCGCCGCCATCGGGCCGCGCGGATCCCACCATTGCCCGGCGATGCGTGAAAACCGCGCGACTTCGTCGTCGTCGATTGTGCCTGCGGAGCTCTGCTGCCGGTCCATATGCAATGACCCCCGTATTCCATCGTTCTCGACCGCGGCTCAACGGTCTGCGCGCGCTAAGCGGGCCATGGCCCACTCCCACACTGCGTCAATAAACACGCGTTGCACTCGCATTCAACCTGGACGAGGATATGCCCTGAAATCGCGTTAAGCATCACGCGAACTGGGAGGGAGCAATGCAAAAGTTTCTGATCGGATTCGCCGGCTTGGTGCTGGCGCTGCTTGGCGGTTCAGCCAATGCGCAGGACGCCGTCAAGATCGGAATCATCAACGAATATTCCGGACAGTTTGCCGACACCGGCGCGCAGATCGACAACGGCATTAAGCTTTACGTCAAGCAACATGGCGACACCGTGGCCGGCAAGAAGATCGAGCTCATCCGTAAGGATACCGGCGGCATCGCGCCGGACGTGTCCAAGCGCTTGGCGCAGGAGCTCATTGTCCGCGACGGCGCCGACGTCCTTGCCGGTTTCTCGTTGACACCGAACGCGCTTGCGGCCGCCGACGTTTCCGCCGAAGCGAAGAAATTCATGGTGGTGATGAACGCCGCCACGTCGATCATCACCGCCAAGTCGCCCTATATCGCCCGCACCTCGTCGACGACGCCGCAGCTGAACTACACGCTCGGAACCTGGGCGGCGAAAAATGGAATCAAAACCGTATACACGATGGTCTCCGACTACGGTCCCGGCATCGACGCGGAAACATGGTTCCAGACCGGCTTCAAGGAGGGCGGCGGTAAGGTCGTCGGCTCCGTTCGTATTCCGGTCGCTAATCCGGATTTCTCGGCGTTCATCCAGGCGGCAAAGGACGCTAACCCGGACGCCATTTACATCTGGATTCCGGGTGGTGCGCAGCCCGGCGCTGCCGGCAAGGCGCTTGCCGAGCGAGGGATCGACGTAACAAAGACAAGAGTGCTCGGGCAGGACGCGCTCGGGACAGAAACCGCGCTCAAGAGCATGGGCAATGCGGCGCTCGGAATCATTACCGTCGCGGACTACGACTACAATCACGATTTACCGCTCAACCACGACTTCGTGAAAGCCTTCAACGACGAATTCCATCGTAACCCCGACTTCTTCGCCGTCGGCGGTTATGACGGCATGCACCTGATCTACGAAGCACTGAAGAAGACCGGCGGCAAGGCCGACGGCGACTCGCTGATTGCGGCCGCTAAAGGCATGAGCTGGGAGAGCCCGCGCGGCCCGATCAGCATCGATCCGGAAACGCGCGACATCGTCCAGACGGTCTATATCCGCCGCGTCGAGAAGGTCGGCGACGAGCTGCGCAATGTCGAGTTTGACAGTTTCCCGAACGTCAAAGACCCGGCAAAGGCGAGAATGACCCATTAGCGCAGCCATTGCGAAGCGCCCCCGCGTCAAAGCGTAGCGCTTCTCTTGCTCAAGCGAGTGGTGCATCCTTGAACCGAAGAACGACAATGGGAGGATACAATGAAACGCGTATTATTGGCTGGCCTCGGCCTTTTGGCGGCAAGCCTGTTGGGGGCAAGCCTGTTGCCGACGGCCGGCTACGCTCAGGGTACGGTGAAGATCGGCCTCATCCTGCCCTATTCGGGCCAGTTCGCCGACACGGCGACCCAGCTCGATGACGGCATCAAGCTCTATCTCAAGCAGCACGGCAATAAGCTCGGCGGCATGAATGTCGAGATTGTCCGCAAGGATACCGGCGGCATCAATCCGCCGGTCGCCAAGCGCCTCGCCGAAGAACTGGTCACGCGCGACAACGTCGACATCCTGGCCGGCTTTGCGCTGACGCCGAACGCACTTGCCGCCGCCGAGGTCTCCGCGCAGGCGAAAAAATTCATGGTGGTCATGAATGCGGCCACGGCGATTATCACGACCAAGTCGCCATACATGACGCGTACCTCGTTCACCGTGCCGCAGGTCAACGAGACGCTTGCCACTTGGGCGGAAAAGAACGGCGACAAAAGCGCTTATACGATGGTGACGGATTACGGTCCGGGCATCGACGCGGAGACCGCGTTTCAGAAGGCGTTCGGCGCGGCCGGCGGAAAGGTTCTCGGCTCGGTGCGCATGGCGGTGCAAAACCCCGATTTCTCGGCCTATGTGCAGCGCGCCAAGGATCTCGATCCGCAGAGCATTTTCGTCATGATCCCCGGCGGCTCGCAGCCCGGCGCATTCGGCAAGGCGCTGGCCGAACGCGGCATCGATCCGAAGAAGACCGAAGTTTTGGGCCAGGCGGAAATCGCCGACGAACACGCTATAGCCAGCATGGGCGACATCGCCGAAGGTATCATCACCACTGGCAATTACGACTACAATCTCGACAATCCGATGAACAAAGAGTTCGTGAAGAACTACAACGCCGACTACAACCGCAATCCCGATTTTTTCTCGGTCGGCGGTTACGACGGCATGCACCTGATCGACATTGCGCTGACCAAAGACGGCGGTAAGACCGACGGCGATTCCCTGATCGCTGCTGCTAAAGGCGCCAGCTGGGACAGCCCGCGCGGCCCAATGTCTATCGACCCGGAAACCCGCGACGTCATCGAGACCGTCTATATCCGCAAGATCGAGAAGGTCAACGGCAAGCTCGTCAACGTCACGATTGCGAGCTTTCCGAACGTGAAGGATCCGTTCAAGGCGGCGATGAACAAGTAGGCCGCCGCGGCAAACGCCGGCCCTGGAATGAAACATCGCGCGGCGGGCTGAAATGATTTGGCCCGCCGCGTGTTGATTTGATCTCGTGCGCTGCATAGGGGCCGTTCGGCCATGCTTCCTCCCATTTTCGGCGTCCTGTTCGATGGTTTCGCCTATGGGATGCTGCTGTTCCTGCTGTCGGTCGGGCAGTCGGTGACGCTTGGCATGATGAATTTCATTAACCTGGCGCATTGCAGCTTTGCCATGCTCGGCGGCTACGTCACCGTCGCATTGATGACCCGCTACGGCTGGCCGTTCTTCGCCACGCTGCCTTTGGCCTTCATCGTCGCCGCCGTGGTCAGTATCGGCTTCGAACGCACGCTGTACCGCCGGCTTTATCGGGCGAGCGATCTCGATCAGGTGTTGCTGACCATCGGTATCGTTTTCATTTCGGTCGCGGTCGCCGCCTATTTCTTCGGCACCGAGCAGAAGCCGCTGCCGTTGCCAGAATATCTGCGAAGCTCGCTCACCTTCCTGGGTGTTCGCTTCGCCGTATACCGCCTGATCATGATCGCCATCGCGCTCGCGATCACTCTCGCGCTGGTGCTGACCGTCGAATACACCCGCTTCGGCGCCAAGGTGCGCGCGGCGGTCGATAACGAGCGCATGGCCCGCGGCCTCGGCATCGACGTCGACCGCACTTTCGCCATCACCTTCGCGCTCGGCAGCGGGCTTGCCGGCCTCGGCGGCGCGCTCGCCATCGAGATCGTCGGGCTCGATCCGTCGTTTGCGCTCACCTACCTGGTCTATGTCCTAATTGTCGTATCGGTCGGCGGCCTCGGTTCTATTTCAGGTTCGTTTGTCGCCGCGGCGGTGCTCGGCATCAGCGACGTCGCCGGTAAATATTACGTCCCGGCCATCGGCGCTTTTCTCATTTATCTGGTGATGATCGCGCTGTTGATGTGGCGGCCGCGGGGCCTGTTCGGGAGGCGCTGAGCGATGGCGTTGACGCAGAGCATGGACGCCCCGGCGCTTTATTTTCAGTCGCGCACACGCTGGCAGCCGGTCGAGATCGCGTTTTGGCTGGCGACGTTCTTGCCGTTTGCGCTGTTTCCGAATTATCTCGTGCTGGCGAGCCAGGTCGCGATCACCGCGCTGTTCGCGCTGTCGCTCGATCTGATCCTCGGCTATGCCGGCATTGTCTCGCTCGGCCACGCCGCGTTCTTCGGCGTCGGCGCTTATACGGCAGGCTTGCTCTCCAAATATGGCTGGGGCGAGCCGATCAGCGGCCTCCTGCTGGCGGCGGTCGCGGCCGGCCTGGTCGGCTATGCCACGAGCTTCGTCATTTGCCGGTTTCGCCATCTGGCGCTGATCATGCTGACGCTCGGCTTCGGCCTGATGCTGGAAGAGCTCGCCAACAGCGCCGGCGGGTTGACCGGCGGCTTTGACGGACTGCAAGGCATCGCCACCTGGAAGCTGCTCGGCGTTTTCGAATTCGATCTCTACGGCTACGTCGCCTATGCCTATGCGCTTGTCGTGCTGTTCGTGCTGTTCGTGTTCGCGCGGCGGCTCATTCATTCGCCGTTCGGGCTGTCGCTGCGCGGCATCCGCGAAAATTATCTGCGCATGCCCGCCATCGGGGCGCCGAGCCGCGCGCATATCCGCACCATCTATACGATCTCCGCCGCCATGGCCGGAATTGCCGGCGCGCTCTTGGCGGAGACCACCGAGACCGTTTCGCTCGATTCGCTCGGTTTCGAACGCTCTGCCGAGCTTCTGGTGATTCTGGTTCTGGGCGGCGCCGGTCGGCTGTACGGCGGGCTCGTCGGCGCGGCGATCTATCTGGTCGCCCGCGACCGCTTCTCCGGCGTGGAACCGCAATACTGGTACTTCTGGATCGGCGTCCTCCTGGTGACTGTCGTTACGTTCTTGCCCAACGGCATTCTCGGCGGATTGGCCAAGCTTGCCGCGCGCTGGGGCCGTTCGTGACTGCGCCGGCGCTGTCGACGCGGGGCCTTGCCAAACGGTTCGGCTCGCTCGTCGTAGCCGAGGATATCGCCATCGAATTGCCGCCCGGCGTGCGCTACGCGCTGATTGGACCGAACGGCGCCGGCAAGACCACCCTGATCAATCTGATCACCGGAATGCTGCGCCCCGACGCCGGCGCGATTTTTCTGGGCGACGGCGACATTACCGCGCTGCCGCCGGACGAGCGGGTGCGGCGCGGCCTGGTCCGCACCTATCAGATCAATTCGCTGTTCCCGCATCTCACCGCGCTGGAATCGGTCACGCTCGTGGTCTGCGAGCGCCGCCGTGTCGCGCAAACCTGGTGGCGGCAACTGCCCGCCTACCGCGAAGAGATCGACGAGGCCCACGACATCCTCGCAGCCTTGACGCTGGCGTCGGTCTGTCATCGGCTGACCCGCGAACTGCCCTACGGCCAGCAACGCCTGCTCGAAATCGCGCTGGCGCTGGCGACCAAGCCGAAAGTGTTGTTGCTCGACGAACCGGCGGCGGGCGTGCCGCGCGACGAAAGCAAGGATTTGTTTGCCGCCATTGCCGGCCTGTCGCGCGACATCACCGTTTTGTTCATCGAGCATGATATGGATCTGGTCTTCCGTTTCGCCTCCCGCGTCATCGTGATGGTCGGCGGCCGCGTTCTGGTCGAAGGCACGCCAGCGGAGATCGCCTCGGACCCGCGCGTGCGCGCGGTCTATCTCGGCAAGGGGCACCAGGCCGGCTTGCCGCAAAGCCGGACAGGACGCGCGCCGTGACCGCGCCGCTATTGTCGCTCTCCGACATCCGCGCCGGTTACGGCCCCGCCGTAGTGCTCGACGGCGTGTCGTTCGAGGTGCCGGAGCGCGACGGACTTGCCGTCCTCGGGCGGAACGGCGTCGGCAAATCCACGCTCCTTCTCACCATCATGGGCTACACCCAGGTCGGCCGCGGCCGCATTGCATGGCGCGGCGAGGATATCACGGCGCAGCCGCCGCACCGCCGCGCGCAGGCCGGCATCGGCTGGGTGGCGCAGGAGCGCGAGATTTTCACCACGCTGACGGTCGAAGAAAACCTCACCGTCGCCGCGCGCCCCGGGCGCTGGGACTTGCCCGCCGTGTACGATCTGTTTCCCCGCCTCGCCGAACGGCGGCGCAATTTCGGCAATCAGCTTTCCGGCGGCGAGCAACAGATGCTGGCGATCGCGCGCGCGCTGATGACCAATCCGGCGCTGCTGTTGCTCGACGAACCGCTCGAGGGCCTGGCGCCCATCGTCGTCGAGGAGCTCGCCGCCGCGATCGCCCGCATGACCAAAGAAGGCACATGCGCCTTCATTCTGGTCGAGCAGCACGTCGAGATCGCGCTGCCGCTGACCCAACACGCGCTCGTTCTCGAACGCGGCCAGATCGCCCACAGCGGCCCCTCGGCGGAGCTCCTCGCCGATCACGCCACGCTCGACCGCCTGATCGGTCTGCGGCTGGCGGAGGGGTGAGAGCGAACGCAGCATCTCTAACCTCGTCGTTGCTCGCAGCGGGCGCCCTCTCCCCGCGCGCGGGGAGAGGGTTGGGGTGAGGGGGCCTCTCCGCCGCGCGCGGAATCGCGGCAGCGTCTGAAGCGCTCAAGCACTAACCGCAACGCTCAGAATCGCGGAAAGGCCCCCTCACCCTCGTTCGCTACGCTCACTCGACCTCTCCCCGCGCGCGGGGAGAGGTGGAAAAAGCGATCCCGTCCTCGCGCCGCAATCCGCGCGCGAGTGTTGTCAAACAGCGCACGATTCCCGATCGTCATTGCGAGCGAAGCGAAGCAATCCAGTGCAGCGGAGAAGTTCTGGATTGCTTCGTCGCTCCGCTCCTCGCAATGACGAAATAAGAAATAAGGGAAGCGGAACGCCGGCAAACGCAGGTCAAAACCTCCCCGCACGCAAACGGCGCGCGGGTCGCGCCACGGAAGGAGCGGCTTGCGCCGCCCCTCCGCTATCGGGCGCGCTCGCCTGCCGGCGTTCCACCACGGCTCTCGCCGAGGGGACTTACGTCACCCAAGGCGCAACCCAGGCCATGCTTCCTGGGACTTGGTCTGACGCATGATCCGGAAAAGTGGAAACCGGTTTTCCGAAAAGATCATGCGCAAGCAAAAACCGCTTGCGGGCGTTACCCGCCTTCGCCTGTCCCAGTCCAGTGAGCACCTCACGCGCCGGTCGTAATGCCGGCAGGCATGATGCCCGAGCCGCCCGGGAGCGGGGTTACAAGCCCCGCCCGCGGGCACCGCACTCGCTCCATCGCTCGGCTGTCGCCGAGCGACGTCCCTTTGGCGAGCGAGTTTTGATTCGCAGCATGTAACTGTGATGGGGACATATGTCAAGACGTGGTCCTAGTAATTGTGACGAGCTCAGATTGGGCGGCCCACTCGGCTGCACTCCTCAAGCGCGAGCTATGGGAAGCCCCGAGGTTTTCCGGCCGCCGCCACGCCCACCGCGAGCATGGACAATTGCTCCGCCGACGATAACCTGGATGAGTGGCGGACGGGGAGAGCCGATCCGACGTGCGCGTAAAACAACGGGGAGACCACGCCTATGAAGACGATCCTGCGACTTTTGCTGGCGGCGGCGATCGGGCTCGGCCTGCCGGCATTGAGCCAGGCGCAAACCTATCCGGTGCGGCCGATCAAGATCATTGTGCCGTCGCCCGCGGGCGCCACGACGGACACGCTGGTGCGCCTTACGGCCCAGAAGCTTCAAGAGAAATGGGGTCAGCCCGTGATCGTCGACAACCGGCCCGGCGCCGGCGGCAATATCGGCGCCGAAGAGGCCGCTAAAGCCACGCCGGACGGCTACACGCTGTTGTTCACCTATCCGGCGCCGCTGGTCGTCAACAAGACCCTTTACAAACAGCTCGCCTACGATCCGGACAGCTTCGTTCCGATCTCGCTCGAAGCCACCGTGCCGCTGGTGCTTGCCGTGCCGCCGAAGGAGGAGGCGACCAGCGTCCGAGAGTTGATCGCCTTCGCCAAGGCGCATCCGAACCAGCTGAATTTTGCCTCGCAGGGTTATGGCACCAGCGCCCATCTTGCCGGCGAGTTGTTTAAATCGATGGCGGGAATCCAGATCGTCCACGTGCCGTATAAGGGCAGCGCGCCGGCGCTCACCGATCTGCTCGGCGGCCGGATCGACATGATGTTCATCGAGCTCTCAACGGTGCTGCCCCTGATCAAAGCGGGGAAGCTGCGCGCGCTCGCGGTCGGCAGCGAACAGCGCAACCCGTTCCTGCCCGACGTCCCGGCGATGGCCGAAGTGCTGCCGGGATACCAGGCGTCGACCTGGTTCGGAATGGTCGCTCCGCCGGCGACGCCGCCACAGATCGTCGCCAAGCTGTCGTCGGCCGTTGTCGAGGCGATCCACCAACCGGACATGGCAAAGCGGCTCGTCGACATGAGCGCCACCGCGGTCGGCGACACGCCGGCGGAGATGGCGGTTTTTCTCCGCGACGAACGCCACCGATGGGGCGGCGTGATCCGCGCCGCCGGGGTCAAGGCCGAATAGGCGACGCTCACGCCGCGGCGCCCACCCTACGAAACTAAGCGCGCCGGCAATCTGACCGCCTGCGCCTTGGCGATCCCTTCAAGCTCCGCCCAAAGCTTCGGCGGAATCGGAATGCCGGATTTGCGACGCAAAACTTCGGTGCGGGCCGAACGCTCGCCGGGCAGCGTGATTTCGTCGAAGCCGGCCTGCCGCGGCAGCGCCTTGAGAATGGCGGCGAGCACGTCGGCATCGTGGGTGTAATCGGCCAGCGGCCGGAAGCTTGAGATATCGATGACGAACATCGCGGTATTGCCGGTGTTGCGGTCGCGTTTCTCGGGGCCGAGCGCGCGCGCCTGGATCGGCGCCGCGGCGAGCACGCTGGCGAGGAGCTCGAACATCAGAGCGAGGCCCGAGCCCTTGGGGCCGCCGAGCGGCAGCAGAATCTCTGCCTTGTTCGGATCGGTGGTCGGCTCGCCCTCGGCGCTGAGCACCGTATTCGGCGGCAGCGGCGTTCCTGTGGCGCGCGCTTGCAAAATCTTGCCGTTCGAGATCGTCGAGGTCGCCATGTCGAGAACGATCGGGCCGTTGCCGCTCGGCACCGCGATGGCGATCGGGCTTGTGCCCATGCTGGCCACCCGCGCGCCGTGATAGGCCATCAAAGCGGGTCCGGCGCCGATCAGCACGGCGGCGCAGCCGTGCTCCGCGATCCACTGCGCGTAACGGCCGATGGCGCCGGTATGGGTGGTCTCGCGAACAAGCCCGAAGCAGATGCCGGTTTGCTTGGCCCGCTCCACCGCGAGCGCGGCGGCCTGCATCACCGCGACCGGGCCAAAACCGTGGCCGCAGTCGAGCACGAAGGTCGCGCCGCGGTCCTGCGTCAGCCGCGGCTCGACCTTCATGTCGATCTCGCCGCGTTCGATGAGTTTGAGATAGCGCGGCAGCCGCGACACGCCATGGCCGTCGCCGCCGCGCAAATTGGCCCAGACCAGACCTTCGGCGACGACGGCAGCGTCGCGTTGGCGCGCGCCCTTGGCGACCAGCACGTCGCGGATGAAACGGCCGAGCTCGTCGTGGCCGACTAAAATCCTGTCACTCACCGTTGTCTCCAGTCGTATCAACGTTTCCCGGGCGCGGCGCAGCACGGAGCGCAGCGTAGTGATGCGCTGCAGACCCGGGATCGCCACAAACGCCGAGTTTGGGACGATCCCGGATCAGCGGCGCACCGTTTCACGCTGCACCGCATCCGGGAAACCAAGCACGATGACAGCAAAGTTTGATTGTTACCCAATCGCTCACTTGGCCGCCGGGAAATAGAGGTCGAGCCAGTTGCGCAACAGCGACCACACCCGCGTCGAATTCTCCGCGAACAGAAAGTGATCGAGGCCGCTGAACAAATGCAGCTCGGCGGGCTGGCCGGCGCGCTTGAACATTTCGATCGATTGCTCGGTCGGCGTCACCGAATCGTTGGCGGCATGGATGAGCAACAGCGGGCGCGGCGCGATCTTGCCGACCACGTCCTCGGCGCGGAAGTCGAACATGCTTTGCGCTGTCTCGGCCGGAAACATCTCGACCGAATTGGGCGCCAGCATGCCGACCTTCTGGCGTTCCAGGTTTTGGCGGACATGATCGGGGATCGGCACGATATCGTAGCGCGGCACCATCAGCGATTGGCCGGTGCGGGCGCGCTGCGTGCGGCCGTCTTCGAGCATTTTGGTGAATTTCGCCCAGGCCTCCGGGGTGCGATGCTGGCCGCGGAATTTGCGCTCGCCATGGCCCCAGCCGCCGTTGGAGACGACCGCGGCGACGCGGGGATTGGTGCCGCCGGCATAGACCGCGACCGCGCCGCCGAAGCTCGAACCGATGACGCCGATGCGGTCCGCATCGACGGCGGGATGATGGCTGAGAAAGTCGAGCGCATTGCCCAGATCCTCGACCTGTTCGAGGCAGATGACGCGGCCGAACTCGCCCTCGCTCTTGCCGCAGCCGCGCATGTCGAAGCGCAGCGTCACATAGCCGAACTCGCTCAAGACCCGCGTCGGCCCCAGCACGTTCGAACTTTCGCTGTTCGAGCCGAAGCCGTGCAGCACCAAAAACGCGGCGCGCCGCTCGGACGGCCGCAAACCCTCGGGCACGCCCAGCACGCCATGCAGGCGCAAGCCCGCGGACTGAAAACTCACCACTTGTTCTTGCACGCGTTTCCTCCTCGCCATCGGCGGCCGCCAATGTACCGATTTAGCCGCATGACGGAAGGGGATGGGCCGATATCAGACCGCGTCGGCTCGCCCGGCCGCCGGCGGGCTTGGCCAGCGCTCGCGGGTCAGCGGCACCACCAGTTTCACCGTCAGCCCCTTGCGCGAAAAGGTGCGGATCACTTCGCCGTTGAGCTGCCGCGCGATGACGAGATCGATGAGCCGCGACCCGAAGCCAACCTTCCGCGGCCGCCGCGCCGGCGGGCCGTTCTTTTCCACCCAGTCGAGCGTCAGGGTCATGCCGCGCGGCGTGCGGTTCACCGACCAGCGCAAATCGAGCTGGCCTTTTGGGCTCGACAGGCTGCCGTGCTTGATCGCATTGCCGGCGAGTTCATGCAAAGCCGCGCTGAGATTGAAAACCGGATCGGGTTCGAGGTCGATGTTCGGCCCGTCGAGCGAAGCCCGGTCGATGTAAGGCCCCAGCACGACGTAAAGCAATTCCATGATCGGGATCGATTGCCAGCCGCCCTCGGTGATCAGCCGATGGGCGTTGGCCATGGCCAGCACGCGGGCTTGATACTTGCTGGTGAGGTCGGCGATGCTCTTCGAGGTCCGCGCCGTCTGCGAGAACAATGCCAACAGCTGCGAGAACATGTTGCCGGAACGATGGCGCATGTCGCGGATCATCAGCTCGTGGCGCGCTTCGAGCTGCCGGCGCTGAATGGCGCCGGCCAGAAGATTGCCGACGGCGGTCAGAAACGACGCATCCTGCGCGTCGAAAGTTCGCCGCGCAATCGTGGCGACGCCAAGGATGCCGTAGGCACGTCCGTCACGACCGGCGATGGTCACATGCATGCCGCTGACGCAGCCATGGTCCTTGAGATAATGTGGGGCGTCGAACCTTCGTTCGGTGGCGAAATCGTCGATCACGATCGGCGTGGGAGAATCCAAAGTCACTCTGGCATAGGTGTTGGGCTCCGTTGTCGTCAGGACCGAGCCCATGAGGTCGCTCTTCCAGCCGAAGCCGGCGCGCAGCATAAGCTCGCCGCCGGGCAGCAGTTCCAGGATTTTGACGAACTCCACCGACAACGTCAGCGCCACCGTTGAGACGGCGTCCTTGAGAAGCCGCTCAAGGTCGGGCTCGATCAGCGCGCGCTCGCCGAGCTGCGCTAAGGCTTCCTGCTGCTTGGCGCGGCTGCGCAGCTCATTCTCAAGATTGCTGATATTTTGCGGCGTTGGATGTTCGGGCGCTATACGTTCCGGCGCAGTATGTTCCGGCGCAGTAGGTTCCGGTTCGATTGTGTCGGACTTGTTTTTGTCAGGCATGCCCATGCCGTCACATTTTCATTTTGCCGCCGATACGTAAAGATCGTGATTGATTGCATTAAAGAAAAGAGGCCGGACACCGGCGTCTGCCGTATTCCAACCTCGCAATAGACGTTCCCGGTTTGGCGCGGAGGCTAACTCAATAGACGCCGTTCGAACCAAAATCGGGCGGCGACACGCCGCGCGCAGCTTGTGCCATGTCGCGTGCCATGTCGCGTGCCATGTCGCGCGTCATGTCGCGCGTCATGTCGCGGCTGGCAACACGGCGGCCATCGTCGATCGAGGTCTGTCCTTGATCGTTCGGCAGCACGACGACCTTGGTGCCGATGCCGACTCGATTGTAAAGATCGATCACGTCGGCATTGAGCATGCGGATGCAGCCGCTCGACATGTGCTCGCCGATCGACGACGGATCGTTGGTGCCGTGGATGCGGTAATCGGTGTTGCCGAGATAAAGCGCGCGGGCGCCGAGCGGATTGCCGGGACCGCCGGCGACGAAGCGCGGCAGATAGGGCTGCCGGGCAACCATTTCGACGGGCGGAATCCAATCCGGCCATTCGGACTTGCGCGCGATGCTCTCAACGCCCGACCAGGTAAAGCCCTGGCGGCCCACCCCGATGCCGTAGCGCAGCGCCTTGCCGCCGCCGAGCGTCAGATAAAGGTAAGTGTGCGCGGTATCGATGACGATCGTGCCGGCCGGTTCGTTGGTCGGATACGACACTACCTGCCGGCGCAGCGACGCCGAGAGATCGTCGTCGCCGGGCTGATCGGCCGCCGGCGCATATTGCGGCAATGCCGCGACGGTCTGCGCCGCCGCCGGCGCCACCGGCAGCGTCAGCACGCCCGCGACGAGCATCGCGCAAAAAACCGCCGTTCGATGATTGGTCCACATGACACGCTCCCTGACCCAATTCCTGGCACGCTGCCGGGTCGAAATGCCGTTCTCGATCGCAACAATTGTCGGCGAAGTGGAAAGTTCCGCGAATGCGTCCAACAAACACCAAACAAACGAAGAAACGCCTGCGAAACACCGCGCGCTTCTACGACATCGCGCAAATTGGCATTAACTCTGTTGTTGATGAGACGCGCGTCGCGCACAAATGGTTCAGCGCGACCCGGCGACGACGACAAGGTTCTGCCGTGGCGGCAAGCGATGGATAAAAGCCGCGCTCAGCCGTTTCCGGTTACGACAAGCAACGGCCGTAGACATAAGCCAAGAGCGGCGACGATAGCGGCGAAAAGGCAGGGTCGCAGCCGAACGGAATTTCGTGCGGCGTTCGCGCACGGGCCTGGGATCCGAAGACCTGGGATCCGAAGACCTGGGGTCCGAAGACCTGGGATCCGAAGACCTGGGGTCCGAAGACCTGGGATCCGAAGACCTGGGGTCCGAAGACCTGGGGTCCAAACTCCGTTTGCCACACCGACGAATTGAGTGCGGCATGAATCGGCAACCGGTCGCCCTTGAACTCGCGGTTCACGGTGAAGCCGGGCGTACCGGGAACGTAGCCCGCGCCCGCGGTTGGACCCGCGCTGAGAAACGGAACGAAACCGAGCAAGAACAGCGCCAGCGCCGTCACGCCCAAGGCGCCCCCGATACGAACACAGAGCTTGGCCATCGGACTTCTCCGCACCGCTAAACCGATCGCCGTGACGACCGAGCGGGCACACCGAAAAGCCCCCGAGCTGACCACCACATCGCCGGTTCAACGTGCGCCGCCGAACCGGGTTCCGCCAGCCTGCCACTGTCACTGGGTCGTGATGGCGCGGCCGCCGGTTCACGCTTCAGGAGACGAGGAACAAAATCTCTTACGTGGCTGCGACATGAGGGCCGGCGAGGAACCAACATGACGGTCCATGCTTGTCATGGCGGACGGCCATTCTTCCCCCCTCCCCCCGTGCTTGGCCGGCCATGTCGGGCGCAGCCGATATGCCGATCGGCTGCGCTCTGACTTTTTGCATTCGTCAATAATCTACAGAGTCGCCTGGCGTTCGCTCGGCTTGCGTTCGCGCTGCCGCGCCTTGCGGCCGAAAAACAGCGCCTGGCTCACCACCGCGGACACCACCGCGACTTGAAACGGCTTGGCGATCAGGAACGCCGGCTCCGGCCGTTGTCCGGTCAGGAACCGTTCCGGATAGGCGGTGATGAAGATCACCGGCACTTCGAGCGAGCCGAGCAGCTCGTTCACCGCGTCGAGACCCGAACTGCCGTCGGCCAATTGGATGTCGGCGAGAATGAGGCCGGGACGCTTCCGCCTTGCCAGCGCCAGCGCTTCGCTATGGGTGCGGGCGATGCCGATGACGTTATGGCCGAGGCTTTCGACCAAGGCCTCGATATCCATGGCGATGAATGTCTCGTCCTCGATGATCAGGACATCGGTCGCGATCTCGGCGGCGAGCTCGCGGCCCGATTCTTCGACCAGCGCGCGGAGCGTCGGCATGTCGCAATCCAGAATCTCGGCGGCGTCTTCTTCCGAAAAGCCTTCGAGCGCCACCAAGAGGAAGGCTTGGCGGGGCCGCGGCGTGATCTGGCTCAGGTGCTGCTCCGGCGGCAGGACCACCTCGCCGGCCTCGGCTTTGCCGTTCACCGCCACGGAATTCCAGATTTTGGTGAACAGCCGGTACAGGGCGACCCGCGAATTGGAGCGGGATTCGAGGATTTTCGGGCTGGCAATCAGCGATTCCATGGTAGCGACGACATAGGCGTCGCCTGAGGCCTGACTGCCGGTCAAGGCGCGCGCGTAGCGGCGCAGCGACGGCAGGTGCTGCAGTACGGCTTGCGAAGCGGACAATGCACCCTCCCCTTCCATAGTGCTGAGGTTACTGGCAAAAACGCCGCAGCGCAAAAAAAGTTCCAGCCAGGCTTTCTGGGCGGAACTACGGGGCCGCTCAGTGCGTTAGCGCGTGTCGAGTGGGGAGCCCAAGGGATCGATCGGCAATGGGCGAACGGGGAAAAGACGACGCTATGAAGCACCGTAAAACCAACCTTGAACCGTTGGAACCGGTCGCGCAGAAGCCGGAGAATCAGGATCCGATGGCCAGGCCAGCCGCCACGTCCCACAAGCCCGAAGCCCGTCTGGGCCGAGAAATTCAGGCGCGGATCGGCCAGCAGTTACGCACCATGTACAACGACGTGGTCAATCAAGGCGTGCCGCAGCACCTCGCCGATCTGGTTCGCCGGTTGAGCGACCAAGACCAGGATTGATGGTGGATCAAGCAGCAATGAAACTCGACCCTGCGATACGCGACCAGGTCCTCGGCACCGCGCCGAGCCTGCGCGCGTTTGCCATCTCGTTGTGCGGCAATATCGACCGCGCCGACGATCTGGTGCAGGAGACGCTGTTGCGGGCGCTGGCGCATATCGACTCGTTTCAGCCCGGCACCAACATGCCGGCATGGCTGTTCACCATTTTGCGCAATCTGTTCCGCTCCGAATACCGCAAGCGGCGCCGCGAAGTGGAGGATGCCGACGGCCGTTACGCCGAGACGCTGAAATCGCATCCCGAGCAGACCGGCCGCGTCGAATTCGAGGAATTCCGCGCCGCGCTGGCGAAACTGCCGGCCGATCAGCGCGAGGCCCTCATCCTGGTCGGCGCGTCCGGCTTTTCCTATGACGATGCCGCCGCGATCTGCGGCTGCGCGGTCGGCACCATCAAGAGCCGCGTCAATCGGGCGCGCACCCGGCTTGCCGACCTATTGGCGATCGATAGTGTCGACGATTTCGGTCCCGACCGGGCGACGCGCGCCGTTCTCGCCGGCGGCGGCCGAAATTAAACTTCCCGATTAAGCCTCACATATGTGACGGCAGCCATAGCGCCAGAATCGGAAACGAGATCAGGATCACCAATCGTATCAGGTCGGTGACGATAAACGGCAGCACGCCGAGGAAGATCGTCGAGAAGCTCACGTCCTGCACCACGGTCTTGATCACGAATACGTTCATGCCAACCGGCGGATGAATAAGCCCAAGCTCGACCGTCATCACGATAATGACGCCGAACCAGATCGGATTAATCAGCGGTTTACTTTGATTGAAGCAAAGTACCCCAAACCGCCTCACTTCCCATTGTGGCACTTGATTTTCCGGTGCATTTGAAGGGGTGTGCTTGAAGCATACCACCCCAAGTCCATTCAGCGGGTTTGTTACCCTTGAGTGTTACCCCGGTAACCGGAACGAAATCAATGCCACTTCTAACAGACCCTTTCGTGAGAAAAGCGAAGGCCGGCGAGAGACGTACCGAGTACCCCGACAGCAAGCTCACGGGCTTGTATCTTGTTGTTCAGCCGAAGTCCGGCGTGAAGTCATTTGCGGTTCGCTATCGCTTCGACGGCGCGTCGGTCAAGCAAACAATCCCCGGCCACTATCCCGGTGTCACGCTAAAAGCCGCCAGAGAAGCCGCCACAACGATCCTAGAGCACGTTGCGAACGGCCGGGACCCAAGGAAGGCTGAGCTCGGCGACGTGAGTGTTGACGGCTCTGTGGCTAATCTGGCCGCGCTCTACGATAAACATCACATCTCCGGGCTTCGGCTCGGCACGCAAAAAGCAAAACGGCGCGAGATGACCGCCGTCTCGGAAGCTTGGGGCAATCGGCAAGTTGCCTCGATCACGCGCAAAGATGTGGTCAAGCTCATTGACATGCGCGCGGCGACACCGAACACAGCCAATACTGCGGCCAAAAATATCGCGGCGTTTTTGCAATTCTGTGTTGACCGGGGCGAGCTTGAATTCAGTCCGGCCGCTCGCATCAAACGCCGCAGGGTCAAGAGCCGGGATCGCATTCTCGACGACGCCGAGATCGTGAAAGTGTGGCGGCAAGCCGATACCGCTGGCCGTTACGGATCGCTCGTGCAACTCTTGCTCTTGACCGGCGCGCGCAGAGACGAGATGGCATCGCTTCGCTGGTCAGAAGTCAAAGGTTCGACAATCGAACTTCCGGCGAATCGCACAAAGACCGGCGTTCGCCACAATATCGCCCTTACAGATCAAATGTTGGCGATCCTCGACCGCTATCCGAGTGAAGGCGAATTCGTGTTCAATGGCGGGCGTAAGCTTTTCATGACGAGCACAGCGCGGAAAAAGATCAATGTTGCTGGCGTGCCGCGATGGACCCTGCATGATCTCCGCAGGTCATTTGCAAGCGGATGCGCAGCCCTTGGCGTCGCACCGCACATTGTGGAACGCTGTTTGAACCACGGCAAACAATCGGCGGTGGCTAGCATCTATAATCGGTTTTCGTATCAAAAAGAGATGGCCGCCGCGTGGTTCTTGTGGTCGAAGCACGTCGAGGTGCTTGTGACCGCAAAGCAAGCCGTCGCCGCGTAAACGCGGGTCACGGGCGTTGGGAACGGCTGATTCCCGACAAACAGCGTCAACCAATCCCGGATGCTGAAGCGTCGCGTCCTTGTGGCCACATTAGCTTCTCGCGACCCACGATTAACCAATTAAGCAAACGCCGCGACAATCGAGCACGCTGTCGTTTTTTGCTTGCAGCGGATGGTGTCATGTGCAACGTACGCGGCGATAGCCCCGGCTGCGACGCGCCCCACATCGCCCGCAGATTAACCCCCGGAGGCCAAGTGGTGTGTTCCGACCCCTACTAGTGCTGCGGGTCAACGGAACCACCACCATGCAGAAAGCTCTTTCACTTCCCCGTCACCACGTCGTCTCTGATCATCCGAAATATTTGAGCGTCGGCCAAGTCCGCATTCGCTACGGATGGTCTAACAGCACCATCGCGCGGCGTCTGTGCTCTGCTGGCTTTCCCGCACCGATCCGGCTTGGCGGAAAAACTGCCGCGCGCCGATGGTCGATTGCAGATCTCGAAGCATGGGAAGCGTCGAAGGCCGAAGCAAAAGACGAGGCTCCGTCGTGAGCAACCGAGAGCAAGCTAAAAACAAGACCAAGCTAGCCAGGTTCGATGACGTTCAGATCAAAGCTGGCGCACGTCTTCCTCGAGGCCCTAACTGGGTGCCTCCACGGCAGCACAATCAACGACTGCTGTTCCACACTGTTTGACTCCGGGTTCGGTGAGAAGGCTTACCCCCTGCTTGATCGCAATTGACCTGGGCCTCGCCGGAGCTCGCCGTGGCGCCGGAGCGATCTCTCGACAAGTTGGTCCTTGCCGTTCACGACAGTTCGCGGCATTTTGGCAAGAAAGGACGCCTGCGGCCGGATCACCGGAACGTGTCATCCTCCTTACCGTCGTCATTGTCGCGGACCAGCGTGGCCTCGCGGGCGGCCCGCAATTCGTCTATGCTGATGACATCGGCGTCCTTAAACACCTCGCCGACCCGCATATAGACCCGCGTGCCCGGAGGCGCTTCACGTAGACGCCGCGAAAACTCCGCGATGAACCGCTCTCGTTCCTGTTTTTTGGTCAAGTATGCCATAGGATTTCTCCGGTCGTTTGCGGTGCCCAGGCGCCGCCTCGTCTGTGCGAACCACCTTGCGCGGAGACGCAGGCTGGTGTCGGGCCGATTTCGCAGACCCCGAACTCTTGACGATGAGCTGAGCCTATGACGACAGCTCGGAGGGTGCAAGATTCAGCCGATCGCGGTGAGCGACCGATCAGTTCACGTGGTTAATGTGATGTTGGTGAGCCCGACAGTCATCGACGCGGCCGACAGTACAGACTTTGATTGACGTGCCGCCACGGCGTAAACTTCCGGACCTACTTGGTGTGTTGCTCGACAACGCGCAGATCGCGTGGCACTAAACGACGATCCGATCTTCGTTGACATGATCGGACGGGGCTATGACCGGGGCTTGGCGTCGCACGTTCCACTTGCTCGGCGGCAGGTCGTAATCCTCGTCCCGCTCTAGCTTCTTTCGGCACGACGGTATCCGTCGTGTGTGGGTATGGGGACGGGTTGGGTGCTATGCCCAATATACAATCGGTAAAATTCATTTGCCCCAATTGCGGCGCCCTCTATCGGCACGTCCAAGCCGAAGCAGGACCGGAGTCAGGCGACCGCGAAATAACATGTCGCAGTTGCGGCGCTCCCCTGCAGGGACGCGAGGGACGCTTTATCCTCAAATACTTCCTGATCGAACGCGCGAATGACAAGAAGCAGCACCATAGACATTTGACGCAAAGAAGCCCTCGCCTGTCGCGCGATCGTCATATTAATTGTGACAGACTGTCGCTGCCCGCAGCAGGCAAGCGTCAAAGCCAGGAAGTGGAAGTCGTGTTCGAGGCGGTAGGCAAAAGCCCAGCTTCCTTGCGAATTTCCGAACGACACTATCGGGTCGGCACTCAAACGCTGCCGTGAGACCTTCCACCACCTCTGCAATACACGCGAATAACAATTCGATGGAGGTTAGATCTGATCCAATTGAATTCGCCAAGTCACACTTCTTCGATACTAGCAGCTGGGGCGAATTTTGCGATGTCACCCTAACCCTGAAGCAAGGCCACCAGCCCGACAGCGGCGGTTGGGTAAAGATCGACGACTATCGATGCAGACAAGCTTTTCGCCACTTCATGAACCTCCTCAACAGAACCGCGTATGGATCTGCATGCCGTCGGTACGGCAAACGTCTTCGTGTATTACCGGTACTTGAAAAAGGCGAGGTCCGCGCTCGCGCACTGCGTTCATGGGAGCGTGGCACATCCGGTCGATGGCATATTCATTGTGCAATTGAATTGCCCTTGCACTTCGATGCTGTTGCCCTTGAAAGCCTGATCTGCGACTGTTGGGCGAAGGTCGAGTGGGGCCACAGGCGAATTCTTGTCCGCGAAGGTGCGAACGCGGGTTGGATCAACTACATGTTGAAAGACCGTCAGAAATCAGAGTTCGACGGTTTTCTTGATTGCATCATCATAGAGTCTTTGCACAATCCAATTGCTGACGCGTAGACGTTTGTTGGAATCGGACCCTTTGTAGAAAAGTTTGAGCAAGGGCGGTTGGTTAACAGTCGCCTTGTTTCCCTATTATTCGCGCGCGCAAGAGGCGGCACTAAGGGTATCGCGGCCCCCTTTCACCTGCAGAGTCAGTGCGCTCGCTGTGTTCCACAGCGAGGACCCTTCAGATGAGCGCGCGCTGTGATTCCACAGCGCGCGCAGGTCCGAAGGCCATGACATTGCTGTGGCGATCGGGGTGTGGTCCACGGCGACCCCGTTGCTGACGCGGCGCCGGCGGCCGCGCCCGAACCAGAATCTAAAAAAGAAATCGACGACCGCGCGGCCACCGGCGGCCCGCCGCGCGGCACCGCCTCGCGCGCGCGCAAGAGGCGGCACTAAGGGTATCGCGGCCATGACATTGCTGTGGCGATCGGGGTGTGGTCCACGGCGACCCCGTTGCTGACGCGGCGCCGGCGGCCGCGCCCGAACCAGAATCTAAAAAAGAAATCGACGACCGCGCGGCCACCGGCGGCCCGCCGCGCGGCACCGCCTCGCGCGCGCGCAAGAGGCGGCACTAAGGGTATCGCGGACCATCACCATGCTGCGGCGATCGGGCAGTCGTCGACATCGACCCCGTAGCTCGCTGCGCTCGGGCGCCGCCGCCGCCGACCGCTCCAGCTCCGCCGCCAACCAGATTCGCAAAAAAGAAAATCGGCCGCGGCCGGCGGCGCGCCCTCGCGCGCGCGTGAAAGGAGACAATAGGGCTAACCCCCACCCCTTTCAGATGCAGATTCAATGCGCTCGCGATTTTCCGGAGCGCGAGGGCCTCCGAAGGCGGCGGCCACGGCCAATTCAGCAAAAAGAACGGCGGCCAGAATCCAGCGCGGCGCCCGGCGCCGTCACGCCAACGGATAAAGTGCACGGCTGAAATCTTAGAGCGAGCAGACGTCCGAGACCTGCCAAAGTAGTGCTAAGGCGTGGACTCTTTAATGCGCAGCCACAGCCGTATTGATGCGAGCTGGATGGAGGCTAGGTAGTTGGCCGCGAGTTTATCGTAGCGCGTCGCGACCCGCCGACACTGTTTGATCTTATTGAAGAGCCGTTCGGCTAGGTTGCGCGCACGGTAGAGATACCGGCCGAAGCAGATCGGATCGTTACGATTGCTTCTCGGCGGAATGTTGGCCCAGGCGCGCTTCTTGGTGGCGAGGTTTCGAGGTTCCGGTTTCGAAAACTTGAATCACGGTCTGGTACGTAACCTCAATAGCACGAGCGCCTACGCCCGAGGTGAGCGGAAACGTTCAACTATCGACGAAGAGATTTCGGCTTGCGTCCGCACATCATCGAGAATATCCTGTTTTTAGCCGAAGATCGTCAAAAGAGACCGAAGGTAGGCTCCGTATTGGATGCTTTACTCGGAGGACTCGGATATGACGACAAGCAAAGGCGAATCGGAAATTGGCCGCATCATTGAAGTTCGATTAGAGGGACTGACGCTTCGCGTAGCGGACGTACCGCGGTCGATCGAATTTTACGGCAGCAAGCTCGGCTTTACAGTTGAGATCAACAAAGCTCCACAGTTCGCGATGATCCGCGTCGGCGGGCCGACGGGCGGTACGATTGGCCTGCTAGCTCACGATAGCAGCGATCCTTTGGGATCAAACAGCACAACGCCTCGTCAGCGAGCGGGTATCCACGTTGAGTTAACGACCGATCACCTCGATGCACTTTATGAACAGCTGAAAGGTCGCGGGGTGGAGTTTTTCGAGCCGCCCCACGAAGAACCGTGGGAGAGGTCCATGAGGGTTCATGACCCGGACGGGTATACGATCGAATTTGCTGAGGGTCGGCGCGGACATCGGGGTCTAACTTAAAAGCAGCGGTGTGCGCGGCGATTAATAAGTACACGTCCTAGTGGTTCTCCATTGACCTACGCCCCTAAACGCCCGCGTTTTAGTCCACCCCCTAGATCAATCTCAGGACCGCGAAGACGCTCGGCCAGTGTCCCACCAACGCTGCTGGCGATCGCGGACGACGTCATCGAATGATGCGGTTTTTGCTGCAGTGCACGAGTTGGCTCCTGGCCCATTTCGACGTTTGCCACGACGTGCGAGATGTCCGGTGTTGGGGAAAGCGGACTTCGAAGCGGACATCAGAAATCGGTCGTTCGTGACCCGGAACGGACATTCGATCTCTCCGACTTAGCGTGGGATCCGGTCGATGGCATATTCATTGTGCAATTGAATTGCCCTTGCACTTTGATGCTGTTGCCCTTGAAAGCCTGATCTGCGACTGTTGGGCGAAGGTCGAGTGGGGCCACAGCCGAATTCTTGTCCGCGACTGTGCGAACGCGGGTTGGATCAACTACATGTTGAAAGACCGTCAGAAATCAGAGTTCGACGGTTTTCTTGACTGCATCATCATAGAGTCAGCTGATCAAACGGAGTTGGATTCTGACTAAACGGAATCTGAGATAAAGGGGAGACGTCATGAGCAGGAAGTTCAATCGACGAGCTATTTCGCTATCGGTGATCGGTATCTTGGCCTTGGCGCTACAGGGGACAACGAAACCGGCTTATGCTTACGACATCAACGCCATTTTGCCGCTGACCGGCGGCGCCTCGTTCCTTGGCAAGTCAGAGCAGAAGGCGATGCAACTGGCCGAACCAATGATCAACAAGGCCGGCGGCGTCAAAGGCCAGCCGGTGCATTTCGAGTATTATGACGATCAGAGTAATCCGCAAACCGGGGTCCAACTGTCGAATCGCGTGATCGGCGCCAAGCCAGCGATCGTGCTGGGATCGTCGCTGGTCGCGGTCTGCAATGCGATGGCCCCGCTGATGCAAAACGGCCCGACCATGTACTGCTTCTCGCCCGGCATTCATCCGCCCGCAGGAAGCTACGTCTTCACTTCGAGCGTCTCGACCCTCGACCTCGCCGACGCGATGATCCGCTATTTCCGGCTGAAGGGGTGGACGAGGATCGCGTTCATGACCAGCGCCGACGCGACCGGTCAGGACGCCGAGCACGGCCTCGACGAGGTCGTCGGCCGCCCCGAGAATAAGGACATCACTGTAGTCGAACGCGCCCATTTCAATATCACCGACGTCAGCGTCGCGGCGCAGATCGAGCATATCAAGGCAGCTAATCCGCAGGCGTTGATCGCCTGGAGCACGGGCGCAGATGACGCAGTATGCTTCCTTCCTGCCGAAGCAACTCTATATCGCGGCTCCGGAATGGGTGGAGCATGAGGGTGTCATCACGCTCGACCCAGCGGTGGAAGCGGCCCAGAAGCGCTTCTTCGACGCGTTCAAGGCGGCAAACGAAAAGCCCGATATCGCGGCAACGCTCGCCTGGGACCCGGTCATGATCGTCATCGATGCGTTGCAACATCTCGGCCCAAACGCGACTGCGCAGCAGCTGCGCGACTATATCGGCGGGCTCAAGAGCTTCGCCGGCATCAATGGCATCTATGACTTCTCGAAAGTTCCGCAGCGCGGCCTCGACGTGCAGGATGCGATCGTCACGTTGTGGAGTCCAACCGCGCAGACGTGGCAGCTAGTGAGCAAGCCGACGGGCATTCCGCTCGACCACTAAAATCTAAGACCAGACGGGAAGATCTAGTCAGGTGGCCTCGATCATCATCGGCGGGCTGCTTCAAGGCAGCGTATTTGCTATTATCGCCCTTGGTTTCGCGCTTGTTTTTCGTGTCACCGGCGTCATCAATCTTTCCCAAGGGGCGTTCTGCATCGTCGGTGCTCTGACGATGTACACGCTCGAACAAACCCTGGCGTGGCCCGCACCGCTTGCCGCACTCGGCGCTGTCGCGGCAACGACGGCATTCGGCACGGCACTCGGCGCAGCCACGTTCGTGCCGGCGCTGGCGCGCCTGCCCAATAGCAGCATGCTCATGCTGACTGCCGGCTTGCTGACGCTGATTGAGGGCGCGGTCTTGGTGGTATGGGGCAGCGATCCTTACGATCTGCCGGCATTTTCTGGCGAAGCGCCAGCCGATATCGCCGGTCTGCGCGTGCCGACCCAGGGCTTTTGGATCGCCGGCACCGCGCTGATTGTGATTTTAGCGCTGTGGTACCTGCTGTCGCGGACCATTCTGGGCAAACAGCTTCGCGCCTGCGCCGAGAATCCGCTTGCCGCACGCCTGATGGGTATAGACGTTCCGCGCATGACGCTGCTGAGCTTCGCCATGGCGGCGATGATCGGTGCGATCGGCGGAATCGTTGTCGCGCCAATCACGTCATTGCAATTCGACTCAGGGCAATTCTTCACGATTTTCGGCTTCATTGCCGTCGCCATCGGCGGGATGGGATCTTTCATCGGTGCCGTCGTTGGCGGCCTTGTGCTCGGCGTCGCCGAGCAGCTGGCGGCGGGTTACGTCTCGTCCTTGTTCAGCAATGGGCTGGCCGTGATCCTCTTGCTGTTGATCTTGCTGGTGCGGCCCAGCGGCTTATTTGTGACCGGTGTCGCGCGACGACAGGACGTGCACGACGAGCAGCAGATTCACCTAGGGCTCGTGCGCTTCCGCGGGCGTGATGTTGCGTTGTTTGGCGTACTGGCCGTCGCGGCATTGATGTTCCTGCCCTGGCTGGTGCCGCAATCCAGCGGCCTCCTCAGCTCGGTGGTCATTACCGGAATTCTCTTCATCGGTGTGCTCGGTCTCGACATCTTGATGGGTTATGCCGGCCAAGTCAGTCTCGGCCAGGGCGGTTTCATGGCCGTCGGCGGCTATACCGCTGCAATCCTGGCCGTGAGATACGGCTGGTCTCCCGTTCTCGGCACGGCAGCGGGCATTGTTCTCTCGCTCTTGTGCGCGCTGGCGCTTTCCTTGATGACCATGCGGTTGCGCGGCGTCTATCTCGCGCTCGCAACGCTCGCTTTCGGACTGCTGGTCGATTCCCTCTCCACCGGCATGATGAATGTCACCGGCGGACCATCGGGGCTGGTCGGCATCCCCTCGTTCTCGATTGGCTCGATCACATTCGCCACTCCGCTTTCGATGTACTACCTCGTTCTGGCGCTCATGGTCATACTCGTGTTTGCGCTCCTCGGCGGCGTGCGCTCAAGCTTCGGTCGAGCTCTGAAGGCGATCCGCACCGACCAAATGGCGGCCTCCGCACTCGGCATCAAAGTTGCGCGGTATAAGATGGCCGCCTTCGCCATCAGCGCCGCGCTCGCCTCGCTTTCCGGCAGCCTCTATGCGTTCTTCTTCCATTTTTTGTCGCCCGAAATGGTCAACACGTCGCGCTCGCTGGAAATGATCACGATGCTGGTTATCGGCGGTGAAGGAACGCTGGTCGGATCACTGGTGGGTGTGGCGCTGCTCACGCTGCTGCCTGGAATCTTTCAGCCTTTCGCGCTCTATAAGCGGCTGGCCGAGGGCGCCCTGCTCGTTCTCACCTTCCAATATTTACCCGCGGGAATCTTTGGAACCTTAGCCGGCTGGCTGTCGCGGCTCCGCAGCGAACGTGCCCGGCAACGGCCGCTCGGCCTTTTCCTGTCGAAGGACGAAAGCCGATGAGCAACAGCGCACTGAAGGTGGTGAATGTCACCAAGAAGTTCGGCGGTCTCGCGGCGATTTCCGATGTCACGCTCGAAGTCCCGGATGGCAGCCTGACGGCATTGATCGGTCCCAATGGCGCCGGCAAAACGACGCTGTTCAATCTGATCACCAATCTCTTTCCGTCGACGGCTGGCAAGATGTTCTTCTATGGGACAGCGCTCGCCGGCCTGTCCTCCGGCGACATTGCCGGGCTTGGTCTGATACGCACGTTCCAGACCGCTCGCGTATTCCCCGGCATGACCGTCCTGGAAAACGTGATGGTCGGCGGCCATAACCAGCTTCGTCGAAGCGCCGTTCAACAGATGCTGTGGCTGCCCTCGGCCCGCAGTGAGGAGCGCGCCCTGACGGCACAGGCGGCCGCCCTCCTCGACATGGTCGGTCTGTCTCGGTTTCATCGTGACGCCGCTACCGATCTTCCGATGGGAGCACAAAAGCTCCTCGAGGTGATCAGGGCATTGATGGCACGGCCGCGGATGCTTTTGCTTGACGAGCCGGCGGCCGGCCTCAACGACGCCGAAACCGCAGAGCTCGCGTCGCTGTTGCGCGCCGTGCGCAACATCGGCGTGACAGTCATGGTGGTCGAACACAACATGTCGCTGGTTATGGGCGTCGCCGATCGGGTGATGGTGCTCGATGCCGGCTCCCTCGTAGCTTCGGGCACGCCGCGGGAAATCCGACAAAATGCGCGCGTGATCGAAGCCTATGTCGGTCATGCCGAGGTTACAGTTTGATGTTGGAGCTCTGCAAAATCTCGACGGGATACGGCGGCACGCCGGTCGTTCACGATATCGATCTGACGGTCCAGGCCGGTGAAATCGTAACGCTCGTCGGCGCGAACGGCGCCGGCAAGTCAACACTGGTGAAGACAATATCCGGCCTGCTGCGGCCCCATAGCGGTCACATCCTGTTCGAGGGAAGGCGGATCGACACGCTCTCGGCGCGCGCCCGGGTAAAGCTGGGAATTGCGCATGTGCCGGAAGGTCGGCAGACATTCGCCGGGCTTACCGTCGCTGAAAACCTTGAGCTGGGCGGGCTTCTTCACCGCAAGCGGGCGGACGGCAATATCGCGAAGCGAATGCGGGAAGTCTGCGAGCGTTTCCCGGTGCTCATGGAGAGACTTCACGAAGTCGTCGCCAATTTCTCCGGCGGCCAGCACCAGATGCTCGCCATCGCGCGCGGCCTCATGGCAAGCCCGAAATTGCTGCTCCTGGACGAGCCGTCGCTCGGGCTGTCGCCGGTCCTGGTCTCCCAGATTTTTCAGCTGATCGCGAGCTTGCGCGATCGGGGCACGGCCATCCTGTTGTCAGAGCAAAACGCCCGCCTCAGCCTGGCAATTGCGGACCGCGGCTATGTCATCGAAAACGGACGCGTGGCGATTTCCGGAACGGGTCATGAACTCCTGCAATCGAACGACATCGCCAAGCGCTATCTCGGCGTCGGGGCGGACTTGGGAGCCGCTAATGTCTCCCGCGACGAACACTATACAGCGAAGCTGCGCCAGCTGATGTTGCACTGATCCGGACCGCCAGTGGGCTTGGAAAATATTGAATCGGCGATACTTCGACGAGTATAATGAGCGGCGAGATCATCGGGGCACCGGAAGCAATCGTTTCGCCTCGACACAATGAACCGATAGGGAGTGAACGCGATGGCGCAGCTGTCTCCAGCCGTCGAAATGAAGTCGTCATCGCCTGCCTTGCAGACAAGACCGTTATCTCCGGCCTTGGGCGCCGAAATCATCGGCGTCGATTTACGCCGGGAGATGGATGAGCGGGTCACCGCACAAGTACGGGAGACTTGGCACGAGAATCTCGTCATTCTCTTGCGCGATCAGCACCTGTCGGAGGAGGACGAAGTCCGCTTCGCGGAACGCTTCGGCCCGCCCGCGGTAATTCACACCAAACAGTTCATGCAAAAGCATCCCGCAGTTATGCTGATCTCCAATATCCGCGAGGACGGCAAGCCGATTGGCGCTTTGCCCGACGGCGAGATGCACTTCCATTCCGATCAATGCTATCAGGAACGGCCCGCCATGGCCTCGATGCTTTACGCGATCGAGGTGCCGAGCAAGGGCGGAAATACGCTCTTTGCCAATGCCTATGCGGCGTACGAGACTTTGCCCGAAGCGATCAAGCGGCGCATCGAGGGCCGCCGCGCGCTCAACGCCTACGACTACGACACTGCCGCTACCAAGCGCGGCACCAAGGTCGCCGACGGTGTGCCGACCTACGTGCACCCGGTGGTGCGAACGCATCCGGCGACCGATCGCAAGGCCCTTTATGTCAACCGCCTGATGACCGTGGGGATCGAGGACATGCCGGAGGAAGAGAGCACCGAGCTTCTCGACTTTTTGTTCGATCACCAGGAGCAGCGCCAATTCATTTACGAACACGTCTGGCGCGTGGGCGACATCCTGATGTGGGACAACCGCTGCACGCTTCACGCCCGCACTGATTTCAGCGCGGGCGAGCGGCGCTTGATGCGGCGCGTGACGATCCTGGGCGAAAAGCCGATCTGATCGCCCGCTGCCGATGATGACAAATCAACGCCGATCTCGCCTGCGCGTCCTGATCGGCTCCGGCGACCACCGGGGCACTGGCAGGACGCATTGCGAACAATTCGCCCGTGGCGCTGCGCTACTCGCCGCTGCAACAGAACAGCAGCGCGAACCGCGGTAACTGTCGAACCATGAGCGCGCAGCCCACATTCATCGAAGAACACGGCTTGTGGAGCGATGAACAAAGGCGGCAAGCCGACGAAATCAAGCGTCGGCTGGAGGCGGATAAGCTCCGGTATGTGAGGCTTGCTTGGGGGGACACCCACGGTTATTCGCGGGCAAAAACCCTGACCGTCCCGGCTTTCGTCTCGGCGTTGCAGAGCGGCTACAACATCGGCGTTGCCACCACGACGCTCGATTCCGCAGGAGCGCGCGTCTTTGCCTCATTCACGCGCGGCGGCGGGATGGGCCTCGATGAAATGACGGGATCGCCTAATCTCACCGTTGTTGCCGACCCCTCAACTTTCCGGACGTTGCCGTGGGCGCCCGGCGTCGCCTGGATACTTTGCGACGAGTATTTCAATGACGGCAGGCCATTCCATTTCTCCGCGCGCCAGCTGCTGCGCAAGGCGCTGCAAAAACTCGCCGATCGCGGCTGCGCCAGCATCGTCGGTGCCGAGATCGAGTGGTACCTCCTGCGCGTAGCCGACGACCATCTGAGCGAGGACAATATCGGCGCGCCCGGCACCCGCGGCCGTCCGATCCGGACCTGGCCGGCCGAGCCGGGTTATCACTACCACTCCGAATCCAATATGGATTTGATGCAGCCGGTGTTCGACGCGCTGGGTGACGCCTTCGAGATGCTGGGGCTCGGTCTGCGCTCGATCGAAAACGAATGGGGCCCCGGACAGGTGGAGTGCACCTTCGCGCCACGCGGTGCATTGGAGGCAGCGGACAACGTGCTGCTGTTCCGCACCGCGACGCGACAAGTTTGCCGGCGCCTCGGCTACTTTGCGACCTTCATGTGCCGGCCCGCGCTCAGGGGCTACTACGCGAGCGGCTGGCACCTGCATCAGTCGCTGACCGATGCGTCGAGCGGCACCAATCTGTTCATGCCGAAAAAACCCGACGAGGCGCTCTCTCCGACCGGCCTTTCGTACCTCGCAGGACTTCTCAAATACGCGGTGCCCAGCACGGTATTCGCCACGCCGACCGTCAATGGCTATCGCCGCTTGCGACCAAACTCGCTCGCGCCCGATCGGGCCACATGGGCTTGCGATCACCGCGGCGCCATGATCCGCGTTCTGGGCGGCGCGGGCGATGCCGCTACCCGCCTCGAAAATCGCGTCGGCGAGCCAGCGGCCAATCCCTATCTCTACATTCTGTCCCAAGTCATTGCCGGGCGCGCCGGTATCGAAGCCGGACTGCAGCCGCCGGCGCCGGACGACGCGCCCTACGCAGCTGAGCGGCCGATGCTGCCGAAAAGCCTGCCGGAGGCGCTGGACGCGCTCGACAAGGAGCCGTTGTTCCGTCGCGAACTCGGCGATACCTTCATCGACTACTTCGTCAAGCTCAAGCGAACGGAAGCCGGCAGGTATCTGAGCTCGCTCGGGGAAACTGGGGCCTTGCCCCAAAGCGATGAGCCGAGCGCATGGGAGCAGAACGAGTATTTCGATTTCTTCTGAGCGTCGCGGATCCGACCGATCGATCGCTTGAGGTAAGGAGCACGTCATGACGGCGTTGGAGAAGATCGGCTCGCCGCCGACACGGCTCGGCGGCACCGCGCTGTACGATTGGGATTATCTCGTCCAAGAGGAGCGGGCCCATCGCCTGATCTACACCGATCCCGCCATTTTCGAAGCTGAGATGACCAACATCTTCGGCGGGACCTGGACTTATCTCGCGCACGAAAGCGAAATCCCGCACGAGAACGATTTCATTACCCGGCGCATGGGCTCGCGCCCGCTCATCATTGTGCGCGACGGGGCCGGAAAAATTCGCGCGCTGTACAACCGATGCACCCATCGCGGCACGACGCTGTGCCGCTGGGACAAGGGCAACACCAAGTCGTTCCAGTGCCCGTACCACGGCTGGAATTTCCTCAACACGGGAAGGCTTCGCGGCGTGCCGTGGCCGGAGGGCTATGCCGAGGACATGCGCGATCCAAAATACAATATCGCGCAGGTGCCGCGCGTGGAGTCTTATCGCGGTTTCATCTTCGGTACGCTCAATATGGACGCCCTTCCTCTTACGGAGCATCTCGGTCCGATCGCGCCGATGATCGATGAGTGGCTCGACCGCAATCCCGGTGGCAAGGTCGTGGTTTGCGAGGCAAACAGGTTTAGATACAAGGGCAATTGGAAGCTCGCCTACGACAATTCATGTGACGGCTACCACGTCGCCTATTCGCACCGTTCGCTGCTGGAAACCGAGAACCGCTTCGCCGGCGAGAACGCCAAGGGCATGGCCTATTATCGCAACTCGCCCGACACCCAGCCGATGTACATGCGCTACACCGGCCACGGTAATCACTTCAAAGACAAGCGGCCAAATCTCGAAAAACGGGCAGGGGGCTTGTGGGCGCTGGAAAGTGCGCATCCCGGCATGGAGTACTATGAATCCGAATTCATACGGCGCTACGGCGACCGCGCCTTCGAACTTCTTGACCTCGCCGGATCCGAACCCGTCAACATCAATGTATTTCCGAATTTCTCGCTGCTCGGCAACCATATCCAGGTTTTCGAGCCGATTAGTGTCGGCGAGACAAACGCCATCTGGTACGGAACCATGATTGTCGATGACGGTCGGCTTGACGACGCTGTCGGCGATATCAACGCGCTGCGCATGCGCACCCAGGAGGGCTTTCCGAATTTTGGTGAGGTCGACGACATCGCGAATTTCGAGCAGATCCAGCGCGGGCTGATGGCGTTGGAAGACGAGTGGGTCTACATGCACCGCGGTCTCGGAATTCCAGGCCGGATCAAGCAGCACGAGGACGGCAGTATCTCCGCGCCCGCGACTGACGAGGCGTTCATGCGCGAGCATTTCAAAGAATGGAAAAGGCTCATGAAGGCGCGCCCAAACCTCGCGATCCAGCGGGAGCCATGACATGAACGCACCAGCGTCGCTCGATCCATCGCGCAGCTCGTATTATGTCGACGATGCGCTCTATCGCGAGCTGATTGAAAATTTCTCCGACTGGCAGGATGACGCGCAAGCCATCATTGATGGCGCCGTCCGCGATGAGTTCCGCGGACTCTTGGAGCGAGAGGCGCGGCTGCTTGACCAACATCGTTATGAGGACTGGCTCTCCATGTACGCGCGCGAGTGCATCTACTGGGTGCCGTCGACGCCGAACGCAGGCGATCCGCGGCGCGAGATTTCGGTCATGTTTGATGACCGCCGCCGGCTCGAGGACCGCGTCTACCGCCTGCGCACCGGCTTCGCCTGGTCCCAGGCGCCGGCGTCACGTACGGTACGCCTCATCGCCAACGTCGAAGTGTTCGGCACCGCCCGGGGCGACGCGCGCATGCTACGGTCGAATTTTCTCATCAGCGAGTTCTGGGGCGACGAAACAAGGGTTCTCACAGGCTGGGCGGGATACCGTGTCCTGCGGGATGACACCGGCTGGAAAATCCAGGCGAAGCAGGTGAACCTGATCGATTGCGATCAGTGCATCCGCAATCCAAGTATCATCCTGTAGGCCACGATCCAGTCGACACCTTTCCCATGAGCAAACTCAAACTCACACTGGCCTGCGGACGCTACGACCGCACCCAACCACTCATCGACGGGCGGGTCGAGCCCGAGGGCGTCGATTTGACTTTCCTGCCGTTGCGCCCGGGCGAGACGTTCTGGCGCATGCTCAACCACGGCGAGTTCGATGTCTCCGAAATGTCGCTCTCGTCCTACACCATCCTGCGCTCGGAGGGCGACACGCGGTTCATCGCCATTCCCATCTTTCCATCCCGCGTGTTTCGGCATTCGGCAATCTACCTACGGGCCGATTCAAAAATTGAACAGCCGCAAGAGCTGAAGGGTAAGCGCGTCGGCGTCGGCGACTACCAGATGACCGCGGCTGTCTGGGTGCGCGGCATGCTCACGCACGAATACGGCGTCCAGCCGAGCGACGTCACCTGGGTGATCGGTAGACCGATCCGCACCATCAAACCACCCGAAGGCATTCGGATGGAATTTATGCCGCCCGAGACGACGCTCGAAGCCATGCTTGATCGCGGCGAGATCGACGCTCTCGCGTCGGTGATGATCCCCAAGGCACTCGGGACAACCGTGCGGCGGCTGTTTCGCGATCCGCGCAAGGTCGAGAGTGACTATTTTCAGAAAACGCGGATTTTCCCGATCATGCACACGTTAGTGCTCAAAACGCGTTTATACGAGGAGAACCCTTGGCTAGCAGTAAGCTTCTATCGAGCATTCTCCCGAGCGCGCGACGTCGCATATCAATCGATGTACGACACCGACGCGCTGACCGTGAGCTTGCCTTGGGTGATCGACGAGATGGAATCAACACGCAAGATTTTCGGGTTGCACATCTGGGATTATTCGATTGAAGGCAGCCATCCGACGCTGGAGGCGCTCGTAACCTATCTCGATGAGCAAAAGCTCACGCGGCGCCGCATGAGCGTCGAGGAGCTTTTTGTCCCCAATATCGGTCCTGGTCTCACGGAATACTTGCGAGCGACCGGAGAGGATTGAGCGATGGCCGTGAACGAGCGATTTGATATCTCCGGACGTAGCGTTGTTATCACCGGTGGCGGCAAGGGGATCGGGAAGGTCTATGCCGACGAATTCGCCAAGGCGGGGGCCCGAGTCGTTGCCGCCGATATCGACGCCGATGCCGCCAAATCCGTCGCGGAGACTCTGCGCGAAGCGGGTTTTGACGCGCTCGGGCTCGGCGTCGACATCGCGAGCGAGGAAGCGACCGAGGCCCTGGCGCAAGCCGTCCTCGACCGCTTCGGTGCGATCGACGTGCTCATCAACAATGCGTCGCTCATGAGCGTGCTGCCGCGCCGCTCCTGGCTCGAAATCCCAGTCGAGGAATGGGATCAGGTCATGGCGGTAAACCTGCGCGGCATGTTCCTCACCTGCCGCGCGGCCTTCCCAGCAATGAAAGCGCAGAAACGCGGCAAGATCGTCAATATATCCTCCTCGCGCGTGTGGGAGGGGACGCCGAACCGCCTGCACTACACGACGTCGAAGGCGGGCGTCATCGGCTTCACCCGAGCGCTCGCCCGCGAGGTCGCCGCGTTCGGCATCACTGTCAACGCGGTGACGCCGGGCATGACGCAAAGCGACACCCAGGTTGCCTCGTCGTCCGGCAATTACCTCGCCGCCAGCATCGCCGGCCGTGCCATCGAGCGCGTGCAGTTTCCGGCCGATCTCGTGGGCACAGTGATGTTCCTGTCGTCACCGGCAAGCGATTTCATGACCGGCCAGACCATCAATGTCGATGGCGGCAAGGCGATGCACTGATTTGACTCGTCATTACCCAGACTTCCGGATTGGGCAATAAGCGTCGAAGCCCGATAGCGCGAAGTCCGCGCATATTTGTCGCCCAAATCCTGCAAGTCGATTTTGGCAATCAGGCCAGTAGACAGCGAGGGGAGAGACAAATGCCAGCAAAATCGAACCTACGACTGGTGAAGCCAACCACCGGGCTACATTCGGACCAATATGCGTAAGTGGCGGTGATGAGGTCGCGACCTTCGCGTACTCGAACACCATGCGCGTCCCGCGGCAGGGCACCGATTTCGGGTACAGTCCAGATCGCGTTACTTTGCGACCAGACCTGCATCCCCGATGCCGCGACTATGGCGAGGACCATGAGCAGTTGAACGATTGCTTAGAGGATCCTGTTTCGAAGGCTGACCAAGCCGCTCATCCATAGCCTCGCTTGCCTTCGATCGCCGATACGTAGCGCGCGACAGATGTTTCCAGCACGGCTTTCGCGTCATTCGGGATGACGCGGTCGAAGTAGTGGCCGTAGATCGTCTCGAACGCGAACGGTTTAAGTGCTGCGCCGATGTGCTCTACTGTGCGCGCCGACAACGGAATGAAATTTGGATAGCTCCGCATGAACGACAGCCACTTACGATCGGTCGTCACGGTAAGGATATCACCGGCGCAAACGAGACCGCGTGCGTCTGCCCCACCGGCCCAATGCAACACGGTGCCGCCTTCAAAATGACCGCCGCAGCGCACCAGCGTGACGCCGTCCCAAAGCGTTTTAGTCTCGCCGTCCCATAGTTCGATAACGGGATCGTTCCGCATGATCCATTGTTTGTCGGCCACGTGCAGATGAATGCGTGCCGTGAACGCACGCGCCCATTCCACCATCGTCGTGTAGAAATGTGGGTGCGAGATAGCGATGATATCGATGCCTCCGAGGCCTTCGATCATCGTGACGGTCGCCTCGTCGAGCGTGGCGATGCAATCCCATAGGATATTGCCGTTGTCCGTGCGCACGAGTAGCGCGCGCTGACCGATAGCGAATGCAGGCGTCGAACCGATGCCGATGATGCCCTTATCGTATTCGCGGAAGGTGTTGGTGTGTGTCTGCCGCAGCGCTTGAAGCGTGGTCCAGGTCTGCCCGCGCGGCGGTACGTATTGCCGCTCTTCCTCACAGATGAAGCAATAAGTAGGCACCTGCGCGTTCTCGGGATATTGCGTGCCGCATGCGGTGCAAATGAAGAGGGGCATCGTTTCAATTCCTTGGCATTCCGTACGCAAGATAAGCGAGCACGGACGGAACCCATACTAGACCTGTTAGGCTACCAAGGCGCAATCACTTCCGAAGCAGGCGGGAATTGGTGCAGGGACTAAAGCCAGCAATGTCGACTTTCGGTCAACCGCGGACGTGGCTGCCGCTATTCGTGCTATCTGCATATCTCTCCACGGCAGACATCGAGCGGACCCTCATTTGGCTCCGATAATCAGTGTTATCGGTGACGACTGAAATTTCGCCGCAGTCGGGATTCGGAGCGCGGCTCGGGCGGCGCGGTCTCGCGCGCGTGGGTCCAGTACATTGGGTAAATTCGAGCCCCCCTCTGTCAGTGCTGCAGATTTTCCGATCTGTTGTCGATGACCCCTTACCTCGCTGCGCTCGACCGGCGCCGTCACCATCACCGCCGCCCCGACCCGGCGAAGCCGACGTCAGCATCGGTCGTCATCATCGGTCGCCCCGAACCGGAATCTGCGAACAACAATCCGCTAAAAAGAAATGGCGCCGCCGGCGACCTCCGACCTCACCATCGTGCGGCCAGCACCCGCTGCACCGCCCAGGCGGCCCGAGCAGGTCGGTCGGCATCGCCCGCCCAACCTCGCACGCGCGCGTCAGGGCGAGAACACGGTTAACCCGGCGGGCTAGAATCTGGCTCACCTCGTTGGCGCGACCGAGCAACGTTAGCGGCACAGTCAGGCCGGGGGCCTTTGTGCTCACGCATTCTCGTTGAGTGCCGCGGCGCGCACGTCGTCTTCGATCATCCGCCAAATGCGATCGACGAGGCCGACGAATTCGCCGGTCCGCTTGATTTCTAGGGCGCGTGGGCGCGGCAGTGCGATATTGACTTCCTCCTGCAACCGGCCCGGCCGGCGCGCAAATACCAGCACGCGGTCGGAGAGGAAGACCGCCTCGTCGATCTGATGGGTAACGAACAGCACGGTTTTGTGGCCGCGTTCCCAGATGCGCAACAATTCGGCTTGCATGATCTCGCGCGTCTGGGCATCGAGCGCCGCAAACGGCTCATCCATCAGCAAGATTTGGGGATCGATGGCGAGCGCGCGCGCGAGGTTGACGCGCTGACGCATGCCGCCGGAAAGCTGGCGCGGATAATAGTGCTCGAAGCCTTCGAGTCCGACGAGTTTAAGGAGTTCCGTGGTGCGCTTGCGGTCGGCCGAACCGATCGCGCCGGCCACTTCACGCCCGATGATGGCGTTGGCACGCACGGTGCGCCACGGCAAAAGGCTGTCGTTCTGAAACACAAAGCCGCGGTCGGTTCCGGGCTCGCTCACCACGCGGCCATCGAGCACCACGTCGCCCGCCGTCGCGTGTTCGAGACCGGCAACGATGCGCAGGAACGTGGTTTTGCCGCAACCGCTAGGTCCGACCACTGAAATGAATTCGCCGTGTTCGACCTCAAGGTCGATCCCGCGTAGGGCTTCGAGATCTCCGAACCACTTACTCAGATGCGAAACGGCGAGCTTGGGTGCCATTTCAGTCGCGCGTCCACGGCACGAGCTTGCCTTCGAGCCAGCCAAAGCCCGCGGTCATGACGATGCCGGCGAAGGCGAGGATGACGACACCAGCAAACAACTCTGGCATGTTGAAGGCGTCGGCCGCCTCGCTGATGAGGCGGCCAAGACCGGCGCGTGAGCCGAACAGTTCCGCCACCACGACACCAATCAAACCGCGGCCGATACCGAGTTTCAGCCCAGCAAGAATGAACGGCACGGCCGACGGCAGCGACACTTTGACGAAGATTTGCCGGCGCGTCGCGCCAAAGCTGCGCAGCATCTCGATCAGCCGCTCGCTCGTGGTGCGCAGTCCCGCTTCGGTGTTGATCGTGACCGGGAACAGGACGAGGGAAATCACCACGATGACCTTTGACCAGATCCCGATGCCGAACCAAAGAATGAACAGTGGAGCCAGCGCGATTGTGGGCGTCGCATAAAGCCCGGAAACCCACGGCTGCAAGGCTTGTTTCATAGTGGCGCTCGATGCCATCACAAGACCAAGCGCAATACCAAGGATGCTGGCAGTGACATAGCCAAGCGCGAACTCGGCGGCGCTGATGCCGATGTGGTGCCAGAGCTGTCCGCTGACAGCGAGCTTGTAGATGGCGAAGATAATCTCCGAGGGCGCGGCAAGAAAGAGCGCATTGGCGACCACGAAACGGCTCACGAACTCCCACAGCAACAGCCCGCCGACGACCGACAGCGTCCCGGCAAGATATCTGCGGCGCAGCGCGCCGACGAACGGATGAGAGGCGGCCATCTCGGTCGGCTGGGATACCGGCGGGCTAACCGCCTTCAGGCCTTCGCTGGTCGCGCTCATGGTTGGCTGGATTCTCGCTAGTCGGAAATCCGCGTTACTCCCGGCAGCAGCAGGCTGTCGACCTTGAAATCGGCAGGAAGATCGCCGAGATCGCGTAGCGCATCGATCACGCTACCGACCTTTCTTTTGGAAATCGCACCCGTCGGCTCGAACAAGCCCTTGTCATGGAGGAAGGTGTAGGCTTCTTCCACGTCGTCCTGTTGGATCTTGCTGGTGGCCATCTGGATCTTGACCGCGGCTTCTCGGTTCTTTGGATCGTAGAACCAGGCGACGCCCTTGTTATAAGCACCGAGAAAACGCTTGAGCAGGTCCACATGTGCCTCCGCCCAAGGGCGGTTGACCGCCATGCCGGCGAACGGCATGTCCGGCAAAACGGCGAAGGTGAAGCCGAGATTGGTAAAGCCGGCCGCCTCAGCGAAAAAATTGAACGGCATGGTAAGCAGTGCGGCGTCGACCGCGCCGGATTTCAGCGCCGCAAACCGCGCGCTGGTGGCGCCGGCGAACACGTAATCATAGTCGCCGGATTTCAGTCCATGCGGCGCCAGCATCCGCTCGGTGAAGATGCGTGTGATGTCCTTGGCGCCGCCGACGATGATGGTCTTGCCCTTGAGATCCTCGATTGTCTTGATCTCGGGCTTGGCGAGCAGCGCATAGGGCGGCGCCTGAATGACGATACGCACCAAAGCAACCGGCGCGCCTTTGTCGATGGCCCGGATCGGGTCGACCATGCCGGCACTGGGCGCGACGTTGTACGAGCCGGCGGCAAGCTGCTGGATCACCGAGGCGTTGGATTGCGCGAAGACGAGATCGATCTTGATCCCCGCGGCGTCGAAATAGCCGTTCTTGATTGCGATATGCAGCGGCCAGAGATTGGCGGACGTGACATCGACCGACCCGACCGAGACGGTGTCGGCCGCTTGCGCCGTCGGTGCGAACGCGAGCGCCGCACTCACCAGCAGGGCTGAAAGGGTGCCGTTACGCATCGTGAACACCGTCATCATTCCGTCATCTGCGTGACGCCTGGCAGAATCGCCTTGTCGACGTCGAGCGCGCCCGGCAAGTCGCCCAGGCTCTCCATTGCCTTCGCCAAATTGCTGAGCTTGGAGCGCGACACCTTTCCGGTTGGCTCAAAGAAATGACCGTTGCGGAAAAAGTCGTAGGACTTCTCGACGTCTTCTTGCGTCAAGCCGCTGGCGGCTTTGAGAATCTGCACTGCCTCCGCGCGATTTTTCTCGTCCTCAAACCAGGCGACGCCTCTGTTTTGCGCGCGCAACAGTTTCTCCAGCACGCCCTTATTGGCGTTAGCCCAAGCGATGTTGACAGCCGTGCCGGAAAACGGCAGGTCTTTTACATAATCGACGGTCAATCCGAGACTTTTGTACCCCTTCGCCTCGGCCTGGAAATTAAACGCCGGCAGCAGAATGGCGGCATCGACAGCGCCGGCAAGGAGCGCTGAGGTGCGCGCCGCCGTTGCACCCGCGAACACCATGTCGAATTCGCCCGGCTTGACCCCGTTCGGCGCCAGCATCCGCTCGACATAGATGCGCGTGATGTCCTTTGGGCCGCCGAGCGAAATCACCTTTCCCTTGAGATCCTTGATGCTCGTGATGCTCGGTTTGGCGACGAGGTCGTAGGGCGGCGCCTGGACCTCGATGCGCACGATCGCGATGGGCGCTCCCATGCCAACTGCGCGTAGGGGATCGGCAAGTCCAGTTGAGATGCAGACGTCAAGCGATCCGGCCGTAACCTGCTGCACCAACGCCGCGCTCGACTGCACGTAGACGATGTCGAGCTTCAAACCCTCGGCGGCGAAAAAGCCTTTATCGATCCCGATAAGAACGGGCCAGAGATTGGCCGAAGCTTGGCCGACGGTTCCAACCGTGATCTGCTCCGCCGCGCGAGCGGGCGCGGCGGAAAGGCCCGCCAGCACAATCAAAACCGCCGCAAACCGCCGCAAAATCGCTTCACCCCGCATTTGCGCCTCGATTCACTGTTTTCCGGCGTGCACGCGGAAATGGCGTGCAATCTCCGTGCCGGTTGTCTTCCAGACGCCCCCATGTTGGCCGATGTGGCGCAACGCCGCGTCGAAGGCATCGATGCGGTGCGGGACGCCTGTGAGATAGGGGTGGATCGCAATCGCCATCACGCGGCCCGATGTTGCGCCCTCGCGATAGAGCACATCGAATTGCCGGCAAATCATCTCGGCGAACTCTTCGGCGGTACGGTGAAACTTCTCGAATGCTGGCTTGTCATTGATCTCGTGGCTATAGGGCACGCTGACCAGTGTTTGCCCGGTATCGAGCGTCATGAGATACGGCTGGTCGTCGTTGGTCCAGTCGCAGACGTAATCGCAGCCCTCGGCGGCGAGGAGATCGAGCGTGTCCCAGGTCTCCTGCAGGCCGGAACCGAGCCAGCCGCGCGGTCGTCCGCCGGTTGCCCGCTCGATGGTTGCGAGCGAATTCTTGATGATGCGCGGCTCATCGCCCGGCGGTGCGGCGTTAAGACGGCGCGTATTGCTTTCGCAATGGCCCATCCATTCCCACTTGCGCTTGTTGCCTTCCTCGATGATGGCCGGATGTTCGGCACACAGCTCGCTGTTGAGCGCAACCGTCGCGCGGATGCCGTGACTGTCGAGCAGCTCCATCAGCCGGAACACGCCGACGCGGTTGCCGTAGTCGCGCGACGACCAGGTGGGAACGTCGGGCACCGGCACGCTAGTGCCGCCGGCAGCGGGCGGGACTTTTTCATCGAGCGCAAAAAACTCGATGTTGGGGATGACCCACAGCGCGACGTGCGCGCCGTTCGGCCAGTGCAGCGGCGGACGGTGAATGATCGGCGAGTAGGGAAATGGACCGTAGCGGGCAGGCTTCATGTCAGCTCGCCTTTTTCACGGCCGGATTTTTGGCGAGGTGGGTGATCACCTCGTCAACGTGCATCACATCGGCATATTTGTGGTGCATGTCGAAAAGGTTCACCTTGTGCGACAGCGCGCTGCGATCGAAGCAACATTCTTCCACCAGTACGACATGATAACCGTGCGAATAAGCGTCGACTGCGCTCGCCCGCACGCAGCCCGACGTGCTCTCGCCGCACACGATCAGCGTCTGGATGCCGAGTTGGGTGAGGTGCGCGGCGAGCGGCGTGCCGTAGAAAGCGCTGGCGCGCTGCTTGGTGATGACCACATCGCCCGGCTGTGGCTTGAACTCCGGCCGGATGGCGTAGTCGGATGCCTCGACGGATGGCTTCACGCGCTTGGTCGCGTTGACGAACGCTGGACGGCTTTCGCTGCGCACGTCGCCGGTCGAATAGAAAACCGGCAATCCGGCGGCGCGTGCTGCGGCGAACAAGCGCTTGGTCGGCTCGATTGCCTCATAGGCATAGTGGCCGCAGGCGCTTGGATAAGCCTTGGCGATCGTGGCGGGCGGGTGCGGACCACCGCGATAAACGAGCTCATAGAGGTCGATGGCCAGCAGCGCCGGCGCCGACCCGACGAAGGTCTTGCGCCGGTAGCAGGAATAGACCTCCAGAATGTCCGGGGTCACGATGTCTTTCCAGCAATGGTCTTCGAAACCGTCGCTCATGCGCTTTGCTCTCAAATCGGTCGTTCTGCATTCTCGGACAAAGTCTTAGCTGTCCCCCAGCCGACGTTGCTCGTGCGGCGTCCGGTAGGCAGGATACCTTCAATTTGGCGAACTGTCCTAGCGGGTTTTTTCACGACAGTGGCGTGGAGCCGATGGCGCGCAACCCTGCCGGACATGGTTCTGATGTCATGCTGGTCGTGGACGCGATGATAGCGCTGGATGACGACGCACACCGTCCTAGCGTCAAAAAGAGTGCTCGTCGAGTAGGATGCTGACCGTGGGCGGTCCTATCCGTTATTCAGCGGATAGCTGTTGTACCACTCAGTAAGCGGCGAGGCAGTTCATGACCCCGACGCGAGCGTGAGGAACCGACGATGCGGCCCGCCCGATGCCAAAATCTGATGGTAATCGCAGAGGTCATTCACACCAACTGTCCTTCGCTGACGGGAATATCGCGCAGTGTGCCGGGCGCGAACAGTTCCTCGATTTTTAGACGGCGCGGCGTCAGCCCGTGCTCGTGGGTGTATTGCAGCAGCGCTTCGATCGAGGGGCGGTTAGCTTCAATCCCATAGGGATACCAATCCTTGCCGATGATCGCCTGCTCCTCTTCGAGCAAAGGCTGCAGCCAGGCGGAGGAAACCTTGGGCGATCCACCTTCCGCAAGCAGCCTAAACGCGGAATCCTTGGCCCGGCTCAGCGCTCTATAAAGATTCATCGCGACCCACGGATCGCGCTCATAAATGTCACGGCGGATGACCACCGTGTGCATGATGGGATAGATTTTGGTGCGCCGATAATAGTCCTGTTCGAGTTCCCGATAGTTGGGAAACAGCCGCCTTACGTTCGGCGCCCCGCGACGGAATGAGAGCGGGTTGTTGGCGGTCATAAGGAAGTCGAGTTCGCCGCGCTCGAGCAAATCGCCGAGTTCGGCGCCGGCCGGCGCTTGCGTTAGGCGAATGTCCGCCGGCAAAGCGTGACCTAGCCGGTCCGCGCGGCCCTGCACCCATTCGATGTCGCTCGGCCTGAGGCCGTATTCGTGCTGCAGGAGACCGCGCATATAGACCGCGGCCGTCATACTATATTCGGGCACGCCGCCGCGCTTACCTTTGAGGTCGCTCGGACGAGTAATGCCCTTTTGCGTATTGATGAAGAAATAGCCGTGGCGGAAGACCCGTGACGGGAAGACCGGGATTGCCACGAATGGTGAAGAGCCGCTGCCAACCAGCGTTGTGTAGTTCGACAGCGACATTTCCGAAGCGTCGAACTCCTGGTATTGCAACATGCGCCAAAAAATTTCGGCAGGCTGCAATGTGATGTAAGTAACATCGATTCCCTCGGGCTTGATCGTGCCGTCGCGCAAGGCCTGGGTGCGATCGTAGGGTCCGCACGCAAACGACAAACGCAGATTGGCCATCAGTCTCTCCGTCCGTTTCCTCACCACCCGCCTTGGCTGAGTTCGGGAAGCTTTCTGGATGATGCAGTGCTGTCAAGCACTGCCAGAGGAACGTTCCATATCGCCTCCGGTATCGGCGCAGCGTGAGTCGATGTCAGCCCGCCTTGATACCCGCGAACTTAATAACCTTTGCCCACTTCTCGGTTTCATCACCGAGGAATTTGCCGAACTCTTGGGGTGAGGCCGAGAACACCGTAGCCCCCAGATCGACAAGCCGCGCCTTTATGGTGGGATCGGAAAGCGCCGCATTAATTTCCGTGTTGAGCCTGTCGATGATCTCAAGGGACGTATCTTTGGGCGCAGCTACGCCGTTCCATGTGCTCGCCTCATAGCCCGGCACAAACTCACTGATGGTCGGGATATCCGGCAGCGCCTCGGAGCGCGTCGCGGTGGTGACGGCCAGCGCGCGCAGTTTGCCAGCCCTGATGTATTCGATCGATGTTGACATGAGGTCGAACATGACCTGGACCTGGCCGCCGAGAAGATCGATGAGCGCGGGCGCGGAGCCGCGATACGGCACATGACGCATATCGACTCCCGTCATCATCTTGAACAACTCGCCCGCCACATGGGCGGTTGTTCCGATGCCGCCCGACGCCATGTTGATCTTGCCTGGATTGGCCTTGGCATAAGCGATGAATTCGGGAACGGTCTTCGCCGGGACCGACGGATGCACCTCCATGATGTTGGGGACGCGGAAGACGCCTGCGATCGGAGCGATATCGCGGACGAAATTGAAGCTGAGACTGTCATAGAGCGTAGCGTTGATCGCGTTCGCGGACGTGGTCCACAACAGCGTATAGCCGTCGGGGGCCGCTCTGACGACCATCTCAGTGCCGATATTACTCCCTGCCCCAGGCCGGTTATCGAAGACGAACGGCTGGCCCAGACGCTCCGACAGCCATTGAGCCACTACGCGGCCGATGACATCGGACGAACCGCCGGCCGGAAAACCGAGAATGATATGCACCGGCCGCGCCGGATAGGTTTGTGCCCGAGCAAAGCGCGATATGGCCGGGAGCGCGACGGCGGCCGCCGCCAGATGCAGAAAGCTTCTTCGGGGATTTTTCATTCAATCACCTCTTCGGCGCCAGCAAGCAACGTCGTCGATCGAGACATCGAAACGACGTGACTTATCAGGTTGTACCGTCCGTCGGTCGGCTTGCCTAGGCGACGCAAAGTCGCCACGCTGCGCGTAACGTTGGGAGTTGACGAAAAAGCAAGAAACGCCGACTGCTGGCCGAACCGACATGGAGCTTGTGGCGATGGACGACGTGCACTCCAAAAACTTTCATGTTCGCAGCACTGAGCTTTCGACCCGCACCCATCAACTTGATGCGGCGATCCCTCTATGACCGCTCCTGCGAAACGCGTGACTAACGCCTTCATCGGCAGCCCGATCGAACGCCTCGAAGACCTCCGCTTCCTCACCGGTCGCGGACGCTATGTCGACGATCTCGTTTCCGAGCGGACGCTTTATGCAGCACTGCTCCGCAGTTCCGTGGCGCACGGCCGCATTCGTGCGATCGATGTGACCGCCGCCCGGGCCCGGCCAGGCGTGCATGCGGTGATCAGCGCCGCCGATATCGGTAACGTGCCGAGGATCCCTTTGCGGCAAGAGCCGCTGCCCGAACTCAAACGCTACGAGCAGCCGATTATCGCCACCGGCAAGGTACGATACGTCGGCGAGCCGCTTGCGGTCGTCATCGCCGATACCGCGGCGCTGGCAGAGGATGCGTTGGAGGCTGTTGCGGTCGATATCGAGCCGCTTCCGGCTTTGGTCGATCGCGACGCCGCATGCCAAGACGATGTTCTTCTCTTCGACGACGCCGGCACCAATCGCGCAAGCACCATTACGGCCGTCCGCGGCGACGCCGACGCGGCGTTCAAGGAAGCGCCCTATGTCCGGCGCGAGCATTTTTGCGTGCAGCGGCACGGAGCGGTACCGATGGAGCCACGCGGGCTCATGGCGGAGTGGAACCCGCAAAATCAGCGCATGACGGTCGGCGGTGCGGCCAAGGTGCCGTTCACCAATCGGCGAATCCTGGCGAAGATGATGGGTTTGCCTGAAGCCTCGGTACGCCTCGTGGAGTACGATGTTGGCGGCGGGTTCGGCGCGCGCGGCGAATTTTATCCCGAAGATTTCCTTATTCCCTATGCGGCGCGGCTGCTCAGCCGCCCGATCAAGTGGACCGAGGATCGCCGCGAAAATCTGATGTCACTCAATCATGCGCGCGATGCTGCATGCGAACTGGAAATCGCCTGCGCGCGCGACGGCACGATACTCGCCTTGCGCGGCCGAGCCTTCACCGACCTCGGCGCCTATCTGCGCACCGTCGGCGCGACGGCGTCACGCAATATCTCGCAGATCATGTCCGGACCGTATCGCATCCCGCATATCCACATGGATGTAACCCTGGTCATGACCAACAAGACGCCGTCGGGCACCTATCGAGGTCCCGGCCGGTTCGAGGCTGATTTCTGCCGCGAGCGGTTGCTCGACATCGCGGCGGCCGAGCTCGGCATCGATCGCGTGGATTTTCGCCGCCGCAATCTTATACGTGAATCGGACATGCCTTACCCGCTGGCGACGGTGCAAGGGCTCGACATCGCGACCGAGTGCGACAGCGGCGATTATCGGCTCACGCTCGATCGGTGCCTCGAAGAATTCAAATGGGCCGAGCAATCGACGCTTCAGGGCAAGTGGAACGACGGGCGTTATCACGGCGTAGCGATCGGCTGTTACATCGAAGGCGGGGCGTCCGGGCCGAAGGAGAATGCACGGCTTGCGGTCGAGGCCGACGGATCGGTTTCGGTTTTTGTCGGCTCATCGTCGGTCGGCCAGGGCGTCGAAACGGTGTTTTCTCAAATTGCCGCCGACGCGCTCGAAGTGCCGATAGATCGCATCAATGGCGTGTTCCATGGCTCGACGGATTATGTCGACGAAGGCTTCGGATCATATTCCTCGCGGTCCATCGTGATGGGCGGCTCCGCGATCCTAGCCGCCGCAGGCAAGCTGCGCGACGCCATCCGCGGGGCCGCGGCGCAGCGTCTCCATTGCGCGGCCAACGAGATTGCAATCGATCGCGGCATGGCCGTCGGGCCCAACCGTGCCGCCATCGATTTGCGGGAATTCTCGGGACTATCCGCGAACGGCACCTACGCAAGCAACAAACGGACCTATAGTTATGGCGCCCATGCGGCTCATGTGGCGGTCGATCCCAAGACCGGCCACGTCGCCCTGATCGACTATGTGGCGGTCGAAGACGTTGGGCGCATCATTAATCCGTTGACGCTGCATGGCCAATGCGTTGGCGCTATCGTGCAAGGATTGGGCGGCACCTTGCTGGAGCACTTCATCTACGATGCGGATGGTCAGTTGCTGACCGGCTCGCTGGTCGATTATCTGCTGCCGACTTCAAGCGATTTCCCGAACATCCGAGCGGTTGCGCTCGAGCTCAAGCCGTCACCCAACAATCCGCTCGGCGCAAAAGGCGCCGGAGAAGGCGGCATCATTCCGGTCGGTGGCGTTATCGCCAATGCGGTCACTGCGGCGCTCACGTCGTTCGGCGTGCAAACCAACGAACTTCCGTTGTCGCCGTCCCGCGTGTGGCAGATGATTCAAGCGCCGCGTCAGATCTTGGACAAATCATAGGTCGATCGCGCAAACATCTCGTCGACCTCGAGCTTTCTCACCGACAGGCCTTGCTCATAGGAGTATCGAACGAGTGTCTCGAGCACGTGACGATTTGGTTCAACGCCGTAGCTCCAGTAATCCGCACCCATAAATTTCTTCAGCCGGTCGTTCTCGGCGACACTCCATGGCAGCGATGTCGAGAGATGCCCGATTTGGCCAAGTTCCTTCATGCAGTGCTCCTTCGCTTGCAGGAAGGCTTTGTAGACGCTCGTTGCGAGCCAGGGATGCTTTTCCGCAAGCGATCGCCTGATGCCGATGCAATGCATGATGGGGAAGATGCCGGTCTTGCGGAAATAAGCTTCCTCGACCTTGGGGTAATCGGGAAACAGGCGGTCGACGTTCGGAGCACCGTTCAGGTAGCAAGATGGGGCCCGAGCGCTAACCAGACCGTCAAGCTTCCCCGACGCGAGCATGTCGGTGAGCGTGCGATCGGTCGGAATATCGGCAAGATCGATATCCGGCGGGAGCTTGATCGGCGCGCGTTCGTCCCGGCCGGCATCCTCTAATCCACCACGACGCCATTTGATGTCGCTCGGCTTGATGCCGTACTCGTCCTGCAAGATGCCCCTGATCCAGACGTTCGCGGTGATCTGGTATTCGGGCGGGCCGATTGTCTTGCCTTTGAGGTCTTGCGGGCGGTTTATGCCGCGATCGGTGCGGATATAGATGCCGCTCTGGCGGAACAGCCGCGATACGAAGGCCGGGATCGCCAGATAGTGCGAGTCGCCGCGCGCGGTCGTCATCGTGTAGCTACTCAGCGATATTTCGCTGATGTCGAAATCCTGGAATTTGAAGGCACGGTGGAACGCTTCCTCGGGTTCCAGTTGGACGGCGGCGACCTCGCATCCCTCGATCCGCACGCGGCCATCGAAAATGGCCCGTGTGCGATCATAGTCGCCCGCGGCCAGGCTTACTTGCAATGCCATCTCGCTCTCCAAGTTGTTGCGGCCACGCACGCTACGCAGGGCATTCGAGAGCTTCAATAGGTTGACCGAGCGATCGAGCCGATGCTAGGAAAATAAAAGAAAAGACGTCTGCTACGGCGGTTCGAAGGAAGCGTGCCGGTTATGAAATTGCCGCCGTTCGAATACGCTTGTCCCACCACCCTTTCAGAAGCGGTTGCCCTTCTGGCCTCGCACGACGGCGAGGCGAAGCCGCTCGCCGGCGGCCAAAGCTTGGTGCCGATGCTCGCTTTCCGCGTTGCCTCGCCGTCCCTGCTCGTCGATCTGCGCAAGCTATCGGAGCTACGGCAAATCCGGATTACGGGTGCCGGCGTCACGCTCGGCGCCATGGTGCGCTGGCGCGAAATTCTCGACGATGCGCGGCTGCGCACGGCCCATCCCCTATTGGTGGCCGCTGTCGGGCACGTCGCGCATTATCAAATTCGCAACCGCGGCACCGTCGGCGGTAGCATTGCGCATGCCGATCCCGCGGCCGAGCTGCCGGGAATAGTGATAACCTGCGGAGCGAAGATCGATGTTGTCGGCAAAACGGGACAACGCGTCATCGCCGCTGCCGATTTTTTTCGCGGTCCTTTGATCACGGCCCTTGAACCAGACGAGATCATTACCAGTATTCGCCTGCCTGCTTGGCCGGCCGGACGCCGTTTTGGGTTCCAGGAATTCGCCAGGCGACGCGGCGACTTCGCCATGGCGGCGGCCGCTCTTTTCTATGACGAAAACAATGGCAATGCGCACAACGCTCACGTCGGTGTTATCGGTGTCGCCGACCGGCCGCTGCGCCTCACTGCGGTCGAACGGGTTCTCGACGGTGCCACGATCGATGAGGCGACGATCGCGAAGGCCGAAGCGGCGGCGTCCGCTGCCGTCGACCCGCCGGACGACATTCACGCCAGCGGCGCCTACCGCAAGGCGCTGGTCGGAGTCATGGTCGAGCGCGCACTCAAAGACGCCGCCGCCCAGGATCGGTTCCCATGCCCGTAAAATTCGAGGTTAACGGCACGGTGGTCGCGGTCGAAGTCGAGCCGCGGCTTACGCTCGCGGATTGCCTGCGCCATCACCTGCGGCTTACCGGAACCCATGTCGGCTGCGAGCACGGCGTGTGCGGCTCCTGCACGGTTCTGGTTGACGGCGCCGCAGTGCGTTCGTGCCTGATGCTCGCGGTGCAGGCCGAGGACACCAAAGTGGTCACAGTCGAGGGTCTATCGCTCGATGAAGGTCTGACGCCACTGCAGGCGTCATTTCGGAAGCATCACGCGCTGCAATGCGGCTTCTGCACCCCGGGCATGATTACGACGGCCCATGCGCTGCTCAGCGAAGAGCCCGATTGCGATGCTGATCGCGTGCGTGAGGTTCTCTCGGGCAATCTCTGCCGTTGCACCGGCTATATCTCTATTGTCGAAGCGGTGCTCGACGCGCGGTCCGCGTATAAGCGCGACGAGAAGGGCGCATGAGGAAGACCAATTCGTTCGTCGGTCAGCCGATCGAGCGGTTGGAGGATTTCCGCCTGGTGCGTGGGCGCGGCCAATATGTCGACGATCTCGCGCGCAAGGACATGCTTCATGCCGCGATCCTGCGCAGCGCCGTCGGCCACGGCCACATCCGTTCCATCGACATCGCGCGGGCACAAAAAATTACCGGCGTGCATTGCGTCATCACGGCGGCCGATCTGGGTCAGCCGACGCCATGCGTGCCGATGCGGCTGCAGCCGATGCCGGAATTCGAGGCATTCGGCCAGCCGGTCATGGCGCGTGACAAGGTTCGTTATGTCGGCGAGGCGCTGGCGATGGTGCTCGCCGACAGCGCCGTCGTCGCCGAGGACGCCCTGGGTGCGATCGATGTCGATATCGAGCCGCTGCCGGCGGTCGCAAATCATTCGGTCGCGGCGAAAAACGAGACGCTTCTGTTCGAGGACAGTGGCACCAATGTTGCAATGAAATTCCGCGCCGTGCTCGGTGATATCGAGGCGGCATTCAAGCATCCCCCCTATTCCCGGCGCGAGAGTTTCAGCACCCAGCGACATACCGCCTTGACGATGGAGCCACGAGGACTTCTCTGTGAATGGGACGCGGCGCGCGGCAGGCTCACCGTCTCGGGCGCTGCCAAAGTGCTGTTCTTCAATCGCCGCATCATCGCCAAGCAGCTGGGCCTTCCCGAAGACGCCATCGACATGGTCGAGTACGACGTCGGCGGCAGCTTTGGCGCGCGCGGCGAGTTTTACCCTGAGGACTTTCTTATTCCCTTCGCCGCGCGTCATTGCGGGCGGCCGGTAAAGTGGATCGAAGATCGCCGTGAAAATCTTATGACGATGAACCACGCGCGCGAGGCGGCATGCGACGTCGAAATCGCCTGCAAACGCGACGGCACGATCCTCGGCTTGCGCGGGCATGCCTTTGTCGACATGGGCGCCTATATGCGCACCAACGGCGCCGTCGGCGCGCGCAACATCGCGCAGTTCATGTCCGGGCCGTATCGCATTCCCAACATCGATATCGACGTTTCGCTCCTGCTGACGAACAAGACGCCGGTCGGTACCTATCGCGGGCCGGGGCGCTTCGAGACCGACTTCTTCCGTGAACGATTGTTCGACATGGTGGCGCACGATCTCGGCATCAACCAGGTGGAATTACGCCGGCGCAATCTCGTCCGCGAAGCCGAGATGCCGTACACGGTCGCCACCATCACGCCGTTCGAAAGCAAGGACAAGCTCGATAGCGGCGACTATCAAGTCACGCTCGATCGCTGTCTCGCCGAGATCGGCTGGGCCGAGAAGGAAAAACTCAAGGGCAAGCTTGTCGGCGGCCGCTACCAGGGGCTCGCAATCTGTTGCTTCATCGAGGGTGGTGCCGCCGGGCCGAAAGAGAGTGCGCGGCTGGTGCTCGAATCCGACGGCACGCTCACTGTTTATATGGGCTCATCCGGCGTCGGGCAGGGACTCGAAACGGCATTCGCACAGATTGCCGCCGACGCCTTGGAAATGCCGATGGACCGCATCAATAAGGTTCTGCATGGCTCAACCTCCTATGTCAGCGACGGTTACGGCTCCTATCACTCGCGTTCGATCGTGATGGGCGGTTCCGCCGTCCTCGATGCTGCGGCAAAACTGCGTCAGGCGATGTGCGCGGAAGCGGCGCGGCGGCTCAATTGCGGAGCCGACGAGGTGACGCTCGCTGACGGACGGGCGCGCGGCCGCGACGGCAAGTCGGTGTCGTGGGCCGAGCTCGCATCCGAGCCGATTTCGGTCGAGGGCGCCTTCCTCAACAAGAAGCACACCTGGGCTTATGGCGCGCACGCCGCTCACGTATCGGTCGATCCCAAGACCGGCCACGTGCAGCTCATCGACTATGTGGCAGTGGAGAATTGCGGACGCATGATCAACCCGCTGACGCTCAAGGGTCAGCTCGTTGGCGCTGTGGTGCAGGGCCTCGGCGGCGCATTTTTGGAGCATCTTGCTTACGACGATAACGGGCAACTTCTCACTGGCTCGCTTACCGACTATCTCGTACCGACCGCGAGTGATTTTCCAAAAATACGCGGCGTCGTCATGGAATCGCATCCCTCCCCGATCAATCCGCTCGGCGCCAAGGGCGCCGGTGAAGGCGGCATCATCTCGGTCGGCGGCGTAATAGCGAACGCGGTTGCCGATGCATTGAGTTCGTTGCACATCGAGCCGCGCGATCTGCCGCTGTCGCCGTCGCGCGTTTGGCAGCTGGTCCAGGACGGCCGCCGTCATGGACGAGCGGCCACAACAAGAATAGATTAGCCCAGAACGAACAGGAGCAGGCTATGAGCGTTGCCCGCCACCCGCGACCGAAAGACCTTGAGGGCGTTCCGATCGAAGAGATCATGAAAAAATATGTCGGGCGCTTCAAAGAGAAGAAGCCCGATTGGGCCGCGTTCGAGGACGCCAAGATCGAAGGCTACAAGCGCGCGCAGCATCGCTTCATCGGGGCCGGCGGCTCCGGCAAGCATGGCGATACGAGTGTGATCCCTGCCGGCAATTTCACGTTGTCGATTATGTATGTCGAGCCGGGCCAGGGTAACGCTGCGCACACACACGAAGTCGAGGAGTGCTTTTTCGTGCTGCAAGGCTATCTCGATGTGTTCGTGGAAGACGAAAGCGGCAAACGCCTGACTACGCGGCTCGGACCCTGGGAGTGCGTCTCCTGTCCTGCCGGCGTGATCCACGGCTATCAGAACGATTCGCTCGGGCCGGTTTATTTTCAGGTCATGCTCGGACGGGGGAAGCCGGAGACCATGGGCTATGCCGACGAGGATTTGTTCAAGCGCAAGGACGCGCACCTCAAGGCGGTCTGAGGGCTCTCGACACGCACGACTGTTAGCTTCGAGAAGGTCCGATGCGCTTTATTTCCACAGCAGTCGTCGCCTTGATGGTTGCAACGGTAGTTCCGACATCGGCCCAGGAATCCTCCTTACCTGCTTGGCCGCAGCGGCCGGTGACAATCGTCGTGCCGTTCCAAGCCGGCGGTTCGGCAGACTTTCTTGCCCGCATCTTGCAACAGCGTATGCAGGCCGATTTCGGCATGCCGTTTGTGGTGGAGAACCGCTCCGGTGCGGGCGGCAGCATCGGCGCGTCGTACGTGGCGAAAGCGCCGAAAGACGGCCTAACGCTTTTGCTCGGAACGCTCAGCAGCAACGTCCTCAACGGTTTCATCTACGGCAAGCTACCCTATAATCCGGAGGAGGACTTCCAGCCCATTTCGCTTCTCATCCGCCTGCCGAATTTGCTCGTAGTCACGCCGAAAATGCCGGTGAAAACCGTGCCGGAATTGATCGCCTATCTCAAGGCGAACGACGGCAAGCTCAATTACGGCTCGTCGGGCATCGGCACGTCTTCGCATCTTTCGGTAGTAATGTTCGAGCTTGCGACCGGCTCGCACATGACGCATGTGCCATTCCGCAGCACGACGAATGAGGTGACGAGCATGATGAACGGCAGTGTCGATCTTGCCATCGACAGCATGACGACGCTGTGGCCGCAGGCTCAGGCCGGGATGGTGCGCGCACTGGCAGCGACCAGCACCAAACGTCTCACCAGCGCCCCCGATTTGCCGACGATCGGCGAGACTCTGCCGGGGTTTTCGGTCGAGGGATGGCAGGGTCTGTTTGCTCCGGCCGGCACGCCGCGACCGATCGTCGATATGATCGCCGCCGAGGTGAAAAAGGTGTTCGAACTGCCGGATGTCGTTGCGTCTCTCACCAACGTCGGCGGCGAGCCCGCGCCGATGAGCCCGGATCAGTTCGCAGCCTTCATCGCCTCGGAGCGCCCGAAGTGGCGCGACGTCATCAAGGCGTCCGGCGTTCACATCGATTGATCACCGAATCGTCGCGAGCGACATTAGACACTGGAGCGGTGGATAGTCTGAAAGCGCTTGACTCCAAATGGCCGATTAGAGAAGCGGAAGTGTGGGACTTGCGCTCGGCAGAGCATTTTTGTTATCGGCACGCCTGCTGTCCGCCAACTCCGTTCAGTGGGGGTTCATTTGAAGTGCGATAAATCGGCGGTTGGTGGCCCGGGGGGCTCGCAGTAGTCGAGGTCCCGATGAAAACCCCCATGTTGATTATTTTGACCGCAGCTGTGCTCCTGACCGCCGGCACCCTGGCGATCATGAACAAGGCCTGCAAGAGCGGCTATCACGACTGGTGCGCTCCGAAAGTCAGCATACAGCAACATAAGCGCGGTCTCGGGGTCCGCACCTGCCAAACATCTTTTGAATTGGCAAAAGACGCAACCATTTGTTTGAGGTTCGCATCTGAGAGGACCGATGCTGCCGAGCCGCCTCGTCCATCTATTTCTACAGCATAGACCTCGATTGGCTTTGAGATGTTCTTCAGGTTCTGGCGGCAAAGCTCGCGGAAGTTTAGTTCAAGCTTATCCTCGATCTGGTCCAACACCTCGCGGGAAATGCAGATACCGCCGCGATCGGCGATGCTTTCGAGACGTGCCGCCACGTTGACGCCATTGCCGAAAATGTCGTCGCCATCCTCGATTATGTCGCCAACGTTGATGCCGACCCGAAACTCTATTCGCTGATCAGGTGGCACGCCGCCGTTGCGCATCAACATGCCGCGCTGGATGTCTACTGCACAGCGCACAGCATCTACGGCACTCGCGAACTCCACCAGCATGCCGTCCCCAGTCGTCTTAATGATGCGGCCGCGGTGTTCCTTGATTTTGGGATCGCCCAGGGCACGGCGGTGAGCTTTTAATTGCGCGAGTGTTCCTTCCTCGTCCGCGCCCATTAATCGGCTATAGCCTGCGACATCGGCAGCGAGGTGTCTTTCGACTCGCTCTTTGACCAAAATAGATCTCCGACGCTATTTGCTGAATTGTAGGCTTGCCCACGAACCGAGGCCAGAGGGTCGGCTCGGCATGGAATCCGCGCTAGCGCTTTGCCGTTATTGGTCGCGGCTGGCACTGAATCGACGTGCAGCAATGTCCGTGAAGTGGTCCCTATCGGGTGAAGAACGGACATGAAGCCGCTAAGGGCGTTGGTCGCCTGTTGACCTTGTGCGACATTGAGCCTGCCGTACTGAGCGGTTGCACAATATCCATCAGGGCAGAGCAACCGGCCCGCCGATCAAAGAAAAGGCGACGCGCTGCCGGGACGGTGGCGGTGGTGTCGCCTCATTCGATCACCGCACGACCCTAGCGAAATAACCGTCTCAAGCTTTCATCTCAATTTATGATCGGAGACAAAACCGTACGTAATTTTAGCGCTCTAATGATTTTTTTGTTTGGCAACCGGCGACCGATAAGAACCCTATACAGTGTAGTTCGATTAATGCTGTTCTTTTTAGACCATGCCACCTGACCACCCGCTCGCTTTACTTTAGAGCGGAGCAAGAAAATGACGTCATCGAGTTCAAAGATGCGCATCTCAACGTCGCCTTTTTTCGCGAGATGTATCTCGAATACGAGCTATTTTGGGAACGCTCATCAATGAGCGTTCCCAGCCTCCTTTCCAGATAAACGCGCCTCAGTATCCCACGAACGGAGCGGGAATTGGGGTCCAGACACCGCCGCTGCGGGTGTGGACCCACGCCGCCCCGGTGATGCTGTTGTCGGCAATCCCGCCCGCGATGGCGGTGCTGCCGTCGGCGGACAGCGCGACGGAGAAGCCTTGCTCGGCGCGTCGTCCAACCACACTGGTGCCGACCAGCTTGCTGCCCTGCTGGGTCCAAACACCACTGCTGCGGGTGTGGACCCACGCCGCCCCAGCGTCCGAGTTGTCGTAAGGCCCGCCGACGATGGCAGTGTTGCCGTCGGCGGACAGCGCGACGGATTGGCCTTGTCTGGCGATTCCAACCACGCCGGTGCCGACCAATTTGTTGCCCTGCTGCGTCCAGACAGTCCCGCCACGGCTGTAAACCCACGCCGCCCCAGTGTGCGAGTTGTCGCCAAGTCCGCCCACGATGACGGTGTTGCCGTCGGCAGACAGCGCGACGGAGGAGCCTTGATTGGCTTGTCCAACCGCCCCGGTGCCGACCAGCTTGCTACCCTGCTGGGTCCAGACACCGCCGTTGCGGCGGTAGACCCAAACCGCTCCCGTGTTCGAGTGGTCGAGAGGCCCGCCCACAACGGCGGTCTTACCGTCGGCAGACAGCGCGACGGAGGAGCCTTGATTGGCGATACCGACCGCGCCGGTGCCGACCAGCTTGCTGCCCTGCTGGGTCCAATTCCCCCCGCTCCGGGTAAAGATCCACGCCGCCCCATTACCCAAGTTGTCCTCAGCCGCGCCCACGATGACGGTGTTGCCGTCGGCAGACAGCGCGACGGAGGAGCCTTGATTGGCGCGTCCAACCACACCGGTGCCGACCAGCTTGCTGCCCTGCTGGGTCCAGACACCGCCGTTGCGGCGGTAGACCCAAACCGCTCCCGTGTTCGAGTGGTCGAGAGGCCCGCCCACAACGGCGGTGTTACTGTCGGCAGACAGCGCGACGGAGGAGCCTTGTCCGCCTTGTCCAACCGCCCCGGTGCCGACCAGCTTGCTGCCCTGCTGGGTCCAATTCCCCCCGTTCCGGGTAAAGATCCACGCCGCCCCAGTGAGCTTGTTGTCGACGATCCCGCCCACGACGGCAGTGTTGCCGTCGGCGGAGAGGGCGACGCTCCAGCCTTGCGCGGCAGGCCCGACCGCGCCAGTACCGACTAGCTTCGATCCCTGTTGCGAGACGGGTTGACTTACCGCCAGAACCGAACCTGCTATTACGAAAAACGCGGCCAGCCAAAACCGCAACGGTCCAAACCGCCACCCCCATCTCCGCCGGGCAACGCAATCTTGCTCGACGATAATTTCATCCCGCGATAAGTGAGCGATAGCAGTCGTAACAGGGGCTGAGTTGTTGTTGTTCTTCATGACTAGATCCTCCCTTGCGCAACATCGCGATGCGCGCAGAGCTCCGGACCTCGCCACCTAACGCCGCGAAGACGGCGCTCGGCTTATCCACGATGTGAAAAGGATATTTAGGATAAGACGCTGCGCTCGAAATTCAATTACGGATGTTTACTTAGGCTGTTTACCTGACGAATTCCTGCACCTTGTTTAGCGGCAGTGTTGCCCCGACTGAGAGCGCTGATATCGAAGGCGTGTTGGCGGGGCAAACGACCGTCGCTCCACCGAACGCTCTGTGACCGCCTTCACACTGGTCCGACGGCAAAAATGTTCTCTTTTTTCTGCGGTGCAAAATGTCGCCTGTTGGCCCCTTTCGACGTTCGCCGCAACGCAGCGATATGTCTGGAGTTGAGCGATAAGCCGACATTATGCGGACATCGTCGTGGAGTGCGCCCCTGGGGCCGGACAGGTTGAGGCTGGTGAGTTGACAGGGTGAGCTGGGCTTTCGAAGGATGAAAGCCATGGCCAGACAACGTTCGCACAGCATCGAGTTCAAGCGGCAGGTTGCACAGGAGTTTATTGCCGGAGAGACCCTGTACGGGCTTTCCAAGCGGCATGACATCTCGCGTCAGCTGATCCGCGTCTGGGTTCAGAAGTACGAAGCCGGCGCCTTAGATGAAGACGCCCAGGCTGCTGATCTGCTCCAGGGGTATGAAGCCAAAATTGCAGCGTTGGAGCGGATGGTTGGTAGACAGGCGCTCGAAATTGAGTTCCTAAAGGGGGCTCTGAAAAACGCACCGCGGCCGAGAAGCGCGACTACATCCGTCATTGTCGGCCCCGCGGCGTCTCCATCGCAGAAGGATGCCGGCTAATGGGGATCGGTCGCTCTACTTTTTATGACACGCCCGATGCTCGCGCGCGCGACCTGACCATCGTTGCGGAGATGAAAATGATTTGCGACGAGTTTGAAGCCTATGGCTACCGGCGTGTTGACGCCGAACTCCGCCATCGTGGCATTGTCGTCAACGCCAAGAAGATCCGCCGGCTCATGCGCGAGCATGCGCTGAATCCAAAGCAACGGAGGCGGTTTATCGCGACAACGGATAGCGATCACAATTATCCGATCTTCACCAATCTCGCGAAGAATACGAGCCTGGATGGCCCCAACCAACTGTGGGTGGCCGACATCACCTATGTCGCAATCGCGATCGGCTTTGTGTACTTGGCTGCGATCCTCGATGCTTGGTCCCGCCGGGTCGTAGGTTATGCCATCAGCCGCTCGATCGATGCACGGCTCGTTGTTGCTGCGCTCAAGGCCGCTATCAGCGCCCGCAATCCACCAAGGGGTTGCGTGCATCATTCCGACCGTGGATCACAATATGCCTGCGAAGACTATCGCGCCGTCTTGCGAGAGCACGGTCTCAAGGGCTCTATGGGCCGGCGTGGCAATCCCTACGACAACGCCAAGGCCGAGAGCTTCATGAAGACACTGAAGGTTGAAGCCGTGTATCTGATGGCCTACGAAACCTTCGAGGACGTTGCAGCCGATCTTCCCCGCTTTATCGACGAGGTCTACAACACTCGCAGACTCCACTCCGCGCTGGGCTATCTGAGCCCCGTGCAATACGAGGACCGCCACGCCCAGCAATCGGTCAAAAACGCCGCCTAAAATTGTCCACCCTCAGGGGCGCACTCCATCGATCCGGCGCTGTTGACCCGGAGCCGACATGTGGTTGAGAGCCGTAAACATTGCAAAAGGCTGCAGAATTCTTGATTATGTGGACTTAACAAAAGCGGGAGGATGCAATGCCAATAAGTATGGACGGCACCGATCCGTCAACATGGGACCCTGCGCTGGACGCCGTGGTCGCGGCGCCGGAGAACCACAAGGTACTTTATGAGGATGACGTAATCCGCGTCCTTGCGGTCAGCGTTCCTGCCGGAGCGACTGAAAAACCTCATCATCATCGTTTTCCCTCAGTCTTCGTAATTGATCGCATGGTGAAGGTGCGTGACTTCAATGGCGTCACCGGGGATGAGATTCCACTGCCGCTGCCCAAGGAGCTCGATTTCCCTGTCACCGTAAGATTTTTACCGCAGCCGCTGCACTACGTTGAAAACGTCGATACAAAATCATTTCACGCGACTAGAGTGGAATTTAAAAAGGGTTTCCCGACGGGACCGTAGCAGGCGGCCTTCTGCGCGGCACACCGTACATAAATAACACGAAAAGAATTTTAGGTTTCCTCAGCGACGTTCACTGCGACGCAGCGATACGTCCGGAGTCAGAGGCAAATCGGAAGTGCCCGGTGCACGCTCGAAGTGTCAAAAAATGATCCGTAAGAGACATTGGCTTCCAGTGACGATTTGGGCGATAATTATATCTTCAAAATTTCAATCAATGAGTAAATTCGGAAACGACAATGTATGGCGCAGCAAAAAACATTTGGCTAAACCTCATTACCGTCGCGCTGGTGGCGTTCGCGAATGTTGCGCTTAAGGTCCGCGTCACAGCTTTAGGCGGAGACCCCTCTGCTTCTTGGTTTTCGTATATCTTATCGTTGGCGCTCGATCCGTGGGTCTGGTCGGGATCATCGCTGCAGTTGGTGCCGGGTTACTTTATGTTATTTCCTTGCGGCAATCTTTCTATTGACGCTCGCGCGTAGCTCTTCTGAGCAGAATCCGAACGCGCGTTTCCGTCAGTCCCTCGCTGGTGATCCCATAGAAGATCGGCAAAGCCAGGAAGATCATCAGTGCAAGCTTCGGCGCATATACCCAGCCGATCACTCCCGCGGCCGCGTAGAGCGCCAACCCGAACACCGCACGATGCCTCTCCTTTGGGAAAAAGGTCGGATCGACATGATCCTCCAGGAGGTACGAGTGGATGCTAAGGACATGGAACAGGAGGAGCCACGCCAGGCACATGACGCCGCCGATGGCGGCATAGAGCGCAACTGCGACCGTGGCGTCGAATGGGTTGCCGTGCTGCAGCGCCGAGGATAACACCGCTGTGGGAAAAGGAATCAGTGCCGAGGCCAACAAACAAAATAGATTAGCGAGATGCAAGCTCCGGTCACAGTAGCGGACGCGGGCGAATACTGCGCGATGATTGAGCCAAATGATGCCGATGTAGAAGAATGACGCCAGGAAGGCGACATAGTTGGGCCACTGCGCCAACAGCTTTTCCAAGAGGTAGCCCGGCTCATGCTCCGGGCGGACGATCTCGGAGACCAACAGCGTGATCGTGATGGCAAAAACGCCGTCGCTGAATGACTCCAGCCGATCGGTATCGGCGAGTCGTACATGCGGCCAGGGCGGAGCGTCCTCCGTGTCGGGGCGACGATTATTCCGCTCTTCAGAGAGGCCCATGGCATTTTCCGTCCGTGGCAGCACTGTGCGGCTGCTTGCGGATTTGGGAATCAAGCTGCGTTGCGAACCTTCGTGATGGTACATAGCGCGGCCCATTCGATTTGCTTCCAGCCGGGCGCTGTGAGCAATCACGCCGTGGAAACGGGTCTGTTGTGAGCCATCCACAGATCGACAGCAGCGAGGACGGCGACGATCAGACCGATGAACAGATGGGCGTACATCGCCTGAGCCACCTCGGCGAACCCGAGCAGCCACGGCGCCAGGATAGCCCATATGCCCAGCGCCATATTTGCCCATTCCTCCCACTCAGTGAGGTTGGCGAGCGCGTCCACTGCGACGAAGGCAACTGCAGCGCCCACTACCCACGCGTTCCAGGCGGCAGCCGTTTGGCCGGTAAAACCCAGCACCCACGGCGCAGATGCCAAGCACGCGCCGAGCACGAAATTCACGACGTCGATCGTTGTCTTTTCCATTCTCCTTTTCGTAGTGCGGCTGAACATGGGATACTCCTATTTTTCGTCACTTGTGTCAGTGATACTTCCCTCGATGGGGAAGCTGCCGTGACTGCACCGGCATCAGAGGCGATGCCGGTCAAGCCACAATCTTCGTTGGAAGACGGTCCGATTCTGACGGAAGTTTCGGGCTTCTCGCCTTTCTCGGCACCATCGAGCCAGCGCCGCAGGAGCCGCTGGCGGAGTTCAATGAGGTCGAGCTTTTGCGCCGCGATCTCGCGTAACGCGATTACGGGCGGTTGATCGCCGCCGGCCAGGACTCTTGGCTCATCGCCACGCAGAAGCTCGCGCGCCCGCGCGGCGGCGAGCACTACGAGCTCAAAGCGGTTCGGCACAATGCGTTCGCAATCTGTTGTCGTAATCCTTGCCATGGCTGCCTCGCTATGCGGCGCGCGGCACCTCGTTGGGCGCGTACGATATGATGACCGGGGCACGCCGCTCCGGCTCTTGCAAAGCGAGCAGCGCGCACTTCACCTCGTCGAGACGCGAAGGTTCCCTGCCCTCCGGCATCGCCTCGTCGCTTGCGACTTGCAGCAGGTATTCGTCCCAAGCCCAGCGCCTGAGAATTTCGCGCTTGCAATCGACAGACAGGACTGGATCGTGAACCACATCGTTCGGTGATCGAAATACGGCTGCGGGATTGACGAGCGCACGTTCGAGGTCGGGGATCTCAAATACCTCGCAGCGGCTGTACTGCGCCTGCAGCCACGCGAATGACAGATAACTCGCAAGGATATCCTTAAACGCCTGGCTCTGTTGCGGGTCGTCTTTCCAGGCGTCATGTGACGACTGCAAAACCCCGCCGCTGCAGCGCTCTTCCACAACATAGGCCAGACCTTGTCGCTGCGCGTAAGCAACCGCGGCCTCGCGGGTCGGGAAAGTTAGCTCGACCTGGCTGAGTGTGTCGTCGCCACCGGTCCACCCCATCAGCGGCTCGATGAAGGGCGCCGTGCGGCGATCAAAGCGTAGTACCCAATTCTTCGTCCGCGCTTTGCCCGAAGTCATGGCAGAGCGCGCCGGACGATAAATGCGGGCGACCGCATCCGAGGGCAAAAGCGAATCGTCAAAAATCGGCCGGTTGTTCATGTTGGCAGCGTCATGACCGCCATTTAGGCCGCGATAATCAATCGGACCGCAGTTTGTGAACTGCGTCTCTTTCCGGACATGCTGCATCGCTTACCTCCCGCAACTGACGAAAGAGGCCGCCGGGGCGTCCTTGCGGGCCGCCCCGACGCCGGCTGCCGTGCCTTCAGTTCTTGCCGTTGATCGCGATGCGCTTGACTTTCGCCTGCGCCTCCGCGCTCTTCGGCATCGTCACCGCCAGAACGCCGTTCTTGAACGAGGCCTCCACCTTGTCCTCCTCGATCTCGCTGCCGATAGGGATCTGCCGCTCGAACCGGCCGTAGAAGCGCTCGCTGAACAGCCGCTCCTTGTCTTCCGTCTCGATCTTCTTTTCGCCTTTGATGGCGAGAACACCGTTCGCCAGCTCGATCTCGACGTCTTTTTCTTCGAGTCCCGGCAGGTCAGCCGTGACCTTCACCTCCTTATCGGTCTCGCTCACCTCAACGTTTGGCCATGCGAGCGTGCGATCGAAGCCGAATGGAGCAAGGTCGAAACCGCGGAAGACATCGTCGAACACGCGGTTCATTTCGCCGTGCAAGGTCAGGAACAGGTTGGCATCCTCGCTACGCCGCACCGGGACGCCGCGACCGCGATTCCATGGGATCAGGTCTCTCACGTTCATAGTCATACCTCCTTCTGACAAAGGGCTGCCGCCGCCCGGCCGAGCCGCGCGCGGGAACCCTGTAGGCCGGCGGTCCTGGGACCGCTTACGCTGCCTGCTTATGCTCGATTTGCTGGTTGTCGGTTCCCGCAACGCCGGACTTGATTTGGATCCGGCGCGGCTTCATTGCCTCCGGCACCTCGCGGACCAGATCGATCTCCAGCAGCCCGTTCTCGAACGAGGCGCGCTTCACCTCGACCTGGTCGGCGAGGTTAAACTGACGCCGAAACGGACGCGCGGAAATCCCCTGATAGAGGTACTGGTGATCACCCTTCTCGGCCTTGCGGCCTTCCACCGTAAGCATGTTCTGCTCCGCGGTGACGGTGACCTCTTCGGGCATGAAGCCGGCAAGCGCCAGCGAGATGCGATAGTTCTCCTCACCGGTTCGCTCGATGTTGTAAGGCGGGTAGTTGTTCTCGCCCGTCAACCGGAGCGAATCATCGATGAGGTCGAACAGGCGATCGAAACCGACGGTCGATCGCCAGAGAGGGGTTAGGTCGAAGTTTCTCATAGCCACATCCTCCATTGAGCAACATGGATACGAGGGGCGCCCAAAGAGCCGGCGCCCCTTGACTGCGCCGATCCCCGGTCGGGGCGATCAGCGACATCGATTTAGGTGGCCCGCTTTTGGTGTCAAGAGGCCCAGAGATGACCGCGGCCCGGATACGACTCAGTACCAAATTCCGCTTCCCGTCGGCCCCTTCTCCTGGTCGCCGCGGTGCCGATCACGGTGCCCCGGCTGCGACCCTTCGATGCCGCCGTTATCCCCACCGTCGGATTTTTCGTCTAGCTCCTGCAAGGCATCGATCACATCATCGAACGGGACGACGCAGTCGGAGCCGGGTATCTGCCGCAGCGCAGGCGTCGATTCAATGGCGCGGGCATCGGATGCCCATGAGGATAGGATTGCCCGCTTTTCGGCGGTGGTCAAAGTGTCGTCCCGCACGACGTCGCGCGGATGCAGGAAAAAGCGGGTTGGATGAAGGAGCCGTCCGAGCTCGGCCTCGAATGGCTCGGCAGTGGAAAAAGGAACGATCGTCTTAAGGTCGTCGGACATAGCGTTTTCTCCATCTCCTTTCCGTAGGGACTATGGGCCAGGAGGTGGCCACGTAAAGCCCATCGTCCTTCGCATGTAACGATGACTTAGTTCGGCGTCGTCCGTGCGCAAGCGCTGCTAGAAACATGGAGGACGTGAAAACCGATAAAGGGGCACTGCATGTCATTGGTAACAGATGAAACGCCCGCCTCACGACTGGTGTCGAATGCCTCGCGCCATTGATCGGAGAGAAATAGGGCGGTTCGCCATGATCGGCGCGTTGGTTCGACCCTGCAGCGAGCCATGGGACTGGATATCGGCCCCCCTCAACGCGGAACCCGCCGGACGCGATCCGATCGACTGCGTCGCCGCGGTCTGGTCACGTCTGACTTTTGAGTGTGGTCGCGTACATTGCTTAATTCTCGCAATTGCGGCTACTTCCGCTTATGATGAGCGACATTAGAATGGATTTCGTGGAGTGTTCTAGATTTCCCTTTAATAGAACGGGATTTTGAGGGCCGCCCCGACTTATCCACAGACCGCTCATTGACTGTTTGTCAGCCGCGCGCACAAGCTCACGATCAGGGTGAGTGAAAGTAAGGTGAGCGTCAGTGAGTTCTGTGCGAAGGCTTACGCCGCAGGAGCATTTGGCGAGAGCGAAACTGTTGCGTGACCGCGCAGCCCGCTGCGAGGTTTCCGCAAAGGATAGCGGCTCTGCCAGATTTGGCGAATGCTACCGGCTGTTGGCCACGAACTATGTCGTGCTGGCCAAGCTGGAAGAAGATTTTGTCGCTCGGCAGATCGACGCACTCACCGAAAGTCGCTTTCTGGAGGCGGCGGAATAGATCGCGCCTCGCCCGGCTGCTCCGCGGTCGCACGCAGGGGCGCGAGCCCGGATGTAAGGCCGCGCCCCTTACCTAATTCGGCGCTCAGGACAGCGCATCGGCTGAAGCGGACATGACTCGGACATGGGCAATTCGGCGCTGTTGACCGATGTTGTTGAAAAAGGGCTCGTGATTTTCGGCGAATAGTGATTCCGTTGGCTGAGAGATTCGGCGGCGGAGGTTTGCCATGATGGGTCGACAGACCGGCGATCAGAGCCAGTTGTTTTACCTGTTCAACCTCGAACGACGCATCCCGGCTGCTCATCTGTTGCGCCGGGTCAATCCGGTCGTGACACGGATACTGGTGGAGCTTCGGGACAAGCTAGCGTGCTTCTATAGCGAGATTGGCCGGCCTTCGATTGATCCCGAACTGATGATCCGGATGCTGATCGTCGGCTATTGCTACGGCATTCGCTCCGAGAGACGATTGTGCGAGGAGGTCGAGCTTCACCTTGCGTACCGGTGGTTTTGTCGGCTCGATCTCGACGACCAGGTGCCCGATCATTCGACGTTCTCGGTCAATCGTCACGGCCGCTTCCGTGACAGCGACATCCTGCGCCAGGTGTTCGAGGCTGTAGTGCGGGCCTGCATGGATGCCAGCCTGGTCAAGGGTGAGGGCTTTGCCGTCGATGCCAGTGTCATTGAAGCCAATGCCAGCCGCTATCACGGCAAGGCGCCCGATGAGATCGACTGGTCGGTGCCAGAACGGCAGAGCCGAGCCGCTGCTGAGTTTCTTGCCGGCCTCGACGATGAGGACCCGGACGCCAACCGGAAGCCGCCAAAGCTGGTCTCACCCAGTGATCCTTGCTCGGCCTGGACCGCCAAGGCCAACAAGCGGGTGCAGTTCGGCTATGGGCTCAATTATCCCATCGACATCGCGCACGCGATCATAGTCGACGTAGAGCCAACGCCGGCGCGCACCTATGACGAGGTCGCGTCGACCAAGACCATGCTCGACCGCACCGAGCAGCGCTTCGGTCTCAAGCCGAAGCGGCTTGCGGCCGATACCGCTTATGGGACTAGCCGTTTCCTGGACTGGCTGGTTGGCCACAGGATTGTACCGCACATCCCGGTCCGCGATGCCAGCGAGCGCGAAGTATGTAGCGGGGGAGTAACCGACGTGCCGCAAAGCGCTAGGCTGAGCCCTTACATAAAGCAATTTGCCGGCGCACTAGATCGTTCTCCCAACGAAGAGCCGTCTTATGCCAGAGGTTGGCCATTTTCAGGTGCATTGTCCGTTCCTGTAGCGATGTCGAACAGCGCGCCAGCTTCATGCACTCCGCGGCGAATTCTCGAAATTGCCTTGATGAAACGTCAGAAATTACCCGAGTGGGAGTACTCTTCTTTTCCAGTTGCATTCGCGGCCACGCTTCAATGTCTGGACGCTATTTGGACGTGAAAATGTTAACGGGGGGTAACCGTTAGCAAGTTCGGTTTCTAAAGCGAGAAGTGGAGTTCTTAGAGGGTATCGCTCACGCGGCCCAGATCTTCCACTTCGTCCTCAGGATTGGCGACTTTGGTCCTGATGAGCTCTATTGCTTTCGCCGCTTCGGGCAATGCCACAATATCCGCGATCGCGCCTGGTGCGTCGCGGAATTTACTCGCCCGAATTAGCCGGCCGAATTCCATGCTATACGTCGGCATAAACCGTGGGCTTAAAAAGTGCGGCCAGAACCGGAGCCGATAGGCTTCGGTCAAGGCCGCTCGGCTCAAGTTTACGAAGGGGAACCATGCGAGCCGAGCTTGGAACGGTAAGCGCCTTAGCTTAGCTTGCCTTGATCTGGATCAACGGTTCTTCCGCGGCTCAACCAAGCCGCGGCACACTACCCAACCTTCCAAAATCCGTGACATGAATTTCCGCGCTATCGTCGACCCGTATTTGCAATGCGGTTAAGAGTAGCGACGATCTCCCGCACGTCGATCTCATCCGGGTAATACGGTGCGCCATACCACTCAAGCGCAGCATTGCGCTTCGTGTCTTGTTTACTCGCGATATTCTTCAGGAACTCGTAATAGCCGGGAAATGCCGCCGCAATCCTCAGGCGGGCATCGCCGCTCCCCGCCGAGGAACTGCGGATACAGCACGCCGGGCTCGGACGCCACCTCCACCGCTCAATAGCCACTGCTCGACACTACGGCAGCTGCCGGATAGAGGTCCCCCAACTCGAAAGGAACCTGATGGCACCGCGTTGCACTAACTGCGGCAAGCCTATGCGGCATACTCACACAATCCCAAAGCTCGGTGGCCTTCCGGAACTCAGAACATTCAGCTGCAAGGAATGCGGAGAGGTAGTGACCGAGGTCGTTAAGGTCGAGTTTTTGGCTAGGCTGGCGCGCGCCGTGCTGGCGTAATACTTCCCATAAAGATAGCCCCGGCACTAATGGTGGCGGGGCTAAGACCAATTACAGACCATCTGTAAACCGACACGCGGATTTGCGGCCTACTTGAAATCTGGCGTCAGTCCGACGGATTGAGCGGCACTATAGCACTTCGGCATACGCCGCGCTTCAACTTAACCACGCTTCAAGCTCGGCGATTGCTGCTCAGCGGATTGTGCCATGATTGGCGCTACCGGAGCGGTTTGCAAACGCCCGCTCCGGGTCAGACCAACTAGGCCCCGGCTTTGCAGTCGGGGCTTTTTTTATCCTTCTCGTATCGGCGGCACAAGCAGCTGCCGGCCCGGCGCAACTCCCGTCTCTGTTCAGCCCGGGGGCTCTTGCATGAATGTATAGATGAGAAACGCTACGATAACAGCACCCAGGACGATCATCCAATTAGAAATTTGAAGGCCCGCTACTGAAGTTTTCTGGCTAAACCATTCCATGACTTTCCTCCCGGATTTCGGGGGCCATCCCTTGGTCTCCATCAATCCCTCGGCGGCAATTGCGATGTCGCCGTATTCGGCAAGACGACCACGCGCGTGCCGACGCTAACGCGGCTGTAAAGGTCCTCGACATCTTCATTGGTCAGGCGAACGCAACCCGAGGAGACGAAGGTGCCGATGGTGGACGGCTGATTGGTGCCGTGGATCCGGTATTCCGTGTTGCCGAGATACATCGCGCGCGCCCCCAGTGGATTGGTTTCGCCGCCAGCCATGAAGCGCGGCAGATAAGGCTGGCGTCCGATCATCTCCTTCGGCGGGAACCAATCAGGCCATTCTTTCATACGGCTGATGCGTTCGCTGCCCGACCAGGTGAAGCCTTCGCGGCCGACGCCGACGCCGTAGCGCATCGCCTTACCGTTGCCGAGCGTCAGGTAAAGATAGGTGTTAGGCGTATCGATGATGATGGTGCCGGGCGGTTCTCCCGTCGGGTAATCGACGACCGTGCGGCGGAACTGCGGCGGCAGCTCTTTGGCCGGCCCTCGCTCCGGCTGATATTCGGGCGGCAGTGCCGCGATCACACTGTCCTGATCTTGCGGCAACACAGTAGGAGGTCGTTCTCGATCCGACCTAACGTCGTCCGGTGGCCGCTGTGCAGGCGACGGCTGGGCCGCGAAATAGGGTGCGTCGTTGCTGTTACGATATGGAGACGCGCCGGGATAGGGCGGGGGCGGACTGGCCGGATTCGGGGGTGGCGATGGATAGCCTACAGGCGGTGGCTGCGGGGGGAAGGATTGCCCGATCGCGCTGCTGATTGAGCCGGCAAGGGCAATCCCGATCACAACAAGGCTGATGCTGGCACGCAAGAAGTACCCCCGATGATCCTGGTTCGCGGTTGTGCTGGACGTATTTGGCCGCATGAAGGCAGCGCCGAATCGCTCTTGGCATCCCATCCCTCTGGCACTTACGTGTGGATAGCGTTGGGCGTTATCATCATCGGCCGGAAGTAAGCTGATTTGGTGGGCCACCGAGCGAGCATGGGGAAAGCTCTCATTGCCACCCGACACGTCTGCTTCTGGCCCCGAAACCGAAGTGCCGAAATGTCCGCTGTCCGGTCGCTACCCGGGGTAAAGCGGACAAGACTCGGACATCGACTTAGGTCTGGCCCTGACCCATACCGACCGTTTGCCGCGAGACTTCGTTGCAACGCAGCGCGGGCAGCGTGCAGCTATCCCGTTGCGCGATTAGTTACTCGATCACCTCCTCGGCAATGACGAGCAGGTTGTGAGGAATTTCGAGACCGAGCGCTTTTCCAAACCAGAGGCGGAGCGGCCGCGGCCGTCGCGAACCGCAGCGAGGCCTGAGGTCGGTCGGGCGAGCAAAGTCAACGGTTAGAAAAGATCTCCGGTGCGGGGCCGAGCGTGGCTAACCGCCTTTCTCATCGCAGGCGCTCGGCAGCATCTCCTTATGGTCGATGACTAGGCGCGACGAATGGGTTAGTCTCGACCCTCTCCTGGCTGTTCTTATCAAAGCATGCTTGCAGCCGTCCGAGAGCCGCCGCGCTTCCGTCTAGCGGCACCCGCAGCGTTGCGCCTTCTCCTCTCACTTCCAGAACATTGGTGGTTCGCAATCTTTCGTTGAGGGCCCGGTCCGCTAGAGCGATCGTTACAGCTTTGGATTCAGCTAACGCTCCGGCTTCGACTGATCGCGAGCCTGCGACCAGGCGAACGGGATAGGCCTTGCTGCGTTCTAGCTTCCATTTTTGTGAATCGAGAACCAGTCGCAAGCCATCCTGAGTTCGAAGAAACGTCATATCGAGATCGGCGACGGAGCGGTTCATCGAGCAGCCGTCAAACGTGTCACCCTTGTAATAGGTAGCGATGGTCCATGGTCCCACCGTCACAGTCTGCTCGCCGGCATCTGCAATATTAGATGTGGCCAACGATGCGGCGAAAGCAAGTGCAACGGGCGTTTGCATCGTTTCCTCCTTAGGAATACGAGGCGCGGTATGCCGCGGAAGGTTCACCAAATCGATCCCAGCAACCGGGCGCGGTAGCGGAACATCGGCTGCCACGCCGACCGCCGCTGGCAGATGTGTTGTTGCTACGGCGGCTTTCTTTGCCGCTAGCGCCGCCGTTTCGGCAGGATCGAGTACATCCCACTCACAGACCTTATAGTGGTTGCTCCTCGCCATCAGATCGATATGGACATGGCTATCGTGGTAGGCATCTGCGCCGTTGCCGAGCACAGTGGAAAAACGTGCGCACGCGCCGTCCCGAAACCTCTGGCGCAACGACTTAGCGACGCTGGCATTATTCAGCTCGATAATTGCGCCGTTCGCTAGTTTGAATGAGCGTACATCGAGCGCGTTAGCACGGCCATGCTCACTGATCGGCGCACCGGGGATATCATTGCGCGGTCGGCAATCAAACGAATCGAGAGTTTCGATGCTGCGCAGCGATGTGCCGAGAGCATCGATCGCCGGGGCAACGTCATTGCTTATCCATTGTGCCACGGCCTTTGCCATTGGGCAGCGCAGTGTTACCGGCGGCGAGAAGGCGACGCGACGTTTGTCCGGCAAGAGGACGTCATCGACCTTAACGACATCGGTCGCCACGCACTCGCCGGGACCTGTGATTGGCGGCAATGGCGCAAAGAGGGCAAGTTCGGCCAGCCGTAACTGACAAGGCGAGGGTGCGATGATGGTCTCCGATGCGATGGATCGCTCGCTTGGAGCGATCTTGGGTCGCTCCGCGGGCAGCGGAATAGTCCCTGCTGTCCCCTGACTGCCTGTGAGGGCAGCAAGGCAAAAGAGGCTTGCCGATATGTTCCACCATGCTGCGACAGTTCGGCGGGCCATTGTTTGACGCCTTTACATTGATGATCTGCCGTGTGCATTGCAAGCGCGCGGGCCTAACCGACTGTCAAACTGGCTGCACCTCCAAGAAGTTCCAATCCGAAGGGCTGAGCTTATCGGCTTATGCGGGGGCAAGCAGACCTACCGCGAACATGGGATTTCGGTAGGTATTGGCCCGTTTCTACCGTTCGCCGCGACGCAGCGCTTCGTTGAGGGCATGGATCGCGGGCAGAGCACGCTGTTTCCGGAGTGCCTCGAAGACTGGATCGACGAGAACAATCCGGTTCGCGTGATCGACGTTTTTGTTGAGGAACTTGATCTGGGCGAGCTTGGCTTTGACGGGGTCGATCCGGAAGCAACCGGTCGGCCTTCGTATCATCCGTCGGTTCTGCTCAGAAGCGCAATTTAGTCTTCGATGCATCCTTAATCCGCTCATTCCAATCCGTGTCGTTCGGCACCAATGCTGTACTTCCGGCCGTCGGCCACAAACTCCCACAAGTGACAATCCAGCCAGCCCATCGCCGCCTGGATCACGCGGTGTACAGCTTTTAGGTTCATCGACGCGAGCGCCGCTACGCGCCGCCAGATCAGCGGCTCGATATCCTCCAGCTCAACGCGAAGGACGGCAATATCACGGGCGGGGTCATGCCGCGAGTTTGATCGCCTCCGGCCTTCGGCGCAACCATGCCCTTCCGACGCTCAACCAAGCTCTGGCACGCAACCAAACCGTCCAAAATCCGCGCCGCGCCGAGGGCGTGGTAAAGTGCAACCACCTTCACGTTTACCCAATGCCTGGATCAGCCAGGGCGACAAGACGAGCCAAGTCGCTTTCTCATTGTGCGAGCATTACCACCAAAAAAGCAGGCCCCAATCCTGCAAATCAGGGCCTACGTGTAGAGGCGCAGTACGCTGTCTTATTTAGACGTTGTGTGATGTTTTTTCTTGGATGTCGTAACCTCGTTGTAGAGACGATGGCTCTTCTTCACATGGACGGCCCTCTGACTCGACCCAGAAGGGCTAGCCACGGTACCTTGTGTGTTGCTTTGTGGAGGAAGGACACTGCTGTTAGGCGCGATTCCGGGTCCTTGAGCAAGTGCAAGTGAAGTCGAGCCGATAAATGCAACAGCGATTGCGAGAGTCTTAAGTGTCGCCATTGCTACCTCCTGTTTTTCGCCTCACCCACCATCACGCATAGGAAGGACCTTTCGGGCCTCACCTATACGTAGACCGAAGCGTTAAGAGCCGAAATCGTTCCAGGTGTCTGTTGCCATCAAAGAAAATAAAGACCAACCTGAATAAATGTTAATCGAGAGAGACCCCGATCGCTGGCGACGCGACCGGGGCGAATCCTCCGGCGGGTTCGCCGAACTGGTGCGGCTGTCGAAGACAAGTATCGCGGATGAGATGCGGATAGGTTCGTGCCATCCACGCGTCGAACGAGTTCTTGGAAGCTATTCTGGAACTTCTCAAAGCCGACGCGGGCTGAGCCGAGGCCGGGTGCGGGGCGCGGCCGTACATCCGGGCTCACGCCTCGCCCTCCCCCGCTAACAGTTGCGTCTCCATATTGTGCCTGCGCTGTAAAGGCAGGATTAAGGCCGGCGATCGGTTGCCAAGCTGCTCAGCAAAGACGAGGCGCGGCGCAGCGCCGGGACCACGGCCGCCACGATTATTGGTGTGCGCAGATTGGAAAAAGAGTAAGCTCCAAAACGGCTGAGGGGCTTTCCCAAATTGGGAGGTCCGAGATGTGTGATTATAGCCTTCTCACGGTCAAATCGCGGCCAGCAAAAGTTGGCGACCAGCTCACCACGCGTAACTTTGGCACTGGCACGCGTGGCTTTTCGTCGTCGGAAGATGCGAGCACAGCGGTCTGCGTTCTGCCGGGCACAGAATTGTCCTTTGCCAGTGAAGTGACGTGCATGCCGACCGGCCTGCTAGGGTGGCGCGACAAAGTCATCAAGCACAAGACCGCGATCTTTCGGCAAATCAACAAAGATAAGGTGGCGGCACACCATGATGCGCTGGAGTTTCCAGACGGCAAGATCGTACTCCTCACTCTCTTAAATGAGGGCCATCAGGCTACAGTTCTTCAGTTACCTGCGGAACCAAGGACTATCCAAGAGGCTGAGGTCCAAAAACGCGCAGCCTACGTGGGCTGATCGTCACCACTAGATTGACGCCGTGGCCGCTCCTCCTTTCGGGCGGCCATGTTGCCAGTTTATGTCCGGGTAGCTCGCCAGGTACTCGCGAGGCCAACATGCACAGACTTACCGTTTGGTTGGTCGTGTTGTTGTACCTAAGTACGTCTGTTCCAGACAGCTTGTTCGCGCGTGACGATGGACGATTTGCTAATTCCCCGCTCAAGCAGTGGTTTGACCAGCTCGCCAGCGGAAGGGGCCTGTGCTGCTCATTTGCCGACGGTGTCGGTGTGCAAGGTATCGACTGGGACACACAAGATGGGCATTATCGCGTGCGGCTTCACGGCCAGTGGCCTCGGTCCACAAAATAGAGGCCACCGATATCCTGTGGATTATTGGCAGATTCAGTTTTGATAGGCGGCGTTTGTGAATGAGCATCACCGTATGCTCCGACTCGATTCCGAAAAGACGATAGATGCCCTCCTGGTTCTGGATCGAGTGGACGTTCCTGCCAGAGTCGATGCTTTGGTGGATGCTTACCTCGTGGGATGGGATCCCGAGCAGTTCTGCAGCAAGCGCGGCGAACTCGCCCATGAGTTCCTCAATGCGGCGCCATTCACAGAACTGAGTTACCGCATCTGGCGGCGGATAGCAGGTGAGGATGGTGACGATTGTGCCGACGCACAGTTGGCGTTTACGACACCGAGCGAGCGATTCCTGCCGCCAGTAGAATTTTCTGTGAGCCGCTAAGGTTGTCGGTACACCGCGACCGGCATTATTATCCCTTACCTCGCGCTGACTTCAGTTCGGCGACTTGCTCGTCCGCCGCATCGGAAACGGCTTCATCAGGCGCTCGAGCATTAGAGCAGAGCCAGCCGAAATGCGGTCGTTACCGCAGCCCCTGCACTCATAGACAATTCGGCACGTCACTCCTCATGCGCTCGGACTTCGCCATGCTGCACAGCCGGCACGCCAGTCTCCCGGATAACGGTGCCCTCGACGGGACATCGGCACCGAAGAATAACTCCGGGTTATCAACCGTCCGCGCGACCGAACGCACGTGTAACGTCCTTTATCGAACATTTCGCGGTTTACTCCTCCAACAACGCTAATCCGCGACCAAAGCCCGTAATTTTGATTTATTTGTGTACCCTTTGCCGCTCGTCTGGCCGGCCGTCGGGCTGCTAGGATGCTCTGGCGGAGCGAGGCCGATCGATTTACCAGCCAATTCATCCATTTCAATTTATGAATAAGAAGAAGACAAGCACAAACACGATCGCGCATCCGAGCACCACAAGCAATGTTTTTCCGCTCGGGTCGCTCGACGGCCGACTGCTGTCTGTTGACGTCGGGCCAAATATCGCTACGGCTGTAAGTGCAAGAGTATCCATCATCGGAATCTCCCGTGACTTCATCAAACTTGCTCGCAAGCTAATATGGGGTACAATGCTCGTCATTTGCCAGAAGTCATTGACGTTGCATTTAAGCTCGCGAGGCTTTCCTTTTGAAGCGCTTCCAGCTACAAGCATCGGCCTTCATAATGGAGAATTAGATGAAAAACGGAAAGAAGAGACGCTCGTGGACAACCACTGATGTTCGTGAGCTCAAGACATTGGCGCGAAAGAAAGCTCCCGCCAGAAAGATTGCCAAGGCTCTGAAGCGCACCGAGGGCGCGACGCGGCAAAAGGCATTCAGTCTGGGATTGTCGCTCGACTCACGCGCCTGACCATTTGAGGCCGATACTTCCGACGACCGAAAGCCCCGCCGCCGTCAACGGTGCGCGGGGCTTTTATTTGTTTTCCGTATATGAAATAAAGCGGCGTGCCGGTGTGGTTGAGTTTCCGATATGATGACCGTAGAGGATTGCCGCAGAAAAGCCGCGCAGTGGCTGGACAAAGCTCAATCCGCGTCCGATCCGACGACAATCGCAAGCATGCGTCGCGCTGCTGACGCCTGGACCAGGCAGGGTGCGCAGATCGAGGAGGCCAATCTTCGTCGGCCGCGCTCCCGGGACCCGATGAAGCGGCCGGTGGACTTAGCCAAAACCCAAAGCGCCTATCCTCGTAACCCCGTGCACGTCGGGGACATTTTACGCGAACGCCTTCACCTCAGCGACGAAGCCCTCGATGATGAATTGGCCTAGCCGACTCGTCCTCACCGAATCCGCAGCGGACATCATCGGCAGCTGTAATTCCGATTTCGGCGAGCGTTGTTTACGCGGTGACTTCAATCGCGTTTAAAATCGTTTGCACGAGGACCTTGGGTCGAAAAGGTTTGTACAGCGCCGAGGTTGCGCCTGCTTCTGCCGCCATTTGTTGGAAGTTGGGCATTTCCGGACACGAGTTCCCGCCGAATAGAAAGCCGGACGCTGCAATGATGGGGACGAGCGGACTAAGTTCGCGGATCGCTTTCGTCGCCTCCAGACCATCCATGCCAGGCATGAACAGGTCGACAATCACTGCGTCAATATGTCGTTCCTTAATCGCCTCGATGCCCGACTTTCCGTTCGCGACTGCACTCGTTTCGAAACTTCTGTGCCGGGGCGAAGATCAGTACCGTGCACTCACGGCTGCTTATGAATCACACGATCAGTGCTGACGTGCATCAAAGCTACATGACGCCCGGATCGATGTTTGACCAATTGAGGGGGGCGAGCGAGACCGTCTCGACGTACATAATGCGGCACCTGCCCAAGGGTGCCGAAAGGCAGTTGATGACGCGACGGCTGCGGGATCAGCTAACACAAGGCTGACCTTTGGGTCCGACGCCACGGAAGAGGGCTGGAAACTAATGGAGCGGCCGGTGTACCGGCCTTTCGATCGCGGCGACGCGGTTCTTGACCGCTTTCTGCACCTTCTCGAAGGCGCGCACCGCGATCTGGCGCACGCGCTCGCGCGACACTCCGAACTCATCGGCTAGCTCCGCGAGCGTGACCGGGTCTTCGGCCAGGCGCCGGCCCTCGAAGATGCGCCGGTCGCGCTCGTTGAGCGCGCCGAGCGCATCGGACAGCGCATTGCGGCGGTTATCAAACTCCTCGCTCGCGGCGAGCGTCGTTTCCTGATCCGGGGATTCACCCACCAGCCAGTCCTGCCATTCGGCGGAATCGCCGTCCTCGCGGATGGTGTCGTTGAGGGAGGCGTCGCCGCCGAGCCGGCGGTTCATGTCGATCACAGCGTGCTCGGTGACGCCGAGGCGCTTGGCGATGAGTTCGACCTGGTCCGGGCGCATGTCGCCCTCATCGAGCACAGAAATCTTGCTCTTGGCCTTGCGCAGGTGGAAGAACAATCTCTTCTGGTTGGCCGAAGTACCCATCTTCACCAGCGACCACGAGCGTAGGATGTATTCGTGGATGGCCGCCTTGATCCACCACACGGCATAGGTCGAGAATCGGAAGCCCTTCTCGGGCTCGAAGCGTTCTGCCGCTTGGATCAGGCCGACATGGCCTTCCGAGATTAGGTCGGCGATCGGCAGACTGTAGCCGCGATAGTCCTTGGCGATCTTAGCGACGAGACGCAAATGGCTGGTGACCAGCTTCTGCGCGGCGCCGCGATCGCCATCCTCGCGCCAGCGCTTGGCCAGCATGTATTCTTCCTGCCGGTCCAACATCGGCAACCGCCGGATTTCTTCGAGATAATGTGTAAGGCCGGATTCAACCGAAAGGATCGGCCAGGCGGCGGGGCGGGCCATGCTCAGCGCCCTTCAATTGGTTTCGAAACGAAATTATCAGCCGCCAATTGGTTGTCAAGTTAATTTCGAAACACTATTATATTTTCGAGAGGCCATTATGTCAGCGCGCGAAACGGCGGAACTCCTGCTGCTAGTGGGGCGGCTTGTCCAAGCCGACGGCTATGACGGCGAATTCAGCCCCGCCCAATGGATGGCGCTGCGCTTCTTTGCCCGCGCTAATTCGTTCTCCCGGACCCCGTCGGCGTTCGCGGAATTTCAAGCGACGACCCGTGGCACCGCATCACAAGCCATCAAGGCGCTTGAGGCAGGTGGGTATCTGGTCCGACAGCGATCTCAGGCGGATGGGCGAAGCGTAACTCTCCGCTTGACGGACAAAGGGCATGAAGTGGTTGCGCGCGATCCGTTCGAAGTTCTGGTGCGTGCCGTTGCCTCGCTCAACGCGCAAGAGCAAACCGCGATGCGCGACGCCCTGCACCACGTGCTCACCACTGTAGCTGCGAGTGGAGCGCATCAGCACTTTGGTGTGTGCCAGGACTGCGCATATCTCGGCGGAGAAACGTACGGCGACCCGACGAGCGCGAGCCGGTCGCCCCTCGGATGCCTACTGTTCGGCGTACCGATCGAGCCGGACGATGCTGCTCTGCTCTGCGTCCATTTTCAGGCGAAGAGCGAGCGCCGCGAGGACGAACATTGCGAATGAGTTCACCGCTGCGATCTGCGGAAAGGACGCTTAATTGACCTACGTAGTCAACGAGAGTTGCATCAAATGCAAGCTGATGGATTGTGTGGAAATCTGCCCTGTGGATTGCTTCTACGAGGGCGAGAATATGCTCGTGATCCACCCGGATGAGTGCATCGACTGCGGGGTCTGCGTGCCGGAATGTCCTGTGGACGCCATAAAACCTGACACGGACCCGGGGCTTGAGAAATGGCTGTCGCTGAATGCGGAATACGCGAAAATCTGGCCAAATATTACGGTCAAGAAAGCGCCCCCGCCCGACTCTAAGGAGTGGGAGGGGAAGCCGGACAAATTCCAATACTTCTCACCAAATCCCGGCGCGGGTGATTGAGGCGGGCAGCGCCGGCGCCGGATCGGTGCTGGACCCGAGATCGGCCCAACCGATCCAACCGGATGCAGCAGCGGCCAGGTCCTCACCATTTTATATACCCAACAAAAGCAAAGAGCAGCTATATCGGATGAACAAGAGCCAAACGAAGAGCGACCGTGCTTACACTGCTTGATCGTCGAAGTGATCGACGATTTTTTTGCAGAGTACCCTGTAGCAGCAGGTGAGCCGAATACGATTGATACCCACGCGCGGCATTAGCTAACAATTGTGCGTGTCCGTCCGAGCAAGAGGTGAAAATCAATATTTCGGCAACACGCGCACCCGCGCGTTGTGATATTTTTTTTCGACTTGATTCGATCTGGCCTGCGCTGGGGGGCCTCAACAGAGGAGTGCCTTGGCATGTGTGACTACAGCTTACAGTCCACTCAAACGCGCCCTGCAAAAGTCGGTGATAAGCTTACGACCCATAATTTCGGGACCGGCACTCGCGGGTTTGCCGCACCGGAAGATCCTACGACGGCCGTCTGCCTTCTTCCCGGGACAGAGCTTGCCTTCTCCAAAGAGGTAGCGATGGGGATGGTGGGGAGAAACTCTGAGACGCTCAACTTAACGCGCAAGATTTCTGTTGGCTGGGGCTCTTCAGCTACCCCTGGTGCCGAGCGGTAGAATCAGGATGACCTTCGACCAGATTTTTCAGGACGCATCCAGCCACTTTGGGTTGCCCACGACATCCGGCGCCGGCTACTCGGCCGCTGCGGCCGTCTCGCCGGTCGCGCCGCCGAAGGCGGGCGCGATGTCGTCCATGAAGCGGTGCATCTGCTCGCGCACGTAGGCGTCGGGGCGGTTGCCGAAGTTGAAGTAGAGGATGACCTCGTCGATGCCGATCGCTTCGACCCGCTTCAAGGTGTCAATGATCTGCTGGGGCGAACCATAAAGTAGCGAATTGTCGTCGAAGTCGGAAGCTTTGGCGTCATTGAGCCGCTCGCCCATCTTCTTGAAGTACTGCATTGTCGGCGGCAGCGCGCCCTGGCCACCGTGGCTCATCGTCTTGCGCAAGCCCGCCATGGTAATGTAGCTGACCATCCGTTCCAGTGCCCGTTCACGCTCTTCCTCACCCTCGCCGATGTTGATGAAGTAGCTGCACTTGACTTTCTGCGCCGGCTTTCCCGCCTTCTCGCAAATCTCGCGATAGGTGGTCACCGCATTGCCCAAGCTGCCGAACAGGACAGTTGCCGCGAACGGCGCCAGCAGCAGATTCCAGTCCCACCTCGCGGCCAACTCCATTGAGAAGCGCGAGAATGAGCCCACGTAGGGCCTAAAGTCCTTCTGCAAAGGCTTGGGGGAGACCTCAACGTCCTCGAAATTGTAGAACCGCCCCTTGAAGTTGAACGGCTGGGTTTCGGTCCAACAGCGCATCAACAGTTCGATGCCTTCGCTGAACTGCTCAGCGGAGAACTGGAAATCGGCATTGAATGGCGTGAACTCATGACTGTCGTAGCCGCGCCCTGCCGCGAAATCGACGCGCCCACCGGACAGTTGGTCAAGTGTCGCCCATTCCTCCGCGACGTGGATCGGGTGGTGGATCGGCAGCACGACGACGGCCGGTCCAAGCCGCAGGCGCGTCGTGGCAGCGGCGATATTGGCCAGCACGACCGCGGGCACCGACACGCAGCCGCGCCGGTTGAAGTGGTGCTCTCCGATCCAGGCCGAGTTGAGTCCAAGCTTCTCGGCCAACACCGCCTGGTCGCGTATCTCTATCAGGAATTGCTCGGGCGAGCGCGGATTGTTGGGGTAGCGGTTGTCGCTCAGTGTGAAATAGCCGAATTTCATGGCGGCGGTTGGCTCCCTTGATCAACGCATCATGTATCCGAAAAGGAACTGCTAAAAGGAATAATACAGTAGGAAGTCCCTTGGTCGTAATCGCCACGTCCCGGCCGCCACACCTGCGTCCGGGCGGCAGCTATTGGAGGTCGCAGGCCGGGGTATAGTGGCTACCCAATCCACGAAATAACCAGGGAGGTTACCTCATGTCGCCGATTTCCAAAGGTCTTGCCGGCTTCGCCCTCGCCGCCGTACTGTCATCGCCAGCCGGCGCACAGGGCATTATCACGCAGAAGAATATAACGCTGGCGCTGGCGCAGACCATCGCCAATGCAGCGATCGCGCAATGCCGGACCATGGGATACAAAATCTCTGTATCGGTCGTCGATCGCGAGGGATTGCCGGTCGTCATGATGCGCGACGACGGCGCCGGGTTAAGCACGCCCGAGGGCAGCGACCGTAAGGCCTACACCGCGCGCTCGTTCAGCCAGCCTTCGGCCGATTTCGTCAAGCGCCTGCAGGATAGGCCGGACACGGTCGGCTCGCGGCACTACACCCGCATTCTGGCGCTCGCCGGCGGGCTGCCGATCAAAGTTGGCGACGAAATCGCCGGTGCGGTCGGGGTCTCCGGCACACCCGGAAAGGACGACGTCTGCTCGCAGGCCGGCATCGACAAGGTGGCCGATCAATTGAAGTGATGGCGCAAAAACCGGGCGGTGACTGATCCTATCACCGCCCGCTGTTGACCTGCTCAGCACGGGTGCCTCTGGCCCGAAACCGAAGTGCCGCGACCGTCGTAGCGGACATCGCCGAAACGACACTGATGACCCGTAGACGACATTGGCGCGTCACAATTGCTGCGGTGCAACCTCGGCCCCATTTCGCTCATCCAAATTTTCTGCTGTAATTTCGTTGGTGCGAGCCATCGTCGGCGCGGTAGGCTGATGGCGGGCGTCGCGTGGATTAAAGAAATACAAGGGAGGGTGCCGTGGCTCAGCGTCAAACGAAACTGCTATATCCGGGTCTTGCCGGATTTTACGAAACGATGCTGCCAATTGCGGGAACGCTGGTGCGCATTGTCATCGGCATTATGTTTTTGATGCATGTTTCGGCAAAGTTCAGACTCGGCGCCGACGCAGTAGCCGCAAACATCTTCGCCAAGAACGGCATCGAGCCCGCATTGATGTGGGCATATGTCGTCATGTTCATGGAGTTGGTCGGCGGCGTCTGCTTGATCATCGGTCTGTTCACGCGTTTTGTCGCGGCGGCGCTGGCCATCGAGATGCTGGTGGCCTTGCTGTTCGTGCATCTGCCGAAAGGTTATGCGGCCGGCGGCGGGGGATACGAGTATGTGCTACTGATCGGCGCAGTATGCTTCCTCATTGCGATCCGCGGCGGCGGCCCCTACTCGGTTGACCGCTTTATCGACAAGGAGCTTTAGGCGGAACTCCGAAGGCGCGCCGGTCGGCACGATCGGCGATCACGCTCTGCGCTCGACCGTAGCACGCGGATCGCTGCTTTCGACAGCCGACTAGGTGATCGAATAGCGGGCTTTTTCGCGGCAACGCACTTTGTCGCTTAATGGCCCTTAACGACCGATATTGCGCTGCAACCGAATGTCTCCTTCTGGTGGTAAAGCGACCGTGGCTGGTGACCCTCAAACAGGGCGATGGCCAGCAGTCCAGTTCGGTCACGGGGGCGCCCTGGGGTAGCCAGAACAAGAGTTGCAATGAAACTACAATTTCCAAGCGAGTTGACGCTCGCCGCTAAACTGACTCCCAAATTGTACTTTCCTTATCAGTGCGTAGTATGACGCAACTTTTTGCGGCACATAATTCCGGGTTATCAACCGTTCGCGCGGCTGAGCGCACCCGTAACGGGACTTTTGAGATAATTTAACGCGATGTATCAAACCGAGGCATTGTAGCCTTTATCAGTAAGCGTCGGTTCACCCGACGCGGTGTCAGCGATGAGGCCAGCCGATTTTAATTCGGGAATACCCTTCTTAACGGTCTTCGCGCTCCCAACCTTCATGTTCAATTGGATCAACGGAATACCAGCATCGGCAATCGGTTGAACGACTTCATCTTTTGAAAGACCTCTTGAGCTTCCCAGCTGAGCCCGTTGCTATCGGTCATCTTGCGTACTCCCACGCTCCTAGCGTCCGCTCTCAGTCCGAGCGCATCGATCTCAAATAATGTTCGGCGTACTGGTAGTAATTCTCTGCCCCGACCGTGTTGCCAATTTGGGCTTCAGCTCGGGCGAGCGCCACATAGCGTTCATAGTTTCTTTGCGCGTTTTGAGCGTTGTTCGGCTCGGGACGAGCGGCATTCGATGTCCACCGCTTTGCGCGAGCAGCAAAGGACGCTGCCGGTCTGGGTTGGCGTGTATTCATGATCATCGTTGGGCCATTTTGCATAGCTCACTTTTGCTGGCTGCTGGCGACATGTTCCGTGCGAAACGACCACAATGTTTAGAGCTGATCGCTTCAGCCGTTTTGGCGGAACCTACCGTACTACACGCGAAATAGATGAATTAAAGGTGCGGCGTAACGCAAAAACGGGTAAGTCCTGTTGTTCTTTATCTCCGACATACCCATTATTTGTGTATATAGGCAGGCACTGGCTTATCAGAAGAGCTGCCTAAAAGACGGCGACGTACCGAAGTCTCCGTGTTCTTGCAATTGGCAGACATTGGTGCCCATCGGCAGGCACGATTTAAAATATCGACGCAGGTTCTTACTGCGGGTGCCATCGGTATCCGAATTGTGCATGTCCGTGCGCCAGTGGCCCTGGTGCGTTGGTCATGGGGCGTCGATTGCGGAGAGTCATGGCAAACGAGATCAAGGTTACGCCGCGGAGGGAAGAGATGTCGGAGCAGGAGGATCGCGAAACTCCTCTGCTCGACCTTTCCGACGCGGCCGTCAAAAAATTGATCCACAACGCCAAGAAGCGCGGCTATGTCACTCACGACCAGATCAACGCGTTGCTATCCGCGGAGGACGTCAAGTCCGAGCAAATCGAGGACATCCTGGCGAAGTTGAACGAGATCGGCGTCAACGTGGTCGAGACCAAGGAGGCCGAGCTCGAAGAAGACGAGAAAGAGACGGAGACCCGCGAGGAGCCCCAGGAGGAAGCCGAGGGCGAGAATGAGCTAGTCGAAGTCTACCAACCGTCGGTTCCGGTCAAGTCGGGAGCCAAGGAGCCTGTCGAGCGCACCGACGATCCCGTACGTATGTATCTCCGCGAAATGGGCTCGGTGGAACTTCTTTCTCGCGAGGGTGAGATCGCCATCGCGAAGCGCATCGAAGCCGGCCGCGAGGCCATGATCGCGGGACTCTGCGAGAGCCCACTCACCTTCCAGGCCACCATCATCTGGCGGGACGAGCTCAACGAGGGCAAGGTCCTCCTGCGCGACATCATCGACCTCGACGCAACCTTTGCCGGTCCTGACGCAAAGGCCATGCCGGCGCCAGTGCTTGGCCCCGACGGCCAGCGGATTTTGGGTATCGCCGTCCCCGACCAACCTGGGCAGCCGCCGCAGGTGCCGGCGCCGCCCACCGCGCCCGCGACCACCATTCCGTTCAAGCTGGTCAGTAAGAGTGCCAACCCCGAGGTGACGGCAGCGGACGGGGCGACCAGCGAGAGCAATCCTGACGATGACGACGATATGGAGAATTGGCTCTCGGTCACCGCAATCGAGGCGGAGCTCAAGCCCAAGGTGATCGAGACCTTCGACACCATCGCCGGCACCTATAGGCGGCTACGTCGCCTGCAGGACCAAGACATTCAGCTTCGGCTCAAAAGGCAGTCGATCTCTCCGGCGCAAGAGCGCAAGTATAAGAAGCTGAAGAAGGAGATAACCGGCGAGCTAAAATCGCTAAGCCTGAACCGAGCGCGCATTCATGCGCTGGTTGAGCAGCTCCAGGACATCAACAAGCGGCTGGTCGGTTACGAAGGCCGCCTCATGCGGCTCGCCGAGAATCACGGCGTTTCGCGCGAGGACTTCCTCAAGAACTATCTGGGCTCCGAGCTCGACCCGCTCTGGCTCAATCGCCTATCGAAGTTTTCCGCTAACGGTTGGAAGAACTTCGTCGCGCGTGACAAGGATCGCATCAAGGAGCTGCGCACGCAGATCCATATGCTGGCGATCGAGACCGAACTCGAGATCGGCGAGTTCCGCAAGATCGTGCACATGGTGCAAAAGGGCGAGCGCGAGGCGCGTCAGGCCAAGAAGGAGATGGTGGAGGCAAACCTGCGACTCGTCATCGCCATCTCAAAAAAATATGTCAACCGCGGTCTCCAATTCCTCGACCTGATCCAGGAAGGCAACATCGGCCTGATGAAGGCGGTCGACAAGTTTGAGTACCGGCGCGGCTACAAGTTCTCTACCTACGCCACCTGGTGGATTCGGCAGGCGGTTAGCCGCTCGCTCGCCGATCAGTCGCGTACCATCCGCGTCCCCGTGCACATGATAGACACGATCGGAAAGATCGTGCGAACGAGCCGACAAATGCTCACCGAGATTGGCCGCGAACCCACGCCGGAGGAATTGGCGCAAAAACTCGGGATGCCGCTCGAAAAGGTACGCAAGACCTTGAAGATCGCCAGGGAACCACTCTCGCTCGAAACACCGATCGGCGAGGAGGGTGACGCCAACCTCGGCGACTTAATCGAGGACAAGAACGCTATCCTGCCAATCGACGCCATGATCCAATCGAACTTACGCGAGACCACGACACGCGTATTGGCTTCACTGACGCCACGCGAGGAGCGCATCGTGCGCATGCGCTTTGGTCTCGGCATGAACAGCGACCACACGCTGGAGGAAGTCGGCCGACAGTTTTCGGTGACGCGCGAACGCATTCGGCAGATCGAGGCCAAAGCACTGAGGAAACTGAAACACCCGAGCCGATCAAAGATCCTTAGGACCTTCCTCGACAGTTAATATACCGCGTAGGACGGCGACTAGACCGCCATCTTCAAATCCTTGGCCGCCCGGAATGCAACTTTCTTGCTTGCTTTGATTTTGATCGCTTCGCCGGTCCCGGGATTACGCCCCATGCGGGCCGCACGATTTCTGACTTGCAGGATACCGAGGCCCGCAATACGGACCCGCTCGCCTTTCTTAAGATGCTTTGTGATCATGCCGACGAGATCGCCGAGGAAGGCTTCACCTGCCCGTTTCGTCAATTGATGCTCCTCGGCCAAGGCCGCGGCAAGATGCTTGAGCGTAACAGGACGGCTGGTTTTGGCCGCGACAGCTGGCTTCTTTGCTTTGTTTGACTGCGCCATGATCGTTTCCCTCAAAAGAGCGCGGAATGCGCTACATAAGCAAGGAAGTGATTCGGCAACAAAAGAAAAGCGGTTTAGAGACAGGGAAAGCATTTTGGCCGCCAAGGCGAGCAACCGTTAGTTCCGATGCGTCCTCCTATCGGAACCAACTTTTATCTGCATCCAGCCGCATAACGTCCATTATGGAATATCGCACCAGCCGGCGCTTCATAATCTGAAGTTATTTGCGGTCAGCGCGAGGGGGCGCGACCGGGCTGAATTATTGAATCGAGCCACCACCTCGGACTGAATTCTATTTTTAATATAATAATGTAAATATCTCAACTTCAGATTGATCCAGGCACACCGGCGGAGCCAGACCGCGGGCATCCAAATCTCCAAAGAATTTGTCAAGGTGGCCTACTCGGCAAACGCGACAGAGGATGGTGACGACCGGCTTAGGATTCGCGTTAACTCGCCCGGGTGCGCCGAATGTCTGCTGATCAACGAGGCGGTCGTGACTTTTGTGCCGCAGATTTCTGAGGCTACCCGGACCAACCCGATATTCAAATACGAACACACGGCACGCCCCGGCAACGTAAAGACGGCCTATGCAGTTCCAATTTTCGATAATCCAAATGAATGGTCTAAGACTGGGCCAGCCGAACGCCGTAAACCCATCGCCGCGTTATTGCTCGATTCTGTCGAAGACATTCGTCCCCTGTTGCAGCGGCCACAAATTGAAGACCGATTAGCAACATACGCTCAAATCTGCGGAGAGTACCTCCGCGACTTGCCGGTAGCGGGCTTTGGTGAACCCACCGAATACGACGGGGCTCTATCTGAGCTACATCAGCTAAAAGGGTCTGGTTTCTACGTCTCAGCTCGAAAGTCTCGCTCACTGTTCAAGGACCAAGAGACGAGAGATCTTGTCGAACGGATTGAAGAGCTAGTCGGTAAAGATCGCCAGCGCCGGATTGCAGCAAAAGCCGCGCCTTAACGCCGCTATCACGGCCTTTGGGGCAATAGTCGCGGGAATTGGAGCATATTCGATGACATCCCGTGATAAGAGGCAAACCATTAAAAAAATGACGCGCGCTTCGGTGGCTAAATTGTGCAACACCAACATCGAACCAGTCTCAGCACGGCGCGAACTCAGTCTCGGCCAATGGAATCCGGATATCGAAAATTCGCGACTGGAGACTGCCGCCCAAATTCGTCGAATTTGGACGGTGATAAATGCCGTTTCTAGCTGCGGAGATCGTCCGTCAGCGGAGCATGGCATTAGGGCTGAGAGAATGCGCGCCGAGGCAGGCTTCCATGCCGATCAGGTACGGCGGCATTACAATCGATTGGCTGCATGCCGCTGAGGGGGATTGGATCGGCGGCAAGTGGACTGATCAGCCGCTGAACGCAAGGCCTCGCTGGCAGCCCCAGGGAGCCAGCCAGTGTGCTCGCCGCGCAGGGCACCGCCCAGGGGCGCAGGGCTGACGGCCGTCGAAACGTTACCCCACTGAGTACCCCAAGAGATTGGACGGGTCTCTTGCCGGTCGGTGTTTCCGGCTAAGTACTTGATGTTTATGGTGGGCGCACAAGGACTCGAACCTTGGACCCGCTGATTAAGAGTAGGCTGCCCTGTTACCCGCGTCAAAATCCGATCCGATCAATCCATTTTTTCAGTTGCGGCACTGAGAAGCCTTTGCCGTAGCCCTCGGCAACGCTCTTTTCCTCGTGGCCTAGCAGTGCCCAACGAATATCTTGCGGGCACTCGAAAGCTCGCAACCGATCTTGTGCACGATGGCGCAACGAGTGCAGTACCTTGCGCGGGTCCGTGATACCGCAGTCACGCAAAAATTCGTTCAAGTCTTTTGACGCTTGGTTCGCCCGACCAGTAAAAAGCTTGCCCTTGATCGTTTTCGGCAGGTACGGGAGCAAGTCCGCTGGCAGTGGAACGCGGCGCTCTGATTGGTCGGTTTTATGGCCGACGATGACATAGCGCACGCCTCGTTCGGTTTTCTCGCCGTCGATCTGGAATGCTTCGCTAAGCCGCATTCCTGTGCTTCCGAGAACGCGGAACAGCAATTGTTCCGACTTGTCGAGTCCGCCAAGGTTGCGCTTAACCGCTGCAATGTCGTCGTCATCGAGCGGGAAACGCCTTTCACTGTCCCCGCGATCCGGCACGATGCTAGAGAACGGATTGAACTTCAATTTGAGTGGGTCGCCATCCCTGCGTTCATTGATCGCGAGATTGACGGCGGCATTGAGCCACATGAGCTTTTTCCGAATGCTCGCCGATTTCAAGCCTTGCGCCTCATAGTGCGCGACCAGCAAGCGGCCATCATCGCGCGAGCAGTCCTTTAACGGCTTGTCGCAAAGCGTACGGAACAACGCCCATACGGCGCGAGCTTCGCGCTCATAGTAGCCAGTGACGCCCTTGTGTCGGATGTAGGTGTCTAGGATGGCGTCATCGGCGACCTTTGTCGGCACTTTCGATCGCTGGCGATCTATTATGCCTTCCCCGATGGTACCGTTATATGCGGCATCGAATGCCGCGAATTCGTCACGGGCGGACAGCGCGCCATTGCCAACGATCACGAACGCCGCGCCGCCGTTCGGCTCAGTCCGTACAGTTGCACCGCTAGCGTCGAGGTAGTGCAATTCACGATCCGTCGCGAAAATTTGGCCACCGTCCGGCGCGGCGTGTATTCGGCCCGGTTCAAGCTTGTGCTGCCACAACCGTTGCAGGCGCGGGCGAGCGGCCAGCAACCTTTTGCTGCGGCAGCGGACCCAGGTGATCAATGCTTTGCGGGCACATTTGGCTGAGCTTGGCATTGTGGCTGCGCAAGGACGTGAAGGAGTCAAGGAACTGCTGAAGATCATTGCCAGCGAACAAGATGCGCGCTTGCCGACCGATGCTCAAGCGAGCCTCGTCGTGCTGGCGGCGGAACTTCAGGCGATGCAGACGATGATCGGAGCAATCGACAAACGGATCATGGCGCAACATCGCTCGAGCGAGGCGAGCCGGCGGCTGGAGAGCATCCCCGGCATTGGTGTTACTGGGGCCACCGCAATCGTAGCGACCGTCCCAGATCCGAAGGTTTTTCGATCGGGTCGTGACTTTGCGGCCTGGATTGGAATCGTGCCGCGCGAAGACTCGACCGGTGGCAAGCATAAGCTCGGGCCGATCTCAAAACGGGGGGATCGCTATCTGCGGCGCATTCTGGTGGTCGGAGCCTGCGCGGTGTTGCGCTACGCGCGCCATCGGCCGGAGAAATATCCCTGGCTGACACACCTTCTCGCTCGCAAACCGTTCAAGGTGGTGGCGGTGGCGTTGGCCAATAAGATGGCGCGGATCGCCTGGGCGTTGCTGGCTAGGGGCGGCACCTATCGGGCGTCTGCGCTGACGACAGCGCCGTAAGGAGTCTGGCGATGGCAGAATGAGGTTGCGTCTGTGCGTTCACGAACTGCAGGGGTGATGACGGCATTGATGCGAAACGGTCGGAACCGTCGATTGGGACAACCCGCGATGGGTCACGCGACAGTTGAGCGCGTGTTGTTGTTTGGGACCCGATCAGCGGATTACATCAGGGCCAGCGGCCATCGTGACCGCATCGCGATGGAGGCAAGCCTCCAGGCGAAAACAGGCCGTATACATGACCGCACCCGAACGCTTCGCAGAAAGTCAGATTTGCTCTTGCACCGCGGGCGCCGTCCATACGTGACCCATCTCGACGCTTTGCCGCCTTCAGGTACCGCACTGCAAAAAGGACCTCTTCAATTACCTCGTCGACAACGGTGAGTACGCTTCGCGGCTCGACACTGAAAAATTTTGGTTCAGCGGCTCAGCCCGGCCTCCATTTGCCGATATGGTCTTTTGGCGTAAGTTGCGTTGAGAGGTTTCAAGAATGGATTTGTCCAATTATCCGTTACCGCTGATCTTCATCGCCAGTCTTTTCGCCATCTTCGTTGCTACCGAGATAGGCCGCCGGGCTGGCCTTCTTGGCGCTCGGCGGAAGCAGGAGAATATTTCAACAATAGAAGGCGCAATCCTAGGGCTTCTGGCTCTGCTTATCGCTTTTACTTTCTCGATGGCTCTGTCGCTCTACGAGGTGCGACGGGACGCTTTGTTAAACGAGGCAAACGCCATCGGCACTACTGCGCTTCGCGCACGATTGCTGCCGACGCCGTACAACACCGAGTGTCTCAAGCTGTTACGGGAATACATCAAGATTCAGCTGGATGTCGCAGGCGGCAATGCGTCTCTGCTGGAGACAACTGAGGCTGCTGCTCGGTCGAACGCGATCCAAGAGGCGCTGTGGCAGCAAGTCAAGGCGGTCGCTGCGAAGGACAACGCCATGGTGCCAACGGGACTATTCATCCAGTCGCTGAATGAGATGATCGACGATCAAGAGAAGCGCTTGATTGCGATCGCCAACCGAGTGCCGAACATCATCCTGATGGCGCTGTATAGCGTCGCGATCTTTGCCGGTGCCATCTCGGGCTATGGATCCGGCCTGGAAGTGCAGCGTGCACGGCTGCCGATTTATGCGATGGCGGTCCTGGTCGCCGCCATAATCCTTCTGATCCAAGACCTCGATAGGCCGAGTGCCGGCTTCATCAAACTCAGCCAGCAGCCTATGCTCGATACAGCCACTAGCATTTCAGGCTTCCCGGATTAGTCTCACGCCGTGGCGCGTTCGCTAACGACTTTAGAAGCGGTGGCAATAAGCCCCTCTAATAGTCCGTAGCGAGGGCTCGCTGCGCCGCAGCGGAATGTCCGGTATTGGCCTGCCGGCTCAACCGGTCGAACCCGAAGTACCGAAACGACCGCGATTTGGTCGCGATCGGGTGGAAAGCAGACATGAAGCGGACATCGCAAAAGTGAAGCGATTGACCCGTTTCGGAAGTGGAGTGTGCAGCGCAACAGTCGAGGATGATTTTCTCGTCAGCTACTCGATCACCTCGTTGGCGCGCACTCGAACCTACGCGATTGATCCCAAGCGGGCTTCGCTGGGTTAACGCCGCGTTAACGCTATGCGTTGGATGGTCTCTGTCAGAACGATGGTTTCGGAGACCTCGCGATGATGCCCGAACTCCACATACCGCTTGAAGACGAACCGTGTCCTGTCGCCGATCAAATGCTGGGCGAGATGTACCGCGCCAGCTCGCATGGGCTGAACGAACTCATTGCGACCGTCGCGCCAACAGTAAGGGCCATGCTGGCTGTGTATTGCTACCGCCGCGCACACCTTGCTTCGATCGGATTGGCGATCGCGGCAACTTGCGAGGAAGACGACTTGACTTCGTCGGGGGGCAACGCTGGTGCCATCCTGTTTGAGCGATCGCGTGAAGCTCCGCCGTCATCACTCACTGATGCCCGCACGAATAGTCGGCGGAAAATCACACTATCGTCGGGACCACTTCGCCAACCAAAACCAAACGCGAACCACAAGGATTCTTTCTCCTCGATTTTTAGCATTGTAAGACTCCGCTTATAGTCAAAGGCCGACGTGCAATAGTCCTGTCCTGATTAAACGCCTCCCAAGACACCAAATGCTCTGTTTTGTTTATGTGCTGGGAAGCCGACGCAAAAATGATCGTCGGACCTATGTCGGCTGGACGACTAACATAAAGAGAAGACTCCGGCAACACAATGCGGGACGCGGCGCTAAATCGACGCGAGGGCGGAAATGGATTCTGCTCCATTCCGAACCTTGCAAAAGCCGCAGCCAAGCCATGAGCCGAGAGTGGCATATCAAGCACGACAGAAAATTTCGTACCATGCTGTGCGAGGCCATATTGCCGTAATGCAGCGTTCCGGTCGCTTTCGGGGCAATAGCGGAAGTCGCTGGAGCATGCCCGAATCGTTGAAGATGACCCACAGCGGTCTTCGCCGCAGCCGCGATCATCTTGAATTGCATGATCACGCTAAGGCAAACTTGGGACGCCAGGCCGGGGGGAGAACAATGGTGGCAAGAGCGCGCCTGCTGCTAGTTGGATTGGACCCAGATATAGTTGACTATAGCAAGTCACCAGTGCCCGGCCTTACGGCAGCAAAGGTTCGCGCCGCTTTTGAGGCTGACTGCACCAAATTGGAAACGCTCGGCTATAGCGTAAAGTCGCTGTATGTTGACGATGGCAAGACCGCAGAAACGTTGCTTACTGACGCGCTCACGACTGGTACATACGACTGCATCATGATCGGTGCAGGCTTGCGCGTTGTTCCACCGTATTTCCTATTGTTCGAAAAGTTAATCAATGTCGTCCACCGGCATGCCCCAGCTTCGACGAAGCTGTGCTTCAACTCGAACCCCACAGATACGGCCGAAGCTGTAAGGCGCTGGGTTTAGACCGTTGGCAGCTATCGGGCGCAAGCTGACATGCCGCTCTCTCGGCCAGTCGTTTGCTAGTGGCCCGAAACCGAAGTGCCGCGACGTCCGCGATTTTGGTAGCGATCGGGTGGAAAGCAGACCTAACTCGGACATCGAATTTCGGTAGAAATTGACCCTGGCTGTGTAAAAACGCGGTATCTGTGATTCACTCCGCAGTGTGATTCTGCTGCTGCGGAGGATGGCATGAAGCGCTTCGTTGAGGGGATTGATCGCGGGCAGGCGACGCTGTTTCCGGAATGCCTTGCAGACTGGATCGACGAGAACAATCCGGTTCAAGTGATCGACGTCTTTGTCGATGAACTCGATCTGGCGACGCTGGGATTTGACGGGGTCGCTCCCGAGGCAACGGGGCGGCCTTCGTATCATCCCTCCGTTCTGCTGAAGCTCTATATTTACGGCTATCTCAACCGGGTTCAGTCGAGCCGGCGGCTTGAGCGCGAGGCTTTGCGCAATGTCGAGGTGATGTGGCTGACCGGGCGGCTTATGCCCGATCACAAGACAATTGCCGACTTCCGCAAGGACAATGGGGGAGCCATTCGCAAGGTGTGCGCCCGGTTTATCATGCTGTGTCGGCGTCTGGACCTGTTCGCCGAAGCGAGTGTCGCCATTGATGGCAGCAGATTATTAGATGGCCAGGAAATCGAAGCGCCGCGAGTGGACAACAGCAGATGTCCGCACCTTAAAGACTCTAGCTAAAAAGAAAATGCGGGCGAGAAGCATCGCTCGGACCCTGAAACGAAGCGAGGGCGCGACGCGGCAAAAAGCATTCAGTATGGGATTATCACTCGACTCACGAGCCTAAAATCTCGCACCAAATTTGTCATGACATAAAACACCAAGATATCAGTACAAGCCTCGCCAAGTTGCGGGGCTTTTTTATTGGACCTCTCTCTGGTGTTTGGATAGTGAAGCTCAGAGGCGTGCCCGTAGCGTGTTGCGAAATTTTCGGTCACGCTTGATGTACCATTCGCGGCTCATGGCGCCGTTGCGAGTTTTGCAAGCTTCGGAATAGAGCAGAAGCCATTTGCGCCCTCGGGTCGATTTAGCGGCGATTCCGTCGTTATGTCGCTGAAGACGCCTTTTGAGGTCAGTGGTCCAGCCGACATAGGTTCGGCGGTCATTTTTGCGGCGGCTGCGCTTCAATAGATCAGCTCTTCTTCGCCGCGACTCTTGGAGATGACGATCTCACCCTTGTTGGCAAGGTCCTTGGCAAGATTAACGAGCAGCGCCTGCGCCTCGTCGACCTCGCGTAGCCGCACCGGACCCATGGCCGTCATATCGTCCGCCAGCATCTTGGCGGCGCGCGTCGACATGTTGGACAGGAAGAACTGGCGCACCGGCTCTGCGGCGCCCTTGAGTGCAACCCTGAGCTTATCCTTTTCGATTTGGCGCATCAGTGTTCGCGTCGAGGCAGTGTCAAGCTTGGTCAGATCGTCGAACGTGAACATTAGGGTTTTGATGCGCTCGGCGCTCTCGCGATTGTCCTCTTCGAGTGCGGTCAGGAATCGCGTCTCGGTCTGGCGGTCGAAATTGTTGAAGATCTCGGCCATGACCTCGTGCGCGTCGCGCCGGCGCGCCTGTGAGAGGTTCGACATGAACTCGGTGCGCAGCGTCTGCTCGATCCGCTCCAAAACCTCCCTCTGCACGGCCTCCATGCGCAACATGCGGTTCACCACATCGAGCGCCAAATCCTCCGGCAGAATGGCGAGCACGCGTGCGGCGTGCTCCGGTTCAATCTTCGAAAGCACCACGGCAACCGTCTGCGGGTATTCGTTCTTGAGATAATTGGCGAGCACCTCCTCCTGCACGTTGGAGAGCTTCTCCCATGTATTGCGGCCAGCAGGGCCGCGGATTTCTTCCATGATGTTGCCTACCCGCTCCGGCGGCAGGTATTGCTGCAGCAGGCGCTCTGTCGCGTCATAGTTGCCCATGATCGCGCCCGAGGCCGACATGCGCGAGACAAATTCAAGCAAGAGGTTCTCGACAAGTTCCGCTTCTATCGTGCCGATGGTCGACATCACGAGCGAAATCTGACGCAGCTCATCGTCGTCGAGCATGCCCCAGATCTTGGAGCCATGCTGCTCGCCGAGCGCGAGCAAAAGCACCGCCGCGCGCTCGGGCCCCTTGAGTTGGCGCTTGGCGGTCGGCGCGCTCGGGCGGCTCGCCAGGCTCGCCAATGCGTTGGTGATCTCCCGGCGGGCGACGTCCTTGTCACTTTTATCGGCGGATGCGGAAGGCACGGCGTTGATCGATCAAGCAGCAGCGCTCTCTTGCAGCCATTGGCGGATGATGGAAACGGTCTCGCGCGGATTCTTGTCGGCGATCTCGCCGACCTTCTGTATCGTTCCTAGATGACGATAGGCAATATAATTAAAAGGATAGTTTAAACGTCGATGGCCCATATGAAAACCTTTGAATTATGCCCCGGCCAACGCCTGCCCTTTCAATGCGCGCCCCACGCAAAACTCCTCGTTGTGTGTGCGTATTCCCTGACCATGTCGTCCGAGCATCGCTGTACGGCGCCCTCAGTCACCTCTACAGTCGAATTGTCAAAAGTAATATGACGGCAGAATATCCCATCAGGCATCGCGTAGAAGGCGTCGCCTACGCCCTTGGCCTCACGCGCCGCCACTGCCGACTTGATGATGGAGTCGATCGCGGCGTGGCCGCCGACCAGCAAGACCGCGGCGACAAGCACGAGAAACAGATAGAAAACGATGACGACGCGCCCGGATTCGCGCGCTCCTTCTCCAGCCGAGCCCATGAGGGTCCCCTCGCGCGCGCGGTCACGCTGACGTGGTCCGCCTCTACGAACCGCAAACCCGCTTCTATGCACGCTCGGTCGCCTGCGCGCATGCCGTCATGAAACAATAGAACCTTTGAACGGCCGATAAGAAATTATCTTCGATTTGATTCGAAATTCCGCTGACCGGCCGTGCAGCGCTAATGATGGCGACTTGCGTTTGCATGACTTATACCAATCCTCCCAATGAGCGACCGATGATTGCCCAATGGCGGCGGGCGATGAACATGATTTTCCAGGGCTGCTCGATGAGCGTGTTCCAGGCGTGGCAGCAGTGATCGACGATGTCGTCGAGGGATTTGAAGATTCGGTTCGACAGCCAGTTCTGACGTATGCACTGCCAGGTGTTTTCTTGTCCTTCCGTACTGCGGCTATCGGCGCATCCGGTCGTCGCTATGATCCGCGTCAGATTTACGACGGTCAGTTTACATCGCTGCAGTTGCCGAACGTGCGTATGGTTTCCACAAATTGGAACTATGCGAGCAATCCCATTTTCGGTTGTAAAACAGATTTGGATAAAGTTATTTTCGCCGAATTGTAAATTCGAAGGCTGGCCATGCTTGAGCGTCGGCGGTTTCCGAGGACCAAAGTATTCAAGGGTGCCAAGCTCATTTTAGCCGGCCGCCCGACGGTCAGTTGTATCGTCCGCGATCTGAGCAATCACGGTGCCTGCTTGCATCTTCCAAGTACCGCGGGCCTTCCCACCGAATTCGACCTTTCGTTCGATACAGGCCGTCCATCGCGAAAATGCCGCATCGCTTGGCAGACCCTTACGAATGTCGGCGTGTCCTTCGAGCAACCGACGACGCGCTGAGTTTATTTTATCCAACCCTCATCTGGTCGGCGCTGCCCAGCTTATCGGATATCCGATGCGCAACCGGCGAATCGCGGGCATCCGCGTCGCCAGCAAGCGGCTTTGCGCGGTCAGACGGCCACCTTTTGCAGGAAGCCTTCGACCTCAGTGCGCAAATCGGTTGCGGCGGTTTCGACGGCTTTGGATGTGTCGAGCATGGTCTCTGCCGATCCGCGCGTTTCGATCGCAGCGCTTGCGACTTCGTGGAACACCGCTACAATCTCCTTCGTTTCCCTGGCAGCGCTCGCCACGTTATGCGAAATCTCTCCGGTCGCAGCATCCTGCTGCTGCACCGAGGTGGCGACGGCAGCGGTAGATTGCTTGATCTCTTGCATGCGATCGGCGATCTGCCGGATCGCTTCGACCGACGCGCCGGTGGAGACCTGCACGGCGGCGATCTGGCTGGCAATCTCTTCGGTCGCCTTCGCCGTCTGCACGGCAAGTGACTTTACTTCCGATGCCACGACGGCGAACCCGCGTCCCGCTTCGCCCGCCCGCGCTGCCTCGATGGTCGCGTTGAGGGCAAGAAGGTTGGTCTGCTTGGCCACGTCCTGGATGAGCTTGACCACGTCGCCGATCTTTTGCGCCGCATGCACAAGGCCGCCAACCTGGACATCGGTCGCGCCCGCCTCGCTCACCGCGGCTCCCACGAGGTGGTTGGTCTGCCCGAGTTGCCGGCTTATTTCGGTGATCGACGAGGATAATTCGTCGGTGGCACGCGCCGCCTTCTCGACATCGACAGAGGCTTCGTTTGATGCCCGAACGGCGCCCTCGGCGCGTTCCGACGTATTGCGCGATGCCGCAAACAGCGTCGTTGCGATCGAACGCATCGCCACTGCGCTATCGCCCACCGTTTTCAGCATCGCTGCGATGCGCTGGCGGAAGATGGAGATCGCCGCGTCGACGACGATACGACGGTGCTCTTGCGCGGCTAGGGTGTCGCGCTTTTGATCCTCAAGACGACGCTCGGTGATATCCTCGTGCGTTGCCACCCAGCTGCCACGGTCCATCGGACGGATGGAGATGGAGATGATGCGCCCATTGATCTCGGTCTGGCGGGTGAAAATCTTTCCCTCGGCGACGCGTCGCAGACCGGCAGCGATGTATTCATCGGGATCGCCGAAGAAATTGCCGCGTGCTTTGCGGTATTCGAGCAGGTCGTGCAACGAGCAGCCCGGGTAAGTTTGTTCAGGCGAAAGGCCATACATCTGAATGTAGCGCTCGTTGCAGATAATAAGCCGCGCCGCCGAATCGAACATGCACAAACCCTGGGACATCTTGTTGAATGCGGTGGTCATATCCGAATTTCGCCGCGCGATCCGCCAGAGCGAGAATGAAACGGCCGAGCCATACCCCAACAAGCCGAGCGCCACGCTCAAGATCGCTGTGGCGATCGGCTGCGGCGCGCCCGCTGCTCCCGCAATTACGACCACGGGATCGATGATGGTGAAGAGCAACCAGCCAAGTGCGCACCAGACAAGCCCTACAAATAGGGCGAGCCGCCACCGGTGCTGAAGCGCGTAAGCTCGGAGGGCCTGGAACATTTGCGCTGGGTTTCCGGACAAGGTTAAGAGAAGGTAATGCCAAAGCAGTTTTCGTGAAGTTAATTGCGGCTGCGGCGAGCCGGGCTAACTCATTAACGGTCAGTTAATCTGCATGTTTACGGACATGCCGCGATGTTCGGGCCAGATCTGCTTCACCCCCCCCCCCGACAAGCGGACATTGATTGGTGGCTTCCGCTCATCCGCTTCGGGCCACAGTTCAGGTTTAGGGACTTTTGCAACACTATCATCCCGAAAGCAGATATTGAACGGCGTTTTGGCACGTCAGGTTTAGGCCAAGGCAGGCATTCACTGGACGTGTTGGCAGATCGCTTAATGATGATGAAGGCGTTCGATCTTATTTCTCAGATGTAACTTGCGGCGCCTGAGATCGGCAATCGACGGATCATCGGTCGGCTTACAAATCAAAATCTCATCGATCTCAGCTTCAAGCCGTTCAAGGTCACCAATATAGGCGTGACTCTTTATTATATTCTCCGACTCAATGTTTGAGCGAGTGGGGTTGCAGATAGGCTGATCGACTTGCATTTCGAACAAAATGTCGAGATTCGGACAGAAGCTCGGGGCGATCGCCACTGACCGAGGCATCCTGTCGAGCCAGTCGCGGCAGGTTTGTTTGGACGGGCAAGCCTCGCACCTGTGAAACGCAGTAACGTAGCTTAGGCTCAACGGCGACACCATGCCCGCGCCTGGATCAATACCGAGGCGCTCCATCATTTCGAACAAATAAATCGGCTGACGTTCACGCGGAACCGGAGTGGTCATCTAATCCTCCCGTCCCATTATATTTTGTTTAGTACTTAAGCAGAGCGCTGCCTCGCGCCTTGATCTAGATCAAAATCGGCATTAACCGCCGCAGCAACTCCGGCAGCTTGGCGAAGTTCACCGCCATGCGCCGCGTCTCGTCCCGTGTCGCCACAAAAAAAGAACCCCAAGCAGGGTACGCACTGACGCACTTGGGGTTAGGGCTTCCGGCCTAGGCGGCGGGGTTGTAGGGCTGGGATTGCCGCCCGGCCTTGGCCTGATAAACGGCATGTAGCATGCGCCCGTGCGGTTTCAATGCGGCACGTTAGCGCCGCGCGACGTGCGGTCGCGCCTTGCGGCACCGCCTCTATCGTGGCCGCGAGGCCAGATCCACAACAATCTCGATGTGATGGCATTGTCGCCACAAAAAAAACCCCAAGCAGGGTACACGCTTGAGGTTGTGTGGAGTTTGTTGCCTCATTCTTGGCTTCTAGGCTGGGCGGTGGGGTGTCGGGGGGGGGGGACGACGGGGACCGCCCGGCCTGGGCTTGATAGAACAATATCTAGCAACGCGCCGCGCAGATTCAATGGGCGTTCGCGCCGCGCGGAGACCTTTAGGCCGCCCGCCACTGATCGGGCCTCGTCCTATCATTCAGGTGCCGGACGCGGGCGACAAGCGGGGCGTGTCCCTGACCTTTCGCCCAGGGGCGAGGAATACCGCCCGCTCGAACCACAGCGATTTTTGGTCTGTCTAGAAAAGGTGATAGGCTTTGGCTTGCTCGTGAGGGGCTGGCTTGATGCCGTTTTGCGAGTGGGGGCGGCGCGGCTACCGTGGGGGTGCCGCGTCGCTCTCTCTTGCAACAGGCAATCCTGAATGTCAAAAGCAGACTTCACGCTGGAGTGCGCCCCTGAGGGTGGACAATTTTAGGCGGCGTTTTTGACCGATTGCTGGGCGTGGCGGTCCTCGTATTGCACGGGGCTCAGATAGCCCAGCGCGGAGTGGAGTTTGCGAGTGTTGTAGACCTCGTCGATAAAGCGGGGAAGATCGGCTGCAACGTCCTCGAAGGTTTCGTAGGCCATCAGATACACGGCTTCAACCTTCAGTGTCTTCATGAAGCTCTCGGCCTTGGCGTTGTCGTAGGGATTGCCACGCCGGCCCATAGAGCCCTTGAGACCGTGCTCTCGCAAGACGGCGCGATAGTCTTCGCAGGCATATTGTGATCCACGGTCGGAATGATGCACGCAACCCCTTGGTGGATTGCGGGCGCTGATAGCGGCCTTGAGCGCAGCAACAACGAGCCGTGCATCGATCGAGCGGCTGATGGCATAACCTACGACCCGGCGGGACCAAGCATCGAGGATCGCAGCCAAGTACACAAAGCCGATCGCGATTGCGACATAGGTGATGTCGGCCACCCACAGTTGGTTGGGGCCATCCAGGCTCGTATTCTTCGCGAGATTGGTGAAGATCGGATAATTGTGATCGCTATCCGTTGTCGCGATAAACCGCCTCCGTTGCTTTGGATTTAGCGCATGCTCGCGCATGAGCCGGCGGATCTTCTTGGCGTTGACGACAATGCCACGATGGCGGAGTTCGGCGTCAACACGCCGGTAGCCATAGGCTTCAAACTCGTCGCAAATCATTTTCATCTCCGCAACGATGGTCAGGTCGCGCGCGCGAGCATCGGGCGTGTCATAAAAAGTAGAGCGACCGATCCCCATTAGCCGGCATCCTTCTGCGATGGAGACGCCGCGGGGCCGACAATGACGGATGTAGTCGCGCTTCTCGGCCGCGGTGCGTTTTTCAGAGCCCCCTTTAGGAACTCAATTTCGAGCGCCTGTCTACCAACCATCCGCTCCAACGCTGCAATTTTGGCTTCATACCCCTGGAGCAGATCAGCAGCCTGGGCGTCTTCATCTAAGGCGCCGGCTTCGTACTTCTGAACCCAGACGCGGATCAGCTGACGCGAGATGTCATGCCGCTTGGAAAGCCCGTACAGGGTCTCTCCGGCAATAAACTCCTGTGCAACCTGCCGCTTGAACTCGATGCTGTGCGAACGTTGTCTGGCCATGGCTTTCATCCTTCGAAAGCCCAGCTCACCCTGTCAACTCACCAGCCTCAACCTGTCCGGCCCCAGGGGCGCACTCCACGCCATCGAATCGCAATGTCCGCTCTTGCCCCCGGAAGCGGACATCGCTCAGGGCGATCCCAGAACATTCGGTTTGCGCCGATGACACCCTGACTGGTTGCTTCCGGTAATGCCCATTATCGGAACCCATTTCGTGGAGTTCAGGTGCCGATAACCGCCTCTGCCCGGAAGTTACTGTCCATTCGGCACTAGCTGCCCACGAAGGCACAGCAGCGCAGTAACAGGCTCTGTCTCAACACCTTCTACACACTGAGATAATTACGCAGCACGGATTCATTATTTTCCAATTCCGCCGTGCTGCCAGTAAAGCAAATTTCGCCTTTGTTCATAACATGATGGCGGTCCGCCACGGCCAGCGCGGCTCTTAAGTTCTGCTCTACCAAGAGAATCGCCAATCCCTCGCCTTTCAGGTGCTTCAGCACGGCGATGATTTCCTGCACAATCATAGGCGCTAATCCTTCGGACGGCTCGTCCAGCAGGAGCAGCGTTGGATTGAGCATCAGCGCGCGAGCGATCGAAAGCATCTGCTGCTCGCCCCCGGATAATTGAAAGCCGAGATTGCGTTCGCGCGCCTGGAGACTCGGAAACAGCTCAAAAACCCGTTGCAGCGTCCAATAGCTGTTTCGACCGCCGCGGGCGAATACGGTCAAGTTCTCGCGGACGGTCAAGCTCGGAAAGATTCCCCGCTCCTGGGGTACGAAACCAAATCCGGCCCGCGCCACCGCGTAGGGCGGCATGCGGCCGATGTCCCGTCCGTTAAAACGGATGGTGCCCTGGCGGGGGTGGAGATACCCCATCACAGTCAAAATCGTCGTGGTCTTGCCCGCGCCATTGCGACCCAGCAGGCAGACCACCTCGCCTTCGCGCACGGTGAGCGAGACGCCATGGAGAATGTGGCTGTCGCCGTAATAGGAATCGACCTTCTCGAGATCAAGCATCAGCGCGCCATACCGAGATAGACCTCGCGCACCCGTTTGTCGGCCTGGATGTCGGTCGACGAACCTGTGGCGAGGATCTTGCCGTAATAAAGGACCGTGATGCGATCGGCGATCGAGAACACAACGGTCATATCGTGTTCGATCATTAACACCGATAACGTGCGAGGCAGCGACGCGATCAATTCGATCATCCGTGCAGTCTCGGCCGGCGACATACCGGAGGTTGGTTCGTCGAGCAGCAAGAGCTTTGGTTCGCCGGCCAGCGCAACGCCGATCTCAAGCTGCCGCTGCTCGCCATAGGATAAGGTTCGCGCGATACGTGCTTCTTGCCCGTTCAAATGAGTCAGCTGCAGCAGTTGCCGCGCGCGCTCGATCAGCGCTTCATTGCGCGCGGCAACGCTGAAAAAATCAAGCGGTTTGCCGAATCGTACCGTAAGCGCGAGACGTAGATTTTCGATCGCGCTCAGATTGTGAAACAGGTTGTTGCGTTGAAACGTCCGCGCCACACCCATGCGGCTGATCCGACTGGGCGACTGGCCGGTGATCTCTTTGCCATTCAAGAAAATCCGACCCGCACTGGGCTTAAGCTGCCCTCCAATCTGGTTGATCAAGCTCGTCTTGCCGGCTCCGTTCGGACCGATGATGACATGGCGTTCACCTTCGGAAATAGAAAGATTGACGTCGTCGGTCACCACGAGTTTGCCGAACGCGCAATTGAGATGATCGACGTCGAGAACGTTCACGGCTGCAATCCCTTCCAGCGGAACTTTTGCGCCGCCCCCCAGATGCCGCCCGGAAAAAACAGCACACAACAGATGAAAGCGACGCCGATGATGAAGAGCCAGTGCTCGCTGTACGAGCTGACGACGTTCTTCAGCAGCAAGAATACTGCGGCCCCGATCGGCGGACCGATCAGCGTACCGGCGCCGCCCAGCATGGTCATGATCAGAATATCGCCGGAGGCCGTCCAATAGACGGCATCGGACGAAATAAAACCATTGTAGATCACATATAGGCCGCCTGCGAGGCCGGCTATGGCGCCGGCGATGGTGAAGGCAAGAAGCTTATAGGCGCGCGTGGGATAGCCGATCGCCGCCATGCGAGGCTCGTTCTCTCGAATCCCGATAAATGCATGTCCCAGCGGGGCGTTGATCAGCCGCCGCAATGCCAGATAAACGGCAACAAAAAATATCAGGGTCATGAAATACATCACGAAAGAATTTGACAGATTAAAGCCAAAAAAGCTCGGCTGCGCGGCGAGCGCCATGCCGTCGGAGCCGCCGGTGACGTCCCTCCATTTCAACGCTATCGAAAACACGAGTTGCGAGAACGCAAGTGTCAACATAAGAAACGGTATCCCGCCTGTGCGGACGCAGAAAAATCCGATCAGGCTTGCACCGCACGCTGCCAGCAGAACGCCAGCGGCAACGCCAAGCCAGGCATTGATTCCGAATTGCACGCCCAGGACGGCGACTGCATACGCGCCGAGCCCGAAAAACGCCGCATGTCCGAGCGACATCAGCCCTGTGAATCCGAGGATCAGATCGAGGCTCATGGCGAAAATAGCAAATATGAAAATTTCGGCGATCAGCGCGCGCGGATAATCCGTGAGCAGGAACGGCAGTAGTACCAACGCCAGCAGCACAAGTAGTCCGACTGCGCGGGTGGCTGGGGTCGAAGGCGTGCTGGTGTGAGCCTGGACCGACGGCGGAGTAACGTCCGAATATTTGATGCCGAACAGACCTTGTGGCCGGATCAGCAGGACGAAAGTCATAGCCAAGTAGATTAGAAACTGCGCGACACTTTGGAAGTAGGCTTTGCCAAAAGTATCAGCGATTCCAATCAACAGTGAGCCAACAAAGGCGCCGCGCAGGCTACCCATGCCGCCGATCACGATCACGATGAATGCCGGAATGAGGATGTCTGTGTCCATGCCGGGATAGAGACCGAGCACCGGCCCAGCCGCTATCCCGCCTAACGCCGCCAAGGCGACGCCGAATCCAAATACGCCGGTAAAAAGCGCTGGGATATTGCCGCCCAAGCCGGCAGCCATGGCGGCATTGTCGACGCCCGCCCGTACCATGGCGCCGAGCCGGCTTCGTTCCAGCAAAAGCCACAGCAGCAGCGCGATGACAAAGCCGAAGCCGATCAGGAAAAGCCGATACTCCGAGAAAACGCCGACGCCGATATGCAAGGTGCTTTGCAGCGACGGCGGAGTGGGCAGAGTCAGCACTACTTTGCCCCAGACCGTCTGCACCAGGTCATAAAAGATGAAGGTGAAGCCGAAGGTCAGCAGCACCTGATCCATGTGGCCACGCGGATAGAGCGGGCGCAAAAACAGCAGTTCCATAAAGACGCCGATCGCCACCACTGGTATGGGCCCCAGAATGAGGGCCAACCAGAAACTTCCGGTGAGATGGAAAATTGAAAGTCCGACAAACGCGCCCAGCATGAAGAATGAGCCGTGCGCCAGACTGACGACATTCATCAGCCCGAAAATCAGCGACAGACCCGCCGCCATTAAAAACAGCAAGACGCCATACACCAGCCCGTTCAGAAGCTGGGCGACGAGCAACTCCATGCGGGCCTCAGCCGAGTGTTTGCAATACAGCCTGTGCGCCGCTCATCAGATCTTGTGGCCCGGATCCTCGACTTGCTTGGCGGTGAAGAGCGTCTTCGTGGTATTTTTGCCGTCGTTCTCGACGACTTGCGCGATATAGATATCCTGGATTGGATTATGCGTAGCCGGATCGAAACGGAACGGCCCACGCGGCGCGTTGAACTGCACCTTGGCCATGGCCTCGGCAAGCTTGTCCTTGTTCGATGTGTCGCCGTCGACCATCTTTAACGTCTCGCCGATCACGCGGGCGCCGACATAGCCGTAGTCGGAGAATAGATCCGGTGAGGCTTTGTACTTGGCCTCAAATTGGGCTACGAACGCTTTAGCCTCCGGGTTGTCGAGTGTATCGACGAAGGTCAGTGCCGAGATCACCCCGACCGCAGCCTTGCCGAGCGCGCTGGTCGATTGCGAGTCGATCATCGTGAAGCCGGTGAGCGGCATTTTCTCCTTCAGGCCGAACTCTGAATATTGCTGCACGAAGCGAACCGCGTCAGCGCCGGGCATGAAATCGTAGGTCACAGGCGGATTAATCGACTTGATGTCGGTCAAATACGGGCTGAAATCGGTAGTGCCCAGCGGTGGCCAAATCTCCTTGAGCACTTTGCCACCTCTGCCGAGGTAAGGGCCCTTGAACGCCGCCATGACGTCGCGGCCGCCGGCGTAATCCGACGCGGTAGTGACGATCTCTTTGCCGAGATTGTCGTAGATGTAGTTCGCCATCGGTGTCGACAGCTGGTAGGTCGAGATCGAGGTGCGGAACAGATACGGATAGCGATCCCACGTGATCGCGTCAGTGCCAGCGCCGGTAACGACATAAAAGGCCTTCTGCTGCTTCATATAGTTCAGCACAGCAAGCGCGACGTTGCTGGCTTGCACGCCGAACACCAGATCGACCTGATCGCTTTCAACAAGCTTCTTTGCCTTCTGCAAACCGATTTGCGGATTGAACTGATCGTCTTCCCGGATGATCTCGATCTTCCGGCCGGCGACCGTCCAGTTGATACTGTCGAAATATAGGTTCGTCGCATTCCAATTGGTCTCGCCGGCATAGGCCAAACCGCCGGTGAAAGTGTTGAGATTGCCTAGCCGGATCGGCTTGTTCACCTGGGCCAGCACACAAGGCGCGGCCAAGCTCGATGCCAGAACCGCGCCCGCACCGGCTGAGCTCTTCATGAATGTCCGCCGTGAAAATCGGCCAGCGAATAGATTATCTTTTTTCATTGCGAGCCTCCCTAGCCGCCGAGACCACGTTGGCGGCGCCAGTCATACTAAGCTGTACCGCACAAGGATCGCTAGAGGCATATCGGCTCGGTTGACCCATCCGGCAGACCACCTCATGATCGAAAAAATGCTCCCAAGCGCCCATGAAGAAGAACGGGACGCGCATCGAGTGGTGATACTGACATGAACCTGGAATTTGGTGTGTTCGATCACCTCGACCGGAACGACCTGCCATTGCACGAGTACTACGAGCAGCGGCTTAGAATCATCGAAGCCTTCGATCGATACAAATTTTTCGCTTATCACGTTGCGGAGCATCACTTTACGCCGCTCGGCATGGCGCCTTCGCCCAGCGTGTTCCTTTCGGCTATTGCGCAGCGGACAACTTGTTTGCGGTTTGGCACATTTGTCTACGCGCTGCCCGTTCATCATCCTTTACGGGTAGTGGAGGAAATCTGCATGCTCGACCACATGAGCGGAGGCCGGCTGGAAATTGGCTTCGGGCGCGGCTCTGTGCCGTTCGAAATTTCCTATTACGGACAAAACGCCGAGGAACGGCAGCAGATTTATGCCGAGCGGCTCGACCTGGTTCTTAAAGCGTTCACAGTCGACACGTTGAATTGGAATGGGCGCTACGACCAGTTCCATAATGTTCCGATGGAGATTGCGCCATTGCAGCAGCCCTATCCGCCGCTCTGGTACGGCGCTCATTCGCCGGCGAGCGCCGAGCGCGCCGCGCGGAAGGGCTTGAACATAGTCACCAATGACACGCCGGCCAACGCCCGCGCGATCGTCGCGCGGTACCGAGAGGTTTGGGACGAAGCGCAAAAGTCGGCCGTGCAGCCGAAAATAGGAATTGTTCGATTTATTTTTGTTGCAGATAGCGACTCAACCGCGCTGAAAATTGCCCGTCGTGCCTACTTGCGGTGGCGATCGAGTTTTACATATTTGTGGGAACTGAATGGCACCTTGCCGGACTCCCCGTTGCGTATAGAAAGCTTCGACGCCTTGATCAGCCAGGGCCAAGCCATCGCCGGTTCGCCGGAAACGGTCGGCGGCTTTCTTGCCGCGCAGATCGAGGAAAGCACAGCCAACTACCTCGTTGGACAATTTTGCTTCGGCGATCTCACCGTTGATGAGATGCTGCGCTCCGTCGAATTGTTCGCGGCACTGGTAATGCCGCGGCTTCGCAAGGAATCTGAAGACTAGCCCATATAAATCTCCCGTATGCGAATGTAGTTTCCGCTGCGCGCGACATGAGTCCTCACTTAACAGCGGCAAGGCGGCATTCGCCGTCCACAAGCCGCTCGTCGGCAGGCGCGTAGCAGCTCATCGATCGCATCTGTTGTTACCTCTACGTTTCCGACGGTAAGGTGCCGATCCGGGGTGCCGCTCCTAGTTGCGAAAATAAGAGCACTCATTCGGACTCCCGCCTCAACAAGGGGATGGAAAGAGCTCCGAACAGGAGGGAGGGAGGATGCATTGGCCTATCCAGCTGCCATAGCGCGCGAGATGGTCACTCTTGCGGGTATCGAAATCGAACTCTTCGAGGGGGGCAACGGAGCCCCGCTGCTCTTTCTGCATGGCGCGCAAGGGTTTACGCCGGAGCAGCTCTATGTAGGGCTTTTGGCGCAGCACCGCCGACTGATTGCGCCCTCGCATCCCGGCTTCGGCGCTTCCGGACTCCCGCTCTGGCTCGATAGTATCGATGACATCGCACATCTCTATCTGGAGCTCATGGACCGCAAGCGGCTTGATCGCGTCGATATCGTCGGTTGTTCACTCGGCGGCTGGCTCGCCGCGGAAATAGCTACGAAGACGCCCGAGCGCGTCGGAAGATTGGCGCTGGTCGGGCCAGTCGGTGTCAAGCTCGGCCCTTCAGACAAGCTCGACATTCCCGATATTTTCGCCATGCCACAGGAAAAGGTCGCACAGTTGATATTTCACGACGTCGCGAAGGGACGACTCGATGTCGCGCAATTGACCGATGAACAGCTCACGACCATTGCTCGCAATCGAGAGACTACGGCACTCCTAACGTGGGAGCCTTGGATGCACAATCCAAAACTCCGCCATCGCCTCCATCGTGTTACGGCGCCGACATTGTTTATTCGGGGCGCGAGCGACGGCCTCGTCAGCCAATCTTATATCGACGGCTATGCCAAGCTTATCCCCACCGCACGGGTCACAACGATCGCCGCGGCAGGACATGCGCCGCAGCTTGAGCAGCCGGAAGAATTCGCCCGCGTCCTTTTCGCCTTTCTTGAGGCGTGACTCAACCAGGAGGAACGCCATGAAGGCTTGGCATTTCAGCGAGACGGCCTACCCCTATCTTCCGCCAGCGTCGGAATTCGAATCGATCCGTGTCAGCCTGCCGAACCGCATCTACGATCCGGTGAAGGGCGCGGCGCTTTATGACCGCTTCATCGAGGAGTGGCAGGTCGCCGAAGAAGAAGGCCTTGAGATCATGCTCAACGAGCATCATCAAACGGCAACCTGTGTCGATCCGGCAGCGCCGCTGCTGCTCGCGGCGCTGGCGCGCGCGACCAAATCGGCGCGTCTCTTGATCCTCGGCAATCCCATTGCGAACCGCCGGCAGCCTGTGCGCGTCGCCGAGGAAATGGCTTTCATCGATGTGCTGTCGCATGGCCGGCTCGAGGCGGGCTTCGTACGCGGCGTGCCATATGAAATTTCCGCCGGCAATAGCAATCCGGTACGCACCAACGAGCGTTTTGCCGAGGCGCTTGATCTCATCATCAAGGCTTGGACCAGCCACGACGGCCCGTTCAGTCATGAAGGCCGGTTTTTCCACCATCGCCAAGTCAATATCTGGCCCCGCCCCTACCAAGCACCGCATCCGCCGGTCTGGGTCAGCACGACAACGCCAAGCGGCGCAATGCGCGTCGGTGCGCAAGGCTACGTGCAAGCAACCTTTCTCACCGGCTACGATGGAACGCGTCGCGTCTACGACGCGTACAGGCGTGGCTGGCGCGAAGCCGGGCGAGGCCAGGACGTCCCGATCGACCGCCTCGCCTATGCGGCGTTAGTCTACGTCGGCGACAACGAAGCAGACGCGCGCGCCGGCGCCGAGAAGATCATGTGGTACATTCGCGCCAACAAAGTGCCGCAACATTTCTCCTTCCCTCCCGGATACGCCCCGCCGCACGCCTTCGCACGCGTTATGCGCGGCGATGTGGGCGATCAGCATGCTAACTTTTCCGCTCAAGCGACGGTGGACGGGGTCATCAAAGCCGGCCTGATGATGGCCGGCACGCCGGATCAGGTCTATGCCCAGATCCGAAAAATGTACGACCACGTCGGCGGCTTCGGACACCTGCTTATCATGGGCCAAGCAGGCTTTCTCGAGCATGACGAGACAATCCGCAGCATCCGCAATTTTGCGCGCCATGTCTTTCCGCGGCTCAATGCGGAAATGCCTGATACGGCGATATCGGGATTTTCTGCAGACGTCCATCAAACCGCCGTCTAACATCTCTGCGGATAACGGGTCACGACTTCAAGATCCCGGCCGTCACCCAAAGGGGAGGAAAGCATGAACGAGATCAACATCAGCCGCCTGGTCGATACGGCGCGGCTACGACCTTTCCATCTCTGGCTGACTTTTTGGTGCCTGCTGGCGATGATGGCCGATGGCTTCGATCTCTTGAATGCCAGCATCGCCGGCCCAGCTTTGATCAAGCAGTGGGGCATCGACCGTGCGTCATTGGGACCCGTATTCAGCGCGAGTCTCGCCGGCTTCTTCGTTGGAGCGCCGTTCTTCGGCTATTTGGGCGACCGGTTCGGCCGGCGCCTCGCCATTATTTGCAGCTTGTTCTTCATTGGCGTCACCACGCTGGCCTGCGCCTGGGCGACTGACTTGCAGCAGTTGCTGTGGCTGCGCTTCCTCAGCGGCCTGGGCCTCGGCGGGATACTCCCGAACGTCATTGCGCTGAACGCCGAATACATGCCCAGGCGGTTGCGCGCCACGATGCTGGTGGTGATGTCGATGGGCATTTCGTTGGGCGCCGCGGTTCCGGGCCTCGTTGGCGTCACTCTGATGCCAACCTATGGCTGGCCAGTGATCTTCATCGTCGGCGGCATTATTCCAATCGTGATTGGACTATGCGTTATCTTTGCTATCCCCGATTCCATCAAGTTCATGGTGTTGCGGGGCGGCCGCGAGGTAGCGGTGGCACGGCTGGCGCGCAGATTCGACCCCGCGCTGACGATCGAACCGGGCACGCGCTTTCTGTTGGACCCAGAGGAAGGCAGCGCCTCGACGCGCGGATCTCCTACCGCACTATTCCGCGATGGCTGGGCAACGGTCACAGCGCTGGTGTGGTTAATGTTCGTGCTTAACCTGATGGCCGTTAACCTGCTGAATGCCTGGCTGCCGATGATTGTGCAAACCAGCGGACACAGCGTCGCACAAGGCGCCTATGCCGGCACGCTTTATCAGCTCGGCGGTTCGGCCGGCGGGCTGGTCATTGGCGTCATGATCGACCGCTTTGGGCTAAAAGTCCTGGCGATCATGTTCGTCATTGCCGTACCAGTTTTGGCCTTCACCGGCACGCCGGGAATTTCTGACTCAGTACTGTTGGCCATGTCCTTCTTTTCCGGCTGCGTCATCGTGGGAATGCAAAATGCACTCAACGCCGGCGCAGGTCTTATCTACCCGACCGCGCTGCGAGCCAATGGCGTCGGCTACGCGCTCGGCGTCGGGCGGATCGGCTCGATCTCTGGTCCGCTGATCGGTAGCCTATTGACGAAGCTCGCAATGCCGGCGGCGGTGTTCTTTTACGTCACCGCGATCGGCCCGTTGCTCTGCGCGGGTTGTTGCGTACTCCTGCTCAACCGACTGCGACATTCCAGGCGAAATACAGCTGCTCCGGTGCCTGCTTCGGCATCGAGCCCGGAAAGAAGAATGGCGGCACGCTAATTGTTGTGCCTCAACCTGTTTGATCGAACAAATGGCGCCGCCCGTGAATTCGGCCAGGGAAGTCTCTGCAAACCATCAGGGTAGACACATGAGATCGGTGTTGGCATTGCTTTTGTTCATGGTGGCGTCGGCAAGCGCATTGGCGGAAGACTATCCGACCCACAACATCATGTTCATTGTTCCGACTGGCGCGGGCGCAGCCACCGATCTGTTGGCGCGAATTCTTGCGCCCCAGCTTAGCGATCGTTTGGGTAAACCTTTTGTGGTGGAAGACCGGCCGGGCGCCGGTACCTTGACGGCATCGACTGCGGTCGCAAAGTCCAATCCTGACGGCTACACCATTTTGATGGGAACGAGCACGCCGCTCGCGATCAATGCCACCTTGTATAAGCACCTGCCGTACGATCCGGCGAAAGATTTCATGCCGCTTGCGTTGATCGCAACGATCCCGTTCGTCCTTGTGGTCAACAACGATCTGCCGGTGCATTCCGTGCTGGAGCTCATCGCATACGCAAAGGCGCATCCCGGCGAATTATCCTATGGCTCGACGGGTCCTGGGACGCCATTCCACCTGAACGCCGAGCTTTTCAGCGCCATGACTGGCATCAAGATGGTGCACGTACCCTACAAAGCAGTGGTCGATGCTCAGGTCGACCTGATGGGCGGTCGAATACAAGTGATGTTCACGGACTTCACGTCCTCGGTGGCGCTTATCAAAGCCGGTAAGATGCGTGCCCTAGGAGTGACAACAAAGACGCGTGCCGCAGCTATGCCGGACCTCGCGCCAATTGCCGATCTTGGCGTGCCGGGCTTCAATGCCGCCGCGTGGCAGATGGTGGTTGCCCCTGCAGCAACGCCGAGACCCATCGTCGACAAATTGCATACTGAACTTGAAGCTATCATGGCGTTGCCGGAAACGCGCAACGCCATCACCCGCATTGGTCTCGTGCCGGCGGATGTAAGCTCGATCGAGGAATTGCAAGCGTTCGTCCGCTCAGAAATCGTTCGCTGGGGCGAAGTCGTCAAACGTTCCGGGGCGACGGTCGATTAGGCCGCTTTGACCCGTTAAGCCAGCAAGAAGTGTCGCGACTGTGAGACGGGCATGGATACGGAAGTACTGATCGTTGGGGCCGGCCCGGTCGGTCTCACACTCAGCATCGATCTCGGCAAGCGCGGCATTCGGTGCATCCTGATCGAGAAGAACGACGCGCCACTCGGCTATCCAAAAATGGAGCGCTGCAATCCGAGAACGATGGAGATCTTCCGTCGCCTTGGCCTCGCCGATCAGGTGCGCGCGGCCGGATATCCGCCGGATTGGCCGATGGACACCTACCTGGTGTTTGACCTCATGCGGCCGCCATTGTTCAAGATGGCCCATCCCACGGTGGCGCAAGCCAAGGCCAAGCGTGACGCTACGACTGATGGGTCACTCCCACTCGAGCCCTATCAAATCATTTCTCAATACACTCTGGAGCCGTTGCTCAAATCCGTGGCGGAGCGGATTCCAAATGTAGTTGTGAAATTCGGTCATGAATTGGTGTCGTTCACGCAAGAGTCCGACGGCATTGCGGCACAGCTGCGAAAAACCAACGGTGAGACCATTACGATCCGTGGCCAATACATGGTCGGTTGCGATGGCGGCTCGAGCGTGGTCCGCAAGCAACTTGGCTTCAAAATGGACGGTGAGCCCCATCTCCTGGAAATGCGTCAAGCACTGTTCCACTGCCCGGAGCTTTACGACAAGGTGCGCGGGCCGCGGGCCCGGCACTATCATCGCATCGACGATCATTGGACATTGATGATTGTCCAAGACTCGCGCCAGCATTTCACGGTTCATGCAGTGGTCGAAAGCGACGAGGATATGGCGGCTTTGTTTGAAAAGATCGTCGGCACGCCGGTGAAATACGAGATGGTACATTGCGCTAAATGGGTGCAGCGGCTGCTGCTCTCAGAGCATTATCAGCAAGGCCGCGTCTTCATCGCCGGCGACTCCGCCCATCTCGTCATTCCGACCGGCGGCCTCGGCATGAATACCGGCGTCGGCGACGCAATTGACGTTTCCTGGAAGCTTGCCGCCGCGCTGCGCGGCTGGGGTGGACCGAAGCTATTGGCATCCTATGAAGACGAGCGGCGCCCGATCGGTGCAATCAACGTCAAGGCTTCAGGCGGCGGCACAGCCGGTCGGATGAAATGGCGCGCGGCTTATCGTCCGAACATCGAAGATGACACGCCGGACGGTAGGGTTGCGTTGGCCAATCTCTTGAAAACTGCCAAGGAAGAGGCACCGAAATCGTTTCGCGTCATCGGCGCCGAGCTTGGCTATCGCTATGACGGTTCGCCTGTGATCTTCGATGAGCCCGGCGGACCCGCGCCGAATATCGAAGAATACGTGCCGACGACCTGGCCTGGCGCGCGGTTACCGCACGTCTGGCTCGATCCGGGTAGAGTCTCGGTGCACGATCGGATCGGCGATGGCTTCACGCTGCTGCGTCTCGGCCGAACGAAGAGTGATGCCGCTGCTATGCGAAGGGCCTTCGGCGCAATCAGTGCGCCTTTTTCCGTGCTTGATATCGACGGCGAAGCACCGCGACGGGTCTATGGCTTCGACTATCTTCTTGTAAGGCCCGATTTGCACGTTGTCTGGCGTGGCGACGTCTTGCCGGAGAACCCGGACCAAGTCGCGCTCAAAGTGACTGGTCATTAGCGATCATGGGCGACCAGTCCGTCTACCGAGAACTGCACTGAGAAAAAGGAGTTTGCCTGACATGCGCCACATCGATGCGTTCTGCCACTTCTTCCCGCAGCAAATATTCCGGCTTCTGTCGGACACCGCTGGCGGAACGACTGACATTGGCAAGCGCATACAAAACGTTCGCACGATTCATGACCTCGATGCCCGCTTCCGGATGATGGATCAGTTTGAGGATTATTCGCAAATTCTTTCGCTGGGATTGCCGCCATTGGAAGGCATGGCCGGTTCAGATCGAACACCGAATTTTGCCCGTGCCGGCAATGACGGCTTGGCTGAACTGTGCGAAAGATATCCAGACCGCTTCGCCGGATATGTCGGTGCGCTGCCGATGGATGTGCCTGATGCCGCGGTAAAGGAAGCCGAGCGCATCCTTATTCATGGCAACGCCAACGGCTTGCAGCTTCACACCAACGTCAATGGCGCCTGCCTCGATGAACCGCGTTTTCTGCCGATCTTCGAGGTGGCGGCGAAATCGGGCAAGCCCATCTTGCTTCATCCGGCGCGCAAGCCGGATTTTCCTGACTTTGCCGCCGAAAAAACTTCTAAATACGAAATTTGGACGATTTTCGGCTGGCCCTACGAGACCAGCGCGACCATGGCGCGCTTGATCTTCTCCGGCGTCATGACCCGATATCCGAACCTTAAAATATTGACCCATCATCTCGGCGCGATGATTCCGTTTTTCGACGCGCGGATTGATACCGGCTGGGCCACGCTCGGCAGCCGAACCTCTGGAGAGGACTATAGCCACGTGCTACCAAGCCTCGGTAAGCCGCTGCTTGAATGCTTTCGTGCGTTCTATGGCGATACTGCGCTATGCGGCAGTCGCGCCGGTACGGTTTGCGGCGTTGAATTCTTTGGCGTGGATCATGTGCTCTACGCCTCCGACGCGCCCTTCGGCCCGGAAGGTGGCGCTGGCTACATTCGCTCAGCGATGAATGTTGTTGCATCACTGGATCTCCCTGATGCGGACAAGGAAAGGATCTGTTATCGCAATGCCACCTCGCTTTTTCGACTAAACTGACGGAAGGCAGTGATTGTGATGCTTTGAGCCAAAGCTCACTGAAGAGTCGTCGCCCAAGCTCTCGTTTTCTGGGCGGCGGCCTAACACGTCAGCCCGGTTAAGACTGTGCACTTGTTCCATCGCCCAGCCGTTCTGAGCGGACAATTCTCCCGCTTTGCATTATTGGCGTCGGTGCACGTTCCGGAGTATCAATTCTGTCCGAGAGCGCATCGGTGAAAGGCGGCTGGGCGAAAGCAAGCCAGAGGAAAGATGACGATTCGACGGGAAGCCATCTTCACCGATTGCAGTAGCAACCCGGCGGTGCCGCCGCTCATGACTAGGCCGTTGTCCGCCGCACTCGGCGTGGAAATCCTGGACCTCGACCTGCGTGACCCGCTGCCGCCGGCAGTGGTCGTGCAATTGCGGGAGGCCTGGTACGAGGGGCTCATTCTGCTGCTGCGCGACCAGACTTTGGCTGAGGAGGACCAGGTCCGCTTCGCCGAGTGCTTTGGTCCGCCAGCCAAAACCATCAACGTGAATAACACTGGCAAGCATCCCGCGGTGATGCTGATCTCTAACATCCGCAAGGATGGCAAGCCGATCGGCGCGCTTCCGGACGGCGAAATGCAGTTCCACACCGACCAGTGCTACATCGAGAAGCCGGCCGCGGCCTCGATGCTCTACGCCATTGAGGTGCCGAGCGTCGGCGGCAATACGCTATTCGCCAACGCCTATCTGGCTTACGAGACGCTTCCCGCTGAGATCAAGCGCCGGATCGACGGCCGCAAAGCGGTCAACGCCTATGACTACGAAAACGCCTCGACCATCCGAGGCACGCGCCTTCGCGAAGGCGTGCCGCAATACTCGCACCCTGTGGTCCGCACCCATCCGGCGACCGGACGCAAGGCGCTCTACGTCAACCGGCTGATGACCATCGCCATTGAAGACCTGCCGCAAGCCGAGAGTGACGAGCTACTCAACCTACTGTTCGATCACCAGGAGCAGCGGCAGTTCGTCTATGAGCACGTCTGGCGCATCGGCGACATCCTGATGTGGGACAATCGCTGCACGCTGCACGCACGTACCGATTTCTCTTCGGCCGAGCGCCGCCTGATGCGCCGCATTACCATTCTCGGCGAGAAGCCGGAGTAATGCGATCAATGTTCCGCTTTCGGGTTTCGACATCAGTCTCGAACGATCAACTCGATTTCAATGTTCAGATAGCTGTCGATACGCCCGTGTTGGCCGGGATAGAGCACAGTTGTCGAGGTTTTTTCCTCGATCACTGCGGGGCCTTCGATGACCATTCCGGGCGTGAGCACGGATCGCCGGAAAACCGGGACCTGGGTTGCGGCGGTCGCACCGAAATGCGACGCACGCATTTCAAGCGGCGTCGGCAGCTGCGAATGCTCTGTCGCTGCGATCTCTTTGAATTGCGGTTTTGGGATTTCTCCGACTGCGGTAACCTGAAAGTTGACGATCTCGATTGCTTCCGATTCCGCCATATGGCCGTAGCGCCGCCGATGGGCCTCGTGGAACCGCTTGCCTAGCGCGGCGATATCGGCATCGTTCGTCAATCCAGCTACCGGAACGCTCACTTCATAAGACTGCCCGCGATAGCGCATTCCGGCACTGCGCAACGTCGTCAACCGGTCGCGTGCGAATTTTTCTTGCATCAAGTCCGCCAGCGCGCGCCTTTCCATATCGGCAAAGATCTCCTCCAGCTGTGCCGCCGACGCCTCGTCGAGTCGCGTAATGCGAGTAAAGCTGCGGGTTTGATGCACGTCCGTCACCAGCATGCCGAAAGCACTGAACGTGCCGGGATCCCGCGGGACGAGAATGCGGCCGATACCAAGCTCGGAAATGATGCGGCCGGCGATCGTCGGTCCCATGCCGCCGAACGGCAGCAGTATGAACTCGCGCGGATCGTAGCCGCGCTCGATCGTGATCGTGCGCATCGCCATGGTCACGTTGGTAGCGAGCACGGTAAGAATGCCCCATGCCGCTTCAACTGGAGTTAGACCAAGTGGGTGGGCAACGTGCGACATGAGGGCCTCGTGCGCCTTGGCGCTTGAGATCGGCATGGCGCCTTCAAGGAGCGTCGTCGGACTGAGGTGACCGAGGACGACCAGCGCATCAGTGAGCGTCGGCTCATTGCCGCCGCGCCCATAGCAAGCGGGGCCGGGATTGGCACCCGCGCTCTGTGGCCCGACTTTTAGGACGCCGAGATCAACGGACGCGATGCTCCCGCCGCCGGCGCCGATAGTTTCGATATCCACGGTGTGGGTGCGCAGCGGATGCCGCGCTATCGAGACTTCCGACTTGAATAGCGGCCGTCCCGGCAGCACCGCCATATCGGAGCTGGTGCCGCCGGTATCGAAAGTGATGACGTTCTCGATTCCCTTGACGTCACCGAGATAGCGGCTGCCGATGACGCCAGCGACCGGGCCGGACATCACCGTCTCGATTGGCGTCCGCGCGAGCATGCGCGCGCTTGCGGCACCGCCGTCGGACTTCATCATCAGTGCGCGCGAGCGCGGGAACCGCCGCACCGAAAGCTCCTCCAGATCGCGCAGATAGCGCGATACCGGCGGCCCGATATACGCATTGGCGACGGTCGACGCGGTGCGCTCGTATTCACGCCATTCCGGATTGACCTCATGCGACAGCGAAACATAGATGTTTGGCGCAATGTTGCTTATGATTTTTGCTGCGGCCTGTTCGTGGACCGGGTTGGCGTAAGCGAAGAGGAAGCACACGGCAATGGCGTCTACACCATCAGCAACGAGCTGGCGCGTTGCCGTGGCGACATCATCTTCGTTGAGCTGCTCCACAACCTTTCCCGTAAAATCGAGCCGCTCCCGCGCCTCATAAATGCGATCGCGGGTGAGCAACATTTTCGGCGCCGGCGCGAAAATGTTAAAAACCTCGTCACCGCGCCATTGCCGGCCGATCTCATAGACGTCGCGAAAGCCGCGCGTGGTAATGAGGCCGACCCGCACGCCCTTACCTTCCAACATAGTGTTAAGCGCCGCCGTCGATCCGTGCAGGATTAGCGAAACCGAATCCGCGCTGAAATCGACGGCAAGATCGCGCGTGATCTCGTTTATGACGACCGCTGGCTGGGCCGAGTTGGAGGTGTATTTGCGGATAGCGACGAGCTCGCCCGCATCCTCATCGAAGGCGATGACGTCGGTGAACGTCCCGCCGACGTCGATTCCGATGCGTAATTTCATGAGTTCGCCTTGGCCCGCAGCTTCGCAGTGGCGTCCGTGTCCACGCTGAGGTCTGACTTGAAGGCGACACCATAATCCGCATGCGCCGATTCAAGCGAGACATAGCCGCGCACGACGTCCTCTCGCACGCGCTCGGAAGCACGCGCCCGAGGATCGCCCCACCCGCCGCCGCCCGCGAATTCCATTGACAGGACATCGTCCTTATTGAGGCGCAAGCCGGCTACTTTGGACGTCAGAGGACGTTCAGCCGCGGCACCCGGATTGAGAACTGCGTTCGATGGGCGAGCGGGTTTGGCGCCGAAAACTCCCGGAGAGGAGAATTTGAATCTGTCAGTGCGCAAATTGATCACCGATTCGTCGCCGAGAATGCGCCACTGCCGACCAACGCCGAGCCCGCCGCGGAATGTGCCTGGGCCGCCGGAATCCTGGACAAGCCCGTAACGCTCGACGCGGACCGGGAATTCTGTTTCGACTGCCTCGACTGGCGTGTTCATCACGTTGACGACGAGTTCGTCCATGGCACCGACGCCGTCGGCGTCGGGCCGTGCACCCGTACCGCCACAGAGAATCTCGTATTGCGAATACCAGCGGCCTGTTTTCGGATGGCGCCCTGCGCTAGAGATCGAGCCGCCGGCCGCGCTACCCGGCGCTGGCACGCGGCCGGGAACGGCGCGCGCGAGCGCGCGGATAGCAACCGACGTCGTCACCTGGCTTGGCCGCACATACATGTTCACCGGCGCGGGAAAGCGCGGATTGAGCAGCGAGCCTTCCGGCGGATAGGACACCTGCACGGGCCGCGATAGACCATCGTTCACCGGCAGCCGCGGAATGAACACCATCTTCACCAGGCATTGAATGAAATTGCGCGACACGCACGGGCGCAGATTGATCGGGCCGCGCGCCTGTGGATCACTGTCGAGAATAAAATGCAGACTATCGTCCTTCACTTCGAGCGACACAGAAATGCGGTAGGATTTGGCAAGATCGATGCCATCGTCATCAAGGTAATCGCTTTCCGGGCCGTAGAGGCCATCCGGCACCTTGGAGATCTCCTTACGTAGTTCGCGCTCGCAGATGTCCATCCAGGTTTGCCAACACGTCAGCACCTTCGCGGTGCCGTATTTGGCGAAGAGCTCGGCGAACCTAGTCTGCCCGTAAGTATTGGTATTGATCTGCGCACTGATATCGCCCCACGTAACCTCAGGCGTACGCGTGTTGGCGCAAATGAGCGCCTCGACATCGACATTCAGCTCGCCGCGCCTGAGAATCTTCAATGGCGGAATTAGCAAGCCTTCTTGAAACAGATCGGTGGCGTCTCCGGCATTTGTGCCCGGCACTTTGCCGCCGAGATCTGGCTTGTGCGCGGTATTGCCGATGAATCCGACCAGTCGCCCGTCGACGAACATCGGCGAGATGATGCAGACATCAGTCGAATGGTTCTGGCACGCCTGATAGGGATGATTGACGATGAAGGCATCGCCGGGCTCGGCTTTCGGAAAGCGGCGGCGGATTTCGTTCACCTGCGCGGCGAGTGGCCCGATATGTAACGGCTGCGGTATGCCCTGGGCCACCATGCGGCCCTGCGCGTCGAAGATCGCAAAGGTGAAATCCTGGCTCTCCTTGATGATGGTGGAATAGCCGGTGCGCAGCATGTTGAGCGTCAGCTCGCGCGCGATCTGCAACGTTGACTGATAGATAACCTCAAGATCGATGGCGTTCATCATTTGATAGGATACGCCTTCGCCATTGCATCGAAATAGCCTTCCTTTTTCAGACCCTGAATGATGCTCATGTCGACGTAGTCAGCAATATTCTTGCTGCCGACAGGAACGCCAATGGCTTGAAGCTGCGCAAGCACATTGTTAGCGCCGGCAATCGACGGCGCTGCGTCGAGTGGCATGAGCCTCTTGAAATCATTGTACGTAGCGTCGATGACAGTTGGGTCATTGGTCTTATATTTTTGCGCGATCAGCGTCTTCGCTTGCTGCACATCCGACAAGGCGAGATAAGCGCCGGCGATATATGCTTTTACGAAATGTGTAAGTGTGTCGCGGTGCTCCTTCAGATAGGAACTAATCACTACGACGCCGTCAAAAATCCACGGGGTATCGGCAGCGGCGAGATCGAGGAGTGGATTAAATCCCTTCTCCTTTGCCGCGGTGATCGTAGGTTCGAGCAGCGGCGCGGCATCTATCCGCCCTGCGATCAGCGCGGCGAAGCGCTGCGAACTGCCGCCGATCTGCGAAATCGTAACGTCTTGCCGCTTAAGCCCGAGCCGTTGCAGCGCGATGCTCACCGCCACGTCGGTCTCCGAGCCGAACGTGCTGATGCCGATGGTCTTGCCCTTGAGGTCTTGCGCAGTCTTGATCGACGCTGAGGTGAAAATCGTGATTGGAATCGTGTTGGCGGTCGACGTGACGAGCCGAAGGTCAGCGCCTTCTTTGTTGGCTTGCACGACCGGCGCCAGGCCGACATGCATCGCTTGGATTTCTTCGGACAATAGCACCTGAACGCCGCGGCTGCCGCCTTCCATGCTGATGGATTCGGCCTTCAGTCCCTCCTTGGCATCAAGACCGGCGGCCTGCGCCATCCAGACCGGAAAGATCGTCACGACTGGCGCAGAGATGCCGATCTTGAACGAAGTGAGATCGGCGGCGCGGGCCGGATGCGCGGCAATGATCGCCACGATCGCGAGCCAATAGAAAATCCGTGGCTGACGATTAAAGAGCTGCATGACGTCCTCCCTGCTTCTATCCACCTCGTCATCGCCGAGCGTAACGCGGCAATCCATGGGCATTGCCGCAAGCTCAAGCGCAGTATGCACCCCCAGGTCAAGCCCAGGCATGCCCGCCTATTCGACTTGCGTCCTTGCCTTCACGTCCTCCTCGATCAGACCCCAGATGCGATCTTCGATGGCATGAAAGCGCGCCTGCCGTTTCACCCCGATCGGACGCGGGCGCTCGATATCGATCGTGATGCTCTCCTTGACCCTGCCGGGGCGTCTGCTGAAGACCACGACGCGGTCGGCGAGATAGATCGCTTCGTCGATTTGATGCGTGATGAACAGCACGGTCTTTTTTGCCTTCGCCCAGATGCGCGTGAGTTCCTCCTGCATCAGCTCACGGGTCTGCGCATCGAGCGCGGCGAACGGCTCGTCCATCAGTAGAATCTTGGGATCCACAACCAGGGCGCGCGCGAGGTTGACGCGTTGCTGCATGCCGCCGGACAGTTCGTGCGGATAGTGATGCTCGAAGCCGGCGAGACCGACGAGAGCAATCAGGCGCGTCGCGCGTTCGTTTGCCTCCCGTCCGCGGATCCCGATGCACTCGAGCCCATAACAAACGTTGTTGAGCACGGTGCGCCACGGCAGCAGCGATGCATCCTGGAAAACGACCGCGCGGTCCGGACCAGGCATTTTCACCACCTCCCCGTCGACCAGCACGCGACCGCTAGTCGCTGCAATCAAGCCGTCGACGACGTAAAGAAACGTGGTCTTGCCGCAACCCGACGGGCCAACGACGGCCACGAACTCGCCGTCCATCACCTGCAGACTGACGCCATCGAGCGCGACGAGCTGAGTACTGGTACGCGGCTGAACATAAGTGAGCCTGACCTCCCGCGCCTCGAGTTTTGGGCGCATTATCATGTCTCGACCGGCGGGCGCCAGACCTCGACGCGGTGTTCAATCTGCCGGATGATCTCGACGACAGCAACGCCGGCGGCCGCGATCGTGAGCACGCCAACAAATACCTTGTCGGTTTCGAAGCGGGAGCCGGCTTGATTGATCATCATGCCGATGCCTGCCGCGGACCCGTAAATTTCTCCGACCACGATGCCGATCATGGCGCGCCCAATGGCGAGCCGCACCCCCGCCAGGAGGAATGGCACGGCGCCCGGCAGGACGATGCTCCTGAACACAAGCCAATCGCCGGCGGCAAAACTTCTTGCGACGCGGATGAGCCGCACGTCAGCGGTACGTACCGCGCTAATCGCATTGATGGCGATCGGCATGACGGCGAGTAGGACGATGATGAGCACCCGCGAGGCAAGACCGGTTCCCACCCACAGAATGAGCAGCGGCAAAAGTGCCACCTGCGGCGTCGCGTTCAGCGCGGCCAAAAACGGCTCGACGGCATAGGAGAAGCGCCGATACCAACCCGCGGCAAGACCGAGCGGAATGCCGATCGCGAGCGCGAGCGCGACACCAAGCACGAATTCGATGCTGCTCCAGCCGATATCGGGCCAGATCTCGCCCGTCACCACGAACATACGGAATGCCTCCCGAGCGATTCGCGTCGGTGACGAAATGAAAATGGGTTTGAGCTCAAATCGCATTGCAGCCTGCCCCAGCAGTGGACGCAGCAGGTCGGCCCACCAGCCACGCCCAAAACCCTCCCAAAGAAGGAGGAACAGGATGATGCCAGTGGTGCCCAGGATGGCGCGTTCATGCCCGAGATAAAGGCGCGTTGGCGATGCCGGACGGCTCTCGGATATCACGCAGCCGCTCCAATTTTTGGCCGCCATCGCTCGAACCGCCGCTCGAGCCGATCGAGCAGGGCCACGACGATGAGGCCTGTGGCGGTAAAGAGGAATACGCCGAAAAACAGGGTGTCCGTCTGAAACAGGTTGCCAGCATCGGCGATCATGTGGCCAAGGCCGGCGGTCGCGGCGTAGAGTTCCCCAACAACGACACCGAGCAGCGCGCGGCCGGCGGCGTATTTCAAACCGGTGAAGATAAACGGAACCGTGCCGGGCAAGATAATGCTCGTGAATACCTTGATGCGCGAGGCGGAGAAGCTGCGCGCCATGATAAGGAACCGCGTTTCGTTGGTCTTTACCCCTGCGAAGGCGCTGATGACGATTGGGATCAACGCGCCGAGAAAGACGACGGCGACCTTGGACCAGATACCGATCCCGAACCAGATGATCAGGAGCGGCAGCAACGTCACACGGGGCACGGCGTTGAGCGTGTCGATGAATGGGCTCAAAATATACGAAAGCCGGCGCGAGGCGCCCATCGCCAGCCCGAGCGGAATGCCGCTCACAGCCGCGGCGACATAGCCGAAGATGAACTCGCTTGCACTTACCCTGACGTCGTTCCAGAAATCGGGATCGAAGATTAGCACCGCACCGGCGTGCGCTACGCGGGACGGCGAGGAAATGAACAGCGGATTGACAAGGTGGATATCGGCGCAAAATTCCCACGCCAGCAGAAAGATCGCGAGCGTACCGCCGCCGATCAGAATTCGCTCGTGGTTGGGGTGCGTCATGCCGGGGGTGTTCAATGACAGTTTCTTCCAACACGATAGAGGGAAATGCAATGGCCGTGAATGAGCGATTCGATTTTTCGGGCCGAAGCGTCGTCATCACCGGTGGCGGCAAGGGCATCGGTAAGGTCTATGCCGAGGAATTTGCCAAGGCCGGCGCCCGCGTCGTCGCGGCCGACATCGATGTCGGCGCTGCAAAAAGCGTCGCCGATAGGCTGAATGCCGCAGGCTTTGAAGCGATGGGGCTCAGCGTCGATATTGCGAGCGAGGAAGCAACCAAGGCTATGGCTCAGGCGGTCCTTGATCGGTTCGGCACAATCGACGTGCTCATCAACAACGCCTCGCTGATGAGCGTGCTGCCGCGCCGCTCCTGGCTCGAAATCCCGGTCGAGGAGTGGGACCGGGTCATGGCAGTGAACTTGCGCGGCATGTTCCTCACCTGCCGCGCGGCGTTCCCGGCGATGAAGGCGCAAAGGCGCGGCAAGGTCGTCAACATCTCCTCCTCGCGCGTGTGGGAAGGGGCGCCGAACCGCCTGCACTACACGACGTCGAAGGCAGGCGTGATCGGCTTCACCCGCGCGCTGGCGCGTGAGGTGGGCGAATTCGGCATCACCGTCAATGCTCTGACGCCGGGCATGACGCAAAGCGAGACGCAGGTCGCCTCGTCGTCCGGCAATTATCTCGCCTCGCATATCGCCGGTCGCGCCATTGAGCGCGTCCAGGTTCCAGCCGACCTTGTGGGCGCCGTGATGTTCCTGTCGTCTCCGGCAAGTGACTTCATGACCGGCCAGACGATTAACGTCGACGGCGGCAAGTCGATGCACTGATCTCACAAGCCGGAACGTCGTACTGGCAAATAACCTCCGATAAAACCGCTTATCGGAACCAAAATGAGCGCCCACTCGATGTCCGCTTCCCTCCCAGGAAGAGACATCAGTATGGCTCTCGCCGTGCCGACGGCTCGTGTATATTCAGGTCCGAACGGCCACCCGATTTTATGAGCGAAGGAAGGAACACATGTCGGAACCGATCTGGAACAAGTTTCTCACCGAGCGCGACAGGGCCGTGTTTGGCGCCTCGGGCTATGGTGCGCGCGGCGGCTTTGGCAGGCGGCGGGCGTTACTGGTGATCGACGTGAATTGGGCGTTCTGCGGCGATCAGCCGGAACCGATACTCGACTCGATCAAGCGCTGGCGCAATTCCTGCGGCGAGGATGCCTGGGTGGCGCTACCCTATATCCGCGCGCTGATCGATAAGTGCCACCACAAGGGCGTGCCGGTCCTCTACACGACAGGCGTGCGACGCGAGGACAATTGGGATTCAGGCTCCTGGCTGTGGAAGAATTCGCGTGGCGGCGAGGATCGGCACACGGTAGAGACCAACCTCGATGGTAACGAGATCGTCTCTCCGATCGCGCCGGGCCCGCGGGACATCGTGGTGCTGAAACAAAAACCATCCGGCTTCTTCGGTACTAATATGGCGAGCTATCTCACGCTACTTGGATGCGACAGTGTCATCGTCACAGGCACGACCACGTCCGGCTGCGTGCGCGCGACCGTGCTTGATGCCTTCAGCCTCAATTACCGTATTGCCCTTGCCGAGGAGGGTTGTTTCGACCGCTCGCAGGCTAGTCACGCCATCAATCTTTGCGACATGAATGCCAAGTATGCCGACGTTGTGAAGACCTCGGAGGTCCTCGCTTTTCTCGACACGCTACCGAGCGGGATGTACGACTTGCCGAAGGGCAACGCCGTGCCGGAACGGGGACCGAAACTGGCCGCGAATTTCTAAAGCGGGCCTCCGATTGAGCGACGACTTGCTCTATTTCCGCTGCGGTTCAACAGCTACATTTCGGGGCTGAATCAGGTACTTCCGGTTCACCCCGGCGGATTCAACCGGTCAGCGCAACACCTTCTAATCTTACGAGGTGAGGAGGTGCGCCATGGTGACGTCACGGATTTTGTTCACGGCAGCGCAAAAGGCCGAGCTGTGGGAGCGATGGAAGAACGGGCAAAGCGCTGCGGCCATCTCGCGGGCGCTGGAAAGAAGGAACAAAACTGGTGTTGAGCGGATCGTGGTACTCCACGGAGGGATCGTGCCGGCGCCACGCCGGAGAGCCTTGGCAGCACTAAGGCTTGAGGAACGCGAAGAGATTTCCCGTGGCATCGCGGTGGGCCGGTCGATCCGGCAGATCGCCCAGGGCCTCGGACGGGCGCCATCGACAGTAAGTCGGGAGATCAGGCGCCACGGCGGCAGTCAGGCCTATCGTGCAAACCGGGCTGATCGGCGTGCCTGGGAGCGGGCGTTGCGCCCCAAGCCTTGTCGTTTGGCGCTGCATAGGGAGCTACGATGGCGCGTGGCGCAGAAGCTCACGCTGCAATGGTCGCCGCAGCAGATCTCCGGCTGGCTGAAGCAGGAGTTCCCAACCCACCAAGACATGCAGATATCTCACGAAGCGATCTATCGCAGCCTCTTCATCCAGACCCGCGGCGTGCTGAAGAAGGAGCTGACGGGGCAGTTGCGTACTGCGCGGCGGATGCGTCGCCCCAAGAGCCACAACGCGAAGAGTGGACAGGGGCATATCCTCGATATGGTCTCCATCCGCGAGCGGCCCGCCGAGATTGAGGATCGCGCCGTGCCGGGGCATTGGGAAGGAGACCTTCTTACCGGAGCGAACGACACGCACATCGCCACCCTCGTCGAGCGCAATACCCGCTTCACGATGCTCGTCAAGATCCCCCGCAAGGACACGACGACTGTTGTTGCTGCGCTTGCCAAGCACATCGGCAAGCTGCCTGAGGAGTTGCGACGCTCCCTGACCTGGGATCAAGGCAAAGAGATGCATGCCCACAAGCGCTTCACGGTTGCCACCAACGTCCAGGTCTACTTCTGTGATCCGCGCAGTCCCTGGCAGCGCGGCTCAAACGAGAACACTAACGGCCTGCTGCGTCAGTACTTCCCGAGAGGAACCGACTTCTCGCGCATCTCGCAGAGTTACCTGAACGCGATTGCTCTGCGGCTCAATCAACGTCCGCGAAAGACCTTGGGCTTCCAAACGCCAGCCGATAAACTACAAGCAGTGTTGCACTGACCGGTTGAACGCACACCCCCATTTCGGACATCGGCTGACCTATACAATCACCTCGTCGGCGCGGGCAAGCAGCGACGTACTGGACAATACGGTTTCCCATGGTCCAAAACCTCGGCGGATCGCGCCGGCGGCGTCGACCGCTCGTGCCGCCGGACACCGGACATCCCCGGGAGGGGTCATGCTCAACGGTTGGTTTCGCCTCAATATGGTCGCCGCGCTCGCGTTAGCGATTTACGCGATCGCAGGGAGTGCAAGCCTCGCCCAGCAGTGGCCCACACATCCGGTGCGCTTTGTGCTGCCGTTCGGTCCGGGCTCCGGAGCGGACACTGGCGCGCGGCTAATAAGCGACAAGCTGCAGCAGAAATGGGGCCAACCCATCATCATCGACGGCAAACCCGGAGGCGATGGCTTGCTGTCGCTGCAGACCGTCGTGTCGGCAAAGGATGACCATACGTTGTTCTTCGGGCCAAGCAGTATCTTCGTCGTACAACGCTACATGCACGAGAACATCTCCTTCGATCCCGAGACCGACCTCGCGCCGATCGCGGGTGTCGCCAAGGTGCAGATCGCCGTGGCCGTGCCGACGAGTCTCGGCATCGCCACACTGGCCGAATTCGTGGCGCTGGCGCGCGCCAAGCCGAACGAGACGAGCTATGCGGTCGCGCCGGGCTTTTCCGAATTCGTATTCGACGGATTTGTCAAAGAAAACGGACTCGCGATCGCAAAGGTTCCTTACCGCGACATCACCAAGTCGCCGATAGATCTCGGCGAAAACAGAATCCAGTTGTCTATGCAATCCTACGCCGCGATGCGAACCTACGCGCAGACTGGCAAGATCAAGATCATTGCAATTAACGATCGCGAGCGATCGCCCATCGCGCCGGACATTCCCTCCGTGGTGGAATCCGGATTCCCGTCCTTGCTCGCCAGTCCCGTCCTGGGCCTACTCGGACCGCGCGACATGCCGATCGACTTGCGCCGGCGAATCGCGGCGGACATGCTCGCCGCGCTCAACGACAAGACGATCGGCGAAAGATTGGCGCTCACGGGGCAGCCGGCCGCGCCCATGGGCGTCGACGCATTCACCGCCGCGCTAAAGGAGCAATACGCGCAAGTCGCCCAGATCGCGTCTATGCTGGGCATCGCGCGAAAGAAATAAGTATCATGCAAAAACCTGACAATCGGCGTCGTGGTCTGTTACGCGCGTGCGACTGCCGACCATACAGCTGCACCGCCACCAGCTTGATGAAATCCGCCGTCGCACAGTCCGCCCCAAGCCGAGCACATCACGGGGTGGAGGCCGTTGTGCGTCACAGCAAAATGGCGACCCGATGTCGGCTCAGGGTCTTGGCTGTGTAAAACACGGCGACGCGCGACGACGATAGAATAAACGTTAAAACCTGTGCATATTTGGAGGTTGCCATGTCCCTCTCGACGCAAAAGTCCCCTTCCGCAATAACCTCCCACGTTGCGGCGCCGACGCCGACTGGTAAAGCTCGCATTGAGGTCGTGCCGCTTACCCGGCATATCGGGGCTGAAGTCCGCGGCATCGATCTGCGCCACAAGCCCGATGAGGAAACCGTGCGGGCGATCTATCAAGCGTGGCTCGATCATCTTGTGTTGATCTTTCCGGACCAGAAGCTCGAACAGGAAGACTTGATCCGCGCCACCGGCTTTTTCGGCCAAATCGGCAAACTGTCGAGGCCGCCGAAGTATTTTCCGAAAGGCTATTCGAAGCTCCTGCCGGGCATCATGATGATTTCAAATATTCGCGAGAACGGTGAACCAATCGGTGCGCTGCCCGACGGGGAGATGATGTTCCATCACGACATGATCCACGCGGAAGTGCCGAGTAAGGCCACGCTTCTCTATTCGGTCGAAATCCCTTCGACCGGCGGCAATACGTTGTTCGCGAGCGGCTACGCGGCTTATGACACGCTCGACCCGGCGATCCGCGAGCGGCTCGAAGATAAGAAGGCGCTGCATCACTACAATTATGGTTCGACGATCAAGGGTGACAACCGCGGCACGGAAGCTTTTGCTGAGGGTGTTCATCCGGTGTTTCGAACGCATGAGGACACCGGCAGGAAGGCGATCTACGTGAATCGTCTGATGACGGTGAAGGTGCTCGACATTCCGGATGACGAAAGCGACAGGCTGCTTAACGCGGTCTACGACCACGCCGAGAAGCGCGAGTTCGTGTATGAGCACGTCTGGCGGGTTGGCGATCTTCTGTTATGGGATAATCGCTGCTCGTCGCATGCGCGCACAGATTTCCCCTCGACCGAACGGCGGCTGATGTTTCGCACCACGGTGGAGGGCAACGTACGCCCATATTGAATGTAACCGTTGAGGCAATCATCCTGGTCCACATGCGCCTCAAGGATAAGATCGCCATTGTCGTAGGGGCCGGGCAATCGCCAGGCGAGGGAATAGGTAACGGCCGCGCCACGGTTTTGCGTTTTGCTCAGGAAGGCGCCAAGGTCCTGGCTGTCGACAACCGGCTCACCTCCGCGGAGGAAACAGTCGCAATGGCGCGACAGTCTGGCCGAGAATGCGCGGCCTTTGAAGCTGACGTTACCAAAGAGACGACGCTCGCGGCGATGTTATAGTGATCGACGAACCTGTCGATGCTGGCTTCAAGATCGCCCAGCAGGTAGTAGTTTTCCAGCAGAATGCGGTTCTTGAGCGTTTGATGCCAGCGTTCGATCTTGCCCTGTGTCTGCGGATGGTAGGGCGCGCCGCGAACGTGCCCCATGTCCTGTGCAGTCAACCAATCTTCCAACTCAGCCGAGACGTAGCTGGAACCATTATCGCTGAGCAGGCGCGGCTTGTGGACGATCCGTGCTTGGTCACAGCCTGAGGCCGTAAGAGCAAGATCCAGCGTGGCGGTTACGTCCTGCGCCTTCATCGTCGTGCACAGCTTCCATGCGATGATGTAGCGCGAGAAGTCGTCCAGTACCGTGCTGAGATAGAACCAGCCCCAGCCGGTCACCTTGAGATAGGTGAAGTCCGTCTGCCAGAGCTGGTTTGGCGCCGTCGTCTTGTCTTTGAACTCGTCGGCCGCCTTCATGACGATGTAGGCTGGGCTAGTGATCAGGTCATGCGCCTTGAACAGCCGATAGACCGAAGCCTCCGACACAAAATAGCCGGCCGTGTCGGTAAAGCGCGTGGCCAGTTCCCGGGGCGACAGCTCGGGCTCATCCAACGCCAACTGAACGATCCGCTCGCGTATTGCGTCAGGGATGCGGTTCCAGACACGCTTCGGCCTTGGTGGCTTATCTTCGAGCGCTTCGGGTCCGCCAGGTCGGTCTGATCGCGCCGCGCCCCTCGCGCGCGTGGAAATGCAACGACTCTGGTTAACCAGCGCCGGGCCTGACATCTATTTGGTGGCGGGCCGAGGTACGGGGTCGGGTTCGCAACCGCCCCAGCAAAATCAATGGCGAATGAGGGTCTCGGCCGGTGGGATCGACATCCTCGCTCTGCTTGACGTAAATCAACTCCGCCAAACTCCGCAATGCTATATAGTTTGCATTTCTGGTTGTCCTGCCAGAGCGATGTTCGCCTTTGCTTAGACTCCATTCGTGGTGACATGCGATGATCACCTTCAACGTTGTCAAAGAGCGGTACGGCTGGGCCATCCGGATGAATGAGCGCATGATGACGCCCTTTTGGTCGAGGGACATGGCGATCCGCCAGGCGAACTGTCTTGCCGACGCCATCCGTCGCCATGGCGAGTGCGCGGAAGTGATTGTCGAGGGTGCCGACCCGAGCGGGCGGGTTAAAAAGATCAAGGGTGGCTCAAGCTCGTCTCGGCTCGACGCCGCTCCTGCCGGGGGACGCCGGACGGGTTCGCAGTGACGTGGCCGGCGCAGGCCCGCGTTGAAAGGGCCGCAAGACCATGCTTGTCAAGACCGATAACTTCGCGAACCAGCGCAGACCCCGCTTTGAGAGTGCGCTGAGCTTGGCGTTGCGGCGCTTGTGGGGGGCTCGCGGACCGACCCCGCCGTGGGACGATGGAGCTCCCATTCGGGCCGAGCTCTTCAGCGTCGAGCGACTTGAGGAACACGCGCGGAGCCTCGCCGCCGCGCAAGTCGTGACGCCCGGCCGGGTGAAGGGCGCCTCACTAGCGAAGAGGCTTGGCGACAACGAGGCTGTGCTCCTAGCGGCCTACCGCGATGTCGCCGATGCCATCGGTGCGGGCGAGGCCATCACCCCCGCGGCCGAGTGGCTGATCGACAATTTTCATTTGGTCGAAAAGCAGATCCGCGAAGTCCGGGTCGATCTACCGCCCGGCTACTATCGGCAACTGCCCAGGCTCGCCGGCGGACCCTTCGCGGGATATCCGCGCGTGTTCGGCTTGGCATGGGCGTTCGTGGCCCATACTGACAGCCTCTTCGACCCGGAGGTCCTGCGCCGTTACCTGCGCTCCTATCAGGTGGTGCAGCCGCTAACCATCGGCGAACTATGGGCGGTGGCGACCACACTGCGCATCGTGCTCGTCGAGAACCTCAGGCGGATCGCCAAGCGCGTCGCCGACAGCCGGGCCGGGCGCCGCACTGCGGACATCATGGCGGACCGGTTGCTTGGGACTGGCGACCGCATCGCCGAACCACCCGAAGCGGTGCTCCCGCCGCATGCACAGACGACGTTCTTGGATAGTTTTCTCGTGCAGCTGATCCATCGGTTACGCGATCAGGATCCTAGCGTTGCGCCGGCGTTGGAGTGGCTCGACGAGCAACTGGTCCGGCAGGGGACGACCGCCGACGCCGTCGTCCGCGACGAGTACCAGAGGCAGGTCGCCTCCAGCATCACGGTGCGCAACATCATCACTAGCATGCGCCTCATCTCCGACGTCGATTGGACGGAGCTGTTCGAGCGCGTCAGCCTGGTCGATGACGTCTTCAAGGCCGGAAGCGCCTTCGAGGACATGGATTTCCGGACACGCAATCTCTATCGCAACGCCGTCGAACACCTCGCCCGCGGCTGTGAACTTACCGAACTGGAGGTGGCCGACGCAGCCGTGGAGACGGCGAGGCGCGCGCTCGGGGCGGATGCCGATGGCGGCAATGCCCGCCTAGCCGATCCCGGCTACTATTTGATCGCGGGCGGGCGGGTCGGGTTTGAAGCGGCGATCGGGTTCATGCCGTCTCTGAAGGCTTGGCCGGGACGGGCCTATCGCGCGCTGGGCATCGGCGGCTATGTCGGCGCCGGCATGTTCGTCGCAACCGGCCTGCTGGCCGTCCCGCTGTCTGTCGCCGCGTTAAGCGGTGTGGAGTGGAGATGGTTGCTGCTGTTCGGGATTCTCGGGCTTGTCCCGGCGATCGACTTGGCCGTTGCGGTTGTCAACTACATCGTCACCCGAGGTTTCCGCGCCACCTTGCTGCCGGCTCTCGAACTGCGTGGCGGAATCCCCGCGGACCTGCGCACCCTAGTCGCCGTGCCGACGCTGCTGACCTCGCTCAGGGACATCGAGGAGCAGATCGGCCGGCTCGAGATACACTATCTGGCGAGTGCCCAGGGCGAACTTCATTTCGCGCTGGTTTCCGATTGGCGCGACGCGCCAAGCGAGCACGTGGACGGCGACGAAGAGCTGCTAGCCGCCGCGAAAGAAGGCATCGCGAGGCTGAACCAACGTTACGGACCTGCACCGGGCGGCGACCGCTTCCTGCTGTTGCATCGGCGGCGCGTGTGGAACGACGGCGAAGGCTGCTGGATGGGATGGGAACGCAAGCGCGGGAAGCTCTGCGAGCTCAATCGGGTCCTGCGGGGCGCCAAGGACACCACATTCCTGGCGTCCCCCACCGTGCCCAAGAATGTGCGGTACGTAATTACGCTCGATGCGGACACGCGGCTCCCGCGCGAGACGGTCGGGCGGCTCATCGGCAAGATGGCGCATCCTCTCAACCGGCCGCGCTGGGATGCCGTTCTGGGGCGAGTCGTCGAAGGCTACGGTATCCTACAGCCGCGGGTCACGCCCGCACTGCCGGTGGGGCGCGAAGGGTCGCTCTTTCTGCGCGTGTTTTCCAGCGCGACTGGCATAGATCCCTACGCGGCGGCGGTCTCGGACGTGTACCAGGACCTCTTCGGTGAAGGCTCCTATGCGGGCAAGGGCATCTATGACGTGGACGCTTTCGAGGCGGCGCTGGACGGACGCGTGCCCGAGTCAACGCTCCTCAGCCATGACCTGTTCGAGGGCGTCTTCGCCCGCGCCGGCCTCGCGTCGGACGTGGAGGTCGTGGAGAATTTTCCGCCTCGTTATGACGTCGCCGCTCTTCGCCACCACCGCTGGGCGAGAGGCGACTGGCAGTTGCTTCCGTGGCTCTTCGGACGGGGGCCTAGAAGGGCCGATCGTCGGCCGCGAGGGGGTGTTCCTGCGATCGGCCGCTGGAAGATGCTTGACAACCTGCGGCGGTCGCTATCGGCGCCGGCGATTGTCTTGGCGCTGATCGCAGGATGGGCCATGCCGCTTGAAGAAGCGGCGGTCTGGACCGGTTTCATCCTGTCGACGATCATTCTGCCGCCGCTCATTCCCGTGATGGCGGAGATCGCACCGCGCCGCCCCGGCGTGACGCTGCGCAGTCACGTCCGCGCCGTGGGCGCGGAGCTGCGCCTTGCGTTTATCCAGTCCGGCCTGATGATCGTTTTCCTGGCGCACCAGGCTTGGCTGATGGGTGACGCCATCGTTCGCACCCTGGTCCGGCTCACGGTGACGCGCCGCAGCCTTCTCGAATGGGTCCCGGCGGCCCACGCGGCGTTCGGGTCGCGTCCACGGGCGATGCACTTCTACCGCCGGATGTCGGGGGCGCTGGTCATCGGCGCTGTGGCGATAACTGTGGCTTGGTTCTGGGGACGGCAAACGTGGCCCTTGGCCGCCGTGTTCGCAGGCGCCTGGTTCGCCTCTCCGGCCGTCGCCTTTTGGGCGAGCCTATCGCCTCGGGTCTTGGGCCGCCGTCCGCTGGCCGAGGCAGACGCGCATGGTTTGCGCCTGGTCGCCCGGAGGACGTGGCGCTTCTTCGAGGCATTCGTCACACCGGCCGACAACATGCTGCCGCCGGACAATTTCCAGGAAGCTCCAGAGCCAGTGGTAGCCCATCGCACATCGCCGACCAACATCGGCCTTTATTTGTTATCGGTAACGTCCGCGCGGGACTTCGGATGGATCGGGACACTCGAGGGCGTGGAGCGGCTGGAGGCGACGCTCGCGACCATGTCTCGCATGGTGAAGCACCGCGGCCACTTCTTCAATTGGTACGATACACACGACCTGCGTCCGCTCGATCCGCAGTATGTATCCTCGGTCGACAGCGGGAACCTGGCTGGACACCTGATCGCGCTCGCCAACGCGTGCCATGAGTGGCGCACCTCTTCCCTGGCGGAGCAACAGCGTTTCCAAGGCGTGGCGGACGCTCTCGACCTGGTCCGGGACGAGGCTCGCCGGTTGCGCGACTTGCGCAAGTCGCAGGCGGTGTCGTGGCGGCGGCTTGATGACGAGATCGGACGGCTAGCATCTGGCCTGCTTCAGGCGAGCGCCAGCGGCGCCAGTATCGAACAGCGGCTGGCGGAGCTGTCCGAACAGGCCGCGATCCTGGCCGACGCGGTCCACCAGATTGTTCTCGAAGAAAGCGACCAGGCGGGGGCGGACCTGCAGTTCTGGGCGGATGCAGTCCACGCCTGCATAGAGAGCCACCGGCGCGATCTCGGCACGCCGCGCGCGTCGTCGTCGCTTGAGGCGCGGTTGAAGTCGCTGGAGGAGGCCGCGCGGTCGACAGCGCTGTCGATGGAGTTCGACTTTCTGCTCGACCCCGACCGGCTGTTGCTCGCAATCGGCTATCAAGCGACTGAGGGCACGCTGGATCCGCGCTGTTATGACCTTCTCGCCTCAGAGGCGAGGCTTGCAAGCTTCATGGCTATCGCCAAGAGGGACGCACCGGCGCGGCATTGGTTCCGCCTGGGCCGTGCGGTGACTGGGGTGGCGAATGGCGCAGCATTGATCTCGTGGTCGGGCTCGATGTTCGAGTACCTGATGCCTTCCATCGTCATGATGGCGCCGGCCGAGAGCCTGCTCGAGCAGACTAATCGGCTGATCGTCCGCCGCCAGATCGAATATGGAGCGACGATGCGGGCGCCGTGGGGCGTATCGGAGTCCGCTTACAACGCGCAAGACCTGGAGTTCACCTACCAGTACTCCAACTTCGGCATTCCGGGGCTCGGCCTGAAGAGGGGGCTGGCGGACAATGCCGTTGTCGCTCCCTACGCCACCGCCCTGGCGAGCATGGTCGACCCTCAGGCCGCCGCGCAGAACTTCAAGCGCCTCGAGGCCCTCGGCGCCCGCGGCCGTTATGGTTTCTACGAGGCGCTGGACTTCACGCGGGTCCGGGTCCCGGATGGCGAGCGTGTCGCCGTCGTGCGCGCATTCATGGCCCACCACCAGGGCATGACGATCACGGCGATCGCCGACGCCCTGCTGGACGGCGTGATGCGAAAACGCTTCCACGCCGAGCCGATCGTTCAAGCGACGGAGTTGCTTCTGCAGGAGCGCGTGCCACGCGAGGTCACGGCGACCCCGCCTTTGGTCTCGGAGACGATGTCGGCGGCCAGGGTCCGCGAGATCGAAGGACCCGTCGCTTGGCGAAAGGCTAGCCCGTACAGCGCCACGCCAGCCACGCAGCTGCTGTCGAACGGCCGCTACTCCGTGATGCTTACGGCGGCCGGGTCCGGCTACAGCACTTGGCGCGGCCTGGTGGTAACCCGCTGGCGAGAGGACGCCACTTGCGACGATTGGGGCTCGTACGTCTTCTTGAGGGAGGTCGCGAGCGGCGAGGTCTGGTCGGCGACTTACCAGCCGATTGGAACCGAGCCCGAGGCTTACGAGGTCACTTTCAACGAGGATCGCGCCGAGTTCTCGCGTCGGGACAAGACGCTGGCGACCACCCTGGAGGTGCTGGTTTCCGTCGAAGACGATGCGGAAGTGCGCCGCGTGACGATCTCGAACTTCGGCGACCAACCGCGCGAAGTCGAGGTGATTTCTTACGCCGAACTGGTTCTGGCGTCCCAGGCCGCAGACGTGGCGCACCCGGCGTTCTCGAAGCTGTTCATTGAGACCGAGCAACTCGCCGGCTTCGGCGCTATATTGGCGACAAGGCGGCGGCGAGCGCCCACGGAGCCGGACGTCTGGGCCGCGCATCTTGCGGTTATCGACGGTGAAGCGGCGGGCAAGCGCGAGTTCGAGACCGATCGCGCGCGCTTCCTTGGTCGCGGCGGCAGCATTCGCGCGCCGGCTGCAGTGATGGGCGGCCGGCCACTCTCTGGCGCGACCGGGGCGGTGCTCGATGCAATATTCGCCCTGCGCCGCCGGGTGCGGATCGCGCCGGGCGCGACGGCGCGGATCGACTTCTGGACGATGGTCGCCTCCTCACGCAAAGAGATCCTCGATCTGGTCGACAAGCACCACGACGTCGGCGCCTTCGAGCGCGCCGCCGCGCTCGCTTGGACGCAAGCTCAGGTGCAATTGCACCACCTCGGCATCGATCGCCGCGAGGCCAGGCAATACCAGCGTCTGGCTGGGCACCTCGTCTACGCCGCGCCCTTGCTGCGCCCACCATCGGAAACCATCGAAAGCGGGAGCGGCGGGCAGCCGGGTCTGTGGACCCTGGGCATATCCGGCGATCTGCCAATCATCCTGGTCCGCATCTCCGACATCGACCAACTCGAAGTGGCGCGCGAGGTACTACAGGCGGTGGAATATTGGCGGATGAAACAGCTTGCGGTGGACCTGGTCATCCTCAACGAGCTCGCCTCGTCCTACATGCAGGACCTCCAGACCGCGCTGGAGACCCTGGTGAGGGCCAGCCAGTCCCGGCCCCAGATTGGCGAAGAGCGGCTACCCGGGCACACCTTCATGCTGCGCGCCGACCTGACCTCGCCCGAGGCGCGAGCCCTTCTCATGTCGGTCGCGCGTGTTGTCCTAGTGGGAGCGCGCGGACGGCTGGTCGATCACGTCGATCGCGCCCCAGAGGCCAGGCCAACGCCCCGGGTCACGGCAAGGCGCGCTCCGCCCGCTTCCGAGCTTCAGGTGTCGCGTCCGGCACCGGGCGTAGAGTACTTCAACGGCCTGGGGGGCTTCGTCGCAGGGGGCCGAGAATATGTGACCATCCTCGGGCCTGGCCAATCGACCCCTGCCCCGTGGATCAACGTGGTGGCCAATCCCAGCTTCGGCTTCCAGGTATCCGCTGAGGGCGGCGGCTACGCATGGTCGGTGGACAGCCGCGAGCATCAGTTGACCCCATGGTCCAACGACCCCGTCACCGACCGGCCAGGCCAGGCCTTCTATCTCAGGGACGAAGAGACCGGGGATCTTTGGAGCCCCACTGCGCTTCCAATCCGCGATGAAGCGGCCACCTACGTGGCGTGGCATGGATGGGGTTACAGCCGTTTCGAGCACACCTCGCACGACATTGCTGCGGAGCTGATCGAGTATGTGCCGCTCGCCGATCCCCTGAAGATCTCGCGCCTGAGATTGCGCAATCTTTCGAGCCGCATCAGACGGTTGTCGGTGACGGCGTACGTGGAATGGGTTCTCGGCGCTTCCCGCGGCGCGGCCGCACCGTCAGTAACCACGCGCATCGATCCGGAAAGCGGGGCGATGCTTGCGAACAATCCGTGGAACCCGGCCTTCGGGAGACGCGCCGCTTTCGCGGACCTGGCCGGGCGCCAGACGAGTTGGACGGGTGATCGCTGGGAATTTATCGGCCGCAACGGCGCGCTCGCCTGGCCGGCGGCCCTGGTCAACGGGAACTCGCTCTCGGGGCGCGTGGGATCCGGACTGGATCCCTCCGCCGCTCTTCAGACCACGGTCGAGATCGCGCCGAACGGCGTCGCCGAGATCGTCTTCTTCCTCGGCGATGCTCCGGATGAAATCGAGGCGCGGTCGCTGATCGCCCGCTACCGCAAGACCGATCTCGACGCTGTGCTGTCGGATGTCCGACGTTTCTGGGACGACATTGTCGGGACGGTTCAGGTCAAGACCCCCGACCGGTCGATGGACATCATGCTCAACGGCTGGCTGACCTATCAGACCCTCGCGTGCCGCGTCTGGGCGCGATCGGGTTTCTACCAGGCCAGCGGCGCCTACGGCTTTCGGGACCAGCTGCAGGATTGCATGGCGCTCGCCACGGTCAGCCCGTCGATGACCCGCGAACATCTCATCAGGGCCGCGAGCCGTCAGTTCGTCGAGGGCGATGTCCAGCACTGGTGGTTTCCACACACGGGCCAGGGCGTGCGCACGCGCATATCGGACGACCGCATCTGGCTCGCCTACGCCGTCGTGCACTATGTGAGCGTCACCGCCGACGCCTTCGTGCTCGACGAGGTCGTCCCTTTCTTGACAGGCCAGGCACTGGAGCTGGGCGAGAGCGATAGCTTCTTCCAGCCGACCATCTCGGGCCAGACCGCGAGCCTTTACGAGCATTGCGCCCGTGCGCTGGACGCCAGCCTGGCGGTCGGAAGCCATGGCTTGCCGCTGATCGGCGGCGGCGATTGGAACGATGCCATGAACCGCGTCGGCGAAGGCGGTCGCGGCGAGAGTGTCTGGCTTGGATGGCTGTTGCACGCCGCGCTCGACGCCTTCGCCAGCATCGCCGATGCGCGCGGCGATGCGATGCGGGCGACGAACTGGCGGAAGCACATGCGGGCGCTGACGACCGCCTTCGAAAGCCAGGCTTGGGACGGCGACTGGTATCGGCGCGGCTGGTTCGACGACGGCACTCCGCTCGGCTCGGCGACGAACGAAGAGTGCCGCATCGACTCGATCTCCCAATCGTGGGCCGTGATCTCCGGCACGACGCGGCCCGACCGCGCGGCCCAGGCCATGGCGGCCGTCGACCGCGAGCTGATCCTGCACCACGACGGGTTGGCGTTGCTATTCACGCCGCCCTTCGACCGGACGCCGCTCGACCCCGGTTATATCAAGGGCTATCCGCCGGGCGTGCGCGAAAATGGGGGGCAGTACACCCATGCCGCCCTCTGGTCAGTGATGGCCTTCGCGGGCCTCGGGGAGGGCGACAAGGCAGCGGCTCTCTTCTGGATGCTTAATCCGATCAACCACGCCCGCACGCGCATCGACATACACCGCTACAAGGTCGAGCCCTATGTAGTTGCGGCCGATGTCTATGCCGCTTCAGGCCATGTCGGACGCGGCGGTTGGACCTGGTACACGGGCTCGGCCGGCTGGATGCAGCGCGCGGGTGTCGAGAGCATCCTTGGATTTCGCATCGAGGGCGGCGTCCTGCGTCTTGACCCCTGCATTCCCAAGTCCTGGCCCCGTTTCGAGATCGTGCTCCGACACGGCGCGTCGCGGTACGAGATCGTGGTCGAGAACCTGCAAAGCGTGCAGCGCGGCGTCGCGGCGGCCGAGCTCGATGGCGAGATGATCGCCGCGCGGCCGCTCTCTATCCCGCTCAAGGACGACGGCACCTTCCATCGGCTGCGCGTACAGCTGGGCTGATCCGAGCGGATCAGGCCCAGTTGCGGGAGGCGCTGGCTGGAACGCGAGCCGATTCCGAGGAACCGCGGCGACTTCTACTCCGCCGCGACGGGCTGGCGCCGGGCTTCCAGCACTACCTTAAGGGCGCCGATCAGGCTGGAGGGATTACGCTATGTGGAGGCTCAATCGCTTCGAGAAAGAGAGCCTTCAATTTGGTAGGACTTCCCTGAGATTCCACCTCTTCAATCGCGGCATGCAATTGATGTTTGCATTTGATGCTGTTGAGATAGATCAATGCACCGGGCTAGGGAGCGGTCAAAAGAACAACAATTTATCGGATTTCTGAGAATGTCATCCTAGGTTATGCTCTTCGCGTCGCAGCGCGATGCCTGCGTTCAGCCCATTGCACTATCAGGGCCGGCACTCCGAAGCCGAAGGCACAAGTCACCGTGGCCGCGATGCCATATTCTGGCGCAGCCCCGACGTGCGTGAGACATCTTCCGCGACTGCCATGGGCCTTGGCAAAGATCGGTCTACAGCGCCAAAACCCAACATCGTTTTGTGAATTTGTTTGGTGTTCAATTCACCAGGTCGTACAGCTTGACCAAAGTGCTGGCGCCCTTCACGGCGCGCGTGTGGCTGACAATCTGCTTGTGCGCGGCGCTGTTCTTGTAGCGCTCGATGTCGGCTTCCGTCTCCCATTCGGAATAGGAGATGAACTCGCCGCGATCGCGCGCGCGCAACAACTTTTCCGAAATGCAACCCTTCTGCGAAATCATCAGGCTAGCACATTCAGTCTTCCAGATGCGCTCCGCGGTCTCGGTCTCCGACGGATCGATCTTGATGTGAATGAGGCGGATAATCGACATGGTGTCCTCCTAGTGACCGCAAATAGTGCTCATTGGCTTACACACGATGATAATGACTTCTAGCAAGGGTCGAACATCGTGCCTATGCAATCTGAGCGGCGGGCGCCACACTACGCTATCTGCCACCCTACAGCCCCGATCTCAATCCGATCGAGCAGAGCTTTGCCAAGTTCAAGGCATAGCCAAGGAACGGACCATTCCCGATCTCTATGATCGGATCGGGCGCGCGCTCGAAACCTTCGAGCCGCGCGAATTCCCAAACTACTTCAGGAACTCAGGATACGCCCCGAGCTGATCGGATTCTGCTCTAATTAAATCGGCAAGTCGTTGATTTTTCACGATGTGGTGCGTCTATTTCGACCCGCACCTGGCCCTACTTGCACTCAGTGATGGACGATCCATCATAATCGGCAGCCTGTCACCACACCGCAGTGTAACGACGTAAGCAGGCGGAGTTGGCTATGCGCGTGAGTTCCGTGGGGGTCGAGCCGACGCGCGGTGCCGGTCCGGCGCGGGTCATCGGCCGTACGGTGGGTGCACGATGAGTGACGCAAAAGATGCGCCAGTAAAAGTAAGTCCCCTGGCAGGCAAGCCGGCCACGCTGGCAATGCTGGTCGACGTGCCGAGACTTGTTACGGCCTATTACACCGGGGTTCCTAATTCTTCGGTAAAGGAGCAACGGGTTGCGTTCGGCACCTCGGGGCATCGTGGCTCCGCCTTTGAATGCACTTTCAACGAATGGCATGTTTTGGCGATCAGTCAGGCTATTTGCGATTACCGCCAGCGACAGGGCATAGACGGTCCGCTCTTTCTCGGCATTGACACGCACGCACTGTCTGTGCCGGCTTGTGCCAGCGCGCTCGAAGTGCTGGCGGCCAACGGTGTGGAAGTCCTGCTCGCGGATAAGGACGAATACACGCCCACTCCTGTGATTTCTCACGCAATACTCGCTTACAATCGCGGCCGCGACACAGGGCTAGCGGACGGCATTGTCATCACGCCTTCGCACAATCCGCCAGACAACGGCGGCTTCAAGTACAACCCGCCCAACGGCGGGCCGGCGGATAACGATGTCACGGGATGGATCGAAGCGAGGGCCAATGCGTTTCTGGAAAGCGGTCTCCAGGGCATGAAAAGAATTTCTTTCGAACAGGCCCAGCGTGCCGCTACCACGCACCGGCATGACTTTCTCAATGCTTACGTAAGCGATCTCGGCAGCGTGCTCGATATGGATGCGATTCGCGGCGCGAACATCAGTATGGGCGTGGATCCGCTTGGTGGCGCCGGAGTTCACTATTGGGGCCCGATTGCCGAGCGCTTTGATTTGAATCTCACGGTTGTGAACGAAGTCGTCGATCCGACCTTTCGGTTCATGACGGTCGATTGGGACGGTCAGATTCGCATGGATCCCTCATCGTCCTACGCAATGCAGAGCTTGATCGACCTCAAGGATCGCTTCGACATCGCATTCGCTTGCGATACCGACCACGATCGGCATGGGATCGTCACCAAGGACGCGGGGTTGCTGCCGCCCAACCATTACCTTTCGGTCGGGATTCTCTATCTCTTCCAGCATCGACCGAACTGGAGCAAGTATGCGGCGGTTGGCAAGACGGTAGTAAGCAGCCAGATGATCGATCGCGTCACGGCGAAGCTCAGCCGGAAGCTCTACGAGGTGCCGGTCGGCTTCAAGTGGTTTGTGGATGGCTTGCTCGACGGCTCGCTTGGCTTTGGTGGGGAAGAGAGTGCGGGGGCATCTTTTATCCGTCTGGATGGCAGCGTCTGGACCACAGATAAAGACGGCATTATCCCGGCTTTGCTATCGGCGGAGATTACCGCGCGCATGGGCCGCGATCCCGGTGAAATCTACCGTGAGCTCGCGCGCGAGTTCGGCGAACCTGTTTACGATCGTGTTGAGGCGCCAGCGACCCCGGAGCAAAAACAAAAGCTGGCGCACCTCTCACCACGGCAGATACTGTCTGCAGAACTGGCTGGCGAAAAAATCCAGAACATCCTCACCGAGGCTCCCGGCAACGGCGCACCCATCGGTGGTTTGAAGGTGATCACTGAGAGTGGATGGTTTGCGGCGCGTCCGTCCGGCACCGAAGACATCTACAAGATATATGCTGAGAGTTTTCGTGGAGCGGATCATCTGCGCCGCATCATGGCGGAAGCACAGGCCATCGTCGGTGCCGCGCTGGCGGCGCCCATGCAGCAGCTGGAAATTGCGTCCACGACAAATTTGAAGAAGACGCTATGAGCGAACAACCACGGGTCAGTCACCCGAAGGAGCGTCTTTTATCCATGGACGTCGAGAGATTCGATTCCCTAGCCGAGCTTGCATTGGATATGCGTTCGTCGTGGAATCATGCCACCGACCAAGTGTGGTGGCAGCTCACGCATAACCCTTGGGTCGTCCTACAAACGGTCTCGCGGGAGAAACTCCAGCGTGTTTTAAACGATCCCGCTTTTCGCAAAAACGTTTACGATCTGGTGCAAGCCGGGCGGGATGCTGCGGAGGCCGATTTCGATGATCCGCGCTTTCGACGCGAACTTGCGAGCTAGATTCGCCCGTCCGGCAGCAATGACGGCATGCCGGCCTCTTCCCAAGGCTTTGACGCCCTCACCGATGTCGCGCCCCGATCGCCGCTATGGCTATTCGTACCTTCGATCTCGGTAAGTTGCCGCCGCACACGAGCAACTGGCGCCCGGTTCGCCGTTGCTGGTTGCCTCTCGACGCCGATGGACAACAACGAAGCGTGGCTTACTGCAGGCCTGGCTCTGCAGTACCTGCTCCTGGTTGCGACGAAGGCGGATTACTCCACGTCGTATTTTCAATCAACCAATCGAAGTTTCAGAGCTTTGCACTCGCTTGGTGACTGAACTGCGCACAGCCCGTCACCCGCAGCTCCTGCTCAGAGTGGGCCGCAATTCCACTGTGCCGCATTCGCCGCCACGTCTAATGGCCAACGTGCTATTGTGATACGCCTTTCTCGTGAGCATCAACGTCGTCCAAGGAGTGCCCAATGATTCCGAAAGCCCCTCTGGTGGTGTGGTTCGAGAAATTGGGGCGGGGAGACGTATCGCTGGTCGGCGGGAAAAACGCCTCGCTCGGCGAGATGGTGCGCCATCTCGGAGAGCGGGGCGTGCGAGTACCACCAGGGTTCGCCACTACGGCGCAATCCTATTGGCAGTTTGTCGACGCGAACGAGCTGAGAGAAACGATCGCCGATTCGCTCGCCGCACTGGAGGCTGGCCATGCGTCGCTTGCCGAGGTTGGGGCCACGATCCGCCACGAATTCCTGCGTGGGACATGGCCACAGGACATCGCCGAGGCTATTCGAACCGCGTACCAAGAACTTTGCCGACGCACAGGGAAGGCGAACGCCGACGTTGCCGTCCGTTCGAGCGCGACGGCCGAGGATCTCCCTGACGCAAGCTTCGCCGGACAGCAGGAGAGCTATCTCAATATTCGCGGCGAGAAGGCCCTCCTCGACGCCTGCCGGCGTTGCTACGCCTCGCTGTTTACCGACCGCGCCATCAGCTACCGGCGAGCCAAGAGATTCGATCATCTTAAGGTCGCGCTTTCGGTCGGCGTGCAAACGATGGTGCGCTCCGATCTCGGCGGGGCTGGGGTCATGTTCTCCATCGATACCGAGACCGGCTTCGATAAGGTCGTGCTCGTCAATGCGGCCTGGGGGCTCGGAGAAAACGTCGTGCAGGGTGCGGTCGATCCTGACGAATATGAGGTGTTCAAGCCGTTCCTGTCGCAGCCTTTGCTGGTGCCCATCATCGAAAAAAAGCTCGGCGAAAAGGCCAAAAAGATGATCTACGCGCAGGACGGCGATCACCCAACACGTAACGTCCCGACCTCCAAGGCGGAGCGCGCCACGTTCGTGCTGAGCGACCAGGACATCCTGGCGCTTGGCCGCTGGGCCTGCGTGATCGAGGACCATTACGGCTACCCGATGGATATGGAGTGGGCGAAGGATGGCGAGAGCGGCGAACTGTTCATCCTGCAGGCGCGACCCGAGACGGTGCAATCGCGCAAGGAGGCGGGCGCTTTCCGATCTTATCGGATCAATTCGAAGGGCCGAAAACTCGCGTCTGGTCTCAGCATTGGGGATGCCGTCGTATCCGGGCGTGCTTGCCTGATCGATAATCCGCGCGATATCGGCCGCTTCGTCGATGGCACGATTCTCGTGACCCAAACGACCGACCCCGACTGGGTCCCGATTATGAAGCGGGCTGCGGCGATAATCACGGATCATGGCGGACGCACCTCGCATGCGGCCATCGTCAGCCGCGAGCTCGGCCTGCCCGCCATCGTCGGGACCGGCAATGCGACGCGCGTTCTTCATGACGAACAGGAAGTCACTGTGTCCTGTGCCGAGGGCGATGAAGGTTTCATTTACGAGGGAACCGCCGACTTTGAAGTGGAAGAGCTCGATCTTAAGCTCATTCCGGAGACCCGAACTAAGGTCATGCTCAACTTCGCGAACCCGGCAGCCGCCTTCCGCTGGTGGCGGATTCCCGCCGACGGTGTTGGCCTTGCTCGCATGGAATTTGTGGTCAGCAACCAAATCAAGGTGCATCCGATGGCCTTAGTCCGCTACGACACGCTCAAGGATGAGGATGCCAAGCGCGCGATCGCGGAACTGACCCAAGGCTACGAGGACAAGACCGAGTATTTCGTCGACCGCCTGGCCCGCGGCCTCGCCCGCATTGCAGCGGCCCACTACCCAAAGTCGGTCATCGTGCGCATGAGTGACTTCAAGACCAACGAGTACGCGAATCTCGTCGGCGGCGCCGCGTTCGAGCCCAAGGAGGAGAATCCAATGCTTGGGTTCCGCGGCGCCTCGCGCTACTACTCGCCACGCTACCGTGACGGCTTCGCGCTCGAGTGTCGCGCGATCCGTCGCCTGCGCGAGGAGATGGGATTCAGGAACGTGATCGTCATGATCCCGTTCTGCCGTTCGACCAAGGAAGCAGACCGCGTGCTCGTGGTCATGGCCGAAAGCGGCCTGCGGCGCGGCGAGAATGGCCTTGAGGTCTACGTCATGTGTGAGATCCCGTCGAACGTCATCCTGGCGAAAGCGTTTGCGGAACGCTTCGACGGGTTCTCGATCGGCAGCAATGACCTCACGCAGCTCACGCTCGGGGTCGATCGTGATTCGGAGGAATTGGCGGGGCTGTTCGACGAGCAGGATGAGGCCGTGAAGTGGATGATCGATAGTGTCATCCGGGAAGCCCACAGGTCCGGCACCAAGGTCGGGTTGTGCGGCCAGGCGCCGAGCGACCATCCCGAGTTCGCCGAGTTCCTAGTCGCATGCGGCATCGATTCCATGTCCGTGAGCCCCGACAGCTTCATCGCGGTGAAGCGCAGGGTTGCCGCTGCTGAAGCCGCCATGAAGGGTACTGATGCGCCCAAGATTGCGCATCGCTCATGAGCAAGTTGCAGCATGACGAGACGATCCGGCCTAGTGCCTGTCGCGCGGGACCGCAACAGCGTGCTCGGCATCGCGACGTGAGAGGACCATTGTCATGCCGCTTGGTCCTTACGTCCCGCACACCCACATTGCCTACTTCTCGCGATCTCGGCCGGCCCCCCCGGCCGAAAAGCCTGCGACAACCTTCACGATGCTCGCGAACGTAGGTCACTCCCGACCTGTCGTTGCCTTGAAGTTCGCGCTTAAACCTTGGGCCTCGCAGGTCCTGCCACGGTGGGCTAGGTCATGAACACGTCAACAGCGCCCTTTTCTCTACCCCGGAAGTTGGAACCGGACCTCGTTCGTGTCCGGGCATATTGGCAAGGCCTTAAACGCGGAGACGCCGACATGAAACGCGGAGACGCTGACATGCCATTTTGGGATGACGTCAACCTATCCAGCTTGCCAGACCTTTCGGGCAGGCTGATGTTGATTGCAGTTTTCGACAAACCCGTGCGTTTCCGGCTCGAAATGCTCGGCGAGGAACTCAAAGAGCAGCATGGCCGTGATGTCGTCGGCAAATTCTTGGATGAAATCGATGCCCGTCCTCCGTTGCAGTACCTGAACTCTCAATCGAGCGCCGCGGTCGAGAGCCGCGCTCCGACGTATTACCGACATGGTTCGGCCAAGCGCAACAGCTCTACTAGCTCGACAAATACCTATTCTCGGCTTCTTCTTCCAATGTGGGGAGACGGTCGCATCGGAATGCTCCTCGGAGGGGTTGCCTGGGGATAAATGCTTCTCCGGTGGAAGGAGGAGCGGCCGTCATCTCGCTTGCTTCGACCGCAGACGGCGAAAATACTCTGTCCCAAGCCGGATCGTGTTCAGATTCGCATCTGCAAGGTGATCAGAGTGCGCTTCGAGCGCCCTTGGTTGAGGTGAGCAATAAATGGCGGACATCGTCACCGTCACCGTCAACCCGTCGATCGATGTTTCGACCTCCATCGAGCAACTGGTTCCGATCCACAAACTACGCTGTACCTCTGCGCGACGCGATCCGGGCGGGGGCGGCATCAATGTAGCTCGCGTCGTGAAGCGGTTCGGCGCCGACGTGACGGCGATGTATGCAATGGGCGGAACGCTTGGTCAGTTACTGCGGCATCTTCTCGACCAGGAGGGAATTCCAGGTCTCCCTGTCGATCTCGGAAGAGACACGGGAGGATTTTACGGTTCTTGAGGAAGTGTCCGGACGACAATATCGGTTCATTCTGCCGGGCCCCCGACTGAGCGAGAGAGAATGGCGCGCCTACCTCGATACGTTTGCGTCTCATGGGTCTCGCGAACAGGGAACGCGCTTCGTTGTTGCCAGTGGAAGCCTTCCGCCTGGCGTTCCGTGGGACTTCTACGGGCGGATAGCTCGGACGACAAAGCAAGCTGGCGCAAAGATGATTGTCGACACCTCAGGGCCGCCCTTGAAAGCGGCGTTGGAAGCAGGCGTATACATTGTGAAGCCGAGCCTGCGAGAGTTCAGAGAATTGATGGTAGCTCCGCTGGAAAGTGAACGCGATCAAGTCACAGCCTGTCGCAGCCTCATAGGGAGCGGACGAGTCGAGATGGTTGCGCTAACGCTGGGCGATCAAGGGGCGCTTTTGGTGACCCGTGATCAAGTCTTGCGGGCACAAGCCGTCCCCATAAAGCCGGTTAGCGTTGCGGGCGCAGGGGACAGCTTCTTGGGTGCCATGATCTGCAGCATTGCTTCCGGTCATTCCATCGAAGATGCGTTTCGATATGGAATGGCTGCTGGATCAGCAGCATTGCTTATGCCGGGAACGGAGCTGTGCCGGCGAGAGGACGCCGAACGTTTGGCCGGCGAAGTCAAGGTGCAAGCGATCTGAGTTATGGCGATCTTGCACCATCGATGGCGTGCCCGTCACGGCGTTTTGGTTTCCGCAACCGAGCGATGGTCGCGCTCGACTGGGTATGGGCATATTTCACCTTTCAGCGGGGCGCGTGCCTGGTCACCGGATCACGGCCTTGAGTTAATGGTCTCTCATCTCTGTAGCTTTGCTTTGCCGCAGTTCCTATATTTTGAATTTCAGGAACGTATGCACGGTCGGGATTGTTCGCCCTAAGACCAAAAGTCCTTTACGGCGCGGTCGGAGAAATCGAAATGAATGCCAATCCGAAACGCAAATCTCTTCAGGGCGAATACGATCGCGCCAAGCGCACGCGTAGGCACCAGGAAGAGGCGCTCGACGACGCGCTCAAGAACACATTTCCGGCATCCGACCCAGTTTCAATCGAGCAACCGACCCCACCCGCCGCCGACCACGACAGAGTAGAGACCTGAAGGTGGCATTCCGATCTCAGTGCCCTGTCTGAAGCAGGTCGTAGCAGTGCCAAAAGCAACGCCTGATCCGCCTCACTTGGTCTAGCCTGGTCGCACGGCCTCGCCCGATTCCACCATTGTTTGCTTATAGAACGGCTGCGGTTCGGCACGCCTAAATTCATCCGGCGAAACGTCAAGCGCATTCAACAGCTCTTCCGAAACGCAATGGATGGCCACAATCTCGTCGCACCAGAAGACACAAGGTTTCTCTTTCTGCCGTCCCGCAAGGCGTAACGTGTTCAGTTCGACTTGCCCACTATATGCTGAGTTTGTCACACGGCTTGACCGTGGAAGAGACGCATGAGCGATCCGCTCTCCCGCCTTGCCACACGCGTCGCTTATGGCGCCAGCCAGCTGCCGCGTGTCGCTTGGTATATCGGGCACAGCCTCGCCGTACGCCGGCTATCGGAGGTGGCGTGGCAACAAGAAAGTAAGAAAGTGCGACCGCGCGCCCACTCCAATGCACCCGTGCCGGACCGCAGACGCCTCTACGCGGATATGGCCATCCTTCTCCAGCAGGATCTCGCCAATGTCGAGGCCGGCATTTACCCGCTTCCCGCCGATCATGATGGATCGCTGTTGACACTGCTTCACCGCTCGCGGCTTTTCTTCGAGGATCTCCCCGAAATCCATCGGCGCCGCGAGAGCGGCGCGCACAGCGAAGTTGTGAGCGAGGGGACGCGCGGGAAGCGGCCCCGCTACTATCTACAGAATTTCCATTTCCAGTCGGGCGGCTGGATGACGGATGATTCCGCGAAGCGATATGACACGCAGGTCGAGGTGCTCTTCAACGGGACAGCCAATGCGACGCGCCGGCAGGCCTTGCCGCAACTCCATGAAGCTTTTGCCGGACGGGATCAGCGCAAGTTGAGACTTCTCGACATCGGCTGCGGGACAGGGCGATTTCTGGATTTTCTCAAACAGGCCTGGCCGCAGCTTCCGGCCGTCGGGCTTGATTTGTCTGAGCCGTATGTCAGATATGCTAAGCGTCACCTGAAACGCTGGTCGCGGATCAATCTCGTTGTTGGTAACGCGGAATCGCTTCCCGCTCCCGACGACAGCCACGACGCGGTGACAAGTATTTTCTTGTTCCACGAGTTGCCGCCGAAGGTGCGCCGCATCGTCTTTCGCGAATGTGCCCGGGTGCTGAAGCCTGGCGGGCGTCTGGTCCTCGTGGATTCGCTTCAGCGCGGTGATCAGCCGGACTATGACGGGCTCTTGGAACTTTTTCCGCAGAATTATTACGAGCCCTATTATGTGAGCTACACCAACGAGGACTTTAGCGCGCTCGCCATAAGTTGCGGTCTGACACACATTCGAGACGTCAAGGCCTTCGTCTCCAAGGTGATGGTATTCGACAAGCCGGCAGGTCGACCGCCCGCAGTTGCGAGCGTCGAGAAGTAAACCGACTTGCAAGTGATGATTTCCAAACCGGCTTCGGAACTCGTAGAAAATGCATTTCCGAGTGCGTGTCCACTCATAACTAAATCGTGGAACCGCTAATGGAATGATCTGGCCGTGGTACCGCGCCGGCAGCGAACAATGCTGGCCAGGGGCGCCGCAGCCTCCTGCGCGAGGGCTTCCTTGCGGGGCTCGCACGTTCTCGCTTTCGAGGGCACAGGCCGTGTGAATGCCGTGCGATTCACACGGGATGTCTCGTAAATTGGGCGCGCCCGAATCGCGGTAGGGACGCTCATTCACTGAGCGCCCCCCGCACAGAACCGTACGGGCCCAATTCAGGCATACGGCTCCCACCTTGGGTGCATGACGGCGAACCGCCTTTCCGGCCAGGGATGTAGGATTCTCGGTTTGGGAAGCCAGTCGTTTGCCAGTTGCGTGAACCGCTCCCAGGTCATGCTGTGCTTCTGGCTGCGTCGCCGCAGCGAGCGTTGCCAGAGTTCAGCGACAAAGTGGCGGAACGCATGGAGCGCGCGACTGTTCGTCGGCACGGCGTGATAGTTGAAGTAGCCGCTGACGATCTGCTGCAGCCATTTCCCCTGTAAGGGGATCGGCTGGTGCATGCGCCGCCGCATCTCCTGTTTGATTGCTCGCAACTTCACCCGCATGCGATCGCGCCGGGTCTTCCGCTTGAGTTGGAAGATACCCTGGCGGGATTTGCCGCAGATGAAGGTGAAGCCCAGGAAGCTAAAGCTCTCCGGTTTGCCAAGCCCACGCCGAGCGCGCCGGTCCGCCGCATAGCGGCCGAACTCGATCAGTCGGGTCTTGTCCGGATGGAGTGACAGCGCAAACTTCTCCAACCGCTCGCGCATCTCATCCAAGAAGCGTCGGGCGTCAGTCTCGTGTTCGAAGCCTACGATGATATCGTCGGCATAGCGCACGATGATCATGTCGCCCATGGCCTCACGCCGTCGCCAGCGCTCGGCCCACAGATCGATGACGTAGTGCAGGTAGATGTTGGCAAGCAATGGTGAGATCACCGATCCTTGCCCCGTCCCCTTATCACTGTCCGTCACGACCCCGTCTTCAAGGACGCCCGCCTTGAGCCATTTTCGGATCAGGCGGATGATACGCGGGTCGCCGATCCGGTGCTCAACGAAGCGGACGAGCCAATCATGGCTCACCGTATCGAAGAACGACCGGATATCGGCGTCCAGTATGAAGTTCACTTTTCTGCTGCTGATCCCAACACAGAGCGCGTCAAGCGCATCGTGCGTGCCGCGTCCCGGTCGGAATCCATGCGAGAACCCGAGGAAGTCTTCCTCGTAGATCGCGTTCAGCACCGCAACCGTCGCCCTCTGAACGATCTTGTCTTCGAGAGCGGCGACCGCGAGCGGACGCTGTCGGCCATCCGGCTTCGGTATGTACACTCGCCGGCTCGGTAGCGCCCGATACGCTCCCCGATGGAGTCGCGTATGCAGTTCCTCGACGTTACGTTCGAGGTTTGCATCGTACTCCTTCCATGTCAGACCATCCACGCCAGCAGCGGCGTCCTTCTTGAGTTCATCAAACGCGTCCTCAAGCAAGTCGATGGTCAGATGGTGGAAGAGTGCAGTGAACTTCTCCTTCTTCCTTTGCCTTGCGGCTTGCCGTATGCGTTCCAGCGCCTGTAACACGCTTTCCCGGTGCTGCGCCCGGCACGTGCTTTGCTGGCTCGCATTCCCCTCGGCCTCCGCCCTTGGCTCCACCGGCTCCGCAGTGGATTGCTCCACTTTGTTCGTCGGCTTCCCAGCTACTATGGCGGAGTCTGACTTCGCGCGCCCGTGCGTCATCGGCTACGGCTCCTCGCCTTCCCGATGCGGACCGGTACGGCTGAGCCGCCGGCCGGACGCGAGATCTCCCGGTTCCCGTGCAAGAAGCGTCGGCACATGCCAGGGTCTCTGACCACGCCGGGTTGCCCGAGCACTCGCGTTGGCGTGCTCGACCATATTGCCTTCCGCTATCTCTACAGCGTCGGCACCCAGGATATTCCTATCGCGGCTCAATGGCTGGCCTGTGCCCTCCCCTGCCGACGCTTCACCGCTGACCTCGCGGCCAGCGATGCACGGCTCGGGGCCGATGCGGTTCGCTAATCCTTCATCGCGTCGGACTTCCACCGACTACTCCTTGCCAGTCTCCCGGCGCACAGAGATTCGAACTCCTGACCCCCA
>CAVTPQ010000002.1:0-9502 GCA_963736605.1 uncultured Alphaproteobacteria bacterium | reverse complement strand
TTGGGGCGAAGCAGACATCAGCCGGCAGACAAGACCGGCTGTGTCGGTCGCAAATGACCCATCACGTCACTTCGCCATCGTCAATTGACGCACTGCAAAAGGCTCATTCGCCATTGCGGTTGGGCGCCCGTGGTCAGCTTCGATCGCTTGGGGGGCAGGAGCACGGCCGGACCATTCCATTTGCGCCCTCTATAGAAGCCGCCCCGTATCCGGAGCGGTATCCGCGTGCGCTAAAAAAATCTATAGTTCAGGCCGAGGCGCGCGATGTTGGCTTTCAGGTCAATGCTATGGAGGAGGACTTGCCCACCTAATGGCGCACTCAGATTGCCGGACCCCGATACCGAGCCGAAATCGACGTATAAGTACTCGGCCTTGACGGTCCATGAGCCCCAAATTCCGACCTCGACACCTCCACCCACTGTATAGCCGGTCTTGGTATTGGAGAACGACGCGGCCTCGGTATGAGGCACCGTGTCGGCATAAGTGAACAACCCGCTGAGATGGGTGAATGCAGCACCACCCGTTGCATAAAACAACCAGTTGTTGGCTGCGACGCCAACACGCCCACGTGCGGTAGCCAGCCAAGTCGCACTGGCTGACGCCCCGAGTGTAAAGGTGACCGGACCCGACGCAGCCGCGGAAGTCGAGTTGCCACTCAGGTGGAAAGATTTAATATCGGCTTCGAAGCCGTAGACAAAATTAGCCGTCTGCCAATTGTAGCCCGCCTGGAAGCCTCCAACGAACGCATCAGGTTTGATGCTCAGCGTTGTTCCTAGGGCGGTAACTAGTGCGGCGTTCCCGGCAGTAAGACCTGTTACCGGGTTGAGCACTGCTACGGTTGACGGGTCGAAATTTCCCCATGCGCCGCCTGCGTTGCCGCCTCCGTAAAAGCCGGTCCAGCTATAGGTTGGCGCCGCGACGGATGGCGGTGGTGCCTTGACCGGCATGTCGGCGGCGAGCGCCGGCACACCACAGAATGCCGCTAAGACGATGCCAGCAACGAGAATTTTCTTCATCACTCTGCTCCGCTGGCGTTGGCCAAGTTCGATTTCGACACGTCACCGTAATGTTTGCCAGCGCCTCGCGTTATGCTTGGAGTGAAATCGCTGAAAGTTTCCGTGGCTGTGGCATAAAACCCACAGTCGGGAGGAACTACCTAATTACCGTGATACGTAAGCCTTTTGGCGGACCGGTCCCGCTGAATCTTTCTCTGGCTCTCTTACAGTGCCCGTGTCAGCTATTGGCCCTTCGCGTCACTTCGCGGCAAGGCAGCACTTCGGTCGGTATCGGGCCGAAGCGGACGTCAAACTGGAATTATGGGTACACGTCCTAGGCCGGCGTGGCGGCCGCTTTCATGCCCGGGCTTTCTGCCGGGACAGGTGAGGCTCGACCGTCTCGAGCACATGCATCGGCAATATCCGCTGCATCCCGTCAGGCGACTGGCCGCCCGGCGGCTCGATGGCGTGGATAAAGCGCGAATAGGTCAGAACCGGCGTCGAGCCGAACAATCCGAAAGCATCCGTGCCGCCGGCAGCTGCGAGATTTATCGGACCCGATGATGGACCGATGAAAAGGTCGGCAAGGCGCAGCAGCGCAGCGGCTTCGGTGAGGCCGAGATCGCACGCATTGATGGTGGCGGCACCGGCGCTGCCGGCGATAAAGTTTTCCGCACGCGTGGCATTCGACGGGCCACCGACCAGGAACACGGTGCCCGTGACACGGCCGCGCAGCAGCGAAACGAATTCCGCCCAATGTCGATCCGGCCAGTCCTTATCGGGATGCGAGGCGCCGATGCCGGGCACGATCCATGGCCGGGCGAAAGACTTGAATTTGTCGGAGACGGCGGCGAGCGTTATTCCGGGAAGATGCAAATCGGGCTCGGTCGATGCCAGCGGCACCTTCATCGCCGCCATCAGCGCGCGTAGCCAATTGATCGGATGATCGTGGAAATGACTGTGGTCGATGCCGGGATTGGTGAGAAAGAAACTTTGCGCTCCGAGCCCAAGCCCGATGCGCTCCGGGATGCCGGCAAGCCGTGCGGCGAGTGCCGGCCGCGTGGTGCGGTCGAGAATCCAGATCGAGCGGAATTTGCAGCGCCGTAGCAGCGCGGCCAGCCGGACGAGATTGATGCCGCGCTGCAGCTCGGAGCCGGTATGCTCGAAATACACCGTCTCGGCGACCGCCGGCTCTGCGGCAAGGAGCTCCTTGGCGTGGCTCGAGGGCGGCGCCAGGAACGTCACACGGCCCCCCGGCGCGACGCCGGCGATGGCGCGGATAAAGGGCAGGTGCCAGATGACGTCGCCGATGCCGGGCTTCACCTGGATCACGGCGCAGCTCGTCGCGTTTGGAGTCACGTTGCCTGCCGCCGGGGGTGTTTTAGTTTGAATTTCTTAGGTCCGTTCGCATGGCCTCAACCAACCCTTTGAAGGCTTTGTTTCGTTCTTCGTACGGACCATCGTTGGTATCAACCATCATCTGTGCGCAATTGGCGACGGCAGGTGATCCGAACAGGGCACACCGAGTTTGCCACAGCGCGTATGCTTTCGAATGTTCCTCAGATGGTTTCACCGCTGCATCATGTAACGCGTTGAGTAACCCTAAATAGGCTTCTCGTTTCTCTTGGTACCAGCGGTCATTGGTCGCCGCGCGGCGGGTCATTAGATGGCCTACGATTGAAGTAATCAACGAGCCAATGCCAAGCCCGCCAATCAGTGCGACAATCCAATTCATCTAGACGGCCTTTTTTCAAACTGAAACACTACTCCGCCGTGCCAAGGGTTGCGATAGGCGTCTCCAACGCCCAATAGCATAATGAACCAATGCGCACCGACGTCTTCGATTTCGACCTGCCGGAGGACCGCATCGCGCTGCGGCCGGCGGCGCCGCGCGATTCGGCCAGGCTTTTGGTGGTGCGGCAGCCGTCCGTTACTGGCGCGGCGGTTGAGCTCGAAGACCGCATCATGCGCGATCTGCCGGCGCTGTTACAGCGCGGCGACGCTCTTGTCGTCAACGACACCAAAGTCTTTCCCGCCAATCTGCATGGCCGCCGCTTGGGCCGCGGCGAGCATGAGCCCGCGATTGCCGCGATCTTGATCAAGCGACTCGACGATTCGCGTTTCCGCGCCCTGGTCAAGCCGGCGAAGCGCCTTGCGGTCGGCGATATCGTCCGCTTCGGCAGTGAGGGTCGGGTTTGCTTTCTCGAACAGCTCGACGCCACGGTCGAGCAAAAAGGGCAGGGCGAGGAGGGCGGCGAGGTGACGCTCGCCTTCGCGTTCACTGGGGCGGTGCTCGACCAGGCGCTGGCCGAGCGCGGCGATATGCCGTTGCCACCTTATATCTCAAGCCGCCGCGACGTCGACGAGCGGGACCGCACCGACTACCAGACCATATTTGCGCAGGAGGAAGGTTCCGTCGCGGCGCCGACCGCGGGGCTGCATTTCACCGACGCCCTGACCGCTTCGCTGCGCGAACACGGCATCGATCTTTGTCGGGTGACGCTGCGTGTCGGGCCCGGCACCTTCCTGCCGGTCAAAGCCGCCGACACCGCAGGCCATAAAATGCATCCCGAATGGGGCAGCGTGTCCGCTGAAACCGCCGCGGCGTTGAACGCCACGCGGCGCGCCGGCGGCCGCATCGTTGCCGTCGGTTCGACCTCGCTGCGTTTGCTGGAAAGCGCGGCCGTCGAGGACGGCACGCTTGAGTCCTTCTCCGGCGAGACCGCGTTATTCATCACGCCCGGCTACCGCTTCCGCGCGGTCGATGCGTTGCTGACCAACTTCCACCTGCCGCGCTCGACGCTGTTTATGCTGGTCTCTGCCTTCAGCGGGCTTGACGTGATGCGGCGCGCCTATGCGCACGCCATCGCCAGCGGCTATCGCTTCTATTCCTACGGCGATGCGTGTTTGCTGTTTCGATAACGCGTGCCACCGTCTTGCTACTAGATCCGCTCCACTAGGCGGCGATTTCGAACTTATCGCGTTTCACCTTGGTCAGGTCGATGCCTTCGATGCGGATCAAGCGGGTGTCGCTCTCGCGGCGCGGCGAGTGCAAAACGCCCTCGCCGTACAGATGCGCCATGCCCGGCGTCATCTTATAGGTCCGCACCTTGGCGACTTTGCCGGGCTGGCCGTTCGACGGCTTTTCGACGAGCCGCCAGTCGGTCATTTCGGTGACGCCTGCGGCCTGGCCGTAGATCGCCCAGCTCGGCCCATGATCGTGCGGCGAGCTCGACTTCGCGCCTTTGTAGATGTGGGCGAGAATGCAGAAATGCAGGTTGGGGTCTTCATAGAGGATCTTCCGTTCGGCATCCGCATGCGGGCCCAGATGCGTTGCGACAAATTCCGGGTCGGCGCAGGCCTTTTCGGTGTATTGCCGAACGAGTTCCCGGCCGGCAGGGCCCGGATCTTTGAGCAGCGCCGCGCGGCAATCGGCCGCGAACTGGTCAAGCGTATAAGCCATGGTCTATCTCCTTCGCCGGGGGCCGACCCACTTTTGGGTTGGTCCGAGATTAGCGAGGTGGCCGTGCCCAGTAAATCGCTCTCCATGATGCCGTGATGCAGAAGCCGTTTTCATTCCGTCTGATCGCCACGGACGGTGCCGCGCGCACCGGCGAGATCACGACCGCGCATGGCTTGGTGCGCACGCCCGCCTTCATGCCGGTCGGCACCCAAGGCGCGATCAAGGGCGTGCATCACGACGACGTGCGCGCTTCGGGCGCCGATATCATGCTTGCCAATACCTATCACCTGATGCTGCGGCCGGGCGCCGAACGGGTCGCGGCGTTGGGCGGGTTGCACGCCTTCATGAGCTGGCCCTATCCGATTATCACCGATTCTGGCGGCTATCAGGTCATGTCGCTTGCGCCTTTGCGCAAAGTCGCGGAGGCCGGCGTAACCTTCCGCTCGCATATCGACGGCGCCATGGTCGAGCTTTCGCCGGAGCGCGCCATCGGGGTGCAAAACCTGCTCGGCTCCGACATCGCCATGCAGCTCGACGAATGCATCCAGCTGCCCGCCGACAAGCACGACATCGAGCGCGCTATGGCGCTGTCGCTGCGCTGGGCCGGACGCTGTAAGCGCGCCTTCGAAAATGCACCCGCCGGACGCGCTTTGTTCGGCATCGTGCAGGGCGGTGACGATCAAGGCTTACGCGAGCAAAGCGCCCGCGCGCTGATCGATATCGGCTTTCACGGCTACGCCATCGGCGGTCTCGCGGTCGGCGAGTCGCCGGAGGTGATGCGCCAAGTCGTCGCGGCGACCGCGCCGGCGCTGCCGGCCGACCAGCCGCGCTATCTCATGGGCGTCGGCACGCCCGCAGACCTTCTCGCCGCCGTCGCGCGCGGCATCGATATGTTCGATTGCGTCTTGCCGACCCGCAACGGCCGCCACGGGCTTGCCTTCACCCGCTTCGGCCCGATCAACATCAAGAATGCGCATCATGCCGAGGATGCGCGGCCGCTCGATGCCGAGAGTAATTGCCCGGCAGCGCGCGATTTTTCGCGCGCATACCTGCATCACCTTTTTAAGGCTGGTGAAGCGCTTGGCGGTACGCTTTTGTCGGTGGTCAATCTCTACTACTACCAGGAGCTGATGGCGGGTGCGCGGGCGGCGATAGCGGCAGGACGATTTGCCGACTATGTAGCGCAATCGACTGAACAGTGGTCGGCCAAGCGCGACATTGCAGCCCAATGAACCGCCGCCAGCTCAATCCAAAAATACCACGTGGAGACCGAGGTATGCTTAGTATGAGTGCTGATTTTGCGCGGGCTGTCATCAACCGGCAGGTCGCGGCTTTTGCATTGTTGCTTGCAGCGCTAACTTTCGTAGCCGCGCCGGCGCCGGCGCAAGCGGCTTATCCGGACCGCCCGGTCCGCGTTATCGTGCCGTTTGGGCCCGGCGGCGTTGCCGATATCACCGCGCGCCTGGTCGCCGAAAAGCTCGGCGAGAAATTGGGCCAAAACTTCGTCATCGAGAATATGCCAGGACCCGGCGGCATCGCCGCGGCGCACGCTGTGCTCCAAGGCGGCGCCGACGGTTATACGCTGGCCTTCTTTACCAACGGCACGGCGATTAGCGTGCCGCTGTTCAGCCATCTGCCATTCGACCCGGTGAAGCAATTCACCCCGATTTCCGCGCTCGGCTATTTCGATCTCGATATCGTCGTCGCCGCGGACTCGCCCTTCCACACGCTCGGCGATCTCCTCAAAGCGGCGCACGACAAGCCGGGCGCACTCAATCTCGGCTCGATCGTGGTCGGCTCAACGCAAAACCTGACGTCGCAGCTGTTCAAGTCGATGGCGGGGGCCGATATCGTCATCGTGCCGTTTCGCACCTCGCCGGACGAACTGGTGGCGCTGTTGCGCGGCGATATCCAGACTGAAATCGAGTTTTACGCGGCGCTAAGACCGAGCCTGCAAAGCGGCAAGGTGCGGGCGCTTGCGACCAGCGGCGCCAAACGCTCGCCGGAATTGCCGGATGTTCCGACGGTGGCAGAGGCGGGCGTGCCGAATTTCGACGTCACCTCGTGGAACGCGCTTTACGCCCCGGCCGGCACGCCGTCCGCGATCGTCGACAAGCTCAATGCCGCCCTGCGCGAAGTTCTCGCCGACCCGGAATTGAAGAAACGCGCGCTCGATCTCGGCATCGACGCGGAGGCTTCAACGCCTGCGGACATCGACGCGCGGATGCGCTCCGATATCGAGAAATGGACCAAGGTGATCGAGGGCGCGCATATTCCGCGGCAATAGCGTGAGCCTGGTCGGGAGCACGCTCGAACAAAAACGAACCCGCCGGTCTATGATACGCAGGACCGGCGGGTCACATAGCGCCAGTAACAACGCAACGAGCCGGCGCGGTTACGACTTGGTGAGCTGGCCGCGTATTTCGCCGCCAGGATTGGCTGCGGTGTGAATGTTGACGTACCACTGACCGCCCATCAGGTCGCCAGCTTGCGCGTCGGTGAGCTTGGCCGAACCCTTGAAGGGGCTGGGGAAGGGCTTGCCCTTCTCCGAGATCCATATTGCCACCCCGGCGTTTTTGCCGGCCTCGGCCGGGCCGTGGAAGTGGGCTGCGGTGGCGGGACCGGTGAGACCCGAGAAGGTTCCGCTCCAGCTTAATTCCTTGGTCGCCGGATCGTAGGTGGCGGTGACCGAGCCGCTCCCGGCCGTTGTGTTCGGCGGAACTTCGCTCGAACCCTTCAGATCGGCTTTGAACGTCGTGGCGGCGGCATAGCTGGGTGCGCCAGACGCCAACAGCGCAGCGCCGGCGGCGCTGCCCACGCAAATCCCCAATACTGACCGACGATCGAACGTTTGACGCATGTGATCCTCCTTCTGGACGGTTCCGCGACAACGGTACAAACACCGGGTCGGGCTGCATTATTGGTTGTTATCGCCGCCCGCACTAGGCCATCGGCCGGGTCATCGCCGGCTCGTCTAAGGACGCAGACGCTAAAATTACCGAACTAACACAGCCTATTACGCAGCTTTTATCACGCTTTCGTCTAACGCGAATACAATCGGATAGAGGTGGCGAACAAGTTGCCGCAGTCGTCGCAGGACCAGTCGTGATCAATCCGGCCCGTTGCATTGGAAGCATTGGCGCTGAAACGGGACTGTTCGGCGACGAGCACAACGCTGCCACAGCGCGGGCAATTCGGCCGGCTGAGATTTTCGTTCGCCAGGAATCGTGGCGATGACGCTTGGCACGCGGATTGCACGATCATCGTCGATCCTCCTCGACGAAACGCACCTCACCGCACCCTAGGGCTCCGACATAACTCGCCGTCTATGGCACCAGCGCGACGGCGGCGTGAAACTCTTGTGGATTTTGCGGCGGAGAACCGCAGGGAAGCCGGCCCAACAGCTTCAGTGCGACTGCGTGTCGATCGGCACGCAATTGGTCCGGCCGGACATGACGCAATCTTCGATCTTGCCATTGGCGTAGAGTTCGCGCGCCAAAATCCAGCCGACCACGAACAGTACCGCGACCACGCCCAGCGCGATCATCGAGCGGCGCTGGCGTCCGTTTTGGCTGTCACGATCGGCCATTCATTCCCACGACGAATGAATCGTTGTAACGTATTGATATGTATGGTGAGCGCGGTGGGGATCGAACCCACGACCCCGTGATTAAAAGTCACGTGCTCTACCGACTGAGCTACGCGCTCCACCTAATGCGCTCAGATACTTAAGTCGGCCGGCATTTACCAGCCTTGTGCGCCTATTGCGCGCCGGTCGCGCGCTTTTTCCCGCTGGCCTTGCTAGATTGGGCTTAACTGCCCGGTGGGCTGCATAACAAGGACATTTGCCATGCCGATAGTCAACCGCGTCGCCGCTTTGCACGGCGAAATCAAGGAATGGCGGCGGGATTTTCATGCCCATCCGGAGCTGCGCTACGACGTGCATCGCACCGCGGCCTCGGTCGCCGACAAGCTCAAAAGCTTCGGCTGCGACGAGGTGGTTTCCGGCATCGGCCGCACCGGCGTGGTCGGCGTCATCCGCGGCCGCAAGCCCGGCAACAAGGTGCTGGGCCTGCGCGCCGATATGGACGCGCTGCCGATCGAGGAAGAGACCGGCCTGCCGTATAAATCGACGGTGCCCGGCAAGATGCACGCCTGCGGCCACGACGGGCACACCGCTATGCTGCTCGGCGCCGCAAAATACCTCGCCGAAACCCGCAATTTTGCCGGCACGGCGATAGTGATTTTCCAGCCCGCGGAGGAGGGCGGCGCCGGCGCCGCGGCGATGATCAAAGACGGCCTGATCAGCCGCTTCGGCATCGACGAGGTTTACGGCATGCACAATTATCCGGGCATTCCGCTCGGCGAATTCGCCATCCGCCCGGGCCCGATGATGGCCGCGGCCGACCACATCGAGATCGAGCTGGAAGGCAAAGGCGGCCATGCGGCGCGGCCGCATCTGGCGATCGACACTATTCTGGTTGGCGCCCAGATCATCAATGCGCTGCAGTCGATCGTGGCGCGCAATGTCGATCCGCTGGAATCCGCCGTGGTGTCGATCTGCATGTTCCAGGCCGGCCATACCGACAACGTCATTCCGCAGCACGCCAAACTGCGCGGCACCGCCCGCAGCCTGACGCCGCAGGTGCGCGAGCTGCTGCACCGGCGCATCGCCGCGGTGATCGAAGGCACCGCGCAGCTTTACGGCGCTACTGCGAAAATCACGTACACCAACGGCTATCCGGTGGTGGTGAACCACGAGCGGCAGACGGCGTTTGCCGCCGATGTCGCCCGCGAAATCGCGGGCAAGGACAGAGTAGACACGGCGTTACCGCCGGTGATGGGGGCGGAGGATTTCGCCTTCATGCTCAACGAGCGGCCGGGCGCCTTCATCTTCGTCGGCAATGGCGACAGCGCCGGCCTGCATCACCCGGCTTACGATTTCAATGACGAGGCTATTCCGCTCGGCACATCGTACTGGGTGCGGCTCGCGGAGACGGCGCTTCAGGGCTAGGGCGTGTGGAGCGATGTCCGCTTTCGGGGT
>CAVTPQ010000001.1:0-316201 GCA_963736605.1 uncultured Alphaproteobacteria bacterium | reverse complement strand
TAAACCAGCGGGCCGAGCGCGATCTTAAACGGCGTCCATCATGATCTCGCCCAGGCCATCGACTGTAAACACCGCGCGTTGCCCGCTCGCTATGGAAACGGTCGGGATCAGGCTCCCAGTAATGACCACCATGCCGGCTTTCAGGTCGCGGCCGCGTTCGGCGAGATGGTTGGCGAGCCAGGCCAGCGTCGCGTAAGGATCTTCGGCCGCGCCTTCGCCCATGCTCTTGCCGCCTATGGTGAGGCGGCCGGCGATGCCGACCAGTCCGGCGGCCGGAACAGATTTGGGTGTGCCGATAACCACGCCGCCGTTCCAGCAATTCTCCACGATCAGCGACGCCGCCTCGGTGTGCGCGTAATCCGCGTTGCGGTCCTCGATCAATTCGAACGCCGGCATGGCGCCCGCGACCGCCGGCGCGACCATATCGCGCGTCCAGGGCGCGCCGGATGCCGGCAAATCGGCGCCGAGCTTGAGCGCAATTTCGCTTTCGATGCGCAGATTGACGAAATCGGCGGTGCGCAGCGTGGCCGGCGAGGAGTGGATCGTGCGGGCAAAGATCGCGCCGCCGCACGGATGATTGATGCCCATCAATTGCTGCATCACTTTGGTCGTGGTGGCGATCTTGGCGCCAGCGACGGCGCCGTGCACCGACTCCGCCAAGCGGTAATAGGCCTCCTGCGCTGCATAGGCCTCGGCAATCGACGCCGGCCGCAATTCGTCGGGCAAATTACGATAGGGCAGGCGCTGCTGCCGCGCCTCCCACATCCAGTGCGCCATCGCGTTCAAACGAGCGGCGTTGTCCATGAATGTCCCGTGCTCAATCCCGAAGACCAAGCAGCATGAGGCGGCGAACCAGCGCGCGCAAGATCGTCTGCGGCGATCTTCAAAGCAGCCCGCTCAGCCCGAGCAGTGCGGCGACGGCAAAAGCCCACAGCGGATGCACGCGGACAAAATATGCCGTCAGCGCCGTGCCGAGCGTAATGGTCGCCGCCATCCAGCCGTAGCCCGCCGTGCCGGCGACGACAGCGGCGCTCGCTGCGGTCAGGCCGATCGTGACCGGAACCAAAGCTCGGCTGAGCACGCCGTGCCACGCCGCGCCTTTGAAGCGGTCGGCCGCGCCGCCGACGAGATAGGCGAACACGGCAGGCGGTCCGCACATCGCCAGCGTCGTCACCAGCGCACCCACGACGCCGGCGACATGATAGCCGATCAAGGTCACGATGATGATGTTCGGCCCCGGCGTGAGCTGCGCCAGCGCGAAACTGTCGGCGAATTGCCGGTCGCTCAGCCAATGCTCGACGTCGACGGCGAAGCGATGCATTTCCGGCACCGCCGAATTGCCGCCGCCGATCGCAAACAGCGACAGCACGCCGAAAAAGCCGGCGAGCGTCCAGAGCGTATGGCCGCCGCCATTCATAACCGCACCCATGCCGCGCCGATGCTCACCGGCACGATCACCGCCAGCACTAGCGGCAGCGGCCAATGCACGACGCCGATCGAGACGAAAGTGGCGAGTGCAATCGCCGGCCCGATGATCGCGCCGCTGCGAAACAAAGGACGCGCCATTTTGGCGACCGTCGCCAGCATCAGGCCGGCCGCCGCCGAAGCCACGCCGGTCAGCGCGTGGCGCAGCGCCGGCAAGTCGCCGTAGTGCGCGTAGATGCCGGCGATGATCAGGACCAGACACAGCGGCGGCCCCATCAGTCCGGTGGCAGCGGCAATGGCGCCCCATGCGCCGCGAAAGCGCGCTCCGAGAATCACCGAGAAGTTGAGGATGTTGCCGCCGGGCAGAAACGCACACAACGCGTAGGTCTCGTTAAACTGCTCTGGCGTGAGCCATTTGCGCTCCTCGACCATCATGCGCCGCGACCACGCCAGCACGCCGCCGAAACCCGACAGCGAAATCGTCGCGAAGGCGACGAACAATTCGGCGAGGCTCGGCTGTTGCGGCGCCGGCGCAGAACTGGGTCGGGACGACGAGGGTGGGGGTTCGGTGGCGCTGGGAAGCGGCGACGAGGAGTTCATGAAAGTCGTTTAGCGCTGCTCTGCCGTCACGGCCATACGGTTTCACGCAGATGGGGAATGTCGGAGCCGCTCATCCGTGAGCGACCGGATGAGAGCCGCGGCGCGTCCGTATATTCCCGGCGCTTCGCTCTCGCGCGGTCCGCCGATCGCGAGATTGAGGCCGGCGCCGTGTCTCGCTTGCTGGACGCGCAGCCAAAGCGCCGCGCGGTTGAGCGTATCGGTCTCGGCAAGGTTCACGATGAGGAGCGGCTTGCGGTAGCGGTGCGCCAGTTCTTGCGCCAGCGCCGTACCCACCGAGACATCGACGCCGCCGGCGTCGACCAGGATCATGCAGGCGTCGGCGTCGCGCACGTTCCATTCGGTGCGTTGCGCCGGGTCGGCGAGCGGGGTCTCCGCAAGCTGCGGATATTTCGCCAATAGCCCCGGCGGCTTGAGAAAATCCTCGGCCCAGCCGCCCTTCGGGCACCAGCCGCCATAGGCAATGCCGCGTTCCACCGCCACGTCGAGTACCGCACGGTCGACGCCGGTCTGGCCGCCGGAAATGAGCTTCATCGGCCCTTCCCTGGAGTATTTCCTGGGGCGCTCCTTGGCGCCAGCCTCATACTCTTTTTTCGGCAACCATTTGCGCCTATATTGGATGGTGCCGGCGCAAGCCGGCTATGGCGATAAATGGCCGTCGTAATAAACCTTTCGGACCCGGGGGCGGTACCCGGCGCCTCCACCAATGCGGCTCGCTTAGTCCCAGTCGTTCGGGGCCGCATCGGCGGGGGCGAAATAGGATCGACGAGGGCGTAAAGGGCGTGCTTTTGCTCGGCATGGTTCCGCCGTTATCGGGCCAATTCCATAGTTGCCAATGACAACTATGCTCCGGTTGCTCTGGCTGCGTAACGCAGTCTGAAAGACCGACTTAAAGTCCTGGCGTCTTAGCAGCGTCAGGCGGGGTTCGGAGGCACCTGGCAACAGAAGCCTCCACTTTCCACGTGTCAGGCATCGGGAATCAGGACAGAATCAATCTGGACCGCTATGATTTCGTGCCTATTTGTTTTCTAAAGACCTCCAATTCGCGATCACTGACATGCCCGTCGATCACATTCGCTACGACATCCTGGCGCAAGAGGCGTTGCGCGGCGTGGTGCGTACCGTTCTGACCGATGCGGCCGAGAAGGGGCTGCCCGGCGAGCATCATTTCAAGATCACGTTTGCCACCACGGCGCCCGGCGTGCGGCTGTCCGAGCGGATGCGCACGCAATATCCGGAGACGATGACGATCATCCTGCAGCATCAATTCTGGGATCTCACCGTCGGCGACGACGCGTTCGAAGTCGGCCTGTCGTTCGGCGGCGTTCCGGAACGCCTTGCGGTGCCATTCGAAGCCATCACGGCGTTCTACGATCCGGCGGTGGAATTCGGCTTCCAGTTTGAGACGATCGAGGCCGAAGCAGGCGGCGATCGCACGGCTGCAGGCGCAACGGCGGACCAACCGCCGCCGACAAGAATCGTGCCTGCGGAATCTCTGAAGTCCGATGCCTTGCCCGGGCCCGCCGCGGCGAAGGCTTCTGAACCGGTTCAACCGAGTGGCGGCGGCGAGGTCGTGCGGCTCGATCGGTTCAGGAAGAAGTAAGGAGGTCAGCGGTCAGTAATCAGCAATCAGAAAAAATGCTGATTTTCCACGTTCGATTTCTGATCACTGATTACTGACCCCTGATTCCTGTCATGAAAACTCGCACCGAGACGGATAGCTTCGGCCCGATTCAAGTTCCAGCCGATCGCTATTGGGGCGCGCAAACCGAACGCTCGCGCAACAATTTCCGCATCGGCGACGAGCGCATGCCGCGTCCGCTGATCGCGGCGCTGGCGCTGGTCAAGCGCGCCGCCGCGGAAGTCAATCTCGCGCTCGGTTCGCTCGATGCGCGGCGCGCCAAGGCGATCGTGCAGGCGGCGAGCGAGATCATCGACGGCAAGCTCGACGATCAATTCCCGCTCGTGGTGTGGCAGACCGGCTCCGGCACGCAGACCAACATGAACGTCAATGAGGTGATCGCCAACCGTGCCAACGAGCTACTGACCGGCAAGCTCGGCGCCAAAGAGCCGGTTCATCCCAACGACCATGTCAATATGAATCAGTCGTCGAACGACTGTTTCCCGACCGCGATGCATATCGCGGCGGCGCAGGAAATCGTGCACCGGCTCATTCCGGCGCTGATGCATCTGCACGCGCCGCTCGACGCGAAAGTCAAAGCGTTCCATTCCATCGTCAAGATCGGCCGCACCCACACCCAGGACGCCACCCCGCTCACGCTCGGCCAGGAGTTTTCCGGCTATGCCGCGCAGGTCGCGTCCGGCATCGCCCGCATCAAGCTGGGATTGAAGGAGCTTTACCCGCTGGCGCAGGGCGGCACCGCGGTGGGCACCGGGCTCAACGCCAAACGCGCCTTCGCCAAGGCGTTTGCCAAAAAGGTCGCGCGGCTGACCGGCCTGCCTTTCGTCAGCGCGCCGAATAAATTCGAGGCGCTGGCGTCGCACGGCGCGCTGGTCTTTGCCCATGGCGCGCTCAACGCGCTGGCCGCGGACCTGTTCAAGATCGGCAACGACATCCGCTTCCTCGGCTCTGGTCCGCGGTCGGGACTTGGCGAACTGATTTTGCCGGAGAACGAGCCGGGCTCGTCGATCATGCCGGGCAAGGTCAACCCGACGCAATGCGAAGCCTTGACTATGGTTTGCACCAGGGTCTTCGGCAACGACACTACGGTCGCCGTCGCGGCGAGCCAGGGCCACTTCGAGCTCAATGTCTTCAAGCCGGTGATCATTTATTCGGTGCTGCAGTCGATCCGGCTCCTCGCCGACGCCGCGGTGTCGTTCACCGATCATTGCGTCACCGGCATCCGCGCCAACGAGCCGCGTATCCGCGAACTGCTGAACAATTCGCTGATGCTGGTCACGGCACTCGCCCCGACCATCGGTTACGACAAGGCGGCGCAGATCGCCAAGGCGGCCCACGCCAATGGCACCACCCTGCGCGAAGAGGCGATCAGGCTCGGCTTCGTGTCGGGGAAGGACTTCGATCGCCTGGTGCGACCGGCGCGCATGACGCGGCCCGAGGCGTAATAGCGATCGTTCTCGATAATGTGACTTTCGGGCACTCCGGTGTGATCTAGGGCACATTTATCCCGCCTGTATTCGTGTAGTGGTAATCCGGGTCGAGCAACCGGTTACCGCCGATTCACCCGAATTTGCAAAGACTTCCCCTATGGCCACCGTCGTTAACCTTCGAAATGCACGCAAACGGGCCAAACGGCTTAAGGCCGAGCAAAAGGCCGCCGCCAGCCGGCTGGCCCACGGCCGGCCCAAGGCGGCACAAAACCTGGAGCGGGCTCGGCGCGACAAAGTAGGCAGGAGCCTCGACCAACACCGGATCGAGACGGGAGATGGGCAATGAAATCGCCGGTCGTTAAGCGTTCAATCGTCATCGCCGGCCACAAGACCAGCGTCAGCCTGGAAGACGCGTTCTGGAAAGGGCTCAAAGACATCGCGATCGCCCGGCAGGTCACTTTGTCGGACCTGGTGGCATCGATCGATACCGAGCGCCGACACGGCAATCTGTCGTCGGCGATCCGGCTGTTCGTGCTCGATCATTATCGATCGAAGAGCAACGCCGATGACAGACCGGGTGTCGGGCAGCCGCCGCGCGAGATCATGCTGACGCCGCCGCGCAGCCCCTCGCTGTTGCGGGCGGAATAGCCGCGCGCCGCCCGGTATTTCACACGCTGACGATCTTGCCGGGATTGAGAATGTCGAGCGGATCGAGCGCCCGCGACAAACCACCGCGCTGTGCGCGCAAAGGGAGCGGGCGCCAGATGAATATGCGATCGGCTTTCCTCGTGCTGGCGTTGCTCGCATGGTGCGGCGCCGCTCGGGCGGATCAGTCGCCGCCGCCTTCGATCGCACCTTTTATTCCACGGACCAGGAGCGTGCGCCCGGTCGTGGCCGCCGGGCTTCATTACATCTACTCGCTCGACGCTTCCTTTTACGAGGTTTACCGGCGCAATGAGGACGGCACGCCGGGCGCGGTGGTCGTGCGGGGTTCGCCGCTGGCGGCGATCTTTGCGCCGTTGATCGTTCAGTTGAACGCGAACGCCAATTATCCGGCGGCGACCGGCATCAAGAAATGCCCGGCCAATCTGGCGGGTCAGGCCTATTACCCGCCCGCGCACGGGCTCATGCCGTTCGAGAACGCCGCCTGTATCGAAGAGGCTTACGATTCGGACGTGTATTACGATCCGCAGACGAAGCGCATTTGGATTCTGGCGCATCTGCGGCCGAGCATCCGGCAATGTTCCAACGGCCGGCAGGGTATCTACATCATCGGCGATCCTGAAGACGTCTGCCATTTTGTTTCAGCCGACGTGCTGAAACAGACTCTGCATCGCTACATTGGCGTCGCCGTCAGCCGCCCCGGCGCCAGTGCCGACGTCGAAGACCCGGCGAACGGCTTCAATGCCTACATTCTTGCCGACGATTATGGCGACTGGTCCCAACTGATGGTTCACAACGGGCTGGTGCTGGTCAATTCGCGCGACCTGCAAACCAATAATCGGCTCTACGTCTTTCGCGCCAGCGATCTCATGACCAACCGCTTCACGCCGGTTGGCGACATGTTGCCGAAGCCGCTGGCAGTGTTCGACAACGGCAACTTCAACGGCCCTGCCGTCGACTGGGTCCGCAACAGAACAGTCGACGTCAAACTGTCGGTCGCGATGATGTTCGTGCGGCAGCAGTCGGACGACGCCGTGACCTATCTTCTCAGCGGAACGTCAGACGGCCGCATGGTCGTCTACGGACTGCTCTCCAAGCCGGGGCCGGACGGACCCACGCCCGAGCTGATCATGCCCGCCATCGTCAAATTGCCGACACCGATGGAATCCCTGCAAAAGTCGTCGGGCGCCTACATCAATGGAAATCTCTATTGGGGCTGGGAAGAAACCGATCCGCGCAATCGCAACCGTTGGTTCATCCGGACGTTTCGCTGGGAGCTGCATCAATCCGCTCAGCCTTGGGGCAACAAGGCTTTGGGCAATACGTATCCGATCTATATCACCACCGCGCCCAGCTCCGGTTACCTCGAAGCCGATATCGGCAAAGCGAATCAATCGCTCAGTTATGTTTTGCCGACGCTCAACGCGGCGCCGGACGGCAGCGTGATTACGATGTTTCACACCTATCCGACCAATGAATGGCCGAAAGGGCCGTTCCAGGCGAGCGTGCAATATGCGGTGTTGCGCCAAGGGCAGACTGTTTACGACAGCCCCTCCATATTGGAAGCCGGCGAGGGCTATGCCAACTTACCGCCGCACCGCGGCGGTGTCCTCGACATCGTCAGCATCGCCGCCGATCCGCTCGTCGCCGGCCAATATTTTCTCGGCAACGCGTTCACCGATGCAAAGGGCGGCTGGACTCATGTCATCGCGGCGGTGAAGCCGTAGCCCGCCGCGGTGGGCGCGTTTTACGGCGAGAGCGTTCGTCTACAGGCTGACGATTTTGCCGGGATTGAGGATATCGAGCGGATCGAGCGCGCGCTTGATGGCGCGCATCGCCTCGAGTGCCGGCTCGCCGTGTTCGGCTAAAAGGTATTTCATTTTGCCTTGACCGACGCCGTGCTCGCCGGTGCAGGTGCCGTCCATCGCCAGCGCCCGTTCGACCAGCCGTTCCAGGAATGCCTCGACGCGCGCGATCTCGTCGCGATCGTTGAGGTCGACCAGTATGCCGACATGAAAATTGCCGTCGCCGACATGGCCGACGATCGGGCCGAGCAGATTGCTTTCGGCGATATCGCGCTGCGTCGCGGTCACGCATTCGGCAAGCCGCGAGATCGGCACGCAGACGTCGCTGGCAAGCGCGCGCGAACCCGGCCGCAGCGCGCATTGCGCCCAATAGGCGTCGTGGCGCGCCTGCCACAGTCGGCTGCGGTCTTCGGCGCGCGTCGCCCAATCGAACGGGCCGCCGCCGAGCTCGGCGGCGATTTCGCCGAACCGCTGCGCCTGCTCGGCCACCCCGGCCTCGGAGCCGTGAAATTCGACGAGCAGCATCGGCGTCTCGGGCAGGCTCAGCTTGGAGTACATGTTGGAGGCCCGCACCTGCAGCGCATCGAGCAGCTCGATCCGCGCCACCGGAATTCCCGACTGGATGGTGAGGATGGTGGCCTGGCATGCGGCCTCGACCGAGGGGAACGGGCAAATGCCCGATGAAATCGCCTCCGGTATTCCGGAAAGCTTCAGTGTCAGCTCGGTGATGATGCCCAGCGTGCCCTCGGCGCCGATCATCAGGTGCGTGAGATCGTAGCCCGCGGAGGTCTTTTTGGCGCGGCGCGCCGTCGTCATCACCTCGCCATTGGCGAGCACGGCTTTGAGCGCCAGCACGTTGTCCTTCATGGTGCCGTAGCGCACGGCGTTGGTGCCGGACGCGCGGGTCGCCGCCATGCCGCCGAGCGAAGCGTCGGCGCCGGGATCGATCGGAAAGAACACGCCCTGATCGCGCAGGTGTTCGTTGAGTTGCTTGCGCGTCACGCCCGGCTCGACCACGCAATCGAGATCCTCGGCGTGGACGGCGAGCACGCGGTTCATGTCGCGGAAATCGAGGCAGATGCCGCCGCGCGGCGCATTGACCTGGCCTTCGAGCGAGGTACCGGCGCCGAAGGCGATCACCGGCACGCGTTCGGCCGCGCATAGCCGCACGATCTCCTGCACCTCCTCGGTGGCCTGCGGGAACACCACCGCGTCCGGCGGCTGGTTTTCGATCCAGGTCGTGGTGTTGCCGTGCTGTTCGCGCACCGCTTGCGAGGTCACCAGCCGGTTGCCGTAGCGCGCGGCGAGCGCGGCGATGACGGCGTCGGCCGCTTTGCGCTCCTGTTTGGTCCGCCGCGGCGCTTCGACGAGGGCCATTATGATATGTCCTGGTGCGTTTCCTGGCCGTTACCCGCAACGTGGCGGTGGGGCTTGCGCAGGTCAAGCCGGGAAATGTCCTGCGTGAAATGTCTTGCCCTTGCCTCGGGCGCGGGTCATCCGCCACAGTCGGGCGCATGAACACCGCGCCCGAAGCCGCCATTTCCGTCCCTTTGCCCGCCCCCTTCGTCTCCAGCGTCATGCGGGTCGAGCCGGGCTGGATCGACTATAACGGCCATCTCAACATGGCCTATTACAATGTCCTGTTCGACCGCGCGGTCGACGAGGTCTACGAGCTCCTCGGCCTCGGCCTGAGTTATGTCGAGACCGCCAAGTGCTCCACCTTCACCGCCGAAGTGCATGTCCGCTATCTGCGCGAGCTTCTCCTCGACGCGCCGGTGCGCGTGAGCTTCCGGCTGCTCGGCTTCGATGAAAAGCGCATGCATTATTTCGAAGAGCTTCGTCATGCCGACGAGGACTGGCTCTCGGCCACCTCGGAAAACATGGCGCTCAATGTCGATACCACCGTGAAGAAGGTCGCGGCGTTTCCCGCTCACGTGATGGCGCGGCTTGAACTGATGAAAGCCGCGCACGACAGGCTGCCGGTTCCGGAAGGTGTCGGCCGCCGTATCGAAATGCGCGCAAAACCTTGAATTTTGCCCGCTGCGGCATTTTATGGTAGAAAGCGGAAGAGGATTTCTACCATGGGCACCCCGCAGCTCAATATCAAGGACGCCGAAGCGACGCGGCTGGCCCGCGAACTCGCGGAGTTGACGGGCGAGTCCCAGACCGAAGCGGTCCGCACGGCCCTGCGCGAGCGCCTTTCGCGCGAGCGGGCGGAACGCGGCGTTCAGGCAGCTCGTACAGCCGAGGAGAGCCGGCGCGAGCTCGAAAGGGTATGGCCCGAGATTCAGAAGATTCAAGAGGAGGTGCGTTGCTTGGGACTCGCCGACGACATGCTCACGGATGACGACCTTTATGACGAGCATGGACTGCCCAAGTGAACGACAGTACCGTCGTTATCGACTCGTCGATAATGGTCGCAATCCTCAAAAGTGAGAGTGACGCACAGCATCTCTTCAAGAGGATTATCTCATACAAGCGACGCATTATTTCAGCTCCGACTTGGCTCGAATCTGCCATCGTTTGTGAAAGCGCGCTAAAGCAAAGCGGTGGCGCAGACCGCTTCGAACGAATGATTGCGCAGCTGGGCATTGAAATCGTCCCGTTCTCTGCCGAACAAGCGCAGCTCGCATTCGAGGCATTCAAGCGCTTCGGCAAAGGGCGCGGCGCCAAAGCCGCGCTGAATTACGGCGATTGCTTTGTCTATGCCTTGGCAAAGGAACTTGGCGCCCCGCTGTTGTTCAAGGGCGGTGATTTCGCGCAAACCGATATTTTGGCCGCGTGACCGCCGATCACGCGAATTGACAGGCCCGGCGTCTTCTCCGAAGCATGAGCCGCCCAACAATCTGAGCCGAGGTCAAGGATCATGTCATCTCCTTCGCGCGCGCCGACGCCGCAGGCCGATCGTATTTCGATCCGCGAGCACCGCATTCCGAGCGCCGGCAGCAAGCCCTATATCGCGGTCGAGGGACCGGACGGCGCGCTGTGGTTCTGCGAGAGCGGCGCCTCCAAGATCGGCCGCCTCGATCCGGACCGCGGCGCCTTCGCCGAGTTCGATCTGCCGACCCGGAATGCAACGCCGATCGGCATCGCCGCCGGCGCCGACGGCAATCTGTGGTTCGCCGAAAAGACCGCCAACAAGATTGGCCGCATCACGCCGCGCGGCGAGGTCGCGGAATTCGCGCTACCGACGGCGAGTGCCGGCCCCGATGGCATGATCCTCGGCCCCGACGGCAATATCTGGTTTTCCGAGAGCGACGCCAACCGTATCGCCAAGATCGCGCCGGATGGGCGCATTACCGAATTTGCCGACGGCATTTCGCCCGGGGCAAAGCCGCTGTCGATCGCGGTGCGCGACGGCGCATTGTGGTTTTCCGAAGCCGCCGGCAACCGCATCGGCCGCATCACGGTGGACGGCGCGGTGACGGAGTTTCCGATTCCCAGCCACGACAGCCAGCCGCGCGCCATGGTCAGCCATCCCGACGGCAGCATCTGGTTCGTCGAGACTTCGACCAATGCGCTCGGCCGCATCGACCGCGCCGGCCGCATCACCGAGCATGCGGTGCCGACGCCGAACGCCTCGCTGCGCGGCGTCACCGTCGGCGCCGGCGGCGACCTCTGGTACACCGCGAACTTCGCCAACAAGATCGGCTGCATGGCGCCGGACGGCACGGTGCGCGGCGAATACGACATTCCCACGCCGGGGAGCGGCGCCCGTTGCATCGCCGCGTTCGCCGACGGCCGGCTGTTCTTCACCCAATACGACGCCGGGCTCATTGGCGAGGTTGTGTTTGGCGACACCTAAAATAAACGCGTTTCCCGGGCGCAGCGCAGCATGAAGCGGAGCGGAATGATGCGCTGCAGACCCGGGACCGTTACAGACGCGGAGTTTGGGACGATCCCGGAACAGCAGCGCACCACCTAAAGCGCGTTCACGCGCGTCTTGCGCGCGCTATGGTGCTGCGCCGCATCCGGGAAACTGACGGGAATGAACGGAAGAAAAACGAAATAAGCGAAAGGAAGGAAACGCTGTGAAAATATTGCTGGTCGCTTTCGTTGCTTTGATTGCGCTGTCGTCGATCGCCCGCGCGCAAACTTATCCCAACCGGCCGATCAAGATGATCGTGCCGATCTCGGTCGGCTCGGTCACCGACGTCGCGGCGCGTCTGACGGCGCAGGAGCTGCAGCAGCGGCTCGGCCAGCCGGTCGTCGTGGTCGACAAGCCGGGCGCCGCCATGGTGCTCGGCGGCACCGAATGCGCCAAGTCGGCGCCGGACGGCTACACGCTGTGCGTGGTCAGTCCCGACACCATGTCGTTCAACCCGCTGACCTTTGCCAACCTGCCGTACAATCCCGACAAGGATTTCGTCCCCGTCATCGACATGTACAACGTGATGGAAGGGGTGATGGTGCCGACGGCCTCGGGCATCGACACGCTCGACGCGCTGCGTGCCAAGGCGGTGGCCGCGCCCGGCAAGCTCAATTACGGCACGCTCGGCGAGCGCACCACCACCGACGCATTCCGGCAATGGCTCGGCGAGCAGTGGCACACCAAATTTGTGGCGATCCCTTACAAGGGCGGCAGCGAGATCATCGACGCGCTGCTTGGCAACGACATCGACGTGACCAAGATCGGCGTCGGCAACATGGTCGGTCAGCTCAAGGAAGGGAAGATCAAGATCCTGGCGCTGAACGCCTCGCATCGTTCGGCCGAGCTGCCCGATGTGCCGACCTTCAAGGAAGCCGGCTTCGACGCCTTCCCCGGCGGCCCGATCTTCTGGGGCATTGTGGTGCCGACCGGAACGCCGGCGCCGATCGTGGCGCGGCTGCACGACGCGCTGGCGGCGATCTTCCACAGCCAGAAATTCATCGACTTCGCCAAACAGAACTATCTCGATCCGGCCGCCGGCTCGACCGCGGATTTTGTCGCCTTCCTCAAAAAGGACCGCCAGGACGCCGCCGTGACGGTCGACAAGTATATGAAGTGACGGCGGCAGCGCTAGCACAGCGTCGTTCCCCGGATGCGGTGCAGCGCGTCAGCGGTGCACCGCTGATCCGGGGCCGTCGCAAGCGCAGAGCGCAAAGCGCGAATCCTCGGAGCCTGTAACGATCCCGGGTCAGCAACGCACCGCTACGCTATCGCTCCGTGCTGCGCAGCGCCCGGGAAACGCGGCCTCGTAAAAGCCGCCTCCAGGTGCCATCTTCTGAGCCATGAGAATCAGTGGCACCGAGCGCAGTGGCTGACCCGTTAAAGCGCAGCATCGAACCGGCCGCGCCGCCGGCTCCGGCGCCGGGCGGTATCGGCGAGCGTGCGCGCGCCGCGGCCGCGCCAGCGCCCTATCTCGCCGGGCTCAATCCGGAACAGCGGCAGGCGGTGGAAACGCTCGACGGCCCGGTGCTGGTGTTGGCCGGTGCCGGCACCGGCAAGACCCGCGTGCTCACCGTGCGCATCGCCCACATCCTCAGCCTCGGCCGCGCCCGCCCGGGCGAAATCCTCGCCGTCACCTTCACCAACAAGGCGGCGCGCGAGATGAAGCACCGCGTCGGCGACATCGTCGGCCAGGTGGTCGAGGGCATGCCGTGGCTCGGCACCTTCCATTCGATCGGCGTGAAGATTTTGCGCCGCCATGCCGAGCTGGTCGGGCTGAAGAGCGATTTCACCATCCTCGACGTCGACGATCAGGTACGCCTTCTGAAACAACAGCTCGAAGCCGAGAACATCGACGAGAAGCGCTGGCCCGCGCGCGTGCTCGCCATGCTGATCGACGGCTGGAAGAACCGCGGGCTGACGCCCGAGCAGGTGCCCGCGGGCGAGGCCGCCGTGTTCGCCAACGGCAAGGGGCTGAAGCTCTACAAGGCCTATCAGGAGCGCCTGAAGATTCTTAACGCCGCCGATTTCGGCGATTTGTTGCTCGAGTGCATCCGCTTGTTCCGCGAGCAGCCCGAAGTGCTGCGCCAATATCAGGCCCGCTTCAAATACATTCTGGTCGACGAATATCAGGACACCAATGTCGCGCAATATTTGTGGCTGCGGCTGTTGGCGCAGCGGACGAGCGCCGCCGTCATTCCGGGGCGCCGCGAAGCGGCGAGCCCGGAATCCATAACCACGAACGCCGGGACTATGGATTCCGGGCTCGCGCCTGACGGCGCGCCCCGGAATGACGGTGACGAGAGGGAGCCCGCTGCGGCAAGCGGCAGCAAAAACATCTGCTGCGTCGGCGACGACGACCAGTCGATCTACGGCTGGCGCGGCGCCGAGGTCGACAACATCCTGCGCTTCGAGCACGATTTCCCCGGCGCCACGGTGATCCGGCTCGAGCGCAATTACCGCTCCACCGGCCACATCCTCGCCGCCGCCTCGCACATCATCGCCCACAACGAAGGCCGCCTCGGCAAGACTTTGCGCACCGACGACGTCTTGGGCGAAAAAGTCACCGTCACCGGCTCCTGGGACAGCGAGGAAGAAGCCCGCGCCATCGGCGAGGAGATCGAACAGTTGCAGCGCGCGGATGAATCGGGAAAGCCGCATCCGCTCAACGAGATCGCCATATTGGTGCGCGCCTCGTTCCAGATGCGCGAATTCGAGGACCGTTTCGTCACGCTCGGCCTGCCGTATCGCGTCATCGGCGGACCGCGTTTCTACGAGCGCGCCGAAATCCGCGACGCGCTGGCCTATCTGCGCGTGGTCAATTCGCCGGCCGACGATCTCGCCTTCGAGCGCATCGTCAATGTGCCGAAGCGCGGCCTGGGCGATGCCACGGTGCAGCTGCTGCACGATCATGCGCGCAAGCGCCGCGTGCCGCTCACCGAAGCCGCCCGCGCCATGATCGCGACCGGCGAGCTGAAGCCGAAGCCGCGCGGCAGCTTGCGCGCCGTGCTGGAATCCTTCGACCGCTGGCGCAAGCAGCGCGACGCGCTGCCGCACAACGAGCTCGCCGAGATCGTCCTCGACGAGAGCGGCTACACCGAGATGTGGCAGAAGGATCGCTCCGCCGACGCCGCCGGCCGCCTGGAAAACCTCAAAGAGCTGGTGCGCTCCATGGAGGAGTTCGAGAACCTGCAGGGTTTTCTCGAGCACATCTCGCTGGTGATGGACAACGAGCGGGGCGCCGAGGCCGACGCGGTCAGCATCATGACCTTGCACGCGGCCAAGGGACTCGAATTCGACACCGTGTTCCTGCCCGGCTGGGAGGAGGGCCTGTTCCCGCACCAGCGCACGCTCGACGACCAGGGCCGCGCCGGGCTGGAAGAGGAGCGCCGGCTCGCCCATGTCGGCCTCACCCGGGCGCGCAAGCGGGCCAAGATCTATTTCGCCACCAACCGCCGCATGCACGGGCTGTGGCAGACCAACATCCCGTCGCGCTTCCTCGACGAATTGCCGGAAGCCAATGTCGAGGTGACCGAAGCGCAAGGCGGTTTCGGCGGAAGTGCCGGCTATGGCGGCTTCGGCGCCTCGCGGTTCGACGCCGCCACCTCGTTCGGCTCCAGCTACAACACGCCGGGCTGGCAGCGCGCCCAAGGAAACAGAAGTGAGAAAAAAGGCGAGGGCGGGTTTGCCGAGCCTGGGTCGCACTACGACGCTGACGATGCCCCATCTGACCTCCCCCGGTCGGGGGGAGGGCGATCGAGCAACTTGTCCGCCGAAGCCCGCAGGGCGAAGGCGGACGCTCGATCGGGTGGGGGTTCACGGAATCCCGGTCCCAGTGCCGACGACGACACCTCCTCGCCGTCGCCCTGGCGCGCCCGGGACGACCGCAGCCCCCGGCCGCGCCTGCCGCTCACCATCGAAGGCGAGCTGGTGGCGAAATCCACCGGCACGGTTTCGGCGTTCACGCTGGGCGACCGCGTCTTCCACCAGAAATTCGGCAACGGCAACGTCACCGCCATCGACGGCAACAAGCTGACGATCCAGTTCGATAGGGCCGGGGAGAAGCGGGTGGTGGATAGTTTTGTGGAGCGGGTGTGATGATGACTCAGTCGTTTGCGAAGAGGGTATTATAGAGCTGATCTTTTATACTCAACATCGCCGAGCTCGCCTCCGTTAGAAAAGCATTCTTATCAGCTTCGGTTTGATCCGCCGGACGTTTAATTTGGGCATAACATAACTCAATCAGTCTCTCGTATTTTGCCCTAATTTCATCCCTAGCCTTCTTCGTGAGAAAAGGCTCCAAAGAAGAGAGTGCGGATTCCATCTGAAATATTTGATTCACCAAACCTTGTTGGTCGCGTGCTGCAACGTCACTTACTGCGGTTTGGAACGCGACCATGAAAGCGGAATACGCGCGTTCCTTTGGTGCAAAATCAACCTCATAGTGCTTTAGGGCGGCATCTTCGCGCATTGAGGCTCGTTGAAGCCACACAGTACTGATCACCGACACACCCGCCACGACAATTGAGGCTAAACCAATCTCTTCAAGCCGTGACGCTTGGTAAACCCATCGACAAGTCCTTCCCGATGTTCGAAGGTTCGTCGAGCCAAATTGTTCGTGACGCCGACATACAATATGCCGTTGCGCCGATTGGTCATGAAATAAACCCAGCCGCCTGCCATCGGCGGATTAAAGCAAGACGTGGATGGTCGGAACAAGTCCGGCCATGACGGCTGCAGAATGCGAATTCGGAAATATGACGCCAATCACCCTCTACATCGACGCCGATGCCTGCCCGGTGAAGCAGGAGATTTATCGCGTCGCCGAGCGTCATGCGGGGAAGGGCACAGCCCTTAAAGTCTTCGTCGTCAGCAACAGCCCGATCGCGGTGCCGCGCGATGCGATGATCGAGCGCGTGGTGGTCGGCGCCGGCATGGATGAGGCGGACCACTGGATCGCGGAACGCGCCAAGCGCGGCGATATCGTCATCACCGCCGACGTGCCGCTGGCGAGCCGCGCCGTGAAAGCACGCGCCGAAGTGATCGCGCCGAACGGCAAGCCGTTCACCGAAAAGTCGATCGGCATGGCGCTGGCGACGCGCAATCTGATGGATTCGCTGCGCTCGGCCGGCGAAATCACCGGCGGCCCAAAACCGTTCGCGCCGCGCGACCGCTCCGAATTTCTCTCCGCGCTGGACCGCGCCATCGTGCGGCTGACGCGGAAGGGGTTCGGCTAGATTCCCCTCCCCCTTGCGGGGGGAATTATCACCTTGACTCAGCAACATGCCGAGACTATATTGAGGCTCAAGACGATAGGAGCCAGTCATGGCAAACGAGTTGCAGAACAGGGTATTCCACGACGAAACCAAGGCCCGCAAGTGGCTAGAGGGCCATCTTTGGGCCGATGGTCCGGTTTGCAGCCATTGCGGCACCATAGGGAACGCCACGGCGATTGAGGGGCGTCCCGGCCTCTACCAGTGCAACGAAAGCGCCTGCCGCAAGCAATTCACGGTCATGACCGGGACGCTGTTCGAGCGTTCCCATATCCCGCTCAATAAGTGGCTGATGTGTGCGTTCCTGATGTGCGCCTCCAAAAAGGGCATGAGTGCCCATCAAATGCACCGAATGCTCGGCATCAGCTACAAATCGACGTGGTTCATGTGTCATCGTATCCGAGAGGCAATGCGCGGGGGTAAGTTTCCCGGCCCAATGGGCGGCGAAGGCAAGATCATCGAAGCCGACGAAACGTACATCGGCGGCAAAGAGAAAAACAAACACATTAGCAAGCGCCGTAAGGGCAATATCGGAGGCGTGGGCAAAGAAGTTGCTTTTGCCTTAGTTGAACGCGGCGGCAAGGCGCGCTCGTTCCATGTTCCGGCCGTGAACGGCGACACACTTCGCCCGATTCTCGTTTCCCAAACCAGCCGCAAGTCTGCGCTGATGACGGATGAAGGCGGTCAATACTATCACGCTGGTAAAGAGTTCGACCGCCACGAAACGGTAAACCATAGCGCCGATGAGTACGTGCGCGGCGATGCCCATACCAACAGCGTTGAAGGCTATTTCTCGATCCTTAAACGCGGCATCGTCGGAACGTATCACCACGTCAGCCAACAACACTTGAAGCGTTATCTTGCCGAGTTTGATTTCCGCTACAATGAACGTTCGGCACTTGGCGTTGATGATAAAGAGCGTGCGAGTCGCTTGCTCAAAGGTATCGTCGGCAAGCGCTTGACTTATCGACGGCCTGACGAAAAGCACGCCTAAGCAACAGGCGCGCGCCTTCCTGCGCCCGACGTAACCGACTTAGAGAAATTAAATCAGGAATTATATGAAGAAACAGGCGGCGAAGCATTCCGCAATGTCGCAATGCGACAGCCACTTTCCAAGCGTCATTCCGAAATCGCTCGGAAAGAATTTCAAGAACTGCGGCAAGCTGCCCTGAGCGCTCAAGCGCTTCATATGTGGCAAGAGCTTCTTCGACTGTCATCCCAAGTCGGAGAAAACAACAAATAGTCTCTAACTTATTGTATTGAACCACCGTTATGGACATGATGAAACCCTCCGCTTCATTTACTATTAAGCATCATTAGCAACAAACCTCATTACAGATAGCCAAAGAACCTTCATTAGTAGTGAGCATTTGCTAGGCTCGGAGGCCCACAATCTCGAAAGGCGCGAGTCATGTTGAAATTTTGGACCTTCGCTGCCGTCGCCGCATTTGTCTCGACCAACGCAATTGCCGCCCCGGCTTCCCACATTGCGAACTATAGCAGCACGGTCACGAAAGTCGGCTGCGGCGTTGATAACCGGAACGAGTGTTGTGTAAGTGACGAAAAGATGCGGCGAGCATTCAATTGCCGCTAAGTGAGCTTTCAACTGCCGCTGACCGACGGCTACGCCGCTAGAGATAAATCGGGCGCAGTGATATGGCAATTCTGGTCATCTGGGTCGTGGTTGCAATCGTCGGCGCGATTATTGCTGGCAACAAGGGCCGGTCGAAAGCGAATTGGTTCTTTCTTTGCGTGGTGCTGACTCCACTAGCGATTTTAGTGCTTTTGGCGCTGCCCTCACTGAAAGAGCCCTCGCAGTTTGAGGCTGAAGCTCTTTACAAAGGTACACCCTATCGCCCCAAAGCTGGCGGCCGTATCGAAGCGATGTTGCCCGGCGGCGATGTAGTTTTCCACAACATGGAAGATTTCACTACCGCTATTGACGGCGGCACAATTCAACTGAGGGGCGGCGAACGCCAGAGTGCATCGCAGAGCGGCTCCCCCGGTCAGACTGCTACGTACCCCGCATGGGCGGTGACCCTCATGTGGGGTGTGATGGTCTTTTTCGCGACAATTCTCGTGGTCAAAGCCTTATTGCGTTAAATCCCGCTTTTCCTGCGTTGATGCGAGAGTTTGCAATGAGCAAACTAGATGAAATGCAGCGTCACTTTGAAAAAGAGGCGGACCGAAGCCGGGAGGATAAAACTATCTCAGAACAAATGTGTATTGCCCGCAGCGCAAAAAACGCCGCACAGATGGCTGCGATAGCCGCCGTTATTTCTGCAATGGCTGCTATTATCAGCATATGGTTTGCTTGGAAAAGCCACTGAGTAATCATCCTGTGCTCTCCGTTTTCTTGTCTGTTTGTGATTTCGGTTTTTGCGTTTTGTTTGCAGATTTGCGGGGTGTCCGATGCTGTGGTCCGGCTTTGGCTATATTGAGAATGAATTGCTTAAAACGCGGCCAAGCGTCAGGCTGTAATTCGATTTCTTCATTTGACTTTAGTTTCTTGGCCATGGGCTTCTTATCCTCTCATGACTAGCCATCTCAAATACCACCCGAAGCACGCAGAGAGGCTAGGTTTCATTGTTGACACATGTGCAACCATCGAAAAAGTATGCTGTGAAATCGCTGCGGGTCTTTTGAAAGTCTCAGATGAAAAAGCCGTAGCGATAATTTATGCGGTTCAAAGCAGCCGAACACGTTTTGGCATTGTTGAAGCATTAGCGAAAGGGTTTGCCTCTGACTCGATAAAAATGCCTATATCGCAAGAGTTAGATATTGCACACTCCTTATTCAAACGCCGCAACGATCTTGTTCACAATATGTGGGTGTCGCGACGTGATAAGCCTCGCATTCATCGCCCCAGCGCTAAACTGAAAGCGCGGGAGCGGACAGTGAGTCTCAAAGAACTTGATCTGTTGCTCGCCGATCTTGAAGACTGCCTTGACCGGCTCACTTCTATTTCCATAGCTGTCCGCGCCTAGCATAGATTGGAAGGGCGGGGGTGCTCTTAGCCGCTGAGCTACCACAGTTACACGCCGTTTATCCTAGGTTCCGGCTATCTCGGTGAGGTGGACTCGAACCACCGACCTCCCCCTTCCAATCTATGCGTCAGTGCGCCAGCCTGTCACGCTTCATGGTTGTACCTCTTTCATTCTGCTGAGTCAAGGTGATAATTCCCCTTGCGGGGAGGGGTAGGGGTGGGGGTCGTGAGGTGGAGCGCAAACAAAGACGACTTCTCAGAACCCGTCGACGCTTGCGCATCGCCTCCCGACCCCCCTCCCCACCCTCCCCCACAAGGGCAACTATATACTTGACAACGGAAAGGTTAAGGCATAAATTGGCGGCATAGGAGACAGGCCATGACCGCCGATTTGCAGAAGCCAGAATTCACCGATGACGACAAGGCCCGCGAAGCTCTTGAAGCGATTCGCTGGCCCGATGGTCCGTTCTGTCCGCATTGTGGTAACTCCGATCAAGAGAAGATCGCCAAGGGCGAAGGTAAAGCGCACCGCTCCGGCCTGTACTATTGCGCAGCGTGCAACGGCCAATTCACGGTCACGGTCAGCACCGTCATGGAGCGCAGCAAGATACCTCTCTCAAAGTGGCTTCTCGCCATGCATCTTATGGGCGCCAGCAAGAAGGGCGTGAGCGCCTTGCAGCTACAGCGCATGCTCGGCGTCACCTATAAGACCGCATGGTTCCTCTGCCATCGCATCCGTGAGGCGATGACGCCTACCGCAAACGGCCCGCTGGGCGGCGAGGGCAAAGCCGTTGAAGCCGACGAAACCTACATCGGCGGCAAAGAGAAGAACAAACACGTTGGCAAGCGCAATAAGCGCAACATTGGCGGCACCGGCAAGCAGGCGGTATTTGCGCTTGTGGAACGCGACGGCATGTCTCGTTCCTACCATATAGCCAGGGTCACTGGCGACACATTGCGCCCGCTCATCGTAACCAACGTCAGCCGCAAATCGTCGCTCATGACGGACCAGGGCGGCCAGTATTTTCATGTCGGCAAAGAGTTTGCTCGCCATGAGACAGTCAATCACGCCGACGACGAATACGTGCGCGGCGACGCACATACCAACACGGCAGAATGCCGTTTCAGCCTCATGAAGCGCGCCGTATTCGGCGCGCACCATTCGATCAGCGAAGCGCATCTACCTCGTTATTTGACCGAATGGGATTTCAAGTGGAACACCCGCAAGATCAGCGACGGGGAACGTGCGGCGCTTATTGCCAAGGGTATTGAAGGCAAGCGCCTCACGTACCGGCCGACTCACTAAGCCGAAGTCACGAAGTCACGAAGGCAAATCGCAAAGCGGTTTTTGCGTTGGCGGAAGCGAAGGGGATTATAATGGGCACCGTCATGTGTGAAGGCGTTGAGCCATTCGACCTGCTGCTACAGCTACCCATCGAAATAGCAGCCCAAGATGAAACCGTAACGCTGACATTTCCTGTATTCGCCGCCGGTATGCCTCAATCGATTGGTCGTATCCGGCTTCCCCTTTCATTAGAGGCCGCAGACGCTTTTGCGGTGCAGATTCAATCTGCTGTGCAGATGGCGATTCGGCGGACGCGAGAATTGTAGTTGGTCCAGTCATGTCTGACCCCAAGCAGGCTAAGAGTGATAGAGGAAGGCCGATGCCTTCCAATCCCGATGATGTGTGGGTTGACGCGGTAGCGGACGCTTTGGAACCATCAAAACGGGTGAAGGGTGGGACGATGTTTGATCCGCGAGCGTGGAAGCCAGAGCACCGAATTGCGCTTGTCGTCTGCATGATCGCAGGCGCTCTAATCGGACTGATGGTCGGATTTGTCTTAGACAGAGGGTTCGGCTGGACTTTCGGCACTTGGCTCGCTCGCAATAGCGGCGAAGCCGTCTTATGGACCATTACCGGCGCGCTGACAGTCGGCGCGGCCATCTATGCGTGGCGATCATTTTCGCGTGGCGATCATTTTCCAGATGATGGCACCCCGAAAGCCAAAGCTACCGACGGCGTTCGATCTTCCGATCTTTGTTCGCTGCCAGAACCCCCCTGAGTGCCTTCATAACATCGACAAGCCACGGCGCTGGTTTGATAATCACCGTGAACTCACATGTCCGCGCTGTGGGCACTACTTTGTTTTGAAGAATGCAGAGGTTGCCGCGCTTCTTCTCGATAACGGAGAGAAGGTCAGCAAACTCACGGCACTCGCACGGCGGCGGAAGCCGAGCGAATAGACTTTCCATTTCAGCGAGGGTCGCAGCCATCGCACTATTATCGGTTGGCATTTCCTTGAGGCGCAGGGCACGCTGATTCATACCCGCAAAAGCCCGGCTCATCGGCCGGGCTTCTTCACAAGCTTTGCCTTCTTAGGACTCGTCCTTCGCTTCCCGCTAGGCTTTCCAATCTTCGATTCGGAATGAGGCTTGGGGGGCATACTCAACATGCGCCGCGCAATTTGCAGCGTCGCTTCGTCAAGATCGGGTTTTTTAAGGGCTACCATGAACACCACCAATTCAGACCCGTGGTCTAGCACTAACGGGCAAGCGGCGCGAGACGAATTCTATATCGCCCGGCACCGCGTCGGCCTGTCCCTCTGGCAATTCGCACATGGCTCTTTCCGTTGTCAAGTATATAGTTGCCCCCACAAGGGGGGAGGGTGGCGATTGCCGTTCGTCGCATTTCTATTGACATTGGTCCCCATTACCGTTACATAGTGCGAATCAAATCTCGCCCTAAGGGACGCCGTCCGGGTGATGCCGGGCGGCAGGGGCGAGGACGGTGCCCGCGGACGAAGCCTCATCAGCTCCGAACTCGGGCGGCTCGGGCATCATGTCTGCCGGCACTACGACCGGCGCGTGAGGTGCTCACTGGACTGGGACAGGCCGGGGCGGGTAACGCCCGCTGAAACGGCACAAGGTCTCCGCCCCCCGGTTGGGGCGGGCTTACCGGATCGAGCGCTCCGCCGCGTCCCAGGAAGCATGGCCTGGGTTGCGCCTTGGGTGACGTAAGTCCTCTTGGCGAGAGCCGTGGTGGAACGCCGGCAGGCGAGCGCGCCCGAGAGCGGAAGGGCGGCGCAAGCCGCCTTCTCCGTGGCGCGACCGCACCCGTTTGGTGCGGGACTGACGACAGTGCGTTTGCCGGCGTTCCGCTTCCCTTATTTCTTTTCGTCCTTACCCGTCATTGCCGGACTTGATCCGGCAATCCATGCGGCGGCGAAGCCGGTTCAGACTTTCCGCTCGGCTTCGTAGCCGCATTTCAGCATAGACCACCGGGTCAAGCCCGGTGGTGACGAGGACAGTGGCATCGCTGTTTGACAACACTTGCGCGCGAAACGTGCCGCGAGAACGGGATCGCTTGATCACCTCTCCCCGCGTGCGGGGAGAGGTCGAGCGAAGCGAGGGTGAGGGGGCCTGTCAGCGAATCTGAGCGCCGCAATTCTGCGCCCAGCGGAGAGGCCCCCTCATCCCCACCTTCTCCCCGCGCGCGGGGAGAAGGAGCGCGCGTCGCGAGAACAAATCTGTCTTGTCCGATTTAATTATAATGGCGCGCGCCATTATCATTGGGTGGCGGTACGTCGCCGAGGAAACGCCATGATCCGCAAACTGCCGTCCGGCAAATACCGGCTGTACTCGCGAAAAGTAAATCCGAAGACCGGCCGCCGCCGCAATCTCGGCACCTTCGGCTCCCGCGCCGCGGCCGAGAAGCACGAACGCGCGGTGCAGTATTTCAAACGGCATTAAACATTCGCGGGGCGGGATGAAACATTCCCGCCTTATTTCATTCACCATTCCGCCCGGTGGCGCAGATATGCTCTTGATTTGAACCAAAGACCGGCGAAAGACTTCCAAGAGTTGGGCGACCCACCGTCAGGTAATCACATGCGTTTCCCCGCAATTTTTTCCGCCTCGCTTGCGACGGCGGCGTTGGCCTTGGCGCTTTCCTTGCCGTTCGCCACCGCCGCGCGGGCCAGCATCGCGATTGCCATCGACAAATCGACCCAGAGCATGGCGGTCGCGGTCGACGGTCAACAGCGCTACAGCTGGCCGGTCTCGACCGGGCGGCCCGGCTACGACACGCCGAGCGGCACGTTCAAGGTCAACCGCATGGACGCCGACCATTTCTCGCAGGAATGGGACAATGCGCCGATGCCGCATACCATGTTCTTCGACCTGCACGGCCACGCCATCCACGGCTTTTCCGACGTCAAGCATCTCGGCTTGGCCGTTTCGCACGGTTGCGTGCGGCTGTCGCCGGAGCATGCCGCAATCTTGTTCGACCTGGTGAAGACCGAAGGTCTGGCCAATACCAGCGTGACCATCGACGGCCGCACGCCGGGCGGCGACAACGTGCCGGTGGCGCGGTCGCATCTGCCGGACGCCGAGACCGTCTATAACAATCAGCCGGTGCAGATCGTGCCGCAATACGGCCAGCAGCAATTGCGGCAGCAGCCGTATTACGGCCAGCAGCAGCAGGCTTACAGCCAGCCGGCCTATGGTCAGCCCGCCTACGGTCAGCGCTATTACGCCCAGCCGCAACCGTATTCCGGCCAAGGCTATTACGGGCAACCGCAGCCGTATTACGCGCCGCCGGGCTATCCGCCGCAGCCGCCGCCGGTCTATCGGCAGTGGTAACGCCATTCACCGCCTCTTGATCGCGGTCGGCGCCGCAGTCGCAACACCGCCGCAGAAAATGGGAATAGTGTTGGACGTCCGCTGTTCATCGCAGCGGACGCTTTTTTGACCGGGAGATCATGACGATGTTGTTCGCTCGAAATATCGGCTTTGCCGCTGTCACGATCGCGCTTGCCGCCTCCGCGTCGCCCGCCGGCGCCGCGCTCATCGCCCACAAGGACCTGACCCTAAGCATCGCCAAGACCATTGCCGAAGAGACCGTCGCCGCTTGCGCGGCCAAGGGCTGGGCCGAATCGGCGGTGGTCGTGGATCGCGACGGCGCGACCATTGTCGAGATGCGCGGCGACAATGCCTCGCCGCACACGGTCGAGAATGCGCGGCGCAAGGCCTACAGCGCGATGACCTTCAAGCAGCCCACCGCCGAATACGCCAAGAAGCTGCAGGATCCCAATTCGGTCGCCCACCAGCAAGTGACGCTGCCGAACGTGATCGCCATTCCGGGCGGCCAGCCCATCAAAGTCGGCAACGACGTCGTCGGCGGCGTCGGCGCCTCCGGCTCGCCCGGCTTCGACGACGATTGCGTCAACGCCGGCATGGACAAGGTCAAGGATCAGCTGCAGTGACAACGTTTCCCTCCCCCCTTGTGGGGGAGGGTAGGGTGGGGGGTCGGGAGGCGAAAACGCTCCCGTCGACGCTTGCGAGTCTCCTCTCGACCCCCACCCCTAACCCCTCCCCACAAGGGGGAGGGGAACACATCTCTCACTTCGGCTTCTGAAACTTGAGCACGAAATTGTCGACCGGCATGTTCGGCTTGTAGCTCGGGAAGTCGTGGGTGTCGGCGGGATTGCGCCAGAAATTGCCTTCGCCGACCTGTTTGAAGCCCGCCGCCTCGATCTCCTTCTGCAGCGTCGCCTCCTCGATGCGATGCAGCGTTTTGTTGACCGATATGCCTTGGCCGGGCAGGGCGGAATGGTCGGCGATCACCAGGAAGCCGCCGGGCTTGAGGGCTGCGAACATTTTACGGTCCATCGCGGCGCGATCGACGTTCATGTAGCTGGTGTCGTGGTAGTAGAACAGGAAAGTGATCAGATCGAGATCGTGCACGTCCGGCGGGATCGGATCGTCGAACGGCCGGATGTCGGCGACCACGTCCTTGAACGCCGGCGTCTTCAACCGCGCTTCGAACGCCGCCTTGGGCTTGTCGCCGAGATCGGGCGGGTTTTGCGCGTAGACGGTGCCGTTCGGCGCCACCGAACGCGCCATCAACTCGGTCGAATAACCGCCGCCGGCGGCCATATCGAGCACTTTCATGCCGGGCCGCGCGCCGGCAAAGGCGAGAAACGGCAGCGGATCGCGGCGTTTGTCGGCCTGGCGGTCGGCATCGCTGCGATCCGGCGCCGCCATCAGCGCGGCATAATCGGGCGTGGTTTGCGCCCGGGCGCTCTGCAGAAACAGGCCCGTGGCGGCAGCCGCGACGATGGCAAATGCAACGGCCACAGATTGATAGAGCGAAAAATGTTTCATCGATTGCTCCCGGCAAGAAACTGATGAGATCGTACCGCCAAAGGACCCCGGCGGCGTTGACAAAGCTGTGAAACAGCCCGGCAAATATTGTGGAAAGCCGGTGGAATAATCCGGGATAATGCGGTGGATATCGCGTCCGCCGGATTCGCCAATCGCGCTAACCCTCAAGTCTGTGAATTCCGGGCATGATTTCACCAGTCCTCGACCCATCAATGCCTTCTTCCGATCCACAGTCCACGCAAGATACGGCAATTGCGACGCTGGTCACCGATGAACAATCGGCGCGGCGGCTCGCCGATCTGTTTACCGAGGCCTTTGGCGCCGCCGATGTCGCCGTCAGCCTGGTGGATATCGGGCAGGGCAACTGGCGGGTGACGCTCTATTTTCGTAGCGCCATCGATGAGGCGACCGTGCGCGATCTGGCGAAGATCGTCGGCGGAGCGGAGGCGGCTCGCGCGTTGCACTTTGACCATATCGCAGCGAAAGACTGGGTCGCGGCAAGCCTCGTTGGGCTCAAGCCGGTCGTGGCCGGCCGCTTTATCGTGCACGGCGCGCACGACCGCGCCAGCATTCCGCCGAACCGTATCGGCATCGAGATCGAAGCCGCGCTCGCCTTCGGCACCGGCCATCACGGCACCACGCGCGGCTGCCTGCTGGCACTCGATCGTATGTGCAAGTCGTTAGCGGGCGGCGCAGCGCCACAACGCATTCTCGATCTCGGCACCGGCTCGGGCATTCTCGCCATTGCCGCCGTCCGCGCTTGGCGCAAGCGTGTATTGGCGACCGACATCGATGCGGCGGCGGTGCGCGTGGCGCGCGCCAATGCCCGGCTCAACCGCGTCGGTCCGCTCGTGGAGGCCGTGCAGGCGGCCGGCGTCACCGCGCCGGCAATCCGCGCCCGCGCGCCGTTCGATCTGGTCTTCGCCAATATCCTGCTCGAACCGCTGCAGCGCCTGGCCGCGCCGCTGACAAAGATCGTCGCGCCCGGCGGCCGCGTCGTGCTGTCCGGTCTTTTGACCGCGCAGGTCAATGCCGCGCTCGCCGCTTATCATGGCTTTCGACTCGAACGGCGGATCGTGCTCGACGGTTGGACCACCGTTGTCTTGACGCGCCGCCCTCGAACCAGCATTGCCGGCCGCCGCCGCGATCCATAGATTGCGCCGCATGTTCGAGGCACATTTCCAGTCGTTCGAGGATCGCGGCGCGCGCGGTGACAGCGCGCCGCGGCTCGCGGCGTTGCGGGAGGAGCTGAAACGGCGCGGCATCGACGGCTTCGTCGTGCCGCGCGCCGACCGTTATCAGAACGAATATGTGCCGCCCTGCGCCGAGCAGCTCGCCTGGCTCACCGGCTTCACCGGCTCGGCCGGTCTCGCCATCGTGCTCGCCGACCGCGCCGTGCTCTTCGTCGACGGCCGTTACACCGTGCAGGCGCGCGACGAAGTCGACGCCGCGGCTTTCACCATCGAGCACCTGGTCGAGCATCCGCCGACGGCGTGGACCGAAGAAAACCTGCCGGCCGGAGCCAGGCTCGGTTATTCGCCGTGGCTGCATACCGTCGAAGGCGCCGAGCGGCTGGCCAAGGCGTGCGAGGCGGCCGGCGGCAGCCTCGTTACCGTCGCCGACAATCCGATCGATGCCTGTTGGGCGGACCGGCCGCCGCCGCCGCTTGGCGCGGTGGTGCCGCACGACCTGCGCTATGCCGGCGAGGACACCGCGGCGAAGCTCGCCCGCGTCCGCGCCGAGATGGAGAAACTCAGCGCCGACGCCTTGGTGGTGTCCGATCCGCAAGCCGTCTGTTGGCTGTTCAACATCCGCGGCAGCGACGTGCCGCACACGCCGGTGACGCTGGCTTTCGCGCTGGTGCGGAAGGACGGGCGGCCTTCGCTCTATGTCGACGGCCGCAAGCTCGGCAACGATCTCCGGCATCGACTCGAAGCGCTCGCCGAGGTGCGCTCGCCGGCGGACTTCGAGGGCAATCTCGCCGCGCTTGCTCGGGCGCGAAGCGCGGTGCGGCTCGATCCGGCCGGGTGCCCTGAGGCGATCGAGCGCCTCGTCACCGAGAACGGCGGCAGGGTCGTGCGCGGCAGCGATCCGATCGCGCCGATGAAGGCGGTCAAGAACGCGGTCGAGATCGCCGGCGCGCGCGCCGCGCAGCTGCGCGACGGCGCCGCAGTGACGCGTTTCCTCGCCTGGTTCGACCGTGAGGCGCCGCACGGCAAGTTGAGCGAAATCGATGCGGTCGAGGCCTTGGAGAGCTTCCGCCGCGATACCGGCCTGCTCAAAGACGTCTCATTTCCCACCATCGCCGGCGCCGGACCCGACGGCGCTATCGTGCACTACCGCGTCACCCGCAAGAGCAACCGCCGCATCGCGCCGGGCGAACTCTTCCTCGTCGATTCCGGCGGCCAATACGAAGACGGCACCACCGACATTACGCGCACGCTCGCCGTCGGCGTGCCGAGCGCGGAGATGCGGCGGAATTTCACTCTGGTGCTCAAGGGCCACATCGCCATCGCGCGCGCGGTGTTTCCGGACGGCACCACCGGCGCGCAGCTCGACACCTTGGCGCGGCAGTTTTTGTGGCGGGCCGGGCTCGATTTCGATCACGGCACCGGCCACGGCGTCGGCAGCTATCTCTCGGTGCACGAGGGGCCGGCGCGTATTTCCAAGCTCGGCGGCGCGCCGCTCAAGCGCGGCATGATCCTGTCGAACGAGCCAGGCTATTACCGCACCGGCGCCTACGGCATCCGCATCGAAAATCTGGTTCTGGTCACGCAGGCCGCGCCCGTCGCCGACGCGGAAAGGCCGCTCAACGCGTTCGAGACATTGACCCTGGCGCCGATCGACACGCGGCTGATCGAGCCGCGCTTGCTTGTGGCCGAGGAAATCGCCTGGCTCGCCGCTTATCACGCCCGCGTGCGCGAGACGCTGGCGCCGCTCCTTGATGCGCCGACCCGCGACTGGCTGATGACGACGACGATGCTGCTGGCGCTGGACTGATCTCCGCTCAGCGAATGAGCTTCGCCCATTCGTCCTCGGTGAGTACCGCGACGCCGAGCTTCTTGGCGTCGGCGAGTTTGGAGCCGGCGCCGGGGCCGGCGACGACGTAGTCGGTCTTTTTCGATACCGAACTCGACACTTTGGCGCCGAGCCGTTCCGCCGACGCCTTGGCCTCGTCGCGGGTCATTTTCTCCAGCGTGCCGGTGAACACCACGGTCTTGCCGGCGACCACCGAATCGCTGCGCGGTTTTTCGGCGTCGCGGATGCGCACTTGCGCGGCGAGCCGCTCGATGCGTCGGCGATTATGCGCTTCGCCGAAATAATCGTGCAGGCTCTCGATCACCGTGTCGCCGATCTGATCGAGCGCGTCCATTTCCTGCTTGGTCTCGGCGTCGTCCTTGGCGAGCTTGAGGCAAGCGGCGTGAAAAGCGTCCCAGTTGCCGTAGCCGCGCGCCAGCGCCACCGCCGTAGTCTCGCCGACATGGCGGATGCCGAGAGCGTAGACGAAACGTTCCAGCGAAATCTCGCGCCGCGCCTCGATGGCGTTGAACAGGTTACGTACCGAGGTCTCGCCGAAGCCTTCGATCTCTTCGAGATGGATTTTCTTATTGCGCTCCGGAAGCATGAAAATGTCCGCCGGTTCCTTGACCCATTCCTGTTCGTAGAAAAATTCGATCTGCTTCTCGCCTAGACCGTCGATATCGAAAGCGCGCCGCGACACGAAATGCTTAAGGTGCTCGACGGTCTGGTAAGGGCAGGCGAGCTCGCCGGTGCAGCGGGCCACTGCGCCCGCTTCGCCGGTCGCCGTCAGCTCGCGCACGACCTCGGTTTTAAGAGAACATGGACACGTCTTCGGAAATGGGTACGGCTTGGCCCCGCGTGGCTTGTCTTCGACCACGCCGAGCACCTGCGGAATGACATCCCCGGCACGCTGGATTTGCACGGTGTCGCCGATGCGCACCCCGAGCCGGGCGATCTCGTCGAAATTGTGCAACGTGGCGTTCTGCACCACGACGCCGCCGACCGTTACCGGTTCGAGCTTGGCGACCGGGGTGAGCGCGCCGGTGCGGCCGACCTGGATCTCGATGTCCTTGACGACGGTGGTCGCCTTCTCGGCCGGGAATTTATGCGCGATCGCCCAGCGCGGCGAGCGTGACACGAAGCCGAGCCGTTCCTGCCAATCGATGCGATCGACTTTATAGACCACGCCGTCGATGTCGTAATCGAGCTTGCCGCGCTGGGCCTCGATCTCGCGGTGAAATTGCAGCAGCGCCTCGACCGACCGGCACATCTTGGTCAGCGGATTGGTCTCGAAGCCGCAATGCTCGAACCATTTGATCATGGCGGACTGGCTGTCCGCCGGCATTTCGCTCATCTCGCCCCAGCCATAGGCGAAGAAACCGAGCGGCCGCGATGCGGTGATCGTCGGGTCGAGTTGACGCAAAGAGCCGGCTGCGGTGTTGCGCGGATTTACATAAAGCTGCTTACCGGCTTCCGCTTGCTTGCGGTTGAGTTCGAGGAACGCAATTTTGGTCATATAGATTTCACCGCGCACCTCGCACACCGTCGGCACGCCTCTGCCTTTGAGCCGGCGCGGAATGTCTTCCAGCGTTTTGACGTTGGCGGTGACGTCCTCGCCTTCCGTGCCGTCCCCGCGTGTCGCGCCGGTGACGAGTTCGCCGTTTTCGTAGCGCAGCGACATCGACAGACCGTCGATCTTCGGCTCGGCGGAAAAAGCGATTTCATCGTCCTCGCCGAGACGAAGAAAGCGGCGAATGCGGCCGACGAAATCGACCACATCTTCTTCGGCAAACGCATTGTCGAGCGACAGCATCGGCACCGCGTGCCGGACTTTGGCGAAGCGCGCCGACGGCGCGGCGCCGACCCGCTGCGTCAGGCTTTCCAAGGTGCGCAATTGCGGAAAGCGCGCTTCGATTGCATCGTAACGGCGCCGCAGCGCGTCATAGGCCGCATCCGAAACGGTCGGTGCGTCCTCCTGATAATAGCGGCGGTCATGCTCGGCGATCTCGGCCTGCAGCCGCGCGTGCTCGGCCTTGGCTTGCTTTTCGGTGAGAACGTCGACGGGAGTCTTTGGGGTGTCTTTAGTTGCCATAGTTTTTGTCACTCGGCGGCCGGCTGAAGGCGAGCCTGGAATCCATAACCACTGGTCGGCGGTCTTGTGTACCAGCTCTATTTAATGGCCCTCCGCAAACATCGCACCTTGAACATGGCATCTTGAACAATTGACGAAAACGAAAAACGCGACCTTACTTACAAGGCCCGGTGGTCTTCAACCGAGCGGGAATGAAGTCATGCGACGGCTCGCCTTGGTTTTCGGTCTCTTCCTGATCGGCTTTGCCGGCGCGGCGCAGGCCGAGCCGCAATGGCTCACGTTGCCGCCGACGCCGAGCCTGCCGGCGCCCGCCAAGAGCGGCTATGCGCCGGTCAACGGCATCAAGATCTGGTACGCGACTTTCGGCCACGGTCCCCCGGTGATCCTGCTGCACGGCGGCCTCGCCAATTCCAACTATTGGGGGAAATTGGTGCCGGCGCTGGCGCCGCATTACCGGGTGGTCGTCATGGACAGCCGGGGCCACGGCCGCAGCTCGCGCGACGCGCAGCCCTATGGTTACGATTTGATGGCGTCCGACGTACTGGCGCTGATGGATTTTCTCAAGATCGACAAGGCTGCCTTGGTCGGTTGGAGCGACGGCGCCATCATCGGGCTCGACATCGCGATTCATCACCCCGAGCGCCTGTCGAAGCTCTTTGCCTTCGCCGCCAACTCCGATCCGAGCGGGGTGAAGGACGTCGACAAAAGTCCGGTTTTCACCGCGTTCATCGCGCGGGCGAAAAAGGAATACGAGATGCTGTCGCCGACGCCGACGCAATACGATGCGTTTCTCGTCCAGATCACCAAAATGTGGGCGACGCAGCCGCATTGGACCGCCGACGATCTCGCCGGCATCAAGGTGCCGACCTGGATCGTGGATGCGGATCACGACGAGGCGATCGAACGCGCCAACACCCTGTTCATGGCCGACCATATTCCAGGCAGCGGCCTCCTCATCGAGCCGCAGGTCAGTCATTTTTCGTTTCTTCAGGATCCGCAACAGTTCAACGCCGATGTCTTGCATTTCCTGGCGCACCTGAAGGGCCAGTAAGCGGACCGGCGGCCCGATCATCCCGCCGCGCGGATCAGCCGTTCGGCGGCAGCGCGGGCTTCGGCGGTGATTTCGGCGCCGGCGAGCATGCGGGCGATCTCCTCGCGGCGGCGCTCGCCTTCGAGCTCGGCGACGCGGGTGGCGACCCGCTTGCCCTTGGCGAGCGCATCCTTGGCGATCAGATAATGCCGATCGGCGCGCGCCGCCACCTGCGGCGCATGCGTCACCGCGATCACCTGCACGCCGGAGGCCAGGCGCGCCAGCCGCACGCCGATGGCATCGGCCACCGCGCCGCCGACGCCGGTATCGATCTCGTCGAACACCAGCGTCGGCGCCGAGCCGCGGTCGGCGAGCACGACCTTGAGCGCGAGCAAAAAGCGCGCGAGTTCGCCGCCGGAAGCAACTTTCATCAGCGGTCCGGGCCGCGTGCCGGGATTGGTGCGAACCCAGAACTCGACGCGATCGAGGCCATGCGGCCCTTCGCTTTCGCTTTCGATCTCGGTGGAGAATTCCGCCCGCTCGAGCTTGAGCGGTTTCAGCTCGGCATTCACTGCCTTGTCGAGCTGCTGCGCGGCGCGCCGCCGCGCCGCCGACAGCGCTTGCGCCGCGGCGCGATAGCGCGCGGTGGCCGCTTCGGCTTCGCGCTCCAGCGCGGCGAGCCGCTCGGCCCCGGCGTCGATCAAGACGAGATCGCCGTCATAGCGGCGCGCCAAAGCGGCAAGCTCATCGACCGGCACATTATATTTGCGGCCGGCGGCGCGCAGCGCGAACAAACGCTCCTCGATCCGCTCGAGCTCGGCCGGATCGTATTCGGCCACTTGCAGCGCGTGTTCGAGCTGCGCGCGGGCTTCTTCCAGCGCGCTGAGCGCGGCATCGATCGCCTTCACTGTCGGCTCGATCAGCGCCGGCGCCTGCGCGGCGCGGCGTTCCAGGCGCCGCATCGCGGTGGCAAGCGGCGGCACCGGCGAGTTCGGCCCAGAGACGGCTTCATGCGTGGCGCGCAAATCGTCGGCGACTTTCTCCGCCTGCATCATCACGGCGCGGCGTTCGGCCAGCGTGGTTTCCTCTCCCGTTTGCGGGTCAAGGCGGCCGAGCTCGTCGACGGCGTGGCGAAGCCATTCGGCCTCGCGGTTGGCGCGCTCGACATCGGCGCGATGCCGCTCGACTGCAATATTGCGCGCGCGCCGCTCATCCCACAGCCGCGCCACCTCCGCGGCATCCGCGTCGATCCCGCCATAGGCATCGAGCAGCGCGCGGTGCGTCGCGGCATCGACGAAAGCGCGCTCGTCATGCTGACCGTGAATCTCGACCAGGGCGGTCCCAAGCGCGCGCAAGACCTGCACGCTGACCGGCTGGTCGTTGACGAACGCGCGAGTCCTGCCATCGGCGAATTGCGTCCGCCGTACGATCAACTCGTCTTCGCCGACAAGATCGTTGTCGGCCAGCACGCGGCGCGCCGGATGGTCCTTCGCGACGTCGAAGGCGGCAATCACCTGGCCGTGCTCGGCGCCCTCGCGCACCAAAGCCGCGTCGCCGCGGGCGCCGAGCGCGAGCGCGAAGGCGTCGAGCAAGATCGATTTGCCGGCGCCGGTCTCGCCGGTCAATGCAGCGAGGCCGGCGCCGAAATCGATATCGAGCCGGTCGATCAGAACGATGTCGCGGATTGAAAGGCGAGCCAGCATGATGTCGGACAACGGAGGACGGACGACGGAGCACGGATATTATTCGTGATTCTTACTTCTGTCCTCTGTCGTCCGTCGTCTGAAATCCGTCATCCGGACTGCGCGCTGGCCAAGCCCATTTTCTGAAACGCGCGGCTGATCCAGGACCCTTTATTCTCGGTGGTAGGCTCGCCGCCGGCGTTCTTCACGAGATTATAGGCGTCCTTGTACCAGGGGCTGTCCGGGAAGTTATGGCCGAGCACCGCGGCGGCCGTCTGCGCCTCGTCCATGATGCCGAGCGCGACATAGGCTTCGCTCAGCCGCTCCAGCGCTTCTTCGACGTGGCGCGTGGTCTGATATTGCGTCACCACGACTTTGAAGCGGTTGATCGCGCCGATGAAGTCACGCTTTTTCAGATAGAAACGGCCGATATCCATCTCTTTGCCGGCGAGCTGATCGCGCGCCATAGCGACCTTCTTCTGGGCGGCAAGCGAATATGGGCTGTTCGGATATTTGCGCACCACCTCTTGGAGCGCGTCGATCGCCTTGGTTGCGCGCTCCTGGTCGCGTGAAACGTCGAGAATCTGATCGTAATAGGATTCGCCGATCAGGTATTGGGCGTAAGCCGCGTCGGGACTGGCGGGATGCAGCGTGATGTAGCGTTTCGCCGAATTGGCGCACTCGTCGTATTCCTCGGCCTGATAATAGGCATAGGCCGACATCAGCAGCGCCTTGCGCGCCCAATCCGAATAGGGATCCTGGCGATCGACCTCGTCGAATTTCTTCGCCGCGCCCTTGTAGTCGCCATTGTTGTTGAGGAGGTAGAGCCCTTCGTTATAGAGCCTGTCGGGCGGATCGTCGGGGACGTAGTCGGCGCTCTTGTCCTTAAAAAAGCTGCAGCCCATGAGCGGCGCGGTGACGAGCGCCAGAGCCAGGCAACCCGACAGCACGCGCAGCCTGGAACCGGATCTCGTCGATCCTCGTCGTCGCGACATCATGAGCGTAATTCAGTCCCGTCCCCGCCGGTGCTTCGCCCGCGCCCCCGAACATCAGCGCGAACGCACCGCAGCCCTATGACAATACAGCAATTATGGCCGACAATCGGCCCGGATTAAGGCGTAAAAGTTAAGGGATCAGGGGCGATCAAGAGACGTCCGGCCCGTAGGCGGGACTGGTGAAGGCGGCCGGGAGATCGGCATGGCCGCGCGGACGCCGAGTTTCCGGCATTTCGACATAGGCCCAGGCGCTGCGATCGGCCATCAAGGCGGTGAGCACCGCGTGATTGAGCTTGTGGCCGCCGCGCACCGAACGGTAGGCGCCAAGGAGCGGTGCGCCAGACAGCGCCAAGTCGCCGATCGCATCGACGGCCTTATGCCGCACGAACTCGTCGGGGAAGCGCACGCCCTCGGGATTAAGGACGCGATTTTCAGCGATCACGACGGTGTTTTCGAACGACGCCCCGAGCGCGTAACCCGCACTCCACAACTTCGCCACGTCGCGCATGAAGCCAAATGTCCGGGCGCGCGCCAGTTCGCGACGGAACAGATCCGGCTCGACATCGATTGCGAATGTCTGGCGGCCAATCAGCGGATGATCGAATTCGATCTCGGTTTCGATGCGAAGCCCGCGCAAATGCGGGCGCAACTCGCCGTAACTGTCGCCCTTGGCGACGCGCACCGGCTTGAGCACCTGGATGTAACGTCGCGCCGCCGGCAGCACCGCAATGCCGGCCTGATCGACCGCGGCGACGAACGGCGCTGCGCTGCCGTCCATGATCGGCACTTCGGGACCATCGACCTCGACGACGGCATTGTCGACGCCCAGCCCGTGCAGGGCGGCAAGCACATGCTCTGTCGTGGAGACGGCCGGCCCGTTGTGGTCGCCGAGCACGGTGGCGAACTCGGTCGCCGTTACCGATCGGAAGTGAGCACTTAATTCGCGGTCCGGTTGGCCGTCGACGCCGCAGCGCAAAAATACGATGCCGGTATCGGCTTCGGCCGAATGCAATGTGAGAGTGGCTGGAGCGCCGGAATGAACGCCAACGCCGGTGACCGTGACATGATTCCTCAGCGTCGTCTGCCGACCGGCGGGTACGCCCCTCATCATGCCCTCGTCCCACACCTTACGGCCAAACTACGCGAGCGAAATTCTTCGCGAACCGATGGCCACCTCAACGGGAGGGGAACGCATTTCGTCTACAAACAGGGGCTGGCCGACGCAGGCGCCAGATACTCGATCCCCCAAATAATCCCCTCGAACGGGCAAACCTTACCGGCGTAGTCTCATCCGGCCAACTCACGCTTTCTTACCGACTGTTACCTTTATCCGGCCGCAGTCTTGTCGGCTCACTGCCGCAAAATCACGTAAGCGGCACCGCCAAACGCACAATCCGTCCCGCCACTTTGCCTGCGACGGGACGGATTGGCTTGAGCTTGCAGAATAGTGTTTGATCTATCAGTAACTTAGATCGTATCCCCCCAAACCGCTCGGGGTCGGCAGCTTGGCTTGCGGCGCGCCTTCCGCCTGCCGTCACTTCGCTTGCCGGCGCAGGAAGGCCGGAATGTCGAGTTGATCCTCATCGCTGGAGTTATGCACAGGGGCCTGCCGCCCGTGCTGGTCTAATCCCTGCGGCGCGGAGCGTCTGGCATATTCGGACACCGGCAGTTCCTGCCGCGCCTCCGGGCGCGGCTCAGACGGCCGCGGCATCGGGCGGCCGGTCAGCCGTTCGGGCGATACCGGACCGCTGACCGAGGGGCCCAGCGGCGCGGCCGGCAAGGCGGCCTCCGCCTCGTCTTGGTCGCGGCGTCCGAGGCCGACCGAAGCCAATCGCTGCAACAGCGACATCCGCCGCTTTTCAGGATGGTCGTCCTCCCGAACCTCGCCACGTCGTGCGCGAATCTCGTTCTGCGCCGGGACCGGCAGCTCATCGAGGCGCGGCATGCGCGGCGGGCGCGCCGGTAATCGTTCCGGCTGCGGCGGAATGAACGCCGCCGGTTCGAGGACGTCCGGCTTGAGGGCTTCCGGCTCGCTGGCGGCAGGATCGATGAACAAGGACGGCTTCGGAGCAAGCGGACGGATCGACACGTCCTCGACCGCCGCCGCAATCGCGGCCTTGGCCGCCGATTCGATTGAAGCGTTCACCGCGGCAGGTGCGGCCGCCGGAATTGCCGGCGCAACCGGTGCCGAGGCTGTCGGCCGGGCCGGTTCAGGCCGCGCGCCGCGCTCGACGATGCGCTGGTTCTCGGCGCGGATGCGCTGGGCGACTTCCGCCATTCGCGTGTCGGCCGCCGGCACGATCGGCCGTTGCGACATGGCCTGATCGATGCCGGTGGCCACGACCGACACCCGGATCATGCCGTCGAGGCTTTCATCGAAGGTCGCGCCGACGATGATGTTGGCGTCGTGATCGACTTCCTCGCGGATACGCGTTGCGGCCTCGTCGACCTCATAGAGCGTCAGATCGCGGCCGCCGGTGATGGAAATCAAAAGTCCCCGCGCGCCCTTCATCGAGGCATCGTCGATCAGCGGATTGGAGATCGCGGCTTCCGCGGCGGTGAGCGCCCGCTTGTCGCCCTCGGCCTCGCCGGTTCCCATCATCGCCTTGCCCATCTCGCGCATCACGGCGCGGACGTCGGCGAAGTCGAGGTTGATGAGGCCTTCCTTGACCATCAGGTCGGTGATGCAGGCGACGCCGGAATAGAGCACCTGATCCGCCAGTGCGAAGGCGTCGGCGAATGTGGTCTTTTCATTCGCCACCCGGAACAGATTCTGGTTGGGAATGATGAGCAGCGTGTCGACGCATTTCTGCAGTTCGGTAATGCCGCCGTCGGCGATGCGCATGCGGCGCTGGCCTTCGAAGTGGAACGGCTTGGTCACCACGCCGACGGTGAGAATGCCGAGTTCGCGCGCCGTCTTGGCGATAACCGGCGCGGCCCCGGTGCCGGTGCCGCCGCCCATGCCCGCGGTGACGAAGCACATATGCGCGCCGGACAGGTGGTCGCGGATTTCGTCGATGACCTCTTCGGCGGCGGCCCGCCCGACATCGGGTTGCGATCCGGCACCGAGCCCTTCGGTGACCTGCACGCCCATCTGGATGATGCGCTCGGCCTTCGACATCGTGAGCGCCTGGGCGTCGGTGTTGGCCACCACGAAATCCACGCCTTGCAGGCCGGCGGTGATCATATTGTTGACGGCGTTGCCGCCGGCGCCGCCGACGCCGAATACGGTGATGCGGGGTTTAAGCTCACGGATGTCGGGAATATTCAGATTGATGGTCATGATTGCCTCTTGTTCGTCGCACGGGCGTCGTCCACGCGGTCCGTGAACGTGCCCTGCCCCGTCCGGTCCGCCACCGGCCGCTGAGATTTTCTAGCTTCGCGACTGGGGGCCATCAGAAACTCTCGCGAAGCCATCTTCCGACACGGGTGAAATAGCCGCCCGTGCCTGTCATGAGGTGCCGCTTGCGCCGCGGTTCGAAATGTTCGAGATGCGCCGCTTGCGGATAAACCAGAAGGCCGGCAGCGACGGCGAAGGCTGGGCCTTTGGCCGACTCCGGCGCTCCGGCGATGCCGAGCGGCCGTCCGATGCGCACCGGCCGGCCGAGAATGTGCGACGCCAGATCGGGCAGCCCGGCGAGCTGGCTGGCGCCGCCGGTGAGGATGACGTGGCCGCGCCGTTCGGCTGCGATCGAAGTCGCAGCGAGCCGGTCGCGCACCATTTCGAGAATTTCCTCGACGCGCGGCTTGATGATGCCAACCAGCGCCGCGCGGGAGACGAATTGCGCTTGTTCGCGCTCGTCCTCGCTCAGCGGCGGCACAGTAACCATGTCGCGGTCATCCGATCCCCCGGCGAGCACACTGCCATAAAGCGTTTTGATTCGCTCGGCGTCGGCGATTCGGGCGTTCAGGCCGCGGGCAATATCCATGGTGACGTGCTGGCCGCCGAGCGCGAAGCCCTCCAGATGGACGCACCGTCCGCCCTGAAAGACCGCCATCGTGGTGGTGCCGGCGCCCAAATCGACCACGGCGGCGCCGAGATCCGCCTCATCGTCGGCAAGCGCGGCAAGGCCGGCGACGTAAGGCGACGCCACCATGGCCTCGATGTCGAGATGGCCGCGCTCGACCGCGAGCATCAGATTGCGCGCGGCGGCGACATCGGTCGTCGCGACATGCATGTGGACGCCGAACCGCGAGCCGAGCATGCCGCGCGGATCGCGCACGCCGTCGACGCCGTCGATCGAGTAGGCGACGGGGAGCGAATGCAGCACGGCGCGACCCTCGCGCAGCGAATGACGGCTGCCGGCGGCCAGCACGCGCGCAATATCGCCGTCGGAGACGGCGGAGCCCACGATGTCGACGTCGGCCGCGAACAGTTCACTGGCGAGCCGGCCGGCCGATAGCGACAGCACGACCGACTCGATCTCGACGCCGGCCATGCGTTCGGCGGCATCGACGGCCTGGCGAATGGCGTCCTCGGCCTGCGCGAGATTGACGACGCTTCCGGCCTTCATGCCGCGCGCATTGGTATGACCAAAGCCGACGACTTCGATGGTATGGCTGCGGCGGGTCAAGACCTGCTGCGGTCCTTGCGGCCGCAGTCGCGCAATCAGGCAGACGACCTTGCTCGATCCGACATCGAGCGCGGCGACCAGCGCGCTCCGCCGTGGCGATATCGGCTTCATCTTCGGCGTCAAGCCGTAGCGGAGGGCGTTCATGCGTCGCCGCCCTTCTTCTTTTTCGTATTGGCTTTGAGAGCCTCGTCGCGGGCCGCCGCAGCGGCGTCGGACAGGCGCACCGTCACGCGATCCGGCAGCCGCAGATCGACTACGGTGATGTCGCGCGACAAGAGCTTCTTGTCGTGGTCGAGCTTGACCAGGCGGTCGAGCGCGGCTTCGACGTCGCTTTCCGGCAGCTGCACATTGATGCCGTTGGTCAGCCGCAAATCCCAGCGCCGGTCCGCCACCAGGATCGAGGCGCGCAGCGCCGATCGGATATCGGGGTAGCGATCGACGATGGCGAGAAATTCCTTGGCCTGTCGCTCGGCATCGCGTCCGACCACCAGCGGCAGGCCGAGATAGCGGTTCTCGACGAAAGGCTCGAGCACCGTGCCATCGGCAGCGATGACGCTGACGCGGCCGTCCTTCTGCCACAGCGCAAAAGCGTGACGCTCGGTGATCGTGATCTGCAGGCGGTTGGGATAGAGCTTGAGCACGGCGACATCGGCGATCCACGGATTCGCCAACAGCCGCGTGCGCGCCGCATCGGCGTCGAGGAACAGCAGCGAGGCCCGCCCAGTGACGCCGGCGGTGGTGAGGACCTCTTCGCGGCTGACTTCCTTCTCGCCGGAGAGCGCGATCGCGGCGATCCGGAAGCCGAGCGCGTTTGCGGCGATATCGCGCGCATCCTTGGCCCAATCGATCACGGCGGGGAGATGCTGACCGGCGACCGCGCCATAGCCCAGCGCGCCGGCAATCAGCAGGATCGATCCGACGATCCCGGCGCCGCGCGGCAAATGCGCGATTTTTGCCGCCCATCGTGCGGTCAGCCGGCGATAGCTCGAAAAAGCGGCAAATCGGCTTTCGCGGCGGCGCTGTTGATCGGCCCGCGCACGGCTACGGCTCGGCTCGTCATACGGCGCGCCGACCGGCTTTGCAGCTGATTGCCCCGACCGCATCAGCGGTTGGTCGAGGCGTCCTCCACCATCCATTGCACCAGCTCATCGAACGTGATGCCCGCGTAGGCGGCAAGCTCGGGTACGAGCGAGGTCTCGGTCATCCCCGGTTGTGTATTGACCTCAAGACAGATCAGCTTTCCCGTCCCCCGATCGTCATAGCGAAAGTCCGCGCGGCTCACGCCGCGGCAGCCGAGTGCGCTATGGGCAGCAAGGCTCAATCTGCGGACTTCCTGGTAAACATTCGGTAAAATTGGCGCCGGTAAGAGGTGCCTGGAGCCGCCGGCGGCGTATTTCGCCTCGTAGTCGTAAAACCGCGTCGCCGGCACGATTTCGATGACGTCGAGCACCCGCTCGCCTAGCACCGCGCAGGTCAGCTCCTTGCCCGGGATGTAGCGCTCGACCATCACCGTGTCGCCGAACGGCCAATCGTCGCGATAAAGCTCCTGGGGCGGGTTTTGGTGCTCCTCGGTGACGATAAAGACGCCGACGCTCGAGCCCTCGGCGACCGGTTTGACGACGTAAGGCGGCGCCATGACATGGGCCTTTGCCGCTTCGAGCCGCGAGACCACCCGATCCTCGGCAACCGGCACGCCGGCGGCGCGAAACAGCGCCTTGGCATAGTGTTTTTGCATGGCGAGGGCGGAGGCCAGTACGCCGGAATGGCTGTAGGGAATGCCTAAGATTTCGAGGAGACCCTGCAGCGTGCCGTCCTCGCCGGGCCGGCCATGGAGCACGTTGAGCGCGACCTCGGGCTTGGCGGCCGTCAGCGCCGCGGCGATGTCGCGGCCGACATCGATCTGCGTAACGCGATAGCCGCGGCGGCCGAGCGCGTCGGCACAAGCTTTGCCGGAGCGCAACGAGACTTCGCGCTCGGCCGACCAGCCCCCCATCAGAACGGCGACGTGTTTGGGCATAGCTCTCCGCTAGCTGCCTTCAGCCGCTGATTCGCTGGGACACCAATAGAATCGACAATTGGCGAAAAATCGAGAGTCTAGTTCATTGTTTGAGCATGGTCTTTTCCGAAAACCGGTATCCACTTTTCGGGATCATGCTCTAGGGCCTGAATTAGCCAGGGACCGGGGCGCCGTCGTAGAGCCAGGCGAGGCAGTCGAGCATATGCGCCTCGTCCCAACCGGCCACGGTGGCGTTGCGGACATCCCGCTCGATGCCGTCGCAATGGTAGAATTGCCATAGTGCACGGGATTCGAGCTGCACACGCGCCGTACGAAGAAGGCGCGCCGCCTCGAAGTGGGCAAAGGCGGTCTGATAATCGCCATCCGCCGCGTGGATCGCTTCGGCGAGGCAGAGCCCATCTTCGATCGCCATGCCGGCGCCCTGAGCCAGCGATTGCAGCGGCGCATGGGCGGCATCGCCGAGGAGCACCACGCGGCCCTTATGCCAGTGCCGGATCGGATCGCGGTCGCCGACCGACCGGCGCCACTGCATATCCATCATGCCGATGAGCGCGCGCATCGCCGGATGCGCATTCCGATAGGTGTGTTCAAGCTCCGCGCGATAGGAAGCCGGGTCGCCTCGCTCCGCGTGGGTCGAAGTGCGAAAGACCGCGACAATCTTGAACAGCGTGCCATGGCGCAGCGGATATTGCACAATGTGCATGCCGGGCCCGCCCCATAACGCGACGCAATCGCGTGGAACGTCGACTTTGAGCTCCGCAATCGGCACGATGGTGCGCAGCGCCACATAGCCAGTCGGGCGCGGTTCGCCGTCGCCGATCAATTTCGCGCGAAAAAGCGAGCGAAAACCGTCGGCGGCGACCAGCGCCGGGCCGGAGAAGCTACGGCCATCCGCCGTCGTCACCGCGACGCCGTCGCCGCGATCCTCAAAGCCGGTCACCATCGCCTCGGCCACGAGCTCGATCGCAGCGTTGCGCCGGCAGACGTCGAGCAAGACGTTGTGCAGATTGATGCGATGCACGACGATGTAGGGATATTTGAAACGGGCGCGGAACGACGCGCCGGTTGGAATACGGATCAGCTCTTTGCCGTCGAGCGCGTCCAGCATCAGAACGGCGGCCGGCAAATCCGCCACCGCTAAAACCTGTTCCGTCACATCGAGGCGGTCGAAGACGTGAAAAACATTGGGGCCGAACTGGATGCCGTAGCCGATGGCGCCGAATTCCGGCGCGCCTTCGAGCACGCGGACGCTGCGGCCGCGGCGCGCGAGCGCCAGCGCGGTGGTCAGCCCGCCGAGCCCGCCGCCGACGATGAGGATAGGTTGGCTTTTCGCCATTGCTTTAGTTTAGCATCGACGGAAATGGTTGGGACATGAAGATTGGCATTTGCGCAGCAATCGTCGTGCTGATGCTCACGAACGCGGCGGTGCGTGCCGCCGAGTCGCCGCCGCTGCCGCCCGCCGTGGGGCTGAGTGACAGCCAAGCCGAGGAAAGAGCCAAACTGTTCGCAGAACTGGCTGCTGCCAAAAGCGACGCCGAGGCACGCGAGATCGAGGATCGCATCTGGACGTTTTGGCGAAGTTTTGCCGACGACGAATCCAAGCAACTACTGGAACAGTCGCGACAGGCGCAGCTGCAATTCGATTACGCCGAGGCGATCCTTTACATGAAAGAACTGGTCAAGCACGCGCCGCAATTCGCCGAGGGCTGGAATCAGCTCGGCTATGTCTATTTCCTCGCCGGGCAATACGACGCTTCGCTCGATGCCATCGATCGCGTTCTTGCGCTCGAGCCGATGCATTACGCCGCGCTCGCCGGCAAAGGCATCATCTTGATCCAGCGGGGCAAGGTGGCGGAAGCGCAGGCGCCACTGAAGCGGGCGCTGGCGATCGATCCGTGGCTGAAGGAACGCAATCTGATCGGTGAGGATTCTATCCCGGAGCCCTAAGCTGTAACGGGAACGCCGATGCGCTTGATCTCCCATTCGAGATCGATGCCGGAGCTATCCTTCACCCGCTGGCGCACGGTCTCGCCCAGCGCCTCGATCTCGGCGGCACTGGCGTTGCCGAGATTGATCAAGAAATTGCAGTGCATTTTCGAGACCTGGGCATCGCCGATGCGCAGCCCGCGGCAGCCGGCGGCGTCGATGAGCTGCCAGGCTTTTTGGCCCGGCGGATTTTTGAACGTCGAGCCGCCGGTGCGGCTCTTGATCGGCTGCGTCGCCTCGCGCAACTCGGTGATCTTCTCCATCTCGGCCGCGATCGCGGCCGGATCGCCACGCTCGCCGGCAAACAAAGCTTGGGTGAAGATGTAATCGTCGGGCGCTCCGCAATGCCTGTAGCTGTAATGCATCTCGGCATTGCTTAAAACGTGAATGCGGCCCTGCCGATCCACTGCGCGCGCCTCGACCAATGCATCCTTGGTCTCGCGCCCATAGGCGCCGCCGTTCATGTGCAGCGCGCCGCCGACGCCGCCCGGAATGCCGCGCATGAATGCCAGCCCGGCGATGCCGGCCTCCTGCGCCGCGCGCGCAACTTTGACGTCGGGCACCGCGGCGCCGGCGCGCACATTCTGCCCTTCGATTGCGATCTCGCCGAAGCCGCGGCCAAGCCTGATCACGACGCCCGGTACGCCGCCGTCCCGGACGATCAGATTGGAGCCAAGTCCGATGACGATGACTTCGATATTGTCGGGCAAATTGGTGAGAAAATACGACAGATCGGTTTCGTCCTCAGGGATGAACAAAAGCTGCGCCGGGCCGCCGACGCGAAACCAAGTCAGCTCGGCGAGCGATTGATTCGCCAGCAGCCGGCCGCGTAAATTCGACGTGCCTTCTTTGAGGGCCGGCAAAAGATCGGGAAACGGCATCAAACGGCTCCGGCCGCCGCCAGTTCTCCGGGCAGCGTGTAGGCCCATTGCGTGATGGAGCCGGCGCCGAGGCAGGCGACATAGTCGCCGGGATGCGCCATGGCGGCGATTAGCCCGGCAAGCCTTTCGGGACTCTCGAGCGCAACGACTTGCCGGTGGCCGTGCGTGCGCAGGCCTTGCACCAGAGAGTCGCGGTTGACGCCCTCAATCGGTGCTTCGCCGGCCGGATAGACATTGGCGACAATTACCACGTCGGCGTCGTTGAAGCAGGTGCAGAACTGCTCGAACAAGGCCGCCAGCCGCGTATAGCGATGCGGCTGCACCACAGCGATGACTTGCCCTTTGGTCGATTCTCGCGCCGCGCGCAGCACGGCGGCGATCTCGACCGGGTGATGGCCGTAATCGTCGATGATGGTGACGCCGTTCCAGGTGCCGGTCTTGGTGAAGCGCCGGCGCACGCCGCCGAATTTGGCGAGCGCGTTGCGGATCACATCGTCGGCGACGCCGAGCTCGTGCGCGACCGCGATCGCGGCGGTGGCATTGAGCGCGTTGTGCCGTCCCGGCATCGGCAGCGCGAGATTCTTGATTTCGTGCAGCGCCTGGCCGGCGCGTTCGCGCAACGCGATCGTGAACAGCGAGGTGCCGCCGGCATGCGAGACATCGACGAGCCGCACATCGGCCTGCGGATTTTCGCCGTAGGTGACGATGCGATGGTCCTCGATACGGCCGACCAGGGCTTGCACAACGGGATGATCGGTGCACATCACCGAAAATCCGTAGAACGGCACATTCTCGACGAAAGCGCGGAACGCCTCCTGTACCGCGTCGAAGGTCTTGAAGTAGTCGAGATGCTCGGGGTCGACATTGGTGACGACGGCGATGTCGGCCGGCAGTTTCAGGAAAGTGCCGTCGGATTCGTCGGCCTCGACCACCATCCAGTCGCCGGCGCCGAGCCGCGCATTGGTGCCATAGGCGTTGATGATGCCGCCGTTGATCACGGTGGGGTCGAAGCCGCCGGCGTCGAGCAGCGCCGCCACCATCGACGTCGTCGTGGTCTTGCCGTGGGTGCCGGCAATGGCGACGCAGCTTTTCAAGCGCATCAGCTCGGCCAGCATCTCGGCGCGGCGCACCACCGGGAGCCGTCGCGCGCGCGCGGCGACCAGCTCCGGATTGTCGGATTTGATCGCCGAGGAAATGACGACGACCTGAGCGCCGGCCAAATTCTCTGCCGCGTGTCCGATCGAGATCTTCACGCCCTTGTCGCGCAGCCGCTTGACGTTGGCGCTGTCGGCCTGGTCGGAGCCCTGCACGCTATGGCCGAGATTCACCAGCACCTCGGCGATGCCGCTCATGCCGATGCCGCCGATGCCGATGAAATGCACCGGGCCGATATCGCGCGGCAGCTTCATTCAGTCCCCCGTATCGTTCTGCCCGGCTTTATGTCGCGCATCCCCATTCTGATCCTTAAACCAATGAAAGACATGAATGGCCGGAACAAGTCCGGCCACGACGATAAATAATGCTGAAATTACCGTTTCGTAGCGTTTCCCGCCACCCGCAGTACCAGGTCGGCAAGTCGATCGGCGGCATCGAGCCGGCCCAAAGATCGCGCCGCCGCCGCCATGGTGGCGAGCCGCTGCGGCGCCGCCGTGAATTTTTCGATCTCGGTGGCGAGACCCTCCGGGGTGAAGGCGTCCTGCACGATCCGCCGCGCGCCGCCGACGCTTTCCAGCATGCCGGCATTGGCGAATTGGTCCTGATCGATGGCATGCGGCAGCGGCACCAGGATCGAGGGCCGGCCGATGGCCGAAAGTTCGGCGACGGTCGAGGCTCCGGAACGTGAAATCACCAGATGGCTCGCCGCCATCCGCGTCGGCAAATCGGTAAAGAACGGCGCAACTTCGGCCGCGACCGACGCCTTGGCATAGGCCCGCCGGACTCGGACCAAATCCTCCTCGCGCGCCTGTTGAACAATGGCGAGGCGCCGGCGTAGGCCAGCATCGAGCCGGCCGATCGCCGCCGGCACGATGTCGGCCATGACGCGCGCGCCCTGACTACCGCCGAAGACGAGAAGTCGGAATGGATCGTTCGCCGCCGGATAGGGCGTCGTCGCGGCGGCGATGACCGCGGCGCGGACCGGATTGCCGGTGAGCGTGGTCTTGAGGGATAAAACCGGCTCGTTCCGCAAGACATCGGGAAAGGCGGTGGCGATCGCGGTGACGCGCGGCGCCAACAGGCGGTTGGCCCGCCCGATCACGGCATTGGCGTCATGAATCACGGTCGGCACGCCGCGCCAGGTTGCGGCCAAAACCGGTGGAATGGTCGGATAGCCGCCGAAACCGATGACCGCGGCGGGCTTGAGCCGGCCGATCAGCGCCCACGCTTGCACGAAGCCGACACCGAGCATAGCGGCGGTTCGCGTCAGCGCGATGGGATTGCGTGCGCGTAGCGTGGCGCTGGCCACGACATGAATCGCCTGTTCGGCAAAGGCGCCGCCGAAGCGCGCCGCGCGGCGGTCGGTGGCGAGGTGAACGCCAATGCCGCGCTCGGCCAAAACGGTTGCCAGCGCCTCGGCCGGGAATAAATGACCGCCCGTCCCGCCGGCCGTAACGAGCATCGGCCCGGCGACCGGCGCGGGCATCACACCGGACTCGCGGCGAGCAGGATATCGCCGGCGAGCTTGGCGCGCGGCCGCTCGCGGGTCAGCGCCAGCAGCATGCCCATGCCGTAGGCGAGCGAGATCAACGAGGAGCCGCCATAGGAGACGAACGGCAAGGTCATGCCTTTGGCCGGCATCAGATGCAAGTTGACCGCCATGTTGATGGTCGACTGCAGCCCGAACAGGATGGCCAATCCGGCTGCGGCGAAACGGATGAACGGATCCTCGGTACGCATCGCCTTGATCAGCGCGCGGATCACAATGAAAGCAAACAGCGCGACCAGAATGAGGCAAAGTACGACGCCGAATTCCTCCGCGGCGACCGCAAAGACGAAATCGGTGTGGCCTTCGGGCAGGATGCGCTTGATCGTGCCTTCGCCCGGGCCGCGGCCGAACCAGCCGCCGCGGATGAACGACTCGGTCGCGATGTCGATGTTGTAGCTGTCGCCCGATGCCGGATTAAGGAACCGGTTGATGCGCTGGGCGACATGCGGAACGGTGAAGAACGCCGTCATCAAGCCGACACTGGCCGCGCCGGCGAGCCCCACGACCCAGATCAAACGCATGCCCGCCATATAGAATAGCGCGCCCCAAACCAGCGAAATCAGCATGGTCTGGCCGAAATCCGGCTGCAACACCAATAGCGTGACGACGACGATGAGCAAAGCGAGCGCGATGGAATTGGCCGGCATTTCCGGCCGTTTCGCCGTTTCGCCGAACAGCCAGGCGATCAGGATCACGAAAGCGGGCTTGAGAAATTCCGACGGCTGAATGTTGACGCCGAGAATGACTAGCCAGCGCCGCGCGCCTTTGATCTCGGCGCCGAAATGGGGCGTTGCGGCGGTCAGTACCAGACTGACGATAAAGACGATCAGCGCCACTTTGCGGATGTCGCGCGGCGACAGGAACGACGTCGCGATCAGCACGGCGCCGGCGGGAATGAGAAACAGCACCTGCCGGTCGACGAAATGAAACGGGTCAAGCCCGATGCGGGTGGCGACCGGCGGGCTCGCGGCGAGGCACAGCACGATGCCGCCGAGCATCAAGGCGACCAGCGCCGCCAGCGTCAGCCGATCGACCGTCCACCACCATTCGGAAAATAGCGTGGGTTGCGCGCGCGAGGCCATGAGCGTCCCCAGAACAGGAGTCCCGGACTAGTCCTGCATCGGGCATGGTTTCCACGGGATTAAGGCTGCACCCCGATAGATTATTAGTTTCATTAGGCGTCGCATTCGTCTATAGATTGTATGGGGGTTGCTGCGAAGGCGCGTGGGAGGAATAGACGTCACCCTACCGCGCGCTACGCGACACTCCGGGGCGGAAACCAAAGGGGGGAGCATCATGGACCACGACACCATCCTTAATCTCACTTATGGGCTGGCGATCATCGCTTTGAGCGGCGTTCTGGTTTGGGGCCTCAAGCTCATTTCGAAAGAGTTGCAAAGTCCCGGCGCAAACAGCAAAACACTGCTGGCCAATGCACTATCCGAGAAGACGCCCCGCGCTCCCGGCGCACCAGGAGCCGCCGGCCAGAACACGCCAGACGGCAGCTTCAGTCGCACCGCCGGCGCAATCGGAGCCGTGGGGATCGCGGCCACATTCATCGGCATCGGCTATTGGGCGATCTATGAATTATTTTTTGGCTCGGCGGCCGACCTGACAAAAATCAGCGACCTTAAGGTCTACTTTCTGGCCGGATCGGCGATGTTCTTGCCGTATGCGTTCAATCAACTCTCTGCGGTCTTCAAATCGTGAGACGACGGGCGAAGAAAGCCGGACGCGCGCAGCCTATTTAGCAACATGCCGTACCAAGTCGCGGAAGGCATCGCCGCGGACCTCGAAATTGCGGTACTGGTCGAACGAGGCGCAGGCGGGCGATAGCAGCACGACCGGTTGGTGCGCGCCTGAGGCTTGCGCATCGCGCGTGGCGGCGGCTAACGCCTTGTCGAGCGTGCCGGCGATTTCATGAGGCACCGCGGCGCCGAGCGTCGCGGCGAATTCGCCCGCGGCTTCGCCGATCAGATAGGCCTTGCGGATGCGCGGAAAAAAGCCACGCAAGCTTTCGATGCCGCCGGTTTTCGGCTTGCCGCCGGCGATCCAGAAAATGTCGTTGAAGCAGGCCAGCGCCTGGGCCGCAGAATCGGCGTTGGTGGCCTTGGAATCGTTGACGAACAGTATGGCGCCGCGCCGGCCGACTTCCTCCATGCGATGCGCGAGCCCTGGGAAGGAGCGCAGCCCGGCCTGGATCGCCGGCGGATCGAGGCCGAGCGCGAGAGCGGCGGCCGCGGCGCAAGCGGCATTCTGCGCGTTATGGAGGCCGCGCAACGAACCGATGCTGCCGAGTTCGGCGATTGGCGATGTGCCCGCGTCGTCGGCGCGCATGATCCGCTCGTTCTCGACATAGATGCCGTTGGGCAGCTTGCGCCGCACCGAAATCTGCACCACGCGCTTGCCGGCTTGCGCGAGCCGAATGGCGATCTTTTGGCACCACGCGTCGTCGACGCCGATAATTGCAGTTCCTTGCGCGGTGCCGTCCTCGGGTACGCCGGCGACAAGGCGTTCCTTCACCGCGGCGTAATTGTCCATCGTGCCGTGGCGGTCGAGATGGTCCTCGCTGAGGTTGATCAGAATGCCGATCGACGGATCGAGCGAGGGCGCCAGATCGATCTGATAGGACGAGCATTCGATGACGTGGACCCGCAACGGTTTGATATCAGCCGCCTGCGGCGGCGCCAGCGACAGGATCGCGGTGCCGATATTGCCGCCGAGCTGCGCATCCATGCCCGCAGCGGCAGCGAGGTGGGCGATCAGCGCGGTAGTCGTCGATTTGCCGTTGGTGCCGGTGATGGCGACGAAGGGTGCGCCGGGCGCGTGCCGCCGGCGCTCGCGGCAGAATAATTCGATATCGCCGATCGCCTCGACGCCGGCTTTTTGCGCGAGCGCCGCGACCCAATGCGGCGCCGGATGAGTGAGCGGTACGCCCGGCGCCAGTATCAGGCTTGAGATTTTGCTCCAGTCGGCATGCCGCAAATCTGCCGTGGGAATTCCGGCCGCGTTAGCATTCGCCACGCTTGCCGCATCGTCATCGAAGGCGACGACATCCGCCCCGCCGGTAAGGAGCGCGCTCGCGCTCGCCAGCCCCGAGCCGCCAAGCCCGAATACCGCGACCTTTTTGCCGGCAAAGGTCGTGACCGCAATCACGGCGCATATTCCCCTCCCCCTTGTGGGGAGGGGGTAGGGGTGGGGGTCGGGAGGTCTTGCGCGAGCGTTGCCGCATGCGCGTCACCTCGCGACCCCCCTCCCCATCCCTCCCCCACAAGGGGGGAGGGAGCAGCGAGCGGCACGCCCGAGCTCCCAAAGTCTCGCATCGGAAATTATCTCAGCTTTAACGTCGACAGTCCCGCCAACGCCAGCACGACCGAGACGATCCAGAAGCGAATGACGATCTGCGGCTCGGTCCAGCCGAGCTGCTCGAAATGATGATGGATCGGCGCCATCTTGAAGACGCGCTTGCCGGTGAGCTTGTACGAGACCACCTGCACGATGACGGAAACCGCTTCGAGCACGAACAGGCCGCCGATCACCGCGAGCACGATCTCGTGCTTGGTGGCGACCGCCACCGCGCCGATCATGCCGCCGAGCGCGAGCGAGCCGGTATCGCCCATGAAGATCGAGGCCGGCGGCGCGTTGAACCACAGGAAGCCGAGGCCGGCGCCAAGGACTGCGCCGCACAGCACCGAAAGCTCGCCGGTGCCGGCGACGTAATGGATTTGCAGGTAATCGGCGAAAACCGCGTTGCCCGATAGATACGAAATCATGCCGAAGCTCGCCGCAGCGACCATGACCGGAACGATGGCAAGGCCGTCGAGGCCGTCGGTCAAATTCACCGCGTTGCCGGCGCCGACGATGATGAAGATCGCGAACAGCACAAAGAACCAGCCGAGATTGAGCACCAGCTCCTTGAAAAACGGAAAGACCAGCGACGTCGAAAACGGTGCCTGGCCGAGTTCGACCAGCGCGATGCAAGCCAACCCGGCAATGACCGCTTCGACGCTCAAGCGCGTGCGGCCGGCGAATCCGTTGGTCGCCTGCTGCTTGGTCACTTTCAGATAGTCATCATAGAAGCCGACCAATCCGAAGCCGAGCGTCACCCACAGCACGACCCAAACATAGGGGTTGGCGGGGTTCGCCCATAACAGCGTCGACACCAGCATCCCGGACAGGATCATCAGTCCGCCCATGGTCGGCGTGCCGGCCTTGGCGATGAGGTGGGATTTCGGCCCGTCGGCGCGAATCGGCTGGCCTTTACCCTGCAACAGCCGCAGCCGATCAATGATGGTCTGGCCGAACAGGAATACGAACATCAACGCGGTGATGATGGCGCCGCCGGTGCGGAACGTGATGTAGCGAAACACATTGAGGACGGAGAGCTTGTCCGACAGATCGATCAGCCAATAGAGCATCGCATCAACCTTGTACGGACGCGCTTGCGAGTGCGTCTTCGCTAATATCCTCGCTCGAGTCGTGACGCGGGTAGGCCCGTAGCAGCGCCTTGACGATGGGCGCCATGCGCGAGCCGAGCGAGCCCTTGACCATGACGGCGTCGCCGGCGCGGATCGCGGGCAGCACCTGCGCTTCGAGCGCGGCAGAGTTCTCTGCATAGCCGCCGCGGCGGCCGGCGGGAAGAGCCTGCCACAGCGCCTGCATTAGCGGACCGCAGCAGAATACCAGATCGACCGCATTGGCGAGCACCTGGTCGACCAGCGCGCGGTGCAGCGCCCGGCCTTTCGGCCCCAGCTCCAGCATGTCGCCGAGGACGGCGATGCGGCGGCCTTGCGGCCCGATCGGCGCTCGGCCGAGCACGGCCAGCGCCGCCGCCATCGACGCCGGATTGGCGTTGTAGCTGTCGTCGATGACGAGCGCGGGCCCGCCGGCAAGATCGATCGCGATCGGCGCGCCGCGGCCGGAGACCGGCGCGATCTCGGCCAGCGCCAGCGCCGCCAGTGCGAGATCGGCGCCGACTAGTTCGACCGCCGCCAGAACTGCGAGCGAATTGATGACGAGATGGCGCCCCGGCGCGCCGATCTTGTAGGCGAGGTCGGTGCCCAGGATGTTCGCCTCGACGGTCGAGCAGCGCGGATGCAGCGCGCATTTGATCAGCCGCGCATCGGCCGCTTCATGCTCGCCGAACGACACGACGCGCGCGACGCCGGCCTCTTTGGCCCGGCGCTTGAGGTGGGCGAATTGCGCGATATCGCGATTGATGAGCGCCGCGCCGCCCGGCTCGACGCCGAAAAAAATCTCGGCTTTGGCGTCGGCGATCTTGGTCAGCGAGCCGAGGTATTCCAGATGCACGGGCGCAATCGTGGTGATGATCGCGACATGCGGGCGGACCAGACGCGCCAGCGGCTCGATCTCGCCCTCGTGATTCATTCCCATTTCGAACACCGCATAACGCGCGCTCGCGGGACAGCGGGCGAGCGACAGCGGCACGCCCCAATGATTGTTGTAGGAGGCGACCGAGGCATGGGTCTCGCCGTCCTTCGACAGCGCGAGCCGCAGTGCTTCTTTGGTCCCGGTCTTGCCGACCGAGCCGGTGACGCCGATCACCTTGGCCTGCGTGCGCGCCCGCGCGGCGGCGGCGAGAGCGCGCAAAGCCGCAAGCACATCGGGCACGACGAGGAGCGGTGCATCGCCGGGAAATTGGCTGCGGCGGTCGGCGGCAATGACGACGAGGCCGGCTTTCCCCGCCAGCGCCGCGGCGACAAAATCATGGCCGTCGCGACGGTCGCCGGCAATGGCGAAGAACGCCTCGCCCGGCGCCATGCTGCGGCTATCAATGGACAGGCCGGAGACCGATTGCGGCAGCGCGCCAAAGCGTTCGGCGCCCATTGCGCTGGCCATCGCCTCGGTGGTCCACAGCGCGGGCGCGCTCATGCGGCGAGTTCCTTGAGTGCCGTGGCGACCGCCTCATGATCGCTGAACGGTATGACCCGGTCGCCGATGATTTGGCCGGTTTCATGACCTTTGCCGGCGATCAGGAGAACGTCGCCGGACCGCAGCTCGGCGATGGCGCGCCGGATCGCCTCGCGCCGGTCGCCGATTTCCGTGGCGCCGCGCACAGCCGCGATGATCGCGGCGCGGATGGCGGCGGCATTTTCGTTGCGCGGATTGTCGTCGGTGACGATTACCCGGTCGGCCTTGGCGGCGGCAACGGCGCCCATCAGGGGCCGCTTGCCGCGGTCGCGATCGCCGCCGGCGCCGAATACCACGACGAGCCGGCCGCTGGCGTACGGCCGCAGGGCATCCAGCGCTTTAGCCAGCGCGTCGGGCTTATGGGCATAATCGACGAAAATCTGCGCGCCGCGGCTTGCACCGACGCGTTCGAGCCGGCCTTTGGCCCCGGACAGCTGTTCCAGCGCCGCAAACACCGATCCCGCATGGCCGCCGGTCGCGATGGCGAGCCCGGCGGCAACGAGCGCATTTTCGATCTGAAATTCGCCCATCAGCGGCAAACGCACCTGAAAATGTTCTCCCTTGTATTCGAGCCGCAGCCGCTGCGCGAACCCCTCGATCACGGAGTGATCGAGGCGAATTCCGGTGCCCTTGCGGCCGACGCTGATGAGCGAAAGGCCGCGCGCGGTCGCCGCCGCCACCACCGCATCCGCATGATCGTGATCGACGTCGATCACCGCTGCGGCGCCGGGTTTCAGCAAATCCTCGAACAACCGCAGCTTGGCGGCGAGATAAGCCTCGAAACTCGGATGATAATCGAGATGATCGCGCGTGATATTGGTGAAACCGCCCGCCGCGATGTGCAGGCCGTCGAGCCGGTATTGGTCGAGGCCGTGCGAGGACGCTTCGATTGCCAGATGGGTGACGCCGTCGCCGACGAGCGCATCGAGCGAGCGGTGCAGCGCGACCGGGTCCGGCGTGGTGAGCGAGCCGTAAGTCTCGCCGCGCGGCGACACGATGCCGATGGTTCCGATGCTCGCGGCGCGGTGGCCCAGCGCGCTCCAGATTTGCCGGGTGAAGGCAGCGACCGAAGTCTTGCCGCTGGTGCCGGTGACCGCGGCAATGATACGCGGTTGGCGCGGATAGAATTTGGCCGCGATCAGCGCCAGCGCGCGACGGGCATTGTGGACGCGCATGAACGCGACATTGCCGGGCAACGGAGCCTGCGGGAGCCGTTCGGCTACGATCGCGGCTGCGCCTGCGGCGATCGCCGCCGGCACGAATTGCAGGCCGTCGGCTTTGCCGCCGGCAATGGCGACGAAGGCGTCGCCGGGTTTGACCGCGCGGCTGTCTGCGGTAACGCCGCCGACGTCGAGTTCGGCAAGGTGCGCGTTGAATTCCGCGTCAGGTGGCAAAATTTCGCGAAGCTTCATGGTCCGGTCGATTAAAAGATCGACTTGGCAGATTCGACTTGGCAGCTCGGTCGACAATGCGGCCAAAGCTTTACCTGATTAAGGCCTTACCTGCTTTCCTTCAGCGAGGCCAGTATTTGCTGATCGGCGTTCGGCAGGTCCATGCGCGGCGCGATGTCGAGGAGCGGGGCGATGCGCGAGACCACCGCGCCGCCGACCGGCACGGCGTTCCAGCCCGACGTGGTGAAGCCGTGCGTCTCCGGCGTCGTATGCGGCTCATCGAGCATGATCAACAGTAGATAGCGCGGCCGATCGGCCGGTAGGATCGCCATGAAATCGGTCAGCACCTTGTTCTTGGAATAACGGCCGCCCACGACCTTGTCGGCGGTGCCGGTCTTGCCGCCGATGTAATAGCCGGGCACCTCGGCTTTCTCCGCCGTGCCTTTCTCGACATTGAGCCGCATCAGATAGCGCATCATCGTGCTGGTTTCCGGCTTGATGACGCGCCGGCCGAGTTTCTCCGCCTCGGCCTCGGACCGCTTGAGGAAGGTCGGCGGGATCAGGATGCCGCCGTTCATGATGGCGGCGACGCCCATCGCCGCCTGCAACGGCGCCACCGACAGGCCGTGGCCGAAGGCGATGGTGGCCGTGGTCAGGTCGCTCCAGCGCCTCGGCAAGATCGGCTCGGCGCTTTCCGGCAATTCGGTGCGCAGACGATCGAGCTGGCCGAGTTTTTCTAAGAAGGCCTTCTGCGCCCCGCTGCCGAGCGAAAGCGCCATGCGCGCCGCGCCGATATTCGAGGAATAAGTGAAGATTTCCGGAACGCTGAGAATGCGGTGTTGCGCCTCGAAATCGTGGATGGCGAATCTGCCCATCTGCAGCGGCATGCGGGCGTCGAACTTCGAATTCAGCGTGACCTTGCCGGAATCGAGCGCCATCGCCACGGTGAAGGCCTTGAACGTCGATCCCATTTCGTAGACGCCGGTGGTCAGCCGATTGATGCGCGACGGATCGAGCGCCTCGCTCGGATTATTCGGGTCGTAGTCCGGCTCCGACACCAGCGCGACGACCTCGCCGGTGCGCACATTGAGCACGAGGCCGGCGGCGGCGAGCGCGCTGAATTTTGCGCGGGCGGCAACCAGTTCGTCGCGTAGCGCGTGTTGGACGCGAAGATCGACGGCGAGCTGCACCGGAGTTTGCAGGCGGTCGGTGGCAAGGCCTGCCAAGTGCAATGCCGCAAGCCCTTGTCCGTCGAGCCATTTCTCGATGCCGGCAATGCCCTGGTTGTCGATATTGACGTGGCCGATCAGGTGCGAGACTTCGTCGTCGTTCGGATAGTCGCGCTTGTTCTCATTGAGAAAGCCGATGCCCGGCAGCCCCTGGCGGTATATTTCGCGTTGCTGCTCCGGCGTGATGTCGCGCTTGAGCCAGACGAAGCCGCGCTTGGACGATAGCCGGTCGCGCAAATCCTTGGCGTCAACGTCGGGCAAGTCCGCGGTCAAAAGTTCGACCGCTTCGTCGACGTCGATCAGCCGGCGCGGTTCGGCGTAGAGTGATGGCACGCGCACGTCGGTCGCCAAAACCTCGCCGTTGCGATCGAGGATGTCCGGCCGTGCCGTCGCGACGGCGTCGCTCGATACGACGCGATGAACGGTGTGCTCGTCGGCTTGCATCGCGAACATGACGAGCCGCGCGGAGATGACGGCATAGACAAGGGCGAAGGCCAGAATGGCCAAGCCGATGCGGGCCCGCGCCTTGGCGCTGCGGTCGAGATCCTTGCCATAAAGCAGCTTGCGGATGAGCCACTGCCGCCAAGGTATTTCGCGCGGACGCAGCGTAGGCTGCAGCGGCAATGTATCCGCGGTCGCGCTCATTATTGCGGCACTCCATTTGTCGCCGGCGCTGGGGCTTGGCTACCGCTTCGTGCGGGAATCGCTGCGGCGCCCGGAATAGTTCCGGTCGTCCCGAATGTGCGGGGCTCTTCGAGATTCTCGATCATGCCGCCGATCGGATCCGTGCTGGCGGTGACGTCTTGCGCCGGTCGGTCGGGCAGGTGATCGAGCGTGTCGAATTGCGTCGGAGCGATGGTTTTCAGATGCAGAAAACGCTTGGCCAGTGCTTCGATGTGTGCCGGATTATCGAGCTGACCCCATTCGGCACGCAGCGCCGCGATCTCGTCGCGCTCATGGCGCACCTCGCTGCGCAGCTTGGCGAGATGCTCGGCCTGAACGGTGGCGTCGAGCTTGATGCGATAGACCCAAGCGGCGGCAAGCACCAGCACGCCGATCACGACAAAATTGAGCACGCGCAGGATCATGGCCGCCCCCGCATGATGTCGGCGAGCGCCGGCAGGCGCGGCAATAGACTTTCGACGTCGGTGCCGCGCGGCGGTGTGTCGGTGCGTTCGGCGGCGCGCAGCTTGGCCGAGCGCGCCCGTGGATTGGCGGCAATCTCGGCTTCGTCCGGCGTTTCCGGGCGCCGGGTGAGCACCCGGAATGTCGGCGGCGGGGCCGCGACCACGGGCCGGTGGCGCGAGGGAGCCGGCGTGCGGTTGCGCTCGGCCAGGAAAGTTTTGACGATGCGATCTTCGAGCGAGTGGAAGGCGACGACGACGAGACGGCCCGACGGCTTCAACGCGCGCTCGGCGGCGGCCAGGCCGTGCGCCAACTCGCCGAGCTCGTCGTTGACGAAAATGCGCAAGGCCTGAAACGTGCGGGTGGCCGGATGGATGGCGCCGTCGCGAGCATGAACCACGCGCGCAACGATTGCGGCGAGTGCGCCGGTCGTCGCGATGGCTCGCTCGCCCCGCGCTCTGACGATGGCCCGTGCAATGGCGCGGGCGTGGTTTTCCTCGCCCAAGGCGGCGATGATGGCGGCGAGATCGCGCTCGCCGGCGCGGGCGACGACGTCGGCCGCGCTCGGACCGTCGCGCCCCATGCGCATGTCGAGCGGGCCGTCGAGCCGGAACGAAAATCCGCGCGCGGCTTCGTCAAGCTGCATGGACGACACGCCGAGATCGAACACGACGCCGTCGGCGACACTGCCGCCCGCGATCGCCGCCAGGTTCGAAAAGCGATCCTCGACAAGTTCGAGCCGGCCGCCTGTTTCGTCGACGAGAGCGGCGCCCTGTGCGATGGCCGCTTGATCGCGATCGATGCCGATTACGCGCGCGCCCGGCATTTGCAGGATCGCGCGCGAATAGCCGCCGCCGCCGAACGTCGCATCGATATAGAGACCGCCGCTATGGACACCGAGCCAGTCGACGACGCGGCGGGCGAGCACGGGAACGTGACGGGCCAGTCCGCCAGCGACAGCGTTGCTGTCGCTGCCCGTCATCATTCCCGTGCTCCGAGCGGTTTTGCCGCCGCCGCCATCCGGGTTCCCAGTGCCTCTTTGAATGCGCGGACCTTCTCGGTGGCCTCCGCGAGTTCCGTGCGAAAGCGGCTGGGCTCCCAGATTCGAAATTTGTGGCCGAGCCCGACGAACGTCGCCGTGTCGGTAATGCCGGCATGCGCCTTGAGCGTGTCGGTGAGGACGACGCGGCCCTCGCCGTCGATCTTCAGCGTCTCGCTGGTGCCGTAGAGCGAAAGTGAAAACTGCTCGCGCTGATCGGAATAGGGCGAGAAGCCCGCAATCAGCGCCTCGATCTCGGCCAACAACGCATTGCCGCCAGCATCGAGCGCTGGCCGGTCGAGCGCCGGATGGCAATAAAGCCCGTTGAAACCGTCGCGCGCCAATACGGCGCGGAAAGAGGCCGGCACGGAGACCCGTCCCTTGGCGTCCAGTCGGAGCATGTAGTGGGACACAAACCGGTCCATCTCGCCCCTCGCCGTATGACGGGCCTAACCCGTAAGGCCCTCGCAATATGAGCGTTTCTGGGAGAAGATGGGTTATCATGGGACTATATGGGCGTCAACGAACCTGCCCTGTCGATTGGGCAAAACCGCTCGATTTCGATTAGCGAGGGGTAAGCTTAAGGAATGGTTGAAACCGCGCCCGCCTCGCACTCGCAGTCGCAGCTTTGAGAGCCCTTGTCCTAGCGACACACTCGCTGCGGGCACGGTGACTTCAGGGGCGGCGCCGGCGACATGCGCGGTCCGACGCTTCGCCTGACACGGACGCAACGAGAGTCCGCTTTTTTTCACAATTCCTGTGCACGCAAGCGCAAATCACTTTGTGGCTAAGCCGCGTTCTCCTAAAGTCCGCTCATGTCGCGTCCTGTGTTTGCTCCAGACTCCTGCGTTGTTGCCGAAGTCATGCCATCGCCCAATCACGGCGAACGCCGCGACGGTCGGCGGCCGGACATGATCGTGCTGCACTACACCGGGATGGAGAACGCCGAGGCCGCGCTCGAACTCCTCAAAGCCCGCGGCAGCGAAGTATCGGCGCATTACTTCGTGTTCGAGGACGGTCGCATCATCCAGATGGTGCAGGAGATTAGGCGCGCCTGGCACGCGGGCAAATCGTTGTGGGCGGGCGAAACCGACATCAATTCCTGCTCGATCGGCATTGAAATCGCTAATCCCGGCCACGACCACGGCTATCCGGAATTTCCCAAGCGGCAGATCGCGGCGGTCACCGCGCTTTGCCGCAGTATCCAGACCCGCAACACGATTCCGCCGGCGCGGGTCTTGGCGCATTCCGACGTGGCGCCGGGCCGCAAGCAGGATCCCGGCGAAAAATTTCCCTGGCGCACGCTCTACGATTCCGGCGTCGGCCATTGGGTCAAGCCGGCTCCCATCATGAATTTCGGCCAATCGCTCAAACCCGGCGATCGCGGCGATGGGGTTGCCGCCCTGCAGAAGTCCCTTGCCGAGTATGGCTATGGCGTCGACATCAACGGCGAATACGATTCCATGACCCAAGAAGTCGTCACCGCCTTCCAGCGCCATTTTCGGCCGGAACGCATCGACGGCATCGCCGACCCGTCAACGCGCAGCACGCTGCAGGAGTTGCTCGCCAACCGGGGCCGGGCACGGACCATGGCCGCTCGGGCCCGTACCGCCATGCTGCTGGTCGCGCCTTAACCGCGGTTTGTCGGGCCCCTTGACGGGGCGGCGCTTCGTCCCCATCCCTCTGTTTCGTCAGTCGGTCGGACGGCCGCTCCAGCGCGTTTGCTGGGGAGGAAAGTCCGGGCTCCATGGACAAGCGGTGCCGGATAACATCCGGCGGGTGCGAGCCCAGGGACAGTGCCACAGAGAACAGACCGCCGCGGTGCGTAGAGTTTGCCGCGGCAAGGGTGAAACGGTGCGGTAAGAGCGCACCGCGCCGGCGGTAACGTCGGCGGCACGGCAAACCCCACCGGGAGCAAGACCGAATAGGGACGGCGCGAAGCTTGCGCGAGCGAGCTTCGGGATCGGTGTCCGGATCCTGCCGTCCGGGTAGGTTGCTTGAGGCGCCGGGTAACCGGCGTCCCAGAGGAATGGCCGTCACGTCTGCGAAGAAACGTTCGCAGGCCATCCAGAACCCGGCTTATAGGCCGGCTGACGTGAAACTAAGGGCGCCCGGCGGAATCCCGTCGGGCGCCCGCCAAGTTTTGACGCCCGCAAATTGTAGGAATTTTGGGGCTGCTCAATATTTTAGCGCCATCCGCCGCGATGCAAGGCATCGGCTACCAAGCGGGGCTAAAATATCAACGAAATCAATGGTCTTTCAATGGCATGGGGTTTGCTGCTTTGCAGCAAAGTTGGTCTTGGTCGGCCTATGCGTCGCAACGGCTGGCCCCAACCCAAGGGAGCCAAACATGGATTACGTCAAGCCGGCGGACGTCGCCGCCACCATGATGAATACCGGCCGCGCCAAGCTCGCACTGTCGCCGCTCGATCTTGTCATCCGCGGCGGCCTCGCCGGCGCCATTCTTGCCGCGGCCACGAGTCTGGCTTTCACCGCCATGGTGCAGACCGGCCAGCCGCTGGTCGGCGCGCTCGTCTTCCCGGTCGGCCTCATCCTGATCGTGCTGCTCGGTCTCGATCTTGTCACCGGCAGCTTCGGGCTGTTGCCTTTGCCGTGGATCGAGGATCACGTCAGTGCCAAAACCATGCTCGGCAATTGGAGCTACGTCTTTCTCGGCAACCTGATCGGCAGCGTGCTCTATGGCGCGCTCTTGGCGATCGCACTGACCAATTTCGGCGCCACGGCCCCCGCCGGCGTCGCCGCTAAAATCATCGCCATCGCGGAAGCCAAAACGACCGGCTACGAGGCGCTCGGCTTTGCCGGGCTCGTCACCGTCTTCGTCAAGGCCATTCTCTGCAATTGGATGGTGTGCCTCGGCATCGTCGCGGCCATGTCGACCTCCTCGACCATCGGCAAGATCGCCTGCGCTTACATGCCGATCCTTATTTTCTTCGCCCAGGGCTTCGAGCACTCGGTGGTGAACATGTTCGTCATACCGACCGGCATGATGATGGGCGCCAAGATTACCGTGAGCGAATGGTGGCTGTGGAACCAGATTCCAGTGACGCTCGGCAATCTGGTGGGCGGCTTCGTCTTCACCGGACTGGCGCTCTACATCACCCACAAGCCGCGCAGCTTGGCGCCGGCGCCGCTCACGGCGCCAACTCAAGTTCCGGCAGAATGACGGAAGCCGACCTCAAGAACGCCGCCGGACAGGCCGACGATTTCAGCCCCGAACAGAAGCGTTATCTGGAAGGGTTCGTCGCCGGAGTGCAGATTGCCAAGGCGGCAAAGAGCGTCGCTGGCGCTACGCCGGCGGCCGGTGCGCCGGCTGCCGTTGCGGCGCCCGAGCCTGCGGGTCCAGATGCCGCAGGGCTTGCCGCGCAGAACCGCGTACTCGCCTCGGGGCGAAAACTTTCCGACCCGGAGAAGTTCAAGCGCGAGCAACATCCGTTCGACACCTATGAGCGGCTGAAGGCGCATGCGGCAAAAGGCGAATATCCCAAGCCGCCGGATAATTTCCGCTGGCGATTTTTTGGTTTGTTTTACGTCGCGCCCAATCAGAATTCTTACATGTGCCGGCTGCGCATGCCGAACGGCATCGTCAAGGCCGCGCAATTCTCGGGCCTTGCCGATCTCGCCGAACGCTATGGCGGCGGCTACGCGCATGTGACGACGCGCGCCAATCTCCAGATCCGCGAAGTCGAGGCCCACAACGCTGTTGCCATGATCGAGGCGATCCAGGATTTGGGGCTGTGCTCGCGCGGCTCCGGCGCCGACAACATCCGCAACGTTACCGGCACGCCGACCGCGGGCATCGACCCGCGGGAACTCATCGACACCCGGCCTTATGCGCGCGAGTGGCATTTCCACATTCTCAACGACCGCTCGCTCTACGGCCTGCCGCGCAAGTTCAACGTCGCCTTCGATGGCGCCGGCATGATCGCCGTGCTGGAGGACACCAACGACATCGGTTTCCAGGCGGTCGAGGTGAAGGACGGTTTTGGCCTGAAGCCGGGCGTGTGGTTCAAGCTCTGCCTCGGCGGCATTACCGGCCATCGCGATTTCGCCCGCGACACCGGCGTGCTGGTCGAGCCGAAAGACGCCTGCATGGTGGCGGACGCCGTGGTGCGTGTCTTTATCGATCATGGCGACCGCACCGACCGCACCAAGGCGCGTTTGAAATACGTGCTCGACGCCATGGGCGTCGAAAAGTTTCTCGCTCTGCTCGAGGAAAAGCTCGGCCGGAAACTCGACCGCGCTGTGCCGGGCGCCGTGGCGCCGCGTCCGGCCTTCGAGCGCACCGCGCATATCGGCATTCATGCGCAGAAGCAGGACGGGCTGCACTGGATCGGCGTCGTCGTGCCGGTGGGGCGGCTGTCGGTCGCGCAGATGCGCGGTCTCGCCGAAGTCGCCCGCGCTCTCGGCGACGGCGATCTGCGGCTGACCGTCTGGCAGAACCTGCTCATCTCCGGCGTGCCGACTGAAAAACTATCGGCCGCACAGAAACGGATCGAAACTCTTGGACTCGCCATTGCGACCAACGCCATCCGCGCCGGCCTCGTCGCCTGCACCGGCAATACCGGCTGCAAGTTCGCGGCTTCCGACACCAAGCGCCATGCCGAGGAAATCGCGCGCTGGTGCGAGACGCGCGTTGCGCTCGACGCGCCGGTCAACATTCATCTGACCGGCTGCCATCATTCCTGCGCGCAACATTTCATCTCGGAGATCGGGCTTCTCGCCTGCAAGATTCAAGTCAATGAAGACGACGATCCCGTCGAGGGCTACCATATCCTGGTCGGCGGCGGCTTCGGACCCAATGCCGCGCTCGGGCGCGAGCTGTTCCGCGATGTGACGGCCGAAGCTACCCCGCGAACCATCGAACGCATCTTGAAGACTTACCTCGCGCATCGGGCCTCGTGCGAGGAGACGTTCCTCGCCTTTACGCGGCGGCACGATCTCGATGCGCTGAAGTCCATGACCGAGCTGGAGGCCGCCGAATGAGCATGACGCCGCGGCCGCCCATTCCCTCGTTCATTCCGGAATCGGCGCCGTTCACGCCGGAGCAGCGCACTTGGCTCAACGGGCTGTTCGCCGGGCTGTTCGGACTGGAAGAAGGGGTCACGCCGCTTTCAACCGCCGACGTCGCCAAACTCTTGCCCGGCCTTCTGGGCGAGGCCAACCCGCCGGCGGCGGCACAAGTCGAGGTCGATGACGGTGCGCCTTGGCACGATCCGGCGATGCCGCTGCCGGATCGGATGAAGCTTGCCGAGGACCGGCCGCTGCCGCGGCGGCTGATGGCGGCGATGGCGCAACAGGATTGCGGGCAATGCGGCTACAATTGCCACGACTATTCGAATGCGCTGTTTGTGCAATCGGAAAAGCGGCTGAACCTCTGCGTGCCGGGCGGCAAGGAGACTGCCCGCATGCTCAAGCAGCTCTATGCGGAGCTTGAGAGCGCGCCGACGGCGGCGGAAGCTCCACCGGCGCCGACTACGCCTGCGCCGGCCGCGTTGCCTGGCCGCTCACGCGATAATGCGGTTTACGCGACGTTCCTGTCGCGCCGGCGGCTGAACAAGCCGGGCTCGCAGAAGGAAACCTGGCACGTCGATATCGATCTCGCCGACACTGATCTCGATTATGTCGTCGGCGATTCGTTTGGCATTTTTCCCATCAACGAGCCCGATCTGGTCGAGGCGGTGCTCGACGCCATCGACGCGCCGCCGGATTTTCCCATCGGCAGCCGCACACTGCGCGAGGAACTCACTTACGGCGCCTCGCTGTCGCCCGCACCGGACATGCTGTTTGAGCTCATTTCGCACATGACCGGCGGCGAGCGAAAGCAGAAGGCGAAGCAGCTTGCAGGGGGCAAGGACCCCGATGGCGATGCCTCGACGCTCGATGTGCTGGCGGCTCTGCACAAATTCCAGAGAGTACGGCCCGATCCGGAGGCTTTTATCGAGGCGCTCGATCCGCTGCAGCCGCGGCTCTATTCGATTTCGTCGTCGCTCAAATCCACGCCGGGCCGGGTCTCGCTCACGGTCGATGCGGTCCGCTATGAGATCGATAAGCGCGCGCGCCACGGCGTTTGCTCGACCTTCCTCGGCGGTCGCGTCGCGCCGGGCGACAAGATCAAAGTCTATGTCCAGAGAGCGCAGCATTTCGCGCTGCCCGCCGATCCGTCGAAACCGATCATTATGATCGGGCCGGGCACCGGTATTGCGCCATTCCGCGCCTTCCTGCATGAGCGGCAGGCCATTGGAGCCCCCGGACCCAACTGGCTGTTCTTCGGCCATCAGCGCAGCAATTACGACTTCTTCTACGAAGAAGAGTTTGCAGCCATGCATGCGGCCGGTCTGTTGACGCGGCTCTCGCTGGCGTGGTCCCGCGATTCCAACGAGAAAATCTACGTGCAGCACCGCATCCGCGAAGCCGGGCGCGAATTGTGGTCTTGGCTCGACGACGGCGCCCATGTCTATGTCTGCGGTGACGCGCAGCGCATGGCCAAGGACGTCGAAGTGGCGTTCGTCGACGTCATCGCCGAGCACGGCAGCCGCAGCCCGACTGATGCAATGAAACTGCTCAGCGAACTGAAAACCGGCGACCGCTATCAGACCGACGTTTACTAGGAGATTGTCCGCCCGTGATCGTCGATCGCACTCCCATCGCAACACCGCCGCGCATGGCGGCATTGTCCCGCTTGCCGGTGTTTTTCGCGCTGGACGGCAAGCGCGCCGTCGTCGCGGGGGGAGCGGCGGCCGCGGCATGGAAGGCCGAATTGCTTTCGGCGGCGGGTGCGCGGGTCGAGGTCTTCGCGCCGGCACCGAGCGAGGAGATGCGCGTGCTGGCTGCTTCGCCGCCGCGCGGAGCGATCGCAATCCACGATCGCGGCTGGACGGCAGCCGACTGCGCCGGCGCCGCCATCGCGGTCGCCGATTGCGCCGATGACGCCGCTGCCGCGGAGTTTGCGGCAGCTGCGCGCGCGGCGGGCGTGCCCGTCAATGTCGTCGACCGTCCGGCATTTTCCGATTTCGCTTTTGGCGCCATCGTCAATCGCTCGCCGCTGGTCATCGGCATTTCCACCGACGGCGCCTCGCCGGTCTTCGCCCAGGCGATCCGCGCCAAGATCGAAGCATTGATCCCGAGGGGTTTTGCCCGCTGGGCCGAAGCCGCGCGCGCCTGGCGACCGCGCGTCCAGGCGCTGGCGCTGCCGTTTCGCGGCCGCCGCAGCTTCTGGGAAAGATTTACCGCCCGCGCGGTCGCCTCGCCCGACCGCGCGCCCAGCGATGCCGATCTCGATGCGCTGCTGGCGCCGTCGGCGGCGCGCGAGGCCGGTTCGGTCATTGTCGTCGGCGCCGGTCCCGGCGATCCGGAATTGTTGACGCTGCGGGCCGTGCGCGCGCTGCAATCGGCCGAGGTGATTTTGTTCGACGATCTCGTTTCCACCGACATGCTCGATTTCGCGCGGCGTGAAGCGAAGAAAATGCTGGTCGGCGAGACCGGCAAGAGCGGCTCGTGCCAACAGGACGGCATCGCCGCCTTGATGGTCTCACTCGCCGCGGCCGGCCGCCGCGTTGTGCGACTGATGCACGGCGATCCGATGAATTGCGGCGTTGCCGCGGAAGAGATCGCGGCCTGCCGTGCCGCGGGGATTGAAGTTGAGGTCGTGCCCGGCATCGCCACGGCGCAGGCCGCAAGCCGCGCGGTCGCGCTGCGCACCGGCGCGGAAACATCCGCAAATAAGGCGGATTTTGCCCCCGACATTCGCGAAAGGCGGCCTGCGGGGCAGCGCTAAACCGCAGGAATTGTCAACAAAGAACGGGTTGCGGAAGCCCACCCGAGCCGCCTATTTATGCCCTGCATGGATACAGTCGCCGCACCCCCCGCAGCCGCGAGCCGCACGCATTTGCCGGAGCCTCACACCGGCCTGATCGATGCGCGGCTGACCAAGATCGAGGACGTCGCCCGCGACACCAAGCTCTACACCTTCCAGCGCGCCGAAGGCGGAGCGCTGCCGGCCTACAAGCCTGGCTCGCATATCGACTTGCATCTGCCCAATGGCCTCCTTCGCCAGTTCTCCCTGGTGGTGCCGAATTCCGATCCGGAGAGCTATGTCGTCGGCGTCAAGAAAGACGCCGCGAGCCGCGGCGGTTCGCGCTACATCATCGACGAGATGCGCGTCGGCGACCGCATCAAGATCAGCGCGCCGCGCAATAATTTCCCGCTCATGGAAAATGCCGAGCATGTCGTGCTCGTCGCCGGAGGCATCGGCATCACGCCGATCTGGTGCATGACGCAGCAGCTCATCGCGCTGAAGCGGCCGTGGACGCTGCATTATTCCTGCCGCTCGCGCGAGGACATGGCGTTTCTCGAAACGCTCAAAACGCTCGACTCGCAAGCCGTTCATCTGCATTTCGACGACGAAGCGGACGGCAAATTTCTTGATCTTGCCGCTGCCATTGCCGCGGCGCCGGCGGATGCGCATTTTTATTGCTGCGGTCCCAATCCGATGCTTAAGGCATTCGAAGCGGCGGCGGCGAGCCGGCCGCGCGGCAACGTCCACGTCGAATATTTCACGCCGAAGGACGACGCCGCTGCGGGCGCTGCGACCGGAGGTTTTTGGGTCGAGCTGGCGCGCTCCGGCGAGGAATATTTCATCCCCGAGGGCAAGAAGGTGCTCGAAGTGCTGTTCGACGCCGGCGTCGACGTCGATTATTCCTGCGAGCTCGGCATCTGCGGCGCCTGCGAGACCCGCGTCATTTCCGGCGTTCCGATCCACCACGATTCGGTGCTCAGCGAGGAAGAGCAGGCGACCAACGAGAAGGTCATGATCTGCTGCTGCGGCTGCGCCACCGAGCGGCTGGTGCTGGATATGTAAAGTTCGTAGGATGGGTTGAACGTTCAGCGAAATCCATCAAGCCGCCTCAACGCAGGCGGTGGGTTTCGCGTACGCTCAACCCACCCTACGGAGAGGTGTATGGACGCGCCCGTCAAAACTCGATCGATGCAAAAGCCGGGTCTCACGAAGGTTCGCCAAGACCTCCGATCCTGGATCGCGCAATTACGCGCCGCCGGCGAGCTGCAGGACATCACAGGCGCCGAGCGCGAGAAGGAAATCGGCGGCATCGTCGACATCTATCAGCGCAAAATCGGCAACAAGGCCGTGCTGTTCGATGACGTGCCCGGCTATCCGCGCGGCCATCGCATCCTCGCCAATATCTTGACCTCGGTGCGGCGCATCAACATCACGCTGGGACTCAATCCCGATGCCAGCGCTACCGAGCTAGTGCTTTTTTGGCGCAGTTACATGAAAGAGGGCACGGCGATCCCGCCGGTCACGGTGAAGAGCGGGCCGGTCATGGAGAGCGTGAAAACCGGCAGCGACATCGACATTTTCCAAATCCCGGTGCCGCGCTGGCACGAGCATGACGGCGGCTATTACATCGGCACCGGCGACATGGTGATCATGCGCGACCCGGATACCGGCTGGATCAATTACGGCGCCTATCGCGTCCAGGCGCACGACCGCAACACCGCATCGGTGATGTGCTCGAAAGGCAAGCACGGCGACATCATCAAGCGCAAATATCACGAGCGCGGCGAGCCGTGCCCGATCGCGGTGGTCTGCGGCATGCATCCGGCGCTGTTCATGATCGCCGGCCTGGAAATTCCTTATGGCAAGAACGAGTTCGACGCGGCCGGCGGACTGATCGGCGAGCCGGTCGAAGTCATCGCCGGGCCGAAGACCGGCTTGCCGATTCCGGCGCACGCCGAGATCGCCTTCGAGGGCTTCATCCATCCCAACGACATGATCGACGAAGGTCCGCTCGGCGAATGGACCGGCTATTACGCCGGCGGCCAGAAAAAGGAGCCGGCGATCCGCATCGAGACCTTCATGCACCGGCACGATCCGATCCTGCTCGGCGCCATTCCCAGCATTCCGCCGGACGACGATTCGTTCTATCGCGGCACCTATCGTTCCGGCGCGGTGTGGAATCAGCTCGAAGCCGCCGGCGTGCCGGAAGTGAAGGGTGTGTGGGCGCATGCCGCCGGCGGCAGCCGGCTCTGGCTCACCGTCGCCATCAAACAGCAATATGCCGGCCACGCCAAGCAGGCCGGGCTCATCGCCTCGCAATGCCATGCCGGCGCCTATGCCAACCGCTTCGTCGTCGTGGTCGACGACGACATCGACCCGTCCGACATGGACAAAGTAGTGTGGGCGATGTGCACACGGTTCGATCCGCGCGAGGGCATGGAGACGCTGCGTGGCTGCTGGTCGACCGTGCTCGATCCGATGGCCTATGGCACCGACGATCCGCGCAACGCGCGCGTGGTGATCGACGCCTGCAAGCCGTTCAAGCGCCGCGACACGTTCCCGGTCGTGGTGCGCGCGAGCGAGGAGGTCGAGGCGCTGGTGCGCGGAAAATTCTCCGACGTGCTGCCGCGTTGATTTATCCCTCCCCCCTTGTGGGGGAGGGTAGGGTGGGGGGTCGGGAGGTGACGCGCATGCGTCGACGCCTGTAAATTGCCTCTCGACCCCCACCCCTAACCCCTCCCCACAAGGGGGAGGGGAATAGAAGCGACATGAACGAAAAGTTCGACATCACGCTCAATATCAACGGCCGCGACTACCCGATCCGCGTCGAGCCACGCAAAACGCTGGTCGATGCCATCCGCGACGATTGCGGCCAGACCGGCACCCATATCGGCTGCGAGCACGGCGTCTGCGGCACTTGCACCGTGATCGTCGACGACGAGGCGGTGCGCTCCTGCCTGATGTTTGCCGTTCAGGCGCAGGGCAAGAAGATCCGCACCGTCGAAGGCCTCGCCAACGGCGACGAGTTGTCGGTGCTGCAGCGCGCCTTTATCGAGAACCACGGCCTGCAATGCGGCTATTGCACGCCGGGTTTTCTGATGCTCGCGACCAACGTGCTGGAGAAAAATCCGAAGATCGACGACGAGGACCTGATCGACGTGCTCGCCTCTAATCTTTGCCGCTGCACCGGCTATCAGAACATCATCAAGGCGGTGAAGGCGGCACGCGACGAGATGCGCGATACCGTTAAGGCATAGCAAGCGCCGCCAGCGCTGCCTTTGCCACCTCGACGTCCTCTTCGATCTTGGCGCCGCCGGCGGCGACGGCGCCGATCACTTCGCCGCCGACTTCGATCGGAAAGCCGCCCGGCACATTGGTGAAGTCGCCCATGCGCACCGCCATCGAGAGCGCGTTCTCCTCCGGCGCATAGCCGGTCGGGAGCCGCTGCGAGGCGGCAGTGATCGCTTTCCTTTGCGTGGTGATGATCGAAAAGTGCCGTGCCCCGTCCATCATCAGGAAGCCGATCAGCCGGCAGCTGCCGTCGACCACGGCGAGCGAGACCTTGCAGCCGAGTGCGTTGGCCTTGGCCACGCCGGCCATCAGCATTTTGAGGCTGGCCTCGTGGGTGAGCCGGTGGGTGGGAACAAAATCCGCCATGGCGGGGACTCCACTGCCGGAGAACCGATCGCTCCCACATGACACAAAATCGGCAATGCTGTTAGTGTCCCCGCTCGGGTAGCAGACAGAAAAGGATTCATAATCGTGAGCAGGGGGGATTTGCCGGCAGAATGGGATCGCGAGGCGGACGTCGTCGTCATCGGGTCGGGCGCGACCGGCATGCCGGCCGCCATCGTGGCGCGGGAAGCCGGTGCGTCGGTGATCGTCATCGAGGCGCAACCGCATATCGGCGGTCACGCCATCACCTCGGGCGGCAATCTGCCGCTCGGCGGCGGCACCAGCTACCAGAAGAAATACGGCATCGAAGATTCGCCCGATCTGTTCTTCCAGGACCTGACCGACTGGTCGGTGGTCGAGACCAACGGCTTTCCGCCCTACCGTTACAACGACCGCGAAATCATCCGCGCCTTCGCCGACAACAGCGTTGCGGCGTTCGAATTCCTGCTGGCGCACGGTGTGAAGGTGATCGACCGGCCTCTGAACAAAGTCGGGCATGAGATCGGCGTCTCGGTGCTGCGCACCATGCAGATCGACGTCGCCGACTGGCCGATGGTTCATACCGGCGGACCGGCCGATCCGGGCGATGACGAAATCCGAGCCGGCGCCGGCCTGATCCGGCCGCTCGAAGCGGCGGCGCGCCAGGCCGGTGTCGACATCCTGCTTGAGCACCGCATGACCGCGATTCATCGCGAGGCGGCCAAATCCGGCCGCGTGCTCGGCATTGCCGTCGACAACAGCGGCAGAACGCTCAATATTCGCGCGAACAAGGCCGTTATCGTCGCCACCGGCGGCTCGACCGGCAATGTCAACTTCCGCCGCATGTTCGACCCGCGGCTGACCGAGGAATATTGCGGGCTCGCCGGCATGCCGTGGTCGGACCAGGACGCCAGCGGCGAGCTCGCCGCCATGGATATCGGGGCGTCGCTATGGGGGGCATTCAACTACACCGGCGAGTTCGGCTCCGGCATCACCAAGCCCGGTGCGGTCGGCTGCCAATATGGCTATGTGAACGTGCGCTGGCGTCCGGGTAGCGAGGTATTCGACAAAGCGCGCGCCATCGGACTGCCGGTGAAGGACTGGCAGGACGCTATCCTGGTCAACATGCTGGGCAAGCGGTTTTACGACGAGACCGCCGGGCATTTTAATTACAATACCCATCAGAGCACCAACCCTTACGAGCCGTATTCATATCTCAACGCCAAGAACCAAAAATACGATCCGAGTAATTTCATCAACGCGGCGCTGGCCGGCATCGGCGACGATCACAATGGCGGCGGCCCGATCTGGGCGATTTTCGACGCCGATGCTGTGGCGCGCGAGAAATGGCAACCGACGCCGCCGCACGTCGATGTCGACGCCGGATTTTTCTTTAGCGCCGATACGATTGCGGACCTCGCCAAAAAAATCCTGATGAAATATCAGCGCGTGCCGATGCCGCCGCAAAATCTCGTCGATACCGTCACGCGCTACAATTCATTCGTCGAGGCCGGCAAGGACGCCGATTTCGGCAAGCCGAAGCCGCTGTACAGGATCGCCAAGCCACCGTTCTATGCCGCCTGGGCGACACCGGTGATCCACGACACCCGCGCCGGCTTGCGCATCAATGCGCGCTGCCAGGTGGTCGACACCAGCGGCGAAATCATTCCGGGGCTTTATTGCGGCGGCGAATCGGCGGGCGGCTTTTCCATGCACGGCCTGCCGCGCGCGATCTGCCAGGGGCTCATCGCCGGAAGAAATTCAGTAACGGAAAATGAGCGGGCGTGACGGCAGGGCTTGAGCTTGTCGCTTGCTGCGGCATCGGCGCCCGCTTTACCGGTTCGCCTGGGGGCAGTTTCAGCAAGTCCGATATTTTGACGAAAGTGTACCCCTGTAAGCGGAGCTTGGTGATGATTTCCGGCAATGCCCCGGCCGTTGCCGGCGCGTTGGGGCCGCCGTGCATGTGAAGGACGACGATGCTGCCCGGACGGACATGCGCCACGACGTCGGAGGCAACCCACTTCGGACTTTTCTCGAAGGCATCGGCGCCGTCCACGTCCCCGCCGATCACGGTGTAGCCTTGGTCTTCGACCGTGCTTATGGCCTGCGCATCGGAGCAAAGTCCGGGAAATCGGAAATATTTCTTGTAGGACACCGCGTATTGCTTGAGCAGATCGTCGGTCTTTTGCACCTCGGCGGCTTGTTTTGATTCCGGTATCGGAAAAAGTCGGAAGCAGGGAGAATGAAACGCGCCGTGAGAGTAGCTGTGATTGCCAAGCTCGAAGAGCGGATCGGCCGATAAGTCCCTGGTGGCGGCGCTGTAGGCTTCGATCCAAAGACCGGTCAGGAACAGGGTTGCCGGAACTTGCTGCTGCCGGAGAGCTGCAATGACTTTTTCGTTGTACCAGGAAGCAACTTTCCCGCTTTTCAGCTCACGCAGCATTCCCGGCGTCATGTCGGCGTCGAACGTCAGGGCAACTACTTTTTGGCTTGTCTTTGCGTGATCGAAGCTCAGGCGTTGATCGGCCGATGCCATCGCGGCGAGCGGCGCGCTCAGCATCGTGCATAGAATCAGAAGGCAGATCGCGCCATGCCTGCGTCGCGATTGCTTCGATCGCAGACATTGACTGCGCATTATGGCTATTCGCCTTGGCTACACCGTCGTCTGCGCCACGCCGCGCTTGGCGTTGAGCGCTTCCTTGGCGCCGTCCTTGAACGCCACGTCCGGCGGCAGCACTACCGAGCAGGAGCGGATCTTATGCTGCGCGGGATCGACGCCGGGCGGGGTCGTGCCTTTCTCGGCCAGCGCTTTGGCGGCGCGCATCAGGCGATGGCGCGCCATGATGATGCCGTTGTCGGTCGAGACCAGGTTTTCCTTGGTGCGGTCGCAGACCGGCCCCATGCTTTCTTGCAACGACGCATCCTGCATGGCGAAGCCGGCAACGCCGCTATAGGTCCGCCCCGCCTTCTGCGCCGTCCGATCGATCAGATAGTCGTTGTCCTTGTTGGCGAGCGGCCGGAAGGCGGCATCCACCTTGCAGTGCACGCCGGCGCCGTCGTTCATGGCGTCGACCTCGGTTTTGGTCAGCGCCCGCACCGGGTGGAAGTCGTAGGACCACGCCCAGCAAGTCTCGTCGTCGATCGGCACCCAGAAGTGGCCGTGAATCGGATGATCGCCGCGCGGCGGGATCATGGTGAAGCACGGCATCACCCACGGCGTGATGCGCCAATAATATTTGCCGTTCTCGGCATTGCGCCGCGCGCCGATGAACAGCCCGCCGGGCTGCTCGACCACTTCGAAATACGGCTGCATATCGGAGAGATTGTACTGGTTGCCCTTGGCGCCCTTGAACAAGGGATCGGAGCCGAGGTCGCCGCGATGCAGGAACGAGACGTGGCTCGAATCGATGCCGCCTTCCATGGCTTGCAGCCAGTTGCATTCCTGCAGCCGCTTCGAGGTGAAGCTCTGTTCGGGCGGCACGATGGCGAATTCCCATTCCGGCATCGGCGGCTTTTTGTCGGCGGGCCCCATATAGGTCCACAGCACGTCGCCGATCTTCACCAGCGGATAGGAGGTCAGCTTGACCTTCTTGCAGAAGCCGCTTTCGACCGGCTCCGACGGCACTTCCACGCACTGGCCGGTCACGTCGTATTTCCAGCCGTGGTAGGGGCAGCGCAGTCCAGCGTCTTCGTTGCGGCCGAACCACAGCGAAACGCCGCGATGGGCGCAAAACTCGTCGATCAAGCCATAGCGGCCTTTGGAGTCGCGGAAGGCGACCAGACGCTCGGAGAGGAGCTTGACCCGGACCGGCGGGCAATCGTTTTCCGGCAATTCCTCGGCAAGGAGCGCCGGCAGCCAATAACAACGGAATAACTGGCCCATCCCGGTGCCGGGGCCGGTCTGGGTCAGAAGCTCGTTCTGTTCTTTTCTGAGCATGATTTTTCGTCCGTAGCGGCTATCCCTTGAAACAGTAGGGATTCGATTACGCCCGAGCAAGCTGGCCCGCGGAACCCGGCGTACTCACCCCTATCATGACAGGCAGGCGAAATTGCGTGCGAAACCGCGGCGTCCGGTTGCTCTGCAAACGCAATTACGCTAAGTCCGCCCGGTCCGGGTGGCCCCTTGGAGAGATGGCAATGTCCGATCACGGCGAGGTCGAATACGCGCTTGCAACGGGCAACGATTACCCCGCTCACGAAGAGACGTACCGCAATTTCATCACGTTGGTGAAGGTGACGATGGCAATTGTCGTCATCATTGTTATCGGCATGGCGTATTTTCTGACGTGATCTAACCGCACAATACCGACATCGGCCTGATTGCCGGGCAGTTTGGGACCATTTGCCGCCGTCGGAGGATCGATGAAAGTCGCGGTTGCTGCCGAAACGGATTCGGGCGAGCCGCGCGTGGCCGCGACCCCCGAAACCGTCAAGAAGATGATCGGCCTTGGCGCCGAGGTCGCCGTCGAGCCGGGCGCCGGCGTCAAATCCGGCATTCTTGATGCGGACTATGCCGCCGCCGGCGCGACCGTCGCCCGCGATGTGTTGAACGGCGCGGATATCGTACTCAAAGTCCGGCGGCCGAATTCGGTCGAGCTGGCGCACTTGAAAAAGGGCGCGATCGTCATCGCCATCATGGACCCGTATGGGCACGAGGACGCGCTACGCGCCATGGCCGACGCGGGAGTGACCGCCTTTGCGATGGAGCTGCTCCCGCGCATTACCCGCGCACAAGTCATGGACGTGCTCTCGAGCCAGGCCAATCTCGCCGGCTACCGCGCGGTGGTCGACGCGGCATCCGAATTCGGCCGCGCGCTGCCGATGATGATGACCGCGGCCGGCACGGTTCCGGCCACCAAGGTTTTCATCATGGGCGCCGGCGTCGCCGGCCTACAGGCGATCGCCACCGCGCGTCGGCTCGGCGCGATCGTGACGGCGACTGACGTGCGTCCGGCCGCCAAGGAGCAGGTCGAGAGCCTCGGCGCCAAATTCATTGCGGTGGAGGACGAGGAATTCAAAGCGGCCGAAACCGCCGGCGGCTACGCCAAGGAAATGTCGAAAGAGTATCAGGCGAAACAAGCTGCTTTGGTCGCCGATCACATCAAGAAACAGGATATCGTTATTACCACCGCGCTCATCCCCGGCCGGCCGGCGCCGCGGCTCGTATCGAAGGAGATGGTGGCATCGATGCGGCCGGGCTCAGTCGTGGTCGATCTCGCCGTCGAGCGCGGCGGCAATGTCGAAGGCGTGCAGGCCGATGCGGTCGCCGACGTCGGCGGCGTCAAAATTGTCGGCTACCGCAATGTGCCGGGCCGGCTCGCCGCCAGCGCATCCGGGCTCTATGCCAGAAATCTGTATGCGTTTCTGGAAGTTTTGATCGACAAGAAGACCAAGGCCCTTGCGGTCAACTGGGACGACGAGATCGTCAAGGCGACGGCGCTGACTCGCGACGGCGCTGTCGTACATCCGAACTTCAAGCCGAAAAGCGCGGCGTAATGCAAATACCTCTCCCCGCTGCGCGGGGAGAGGTCGAGTGAGCGAAGCGAACGAGGATGAGGGGGCCTCGCCGCGATTCTGAGCCCAGCGGATAGGCCCCCTCACCCTAACCCTCTCCCCGCATGCGGGGAGAGGGAGAAGAAGAAAGGCGCGTTATGGTGACCCTCTCAATCCTCGGCCAGCTCGATCTCCTCGCCAACGCCCATGCGAGCGTGCCGGAAGCGGCCAGCGATGCCGTCAATCCATTCGTGTTCCGCTTGTCGATTTTCGTGCTCGCGGTCTTTGTCGGCTACTACGTCGTCTGGTCGGTGACGCCGGCGTTGCATACGCCGCTGATGTCGGTGACCAACGCGATCTCCTCGGTGATCGTCGTCGGCGCACTGCTGGCGGTCGGCGTCGCGCTCGCCGGCGATGATTCCGGTCCGATCTGGGCGCGCGCGCTCGGCTTCGTCGCGCTCACTTTCGCCTCGGTCAACATTTTCGGCGGCTTTCTGGTGACCAAGCGCATGCTCGCCATGTTCCAGCGAAAACAGAAGTGAGCGGAAGGACGAATCAATGAGCGCCGACCTCGCCGCGCTTTGCTATCTCGTCGCTGGCGCGCTCTTCATCCTGGCGCTGCGCGGACTGTCGAATCCGGAGACCAGCCGGCGCGGCAATCTGTTCGGCATGATCGGCATGGCGATCGCGATCGCCACCACGCTCGCGGCGCATCCGCCTTCGGGCGTCACGGCCTGGGGACTGGTTGTGCTCGGCATGGCGATCGGCGGCGGCACCGGCGCCGTGATTGCGCGCCGCGTGCCGATGACCTCGATGCCGGAACTCGTGGCCGCCTTCCATTCGCTGGTCGGCATGGCCGCGGTGCTGGTCGCGGCCGGTGCGCTCTATGCGCCCGCGGCCTTCGGTATCGGCTCAGAAGGCGCCATCCACAGCCAGAGCCTGATCGAAATGTCGCTCGGCGTCGCCATCGGCGCCGTTACGTTCACTGGCTCGGTCATTGCGTTTCTCAAGCTTTCCGGCCGCATGAGTGGCAAGCCGATCATGCTGCCGGGCCGCCATGTCATCAACATCGCGCTGGCGATCGGGCTCGTCGCGCTGATCGTCTGGTTCTTCGAGGCGCAGCAGCATCTCACCTTCTGGCTGATCGCCGCAGTGTCGTTCCTGCTCGGCGTGCTCATCATCATTCCGATCGGCGGCGCCGACATGCCGGTCGTGATCTCGATGCTCAATTCCTATTCCGGCTGGGCCGCAGCCGGCATCGGCTTCACGTTGGAAAACACCGCGCTGATTATCACCGGGGCCCTGGTCGGCTCTTCGGGCGCGATCCTGTCTTACATCATGTGCAAGGGGATGAACCGCTCGTTCATCTCGGTAATCCTCGGCGGCTTCGGTGGCGAAGTGGCGGGCCCGGCGGCCGCGGCTGGCGACCGGCCGGTCAAAATCGGCTCGGCCGAGGATGCGGCCTTCATCCTGAAAAACGCCGGCAAGGTCATCATCGTGCCCGGCTACGGCATGGCGGTGGCGCAGGCGCAGCATGCGCTGCGCGAGATGGGGGAGAAACTCAAACACGAAGGCGTCGAGGTGAAATACGCCATCCATCCGGTGGCGGGGCGCATGCCGGGCCACATGAACGTGCTGCTCGCCGAGGCCAACGTGCCCTATGACGACGTGTTCGAGCTGGAGAACATCAATTCGGAATTTGCCCAGGCCGACGTCGCTTATGTCATCGGCGCCAACGACGTCACCAATCCGGCCGCCGAGGACGATCCCAAATCGCCGATCTACGGCATGCCAGTGCTGCAGGTGTGGAAGGCGGGCACCGTGATGTTCAACAAACGCTCGCTGGCGTCGGGCTATGCCGGCATCGACAATCCGCTGTTCTACCGCGACAACACCATGATGCTGCTTGGCGACGCCAAGAAAATGACGGAAGAGATCGTCAAGGCGGTGTAACATCTCGGGCGGATGACCGAGAACTCCCCGCCGAAACCGTCTTCACCGATCCGCGCCCGGCGCTGGTCCGTACTGCCCGCGTCGCCGCCGGTTCGGCCCTATCGCTTCGCCCTGCGTCTCATCGGCATCCCGGCCGCCGCCGTTGCCGGCGTGTTGATTTATCGCGGCCTGCGCGATCACTTTGTTCTTCCGGAATGCGATTCCGAACGCGCCAAGCACACGCTTGCCGATGTGCTCAAACAGTTGCAGCTCGAGCCGACGCAGTATGAGCCCATCAAGACTATCTCGTCGACCAAAGACCGGGTCGTCTGCAGCGCGGTTTTGCCGTTGCCGCGCGGTGGCAACGTGGTCGCCGACTACATATTTTATTGGAGCGGCAATAAAGCCGACATGAAGTACTCGATCTCCCGAAAATCGTCGTGAAGAAGCCCAAACCACACGCCGGCAGCGGAACCGGCCCGATCGCTCACGCTTTGTCTGCCGTGGATGACGGCGCGGCGTCGGGTGGAAATTTTATGCGTTTGGCAAATGGGTCGCTCCCCTGGATGATGCGGGCCGGCTATGTGGCGCGCGGCATCGTCTTTCTGGTCATCGGCGGTCTCGCGCTGCTTGCCGCTGGCGGCCTCGGCGAGCATCCGCGAGGGGCCCGCGACGCACTCGAGCTTTTGTTTCAAGAGCCATTCGGCGGTTATTTCTTGTGGGCCTTGGCTGTCGGTCTTTTGTGCTTTGCCGGCTGGCGCTTGCGGCAAGCCGTCTTTGACATCGAGCGGCACGGCGGCGGCCCCTACGGTCTGATGCGCCGCGGCGTGCTGGCCGGCAGCGGCGTGTTTTACATCGCGCTCGCCGCGGCAACCGCGCGCATCACGTTCGAACAGCGGCGCATGAGCGAGGATCAAATGGCCCGCGAATGGACCGCTTGGGTCATGGCGCAACCGCTCGGCCGCGCGGCGATCGCAGTGATTGCGGCCGGGTTCGCGGCCTTCGCGATCGGGCTAGCGGTAAAGGCAATCCATAAGCCTTATCGCCATCGCCACGATGCTGGCCACGCCAGACCGGTTTGGGCGGATATGCTCGGCTCGTTCGGGACCCTGACGCGAGCCGGCGTATTCCTCATGCTCGGTGTCTACCTTGCCGTCGCTGCCTACGATTCCGATTCGCGTGAAGCGATAAGCTTGGCCGGCGTGCTGCGCGCGATGCAGCAGCAGTCCAACGGCGGCGTATTGCTCGGTATCGCGGCGCTTGGCCTCTTGGCATTCGGCTTCTTCGAGATCGTCGAAGCGGCGATGCGCCGCGCCGACACGCCGAAACCGCCGGGAGCAAAGTCGAGGTTCAGCCGCGCGGCGTCCCGTAACCGCCCGCCGTCGGCGTCTGAATGATGATCGCTTCGCCGGCGTCGATTACGGTGGCGTCGCAGCCTTCCATCTTTTCCATGCGGCCGTCCTTGCGGCGCACCCAATTCTCGCCGACCTGACCGTTGCCGCCTCCGGCAAGCCCGAACGGCGGCACCCGGCGGTGCCCCGAAAGCACCGTACATTCCATTATTTCCAGAAAGCGAATGGTGCGGCGGATGCCGTCGCCGGCGTTCCACTGACCGCGCCCGCCTGAGCCTTTGCGGATGTGGAAATCCTCCAGCAACACTGGATAGCGGAATTCCAGAATTTCCGGATCGGTCAGCCGCGTATTGGTCATGTGGGTATGCACGGCGTCGGTTCCGGGAAAGCCGGGCCCGGCCGGCGATCCGGAACAGATCGTCTCGTAATACTGATAGCGCACATTGCCGAAATTGAGGTTGTTCATGGTGCCTTGCGCCGCCGCCATGGCGCCGAGCGCGCCGAACAGGCAATTGGTCACTTCCTGCGAGGTCTCGACATTGCCGGCGACCACGGCGGCCGGGAATTCCGGCGACAGCATCGATCGCTTCGGAATGACGATGCGGATCGGGCGCAGGCAGCCGGCATTCATCGGAATGTCGTCGTCGACCATGACGCGGAACACGTAGAGCACGGCGGCGCGGGTCACCGGCTCGGGCGCATTGAAGTTCGACGGCTGCTGTGCGCTGGTGCCGGTGAAATCGACCGTGGCCTCGCGCTTTTTCTTGTCAACGCTGATGCGCACCTTGATAGTATTGCCCTGGTCGGTTTCGATGGCAAAGGCGCTGTCGTGCAGCCGGTCGATGACGCGGCGCACGCTTTCCGCGGCATTGTCCTGCACGTGCCGCATATAAGCGCGCGCCACCGGCAGCGTGAAATGCCGCACCATTTTGCGCAGCTCGCGCACGCCCATCTCGTTGGCGGCGATCTGCGCTTTGATGTCGTTGACGTTCTGCAACGGGTTGCGGGCAGGATATTTGCCGCCGGTGAGCAGCGTGTAAAGCTCCTTCTCGCGGAAGCGGCCGCGGTCGACGAGCTTGAAATTATCGATGTAGATGCCTTCCTGCTCGATGGTCGTCGCGTTCGGCGACATCGAGCCAGGCGAAATGCCGCCGACGTCGGCGTGGTGGCCGCGCGAAGCGACCCAGAACAGGATCTTTATGCCGTCGAAAACCGGCGTGCAGACGGTGATATCCGGCAGATGCGTGCCGCCGTTATAGGGCGCGTTAATGGCATAGACGTCGCCCGGGCGGACCTTGCCCTTGTTTTCGCGAATGATGGTCTCGACGGCGCGGTCCATCGAGCCGAGATGCACCGGCATATGCGGCGCATTGGCAACGAGCGAGCCGTTGCCGTCGAATACCGCGCAGGAAAAGTCGAGCCGCTCCTTGATATTCACCGAATAGGCGGTGTTCTGCAAAGCGACGCCCATCTGCTCGGCGATCGACATGAAAAGATTGTTGAACACTTCAAGCATCACCGGGTCGGCATGGGTGCCGATGGCCCGTGCCCGCTTGAGCTTTTGCACCCGCCGCAGCACCAGATGATTCTTGGCCGTCAGCTCGGCCTGCCAGCCGTGCTCGATGACGACGGTCTGATGCGGCTCGACGATGATGGCCGGGCCCTTGACCTTATGCCCGGGTACGAGCTGATCGCGCGTATAGACGAGAGCGCGGTGCCATTTGCCGCCGGAGAAGAAGCGGGTGCGGCGCGCCGGAGCGGGGAGCTTGCTCCGTGTGGTCCCGTGCGGCTTTTCTCTGAACGTCGCGCCGCCGCCGACCGCCTCCACCGAGACCGCCTCGATGACGAGGTCCTTCTTGCGGTCGATGAAGCCGAACTGTGCCTTGTGGGCGCTCTCAAAGGCAGATTTCATTTTTCGTAGCGATACCATATCGCGACTGACCTTCGACCGCTTCCGCTTGTCGGCCGATGTAGCGTAGGCCTCGACGACGATCGGAGTATCGGTACCGGCGTAGCGAATGTGGGCACGCGCGTGGACGGTGATGTCCATGACGGCAACGCCTTGGTTCAAGACCTCCTGCATCACCTCGCCAGTGAGCCTGAGTGCGGTCATCTGAAAATTCCAGCGCGCCTCCTTGCTGAACGGCTCCTCGATGGCCTGCTGGCGGACGCTGCGGATGTCGGCAAGGCCCATGCCGTAGGCGGAAAGCAGCGAGGACAGCGGATGGATAAGAACGCTGGTCATGCCGAGTGCGTCGGCGACCAGGCAAGCATGCTGGCCGCCGGCGCCGCCGAAGCAATTGAGCGCATAGCGGGTCACATCGTAGCCGCGCTGCACCGAGATCTTCTTGATTGCGTTCGCCATGTTCTCGACCGCGATCTTGATGAACCCGTCGGCGACTCGCTCGGCGCTGCGGCCGTCGCCGATCTCTTTCGCCATTTTGGCGAATGCATCGCGCACCGCGGCGGCATCCAGCGATAGGTTTTGCTGCGGCCCGAATATATTCGGGAAAAAATCCGGGATGAGCTTGCCGATCATGACATTGGCATCGGTCACAGCGAGCGGCCCGCCGCGGCGGTAGCATTTCGGCCCGGGATTGGCGCCGGCGGAATCCGGGCCGACGCGAAACCGCGCGCCGTCGAAATGCAGGATCGAGCCGCCGCCCGCCGCCACGGTGTGGATCAGTATCATCGGCGCGCGCATGCGCACGCCGGCGACCTCGGTCTCGAAGGCACGCTCGTATTCGCCGGCGTAATGCGACACGTCGGTCGACGTGCCGCCCATGTCGAAACCGATCAGTCGCGAAAAGCCGGCAGAGCGCCCGGTCTCGGCCATGCCGACGACGCCGGCGGCGGGGCCCGACAGGATCGCATCCTTGCCGCGGAACAGCTCCGCCGCCGTCAGCCCGCCCGACGACATCATGAACATAAGACGGATCGCGGCGCCTTTGCTGTCCAAATCGCCCGCGACCTGCGCCACATAATTGCGCAGGATCGGCGACAGATAACTGTCGACCACCGTGGTGTCGCCGCGGCCGACGAGCTTGATCAGCGGCGAGACTTCATTGCTGGCGGAGATTTGCGGAAAGCCGAGCTCGCGCGCCAGCGCCACGACACGATTCTCATGATCGCTATAGCGATAGGCGTGCATCAGCACGACGGCAACGGCGCGGATGCCGTCGGCCTTGGCGCGCTCCAGCTCGACGCGCACGGCGGCGAGATCGACCTCGCGCTCAACGGCGCCGTCGGCACGCACGCGCTCGTCGACCTCAACGACGCGCTCGTACAGCATGTCCGGCTTGATGATGTGCTTGGCGAAGATTTTCGGCCGGGCCTGGTAGCCGATGCGCAACGCATCGCGGAAGCCTTTGGTGATCAACAGGAGCGTGCGCTCGCCCTTGCGTTCCAGCAGCGCGTTGGTGGCGACCGTGGTGCCCATTTTGACGGCGCCGATGCGATCGCTCGGGATCGGCGCGCCGGGCCGTAGCCCCAACAGATGGCGGATGCCGTGCACCGCCGCATCCCGATAGGCTTCGGGATTTTCCGAAAGCAGCTTGTGAGTAACGAGCGCGCCGTCCGGCCGCCTGCCGATCACGTCGGTAAAGGTGCCGCCGCGATCGATCCAGAATTCCCAACTCGCAGTCATAGGCTCGATCCTGCCCGTCTTTTGTGCCAAGTTGGGCTGAAGCGAGCCCGCAACAGGTAGCCATTAGACGACTAGTTGAGGAAACACCGATGCACAAGATCGCGATCTCTCAGGCTGCCCGCGACCGCATGACGGCCCGGACCGGCAAGGCGCACCCGTTCGACGCGATCGATCCGCGCAAAGCCGCTTTGGTGGTGATCGACATGCAGAATTATTTCTGCAAGCCGGGCCACCAGGGCGAGGTTCCGGCGTCGCGGGAGATCGTGCCGAACATCAACCGGCTCGCCGCCGATCTGCGGCGCCGCGGCGGGCTTGTCGTGTGGGTGCGCAACGGCACCCGCAATACGCGCGAAAGCTGGTCGAATTATCACGAGTTTCTGCACACGCCGGAACGCTATGAGCGGCGCTATGCGGCGATGGATGTCGACGGCGACGGTTACGCCTATTGGCACTTAAACGACATTCGTCCGGAGGACGCCCAGGTGACAAAGACGCGCTACAGCGCCTTTATTCAGGGCTCCTCCAATATCGAGCGCCTGTTGCGCGACCGCGACATCGATACGCTTCTGATCACCGGCACGGCGACCAATGTCTGCTGCGAAAGCACCGCCCGTGACGCCATGATGCTGAATTTCAAGGTCGTCATGGTGTCCGACGGCCTCGCCACCCACAATGACGAGGAACACAACGCGGCACTGTCGATCTTCTACGGCCTGTTCGGCGACGTACAGTCCGTGGACGAGGCTATGCAATCGCTTGACCGCGGCGATGAAAACAAAGCAGCAGCGTAATTCCGGTCGCCATCCTGCGATTTACCGATTTTCCGCGTCATTACTGCGACCGGACGTCCGGAATGCCGTGGGCGCGGTCACGGTCAACGAAAATCCAAATATCCTTGGGACTGGACGTTTGGATACGGAACCTTAAATCCCGCTTGGGATCGGCGAAGTCGCCGGCCCAGCCGATCTCGAGATCGAGCGGCCCCTGCTCGATCGCACGCATTATGCGCCCACGAAAATTGTCACTCGCCAAGCAATGTGAGAGTTCGAACAAGTTCTCTCCCAACGGCACTTTGCCATAGCCGGACCGCCGCGCCTCGGTTTCGCTGTAGAACAGGACCGTGCCCTCGCGGTCGATCAGGATGACGCCGAAGGGCAGTTGGTCAAGCTCATGTTGGCTGAGTTGTTCGATTCGCGCGGCGAGATTCGGCGTGTCGAAATTGACGGTTGCGGACGACATCACCAACCCTTTCCAGGGATCACACCAGACCTTTGTTGCTGGCCTAGCGTGACTGGAGTGTAAGCTTCCATCCGCTGCAGCGATTCTGCAATGGCAGAGGCGTAGCGGTCCGCAAGGTAATCAAGACCACTTCCAATGGTCTATGAGTACACTCCCTAGTCGCACTCCAAATCGACTTCACGTTATGAGCGCCTTCATATCCTCGGGCGTCGGGATGAATTTCTCCATCTTCGGCGGCGCGCCGTTTTTGCGCATGTCTTCGAGCCAAATGCGGTGGATACGCGGATCCTGATCCTCGTATTCGATCTGATCGCCGCCGTCCTTGACGCTTTTCGATACCGCCGGCAGGTCGTCGCCGCCGGCGCCGAGCAGCGAAATGCGATTCGCCAGCGTCGTTGGATAGCGCAAGCCGCCGACCGCGGTGGCGAGATAGCGCGCCGGCTGCGGGCCGGTATTGAAATGCTGATGGAACTGCCGATCGGCCGGCACCAGCACCATGCCGTGCTTCCAGTCGATGCGGCGGAAATCCTTGTCGTTTTCGTACCACAACAGCGAGAAGCCCTGGCCCATGACGCACATGACGTGGAAGCTCGGCCCGTGGCGGTGGCCTTTCTTGTAGGTGCCGACCGGCATTTCCGAGATGTGGGCATGCATGGTGCCGTCGGCGAGCACGAACATGATGTTGGTGCCGCCGGCGCCGCGATCGCCCCAGGTCTTGAGCTCGATGGCGGTGAGATCGGGCACGAAATTCGTCTCCCACATGTGGTTGCCCGGCCGCACGGTGATGAGATCGCCTTCCCCGGAAAAATATTCTTTCTTCCCTGCGCGATCCGCGAAATCGAACTCGCTGCCGAACACAAAGGATTCGTTGTGGAAGACATTCATCACCATCGGCAGGTTGGTGGTGCTGACCAGAAGCGCGCGCTCGGCGCCGCTGCCGTTGAAGTGCCGGTGTTTGGCGTTGAGCGGAATGGCGAACAGGCTCTTCTCGCCCCATTCGAAAGAACGGCGGCTGCCGTCGGCGAATTCGAGCTGCGTCGAGCCGTGGCCTTCGAGGACGTAGATGACCTCTTCGTAGAGATGCCGCTGCGGCGCCGTCGATTTGCCGCCGGCAATCTCGAAGACGAACATGTTGGCGAAGTCGCCGCGGCCCTTCAGATGCACCGCGGCGCCCTTGACGCCGTAGCGCGGCCATGGCGCAGTTGCGACGTCGAACAGATAGACGCCGTAATCTTCGATGAGGGGAATGCCTTCACCGGCGAGCCAATCGAGATAGGGATCGACGCCGTAGCGCGGCTTGGCTTGGACGTTCTCGCGGATGTTCATGTTTTCCTCCGGCCTCGGCTTGCCGGCGAGAGATTACACCGCAGACCGATAGGGCGCTATGCGAACAACAGCGACTTGATCACCACCGGCACGACGCCGGGCGGCGCGATCAGTTCGCCGACATCGACGAAGTCGAGCTCCTGCAATTCCATGCCGTCGATGGAGACGATCTTCCCCGGCCAGTTGAGCTCGCGATGCAGGATGCGGCCGAATGTCTTGCCGATATCGCCGTCGATCATCAGCAGCAAAAGCTTGATCTGCGCCTGCAGCGGCGTAAGCGCGCGCAGAATGCCTTCGCCGGCCGCCTTCAGCCGCCCATGTTCGGGATCGCCGTGCCAGCCAAAGGCAATGGCGACCCGCCCGGCATGGTTGAGGTCGATCTCGTCCATGCCGGCGCGGATGGCGGCGGCGAGCCGCTCCGGATCGACTTCGCCCGCGGAATCAATTCGCACGCGCAGCACCGGCACATTGTGGACCGGCAGCACATAGGGATCGGGCAGGTAGATAGTTTTGCCGCTGACCTGCACGGTGAATTGCGAAGCGCCGATCACGGTGGCGCGGATGCGCTGGCCGGGATCGATCAGCGGCAGGCCGCTGCGTCCGCTCAATTCCCGGGCGAGGTCGGTGGCCAGCAGCTTGGCGATATCGCCGAATTCGCCGCTCTCGTGGCCGAACATATATTCGGCGACGCCACCGGAAAACGTGATGGCAGAGGGCGACGGACCGGGCGGCAGGCGTTCGGTCAGAAGGAGCGACTGGCCGAGCGGATCGAGCGAGGCATTGAGGATCATATCGGCCGCCACCGCGGCGAGGCGATGCGCAATCCGCCGCCGCACCGATTCATCGGCCAGCGCCTGCGGCGAAATCGCGATCCGTAAATCGTCGGCGACAAGCACTGCCGATTCGTCGATGCGGCTCCATGTGCCGGCCGCGTCGGTCGCGACGAGCCTGCCGCCGACGGCGAAGGCCGAAAGCCCGAGGATCGTGCCGCGGTCGATCAAAGCGAGCTTGGTGGTGCCGCCGCCGATATCGGCGTGGAGCAGGCAGGTATTGCGCGCCTTTGACAGCGCCACAGCGCCCGAGCCGTGCGCGGCGAGCCGGCATTCGAGCTTGTGGCCGGCGGTGGCGCAGACGAACTTCCCGGCATCGGCGGCGAATAATTCGTCGATGGCGCGAGCGTTTTTGCGCTTGATCGCCTCGCCGGTAAGGATCACGGCCCCGGAATCGATTTCGCTCTGCGTCAAGTTCGCGTCGTTATAACAGTGCTGGATGAATTCGCCGAGTTCGGCCGCGTCAATGCTGCCGTCCGGCAAAAACTGCGTCAGCAGGATCGGCGAGCGCCACACGATTTCGCGGCCGACGACGACGAAACGGCTGGACAGGCCTTGCGACTGCCGCTGCAAGGCGACTTTGGCGAAAAGCAGATGCGAGGTCGAGCTGCCGATATCGATGCCGACCGTGGTAAACGCGACGTTGTCCTGGTCCCAGATCGAGCGCGTGATCGCGGCGCGCTCGGTCGCGGTCTCGATGTGTTCGTGGGAGAAGTCGACTTCGTGCATCGGGAGCACAATGCCGTGCGCGAAGACAATGATCAATCTGGGCTAGTTCGGCGCCTTGTCCTGCGCCAGCAGGCCGGCGACGGTCTTGATCTCGTTGCGGGCATATTTGGGCAGGCCGGCGCTGATCGAGCTGCCGGAATTGAACGACGATTGGCCCATCAGGACCTGCGCCGGTACCAGATTGCGCAGGACCGGGATCTTCTCGAAGCCGCGCTTTTCGTCGAGCACGCTGGCTTTGATGGCAAGCGCCATGAAGGCGGTGACGACGGTCTTGTTGGGGTCGGCCGGATCACCCTGAAACACGGCGAAGAATTTGCCGAATTTCATGATCTCGTTGACGTAGAAAATATCCTGTTCGAGCACGCCCGAGATCGGGGTGTCGAGCGTCGTTAATTGCTGCAGGCCCGGTTGGTCGAGATCGGCGGGGGTAAGCGCCGACAGCTCGCTTTGGAAATCGATGTGGTCGGCGACTTTCTTGATGCTGTCGCGCAGCTTGTTCACCAGTAGGATCCCCATCGGGATCTTGCCCTCGAGCTTGTAGGTCGACTGGATGCAGATCGAGGTGGTTCGGCCGGTGCACCATTTGCGGTCGGCATTGTCGTTGCCGGCGCCGGCCTCGTCCTTGAACGTGGTCACGTCGGCTGCCGTGATCAACTTGTGCTTGATCGCCGGATCGATCTTTTCCAGAAATGGCAGCGTCACGTATTGCGAAAGATCGATCGAAGCCGGCGCTTTGGCGAGAACGAAGCGCGCTTGCGCGACGTACATGTAAAGCTTTTCGGTGACTTTCTGGGTGCCTTGCGCCGTGCCGCTGCCGGTCGGCTTGTCGACGGTCGGCTCGGTATAGGCGGGAAACAGCGCGAGGAATTTTTTCTCGTTGGGATGCTTCTCCACCCACTCGTCAAAGCGGATGAGCGCCGTTTCGCTGTCGATCGTGCCGGGGCTGGTATGATCGCTAAACTCGATGGTGCCGGGCTTGATGTCCTCAACATTCAAATTGCGCGCCGCGCTCACCTCGACGATCTGAAAGTCCTGCGCGCGGGCGGCCGAGGCGGAACCGAAAAAATAGGCAACCGCGCCAGCAAGCAAGATCGAGAGCACGATTGTGTGCCGTGTCCACATCCTAAATTCTCTCGCGGATATTCTTCAATTGGATGCTAGCAATTCAACGACCGCCCCAGAAGTAACCCGACGGTGGTGGTTGCTCGCTCCAAGGCCGGAACAGGCCGAACAAGCCGCGGGACATCGGCTGCTGCGGCGGCAGCGGCTGCCAGCCTTGATTCGGATAATAGGCCCGGCCGCTGTTGTCGGCGGCGCCGCCCCAGAATGGATTGGATTCACCGCCTTGATAAGCATAGGCGTCGTCCTGCGACACCAACTGATATTGCGTGTCCGCCACTTGGCCGTCGGCGCTGCGGCGAAAGTGCTCGATGAAGTTGCCGCCGTTCATCCGATTGCCGCTCGCGTAATCGATCGGAATGTCGACGAGATCACGCCGCGCCTGCGGCGAGGGTCCACTGAGCGGCGCCTTCGGTGCGACGTCGTCGGCCCACACCGCCTGGATGATCGGCTGGAAGATCGGTAGCGCCACCCGCGCGCCGTCTTCGCTCGGTCCGAGCGAGCGGCGCTTGCCGTTGCCGTTGTCGTAGCCGACCCAGACCGCCACGGTGACGTCATTGGTGAATCCGATGAACCAGCCGTCGACGGCGTCCTCGGTCGTTCCGGTCTTGCCGGCGACATAGGGCGACAGCGAAGCGATCGCCCGCGCCGTGCCGCGCGCCACCACGCCCTGCAGCATGGTTTTGAGCTGATAGAACGCGGCCGGATCGGCCGCGCCGATCCGCGGCAGCGGCGCGTCAGAGTATCGATAGATGGTGCGCCCGTCTTGCTCGATCGAATCGATGCCGTGCGGCTGCGGCAATGCGCCCTCGTTGGCGATGGCGGCATAGAACGCGGCGAGATCGATCATCTTGACCGGCTGCGCGCCCAGCACGAACGGATAATAGCGTACGCATTCCGAATAGATTTTCGCGGCGACGGCAGTCGCGCAAATATCGTCAAGGCTCTTCTCGGGGTTGGCGTCGATGCCGCCATCGAGCAGGTGCGCGGTGATGACATTGACCGAATTTTCCAAGCCGCGGCGCAGCGTGTAAACGCCGCCTTCGCTGTAATCGGCGTTGCGCGGCGACCAATAATCCTCCTCGCGCGCGGTGCCGCCGAACTCACGGCTGATAACGTCGCGGCCATCGATGCCGGTGCCGATCGGGGGGAACGTGATCGGCTCGTTGAGGATGAGCGTGTTGGGCTGCAAGCCGTGCTGCAAGGCCGTTAGATAGGTCACCGGCTTCATCGCCGAACCGGGCTGGCGCTGCGTCTGCGCCGTGCGGTTGAGCTGGCTCAAGGGATAGGAAAAACTCCCCGCCATGGCGAGGATGCGGCCGGTCTTGTTCTCCAGCACTAGCGCGGCGCCTTGCACGGTCGGCCGCACGCGCAACTGCGCCTGGGCGGTGGGAATAGCGGCGCTGTTCTTGCTTCTGGTATCCCGCTTAGGCGGGACGTATTTGGGCTCGATGACGTCCACATAGAGGACGTCGTAGAGGCTCAGCTCGCGCCTGATCGTGGCCGACCAAGTCGTCAGCGGCACGATGCGGCCGTCAGGCAGGCCGACGCGGATCGCACCGTCGCCGGATTTGCCGCCCTTCTGCAGCACCACGGCGGGCGTCCAATGCACGTCGTAGAGCGGCAGGCGGACGACTTGCAGCGCCTGCTGCCACGCCGGAAGCGCGGTCCTGTTGTCGACTTCGAGTTTCTGCACGGCGTCGGCGATATTGCCTTCCGGTCCGCGAAACTGGGCTCGGCCGGTTGAAATTTCGTAATGCGCCAAGCCCTCCTGTAGCGCCGCTTCGGTGTCGTGCTGCAATTGAGTATTGATGGTCGAGTGCACCGTGTAGGAGTTGGCGGTCAGGCTCGCGACGCCGTCGGCCTTGGCTTCGCGGCCGAGGAAATCGACGAAATGGAACCCGCTGTCGCGGCGCGGATGCGTAAACGCAATGAGTTTCGGCGGCGACGCCAGCGCCTGGTTCTTCTGCGCTGCGGTGATGACGCCGTCCTCCTGCATGCGGTCGAGCACGTAGGTAAGGCGGTCCTTGGCGCGATTGGGGTGTCGGTCGGGATTATAATAATTCGGCCCCTTGAGCAGGCCCGCCAGCATCGCGCCTTCGCCGAGCGTCAGGTCTTTCGCCGATTTGCCGAAATAGCTGCGCGCCGCCATCTCGACGCCCCACGAGGCACGGCCGAGATAGGCCGAGTTGAGATACAGTTCGAGGATGTCGTTCTTGCTCAGCGTGTTTTCCAGCCGCGACGCCACGATCATTTCGCGGATCTTGCGCTCGTAGGTCACGTCCTCGCCGACCAGAAGATTCTTCACCACCTGCTGAGTGATGGTCGAGCCACCCTGCGGCCGTCCCGGTTCGGCGAGGTCGCCGATGAAGGCGCGGATGATGCCGCGTTCGTCGACGCCGTGGTGTTGGTAGAAGCGCCGATCCTCGGCAGCGATGAAGGCCTTCTGCACCTGATCCGGAACGTTAGCGAGCGGCACCCAGATACGCCGGTTGCCGGGCTCGAACACGTCGGCGAAATCCTTGCCGCTGCCGTCGAGCACCACGCTGAGACTCGGTAGTTTCCGGCCTTTGAGCGTCGTCTGGTCCGGCAGATCGGTCGCCGCGGTGTTGAAGAAGTCGATGACTTGGCCGAGGTCGACGACCGGAGTGGTAATCGGCTCGTTCTTGCAGAACTGATGATAGGCGGTATTGAGGTCCGCGAAGTTGAGCCCATGGAACGCCGGAATATTGGCGCCGGCCGCCTTCGGGTCGTTGAGCGCGGTCGAAATGAGGTCATCGAGGTTGATGGATTCGATGTCGAACGCCTGCTTCATATGCTCGCAGCCGTTGCGCAATATCTGCACCACCTCGTTTTGATCTTGCGCCGGATCGAAATGCGTCTTGACCGCCTGCGGCTGGGTCGTGACCTCGCTCAACGCAAGCGCCGCCGCAAAAAGCTTGACCAGGATGGTGTCCATATGGACTGCAACTGGAACGGCGGAGCGGCCGGGTTCGAGGGACACAACGGTAGAACGGCGATTATAGCGATCTGATCCTTACAAAAAGACTTTTTTGCGAGCGCCAAAAGCTTCCGCGGAAAGCGTGACAGTTGGATGATCGGGCGGCCCGGCCTTATTTGTGGGCGCACGCTTAGTCCGCGGTCACTTTCGGGCCGGCCCGAGGCCGTCGAAATGGCCGCCATATTGGAGCCATGCGAGCAGCAGGAGCGCCGGCGTTCCGGAGACCGCGCAGATGGCGAAGAACCAAGGCCAGCCGGTCGCCGCGGCGATAAAACCCGCTCCTGACGACAGATAGGTGCGGCCGAAGGCCGCGAGCGCGGTGAGGAGTGCATACTGCGTGGCAGTATGCAGCGGATTGCGGCACAGCGCCGACAGGTAAGTGACGAAAATTACCGTGCCGATGGCGCTGGTGAAATTTTCGGCGACGATGGCAAAGGTCAACCACGCCGTGTTGTGCCCCACGACCGCTTGCCAGGAGAAGGCGAGATTGGCGAGCCCCTGCAGCACGCCGCCGAGCCACAGGCTTGCCGGCAGCGAAAAAGCGCGGGCCACAAAGCCGCCGGCGAAGCCGCCGATCAGCGTCGCCGCCAGGCCGACGCCTTTGATGATGGCCGCGTATTCGTTGCGCGAAAATCCGAGATCGATCACGAACGGCGCGGTCATCGCGCCGGACAGCGCGTCGGTGAACTTGAACAGAACGACAAAGACGAGCACGACGAAAACCAGATCGCGGGTGAGAAACTCGGAGAATGCGCCGATCGCCGCTTCGACGACGCGCTGCAGGTTGTTCTCCCGGGCATGCGCCGCGTCGGCATTGGCGGATTTTTCCGGCTCCGCGGCGACGAGCGTGGTTGCGATGCCGATGACGACCAGCGCCGCCATGACCGTGTAGCCTGCGCTCCAAGCGGCGTGGCGGCCGAAACCGAAGACGCTTTCGAAGCCGCTGACCAGAAACAGCGCGCCCGCCGTCGAGACCAGCATGCCGATGCGATAGGCGGCGACATAAGACGCCATGCCGGCCGCTTGCTCGCTTTCGTCCAGGCTTTCCACCCGAAAGGCGTCGATGATGATGTCCTGCGTCGCCGATGCGGTGGCGACGAGCAGCGCGCCGACCGCGACGAGGAACGGCGAAACCGAGGGATCGCAGGCGCCGAGCAAGACGATCGCCGCGATCAGCAAAAATTGCGACAGCAACAGCCAGCCGCGGCGGCGGCCGAAGCGCCGCGACAACAGCGGCACGTCGAGCGCGTCGATCAGCGGTGCCCACAGGAATTTGATGGTGTAAGGAGTGCCGACCAGAGCAAACAGGCCGATGGTGCCGAGATTGACTCCGGCCTCGGTCATCCAGACGAGCAGCGTCGATCCCGACAACGCGAGCGGCAGACCCGAGGAAAAGCCGAGGAACAGAACGATCAGGACGCGCCGCTTGAGATAGACGGCAAGCGTGTCCGCGAGGGATAAGCGAGGAATTGCGACGCTTGCGCCGGGCTCGGGCGTCACCGCCATGCGCCGTTACTCGCCCGCTTCCAGCTTGCGCGTCATCGGCGCCGGAATGACGTTCGAGCCGGCCGCCGCTCCGCCGCCAAGCTCGACTTGGGCGATCCGCTCGCCGCGGGTTTCGATCTTGTCGATCGAGACGATCGACTGCCGTATATCCTCGTTCGCCTGATTGAAGTGCGTCTGCAGCTTGCGGATGCGATCGCCCAGCAAGCCGACGTCTTTCACCAAGCGCCCGACTTCGTCGCGAATTTGATCGGCCGCCTCGCGCATGCGGGCGTCCTTTTGAATTTGCTGCACGACCTGGATTGCCAGCATGAGCAGCGACGGCGACACGACGACGACGCGGGCGCGGTAGGCCTTCTGCACCACGTCGTCGAAGCCGTCATGCAGCTCGGCATAGACGGATTCCGACGGCACGAACATCAGCGCCATTTCCTGCGTCTCCCCGGGGATCAGGTACTTCTCCGCGATGTCCGCGACGTGCTTGCCGACGTCGGCGCGCAGACGCTGTGCGGCGGCTTTGCGCTCGTCATCGGACTTGGCGTCGCGATAGGCGGTGACGCCTTCGAGCGGAAATTTAGCGTCGATCACGAGCGGACGCTTGTCCGGCAGGAATATGCAGCAGTCCGGCCGGGTGCGGTTCGACAGCGTATGCTGAAACGCGTAAGCGCCCTTGGGCAAGCCATCGGCAACGATCGCTTCCATTCGCCCTTGCCCGAACGCGCCGCGCGTCTGCTTGTTGGCGAGTACGCCCTGCAGCGATGTCACCTGCGTGGCGAGCTCGGTGATGTTCTTCTGCGCGCTGTCGATGACCGCCAGCCGTTCGTTGAGCTTCTGCAGGTTATCGGTCGTGCTCTGCGTCGTTTTCTGAATGGAATCCCCGAGCCGATGCGAGACCGTATCGAGCCGCTCATTGACCGCGTGCTGGAGCTGCGATTGGCGATCGCCCAGCATTCTGATCATGGCCTCGAGCCGCGCCGCGGCGTCGGTCTGACGCTGCGCCAGCTCGCTCAGCACGGCCGTGTGTGGGTGCGCGGCATGGCGCGATCGCCACAGCACAATGCTGATCACGACCAGCGCGGCGCAGGCGGCGAGAATGGCCGCGAGGATCGGCAGGCTGTCGGTCATCGGTCCCCTCTAAAGGCGGCGTGATTCGTCTCTAGAACGAAGAGCGAACGGTCATAGCCCGTCATGGGTCGGCGATCAACGACCGATCGGCGGGTCGCCTACATTGACCCCGCTTTGTTCACGTCTTACATCGCACCGCCAGATACTTTCGGAAAAACAATGGCTGTTCGCGAAATCATCACACTTCCCGACAAAAGGCTGCGGCTCAAGTCGGAGCCGGTCAAACATGTCGATGCCGGTATCCGCAAGCTGGTCGAGGATATGTTCGAGACCATGTACAAGGCGCCCGGCATCGGGCTGGCGGCGATCCAGATCGGCGTCGCCAAGCGCGTCGTCACCATGGATTTGTCGAAGAAAGAGGACAATCACGAGCCGCAGGTCTTCATCAATCCGGAGATCGTTTGGACGTCCGATGAGAAGGCCAAATACGAGGAAGGCTGCTTGTCGATCCCGGACTATTACGAGGAGGTCGAGCGGCCGGCGGCGGTCAAAGTCAAATATCTCGACCGTGACGGCAAGGCCCGCGAGATCGAGGCCAAAGGACTGTTGGCGACCTGCCTGCAGCACGAGGTTGACCACATCAACGGCGTCCTATTCATCGATCACTTGTCGAAGCTCAAGCGCGACCGCGTCATCAAGAAATTCGCCAAAGCCGCCAAAAAAGTGGAGGCGTGATTGGCGCTCCGCCTCGTTTTTATGGGCACGCCCGACTTTGCCGTGCCCACGCTCGTCGAGATCGTCGGCGGCGGGCATAACGTCGTCGCCGTCTATTCGCGAGCGCCGCAGCCGGCCGGCCGCGGGATGGCGCTAACTCCGTCTCCGGTCGCGCTCGAAGCGGAGCAGTTCGGCTTGCCGCTTTTCACGCCCAGGACGTTGAAAGATCCCGATGCAGCGGGCGCCATGCGCGCCCACGGCGCGGATGCCGCCGTGGTCATCGCTTACGGCTTGATCCTGCCTAAGCCGATTCTTCAAGCCTTCCCGCTCGGCTCTTTCAATCTGCATGCCTCCTTGCTGCCGCGCTGGCGCGGCGCCGCGCCGATCCATCGTGCCATCATGGCGGGCGACAAAGAGACCGGCGTGATGGTGATGAAAATGGATGAGGGTCTCGACACTGGCCCGATCGCCATGGCGGAGCGTCTGGCGATCGCGCCGGATGTGACGACCGGCGATCTTCACGACGAATTGGCGCGGCTGGGCGCCAGGCTGATGCTGGTCGCGCTCGGCGCGCTGGAGCGCGGATCGTTGACGCTCACCCCGCAGGCCGCCGAAGGTGCGACCTATGCCAGCAAGATCGACAAGAACGAGACCCGTATCGATTGGACGCAGCCGTGGAATAGAGTCCATGACCATTGCCGCGGGCTATCGCCGTTCCCCGGCGCCTGGTTCGAGCTTTCAAGCTTAGGCCGCATCAGGGTGTTGCGCACCACCAAAGGCGACGGCCTGGGCGAGCCGGGTCGCGTGCTCGACGACAAGCTGACCGTTGCCTGCGGCAGCGGCGCGGTGCGGATCGTCGAGCTGCAGCGCGCTGGCGGCAAGCCGATGCAAACGGATGAATTTCTGCGCGGCACGCCCGTCGCCCACGGCAGCACATTGCACTGAGCGTGATCCCGAAAAGTAGATGCCGGTTTCGGATAAGATCACGCTCCAAATAAAAATTGGCCATGCCCCGCTACAAGCTCACCATCGAATATGACGGCACACCCTTTATCGGCTGGCAGGCGCAGGACAACGGCGTCTCGGTGCAGGGTGCGCTCACGGAAGCGATCGCGGCGTTTGCCGGCGAACGCGTCACCGTTTTCGGCGCCGGGCGCACCGATACCGGGGTGCATGCGTTCGGCCAGGTCGCGCATATCGATCTCGCCAAAGACTGGGACACCGACAACGTGCGCGATGCCATCAATTTCCATTTGCGTCCGCAGCCGGTCGCCGTACTCGCGGCGGAGCAGGTGGCGGCGGATTTCGACGCGCGCTTCTCGGCGGTCAAGCGCCATTATCGCTATCGCATCGTCAATCGCCGCGCCGACCTGACGCTCGACCAAAACCGCGCTTGGCGCGTGCCGCGCCCGCTCGACAGCGCGGCGATGCACGCCGCTGCGCAGAGGTTGATCGGCAAGCACGACTTCACCACGTTCCGCTCAACCGAATGTCAGGCCAAATCCCCGGTGAAGACGCTCGACCGGCTCGATGTCAGCCGCGACGGCGACGAAGTGCGGGTCATCGCCGCGGCGCGATCTTTCCTGCAGCATCAGGTGCGCTCGATGGTCGGATCGCTGGTCCACGTCGGCGAAGGCAAATGGAGCGGCGACGATTTGGCGGCCGCGCTTGCCGCCCGCGACCGCACACGGTGCGGCCAAGTTGCGCCGCCGCATGGGCTCTATCTGATGCAGGTGGATTATTGATGCGTCGCGGAGCGCACAATGCCGAACAGTGACGTTGAGGTCGTCGTTGTCGGTGGCGGTTCGGCCGGCGTCGCGGCGGCCAAGCGGCTGCACCAGGCGTCGGTCCGCTGCCTTTTGGTCGAAGCGCGTCCGCGGCTTGGCGGCCGGGCGTGGACCGTACACGATCCAGATGGCCGCCCTCTCGATCTCGGCTGCGGCTGGCTGCATTCCGCCGACCGCAATCCCTGGGTCATGGTCGCGCAAGCGCAGGGCGCGACAATCGACAAAATGCCGCCGCCGTGGATGAACAGGCCTCTCGAAGCGAGCTTCCCGCGCCCGGAGCACGCCGGGTTTCGCAGAGCCTTCGGCGAATTCTATGCGCTGCTGGATGAGGCGGCACAAAGCGAGACCGACGCCGCGGCTTCGACCTTGCTCGATCCGGCGTCACGCTGGAATGCGCTTATCAACGCGATGAGCACGTATATCAGCGGCGCCGAGCTCGATCGGATATCGCTGAAAGATCTCGACCGCTACTACTCAACCGACGTCAATTGGCGCGTGGTCGAAGGCTATGGCACGCTCATCAGCGCCCATGGCACCGACGTTCCGCAGATGCTCGATTGTCCGGTCAGCACCATCGATCACAGCGGCAAGCGGTTGAAAATCGAAACCGGCAAAGGCGCGATCGCAGCCGATCAGGTTATTGTCACTGTGCCGAGCGCGATCCTTGCAGCAGAGCGGGTTCGATTTGTCCCGGCGCTGCCGAAGAAAATCCAGGCGGCGCGCGGTTTGCCGCTGGGACTTGCCGACAAACTCTTCATCGCGCTCGAAAACGCCCAAGAATTCGAAACGAGCGTCCGGCTATACGGGCACACGGATCGCGTGGCGACGGCAGGTTATCATATCAGGCCGTTCGGCTGGCCGATGATCGAAGCCTACTTCGGCGGCAAGTGCGCCGCCGCTCTCGAAGCGGGCGGCGAGGCCGCGTTTTTCGACTTTGCCGTTGCCGAGCTGGTCGGCGTGCTCGGCAGCGATTTTGCCCGCCGCATAAAACCGATCCGCACGCATTGCTGGGGCAGCGACCCGTTCGCGCTCGGCTCCTACTCGTTCGCCTCGCCCGGATTTGCCGATTGTCGGGCGACGCTCGCCGAATCGGTCGACGATCGGCTGTTTTTTGCCGGGGAAGCGTGTTCGCGACACGATTTCTCGACCGCGCATGGCGGTTATCTCACGGGCGTCGCCGCGGCCGACCGGGTGATCGCGTGCGCCGCACTTAGCCGAAATACTTCTCGATAATCCGCCGGTAGATCGCGGTCAGCGTCACGAGGTCGGCCACCGGTGCGCGCTCGTCAACCGCGTGCATGGTCTGGCCGACCAGGCCGAATTCAAGCACCGGGCAATAATCCTTGACGAAGCGCGCGTCGGAGGTGCCGCCGCTGGTCGATAATTTAGGCCTGCGGCCGGTGACTTCGGCGATGGCCGCGACCGCAAGGTCGGTAAAAGGTCCAGGCTTGGTGACAAAGACATCGGCGTTCGACGGCTGCCATTCGAAGGCGTAATGCACGCGCCCGGCGGCAGCGGCTTGCGCACGGCGCTCGATCAGCATTTTGAGCGCCGCCTGGCTGTGGCGGTCGTTGTAGCGGATATTGAATCGTGCGCGCGCTTCGCCGGGAATGAGATTGACGGTCGGATTGCCGACGTCGACCGAGGTAAATTCCAGGTTCGACGGCGCGAAATGCTGGCTGCCTTGGTCGAGCGGTTCTTGCAGCGCCGCAATCAGCGTGGTGAGGCCGCGGATCGGATTGTCGGCGCGCTCGGGATAGGCGACGTGGCCCTGGCGGCCGGTGACGATCAGCGTGCCGTTGAGCGAGCCGCGCCGGCCGGCCTTGATGGTGTCGCCCAAAACTTCGACATTGCTCGGCTCGCCGAGAATGCAGTGATCGAATTTTTCGCCGCGCTCGGCCGCCCAGCGCAAGAGCTTGACGGTGCCGTTGACCGCGACGCTTTCCTCATCGCCGGTGATGAGGAACGAAATCGAACCCTTCGGTCTGCCGCCGCAGCGGCTGAGATAATCGAGCGCGGCGGCAACGAAGCAGGCGATGCCGCCTTTCATATCGACCGCGCCGCGGCCGTAGAGCGTGTCGCCTGCGACTTCGCCGGCAAACGGCGGATGCGACCACGACGCTTCGTTGCCGGGCGGCACCACGTCGGTATGGCCGGCAAACAAGAGATTGGGCTTGGCGAGACCGATGCGCGCGTAAAGATTATCGACCGGCGCGGTGCCGGGCTCGTCGAACACCGCACGATGCACGGTAAATCCCGCCTGCGCCAACAGCCCCTGCAAAAAGCCAAGCGCGCCGCCTTCCTCCGGCGTCACGGAGCGGCAGCGGACAAGATCGCGGGCTATGGCGAGGGGATCGGCGGTCATCGAAGGCAGTCGTGATCGGGCCGTGAGGTTCAGTCAAGTCCGCGGCGGCAACGATGTCGGCCCGAGCGGGTCCGGGCCGTGCTGGTTCGGTCCGATCGTGCCGCGGCGAAAGCCGAGTTCGACGAGCAGCACGAGCCCCATTACCGTGAACGGCAGGGCGATGCCGATCGACAGCATGCTGGGCTGATCGTCGGTGCCGGTCATTTCGAGCACGGTTAGGAGGTCGAGCAACGCGCTGGCGCCGAAGAACGCAATCAAGAGCCAAAGCGGCAGATTGCGGTCGTGGGCGCGTTTTAAGGCCACGGCGAATTCCGGATAGGCGTAAGCCAGATCGACGATGGCGCTGAGCCGGTCGCCCTGGATCTCTTCGGCAAGGATGTGTCCGAAAATCTCGGCGACTGTGAGCGCCGCAATCCCGATCCAGAATGTCTGGCGGCCGATGCGACCGTCGAAACCGGTGAAGAGGTATGCCCAATCCATCGGCGCGGCTTAATCTCGCAGCAATTCGTTGATGCTGGTCTTGGCGCGGGTCTTCTCGTCGACCCGCTTGACGATGACCGCGCAATAAAGATTTGGCGTCGGCTCGCCGCTCTTGCTCGGCTTGCCGGCGATGGTGCCCGGCACGACCACCGAAAATGCCGGCACCTCGCCCTGCAGCGTCGCACCGGTCTCACGGTCGATAATCTTGGTCGAGGCGCCGATGAAGACGCCCATCGACAGCACCGAGCCCTCGCGCACGATCACGCCCTCGGCGACTTCGGAGCGCGCGCCGATAAAGCAATTATCCTCGACGATCACCGGGCCGGCTTGCAGCGGTTCGAGCACGCCGCCGATGCCGGCGCCGCCGGAAATGTGACAGTTCTTGCCGATCTGGGCGCAGGAGCCGACAGTCGCCCAGGTGTCGACCATAGTGCCTTGGTCGACATAGGCGCCGAGATTGACGAACGACGGCATCAGCACCACGCCGGGCGCGATATAGGCCGAGCGGCGCACCACACAGCCGGGCACCGCGCGAAAGCCGGCGGCGCGAAATCGGCCGTCGTCCCAATGATCGAATTTCGACGGCACCTTGTCCCACCACACCGCGTGACCCGGTCCACCCGGGATTTCGCTCATGTCATTTAAGCGAAACGACAGCAGCACCGCTTTCTTGAGCCATTGATTGACGCGCCAAGACCCATTGTCGCCCCGTTCGGCGACACGCGCGGCGCCGCGGTCGAGGAGCTCGAGCGCTTGCTCGACGGCGTCGCGCGCTTCGCCCTTGGTCGACGGCCCGATCTCGTCGCGCCGCTCGAACGCGGCGTCGATGGTCTTGACTAGATTCTTGGCCAGATTATCGGCAATCCCGGCTGACATGGATTTCGTCCCTGCTGCGCGGTTTGTCGGGTCAGGGCCCCGCGATGTCAACTGCCACGATTCTTCTCAGCGCGTTTGGCCACGATGCCGCGCAGAAATCCGGCGAGATCGTCGGTCACATGATCGACATGCGGTGCCTCGCGGCCGGCGAGCTCCCACTCCTCGCGCAGCACGACGCGGGCGCCTTCGGGAACGACAAGCACCGTGGTCATGCCGAGCGCATGCGGCACTTCGAGATTGCGGGCGAGGTCTTCGAAGATCGCCGCTCGCGTCGGGTCGACCTTGTGATGGGCGAGGAAACGCTCATAAACCCTCGGCCGCGGTTTGGGCTCGAGCTCGGCCGCTCTGATGTCGAACACGTCGTCGAAATGTTGTTCGATGCCGAGCCGGCGCAGCACCGCATCGGCATGGTGCCGTGTGCCGTTGGTGAGAACGAGCTTGCGGCCCGGCAAGGTGGCGATGGCGGTGCCGAGCGCCGGATTGGGTTGCAACGGCGAATGGTCGATCTGATGCACGATTTCGAGGAATTCGTCCGGTTCGAGCCCATGTTCCTCCATCAAGCCGCGCATGGTCGAGCCGTAGCGCCGGTAATAGTCCTTCTGCAGCCGGAAGGCCTCTTCATGGGTGATTTTAAGGAAATTGACGATGTAGTCGCGGATGCGGACGTCGACCTGCTGCCACAGATTGAGATGATGCGGATAAAGCGTGTTGTCGAGATCGAACACCCAGGTGTCGATGTGCCTGAAACCGCGCTTGGCGGCAGAGCGGCCGGAATGCCGGGTAGTCCGGGGACTCGTTGTTGCCATGATTGCTGCTGATGAGGCTTGGGCGGTCGCGAATCAAGTCTAGCGGCGCGTGAGCCGAGAACAATCGATGCGCATGACGTTACGCAAGTCTATTCCATACTTGTTTGCATTGCTTGTCGGCACGCTGGCCGGCGCCTTCGTGGCCGGTTTCGCCCTGTTCGTCGCGCACTCGTAACGAGGGTGCTCAGCCCGCCTCGCGCCAAGAGGTCGCCGGGATGAGGCCCTTGAGCGCGCCGTCGTGCAGACGCACCGGATCGCGCTCGCCTTCCATGGCAAGCCGCAGCACGCAGCGCGCCAGCTCGTCGGGCTTCACCGTCATGTTGCCGATTGCCTTGAGCGTCAGCCATGCCTCGTCGAAGGCGGCCTCCAGGACGACGAGCGTCTGGGGATCGAACGAGCTGTTGTGGAACCCCCGCATGGTTCCATCCTCACCGCATTAAAACCGAGATGTTCTGTGAATAGCCGAGAAAGCCTGGGCGCAAAGTTGGTCGAGTTTGTGACGCAAAGCCATGATTTGCATCAAATGCCGATGACGGTTTGGTGTCCGGTTCCATCTTCGGTTCCAGGCTCGCGATTTCGTTGATCAGCTTTTTCAAGATCGCGTCGGCGAAAGCGTCATAGTTCGCCGCCGGAATCATGAACGCGCCCGGTCCGCCGATGACGTTGTCGTAATAATAGCGATCGAGATCGGGTTCGAGGGTGAGGATCGGCAGGCCATTGATGCCGATGCCGTCGCGCACCGCCTCGTCGCGCGCCTGCGTTACCGGCCGGCCCCTGTTGTTGGCGCCGTCGCCGGAAATATCGATGACGCGCCGGGCGCCCTGGAACGGACCCTGCGCGAGCAGAAGCCGCGAATAATCGATGGCGCCGCTGATCGAGGTGCCGCCGCCGAACAGTTGCCGGGGCGCAGCCGCAATAGCGGCGGCGAACGCGTTCGCAGTCGCTTCGTCCTTGATCAAGGTCCAGTCGACCACGACGACGTGCAAAAGCGGCCCGGTCCACTGCATCATGGTGACCGCAATCGACTGGGTGTCGAGCGAACGGATCGCGTTCAAGACCTGCGGGTTGCGGAACGCCGCGGCATAGCCTTGTTTCTGCAACTCGAAGCGGTCGTTGGAGACGCTGCCGGAGGCGTCGACTGCCAGCACCAGCGCGATCGAAACGTCGGTTCGCGACGGTGGCGCTTGCGGCGCCGGCGCCTGGGCGCGGGCCGGTGCCGCGATCGCCAACCAAACAAGCGCGCCAAGTCCGGCTCGGCGGCATAACCAAGGCAGCATTACGCACTCAGCCGGGGTACGAGCCGTGTCACGTTGCCGTTGGCAATTGCCGCGAGATCGGCCGGCGGCAGACCAAGCTTGCGCAGATTTTCGATCTGATCGAGCGCAAAATACGGATAATCGGTTCCGTAGGTGATCTGCGAGGTTGGTACGAGCTTGGTCAGCGCCGCCATCGCCGCCGGATGGGTCGCGTTCGCGGTGTCATAATAGAGACGGCGGAATTCGGCTTCGATGCCGTCGGGGGCGAAACCGTTCGGGCCGCGGGCCTTTTGATCGTAGAACGCCTCGATGCGGCCGGCGAGGAACGGAATGGTGCCGCCGCCGTGCGAGAACAGCCATTTAATGTCGCGCAGCCGCGCGAAGGTGCCGCTCAGGAGCAGGCTCACCACGGTGCGCGTCGTATCGTGCGGCACCTCGATGACCGCCGGAAAGGTGCCGACGCTGAGGTTCGCGCAGCAATTCGCGACTAACGGATGCACGAACACGACCGCTTTGCGGCGATTGAGCTCTTCGAGCACCGGCCGGAAGATCGGATGGCCGAGCCACTTATCTCCGTAATTGGTCTGCAGGTTGATGCCGTCGGCCTTCAGCGTGTCGAAGACGTATTCGATCTCTTTGAGCGTCGCATCGATGTCGAGCATCGACAGTGGCGCGAACAGGCCGTAGCGGCCCGGCTTGTCGCGCACCATTTCGGCGGCAAAATCGCAGCACAGGCGCGCCATGTCGTGGGCCGCTTGCGGGCCGCCGTCGAACCAGACGCCCGGCGTCGACGCCAGCGACAGCATGCTCGTCGATATGCCGTTCTTCTCCATCGCTTCGAGATCGCTGTCGCGCGTCCAGGCGCTCTGCACGCCGAGATGGGGAACTTTGTGCTGATCTTCCCACTCGATCTGCACTTTCTGATAGGCGGGCGGGTAGAAATGATGATGCGTGTCGATCAATTTCGGGGCGGCAGGCTGCGCGTTCGCCTTATTGGCGGGCAGGACCGCGGTCGCGCCGAAAGCTGCGGCGCCAGCCAGGAATTGCCGGCGCGAGGAATGGCAGGCGCAGCCCAAGCTCCATCGATTCCGGATTGAGGCATCGCAATGCTGCGCGGCAGCACCCGCTTGAGCGTCCATGTTTTCCTCCCGACGGCTTTGCTGCCGACCTTACATCAGGACGGCGCGATCCGCGACCGTTCAAACCGGCGCGTGCGCGTCATCGCCACAATTGAAATGCGATCAATGCTGCCAGCATGATGGCGCTGCCGATCCCCTGGATCGGCGTGATCGCCTCGCTCAAGAGCAGCGCGCTGAGGATCATCGCGGTCAGCGGCTCGAGATGCATGATCAGCGCGGTGCGGAACGGCCCAATGCGCATGGTCGAGACGAATACGAACAGGATAGCCGCCGTCGTCGCCAGGCTGAGCGCTATCAGGCAAATCCAGCCGAGCTCGGTTTGCGGCGGATGCCAGGTCTGCGTGGTAAGCGAAACCGCGACGAACACGACAGTCGACGACAGCATCGAATACCATGTCGTCAATCGCGCATCGGCGCCGACCAGGTAGGCGCGCGTCGCCAGCAACACCGCGGTGCGGCAGCAAGCGGCGCCGAGCGCATAGGCGACGCCGGCGAAAGCCAGTCCGGCCGGATGCGCGCCGATCATGATTGCGAGCCCGCAAAAGGCGACGACGGCGCACAGCACGCCCTTCCAGCGCAACGGCTCGAGCCCGACGAGCGAGGCGGTGAGCCCGGTTAACAGCGGATAGGTGAAGTAAGACAAAATCGCCGTCGGCACGTCGATCGCCGCAATCGCCTTGAACAGGCAGAAAATCAGGCCGGCGAACATGATGCCGATCGCCATCGAGACGGAGCGCGCCCGCGCGTCGGCGGACGGTTTGCGGCCGAAGCGAAGCCAGCTGGCGACGAAGGCGAGGCCGACCACGCTACGAAACGACAGCATCGTGAGGACGTCGCAGCCCGTCGCCAGCACCAGCTTCGCCAGCACGTCGGATATGCCGAGTGCGGTGCCCGCGGCGACGCCGGGCGCCAGCGGAAAAATCCTGCGCGAGGCCAGCGCGGTGGCTGGAGCCTGATCTGCTGCCGAGGAATGCGAGGCGGCTCCGGCGTCTTTAAGCATGATCTTCTCCCGAAAGTCGCTGCCGGAGCGCGCTTTAGGTGTGAATGAGCGTGCCGGAACCGAGTTCGGTGAACAATTCGAGCAGCACGGCATGCGGCACCTTGCCGTCCAGGATGACCACGCCTTCGACGCCTTGTTCGAGCGCATCGATGCAGGTTTCGACCTTGGGGATCATGCCGCCGGAAATGGTGCCATCGGCGATCAGACGGCGCGCGTCGTCGACCGACAGCTCCTTGATGAGCTGGTTCGACTTGTCGAGCACGCCGGGCACGTCGGTTAACAGCAACAGGCGCTTGGCCTTGAGCGCGCCGGCGATGGCGCCGGCAAAGGTGTCCGCATTGACGTTGAAGGTGCCGCCGTTCGCGGCGGCGGCGACCGGCGCCAGCACCGGAATCAATTCGCGGCCGAGAATCTGAGTGAGCACGGTGGTATCGACTTTCTCCGGCTCGCCGACATAGCCGAGATCGATCACTTTCTCGATTGCGGAATCCGGATCGATCACGGTGCGCGTCAACTTGCGCGCGACCACCATATTGCCGTCCTTGCCGCACAGGCCGACCGCTTTGCCGCCGGCCGCGTTGATGTAGCCGACCATCTGCTTGTTGATCGATCCGGCGAGCACCATCTCGACGATTTCGAGCGTCTTTTCGTCAGTGATGCGCAGGCCGGCCGCATATTGCGATTGCACGCCGACTTTCTTGAGCATGGCTTCGATCTGCGGCCCGCCGCCATGGACCACGACCGGATTGATTGCGGTCTGCTCCAGAAGCACGATATCACGGGCGAATTCGCGCGCCAGATGCTCGGCGCCCATGGCATGGCCGCCGTATTTGACGACGACGATTTCCTCGTCGTAGCGCTGCATATAGGGCAGGGCTTCCGACAGGATGCGGGCTTGCACCTCGGGGCTAATGGGTTCGTTTTTATTCATCGGACAAGTTTTCCCGGCATGCGGCGGCGCTGTCTTGTAGCCGTGCGATGGCCTAACGACAATGTGGTTCAGGCGACCCGTTCGGCGATAAGTCGCGCGATGGCGGCGCGCAACTCCGCGATGCCGGCGCCGCCCTTCGCCGACGTCGCGATCAGATCGGGAAACGCCGCCGGCCTCTTACGGATGGCAGCCGCGACCGCGGCCGTCCGCTCGGCCAATTCCGCGGCGCCGATCTGATCGCACTTGGTGAGAACGATTTCGTGGCTGACCGCGGCCTCGCTCAGCGTGTCGAGGATTGCTTGGTCGACATCTTTGAGCCCATGGCGCGCATCGACCAGAAGATAGACGCGCGCCAGCGTGGCGCGCCCATGCAGGTATTTTGTAATCAAGCTCGTCCAGGCAACGACCTTGCTCTTGGCGGCGACCGCGTAGCCGTAGCCCGGCATGTCGACCAGTACGAGCCGATGCGGCCCGCCGAAAAAGATCAATTCCTGGGTGCGGCCAGGCGTGTTGGACGTGCGCGCCAGCGCCCGGCGGCCAGTAAGCGCATTGATGAGCGAGGACTTGCCGACATTGGACCGTCCGGCGAAGGCGATTTCCGGCCCGGTCATCGGCGGCAGCGATTCGAGCGAGCCTGCGGCCGAGGCAAAGTTCCATTGCCCGGCGAATAGCCGGCGGCCGGCTTCGATCTCGCCATCGGAAAAGCCTTCCTTGCGGCCGGCAGCCATCATCACACCTGTCTCGTCATCGCGGTGCTGTCGATTGCCGCGCTGGCCGCATTCGCGGTCTGGGAAGAATGGTTCATTCTGGCGGCCGCCCTGATGCTGATCGTATCGCCCTGGCTGCTCGGCTTCCAGAACAGCGCCGCCATGAGCATAGACGTCATCATCGGCGCCATCGTCGCTACCCTGGCGGCATTTGAGGTCTGGTTCATGCGCGACCAGGAGCCGTGGATCGTCGCAAACCGCTGAGCCCAAAGCGCGGGCCGGCCGGCAAACGGCGCAATTCCCAAATAAAAAAGGGGACTTCGTGTCCCCTTATCTGCGGCCAAGGCCGGATTTTGCAAGTATTTGTCGCGGCTTAGGCCGCTGCTTCGCCGCTATGATCCTGCCACTTCGTGGGCGCGGGGGCATAGGCCGGATTTTTGGTTGCGCCCTGGTAGCGTACGGCGGCTGCAACGGCGGAAATCCCGATCTGCCGGTAGCGGCCATCGAGCGAACCGTTTTGCGCGATAGTTTCATCGGAAATTTTCGGCGCGCTGTCTGTTTGAGCGGGTTTGTTGGCCATTTCGGCGGTGGCATTCGTCATTACGGAACCCCATTCCCTTTTGCTGTCGGCGATGATGAAATTGTAGGCGAGGAGTGCGGCGGAAATGGGCGACAAATCGTGCGTTGCCATGACATTTCCGACCGCAGGCGCGTGGAGCGGCTAGGTGCACCGTGAGTGGTAAACCCTCGCTTAATTTGTCGGGGTCATATTGCTGCTGGATTGCCGTCTTAGGTCGCCGAATTGGCTTGATCGAAGGGCCAATTATCCACGGCCGATAAGGAAACTGCGGCATTCCTGCAACACTTGCCGCGTACCTTATCGCGACAGGCCTATAACGACTGGAATGGCTGCGGCGCTTTGAGGTATTGGGACTCGCGATATTCGTTTGGCCGGGGCGGCTCAGGGCGGGCGGAGAAGTAGGCGCGTGATATCATTTCGAGTGATTTCATTCGTGGTCGTTGGGCTTGCGGCGCTCACACTGGGCGGATGCATGCAGGAGACGCTCGAGCCCTCGACGCAGGCCGGCTGGAATGCGCGCGACAAGCTGTTGATGTCGAACCTGCCATATGAGCAGGCCGACATTCCGGAGCCCTATCGCCGTCACATCGTCGATTACACGCGCAAGGAAGCGCCGGGCACCGTCGTCATCGATAGCGACAACAAGTTTCTCTATTACGTGCTGCCGAAGGGTCAGGCGATCCGTTACGGCATCGCGGTGGGCGAAGAAGCGCAAGCCTGGAACGGCATCGCCAAGGTCGGCCGCATGGAAGAATGGCCGCCGTGGATTCCGACCTCCGGCGAACAGCAGCGGCTCGGGCCGTTACCGGCTTTCGTGACCGGCGGGCCGCATAATCCGATGGGTTCGCGCGGTATGTATCTATATTCCGGCGGCAAGGACACGCTGTACCGCATTCACGGCACCAATCAGCCCGAATATATCGGTCAGGCGATCTCGTCGGGCTGCATCCGCATGACCAACGAGGACGCCATCGACCTCTATAATCGCGTGAAGGTCGGCACCATCGTCGTGGTGTTGGCGCCAAAGAACGGCGACGCGCCGAATAGCCCGAAAGTCGCATCGAGCTCCGTGCCCGACGAAGGCGCCACGGTGAAGTGGTACTGAGGCTTCTTCTAAGGACGCGAGACTGAATCGCGGCGCCGGCTTAGACCGGCGCCGTTTGCTTTTCGGGTGACGGTTCAGACGCCCAATGTAATGTGCACGATTTCAGGCGGCACGCCGAACCGGGCGGGAATGATGCTGGTGCCGAGCCCGCCGGAAACGATCAGATGCCGATCGCTTTCGATCACATGGCCATAGGCATAGCGGGCGCCGAAGCGTGACGGTACGAAGCGCGGCCAAACGAAGGGCACACGGATCTGTCCGCCGTGGGTGTGGCCGGCAAGAGTGAGCGCAATGCGATCCGGAACGGTTGGAAAAATGTCCGGCTCATGCGCTAAAAGCAGCACCGGATCGTCGGTCCGAATTTGCGCGAGCGTGCCGGGCAGATCGTCGACGCCGCGGAAGCGCCCGCGGCCGAGCTGATAGGCGAGCTGATCGCCGAGCCCAGCCAACCAAAACCGCTGTCCCGCCGCGCCTAGCAATACGGCGTTGTTTTCGAGGATCGGTATATGCACGCCGCCGAGCGCGGAACGCACGCCGGCGAGATCGTGCCACCAATCATGATTGCCGAGGATCGCCCAGGTTCCGAGCGGCGCCTTAAGCCGCGCCAATTCGGCCGCCCACAGTGGATCGTCGACGGGCTTTGCCTTGAAGTGCCAGTACCACGCTTTGAAATCGCCAAGGAACACGACGAGGTCGGATCGCAATTCCTGCGCGGCATCGACCACGCGCTGCACATGCGGCAGCGTCATGTCGGGTCCGCCGGCATGCAGGTCGGCGATCACCGTGATGGTTAGTTTGCGGCCAGCGGGCCAGCGCGGCGGCGTCAGCGCGTAGCGCGTGACGATCACCTCCATCGGTTCGATGGCGCCGGCATAAGCGGCAGTCGCGGACGCCGACAGACCGATGACGCCGGCGCCGCCCACGATGAAGCGCCGCCGCGTCAGCTGCGACTTTGCTGCGCGCTCGCGCCGTTCAGTTCGGTCGGTTGCGGTCGGGTCCGTTGCGGTCGGTTCCATGGCAGATCCGGGCCGCGTCATAGCGCGCGACTGGTGAACGGAGTCTTCATGTCGTGGAGTCTCATCTCGCGTCCCGTATCACGACTGCGCGATCCGTTCGCGCGTCGCCCAATCGAGCGTGTTGTCGAGCGCGCGGGTAAGCCGATCGAACAATTCGTCGGTCTCCTGCGCGCTGATGACGAGCGGCGGCGACAGCGTCAAAACGTCGCCGAGCACGGAACGCACGATCAAGCCCTCAGCTTCGGCGAACTGCACCGCGCGCGCGCCGACGCCATGCTGCGGATCGAAGGAGCGTTTGCTCGCTTGGTCGGCGACCAGTTCCACGCCGCCGATCAAGCCGAGGCCGCGCGCTTCGCCGACCAGGGGATGCTCTCCCAGCGCTTTGAGCCGCGCCTGGAATTGCGGCGCCCGTTCGGCGGCTTTCTCGACGATGCGCTCGCGGGCGTAAATCTCGATCGCCTTGAGCGCGACGGCTGCGGAAACCGGATGGCCGCCGTAAGTGAAGCCGTGGCCGAACACGCCGATCTTTTTGCTCTCGGCGAGCAGCGCTTGGTACATCGTTTCCGGAATCATGACGGCGGCGATCGGCAGATAGGCCGACGACAGCGCTTTGGCGATCGAGATCGAATGCGGGGCGAAGCCGAGCTTCTCGCAGCCGAACCGTGTGCCGAGCCGGCCGAAGCCGCAAATCACCTCGTCGCTGATCATGAACACGTCGTACCTCGCGCACACCGCCATGATCTTTTCGAAATAGGTCTCGGGCGGCACGATCACGCCGCCGGCGCCCATGACAGGCTCGGCGATGAAGGCGGCGACGGTGTCGGGGCCTTCCTTGACGATCAAAGCATCAAGCTCGGCGGCAAGCCGCGTCGCGAAATCCTCCTCGTTCTCGCCGGCTTGCGCGAAGCGGTAGTGGTGCGGACAGCCGGCATGCAAAAAACCCGGCAGCGGTACGTCGAAGTCGCGATGATTGCCGGGCAGCCCGGTCAGCGAGGCGGCGACCACGGTGACGCCGTGATAGGCCTTGATGCGGCTGACGATCTTCTTCTTCCGCGGCCGACCGAGCGCATTGTTGAGATACCAGACGAGCTTGACCTGGGTGTCGTTTGCCTCCGAGCCGGAATTGCAGAAGAACACCTTCGAGATCGGCACCGGCGCGATCTCTTTGAGCTTTTCGGCAAGCTCGATCGCCGGATCGTGGCTCTTGCCGGTGAACAGATGCGCGAAGGACAGCTTGCGCATCTGCGCGGCGGCGGCCTCGACCAATTCTTCGTTGCCGTAGCCGAGCGCGGTGCACCACAGCCCGGCCATGCCTTCGATATAGGCTTTGCCGTCGGTGTCGTAGACATAGACGCCCTGGCCGCGCTCGAAGATGAGCGGACCCGTCTCGCGAAAACGCGCGAGATTAATGTAAGGGTGCACCAGCGTTTCGACGTCGCGGGCGGCGAGATTACTGAGCGGAGACATTGGGTCCTTCGCTCCTTCTGCTGGCTCGGTTTCGGTTATTTCATCGCTCTGTTCTCTATCGCGTTCGCCGCGACAGGCCGCGACCGCGGCAGCGGCACGGCGTCGAGCGGAATCGGCGGCACGTCGAGACCCTGCAGCGGCACGCCTTCGGCCAGCGCGGCGTCAGGCGCCGTGTCCGGGACTTTGGCTTGCGCCTCGACCGGCGGCGGTTGGCGCACGTCCCACTCGCAGATCTTGTAGTTGTTGCGGCGCGGTTCGAGATCGATATGGACGTGCTCTTCGTGATAGCCGTCGGAGCCCGGACCGAGCACGGTCGAGAATCGCGCGCAGGCGCTGGCGCGGACGGCTTCGCGCCAATCCTTCGGCATGTTGACGTCGGTCAGGCCGAGCTCGCGGCCGTCGGCAAGCTTGAAATCGTGGACGTCGAGCGCGTCGGCGCGGCCGTGCTCGCTCACTTTGGCGGCGTGCACGTTGTTGCGGCCGCGGCAGTCGTAGGAGGCGAGATTGTCGAGCCCGCGCAGCGGCGGAAGGTCTTTCAACGACGGCGCCACATCGTCGCGCACCCAATCGGCGACCTCTTGCGCCATCGGGCAGCGCATGATTGCCGGCGGCGACACCGTGACTTTGCTCTGATCGGGGAGCAGGATCGCGTCCATCTGCACCGCATCGTCGGCGCCGCAATCGCCCGGCCCGACCAGGACGGGACGCGGCTGGAATTCCGCGACTTTCGCCAAGCTCATCTGGCAGGCCGACGGCTCGGCCGGCGCCGCAGCGGCGGCGTCGCTTTCCGGAAACGAAGCATAGGCCTCCTGCGGCGGCGCAAATTCCCGCGGCAGCACGACCGGCAGCGGCTGCCGCTTGGCCTGCAAATGGGCGGCGCCATGAAGCGTGGTCGGTTTTGGCGGCGGCACGGCGGCAGTTTGCGCCATCGCCAGCGGCATCGCACACAACAGCCCGGCAGTGACGACGGCATATTTCACGCGGAATTCTCCGGCGCAGTTGCAGCTTGTCGGGAAGCTCGAGGCGGCCTCGATGGGATTAAGCTTTAGGCCAATCAAGCCCGCCTCTTCAAGCGTCAAGCCCGGCCAACGAAGACGCTTGCCTGTCCGGCGCAGACGGGTAACCTTCATAAGGAAATAAGGCATGATCCCGAAAACCTTGCCCTCGGACTTGATCCGAGGGTGGACCGGTTTTCGGAGAAGATCATGCCAAAAAAATGCGCGAGGAACGCCATGCTTGGGCTGATGCAGGATTGGCAGCTTTTGTGCCATCGCATCCTCGATCACGCCGCCGCCAATCACGGCGGGCGGCAGATCATCACGCGTTCGGTCGAAGGTCCGTTCCACACCACGAATTACGCCGATCTGCGCGTGCGCGCGCTGCGGGTGGCGCAGCGGCTCGACCACAGCGGCATCAAGCTCGGCGACCGCGTGGCAACGCTCGCCTGGAATACCTGGCGGCACCTCGAGGCCTGGTACGGCATCATGGGCATTGGCGCGGTCTATCACACCGTCAATCCGCGCCTGTTTCCCGATCAGATCGCCTGGATCGTCAATCACGCCGAAGACCGCGTGATGATGGTCGACCTCACCTTCGTGCCGATCCTGGAAAAGCTGGCCGACCGGCTCAAGCCGATCGAGCAATATGTGGTGTTGACCGACGCCGCGCATATGCCGGCGACCGCGCTGAAGAATGCCGTGCCTTACGAGGAATGGCTCGCGGAGGTCGACGGCGACTTCGCCTGGAAGGACTTCGACGAGAATACCGCGGCCGGCATGTGCTACACGTCCGGCACGACCGGCCATCCCAAGGGCGTCGTCTATTCGCATCGCTCCAACGTGTTGCACTCGATGATAGCGGCGCAGCCCGACGCCATGGACGTCGGCTCGCGCGACGTCGTCATGCCGGTGGTGCCGATGTTCCACGCCAATTGCTGGGGCCTCGCTTTGACCTCGCCGATGGCCGGCGCGGCGATGGCGATGCCCGGCGGCAAGCTCGACGGCGCTTCGATCTACGAAATGCTCGATGCCTGCCGCGTCAGCTTCACGGCCGCGGTGCCGACGGTGTGGCTGATGCTGCTGGCGCATCTCGAAGCCAACAATCTCAAGCTGCCATATCTGAAGAAGGTGGTGATCGGCGGCTCGGCCTGTCCGCGCGCCATGGCGCAGAAATTCCAGGACGTCTACGACGTCGAAGTCATCCACGCCTGGGGCATGACCGAGATGAGCCCGCTCGGCACGCTCGGCTCGCTCAAGCCCGAATATGCCGGGCTCAAAGGTGAGGCGCGGCTCGACGTGCAGCAGAAGCAGGGCCATTCGCCGTTCGGCGTCGAGATGAAGATCACCGACGATGCCGGCAAACCGATGCCGTGGGACGGCAAGACCTTCGGTCGCTTGAAAGTGCGCGGGCCTTCGGTCGCCCGGCGCTATTTCAAGGACGACGCCGAGATTCTCGACGACGAGGGATTCTTCGACACCGGCGACGTCGGCACCATCGACCGCTACGGCTATCTCAACATCACCGACCGTTCCAAGGACGTGATCAAATCCGGCGGCGAATGGATTTCGTCGATCGAATTGGAAAACCTCGCGGTCGGCCATCCCAAGGTCGCCGAAGCCGCGGTGATCGGCGTGCGCCATCCGAAATGGTCGGAGCGGCCGCTGCTCGTCATCGTGCTCAAGGAAGGCCAGACCGCGAGCAAAGACGAGCTGCTGGCGTTTCTGGACGGCAAGATCGCCAGCTGGTGGCTGCCGGATGACGTCGTCTTCGTGCGCGAAATTCCGCACACCGCGACCGGCAAGATTCTCAAGACGGCGTTGCGCGATCAGTTCAAGGATTACGCGCTGCCGACCGCCGCGGCGTGAACCCGTTCCATCGCGGATGAACTCTCGCCGGCCGGTTCTGCTGTGCGGAACCCGCGGCGCAATTTGACTTAAAGCCCGAACGAATCGCGACCGGGTGAGTTTGCCCGGAAGCGATGCATCGACCCGCGGCGAGAGCCGCCGCACGATGCACGACACGCATAGCTTTGCCTTTTTTGACTGGCGTCCGGAGCTGCGCCGGGGCGGATAGCTGTTGTCTTTCAATAACATAACGATAGTTCCGGGAGGCGTATTGATGCCGTATAGATTTCTTGGTCGGGACCAAAGTATTTCCGGCCATGGTGCGACGCACAATGACCACATTTCCCCGGTCATAGCGGGGCCAGCCTGCGATCTGTGGGCGAATCACCCTCCCATCAACAATCGAATAGGATGGATATGGCTGGCTATAGCCTCAAAAAGACTTTCTTTGCCTCAGCTCTTGCTTTGGCCGTTATCGGGATACCGATGGCGGCGTCGGCGCAGACCGGAATTGCTTCGGTTTACGGCTATTCCGGCGGCCGCACCGCCGACGGCGAGCGGATGTTGGACGGCGCGCTCACCGCGGCGCACCGCTCGCTGCCGTTCGGCACGCTGGTGCGGGTCACCAACGAGCGCAACGGCCGCTCCGTGGTGGTGCGCATCAACGACCGCGGGCCGTTCGTGCACGGCCGCGTCATCGACGTGACGCCGGCGGCGGCCCGCGCGCTCGGCTTCTCCGGCCTCGCCAGCGTCTCACTCGACGTCGTCGGGCGGAGCTGAAAGCCGGCAAGAGCTGAAATTTCAAACAGCCAATTAAGCGACAGTGGAGCGGGAGGCTGCGGCCTCCCGTTTTTTATTGGCGCCGACGGATGCAGCCACATCCGCCGTCCAGATGGCAAAGCGTGCGGGAAACTATTGGTAACTTTAGCATTAACACAAGAGCAACGTTTATCTCCCAACATGCGCGGCAACAGCGGGTCTCGTGATTGCAGCAATGCCGGCAACCGACCGAGTGCAGTCATTTGAAGCTCGCCTTGCGCTTTACGACATTGACGAGCGCACCCGGCGGCTGGCCCGGGACACCTGGCCGCTGATCGCGCCAAACCTCGATCGCGCCGTCGATGAAATCATCGTCGCATTGGGCGCCTTGCCGCTGGTCAGCGATATCGTCGCGCGGAACAGGGATTTGCTCAAAAAGCTGGAAGCGGCGCATTTCCAAGCCTTGCTCGGCGGCAATCTCGACGGGCGCTATGCCGAGTCGTGCCGGCACACCGTCGAGCAGGAAGCGGCGCTTGGCTTCGACGCGCGCATTCGCAGCACTGCCGGCAGCTACGTGCTCAAGGCAGCGCTCGACGCGCTCGCCCGCAAGCACCGTTTCTCGTCCGCCAGCGTCGCCGAGCGCGGTAGAGCCATATCCCAAGTCATTGCCTTCGATGTCGCCAACGCGATGACGTTGCATCGACAGGCCGCGGAGCGGGCGACCCTGGCGCGGCGCGAGGCGATCGATGGCGCGATCGTGGAATTCGACGGCGCCATCGGCGCGGTGGTCGAGGCGATCAAGGAAGCCTCGGTCTCGCTCACCGCGACGTGCTCGGCCTTGAACGCGGTCGCCGGCGACACGCTCGGCCGCATGAGTTCGGCCTCCGCGGCATCGGCTGAAACGACGCAGCGTATGGACATCATGGTGCGGGCCACCGAAGAGCTGTCCGGATCGATCCAGGAAATCGGCCAGCAGGCGAGCCACGGCCTAGCCATGGCGCGGTCCGCGGTCGGCGATACCGAGCGCACGCAAGGGACCGTCCACTCGCTGGCCGACACCGCCGAACGCATCGGTTCCGTTGTCGGCGCGATTTCCGCGATCGCGGCGCAGACCAATCTGCTGGCGCTCAACGCAACCATCGAGGCGGCACGCGCCGGCGAAGCCGGCAGAGGCTTTGCCGTCGTCGCCGCCGAGGTCAAAACGCTCGCCAATCAGACGTCGCATGCCACCGACGATATCGCCCGGCAGGTCGCCGCCATCCAGGACGCGACCAAACGCTCCGTCGAGGAAATCGCCGCGATCGCGCGGGCGATCGGCGAACTGACCGACGTATCGACCAGCATCGCCGCCGCCGTGGAGCAGCAGTCCGCCACCACCAGGAATATCGCCGAGAGCATTCATAGCGCGGCCGGCCATACCGCGCTGGCCTCGGGCGAGATCGATTCGGTCGAACAAGCCGTAGCCAAGAGCGCCATAGCGGTCGACGAGATCACCCAATGGACGGCCCGGCTGTCGGCGCGGGCAAGCGATCTGGAAACCAGGGTCGCCACCTTCTTCTCCCGCGTCCGCGCGGCGTAACCATGCAATTTTATTTCCTCTCCCGGCCACGCAGCAGGCGTGGTCGGAAGCAGGATGCGTGCAAATCCGTTCTCGCGGCGCGATTGCGCGCGAGTGTTGTCAAACAGCGATGACTTCTTTTCCATCATCCTGAGGTGCGAGCGGAGCGAGCCTCGAAGGAGACGGCCTCGGCGCCTCGGCCGCACCCTTCGAGGGCCGCTTTGCGGCCACCTCAGGGTAACGGATCGGGCTCCGTGTTACGTCCAGCAACTTTTTTGTTTCACGCGGACGATAAAGAAAAATAAGGGAAGCGGAACGCCGGCAAACGCGGGCTAACACCTCCCCGCACGCAAACACGGCGCGCGGGTCGCGCCACGGAAGGAGCGGCTTGCGCCGCCCCGTCCGCTCTCGGGCGCGCTCGCCTGCCGGCGTTCCACCACGGCTCTGCCCAAGGGGTGTGTAGTCCCTTGGTGCGATCCGGGCCAGGCTTCGTGGGCAAAACCGTCCAAGGGGCGGGGGTCACTCCGCCGACGGCTAAGCCCACATCCAGCGACGCACCTCGCACGCCGGTCGTAATGCCGGCAGGCATGATGCCCGGACCGCCCGGGAGCGAAGCTGATGAGGCTTTGCCCGCGGGCATCGCACTCGCCCCTGCCGCCCGGCATCACCCGGACGGCGTCCCTACAGGGCGAGGTTTGATTCGCACAATGTAACTGTCTCGGGGACGAATGTCAAGGACTCGGTCACTAGAAATGTTATGCTACTTGTGGTCCGCATGAGTATGGCGGCATCAGAGAGCAATCAGCTAGCCTCAGTCGCCCGGACGTCGCTTCATTGAGAAAAAGGCTGTTTGACAAACCGAGTGGTAAAATAAACTCTGTGAGGTGCTCAGTGCTCTTCCGAGGCGAGCCAATGACACCAATAAGGAACGTAGAGGATTACGTTGAGGCGGTTTCGACGATTCGCAAGGCGTGGTTCAAAGAACCTCCCGAAAAAGAAGCTTATTTGGTTCCATGGTGCAGGGGACAGGAGAAATCTTGTTGGAGATTGATCCCCAAGTTTTATAGAAAACAAAAAGACGAGAAGTGCCATCAAGCGACTCAGCTGGATCGCGCTCTCGTCGAAAGCGAAATCAGAGAAGAATTTTGCAGGCGGGCGCCCGCATTAGCGGACTACCTAAAACCAAGCGATGACAAAGGACTGAACAAATGGGAATGGTATTTCGTCATGCAACATCATAGCGCGCCCACTCGGCTTTTGGACTGGACAGAGTCCGCGTTGACCGGCCTCTATTTTGCAGTAAGGACAAGAGTGAATAGTGATTGCAATGCGGCGGTTTGGGTGTTGAATCCGTGGGAGCTCAATAAGAGAGTATTTCTAAAAAAGGATCCTCAGCACAAGACAGCCAATGGCTTTGAAGTAATTCCGCCTTCTGATCCTGGTACGGATCCTAAAATCAGAGAAAAGTTTGATCCATGGTTGCCGGCCAGATTTGAAAAAGACCGTCAGGGAAATCACGTTGGAGTAGGCAAGAAGCCGCCCGTAGCGGTCTATCCGGTGCATACCATGCGACGCATTGGCGCTCAGCGGTCATGCTTTACGATTCACGGAAGTCGGGAAGACGGCTTTAAGGAGTTCGAGCAGTGCGACCGCATCTTGAGAAAGATTGAAGTCGTAGGCCAAAAAGTCGAGGGCATCAGGCGATCGCTTGAGACTTGTGGAATCGACGAAACCGCCATTTATCCAGATTTGGACGGTCTCGGTAGAGAAATGGCATATAAGTGGAAGCCGTGGCTTTGATGCCGGTCGGAATGAGACCGCGCACATCGTTTCATTATCGCCGCTGTTGCATCAAGACAGGTGCGGGTGCCGAGGACCCCATTTTCCACCCGCGTCCGCGGGGGCGAATGAAAGAATCTACTCCGCCGGCTGCTTCGCTTTCGGCTTCGGCTTGTAGAACGTGCCTTTGAGATTGTCCCACAACTGAATCTTGGCGCCGTGCTTGTGCATGATGATGCTTTGCTGCGTCACCGAGAGCGAGTTGTTCCAGGCCCAGTAGATGACAAGGCCGGCGGGGAATTTCGCCAGCATGAAGGTGAAGATCAGCGGCATCCAGTTGAAGATCATCTGCTGGGTCGGATCGGGCGGCGCCGGATTGAGCTTCATCTGCACCCACATGGTCACGCCCATGATCGCCGGCCAGAAGCCTAAGTGCAGGAAGCCGCCGATCAGCGGAATGATGCTCGGATCGAACGGGATCAGGCCGCCCAGCGTGAAGATGTTGGTGGGGTCCTGCGCCGACAGATCGTGGATCCAGCCGTAGAACGGCGCGTGGCGCATTTCGATGGTGATGAAGAGCACCTTGTACAGCGAGAAGAACACCGGAATCTGGATCGCGATCGGCAGGCAGCCGGCAATGGGATTGATCTGCTCCTTCTTATAGAGCTCCATCATCTCCTGCTGCTGCTTCATCTTGTCGTTGGCGAAGCGCTCCTTGATCATCGCCATCTGCGGCTGCACCGCCTTCATCTTCGCCATCGAGGCATAGGACTTGTTGGCGAGCGGGAAGAACAAAATCTTGACGCACACCGTAACGATCAAAATGGCGATGCCGAAATTGCCGACCAGATGGAAGAAATAGTCGATGGCGAGGAACATCGGCTTGGTGATGAAGTAGAACCAGCCCCAGTCGATCAACAGATCGAATTTGTTGAGGTGGAGCGATTGGTTGTAGCCGCCGGGGCCGAGCGGGAAATTGATGCCGACGACGGAGACTTCCTTGGCGCCGGCGAACAGCCGCGCGTCGGTGGAGGCGGTTGAGCCCGGCGCCACGGTCTGCGCCTGACCCAGATAGTCGGTCTGATAGATGTCCTTGCCGTTGACATTGGTGGCGGAGAAGCGGGTTTTCACCTTGGCGTCGGTGTCGGGCAGGAGCACGGCCGCCCAATATTTGTCGGTGAAGCCGAGCCAGGCGTCGGTGACGTCCCAGCTTTCGCTCTTTAAGTCGGCGATCTTCTTGTAGGACTCTTCTTTCTCGCCGTCGGCGCCCATCATGCCGATCGGGCCCTCATGCAAAATATAATAGCCGAGCACCGGCGGGGTGCCGTGGCGCGAGATCAGCCCATAGGGAAACAGCGTGACCGGCGCGCCGCCTTTGTTCGCCACCTGGTCCTTGATGGTGAAGAGATAATGGTCGTCGACCGCGATGGTGCGGGTGAAGGTCAAGCCCTGGCCGTTGTCGTAAGTCAGCGTCACCGGATGATCGACGCCGAGCGCACCCGAGCCGTCCTGTTTCCACACCGTATCGGCGCCCGGAATGGCGGCCGTCGTGCCGGCGGCCGCCACCCAGCCGAATTCGGCGTAATAGGCGTCCGCCGCGCCCGACGGCGAGAACAGCACGATCGGCGGCGATTTCGGATCGATGTCCTCGCGGAATTGCGTGAGCGCCAGATTATCGATGCGGCCGCCCTTGAGATCGATGCTGCCGTGGAGCCGCGGCGTGTCGATGGTGACGTGCGGCGAGGACGCGATCACCGCTTCGCGCGTGGCGGCCGGCGGCTCGGTCGTCGGCGCATTCGGCACCGGCGGGGCACTGGCTTGCGATGGGCTCGGCTGCGTCGCGCCGGGCTGAGCTTGGCCAGGCTGAGCTTGCGTCTGTTCCTGCTTCTTGAGCTGCGCCTGCTCCTGCTGGCGCTGCATCTGCGGGTAGCCGATAAAATATTGCCAGCCGACGACGACGATCAGCGACAGCAAGATGGCAAGGATGGTGTTCTTATACTCGCCCATTAGCTGCTCTTATCCGTGTCCTTGCGCTCTATTCTGCGCGGTCCGGGCTTGGGGCGCCGATCATGGTGCCGCTCATCGCGCCCTTTGGAGGGCGAACCGGCTCTATGTGGGGGTGCGTCCCGGCCGCTACCAGTTGCCGGGGTGTTCTCTTGCCGGCTTGTTTGCCCGCTCCGCGGGACGGTGTGAATTCGGCGTAACGCCGCATCGAATTGCCGGGTCATGTCGCCGAAATCGGCTCCGAGCGCCGCGCGGCGGCCAATCAGCACATAATCGTGGCCGGTACGAAACGCCGTGGCGGGCGAAAGCCGCACCACTTCGCGCAAGCGCCGCCGCACGCGATTTCGCTCCACGGCATTGCCGACCTGTCGCGACACGGTAAAGCCGATCCGGACGGGGCCGCCGTCTTGACCGTCTTCTCGACTGTCTTCGGCGCGGCGCCGCGCCTGCAGAACGAAGGCGCCGGCAGGCGCCCTTGCGCCTTTTGCGGCAGCCAGAAAGTCCGTCCGGCGCTTCAACCGTTCCATGGATGCACTTTTGGCTGCGACTTTGGGCTCGACCACTGCGGGTTCGACCTCGAAATCGGCGTGTGGAACGAAAACTCGCGCCCCGAAAAAAGCGGCGAGGCTAAGCGCTCAGCTTTTTGCGCCCTTGTGCGCGCCGCAACGCCAAAATCCTGCGGCCGCCCTTGGTCGCCATGCGGGTGCGAAAGCCGTGGCGGCGCTTGCGCACCAATTTGCTCGGCTGGTAGGTCCGTTTCACCGGAAGATCTCCGCTGCGGGGCTTGCTGCGGCCCTAGACCATGATCCGAAAAGGTTGAATCGGATCATGGTCTAGGGTTCTTCGCTGGAGCATGATCTTTTCGGAAAACCGGTATCCACTTTTCCGGATCATGCTCTAAGCGCCGCAATTGGCGCGGCTTATACGCAAGCCCTCCCGGCTCGTCAACGTGACTTCCCCGCGATTTTCCGGCGATTTCGGCGTTTTGCGGCCGAATTCGGTGCGCTGCCGAATCCACCTCCGAGCCCGCATTGTCATTGCCCGCTCACTATAGAATAGGTGTGACAGGTCTTAGACTTCAGGTCTTGGACCTCAGGTCTTGGACTTCGGGCGGGGCCGAAACGGCAAAAATGGCACTGGAACAGCGGCAACAGATCAAACCGGATATCTGCGTCATCGGCGCCGGCGCGGGCGGGCTTGCGGCGGCGTCCGCGGCCGCGGCGTTCGGCGTCAATGTGGTGCTGATCGAAAAAGCCAAGATGGGCGGCGAAGACCTCAATAGCGGCTCGCTGCCGTCGAAGGCGCTGCTCGCGGCGGCCGAGCGCGCCCAAATCTTGCGTCAAGGTGCGTTCCGCAACGGCGCGCGCTTCGGCATCAGGAGCCCGCGTTTCGGCGTCGATTTCGCCGCGGTCCGCGCCCATGTCCGCGACGTCGTCGCTTTGGCCGCGCCGCAGGATTCGCGCGAGCGCTTCAACGGCCTCGGCGTGCGCGTTTTCGAAGGCGAGGGCCGCTTCACCGATGCCGAGACCGTGGCGGTCGACGGTTACGACGTCAAAGCGCGCCGCTTCGTCATCGCCACCGGCTCTTTGCCGGCGCTGCCGGCCATTCCGGGGCTCGCCGACACGCCGCATCTGACCAACGAGACGATTTTCGATCTCGCCGAATGCCCGCGCCATCTCATCGTGATCGGCGCCGAGTCGATCGGGCTCGAACTGGCGCAGGCGTTTCGCCGGTTCGGCGCCGCAGTCACCGTGCTCGAGCCGGCAACGCCGCTTGCCGGCGCCGATCCGGAATGCGCCGCCATCGTGCTCGACGCGCTCGCCCGCGAGGGCGTTACGCTGCGCGCTGGCGTCGAGCTCCGGCAAGTGCGCCGCGTGCTGGCGCGCGTGCAGGTCGACATCGTCACCGGCGCCGGCGCCGACCAAGAAACGCAAACGATCGAAGGCAGTCATCTTCTGGTCGCGGCCGGGCGTCGTCCGAATCTGGAAAATCTCGATCTCGACGCCGCCGGCATCCGCTACGAGCCGGCTGGCATCGTGGTCGACAGCGGACTTCGCACCACCAACAAACACGTCTATGCGATCGGCGACGTCACCGGCGCGGCCAAGCTCAGCCATCTCGCCCATCATCACGCCGGGCTTGTGATCCGCAACGCGCTGTTCCGCACGCCGGTCGATGCCGATCGCTACGCGGTTCCCGTCGTGACCTATACCGATCCGGAACTGGCCCAGGTCGGCCTCACCGAGGACGCGGCGCGCGCCGACGCCGGCATCATTCGCGTGTTGCGCGCGCCCTATCGCGAAAACGACCGCGCGCGGGCGACCGGGGCGACAAACGGCCACATCAAGATCGTCACCGATCGCAAGGGAGATATTCTCGGCGCAACCATCGTCGGGGCCGCGGCCTCCGAAAATATCGCCGCCTGGACGCTGGCCATAAACCAAAAATTGAATATCGAGGCCTTTGCCGGTGTTATCGTGCCGTATCCGACCTATGCCGAGGTGGGCAAACGCGCCGCGATGACCTATTTCACCAGGGGTTTGACGAGCCCACTGGTGCGTCGCATCATAGGGTGGCTGCGTCGATTTGGCTGATGAGCGTTAGCCCCGGCAGCAGGCTCGACCATGACTGATGAAACCACCGCGCGGCCGGAACCGGTCCGGCCGCCGCGTTTCGGCCTTTCGGGCAAGCTCCTCGTCCTCACGATCCTGTTCGTGATGATCGCGGAAGTGCTGATCTATGTGCCGTCGGTCGCCAATTTTCGCGTCGTCTGGCTGAAGGACCGACTGGCCACCGCCTATACCGCGGCGCTGGTGCTCGACGCCGCGCCGAACGGCGTGGTGTCCGACGCGCTCGCCAAGAAGATTCTCGACTCGATCGGCGCCCGCGGCGTGGCGATGAAGATGGGTTCGCGGCACCGCATGATCGCGGTCGACGACATGCCGCCCGCCATCAACGACACCTACGACATGCACAACGTCTATGCCTTCGACGCCATCGTCGACGCGTTCAAGACGATGTTCGACACCGGAACCAAGGACGTGATGCGGGTGGTCGGGCCGTTGCCCGCTTCGGCGAGCGACGATGAATTCATCGAGCTGGTCATGGACGAAGAGCCGCTGCGCAAGGCGATGCTGCGCTATTCGGCCGACATTCTGTTTCTATCGCTGGTCATCTCCTGCATCACCGCGGCGCTGGTCTACCTGGCGCTGCATTATTTGTTCGTGCGGCCGATGCGCCGCGTCACCGCCAACATGATCGCGTTCCGCGCCGATCCGGAAAACAGCGACCGCGTCATTGCGCCGTCGGCGCGCAACGACGAGATCGGCACCGCCGAGCGCGAGCTCGCCACCATGCAGATCGAGCTCGTCTCGATGCTGCATCAGAAAAACCGGCTCGCCAATCTCGGGCTCGCGGTGTCCAAGATCAATCACGACCTGCGCAACCTGCTCGCGTCGGCGCAGCTGTTTTCCGACCGGCTCGCCAAAATCCCCGATCCCGGCGTGCAGCGCTTCGCGCCGAAGCTGATGCACGCGCTGGAGCGCGCCATCGCCTTCTGCCAGTCGACCCTGTCCTACGGCCGCCTGCAGGAGCCGCCGCCGGAGCGCCGGCAAATCCTGCTCGAGCCCTTGGTCGAGGAGGTGCATGAGACACTGGCGCTTGGCTCCGATGCGCCGATCCGCTGGATCAGCGCAGTCGAGCGCGGGCTCGTGGTGGAAGCCGATTACGATCAGCTGTTCCGCATCCTTCTTAATCTCTCGCGCAATGCCGTCGGCGCCATGGAGAGCCGCGAAACCCGCGATCCCGGCCGCGACCAGATCCGCATCACCGGCCGCCGCGAAGGCGCAGTGGTGGTGATCGAAGTCTCCGACACCGGCCCGGGCTTTTCCGAAAAAGCGCGCGCCCATCTGTTCGAGGCGTTCCAGGGCTCGACCCGCACCGGCGGCACGGGCTTAGGCCTCGCCATCGCCGCCGAGCTCGTTCGCGCCCACGGCGGCGACATCCGCCTGGTCGAAGGCACCATCGGCGCCACGCTGCGGCTGACCATTCCCGACCGCGCCGTCGAGCTCGCCGCCCATCGCGGCGCCCGCGCCCAGGGTTAATTTCCCGGCCTAATCCCGCCGCGGGACGCGGAGGGACGGGCGGGACAAATCTTGCCATCACGCGTCGAAGCCTATAGGTACGACGCGCCGCGCCCGTAGCTCAGCTGGATAGAGCACCAGACTACGAATCTGGGGGTCAGGAGTTCGAATCTCTTCGGGCGCGCCAGTAATTTCAAATACTTAGCGAAAGAACAAAAAGCGTTAGGCTCGCTATAGGCTCAGGCGTATCAGAGATACAAAAATAAAAATTAATTACGAGCGCAGGCGGCTACTCCTGCTGGAAATCCAGCCCCTATATCCGCTTGACTGCTTCGAGGTCCTCGGAAGTCTTTTGAAGAATCGTTTGAAAGCACTCATCGCATACGCGCCTGGAGGTCGAGTAGGCTTGCCCAACCTTCGGAATTGCGATGCACGTTTGGCCGGCAACAAACTGCGAATGACAACGCGAGCATTCTGACTTCTTCAGAACATCCACTCGTTTGGGTCTGCCATTGGTACTACCAATCAGCGACGGGGTAGGGCCTCTAGGCATTGTTTTTTTCATAGTCTGACTTGGCTTTTCTGACGCGCCTGACAATAGTTTGGAGTACGTCATCGAGAGTATCCAATATCTGCTTGAATTCCTCGGTGCTCGCCTGAGTGCGTTCTTTCCCCAGTCGCTTGTTAATTTCAGCATTCACCATCATGAGCGCCGATACGTAATTATTTTTTCCGGTAATCTTCAGCGACTTATACTTGTACGTCAGCTCCGTTCCCGTCATCGCGAGCTCAACGTGGTTGAGCAGCAATTTCGCCAAACGTTGCGCCTGCTCATAGAGACGCTTCTTTGCCTCTTGCCATTCACGTTGTGGCTGAATAGCGAAGGGCTCGGAAGCGGGGCGCTTACGCAGCGGCGACTGCTGAGCTTTTTTCACCATCTCCTCGGCCTGACTTGGATCAAGACCAAAAAGTTTCAGTCGCTCCCGAAAATCATCGATGATCTGGGCATCCTCGACGGTCGAGAAATCCTCCTCCCACAGAGACTCGACAATCTCACCATGCACGACGACGCGTTCGCCGGCCGTGAGCCGCGCGGAGCCATCCCGCACTGCGGTTGGCATCTCCGGCTCGTCGCCGCTGATAACTTTGTCCCAGAACGCCTGATCGTCATTCTCGAATTGCTTAAACTCCTTCAGGCGCTCATCGAGGTTCATGCCAAGGTGGGTCACAATATGGCCGACGTTGTCAGGATGTGTGGGGTCGTTTTGTACAACGACGCGCATGATCCGGCCGACGAATTGGATATAGGGAGCAAGAGTGCGAAACGGCCGAAAGATGGCGGCCACGCTCAGTTTCGGATGATCGAAGCCCTCGCCGAGCATCTGAACCTGGATAATGCAATCGAGTGTGCCATTGCGAAGCGCGGTAAGGATTGCCGCCTGCTCCTCGTCAGTCTGTTTGCTGTGGATCACGTCGGCGCTGAAGCCCCGCTCCTGGTAGAGCGAACGAATTTCCCGAGCGTGGTTGATCGAGCACGCGACCGCGATCAGCTGGTGGCGCGTTCCGCTTTGCCGCAGCTCTTCCAATTTCTCTAGGCTACTATCAACAATGTGCTGGTTGCAAAGACGCGCAAGTGCGACGCCGCGGCTAAACCATTCCTCCTCCTTTAGCTTCAATACGTCTTCGAGGGTATAGGTACGACCACGCTCGTCGGAAAAGCCGAGTTCGATCTCGGTGGGAGCAACGTAACTGGCTTTGAGCCGTTTGATGTAGCCCTTCAAGGTGGCACTACGGAACGGGTATCGAAACACCAGCTCTCCGTCGATCTCCTGCCGATCGCTCCGGAAAGGCGTCGCCGTCATGTGAATGATCTTTGCGTTCGGAAAGCGATCGATAACCTTTTGCCAGCTTGTGGCGGCGCTGTGATGTGCCTCGTCGATAATGATCATGTCGAAGAAATTGTCGGGAAACTGCGTCAGCCATTTATCGACGCTGGTGGCGAGCTGCTGGATGTTCGTGATGACTATGTGCGATTTGGTAGCGACTGAAAGGTTGCCGCTATCGAGCGTGCACGCGAGCGGCCCGGCTATCATTTGGTCTTGGCTCAACACGCCCGCCTTACGCCAAAAGCATTTCTGGCGGTTGGTAATGTCCATCGCGTCGTACAGTCCGGTCTTGATGGTGAGATTGGGCGCGATGACGATTACGCGGCCGGCAGCAAGGCCGAGGGGGAGCAGCGAAGCGAGCCCGGTCTTGCCACAGCCTACGGGTATCTGAAGGATCGCCTTATTCTTGCCGGCGCGGAAGAACTCGTAGGTGCGAAGGTAGCCGTCGCGTTGCGGGTCGCGCAGGTAATCGTTCGCTTCGATCTTGCAGTCGAGGTTGAGGAAGAACGATTTTATAGGCTGGTTCGCGCGGACCCACGCGTCCACTCCCCCTTTTTCAAACGTCCATTTCTTACCGATCTTTCGCGCCGGTATTCGACCGTCGCGAGCGAGGGCATAGAGCGCGGTCTTGCCCATGCTCAAATAGGTCGCTGCGTCTTCGAGGGAAAGCCAGTCCGAATTCATTGTTTCTTCCACCATTTGATAGTAAATGATATCAAACGACAGATAGGAGGTCAATCCTGCTTTTGTGGCGTATGCTCACGGATGAGCATCGCTCCTTTGCGGAGCGTCAGGCGCTGGCAAGGATATTCGGCGATCGCGGAATCAAGGGCGGCCTGAGCGATTGTAACCGACGCGCTCGCTGCGATGACCCAGCGAACGTGCTGCGCATGGGCGCTTCGATCCGGCGATGACGGATTGAGCATCAAGCTTACGTCAATCCCCATCGGCTTCGATGGCCGCTTCGTCCTATTGCCGCCGCTCGAAAACGGCGAGGTCATCCGGTATCTTTTATCCGTCATAAGTTTGAGCACGCCGAGCAAGGTCGAGCCTTCAGTGGCCAATAGGACACGAAGGCAGTTTGCCAAGATGTAGTTGCTTTGGGCGCCCCAGCCGTTTGGCCACATGCCTTCGAAGTAGGCGCATAAGTCCTCGGTCAGTTTGGAATGTCTATCGCGCGGCACGCCCTCCAGAACATTAAATCCAGCGGGATATGCCATGTCGGACGGGTCGAAATAGAAGGCACGCTGCGTATCCGCCATCGGCACGATGTTGGCGGCAGCGCGGGCCAGGTCGCCGGTCGGGTCGATGAGGACGAGACCAGAAGAGAAATCCTCGGCGAGGAATTGCAAAATAAATTTAGTTTTGTCAGGCGAGCCGACGATGAGGCGATTCATGTTTTGAGGTCGCAATGTCAGGCCAAAGCCAGAGCCTCAAACAAGGCCGCGGATGTCACCTTGTCGCTGTCCTGTATGGAGCGCAAGCATCATCGCAAATCGCATCTCTGGGGATGCGACTCGCATGAACGCTTCGACATGATCCGGTAACCAGATGATTTCCGAGCGATCAACGGTATAGGCGCGCTCGAAGCCGTCGAGGATGTTCTTCGCCAAGGGACCGTCTTTGGCTGCCCATGATAAGAGCCGAGCGAGGATGGCGACGCGATTGTCAGCTTCGCGCGGCTTCGCCTCAGAGAACTCGTCATGCCATTTAACGACATCAACTCGAAAATCTTTCTCTTCGAGAGCGCGCTGGGGGCATGTCCCATACTTCAAGTCCCAAAAAGCGAAGACGCGCTTGTATTCTTTCTTTGTACTCTCCGCTAATCTGCGCCATTGCTTAGTGCGCTCGAAATCTCTGATGAGGGCAGCGAGGTTTGCGGCTCCGCGCCGACGAACACCGTCCTCGGCCGCCGCATAGCTTGCCAGGAACTCAGAAGAACCCGGATCGCCGACAAGACGAGCGCCAGTGGCGCGATGATAGTAATCGTTGGGCGGCCTGGTCGACGATCAGCCTGGCGTTTGTGTCGCTGGTCGTCATCACCAGCGAGTGCTTCAGGAGTTCTTCGAAATTGACGGAATCGCGTTTGGCGAGCGCATGGTTCAGCGGGACGGCGGCAACAAAGTAATCTCTCATCAGCGTCTTGAACGAGAGAGTATGCGACCTGGGTTGTGGCCCGATACCAAAATCCGCATCGCCTCGGTCGACGAGCTGCTCGACCTCTTTTGAAAGCACGTCTCGAACCTCGATTTCCACCGCCGGAAATTCTTCCGCGAGACGGCTGACGACGTTTGGGACGATGCTTGCCATCATGGGAGGAACGCAGGCAACGACGACACGGCCGCGGTGAACCGCGGCGAAGTCTCGGACATCTTGGCTGGCCATTTCCAATTCCTGGAATGCCCTGCGTGCGCGCGCCGCAAGCGCTTGGCCCTCCGCGGTCAGTGACACGCGCCGCGTGGTTCGCTGCACCAGGGGAACGCCGTAATATCGTTCCAGATCGCGGATATGCGTGCTTACGGCCGGTTGCGAGAGCTTGAGGCGATCGGCCGCAAGCCGAAAGCTGCCGGTATCCGCCAGACAGACCAGCGTCAGAATATGGCGCACGGGCAAATTGACCATTGATCAGTTTCCTAATTTATCCAGAGCATTATTCCATTTGTGGCACTGTGGCGCGTGTGGTTCAATCCGTTGCCCGGCTATATTTGGAAGGTGGAGTCATGAAGTTTAATCCCGAAGCGATCCGTTCGCTCGTCAGCCGTGACCACGTGCACAGGTCGCTCTATCTCGATCCGGAAGTTTTCGATCTGGAGATGGAGAAGATATTCGGACGAACTTGGATCTATGTGGGCCACGACAGCTTGGTGCCCAAACCGGGCGATTACATCACCACCCGTGCCGGCAAGCAGCCCCTTGTCATGTCGCGCCACACGGACGGGCAGGTTTACGTGATTTTCAACAGCTGCGGCCATCGCGGCGCAGTGGTCTGCAATGAAGATAAGGGCAATGCCGCGTTGTTTCGCTGCTGCTATCACGGATGGACATTCAAGACGAACGGCGACCTCAAAGCGATCGCGATGCGAAGGGGTTATGGCGAAAGCTTCGATGTGAACAATCCAGCTCTGGGGATGCGACGCGTTCCGCGCGTGGCTAATTACCGCGGATTCATATTTGCGAGTCTCGCGGAGCGAGGACCTAGCATCGAGGAGCATCTTGGCACGGCCAAGGACAGCATCGACGAGTTGGTGGATCGGGCGCCCGACGGGGAGATCGATCTAGGCGGTGGTGTCCACAAGTACATGTTCCGCGGCAACTGGAAGCTCCAGCTCGAAAACACGGTGGACATGTACCACGTGCCATTCTCGCACGAATCGAGCGTCAGCCGCAGCGGCAGACAGTTCAGTCGTGGCGCCGGTCAAAGCGCCGGTTCCGCCATCAGCGATCGCGGCAGCGCGGCGGAACGCTGGGAGCAGCGGCCCGCCTGGGGCTCACGCACCAACGGACACTCCTATGCCGGGCATCAGCCGGTGGCTGAAGAAATGCCGGACACGCTAGTCTTCAAATCGTATTTTTCGGCGCTCGAAGCACGCCATGGCAGGGAGCGGGCGCTGGAAATCCTGCAGCCGAAGCGGCACAACACCGCCTTCTATCCAAACATGACGCTGCAAGCACTCAATCAGCACGTGCGAGTCATCGTGCCCGTCGCGGTCGATCGTACGGAGGTCCATGTCTATCCGGTCAGGCTCAAAGGTGCTCCCAAAGAGATGAACGATGGATTCGTTCGTCATCTGAATCTGACGCACTCAGCGGCGTCGCTTATTCAGACGGACGATCTCGAATGCTTTCGGCGGTGCCAGATCGGCCTGAGCGCGCAGAACTCCGACTGGGTCTGGTTTGCCCGCGGCGTCGACACCGACAAGGAGGATGCGCACGGCGACTACGTCAATCACGGCACGGTCGAAGTTCAGCAGCGCGCCCAATACGCCGCGTGGCTGCGGCTGATGAGTGCAGAAGGGTGATATCGATGCAATTGCAGAACGCGGAATCGATGACAACCTTGCTCGGCGATCGGCGCGAAATCGAGGACTTCGTGATTCACGAGGTGCAGCTGCTCGACGAGCGGCGGTTCGAGGAGTGGCGCGATCTTTTCGCCGAAGATGGTTGCTACTGGGTCCCGTTGAAGCCCGGCCAGGAAAGCCCGGAGGCCGAGTGTTCGCTATTCTACGACGACAAGAGCATGATGCAGACGCGTTTCGAGCGGTTGCGCCACCCGAATATCCACTCGCAGAATCCGCCGCATCGCACCTGCCACCTCGTCGGCAATGTGGTGCTCGACAATATCGACGTTGCGCGAGGCGAAGTCTCGGTGACGTCGAACATGGTCATGACCGACTATCGTATGCAGGTGCAGCGCGTGTTTTCCGGACGCGTCTTGCATCATCTGCGGCGCGTAGCCATGGGATATAAAATCGTCCTCAAACGTGTCGACCTGATCAATTGCGACGACGTCTTCGAGCTGATCGCGGTGCCGTTCTGACCAACTAGCTGGGCGCGCGATCCGACGTTGCGTGAACAAATGGTCCCGGCGGTGGCGGCACCAGAGGCCAAGCTCTCAACAAAGCTCTTGCCATCAAGGCCGTTCGGAACCCCGAACGCCCGGAAAACCGGCGTGGCTTATTGTTCGAATTGAGCTGACACTTGTGAGTTGCCTTGGCGTTGCTGATACGCTCACAGCAACAACGGGAGGGAAACATGCATCGGCGCGATCTGCTCATACTTTCGTCCTCAACTCTCGCGGCAACGACCCTAATGTCGATCGGCACGTCGGCTCAGACGAAATATCCGGACCACCCAATCCGGCTCATCGTGCCGTTTGCGCCGGGCGGCGTATTGGATGTGATTGGCCGATTGTGGGCAGACAAGATGCGGACGTTCTTGGGCACCGTTGTCGTGGAGAACCACGGCGGTGCCTCCGGAACGATTGGAACGGCTGTAGTCGCGCGAGCGCAGCCGGATGGCTATACGCTGCTGTTGGGCAACACCGGCACACAGGTGCTCATTCCGTCAATCATGCAGAGCGTGCCTTATGACCCGGAGAAAGATTTCGCCACCATCAGCATCATCGCGAACTCGGCGATCTCAATCTGCGTTAACCCGGCGGTTCCCGCCAAGAACCTCCCGGAGCTGGTCGCCTATATCAAGGCCCATCCCGGCAAGGTCTTCTATGGCACGGCGGGGACCGGCACCTACGCTAATCTCGCGGGTGAAATGTTCAAGCAGCGCGCCGAGACGCCCGACGTCACCGGCGTGCCTTACAAAGGCGGCGGCTCGGTCATCAAAGATGTCATCGGCGGACAAATACCGATGATGTTCCTCAACATCACGAATGCCGTGTTGGCGCTACACAGGTCTGGCAAGATACGAATCGTCACGGTCCTCAGCCCGCAACGCCTGAGTGTCCTTCCGGATGTGCCGGCCGCATCGGAAACGTACCCGGGCCTCGTTGCTGGACTGTCCATTGGCGTGTTCGCTCCAGCCGCAACGCCAAAGTCAATCCTTGATCAGATCGCAGAGGCTCATCGCCGGGCTACGGAAAGCGTCGACTTCGAACAAACATTACTTGCGGCCGGGCTTGAGCCGGTGCACGACACCCCCGAACAGGCGCAGCGCTTCCTCGAAGCCGAACGCGCACGCATCATTCCGCTGGTCAAATCGCTTGGATTCGAGATGAAATGACTGGGGATCCGCCGCCGATCCCACGCGAGCTGTGAGCGATGGGGCGCGGGCGAGCCGCCGGCGCCGCGTGGCGGCCTAATCGCATGACATTCCAATGAAAGTTACGCCGCGCCGGCCTCGAACCGGGGAGCACGGGCGCTTGGCACCGGCACCCCACCATGATAGCCTTTTTAAAGCTCATCCGGATTGAGCCGACGAAGAAGTTCAAACCGGTTCGATTGCCTATCGAGCCACCCCCGGGATGCCGAGAAAGGGATACGCCATGGCGGAAAAATCGAGTGCTTCCGAGAGCCCCGCAACGGACGAAGCCGCTGCGACGGCGTCGACCTCGACCGCAGAGCGGAGTGAAGTGGCCGGTAAACTGGTCGATCGTTTCGCCATCTGGTCCGGCGTGGCCGGATTGATCCCGCTCCCGGTAGTCGATGTGCTGGCCGTCGGGACCCTTCAGGTCCAGATGCTGCGCCGCATTTCGCAGATCTATGACGTGGAGTTCTCGGAGAATCGCGGCAAAGCGCTGATCGCGGCGCTGGCCGGAACGATGATCCCGGTGACCAGCGGCATGGGCGCCGCCAGCGCCATGAAAGCCATACCGGTCGTCAATATTCTCGCGGCCGGCTTTGTCATGCCGGTGCTTTCCGCCGGCGCCACCTTTGCCATCGGCAAGGCCTTCATTCAGCATTTCGAGTCGGGCGGTACGCTGCTCGATTTCAATCCCCCGGACTATCGCGAGTTCGTCAAGGCGCAGAAGGAGATGTGGGATTCGCGGCGCGCCAAGCGTTCCGATACCACCGGGGCGGCGACGACGACCACGTGACTCGCACGGGCCTCCGCCAGCCGAGGAGGAGCAGTTCCACCTAAAGCGTGAATTTCGTCGAGCGACGCGACCGAGTCCGGAGTCCCATGGCTGCAGCCATTCTCGCCTACATAACCGTGTGCCTGCTCACGGGATTTGCCGGTACCCATCGTCGCATGGGATTCTGGGGGACGTTCTTCCTCGCACTGCTCATCACTCCGCTGGTGGTGCTGCCCGTGCTGTTCATCACCGGCCCATCGCGGCGAGTCGAATGGCGTCGCCGCAACGTGGATTAACTGTCGGCAAGCGCATCCGTCTCTCGGCCATCGGCGGCGCGTGTTGAATGTAGACGGACGACTGCGCGCTAATGTCCTTTATCCAGCTCGTTCGCCGCGAAATGCACGGCTCGCTGCCGAAGCTGGTCTTCATGTCCGGCGTCGGCGGCGTCAGCAACGCGTCGATCCTTGCCGCCATCAATGCCGGCGTGCAGGACGCCGGCGCCGGGCAGAAACCCGGACTGTGGGCGGCCTCGCTTTTTCTGGTCGCGCTGTTTCTGTTCTTCAAGTCGCAGCAATTCGTCACGATCACTGCCACCGCCGAGATCGAGGCCATCATCCATAAGCTGCGCGTGCGGCTGATGGACATGATCAGGCGCTCGGAGCTCCTGGAATTGGAGCGGATCGGCCGCTCGCGCATCGTCGCCGCGGTGACCAGCGATACCGCAGTGCTCACCCAAGCGAGCAATATGCTGTGCTTTACGGTGCAGGGCGCGGTGCTAATCTTCTTCGTCGGGCTATACGTCGCCTATCTGTCGCTCGTCGCCTTCGCCTTGACCGTCGTCATCGTCACCGGCGCTGGTTTTATCTTTCATCACAAGAATAAGCGGCTCGCCGCGCAGAAGGGCGAGTCGGCGGCCTGGGAGCGCCGGCTGTTCGACCGGCTGGTCGACTTCCTCGACGGCTTCAAGGAAGTCAGGCTCAATGCCGCGCGCAGCGACGATCTGTTCGACGACGCGCTGGAGGTCTCGAAGACCGCGGCCAACATCAAAATCCGCACCCAGGCCGAAACCTTCAAGATGATCGTGACGTCGCAGATTTCGATGTACGTGCTGCTCGGCGCGGTCGTGTTCGTGGCGCCCAATCTGAGCGACACGCTTGGCGGCTCGTCGATCGCCAAGACCACGACGGCACTGTTGTTCATCGTCGGCGCCTGTTTCGGCCTGGTGCAGGCGATTCCGATCCTGCTCAATGCCAATGCGGCGGCCGACCGCATCGAGCGTCTTGAGGCCGCGCTGCACGCCACCGTCATCCCCACCGAGGGGATCGCGGTCGCCGCGCCGAAGCGCTTCGAGCGGATCGAGATGCACAACATCACCTTCCGCTATGTCGACAAATTCTCCGATACCGTGTTCAAGATCGGCCCGATCGATTTTAGCCTGCGGGCCGGCGAGCTTGTTTTCATTACCGGCGGCAATGGTTCGGGCAAGTCGACGTTTCTGCGGGTCCTGTCCGGGCTCTATCCGCCGGATTCCGGCGAAGTCCTGCTGGACGGCAGACCGGTCAACAACGCCTCGCGCGACGAGTATCGCGGACTGATGTCTGCAATATTCTTCGATTATCATCTGTTCCAACGGCTGTATGGGGTCGCGGACGCCGATCCCGCCGAGATCAACCAGCTGTTGACGAAGTTCCGCCTGACCGACAAGACCGCGCTCACCAACGGCGAGTTTCGCACGCTCGATCTCTCCGGCGGCCAGCGCCGGCGCCTGGCGCTGATCGTCAGCATGCTCGAGAAGCGCCCGATCATGATTCTCGACGAATGGACCGCGGAGCAGGACCCCGAATTTCGCCGCAAATTCTATGACGAGCTGCTGCCGGAAATGATGCGGGCGGGCGCCACTATTGTGGTCATCACCCACGATGACCGCTATCTCGACGAGCTGCACTTGCCGGCACGGCGGATTCGGATGGACGAAGGCCGTATTGTCGAAGAACGTACAATGGGCTGATGATAGGGTCCGCTGGAGAGAACGGGATGGCGAGTTACCCAGAGTCGCTTGATGACCTGCCACCTCCGCCGCGGCGGCGGGGATGGTGGTATTATGTCGGGCGCCACCTGCCGGCCCTCTCCGTCACTGTGATGATGTGTTTGCTCATCGTCGTCGTGCTGTGGCCCTACGTGGTGATCACGGTTCCGAGCGGCAAAGTCGGCGTGCTGTGGAAGCGGTTCAACGGCATCGATATCTATTGCTGGTGCTGGGTCGGCCGCGGCACCGTGCTTGACCCGCGCGAATTGCGCGAAGAAGGCCTGCACATCATCTGGCCTTGGGACAGGCTGTACCTCTATGATTTGCGGCTGCAGTCCAACACCCAGACCTACAACGCCATTTCCAAGGACGGCGTCAATGTCGGCGCCCAGATCAGCGTGCGCTATCAGCTCCTGCACAATTCGGTTGCCGTGATGCACAAATTCATCGGCCCGGATTACCTGAATTCGGTCATCGCTCCCGAGATCGGCAGCCAGGCGCGAGAAGTCATTGCGCAGTACACCGCGGAAGAGGTTTATACCTCGCGCGAGACGATCCAGAAGCAAATCCGCGACAATGCGCAAAAGAGCCTCGCCGCCAATCTCAACAAGTTGGTGCAGCCGGAGGCGATGGAACAACCCGACCCGAAGCACTACAACGAATTTCTGCAGAACGCGATCCAGATCCTCGATACGCTCGTGCTCTCGATCGAATTGCCGCCGGAAATCGTGGCGGCGATCAATCGGCAGACCGAGCAGTACTATATGATCAATGAGTACAAATTCCGGGTGCAGCGCGAAGCCGAGGAATCGAAACGCAAGCAGATCGAGGCGGACGGCATCGCCGCGTTCCAGAAAACGGTAAGCCAAGGGATATCCGACTCCTATCTGCGCTGGCGCGGCATCGAGGCGACGCTGGCATTGGCGCAGTCGCCCAACACCAAGATCGTGATCATCGGCTCCGGCAAAGACGGACTGCCGATCATTCTCGGCAACGACGTTCCGACCGCGCCGGCCGCCGCGCCGGCAATTCCGGGCAAGACGCCGCCGCCAACGCCGCCGCCGCCCGCCGTCGGCGGGTCGAACGGAACAAAGCCGCCCGCGGGATCGTCGGGCGAAGCCACCCCGCCGTCATCGGGCAAAGCCGCCGCCGCTGCATCATCGACCACGCCTGCGAATGACGAAGGACAGGCGGCGTCGACAAGTCCGCTCACTTTGCCCGATGTCCAATCTATCCTTTCACAGATCTCGGGCGTCCTGCTGCCGCCTGGAGCGGGCACCGGCGCCGAATCCGCGGCAAAACCCAAACCGTGAGGGGGATTGCGACGTGAGCGACCAAACGAACATGAGCCGCTCAGCCTCGGCCGCTCCCCGGCGGCGTCTGTTTCCGACCGACGACAATCGCTTCGTCATCGTCGCCGCATGCGCTATCGCCCTCGTGTGTATCCTGGTTGGCGGTCATCTCTACGGCCGCTATTTGTCGGCGCGGGATTTAGGCGGCCGCGATAACGCCATCGAGCAGCTCCGCGCGGAGCTTCAAAAGACAAAACTGCAGCTTGACGCCAAGAGTGCACAAGCGACCGAGCTGCAAGCCAAGCTCGACAAGGCGCAGGCTAGTCTGAGCGCGATCATGCCCTCACAGAACACCTTCAACATCCAGCCTAATCAATCGCTTGTCGTCGGCGACGGCCGCTTGACCGTCGGGTTGGTCGGCTCTCCGAGCAATGAAAGCGTCACGCTGGATATCAACGGCAAGCAACAGTCGGTGGACGCCGGCCAGATCGTCGAAGTGGCGCCGGACTCCTCGACCAAATGTCAGGTGCAGGTGCAGTCTTTCGACATGTTCAAGGCGGTGCTGGTCGCCTCCTGCACGCCTGCCAAGCCGTAGTGAGCGGGAGCCGGAAAAGCGGTCGCGGACGTTCCGAAAGGCTCGGGTGCCGCTAAAGCCCGTTACTCCCAGATCAGCACGTTCGGCAGCGACGTATCGCCATCAAGCGCCAAGGCTTGCCGCAACAGCGTGTAGCCGACCCCGGAAAGCCCGCGAAACAGGCCGAGATTGAATTGCCGCTTGCCGCTGTTCCAGCGGTAATCGCCCGCCGCGGCCGCCCGTTGCAGCACCGTCAGCAACCGTCGCGCGGCAAGCTCGCGAAGATCGCTGCGATTGAGCGCGCCGGCAGCCTCGCAAATAAATTCGATGCGGCCGAGCGTGCCGCAGCAGAGCGTATCCACCGCGCCGGGCGCAGCCTGCTCGACGCCGACGACGGCATTGCGAATATCCGTCGCCATCGGCTCGGCGCGGCGTTTTTGCGCGCCAAATCTTTCCATGCCCAACCGCGCAAGGCCGATGCCAGGCGCGCCATGACACCACTGGCACGGCCAGCTTGGCGCTCCGCCGCCGCGCACATCGGGCCAATTGTGGCGCGAAGCGTCATAGCTCGAATCCTCAAACGCGATGCATTCCGCCGCGGCGTCGGCAAAGTCGTCGCGGCCGGTCGCCGCTGCCAAGGACGAAAGCGCAAACGCAAAGCCGGCGGCGCCATGCGATATGCCGTTCAATGCGCGGGTCGGCGGATTCGCACCCGGATCTTGCCCGCTCCAGGTTCGGCGGCCTTCCGCTCCGACGCGAGGTTGCGCCAGCAGATGCTCTCCGCACTTGACGGCGCGGTCGAGCACCGCCGCCGATCGGGTGTCGCGATGCAGGCGCAAAAGCCCCAATATCGCGCCACCGCTGCCGCCCATGACGTCGAGCTGCTTGTCCGCGGCGATCAGCTCGTCGGTGAAAAGCTTGGCCGCTGCCTCGGCGTCCGCGAGCAGGTCACCATTATTGAGGCATTTCGCCATCGCGGCGAGCGCATAGACGATCGAGCCCAGGCCGGTGGCGGCGCCGATGCCAAGCGCGCGCGCCTGGCGCGGCACATTGCGGCTTGTCAGATTTTTGCGCAGTTGCACGACGGCGGCCAGCGCCAATTCGCCGGAAAGCTTCGACCCGGTCGTCGCCGCATGCGCGGCAAGAAAGACCGCGATGCCGGCGGAGCCGTTGTAGAAATCGGGGCCGAGACACACCAACTGGAAAACCTCGGAGTCGCCGAGCCAATCGAGCCCGATCCAGGCGGCGGCCGGTCCGCGGCGAATGGCGTAGCGCGCAAGCTCCGCCGCGATCCGGTCGGCTTCGGCGATGAAAGTCGCCTTGGCCGGCGCGGCGCCGGCGCCGTCCGACGCCATCTCCTCGCGCGACACTGTTTGCGGTCTCGCTTCCGTCGACGGCTCGATCGAATTGGTGTTTTGCCTGATCACTTCGATCTGCCAGGCGATCTCGTTTTCATCGAAGGCTTGCAAGCGTTCGCGCGCGCGCGCCAAGCCGGAGGCCACTTGCGTCCGCACCGATGCGCCGTAGGCGTCGCCGATCTCGCCGCCGTCGCTGGGCGAAACAAAGTGCGGCACGTTCAATGTCAGAAGTGCGGCCCGCTCGGCGCGCAGCAAGGGCCACAGCGGATCGGATTGCTGGTCCCACTCCGCCAGCCTCGCCATGAAGTCCGCCTGCGCCGACCAGACCGCGCCATCGTCCATGCTGCGATGGTCCTTCAGGCGCGCCAGCAGCATGTAATAGAACCGGGTCGGTCGGATGACCTTACGGACGGGCACGCCGGTAAAGCCATCGAATAACAGCGCCGGACTCGTGGCTCGGGTCTGCCGCCGCAGAAACTTCGCATAATCGGCAAAGCCCGAGACAAAACTGTCGATATGGTCGGCGAATTTCGCGTAGTAGCCGCCGCTATGCGGCAGGTTGGTATTGGTCTCGCCGGGCTCCGTTGCTTTCGCCGGCCGCATGGCGTCGGAGTTGATAGCGTTCCACTTGATCACCGTGCGGGCGCCCCAATCGGCCGTCATGCCGCCCATTGCGAAGACGTTATTGTCGACCGATCGTCCATAGGCCGGGAGCAGGCCGACCGTCATCACCGAGTTGGCGATCACGTCCATCGCGGCGTTAAACGCTTCTCCTTCCGGCTCGTGGACCTTGTGCTCGTCGGCCGAGGGCTGAAGGATCGTTTCCAGATCGATCGGGACCGGATGATCGCCGCATGCGATCAAGTTTTCCTGATGCATGTCGGTCGCGGCGAAAACGTGGAACAGCGCGAGCCACGCGCCGGCGCGCCGGAAAAACAACGCAAAGCCGTCCTGATCGGCGCATTCCGTATGATCGATGAATTCGGTCCAGCCATAGCCGTCCCGCGCGATCGGGCGAACGGCCTTCAGCGCGACGGGAGGATCGGCGCGGTTCAATCGCGCGATCAAGCCGTGCCAGGCGACGTCAAGCCTCAGATCCTTCGGCTTGTACACGATGCGCGCACCATCGCCGAATTGGACGATGTAAACCGAGCGGCCGCCATTGTGCGGATCGGAGAGATCGCGTTCGATCGCAGCGACGCGGCCGGCGGCGCCGGGCCGCAGCAACTGGCGACGGATCGCCGGCAGATCGGCGGCGAGGCGGCCGACAAATTCGCGCGACGTGTCGATCCACTGCCGCACCAGCGTTGCCAGCAGGCGCAACAGCACCGGCTTGTCCTCGAAAAGGCCGCGGAATCCGCCTGACTGCATGGCGGCGACGAATTGATTGTAGCGCGCTGCATCGGCATTGCGGGCTTTGGCGAAGCGCTCATAGAGGGCCGGGGCGCAAAGCGCGGATAATTCCCGGAGCAGGCCAAACGAAAGGCGCGCGCGCGCGGTTTCGTGCAGATTGCCGGCCGCAGCCGCATCGAGTCCCTGCCACAGCCGCGTCTCGGCTTGCGCGACGAGCGGCAGGAGCAGCTCTTCGAATGCGCACGGTTCGCCCGGAAGCGGCGTTATCGGTTTGGCGCCGTTGGTTGGGCCTTGCAGCGCCGCCTCGACCCAGGCGGCGTCGCCGAGCCAAGCAAGGGGCGAAGCGGCAATAGTGGGCCTCACTGCAGCAAAACGCTCGCGCAGCTGGGAGAGGGTGAAGCCGTCGCGTGCCAGCCGCCGGTCGAACAGCGCCTCGTCGCCCGCGGCGCTCGACCGGCGCCACGCGGCGACACGCCGCACAACCAATTCGGCATCGGCATTGGCGCCGGGCAACGCCGTGACGGCATCGGATAGAAGCTCGTCAATGGTTGCTGCGCGCAGCCTCAAGCGGTCGTAAAAAGCATCCACCGCGCGTCCTCCGATCAACTTGCGCAATCTATAGCCGCGCGGCCGGCATTCTATAGCCGGCCGGGTTCGGGCGATCGCCGGCCGCTGCCTTAATCCCTGCCGTCCTTTATGCCGCGGTGCACACATATAGCTCCTGGAGGCCCTTTTTGCGGCCCCGAATTATTATGGAAATCATGAGATTTATCTTCATAAATCAGCCACCTGTCACATTCGCCGGATACACTTTACAGTATCCGCAGCCGATGATTTAATGGGCAACGTGGCGGGGGGGTTTTAAACGAATTTCTCGTCCTGCCTGGTGACTGCCGGCGCCGCTGGCGAACGAAAGGAACAAGGTTATGAAAGACATCCACATCGACCAGAGGGAAGAAGAGATCCTCACCTTCGACGTATCCGACGAGGCGCTGGAAGCCGCGGCGGGCACCGTCAAAGAGAAGGCTGGGGCCTTCACGCTTGCTTTCTGCTCGGGCCTCGATACTTGCCCCGGCGTAGCGGCTTAACTCCCCTCACTTTCGTACTGACTGCAGTTTAACGAGGCGTCGGGATCGCCGGCGCTTCGTTTACTGTTTTGCTTTGTCTCCGGCCGCCGCTAGCGCGGCCAGGAGACGTTTTTTTTTGCGCAGTGGATTTTTTGATCGACGAATTTCGTGTGGAGGGGCCCTTACGCCGTGATCCGTCCTGCATTTCCAGTATTTTTTCTTGAATGTTCGTTAATCGGCACGTTTACACAACCGAAATGTGTGAAATGTAGCATTGCGATTGCTCGATAAATACAGAGACTTGCTTTGGATATTTCGGTACCGGTGCTTGTGGTGGACGATTCCGGGATGATGGTCGGCATCCTGCGAAGGCTGTTGCGGCAGATCGGCTTCATCGACGTCGACGATGCCAATGACGGCGACGCCGCGCTGGCCCTGATGCGCCGCCGGCGATACGGCTTGGTCATATCGGATTGGAACATGGAGCCGATGTCCGGCTACGGCCTGCTTCGCGAAATACGACACGATGATGCCCTCAAGCGAACGCCGTTCATCATGGTGACGGGGGAGGCTAAGACCGAGCACGTCATCGCGGCGCGGCGCGCGGGCGTCAATAATTACATCGTCAAGCCGTTCAATGCGCAGACGCTCAAGGCTAAGATCGAGTCGGTGTTCTCGGCGAGGACTGCGCTGCCGCTGACGGCCTAGAGCACCATCTTTCCGAAAACCGGTATCCCACTTTCCGGGATGCTGCTCTAGCGGCCGCCGACCGGGACCGCGAGAACCGGGCAAGGCGATTGACGCAATACCCGCTCGGTCGTGCTGCCGCGGAGCGCATCGAGCAGGCCGCGATGGCCGGCCGTCGCCATGCCGATCAGATTCGCTCTCATCTCGGCGGCGGCGTCCAAAATGCCCTCGACGACATCGCCGTCGCGTAGCTCCACCGGCACATGCACCGGCGCGCGATGCGACGGCGTGGATATCGTGGCGATGACCGGGACGTTCTTGCCGACATGTAAGATGCGAATTTCCGGCGCCGCGCCCAAGGCGCGATAGAATTGCTGGATCGCCCTGATGGCGGCAACGGGAGCCGGCTGGTGATCCACCGGAATGAGAATTCGATTGAGATTAAGCTCGCCAGTCGCCTGGTCGACCAGGATAGTGCTCTGAGCCGGGATGAACAACGTTTGCATATGGGCGCGGCGCGACATCGCTTCGGCAATCGAAGGCCGCACCCAGCGCGGCAGGCCCTCGCGGCCGTGTGTCGCCAGCACCATCAACTCGCTCGGATGGCCCTCAAGGAAGCGCGCCAGCCCGCGCACCGGATCTTGCGGTTCGATCTCGACTTTTGCCACTTCGACGCCAAGCCTGTCGAAGATGGCTGCGGTCGGCGCGTTTGCTTCGAGCAGCCGCCAGCGCGCCAGTATCTGCCGCACCTGCGGGAAGTCGCTCCAATCATCCGCGTCCTTGCGGTCGGCGACGTGCACGACGTACAGCTTGCATTTGGCGACGAGGCTGATTTTCAGCGCATGCGCAAAGGCGTTCATGCTCTCAGCGGAAAAATCCGTCGGGTGTATGATGGGTGCGCTGCCGGCGTTCATGTGCGCTTTCCGTATCGCGAGCGACCGTAATGCGCGCGACTGCGACTGTCCAATCGCCACCGTCCAATCACCACTGTCCAACCACCAAGGACATCCGCGGCCCGTTTTGCTTGAATTGCGATCGCTAACTTCCGTTATCGACGCTTATCGGGCATGCTGTTCCTGCCGGCCGAGAATCCGCCTGTGACCCATCTCGGTCCTCTGCTTAGATCCAAACCATGGGATGGACCGCCAATGCCGACCAGTTTTCGTCAGATCATTAACAAGGCCGTCAAAGACAAGCGGCTGCTCGTTGTTCCCGGCGCGCATGACGCGCTGTCGGCTCGGCTCATCCAGAAGATCGGCTTCGAAACTTATTTTATCGGCGGCTTCCCGGCAGTCGGCGCCCGTTATGGCGTGCCCGACGTCGGACTGATGGGCTTCGGCGAAATCTCGGCGGCGGTGCGCGACATCATGTCGGCCTGCGACCTGCCGGTATTCGTCGACGGCGACGACGGCTATGGCGACGTCAAGAATGTGGTGCATACCGTGCAAGCTTACGAGCGCATGGGGGTAAGCGCCATCCTGATCGAGGATCAGCAATGGCCGAAGCGTTGCGGCCACATGGTCGGCAAAAAAGTCGTCGCCGCCGAATTGGCGGAGGCGAAGATCAGGGCGGCCTGTTCGGAGCGGCTCAATCCGGAAACCTGGATTCTGGCGCGCACCGATGCCCGCGCGGTCTATGACCTCGACGAGGCCATGCGCCGGGCGGAGCGTTACATCCGCGCCGGCGCCGACGGCATTTTTATCGAGGCGCCGCGCAGCCTCGACGAGCTCAAGCGCATCGGCCGCGCCTTCGACGTGCCGCAAATCTGCAATCCGCTGATGGGCGGTCACACGCCGATCCTGTCGATGGCGGAGCTCGGCGAGCTCGGCTTTGACTGCGCGGTGCTCGGCCTCGACACGCTGATGCATGCCGCCAAGGCGATCGAGGCGGTGCTGGTCGATATGAAATCCGGAAAATTCGCCCGCCGCAACGACGGCATGGATTTCGAGGACTACAAAAAGCTCGTCGGCTACGACAAATGGGAAAGCGTCGACGAGCGCTTTGCGCCGCAGCAATAATGCTTACGCCAGCGCCGGCTCGCGCTTCGCCGCTTGCGCCTTCGGCGTCGGATCCTTCAAACCGAGGATGCGCCGCGCGTTGTCGTAGAACAGCTTCTGCTGGTCGGCGGCCGCAAGCGGAATCTCGTCGATCAGTTTGAGGCACGGCGCCGGATCCCAGCACGGATAATCGGTGCCGTACATCACGTGATCGATGCCGTAGTAATCGATGGCGAATTTGATGCCGGCGGCATGCGGCGATACGGTATCGGTATACATGCGCTTCATGTAGTCCTGAACCGGCTTCGGCAGCTTGGCGGCCTTGGAGTTCTTGTCCATGCGGCCGGCCTGGTACGGCAGTGATCCGCCGGTGTGCGACATGACGATTTTCAAGTTGGGATGGCGCTCCATCACGCCGGAGAGAATAAGACGCATCGCCGCGACGCTGACCTCGATGACGCGGCCGAGGCTCAAATGCAGCGCGCCGTCATAGCCGTCGAGCATGTCTTGGAAGATGACGTCGGTCGGATGCAGGAACAGCGGCAGGCCGAGCTTCTCGACGTGGGCATAGAACGGCTCCAGCCGCTCGGCATCGATGCGCGCGTCGGCGCCGACGCTGCCGGGAAGATTGACGCCCATGAGGCCGAGCCGATTGACCGCGTCGTTCACCACGTCGATCGCGGCGCTCGTGTCCTGCAGCGGCACCGCCGCGCTCGCCCACAAGCGGCCGGGATATTTCTTCTGCGCGCCCGCCATTTCCTCGTTCCACATCAGGGCGTAGTCGCGGCCTTCGTCGAGCGGCATGTCGGAGAACGATACCGAGAACGGACCGATCGAGCAGACCACGTCGACCTGGTGGCCGAGGCTCGCCATATATTCGAACTGCTTGTCGAGATCGAACCACTCGGCCCAGGAATTCAGGTGCTGGCTGCTGTCAGCTCGGCGCCTATAGTCGTAGCCGCCGCGCTTGTTGACGCGCGCATTGGGGAAATCCTGGCGCTTGCAAAGCTTGTCGAAAACAGTCCTTGGCCACCAATGAAAATGCGAGTCGATAATGTGCACGGAGCGCTCCTGCCAAACGGCTGGTGTTTAAGCGATTCTAATGACGGGGGCGTTCGAGGTCAACGCACCGCGACCCCCGCCGGTTGTCTGGGTACGCGAATTGGTTCACCATTGCCGGCAAGCCCTGATCTTCAAGCGGCGTCGACTGAATTTTAGGGCAGCTGGGAGGCTGACAATGGCGGACACCGGCGACCGGTATCAAATCGCGGCGCGCATGGAACGGCTGCCGGTCTCGCCATGGCACACCAAAATGCGCCTTATCGTGGGCAGCGCGAACTTCTCCGACGCCTTCGACGCTCTCACCGTCGCCTATGTCCTGCCGGCGCTTATTCCGTTGTGGCACATCGCGCCGACCCAGATCGGCGCGCTCATCGCGATTGGCTATGCCGGTCAAGTGATCGGCGGACTGCTATCCGGCTGGCTTGCCGACAAATATGGTCGCGTTCCAGTCATGGTTGGGAACATCGTTTTGTTCTCGCTTTTGAGCTTCGCGTGCATCCTCGCCCAGAATTATCAAACCTTGTTCGCATTGCGCTTCGTGCAGGGTATCGGCCTCGGCGGTGAGGTTCCGATCGCCAACACCTATGTCAGCGAGTTCGCCAAATCGAAGGGACGCGGCCGTTTCGTCCTCATTCAGCAGCTCATGTTTCCGATCGGGCTGACGACCGTCGGCTTGGTCGGCATTTTTGTGGTGCCGCTCTTGGGATGGCAGTGGATGTTCGTGCTGGGCGGGCTTCCCGTTCTTCTTGCCCTGCCGATGGTCAGGGTGTTGCCGGAATCGCCGCGTTGGCTGGCCAGCCGGGGTCGCGCCGGCGATGCCGATCGCGCGCTGACGCAAATTGAGGCGCTTGTCTCGAGGCAAGGCGCCGTAACATTGCCGCCGATCCCGACCGGCATTGCACCGGCGGTCGCGTCGACCGGCCGTTTCCGCGACCTGTTTGCCGGCATCTATCGCCAGCGCACGTTTTCGCTCTGGGTGCTGTGGTTCTGTGCCTATGGCATCACTTATGCGATGACCGGCTGGCTACCGAGCATCATGCGCACCGTCTATCATCTGCCGGTCTCGCAATCGAACCTCTACGGGTTCATCGTGAACATCGCCGGATTGCTCGTGTTGTTATTGGCGGTCTTCACGATCGACCGGATCGGGCGCAAGGTTGCTTTTGCCGGAGGGTTCCTGCTGGCGGCCGTGCCGCTTTTGATCGCCGCCTTCACGCCGAGCTTGAGCGCCTTCGCGCTGGCGTCCCTGGCGACGCTGGCTTTCGCGGCGATGGGCATGATCCCGGGCGCGCTCGGCATGTATACTGCCGAGAATTACCCCAATCATTTGCGCGCCATCGGCAGCGGCGCGACGAGCGTTTCGCAGCGATTATCGTCGGTAGTTAGTCCTTATCTCGTCGGCGTCATTTTGCCGGCCTACGGCGTTGGCGGTGTTTACGGCATGTTCGCCGCTTTCGCTATAGTTGGCGGCATCACCTGCGCGTTGTTCTCGATTGAGACCGCGCGCAAGACGCTCGAGGAGCTGTCGCCGACCGCAGCTTCCGTCGGAACCGCTTGAAGCGCTCACCCCGCAACCGCCTCGCAGAGCCTGAAATGATCATCGACTTCCACACCCACGTGCAAACGCCGGAACAGCAAGCCGCGCCGTTTTGGCAGGGCCGCTGTCCGATGACGATCGAGAACGTTCTCGAAGCGCAGGCAGAATCCGGCGTCGACGCCACCCTTGTCAGCCAGCCGATTCACGAGCTGCGCAACATGGACCGCGAGCAACGGCTCGAAACGGTCAAGAAGGTGAACCGCTACATCGCCTCATTGCAGAACAAATATCCGTCGATCTACGGCATGGCCTCGGCGGTGCCGAGCGGCGATGACGCGTTCTTGCGCGAATGGGAGCGCGCTATCAAAGACGATGGATTGAAAGGCGCTTGGATCCTGTCGAGCCTGCCCGGGCATTATCCCGACGACGACGAATGCCTGCCGTTTTTTCAACTGGCGACCGAACTTGACGTGCCGGTCGTCATCCATCCTCCGTCCGTCGGCTTCGGCGAGGAACGATTGAAGGAATATCGCCTCGCCTCCAGCGTCGGCCGTCCGATGGACAACGCGCTGGCGATTGCGCGGCTCATCGTGCGCGGCATTTTCGAAAAATTCCCGACGCTGAAGCTTGTCGGTACGCATCTCGGCGGCGGCATCTGCGAGATGATCGGGCGCATGGACTACGCCTACAATCTGCAGGACGAGGCTTACTTTCTCGGCCCTTACGAGCCGATGCTGATCAAGCATCCGCCCAGCCACTACCTGAAGATGATGTATCTAGAATCGACTTGCTATCATCCGCCGGCGGCGCGCTGCGGCTGCGAGACAGTGGGCCCCGACCACTTTATCTTCGGCACCGACGCGCCGCCGTTGAAGGTTCTGAAGAAGCAAGGCGTCGAAGTCATCAAGAAGATCGGGCTTTCGCCCGCCGACGAGAACAAGGTCTATTACGAGAACGCCAAGCGGCTGTTGAAGATTTAATCCGTACGAAGCGCGCGCGACCGTAGGAGGAAACGATGAGACGATTGACCCGGAGAAGCCTGTTATCGGGTGCCGCATGCGGCGCAATGCTGCCGCTCGCGGCGACGTTCGCGCCGGCGAATGCCGCGGAGAAACTCCGCGTCGCCAAGGTGGTGCCGTTTGCCTGGGCCTTTACGCCGCTCGATATCGGCATGCAGATGGGCATTTTCGCCAAGCACGGACTCGAGATCGAGGAATCGAGCTCGTCCGGCGACGCCAAACTGCAACAGTTGCTGGCCTCCGACAGCGTCGATATCGGCATCGGCAGCGGACCCGGCATGGCCTTTGCGGCCAAGGGCGCGCCGGCAAAGGCGGTCGCCGCGATGTACGGTCTGCCGAGCGACATGGCGGTCATGGTCGGCTACGACTTCGACGCCAAGACCGTCGACGATCTCAAGGGCAAGAAACTCGGCGTCACCACCGTAGGCTCGCTCACCGCCTGGCTCGGTCAACGCATCAATGAAAAGGAAGGCTGGACCGGCAACGGCATCGACGTGGTGCCGATCGGCGGCATGCCGCCGGCGCGCGCCGCGGTCAAGACGCACCAGATCGACGGCTATATCGGCTCGCTCGAAGCCGGCTACAAACTCGAGGAAGCCAAAGAGTGGCGCGTCATTACCCCGGCAACGCCCTTTGTCGACCATTTCATCACGCACGTAATCCTGGCGCGCGACGAATTGATCGAGAAACATCCCGATGTGGTGCGCGCCTTCCTCCAGGGCTGGTTCGAGACGATCGCCTTCATGAAGGCGAACAAAGCCAAATCGGTCGAGATTTCAGCCAAGGTGATCGACGCCAGTCCCGCGGTCACGGCGCGCGCCTACGACGAGCAAATCGGCGGCTTCAGCACCGACGGCACGTTCGACCCGCAGGCGGTCGCGTCCCTCAAAAAGTCCTTCATCGATATGGGATTGCTGACCGCCATTCCCGACGACAAGACGCTGTTTACGGCCAAGTTCGTGCCGGTGAAGGCCGCCTTGTAACTACCAACCCTTACTTGGGGCGTGGACTCCTAAACTGGGAGCCAATGTCTCCTTTCGGGGTGTGCGTTCAACCGGTCAGTGCAACACTGCTTGTAGTTTATCGGCTGGCGTTTGGAAGCCCAAGGTCTTTCGCGGACGTTGATTGAGCCGCAGAGCAATCGCGTTCAGGTAACTCTGCGAGATGCGCGAGAAGTCGGTTCCTCTCGGGAAGTACTGACGCAGCAGGCCGTTAGTGTTCTCGTTTGAGCCGCGCTGCCAGGGACTGCGCGGATCACAGAAGTAGACCTGGACGTTGGTGGCAACCGTGAAGCGCTTGTGGGCATGCATCTCTTTGCCTTGATCCCAGGTCAGGGAGCGTCGCAACTCCTCAGGCAGCTTGCCGATGTGCTTGGCAAGCGCAGCAACAACAGTCGTCGTGTCCTTGCGGGGGATCTTGACGAGCATCGTGAAGCGGGTATTGCGCTCGACGAGGGTGGCGATGTGCGTGTCGTTCGCTCCGGTAAGAAGGTCTCCTTCCCAATGCCCCGGCACGGCGCGATCCTCAATCTCGGCGGGCCGCTCGCGGATGGAGACCATATCGAGGATATGCCCCTGTCCACTCTTCGCGTTGTGGCTCTTGGGGCGACGCATCCGCCGCGCAGTACGCAACTGCCCCGTCAGCTCCTTCTTCAGCACGCCGCGGGTCTGGATGAAGAGGCTGCGATAGATCGCTTCGTGAGATATCTGCATGTCTTGGTGGGTTGGGAACTCCTGCTTCAGCCAGCCGGAGATCTGCTGCGGCGACCATTGCAGCGTGAGCTTCTGCGCCACGCGCCATCGTAGCTCCCTATGCAGCGCCAAACGACAAGGCTTGGGGCGCAACGCCCGCTCCCAGGCACGCCGATCAGCCCGGTTTGCACGATAGGCCTGACTGCCGCCGTGGCGCCTGATCTCCCGACTTACTGTCGATGGCGCCCGTCCGAGGCCCTGGGCGATCTGCCGGATCGACCGGCCCACCGCGATGCCACGGGAAATCTCTTCGCGTTCCTCAAGCCTTAGTGCTGCCAAGGCTCTCCGGCGTGGCGCCGGCACGATCCCTCCGTGGAGTACCACGATCCGCTCAACACCAGTTTTGTTCCTTCTTTCCAGCGCCCGCGAGATGGCCGCAGCGCTTTGCCCGTTCTTCCATCGCTCCCACAGCTCGGCCTTTTGCGCTGCCGTGAACAAAATCCGTGACGTCACCATGGCGCACCTCCTCACCTCGTAAGATTAGAAGGTGTTGCGCTGACCGGTTGAATCCGCCGGGGTAAAGCGCACGTTGTGCGGAGTTGTCGCCATGCCCCCAACGCGGACATCACGACGGCGCTTCGGGGCTATGATAGGTGGTAAGTAGCTTTCGTGTTGTCCAATCGCGCTAGCCGGCCGCCTTGCGCTGCACTTAAACGCCCGCCCATGCCATTATTTTATTGTCGTTCCTTGCAAGCTCATCATTCCATGCAACGTTTCCAAGTCCGTAAGATAGACGCTGCGTTTCGTGCAGAATAAGATCGAAGTCCGTTGAACTCCACAAATGAGCCTTTGCGGCGGCACGCATTTTCTTGACCGGCCATTTCCAAGTGCGATGTTGTTGTTGCCATGCATCGGCGAATGGCTTTTCCGCGGTACACCCGATTGAAGGCAGCCCCGCGACATAGCAAGCGAAGTCAAGGCGTGACATTAGATTGCCCAGCTCCTGCCCAGGACGTTTCTTGCCAAGGGTACGAGCCACATCTGCATTGGTGAACTTTGGATGACCATCACTTATTCCGCTCAGCTCGCGTAGCCACTGTATCACGCGCTCCGTGTCAGCTTGCACTGTTGACGTTCGCCGAGACATTACGCGGCTCTCAGGAATCGCTTCAGCCATTTCCTCACGAACCTTCGCTACAACTTCACGAAGCGCCGCCATCTCCGTAACCGCTTCGGCTTCGTAATTTCCAATTTTCCCAAGGAAGCCGCTTGCAGTCTTGCTGACGCGACCAACCCATTTCCTCCCATTCATAATCTTCTTGAAGTTGGCGTATCCATCGTCTCTCAATTTGTACATTTTGCGCTCCCGCTGAAAGGCTATTCGGCATCATCGATTGTGATTATTTCGTAGCGAATATCTTCCGGTCCGTTGCCAAAATTATAGAACCAGATGTTAGGATCGCTCCCGATCATTATTCCGTGCCGGTCCTTGAAAAGCTGATTTGGATCTTGCGCCAACACGATCGCGCGTAATTTCGGTCCAATTAGCATCGGATACTGCTTGTCAAACGATGCCCGGTTTTTGATCATGATGAATTTCGGTCCATAATAGCTAGCCGGACAATGCACATGCTCGGCTAGCCAGTCCCTGTCGTCCGTTCGTAGCGCCTTTTTCAGATCAAGCAGAAAAGCCCGATCAGGCGACGGGTCTGCCGCATTGCCCGCGTGGGCGGTAAAGGCTGAAAAAAGCATTAAGCAGAAAACCAGACCGATGCATGATTTCATTCTGACTTTACCCAGGCGTCTCGAGTCGGAGCGTTCCGCTGCGTTCGCTGCAATTCAAAAGTCCGTCGCGACAAGTTCATACGATCCCTTCCGGTCCTGCTTATACGCTTTTAGTGCCGACGCGTAGATCGCTGTGCGGTTGGTATCAAAGGCGAGAAGCAAGCTTGCCTCATCGCGCTCCATTTTCGGCTGCAGCCGTTTCAGCGCTTCTTCGGTTACGAAGAACGACCACTCCATTGCGCTGTCATGACCCCAGAACCGAACGCCACGTCGGGTGGATCGAAAATTCGGCTTCGGTTTGGAAAGTTGAGCATCCGCACGTCGTTCCTTCAGTCGCAGACGGTACGATTTGACGGCCTCATGACCGCTTGTCACCAAATCCGACCACAGCTTTAAGCGAAAACGCTTTTCGAGAGCGTGAGTTCGCTTTCAGGCGCAACCCGTTCGTGCCTTTCGGCGATGCTCTTGATGCGGTAGCATGGATCGTCGGGATCTCGGTCCGAGGCAGGAATGAGATGGCGAATTTCATAGGGACCAAGGACTGCCGATCGAAGCGAGCCCGGCTCTAGCTCGACGATTTGGCCGATATTGAACTTATGCGCCATCAGGCTTTCCTTTCGTCATATTGGGCTTAGAAATGCCGTCTGCGGATATTTCTTCGTCCTTGTGGCTATGTAGGAAGCGGGCAATCCGGCCTCTGAGCGTGACCGTTTGTAGTACGTCCCCCAGCGAGCCTGCAGTATCGAAAAGCTCGCGTTGCAGCTTCGTTGGAATAGTATTCCACTGCATGATGACGGCCGCCCCGAGGCACCGTAGAATTTGCTCTTCGATTTCTGCGACAGCCTTGCTGTCTTGCCGCTTTCCAACGGCCTCGTCCTCGGAAAGCACGTCTTGCGAACGGATCATTTTGTCAAAATTATCCGCCAGCCAGTCTTCATTTCGGGCCAACAGGCCGAAGCTTTCTATCGATCGCTCGAATTTGCGGATTTCGCTCGGAATGTCGGTATTTTTGATTGATTCAGCGCCTTCTGCCGCGTTCCTGCGGAATTGCTCAGCCGTAAACATCGGAATCCCCCTCCGTGACCCGGGCCGAACGCTCTCGCGCTCGGCGGCGCCGTAATGTCCAGTTAATTGGATGTTACGATTGTATATGGGAACGGTCACATCGAATTGCGAGCTGGTGTCGGATTCCACGATTCCGCAAGAACGGCGCTTCGCGTGATCGCGCTTCAGCAATGCCGGTTGAATTCTCGAATCGACTATCGCTGTTATCTCAAGGCATGTCGTCGATTTATGAGTACACGCCTAGTACGATCGCTCGCTGAAAAGACTTGCCGCCTCACCTTGTGCTCCGATCAGAGCGGGTGCGCCGACAGGTATGGTTCGGCCGTCGATCGCCAGCACGCCCTGAACCGAGACCAGTGATCCAAATGACGGTGGCGTCGACGAGCTCATGCGCGATCCCAAGAGCGGTTCCAGCGGCTGCGTCGTTCGGCAGCCTTCGACGAGCCACGACTGAAAACTGGAAAACCCGCTCACCCCCGGCAATTGCGCGATTGCTTTGGCAATCTCGATCGACGCTCGCTGCGCCATGGCGGGATCGCCAAAGCTGCGCACGACGCGCACCCATGAGCCCTTATAGGCGACGGTTGCGCGGATCGCGAAGCTCTTGCCCTGCGCCGGCTCGCCTTCGATGCGCCTGAAACGACAATCGCGATCGAGATCGGGGGCGGCGGCAACATAAACTTCCTCTGCGCCGAGATTGCGTGCCGTGCGCTCGACGGCGGCAATCATGGCGTTGAGGCTTTCGTCGCTCGGCACGGCGCCGAGCGCGCAATTGGCTATAGCCGCAGCTTTCATCGTGAGCGCGATCTCTGCCGGGTCAGCCGTTGCGCGCAGCGCGGCGAACAACGCGCTGGCGTCGCGCAGCGTGAGGCCGGGCCCGCCCTCGCGCATATCGTCGGCAATGCCGGCCGGTAGACCGTCGAAATCGACGATGCCGACGGCCGCATCCGGGCGTGCCGCGGCAATCTGTTGCGCGGCTTTGAGCCCAATCCGCGGCGTATGCAAAACCTCGCCGATGCGGCTGACGCGCTCGATCCAGGATTTTACCCGAAAGCTGAGCGCCACGACGAGATAGGGCGCCGCCTCGCGCGGCACGACCAATAACGCTTCCGACCAATACGGCACGAAGCCGGCGAGCCAGGATACCCCGGCCGGCCTTGTATTGTTGGTATAGATGACGAGCGCATCGCATTGCGCCTGCCGCATTGCCGCGCGGACACGCTCAAGCCGCGCCTCGAATACGGCGTCGGGCAATTCCACCAGCGAACGGGCGATCAGACCGCGGCGCATTGTCGTTTCTTATTTCTCATGCGGCGACTTCGAACAATTCGCGCGGTGTCTTGCAAAGCACCTCGGCGCCGGCCGCTGTCACAATGACAGCGTCGCCCAGTACGATGTAACCCGCTTCAGGATGATAAGTATTGGGATGCACGATGAGCGCCATGCCGGGTTCGAGCACGGTATCGACGTCTTCCAGAATATGCGGCTTCGAATCGGCGAACAGTCCCATGCCGTGGCCGCGGACGCGCGTCCATTGGCTGCTGGTGTATTCGCCGAGACCGTATTTGCGAAACACGTTGTTCTCGGCCTTCGCCACGTCGGCGGCGCGCACGCCCGGCCGCACCGCGGCAATGCCCGCCTCCAAGGCCTCGACATACACGTCGAAAGCGCGGCGCTGCGCCTCGCTTGCCTTGCCGACGACTAGCGTGCGGCAAATCTGCGCGAAGTAGCCCTCCACAGCGGGCGTCAGTTCGGTGGTGACGAGATCGCCGGCCGCGATCCGGCGTTCGGACGGCGGCGTCATGCCGAACACGTCTTTGCCGCCGGAACCGATGATCATGAAATTGTCCGGGCAGCCGTGGCGGCGAAGATGGGCTTCGATGTCGGCGACGATCTCGAACTGGCGCCGGCCTGGTCGCACCGCACGCCGGAACTCCTCGTAAGCGTCATCGGCGATCGCCGCGGCACGCCGCACGGCCGCGAGCTCGCCGTCGAGCTTATGCATGAGAAGCTTGTCGAGGATTGCCGTTGCGTCGCTTAAGGCGAAGCTCCGCGCCGGATCGGCGAGCCAACGCGGCAGAAAACGCCGCGGCGCCGCGGCGAGGCGCTCGTTAGCGACACGGTCAAGCCGCGCGCCGACTGCGCCGGCAAGATTCGCCGCGAAATGCACCGGCACGCCGGTCACTTCGACCTCGGCGCGCTCGGCATCGGTGGCGCTATCGAGATAGAGCTCGGCATCGCCGCTGGCGGATAGCAACGCGATGCCGTGGCCTTCGAGAATGCCGAAATCGGCGCCGTAGCGCAGGTAATCGCCCTGCCAGGCGTTACCGTAAAGCACCAGGTGAGCGATGCCGGCTTCGCGCATCGCCGCCGCCAGCCTTTGCCGCCGTTCGTCCGCGAGCATTGTCGTTCCTATTCCGCCGCTTGGTCCGGCGCGGCATCAATTCCGTAGTCGCGCCGCGCCGCTTCGGGCGAAACATAGCCGGCGCGAACGTCGGCGGCGACCGCGTTGCGGTTGCGCGCGCGCGGATCGCCCCAGCCGCCGCCGCCGGCCGTCGAGAAGATGAGCCGGTCGCCTGCCTGCATGGTCACGCCGGTCGCCTTCTTGAGCTTGCGCTCGCTGCCGTCCGCGCGAATAAGCGTCGCCTCGTTGACTGCGCCCGGCTTACCGCCGCCAAGGCCCCAAGGCGGATCCTGGGTGCGCTCGCAATTGACGTTGGCGACGCAAGGCTGCAACGCGCGATAGGTGAGATCGACGCCAAGCCCGCCGCGATGGCAGCCGGCGCCGCCGGAATCCATGCGGAGCGCAAAGCGCTCGATCAAAAACGGGTACTGAATCTCTTGCAGCTCGATCGGCGCGCTGCGCACGTCGCCCTGGCAGATCGATACCGAGGCAGATTCGCCGTCCTCGTGCGGTCGTCCGCCCCAGCCGCCGCCGAAAATGTTCATCAGCAGGAAGCGCCGGCCGTCGGGCCTATAGCCGCCGATCGAGCAACCGCCCATGTCGCCTTTGTGCGCGGCCGGAATCCGCTCCGGCAGCACCGGCGCCAGCGCCTTGAGGATGGTATCGATCACGGTGGGCAGCGCAATGCTCCACAAGCCAAGCGCCGCCGGCGATCTGGCATTGAGAATTTTACCGGGCGGCAGAACAAGCTCAAGCGGCCGAAAACAGCCTTCGTTGACCGGCGCCTGCGGTTGGGTGAGACATTTGAAGGCAATGCGTGCGGCGGCAAGGCCGCCGGAATAGCCGGAATTAATCGGTCCTGCGGTCTGATCGTTCATTTGCGAAAAGTCGACGATCATGCGCTCGCCGGCGATCGTCACCCTGACCTTGATGCGCAGCTTCACGTCGAGCGTGCGGCCGTCATTGTCGAGAAAACTCTCCGCCTCATAAATGCCGTCCGGAATCTTACCGATAAAGGCCCGTGCCTCTTGCTCGGTCGCGTCCCACACCGCGTGGATGCAGGCTTCGACCGTGTCCAGACCGTAACGGCGCAGCAATTCGCCATATCGCCGAAGGCCGAGCTGGCAGCAAGCGATCTGGGCGCGCAGATCGCCAAGCGCGGCTTCCGGAAAGCGCACATTGTCGTTGATGATCTGCCACAGCGTCTCATTGCGCTTGCCGCCGTCGTAGATTTTCAGCGAGCGGAACTGGATGCCTTCCTGATAAATCTCGGTGGTCTCGACCGAGCCGAAGCCGACCCGCATGCCGCCGATGTCGACCCAGTGAGCGCGGCTGGCGGCGAACGCCACGACTTTGCCGTCGTGGAAACAGGGGGCGTAGATCACGACATTATTGAGATGCTGGCCGCAGACTTGGCCGTGATTCATGATCACGACGTCGCCCGGCGCGAAGCCATCGAGGCCGTAACGCTCAATGCCGTCTTTCACCGCGACGCCGAGATCGGCCAGGAAAATCGGCAGGCCGCCCTGGTTTTGCGAGATCATGCGGCCTTGGCTGTCGACAAGCCCACAACAGAAATCGCGCACTTCGTAGATCATCATGTTGTAGGCGGACTTGCACAAAGCGGTCGCCATTTCGTCGGCGTAGGCGTTGACCGCGTTGCGTACAACCTCGACGGTGATCGGATCGACCTTCATGCCTGGCTTTCGCCTTCCTTAAGCGTGACGATGATGTTGCCGATGGCGTCGACCGCCGCCCGATCGCCGGGACCGATCAGGGTGGTGGAATTGGCCTCTTCGATCAAGGCCGGCCCGGCGATCTCGCTGCCGGCGGCAAGACGCGGCCGCCACAGAATAAGCGTCTCGACCGGGCGCTTGGCATCGGCGAACACGACCGGACGCCGCTGTTCGGCGGCCTTGCCCTCCGGCTTCCAGGGCTCCGTCAGCCAAAGCCCGATCGTATCCTGCATGCGCGGTACGGTGACGACGAGGCGCAGATTGACGATCTCGATCGATTGGTCGGGCGCGGCATGGCCGTAGTGCTGATCGTGCTGCGCATCGAACCGCGCGCGCGTGGCCTCGGTCGTGGTCGTCAAATCCTGCGTTCCGGTCACGGCTATGGGAATGGTGTGCTCCTGGCCGCGATAACGCAGATCGGCGGCGAAGTTGAATTGCCCCCCGACGAGGCGGTCGCGCGCCAGCGCGGCTTCACCGCCGGCGCGGAGTTCGGCAAAGGCCGTCGCGGCCAGGTCGGTACCGACTTTGCCGAGTTCGCCGATCAGCGTGCGCACGAAATCCTGACGCCATTGCGCCATCAGCATGCCGAGCGCGGAGAAAGCGCCGGGAAATTTCGGGATGACGACCTTGGGAATGGAAATCTCGCGCGCAATGGCGACGGCGTGCAGCGGGCCGGCGCCGCCGAATGCGATCAGGGTCGTCTCGCGCGGGTCGATACCGCGCTTGACCGAAACCGCCCGGACGGCGAGCGACATCGCATTGTCGACGATGGTGGCAATGCCGTGCGCGGCCGTCACCGCGTCGAGGCCGAGTTTTTGTCCGAGCGTGCCGAGCGACGCCTCGGCGCGCCCGCGCTCGAGCCGCATGTGGCCGCCCAAAAACCGTGCGTCGTTGAGGCGGCCAAGCACAAGATCGGCATCCGTCACGGTCGGCTCTTTACCGCCGCGGCCGTAGCAAGCGGGTCCGGGGTCGGCGCCGGCGCTGACCGGGCCGACATGCAGTCCGCCGCGCTCGTCGGACCAAGCGATCGAGCCGCCGCCGGCCCCAACTTCGACGATATCGACCACCGGCAATTGCATGGGCTGGCCGCTGAATGCATCGCCGATGACATAGCCCTCCTCGATCGGCGGCGCGCCGCCGGTAATCAGCGAGGCCTTTGCGGTGGTGCCGCCCATGTCGAAGCCGATGGCGCACGCGATGCCGAGAAGCTCTGCGACACGCCCGGCGCCGATCATCCCTGCAACCGGTCCCGATTCCATCATCGCCACCGGCGCGCGCCGCGCTTCGCCGATCGACATGGTGCCGCCGTTCGAGCGCATGATGGAAATCTGGCCGCCGAAGCGCGATTTTTTCGCGAAACCTTCGAGGCGATTCAGATAACGGCTGACCCGCGGACCGACGAAGGCGTTGAGCACGGTCGTCGAAGTGCGCTCGTACTCGCGAAACTCGCGGAGAATTTCGTGGCTCAGCGTGACAAAAAGGTTGGGCAGCACCCGCCGCAATATCTCCCCGGCGATAATCTCGTGCGCCGGGTTGGCGTATGAGTGCAAAAAGCACACCGCGACTGCCTCGACGTCAAGCGCGGTCAGCTTTTGCGCAAGCTGCGTGGCGGCGGCGGGATCGAGCGGCACCAGGGCTTCGCCCGCCGCGTTCATGCGCTCGGGCAGCTCAAAGGTCAGATCGCGCGGCACCAGCGGCTGCGGGCGATGGAAGAACAGATTGAAGGCGTCGGGGCGGTTGCCGCGGCCGATGGCGTAGACATCGCGCATGCCTTGGGTGGTGATCAGCGCGGTCTTGGCGCCATTTCGCTCCAGCACGGTATTGATTGCGATCGTCGAGCCGTGAATGAGCTCAGCCATGGCGGCAAGATCGCAATCCGCGAGCGAGAGCGCCTTGGCCATCCCTTCGGTTGGGTCCGCCGGAACAGTCAACGTTTTGGACGTGATGATGGTATTGCCGCGGTAGGCCACGAGGTCGGTGAAGGTCCCGCCGATGTCGACGCCAACGATGCTCATCAATTCACAACCGTCACGCGCGCGGGGTTTAATGAAGAGGCTACAGCACTAAGCGCGCGAACGTTTTGGCTTAGGTCGCGCTGGCGCTCTTGCTTCCAACGTATAGGTCATGCCGCCAACAAGGATGTCGTCGGCGAACACCTCAATATCGATGTTGCGGTTTCGCTCCCTCCTGACCTGTTTCGCGGTAAATTTCTTGCCGGCCTTTAGCCTCATAGCGACGTCGCGGCTGGTGTGGGCTTCGAGCGAGAAGGCTCGCCCGCCCGGACTGGTGATTCGGAATTGCCAGTTGTGCTCGATAAGCAGAGGCGGAAGCACGGGTTTGACGACCATTCGCGCAGGCCTGTCATGCGGATTCTTGACGACGAAACGCAGTCCATCAAAAGCAGCGCGCAGGCCTTGCACTCCACCCCCTTCGACCGCAAACACGTTCCGCATGCCGATATTGTTGTCATGCGGCACTAAGCGCCACTCCGGAATCGCTTTTCTTTGCGCGAAATGGTCGATGTTGCTGGCGTCTCCCGGTGCTGTCACCACCATAATCATGCAGTCGCGGCCGGCTTCCGAGGGCTCCCATGCGAACGGACCGACCGTGATTTCGGAAGCCGAATTGGGCGGAACATCGGGGGCGGGAAGCTCTGCTGTAGTCATAGGCTGCCAGTCTCCGGGATAAACTTGGCCGGCCGATGGCCTGTGGCGGAAACTCTTTACAGTAACCCCCGTCGCCGTTGTTTGGCCGCGGTTCTTGATCTTGACGTAGGCGAAATTAGTTGTACCGGCAATCGGCTCCTGATGGGTTCTGCCGCCGTCAGCGGCGCGGCGGTTCCAGATCGCCCGACATTTCCAATATCGAGGCTGATACCGATATTCTCCGCGCCGGCCATCCTCAATGTAAACATCGATGAGCGGCGGCGCACCTTCCCTTCTCACCAGGCTCCGGGACGGGCGTAGTTGGTAGAGTCCCTGCTTCTCAAACGCCCAGCGAATGACTTTGGCATAGGCGCCACCCGCGTGTCCTTCGCTCGTCCACTCAAACGCGTCGGCAATCATCAGCGCCGCGGCATAGGCCGCGGCGTGCTCCGGAGGGTGCGCGGGGGTGAAGCTGCCAATGGCCCGCAGCATGAGATAGGCGACGAAACGGGCGGCGAAGCGGCGCATGTTGGGCTGCACGCCATCGCCACCGATCGCGCGGTAGATGCGAAAATGGGTCGTGCTGAGAATCTGTTCCGATTGGTAGCCTTTGGGATCCAGCGTTCTATTCGGGTTGACGCCGAAATCATTCTTGCCACCCCAGCCCCATCCCTGCGCAACCTTGCGATCATGGCGACGCTTAAGGAACGGTATCCACGGGAAGGTGACGAACCGGGCGCGATTCCTCACGTAGCTATCTGGATCATTGAGGATCGCCGCGAAGCTGTCGCCAGCGCTGTGAGCGAAACTAAACATCCCGTAATTGATGTGGTTCCAGAGTAATCCGTGGCCGCCGAGCTCGTGGAGCACGACTCGCCAGTCGCTGGCGATGCCGAGGGGATCAGTGGTGTCGCGCAGATCGGCAAGTGCAAAACGAACGTTCAAGAGTCCGCCGTCCGCCGTCGTATTGCCTTGGCAGCGTGCATTGATCTCGATGCCGTTGAGCGTATCGATTCGCCCGCGATGATCGATCGGTATGGGAAACGTCGTGGCTTTGAAATAGCTGGCTCGGGGGAAGCCAAGCTCTTCGACGAGGCGGAAGAACCGATCGCAATGGTAATAGGCATTGACGGCAGCGAATTGATTGGTTCGCGCCGGATAGTCGAACGCCGAGCCCGTCGGCCGCGTAGGCGGTATGGCGGGTGGAGGCTCGAAATCGCGAATCTCGATGATTTCGCCGCACAACGAGCACGTCCCAGCATCGGCAGCCTTCAACCCCTGCAGAGTGACCGAGCTGCGAAGCCGATTGAGAGTGCGAGTGTTGGCGGTCGCCGAAGGCCCGCCGGCAAGGGTCATCGGATCTGTTTGAAACACCAGGCCGCAAACGTGGTCGACCAAAGCGCGCAGATAGAGGACTGAGAGCGTTTCGGCCTCCACCAGTGCGACCCAGTGGAGAATGCCGAACGGTCGCGAAACGGTGCGGAAGTCCAGAGCGGCAACGACGTAATGCCGGCCCTCCGCAATGCCGCGTTCCACCGGCGGCAGCGGCAGCGTGGGATGATCGAGCGCCTGCGCCGTGCGCGCTTTTCCGGTCCGACGTTGCGGCTGGACCATGCGTTTGGAGTTTTCATGACGATAAATCATGAGCCGCCGGTGCAGCACGCGTATGGACTCAGCATCAAAGACTGTCTTGCTTCCGGCGATGCCGAGGAGCTTCGCCAATGTTGGTGGGTCGAGCTTCTTTAGCCGAGCGACGGACTTTGCCGAGGGCTTGGTAATTTTGATCTTGGCATGTCGGGTTGATTGCGCGCCGACGATTCGAAATGGCTCATGCTTCATGTGCACGGCCAGGCCAGCCTCCCAGATCGGCAGCCCGAAAACCGTTTGGTAATAGGCCACGGTGGTCGTGTCGAACTGCGGCTTCTCGGCGTGAAACCTGTATTCGACCCCGGCGTCGATCAGGTCACTCTCCGGGTGACGGCCGAGATTGCTCAACTCCTCAGCTTCCGTACCTATGAGGTCGTGGACGCTGGTGAGATATTCTTGTGCAGCGAGGCGTGCGCTGCCGGCGCTGCTGTGGAAATGGTCTTCGTGAATCAGATCCCGGGGAACGCGCTCTTCATCAAGTCTGACCTTCGTCCGCAAAGTTCGATGGAATTCTTCAAACATTTGTTGCCTCCTTCGGCGACCGATGTCACGAACTGCGCCTTAGGCCGAAGACCGGAGCCTATCATCACCGCCGTGTGAGAGCACTGGTCTGCGCCGCAGCAACTCCTTCGATCTTTCTCGGCAACACCTGCAATTCAGCGGCTCCGTTGCAGTGTAAGTTGGGGCACTCGTTTCCGTTCATAAGACCATCGTGCTATGGTGATTGCTAGTGAATGCCTGCCGCAGATCAGGCGGGGAATGACGACCCATTTTCTCGCTATCTTGACCCGCAGATGCCCGCACCTACCGATAGAGTCCTGCATACGGCAATCCAACGTCTTGGTTTGCCGGGAGTTATGATCGGGCATCGTCTCATTTCGCCGGGTGATGAATACGCGCTCTTTCCTGAGGAGGCTGTCGCCTCGTCCAGCACAAAAATTCGTCGCTCGCGCGGAGCAGTCCGCATCGTGGCCCGCGAGCTTCTTGCCCGCACCGGGTGTGAAATATGCGCTGTGCCCAAATCATCCTCCGGAGCCCCGATTTGGCCGTCGCAAATCGTCGGCTCATTGGCCCACGATGCGCATGTCGCAGTCGCGGCGCTGGCGCCGCACCGCGAGTTTGCAAGCATCGGCATTGATGTCGAGCCCGCCGAAGGGGTGCCAATTGAATTGCTAAAGATTATTGCAACGCCCTTGGAGCTATCAGCATTGGACACCTATGCTTATGGCGGACGCCTGCTCTTCGTCGCCAAAGAAGCCGTGTACAAGGCCGTTGCCGGGCTCGATCGGATGTTTCTTAATCATCGCGACGTCGAGGTCGATTTCCTCAAACGCAAGGCGGTGGTTCGAAATGGCCGAACGGTAGAATTGCGATTTTGCATTTCAACCCATTTGGTGGCGTTGGCGTTTGTCCGCCGTGCGCCTTCGGGTCGTGTGAAGGAGCGGGTACCATCGAACTTGCATTGGGTTGGATCGCGGCGCGAGATGAGACGCATCGGTAATGCGCTGGAATAGGGGCTGCCTTGTCGAGCATTCCTGAGCAGTCGCGACGCGAACAGGCGAATAAAATCGCCGGACGCCGCGTCTTTTCGTGTCTCGAAGATCTTTTTGTTCATCATAGCCGAACCGCGCCAGACCGCGATGCCATTTTGGCGCCGGGACGCCCGCCGGTGACATATGGAAAACTTTGGGCAGGTGCAAAAAATACAGTTGGCATCCTGCGCAGCGCCGGCGTTGGTCGAAGCGATCGGGTGGCCGTGGCATTGCCCGATGGACCAGAGGCCGCGGCGACGCTCATATCGGTTGCGGCCGGCGCGGTTTGCGCGCCCCTTAATCCAAGCTTCACCGCGGACGAGTGGCGGCGTTATTTCGTTGAATTGCGGATAGCGGCACTCGTAACGCGCCCTGACATCAATTCGGCCAGCCGCGCGGTCGCATGTGAGCTTGGCATATCGGTCTTTGATCTGTCGATTCGCACCGCGCCCGGATTGCTCAGCACGACGGGACCGGTGATCCGGCCCACAAGCGAAGATGATTTTGCGTCCGGCGCCGATGACGCGTTTATCCTGTTGACCTCGGGGACCACGTCGCGGCCGAAGACGATCCCGCTCACCCATACCAGCGTTTGTCTATCGGCCCACAACGTAGGTGCGGCGATTGCGCTTGAGCCTCAAGATCGATTGCTGAGCGTGCTGCCGCTGTTCCACGGCCATGGCTTGATCTCCGGGGTGATCGCCGCACTTGCCGCGAGTTCGAGTGTGATCTGTACCCCGGGCTTCGACCCAGCCGCATTCTTTGACTGGCTCACGGAGTTTCGACCGACCTGGTACACGGCGGTTCCGACAATACACCAAGCCGTCTTATCGGTAGCCGAGAGAAACCAGGACCGCGCGCGACAATCGTCGTTACGGCTGATCCGTTCGGCGTCTTCGACACTGCCGGCGAAAGTGCTGGGGAGACTGGAAACACTGTTCGCTGTCCCCGTGATTGACACCTTCGGCATGACCGAAGCGGCGACCCAGATTGCGGCGAATCCTTTGGACCGGCGGAAGCTTGGTTCCGTCGGCCGCTCTGCGGGGGCGGAAATCGCGATCCTGGACGCCGAGGGACTGCGGCTTGCGCCCGGCGAGCGCGGCGAGATCGCGCTGCGCGGTCCCACCATCACGAGGGGATACGACAATGATCTGGCCGCCACTCGGGAAGCTTTTCGGGACGGCTGGTTTCGCACCGGCGACCTCGGTTACCTGGACGAAGAGGGATATCTCTTCATCGTCGGCCGCATCAAAGAGGTCATTAACCGCGGAGGGCAGAAGATCGCGCCGGGCGAGGTGGAAGAGGCATTACTGAGCCACCCGGATGTGGTCGAAGCCGCCGCTTTCTCGGTTCCCCATGCACGGCTTGGCGCGGACGTCGCTGCCGCCGTAGTACTGCGGCCGACCGCCACGGTAAGCGCGCCGAAGCTCCGGGACTATGTCCGCAAACGGCTCGCCAGCTTCAAGGTCCCTGGCCTGATTTGCATTGTGCCGGATATCCCAAAAGGCGCCGGCGGAAAACTCAAGCGCGGAGAGCTCGCAGCCGCACTTTCCCTGACGCAACCCACCGCGCTTGTGCAACGCGGCCGTAAGATGGCCGCGCCACGATCTGAACTTGAGCGGCAAACTGCGGAAATCTGGGCAGACCTTCTCGATGTCGAGCAGATCGGTATTGACCAGGATATTTTCGCGTTGGGGGTGGATTCCATAACGGTGACGCGGATGCTTTCGCGTCTGCGCGAGCAATTTGGCATTGATTTGTCGTTCAAGGATATTCTCGACGCGCCAACCGTTGCGGCTCTCGCAGCGCGCCTTCAGAGGTCGCGAAGGGCTTCTGGCCCTGCAGGGTCGAGCTTGCGCGATCTGACAAAAGCCAATGCGCGCATCGAGAAAGACAGCCCGCAACCGGTCACCATTGTGCAGGAGCGGATGCTGCGAATCGAGCGGGAAGTTCCTGGACTGCCCCAGTTCAACCTGCCCTTCGCCTATCGGCTGAAGGGGTCGCTGAACGTCACCGCGCTCAGGCGTAGCTTGGCTGCGGTCGTGCGCCGACACGACTCGCTGCGCATGGGTTTTGCCTGGCGGGACGAGCAGCCCGTCGCTTTCATCACCCCACCGACCGAGATCAAGACCTCGTTCATCGTGGAAGATCTTGCCGCAGGCGTGTCCGCCGGAAACCCTCGAGCTAAGGCGCTGCTGCGCAGAAAGGCGACGCTGGCGGCCGAGCGAGAATCGTTGAAGCCGTTCGATATGAGCCGTGCGCCACTGTTCCGCGCACGCCTCCTGCGGCTCGGCGCCGACGATCATGTTTTGCTTCTGGTCGTGCACGATATCGTCATCGACGGCTGGTCGATGGGAGTGTTCATGGAAGACGTCGCTCGATTCTACGCTGCCATCGCAGCCGGAAGGCAGGCGCAGTTGCCTGAACCTGCGCTTCGGTTTTCCGACTTCGTGCGGTGGCAGCGCCAGTGGTCCACCAGTGCTGCAGCAGACCGACAGTTCGCCTACTGGCATAAGCGCCTGCGAAAAGCCTCGCCTTTATTTGTCAACACCGATAGTGACGCCGACGACGAGCTCGGCGCGCGCATGACCAGGGAACGACTCCACATACCGGATAGTCTGCTCGCGCAGCTCAGCGACTTGAGCCATGGCCGCGGCGCAACCTTATTCGTCACTTTGTTGGCCGGCTTCAAGGCGCTGCTGCTGCTGCGAAGCGGACGTAATGACATTTGCGTTGCGATCGCGATGGCCAACCGGGCCCAGCTCAAGACGGAGAGCGTGATCGGCCCGTTCGCAAACACTGCAATTATCCGCACCAGGATTGATGCCGATTTGACTTTTCACGAAACGCTCGATCGCGTGCGCGACGCCGTCTTGCAGGCCTACGCCAACCAGGAACTGCCCTTCGATATCCTCGCCGACCGACTAGCGGATGAACACGGTCTCGATCCGGAATCGCTCATTCAAGTCTATTTCGTCCTGCAAATTGCCTTTCGCCGACTGGCCAAGCTGCCCGGTGTGGTGGTCCGGCCATTCGGTTATCGGGAAGGGCAATCGGTCATGCCGATCGACCGCACCCAGCTCACCATGACTCTCAATGAGACACCGTCCGGGATTGTCGGCTCATGCAGCTATAAGAATGCATTGGTCGCCGGTCAACGCTGGGTTGAGGATTATAACGCAATATTGGGCGCAGTGGCGGCGAATCCCCGAAAGCCGCTTGGCCAATTCGCCGATAGGTTGAAATAGCAATCGGCGTCGATGTGCAGCTCATAAGGCCCTCATGCGCTGCGCGATGCATGACGTGCCGCTGTATGCAGCTGCCCGAGAAGCCGCTAAAAGACAGTCTCGCCGCTTTGATAACGGCTTGATTATTGTTGCTAATTGTTTGACACTACAGCTTATCTGGACGTTCCAGGCGGTAGGCCAATTGCATTGGTCCACGAAGCGTGGGGGGAAGCAATGTGCTTATGGGCGGTACGTCACGTCCGGTTTGAGAGACTAACCGGACCGCAAAAAACCAACCTGAAGCGGAAGCTGCAGCAGCGCAAGAAAGTCGTCCAATCGCAGCTCAGCGACGTCAACGCAGCGCTTAGGCACGTGGCGAAAAGGTCCAAAGCCCGACCTGCGCGAGGCCGCCGCCGCTAGAGGACTGCCAGAGATCGACAGGACGTTTGCTGGACTTTGCTCCGGCATCTATGCCGGCGTCGCGCAAATCCGGCGTCCTACTCCGTCGCTGCCGCAATACGAAAAATGTCGGCAATCCGATCTTACCTAGCACGCAACGCGGTGACAAAACGCGGCGATCGTTAGGTCAGTGTCTAGACAACCTGATTATTCGGGTAAGCCCGCCTTGCGCAGGCCATCGACAAGATGCTCAACGTCCTCTGCGCGTTTCATAACGGAAACCTGTCGCTGTTTTCCGATGGTGTATTTTGGATTGACCCGCAGAACCTCAACTGCCTCGGCATGAGCGTCCCCCAATTGCCCCAGTTGGGCATAGGTCGCGGCCAAGAAGGCATGGCCGTACTGATGGTTGGGGGCGCGGCCCGTAGCTTCGAGCAGCCAGTGCTGCGCTTCGCGATACTGCTTGAGCACATAGTAAGCTTCGCCCGCTATCAGGGGTGCAAAATGCGGATGGAATGGATCGAGCCGCATTTGCATCTTCGCAAGCTCGATGGCTTTGGCGGCGTCTCCAATTGAGAAAAGCACCTGCGCAATACGGTAATCGGCAAGATTAGGATTTAACGCCATTGCCCGTTCGACGGCCGCAGCACCGGCGTCGAAGTCGCGTTTGCGAATGATGTTATATGCCAATTCGGCATAACCTTCGGGCAGATTTGGATCGAGCTCTATCGCCCTGCGCGCCAAAGTAATGGCTCGGTCAAGCGCAGATGGGCTTAAATATTCCTCGTTTAGAGGATTGAGCCAAGCCACCCGATGCGTGCTGGCGAGCAACGAATGAGCACGGGCATAGTTCGGATCGATCTTTAGCGATTCGGCAAGATGCCGTCGCGCCTCCAATAAACTCTCCAATTTCCACGAGGATTGGAACGAAGCCCACGCGGCAGCCGCGCGCATGTAATGATCGTGAGCTTGCCAAGTTGCGGGTGGTTTGAGCAAAGTGCGTTCGACCTCCGCCTTGTTCACATGCGCCGCAAGAACCGAGGCAATCGTGCGAGCGACCTCGTCCTGAACCGTGAAGACGTCCTTCAGGTCGCAATCATAGCGCTCGGCCCAACGGTGCGTCCCAGTTCCGCTATCGATAAGCTGCGCGCTGATGCGGGCCCGATCCTTGCCGCGGCGAATGCTACCCTCAAGGACGTAGCGCACCCCGAGTTCACGGCTCACCTGGCGCACATCTACCGATTGTCCTTTGTACTTGAAGCTTGAATTACGAGCAACAACTAACAAGACCGAAAAACGCGAAAGCTCGGTGATCACATCTTCCGAGAAGCCATCGGCAAAGTATTCCTGCTCTGGATCGCCGCTCAAATTTTGAAAGGGAAGAACGGCGATTGACGGCTTGTCGGGCAGTGCGATCGCCGAAGCTTCGCCGAGCCCAACGCTATAGACCCGCACCGGCTGCGCAATGTTTTTGAGTTGCTGCACGCCCATGTCGCTGACGTCGATCGCGAGCTTGCCTTTGACCTGCTTATAAGCCTCGTCCGACAGGCAGATCGCGCCTGGCCTCGCCAGCGTCTCCATACGCGCGGCAATGTTGACGCCGTCGCCGTAAATGTCAGTCCCGTCAACGATGACATCGCCGACATTGATGCCGATGCGAAATTCGACCCTGCGCTCTTCGGGAATAATCGAGTTACGCGCGGCCATCTCTTTTTGTATTGCGACGGCGCACTGGGCGGCGTCGACCGCGCTTGCAAATTCGATGAGCATGGCATCGCCAGGGGTGTTGACGACGCGGCCGCGATGTTCGGCCACTTTAGGGTCGATCACCTCGCGGTGGCACGCTTTGAGTGCCGCGAGAGTCCCTTCCTCGTCATTACCCATGAGGCGGCTGTAGCCGGCAACATCGGCTGCGAGGATGGCAGCCAGCCGTCGTTGTACCCGCGCCTCGGCCATGAAAAGTGCCTCGAGCTAGCGTTCTTACAGTGGTGAGTTTATGCGCCGGCGACGGGTTGTGTCTATGAGCCGCGATCTCGGCTTTAGGTCAAATATGGACATGGCGTATTCAACTCGTAAACTCTGCTCGAACGCCGAAAACCGGCATCCATCGGCATCTCTCGATGTCAGCTTTGCAACCGTAGCGAAAATTGGCGTATTAGATCGATTCACCGGTGACGAGTTGCGCATGGCAGCGGTGGCGAAATGGCATGGTGAACATCCCGGCAAATGAACGCGGCCGCAGATTGCTGGAAAAGTGCGCGCTGTTCGGGTCACTCGACGAAACGGCACGCCGCGAAATCGCGGCATATGCACGGCTTCGTAGCTTTAGCGCCGGCGAGCCGATATGTCGGCTTGACGACCATGGCGACAGCATGATGGCGGTGGTCCTCGGTACGGTGCGTATCTCGCGTCCCACGGCGCGGGGAAAGGAAATCATCCTTGCCGATCTACGGCCCGGCGACCTGTTTGGCGAAATAGCCCTGCTCGATGGTAAGCCACGATCCGCCGACGCCACGGCGCTCACGAATTGTGAGGTCATGGTCCTTGAGCGGCGGGATGTAATGCCATTTCTCAATCGCAATCCCGCCGCCTCCATGAAATTAATGGAAATCCTCTGCGCGCGGATCCGGCGCTCCGACGAACGTATGGCCGATATTGCGGTTTTTAATTTGCCGGTCCGGCTCGCCAAGACGCTGCTGTCTTACCAGCCGCAAGGCCGTGGGCCGATCAAACTTTCGCTCTCCCAAACCGAATTGGCTGAGATGGCCGGCGGGACGCGCGAAAAGGTCAACCGCTGTCTTCGCGATTGGCAACGCCAGGGCATTCTGGAGTTGAAAGATCGCTGGACGATCATTCTCAAGCCCGAAGTGCTACGCGAACTTGTGGATTCGATGTAACCGATCCCCGCTGCCTCGACGCAAAGTCCTCTTCCGTTGCAGAACTGAATCGATACTTGCGCCGGAGCCTGGCTCCCCGGCTAGCGCACAAATGCTTGCGGCGGCGGGTATTTTTGCTGTGACCCGCGGCACAGACATCGTCGCTTCGGACGGTCACATTTGGCGCTGTAGCAAAACAGCCAGCCGCCTGATCACAGCCTGTTCAGTCTGGCGGACGGCGCCAAAAATGGAGGCCTCCATGTATCCTTCTTTTCTGCGAAGCGAACGACTGATCCTGGCCGATCCCATGGATCCCCGACTTCCTCGCAATGTGAGCTCATGGGATCGATTCGTCGCGACGCTCACAAGTCCCGAGCTTCTCGCGCTCATCATATTCTGCGTTCTCGGGCTTTTGGTGATGGCCGCACTGAACCTCCTGGTTCCTAATGTCGGCGAGATTACCGCACCGCTCCAGCCGTTCCTCTAGTTACTCGACGTTGTCGGCGGATTCTCACCTGTGCAATCTTTGGAGCAGCTCAGTCATGGCTAATTTACTGCGAATGAAAAAAGTGGCAGCCCACGCCAACGAGCGCGAGTTTCCCTTTGTCGTCCAAGTTGTCGTCCCCGATGGCGGCTTCGACTGGACTCTCAATGCCATCAATGCCTGGCACCACTACAGCAGGCACCCGCAGCGTCGCGGACGGCGTTATTACGAGGGCGAACGGGAGTTCTGGCGCTGGTGCTTTGAGGGTTTGGAAGTTGCCAAGGCCTTTCGGCACCGATTCGGCGGCGAAATAATGCCGATAACGGTGCGAGGTCGCGCTAACCGCCGTCCCGATCTCGGATCACGAGCCTGCACTGCCGAACAGTGCGGGCGCGGGGCAGCTGAAGGAAGCGCCGAGCGCAAGCTTGCATGATCGTTTTATTCCGATTCCTAAGACTTGCGATGCGATCGCAGTGGCTAGTCCGAATCGGTCTTCGCCTCTGCCACGAATACCGTGCGAAGCTTCAGTGTGCTGATGATACTCTTGGTTGGCGGCTGTGCGCCCATCAAAACCTTACTGATCGTAGTTCGATGAATACCGGTTTTCTTGGACCATGCTCCCGGGCCGCCCGCTTGCTTGACCTCCGAGCGGAGCATGGCAACAACGTCTTCGGCTTTAAGGATGCGCACTACGCACGCTCCTTCGCATAGCTAGAGTATGCCCGCCACGATCTGCCGTTTCCAGCACATCTTATCCAAAAAGCAACGGCATCGCCGCGGCGCACATCCGCTGGGACTTCAAGGGAAGCCTGCTTATGCGGCATATGGGTCGAGGCCACGCGATGGACGTGCATGTCATTGACGATTGCCTCGCTGGGCAATGCCGCTTCGTGACTGTCGTAGTTTTGCCGTGAGGCGACGACGTGTACCTCCCGACGGCCGCCAGCCAGATGAAATGCAAGGTCGGAAAGGATTTGGCTCGTGGCCGAATGGTCGGGGAAGAAATACCGATTGACGAAGATCAGTCGCGGCATCTGCCTTGAGCTTTGATCGCGGTTGGACGGGATCGGCGAGTCACGCCTGTGCGCCTTGTTCGTGAATAATGAATGGACGAATGGCGTCGTCGCGCAGCGGCTCCTCGAAATAGGCGATTGTCAGCACGAGGCCCTCCTTCAGCGCGGTCTGCGGGGCCCATTGCAGCAGGTCATGAGCCTTCGAAATGTCCGGCCGACGCTGCCGCGGATCGTCCTGCGGCCGCGGGCGGTGCACGATCCGCGACCGCGATCCCGTCATCTCGATGACGAGCGACGCTAGTTCGAGGATCGTGAATTCTTTGGGGTTGCCGATATTGATCGGCCCGATTACGTCATCAGCAGCGCTCATGAGATGGATGAGGCCGTCGATCAGGTCGTCGACGTAGCAAAAAGAGCGGGTTTGCTGCCCGTCACCAAACACCGTGATATCGCGCCCGAGCAGCGCTTGCACGATGAAATTCGACACTACGCGCCCGTCATTCGGGTGCATGCGCGGGCCATAGGTGTTGAAGATGCGCGCGACTTTGATGCGCAATTTGTGCTGCCGCCAGTAATCGAAGAACAGCGTCTCGGCACACCGTTTGCCCTCGTCGTAGCAGGAGCGCGGGCCGACCGGGTTGACGTGGCCCCAATACTCCTCGGGCTGCGGATGAACGCTGGGATCGCCGTAAACTTCCAACGTCGAGGCCTGCAGGATCTTGGCGCGGAGCCGTTTGGCCAGCCCCAGCATATTGATGGCGCCGTGGACGCTGGTCTTGGTCGTTTGCACCGGATCGTGCTGATAATGGACCGGCGAGGCGGGACAGGCCAAATTGTAGATTTGATCGACCTCGACGTAGAGCGGGAATGTCACGTCGTGGCGTATAAGCTCGAAGCGATGGTGATCGAGCATGACGTCGATATTGCGCCGCGTGCCGGTGAAATAGTTGTCGACGCAGATGACGCTCGCGCCGCCCTTGAGCAGTCGCTCGCAAAGGTGGGAGCCGAGAAATCCGGCGCCCCCTGTCACCAGCACTCGTCTTTCGAGATGCATCCGCGGTTACTCCCAGTCCGACCGGCCTCCGCCGTCCCTGCACCTGGCGATTATATATGGCAAGGCACGGTCACGCGGTTTCAACCCACGCCGAGTCGACGCTTGGTCGCAACCCGTCGCTGATACGAAACAAAGGAGCGGAGGCCGTAGCCGACACAGGCGCCAACGAGGAGACCAAATGCCAAATCGAACATCGTAATCCTCTGCGGTCCTGGCGATTGGGCTGCTCCCTGGCCTCGTGAGGGCGACAGCAGACATCGTGGGTTGCGTCGCGACTTCGCGCGTTGATCCACAGTAGACGTTACATTTTATCCGGGAACCGCCGACGGCCGGTATCTTTGGCCACAACGCGATAGCGGCGGATCAAAATTCCTTGCTGATTTCCATAATCTTGGCTTGGAGTGCTTCGGCACGAAATGGCTTGTTGATAAAACAACTGACTCGGGCGTGCTTAGCTTGCACAATTTTGTCTATCGTAGACTCGGCAGTCATCATGATGAACGGCAAATGCTCGTATTTCTCGTTGGCGCGCACCTGCTCCAGTAACTCCTGGCCACCCATCGGCTCCATGTTCCAATCTGAAATCACCAAGTCGACATGTTGCTGTAATATTTTCGTCAGCGCAGCTGCGCCGTCTGATGCTTCGTCGATGTGTTTGTATCCCAACTGTGTCAAGAGTTTTCGGATAACACCTCTTACGACGCCGCTATCATCGACTATCAAAATATTACTGTAGTGATGTATGGACATTTTCGGTTCCCCCAAGATTTCGCTCCCCAGTCAGTCATGGAGCAATTTGAGCTCGCGAATTTCATTATCGCGAAGTTTTAATGCGGCGACTTGTTCCGGTGTGATGTGCCGCTCCGTAAGGGCGACCGTCCATCCGGGTCCGAGCAACAGCTCGACGGCGGTGACGGCATCCTCGCTGGAGGTCGCGGCAACCCAATGGAGAGTCGTATCGTCCTTGGTGGAGACTACGATATAGATCTCGTCGCGGTATTCCATCGGTCGCCTCCTTGCGGCACGGATTTCAACTGGCTCCTCGGCGGGATAATTTGTCGACAGATTCACCGACCGGTTCTGAACGCCTTAGCGATCGCGCTAAAGCGATTGCCTGATCCGGTCGCATCGGCGTCGCTGGCGCAATTACCGGCACCTTCATCCGTTGCGATACCTATTTGTGGGCCGAAATTAACGGTCTTGGACCTTGCGACACGCCTGGTGAGGGCGTGGCCGGGACGGCGACATCATGTCCGGCAGTCTGACGGACCTGCCAGAATCGGAGAACCCGTGCGGCGGTGTTTAGCGACAGCTTCGCGTAGTCGGACTGCGCGCGATCGAGGTCGTGGTCTGACTTGGTATGACCAATGGATCGGCCAGTCAGAATCAGGCGAACGGTAGGCCACCCCAATTTGGCGGCTTTGCACGGTATCAAAAGCGCCTCGCAGTGGTCGCTCTGCAGAAGATTCTCGACTAACTTCAGAGGCGCCTCGCAAAGCAGCGAAAGCGCCGCTACCATTTCCGCGTAGCGGTCGGTCTTCGCAAACTCGAAGATGCTTGCTTCGTTGAGCTCGCCCCTAGCTCGCATCGCAAGAACCCGCGCCTGCGCTTCTGCGTAGTCGTGGTCATTCTGGAAGCCAGCTTCGTGGCGGGTATCTTCGGAAATCGCTGCGAGGATACGCTGGATTTGTTCGCGACTTTCAGGCCCCGCCAATGCGAGCAAACGGGAGCGGACCGCCTCAGTAGCGCGCAGCAGCAATTCCCGAAACAAACGTAACGGGATGTCGAGCCGAAGGCCGACCTTTTCGGCGAGTTTGCCGTCGCCTTCCGAGCGTTTCACCAGAGTCGCGAAACCACCTTCGGAGAACTTGGCGCCAGAATTTTCGGCAAGTCTATGAAAGACGTTGCCGTCACCGCGTTGCAGCAGAGCATCCGTGACCGCTGTGCCAATTTGGGAACGCGCCGAAATCGCCAGCAGATGCGCCTGGGTCTTGGTGCTGGCAATTTCAACGAGATCTTCGTCGCGGAGACGGACCGATTGCGTCAGTACCGGTTCCGCCACCAAAATGTTGTCGTCCCGAGCAAGCCGGCGCACGACATCGGCCGGCGCATTATTGATCGGTCCAAGGCGCCGGCTGAGTTCGGCGAGTGCTTTTCCTTCGATACGGCTGATCAGGTGGCTCAAGACGTCATCGAACACGTCGATCTGCTGATCATTGAGACGATCCGCGTCCGCAACAAAAAGGTCGGTAATACGCCGCAGCGAGTCGATGCGCTTGTCCTTGGAGCCGCTTCGGATTGCGTCCTCTAACTCTGTAATGAGCGATTGACCAATGTCCATTTGATCCGTCCGGAGACGTACCGCCACTTTCTCTCTAGGAGTCCGTTGCGACTAAAGAACAATTCATCCGTGATTAATTCGATCTTCGCGAGCAAGAATACACGACACAACTTTACAAATAGCTTAAGTGCGCCAGCGCATGGCCGATACTGGATCTTTTAATTTGCCGGTACGGCTCGCCAAGACGCTGTTGTGTTATCAACCGCAAGGCCGCGGGTCGATAAAACTTTCGCCCTCTCAAACCGAATTGGCTGAGATAGCCGGCGAAAGGCGCGAGGAGGACAATCGCTGTCTGCCCGGCTGGCAGCGCCCGGGCATTCTGGAATTTAAAGATCGCCGAACCATTATTCGCAAGCCTGACGTGTTGCGTGAACTTGTGGATTCGACCCAGCGGATCCGCACTGCGCGCACGACTTTGCCGCGTGGAATGAAAACAACATTGCATTGGACTGCTTGGTTCGCCCGGCAACTCTGTATTTTGCACCCGCATCCAAGATGGCAAATTTCATACCTGCTCACTATGGCTCCGAATGCCGGCGCGGTGGCTCGTCAAAACCATCCACCGTGTCACGCGACAAAGCAACCATGAGCGCGGTTCGATTGCGAACACCAATCTTCTGAAAGATGTGATGGAAGTGCAATTTTACCGTGCCCTCGCACAAGCAGAGTTCGCGTGCAATTGCCTTGTTTGCGAGGCCGCGCGTAGCAAGCTGCGCTATTTCCCGTTCGCGTGCAGTTAGTTTGGATTGCGATGTGACTATTTGATCCGACATGACACCCTCACGCGTAGTTCAACGACCCCGACCCCTCAATCTATAATGTGTGCTCGTAAGGCTCGCGCACCGCTGTGATCGCCAACACAATTTACGCGATTGTCGCAAGTCATTGAAAAAGCGTAACAATCTGATATTATGGCATTGGTAGATTGGTAGCCACATCCACGAGACGTGGCTCGAAACAAAAAGCGGGGTAAGGAGAGGTAAAACGGACGCCGCCAGGGGTGGCGTCATGTCGGATGGTGTCCACTCTCTAACGGGGACTAGAATGCATTACTTTGCAGTCGTTGGCTTGTAGATCGATTCCTCAATGAGCGACAGCGCGATAAATCCAATCGTAAAAATACAGCCGCCGACAAACAGGAGAGGAACCCACAATGGAAGATTCAGTAAAACCGCCGGAAGGGAATTAACTCCTTCCTGCACTCTGACAATCCATCGATCATGAGGCCACTGCGAATGTAAGGTCTTCCAGGCCGATAGAATGGTATCAGAGGGCCACTTCCCAGATTTAAGGCGCGTCAGCGATGATACATACAATAAGACCACTCCTGCAGCCCCTATAATGGCACCACAGGCTTGAATGAACCAACAAATAGCTCGTCCGATTTTGTTCAAGTTGCAGACCTCAACACGTTCAATCGCTACAGCCCGAAGTCTGCGCCATTCCCTTCCAACAGAACCGCATCGAATAGCCAGTTTGAACAAATCTCAAGTGGCCACCAGCGATTACCCTATTGCCTTAATCGATCCCTCACAGAAAAGATCTTGTCGTCTGCGCGATCGATCCATTTCACCAAAACGAGATGTGGTATGCAAGCGCCGAAAAATAAAATATCCTGTCCTTCACAAACTCTTTACGGTGATGGCAGCAGCGATACGATACACACGTCGTTTAAAAACGATCAATCGACACTTGACTACGATGTTACGGCTGAAGCGCGGCTTTCCCGGTCAATGCAAGCTTCTGTGAATTGAGTTCGTCAGCAATTGTTCTACCAGTATTTGGGATGACTTGAATGCAACGATCATCCCAAAGCTCAATCATTCCAAAATCCTTCGTACAAGTCACCGCCAGTTCGCAACCCACATGCTTGCGACACCATTTTCGAATATGCGCTTCAATTTCATCGACATTGGTGGATGGATCACCGCCTGAATGACTCATGCTGAGTGCCGCGGTACGGCCCTCGACACGGGCCGTGAAAATCCGGACATCAAGGCCCTCTGAAACCCATCGTTTGACCCTTTCTAACATTGCAGGGATCGGTGGTCCGATATGGTGCGGGCCACGCCAGTGGTCGTAAAATGCAAGGGTTCCGTCGAGATCGACGCCAATCCATCCTTTTCTCATGGGAGTCACCCGTACCTTAGTGCATTTCAATCAGTACTAATGACCCATCGCCCGGATACCGTCGACAACAAAATTTGAGAACAGCCACACCAAAGGTGCCGAGCAACAAAATGTCACAATGATGCGCCATGCAATGCGCATTGTGGACCACTGGTCAGCTACCTTGGATATTTGCCTCATAGTTACGCCCCACCCCCACTCCCCGCGTTTTGCTGCTGCGCGAACGAGAATCCTACACGATGACCTTTTAGATTTGGCGCTGCAATTCGGACAAGGTTGCTGCCACCCATTAACAAATGAGTGACCTTAGGCGACCATCACACGCGGTCGATTGTCACAATCGACATCGTTTCGTGTGAGTGCCTAATTTGATTTCTTTGCGAGACGGAATTTATCAACTATCCAATCAAGCCAATTGGTGGGCGTGTAACAAGCGGGTTGGGTTGGAAATGGGTATCGACTATCACAATTCGTTGGTAGGACAGTGAAGTCATATCCCTTAGTGGCCATGCATCCGATGATGTATTGACTTTTAATATCATCTGGATCAACGGCAATGTCCGTTCGGAAAAAACGGTTGGCTTCCATTCGACAGGCTGCCAAACTCGCGTTACGGTCGGGTAAGCAGCCGCCCAAGCTCATCAATAACAATACAACAAATATGCGTGTCATTGGTCCATTGCTCGGCAAGGAGCGACCGTGGCATCCAACTGCATCTGACGCGTGAAGAGTCTCTATATGCTTTGTCACGCTGTCGTTCCGAATTTCGACCCAGCTCGAAGTGATTGCCCGACTCCCGCCTTTCGTCATTTTGCGCAAGGCATCGAACTTGTCGACAGTCGCGCTCGTCTGGCGTCTCATCTTTTCGGCATTGCGTGGAGCATTCTAACGATGCTTACGCCGCTAGGCCTGCGCGGACCTGCCACCGGAAAACGGCATGTCCCGGTGCAGCCTAGCAAACTCGGGACGGATTTTGCACGGTGCATGCACCCGCACTCACGGACCAAACTTCATGAGGAATTTATGCACGCCGTCGTTGAACGACTGGGCGTAGAACTGACGGCTTCCGAGGTAGCCGATCCATAGTGCCCATGGAAAACGATCGAATTGACCGCCCAAAGAGAGCCGACCAGAACGGTCAAAAATAAAAACGGCGCATGGCGCCGCCCTATGCCCCCATCGCGACAGCTTTCAAATGCGACCATCGCTCTCCGTGGTAAGGCTCTGGGCCGCCACCGACATAGGATCGGTCACCCCTGATCACGGGTTCGAAACTTAAGACGTTGCTGGGCGGCAAACACCAATTGTGCCTCAGTTGTCTCACCGGGGCTGGTAGCGAGCGGCGCCAAGGTCCTGGCCTCCCTCGCAATCAGTCGTCGCTGCGTCGCGAGCACCTGAAGAAGTCGGTCGAGTTCCTTGTGGAATTGGTCATGTCCCGGCTGCGACTTCTGCATAGCCTCTGCCCCTTCACCCTTCCGATTCTTGCCCGTTTAAGGATTCCACGAATGCCTCCACCTGCGCAATGGGTGACGCGGCATTGTCACCAGCTTATTGCCTTATTCGGCTGTGGCTTCTTCAATATCCTTTTGCGGGGCCGGACATGGACAGTCGAAGATTGGGGAAGCGATGCGATTTTTTCCCTAACGTTTGCGTCGGCAGCCCGCAGCGCCACAATGTCTCGGGCCAATTGGTCCTGTTTAGCAGCTAGGTCCTCCACGAGGTGCCGCACTATACCGAGATCCTTGACGAGAGATTCAACTACCTGCTGCGTAATCTATTGAGAAGGGAATCAACGGCGTGACCCTTTTTCGAGAAGGCGTTTAAATTGCGGCTCGATTGAAACCAACAGAAAAACGGCCCCAGAATTGTGACCGGGGTCTCGCAATGCATTTCTAGCGCTATACCTCAATCATGGGTTCCGCGCAGGGAAACCAGTGCCCCCACTGGGGCGATGCTATAAAACGTGGAACAGGTGAAGCACTACCCAGCCTAAGAATGCCATCCAAGTCGCTGTGCATAGGAGTGCAAATGCCAAACCGAAGAGAGGCCAGAGAGAGTGATGCCTCGACGGTGTGGGTAGGGTGCCGTGCATGACCACCTCCAGGTGAAGCTAAATTCTTATGAGTTGCAGCGAGATGCCTCAACGAGCAACTGAGATTTACCTTACCGGGTAATACTTGCGCCGCGAATCTATTGAGGAGACATCGCCCCCGAGTGGCATGGGGTTGTCGGCGCATGCACAGAGTGCCGACGACGATTTGAAACAGTCTGCGGTCGCCGTCGTTAACGTCCCGCCATTCAAGATGCCGTTTAGTGGATTCGGTTGCCGCGGTCGACTGGCTGAGGGGGAAGGATTGCTGCGGCCGATCAGCCATGCCAAATAGAAAGGTGGGGCGGGTGAGAGATTTGGTCGTGTTGTTTCGGCAATGAGGTCGAACAACAGGCTAGGAGCGGTGATGAGGGCCAATATCCACGATGAGTACAGGCGATCGATTAGATTGGTTACAATAAAGACTCAAAAAGCGTTGCTGCTTGTGATTATCATGGTGGTCGGCCTTGGCGGCGAAGCCGTTACTTCCGCGCGTGAAACGGTGAAAACCGGCGATGATCTGTTACAGGGCTGTAAAGTGATTGCCGAAGGCGCTGCCGCGAATTCCGACAACGCCTTAGAAGCGGGCGTCTGTCTTGGCGCGATCGAGGCCCTCAATTGGGTAGCGCCGGGACTCAACGATGACAACATTCGCGCTTGTATTCCAGATATCGTCACTACAAAGCAGATGGCTGAGACTATCGTCGATTACCTCCAGCAAGATCCTGCAAGACGAGGTGAGCCATTCCAAGGATTGGTACTTGAGGCCTTGGCTCATCGATGGCCTTGTCCTTAGGCAGGATGGTTTGGATGGTAAAGCGTCCCGGGTTCGGAAAAGGCAAATAAGTACGTAACCTAACGGGACGATCACTTGCCGGGTCATCACGTTAGCAGGAACCGCCACGGATATTTCACGTCCGATTGGCGTGCGTGCCACACCGTGCTGCCTATCAAGCGCACACTTGCTCCCAGGTATCAGCCAGGCACTGTACGCGTCAGAGATCGCCACAATAGACCAATCGCTGATTTAGGTCCCCTGTTGTGAAATATCGGTAAAGCCAACAGAAGAAGCAGACCAATTACCCCGCCGAGCACAACAAGCGGCATTGGATTGTCGAACAGGTGTTGCGAGAGCCAAACTAGACGGGGCATATGCGTTACGAGAGCGGGAATGAAAATAATAACAAGGAAGATCATCATGGATGCGATCAATGCAACACAGACGAAAATTACGAACAGGCTCAGCGGTCTTTTATGTTGTAAATTATTCCGAGTGTCTGCTTTCGATGCTGACCGGCTCTTCCTACCTTTCGAGGTCAGTAAATTGCGTGGGAGCCTGATGTGACTGTTGAGCGCGTCGACTCTCGCTGCAGATACGCGTCCTTGGATATTTTTCTCACTCGCCGTCTGGCTAATTCCGGACACGCGTGTCGGGCCGGGGCTGATCTCAGGTCTCGATCCAAACCGATCGGTAGACCAAGTTGGTTTGTTTTCGGCGGTAGCGTTCGACTGCCTCGATTTTGGAAGCATCTCGTCAAGGGTGCCTGGTCGCGACAGCTTCTCTTTGGGACTAGCGGCCTGTGGTCTAACACTCGACTCACATGATGCTTGGCGCAGACCGTGCAGAGGCTCGGTCTGACGGCTGTGTGCGATGTTCGGTTCGGAATTCAAAGGAAGATGATCGGTAACGGTGCTATTCATCGCCGTCTGCTGCATGGGCCGACCTGGAAGCGGCGTGCGGCCGGCGATTGGCCGGTATGATGCCGGAGCTGTCAAAGGCCGATGTTGGGCAGCCTGTAGTTCCGCCTCGAGTTGCCCGATCGCAGTCTCGAGAGCAGCCTGCTCCTTCATAATCTCCGTTGTCGACGCCAACGGGTCCCGCAGGCGCAGTTGAGCGACGAGGACCTTCCGAGCATGATTATAGAGGTCATTACGCTCCTGATTACTATTGACGTCCAACCGCGATGCGGCACGCGCTAAAACAGGGTAGAAATCGGTCATTACTGCAGCCTTCGTAGAACCCGCGGCCTGAGATTATTGGACTTGCAGTCTGAAATCCAGCAAACCTAAATGGTGACGATGGGGAACCACGCTTTGATTTCGGCGGATCTGTGAAACCGGCATCCGCAGAAGAGGATAGCGCGCAAAGTTGCTGCAGAAACATGGATTTGCAATCAGGACGAAACGTGGGCTTAGATTCACGCGATATTTTCACGCAGGCCTGGAGCGTCGCATGGGCTTAGCACATAGGCTTAGTTCGATTTGGTGTCTGCCGCAAAAACGGCTTGTCATGGGGCGGACAAAGGCGCAGAATTTCCAAAATGAATATTGACTTGGGAGGAAATTTATGGGGCGTCGTATATCGAGCGCGTTGATACTTTGCATCACATTTAACATCCCGATTGCGTCGGGCGCCAATGCGGCGACGATATCTGCACCGGATATTTCGCTACCGTTACCAGCGAGTTGGACAATGCTGCTGATCGGCTTGGGGCTCGGGTTTGTGTTTTATCGACTTTTTAGCGTCTGACCCAGACAACTTGGGGGCGGAGTAGGTATTATCGCCTGGTTGCCCGATGGTGGCCTAGGTAAGTCTGAAGCGGCAACTGCTTGTTGAAAGCGCTTGCTACTCTACTTGGGACCGCCGCAGAATTCCGGGGGGCAGCTAGGCAGTGCACGCTACCCGGCGTGGAAGCTTTGACGAGCACGAGTTTGCTACTCGTTCTTGGCTCGACCGAGAAAGGCAAAGTACTGAGTCGTATGCCGCCGCGAGGCTCGACTTATGAACGCCGGCAGTGGTAGTCGCCGACAAAATGGCCGTACCCGCTTTTCACGCCTGAAGCCGTATAGGCCAGCTACCTTCACGCAAGGGCGAAATAGCTTTTGTTACCAGTTAATTGAATGGACTGATTCCTACCTTCCTAATGGGATGTTTCTGCGGTCGGTAGCGCGTACTCTTCTGTGGCTGTAGCAACTCGATTCGTCGGCCAAAACTTGTTTCGGTTTCCTGTAATGTTGCGATATCTCGTGCCAATTGATCTTGCCGCACAGCGAGATCCTCTGCGCGGTGCTGAAGGGTCGCGAGGCCACGCGCTGTTTGAGCTTGCTGTGTAGTAAGGCCCTCGACAAGGCGCTGTATCGCGCGAACATGGTCTACGATCGTGTCAAGCTCATGTGACTGCTCGGGTGACAATACAGCGGGTGACGGTGCCGCGGGCATGGGGCTCGCGGGCGGTTTAATGTTGGTATCTTGTTCCGTTGCTTGCGAGGAGGCTGTCACGGGTTTCGCGTCGGGAGCGGGGGCCGTGTTGGTACCGAGTGCGGATGACATCCACCGCAGCGAAAGCTCTCGAGCTTGAACGATATCCTTCTTAAAGTCATTCTCGTACGATAATAGACCAAATGCGGCTGCGATGATTGCAATGGCTAGAAGGCTGTGGCCAACAACACGCCAGATTCTCTTTTTTTTCAAAGAGAGATCGCCGGTGGTTCCTTCACTTTGTGCGTTCGGCTGGCCATCAGCGAGATAGCGCGATTGCTCGACCAAGATGCCAGTAGGGCTGTTTTCCTTAACGCACTCGGCATCATTGCTGAGAGCAATGTAGAGGCTGTCATTCGTCGTGCGGTCGTCATGCAACGTGGATTGGGGTGAGGAAGACCCAGTAGAGTCCACCGGCGCAATGGTGGGACTGTCGCTCGCCAACCCTTCAGCGAAGAATTTTGCTTGCTGCGGCGCATTCTCAGTCAGGGCGGCCATGTTAGAGTTAAGAGGTGATATCTGATCTTTATAATTAGACCAATCTTGCTGGACGGTGTCACGCGACTCGACGCGCCTCTCAAATCGACCGAGCTGGGAATCCTGGATCAGACTTTCTCTGAGAGCGAGGATGGTATTTGGACCTTGGACGCGATCCAAGTCTTGTTTTTTCGAAAAACTCATGATGATACTCCCATACAAATATACCCAGCTACAATTGCAATGCCACGCGGCAGCTTGATATTAACTTTTGATATCCATTTTGGTCCTAAAATAAGGCTCGGACAAGCGGTTTGTTTTGTTGAATTCCGCCAATTTAACCCGCACTCCCATTCCAGCATCACGGGAATATTGGCCCATTTATGTCGGTAAGCGCGACGACGAACAGAGTACTGCGGCTTTCCGACCAATGCAGGTAGAGCAAAGAGGCTTAGTGCCTTGACGACTAGCTTACGCCCTCTATTCCATTCCTGCGACGTCGTGTTGGAAAACGTCTCGGGCGGCCGAATTACTATCCTAGCAAACAAGAACGGCCGTGCCGCGATTGAGTTGTTCTATCCTGATGTTCCCTTCGATTGGACACGACAGGGTATAGAAGACCTGCCCATAAGTTGGCGCTGGCTCTGCGTGGTCCCGCCAATACTTTCTAAACTCAATCCGCCCGATATTGCTGATCTTGCCCTCGTATTTCTGCAGGCACGATGTCGCGTGGTGGTGCCTAATACTAATTCCTATCAATTCTTGCACAGCGAGACAGACGTTCAAAAATTGCGTCCGCAATGGCGTCAAACTGTTTAGTTCCCTGTGACGATCGCCGTGACATATGCTAAAAACTTTGAGACCTGCAAAATTTGAGACCTGCAAAACTAGCTAGATGCCGCTTGTTCGCGCATTTTGGCCGGTCTTACTAGGACGAAAAGGTTGTATCGCCTTTTTGCGCCCAGCCTTAAAAAGATATTGTGGAGATGCTGTTTCACGGTCCCGTGGCTAAGGCCTAACTCGTGGGCGACTTCCTTATTGGATAAGCCGCGGGCAACCAGGAGCGCAATCTGACGCTCACGAGGACTGAGCGCTCTCGACCAGGCAGAATTCAACTGGCCGTCGTCGAAGACGACCAAGGACCTACTGGAACTCATCAAACTATCGAGGCGATGCTGGCGATACGATAACCCCAGACAGCAAAGTGCCGGGGCGATTTTCGTTCCCGAGTCCGGTATACCTTAATCGGACGGAGCACGCACGGGTTTGCCGTGAAGAATATAGCGGGTCAACGGGAGGCAAGGGTGAGTTTAGAAAGCTGCCCGCGAGAAAAGTCGATCGGATCCGCTAGCCATATTGGATCGAGTGCTGTTATCGCGACTGGCCTCATCATTATTGTTTTCTTTCTACTTGGCCTTGGGCGGCTCGTGGGGTGGGATGAAACTTGGCGCAGCTTTAATGTTACACCACTGCAACCGCACTTTTTCGACATGCATGTACTGACGGATTATGCGGCTTGCGCGGCGAAAGGCTTCGATGCGTACGTGCCGCACTCCTGCAATCCGGACAACTTCAATACTCCGCCCATCTGGTTATGGCTTGGCTATCTCGGAGTCGATGCATCAGATTCAACTTGGCTCTCCATTGTAATGATCACGGCGGCGCTTCTCGTCGTGCTGGTGCTCTTTCGGGGACGATCAGTCAGGGATGGTATCCTGGCGCTGGCCGCTATTGTGTCGCCCTCGGTGATGATGGGAGTTGAGCGGGCGAATTCGGACTTATTGATACTGACCTTGGTCGGAGCGGCTGCAATAGCCTATGAGGAGAAAAGGATCGGTCGCCTATTCTCCGCCGGCGCAATCCTAGCCCTCGCAATTGTTCTGAAGCTGTTCCCGATGTTCTGTGTTGCCGTAGGAGCGAAGTTCACCCGGCGCGTTCTTGTCTTTAGTGGCGCGATGACGCTGTTGTCGATGATCTATTTAGCGGTCATCTTCAGTTTTATCCTGCTCATTCGGCGTAATGTGCCAACCACTTTCATGCTGTCATATGGATACAAAACTATATTCCTCGGCTTTGATTATATGAGGACTGAAGCTCGGCTAAATCCGGTTGGGTTGGCCGATACGTGGCTACCAATGGCAATGGCTGTGTTCGTGCTGATTTTCGCGGCAGGAGCTGCGTTCCTCGCCTTTCGGAATGGGCGTTCGTTCTGCGCTGTCACCGATAGCATGGCAGGCACGGCATTCCTTTTTGGCAGCGGCATTTATTGCGGAACTTTCCTACTGGGTACGAATTTCATTTATCGGCTGATGTTTTTGCTTCTGTGCCTGCCACAGCTCATGGACTGGCGTGTCGAATCAAGGAACAAAGGAGCGAGGACGATCATCGAGAGCAGCCTGCTGGTCGCGGTTCTATCGGTCCTTTGGCTGAACGGAGACGCGAATGGCCACACCACTTTCCTGCTTGTGCCGCAGCTGATTGACTGGCTGTTGTTCTTTGCACTTGCGGGGGTGCTCTTTTCCAATTTTCTGACCAACGCTTTTGCTCGATCAGTGTCGGGTCGCACTATAATCCGTGGACAAGAAGACGCCGATCGTGATTAGCTACCTTCGTCCGGCGCGAAATGTCATGACCAGTTGCTCTCCTGAGTGGCGATCGGCGCGGGGCAATTGCATGCTCCAGCTGCGACTTAATTTGCATCATAAGCTAGCAAATGAACGCCGGGTTGATTGCGAATCTGTTTATTGCTTCGCCCACCTCAGCCTCAGGGCGGTCCATGGCGCGCCACAGGACAGTCTCTGTGGTCTCGTGCTGCACCGACAAACCGAGATTTGCAGCGCCGGATTGATAGCAATATGCCCGCCCGTATTTTGTAATAGTTTCGGGCGAAAGGAACCAATCATTGCGGCGGTCGGCCGACAGGGCGGTTCTGCGTCAATGGCGCTGGTCGTGGAAAATCCGGTCCCTGTACTGTCGAGGGAAATGCGGGCCCGCGAGCTGAGGTCGAGGATGAGTTCGGCAGAGCAGGCAGGCTTTGCGTTTCTGGCTTCGGATGCGGGGCCCTGCTGTCGAGCATGATCTGGGGAATTACGCTGTTGGGCCTTTTAGATACATCACTGTACGCGCGAAGGGCGAGCTCATCTTGAATTTCCTTTTCACAGGTAAGCTGAGCGTCGGTCGCTATTTTATTGGCCGTGCCGTCATGATTTAACTTATCGCGGGTGTTCTTTCCCGTGTCAGCGCGATCGTCACATCGGACATCGACCAAACTTTTTAACTCCGGGATAAACCCCGCTAAGTCAGATTTGAATTCATCATTTCTGACCCATTGGATCATACCCTTGGGCACGGAATACATATCTTCGGCATACTTGGGTGGAACGTCCATGACCTTTAGGTAATTCTCCACGGTGCTGTGGACTCGATCATACAGAGCCGCGGTGTCTTGATTCTCGCTCAACGTGGCTGAGCCGTTTTCCAAGTAAGGCCTGTGGATGCCGAGAAGAGCAGGAGCGTCGCTATCAGAACTTCGATGTACCCCGGCGACGAATACAAAAAAGCATGCACTAACACATTTATAGTTGGCGTTTGGATCCTTTAAATTGTGTCGAGCTGCGGCCAACTGGCGGCCTTGATTGGTCAGTTCCTTGCTTGGGACAATCGTCGATAACTTCAGGATTCGAATCAAAAGACCAATTTTTATAGCTTCACCTAAATTTCCGCCGGGTGAGGCCAGATAGACGTCAACAGGGTTACTACCATTGAGAATAAAACTTCGAAACTTTTCAAAATCACCAACTTCGATTTTGCCTTCTAAAACTGCGCCCCCAGTTGACGGATCCGGTCTCATATCTGCCGCGCGCACCGTCGCGCAGCCGAGCACTCCGGCGAAAAATATGGCCGCCAACCGAGATAAGCTAGCCGACATGTGGCTGGTCCTCAAAACTAATATACCACTTCCTTGATGACCAAGGGAAAGGCATTCGACCACAGTGCGGCAGCAACCATCAATACCGGAGACCGGTAAGATGCAGCGATTGAAGCCTTTCGGCGCCACGACGCTGCAAGGCAGGCAAGTGATCCCGCGACCTACTTAAATTCAGAGCGACAATTGCCCGTTCGTGGACGGGTCCACAAACACTTACATTGGGGTGTTCTAAATATCTGCACCACCGTGGAACCTTGAGTTCAAACTGTGCGATGGATGAGGAAGAAGGATGGTTGAGGAGCGTGATGAGGTTGGGACAGCTATCTGAAGTTCCGTTCAGGTCCGCGTATGGTTTAGCTAATGCTCCGCCAGATCCGTTTTTAGCTGACTGAATCCACTCGTCTACCGAATGGCCCGTGATAGCTAACACGTAATTGCTGGTTTCAACCGGCAGGTCGCGCAGACCCGCGACGTAGTCGCGGACACGCTGCGGGCCAGCGTTGTAGGCGGCGGCCGCAAGACCGAGATTGCCGAACTGATCGCGCAATTCAGCTAAAAACTCACCAGATTTCGGCAGTGCCTCGACTGGATTGAACGGCTCGAACAGACCGCGTTCTATAGCAGTGCCGGGCATGAACTGTGCAATGCCAAGCGCGTGTTCGCCAGTTCGGGTCAGAGGTCCGATTTCGTCAGGCTGGAGACGACTTTCCTGCCAGATCAGGCGAACAAAGAAATTAACCGGCAGGGCGTTGGCGCGTGCCGCCGATTCGATCATCGGGCAGATCGACTTGCTCAAATCGGATGCCTGTCCACCCGCGGTATTTGCCTGGGCAAGCGCGCGAGCCTGCGAGGTCAGGACCAGCAGTGATACCGCAACAGCGAGACGAAATACGCGCATGAGGGAGCTGTGAAGACTTCTCGTCAGATCGTGATTTATCGAACCTCGCCAGCGATGATAATCAATCGCGCAGAAGCTCGTCGATGTCGTTTTGTAGCTGGGGTTAAGACTCTCACGATGCAAAAGGGCGCGACCCCATTCCGAGCAAGGAACAACGCCATAATTTAGGCAGGCGCGCCAGTATCTTAAACCATGGTTATATATCTTCATAAGGTTTGACTCTGGGCATTGATAAACCGATACTTTGGTCAGGAGGGCGTGCATCAGCTGTGACGAGTTGGTGCTCTTTCCATGCGTGGGTTGCCGCGGGTTCCTCTCAGAATAGTGAAAAATCGGGGTTAAATGGCTCCCCACAACGGTTCGATGTATCGCGATGTCCGTGAGCAGTGAGTCATCGGAAATTCGGGCGGACACACTGGCCCTGGGCGTAACTCGGCCACTTGTGCGTGAGCCGAAGCGGCTAGCCACCTTTTACGCAAGAGTACTAGCCGCAGAATTTCTCGCCGTTACGGTGGCGGCGTACCTGTCAAGCGTGGCCTACGAGTATACCGCGCTCAACATACAGCCGAACATCCACGAATACATTCCGGCTGCGCTGTTTCTTGCCGCTCTCGTCTCAATCATTGCGATCGGATTTCGACAGTTTGCCGACATCCAACGTCAGCCGTTGCACAAGCTCCTATGGAGCGGGCTGGGTGCTGTCGCGCTTGCATTTTCGTTTTTTCTTTCGTCGCTTTTTCTCCTCAAGGTAATCGGTGACTACTCCCGTGGTGCATTTATTTTCCAGGTCATCGCCGTTAGTGCCACAGTTTGTATAAGCCGCACGACCGCGTATTTCTGGCTGCAGTCTGCCATCCGTTCGGGACTACTCGCAGCTCGCAACGTGGTCCTGATCGGCAGCGAGCACTATCGGTCGCAATTTGCCGATTTGGTGGGAACGACGGCTGTCCGGAGCGCCGCTTCGTTACCCTTTCCTCATCACCAACGGGCGAAGCCAGACCATGATTGCGCCGGGCTAATCGATGTCAAGGCCGCCCGTAAGACGATCGAGTTTTGCCGAACAGTCCATCCTGATGATGTCGTCATTCTTGCCTCACAGGAGGAACTCGCCGCAGCGCCAGAGCTTGCGCGCATGCTGTCTGAGTTGCCTGTAAATGTTCACATCGTGCCAATTGGTAGTGTCAACGTTTTTGGCACATCGCGAATCGCGGAATTGGGCGACCTGAAGACGCTGCAAGTATCACGTCCGCCGTTATCCCTGTTCGATCGCGCGGTCAAGCGAGCGTTCGACATTATTGTCGCTACAATAGGGCTGATCTTGTTTACACCCTTGTTCGTTCTGGTCGCGATCGCGATCAAACTTGAATCGCGTGGTCCAGTTCTGTTCTGGCAAAGACGACATGGCTACAACAATACCACCATTTACGTGACCAAATTCCGATCGATGGTAGTCTCGGACCATGATGAAGATTTCATTCAGGCTAAACGCCAAGACGCGCGTGTCACCCGTGTCGGGCGCATCCTACGGCGGACAAACATCGACGAGTTACCTCAGCTCTTTAACGTGCTAATTGGCAATATGTCGATTGTTGGCCCTCGGCCTCACGCAACGGCTCACAATGAAATGTTCGAGGGTCGAATTCTGCCGTTTTCCCGCCGGCATAATATCAAACCGGGCATCACTGGCTGGGCCCAGATCAATGGGCATCGAGGCGAGACGGACACGCTGGAGAAGATGCAGCGTCGCGTCGAGCATGATCTATACTATATTGATAACTGGTCTTTCCTCCTCGACATGAAGATTATCTTATTGACGCTGTTTTCGAAGAGAGCATATACGAACGCTTATTAGCAGGACTGCTCTCGGTCTTGAAAGGTGTGGTCATCCGCCTCGGGGGAAACAGGACTTGTTGAGGAGGGCCGAGGCTTCAACGTCCCAAACCGCCTGTGATAGCCATCAGTGGTTTGAAGCATAGCGTGCTGAACGCGCAGGCGATCACTCGGAATGTAACTGAGTTAGAGTTTCGGATATGAAATGCGCTGAGCTTACGACTCTAACCAGGGCTCGCGGCGCGCTCGGCCAGCGCGGTCCAATGCGCCGGAATACCAGATAAGCCAAAGTACTGCAGCTGCCGAAGGCGCAAGAGCTATAAGGATCCAATACAAGAAAGTTTCCATTCGTCCCTCCGCGAACGGCGAACCTCCGTTGCATTTTTTTTTGCTTCTAACGGTGCCGGTCCGCCGATCTCCTGGAGCCTCCCGAATCAATATTTTAGCACGTGACCCGACGCGGGCGAAGAATCAAAAAGGAAAGCGTGCGGCGGGGGATTTCGATCTATTGCATTGCACAAAATTTGATGCACCGAACTCAACGATTCCCTGAGCATGGTCGGCAATCATTAATTGCCGTGGGTCCGTGCCATGGCAAAGCCCATGCAACCGCAGAGCCGAACGTCAGGTACCGGGTTTATAGGTGATGGTGGCCCCGCCTTAGCGCGTGGCAAGCGTCGACAATATCGGGCCCCCAGTAGCCCCCTGTGGGGCAACCGCAGGCGCCATTGGCAATCACGCAATCGCTAAACGAGTCCCAGTAGTGGAACTGGCAGAAATCGTTAATGTAGCGGGCATAAAGGCAGGCATGATATGGCCTCGTCGCCCAAGGGGTAACCGCACCAAAGCTACCTTGGGCAAAGAGTGGTGACGAGCTGAGCAAAGTCCCGCACGCAATTAGCGCGGTTAATGTGAGGCGGAAATTCATGTCACTGCTCCCCTGGCAACCAAGGCTAAGTCCATTAATTGATAACCCAAGATAGCCACAAAGGAAAGTGCCTATCCTGAACTGGGTTGCATGAGCAAACTTCCCAAAGGAAGAATTGCTAACCGTCGCCGCGCTGCGCGTTGAATTGCTCGGGCCAAGGTCGAGCGTTTCCGCAAACTCTAGGGGCAATGAGGGGGTAAGAGACAGAGCCATCCGCGGAGCCGGCGGTGAAGCGTGCCGGCAAGCCGCAATGCGAGTTGTGTGATGGTGAAGGTTGGAGTTGCATGCCCGGAGGGGCGGAATACAGCCGATCCTGCGACAGGCGCCACCCATCTGATAGCCAGCGGGTGCCGAGCTTTAGGGGGTGGCCGAGGACAGAATGGCAGGATTGGCGTTCAGGCGGCCGATGTCTTTGTTGCGCGTCGACTAGTTCGCGATGCGCTGCGGCGCCGGCGACCCCGAGCCCGTAATCGAGCTGGTACGCCGAGGCTGCCGTATCAGAGCTAGCAGGTAACGGATGCAGAGCCCGCTAGCGTAGCCAACTTGGACCGTGGTCGCGGTGATGAGTGCGACCTCAACGAATTGCCAGAAAGTACTGATGTGAGCGAAACAGCCAGCTCCTATGACCCCCAGCGCCATCGCGGGTAGCAGGGCCATGACCTTGTACCTTTGGGCCAGTACCGCTCCGAGCAAGAAGATTACCAGCAAGACTGTTGTCACGACTAAATGGCTCCGTGCACCACTTAGTCTTGGTGTTAATGCGTTAAAGATTTGTTAATTCGGGGATGGGGCTGTCACCGTGGGACGGTAGCTTTGGCAGGCAGCGCGCTGGAGCATTAGTGCGGTGTCTGACTGGCAGGCGGGCTTGGTATATCGAGCACTGCGGTGGTACTGCCACGGAGGAAGGTGGCCTCCCGAGGCTTTACGTCCTTTAGAATCCATCCTGAATGACTCTCACCAGTCCGAAGTCGAATTACATCTTTGGACCCCTCATTTTCGAAAACCGCGATACTGCTCGAACCTGCGGAAACCGTGCCCAGCAATATTAAAGAGGGGTGATCAGGTTGATTGCTCTGTGCTGAGAGCTGTTGCGCTTGAGATGCTAAAGGTCGCACCGGTGGTGGACGCCGCGACGGGGAAAAAATTGGCCGTTCCCGAGTGGCGCTCAGTGAGGCCATTGGAATCGCCCAAAGCGGATTTGATCGCTGCATCGCCTCAGGCGGCCAAACAGGACCAGGGGATAGATTTAGCGGCGGCGCTGGCGATCTATCGCCGTGCGTTGGATTCGCCACAGTCGTAGCGTTCGATGGGCCCGACAACGGGCTCGTCACCAATTCGTTGCGCGTGGCTAAATCCTGCGCCCTGACACGCTCGACTGTGATGCCAGGCAGCGCGGCCCATGCGAAGAGGGTAAGAGCGAAAATTAGGCGAGCTAGAATCATTTCGTCTTCGTCCCCCGCCATAGTCCGGATATTTCCAGAACCGCTCGCATACGTGGGCTTGCACTTCCTGGTACGGCCCCTTCCACCAACAGCTGGTTGACGAATAGGAAGGGCATGCCAGCCTCAATGTCATAAAGTAGTTTCTGCAGAGCCGTCTGCTCGAGCTCGCAGGTGGCGGTAATCCGTACGAACCCATCCCTCGTATGAGAGTCCTGCGGCACAACCTCGGAGGATACAACGGTGCCGCCGGCATGGGTGATGGCGTCGGTAATCCGCTGCAACAGGGCCGCACTGGCAATAGTTACCGTTTGACCCTCCAAAAACGGTGATCCCGGCGGCCGATCGGCGACCAGCTGACCGTGTTCTGCGGAGGATGGCGGTTTGTGCTGTTCGAGCCGCATAAGATGCTCCGTCGACGTCGTAACGGCGCGATAATGCTCTGCTACGTCGATGCCTGCACTCATGACGATCATGAGAAGTACGATAACCGCTGCGAGGTATCCCACTGCTGGGACACTGGGATGACGGATCATATAATGATCGAAGAAACTTCTGGTGTTCATGGCTGAGTGGAAAGACTTGGTTGAATGGCCGCCTCAATATGGAAGCTTTCCCCTGGGGCCGACGGAGAGCGCGTCGTTGGTGCAAAGAAAGTGGCCCGTGTAAACCGTCCCGAGTGCTCCATTAAGCCAATCAAAGAGGGGGCATCATGAGTAATCCCAACCAGCTGTATCTTGTCGTGCTCGATCCGCAGCTCCGTCAAGTAAGTACTGTCGGGCAGAATTCTTGATAGTGTTTCGATGATCATAATGCTCGAAGGTGCCGTGTGTTTGCGCTCCTCGAGTATTCGTTGTGCGACGATCGGGGAGTCCACGCTGTCCCCGCTCGTAACACCAGCAGCAGTGCGCAGACTTGCAATTCGCTGAGTCAGCGCGTCCAGTTGTGCATCAAAATGAATGACAAGGAGGCTCGACGCCGCAAGCGCAGCTGCGGCACTGATCGCGCTCACCAAGAGTATTCTGACGAGGATCGGGCGAATCTTTCCGACATCCATTAACCCTGCGGTTTTTTCCTCCATTACCTTGATCGGTGTAGCTTTTGCTTCACCCTCGGGCGGCGCAGTAAAAACGTTCATCGATCGGGCGCCGCATTGCACCACTGCCTGTATGTAAGGAGATATCAATGCTCGAGCGGTTGCTGCGACTGTGACCACGATCCGCTCGGAACCGGCCTCGCTCGGTTTGCTGCAACCAAATGCGGCATCTGCGGCACTCCATGGCGTTAATCGATCAATCTGCGCGCGAACTATGCCGTCAAGAAAGTCGACCGCGCGGTGCGGCAGTTCAAATGATCGGAACAAAAAACGTTCGGACAGCAGTGTTAACTCGATGCAACTGCCACGCAAGGTGGCAGCAAGCGAGTCTGATAGCGTATCGATGACTCTTCCATCAACAATCCGGATCCGCTCGCTGTCGGTATCGGCAACAGGAGACTCTGGGGTCGGATGAACAGTGAACTCGCCGTTTGCGACTTCAACCAGTCTGACCCTGGGCGGAGAGGCGAACTGCGATGACAGAGCAACGATGAAGTCCGCAACTGCATCGATCCAGCGCGAGAACCAAGAAACAATGAGTGCCCACACGCTCATAGAGAAGCCGTCTCTGACTTATTGTCGGCTTCCAACTCATCATGCCACGACAAAATTGAGTATGGTTCAGCACCGTCATCGAATGGCAAGATGACTACTTCGGACTTTGCTCGGCGCCCATTGTCGTAGTCAATGCGTACGGTAACGCGCGACGCGTTGCTCCCTTTAATGCTCGCAAAATTCTGCGCTGGACCTAAAAGCTGCAATAAGGCCTGACCATCACCCGCCGTCTGCCGATGCGCAAGAACCGTGGCTACGTTGTCCTTTGTCATTCCAGGCAACGCTGCCAGCACTTCAGGTGCAGCTTCTAAAATATCTACTTGAGGCCGCCCGGTGTAGACTGTGACAAACGGCAGAGATCGCTCGACCAGGTCTATCGGTAGATTTGGCACGGCGGAAAGTTCGTTGACGTCAAAGAAACGCGGGGGCGATGGATTATCGGGGTCGGTAGTTTGAGTTGACACGGCGCTCCCTTGGTCGTTGGTCGGTCGACTACGCCAAGCAACAACTCGGTTTGCGTATTTGGCAGCGCTGTCAGGAGCCGCACCGAGCGACGCGAAAAGGCCGGCCAAGAGCTCCTTGGGGGCGGCATTGAGGTCAATTCGCGCCGCTTCCGACTCAAATGAGACGGCCATATTCGCTTTTCCCAGACGAAAGTCAAAGCCACCGTGCGCTGGCGGCGATGGGCCGGCGTGTGTCGATAATTGATAAGCAGTGAGTTCAAGTGCTGCTGAAACCAATGCTTCACTTTGCAGCTGATCTTCATGCACAGTGAATGCCGAAGCCGTGTTTATGACGTACACGGCATAAATCGAGACCAGTGTTGCCAAAGCGCCCAGCAGCAACAGGACTGCAACGAGCACGAACCCATCAGAGGATGCTCGGCAAGTGGAGGCTGCGGAAGAATTCATAGTCATTCGGGTCCGCTTTCAGTTCACTGGCGCCGTACTGCCCGGTTGACCTGTGGATTGCTGATGCTCTGCTAGACAGTTCGCCAATGTCTTCGCTGTAAGGCAATCCAACGGCGTTTCGATATGCAGCAAGGTGGCGGTCGAGACGGTGAGGGCTTGCCGGGTTTTGGCGTCGCGTACCGTGAGGCGGACGGCTCTGGGAAGGAGGCGTTCGCGCTCCCAACTATCCCGCCAAACTCTGTCGGCGCCAGCATAGGAAAACGAAATTTGATATGGCAGGCGCACGAGAACAACGGGATCGCCGAAGTGCGACCCGTCGCGATCGATACCATCAAGCTCGAACGGCGCCTCGGTTCTGACGAGTTTTGGCTCATCGGTGCCGGTGATTTCGGCAAAGCGCACGATTTCAAGACCCGGACCGGCGTTTGGCGAAAGTGAAGTCCTCACAAAGGTCACGGATCGGCTGCTTCCGCGAAACAGTGGCGCGCGCGTTTGGTCACCAGCCGGTACGAATTCAGCGGCCGAAAGATCCGCTACAATTCGATCAAGGCCGAGTGCCAGATCTTCATCGCTCTGGAGACGAGAGATTCCACGGTCCCAATTCGGTATCCACTGTGCGGTGATTGTGGCCAGGGCAGCAAGAATGATCGCCGTCAGAACCGTGGCGACCAGGGCCTCGATGAGAGTAAAGCCGCCTGTGCTGTTGCGTGTTTGCCGCCGACGAGCCGTCATCCGCCGGCCCTCCGGTGCAATCGGATGGTGTCAAGCTGGAGCGTGCGGCCATGAGGCGACCGTACAGTGACGACAACCGACTGAGGAACCCATTTTGTCGGCTGCCGCGGATCAACATTTGTGGCGGTAAACGGCGTTACGTCGACCCGCCAAGGGTAGTCGGCGAATTTGCCAGAAAAATTGCCAATTTCGAGCTGATCACGATCCGGAAGAGCCGCAAAAACTGCGCGGGAAATTTCAAGCAGTGCAAGCCGGCTCTGGACGGATCGCGTGCCACGCACGGTCGTGGCAATCAACATGCCGATGGACGCCAGTGAAATGGCAACAACAGCGAGGGCCACAAGCACTTCAATCAGAGTGAAGCCGGCCGTCGCGCGGCTATGTGGGGTTGATCGGGACAATGTCGACTCCCCCAGTCAACCAATTGACGCGGACTTCGTAGCCAAAACCGGGCCGCGTCAATGAAATCACCCCTCCGCAAGACATTCCGGACGAAAAAAAGAGAATGGTGGAACGACCAGAGTGTTTATGGCATCGAGCGGCGAGGAGCGCATCGAACTTCACGTCGTCGGGAATCTGCACGACGCGATCCGTGGCTCCTGAACGAATTATGCGAGATGTCGCATCAACCTCGGTCGAAATTTCGCTGTCGCGACGGATTGCCGCGTTATGGTCGGCTGTAAGTAGCGTCGCCGTGGCAATTGCGAATGATTCCAGCCGTATACGGGAAGTGCCGCGCGGTATCGCCGGTAATATGATCGCCGCAAGCATCGCGAATATCGCCAGCACGCATAGGATCTCGAGCAGAGTGAAGCCAGCCTCACCACTTTGCTTGGCCCATTGTGATGCTGGCGGTCGCATCACTTGGTCCAGCTGGTAATGTCGGCGTCAGCGCCTGCCCCCCCTTCCTGTCCGTCGGCGCCGTAGGACATGATGTCGTATGCTCCATGCTCGCCCGGTGAGCGATAGATGTAAGGTTTTCCCCAGGGATCGTTTGGAACAGCATCACTTTTCAGATACGGCCCGTTCCACGCCGTAACGCCACCGGGACGTTCAATCAGAGCATGTAGACCGTCGGATGTCGTGGGATAGTGGCCGTCGTCGAGATAATAGAGGTCGAGAGCGTTCTCGAAGCTTTCAATCTGGATCGTCGCCGCCTTAACTTTGGAATCAGTGAGAAAATTGAGGACGCGCGGGCCGACCAAAGCCATGATGAGGGCAATGATGGTGATTACCACCAGCATTTCGACGAGGGTAAAGCCGCGCTCACCCGCGTGCGCTGGTGATTTTCCTCGGGCGCGCCGGGCGCTCGTCCTGACCATCGTACTGGTCATGACCACCCCTTTTCATCATCCGACCAATTGGCTAACGGATAACAGGGAGGTCATTACTGAAACGATAAGGCCGCCGACGATGACGCTGATGCCGATGATCGCCGCAGGGCCAATAACGCCGACTACCCGATCAATCCGGCGTTGAAGCTTGCTTTCATAGAATTCGGCGACGCGGCCAGCGAGCACCGGGAGCTGTCCGGTTTCTTCACCTAATCTTAACATTCGCACAGCCATCGCCGGCAATGCCGCCTTGTCGGCGAGAGCTTCCGAGAGCTTACCGCCATGCCGAACCTGCTCCAGAGTTTGCCGCCAGATGACGGTGTTCCCCGTGGCCGACATCATATCGGCAACAATTCGTAGTGTTGTTGTGAGCGAGACACCGGCGGCAAGCAGAAGACCAAGATTGCGGCAGAACAGTGCAGTTCGGTAATAGACGATTGCCGAACGGACGAACGGGACGCGGGCTAAGCCAGAAAAGATCGTAGCGCGAATGTAGGGCTGACGGACCAAGTAAAATCCTGCCAGTAGCAGGCATGCTGCGAGGAAACCAAGTGTTTCCTTGTGCCGCGTCATGAACGTAGAGAGGCCGAGAAAAAACTCCGCTACTGGATCAAGCTTAGCGCCAAAATCATGTAGAACATTGCCAAATTGCGGCATGACAAACGTGAGAAAGAAGACCAACACACAAGTAGCTGCGCACAGCAAGAATGCGGGATAGCGTAGCGCATCAGCGAGTTTTCGCCGTAAGGCTTCGGCACGGCTGCGCTCGTTGGCAAGCAATTCAAGAATGCGTTCAAGCGTTCCGGACGCTTCGCCGATGCGTACCAGCGCGACGTAGATCTCGGAAAATAGCGACTTGTGGTGTGACAATGCATCGGCGAAGCTTTCGCCCGCCAGCACACTTGAGCGAACCTTGGCGATCGTTGAGCGCATTCGCCCGATGTCCAGATCGGTCGCGAGTAGCTCAAGCGCTTCATCTAGCCGAGCGCCAGCCTTGAGAATGAGGGCAAGATCGAGAGTAAAAGTGGTGACCTCTTCCGAACGAGCACGCGCTGTAACGCCGAGATGGAAGCGTGAGCTACCCGTGCTACGATGCTCCGGAATGGTGTCTATTGGAAAGAGCTGCAAATATTCAACGCGACGAGTGACTTCTGCCGTGGTCGCTGCCGAGATCACGCCAGTGACTATTTCGCCGCTTTGGGTCAAGGCGCGGTAGCGAAAATTCGGCACGCCCCTCACCTTACCGTAGTGACTCTGAGAACTTCCGCAGCAGACGTTATGCCGGCGCGGCATTTGGCGACGGCGTGCTCAAACATTGTCGACATGCCGGCGGCCCTGGCGAGCCCAGTAATTGCGCCAGAGTCGCTGCGTGAGCCGATCAGCTCACGTATATCATCGGCGGCTTCCAGCACCTCAAAAGCTCCAGTGCGCCCCCGGTAACCGGTTCCACTGCAATGGTCGCAGCCGCGGGGCTCATACACCCGTTCGCTATTTTGCAGACCGAGCACGGCATAACTGGAATCTTTTACCAGGTTTTCGGCGGTAAGCCGGCGTTCAATCTTGCAACGGTCGCATAAGATTCGCATAAGACGCTGAGCGACCACAGCACGTATTGTCGATTGCAAGAGGAAGGGTTCAACGCCCAGGTCGAGCAATCGCGGGATGGCTGCTGCCGCCGCTTCGGTGTGCAAGGTAGTCAGCACTAAGTGGCCGGTGAGGGCGGCATGAATGGCAGTGTTGGCCGTTTCGCGATCACGCACCTCGCCTACCATTATTACGTCGGGATCTTGCCGCACGAAGGCGCGAAGCGCTGTCGCAAATGTGAAGCCGATTTCCGGCTTTACCTGTGCTTGGTTGACCCCGCGGATTTCGTATTCGATCGGGTCTTCAATTGTCAGAATCTTTCGCGTGGCGTCGTTTAGTATAGTGAGCATTGTCGCCAAGGTGGTCGTCTTACCGCTGCCGGTTGGACCAGTGACCACGATTATCCCATGCGGGAGCTTGAGCAGCCGACCGAGTTTTTCTTCGTCGATCGGAGATAGTCCAAGTTTGCCAATCTCAAGCGCACCACGATCCTTTGGTAACAATCGAATTGCCGCTGACTCGCCGTACTGCGTTGGCACAGTAGCGACGCGGACGTCGATATCTGAACGAGCAACACGCAAGCGTGCAGCACCATCCTGTGGTAGGCGGCGCTCGGCAATATTCAATCCGGCTAGAATCTTTATGCGTGAAACCAGCGCCTGCGGCAAAACATTGGCTGGAGCGGGCACCGTGCGCAGCAAGCCATCGACACGCAGACGCAAAACCAGACCATTGCGAACCGGCTCCACATGGATGTCGGTGGCGCGCAGCTCGACTGCCTTTTCAATGAGATCATTCACCGCGCGCACAACCGGTGCCCCACTGGCAAGATCGCGCAAGCTCTCGATGTCGTCGTCGGTATGAATAACTCCTGTCTCACCGGCATCCGAGGCAAGGGATTCGTCTTCGCTGACCTTGGATAAAACGGTCGCGATATCTTCGAAGGATCCAACCTCAATCTTTACGGGCTTGCCCAGCACAATTTCAGCCGCGCGAACCGCGGCGTAATCGGTAGGATCGGCGACAACAAGTCTGTTGCCCTGGCCGCCTTCGGTTCGACAGGGAAAGACGGTCATTTCGCGGAGAAACCGCGCAGAGAAGCCTGACGCAAGCGATGATGCAGCGAGCAGCCGCGGCAAATCCAGCCGGGGCAACCTGTAAAAGTGAGCCACCTCATCGGCAAATTCATTTGCTGACAGATCGGTGAGTTCCCACAGATCGCGCAGCCTTTTCGGCGCGACACTGTTATCGAGAGAACGGGAGAGCAAATCGCCAGTGATTGCGTATTTGCGCGCGAGATAGGCCGCAAAATCCAGCCACCCGGGACCAGACTGCGCCAGGTGATGCACAATTTGGCTGGGCGATTGGGGCTCGGGGCCATCGTTCGCCGGCGTCGCAAGGGCAGAACTTTGCTGGGGTGGCGGGGTCATAGCCGACTGTCCAGACCGGCGTTCCTGAGTGCAGCGAACCGAAGCATCGGGGTTTTATCCGGCACGCCGTGCCGTGAATTCTTGGCCCGGAGCGGCGCAATTTGGTCGAGTCGAGCCCGAGGCAAACGACTGAGAATCCTAATCATAGTCGGCTTTGATAAGAAAAAAATATCCACGGGGCAGGTCCGGTTGGGTCGCGCCAAGATCGAAGCCACGATTCGGTTGCGATTCCATTCGTTGGTTGACACGAATCATCAAATGTCCTCAATAGGTTAACGAATTCATAAAAGTGATTCGTAATGCTCGCTCGGAAGCGTTGTTTTCAGACGGCGTTGACGGGGTGGGCACTCATCATGCTCGCACCGCTGCTGGCCGGCTGCCTGACCGATCCCCACACCACGTTGTCTGCGACGGCCTCTCCGACGGCCGATGTCGATGTCGTGGCTCAAGTCCGCGAGGTTGACCTTGGGGCACATTTCCCCCAGCGCGCGAGGCCAATAGGGTCGATCGCCACGGCGCAGCCGCCGGCCCAAGTCTATTACGGTGACGGCACGACGGCTTTTGCCAACTCGGCGCCAAAATCCGGCGACCGGAATGTTGACAGCGATGAACCAGCGACCACAGGGGCCCTTCCGCCGGCTGCCGACGGCAACGCCGACGAGAAGGGTTATGAGATGAACTTCGAAAACACGCCGGTCGCAACGGTAGCCAAAGTCATCCTCGGAGACATTCTCCACGTTGGCTACACCATCGATCCGCATGTTCAAGCCACTGTCACATTGGCATCGGGGCGGCCGGTGCCGCGGAACGACGTACTCTACGTGCTGGAGAACGCGCTGCGCGTAAGCAATGTGGCGTTGGTGCACGAAGGTCAAACCTACCGTCTCGTCCCGGCGCCTGATGCCGCGGGCACCGGTGCGATCGATACCACGCAAGCCGTGGAGCCAGGATACGGCATTACAGCGGTTCCGCTGCAATTTGTGTCTGCGGCGACGCTGACAAAGCTCCTCGATAACTTTGCGGCCAAACCCGGGATGATTCGTGCCGATCAGTCGCGCAACATGATCATCATCCAGGGCAATGCTACTGACCGCCAAGAGGTGGTCGCTGCTGTGCAAGACTTTGACGCCGACTGGATGCGCGGCCAATCGGTCGGAATCTTTCCAGTCGCCAACAGCACTCCGGAACCCGTCATCGCCGAACTGCAAAAGATCATCGATGCAGGCGAGGGTGGATTGAATCAGGACCTCGTTAAGCTGCAAGCAATAGGCCGCGAAAATGCCATTCTCGCGGTTACCCGCAAGCCGAATCTTCTCAAACGAATCGGAATATGGGTCGGCCGGCTCGACAAGGCTGGCACCGCAGGTACCAGCGTTCGCGTCTATCGGATGCGCTACGGTGACGCTCGCGAAGTTGCGAAGCTACTTAATAACATTTTCCTCAACAGTTCCGACAGCGGTTTGGAATCGCCGACCAACCAGTTGGTGCCTGGCGGCGGTACGATTACTTCGAGCAGTGGGCAGCCGAACCTTGCTGGTTCGCCACCGACGGGCGGCATTCAGCAGAACGGAATCAGCGGTCTATCTTCATCGCCATCGGCATCCACACCAAGTGGAATGCAACAACCAACGGCACAGTTGGCCTCGAACTCCGGCATCATGGGCTCGTTTGCTGGGCGGTTCGGCGCAAGTCGAACCGCCGCATCCAGTGAAGGGAGTGAACCTTCAGGGAGTGAGGGCCGGGCGCTCCTTCCGGGCGTACGGATTACTTCGGATGCGATCAACAATGCTGTACTGGTTTACTCCAATCAGGAGAATTATGGCATCATCGAACGAACGCTCGAGCAGCTTGATCGGCCACAGTTGCAAGTTGCGATTGAGGCAACCATCGCCGAGGTCCAACTGAACGATACGCTGCAATATGGCGTACAGTTCTTCCTGCAAAGTCAGAATTTGGGGCTCAAACCGAATGCCGGATCAGTCGGCAACAATCCGATTGTTGGGGCAACCACCGCTGCGCTGAGCCAAATCGTACCTGGACTTAATTTTCTCATCGGCTCACAGCTTAATCCGCAAGCTATCCTTGACGCGCTGCATAGCGTGACAGCGGTCAAGGTATTATCGACGCCATCGATTGTCGTCGTCGACAACCAACCCGCGACACTCGTCGTGGGTGATGAAATTCCAATCACAACTCAAACGGCGATTACGGTGCAGACGCCGGGTGCGCCTATCGTCAACAATATCGATTATCGCAGTACGGGTGTCATTTTAAACGTCATCCCAAGGATCAACGCTAACGGCAATGTGCTGCTGAACATCGATCAGGAAATTAGCAATGTCGCGGATAATGCCAATGCCAACACGTTGACTCCAACTGTGTCGCAACGCGTGGTCAGAAGCTCAATTGCGGTGGCAAGCGGTCAAACCGTTCTGCTGGCGGGTTTGATGGGCGAGACGCAAAATAGTACCGGCAACGGCATACCCCTCCTCGATCAAATTCCGGGTCTTGGCATATTGTTTTCGCAAAACCAGAAATCGATAGAGCGTGACGAACTCATTGTCTTCATTCGTCCGCAGATCATCCGCAATGGCGTTGATGCCCAACGGATCGCTCGGGAGTTACGCCGCAAGATTTATGGGGAAGTCGACATCCCACCCTATCCCTACATGGGGAAGGGTCCCCCGTGCTGCATTAAATAGCTAGCCGATGTCAGCTCCAGACTTCAGCGCGCAATCCGAGTTAGCGGCAAGCCGCTGGCTCACGGAGATTGCCAATAGTTACAGGACGGCGGCGCCCGCGAAGCGGATTGCGGTCGGGCTGATCGGCATTGCCGCAATCATTGCCAGCATTGTCGTAGCACCAGGCGCGATTGGACTACTGGGTGCAGCGCTCGCCGTGCTCATGCTGACGATCGCGGTCATTGATGCTCGTTGCTTTGTCATCCCAGACATGCTGACCGGAGCCGGTCTCTTTCTCGGCATTGCACATGCGATGGTTCGAGAGCCTAGTGCGGTTGGAACGGCAATCGCATTCGCCGGCATTCGCGGTGCGGTGCTCGCTTCGATATTGCTTTTTATTCGATACGCCTATCGCAGGATCCGCAGCCGCGAAGGCCTCGGGCTTGGTGACGTTAAGCTGGCCGGAGTTGCAGGCACTTGGCTGGACTGGTCGGTTATGCCGGTCGCGATCGAGATTGCGGCGTGCGCGGCGCTGTTATTCTATCTGGTGCGCCATTTCGCCTTCAATCGGGCCATTCACGCGACTAGTCGCTTACCGTTTGGCTTGTTTTTCGCCCCAACTATTTGGGTATGTTGGATCTTTGAGACCAGGCTGTTGGCTTTGTTCTGAAATTTATAATGCGTTCCAGAGTTGCATTTCGGAATGCTCGCGCGAGTGCGGAGCATCGTGCAAGCCCGCCGCACCGCTAAGCGGCAGAAATACGAAGCATTTTATATATCTATCTATCAATTTTTTGATTTGACGCGGGTATACACAGGAACAGAACGCAGTTTTCGCGCGTTTTCACATGGCAATTTCACATGGCAATTTCCAGGTAGGACGCTGCAACATGGACCAACGCGACCAGGAATTGTTGAACAAGCAACTTTGGTGGCTAAATCCCCCCTCACAGGGCCGCGGCACAATGGTTCTGGCAATCGTTGCCGGATTTTGCGTCGGCTTAGCACTGGGTGGCATCATGTTCGCGCAGCAAAGCAAACCCGTGCAAACGGCGGCGAATGATGCGATGGCTTCTATTCTGCTTCCCAGTCAAACGCTGTCCCGAGGTTCCAACTCAGTGCTCTGAGTGAAGTTGTTCGGCACTGCCCCTACGAGGTCGGCAGCCCGGGGAAGTTAGGCGCTATTGTCGGACCTCATCCTTGGGGGTGGCTTGACCGCCGAGCGCCAGACGGCGGCTTCGGTCCCTTGCCAATCCCCATCGGCCGGGCATCGAGCTCGCCCTCCACCAGCGTGGTGCGCTCCTCGGCATCGAGCTTGGCGGCCAGCCGATCGAGTTCAGCGCGTCGTGATTTGAGGACTTGAAGCGCTGCCGCCGTCGCGTTCGGTGCTTCGTCAGGTTCGCGGGCGTCGCTCTCATCCAAACCGGCCAGATATTCGGCGATCCGGCGGTCGAGACGGACGGTCTCTTCTGCAATCTCTCACCGGCCCATAACCCGCCTGGCGCTGGCTGCTGCGCGGAACTTCGACCCGTCGAGCGCCACCAACCGCGCCGTGAATAGGTCCTGATCCCGGCAGAACAGCACAAAAGCCCGGCATGTCCCCACGATCGCTGTGCCGTTGTCGCGGCGAAAGTCTGCAATCGTTTTGAAGTCGGGCGCCAGCCGACGCAGAAGCCACATCACCTCGACATTGCGAGAGCACTCACGCTCCAGCTGGCGCGATGAGCGAACTTCGTTGAGGTAGCCATAAAGATAAAGCTTCAGTAGGTCCCGAGGATCGTAGGGAGGCCGTCCGGTCACTGCAGGCACCGGCCGCCCAACCCGAGTCCTCTCACGTCAAGACCATCCACAAACGCGTCGATCACCCGAACCGGCGCGTCCGCCGCCACATAGTCCTCAATCGCCGCCGGCAGCAGCGCTGCCTGACCACGATCCTCGCCCCGAACGTAGCTCATGAAAAAAGCCGCATCGTTGTCGATGCGGCCTTTCTTATCTGACTCGCTCAGTTCTCACACAGCCTGCTCGCGGCGGCCTTCGCTGTTGTGATTTCAGATCGCGTCAGGCTGCTTGAGCCTTCCGTCGCTTCCGCGCGCCGAGCAGACCGATCATCCCGAGCCCGCCAGCAAAGAGTGGCAAAGCGGCCGGCAGCGGCGTGGTGCTTACATCAGGAGTAAATCCCACCGCGTAAGTGGGATCGGTTGAGGTGTCATTGTCCGAACAGGTCTGCCCCGCACCGCAGCTGCCGAGATAGGTATCGAGGACATAAGTATTGGCCGCCAGGTCATAGTTGTTCAGGACGTAGGTTCCCGTGGTGGTGGGTCCGGACTGATACGGAATGGATACAGAATTGATGTCTGAACTCAGCGTATTGTTCGAATTCAAAGTATCCGTGCTCAATCCCAGCTCGATATTGATATTGTTTTTGATGCCGTTGTTGCCAAGGGTTTCCAGTATCGTCAGGTTTCCGCCGCCCCACGTGAATTCGTAAATTGATGGGTTAGCTGAGTCGTTGACTGACGCAGGGGTGTTACCGAGGTTAGTACCTACTCCGGCGGTCGTGCTGAAATACGGCCCGATCTCGCACCCCGATGAGACCGATCCGATATTGGTTGCCCCAGCTATGGTCGTCCCACCGTTCGAGCCGGCGTACTCACTCGAGCACGTGGTCGCCGATGCCCGTCCGCTGCTGCCAGCCAGCAACGCGACCGAAGCGATCACCGCCAAACCAAAGATTCGCGTTCTCATGGAAAATACCTCTCCCTGCAGCTAACTTTTCCCTGGGAAGATTATCCCAACCTCTCCCCAGAGTGTCAATATAACTTAGGATATATACTTGTGGAACGCGCCTGTTCCGGATGAGCGCCGCTACGCACCCGCACAAGTTAGCCATATCGTGCTAAATCGTGGCCTGTAGCCTGACTTGAGGGCCAAGCACCTGCGTTCGTATCGCGTCGTCACGTAGGAGCTCCTCGAAATAGGCGATCGTGCGCGGCAGGCCTTCCGCCAGCGGCGTGCGTGGTGACCAATCCAAGATTTCCTGCGCTTTGGAAATATCGGGCTGCCGCTGCCGCGGATCGTCTTGTGGTAGCGCGCGGTGCACGATCCGAGAGCCGGATCCGACAAGGGCGATCACCTGCGAAGCCAGTTCAAGGATGGTAAATTCCCGTGGATTGCCGAGATTGATTGGCCCAGTGACATTGTCGGCGGAACGCATGAGCCGAACGATACCGTCAATGAGATCGTCGACGTAACAAAACGAGCGCGTCTGTGATCCATCGCCGTAAACAGTGATATCGTTTCCGAGGAGAGCCTGGACAATGAAGTTCGACACGACGCGCCCATCATTAGGATGCATGCGCGGGCCATAGGTATTGAAGATACGCGCGACTTTGATACGCAAATTATTTTGACGCCGGTAATCGAAGAAGAGCGTCTCCGCGCAGCGCTTGCCTTCATCGTAACAGGAGCGTGGACCGATCGGGTTTACGTTGCCCCAATACTCTTCGGTTTGGGGGTGAGTGCTGGGATCGCCGTACACTTCTGAGGTGGATGCCTGCAGAATTTTCGCGCCGACCCGTTTGGCGAGACCCAGCAGGTTAATCGCGCCGTGCACACTGGTCTTGGTGGTTTGCACGGGATCGCGCTGGTAATGAATCGGAGAGGCCGGGCAGGCCAAATTGTAGATTTGATCAACTTCGATGTAGAGCGGGAAAGTCACGTCATGGCGAATGAGTTCGAAGCGCTTGTGGCCGAGCATATGCTCGACGTTGCTCCGGGTTCCGCTAAAGAAATTATCGACGCAGATTACGTTTGCCCCCTCGGCAAGAAGGCGATCGCAAAGATGCGATCCAAGAAAACCAGATCCGCCGGTGACCAATATTCGCTGTTCGAGATGCATGAGAGAACCGCGTTGGACTGTTAATGATGCTTGTGCGGGTGTTCGATTGGCACAACCATATAGTAATTGCACGCATTATGTAGAGGGGCGTTGCGTAGCAAGGTTAAAATCCGTCGTGACGCCAGGGCGCGAACTCATAACTGCGCACGAGCGGACAGCCCGAGGCGATTAGGGCGAAATGCCCCAATCGGATGTGATGATCGTCCAGACTGCTCGTGACAATGGTCGTCTGAGCTTCCACCATTCACCGAGCACAAAATCCTGCTCATCGGGCTCAAAGCGAAGTAGGCCACTCCGATGATAGCTCGTGAGTTCACCTACGTAGACACGTCCGTCGCTGACCAAAAAATCCACGCGAATATGATCACGGCCCTCCGTCAGCCTCTCGGCCAGGACGCGCATGGTGTCGAACTCAAGGGGACACGGTACTGGCTCCGTGTACGGCATATCCAACGTGCGGAGCGGCAGCTGCCGCCATTGCACGTCGTAGTAAGCTTGAATGCGCTCGTGAGCCAGATCCCCGTAATTGGTTCGAAGCATCACCAAGCCCGTAACGCCATCGAACATAAAAAACTTGTATTCGATTGGAAAGCCACCTCGGTGGGTCAGTAGTGGCTCGACCAATAGTCGGCGAGGCACCGCGCTGTACCCGGGTTCACAGAGCAAGAGTCCAAAGTCGGTTGCCAACCAGCGTTCAAGCTGCGCACGTATTGCAGCGTAGTCCTCGGTGTCACTGCCACGGACTACAATGTTCCAGCCCGAGCCGTGACTGCATTTGATGATGTACGGTGGTCGCAATTTCTCCAACGGCAACGCAACGGGATCGCTGCCAAGCCAAAGTATCGGCACGACGGCGTCCGGTCCCACTCGCTGCGCCACATATTCGCGTGTCGCGACCTTGTCACAAAACACCACATAGATGGAATCCAGATCGAACAGCTTGCGCCACTGCATCTTCTCGGTGAAGCGGCGGGGACGAATAAGATGGAGCGGTTGATGCAGGTGTTGGTTATAGGAGCGCTTGATCCTTCGGATTATCCGCCACCACCGGAAAAGCCACCAATCGAAGAGCCGCCAGCGTTGCGCCCGCTGGAAGAGCCACGAGCTACGCGTGCGCTGGAGGACCCATGTCATTCGCTTAGTACGAGATTCCGCAAAAGTTAAAATTAGTTCAGCCACTCAGCTTTTGGAGTCTTCTGACCTCAGATGCTACTGCCGATATCGGCATACAACCGTTCGATCCATCCACGTTCCAGTGCCGACAATCCGGGATGCCAACAGTCCACTAACAGCACTACCCGCGGAACCTGGCCATGATGCCGGACCTCGTGCTCAAACGAGTCATCGAAAACAAGGCATTCATGAGGCTTCCAGCTCCTCTTTTCCGCATCGACGCGCATCCAAGCCTGTTCGTCGTGCGCAAGTGTGAGATGATAACGGATTCGTGTGTTGAGCGGACCACAATGCGGCTTGATATGCGTTCCGGGCAACGTCACCGAAAAATAAACGTTGCCACTCGCTCCCGCACAGAGCGGCAGTGATTCCACAATCTCAGTTGTTTGAGGACAAAGGGCACAATTCTCCTCAATCTTCCCATTTCTGAATAAATTAAAGGTCAGCCAGTTGCCTTCATCAACCAAGTATCCTTGAGAATGACTTTTGATTGTGGATTTTACATGGTTGAACTCCTTCGCTATGACGTCCGAGTTGGCTATGAGCGTCCTAGAATTTGTATCACTTGGCCACCATGGCTTCGCTTCAAGTGCGGGTAAATAGAAACGTGGCCGTTGTGTTTGGTGCAAATAGCAAGATTGCGGCAGGAACAACCTCGGCAAGCTCTTGATCGGGCTTATTGCCAAGCTGAGCGGTAACTGGTGATAAAAGCCCTCATATATGCGGCGAAGATCTGGGTTTTGTTTGATAGATGTCAAAATGTGTTTCGCTCGTTGCAAGTTCCGGTAATTTCTTGCAGTCCTAGCGATTATTTCTAGTCTATATTTTAACATTCTTCGGAACATTTTGGCTGACGTGGCACTCACTTACGAATGGCGATTCCAGAATTAAGAAGGCGCGAAGGAGCCACCAGGTAGACAGTCGCTCAGTGCCAGTAGGGCGAATAGCAGTCATCAGAATTATCGATCTATTGTTAACCGCAGCCTGCGTCACTGACCTTGGCCGCCATCTAGATAAGATCGTGCCGATGCAGCAGTCATTCATCCACTGGCACCGTCAGATCAGGTATCCATTGAAGGACTAGACGGTGCACCCGACTTCGCTGCCAACCGCGACACCGATGCAGACGCGTCGAAATTTTCGAATCGTCCGAATTTCTGTAGAAGGTGCACCAGTCGTCTGTTCGGTAATATTAGGCGCGTCGCGACTGCGCGCTTGATTCGTTCGTACGACCGTAGCGCGATGAAGCGGAGCAGCCCGCGAATGTAGTCCCATGGATCGGAAAAAAGCCTCGTTGCAATCCGCATCTCGCTCCGCGCTAGGCGGCTATAGAGGCCGAAATCCGGTTTCAAACTGCGCATGATCGAAATACTGGTCGACAGCGCCTCCGCGCGGAAGAGCCTCAGCACCGCATACGTGTCCTCAATGTCGTCAAACCACTTGTTCCAGATCTGAAGTCGTTGAAATAGCACCAGCTCAGGATCATTTTTCCTGGCCAGGGCGTAGGTATTCTCGCCGTGGTGCCGCGAGCAGATCAGAATGTCAGGTACGTAGTCGACGTGCGAGATCCGCGCCAGCCGCATCCACAGGTCTCGGCCCTCGGAGAGCACCAAGCTTTCGTCGAACCCGCCGACTAACATTACGAGGTCTCTCCGCGCGACGACCGAAGATGGGGCGGCGATGAGATAGAACTCGTTGAGCATTGCACTGAATATGGCGCCGCGTTTCGACGGCATCCAGTCCGGCGCATCGCGCAGCGGATTTCCATGCTCGTCGATGTTGCGGAGGCCGCAATGCACTAGGCCAAGCTGTGGCCGATCCGGCGTAAACAATGCGACCTGTCGAGCGAGCTTTTCCGGAAGCCAGATGTCGTCGCTGTCGACGAAGGCCACGAGCTGCGCAGTTGAAGCTGCAAGCGCGGTATTGCGAGCCGATGAAACTCCGCGCGGCGCGGTGTGGATGAGGCGAAGCTTGGGCCAAGTTCTTGCATAGGCGGCGAGGATAGCCGTGGTTTCGTCGGTTGAGCCATCATCAACGACTAGTACAGCGGCTGGCTGAAATATCTGCGCGCGCACGCTGTCGAGGCACGCTTCGATGAAGCGGGCCCGGTTGCGAACGGGAATCACCACATCCACCGACAGAGGTTGACGAAGCGGCTGGATCAGTTCGGGGATCGTCACTTCCATCAGCGTTTCCGACAGTAGCAATATAATTTAGCGGATTTCGACATTCGCGTCTTGGGCAATTCTTGACATCCAGTGCTCCGCCACTCGCCAGGGGGCAAGGGCCAAAAAGCGGATGTGACGGGTCAAATCCTGATGTCTGCTCTTACCCCGTCATCGGGGCGAATTGCGACGCACACGCCATCTCGATGTCAGCAATCCCGACAGTGCGCCGATGGCCGAACGCATACCGCGCTCGGTCGAATGGTCCGGAAGCTATCGTGGCTTCTAGCGGAACTCACCCCACCCGGTGGGTCGCGTGGCGCCGCACGCCGCGCCAGGGCGGTTTCGAAGATGCGGTCGAAGAACCGCATGATGGTCTCGTCTCTCGCATAGTCGGGGATTGTGTTGTTGCGGAAATACTGCTTGGCCAGCAGCGTCAGATAAAGATCGCGGTTGTTGTCTACCTCGAGGACGAAGTCGATCATTTCCTTCAGGCTGCCGAAACTAGGGTCTGGACTCACAACTTGATCCAGTAGAGTGCCCCGACGAGGGCAGCGGCGGCAAGGAAGTTTCGGGCGAGTTTGTCGTAGCGGGTGGCGATGCGTCGCCAGTCTTTGATGCGTGGGTACAGACCCTAGTGAAATCAATATAGCTCTCCGGTCGAAGCTCTGCCGTGCCTGAGGATCTCCGACATAAAGCGGGATGGAGTTGACATATTTCGTGACCTTGGGGTCAAGTTTGTCTAGGCCATAGAACATTTCAGCTTGTAGGTCGGCAGCCGCGCGGATCGCGAAGGTCGCGCGGTTCTGAGGACCTCGCCTGATAGAGTTCGCGTCAATCCGGACTATGGCTGCGCGTTTCTAGCTTTGGTCAAGGTCCTGGCCCGATATCGTGCGATCGGTCTTGATCCACCGCGCTTCGGCCTTTCCAGAGATAATCCGATCATAAAGTCTGAACTTTCCAAGCATATACGGCGCAATCGAAAGAATAGCTCGACCGGGCAAGATGCTGCGACCGCATTTGCACCAAGCAAAAAAGATAGCGAAAACGAAACCTAAGAGAGTAGCCGAGCTAATGTACAGCGCGGCGGAAGAGAAACCGAAGAATGCAGCGAGCGATGCGACCAAGAAGATCGCCATCATTAGCATGACCAAAAGAGATAGCGGCGGCACTGCCAAATCGAGCGTCAGCCCGAACAGTGCCCAATTCCGCTCCACAATGGCCCGTCGCAACAAGCCCGGAACTGTGTTTAGGATGGTTCGGATATGACCGTGCTCCCAGCGGGTGCGTTGTGTTTTCGACCCTTCTGGCGAAGCCGCAAACACGCTGGTAACACGAGCAAGCGGACAAAACACAGCGGGATAGCCCGCAACCGCCAAGTCAAGGCCGAGCTTTAGATCCTCGACGATTGATGCGTTGGCTAGGGCGACTGATCGAAGCGCGCTCCAAGGTATTGCCATGCCGGTCCCCATCAACTGGCAAGGCAGGCCAAGCGCCTGAAGTCCGAGTGGCCGTAACCAATTCTTGACGCGCCAGGCGAATTCCGCGACCTGATGATTGATCTTCGAATCACTGGGTGTGGTCATTAAATAGAGCGCTTGCGCCGGTCGACCGGTCGCCAGGCAAACTGTGCGGAGTTGATCAATTGCATCAGCCGATAGTCGGCAATCGGCATCGACAAAAATGACGACGTCGGGCGGGTTCAAGGCAAGATGACGAATACCAAAATCCAACGCATAGCTTTTGCCGACCTTTGTCGGATCGTGTCGTGCGATTACCTCGGCGCCGGCGCTTGCTCCGATTGCAGCGGTGTCGTCCGTGCAGTTATCTGCCACCATGAGTAACCGGCCGCCCGCGGTCAATTGAGCTCTTATGTCGGCAATGGTCGGAAGTACTGCTGTGCTTTCATTGTGAGCCGGCAGCAGTACCGCCACCCGGCATGCCGTGTCACGGCGTAAGGATGTGACTTTCGACTGCTTCCAAAGTGCGATTGCGGCTAAAATCTCCACGCACAACACAGCGACAGGAATAGCTACGCCCGCCGCGATAACTGTCAGTACGCCGGAGACCAATGGCTCCATGGAACTCTTTTCCAATAAGAATGCGCTTTAATTGTCGGCTAGCTAAGGGCCTTAGTCGAGACTAAGCCGCGCCACCGAGATACTTGGTCTTCATATAGTTTTTGAGCGCATCCTGCCACCGCGGAAGCGTGATTCCCAGCTGGCGTGCCCGGGTATTGGCTAATACGGAATACAGTGGCCGTCGTAGATCGCCGGAGCGCCCGCCACGATCAACCGGACGCAGATTTACCTCTACCCCGAGGTACTCGTAGATTGTCTTGGTAAACTCGAACCACGTGCATTCACCTTCGCTTACCAAATGGTAGATGCCCGAGTTCAATCCTGGAGCCGCAATCAATTTAAAGATGGCACAGCTCAAGTCGTGCGTCGATGTTGGGCACACCGTCTGCTCAGACGACATCTCAAGCGCCACTCCTGGCTGGCCCTCCTTGATCCGCTTATCGACGAAGTTTCCGCCCTTTGAGCCGGCGCCGGACTGGCCATAAAGCCCGCAGGTCCGCACAATAATGGCATGATCGGGAGCTGCGGCGAGCGCGGCCAACTCGCCTGCGAGTTTAGTCATCCCATAAATCTGCAACGGGGCGGCACAGTCATCCTCGGTGTAAGGCGTTCGTTTCTTGCCATCGAATACGTAATCAGTGCTAATCGTCACCAACCGCGCGTTATGGGCAGTACAGGCCTTTGCAATATCCCTGACCGCAACACAGTTGACGCGAAACGCCTTTTCCGGCTGTTCCTCGCAAAGAGGAACATTGTGAAAGGCGGCGGTGTTTAAGACCCAGTCGGCATGAGTATCTCGTACCGCTGCCGTGATTGCTTCACGATTTGTCAGGTCAAGCTCGGATCTGGACGGCGCAATGATGCAATTCCCCGGATTGTTCCTGATGAGGTCTGATCCGAGTTGCCCTGTCGAGCCAATAAGCAAGATTTTCATTGTTGTAGCGAACCGAGCACCGGGTGGACACGGTCGTTATCCGAAATAATTGGATTCGCTATGGGCCAAGGAATGGCCAGTGCTGGATCGTCCCAACGAAGCCCTCTCGCACTCTGCGGATGATAGAATTCGAACATCAGATAAAAAATCTCAGAATCATTCACTAAGGTTTGAAAGCCGTGGGCAAAGCCTCGAGGAATGAATAGCATGCGCCAGTTCTCCGCGGAGAGCTCAACTGCATGCCATCGCCCATACGTTGGGGAATCGCGTCGGATGTCGACAGCAACATCGTAGATGGCGCCCTGCGTGCAGCGAACCAGCTTAGCTTCTTCATGCGGCGGCGCCTGAAAGTGAAGTCCACGCAGAGTTCCGGCCCGTTTGTTGAACGATACGTTACATTGAGCCACTCTCGAGTCCAAGCCGACAGCTTCAAACTCGTGCGCGCAAAAACTACGCGCAAAGAAGCCGCGGTCATCGTTCAAGGTGTCGAGTTCGACCACGTATAGGCCGGCTAGTGGTGTCTTTAGAAATTTCACTCGAGCACCGTCACCTGCGGAATAGGCACCGCGAACTTTCCACCCCAGCTGCGCACCGCAGACATTTCTGCGACGATTTCGTCTTTCAGGTTCCAAGGCAAAATCAAGACGTAGTCAGGCTTTGTCTGCATTATCCTTGCAGGTTCGAAGATGGGAATATGGGTTCCGGGCAGAAACATGCCTTGCTTGTGGGGACTTTTGTCGACGGTGAAGTCGATAAAGTCGGTCCGGATGCCGCAAAAATTGAGCAACGTGTTGCCCTTAGCCGGCGCGCCATAGCCGACGATGGTTTTGTTCTGCCTTTTCTTACTGATGAGAAAATCCAGCAGCTCGCGCTTGGTCTTCGTCACTTGTTGAGCAAAGGCAGAGTAACTGCCGATCTGATCAAGACCGGCGCGCTGTTCTTCAGTAAGCAAATCCGCAATCGATGGCTGATCGGCATGGTTCCGGCTTTGTTGGTGACAGGCGTAAATTCTCAGTGAGCCACCATGCGTCCTTAGGCGTTCGACGTCAAAGACGCGAAGGCCATGGGTTGCGAAAATGCGTGTCACGGTACGAAACGAAAAATACGAAAAATGCTCGTGATAGATGGTATCGAACTGATTTTCCGCCATTAGGCGCAGAAGATGGGGAAACTCCATGGTGATCACGCCGTTCTCGGCGAGGAGTAATCCCAGTCCTTCGATGAAATCGTTCAGAGCGGGAACATGGGCAAGCACGTTGTTGCCCAAGATGAGGTCCGCTTTTCCTCTTTCCGAAACGAGTTTTTTCGCCAGGCGAGCGGTAAAGAAAGTGACCAAAGTATCGATGCCTTTGTCTTTAGCCACGGCCGCGACGTTGCCGGAAGGCTCAACGCCGAGCACCGGTATGCCTTTCTTGACAAAATACTGAAGGAGATAGCCGTCATTGCTCGCGATTTCGACCACAAAGCTTTTGCCATCGAGGCCGAGCTTGCCAATCATCAGTTCGGTATATTGACGCGCATGAGCGAGCCAGCTCTCGGAATACGAGGAGAAGTAGGCGTAGTGATCGTTGAAGATTTGCCCAGGCTGTTCAAATTCGTCGAGCTGAACGAGGAGGCAATTATCACAAACGTAGGCGTGGAGCGGATAGAACGGCTCCATTCGGTTCAGCTGGTCCGCGCTGAGAAAGGCATTAGAGATCGGGGAGACGCCAAGATCGGCGAAGGTGCGGGATAGCGGAGAGTGGCAAAAACGGCATTGGGCCATGGTCGTTAAATGGGCTACTCGCTCGTCAAAGGGGACCGAATTTATATTCGATCACGGTTAGGCCACGAGGGTCCTGCCGATTGTCGGAGCGTGAACAGTTTACGCGACATCCTTGAGCAAATTGCTGCGCCGCTTTAAAGCGCGCAGCCGAATATACTGATCGCCGTCCCAGTCTTTCTTATTGAATCCGTGATCTACCAGCGCGCGGTGCAGTTCTTCCATTCCCGAGGTGAGGTTGTATTGCAACCTGAAATCCGGAAGGAGCTCTTTGAGCAGGTCAAATTTCACCCGGTAGTTTCGCGGATCGGCACCAATCTCGCCGGTATAGGTGATCTTGGCGGCGGGCACGAGCTGTTCGACCCGCGAAGCGATATCGCGGACCTGATAGTTTTCGGCATTGCCGCCGACATTGACGGCCTTGTTGGAGACTCTTTCCTTGGGAGCGTTCATGAAAGCAATGAAAGCTCGCGCGATGTCGCGGCAATGAATGAGGGGGCGCCAGGGCGAGCCATCGGACATGATGCGGATCTCGCCGGTAGCGACGGCACATGCCAGCAGGTTGTTGACGACCAAATCGTTACGCAACATCGGCGAATAGCCATATGCGGTGGCATTTCGCAAATAGACGGGCGTGAACGTGGCGTCGGCAAGGGTCGAGACCTCGCGTTCGGTTTCGATCTTGGACTTGGCATATGCCGTGAGCGGGTTCAGCGGATCGGTTTCATCGAGATCAAGTTTCTTTCCGGCACCGTAGACCGAACAACTGGCAGCAAAAAGATATCGTGAGACGCCGGCCTTCTTGGCGAGCTGAGCGATGCGAATTGAGGCGTCGCGATTGATGGCGAAGGTGGCCGCGGTGTTTATTTCCCCGAGCGGATCATTGGAGAGCGCGGCGAGATGCATGACGCAATCGTGACCGGCCAGATCCTCTATTGTAATATGGCGAACATCCTTGGTGATGACGTGGTCAGCAGGAACAACGGGGTCCATCGCGCAGTCGTCAAATAGGCCAAGATCGTATCCGGTAACGACGTGACCGGCCTGTTTAAGCAGCTCGACGAGATGGGCTCCGATGTAGCCTTTATGACCAGTGACAAAAACTTTCATGACTATGCTTTCGTTTTTCACTCGTTTGGACCATACGGCCGAGCAGGCGGAAACTTATTTAACGATCCAAGGTGCCTGTCCGCTGTCCCAAAGCTTATTAAGATGTTCGCGATCGCGCTGGGTATCCATGGCATACCAGAAGCCGCGGTGCTTCCACATGTCAAGCTGACGATCGCGGGCGAGCTTTATTAAGGGCTCCCTTTCCAACACGCAGCCCTCGTCGGTGGTCAGGTAGCGCAGAATATCACGCTTGAAGAAGAAGTACCCGCCATTAATCCAGTTATCGGGAAATTCCGGCTTTTCCGCGAATTCGACGACCTCGTTCCGCTCCAATTTGAGCTCGCCAAAGCGTGATGGTGGATTGACACCGAGAACGGTGCCGATTTTTCCATGGGCGAGGTGGAAATGAAACTCGTCGGCAAGGTTGGCGTCGGTAACGCCATCGCCATAGGTCACAGCAAACTGTTCCGCCGCCCCAAGATATTTTTCAGCCGCTCGCGCTATTCGTGCGCCGGTCATGGTCAGCGCGCCGGTATCGGCAAGTGTGACGTTCCAATCTTCGTCGTGGTCTATCTTGTGGACCTTAAGGTCGTTGGTCCGCAGCTCAATCGTGAAGTCACTGTTCAGAGTGGGATAATTCAGGAAATAGGATTTAATGACTTCAGCTTTGTAGCCAAGGCAGAGGACGAATGTTTTAAATCCATGGTGCGAATAAGTCCGCATGATGTGCCAAAGGATCGGGTGGTTGCCGATTGGCACCATCGGCTTCGGGCGCAGTTCGGTCTCTTCACGAAGGCGGGTGCCGAGGCCGCCGCAGAGCACAAAAACCGGAACCCTAGATAGATCTGATGTCACTGTGCAACTCTCATCGAAAAACTAGGATCCGGTGCCATAAGTCAGTCGACCGTAGTAAGGTAAACGGCGGCGTTTCTGGCACAGGGGCGCCAACGATAATATTGGCATCGCAAGATTTTTGCCACTCGCCGAATTCGGCAAGTGCGAGACGCCATCCTCTACGTCCGTCCGTTCAAGCATGGATTAATAGTTCATCGCGTAAGGGATTGGCAACCGACAACGATTTCGATTAAAGCGATCAGAGTCGAATTTGGCGGAATGTGGTAAATTCGGTTGTGGAAGATAATAACATTACCGATACCAAACGATGCTGGTATAATACTTGTGGCGACTACACCGAATTCATTCACGAGTAGCATCGCTTAAAAATCTTGATCGAGGGATACTGAAAAGGCGCTTATCGGAGTTGAAGTCGTGGAAAGGGTTCTTGTCTGTCTTCTCGCCAGTACCCGCGCGCACCAATTAACATTCGCGCGCTTCAAGCGTCATGTGCTCGATGAACTGAATGCCGACCTGGCGTTGGCATTGGCCATTGACGAGAATTATGACTACCTCAACCCGTATTGGCAGCATGCCAAATATCGTTGGACGGCGCCCGGCTTTCTTGCCGACTTTGGCGAGGCCTATGATTCGGCACAACGATGGCTTTGCCAGGAGCGCAACGTTTCGCCGCCCGACTGGCGCTTGATGTTGCAGATCGCCGGCATTTGGCAGGGCGGCATTCGCTCGCCAAAGCCACAGCAGAGCAAGGCTGCGATTCTGCCATTTTGCCGTTGGCTGCTACTGCAAGGTCTACGCAAGGATGAAATTCTCGACCGCTATGATCGGTTCGTGATTACCCGATCGGACTTTTTTTGGCTCTGTCCCCACCCGCCACTGTCCATCCTCGATCGTGAGGCGATTTGGGCGCCAAGCGGCGATGATCATGGGGGCCTCAATGATCGACACCTCGTCGCATCGCGTGCTGACGTGGAAAACTGCCTCAACGTGATCGAAGATCTGCTGCTGCACCCGGTCGAACTTTATGAAGAGATCAGGCCGAAGACCGATTGGTTGAACAGTGAAACTTTTTTGGCGTATCACCTGGAGCGCAAAGGGTTACTGCAAAAAGTCAGACGGTTTCCCTACGTCATGTATTTAGCTCGGCCGGTGAATGATGATAGCCCGACCTGGACTTGGGGCGCTTACGAGGGGACAGCGGGCCATTACGTCAAGTACCAGACGGAGTTTCGCGCCGCCAGCGCCTATGCAACGATCATTCATAGTCGTGCAGATTGGGAAGCGGGAACGTGGAGGCAGTTTGATGCCAATTCCGTTGCGCCGCGTTCGATTTCTCTGTGGCGTCAGTTGCGCTACGCCTGCGAAAGCTCCTTTTACCGGCTTGTATCGGCGCTGCGGCGACCTAACCGTCTCGCGCGGTTTGGCAAATGGATGGTATCTAAACGAATGAGTGGCAGTGATGCTACTGATGCGACCTCGGGAACGGGGACCAATACTGTTTATCGGCGTTTTGACAAGATCGAGAAAGTCAGCGCGAAGACCTCCGGCGATTGAGGTGCTGGACTAGCTCATTGGCAAGCCCCCGAACCCAGCGCATGGTTTGAAGGTTGGCCATAGTCGAGAAAGCTTCTTGCTGCCTAGCCAAAAACGCAGCGTCGGAGTGCCGATTGTAATCCTGTCGAATCAATTCCGGGATATCGTCGATCGATTTATAGGGTACTCGGATCACCAGGTGGTCCCAGTTTATCTCCGGTGGTAACACCACATTAGTATCGATGACGACCGGAATGCGGCCAAAGCACAGCGTTTCATATATCCGATAGCTATAATTCTCGGTGCCGCGCGGACACAGAATGTAAGTGTTCCTGCACAGATGATCTACATATTCGTTCTTTTCTTGCTGCGAACCGGTAAAGCTTTGCCGTTCGACAATGTCTAATTCCACGTCGGGATAAGTCGGCCGTTTCCGTTTTAAAATATTTAAGGCCTCGATCCGCGGAAACGTATTGATGTGCTGGGTAGAGATGCCGCAATCATTCACTAATGCTTGCAAGCGCGGAAATCGCAGATATGTTCCGTTGAGGAACCATTTTCTGATCCATTTAGGGGAGGTACGCACAATCCGCGCCAGCCGTGAGGTCTCGTGCGAGGTGCCCATAAATCCGATGCGGAGCGGAGGTTTGTTATTCCATTGCAGGTGATTCTTATTCTCGGGCGCCTTGATGGGGCCCCAGAGGTGCGGAATGATTCGCATCTTTTCCGAGTTGTACCAGCCTCGGTAAGCGGAATAGGCCAGCGTAAGATCCGGTTCGTTGAGAAACAGCTCGGTTGAATCCGGGCAAAAAACAAGGAAGTGGCCAGGCAACTTACTTTTCAAAAGTGCCTTCAGGCTGTTCAAGCGTTCAGTGGTGACAATCCAGAAATAGGGGAATCTAACCACCTCAACTTCATAACCGGCCTCTCTCAACCCGCGATCCAATTCCGGAACAAGAGGAATGTCGTCATCTTCCCGCGTGAGGAAAACGAGACAGAGGTTTGGTGCGTCCATAGACCGACTGTGGCCGCAGCCATGAGCTAAACGGTCTTGTCAACTTTGGACCCAATCATGGCACGCCGCCGCGATCGTAGCGCAGTATGGTGATTGTCTGCAAAATTGGCCGGTTTCCTCAAGAAGCGGGATGAAATCGCTCGCCAGATGGCACGCAAAGCTAAACTGTCGCCGTCAATGCCGCCAGGTCATCCAGATTCTTCGGCGGCGGGGAGGGTCCGCCTTAAGTGCCCTCTGCCGACGGGCAAATACAGCCTCTGCGATCCGATCGAAAAAACCAAGAATGGTCTCCGGCTGTGCAAATTTCGGGATGATGTTGTCGCGGTAGAAGGGCGCGGCCAGCATTTTTAGATAAAGGCTGTCGTCATTGTCCACATCACGTACGAACTCGATCATCTCTCTCATGTTTTGAAAACAGCTAAAATCGATATAACTCGCGGGGTCAAACGTTAGTTTCGCCTGCGGATCACCGATGTAAATCGGAATGCTAAACGCGTACATTGGATCGACCAGTTTTTCCGTCATATATCCCGGCCAAATCATATTCTCAATCGCAAGTGTAAATTTGAAACGGTGAAGGAACTCTATCTTTGGATCGAGCCGGTTCGGCACTCGTGGAATCGTCCAGCCAGACATGTTATTCAAACAGAATCCCGCGGCATCAACATGCTTGTACTGCTGCAACAAATGGAAGACTGCATCCCGGTATGGGACTTCAGCGCTATAAATGAAATTACAGAAGGACGTCTTCTCCCGCGCGATCTTTTCCCAATCTGTATTGGCGTCTTTCACCAGACGCTCTGGCCCATAGCCCCAGCCGCGGTTTTCATAGACCCAGAGCGGCAACCGCAGGTGATTAGGGTGATCAACAAGCCTGGAAAAGGTAATCGCGAATTCGCAGCTGCTTAGATCAGGCTCGAAATTCTCTCCAGTGAAGAAAATGCGAATATAATCTCCCGCCGGGTATCGGACGAGCGGTGAATGGTTGCGGTACCGTGCGTTGAGAGTGAATTGCCGTGAGAATACGGAGTAGAAAATCACCTCAGGGGTGCGAGATGGCACAAGCTCATACTTTTGATAGACAAATGGGAAGAAATCTCGAAAATGCTCGGCTTGAAAGCCCGCCCAGAAGTTTTTGAATGCTACACGGATCTCTGGTTTCATGGCCGCGGCTTTTCTATCATCGCAAGGTACGGTAGAATTATATTCTGGGAAATTGTTCAGAGAGCACTAAGACAGTGGCTCCAGCTCTGTCAGTAGTCGTTTGCACTCGCAACAGGCTCGCAAGCCTGAAGCGATGCGTTGAAGCCTTTGATGTCGCGAAAGCCAATGAGGAGTGGGAATTAGTTATCGTCGACAATGGGTCGAGTGATGGCACGGCAGAATATTTGAGAGCTCTGCCAAAGGTGGTCGGACTTCGCCAAACGATCATTACGTGCGAGCCGCAACGGGGACTGGGACGCGCGAGGAATAAGGGTATCAAGCCCTCGCGTGCCGACATTGTCTCGTTTACTGATGACGATTGCTACGTAACAGAAGATTATATTACGGCGATGCTTGCCGCCTTTCGAGACCGTCCCGGCATTGGTTTCGTGGGTGGTCGGATACTACTTTACGACAAAACCGATCTAAGGCTGGCCATAGATGAAAATGAGAATGAGGCATCATTCCAACCAAGAACCGTTATTGCGCCGGGCGCCATGCATGGCGCCAACATGGCGTTTCGAAGAAGGGTCCTAGATCAAATCGGCGGCTTCGACGATCGATTTGGTGTGGGGACCCCTTTCTGCACGGAAGATACTTGCGCCCAGGCTGATGCTCTATGGGCGGGTTTCGCAGGCGTTCACGATCCTCGGCCTACGGTATTCCATCATCATGGTCGCAAAACGAAGGAAGAGTTCAGGGCGGTATGCAAAATCTACGAGACGGGAATCGGAGCATACTATGCGAAGTATATCCTCAGACGGGACACGCGCTCTGCATATATCCGAAAATGGATTCAGACGGCGCTGATCGATCATCGGCGGGCAGGGCTCGATCCTAAAAAGCACCTGATCATTTTGCGACGATCGCTGCGCGAGATTGTCGGCGGCCTTCGTTACTATGCCACTTTATCCACTCGCGCCGGGCTGTTGTCATCCGATGACGGGTTGAAACCGGCAGATGTAAGCGCTGAGCGAAACAGCGCGGTCAAATTGGGTACCCAATCCTTGCACCCTGCCCGTGATCGTTACGAGGAATAGTGATATCCACAAAAAGTCAAATCCTTCCCTCAAGAACCAGACGCGAAGTCGCGAACATTTGGCATTGGAGCATCGTTCGCTTGCGCATGCAGTTTGCACGCTCGTTCGACGGCCGAAATAAAGTAACCGGCACGTCGAGTGGTGCAGCCAGTCCGTGCTATAGCATCTGACCGGCGCAACGATCTCAAACCTCTAACGATTGCAATCTGAGGGGTTAGATGACAGCAATGCTGCCTACCTTTCGAGTTAGCCCTGCGCTCGGCGGCCGCGTATTGCTTTACGATAAAGAGGATCTAAGGCTGACAATGGCCGACTGGGGCGATATCCAAAATCACGTCGGGGAACCCGTTCCCTTGTGGGCAACGCCGGCAGTCCGGGGTATGTCCGAACTCATCAGCGATAAATGGGCTCGTGCAACGGGATCGAGCAGATGAAGCTTCTGGTCGTCATTGCCAATTATCGTGTCACACACCTCACAATTGACTGCCTGCGCTCGATAGCAGAACAAATCGACGCCGTGCCCGACACCCATGTCGCGGTTTGCGAAAATGGCACCGGCGACAATTCGGCGGAACGGATCCAGAGCGCCATCGACAATAATGGCTGGGGCAGGTGGTGTACGCTCACAGCGGTCAGCCCAAATCTGGGTTTCACGGGTGGCAACAATATCATCCTGCGGCCAGCAATGCAGTCAAATAATCCGCCGCAATATTTCTTGCTTTTGAACGCTGACACGATCGTTCGACCAAATGCTCTAAAGGCTCTTGCGACTCCATCGATCAGAATCCGAATGTCGGCATCGCGGGCAGCCGCTTGGAGGATCCGGATGGAACGCCGCAGCGTTCGGTTTGCAGATTTCACTCACCGCTTAGCGATTTAAAGGCGGCCTCGAGCTACCTCTTGTAAGTCGATTGCTCAACCGGTGGATCGTGGCGCCTCCGCCCCCGCTACAAAGCTGCGAGGCGCGATGGGTGTCTGGCGCCAGCATGATCATCCGGAAGGAGGTGTTCGAGGATATCGGATTGCTGGATGAAGGCTATTACACCTATTTCGAGGATATCGACCTTTGCTTTCGGGCGCGTAAGGCCGGTTGGCCAATTTGGTATGTGCCGGCCAGTCGCGTAATGCATTTGGGAGGGCAGTCGACTGGGATCTGAAGCGCCAGTTCGAAGCGCCAGCCCGCCTACTCGTTTTTAGCTCGTCGCCGTTATTTCATAAAGAACCATGGCGCCGTCTATGCGGCCTTGGCCGACCTCGGACTGATCTTGGGACTTCACTGTGGCGCATTCGCGTTCTGCTCGGTAAACCGGATTGCGTGGCGCCACACTATCTCCGCAACTCGTTAAGGCACAGCGTATTTCTAACTGGATTTAGGTGGAGGGACGTGCCAAACCCGGCGCTTGCATCGAAAGTGCACGAAAGAAAATGGTGCCCGCAGACGTCTTCGACCAAAAATGAGACGTTAAACGCGGGAATGGCGGATAATTATTAACGACAAACTAGCTCGGCAAATACGGTAAACTTCCAAGATCGGATTCGGGGCCGTCGCGATTGGCCGCAACGAGGGCGAACGTCTTAAACGCGCTCTCCAATCGGTCTCCCAAGCAGCTGTGATTGTTTACGTGGATTCCGGCTCGACTCATCGATCTGCGGAATGGGCCCGCGGCCGCGGAGTAGATGTTGTCGAGTTGGATATAAATCGACCGTTCACTGCAGCGCGTGCGCGAAATGCCGGGTTTGGACGCATGCGCAAGAATCACGCCGGAGCCTCCCTACGTGCAATTCTTCAAGACGGCAACTGCGAGGTGGTCGCGGGTTGAGAGTGAAGAGGCGGCATCATTTCTCGATGCGAATGCCGATGTTGCCGCGGTCTGTGGGCGGTTACGGGAACGCTATCGCGGACGATCGATTTACAACTGGTTATGCGATCGAGAATGGGACAGACCCGCGGGAGAAGTGCGCGCCTGTGCCGGTAATGTGATGATGCGGGCAAACGCTCTTTGTGCAGTTGAAGGCTACCGCGAAGATGTAATTGCGGCTGAAGAGGACGAATTATGCATTCGGCTGCGGGCTAAGGGCTGGCGCATCTGGCGTCTGGCAACCGACATGGCCTTGCATGATGCGTCGATCACGCACTTTGGCCAGTGGTGGCGACGTGCGCTCAGAAGCGGCTACGGCTTTGCTCAAGGTTCCCCGCTTGCATGGAGCGTCGCCGGAACGGCACTACGTTATTGCGGAATCGCGCCGGGCTTGGCTTTGGGGGGTCTGGCTCCCGCTCATCTGTCTTGCGCTTGGATTGATTTTCAGTCCCTGGGGCTGGTTGTCGTGGCTGATCTACCCCTTGCAGATAGGTCGCCAGACATTGCGCAACTCCGGCTCGCTCGGCGATCGCCTATTGCTGGCGCTGTTTCAGGTACTCGCCCGATCTCCGAAGGACTGGGCCAAGTCAAGTTCATGCGTGACCGTCTCGGTAGCCGCCGCCCCGGATACGAATACAAATGACATTGCGCCCGTTCGCCTCGCTAACACGATGCGCGCACCTCGCTAGGCGGCAGTCTCTCTGTATTTCGCGTGGCACCTCCCCTACGACGCCCTGTAGCAATTCGAGGGTACGACTGTCGGCTGGGTTAGGCATTGTTCGCACGGGTTTTGTCGCCGGACCTCTACATGCGTTCGCTAAAAACCTTCCCGACCTCAAGGTCGTCGCGGCCACCGACATCAACCAAACCGGGCTTGCAGCCTTCTGCGAGCAATGGGGGGTGCACGCGGCGCCAAACCTGCAACAGATGCTCAATGGTGGGGTGGGGGCACCAGACCTAATCTTGAATCTCACCAATCCAAATGCGCATTTCAACGTCAGCCGAGCGTGCCTGGAGGCCGGAAAACACGTCTATTCAGAAAAGCCGCTGGCGATGACGATAGACGACGCCCGGAGCCTCTGCAGTCTGGCAGAGAGTAGGGGGCTTATGCTCGCCTCGGCGCCGTGCAGCATTCTTGGTGAGACGGCACAAACGCTATGGCTGGCGCTGCGCCGAAACGAAATCGGAAAGCCGCGGCTTATCTATGCTGAACTTGACGACGATTTCGTATCCCAGGCGCCCTATCGCAAGTGGCGCAGCGAATCCGGTGCGCCCTGGCCGTTCCGCGACGAATTCACCGTGGGCTGTACTCTCGAACATGCCGGCTACTACCTCACTTGGCTAATGGCGATGTTCGGGTCCGTATCTAAGGTCGTCGCGGCTTCGGCAAGTGTCGTCACCAATAAGCTCGGTGACGGCGTCGAGACAGCGCCCGACTTCTCTTGCGCAACCCTGTTTCGAATCGGGATTGGTCGCGCGGCTCACCTGCAGCATCGTCGCACCCCACGACCACAGCATGCGGATCATCGGCGACACTGGAATTTTGGAGGTTGATCAGGCTTGGGATAATTCCGCTGCAGTTCGCGTTCGGCGCCGACATATTTTTCGCCGCAAGCTCATCAACAGCCCGTTCGCCAAGCGAATCAAGCTTGGAAGAGCGACCCACCCCAAAGTGGCCCGTTGGGGGGCCGCGGCGATGAACTTCGCGCTCGGACCTGCGAGATGGTCGCGGCATTGAAGGAGGCAAGGCCGTGCCGGCTGTCGGCTGGCTTCGCTCTGCATCTGAACGAGGTCATACTCGCAGTTCAAAGTGGTGCAGGTAGCCAAACGATGCAGACGAAGTGCCCACCAATGGAACCCATGCCATGGGCGCTTCCATCCTAGAGATGAACGATGGACGCTGAACTACCCAATTTTGCGGTGGTCGGCACCGGCAGCATGGCGGCAGCCATGATGTCGACCTTTGCCCTGGCTGGAGTACGCGTGACCGCCGTGGCCTCGCGGGATCCCGAGCGCGGCCGAAGATTTGCGAACGCATTTGCAATTCCAACTGCTGCGGAGGATCTGGGCGCGTTGCTCCGCACCGATAACGTCGACGCCATCTACATCGCCAACGCCACTGCAGAGCACGCCAGGACAGCCATTGCGGCACTGGAGGCCGGTAAGGCCGTTCTGTGCGAGAAGCCACTCGTATGTTCCGTAGACGAGGCCCAGCGCGTAACGGAGGCCGTGCGGAGGAGCGGAAGGCTATGCATGGAGGGCCTCTGGACGGCCTTCCTGCCGGCCTACCAGCGGTTCCAAGAGCTGGGCCGTTCACGGGCCTGTGGGCTACCCATCCAGCTTTCCGCCGACTTCGGATATCCGGTCGACGAAAAAGCGCTACCATACTTCTTTCGCCCACCGCAGGCGGCGTATTGCTCGACCGCGGTGTATATCTGATTGCGCTGGCGCTTAGCGTGTTCGGGCCGGTCGAGCAAATCGATGCGCAGATCCGGGCCGGTGCTGGTGGTGTAGATCAGCACGCTTCACTGCAGTTAGCCCATCGCGGCGGTAGTCAGTCGCAGCTATCGGCCTCTTTCACTGCCTTGATGTCCAACTCGGCGACGCTTGCTTGTTCTGCTGGCTCCATCCGTCTGGAGGATCCTCTAATCGGCGCAGAGACGGTCTCGATTCATCGTGCCACTCCGACCCCCTTGTCTCGGGAGAAAGGGCAAACATTAGGGGTGAAGCAACGAATAGTGCGGCGCCTGCGCCAGCAATCATTCCTGCGGCGGCTTAAACGCACTTTACCGAGCGCGCGTCGGGAACATTTCTCCTATGGCGCGGATCCCTATCTCCCCCAGTTGCGGCATTTCATCGACCTTTTGCGGGCAGGAGCGCGCGAAAGTGACGTGGTGCCGTTGGCGCTGTCGTCGGACATCCAGCAGATCATCGACGCTGCCCGCCGAAAAGCAACGATGGCGGATACGCAGGGTTCTGCATCGTGAATATCGCGTACATTATCAACTCGTACCCGATGACGAGCACGACCTTCATCCGTCGTGAAATCTGGGCGCTCGAACGGCAGGGTGTCCAGACCTGCGAATTGCACTACGCACTTGGGACGGCGAACTCGTTGAAGAGAGCGATAAGATCGAGCGCGAACGAACACGTTACGTCCTCAACGGTAAATTCGCCCCTCTTATGCGCAGTCGTTCGTATGTTATTGGCGAGGCCATTCCGTTTCATGCAAGCGTTGGCGCTTGCTTATCGGATGAGCCGACGCGCCAAGCGACCGCTAGTCGTTCATTTGGCTTACTTCGCTGAAGCCTGTCGCATTGAGCCCTGGCTCCGCAAAGCGAAAATTCAACACGTTCACGCTCATTTCGGCACTAATCCCGCCGAAGTAGCCATGCTGGTGCGGCTCTTGGCAGCCACAGTGGAGCTTTACCGCCCACGGCGTAAAACATTTGACAGACGTATCTTCATCGGAACGACAGAGAAAATTCAACGATACTGATTCGCGGTAGCCGTGTGCTCATACGGGTGCAGTCAGCTTTATCGTTGGGTGGATCATTCGCAATGGCACAAGATAAAGCTGCGTGCATTGCGGCTTGGATTTAGATTTTCACGCTGCGCCCGAGGCCACCGCATCTCCTGGGTCACGCCTGGTCTGCGTGGGCCGGCTGTGTGAGGAAAAAGGGCAGCTGCTGCTGGTAGAGGCTGTAGACGTTGCGCGAACGATGGGCGAGAATGTTGAGGTGGTGCTGGCGGGCGACGGTGAGATGCGGGCGGAGATGGAGGCGCTAATGATCGTCATGATCTAGGGAAAAAGATCGGCGTTTATCGGCTGGGTGACCAACGCCCAGGTGCGTAGAAATCCTGGCTGCCGCGCCCTGGTGCTGCCCAGCTTTGCGGAAGGCTTGAGTTGTGAGACTATGGAAGCGATGGCGTTAGGGCGACCCGTTATCAGCACGTTCATTGGCGGTATTCCGGAGCTCGTCCAGGCTGGCCAGAACGGCTGGCTGGTGCAAGGCAACGTCGAGGCGCTCACCGAGGCCGTGCGGATTGTTTTAAGACGCAGGCGTTTACCGATGTGCTGACGCACATCGGCAAAGCTGGGCGCGCCCGGTAAAGGCGTTGATGATATCAATATTGAGGCCGGCAAGCTTGAAGCTGTTGCGCAGCGGCTTGCCAGACGTCGCGCACGCTAGGCATAATGCAATCAGACCCCAATTGCCGCGTCGTTTATCAAAGCCAGTTCGTGTCGCCATCGTCGGGACTGGCTATATCGCTGAATTCCACGCCAACGCGATCCGGCGAGCACGAGGACTGGAACTCGTCGGCGTTTGCGATGCGAACTTGAAACTTGCGCAGTCGTTCGCCGATCAGCATGGCGTTCCTGCCGCCTTCGATTTTTGGAATCACTCATCGAGGCCAAACAGCCCGATGCCGTTCATATTCTCGTTCCTCCGGATAAACACCATCTGCTGGCCAAACTTGCACTCGAAGCAGGAGTGAATGTTTTTCTGGAAAAGCCGATGTGCACTTCGGTCGAGGAGGCCGACGAGCTGTTGGCGATGGCGACGACGAGGGGTCTGCGTCTCGGGGTTAATCACAATTTGCTTTTTGCGGGCGCCTATCAGCGGCTGCGACAAGTCATGCAATCAGGAGCCGTTGGGCCGACTGACTATTTTGGCTTTAATCATTTCGTCGAACTGGGCCAAATTCGCTTTGGCCCGTTTGATGCCTGGATGCTGCGCGACCCAGGCAACGTAATCCTTGAAATCGGACCGCACTTGCTTTCGGTGCTGCTGGATCTGGTAGGCAAGCCCGATGAATTCTCGGTGTCAGCCGACCGAGCCGTTACGCTGCCGGGCGGTGGGCGGGTTTTTCGTCGCTGGCGCATCCATACCACCGTTGGTCGCACGGCCGTAGACGTTAACATCAATCTGGGTCCGGGCTTCAGCCAACGTAGCCTGTCGATACGCAGCCTGTTCGGATCGGCGGCGCTCGACTTTGATGCCAATACCTGCGCGATCGATCAACGCACGCCGCATGACCTCGACATGGATCGGTACTGGCGAAGCCGGTCCCAAGCTCATCAGATCCGGTCGCAGGCACGGGCGACGCTGGCAGATTATTTGTTGTCCCGACTGAAGCTGCGGAAACGGGGTAACCCCTATCAAGTGTCGATTTTCGACAGTGTTGCGGCGTTTTATTCGAGCTTGCAGACCGATACGCCGCTTGACCGGCGCGTCGGCGGCGACTTTGGCCGCGACATAATCGCGTGCTGCACGAAGATAATTGGGGCCGCCAATATTGCGCCGGCAGCGGCGCCGGTTCCGCGCCCTCGCGCTAGCGCGAAACTTGAACCCAATGTGCTGGTCATCGGTGGCGCCGGGTTCATCGGTCGCGAGCTCATTCGTCAATTGCTCAATGCCGGCTACAGCGTCCGCGCCATGATGCGCGGCGCGGGGGCCGTTCTTGAAGAACTCGGCGATGATCGGTTGGAAATCTTTCGCGGCGATGCACGCAATGCGACGGCTCTCGCCAAGGCACTTCAAGGTGTTGCGTTCGTCTATGATTTGGCGACGGCCGAGACCAAGACCTGGGATGCCAGCCTGCGCAATGTCGTGGAGCCAGCGCGATTGATCGGCAACGCGTGTTTGGCCGCCAAGGTTAAGCGTCTCGTTTATACCGGCACGATCAACTCCTACTATGCCGGCGCAAAGGCCGGCACCATTACCGAGCGAACTCCGCTCGATCCCAACATTGCCCGCCGCAACTATTATGCGCGCGGCAAGGCCGCCGCTGAAACGATCCTGATGGACTTGCACAAATCTCAAGGGCTGCCGGTAGTTATTTTCCGGCCCGGTATCGTCATTGGCCGCGGTGGTAATCCGTTTCATTGGGGGGTCGGCAGGTTTTCGGAGAATGTTTGCGAGGTGTGGGGCGACGGAACCAACAAACTGCCGCTGGTCCTGGTCGCCGATGTGGCCGCCGGGCTTCTACAGGGCATTGAAGCCCCGGCAATAGAAGGCGGGTCCTATAACTTGGTTGATGTCCCGTTGCTCTCGGCGCGGGACTATCTGACGGAGCTGCAAAAGCGGGCCGGTATCAAATTGACGGTGCACTATCAAGCCATTTGGAAACTTTATGGCGCCGATCTTGTGAAATGGAGCGTCAAACTCCTGGTGCGTCATCCGGACAGCATCCGAATTCCGAGCTACCGCGATTGGGAATCGCGCACCCAGAAGGCGGTATTCGACTGCGCGCGCGCCCGTGTCGAACTGTGGTGGGAGCCGGCATCCAACAGGGAGCGGCTCATCGCGGAAGGGATCGGCGGATCGCTAGAGGCTTGGTTAAAGGCGATCGGTTGACTGGCTGCGCAAAAATGCTAGCGAAAAACGCGCAACAGCGATCTCTGGGGGGCGGCGAAGTTAACGCAAATAAAAAGGACCGCATACCGTAAGATCAGATTAGATTAGGCTGGAATTGACTAGGTGGATGTAGGTGTAAGGGCTGCATCGCCAATTATTCGCACATGTGAGCTGATCACCTCGCTGAGCATATAAGTTGGAGTGGTGATGACCTATCGTATTTTTTACGCGACTGGCCCCGGGAATATCATCGACGCGCATAAATACTGGCTGGCGGGTAAACACTATCCGCACGAGGTATCGATCACGTTTTCGAGCCAGTTCGAGGAGTTTTGTCGCGATGTCGGCGCCGAAGCTTACATCATCGCCTGTCCTAACAACCGCGCGATTTATCGCGATGGCGCTTTTACCCTAGAGCACAGACCCAAACCGCTGCCGAAGGCGCGAGGTCTGCTCTACCACTTCGGAGAACTTCTTTACGGCCTTAGTCTTCTGGGAACCGCCATCCGGTATCGCGCAAATTTGGCGATATTGGATCCGGGTCGCACCCATTATTTCATCATGGGCCTGTTTCCATTATTCGGCATCAAGACCGTCGTTGTCCTGCACGCGACGCTTTGGCCCACCGGCTTCCCGCCGACGCGGTTGGCGCCACGGATGATTGGCCAGCTTGATTCGCTGTTTTTCCGTTGGCTGCCGATTGCGGTCATCGGTGTCTCGCCAGAATGCGTTCGGCAGGTCGAACAGCGCACCGGGGGCCAGCACCCGCCGCTTTACGAGATTCGCGCCCAGTTTCGCCCCGAGGACTTTGCAACAATTCCTCCGCCGCCGTCCCACGATCAGAAGCCTTTTCACATCATGTATATCGGTAGGATCGTGCGCAATAAGGGGTTGTTCGACATCCTCGACATGGCAAGGGAAATCGAAAACCGGGCGCCCGGGAAGGTGCGCTGGGAAATTTGCGGTGTGGGGCCGGACCTCGAAGAACTCAAGCGCCACTGGGATGCGCTGGGGTTAAAGGAAGTCGTCACCATTCGCGGCTGGACCACGGCGGAAGAATTGCACGATGTCTACGCACGAAGTCATGCTTCAATCGTGCCGACCCGAAGCGACTATTGCGAAGGTCTGGCGATGACGGCGGCCGAGGCCATCCTGGCCGGGCGCCCCGTCATCACCAACCCAGTTGTTCCTGCGCTCGAGATCCTGAAACCGGCCTGCGTCGAAGCGCAGACCGATAATGTTACCAGCTACGTCACTGCAATCTTGCGATTAATCGATGATCCAAACCAGTATCGAAGTCTATGCAACGCCTGTTCTGGCCTTCAGCGCCAATTTTATGATCCGTCACAGGGGCTACGGGCTGTACTCAAAAGAATATGGGATCGAGAAATAACGTTCACCGCAAAACTCGGCCACTGACTTCTAATCCGTCGCGACAAGGTCCCCACTGCAGCGCACTTCTTACGGCGACATTCGTACTGATGCGGCGCGAAACTTTCCTCTGCCGATATTCTTTCGCTGTGGATAGACTCAACTTTTGCTTGTCTCAGCCACTGAGCATCCGCTACGGTCATGGCGGGGCGATGGCCCGAAGGGTCGCGGGGGCCCGTGATGTCAACATTCGCAATTATTGTTCTGACGTTGCTTGCATGGTCGCTGCTGCGACTTGCAGTCAGCGCATGGCATCGGTCTCCAGCCAAAACCAATGGTCCTGCGCTAGATTAAATCTCCGGGCTTTACGCGATCCCGCCGTGCCGTGGGAGCACCCCCCGGTAGAACGGTTTACAAAATGGAGCAGGAATTGTGGCCCAGGACGGCTGACCGCGCCGACCGTGAACGCTCGGCCGGGTAACTCGCGGTCACTGACCTAATTCCGCGCGGCCACGGCCGGGGAAATGTATGCGCAATTGGCATAAGCGATCTGGGCGCGGCTGCCGTTGTGTGGTGCCTCCTGATAATAAAGGCCAAAAAAAACGTAACCAAGCTCGCCCATGGCATCATGAATTTGACTGAATGGAACAAGAACTGGCCTCGTTGGTCTGGCGGTCATAAGACACTCGCAGATAAGAATATTGATGCGGCTACGCGCAAGCATGTCGGCGGCGCCGCGCAAAACATTTAGGTCGTGACCTTCGGTATCGACTTTAAGGAGATCGATCCGGTCAAACTGGAATTCTTTACAGAATGCATCAAGCGTGGTGAAATCTAGCTGCTCCAGGCTTGTGTCACTTTGATCATCGGCGATGCGATGAATTTCCGTAGCAGGGGCGCGGTCGTCGAACCGGAGCTTTCCTAGCCGTTCACTCAAACCGGAATTGACCAACCGCAACCGATCGCTCGGCGGGTGCGAACCCTGCAGAGCCTTGAAGGTTCGCGGATCTGGCTCGAACGAGACTATCTGCGCCTCGGGAAATTCCATTCGGTATTCGTCAATGGACTGCCCTCTGTTGGCGCCGACGTCGAAGATGATGTTGACGCTCTCCTTGGGCAACCGGGTTTTGACATCGAAAATGAAGTGGGTGCCGTGATGAACAATGCTGCAGTTGGACGCCAGCGATAGAATGTGGCGCTTGAGCGGGCGCTGGAAGGGGAACGGCAACAAATCCAATAAACTCATGCAGCACGCTCCCCGTCTTGCTTATCCCGCAATGCCGGTTCGAATCCTTGGTGCATCTGTCCTAAAAGATAGGGCGATGGCAAGCGCCGGTTAGGCTGGCTAGTCCAATCCTATGACGAGCGTACGTTTCGATGAAGGGTGACCAGGCACCGCAGCAAGCCGAATCGGGCGAAGTTCGCCCAGCTTTTGCGGGAACACGGGGCGCGCTTAGTGGCCGACGCAACCCGATATCATCGAGCGCGAGATATTGCCCTTATGCGTCGTGCAAAACTGACGGCTGGTCTTAGCGCTCTCACGCGATCAAACCACTTCAAATCGCCAATGTCTGTACGAGAAGGACGTTGGTAACCGAGGCTTGGAGAATAAATGTAGGTATTGAGCGACGGGTTATGCTTTCGGATCGTGGAATAGGCTCCATCCACGTGCATTGGGCTGCCGAGCGGATGACCGCTGGGACGCGTCATAATCGTCTCAAGGCCGTCGATGATAATGGGAATGGCGCTGCCATTGATCATAACGAAATGGGCGCAAAGCACTTCCGTGGCTGGTGCCAACAGCGACAGGCCGCTCGGAAGATTGTCGAGTACATGACCTGGGTAAAACATGGACCATTTTTTAGTTTCAAGAGCTGCCATCGCGGTCCGCCAATGGTCATTAAATTCCGAGACAAAATTGACATCGTCCTCCAAAATGATGAGCCGTTGCGTTCTGGCATCTCTCCCTTTCTTTAAGACCGCTAATTGACTTAGGTAGCATCCACGCGCCCCAATGGACGGAAAGTTGGCGGCGTCACTCGGTCGAATGGCTGGAAAGAATTCGGCCTGCCAGCCGATCGAAGCAAGCTGTTTCTGCATCACGACGCGTCGGTCATGGCGGTCCTCAAGATTAATAACGAAAACTGACCCGATGTTCATTTCTGCATTCTTGGCGCAAATTCTTGCTCGCGAGCAATTTTTAATGATAACTGTCTAGATTGTCTATTGCACTAGACAAAGCGATAGTCATTCACCGGCCTGCAAGCATGCGAAGCAGCCTCTGCCACAAATCGTTGAAGATTCTCATCGTCGCTGAGCACGCATCTTCGGTTTTCGGCGGCGAGGCGCTCATTCCCTATCAGTATTTTAAATGCTTAAGGGAACTGAATGCAGATGTGCATCTCTTGGTGCATGAAAGAACAAAGAAGGAGCTCTGCGACGTATTTGCGACTGACGTTGAGCGGTTACATTTTGTGACCGATAGCTATGTGAACGTCTGGAGTTACAGGATTGGGAAGTTGATGCCAGATCGATTGGCATTGTTTACCGTGGGGGCAGCGAGCCACTTCGAGACACAAATAAGGCAGCGTCGTCTCGCCAAGTCTCTGATCAATACATGCCATTTCGATATTGTCCATGAACCGATACCTGTCTCACCAAAGTTACCGTCGGCGATGTTCGGACTGACAGTGCCAGTAGTTATCGGGCCGTTGAATGGCGGAATGGACTATCCGCCGAATTATAATTTAGCCGGCCGTTCGGAGCGGGCGGTGGTCTCCATCCTCAGGTGGATGTCGGCCTCTTGGAACCGGGTACTAAGAGGTAAGACGGAAGCGGCGCTGATATTGGTCGCTAACGAACGTACGCGCAGTGCTCTGCCGTCGAGTGTTAAGCATGTTAAGTGCCTCCAACTCGTGGAAAATGGAGTTGACCTTAATCGGTTCCGGTCAGATTTGGGCAAGACAAGACACGAAACTCTCGATATTGTATATGTTGGACGGCTGGTGGATTGGAAGCGCATAGACCTTCTAATCGAAGCCGGCGGCAAACTAATTGGCCGGATGAAATTTCAAATCCACATAGTGGGGGATGGCCCAGTACGGAGCTCTTTGGAGAAGCAAGTCCAGCAGAGGTGCTTGAGCGATCATGTGCGTTTTCATGGTTGGCTTTCGCAAGCTATGGCGGCGGACATGCTGCGAAACTCGGACGTCATGGTGCTCCCCAGCATGCGTGAGTGCGGCGGGGCCGTAGTGCTAGAGGCGATGGCATCGGGCGTGCCTGTCATTGCGGCGAAATGGGGCGGACCGACCGACTATGTGACCGAGGATACCGGAATTCTCATCCCGCCTGCGACGCCAGAAGTGTTTGTGAGACAACTCAGTGATGCCATATTTTGGATGGCAAAAAAGCCCGATGCTCGGGCCAAAATGGGGCAGGCCGGTCGAGATCGCGCGGCGCAACTCTACGATTGGCATGTGAAAGCAAAGGCACTTTTGAAAATCTACGAAGACGTCGTCGCTGGCGTAAGCGTTGAACGGGAAGGCACATGACATCTCTCTATTCTCCTCGGATCGGCGAGGGTGTCCCCCATCGCAAATGGCCGGCATTCTTGTCCACTCGCATGGGGATCGCTCTTATCATGTCGTTTTGCCTAGCGCTGATGTGCATCAGCGGGCGCGATGGCTTAGCGAATTTATACGACCGCTGGAGCTATGAAGAAGAGTATGGCTACGGTTTCATCATAGTAGCGCTGGTGCCGCTGCTGTTATGGAGGCGCTGGCGCGACATCGTGTCGTCCTCCGGCACAGGATGGTCAGGATTAGCTGTTGTGCTTGTCGCGCAGCTATCAATGGTCGTGGCTGTGTTGGCAGAATCCTATTATATGGAACAGATTGCCTTCTTCGTAAGCTTGCTGGGACTTGGTATGGTTGGGTTCGGTAACCGAGCCTTTCGGCCGCTATTGCCGCTGACATTATTACTGCTGCTAACAGTTCCGTTGCCCTACACGCTGCAAGCGATTTTCACGATCAAACTGCAACTCATTTCTACTAATCTTGCTGTAGCCTTTATCCACCTCCTCGGAATTCCGGTATATGTCGCGGGAAATATCATCGACCTAGGCACATATAAGCTTCAGGTAGCCGAGGCGTGTAGCGGACTGCGCTATCTGCTGCCCCTGACGTGTATCAGCTTCTTGGTTGCCTATCTCTACAAAGCGCCGTTTTGGAAGAAAGCCGTACTTGTGATCTCGGCTGCTCCAATCACCATCCTTATCAACAGCTTCAGAATTGCAGTTACAGCCGTGCTTGTCGATCACTTTGGCGGACGGATGGCCGAGGGCTTCCTTCACGAATTCGAAGGATGGGTCGTATTTCTGCTCGGCGTGCTGTTACTTGGACTGGAGATGTTCGCTCTAGAGCGATTTAGATGGTCCAACGTAGAAATTGAATTGATCATGGATCGGACTGGACTCTCAAAATCAAAGCGCGAATCCTTTCGGAGTGTAGTGCCGCTATTGTTGATTGTCGTTGTGTGCGCCGGAACTCTCGGTCTGACAACATCGATCACTGCAGCGCATAATTCGACGCCGCCGCCAAGTCGTGAAGATTTCGCGGTGTTTCCGGAACAGATCGGTCACTGGACCGGTCACTCGATGCAGCTGGATACGCAAACCGCCGACACGCTCAAAGCCACGGACTACTATGTCGGCGATTTTGTCGCGGCCCCTCAGCGGCCGGCAGTAAATCTCTTTATCGCCTACTATGACTCGTCGAGTAAAGGCGCCGCAATTCATTCCCCCCGCGTATGTCTGCCAGGTCGGGCTGGGAATTCTCGTCATTCAAGGAAAGAAACTTCAGTGAACTCCAGCCGGGTGTTCCCGGCACCTTTTACGACGTTGTGGCGCAGAAGGGCGAGCAGAAGGTCCTAATGTATTACTGGTATCAGCAACGAGAGCGCCGCACGGCCAACGAATTTAGTATGAAGTATTATCTTCTGTTGGATAGTTTCTACAAGAGCCGCAATGACGGTGCGTTAGTGCGAGTATCTACTCCCATCGATTTGGATGATGGAGATAAGGCCGAAGCAGATGCGGCATCTCGTCTTCACGCCTTTGCTAGCGCGGTCCTTCCGAAGCTGCCCGATTATCTGCCGGAGTGAAGGCCTGATCGTGAGCGTTAACCTTCGAACGGAATGCGACGATTTCCTCGAGGAAGACTTGGGCGAGGGGCTTATAATCAGATAATAACCAGATGCTAACTAACCCAGATCCCAACTGGTTCGCGTTCTTTGCACTGGCCTTCTGGCCGGTAGTGGGCTTGTGTTTATTTCAGGTCTGGCCAGCTGCACAGGCGGCCGTCTGGACATTCCTCGGCGCCTACCTGCTGCTTCCAGTGGGGGCGGCAATTCATTTTCAAGGAATTCCTCAATTCGACAAAGATACGATTGCAAGCATTGCGGTAGTTCTCGGCATAGTTCTGATCAAGAGGCGTTCGCTGCGGCTGCGGAATGGGTTTGGCCTAACGGAACTGCTTGTACTCATTTACCTGATTGCCCCACTCATTACCGATGAACTAAACACAGACCCGATCATACTTCCTCACCACAATTTGCCCGCAGGTAGCTTCTACGATGGGCTTTCGGCTACCGTGAGGCAATTTCTGTTATTGATCCCGTTTTTCGTTGGGCGTCAATCGCTGCGTAGTGCTGCGGACGTCCAGATGATACTTCGTACGCTGGTCATCGCTGGGCTGCTATATTCATTTCCCATTCTATTCGAACTTCGCATGAGTCCCCAGCTTCATGTGTGGGTGTACGGCTATTTTCCGCACATGTTTGCTGAAATGGTTCGGGATGGCGGTTTCCGGCCGGTGGTCTTTATTGGACACGGCTTGGGTGTAGCCTTCTTTGTAATGACCACAGTGATAGCTGCTACCGCTCTTTGGCGTTGCCGGACGCGCATAATTCAATTGCCGCCAATTGGTGCTACTGGCTATCTCAGTGCAATTTTGATCCTTTGCAAAGGCTTGGCGTCAATAGTATATGGCGTCGTCGGGCTGATTTTGGTCCGCTTTGCGAGTATCCGGCTTCAATCGCTGATCGCTGTGGGCCTTGTAACTGCCGCACTAAGTTATCCGCTCCTCCGAACTGCTGGTCTGGTTCCGACCGACACGCTTGTCGGCATGGCCCAGAGAATTAGTGAGAACCGTGCTATATCGCTCGAAGAGCGATTCGATAATGAGGAGCGTTTGTTAACACGCGCGTGGGACAGAATATACTTTGGATGGGGACGTTACGGCCGAATCGGATCTACGATCCGTTGACCGGGAAAGATAATTCGGCGACGGATGGAGAATGGATTATCACCATCGGGACGTTCGGACTCGTGGGTTTCCTGGCGGAGTTTGGACTTTTGGCGCTGCCAGTATTCAGAATAGCGTCGGCTCTCAGACTCGTGAGAGTCCGAAGCAAGATGGAATCTGATTTGGCAGCGCTCACATTAATTTCAGCGATCAATACGTTCGATCTGTTACCCAACGCGAGTTTGACGTCGTTTACCTGGTTGATTGCAGGTGCGCTCCTTGGACGAGCGGAAGCACTTAAAGCCGTGTCTCGCGAAAGACCACAAGTTCCCATCGGGGTGCCCGCGGAACAACAGACCTGTTAAGGCCCTATCAGTCTCATGAAAGCACTTTTCGTCAAGAACAGAACATAGGAAATGCTTAATGCAGCATATCTTAGTCATAGAGCCTAAACAGAAAGAGACCCATTACTGGCTGGAGCTTTGGCGATATCGCGAACTATTTCGTGTGTTGATGTGGCGCGATCTTTCCGTGCGGTACAAGCAAACAGTAATTGGCGTACTTTGGGCCCTGATTAGGCCTGTGATGGCAGTGGTGATTTTTAGATCGTCTTCGGACGCATTGCGAAATTGCCATCAGACGGTAGCGCACCCTATGCCGTGATGGTGTTTGCCGGAATGCTGCCATGGACTTTTTTTCTACTGGTTTGGCGGACGCCTCCAACAGTTAATCACTAACGCCAATCTCATAAGCAAAGTCTGACTTTCCGAGGATAATCGTTCCAACGGCCACCATTGGCGTCGCCTTGGCGGACTTTCTTATCAGCTTTTGCATCCTGATGCTGTCGATGGCTTGGTACCGCTTTCTGCCGGGCTGGCATGTAGTGTTCCTTCCATTCTTTTTACTCTTAGCATTTCAGCGAGTCTCGGCCCTTCCCTTTGGATAACAGCGCTTAACGTTAAATACCGTGACTTCCGCTACGTGATTCCTTTCGTCGTCCAGTTCGGTACATATGTCTCACCAGTGGGATTTAGCTCGAGTATCGTGCCGGAGAAATGGCGTCTACTCTATTCGCTTAATCCAGTCGTTGCTGTGATAGACGGATTCCGCTGGTGCCTCCTCGGCAACCAAAGTACTCTCTACCTGCCGGCCTTGGTGATGAGTGTTTGCGTCACAATATTCTTTCTCTGGTTCGGCGTCAGTCGATTTCGAACTATGGAGAAAAGCTTCGCCGATATGATTTGAATCATTAGCGGTCGGCTTCCTGGCATGTCGACACAATCATAACCATTGAAAATCTGTCCAAGCGTTATCTGATCGGCCATCGGTCGGCGAAAGGTGAACGTTACGCTACACTTCGTGAAGTAATGGTCCGCGAGGTGCGTAATTTTGCCCGCAAGGCGACTGACAGTTTGCGGGGTTGACAGATCATTCAAGGTGAGGAAGTTGAAGAATTCTGGGCGCTCAAGGACGTCAACTTGGAGATCAGGCGTGGCGAGGTTTTAGGCATCATAGGCAGGAATGGCGCGGGCAAAAGTACATTGCTGAAAGTCCTCAGCCGTATCACCGAACCGACCCGGGGTCGAGTGACACTGAAGGGACGCGTCGCTAGTTTGCTCGAAGTCGGTACCGGCTTTCATAACGAGCTAACGGGACGGGAAAACATCTTTCTTAACGGCGCCATCCTCGGGATGTCACGGCAGGAAATCCGAAAAAAGTTTGATGAGATCATCGCATTTGCCGAGATCGATCAATTTCTTGACACGCCCGTGAAGCATTATTCATCAGGCATGTACGTTCGGCTTGCCTTTGCCGTCGCGGCGCATTTGCAGCCCGAAATTTTGATTGTCGACGAAGTCCTCGCGGTCGGCGACGCCAAATTCCAGGAGAAATGCTTAGAAAAAATGAAGGACGTTTCCAGTGGCGGGCGCACAGTCTTATTCGTTAGTCACAACACAAATGCTATCGTTCAACTGACTGGCCGAACGCTCGTTCTCTCACATGGAACGGCAGATTTTGTGGGGCCCTCGACGGAGGCGGTTGAAAAATATCTTCACGGCAGCGTCCATTCGCATCCCTCGAGAATTTGACGTACGCCACGCTAAGCGGCGATGGCAAGGAACTGGAGAAGTTACGATCCTGTCTCTTCGATTTGACCGTAAGCTGCCCTACTTCCAGTTTTTGGAGCCCATCCGATATATCGTGCGGGTTCGCGCTGATCATTCAGTAGAGAAAATCAGAATAGCCATGGCAGTTTTTGCCATGGGCGGGTATCCGGTTGGTGTTTGTTTCAGTCCAGACATTCCGGGCCTGGCGCAAGGGGAGGAATGCGAATTGAGTGTGGAACTTCCCACGATTCGGCTGGCTCCCGGCAACTATTACTGCAACGTTTCGGCAGGCCGGGGTAATCATCGAACAACAAACCTCGACTACGACACCGTCACCGACACGTTATTCTTCGAAGTTGGGCCCGAAATGACAACGGCGGGATCTATGGCAGCCTGGGAGCCAGGATGGGGACCAATTTCATTTCCAGACTCGATGATCGAACGAAATCGCACTGAAGAGACAAAACTAAACCTAGTGGGCCAAAGCGCGGTATGACGAGCGTATCAATGAAGAAGATTATCAGCCCACGTGCACATTGGAATGATGGTTAAGTGCCGCTCCTTCTCTAAATTCTTCAACCATGCTTAGGCTCAAATGAAGCCTAAATTTCCCAATGATGTGCGTGCCTCGCTGCGTGTCCACCTCTTGATTAGCCATGTAGACCCAATCGACGAGGCTAGGCGGCGGCTTAATTGACAATATCAGATAGCGCCCGTAACTAGTCTAATCCCTAGGTCAACTGCATTAATAACCATGAAGATTGCTCTGTATGTTCCATCCTGGCCGCCAGGATTTGTCGCCAATGGAATCGTGACATATACGTCCCTCCTCGCCCCTGCTCTTCGCCGGCAAGGTCATGAGGTGTGGATACTTGCATCATGGGTGAAAGGTGAGGTTGATCCATACACGATCGATTTGAGAGATTTCGTACCTCCTCCTACTCTTTCAACACGCTTAATGTACAAAGTAGCTCCTGCTACCGCGCTATTCAACACGATGTCCGCTGCGCTTACCCGCGCGGTTCGTCATTTGGTGGCAAAGCATCAAATTGATGTAGTGGAAATGGAGGAATCTTTTGGTTGGAGCTACGCTGTCTCTCGGCTAAACCTCGTGCCGGTTGTTGTAAGACTGCACGGACCCTGGTTCCTAATGGGCAGGTTTGACAACAAGAAGTGGAACAGGGGGAATCAGCGCCGCGAGCAGCTTGAGGGTCGCGGCATACAGCATGCACATTATGTGACGGCGAATTGCGCAGAGACGCTTAATGCCGTGAAAAATCACTATGGCCTGTCACTTAGGCAGAGCCGGGTCATGCCGAATCCTGTCGATCCAGTTTCCGAAGAGGAAGCGTGGGATATTGATACATGTAAAAGAGATAGTCTTCTATTCGTAGGACGATTTGACAAAGTAAAAGGCGGCGATTTGGTACTGTGTGCCTTCGGGCAACTTGCAACGATGTTTCCGAACTTGACGTTGACTTTTGTTGGTCCGGACCGAGGTGTTGAGGAAGCCGATGGTAAAGTCTGGACCTTCCAGGAATTCGTTCGGCATAATCTGCCCGACCAGGTTCAGGGGCGGATCGGATTTCTTGGACAAAAGAGCCATGCAGAGGTGATGGCGCTTAGGACTCAGCATTATATTACGATGATTGCAGCTCAGTACGATACGATGGGCTACATGATGCTCGAAGCAATGTCGCTCGGATGTCCAATAATTTCTACCGCCGTGGGTGGAATCCCTGAATACATTCACGATCGACGAAATGGCCTTCTCGTGCCCTCACAGAATGTAAATGCCATGGTGGCCGCGTGTAAGGAATTGTTGGAAAACAGGGAGTTAGCGGCGCGGTTGGGGCGGCAAGCCTGGGTCGATTGCCGAGACCTATATAATTCTGGACGTGCCGCTGAGCGGACGATCGAAGCATATTCGGAAGCAATCAACTCGGTCCACAGCCAACTCAACGTCGCCTGATCAGCATGTTGGGCGCGTTCTGCCTGTAGTTGGAGGCTCCAAGGATTGTTTAGTTGAATGTTTGGAAGCGATATTCAACTGAAATGACGCTATTATACTCGAATGGCGAGCAAACGCCTTTTGGTTCATGCGACTAGCGGTTCGTTATCCCGCTTGCTGTCTCCCCTGGTCTGGTCTAATGCCAGTCTGGGCCCCCGTGGTCCGAGGCGAGCTTCAGCGCGCGGGCGCACGCTTGATCCATATTATAATACTGATAGTCAGCCAGTCGACCGGCAAAAATGACGTTCGGAAACCGACTTTGAGCTACGGCTGCATATTTCGCGTAAAGCAACTGGTTTTGATCTCGTGGAATGGGATAATACGCGATGGTTTTTCCTGGTTCGTGTGGTCGGGGATATTCCGTGATTAACGTCGTTACCCGCGCGTGTTGACCGGTTATGATCTTCTGCTCCGTGATCCGGGTGTAGTCATAGTTATTCGGATAGTTGACTGTACCGACCGGCTGATGCTGAACCTCGTCGAGCGTCTCCTCTTCGAACCGGAGGCTGCGGTAGGGGAGCGGTCCGAAGCGGAAATCGAGGAATTCATCGAGCGCGCCCGTGAAGAAAATGCGTTTGGCTGAGAACTTCCGAAGCGACTCTTTCCAATCGCACTCAAGTATGACTTCAATGTTGGGGTGATCAAGCATACGATGGAACATCGCAGTATAGCCGTCCAACGGCATGAATTGATGCGTGTCCAGGAAATACCTATCGTCGCGATCGATAGAGACAGGAACGCGTGCTGTAACACTCGGACTCAATTCCTCCGGTCGCAGTTGCCATTGCTTAATGGTGTAGCCTTCAAAGACGTATCGATACACGTAGTCAGCAAAATCACGGATCTCTGCGACCTCCGCTTCGCGCAGCTTCAGAATCGGGACTCGCTTGCCCGGACCGTATCGTGCAATCAGTGCCTGTTCGATGCGAACCGCTTGTGATTCCGGAAACAACGCCCAGAGACTATCAAGATTAAACGGTATAGGCACGAGCTTGTCCTCGATAAGACCACGTACCCGGTGCTCATAGGGTCGCCATTCGGTAAACGTTGATAGATAGTCGAAAACTGCAGCACTGTTCGTGTGAAATATGTGCGGTCCGTACCGATGAACCAGAATCCCGAATTCGTTCGTTTCATCATAGGCGTTGCCGCCAACATGACTGCGGCGATCTGCAACAACAACGCGGTTGCCAGCCGATGCCATCCGTTCGGCAAACGTGGAGCCGGTAAATCCGGCTCCAACTACGAGCCAGTCAATGTTCATTGCCTTACCCACGAGTGACCCGACTGCAACGGCACTACTCTGAAACCATGTGGAGAGGTGACGCACAGAGCGCTCGAGTTGCCCGCGTACCGCGCCCCGTATTTTTACGATCGATCTTCGGTCTTCGCCTTAACAAACAACCAAGCTCTTTGCTTCGCACTTTCTACCCTCCCAGGGCTACCATTTGGGGTCAGAAAACATATTAATCTACCGACTTAAGTCTGAAATTTTGCGTGATTTTTACCACCATTCAAACATTTTTACGTCCGAACTTAACTTGCTTTCAAATCGACTGCATCAAGATGCATTGTCGCTGGATGAATGTTGGAGACAGGCGTCATGCACGAGTTTGATTTTCAAGCTAAAGATTGTATTAAGAGCGCAGGTTTCGTGTGCTTAGCAATCGACAAATTGGTATCGTTGGCTCGTACCACTGAATATGGTGCCGTCATGAAAAGGATCGCATCAGTTATCGCAATCGGCTGGTTTCTGTGTTTCTGGTCAGGCTATGCGACTGCGCAATCCAATTTGGCATCTCCCTTGGGGACAAATTTAGCTCCAGTGACTTATAACTCGACCGAGCAACCGTTTCTAAATATATTCAAGACTGGGGGTGGGTGGGACACGTACAATTCCAGCAACCAAGATACCAATGAAGAAGTTCTGTTGTATCAACAGTTCCTTGATGCGAATGGGTACCCGACGACGCTCACCGGCGGACCTGCTCATAATTTCACGCAAGTGGCCACGCTTGTTTTGCGAAGCCTCGGCGACAGCTCACCGAACCAGTACTATCCGGCAGGCGATTATCTTTTGCAATGGAGCGGTACTGGAGCATTCGGATATCATTGGGATGCCAACGGAACATGTTCAACCAGCCCGTGCCGCATTGCGATCTCGTCACCTAGCGATGCAGGTGTGTTGATAATTCTCACGTCGACCGGCTCTGGTAGCAACTACGCGAAGAACATTAGTCTGATCTACTGCGGCACTTGGAACGGAAGCTCGTGCAGCAATGGATACGATAAGCTGTTGGCAAACGGCGAAATGTTTAACCCAAGCTTTATCGCGGCTATCAGACCGTTCAAGACTTTGCGCTTTATGGATTGGATGGCTACTGAGGGCAATTTTCAAACCAACTGGTCTGATCGTCCGCTTCCGAACTGGGCATTTTGGGATGACAGCCGGACAAATGCTACAATCAATGGCGCCGACCCGCGGCCATCTAATGGTGCTGGGATTAACGACGGAGTTCCGGCAGAAGTGATGTTCGCGCTTTGCAACGAAGTTAATGCCGACTGTTGGTTCAATATGCCACCATTGGCGACCGACGACTACGTGACACAATTCGCTACTCTGGCACATGCGCAACTGAATAGTAACTCGAAGGCTTATGTCGAGTACGCCAACGAGGTCTGGAATTCTCATTTCGCTCCACAGCAATCTGGAAACGTGTCCACTGGACCGCTCAACAACGAATCGGTTTGGCAACAGCTGATTGACCGAGGCTTAGCAACTTATCCTGGGTTTGGAACCAACACCTACGGTGCGGCTTTCGCGTATGGTGAGGCTCTGCGACCGGTCCAGGTCGGACATGATTGGAAAGTCGCGTGGGGTTCTGACGCCGGTCGCGTGATCCGCATTGCCGCTGGTCAAAATGCATGGACGTACGGACGTAACGACTGGATCCTTAGCAGCTTGCCTAATGGTACTGTCGGCTGCTGCGGTCAGGGATCTATGGGAGGCCCAACGTATTGGTACGGCACCACCGCTGGTGCGGTCGCTCAAAACGTCGACGCTTTCGCTGTGGCTCCTTATTTCGGCGATAGTTACAACGTTCCGGATAACTTCTCCCTCGATCAGTTATTTACCGAGATCATGTCCGGCGGGCTTGTCTCTGGAGGCTACCCTGGAGGAATGATCGCGGAACGTCTTAAATTTGCGGCGCAAAACTATTCTATCGCGCAACAATATGGTCCCATTCCGTTGGTAGCCTATGAGGGCGGACAAGGCTTCTCAGCCGGTGCAGACTCCGCTCTGGGGGCACTATATTCTGCTGCCAATCTGGATCCACGTATGGCCACGGCTTACGCCGCGCTTTTCAATGGTTGGAAAAGCCTTGGTGGCACAATATTCAATCATTACACGGATATTGGGCAGCAGTCCCCATGGGGCTATTGGGGCGCGTTAGAAAATGTGATGGAGACGAGCTCGGTGAAATACAATGCATTGCTCAACTTCATCTCGAATAATCCTTGCTGGTGGAGCGGCTGTACGTCGTCAATCCAACCAGCAACTCAGACCGCCGCGGCTCCTACTCCGCCTTCGGTTCCTGCGAATCTGGTAGGTAGTGTAGCCAGTCCGACGCAGATCAATCTGTCTTGGACTGCCTCGACGGATAGTGCCGGTGTTGCGGGCTACAATGTCTTCCGCAATGGCTCCAAGATAGGCACCACAGCGAATCCCTCGTATCAAGACACGGGACTGTCTGTGGGTACCTCGTACACCTATGCGGTCTCTGCCTATGACACCGCAGGTAACACTTCGGCTCAATCGGCGACGGTTTCTGTTTCGACGCCTACGCCACCGAGTGTCGCAATGAGCAGCCCAAGAAACGGCACTATGTTTAAGGCTGGCAGCCTAAGTGTGGCAAGTTCAGCCAGCGACGCTAGTGGCATTGCGTCGATTACGATCAGCGTCGATAGCAATCCGTTTCTGACTTGTAGCAACGCAACCTCCTGCAGCACTGCGTTGCAGGCCACCAGTCTGCCTCGCGGAACGCATGTCATCAGCGCTACCGCGAGTGATCAGTGGGGGCTAACCGCGAGCGCTTCAGCTTCGGTCCTCTTTTCTGCAATGAAGGTCGCGACGCTCGTCGAGAGTCGGACGTAGTAGCCGACCTCGACGAGCTCTGCGCCGAGGCTTTCAGTTTGGACCATTCGAAAGGAGCTGCTTAGGCCGGCTTCAGGCTCACGTGGCTAGTGTCGACCCTAGCCAAGACGGTTCGCCAGCGCATGCAGGGCCATTGCCCATAGACCTGTGATTATTCAATCGACATCCCGGGATCCAGAATACAGCCGCCGACGTTATTTGAGCGCATGTCTTTGCAGCGGGAGAGTTTCATGCGCGCTGTTTCTGTCATCGTGGCGGTGATCATCAGTGTCAGCCTCCCTGCCCACGCTCAGCAGGGCCCAAATTTCCGACGCCTGGATCGGGCCGAGGGCCTGCTTTCCCACAATCGGTTCCTCCCATGGAGGAGAATGCGACTAATTGGGTGACTAGCCCAAAAGAATATACGCCACCTAGTATAGAGGGCAGATGGATGCGCTGGTACAGCTTAAGGTCAAGATGGGGATGGCATAGGTAGACAGCTTCCACATGGCAGCCTCATGTTGCCCTGCGGGCTGCAGAATTTGTCAGTTCTTGAGCCTCGGCATTGTCGATTTTTCCGGTGCTTCCATCAGGTAACGTTTGCTTCTTGACGCCTATACCGAACAAAAAACCCCGGTCGAATGACCGGGGTTTAGTTGTCTGAAAAATCATTGCGTAATTGAACGGCCACCGGGGACTTGGTGGCCGATGTCTCGATAGCCGAGTGTCGGGGATGAGGCGATCGAGACAGACAAAGCAGTATCGACTCTGCAGGAGAGCAGCAATAATGGACTGAAATTCAGGTTAGTCGTTAGGATTAATGCAATCCCCCTCGAGCGCGTCGTCCATTGTCGGCGGCACAGTGACTTCTGATGCCTGAGGCCGCATACACGGACCTCGTTTCACCATCAGCCTGAAGCGCAGCACCCACAATTCTTCAGCTATCCACAAGCTGCCAGCCGAAACCAGCAGCGCTGGTGCAAGTTTAGGTTACCGCACGCTCTTGCTTGACTGGCCGCCTTCAAAGGGTCTTCTCGAGGCGGAGCAAGCCTTGTGAGCGGAACCAACATGACGGCTCGCGCGTGGTCGGGGCCGAGCCGTTCCCCGAACCGACCAGTTGGATTGAGCCCGATCGGCGTCCTGCCATGGATGGCGGCGGGCTTTCTTGTGTCATTGGCGGCAGCTGCGACCGTCCTCGCCGTCGCGGGCGCGGGCGAGCACGGCACGGCGTTGGCTTTGCGGGTGACGGCACGTTGGTGCTTTTTATTGTTTTGGCTGGCTTACGCGGGCAGTGCGCTGACTAGATTTTGCGGACCGCGCTTTGCAGTTTTGGCGCGGCGAGGGCGCGAGTTCGGCCTCGCCTTCGCGGCGGCGCTTCTTGTTCACGTCGGACTGGTACTCTGGCTCATGGATGTTGCCGCGGATCAGCGCGCGCCCATGCCGTTGTTCTGGGGCGGCGTGGTGTGCACGTATACCCTCGCGCTATTGTCGCTACCGCGGCTACGGAGTTGGCTCGGGCCGCGCGCATGGCGCATCTCGTGCGAAGGTGCGATGCAGTACATCGCGCTGGTCTTTGCCGTCGATTTCACCGTCGGGCCATTAGTGGCAAACGGCCCCGACAAATATCCACTGAGCTATCTGCCGTTCGGCATAATGCTCCTCGGCGGCGCGTTCCTGCGTCTTGTTGCGCAGATCCGGCGGCAACGGACGGGAGAAAAAGCCTAGCTGCCTTTACCTTGTGGATTTCTTCAAATTGCTCCATGTTTCGCACCTGTACGTCGAACGATCATCCATTGTTCCGCCGGCCGTCTCCACCGCAGCCTTGAGATTCTCGCAGCGCACAGCAGTCCTATGGGCCCATCAAGCGAAGCTATGTGGACACTTTCAGCCTCAAGGAAGGCACGATCCGCGGCCCCGGCGCTTCATTGTTTGCAAAAGGCGAAGAAGTCCTGCGGATCGCCTGCCTGGGCCACGGGCGGGGGGTACTATCAGGTGTGCCCGCGGCAACTCAAACGTTGGGACATTCCCCGGGCGCTACTTCGAAGAAACGACCGTAGACGCTCAGATTGGTTCTGCCGCCCGCCTGATCGATGAACCACATTAGTTTGAGGTCATCATCTTTACTCGTGCTACTCTCGTGACCGCGCATAACGGCGTTGTGCATGATGTTAGCAACCAAGGAACGTGAGGTGAACGGGGCCGAAACATTCGAATATGGAATGTCCCAAATCATCGGCCCGCCAGATATCGAATACCGCTGAAATTAAATATTTTTTGCTCGCGAACAGATCCAGAACTAGCTTTGCTATACCGAGTGTTTCACTCCATCGGCGATTGACCTGTGTACAAGCCAGATTGAGTTGTGGCATCAGACGCCGCATGAGACAGACCATTTCCGCACTGCAACGACCTCTTGCCAGCGCGCGGCGGCGAGTACACGCACGGCTTGCCGCTCTTCGCCGTCGCCCGAATCTTGGCCAGGCACAATGCTACGTTGCAAGCACAGCGTTGATCCACCCAATGCCTGCTCAAAACCAACGGATTTTACGTCACACGTGTCCTGTCATTCAAAAAATTGTAGATAACAGCCTGATTGCGATTGACAAAACTGGATTTTTGGGAACGACTGACGGTAGTCAGTTCAGGTTGGGGATTCCAGTGGGCAATGACGTTCGAGCGGTCTTGCTGCGGTTGAGTTTGGGGTTGGGTCTTCTGAGTTTCGGTGCGGTGGCGCAAGCAAACGCCGACACGACGTTTCAATTCCTTTATACAGCCACCGATGGAAGCGGAATAACGGCTAGTGGGACCCTGACTACCGGGGCGGCTGACGGCAGCGGGTTCGATATCACCAGCGTTACGGGATCTTACTTCAACGGCTCGACCAGTTCGACGATTACGGGGCTCATCGATCCCGCAACCTGTGCTGCCTCATCCCCGTGCGATCTGTTTTCGCCGCCCGTCGACGACCTCCTTTTCCTTACGACACCCTATCTCTCTTCAGGTGGGTTCGCGTTCACGGACAGCAATAACGAGACTGCAAATATCTTTTTTTCTCCCATTGCGAATGATTACGAGACCCTCGCGTTGGATCCGTCGGGCGACGTTACGGCCTTTGCCGATGGCAGCTTTGCAATACCGCTACCGGGTTCGCTGCCCTTACTAGGGACGGCTCTGGTCGTCGGCTATTTTATGTTCATCTGGCGAAGGCGCCGCGAATCCAGCTCCGCGATGGTGGTGTGAGTTTGGTGAGTTCGCGGACTGCGCGATTTTTCACTTACTAAAGCTCTCGTCATTGACCGCGAGAAGGCGCTCGGACATGCGGTCGTCTTCCGCCAACGAACGACGAGATATAGCGTCAAGGATCTTCGGAGCAGCCGCCCGATAGGCCCCACTCACCAGTTCAGCGGTGTGCGGCTCCTGCTGCAGCATTGGCGGCGGTCAACGTTGGCTGCGGCGCAAAATCTGATGCATGAGCCGTGGAACCGGAGAGTCCCAAAATCTTGATGTCTAATTTGTCGCCTGAATAGCTTGCGACATAGTCGCAACCATCAAGCACCCGTCCCAGCACTTGCCGCAGAGTCCCTGAGTAGGTTCCTTCAATTGTGCGGTTTAAAGTCGGAGCCACCGTGTATGTAAAACCGAACTTGCCGGACAAAGCGGCCAGAACCTCGCGGATCGGTGCGTCCTCTACGGTCAATGATACAGAATCCGATTTCCCTTCGACTTTCGTGGTTGCTGAAGCTTTGCCCAGGGTCACACTGAGCATCGCTATACCGATGCATAATGCGACGATGCAGGTGAGTAACCGCGCAGCAGTAGAGAGACCTTGGGGTCTCGAAGGGGGATGGTAAAGGACGGGTAGTGACACCCAGTTCTCCTGGCAGGCATTAGAAGATCCCGGTGAATGGTTAACGGCGGGTAAACGGATTGCACATCCCGGTCGTAAGCCACTGAGTCCCCACGGGTGTAATGGGATGGGCCGGATGGGTGCGAGACGCTTCTGGTACTCTCAGCTCTAGACAAGAAACTTGCGCACTATCGAAATATCCGAATAGATAGCGCGTCACTTTGGGGCGACTATGTGCGAATTGCCGTCGAATCACGTCAAATTCATAGTGGCATCGGCCGCACCGGCTGTATCCCAACTAACTTAGATTGCCTGGCAAAGATTCCGAAGATCGTTACACACAAAACTAAGAATGGCGGAGTTCAGCACGTTATTTGAGGAAAGAGCTGATGTCCGAGCGGTCAGCGCGGTGTCGCCTCGTCGGATCGTCATGCTGAACACGGCCTATCGAACCGGCGGATCCGAGCATTCATCAGCCGACCTCATGAACGCGATGCGGCGTCGGAATATCGACTGTCGCATGTTCGTAGGGACAGGCGCGAATTCGAAGCTTGGCCTATTTCCGATCCCATCTCGATCGCCGAAGATCGCTGCATTCCTTTCTTACGCCGGAGAGCTGATAGAGTCCGCAGCAGGAGGAGCATCATCAAACCAATATGTCCGCACGTTCGTACGCAAATCAAAAAACCTCGTAAACAGATTTGAGCTGCCGTTATTTGCACCAAGGTCTGCGGATTACATTGGTCCAGTCGGCAGCTTTCGCTTGCTATCTAATGACGAGTGGATGCCGGATCTCATACATGCGCACAATTTGCATGGTGGTCCATATCGCGCCTATTTTGATCTGCGCGCGCTTCCATCGCTGTCCAATCGGGTTCCCTTCGTGCTGTCTCTTCGTGACGGGTGGACCATGAGCGGCCATTGCGTTCATTCCTTCGACTGCGATCGATGGCTGACCGGATGTGGCCACTGTCCGGATCTAAGCATTTACCCGGCGATTCCGACCGATCGTACCGCCCAAAACTGGAGCGACAAACGAGCGATCTACGGTGCAAGTAGGCTTTACGTCCACGCGTTGTCGGACTGGATCAAACAACGCGCTGAAAAATCAATCTTAGCAGAAGGCATCCGTGAACTCCGCGTGATCCATACAGGAATCGATCGGGTGGTCTTCAGACCCGGTGATAAAGAGGCCGCACGGCGGCGACTTAATCTGCCGTTTGGCCGTCGCATTCTGACCTTTGTCGCAAGGTTACCAACCGAAAATCCTTGCAAGGATTTTGACTGCTTGCAGGCCTGCCTCATGCGGCTCGGCGCAGATGAAGATCTGGGGCCGATTACACTAGTTGCTATTGGAGGGAATGACGAGGCCCGCCAACGTGTGGGCTCGGCTGAGCTGGTGTTTTGGCCGTACTCTGCCGACCGAAATCGCCTCGCAGATCTATATCGTGCTGCGGATATCTCTCTGCATGCCGCGAGGGTTGACACCTTTCCACGCGTGGTCCTCGAGGCTCTCTCCTGTGGCACGCCAGTGATTGCGACAGCTGTAGCCGGGATTTCTGAGCAGGTTCGCTGCCTCGATGTTCCCTTTCGGGCCAACGTTCCCCCTTATTCGGCGGAAGAGGCGACAGGCATTCTGGTTAAGGCCGCAGATGCTGCGGCGATGGCAGCGGCGGTCCGTTTTCTTTTCGCCGATGAAGCGCTTATGCGGAATCTCGGCGCAAACGCGGCAAAGGACGCGTCCGATCGTTTTGATCTCGAACGCCAAACCGATAAGATGATCGCTTGGTACGAAGAAGTTATTGCTGACTTCCAGCAACGGTCTTTGTGATAGAGACCATAAGTCTGCTACATCGCCTTTGGGCGCTTATCGATTATCCGTACCACTCTCGTAAATGCCTCGCTAAAGTCTCGCCGTCCCAATTACGCGCTACGAAGCGTGGCAATTCGAACATTGGGCTGCGGTGCGTGACCACGCTCCAAAAAATGCTGCAGGCGCGTTCGAACCCCGCTGCCCGCACGGAAGCAACACTATTTTCATCATAATCGTCGCGCGTCCCATACGGGTAGGCAAAACTAGTTACGGTCGCACCGATAACCGCTTCCAGCCGCCGTTTGCTCTCGCTAATTTCCTGTTGCTGTTCGGCTTGGCTCAGAAGACGGAGCTTCGGATGATTGACGGTGTGAGCACCGATTTCGATTAGCCCACCATCCGCCAGCTTTGCCACTTCGGTTTCCGAGAGCATAAGACGGCCCGAAGTGCGCGGCGGCGCATGAAGGGCTTCCTGCAGGGCTGTTAGGGCGGTACGGCGCTCGGCAGCCGGCAAGCGATGCAGTTGAGCATGCAAAGCGCGAAATGCCGAATGGCGAGGCGAAGGGTCATGCACATCAAGGATATTCCAGGTTCGGTCTCGGGCAGCCTGCGACGCATCGTAATCGCCAACGAATAGTTCTTCCTCGGAGCTGCCGATTTTGACGCGGATGCGCTTGGGTGCCTTACCAGGCTCTAAAATTAGCGAGTCAAGTTCGGTCGACAATGCAATACTATCAGTATCAAGAGCGCCGCTAGCGACGAAGACGGTTGCGGGAATGTCAGCTGCTTCTAGAAGCGGTTTGGCGTTGATCAAATTATCGCGGTAGCCATCATCAAACGTAATGCACACCGCCCGACGGGGCACGCGTTTTTTGGCCATGGCTTTGGTCAAGTCGCGCAGCCCGATCGGATGCCAATCTCGTCGGATCATCGCCAATTGCTCAGCGAAGCGGGCCGGCGAAACTGACAGCAGCAGAGGATCGCGATTTAACTCGGCGACGCGATGGTAGGTGAGCACCACGGCTGCTCCCTCCCACCACCGCATCAAGCGGCGCTTGACAGGTCGTCCTATCCGGCCTGCCAGACGCCTCGCGATCTTGGATACCCTCTCACTCACGGTTTGGATCTTTGGATGTGGGCATGTTTTCGTTCCGAAGGCTTACGCCTGGCCGCCGACTTTAACCATTTGCAAGCTGCATGACTGCTGGGCAGAATGCTGCCAGAGAATTTTCTAGAATAACGTTCTCGTTGATCTTCCATGTGATAGGCTGGCACTAAGCAAACGATCTGCTGGGATAAGGCTTTAAAAAGATCGTCGGAGGTAAAGGCGGACATTACAATAACCCTTCCATGATACTCTTCGACTTCTGCACAACGACGAGTTTTTCGTTGCCATGATCACTCGATCTAACCCGAGAGCCTCAAGCAAAACTGCCGATCGTCGAGCGTATGAAGTAGTCTAACTTACGAGAGAGATTATGCGAATAAGTTCAACCTGCGAAATAAGCGCGAAGTCGCTACCGCACCCAGCCAAAAAAATGTCCAGCAAGTGAACGAGACGAATCCTGCCGAAAATGCGTAAGCTCTGTCTGGTCTTGATTGAATCAAGCGCTTTCGACTATACGCGCGATTTCGTGCGCGCTTTCGACGAATTGAATATTAATGCAGAAATAGTGAAATTACCGTTTTTCAAGCTTGAGGAGCTGACGTCGAATAAACTAAATGAAATAAAGGGTGAGGTGAAGGCGAAGAAGCAGCAAGGTAAATTTGTTCTGTTCTTCGCGGGGATGCCGGAGTTGTTCCTGAAGGATTCTGACTGGTCATTTGTTTGTTCCCATTACAGCAGTTGGTACGATCATACAAGGACGTCGGTAATACCTCACGTTTGGACAAACATAGCATCACCGACACCAATCTCATCTGTGGTATGGACGGAGAAGCCGGCGCTTCGAATCGGTTTCATGGGGACCGCGTTTCTAAACTCAACGGTGGGCCGCGTTGTTTCGAATTTTCCAACCCCTGCAAAGAAATGGGTACTACGGGGCACGTATTTGAGGGGAATTGAATGGATTGCCGCCTTAAACCAGGTTGGGCTCCCATTGAAGCACATCAATACTTTCGCGCGGGCCGAGGTACTTGAAACGCTAAGTGCCAAAAATCGGGAAGTCGAACGAGGCATCATTGAAGTCACGGACACAAAGGGCTTCACCGGATTGGAGTCGGACAAGAATAGGTTCATAAAGCATCTACAGAGGGCTACGTACATCATATGCCCCCGAGGCACGGAGAACTTCTCCATGAGAGTCTACGAGGCTCTGAAATATGGAAGGATTCCGGTGATCATTGATACCGATATGGTATTGCCAAAGGAAATCGATTGGGAGCAGGTCGCGATTCGGGTACCGTACAGCAGTCTAGAAAAGACGTACGAAATTATCCTACAGGATTATACTTCTAAATCGGCGGGTCAGTTCTTCCAGCGTCAAAAAGCAGCATTATCGACGATGTCTGACCTAGAATCGATGCATTGGCTGACCAATCGTTTGAAAGAGGTCACGGCGGTCATGTGAGCGTGATTGAGTGCCGGATATTGTCAACCCTATGCCGGCCGATGGGTCCGTTGGGCGACGCGACGCGACTGCACGGTTCGATCTCGCTGAAACGAGCCACTGATGCGGACCCGGATGACTAGGAGGTGCCACCCCTCGCCACCGCGCATGAGCTAACAGCTATAGCCACTGTGGGTAATTCTCGATCGGCGCTAAGGTTAATCCAATAGGGTGGCGATGATCTATGGAATCATGCCGCTCTACATTGTCACAGAAAATTGCCTAATTGTGCCTCGCTCGGGTAAAAAGCTCGGTACAAAGGGGAACCCGAGAACGACATGAATGCTTCCGCAACATCGGCACCGTTCGATCTCGCAGGAAAGCGAGTGTACGTCGCGGGTCATAAAGGTATGGTCGGCGCAGCAATTGTGCGCCGGCTAAAATCGGAAGAATGCACCATCCTGACAGTCGATCGGAAGGCGCTCGACCTTAAACGTCAAAAGGAAACCGAGCAGTGGTTTGCAGCTGAGCGGCCCGACGCCGTAATACTCGCCGCAGCTAAAGTCGGTGGGATCGTATTCAACAGCACCCACCCGCTTGATTTCATTTCCGACAATCTCTCCATTGAGCTCAACGTCATCGGTTCCTCATATGCGGTCGGTGTCAAAAAGCTGCTGTTTCTTGGCTCCACGTGCATCTATCCCAAACTGGCACCGCAGCCGATGTACGAGGACATGCTACTCACTGGGCCACTTGAGCCGACGAACGAATGGTACGCGGTGGCAAAAATCGCTGGCATCAAACTCGTTCAAGCCTATCGCCAACAGTGGGGTGCGGATTTCGTCTCAGTGATGCCCACCAATCTTTATGGACCCGGTGACAATTACCATCCGGAGCATAGTCACGTGGTCGCAGCCTTAATTCGGCGTTTGCACGAAGCAAAGATGTCAAGGGCTGGTAGCGTCACAATATGGGGTACTGGGCAGCCGCGTCGAGAATTCCTTGCGGTCGACGATCTCGCCGATGCTTGTGTCTTCGTTATGAAGAATTACTCCGGGCCGGATTTCCTTAACGTCGGAACCGGTCAAGATATTACAATTGCTGAGTTCGCCCGCCTGATAGCAGACGTTGTTGGATATCATGGGCAGTTTGTTTTCGACACCTCACGTCCGGATGGCGCCCCACAGCGGCTTCTGGATGTTTCTAAATTGGCGCAACTCGGCTGGCGTGCAAAAACGCCGTTGCGGACGGGTATTGCGGCAGCCTATGCAGATTTTTTGGCTGGCGGCGGTCGAAGTACTTAACTCAATGTCGGCGAGAAAAACGGCGATCTTAAAGTCGACCTGTAACTTCTCTGAAGATTTGCAGCGAAAGCGTTGAATGGGGGCAGATCGAGTCGAATGAGTAAGTGTGCCGATGATGCGCCCATTCGCGATGATTTTTCTCGCGAGGTCTATTGCGTTCTCGGAATGCCGATTGATGCAGTCACGATGACGAACGTTCTATCCCGAATTGACGCAGCTGCCGGTAACAGACTTCCATATTTGATTTCGACCCCCAATCTGAATTTTCTGGTGAATAGCCTGACGAATCACGAATTCAAGGAATCGCTGCTTTTAAGCGATCTCTGTCCCGCAGACGGCATGCCTATTGTGTGGATCGCTCGCTTGCTGGGAGCGCCAATAAAGGAAAGAATAGCAGGGTCCGATATTTTCGCGGCGCTCAAGTCCCGTGTTCGGCCCGTAGCGTTAAAGATATTCTTATTTGGCTCGACCGAAGCGGTTGCTGCTGAGGCTTGCCAGCGATTAAACTTTGAACCGCGGGGCCTGAAATGCGTCGGCTGGTTATGTCCTGGGTTTGGAAGCGTGGACGAGTTAAGTCAAGAAACCATACTCGAAAAAATAAATGCGAGCGGAGCGGACTTTCTAATGGCTGCCTTGGGCGCCAAAAACGGGCAGCTGTGGCTGTTGCAAAATCATGCGCGCCTGCGAATTCCGGTTCGAGCTCACCTGGGTGCGACCATTAATTTCCAGGCCGGTACTGTGAAACGAGCTCCCCGTACTGTGAGGAGATTGGGTTTTGAGTGGCTATGGCGTATAAAGGAGGAGCCCAACCTTTTCGCACGCTACGGGCACGATGGCGCGGTGCTCCTGCGTCTGCTGCTGACCCATATTTTGCCGCTTTTGATATACGCTCGATGGTTCCAATTTCTGGATCGGTACAGTAGACATGATTTCGCCGTCGTTCGAAAAGAGTGCGCCAACAACGATGAGTTGTATCTATCAGGATACGCAACTGCTCGCAGGGCGCCCCAGGTGATCACCGCTTTTCGCGAAGCGGTCGCAAGCCAGAAGTCGGTCTTAGTCGATTTGTCGCAGATCAAGGGCCTGGATGCTCGCATTTTTGGACTTTTACTGATGCTAAGGAAACAACTGATCGGCCAAGGCCTTGCTCTCAAATTTCAAGGGGCTTCGCCAAAGCTGCAAAGGCAGTTTCGACTTAACGAAGTCGGCTTTTTGCTGTCGGTCGGCTAGATCATCGAGAGTCTGCTATGTCACGATTAATGCACCGCCACAAAGTCAAGATCCGCTTGGGGCTCTTTATTCTCGTTTCGCTCGTCCTTGTAGGTTGCGGATCACCGGAACAGCGTGCGCAGCGCTATTACGAAAGCGGAACGAAATTACTTTCAGAGCACGAAGACGCGAAGGCAGCGGTTGAATTTCGTAACGCCGTTGGACTTAAGAAGGATTTCTTACCTGCCTGGAAAGGTCTCGCCCAAGCGGAAGAAGCGATACATAATTGGGAAGGGCTCGTCCCGGCTCTGCAGAATATCATAGACCTCGACCCTAAGGACGAGGCCACTCGACTCAAGCTCGCCAAACTTCTTATCGCCGGCGGCGGAACCGAGCAGGCTAAAAAACTTCTCGAAGCGGCGCCCGAGCCGGATACCGAAAATGCCGCCATGCTGGCTCTCAAGGCGATTGTGGCTTACCGCCTTAAGGACAACGACACGGCCGTGCGCGATGCGCAGGCCGCACTTAAAATCGAGCCCGGGAATGTGGATGCTCTAGTGGTTCTCGCGGCCGATCGTTTGGCGAACAACGATCCAAAGGCGGCGTTGCAGTACCTTTCCGCCAATCCGCAATTCCAGGACAAGGACCTCGGCACTCAGCTCTTCAAGCTGAAGATCTACGAACAATTAAAGGACTACCCGCAGCTCGAAGCGCTGCTCAAGACCCTTGCCCAGCGCTACCCTCAGAATGTCGCTTTCCGCAAACAATTGGTAGACCTCTATATGGGCCAGCATCGCTCCGAAGATGCTGAAAAGGAACTACGAGAACTTGCCAACGCGGATCCGAAAAATTCCCAATTGGCCCTTGAGTTGATCCGATTCTTGTTTGTGACTAAGGGTCCAGCAGCCGCGCGCGACGAAATCCTCGCTCGCATCAATGCTGGTGGAGAAATTTTCCCATATCAGCTGGCTTTGGCTGAATTAGAGTATGACCAAGGGAAGGTTCAGGACAGTTTTGCACTATTGCAGAAATTAATTAGTGCCGGCCCTGCGACCCAAACGGCAACAGCACAGGTCATGTTGGCCGAATTGGATCTGCGGCAAAAGAATCCAGATGCGGCCGAAAAGCTCGTAGATGATATTCTGTCCAATGACAGCCGCAACATCGACGCGCTAAAATTGCGTGCCACCATTCGGCTAGATCGCGACCAAGTAGATGCTGCGATCGCTGACCTCCGAGAGGCGCTCAACGATCAACCCCGGTCGCCGTCCCTCATGCGGATGCTGGCACAGGCCTATGAGCGCGGTGGAAGAATCGATCTGGCCGATAAGCAATTTGCCGACGCGCTGAAGGCCTCGAACTACAACCCCGTCATTGGTCTCGATTACGCTGCTTTTCTACAGCGACGCAGCAATCAGGATCAGGCCTCCAGAGTGCTGAATGAATTGGTCAACCGGTGGCCGAATAATGTGACGGTGTTGACCGCGATGGCCGAAATGCAACTTTCGCAGCATGATTTCGCCGGCGCTCAGCAGACTGCCGAAAGGATCCAGCGCCTCGGTAATACGAATGCGGTTTCGTACCAAATCCTTGGCGCGGCATTGAGCGGTGAACACAAATATGATGATAGTGTCACGGCCTTCCAACAAGCCGTCGCGGCTGCTCCATCTGCAGTGCCGCCGATGGCTGCCTTGGTCGGCGCGCTTGTAAATGCCAAACACACCGACAAAGCCATTGCCTATCTGCAGTCCGTTCTAAAGGACCATCCTGACAACGCTGAGGCATACGTCCTGTTAGGGAACGTCGATGCTTCCAACAATATGGCCGATGAAGCAGAAAAAAATTTCAAGGCGGCAATTTCAAGCCAGCCGAAAAGCGATATTGGCTATCAGGCATTGGCGGCACTTTATACCCGTCAGAATAAAGTCGATGCAGCGCTTGACACGATCAAAGCTGGGCTTACCGAACAGCCGGACGATCTGAACCTGCATCTCTCATCAGCTGGCATTCTGGAACTGCAGAAAAACTATGACGGTGCAATTTCGGAATATGAATCGCTCTTGAAGGAGCAACCAAACTCTCTTATCGTCATCAACAATCTGGCGAGCTTGCTCGCTGACCATCGCACGGACCAGGCCAGCCTTGACCAAGCCGAACGACTTGCCGCTAGCCTTCGCGATTCAGAAGTAGCCCAATTCAAGGATACACTTGGCTGGGTCTATTACCGGCAAGGTGACTTCAAGGCATCGGTACCATTGCTTGAAGAAGCGGCAGCCAGCCTGCCTGGCTCTGCCTTGGTTCGTTATCATCTGGCAATGAGTTACATCGGTGCTGGTCAGTTGGCGAAGGCCGCAGACCAATTCAAGCAGGCGCTCAACCAGACCTCGGATAGTGATCTGCAAGCAAAAATCAAAGCGGGCTTAAAGAATACCGGGACGCAATAATCGAGTTGCGCTCGGACGACGAGTCAAGCGGGTGAAGGGGTGAGCGGCAGGACCCCATATTGCGATTTGTTCTCAATCACCAGTGCCACAATTTCCGGATCGATCCTATCTGCCGAGACGGCAAATCCGTAGATGAGCGCCGTGTCGCAAAGAATATTGATCGTACGGGGAATGCCTTGACTGGCGTGCGCTATGGCGCGACACGCCTCATCAGAAAATAGCTGCCTTTTTGCACCCGCAGCCCTAAGGCGATGGCTGATATATTCCTTGACTTCGCCGGAAGTCAGCGGCTTGAGATGAAAATCGGACGACACGCGTTGAGCGAATTGGAATAATTCCGGTGAGCGCAGTAAATCCTTCAGCTGCGGTTGACCAATCAAGATCATTTGCAGGTACTGGTCTTTATCAGCATTTATGTTGGACAGCATTCTAAGTTCTTCGAGCGAGTCCAACCCTAAATTTTGCGCTTCGTCGACAATCAATATTGTCCGCCCGCCTTTGGCGAATTGCTCGTGCAGGTACTGCTGAAAGCGTTTGAACAACGTGGGATACGAATCCTCGAAAGGCAGGTCCAACGACATCATGACCCACTGCATGAGCTCAGCTTTGCCACGGGGGGTATTCGAGATCAGGCCCACACTAATGTTGTGCTCAAGGTTGCGCAGCAAGTACCTCAAAAGCGTTGTCTTGCCGCAACCGATTTCGCCGGTAATGACCGTGAATCCGGCGTTATTCATCACACCAAATTCGAGCATGGCAAAAGCCAAGCGATGATTCTTCCCCCAATAAATCATGTCGGGGTCCGGCAGAATGGAAAATGGCTTCTCGCGGAGACCGTAATAACTTTCGTACATTAGGGTTCCATAGACTGCGCTAACTCGTTGTGCAAGTTAGCATTGAGGGATGGGTCGCTGCGCCAGGCGGCGTCCACGAATTGCCCTTTTAGCACGGCAATGCAGAGATGTTGTTCGGAGGTCGTATCAGCCCACTTTTCGCCTGAATCACAGGCAAGCGGGATATCATGCCGCGGCCTCACAGGCACGGTAACGTCAGAAAACCTTCATCTTAGGCTTAATATTGGCGGTCGATAAATACCATTTGATGCTCTGATGGAATGGCCCTATAAATCGGGCTCCACGAGTGGGCAGGAAAATTCATCTGATAATCATTGCCACTTGTCGCGCGACTGGTCTGACCAAGTCGGTAGTGAGGTAGCGTCGATGCTTCAGGCCTTGAGCCCCCAACACGCGGCCGTTTATGAGGAGCGTGGCCAGGGGTTTGATCTGTCATCTTTCATCGGCATCGTGAAGCGCCGAATTCTGTATTTTACATTGCCGTTCCTGCTCATTGTCATGCTTGGAACTGCGGTGGTTGCTATCCAGCGACCTATCTATCGCGCCGAAGGTAAGATCCTGGTCGAATCTCCGGAGATCCCTTCTTACCTCGTTCACCCTACTATCACCGAAGTGGCGAATGAACGCGTTCAGGTCATTCAGCAGCGAATTATGGCCAGAGACAATCTCATGGCCGTTGTCAATAAGTTCAATCTCTTCCCCCGCGAACGGGAGTGGATGTCCGGTACTGAATTGCTCGATCTGATCAGATCGCGGATGCTGATCAAGCCCGTTGATCTTGATGCGCAAACCGCCGTGCCGGGCAATCCGACAATCGCGTTCACATTAAGCTTCGATTATGAAGTTCCGAACCTTGCCCAGGCGGTGGCGAATGAGTTTCTGACCTCAATTCTCAGCGAGGATGCGCAGACCCGAACCAACAATGCGACGGAAACAACAAAATTCCTTGAGCATGAGGTCAAGAGGCTGGAATCCGAGCACAACGCTGTAGTTGCACAGATTGAATCGATTAGATTGCGGCCCCCCGATAAGGAGGAGGCGCAATCCGAGGAAACATCGACTCAGATCAAAGATCTTGCTCAGGCCGAGGGCGAGCTCGCTCAGGCGTCGGCAGTTTATTCCGACGAGTATCCAGCCGTTAGAAATCTGAAGAAGAAGATTGCTGCTCTAAAACGGACCATTGCAGCGACGCCGAAGGCAACTCAAGCATCTGACAGCGCCGACGCTTCGTCGAATGTCAATCTTCTCGTTCTTCGACGGCAGGAAGCAGATCTTAGCACAAGTTTAGAGGATGCGAACCGCAAGCTGACAACTGCCCGTCTTGGCGAGAGTATGGAGCGCGGTCAGCAGGGAGAGCGGCTGGAGGTCATTGAACAGCCCACCATTCCCAGCAAGCCGGTGCGGCCGAAAAAACTGAAGTGGTTTGCCGCGGCCTTCGGTTTAGCAGCCTTCATGGGCGCCGCTGCTGTTTATGCTGCGGAAATGCTTGATAGTAGCATTCGTGGCAGCCGCGATCTCGCGAGAGTTATCGATAGACATTTGGTCGTCACTATCCCCTATGTATCTACGCCGGGCGAGCAGTCTCGGAAACGACGGAACTTGGTTCTATTGCTTGCTGCGCTCGTGTTAATTTTGGGAACGGGTATTGTTTTTGCGGTGAGCAAAGGCCTGTCTATCGACTTTTCCTGGTTCGATTTGGCTTGGTTCACCCATCTGTTACATTAACAACCTCGGTCCCGATCGCTAAATGGATCACGCTTAGCAGTGAAACCCCATGGAAAACATCCGACAGGCAGTTGAACGTGCGAGGGCCGGAAAAGGCTCGCCCGGGGGACAACCATCGGAAAATGTTGGTCTGACGCGTCGACCGACGGACGCTGTCCGGTCTCCAATCGCGACAGGCAGCCCAATAGACGAGATTGAACTCCATCCCGGATATCTGCAGGCTCATCGCGTAGTTGCCTACAATGGCACGGACCAGCGTTCACGGCCTTACGATATGCTGCGCACGCAGGTGCTGCAGTCCATGGGCGTAGGCGGCTGGAAGGTTCTTGGGGTGACGTCTCCGACGCCTGGTTGCGGCAAGACGCTGACAGCCATCAATTTGGCCATGAGCATCTCGCGGCAGTCAGATCAGGCCGTGGTCTTGATCGATTTGGATCTGCAAAAGCCGCAGGTCGGCAATTATCTCGGTGTGGCGCCTGCATATGACGGTGCGCTCGGAGTACTTCAGGAGCGGGCCGCATTGGGAAGCACGATCATACCAGTCCGTGCGGGAAACCAACGCATGGTGGTTATGCCCACCTCGTCGACAAAGGAATCATCCGAATTGATGAGTTCCCGCGTAATGCGCAGCTTCCTTCAGGAAATCAGGAGGAAGTATCAATCCCACACCATCATAGTCGATCTACCTCCGATCTTGGCAAGCGACGATGTGATTGCGCTTTTGCCACAGATTGATTGTCTTTTACTGATAACGGCGGTTGGGCTTTCTAAGGTTTCAGAGATCGAAGAGTGCGCTAGACATTTGAAGTCCAGCCATCTCGTTCGCGTCGTGGTCAATAAGGCAACAGACGATAATTCTGGTTATTATTACTATTACTAGGTGCGGCCCCTTTGAACTATTACTAGGTGCGCCCCTTTGACCGACTGCGCTAACCGATTGAACGAGTTGGATGAAGACAAGAAACTTGGTAGCAGGCTGGTTATAAGGGCTGGCTGAGGCGATCTTTAGTTTTGCGCCAACCTCGGTTCACGAATATCTATTGGTCGATTGCGTTGCAAAAGTCACTAAAGGACGGCTGCACTTAAAATTTGTACGTCGCGCTCATTGTGACGAGGCTGCGATTGGCGCTCGCTTGAGGCGCGTTCGAGACAATGCTCGAAAATTGATACTCCAGAGCGAGCGTCAAATTGCGCCACATCAGGTAGTTGACGGATGCATCCGCCAACCATGAATCATCCCAAATCGGGCTACCGATATTGTCGATGTGCACAAAGCCGAATAAGCCGTTTAGTGTCCATTGCGGATTGATGATATAGGTCGAATGTAAACTCGTCGACGTGATCTTCGTACCGCTGCTCGTCGCCACTTGTAAGGGCGTTACTCCCGGGAAAGTAATGGCCTGGGTCGATGGGGGCGTCCCCGTCTGCACGCGATTGATGGTTTCATCGACGTTCGTTGATAGGGTCCATGCTGCCGTTGGATAATAAGACAGCGCTGCGCCGTAGACGTTGCCATCTCCGAGGTCAGGCGTAGAGGCTCCCGATCCCTGATGGCCGAAATAGGCCGAGACCTGAAACAAACCGAATTGGCGCGTACCGATGCCGCCGATGATGCGATACGCCGCGCCCGGCACGCTGGGCTGTGTAGTACGCAGGTTGTACGTTCCGTCCGTGTAAAAGTAGAACAGCGAGCCAAGCCAAAACGATGCGTCTTCGGTAAACGTCTGATTAGTGAAATTCGGTGTGGGTGCATGCTCGTAGTCGGTACTCTGAAATGAATCGCCTAGCGTGACGATGCCGTCAGTGAAGATCTTCTGGAGTCTCGCAGTACCGGTGTATTGATCATACGGATTGACCACCGAAAACGGGCTAACGGTGGTCGTCGGACCAACTTGACCTACGACCTGACCGGTCGGAGTAATAATTGTCCCGTTTGGTAAGACGATATTGCCGTCTGGCAGCACGGTGGCGCCGGTAAAAGCTACAGATTGAGGGATTGCGCTTGTAAGTCCAGGCGAAAGCGTTTGATGCTGATAATCGCCGACCACGGTGAAGTTGAGATCCCGCAGCGGCGCGTATTGCTGGGTCCATGTTGCCTCGCTACTCATCGAAACGATCTTGCTTTGCTGTGGAACTTGATTATCCGGCGGATATTGAAGGTCTTGGAAAGTGCCGAAGAGCGTCGTGGTGTGAATGCCGTTCGACCATTCGGCAGTCAGGCTGGGCGACACGCCGTAGGTCCAGCCGGAGAGCTTCTGCTGTGGGCTGATAAAATAATTGTTGGAGTTTTCGGCTAGGAAATTGACTGATGGATAGAGCAGCCAGGTGTTGAACGGAATCGCATTTGGATCATAGGGAAAGGGGCCGCCAGCCGGAATGCTCGTTGGCGGATCGGCGCGTGATCCGTCACTCCAACCCAAAGCAAAAATCGCACTGAACAAGGCCAGCGCGGCCAAGCCTGTTATTCGATTTGATTTCGCACAGAGCATCTGTTGTTCAGTGGCACGTACGAAAGCTCGAAATTGTGATGCGGCGGCACGGCTAGCTGGTATTAAAAGTATCGTTCAGGGACGCGGATAAGATCTCCCGGTTGGATCAGCACTGGGGCGGCCAAAGAAAATTCTTGCCAAGTATCCTCGCCGGCATGGCGGATGAGCACGGCGTCCTTGCTGGCGCGATAGGTAAACCCACCGGCCGTCGCCACTGCGGTAAGCACGTCCATGTCGCTCGTATAGGGATATTTACCCGGCGTCGCGACCTCGCCGAAAATATAAAACGGCCGGAAGGTCACGACAGAAACGGTGATCTTCGGCTCCTGAAGGAACTTGCCGCTCGCGTAAGCATGCGTGATTGCGTGCTCGACCTCAGCCCTGCTGCGACCGGCCGCGGGGATCTGTCCAATTAGCGGCATCGAGACGAATCCTTGCGGACTAATTTCATAGATCCCGCTCAATGCGTCTTCGCCAAAGACAATCACTTTGAGTTCGTCACCGGGCTGCAAGCGTGAAGCGACAGCCGATGGCGGGATCGGTTCTGAGTCGTTCGCAACTGGACCGTAGTCTGTCATGCAGGCGCCAAGTTGGAACCCGACCGCAAGGATCGCTGCCCAGCCGAGAAATCTTTTGATCATAGCCCCCGTCCCCTAGGTTAGGCTTGCCCCAGACTTTCGTGTTTGGCGCGCGCCCATTGGCAGGTGCTCGACAGCATGCAACCGTGAGCCGATTTCGCCACAGCTTTGCCGCCAAGGAGTCAACGGATAGACTACATCCGGAAACCCCCAGAAGCTGTGTTAGAATTGCCACATTGGCCCAGAAAAAAGGTCGATTTCCACCGCCCTCGAAGCCCCGACACCTTGGGGCTCAGGTGGCGCACTACTTACGGACGCAAACGCCGGATGTCCCGAGGCCCATCTGGCAGTGGCTGCCGGGCCCGCATTCAATATTGAAGGAACAGGTCTTTCCCGCGGTACGGTTGGGGTCGAATGGGTCTGTATACGGCTTCTGGTCGTACTTATTGCCCGGAAACTGGCCTCCAGTGCACATGCCGATGACGTGCCCGGCAGGTTTGACACATTTGCTCCCCGGCGAACAATCGGTGTCGAACGCGCAGGCTGCGGCGTGGACAGTGGTTATCGCCAAAACGAATGCCGCTAGTCCCCATTTCGTGGGCACTTCCTTCATTTTAGGCTCCTTTTCTGGTTTTAGGGACCCCGCCCAGGGGTTCCGCCCCTGGTTCGCCAGCGATGGCTTAGGGCTTCGATCCCCAGGAATGTACAACCAGGCTCCAAGGTGCGTCCAATGTGACACATCCGATGATAAATCTTCGGATATACCGAAAGTTATATAGACTCGAAGTGTCAATTCAGCCTAGCTTGTTTGCGTGGAACGATGTGGAGGTGTGCTATGAAAAAGACCACGCTTCGAACCGCGGCACTTGGCACTCTGCTCGGCGCTGCGGGACTCGCTGCCAGCATGTCAACGGCATCGGCGATACCGCTGTCCTGTGGTGTTATAAGCGTCTGCAATGTATCGATTTACAATTCGCAGACACTAACGAATGGCCTGTCCACTGATGCTCGGGAACAGGCGAACGCCGGCAACCCGCTTATAACCGCGGGCGACCTAGTGTATTCCGGCACGTTCACGGGTAATCTTGATTTCAACCTCGAGAGTGGTTCGGCTACGATCGCCAACTTCATTGCGACAAGTGGTGGATCGCTGTCAGGCTCTCCTACGCTAAACCAAACCATCAGCTCTGCGACTTTCGCTACGACCTCAGTATTCGTGATTACCGGTAACTTCGGTGGTGGCGTTATCAGCGGCGCCATCAGCCACGATGATGGCATCACGCTTACGTCTGCGGGAGGTGGAGTTAGCGCTGCTCCCCCGACATCCGATGAGAGCAGCAGCTACAGCGCTGTGACCGGCGCCTGGAAGCTGATCTACGTGGAAGCCAACGGCTTGCCGGCGGTTCTGGACTTTGAGTTCACGCCGCTGCCGCCGACTTGGATCATGATGCTGACGGCGTTAATCGGCATCGGTGGGTTCTTTGCCTATCGTCGCCGTCGCGCGAGTGCGGTCTCGACTTTCGCCGCTGCTTAACTCGCGTAACCTCTAGATCGCCACAACAGTAGCGTCTCGGCCCTCGGCCGAGACGCTATTGGTGTTTGTGTTAAACGATATGCGGCAAACAGTGTAAGTTGGATCGAATTACCAGAGCAGCGCACGGACAGGGTGGTGCATTTTTTTGCCGGGCGCCTCATTAACGATGAATTCTGTTTTGGTCATTCCCTAGACCGAGAGATATATGGACCGCCGTCGATATGTTTGAGCTAGTGCATCTACGATGTGCGGAGGGTAGAGAAGACATGACTAAGAACGCGCTTAAGGGCTTCACGATAGCTTGCGTCCTCGGTGCTGCGGGACTCGCTGCCAGCATGTCAACGGCATCGGCGATACCGCTGTCCTGTGGTGTTATAAGCGTCTGCAATGTATCGATTTACAATTCGCAGACACTAACGAATGGCCTGTCCACTGATGCTCGGGAACAGGCGAACGCCGGCAACCCGCTTATAACCGCGGGCGACCTAGTGTATTCCGGCACGTTCACGGGTAATCTTGATTTCAACCTCGAGAGTGGTTCGGCTACGATCGCCAACTTCATTGCGACAAGTGGTGGATCGCTGTCAGGCTCTCCTACGCTAAACCAAACCATCAGCTCTGCGACTTTCGCTACGACCTCAGTATTCGTGATTACCGGTAACTTCGGTGGTGGCGTTATCAGCGGCGCCATCAGCCACGATGATGGCATCACGCTTACGTCTGCGGGAGGTGGAGTTAGCGCTGCTCCCCCGACATCCGATGAGAGCAGCAGCTACAGCGCTGTGACCGGCGCCTGGAAGCTGATCTACGTGGAAGCCAACGGCTTGCCGGCGGTTCTGGACTTTGAGTTCACGCCGCTGCCGCCGACTTGGATCATGATGCTGACGGCGTTAATCGGCATCGGTGGGTTCTTTGCCTATCGTCGCCGTCGCGCAAATTCATTATCGGCTTTCGCGGCCGCCTGAAGTCGGTCAGCGACACACGTTAATATCACCACAAGCAAACGCCCCGGCTCTCTGCTGGGGCGTTTTTGTCTCGGCATCGTCGCGGATAGAGGAGTGATTTTCATTCACTTTTCCCCAGATTCTGGGGAAACGCCGGTCTGTGCCGATGCGATTACGCGCAATATAAGTCCATTCCGATTTGAAACGCGCAATTTTCGATAGATGTTATGCAGGTGTATCTTTACCGTCCCTTCTTTGACCCCCAGCCTGCCGGCAACTACCTTATTTGCGAGCCCTTCTCGGATGAGGCTAACGACTTCGACTTCCCGTCGCGTCAGCAGACGAGCTCCGGCGTCATCGTTAAGCCGATCATCTGATTTCTGCAGCACTTCGTGCTCCTAATTGGAGTGCAAGCAACAATCATTAGTCGCGCGGCAGGGCGACTGGTTCGATCACTTTTGAGGGTATTATTAAGAACGGAATCTATTGTGGTTGTATGACGGTTTCCACTGCTGTCGGGGCGGCTCCTAAACCGCATCCGGCGCTCAATCGTGATGGTAGGTCAGCTAATCTCGGGCTTAGCCCGACCTCGGCAGTGCCTTAACGGCAGAAATGGTTGCCAGTTAAGGTTTATTGCCGCGAGTCGTTGCGATAAATGATTGTATCCGTAAATTGCAGCTGTAATGGATCGTAAACGCCCACACAGCTCTTCGAATAGCGACGCGCTAAGTCCGCGCGAACGAGAGATCATGGTCCTGGCGGTGAGGGGGTTTGCCAACAAAACAATCGCACGGCAGCTTAGCGTTACCGAAGGAACGGTCAAACTTCATCTGCACCATATTTATCAGAAACTTGGTGTCAGCAGTCGCTATGCTCTTACAGCGCTGGCAAATGACTTTCCCGGTACCAGCAAGCGAGGCACGCCCCCTGATGCGGCGTAAAGACGGCGAAAGTTTCGGTGACGTCCAGGGCCTCTGACCGAGGCCGTTTCCGAGTGTAAGGACGTCCATCGCTTGGACATTGATTTTATCAGCTGAGAAGTCGACGTCATGCGTATTGCAATGGTTGGGACAGGCTATGTGGGCCTCGTATCAGGGGCATGCATCGCTGACTTTGGCCATCAGGTCGTATGTGTCGATCACGATTCGACAAAGATCGCCGCGCTTGAGCGCGGCGAGATCCCGATCTACGAGCCGGGCCTCCAGGAGCTTGTCCATACGAACGTCAGCCAAGGCAGACTTTCCTTCGCAACCGCGCTCAACGAATCAGTACGTGCGGCCGATGCCGTGTTCATTGCAGTTGGCACACCGTCGCGGCGCGGTGATGGCCACGCCGATCTCACCTATGTATACGATGCCGCCCGGGCCATTGCGGCAGCGCTCAACGGCTTCACCACAGTGATCGTCAAATCGACGGTGCCAGTTGGCAGCGGCGACGAGGTCGAGCGCATTATTCGCGATGCCAGACCCGATTCCGATGTCGCGGTAGTCTCTAATCCTGAGTTCTTGCGCGAGGGCGCCGCCATTCATGACTTTAAGCACCCCGATCGCGTCATTGTCGGAGTAGAGGATGAACGCGCGAGAAAGGTGCTCGACGAAATCTATCGACCGTTGAACCTCAATCAAACGCCGACCCTCTACACAACCCGACGCAACGCGGAGCTGATTAAATATGCCGCCAATGCTTTTTTGGCGACCAAGATCACCTTCATCAATGAAATCGCCGATCTCTGCGAAAAAGTCGGTGCCAACGTCCAGGAAGTCGCTCACGGCATCGGTCTCGACAACCGCATTGGCAGCAAATTCCTTCATGCCGGCCCTGGCTTCGGCGGCTCGTGCTTCCCGAAAGACGTCCGCGCCCTGATCAAAACCGCTCAGGATCACGAGACGTCACTGCGTATTCTTGAGACCGTCGCCACAGTTAATGACGCCAGAAAGCGGGCTATGGCCCGGAAGGTGGCGAGCACGTTTGGTGGATCACTCCGCGGTAAGACGGTTGCGGTCCTTGGGCTAACCTTTAAGCCCAATACCGACGACACGCGTGAATCGCCGGCGCTGGCATTGATTACGGCTCTTCAGGATTTGGGTGCTCGGGTGCGGGCATTCGATCCGGCGGGCATGAGTCATGCTCAAGCGTCGCTCAAAGACGTCACCCTTTGTGAAAGCGCCTATGATTGCGCTGAGGCTGCTGACGCCCTCGTCATCGCGACGGAATGGGAGCAATTCCGCGCTCTGGACTTGGAACGCTTACGCGATCTGATGGCATGCCCTGTCGTAGTTGATCTCCGAAACGTTTATCGGCCCGAAGAGATGTACGGACACGGCTTTGCTTATTCGTCCATCGGGAGGTCGCTCGCTGCGCCAACTATTGCCAATCATGGGCCGCTCGCCAGGCTGTTCTCGCTCGCGAAGATGCGCGCAATCGCACCGACGCTCTAGGATAGAGCTTCAGACTGGCGACAGGCTGCCAACACCGGTCAGCCGAACTTCCATAGTAAAAGCGCTGAGTTACGAAGTACGAGCGGCCAGCGTTGGCCGCCGCCTTTGCAGGTGACGCTCCCAGTCGAGGGCATGGGTGACGATAGTCGACAAATCATCGAAGCGCGGCCGCCAGCCAAGCGCGGCGCGCACCCGTTCGCTGGCGGCGACGATCCGCGCTGGGTCGCCCTCGCGCCGTGGCGCGTAGGCGACCTTGAAGTCGACTCCAGATACACGCTTGACAGTCTCGACGACCTCGAGAACCGAGAAGCCGTGGCCGTAGCCGCAATTGAGCGTCAGCGACGCGCCGCCAGAGCGCAGATGGCGCAGCGCGCCCAAATGTACGCGCGCAAGATCGGCGACATGGATGTAGTCGCGGACGCAGGTGCCATCCGGCGTCGGATAGTCGGTGCCGAAGACATCGAGTTTCGGACGCTGCCCTGATGCTGTCTCAACCGCGACCTTAATAAGGTGGGTGGCATTGACGCTCGACAGGCCTGTACGTCCCCGCGGATCAGCGCCGGCAACATTAAAGTAGCGTAGAATGATATAATCGAGGCTGTGCGCGCGGCTCGCGTCGCGCAGCATGATTTCGGTCATCAGCTTCGACCAGCCGTAGGGCGAGATTGGCACGGTCGGCGCGTCCTCAGGCACCGGTATGACGGCCGGATTGCCGTAGACGGCCGCGGTCGAGGAAAAGATGAAATGCCGCACGCCACACTTGACTGCGCATTCCATCAGCGCGCGCGAGTTCACCGTGTTGTTGCGATAATAGCCGAGCGGATCGCGCACCGAATCCGGCACCACGATCGACGCGGCGAAATGGATGATCGCGTCGACGCCGTGATCGCCGAGAAGCCGCGTGGCCAGCGCTTGATCGCCGGTCTCCCCGACGACGAGCGGCACGCCCTCGGGAACGGCCCAGCGATGCCCGGTCGAGAGGTTGTCGAGCACGACGGCGCCTTCGCCGGCATCGGCTAGCTCATGCACCATCTGACTGCCGATATAGCCGGCGCCGCCGGTTACCAGTATCGTCATGGCGTAAAAATAACCTCGTCTACGCAGAGTTGTGTTGCCTATAGCCGCGACTTGGAGGTGCGCTTCCGTTGCCGCACCCCCGGGCCTCCACCATTCTGCTCGATAAATTCGACGCCTGCCCTCTCGAAAGCAAGCCTAAGCACCGTCAATGTCGAATGACGGGTTTCTGTGGCTTCGCTCTCAAACAATCTAACCGTCGCGACCCCTACCCGGGCGGCGTCAGCAAGTTCCTGCTGAGTCCAGTCAAGCAGTCCCCGTGCGGCCCTGGATTGTGAAGCCGTAATCATAACCCCACAGATCAAAACAGCTGATTCACGTCAATTCGATTGATTTTCGCTTGACTCGAGTATCAACTCTTTTTAACTATAATTATCGTTTTTCAATAATACGGAGTTGAACGGCAATGAAGACCAAATCGGCGCAAAGGCGCTACTTCATCGGCGGCTCGGATGCCCGGATCATCATGGGGGAGGACGAGGCCGCCTTGGTGCGGCTGTGGCGGGAGAAGCGGGGGGAGGTCGAGCCGCAGGATCTATCGGACAATCTCATTGTCCAGCTGGGCGTCGTGACCGAGGACCTGAACCGGCGCTGGTATGAGGCCAATACCAGGCAGGTCATCACCGACGTCCAGAAGCGGGTGTTCCATCCGGCGCTGAAATGGATGGCCGCGACCTTGGATGGCCGGGTTGTAAGCTCTGATGCAGTGTTCGAAGCCAAGTTCATGCTGCCGTGGTCGTTCTCGGAGGAGGGGGCGGCATCGAAATACATGCCGCAGCTGCAGCACAATATGTGGGTGGTGGCAGCACGGACCGCGGTGCTCTCGGTGATCACCGGGGGCGGCAAATGGGTGGAGATTTTGGCCCATGCCGATCCGCTCTATCAGCACCTTATTGTCACCGCAGAGCGGAAGTTCTGGCGCTGTGTCGAGAACGGCGAACAACCAAAACTGTTCGGCGTCGAGCCGCCCAAGCCCAGGATCGAGGCCATCCGTATTGTCGATATGTCGACGTCCAATGCCTGGGCGGAGTTTGCTGGCCTCTTTGCCAAGACCAGGCAAGCCTATCTCGACCATGAGAATGCCAAAACCGAGCTGAAGAGCCTGATGCCGGAGGATGCCAAGGAGGCCATCGGCCATGGCGTCCGCGCCAAGCGGTCGAAGTCAGGGGCCATCAGCTTCGATCTTCTCAAGGCCGGCGGCAACAGCAGCAACAACGGGGAGATCACCAGCCATGCATCGGTCTAGCGACTCCATCGCCTCCTTGGCAGCGGCTCTCGCCAAAGCGCAATGCCAACTGACCAATCCGGAAAAGTCGCTCATTGGCAGCATCAAGGCGGAGGAAGGGAATGATGCTGCGCCCGAACGGCTGTTTCGTTATGCCTCGCTGGCAAGCGGTCTCGACATTGTGCGTAAAACTCTAGGCCAGCATGAGATCGCCACGGTACAGACTACCGCCATCGATCAGGCTGCCGGCACGGTCAATCTGACCACGGTCCTGGCGCATGCCTCCGGTGAATGGATCTCCTCGGACTGGCCCGTGTGCACCGTAGCTGACTCAGAACAGCCGCATCGCATGGGAGCGGCACTGACCTATGCCCGCCGCTATGCCTTGTTCACGCTGGTCGGCATTGCCGGGGAGGATGATCTCGATGCGCCAGATCTCAATCCGAGACAGTCCTCGAGTTCAAAGGCTGATCGATCACGCCGGACCAATAGCGGCAATGGCAGCCTCGACAGCCGTGCGCCCAATCTCGCCACCCGCACGCCCCTCTCGCAACAGGCGAACGGGAGCAATAGAGCGGGAGTTCCTACCGGCCCTGTCCTGCTCGACTTCGCGGCCTCGGCTAGGCTGCGCGACGAGATACTGCGGGAACTCAACGATATCGGCAACGGCGATGCGGCAGCTTTATGGGCCAAGCGGCGCTTTCCCGACAAGAACAGTCTCAATGCCGCCGACGCCAGGCACATCGAGACGGCGTTCCGCACAAAGCTCTTCAGCTTTGCCGCTCACCATCCCGACAGAATCCCCGCGGGAGAAGCCGCAGGCGTCGCGTCAGGGGAAGACGCCAAGCAATCCGGACTGATCTCCGAGGGAGGAGAGGGCTCCGACCAAACCAAAGCAGACGACCCTCCAGCGGCTGTTAAGGCCAGAGGCAATGCCGCACCAGAGGCGCCAGTCGATCCGAATAAGGCGAGTGTTAAAGCAAAGTCGTCTCGGCCGAAATCGATCGACAAATCCGTTCTGACCTACCCGGAGCCGCGGCGCATCCGCGATCGCGACCATGTGCGTTTCGTTGCACAGCAGCCCTGTATCGTCTGCGGCCGTCAGCCCTGCGATGCGCATCACCTGCGCTTTGCCCAGAGCCGGGCGCTTGGCCGCAAGGCGAGTGACGAGTTCACGGTCCCGCTGTGCCGCGGTCACCATCGCGAGCTCCATCGCTCTGGTGACGAGAACGCATGGTGGGAGAAATCAGGGATCGATCCAATGCCGGCCGCACGCGTGCTTTGGCTGAAGACGCATCCGATCCACGAGATCGAAAATCACGCCTCGAGGGTAGCCTCGATCGGCACCAATGGTGCGAAGCCGCACTGCAGCAATCGAAGTCGAACCGGCAACCGCAAGCGAAATAACGAAACGAACCCAATTGTGGCCTCCACCCCAGCCATCAAGCCCTTGCTGCCGTGACATCCTTTCGCCAGTGGCAGGCCAACCGGCGCAATGCCGCCAAGAGCGCCGGACCGATCACGCAGGAGGGCAAGGAGCGCTCCCGCTGCAATGCGGTGCGCCATGGCCTCACTGCCGAGACTGTGATCGGCGCTTTGGAGGATGCCGAGGACTACAAGGCCTTCGAGGCCGCCATCATCGCAGACTACGATGCCCAATCTGCGGTCGAACGCGAGCTCGTCCTGCGGCTGGCCAGCGCCTTGTGGCGGCTCCGACGCGCCACAGCCATGGAAACAGGCCTGCTCGAGATCGAGGCAGACCATCTGACCGTCGCCGGGACAGTATCTCACCTGGTGCCACTGTCGCGCGACGCAATCTATACTTTGTTCAAATCTAGCAACCGGAAGAATGATGACGGAACTGCTGCTGCCGTGTCAGCCAAAACTGTCACAACGGCGATATCGCCCCGATTGCAGTCGCAAGAGGAGGACCCTGTCACTGATGGCAACCGTCACCGCGCACAATGCTTCCTAGGGCTGGCAAATTTGCCGACCTACCCACTCGATCGGCTCAGCCGCTACGAATACGCACTTTGGCGCCAAGTTGCCCAGATCCTGTTCGCGCTCGACAACCTCAACCGCCGCAAGCCGCAGGAAAGGCGATCTTTGACGAATGGTGGTGCCGGCTGCGCCTCCTGTGGTGATAGTGACAATTAATCAGGCGTAGGGCGGCCGCCAATTGGCTTTGTTTCGATGCACCCGAAGGCGCATGTCGTCAGTCGGACAAGCCTTCATCCCACGGCTACGACTTGGGTGGGCTCGACGACTACCCGCTGACCCATGTGCCGTTTACACTTATGCTTGTTGGCGGAGGTTCTTAAATACATTTCAGTGGAGAACGTGATGCGCCAAGCTCTGATCATCGCAGCATCGATCATCGCTATTGCCGGGCCCGCTTTAGCTCAACAAGGATCAACATACCCGTCACCCGGTTCTAGCCGGGGATCGGCTTTTCCGAAACACGTTTCGCCTACAGGGTCCAATCCGATAAATTGGCACAAGCGAAAGCATGAATACACTGACCCGTACGGGCCCAATTCAAAAAGGCATGGCTGGCGAGGCTGGCACAGGTGAAAGAAAAACGGCCCCAGCTTTAGACCGGGGCCGACTAGTCAAAATTTGTACTCCGGTCTTTTGGACCGGCTTCGGGGGTCGCTAAGCTTGAGACACCTCCTTCGTGGTGACGGCTCCGCACGGCTGGCACCTGTACGTTCGCAAACTCGGGAGGCGACGCGACTTTTGGAATGGCCCTGACAAACGACATTGCTCTGCTACAGATAGGGCACGGAGGGGTCTTGTCTCGGTCTTCCATACCGACATGATGACGGCTCGATGAAGGATGACATTGAGGCAGATCAATCGCTTATGTCGGCCAACAAACTCAGGAGTTGCGAATAAAATGACCCCGGCCGTGTGACCGGGGCCAAGTCTTCTGACAATGCCCGGCCAGATCAGGTTGACCGAACACCTCTTTTATATGGCGCACGAGCGTGATTCTGATGCTGCCGCAACTGCTAGAATTTAAGATGCATTTGATTAGTGCGACGCGCGTGCCGAGGCGGGCACGCGCCAATTTGCGCGCCCATTTATCGCCGGGCCAAGAAAGCACTGCCGACCAAACGAGAGAGACCCCGATCGCGGGGGGACGCGACCAGGGCCTATCCCCCGGCGCCGGTCTCATCTGGTGCCGCCGCGCTGTTGGGGCGGCGGAGTCGAATGAGCCCAGCAACCCCCGTGCTATCCGAATTGTCCCTTGACGTGAATCCCCGGAGCCTTGCGTACGCGGGCGTATGAGATGTGCGGCGCTAGAGCATCGGGGCTCAACGGTTTTGCGTCGCATTAAGCTGTTCTTTAGGTGCATGGCTCACAATTAATGGGCTAGGCATATGAGCGTTTGGGGGTTCCTGTGCGTTGCGTAAATCTAACCGATGACGAATTGTGGCGGGCCATCTCCGAAAACACGAGTGCAATGTCGGAGTTGATCGATCAGCAGCTTGATATGGACGAGAAAATTGGCGCGGCCGATGCCGCTGATCGAACAAAGCTAATTCGCTCGCACTTGGAGATGATCAATCAGCATCAGCGCGAATATCGCGACTACACCGCCGAGCTTCGCCGTCGCCACAAGATTGACGAGGCAAGGGGACAGCGCATTGCCGAGGAATCGGCGACGAGGATTTTGAACAACGCATCCGCGAATTGAACAGCGCTCCCCTCGAGATTGAAACAGTCGCAATCAGTTTACCGCTCAATCAGCGGCATCACCCCCGCCGGCCGCACTCCCGCTCTTCGCCGGCGGCCTCGGTTTCGTCGGCTACCTCGCGCGACGTAAGAAGCGCAAGGCCGTTCAGGCGCTCGCTGCTTAACGTTCGGGCGGACGTGATCGAGTTTGCGGCAGGACGAGCGCGCTATATCTTCGAATATATATATTTTCGGCTCGCGCACATGCAGACTATGCGTTGCTGCCGGGGGATCCATCCATCGGCCTGACAGCAATCACGTACGCTTACCGCATGGTACTGCCCCGTCGACTCCATACGGCGGGCTTTTTTCACCAAAAAAGACCCCGGCTGCTGACCGGGGCCATGAGGATTCCTTTGCCTAGCCGGTTCTAAGCAACTTGGCGCCAACTTCCTCGCCATGCCGCCAGATCACAGTGAACGTACCACATTGGAGAGCGCCACCGCAGGAGAGCAGCACAAATTCATCGGGTACATAAAACCCATTGGCGTGGACGCGTACGCCGCCATCAGAAGTGTCGGTGACAATGCAGTAGAATGGCGGTGTGTCGTGCCCGAGTTGGATTTTCGCCAAACGACCGCAGCCCTGGCGCGCGCTACGGCGTCTGTCCTCAAAGGTCTGCAACATGATGTGCGGCTCCAATGACCGTCGGTAAGAATACCTATCGAACGGTTATTGTGTGCAGCCTAACGCGCGCACTCGGATTTTCTTCGCATTTGCCAAAACTTGGCCGACGATCGCCGGCCTGGATTCGTCCTCGTAATAAACGTAGGCCAAGGCTTGCCCGCCGCAGTCCCGGACGATGAAGCAGGCGGGCGTTTCTTCGACAGACCAGGGGAGCGGAAAGAGACAGCTGCGCGCTCGAAGGCGCATATTCGTTCGCCAGTGCATTTCGTAGATGATCTTTGACGAATGGTGGTGCCGGCTGCGCCTCCTGTGGTGATAGTGACAATTAATCAGGCGTAGGGCGGCCGCCAATTGGCTTTGTTTCAATGCACCCGAAGGCGCATGTCGTCAGTCGGAGAAGGCTTCATCCCACGGCTACGACTTGGGTGGGCTCGACGACTACCCACTGAACCTATGTACCCTTTGCGTTTATGCTTGTTGGCGGAGTCGGGTTACGCATTATTTCATTCGCGCGACGCCAAACCGACACCGAGGTGTCCACAATAAGAAAAATGGTCCCTGCTTGGACCGAGCCCGCTCTAGGAACTTGGTCACGCGCGTCACATGCGCGGCAAGATCGGGGCAGTGGATAACCGGAATTGGCCAATTGCCAGCCACAGATTCGGCTAAACCAACTTGGTAAAGTTCCCGCATCACTTAGGCGGGGGCCTTCAATGCGCAGCTATATTGTGACGCATCGGGTATCGAGTGATCCAGTAAGCCCATTCGTACTTGATGAGGTCGGAGATCTGAAGGCAGCATTGGCGCACGCCACCAAGCTTCTACTGTCGGGCCATTTAGGCGTCGCCATACAGGATGGCGAGGGGAAAGAAATTTTCGGCTACGATCTTGCGGCGTGCTGCCGGGGCGAGAAGAAACTAACGTCAAACTTGCGGGCCATATGAGCGGATGTCAAAACTGGTTCCGACGATTAGATTGATCGAGCGCTTAGTCTGCATCTGCCCGAAATGGTTTATCGATTGTGGGAGAGCACGCCGAGCGAAAGCAGTGCGTCATTGATATCCCCGCCGTTGGCGGCCTGGGCCTTCCGTGATCGACTGATCCCGCGAAGTTTGGGATTTTCTTCGTTTCCAATTCGCAAAGACGCAGGAAACCAATGCAAGCCGCTCGCGACTGAGGCAGCACCTTCGGGGAGCAAGCGAGGAGCCAGTTGCGATTGGGTGATCTCGCTAAGCCGCAAATGGCCATCAATCTTGGTTGCCCCAATCCTCCCGAGGTAACCCACAAACGAAAACGCGGCTTTTTCGACAGCATCGAGCCCGAACCGGACATGACCCGAACGTAATATCGGCGCCTGTTCCGTGGACTACTGTTGCGCCAATGTCACAGTAATTCTCGCCCATTAGTGCTAGATTTCCGGATCAGTTATTGAGGGGCCATGCGAAAATTTGCGATCCTCTTTGCCGCCCTGTCGTTCACCGGATCGGCCTTTGCGGCTGATATGGCCGTGAAGGCGGTTCCTGTGCCCGTTCCTGCGCCTGCCTCCTGGAGCGGCTTCTATGCCGGTGCCGAAGCGGGCGGCGGTTGGGGCGGTGAAACGGTCGCCTCGTCGCCAAACGATCCGCTTGCCGCCAATCTCTTCGGCGGAGCTTTAGGCCTCGCGGGCGAACAGCCTCTCGTAAACTCTTTCAGCCTGCGCCAATCAGGTGCCGTGGGCGGCTTTGAGGCCGGATACAACTGGCAACCCGGCTCTAATTGGCTGGTGGGATTGGAGACTGACTTCAACTTCACGAGTTTGAACGGTCAGGCAAGCGGAACGTCGCTTATTCAGGGGCCACCGGCGGCAACCTTCACCCAATCGATCAATACACAACAGAGCACGGACTGGTATGGAACAGTCCGGGGACGCCTGGGGTGGCTCGCAACACCTAACCTTCTCCTCTTCGGAACGGGGGGGTTTGCATACGGAAGAGTAGTTGATTCCGCTAATTATACTTTTAATGGGGCCCCAGCTGTACTTCCCGAAACGGGCTTTGGATTTTCGTTTTCCTGTGTTGCAAACGCGCCCTGTTTTACCGGGACTTCCTCCGGGATCAGGACGGGTTGGACCGCAGGCGGCGGGGCTGAATGGCGCTTGAGCGACAATTGGAGTGCGAAAATTGAATATCAATTTGTAGACTTAGGAACCGAAACGGTGCGGGTGACAGCAGGCGCGATTGCCGTACCAGGAAATGCCCCTTCGTCTTTCAATACAGTCTTCCGAAACGATTTCCAGGTCGTCCGCCTGGGTTTGAACTACCACTTCTGATCTCTTAAAGCTGCGCCCAAGCCGCAAATCGGATCGACAAAAGCGCGCTGGCATTTCTCGAGCCGCGCCGAATCCGAGACAAAGCCCACGTCAGGTTCGTACAACAGCAGGCCTGCCTAGTCTGTGGCCGCCGCCCGTCAGATGTCCATCATCTGCGCTTTGCCCAGAGCCGGGCGCTCAGCCGCAAGGCGGGTGACGAGTTCACCGTCTCGCTGTGCCGCTGTCACCATCGGATGAATAAGTTGACCACAATGATGATTTGATCACTGGTCAGAGAAATACAGATTTAGCCAAAAGGAATTGACTCAAAAGCTTTCTTCTCCTAGAAAAGCGTGTCGCCTGAATGTCGCTCTTTGCTTTAGAGTCTTGCGGCTCGGCAAAGGCCCTTACTTGAGCCTGTACGTTTGGCGACGCGGCTCAAGGTGCGAGGTCTAATCCTCGCCTTTCCGTAACGTCTGTTCTTATAGGGTTAGGCGCTGTTCAGTGCCGAAGCTCAAAATATGCTGTTCACTACGGCGTGTAATCATGCCGCAGTCCTCGTTCCGCTGTCGATTGACGTCGTGTCACAACGATCCGTGGAAATCGAAATAAAATTGGGAGTTGCGCCCATGAGTAACCAAAAGTGGAAGCGTCCCAACGCACTGAAACACGGGGTTTTCGCGGCGACTGCGATCATTCCCGGAGAAGATCGGCGGGAGTTTGAGGAACTTCACACTGCGCTGATCCAGGAATGGCAGCCCGATGGTCCAACCGAAGAGGATGCCGTTCTCGACATTGCAAAATCGATGTGGCGCAAGCGCCGAGTGCAAAAGCTCCTTGAAATACACTTGTTCAGAAATTCTCTTGATCCAAATCATCCGACCTACAATGAAGACCTTGCTCTGAAATTGTTCGCTGGTGCCGTTGCGCACGCACCGGAAATGGCTTTTGAGGAATTGACAGGCGGTCTTCGCCCCGAAAGAACAAGCCAGTTGTTGGAAAAGTGTCCGCGTGCGAAATTCAAAACTACTGCAGAATGGGCCGCGGCCGTTGTCGCAGAGATCAACTCCCAGCTATTAGAGGCTATTATTCCAGCTGAAGAACCGGGAATGCTGCAATTAAGCCGCCTGTCGCCATCCGCCTATCTATTCGGCGATGATCTCTTAGAAAAAGAACTTATGCTAGACGGACACCTGTGTGCAATTATCGACCGAGCGGTTAAACGTTTGGTCCAAACTAAAGCTATGAAGCAGATGCTTGCGGCAACCCAAATAGATCGACTGGGCGTACCGCCTAAGAAAGTCGATCGCCTCGCACAATGAAATTGAGGCGTTATGCGGATTGATAACAGCGCGTAAGACTACATCGGTTGTCGGTCTGGCCGCTCCCAGTTGGTTCCACGTGGAGCATGCCCCTATTGGTTGAATCAAATATGTAAAACAAGTATAGATTGAATGAAATCCGAAATGAAGTTCAATTTAACTGGTATAATCAATGAGTTATCTGCATGAGCGGGCTGGCTACCCAAGAAGCAATTCGCGACGAGATCACACAAGTGTTGCTTTGACTGCTGACTTCGCCAAGCAATCGAAGCCGCGTAAATGACGATCATTATAAACTCAGGGCGAGCGACAAATGGCCGTTGTTGCACGCCTCGATAGCTTGCGGCACGCTTCACGCCGGTAATGAGTACTTCACGTGAGTAATGAGGACCGCTCCCGGATGCCGCCCTATGCGCACGAATGTGTGAGGCAATGACGGTGTCAAAAAATCGCCAACTGCCGCCGCAACCGGGAAAGCCAGGTGCAGGATCCCCGCTGCAAGCCAAGTTTCAGCAGGGCTTAGCCCTGCAGCAAGCGGGACGGCTGCTGGAAGCGGAGTTTTTCTACAAAGACGTTCTGCGCCAGGCGCCGAAGCACTTTGATTCACAGTATTTACTTGGGGTGCTCGCGCTACAAAGTGGTCGGACGCAAAGCGGCGTCGAACTGATTGCCAAGGCGATCAAAATCAATCCAAAGGTAGCGGAAGCCCATCTTAATCTAGGGAACGGGCTCAGATCCTTAAGCCGCCTCGATGATGCGCTCGCCAGTTACAATAAAGCCATCGCCTTAAAGCCAAACTTTGCGGAGGCGTACAACGCTCGAGCTATCGTGCTGCGGGACCAAGAGCGATTCGATGATGCACTTGTCAGTTTCAATAAGGCGGTCGATGTTAAACCAGACTACGTGGAAGTGTATAATAATTGCGGTATCGTGCTGCGCGATCTGAAGCGCTTAGACGATGCGCTTGCCAGCTTCGACAAAGCCATCGCGCTAAGACCGGACTACGCAGATGCGCACTACAATCGTGGCATCGTGCTCCGCGACTTAAAGCGCCTCGATGAGGCCCTGGCCAGCTACGATCAGGCCATCGCGTTGAAGCCAGATCATGGGGAGGCGTACATCAATCGTGGGTTGGTGTTGCAGGGTCTCAAACGATTTGACGAGGCACTGGCGAGTTACGACCGAGCAATAGTGCTAAGGCCTGATAGTAGCCAAGCATACAATAACAGAGGTATCGCTCTCAAGAAGCTCAATCGATCCAACGAGGCGCTGGCGAGCTATGATCGCGCCATTGCGCTCAATCCGAACTATGCCGAGGCGTTCTACAATCGCGCAATCGAATTGATGGAACTTGGACGCTTAGACGAAGCTCAGCAGGCCGCCGATAAAGCCATCGAATTAGCGCCAAGAGAGGCTCTGTATTACCGGACTTTTGGTAGCGCTGGTCGATATTCCGGCGACGATAAGCGCTTGGCGGTGCTGGAGCAGTTGGCCGAAAATGCAGAATCGTACTCCAGCGATGACCAGGTCGATCTGTGCTTCGTGCTGGCCAAAGTCTACGAAGATGTGGGTCGGTTCAACGAGGCCTTTAATCAATTGAAAATTGGCAACGTACTCAAGCGCCGCCAAATTATCTATGACGAAGCCGCAGAACTGGACGCATTCACGCGCATCCAAGATTTATATACCCCACAGCTCATTCAGAGCACCAGAGACGCCGGGGAGTCCTCGCCAGTGCCGGTTTTTATCGTTGGTATGGTGCGATCGGGATCGACGCTTGTTGAGCAGATCTTGGCCAGTCACCCACAGGCTTTTGGGGGTGGCGAATTGGATAGCTTTGCCGAGTTTGTAGCAAGGTGTAGCGCGATGCAGAACGGCGAGCAGCTTCGGCCCGAGTTGGCCTCGGGCCTGTCGACTGACCAGCTACGTCAAATCGGAGTGCGGTATGTCGCTAGACTGAGGGAGCTCTCCCCGCAAGCGGCGCGAATCGTCAATAAATTACCGTCGAATTTCATGCATGCTGGCCTGATCCATTTGGCGTTGCCGAACGCAACCATCATCCATACAGTGCGCGATCCGCGGGATACCTGCGCGTCCGCCTACTCCAAGCTTTTCACTGAAGAGCAAAATCACACTTACGACTTGGCGGAACTTGGCCGGTACTACGGACACTACCACGCCCTGATGGCGCATTGGCACCGCGTATTACCCGCCGGTCGCATTCTCGACGTCCAATACGAAGACGTGGTCGCCGACCTAGAGGGGCAGGCGCGGCGTTTGATTGCCCATTGCGGCCTCGACTGGGACCCGCGTTGCTTAGCGTTCCATAGAACGGATCGGCCGGTCCGTACGGCAAGTGCCATTCAGGTTCGTCAACCCATTTATGATAGCTCCATTGGACGATGGCGCATGTATGAATCCTTTCTCGGTCCATTGCTTGCTGAGTTGGGATCATTGTGTCCCTGCCAGGACCCAACTTAAGCGCTCTGTTACACACCGCTTAAGTCCCCATCGCGCGAATTTGCTTGGCAAGACAGCCTTCGAGTTAGCTTATGCCTAAGCAATGGCTGCCGTTTTTTGAACGCGACGCTGTCTTAATTCTGTCTGACACCTAATTCATTATTCATTTTACTCGTCCAATGTTGAGGGTGCGTGCAATGGCAAAAATAAAGCCGTCCTGGTCTTGCTTTTTCTAGTCGCATCGAAAATCAGCAACAACTTTGATCGGACTGCGACTACACGGCAATCGCGTTGATAAAAAAATCGGCGTAGGCTGACATCGGTCTGGTGCCGTTTTTGGCTGCAATCATAGTTCGAAATCTCTTCGGACATTGTCACCCTACTAACAGGTGGCATGGCGTGATCTTGCATTCGTAACGAGAAAACTCAGTGAGTTCACTAGTCGAAGTGTGCCTACTCAGGTCAGTAGAATACGAGGCGCTTGCTGCGGCCACCCTAAATCCGGCCATGCGAGCTCAATATCAACAGCTGGCCCAGCAATGGCGCGGGCTTGCGGCAGGTGACAAGCATTGCGAGGAAACTCCGGATAGCATTACCGACAAGCCATCGGGCGACAAGGCCCAGTCAATCGGTAAGGGATCCAATCCAGGTCTTGGCATTCCTTTGCCCGGTGTCAGTTAAAGTTAATTCTGCAACCTTCTAGAACCGATGCGCGACTTCTGCTTAGCTCGGCCCGGAGACGCGGCTAACTCCTCCTCCTCACCTCACGCTGCGCCACATGGGCCCCGAGCAAGGCAGCCAAGCCCTCGGGGCTCACTATTTGGTGCGCAGCATTTGGGCGGCTACGTACTCGATATTCCGCGATAGCTGTGGGCCGCAATTTTCCGCGCATGCGCAACGGACGACGCGCAGCTAACGGCCGTCCATGGCATCACAAACCACACGGCCATAGTTGTAAGCGTAGCAGCCTAGCGCGCGAGGTGGACTCAAAAACAGGACCCCGGCCTGAAACCAAAGCCGGGGCCAAGTTGGCGATGCGTGCTGCTCCGAGCTCCCAAGGACCCCGACGAATCGGTCCAGCACACGGAACAATTATGATTGGTTTTCTCGGTATCGCAAATGGGGGTTAGCGAATGAATGCCCCAATCCAGTTTGCCACTTCCTGGAATTGATCAGGGCGAAGCAAGAACCAAATCAGCAGTCCGATAGGCACAAGGACTATGAGCCAATCACGCATAATTGGCCCTCCAGCATCGGCTCAGAATCACCCGAAGGTCATCATGGAATTGTGGCTTTTGCTCGCCTGGTGCCCTTGCTACCGCAATCCACAGGACCAAAAAAGCGCGTCGACCGATGTGACGCGGTTACTCCGAAATACCCAAGGGGTCCAAGCAACCTTGTTGGGGAGCTCCAAAGCGGCCGAGGGTGATCCGAGCTATGCGAATTTCAGTTAATAACCGCCCCGGGTTCAGTGGACTGTCATAATAGCGGGTCGCGAATCGACTAGCCTTTGCCCGTGTTGGGCTTTTCCGGCATCCCCCCAAGCTGCCTCCCCAAAGTTCAGCGCAGATGGAGAAGCCCCGACCGCCCTTCGATCGGGGCTTCTTTTTTGTCGCGTCAGTTGAGGGCCTATACAAAAAATTAAACCGACTCAGTCGGACATTCTCGGCAGAGAGGGAACGACCATGGCCGCTACCGAAACAGACTATGCCTCTTTGAGAAGGATGTGCATCCATTGGGCAGAAATGGCAGACACTCAAGATGCCTTTGAGGCCTTTCTCGCATTGGCAGAGACTTGGAAGCTGATTTGCGAGCTTGAACAACCTGCCCCCAAGCGAGCAGCTCGCCCCGCTGATTTAATGTTGCAGAACGGGTTAACGTAGCTTGATCGGGCAACGGGAGCTTGCCGAAGGCCGTTGCCGCGTCTTGATGCCGAGCACACTGGCGATAAGATCGCGGGCTTCTTCCTCTCTAAACCTGACGCCAACAATCGTGCCGGTTGCGCCCAGCATGCGCGGCGAGGCTGGAGTCCCGAATTACTATTGGGTGGGCTGTTTCAGCGCGGGTGTCTCCAGCTTCATAAAGGTGCTCATTAGCCTAATGATCGCTTCGATAGCGGGATTGCCGGAATCGAATCCAAATTTTGACCCTTTCTCGAAATGATCATTGGTGAAACGGAAAGGGGCTTGTCCGTCAAATCTAAGGATCACATTGTCAAATGTGCAGTCTATATATTCGTTTCCGTCCAGCGACACAGCTTCGTTTTTGAAGGTTTTTTCCCGAATCTGCTTCAGCGGGAAATCTTCCCTAAAGTTGGATGTTGACAAGGCGGGGTGTCCGACGAGGCCCATTCGTCCGGCAATCAGGCCGACGACTAGCAACAGAACGCAAACCAAGCTCCACAAGAAATTGGTACTAGGCATCTAACATTCTCCTGTCGCGTCGCTGACATGATCAGTGGATACGCCGCGCTGCTGATCGAGCATGCCGCCGACATACCGCGATTACAGCGCGCGGCCAAAGCCCGCTCATTTGTTACGCGGCAGTATATTCAACCTGTGACGCTTTTGGTAATGCGGAAACGCTGTGAACTGCGGGAATTTTTGACCGACGTACTTGTCTTTTCTCCAACTGACACGGCATCGACGCTTTATATGATCACTAGGATGGAGAAGATCACGTATTCAGGGAAGAGCTGGGGAAGGCCGGAGCCTGAAGGGGCCGAAAATAAATCTGAACCGCTCTAGTTCGCGTCAGGAAACGCGTCCCGCGCCTGGCCATCTTATTTAGCGAGGTCATGATTCTGTTCACTGCTTTCATTCATGCCGCCTTCGCCCCTTCCCGAAAAGGCCGTTCAGCCAGCAATTCCAAACGCAACGGCCATACTCCAGCATGCGTTCTTCGCGCGTGGTCACAGTACGAGCGAGCCATCCCGCGAGTTCATCAACATCAAAATGCGACAGCCGAGCCTTCGCCCCCGAAACGGCAGCGCCAGTTGGCGCCGGCAGCCAGGCACTCGTGAAACGGATCAAGTGCGCTACTCCAAGTGGCAGATTGGCAGAACGAACCCAAATTTTCCGAAGAAAATCAATGCCAGCATTCGCCGCTCTTGCCGTTTGCTGAAGATCAGGATGGCGCATGGGTTTGGTCTCCGCGCTTCATCTCGTAGTGCACCGCTCGTCCCTCGTTCGGTCTCAAGCGGAGGTATTTCGGTGATGTTCGAGTGACCGGGACCGTTCCACAAAGTTTCAGGCTTTTCCACAAAGTTGTACATTTTCAGAGTGATCCCGGCATAAGAGCGGATTGGCTGAACACGCCAATTTTCTGTAGTCATTTCAATGATTTTCGGTACGGCAGTTGGGCCAGCACGTGCTGTGGCGACATAGCCCATATATCGTTGGATATATTGATTTAATTGGCAATTTTGACTGCAATGCAATCGATTGGGGAAGAGGGGCGACATCACACCCTCAAGCCAGCTAGGCCAATCCCCCTCATCGGTGGAGAGAACAATGTTGCGCTCTAGAATCCGTGTTGTCTTGTTGGCCTGCTGCGCCTTGGTGCTCGGAAGCATTGGCGCCGCCCGAGCTGACACCATGACTTGTCTCGACGGTGGCAGTGGTTATTGCTCGCTCGGATCCGGTAATGGTGGAACCGGTAATTATGGCAGCATAACCTATACCGGTGTCGGTACGAGCACCCTCGATATCACGTTCACGTTGGCTGTGGGCGTTATTGCGGATCCACCGCCAAACCCCACGCAAGACGCATCGGCGGTTTTCGATATCAACGGCGCCACCAGCGCCAGCATACTGAGCGGGTCAGGTTGGAGTACTCCCGGCGTGAACGGCAAGTTCGGTATTGATGCCGACGAAACATCCAATCCGCCCTTTGGCATCTTTAATGCGGGTGCCAGCTGTAACTTTGGAAGCGGCTGCGGGACATCGGTTGAAATTCAGGTGAACGGCAGCGACTTGACACTCGGAACGACAACCACCTCGGCCGGTACTTTCTTCGCTGCGATCGATACCCAAAACAAAGTCGAGGGAGAGAACTGCGGCTTCTTCGGCTGTTTCCCGACATTTACAACGGTCAACGGTGCAGTCGCTGAGAACCTTGCCCCGGTGCCGCTCCCTGCCGCTTTGCCGCTGTTCGCAACCGCCCTGGGGGCTGGCTTCCTTGGTTTGCGAAAACGCCGCAAGTCAACGGCCGCTGCAACAGCCTGATCGGAGAACAGGGCAAATCGTACTAGTACGGCGGTTCGTCTCCACCGGCCGCCAACATTAAGTTTGGGCCCACCGCGCACCCTTCGCGGTGGGCCTTTCTATGCAAAAGAGAAGGAAGTTGACGCTGAGGTGCTTGCTCAAATTTTCAAGCATGTCGCGGGGAGGATGTACAGCTACCTTCCAGCAGGCCTCTCAATTCGATCGAGACGGGTGTTCATTTGTTGTAAGCTGGAAACCACAACCCGAAGAACCTCAATTATCTTCTGTTCCAAATCATTGACGCATCGGACAATTGTTTCGGCCTCTAGGACGCCAATAGGGGCCTTGCATCCTGAGCACTGTACAAGCTGCAGCTTCGCTCCAGCCACCTCAACCTCACCGATTTCAAAGTCCTTTCCGTTGCAATGCGGGCAGTGCGACATGATATTTCTCGCCTTTGGGGAATTTAACTACCGCAGGAAATCGTTGTACTCCCTTGGCGCGACGAAATCAGCACGACTTGATCCGCTGAGTGATCCGAGGGCGTTGGGAAGCTTTCGGCCAATAGCTTCGTTGTGCTGGATATGCGAGCGAGAGCGCATTTAGCGGCCCTTTGAGCGGAGCCACGGGTCGGATAACTCTTGCTAGCTCTTTTTGCGCACCTGAGTTCGCCCTTCCAGATTTCCGAAGAGAAGGGGGGCGGCAGCTTTCCGTTTCAACACGTATGTCAAAAGCGTCGAACTTCAAAAAATTAGACCCGCAACTGAATTCCGCCGTGGACCTTTTTGAGGACATCGCGAGCGACTGGGATTGGACCAGTAGGGGACCAAGATCTGCGAGCCTCGGACGAGTTCGGGCTCTAATGTAGGTGCACCGCGCTTTGCAGAACCGCCTGCAATTCAGCGGGTGTCACCCCCGGCAGCGTGATGCTGTCATTGTGGCCAAGATTGATAACCGCATCGCCGTGCACGTCGGGGGTAATCAACGCTTGAAGCTCCTGAACGGTTTGCGCATTGGCGAAGTGATCGAGTTCGATAGTGTCGTGCTGCGGATTGAAGTCGATGATCGTATCGGCGCCGATGCCAGGCTGGAACACGAAACTGTCGTTACCGGCACCGCCGATGGATACCGCCACCGTCTGGTTAGCGGACGAGCCCTGGGGGTCGGTGACCGAAACGTCATAGGACTGGGTCACCGTCTGTCCCGCCGCCAGATTGATTTGGTCGTTGGCGAGCGAAAATTGCCAGCTGACCGACGTGCCGCCATTGCTTTCGCTTGCCGGATCTAACGAAAAACTGCCGGCATAGCCAGTGCCGTCCGGGGTAGAGGTTGCGGTCTCCGTGCCGGAAGTATCAAAGCTCGCAAATGTAACGCTGCCGTTGGCCGTCTCGGCGCTGGCCAGAACGCTGCCGCCCTGGTCGGCAGTCTGGATTGCAGAGTTCTCCAGGAACGTGCCGCCATGCCCGTCATTCGAAGTCAGGAATGATGCCCCGGTGTATTCGCCGGTGAAGTCAAGATTGGTCGTGTGTGTGCCGTCGCTGATTTCCAGCACGCCGCCACTGTCGGTGCCATTAGCGGTGTAACTCAGTGACGTATCGGCAGAATATGCGATATCACCGAGGTCGATCTGGTCTGAATTACCAAATCCCGAGATATGGCCGGTGAAATGCTGCGATTGATCGAGCGCCAGCACTTCCGCCGCATTACCGCTAAAGCTGACATTGTTGTCGCTGGCTGCGACGAATTCGAGTGTGCCGCCGGCGATGACCGCATTGCCACCGCCCGTTACCGGGCTGTCGACGATCATCGTTCCACCGATCGTTTCTATAACACCGGTATTGACGAATGCGTTTGCCCCGGTGTCGACGATCAGCGCGTATGGTCCTTGGGCCTCGACAACACCCTCATTATGAAACGTAAGTGATCCATTGCCGATATCGCCGCCGCCGGAGATGGTGTTATCTACGTTGGTCAAGGTGCCGTGACCAAAGATGTAGTTTTGATCGCTCTCCGACAAAACGATATGACCGCCACCCTGCAGCGTCACCGCGCCATCGATTCCGATTGCTGTCGGAGCTTTCGCACCATCAACCGCAATCACGCCGGTATTGTCGATGATGCCGTTGAGCGCGAGCTCCGTTCCGTCGACGACCGTCAGAGTTCCGGCATTGCTCGCCGGCAACCCTGAACCATCTAGCGTCTGCGCGAGGCTGACCTGAGAGGGCTGAAGCGGGGGGTCGAAGGTCAGATCCAGCTTGACAATCGTGTTGGTCGTAAAGCTCAGCCCTACCCAATTTACAAACACTGCGTTCGAGGAAAAGGAAATGTCGCTGGCAGTGAGACCGGCCATGTTGGTGCTGGGATCGATTGTGACACCGGAGATATCGGCGCCGGTCAAATCGGCGACTTCGAAGCCGTTAAAAGCTCCCGATGCAAAGGAAGAATCAAATGTGAAGTCCGTCGCTGTAATGCTGTTATTGGCCACCATTAGCGAGAAAATGGGAGTATGGCCCGTCTCTCCCACCATTACGGTTGCCGGCACCATGAAAGTAGGTGCAACGGAGAAGATCGTGCCAAGGTTTGGATAGAGGTAATATTCAATCAGCGTATCAGTGCCGAACGAGTGAGCTGGCGGGGGCGGGGGCGGCGGGTTTGTGAAAAAGGGTGTAGTGTTAGTTGTCCCATTAGACGAGCCGCTCCCCAGGCCGTTGACAAACCCCTGCGTCCCCTGCGTTCCTTGAATGAGTTGCAGATGAGGCTGTTCATTTAACTCTATAAACGGCTCTGAACCAGTGCTTCCCGGATTGCTGTGCGGCGCCGTCGGATTGGTCAGAACGTAGGTCTGAAACAACTGGGGAATAATTTGCTGCGTGTAAGCCGCCAGCGAGGCAGACATCGGCGTGGTCGTACACTGTGATGTGCTGCACTCGGTAACGTAATTAGTTTGCGACACCGTCGAGAGGATGATGGGGAGGCCATTTTGGTCCCGCAGAAGATTGCCATTTTGATCGATTTGATACAAATCGTATGCTCCGTGATGGGTCGACGCATAGTCGTCCACCACCACGAACTCATAATTTTGATCGGTGTGCAAAACATAGCCGGTGGTGCCACGGATGCCCATCGTTGCGACCGGCGTCGCAATCTTCATGTCGCCGGTATGCGCAACCTTGCCCGCGACAAAAGCGAAGGTCCCCTCAGCCAAGGTAATCAGAGCGGCATTGGAGGTCGTTGAATTCGGATTGTAATCAAATTCGTTGAGTGCCATCCGCGTATTCGCGGTGAGCTCAAGCGCAGTGCCATCTGGAAATCCAATCCCAACTCTGGAGTCGGCGCCGGTCTGAATCACGTCACTTTGATAGACGACATCACCGACGTGGAGGGCGACCGCAACGCCGTTGCGAATGACGCTGGCATCGCCGATGACCTTCTCCACTTGGCCGATGGAACCGGGCGGCGCCGCTGCCGGCTGCGCCTGTGCGTATTCTTCCGGAGCCGGCGATCCTGCTAAGAGCGTGATGATGTCGCCTGGCAGACCCCCGCCGTTCGGTGCGACCAAGGCTGGTGGATGCTCGGTCGAAAAATATCCGGGAACGACGAAATGACGACCGTCGTCACTGGTCAAAATGAGGTCTGGACCGGCTCGGCGAAAATGCCCGGTAGCCAATAACTCGGCATCGGGCACGTTGACGATATTCGGGTGGGCGGGGTCACTGTGGATCAGAGAAGCTCCAGCAGCATAGCCCTCTGCCGGCGAAACATAAGCCATTCCACGCTCCCTCACGCGCGCCTGTAGAAACCTCCCCCGACCCGGTGCATCTCAACAGCCCCGCAATCGGGTCCCTGCGGCTGCCAAGACATCGCTACAATGCCTGTTCTTGGACGTTTGCTCAAGCGCATAGTGAGTAAACTATTAAGAACGTGCCGTAATGGAGACAATCAGCCATCCGAATGGATAGCCGACCTCACTAATGAACTGAAACATAACAATAATTCATGGTTTAGTACCTGGTTACCGTGCTGGGGTGAAGTCGACTCTCGAAGGCCCACGGCGAGTCCTAGACCCGAGGCGGGTCGTTCATTCACATACTGCTCTACGCGCACGTTAAGCCAGATAGCGCCCGTTGATTGCGGTGCGACCGCGCCGTGAGGTAGCATTTCCAGCCTATTCGGTTCTGGGGTGGAACTTGCGCTTGAAGACTCGGGCGGCAGAATTTTACCGGCAAAGTGAGCTATTTGACGCGACGATAGGGAGCGCTATCTCGCGGCATGTCGCCGCTCAAGCCGAGCGCCCGGCCATTGTTATGGCCAGGGATGATTTGTTGACTTTCGGCGCCTTGGGGGCCGAGATTGCCGCATTCGGCAATGTCCTGCGTGAAAACGGCCTTGGATCCTCGGCGAAAGTGGCGATCGTTCTGCCGGACGGCGTCGAACTTGCACTCGCCATTGTCGCAACAGCCGCTCATGCAATTGCAGTTCCGCTCAATCCTAAGCTAAGCAAAGCGGAACTCGAACGAGTTTTCATAACGCTCCACATCGATGCTTTGCTCACGGTTGGCCAATTCGCCAGAGCAGCGCGCGAACTGGCAGCTCAGCAAAGCGTCCGTGTGCTGGAATTGATGCACCGTCGACCGCGCATCTTGAACGTATACTCGATCATCGCGTCTGCGCTGCAAAAGGACGAGGCTGCGTCAAGCCCAGTGCAGCCCGACGCGGTTGCGATTATTGTGTGCACTTCGGCGACGTCCGGGCGTGCGAAGCTGGTGCCGCTGACCCACCGCAATCTCCTGATGAGCGTCGAGCGACGAAGGTACGACTATGACATTACGCGTGACGATCGGGCCCTGTGTGCGGCGCCACTCTATTATTCGCAAGGGATCAGAGGCACGCTCCTTGCGCCTCTTCTTCTCGGCGCAAGCGTTGCCATACCCGATCGCAGAGCTGGCGATGATATTATAGATTGGTTGGTCAATCTTGAGCCGACTTGGTATCACGCGGCGCAACCTCTCCATCTGGATATTTTAGAACGTGCCCAGTTAAGGCAGGGCAGGCCGTTGCGCCATCGCCTGCGCTTTATCCGCTCAGGCGCCACTCCGCTTTCGTTGGCGGTGCGTCAAGGACTGGAGGAGGTCTTCGGCGTTCCAGTACTTGACGGATACGGCCTCAGCGAGACGGGAACTGTCGCTTCAAATTCTACTGACCCTGAACGGCGTAAACCGGGGACGGTCGGCAGACCATTTCCCGATGATCTCGCTATTCGCGGTGAAGATGGACGGATGCTACCGCCGGGTGCGGTAGGTGAGATCGTTGTCCGCGGGCCAACGCTCACGCCGGGATACATTGGCGACGATGAAGCCAACCGAGCCGCATTTGTCGACGGATGGTTCCGCACTGGAGACCTCGGTTCGATAGACGCTGACGGTTTCCTAACGCTGCTGGGACGCATTAAAGAATTCATCAACCGTGGCGGCGAGAAAATTTCGCCATATGAGATCGAAGCGGCACTGTTGCTCCATCCTTGTATCCGCGAAGCTGCCGCATTTTCAGTTCCGCATCCTCGATTGGGCGAAAATGTAGCAGTGGCAGTCGTTCTAGCGCCGGGCGCTAACACCACATCAGCCGAGATCAGAACATTTCTCCTTGACTATTTGGCGGCATCCAAAATTCCACAACAAGTTCTTGTAAAAATTGAATTGCCAAAAGGGGCTACCGGGAAGATTCTACGGCGGCAACTGACAGAGGAGGCGGCGCATTGCGCGCGGACTTTCGCCCCTCCTGCCGTGCCGTTGCATCACCAAATTTTGGAGATCTGGCAGCGGCTGCTAGGTCATAACGACATCGGGATCAATGACGACTTTTTCGAAGTCGGTGGCGATTCCCTGTTGGCTACGCAAATGATTTGCGAAGTCGAAGCCCTCATACGTCAACGTATTCCGCCATCCGCCTTGAAAGCCGTTTTCACCGTCCGCGAACTCGCCGCGGCAGTCGTGCACAGCAGCCCCGCGACAATCGAGTTAATTACTTGTGTCAAGCAAGGCCGCAGTACCCCCTTCCTCTTCTGTCATGGCGACTTTACCGGACGCGGATTCTACGCCCTCAAGTTAGCCGATATGATGGTAGCAGATCAGTCCGTCTTTTTAGTGCATCCCTTTCCTGATCCGGATCCTCAAATCACGATCGAGGAAATGGCAAAGAGCTACCTGCCCCATATCTTGAAGCTGCATCCGACTGGCCCGCTCCGCCTTGGAGGATACTGTAATGGCGGTCTCCTTGCCTGGGAGATCGCTCACCAGCTCGAGCAAATGCATCGCGAGGTCGAGTTTGTTGCCTTAGTAGACGTCCCATCGCTTAATGCACGACGTGGCATTCGCGCTATAGCGCAGTTGAATAGATTTTTATTCGGCTTGGCGCCGAAAAGGTTCAGCCAGAAATATGCCCATGATGGAATGTGCGCCGTCTGGGCCCGGGGAAAGCGTCGGACGCTCTACGGTCCTTATTCGCGTGCTATCTCAAACTATATTCCGCCAAGCTTGAAGACCCAGACGCTTTGCGTCATGTCTGACGAAGGGCGCGGCAGTATACGGTATTTCTGGAGCCCTTGGGGCAACCTAACTGACCGTGTCCGCTGTGAATACGTGCCGGGCACACACCATAGTTGCATTACAAAATATGTCGGCCAAGTGGCAGGCGCGCTCGATCGCCTGGTCGAACAAGCGACACTTCAATGAGTGGCGGAGCGTCGCCGAGGTATTCAGAAGGTTCCCACGCCACGTCGCCGCAGGACACCCCTTAGTCGCGTCTTGAGGGGGCCACGCTCGACAACGAGGCTTATCGAATTTTTGAACACGTTTAGAACGTGGTCCAGAACAACGATTAAAAGCGAATAGGGCCTTTTGATTTGAGCCACCTGCATCAATGTACACGCGTGACCTTCGGTTCCAAATCTCGCCTTGTATCCCTCCTCGCCGCCCCATTGAAAATGGAATACCCAACAGTCTGTGTTTTCGATCATATCCCGGATGATTCTTAGTATCAGCGCCGAGCCCGGTGATAGTCTGTGAAACTGCGGATCATATCCGGTTTGTCGAAAGTAAAACTTCCCGTGACTGAGTTCTCCCCAACCGAATGCACATGGTTGAGCGTCGAGATAGCTAACATAGCAACGTAACTTCCCATCCGCTGCCAGACGCATAAATTGCTGGCGAGTGCTTTCATCATTACGAAGGCCGTAATTCAAATCCCACTGATAAGTTCGCCGACTAATTTCTGCGGCATCGCGTAAGAAAACATCCACTTCTTCAGGCCGTGTCATTATCCGGAATTCAGGAGCCGCCCGTTCGAACTTACGAAAGTCTCTGCTCAGGTGTCTCCTGGTTGTCTCACGCAATAATGACATATACTCGTCTAACGAATTCGGCAGTCGTATCAGCCACCAAGATTGTTCTTTCCGCGCCACACGCCAAGCGACAGCGTTGTGAAGATTGTTGACCGCCTTATATAACGGTGAGTCCAAAAATATACGTCCTATATTGATGAGATCAAAGCCTCCCTCTTTAATGACCATGTCAAAGCATTGAATGATAACGTCTTCACTCGCTTGGCCGATTACACATGAGCCGAACAGCGTCAGTACTTTGGTTGGGAGAGAGAATAGCTTCTTGCTGCCAAGGTGGTAAACCTTCCTAATATCTTTCTCCACGAAGCAAACGATGGCTTCAATTTGTGAGTTGCTTGTTGCGGCGAACAGTCTAAAGTTGAAATGATTGGTCTGTATTTGATGACGAAATTCCGAAAAGCTCGGAACGAAGAACAAGTCATTTCTTGCTAAACGATCCCAAGCGATCTCGACGGCATCTAATTGAGAACAGCTGTTGTATTCTACAATCTGCATTTGGAATTATCGCGGGTTGCGATGGATCACGTTTAAAATCTGCTATCGACGAACGTGCTGCTGCCAAAAGCTTATCGTCTTGAACTGTTCTGGTCCAGACAATAAGCTGATGGGGGGCGTTATCCTTAATGTACCGCCGTCTCAATGACAGTCCGGGAAGTGCTGCAAGTTGGGAAACGCGACGTCCTGCAGGTCGGGAAAATTGCGGCCCTTGCAGCAATCGCCTGGTGCGTGCCTCCACGCTTCTGGAGAACGGTGGCGTCGGCGACCAGCTGGATTGGACAAAGGGATCAGTGTTGGCCAGTTTATGACACCATTTTAGGACTGAAATATTCGAAGGCCGAAATTGCACGTATCAGTCGCCGACGCCACAGCCATAGTAGGGAGCTTAAGCTGCAGATTTTGGGATTGAATGGTCCATGGCGCGGTTGGCAACCGGAAGTTCGCTTAAGTGGCCAGGTTAATCTGCACAAAGCACTTGAGACTGGACGTGGAGCCATATTGTGGGTGCTGGAGACCACATTTAGTACGCTTATGGTAAAAATGGCTCTCTACAAGTCCGGTTATCATGCCTGCCAACTCTCGCGGCCAGGTCACGGATTTTCTACTGATACTCCCTTCGGTATCCGGGTTTTGAATCCGATCTGGACCAGAGTAGAAAATCGATTTATTGCGGAACGTGTCCTTATCGCAGGCGAAACGGCTACTGAAGCGCTGACCGTTCTGCGTACGCGACTAGTTGCCAACGGCATTGTGATCATTACCCTCGCTCCATTGGCTCACAAGTTTACGGAGGTGCCATTCTTTCACGCACAGCTACAGCTACCCACTGGACCAATTCGGCTGGCGCTAACAACAGGCGCGGCTCTCCTACCAGTTTTTGCCTTCACAACAAAGAACAACGAATTCGAAGTGGCCATCGCAGAAGCTATCTATCCAACTCCCAGGCCCAGTACAGTTGAAGATATTGCAGCGGCCTATGCCAGGCGACTGGAGCCATTTGTCCTAGAGCATCCAGATCAGTGGAACGGATGGGATTGGCTGTCTGATCGCATGCGAGTATCGCCGTCGCGCCCTTTGCATACTGCTTGATCCATGCGTCGGCGCGCTGCACCGTTCTATCGGCTCGAGAAAGGAGGCGCGAGTTGGCACAAGGGTGACAAACCGACCAATCACCGTGCTTACTTTCGATTGGATCATTCGGAACTAATTAGGGCAAAACGGTGTTAATACTCATTGGCAAGCGGGTCGGATGGGAGCTGTCAGGTATGTCTTTCGGCGTGCGAGTAATCGGATTGACCAAACGTGAACTGCAAATCGCTGCCTTGGTTTGTCAAGGTATCGCAAACAAGGAGATAGCAGGCCGTCTTGGCGTGTGTGAGGGGACTGTCAAGAGTCACCTGCACGCAATCTATCGGAAGCTTCGCGTTCGAAACCGATCTGAGCTGATAATCGCTTTCTGGGGCCAACAAAAGGCGCGGCGCTCTCTGACTTCGGAGCAAGGAGACGAAACGCCGGCACAGGTCGCGAATATCGAGCACCACAGCAAGGCGGGAAAAAGATAAGGCCGCCCTAAGGCGTCCTTTTTATCTGCCGTAGTCGCCGTGCAAATGGTAAGAGAGGTTCACGACCCTTCGGATATCGGACGCGGTGGGGAGGGATCTATGCGGCAATTTCTTATCGTCGCGGCAGTACTGATTGGAATTCTGTTGCCAGCCCGGGCCCAACAACAGCCGCCATCTTCTTCTAGCTCCGCGCCAGTTTCGTCGCGGGGACCAGCCTACCCGTCGCCAGTACGCGGACCGGCCTTTCCCCCGCCGACGCCATTTGCCCAGTCGCCTTTGATCGGCAGCGCGCCAGCACCGCAGGGACGCGAGTTGCCAACTGAACCTTACCGTCCGGCTCCACCTTCTCAGCGCGCCCTTCCCGCCGAACCACTGCGTTAGCGTTTCTGTCATGGAGGGGCAACACGGGTTCATCAGGATGACAGGGCGAAGGACATACTTCCTTTTTTGAGCCCTGCCGTTACCGTAATCGGCACCGACTTGGTCTCCCCCGATCGAACCACTCCGATGTACCTTAATAATTTCGTGGCTAGCGACCCGCAAAGCCAGCACCCTCTTTCAACAGCGCACCGTGTTCACCTATGCCACCTATCCCAGCCCCATCTGGCTCGCAAGCCGTACCAGCGATACAACCTGCCCTCGACGCCTTGGGGGGTGTATTCCTTAGGGCTAGTCTTCCAATTGGTCGAATTCTTTTCCGTCGGCGAAACGTATGTCGGGAACGCAGGCCCTCGGTTTGACCCTGGCGCCGGGTAATTGGGGCCTTGCTGCTGAGCTTGCGCAGGGACAACGATGCCGATAACAGCTGTCACAACGATAAGTGCAGCGCGCATGATACTCTCCCGAAACGCATAGAAAGGCATGCGGCCAAAAATTATATCACAAATCATTCAGTCGCTATCAGCGCTCCTAACTGCGACTAAGCGAAGTCAACCGTCCGCCAATCTTGCGTACAACTTTATCACATAGCCAGCGCGCCTGATACCTAGCTCTTTGTGTTGGAGAGGTTGGATAAATGAGCCTCGCCATTTGCCACGCTGTCGCTATTGGGTGCCCCTTCAGCCGACTGATCTGGAAATCATTTATTTTGTGCGGTCATGGATGGCTAAACCTAGCTAGGTGTGGAGCCTCAACAGGTTGTCCTCGGATAGACCGAGGCGACTGATAGGTGTGTTGACTTTCAAGCTACCATGCGGTCGATGCCAGTTGTAGCGATGGAGCCAGTTGAGCAGTTCGGCGGATCGTTGATCGGAGTTCTGATAGGCCCTGGCGTAGGCCCATTCGCGAAGCGCGGTTCGGATGAAGCGCTCGCGACAGCATCAGTGTCAGGAAGTTACAAACTGCAAAACTGCCTTCAACCTATCACGCCAAATCTTATACGTTGGCGACTCTTCGGAAGAGTTATAGGGCACCAAATGCACGCCTATTTCAGTCGCGTATTTGTTGATTGCGTCGCCCGCCCCGGCTTCCAGATGGTCCATTGCCCGCCAGAGGACATCTTCTGTAACTTGCTCCTGCAACGAAAGACCGAGATTCCCGGCGCAAACCTGATAGCGATAGACTCGACCGTAAAATCGTAATAGCTTCTCATCGCGTTCCGCTATGGCGCGGAGTAACACCGGGGAGAAGACCCCGACGTGCGAGAATGTTGGAAACATCAAAGAATATTGTAGTCCACGAAGCAGGCCCACACCTACCTGGTAGTTGCTGACGATCTGCCGCCTCGCGTCGATGTGGCGGATCAGAGTTATCAGCATATCGAGGTCTAGAGCGCCCTGGGTAAAGAATGACGCGGCATTATGGGCCCGCGGGCCGTAGAAGTGGATCGCACCTGACCAATCCAGAAATAACCAGACTTCGCGGCCGAAAGCATAGCCGGTGGTCAAGTTTTCGGGTAAAAAATCGAAGACAAGCCTTGCAGGGTCGAACACAAACACGTCCGCATCCATCCATATTACCCGTTGGTAGCCGGCATCCAATTGCTGCCGCGTCGCTACAAGGCGCGCGAGGTTGGTGATGGCTTGCGGGTTCTTGCTGCCACGCACGAGATAATCCGGCCCGCACAAATCGTAGAACTCGTCGCCCGCGAGCGAATAATCATGTCCGTGTAATACTGCCCATTTTTGCGCGCTGTCGAGGCAGCGCTGTATCCAGGCGGGTACCGTATGCTTACGGAATGTTTGAATAACGATAGTATCTGAACGTCTCGTCGAGGACATTTAAACAGTCCTTTCGTCATATTCCCCGGCGAACGATCCGACGCACGAAGGTGCTTGACTTCATCCCAATACCCTAGATGTGCATCTGGCGAAAGGGCTCAGCATGAAGATAAGTTTATTCGGACTGGGTTATGTTGGTACCATTTGCGCCGCCTGTTTCGCCGATGCGGGTCATGAGGTTGTTGGCATCGACAAGTCTGAGGTCAAGGTGAGCTTGATACAGTCGGGCCGCTCGCCGATTGTCGAGCAGGACATCGATGAGCTTGTCAAGCGGAACGTTGCGGCTGGCCGACTTACGGCAACTTTGCACGCAAACGAGGCGGTTGCAAATACTGACATGTCCATCATTTGCGTTGGTACCCCGAGTCAGTCAGACGGTTCGCCGGATCTCTCCGCCATTGAGTCAGTCTCGAATGAGATTGGGCATGCGATCAGTGCGAAGACCAATCGACACTACGTCGTGGTCCGCTCCACGGTGCCTCCCGGAACGTTGCGTAATCTAGTCACGCCGCGGCTCACCGACGCCAGCGGCAATGTTCCGTTCAGTGTTGCATTCAATCCGGAATTCTTGCGGGAAGGTTCTGGCGTTGCGGATTTCAATTTGCCTGAGAGAACTATCGTTGGGGTAACCGACAAAGAGACTGCTGGGGTGGTCATGGCTCTTTACGGGCAGCTTCCTGGCCGGAAGATCGTTACTAAACTCGAAACTGCAGAACTGATCAAATACGTGGACAACGCCTGGCATGCCTTGAAGGTGGTTTTCGGGAACGAAGTGGGTGTACTCGCGAAGACTCTCGATATTAGTAGCCAGGAAGTGATGGACATTTTCTTGGAAGACAAAAAACTTAATATATCGGCGGCTTATTTGCGGCCCGGCTTCGCGTTCGGCGGCTCTTGCTTGCCGAAGGATTTGCGTGCCCTAGATTATCTCAGCCAAAAACTCGGCCTCCACTTGCCGGTGCTCAACCATATTCTCGACAGCAATCGGATGCTGATCCATCGGGGCGTTGACTGGATACTCGAACAATCAAAGAAACGCATTGCTTTTCTCGGTATCAGTTTTAAGTCAGGCACAGACGACGTTCGCGAGAGTCCATTCGTCGAGATGGTGGAACGCCTCATGATAAAAGGCTGCGCGATTCGGATATTCGATCCGAATGTGCAGTTAACTCGCCTCATGGGGGCGAACAAAGAATATTTGATGCGAGCGCTGCCGCAAATCGCAGAGTTGATGGTAGCAGAAATCGCCGACGCCGTCAGCTGGGCCGAAGTGATCGTGGTGACGACGAGGGATCCGATCTACACGAAAGCAATTGCTGTTGCTCGTGCTGACCAGATGGTCCTCGATTTTGCCAGTCTCGACTCCGACGATAGTGGGGATGTCAACGTGTTGGGATTCTTATAGTGAGCGGATCCCTGTTATTTTCGCTGTTAAGCCGACTAATGTGCAGACTGTCCGTTGGTTGCCCATTCCGCATCATGCGCCCGCCGTGCCGAGCGGTACGCTCAAATTCGTCACTACTGCAATGAGTGGATAGTAGTGGCAATCTGATGTCCGTACGATCGGATGATCGCCGTAAATGTCGGGCTGTCGAGGTTAACTCGGACAACGAGATTTCATTAGACTGACGCGAATGCCATGGTCGGCGGCGCCGCTTATTCGCGGCCTCTCTAAATCGGCGAGCCCCAAGCGGAGGCACTCGCTTGGGGCTCTATGAGATCGGCGCAGGGGACAATCGTGGGGACGAAATGTTGCGCCTCACTCGACGGATAGCTGAGCAGAGTGCACCGAATGACACCATTGGTCGCGGCACACCATCGAAAAGTCAGTGAAGGCTATCCGTGGTGGCCGCGAAAAAGCGGCCATGGATCGCGTTGCGGCATAGAATATGTGCTCATCCCGCGCGGGTCGAGCGTTTGCGGCACCCCACCGTCAGTGGACGTGGGCGCGCAATTTCTGCGAAAGGTCGCGACACACCTGCGTGAGACGGCCAACGTCGAGCGAAATATCATGCAACGTCGGCACCGGTCCCGTGCGAAGAAGGTGTTGGCCGTCCCGTTCGAGCATATGAGCGGCGGCGTCGATCTGGGCGTCCACGGTCGCTTCCTCAAAATAGTGGCGAGGAATGTCCCAGCGTTTGAGTCGCCCTGGATAAACCTGATAGTACCCCCGGCCGCAGCCCAAGCAGGTGATCCGCAGGACTTCTTCGCCTTTTGCTGACAGTGAAGCGCCTGGCCCGCAGTTCGCGCCTTCTTGGAGGCAGAAGGTATCGACATACACGTCGTCTTGGAGCTGCAGCCGCTCCACCTGACTGCGGCCGTCGGAGCTGCGACCAAAGATGCTCAAAACCTCGGAGACGATGCGGCGTGAGGCGGAGTTTCCTCCCTCCAGCTGCGCGGTCCACTCGTAATGCCCGGTACGCCAAGCATATAGAAACATCCGCGCCCTGTTAGGCAGCGCGAGGATTGCGAAGGCGCGATCCATTGCGTTGTCGATGGCAAGCGCTCTTCGGGAATGCCACAGCCGGGGAAGCCAGCCGACCTTGGAGTTCATGTCGAGGAGAAAGAACTTAAAGAACCCGGCTTCGGTCATGTCCATCCCCCATTTCTCGTGCATGATTTTATATCCGGGAATTAGATTGGTAGGTCTCCAACGCCAGCAGAAAAAGGCGATATCGCAGGGATGTTCGACCCGCCTAGGGAAATCATAGACCACAATCGATTCAGGTTCGAACCAGATGCTTCGGCCCGCCTTGCGCCAGATAAGGCCACAGTCGAGTTCCTCGCCTTCCTGGATCCGCTCGTCGTGCACGCCGAGGGCAAGGGCGGCCTGCGTATCAATTAGTTGTAGGTGCATTTCGCCGTAGTCGATCTCCCGTCTTTTGATGTTCGTGCCATCTGACACCTGAATGTAATGATAGGGGAGGACCTTGCTGACAAAGGAGCGAGCGCCTCTTTTGGTGATGAACATGTCATTGCCGGCACAATGGATGTGCGTGTTGTCCTCGAGGATCAAAGGTACGACGAGCCCGGCGGAGGTCTCATTCTGGCAGCGCAACAGTGGGGGCAGCCAGCCGGGGCGCGGGAAGACGTCATTGTCCATGCACACCGAAAGCCGCGTCTTGGCGAGCTTCAGCCCTATGTTGCGGGCCTCCGAACAGTTCAGGAACCTCGGTTCAAAGACCAAAGTCGCAGTGTTCCCATGGCGCTCTCGCAGCCGGTTCTCTAACTCTTTAGGCGCGCCTCCGAGCACCACAATCAGATGAAAGGGCTGCGGCGTATGAGTCGTCAGGTGCGCGATGCAGTCTTCGGTCAGCGAAAATCGATCCCGAGCCGACAGGATTATGGTAATGGCTTCGCTCGATTGGCTCATAGGACAACGATTGGCGTCCGCTGCGATATTCTCAAGGCAGGGAACGGCTGGCAGGACCGTGGATGGTCGTCCGACGTGTAAGTTTGAAAATGAGGCATTTTGAAAAAATCTGCAAGATAGTCAGCGACTACTTCAAGTCACCGCAACCCCAGCCAGGATAGCCAAAACCACGGTACTCGAAGCCGCGATAGCCGAAGCCGCGTTAACCGAAGCCGCGTTAACCGAATTATATCGTTTGCGCGCTGAAAAGCCCCTGTCATTAAAGGTATGGAATTGCGTGGCGCTGTTGCCACCGCTAAGCTGATATTGCATTCTGTTATTTTTCAGGGCCGCTTACGTGCGATAAACTTACGAAATTAAGGATGATTCCTCAGGACCCAATCTTGTTGGCCCTCACAACAATCAACGCTGAGACCATTAGAGCGTTCGATTGGCTGGCCGGCAGCATAGACCGCCACGTGCCTGTGACCTTCGTGCCAAACCCTGGCAACATTGGTGATGCCGCCATCAATCTCGCCTGCTTTAATTATCTAACGGAAAGATTTGACAAAATTGAAATTTGCTCCGTCGCTGACGTCGCACGCACCGAATGCGTATTTGTCGGCGGTGGAGGCAATGCGGTCGAGCCGCTCTATTCCGATATCCGTGACTTCCTTGATGGTCTAGCGCCGGATCATCGGCTGTTCATGTTTCCCGCAACCATCCACGGTTACTCAGGATCGCTACAGCGAGTTGCGCGCTTCACCCGCATCTTATGCCGCGAGTTGACCTCGCTTGCCCATGTTGCGAAGCAAATTGGTCCTGAAAATGTATCGCTCGCTCATGACGCAGCTTTCCTGCTGGCGCCGCGTCTGCGGAATGATTTCGCGAGCCGCATAGGAAAAGCCAATGCTGGCAAGTGCTGTTCGTTTCGGACCGATCTAGAAAGTATCCATTCGGAGGTCGGTGGTAATGACATCATGCGCACGTATATAGGTTCCTGCACCAATATGGCGGTTGCCCATGAATTTGTCTGGGCCGTTGCACGCTATTTACTGGGATTCGGCGAAGTTGAAACGGACCGGCTGCATTGCGCGATCCTGGCCGCGATACTAGGACGCCGGACCATGTTGCGAGCCAACTCCTATTATAAGAACATTGCGGTATTCGACCATAGCCTGTCGCGCTTTCCGAACACGATATTCCTGCCACCCGGTGCCCCACCAATGAAGGCACCCCGGCGTGGTATAAGGAATGCTGAGCTTAGAGTGCGCAGTCTTCGACGTCGCTTACGCGGCTTAGCATAAGACCCGTTCGTTTCCGGAGCCAACCCCATGATTGATCGTGTCGTTGCTGACGTCCAAAACGCTGACCAAGGTCGTACAAAGACTTTCTCCAATGCGCTACCCCCCAGTGACCAGGATAGTTCAAAAAGGCGTTCTGAGGAGACGACTGAGAATTGGTATGACAGCGATGAACAGAAAATGGTGGGTTGGTTTTTCCCAGGGGCGGCCCGGGATACGCAGGGCAACGCTCCGCTCGCGCCGTCGCGGCGGAGCTTCATTAACTCGATCGGGTTGCTGGCCTTTGCCGCTTTGCCAAGTTGGATTGCCGACGCACCCTCGACGCACGAAATCATCGTCGTCGATGGCTGGATCCTTGCCAGCACCGATTTCCGCTGAGTAGCAGGCGGTCAATGCTAATCGATCTGGCCCAGCACCGCCCAGATTTTTCGGCGACCGTTTTCGATGCCTGTGTCATCGGCGGCGGCGTCGCCGGCATCACGCTCGCCGTCAAACTTGGCCGAGCCGGACGCCACGTGCTTCTGATCGAGGCGGGGGATCGGACCGCCAGCGCGGACTCCCAGGCATATTATCGCGGCGAACTTGGCGACCTCGATAATCTGCCTCTTGACGAGACGCGTATTCGTGCACTCGGCGGCTCTTCAAACCATTGGGGTGGCTGGTGCCGAACGCTTGACGCTTACGATTTCGCACGGTCGGATTTGTCGTCGGATGGCGCTTGGCCAATTGGCAAGCTGGATCTTGATCCCTATTTCCGTGAAGCCGCCACTATGCTGGGCGTCACCACGTTCAGCGGCGTCGATACCGATATCCCCAATGCTGATGGGGATCTCCAAACAATCCGCATGTACTTCAGTGAACCACCGGCGAATTTGGGCACCAACTATCTTGATGAGATGCAGCAATCGAAGAATATCACGTTGATGCTCAACGCTGCCTATTTGTCGGTTGGGCTTGCTCCCGACAATGCAATCGTCAATTCGATCGCGATTCATGATCAGCGCTCCTCTGCCCCTCTGATCTGTCGGGCCCGTCAATTCGTCTTTGCGATGGGTGCGATTGAAAATGTGCGACACTTGCTCATTCTCCACCAAAAGAACAGCAGTCGCTTTCACAGCAATGGTACTGCTCTGGGCCGTTACTACATGCAGCATCTTCATCAGGAGCTGGGACAATTCGTAATCTTAAATGAGGGTACCGCACCTGCATTCGCAAAAGGCACCCGAGCTGCCTTCATGGCGTCGACAGAGAAATATCTGCGCTACAACGGGCGCGGCGCCTTCCGGCTTTATTCGACCCGTTTGACCGGCTGTTGGGGCCTCATTGATCGCTTTCGCAACTTGGCGACTGGGGCGTCGTGCCACGGCGCGGCCTCGGCCGGGATCGTTTCGATCACTTGCGAGCAGATCCCGAATGCCGACAGCCGAATCGTACTGATCAGCAGTGACGACGAACTGGGGCAACCTCGTATTAAGTTGGATTGGCGCATTTCAGACGATGATCGCATTACGATGCGCCAAGCCGCCCTCGAATTCGGCCGCTATCTCATTCACGCCGACATTGGTCGCCTGAACGTCAATGCTGCCGTTCTGTCCTCCGCTGAGACCCTGCAAGGCTGGACCGCGCTCGATGGCGCTCTCGGAGCCGCCGGCCACCAGATGGGCGGTGCTCGGATGAGCAGCAGCGCTGCCGATGGCGTCGTCGACAAAGATTGCCGCGTCTGGGGCATTAACAATCTTTATGTCGCCGGATCGGCGGTATTTCGTACCTCTGGCCATGCAACACCGACACTCACCATCACACAGCTCGCGCTGCGGCTCGCCGACACGCTCAACCATAGTTTAGCCGGATAAGAGCATCCATCTTATCCACGAAACCCTATACGATGACCCGCCTTTGGAAGGGGATTCCGAATGAAACTTTCGAAGTTCGTTTCACTGATAGTCCTCTTGCTTGTTTTCATCGCGGGCATGGCCGCGCATCGTGCCATGGTGAACCGCGGTATTTCGTGGCGCGATGCCTTTGGCCATTCTGATTCATCGGAAAAAGTACGAGACGCAATTAAAGCCCGCCAAACATCTACGCAGTACGTTGCGATTCGAGATTTTTTTGCTGAATATCCAAGTAATGCCAGCGTTGTTATGTTCGGCGATTCACAGATTGCTTTCGCTGATTGGCCCCTACTCCTGGATATTCCCGCTGCCAATCGAGGCATTTACGGCGACACCACCGCAGGGGCGCTTCTTCGTGTCGATTCTATAATAGCTGGGCACCCGCAATGCGTCGTAACTATGCTCGGCATCGGGGATTTTGCCGTAGGCCGAAGCGTCGAAAGCACAGCCCGCGATTATTCACTAATCTTAGATCGACTTGCTGCCACCGGGACAACCGAGGTCATCGTCCAAACAACACTACTTACGGAGCCGCCCTACTCACTCAACCAAAAGGTAAGGGAATTGAACACGAACATGCAGGCAGCATGTCGCAGCACTAGCAGATGCCACTTTTTGGATCTCGACCGCATCATTAGTCCAGGCTCAACGATTGACGGCGTTCACTTACGGCCGAAAACGTACAAAAGATGGGCAGAGGAACTAAAGCCGGTATTAGTCGAGTACTGTAGCGCTTCTCATTAATTCCACCCATTAAGCGCGGTGCTGCGCGATGAGGCGCGGCGCGTGCTGAAGCGCGATGCTGACCAATTGGCTTTAGTAAATGAGAATGAGGTGATGCTGTGCCGGCACAGCAGCATTAACGGTAAGCTGATCGCGCGTCGATTGTAGATTCCTAAAGGCGGTCGCTGGAGGGGGGGTATTTATTCCACTGATCTTGGGTTTGTTTCCAAGCAGGTCACTTCAGCGCTCATAGCAGCGTATCAGAAGCAGATTGAGCGCTATCTCGCATTGGATTAAGGGGCGGTCGACTGCGGAATTCCCCCGCAGGATCGTCCGTTTGGACGACGACTTTGGCGAGCGGTGCCGCGGACGAAGCCGCCCTACTCGTCAAACTCATTACGGACGACCGACCACCATGTCGATTTGGCGTTAAGGTAAACGCCTTAACGCAACTCTCCTCGCATTACTCCGGCATTTGTTCGGCCACACGCACTCTGTGTCGTCATGGAGCACTCTAATGGCACGGAAGTTGCCTCATAATCCTTTGAGAATTCAAAATGACCCATTGAATTGGATAAGTGACATGTTGATGACTGAAGAATGGTCCAAGGTGCTGAGCCCTCGCGAATGTGAGGTGGCGGCTCTTATTGCTCGGGGTCTGTCAAACAAGGAAGTTGCCCGGGAACTGGGCGTGAGCAGCGGTACCGTTAAAATCCACGTCCACAGTATTTTTCAGAAGCTGGGTGCAAGAAGTCGTTATAATCTCATAGGCCAATTCGGATCATTCGACGTAGCGTAATACCTCTGTGTTGGCGGCTGCCATTAACTCAAACGCCGTCACCCAATTGCGCAGCTGCGTCGGATGCGCCTTCAGGTCTTCGGATGCCTGCGTATACGAGACCCCCCCGATCTCTGATCAGCCGCATAGCTTCAAGCTTAAACTCCTGCACAAACCTTAGTCTCTCCATGACTCACCTCCGGTCCCATAAAAACACCTAACTCGGTGTCTTCGGAACCGGGTGCAGGCCAGTTGTAACCCCAAGGGTCAAAGAATGACCAAGGGGTTGCACGCCGTCTCTTGGCCTACACTCGCACAAAACCTTCTTCTGTCGCCCGCTTACCGAGCGGGCTATGATAGGTTAATGGCTTATGGCATAACGATCCTGATCGCCGCAGTGCTTGGTTGGATCACTTTGGATAACATCTGGCGCCCGATGCGGAGTTTCTTTGAACTTCGGCGACAGGTTAAGCTGCAGATGTCGCGGTATCAAAATCTCAAATGGCACGTCACGTCGATATTTGATGACATTCCTGCTGGAAAGGCTGACCAGGTAGTTTTTGGCGAGGCCTATACGGTTCTTGGCAACCTTGCAGATGACCTTGTCACGTTTGCTAAAGCCGATCGGTTAGCCGCCTTCCTCCTTCAGCTTATGGGAATCGACCCGGCTCGTGCGGGTCGTAGCCTAGCAAACCTAGCCGACGAGCTTGGTAGCCACAATGAAGATCGTGACAGGAATTATCGAGAGGTAGCTCGACTACTCAAATTCTAGCAATCGGACACTCTCACAGTCGACGTGTACTGGAAAGGATGATCGCTGCCACTTCGAGGAACAGTCGCACCAGAACGAGCTGTACTATGATTCCCAGGACCAGGGGCAAGAAGTTTGGTGACCAAGCTTCCCAGCTAATGCCTCTCTGGGCCAAAATTCGGATAATTCCTACTACTGCAATGTATACCTGAATGAATGCGTTCAACAGATAGAGATACCAAACGGCTTTTAGCCCATAATGAGTGAAGACAGGCCGTAGCGTGAAGAAGTTAATCAGCTCGTCCATGACGCATCTCCGTGTTTCTGCTTTGATACCGGCCGCACAGGCAATGCCTACACGAGGTGCCGTGAATTCCCATTCGCTTCCGTCACCCCAGAGCTAGCGATTTATATCCATTAAACCGGTAAAGACTCAGACGCCGGCGATGCGAGCGTTGCCGGTGGCGGTATTATGTGTACGAGTCGATGCGTAATGGGAGAGGCCTGATGCGTCCAGGTGCTGGATTCGGCGTCGCCCTTGCCGCCCTAGTTCATTTATCCGCGCAGGTAAGTGCCCAGTCGCCCGATGATTCGTTGCAAATCTATGCAGTTAAGATCGTCAGAACGCCTCCGTTCCAAAGGCAAATCACCGGTGACGGAATCTACCTCGGCCATGGACTAGTAATCACTGCGGCCCATATCGTAGGGCGCTGGCCATTTTTTACCCACCCGCGTGTTCTGATCGCAGGCCAAGATCTCCCGGCCAAGGTTATCAGAGAAGGCTCCTTTCCAAAAGTCGACTTGGCGCTACTGTCAGTGGATGGGCACCTGCTGCCAATAAGCGTTCGGTTGCGGCGCGCCCCACTGTGCCGCAACCCATCGCCCGTGGGTACGCCGGTTATTGACGTGGCCCCGCAGGAGCTTACACCCGCGAAAATAATATCGCCGTTGCTAATTGCGCCCAGACTTCAGGAAAAATTCAACAGTCTGATCAGCGCGCCACAAGGTTCTGGATCCGGTCTCTTCGATTCTGACCTAAAATGTCTCGTCGGCATTATGAGTGGGGAAGTCAAAAAGTTTCATTACCAATCCGAAAATGGCCATGTTGTCTGGACGGCCAATGGTATGGCTGGATATTTTGTACCGGCGGCAACGATCGCGAATTTCATTCCATCGAATATTCGTTTTTAGGTTATCTGCCTGCATATGCCACTTTGCGAAACGAACCCAATTCCTCCTAAAGCCGCTAGTCACCTATTAAAGGCAGTACTGGGCAGAATTACCAAAAAGCGCTCCCTCCATGCTGCTTCCTTCTCCCGAAGGAGGATAGCGCCAAACGGTCGAACTACAGACCACGTCTGGGTCCCAGGGATGGCCACATGCGCTGACAATATGCTGTCCTAATTCCGGGCCATGCCGCTGCCTTTTACTCTGCGCTTCATAATCGAGTATTTGAGCACAAAACGCCCCTGCCGTCCCTGAAGCGGCGCACCACAGGCGGTGCACACGGGTTGATGTGGAAGCGGGGCTGCAGATTCAACGCGGACGACCTTATAATCCGCGCCGCAATTTCCACACTTCGTATATGTGTGACGAGGTCTTTCCATCGCCCAAATATGCACCAGAACCCAGCCGTTCACCAGGATTGCAACCGGTGTATGACTAAGGGGGATCAATCGGCAGCCAGGTTAACCCCCCTTTCAATACTGATCTGTTACGAACCGGATAGTGGCCCGATGGCGGAAACGGACGCGGGGGCTGTGCAAGGCCTCTTATCCTGGTTCAAATCCAGGTCGGGCCTCCAATCTAAAAGCTCCATTCCCATGGCATGCTGACGAACGGGCAGGGCGTCCCTATCTTTGGTGCTAAAGGACAATACGATGCGATGCACTCTGACCATCGTGGTATCGATTATCGCGTTCGCCCCGCCCATCACCTCGCCATGGATCCGACGCTGGGCTGGAGCGCGCTTGCTAAAGGCGAAGTGAAAGTTCGTATAGTGCCGGGCGATCATCGATCCATTACCATCGAACCATTAGGCCGACAGCTCGCAAAAATGTTGACTGATGAGCTCGATGCAGCTCAAAATGGCCCTTCATTCGGACTTGTCCCAGTACGATGACGCATCGCAGCTCCCTTGACGCGGACGGCGGTGCCGTTCGAAGGTCTCTATTCGTGCCGCTATGGCGAAGTCGGAAATTAGAATGCTCGGTAACTTTCAATCATGCGAGGTTCCGCCTCTGAACAATCCGAAATGACGGACGAATCTGAAATTTCCGACGATATGAGATTATATATTATCGGATATTCATGGCCGTTTGGATCTTCTTGATCAAAATGGTCGATGACATTTATCGCGATAACGAGAGGTTCTGTCTGCAAGCCGGACTACGAAATTGTCTGGCACCGCGTCCGGACGCGGATGAGCCGCACTACGAGGTGTGTCAGCAAGCGTTGCCCTTAGCCGATGGCGATGAGTGGCTCACCTACCGCGGCATGCGTTGCCTTTGTTACGGGTAGAGAGCACAATGTTGGGGGAGAACGGAGGCATCTTTGTGCGTAAGTATCTTTTACTAGTTTCCGCTGTGGTGACCGTTGCAAGTGTTTGGACCGCGCCAAAATTGGCAGAGGCAAGCTGCGCGGGATGCCGTGTCGGCAGCGCCGCGGGATATCCTGGGTATTACGTGTACGACGGCATCATTGCCCCGACTTACTATTACGGCGGCTACTATACTTCCCGGGTAGTTTTCGCTCCCGTCGGCGGCCACTACTCGCCTTACGGACCTCTCGTGCGCTACCGCAATGTTCGTCGCGCTTGGTGATGGCTCGATGTCCATCTTTGGCTGATTGACGATCTCCGAGGCATGTCCGCTAACCTCCCATCGCTACCCGAATTGGTGAGCTACTAAAGCGTCGAGAAGGGCCAAAGTGCGACATGGCTCGCACTACACCCGGTTAGGGGTTGGTGTAGGTTGGTCTAGAGCTGCCAGCGGAACATGCCGACGTTCCGCGTGGAGGGTGTGATGCGAGCGGCTTATCCGGCATGGGCTCACGTGATGCCCATGGCGTCTTATAGCCACAATATTTCAATTGTCGTCGCAGCGGCAGTTGGGGCGATCAGCGGTATGTCTGTGGTTTTATCCCTTGCCAACGATCCACGGACCGCAACAGAACCCCCCTCGGCTTCGGTGCGAGCGATAGTAACGAGAGAACCTGCTGCTAAGGTCAGAACGGTTGACCAAGATCGATCGAATCACGAGCAAATGCCGCAGTCGAAGATCGAGCAGATGCCGCAGCCAGTTCCAGATGTAACGGGATCCGACAACGCGGCAACTGCCGGGCGCCAATTAGTATTGCCCGACGAGGAAAGAGCCCAAGACGACTTACCAGTTGCCACGCACCGGCATTTATACTGGCGGCGGGTTCGCCGCTTTCCGACTCCCAACCATTGGTGAGAACTCGGAGAGCGTGCTTTAGATGTCTGGATAAATTGAAAAGAGGCCCCGACCACTTCCTGAAGTCGGGGCTGAGGTGGGTATCAGAACCGCGCTATCTCCCCCAACCATTCATGCGATAGCACAGCGCGGAGCATGGCGCGGATTTGTGGCTTTTTTCCTCAAACGCGTGCACACAGTACCGCTATCCACAAACTCCAAGAGGTGGTTTGCCAAGGTCGGTGCCGCAGCCGCTGGTGGCTCGCCCGAGCACGGGCATGATTTGGCGGCCGGACCACCTTGCTCAAGAGCTGGCGGGCAATGGTTGATTATTACCCCTTTATCGCCCGCGCGGTCGCGAGCCTGCCAAGCGGCCATGAGTACGAACGCCGCGCAGTCTATGAGCGGGCTCGCAAAATCGTCATCGACCAACTACGCAAAAATGACCCAAAGGGCAAAAGCCCGCAGACGATGCAGGAGCGGATCGCGCGCGAAAGCGCGATTCGCAAGGTCGAGGTTGAAGCCGCCCGCCGTTCGCACTCTTCCGCGAGCTTCCTTTCGAAGACGGGCGAAGGCGAAATTCCGATACGAGGGCCGCACGATCGCCTGGCAACGGCCATCGCGCTTACTCCGACATTCGAAGGTTTCGACAAAACGTCCGAGCTCAGAAGGATGCCGCAGTTTCTGGCAGCTATGTTGCTAGGCCTAAGGCCGACTTGAAACGAATAGCTAAGATTTCGGGGGCAAAATGCTCAAATGGCCCAACACGACGAATACCAACTACGCGCCCTCGATTGTCTGCAAAAGATGCAAAGCACCAAAAGCGAGGCGGACAAGCGCGCATGGAAAATGCTGGCCGGCAGTTGGCTCCTGCTGCGCCGGTTCCAGCAGTCCACCGAACAAGAACTAAGTGCCGCCAAAAACGAAGTCGTGAGGTTGCAAGATCATGTCGTGATTAAGCGTAACGCTAGTTCGAAGGTTGCCTGACGGTTTTGCCCAGCTGTTTTCAGCACTTGACCTGTGCCGGGGTCTAATCAGTGTTCAGTTCCTCTTGCGTTCAGGGACTCAGCCTATGTTTTCTGCGTACTTGTTGCAAAGCAAAACAAGTGGCCAGCGGAGGTCTATTCCTTTACGTGTTCGCGGAACGTCCCGTGCTTATCCACAATGCACCCAGGGGGCGCGCGTCGCCGAGCTTGGCATTCAAAGCAGGACGGCGCTGATGATTGCCAAGTCAGGGCCTCGCGCTTGCCCCGCGTGGAACCAAGTGAGAATTCGCGGAACGAAGTTGTCGGTTTTCGCGAACTCACGGCTCGGGTCCAAAGCTGGGGCCGCTTACTTCGTGTTACCGCGTTGGCTTGACCTCATTGGGATCAACCGGCGGACGCGGAATGTCCACGCCGTCGGGCGTGCTGCCGGTGATTGGTGGCTCTTCCTTCAAACCACCGAAGCCGTCAGGCACCAATAACCGCAACTCACGTCTCGGCTGCGCATCAAGTGGAGGCGCAACCACCGGACCGTCGGGCTTTTGCCTCGGTACGCCAGGAATGCTGGGTGTCGTTTGAGCATTCGCAGCGAAATGAATCAGCAGGATTGTGATTCCAAGAAGAAGGAAGCGAGTGTGTATCATCGGACCCCTGCATGTCTCGCTCCTTGGTCCTCCAGTCGATCTTCATTATTGATTCAATCGATAAGTGATGCGGCATTTTGCGGATTTTATGGGGATCGAGTGACGAATTTGCGGAATTTCCCTTGCGTGAGCGTGTGCAATAGCACGCCACTGCCGCGCACTTAGCGGCTGCGTGGCAGCTTCTTTCCTCTCCGAATGAAGCTTAGGCTATCATTGCTTTTTGCTTCCGGCGTCATGAAATCAGGCCGACAAAGTCCAAGCCGCCAGCGAACAGCGGAAGGTCGCGGGGCGGCGGCCCGAGAAGCGCAAGAACGCTGCTGACGTTGCAGCCATCGGCAGGATCGTGTGAAATGCAGAACACAGTGCGGAGAACTCTCGCGACTATTTTGGTAGCTACGTTTGCGGTTGCTGCCGCCGTGCCGGTCACTGCGCAGCGCTATCGAATTCCACCGCGTCTGCCGGGCCCGTATTCCTACGGTCACAGTGGCTGCCCGGGCGGGTACATTTCCATATTGGGCGATGTTTGTCAGCCGTACTTCCCGCCCATGCGCGCAGGACCGCGAGAGCCTGACAGTTGTCCGCCACATTACAGACTACAGAGAGGCATCTGTAAACGTAAGTTAGGCTGCATACTCATAAACGGTAGGCAAATCACCTGAAAGGTGATTCAAGCTCTGCAAAGGAGCTTGACCATGGCCCGTTACGAACTGAGCGAATTTGAGTGGAAAACCATCCGGCCTTTGTTGCCGAACAAACCACGCGGGGTTCCTCGGGTTGACGATCGCCGGGTGCTCAACGGCATCTTCTGGATTTTGCGCTCTGGGTCGCCTTGGGCCGATTTGCCGGAGCGGTATGGACCTCCGACAACGGTCTATAACCGCTTCAATCGCTGGCGAAAGGCGGGGGTCTGGGACAAGCTGATGACTGCCATCATCGAAGCTCATGATGGCAAGGTGCAGATGATCGATTCCAGCATCGTACGCGTCCACCAGCAGGCTGCCGCCCAAAAAAACAGGCTGGAGACGCTTGTATCGGTCGAAGTCGTGGAGGACTGACAACCAAGCTGCATCTGCGGGTGATCGGCAACGGCCTGCCAGTGCAGGTCGCGCTGTCGCCCGGCCAGATGAACGACCAACCGATGGCCGAACTCCTGCTCAACGATCTGCCTGCGGGAGCCGATGTCATCGCCGATAAGGGATACGATGCAGACTGGATCAGGGATTTGATCGAGGACCAGGAGTGCACGCCGCACATCCCGCCAAAATCAAACCGCTACGATGGCATCACCTACAGCAAGACCAAGTACAAGAAACGCAATCTGATTGAGCGCTGCTTCAACAAGCTCAAGCAGTTCAGGCACATTGCTACCCGCTACGACCGCAATGCTCTGAACTACCTCGCCATGCTCAAAATCGCTTGCCTCCGGCTATGGCTCAGGTTTTATGAGTCCGCAGCCTAGTGCGCTAGGTTTGCGCGCGTCCGGGTGATCCCTGCCCAATAGCTCACACTAGCAGTAACAACGGCGACACCAGATGGACCAGCACCGGGGGATAAGCCTCGGTCGCGTCGCCAGCAATCGGGGGTCTCTCTCGCTTTAGATCAGTTTGTGATATGGCGAATTGGGGCTTTTAGGTTTATTTGGCTTCGCACTCGCGTGAGTACTGAGACGGCGTTAGCTGTCATTGTGCTGAAGGCGAGAAGCCCCATGATATTTCGAGATTTCTTTTATCCGGGCCTCGTGGCCGCGAGCCTCATGTTCGCCACTGCATTAACAGTCGGGCTGATTTGGGAGGTAGTCGGGCTGTTTGTTTTTATTTGAACCCACCCTAGCCTTAGCCGTCCAGCCTCGCGGTTTCCGCGCCCTAAGTTTACTCGGTAAGGTGAATTTCGGTTCCTTGTTGAAGCGCTTGGCCGCAACGCGTAGGAGGCTGCTCATGCAGCGGTAGCGAATTGGGAACGCAACGGATTGCAACCCCGTACCCCCAGCGGGTTCGATTCCCGCCCGCTGCTCCATTCTTTTTTTACGGTGGCCCGCGAGGCTCTGGAGTCCATTTTCGGAGTAAGAGCGGATGTCACAAAATTGCAGCCGCTACACATCTTTACATAGTCCATTTACCGAGCGGCTCAATTTCTACCCTCGCACCCACGTTTAGGATTATTCTCAACTATGAACTCACCAGTCTAATGCACTCAATAAATGAGAATGAGGTGATGCTATGAAGAATATTCTGACTGCACTAATCGCAGCGACGGTCTTCAGCGCAATGGCGTTGGCGATGTCCGATACGGCAGACGCGCGTTGGGGTTACGGCGGTTATCGCGGCGTGGGCTACCGTGGTTTCGCTTACCGTAGTTATGGCTACCGTGGCTACGGCTATCGGGGTTACGGCTATCGTCATTACGGCTATGGTGGTTACGGCTATGGTGGTTACGGCTATGCTGGTTACGGCTACGGTGGTTACGGCTACGGTGGCGGCTATTCTGGCTACGGCTACGGCTACGGCGGCAGCTATGCTGGCTACGGCTATCCTGGTTACGGCGTCGGCACTGCGATCATTGTAGCCCCCACCTTCTATTATCCTGCCTACTATTACGGATTTTCCGGTTGTGGATGCTAGTGAGAGCGCAGCGTCAAAAAGGTTCGATGTAAAGACGAAGCGGCCTTACCAATTCTGAAACTTTGGCGCGAAGTCTGCCCTGGGCCGAGGCCGACGTGTCACTCGTACAGGCGAATGTCTGCATTAGGCGCGCATTAATGCGGCGCGCAGAATTCAGTGCGCGATCGAGGTTACCAATCAAGCTTGCTCTATTCGATCTTTTCTTTGAAGACTGCACCTGTAACCGGATTGACGTGATGAATGTGGTGGCGCCCTGGAAAGGTGCTCGTCTCCCGAGATATCTTCAGCGGAAAAGCGCTGAACGCCTGCATCGGGATAGTTTAGACGTGGGCTCAGCTCCTCGTGCGCGAATGACACGCCAAAACGTGAAGCCGCGCAGATTCATGGTGTTTCTGGGATCGTCTGTCGGCTGCAAGTTCCGGGCGGGCGGCGCGTCGGAATGCCTGGGAATCACGCGTTGATCTGGGAGCACCTCAACGGCCAATGATATAAAAGTAGCCGCGGCGCCAGGCTAGAAGTAGGGACATACGAAAAATGACAAGCCTGTAAGAGATAAAGTGTTAGCCTTTGAACAGTTGCACCTTTGATCGCAACGAGCAAGGTGCGCAACACATAAGGCCAGTCATCCACATCGCGCTTGGTCATTGAACCGCTGTCTACAATCATTGCCGCGTCTTCGGCGCGGAATAGTGTGGTCCAGCGGGCTTTATCCGCTGCCCACCTAAATGGCGAGCCCCAAGCGGAGGCACTCGCTTGGGGCTCTATGAGATCGGCGCAGGGGACAATCGTGGGGACGAAGTGTTACGCCTCACTCGACGATAGCTAAGCAACATGCGCCGAAAGATTCCATTGGAACGCCGGATCGGCGGAAACCGGGAGATTGCTCCAACCTTGTTGACGACGTTTCGGCTGAGGCGTTTGTTCGCGTCAGGCCAAACAAAGGCGATGGGGCGGTAAAGCTTCCTAGAACTTCAAAAGATCCCAATTGTCTTCGTATTGCTCCACGGCTTCGAGTTCAATCAATCCGAAATCGCGCCACGTCGGCGGCTGACGAAGCTCGGTCTCCAGGTCGCTGTTGGTCACGAAAAAACGAGCGCAATCCGGATTGTTTCGAGCCAAGGAGAAAGTAGACCGTGACTTGACTTCCAGCGGCTCCAACAAAGTGCGAACCGCGGACATACCACGGCCTGATTGCGATTTAAGGTCGGCGTATTCCTGGCGGGATCGCTGGATTGCGCGTGCGTCAGCGCTCAGAGGTTCGGCTGCCAAAAGGAAACGAAAAAATCAGCACGAAAAGGGCGGGCTGCCACTAAAGAAGCGGAAAATACAGGCGAGGCGAAGGCCACCGCGCAGTATTGCCATGCTGACCACGAGAGGTCGGCAGCTTTTCCCCCGCAGATGGCTGGCGGCCCGACGCCTCAGCAATTATACACGCCGGCTGCGCAACGTCGCGTCGTCCTGCGCGCAACGCCGGCGACGCTGACGGGGGTCAGTGGGCGCCCCACTCGCGCCTCAGCGGTCGCGACGTAACCACTTACCCCAGGGACCGACAAACGCTCGCCAACCTCCATCGCCAGCAGGCCCAAAATCACGACGCTAAGGGGGAGGCCAAACTGCTTCAACTTTGTCATTTTGCGCCTCCGATCGTGAAATTCCCCGGCAAGTCGCCGAGCTTGTCCTGAACGTCCTTCAGCGCAACCTGTTTTGCGTTTGAGGCGTTTTTGAAAGCGAAGTCATCGGCCGCGACATCATTGCCGAATTTCCAGTCGCGGAATTGAATGGTGTATTGGGGGTCTTCGTTCGCCAGCTTGGACGTTATGACAAACCGGCAGGGATACGGGCGCTCGCCTTGAGCGATCCAGATCTGCCAGTCGACGTCGTTTTTGCGAAACGCGAGAGTATCGCACTCGACGCCGTTGATCACGCCGCTGCCGAGATCCTTTGAATCGTAGACGTCCTGCATCAGTTCGTCATACGAGTTGGTCATCAAGAGATCGGCTCCGGGCATAGGCCTGTTGTATTTGTCCTGGAGGGTGTCGATCAGTTGGTCGACGGTGCCTGGCGCGTCAACCTGCGTGTAGAGATTGGCGTTCTTTCCCAGAAACGTGAGCGTCTTGCCGTCATAGAGGATCTCGAAGTCAGCAAACCCGCCGGACCGCGCGACGCGAATCTTGTCCGGTCGGGCGAGCGTTGCAGTTCCCGAGCTTGCGAGGCCCAATTTCTGATCGGTCGGCGTGACGACTTCGAAAACGGTGTCGAAGCCGACCGACAAGGTTTTCTGCGCCGCCAGGAAGTCTGACATCGCCTTGAGCAGCTTCTTCGCTTCGGCCGAGTCCGTGACCCTGTCGAGTTCAACCCTGCGGTTGAGAGCGCGCCCATCGGGTGTGGCGTTGCTGGCAATGGGCCGAGTCTCTCCGAGACCTGCCGTCACCATCCTTTGAGGGTCGACTCCCCGATCCACGAGGGCCGCCTCGATGGCGTTCGCGCGATCCGACGAGAGGACAATGTTGTGCATCGGATCGCCGGTCGCATCCGTGTGGCCGATGATTCTCAAGTGCCAGTCCGGGAAGTTCTTGAGCGCGGTCGCTATGTCGTCGAGGAGCGATTTCGACTCGGGCTAAATTGTTGCCTTGTCGCTATCGAAGTGCAGGCCATAAAGGTCGAAGCGCTCCTTCGTCTGAAGCGCCTGCTCCATCGCCTCACGGCGATAGCTGCGTTCCTGCTCCTCCGCAGTTTGCGCCCGCACCGGGGCGCTCGCGATGATCAGCAGAGCAACGCTGCTGATGAGCCCGAGCGTTCGTACGTTGGGTGTTCCTCCGAATGTGATCATTGTTCTGCCCTCAAAATTGGCCACTCTCGACGCTCAATTCTCGGGCGTCTCAACCGTCTCGGCCTCAGCGTCTGAAGCCGTCAGCGCTGCGAATCCTGCGGCTGCCGCCAGCCCTTCGCCGCGAAACCACCCTTCGCCGCGAAACCATTTTGGTTTCTTCTTTGGTTTCTTCTTGCTCAGTCATCTCCATCCTCCCTGCCCGCAAGGCCCGTAGCGGCCGGCTTTTTCTAGAGACAGAATTCCGCCTCATTCGAGTTTATTTCTTTTAATTGTAGTCGAGAAAGTGGAAAAAGCAAGCAATCTTGCGATTGTCCAAGCATTGTTGACCGTGTTCCCGCCGGGTTTATTTTCGTCAGGCTAAACAAGGCCGTTGGCCCGTTGAAGTTTCCTAGCTCTTCAAAAGATCCCAGTTGTCCTCGTATTGCTCCACGGCTTCGACATCAATGAATCCGAAATCACCCCAATTCGGCGGCTGACGGAGCTCGGTCTCCATCTCGCAGTTCCTGGTCACGAAGAAACGAGCGCAATTCGAATCTTTTTCGAAGCCAAGGAGCACGTAGATCGTGACTTGATTGGCAACGGCCCCAACAAAGTGCGAACTGCGGACATACCATGGACCCACATGCACGGTTCTCACATGAACGGGCGTTGGTGGCGAGCCAAATAGTCCGACAAGAAGGTCATATTTCTTGGGGTAGCGGTCCGCGAGCTGCGCATCGAAGCCGCGTCTCAAGAGCTCGTCCCTCACGAGTCGCGCACCCCTCGGGCCTGCTGGAGTGCGCGACCTGCGCTTCTTTTTGGCGTTGCCGTCTGCGATCGCACTCACAGCCCAAAACCCGCGTCAGCGCCGACCCTCAATCCTCGGACGCGACCGGGATTCGACCCTCCCGGACCGCTCTGACGAAGGCGCGGTGGTCGTGAAGGTTCTGGTCCGCGTATTCGACCGCGAACTCGCATATGGCGTCGTCGAAGGTCGAATTGGAGCCCAAGTAGCCCGCAACCATTGCAGGATCGCCAGATCGCGCATGCGCCCGCGCAAGCGCCCAGGCGCAAAGCTTGCCGTATTCACGCAGCATCGCGACGTCCCAATCTTCCAGGACGGCCGAGATCTTCGCGTCGCGAAGCTGGCGGAAGGTGTTAGTGCAAAGTCGGGAATCTCCCCTTTTGGCGCAATCGAAATGTCCCTCTGGATTGAGCGGGGGCGTTGATGGCGGCGGGGGCATTGGCGATGAGCGGGCGGGAGCGCGAAAGACTTGTTGTGATCGCGCAGGTGTGCGGCAAGGTTCTCAGCCAAGGCGCGGCGGCGGAGCGGCTTGGGATTTGCGTTCGGCAGGTCAAGCGGCTTGTTCGGGCCTATCGGGGCGAGGGCGACGCAGGGCTTGTGTCGCGCCAGCGCGGGCGGGCCTCGAACCGTCGCGCTCGCGCCGGGCGTCGGCGAACGGACGAGCGAACTGCTCGGCGGCAAGTATCGTGATTTTGGTCCGACGCTGGCCTGCGAGAAGCTGGCGGAGCTTGAAGGGATCTTGGTCTCGCGCGAGACGATCCGGGACGGCTCCGGATTCGGCTCGGCTTATGGAAGCGCGAAGCGGCGGCGTCACAAGCGGGTGTTTCAATTGCGCGAGCGGCGGCCGCGATTTGGCGAACTGATCCAGAATCGACGGCAGCCCGCATGACTCGTTCGAAGGGCGCGGCCCGCGCTGCACGCTGATCGTGTTCATTGACGATGCGACGGGGCGTCTTGACGGCGTTGCGCTTTGCCCCTGCGGAGACGACGCGCGCCTATCTTGGCGCGCTCAGGGACCATGTTCTCGCGCATGGCTGTCCGGCAGCTTTCTATTCGGATCGGCACGGCGTTTTCCGGGTCAACGCCAAGGACGCCGCCAGCGGCGACGGCAAGACCGAGTTCGGCCGCGTCGGCGAGACGCTTGCGCATCGAACTCATCGACGCGCTCACCCCGCAGGCCAAGGGCCGCGTCGAACGGGCCGACCAGACCTTGCAGGATCGGCTGCGTGCGCGATGCGGCTCAGGGGGATTTCCTCGATTGAGGAGGCGCAGGCCTTCACCCCCGCCTTCAGTTCCGCCTGGAACGAAAAGTTCGCCGTGCCGCCGCGAGACGGCCAGACGCCCATCGTCCCTGGACCAAGGGCGCCGATGCGCTCGAGGAGGCGCTGGCGCGGCGCGAGGAGCGCGTCCTGTCCAAAGCCCTGACCTTCAGCGTCGGCGGCGCATCCATTGCGTCAAGACCAGCGGCCCCGGCATCGCCATGCGCAGGCCAGGATAGACCCTGCTGCACTTGCCCGACGGCTCCATGCGGCTGCGCTACAAGGACCGCGACCTGCGATACACGCAAGTCGAAATCCTCGCCCCGGCCAGCCCCGCCGAAGATGAAAAGACCATCGACGCCCGCCTCGACGTCGTCCTCGCCGCACGCCAGGACGACAGCCCAACCGCCGAGCCCGCAAGGGCGTGGATAACGGGCGGGCTAGCTACAGCGGCCATTGAGAGCGCGCGTCGCCCGCCCGTTACCGCCCACTCAACCAGAGCGCCGAAGGGGACATTCCTATTGTGCGCAATCAGGGGACATTTCTATTGTGCGTTGACATCAGCAGGCGCGCGGCCACCGGGCCCGCGGGAAGGCGCGACTTGCACTTCTTTTTGGCTTTCCCCTCACCGATGACCAGTCAGTAACCCGAGACCCGCGCCAGCGCCGAGCCTCTCCGTTCGGAAAACGAAAGGAATTCGGCCATTACCGCCTTTCATCGACCCCGACGCTCCAGTCGGAAATGCGCTCGTCGAGGAACGATCGGTATGTCCAATTTGCTGAGCCTTTTCACAGGGCGTCCGTCGGCAAATGGCCTCGCGCGCGCGCCGGTGGCCCCGTTCCAGCTTCGGCGTCGATTGCCGCGCCCACCAGAACCACCATCGCGCTGAGCCAAAACCAGGAGAGCAAGATCGTTACCGGCGCCGCCCAGCGCCCCATACGTCGCGTCGTACGAACCGAAGTGGGAGACATAGGAGGAAAAGAAGCAGGAACCCGCCAGCCAAAAACTCGTCGCGATTGCAGCGCCCAGGTGATCCATTTCCACGAAGCGTGCTCTGTGGAAGGGCCCAGCCGATAGGCGACCGCCAGACCGAACCAGACAAGAATCGCAAGGAGGGGCCATCTCCCCAGACCGAGGAAGGCCTTGGCGCTGTCCGTCAGAGGCAGAAAACCGAGAGTGGCAGGGATCAGCGCGACCGCGGCAAGGGCGATGATTGCCAGAAAGGCCGCGCCGACCGTCATCGCCAAGGCCACGATCTGTTGGAAGACAAAGCTACGCTTTTCTACCGCCTCGCTAGCGATATTGAGACCCGTCATCAATGACGACACCCCGGCCATCGCGCTCCACAACGCGAGACCGACGGAAATGATGAGCGCGACATCGAGAAGTCGAATGGCTCTCTCCAGCGAAGCTCTCAACGGCATCGGTGAGCAATTTGAGCAAGTCCGCCGGCAGCAAATTGGCGTCACTTTCGATATGCCTCTCGATGGCGCGCGGGTCGGCAAAGAGGCCAAAGATGGATACGAACGCTGCAATAGCGGGGAAAATGGCGGTCATCGCGTAAAACGCGACGCCCGCGGCGACGAGGCTCAAATTATCTCGTTCTACACGCAGGACGACATTTCTGCCGATTTCGAAGAAGTCTCATAGCGATCGTCTTCCCCCGCCTGACCGACCGGGCTAAGACCTTCTCGCCAGATTGCTCTTGAAGCGGCTTTTCAGGCATCCCGCCCGCGTGCTCCAAGCATCACTTAGTCCTGATGGGGTCAACATGGGGAAGGGAGTTTGTGACGCGTCGAAAAGGTCGCTCAGCTAACGCACTCCGCACCGGCACTTTTCCATCATGACCCCCGTGAAGGTCTGGTCGCGGAATCAGGCGGCAATGCGATCGTGCAGAAATCAGGCAGACCGTGAGAAAAGTCGGCCTGGGCGGAATTCCTTCATGGCGTTGGCCACGCTAAAATCACGCATGACTTCGCATCGCCGGATTCGGACGTGAGTGGTGGCACATTGAGCGACATAGCGAGTGCGGACATGAGAGAATTCGGGCTGGCTCCACCCCTCGGGGGATCGTCCCTACCTATGCCTTTGGCCTTTCTGGCTTTGTCATGTCTTATTATAGTCTTTCTGATACAATACAGTACCAGCCGAGCTGATAATATTTCACCATACTCGACGCTAATTAACAGACTTGAGCAATGTGAAGGCATTTCGCAACAAGACGATAGGCTTTCCTGTTTTGACGCCGTCGTGAAAGTTATTGCTTCGATACAGAAAGACAGACTCATCGACTTATAAAGAACTCAAGTTTGCTGAAATAAAAACTGATATCGAGTTATTGGATGGAATTAAGATTTCCGTAGCTGGACGTGGGTATATGTTAAGTGACGATTTCGTTCTGTCCGGGGAACGTGGATCAGTTAACATGATTTATGTTAATACGAGTAAGTTACCACGGGAGGAACGTCGG